>NZ_JAGPXE010000001.1 GCF_018070075.1 Saccharopolyspora endophytica
TACTCAAAGAAACCACCAACCACCAACACGATCACTCGCATCACTGGTCAGGGGCATAAAAGAACACTAACCAAAACAGTCCACTGTTGAGTTCTCAAAGAACACACCCACACCATCGCCACAACCCATTTCACAGGGCCGCAAACTCCGGGGAGTCATTTCCTCGGTGATTCCCGCTCTCGCGGTGTTTCCTACTCTAGACCATCCTGATTTCCTCGGTCAAACCGGGGGTCTCATTCTCGTCCGTCGCCATTCCGTGACCTTCAAGCAAGCCCCGTACCCGGCGACATCAAGCGAAACAACCGCTCAATCGGTATTCACATTATCAAAAGGTCTTACCCGTTTTTCTCGGGCCCCACCACACTAACACCCTAAGGTTTAAGCGAGGTTCTCGGGGCCCCGTCAGGCCCGGCCCGGTTTTCCCGGCCCGTGTCGCTCTGACTTGGAATACTTTACGCACCCCGAAAAACCCCGTGAACACCACCCCCCCTTAAAGGGTAGAACCCCAGGTCAGAGGGCGCATCCGAGGTCGAAGAGGGCCTGGAGCTCCACGACCGTGGATTCGATGTCGGAGTGGTGGATGCCGACCATTCCTGCGGCGACCGCGCCATCGACATTGCGCCGGAGGTCGTCGACGAACACGCACTCCCCCGGTTCGAGTCCGAGACGGCGCGCCGCGAGCCGGTAGATCTCGGCATCGGGTTTGGCGAATCCGACGACTCCGGAGAGGACGACCGCGTCGAATGCGTCCGGCAATGCCGGGTCCGCGAGTCGGTCGGCGTTGGAGACGACGGCGGTGCGCACTCCCGCGCCGCGCACGGCTCTCGCCACCGCGTCCATCCCCGGTTCGTCGAGCACCCCGGCGTAGTCGAGCAACAGTCCTCGCAGATCCACGTGAAGCACCGTAGGCCACACGATCGAGTGGTACTGGCCGAAAAGTGACCGAAACAGGGGTCCTCGCGCCTCTTCCACGTCGAAGGCGACATCAACGACCTGGGAGGCCCCATGACCGCAGTCCAACCCAGCACCGCCCTGCTGCCCCGAACCGATCCACCGCTGCCCGCCACTCCCGATCCGGCTCAGCGCACGGCGGTCTTGCTGGCCTCGGTGATCGGCAGGCAGGTCTTCGACGTGCTGGCCGGGCGATCCGGTGCGCGGAGCGTGCGCGAGCACCTGACCGCCACGGTCTTCGGCAACCTCCTCGGACTCCGGCTGCGGGGAGCGCACCACCCGGAGTACCGGCTGCGCTCGGTCCACGCCTGCGCGATCAGCGACTCGGCGGTGGAGGCGTGCCTGGTCGTGGGCGCGCACCGGGTCCGCGCGCTGGCGCTGCGGCTCGAACGGCGGGCGGAGCGCTGGGTGTGCACCCGGTTGTCCCCGATCTAGGAGAGCGGGACTTCCCAGGTGACCGTCGTGCCGCTGTCCGGGGAGGAGGTGAGGGTGCAGCGGCCGCCGGCTGCGGCGGCGCGTTCTTCGAGGTTGCGGAGTCCGCGCTTGCTCACGTCGCGCGGGATGCCGCAGCCGTCGTCGACGACCTGCAAGCGCAGTCCGGGCTCGGACCGGCGGACCCGGACCAGGACGGTGCGGGCACCGGAGTGGCGGACGACGTTGGACAGCGCCTCGCGCAGCGCGGCTCGTGCGTGATCGGCGACCGGGACCGGTACGTCGGTGAGGTCGCCGTCGATCTCCAGCTTCGGCGGCCGACCCAGGAGCTCGCCGGCGATCTGCACCTCGGAGCGGATCGAGTCGTCGAGCGCGGGTGCCTGGGTGGGTGTCTCCGGGTCTGCCGAGCGCAGCGTGCGGGCCGTGGCTCGGACCTCGGCGATGGCCTGGTCGATCTGCTCGACGGTCTCGGCCAGCCGGTCGGCGTCGGGGGTGTCGAGGCTGCCGGCGACCCGTCGCTGCAGCACGTCCAGCTGCACGCCGGCGGCGTAGAGGCGCTGCACGATCACGTCGTGCAGGTCGCGGGCGATGCGTTCGCGCTCCTGGTAGACGGCGATCCGCTGGCGGGCGGTGGAGCCCTCGGCGAGCACGAGCGCGAGCCCGGCCTGAGCGGCGAAGGAGGTGAGCACGTCGACGGCGACGCGGTTGAAGGTCGAGGCGCCCCGCCGCCGGTAGACGGCGAGCGCGCCGAGACGTCGTTCGCGGGTGCCGAAGGGAGCGACGGCGAACGGGCCGTAGACCCGCAGCGACGCGGGCACGTACGGCGCGGTCAGCGGGTCGTCGATCAGGTCGTCGACGACCACGGGAACGCCGCTGCGCGCGACGCGGGCGGCCGCGGAACGGGAGGACAGCACGGTGCCGACGGGGTCGGCGAGCGGACCGGTCGCGCTCGGTGCGCCGTAGGCGGCTTCGACGGTGAGCCTGCCGTCGTCGGAGCGGACGGTGACCACGCCGAGGTCCGCTTCGGCCAGTTCCGCGGCGCGGCGGACCACCAGCGGCAGCACGGTCTCGGGGTCTTCCGCGGACAGCGCCACTCTGGTGATCTCGGTGGACGCGGTGAGCATCCGTCTGGCGAGAGTGGAATCCATGACGCTTTCGAGGCTATAGCGCCCGTACACGCGGTGAAGGGAGTCGCGACTGCGGTTCATGACACATCCGCCGTGGTCGCGGTCGAGACGGTGCCGCCGTCGACCCGCAGCACGAGGTCGGCGCCCGCGGTCTCGGTGATCCGGTGCGTCACGTGCACGACGGTCCGGCCCCGGAGGTCGGTGCGCAACCGGTTCAGCAGCGCCTCGGCCGTCTCGGCGTCGAGGTGCGCGGTGGGTTCGTCGAGCAGCACCAGGTCGGCGTCGGCGAGCAGGGCGCGGGCCAGCGCGAGCCGCTGGGCTTCGCCGCCCGAGAGCTCGGTTCCGCCGCTGCCGACCGGTGTGTCCAGGTCCCAGCCGGTCAGCGCGGCGGCGTCGAGCGCTTCGGCGAGTTCGGCGTCGGACGCGCGTGGGGCCGCGAGCCGCAGGTTCTCGCGGATGGTGGTGGTCACCAGCTGCGGGTCCTGCGGGCACCAGGCGACGCGCTCGGGCACCCGGGCCAGGCCGCGCGAGGCGGGCAGGAAGCCGAGCAGCAGCGCGAGCAGGGTCGACTTGCCCGCTCCGGAGGGGCCGACGACGGCCACGTGCGATCCCGCGGGCACGTTCAGGTCGACACCGGTGAGGACCGGTTCGCCGTCGGGCCAGGAGATGTCGGCGTCGACCAGCTCGATCTCGCCGCCGGTGCGGGCCGGCATCGCCTCCTCTTCCTGGCCGGCCAGGAGGGGTGCGATCCGGTCGTGGGCGGTGCGCATCGACCGCCACTGCTGCGCGGCGGGCGGCAGCAGCGCGACGGCTTCGGCCGCGGCCAGCGGGACGAGCCCGAGCAGCGGTGCGAGCTCGGGGGCCAGGCGCCCTTCGGCGACCGCGACGGCCGCGAGGTGGGCGCTGCCGAGCACTGCGGCGCCGATCAGCAGCGTGTGCACGGCGGTCGCGGCACCGGTTCCGAACGCGGCGCGGCGCGCGCGGGCGGCCAGCCGCGTGTCCACGGCGGCGAGTTCGGCTCGGCGGCCGGTGTGCGCGCCGAAGGCGAGCAGCTCGGCGGCGCCGTCGAGCAGCGCCAGCACCCGTGCCGCCACGACGCGACGGCCTTCGGCGACGGCGTCGCTGGCGCGGCGTTCGGCGATCACCGCAGCGGCGGGGGTCGCCACGCTCGCCACGGCCAGCGCGGCGGCGAGCACGAGACCGGCTTCGGGTAGCACCAGCGCCTGCACGACGACGGCGGCCACGAGCACCGCGACCGCGATCAGGGGCGGCAGCAGGACGCGCGGGATCAGGTCGCGGACCTTGTCGACGTCGTCGACGAGCCGCGCCACCCCTTCGCCGCGGCGCAGTCCGGCGGTGCGGACCGGTCCGCGGCGCACCAGCCCGGACCACAGGCGTTCCCGCAGGTCACCGGCAGTGCGGAAGGCAGCGTCGTGGGTGACGAGGCGTTCGACGTAGCGCAGCGCGGCACGCGAGAGCGCGAAGGTCCGGACACCGACGACCGCGACGGACAGCGTGAGGATCGGGGGTTGCTGGGAGGCGCGAGCGATCAGCCAGGCGGACACGGCGGTGAGCGCGAGACCGGACAGCAGCGACAGCGCCCCGAGTCCCGCGCCGGCCAGCATCCGGACGCTGATCAGATCGCGCAGCCGCCCGCGGCCGGTCGCCGCTTCCTCGGCCCGCGCTTCGACGGCCGGCGCGGAGATCTCGACCTCGGCACCGTCGCCGGTCGGGCGGTGGCTGGCCAGGACGACGGTCGCGCCCGATGCCGCGGCGCGTTCGATCGCCGCGTCGACGTGCCGCGCGCTGGCCGCGTCCAGGTGCGCGGTCGGTTCGTCGAGCAGCAGGAACGTCGCCGAGCCGCGCAGCCGCAGCAGCGCGCGGGCGACGGCGACGCGCTGCCGCTCGCCGGCCGACAGCTCGTCGATGCGGCGGTCCCGCAGGTGGCCGGCGAACGCCTCGGCCAGCGCTTCGTCGACGTGCTCGGCCAGGTCCGGCTGATCGGCGGTGGCCACCAGCAGCTCGTCGTGGACCGTTCCTCCGGTGAAGGTCGGGTGCTGCGGGACCCAGGCGACCCGCCGGCGCCACTCCGCGACGTCGGGGGTGGTTCCGCCGCAGGTCACCGTGCCGGAGTCGGGGCGCGTGAAGCCGAGGAGCACCGACAACGTGGTGGACTTCCCGCTGCCGCTGGGGCCGACGTCGCCGATGGCGAGTCGCACCACCGATCCGGGGCGCGCGGTGAAGCTCAGCCCGTCCGGCACGAAGGCGTCGCGGCGTCGCACGCGCAGTCCGGACACCCGCAGCACTCCGGGCTCGTCGTCCGGCGAGCCGGAGATCGCGAAGCCGGTCTCCTCGGGCGCGGACACGATCTCGTCCACCCGGCGGACGGCCTCCACACCGTCCTCGCTGGCGTGGTGCGCGGCACCGACCGCGCGCAGCGGCAGGTAGCACTCCGGGGCCAGGACCAGCACCAACAGCCCGGTGGTCAGGTCGAGGTCACCGGCGACGAGCCGCAGCCCGATGCCGACGGCGACCATCGCCACCGACAGCGACGAGAACAGCTCCAGCACCAGCGCGGACAGGAACGCGATCCGCAGCGTGGCGACGGTGCTGCGGCGGTGCTCCTCGCTGACCCGGCGCACGACCTCGCGCTGCGCCCGCGCGCGGCCGAAGGCGGTGAGCACCGGCAGCGCGCGGATCAGTTCCAGCAGGCGCGCGGACAGCCGGTGCTCGGAGTCGGTGGCGCGGGCGATGCGCTGCTCGGTGAAGCGACCGACGAGCCAGGCGAACAGCGGGATGAGCGGCACGGTCAGGACCACGACCAGCGCCGACACCCAGTCCGACCAGAGGATCCAGGCGCCGACCAGCGGCGGCACGATCGCGGCGGTGACCAGCGCGGGCAGGTACTTGGTGAAGTAGGCGTCGAGCGCGTCCAGGCCGCGGGTGGCCAGCGCGGTCAGCTCGGCGGGGCCGCGCCTGCCGATCCACTCGGGACCGCGGCGCAGGGCGGAGTCCAGCAGCAGGGCGCGCAGTTCCTCCTTGGCCCCGGCGGCGGCGCGGGCGGACACCGATTCGGTCGCCCAGCTCAGCAGGGCGCGGGCGATCACGGCGACGGCCAGGACCACCAGCCGGTCGCCGATCTCGGCCGCGGGCACGCCGCGCACGACGACGTCGGCGAGCGCGCTGCCGATCGCCCACGCCTGCGCGATGAGGGCGATGGCGTTGCCCGCGGCGAGCAGTCCCGCGACCACCAGGGCGCGCCGGGTCGCCCCGGACAGCCGCGGCAGTGCGCCGAGCGGCCCGGTCACGGGGCGTGCACCGGCGGGATGTGCTTGGTGCCGATGCGCTTGCGGAACACCCAGTAGGTCCAGCCCTGGTAGATCATCACGGCCGGGGTTCCGAACGCGGCGACCCACGTCATGATCATCAGCGGGTAGTCGCTGGCGGCGGTGTCGGCGATCGACAGCGAGAACGCCGGGTCCACGGTGGACGGGATGACGTTCGGCCACAGCGCTCCGAACAGGGTCACCACGACGCCGGTCAGCGCGACGGCCTGCAGGAAGAACGCCTGCCCCTCGCGATCGGCGGCGACCCGGGCGACCCCGAGCAGTCCGGCGACCAGCGCGATGACCAGCGGGACCCAGGTCCAGGCCGAGCCCCCGCGGAACTGGGCGAGCAGCACCAGCGCGACCACCGGCAGCAGCAGCGGCACGCCCGCGCGCAGCGCGAACCGCCGAGCGCGCAGCCGGATCTCGCCCTCGGTCTTGAGCGCCAGGAACACCGCTCCGTGCAGCATCGAGAAGGTGACCACGGCGATCGCGCCGACGACGCTGGGCAGGGTGAAGATCGTCCACCAGCCGCCGACCCGGTCACCGTTGGCGTCCAGCGGCAGGCCGAAGACGTTGGCGGACAGGACCAGTCCCACCATCGCCGGTGCGATCCAGGACGCCAGCACGATCACGGTGTCCCAGGTGCGGCGCCAGCGGTCGGTGTCGACCTTGCCGCGGTACTCGAAGGCGACCCCGCGCCCGATGAGCGCGAGCAGCAGCAACAGCAGCGGCAGGTAGGCGGTGGAGAACAGCGAGGCGTACCAACCGGGGAAGGCGGCGAAGGTGGCGCCACCGGCCACGATCAGCCAGACCTCGTTGCCGTCCCAGACCGGGCCGATGGTGTTGATCATGACTCGGCGGTCGGTGTTGCCGTGCTCGCTGCGCCGGGACCCGAAGATCGGCAGCAGCATGCCGACGCCGAAGTCGAAGCCCTCCAGGAACAGGTATCCCAGCCACAGCAGGGCGATCACGAGGAACCAGAAGGTGGGCAGATCCATCTCGGCCTCTCAGTACGCGAAGGACAGGGCTTCGTCGGAGTCGGACTCGCCGGGTTCCTTCTCCGGTGGCATCACGGCCGCGAAGCCTCCTCGGGCGAAGCGGATCATCAGGAAGACCTCCACGACCAGCAGCACCCCGTACAGCGCGGTCAGGCTGATCACCGAGGTCAGCATCTCGCCGGGCGTGACGCCGGAGGACACGGCCGAAGCGGTGTACATGAAGACTCCGTCCACACCGGACGGGTTCGGGTTGGGCGCGACCACGAACGGCTGGCGCCCCATCTCGGTGAACACCCAGCCCGAGATGTTGCCGACGAACGGCGCTCCGATCCCCAGCAGCGCCAGCGGCGCCCACAGCTTGCCCTGGGGGAAGCGCTGCTTGCGGGTCAGCCACAGCACGACCAGACCACCGAGCGCGGCCAGCCCGCCGAAGCCGATCATGAACCGGAATCCCCAGTAGGTCACCGGCAGCAGCGGCTGGTAGTCGATCGGCTGGCCGGCGAACTGCCCCAGCCTCGGGTCGTTCGGGTAGTGCGTGCCGTACTCGGCCTGGTACCTGGGGATCAGCTCGTTGACCCCGTCGACCTCGCTGGTGAGGTCACCTTCGGCGAGGTAGGACAGGATGTAGGGCACGGTCAGGCTCTTGACGTCCTCGCAGTTGGGGCTACTGACGTCGCCGATCGCGAAGATCGAGAAGCTGGCCGGGGCCTCGCTGTGGCACAGCGCTTCCGCCGAGGCCATCTTCATCGGCTGCTGGTCGAACATCAACTTGCCCTGGACGTCGCCGCTGATGGCCAGGCCGGTGAAGGCGACGACCGCCACCCAGGCGCCGAGCCGCATCGAGCCGTGCCAGGTCCGCCGGTCCTCCTCGTCGACGGGCTCCCCGGTCTTGTCGGCCTGCTTGCGCTGCCGGACGATCTGCCAGGCCGCGATGCCGATGAGGAATCCGCCCGCGACGGCGAAGCAGCCGAAGATCGTGTGCGGGAACGCGGCCAGCACCGTCGAGTTGGTCAGCACCGCCCAGATCGAGATCAGCTCCGGCTTGCCGTCGACCATGCGCACGCCGACGGGGTGCTGCATCCACGAGTTGGCGGCCAGGATGAAGTACGCCGAGAGCACGGTGGCCAGCGAGAACGCCCACGCGCACGCCAGGTGCACGCCCTTGGACAGCCGGTCCCAGCCGAAGATCCACAGGCCGAGGAAGGTCGACTCGACGAAGAACGCGAGCAGGCCCTCCATCGCCAGCGGCGCGCCGAAGACGTCACCGACGAAGCGGGAGTAGGCGCTCCAGGCCATGCCGAACTGGAACTCCTGCACGATCCCGGTGACCACGCCCATGGCGAAGTTGATGAGCATCAACTTGCCCCAGAACTTGGTCATCTTCAGGTATCGGCGGTTCCCGGTCCGGTACCAGGCCGTCTGCATCCCGGCGACCAAGATCGCCAGTCCGATGGTCAGCGGCACCATCAGGAAGTGGTAGACGGTCGTGATCCCGAACTGCCAGCGCGCGATGTCGAGCAGATCCACAACACCACACTGCCGTCCGCGCACCCGCGCGCGCAGAGGCAAGGGCCCCCAATCGCCCGGTCGAGCGTCCTGGTTTCAGCGGGACCAAGGTCCCCCTCGACGCAGCGCGACTTCGGCCACCCGCCCGGAACGACCTTCCCAAACGATCAGGTGGGCTACCCGACGCGGACCGTCACCGCAGGGCTTCGGCCACGGCCTCGGCCGTCTCGACGACCATCGGCCCGATCTCGTCGGCCGCGATCGGCTGCAGCGCCACCACCCCGACGCTGGCGCGCAGCCCCGGGACCCCGCGCACCGGCGCGGCCACGCCGAACGCGCCCTGCTGCAGGTCACCGCTGCTGGAGATCCACCGCGGAGACCCCACCGGCAGGTCCACCGCCTGCCCGGCGGCACCGCGCTGGACGGGATGACGCGTGCCCACCCGGTAGGACACGTGGTAGCTGGTCCAGGACGGTTCGACGACCGCGACGGCCTGCGCCTCGCTGCCGTCGGCGACGGTCAGGTGCGCGGTGGCGCCCACCTTCTCCGCCAGCCCGCGCAGCGCGGGCGTGCAGGCGACCCGCAGCTGCGGCAGGACCCGTCCCGCCAGCCACAGCACGCCCAGGCCCAGCCGGACCCGAGATCCTTCGCGACGCACCAGCCCGCGGCTCTGCAGCGGTCCGAGCAGCCGGTACACCGCGGCGCGGCTCACGCCGATGCGGGCGGCCAGGTCGCTGATCGTGGGCGCTTCGCTCTCCGCGTCGGCCACCGCCTGCAGCAGGCTCAGCCCGCGTTCGAGCGTCAGCGAGCTCTCCTTGGTGCCCGCGGGCACCTCGGGTTGCAGGCGCGGGGCGGCGTGCGCCGGATCCGGTATGGCCATCGCGTCACCTCCGAGCCGCCGCGAGCACCGTGCCGGTCACCTCGCCGAGCCCGACGACCGAACCGCCGGGACCCGGCGCGCTGCCACTCAGTGTCACCCGGTCGCCGTCCTGGAGGAAGGTCCGCTGCTCGCCGTCGGAGAGCGTGATCGGATCCGATCCGCCCCAGGTCAGCTCCAGCAGGCACCCGCGCTGGTCGCGTTCGGGGCCGGACACGGTGCCGGAGGCGAACAGGTCGCCCGGCCGGGCCGGTGCCCCGCCGATGGTCATGTGCGCCAGCTGCTGGGCGGGCGACCAGTACATGTCGGCGAACCTCGGCTGCGACAGCAACGTCTCGTTGCAGCGCACCTCCAGCCGCAGGTCGAGGCCCCACGGCTCGTGCTCCACCAGGTACTGCTGCAACGGCTGCTCCGGCGGCGGAACGGCGACCCTGGCCTCCTCGAGCGCCTCCAGCGGCGTGATCCAGCCGGCGATGGAGGTGGCGAAGGACTTGGCCAGGAAGGGGCCGAGCGGCTTGGACTCCCACGCCTGGACGTCGCGCGCCGACCAGTCGTTGACCAGCGCGACGCCGAAGACGTGATCGGCGAACTCGGAGGTGGGGATCTGCGCGGCGGCCTCGCCGCCGCAGACGAACCCGACCTCGGCCTCGAAGTCCAGCCGCCGGGTCGGGCCGAACGCCGGGTGCGCGTCACCGGCGGCCTTGCGCTGACCGCTGGGCCGGTTAACGTCCGTGCCCGAGACGTGGACCGTCCCGGAACGGCCGTGGTAGCCGACCGGCAGGTGCGTCCAGTTCTCCGGCAGCGGCGCCGAACCGCGCGCCAGGATGCGGCCGGCGTTCTCGGCGTGGTGCCGGGAGGCGAAGAAGTCGACGTAGTCGCCGACGGTGAACGGCATCGACAGCGTGTGCCAGTCGGTGCGCACCAGCTCCGCACCGGAGGGCGCGCGGTCGGCGGTCACGATGCCGGTGAGCCGTTCCCGCAGCTCGCGCCAGGCGTCGCGGCCCGCGGCCAGCAGCGGGTCGAGGGAGTCACCGGAGATCAGCTCCGCCAGCCGAGGACCGAGTTCACCCGCGATGCCGCGCAGCGGCAGGGCGTGCCGCCCGACGCGCACGGCGACCACCGGACCGTTGCCCGTGACCAGCACCCCGTAGGGGAGGGTCTGCGGGCCGAACGGCTTGTCCCGGGCGAACTCCGCGTCCTCGATCCAGGTCAAAGCAACCCCAATCCTTCCAGTTCGGCGACGGGGTCCTTCAGCGAGCACGAGCCGTACGAGGCGAAGACGTCGCGCACCGCGTTGGCCGCGTCGTCGGACAGCGAGCGGGCCTCCTCGGCCAGCGCGGCACCATCGGTGCTTTCCAGCGCCGCCCGCACATCCTTCCCGGAAAGGGACCGCCCGGTCGCGACGAGCAGGTTGAGGAAACCGTGATGGGTGAACCCGGTTTCGGGATCCTCGCCCCGGACGGCGGCGTGCAGGCCGGTGGTGGCCTTGAACGGCACGTCGAGCGATCCGGCGACGGCGAGGAACTCGGCGACCTCGTCGACGGTGGGGACGGCTTCGGCGGTCTGACCGCCGGTGCGCAGCTTCGGCCAGCAGCCGTGCTCGGCGACGCGGCGAACGCCGTCCAGCCAGCCCTCGCCTCCTCGGCGCGGCTCGACGACGCGGGTGATGTCCTCGGGCACGAACTCCGAGACGCGCTCCAGCCAGATGTCGTCGACGTCCGACGGCGCGGGCATCTCGACCATCCGCAGGGCCAGCAGCTCCTGGCGGCCTTCGATGATCGACAGCGCCTTGGGCACCCCGCCCAGGCCGGTGTCGCACACCAGCGACAGCGGGACCGGGGAGGACGGCTTGGTCTTGGCCAGCTCGGTGATCAGCTCGGCGAGCCGCGACGCCTGGCACAGCATCGGGCCGAGCAGACCGGCGAACTCGCCGGCTCGCGCGTCCAGGTGCTCGGCGACCGCCTGCGGCACCGGAGTGGCCACCTCGTTGCGGTTGCCGGGTGGGAACAGCGCGGCGTCATCGACCAGTCGGGCGAACAGGGGTGGGATGCCGCGCGGACCTGGCGCGCGAAGCTCAACAGCGCTTGACACGGTGGACACGCTAGTGCCGTTGCGGCCAGTGAACAAAGATGCCCGAAAAACGGACGTCTGACCGGGTCATATGCGGCTCCCTGGGACGAGTTTGGCCGACATCATGCACCCCTGCGTAGTCAGCGCACCCACCACCCGGGTGGTTCGGTCCGAAATACCACCCGCACGGCCCTCCGCTCACTACTCCGGTCGGCTCCCCATCGCGTCGTCGCACCTGGTAGTAAGGGCGTTGCATCGCGTGGGAAGTCCGCGAGATCCGCGATCCGCTCACCGGACCGGGGGCTTTCGCCACGTTTGAACTTAAGTTAGGCTTGCCTAAGTAGGAGGTGAGCAGGTGGGCGAGAAGACGATCCGCAAGCCGGCCAGACCCAGTGTCGCGGAACGAGCCAGGAGCATTGCCAAACGTGGCGGGAAGGCGGCACTGCTGCCGTCCGGCGAGGTCTCGGCTCGCGTCGCCCCCTTGCTGCACCACGTGCACCCGGACGGCAGCGCGACCGTGCTGCTCGCCGACGACCACCCGCTGATCGCGGCCTGCTGGCACGCGCCGCGCGGCGAGCTCGCCGCCGTCATCGAGGTCGCCGACCCGACCCCGGTGCGCCTGCGAGAACCGGTCCGCGGACTGCTGTGGCTGACCGGCTGGCTGCGGGTGCTGGACCCCGAAGAGGCGCACCACGAGGTTTTGTCGATCGTCGACGACCGCCCGGACCCGCGGCTGCTGGACGCCGGCCACGGCGCGAGCGTGCTGCGGCTGGAGTCCGCCTCGATCGTGCTGGCCGACGCCGAGGGCACGGATTCGGTGGACTCCACCGAGTTCCAGGCCGCGACCCCGGACCCGTTCTGCACCTTCGAGGACGACTGGCTGCGGCACCTGGAGCTCTCGCACCGCGACGTCGTCGGCCTGCTGGCCCGGCACCTGCCGGAACAGCTGCGCGGCGGGCACATCCGCCCGCTCGGCCTGGACCGCTACGGCCTGCGGCTGCGCGTCGAGTCCTCCGACGGCGATCACGACGTCCGGCTGGGCTTCTCCCGCCCGGCCGACACCACCGAGCGCCTCGGCTTCGAACTCCGCCGCCTCGTCGGCTGCCCCTTCCTCGCCCAGCAGCGCAAGGGTTCCTGAGCTCGGCAACGGGCGGTCCTGGTCCGAACCGACCGGACGAAGTGGACTCCGATCGCCCTCGGACCAGAACCGCCCCGCGCTCAGGAGAGTTCGTCGGAGAACCACGTCGCCGCGCGGGTGATCCGCCCGTGGCGGAACCGCAGCGAGCCGTCGTCCCCGCCGATGAGGACGGCTTCGGCGACCTGGGTCTGGCGCGTCACCAGCCACAGGAACGCGTGCGCCACCGACCACGCCCGGCCTTCGCGGAGCCCGTCGGAGAAGCGGACCTGCAGGCCGCCCGGATCCGCGTACTGGAACTCCACCAGCACGCCGTCGCGGATCCCGAAGAAATCGGTCGCGCCCAGCGCGCAGTTGATCGAATCGAACTCCCGAACCTCCCGCAGCACGCGCATGGCCAGTGCCGGCAATGTCTCGGCCATGGGCTCGGCTTCCTGCGTACCCCACACGTAAACGTCCACGCCCACCCTCCGGCGTCGGCGACCACTCGTACGACGGGATGCGGGCCTCCCGCGGTTCCAACCGAAATCTCTCCCTCCACTACGCGGCGCGACATCCGGGTGGCGGCAACACGACGACGGGTACGGTTCGTCCGGTGAGCACCCTGCGCGCCTGGCTGAGCCCTACACGCCCCGGTGATCCCGAGGAGTTCACCGATCCGGCGGAGCGCAAGGCGATCGGTATCGAACTGCTCGTGGTGTTCGCGGTGACCCTGGGGATGTCGGGGTTGCAGAGCCTGATCTCGCTGCTGGACGCGCTCCTGCAGACGACGCCGCTGGCGCAGCAGCAGGTCGCGATCAACCAGCCGCAGGCCGGTCTCGGGCTGCTCGACATGCTGGCGCAACTGGTCAACGTGCTGCGACTGGTGGCGTGGGGCGCGCTGGGCGCGTTCCTGCTGTGGCGCGGCGGCATGGCGCTGTGGCGGATCGGCCTGGACCGCACCCGGCTCGGCGGGGACGTGCTGCGCGGCGCCGGACTCGCGGCGCTCATCGGCGTTCCCGGTCTCGGGCTGTACCTGCTGGCGCACGCGCTGGGCCTGAGCCTGACCGTGCAGCCCTCGACGCTGACCGACGCGTGGTGGCGGGCACCGGTTCTCGCGCTCGCCGCGTTCGGCAACGCCTTCGCCGAGGAGGTGCTGGTCGTCGGCTACGTGCTGACCCGGTTGCGGCAGCTCGGCTGGAGCGAGAACCGGTCGCTCTGGCTGGCGGCGGTGCTGCGCGGCAGCTACCACCTGTACCAGGGCTTCGGCGGGTTCGTGGGCAACGTCGTGATGGGCCTGGTCTACGGGCGGATCTGGCAGCGCACCAACCGGCTGGTCCCGCTCATCGTCGGGCACGCGCTGATCGACGTCGTGGCGTTCGTCGGTTACGCGGCGCTGCGCGGCCACGTCGGCTGGCTCCCGTGATCTTGGAATCCAGCACCGGACGCAACACATCGATGGTTCAGTCGCCGAGAAAGTTCATGTTCCATCGAAAATGAGCGTGATCAGCGACGATTCTGTTCGTCCGGGCTAGGCTTCGGGATGTGACTCGACCGCACGTCCAGAGCGAAGTCGGACCGCTGAACTCGGTGGTGCTGCACCGGCCCGGTTCCGAGCTCAAGCGCCTCACGCCGCGCAACAACGACCAGCTGCTGTTCGACGCGATCCCCTGGGTCGACCGGGCGCAGGAGGAGCACGACGCCTTCGCGGAGGTGCTGCGCGGACGCGACGTCGAGGTGCTGCTGCTGCGCGACCTGCTCACCGAGGCGCTGACCGACGCCCGCGCGCGAGCCGCGGCCGTGCACGCCGGTGTCGACGAGCTCCGGCTCGGCGGCGACGTGGCGGACGCGCTGCGCTCGCACCTGTCCGGCGTCACCGACGCGGCGCTGGCCGAGGTGCTCATCGGCGGCATGACCTTCGAGGAACTGCCGCACGCCGAAGGCGACTCGCTGGTGCGGCGGATGCACCGCCCGCACGACTTCGCCATCGAACCGCTGCCGAACCTGCTGTTCACCCGCGACTCGTCGGTGTGGATCGGCGACCGGGTGGCGATCGCGGCGCTGGCGATGCCGGCCCGGCGGCGCGAGTCGGCGATCACCGACCTGATCTACGCCTACCACCCGAGGTTCTCGCACGCGGCCCGCGCGTACGGCGCGCACTCAGCGCCGGTGGAGGGCGGCGACGTGCTGCTGCTGGCCCCCGGCGTGGTCGCGATCGGCGTCGGCGAGCGCACCACCCCCGCGGGCGCCGAGTCGCTGGCCCGCTCGATGTTCGCCGACGACCTCGCGCACACGGTCCTGGCGGTGCCGATCGAGCAGACGCGCGCGTCGATGCACCTGGACACCGTGTGCACGATGGTCGACCGGGACGCCGTGGTGATGTACCCGGCGATCCAGCACTCCTTGCGCGCCTACGCGCTGCGCCCCAAGGATGGCGAGCTGGACGTGTCCGGCCCGGAACCGTTCCTGGACGCGGCGGCCCAGGCGATGGGGATCGACCGGCTGCGGGTCATCGACACCGGGCTCGACCCCGTCACCGCGGAGCGCGAGCAGTGGGAGGACGGCAACAACACGCTCGCGGTCGCGCCCGGCGTGGTGGTGGCCTACGAGCGCAACGCCGAGACGAACGCGCGGCTGGAGGAGGCCGGCATCGAGGTGCTGCGCATCAGCGGTTCGGAACTGGGTTCCGGCCGGGGCGGCCCGCGGTGCATGTCGTGTCCGATCAGCAGGGCACAACTGGGTGACGCAGGAATCCCGGCCACCTGATCGGGCGAACATTTCGGGTGTGATCGAGAACAAGTCGAAGATCTTCGGGCGGACAGATTCGCGGACGTGTATGCGTTCACTCGGCCGAGAATCCGCAACCGCCCGCATCTTCCCTGCTAGCGGCGCCTCTACCAGCGAAAACAGCAAGGTATGGCTTGGCTTTATTTATTGAGGCAAGCCTTTCTTCAGCCGCCGGAGAACTAAGGCTACCCATATCATAATTAGGTTTGCCTGGAATGTAACTGGACCAATTCAAGGTTATATTGATGGCATGGCTGTCACCGCGAAGAAGATTCAGCACAAGGAATCGAAGTTCGAACACCTGCTGCAGGAACAGGTCAAGAACGAGTTCACCGCCTCGCAGCAGTACGTCGCGGTCGCGGTCTGGTTCGACGACAACGATCTGCCGCGGCTGGCGTCGCACTTCTACAAGCAGGCGCTCGAAGAGCGGAACCACGCGATGATGATCGTCCAGTACCTCATGGACAACAGCATCAAGCCGCAGATTCCGGCCATCGAGCAGGTCCGCAACGACTTCTCCGAGACCCGCGAGCTGATCGCGCTGGCCCTGGAGCAGGAGCGCGAGGTCACCCGGGAGATCGAGACCCTGGCCAAGACCGCCCGCGACGAGGGCGACTACCTCGGCGAGCAGTTCATGCAGTGGTTCCTCAAGGAGCAGGTCGAGGAGGTCTCCTCGATGTCCACGCTGCTCAACGTCGTGGACCGCTCCAAGGGCAACCTCTTCGACGTCGAGAACTTCCTCGCCCGCGAATCGGTGGGCGACGAGGGCACCGACCCCACGGCCCCCAAGGCCGCCGGCGGCGCGCTCTGACGCCCCGTCCCCATCACCCCGGGTGGCTCAGCCGCTCGGGGTGATGTGCATTTCGCTGGGCGGGGTCTGCTCCGACGGCGCGGGCTGCTGAGACGTCTCCGGGTCCGGCTGCTGGGAGGTCTCCGGATCCGCCGACTGGGAAGGCGCGGTGCGCAGGATCGACGGGTCGAACGACTCGCTGACCGAGGGGTCCGGCTCCTGCGGGTTCGACTGCGGCCACCGGGTGTCCGGCTGCGACGGCGGCGGGAGGACGTGCCCGCTGTGCGGCGGCGCGACCGACCCGCTCGACGGCAGCGGAGGCGGCACCTGCGGGCCGGGCTGCTGGACCACCGGCGGCCGGGCGGGCTGCAGCGGCGCGGGCTCGTGGCTGACCAGCGCCACTCCCCCGCCCACCAGCAGCGCCGATCCGATCGCGGCGGCCGTGGCGGCGAGCATCCCGTTGCGCTGGCGGCGACGACGCGCGGCGGCGACCAGCGACCACTCCGCGCCGGTGCGGACCGGAACGTCCAGCCGGTCGTCGCGCAGCAGGCGCTGCAGCTCATCGTCCAGATCCATCACACGTCACCTCCCTCGACGGTCTCGCCGAGCCGCTTCCGCAAGGAGGTGAGCGCCTTGCTCGCCTGGCTCTTCACGGTTCCGCAGCTGACGCCGAGGGTCTCGGCGATCTCCAGTTCGGAAAGACCTTCGTAGTAACGCAGCACGACCACCGCGCGTTGCCTCGGCGGCAGATCGCGCAGCGCCTGCCAGATCGGCTCGTTCTCCAGCCGGTCCTGCTGCGGGATGGCCGGGACGTCGGGGAACTCGGCGAGCAGCGTCTCACGACGGGTGCGGCGCCAGCGGCTGATGTGCGCGTTCGCCATCGCCTTGCGCACGTAGGCGGTGGGGTCGTCGGTGGTGCGGCTGATCTTGTTCCAGCGCGCGCCGACCTTCTCCAGCACCGTCTGCACCAGGTCCGCGGCATCGTGCGGATTGCCGGTGAGCGCGTGGCCGTAGCGCATCAGCCCAGGCAGAGCCACCCGGACGAATTCGGCGAAATCGTCTTCTGTCGCAGCCATGTCCCCCCGGCGCGCCTGCCCAACAGGTACTCCGGACGCCTCGGCAGCGGCCGGCACGGCAGGCGAGTGCGCGGTCACCCCTCCACCCCCTAGACGCCGGGTACCACTGTGGGGGGATACGCACCCCGCCGCCACCTCGTTGCCCTGGGGAATGGAGATCACTCGAACGGAGCACGTGGCGCTTCTGCTGCGAAGTCGCTGTGGTGGGTGGGTCGACTCCAGTGACACGACTCTGTGGTCGTTCTGCTCGGCGGTGCCAGAAGCGGAACCTGAGCGGCGGTGCAAGCTGCTCAGGTGGGGTACTGCGAAACCGGCTTCGCCGGTTGCCTGACGGTCAGCGGATGGTGACCTGGCGGCCTCGCAGTCCGTCTCGGGCTCGTCGCTCCGTGCTGGTCAGGGGCTCGTTCTCGAGGGAGGCGAGGGCTTCGTCGATGCGCCGGCCGAGGGCGACGGCCGGTTCGTCCCACTCGCGGGCGTGCAGTTCGCGGTCGAGGTCCCAGACCGGGACCAGCAGGCCGTGCGCGCGGAACGAGCCCGCGTAGCGGCTCTCCTCGCCGAGGGCCAGCTCGCCGCGGGCCGACAGCCGGGCCAGCGCGGCCAGCAGCTGCTCCTCCGGCTCGGGGCGGACCCAGCGCAGGTGCGCCTTCTCGCCCGCGTCGACCCAGTACGCCGAGGTCACGCCCTTGAGGCGGTCGGTGGGCATGATCGCGGCGTTGGCGCGTTCCAGCGACAGCGCGACCTCACCGGCCGGGTCCACGTCCCCCGGCAGCCACCAGCTGAAGTCGGCGTGCAGCTCGACGTCGAGGGCGGCGTCCGGGTCGATCAGGTCCTGCAGCCGGGTCGGAACGGAACCCGCCTCGGCGGTTTCCGGGCCCACGACCGACAGGGACTGGCCGGTCTCGGCCTCCTGGACCCACTCGATCGCGCGGGCCACGTCGCGGCTGATGTCGCCGGAGTGCGTCTGCACCTGGAGACCCACGAAGCGCACGCCGTCGTTGCGGTGCAGCGCGGCGGCCGCCATCGGCAGCACCGTCGCCAGCGTGATCTCCGAGCCGTCGCGCATCGGCAGCTTCGCGATCGCCGACGGGACGAACTCGCGCAGGGCGACCAGCTCGCACTCGGCTGCCAGGCCCTCGAACGGCCGGGTCACGATCACGTCCGCCGAGCCACCGGCCTTGCCGTGGCACGCCTTGTAGCGCTTGCCCGACCCGCACGGGCAGGGCTGGCGGGGACCGACGGCGCCTTCGGGCTGGGCTGGCTTGGTCGCGGCTCGCTTCGACACGGCTGTTCCAATCGCTGGCGGTGACTACCCCGTGACGCTACCGAATTTGGCGGAATCGGGATCAGCCAGGTGGAGCCGGGTTCCCTCGGGCGAGTTCGTCGCGAGGTACCGCACGCCCGCGCTCCGGCACAGGTCGATGTCGGCGGGCGCGTCGACCGTCCAGCAGTAGGTGTCGCGTCCGAGCGCGGCGGCGCGCGACACGAACCCCGGGTCGTCGCGCAGCAGCCGCACGTCCGGTCCGGCCAGGTCCGCCCACGGCGGCAGCACACCACCTCGGCGGGTCCCGGTGAACCGCGAGAACAGCAGCACCGTCGGCACCCGGGGCGCCGCCTCCTTGAAGCGGCGGACCGCCGCGGGTGCGAAGGACATCATGAAGACCGGGGAGTCGCGCGGGTCGTCCGGCGCGGCCAGTCCGTGCCTGGCCAGCAGCGCGACCAGCTTGTGCTCGACCAGACCGCCGTAGCGGACCGGGTGCTTGGTCTCCACGAACAGCCTCGTCGGGCGCCCGCTCGCGCGGACCATGCCGAGCAGCTCGTCCAGGGTGAGCACGCCGTACTCGGCGGCGGAGCGGCCGAAGTCGACCTCGGCCATCGCGGCCACGGTCAGCGCGCTGACCACGCCGCGTCCGCTGGAGGTCCGGTCGATGCGGCGGTCGTGCACGCAGACCAGATGACCGTCGCGGGTGACCCGGACGTCGCACTCCAGGGCGTCCGCGCCCTGCTCCAGCGCCAGCTCGTAGGCGGACCGGGTGTGCTCGGCGCGGTGCGCCGACGCGCCCCGGTGCGCGACGACCTCAGGAATCTCCGCCACACCACCAGTATCCGGACCGGATGCGAACACCGCCGTCACGTGTGACCCACCTCAGCGGCGGGCCGTGTCCGGGCGCGCGGCACGCGGCGGCGGAGGAGCGGCGCGGACCGCGTGGACCCGCTGCCGGCTCAGCTCGGCCGGGTCCGGCGGCAGCAGCAGCCGCATGAAGTGGTCGATGAGCCGCGCGGTGACCACCGCCAGCACCGTGACCAGCGCGTTGTTGACCGCGTGCAGCACGACGCCGTCGGCCAGCGCCTGGACCCCGTCGCGGAACGTCCAGCCGAAGGTGAGCAGGCCGACCACCACGGTCGCCGCCCACAGCGCCCACCAGAACCGGACCCGCAGGCTCGGCCACGGGCGCGCGTCCCTCTCCCGATCGCCCTCGGCGACCAGCAGCGAGTGCTCCAGCTCGGCCACGGCCGCGCCCGGGATCAGCAGGTTCGCGCCCGGGATCAGCACCCCGGCCACGACCTGCCAGTCCGGCCGGGCGCTGCGGACGCCGATCCGCTCGGCCGCCGCGGCCCGCGCGCGCAGGCCCCACAGCACGACGAACACGCCGGTCAGCACGCCCATCAGCACCAGGATCAGGCCTGTGGTGCCGACCAGGGCGTCGGAGATCGCCAGCACGGTCCGCGAGAGCGCCTCACCCCTGCTGAACAGCAGCAGGACGTAGCGCCACGCCTCGGCGAAGGTCGCCAGCGCCGCGACGCCCGCCGTCACCCACAGGGCGGCGATCGCGGTGGCGGCGGTGGTCCCGGCGCGTTCGGCCTGGTCGACCCGGCTGTTCGTGGGCAGCGCCAGCGGCCAGCGCCAGGCCAGCAGCGGGAAACCCCAGCGCGGAGGCGCCGGGTAGGACGGCGGGCCGGTGTACGGGCGCGGCCGTCGCCGCTGCCTCGCGCGGCGCGGACCGCCGGGCGGAGTGGCTACCCACTCCATCCGGTCGTGCTGGGGCGGAGGCGTCACAGCACGTACGGCTCGCCGTCGGACTCATCGGACACCAGCGGGCGGCCGATGGCCGACCAGCCGTTCATGCCGCGCTCGACGTTGACCGCGTCCCAGCCGTTGGCGTTGAGGTACGCGGTGACCTTCGCCGAACGACCGCCGGAGCGGCACACCACGTAGAGCTGGTCGGCCTCCGGGATGTCGTCGAGTCGCTCGACGAGCTTGCTCATCGGGATGTGCACGGCCTCGGGGGCGTGCCCGGCCTGCCACTCGTCGTCCTCGCGGACGTCCAGCAGCACGCTGCCCTGCGGCAGCTTCTCGGGCAGTTCCGCCGGCTCGACGCCGGGCACCTGTCCAGGAGGTGGAGTAGTCACGCCCCCGATGCTGCCACGCCGGGCGTCTCTTCGGTGTGAGGGTGCGGCCGGTTTTGTCCGAACCGTTCATGATCGATGTCGCGTCCGCCGGTCGGACCGCCCCTGCCTCGAACGACGCGCCCCGGACCTGGGCAGGTCCGGGGCGCGTTCGTCACGAGGTGGATCAGGTCAGTGCTGGACCGCCTTCTCCGCGCCCGCACCCGTGAGGGAGCGGACCTCCATCTCGGCGTACTTCTCACCGCCGTTCTCGTCCTTGCTCATGATCGTTCCGAGGTAACCGAGCAGGAACGACAGCGGGATCGACACCAGGCCCGGGTTCTTCAGCGGGAACAGCGCGAAGTCCATCGACGGGAACATCGCCTCCTCGCCACCCGAGACCGCCGGCGAGAAGATGATCAGCACGATGGTGATCGCCAGACCGCCGTAGATGCTGAACAGCGCACCGGTGGTGTTGAACCGCTTCCAGAACAGCGAGTACAGCAGCGTCGGCAGGTTCGCCGAGGCGGCGACGGCGAAGGCCAGCGCGACCAGGAAGGCCACGTTCTGCCCGTTGGCCGCGATGCCGCCCAGGATCGACACGACGCCGATGACCACCGCGGTGATCCGCGCGACGCGGACCTCCTGCTGCTTGTCGTCGACCTTGCCCTTCTTGATCACGTTCGCGTAGATGTCGTGCGCGAACGAGGCCGAGGCCGTGATCGTCAGACCGGCCACCACCGCCAGGATCGTCGCGAAGGCGACCGCGGAGATGAAGCCCAGCAGCAGCGGACCGCCCAGGTAGGAGGCCAGCAGCGGAGCCGCCGAGTTCACCCCGCCCGGGGCGTCCTTGATCGCGTCCGGCCCCACCAGCGCGCCGGCGCCGTAACCCAGGACCAGCGTGAACAGGTAGAACAGGCCGATCAGCCAGATGGCCCAGACCACCGAACGACGCGCCTCCTTGGCGGTCGGCACGGTGTAGAAGCGCATCAGCACGTGCGGCAGACCGGCGGTGCCCAGCACCAGGGCGATGCCCAGCGAGATGAAGTCCAGCTTGCTGGTCTCCGTCTTGCCGTACTGCGCGCCCGGGTTGAGCACCTTGTCGCCGGCGACCTCGGCCGCGTGGCCGAGCAGCGCCGAGAGGTTGAACCCGTACAGGCCCAGGACCCAGATCGTCATCACGAAGGCACCGGCGATCAGCAGCGCCGCCTTGATGATCTGCACCCAGGTCGTGCCGCGCATGCCGCCGACCAGGACGTAGAGGATCATCAGCGCGCCGACCACGGCGATCACGATGGCCTGCCCGCCCTTGTCGGTGATGCCCAGCAGCAGCGCGATCAGGCCACCGGCACCGGCCATCTGGGCCAGCAGGTAGAAGAAGCTCACCACCAGCGTGGACAGCGAGGCCGCCGTGCGCACCGGGCGCTCCCGCATCCGGAAGCTGAGCACGTCACCCATCGTGTAGCGACCGGTGTTGCGCAGCAGCTCCGCGACCAGCAGCAGGGCGACCAGCCAGGCCACCAGGAAGCCGATGGAGTACAGGAACCCGTCGTACCCGTTGACCGCGATGGCGCCCGCGATGCCGAGGAACGACGCCGCCGACAGGTAGTCGCCGGAGATCGCGATTCCGTTCTGCGGCCCGCTGAACGCGTGCCCGGCGGCGTAGTAGTCCGAGGCGGTCTTGGTGTTCCGGCTCGCCCGGAACACGATCACCATCGTGACCGCCACGAAGATCGCGAAGATTCCGATGTTCAGCAGCGAGTTGCCGCCCGCCGCTTCCGCCGCGAGGGGCTGGGTGGCGGAAATTGCCTGCATCGAGCTCACTTGCCGCCTCCCTCAACGTTTTCCCGGATCTTTTCGGCGACCGGGTCCAGGTTCTTGTTGGCGTAGCGGACGTACCAGGTCGTGATCACGAAGGTGGACACGAACTGAAGCAGGCCGAGCACAAGTCCGACGTTGATGTTGCCGACCAGCTTGATGCTCATGAAGCCGTGCGCGTAGTCGGCGAGCAACACGTACACGAGGTACCAGACCAGGAACAACGCCGATACGGGGAACACGAAGTTGCGCAGTCGCTTGCGCAGTTGGGCGAATTCGGGACTGCTTTGCGCAGCGGCCCAGGTTTCGGCGTCAATACCGGACCCGGACCCGTTTTGGTCCGTGGCGCTCACGGCTCTCCTTCCACAAAGAAAGGCTCAGCCTCGCGTTATCGCCAAGCATGAGCCTGAATCACACAACGCCGGAACGCTACGGAACCTGACGCAACGCTGGGTAGGCCCGTTGGGAGTATGCGTGCTAACGATCGAGTGAAGTTGACACCTCAACAGCACGCAACGAATTGTGCCGATTGAGAAGCTTTTCATTCGTACGGAGTATTGATCCTCCAACAAGCGACTGAGTTGTCGACGGTAAGTAATTAATTGCGATGTC
The DNA here is from genome assembly GCF_018070075.1 of Saccharopolyspora endophytica. GTDB lineage: Bacteria > Actinomycetota > Actinomycetes > Mycobacteriales > Pseudonocardiaceae > Saccharopolyspora > Saccharopolyspora endophytica. The sequence goes on from NZ_JAGPXE010000001.1 coordinate 22,872, forward strand.
AACTACACGATTGGCCGCATGGCTCACGCTCAGCGGAACAATTGATTCCGCGGTCTCAGCGCTCGTGGCGGCCGTGCTTGGAGACCGGCTCGGTGGTCGTCCTGCTGTCGACGAAGCCCAGCCGGTCCGGCGCGTGCAGCCGCAGCATCAGCCGCGAGACACCGCCCGGCACGCGCGCCCGGGTCGCCAGGCTGACCAGGTAGGTCACCGCGAACGCCAGCGGCACCGTGAACAGCGCGGGCTGCGACGCGAGCTGGGCCCACCAGCCGGCGTGCCCGGCCAAGTGCGAGGCGGAGGCCGAGATCAGCACCAGCGACCCGCCGGTGACCATGCCGCACGCCGCTCCGGCCGCGGTCAGCCCGCGCCACCAGATGCCCAGCACCAGGACCGGGCAGAACGTCGAGGCGGCCATCGCGAATGCCAGGCCCACGCTGCGCGCGAGGTCGTGGTCGTCCACCGCCAGCGCCAAGACCACCGGCACCGCGCAGGACAGCACCGCCGCCGACCGGAACCGCATCGTCCGGCCCCACAGCACGTCCCGCGCGGACAGCACCCCTGCCAGGCTCATGACCAGGCCCGACGAGGTGGACAGGAACGCGGCGAACGCGCCCGCCGCGGTGATCGCGGCCAGCACCCCGCCGACCCAGTTGCCCAGCATCGCGTGCGGCAGCAGCAGCACCGCCGCATCCGTCTGGCCGGTGACCAGCAGCTGCGGCACGTACAGCCGGGACAGCAGCCCGAAGATCGTCGGGAACAGGTAGAACGCCCCGAGCAGTCCCAGCACGTAGAGCGCGGTCCGGCGGGCGCCCGCGCCCGACGGGTTGGCGTAGAAGCGGGCCAGCACGTGCGGCAGGCCCATCGTGCCCAGGAACGTCGCGATCAGCACCGAGTAGGTCTCCAGCAGTCCGGTCAGCCCGTCCTGCTGGGGGCGCAGCCAGCTCGCGTTGTCCGGCACCGCCCCGGTCACCACCGGAACGGCCGCGCCCGCGGGGAAGCGCAGTTCGCTGCCCGCCGGCACCGGGTGCTCGCCCGGCTGCAGGTACATCGCGCCCGGCTGCCCCGATTTCTCGGCGGCGGTGAGCCAGACCGGTTCGCTCACCTGGAGCACCACGTCGGTCTCGACGCGAACGGCGGTGTCCTGCTGGAAGAACGGCGTGCGCGGCTCGTCCAGCACCTGCTGCTGCCCGCCGACCAGGAACACCATCAGCAGCGCGAACGCGGGCAGCGTGATCGCGAACAGCTTCACCCAGTACTGGAACGCCTGCACCAGCGTCACCGCGCGCAGCGCGCCGCTGACCACGCTGACGTGCACGATCAGCGCCACCACGATGATTCCCGCGTGGTACTCGAACCCGACGATGGCGGCCAGCGTCATCCCGGCCGCCTGCAACTGCGGCACCAGGTACAACCAGCCGATGACCACCACGATCACCGTGGACAGCGAGCGCAGGTCCAGCGAGTTCAGCCGCGCCTCGACGAAGTCCGGCATCGTGTAGGCGCCGGATCGGCGCATCGGCGCCACGACGAACAACATCAGCGCCAGGTAACCGGCCGCGAAACCGATCGGGTACCAGAGCGCGTCGACGCCGTCCTTGAGCACCAGGCCCGCCACGCCCAGGAACGACGCGGCCGACAGGTACTCGCCGGAGATGGCCGCGGCGTTGCGCTCTTCCCGAACCGGCTTGCGAGCGGCGGAGAAATCGGTGGTCCGGGCCGAGCGCGAGCCCCACAGGCCGATGCCCAGCGTCGCGACGACGATCAGTACGACGCCGCCCAAGGACCACAGATTCGAGAACATCTCACCCGCCCACCTGGCGCCTGAAGAGTCGCACCCACCTTACGCAGCGCAGCGAACGCACCCGAAGCAGCTCTCCGAAAGCCGTACCGGCGCGCAGGACCTCCGGATCAGGCGGTCACTCCTCCAGCATTCCCAGGAAGTCCTCTTCGTTTCGCTCGGCTTTGCGGGTGAACAGCAGGCCGATGACCACGAGGAACGGGTAGGCCAGGACGCCGAGGACCAGCCACGGCAGCCGCAGCCCGAAGACCTCGAAGTCACCGAGGGACGGCACCGACCAGAACGCCAGCGGCAAGCCGAGCAGCACCGCGCCGACGACGCCGGACAGCAGCAACGCCGCCCGCAGCTGCTTCTCGACGAGGTCCCTGACCAGCCCCTCCAGCGCTCCGGTCTGCTCCTCGACCTCGACGCGGACCCGGGGGACGTGCGGTCCGCGGCGGTCGGCGAGCACGACGCGCTTGCGCCTCGGCCGGGGCGAGTACTCGCTCAGCCGAGCGCGGACGTCGAAGCCCTCCGGGCTCATCCGTTCCCGCTCACTGCTGGCCCCAGTTTTCGCGCGGCGCCTTCACCAGGCGGTCCTTGAGCTCCCTGGTGTGCCTGCGGGACACGGGCAGTTCTTTGGGCGGCCCGCCGCCGAGGACCACCGAGTAGCCGGACGAGGACATCCGCAGTTCGGTGACCAGCGCGAGCGAGACCAGGAACGACCGGTGGATGCGCAGGAACCCGGCTTCGCCCCAGCGCTCCTCCAGCTGTGCCAGCGGAATCCGGACCAGGTGGGAGCCCTCGGTGGTGTGCAGCCGCGCGTAGTCGCCCTGCGCCTCGACCCAGCGGACCTCCTTGCGCGGGATCATCCGCGTGGTGCCGGCGAGTTCGACCGGGATGACCTCGTCGTCCTCGGGCGTGGGGGCTTCGAGCGGCTGGGGTGAGCCGTTCTTGCCGGACTGCTGCTTGTTCTTCTCGATGCCGCGCAGCGCGCGGTCGACGCGGTCGGCGTTGGCGGGCTTCATGATGTAGTCCAGCGCCCCGACCTCGAACGCCTCCAGGGCGTTCTCCTCGTGCCCGGTGATGAACACCAGCGCGGGCGGGTTGCGGAACGCGGTGAGCACCCGGGCCAGTTCCATCCCCGACAGCCCCGGCATCGAGACGTCCGCGAACACGGCGTCCACAATGGACTCGTCCTCGTCGCGGCGGCCGATCAGCTCCGGATCGTCGCTGCGCAGCAGTCGAAGCGCCTCGGCGGCGTCGAACGCCGTCAGCACCCGCCCGACGCGAGGGTTGCTGCCGAGCAGGAATTTCATCTCGTCAAGTCCGGCCCGCTCGTCGTCGACGGCGAGGACGACGAGCCCGGCGGGGTTCTCTCGTGTACTCAATGCAACGCCATATCGTGCCGCGCCTTCGGCGCACTGTCCATGTCCCGATGTCCCATCCGGCCTCCCGCCGATCCCGCGAACGTGGCCGCAGAACCCTAGTTGTTAGCGCAGCACGAGGGTTCTCCACGAGGGGCCGGAGACAAGAATCTGTCCCGCGAAGCCGATTTTCGCCCGAATGGATCAACGCACAGGGCTGATCGAGCGAGGGGCCCTTGCCCGAACCGGATCAGTTCTGTCCGCAACACCGCGCACAACGGGTCCCCGCCGAGTCTTCCCCGGCAGGGACCCGAAGCACAAGCCTCTACAGGCCGAAACGATCCCACATGGCGCGGTGTTCGAGCGCATCGAGCCCGGAAACCAGGTTCGCCACGGGGTTTCTGGACACGCCCGAGGACATCCCGAGGCGCGCCAGCAGCGGTTTGCGGCCCTCCACGGTCTGCACCTGGGCGTTCGGGTACTTGCGCTCGATGATCTCGCGCAGCGTGCCGACGCCGTCGATCAGACCGAGCTCAGCGGCCTTCGCGCCGGTCCAGACCTCACCGGAGAACAGCTCCTCCTCGCTGCCGGACAGCTTGTCGCCGCGGCGCTCGCGCACCCAGTCCCGGAACTGCCCGTGCAGCTCGTCCTGCAGGCCGCGCAGCCACTGCACGTCCTCGGCCTTCTCCGGGCGGAACGGGTCGAGCCGCACCTTGTTCTCACCGGCGGCGTAGACCCGGCGCTCGACACCCAGCTTGTCCAGCAGGCCGGTCATCCCGAAGCTGGCGCTGACCACGCCGACCGAGCCGACCAGCGAGGTCTGGTGCGCGTAGATCTCGTCGGCGGCGCAGGCCAGCCAGTACCCACCGGAGGCCGCGACGTCCTCGCAGTACGCCATCACCGGAACGTCCTTCTCCGCCGCCAAGCCGCGGATACGGTCCGCGACCAGCGCGGACTGGGTGGGCGCACCGCCCGGCGAGTTGATCGACAGCACCACCGCGCTGAGGCGGTCGTGCGAGAACGCCCGGTTGAGCGCGGAGTCCACGTTCTGCAGCGAGATCGAGGGCCGCCCCATCGGCGACGGCTGCGGCGTGATGACGCCGTGCAGCTTGACCACCGCCACGACCGGGCCGCGCTCGTTCATGCCGGGCAGCTTTCCGCTGAACTTCTCGGTCAGCTCCTTGGGCAGCTTGGCCGTGACCGCGTCGACGAACTTCTGGGGTGCCTTCTCGTCCATACCTCGACGCTACCGGCCCGCGGCGGGTCCGGCGGCCAAACCCACGCCGGGCTCGTCCACGGGCGCCAGCGGCTCGGGCCGGACACCGGGGGCGAACTTGGGCACGCGCATGATGACCTTCATGCCGGCGCCCTTCTCGGTCTCCACCACGAGCCCGTAGTCGTTGCCGAAGGTGGCGCGCATCCGGTTGTTGATGTTGCCCAGACCGACGTGCGCGCCGGTGAGGTGGGCGTTGGCGAGCTCGGCGTCCAGCAGCTCCGGATCCATCCCGATGCCGTCGTCGTCGACGCTGATCAGCGCCTCGGAGCCGTTGTCCTCGGCGGTCACCGAGACCGTCCCGCCACCGGGCTTGTTGGCCAGGCCGTGCCGGACGGCGTTCTCCACCAGCGGCTGCAGCGCCAGGAACGGCACCACCACCGGCAGCACCTCGGGGGCGATCTTGAGCTGCACGTTGAGCCGGTCCGGGCCGAACCGCGCGCTCTCCAGCGTCAGGTACCGGTCGATGTTGCGGATCTCGTCGGCCAGCGTCGTGTAGAGCCCGCTGTTGCGGAACGAGTAGCGGGTGAAGTCGGCGAACTCCTGCAGCAGGTCGCGCGCGTGCTCCGGGTCGGTGCGGATCAGCGAGGAGATCGTGTTCAGCGCGTTGTAGATGAAGTGCGGGGAGATCTGCGCCCGCAGCGCGCGCACCTCGGCCTGGGCCAGGCGCTCCTTGGACTCCTGCAGCTCGGCGAGTTCGAGCTGGGTGGACACGTGGTGGGCGACCTCGGCGGCGGCGCGCAGGAGCCGCTTGCGGTCGCCGTCGGCGATGACCGTCAGCACCCCGCGGACGTGGCCCTCGACCTCCAGCGGCACCACGGCCGCGTGCCGCATCGGGCACGGCCGCTGCTCGCAGACCACGTCGCCGTGGTCGAGGAAGTCGCGCTTGCCGGTGCGCAGCACCTGCTCGATCTTGGTGCGCAGGTCGGCGTAGTGGTGGTTGGCCTCGCCGTCCCAGGTCAGCAGGGTTCCATCGCCGTCGACGATGCCGACGGCGACGCAGGCCAGCAGTTCCCGCAGATGCGGACCGGTCTTGTCCGCCGACTCCTGGTTCAGGCCCTCGCGCAGGTAGGGCGCCGCTCTGGTCACCCGGTGCAGAGCCGCCAGCGTGGCGTCCTCCACCGATGTGCTCACCCGACGCGCCCGGCACAACAGCACGAACATGCCCAGCACGGCGAGCGCAGCGAGCGTGGTCAGGACCGTCCGCTCTGTCAACAACTCCGCCACAACATCAATCTGCACGAGCGGCACGCTGTGAATCAAGACGGCTACGGCCAGTGCGGGGTTTCCGTCGGTGAACGGTACAGATCCGTTCCATTCAGCGGAATCCGCTCGCCCGTTCGGCAGGCACGGCCTGTGCACAACCCCAGCAGTTGTCCACAACCTGTGGACAACTATTTGAGCAGCCGGGACATCCTGCGATCCGCCAGCTGCTTCCCACCGGTCTGGCACGTCGGGCAGTACTGCATCGACCGGTCAGCGAAGGAGACTTCCCGAACCGTGTCACCGCACACCGGGCACGGCAAACCGGTGCGGCCGTGCACCCGCATCCCCGACCGCTTCTCCGCCTTGAGCCGCGCGGCGTCCTGGTTCAGCGAACGCTCCACCGCGTCGCGGAGGATCTCCTGGACGCAGGTGTGCAGCCGGGTCACGGCCGCGGCGTCGAGCCTGCCGGCCGTGGCGAACGGGGAGAGCTTGGCGGCGTGCAGGACCTCATCCGAGTAGGCGTTGCCGATTCCCGCGATCGTGGACTGCTCGGTGAGCACGGTCTTGATCCGCTCGGTCCGCCCGTCCAGCAGCGCGGCCAGCCCGTCGGCGTCGAGCTCCAGCGCGTCCGGCCCCAGCTTCGCGATCCCGGGGACCACGGCCGGGTCGTCGACGATCCAGGCGGCGAGGCTCTTCTGGGTGCCCGCCTCGGTCAGGTCGAAGCCCACGCCGCCGAGGTCGACGCGCAGCGCGATCGGCCCGCGGCCCGGCTTCGGCGGGGTCGCGGCGAGCTTGTCCGACCAGCGCAGCCAGCCGGCCCGCGCCAGGTGGCAGACGAGGTGCAGGCCACCGCAGTCCAGGTCGAGGTACTTGCCGTGCCGGACCGCACCGGTGACCTCGCGTCCGTGCAGCGCGGTCCACGGCGGGTCGGCGGTCTTGAGCACGCTCATCGAGGCGACGTCCACGCGCGCCACCGTCCGCCCCACGGCGTGGTCGCGGAGGTGCTGGGCCAGCGCCTCCACCTCGGGAAGTTCGGGCACGACCCCAGTGTGCCGCAGAAGAGGAGCCGCGCGGCGGTGTTCACCAGCAGCGGCGCGCGGCGCACCGCCGGAGCCTCACTCGGTCGGCTGGAGCCTGCCGTTCATGTCCGGCTCCGCGTACAGCTCGATGTGGCGGGCCACCTGCGAGACCTCGGTGCGCACCTCGATGAACCCGCGCACGACGCCCACCCAGGTCTCCGGCGGGTTCTCGTCGGCGTCACCCGGGGTGGACGCGGTGAGGGTCCACGGGCGGTGCAGCACCCAGCGGATCGGGAAGAACAGGATCGCGCACACGATCACCGCGATCAGCCAGGTCGGGATGATGACCTCGGCGGGCGTCCAGGCGATGAACACCACCACCAGGGCCGCGAGCGCCCCGCCCACCACGATCGCCGGCGTCGAACCGCCGTTGACGTCGTGCTCGAACTCGTCCACCACGATCGGGTTGGACCACTCCAGGTTCGCCCTGATCGTCCACTCCCGGCCGTCGGAGCCTCGAACCACCCGGTTCATCGTCGCCTCCCCGCCCACCCGGGCTGGTCACTCGAACGCCAACTCGCCACTCGAACCACACCTGTCACCGAGCGTGGTGCCACGGTACCGCTCCTGTCATCGGCCCGGAGGGTGATGGCACGCACGGAACGGGCCACCCACACCCCGCTCATTGTCGATCATGTCCGGTGCCCGAGCCAACCCTCCGGGCCGGAAACAACCCGGCCGAACCACTACGCTCCGAGCACATCTGATTCGGGAGGTGCCGGATGGACGTCGACGAGGCCCGCGAGCTGATCCGCGACCAGCACCGCGCGGTGCTGGGAACCCCGCGCACCGACGGAACACCGCTGATGACACCGGTCCTGGCGACCGTGGACGAGCAGGGCCGGGTGGTGATCAGCACCAAGTCCGGTTCGGGCAAGGTCCGCAACCTCCGCCGCGACCCGCGCGCCTGGCTGTGCGTGCTGCCGGACGCGTTCTTCGGGCGCTGGTTCCAGGTCGACGCCGACGTCGAGATCGTCGAACTGCCCGAGGCCCTGCCGCTGCTGGAGGACTACTACCGCTCGATCTCCGGCGAGCACGAGAACTGGGAGTCCTACCGCGAGGCCATGCGCTCGGAGAACCGGGTGCTGCTGCGGCTCACCCCCACCCGCGCGGTCGGCTGACCGGACGCGGGAGGGGACCCCCGGTGAACGGCCTCCGAACCGTGGGCTAAAGTATTCACCAACAGCCCACCGGGGGCGGAAGTCACCGGGAGGCGATGAATACGCGGATGTAGCGCAGCTGGTAGCGCATCACCTTGCCAAGGTGAGGGTCGCGGGTTCGAGTCCCGTCATCCGCTCGCAGCAGTGGGGCCGAGGTTGTCAACCTCGGCCCCACTGCTTTTTTCACGACTAGGGGACGGACCCCGCCTCCAGCACCCCGCCGTTCTCGCGCTCAGCGGGGTGCTCGGGGTGGTCAGCTCTCGACGCCGAGGCCGATCGGGCAGGAGACGCCGGTGCCGCCGAGGCCGCAGTAGCCGTTGGGGTTCTTGGCATCCGAGAGGTACTGCTGGTGGTAGCTCTCGGCGTAGTAGAAGTCCTGGAGCAGGGCGATCTCCGTGGTGATCTCGCCCTTGCCCGCCGCCGTCAGGGCCTGCTGGAAGGCTTCGCGGCTCGCTTCCGCTTCGGCCTTCTGCTGGTCGTCGACGCAGTAGACGGCCGAGCGGTACTGGGTGCCGAGGTCGTTGCCCTGGCGCATGCCCTGGGTCGGGTCGTGGTTCTCCCAGAACTCCTTGAGGACCTGCGCGTAGCTGATCTTCTTCGGGTCGAAGACCACCAGGACGGCCTCGGTGTGACCGGTCAGCCCGGAGCAGACCTCTTCGTAGCTGGGGTTCGGCGTGTAGCCGCCCGCGTAGCCGACCGCCGTGGTCCACACGCCCTCGGTCTGCCAGAACACGCGCTCCGCGCCCCAGAAGCAGCCCATGCCGACCACCGCGGTGGCCAGGCCCTCCGGGAACGGCGGGACGATGCGACGGTCCGGGAACACCGCGTGCCGCTCGTCCACCGGCATCGGGGTGTCACGGCCGGGCAGCGCCGACGACGGGTCGATCATCTTCAGCTTCGCACCGAACATGTTTCCAGGGTACGCGGTGGTCACCGGCGATCCAGCCGGTTGGGATCGCCGCGGCGGCCGGCCTCCGGCGGCATCGGCCGGCGCGCGTGCCTGCCCTGCGGCGGCTCGTCGATCTCACCGGACAGCCGCCGCGACAACGGCGACTCCTCCGGCGGCAGCCGACGCGGGAACCCCCGGTCCGGCGGGAACGCCCGGCCCGGCGGCGGCCCGACCGGCCGCTGCGCACCGCCCACCGGCGGGTGCGGCGGCGCGAGCCGGGGTCGCTCGGGGGGCCGTTGAACCGCCGGTTCGGGCAGAGGCAGCGCCTTCTCGGTCGGGAAATCCTCGGGATCGGGTTCCGGTTCGGGTTCGCGCTTCTTCTCGGGCGCGGGATCGAAGAGGTGGCGCAAGCGCATCGTGGGGTCCTCGACGTACTTCCACGACAAGGTACCCAGGACGTAGGCGATCGGAGCGGCGCAGAGCAGCATGAGCCACTGGTCACCGATCCCGGCCATCGCCAGCAGCTGCTGCACCGGGAAACCCCAGACGTACACGCCGTAGCTGCCGTTGACCCACACGCCCGGGACCGTCAGCCGCGCCGGCCAGAAGTGCCCCGCCACGATCACCGCGTAGCTGACCGCGAAGGCCATGAACGCCGAGGCGGTGATGTTGTTGCCCATCACCACCAGCACGACCAGGCCCGCGCCCGCGGCCAGCGGCGACAGCGGGATCCGGTAGAGGTTCAGCAGCACGCCCAGCGCGAAGGCCACCAGGAACGCCACCAGCGACTCGACCGGAACGCTCAGCAGCGAACCCGCCGACTCCGCGCCCGGGGTCTGCTCCAGGTGCCGGTCCCAGGCGATCAGGCCGATCAGCGTGACCACCGTCAACCAACGGAAGTCCTTCTTGGCCGTGCCCAGCAGCAGCAGCGCGAACAGGCCGCCGTAGGCCAGCAGCTCCATCGGCAGCGTCCACAGCGAGCCGTTGACCGCGTCCGGCCACGGGTTGTCCTCGAACACCCCCGGCAGGTCGTGCCGCAACGTCAGCAGACCCGCGTTGTTGACGATGTAGCCCCAGGTCTCGTGCGCGCGGAAGTACTCGCCGAGCGGCAGCGCGGTGATCATCGGTCCGACGATCAGGGCCATGCCGACCGACACCGTGAGCATCGGCGGCCACAGCCGCAGCACCCGCTTGACCGCGAAGCGCAGCGCGTGCGGATCGCGCATCCAGCTCTCGGTGATCTGGAAACCGCTGAGCGCGAAGAACCCCATCAGCACGCCCTCGTCGGGCTGCACCGGCCATTCCGGCGGGAACAGCTCGCCGCTGCCGACCAGCGGGGAGCTGTGACCGTAGATGACCAGCAGCGCACCGATCATGCGGATCCAGGCGAAGCCGTGGTTCGGGGCGGCGAACAACTCAGGGCGAGCGTGCACGACGCGCGCAACACTCAACCCGGATCACCCCATCGATTCGCGCCCGACTCGGACGTCAACGCTGCGTAGCCTAGCCGGGGCCCCCGCGGTTCGGGACCCTTTACAACCCGGACACCCGTCCGGACCAGACCGCAGACCGTATCGTTATTCGGCCGGTGCACCGCGAACGTGTCGCTCAGTGCCAGAATGGCGTCGTTCGCAGCAGCGGCGTTCATGGAAATCCGGAAAGGGCGCTATCGGTGACCTGGCAAGACGAGTTGCAGAACCTCGACGCCGAGCTCGCGGCGGGACGAATTTCCGCCGAAGAGTACCGACAGCGCAGGGACACCGTGCTGGGCAGGGCGCAGGGCGGCCAGACCGGGCCACCGCAGTCGAACCCCGACGGGTTCCCGCAGCAGGACCAGACACAACAGGCTGATCCCTCGTCCGGGGGGTTCCCGCAGCAGCAGCCCGCCCAGCAGCAACAGCAGCCGTCGAGCCCGTTCCCGCCCGCGTTCAGCTGGGGCGACGCCGCCAAGCAGCAGCCGCAGCAGCAGGGTGGCGACGACGCCACGCAGGTCGTGCCGACCCCGTTCCACCAGCAGCACCAGCAGCAGCCGCCCGCGGACTCCAACAGCACCCAGATCGTCAGCGTTCCGCAAACCCCGCAGCAGCAACAGCAATGGGGCCAGTCGCAGCCGCCGTGGGCCGGTCAGCAGCAGGGCCCGCAGGGCTGGGGCCCGGTGGAGACCACCGGCACGCCGTGGGGCGATGACCTGCCCGGCTCCGGCGATTCCGGCGAGGCGTCCTGGATGCGGCAGGGCCCGGAGGTCTTCGAGTCGGCGGGCAAGTCCGGCAAGGGCAAGCTGATCGCCGGTCTGTCCATCGGTGCCGTGCTGCTGGTCGTCGTGATCGTCGCGGTGGTCTTCTACTTCACCAGCAGCAGCGGCGGCGGCCGTCCCGAGGGCGAGACCGCCGCTCCCCCGCCGCCCGCGCCGACCACCTCGCAGCTGCCGGCCCCGCCCGCGGCCAAGGCCCCGCCGGCGACGACGCAGGAGGTGCTGGTGGCCGCGAACGGCCCGGCGCACCCGTGGGTCGGGCTGCTGGACCTGCCCAACCTGCAGGGCGCCAAGGGCGGACTGCTGCAGCCGAAGACCGTGCTCGACACCGCCTTCCAGAACGGCCTGGTCGAGGGCTGGTTCAACGGCACCGAGGGCGCGCAGCCGAAGACGACGCTGCTCGCGCTGAAGATGCCCGACACCAACGCCGCCCAGACCGTCGTCGAGAAGTACCTGGCCGCGCAGCAGGGCCTCTCCGAGATGGAAGACCTCTCCTACCAGGGCGTTTCGGTGGTCTCCACGGGCGCGACTTTCCGCACCGCCTACGTGGCGCACAACTACGCGGTGATCATCGACGTCAGCGGCCCGCCGGAGCAGAAGGACGCGGCCCAGCAGTCCTTCAAGGCCGTCCTCGACCAGCAGCTCACCCAGACGCCGCCCACGGTCACCGAATAACCCGCAGCACGCGAACGGCCGCTCCCCTCGAACTCCGAGGTGAGCGGCCGTTCTTCTTGCTCGGACCGTCAGGCGGTGGTGTCGAGCTTGGTGAGCAGCGACGTGAGCGCCGTACGCGACGCCGCCGGGCCGAACTGGGCCTCGATGGCGGTGCGGCCCGATTCTGCGAGGGCCGACCAGGTCTCGTCCTCAGTGAGGAGCCGGGTCACCGCGACGGAGAAGGACTCCTCGTCGTCGGCGACCAGGACGTCCTGCCCCCGCTTGAGGTGCATGCCCTCGATCGCGACCGACGTGCCCACCACCGGGACACCGACCGCGAGGCTCTCGCCGACCTTGCCCTTCACCCCCGCGCCGAAGCGCAGCGGTGCGATCGTGACCCGGGCCTGCGCGTAGTGCGGCTCCAGCGACTCGACCCAGCCGTGCACCTCGACCCCCGGCCCCTGCAGGGCTCGGACCTCGTCGGTCGGGTTGCTGCCGATGACGTGCAGGACCGCGTCCGGGCACTGCTCGCGGACCAACGGCATGATCTCGCGGGCGGCCCAGCGGGCCGCGTCCACGTTCGGCGGGTGGTCGAAGCTGCCGACGAACACCACGTCGCGACGCCCCTCGACGTGAACGGGCGCGCGGTCGACCTCGTGCACGTTGGACAGCACCCGCACGTCGGCCTCGGGCACCAGCTCGCCCAGCAGCGTGCGCTCGGTCTCGGAGACCACCAGCGTCACGTCGCAGGCCCTGGTCAGGCCCAGTTCCATCTGCTTGGACGCGAACGCCTTGCGGCGCAGCGACTCCGCGCGGTCGGTCCTGCCCTGCCGCTCGGCGAGCTCAGCCTCCCGCTCCAGCCGCAGGAAGTGCACGTCGACGGTGTCGTAGGCGATGACGGCCTGCGGTGCGCGGGTGCGCAGCTCCTCCACCAGGCTCCACGCGACCTGCGGGCGCGACAGCAGCGCGAGGGAGATCTCCGACCCGGCCTCGTGCAGGAACGCCTGCTGGAGCTCCGGCTGCGGCAGCACCGTCACGCCGATCTGCTGCAGGTTCTCGGTGTAGGGCTGCAGCGGCGCGTGGTTGGCGGGGAAGAACACCACCCGGTACCCCAGCTCCACCAGCTGCTGCAGCACCCGGAAGATCCGCACCGAACCCGAGTCGAAGTCCGGCCGCGGCACCTGGTGGTCCTTGACCAGCACGATCGGCCCGTGGTGACCGCGCGCGCCGCGCTGGCGCGCCAGCCACAGGTTGCGCGGAGACGCCTCCGGGAGGTGCTCGGCGCGCAGCACGTCCGCCCACTTCTCGACGAAGACCTGCCGGTTGAGCTCCTGGTGCTTCTTCACCCCGGAACCGATGTCGGTGCCGTTGGAGACGCCTTCGTGGTGCACCACCACGGCCTTGGGCTGCACGACGGTGCGGTAGCCGGCGGCGCGGATCGCGAACGCCAGGTCGGTGTCCTCGTAGTAAGCGGGCGCGAACCTCGTGTCGAAGCCGCCGACCTGGCGGAACAGCTCCTCGCGCACCAGGATCGCCGCGCCGGAGCAGTAGTCGACGTCGCGCAGCACGGCGAACTCCGCGCCGCTGCCGTCGGTTCCGCGGCCGTAGTTCCAGCCGTTGCCGTCGGCCCAGACGATGCCGCCGCACTCCTGCAGCCGCCCGTCCGGGTACACCAGCTTGGCGCCGACCAGTCCGATCCGCGGATCGGAGGTGATGGTGTCGACCAGGACGTCCAGCCAGGACTCGGTGACCTCGGCGTCGTTGTTGAGGAAGAACAGGTACTCGCCGCGCGCGTGCTCGGCACCGAGGTTGCAGGCGCCGATGAACCCGAGGTTGCGCTCGGCCCGCACCAGCCGCACGCCCTCGCAGGCGGCGAGCTTCTCGGCGCTGTCGTCCGGTGAGGCGTCGTCGACGACGATCACCTCGAACGGCACCGACACCAGGTGGCCGCCGAGGAACCGCAGGCACTGGCGGGTGTAGGACCACTTGCCGTGCACCGGGACGATCACGCTGACCAGCGGCGTCTCGCTGAAGGGCACCGGCAGCGGCCCGTTCTCGGCCTGCTCGGCGACCGCCGGGACGCCGGGCTTGCGGCCCAGCGCGATCTCGTAGGCGTCGCGACGGGTGGTGCCGCGCGGGGCGACCCGCTCGACGACCTGGCGGTACTTGCCGACCGCGCGCTGCACCAGCGCCGAGTTCTGCGCGGACAGCTCGGCGTTCTCGGCGGTGAGCCGCTCCGCGCGGCTCTCGGCGTCGGCGAGCTTGCCCTCGAGGCGGGCGGCGCTGTCGCGCAGCCACTCCACGCGGGCGGCGTCGCGCTGCGCCTGCAGACCGCGTTCGCGCAGCTGCTCGCGGAGTTCGGCGAGCTCCCGGTTGTGGACGTCGGCGCGCTGCTCCTCGGACTTGCGCAGCTCCTCCAGCCGCGCGATGGCGCCCTTGAGCTCCTCGGCCTCGTCGCGACTGCGCTGGTAGAGCTCGTTGAGCTTGGCCACGTCGGCGACGGCTTCGTCGCGCTGCTCGATCAGCGCGGCCGTGTCGCCCGTGCGGGCCAGCGTCAGCTTCGCGTCGGTGAGCACCGCCGCCGCGGGGAGCTTCGGCAGGTGCTTGTCGGAGGCCACGCCCAGCAGGTAGGTGTGCGGGACGCCCTGGCTGACCGCCCAGTCGCCGGCCTCGTTGCGCTCGATGGTCTGCAGCCGGACGCCTTCGATCGCGGTGTCGCGGTCGCCGTGATCGGCGGGCACCACCAGCGATCCGACGGTGACGTTCTGCTTGAGCACCGCCACGTGCCGGAAGGACTCCTCCAGCATCGACTCGTACTCGCGGGCGCTGAGCTCCTTGACGTGGAACGGGTTGTCGTTGCCGTGCTCGTGGCTGTAGACGGCGGTGTCCGGGGTGCTGGACAGGAACAGCCCGCCCTGCTTCATCCGCGACCGGACCAGCCGCAGCACCGCCGCGTGGTCGGCGACGTGCTCGATGGCCTCGAAGCACACCACGACGTCGAACGGCTTGGCGTCGGCCAGCAGGTCGGGGTCGGTGATCGAACCCACCTCGAAGCTGACGTCGCGGCCCGCGTAGTTGTGCCGGGCGTGCGCGATGGTCCGCTCGTCGATGTCGACGCCGACGACCTCGGCTCCCCCGGCGGCCAGCAGCGCGGCACCGTAGCCCTCGCCGCAGGCGAGGTCGAGGACCCGCTTGCCCCGCGCGAACGGGGCTGCCAGGGCGTACCGGTGGTAGTGCTCGTAAACCACCTGCACGTCTTCGGTCCAGGGAACGCAGCGCTCCCCGGTCCAGTCGATCAGCCGCTCGTCCATGGGCCCCTCACCGAGTCGTGAATCCGCTCGCAGGTTATCGCCCCTCGGCAGGCTGCTGCCGTCGGTTCGGGCGAGGAACATGAGGACGTTCTCATCCCGGTTTCACCTGCGGTTGTCCCCGAGAGGTCAGAGTGGGTCCATGCGTTCCGTTCCCCGGGGAGTCCTGCTGCTCGCGGCCCTCGCACTGCCCATCGTCGCCGTGCTGATCAGCTTCGCGCTGACCGGCGGGGCGCGCTCGCCCGAGATCCCGGAGAGCGTGCGCGTCGGCAGCACGCCCGGCCCGAGCAGCCCCGGGCCGTCCGCGGACGTGCCGGTGCCCGTCGTTCCCGGTCCGTCCGACGTGCCGCCCCCGCCCGCCGAGCTGCCGCCGCCCGCGCCCAACGATGACGACGACGATGACGACGGCCATGACGACTGATCCGCCCACTCGCCCGCTGACCAGGCTCGCCGGTCGCCGCGGCACCCGCGTGCCCGCACGGGCCCAGATCATGGGCTGGCTGCTGCTGGTGCTGGTCCTGGTGCTGCTGACGGTCATAGTGATCCTCCGCGAGTACCTGCACGACGAGGTCGACCGCCGGGTCACCAACTCGCTGGAGCAGGAGGCGAA
This sequence comes from Saccharopolyspora endophytica, assembly GCF_018070075.1. Taxonomy (GTDB): domain Bacteria; phylum Actinomycetota; class Actinomycetes; order Mycobacteriales; family Pseudonocardiaceae; genus Saccharopolyspora; species Saccharopolyspora endophytica. The sequence continues at coordinate 38,443 of NZ_JAGPXE010000001.1, forward strand.
GGAGTTCGTGGCCTTCGCCGAGCGCGGCCAGGACCCGGTCAGCGGCCGGATGCTCGCCGACCCGGGAACGCTGCTGCACAACTACCTCGGCCACCAGTACCCGGACACCGACGAGGCGCTGATCGGCGCGTGGCCGGCGGCGGGCGGTCTCGGCGTGGTCTCGCAGGAGCAGACCGAGCCGATCAAGGCCGTCGCGCACGACCGGGCGGTGCTGCAGCGGATCATCGACGACCCGCGCGCGCACGGCGATCTGGACACCGCGGCCGGCCCGGTGCGCTGGGTGAAGGTGCGGGCCGAGACCGCGCAGGGCGGCAGCGCCTGGTTCGTCGTCGAGCACCACATCGCCGCCGAGACCGCCGAGGTCGACCGCAGCGTCCGGGTCCTGCTGCTGGTCAGCGCCCTGGGCGTGGTGCTGGCCGCGCTGATCTCCTGGGTGGTGGCGGGGCTCATCCTGGCCCCGGTGCGGGCGGTGCGGCAGGCCGCCGCCGAGATCACCGAGCACGACCTGACCAGGCGCATCCCGGTGGAGGGCCGCGACGACATCGCCGCGCTGGCCGACCAGTTCAACGCGATGCTGGACCGGCTGGAGGACGCGTTCCGCATCCAGCGGCAGTTCGTCGACGACGCCGGCCACGAGCTGCGCACCCCGATCACGATCGTGCGCGGCAACCTGGAGCTGATCGGCGTCGATCCCGCCGAGCGCGACGAGGTGGTGCGGCTGTGCACCGACGAGCTGGACCGGATGACGCGGATCGTCAACGACCTGCTGGTGCTGGCCAAGGCCGACCGGCCGGACTTCGTCTCCCCCACCGAGGTGTCGCTTGCCGAGCTGACCAGCGACATCGACGCGAAGGTGCGGTCGCTGGGCGACCGGCGGTGGGTGCTGGCGGAGATGGGCGAAGGCGAGTTCTCGCTCGACGGGCAGCGGATCACCCAGGCGATGGTGCAGCTGGCGCAGAACGCGGTGCAGCACACCTCGCCCGGGTCGACGATCCGCATCGGCTCCGCCGTCGGCGACGGCACCGTCGAGCTGTGGGTCAGCGACGAGGGGCCGGGCGTCGATCCTGGCGAGGTGGAGAAGATCTTCGAGCGCTTCAGCCACGGCAGCGGCCGCAAGGGCGGGGCCGGGCTGGGCCTGGCGATCGTCCGGGCCATCGCCGACGCGCACCACGGCCGGGTCGTGGTCCGCTCCGCGCCCGGCTCGGGAGCGACCTTCCGGCTGGAACTGCCCGCGAAGACCACGGGGGACGAGGCATGAGCAAGATCCTGATCGTCGAGGACGAGGAGCGCATCGCGGCGTTCATCGAGAAGGGCCTGCGCGCCAACGGGTTCACCACCACCGTCGTCGCCGACGGGGACACCGCGCTGCACCACCTGGTCGACGGCGGCTACGACCTGGCCGTGCTGGACCTGGGGCTTCCCGGCCGCGACGGGTTCGCGGTGCTGCGCGAGGTGCGCGCGAAGCGGGTGACGCTGCCGGTGGTGATCCTGACCGCGCGCGACACCGTGCACGACACGGTCGCCGGTCTGGAGGGCGGCGCGGACGACTACATGACCAAGCCGTTCCGCTTCGAGGAGCTGCTGGCCCGCATCCGGCTGCGGCTGCGCTCGGCGGAGCGCGCCGAGGAGATCACGGTGCTGCGCGACGGCGAGCTGTCGCTGGACCTGCGCACCCGCCGCGCCCAGGTGCCCACCGGCACGGTGGACCTGACGGCGCGCGAGTTCTCGCTGCTGGAGCTGTTCCTGCGGCATCCCGGCCAGGTGCTCAGCCGCGAGCAGATCCTCTCCCACGTCTGGGGCTACGACTTCGACCCCGGTTCCAACGTCGTCGACGTCTACGTCCGCGCGCTGCGCCGCAAGATCGGCAACGGCCACATCGGGACCGTCCGCGGCATGGGCTACCGCCTCGGCGGCTAGGACCGGGCTGGTGGCACGGGGTGTGGAAGAGCGCCCGCGAGCGGTGTGCACAGCTGTGGATAAGTCTGTCCACAGCTGTGCATAACCACGCCTGAGCTCCTCCATCAACGCAGCTCACAGCCCTGTGGATAACTTCATCCACAGGCTTGTGGAAAACCCTGGATGAAGGCGCTCTCACCGGAGGTTCACGGAAGCCTCAGGCCGGCCCCGGAGAGTCTTCCTCGTGCAGGTCAACAGCGTGGAAGCAGACCCGGTCGCCGGGTGGGGATGGGCCGTGGCGTTCACCCTCGCCGGCGTCGGCGTCTTCGGGGTCCTGGCCGTGCTCACCGTCCCGGCCCAAGGGCTCGACGGGTCGTTGAGCCGCGACGCGGTGCTGACGTTGGTGGTGTTCGGCGCGGCCATCGTCGGGTGGACGCGCGCGAAGGTCGACGACACCTTCGTCGCGCTGCTGGCCGCCGCCGTGCTCGCGGTGCTCGGGGTGCTGGAGTCCGAGCGGCTGTTCGCCGCGCTCGGCGAGGACCAGATCTGGCTGCTGGTGGCCGCGTTCATGCTGGCCGCCGGGATCAACCGGACCGGACTGCCCGCGCGGCTGGCCCTCGGGCTGGTCGGCCGAGCCCGGTCGCCCCGGTCGCTGTGCCACCTGCTCACCCTCGGGCTGGTCGGCACCGCGCTGCTGATCCCCAGCACCAGCGGCCGGGCCGCGATGGCCGTGCCGCTGCACCGAGGCCTGGCGTCCGCCCTGCCGGACCGGTTGGTCCGGACCGTCGGCCTGCTGGTGCCGGTGGTGATCCTGCTGTCCGCCGTCGCCACCCTCACCGGCGCCGGAGCGCACCTGATCACCAGCCAGGTGCTCGCGGCGACCACCGGCGAAGGCATCCCGTTCGGCTGGTGGCTGTGCTGGGGACTGCCGTTCGCGCTGGTCAGCTCGCACCTGGCCGCCGAACTGGTGCTGCGGACAGGCGGTGCGGACCGGCGGACACCGCTGCGCGTGGACGTGGCCGAGCTGCGCGCCCGGCTGGACGTGCCCGAGCGGCTGCGGCCGGCCGAGGTCCGGGCCGGAGCGCTGCTGGGCGTCGTGGTGCTGCTGTGGAGCACCGAGTCCTGGCACGGGCTGCCGCCCGCGCTGATCGCCCTGGGCGCGGCGCTGCTGGTCACCTCGCCCCGCTTCGGGACCGTTCCGATGAAGGCGGCCGTCGGCGAGATCCCCTGGTCGCTGCTGCTGTTCATGGCTGCGACCGGTGCACTGGGCACCGCGCTGACCGACTCCGGCGCGGCGAGCTGGATCGCCGGTCACGCGCTGGTCGGCGACAGCCCGGTGACGCTGCTGGTCGCGGTCGTGGCGCTGAGCACCGCGCTGCACCTGCTGGTCGCGTCCCGGTCGGCCCGGTCGGCGGTGCTGATCCCGCTGCTGGTGCCCGCGGCGCTGGCCGTCGGGGCCAACCCGATGGCGGTGGCGTTCGCCTCGACCGCGGCGGCCGGCTTCTGCCACACGCTGCCGTCCTCGGCGAAGCCCCTCGCGATGTTCGCCGAGCACTACGAGCCGCGCGAGCTGCGCAGGCTCGCCGTCGTCCTGGGGCCGCTGACGGCCGCGCTGGTGCTGCTGTTCTCCCTGCTCGTCTGGCCCCTGCTGGGTTTGTCCGTCTAGTCCACCGTGGAGGAAAGAATGTTCCGCATCGTCGTCGCGCCGAGCGGTTTCAAGGAATGCCTGGACGCCGAGCAGGTCGCCGACGCCATCCAAGCCGGCATCCGGCGGGTCATCCCCGGAAGCGTGGTCGACACCGTGCCGCTGATCGACGGCGGCGAGGGTTCGGCCCGGCTGCTCGCCCGCGCCACCGGCGGCACGCTCGTGTGGGTGACCGTCACCGGTCCGGTCGGCGATCCGGTCGCGGCCCACTTCGCGCTGCTCGACGAGGACACCGCGTTCGTCGAGATGGCCGCCGCAGCGGGCTTATCGCTGGTCCCGCCCAGCAGACGCGATCCCGGCCGCACCACGAGCCGGGGCGTCGGCGAGCTGATCCGGGCGGCGCTGGACACCGGGGCGCGGCGCGTCGTCGTCGGCTGCGGCGACTCGGGCATCTGCGACGGCGGCGCCGGAGCGCTGCAGGCGCTGGGCGTGCGGATCACCGACGAGGCCGGCCGGGAGATCGGGCCCGGTGGCGCTGAGCTGCTGCGCGCCCACCGCATCGACGCCTCCGGCCTCGACCCCCGGATGTCCGAAGTGGACATGACGGTCGCGGTCAACCCGCGCAACGCGCTGTCCGGTCCGGACGGGGTGGCCCGCCGCTACGGCCCGCAGAAGGGCGCTTCGGCGCAGGACGTCGAGCTGCTGTCCTCGGCGATGTCGAGCTGGGCGCGGCTGCTGGACCCCGACCTGGCCGAGCTGCCCGGCGCCGGCGCCTCGGGCGGACTGGCCGCCGGGCTCGCCGGAGTCCTCGGAGCGCGCCTGGAATCCCGCTTCGACGTGTTCCTGACCAGCACCGACTTGGAGCAGCGGCTGCGCACCGCCGACCTGGTGATCACCGCCGAGGGTGCCATCGACGCGTCCACCGCGCTCGGCAAGATCCCCACCGAGGTCGCGCGCCGCGCCAAGCGGCACGGCAAACCGGTCATCGCCCTCTGCGGCACCATCGGGCCGGGCGCCGACACCAGCTACGAGCACGGGATCGACGCCATCACCGGAATCCTCACCGGTCCGGTGGCGCTGCCCGACGCCATCACCAGAGCACCGGCGCTCATCACCGACGCGACCGCGCGAACCCTGCGGATGCTGCTGCTCGGGACCACCCTCCCGGCCGCGTGAGCTCAGCGGCCCGCCGCGTACCCCTGGGCTCCGCGCGGGTTGGCGGCGGCCTTGAGCAGGCCCGACTCCGGATCCCTGGACACCGCGGAGAGGCGGCCGAGGGACCACGGGCCGTTGTCCTCCACCAGGTGCCCCCGGGATTCCAGCGCGGCGATGGTCTCGGCACCGAGGCGGGATTCCACCGCCACGGCACCGGGTTCCCACTCGCGCGGGTAGAACGAGCGGGGGAACGCGGTGCTGTGCCAGGCGGGGGCGTCGATGGCGGCCTGCAGGTCGAGCCCGCCGTGGACGTGGGCCAGCCAGAAGCACAGCTGCCACTGGTCCTGCTGGTCCCCGCCAGGGGTCCCGAAGGCCAGCGCGGGAACGCCGCCGCGCAGCGCCAGCGACGGGCTCAACGTGATGCGCGGGCGCTTGCCCGGCACCAGCGAGTTCGGCAGCCCCTCCTCCAGCCAGAACATCTGGGCTCGGCTGCCCAGGCAGAACCCGAGTTCGGGGATGGTCGGAGAGGACTGCAACCACCCGCCGGAAGGGGTCGCCGAGATCATGTTGCCCCAGCGGTCCACGACGTCGATGTGCACCGTGTCGCCGCGGCTCTCGCCGTTGGGCAGCACGGTCGGCTCGCCGATGCCGACTCCGCTCGGATCCGACAGCCCGCCGACGCCGCGGCTCTCGGCGACGAACGCCGGTAACCCGGGCGTGCGTCCACCGGGCGAACCGGGCCGCAGGTCCAGCGACGCCGTCGCGCCGATCAGGTCCCGGCGCTGCGCGGCGTACTCGTCGGAGACGAGGTCGGCGAGCACACCGGGGTCGGCGGAGTCGCCGTACCAGGCCTCGCGGTCGGCGAACGCGAGCTTGGTGGCCTCCACCGCCGCGTGCACCACGTCGACCGGCGCGACACCGTCCACGTAGGACACCGGGAGGCCTTCCAGCAGCTTCAACTGCTGGGCGAGCGCCGGCCCCTGCGACCAGATGCCGAACTTCGCCAGCGTCCAGCCGCCCGGCAGGTCGACGGTCAGCGGCTGCTCGTAGGTCGTCTCGAACTCCGCCATGTCCTGCGCGGTGAGCACGCCCGCGTGATCGCGGCCCGAGTTGTCCCGGTGCGGGATCCGCGCGAACTCCTCCACGGCTTCGGCCACGAAACCCTGCGACCACGCCCGGCGGGCGGCGTCGATCTGCGCCTCCCGGCCGGTCACCGACTCGGCCTCGGACAGCAGCCGCTCCCAGGTGTCGGCGAGCACGGGATTGCGCACCACGGAACCCGGTTCCGGCACCGAGCCGTCGGCGTTGAGCCAGCGCTGCGCCGAGGTCGGCCAGTGCTGCCGGAACATGTCGGCGACCAGGCCGATGGTGTCGCTGATGCGCGGCACGATCGGACATCCGCCGCGCGCGTAGCCGATCGCGTAGGTGAGCACCTCGCGCAACGTCTTGGTGCCGTGGTCGCGCAGCAGCGTCAGCCAGCCGTCCCAGGCGCCGGGCACCGTGGTCGCCAGCAGTCCGGTGCCCGGGATCAGGTCGAGGCCGAGCTCATCGCGGTAGTGCTCGATCGTCGCCCCGGCCGGCGCCGGTCCCTGCCCGCACAGCGCGCGCGGTCGCGGGTCGGCGGCGGTGGCGAACAGCGCCGGGACCTCACCGCCCGGCCCGTTGAGGTGCGGTTCGACGACCTGCAGCACGAACCCGGCCGCCACGGCCGCGTCGAAGGCGTTCCCGTCGTCCTCCAGCACCGCCATCCCCGCCGCCGAGGCGAGCCAGTGCGTCGAGGCGACCATCCCATGAGTACCGGCCAGCTCCGGGCGAGTCGTGAACACCCGCCCACCCTAGATCTCCGACACCCCCATGACGAGGGTTCGACCCACCCCTCATCCACCCCCGCCCCCACCGCTTTTCGACGCGGGCGACCCGGATTACCGCCGTATTCAGGTCCCCGATTACGGCCGTATTCAGGTCCTTGATTACGGCGGTAATCCGGGTGCGGATCGCGGCGGTGAGTCGGGTCAGCCCGGGGGTCTCGGTGCGGTCGTCGAGGAGTCCAGGGGCGGTGGGTTGAGGAAGGGCTGCGGTCCGGGGTTCAGGGGAGGGCTGCGACCGGGGTTCGGCCGACTCCTCGCCAGGAGAGGCCGGCTCGGCGGAGGACGTCGGGGTCGAGGTGGTTGCGGGTGTCGACGACGACCAGGCCGTTGAGGGCTTCGGCGATGAGGTTCCAGTCCAGGGCGCGGAACTCCTGCCACTCGGTGAGCAGCACCAGAGCCGACGCTCCCTTCGCCGCCTGGTACGGGTCGTCGACCAGCGTCAGCCCGGCGGGCAGCTCCGGTTCGTCGCCGCGCAGACCCGGGTCGTAGGCGATCAGCTCGGCGCCCTGCTCACCCAGCAGCTGGGCGACCTCCAGGGCGGGCGAGTCGCGCAGGTCGTCGGTGCCGGCCTTGAACGTCAGGCCCAGCAGCCCGATCCGCTCGCCGTCCAGCGAACCGCCGCAGGCCTCGCGGACCTTGCCGACCATCCGCTGCCGCTGGTGCGAGTTGGACGAGATGGTGGCCTGCAGCAGCGGGAAGTCGAACTCGACCGCCTCGGCCACCTGCAGCAGCGCCGCGGTGTCCTTGGGCAGGCAGGAACCGCCCCAGCCCGGTCCGGGCTGCAGGAACGACTGGCCGATCCGCCGGTCGTAGCCCATGCCCTCGGTGACGTCGGTGATGTCGGCGCCCAGCTGCTCGCACAGCTCCGCGATCGCGTTGACGTACGACAGCTTGGTGGCCAGGAAGCAGTTCGCCGCGTACTTCACCATCTCCGCGCTCGCCGCGTCGGTGAGCACCGTCGGCGCGCCCAGCCGGGCGTAGAGGGCGGCGACGCGCTCAGCGGCGTCCTGGGTGTCGGAGCCGACGACGATGCGGTCCGGGTTGAGGAAGTCGTGCACCGCCGAACCCTCGCGCAGGAACTCCGGGTTGCTGACCACCGCGACGTCCTCGCGGCCCAGGTGCTCGGCGAGCCGCTTCGAGGTCCCCACCGGGACCGTCGACTTGGTGACCATCACGCACCCGGTGGGCAGCACGTCGCGGACCTCGCGGGCGACGGCCTCCACCACGGCCAGGTCGGCGGCGCCGCCGGAACCCATCGGGGTCGGCACGCACAGGAACACGACCTCGGCCTCGGCGACCGCACCGGCGGAACCGACGACGAACTCCAGCCGACCGGCGGCGATCCCCTCCTGCACCAGCTCGGCCAGGCCGGGCTCGTGGATGCGGACCTCGCCGCGGGACAGCTCGGCGACCTTCTGCTCGTTGACATCGCTGCACACCACCCGGTGGCCGAGCGAAGCCAGACACGCACCGGTGGTCAGTCCGACGTACCCGGTGCCGACAACGACGATTCGACGGGCGAACACAGGCCCCAACCCCTTCACCTCGTACGACCAGGCGGTCGCCTCTGCCCCCTCGAAAATCGATCGTGGCACATCTTCGAGCTGGGAAAACCCGCTTCGCTCAGAGTTCACGAGCTATATGTCGCAGGTGACGAGTTGGGAACCTGCCGTTTAGGCTGCGCGCGTGGATCAGCGACGTCTGGGGGAATCGGGTCTCGCGGTGAGCGCGGTCGGTCTCGGCTGCAACAACCTCGGAAGACCCGGTACCGCCACCGAAACCCTCGCCGGAGCCCGCGCCGTCGTCGACGCGGCGCTGGATGCCGGCATCACCTTCTTCGACGTGGCCGACGCCTACGGCTCACCTCGCGGACGCAGCGAGGAGCTGCTCGGGCAGTCCCTGTCCGGGCGGCGCGACCTGGCGGTCATCGCCACCAAGTTCGGCATGGACATGCAGGGCACCAACGGTCCGGACTTCGGTGCCCGCGGTTCCCGCCGCTACGTGCGCCGCGCGGTGGAGTCCTCGCTGCGACGGCTGGGGACCGACTGGATCGACCTGTACCAGCTGCACCGGCCGGACCCGCTGACACCGCTGGAGGAAACCCTCTCGGTGCTCGACGACCTGGTCCGCGAGGGCAAGATCCGCTACGTCGGGCACTGCAACCTGCCCGGCTGGCAGGTCGCCGACGCGTCCTGGACGGCGAACTCGGCGGGCCTGACCGCGCCGGTGTCCAGCCAGCACCACTACTCGCTGCTCTCGCGCGAGGTGGAACGCGAGGTCGTGCCCGCCGCGCAGCGCTTCGGACTCGGCCTGCTGCCGTACTTCCCGCTGGCCAACGGCCTGCTGACCGGCAAGTACCGGCGAGACCAGATCCCCCCGGCGGACAGCAGGCTGGCCGGGCGCGCGCAGCTGCTCGCCGACGCCCCGTGGGAGCGGATCGAGAAGCTGCGGATCTTCGCCGAGCAGCGCGGCATCACGATGAGCACCGTGGCGCTCGGCTGGCTCGCCGCGCAGGACCCGGTCGCCTCGGTCATCGCCGGAGCCACCACCCCCGACCAGGTCCAGGCCAACGCGCAGAGCGCGAACTGGATCCCGGGACCCGACGACCTCGCAACGCTGAACAGCATCTGCCCGGCGTCGTGAGCCAGGCGGCTACTGGCACCGCCAAGCAGGTCGACCACAACTCTCCACAGGAGGAACACCCAGAATGCAGATGACCGACACGGCAGCGATCGTCACCGGAGGGGCCTCGGGGCTCGGGGCCGCGACTGCGCGGGCACTGGCCGGGCGGGGTGCGACGGTGTTCGCGCTGGACCTGCCGGGCGCGATCGAGAAGGCTCCGATCGTCGACGGCATCACCTACACCGCGGCCGACGTCACCGACGCCGACCAGGTGCAGACCGCCGTCGACCAGGCCGCGGGATCCGGGAACCCGCTGCGGATCGTGGTGAACTGCGCGGGAATCGGCCCGTCAGCCCGCATCGCCGGTCGCAAGGGCGTGCACGACCTCGACCTGTTCCGCAAGGTCCTGGAGATCAACCTGCTCGGCAGCTTCAACGTCATGCGGCTGGCCGCCGCCGCGATCGGCGAGACCGAGGCCGACCAGCACGGGCAGCGCGGCGTGGTGATCAACACCGCGTCGGTGGCGGCCTACGACGGCCAGATCGGGCAGGCCGCCTACGCCGCGTCCAAGGGCGGCGTCGCGAGCCTGACCCTGCCCGCCGCGCGCGACCTGTCGTCGAGCGGGATCCGGGTCATGACCATCGCACCCGGCATCGTGGACACCCCGATGCTGGCGACGGTCAGCGAGGAGTTCCGGCAGGGCCTGGCCGACGGCGTGCCGTTCCCGAAGCGCCTCGGCACCCCGGAGGACTACGCGCAGCTCGCGCTGAACATCGTCGAGCACGACTACCTCAACGGCGAGGTCATCCGCATGGACGGAGCCCTTCGCATGGCACCCCGCTGATCGCGGTGGGCGGTCCTCGGGTGGTGCGTCAGAGGTCTTCGGCGTACGGGATCTGATCCGCCGCGTCGGAGGTCATCCAGGACCGGATCGTGTACGTGGCGCGGACGTCGTCCTCGTTGTAGGTGAGGAGGCGTTCGCGCTGCGTCAGGTCCCGCTCGCCGCCGTCCAGCGCGACCGCGTCGCGGTACCAGCGCATCGAGTTCTCACCGCTGGCCTCCGGATCGCGCCAGCCGAACCCGGCGCTGGGGGCGATCACCTTGAGCCCCTTGCCGTTCGGGCACAGGAACTGATCGCGCACCACCGCGAACAGGTCGACCCACTCGGCGGAGTTGATGAACTCCTTGACCTCGGAGACCGGCGGAACACCGGGCTTGCCCGCGAAGCGCTCGGCCGAGGCCAGCATCCAGCGGTTCTCCGCCAGCTCGTTGTAGCAGTAGGCGCGGAAGCTCAGGCCGCGCTCGAACGCCTTGCGGCGCACACCGGTGAACCAGCTCCAGAACTCCGCGAACGACCGGGCCTCGTCGTCGTCCGGCAGCGGCTCCCAGGTGACGAACGCCCGGTAGCCCTGCTCCTCACCGATGTCGGTGCCCGACAGCCAGCAGCCCCACATGTAGGCGCCGGCGTCGGCGTAGCTCTCCATGTCCACGTCGATCTCGACGTCGCCGCGCGGCACGTCGAGGTCGCGGACCCGCCGCACCAGCGGCATCTCCCGCAGCCACGCCTTGGCCAGCAGGATCGCGTCGGTGTTGCGCACGCCCGTGAGCTGCAGGTCCTCGGCGCTCGCCAAGGGCGTGCCCGCCAGCTCGTCGATCGTGGCGATGCCCCGCTCGCGCAGCACGGTGGCGTCCTCGCCGCGCACCACCAGGCTCACGTCGCGCCGGTCTCGCAGCTGGGACTCGCAGGTCGGCCACCACGGGCAGCCGCGGCACTCGGTGATCCGGGACGGCTGCGCCAGCGGTTCGCCGCCCTGGGCGGCGGCGGTGGCCACCGCGAGCCGGTCGCCGAAGCGCGCGTCGTACTCGGCGAGCGCGGTGCGGCCGCCGGGCCAGTTGGGGCTGCGCAGGTCGTGCCAGATGACCACGTCGGCTTCGACGCCGATCGCTCCGGCCGTGCGGTCTCCCGCGTCGTACCCGCACGCCTCCAGCAGCCGGACCGCGTGCACCAGCCGGAGCTGGTCGCGGGGCTGCGGCCGGATCTTGCGGGTCGTGTCGACCTTCGCGGCCTCGGGCACCGGTCGCTCGATCGGCGAGACCTTCGCTCCGCTGCCGGGGTCGGTGATCTTGTGCCGGACCACCAGGACCGGGACGTAGCCGTTGCCGCTGCGCACCAGCAGGTCGATCGCACCGCGGCGGCCGCCTTCGGCGTCGTCGGGCAGCTGCGCGCCGGAGATGTGGGGGACGCCCTCGGCCATCGCGTCGAGGGTGAGCCGCGCGCGCTCGGCGTAGGGCACTCCGCGCGGGATCTCGGTCCAGTCCGCGCCCAGCAGCTCGCCCAGCTGGGCGGCGACGGAGCGGCGGTGCTCGGCGGCGTCGGCGATGCGCTGCTCGACGCCCAGGTCCAGCGGCGCGGTCGAGACGTCGCGCATCTCCGGGTCGTTCTCCAGGTGCACGCGTCGACGGCAACGCGTCACCACGCCTGCGTCGAGCAGCACCTCATCCTTCACGTGTAAAGGGTATGCGGTGGCCCCGACAGCCGCGCCCATCACCCCGGTGACATCGCGTGCCTGCGACGACCACTCCCGGTGCACACCCGATCGCGTTCTGCTTTCGTGCGCTGGTCCATCCGGACTTATGGTGATCGCGGTGCTGGGAATTCGCGGATCCGGGGAGGTGTGCGCGGTGAGGAAACTCGCCAGGCGACGCGGGAAGATCACTCAGGGTGCCCAGCGGGGGTGCCGGAAGTGCGCCGTCAAGAAGACCAAGGCCGAGAACAAGGCACGACGCCAGGTCGACAAGGCGGCCAGGAAGGCGGCGGCCCGCAGCAAGGCCGCCGAGAAGAAGGCCGCCGCGCAGAGCGCTCCCGCGCAGCAGGTCGATCCCGCGACGCCCCCGCCGCTGACGTCGGCGCCGGTCGGCAAGAAGGCGGCGAAGGCGCTGCTCAAGGCCGACAAGCAGACGGCGAAGGCGATCAAGAAGGGCGAGTTCGGGACGGTCACCCCGGGCAACGCCAAGAAGATCGTCGGGATCGCCAAGATCGTCGGTCCGCTGCTCCTGCCGTACGCGCTGCGCGCGGTGAGCACGGTGCGCGAGAGCTACGACCGCTCCCGCGCCCGCAAGCTGGGGGTTCCGGTGGACGACCTCGGCAAGTTCACCGGTCACGGGGCTTCGCTGCACGCCCGCATCGCCGGCGACTCGGTGGCCCTGCGCGACCTGCGCGAGCAGTCCACCGGTGAGGAGCGCGGTCACGCCAGGACCTACGCCGACCAGGCCGAAGCCCGCCTCGCGCAGCTGACCAGCGCGGTCCGCGCCGCCGAGCGGATGCCCTCGCCGCGCCGCAGGTCCGCGCACCGCGCGGTCGACCAGGAGCTCTCGCGCATCGAGAGCGAGCTGCTCACCCGCTTCGGCGTGCCCACCGGGTGAAGACGGAGGTGGGGCGCCTCCCGTCAAGGGGACGCCCCACCACTCGCAGCGTGAATCAGCCCTGACCGGGGATCTTCACCAGGCCCTGTTCGGCCATCCAGTCACGCGCGACGTCGGCCGGGTCCCGGCCCTCGACGTCGACCTGCGCGTTGAGCTTCATCAGTTCCTCGTTGGTCAACTTCTCCGAGATCGGCTGGAAGACCTGCGCCAGCTGCGGGTAGCGCTTCAGCATCTCGTCCCGGAGGGTGACCCCGATGTTGTACCGGGGGAAGAACTGCTTGTCGTCGGCCAGCACCTTCAGGTTCAGCGACTTGATCCGGCCGTCGGTGGTGAACACCTCGCCGAACGTGCACGTCCCCTGGGCGGTGGCCTGGTAGATCGCGCCCTCGGTGAGGACCTTGACCTTGCTCGGGTCGGTTTTGAACCCGTAGGTCTCCTCCACCCCCGGCAGACCGTCGTTGCGGCTGGCGAACTCGGTGTCCACGCAGAACGTGGCGTCCTCCGGGTGCTCGGCCATGATCTTCGGGATGTCCGAGTTCTTCTGCACGCCCAGGCGCTGTGCGGCGTCCTGGTTCACGGCGAACGCGTAGGTGTTGTCCACCTGGTAGTCGACCGCGACCCAGGCCACCCCGTTGCGTTCGAGGTCCTGCTTCTTGACGGCCTCGAACTGGGCGCGGGCGTCCGGGATCGGATCGGTGTTGCCGTTGTAGTTGACCCAGGACGTGCCCGTGTAGTCCCACAGGATGTCGATCTGGTCGTTGGTCAGCGCGTTGCGCGCGGTGGTCGAGCCCTGGATGGAGCTCAGGTCCCGCACGTTGGCACCGGCCGCGGCCAGCGCGAACTCGCCGAGGTAGCCCATGATGAGCTGCTCGGTGAAGTTCTTCGAGCCCACCGTGATCGTCTGGCCCTCCAGCTCCGGAACGGGCTGGATGATGCCCGGCTCCACCGCCAGCGGAAGCGACGAACCCGAGCTGAGCCCGCATCCCGACAGCATCAACCCGGCCATCGCCAGCGAGGCCGCCTTGAGCGCACGACTGCGCTTGCGGAGATTCATCGCAACCCCCTCGGCGACAGGTAGGTCTCGGCCAGCGCGCCGAGCCAGTCGACCAGCAGCGCCAGCGCCATCGCCAGCACCGAGCCGACGATCATGACCGTGTAGTCGTTGAGCTTGTAACCGGTGTCGATGAGCTCACCGAGGCCACCCGCGCCGACGAACAGCGCCAGCGTCGCGGTCCCCACCGCCAGCACCAGCGCGGTCCGCAGACCGGCGAGGATGAACGGCACGGCCAGCGGCATCTCGATGCGCATCAGCACGCTCGCACCGGACATGCCGATGCCGCGACCCGCGTCGACCAGCGACGCGTCCACCGACTGCAAACCCACGATGGTGTTGCGCAGGACCGGCAGCAGCGCGTAGAAGGCGATCGGCAGCGTCGCGATCCAGAACCCGGTGGAACCACCGGTGAACAGGAAGAACAGCACCAGCAGACCCATCGAGGGCGCCGCCTGGCCGATGTTGGCGATGCCGATCACCAGCGGAGCGATGCGGCGGGCCCAGCTGCGGCTGAGCAGCACGCCCAGCGGCACCGCGACCAGCACCACGATCAGCGCCACCGCGATGCTGATCAGGAAGTGCGTCCAGGTCAGGCTCAGGATCGTCGTCGAGTTGAGGCTTCGCAGCGTCACCTCGTCGTTGTCCCTGGTGAACGCCCAGCCCAGCACCGCCGCGACCAGCACCACCACGGTCACCGGCTGCGCCAGCAGCCGCAGCCGCTCGGCGCTCCCGGACCCGGAGTCGGAAGCGAAAGTGCTGCTCATGAGGCGTCAGCCCCAGACCCGGCGGCTTCCGAACCCGCGGTCTCCTCCGCGTCGTCGGTGGCGTTCTCCTCGCGCAGCGCCTTGATCGTGTTCATCACGGTGTCGATGTCGACCACGCCGACGTACTCACCGCGAGAGCCCACGACCACGGCCACGCCGTCGTCGTCGGTCAGGATCGCCTCGAGGGCGTCCTGCAGGGTCGAGGCCCGCGACACCGAGTCCTCCACCGGGCGGCCGGCCCGCGACAGGTCGGAGACCGAGCCCGCCTCGCGAGCGGTCGCCCAGCGCAGCGGGCGGTTGCGCTTGTCGAGCACCAGGCCGATCGCGCCACGGCGGGTGCCCAGACGTTCGCGCAGCACCGAAGGTGCGTCGTCGATCGTCGCGGTCGGAACTTCGCCGACCTCGATCTCGCGCACGCGGCGCAGCGTGAGCTGCTTGAGGGCCGCGCCCGCCCCGACGAATCCGGCGACGGTGTCGTCGGCCGGGTTGGTCAGGATCGCTTCCGGGGTGTCGTACTGCAGGATCTTCGAGCGCTCGCCCAGCACCGCGATCCGGTCGCCGAGCTTGACCGCCTCGTCGAAGTCGTGCGTGACGAACACGATCGTTTTACCCAGGTCTGCCTGCAGGCGCATCAACTCGTCCTGCAGCACACCGCGGGTGATCGGGTCCACCGCGCCGAACGGCTCGTCCATCAGCAGCACCGGCGGGTTGGCCGCGAGCGCGCGGGCGACGCCGACGCGCTGCTGCTGTCCACCGGAGAGCTGCCGCGGGTAGCGGTCCCGGTACTCGGCCGGGTCGAGGTTGACCAGGTCGAGCATTTCGTCCACGCGCTCGGAGGTGCGCTTCTTGTCCCAGCCGACCAGGCCCGGGACCATGCCGACGTTGTCGCCGACGGTCATGTGCGGGAACAGGCCGGCCTGCTGGATCGAGTAGCCGATCTCGCGACGCAGCTTGTCCGCGTCCAGACCGAGCACGTCCTGCCCACCGATGGTGATCTTGCCGGAGGTCGGTTCGATCAAGCGGTTGATCATGCGCATGGTGGTCGTCTTGCCAGAACCCGAGGGTCCGACCAGCACCACCGTCTCCCCTGCGGGGATCGTCATGGTCACCGACTCGACGGCCGCCTGCTTCTGCCCCGGGTAGCGCTTGGAGACCTCTTCGAGCTTGATCTCCACGCCGTGCCCGGCGGTCTTCTTGTCGTCGTCAGCCACGGATACCTCTCGAAGTCGTCAACCGCCCGAACAGCACGAACAAGGCGTCGAGCACCAGCGCCAGGATGACCACCCCGACAGTGCCCGCGAGGGCCATGTTCAGCGCGTTCGCGCCGCCCAGCTGGCCCAGGCCCATGAACAGCAGGTTCCCGAGACCGGGACCCTTGGCGTAGGCGGCGATGGCGGCGATGCCCATCAACATCTGGGCGCTGACCCGCATGCCGGCGAGGATCGCCGGCCAGGCGAGGCGGAGTTCGACGCGGGTGAGAACGCTGAACCGGTTCATGCCGATTCCGCGCGCCGCGTCGAGGATCGGCTGGTCGACGTTGGACAGGCCGACGATCGTGTTCCGAACGATCGGCAGCAGCGCGTAGAGAACGAGCGTCACCACCGACGGGGCCACGCCGAGGCCGAACACCGGGATCAGCAGGCCGAAGAGCGCGAAGGACGGGATCGTCAGGATCGCGCTGGAGAGAGCGGTGGCGATCGCCGCCCCGGCGGGGCTGCGGTAAACCGCAACCCCGACCAGGACACCGATGATCGTTGCCAGCAGGATGCACTGCACCACCATGCTGACGTGCTGGTACGAGTTGACCAGCAACGATTGCCACCTGGATGCAACGTAGTCCAGGAGATTCAATTATTTACTCTTTCTTGCCGGCTTCCGCCGATTCGGACTCCTCGTCAGAGGGTTCCGCAGGAGTCGTGACCAGCTGGAATTCGCCGTCGTGCTCTTCAGTACCGGCGATGACGGCCTGCTCGAGCACCTCCGCACCCTTCTGGTCGCGAACGGTGATGTCGTCGGAGCGCAGGTCCTTGAGCATGGCCACGCACATGAAGATCATCACGATCGCGAACGGCAGGGCACCGATGAACGTGAGGTTCTGGATGCCTTCCAGCGCCTTGTCCTGGCCGATCACCAACATCACCGCGGCGACCGCACCGGTGGCGGCACCCCAGAAGATGACGACCCACTTGCTCGGCTCGATCGCGCCCCGCTGCGACAGCGTGCCCATCACGATGGACGCGGCGTCGGCACCGGAGACGAAGAAGATCGCGACCAGGACCATCACCAGGACGGCGGTGACCATCGCCAGCGGCAGGTGGTCGAGCACCGCGAAGGTCTGCGCCTCCGCGCTGCCGTCGCCGTAGACGTTGGTGCCACCCTTCTGGGTGTCGATCGAGGCACCACCGAAGATCGCGAACCACACGAGGCTCACGACGCTGGGCACCAGCAGCACGCCACCGATGAACTGGCGGATCGTGCGGCCCCGGCTGATCCGGGCGATGAACATGCCCACGAAGGGCGTCCAGGAGATCCACCAGGCCCAGTAGAAGACGGTCCAGCTGCTCAGCCAGTCCTGCATCTCCGCGCCACCGGTGGCACCGGCGCGCGATGCCATCTGTCCGAACTCGCTCATGTAGGAACCGACCGCGGTGGGCAGCAGGTCCAGGATGAACACGGTCGGGCCGAGGATGAAGACGAACAGCGCCAGGATGGCGGCCAGCACCATGTTGATGTTGGACAGCCACTGGATGCCCTTCTCCACGCCCGAGACCGCGGAGAGGATGAAGCAGAGCGTCAGCACGGCGATGATGGCGACCAGCACGTTGGTGCCGGCCTCACCGATCGGCCAGTTGGCGGCCTGCATACCGGCCTTGATCTGCAGCGCACCGAGACCCAGCGAGGCCGCGGAGCCGAACAGCGTCGCGAACAGCGCCAGGATGTCGATGACCTTGCCCAGCGGGCCCTCGGCGGCCTTCTTGCCGATCAGCGGCGTGAAGACGCCCGAGATGGTCTGCTTGCGACCGCGGCGGAAGCTGCTGTAGGCGATCGCCAGACCCGCCACCGCGTAGATCGCCCACGGGTGCAGGGTCCAGTGGAACAGCGAGGTCGACATGGCCGTGTTGATGGCCTCTTCGCTCTCGCCCGGGACGGTGCCCGGCGGCGGGGAGACGAAGTGGCTCAGCGGCTCGCTCACGCCGTAGAACATCAGGCCGATGCCCATACCGGCGCTGAACATCATGGCGATCCAGGACACCGTGCGGAACTCGGGGCCCTCGCCGTCACCGCCCAGCGGGATCCTGCCGTACTTGCTGAAGGCCAGGAACAGGGCGAAGACCACGAACCCCGTGGCCGCGAGCACGAAGCCCCAACCGGTGTTCTTGATCAGCCAGGTCAACGCCGTCGAAGAGGCGTTGCTGAGCGAATCGGTCGCCAAAGCGCCCCACGCGACCACCGCGAACATGATGAGCGCAGTGACACCGAAGACGACCCAGTCCGTTCTGGGCTTGCCGAGGAACTCGGCATCTGGTTCGGAGGAATGACCGCCCTTGGCGGGTCCCCCACTTTGTTCAGTTTCGGTCGACACAGGTATCGGCGCCGACTTTCGGCGACGCCCCCTCCTCTCCGTCGTCGGTTACGACGTTTTCGGAACCAATCGAACCGCTTATTCGGGCAGTTGGTGGCTCCAAATCGTCGTCAACCTATAAACCGTGACCCAATCGGGTTAACAAGGCAAGCTCACCTGCGGTCAGCGTGGCCGAACCGACACCTAGACTGACCAACCGTGAAGGCTGGTCTGACACCTACGCAGGGCGCTCTGCGCGTCCTGCGCGGTGCCGGTGTGGCCTGCACAGCGGCGTCACTGTCCGTAGCCGCTCACGCGGCCGCGGGCGGGTCGCTCCCAGGCCTGGGGACGACCGTCGTGATCACCGTTCTGCTGACCGGTGCCGGGGTGGCACTCGCTGATCGCAAGCGCGGGTCGTGGGGCATTCTAGGGGCACTCGCGGTCAGTCAACTGGCACTTCACTTCTTTCTCGAGCTGACCGCCCTCGGCCACCACGGTTCCGGGCACCTCCACGGCCCCTCCCCGATCCCGGTCTCCCCGGGGCTGATGACCCTCGGCCACGTGATCGTCACGCTGCTGACGGCGCTGGTCATGGCCCACGCCGAACAGGTACTGTTCGTAGTCACCCGGTTGTTGCAAGCCATCTTCCCCAGGAAGACGACGCCGTTACCGGTTGTGACGCCACCGCCTGCGGTCTGCGTGCCCGCGCCGGTTCCGCGGACCCTCGCCCAACTGATCTACCAGCGGATTCACGGACGCCGTGGACCCCCTAAATCTCCCGCAGAAAGCAACGATCCGGTGTATGTCGCCGATCGATCATTGCTATTCCGATGAATCGCGCATATACGCGCGCGATTATCCGACGAGCACGGGAGATTCCAAGAGAACATGTCGACAAATCGATTCCTGGTGCGGTCCGCGAGTTGGATCACCGCGGGCGGCATCGCCCTCGCACTGGGCACCGCTCCCGCCTACGCGCACGTGAGCGCACAGCCTGAAGAGGCTGAGAAGGGCGGCTACGCCAAAATCGCGTTCCGGGTTCCCAACGAGGACCCGGTGGCCGGGACCGTCCAGGTCAAGGTCCTGCTCCCCGAGCAGCACCCGCTGAGCTCGGTGCGCACCAAGCCGATCCCCGGCTGGACCGCGCAGGTGGAGAAGGCGCAGATCCCGCCGGTGATGGTGGACGGTGCGCAGGTCACCGAGGCGGTCCGCAGCATCACCTGGACCGCGCAGCCGGGCACTCGGATCGGCCCGAACGAGTTCAACGAGTTCGAGGCCACGCTGGGAGCGCTGCCGGAGAACGCCGACGAGCTGATGCTGCCCACCACCCAGACCTACGACAACGGCAAGGTCGTGGACTGGAACCAGCCGACTCCCCCGAGCGGTGAGGAGCCGGAGCACCCGGCGCCGGTGCTGAAGCTGATCGCCGCGGAAGGCGGTGGCCACAGCCACGGCGGAACGCCGGCCGGGTCCGGCGGACAGGAAGCCGACCAGCACGGATCGTCGGACGACACGGCCCGCTACCTCGGCGGTGCCGGACTCCTCGTCGGTGCGCTGGGCCTCGGCGTCGGCGGCGGTGCCCTGCTGCGCGGACGTCGTTCCGGTGGTGACGCGTCATGAGGCGGCTGCTGACCGTCGGCGCGTTCGCGCTGGTCGCGCTCATCGGTGGTGCCGCTCCGGCGCTCGCGCACAACGTGCTGGTCGGCAGCGATCCGGCCGAGGGCGCGCAGCTGTCCGCGAGCCCGCGCGAGGTCCGGCTGACCTTCGACCAGCCGGTCCGCGCGGGCGAGTCCTACAACACCGTCAACGTGGTGGGTCCGGACGGCTCGTTCTGGTCGGACGGACCGGCTCGGGTCGAGGGCAACTCGGTCGTCGCCCCGGTCCGCGAGCTCGGACCGGCCGGTACCTACACCGTGGGTTACCGGATCCTCTCCAGCGACGGGCACCCGGTTCCGGGCAAGGTCAGCTTCACCCTGACCGCCCCCGGAAAGGGCACCCCGGCCCCCGGTCCGCAGGGCGGGCAGGACTCCGGTCAGCCCGCTGACCAGGCGGAACCCGACTCCGGTGGGATGCCGATCTGGCCGTGGATCGCCGGTGCGGTCGTGGTCGTGATCGCCGGGCTGGTCCTGGCCCTGCGCCTGGGCGCGCCGAAGAAGTGAATCCCCGGGAGGGTGTCCGGACTCCGCGTCCGGGCGCCCTCCCGACCCTCTTTCCGCGCAATTCCGGCTCCCGTTCTCAGCGGAAGTCGCGATCACGATTCTTGTGGAATTCCGCGTTCCGATTCCCGCGCGAATTCCTCGATCACTTCGTGCGGAGCTGGATCGCCCCCGCGACCCCGGAGTCCAGAGACCCCTCGCGCACCAGGTTCGGCGGAACCATGAACCACGGCTGCGGCCCGTCCTCCGGCCCCCAGACCGGGAGGTAGGACTGGTCGATCAGCGAGATCGCGAAGTCCGTCGACACCTCGTTCCCCCTGCCCAGCGCCGCGGTCCCCTGCCACGGCATCACCGCCGACCCGCCCAGCGGCACGAAGCGGAACCGGCCCTGCTCCGGCCGCAGCGACAGGCTCATCCGGACCCGGTCGTACCGCCACATCGCGGCGTAGTCGAGCTCGGCGTCCACGTGCTTGTTGGCCAGGTACGTGATCGTCTCGTCCCAGGCCAGGGCCAGCAGCTCGCGGCGAGCCCCGCCCAGCTCCGGGTCGTCCAGGTCGAACGGGTCGGTGTAGACCCGGCGGGAGAACTCCACCGGCTCGTCGCCCGCGTCCGGGACGTCGACCGCGTGCACGATCGAGCGGAACATCTCCGCGAACCGGGGCTGACCGGCGCACCCCGGATCGCGCTCATCGACCTCGGCCAGCGCGCCGCGCGGATCGACCCGCACGTCCAGCCCGGCCACGGCCGACTCGTAGCGGTCGCGGTGGTGGGCCAGCAGCTCGGCGCGGGCGTCCGCGTCGCCGCAGCCGAACTCCGCCGCCGCCTCGTCGATGTTGCGCACCGACACCACCCGGTCCGCGCCGGTCAGCTCCAGCATCCGCCGGAACTCCCGCTGGTAGCCGCAGTACCGGCTGACGTCGCGCACCCGGAAGTGGCTCGGATCCGCCAGCGCCGTCACCCGGATCCCCGGCGGGTGCACCCGTCTGACCGCGGCGTCGAGCTGCAACAGCCGGGCGAGCATCGCCACCTCGGCCAGGTCCGGCAGGCCGCCCAGAGCCTTCAACCGCGACCCGTCCTGCTTCGTCGGTGGCCCCAGCAGCACCAGCTCGGCCGGTTCGCCCTCGGCGACCGCGCGCGAGAGATCGTGATCGGCCTGCTCCCACGGGTAGGCCGTGCGGGACGCGCCGAACAGCTTCGCCTGCATGACCTGCCAGATCGCCCGCGTCGTCCCCAGCTCGATGGCCGCGACCCGGTCACCGAGCCGGGCACCGGTCTCCTCCGCCTTCCGGCACAGCTCTCGCACGATCTCCGCCTGCTCGTCGGCGGAGAGCCGGACGCCCTGCCGCCACAGCGTCGGCCGGGTGCGCATCTCCCCGAGCCGGAGCTGGGCGATCGAGGTGGCGTGCGACAAGCCCGGTCTCGCCAGGTGACCCCGGCCCAGCGGCGTCGGCTGCGGCAGCGTCTCGAAGGTCGCGATGGCGTCCGGCTCGTCGACGCCGGTGAACCCCGGTGCCGCGACCGGCACCACCACGGCCTGCGGGAACGCCGATCTCAGCGCGTCGAGGTTGGCGGCCTTGTCGTCGAAGGCGGCCACCGGTTCCCAGCCGGTCATGCCGCGCAGCGCGGCGACCTTCTGCTCGCCGACGTCCGCGCACTCGTCGCTGGTGCGCAGGTCGAGGTGGCCGAGACCGTGCCGGGCCAGCGCCTCCTCGGTGGCCGCCCGCATCCGGTGGCGGCGTCCGGTCACCAGCACCACCCGGCCGCCTGCCTGCTCGACGTCGCCGGCGAACTGCCGCACGCCCGGCGCGAGCTCGTCGGTCAGCAGCGCTTCCCGGTCCCAGGAGATCGCCCGCCGGAACTGCGCGTGCTCCGCGTCCTCCGGCAACCCGGCCGCGTCGCGGAACGGCCGCCACCCCGGCTCGTACAGGCCGGGCAGCACCGGCAGCCGACGGGTCACGCCGATCGCCGCCAGCGCCGCTCGCACCCGCTCCCGCGGGTGGAAGACGCAGAAGTCCAGGTCGAGGGCGACCAGCGGGCGGGGCGCCGCGGGGTCCCTGCGATGCGCGGCGGAGCGGTCCTTGACCAGCCGCAACACCTGTTGGAGGAGCTCGTGCTGGGCGGAGGGGACGTGGTGCAGGTGAGGGTTCCACGGATGTTCGCCCGCGAGCACCGACAGCAGCCCCGCCGAGCAGAACCGCAGCTCGCGGGCGAGGACGCCGGCCACGTCGAGGCTGATCGCGGTCAACCTGCGGTGCAGCGCGGTGATCGTCTCGGCCACGCGGTCCGGGTCGGCGGGCTCCAGGCGGGGCACCACCACCCGGCCGCTCGGCAGGTGCACGCCGAGCTCGCCCACCGGGACCTTCCCGGCCGCCAGCAGTCCCCGGGCCGTGATCACCACGGGCCGCACGACTCGCTCGATCAGCTCGTCCTCGGCGAGGTCCCACGGCTCCGCCAGCGGGATCGTTCCGCGGGGTGCGGTTCCGACCAGGCAGTACTTCGCGAGAAGGGAGTCGCGCGCGAGGTCCTCCAGCGCGCGTTCCGGCAGCGTGCCGGTTGCGTACACCGCGTCTCCTTAACGATTGCAGCGCTCATCAGGCCTTCCACGTGTGCGGATGGCGGCTGCGCGAGGAGGCGCGAAAATTCGGTTCGACCGAAACCGACGACTACCGATCGGCGAACCCGCAGGTCATCGCGGGAAGATTCGGTTCTCCCACGGGTCCGCGAAGCGGTCCGGAGGACGAAGACGCGCAAGTCTGCGAGCGGTCATTCACCGTCGACGAACTGCATCGGAGCGAGCCCGTTCGGCTCGTCCATCCTCCGGAGCGCGGCGCGGGCGCGTCGGTGGAGCTCCCGACGCGAGATCCAGCCCGCCGCGTAGTGCCGGTACGCCTGGGCCACCAGCACCAGTTCGGCGAGGTGTTCGGCGTAGGGCTCGCGGAGTTCCGGCGGCAGCTGTCGCATCGACTCGAGGTGGCCGTCCACGATCTCGTTCAGCAGCCGCGCGCTGGCGAGCGCCCGGTCCCGGCGCGATCGCGGGGCCTGCTCACCCGGCGAGAACTCTGCGATCCTCATCGACAGCCCATCCGCTTAGCACCACTCGATGCACCAGTTCGCTCGTATGGTTTACCCCTTCAGGTCGAATCCTGTAACCGAAACCGACCAGAAAGGCACCGCAAACCGACCAAGATCGCCCTATCGGACGCATCAAGGTTGGACCGGAAGCGTCAGCGGATGCTTCCGTCCACACGAGACGTCAGCTGTACGGCGCCCACTGGGTGTCCAGATCGCCTTCCCGGATCGTGCGCAGCCGCCAGCTCAGCTGCTCGCGCACGCTCGGATTGGTGCGCAGGATCGGCAGCACCCCGGTGGTGATCTTGAGCTCGCGCAGTTCGCGCAGCACCGGGAAGCCCTCCCACGACGTGATGTCGAAGCCGTAGGCGTCGGCCAGTTCGCGGTGCCACTCGGCCGGATAGCCCATCCGCAGGCTCCCCACCGCGATCGGCGTCAGGTCCCACTCGGGCTGCCCGATGCACAGCGAGTCCAGATCGCACAGCAGCGGGCCGTCCGGGCCACCGATCACGTTGCCCAGGTGGGCGTCCGCGTGGATGACCGCGCGCGGCAGCGGGAACTCCAGCCCGTCGAGCTGCTCCTCCAGGTAATCGCACCGCTGCTGGAGGAACGCGTGGTCCTCCGGGTCGATGTCCACCGCGTCGTTCAGCCGACGCCGGATGTCGGCCATCGGCCTCCAGGGCTTGAACGTCTCCTCGGCGAGCGGCTGGGAGTGCATCTGGCGCAGCAGATTCCCCAGGTCGGCGCTGCCCGGCACCCGGCCCTCCTCGGGCACGAACTGCCACAGCGTCCCGCAGTGCGCACCGGAGTTGACCGGTTGCTCCACACCCGGGAGCAACCGCACCGCGGGCACCCCGTGCATCGCGAGCCAGTGCGCGGCCTCGACGGCGGTGCGCGCCCGGTGGGCGAACGACGAGGACAGCACGACGCGAACGATCACGGGTTCGTCCCTCAGCAGGAAAACCCCGTTGTTGATGCACCTGATCAGCCGAGCGCCACGCGGGTTCAGGCCGACGGTCTCGCAGATCTCGGTCAGCGCCAGTTCCAGTTCCGGGGGGACGCTCTGACCCTGTTGAACCTGGTATGTCTTCATGCTCATGTTCTCAACACCGACGTCGCCGGCCGGTCACCCGGAATCGGGGCGACCTCACGCCTGGCGGAACCGCCGGACTTCCTCGAAGAGGTCGCGGGAATCCGAGTTGGCCCGGTTCTTGCCCGCTTCCAGCTCCAGTGGTTTGAGCCGGTCGGCGACCCGGGCGGACTTCACGCGCTCACCGAACTGCAGCGCACGACGCCCGACCTTCAGGCCCTCCTGAACGTCGCCGGCCCGGAAGTGGTTGGTTGCCTGCAGGCTCAACCCGAAAACGTGGGTTCGCTGCATGTCCGCGCCATAGGCCTCGTTGCACTTGATGGTCTCGGCGACCGCGATCGAGGCGTGCTTCTTGGGATCGAACACCGCCAGCGCGTCGTGCGCGGAGCCGATCATGCCGTGCAGGTCGTTCTCGGTGAAGAAGCGGACCCAGTCCGGAGCGTCGTCCACGTTGGCGCGGGCGAACTCGTCCTTGGTGCGGCCCACCATCTTCTGCACCTGGTCGGGCTTGTTGAGCATCCCGTAGGCCCACGCCTCGTTCGCGCACAACACCGCGACGGTCAGCGAAGAACCCGATTCCTGGGCCGCGATCTGGCCCAGCTGGAACAGCTTCAGCGCCTCGTTGGGCTCCTGGTAGTGCAGGTAGACCCGGCCCATCCGGTACAGCACGCTGGCCACGAGGCTGTCGTCGTCGGCGCGCTTGGCGAACTCCAGCGCGCGGCCGAAGTGGCTGCGCGCCGGGTCCAGCAGGCCCACGTCGAACGAGGTCCAGCCGGCCAGGCTGTGCATGTCCGCCAGCGCCACGAACAGCTGCTTGCGGACGGGATCGCTGGAGGTGGAGTCCAGCAGCTGCTGGGCCCACGAAAGCTGGGCGACCACGGCGTCGCGGCAGGTGCCGCCGCCGTATCGGTAGTCGAGGTCACGCAGGGCCTTGGTGGCGGCCTGAATCTGCTGCACATCGGTCATGCCGATGCGCGTCGGAGCCGGAGTCTGGGCGTTGGCGGGCGCCCAAGCGCTGTCTTCGGTGCCGAACACCGCGGCGCCCATGGTCACCGCGGCCGCGTGGGACAGGAACTTCCGACGCTTCACCGATTCGTCCTCCTCAGCTTCCAGGGCGTTCGTCGCTTTCGCGACCCGCATGGCGGTCGCCCCGTCGTAGGCGAGGCCCATGTAGCCCCGCGGGATGCCGAGCCCGTCGGCTATTCGGGCCAGCACGTCATACGCCATGACCTGCCGACCCTTGAGGATCTCGGACACCTCGGACTGGGATTGGCCCGTCGAGGCGGCGATCTGCCGCTGCGAGACCCCGTGCCGGCGCAGTTGCCGGTAGACCTCGCTGACGTCCCTCCGGGCCAGCGCATCCCGCATCTCCCGCTCGTTCCAGACGTCGGGAGTAACGGGCGAGCCGCCAGATCCGATGATGTTCATTTGACCCCCTGACGCTCTCAAACGGGCGTTGTTCGCAGAGTAAGCGCACTGCGGCAACTCGGTGAAGCCCGTATCGGTAGAGGTGATCGGTTGCGGTGAAGTCCGCTTACCGCTCGTCGCGGCCTTCGGTCCGGTCGTCGCCTGTCCTCTAGGCGAAGCGACCGCCAGGCATCAATGTAGTCATCAGCAAGCAACGAGCACAGACGGGATCTGGGGCACAGGCGATGGACATTCGAGCGACGAACTCGCGGCAGGAGGGTGACGGAACCCCGCACGTTCCGGAACCCGCCGACCGCCGTCGCTGGTGGCACGTCGACTGCCGCGATGTCGCGAACGCGCATCGGAACCTGGCCGTGCTCGTCAACAGGGACAAGGTGGTGCTCGTCGGACCGCCCGGCCACGCCGCGGAACTCGAAAGCCGTGGTGCGGGTCAGTTGTCGATGGCGTTGCGGGATGCCGCAACGCAGGCGAGAAAGTGACGGTGGACGTCTCATGGACGAGATCCTGGGGCAGGTGTTGCGCAGCGCGGTGCGTGAGCGGCTCGATGTTCTTTCCGAGCTCGCCGACCGCGCGGACGCCTCCTCCCTGCTCTCCGTGGCGCGCTCCGAACTCCCGCGGCTGACCGCGGGGTGGCGGGCGCTGCTCACCGCGCACGAAGCCGACGAGAAGGGCAACTGCCCAGAGTGCTCCGGACGTCGACGCCCAACGAAAGCACCGTGCTCGGTGTGGGAGTCGGCCTACGAACACCTGGTCGCAGGAGCCCTGGCACCCCGTCCCGCACGGCACCTGCGACCGGCGCACGCTTTGCAGCCGGCCACGCCGGTGCCGTAAGCCGGCGGACTCGGACCCGGACAGCAGCACCTCCTCCCCGACCCGGGACCGAGCAACCGCCAGGTGGCGGCCGATGAGCGCTTAGTCGCGAATCCCCGACCCCGGCCAACGCGAGTCGGCCGCCACCAAGCTCCACCGCTGTGACAACACAAGACTTCCGCGGGCCGGTGCTGACGCACTCCCCTCCCCCCGACCGGTACCGGTCCGCGGACTCCAACCACTCCGGATCACCGTTTCCCCGGACGGCCCGGAGGTGGAAAAGGCCCTGGACGCGACCTCCCCGACTCGCGCCCAGGGCCTTTCCTTATTTCGGAGTTTTCAGGTTGGTCGTCTCTCGGTGCCGGTCAGGTTCGGGTGTTCGGCGAGGTTTTGGGGTTCTGCTCACTGACACGACTCTGTGGTCGTTCTGCTCAGCGGTGCCAGAAGCGGAACCTGAGCGGCGCTGTGGACTCCGCGCGCCACGACTGATGTATGTCCAATACACGGCGTCGAGACGTGCTCGCCACAGCACCGCTCAGAACCCGCGGCGGTGCCGGTTGCTCAGGTGGGGTACTGCGAAACCGGCTTCGCCGGTTGCCTGACGTTGGCCCGCTCGTTCGTTCTTCCTACTTCCTTCGGAGTCTTGCCCTTTCGGCGAAGTCCGGTTCCAGGCGCAGTCCCTCTCTGGGTGACACTCCGCGTGGGGTGGGGACGTTCGGGGGTTCGATGAGCTGGGTGCGGTCTGCGGGGACCATGGCCCAGGGTTGGCGGGGACCCAGGAGCGGTGAGTAGACCGGGACGAAACCCTGGTCCAGCAGCGAGATCGCGAAATCGATCGCCACGTGGCCGCGCGGGTCCAGCACTCCGGTGCCCTGCCAGGGGAGCAGGCCCGAACCGCCGAGGTAGGTGAAGCCGAGGCAGCCCTGCCGGACCGCGCTGAGCGTCAACCGCACCCGGTTCGGGAACATCCGCTCGTAGCCGAACTCCTCGTCCACCTGCATCGTCGCCATGTAGCGGATGACGGTGTGCCACGCGCGGCGCAGCACCGCACGTCGTCCTTGCCGGACCTCGGCGGAAGCGCTGGGATCGCTGACGTTGTAGATGTCGGCGTACAGGGCGGCCGACCACTCCAGCCGATCGGTGCCCGCCGGGACCGTCACCGGGACCGAGTACACCAGCGACATCAGGATTTCCCGGAACAGCCCGATCACGTGCGGCGCGAACTCGGCCTCCGACATCGACCAGTCGTGCACCGCTTCCAGGGTGCGCAACGGGTTGTCGGTGATGTCGAAGTCGCGCAACCGATCGCTGAGCAGCTTCCGGTAGTTCGCGATCCGGCGGGCGCGCTCGGCGGGAAGGCCCGGACCGAGCCGCTGCTCGGCGACCTCGTCGATGTCGGCCACCGTCGTCCGGTCCCCGATGCCGACGAGATCCACGTACTCGCGCAGCTTCCGCTGGTAGGCGTCGGCGATCGCGGCCGGCCTGCTCCGGAAGTGCCTGCCGTCGGTGAGGATGTTGAAGTGCAGCCCCGGCGGGTACACGGCCGCGACCGCGCGCTGCATCTCCCGCAACCGCGCCATCGCGCCCAGCTCCGCCAGGTCCGGCAGCGGGCCGGACGCCTTGAGCCGGTTCAGGCACTGCTTGACCGGGAATCCCAGCAGCACGACGTCGATCGGTTCCCCCGCGCGCACCGGGGTTTCGGCGTCCCGCTTGAGATCGGCGAGCCGGTAGTTGGCGCGCGAGCCCTTGATGAACTGCTTGCGGGTCAGCACGTGGTGCAGCGCGGCGAGCACCCGCTCGACGTCGCCCGGGTGCTCGTCCAGGCCGAACTTCGCGATCGCGCCGCGGCCGGTGCGCTGCGCGGCCCGGTCGGTGTCGGCGACGATCGAGTCCACGATGGACTGCGTCTCGCCCTCGGTGAGGTGCACCGCCCAGCGGCCGGCCAGCCGGTTCCGGCGCATCGCGCCGATCTGCAGCTCCTCCAGGGAATGCGTGTTGGACAGCTTCGGTCCGCCCGGAGCGCTGGGCCGCGTCTCGAAGGTGGCGATCACCGCGGCGTCGTCGGCGGCGGGGGCGTCCGGCCGCCGCTGCGCGGCCAGGCCCGGGATCTCGACCGCGACCGGCAGCGCGTCGCCGAACTCCGCGCGCACCGCCGTCCTGTTCTCCCCCTCGTCGTCGAAGACCGCGACGACGTCCAGCCCGCCGAGGGCGCGGATGCGCTCCGCCTTGACCTCGGCGACCGGCCGGGAGACGTCGCTCGGCACGACCAGCAGCGTCGCGTCCGGCACACCGGCGTCGGCCAGCAGCTCGGCGGTGATCTCGCGGAACCGCTCCTTGCGGGCGGTGCAGAACACCACCTGGCCCCCGGCGTCCTGGACGTCCCAGACGAACCGGGCCAGACCGGCGTTGACGCTGTCGGTGCGCAGCCGCTCGCGCGGCCGGGACTGGAAGGCGCGCAGGAAATCACCGCGCAGCGCGTCCCAGTCCACCGCCGGGTAGCGCTCGCCGAGGCCCGAGGAGCGCACGAAGTTCTCCCAGCTGCCGGGCAGGTGCGTCGGCAGCACCGGAAGCGTGGCCGGACCGGCCAGTTCGAGGATGCCGCCGGGCGCGCCCGGACGAGGTCCGGAGATCGCGCGGGCCGCGTCGGTGATCCGCTGCAGCGGGATCAGCCCGCACAGGTCGACGTCGATGACCACGGCGGGACGCGGTGCGTCCGGGTTCCAGCGGCGCTCGCGGGTGCCCTGCTGGACGCGGTCGAGCACCGACTTGAGCACGCTGTCCTGGCTCTCCGGCACGGTGTGCGCGTAGCTCTGCAGCGGCTGCTCACCGGAGAGCAGCTCGGCGGTGTGCGGCGCGAGGTAGCGCAGCTCCTCGCCGATGACCCGCCACACCGCGTCGCGCACCTCGCGACCGCGGTCACCGGCGCGCAGCGAGGCGAAGCCCTCGCCCAGCCGTTCCAGGGTGCTGACCAGCCCCCGGACCCCGGTGGTGACCTCCGCGCGGCTCGGCTCTGCGGTGATCCGCTCGTGGTCGGTGACCACGATCCGGCCGGTGGCCTGCAGCTCCGGCGAGAGCTCGACGGCGAAACCCGTCTCGTCCAGCGCGAAGAGACCGAGGCCGTGGGCGTCCAGCGCCAGCCGGAACACCCGCAGCAGCGGCCGGACGAAGTGCTCCAGGAAGTGGTCGAGCTCGTCCTCGCGGCGCGCGAACCGGTTGTCCAGCACGACGCGCAGCAGCTTCGGGGTGCCGTCGGAGTCCGGGTGCAGCAGCGCGTCGAGGTCGGCGGCGATGGTGCCGCCGGGGTGCCTGGGGTGCGCGGGGGCCGGGTCGATGACCCGCAGCAGCGCGGTCGTCCCGGTGCCGGTGTCGACCACCGCGCCCGGCACCGGCTGGGTGGCGCAGTGCATCCGCAGTTCCGGGTCGCCGGCGACGACCGAGGCGAACCGCTCCCAGCCGCGCAGCGCGCGCAACGCCTGGTCGCGGGAGTCGATGGCCTGCACGCGAACGGCGCGCTCCCGTCGGCCGACGGTCACCCCGGCTTCGGGGAACGGCACCTTCGGCCCGGTCCCGGGGCCGCGCAGCGAGGCGAGCACCCGGTGCGCCAGTTCGCGGTCGGTGCCGCAGACCAGGTCGACGCGCTCGGCCGGAACCTCGGTGACCCGCGGTCGCGCGGTGCGCTCCGGGCTCAGCGATCCGGTGAGCCGGTTCAGCCAGGCCGCGTCGAAAACCCTCCTGGTCCGCCGTAATCGGACCAGCGCGCGGTACAGGTCGGCCCAGGTCGCCTCCGCGCCCAGCGGGATCCCGGTGCCGACACCGGCCAGCAGCAGATCACCGTCGGGGGCCTGCTCGACCCACAGCCCGTAGCCCCCGGCGGTGAGCAGGTCGTTCGCCTCGGCGACGGTGAGCAGGCGCCACGGTCCCGGGGCGGGAATCCCGTCCACCGGCCAGTCGTCCTGCGCGGAGTCCTCCAGCAACGGCAGGTCCGTCTCCACCTGTCGAGCCGTCACCGCTTCCCGGGCCGTCACGGGGCTGAGCGGACGGTCTCGGCACTCCGGTGGGGGAACCCGGGTGCGGCGAGCAGACGTGGGGCAGCCGTGCAGTAACCCACAATGACCTTTCTGTCACGGAGAATGACGACTCTCGTCACACTAGATAGCGACCCTCCGCGTTGACAACATGACTCAATGCATACCGGTTTCCTGTAACGCTCACGGATCACCAGGCCGAATGGGGTTTTCACCCGCATGGGATGTAACACTTGGCCTAGGTCAAGTGACGCCCAACGAATTCACCCTTTCGCCTGACGACGTTGGCGGCATGTCCGATACGCACGGATGTCGGCTCAGCAGCAGACTGGTCGGCACAACTCCACAAACACAGGGAGTCGCATTGCCTGCAGAAATAGCACCGCTGCGGCGCAAGCCCGTGCAGCAGCGGAGTGCCCAACGAGTGGAGAAGATGCTCGCCGCCACGGCCGGCCTCATCGACGAGGTGGGCTACGACGGATTAACGACCACCCTCATCGCGGAACGGGCCGGCGTCGCGGTCGGATCGCTGTACCAGTTCTTCCCGGACAAGCGCGCCGTCGTGCAGGAGCTGACGCTGCGCAACCTGGACCGCTTCGTGCGGACGGTGTCCAGCCGCTTCGAGCAGCTGGAGCTCGCGCACTGGTGGGATGCCGTGGACGCGGTCTTCGACACCTACCTGACCATGCACCGCGAGGTCCCGGCGTTCAGCCGCTTGCACTTCGGGGACGTGGTCGACCTGCGGCTGCTCGATCCGAGCAAGGACAACAACGCGGTCATCGCGGAGAAGCTGACCGGGCTGATCGCCGAGGAGTTCCAGCTCGACCCGGCCGACCTCGCCCTGCCGCTGACCGTGGCCGTCGAAGCCGCGGACGCCGTGCTGCACCTGGCGTTCCGGCGCGATCCCCACGGCGACCAGGCCATGCTGGCCGAGGCCAAGGACCTGGTCCGCGGGTACCTGTCCAACCGGATCACCCAGGGAGAGCGGATGAGCTCGACCGTGGTCGAGCGGACGATCATGCCGAGTTACCCGAACGACCTGCCTTCCCCCCGGTAGGTCGGCACCTCCTCGACGGCCCGGACCCCGCCGTCGACCAGGTGGTACCGGTTGAACCGCTCCGCCAGTTCCCCCGCCTTGGCGTGCCGGAACCAGACCCGGTCCCCGATGCGCAGGCCACGCGCCGGCGCACCGGTCACCGGTGTCTGCACCTCACCGGCACCCTCGGCCCCCAGGAGACCCAGGCCGTTCGGCCAGTGCGGTGCCGGAACCCGGTCCGCCCCGGGCGGTCCGGAAGCGATGTAGCCGCCGCCGAACAACGTCGCGATGCGCCTGGCCGGTCGGTGCACGACCGGCAGGGCGTAGAGCACGGCCGGCCGCGGCTGGAAGGCGCGGTAGGCGTCGAACAAGGTAGGGCCGATCAGCCCGGAACCCGCCGCGACCTCGGTGATGATCCCGTCCTCCACCGCGGTCCGCTCCAGGCTGCCGGTTCCGCCGCCGTTGACGAACTCCAGGTCCGCGACCTCGCGGACCTCGCGCACCACCGCCGCCCGCCGCTGCGCCAGCTCGGCGGCGGAGCGGCGCTGGATGCCGCGCAGCAGCGCCCCGCGCAGCGGCCTGCCGGGCGGGGCGTCGCCGAGCCCTGCGATCTGGCCCTCGTAGGCCATCAGCCCGACCAGCTGGAATCCCGCGCGGCGCTGGGCCGCTTCGGCGAACCGCCGCACCTGCGCCGGGGTGTGCAGCGGGGACCGGCGGGTGCCGATGTGCACCCCGGGCACCGGCCGCCACGAGGCGTCGACCTCGACGCATAGCCGGATGTCCGGCCGGTCGCGCCCGACCGCGGCGTCGATGAGGTCCAGGTGATCGGTCGAGTCGACCATGACGCTGATCGCCGCCGCGGCGGACGGGTTCGCGGCGAGCTCCCGCAGCGCGGAGCGGTCCGCGGTCGGGTAGGCGACCAGGATGTCGTCGCTGAGGCCTTCGCCGTGCAGCCACAGGGCTTCGGCCAGGGAGTAGCACATCAGGCCCGCGTAGCCGTCGATCCGCAGCGCGCGGGCGATGAGCTCCCGGCACCGGACGGATTTCGTGGCGATCCGGATCGGCACACCTGCCGCGCGGCGCACCAGGTCCTGGGCGTTGTGGTCGAAGGCTGCCAAGTCCACCGCTACGAACGGTGCCTCGATTTCGCTGGTGATCTCGTCGATCCGGCGCACGCCGCCAACCGTATGCCGATGGGCCTTGTTATGTGAATCGGTTTCACATAACTTCAGCCCATCGCGCCGACCACCTCACCCATTGGAGGCCCGGCATGCAGCGTGATCCGGCCACCGCACAGCCGTGGACCAACTGGGGACGCACGACCACCGCGCACCCGGCGCGGGTCGTCGCCCCGCGAGACACCGCCGAAGCCGCCGAGGCGATCCGCGCCGCGACCCGGGAGGGCCTGCGGGTGCGGCCGATCGGGTCCGGGCACTCGTTCTCCGCCGTGGCCTCGCCGGAATCCGGTGTGGCGCTGGACCTCCGGCACTGGTCGGGGATCATCCACGCCGACCCGTCGACCGGCCTGGTCACCGCGCACGGCGGCACCCCGCTGCACGTGCTCAACGCCGAACTCGACTCGCTGGGCCTGGCGATGGCCAACCTCGGCGACATCGACCAGCAGACCGTCGCCGGCGCCATCTCCACCGGAACGCACGGCACCGGAGCCGGTCTCGGCGGTCTGGCCACGCAGGTGGAGGCGCTGGAACTGCTGCTCGCCGACGGCACCGAGGTGCGCTGCTCGCCGACCGAGAACCCCGAGCTCTTCGCCGCGGGCAGGCTCGGACTGGGCGCGCTCGGCGTGATCACCACCGTGACGCTGCGCTGCGTCCCGGCGTTCACGCTGGCGGCCGAAGAACGCCCGGCGCCGCTGGAGGAGGTGCTCGCCGACTTCCACGGGCTCGCCGAGGCCAACGACCACTTCGAGTTCCACTGGTTCCCGCACAGCCGCAACGCCATGGTCAAGCGCAACAACCGGCATCCGGGACCGCCGCGCCCGCTGCACCCGGTGCGGCACTTCCTGGAGTACGAGGTGATGGAGAACCGCCTGTTCGGCGCGGTCTGCGGGATCGGGAAGGCCGTTCCCGCGCTGGTCCGGCCGCTGAACCGGTTCTGCGCCGCGACCTGGTCGGCCCGCAACTACCAGGACCGCTCGTTCCGGGTGTTCACCACGCCGCGCCGGATCCGGTTCGTGGAGACCGAGTACGCGTTCCCCCGCGAGATCGTCCCGGACGTGGTGCGCGCACTGCGCGAGGTCGTCGGGCGGCTGGCCGACCCGGTGATGTTCCCGGTGGAGGTGCGGGTCGCCCGGGCCGACGACGTGTGGCTGTCCACCGCGCACGGCCGCGACACCGGCTACATCGCGGTGCACCAGTTCCTGGGAATGCCCCACCGGCACTTCTTCGACGCCTTCGAGGCGATCGCCCGGGACGCGGGCGGGCGACCGCACTGGGGGAAGATGCACCGCCTGGACGCCGCCGCGTTGTCCGGCATTTACCCCCGGTTCAACGAGTTTCGGCAGGTCCGCGCCTCGGTGGATCCGGGCGGGATCTTCCACAACTCGTACCTGGACCGCGTCCTGGGGCCTGTGGATAACCCGAACTGATTACCCCGCCGCGGCACGCACCGCGTCGGTGATCGCAACGTCACCGCCGACGAGTTCCAGAGCCCGTCCGGCGGTCCCCGGTTCGCGCAGCAGGGCCGCCAGAACGGCGGCCACGTCGCGGCGCGTGACCGCGTCCCGGCCGACCTCCTCGGCGAGCGTGACCCGGCCGGTGGGCTCGTCGTCGGTGAGCCGTCCCGGGCGCAGGATCGTCCACTGGAGATCGCGCCCGCGCAGGTCCTCCTCGGCCGCCCGCTTGGCGTCCAAATAGGCCCCGAACACCGGGTCCACGTCGGGCGGGTTGGGGGTGCGGGTGCCCATCGAGCTCACCTGCACGAAGCGTCGAATTCCGGCCTGCTGACAGGCATCCGCGAGCAGCGCGGAGGCTCCGCGGTCCACTGTGTCCTTGCGCGGAGCACCGCTGCCCGGGCCCGCTCCCGCGAGGAAGACGGCGGCGTCCACTCCGGACAGCCGGCCCGCCAGCTCGGCCGCTCCGGCGCTCTCCAGATCGAGCACCAGGGGCTCGACGCCGTCGGTTTCGAGGTCGGCCGCGTGGTCGGGGTTGCGGATGATTCCGAGGACCTGATCGCCCCGTTCGGAGAGCAGTCGGCCGAGCGGCCGAGCGATCTTCCCGTGGGCTCCGGCGATGACGATGCGCATGTCCCCACGGTAGGCCCGATGCCGTTGCTCAACCGTTCAAGCACGGCCTGTGGACAACTCGCGATTTCTGGGGATAACCCACCTGTGGACACACCTGTGGACAACTCCCGGAGAAGCCTCGATCAGAGTCGGCGGACGGAGCCCGCCCACGCTGCGCGGTAGCGTGGTCCGGGCGGGCATCCGTCCGCTTCTCCCCCTCCAGCAGGCAACCCCCTGCCCACCGGTTGTAAGTGCAGTTCCAGCTGAAGCCCCCCGGTCCAACTGGAACTGCGGCCCCCAGGGGCCTTCAGCTGCGCGACGGCGCTGGAGCTTCAGCCGACAGCAGTTGCTGGTAGACGACCTCGTTCACCCATCGCGAGACCGCGGTGTGCTCGACCGGCGGCGCGTCGTCGAGGCTGTGCCCCGGGAGTTCTTCGCGCACGTCGTCACCGTCGGCGCTGAGCACCGCGATGCCGAACTGGCGGGCGCGGATCAGGCAGGTCTCGGCGAAGTCCGGCGCGACGGCCACGCTGCGCGGCACGACGATCGCCGCGTTGACGAAGCGGGCGAAGGGCACCGCGGCGGTCAGCGCGGTGCGCCAGTGGCGCGCCGGCGCGAGGACTCCGGTGATGCGGGCCGCGGGCGGTGGCACCCGGCCGTCCATCTCGGGCCAGACCCAGGTGGCGATCTCCGCGCGGTCCAGGACCGGACCGCTGGCGAAGACCAGGCGCTCGGCGTGGGCGTCGGGCACCAGTTCCGCGGTGGCGATGATCTGGCGTCCGAGCAACTTGACCGGCGGCAGCACGCTGCCGGTCCAGCCCATCGCGTCCACCGATCGCTGGGCGAGCCGGCCCATGGAGGCGGCCTGCCCCAGCGGCGACCGGACCTGCGTGGTCGAGCAGGCTCTGAGCTCGTCTTCGGACCAGGCATGTCCCGGCATTGCGGTCACAGCGTTCCGCCTCCCTCGCGCTACGTGCACTCCGCGACTTCAACTTCCCCCGGCCACCGGTGCGGGGGCCACGTTGACTAAAACAGCTCCGAGGCGGTTCTGCGCTGCTCATCGGGGGTCGCTGCGATCGGCGGCGGGCAGCTGTCGGTGACCGGTCGACGAATGACATGGGGGCTTCAGCCCCGCCATGCGGCCAAACAGGTGATCCCTACCCGACACCCGCACGACAACGCCTTCCGCCCGTCATTCATGGCCCTGAAAATCCGCGCATGATCTCTGCGCCGGTCACGCGACCTGCACAAATGTACAGTTGACGGATTATTCGGCCAGTAAGCGGAAGATTATTCACCGCTGCAGCGCGTCGAGGTTGACCCGTTCGCCCTCTGCCAGCCGCTGCCGGATGCCGTCGGCCGCGGGCAGCAGCGAGCGGACGAGCCGGGTGACGTCGGCCCGGACGCTGTGAGCGACCACTCCGAGCGCCGCGACCACCGTTCCCGAGGCGTCGTGGACGGGCACGGCCACCGAGCAGTTCCCGAGCGTCATCTCCTCGTTGGCGGAGGCGTAGCCGCGGGTGCGCACGCCCTGCAGCTCGCGGCCGAGCCGGCCGGGCTCGGTGATCGTGTAGGCGGTGTGCCGGGACAGACCGGTCTCGCAGCAGGAGTGCAGAACGCTCGCGGGCGCGTGCGCGAGGAGGACCTTGCCGACCCCGGTCGCGTGCAGCGGCAGCCGTCCACCAGTGCGGGAGACGATCGGCACAGCCCTGGGCGTCGTGAGCTTCTCCACGTACAGGGCGTCCAGCTCGTCCCGGACCGCCAGGTGCACGTTGTCGTGAGTGGTTTCGCACAGCTCCTGCATGTAGGGCAGCGCGGCTTCGCGCAGCCGCCCGTTCACCGGGGCCAGCAGGCCGATCTCCCACAGCCGCAACCCGATGACGTACCGCCCGTCGGGGTCGCGCTGCAGCGCACCCCAGAGCTCCAGCTCGCGCACCAGCCGGTGCGCGGTGGCCAGCGGGATGTCGGCCCGCTGCGCGATGCCCGTCAAGGTCAGCCGAGGGTGCTCCGCGTCGAAGGCGGTGAGCACGCTCAAGGCACGAGCGGTCACCGACCGCCCAGGATCCCGACTGTTTCCCGCCACGAGGCCACCTCCGAGCCACAACCCCCAGCCGGACTCCCCCACCCCAGCACAAGAACCACCCAACACCAAGAAAGATCACGAAAAGATTTCGCTCAACGCTGAACCCCACAAAAACCCCCAAACCAACCAAGAACGAGCCCACAAGGAGAGGACACGAGGGGGGAAGAAGCAGACGCGGCGAGGACCGGAAACCCGAGGCCGAAGGCCGAGCACGAGGTGTGACGTGAGCAGGCCGAAGAAGAAACCAAGGCGACGACCAGGAAGAACGCGCCCAGCCGCACCGTGGGGGGCATGGGGGGTTCGACCCCCCAACATGACGACGAAGAAGGCCCCACCGGCGAAGCATGAGCCGGTGGGGCCTTCGAAGTGGGCGAGGAGGGAGTTGAACCCTCACGTCCTTTCGGACACACGGACCTGAACCGTGCGCGTCTGCCATTCCGCCACTCGCCCGTGGCACGATGAGAAGCTTAACTTGCCGCTTTTCACCGCTGGGCACCGGGGTGAGCTTTCGCTTTTCCCTGCTGCCCTGTTGGCGAAAAGAAGATTAGCACGGCCCTGAGAGGGGTCTGCGCAGGGGGGTCAGGAAGTTGGGAGCAGGGCGGTGTCTCGGGCCGTGGGCCCAGATACGATGGTCGGCAGAAGTCGTACGCGTGGAGGGATATTGCCGTGGGCCTCGTGCAGCGCTTTGAGCGCCGGATCGAAGGCATCGTCGGTAATGGCTTTGCGCGCGTGTTCGGCGGGAACGTAGTTCCGCAGGAAGTCGCCCAGGCCTTGCAGCGAGATGCTGAGCTGAAGGTCAGGGAGCTTGCCGGTGGTCGGTTGCTCGCTTGTAACCACTACGTTGTGCAACTGAGCCCGTCGGACCATGATCGGCTCACCGGCGATGAGGACCGGGTGACGGACCTCCTCGCCGACTGCGTTCAAGAGCACCTCACCGAGCAGGGGTGGGACACATATGGTGACGTCGTAGTCTCCCTGGAGCGCTCTGAAACGCTGCACACGGGACAGTTTCGAATCAGTTCGACCGTCGACCCCGATGTAACTCGACGGCCGACACAACCGCGTACCGCAGGAGACCGACCCATGAGCCAGCCACCAGGCCACTACCCCCAGGGAGATCCGTACAACCAGCAGGGGCAGTACGGCTACGACCAGGGATACGGCCAAGGCCAGGACCCCAACTACGGCTACGGTCAGCAGCCCGGCTACGACCAGCAGGGTTATGGCCAGCAGCAGGGCTACGGTCAGCAGCCCGGCTACGACCAGCAGGGCGGGTACGGCCAGCCGCCGCAGCCCGGCTACGACCAGGGCTACGCACAGCAGCCCGGGTACGACCAGGGCTACGGCCAGCCGCCGCAGCAGCCCGGTTTCGACCAGGGTTACGGGCAGCAGCCGCCGCAGCAGGGATTCGACCAGGGTTACGGCCAGCCGCCGCAGCCCGGCTACGACCAGGGTTACGGCCAGCCGCAGCAGGGTTATGACCAGGGCTACGCACAGCCGCCCGGTTTCGACCAGGGCTACGGCCAGCCCCAGCAGGGCTTCGACCAGGGCTACCCGCAGCAGCCTGGCTTCGACCAGGGCTACGGACAGCCGGGGGGTGCCTACCCGCAGAGCGCTCCGGGCGGTTTCCCGGACCAGGGCGGCTACGGCCAGCCCGGCGGTGGCTACCCGCAGAGCGCACCGGGCGGTTACCCGGCCGGTGGTCCTCGTGGTCAGATGACCGCCACGCTGCACCTGGACGACGGTTCGAACCGCTCGTACACGCTGCAGCAGGGCTCGAACATCATCGGCCGCGGACAGGAGGGCCAGTTCCGCCTTCCCGACACGGGGGTCTCGCGCAAGCACATCGAGATCACCTGGGATGGTCAGAGCGCGATGCTGGCTGATCTCGGTTCGACAAACGGCACCACGGTGAACGGCACTCCGGTGCAGACTTGGCAGTTGGCAGATGGTGACGTGATCAGGGTCGGGCATTCGTCCCTGGTCTTCCGCGCCCAGCAGGGCTGAGCGCGGTTCGCCGATCCCCGAATACGAGTAGGAGCGTTCACAACAAGTGCCGGAGCTGGTTATTCAGCTGACCAGAGCAGGGTTTCTCGCCCTGCTCTGGTTGTTCGTGCTGGCTGCGCTTCGCGTGGTTCGTTCAGATCTCTACTCCGCGTCGGGGATGCGAGTCCCGATGCCAGGTGCGAGTCGGGCCCCGGGCAAAGCCCGGGGCAAGAGCAAGGCGCCCCGCCAGATGGTGGTGACGCACGGCGCTCTCGCCGGCACGCGCATTTCCCTGGACGGCCGGCCGATCCTGATCGGCCGAGCCGATGACTCCACGTTGGTGCTGGACGACGACTACGCGTCGACCCGGCACGCTCGGTTGTCGCTTCGCGGCTCCGATTGGTACGTGGAGGATCTAGGCTCCACTAACGGCACATACCTCGATCGGGCGAAGGTCACGGGGCCGACCAAGGTCCCGCTCGGCGTTCCGATCAGAATCGGCAAGACGGTGATCGAGCTGCGCTCATGACCCTCGTCCTTCACTACGCAGCCCGCAGCGACCGCGGCCTGGTGCGCTCCAACAACCAGGACTCGGTCTATGCCGGCCCACGACTACTCGCCCTCGCGGACGGCATGGGTGGACATGCCGCCGGTGAGGTCGCCAGCAAGGTCGTCATCGCGGCGTTGGCGCCGTTGGATGATGACGAGCCAGGTGACGACCTGCTCGGCCAGCTCCGCGGTGCGGTGCTGGACGGCAACAGCGCGATCGCCGAGCTGGTGGCCAACGACCCGGAGCTGGACGGGATGGGCACCACCCTCACCGCTGTGCTGTTCGCAGGCAGCAAGCTGGGTCTGGTGCACATCGGCGACTCCCGCGCATACCTGGTCCGCGACGGCGAGCTGACCCAGATAACCCACGACGACACCTTCGTGCAGTCGCTGATCGACGAAGGCCGGATCACCGAGGAGGAGGCCGCCAACCACCCGCAGCGCTCGCTGCTGCTGCACGCGTTGACCGGCCACGAGGTGGAACCGAGCCTGGCGATCCGCGAGGCTCGCGCGGGCGATCGCTACCTGCTGTGCTCCGACGGCCTGACCGGCCCGGTGAGCACGGAGACGATGGCGGAAGCCCTGCGCATTCCGGATCCGCAGCAGTGCGCGGACCGGATGATCGAGCTGGCGCTCAAAGGTGGCGGTCCCGACAACGTGACCGTGATCATCGCCGACGTCGTCGACGTCGAGTTCGGCGACGACGCCCCCATAGTCGGGGGTGCGGCGGGAAATGGCGATGAGCATCCGCAACCCGATTCGTCGGCGGCGCGCGCTTCCGCGGTGACCATGCCGCGGCCGCAGCCGAAGCGTTTCGAGCCCACCTCACCTCCGGCGGAGAAGCCGCGCAAACGGCGCTGGCTGACCTCGCTGGTGGTGGCCTGCGGCGTGCTCATCGTGTTGGCGGCTGTCGCGCTGGTTGGGCGTTGGTGGGTGCTCAACCAGTACTACATCGGCGTCAACCGCGCCGATGAGGTCGTGATCTACCAGGGCGTTCAGGGATCCACGCTGGGCGTGGCGCTGAACTGGCAGGTCGAGACCTCCTGCCCGCCGGACTCCGCCAAGGACTGCCAGCCGATCAAGCTGGACGACCTGCAGGAGGCGCAGCGTCCCGACGTGCGCAACGGCATCACCGAGGTCAACGGCCTCACCGAGGCGCGGGAGGCGATGCGGCGGCTGCGGATGACCGCGCTGCTGCCGGAGTGCCAGACGCCCGAGCCCTCGGTGCCGACGGTTCCGCCCGCCCCGGGTGCCCCCGTTCCGGGTGCGCCGACACCGCCTCCTCCCGGTCAGCCGCAGGTGCAGCCCACGCCGGGTGCGCCGGTGCCCGGTCAGGCCCTTCCGCCGGAGTCCTCGGCGGCGGACGCCACGCCGCTGCAACCGGAGGAGCCGAAGCCTGGCGTGAACTGCCGGACGGTGAGTTGATGTCCGAACCGGCCGCGACGACCGGAGCAGTCAACGGGGCCCCCCGAGTCAACACTCGGCGGGGCACCGAACTGTTCATGCTCGTTTTCTCCGCGATCATCGTGACCGCGGCGTTGATCGTGGTGGAGGTGTCGCAGGAGCAGACCCTCACCCGTGAGCTGCTGTTCTACGGGGTCGCGTTCCTGATCCTCTACGGCGCCGCGCACTTCGGCGTGCGCTACTTCGCGCCGTACGCCGACCCGTTGATCCTGCCGCTGGTGGCGTTGATCAACGGGCTCGGCCTGGTGATGCTGCACAGGCTGGACCTGGCCCCGGTCGTCGGGGCGCCGTACACGCCGAAGCAGATCCTCTACACCACCGCGGGCGTGGCGATGTTCATCCTCGTCCTGTGGCTGGTGAAGGACCACCGCACGCTCGCGCAGTACGGCTACACCTGCGGTTTCGTCGGGATCGCGCTGCTGGCGCTGCCCGGTGTGCTGCCGGCGAGCATCTCGGAGGCCAACGGCGCGAAGCTGTGGGTCAACCTGGGCTTCATCTCGATCCAGCCGAGCGAGTTCGCCAAGATCCTGCTGCTGATCTTCTTCGCCTCGTTCCTGGTGGGCAAGCGCGAGCTGTTCACCACGGCGGGCAAGCGGTTCCTCGGCGTGGACTGGCCGCGTCCGCGTGACCTGGGCCCGGTGCTGGTCGCCTGGGTCCTGTCGATCGGCATCGTGGTGCTGGAGAAGGACCTGGGCACCTCGCTGCTGTTCTTCGGCATCGTGCTGGTGATGATCTACATCGCCACCGAGCGCGCGGTGTGGGTCGGCCTCGGCCTGACGATGTTCGCGGTGGGCGCGGTCATCGCCTTCAACCTCTTCTCGCACGTCCAGGTCCGGGTGAACACCTGGCTCGACCCGATGATGCGAGTGGCCGACGGCGAGTCCGACCCCGGCTACCAGCTGCGCACCGGCCTGTTCGGGATGGCCCACGGCGGCATCCCGGGCTCGGGTCTGGGCAGCGGGATGCCGAACATCACGCCGCTGTCGTTCAGCGACTTCATCATCCCGGCGCTGGGCGAGGAGCTCGGCCTCATCGGGTTGATGTCGTTGCTGCTGGTCTACGTGCTGCTGATGATGCGCGGGCTGCGCAGCGCGCTGGCGGTGCGCGACTCCTTCGGCAAGCTGTTCGCCGGCGGTCTGTCGTTCACCATCGCGCTGCAGCTGTTCGTGGTCGCCGGCGGTTCGACCGGCCTGATCCCGATGACCGGTCTCACGGCGCCGTTCCTGGCGGCCGGTGGTTCGTCGATGCTCGCCAACTACGTGCTGATCGCGCTGCTGCTGCGGGTGTCCGACGCGGCCCGCCGCCCGCAGGCCCCGGCCAAGCCCAAGCCCAAGCAGGCGCCGATCGCGGAAGCGCATACGGAACTGGTGGAGCGTCCCCGATGAACAAGCCGCTGCGCCGAGTGGCGCTGGCCATGATGGCGATGGTCCTGCTGCTGATGGGCAACATGACCTACGTCCAGGTCATCAAGGCCGATGAGTACCGCGAGGACGCCCGCAACACGCGCACCCAGCTGGAGGAGTTCTCCCGGGAGCGCGGTCAGATCATCGCGTCCGGTCAGTCGCTGGCCAGCTCCACGCCGATCGAGCACGACCGCTACAAGTTCCAGCGGACCTACCCGAACGGCCCGCTGTACGCGCCGGTCACCGGGTTCTACTCGTTCTTCTACGGGTCGAACGGCGTCGAGCGCGCCAACGACAAGATCCTCAACGGCACCGACGACAGCATGGCGTTCGGCCGGCTGTCGGACATGATCACCGGCAACACGCCGCGCGGCGGCAGCGTCGAGCTGACGATCAAGCCCGAGATGCAGCAGGTCGCCTACGACCAGCTGACGAAGAAGGGCTTCCAGGGTTCCGTGGTGGCGCTGAACCCGTCGACGGGCGAGATCCTGGCGATGGTCAACGCGCCGTCCTACGACCCGAACAAGCTCACCGGCCCGGACAACAACCAGGTCGCCGAGCAGTGGAACGCGCTCAACAACGCCGAGGGCAACCCGATGGCCAACCGGGCGGTCTCCGAGATCTACCCGCCCGGTTCGACGTTCAAGCTGATCACCACGGCCGCTGCGCTGGAGAACGGGTACAACCCGAACAGCCAGGTGCAGGACGCCGCGTCGATCACGCTGCCGCAGTCGTCGACCCAGCTGCCCAACTACGGCGGCAAGAAGTGCGCGGGCAACACGCTGACCGACGCGCTGGCGCACTCCTGCAACACCGCGTTCGCCGAGATCGCGGGCAAGGTCGGCGCCGACAAGCTGCGGGAGACCGCGGCGTCCTTCGGCTTCGGCCAGGACCTGCAGATCCCGATGAGCGTGGCCAAGTCGGACCTGGGCCCGATGGACGACGGCGCGTCGCTGTACCAGAGCGGCATCGGCCAGCGCGACGTGCGCGTCACGCCGATGCAGAACGCGATGATGGCCGCGACGATCGCCAACGGCGGCAAGGTG
This sequence comes from Saccharopolyspora endophytica, assembly GCF_018070075.1. Lineage (GTDB taxonomy): Bacteria > Actinomycetota > Actinomycetes > Mycobacteriales > Pseudonocardiaceae > Saccharopolyspora > Saccharopolyspora endophytica. Next base: position 81,818 of record NZ_JAGPXE010000001.1, read on the forward strand.
ATGAAGCCGCAGCTGGTCAGCTCGACGAAGGCTCCCGACATGGAGGAGCTCGACTCCCTCCGGCCCGAGGAGCTCGGCCAGGCGGTCTCGCCGGACGTCGCGGGCAAGATCCGCGACATGATGATCAAGTCGGAGCAGAACACCAAGGGCTCCGGCAAGATCACCGGGATCGAGATCGCCTCGAAGACCGGTACCGCTCAGCACGGTGACCCCGGTGACCGGCCGCACGGCTGGTACGTCGCGTTCGCGCCGGCCGCCAACCCCACGATCGCCGTCGCGGTGATCGTGGAGAACGGCGGCGACGAGGGCGACGAGGCCACCGGTGGTTCGCTCGCAGCCCCCATCGGCCGGGAGGTCATCCGGGCCGGTTTGCGGGGAGGTGGCTGATCCGTGCTGACCACCGGCCAGTTACTCGCCGAGCGCTACCGCCTCGGCCGCCGCATCGCGGTCGGCGGTATGGGCGAGGTGTGGGAGGCGGTGGACGTCCGGCTGGACCGGACGGTGGCGGTCAAGGTGCTCAAGGCCGAGCTGTGCGGGGACGCCGAGTTCCTGCACCGGTTCCGCACCGAGGCCCGCACCACGGCGTCGCTGAACCACCCGGGAATCGCAGCGGTCCACGACTACGGTGAGACCGCTGCGGTCCCGGACGGTCCGGAGGACACCGCCTACCTGGTGATGGAGCTGGTCGAGGGAGAGCCGCTGGCGGCGATCCTGGCTCGGGAACGGCGGATCAACACCGATCACACGATGGACATGCTGGAGCAGGCGGGCCAGGCGCTGCAGGCCGCGCACGAACGCGGCCTGGTGCACCGGGACGTCAAGCCCGGCAACATCCTGATCACCCCCGAGGGCAAGGTGAAGCTGACCGACTTCGGCATCGCCAAGGCGGCCGACGCGGCACCGGTCACCCGCAACGGGATGGTGATGGGAACGGCGCACTACATCGCGCCGGAACAGGCGCTCGGCAGCGACGCGACACCGGCCAGCGACGTGTACTCGCTGGCCGTCGTCGGTTACGAGTGCCTGATGGGGCACCGCCCGTTTCTCTCCGAGAACGCGGTGACGGTCGCCATGATGCACATCCGCGACATCGCTCCACCGCTCCCGCCGGACGTTCCGCCGGGAGTGCGGGCGCTGATCGAGGCGACCCTGGTGAAGGACCCGCGCCGGCGCTACGCCGACGGCGGGGAGTTCGCCGCGGCGGTCGCCGCGGTGCGCGCGGGTCGGCCGCTGCCGACGCCGTCAGCCCTGGTCGCCCAACCGCAGCGACCGGTGAACGTGCACGGGCCGGGCACCGGCGTGCACCCGGTACCGCCGGGTCCGCCACCGATGGGCAACACCTATCCGCCCGGCATCATCCCGCCCCAGCAGCCCGTGCAGCAGCAAGCGGTTCAGCAACACCAGGTTTCACAGCAGCAGGCCCCGATGCCGGTCCCGGCCAACGGCGCGGGGGTGGCAGGAGCCATGGGTGGCAATGCTCACCGGGAAAGCGGCAACACCAGGGTTGTCGTGTGGATTCTCGTCGCCGTGCTGGCGGTAGTCTTGCTGGTCGCCATCGGTCTGCTGACGTACTGGGCGATCAACCGCCACGACCTCGGCATGGCCGGACGCGGTCCGGTGGCCACGCTGAGCCTGGATTCCACGAACGGTTTGGGCCAAACTTCGCATCGGCAGGAACCCATGATCGGAATGCCTCCCGCGGGTGAGATGGGACGATCGTTGACAAGGATCGGAACGACGATTCGATGAGTTCACCTCGACTTCTATCCGACCGCTACGAGCTCGGCGAGACTCTCGGCTACGGCGGTATGTCGGAGGTGCACAAGGGCCGCGACACCCGCCTGAGCCGAGACGTCGCGGTCAAGATCCTGCGTGCCGACCTGGCCCGGGACCCCACCTTCCAGCTGCGCTTCCGCCGCGAGGCGCAGAACGCCGCGGCGCTCAACCACCCGGCGATCGTCGCGGTCTACGACACCGGCGAGACGGACTCCGAGAACGGGCCGCTGCCCTACATCGTCATGGAGTACGTCGACGGCCGGACGCTGCGCGACATCGTCAAGACCGAGGGGCCGCTGTCCCCCCGGCGGGCGATGGAGGTCATGGCGGACGGCTCGGCCGCGCTGGACTTCAGCCACCGGCACGGGATCGTGCACCGCGACGTGAAACCGGCGAACATCATGATCACCCGCTCCGGCGCGGTGAAGGTGATGGACTTCGGCATCGCTCGCGCGCTGGCCGACGGCCAGGCGGCGGTGACCCAGACCGCGGCGGTCATCGGCACCGCCCAGTACCTCTCGCCGGAGCAGGCGCGCGGCGAGGCGGTGGACGCGCGAAGCGACGTCTACGCCTCCGGCTGCGTGCTCTTCGAGCTGCTCACCGGGGAACCCCCGTTCACCGGTGACTCACCGGTCGCGGTGGCCTACCAGCACGTCCGGGAGGAACCCCGCAAGCCGTCCGACGTCGTTCCGGCCACCCCGGCATCGCTGGACGCCGTGGTGCTCAAGGCGCTGAGCAAGAACCCGGCCAACCGCTACCAGTCGGCGGCCGAGATGCGCGCCGACCTGGTCCGCGTGCTGTCCGGTCAGCGCCCGAAGGCTCCGATGATCATGTCGGAGGAAGAGCACACCGCGATGCTCGGCCAGGGCGCCGGTCCCACCGAGATGATCGGCTCCGGCCGGCACCGCTCGGACGACGTCGAGGACTACCCGCCGGCCCACCCGCCGGAGCGCCGGCGCAGCAAGAACGCCGTCGTCGCGCTGGTCACCCTGGCCTGCGTGGCCGTGTTCGCGCTGGCCGCGTGGCTGGTGACGATGCTGGTCGGAGCGGGTGCTCCGGATCGCGTGCCGGTCCCGAACCTGATGCACATGACGGCCCAGGCCGCCAACGAGAAGGCGAAGTCGGAGGGCTGGATGGTCCTCCCGCGCTCCTGCCCCTCCCCTGAGGACAAGCGCGGCACGATCGTGCGCCAAACGCCGGGGCCGGGGACGCAGGGCGTCAAGGCCGAGACCAAGATCGAGCTCTGCGCGGGCACCGGTCCGGAGTCCACCGCGGTCCCGGACCTGTCCGGCATGACCATGACCGAGGCTCAGCAGGCCCTCGAAGCGGCTGGTCTGAAGATCGGGCTGAACCCGGACAAGAAGGAGACGTCCGACCCCAAGCAGGTCGACAAGATCCTCGACTGGGACAGCAAGGGCACCGAGGTCGCCAAGGGCACCACGATCAACGTCGTGGTCGGCCAGGCGATCCCGCAGACGGAGGTCCAGGACCTGCGCGGCCAGCAGCTGGAGACCGCGAGGGCGTTCCTCGAGGGCGCCGGCTTCAAGGTCAGCGTGGAGCAGCGCGACTCCGGCGAGCCCGCGAACACGGTCCTCAGCCAGTCGCCGTCCGGCGGCACCAAAGCCCGGACCGGTTCGACGGTGACCCTGGTGGTCTCCAAGGGCAACCAGATCACCATGCCGCAGCTGCAGAACATGTCGAAGGACGAGGCCGAGGCCGCGCTGAAGGCCGCGGGCTGGAACGGCACCCTCAGCGAGTCCGAGCAGCCCACCGGCGACATCTCCAAGGACGACAAGGTCCTCAGCAGCTCGCCGCAGGCCGGTCAGAAGATCAGCAAGGACCAGTCGATCACGATCTACGTCGGCAAGTACGACAGCTCCAGCACGAGCACGCCCCCGGGCAGCGGAGGCGGGTTCTTCCCGTTCCCCTGAGGGGACTGACGAGAGCGGGGCGGTGGCCGAGTGGCCACCGCCCCGTTTCGCGTCAGGGAAGGTGCTGGTCAGCGGGCCGATGCGGCTGCGGCGACCTTGCGCATCTCGGCTTCGAGCTGGTCGACGACGTGGTCGGCCACCGGGTGACCCGCCGAGGCCATCCAGTTGGCGAGCATCCGGTGGCCGCCGTCGGTGAGCACCGACTCGGGGTGGAACTGGACGCCCTCGATCGGCAGCTCGCGGTGGCGCATGCCCATCACGATGCCGGACTCGGTGCGCGCGGTGACCTCGAAGTCGTCCGGGATGGTGTCCGCGCGGACGATCAGCGAGTGGTAGCGGGTCGCGATGAACGGCTGCGGCAGCCCGGCGAACACACCGGTTCCGGAGTGCTCGATCTCGCTGACCTTGCCGTGCACCAGCTCGGGGGCTCGCTCGACCGTGCCGCCCCACACCGCGCCGATGGCCTGGTGCCCGAGGCACACGCCGAAGGCCGGTTTGCGCTCGGCGGCGCAGCGCTGGATGAGCTCCATCGTCCGCCCCGCGCGATCCGGAGTCCCCGGACCGGGGCTGAGCAGCACACCGTCAGCTGCGGCCACGTCGTCGTCGGTGACCACGTCGTTGCGGCGCACCTCGCACTCGGCTCCGAGCTGCGCGAGGTACTGCACGAGGTTGTAGACGAAGCTGTCGTAGTTGTCGACCACCAGTACACGCACGCGCCCAGACTACGCGTCCGGCGCAGCCGAATTTCCCCGCTCTCGCCTCGCTCGGCGGGGATCAGCCGAGGGTGACGTCGTTGAACGGCAGCAGCGGTTCGACCCGGGGGAACGCCACGAACAGCAGCAGGGCGACGGCGGCGGCGATCAGCACGAGCGCCCCCAGGACCTTCGCCGCGAACGGGCCGGGCAGGTGCCGCCAGATCCACGCGTACATCAGCGCTCCTCCAGTTCCGGGGGCCGCAGCTCGGGGCGGCCGGCGACCTTGGGGTACTGCGTGGTGAGCACGCCGTGGACGATCAGCCGCTCGCGCGCGGAGAACTCCGGGTGGCAGGTGGTCAGGGTGATGAGCCTGGTCAGCCCCTCGCGCCGGTAGGTCTCCGGGGCGAGACCGGGCACCGGGAAGATCACCTCGCCCTGCGAGGGCTGCACGACCTGCCTGCCGACCACGCGGTCGTAGGGCGCGGGGATCGGCGCGACGCCCCGGCAGCGCGGATCGCCTCCGCGCCCGTCCCAGGTCGCGACCTCCTCGGCCATCGGCAGGACCCGGTAGACGTACCAGTGGGTCGCCGTCTCCACGACGATCGGCGCGCAGGAGGGCAGCTGGTCCAGGTCGTTGAACGGCGCTCCGCGCCCGATCCGGTGCCCGGCGACCGCGAAGTTCCCCTGCTCCCCCGGCCACGCCGTGCCGCTGTAGTGCCCGGGGCCGCCGCTGAGGGTCTTCAGGTCGGTGCCCTCCAGCACGGTGAAGTCGAAGTCCGTACCGAAGGTCGGCAGGTGGAGCTGCGCGAACCCGGTCCCGGGGGCGGGCGGCGGCGGTTCGGCGATCGGGTGCCGCTGCTGGGCCTGCCACTCCTCGTGCATCCGCCCGGTCGCCTTCGCCTGGTCGCGCGCGGTGAACAGGTCGGTCACGTGCACGACGTAGAAGACGAACAGCAGCAGCACCAGGCCGGCGGTGATCATCAGCTCGCCGAGGACCCGGATCGCCGCGCGCGCGGTGTCGCCTCCGCGCCGCGGTGGCGGTGGGGGCGAGCTCTGCACCGACGGAACCACGACGTTCCTCTCCGGTCACGGGTTTGCGAGGGGTGCTCGCTCAGCGCTGTGATTACGTTAACGTGGTAGGTGGAAATGGAGCCGTTCCGCCGCCACCGGCGACGAGCCGGGCGGGCGCGGGACGGCGGTGCCGCATCACCTGGCGAGGACACCTATGCCGAAGTCCAAGGTCCGCAAGAAGGACGACTCCAACCCGGTTGTCGATCGCCGCACGCCGGTCAAGGCGAAATCGGTCGGTCCGTCGCACCCGATCTACGTCGCCGTGATGCTCGGCCTGATGATCATCGGGTTGCTCTGGCTCGTCGTCAACTACATCGCCGGCGACAAGATCGGATTCATGAGCGACCTGGGCGGGTGGAATTTCGCCGTCGGCTTCTCGTTCATGATCGTCGGCCTGCTGATGACCATGCGGTGGCGTTGACCCATCCCGCTGACCTGCGGTGACGTCCGGCCTTGACGGTTCCATAAGGCCGGGCGCACGCGGTCGCAATTCGAGCGCCCAGCACGACGACGCTTCGTGCACGAGCTCCGGAGGAGGGAACTCCTTCGGAGCTCACTCATCCCTTTGGCGTCTTGACAGACGGTCAGCGAAACACACCTGTGTAACTAGTCCCCAGTGGGGATAAGTCCTGTGGATAACTCGTCGATAGCGGGTGGATAGCGGTGGACATGGCGGAGCAGTCGATGGGCTGGGCGCCTCCGGCCGCGCTGGTGGGCTGCGGCTGGCTGCTCACGGCGGGCGCCGCGACCTGGGCCTTCCTCGCCTCGACACCGACCGACCGGGTCTTCGTGGGAGTGCTCGCGCTCGCCCTGCTGACGGCCTCGGCCTTCGGCACGATCTGCCGGCCCAGGCTGCACGCCGACGCCACCGGCATCACGGTGCGCGCGCTGACCGGCCGCAGGCACTACTCCTGGGACCAGGTCACCATCCGCGTCCGGGAGACCCGCCGGCTGGGCCTGACCGGCACCAGCCTGGAGCTCGACGCGAACCCGGACCTCATGGTCCTCACCCGCCTCGACCTCGGCGAAGACCCCTACGCCGCGGCCGACGTCCTGCACGCGCTGCGCAGGTGAGTCAGCCGCAGGCCAGTTCGTAGCCGGAACCGATGCAGGACAGGTCGCCGTAGGAGACGTCCCGGACGAACAGCACGACCACCAGCACCACCAGCAGTCCGACCAGCGCACCGGCCTGGACGAGGGTGCGGCGCTCGCGCGGCGCGTAGACCAGGGCCGCCGTCGACGCGGCGCCCAGGAGCAGGCCGCCGATGTGCCCGAGCAGCGAGATGCCGGGGATCAGCACGCTGGCGACGATGTTCAGCGCGATCACGGTGATCACCGGGCGCAGGCTCACCTTCAGCCGGAGCGCGGCCACGGCGATGCCGCCCATCAGGCCGTACACCGCACCGGAAGCACCCGCGACCGGGACATCGGCGGCGCCCAGCAGGAACACCGCGGTGCTGCCGCCGATCAGCGACAACCCGTAGACGGCGGCGAAGCGCGCGCGGCCGACCAGCAGCTCCAGATCCCGCCCGATCACCCACAGCGCGAGCATGTTCATCACCAGGTGCACCACACCGATGTGCAGGAACCCGGAGGTGAGCAGGCGCCACCACTGCCCGCCGGCGACCGTGAGCGGGATCAACGAGTAGTCGACGAACAGCGCCGACCGGAAGTTCGCCCCGAAGTCGCCCGCCTGGACGGCGGTGAGCACGTACGCGGCGACGTTGGCCGCGATCAGCAGCGGCACCAGGATCGGCTTGTCGCGCAGCCGCGCACCGGCGACCGTCACGGGTCGGCGCACGGTCGCGCCGCCCTCCCGGACGCAGTCCACGCACTGCTGGCCGACGGAGGCGTCGCGCAGGCATTCCGGGCACGCCGGGCGTTCGCACCTGGTGCAACGCAGGCCCGTCGGCCGGTCGGGGTGCCGCGCGCACGTGGGTAACTGCGGCGGCGCCCCGTCCGGTCCGGGCGTCGTTCCGGGTGGCACAGTCACGGGTGAGACCTGCTTTCCCGGGCGGTGTCAGCCGCGCTCGATCGAAACCTTCTCGATGACGATGTCGTTCACCGGGCGGTCGTTGCGACCGGTCGCGGTGCCGGCGATCGTGTCGACCACCTCGCGCGACTCCTTGTCGGCGACCTCACCGAAGATGGTGTGCTTGTAGTTCAGCCAGGACGTGGCCGCCACGGTGACGAAGAACTGCGAGCCGTTGGTGTTCGGCCCCGCGTTCGCCATCGCGAGCAGGTACGGCTTGGTGAACTGGAGCTCCGGGTGGAACTCGTCGCCGAACTGGTAGCCGGGGCCACCCCGTCCGGTGCCGGTCGGGTCACCGGTCTGGATCATGAAGCCTTCGATGACCCGGTGGAAGATCACGCCGTCGTAGAACGGGCCGGAGCGTTCGCCCTTGGCGTTCGGCTCCGTGTATTCCTGGGTCCCTTCGGCGAGGCCCACGAAGTTTTTCACGGTCTTGGGCGCCTGGTCGGGGAACAGGTTGATCCGGATGTCTCCCTGCGAGGTGTGCAGGGTCGCGGTCAACGTCGTCCCAACGAGCGATCCGTTGTCTTCAGCCACCCGACCATCCTGCCATCGAGCGGGCCGATTGCGGTGTCTGGGTGCAATATGGGCGGGTCCGCGCCCCTTACCCGGCTCCGTGGTGGAGGCGTGGTTGGCATGTGCTCATCCGGGATAACCGGACTGGTGAAGACAAGCCAGGCCAAGGAGGTCAACAGGCGATGGATGAAGTGAACGCGATGGCCAAGGCCGGCGAGACCGTGGGGAAGGCGGTTGGCACCGGCATCAAGCAGGCCCGCCACGGCGCGAAACACGCAGGTGAAACAGGTGCTGTGCTGTCCAGGCAGGCGGCAGCGAGGGCTGAGCAGGAACTGGCCAACCGCGGCTATTCGACCGAGGAGTTGCAGGAGCTCATCGCCCAGCGCGCCACGGGCAAGTCCCGCAAGGAACTCGCCAAGCAGGCCAAGCAGGCCCGCAAGGATTGGGAGAAGCGGACGACCGAATCCCGCAAACGGCTGGCCGCCAGGATCGACCCCACTCCGGTGAAGAAGAAGCGCCGCTGGCCGTGGCTGCTGCTGATGCTGGTGGTCTTGGGCATCGCCGCTGCGGCGATCGCGCTGACCCGCCGTCCGGAGGAGCTCCCGCTCGCAGCGGCCGACGACGAGCCGTGGGACTCGCACACCCCGGGCACCACCCCGCCCCGCCACCGGGCCGCGGCCGAGACCGACGGCCACCAGGAACCCCGCGGGGTGGAAACGCCCAGGGCGAACCCGCCAACCCCCTGATCAGACGACACGAGGCCGGGCCCAGCGGGCCCGGCCTCTTCATATTCACTATTAATAGTGGCTTCGATCATTCAGTGTCATGCATTCACTGGAACCACCACACCGCGAAACCGCAGGTCAGACGGAGAAAACAAAAAACGCCCCGCTCTGCGCAGGGCGTTGTCGTGCAGTGGAGACGAGGGGAATCGAACCCCTAACCCCCGCCTTGCAAAGGCGGTGCTCTGCCAATTGAGCTACGTCCCCCAACGGCGGCGGAGGTCAGGGCCCCCGGCCGGAGGATCAGACCTCCGCGGTGGCCTCGCGCCAGAGGTCGGCCTCGGCCTTGGCGGCCTTGTTGCGACGGACCACGAACAGCACGACTCCGGCAACTGCGGCGAGTGCGAGCAGCTTCTTCATTCCGGTCGCCTCCTAGAACACGGCATCCATGCCGTTGATGTTCGAGTCTCTGAAAGAGGGGGGAAGAAATTCCCGAGTGGGCCTAGAAGGACTTGAACCTTCGACCTCTTCGTTATCAGCGAAGCGCTCTAACCGCCTGAGCTATAGGCCCTCGTTCGTTGTGCTGCAAACATTACAGGACGGCCTCCCGCTCTCGTCACGGGGGGTCACTCCGTCCCGACCGCACCGCGGCGGCGCTCCCCTACCTCGGAAAACGCCGCCGCGGCTCGGTCAGCGACTCACTCGCGCTCGGACAGCGTGATCTCGATGCCGCCGGCGAAGTCCGCCGCCACGTTGTAGATGAACGCGGCCACGGTCGCCAGAGCCGTGATCAGGACGATGTTGATCGCACCGATGATCGAGGCGACGCCGAAGACCCTGCCCGCGCTGATCAGCGGCTCGTTCACCGCGTCGTCGGGCTGGGTCAGCTCGGTGAAGGTGCCGTTGAGCTGCTCCCAGACGCCCATGCCGTCGAGCACGCCGTAGAGCACGGCCACGGCGATCATCCACACGAAGAACAGCGCAACGCTGAGCACCAGGGCCAGCTTCAGCACCGACCACGGATCGAACCGCTTGACCTGCAGGCTCGCCCGGCGCGGTCCCCGGCTGGGGCGCCGCGCGGACGGGCCGGAGGAGCTGCGCTGCTGCTGCGCCCCCGAACCGCTTCCCGCACCGGTGTAGGACACCTGGGTGCGTCCCGACTGCGGGATCTGCGTGCGGACCGTCTCCTGGTCGGACACGGTCTTCGGGATCGTCTGCGTGTCGTCGGTGTCACGGCTCCCGGCGGCCGAACCGCCTGCCGAGGCACCGGCGGCGCCGCCGAGGGCACCCGCAGCCAGCGATCCCGAAAGACTGCTCGGCTCCTCCTCCGCGGATTCTTCCTCCGAGGAGGAGGCCGAGCCGCGCTGCCACGGCGGCGGCGCGTCGGTGCCGTCGAGGTCCTCCCCGCCGTCGGTGGCGGTCGGCTCGGCCGTCGAGCCGGACTCGTCGGTCCCGCTCGCAGAGGCAGCAGCCTCAGAACCGGTCGTGGAGACCTTGTCGTCGACTGTCTGGGTGCTGGCCGAGCCCCGGCCCGCATCCTTCTGCGGGTCCGAGGACTCCGGCTTCTCGGAACTTGTCACGAGCGATCCTTCGGTGATCGTCGGCGTCGGTGTGCCCCGTGGCGTGCCACGGCATGTTCAGTTGGTCGGCGCTGCGGTCACGCCTGCTTGGGCTCCGGTGCGGCGTCCGGATCCGCTGCCTCGTCGGCGTTGCGCGCCACGGCCAGCAGGGTCGAGCCCTCGTCGAGGTTCATCAGGCGAACCCCCTTCGTCTGCCGACCGGCCTTGCGCACCTCCTTGGCGGTGGTGCGGATGACCCCGCCGGAAGAGGTGATGGCGTAGAGCTCGTCCTCCAGCTCGACGATCTGCGCCCCCACAAGCCTGCCACGTTTGCGGTCGTACTGAAGAGTCAGCACGCCCTTTCCGCCGCGGCCCTGGACCGGGTAGTCCTCGATCGGAGTCCGCTTCGCGTAACCGCCTGCGGTGGCGACCAGGACGTACCGGTCCTCGCGGCACACGCCCATCGCGAGCAGCTCGTCGCCGTCGTTGAAGCGCATGCCCAGCACGCCTGAGGTGGCCCGGCCCATCGGGCGGAGCGCATCGTCGGAGGCGTGGAACCTGATCGACTGACCTTCCGCCGACACCAGCAGCAGGTCGTCGTCGGCCGAGCACAGCACGGCGCCGACGAGTTCGTCCTCGTCCTTCAGGTTCACACCGATAAGACCACCCGATCGGTTGGAATCGAAGTCCGTCAAACGGGACTTCTTGACCAAACCGTTCTTGGTCGCCAGCACCAGGTACGGCGCCGCGGTGTAGTCCTTGATCTGCATGACCTGGGCGATCTGCTCGTCCGGCTGGAACGCCAGCAGGTTGGCCACGTGCTGACCGCGAGCGGTCCGGTTGGCCTCGGGCAGCTCGTAGGCCTTCGCGCGGTAGACCCGGCCCTTGTTGGTGAAGAACAGGATCCAGTCGTGCGTGGAGCAGACGAAGAAGTGCGACACGATGTCGTCCTGCTTCAGCGCCGCTCCCTGCACGCCCTTGCCGCCGCGCTTCTGCGCCCGGTACAGGTCGGTGCGGGTCCGCTTGGCGTAGCCGGTGCGGGTGATCGTGACGACCACGTCCTCGTCGGCGATGAGGTCTTCCATGGAGACCTCGCCCTCGAACGGGACGATCTTGGTGCGGCGGTCGTCGCCGTACTTGTCGACGATCTCCATCAGCTCGTCGCGGATGATCTGCCGCTGCCGCTCGGGCTTGTCGAGGATGTCCTTGAGGTCCTCGATCTCCCGCTCGATCTCGGCCAGCTGGTCGACGATCTTCTGGCGCTCGAGGGCGGCCAGGCGGCGCAGCTGCATCTCCAGGATCGCGTTCGCCTGGATCTCGTCGACGTCGAGCAGCTCGATCAGGCCGGTGCGCGCGTCGTCGACCGTCGGCGAGCGGCGGATCAGCGCGATGACCTCGTCGAGCATGTCCAGCGCCTTGACCAGACCGCGCAGGATGTGGGCCCGCTCCTCGGCCTTGCGCAGGCGGTACTTCGTCCGGCGGACGATGACCTCGATCTGGTGCTTGACGTAGTACCGGATCGTCTGGTCGAGCCGCAGCGTGCGCGGCACGCCGTCGACCAGGGCCAGCATGTTGACGCCGAAGGTCGTCTGCAGCTGGGTGTGCTTGTAGAGGTTGTTGAGCACCACCTTCGGGATCGCGTCCCGCTTGAGGGTGACCACGATCCGCATGCCGCGCCGGCTGTTGGACTCGTCGGCGATGTCGGAGATGCCGGAGATCTTGCCTTCCCGGTGCATCGAGGCGATGTTCTCGATGAGGTTGTCCGGGTTGACCTGGTACGGAAGCTCGGTGACGACCAGCGTGGTGCGTCCCTTGCTGTCCTCCTCCACGGCCACGACGGCCCGCATCTTGATGGAGCCGCGGCCGGTGCGGTAGGCGTCGGCGATCGCGTTGGTGCCGAGGACGAGCGCGCGGGTCGGGAAGTCCGGTCCCTTGATCCGCGCCATGAGGGCTTCGAGGAGCTCCTCGTCCTCGGCCTCGGGGTGCTCCAGCGCCCACACGACGCCGTCGGCGACCTCGCGCAGGTTGTGCGGCGGGATGTTGGTCGCCATGCCCACGGCGATGCCGCCGCCGCCGTTGACCAGCAGGTTCGGGAACCGCGCCGGCAACACGTCGGGCTCCTGGGTGCGCCCGTCGTAGTTGTCGGAGAAGTCGACGGTGTCCTCTTCGATGTCGGCGAGCATGTGCATCGCCAACGGGGCCAGCCGCGACTCGGTGTACCGCATGGCCGCGGCCGGGTCGTTGCCCGGCGAGCCGAAGTTGCCCTGACCGTCGATCAGCGGGTGGCGCATCGACCACGGCTGGGCCAGGCGGACCAGGGTGTCGTAGATCGCCGAGTCACCGTGCGGGTGGTAGTTGCCCATCACGTCGCCGACGACGCGGGAGCACTTCACGTAACCGCGGTCCGGCCGGAAGCCCGAGTCGTACATCGCGTAGAGCACGCGCCGGTGCACCGGCTTGAGACCGTCGCGCACGTCCGGCAGGGCGCGCGCGACGATCACGCTCATCGCGTAGTTGATGTAGGAGTTCTGCATCTCCTGCTGGAGTTCGACCGGTTCGATCCGACCGTGTTCCGGCGGCAGGATTTCCGTCATGCTCTTCCCTTGCTAGTTCGGAGAGTTCGCTGGTTGACCTGCGCGTCGATCACACGTCGAGGAAGCCGGCGTCCTTGGCGTTGCGGGTGATGAACGAGCGCCGGGCTTCGACGTCCTCGCCCATCAGCACGCTGAACAGCTCGTCCGCGGTCGCCGCGTCGTCCAGCGACACCTGCAGCAGCAGCCGGGACTCGGGGTTCATCGTGGTTTCCCAGAGCTCGTCGGCGTTCATCTCGCCGAGACCCTTGTAGCGCTGGATGCCGTCGTCCTTCGGCAGCTTCCGACCGGCGGCCGCGCCCTGGGCGAGCAGCGCGTCGCGCTCCTTGTCGCTGTAGGCGTACTCCGGCTCGGAGCGCGGCCACTTGATCTTGTACAGCGGCGGCTGCGCGAGGAACACGTGCCCGTTCTCGATCAGCGGGCGCATGAACCGGAACAGCAGGGTCAGCAGCAGCGTCCGGATGTGCTGGCCGTCGACGTCGGCGTCGGCCATCAGCACGATCTTGTGGTAGCGCAGCTTCGACAGGTCGAACTCGTCGTGGATGCCGGTGCCCAGCGCGGTGATGATCGCCTGGACCTCGTTGTTCTTGAGGACCTTGTCGATCCGCGACTTCTCCACGTTGATGATCTTGCCTCGCAGCGGCAGGATCGCCTGGAAGCGCGACTCGCGGCCTTCCTTGGCCGAGCCACCCGCGGAGTCACCCTCGACGATGTAGAGCTCGCACTCGTCGGGCTGGTTGGACTGGCAGTCCTTGAGCTTGCCCGGCAGGCCGCCGATGTCCATCGCGCTCTTGCGCCGGACCAGCTCCTTGGCCTTGCGGGCGGCCATCCGCGCCTGCGCCGAGGAGACCGCCTTGTTCACGATCGTCTTCGCGTCGGCGGGGTTGCGCTCGAACCAGTCGGTCAGCCACTCGAAGGCGGTGGTCTGCACGAACGACTTGACCTCGGTGTTGCCCAGCTTGGTCTTGGTCTGGCCCTCGAACTGCGGCTCGCGGACCTTGACCGACACGATCGCGGCGAGACCTTCGCGGACGTCGTCGCCGGTGAGGCTGCCGTCCTTGTCCTTGATGAGCTTCTTGTCCTTGGCGTAGGCGTTGACCACGCGGGTCAGCGCGGACCGGAAGCCCTCCTCGTGGGTACCGCCCTCGTGCGTGTTGATCGTGTTGGCGAAGGTGTACACCGACTGGTTGAAGCCGGAGTTCCACTGCAGCGCGACCTCGAGCTCGTGCCCGTTGCCGGAGGCGTTGAAGGCGACGACCTTCTTGTGGATCGGCTCCTTCGTCGCGTTGATGTGCTTGACGAAGTCCTCGAGCCCGCCCGGGTAGTGGTACGTGCGCTCGGTGATCTTGGCGGTGGCGCCCTGGGCGTCCTCACCGCCCTCCTCCGACTCGGCCGAGCGCTCGTCGCGCAGGACGATGGTCAGGCCCTTGTTCAGGAAGGCCATCTCCTGCAGGCGGCGGGAGACCGTCTCCGCGTTGTAGTGCGTGGTCTCGAAGATCGTCGGGTCGGCCCAGAACGTGATGGTGGTGCCGGTCTTGCTGGTCTTCTCGCCGCGCTCGATGTCGGCGGCGGGCTTGGAGTCCTCGTAGCGCTGCCGCCACACGTAGCCGTCGACGTGGATCTCGGCCTCGAGCACGGTCGACAGCGCGTTGACCACCGACACGCCCACGCCGTGCAGACCACCGGAGACGGCGTAGGAGTCGCCGCCGAACTTGCCGCCCGCGTGCAGCACGGTCAGCACGACCTCGAGGGTCGGCTTCTTCTCCACCGGGTGCATGTCGACCGGGATGCCTCGGCCGTCATCGCTGACCCGCACGCCGCCGTCGGCGAGCAGGGTGACCTCGACCTTCGAGGCGTACCCGGCCATCGCCTCGTCGACGGAGTTGTCCACGACCTCCCACACCAGGTGGTGCAGACCGCGCTCACCGGTGGAACCGATGTACATGCCGGGACGCTTGCGGACGGCCTCAAGGCCCTCAAGAACGGTGATGGATGAGGCGTTGTATTCGCTCTTCTTCGGTGCCACGGGCCTCGATTTCTCCTCAAGCCGACTGTGCTGTCACGGTGATCGGTCGATGCCGGCCTGGTTACCGGCTCCGGCGCACCTCTACGACCACTTCGGGGCGACTCGGCTGCCGGCGCCGCACCCCGGCGCGGCCCGGTCCGGACCCCTCGCCGCCGGCGACCGGGGAGCGCGTCGGGTCACACCCGCCTTGATTCTACTGGTCCCCCGCCGCAGAAGTGGGGCAAGGACGCCCCTAGCTTGCTCACAGAGTCGAGAACTCGGATCAATCCACCATCGAAGAGCCGTGAACGCCTGCTCGGAATTCTCTGCGGCGATCGGCCGTTCGGCGATCCTCACCTGCGAGTGGACCCGCACCTCGACGATCCGCAGCCCGCAGATTACTAGCCGTAGGTGTCTCGCGGACCGCGCCCGGAGATGTGTCGCGGACCGTGTCGCCAGCTCGGAGCCGCAGGTCCCTGCACCTTGATCCGCTTGACCACGCCGGGCCCCACCCCGTCGCTGATCCGCTTGAGGATCTGGCGCTGGAGCAGCCGCAGCTGCGTGGCCCACGCCGTGGACTGCGCCTGCACGGTGAGCTCGCAGTCCTTGAGCTGCAACGGCTTGGTGTGCTCGGCGATCTCCCCGCCGACCAGCGAATCCCACTTGGCGAAGACCTGACCACCGGAGAGGTGCTCGGTCCAGCCGTGCTCGGAGGCGATCCGCGCAGCGAGCCTGCCCAGCGGCTGCGGGTCCCGGTCGTCAGGTCCGGCACCGGTCCAGCCACGACGCCTGCGGGTGCGGAGCTTGCCCGGCTTGCCGGGTTTGCCCATCGCCTTGCGCTTGGCCGCGGACTGCTCGCGCGCCGACTGCAGCGCGGCACGAGCCAGGTCCGGCCCGGCCAGCTCGCTGCCGTCGATCCCCTGACCTGGCGCTTTGTCCTCGGGCAGGGCGGCGCCGTCGGAGCCGCGAACGGGCGCTGAGTTATCCACACCATCCACAGGGTTATCCCCAGATGTGGGTAGTTCCACGGATTGCTCCGTGGTCGCGGTCACTCTGCGTGCAATTTTTCGTCCGTTTCCGTCAGGCGGCACGGTGCACCTCACCTTCCCGGACGTCGAATCGGGCGCCGGTGAGCTCCTCGGGGACGTCCTCGCCGACCGCGGCCGTCACCAGGACCTGCTCGGCCCCCGAGACGAGCGCGGCGAGCCGGGAACGCCTGCGGCGGTCGAGCTCGGCGAACACGTCGTCCAGGATCAACACCGGTTCCGCGCCATCCTCTGTGAGCAGGTGGTAAGAAGCCAGCCGCAACGCCAGGACGAACGACCACGATTCACCGTGACTGGCATAACCCTTCGCGGGCAGCTCGCCGAGCAGCAGGTCCAGGTCATCGCGGTGCGGGCCGACCAGCGACACGCCGCGCTCGATCTCCTGCGGCCGGACGCGCTCCAGCTCCGCGAGCAGAGCGGCCTCCAGCTCCGGCACAGCCTCGTCCCACGGGATCTCCGGGCCTCCGGGCACCCCGTAGCGCTCCGGCATCGATTCGCCCAAGCTGCTGCGATATCGCAGGTCAGCGACCCGACCGGACGGAGTGCTCGCCTCGTCGGTCGCCGCGACGTTCGCGTATGCGCTGGTCACGTGAGGGGCAAGCGCCGACACCAGGGACAGCCTCCCGGCCAGCAGCTCGGCGCCGTAGCGCGCGAGGTGGCCGTCCCAGACCGCCAAGGTGCTCAGATCCGCCTTGCCCCCGCCCCGCCGGGCGGCGCCCGCCGACTTCAGCAGCGCGCTGCGCTGCTTGAGCACCCGCTCGTAGTCGGAGCGGATCCCCGCGTAGCGCGGCGCCCGCGCTACCAGCAGGTCGTCCATGAACCGGCGGCGTTCGCCCGGGTCACCTCGCACGATCGCCAGGTCCTCCGGTGCGAACAGCACGGTCCGCAGGATCCCCAGCACGTCGCGGGGTTTGCCGGCCCCGCCCCGGTTGATCCTGGCGCGGTTGGCCTTGCCGGGGGTGATCTCCAGTTCGACCAGCAGCTCCCGGCCGTTGTTGACCACCGCGGCCCGCACCACCGCGCGGCCCGCTCCGTAGCGGACCAGCGGCGCGTCGTTGGAGACCCGGTGCGAGCCGAGGGTGGCGACGTAGCCGATCGCCTCGACCAGGTTGGTCTTGCCCTGACCGTTCGACCCGACCAGGACGGTGACTCCGGGTTCGAGTTCGAGGTCGGCGAGCGGCCACGACCGGAAGTCGTTGACCTGCAAGTGACGCACGTACACGACGATCCAACTCAGTTGTTCTTGCCGGGCAGGTTCCGCGGACGCCGCGGCTGCGATGTCCGCACAATCCGAATGGGTGTGTCCGGACCGTGCCGGACGGCCTGTCCGCGTGCCGCGACCAGCGCGGACACCCGCGGAACGGCGGGGAGATCTGTCGACAAGTCTCCCCGTCGACGTTGCCGCGATGTGGGGACGCTCCGGCCGGAACGCCCCCACACGAGGAGTCGGGAGGTCAGCCCTCGGACTTCTGGACCGCGTGGCCGCCGAACTGGTTGCGCAGCGCCGAGACCGCCTTCATCGCGGGCGAGTCCTCCTGGCGCGAGGCGAACCGGGCGTACAGCGCGGCGGTCATGACCGGGGCCGGGACCGCGTTGTTGATCGCTTCCTCGATGGTCCACCGGCCCTCGCCCGAGTCCTGCACGTAGCCGCGCAGCTCGGACAGCTCCGGGTCCTCGTCGAGAGCGCGAACCAGCAGGTCGAGCAGCCAGGAGCGCACGACGGTGCCCTTGCTCCAGGCCTTGATCGTGGCGGGCACGTCGGTGACGACGTCGGAGGCGGCGAGCAGCTCGAAGCCCTCGGCGTAGGCCTGCATCAGGCCGTACTCGATGCCGTTGTGCACCATCTTCGCGTAGTGACCGGCCCCGACCGGACCGGCGTGCGCGAAGCCCTCCTCGCGCGGACCCTCCGGCCGCAGCGCGTCGAAGATCGGCAGCGCGCGCTCGACGTCCTCGGCGTCACCGCCGGCCATCAGGCCGTAGCCGTTCTTGGCGCCCCAGACCCCGCCGGACACGCCCACGTCCACGTACTTGATGCCGTTCTCGGCCAGCAGCGCGGCATTCGCCTGGTCATCGGTGAACTTGGAGTTCCCGCCCTCGATCACCAGGTCGCCGGCGGACAGCAGTCCGGACAGCTCCTCGACGGTCTGCCGGGTCGGGTCGCCGTGCGGAACCATGATCCACACGATCCGCGGACCGGCCAGCTTCTCGACCATCTCCGCCACGGACGCCGCGTCGCTGACGTCCGGGTTGCGGTCGTACCCCACGACCTCGTGGCCGGCGGCCCGCAGCCGCTCGCGCATGTTGAAACCCATTCGGCCGAGGCCGACAAGCCCGAGTTGCACTGGAACTCCCTATCCGAACTGTGTGTCGACTTGTGGAGGTCGGCGCGTGGCCGGCCGCGCTGCGGGATCATGGCACCCGCTGAATCGATCTGGCGCGAGCCTACGACCACGAACCGGGACGACGGGGCGGGTGGTGCGCCGGATGTGAGCCGCGCACCACCTCGGCCTCGCCGGGGATCAACCGGGCAGGCGGACCGGCATCAACAGGTAGAGGTAGCCCTCCTGGACCTTGCCCTCGTCGTCGATCGGCTTGATCAACGCCGGGCGGTTGGCGGTGGTGAACTGCATCTGGGCGCGCTCGGACTTCAGGGCGCTGAGACCGTCGAGCAGGTACGCCGGGTTGAAGGCGATGGTCAGCTCCTCGCCGTCGAGCTCGATCGGGAGCTCTTCCTCGGCGCTGCCCTCGTCGTCACCGCCGGCGGACAGCCGCAGCAGGCGGTCGGAGAACTCCAGCCGGACCTGCGTGCCGCGCTCGGCCACCAGCGACACGCGCTTGATCGCCTCGGCCAGCGGCCCGACGTCGATGTTCGCGGTCACCGCGGTCTCGGCGGGCAGCAGCTGGCGGTACTTCGGGAACTCCGCGTCCAGCAGGCGGCTGGTGTTCCGGCGGGTCGTGCCGGACAGGCCGAGCAGTCCGTCACCGGAGGCCAGCGAGATCTCGACCTTGCTCGCACCGGCGCCCAGCGTCTTGGCCGAGTCCGCCAGCGTCTTGGCCGGGACCAGCACCTGGGTGTCCGCGATGCTCGTGCCGGGCTCCCAGGTGATCTCGCGCATCGCCAGCCGGAACCGGTCGGTGGCGACCATGGTCAGCTTGTCCGCGTTGATCTCCATCCGGATGCCGGTCAGCATCGGGAGCGTGTCGTCCTTGCCCGCGGCCACGGCGACCTGGCCGACCGCTTCGCTGAACAGGTCGGTCGGCACGGATCCGGCGTGCTCGGGCATCTCCGGCAGCGCCGGGTAGTCCTCGACCGGCATGGTCGGCAGGCTGAACCGCGAGCTGCCGCAGGTGATGGTCACCCGGGAACCGTCGACGGTCATCTCGACCGGACGTGCCGGCAGCGCCTTGGTGATGTCGGCCAGCAGACGCCCCGAGACCAGGGTCTTCCCGCTGGCGTCGATCGAGGCGTCGATGGTGACCTGGGCGGAAACCTCGTAGTCGAAGCCGGAGATGGTGAGCGCTTCCCCGGAGCTCGCATCGAGCAGCACCCCGCCCAGCACCGGAACCGGTGGCCGCGACGGCAGGCTGCGCGCGACCCAGGCGACGGCGTCGGCAAGACCGTCACGCTCCACGCGGATCTTCATGGGTGTCCTTTCGGTTTCAGCCGTGGCTCGGCTGCCGAGAACTGTGTCGAGCCGTGCGCGGCTGGAAGGTTCGGTGTGCTCCGCATCGGGGGCGAAGCGATCCCGCAGCGAGAACGGCTTGGACTTCGCTAGGAGTTCGAGCCGGGCTTCTCGTTGCGGGGAGTTCCACCGTAGAGCGTGCTCACCGATCTCCGCATCCGGGTCGTGGCTGTTGGCCGGAGCCGGTTCGAGCGTCGAGGCGGGAGTTGTCCACTTATCCACCGCCCCTAGTTCTCTTTTCTTTTTTTCTAAGAAGAGAAGAAATGTCCGCAGTAGTAGTAAGGCCTGTGAGTTGTGGGGACAACCGTCGTTTGGGCTGGTCGGGTGGCGTGGTCGCGTGTGGATGACCACTGGAAGTAACCGGGGACTACGACAGCCGGGTGGTGGACAACTTCTGGCCGTCTTGAGTTCTTCCACAACCATCCCCAGTTGTCCACACTCCCATCCACAGTCGGACCCCAGGTTGTACCCATCCCCGGGTGGATTGGCGGTTCTCCACCGGTCGGGTTGTGGGCAGAGTTGTGGGAACTCTGTTGGCAACCGGCCTCGACCATGTGGGCAGGCTGTGCACAGCTTGTGGATGGACTGGGGAAAATTGCAGGTCAAGCCTGGGGATGGAAATTCTGTGGACAGCTGGCGTCTTCGAGGGTTTTTTGTTCTGGCGGTGAGGTGAAGCCCACGGGGCCGGGCAGAAAACTTCTTGGCGTGAATGTTCCCGATCCCACGCACCGCGCTCGGACGAACACTGAAAGTGGTGATTTCCGGGCGCAGGTCTTGCGCGGAGGCGTTCGGAGGCCCCGTCGTGCGACCGGATCTGGCTCGAATGTTTCTGCTCGGCGCCCAGGATCAGGCCGGAGGGGTCCAGCAGAAACCTCGCGAGCGCCTCGGCGGACACCGGTGCGGGGCGCGCGGGCAGGGCTGGACCCGCGTCAGAACGCCGGAACATTTCTGCTGGGGTGGGTGGGTCGGGGCATGCCCCCGTACCAGAAAGATGGGCCGCGCGCGGCCTAGGGAATCACACCAGGGGACCCGCAAAATCCCGTCAGCGGCGAAATGAGCGGCTGACGCCGAAAAAGCGCAGTTCAGAGCCTCGCGTTGACTGGCTTGGTCAGGCAGGCGGTGTGCTGGAAGGCCCGAGAACTACTCGGACGGCGGTTGTCCTCGGCGTGGTGCGGTCGTTCAGCGGGACTGCTGCTTGATGCGGGCGGTCAGCTCCTGGACGTGCTCGTACACGCGCCGGCGCTCCGCCATCTCCTTGCGGATCTTCTTGTCGGCGTACATGACCGTGGTGTGGTCGCGGCTGCCGAAGTACTGCCCGATCTTCGGCAGCGACGAGTCCGTCAGCTCCCGGCACAGGTACATCGCGATCTGCCGGGCCTGGGCCAGCGCCTTCGTCTTGCCGGGCCCGCAGAGGTCGTCCATGGTCACGCCGAAGTAGTCCGCGGTGACCGCCATGATCGTCGGCGCGGTGATCTCCGGGGTCTGCGAGTCCGGGATGAGGTCGCGCAGCACGATCTCGGCCAGTTGCAGGTCGACGGGCTGGCGGTTCAGCGACGCGAACGCCGTGACCCGGATCAGCGCGCCCTCCAGCTCGCGGATGTTGCGCTCGATGCGGGAGGCGATGAACTCCAGCACGTCGGCCGGCGCGTTCATCCGGTCCTGGGCCGCCTTCTTGCGGAGGATCGCGATCCGGGTCTCCAGCTCAGGCGGCTGGATGTCGGTGATCAGACCCCACTCGAACCGGGTCCGCAGCCGGTCCTCCAGCGTGCGCAGCCCCTTCGGCGGCCGGTCGGAGGACACCACGATCTGCTTGTTCGAGTTGTGCAGCGTGTTGAAGGTGTGGAAGAACTCCTCCTGAGTACCTTCCTTGCCCTCCAAGAACTGGATGTCGTCGACCAGCAGCACGTCGACGTCCCGGTAGCGGCGTTGGAACGCCACCTGCCGGTCGTCGCGCAGCGAGTTGATGAAGTCGTTGGTGAATTCCTCGGTCGAGACGTACCGGACGCGCATCCCGGGGAACAGCCGTTGCGTGTAGTGCCCGACCGCGTGCAGCAGGTGCGTCTTGCCGAGACCCGACTCGCCCCAGATGAACAGGGGGTTGTACGCCCGAGCAGGTGCCTCGGCCGCGGCGACCGCGGCAGCGTGCGCGAACCGGTTCGACGAACCGATCACGAAGGTGTCGAAGGTGTACTTGGCGTTGAGCCTGGTCTGCGAGGTCGGCGGCGCGTGCTTGGGCGCGGTGAACGGCTGGCCCTGCTGCGGCTCGGCCGACGGGATCGTCTGACCGCCCTGGCCGCGACCGAAGGTCGGCCACACGCCCTCGTCAGCGGCCTGCTCACCTGATTCGGGCTCGGCCGAGTTCGAATCGGTGGAGGGCTCGGAGCTCTCGGACGCGGGTTCGGCCGGCTCGGGCTCCGGTTCGGCCTCGGGTTCAGGCTTGGCCGAGGCGGGCTTCGGGATCTCGCCGTTGGGCCACTTGAACTCGGCCGTCGGGAAGTCGATGTCCGCGGCCTTCGGCTTCGGCTCGGGCGCGGCGTGCCTGCCCTGGGGCTCTGAACTGGGAGAACCGGCGCTGTGCGGGCCGGTGCCGGGCACGATCGGGATGGATCCCGTGTGCCCGATCGAACCGGTGTGCGCCGTGTGCCCGAAGGAGCTGTCGCCGCCGTAACCGGGGACGGAGATGTAGCTGGACGACGACTGGTCGTCGCCGCCGCGAGGGCTCCACGTCTCCGGGGCGGGTGCAGGAGCGGGCGCGGCGACCGGGCGGGTCGGCGCGGGCACCGCGGTGTCGACCTTCACGGCCAGCGAGACGTCGCGGCCGAGACGGCGGGAGAGGGCATCGGTGATCGGATCGCGCAGCGCGCGTTCGATGGCTTCCTTCGCGAAGTCGCTCGGAGCGGCCAGCAGCGCGGTCCCGTCGAGCAGCCCGATGGGGCGGGTGACCCGCATCCACGCGCGTTGCTGCGGCGAGAGAGTGCCGGAGGACAGCTCCTGCACCACCTCTTCCCAAACTCGACCGAGATCGGCTTGGTGGTCGGACACCGCCTGCTCCCCTCCCCTCGCTTGATGCTCCCCGGTTGCGGCCCCGGTCCCCAACCCCCAAGGTTGCACGGGTAGCGGGTACCACGGAATGAGTGGGCGACTCGATGGACACACGTGTCCACAGAGTTGTCCACAGCTTGTGTATGAAGGTACGGCAGCCCGTTCCGGTGTTTCCCCCTGGGGCCGTAGTACCCCTGCGATCCAGGTCAGTTCCCCCTGACTGCCGACCGATGCTCCCAACCACCGGTCTGCGACATCGCAGGGAGGCACGCTAACAAGCGGCGGCCTCAGCCACAAGCAGGTCCCCGGGGCCTCGCGGAGATCGTGATGTGGCAGGCTCTTCGGTGTCGACGAGCGGTGACCCGATCACCAGCGCGGACATCTCCGCGAGCCTCGCAACCCGCTTCGCCGGACCTGGCCGCCTTCGTTATGGGGCCGATATCGCCGGATGCCGACCCCGGCTGTGAACCTGCTGTTGGCTCTGGCGTACCCTCGTACAGTCCCCCGCTTGTGCAGCGGGCATGTCGGCGCGCCGACATCACGCCCGGCCTTGCGGCTCTTGGTCCGTAACCTGCGGACCTGCGGGTTGAAGAACCGGGGACACCAAGACCGAACCGTGGTCCGAAAGCGACCATCGGTGCCTGTAGTAACCGGGAGATCCGACCGTGAGCAAGGGCAAGCGCACTTTCCAGCCGAACAACCGCCGCCGTGCCAGGAAGCACGGGTTCCGGCTGCGCATGCGCACTCGCGCCGGCCGGGCCATCGTGGCCACGCGCCGTCGCCGGGGCCGCGCGCAGCTGTCTGCCTGATCGCGTCCGGCCGTGCTTCCCACGGCAGCCCGGCTGACCAGGAACCAGGACTTTCGCCTGGTGGTCCGTCGTGGTCGTCGGGCCGGACGTCCCCGACTGGTGGTCCACGTCCTGCGCCCGGATCAGACCCGGGCTCGGGACTGTGGTGAGGCCAAGCCGGAGGCTCAAGCTAATACGGCACCCACCCGGGACTCGTCTGCTTCGACCCGGGTGGGTTTTGTCGTCAGCAAGGCCGTGGGTGTCGCGGTGGTGCGCCACCGGGTCGCCCGCCGTCTGCGTCACTTGATGCGAGACCGCCTCCCGGACCTGCCCGCTGGCACACTGGTGGTGGTTCGGGCGCTGCCTCCGGCAGCGGACGCGTCCAGCCGGGAGCTCGGCACGGACATCGACGCGGCGTTGAAAAAGCTTCGCGTCCGTTACCCCGATGGCCCGGACAGCAGGTGATGGCGGGGTTGCAGGAGATGGCACCGGATCGGCGGCATGACGAATCGCATGACGAAAGTCGTGCGGGGCGCAAACCCCACCTGTCCGCCTGGCTCCTGCTCGGCCCGGTGCACGTCTACCGCAAGGTCATCTCCCCACTGCTGCCGCCGATGTGCCGGTTCTACCCCAGCTGCAGCGCCTACGCTGTCGAGGCGCTGACCGTGCACGGGTTGTTCCGCGGCGGATGGCTCACCGTCCGCAGGCTCCTGCGCTGCGGCCCCTGGCACCCCGGAGGACTGGACCCGGTCCCACCACACCGTGAGCGGCGAGCCGGCATTCGCCTTTCCGACAAACCCGCCGAGGAGTAGCCCGCGTGCTGGACTTCATCTACTACCCCGTGTCGGCCATCCTCTGGTTCTGGCACAAGGTCTTCGGCTCCGTGCTCGAACCGTCGAGCGGATTCGCTTGGGCGCTCTCGGTCATCTTCCTGGTCTTCACCCTGCGCGTTCTGCTGTTCAAGCCGTTCGTGCACCAGGTGCGGTCGATGAAGAAGATGCAGGAGTTCGCTCCCCTGGTGCGGGAGCTGCAGGAGAAGCACGGCGACGACAAGCAGAAGCTCGCCGCGGAGATGCAGAAGCTCCAGACCGAGCAGGGCTTCAACCCGCTCTCCGGCTGCCTGCCCATGCTCGTGCAGGTCCCGGTGTTCATCGGTCTCTTCCACGTGCTCAACGGCTTCAAGCCCGGCGCCCCCGGCAACTTCGTGTTCAACGCCGCCGACGTCGCCTCCTTCGTCGAGGCCGACCTGTTCGGCGCGAAGCTGTCCAACACGCTCAGTCAGCCGGCCGAGCTGCTCGCCACGTTCGGCACCGACCGGCTGTCCATGATGACCGTCGCCGTGCCGCTGATGATCGCCGCTGCGATCGCCACGCACTTCACCGCCCGGCACTCGCTGCAGCGGCAGAGCCCCGAGGCCGCCGCCAGCCCGCAGGCGGCGATGACCAACAAACTGATGCTGTGGATCTTCCCGATGTTCGCTATCGTCGGTGGTCCGTTCCTCCCGCTGGCCATTCTGATCTACTGGCTGGCCAACAACTTCTGGACGCTGGGACAGCAACGAGTGGTGTACCGCCGGATCGATCGCGAGGAGGCTGCGTCCGCTGACGCGCCCGCGGTCGCGAACTCGGCAGGCGCTGCTACGGCAGTCGTCGACAGCACCACCGCTGAGAAGGCGTCCGATGACCAACCCGGTGAGATCCCCGGGGTGATCGAAGACCGCGCTCGTGACACGGACAAGCCGGGCGAGACCCGCTGACCCCGTCGCGAACCCCTGGAGAGGAGACACCCAGTGTCTGAAACTGTGCAGGAGAGCCCGGCCGTCGCCGAGGCCACCGACTCCCCCGCCAACGACGAGTCCTCCCCCGAGGTGTCCAACACCGAGGCCTTGCTGGTGCAGGAAGGTGACGTCGCAGGCGACTACCTGGAGCGGCTGCTCGACCTGCTCGACTACGACGGCGACATCGACCTCGACGTCGAGGCCGGCCGTGCGGTGGTGAGCATCGACGGAGGATCCGACCTCGAGAAGCTCGTCGGCGGTCGCGGCCAGGTGCTCGAAGCCCTGCAGGAGCTGACCCGGCTCGCCGTCCAGCAGGACACTGGCGTGCGCAGCCGCCTCATGCTCGACGTCGCCGGCTGGCGAGCCGGGCGCCGCGAGGAGCTCTCCGAGATCGGCCGGTCCACCGCCGAGGAAGTTCTCAAGAGCGGCCAGGAGGCTCGGCTGCGGCCGATGACCCCGTTCGAGCGGAAGATCATCCACGACGCCGTCGCGGCGATCGATGGGGTCTACAGCGAGAGCGAAGGCGAAGAGCCCAACCGCAAGGTCGTCGTCTTCAAGAGCTGACCCGCTCCCCTGCTGAACGCCCCCGTCGGACTCGAAGTCCGGCGGGGGCGTTTTGTCGACTTGGGCACTGGCGGGTGTGCCGCGCGCCGGACTGGGCTGTAGTCGTGGTGCAACCGTTCTGAAACTCTGGTCTGGCTGAATGGTCCTTGGCCTCGCCGGTACTCGTTCGGCGTGGTTTCACGTGAAACAGCGGGTTGGTGCGCGGCTTCGGATCGCGATCCGGCAGGCTAGACGCGACGTCTTTGGTTTCACGTGAAACAGCGGGGTGAATGTCTTGACCGGAGGTGCGCCCGAGGCGGCGCGGGTCGTTTTCGGCGAGCGAGTGGAGTTGGCGGAGAGGTTCGCCGAGTTACTCCACGAGCACGGAATCCGTCGCGGATTGATCGGTCCACGCGAATTGGACCGGCTCTGGGAAAGACATCTGCTGAACTCTGCTGTGATTGCGGAGTTGCTCCCCCCTCAAAGCCGGGTTGTGGACGTAGGCTCTGGGGCGGGGTTGCCGGGCATCCCGTTGGCGATCGCTCGCCCGGATCTCACCCTCACCTTGCTGGAGCCGATGGCTCGGCGGGTGACGTGGTTGCAGGAAGTCATCACCGAGCTGGCACTCACCGTTGAGGTGGTGCGTGGTCGTGCCGAGGAGGGTCCGGTGCGCGAACGACTTGCCGATCAGGACGTCGTGACCGCGCGCGCCGTGGCGCCGATGGAACGGCTCGCGAAGTGGTCTCTCCCGCTGCTGCGGCAGGACGGCCTACTGCTCGCCATGAAGGGCGATAGCGCGGCTGAAGAACTCGAACGGGATGCGGCGGCGATCGCCGCGGCCGGTGGCGGTCGTGGCGAAGTCAAATCATGCGGTGTCGGCGTACTCGATGTGCCGACGACCGTTGTCGTGGTGGAGCGGGTCGCGGCGGCCCGAACCTCGTCCGGTCGGCGTCGTGAGACACGTCGAGCGAGAAAGGAACGTGGACGGTGAATCCGGAGGAAAACGGAGCGGGTCGGGTTTCACGTGAAACAAGGGGGCGCGCGATGGGCGCCATGCGATTCCCCTCCGGCCCGGAGACCAACGCCATGAGCTTCGGCCGGGACGACATCGGCTGGACTCCGATCATGGAGGAGGCGCAGCGCGCCACGCGCGTGCTGCACCCCGACGAGCTGGACCTCCCCCGCCCCAAGAACCGGCGCATCATCACCGTGGCCAACCAGAAGGGCGGCGTCGGCAAGACGACGAGCACGGTGAACCTCGCGGCCGGTCTGGCGCTGCACGGCCTCAAGGTTCTGGTGATCGACCTCGACCCGCAGGGCAACGCGAGCACCGCGCTGGGTGTCGAGCACCGCGGTGGCGTTCCCTCGGTCTACGAGGTGCTGCTCGGTGAGATCAGCGTCGCGGACGCGGCGGCCAAGAGCACCCAGTCGGACAACCTCTTCTGCGTCCCGGCCACGATCGACCTCGCCGGCTCGGAGATCGAGCTCGTCACCATGGTGGCTCGGGAGGGCCGCCTGAAGGAGGCGCTGAACTCCGAAGCGGTCGAGGCGCTGGACTTCGACTACGTCTTCGTGGACTGCCCTCCGTCGCTCGGCCTGCTCACGGTGAACGCGTTGGTCGCCGCGCACGAGGTGCTGATCCCGATCCAGTGCGAGTACTACGCGCTGGAGGGTCTGGGACAGCTGCTCCGCAACATCGAGCTGGTGCAGTCCCACCTCAACCCGGCTCTGTGGGTCTCGACGATCCTGCTGACGATGTACGACGGGCGGACCAAGCTCGCCGATCAGGTCACCGCCGAGGTGCGCGGTCATTTCGGAGACCTGACCCTGCGGACGGTGATTCCGCGTAGCGTGAAGATTTCTGAGGCTCCGGGCTTCGGTCAGACTGTGCTGACCTACGATCCGGGATCACGAGGCTCGATGAGCTACCTGGACGCGGCGCGAGAGATCGCGGAGCGGGGTGCCGAAAGGAAGACAGCATGACCGAGCGACGAGGTGGTCTGGGCCGCGGTATCGCCGCGCTGATCCCGAGCGCTCCCCCAGCCGGTGCGGATGGCGCCACGCTGGGCGGAGCGACCTCAGGTTTGCGTGGTGGGCCCGCGTACGGCGGCTCCCAGCCCGAGCCCTCCGTTTCACGTGAAACGGAGAGCGAGGCGCAGGGATCCGTCGCGGGTGCCGTCTACAAAGAGATCGCCATCGCATCGATCAACCCCAACCCGAAGCAGCCTCGTCAGGTCTTCGACGAGGAAGCGCTCAACGAGTTGGAGCACTCGATCCGCGAGTTCGGGCTCATGCAGCCCATCGTGGTGCGCGAGATCGAGGCCGATCAGTACGAGCTGATCATGGGCGAGCGCCGGTGGCGCGCTTCCCAGCTGGCGGGTCTGGAGTACATCCCCGCGATCGTCCGCGAGACCAAGGACGACGCACTGCTCCGGGACGCGCTGCTGGAGAACATCCACCGCGTTCAGCTCAACCCGCTGGAAGAGGCGGCGGCCTACCAGCAGCTGCTGGACGAGTTCGGCGTGACCCACGATGAACTCGCGGACCGGATCGGTCGGAGCCGTCCGGTCATCACCAACACCATCCGGCTGCTGCGCCTCCCCCTCGAAGTCCAGCGTCGGGTCGCCGTCGGCGTGCTGTCGGCCGGCCACGCCCGCGCGCTGCTGAGCCTCGAGGACGTCGGGCATCAGGAAGACCTGGCGAAGCGGATCGTCGCGGAGGGTCTTTCGGTCCGCGCGACCGAGGAGCAGGTGACGCTCAAGAAGTCCGAGGCTCCTGCGAAGGAGAAGTCCTCGGCGAAGAAGCAGATCCAGGCGCCTGGGTTCGATCGGTTGGCGGACCGGCTCGCGAACCACTTCGACACCAAGGTGAAGGTGGCCCGCGGGAGCCGGAAGGGCAAGATCGTCATCGAATACGGCTCGGTTGACGATCTTGAGCGCATCGCGGAGTTGATCTTGGGTCACGAGGCCCGTGGAATCAGCGAGGAATGACACCGGGGCCTTACGTCACGGTGATGATTACTGATCGTGATCGAATGGCTCGATCACGGTGACGGTCGGCGATCGACGAAAAAGCGGCGGACTCCACGGAGTCCGCCGCTTTTGTTTCACGTGAAACGCGCGAGTCAGCCGCCGCGCTTGATCGCCCGCTCGACGAGTCCGGCGTAGGTCTCCCCCAGCGAGCGCCCGGCGGCTTCGACGGCCATCGGCAGGAGCGAGGTCTCGGTCAGCCCGGGCGACACCTTCGCGTCGAGGAAGTGCGGGACGCCGTCGGTGTCGATGATCGCGTCCGTCCGGGAGATGTCGCGCAGCCCGAGCAGCTTGTGCGCGGCGATCGCCAGCTCTCCCGCCGCCGCGGCGGTGTCGGCGGAGATGTCCGCCGGGGACCGGTAGTTCGTCAGCCCGGCGGTGTAGCGAGCGGTGTAGTCGTAGACGCCGTCGGCCGCTTCGATCTCGACGGCCGGCAACGCCTCCGGACCGTCCGGTCCCTCGACGACGGTGATCGCGACCTCGGTCCCCTCGATGAAGCGCTCGACGAGAACCGCGTCGCCGTAGGACAGCGCGCCCACCATCGCCGACGGCAGGTTCGCCGCGTCGCGCACCACCTGGGCGCCCAGCCCCGAGCCGCCCTGGTCCGGCTTGAGCATCAGCGGCAGACCCAGCTTGCTCACGAGCGCGTCCAGCACTGCTTGCGCTCCCAGCTCGCGGAAGGTCGCGTGCGGCAGTGCCACCCAGTCCGGCGTCGTCAGCCCGGCACGGGCCACCTCAGCCTTCGCAGTGGGCTTGTCCCAGGTGCGACGGGAAGCGTGCGGACCGGTTCCGACGTAGGGGATGCCGAGCATGTCCAGCACGGCCTGCACCGAGCCGTTCTCCCCTTCCCCGCCGTGCAGGGCGATGACCACCGCGTCCGGCCGCTCCTCGGTGAGTCGGGACAGCAGCCGGGCATCGGCGTCCCACTCTGCGACGGTCATGCCGACCGAGCGCAGCGCGGCGGACAACCGGCGGCCGGAACGCAGCGACACATCGCGCTCGTGCGAAAGCCCACCGGCGAGCACGGCAACCCAGCGATCAGACACTCTCTTCAGCACCTCGGAAAAGTAGCGGTCCACTGCACCAGATCAGGCGCAGTGGACCGGTCGTGTGGATGGGGAAAACTCACGCGGTGTCGGGCGACGGCGCCTGCGGTCCCGGCACGCTCCTGGGCGGCACGGTACCGAAGGTGCGAACCAGCTCCATCTCCTCGGACAGCGTGTTGGCGAGCCGGCGCACACCCTCGCGGATCCGCTCCGGCGTGGGGTAGCAGAAGGACAACCGCATCTGGCGGCTGCCGAACCCGTCCCGGTAGAAGCCGGTGCCCGAGACGTAGGCGACCCGCTGGGTCACCGCACGCGGCAGCATCGCCTTGGTGTCCACGCCCTCCGGCACGGTCAGCCAGACGAAGAAGCCGCCTTCGGGCTTCGTCCACGTGCACCCCGCCGGCATGTGCTGCTCCAGCGCGGACATCATCGCGTCGCGGCGTTCCCGGTACTGCTCCTGGAAGATCTTGATCTGGCCCTGCCAGTCGTGCGTCGACAGGTAGCGGGAGACGATCATCTGGTTCAGCGTGGGCGGGCACAGCGTGGCCGACTCGGCCGTGAGGACCAGCTTCTCCCTGATCGCCAGCGGGGCCAGCACCCAGCCCACTCGCAGGCCCGACGCGAACGTCTTCGAGAACGAACCCAGGTACACCACGTTGTCCGGGTCCATGCTGCGCAGCGCCGGGTACGGCTTCCCGTCGAAGCCCAGCAGGCCGTACGGGTTGTCCTCCACGACGAGGATGTCCGCCTGGCGGCAGATCTCCAGGACCTCCGCCCGCCGGTTCACCGCCAGCGTGATGCCGCCCGGGTTGTGGAAGTTCGGGATCGTGTACAGGAACTTGATCCGCTTGCCCTGCTTGCCCAGGTCCGCGATCGCCTGGCGCAGCGCCTCGGGCTGCAGGCCGTCCTCGTCCATCGCGACGTGAACGACCTCGGCCTGGTAGGCGCCGAACGAGCCCAGCGCGCCCACGTAGGACGGCCCCTCGGCCAGGATCACGTCACCCGGGTCGCAGAAGATGCGGGTCACCATGTCCAGGCCCATCTGGGAGCCGGCGGTCACCACCACGTCGTCCGGGTGGGCGCTGATCCCCTCCAGGGCCATGACCTCGCAGATCTGCTCGCGCAGTTCCGGCACGCCGTGAGCGGAGCCGTACTGCAGCGCGACCTGCCCGTCCTCGGACACCAGCCTGGCCACCTCGGTGGCCAGGGAGTCCAGCGGGAGGGCGGCGAGGTTCGGCATGCCACCCGCCAGCGACACCACCTCGGGACGGCTGGCGACGGCGAAGAGAGCTCGGATCTCGGAGGCGGTCATCCCGGCGGTCCGCTCGGCGTAACGAGCCCGGTACGCGTCCAGGTTGCGGGCCGCCTTGTCCACGGAGTGGTCAGGCTGGTCCGGTTGGCTTCCTTGATCCGACATATCGCGCTCCCGTTTCGGTTAGGCGCACCAGCGCGTTTGCAGCTCGTACAAACGATCGGGCGATTCTATAGTCCCTATCGTTTCGCGGTATCGCCTGTGTAACAGGTCTCTCGTCGGTGGCCCTGCTCGTGCCTGGTGAGGGCGGGCGCCCCGGGCGCTTTTCGGCCGTTGTTTCACGTGGAACAACAGGTTGGCGCTGGTCGCCGGAGTCCGCCCGTTGGATCTTGGTTCGGTTGTGGTTAGGCATGTCACCCCATCGAGACGGTGCGGGTGAGTAGCGGTGCTAGCCGTCCGGCCGGACAGCGGCTTATTCTGACCTCAACCCGCCGTGGTCGCGTGCGGGCAATTGCGGCTTGCCAGGAGGTCAGGTGTCGCGACGCGTGGTCGGCATCACGCTGGACAACCTCGACCACCTGCCCCCGCGGTGTCGCCGGTGCGTCTACTGGGAACTCGCACCGCACATCAGGGAGCAGGCGGAGGAGTTCGGCGAGACCGAGCTCGAGAAGGAGGCCTGGGTCTCCAGCGTCCTGCTGGAGTGGGGCTCCTGCGGTCGCATCATCTACGTCGACGGCGTCCCGGCCGGATACGCGATCTACGCGCCGCCGGCCGCCGTTCCGCGTGCCGCGTCCTTCCCCACCGCGCCGGTGAGCGCGGATGCCGTGCTGCTCACGGCGTTGAAGGTGACCACGGAGTTCGAGGAGGGCGGCCTGGGGCGCGTCCTGGTGCAGAACGTCGCCAAGGACCTCACCCGGCGCGGCGTGAAGGCCGTCGAGGCCTTCGGCGATCTGACCGGCGAAGCCGACGGTTGCGTGATCCCGGCCGGGTTCCTCCAGCAGGTCGGATTCAAGACCGTCCGCCAGCACCCCAAGTGGCCGCGCATGCGCCTGGAGCTGCGCACCGCCATCAGCTGGAAGGAGGACGTCGAGGCGGCTCTGGAGCGCCTGCTGACGTCCGTGACCATCAAGACGGCGGAACCGGCCGTCGGCGGTGCCTGACCGAATGCTCGATCGGGAACTGAGCGGCTCCCCGGTTTTCCTCGCCTGAGAGCCGCTCAGAACGCGCGGCGCGCCTCTTCGCTCCAGGTGTCGCCACCGAGCGGTTGAGAGGCTCTCAGGCTCCCTCGGCGCGTGCCAGCTCGTGCCGCAGCAGGTCGTCGAAGGTGAAGGTTCCGGTCGGCTGGTCGTCCTTGCCGAGCAGGTACAGGCGCTTCACCGCGACCAGCAGGCCCTCGGCCACCACGTCGCGGAACGACGGGTCGAGCAGGCGGTTGCGGTCGTGCTCGTTGGTCAGGTAGCCGATCTCCATGCGGACCGCGGGCATCCGGGTCAGCCGGAGCACGTCCCAGGTCTTCGGGTGGGTGCGGCAATCGCGCATGCCGGTGCGGGCGACGATCTCGCGCTGCAGGAACCCGGCCAGCGCCTCCCCCACCGTCGAGGTGGTGCCGTTGCCGGTGCCGAAGTGGAAGCTCGCCACGCCCTCGGCTCCCGGGGACGGGTTGGCGTCGGCGTGCAGCGACAGGAACATGTCGGCGCCCGCTTCGTTGGCGAACGCGGCGCGGTCCGAGTCGGGTGGGCAGGCGTTCGGTCCGCGCGTGATCAGCGCTTCCATGCCGGTGGCCACCATCCGGCCTTCGAGCCGGCGGGCCAGGTCCCAGGTCAGGTCGGCCTCGGAGACGTCGCCGACGGTCACGCCGCGGTCGCCGCCGCCGTGGCCCGGGTCGATCACGATGCGCTTGCCGCGCAACCGCGGACCGGCGCGCCGGACCTTCTCCTGCTCGCGCAGGAACACCGGGCGGCCACCGCGGACCTTGGGGGCGAGCTGCTTGAGCGCGCGCAAGGTTCCGGGGCCGCAGATGCCGTCCGGGGTGAGCCCGTAGTCGCGCTGGAAGCTGCGCAGCGCCTGCTCGGTCTCGGCGCTGAAGATGCCGTCCGGGCGGCCCGCGTCGTAGCCCAGCTCCAGCAGGCGCTCCTGCAGGGCGAACACGTCGTCGCCGCTGACCGGCTTGGACACCAGGAATGCCAGCGAGCGGTCGCCGAGGCGCCAGCGGGCGTCGGTCAGCGCGCGGTAGGTCGCCGGGCCGACGACTCCGTCGGTGATCAGGCCCCGCTGCTGCTGGAAGCCGCGTACCGCTTGTTCCACCGCTTCGTCGAAGAGCGCGGGCCCTGGCCGGCCGTTTGCCGGCAGCAGTCCCAGCGACGCAAGGGTGTTCTTGATCTCGGCAACGGCCGGACCGACGTCACCGCGGTGGAGCAGCTGCATGCACTCCTCGCTCGATTCAGGCGTCGGCGAGACCGACGCGGAGGATAGTCGGGATTCTCCCGAGTTCTGCGTTTGCGGAGCGGGCCCGCGGGTGGGCGGACCCGTCGGGTCATTGTGCCTTGTGCGCCGTACCCCGGCGCTGCGGCCTACGAGCACCGGGCCGGACGTGCGACAACGGACCGTACACGAATGATCCCTCGCTGCGGCGGAAACGAGTCCCACCGCAGCGGCGGTGCCGTGAAAGCACGAACCCGCCGTCACTGTCCTATCGACAAGACGGCGGGCGCGCGTTATTCGGTTGCCTCAAAACGAGGCTGACTTCACAGCGAAATCACAGGTAGTCGGACAGGTCCGACAGCAGCGCGGCCTTGGGCTTGGCGCCGACGATCTGCTTGACCGGCTGGCCGTTCTGGAAGACCAGCAGGGTCGGGACCGACATGACCTGGTAGTCGCGGGAGATGCCGGGGTTCTGGTCGATGTCGAGCTTGGCGACGGTGATCTTGTCGGCGTGCTCGTCGGCGATCTCCTCCAGCACCGGGGCGACCATCTTGCACGGGCCGCACCAGGTCGCCCAGAAGTCGACCAGCACGGGCTTGTCGCTGTCCAGCACGGTGCTCTTGAAGGAATCGGCGTCCACGGTCACGGTGTTGCCGGCCATGTTCATCTCCCTGTTCTCTGCTCGGGTTGAAGTGGTCTGGGTGTCGAGCGGTGCGCGCCGGGGCTCAGGCCCCGTAGCCGCCGCCGACCAGCTCGGAGGCGATCTCGGCCTGCGGGGTCTCGTTCTCGGCGAGCCAGCGCTCGGCGTCGATCGCGGCGGAGCAACCGGACCCGGCGGCGGTGATGGCCTGCCGGTAGGTGTGGTCCACCAGGTCGCCGCAGGCGAACACGCCGGGCACGCCGGTGTGGGTGCTGGGCTGCTGCACCTGCACGTAGCCCTCGTCGTCGAGAGCGACCTGGTCGCGCACCAGCTGGCTGCGCGGGTCGTGACCGATGGCCACGAACATGCCGCTCACGGCGAGCTCGGAGGTCTCACCGGTGACCGTGTCGCGCAGCTTGAGCCCGGCGACCTTGCCCTCGCCCTGGACTTCCTCGACGGCCTTGTTGGTCAGCCACTTGATCTTCTCGTTGGCCCGAGCGCGCTCCAGCATGATCTTGGAGGCGCGGAACTCGTCGCGGCGGTGGATGATCGTCACCGACTTCGCGAAGCGGGTCAGGAAGGTGGCCTCCTCCATCGCCGAGTCACCGCCGCCGATCACGGCGATGTCCTGGTCGCGGAAGAAGAACCCGTCGCAGGTGGCGCAGGCGGAAACACCGCGTCCGAGCAGGGTCTCCTCGCCCGGGATGCCGAGGTAGCGCGCGGCGGCACCCATCGCGAGGATGACCGCGCGGGCCTTGTGCTCGACCCCGTTGGCCACGACGGTCTTGACGTCACCGGAGAGGTCGACGCTCTCGACGTCCTCGGTGCGCAGCTCGGCGCCGAAGCGCTCGGCCTGCGACCGCATCTGCTCCATCAGGTCGGGACCCATGATCCCGTCTTTGAACCCGGGGTAGTTCTCCACGTCGGTGGTGGTCATCAGTGCCCCACCGAACTGGGTTCCTTCGAAGATCACCGGCTCCAGCTCTGCCCGTGCCGCGTACACCGCAGCGGTGTAGCCGGCAGGACCGGAACCAACGATGATCACGTTGCGGACGTCGCTGGTCACCGCGCCCCTTCCCTTCGTAGCGTCTCCGCCGCGCTGAGCGCGACCGTATTGGCATCAACGCGATCCTATTCGGCGATGTTCCCGAACCCCGGGACCCGGTGCGTCACAGCACAACGCGCCCGGTGCCTCCCACGATGCGGGAGCCGGGCGCGTTGCGGGCCGTGCTGTTCAGCCGCCGAAGGTGCTGTCGGAGACGGTCGAGGGGTTGCCCGGGCCGCAGTCCGCTCCCACAGCTAAGAGGCGGAACTTGCCGAGGCCGCCGCCGGGCAGGATCAGCAGCTGGGCGGGTCGGCCGTTGAGGGTGATCTCGCGAGCGCCCATCGGCTTGCCGCCCCGCACGCCGTTGGCCTGCAGGCAGCCGATCAGCTGCTGCGGGTCGGCGAGCGTGGACACGTACTGGTCCGAGGTCATGACCTGCGAGAACTGCTGTCCGTCGAGGCTGACCTGGTCACCGGCCAGGGCCAGCGGAGCGCTGGGTCCCGCACCCGGCTGGGTGGAGGTCGGGACCGGTGGCTGGGCGGTGTTGTCGTCGTCGCCGGTTCCGGGCAGCACCGCGAAGACCACGGCGGCAGCCGCAGCGGCGACGCCGACCAGCCCGGCACCGATGGTCGTCCTGCGACGTCGGCGGGCCTTGGCCGCGGCGAAGTCGACGACCTGCGCCCCGTTCCCGGCGGGCGCTGACATCGTTGGCATCTGCTGCGCGGGTTGCGCGGGCGCGGACTCGCGGGTCCAGTTCCGGACCTCGTCCTGCAGCGCCGCGTCGATGCGCGCCGAGACGTCGTCGGGAACGGTCAGCGGGGGCAGGTCGGCGAGATCGGTGGTGGTGGCGTCGAGCGCCGCCATGATCTCCCTGGCCTCCGGGTCCGCTTCGACCTGACGACGCAGTTCGTCGGCGGTCGGTCCGTCCAGCACTCCTGCGTGCAGATCGGCCAGCAGGTCCAGGGACCAAGGTGGTCCCTGCGGCGCCCCCGTGCGCCGGCTCTCCCCACTCATCGTCCCTCCCGTCGACGCATTGCCATCGCGTCATCTGGGACGTTCGCATCTGCACTTGGGTTCCGCAGGTGCCCCAGAAGTTTCGCGAGTCTTGCCCGGCCGCGTGCACATCGGCTCTTGACGGTGCCGTCGGCGACGCCGAGCATCACCGCGGTTTCGGCCACCGAATACCCCTCCACGTCGACCAGCACGATCGCCGCTCGCTGGTCCTCGGGGAGCTGGGACAGGGCTTCCTGCACGACCATGCTGGTGTCCCGGTCGGCGATCGCGTCGCGCGGGACCGCCGGTTCGGGACCGGTCTCGGGCAGCGGAACCGTGGGCCGCGCCTGGCGGCGCCGGATCCGGTCCAGGCACGCGTTCACCACGATCCGGTGCAGCCAGGTCGTGACGGCCGATTCGGCGCGGAACGACGCGGCGTTGCGGAAGGCCGAGATCATCGCGTCCTGTAACGCGTCCGCCGCTTCATCGGGGTCGCGCATGGTCCGCAGGGCCACGGCCCACAGCCGGTCCCGATGTCGGCGGAAGAGCTCGGAGAACGCATGTGGATCCCCGTTGGTGTGCGCCGCTATGAGATCGGCGTCTGAGAGGGCAGGGACAGACACGGCTCAAGACAATACTGACCGTGCATCACGGGTAGGGCCCCGTGCGGAAATGGAATCGAATTCTCCTGGTCAGCCAAAGAAAAAGCGGATGTGACCGTGACTGCGATCACATCCGCTTCGTCGTTCCGGCGGTCAGGCCACCGAGCCGGTGACCGTGACCTCGTTGATCTGCGAGGAGAACTCGCCGCCCTTCTGGGACAGCTGGGTGAGCACCACCATGATCTTGCTGCTGGGGGCGACCGCCTCCAGCTTGATCGGGGTGTCGCCCGCGCCGAGGACCGCGCTGCCGAGCAGCTTGGAGCTCATGCTCGGCGACCCGTCGACCTGGCGGATCTCGACCTTCGAACCCGGGCTGGGCGAGTTGATGACGACCTGCTGCAAGACCGACGGGCGTTCCAGCGTCAGCACGGCACCGGTGGCGGTGTTGATGCCGCCCGGACCGAGCTGCTGGAAGTAGCCGAAGGTCGACCAGTAGGTGCCCGGGTCACCGTCGAAGAGGTTGTTGATCCGCCCCGGCGCGTCCGGCTCGCCCTGGGCGGTGAACGACGTCCCCTCCGTGACCCGCACCGGTGCCGCTTGCGCGGGCGGTTGCTGGGTGTTGGTTCCGGGGTTGTTGCCCTCGATCACCGTGCCGGTGCCGCTGGACTGGTTCGACTCGGTGAAGATGCCGATCACGCCGACCGCGATCCAGCCGATCACCAGGATCGTCGCCACCGCGAGCACGCCGACGCTGATCGCGAGCTTGCGGCGCTTGGCCTGGTCGGGCTTCGGGTCGTCGCGGCGCCACACCTCGTTGGACTCGGCCGGAGGCGCGCCGTTGGACAGCGTGTTCGCCGGCTCGTAGGTCGCGTACTGCTCCAGGACCCGCAGCACGGCGGCACCGGTCCGGACTCCCCCGGTGGTGCCGGTCGAATCCGGGTTGCCCAGCGCGCGAACCGCGACGGTGGACAGCTCCATCGGCACGGTCGGGCGGAGGGTGCGCGGCGCGACGAGGTTCCCGTCCGGTCCGGTCGGAGCCGACGGCAGTCCCTCGGGCGTGTCGCCGAGCGCCCAGCGCCCGGTCAGCAGCAGGTACAGCGCGGCGCCGAGCCCCCGCACGTCGTCGCTGGAGGAGGCGTGCGAGAGCGGACCCGGGAACGCCATCCGCACTTCGCCTTCGGGCGTGACCCGGATGCGCTGCGGGTGGTCGGCGCCCAGGACGAGACCGGCGTGGTGCGCCGATTCCACCGCGGCGGCCAGCGGTTGCATCAGCCGAGCGGCGGTTCCGGGAGGCAGCGGTCCTTCGGCGACCAGGTCCAAAAGGTCCGTGCCGTGCGTCCATTCGGCGATGACCAGGCCGAGAACGCCGGGCGGATCACCTGCGGACTGCGTGACGACGTCGAGCACCCGCGCGACGCCGACGTGGTTGAAGGTGCTGGCGTGCATCGCGCGTTCCAGGGTGCGTCGCGCGTTCGTGGCGGCCTGCGCGTCGGCGCGATCCCCGATCAGGATCGTCAGCGCGACGTCGCGGCCCAGGACTCCGTCCTTGGCACGCCACAGTTCGGCGTTGCAGCGCTCGTCCGAGCCGACCTTGGAGAGCAGCCGATACCGGCCGTGGTCCAAGACCCGGCCCGGAGTGAGCTGCTCAGCCGAAGAATCGGCTTCCGGTTCGTCGCTGTCCGCCGCGATCCGCTCGGTGGGTTTGCTGGTCACCTTCCCTCTCCCGCTCCTTCCGGTCCGCCTACGGGTTGCCCTCACGGAAGGAGACTTCCTAGACGAGGGTACGTGACGCGAATGTCAGCGACGACGCAGCAAACCGGTGAGGCGCCCGATCGCGGGTTGAAGTTCGGCCACTCGAAGCATCGACATCAACCCGAAGATGACCGCGAATCCCACAACGCTGCCGATCAGCAGCTGGAGCCATCCGGTTCCGGCGCCCGCCGAACCCGGGACGAGCGCGTCGATGCCGATCGCGACACCCCACGCGGCGAGTCCGCCGATCACCGAGGCGACGAGGGATTTTCCCAGTGTCACCAGGAATCGGCTGCTGCCGAGCGGGCCGAGCCGGTGCCGCAGCCACGCCTCGCCGACCAGCCAGCCGACGATGAAGGTGAAGGAGTTGACGAAGGTCAGGCCGAACACGATCTGGTCCGACGGCAGCATCGCGGCGACCAGGACCGCCAGCAGCACCTTCGCGACGGTCATCACGACCATGATCAGCGTCGGGGTGCGGGCGTCGTTGAGCGCGTTGAACGTCCGCATCTGCATCATCGTCAGCGCGTACGGCAGCACGCCGAAGGCCGAAATCGCCAGCGCCAGACCGAGTGTCGTGGCCGATCCGGTCTCGCCGCGCAGCGCGAACAGCGACAGCGCCAGCGGCACGCCGAGCGCGGTCATCACCGCGCTGACCGGCATCAGCGTCACCGTCGACAGCCGGTTGCCCAGCGACAGGTCGTCGATGACCTTGGCGTAGTCCTCGTCCGCCGCGGCTGCCGACATGCGCGGCAGGATCGCGGTCATGATCGAGAAGCCGATGACGCCGTACGGCAGCTGCAGCAGCATCCACACGTAGTTGTAGGTCGACCAACCGCCCGCGTCGCCGGTGAAGGCGACCCGGCTCAGCGCGACCAGGCCGACCTGGCTGACCGCGACGTAGGCCAGCATCCACAGCGCCAGACCGGAGAACTCCGACAGCCGCGAGTCCCAGCCCCAGCGCCAGCGGAAGGTGAAGCCGGTGGCGCGCAGCGCGGGGACCTGGATGGCGGCCTGGCTGACCACGCCGAGCGTGACGCCGATGCCCAGCACCAGCACGTGCGCGTCGGTCATCGACACCGGGTTCACCGACATCTCGCCCGGCAGCAGCATGTAGACGCCGATCGTGACGATCACGACCAGGTTGTTGACCACCGGCGCCCAGGCCGGCGGGCTGAAGATCTGCTTGGACTGCAGGATCGCGCCGGCCAGCGCGGACAGGCCGTAGAAGAAGATCTGCGGCAGCAGCAGGTAGGCCAGGACGTTGACCAGCTCGGTGTTCGAGGTGTCCGACTCGGTGACGAAGATCCAGGTCAGCAGCGGGGCGCAGACCACGGCGATCAGCGTGCCGATGCCCAGCACCACCACGGCCAGCGTCATCATCTGCTGCACGAAACGCTCGCCGCCGTCGGCGTCGGCCTTCTGCGAGCGCACCAGCACCGGGACCACGACGCTGGTCAGCACGCCGCCGATGAGCAGCTCGAAGATGCTGTTGGGCAGCGTGTTGGAGACGTTGAACGAGTCGTTGACGACGCCGAAGCCGACCGCGAAGGCCAGCAGCAGCTTCCACAGGAAGCCGGTGATCCGGCTGATCAGCGTCGCGATGGCCATCGAACCGCTGGCCTTGAGCAGCGACGGCTTGCCGGGCGAGACCGGTCGGATGACCTGGGTCTGCTCGGCGGACTGCTCGAACGCCTGGTCCGGTCCCGGCTCGGCGGGGATCGCGGCGATCGGCTGCGTCTCGGCGACGTGCCAGCCCTGCCTGCCGCCCGCGCCCGGTACGGGGGTGCGGTGGATCGGCATGGTCGGGCCGTCCGGCTGCCCGCTCGTCCGCCGTGGATCTTGTCGGTTCACTGCCTCAATCCTTACCCGCCTGCGCCACCCGGGAGCACCGGGACGTTCGCACCAGGATCTCAGAAGCAGTTCGCGAACTTGCTTCGGTTCTCGGCCACCCGGTCAGCCCTGGTCGCGGTCGCCCTCGGCAGCGGGCCGGGAGGAGATCACCGCGTGCGCCAGCGGCTGCGTCTCCGCCTCGGCCGCGGACTTCTGAGCTGCCGCGGTGCGCTCCCGACGGGCCTTGGCCTTCTTCACGATCCGGCGCACCGACATCAGCACCAGCACGGCTCCCGCGATGCCGGTGAGCCACGGGATCATCGCGCCGTACTCGGTGGACTCCATCGGCAGCCGCTTGGTGGTGCCCAGCGGAGTGCCCGCGTCGGCGGTCACGCTGATGTCGACCATGAACCGGCCGGCGCGCTGCGCGGAGGCCTCCAGCATGAACTGGCGCCGCCCGTTGGCGGGCACGGTGGCCAGGCCGCCGCCGAAGTCGTGCTGCACCTCGACGCCGGGAACCGTGGGGATCTTGAACCGGATGCCGACGGTGAACGGCAGGTCGTTGACCACGGTGACCGGGATCGGGCTGTCCGAGGACAGCCGGTTGGTGGTGCCCGGGTACTCCTCGATGCGGACCTTGCCGAGCATGTCGTTGATCGGCCCGGTGGCCCGGCGGACCCAGTCCTCGGCCGCGCCGGAGTTGCCGCGCCAGGCGCTGGAGACGCCGTGCAGCAGGCCGTTGCGCAGCGGGGTGGTGACCCGGCCGGGCGAGACGGTCTGGGCGCGGTCCGATTCGGAGGATCGCGCCAGGTCACCGACCCTGAAGTTCTGCGCGGCCAGCTTGTCGATCGCCTCGCGCGGGATCTCCGAGCCGCCGGCCTGCACCGGGTAGGTCAGGTCGGCCTCGGCGAGCGTCGCCGGGTTCGGCGAGGGCAGCGCGGTGAGGCGGATCAGCCCGTCGGCGTCCAGCTTCGACATGCCGGTGAGCAGTCCGCGCAGGTCGTCGGCCCGCATGTTCCAGCGGCGCGGCGGCACCAGCACCGAGGTCGCGTTCGGCACGTATCCGCCGGTCGCCCGGAAGGCCAGCGCCCCGAGCGCGTTCTGCGAGGTCAGCGCGCCGCCGCTGGGCGGCGAGGGTTCGGTGACCTCCTGCTTGGTGTCGCGGTTGGGGTCCAGCGCGGACGCCAGCAGCGGGTCGATCGGGATGGCGGTCCGGTTCTGGCCGCGCAGCTTGACCGGGGTCAGCGAGCCTGCCGGGACGTTCACCGCGCGGGTGTCCAGCAGCATCGTCGAGGGCAGGTCGCCCACGGGGTGCTCGGCCAGGGCGCCTTCGATCGGCCACATCACGTCGCGCGGTTCGACGCCCAGGCCGTCCGGGGCGCTGAGCAGCTGGGCGCCGTCCATCGCGCCGTTGACCAGGTCGTCGAGCCCGGCGCGTCCCAGCGCGACCACGTCGGCGTCGGCGTAGGGCAGCGGGATGACGCAGCGGCCGGTGGTGGCCTGGCGCAGCTTGGTCAGCCACAGGTCGGCGGCGGAGCGGCCGATGCCCTCGACGAGGGCGCCGTTGGGCTGGCGGACCTGGTAGCCGCCCTGCATGGCCTTGGCGGTGATCAGCAGGTCCGGATCGATGGCGAAGCACAGCGCGTTGCCCAGCGAGGATCCGGCCGGGGCGCTGTCGCTGATGGCCTGCACGAGGTCGTAGAGCCGGCCGCCGGGGGCCAGCGAGGTGGACAGCTGGTCGTCGACGAGCACCGCGCGACCGCCCGGCAGCGCCTCGCGCTCCAGCCGCGGCGTGTCGACGATCGGCACGACCAGCGTCGTCGGGGTGGCCTGCGCGGGGCGCATCGGCGGTTGCCCCGGCAGCGAGGTGACCGGCAGCAGGAACTGGGTCTCGGCGACCGAGCTGCGCCCGGCCTGGATGTTGACCACCAGCGGGTAGACGCCGGTCTGGCTCAGCTGCAGCGAGTTCGAGCCGGTCAGCGGGATGCGGACCTGGACGGGCAGCGACTGGCCGGGTTCGAGCCGGTCGGTGACCGGCGAGAACGCCGGTTCGGTGATGCCGCTGACGCCCTCGCGCATGGCGCGCTGGACGGCGGGTTCGCCGGTCGGCGGGGTGCCGCGCTCGATGCGGGCCTGGACGCCGGTCAAGGCGCGTCCGCTGCGGTTGGTCAGCGTGCCGCTGACGACGACCTCGCCCGGTGAACCCCCACCCACCACCGAGGGCGTGACCTTGGTCACGTCGAAGTCGGCTGAACTGCCGCTCTGCGCGGTCGCCGGAGTGACCGGCAGCATCGCGGCCATCAGCAGCGCGCACAGCGCGGCCAGCAGAAACCTCACGCCTGCTCCGTCCCGCTCCCTCTCGTCGGTCGTGCCCCGAGGCGCTCGCTCCTCGCGAGACCCACACCGCCGTGATCGCCGTCGTCGCGCAGGCTCAGGGCCCGGCGCACCAGCCGGCGTTCGTCGGCGTAGGCCAACACCTCGTCCAGCTCACCGAGCGGCACCCATGCCACCTCGGTGACCTCCACGTCCTCGTCGGACAGCTCTCCGTCCACCGCATCCATCAGGAAGTGGTGCACGGTCTTGTGGATCCGTCGATTTCCCGCGACGAACCAGTAATCGATGGTGCCGATCGCGGTCACAACACGGCCGATGATGCCGGTCTCCTCAGCGACTTCCCGCACCGCGGTCTGCTCCGGCGTCTCACCAGGCTCGATGTGACCCTTCGGCAACGACCACAGAAGTCGCCCCCGACGATCAAGCCTCCCGATGATCGCAGCCAGCCCGTGGACGCCGTCGATCACCAGCCCGCCCGCCGAGGTCTCGTCGACAGTCCGCAGCCGACGCCGCCGGCGCCGGTTTCGACGCCCCGGCTGGGAACCGCCGGAGCGGCCGGGCGACGGGGGCATGCCCCTGATGGTAGTTGCTCCAGGATCGCGTGGTCGTCTTGCTCAGCGGCGCGGGCGGTGGAACCTCGGCGCACTTCCGGGCGTGCGTCGTGGGTGCCCTCGCACGGCCGATACCCTGGTTCATCGTGTCTAACAAGCAGCCCATCGGTTCCGGCCCGACGTCCTTGGAGCGGGACGCCCAGCGCAACGCGGTCGTCGAGCTGATCAAGGTCGCACCGGTCGCCGAGGAGCTCGGCACGCGGTTCGCCGCAGCCGGGCACCGGCTGTACCTGGTCGGCGGCAGCGTGCGGGACGCGCTGCTGGGTCGCCTGGGCACGGACCTGGACTTCACCACCGACGCGCGGCCCGAGCAGGTCCGCGAGCTGCTGACCGGGTGGGCGGAGACGATCTGGGACACCGGGATCCAGTTCGGCACGCTCGGCGCCTTCCGGCACGGCACCACCGTGGAGATCACGACCTTCCGCGCCGACAGCTACGACCGCGTCGGCCGCAATCCCGAGGTGGCC
Source organism: Saccharopolyspora endophytica (assembly GCF_018070075.1). GTDB lineage: Bacteria > Actinomycetota > Actinomycetes > Mycobacteriales > Pseudonocardiaceae > Saccharopolyspora > Saccharopolyspora endophytica. The sequence goes on from NZ_JAGPXE010000001.1 coordinate 125,620, forward strand.
TTCGGCGACACCATCGAGGGCGACCTGGTGCGCCGCGACTTCACCGTCAACGCGATGGCCATCCAGCTGCCCGAGCGCGCCTTCGTCGACCTGCACGGCGGCATGACCGACCTGGTCGACAAGCGGCTCGACACCCCGGCCGCGCCGGAGGACTCCTTCGCCGACGACCCGCTGCGGATGCTGCGCGCCGCCCGCTTCGTCGCCCAGCTCGGCTTCACCCCCACCGACCGGGTGGTGACGGCGATGACCGAGATGTCCGCCGAGATCGCCCGGATCACCCCCGAGCGGGTGCAGGTGGAGCTCTCGAAGCTGCTGTGCGGCGAGTTCCCGAGGCGCGGCGTGGAGCTGCTGGTGTCGTCCGGCCTGGCCGATCACGTGCTGCCCGAGGTGCCGGCGATGAAGCTGGAGATCGACGAGCACCACCAGCACAAGGACGTCTACAGCCACTCGCTGACGGTGCTCGACCAGGCCGTCGACCTGGAGAGGGCGGCCGACCCGGACGCCGAACCCGACCTGGTGCTGCGGCTGGCCGCGCTGCTGCACGACATCGGCAAGCCGGCGACGAGGCGGTTCGAGTCCGGTGGCGGGGTGAGCTTCCACCACCACGAGGTGGTCGGCGCGAAGATGACCCGCAAGCGGATGCGCGCGCTGCGCTACCCCAAGGACGTCATCAACCAGGTCGCCGACCTGGTGTTCCTGCACCTGCGGTTCCACGGCTACAGCGACGGGCAGTGGACCGACTCGGCGGTGCGCCGCTACGTCAACGACGCGGGCCCGCTGCTGCCCCGGCTGCACAAGCTGGTGCGCGCCGACTGCACGACGCGCAACAAGCGCAAGGCCAACGCCCTGCAGCGCGCCTACGACGACCTCGAGGAGCGGATCGATCGGATCGCCGCCGAGGAGGACCTGGCGAAGGTGCGCCCGGACCTCGACGGCAACGAGATCATGGGTCTGCTCGGGGTCGAGCCGGGGCCGATCGTGGGCAAGGCGTGGAAGCACCTCAAGGAGCTCCGGTTGGATCGCGGACCGATGTCCCGCGAGGAGGCCGTCGAGGAGCTGCACCGCTGGGCCCGGGATCAGGGCATCGAAACCCCAGGTCAGTGAGCTTCAAGGCTCCCATTATTAATACTGAATGATGACCAGTGAGCGTTAATGCTCGCTGGTCATCATCCATTCGTATCGATTTCCCGTTTTCCGCTCATCTTGTTGCGCGAGGAAGGGGTCACCTCCGCCCATCCGGTGAGATCATGCGGAGGTGGGATCGGACGCTGAGGTGGAGCCGGGGACGCTGCTGGTCGCTGCTCCGCAGCTGATGGACAAGAACTTCCGGCGAACCGTCGTCTACGTCATCCACCACCGCGCGGAGGGCACCCTCGGCGTCGTGCTGAACCGGCCGAGCGAGGTCGCGGTGCACGACGTGCTCCCGAAGTGGGGCGACCACGCCACGCTCCCCCGGTCGTTGTTCGTGGGCGGGCCCGTCGAGCAGCGCACGGCCATCTGCCTGGCCACGCTGCGCGCGGGCGAGGACCTCTCGGCGATCGACGGCGTGGTGGGCGTGCGGGGCCCGGTGGGGATGGTCGACCTGGACGGGGATCCGGAGGAGCTCGCGCCCAAGGCCCGCGGGCTGCGCTTCTTCGCCGGCTACGCGGGCTGGGACGCCGGGCAGCTGGCCGGGGAGATCGACAGGGGTGACTGGCTGATCGTTCCCGCGCTGCCGGACGACGTCATCGCCGATCCCGATACCGAGCTGTGGTCGAGGGTGCTGCGCAGGCAGGGGCCTCCCCTGGCGTTCCTCGCCACGCACCCCGGCGACGTGAAGCTGAACTAGGGACTGCTCGTGGGCGCCTCGCCCGGTGGTGCCGCACTCCTGGAAACCACCAGTTCTCCACACCCTGTGGACAACTAGGTGTGGATAACTTGGGGACAGGCTCGAACGTGCTGGTCAGCCGCCGCAGCAGCCGCCCGCACACCCGCCGCAGCCACCGGCCGGAGCGGGGGCGGGCACGGTCTCCGCGGCCCGGTTGCCCACAACCCCGCCGAGGGTCATCAGCACGAACGCGCCGACCAGGCCGAGCACCGCGACCATCGCGACGCTGAACCCGCTCGCCAGCGCCGGCATCGAGATCCCGGCCAGCGCGGCGATCGCACCGGCGGCCAGCATCGCCGGACCGGCGGCGCGGTTGGCGAGCTCGAACGCCTCCTCGCTGCGCATCGCGGCGGGAGTCCGCACGCCGACGTAGGTGTTGAGGGGCAGCGAACCCCGAACGCCCCGGAACCCGAGCAGCAGCAGGGCCGCTCCGCCGAGGATCAGAACCGCGCAAAGGATCACCTGAACAGCGAGCACCCCAGCAGCCTAAACCTCCGCTCGCGGCCGATCGGCCGGACATCGGCTTGAGGTGCCCTGCCCCACACGCCCCCGCACGGCTGACCGGAAACCGTTTTGCCTGGTCCGCTACCCTGGCTTCATGCGCGCGAGGCTGCTTCTTGCGAGGCCGCGTTGAGTCGGTGAGACCGGTTCAGCGCGGCGACCCCTCATGCCCGACCAGGGCCTGGGGGGTTTTCCGTTTTCCGGGGACGGCACACTAGAGCGCACGAACGCGCGCGTTCCGGCGGAGCAGGGAAGGACGCAGAACATGACTGGCCAGCCAGAAGAGGTCAACACAGCGGCGGCCTCTTCTTCAGAAGAGGTGCCGCCGTTCCGCTACACAGCGGGCACAGCGACCGAGATCGAGCAGCGCTGGCAGCGGGAGTGGACCGAGCGCGGCACGTTCCACGCGCCGAACCCGGCGGGTTCGCTCGCCGACGGCGAGGTGCCCGCGGACAAGCTGTTCGTCCAGGACATGTTCCCGTACCCGTCCGGTTCCGGTCTGCACGTCGGCCACCCGCTGGGTTACATCGGCAGCGACGTCTACGCCCGCTTCCACCGGATGCAGGGCCGCAACGTGCTGCACACGATGGGCTTCGACTCCTTCGGCCTGCCCGCCGAGCAGTACGCGGTGCAGACGGGCACGCACCCGCGGACCACGACCGAGGCGAACATCCAGCGCTTCCTGGGTCAGATCCGCCGGTTGGGCCTGGGCCACGACGAGCGCCGCCGCATCGCCACCACCGACATCGAGTTCTACCGGTGGACGCAGTGGATCTTCCTGCAGATCTTCAACGCCTGGTACGACGCGGACGCCGACGGCGGCAAGGGCCGCGCGCGGCGGATCAGCGAGCTGGAGGCCGAGTTCGCCTCCGGTGACCGCGCCACCCCGGACGGCCGCCCGTGGGCGGAGCTGTCCGAGGACGAGCGCCGCGAGATCGTCGACTCGCACCGGCTGGCCTACCTGTCCGAGGCACCGGTCAACTGGGCCCCGGGCCTGGGCACCGTGGTGGCCAACGAGGAGGTGACCGCGGACGGGCTGACCGAGCGCGGCAACTTCCCGGTGTTCCGCCGCAACCTGAAGCAGTGGATGATGCGGATCACCGCCTACGCGGACCGCCTGGTCGACGACCTGGACCGGCTGGACTGGCCGGACAAGGTCAAGACGATGCAGCGGAACTGGATCGGCCGCTCGCAGGGCGCCAACGTGGTGTTCCCGGTCGGCGACTCCGGTCGTTCCGTCGAGGTCTTCACGACCCGTCCGGACACCCTGTTCGGCGCCACCTACATGGTGCTGGCGCCGGAGCACCCGCTGGTCGACGAGCTGACCACGGCTTCCTGGCCGGACGCCACCGATGACCGCTGGACCGGTGGCGCGGCCACCCCGGCGGACGCCGTGGCCGCCTACCGGCGTGCCGCGTCGATGAAGTCGGACCTGGACCGGCAGGAGAACAAGGAGAAGACCGGCGTCTTCACCGGTGCCCACGCGACCAACCCGGTCAACGGCACCCGCATCCCGATCTTCATCGCCGACTACGTGCTGATGGGCTACGGCACCGGCGCGATCATGGCGGTTCCGGGCCAGGACCAGCGCGACTGGGACTTCGCCACGGTGCTGGGGCTGCCGATCATCCGCACGGTGCAGCCGGCAGACGGGTTCGACGGCGACGCCTACACCGGTGACGGTCCGGCCATCAACTCCGCGTCGGAGACCACCGGCCTGAGCCTGAACGGCCTGGACATCGCGGACGCGAAGAAGACCGTGATCGCCTGGCTGGAGGAGCACGGCCACGGCCGCGGCACCGTGCAGTACAAGCTGCGCGACTGGCTGTTCGCCCGCCAGCGCTACTGGGGCGAGCCGTTCCCGATCGTCTACGGCTCGGACGGCGTGCCGCGCGCGCTGCCGGAGGACCAGCTGCCGGTCGAGCTGCCGGAGGTCGAGGACTACTCGCCGCGCACCTTCGACCCGGAGGACGCCGACTCCCGCCCGGAGCCGCCGCTGGCCAAGGCCGAGGCGTGGCGCCACGTCGAGCTGGACCTGGGCGACGGGCTCAAGGACTACGAGCGCGACACCAACGTCATGCCGCAGTGGGCGGGTTCCTGCTGGTACCAGCTGCGCTACATCGACCCGGACAACTCCGAGCGGTTCGTCGACCCGGTCAACGAGCAGTACTGGATGGGCAAGAACGCGCAGGCGCACGGCGGCAACGACCCGGGCGGCGTGGACCTGTACGTCGGCGGCGTGGAGCACGCGGTGCTGCACCTGCTGTACTCCCGCTTCTGGCACAAGGTGCTGTTCGACCTGGGCCACGTGTCCTCGGAGGAGCCGTACCGGCGGCTGTACAACCAGGGCTACATCCAGGCGTTCGCCTTCACCGACGCGCGCGGCGTCTACGTCCCGGCCGAAGAGGTCGAGGAGTCCGGTGGAAAGTTCTTCTACCAGGGCGAAGAGGTCTCCCGCGAGTACGGGAAGATGGGCAAGAGCCTGAAGAACTCGGTGTCGCCGGACGAGATGGCCGACGCCTACGGCGTGGACACGCTGCGGCTGTACGAGATGTCGATGGGCCCGCTGGAGGCCTCGCGTCCGTGGGTGACCAAGGACGTCGTCGGCTCGCACCGGTTCCTGCAGCGGCTGTGGCGCAACGTCGTCGACGAGAGCACCGGCGAGCTGCGGGTGACCGACGACGAGCCGGACACCGAGATGCTGCGCGCCCTGCACAAGACGATCGCGGGCGTCCGGGAGGACTTCGCCGAGCTGCGGTTCAACACGGCCGTGGCGAAGCTGATCGAGTTCAACAACCGGATCACCAAGACCTACGCGTCGGCCTCGGGCACGCCGCGCTCGGTCGTGGAGCCGCTGGTGCTGATGGTGGCGCCGCTGACCCCGCACCTGGCCGAGGAGCTGTGGACCCGCTTGGGCCGCACCGAGAGCCTGGCGCACGGGCCGTTCCCGGTCGCCGACGAGCAGTACCTGGTCGAGGACTCGATCGAGTACCCGATCCAGGTCAACGGCAAGGTGCGCTCGCGCATCCAGGTCCCGGCCTCGGCCGACCAGGACGCGGTCAAGGCCGCGGCCCTGGCCGACGACAAGATCGCGGCGGCCCTCGACGGCAAGGACCCCCGCAAGGTCATCGTCGTCCCGAACCGCCTGGTCAACATCGTCGCCTGACCCAGGTCCCCACCTCGCAACCCGGATCACCGCCGCGATCGGGTTTCCGAATACGGCGGTAATCCGGTACCGGATTACGGCGGTGATCCGGGTCGTGGGACCGGGGTGGTGAGCGTGGTGCGGAGGGGCGTCCCCTGTCGGGGGCGCCCCTCCGTCGTGTCCGGGGTGGGAGTGATGGGTGCAGCACTACGCTGCGTGGTGAGTTACGTCGCATAGCGAGGTTACCCGTCGGTAACTACGGTGGGCGGCACTGGACGAGCGAGTGGAGGCCGCGATGACCAACCCCGCATTCGACGCAGGTGAGCTCCGCAGTCTGCTGGACGGGCGGTGGGCGTCCGTGCGCGAGAAGGTCCGCGACTCGCTCGGCGAGAACGAGCTCGGCAACGCCGACGACCTCGACACCGAGAGCCACCGGGCGCGCACCCTGGAGCAGCTGCGCCTGCTGGCCAAGTCCGGCGTCCCCGAGCTCGGCTTCCCCGTCGCCCAGGGCGGCAGCGGTGACCAGGGCGGTTCGGTGGTCTCGCTGGAGATGCTGTGCGGGAACCTCTCGCTGATGGTCAAGTCCGGCGTGCAGTGGGGCTTGTTCGGCGGTGCCGTGGTGGCGCTGGGAACCGAGCACCACCACGAGCGCTACCTGCGCGACATCATGAGCGCCGAACTGCCGGGCTGCTTCGCGATGACCGAGACCGGCCACGGCTCCGACGTGCAGAGCCTGCGCACCACCGCCACCTACGACCCGGTGGCCCGCGAGTTCGTCGTCCACACCCCGCACGAGGCGGCGCGCAAGGAGTACATCGGCAACGCCGCGCGCGACGGTCGCATGGCCGTGGTGTTCGCGCAGCTCATCACCGCGGGCGAGAGCCACGGCGTGCACGCGCTGCTGGTGCCGATCCGCGACGCGAGCGGGAACACCTGCGAGGGCGTGCGGATCGAGGACTGCGGGCGCAAGGCCGGGCTCAACGGCGTCGACAACGGCCGCATCTACTTCGACCAGGTGCGGGTGCCGCGCGAGAACCTGCTCAACCGCTACGGCGACGTCGCCGAGGACGGCACCTACAGCAGCCCGATCGACAGCCAGGGCAAGCGGTTCTTCACCATGCTCGGCACCCTGATCCGCGGCCGGATCTCGGTCGCCGGCACTTCCGGCGCCGCCGCGAAGCTGGCGCTGGAGATCGCGCTGCGCTACGCCGACGCGCGCCGCCAGTTCGACCGGCCGGGCACCGGCGAGGAGGTCGTGGTCCTCGACTACCTGGCGCACCAGCGCAAACTCCTCCCGGCGCTGGCGAAGTCCTACGCCCTGCACTTCGCGCAGGAGGAGCTGGTGCAGGCCCTCGACGAGGTCGGGCGGGGTGACGACGAGCGCGCGCAGCGCGAGCTGGAGTCCCGCGCCGCCGGGCTCAAGGCCGTCACCACCTGGCACGCCACCCACACCATCCAGACCTGCCGCGAGGCGTGCGGCGGCGCCGGCTACCTCACCGAGAACCAGCTGGCGGGGCTCAAGGCCGACACCGACGTGTTCACCACGTTCGAGGGCGACAACACGGTCCTGCTGCAGCTGGTCGCGAAGGGGCTGCTGACCGACTACAAGGACCAGTTCGACGGGATCGGCACGCTGGGCCTGGCGAAGTTCGTCGCGGACCAGTTCGTGGGCGCGGTCATCGAGCGCTCCGCCGCGCACTCGATCGTGCAGCGCATCATCGACGCCTCGAACAAGGACGACATCCTCGACCGGGGGTGGCAGCTCAAGCTCTTCGACGACCGCGAGGCGCACGTCCTCGACGGCCTGGGCCGCCGGCTGCGGAAGGCCAACAAGGACAACGCCTTCGAGGTGTTCAACAACGCCCAGGACCACGTGCTGCGCGCGGCCCGGGTGCACATCGACCGGCTGGTGCTCGACGCGCTCGTCGCCGCCGTCGACCGCTGCCAGGACCCGCGCAACGCCGAGATCCTCGACAAGCTCTGCGACCTCTACGCGCTGTCCACCATCGAGGAGGACAAGGCGTGGTTCCTGGAGCACGAGCGGATCAGCCCGCGCAGGGCGAAGTCCGTCACCCAGGCCGTCAACGAGCTCTGCGGTGAGATCCGGCCGCACGCCGTCGACCTCGTCGAAGCCTTCGGCACGCCGCGCCAGTGGCTCACCGCGCCCATCGCCACCGGCGCCGAAACCTCCCGCCAGGACATCCAACGAGCCCACGACGAGGCGAACCCCCTGCCGTGACCGGCATTTTCCGATTTCGCGCGAAATTCGAAGGCTGAAGAGCGGACTCGAATTTCGCGCGAGATGGGAATGTCGTCCCCCGAACGGTGCTCGGCGTCGCCGTCGCGGTGCCGCTCGGTGGTTTTGCGGGTGACAGCCGTGCCAGGTGGGAACCGAACGGCTCGCCGTGCGTCTCAGTGGAGCAGATGCCGAACGCCACTGAGGGAGAAGCGATGAGAGCGCTGGTCCGAAAATCCGTTGTCGCCGCGGTGAGCGGTGCGTTGCTGTTCGGCGTGCCCGCGACCGGCGCCGCCGCCGAGACCGCGGCGATCGCCTGCGATGACGACTCCAGCGGCCAGGACGCTTCCTTCTACAGCGGGCCGTCGGCGGGCTACACCTACGACGAGAAGTTCAGCGCGGGCCCGAAGATCCCGGGACTGCCCGAGCACACCCCGCAGGGCTTGGCCGCGTGGAACGACTGGGACGGCGCGGGCAACGGCCTGCTGCTGGCCAGCGCCTACGGCAAGGACGGCTCGAACGCCAAGATCTACGGCGTCGACCCCGCCTCCGGCAAGACCGTCGGTGACGTCGAGATCGCCGAAACCCACGCCAGCGGCATCGCGATCGCCCGCGGCTGGGCGTTCGTGACCGGCAGGAACAACACCGAGGGCCACTACACCATCCGCAAGTACAAGCTCAGCGAGCTCGCCGACGCGCTGAAGGCCGAGGGCAGCCCCTACGTCAAGCAGACCGGCGAGGCCCGCGAGGTCTACGGCGCGTCGTTCCTGTCCGGCGACGGGAACACGCTCTACGCGGGCAAGTACAGCCGCGACGGCCGCGAGAAGATGTACGCCTACAGCGTCGCCGCCGACGGCGCGCTCACCACCGGCAAGTCCTTCGAGATCCCGAAGGGCACGCAGGGCCTGATGGTCACCGGCGACAAGTTCGTCTACAGCACCTCGCTCTCCCGCGACGTGCGCAGCAACCTGTACGTGATCGACAAGGGCGCCACCGACATCGACATCCCGTCGACGCGCTGCTTCCGCTCGCCGAGCATGTCCGAGGGCATCGACGACCTGGGCGGAAACGCCTACGTGCTCTACGAATCCGGTTCCTACCGGTACCCGGACGCCCGCAACGTCATCGAGGACCTGCACAAGGCGCCGGTCGCGGGTCTGTGATCAACCGCCGCGCAGCCACCTGCTGAACGCGGCCCACCGGCCGGCGGGACGGTAGGGCCCGGATTCGCGCCGGACGACGGGCGCGGGAGAGCCGAGCCAGGGCCGGATCTGCTTGGGCGGCGGCGGGAACCGCACCGGCAGCGAGGCCAGGGATCGGTGGAACGGGCCGGACTTCCACTCCAACGCCTCCGCGGGCACCGCGGGTTCGAGGTCCGGTAACCGGTCCAGGACGCGTTCGACGGCCGCGGTGCCCGTCATCCGCGCGATGCGCTGAGCGGGTGACGGGCACGCGTGCCTGCCCGCGCCGAACGCGACGTGCGCCCGGTTTCCCACGCGTCCGCCCGCGTCGACGGCGGGATCGGTGTTGGCCCCGGCGAAGCTGATCAGCAGGGGCTGGTCGGCGGGCACCGGGTTGCCGCCGACCTGCACCTCCCGGGGCGGGAAGACCGTGCCGTAGTTGGCGATCGGCGGATCGGACCACAGCACCTCGTCGAGCGCGTCGGCCACCGGCAGGCTGCCGCCGGAGAGGTCGCCGGCGAACCGCTCGTCGACCAGCAGCAGCCGCAGGGTGTTGGCGATCAGGTTCTGCAGCGGCTCGCTCCCGGCGCTGCACAGCAGCGCGATCTGGTGCACGGCCTCGTCATCGGTCAGCCCGGCCTGGTGCGCCAGCAGCCACGACACGACGTCGGGCCCCGGACGGCTCCGCTTCGCGGCGACGAGCTCGGCGACGGCGGTGCCGATCCCCCGCCCGCCGTCGACGCCGTCGAACAGCGCCAGCGCGCCGGAGACGATCTTCTCCGAGATCACCGGTGGCGCCCCGCAGATGCGGGTGACCATCAGCAGCGGCAGCACCCGCGCGTACTGCTCCACCAGGTCGGCCTTGCCGTCGGCGGCGAACCGGTCGATGAGCGCGTCGCCGGTCTCCTCCAGGTGGGTGCGCAGTTCCCGGGTGTCGACCCGCGCGAGCGCGTCGGTCACGGCGCCGCGCAGCCGGGCGTGGGTGGCGCCGTCGGTGAACATGCAGTTCGGCCGGAACGACATCAGCGGCAGCACGGGGCAGCCCTGCGCGACGGTGCGCTGCCAGGTGCGCGGGTCCTTCGGGAAGTTCGCGGGATCGCGCAGCACCTGCAGGGCCTCGGCGTAGCCGAGCACCAGCGTGGCGGGCACGTCCGGCGCGATCTCCACCGGAGCCGTCGGACCCGCCTGGCGCAGCCGCCGGTAGACGGCCTGCGGGTCGGCGGCGAATTCCGGTCCGTGCAGCCGGGTTCGATCGTCGGTCACGAAGTCTCCTGCTCTCTACAAGCTGGCCCGAAGCCCGTCCAGGACGTCCTGCAGCAGCCCGATGTCCGGTGCTTCCAGGTCGTGCTGGGCGCTGCGGGTGACGATGTGGCCGCTGTCCAGCAGGTCGCCGAGCAGCACCTTCGTGACGCTCATCGGCAACTTGAGGTGTCCGGCGATTTCGGCGACGGGCGTCGCCCCGTCGCTGCAGAGGCGGAGCACGCGCCGCATCTCGGGACCGGCCGTGCCGGGCGGGGCGTCGCGCACCGCGTAGATCTGGGTGTCCATCTCGAAGGTGTTGCGCGACGGTCGTGCCCGGCCGCGCGTGACGACGTGCGGCCGGACTAACGCGCGCTCACCACGCCTCACGCGAACTCACCGACGCGTTGACCGGTGCTGAGTTCCTTCCCGAGCCGCTGGACGAGTTCCATCAACCGGTGGGTCATGGTCTCGACGTCCACGCCGTGCCCCGCCGACGCGGCGACGTAGGCGCGCGGACCTGCGGCGACGAGGAACACGTAGCCGTGGTCGTACTCGGTGATGGTCTGCTGCCAGGACTTCTCGGTCGAGCCGCAGAACGCGGAGTTGGCCCGTGCCAGCGATTGCAGGCCGGACATGGCGGCGGCGTGCCGCTCGGCGTCGTCGGAGGTGATGTCCGCGGAGTGGGCCATCAGCAGGCCGTCGGAGGACAGCAGGATCGCGTGCCTGGCCTCCGGGATCCGCAGAGCCTCGTCGAGCATCCACCCCAGGTCGTGCTGTCGGTTGCTGTTCATGACGCGGAGGTTCCCTTTTCGTCGTCCGGTTCGTCCTCGGACCCGCGACCGGTGAGGCTGCCGCGTTGCCACGCGCCCATCACCGATGGCGTGCCCGTTCCCCAGTTCCCGTGCTCGGCGGACTGCGCCGACACGGCGTGGCTGCGGCGCTGCCGCTTGGGCAGGCCCGTGCTGGTCCGCTGATCAGCGGCCGGTTCGTTCATCGCAGGTGCGGGCGCCGGCGTTTCGGGCTTGGTGAGCAGTTCGTTGGGCAGGAACAGCACCGCGCGCATGCCCCCGTAGGGCGAGGCGGCCTCCACGAAGACCTTGAACCCGTAGCGCGCGGCGAGCACGCCGGCGAGCGCGAACCCGATCTGCGGCGGGTCGCCCAGCTTGTTGATGTCGACGACTTCCCGGCCGGTGAGCAGCGCTTTCGCGCGTTCGCGGGCTTCGGGGTTCATGCCGACCCCGGCGTCGTCGACGACGATGGACAGCCCGTTGTGGGCGGGCTGGAAGTGCACCTGGACCTGCGTGGCGGGTTGCGAGTAGCGCGCCGCGTTGTCGAGCAGTTCGGCGAGCGCGAGCACGACGGGTTCCACGGCCCGGCTGGACACCGACAGCTCGCTCTCGGAGTGCGCCTCGATCCGCAGGTAGTCGCGGATCCGCGAGGTCGCCCCGCGCACGACGTCGAGCACCGGCGCGGCGGATCGCTGCTGGCCGGGCCAGGTCCCGCACAGCACGGCGGTGGCCTGGGCGCGCCGCACGAGCTGCGAGTTCGCGTGGTCGATCTTCATCAGGCCTTCGAGCACGGTGGGGTCGTCGTGCTCGTGCTGCATCTCGGTGATGGCGAGCTGCTGCTCGTTGGCGAGGCTCTGCACGCCGCGCATGGTGGAGATCAGCGTGGCCTTGGCGGCGCGGTCGGCGCGCTGCCTGGTCTCGTCGGCGAATCCGGCGAACTGGCCGATGGCGGTCTGCATCTCCTGGTGGAAGGGGGTGTCGGCGAGGTGGGGCCGAAGCGGTCCGGGCACGTCGATGGGCAGGCCCCGCTCGGCGTCCATCAGCGCTGGGAGGCGTCGCGTGACCAAGTGGTGCGCTTCTTCGTCGCGCAGCCGGATCTGGAACTTGAGGCGCTGCAGGGAAACCAGGAAGGCCAGCAGAATCACTACGATTGCCGCGAGGGCAACCCACAATGCCACGTCCACTTGGGAGTGCTCCGTCGTTAGCGTGCGTGAAGGAATTCGAAAGCGCTGGGATCGTCGAAGTTACCACGGTGGCGGTGCGACAAACGAAACAGCTTTACCCCGCAAACAAACACTGATCGTGACGATCCAAGCGGTATGACCAGCGAAGATGTGACCTAGGTAGCGTGCCATTGCGACAGCCGCGTGATTCGCTCCTACCCTTCTGATGATCATTCAGATGCGCTCAGTGACAACGCGGGGGTGACCGCCTGGTACTCCGCCGAACGACGGAAATCCGCGAACCGGAGCAACCGAATTCGCCACCACAATCACAACCCCCGAGCATCGGATTCCCCGATCTGATGAACTTCGAGTAATCACCCCGCCCGGTAGTTACAATGCCCGGTTTCCGATCAGCTCAATACGCCGGAAATGATCAGTGTTGCGCTCCTTCTCTCCCCCCAGGCCGCTCCCGCTCGCGGGGCCTCCCCGGATCCGTTGCGGGGCCGCCCGGCCGGGTCGCTAGTGTCTCCACATCGGACTGTTGAAAGTGGAGGTACGGCAACATGTTTCACGGATTCATGCTTCTGGAGTTGTCCCCCGGGTGGTTCGTGGTGGCGGGAGCACTCTTCGTGACAGCGGTTTTCCTGCTGACCTTCCCGCTGCGCGGGGGCCACGGTCAGCACGCGGGTTCGGGACCGGGGGCGCTGACGGTGTGGGCGCTGCGCGAGTCGTTGAAGCCGCGATCGCCTCATTTCCACGAGATCGCAGAGCTTTTCCGCCTGATGATGCTCGAACCCAAGCCCGTCGGACCCGCGCGCCTGCGGGAGAGGCTGGAGCCGCCGCCCTACGTCGGAGCGCACCGCAGGCGCGACGAAACCCCGGTTGAGCTCATTCACCCCAGGGTGGACGTCTACCTGGACCCGGCGGCCCTCCGACCACACTGAGTCAGGATCAGGTGAGGCCGCTCTCGGCCGCCAGCTCGTGCAGGGCGGCGTCGAAGAGCTGATCGGCGTGGAACAGGTCGAACGGGAAGCGGCCGAAGACCTCCAGCGCGATGTGCCCGTAGAGGCGCACCCACCAGCGCATCAGGAAGTAGACGGCCTCGGCGTCCATCGCCTCCGGCGGCATGTCGATGCCCTCGTGGGAGAAGGCGTCGGCCAGCGACTTCTGCTGCACCGACAGGTCCGGCAGGTCGACGGGCGCCTTGACCTTCTCCTCCGCGTTGGGATTCTCCGACATCATCGGGGCGACGATGCTCAGGAACACGCCCGCGAACCGGTCCGGCTGCCGGGCGAGATCCTTCGGGGTGGCGAAGACCAGCGCGAACTCCTTCGGGTGCGCCAGCGCCCAGGCGCGGAACCGGCGGCAGACCGCGAAGGTGCGGTCCAGGAAGTCCTGGCTGGACGGGTCGAACGCCGTCGACAGCTCCTCGGAGAGGTCGGCGCAGATGTCGTCGCACAGCTGTCGCAGCAGGTCTTCGCGAGAGGCGTAGTAGCGGTAGAGGGCGGGCGCGGTGATGCCCAGCTCGCGCGCGATCGCGCGCAGCGTCACCGCGTCGCTGCCGTGCTCGACGAGCAGCGTCCGAGCGTGCCGCCGGATGTCCTGCTCGGTGGCTGCCCGCGCTCGTTCGCGCGGTGACAGCTCCGTCATGTCCCCAACCTCTCGGTCCGCTCCGATGGCGTCCACCTCGTGGGACGTCGGTCAGACCGTAACGGGCGTCACCACCGGGCTCCACAGTCGGCTGCGTGCGAGCCATGAGCTGCGTCTCGTGCGAATGATTTCGGCGCCGTGGTTGTTCAAGCTCGACGGGAAGAGCCGTGCGGGAAACCAGGAGGTCGGATGTCCGCCGAGCAAGTCACCGTCTACAGCAGGCCGGGATGCCCGTTCTGCATGTCGCTGCGCGCCGGGCTGCAGCGCTCCGGCCTGGAATTCACCGAGGTCGACATCTGGCAGGACCCGGAGGCGGCGGGCGTCGTGCGCTCCATCGCCGACGGCAACGAGACCGTGCCGACCGTGGTGATCGGGGACTGGAAGGCGGTCAACCCGTCCACTCGCGAGGTCGTCGCCGCGGTGGCCGAGCACGCCCCGCACCTGCTGCCCGCCTGAGGTTTCGAGCTGAGGGCCGACCGCACGGGGGGCGTTGCGGCCGGCCCACAGCAGGTTGCGATCGTCGATGGCGCGAATACCGACGAGCGACAACCTGTTCAGTTTGACGGCAACTCCCCGGGGAAAGATCCACCTTGACCCCTGAATTCGCTCGAACGGTGGATCAAAGGCGGAATAATCATTTGTGTCCGAGAGCACACGATTTTCGCGATTCACGGTGTTGTCCCTGGTGGGAGCTTTAATCGCGCCTTTTGTTCGATCTTTTGCGGGATTTCCGCAGATCGTGTTTGCCGGGCTCCCCGGTCGAAGCGACCGGGGACTGGGACGCGTCGTGGTGGCTGGTGTCGACCGGCTCTCCTGGAACAGGATCCACCCGGCGGGGGATTTCGGCGCGGGGGTCGGTTTCGCGATCATCATCGGCCGGTTTGGGCTGGGCCGCGAAGAAGCTCGCGAAGGCGGCGAGCTGTTCGGCGAGCCGGTCGACGTCGAGTTTCGATTCGGTGATCGTCGCGGTGAATGTCATGGCTCTAGCCTGCGATTTCAGGGGTGCGGGCCGGATCCGTACGGCTACTCAGTTGTTACCTATGAGTAATGCCACCCGCTGCTGCATTCGGGTGACGTAGGAACCCACGGTGAGTAGCGGGAGTGCCCGCTGGCTCACACGATCAAGCCAAACGGGGAACACGTCCTTACGCTGGTCGTCAGCGGTGCGTTCTCGTGTGTGTCGTATCCGCGCCGAGCGCTTCTGCCGTGCAACTCGGAAAGGTATGGTCTAGACCATGTCGCGTTTGACTGGTGTCGGAGTCAGCTCCGGCCGCGCCGCCGGGCCGATCGTCCGGGTCGCCGAACCGCTGCCCGAGCCCGCCGCCACGCCCTCCCCTGCCGACCAGGTCGCCGAGGCCGCGCGGATCCGCCCCGCCGCCGACACGGTGGCCGAGGGGCTGTTCCAGCGCGCCGCCAGGGTCGGCGGTGACGCCAAGGCGGTGCTGGAGACCACCGCCGCCATGGCCATGGACCCGGCCCTGATCTCGCAGGCCGAGCAGCTCGTCACCACTCGGTCGCTGCCCGCCGTCCGCGCCGTCTACGAAGCCGCCAACGGTTTCGCCGACGCGCTGCGCGCCGCCGGTGGCTACATGGCCGAGCGCGCCCGCGACGTCCACGACGTGCGCGACCGCATCATCGCCGAGATCGACGGCGTCACCCCGCCCGGCGTTCCCGAGCTCTCCACCCCGAGCGTGCTGGTGGCGCGCGACCTCGCGCCCGCCGACACCGCCGACCTGGATCCGGAGCTGGTGCTCGCGCTGGTCACCGAGGAGGGCGGGCCCACCAGCCACACCGCGATCCTCGCGCGTGCGCTGGGAATCCCGGCGGTCGTCGCGGTGCGCGGGGTGCTGGCCGCCTCCGGCGCCGGAGCCACCGTCGACGGGGACGCGGGCGACGTCGAGCTCTCCGAGACCGAGGTGGCCGTGCGCGTCGCCGAACGACCCGAGCACGCCGACTGGAACGGCATCGGGCAGACCGCCGACGGGGTGCCGGTCAAGGTGCTCGCCAACGTCGGGTCGGCCACCGACTCCACCACCGCGGTCGCGGTCGGGGCGCAGGGAGTCGGTCTGTTCCGCACCGAGTTCTGCTACCTCGGCGCCGACGTCGAACCCGACGTCGCCACCCAGCGCTCCGCTTACGCCGAGGTGCTCACGCCGTTCGCCGGCAAGCCCGTGATCGTGCGGACCCTCGACGCCGGTGCCGACAAGCCGCTGTCGTTCCTCGACATGGGCGCCGAGCCGAACCCGGCGCTGGGCGTGCGCGGCCTGCGAGTGGCCTTCGACCGGCCCGACCTGCTGGACTCCCAGCTCGAAGCGATCGCCGGTGCCGCGCAGGACTCCGGTGCCGAGGTGTCGGTGATGGCGCCGATGGTCGCCACCGCGGACGAGGCCGGTTGGTTCGCCGAACGCGCTCGCGCCAACGGAATCGATCGAGTCGGCGTGATGATCGAGGTCCCGGCCGCAGCGCTGTCCGCGGCGGAGATCCTGCAGGCGGTGGACTTCGTCAGCATCGGCACCAACGACCTGGCCCAGTACGTCTTCGCCGCCGACCGCATGGTCGGGGCGCTCGCCGGCCTCAACGACCCGTGGCAGCCCGCGCTGCTGCGGCTCATCGCGATGGTCGGGCAGGCGGGTCGACAAGTCGACAAATCGGTAGGTGTCTGCGGTGAGGCCGCCTCCGACCCGCACCTGGCCGGGGTCCTCGCGGGCCTGGGCGTCACCAGCCTGTCGATGAACGCCTCGGCAGTCCAGGCCGTCGGCGCCGCGCTTGCCCAGCACCCGCACGCCACGTTCCGCAAGGCCGCGGAAGCCGCTCTGGAAGCACCGAGCGCGGCCGCGGCGAGGCAGACGACCAAGACCACCCTGGCCTAGGGGCTGCTTCAGGTGCGGGACTCAGCCCGCACCTGAAGCAGCGCAATGCGTGAACGGCTCCCAGGGGACCGAGGGTCAGCTCTCCTCTTCTTGCTCGCCGTCCTGGTCGAGGCCGTGCTCGATGGCATAGCGGGCCAGCTCCACGCGGTTGTGGAGCTGGAGCTTGCGCAGGGTCGACTGGACGTGGTTCTCGACCGTGCGGTGGGAGATCACCAGCTTGTTCGCGATCTGCCGGGCCGTCATGCCCTTGGCGACCAGCCGCAGCACCTCGGTCTCGCGCTCGGTGAGCTGCGGCGCCTGGTGCTCGGAGTCAGGGGTGATCGCCATCCGCCGGTACTCGCCGAGCACCAGCCCCGCCAGGCCCGCAGTGAACACCGCGTCGCCCGCGGCGGTGCGGCGGACCGCGTCCACCAGCTCCTCCGCCGAGGCGGACTTGACCAGGTATCCCGAAGCACCGGCCTTCACCGCCTCCAGCACGTCGGCGTGCTCACCGCTGGCCGACAGCACCAGCACGCGGGTGCCGGGGATCTCCTGGGTGATCTGCAGCGTCGCCTGAACGCCCGAGGTGTCGCCGAGGTTGAGGTCCATCAGCACCACGTCCGGCGTCACCGCCTGCGCGATGCGCAACGCCGACGCGGCGTCGCTCGCGGTGGCGCGGACGTCGAAACCGCGCTCGCTCAAATCGCGCGCGACCCCGTCCCGCCACATCGGGTGGTCGTCGACGACCATCACGGTGACCGGCGGTTCGCTCATCGCTGTCCTCCTCGGCGGCGTTTCGGCTCCGGGACGCGCGGGACCCGGACCTCCCACTCGGTGCCCTCGCCCGGCTCGGTGTCGAGACTGATCTTCCCACCCAGCGCGGCGACCCGACCCCGGATGGATTTCGCAATCCCCATCCGCCCTTCGGCGGCAGCCTCGTCCAACCGCCCTTCGGGGATGCCCGGTCCGTCGTCGCGGACGCTGAGCACCACCTCGTCCGGCAGCTCCTCCAGCAGCACCCAGGCCTGGGCCGCAGCGCCCGCGTGCTTGTCGACGTTGGCCAGCGCTTCCCGGACCACCGCCGCGAGGTCGGCGCCGAGCTGCTCGCTCAACCGCACGGGGTTGCCCGGCACCGACACGTGCACCCGCGCGGTGCGGAACACCTGCAGGCCGGCCGCGAGATCGGTCTCACCGTCCTCTGTGGTCTCCGGGTTCGTGGCGATCAGGGAGCGCAGCTTGATCTCCTGCTCCCCGGCCAGTTCCGCCAGTTCGGCCGCCTCGCCGCCGAGCTCCGCTCCGCGCCTGCGGACCCGCGCCAGCACCTGCAGCACGCTGTCGTGGATGGACCGGGCGAGCCGTTCCCGTTCCGCCGTGGCGGCTTCGGCGCGCAGCGCCTGCGCGAGTCGTTCGGTGGAGCGGCGCGCGGTGTCGGAGTTCAGGCCGATCACCAGGCCCACGCCGACCAGCAGCAGCGTGTCCAGCGCCATGTCCGATCCGGTGCGGCCCCGGACCAGCAGATTGCCCGCAGCAGCGAGGATTCCGGTGGTGACACCGCCCTTCATCCCCCACTGCACCGCCGCCGCGGTGACCCCGGTGGAGTGCCAGACCGTCACCACCGACGGGTCCGAGGAGAGCATGTGCGCTTCGGTGAGGATGAACTCGTTGAGCAGGAACAGCGCGTTGACCACCACGACGTCGGCGGCCACCAGCCGGTTGGTGCGCCCGGCTCGGGTTCGGTAGCGCCAAACGGTGAAGGTCGTCCACACCGCCATGCAGCCGAGGCAGATCGCCGCCAGCCACGGTCGCTCGTAGCGGTTGAAGAACATGAAGAACATGACCGCGGCGTAGAGGAACGTCACGACGCGAAAGACGTTGTGCCCCCGCCACAGCGGTGTTCGGCCGTCGGCCACCTGAGGTGGCGTCGGCGATGCTTGCCAACCGGTCAACTCGCACTCCTCCCGAACGCCCATCCTGCCCCACGAGGGCTCCGTTGCGGAATCACGTGGTCGGGAAAGCGAAATGCGTCGCACTGCTCCGAACCGCCGATCCGCGACGCCCGGTTGGGGGCGTTCGCCGCGAAACGCCGTTCCCGTTTTCACGTTGTGCTTCGGTGCGCTCATTCGCTGTGCCAGGCTCCGGGCGGGAGGTGACCGAATGGGCGGTTGGTTGTTGTGGCGCATGCGCCCTGCTGCGATCGGCTACGTCCTGTTGGTCCAAGCGCTGGCGTTGGCGTTGGTCGTGCTCGTGTTCGTGACCGGGCGACGACCGGACTCCGACGATCTGCTGAACTTCGCGGTGCTCGCCTCGACCGCCGGCGCGACCATCGTGATCACCTCGGTGTCGATCAACCTCCGGCGGCAGATCCGGCGCAACCCGTGGACGCTGCACATCGTCTACCTGGCGGCCGGAATCCTGCTGCTGCCCACCAACCTCCTGGTCCTGCTGCTGCTCGGACCCACGCTGCACGGCGTCCTGCACGACCGGCCGGAAGCGCACCGCTGGCTGTTCACCACCGCGGCCACCACCGTCGCCACGTTCGCCGCGCGGCTGGTCGCCGGGTGGGACGAGCCGGTGTGGACGGCGGTGAACTTCTTCGCCGTCGGCGTGGTGCTGCTGGTGGTGCGCGCCTCGGTGGTCGCGGGCGGGATTCGGCTGCGCACGCCCGGAGCGCCGCGCTCCACAGTGCTGGGTGAGCCGATCGACGTTCTGCTGGGCATCGTCGCGGCGAGCCTCGGCGGACTGCTCGCGGTCGCGATGTCGGCGGAGCCGCTGGCCGCGCTGCTCGCCGGGCCCCCGATGGTCCTGCTGGACCTGGCCAGCCAGCTGCCGCAGTGGCGGCGGACCGCCCAGAACGACGGCAAGACCGGTCTGGCCAACTCCTCGCACTGGGAGCGCATCGCGCGCGTGGAGCTGATGCGCGCTCGTCAGCGGCAGCAGCCGGTCGCCCTGCTGCTGCTGGACCTGGACCGCTTCAAGCGGGTCAACGACGAGCTCGGCCACCTGGCCGGCGACACGGTGCTGGCCAGGTTCGCGAAGATGCTGCAGGAGAACGTCCGCAGCGAAGACCTGGTCGGTCGCTTCGGCGGCGAGGAGTTCGTGGTGCTGCTGCCCGGAACCCAGGGCGAGACGGCCTACCGGGTCGCCGACCGGATCCGGGTGTCCACGGCCGCCCTGTCGGTGGACACCCGCGACATCCACGGCGACCAGCGGGAGCTCACCGGCCTGACGGTGAGCATCGGCGTGGCGACCACCGGCCGGTTCGACTACGAGCTCACCGACCTCCTGGTGGCCGCCGACGCCGCGATGCTCGCCGCCAAAGCGGCCGGCCGCAACGTCGTCACCGTCGCTTGAACGCGGCGGGCCTTCAGTCCTTCTTCTCGTCGTCCTCGGGTTCGGCTTCTGCCGCCTTGTCCTGCGCGGGCTCGGCGTCGTCGGTGTCGGCGGGTGCTGGGGGTTCCAGGGGGATGCCGGTGGTGTCCGGCAGCTCCTCCTCGGCTGCGATCAACGCCCGGATCGCGGCGTTGAGCACCGCGACCAGCGGGATCGCCAGCAGCGCGCCGACGATGCCGTTGATGACCACGCCGATGCTGATCGCCAGCACGACGCCCAGCGCGTGGATCTGCACCGCGCGGCCGAGGATCAGCGGCTGGAGCACGTTGCCCTCCAGCTGCTGGACCAGCAGCACTATGCCGACCACGATCAGCGCCACGACCCAGCCCTTGGTCACCAGCGCGACCAGCACCGCGACCGCACCCGAGGCGACCGCACCCACGATCGGCACGAACCCGCCGAGGAACACCAGCGCGGCCAGCGGGATCGCCAGCGGAACGCCCAGGATCACCAGGCCCAGGCCGATGCCGAGCGCGTCCACCACCGCGACCAGCGCGGTCGCGCGCACGAAGCCGACCAGCGACGTGAACCCGGCGATCCCCGCGTTGTCCACCCGGTGCCGGACCTGGCGCGGCGCCAGGCGGACCACGAACAGCCACACGCGGCGGCCGTCGTAGAGGAAGTAGATGAGCGTGAACAGCGCCAGCACGATCCCGGTCAGCAGGTTGCCGAAGGTGCTCGCGGTGGACAGCGCGCCGCTGGTCAGGACCGCCTGATTGGACTGCAACCAGTCACGCGCCTGCTGGATGTAGTTGGCGATCTGGTCGTCGTTGAGGTGCAGCGGCGAGACCGCCAGCCACTGCCGCATGGCTTCGAGGCTGGCCACGACCTGGCGCTGCAGGTCCGGGAAGCCGTTGATGAAGGCGTTGACGACGAAGGTCAGCACACCGCCGACCACCGCGAGACCGCCGACCAGCACCATCGCCGTCGCCAGCGCCCGGGGCACCTTGCGCCCCGCCACCCAGGACACCAGCGGTGCCAGCAGCGCGGCCAGCAGCAGCGCGATCGCCACCGGGATCACGACCACGTAGATCCGCGTGATGATCATGCCCGTCACGTACAAGGCGGCGGCGATCACCAGCATGCGCCAGCTCACCGCCGCGGAAACCCGCAGAACCCGTGGGATCGCCGTCGAGGCGTCGTCGGGTTTGCTGATCTTCAGGTCGCTCACACCGCCACCGTATCTCCGATCTCGACCCCGCATCCCCACAACGGGCGCCCCCGCGAACCTCCACCCCCGACCGGACCGGGTCGACCCGGGGAGGTCGGTTGGCGGCGGGATGTCCGGTTCGGGCGGATCGGCAAGTTGAAGGCTGTAACACGATGTAGCGAACTGGCTTCTCTGCGCTTACGGAAGACGACCTTGTTTTGACAGAGTTCCCGTCGCGAGGGAGGACGAAGCTCCGTGGGGGAGCCACAGAAGGCCGAGGAGGTTCTGGCACCGCGATGTCCGTCCGTGACCGTACGACGCAGACCGCCGGACGGCGGTTGCTGGGCCGTGCCCTGGTCCTGGCGGGCACCGCGGTCGCCGGAACCTCCGCGGCCTTGCTGGTCGGTCAGCCCGCGGAAGCCGAATCCGGGACGCCGACCGACGCGCTCGCCGAAGCTCCGGTGCTGTCCGAGGCCGCCGCCCTCACCGGCGATGCCGCGGACCTCCCGGCGACCGCGCTGGAGCACGTGCGACAGGCGGACCCCGCTTCCTTCCCGCTCGACGACCTGGACCCGCTGGCCCTGGTGCCCGACGAACCGGTCGGACAACTCCTCCCCAGCGGCAACGACGACGCGACCGCCGAACCCGCCCGCACGCCGCAGGACACCGAGCCCGCGGCATCGCCGGTCGAGCCCGCCGGCGGGCCGGACCGGCAGCCGGACGGCCCGCGGCCACCGATGGCCGCGAACACCCCCGATCCCGAGCCGTCCACGGCATCCCCGCAGGTGGACGCTTCGGTCCGGGTGGCCGGACAACCCGTTCCGGTCACCCCGAACACCCCCGAGCCGGAGCGCCCGGCCGTGAACACCGCACTGCCCGCGTCGACCGGCTGCGCCAAGACGGCGGACGGCCAGCAACCGGGCGCCGGCCTCCCCGGCCGGTACCCGGCGGCACCGCTCGCCGACGGAGCGCGTCCGGACGCCTGCGCGCAGGACCGCGCCGAGGTGCTGCGAGGGGTGCCGTCCGCCCCGGCGCGACCCCTGACTGACCCGCTGACCGGCGGCGATTCGCAGCGTGGCGAACGCGCATGCCGGTGACTTCGCGATCTGAGTCCACCGCCGACCGATCATGATCAAGTTCTGATGACGGTGCGGCGTTCGAAGTTGATTTTCCCCCGGAACGCGGGGAGCCTGGTTAAGGAGAAGATCCATGCAGACTTGGGCGAAGCGCGGCGTACAGACCGCGCTGGTCACTGGTGGCATGCTGGCCGTCGGTACGGGGGTCGCTTCCGCCGGGGATGCCTGTCAACAGCGTCCGATGCCGTTGGGAGAGTCGGTGTTCCCGCCCGCGCTCGACGACACTGCGCCGCTCGGCCGTTGCCTGGCCGGGGACCTGTTCGCAGAGGGTGCGCAGCACAACAGCCCGGTGGTCGAGTCCCGCCGCGGCCAGATCGACGAGTCCGCCAACGAGCTGACGCGCGAGATCCCGGCGCTGCGGTTCCAGGACTCGCCGCTGAAGCTGGCCGGCTGGGCGGCCGACCCGTCCGAGGCCACGCCGCTCGACCTGCGCCGCTCGCCGCAGGGCAGCGCGCCGACCACCCCGGCCGAGGGCTTCCACCGCTCGCTGAGCTGGTCCGCGCCCATCGGTGACGTCGTCCGCGACCGCGTCCCCGACAGCGGACCGCAGACGGCCGAGCTGGTCATCCCGCACGACGACCTCGTCTACTTCGACGGCTTCGCCCCGGCCAACGGGATCATGGAGCTCTACGAAGGCGCGCTGGCCTCCCGCGAGGAGGCTCCGGTGGAGACCGGCGGCCTGCTGGCCACCGACTCGGTCGACCTGACCTCCGCCGACGTGGGCGGTCTGCGCAGCGACCTGCGCACCGTGCCGCCGCTGGTGCTGTCCGCGGCCCTGGCCGAACCGCCCGCTCCGCCGGCCGCGCCGGTGGAGTTCGTGCCGCTGGACGTGCCGGGCGAGCGGCAGGCCCCGGTCACCGAGGTGCCGCCGCTGTCCGGCCTGTCGCTGCTGGAGCTGTCCAAGGTGCCCGGCACGGTCGAGCGCAGCGGTCCCGGCCTGTCCGCCCCGATCCCGGGCTTCGGCGAGCTCAACGCGCTGCAGAACGGCCAGACCTCGGCTCCGAGGCCCAGCCGGATCACCGCCGCGCTGGAGGAGACCGTCCTCCCGGCGCACACGATGGTCGCGTCCAGGTCCGAGCTGCCGCTGCTGTCCGGCATGGCCGGTGCCCCCGACGTCACCCTGCCGATGCCGGCCATCAGCCCCGAGCTGATGCACCGCTTCGACAACGCCGAGACCGTGGTCATGCACCGCGTCTGATCCCGCGCACGAGAAGGCCCCGTCCGCTTCCACTAGAACCCAAGTGGAAGCGGACGGGGCCTTCTCGCGTCAGGGGGCCACCGCGGGTTCCTCCGACCGCGGGATGTCGACCGGTGTCCGGTCGCGTTCGCGCCACCACAGGTAGCCGTTGTAGGCCAGGTAGGCGACGCCGAAGTAGACGTAGGAGTTGCCCACGAACTGCTCGAAGACGTTCCAGGTCAGCTCCAGGCCTTTGCCCTGGGGCATCTTCCAGTGCGGGCCCATCATGAAGAACCCGCTGATCAGCGTCGTCATCAGCAGCATCGCCCAGTCCCGCCGCACGTACGCCGCGCCTGCCAGCAGCACGAGTCCGGGGATGGCCCAGACCCAGTGGTGCGACCAGGAGATCGGCGAGAGCAGCAGACCGAGCACGCCGTTGAGCACCACGGCGGTGGGCAGGTCCCGCTGCCGGACGGCGTTGATCATCCCCAGCACCGCCAGCCCCAGCACGAGCACCGCGAGCAGGCCCAGCACGAGCGTCAGGTTCGGCGCGCTGAGCTTCGACAGCAGCGACTTCAGCGACTGGTTGCCCGCGTAGGTCGAGGCGTCACCGGTGAACTTCGGCCCGAAGTTGACGTGGCTGTTGGCGAACATCTCGTGCAGCCAGAACCTGCGGGCGTTGTCGAAGGTGATCAGCAGGCCCACGAGGGCCGTCCCGACGAAGGTCAGCAGCGACACCGCGATCGTCCGGAAGTCCCGCCGCAGCAGCGGCAGGAGCAGGAACACCAGCGGCGTGAGCTTGATGCCCGCGGCGATGCCGATCAGCAGGCCGCGCGGGTAGGGCAGCTTCTTGGTGCCCTCCACCCGCCACAGCAGGTCCACCACCACCAGCGCCATCAGCACGATGTTGATCTGCGCGTAGGTGATCGTCTCCATGATCGGTTCGCTGATCGTCGCGATCGGCAGCACGGCCGCGGTCACCATCAGCACCCGATCCCGGTGGGCCTGCAGGAACGTCGACTCCCGCAGCACCACGTACAGCGTGGTCAGCAACGCCAGGTGGCTGACCAGCATGATCACCGCGGTGGACACGGCCTTGGGCACCAGCCCGAGCGGCGCGAACACGATCGCCGCGAACGGCGGGTAGATGAACGGCAGCTTCAGACCGGACTCGGTGGGCGGCAGGTTGTGGTAGAGATCGCGACCTCCCAGCAGCGCTTGGGCGCCCTGCCGGTAGACCTCGCCGTCGATGTGGTCGTGGGTGTTGACCGTCGAGACCACCACGATGGCGATCAGCTCGGCGATCGCGATGACGGCCAGCAACGACCTGTGACTACGCATTCGCTCGGCCAGCGGAACCAGATCCGCGGTTCCGGGCATTGGCATGCACCATCCTCTCGGCTACCACTGCCGCTCAAGGGTAGAGATGGCCTCGGCGCAGTCGGACGCTCGGCTCGGGCGGAAGCCCGTTCGTGACGCACTCTCTATCGGTAGTGCCCGCGAGGCGTTTCGCACAGGCCTTCTCGATCGTGTTTCACCTGCACGAATGATCAAAATTCGATCATCGAGGTGACTCGTGGGGAAGGTGTGGTCAAGCCCCTGACACAGCGTTATAAGCGGAGCGTGAAACCACCATTACGGGTGGTCGCTTCGCTCTTGAAATGCGCCCCACCACAAGGGGAGGCTCAGACGGACTGCTCCGTTTGGTGGGGAGGGAGGGGGCCGAATGAGTGTCCTTGACGTGGCTGCAGCCCAGCTGGCACCCGTGTGGGACGAGCTCGTCAGCGGGCTGAACGTCGGGGTGCTGCTGACCGATGACCGCGGCCAGGTGCTGGCCACCAACGACGTCGCCGCCGAGCTGATGCAGCTCGACCGGGCCGATCTGCTGACCGGAACCCGTCCCCACGGGTGGGAGGTCCGCGACGACACCGGCGCGTCCATGCCGGACTGGGCCGACCTGGCCGGTCAGGTGCTGCGCGCGGGCTGCCCGCTGTCCATCCCGCTCGTCATCATCAGCGGTCGCACCGAGAGCCGCATCTGGGCGGACTACCACGCCGTCACCGTGCAGGGTCGCAGGCGAGTGCTCGTCCTGCTGCAGTCCGTGCACACCGACGTCTCGCACTCCTCCGGACTGCTCGACCCGCTGACCGGTCTGCCCGGTCGCGTGCTGCTGCTCGACCGGCTGCAGCAGTCGCTGGTCCGGTCCCGCTCCCGCGGCACGCTGTCGACCCTGGTGCTCATCGACGTGCAGCGGCTCGCCGACTTCAACGCCACGCACGGCTTCGAGCGCGGCGACGAGCTGCTGTCGACGCTGGCCGGGCGGCTGCGCGAAGGCCTCAAGGACGAGCACACCGTGGCCCGCTACGGAGGGGACGAGTTCGCGGTGGTCGCCGAGCACCCCAGCGGCACGGGCGAGCGGATCGCCGCACAGGCGCGCGAGGTGGCCGGCTGGCCGATGCGCATCGGCCGCAAGCGCGTCCGCCCCGTCCTGCGGGTCTCCTGGGTGACCACCGACGGCCTCGCCTCCGTCCACTCGGTCCTGGCCCGCGCGGAGCAGCAGCTCACCGCGAAGGTTCAGGCCTAGCGGCCGGGTCCAGGTACGCACGACGACAACTCGATCGCCCCGAGAGCCTGGTCGTCAACCGGGAAGGAGGTACTGCGTGGGTCAAGTAACCCCTGCTGAACGAAGCGGGGCACCCACGGTGAGGTGGGTGCCCCGCTTCCGTTCCGCGACGGCTCAGCGCTCGTCCTCGCCCGCGATGAAGTCCTCGACCGCCTGGTAGGCGTCGGAGTCGGAGTACTGCTCCGGCGGCGACTTCATGAAGTACGACGAAGCCGACAGGATCGGGCCGCCGATGCCGCGGTCCTTGGCGATCTTGGCGGCGCGGATCGCGTCGATGATGATCCCCGCCGAGTTCGGCGAGTCCCACACCTCGAGCTTGTACTCCAGGTTCAGCGGCACGTCGCCGAAGGCGCGTCCCTCCAGCCGGATGTAGGCCCACTTGCGGTCGTCCAGCCACGGCACGTAGTCGGAGGGACCGATGTGCACGTTGCGCTTGCCCAGGTCGCGGTCGACCTGCGAAGTCACCGACTGCGTCTTGGAGGTCTTCTTCGACTCCAGGCGCTCCAGCTCCTTCATGTTCATGAAGTCCATGTTGCCGCCGACGTTGAGCTGCATCGTGCGGTCCAGGTGCACGCCCCGGTCCTCGAACAGCTTGGCCAGCACGCGGTGCGTGATGGTGGCGCCGACCTGCGACTTGATGTCGTCGCCGACGATCGGCACGCCGGCCTCGGTGAACTTGGCGGCCCACTCCGGGTCGGAGGCGATGAACACCGGCAGGGCGTTGACGAAGCCCACGCCCGCGTCGATGGCGCACTGCGCGTAGAACTTGTCGGCGTCCTCGGAGCCCACCGGCAGGTAGGACACCAGGACGTCGACCTCGGCGTCGCGCAGCGCCTGGACCACGTCGACCGGCTGCTCGTCGGACTCCTCGATGGTCTCCCGGTAGAACCGGCCGAGACCGTCGTGGGTGTGCCCGCGCTGCACGGTGACGCCCAGCGGCGGCACGTCGGCGATCTTGATGGTGTTGTTCTCGCTGGCGACGATGGCCTCGGAGAGATCCCGGCCGACCTTCTTGGCGTCCACGTCGAACGCGGCGGCGAACTTCACGTCGCTGACGTGGTAGTCGCCGAAGGCGACGTGCATCAATCCGGGCACCCTCGTGTCCGGATCGGCGTCGGAGTAGTAGTGCACACCCTGCACCAGCGATGCAGCGCAGTTCCCAACGCCGACGATCGCCACTCGCACCGAGCGACCGGGACGATCTCCGCCCATGGCAGGGCCCTCCTTCTTGGTCATCTGTCGTGTCCTTGCTTGATGTGAGCCGGTGGCGGATCACCCGCGTCTGGGTTCCCACCGGCATCGGGCCGCCCGGACGTCGAGGCAGCTGCCTGCTCGCCGCGTTCGGTCTCGATGATCTCGTCCAGCCAGCGAACCTCGCGCTCGCTGTGGTCCAGCCGCAGCCGGTGCAGTTCCCGCGTGTAGCGGTCGAGGCACTCGCCGGAACGGGCCAGCGCGCTGCGCAGCCCCTCCTGGCGCTCCTCCACCCGGCGGCGCCGGGCCAGCAGGATGCGCATGCGCGCCTCGGCGGGCGTGCGGGAGAAGAACACCACGTGCACGCCGAAGGCGTTGTCCTCGCAGGAGCGGGGACCGCTGTCGGCGACCAGCTCGTCGAAGCGCTGCTCACCGGCGGCGGTGATGCGGTACACGCGGCGGGCGCGGCGGCCCCACGCCTTGGACTCCTCGGCGTCCGGTTCCTCTTCGATCAGCCCGGCCCGGCACAGCCTGCGCAGCGTCGGGTACAGCGATCCGCACGAGAGCGCGCGGAACACGCCGAGCGTGTCGTTCAGCTGTTTCCGCAGCTCGTACCCGTGCATCGAGGAGCTGTGCAGGAGCCCGAGCACCGCGAGTTCGAGCATCTGCACCTCCTACGAGCGTCTAATAGGCGCCGCGAATAATAAGGACTGCCAGCGCTGGCAGGGGCACCCGGCGGAGTATATCGCGCCGATATATCGGGGCTCATCATCGAGCGGGGTCAGAGGTGTTCGGCGTCACCGCACGTGATGGCGGAGATACCCGCCTGCCCTGAACGGCGCATGGAGCGCGCTGGGGCGGCACGTACCCTGTGGTCGTGCGGACCCAACGGCAAGTGGTCGACTACGCGTTGCAGCGCCGAGCGCTCCTCGCGCAGTTGCACGCTGGCCGGGTCGGGGTGATGGAGGTCTGCGACGCCGACCCGTACTTGCTTCAGGCGGCGAAGTTCCACGGTGAACCCAGCGACACCACCTGCCCCGTGTGCAGGAAGGAAGAGCTGACCCAGGTCTCCTGGGTGTTCGGCGACGCTCTCAAGCACGCGTCCGGATCGGCGCGCAAACCCGAAGAGCTGGACCGGATGGCCAACCTGTTCGAGGAGTTCAACGTCTACGTCGTCGAGGTGTGCCGCACATGTAACTGGAACCACCTGGTGCTGTCTTACGTTCTCGGGACCAACGGCTTGAACGACGGCCGATCCGGGCGCAAGACTGCAGCGGAGTGAGATTCGGTCGTGCACCCGGCACGCCCGCACGCGCCGATGCGGCGCACCCCCGACGTGAACGCATCACCGGCGTCGCCCCGACGCCTGTCCTGGAGGCCAACTCGTGAACGACGAGCGTGACGACCATGCCAAGGGCCGCCACTCCCGGCATCCGAACCCCGACGGTCGCCCCACGCCACCCCCGCCGCAGAACCCCGGCCAGCCCGGTGGTCAAGCAGGACCACCGCAGCGGCCGGCGGGCGGACCCCCGCCGCCCCCGCCCGGTGGTCCGGCGTGGCCGGGAGAGCAGCCCGGTGGTCGCCCCGGAGCCGGTGGGCAGCAGCCGCCGCCCCCGCCGGGACGTCCCGGCGGTCAGCAGCCGCAGTGGCCCGGGGCCGAGGCCCCGGAGGAGACGACCGGTGCGTGGACGCCGTCCTTCGACGACGACTCCGCGCCGGGTTCGAGCCCGTCGCCGCTGACCAGCAAGTTAAACGGGGAGGACGACGCGACGAGCTACTCGCCGTCGCCGCCGCCTCCTCCCCCGGGCCGTCCTGGTCCGCCGCCGGCGGGGCAGCAGCCGCCCGCCGGTCGTCCCGCTCCGCCGCCAGGTGAGGCGCCGACGCAGAACCTCCCGCAGACCCCGAGCGCCGACCGGGGTGCTGCCGGTGCCGCGGGAGCGGCCGGAGCCGGCGGTGCCGCCGCCGGTGCGGCCGGTGCCGCCGCCGGTGCGGCCGGTGCTGCTGCGGCCGGTGCCGCCGGTGCGGGTGCTGCCGCGGGTGCCGCTTCGGCGGGTGCCGGTGTCACCCGCGAGCCGAACCTGCTGACGCACTCGGACCAGGCCACGTACAACTACTACGCCGACGACTACGACGACGACCCCTACGGCGACGACGATCGGTTCGGCGACCAGCAGAGCGGCGGTGCCGCTGACGTCGGCAGCGCCGGTTTCCCCGGCAGGGACGACGACGAGGATCCAGACGACGACATGAGTGCCGCCCAAGCCAAGCGCGCCGTCCTGTGGCGGCGCATCCGCAGGGCCTGCTACGTGGGCGCGGCCGCAGCGGTGATCATCCCGACGCTGGTGTTCATCTACGGCTACCTGTTCTGGGAAGCGCCGGACGAGCAGAAGCTGCTGAACATGAAGCAGCCGATCACCATCACCTACGCGGATGACTCGCCGCTGGCGACGGTGAGCTCGGACGGTTCCCGCGAGGTCGTCCGCGACCTCAACCAGGTGTCCAAGCCGCTGCGGGACGCGACGATCTCGGCCGAGGACGCGAGCTTCTACACCAACCCCGGCTTCGACTTCCAGGGCATCGCCCGGTCGGTGTTCTTCATGTTCACCGGCTCCGGCGTCGGTGGTGGTTCGACGATCACCCAGCAGTTCATCAAGCTCGACCTGGAGCTGAACAAGTCGGATCCCGACTACGTCCGCAAGGTCAAGGAGATCGTGCTGGCGTTCAAGATCACCAACGAGCGCACCAAGGACGACATCCTCCTGTCGTACCTCAACACCGCCTACTACGGCCGAGGCGCCAACGGCATCACCGCGGCGGCCAACGCCTACTTCGGCAAGAAGCCCAGCGAGATCACCCCGGCCGAGGCCTCGGTGCTGGCGGGCATGGTGCAGCGGCCGAAGGGCAACGACCCGCGCGAGGACCTGGAGCAGGCCACCACGCGGTTCAACTACGTGCTCAACCAGATGGTCAAGAACGGCTTCCTGCCCGCCGGCGAGCGCGAGGGCCTGCAGCTGCCGGAGACCCGCGGTCAGAACGACTGGCGGATCGACCGGCGGCTGACCCCGGACCAGTTCAAGATCAAGGACCAGGTGCTCCGGGAACTCGAAGAGGCCGGCTACGACGAGGACACGCTGGCCCGCGAGGGCTTCAAGATCAAGACGACGATCGACCCGAAGGCCCAGAAGGCGGCGGTCGAGGCCGCCACCACCCAGGCCGAGAACACGCTGCCGGACAACATCAAGACGTCGCTGGTGGCGGTCGAGCCCAAGACCGGTGAGGTCAAGGCGTACTACGGCGGCGGCGGTGACGTCGGTGGCTACGACTGGGCGGTCGCGCCCACCGAGCCCGGTTCGTCGTTCAAGCCGTTCGCGGTGCTGGCGGGTCTGCACAAGGGCCTGGGCATCGGCGAGTTCTACGACGGCAGCAGCCCGCAGACCATCGCGGGAACCGAGTTCGCCAACGCCCCGAACGTCGCTTGCGACGTGCCGACCCACTGCGGTGTCCGCGAGGCCATGACGAAGTCGGTGAACACCGTGTTCGTCAACATGGCGGCCCGACTCGGGCCGCCGGCCATCGCCGAGGCCGCGCACACCGCGGGTGTCCCGGGGGAGTACAAGTCGGGCAAGGGCTCGACGAAGACCCTGCAGAACGCCAACGGTCAGACCCAGTCCGGTATCGCGCTGGGCATGTACCCGGTCAAGCCGATCGACATGGCCAACGCGTACGCGACGCTGGCGAACCAGGGCAAGTCGCACACCCCGCACCTGGTCAGGGAGATCACGCCGCGCGAGGGTCCGCCGATCAAGATCCACAACGAGCCGGTCAAGACGCTCTACGACGAGTCGGAGTCGGAGGCCGCGAAGCTGGCCTACAACACGATCGCGTCGATGTTCGACGTCGCCGACCACGCCAAGCGGGGTCTCGAGGGCGACCGGCCGGTGATGTCCAAGACCGGTACGCACCAGTACCTGGACACCAAGGACAACGCCACCGCGTGGATGATCGGTGCGACTCCGCAGCTGTCCGCCTCGGTGTCGATGCTGGCCAGCGAGAACGGCCGCAACGTCCCGCTGGAGGACAACTCGGGCACCAGCTTCTACGGCGGCAAGTACCCGGCGATGGTGTGGCAGCAGTTCATGAACAGCTACCACAAGGGCCTCAAGGTGGAGCAGTTCAAGAAGACCGACACCATCGGTCAGTTCCAGGACATCCCGTTGCCGCCGCCCCCGACCTCGTCGGAGCCGCCGTCGACGTCGGCGCCGCCGCCCACGATGCCGAGCGAATCGCAGGACCAGGACCCGACCACCAGCCGGGAGAAGCCCGGTGACGGTCAGGACTGCGGTGGCTTCTTCGAGCCGCCGTGCGAGTCCGAGACGAGCAGCCCCGGTGAACCCGGTGACGTCGCACCTACGCGGCGGTTCGGCGAATAGCCGGAGCTGAGCTGAGGAAGGGCACCCGTCGACCCGGCGGGTGCCCTTCCCGCTTTTCGGGGCCAAGTAGCATCCGGGCGTGTCCACCAACGAATCCGCCGATCGGGAACCAGCGGCGTCCTCGGGGAACGTGCTCGCGGCAGCGGTGGACAGTTCGTCCCTCTCACCGGCGGATCGGGTCCCGCCGACCTGGACCGAGTCCTTCCCGCGCAAGGTCAGCCGGCTCGTCGGCGGCCCGCTCGGAAGGCACGCGCAGGTCGGGCGGCAGTGGTTCTGGACGCCGCTGCGGGTGATCCTGCTGCTCGCGGTGCTGACGCTGGCCGCGGCGTGGCTGTTCAAGGCGCCCTGCCAGGTCACCTACGACACCAGCAGCGGTCCGCAGCTGGACTGGCGGAACAGCAAGCAGTACGTCGCGATGTGCTACACCGACATCATCCCGCGCTACGGCGTGGGAGATCTGGCGCCGGACAACGCCTTTCCGTACAAGACCGGCTGGGTGGAGAACGAGGGCACGCCGAACGAGCAGGTCCGCTACATGGAATACCCGGTGCTGACGGGGCTTTTCCAGTGGATCAACGCCCGCACCGCCGACGGTTGGGCGACGCTGGCCGGTTTCGGCTGGCTCCCGAGTGGACTCACCAGCGTCCTGTACTTCAACATCACCGCGCTGTGGCTGGCGGCGGCCTGGCTGGTGACCATCTGGGCGCTGGTCCTGCTGGCTCGCCGCCGCGTCTGGGACGTCGCGCTGGCCGCCGTGTCACCGCTGGTCTTCGCGCACGCCTTCACCAACTTCGACGCCCTGGCCGCGGCATTGGGAACCGCCGGTCTGCTGGCCTGGGCGAGGCGACGACCCGTGCTGGCGGGGGTGCTGATCGGCATCGGCGGCGCCACCAAGCTCTACCCGCTGTTCTTCCTCGGACCGCTGCTGATCCTGGCCTGGCGCGCCGGGAAGCTGCCCGACGCGGCGCGCGCGGTGCTGGCCGCCGCGCTGGCGTGGCTGGCCGTGAACGTCCCGATCCTGCTGGCCTACCCGGACGGCTGGGGCGAGTTCTTCCGGCTGAACAGCCAACGGCCCGCCGACCCGGACTCGCTGTACAACGTGCTGATGCACTTCACCGGCTGGGGCGGTTTCGACGGGCAGCTGCCCGCGGGCGCGACACCGGTGGTGCTCAACGCGGTCAGCCTCGGGCTGTTCCTGCTGGCCTGCCTGGCGATCGGTTGGCTCGCGCTGGCCGCGCCGACCCGGCCGCGCGTGGCCCAGCTGTGCTTCCTGGTGGTGGCGGCGTTCCTGCTGACCAACAAGGTGTGGAGCCCGCAGTACTCGCTGTGGCTGGTTCCGCTCGCGGTGCTGGCGATTCCGCGCTGGCGGCTGCTGCTGACCTGGATGGTCGTCGACGCGGCCGTGTGGGCGCCGCGCATGTACTACTACCTGGGCACGGCCAACAAGGGACTGCCGGAGGGCTGGTTCCTGGGCGCGGTGCTGATCCGGGACGCGATGGTCGTGCTGCTGTGCGTGCTGATCGTCCGCGAGGTCCTCGACCCGGCCCGCGACAAGGTGCGCACCGCGCTGACCGTCCGGGGCGAGCACCCCGGCGGCGTCGACGACCCGTGCGGCGGTCTGCTCGACGGCTCCCGGGACCGGTTCGTGTTACCCGGTGTCGCCCGTTGGGGGCAGCGAACTCTCGCTGCGGCCCGGGGGGCTCTAGCTTCGAAGCGCTGATCCGCTCGTCTCGTGGAGGTGCTTCTCAGATGTCAGGTCGCATGCTGACCGTCGTTCTCGCCGCAGTCGCGGTGGCCATCCCCGCTGCGGCCACGGCCGCGTCGGCCGCGCCACCGGCCCCGGTCCAGGTCCAGCTCGGTGAGGCCAAGTGCCAGGACATGTCGGCCGTGGTCGCCTCGATGCCGGTTCTCGCGCCCGCGTTCCCCGACGGGGCCCGCACCCCGGTCGTGGAGTACCGCATCACCGGCGCGCCGGACGCACCCATGACTCCTTACGAGGTCAAGGTCAACGGCGAGACCAAGGGCTCCGGTTCGGTGGGGGCCAAGGGACTGATCATCTCCAGCACCTCGCTGCCCAACAACACCACCACCAAGTTCGAGGTCACCTCGGGCGAGAAGGTCCTGGCGTCCCGCACCTACACCCCCGCCTGCTGAACGGACCAGCGCTGACCGTCGCGGCCTCCGGGACTCCCGGAGGCCGCGACGGCGTTCGCGGTGCCGGGGACGGGCAGGGGGTCGGGTCCGGGGTGGGTCAGGGCTCGTCCCTGAGGTTTCGCGGGCGTCCGCAACGCATTCTGAGTGCATGACGACCTACCAGAAGACGTCCCTGTCCCGTCCGAAGGACCAGGCGATGATCGCCGGGGTCTGCGCCGGCCTGGCGCGGCGCTTCGACATGAAGCCGACGACCGTCCGGATCCTCTTCC
The DNA here is from genome assembly GCF_018070075.1 of Saccharopolyspora endophytica. Taxonomy (GTDB): domain Bacteria; phylum Actinomycetota; class Actinomycetes; order Mycobacteriales; family Pseudonocardiaceae; genus Saccharopolyspora; species Saccharopolyspora endophytica. Next base: position 159,765 of record NZ_JAGPXE010000001.1, read on the forward strand.
TGCTCTCCTGCCTGCTCCCGGGCCCGCAGTTCGTGGCCTACATCGTGCTCTGGGCGCTCATCCCGAAGTCCTGACGCTCGCGGGGAGGCAGGACCAGCAGCACCGCCGCGACCGGACCCACGGCGGTGGTGCTCACCGAGTCGCGTGGGCGTCGAGCACGTAGGCGATGGCGCTGGTGATCTTGGCCGCGAAGGCGAGGTCGAGGCTCTCGTCGGGGACGTGTGCGTTGCTGTCCGGGCCGAGCGCGCCGGTGACCACGAACTGCGCGTCCGGGTAGGCCTCGTGCAGCAACCCCATGAACGGGATCGAGCCGCCCAGGCCCATGGTCCGCCAGCTCGCGCCGAAGATCTCCTCACCGGCGGTGTCCAGCGCGCCGGACAGCCACGGCGCCGGGTCCGGTGCGTTCCAGCCCAGGCCCGCTTCGGAGTGCCCGAAGCTGACGCGGGCGCCGTAGGGCACCTCCTCCGACAGCCGCCGCTGCACGGCGGCCAGCGCGGCCTCGGGGTCGGCGGTCGGCGGCAGCCGGAAGCTCAGCTGCAGCGTCGTCGACGGGCGCAGGACGTTGCCGGCGTCGGCGGGCTTGGGCAGCCCGTCCGCACCGATCACCGACAGCGTCGGCCGCCAGGCGTTGTTCAGCGCCAGTTCCACCTCGTCGTCGGTGACCGGCCGCATGCCCTCCGGCCACGGCACCGAGTCGGTGACCATGCCGGGCACGGCCTCGATGGCCGCGCGGGTCTCGGCGATCCGGTTCTCCGGGATGGACACGGTGAGCTCGGGCAGCAGGATCTCGCCGGTGGCGGAGTCCTCGATGCGGTCGAGCAGCTGCCGCATGATCCGGAACGAGCTGGGCACGATGCCGCTGGCGATGCCGGAGTGCAGCCCGGAGTCGAGCACCTGCACCTCGACCTCCAGCTGGACCATGCCGCGCAGCGAGTTCGTCAGCCACATCCGCTGGTAGTCGCCCGCACCGGAGTCCAGGCACACCACCAGCGACACGGCGCCGAGCCGGTTCCGCAGGTGTTCCAGGTAGGCGGGCAGGTCGGGGCTGCCGGACTCCTCGCCGGTCTCCAGCAGCACGACGCAGCGCGCGTGCGAGCCGCCGTTCGCGCGGACCGCCTCGATCGCGGTGACCGCCGCGTACCCGGCGTAGCCGTCGTCGGCGGCACCCCGGCCGAAGAGCTTGCCGTCGCGCACCACCGGGGTCCACGGGCCCAGGCCCTCCGACCAGCCGCCGAGCGGCGGCTGCTTGTCGAGGTGGCCGTAGAGCAGCACGGACTCGTCCGGCGCGTCGGCCGATCCGGGGACGTCCACCAGCAGCAGCGGGGTCCGCCCCGGCAGCCGGACGACGTCGATCTCGGCGCCGTCGATGCCGCGGCCGTCGATCCACGCCCGCACGTGCTCGATGGCGGCGTCGAGGTGCCCGGTGTTCTCCCAATCGGCGTCGAACGACGGCGACACCGCGGGAATCCTCACCAGCTCGGACAGACTCGGCAGAATCGCTTCGTCCCACGCCTGGTCAACGGTCTTGGAAACAGCTGCTCGATCCACGAGCGCGATCCTATGCCCGACGTGGGCGGTTGTCCGGATCTCGTCGGCCGAGTGGCGGAATGCCGTCAGTTCGTCGCTGCTCCGGCCGCGACGGTGGTGGTCACGGCGAGGATGGCCGTCGTCTCGGCGATCACGTCGCGGACCGCACCGCCGAGCTGCTCGCCCTTGCTGATCTCCTTGAGCCGCTTGCGCTCGGCCCGGTCCAGGCCCAAGACCACGTACAGCCCGGTGGCGTGCACCAGCGCGGCCAGCAGCGCGAGGCGGTCGTCGAGCTCGATCTCGTTGCGCGCGGCGCCCCGGACGCGGGCGATGAGCGCGTCCCGCGCGCCCGGGTCGGGGGTGAAGCCGTCGTACTTGATGAGCAGCATCGACTTGCGCTCGCGGCGCATCAGACCGCGTTCGGTGAGCGCTTCGGCGTGCTGCTTGCGGGCCGAGGTCCGGCTCTGGATGTAGGTCGTCGCCGGCACCGGCTTGTTCTTGGGCCCGGCCTTGCGGGCCACCAGCGCGAGGGCGTCGTCGATCCAGCCGGTGCCGCTGGGCTCGGCGTCGAGCACGGTCAGCTTCTTGCTCTCCAACCGGACGCGGTCGGTCAGCACCAGCTCGCCCAGCTCGGCGGCGCCGGTGTAGTCGGAGGTCGAGTAGTAGGAGCCGTTGGGCTTGTGCAGCAGCAGCACGAACTCCTCGGGCAGGCTCAGCGCGGTCATGCCAGGAGTCTGGCAGCGATCGGGCCGCGGAGGCGGTCCTCGGCGGGAGCTCGTGACGTTTGTCAGTTCAACTCGTGCACTGGTCTGTTCGGGGGCGGTGTCACCGGGGTGGGGGTTGTCGTATTTGCGCAAGCTGAGACGCGGCCTCCCCAATATCGGTACCGCAATGGTCCGTAACTCGTTAGTCGGTCCTCCATTAATTCGATGACCTGCGAATTCGGTCCGTCCACAGAAGAACTACCGTGATCTCACGGGAGTTGATCGCTCGCCGCTGTACCGATCCACTCCCTGTGGCAGGGCTCACGGACGACGCGGTTTTCGTGCCAGGATGACGAGGAGCGATCCACCGCTCCGCTCGGCCGGCCGGGTGACCCACCAGGTCAACGGCAGGTCGTCGGAGCAAGCCGGTCTCCACCGCCACAAGCGGTGGCCGTCGGCGCGACACGAGGAGATCACACATGTCCCCCGAGCAATGGACGTCCTCTTCAGGCAATCCACCCGCGAAGCGCACCGACCTCCCTGCCGCAACCGCAGCCAAGCCCACACGGGAGCAGGTGATCGCCGGTTTGCGCGCGACGAGTGAAGGTGGGGCTGACCTCGTTCAGCTCCTCACGCCAGAAGGTCAGCGGGTTTCGCACCCGGACTTCGACATCGACATCTCCCCCGAACAGCTGCGCGACCTGTACCGCGACATGGTGCTGGTCCGACGCGCCGACCGGGAGGGCAACGCCTTGCAGCGCCAGGGCCAGCTCGGCATCTGGGTGCCGCTGCTGGGCCAGGAGGCCGCCCAGATCGGGGCGGGCCGGGCGATGAAACCGCAGGACATGGCGTTCCCGAGCTACCGGGAGCACGGTGTGGCCTGGACCCGCGGCATCGACCCCACCGAGCTGCTGGGCATCTTCCGCGGCACCGACCACGGCAGCTGGGACCCCACGAGCACCGGGTTCCACCTGTACACGATCGTCATCGGCAACCAGTGCCTCAACGCCACCGGTTACGCCATGGGCCAGCGCTTCGACGGCAAGGTCGGCGACCCCGACGGGGAAGCCACGATGGTGTTCTTCGGCGACGGCGCCACCAGCCAGGGCGACGTGCACGAGGCCATGGTGTGGTCGGCCGTCTACGACTCACCGGTCGTCTTCTTCTGCCAGAACAACCAGTGGGCGATCTCCGAGCCCCTGGAGCGCCAGACCCGAGTACCGCTCTACCAGCGCGCCAGCGGCTACGGCTTCCCCGGCATCCGGGTGGACGGCAACGACGTGCTGGCCAGCCTCGCCGTGTCCCAGTGGGCGCTGGACGAGTGCCGCAACGGCAACGGCCCGGTGCTCATCGAGGCGTTCACCTACCGGATGGACGCCCACACCACGTCCGACGACCCGACCCGCTACCGGATGTCCGACGAGCAGGAAGCCTGGAAGCTCAAGGACCCGATCGAGCGACTCCGGGTGCACCTGATCCGCGAGCACGCCGCTGACCAGGACTTCTTCGACTCCATCGACGCCGAGGCGGACCAGCTGGCCGCGCGGTTCCGCGAGTTCTGCTTCACCATGCCCGAGCCGCCGCCGGAGCGGACGTTCTCGCAGGTCTACGCCGAGGAGACCCCGCAGATCGCCGCGCAGCGCGAGGACTACCTGCGCTACCTGTCCGGATTCGCCGACGAGGCTGCCAGCGGAAACGCGGTGGCGGGAGGTGTTCACTGATGGCCGCGCCCGCTCTCGAACGCCCGACCACCCCGTCGGGGACCCAGACGGTCACCATCGCCAAGGCGCTGAACATGGGTCTGCGCGCTTCGCTGGAGCGCGACCCGAAGGTGCTGATCATGGGTGAGGACGTCGGCAAGCTCGGCGGCGTCTTCCGCATCACCGACGGCCTGCAGAAGGACTTCGGCGAGCACCGGGTGCTCGACACCCCGCTGGCCGAGTCCGGGATCATCGGCACCGCGATCGGCCTGGCCATCCGCGGCTACCGGCCGGTGTGCGAGATCCAGTTCGACGGCTTCATCTTCCCCGGCTTCGACCAGATCATCAGCCAGCTCGCCAAGCTGCACTACCGGAGCCAGGGCAAGGTCAAGGTTCCGATCGTCGTCCGGGTTCCCTTCGGCGGCGGCATCGGTGCCGTCGAGCACCACTCGGAGTCGCCGGAGTCGCTGTTCGCGCACATCGCCGGCCTCAAGGTGGTGTCCTGCTCGAACCCGGTGGACGCCTACTGGATGTTGCAGCAGGCCATCGAGTGCGACGACCCGGTGCTGTTCTTCGAGCCCAAGCGGCGCTACTACGAGAAGGCCGAGCTCGACACCTCCCTCGATCCGCTGCCGCTGCTGAGCTCCCGCGTCGTGCGGCCCGGCTCGGCGGTGACCGTCGCGGCCTACGGCCCGATGGTGCGCACCTGCCTGGACGCGGCGACCGCCGCGGCCGAGGACGGCCTGGACCTGGAAGTCGTGGACCTGCGCGCGCTGTCCCCGCTGGACCTGGGGCCGGTGTTCGAGTCGGTGCGTCGCACCGGCCGGTTGGTGCTGGTCAGCGAGGCGCCGTCGGAGTCGTCGGTGACCTCGGAGATCGCCAGCCGGGTGCAGCAGGAGTGCTTCTACTCGCTGGAGGCCCCGGTGCTGCGGGCGACCGGGTTCGACACGCCCTACCCGCCGTCGAAGTTGGAGGAGGGCTTCCTGCCCGACCTCGACCGGGTGCTGGACGTCGTCGACCGTTCGCTGGCGTACTGAGGGGAGTTCATCGATGGCGCTCAAGAAGTTCCCGCTGCCCGACGTCGGCGAAGGGCTGACCGAGGCGGAGATCGTCGGCTGGAAGGTGCAGCCGGGCGAGAACGTCACCGTCAACCAGGTGATCGTGGAGATCGAGACGGCCAAGGCGTCGGTGGAGCTGCCCTGCCCGTGGGCGGGCACGATCCGCGACCTGCTGGTGGAGCCGGGCCAGACCGTCGAGGTCGGCACGCCGATCATCAGCATCGAGATGGCCGGTGCGGACCCCGAACCGGAACCCGAGCCGGACGAGAGCTCGGGCAAGATCGGCGAGGAGTCCAACGGCCGGATCGCCACGCTGGTCGGCTACGGTCCGCGGACCTCGGCGGCCAAGCGGCGTCCGCGCAAGGACCGGGACGCGGCCATCAACGGCACGCCGACCAACGGCACCGCGACCGCCACCGCTGTCGCACCGCCAGAACCGGAGAAACCGCAGGTCGAAGAGGTCGGCGGATTCGTGCCGCTGGCCAAGCCGCCGGTCCGCAAGCTCGCCAAGGACCTCGGCGTCGACCTGCGCTCGCTGGCCGGGTCCGGCTCGGGTGGCGTGATCACCCGCGAGGACGTCCAGTCCGCGGCGGCTCCGACCGCTGCTCCGGCCAAGCCGGTCGCCACCGCGTCCGGTGACCGCGAGCGGCGGGTGCCGATCAAGGGCGTCCGCAAGGCGACCGCGCAGGCGATGGTGGACAGCGCGTTCACCGCTCCGCACGTCACCGAGTTCCTGACCGTCGACGTCACGCCGATGATGGAGCTGCGCGAGCAGCTCAAGTCGGACCCGGCGTTCCGCGGTGTGAAGATCACGCCGCTGGCGTTCGCGGCCAAGGCCATGTGCCTGGCGGCCCGCCGGACACCGGACGTCAACGCGACCTGGGACGAGGCGGCGGGCGAGATCGTCTACAAGGACTACGTGCACCTCGGGGTCGCGGCGGCCACGCCTCGCGGACTGGTCGTGCCCAAGGTCCGCGACGCCGACCGGATGTCGCTGCGCGAGCTCGGCGAAGCCCTGGAGCAGCTGACCAACACCGCTCGGGAGGGCAAGACGACCCCGGCGGACATGCTCGGCGGCACGATCACCATCACCAACGTCGGCGTCTTCGGCGTCGACACCGGCACGCCGATCATCAACCCCGGTGAGTCCGCGATCTTCGCGTTCGGCGCGATCCGCGACATGCCGTGGGTGGTCGACGGTCAGGTGGCGCCGCGCAAGGTGTGCCAGCTGGCGCTGAGCTTCGACCACCGCGTGGTCGACGGTCAGCAGGGCTCCCAGTACCTCGCCGACGTGGGCGCGCTGCTGGCGAACCCGAGCATGGCGTTCACCTACTGATGAGCCGCTGAGGGGCGTTCCCGGGTGAGCCCGGGGCGCCCCTCACGTGCGCTTGAAGACCCGAACGCCCCGGTCGGGCGTCCACGAGGTGATCACCAGGTGGGTCTGGTCGTCGGCGACCTTCGTGGTGACGACCTCGGTGATCGCGCAGCGGAAGAGGTGGGCGTCGGTCTGCGGAGGCTGGACCTCGGCCACCCACGCGGCCTGCTCGTCGCCGGTGACCTCGACGGCCACGCCGGAGATCTTGACGTCCGGTTCGGACAGCGTCCCGTCGCCGGGGTTGGCGTGGAGCGCGAAGCGCCCGTCGCGCTGCAGGTCGCGGGCCTTGCGGGCGCCGGGCATCGACCCGAACATCAGGTCTCCCCCGTACCAGCCGGCCTCCGTGCCGCTCACGCGCGGCGAGCCGTCCTCGCGCAGCGTCGCCAGCACGTGGTGCCGCATCGACTCCAGCCGAGCTCTCGCGGCCGAGGCCAGCTCAGGTGCCTGTTCAGCGAACTCCTGCCATCCGGTCATGCCGACCAGGGTGGCAGGCGACACCGACAGAGCCGGGGCAGACGAACGGCCCGCTCCCGCCATCCCCCCGGATGCGGTGCGGGCCGTTCAGCCAAGTCTGGTCAGTTCCCCTTGCGACGGCGTCCGCCGCGGCGGGATCCGGAGTTGCCGGAGCTCGAAGATCCGGAACCGGAGGCGGAGCCTGCCGACACGGCGACGGGTTCTCCCGCCTCCGCCGAGGTCTCCTGCTCGGGCTCCTGGGACTTCTGCTCGTCGTACTCGCGGAGAAAGTCGAACGCGTGCTTGTCGAAGTCGTGGATGTCGATCTCCGGCAGTTCGCCGAGCTCGTTGTTGAGCTGCTTGAAGATCGGCGTCTCCACCTCAGGGGTCGTCGTCAACTTCTTCACCGCTTCGCCCTCCCGTTCGTCATCGAAGCGTTGGCCGAGCCGAGCTCTCCCCGCGGAGCCCGTTCGATGAGCGTGGGGCCTCGCGGCCCTTCGCTCACCGGTGGGACGCGTGCCGCCGCTCATCCTGACGCGGCGGCACGCGGTTCACCCAATCGGATCAGTGCCTTGCACCTGCCCACGCACATGGTGCAACAGCGATCACGATCCGGCCGGATGAATCGATCTCACACATCCGCCAGGCCGCATACTGCCCTCTACGTCGTCAACATCGGTACCCGTTGTGCAATTCCGCACCGTGTCATATGCCACTGACCTGCGGTTAACCTGGAGATCAAGTTGATCTGCTAGAGGGCCGAGACCGGGAAAACGCGAACGGACCGGCTCCACTTGGGGGTGGGGAGCGCGGTCCGTCCGCTTGGTGCCGGGTCGCCGTGGGGGGCTTTTCCGCCGACCCGGTGTCCGAGGGGGAGGTTCACGCCTTCGGTATCTGGAAGAGCTTGGGCAGGTTGACGGCGAACCCGATGTCGCCGGCGAGCCTGACCCGCCGCGCCATGACGAGCTTCGGGGCGGTGGTGTTGCCGGAGGTCAGCTGCAGGAAGTCCAGCGGGACCACGGTGATGGTGACCGTCGCGGAGTCGTGCTGGGAGCCCTTGGTGACCTGGCAGCGGCCGTCGGTCAGCGCGCACTCGTAGTGCAGCAGGTCGTCGCCCTTGCCGATCCGCCAGTTGACCACCGCGTGCCCGCGCTTGGCGTGTTCGGGCCGGTAGTGCTCGCTCATGCGCCGGAAGATCTCGTCGATGATGCCCTCGCGCAGCTCGGGCCGGGCGAGCACGGCGTTGAGCTGGTCGTCCGAGGCGCGCGAGATCAACCGCGCGAACTGGTCGGGGGTCAGTTCGCTGAGGTCGAGCCCGTTCTCGGAGGCGGGTTCGGAGGTGGCGCGCAGCAGCTCGACCAGCTCGGCCTTGTCGATCTCACGCGGGTCGACGTCGGCGAGGGTCGCGATGGGGTCCGACGGGGATTGCGGCATCGCTGCCCACCTCCATTACCTACCGGAGAGTAAGACTACGCACGAGTAGGTTGGCGGGCAAGGCACCAGAATTGAGTCGCTCCACTAACCTGAGGCGGATTACCAGGGTATGAGGTGAGATGGAAGATCATCGGGACAGCGAGCGCCCGCGTTCCCGGCGTTTGCCGAGGGCTGTTCGTGAGCGGCAGATCCTCGACGCCGCCGTGGAGGTGTTCGCCAAGCACGGTTTCCACAACGCGTCGATGGACGAGATCGCCGAGACCGCGAGCATCTCGAAACCGATGCTCTACGCCTACCTCGGGGCCAAGGACGAGCTGTTCGTCGCCTGCGTCCGCCGCGAGGCCGCGAAGCTGGTCGAAGCCATCGGCGCCGACATCGGGACCGGCCTGACCCCGGCCGACCAGCTCTGGCACCGCCTGCACATGTTCTTCGAGTACGTGCACGTCAACAAGGCGGGCTGGCAGCTGCTGCACCGCCAGGGAGACGTGCCCGGCGAGCCCTACGTCCAGGAGCTCTCCGAGTGGCGGGAGCGCGCCACCGAGCTGATCGCGGCGCTGCTCGCCGAGGCCACCACCGACCAGCCGCAGCCGATGCAGCCCGAGCAGACCGAACCGTTCGCCGCGGCCCTGGTCGGCGCGGGCGAAGCGCTCGTCGAGTGGTGGTTCCAGCACCCCGAGTTCACCGCCGAGGGCATGGCCATGCGCCTGATGAACATGCTCTGGCTCGGCTTCGGCGAGCTCGTCGAAGGCCGCTCCTGGTTCCCGGCCTCCCAGACCGAGCACCCCACCGGTTCCTGACCACCGCACCCCCGCGACGGCGTGGTTCGTCGCGGGGGTGCGGTCGCCGGTTCAGCTCGTGATCGAGCCCGTGAGGTGCGGCTTCCCGGAGCGGGAGTGCAGGGCGAAGTCCCACCCGGAGCCCGTGGGGCGCATCGTGAAGTCGGCCTTCGACGGGAGCAGCAGGGGCTTGGCGAAGTCGACGTCCACCGTGAACGCCCCTGGGATCCGGCCCTCCAGCGCCGCCAGGCAGCGGGCCTTGGACCACATGCCGTGCGCGATCGCCTTCGGGAAGCCGAAGACCTTCGCGGTCAGCGGGTGCAGGTGGATCGGGTTGCGGTCGCCGGACACCGCCGCGTACTCGCGGCCGATGTCGGCGGGCACCCGCCACGTGCCCGAGGCCGCGCCCGGCTCGATCTCCCGGCGCCGCTGCTGCGGGGCGTTCTCGTCCCGCTTGCCCACCCGCAGGTAGGTGCTGGTCTCCCGCCACACGACCTCGTCGTCGACGCTGGTCTCGGTGACCACGTCGAACTGCTTGCCCTTCGGGTGCGGGCGCAGGTCGGCGACGCGGACCTTCTGCGTCAGCTCGTCGGTCACCAGCAGCGGCCGGTCCTGCTGGATCCGGTTGGCCACGTGGACCAGGCCGACCAGCGGGAACGGGAAGCCCTTGTCGGTCATCAGCTGCACCGACGCCGGGAACGACAGGATGTGCGGGTAGGTGATCGGCAGCTCGTCGCGCAGCCGGAATCCGCAGACCCGGTTGTAGTCGGCGAGGTGCGCGGGATCGATGGTGATCCCGCGCCGCACGTACTCGGTGTCGGGCAGCTCGCCGCCCCGGCGGGTCGGGCCCGTCGCGGCGGCCTTGAGGTACAGCGACCCCAGGTTCGGAGCGGTGGAAAGTTCCGGCATGTCCTCTCCAGACCTCAGGCGCCGAGCAGGCTCTGGCCGCAGACCCGGACCACGTTGCCGTTGACGCCGCCCGACGCGGGGTTGGCGTACCAGGCGATGGTCTCGGCGACGTCGACCGGCTGGCCGCCCTGCGACATGCTGTTCATCCGGCGACCGGCCTCCCGCACGAACAGCGGGATCGCGGCGGTCATCTTGGTCTCGATGAAGCCCGGCGCGACCGCGTTGATGGTGGCGCCCTTCTTCGCGGCCAGCGGCGCGGTGGACTGCACGTGCCCGATCACGCCGGCCTTCGACGCGGCGTAGTTGCCCTGGCCGACGTTGCCTGCGATGCCGCTCATCGACGACACGCAGATGATCCGGCCACCGGCGCGCAGCGGGGAGCCCTCGCCGAGCAGCTTCTCGTTGATGCGCTCCTGCGAGGTCAGGTTCACCGCGAGCACCGAGTCCCACTGGGCCTCGCTCATCCGGCCGATCGTCTTGTCCCGGGTGATGCCCGCGTTGTGCACCACGATGTCCAAGCCGTCGTGCCGCTCGCTGAAGTGCGCGGCGAGCTTGGCGGGGGCGTCCTCGGCGGTGATGTCGAGCTGGAGCGCGGAGCCGCCGATGCGGTTGGCGACCTCGCTGAGCTCGCCGCCCTGCGCGGGCACGTCCAGGCACACCACGTGGGCGCCGTCGCGCGCCAGGGTCTCGGCGATGGCCGCGCCGATGCCCCGGGACGCGCCGGTGACCAGCGCGATCTTGTCCTGCAGCGGGCGGTCCTGGGAGAGCTCCGGCACGTCGGCCTTGCCGATGCGGACGACCTGGCCGGACACGTAGGCGGACTTGCCGGACAGCAGGAAGCGCAGCGTGGAGTCGGTGGCCTTCTCGGCGCCGTCGGCGACGTAGACCAGCTGGGAGGTGGCGCCGCGCTTGAGCTCCTTGCCCGCGGTGCGGGTGAAGCCCTCCAGCGCGCGCTGAGCGGTGGCCGCGCGCGGGTCGGACAGGGTTTCCGGCTGGGTGCCGAGGACGATCAGCCGTCCGCAGCGGTCCATCTGCCGGATCGCGGGCGCGAAGAAGTCGTACAGGGCGCGCAGGCCCTCGCTGGAGGTGATCCCGGTGGCGTCGAAGACCAGGGCGGCGTAGCGCTCGTCGTCGGCGCGCTCCTTGCGGACGTCGGCACCGACTTCCTGCAACGTCGCGTTCAGCGAGTCGGCGAGCCGGCCCGAACCGCCGAGCAGCACCGGCCCGGTGATCAGCGGCTCGCCGGGCTTGAAGCGGCGCAGCGGGGTCGGGTCGGGCAGGCCAAGCTTCTTGACGAACTGGCGCCCGAACGCGGACTGGGTGAACTGCTGGTATCGATCGGACATCTCTGGACACTCCCGAGGAGGCGGTTCATGAGGGTTCGGACACGAAGTCGCGCGGTCGCTCGACGGCTAACCTACCCGCGAGTAGATTAGATTGGCCAGGAACGAACCAGCAACGAGGGAGTAGGCATGACCACCGTTCGGCGAGTCGCGATCCTCGGCGGCAATCGGATCCCGTTCGCGCGATCCGGCGGTCCCTTCGCTCGCGCGTCCAACCAAGACATGCTCACCGCCGCGCTCGACGGGCTGGTCGCGCGCTTCGGCCTCGCGGACAAGACCGTCGACGAGTTCGTCGCCGGTGCCGTGCTCAAGCACAGCCGCGACTTCAACCTCGCCCGCGAAACCGTGCTGGGCTCCGGCCTCGACCCTCGCACGCCGGCCCACGACGTGCAGATGGCGTGCGCGACCGGGCTGGAAGCGGTCGTCTCGGTCGCGAACAAGATCGCGCTCGGCCAGATCGAGGTCGGCATCGGCGGCGGCGTGGACTCAGCCAGCGACGCCCCCATCGCGGTCAACGACGACTTCCGCCGGGTGCTGCTCAAGGCCAACCACGCCAAGACCACCGGCGCCAAGATCAAGGCGCTGGCCGGGGCCCGGCCGCAGCACGTGGTGCCGGAGATCCCGCAGAACTCCGAGCCACGCACCGGCCTGTCCATGGGTGAGCACGCGGCGAAGACCGCGCTGGCCTGGGAGATCACCCGCGAAGCCCAGGACGAGCTGGCCGCGCGCAGCCACCACCGGCTCGCCGCCGCTTACGACCGCGGCTTCTTCGACGACCTGATCACCTCGTTCCAGGGCGTGGCCAAGGACCAGAACCTGCGCCCGGACAGCTCGGTGGAGAAGCTCGCGAAGCTCCAGCCCGTGTTCGGCAAGGGCGAGGGCGCCACCATGACCGCGGGCAACTCGACCCCGCTGACCGACGGCGCCTCCACGGTGCTGCTGGCCAGCGAGGAGTGGGCCAAGGCACACAACATCCCGGTGCTGGCCTACCTGTCGGACATCGCGCCGGCCGCCGTCGACCACGTCAGCGGTGACGAGGGCCTGCTGATGGCCCCGGCCTACGCGGTCCCGAAGCTGCTCGACCGCAACGATCTGCAGCTCGGCGACTTCGACTTCTACGAGATCCACGAGGCGTTCGCCTCGCAGGTGCTGTCGACGCTGAAGGCCTGGGAGGACCCGGACTTCTGCAAGAACCGCCTCGGCCGGGACAAGGTCCTGGGTGAGATCGACACCGCGAAGCTCAACGTCAACGGTTCCTCGCTGGCCGCGGGTCACCCGTTCGCCGCGACCGGTGGCCGCATCGTCGCCACCCTCGCCAAGCTGCTGGCGGAGAAGGGCAAGGGCAAGGGCCTGATCTCCATCTGCGCCGCAGGCGGTCAGGGCCTCACGGCGATCGTCGAACGCTGACCCTCCTGCCTGACGCGAAAGCCCCGGTGCACCCCGATCACCGGGGCTTTCGCATGTCCATCAGGCCCTATACCGCTTTCTAGCAAAATCCCAACACACCCGGATACACCCCGATCCGGCACCTGGTTCGACCGGATTTAAGTGGAAACCGGAGACCGGTCCGGAGTTCCGCTGAAGTCGTGTTCCCGATTTCCACTGAGATCCGGGACCGCACCGGGACCGGCGCGGGTGGGGAGGCGAACACGCCTGTACCGGAATCTCGCCAAGTATCGAGTCTGAGCTAGAAACGCGGATACAGTCCGACGGTTATGGACCCGGTCCGCAATCCCTTCGCCCCCGGCGCCGGACAGCGACCGCCTGAACTGGCCGGACGCACTCGCGAGCTGGACGCCTTCGAGGTCGTGCTGGAACGCGTCGCCCGCGGCCGTCCGGAGCGGAGCCTGGTGCTGACCGGACTCCGCGGCGTCGGCAAGACCGTGCTGCTCGGCGAGCTGCGCTCGATGGCGGTCCGCCGCGGTTGGGGCGCGGGCAAGGTCGAGGCGCGTCCGGAAGCCGGTCTGCGCCGGCCGCTGTCGGCCGCCCTGCACCGCGCGATCCGCGACCTGGCCGTCCGCCACCGCGCCCCGGACCGGGTCGAGGAGGTCCTGGCGGTGCTGAAGGCGTTCGCGCTGAAGGCCAACCCGTCCGACGCGAAGCTGCGCGACCGCTGGCAGCCGGGCATCGACGTGCCCGCGGCGGTGGGTCGTGCCGATTCCGGCGACATCGAGATCGACCTCGTCGAGCTGTTCACCGAGGTCGCCGACCTCGCCGCCGACGTGGGCACCGGCATCGCGCTGCTGCTCGACGAGATGCAGGACGTGCAGGCCGAGGACGTCTCCGCGCTGTGCGCGGCGTGCCACGAGCTGTCCCAGTCCGGCGCGCCGCTGGTCGTCGTCGGTGCCGGCCTGCCGCACGTGCCCGCCGTGCTGTCGGCCAGCAAGTCCTACTCGGAGCGGCTGTTCCGCTACGTCCGCATCGACCGGCTGGACCGCTCCGACGCCGACCGCGCCGTGATCGCGCCGATCGAGCGCGAGGAAGCCGAGATCACCCCGGCCGCGCTCGACACGCTGTTCAACGTCTCGGGCGGGTACCCGTACTTCGTCCAGGCCTACGGCAAGGCGACCTGGGACGCGGCCGTGCGCGCCGCGATCGCCGAGGAGGACGTCCGGCTGGCCGCCCCGGAGGCGGAGTCGGAGCTGGCCGTCGGCTTCTTCGGCTCCCGCTACGAGCGGGCGACCCCGGCGGAGCGCGAGTACCTGCGCGCCATGGCGGAGCTCGTCGAGGGCAAGGACGAGCCCGCGCCCACGGCCAAGATCGCCGAGTACCTGGAGCGACGTCCGTCGTCGTTGTCCCCGGCCCGCGACGCGCTGATCAAGAAGGGGCTCGTCTACTCCGGCGAGCGCGGGCAGATCGCCTTCACGGTCCCGCACTTCGGCCGCTACCTGCTGACCCAGGACTAGCGGTCCATCGCGACCTCTAGCCTCGTATAGGAACAGCGCTAGATCGCCGAATACGAGGCGATGGACGGTCAACATCGACACGGGCCGTGCGGGTTCGGCGACCCTCCGCCGCCGGAGCGGGTGAATAACAGTGACCTGAGACACATCGTGCAACGTGTGTAACGAACCCAGGGTGGGTGTCGATATTCATGATGACCCCGCGGTGCTGTCGGACCCCCGACCTGGCAGCATCGCGGGGCTTTCCAATTTCCGGGGCCCTTCAACCCGGCTCCGAAGCTCAGGCAGATCCCCGCCGTGAGCAGCGCGTTCATCCCGGCTCCGGCCTCGTGCGCGGTGAACGCCGCGAGCATTTCGCCGCTGTCAGCCCCGCATCTCGTCGAGGACGAGGACTTGGTCGTCCCAGTAGGTGCGCTGGACCTCGGCGAGGTCGTTCTGGTCGAGGTACTCGGCCCAGAGCATGAAGTACGACCAGTCAGGCTGGGCGTCGAGGAGCTCGGGCGCGGGGACCGCACCGACCTCCCCGAGCGCGATCGGCCGACCGGCGGCGACCTGCCGCATCGCGTCGTAGTCGGCCTGCGACGGCGTCGACTTCTCCCAGACGTCGATGCTGGCGACGTCCACCCGGTCATCGGTGGGCCAGTAGTCCCGCAGCCCGGTGATGCTGGAGTCCTTGACGTTCCAGTTCCACACCAGGTTCGTCAGCCCCTGCTACAGGAAGTCCCCGGCCCACAAGCCCGGGTGGTCGCCGGTGATGTCGTGGATCTTCTGCGTCCACCGCGTCGGGTCCGACAGCGGTTCCTTGTTGTGCTGACCGGACAGCGTGGTGGTGCCGGAGATCGACTTCAGGTACTCCAGCGGGTCCGCCGGAGGCGCCGCGTTGGCCGGTGCCGACAAGACCGCCAGGCAGGCGGCGGATGCGAGCAGGGCGAGGCACGACGGCGCATGACGTCTCCTGATCTTCTCGGAGGACCAGGAGTCTCCGCAGCGCGCGCACGCCGGGGAACGGCGTTGGCGGGTATTCGCCGCGCACTGCTCCGATCGCCGCGCCGTGCCCGAGCGCGAGGGCTCACCGGTTCAGCCGCTCAGGCCCCCGGCGAACGGCGTGCTCCGCCACTGCTCGATGGCGGGACGCACCGCGTCGGCGAGCATCGGCAGCTGCGGCACGAGGGCCAGGCACGCCACCGACCGCAGCGCGCCGACGGCGTTGACGAACCGCAGCACGCGCTGGTCGAGCTGCCGCAGGCCCAGCGTCCGCGCGCGGGCGTCGTAGGCCGCTTCGCACTCGGGACCGAAGGCCGCCAGGTCCCATTCGACCGGACCGAGCGTGACCAGCTCGAAGTCGGCGCAGAGCTCGCCGTCGGGGGTGCTGACGATGTTGAACGGCGGCGCGTCACCGTGGATGGGCTGGAGCTCCGCTCCGAACTCCGCCTCGAACGCCTCGCGGGAGCTCACCAGCGGTTCCAGCACCGCCCACTCCCGCCGGGCGCGGTCGAGATCGGCCGGGTCCAGCAGATCTCGCCGCGCTTCGAGGTTGACCAGGGCATCGGTGATCATCTGCGGTTCGGCGGCCGACAGGAACGGCAGCTCGCCGGGGTAGCCGCGCAGCGCCCGGTGCAGGTCGGCGACCAGGCCGGCGTTGCGCGCGTAGTCGGGTTCGACGGCGTCGAGGATCTCGGTGAACCGCCAGAACGTCATCGAGAACCCGTCGCGCTGGACGGGTTCGGCGGGCACCAGCGGACTCGGCGGGATCACCGGATGACCCTGCTCAGCCAGCCACGCCACCACGTCGAGCTCGGTGCGCTGCCGCGTCGCCTGGACCGCGGTGCCGCTGGACCGGGGCAGCACCACCGGCACCCGGACGACCACCGGCGCCGGTGCGAGGTGCACGACGACGGAGAACAGGTCGTGCAGCACTCGCGCCTCGCTCACGTCGAGGCCGAGCTCCCGGCCGGCGGCCACCGCCGCGCTCAGCGCTCGTGAAGTGCGTTGTCGATCGTCCGCTCGCATCCCGCTGATGGTGCCGGGCGGAGCGGCCCGGCGCGAGCGATTTCGCGACCAGCAGGGTCAGCAGCACGAGTCCGGCCGCCGCGACCGCGACCCAGGACGTCGCCGTGCCCAGCGGTGCTCCGAGCGCGATGAGCCCGACCGCGATCGCCGGGCAACCCGCCCCCAGGTAGAAGGCGAGGTAGAGCGCTCCGGTGATCGCGCCGCGCTGCGCCGGAGGCGCCGTCCGCTCGACGGCAGCAGCGGCTCCTCCGTACGCCAGCCCGTGCCCGGCGCCCGCCGTGACGGCCGCGACCAGCGTGACCAGCGCGGAGCCGCCACCGGCCAGCGCCAGCAGCACGAGGCTGACCAGCAGCGCGCACAGCCCGTGCAGCTGCGCCCGATGCGCTCCCCAGCGGCTCACGAGCGGCTGGGTCAGCACCGAGCAGATCAGGACCGCGCCGAGCACGGAACCGGACACCGCCAGGTCGGTGTGGCCCGCGCGGTCGAGCAGGGACGGGATCAGCGAGAGGAACAGGCCGACCACGGTCCAGGCGAGGAACCCGGTCGCTGCGGAGACGCCGAACACCGACCGCATGCCCGCCGGGATCCGCGGTCGGGTCGGCCGCCACCGGCCGCTCGGCGCCGAGGTCGGCAGGGAGGAGACGCGGGACCAGCCGTACCCCAGCGCCGCCAGGTGCAGGAGGAAGGGCAGCACGAACGGCGCCGGGGCGTGCTCGGCGAGCACGCCGCCCACGATCGGCCCGGCGGCGGTGCCGGCCACGAAGGCGGTGCTGGCCAGCAGCGCACCCCGCTCGCGGGCGTTCTGGCTGATCAGCACGCTCGCGGCGCCGGTCGCCGTGCCGAGCGCGATGCCCTGCGCGGCACGCCCGGCCACCAGCCACAGCGGCCCGGAGGCGAGCGCGAACAACAGCGAGGCCACGGCTCCCGCGATGAGGCTCGCGCGCAGCACCGACCGCGGGCCCACGACGTCGGTCGCCGGTCCCAGGAGCAGCAGAGCAGGTGCGCTGACCAGCGCGAACGTCGCGTAGATCAGCGTCATGGACAGGTCGCCGAAGCCGAAGTCGTGCTGGTACCCGGGCAGCAGCGGGCTCGGGAGGTAGGCGCCGATGGTGAGCACGACGAGGACGTAGAGGCCGGTGCGGGTCGAGCGGGACGGGGCGGGAGCTGTGAGCGTCACGGTGCCAGCTTGCCGAGGATGAACGCTGAGGAAAATCAAACGTTTCTCGGCAGGACCGTGCAAAATGGTCGTATGATCGATCCTCGGCTCAAGGTGCTGCAGATGGTCTCCCACCACGGCACCGTCACGGCCGCCGCAGCCGCGCTGAACTACACGCCCTCGGCGGTGTCCTACCAGCTCCGCCAGCTCGCCGACGAGCTCGGAACGGAGCTGGTGATCCAGTCCGGTCGCGGCATCAAGCTCACCGCCGCCGCCCGGACCGTGCTGCGCCACGCCGAGCTGCTGCACGCCCAGGTCGAGCGCGCCTACGCCGAGCTCGCCGCCACGGCCGAACAACCCAGCGGCTCGTTCGCGCTGTGCGGCTTCTCCACCGCCGCCACCCGTCTGCTGCCCCCGGCCGCGGCGGCGCTGCGCGAGCACTACCCGCAGGTCCAGGTCCGGGTGATCGAGGCTGAACCGGCGCGCTGCTTCGACCTGCTGCTCTCCGGCGACGCCGACCTCGCGCTGGTGATCAACACCGCGGATCTGCCGCCGTCCGCGGATGAGCGCTTCGAGCAGCAACAACTCCTCGACGACCCGCTGGACCTGGTGGTGCCGGTCGGTCACCGGCTGGCCGAGCGCTCCCGGGTGTCGCTGGCCGACGTCGCCGACGAGCAGTGGATCGTCGGGCGCCCCGGCAGCACCTACCACCAGCTGGTCCGCGCCGCCTGCATGTCAGCCGGGTTCAGCCCGAACGTCGCGCACTACGCCGACGAGTGGGACACCGGAACGGCCCTGGTCGCGCACCACTTCGGCATCATCCTGGTCCCCCGGCTGGCCCGCCTGCACGACTGGCCGGTCGTGCGCATCCCCCTGCGCGGCGAGCCCGCCCCGGCCCGCAGGATCCTCGCGGCCACCCGGCTCGGCGGAAGCAGCCACCCGCTGGCCGAAACGGCGCTCGCCGCGATCACCACCACGGCGCAGACCCTGCTGCCCGCGCCCTGAGCTCAGCGCACCCCGATCACCGCGAACGGGCCCACGTCCTGCCGGACGAACCCGGGCGAGTCGAACAGGGCGGGGTCGAACCGCACGTCGTAGACCTGCACGTTGGGCTGGTGCGGGAACGCGTCGTGGGACAGCGTGATGTGCAGGCCGTCCGGCTGCCGCCGCAGCACGAACGCGTTCGGCGCCGCGAAATCGCCGCGTCGCAGCAGCTCCCGCAGCCTGCCCGGATCACCGGCTCCGGCCCACCGGGAGATCTCGGCGGAGCGGTCCTCGTACCGGGACAGCGGGTTGGCGTAGTGCGGGGTCTCCTGCTGGAAGCCCCAGAAGGGCGCGAAGGAGAGCAGCGGGTAGTGGGCCGTGAGCAGCACGGTGTCCGAGGGTGCGCGGCCGGTCGTCTCGCGCACCGCCCGCAGCAGGTCGTCGTGCCAGGCACCGTCGACGGCGGGGTCGTCCTGGCGCTGCGCGTTGCTGCCCGTCGGGTAGTAGTCGGTGTGGGCGGGCCGGGCGGCTTCGGCGATCTCGGAGGTCAACGCGGTCTCCACGACGCCGACCGAACCGGCCAGTCCCAGCAGGAACGCCAGCGCCGCGGCCTGAACCCGCACGGGATCCGGTACCAGCGGCTGGATCCGCCGCCGCAGCTCCAGGAGCCCCAGCACGCCGGCGACGGCCAGCGCCACGTCGAGCACCACCGCCACGCGGAACGCCAGCAGCGTCGTGTGCGCCGCGACGGCCACCGTCGACAGTCCGAACCACAGGTAGACCACGCCGGTGAGCACCAGCAGCGCCGCTGCTACCTCGCTGTGCCGGATGGCCAGCACCGACCAGCAGAAACCGGCCAGGCACAGCATCCCGAACAGCGAGGGATCCAGGAACGGCAGCGGCGGCACCGACTCCGGCGGCAGGTAGTTGTTCGCCGCTCCCGCCGACGGCGCCCCGCCCAGCCGCGCCACCAGGAACGGTCCCCAGCTGATCAGCGCCACCAGTCCGGCGACCGCGCCGATCCCGAGCACGCGGGGTGCGAGTTCCCAGGCGGGACGGATCCGCCGCGCGGCGAGCACGACCGCCATCGTCACCACCACGGCGGTCGCGAACGCCAGGTGCAGCGCGTAGGTCAGCCCCGCGAAGCCGAGGAACACCCCGACGCCGATCACGGCCCCGACGTGCCGGTGCGCGCGGCAGCGCAGCAGGTGCCAGGCCACGACGGCGACCGGTGGGAGCCAGGCCGCCGCCATCCAGGCGTACGGCTCGTCGAAGCCGTGCAGCAGTCCGGACAGGCCGGTGGCGATCGCGGCGAGCACCGCGATCCGCCGTCGCAGGACCACGCTCCACAGCACGAAGGCGACGACGGCGGTGACCGCGACGGTCATCAGCGCGAACGGTTTGAACGCCGCCCAAGCGGGCATCCCGGTCAGCTCCGCGAAACGCCCGCCGAGCCAGAACCAGCCCGCCGGGTAGTACGGCGGCAGGTCCGCGTAGTTCATGTCCGCGAGCACCGGCGAGTCCGCCAGCCGCGTCAGGTACTGCGTCCGGAACATCTGGTCGATCGAGGTGCCGCCGTAGTAGAGCCGGGTCGGTTCCAGCGGCCAGGCCAGCACGGAGGTGACCAGCGCGGACAGCGCCACCCACACCGCGGGGACCAGCGTGCGGCTCGCCGCGCCGAGCAGCGCGCCGCCGAGCAGCAGCGCGAGGAGGACGACCGCGCAGGCGGTGGCCGCGACCTCCGGCAGGGCGGTCGGCTCGCTGAGCCCGAACCGCGCGATCGGCAGCTGCACCGCCAGGCTCGTGGCCGCCGCGACGACGACCGCCGCCCCCAGCTCACCGATCAGCCGCGCCGCCGACCGCGACCGAAGACACCCCTGCGCAGCCAAATGTTCCACGATCAAGGAACCCTAGGTGATCAACCCCGCACCCCGAGCTCGCAAACGGAGTCCCTCGTCCGCCCGATCGCCCCAGCAGCCCGCACCCGTTGCCGCCCGCGATCAGCAGTGAGGCGCAACTCAACAACCCCTGCCCCTGGGAACAGTCGCCGCGGAGGTGTTGTTGACTCCGGTTGTGACTGAGCAGCAGAAACGTCGGGGTCGGGTTCGCGCCGCCGAGCTGGTGGGGCGGCAGTGGTTGAACACCGGGGGCAAGGAGCTCCAGCTCCAGGACTTCCGGGGCAAGGTCGTCGTCCTGGACTTCTGGACCTTCTGCTGCATCAACTGCCTGCACGTGATCGACGAGCTCCGCCCGCTCGAAGCCGAGTTCGCCGACGAGGTCGTGACCGTCGGCGTGCACTCGCCGAAGTTCGAGCACGAGGCCGATCCGGACGCCCTGATCGCCGCGGTCGAGCGCTACGCCGTGCACCACCCGGTGCTCGACGACCCCGAGCTGACCACCTGGCAGAACTACGCCGTGAAGGCCTGGCCGACGCTGGTCGTCATCGACCCCGAGGGCTACGTCGTGCACGTCGCCGCAGGTGAGGGCCACGTCGAGGCGCTGCGCAGCGTGATCACCGAGGTCGTCGCCGAGCACGAGGCCAAGGGCACCCTGCACCGCGGCGACGGCCCCTACGTGCCACCGCCCGCTCCGGAGACGACGCTGCGGTTCCCCGGCAAGGTCATCGCGCTGAACAGCGGGAACCTGCTGGTGTCGGACTCGGCGAACCACTCGCTGGTGGAGTTCGAGCCCGACGGCGAGACCGTGGTGCGCCGCATCGGCACCGGTGAGCGCGGACGCGCCGACGGCGTGCGGCCGACGTTCGCCGAGCCCGCCGGGCTCGCGGCGCTGCCCGAGGACGTGGCGGCGGCGGTCGGCTACGACGTGGTCGTCGCCGACACCGTGAACCACCTGCTGCGCGGCCTGCGGCTCTCCGACGGCACCGTGACGACCCTGGCCGGTACCGGCGAGCAGTGGCGGGACGGGTCCGACAGCGGCCCGGCGCTGGAGACACCGCTGACCAGCCCGTGGGACGTCGCCTGGTGGGAGCCCGCCGGCGGCGTGGTGATCGCGATGGCCGGCAACCACACGCTCGGCCTGTTCGACCCGAGCACCGGCGAGGTCCGCCGGTTCGCGGGCACCACCGTCGAAGGACTGCGCGATGGTGCCGCTGACCAGGCGTTCTTCGCTCAGACCTCCGGTCTCGCCGACGGCGGCGACCGGCTGTGGATGGCCGACTCGGAGACCTCCGCGCTGCGCTGGGTGGAGGCCGACGGCGACGGCTTCGCGATCCGCACCGCCGTGGGGACCGGCCTGTTCGACTTCGGCCACGCCGACGGTCCGGCGGGCGAGGCGCTGCTCCAGCACCCGCTGGGCGTTGCCGTGCTGCCGGACGGTTCGGTCGCGGTCTGCGACACCTACAACGGCGCGATCCGCCGCTACGAGCCCGCCACCGACGAGGTGTCGACGCTGGCCACCGAGGTCTCCGAGCCCTCCGGCGCGGCCGTCGTCGACGGCGAGCTGGTCGTGGTCGCCTCCGCCGCCCACCGGCTGGAGCGGCCCGTTCCGCCCGGCCTGGCCGCGAAGCTGATCAGCGGCGCGTCGCAGCAGGTCAAGCGGCCCGCGACCGAGATCGCCTCGGGAGAGGTGGAGCTCGCGGTGGTGTTCACGCCGCCGCCGGGCACCAAGCTCGACGAGCGCTACGGGCCCTCCACCCGCCTGGAGATCACCTCCACGCCGGAGGACCTGCTGGTCGAGGGCGCGGGCGTGGGCACCGACCTGACCCGTCGCCTCGTGCTGGCCGACGGGATCGAGCAGGGCGTCCTGCACGTCGTCGCCCAGGCCGCCAGCTGCGACGACGACGATGAGGTCGAGCACCCCGCCTGCCGGCTGACCAGGCAGGACTGGGGCGTGCCGATCACGATCTCGGCCGGCGGCCCGGACCGGCTGCCGCTGGTGATGGGCGGTCTCGACGCCTGATCGGCGCTGCCGAGGCGAATCGAGACCGATCTGGTATTCGAGCTCGAAACCCCAGGTCATGGGGATGTGGACGGGGTCGCTCCCGGTTGGGGGCGGCCCCGTCGTCGCGCGCTGCCCAGGAAAATCGAGAATTGCGTGGTCAAGGGCGTGTTGTGAGGGCCCCCTGGTCCCCGGGTCACCCGGTGGTGGCAAGTAAACTTTTCGGGTGACCGATGCCAAGCTCGAAATCCAGATGCTGCACGACAGGGTCATGGTGCGCATCGCCGCTGAATCCGGGGAACGCCGCAGCAGCGGCGGCATCGTGATTCCGGCGACCGCGCAGATGGCCAAGCGGCTGATCTGGGGAGAGGTCTTCGGCGTGGGAAGTCACGTGCGGACCGTCAAGGTCGGCGACCAGGTCCTGTTCAACCCCGACGAGCAGTTCGAGGTCGAGGTCCAAGGGCAGGCGTACCTGGTCATGCGGGAGCGGGATCTGCACGCCGTGGCCACGGAACAGACCGAGCAGGGCACGGGCCTGTACCTGTAGTCGGCGCCCCGAGCCGGGACCCCGGCGAGCGCGGGCGAGCGAGCACTTCCACGCCCCCACCGCACGACCGACAGGAGAAGGGGAAGCGGTGCCGGAAAACCACGACAACCGCCCTGGTGCGGACCCGTCCACCGAACGGCTGCGCACCGACTCGGACCAGCAGAACGCGTCCGACAACGAGACCACGCAGGTCTGGCCCGTCCAGGACCCCCAGGCCCAGGGCGGATCACCCGCGCCGGAGTCGGACAGCGAGCGCACCCAGCAGATCGCCGCGCTACCCGCGGACTTCAGCGGCTTCCCCATCGGCGCCACGCAGACCATCGCTGCCGTGGGCTCCGATCAGCCCACCGCCTACCACGGTGCCGAGCAGGCCAATCCCGGTGCGACGCAGATGTTCGGCGGTCAGCAGGGCGGTGTCGGGGGCAGCCAGCTGGGCTGGAACACCTCCGACGAACCCACGCCCGCCGACGAGAAGCGGCAGAAGCTGCTCAAGGGCGGCCTGATCGCCAGTGCCGCCGCCGCTGCCCTGGTGCTGCTCTACGTCGGCGACCTGCTGTTCACCAGCGGATCGCTGCCGCGCGGCACCGTCGTCGCCGGTGTCGACGTCGGCACCCTCGACCCGGCCGCCGCCGAGAGCAAGCTCCGCGACGAGCTCGAACCCGGCCTGAGCAAGCCCGTGCGGCTGCAGGTCGGTGACCGCGGCGCCACCGTCAAGCCCGACGAGGTCGGGCTGCAGATGGACTGGGCCGAGACCGTCAAGAAGGCCGACGACCAGCCGCTGAACCCCTTCACCCGGATCGGCTCGCTGTTCAGCACCCACGACGTGACCCCGGTCAGCAGCAGCGACCGCGAGCAGCTGGTGGCCGCGCTGCAGGAGGTCAGCCCGCAGCTGGGCCTGGAGCCCACGGACGGCAACATCCGCTTCGAGGGCACCACGCCGATCCCGGTGAACCCGGTGCCCGGCCAGAATCTCGACATCCAGCACGCCGCCGACGCGGTGCAGGCCAAGTGGGCCGAGGGCCGGCCGATTTCGCTGCCGGTCACCCAGCTCCCGGTGAGCACCACCCGCGAGGGCGTGCAGAAGGCGCTGCACGAGATCGCCGAGCCCGCCGTGGCCTCCCCGGTGACCGTGCGCGGCCAGGGCAAGAACGCGACGCTGGCGCCGGAGGCGATCGCCGAGGCGCTGCGCTTCACCCCCGACGGGCACGGCGGTCTGAAGGCGAGCCTCGACGGTCCCGTGCTGGTGGGCGCCATCGAACCGCAGCTGCGCGACACCATGAAGCCCGGCAAGAACGCCGAGATCAAGCTGGAGAACGGCGCTCCGGTCGTGCACCCGTCGGAGGACGGCGTCGGCGTCGACTGGGAGAAGAGCCTGACTCCGCTGCTCGACACCCTGCGCAAGCCGCAGCAGCGCGCGATCCAGGCGGTCTACGTGCCGGCTCCGGCGCAGTTCACCACCGACCAGGCCAACCAGCTCGGCATCCGCGAGGTCGTCGGCGAGTTCCAGACCGGCGGTTTCGAGCCGGCTTCCGGCGTGAACATCCGCCGGGTCGCCGAGCAGGTCAACGGCGCGGTGCTGCGCCCGGGCGAGACGTTCAGCCTCAACGGCTACACGGGACCGCGCGGTGTTCCGCAGGGCTACGTGGAGTCGGGGATCATCGAGGACGGCCACCCGGGCAAGGCCGTCGGCGGCGGCATCTCGCAGTTCGCGACGACGCTGTACAACGCCTCGTACTTCGCGGGCATGAAGGACGTCGAGCACAAGGCGCACAGCTACTACATCAGCCGCTACCCGGCCGGTCGCGAGGCCACGGTGTTCCAGAGCCCGAACGGCAAGAGCATCATCGACGTGAAGTTCAAGAACGTCGCCAAGAGCGGCATCATGATCACCACGGAGTGGACTCCGTCGTCGATCAAGGTGAAGCTGTGGGGCACCAAGCAGTTCGACGTGCAGTCGTCGACGGGCCCGCGCACCGAACCGACGCCGCCGACCGAGAAGCCCGGTCCGACGACCGGTCCGTGCAGCCCGAGCAAGGGCGCGCCCGGCTTCACCGTCGTCGACACCCGCACCATCCGGGATATCACGACCGGCGAGGTTCGCACGGAGAACCAGAAGGTCAAGTACAACCCGCAGCCGATCATCCACTGCCCGCCGCCACCGCCGCGCTGATCAGTGACGACGAGGGCCCCTCCCGCTCCGGGAGGGGCCCTTTCGTCGTCGAGGCGCCATGTCGACATGCGGGTCGTGGGCACTTGTCGACATGGCGGCAACGGCGTGGTCCGAACCCGTCCATGATCAACGTCCTCTTCGTCCGGACGGTTCGGACCAGAACCGCTCGCGGGACCGGGACGGCTCGCTCCGGGTGAGCGCTCGCGCGGGTGGCGGGATGTCGACATATCGGTCTGCAACGCTCCGCTTCGGCCACTGTGCGTGGCGGTCGCTTGGGTTCGGAGCGTGGTGGTGGACACAGATCCGCGGGGTTCGGGCTGGTGGGGAGGCTGTGGTTCTGGTGCGAAAGCGGCGCGAGCGCCGAAAATCCTTTCGCTCGGCCGGTCCTGGTGAGGCAGGTTTGCCGCGCCGTGGCCGATGGGTGGATCGCGGATTTCGACGAACTTGATGGATTCGCAACACGAGGTATTGGGTTTACGTCCGATCGAGTGGCACCATTCGAGCACCCGCGTTCTCACCTACTAGGAGTTACATCGTGGCGCGTCGCAGAACCCTCCGTGCGCTGGCAATGCTGCCCGCGCTGACCCTGGCTGTGGCAGTGACAGGTTGTGTCGAATCCACGACGAGCGGCGGTGCCCAAGGCGGCGAACTGAGCCTCATCGCTCCCGATTCGCTGACCACCTGCACCCACCTCCCCTACGAGCCGTTCCAGTTCCCCGGCGAAGGCGGCAAGATCGTCGGCTTCGACGTTGAGCTGGTCGACCTGGTCGCGCGCGACCTCGGTGTGCAGCAGAAGATCGTCGACGCGCCCTTCGACGAGGGCATCCAGTCGGGTGAGTCGCTCAACAGCGGCCAGTGCGACGTGGCCGCCGCCGCGATGACCATCACCGACTCCCGCAAGCAGAACCTCGACTTCTCCGACCCGTACTTCGACGCGGAGCAAGCCCTGATGATCAAGAAGGGCGCGGGCGTCACCGACCTGTCCCAGCTGCGCGGCAAGAAGCTGGGCGTGCAGGTCGGCACCACCGGCAAGGACTACGCCGAGGCGCACAAGGCCGAGTTCGGTTACGAGGTCGTGGACTTCGACGACCTGGCCCTGCAGCAGACCGCCGTGAAGACGGGCGCGGTCGACGCCGCGATCAACGACAACGGCGTGCTCTACAACTTCGCCAAGAACAACCCCGACACCGAGGTCACCAAGGAGTTCGTGACCGGCGACAAGTACGGCATCGGTGTCCGCAAGGGCAACACCGCGCTGCTGACCAAGGTCAACGAGTCCCTGGCCAAGGCCAAGCAGTCCGGTGAGTACGACCGCATCTACGAGAAGTGGTTCGGCAAGAAGCCGGAGTGACCCGCTGATACGTGGCACCTCGGGGCCGGCGTCGAACACGCCGGCCCCGAGCGGTGCAGCGGGGCCGCGAACACCGTCGCGGTAGCCCGCCGGACACATGGAGAGAAGTCGATGACAACCGAGATCGAGCGGCCCAAGGCAGGCATGGGCCGACGACAGCGGGCGCGGCTCAACCTCGGAATCCAGTACGCGGTGCTGGTCGTGGTTCTCGCCCTGGTGATCTTCATCGCGGACTGGGGTTCGATCGGCCGGGCGTTCTTCAACGTCGAGGTCGCCAAGGCGCAGTTCCCCGACGTGATCACCACCGCGCTGCTCAACACCCTCATCTACACCGCGGTGGGCTTCGCGTTCGGCCTCGTCCTGGCGATCGTGCTGGCGCTGATGAAGATGTCGCCGGTCGCCCCCTACCGGTGGATCGCCACCGGCTACATCGAGCTGTTCCGCGGACTTCCCGCGCTGCTGGTGTTCATCGCGTTCGGCTACGGCATGCCGATCGCCTTCGGGCTGAAGTTCAACAACCTCTCGACCGTGATGCTCAGCCTCGGCCTGGTCGGCGCCGCCTACATGGCCGAGACCATCCGGGCGGGCATCCAGGCGGTGCCGAAGGGACAGGTCGAGGCGGCCCGCTCGCTGGGCATGTCCTCGAGCCGCACGATGGTGACCGTGGTGCTGCCGCAGGCCTTCCGGATCATCCTCCCGCCGCTGACCAACGAGCTGATCCTGCTGACCAAGGACTCCTCGCTGATCTACCTGCTGGGTCTGTCGGTCGGCCAGTACGAGCTCGCCAAGTTCGGGCGCGGCGCGCTGAACCAGTACCAGTCGCTGACGCCGATCCTGATCGCCGGTCTGTGCTATCTGATCATCACGATTCCGCTGTCGCGCGTCTCCGACCTGCTGGAGCGCAAGTTCGGCGGCGTCCGGACCAAGGGGGCCACCAAGTGAGCGACGTGATGATCGAGCTCTCCGGGCTGAGCAAGTCCTTCGGCTCGCTGGAAGTGCTGCGCGACATCGACCTGCAGGTCGAGCGCGGCGAGGTCGTGTGCGTCATCGGACCGTCCGGGTCCGGCAAGTCGACCCTGCTGCGCTGCGTGAACCTGCTGGAAGAGCCGTCGGCGGGCAAGGTTTCGGTCGACGGCGCCGAGCTGACCGACCCGGACACCGACCTCGACGGCTCCCGGCGCCACGTCGGCATGGTCTTCCAGCAGTTCAACCTCTTCTCCCACCTGTCGGTGCTGGAGAACCTGACGGTGGCGCAGCGCAAGGTGCTGGGCCGCTCCAAGGAGGAGGCGGAGAAGGTCGCCGAGGAGAACCTGGCCAAGGTCGGGCTCTCCGAGAAGGCCGGCTCGATGCCCGCGCAGCTCTCCGGCGGTCAGCAGCAGCGGGTCGCGATCGCGCGGGCGCTGTCGATGAACCCGCACGTGATGCTCTTCGACGAGCCGACCTCGGCGCTGGACCCGGAGCTGGTCGGCGACGTGCTCGGCGTGATGCGGCAACTCGCCGACGAGGGCATGACGATGCTGGTGGTGACCCACGAGATGCAGTTCGCCCGCGAGGTCGCCGACCGCGTCCTGTTCATGGACGGCGGCGGCATCGTCGAGCAGGGCCCGCCGGCCGAGGTCATCGGCAATCCGAAGGAAGAGCGCACCCGCACCTTCCTAGCCCGAGTCCTGGATCCTATTCACACGGATTAGGTTTCCGTGGTCGTTTTGCGTGGCGGTGCGGGTGGGGGGACCTGAGCGGCTCCGTGGTCTCCGCGCGCCACTCCTTGAGTATGTGAATACGCGGCGTCGCGGCGTGCTCGCCACGAAGCCGCTGGAGAACCCCCGGCGGTGCGAGCTGCTCAGGTGGGGCAAGGAGAAAGCGGCTTGGCCGCTTGCCTGACGTGGGATGGTTTTGAAGTTGATCTGAGTTGAGGTGCGGGGCGGCCTCGGCGTGTTGGTTTGCGACACGCCGGGGCCGTTTCACGTGGAACGGGAGGTCAAGTACGCCATCCCGGTGTTTTCCGGCGCGGGGCGAAACCTCTTGTCGTGGTCAGACGTCCTAATAGGTAGATGATCGACGACGCGTCACGCGGTTTCGGGGGCTACGGGTGCCTAGCGGCAAGGTGAGGGAGAACGGCAACGGTCCGCTGACCGCGGCCGAGCGACGAGTGGACGAACTGCTGCGGCAGGGCAGACCGGAGACGCCGGAAGGCGAACCGCTCGACGTGCTGGCCGAGGAGTTCGAGGCGGACAAGGAGATCCGCGGCGAGTTCCTCACGCGGCGGCTGATCGACTCGCCGGACGAGGCGAGCTGGCGGCCCTTCACCCGGAGAGCCCGGCAACAACCGGTGATCCTCATCGAGGACGCGGTGATCAGCGGCTGCCTGGACCTGCGCGCCGCCGAACTGCCCTACCTGCTGGAGTTCGTCCGCTGCCGGTTCCTCGAAGCGCCCGACGTCCGGCAGGCCTCGTTGGCCGGGCTGGTGCTGCGGAACTGCCTGCTGCCGGGGATGCGGGCGCGGAACCTGCGCACCACCAGCGACACCCACCTGCTGCACTGCACGAGCCGCGACGGCGTCATCGACCTCGCCGACGCCGAGCTCGGCGGCTCGCTGCTGCTCAACGGCAGCGACCTGAACAACCCCGGCCGGCGCGCCATCTACGCCGACCGGCTGACGGTGGCCGGGGCGATGCTGGCGATGGGGATCACCGTCGCGGGCGAGATCCGCATCCCCGGTGCCAAGATCGGCGGCAACCTCACGCTGGCCGGTGCCACGCTGCGGAACCGGGGCCGGTTGGCGCTCAACGCCAACGGCATCCAGCTCGGCGGTTCGCTGCGCTGCGACGCCGACCCGAACACCGGCAAGTCCTTCACCGTGGCCGGGCTGGTGTTCATCCCGAGCGCGAACATCGCCGGTGACCTGCGGATGCGCGACGCCGTGCTGGAACCCGGATGAGTCCTCCGAGGCGCGGCGAGTCGCCCTACGACGACCCGACCAGCACGCTCATCGCCGATCGCAGCCACGTGCACGGCGACGTCGAGATGGACGAGAACTTCCGCAGCGGCGGGACGATTCGCATGGTCAGCGCCCGCATAGAAGGCGACCTGCGGTTGTCCGGCGCGCAGATCGACCTGACCTGGGCGCAGTCCGCCCGGGCCGCGGTCGACCGCTCGCTGCGCGCCCTGCACATCGACGGCACCGAGATCCGCGGCAACCTCGCGGCGGGCCGGGTCAACGTCTGGGGCGAGTGGCGGATGACCGACGTCCAGGTGCACGGCAGCTTCCAGCTCAACCGGGCTCGGCTGACCGGCGCGCGCACCGACGTGCTGCAGGCGAGCCGGATGACCGTCGGCAGCAACTTCGACTGCCGGGAAGCCGACATCAGCGGGTCGATCCAGCTGCAGGGCGCGTCGATCGGCGCCAACCTCGACCTGCGGGCCAGCGAGCTCACCAAACCCGCCTGGCACCGCCACAAGCTCGCCTACAAGCCCTCGGTGGACCTGCGCGGAGCGCGGATCGCGCGGGACCTGGTGTGCGCTTCGGGCGTCCGGCCGTTCCTGGCCGAGGGCGAGGTGCAGCTGCGCCGGAGCGAGATCGGCAGGCAGGCCAACTTCTGGGGAGCCCGGCTCGGAGACGGGTTGAGCCGCAACGCCATCAACGGGTTCGGCCTGGTCGCCCAGGAGCTGACGCTCAGCGTCGAGGACCCGCCGAAGGGCCGGATCCTGCTGCGGCAGGCCCAGTGCGAGCTGCTCGCGGACAACGCGCGGCTGTGGGAGGCCAGCGGCGGGGTCGACGTCGAGGACTTCAGCTACGACAACTTCACCGACAGCGTCGAGCCCACCGACGTGGACAAGGTCAAGGAGCGGCTGGCCTGGCTGCGCGCCAACTCCGGCGACCGCTACCAGCCCGGTTCCTACGACCAGCTCGCGCACGTCTTCAGCGGCAACGGCAACGAGGAGCACGCGGTCACGGTGCTGATCGAGAAGCAGCGCCACCGCTACAAGGCGATCGCGGCCTCGACCCGGCCCGCGTTCCGCCCGCCGGTCCGGTTGTGGAGCCTGCTGCAACTGGCGACGGTCAGCTACGGCTACCGGCCGCTGCGCGCCCTGATCTGGCTGGTGCTGCTCACGGCCGCGGGCACCACGTGGTTCTCGGTGCACGGACCGCTGCAACCGGTCAACGACGAGGACCACCCGCACTGGAGTCCGCTGCTCTACACCGTCGACCAGCTGGTCCCGATCATCAACCTCGGCCACGACGTCATGTGGCGGACCCAGGGCCCGTCGCAGTGGATCACCGTCGCGCTCATCGCCGCGGGCTGGATCCTCGCCACCACGGTCGCGGCCGGCATCACCAGAGCCCTCCGCCGCGACATCCAGTGACCCCTCACCCGGCCGGGACGGGCGGATTCGAATTTCGCGCGAAATTCGAAAAGGCCCGCTCCTTCGGGGGATTCCTGCCCTCCGTGCGGGTGGAATCCGGTTTTCGCGGGCTGATCTCGTGCTCAGATCGAGGAGTTTGGTCGCCTTGATCGGTTCGGGAGGTCTTCGTGGTGGGGTTGCGGTTGCCGGTGCTCGCCGGTGTCGGCGTGATGGCGTTGCTGTCGGCGGGAGTTCCCGCCGCGGCGCAGGAGGACGCGTTCGAGTACGTGGCGATGGGGGATTCGGCGGCGGCCGGTCCGCTGGTTCCGGGTCCCGACCCGAACCTGCTGTGCTTCCGCTCGACGAGCAACTACCCGCAGGTCGCGGCGGCCCGGTTGGGCGCGCAGCTCAACGACGTCACGTGCTCCGGGGCGGAGACCGAGGACTTCTCCGGGCGTCAGCACCACGTGCTCCCGCCGCAGTACGACGCGCTGAGCGAGACCACCGACCTGGTCACGGTGACCATCGGCGGCAACGACATCTCCCTGGTCCAGGCGGCGGTGTCGTGCCTGAACGCGTTCCCGGAGCCGGTCGGCTCGTCCTGCGCGGACGGCTTCACCGCCAACGGCGACGAACTGGCCGAGCGCATCGACGCGTTCACCCCGGACTTCGAGGAGGCGCTGGAGGAGATCACCGACCGGGCGCCGAACGCGCGGGTCGTCGTGGTCGGCTACGGCACCTACCTGCCGCCGGGCGGCTGCTACCCGAAGCAGCCGATGTGGGCGCGCGACGCCGACTACATCCAGTCCACGGTGGACCGACTCAGCGCCCGGCTCGGTGAGCGCGCTCGCGCGCACGGCGCGACGTTCGTCGACCTCGGGCCGGTCAGCGAGGGCCACGACGTCTGCCAGGCGCCGCAGGACAAGTACTTCGAGGGCGTCGTGCCGACCTCGTGGGCCGCTCCCCTGCACCCCAACGCCAACGGCATGACGGCCTTCGGCAACGCCGTCGCCGACGCGGTGTCGGAAGCGTCGACGAACCGCGTGCGAGCGGCGCAGGCCAACTGAGCAGCTGGGTGAGAGCAGACCCTCAGGAGCCCAGCAGCGTGTTCAGGCGGGGCGAGTAGGCGTGGTCGAACACCAGTGACGCCGCGCCCACCGCTGCGGCGTCCTCGCCGATCAGCGCGTTCTCCACGCGCACCGGGCGCACCTGCGGTGCCCACACCTGCGCGGTGATCACCTTCGACACCCGGTTGCGGACGAGGTCGGAGACCTGCCGCAGCGCGGGTCCGCCGAGCACCACGCGGTCCACGTCGAGGACGCTGACCACCGAGGCGAGCGCCTGGCCGAGGCGGGTCGCGGTCTGCCGCAGCACCTTGCGGGCCGCGACCTCCCCGGCCACCGCGTCCCGGCACAGCTGGTCGTAGGCGGCGGCGACGGAGGTGGGCGCGGGCCGGCCGATGGCGGTCCGCCAGTCGGCGACGATGGAGCGCATCGAGCAGTACGCCTCCAGGCAGCCGCGCTTGCCGCAGTGGCACTCCCGCGATCCCCCGCTGTGCACGTGGCCGATCTCGCCGGCGTTGTTGCTGACCCCGCGGTGCACCTGGTCGCCGAGCACGACGCCGATGCCCACGCCGGTTCCCAGGTAGACGTAGACGAACGAGCCGGATCGCTGCGCGCAGCCGGCCCAGCGCTCGCCGATCGCGGCGGCGGTGGCGTCGTTGTCCATCACCACCGGCAGCCCGAACCGCTCCTCGACGAGGTCGGCGAGCGGAACTTCCGTCCAGCCGTCGAGGTTGGGCGGGTCGAGGACCTTGCGGTGCGCGGGA
The DNA here is from genome assembly GCF_018070075.1 of Saccharopolyspora endophytica. Taxonomy (GTDB): domain Bacteria; phylum Actinomycetota; class Actinomycetes; order Mycobacteriales; family Pseudonocardiaceae; genus Saccharopolyspora; species Saccharopolyspora endophytica. Next base: position 192,234 of record NZ_JAGPXE010000001.1, read on the forward strand.
TCCAGCGGTCCGGGCACGGCGAGCCCCGCGCCGAGCACGCGGTCGGGTTCGAGCCCGGAGCGGCGCACGAGCTGCTGCCCGATGCGGGTCAGGGCGGCGGCGACCGAGGCGGGCGTGGCGTCGGCGGGGAGCCTGCGGGTGGTGCGCAGCCGGACGCCGCCGGCGAGGTCGACGAGCACTCCGGTGATGCGCTCGGGGTCGAGGTGCAGGCCGACGGCGGAGTAGGCGTCGGGCACGACCTTGAGCAGGACGCGGCGCTTCCCTCCGGTGGAGGGGGCGTGGCCGTTCTCGGTGACGAGCCCGTCGTCCATCAGGGCCCGCACGATGTTGGACATGGTCTGCGCCGTCAGCCCCGTGCGCTGGGCGAGTTCCACGCGGCTGATCTCGCCGTGGCGGCGGATCGTGTCCAGCACGACCGCGCGGTTGAACCCACCGACTCGGGGCAGGTTGGTGCCTTGCCACGACGGATTGGTCATGCAGCGCTCCTCGTTGAGACCCGCAAGATCATTGACTTGTGCAAACGTTTGGACTTATGTTGCCCCCGAGTGTGATCCGGATCTCAGGTTAGTCGCAAGCGTCACAGGCCGGAGGAGCCAGATGCGCCGGAGAACCGCGTTAGCCGCCATCCTCACCGCTGCCCTGGGCCTTTCCGCCTGCGGCGGATCCGCCGAGGACCCGAACACGATCAGCGTCGCCTACCACCGGTACGGCAACACGCTGCAGGTCGACGCGCTGATGCAGCGCGTGAAGCAGCAGTACGAGCAGGCCAACCCCGGGAAGTTCGTCAAGCTCGACCCGGTGGTGGCACCGGAGAGCGAGTACCTGTCCAAGCTCCAGCTGCGGATGCGGTCGGAATCCACCGCGCCCGACGTGCTCTACGAGGACAGCTTCAACGTCAACTCCGACGTCGAGGCCGGATACCTGCTGGCCCTGGACGACCGGCTCGCCCGGTGGCCTGACTGGAACTCCAGCTACATCGGCACCACCAAGCAGGCGGGCAAGGCCGCCGACGGCCGGATCTACGGCGTTCCGCTCGACACCGACACGCGAGGGCTCTGGTACGACCGGAGGCTGTTCGCCGAGGTCGGGCTGCCGGAGGAGTGGAAACCGCGCACCTGGGACGACATCCTCGCCGCGGCGCGCCAGATCAAGCAGAAGCGTCCCGACGCGATCGGCATCGACATGCCGCTGGGCAAGGCCGAGGGCGAGTCGGTGAGCATGCAGACCGTCGAGATGCTGCTCTACGGCACCGAAACCGGCACCCTCTACGACGAGCAGCAGCGCAAGTGGGTGGTGCCCAGCAAGGGGTTCACCGACGCGATGGGCTTCATCTCCACCGCGGTCGGCGAGAACCTGACGCAGAGCAAGCCGCAGATCGCCGACGCCCAGTACGACAAGAACCAGCGCGACCAGCTGGCCCGCGAGGGCAAGGTCGGCATCCGGCTCGACGGCAGCTTCGCCTCCGGCAACTGGCAGGACTCCGGTTGGACGGACTGGACGAAGACCATGTCCGCGACACCCATGCCCACCCAGTTCGGTCAGGCGCCGGGAACCGTGACGCTCTCGGGCGGCTGGACGCTGGCGGTCAGCGCGGCCAGCGACAAGCCCGACGACTCCTTCGCGTTCATCACGCAGGCGTTGAGCGCGGACAACGTCGTGCAGTACTCGGCGGCCACCGGCAACCTCCCCGCGCGGGCCGATGCCGCGGCCGATCCCCGGGTGACCGAGGCCAACCCGCTCAACCGGTTCTGGATCGGCCTGCTGGCCAACACCCACTACCGGCCGGCGCTGCCGGAGTACCCGAAGGTGTCCGAGGAGATCCAGAAGTCCGTGCTCGACGTCGTCGCCGGGCGACCGCCCGCCGAGGTGTCCGACCAGTGGTCGCAGCAGGTCTCGCGGATCGTGGAACCGGCCAACACCCGGGCGGGCTGACGATGTCGGCGGTGCGGCGGTGGCTGGCGCCGATGGCCCCGGCCGTGCTGCTGCTCGGGCTGTTCGTGATCGGGCCGATCCTGTGGAGCGGCTACGTCTCGTTCACCGACGCGGCCCTGACCGGAGCGGCGGCCAGCGATCCGGAGTTCGTCGGGCTGGACAACTACCGGCGGATGTTCGCCGATCCGGCGCTGTGGCACGCGGTGTGGGTGACCGTGGTGTTCACCGTGGGATCGGCGGTGATCGGGCAGAACTGCCTGGGCATGTTCATCGCGCTGCTGACCCGGCACCGCAACCGCTGGCTGCGCAACGCCGTCGGCATCGCCGTCGTGTCCGCGTGGGTGCTGCCGGAGCTGGTCGCGGCGTTCGCGATCTACGCGTTCCTCAACTCCGAGGGCACCTTGAACAACCTGCTGGTCGCGGTGGGCCTGGAGGGCGTGGACTGGCTGTACCACGCGCCGGTGCTGGCGGTGGTGCTCGGAAACGTCTGGCGCGGCACGGCGTTCTCGATGCTGGTCTACCAGGCCGCGCTGGCCGAGGTGCCCAGCGATCTCACCGAGGCCGCCGAGGTCGACGGCGCCGGGATGCTGCGCCGGTTCTGGCACGTCACGCTGCCGGTGATCCGCCGGACGATCGCCACCAACCTGATGCTGATCACGTTGCAGACCATCGGCGTGTTCACGCTGATCTACGTGCTCACGGCGGGCGGGCCGAACGCGGCGACGCAGACGCTGCCGCTGCTGATGTACGACTCGGCGTTCGAGTTCGACGAGATCGGCTACGGCGCCACGATCTCCTTGGTCCTGCTGGCGATCGGCGGGCTGTTCGCCGTGCTCTACGCCGTCAGCCTCGGTGATCCGGACGAGGAGGGGGCGTGATGGCCGGAGTCACCGTCGCGAGGCGGCGATCGGTGTCGGTGGTGGTGCACCTGGTGCTGGCGGTGGTCGCGCTGGCGTTCCTCGCACCGCTGCTGTGGCTGCTCACCGCGTCCTTCGACGCCGAGGCGCCGCTGTCGGCGCGGGTGCCGAGCGCGTTCACCCTGGACAACTTCGCCCAGGTGCTCACCTGGGAGACCAGCATCCGTCCACTGTGGAACGGCTTGCTGATGTGCGGTGGCGCGGCGCTGGTCTCGGTGGTCTCGGCCGTGCTGTGCGCCTACCCGCTGTCGCGCTACCAGCTGCGGTTCCGGAGACCGTTCCTCTACCTCGTGCTGTTCGCCTCCGGGCTGCCGATGACCGCGGTGATGGTCCCGGTCTACAGCATGTTCGTGCAGGTGGAGCTGGTGGATTCGATGTTCGGGACGACGCTGTTCCTGGCGGCCACCTCGTTGCCGATCGCGATCTGGATGACGAAGAACTTCATGGACGGCGTCCCGATCAGCCTCGAGGAGGCCGCGTGGGTCGACGGCGCGTCGGCGATGCAGGCGCTGCGCTCGGTCGTGCTGCCGCTGATCGTCCCCGGCATGGGCGTGGTCGCGATCTTCACGTTCATCAACGCCTGGGGGAACTTCTTCGTCCCCTTCATCCTGCTGCTCGACCCGGCGAAGCAGCCCGCCTCGGTGGGAGTCTTCGCCTTCTTCGGTCAGGGCGGGCTCATCGCCTACGGGCAGCTCGCCGCCTACTCGATCCTCTACACGGCACCGGTCATCGCCCTCTACCTGGTCGTGTCCCGCTACCTCGGCGGAGCCTTCAACCTGGCCGGGGCCATCAAGAACTAGGCGGGAGACCGGGTCGCGTGCCGCCGTTCTCGCGCCACCCGGTCTCTCCGGTCATCGCTCGACGGACGCCGCTCGATCGCGGTCGTCGCTCTCGATCGGGACGGTCGCGCCGTCGCCCTCGAGCCGCAGCGAGACGTACACCGCTGCCGCGGCGATCAGGAACAGCACCAGAAATGCCAAGCCGGCCATGAGACACCCCCTCGTCCGATGGGCCGCTGCGCAATCGCAGATGTCCTCAAGACGCGCGCGAGGGGCGGTCGGTTGCTCGGCTGCCCACGACAACGCGAAAGCGGCGCCTCCCCTCGCGAGAGAGGAGGCGCCGCTTCGGGAACGCGCACGATGGACGTCCGCGTCAGGCGGGTGGGGTACCGGAGCTTCCCACGACGATCCGGTACCGCCGCCCGCCCAGGTCTCAGCCCAGGCGCTGCTTGAGGGCTTCGAACTCGTCGCGCATCGAGGTGGGCAGGTCGTCACCGATGGTGTCGAACCACTCCTGGATCAGCGGCAGCTCCGCCTTCCACTCGTCGACGTCGACGTTGAGCGCGGTCTCGATGTCCTCGGCCGGGGTGTCCAGGCCGGTGACGTCGATCTCGGAGGCGGAGGGCACGCGGCCGATCGGGGTGTCCACGGCGGCGGCGTTGCCCTCGATCCGCTCGACGATCCACTTGAGCACGCGCGAGTTCTCGCCGAAGCCCGGCCACACGATCTTCTTGCCGGACTCGTCGCGGCGGAACCAGTTGACGTAGTAGATCTTCGGCAGCTTGGAGGCGTCGGCGTCCTTGCCGGTGTTCACCCAGTGCTGCAGGTAGTCGCCGACGTTGTAGCCGATGAAGGGCAGCATCGCCATCGGGTCGCGACGCACGACGCCGACCTGGCCGGACGCGGCAGCCGTCGTCTCCGAGGACATGGTGGCGCCCATGAACACGCCGTGCTGCCAGTTGAACGACTCGTTGACCAGCGGAACCGTGGTCTTGCGGCGCCCGCCGAACAGGATCGCCGAGATCGGCACGCCCTGCGGGTCGTCCCACTCCGGCGCCAGGATCGGGCACTGCGACATCGGCGTGCAGTAGCGGGAGTTCGGGTGCGCGGCCTTGACGTCGCTGTCCGGGGTCCAGTCGTTGCCCTTCCAGTCGGTCAGGTGCGCGGGCGTCTCGCCGCCCATGCCCTCCCACCAGACGTCACCGTCGTCGGTCAGCGCGACGTTGGTGAACAGCGAGTTGCCCTTCTCGATGGTGCGCATCGCGTTCGGGTTGGTGTGCTCGTCGGTGCCCGGTGCGACGCCGAAGAAGCCGGCCTCGGGGTTGACCGCGTACAGGCGGCCGTCCTCGCCGAAGCGCATCCAGGCGATGTCGTCACCGAGGGTCTCGACCTTCCAGCCCGGGATGGTCGGCTGGAGCATCGCCAGGTTGGTCTTGCCGCACGAGGAGGGGAACGCGGCCGCGATGTAGTGGACCTTGTTCTCCGGGGAGATCAGCTTGAGGATCAGCATGTGCTCGGCGAGCCAGCCCTCGTCGCGCGCCATCGCCGAGGCGATGCGCAGCGAGTAGCACTTCTTGCCCAGCAGTGCGTTGCCGCCGTAGCCGGAGCCGTAGCTCCAGATCATCCGCTCCTCGGGGAAGTGGGTGATGTACTTGGTGTCGTTGCACGGCCACGGCACGTCTTCCTGGCCCGGCTCCAGCGGCGCGCCCACGGAGTGCAGGGCGGGTACGAACGGGGCGTCGGTGCCCAGGCGCTCCAGCACCTTCGCGCCCATCCGCGTCATGATGTGCATCGAGACCACGACGTACTCGGAGTCGGTGATCTCCACGCCCAGCTTCGGCTCTTCGGCGCCCAGCGGGCCCATGCAGAACGGGATGACGTACATCGTGCGACCACGCATGGAGCCCCGGTAGAGCTCGGTCATGGTGGCCTTCATCTTGGCCGGGTCCATCCAGTTGTTGGTGACCCCGGCGTCCTTCTCCTCGACCGAGCAGATGTAGGTCCGCTCCTCGACGCGCGCCACGTCGGACGGGTCGGACGCCGCGTAGAACGAGTTCGGCTTCTTGTCGAGACGTTTGAAGGTGCCGGCCTCCACGAGGCGGTCGGTCAGCCGCGTCCATTCGTCCTGCGAACCGTCACACCACACCACGCGATCGGGTGTGGTCAGCTCCGCGACCTCACGCACCCACGACAACAGGCGCTCGTGCTTGGTCGGGGCCTGGTCGAGACCGGGGATGGTCACTGCGGTCATCGCGACGTGTCTCCTGACTGGGCGCCACAGCCCGGATTGTTCGCCGACGGGCCCGCCCGCCGACGTTTGCAGGGAAAGCTTCGCCCGGCCCGGAGAGCCGGGCGAAGTGGAAAAGGGATGCAACGAGGCTAACGGGGATAACGGCGCGCAATGAAGATCGGGGTTGTCGGTTCTCTCACAGGAACGATAAGGGAATCGATTCAGTTCGCATTTCCTTCCGGGTGCTCCCGGAAATCTCATCGCCGGTCCTGCCAGGGGTGCCAGATTTTCCGGCGAAGCGGACACGAGTGCGAACGACCGGTGAACCGGGGATAGCCGCCGAATGGCGGTTGCCGGATGCAGAGCCCTGAGATGAAAAACCGCCCGATGGCCTGAGAATGAGGCCACGGGCGGGTGGTGGAATCACATTCCGTCGCGAATTGTGCGACGCCGCGTCACACCCAGGAGTCGTCCTTCGCGGGGCGCGACGGTTCGCCCTCGCAGGGCGCCGGAAGACCGGGGCCCGCGGCCGGGGCGGGGGCCGGGGGCTTCGGCTGGAGCTCGGGCTCGTCGAAGGTCCAGGTCGCGTCGTCGGTCGCGGAGGCGAACTCGTTCGGGGCGTACTGGCCGTTGTCGCCGATCTGGCCCTGCTCGACCACCGTCCACTCGCCGTCACCGGTGTGGTGCGAGATGGTCACGTCGCCGGTCTGGGTGATCTCGACGACCTGGTCGGCGGACCCGTCGCCGTCGACGTCGGTGACCAGCACGGTGTTGCCGTTCTCGGACTGCACGACCGCCGTGTCGGCGACGCCGTCGGAGTTGGTGTCCTCGGTCGCCGGCCCGACCTGCACGTCCCCCTGCGGGGTGTCCATGACCATCTGCTTGCCGTCGTCCGGACGTCCGTCACCGGCACCGCCCGGGTGCTGGTGCGGGGTTTCGGCGGTCCACTCGCCGGTGTCGGCGTGGAATCGCGCCTGGTCGCGGACCTGGCCCTCGTTGCTGATCGACTGCATCAGGTCCGCGTGGCCGTCGGCGTTCTCGTCGATGTAGGCGACGTAGCCGTCGTCGGTCATCACCGCGACCGTCTCGTCCAAGCCGTCGCCGTCGAGGTCGTAGTTGGCCTCGGCGGTGTACTCCTCGCCGTCGACGGTGACCTTGATGTCCCCGTCCCCAGCGCCGGTCTCCTCGATGTACACGTCGGCACCCTCCGCCGCCTTCACCTGCAAGCCGTTGGACGCAGCGTAGAGCCCCGGGGTTCCCTCCAGGAACCACCCATCGCTCAGGACCGCCATTTCGTCGCCGGCGAACCGGATTTCAGTGGAAGTCCGATCCCCGATTTCCACTGAAATCCGGTTCCCGAATTCAGTTGAAATCTGAAAGACCAGCCGGTCGTGCGACGTCAGAGGCGTGGGTGGGGTCAGCAGCGGGATTCCCGGGCCGTCTCGGGTGATCGGTGGAGGTCTTCGGAGCGGTGATCGGTGGGGGGCTTCGGGGTGAGTCGTGGGGGGCTTCGGGGTGCGTTGGGGGTGTGACCCCGATCCCGTGATCGGCGGGGGCGATCACGGTGGGTGCATGAGGAAATCGATGTGGTTGCCGGTGGTCGTGGCCGCCGGCCTGGTGCTGAGCGCGGGTCCGGCGGGCGCGATCGTCGGAGGTCAGGAGACGACGACGGATCGCCACCCGTGGGTGGTCAACGTGATCAACGAGAAGCCGCCGGTGCCGATCCCCTGGCGCAGCGGCTGCGGTGGAGCGCTGGTCGCGCCGGACAAGGTGATCACCGCCGCGCATTGCGTGGACGAGAACCCGAAGGAGGACTTCACCGTCGCCGCGGGGCGGACCGACCTGCGCACCCAGGACGGCCAGGAGCGGAAGGTCGCGAAGATCTGGATCCACCCGGACTTCCGCCACGAGGCGCCGCCGCCCGGCCAGCTGCCCGAGCAGGGCTCGGACGTGGCCGTGCTGACGCTGGAGAGCCCGCTGCCGGGTCCGACGATCCCCGTCGCCGACGAGCACGACGCGGACCGCTACCTCCCGGGCCGCGAAGCGGTGGTGCTCGGCTGGGGATCGCTCACCGCGCCGCCCGAGCAGGCGGTGGCGACGCCGTTGCTGCACGAGGCCCGGATGTGGATCACGCCTGATCAGCCGTGCCTGCGCGCCCACGAGGAGGACGAGCTGAACCCGATGACCTTCGACGCGGCGAAGCACGTCTGCACCCGAGACCCGTTCGACGGCTCCACCACGGGAGGCGGCGACAGCGGCGGCCCGCTGGTCGTCGACGGCGAACTGGTGGGCGTGGTGGTAGGCGGTTCCTCCAGCCTGGACGAGGACTACGCGAGCTTCACCGACCTCAGCGCCTTCCACGCAGACCTCGAAGACCCGCTCTCCTGACCACCGAACACCGCACGTCGTGCGCGGGTGGTGACGGAATACTCCCGCAATCCGTCGACGGAATACGGGAGTAATCAGGTGACGGAATACGGCCGTGTTCCGGGTCCTCAGGGGTGACCGGGGCGGGTCAGGACACCGTGTCGCGGAGGTTCCTGATGCCGGCGAGGAGGTGTTCGGCTCGCTCCCGGCCGGTGGTGGACTCGGTGAGGCGGCGGTCGACGGTCTGCAGGCGGCGGCTGCGCTCGGCCGCGTCCATCTTCAGGGCCTTGTCGACATCGCGGAGCTCGCCCTCGATCGCCTCGATCCGCCTGGTCAGCGCGTCGTCGAGGGCCAGCGAGAGCTGCTGCTCGGCTTCGATGAGCTGCTCGGCGACGAGCTGGTCGAGGGCCGACCGGGCGTCGGCGATGGCGTCGGTGAGCCACTGCTTGAGGTGCTGCTTGTCGGCGGCGTGCTTGCGGGTGCGGGCCATCCACCAGCCCGCGCCCAGCCCGAGCACGATCGTCACCGGCAGCACGACGGGGTTCAGCGCCGCGACCCCGAGCCCGGCCAGCGGCATCGCCGCCGCGCGGCCCACGCCCAGCCCGCCGGAGACGCCCATGAACACCAGCAGCTTGTCCTCGGCGGTGGGCGGTCGCTTGTCCGGCGGGCGCAGCGCGATCGGAGCCTGCACGCCCCGCGCGAACTGGGAGCGGATCACGTCCAGCTCCTCGGCGGAGAACAGGTCGTTGAGCGCCTGCTCGGCCACGGCCGCGAGCCTGGTCGAGAGCATCGTGGCGATGCGCGTGGAGGCCATCTGCAGCGCGATGTCGACTTGTCGAGGCAGGTCGTTGATGTCCTTGCGCCCGGCGTTGTCGATGGACCGGCGGAACCAGTTCTGCACGTCGCGCACCTGGCGGCTGACCTCGTGGCTGGTCTCCACGCGGGTGCGCTGGATCTCGCCGCGCAGCTTGACCTGCCAGCCCCGGGTCGACGAGCGGCGGGCGGTGCTCAGCTCGTCGCGGCGGGCGCGCAGCGACTCGGCCTCGTCCTCGCCGACGGTCAGCGCGCGCTTCTCGGCCTCCAGGGTCGCGGTCAGCTCGCCCAGCACGCTGGACAGGGCCCGCATCGTGTTGGCCTCGCCGAGCATCGCCGACCGGCCGGCGATGAGCCGTTCGAGCTCGTCGCGCAGTTCGACCACGCCGGACTTCTCGCGCAGCAGCGCCGCGTTGGCGGATTCGGGTGCTCGCGCGGCGCGCAGGTGCATGCGGGCCGAGACCGGGAAGATCGGCACCTCGGCGAACCGGGGCGCGTGCTCGGCCAGCAGCTTGCGGTCCTCGGCCAGCACCTGCCGCCAGCCGCGGTGCTGATCGGTCTTGGCCAGCGCGAACAGCACGGTTTCCACGCGTTCGCCGACCTGCTGCAGGAACTCCAGCTCACCGCGGGTGAACGGGGAGGAGGCGTCGACGACGAACAGCAGCGCGGTCGCCGACACGGCCGCCTCGCGGGCGAGCTCGCCGTGCAGCTCCTCCAGCCCGCCGACACCGGGAGTGTCGACCACGGTCAGCTCGGCCAGCGCGTCCAGGGGCGCGGTGACGCGCACGTAGCGCGGCGGCAGCTGCCCCTCGGGCAGCTCGCGGCCCGCGCTGGTCCAGTTCGGCAGCTCGTCGAGCTCGAAGGGCACGGGGTCCTGCTGCCCGGGGTAGCAGGCGTGGGCCGTCCACTGCTCGTCGTGCTCGAACTGCAGGTAGGTGGCGGTGGCGACGTCGGCGTCCACGGGCGAGAGCCCCGGATGCTCCATCAGGGCGTTGACCAGGGAGCTCTTGCCCCGGTTGGTCTCGCCGACGACCACCACGCTGGGCGTGGCCGGACGACTGCGGCGGACCTGCTCGACCCATTCCCACGCCGCGGGGTCGGCCTCGCGCAGGAACCCCAGGAGCTTGTCGCGGGTCTGCTTGACCTGCTGGGGAAGCGCAGCGGCGACCGCAACACCAGGTGCCGTCATGCGCGTCCTCTCCGTTCTCGCAGGTCGACTCTCGCAGGTGGTGGAGGAGCGCACCACGAGCGTCGAAGGTACCCGGATCAGGTGCGGAGTTGGTAGACGGTGACGACCGGCGCCCGCAGGACGCGGTCGTGGTCGGCGAACCCGAGGAGCTCGGTCTCGGCGATGACGCCGTCGAGAGCGGGGTCGTCGGTGGGCAGGGTGCCGCCGGCTTCGTGGAAGGCCGGGTCGAAGCGCTGCCCGTCGGGCCGCAGCGGGGCCACGCCGATGCTGGTGAGCCCGTCGGCGAGCCGTTCGGCGACTCCAGCGCTGCGGGCGCGGTCGACCGCGTACACGCACAGCTGGATGAGCGCGGCGCGGTCGGTCAGCGCCTGCTCCAGCGGATCGATGACGGTTTCGCTGGTCACGGCGGTCATGTCTGTCCCCTGATCGGCGGCAGCGTCGCAAGCCGGATCACCGGCTTCTGGGAGAACAGACGAACCCGAAAGGTGCTCGGTTCCGCTTCCGAGTGACTTCTTCGGTCGTCGCCAGCCCCGCACGGTGATCACCTGGTTCGCAGTTGCTGCCAGATCAGGAAGTAGGCCCGGTGCACCACGTGCGCGACCCGGCTCTGCGCGGGCGTGGCACCGAAGGAGGAGAAGGACCGCCACCAGTTGGCGCGCTCCAGAGCGAGCTCGGTCAGCTCGGCCTGCGGCAGTTCGGGCCGGCCGAGCTGCTCGGCGGGGTCGGTGCTGCCGCCCACCTGCATGACCTCTTCGGCCAGGTCCGGCGGCATCTCCACCGACCCGGCCGCGACCAGCGTCAACGCCTCCAGCACGCGCAGCTGGTGGGCTTCCGGCCTGGCCAGCAGCCCTTCGATGGCGTCGTGCACCTTCTGGCGCTCGTCGCGGTCGCCGGAGGACTGCGCGAGCGCGGTGATCGACGCCAGCGCGGCCGCGGCCTTGATGCCGTCGGCGCGCGCCCGGAACACCGAGTCCAGCCGGCCCAGCACCGAGGCCAGCCCGGAGGCGTCGCGGATCCGCCGCCGCAGCTCACCGGCGGTGATGTCGGGCTGGGCGTCCAGGGCGTCCAGCGCGCAGCGCACGCCGTGCAGGTCCATCCGCTCCAGCAGGTGGGTGCGGGTGCCCGCCGGGACGTCGCACTCCCAGCTGGTGAACAGGTCCGCCGACAGCAGCAGGGTCTCCCGCGTCGCCTCGTCGAGCTCGGCCAGCGATCGCAGCGCCTCGGCGTCCGGAGCGGTGAAGCCGCCGGTCTCGGAGGTCTCGGCGAGCAGCCCGATCACCGGCAGCACGTCGGCGACCTTGGGCTTGAGCAGCTCCGACTGCTTGGTGGCCAGGATCTCGGCGGCCTTCCACACGTCGTCGTCGGCGCCGTCGACGGTGTCGGCCTCGATCATGTCGGCCTTGTTGAGCAGCGCGATCGCGTTGACCGGACCGGCTTCGCGGCTCGCGGTCGCGGCGGTGAAGGCGGCCAGCGCCTGCTCGTCGTCGGCGCGAACGCCCTGGGTGACGACGTAGAGCACGGCCTCCGCGCCGATCACGGCATCGCGGGAGACCGGGTCGAGCTGCTGAGTGCCCAGCGCCTGCTCGGTGCGCGCGACCGAGGCCGAGTCCAGCGAGCCCAGACCGGGGGTGTCGATCACGGTCAGATCGCGCAGCACCGCATTGGTCAGGTAGGCCTCCAGGTGGGAGACCTCGTCGAAGTCCACGCCCAGGTCGGCGGGGATGCCGCCGCCGGGGTCGAACGGGATCGCCTGCTTGCGGCCGTCGTGGAACACGACCTCGACGCGGTCGACCGTGCCGTACTGGAAGCGGGTCACCAGCCGCGTGCACTCGCCGACGTCGGTGGGTGCGACCCGCCGTCCGATCATGGCGTTGACCAGCGTGGACTTGCCGGACTTGATCCGGCCGGCGACGGCGACCTGCAGCGGGGCGCCGAGTCTGCGCAGCACCTCGTCGAAACCTTCGGAGGTCTTGTCGGACAGCTGCGGTTGCAGCCCCGCGCACAGCCGGGCGACGGCGGCCGACAACGGGCCTGCCCACCTCTGCTGCTCGGGTGCCGTGTTCAAGGTGCCCTCTCGATGGAGTCAGACATTCCGGACTTCCCGGGAATCCGCCCGCACCATCCTGCCACGTCCCACCACCCCTCCGGTCGAAGTCCACAAAGGACGATGAACGACCGGTTCACCCGACGCGGCTAACCTGCGGGCGTGAGCGTTGACTTCAAGCCCGACCTCGTCGCCCTCGACATCGACGGAACCCTGCTGGACCCGGACACCGACACCATCTCCGACGCCGTCAAGGCCGCCGTGCGCCGCGCGGTGGACTCCGGCGCGCAGCTGGTCCTGGCCACCGGGCGCGCCTTCCTCGGCACCGCACCCGTGCTCGACGAACTCGGCCTGACCAGCGGGTTCGCGCTGTGCTCCAACGGCTCCGTGCTGGTGGACGTGGCTCGGCGCGAGCCGGTCTCGGTGGCCTCGTTCGACGCGGCGCCGGTGCTGCGGGCGCTGCAGGAGCACCTGCCCGGCGCGATCTTCGCCGCCGAGGACGTCGGGGTCGGCAACCTCGTCTCCGCCCCGTTCGACCCGGACAAGCTGCACGGCCCGCAGCGGATCACCCCGATCGACGAGCTGACCGCGCACCCGGTGCCCCGGCTGATCGCGGAGTGGACCGAGCACGACCCGGCCGAGCTCGCCGAGACGCTCGCCGGCGTCCGGTTGCCGAGCTGCACCATCTCCGTCGACACCTACGAACCGTGGGTCACCGTCGTCCCGGAGGGTCTGTCCAAGGGTGCGGCCCTGGAGAAGCTGCGCACCGAACTCGGAATCGCCGCGGGTCGCACGTTCGCCGCGGGCGACGGCACCAACGACTTCGAGATGCTGAGCTGGGCGGCTCGCGGCGTCGCGATGGGCCAAGCGCCCCTGGACCTGCGCGCCACGGCCGACGACACGATCGGCACGGTCGCCGAGGACGGTCTCGCCGTCGAGCTCAACCGCCTCTTCGCCTGAGCGCCCGTTCTCGCAGCTCGCGGCTCGGTCGTCCGCGAACCGCCCTGGAAGTCCACTGTGGACCGAAGGGGCAGGACCGGGGTGCCGCTCCGGGAGAACCCTGAGGTGCGTCATCCTCGGAGTCGATTCACTACTACCGGCACGGCTCCGCGTCCCAGCAACAGGAGTGATCATGATCGAGGCGAGTGGCCTCACCAAGCGCTACGGCCAGAAGGTGGCGGTGGACGACCTGTCGTTCACGGTCAAACCCGGTCACGTCACCGGGTTCCTCGGCCCCAACGGCGCGGGCAAGTCCACCACGATGCGGATGATGCTCGGGCTGGACAACCCCACCTCCGGCGAAGTGCGCATCAACGGCAAGCGCTACGGGGAGCTCCGCAACCCGCTGCGCACCGTCGGCGCGCTGCTGGACGCCAAGTGGGTGCACCCCAACCGCTCGGCCCGCGCGCACCTGCGGTGGATGGCGCGCTCCAACGGGATCCCGATGCAGCGCGTCGACGAGGTCCTGGAGCAGGTCGGCCTCACCGATGTCGCGCGGCGCAACGCGGGCGGGTTCTCGCTGGGCATGTCGCAGCGCCTGGGACTGGCGACCGCGCTGCTCGGCGACCCCGAGGTGCTGCTGTTCGACGAGCCCGTCAACGGCCTCGACCCGGAGGGCATCCACTGGATCCGCCGGTTCATGCAGGGCCTTGCCGCCGAGGGGCGCACCGTCTTCGTCTCCAGCCACCTGCTGTCGGAAATGGCGCTGACGGCCGAAGAACTCGTCGTCATCGGCCGCGGCAAGCTGATCGCGCAGTGCAGCACCGCCGAGTTCGTCGACAACGCGGGCAGCAGCTCGGTCCTGGTGCGCTCGCCGGAAGCACCGCAGCTGCAACGGCTGCTCGGCGACGAGCAGATCACCGTCCGCTCCTCGGAGGCCGACCGGCTGGTCATCGACGGCGCGACCACCGAGCAGATCGGTGAGCTGGCCGCGCAGCACCGGATCGTGCTGCACGAGCTCACCGCGCAGCGCGGCTCGCTGGAGGACGCGTTCATGCAGATGACCAGCGACTCCGTGGAATACCAGACCACGCTCGGCGAGGCGACCGAGCTGACCGCCCAGGGGGTGGCCCGATGACGTTGCTCGCCGTCGAGCGCATGAAGCTCTTCTCCACCCGTTCTCCGTGGTGGTGCATGTTCCTGGCCCTCGCGCTGCCGATCGGGTTCACCGCCCTGATCGCCGCCGTCTCCGACGGGATGTCGCTGAGCACGACGCAGTTCGGCTACCAGTTCGGGCTGATGGTCACGCTGGTGCTGGCCGCGCTGGCGATCACCACCGAGTACCGGTTCGGCACCATCCGCGCGACCTTCCAGGCGGTGCCGAACCGAACCGCGGTGCTGCTGGCCAAGACCGCGGTCGTCGCGGTGCTGGCGCTGATCATCGGCGAGATCGGGGCGTTCGGCTCGTGGGCGATCTCCACGGTGCTGCAGCCCAGCTCGGACCTGGCGATCACCACCGCCGAGCAGTGGCGCGAGATCGCGGGTGTCGGACCGGTGTTCGCGTTCTCCGCGATCTTGGCGGTCGGCGTCGGGATGCTGGTGCGGCAGACCGCCGGCGCGGTGACCATCCTGCTGCTGTGGTCGCTCATGGTGGAGAGCCTCATCGCTCTGGTGCCCGAGGTCGGGCAGGACATCCAGCAGTGGATGCCCTTCGTGATGGCCGACCACTTCCTCAAGGGCGGCGGGAACATGGCCATCGACATGCCGCTGGGGCCGTGGGGAGCGCTCGCGTACTTCGCGGCGGTCACTGTGGGTGTCTGGTTGATCGGATTGGCCGTGACGCACCGGCGCGATGCCTGACCAGCGGATTTGATCATGACTCCGAAAGGCCTTGATCAAATCGGGAATGCCCAGCTGGGCCCGGGATAGCAAAACGTTACCGAGCCCGGCCGAGAGTCTGATCACGCCGACCGATAGGATCGACTTGCAAGATCGAGCGGTCGTCATCGGCACGCCGATCGCACCGGGTCACATTGGACACGGCGCGTCAGCGGCGGATCACCCAGTGATTCGAGAACGCTGAAGCACAACCAAAGACGACCGACTGCAGTAGCGCTCGGGGGCGCCGGCGGTCGGGACGGGGGAGGGCCCCGGGCTGTCATTCGGGGGATGGCCCGGGGCCCTGTGCTTTCTACGCTCTCCACGTCCGGCGCAGCCCGCTTCGTTCAGTATTTCTCGGGTTGATCGTTGGGGTCTTGCTTCGCTCGGCGGTGCGGGTGGCGGAACCTCAGACGCCGCCTGGGTCCGGGCGCCACTCCTGATGGATGCCAATTGCGCGGCGTCCTCCCCGGACGACGTCTGAGAACCCGCAGCGGTGCGAGCTGGGTCCCACGCTTGAAACGTGCGGCCACGGCCGCATTCCTGGCAGCCGCTAGACCATCGGGCGCACGACCAGGACCGGGCAGGCCGCGTGGCGGACGCACTGCTCCGCGACGGATCCGAGCATCAGGCCGGAGAACCCGCCTCGACCCCGGTGGCCGACGACCAGGAGGTCCGCGCCCTTGGACGCCGAGAGCAGGGCCTGCGGCGAGGGCGAGTGGACCACGTGGATCTCCACGGTGACCTTCGGTGGATCGCCGAGCTTGTCGGCGACGATCTTCGCCGTCTCCCGCTCCACTTCCTGCTGGAACGCTTCGGTGCTGGGAACGGCGTTGGGCGGGCAGTCGGCGGGACGCGGCGCCGTGCGCATGCTCCAGGCCCGCACGACGTGCAGCACCGCGTTGCGGCGCTCGGCCTCCTCCGCGGCCACGATGAGGGCTCGCAGTGACGACGCCGAGGTGTCGAGTCCCACGACGACTCCGCTGTTGATCTCCACGCGTTGGAACGTCTGATCCGGCACGCCTCTACTCCAACCGCCACGGCTCCCGTTGTCGAGCCAGCGCCCATTAGGTCAACCGAACGAGTTTTGCCTGTGATTGCAATCACATTTTACACGCTTGTCTCATTCGTCGGTTTGGCTGTGGTAAGGCATAAGTAGAGGTGTCCCGCAACCAGCGTCGCTTGGGGGCATGCGCTGGCCGTGGGCGAGTACTTCAGCTCGCGTCTATCTCCACCACAAGAGGAGTGGGCCACATGCTGTCTTCGCAAGAGCGCGCACTGTCTTCACAAGAGCGTGCGCTGATCGACGCACCGCGCGGTGGCGTTCGCACCAAGCGCACCGGCAACGACGTCCAGCTGGAGCCGGTTCCGCGGCTCGAGTGGTCGCTGGCGACCGAAGCCCACCCGCCGGCCACCGAAGCCGCGACGCCCGCATCGCTCCGGCGCAGCTGGATCCACACCGCTTCCGAGCGGCAGGTCCTGGAGCTCTTCCGCAAGCTCAACGGCGCCAAGCGCCGGTTGCCCGCGCCCTGGTGGCTGCGCGCGCTCGACCGCGGCGACCTCGCTTCCCGCGCCGAGGCGTTCCAGATCGAGGACCAGGTGCACGCGGTGCTCTCGGCCCGTTCCGGCTGGGTCTTCGTCCCCTGGGTCGGCATCAGCGAAGCCGGGTACTGGGAATACGCCCCGTCCGACCGCGGCTCGGTGAAGATGCCCACCGCCATCGTCCTGACCGACGAGCACGAGGGCTGGCTCAACGTCGTCCCCGCCTACCGCGACGAGGAACCGCTGCCCGTGCCGACCAGCACGACCACGTTGCTCTCCCTGCTGCCGCAGGTCGAGGTGTGGTGACCTCGAACATCCGTGGTCGTTCTGCTCGGCGGTGCGGTCAGCGGAACCTGAGGCGCCTTCTGGACTCCGTGCGCCACTCCTGATGTATGTCCAATACACGGCGTCGCGGCGTACTCGCCAGAAGACGCCTGGCGAACCCGCGGCGGTGCAGGTTGCGAGGGTGGTCTGCCCGCCTCGCGGCTACGCCGCTTGCGCAGGGGCTGACGTTGGAGTCTCAGGTGGGACTCCAACGCGGTGGTCGGGGGCTGCCGCCGGTTTGCGATAATTCTTCCTCGTGAATTCCTCTGACCAGCAGGTTCCGTTCCGCCGCACCGTTGTCAGCTACGTCCAGCGAGGCGAGCGGATGACCGTGGGCCAGCAGCGGGCCTGGGATCGCCACTGGGCGGAGCTAGGCTCCGACGTCACCGCGCTGCCCGAGGGCCCGTTGGACGTGGAGTCCTGGTTCGGCCGTTCCGCGCCGGTGGTGCTGGAGATCGGCTCGGGCATGGGCGAGACGACCGCGCAGCTCGTCGCGGCTCAGCCGGACGTCAACTACCTGGCGGTCGAGGTCTACAAGCCCGGTCTGGCCCAGCTGATGCTGCGCGCGGAGAAGCTGGAGGTCTCGAACCTCCGCCTGCTGCGCGGCGACGCGATCGTGCTCCTGCGCGAGCACGTCGAGCCGGGATCGCTGGACGAGGTGCGGATCTACTTCCCGGACCCGTGGCCGAAGAAGCGCCACCACAAGCGCCGCCTGGTCCAGCCGGAGTCGGTCGAGCTGATCACCTCGCGGTTGCGCCCCGGCGGCGTGCTGCACCTGGCCACCGACTGGGAGAACTACGCCGAGCAGATGCGCGAGGTCTGCGAGGCCGAGTCGCAGCTGAGCAACCGCTACGCCGGTGAGCCCGGCGGTTGGGCTCCGCGTCCCGACTGGCGTCCGGTCACGAAGTTCGAGAACCGCGCGCACGACGAGGGCCGCGAGATCCACGACCTGATCTACGAGCGGGTCTGACTCCTGATGGGCGATCCTTGATCGGCCGAGATGTTCACTCGGATGGTCGATCAAGGGTTCCGTCAATCGCGTCGAAACTAGTTACATCGCGTCAACGGCCACCTGTTCGTGGCGGCTCAAGATCACCGGAAAGAGAACGGCTCTGAGCTGCCCAGGCAGCAGGTTTCGCGACTACGTTCGCACGGCGTGACGGCTATTCGCGAGGAACTCATCCCGAGCCAGACGAGCCCGTCGGAAACCGCCGCCGAGGACTTCCTGCGCTCCTTCCACTCCGCCCACCCCGAAGCCGGTTCCCTGCGCGAACGGCTCGCCGAAGTGCGGCGCAGCATCGCCGAGACCGGCACCTACCGGCACACCACCGCCGAACTCTCCTACGGAGCCCGCGTCGCGCTCCGCGACAGCGGCTGGTGCACCAGCGGCCTGCCCTGGCGACGGCTCAAGGTGCGCGACCTGCGCGGCCTGCGCAACGCCTCGGCCATCGCCGGCGAGTGCTTCGAGCACCTGCGGCTGGCCACCAACGCCGGCCGCATCCAGCCGCTGATCACCGTCTTCGCCCCGGACTCCCCCGAGGCGTCCGGCCCCCGGATCTGGAACGAGCAGGTCGTCCGCTACGCCGGGTACTCGCTGGCCGACGGCGGTGTCCTCGGCGACGCCCGCTACCAGGGCTTCACCGCCACAGCGCAGAACCTCGGCTGGAAACCCCCGCCGGAGCGAGGCCGCTTCGACCACTTACCGCTGGTCGTCGAGACCGAGCACGAGGGCGTCACGCTCGCCGCGGTGCCGCGCGACGTCGTCCAGGAAGTCCCGCTGGAGCACCCCGACCACCGCTGGTTCGGCGAACTCGGGCTGCGCTGGCACAGCGTCCCGCTGATCAGCAACATGCAGCTGCTCATCGGCGGGATCCGCTACCCGGCCGCGCCGTTCAACACCTGGTTCGTGGGCACCGAGATCGGTACCCGCGGCCTGGCCGACGACCAGGCCTACGGTCTGACCCGCCAGGTCGCCGAACGGCTGGGCATGGACACCTCCACCGAGCGCAGCCTGTGGCGGGACCGGGCGATCGTCGAGATCAACCGCGCCGTGCTGCACTCCTTCGACGCCGCTCGCGTCACCATCACCGATCACCACAGCGAAGCGCTGCACCGGCTCGAATGGCTGCGCTCGGGACGCCGTCCCGGCGGGTCCGCACCCGCGTTCACGGTCAGCAAGGCCGCGGCCCGCCGAGCCAGAACCGGATCGGACGATCGACCAGCGCCGGAGGCGCGGGTAACCGCCCGCCGGGAACCGGCCGCAGCTGAGCGGGACGCGTCTCCAGAAGAGCGAAATCGCCCCCGCTACGACGTTCTTGCCCGGATGAGCCGCCGTTGTCTGGGCACGGACCTGCCCCAGGAGTGAAGCCGTTCTCGCGGCGCTTGCGCTCGCCACCGCCGTAGTTCTCCAGCAGGTCCTGCAGCACCGAGCTCAGCGCCATCAGCAGCAGCGCGATCATCGCGATGGCGGCGGCGATGGCGGTCATCGTGGTCTCGAACATGGTGAACCTCCCCGACTCGGGTTCGTCGCTCCCAGCGTGGCTGCTGCGATGCCTCGTGCGGATCGGCCAGCTGGGGATGTTTTCCCTGATCATTCGGTTGGCCCATCAGGGCTCCGCCCCTAAGGGCGGGGTCCTCGTGCGGCCTGGTTCCAGATTCGGGCATCGGCGCGAAAACCGGTATCGGCCTGCAGGCCAGGGATCGAACCGCTCAGATCGGCCGATCGGCCAGGTCGTGTTGACCTTTCGGCCAAGGTCGCGCCGGCCGGGGAACGAGGCCGTCCGGTTGCGGATCGCTGTGCGGCAGAATGCGGTCATGCCGACCGCACTCCGCCTGCACGCACCGATGGCCCTGCCCTGCGACGCGACCTGCTCGGTCGTCCGGGACGCCGTCGTGGACGTCGACGACACCGGCCGCATCAGCTACTGCGGCCCTCGCCAGGGCGCACCGGAACGGTCCAACGACGTGATCGTCCGCGAATGCGGCGGAATCCTGCTGCCCGGCCTCATCAACGCCCACGCCCACAGCCCGATGACGCTGCTGCGCGGCATGGGCGCGGACCTGCCGCTGCTGCGCTGGCTCAACGAGGTGATCTTCCCGGCGGAGGCCAGGCTCCGCCCGTCCGACGTGCGCGCGGGCATGGAGCTGGGATGCGTGGAGATGCTGCGGGCCGGCATCACCACCAGCGCCGAGATGTACTTCATCGCCGAGTCCATGGTCGAGGCGACGCTGGCGGTCGGTTCCCGCGCGGTGCTGGCCTCCGCCGTGATCGACACCCCGGCCCTGGAGGCGCTCGGCGGCTGGCGCGGCGCGGTCGAGGGCATCGACCGCTGGATCGACGCCGACGGCCTGCGCTTCGGTCCTGGCGAGCGCATCGAGCTGGCCTACGGCCCGCACTCGGCCTACCTGCTGCCGCCGGAAGCGCTGCAGACGATCGGCGAGTCCGCGCAGCAGCGCAACGCGCTGGTCCACACCCACGTCGCGGAAACCCTCGCCGAGGACACCGCCCAGCGCGAGGAGTACGGCTCGGTCCCGGCGCTGCTGGACAAGCTCGGCGTGCTCGAAGGCCGGGTCATCGCGGCGCACGGCGTGCACCTCAGCGACGAGGACATCGAGCTGTTCGCGCGGCGCGGTGTCGGTGTCGCGCACTGCCCCGGTTCCAACGCCAAGCTCGCCTCCGGCACCGCTCGGCTGGTCGAGCTGCTGGCGGCGGGCGTCCCGGTGGGACTGGGCACCGACGGGCCGTCCAGCAACGACGACCTCGACCTGTGGGAAGAGGTGCAGCTCGCGGGCCTGTTCGCGCGCACGGTTACCGGCGACGCGACGGCGCTGAGCGCGCGGGCCGCGCTGCTGGCCGCGACCCGCGGTGGTGCCGAGGCGCTGCACCGCGACGACATCGGTGCGCTGGAACCGGGCCGCTGGGCCGACATCGTGCACCTCGACGTCGACAACCCCGCATTCGCAACGGGTCTGGACGCACCCGACGAGCAGGTGATGTCGAACGTGGTGTGGGCGGCCGGTTCGCGCAGCGTGCGGGACGTGTGGGTCGCCGGCGAGGAGGTCCTCAACGACCGCGAACCCACCCGGGTCGACCGCCGCACGGTCCAGGCCGCGGCCCGCACCGCCGCCCAGCACGTCCGGGGCTGAGCACGACGGAGCCCCGGACCGCGCAGGCCCGGGGCTCGATGTGAATGATCAAGCAGCGGCGGGGCGCACGATGATCTCGGTGAGGTGCGAGTCCGGGGTGGCGTTGACGGCCGAGATGATCGGCTTGGCCACGGACTCGGGACGCAGGTAGCGGTCGGCCTCGAAGGTTCCGCCTTCCTGCTCGCGGACGGAGCGCTGCATGTCGGTCGCGGTCCGGCCGGGGAACACCGAGGTCACGCGCACGCTGTTGGACGCTTCCTCGGCGCGCAGCACGTCGGCGAACGCGCGCAGCGCGAACTTGCTGGCCGCGTAGGCACCCCAGTTCGGCTTGGCGCTCAGGCCGGAGCCCGAGTTGACCAGCACGACGTGGCCCTGCGCGGCGCGGAGCTGGGGCAGCAGCAGGCGGGTGAGCTCGGTGACGGCGAAGAGGTTGACCTCGAAGGTGCGCCGCCAGGAATCGCCGGTGGCGTCGGCGATGTGGCCGAGCTCGACGAGTCCGGCGCAGTGCACCAGGACGTCGACTCGCTCGATGTCGGTGGCGGCGTCGGCCAGCGCGGCGTGGTCGGTGAGTTCCACCGGCCACTCGCGGGCGGCGCCGGGCAGTTCGTCGATCAGGGTCTGGATGGCGTCGGTGTCGCGGCCGCCCAACAACAGGTCATGAGTGTTGGACAGCTCACGCGCGACCGCGGCACCGATACCTCGTGAGGCGCCGGTGACCAGGGCAATCGGGCGTTCGGGCATGGCTGTAACGCTACAGGTGGCATATTTCACCGGGGCTACCGGCCGTCCCACCCTCCGGTCGGGTCTTGACCTGATGGGCGGGCTGCGCGTATGCCCATCCGGTGAGCAGCGCCAACGTAGCCCCTGCGGAGATGCAGAACCGGATCCTGCGCAAGGTCGCGATCCGGTTGATGCCCTTCCTGTGCCTCCTGTACTTCGTCAACTACCTGGACCGGGTCAACATCGGCTTCGCCGGCCCGAACGGCATGAACGACGAACTGGGCATGACCGCAACGGTCTTCGGGTTCGCCTCGGGCATCTTCTTCCTCGGCTACCTGGTGCTGGAGGTGCCGAGCAACCTCGCCCTGCACCGCTTCGGCGCCCGCAAGTGGCTGGCCCGGATCATGATCACCTGGGGCATCGTCGCGACCGTGATGGCCTTCGTGCCGAACGCGACGACGTTGGTGGTGCTGCGGTTCCTGCTGGGCGTCGCCGAGGCCGGGTTCTTCCCGGGCATCATCCTGTACCTCACGTACTGGTTCCCCGCGGTGCAGCGGGCCAAGGCGGTCGCGCTGTTCATGGCCGCGGTCCCGGTCTCCAGCGCCATCGGCGCGACCGTGTCGAGCGCGCTGATCAGCAGCGGGCACGGCGTTCTCGGCCTGTCCGGCTGGCGGTTCATGTTCCTCGTGGAGGGCGTGCCGGCGATGCTGCTGGCGGTGGCGACCTGGTTCTACCTGACCGACCGGCCCGAGCAGGCCAAGTGGCTCAAGGACGAGGAACGCGAGTGGCTGTCGGGTCAGCTGGAGGCCGAGCGCGCCGAGACCGAGGCCGCGCACGCCTGGCCGCTGCGCAAGGCCCTGACGCATCCGCGGATCCTGGCGCTGGCCTTCGTCTACTTCGGCATCGCCTACGGCCTGTACGCGCTGGGCTTCTTCCTGCCCACGATCGTCAAGGGCTTCGAGCAGCAGTACGGCACGGAGCTGTCCACGATGGAAGCCGGCCTGGTGACGGCGGTTCCGTACGTGATCGGCGCGGTGGCGATGGTCATCTGGGCCGCGCACGGCGACCGCACCCGCGAGCGGGTCTGGCACGTGGCGCTGCCGATGCTGATCGGCGGCGTGTCCATCCCGATCGCGCTGTACCTGGGCAACCCGTTCATGGCGATGGTCGCGGTGACGATCTGCGCGGTCGGCGTCTGCGCAGCACTGCCGACGTTCTGGGCGCTCCCCAGCAACTTCCTCGCCGGGGCTGCGGCCGCCGGCGGCATCGCCCTGATCAACTCGCTCGGCAACATCAGCGGCTTCGCGGCTCCCTACATCACCGGAGCCCTCGCCGACGTCACGGGCTCCCAGCGCTCCGGCCTCTGGGTCGTCGGCGTGGTCATGATCGCCGCGGCCTTCACGGTCCTGGCCCTCCGCGCAGTCCCCAAGGAATCCCCCACCTCCCCAACCTGACCCCACCCGCCCCACCGGATTTCAGTGGAAATCCGGTCATGTGAGGGGACCGGGTGCCGAGGGACCAGGGCCCGGGTGGGGGGAAGACGCAACGAGGGTCCCTGGCCGTAAGGCCGGGGACCCCCGCGCTCGCAAGGTGGATCAGCCGCGGCCGATCTCACCGCCGTCTTCACGCCAGATCGCCACGACCGACGGGCGGGGCTGCGAGGTGCCGCCGTCCGGCCAGTGCGATGCCGGGTTTCCCGCGTTGTGGCCGTCGATCTCGCCGGGGTGCTGCACCGACACGGTCACCAGCTTGTCGCGCACCACGGGACCGCAGGTCTCGGCACCGTTGGGCACGGTCAGGAACTGCTTGACGAAGCCGCGCTCCGGTCCGTCGACGGGCACCGCGAACAGGCCGTCGTTGGAGTCCAGGGCGTTGCCGTCGGTGGAGATCCACAGGTTGCCGTGGCGGTCGAAGGCCACGTTGTCGGGGCACGAGATCGGGCTGACCTTGCTCTTGTCGAACCCGCCGAAGTAGGTGCCCGCGTCGTTCGGGTCGCCGCACACCAGCAGCAGGTTCCAGCCGAAGCGGGTGCCCGTGGTGTCGTCGTCGATCTCCAGCACGTGACCGTGCTTGTTGCCGACGCGCGGGTTGGCCTCGTCCGGAGCCGCGTTGCCCTCGCTGCCGCGGTTGCTGTTGTTGGTCAGCGCGCAGTAGACCTTGCCGTTGACCGGGTTGGGCTGGATGTCCTCGGGCCGGTCCATCTTGGTGGCGCCCACCGAGTCGGCGGCCAGGCGCGTGAAGACGTAGACCTCCTCGGCGGTGAAGCCGGGGACGAAGGACTCCTTGCCGCTGGCCAGCGCGATCCACTCGCCGATGCCGTCGAACTTGCCGTCCGCGGGCAGCTTCCCGGTGCCGTCGATCTCGCCGGCGGGGCTGTTGCCGGTGAACTTCGCGACGTAGAGCGTGCCGTCGTCGAGCAGGGTCATGTTGTGCCGGCGGGCCAGCGCACTGGTGCCCTGCTTGACCTTGCCGTTGGAGACGAACTTGTAGATGTAGTCGAAGCGCTCGTCGTCACCGCTGTAGGCCACGACGCGGCCGTCGTCGGCGATCTGGACCGCTGCGCCCTCGTGCTTGAAGCGGCCGAGCGCGGTGTGCTTGACCGGGGTCGAGGACGGGTCGTTCGGGTCGATCTCGACGATCCAGCCGAAGCGGTTGGCCTCGTTGGGCTCCTGCGCGAGGTCCCAGCGCTTGTCGAAGCGCTCCCACTTGCGGGTGCTGGCAGTGCCTTCGAAGCCGTAGCGGCCGAGGCGCTCCTTGGCGACCGGGTCGGTGACGCTGTCGGCGTTGGCGAAGTACTGGTTGAAGTTCTCCTCGCCGGACAGGATCGTGCCCCACGGGGTGAGGCTGCCCGCGCAGTTGTTCTGGGTGCCGAAGACGGTCGTGCCGGTCGGGTCGACCGAGGTCTTCAGCAGGTCGCTGCCCGCTGCGGGTCCGCGCAGCTCGAACGGGGTGTTGAGGGTGATGCGCCGGTTGTAGCGGCTCGGCGCCGGCTTGAGGCTGCCGTCGTCCTGGCGCTTGACCATCACCACCGAGAGACCGTGGGCGGCCCAGGCGATGCGGGCCTGCTCCTCGGTGGGGTTGTTCTCGTCGTAGCCGAGGAACATGTGCTCCTCGGTGGTGTACTCGTGGTTGCACACCAGGAGGCTTTCGGCACCGGTCCGGTCGAGCGCGATGAGCTCGGCGAAGTCGTTGTTGTAGCCGAACTGCTTCTCCTGCGCGGCGGCGCTCTGGTTGGCGAAGTCGAATTCGGGCGCGCCTTCGACGACCGGGTCACCCCACCGGATCACGACGCCCTGCCGGTAGCCGTCGGCGACGACCACGGCGTCCTGGGTGTTGGGCGCGACGGGCGCGAAGTCGGTGCCGGGCACGGCGCCTCGGGCCGGCGCGGGCCGGGGCGCGGCAGCGGCGGTGCCGTTGAGCATGGCGGCGCCGCCCACCGTCAGCGCGAGCGCGCCGGTGGCCTTCAGCGCGCCACGACGGCTGAGCACGGCCTCGACGATGTCACCGAAGTAGGCGTTGCCGGAGGTGTTCGGCGCCTCGTGCTGGCAGGCGTTGCCGCAGCGGTACTTGCAGGTGACCGAGGAACGGCTGGCGCTGTGGTGGGAGATGAGAGGGAGCGGGATGACCCGCCCGCTGTCCGATCGGGAAGACAAGCGGACCTCCATGGGATTGGTATGGAACACCCGAACGTTAGACAGATCGGGCGATGTCCTCGGTACATCTGGGTGAACAGAAACCGAACAAGCAACGCAGAGTCGCCGACGCCGGGCGCTGCAGGTCGTCCGCTGAGTGCTCGGCGTCACCACGAGGCGGTCCTGGTCCGAACCGCCCATGATCCATGTCTCTTCTGCCCGGTCGGTTCGGATCAAAACCGCCTGCTGCCCCCTCCCTCGAACCCGAGCCGGGTGCCGAAGCCGGGCGCTGCGAAAAAATCGGTTTCGGGTCGAGGTGGGGGCTTGTAGCTTTGTCGACATGGGGCTTTGCTCTGCTGCTTTCTTCATCCGGCTGCGTTCCGCCTAGGCGGCGCGGCCAGTAGATCGCGTCGCCGTTCGCGTCCGGGTCTCGTTCCCCGACGCGCGGCCGATGCTGCGGACGTTCATCCGCCGGCCTGTGCGCGCGAGACCCGGTTCCCATCCGGCTCGCGAGTGCAGGAGCAGTCCCCATGTCTTTCCGCCGCAGGTCGGCGCGCGATCGCGCGCGCCGCGAACTCAGCCAGAACTTCCTGATCAACCCCCGCGCGGCCCGCCGCATGGCCCGCGCGCTGATGCCGTCGCAGGACCCCGTCGTCGAACTCGGAGCGGGCCGCGGCGCGCTGACCCGAGAGCTCGTCGACCTCGGCCGTCCGGTGATCGCGGTGGAGCTCGACCCGCGCTGCGTCGAGCGCCTGAGCGCCGAACTCCCGCAGGTGCGCCTCCACCACGGCGACATGCGCGAGTTCCGGTTCCCGGTGAGGCCGCACGCCGTGGTCGGCAACCTGCCGTTCGGCATCACCACGACGATGACCCGCAGCCTGCTCACCACCCAGCACTGGACCGAAGCGGTGCTGCTGGTCCAGCACGAGGTGGCGGTCAAGCGGGCGAGGGGCGGTAGCCAGCTCAACGCCCAGTGGGCGCCCTGGTTCGAATTCCGGCTGCTGGGCGAGGTTCCGGCGCAGCACTTCCGGCCGATCCCGGCGTGCAGCGGCGGAATCCTCCACATCACCCGGCGACAACTCCTCCCGGTGGAGCGCAGGAGCGACTACCAGACCTTCGTCCGGGCCGTCTACCAGGCGAGGGGCCGATCGCTCGCGGAGATGATCCGCAACGTCACCGGCCACCGCCTCCACGACCTACCGCCCCTGCCGAAAGACCTGACACCCCAGGCATGGGTGCGCCTCCACCGACGGATCAGGAGCTGATCACCGAGCGGGTGGACGGGCGCTGTTCGGGGGCACGGGCGCCCGTCCACCCGTGGGGTCCGGCCTCGGGGGCATGCCGGACCGGCTGGAGAGGTTCAGGTGTGGCGGGAGGCGATCGCGCGCCAGCAGGTCATGCAGGTCTGCTCGGTGATCCACGCGATCTCGTCGGGGAGCCGCTGCACTCGTCGGGCTTCGACCTCGGTGTCGCAGAAGGACTTCACCACGTCGTCCGGGTCGGCGCGCTTGGCGTCGACGCCGAACGCGTGCCTGCCGCTTCCTATCGGACGCCAGAACCAGTCGACCCCAGCGGCTTTGAACATCGTCGCTCCTTCTGATCAGTAGGAGCATCTCCTCGCTGCAAGTAAGAAGCCGGACATCAAGATCCAGGTTCTTCCGTTCAGTGCGGGCCTTCACGAATCTGCATCGGGCAGTTTCACGTTGCTCGATTTCCCGCACGAGACCTGGCCGCCATCGGCTTACCAGGAGTACGCCGTGGGCGGACACCTCGTTGATGACACCGCGGCGGTGACGGCGTTGAGTACGGTCTTTGAGCGGTTGTGCAAACGTGCGCTGGGTGAACGGCTGAGCAGAGACGTGATCACCCAGTACGTGAACGGGTGAGAGGTGCGGCGATGGAGAACTGGCGGAAGTCGAGCTACAGCGGAACCCAGTCGAACTGCGTCGAGGTGGGGCGTGCTTGTGATCGGGTGGGGATCCGGGACACCAGGAACCGCGAGGCCGGGCACTTGGCCGTGCCCGTCTCGCGGTTCCTGGACTTCATCGGGGCCGTGAAGGACGGGGCCTTCGAGCGCTGATCAGCGCCAGACCGCGACCACCGAGGGCCGGGGTTGGGTGGTGCCTCCGTCAGGCCAGTGGCTGGCGGGGTTGTCGGCGTTGGCGCCGTCCAGCTCGCCCGGGTGCTGGGCCGAGACCAGCACGAGGTCGTCCTCGATGACCGGCCCGCAGGCTTCGGCACCGCGCGGGACGCTGAGGAACGCCTTGACGTGGCCGCGTTCCGGGCCTTCCAACGGGACGGCGTAGAGGCCGTCGTTGAAGCCGAGCGCGCCGCTGGAGTCGGTGGTGATCCACAGGTTGCCCTGGCTGTCGAACGCGACGTTGTCCGGGCAGGTGATCGGGCTGACCTGCGACTTGTCGTACCCGGCGAAGTAGGTCGACGGGTCCGCCGGGTCGCCGCAGACCAGCAGCAGCCGCCAGGTGAACCGGGTGCCCGCCGGGTCGTCGTCGAGTTCCATGACCTGGCCGTGCTTGTTGGTGTTGCGCGGGTTCGGCTCGTCGGCGGGCGCCTTGCCGTCGGTGCCGCGATCGGAGTTGTTGGTCAGCGCCGCGTAGACGCGTCCCGTCTTGGGGTGCGGCTGGACGTCCTCGGGCCGGTCCATCTTGGTGGCGCCCGCCTTGTCGGCGGCCTGGCGGGTGAAGACGTAGACCTCGTCGGCGCTCATGCCGTCGACGAAGCTGGTGTCGTTGTGCGCCAGCGGGATCCACTCGCCGACGCCGTCGAACTCGCCGTCGGAGGGCAGCTTCCCGGTTCCGTCGATCTCGGCGGGGTTGTCGCCGGTGAACTTCGCGACGTACAGGGTGCCCGAGTCCAGCAGCGACATGTTGTGCCTGCGGGCGTGCCCGCTGCCGCCCGGCTTCATCTTCCCGTCGGAGACGAACCGGTACATGTACTCGAACTTCTCGTCATCGCCCATGTAAGCGGCGACGCGGCCGTCGTCGAGGACGCGGATGTTGGCGCCTTCGTGCTTGAGCCGGCCGAGCGCGGTGTGCTTGACCGGGGTGGAGGACGGGTCGTTCGGGTCGAGCTCGATGATCCAGCCGAACCGGTTGGGCTCGTTGGGCTGCTGGGCGAGGTCCCAGCGGGAGTCGAAGCGCTCCCACTTGCGGTCGGTCGCGCCGCCGGAGATCCCGTAGCGCGCGAGGCGTTCCGCGGTCACCGGGTCGGTGACACCGTCGGCGTTGGCGAAGTACTGGTGGAAGTTCTCCTCGCCGGACAGGATCGTGCCCCACGGCGTGACGCCGCCGGAGCAGTTGTTCATGGTGCCCAGCGAGCGCATTCCCGTCGGATCGGCAGGGGTTTTCAGCCACTCGCTGCCCGCGGCGGGTCCGCGCAGCTCGAAGGGGGTCGTGAGGGTGATGCGCCGGTTCAGCGGGTCGATCACCGGCTTCTTGTCCTCCAGCACCACGACCGAAATCCCGTGCGCTGCCCAGGAGACCCGGGCCTGCTGCTCGGTGGGGTTCTCCGAGTCGTAGCCGCGGAAGACGAACTCCTCGGTGACGTACTCGTGGTTGTTGACCATCAGCCTGCGCCCGTCGGGCAGCGGCAGCAGCGCGCAGAAGTCGTTGTTGTAGCCGAACTGGCCTTCTTGCGCCTCGGGCGACTGGGCGTCGAAGTCGAACTCCGGTGCGCCGGGCAGGATCGGGTCTCCCCAGCGGATCACGATCTGCTGCTGGAAGCCCTCGGGGATCACCACCGCGTCCTCGGTGTTGGGCCGGATCGGCACGAAGTCCAGGCCGGTCGCGGCGGCCGCTTCGCGGGAGGCGAGCGCGGGAACGGCGAGCGCGGCCGTGGCCACCGCTCCGGCCTTGAGCAGGCCGCGACGGCTGAGCACCTGGTCCAGGACCTGCCCGAAGTAGGCGTTGTCCGAGGTGTTCGGCGGGTGTTGGGAGCACTGGTCGCCGCATCGGTAGCGGCACGTGACGCGGGCACGTCCGCCGGTGAGCAGCGGCAAGAGTCGACGTTCGGGAGCCACCAGGACCTCCAAGCTGTTCGAGAACGGCTTGGAGCGTAAGCGAACGTCAACGGTGTGCAAGCGCTTGGCGAACATTGGGCGACAAAAACGGAGGGGCGCGCGGATCGAGTCCGCGCGCCCCTTTCGTCGTCGTTCGATCAGACCTCTTCGCCGACCACTGCCGCTTCGGCGGGGACCTGCTGGGCGTCGGCCTTGCCGCGCACGTCGGTGACCAGCAGCAGCGCGGCGATCACGCACAGGCCCGCGCCGACGGCGAACGGGGCGTGGTTCGAGCCGAACCAGGTGGCGACGTGGCCGACCAGCGTGGCGGCAGCGGCGCCGCCGAGCCAGCGGCAGAAGTTGTAGCCGGCGCTGGCCACGGGGCGCGGGGCGTCGCTGACGCTCATCGCCGAACCGGTGAACAGCGTGTTGAGCAGGCCCGAGGCCAGTCCGCTGAGGATCACGCCGACGACCACGACCGGCTTCGAACCGAACGCCA
Organism: Saccharopolyspora endophytica; assembly: GCF_018070075.1. GTDB lineage: Bacteria > Actinomycetota > Actinomycetes > Mycobacteriales > Pseudonocardiaceae > Saccharopolyspora > Saccharopolyspora endophytica. The sequence continues at coordinate 222,200 of NZ_JAGPXE010000001.1, forward strand.
TGACGCCCAGGATCACCGCGTAGAGCAGGACCGCGATGATCGTGCCGCCGACCTCGCCGAAGCGGGCCGCCAGCTTCGGCGCCAGCGTCACCCCGGCGACCGCGACGCACAGGCCCCAGCCGAAGAACACCAGGCCGACCGCGATCGCGCCGAACTCCAGCACGAACGGCGACCAGGCCAGCACGATGAAGAAGCTCGCGGTGTAGAACGCCGAGCCCAGCGAGGTGCGCAGCAGGCCACCGTGCTTGAGCGCCTTGATCGGGTCGAGGATGCCGATCTTGGCGCGGGTCGAGCGATCCCCGTCCTTGGGCAGGAAACCGGCGGCGAGGATCAGCGCGACGGCCATCAGCGCCGCGGTGCCGGCGAACGGGCCCCGCCAGGAGATGTTGCCCAGCAGGGCGCCGAGCAGCGGCCCGGTGGACAGGCCGATGCCCAGCGCCGCCTCGTACAGCAGGATCGCGGCCTGCTGACCGCCGGAGGCGGCGCCGACGATCACCGACAGCGCGGTGGCGATGAAGAACGCGTTGCCCAGGCCCCACACCGCGCGCAGCGCGACGAGCTGGCCGATGGAGCTCGCCAGCGCGCACGCGATGGTCGCCAGCACGATCAGGACGAGGCCGGTGACCACGGTGCGCTTGGGCCCGAAGCGGGCGCTGAACGCACCGGTGATCAGCATGGCCACGACCTGAACGCCCAGGTAGGACGAGAACAGCAGGGTGACCTGCTCCGGTCCGGCGTTCATCGCCTCGGCGATGGACAGCAGGATCGGGTCGACCAGGCCGATTCCCATGAAGGCGATGACCGCCGCGAACGCGGTGATCCACACCGCCTTCGGTTGTCCCTTGAAGACGTCGAGTAACCGAACTTCGTGCCCGGCGCTCATCGCCACGCCACCCCTCATCAACGGCGTTGGCAGCTGCGGTTGCGGCTGCTGTGAAGTCAAACCGTTCGCAATGCTAAACAATTCTCGTTAGCAGAACAAACGGACATGAGGAGCGTCACCGGGGGTCAGGAGTCCAAGGCGCTGCGCGCAGCCGCCGCGACCTCCTCGTCCTCGTGGTTGTCGGCCAGCGCCGCCAGCAGCGCGCGGGCGTGGGAATGCCCGCTGCCGGCCACCTCGCCCACCAGCTGCAACTGCTCGTCCTCCGGCTGCTCGGCCACGTCACCGACGAACAGGTCCACGTCGGTCTCCAGCGTCACCGCCATCGCGTCCACGCTGAACAGCAGCTGATCACCGTCGCGCGCCACCTGCTCGTCGGTGGCGGCCTGCAGCCACACCCGCACCGCCGCGCCGCACACCGGGTCGTCGACCAGCCCGCGGGCCGCGGTCACGCCCTCCTCGCCGGTCGCCTCCAGCAGCGCCAGCGCGGGCATCCGGACCACCGGGTCGTCCACCAGCTCCAGGAGCCCGGTCAGCTCGTCCGCGGCCTGCTTCGGGCCGCGGTCCTCGACCCAGCTCGTCGCCAGCGCCTGCTGGACCGGCGCCGGGGCGGCGGCGAACAGCAGCGCCACCAGCTCGGCCGGGGCCAGGCGCAGCGCATCGGTCGTCGGCACGTGGAAACCGAACGCCCGCAACGACTCCCGCGCGGCCCACACGCCCGCGGGCAGCAGCTCCACGAACATCTCGACGGGCAGCGCGGTGCCGTCCTCCTCGGTCGCCGGCCGGGTGCGCAGCGCCCCCATCGCCTCCCACTGCTCGACGATCCGCTTCACCAGGGCCAGCACCGGGCTCGGGTCCTCGGCACCCAGCACGTCGGCGGCGGTGAAGGCCACGACCTCCAGCGGCACCTCCTCGCCGGCCGCGTAGAGCACGCTCAGCACCGACTGCACCAGCTCGGGCAGGTCGTCCTCGTCGTCGTCGGAGTCGGCGGCGATGTTCTCCAGCCCGTCGCGGAAGACGTCGTCGAGCAGCACGAAGCTCTGCCACAGCTTCGTCCACAGCAGCTCCGGCTCGGCCAGCAGCGGAGCGGCGATCAGCGTCGGAACGACCCGCTCGCCGGAGACCCGCAGCAGGCCCGCGCGCTGCGCCCACTCCAGCAGCAGACCTGCGGTGGCGGTGTCGCTGCCCAGGCTCGCGGCCAGCTTGTCGACGTCGCCGTCACCCGCGTGCTCCACGACCGCGCGGATGCGGTCCATGATCGGGGCGCCGGCCGCGATGTCGCGGTGCGGCTCCGACTCGGTCAGCTCCACCGGGCTCAGCCACAGCTTCGGCTGCTGCTCGGGCTCGGTGGCCTCGCGCGCGGTGATCTCGTCGGCGGTGTCCTGGTCGACGTCGAGCTCACCGGCGTCCACGGCGTCGTGGAACTCCTCCACCGCGGCGTCGTCGGAGTCGTCGACCCCCAGCTCGCGCATGGTGGTCGTCCAGAACTTCTCCGAACTCCACTCCGTCGGATCGGCCATCGCGCTCAGGTAGGCGGGCGTGGCCGCGTCCACCGCGTCGTGCAGCGCGGAAACCGGATCGGTCGAGGTCAGGAGGCGCTCCTCGGCCAGGAAGTCGAGCCACCGGTGCAGCAGGTCCGGCGTCGCCGACCACTCGCGGGTCAGCACGGCCCGGCGCGGCACGACCTCTGTCAGGACGCGCACGAGGTCCTCCTCGCTCCAGTGCGCGAGCATGCCGTCGGCGAGGAACTTGTCGTCGAGCAGCAGCTCGACCAGCTCCGCTGCGTCGAGCTCGGGGTGGCGGCGGGTGAAGCGGTCGATCAGTTCGGCGCTGGCCTCGTCGAAACGTTCCTGCTCGCCGTGGATGAAGACGGTGCGCATGGTGACCCCATTCGCTCACGTGTGCGGATCTCGTGCCCCAAGGTTAGAGACAACCCGAACCGAATCCGGGGAGCGCGAGCGGGGTCGTGCACTCGTGTCGTGATCGCCCGTTCGGGTGCTGTTTCCCGGGGTCAGTGCCAGATCGAGGCGGCCAGCACGACGCCGAGCACGCCCGAACCCAGCCCCACCAGCACCGAACCGACCACGTTGAGCAGACCGAACAGCCGCTGCCCGCCGGTCAGCAGGCGCACGCTCTCGTAACCGAAGGTGCTGAACGTCGTCAGCGCGCCGCACAGACCCACGCCCAGCGCGGTCTGCAGCACCGGCAGGGACGCGCCGAACAGGGCAGCCCCGGCGAGGAAGCCGAGGATCAGCGAACCGATCGCGTTGACCACCAGCGTTCCCCACGGGAACCCGGTGTCGTGCCGGGCCTGGACCCAGCGGTCGGTGAGGAAGCGCAGGCTCGCCCCGGTGGCGCCGCCGAGCGCGACGAGCAGGAGCGTCACGCGGCCTCCCGTCGCAGTCCCCGCGACAGAGCTCGGGTGGCGGTCATGCCGACGAACACCGCGAGCAGGCAGCACAGCACCGTGGCCAGCAGATAGCCCAGCGCCGCCAGCGGCGCCGACAGCGCCAGCCGCAGCGCGTCGGTCACGTAGGTGGAGAACGTGGTGAAACCGCCGAGCACGCCCACGCCCAGCAACGGTCGCAGCAGGCGGTGCGGGGTGACCAACTCGGTGATCACGCACATCAGCACGCCGATGGCCAGGCAGCCCAGCACGTTGACCAGGAACGTCGAAACGGGGCCCGGCCACACCAGGCTCGTCGACCAGCGCAGGACCGACCCGATCGCGCCGCCGGCGGCGACCGCGGCCGGCACGTCCCAGGTGGTCGCGGAGGCGGCCTTGCCCGCGGGCTCGCGGACCGTCCGCGCCTCGGCGGGAGAAGCCATCGACACCTCCGTGACTGCTCCCGCCGAGGGTACCGGGCCGGTTGCCCTGACCAGCACCGATCGCGACCGAGGTCTCACCGGCCGCGCACGAGGAAGCGGGGCGGCCGGTTCCGGCCGCCCCGCTGGTGGAACCGCTTACTGAACCTTGATCTCGACCTTGCGGGACGCGGCGGGGTCGCCGCCCGCGTCGCCCTCACCGGTGGCCTGCAGGCGCTCGGCCGGGATCCCGGACTGCGTCAGCTGGTCGACGACCGCCTGGGCGCGAGCCTGCGACAGCTCCTTGCTGTCCTGGCTGGAGCTCGTCCCGGACGCGGTGAAGCCCGCGACCTGGAACTTCATCTCCTGCGGAGCCGACTTGAGCATCTCGGCGGCCTTGGTGACCGTCTCCTTGCCCTGGTCGGTGAGCTCGCTGCTGTCCGGGTCGAAGGTGATCGGCGAGCTCTGGTTGAGCTGGTCGAGCTGGCCCTGGAGCTGAGCCTTGGCCTGGTCGCCGCCCTGCTCACCGCCGCCCTGCTGACCGCCGCCCATTCCGCCCGGCTGCTCGCCACCGGGCGGAGGCTGCTGCTCGCCGCCCGGCTGGGGCTGGCCCGGCTGCGGCTGGCCGGGCTGCGGGGCTCCGGGCACTCCCGACGGCATTCCCGGCACGCCCTCTGGTGCACCACCGCACCCGGCGAGCAGTGCCGAGGTGCAAGCGATCACTGCAGCGGCGTATTTGACGTTCGTTCGGCGCATAACCCACCTCGCGGTCCGTGGTGCGTATCTCGGAGACGGGCAGATAGTGCGGTCTGATCGACCCGAAAACGCGCAACCACTGCGCGAGTCCGGCGCTGTTCACACTTTGGAGTTAACTCCGAAGTGCGGTCCTGCCAGGCAAAACGTGCTCATGCGACGCACTAACGGCTGTCCCCTGTGGACATCCTGAAGGACCTTTCACCTACTCGCCACGCGACGGTAGCGAGCCACCGCGAGCGGGATGAAGATCGCCAGGATCACCAGCGCCGACGCCACCGAGTACAGCACCGCGTGCTGCGCGGGCCAGCTGTCCGGAGGCGGACCGGTCACCCGGAGCGGGTTCCCGTAGAGCTGGCGCAAGGCGTCCGAGTAGACCGTGATCGGATTCCACTCCGCGAACGTCCGCAGTGGACCGGGCATCGATTCCGCTGGCACGAAGGCCGAGGACACGAACGTCACCGGGAACATCCACAGCAGACCCGCGCTCTGCGCGACCTCGACGCTGCGCGCGACCAGGCCGATGAACGCGCCCACCCACGACATCGCGAACGAGAACAGCAGCAGGAGGCCGAAGGCCAGCAGCGCGTCGAGGACGCTGCCCCGGATCCGCCAGCCGACGATCAGCCCGCACAACGACATGATCACCACGGTCAGCACGCTGACCAGCAGGTCGGACGTGGTGCGCCCGAGCAGCACGGCCACCCGCGACATGGGCAGCGACCGGAACCGGTCCATCATGCCCTTCTGCAGGTCGTTGGCCAGGCCGATCACGGTGAAGGCGCTGTTGAACGCCACCGTCTGCACGAAGATCCCGGCGATCAGGAACTCCCGGTACGCCTCACCGCCGAGGCTGCCGCCGAAGACGTAGGCGAACATCAGCACGAACATGATCGGCTGCGCCGTGCTGGCCAGCAGCAGATCCGGGTTGCGCTTGATGTTCATCAGGTTCCGCCACGCCACGACGTTGCTGTCGCGGAGGCTCACCGCCAGCGCGTTCATCCCTGCTCCTCCTCGGCGTGCCGACCGGTCAGACCCAGGAACACATCGTCCAGCGTCGGCCGGTGCAGCCCGACGTCGTTGACCGCGACGCTGTCGGCGTCGAGCCTCCGCAAGGCCTCGATCAGCGCCTTCGGCCCGGTCTCCACTGCCACCGTGACCCGCCGCAGCGCCACCTCCACCTGCGGCTCGGCCACGCCGACATCGCGCAGCACCCGGGCCACCGAGGGCAGGTCGGCGGCGTCCTGCGCGATCAGCTGCAGGCGCTCGCCGCCGACGCGGGACTTGAGCTGGTCGGCGGTGCCGCTGGCGATGACCTCGCCGTGGTCGATGACCGCGATGGAGTCGGCCAGCTGGTCGGCCTCCTCCAAGTACTGGGTGGTCAGCAGGACCGTGGTGCCGTCGGCGACGAGCTCGCCGATGACCTCCCAGGTGTCCATCCGGCCGCGCGGGTCGAGCCCGGTGGTGGGCTCGTCGAGGACCACCACGGGTGGCGCGGCGACCAGCGCGCCCGCGAGGTCGAGCCGCCGGCGCATGCCGCCGGAGTAGCCCTTGGAGGGCCGGTCGGCCGCGTCGTCGAGCTTGAAGCGGTCGATGAGCTGCCGGGCTCGCGCGGAGGCGTTCGAGCGGGTCATCCCGTAGAGGCGGCCGACCATGTGGAGGTTCTCGTAGCCGGTCAGGTTCTCGTCGACCGCGGCGTACTGCCCGGACAGGCCGATCGAGCGGCGCACGGCGTGCGGGTCGGCGAGCACGTCGTGCCCGGCGACGAACGCGCGCCCCGAGTCTGGCCGCAACAGCGTGGTCAGGATGCGGACCGTGGTCGTCTTGCCCGCACCGTTGGGGCCCAGCAGCCCGAGGACTTCACCGCGGGGCACTTCGAGGTCGATCCCGTTCAGAGCGCGGGTGGAGCCGAAGCTCTTGACCAGTGCCTCCGCGCGTACGGCGGTCATCTGTACCCCCAGAGTGAGGTCCGGATCGCCCACTGTAGGGCGCAGGGGTGACAGGGCGCCTTCGAATTTATCCCGATAGGCGAATTTTGCGGAAGGGAACGCAGGTCAGAAGGGGTGCGAGGGGAGGGTGGCACAGGTCGCCTCGACAGAAGTTACCGCCAGGTAATACCCTTCTTGTTACCGACGAGTAAGGGCTCGTAGCCGGGCCCACCCGCAGCAGCGTGCAAGAGGGAGCCTTCGATGGGCCACTACAAGAGCAACGTCCGAGACCTCGAGTTCAACCTCTTCGAGGTCCTCAAGGTGCAGGACCGACTGGGCAAGGGCGCCTTCGAGCAGTCCGACCAGGACACCGTTCGCGGCGTGCTGTCCGAACTCAACGACCTGGCCACCGGCCCGCTCGCCGAGTCCTTCGTCGAAGGTGACCGCACCCCCGCGCACTTCGACCCGGCCACCCACTCGGTAACCCTGCCGGAGTCCTTCAAGAAGTCCTACCAGCAGGTCATGGACGGTGAGTGGTGGCGGCTCGGCCTGCCGGACGAGCTGGGCGGCTACGGCATCCCCCCGACCGTCACCTGGTCGGCCGCCGAACTCATCCTGGGCGCCAACCCGCCGGTCTACATGTACATGGCGGGCCCCAACTTCGCGACGATCCTCTGGAAGAACGGCACCGAGGAGCAGAAGAAGTGGGCCGACCTCATGATCGAGCGCGGCTGGGGGGCCACCATGGTCCTCACCGAGCCCGACGCCGGTTCTGACGTCGGCGCCGGCCGCACCAAGGCCGTGCAGCAGGAGGACGGCAGCTGGCACCTCGACGGCGTCAAGCGCTTCATCACCTCCGCCGACCAGGACATGACCGAGAACATCATGCACCTGGTGCTCGCCCGTCCCGAGGGACCCGGCATCGAGGCCAAGCCCGGAACCAAGGGCCTGAGCCTGTTCCTGGTGCCCAAGTTCCACTTCGACGGCGAGACCGGTGCGCCGGGCGACCGCAACGGCGCCTTCGTCACCAACGTCGAGCACAAGATGGGCCTCAACGCCTCCGCCACCTGCGAGGTCACCTTCGGCCAGCACGGCACCCCGGCCAAGGGCTGGCTGCTCGGCGAGGTCCACGACGGCATCGCGCAGATGTTCCAGGTCATCGAGTACGCGCGGATGATGGTCGGTACCAAGGCCATCGCCACCCTGTCGACCGGCTACCTCAACGCCCTCGACTACGCCAAGGAGCGCGTCCAGGGCGCGGACCTCACGCGCAGCACCGACAAGACCGCCCCGCGCGTCGCCATCACCAACCACCCCGACGTGCGCCGCGCGCTGATGCTGCAGAAGGCCTACGCCGAGGGCCTGCGCGCCATCTACCTCTACACGGCCGACTACCAGGACCAGATCACCCAGGGCAAGCACGAGGGCAGCGACGTCACCCTCGCCGAGGCCGTGAACGACCTGCTCCTGCCCATCGTCAAGGGCGTCGGCTCCGAGCGGGCCTACGAGATGCTCACGCACTCGCTGCAGACCCTCGGTGGCTCCGGCTACCTGCAGGACTACCCGATCGAGCAGTACATCCGCGACGCCAAGATCGACAGCCTCTACGAGGGCACCACCGCGATCCAGGCGCAGGACTTCTTCTTCCGCAAGATCGTCCGCAACCAGGGCGCGGCCATCGGCCACGTCGCGGCCGAGATCCAGAAGACGCTGGAGGCCACCGACGCCGACGAGCGCCTCAAGGAGGAGCGCGAGCTGCTCACCCGCGCCCTCGGTGACGTCCAGGGCCAGCTCGGCACGCTGTTCGAGTTCCTGACCTCCGCCCAGGAGGACATCAAGAACATCTACAAGGTCGGCCAGCACGCCGTGTCGTTCCTGATGTCGGTCGGCGACCTGCTCATCGGCTGGAAGCTGCTGCAGCAGGCCGAGATCGCGCTCGCCGCGCTCGACGCCGGTGCCGGCAAGGACGAGTCGTTCTACCAGGGCAAGGTCGCGGTCGCCCGCTTCTTCGCCAAGAACGTCCTGCCCGAGCTCACCGGCCGCCGCAAGATCATCGAGGCCGCCGACAACTCCCTCATGGAGCTCGACGAGTCCGTCTTCTGATCGGACCCCTCAGAGGAGAGGGCCCCGCGGCGCGCAGCCGCGGGGCCCTCTCTCGTTCTCCGGCCTCAGCCGAGGTTCCTGATGCGGTACCGCGAGGTCTCAGCGGGCACCTCATCACCCGACGGCTGCTCGTCGATGGTCGTGCGAGCCGACAGGAAGGCCACGAACAGCCCCACCAGCAGCGCGGCCCGGCCCCAGACCCCGATCATCAGCGCCTGCGCCGTGAAACCGTCGTGCACACCGCTCGGGATCCCCTCGTTGTTCAGGTACAGCCAGCGGAAGATGCCCGCGCACATCGCGAAATCCGCCACCAGGTACGCCACGATCCATCCCCAGCGCACCTGCACCAGCACGAAGAACGGCAGCAGCCACAACGTGTACTGCGGCGAATGAACCTTGTGCAGCAGCAGGAACCCGCACAGCATCGCCGCCGAAACCTGCACCCACGGGTAGGTCCCGGTCCTCTCGAACCGCAACCAGCCGATCCAGCAGGCCAACGCGAACGACACCAGCATCAGGCCCGGCGAGACGATGCCCATCGCGGACTGGAAGCCGTCATCCCCGGTCCAGTCCCGGAAACCCCAGTACCACACCGAGTTCGTGCTCAAGTCCACCTGACGCCGCGACTGGAACTCGAACGACGCCGCCCAGCCCTGAAAACCCGCCAGCGCGAACGGAACGTTGACCAGCAGCCCCGTCCCCGCGGCCGCACCGGCCACCCGCAACGCGCCACGCCAGTCCCAGCCGCCCTCGGTGAACACGTACAGCATCAACGGCAGCACGAAGATCGCCGGATACAGCTTCAACGCGAAACCCAGCCCCAGCAGCACCGCGGCCACCGTGGAACGACGCGCCAGCGACGCGCTCCAGCGGTGCATCACGAACACCGCCGCCACCGCGCTGGCCACCACCGGCAGATCCCAGTTGTGATCCGCGTAGAGCACCAACGGCGGCCCGATCGCCCACAGCAGCGCCCGCCAGCGGCTCAACCGCCCCAGCCACCACGCCACCGCCAGCCCGAACGGCGCCATCAGCAGCGCCGACGACAGCAGGAACCCGGCATCGGTGCTCACGAACAGCGCACCGGCCCAGATCAGCACCCCGGTCAGCACCGGGTACTCCACGACACCGCCCCACAGCGAGCCGTCCTCGTCGATGCCCCCGTGCACGTACGGGAAGACGTGCCGGTCGATGTCCCGGCCCACCCACAGGTTCTGGATGTCGGAGTAGCAGACGTCCCGGTAGGACCGCATCTGGTAGTCCGGCACCGAGCGGCCCCACTCGTTGAACTCCGGGCCCGTGCAACGAGCCTTGTTCGCGTACCCCAACGCCAACGTCACGGCCGTCAGCAGGCACAACACCGCTAACGCCGACACCGTCAAACCCCGCGCGACCTTGATGCCGGGCTCCTCTCACCCGGACCAGCCGGGAAACAGCCGTTCAGCTCGCCTTCGAGCGGAGGAATTCGATGTCGGCGGCCTGACCCTCGTCCGGGGTCTCGACCACCACCGGCGCACCGGCCCTCGACACCACGTCCACCAGGAGCTCAGGATCGATGTTGCCCGAACCGATGTTGGCGTGCCGGTCCCTCGACGAACCGAACTCGTCCCGCGAGTCGTTGAGGTGCACCAGATCGATCCGGCCGGTGATCGCCTTGACCCGGTCCACCACGTCGAGCAGCTCCTCGCCCGCCGCGTGCGCGTGGCAGGTGTCCAGGCAGAACCCCGCGCCGAACTCGCCCACCGCGTCCCACAACCGGGCCAGCACGTCGAACCGCCGGGCCATCGCGTTCGCGCCGCCCGCGGTGTTCTCGATCAGGATCGGGACCTCGAAACCGCCCTCGTCGGCCTGCCGCTCGAACAGCTTGCGCCAGTTCGCGATGCCCTCGGCCGGGTCGTCGTCCTTCGTGACGTGCCCGCCGTGCACGATCAAGCCCTGCGCGCCGACCTCCGCAGCGGCCTTCGCCTGCTGCGTCACCGACTTCCGCGACGGGATGCGGATCCGGTTGTTCAACGAGGCCACGTTGATCACATAGGGTGCGTGGATGAAAACGGCGACGTCGCTGCCCCGCAGCTGCTCTGCCTGCGGATGCGGCTTCGGCGCCTTCCACCCCTGCGGGTCGGACAGGAAGAACTGCACCACCTCCGCGCCGCGCTCAGCGGCTGCGGTCAGCGGATCGTCATCGCGAACATGGGCGCCGATACGCATGGCACGCAGTCTATTCGTCCACACCGCCCGGACCCGGGAACCGGGGCGCACCGGGGTGTTCCACACTGTGGAACATCAACGGATTTGCCGGATGGCCGCAACCAACGGCGGTACTCGCGCGTTAGGAGCTTTGAGACAGTGACTGTCGATTCGGAGCCGTTCGCGGGGAGGCGAGCCATGGGTACCTGGGGAAACCCCAACCCACTGATCAAACCGAACGCGCTCCGCCGGACCGTATCCGCTGGTGCCGCGGGTCTGGTGATCCTGGCGGGAAGCTGCCTCGGCCTGGGAACGGCCGCCGCCGCCGAGCCGCTGGTCGTCGACCAGCCCATCGCCATCGTCTCGGGTGAGGTCGGCCAGCCGATCTCCGTGCTGCCCAAGACGCTGGACTTCAAGCTCAACCAGGCCGTCCTGCTGGCCATGCCGCTGGCCTTCGGCCCCGCCTCCGACGCCTCCGAGCAGTTCGCCTCGGGCAGCCCCATCGCGCTGGGCACCGCCGAACCCGGCGCCAACTCCTTCTCCGGCCGCGAGATCGCCAAGGCCGCGACACCGCGCCTGAGCCAGCTCGGCCTGCCGGAGGACAAGGTGGAGGCCGTCCGCTTCCACTTCACCAACCTCGTCAGCCTCGGGAACTCGATCACGGTCAACGCCCCGGAGCCGGAGGAGGAGCCCCCTCCGCCGCCGTCCTCGCAGGAACCGCCGCCCGAGCAGCCGTCGCAGACGCCTCCCTCGTCGCAGACCCCGGCACCCGCGCCCGTCGGGCCGCCGCCGTCCGCGCCGTCCACCAGCCCCGTGCCGACCATGCCCAGCGCCAACGGCGCTCCGGCCGCGGTCAGCATGCTGCCGCCGAGCCTGCGCGGCGCCTCGCTGCCGTGGGCCCAGGCCCGCTACGGCCAGGTGCCCGGCATGGCGCCCAACGTCGGTGACCTGGCACGACAGGCCCAGGATCGGCAGCGCGTCCAGGACGAGCAGGACGAGATCCGCGCGGCCGGCCAGGCCGAAGCCCTCCCGACCGAGGTCTCCGAACGCGTCGCCCTCCCGGTCCTCATCGCCGCCGTCTCCCTCGCCGTGGTGACTGCGGCGTTGGTCCGAGCCTGGGTCCTCCGACGCCACTGACCTGGCATTTTCTGTCGGGCGTGGTCCTCTTGCTCAGCGGTGCGGGTGGCGGAACCTGACACGCCTTCTGGCTCCGGGATCCGCGACTTGAGTATTTCTATACGCGGCGCTGCGGCTGTCCTCCCCAGAAGACGTGTCAGAACCCGCGGCGGTGCCGGTTGATCGGGTGGGGCAAGGAGAAAGCACCCTCGGTGCTTGCCTGACGGCGGTCGGTAGCGCTCAGCGTGGGATCGCGCCTTCGGCCTCATCTCGGCTCCGGGTACCGCTGAGCGGGGCAATCGCAGCGGTGTCGGGGGCCCTTGCTACCGTTGCCTGGTTCGTTGACGCGAACGACCCTCCTGCCACGGAAAGTCCGTGGCCGTGAGTCCACAGGAGGTGAATGGTCTTCATGCGTCACTATGAGCTCATGGTCATCCTGGACCCGAGCCTGGACGAGCGCACCGTCGCTCCGTCCTTGGAGAACTTCCTCAACGTCGTCCGCAACGACGGTGGCACCGTCGAGAAGGTCGATGTCTGGGGCCGTCGTCGGCTGTCCTTCGAGATCAACAAGAACTCCGAGGGCATCTACGTCGTCCTGGACCTCAACGGCGAGCCGGCCACCATCAAGGAGCTGGACCGTCAGCTGAACCTCAACGAGTCGATCCTGCGGACCAAGGTCCAGCGGAAGATCGTTGAGCCCCGCAAGGTCGCGCGCGCCGCCAAGGCCCGTGCCGCCAAGGCGTCTGCCTGATCCAGGCCCGTACCCGCTAACGACCAGACTGGAGTCCCCAGGTCATGGCTGGTGAAACGGTAATCACGGTGGTCGGCAACCTGACCGCCGATCCGGAGCTGCGCTTCACCCCGTCCGGTGCTGCGGTCGCGAACTTCACCGTCGCGTCCACCCCGCGGACCTTCGACCGCCAGAGCGGCGAGTGGAAGGACGGCGAGGCGCTGTTCCTGCGCTGCAACATCTGGCGGCAGGCTGCGGAGAACGTGGCCGAGACGCTGACCCGGGGCATGCGTGTGGTCGTGCAGGGCCGGCTGCGCCAGCGGTCCTTCGAGACCAAGGAAGGCGAGAAGCGCACGGTCGTCGAGCTCGAGGTCGATGAGATCGGTCCGTCGCTGCGCTACGCCACCGCCAAGGTCAACAAGGTCAGCCGTGGTGGCGGAGGCGGTTTCGGCGGTGGCGGCGGAAGCGCCCCGGCCGGTCCGCCGGCCGACGACCCGTGGGGTTCGGCCCCGCCGGCAGGTTCCGGTGGCGGCTTCAGCGACGAGCCGCCGTTCTGACGCTCGCCGCAGCTAACGCTTAGGAAGTTTTTCGTTCAGGAGGAAGACCAATGGCCAAGGCGCCTGTGCGCAAGCCGAAGAAGAAGGTCTGCGTGTTCTGCAAGGACAAGGCCACGCTGATCGACTACAAGGACACGACGCTGCTTCGGAAGTACATCTCCGACCGCGGCAAGATCCGTGCCCGCCGGGTCACCGGCAACTGCAGCCAGCACCAGCGCGACGTCGCCATCGCGGTGAAGAACGCGCGTGAGATGGCCCTGCTGCCCTACACCTCGACCGCTCGCTGATTAAGGGAAAGGAGTCACGTCATGAAGATCATCCTCACCGCTGACGTGTCCGGCCTCGGCGAGTCCGGCGACATCGTCGAGGTCAAGGACGGTTACGCGCGGAACTACCTGCTGCCCCGCAACCTGGCCATCGTGGCCACCAAGGGTGCGCAGAAGCAGGTCGAGACGATCCGTCGCGTCCAGGAGAACCGCCGCGTGCGGAACCTGGAGCACGCTCACGAGCTCAAGCAGCAGCTGCAGAACCTGGACGCGGTCACGCTGACCGCCAAGGTGTCCTCGCAGGGCAAGCTGTTCGGCTCGATCACCAGCGGCGACGTCGTCGCCGCGGTGCGCAAGGCCGGTGGCCCGAACCTCGACAAGCGTTCGGTCTCGCTGCGCGGCCACATCAAGTCGCTGGGCAAGCACATCGTCGACGTGCAGCTGCACCCCGACGTGACGGCCAACGTCAACGTCCAGGTGACCGGCGAGCAGTGACCCGGTAGTACCGGACTCTTCAAACGGCATCGTCCACTCCGGCATTCGTGTGACGGGGTGGACGATGCCGTGTCCCGGCCGTGCACTGGCGGTCACGATGATCTCTCTCCGATCACCCACCGCTGTTGATTGCGACACGCCGATGGTGGCGACACGCCGGGAGTTTCCACGGATTTCTTCCACAGCTTGTACGCAGGCTCTGAACTGGGGTTTTGAGTCGATCAAGGCTACTTGTCCCCAAGTTGTCCCCAGCAGCGCGGAACGCTGTCCGAAGTTATCCCCAGCTCGTTTCAATCTATCCACAGGTTGTCCCGAGGTTTGTCCACAACTTGAGTTGCCTGCTCTGTGCGGGCGATCTAGCTTCGCGCGCGTGCGCTTGTGCCTACGCTCCGTCTCGGTGTCCCGACGACGGCGTGGACGCGCGCGTGCGAGAGGGTTCGGTCGCCGTGGTGTGCACGGACGACAGGCTGCTGGTCGGAGGAGGTGACGGGGTCCGGTGACGGTTCCCGACGATCGGGACGACGACCCGTACTTCGCGGACAACGGTGGGGGTGCACCCGGCGGCGCCAGCACGTTCGAGCGCCAGCCTCCGCAGGACCTCGCGGCCGAGCAGTCCGTGCTCGGCGGAATGATGCTGAGCAAGGACGCGATCGCCGACGTCGTCGAGGCGCTGAGCCCGAACGACTTCTACCGGCCCGCGCACCAGGCCATCTACGACTGCATCCTCGACCTCTACGGCCGCGGTGAACCGGCGGACGCGATCACCGTCTCCGCGGAGCTGGAGCGCCGCCAGGAGCTGGTCAAGGTCGGCGGCGCCCCGTACCTGCACACGCTGATCTCCACGGTCCCCACGGCCGCGAACGCCGGCTACTACGCGGAGATCGTCTCGGAGAAGGCGATCCTGCGCCGCCTCGTGGAGGCGGGCACCCGCATCGTGCAGCTGGGCTACCACGGCTCGGAGGGCGCGGCGATCGAGGAGGTCGTGGACCGCGCCCAGGCGTCGATCTACGACGTCACCGAGCGCAAGGCCAGCGAGGACTACCACGCCCTGGAGGAACTCCTCCAGCCCACGATGGACGAGATCGACGCGATCGCGTCCCGGGGCGGGGAGTCCCAGGGCATCCCCACCGGCTTCGCGGACCTCGACGCCCTGACCAACGGCCTCCACGCAGGCCAGATGATCATCGTCGCCGCGCGACCCGGCGTGGGCAAGGCGCTCGCCTTGGACACGCCTCTGCCCACGCCCGATGGCTGGACGACCATGGGTGAGGTCGAGGTCGGTGACCACCTCATCGGCGCTGACGGCAAGCCCACCAGGGTCGTCGCAGCTACCGAGGTCATGCACGACCGCCCGTGCTACCAGGTCGAGTTCTCCGACGGAACGACGGTCATCGCCGACGGCAACCACCAGTGGTTGACGGATACGAGGGCGTCGAGGAAATCCGCCCACGCGGCAGCCACCGGATACAACCGGATGCGCAACCAGCGGACTTTCGCCGAGGTGCGAACCACGGAGGAGATCGCGGCGACGTTGCGGTGCCACACGGCCGACCGCCGTCTGAACCACTCCGTCAACGCCACCTGTCCTATCGACCTTCCGGAACGAGAGCTGCCTCTCGCGCCCTACGTCCTGGGCGTCTGGCTCGGTGACGGCACTTCGGCGTCAGCGGCGTTCACCAGCGCTGATCCGGAGATTGCCGCGTACGTCGAGGGCGAAGGCTACTACGCCCCTGAGATTCGGCACCTGTACTACGGGATTCAGTTCGTGCCGCCGGAGCCGGCCGCAGAGCGCCTCTGCGTCGTCTGCGGTGAGGCCTTCGTGCCCAAGACCAGTCAGGTCCGGACCTGCGGTAGGAGCTGCGGCGGCAAGGCTCGCTTCATGTCCGCTCCGGTTGCGCAGCCCACTTGCCCTGACTGCGGCAGGCCGACGTGCGGCCTTCGCCAGTGCCAGCGATGCCGCAACGAGCGGGGAACCGTCCAGGCGCTCCTGCGGACGATGGGTGTGCTCGGGAACAAGCACATCCCGGAGGATTTCCTGCGAGCTTCGGAGAGTCAGCGGCGGGCGCTGCTCGCGGGCCTGCTGGACACCGACGGGACCGTCCTGCCCAGTGGTTCGGTGCAGTTCAGCGTCACCAACGAACGCTTGGCGCGCGACACCTACGAGTTGGTCGTCAGCCTCGGGTACCGCTGCTCGTGGACGACCAAACGGGTGCGTGGGCGCTGCGAGGAAACCTCGACGGCTTTCCAGCTGACCTTCAGCACGCAGGACGAGGTCTTCCGACTGGAGCGCAAGAAGCTCGTCCACAAGGAGCGGACCGCGCGCAAGCCCCGGATGGTCGGGATGCGCTACATCACCGCTGTCCGGCCGGTGGAGAGCGTGCCGGTTCGGTGCGTCGAGGTGGATTCGGTCGATCACCTCTACCTCGCGACGCGGTCGATGATCCCGACGCACAACTCCACCCTGGGACTGGACTTCGCCAGGTCAGCGTCGGTGAAGCACGGTTTGGCGAGTGTCATCTTCTCGCTGGAGATGGGGCGCACCGAGATCGTGATGCGCATGCTCTCCGCCGAGGCGCGCATCCGCCTGGGCGACATGCGCGGTGGTCGCATGACCGACGACGACTGGACCCGGCTGGCCCGGCGGATGAGCGAGATCAGCGAAGCGCCGATCTTCGTCGACGACTCGCCGAACCTCACGATGATGGAGATCCGCGCCAAGGCGCGTCGTCTCAAGCAGCGCCACGACATCCAGCTCATCGTCGTGGACTACATGCAGCTGATGACCTCGGGCAAGCGCGTCGAGTCCCGTCAGCAGGAGGTCTCGGAGTTCTCCCGAAACCTCAAGCTGCTGGCCAAGGAGCTCGAAGTCCCGCTGATCGCGATCTCCCAGCTCAACCGTGGTCCGGAGCAGAGAACGGACAAGAAGCCGCAGCTGTCGGACCTGCGTGAGTCGGGATCCCTGGAGCAGGACGCGGACATGGTCATCCTGATCCACCGCCCCGACGCCTTCGAGCGGGACGACCCCCGCATGGGCGAAGCGGACCTCATGGTCGCCAAGCACCGTGCCGGTCCCACCGCGACGATCACCGTCGCCCACCAGCTCCACTACAGCCGCTTCGTCGACATGGCCCAGGAGTAGGCCGGGTCATGGGCAGTTTCTCGAAGCGGGTGTCCGACTCTCAGTCGTGATGCCCATCGTCTGGCCTGAGAACCGGGGTCACGTCGTCGTCACATCTAGAGCTGGAGGTGCCTCAGCGCTCAGCGGAGGATCTCCACCAACAGCACCCACGCGTTGAGCAACGCGCCGACGAAGGCCGCGATCACCCCGGCCGGAAGCCAGTACAGCCCGCCAAGGGTCCCGGTGATCGTCCCTAGCCCCCCGACGACCGTCGCCACCGACAGCAACCCGGCAGGTATGGCGCTGTTGGTGATCCACGACAGGAGCGGCTGTTCCGGTGAGCGCAGCCAGGGCCGGTTCAACACCGCCAGCCACGCACCGGTGACCGCGCCGAGCACTACTAGCTCCGTCCCCAGGGCGCTCTCGCTCTGGCCGGGGATCAACAGCAGCAGCGCGATCACGAGTGGTGCGGCGAGCAGCATCAGGGTGTGCCCGGCCCGGGCCGTCAGCCGGTACCCGGCCAGAATCCGCTCCAGGTTGATCGACAACGCCACGAACACCAGACCTGCCAGCGCAGCACCCGCACCGGCCACCGCAACACCAAAGTCGGCCCACGCCTCGGCCTGATAGGCACCCACGGCGCCGATCGTGCCAGCAGTCGCGACTGGCGGCGCGGCGATGCCGCAGTGCGGAGGAGATCGCCACCGCCTGCAGCACCAGCAGCCGGAGAACAACGGCGATGAACGGACGCTCACGTGAGATCAGCGGAGGTGACCCCGTTCCGCCCGCGTGGCGCAAGAGCGTTGTCCCCACGAGCCCCGATTCCTCCGTTGCGACCTCGTGTCCCAAACAGCTCCACCAACCCGGAATACCCCCGTAATCGGGTTCCGAAATACCCCCGTATTCGGGTACCTGATTACGGCGGTAATCCGTGTTCCCCGGGTACCAGGGCCGGGTGCGGGTGTGAGAGCTCGTTGTTGGCGTGGTGCCGGCTTCGGTGGGGCAGTGGTGCCTGCCTCCACCGCCCCTGGCGTGCATGCGGTGCGCCGGCGTGGAGCTGTCGAACCCGGCCTTCGTTCGCGTGCTGGAGGAAGCCGCGGCTTCCAGCGATGGCACGGACGAGCGCACGGCCCGCTTCACGGTCACCGAGCAGGACCACCACGACCGCTGATCCTCGCGGGGCGGGCGGAAACCCGGCCCCGGCGCGTCGATTCACCCCTGGCCCCGCCGAGACGACGTGCTCTAGCTGTGGGCGTAGAGGTCTCGGATGAGGCAGACCTCTGAGAGGTGGTGGATGAGTTCGCGGTTGATGTGCAGGACCAGTTCTGCCATGGGGGCGGTCGGGTAGGGCTCCTTGTCGCCGACGGGTTCGCGGAGCTGGGCCTCGGTGAGGCGGTGCAGTCCGGTGAGCCAGACGTCGAGCTGGGTTTCGAGCTGGCCGAGGGCGGTGGCCGCGTCGCCCGCGTACTCCCAGGACTCGTAGCTCGCTTCGGGCGCGCCGAAGTGGGCGGCGCTGCGGGCGGCGAGCACGCCGACGATGACGTGCCCGAGGCGCCAGGCGATCGTGGTGAACGGGGCCGGGTCGGGTGCGGGGAAGCCGTAGTCGATCGTGAAGTTCCCGGCGCCGGCCTGGATCTGCGCGTTCGAGGTGCCGCGGGGCCGGACGCTCCAGGCGCCGGGGACCGGGGACCAGAAGTACTCGTCGTCGGTCAGGCCTTCGAGGCGCGGCCGGATCAGGTTGGTCCAGTGCCACTCCCACTGCTCCCGGAGGGCCTGGGGCCAGTCGAAGTCTTTCGCATGCATCCCGTCAGCCTGGCACCGATGCCCGACAGCGGCAGGTCGTCGCGAGGTGTCGACTTCGACTCTGGTCGAGGTCCCAGAGTGGTGGCATGACTGTTGAGAACGACCGCGAGGCGATCGAGCAGGTGGTGGCGGAGGTCCAGCGGACGCAGCGGGCCAAGGACGCCGAGGGATTCCTGGCCCTGTTCCACCCCGATGCTCTGTGGACCACCGCCGCGGGCAAGGTGCTGATCGGCTTCGACGCGATCGCCGAGTTCACCCGTGCGGTGCTCCCCGGCGCTTCCTGGGACGGGGAGGTGACCTACGAGGCGGTGCACGTCCAGTTCTTGCGGCCCGATGTCGCCGCGGTGAAGGTCCGGCAGATCTACCGCTCGGAGGGCACCGAGGGCGCGCCCACGTACGTGCTGACCCGGGCGTCCGATGGCCGCTGGCTGGTGCACGTCGGGCAGAACACCCTCGTGGCCTCGTAATCCGGTTCGACGACGTGCGCGGTCGGGCTACGGTGTGATCCGTTGTGACGGCTCGGCCCGGAGGGGACCCATGTTCTCGCTCGTCGGCAGGAAAGCGCTGGTCACGGGTTCGGCGCGCGGCTGGGGCTGGAGATGGCGCGCGGGTTGGCTCGGTCGGGCGCGCACGTGGTGCTCAACGGCAGGGAGGCCGACGCCGTGGGCGCGTCGGTGGAGGAGCTGCGCGGCGAGGGGCTTTCGGTCGAGGCGGCGGTCTTCGACGTCACCGACCCCGGGGCGCCGGACGTGGTGCGCGATCTGGAGCCGGATGTGCTGGTCAACAACGTGGGTCAGCGGGATCGGCGAGGCGTCGGTGAGCTCACGCCCGCGGACCTGGCGCGGTTGCTGGAGAACCACCTCATCACCGCGTACGCGTTGTCGCGGGTGGTCGCGGAGGGGTTGGTCGCGCGCGGTGCGCCGGGACGGATCATCAACATCTCGTCGGTGATCGCGCAGTTTGGGCGTGCCGGCGATGTCGGTTATCCGGCCGCGAAGGCGGGTCTCGACGGGCTGACGCGCGCGTTGGCGGCTGATCTCGGGCCGTCGGGGATCACGGTCAACGCGGTGGCTCCGGGCACGTTCGCCACCGAGGTCAACGCCGCTTTGGCCGATGATCCGAGCTGGTCGGAGTGGCAGCGCACGCGCACGGCTCTGGGCCGGTGGGGTCGTCCGGAGGAGATCGCGGGTGCGGTGGTGTTCCTCGCCAGCGACGAGGCGTCGTTCATCACCGGTCAGACGCTGGCGGTCGACGGTGGTCTCACGTCGAAGTTCTGAAGCCGAGCGCATCGCGCGCTAGAGTTGCGGGCGTTCCACCGGACGATGGCAATGGGAAGCGGAATCTCGATTCTCAGTTGAAATCTCCGAGAAATAATTGTCCTCAGTAGACGGTAACTACTCGTGCGTAAAAATCCTTGTGTTGTCGCTGAATTGGGTGACACGGGGCTACGTCGGGTAATGCAGTAGCGTGTGGCTCACCCGGTGTGGCGGGTTCGCCAGCCGAATTCAGACTCGCGGGAAGCGTTGGCGCGCAGTTGGTTTCCCGCGCAACAGCTGAACCGAAATCCTGCAACAGGAAAGTTGAGGAACGGTGTTTGCGAAACTGACTCGCCGAGTGCTTCTCGCCTCGGCCCTCATCGCTGGAACCGCAGTCGTCCCCGGGATCGCCCACGCGGCGCCGGCCGACAGCACGATGCGCTTGACCGTTCAGAGCCGGGACATCACCGCGAACAAGTTCGGTGAGCTCAAGTGCCACCCGGCGGGCGGCACGCACCAGCACGCGGCCAAGGCGTGCGAGGAGCTGGAGAAGGTCAACGGCGACTTCACCGCCATGCAGGCCAACGTGTCGAAGGTCTGCACGATGCAGTACCAGCCCGTCACGGCGAAGATCGAAGGCAAGTGGCGCGGCAAGGAGGTCAGCTACACGCAGACCTTCTCCAACAGCTGCACGATGCAGGTCAAGACCGGCGTCGTCTTCGAGCTCTGAGGTCGTTGCTCGGCGGGCTCCGCTGAGAGCCCGCCGAGCACGGCTCATCGCGTGAAGAGCGCCCGCCAGGAGGTCATGTCCGGGTTCGCCGGCAGCGGTGCCTGCTCGATCCGCTCGACCCGCAGGCCACCGGTGGCGAAGGCTTCGATCTCGCTGCGGGTCAGCGGCCACGGCGGACCGTCCACATCGGTGCCTTCGGCTCGAACTCCGGAGATCACCAGCAGTTCGCCGCCCGGCGCGACCATCGCCGCGACCCGGTCGGTGGCCTCCGCGCGCAGCGACAGCGGCATCGACTGCACGGTGATCGACTCCAGCACGAAGTCGAACCCGCCGACCCACTCCGGTGGCGGGTCCAGCAGATCAGCGGTCACGTACTCGACCCCGGAACCGGCGTGTCGCGCGCGGGCGTCGCGGATCGCGGTCTCGGAGATGTCGAACGCCGTGGTCCGGAATCCCAGCGAGGCCACGAATTCGGCGTCCCGCCCGTAACCGCAGCCGACCACCAGCGCCGACCGGCCGGAGCCGTCGACATCGCGCCCCCAGTCGGGCAGCAACCCGTGCGGTGCCTCCAAGTCCCACGGCACCACGGCCTCGCCGCCGGAAGCCGCGGCGTAGAGCGGTTCGAACCAGCCCGTCGGTCGTCCTTCCGACAACGCTTCCCCGGCGAACCGGCTCGCGTCGGCGTCCCTCGGATCCACCATTTCCCCAATCACCCCGAAGTTCTCGCGAACCCGAACATCTTCCCAGCCGCGTCCACCGAATTCTCCGGTCGCGGGGCGGGATCTGTGCTCTGCTGGTCGGATGACGGATGACCGGTCCTCGCGGGTCGCGAACCTGGCCGCGAGGCTGCTGCGCACCAGGTGGCTGGTTCGGGCGCCGATCTGGATCTTCCGCGCGGGTCTGGGCGGGGTGTTCGGGCAGCGCCTGCTCATGCTCGAACACGTCGGTCGCAAGTCCCGGCAGCCCCGGTACGTGGTGCTGGAGGTCGTCGACCGAACGGAAACCGGCTACGTCCTGGCCGCCGGTTTCGGCGAGCGCACCCAGTGGCTGCGCAACCTCGACGCCCACCCCGGCGCCCACGTCTCCGTCGGCGCCCGGTCGCGGGTTCCGGTGGAGGCCAGGAGGCTCACGCCCGCCGAAGCGGCCGAGACCCTGCAGCGCTACGCCGCCAGGAATCCCCGCGCCTGGGCCAAGCTGCGCCCGGTCTTCGAGCGGACGTTGGGAGCCCCGATCTCGGAGTCCGGCACGACGCTGCCGATGGTCGCCCTGACCGAGACACGTCCGTGCGGCGGGTGACCGTGCTCGGTAGCTGCGCGGCCTTCCCGGAACAGGGCCGGGCGTGCAGCGGATTCGCGGTGGACTGGGCCGGGCACCGCCTGGTCCTCGACCTCGGCTACGCGACCCTGCCGAGGCTGTTCGACCACTGGCCGGACGGCCGGGTGGACGCGGTAGTCATCACCCACGAACACCCCGATCACTGCATCGACCTGCACGGCCTGTTCCGCGCGAGATTCTACGGCGGTGGGCCGACACTGCCGTTGTACTGCCCTCCTGGCGTGCTCGACCGGCTCGCCGGCCTGGAACCCGACGTCGACCTGCACGCGGTCTTCGACGTGCACCCGCTACCGGGGGCGTACCGGGTTGGGCCGTTCGAGCTGACCGGTCTGGCACTCCCGCACTTCGTGCCCAACACGGGAATCCGGTTGAGCGCCGAGGGCATCACGTTGGCCTACACCGGAGACACGGGAGTGGACCGGAACCTCGTGGAACTGGGCCGGAACGCCGAGCTGTTCATCGTCGACGCCACCGACCGGCCCGGCGAAGCTTCGCGGCGGAACCTGCTGTCCGCCACGGAAGCCGGGTGGTGGGCGCAGCGGGCGGGTGCCCGGAACCTGATGCTCACGCACTTCTGGCCGGGCAACGACCGCGCAGCAGCCCTGGCCGCAGCACGAGCGGAGTTCGCCGGAGACGTGTTTACGGCCGAAGAGGGTTCCACGTTCGCCTTTGCTCCCAACGGGTAGTGGCCGCGGGAAGGCCCGGTCGGGGTGGTTGAGCTGTGCTCTGCTGGTCGGTGGGACTGGGAGGAGGCGGTCGTGCGCTGGATCCGGATGCTGCTGTGCGCGCTCGTCCTGCTGTGCCTGGCGCCGCAGGCGAGTGCGCGGACCTCACCGCCGACGCTGCCCCCGCCGCAAGGGGCCTTTCCCGTCGGCGAGGTCTCGTTCCCACTCGTGGACCCGGATCGTACCGATCCGTGGCACCCGGCCGGCGGGCCGCGGACGCTGATGACGACGCTGCGGTACCCGGCGGTCGACGGACGCGGTGAGCAGGCGGAGTACATGCACCCGGAGGTCGCCCGGCAGTCCACGGCCAACTGGCTGGTGGACGTTCCGCCCGAGCAGGTCGCGGCCACGCGGACGCACGGCGAGCAGGCGGCCGTCCCGAGGACGGGCCGGTGGCCGTTGGTGGTGCTCTCGCCGGGCTTCTCGTTGCCGCGCGCCACGGTGAGCTCCCTCGCCGAGCACCTCGCCGGCAGCGGTTACGCGGTCGCCACGGTGGACCACCTCCACGAGGCGCCGATCGCGCTGCCGGACGGTCGGGTGGTGCCGTGCGCCAGGCCGGTGCCGTGCGGTCTGCACGATCTGCAGCCGGTGGTGGAGTCGCGCGTTCTCGACCTGGGCTTCGTCGTCGATCACCTGTCCGCGCTGCCGTTCGTGGACGGCGAGCGCATCGGGGTCGCAGGGCATTCGATCGGCGGCGCCAGCGCGCTGACCCTCCAACGCCGGGATCCGCGGATCGATGCCGCGGCCAACCTCGACGGCACCCTCTACCGGCCGGAGTCCGTGGCCGGTCTCGACCGCCCGGCGCTGCTGCTGCGCAACGGCGAAGCCTGGGAGGGCGACCAGGATCCGACGTGGGGTCAAGCGTGGCCGGGCATCCACGGCTGGAAGCGCTGGCTCGCGGTCCGGGGCACGGACCACTCCTCGTTCACCGACATCTGGTTGATCATCGACCAGCTCACCGGTCAGGGCCCACCGCTGGATCCGGCTCGGGCCATCGACGTGACGCGCACCTTCCTCGCGGCGTTCTTCGACCAGCACCTCAAGCACGAGCCACGACCGGTGCTGGACGGGCCGTCGGCGCAGTTCCCCGAGGTGGTGTTCGTCGGGACCGGGTGAGGTCAGAGGACGTGGGCCTCGGGCTCGTGGTGGATGGGGAAGTTGACCGAGCGGGCGATGAAGCAGACCTCGTGGATCTTGCCGTGCAGCGAGTTGGCCTGGTCGATCATCGATTCCTCGGTGACGGTCACCTGGGGCCGCAGCGTCACCTCGGTGAGCCGGCCGCCGCCTCCGCGCTCGTCCATCGTCATGACACCGTGCGCGTCGTCGGTGTAGTCGACGACGACCACTCCGGCGTTCGCGCTCAGGTGCAGGAACCAGAGCATGTGGCACTGGGCGACGGTCGCGACCAGCAGCTCTTCGGGGTTCCACCGGGACGGATCGCCCCGGAACGCGGGATCGGCCGACGCCGCGATGGGATCTTTGCCCTGCGCGAGGATCTCGTGCGCGCGGCTGAAAGCCCGGTAGTCGTTCGTGCCGGTTCCGAGATTCCCGGTCCATTCGATCGAGACGTCGTAACCATGCGCTGTCGCCATGCGAGGAGTGTTGGCAGCGGAGTGCTGAAAGCTGCGGGAAAAAGAAAGACCCAGGGAAGCTCTGGGCTTCTGACCTGGGTCTTCGTTCCGTGGAGCGGATGACGGGAATCGAACCCGCGTTCTCAGCTTGGGAAGCTGATGTTCTACCATTGAACTACATCCGCATTCGTCGCAACGGTGCTCACCGTTCGACGCTGCGTAGATTAGCACGGTGGGCGGGGAAGATCGACATCGGCTCCCGATACCCTGGTCGTGTGCTGCTGAGTGATCGGGACCTGCGTAAAGAGCTGGACGAGGGACGTCTCGAACTGGATCCGTTCGACCCGTCGATGATCCAGCCGTCGAGCATCGACGTGAGGCTGGACCGGTACTTCCGGGTCTTCGACAACACCCGCTACACCCACATCGATCCGTCGAAGCAGCAGGACGAGCTGACTTCGCTGGTCGAGACCCACGAGGACGAGCCGTTCGTGCTGCACCCGGGCGAGTTCGTGCTGGGGTCGACGTTCGAGTCGGTGAAGCTCCCCGACGACCTGGCCAGCCGGCTGGAGGGCAAGTCCTCGCTGGGGCGGCTGGGTCTGCTGACGCACTCCACGGCCGGGTTCATCGACCCGGGTTTCAGCGGCCACATCACGCTGGAGCTGTCCAACGTGGCGAACCTGCCGATCACCCTGTGGCCCGGGATGAAGATCGGCCAGCTCTGCCTGCTGCGGCTGTCCAGCCCCGCCGACTTCCCGTACGGGTCGAAGGAGGCGGGTTCGCGGTACCAGGGTCAGCGGGGCCCGACGTCCTCCCGCGCGTACCTCAACTTCAACGTCACCGACACCCGCCGCTGAGCGCTGCTGCTCGGGCGTGGAGCAGTGCGTTGCGAAGCCGGGTGGTAACGCTTCGCGTTCCCAGTGAATGTGACGTTTTGCCAGGTAAGCGCTGTTGCCTGGAGATTTGATGATGGGTGAAACAAATCACCCTGAATCGAGCAAGGCAAGTGCGGGGTTCAGAACTTAGGATCCCTCCGCCCGGCGCTCTGGAACGATCCCGCAACGGGGCGGATCGGCGTGTGGGCAAGCGGGAGAATCGATGTCCGCATTGCAGTCGCGTGCCTCGGGCGGAACCGCCAAGCTCGGGCACGTGGTGATGATCGCCGGGGCTGCGGCTCTCGGCGGCTTCTTGTTCGGCTACGACACCTCGGTGATCAACGGCGGTGTCGACGCGATCCAGGAGCACTTCGGCGTCGGCTCGGCCCTGACCGGCCTGACCGTGTCGTCGGCGCTGCTGGGCTCGGCCGTCGGTGCCGGTATCGCCGGTGGCCTGGCCGACCGGATCGGCCGGATCCGCGTCATGCAGCTGGCCGCGGTGCTGTTCATCATCAGCGCCATCGGCTCGGCCGTTCCCTTCGCGATCTGGGACCTGGCGATCTGGCGCGTGGTCGGTGGCGTCGCCATCGGCATCGCCTCGGTGATCGCCCCGGCCTACATCGCCGAGGTCGCGCCCGCCGAGTACCGAGGCCGGCTCGCCTCGTTGCAGCAGTTGGCGATCGTGCTCGGCATCGCCCTGTCCCAGCTGGTCAACTACGCCCTGGCGGCGTTCGCGGGCGGCAGCGCGTCCGGGATGCTGGGGCCGATCCAGGCTTGGCAGTGGATGCTCGGCGTGGCCGCGATCCCGGCCGTGGTCTACCTCGTGGTGGCCTCCGCGATCCCGGAGTCGCCGCGTTACCTGGTCGCCGCCGGCAAGCTCGACCGGGCGCGCGAGGTGCTGAACAAGATCGAGGCGGGTGACGCCGACGCCAAGATCGCCGAGATCCAGGGTGCCCTGGGCGGCGAGCGCAAGCCGAAGCTGAGCGACCTGCGAGGCAAGTTCGGCGTGCTGCCGATCGTGTGGGTCGGCATGGCGATCGCCGCGTTGCAGCAGTTCGTCGGCATCAACGTGATCTTCTACTACTCGTCGTCGCTGTGGCACTCGGTCGGCATCAACGAGGAGAGCTCGCTGCTGCTGAGCCTGTTCACCTCGATCGTGAACATCATCGGCACCCTCGTGGCCATCGCGCTGGTCGACAAGATCGGCCGCAAGCCGCTGCTGGTGATCGGTTCGGTCGGCATGACGGTCTCGCTGGCCGTGACCGGCTGGGCGTTCAGCTTCGCGCGGGTCGTCGGAGAGGACGCCATGCTGCCCGCGCAGTGGGGTGTCGTCGCGCTGATCTCGGCGAGCGCGTTCGTGCTGTTCTTCGCCGCCTCCTGGGGCGTGGTGATGTGGGTGCTGCTGGGCGAGATGTTCCCGGCGCGCATCCGCGCCGCCGCGCTGGCCGTCGGCACGGCGACCAACTGGGTGGCGAACTGGCTGGTGACGGTGAGCTTCCCGAGCATGCGGGACTGGAACCTGCCGGTCACGTACTTCATCTACGCGGCCTTCGCGGCGCTGTCGGTGGTCTTCGTGGTCAAGTACCTGAAGGAGACCAACGGCCGCTCCCTGGAGGAGATGGGCAGCTGACCCGGCTCCCCCGCAGCCGCAGTCGAGGGCGTCCCCACCCGGGCGACGCCCTCGACTGCTTTTCGGGGCCAGGACCGGCCTCATGAGCTGCGGCGACGAGGTGGGATTCGAATTTCGCGCGAAATTCGACCGCCGAAGTTCGGGCTCGGGGGGGGGGGGGGGGGGGATGGTCAGGGGCGGTAGAGGGTGAGGTTGAAGAGGTCGCCGAAGCGGGCGTTGGCGTTCTCGGCGGTGTCGAAGACCGCGAACTGGCTCCTGCCGCGTTCGAGCCAGAACAGGACCGCTCTGGTCTCCAGCTCCATGCCCCAGATCTGGACCTTGTCCGGGTCGGGTGTTCCGTCGGTGTTCTTCTCGGCGAGGCCGAAGATCGTCGGTGTCATCGCGTTGATGGTCCGCACGGGATTCCCCCGTTGGGATCACCGCAATCGGGAATCCCGGTCCTGGGCTCCCGCTGGGATCATGGAATTCGTGCGCAGCAGCCCCACGTTCCGGCGTCGTCGGCTCGCGCGGCGGATACGGCGGTTGCGGGAGGACGCCGGGCTCACCCAGGAGCAGGCCGCCGCTTCGCTGGACATGTCGACAAGTGCCCTCAGCCGCAAGGAGACCGGCGAGGTCGCCACCTCCGTCCACGAGGTGCGCTCGATGATGGACCTCTACGACGCCTACGACCCGGAGCTCGTTGATCTGGCCAGGTCGGCGAAGGCGAAGCCGTGGTGGCACGCGTACGGCATTACTAGTCGCGGTTATTTCGACTTGGAAGAAGAGGCTGTTTCGGTTCGCGATTGGCAGTCCGCCTTCCTGCCGGGATTGCTCCAGACCGAGGACTACGCGCGCGGAGTGTTCGATGGAGTGAGCGTGCTGGCGGAGAAGGAGATCGACAAGGCGGTGGCAGCGCGGATGCGGCGGCGGCATCGGCTGCACGATGCGGATGAGCCGCTGTGCTTCTCGGCGGTGATCGATGAGTCGGTGCTGCTGCGTCCGGTGGGTGGACCGGCGGTGATCCGGAAGCAGCTCGCGGCGTTGCTGGAACTCATGGACATTCCGACCGTGACAGTGCAGATCATGCCCGTTGCGGCAGGCGCTCACCGCGGCCTGGAGGGCTCGTTCACGCTGCTCAGCTACGCGGATGTCGAGGAGGACGACGTCCTGTTCGTGGAGCACGCGGTCGGCTCGCTGCACATCGACAAGCCGGAGGCGGTCGCGATGGCGGCGTCGACTTTCGAGCGGATGCGCGCCAGTGCCTTGAACGGTGAGGAATCGGCCGCGCTCATCAGTCGGTTAGTGTCCGACTGCTAACCCGAGCGAAGGCGCGGAACCATGGATCTATCGGATGCCCAGTGGCGCAAGAGCAGCCGTAGCGGCGGTGGCGGCGATGGGAATTGCGTTGAAGTCGCGTTCGTCAGCGACGCCGTGGCGGTGAGGGATTCCAAGGACCCCGCCGGTCCGGCCCTGGCCTTCCCAACAGAGTCTTGGCGGCAGTTCTTGACGTCCCTCGCCGACCGCTGATTTCAAGACGGGCGCCACCCTCGCGGGAGGCCCCCTTCTCAGCTCAGAAGCGTCAGCTGCTGGCGGGTTCCGCCTCGGCTGCGCCGTCCTTCTTGTCGTCGCCGCGCTTGACCGCGTTGAGCAGCAGCTGGGCGACGTCGACGACCTCGACGGACTCGTTGGCGACCTTCTCGCTCTTCCGAGCGGTCAGGCCGTCGGAGAGCATCACCTTGCAGAACGGGCAACCGGTGGCGATCTTCGAGGGGGCGGTGCCCAGGGCCTCGTCGACGCGCTCCTGGTTGATCCGCTTGCCGGTGCGCTCCTCCATCCACATGCGGGCACCGCCGGCGCCGCAGCACATGGAGCGGTCCGCGTGGCGCGGCATCTCGCGGAAGGTCGCACCCGCGGCGCCGACCAGGTCGCGCGGCGGCGTGTAGACCTTGTTGTGCCGTCCCAGGTAGCAGGGGTCGTGGTAGGTCACGTCCTCGGCGACCGGGGCGACCGGGGTCAGGCGCTTCTCGCGGACCAGCTTGTTGAGCAGCTGGGTGTGGTGCACGACCTCGTAGTCGCCGCCGAGCTCGGAGTACTCGTTGGCGAGGCTGTTGAAGCAGTGCGCGCAGGTCGCGACGATCTTGCGCTTGCCCGGCTCGCGGCCCTCGAAGACTCCGTTGAGGACCTCGACGTTCTGCTGGGCCATCATCTGGAAGATGAACTCGTTGCCCGCGCGGCGGGCCGGGTCACCGGTGCAGGTCTCCTCCGGGCCCAGCACCTTGTACTTCACGCCGGCCATGTGCAGCAGCTCGGCGACGGCCTGGGTGGTCTTCTTCGCGCGGTCCTCGAAGGCACCGGCGCAGCCGACCCAGAACAGGTACTCGTCGTCGGCGGCGAGCTCACCGTCGAAGACCGGCACCTCGAAGTCCAGGTCCTCGGTCCACGCGAGGCGGTCCTTGGCGTTCTGGCCCCACGGGTTGCCCTTGTTCTCCAGGTTCTTGAACATCCCGCCCAGCTCGGTCGGGAAGTTCGACTCGATCATGACCTGGTAGCGGCGCATGTCGACGATGTGGTCGACGTGCTCGATGTCCACCGGGCACTGCTCGACGCAGGCACCGCAGGAGGTGCAGGCCCACAGGACCTCGGGGTCGATGACGCCCATCTCCTCCGGGCCGCCGACCAGCGGGCGCTCGGCCTCGGCCAGCGCCAGGGCGTTGATCTTGCCCAGCTTCTCCTCGGCGCCGTCACCGGTGATGCCGACCTCGTCGCCGGCCATGTCCTTGCTGCCACCGGCGAGCAGGTACGGGGCCTTGGCGTAGGCGTGGTCGCGCAGCTGGGTGATCATCAGCTTCGGCGACAGCGGCTTGCCGGTGTTCCAGGCGGGGCACTGCGACTGGCAACGACCGCACTCGGTGCAGGTCGTGAAGTCCAGCCAGCCCTTCCAGGAGAAGTCCTCGACCTTGCCGGCGCCGAAGACGTCGGTGTCGGGGTCGGCCTCCTCGAAGTCCAGCGGCTTGCCGCCCGACATCATCGGCTTGACCGCGCCCAGGGCGACGTCACCGTCGTCCTCGCGCTTGAAGTAGATGTTGAAGAACGCGCTGAACCGGTGCCAGGCCACACCCATGGTCATGGTGCGGGCGACGACGATCAGCCAGACGGTGGCGCTCATCAGCTTGATGAAGGCGAACACCGAGACCAGGTTCTCGCTGGCGGGCAGCAGCATGCCGACCGGGCCGGAGACGAACTCGGCCCACAGCGGCATCTCGTGCACGCCCAGGGCGGCCTTCGCGGCGCGGACACCGAGGATGCCGATGCCCTCGATCAGCACCACGGCCTCGATGAAGTAGGCCCAGGCGAAGTTGGAGCCCTGGAAGCGGGAGACGCGTCCGGCCTTGCGCGGGTGGTTGGCCTGGCGGATCGCCATCAGCACGAGGATGCCGACGACCGTGCCGACGCCCAGGATCTCCATCAGCAGGTGGTAGATCGCCAGGTGATCGAGGATCGGCCAGCCCCACGTGGGGACGAAGACCTCGCCGTAGGCCTCGAACAGGGCAAGGGAGCCGAGCAGGAAGCCCCACATGACCAGCCAGTGCCACACGCCGACGTGGCGGAACTTGTTCATCCGGGTGTGCGCGGCGAACTCCTTGACCAGTGTGGCCAGACGCGCCAGAGCCGGACCGTTCCGGGTGCCGTCGGGTTGCCCGAGGCGGATGATCCGCACGAATCGGGCGATGGTCATGGCGAACATGCTCCACGCGACGACGCCGAGCGCGACCGAGATCGCGCCAAGCGTGATCTGTACAGCACCCATGCTCGCGGCCTCCTGTTTCGGGGGTTGTCCGTTTGGGGAGCGTACGCCCTGTTACCCGCTGGTAACCACGGGGGCCGGGGCGTGAATTCGGGAACAGACGGTGATTCTGCGAGACCCCAGGTCGAAAAACTACTTGGGCGTTCGTCCAGTTTTCTGCTATTTTCGGTGCGGTGACGACCAGATCGCGGTCGTCCGGGGTGCCGGGTGTTTCTGGAGTTGTCGCTGTTGAACGCCCGGGGCAGGTGTGGGCACGTGCCGCGGTTTCACCGCCGCGGCGGTGCCGATCAAGGCAAACTGATGAGCGCTTGTGCGATTTTCGCCACGTAATTGATCGAGTGAACGTCGTCATCGATCGATCCGCACCTGGGGGTAGGGGCATGGTGGATCCGCCATCCCGATCGTCATCCGGGCGGCGATCGCCGTGTCCATGACCATCTGGGGCCTCGGCGAGCGCGACTGATCCCGTTCGTTCCCGCCACCCGGGGACGCGCACGTCCTAAAAGTTGGGCGATCGCCCATGTTGATTCGAGGAGGTCTCGTGGCGTATCTGCTGCTCGTGGTGGCGATCTGCAGCGAAGTGGTGGGCACGGTGTCGCTGAAGCTGTCGGAGGGCTTCAGCAAGCCCGTCCCGTCGGTCGCGGTCGTGATTGGATATGCGATCGCGTTCACCGCCATGAGCGCGGTGCTCAAGCTCGGGCTGCCCGTCGGCGTCGTCTACGCGATCTGGGCAGGGGCCGGCGTCGCGCTGGTCGCCGTCATCGGAGCGGTGTTCCTCGGTGAGTCGATCACGGCTGTGCAGGTCGCGGGCATCGCGCTCATCATCGGCGGGGTGGTGGCACTGGAACTGGGAGGCGCGCATTGACAGAGGTGACCGACGGGCGGCGGCTCAAGGGAGAACGTCGCCGCCGCGCGATCGTCGACGCGGCGCTTCGGGTCGTGGCCCGCGAAGGCGTCGGCGCCGTCAGCCACCGCAACGTCGCGCGCGAAGCGGGCGTCCCGCCGGCGTCGATCGCGTACTACTTCAACGGCATCGACGACCTGCTGGTCGCCAGCCTGCTCGACGGGTGCGAAGGCCTCGTCGAGCAGATCACCACCGTCCGCGAGCAGGTCACCGACAACACCCAGTGGCCGCGCGCCATCGCCGAACTGCTCGTCCGCATGATCATCGAGCAGCGCGAGCGCACCATCGGCGAGTACGAGCTCTACCTCCTCGCCGCCCGCCGACCCGCCCTGCGCCCGGCCGCGCGCCGCTGGATCGATCTCATCCGGGGCAACATCAACAACGGCGAAGGCGCTGACGACCCGGTGATCAGCGCCTTCATCGCGGGCATGGACGGCCTGCTCATCCAGGCCCTCATCGCCGACGAACCCCCCACCGTCGACGACCTCGAACCGGTCCTCCGCTTCCTCATGCACCCCCACGACTACCTGCGCCTGGGCACCTCCACCCCAACGTGACCTGGTCCCTGCGGCCGGGCACGTGGTGGCCGGATTACTCCGGTAATCGGGTTCCCGAATACGGCGGTATTCCGTCCCCGAACCCGGATTACGGCGGTATTCCGGGTCACCGACGTCCCGTGGTAGCCAGGTCATGCACCGAGTGCCGCGGTGGTCCGGTCATTTCCCGAACCGCTGCAACCCGGACGCCGAGTGCCGCCGTGGTCTGGTCGCGGATTCACGGATTACCGCCGTAATCGGGTCCCTGATTACCGCCGTATTCGGGTCGCCTTGGGCTGGGCGGGTGACGTCCCGGCGTGTCGAGTGGGTCACCCGGTGAGGGGCGCGGGAACTGATCTGGCTGGTCAGGCGTTGGACTGGCAGAAAGCTTGAGTGGCCCTTGCTCAACCCGTTTGACGGTGCGCATGGGTAGTGGGTAAAACTTGAGCGAGCAAGGCTCAAGAGCCGTCGGACGGCCTTGGGCGGACTGGACTAGTACTGGAGGAACCACCCATGGCGCGAGCGGTCGGCATCGACCTGGGGACGACCAACTCCGTCGTTTCCGTCCTGGAGGGCGGTGAACCGACGGTGATCGCCAACTCCGAGGGCTCGCGGACCACGCCGTCCATCGTGGCCTTCGCGAAGAACGGCGAGATCCTCACCGGTCAGCCTGCGAAGAACCAGGCGGTCACCAACGTTGACCGCACCATCCGGTCGGTCAAGCGCCACATGGGCACCGACTGGAAGGTCGGCATCGACGAGAAGGACTACACGCCGCAGGAGATCTCCGCGCGAGTCCTGATGAAGCTCAAGCGCGACGCCGAGGCGTACCTGGGCGAGGACGTGACCGACGCGGTCATCACCGTCCCCGCCTACTTCGAGGACGCCCAGCGCCAGGCCACCAAGGAAGCCGGTCAGATCGCCGGCCTCAACGTGCTGCGCATCGTCAACGAGCCGACCGCCGCGGCCCTGGCCTACGGCCTGGACAAGGGCGAGGCCGAGCAGACGATCCTGGTCTTCGACCTCGGTGGCGGCACCTTCGACGTCTCGCTGCTGGAGATCGGCGAGGGCGTCGTCGAGGTCCGCGCCACCTCCGGTGACAACCACCTCGGTGGTGACGACTGGGACGAGCGGATCGTCGACTGGCTGGTCGAGAAGTTCAAGTCGTCCAACGGCATCGACCTGACCAAGGACCGCATGGCCATGCAGCGGATCAAGGAAGCCGCTGAGAAGGCCAAGATCGAGCTGTCCTCCTCGTCGACCGCGGGCATCAACCTGCCCTACATCACCGTCGACGGTGACAAGAACCCGCTGTTCCTGGACGAGACGCTGTCCCGCGCCGAGTTCCAGCGGATCACCTCCGACCTGCTCGAGCGCTGCCGCAAGCCGTTCGAGTCGGTCATCCGCGACGCGGGCATCAAGCTCTCCGAGATCGACCACGTCGTGCTCGTCGGTGGTTCCACCCGCATGCCGGCCGTGTCCGACCTGGTCAAGGACCTGACCGACGGTCGCGAGCCGAACAAGGGCGTCAACCCGGACGAGGTCGTCGCCGTCGGTGCCTCGCTGCAGGCCGGTGTGCTGCGCGGTGAGGTCAAGGACGTCCTGCTGCTCGACGTCACCCCGCTGTCCCTGGGCATCGAGACCAAGGGCGGCATCATGACCAAGCTGATCGAGCGCAACACCACGATCCCGACCAAGCGCTCCGAGACCTTCACGACCGCTGACGACAACCAGCCGTCGGTGCAGATCCAGGTCTTCCAGGGCGAGCGCGAGATCGCCGCGCACAACAAGAAGCTCGGCATGTTCGAGCTGACCGGCCTGCCGCCGGCGCCGCGCGGGGTCCCGCAGATCGAGGTCACCTTCGACATCGACGCCAACGGCATCGTGCACGTCTCCGCCAAGGACCTCGGCACCGGCAAGGAGCAGTCGATGACGATCACCGGCGGCTCCGCGCTGCCGAAGGACGACATCGAGCGCATGGTCTCCGACGCCGAGGCCCACGCCGAGGAGGACAAGAAGCGTCGCGAGGAGGCCGAGGCCCGCAACCAGGCCGAGACGCTGGTCTACCAGACCGAGAAGGTCCTCAAGGAGAACGACGAGAAGCTGCCCGAGGAGACCAAGACCAAGGTCAAGGGCGCGATCGACGAGGTCAACGAGGCCCTGAAGGGCGAGGACGTCGACGCCATCTCCAGCGCCGTGGAGAAGCTGGCCACCGAGTCGCAGGCTCTCGGCCAGGCCCTCTACGCCGACGCCGGTGCCGCCGCCGCGGGCGACGCGGGTGCCGGTGACGCCGCTGGTGAGGCCGGTGCGGGCTCCAGCTCCTCCGCCAAGGACGACGACGTGGTGGACGCCGAGATCGTCGACGACGAGGACGAGAAGAAGAAGTGACTTCGGACAGGCCCGAAATGTCGCGCAACGAAGGCGAGCAGCAGGAGCCGGTGGTCGTCCGGGATCGGCGTCGAATCGACCCCGAGACCGGCGAGCGCCGGACCCCTGCTCCGAACGGAGACGAGGCTCAGGTGGCCGAAAGCATGTCCGGCACCCTCGACGAGGAGTTCGGTCAGGCCGACGCGTCGGCCGAACAGCCCGTCGACGGTGCCTCGCCCGAGCAGGGTGGCGAGTCCACCGGCCTGCAGAAGCAGGTCGACGAGCTCACCGCCGACCTCAAGCGGGTCACCGCGGAGTACGCGAACTACCGCAAGCGGGTGGAACGAGACCGCGAATCGGTGATCGCCGCCGCGAAGGCGTCGGTGGCCGGTGACCTGCTGACCGTGCTCGACGACCTGGAGCGGGCCGAGGCGCACGGCGACCTCAACGGCGCGTTCAAGGCGGTGGCCGACAAGCTCATCGGCACGCTGAACTCCTCCGGTCTGGAGGCGTTCGGCGCCGAGGGCGACGAGTTCGACCCGTCGGTGCACGAGGCCGTTCAGCACACCACCTCGTCGGAGGTCTCCGGGCCCACGGTCACCACCGTGATGCGCCGCGGCTACCGGTTCGGCGAGCGGGTGCTGCGCCCGGCGATGGTCGCGGTGACCGACTACGAGGCCGACGGCGAAACCGCGTCCGAGGCCGGTGCCGGCCAGTCCGGCGAGTCCACCGAACAAGAGTGACCATGAGCGGAAGGAGGAGCGTCCGGTGAGTGCCAGGGAATGGCTCGACAAGGATTTCTACGCTGAGCTGGGCGTCTCCTCCGATGCTTCGTCCGAGGACATCAAGAAGGCGTACCGGAAGCTGGCCCGGGAGAACCACCCCGACGCCAACCCCGGCAACGCCCAGGCCGAGTCCAAGTTCAAGGCGGTCTCGGAGGCCTACGGGGTGCTGTCCGACCCCGACAAGCGCAAGCAGTACGACGAGGCCCGGCGGCTCTTCGGAGCCGGCGGGCTCGGCGGCGCCGGTGGCGGCTTCGGTGCTCCGGGCGGCTTCGGCGGTCCCGGCGGTGCCGGTGGAGGCTTCGACCTCGGTGACCTCTTCGGCGGTCAGCAGGGGGCCGGTGGCCTGGGCGACCTGTTCGGCGGGTTGTTCGGCAACCGGCGACCCGGTGGCGGCGCGGGCCCGACCACGGCCAGCAGGCCGCGGCGCGGAGCCGACGTCGAGACCGAGGTGCGCATCGACTTCTACGAGGCGGTGCGCGGTGCCACGGTGCCGCTGCGGCTGTCGAGCCCGGCGACCTGCCAGACCTGCCGGGGCTCGGGCGCCAAGCCCGGAACCCGGCCGCGCGGCTGCTCCACCTGCGGTGGAGCGGGTCTGGTCACCCGCAACCAGGGCGCGTTCGCGTTCAGCGAGCCGTGCCCGGACTGCCGGGGACGCGGCCAGATCATCGACAGCCCGTGCGAGGACTGCGCCGGTGAGGGCATCAGCACCCGCACCCGGACGCTGACCGTGCGCATCCCGCCAGGGGTGGACGATGGGCAGCGGATCCGGCTGGCGGGACAGGGCGAGCCCGGGCGTCAAGGCGCCACTTCGGGTGATCTGTTCGTCGTGGTGCACGTCAACGGCAACAAGGTGTTCGGACGATCCGGTGACGACCTGACGATCTCGGTCCCGGTCACCTTCCCGGAGCTCGCGCTGGGCACTACGTTGGCGGTGCCGACCCTGGACGGGAAGGTCACGTTGAAGGTTCCCGCCGGAACCAGCAGCGGGCGGACCTTCCGGGTGCGTGGCAAGGGCGTGGGCAAGAAGGCCGGTGGCAACGGGGACCTCCTGGTGACGCTGCAGGTCGCGGTGCCGTCGAAGCTCGACGGCAAGGCGGCCGAAGCGCTCGCCGAGTACGCCGAGGCCACCGCCGACCACGACCCGCGCAGCGAGCTGAACGAGTTGCTCGGGAGGTAAGCATGGCCGGCCGCATGACGGGTCCCGGTGGGATCGGACCGGAGATGGGATTCGCGTTCCCGCCCGGTTCCAACGAGGACACCCCGATGTTCGTGATCTCGGTGGCGGCGCAGCTGTCCGGTCTGCACGCGCAGACGCTGCGCAGCTACGACCGGCTCGGACTCGTCTCGCCCGGACGCACCGCGGCAGGCGGCCGACGCTACTCGCTGCGCGACATCGCGCTGCTGCGCGAGGTCCAGCGGCTCTCCCAGGAGGAGGGCGTCAACCTCGCCGGGATCAAGCGCATCATCGACCTGGAGAACCAGGTCGACGCGCTGCAGGCCAAGGTCACCGAGCTCACCGAGGAGGTCGCCGCGGCCTACGCGGCGGCGGAATCGGCGGCGGCCCAGATCCACGCCTCCTACCGCAGGGACCTCGTCCCCGTGCGCCAGGAGACCGCGCTGGTCGTCTGGAAGCCGAACCGCAAGCGGTAGGGCGGTGTTGTGGTCGTTTTGCTCAGCGGTGCCAGTGGCGGAACCTGAGGTGGCCCTCCTGCTCCGGGCGCGCCGACTCATGTATGCCAATACACCACGTCGACACGTCCTCACAGGAGAACCACCTCAGAACCCGCGGCGGTGCGAGCTGCTCAGGCGGTGAAGGAGAAAGCGGCTACGCCGCTTGTGAAGGCAACGAAAAGGCACCTCCCCGTCGTGGGAGGTGCCTTTTCGTGTCAGGCGAGCGGCGAAGACGGTTCGCACCGCTGATCAGGACGAGCGACTCAGTCCAGCGTAAAAGGGTCGTAGCGGATGTTGTCGAGGGTGGTGCCTGCTACGAGCATCTTCGAGACGGTGGCTCGGATCATCGCCGGGGAGCCGGAGACCAGCACGTCCCAGCCCTCCCAGGCGCCGTAGCGGGAGACGACGTCGGCGATCGTGCCGTGCTCGACCCCGTCGACGTTCGGGTCGTTCTCCAGCACGGCCGTGATCGTCAGCCACGGGTTGTGCATCGCGATGCGGCGGAGGTTCTCCAGGTCGTAGAGGTCGTCGCGGGTGCGTCCGCCGTAGAAGAGCTGCACGCGCGGGTTCTCGCCGTACTGGGCGAGGTCGTCGATGATCGCGCGCAGCGGCGTGACGCCGGTGCCGCCGGCGACCATCAGGACGTCCGGCGAGTTCTCCCGGTCGACCGTCAGCCGACCCATCGGCGAGCCGATCCGCCACTGGTCACCGGGCTGCGCGTGGCCGACCACGGCACGGCTGACCCAACCGCCCTCGACGGAGCGGACGTGGAACTCCATGACGCCGTCGTCGCTGGGCGCGTTCGCCGGTGACAGGTACCGCCACATCCGGGGCCGCTGGGGGACCTCGACGCTGACGTACTGGCCGGGCAGGTAGGGCACCGGGTGATCGGTCTGCACGCGGACCACGGCGAGATCCCAGCTCAACCGCTCGTGGTGCAGGACCTGGCCGGTGTACCAGGCGGGGCCGTCGTCGGCGGCGGCCGCTTCGGTCATCGCCGAGGCCATGACCGTGTAGGCCTCCGCCCACGCGCGTTCGACCTGGTCGGTCCAGGAGTCACCGGCGTAGCGCTTGATGGACGCCAGCAGCGCGGTGCCGACCGCCTCGTAGTGCTGGGTGACGACACCGAACTTGCGGTGGTCGCGACCCAGCTGCTGCAGGAACGGCAGCAGCTCGTCGGGCTTGTCGACCATCTGGATGACGTGCACGAGCGCCCGAAGCAGGCGGCTGCGCTGCACCTCCATGTTGGCGGCGAACAGCTCGCGGGTGTGCGGCGCGATGCTGAACAAGGTGCCGTAGAAGAACTTGGCCACCTCGTCGG
Organism: Saccharopolyspora endophytica; assembly: GCF_018070075.1. GTDB lineage: Bacteria > Actinomycetota > Actinomycetes > Mycobacteriales > Pseudonocardiaceae > Saccharopolyspora > Saccharopolyspora endophytica. Next base: position 260,431 of record NZ_JAGPXE010000001.1, read on the forward strand.
CATGCGGTTCGACCACCGCGTAGCTCTCGCGGATGAGTCGAACCATCTTGCTCACACCGGAGTTGGACGGTTCGTTGTTCGGGGGCGGACCGGGGCTCAGTACGGCGTTCGTCATCGTTTCGGGCGCAGTCTTCTCCACGTTGGCGGCAGGCACCTGGGGTGGGCGCAACCGCTACCTGCAAACGTCCCCCGACATCAGGGGCGACCCTAACCCCTGATCGGACGTACGTCTGCCTTGATGGCACTTTCGAGTGCTTCGTAACTACTTCACGTAGATAATCCATCAATCGGTCGGGGGAAAGCTAGTGGCGAACCTGTTACCGGACGGGGCTACATGACACTGTGGTCCGCCGTGACCCCCGATCACATCAACCCGGTCGGCGTGGCTCCCGATGCCATGCTGGACCTGGAGCTGTCCGACAGCACAACGCCCCCCGTCCCGATCCCCGCCCGATTATCCGAGCCGCAGCTCACCGACCCGTTCTGGCAGGAATCCCCGACTCTGCCCGGATCGGCCGGTGAGCACCTGCTCCAGAGCGCCTACGGCACCGAGAAGCGGGCCCGCCGCTTCTACGACGACCAGGTGCTCGACCGGCTCAACGACGAGATGAAGGAGTTCATCGGGCGCATGGAGCTGGCCTTCGTGGCGACCTCCGACGCCCGAGGCGAGTGCGACTCCAGCCTGCGGGCAGGCCCGCCCGGCTTCGTCGAGGTCCTCGACGACCAGCACGTCTGCTACCCCGAGTACCGGGGCAACGGAGTGATGGCCAGCCTCGGCAACATCAGCGAGAACCCGCACGTCGGCATCCTGCTGGTGGACTTCGTCACCGACCTGATCGGCCTGCACGTCAACGGCAAGGCCCGCATCGTCGAGGACGCCGACCTGCGCGGCATTTACCCCGCGCTGCCCTCGGAGTTCGACCGCGGCCGCACGCCCGAGCGCTGGGTGGTGGTGCAGGTCGAGGAGGCCTACATCCACTGCCGCAAGCACATCCCCCGGATGATGCCCGTCCTGCGGGAACGCACCTGGGGCACCGACGACGTCAAGCGCAAGGGTGGCGACTACTTCAGCGCCAAAGGCATGCCCCGCCCTTGGCACGAGGTCTCTGCGTGAGGCTCCGTGGTTGTTCTGCTCAGCGGTGCGGGTGGCGGAACCTCAGACGCCGTCTGGCTCCGGGATCCGAGACTTGAGTATGAACGGATACGCGGCGCTACGGCTGCCCTCGCCAGACGACGTCTGAGAACCCGCGGCGGTGCCGGTTGCTCAGGTGGGGCAAGGAGAAAGCACCTCCGATGCTTGCCTGACGGTTCTTGGTGATCGGTGCGGCGTCTTCCGGTTTGGGAATTGGGTTGACGAGTTCTCGGGCTGGTGCTCTGCGTTGCGGTCGTGCTCCCTAGAGTGGGGCGAAACGGTCGCGAGGTGCGGGGAGAGACGTGAGCGAGCAGGACGACGAGATCGCGGAGGACCCCGCGCGCCGCGAAGCGGCCGAGGAGATCGAACGCGAGCTGGTGATGATGTTCCGCAACGCGCGGAACCTCTCCACGCACGTCGCCGCGCTGGTGCACCCGGACCTGGACCCGGCCTCCTACACGATGTTGCTGATGGTGGCCAACGAAGGACCGCTGCGCGGCATGGACCTGGCCGGCCGCACCGGCCTGGACAAGTCCACGGTCTCGCGGCAGATCGCCACCCTCGTCGACCTGGAGCTGCTGGAGCGCGCCCCCGACCCGGACGACGGCCGCGCCCGCCGCATCCAGCTCTCCGACCTGGGGCAGGAGCGCCTGGAGCGGGTGCGCGCCGAGCGCCGCAAGCACCTCCACGGCCAGTTCGCCAGCTGGAGCACGCAGGACCTCGCCGACCTCGCCCGACTGCTCGGCAAGCTGAACCAGACCAGCTGATCTGACGGTTCCGGCCCGCCTTCCCGGGTCCTGAATCGTCTCCTATCAGGCAAAACGGCCAAAACGGCCGGTGGTGCGAGTCACCCTCATTTCAGTTGCGTGCTGCAACCAAGTGGTCTTATTGTTGCCTAGAGCAACTAAAAGGATGGGCTCGCATGGGACCTACACCAGAGACCTGCGGTGAGCTGCTCCGCCCGCTCCGCGCCTTGATGGGCCTCAAGCAGGTCGCGCTGCAACGGGGGTTGCAGCTCTCCGACCAGGTCCCCTACGCCGCGGCGGGGCTGCTCACCGAGCTCGTGCACCGCGGCGAATGCCGGGTCTCCGACCTCGCTCACCACCGCATCGTCGATGCGTCCGTGGTGAGCCGGCAGGTGAACCAGCTCGAACAAGCCGGGCTGATCACACGTCGGCCGGACCCCGCCGACCGCCGGGTCTCGCTGCTGCGGACCACCGAGCTCGGCGACCGGGTCGTCGCCGAGCTCGAGCAGAAGAAGTCGGAGTGGATCGGCGAGGCGCTGGTCGGCTGGGAGGACGCGAAGGTCCGCGAACTGGCCCGGTTGCTCGGCGACGCGATGTCCGACATCCGCCGCCACACGATCGAAAGCGGAGATCACTCAGACTCCGGGATGGGGGAAGGAACTCGATGACCAGCTCGACGGAGACGGCGCCGAAGGTGTCGACTCAACCGAGCGCGCCGCACGAGTCGGCCCAGGACCAGGCGATGTCGCACCGCCAGATCCTGGAGGCCATGTCCGGCCTGATGTTGGCGCTGTTGGTCGCCATCCTCAGCTCGACCATCGTGTCCAATGCGCTGCCGAGGATCATCGCCGACCTGAACGGCACCCAGGGCCAGTACACCTGGGTCGTCACGGCGATGCTGCTGACCTCCACGGCCTCCACCCCGCTGTGGGGCAAGCTCTCCGACCTGTTCAGCAAGAAGCTGCTGTACCAGATCGCGATCACCATCTTCACCGTCGGCTCCGTGGCCGGTGGTTTCGCGCAGTCGATGGAGACCCTGATCGGTTTCCGCGCCCTGCAGGGCATCGGCATGGGCGGCCTGCAGGCGCTGATCCAGGTCGTGATCGCCGCGATGGTCCCGCCGCGCGACCGCGGTCGCTACAGCGGCTACATCGGCGCCACCTTCGCCGTGGCCACCGTCAGCGGTCCGCTGGTCGGCGGCGTCATCGTCGACACCCCGTGGCTGGGATGGCGCTGGTGCTTCTGGGTCACCGTGCCGATCGCCGTGGTCGCCTTCATCGTGCTCGGCCGGGTGCTCAAGCTGCCGGTGATCAAGCGCGAGGTCAAGATCGACTGGTTCGGCGCGCTGTTCCTGGTCGGCGGCGTGTCGCTGCTGCTGATCTGGGTCTCGCTGGCCGGCAAGAACTTCGACTGGCTCTCGCCGGAGACCGGCTACTTCGTCGGTGGCGGCATCGTCGCGCTGATCATCGCCGTGATCATCGAGTCCAAGCACAGCGAGCCGATCGTGCCGCTGAAGATGTTCCGCAACCCCACGGTCACGATGGCCACCATCGGCACCGTCGCGGTCGGCACCGCGATGTTCGGCGGCGCGGTGTTCCTGGGGCAGTACTTCCAGATCGCGCGCAGCTTCAGCCCGACCACCGCGGGCCTGATGACGCTGCCGATGGTCGGCGGTCTGTTCATCTCCTCCACGGTCAGCGGTCAGGTCATCTCCCGGTACACCGGCAAGACCAAACCCTTCCTCGTGGTCGGTTCGATCGTGATGATCATTGCGATGGGGCTACTGAGCACCGTCGATCACGAAACGAACCTGGTGCTGGTGGGGGTCTACCTCTTCCTGATGGGCACCGGAGTCGGCATGCTCATGCAGAACCTGGTGCTGGCGGTGCAGAACGCCACCAGCGCCAAGGACATGGGCTCGACGACCTCCGTCGTCACCTTCTTCCGCACCTTGGGAGGTTCGGCTGGTGTGTCGGTGCTAGGCGCGGTGCTGGCCACCCGCGTTCAGGACTACATCGTGGAAGGGCTGGCGAAGATCCCCGGCGCGGCTCAGGCCGCGGCCTCCGGAGGCGGAACGGGATCGCTGGACATCGGACACCTGCCCGGGCCGATCCAGACCATCGTCCGCGCGGCGTACGGGGATGCCATCGGCGACATCTTCCTCATCTCGGCGTGCATCTCCGTGGTCACCTTCCTCGCGGTGCTGTTCATCCGCGAGAAGCCGTTGCGGACCACGATCGAAAGCAACGAGGAAATGGAGACGGCTTCAGTGGCCGCACACGAAGAGGGCCGGAACAACGGCGCGCAGATGAACTCCGCCCAGGCCGGCCCGTGGACCGAGCCGTCGATCCCGTCGTTCGCCTCCAACGGCGCGGCGCTGACCGGCCGGTTCATGGACGGCCAGGAGCACGCCCAGCAGCGGGTCGTGCACGGGGTCGTCCACGACTCGATCGGCACCCCGGTGTCCGGCGTGGTGCTGACCCTCACCGACGCCAACGGGCGCCAGGTGGAGCGGGCGCGCACCGACAACGACGGCGAGTTCAGCTTCGCCGTCGACAACGGCGGCACCTACGTGCTGATCGCTTCCGGCGGCAGCTACCAGCCCACCGCCTCGATGGTGGTCGTGGCCGACCGCCCGGTGAGGCACGACGTGCAGCTGCTCGGCGCCGGTGAGCTCAGCGGTCTGGTGCACGTCGGCGGTGTCGGCGTGCCGGGCGCGATGGTGGTGCTCACCGACGTGCGCGGCGAGGTCGTGGCCACCAACGCCACCGACGCCGACGGCGACTACGGCTTCTCCGACCTGGTCGGCGGCTCCTACGCGCTGACCGTCACCGCGGACGGATATCGTCCGGTGGCCCACCCGATCGTGGTCACAGACGGGGAGCGGGTGCGGCTCGACGTCGCCCTGCAGACCGGGGCGCAGCTGAGCGGCGTCATCCGGTCGGCCAACCTGGGCGTGCCGGTGCCGGACGCGCGGGTGACGCTGCTCGACGGTTCGGGCGCGGTGGTGGCCGCGGGGACCACCGACATCGACGGCAACTACCACTTCACCGACCTGCCCGACGGCGAGTACACGGTGATCGCCAGCGGTTATCCGCCGATCGCGGGCTCGCTGCGGCTGACGGGCCAGGAGACGTCGCACGACGTCGACCTGGGCTACCCCGAAGGCTGACCGGTCGCACCAGCACCACCCCGGAGGTCACGGTCGTGCTGCGGCGGGCGGGATCGACTGGACGTCGGCCCGCCCGCTGAGCAAGATCATGATCGAGCTCTGCTTCAAAGGAGTGTTTCAGATGGATCTCGGCCAACCGCAGGCCGCGGCCGCCCACGGCGAGACCGGTGCCGCCCGGGGTGCCGGGGCGGTGACCGCCTCGGTGCGCGGCAGCGACGGCTGGCCGGTGCCGGAGGCGGTGCTCACCGTCATCGACGGTAGCGGCACCCAGGTCGCACGAGCTCAAGGCGACGCGCAGGGCTCGGTGATGGCCTCCGGCCTCGCCGCGGGCGCCTACACCGCGATCGTCACCGCGATCGGCCACGAGCCGGTCGCCCGCACCACCCTGGTGCACGAGGGAGCGACCGCCCACCTCGGTGACGTCGAGGTCCGCCGCATCGGCGGTGCCGACCTGCCCGCCCCCGGGCTGTGGCGGATCGACCCCGTGCACTCCTCCATCCAGGTCACCGCCAAGCACCTGGGCCTGAGCAGCATCCACGGCCGCTTCAACGAGTTCTCCGGCGAGGTGCGCATCGGCACCCCGGTCGAGAAGTCGCTGGTGGAGGCCCGCATCAACGCCGACACCATCGACACCGGCAACAAGCTGCGCGACGACCACCTGCGCACCGAGGACTTCCTCAACGTCGCCGAGTACCCGGAGATCACCTTCCGCTCCACCGGGCTGCGCCCGCGCGGCGGCGACAAGTGGGACCTGGAAGGCGAGCTCACCATGCTCGGCGTGAGCAAACCGGTCATGCTGGACACCCGCTTCGACGGAGTCGGCCCCGACCAGTGGGGCGGCACCCGGGCCTCGGCCTCGGCGGTCGCGCAGCTGCGTCGCGACGACTTCGCCGTGCGGTTCAGCCAGTCCCTCAAGAGCGGCATCGCCACCGTCGGCACCACGCTGCGCGTGCAGATCGACATCCAGGCGGTGCACGAGCAGGAATGAGACCAGGAGCGGTCTGCTGTGGCTGGCTCGGCCGCTCCTAGAGAGAAGAAGCCGTGCGCACGTCGGGGGTGCGCACGGCTTCTTCGTTTCTTCTGTTCCGGCACTCCATTTGCTCAGCGGTGCGGGTGGCGGAACCTCAGGCGCCTTCTGGCTCCGGGATCCGCGACTCATGTATGTCCAAGACACGGCGCTGCGGCTGTCCTCACCAGAAGACGCCTGAGAACCCGCGGCGGTGCCGGTTGCTCAGGTGGGGTACTGAGAAAGCGACTTCGTCGCTTGCCCGGCCCCCGCAACCGGCACCGCCACTGGGATCAGACGCCGGACTTCGAGTCGACCTTGCGGACTTCGCCGGAGCGGATCTTGGCCTTGTAGTCGGCCAGCTCCCGCTTGACCACCGGGATCATGATGTAGAGGCCGATGATGTTGAACAGGGCCAGCAGGAACAGCACCGCGTCGGTGAAGTCCATGACGCTGCTCAGGCTCAGCACCGAGCCGACGATCACGAACAGGCAGAACACGACGTTGTAGATGTTGCGGCTCACCGAGGTGTTGCCGAACAGGAACAGCCACGCGCGCTGGCCGTAGTAGCCCCAGGTGATGATCGTGGAGACGGCGAAGAGCACGACCGCCACGGTCAGCACGTACGGGAACCAGGGAAGGACCTCGGCGAAGGCCTGCGAGGTCACCGTGACGCCGTCCGGCTCCTCGCCGCCGGCCAGCACGGCCTTCTGCCCCTCGACCCACAGCTGCGGCTGCGCGATGACGATGGTCAGCGCGGTCATGGTGCAGATGATGACGGTGTCGATGAAGGGCTCCAGCAGCGCCACCAGGCCCTCGGTGGCGGGGTGCTGGGTGCGGACCGCGGAGTGCGCGATCGGCGCCGAGCCCAGACCGGCCTCGTTGGAGAACGCGGCGCGCTGGAAACCGACGATCAGCACGCCGATGAGACCGCCGAACCCGGCCTCCGGGGTGAACGCGCCCTGGATGATCGTGACGACCGCGTCCGGCACGGCGGTGATGTTGACGCCGATGACCGTCAGCGAGGCCAGGACGTAGATGATCGCCATCGCCGGGACGAGCTTGCTGGTCACCGCGCCGATGGATTTGATGCCGCCGACCACGACCGAGCCGACGATGATCGCCAGGATGATGCCGAAGATCAGCGCGGCACCGTCGGAGCCGAGCAGGCCCTCCTCGCCACCGGTGACGTCGCGGACCTGGGCGAAGGTCTGGTTGGCCTGGAACATGTTGCCGCCGCCGACGCCGAACAGCAGGATCATGATCGCCGCGAGCACGGCGAGCACCTTGCCCAGGCCGCGGCCGAAGGCGTTGGGGATCTGCTCGGCGAGGCCCTTGCGCAGGTAGTGCATCGGACCGCCGTGAACGTTGCCGTTCGCGTCGATCTCGCGGTACTTCACACCGAGGGTGCACTCGACGAACTTGGTCGCCATGCCGAGCAGACCGCAGAGGATCATCCAGAAGGTGGCGCCCGCGCCGCCGACGGTGACCGCGACACCGACACCGGCGATGTTGCCCAGGCCGACGGTTCCCGACAGCGCCGACGACAGCGCTTGGAAGTGGTTGATCTCGCCCGGTTCGTCCTTGCTGGTGTACTTGCCGCGCACCAGGTCGACCGAGAGCTTGAAGTTGCGGATCTGCACGAAGCCGAAGACCAGGGTGAACACCGTCGCGGCGATCACCAGCCAGGCAACGATCCAAGGGAAGGTCACGCCGAAGACGGTGATCTCACCGAACACGAACCCGGAGAAGGCCTCCGAGATCGGCGTGAAGACGTTGTTGATGGTGTCCTCGATGCCGGCGAGCGGGCCGGCATCGGCCGCAAGGACGAGTTCGCCGTCCGGCGGTGGTGTCCCCAAGGTGTAGGTCATGGCGCAATAGCAAAGCGAGCAAAACCCCTGAAAGCAAGCACTGTGCGTAACAATCTGCGGAAGGTTGGTCCGATTGGTCAGACCCATGTTTACTCGGTGTGAAAAAAGAAAATTAGTGTGAAACTGGACTTGAGCGGAACACGCTCAACTTTTGTTACGTTGGACGTGTGGAGTCTGGTGCCGACGAGCGGGACGACCAGGCACGACAACCGGCACGAGGTGAGGAATGGACGCGTTCAACCCGACGACGAAGACCCAGCAGGCGATCTCCTCCGCGGTCCAGGCCGCCACGATGGCGGGGAACCCGGATGTGGGCCCCGCGCACGTGCTCGGCGCCCTGCTCGCGCAAGGCGACGGGCTGACCGCACCGCTGCTCACCGCCGTCGGAGCGGACGTCGCCGACGTGCGGCGCGAGCTCGACTCGCTGACGAACTCGCTGCCCGCCGCCACCGGAAGCACGGTCGGCGCCCCGCAACTGTCGGGCGAGGCCGTCAAGGCGCTCACCCGCGCGCAACGCCTGGCCACCGAGATGGGCGATGACTACGTCTCCACCGAGCACCTGCTCGTCGGGCTGGCCGCCGAGGGCGGCCGGGTCGCCGACCTGCTGCGCAAGCACGGCGCCACCCCCGACGCCCTGCGGGAGGCGTTCGCCCAGGTGCGCGGCTCGGCCCGCGTGACCAGCCCCGATCCCGAAGGCACCTACCAAGCGCTGCAGAAGTACGGCCAGGACCTCACCGAGCGCGCCCGCGCAGGCGAGCTCGACCCGGTCATCGGCCGCGATGCCGAGATCCGCCGCGTCGTGCAAGTGCTGTCCCGCCGGACCAAGAACAACCCGGTGCTCATCGGTGAGCCCGGCGTCGGCAAGACCGCCATCGTGGAGGGCCTCGCGCAGCGGGTCGTCGCGGGCGACGTGCCCGAATCGCTGCGCGGCAAGCGGGTCGTCTCGCTCGACCTCGGTTCGATGGTGGCCGGCGCGAAGTACCGGGGCGAGTTCGAGGAGCGGCTCAAGGCGGTGCTCAAGGAGATCACCGAATCCGCCGGTCAGGTCATCACCTTCATCGACGAGCTGCACACCATCGTCGGCGCCGGGGCCTCCGGCGACGGTTCGATGGACGCGGGCAACATGATCAAGCCGATGCTGGCGCGCGGCGAGCTGCGCATGGTCGGCGCGACCACGCTCGACGAGTACCGCGAGCACATCGAGACCGACGCCGCGCTGGAACGCCGCTTCCAGCAGGTGCTCGTCGGCGAACCGAGCCCAGAGGACGCCGTGGCGATCCTGCGCGGGCTCAAGGAGCGCTACGAGGTCCACCACGGCGTCCGGATCACCGACGGCGCCCTGGTGGCCGCCGCGACCCTCTCCGACCGCTACATCACCGCCCGCTTCCTGCCGGACAAGGCCATCGACCTGGTCGACGAGGCGGCGTCCCGGCTGCGGATGGAGATCGACTCGCGCCCGGTGGAGATCGACGAGGTCGAGCGGGCCGTGCGCCGGCTGGAGATCGAGGAGATGGCGCTGGCCAAGGAGTCCGACCCGGCCTCGGTCGAACGGCTCGCCGCGCTGCGCGCCGAGCTCGCCGACCGGCGCGAGAAGCTCTCCGAGCTCACCGCGCGCTGGCAGCAGGAGAAGGAGTCCATCGACAAGGTCCGCGACCTCAAGACCCAGCTGGAGCAGCTGCGCGGGGAGTCCGAGCGCGCCGAGCGCGACGGCGACCTCGGCAAGGCCGCCGAACTCCGCTACGGGCGGATCCCCGCGCTGGAGAAGGAGCTCGACACCGCCACCCACGCGCAGACCGAGCGCAAGGCGATGCTGCAGGAGGAGGTCACCGCTGACGACGTCGCGGACGTCGTCAGCGCCTGGACCGGCATCCCCGCGGGCCGCCTGATGGAGGGCGAGACCACCAAGCTGCTGCGGATGGAGGACGCCCTCGGCGCCCGCGTCGTGGGCCAGTCCGAAGCGGTGCGCGCGGTCTCCGACGCGGTCCGGCGCACCCGCGCCGGTGTCGCCGACCCGGACCGGCCGACCGGATCGTTCCTGTTCCTGGGCCCGACCGGGGTCGGCAAGACCGAGCTGGCCAAGGCGCTGGCCGGGTTCCTGTTCGACGACGAGCGGTCGATGATCCGCATCGACATGAGCGAGTACTCCGAGAAGCACTCGGTGTCCCGCCTGGTCGGCGCCCCGCCCGGCTACGTCGGTCACGACCAGGGCGGTCAGCTCACCGAATCGGTGCGCCGCAGGCCCTACTCGGTGGTGCTGTTCGACGAGGTCGAGAAGGCCCACTCCGACGTCTTCGACGTGCTGCTGCAGGTCCTCGACGACGGGCGGCTCACCGACGGGCAGGGCCGCACGGTCGACTTCCGCAACACGATCCTGGTGCTGACCTCCAACCTCGGGTCGCAGGCCATCGCCGATCCCAACCTCGGCGAGCGGGACCGCGACGAGGCCGTGATGTCGGTGGTGCGCGGGCACTTCAAGCCCGAGTTCCTCAACCGGCTCGACGACGTCGTGGTGTTCCACCAGCTCAACACCGAGGAGCTCACGTCGATCGTGGACATCCAGGTGGACCGGCTGGCCAAGCGGCTCGCGCAGCGGCGGCTGAGCCTCGACGTCCAGCCGGCGGCGCGGGACTGGTTGGCGCTCAACGGTTTCGACCCGGTCTACGGCGCTCGGCCGCTGCGCCGCCTGGTGCAGTCGGCCATCGGTGACCAGCTGGCCCGCAAGCTCCTCGGGGGCGACATCCGCGAGGGCGACAAGGTCCGCATCGACGTCACCGACGACAACGACGCCCTCACCGTCGAACCCGCGGAGTGACCTCGCGGCCGGGTGAGCGATTCGAATTTCGCGCGAAATTCGAGCCCGAACTTCGGCGTTCGAATTTCGCGCGAAATTCGAATCGCCCCGGCCTCAGCGGCGGATCGTGGACAGGGCTGCGATGGCGGCGAAGAGGGAGGCCGCCGCGGTGAAGACCAGGGTGGCCGTCGTCAGGTCCGTGATGGTGCTGATGTAGCCGAGCACGACCGCCGGGACCGTGGCCGAGAGGTAGGCGACGACGTAGATCATCGCCGCCGTGCCCGCGCGCTGGTGCGGGGCCGCCAAGCCGGTGAGCATCCGGAACGCGCCCATGAACATCAGTCCCCAGCCGACGCCGAGCACGGCCGTCGCCACGAAGAACAGGTCGGCGTGGTGGGACAGCACCGCGGCCGCGATCCCCGCCATCGCGATGATCATCAGCACCGCTCCGACGCGCACCGCTCGCTCGGCGGCCCAGCGGGCCAGCAGCAGCTGCGTGAGACCACCGACCCCGGCCAGCACCGCCACCGGAAGTCCGCTGATCAGGTTCGGCAGGTCGTGCACCATGCCCTTGACCACCGACGGGGCCAGCGACATGAACATCCCGCCGACGATCCACGAGGCCAGCACCATGGTCGACATCAGCGCGAACCGGACTCCCTGGCCCGCCGGGACGACCGGCCTGCGAGGGCGCAGCGCCTCACCGATCGAGCTGGTCTTCGCCACCGGCTCCGGCATCGCGACCACGACCGGGATCGCCACGGCGAAACCGGCTGCGAGCAGCAGATAACTGGTCAGCGTCGGGCCCGGGACGAACTGCACCAGGACTCCCGACAGCAGTGATCCGCCCGCCATGCCCAGCGCCGCCGCGACCCCGTTGACCAGCGAGCCCTGGCTGGATCCGGGGCGCTGGAAGTCCAGCAGCGCACCGCTGATCGCGCTCGTCGCCGCACCCGTGGCCAGGCCCTGCAGCACGCGGCCGGCGAACAGGCCGCCGACGCCGGTGGCCAGCGCGAGCACCAGCACCGCGGCGATCTCCACCACCAGCGCGCCGATCAGCACCGGGCGCCGTCCGATGTGGTCGGACAGCGACCCGCACAGCAGCAGCGCCACCAGGATCGCCACCGCGTAGGAGGCGAACACCTCCGTCAGGACGGTGTTGGTGAACCCCCACCGCTGCTGGTAGATCGAGTACATCGGGGACGGGGCGGTGGAGGCCATCAGGAACAGGGCGTAGATCCCGCCGATGAACCAGAACGAGCCGGAACGTGACAACCCGCGCTCGCGCGTGAGGCTGGGGCGTGCCAGTTCGGTGGTCATGGATTTCCTCTGCGGTCGGGTTCGGGGACGTCCGGCAACGACAACCTCTTAGCGGAACGAACCATTCCGCGCGGGCGTAGCCTTGTGTCCATGGCCACAGCAACGACCGCTCGGCACGACGACGCCGTCATCCGAGCCGCCCGGGAGGTCTTCGCCGAGCACGGGATGGCCGCTCCGATGGCCGAGGTCGCCAAGCGCGCCGGGGTCGGCGTGGCCAGCATCTACCGCCGCTACCCGAGCAAGGCCGAGCTCGTCGAGCAGGTGCGCATCGCGGCGTTCCGCCTGGTCATCGACGAGGCCGAGGCCGCGCGCGCCGAGGAGCGAGATCCGTGGCGGGCGCTGAGCCGCTTCATGCACCGCTGCCTGCGGGAGGGGTCGGGCATCGGAACGGTGCTGCCGCAGCTGGAGAAGCGGCACACCTTCTCGGTCGAGTTCCGCGACCTGCAGCAGCGCGTCGCCGAGGTGATCGAGTCCCTGGTCGACGATGCCAAGCTGGCCGGAGAGCTCCGCGCCGACGTCGACTGGACCGACGTCCTGCTGCTGTTCAAGCACCTCAACCCGTCGCTGCCGACCACCGAAGCCCGTCGCGCCGAACTCCGCGCTCGCTACCTCGGTCTGGTCCTGGAGGGCCTCCGCGCAGACGGTGCCGCCCTGCGCGGTCCTGCGCCCGACACGGCCGAGTGGCGGGCGCTGTGCGACAACCGCGCCGATTGATCCGGCCGGATCAGGGTTTTCGCACGTCAAGGTCAGCCGAACGAGCGGTTCGGATTCCGATGCCCAGGTGATCTTCGAGTTCCGCGATGTTCGGACTACCCTGCCCGGTGTGGGCATACCTGCGTGGCTCTGGTTCCTCGTCGCCGTCGTCGCGATCGTCGCCGGCGTCGCGCTGCTGATCTCCGACCGATCGCAGCGCACCTCCAACAACCGGGAGCGGCGCCGCTGGGCGGCGCTGCGCGGTTGGCAGTTCGCCGAAGTGGACCGCGTCCTGCCGACGCGGTGGGAGCGCGGCGTGCTCGCCCAGTACGGCGCGACGACCGCGATGGACGTGGTGGCGGGCTCGACGTTCACCGCCGACGGCCGTCGCCAGGTCTACGTGCTGGACCTGGAGGCCGGGGGCAAGAACGTCGCCGTCCTGGTGGGCGTCCGCTGCCGCCGCACGACCCCGGCGACCATCGAGCTGTGGCTGCCGGACGTGCCGGTGCCCCAGGACTCCGGGCTGGACCTGCTCGGACCGGTCGGTTCGCGCTACGCCTTCGTCACCGAGGTCGCCTCGGCCCGCCCGCTGGTCACCGCCGACCTCGTTGACGCCACCGAGGAGATCGGCCAGGACGTCACCGTGGTCTGGCTGGAGAACGACTGGGTGCTGGCCGCGATGCACCCAGCCGACGCCGACCCGGCGCGCCTGGAACGCCTGCTGCGCGATCTCGGCGACCTCGCCGACCTGGTCGACCCGTTCGACAGCGACCCCAACACCGCTCCGGCCGAAACCGAAGCCGAAGAGCCCTCGGAACACATCCAGTAGCCGCACCGTCGGGCGAGCGGCGAAGCCGCTTCCTCCCTCACCACCTGAGCACCTGGCACTGCCGGGGGTTCTTCGGTGGCGAGGAGCGGTTCAGGTTCCGCCGAGCAAACCGACCACGACCCCGGATCCACGAGACCGGTAGGTTCGGCGTATGCCTACCGCACTCGTCACCGGTGCCACCGCGGGTATCGGCCGCACCTACGCTCGTCGGCTGGCCGCTGAAGGTCACGACATGGTCCTGGTCGCGCGCGACACCGAGCGGCTCGAAGAGCTCGCCGACCGGCTCCAGACCAGGCACAACGTGCGGGTCGAGATCCTCCCGGCGGACCTGTCCGACGCCGCGCAGCGGGCGAAGGTCGCCGAGCGGCTCAGCGACGCGTCCAGGCCGGTGGACGTGTTGGTCAACAACGCCGGGTTCGGCACCGGCGGGGCCTTCTGGGACCTCGCGCCCGAGGTGCTGCGGCAGCAGCTGGACGTCAACGTCGCGGCGGTGCTGGAGCTCACCCACGCGGCCGTGCGGACGATGCGCGAGCGCGGGCGCGGCGACGTGATCAACGTGGGCAGCGTGGCCGGGTTCTTCACCGTCTCCGGCTCCACCTACGCGGCGACCAAGGCGTACGTGATCGCCTTCTCCGAGGGCCTGGCGACGTCCCTGGCGGGCACCGGGGTGCGGGTCATGGTGCTGTGCCCCGGGTTCACCCGGACCGAGTTCCACGAGCGCGCCGGCCTGGAGATGAGCAAGCTGCCGCGGGCCTTCTGGCTGCAGGCCGACCAGGTCGTGCACGAGTCGCTGGCCGACCTCCGCGCGGGCAAGGCGGTGTCGATCCCGGGCGCCCAGTACAAGGCGCTGGTCGCCATCGGACGGCTGATCCCGAAGAAGCTGCAGCGCATGGTGGTCACCCGCACCGTTCCCGGCCGGACCTGAGAACTATCCTCGGGTCTCGTGGTGAACGAGAAGCAGCGCTCCGAACTGGCCCGTCTGGTCAAAGAGCTCGCGGTGGTGCACGGCAAGGTGACGTTGTCCTCCGGCAAGGAGGCCGACTACTACGTGGACCTGCGCCGGGCGACCCTGCAGCACCAGGCGGCCCCGCTGATCGGGAGTCTGCTGCGGCAGATCACCGCTGACTGGGACTACACGGCCGTCGGCGGGCTGACCCTGGGCGCCGACCCGGTCGCCGCGGCCATGATGCACGCCGACGGTCCCGCGCTGGACAGCTTCGTGGTGCGCAAGTCCGCGAAGGCCCACGGCATGCAGCGCCAGATCGAGGGACCGGACATCACCGGCAGGCGGGTGCTGGCCGTGGAGGACACCTCGACCACCGGCGGCAGCGTGCTCATCGCCGTGGAGGCGCTGCGCGAAGCGGGCGCCGAGGTGGTCGGCGTGGCGACCGTCGTCGACCGCGACACCGGGGCTCGCGAGGCCATCGAGGAAGCGGGACTGCCCTACCGCACGTTGCTGGGGCTGTCCGACCTCGGACTGGCGTGAGCGAGGACGTCGGGCCCACCGAGTGGGGCACCAGCGTCGGCGTCGGCCCGTGGGAGGGCCCCTGGCCGGACGACGAGCGCTACGACCCGGAGCTGCTGGAGCACGGTGACCGGCGCAACGTCGTCGACCACTACCGGTACTGGAAGCGGGAGGCGATCGTCGCCGACCTGGACCAGCGGCGGCACGACTTCCACGTGGCCATCGAGAACTTCCAGCACGACCACAACATCGGCACGGTGGTGCGCACCGCCAACGCGTTCCTTGCGGAGGCGGTGCACATCGTGGGTCGCCGCCGCTGGAACCGTCGCGGCGCGATGGTGACCGACCGCTACCAGCACGTCCACCACCACCCGGACGTCGAGTCGCTGACCGCGTGGGCGCGGGAAGCGGGCCTGGCGATCGTGGCGGTGGACAACACGCCGGGGGCGATCCCGGTGGAGCGCGCGGAGCTGCCGCGACGGTGCGTGCTGCTGTTCGGCCAGGAGGGGCCCGGGCTGCACGAGGAGTCCCGCCGCGAGGCCGACCTGGTGGTCTCCATCGCGCAGTTCGGCTCCACCCGGTCGATCAACGCCGGCGTCGCCGCGGGCGTGGTCATGCACACCTGGGTGCAGCAGCACGCGGACCTCGGCCTGGCGTGGTGAGCTGCGGGCGGTTCGGACCCGAACCGACCCCGGACGCGAAAGAAGAGCCGGACCCGATGGGTGCCGGCTCTTCTTCCGAGGGTTCCGTCAGGCCGCTTCGCGGGCCTTCTCGCGGCGTCCCTTGATGTACTCGATGATGATCGGCACGATCGAGATCACGACGATGATGATGGCCATGGCCTCGATGTTGTTCCGGATCCACGGGATGTTGCCCAGGAAGAACCCGAGCAGCGTCATGCTCAGGGTCCAGGCCACACCGCCGATGGCCGAGTAGCTGAAGAACTTCCTCTGGTCCATCTGCCCGATGCCGGCCACCGCCGTGATGAACGTGCGGACGATCGGCACGAAGCGGGCCAGGATGATCGCGCGGGCGCCGTACTTCTCGAAGAACGCGTGCGTCTTGTCGACGTGCTCGCGCTTGAACAGCTTCGAGTCGGGCTTGTTGAACATCGCCGGGCCGACCTTGCGCCCGATCCAGTACCCGGTCACGTTGCCGACGAAGGCGCACACCGCCAGCAGCACGCAGACCAGCCAGATCGGCGTGTTGATCGCGCCGATGGCGACGAACATGCCGGTCACGAACAGCAGCGAGTCACCCGGCAGGAAGAAGCCGATGAGCAGACCGCATTCGGCGAAGATGATCAGGCAGACGCCGATCAGCGCGAACGGGCCGAGACCAGAGACGATGTTCTCCGGATTCAGCCAATCCGGAAGCAGAGCGAGCGCGGGCTGTGCCGCGGCGGCGAATTCGGACGTCACGCTTGCCAACGGTACCGTGACGCCGCTTCGCCCGGATTTCGGGAGAGCTGCGGGACATCAACGCAGCGCACACCCACGATCACCCAATGGGGTAAAGGACTGTGACGCCCGCCGCGAGCAATCCGGACAGGAGTCCCAGAACGATCACGAAGAGCAGCACTCCCGTGGGAGTGGCTCGCAGCGTGCGCTGCGACGAGGAGGGCCGACCGCCCGCTCGCGCCCGTAACGCGGCGGACAGCGCGTCCTCGGTTTCCCGGCCGTTCATCCCCCGACCCTAACCAGCCGCCCGGCCGAACGGCTGCAGATCGGCGATGCAGCAGGTCACGAGGGTTGGGTGAGCCAACGGCCGCCGTGCATGACGCCCTGCAGGTCCAGGTCGTCACCGAGCACGACCATGTTCGCCTCCGCGCCCGGGCGGATCTCGCCCACGTCGGCCAGCCCGAGCCGCCGCGCCGGGTTCGTCGAGGTGGCCGCGACCGCGGCGGGCACGGACAGCCCGCAGCTGCGCACCAGGTTGCGGAACGCGGCGTCCATGGTCAGCGTGCTGCCGGCCAGCGAGCCGTCGGCCAGGCGGGGCTCGCCGTCGACGACGGTCACCGGCAGCGCGCCCAGCTCGTAGGTGCCGTCACCGGCTCCGGTGGCGCTGATGGCGTCGGTGACCAGGATCGTCCGGTCGGTTCCGGCGTGGGTGGCGGCCAGCCGGGCGACGGTCGGGTGCAGGTGCACCAGGTCGCAGATCAGCTCCACACTGACCCGCTCGTCGTCCAGCAGCGCGCCGACCGGTCCGGGTTCGCGGTGGTGCAGCGGGCGCATGCCGTTGAACAGGTGCGTCGCCACGGTCGCTCCGGCGTCCACGGCCTCCAGCACCTGGTCGGCGACCGCGTCGGTGTGCCCGACGGCCGCGATCGCACCGCCGTCGACCAGCTGCCGGACCGCGTCCCGCGAACCGGGCAGCTCGGGCGCGAGGGTGACCATCCGGACCGCGCCGCGGCCGGCGTCGAGCAGCTGGCGGACGTCGTCGGCCTCCGGCGCGCGCAGCGCCTCCGGAGCGTGCGCGCCGCAGCGGGCGTGCGAGAGGAACGGTCCTTCCAGGTGAACTCCGGCCAGCAGGCCGTCGGCGGTCAGCTCGGCCAGCGTGGCGATCTGCTTGACCAGCTCCGGCACCGGCGCGGACACCAGGCTCGCCAGCATCGTGGTGGTGCCGTGCGCGCGGTGGTGGGCCACCGCGGTCTCGGTCTGCTCGGGTTCGAGGGAGGTGAACGAACCGCCGCCACCGCCGTGGCAGTGGATGTCCACGAAGCCCGGCACCAGCCAGCGCCCGGACAGCTCGATCGCCGGGCCCTGGGGGACGGCGCCGTCGCCGACGGCGGCGATCTTGCCCGCGGACACCCGCACCCAGCCCGGTTGCGCGACTCCGCCCGGGGTGACGACCCGCGCGCCGGTGAGGATCAGTTCGGCAGTGTTCACAACGACGATCCTCCGCCAAACGCGAGCAGTGGTCTACACCAAAATCGGTGTTTTACGGCTCAGCCGAACCCGCTGAACCGGTCACGGACGGTGAGACCGGAGGGAATGTCTGATTCGCCGAATATAGACCGTCGTCAGCTCGCGATGTGCTTCTGCAACGCCTCCAGGGCGCGGCTCGCCGTCGACTTGACGGTGCCCTTGGAGACGCCGGTCGCCTCGGCGATCTCGGCCTCCGACAGGTTGCCGTAGTAGCGCAGCACCAGCACCTCGCGCTGCCTGCGCGGCAGCTTGCCCAGCGCGTCCACCACCGCCTGGTGCTCGGCGGTGAGCATCGCCAGCGACTCCGCGGAACGCGCGTTGGCCTGGTGCGGCGGCTGGTACTCGCGGGCGGTCTTGCGGCGGCGCAGCATCGAGCGGGAACCGTTGACGACCGCCGTGCGCAGGTAGGCGATCGCGGCGTTGGCGTCGCGCAGCCCGGACCAGTTCCGGTAGAGCCCGGTGAAGGCCTCCTGGACCACGTCCTCGGCGCTGCTGATGTCGTCGACCAGCAGGATCGCCAGCCGGACCATCCGCATCCGCTGCTGCTTGTAGATGTCCTCCAGGGACAGCGGTTGCTGAGTCTCCCGGTGGACTCCGTCCAACTTGCGCAGGGTGCCGAAGGTCTTCTCGACGCTGCGCTCGATCCCTTCCGAATCACCGCCCATGATCGAAGAACTTACCGGGCGAGGATGGGTTCGCGGGGCGGGTTCGGGTTAGCGTCCATGACGATCGTTGAATCCGCCGCTAGGGAGGCAGAACATGGCGAGGTTCGTTGTCGAGCTGGTCTACGGGCCCGACGAGGACAAGAGGCTGGAGGTCCGCCCGGAGCACCGCGAGTACTCGCGAGGACTGGCCGAGCGGGGCACGCTGCTGGCCGGCGGGCCCTACACCGACGGCAAGGGCGCGCAGATCATCTACGAGACCGCCGACGAGGCCGAGCTCCAGGACGTCCTGGCCGCCGACCCGTACACCAAGGCCGGGGTGATCGCCTCGACCACCATCCGCCAGTGGGAAGTCGTCACCGGCGCTTGGCTGTAGGCGGCGGGTGCTCCAGCGTGTGAGTATGTGCACAGGATCGTTTTCTGAATCCTTGCACCAACTTTTCAAAACAACACCGCTGGGGCACTGTGACGCGCGAAAGAGTGGTATGTGCCCCGACGCGCCGCGGACGGTGCGCTGGGGTTCCTAGGATGCTGCGCGATCTCGCGTCACTTCACGACCGAACTCCATCTGAGGAGGATGACCGATGCCCATCGCGACCCCCGAGGTCTACACGGAGATGCTGGACCGGGCGAAGACCGGTGAATTCGCCTACCCAGCGATCAACGTGACCTCGTCGGAGACGCTCAACGCGGCGCTGCGCGGGTTCGCCGAGGCCGAGAGTGACGGCATCATCCAGGTGTCGACCGGGGGCGCCGAGTTCGCCTCCGGCACCAAGGTCAAGGACATGGTCACGGGTGCCACCGCGCTCGCCGAGTACGCGCACGTCGTCGCCGCCAAGTACCCGGTGAACATCGCGCTGCACACCGACCACTGCCCGAAGGACAAGCTCGACGGCTACGTCAAGCCGCTGATCCAGATCAGCCAGGAGCGCGTCAACCGCGGCGAGAACCCGCTGTTCCAGTCGCACATGTGGGACGGCTCGGCGATCGACCTCGACGAGAACCTGCAGATCGCGCAGGAGCTGCTGGAGCTGTCGGCCAAGGCCAAGATCGTCCTGGAGCTGGAGGTCGGCGTCGTCGGCGGCGAAGAGGACGGCGTCGCCAACGACATCAACGACAAGCTCTACACCGCGCCCGGCGACTACATCAAGACCGTCGAGGCCCTCGGCACCGGCGAGAAGGGCCGCTACCTGCTGGCCGCGACCTTCGGCAACGTGCACGGCGTCTACAAGCCGGGCAACGTCAAGCTGCGCCCGGAGATCCTCAAGCAGGGTCAGGACGTGGTGTCGGAGAAGCTGGGCCTGGCCGCCGGCTCCAAGCCGTTCGACCTGGTCTTCCACGGTGGTTCCGGTTCGCTGCTGGAGGAGATCCACGAGGCGGTCTCCTACGGCGTGATCAAGATGAACATCGACACCGACACCCAGTACGCCTTCACCCGGCCCATCGCGGACCACATGCTGAAGAACTACGACGGTGTGCTCAAGATCGACGGCGAGGTCGGCAACAAGAAGACCTACGACCCGCGCAGCTACCTCAAGGTCGCCGAGCAGGCCATGGCCGCTCGCGTCGCCCAGGGCTGCGAGGTCCTCAAGTCCGCAGGCCGCATGATCGCCGGCTGACGTTTCCTGTTCCTGCTGCTCGTTCTGCGTGGCGGTGCGGGTGGCGGAACCTGACACGCCTTCTGGCTCCGGGATCCGCGACTTGAGTATGTCGAATACGCGGCGCTGCGGCTGTCCTCCCCAGAAGACGTGTCAGAACCCGCGGCGGTGCCGGTTGCTCAGGTGGTGAAGGAGGAACCGGCTTCGCCGGTTGCCTGACGTTTGTTGGCTTGGTTGTTGTTCTGACGGTCCGTCTGCCCTGTGGGTGGACGGACCGTCGTCGTCTTGGGTGAAGTGCGAGGATGAGGGCATGACGAGGAATCTGTTGGAGCCGCCGGAGACGCTGCTGCCGGAGAGCCCGGAGGCGCAGGGCGCCCTGGACGCAGGCACCGACCCCGCCGAGGTCGCCGCGCAGCACCCGGCGTTCAGCGCCGCTTGGGCCGCGCTCGCCGACAACGCGCTGAACAGCGGGGAGAACATCGCCGCGTACGCCTACGCGCGCACCGGGTACCACCGCGGCCTGGACGCCCTGCGCCGCTCGGGCTGGAAGGGCTTCGGCCCGGTCCCGTGGCGCCACGAGCCCAACCGCGGCGTGCTCCGCTCGATCGCGGCACTGGCCAAGGCGGCTCGCGCCATCGGCGAGACCGAGGAGTTCGACCGCTGCCGCCAGCTCCTCGAGGACAGCGACCCGGCCTCCCTGGAAGCCAACGACCTCGCCTGACGACCGCGAACCCGGCCCCGCGCGAACCCGCTGTCCGCACGGGGCCGGTTCGTCGTGCCCGGGTCCCGCACGTCCCGGGTGGACCGGATATCAGTGGAATTCCGGACCCCGATTTCCACTGAGATCCGGGACCGCCCGGCGGGCGCGGGCGTTCGGTGGCGGAGGATGGTGTCGTGCTGCGTTTGCGTGAGGAGTTGACCCGCCGGCTCCGGCGGTTGCTGCGCACCGGTGTGCCGATCGTCCAGTGCGCGCTGGCCGCCGGCGTGGCCTGGTTCCTCGCGCACGACATCGTCGGGCACGTCGCGCCGTTCTTCGCCCCCATCGCCGCGGTGATCTCGCTGGGCGTCTCGCTCGGGCAGCGGATGCGGCGAGCCCTGGAACTCGTCGTCGGCGTGAGCATCGGCGTCGGCGTCGGCGACGTCCTGATCTCGGTGATCGGCACCGGGACCTGGCAGATCGCGCTGGTCGTCGCGCTGGCGATGTCCACCGCCGTGCTGCTGGACAGCGGCGGCGTGATCGTCCTGCAGGCCGCGTCATCGTCCGTGCTGGTCGCGACGCTGCTGCCGCCCGCCACGGCCGGCGGGCTGACGCGGATGCTCGACGCCGCGATCGGCGGGCTGGTCGGCTTCGCCGTCGCCGCGCTGCTGCCCGCCAACCCCCTCGCGGTCGCGCACCGCAACGGTCGCGTCGTGCTGGGGGCGCTCGCCGACGCGCTGCGCGGGGTCGCGAGCGCGGTCGCGCACCGCGACGTGTCCATGGCCGCCGACGTGCTGGCCGACGCCCGCAAGAGCCACAAGTCCGTCGAGGAGTTCCGCGCAGCGCTGGAGGCCGGGGCCGAGATCGCCCGGTTCGCGCCGATCCGCTGGCGCAGGCGCGGCGACCTGGATCGCTACGAAACCGCCGCCACACCCGTCGACCGCGCGCTGCGCAACACGCGCGTGCTGGCCCGGCGGGCGCTGGCCGCGCTGCGCGACGAAGAACCCGTTCCACGCCCGCTACCGGGCATGCTGGAGGAGCTCGCGGGAACCGTGGTGCTGCTGCGCGACGAGCTGGCCAGCGGCAAGGATCCGCTGCAGGCCAGGGAAGCCGCGCGCTCGGTCGCCAAGAAGTCCACAGTGGAACTGCTGGGCGAGGGCGACTTCTCGATGCAGGTCGTGGTCCTGCAGGTGCGCTCGATCGCCGTCGACCTGCTGCAGGCCTCCGGCCTGACCCGCACCGAAGCCGTCGCGGCCCTGCCGCCACTCCACCCGGACGAGGGCTAAGAGCTGCTTGAGTATGCGGCGGAGCCGCATACTCTTCCACCACCCGAGGCGCTGGCAGCGCCGCGGGTTCGCCAGCGCCTTCGTGGCGAGTTCGCCGGGACGCCGCGTATTCGAATACTCAAGGAGCGGCGCACGGAGTCCACGGAGGCGCTCAGGTTCCGCCACCCGCACCGCCACGCAAAGCGTTTCCCCACAGCTCCGCTTAGGGACGGTTCAGCACCGCTGCGAGGCTGGCGTGCAGCGGCTCGTGGTCGCGGGGGTCGTGCAGCTCGCAGTCGGCTGTTGAGAGGCGGTACCACTCCTCGGCTCCGGAGTAGCGGATCCACACCTTCACCGCGCTCTGCTCGCAGGAGGTCGCCAGCTCCAAGTCGCCGGTGATCACGCCGACCTCATCGGTCATCACCCCGCCCGGGGGCGCGGTCAACGTCGTGCGCAACTCAGCCATGACGGCCAGTGTGCCTTCCTTGCGAGAAGAAAGCGGGCACCTCCACGCCGGGAAGTGCCCGCTGCTCCGAAGACGATCAGCAGCCGTCCAGGGCGGTCTGCAGGGCGCCCTTCTCGGCTTCGGTGATGGTCAGCTGGTACTTGTGCTTGGTGCCGACCCACATCGAGGCGTAGGTGCAGTGGTAGTCGGTCGCCGGCGGCATCCAGGTGTCCGGGGTCTGGTCGCCCTTCTCCTGGTTGACGTTGTCGGTGACCGCGATGAGCTGCGGGCCCTCCAGGTCGTTGGCGAACGCCTGGCGCTGGTCCTGGGTCCACTCGGCGGCACCGGAGCGCCACGCGGCGGCCAGCGGCACGATGTGGTCGATGTCCACGTCGGACGGCTGGGTCCAGGTCTCGCCGTCGTACGGGCTGACCCAGCTGCCGGCGGTCGGGTAGCAGTCGGAGCCGACCTCGACGCCGTCGCCGTCCCGCTTGAGCACCGCTTCGCGGGTGTTGCAGTTGTCCGGCCCGTCGATCCAGTGCGGGAACTTCTCCCGGCTGTAGCCGTCCATCGAGCCCTCGGCGGCGACGGTCAGCTCAGCGAGCTCGGCCTTGGCGGTGGCCGGGTCGGGGACGCCCGGCGGCTCGGCGGCGGCCGGGATGGCGAGCCCGATGCTGATCAGTCCGGCCAGCGGCAGGGCGGTCAGGGTCGCGCGCAACGAACGTGTCATGGCTTCCTCCGCAGTGGGCTAGATCGCCTGCTTCGTGATGACGATTGCCCACGTGGGTGGCCGATTCAATGCCGAAGAGTGGCCGGAAGGTGACATGGCGTGAAGTCGCCACCGATCGTGGTAGCAAAATGTGAATTCCACACACCCGGTGATCAACGCGCCAGGTTGAGGTCCTCGGTGTGCCGGTACCAGACCCACTTCTCCATCGGCCGGGGGTGATCGCTGCCGTCGTGCCGCACGGTGGCCGACCGGAACGACGCCTGGAACGCCCGGCCCCGGGCCGTCCCGGTGCGACGGCGCAGCAGTCCGCGCCGGGTCACGCTCACCCGCAGCCCGTCCATCGGGGGATCGATCGTGTGGTTCAGCGGATCGGCCGTCGGGTCCGGCAGCGGTGCCGCGTCCGGGTCCGGGGAGACCACGAGACTGTGCGCGGCGCCGTTGAGGACCTGCTCGTCGTCGCAGTACGCCTGCCCGGTGATCGGTGCGATCACGCCCTCGCCCAGCAGGATCCCGCCAGAGTCGTCCCTGATCAGCGGCACCGGTCGCGGGGAGGCGGTCAGCGCGCGCTCGAAGTCCCCGACATCCAGGCCCCACAGCCGGGCCACCGGCGAGTCGGCCACCGGCACGTAGCCGACGGTCAGCTCGGTCAGCCGCTCCTTGCGCAGCAACCGCAGCACGACGGCCGCCAGGTCCATGTCCGTGCCGCGCACGACCACCCGATCGGTTGCTTCTGCCAGCAGCGGATCGACCTCGTTGCGACCCGGCGCGGCGGAAACCTCGTGCCATTGCACAGAGTCACCGGCCGGACGCGCTGCGCCATCAACGTTTCCGCAGGACAATGCGGTGGTACTCACGATTCGCTCCTGGTTTACCCTGATCGACCGGCATACCCCGTGGTGGGAGCGGGCGAAGCGTGCGGTCACGCTGGCGACCACCCAGTCCAGGTTGGAGTTTCACATGCCGGCGATCGTGCTGATCGGCGCCCAGTGGGGCGACGAAGGCAAGGGTAAGGCGACAGACCTGCTCGGCGAGCAGGCGCAGTGGGTCGTGCGTTACCAGGGCGGCAACAACGCGGGACACACCGTCGTGCTCCCGGACGGGCAGGACTTCGCGCTGCACCTCATCCCGTCGGGGATCCTGACCCCCGGCGTGACGAACGTGATCGGCAACGGCGTCGTCGTCGACCCGGGCGTCCTGCTGGAGGAGCTCGCAGGTCTGGAGGAGCGCGGGGTCGACACCTCGCGGCTGCTGCTGTCCGCCGACGCGCACCTGATCATGCCGTACCACGTGGCCATCGACCGCGTGACCGAGCGGTACCTGGGCAAGAAGCAGATCGGCACCACCGGTCGCGGCATCGGCCCCTGCTACCAGGACAAGATCGCTCGCGTCGGCGTCCGGATGCAGGACCTGCTCGACGAGAAGATCCTGCGCCAGAAGGTCGAGGCCGCCCTCGACATCAAGAACCAGATCCTGGTCAAGGTCTACAACCGCCGCGCGATCGACGCGGAGGAGGTCGTGGACACCGTGCTGGGGCAGGCGGAGAAGTTCGCGGGCCGCATCGCCGACACCAAGCTGCTGATCAACAAGGCGCTGGAGCGCGGCGAGCGGGTGCTGCTGGAGGGTTCCCAGGGCACGCTCCTCGACGTCGACCACGGCACCTACCCGTTCGTGACCTCGTCGAACCCGACCGCCGGTGGCGCTTCGGCCGGTTCCGGCGTCGGCCCGACGAAGATCAGCGCGGTGATCGGCATCCTCAAGGCCTACACCACGCGCGTCGGCGCGGGTCCGTTCCCGACCGAGCTGACCGACGAGGCCGGCGAGAACCTGCGCAAGCAGGGCGGCGAGTTCGGCGTGACCACCGGTCGCTCGCGGCGGACCGGGTGGTTCGACGCGGTGATCGCCCGCTACGCGACCCGCGTCAACGGCATCACCGACTACTTCCTGACCAAACTCGACGTGCTCTCCGGCCTGGAGACCATCCCGATCTGCGTCGCCTACGACGTCGACGGCGAGCGGGTCGAGGAGATGCCGATGACCCAGACCGGCGTGCACCACGCGGTTCCGGTGTACGAGGAGATGCCGGGCTGGTGGGAGGACCTCAGCGACTGCCGCACCTTCGAGGACCTGCCTGCCAACGCCCGCGCCTACATCGAGCGCATCGAGGAGCTCTCCGGTGCCCGCGTGTCGGCGGTCGGCGTGGGTCCGGGGCGCGATCAGACGATCGTGCGTCACTCGATGGCCTGATCCTCACCGGTTCCGCCAGGAACCTTCCAGGGCGGCTTCCTGCAGGTCCAGTTCGCGGAGGACGCGGCGCAGCACCTCGTCGTCGAGGTGGCCCGCGTCGCGTTCGTCCGCGATCGCCGAGCGCTGCACCGCGATGATGTTGCGGCGCAGCTCGGAGAACGTCCGGGTCGAGGTGTCGGCGCGCTCCGCCGGAGTGCGCCCCACCTGCTCGGCGGCCGCCAGGCCCTGGTGCTCGACCATGTCCCGCATCCTGGCGACCATCCGGTCCAGCGCGGAGCGCTCGCACTCCGCCTCCCCCGGCGTGAGGCCGTCCAGGTAGGCCAGGGCCGCGTTCGTGGCGGTCCGGCGGGCCTCCGCCTCGGCCTGGTCGTCGATGCGCGCTTCCTCCGGGTCGGTGATGCCCAGACGCCGGATCAGCGGCGGCAGCGTGGTGCCCTGCAGCAGGATCGTGCCGACCGTGACCACCGCGGCGACGAACTGGATCACCTCGCGGCCGGGCAGCGGAGCTCCGCTGTCGGTGGTGAACGGGATCGCGCCCGCCGCCGCCAGCGTCACCACGCCGCGCATCCCCGCCCAGGACAGCACCGTCGTGCGCCGCCACCGGCTCCCGCGCCGCCTGCCGCTGCCGATCAGGTGCGACACC
Organism: Saccharopolyspora endophytica; assembly: GCF_018070075.1. Classification (GTDB taxonomy): domain Bacteria; phylum Actinomycetota; class Actinomycetes; order Mycobacteriales; family Pseudonocardiaceae; genus Saccharopolyspora; species Saccharopolyspora endophytica. Next base: position 286,667 of record NZ_JAGPXE010000001.1, read on the forward strand.
CCGGGCAGGTAGTTCGAGGCGAACATCCACAGCACCCGGAACGCCATCGCCGACAGCAGGATCAGCAGCGTGGCCAGCAGGATCCCGCCCATCGGCCGCCCCGAGCCCAGCAGTTCGGCGACCACGGACTTCAGCTGCAGACCGATGTAGGCGAACACCAGGCTCTCCAGCAGCAGGTTGATCGAGGCCCACACGGTGTGCTCCTGCAACCGCCCGGCGGCGCGCGCACGCGGCAGGTTGTGGCCGACGTACAGCCCGGCGGTGACCACCGCGAGCACTCCCGACCCGTCGAGCTCCTCGGCCGTCAGGTAGGCGATGAACGGCACCAGCACGCCCAGCAGCGTCGCGACCTGCACGTCCGGGATGTGCTGGCGGGCCAGCTGGGCGAGCATCCCGAATGCCAGGCCCAGCACCACTCCGACCGCCACGGCCAGCGCGAACACCCCGAGACCTTCTCCCAGGGTCGGGGTGGTGCCGACCGCGGCGGTGACCGCCATCCGGTAGATCGTCAGCGCCGCCGCGTCGTTGATCAGGCTCTCGCCGCCGAGCACCGTCATCACCCCGCGCGGCAGCTTCAGCTGGCGGCCGATCGCCGCCGCCGTCACCGCGTCCGGTGGTGCGATCACCGCGCCCAGCACGATCGCCGACGCCAGCGGCAGGTCCGGGATCAGCAGGAACGCGATCCAGCCCAGCACGAACGACGTGGCGACCACCTGCAGCACGCCGTGGTGCGCGATCGGCCGGATCCGCGCCCGGAAGTTGGTGAACGAGCTCTCCAGCGCCGCCGCGTGCAGCAGCGGGGGCAGCACGACCGTGAGCAGCAGTTCGGGTTCGATGTTCAGCTCGTCGAGGCCGGGCACCAGCGACACCGCCAGGCCGACGGCCACCAGCAGCAGCGGCGCCGCGATCTCCCGGCTCCGCGCCAGCGCCGTGACCAGCAGCGCCCCGATCAGGACCAGGATCAGCTGGACCAACTCGCACCTCCGTCCACGATGGACACCCTAGGTGCGCTGCGCGCCGATCACCCGAAACGACGAAACCGCCGCCCCCGAACGGGGACGACGGTCTCATTCGTCTCACTCCACCCCGGGGAACCCGATTTCAGTGGAACTCAGAGCACCGATTTCCACTGAAATCCGGTCATCCCGGTGGGGCAGGGGGTCAGTGCTGGTCTCGGGCGGTGATGGCGAGGTCCGGCATGTCGCTGAAGATGCCGTCGATGCCCTGGTCGAACAGGGCGTGGAAGAAGCCGAGGGCGTCGCCCCACTGCGCTGGGTCCTGCGAGGACTGGAAGTCGGCCGGCAGGAAGGTGTTCTCGGCGCGGACGGTGTAGGGCACGACCTGCAGACCGGCGGCGTGCGCGTCGGCGACGACCGCGGTCGGCTCGGTGAGGTGGTTGCTCTCGTCGACCGGCAGGATCACCTTGGTGTCGGGGCCGATCACGTCCGCGTAGGTCGAGATCTCCTTCAGCCCCTCCGGCGTGACCATGTCGGCGTAGGTGCGCGGGTCACCGGACTCGATGAAGTCCTGCGGCGCGCCGCTGTTGCTGATCAGCTGCACCAGCCGCACCTGGAGCTGTCCGCGCAGCTCCTGGAGGTTGCCGACCTCGAAGGACTGCACGACGACCTTCGCGCCCCGCTTGTTCAGGCCGTTGGCGTCCAGCGCCTCGACCACGCCGGGCTCCAGCGCCAGGTCCAGTTCGCGGAAGTAGCTGGGGTGCTTGGTCTCCGGAGCCACGCCGATGTCGCGGCCGAGCTCCTTCGACAGCCGCGCCCGCAGGTCCAGCACCTCCTGGAAGGTCGGCACCTCGTAGAGGCCGTCGTAGACCGTGTTGTGCTGGCGGATGTCCGGGATGCGCTCCTTGGCCCGCAGCGTCTTGAGCTCGGCGAGCGTGAAGTCCTCGGTGAACCAGCCGGTCATCTCGGTGCCGTCGATGACCTTGGTGGTCTTGCGGGAGGCGAACTCCGGGTGCTCGGCGACGTCGGTGGTGCCGCCGATCTCGTTCTCGTGCCGGGCGACCAGCACGCCGTCCTTGGTGGGAACCAGGTCGGGCTCGATGTAATCGGCGCCCATCCGGGCCGCCAGCTCGTAGGAGGCGAGCGTGTGCTCCGGCCGGTAGCCGGAGGCGCCGCGGTGGCCGAACACCTCGATCTGCGCGGTGTCCGGGGCCGGCTCAGCGGCAGCGGGCCCCACCGAGGTGATCACCCCGAGCGCGGCGGTGCCCGCAACGGACAAAGCGATCAACCGTCCCCGAATCGTCATGCGTTCTCCCCGTTCCGACTGTGGCGACTTCACCCAACTCCCCGCAACCGACGCCCGGGGCACACCAGTGCGACGAGCGGCCGACCGCCGGGTGAACGCCTCGCGACCTGCGATGCGCCATCCGGCGGCAACACTTCCCGGGGGCAACCGCCAAGTGGCCCACCGCACGCTCTACGCTGCGTTTTGTGCGAATCCTCGTGATCGGCGGCGGCGGCCGGGAGCATGCGATCGTGTTGGCGCTGTCCCGTGATCCGTCCGTGACGGCACTGGCCTGCGCGCCCGGCAACGCCGGTACCGCAGCGCTCGCCGAGTCCTACGCCGTCGACGTCGCCAAGCCCGACGAGGTGGCCGCGCTGGCCACCCGCTGGAAGGCCGACCTGGTCGTCTTCGGACCGGAGACACCGCTGGTCGCAGGCGCTTCCGACGCCGTGCGCGCCGCGGGCATCCCGTGCTTCGGCCCGTCCAAGGCGGCGGCCCGCATCGAGGGGTCCAAGGCCTTCGCCAAGGACGTCATGGTCTCCGCCGGCGTGCCGACCGCGCGCAGCGAGATCGTCGACAACCCCGCGAAGCTGGACGCCGCGCTGGCCGGTTTCGGCCCGACCTGGGTGGTCAAGGACGACGGTCTGGCCGCCGGCAAGGGCGTGCTGGTCACCGGTGATTTCGACGCCGCCCGCGCGCACGCCATGAAGCTGCTCGACGGCGGCCACCCGGTGCTGCTGGAGTCCTTCCTCGACGGCCCCGAGGCCTCGCTGTTCTGCCTGGTCGACGGCACCACCGTCGTCCCGCTGCTGCCCGCGCAGGACTTCAAGCGCGTCGGCGACGGCGACGCGGGACCGAACACCGGCGGCATGGGCGCCTACGCGCCGCTGCCGTGGGCCCCGGACGACCTGGTCGACACCGTGGTCCGCACGGTCGTGCAGCCCACCGTCGACGAGCTCGACCGCCGCGGCACCCCGTTCTCCGGTCTGCTCTACGCCGGTCTCGCGCTGACCTCGAACGGCCCGCAGGTCATCGAGTTCAACTGCCGCTTCGGCGACCCCGAGACCCAGGCCGTGCTGGCGCTGCTGCACACCCCGCTGGCGCAGCTGTTCAACGCCGTGGCGCGCGGTGAGCTCGCCGAGCAGCCCGCGCTGGAGTGGGAGCAGGGCTCGGCGGTGACGGTCGTGCTGGCCGCCGAGGGCTACCCGGGCCGTCCGCGCGTCGACGACATCATCCAGGGCTCGGACCTGCAGGGCGTGCTGCACTCCGGCACGCGCCGCCGCGAGGACGGCGCCGTGCTGTCCTCGGGCGGACGGGTCCTGTCGGTCGTGGCCACCGGTCCCGACCTCGGCGCCGCCCGCGACGAGGTCTACGAGCGGGTCGAGCGCGTCCACCTGCCCGGCGCGCACTGGCGCACCGACATCGCCCGTCGCGCCGTCGACGGCGAGATCAGCGTCCCGAAGTCCTGACTCGAAGTGGCTCCCGGTCTTCGGGATCCGCGCCGACATCTGGCACGCTGGCTCGCATGGTGAAGCCCGCCGCGCTGGCCGCAGCTCAACGCGCGAACGTCGACCCGTTCCAGGTCATGGAGGTCCTCACGGCCGCAGCCGCCCGCCAGCGGGCGCGCGGCGACGTCGTGTCGCTGGCCGCCGGTCAGCCCTCCACCCCGGCACCGAAGGCGGTCCGCGAGGCCGCCGCGCGGGCGCTGGAGAGCAACGCGCTCGGCTACACCGAGCAGCTGGGCGTCCTGGAGCTGCGGGAAGCCATCTCCGGGCACTACGAGAAGGCTTACGGCCGCTCGGTACCGGTCGACGAGGTCGTGGTGACCACCGGCGCCTCCGGCGCGTTCCTGCTGGCGTTCCTCGGCGCCTTCGACGCCGGTGACCGGGTCGCGCTGGCCAGCCCCGGATACCCGGCCTACCGCAACATCCTGTCCGCGCTGGGCTGCGAGGTCGTGGAGCTGCCCTGCGACGCGTCCACCCGGTTCCAGCCGACCGTCGAGATGCTCGAAGCCCTCGACGAGCCGGTGCGCGGGCTGATCGTCGCCAGCCCCGCCAACCCGACCGGCACCGTGCTCTCCCGCGACGAGCTCGCCGGGCTCGCCGGCTGGTGCGAGGCCAACGGGGTGCAGCTGATCAGCGACGAGATCTACCACGGCCTCAGCTACGGCGAACCGCTGCACACCGCCCGGGAGTTCTCCGCCGAGGCGATCGTGGTCAACAGCTTCTCCAAGTTCTGGTCGATGACCGGGTGGCGGCTCGGCTGGATGCTCGTGCCACCGCGCCTGCTGCGCGCGGTCGACTCGCTGACCGGCAACTTCACCCTCTGCCCGCCCGCGATCTCGCAGCAGGCGGCCGTCGCGGCGTTCAGCCCGGAGGCCTACGACGAGGTGGAGGCCCACGTCGAGCGCTACCGGCAGAACCGGACGCTGCTGCTCGACGGCCTGGCCGAAGCGGGCATCACCAAGGTCGCCCCGGCCGACGGCGCCTTCTACGCGTGGGTGGACATCAGCGATCACACCGACGACGCGGCGTCGTTCTGCCGGCGTCTCCTCGACGACACCGGCGTGGCGCTGGTCCCCGGCGTCGACTTCGACCCGGACCGCGGCCACCACTACCTGCGCCTGTCCTTCGCGGGCGATCCCCGCGACATCACCGAGGCCGTCCAGCGGCTCGGAGCCTGGCTGTAGGCCCGGCTCCGGGACTCAGGGGCACCCTGATGTTTCCCGGAACCGGGCCTTCGACCTGCCGATTTCCGCGTTCCCTCTGGCACGCTGGACGTGCGGGACGCTCCCGGTGAAGAGGTGGTCGTGATGGTGTGGAAGGTGATCGGCGGTCTGCTGGTCCTGTGGCTGGTGGTCTCCGTCGCCGGAGTGCTGATCAAGGGCCTGTTCTGGCTCGCCGTGATCGGCGGGATCCTGTTCGTCGCCACCGCCGCCCTGGGCTGGGCCAAGGACAAGAAGGAAATAAAGCCCTAAGCCCATCGTTTGACAGTGGTCGGCTTGCGTGGCGGTGCGGGTGGCGGAACCTGACGCGCCGCCTGGCCTCCGGCCGCCACGACTGATGTATGCCAATACGCGGCGTCGCGTCGTCCTCACCCAGGCGACGCGTCAGAACCCGCGGCGTGCGAGCTGAGTCCCGCACCTGGAACAGCGGCTCCGCCGCATCCCTCAACAGCTCCTGGGCACCCCGGTCGGTTGCGGGAGACGTGTTCGGTGCTCAGGCGGCCAGTTGTTGGTGGAGGAGGTCTCGGGCGTGGTCGGCTGAGTGCCAGAGCTCGGCGTTGAGGCCTGCTTGCCGGGCGCCTGCGATGTTCTCCGCGCGGTCGTCGAAGAACAGGCACTCCGCGGGCTCGGCGCCGAGGGTGTCGAGCAGGATCCGCCAGATCTCCGGCGCGGGTTTGGTGACGCGCAGGTCGCCGGAGAACAGCAGGTGGTCGAAGAACCGCGCCCAGGGCTTGCTCTCACCGGCGCGAGCGAACGTCGTGGAGGCGTTGGACAGCAGCGCCAGCGGCACCTCGCGCCGGTGCAGGTCTTCCAGCAGCGCCAGCGAATCCGGGTCCGCGGACATCCAGCCGTCGACGTCGACGCTGGTCAGGCGGTGGATCAGCGAGTCGTCCAGCTCGCGGTCCAGCCGTGCCGCCACCGCGCGCCAGTAGCCGGCGTCGGACAGGCCCGCGTCGTAGTCACGGCGCTCGGCCCAGTAGGCGTCCTCGAAGTCCGCGGGATCGGTGTCCAGCAGCGCGGCCATCTCGGGCAGTGCGCGGGTGCGTCGGCTGATGACCTCGCCGTAGTCGAACACGATCCACCGCAGCACGCGGGCCTCCGCTCCTAGATCCCGGCTTCGCCGATCCGGCGCAACGCCTCTTCCACGTCCGACTTGGACACGTCCCGGTGCGTGACGAACCGGACCTGCCCGTTCATCGGCACCGCCAGCACGCCCACCGAGCGCAGCCGCTGCAACGTCAGCTGCACGTCCGGGACCGCCGCCAGCAGCATGTTCGTCTGCGGCGCGGTCACCTGCCACCCGCGCTCGGTCAGGCCGTCGGCGAGCACCCGCGCGTTGTCGTGATCACCCGCCAGCGCGTCGAGGCGGTCCAGCGCGATCAGCCCGGCCGCGGCCAGCACGCCGCCCTGCCGGACGCCGCCGCCGAGCATCTTGCGAATCCGCCGCCCGGCCTTGATGAACTCCGCTTCTCCGGCCAGCACCGAGCCGACCGGCGCGCCGAGACCCTTGCTCAGGCAGACCTGCACGCTGTCCACGCCCACCGTCAGCGCCGCGGGCGGCACCCCGAGCGCCACCGAGGCGTTCCACAACCGGGCGCCGTCGAGGTGGACCTTGAGGCCGAGCTCCTTGGCCGCGGCCGCCAGCCGTGCGTGCTCGTGCGGCGGCAGGACCGCGCCACCCGCGCCGTTGTGGGTGTTCTCCAGGCACAGCAGCGTGGTGTGCAGGGCGTCGTAGGCCATGGTCAGGTTCGCCTGCGTGCGCACCGCCTCGGCCGTGGGCGCGCCCGGACCGCCGTCCCACTCCAGCGGATCCGGCATCCCGCCCGCCAGCCACGCCGCCGAACCGAGCTCGTGGTTGAGCACGTGCGCACCGCGCGGCGCGAGGAACCGGTCGCCGCGCTTGAGGTGCAGCATCAGCGCGATCAGGTTGCCCATCGTGCCGCTGGGCACCCACAACGCCGAGGCGGTGCCCAGAAGCTGGGCCACCCGTTCCTCGAGCGCGCGCATGGTGGGATCGTGGTCGAGTACGTCATCGCCGACTTCGGCGGCGGCCATCGCGGCAAGCATCTGCTCGTCGGGACGAGTCACCGTGTCGGAGCGGAGGTCGATGGGCGCCGGAGTGGTCACGAACAGATCACATCACACCTGCACGGGGTCGAGGCAATGGCCCTGTGGGACGTGATCTCACCGCTGCGGTATCAATCACAGGTGGATCGGCTCGAAACAGCGTGCAACGGTTCGGGCACGCGATCCCGTCATAGCAGTGCAGGCAACGAACGAGCGGAGAGTTCCGCGTGGACCAGCGCGAAGAGCAGGAGTTCGCGGAGTACTTCGTGGCTCGGCGGGAGGCGGTGCGTCGGATGGCGTACATGATGTGCGGCGACTGGCACCGCGCGGACGATCTCGCCCAGACCGCGTTCATCGCCCTGCACCGCCACTGGCGAAAGGTCCGGGACAAGGGCGCGCTCGACGCGTACGTGCGCCGGACCTTGACCCGGGCGGTGATCGACGAGTCGAGGCGGCCCTGGCGACGGGAGAGGGCTGCCGAGACTCTGCCCGACAGTCCGGTCGACGACCCGGACGTGGACGACTCGGTGTCCACCAGGCAGACCCTCATCGCGGGGTTGCGCAAGGTGCCGCCGAAGCAGCGCGCCGTGCTGGTCCTGCGGTTCCTCGAGGGGCTGGACGTCGCGGGAGTGGCGGCGGTGATGCGATGCAGCGAAGGAACCGTGAAGAGCCAGTGCGCCCGGGGGTTGGCGACGCTGCGAGAGGTGCTGGGAGACGAGCTCGGGGATCTGAGGTCCGCGTGAAGGGGGTGCGGGTTGGACGAGCGCAAGCTCGAAGAGCTTTTCCGTGACTCGGTGCGAGCCGTTCCGCCGGCGTCGTTCGACGAAGGTGACATCTCGACGGCGTCGCGGCGGATCACGGCCCGGCGCCGGATGACCGCGACCGCCGGTGGGACGGCGGTGGCGGCCGCGGTGCTGGTCGGCGGGATCGGTGTGGGAGCCGGTTGGTTCTCGTCGACGACCGAGACGGTGGCGAGCCCGCCGCCGGTGGTACCGCTGACGGTGGCGCCCGGCCCGCAGGTCGAGTCCGGCGGGATCACCCCGCGCTCGGCCGGCTGCCAGCCGGACGCGTCGCTGGTCGAAGCGGTCGAGGCGACGCTGCCCGAAGCCGGGAGCACCACGCCGACATCGGTGCGCACGTGCCCGACCGGCGCGAAGGCCGCGGCGTTCTCGCTGCGCGACGGTGCCGCGGCCGGGCGGGTGACGGTGATGATCAGCCCGGCGGGCGCGGCGCAGGCGGGCCAGTCGGCCCCGGGTGACGTGCAGCGTCCCGACGGTGCGCAGCAGTCGGTGCGCAAGGCGCGCAGCGGCAAGCTCGTGGTGGTGCTCAGCGAGCCCGAGGCCGGTTCGCCGGGGGCTCCGTTCGTCGCGCGGGTCGGCAGCATCGCCGGGGATCTCGCCACCCGGTTCTGATCGGTGAAGCGGTTGGTCGGCCGTGCTGCGGGGGCTTCTCCGCAGCGGCGATCAACCGGACGTTCCGGACACGGCATAGGATCGCGGGTCATGACAGCGGCCAGCACACCGAAGGGCGAGCGGCGGCGGCAGGCGTTGGTGGCGGCTGCGGCGCAGCTGCTCGTCGAGGGCGGGTTCGACGCGGTGCGGCACCGCGCCGTGGCCGAGCGCGCCGCGCTCCCCCTGGCGTCGACCACCTACTACTTCTCCTCGCTGGAAGACCTGATCACCGCAGCGGTGGAGCACAACGCGAGGGAGGAGCTCGCCGCCGGGCGAGCCCGCCTCGCCGATCTGTCCGAGCAGCAGCGCAGCACCGACGCGGTGATCGAACTCCTGCTGGACCTGCTCCTGGGCGTCGACTCCCGGCACGGCGGTGTCGAGCCGGTGCTGCTGCGCTACGAGCGGCTGGTCGGCTCGCCGCGCCGCCCTTACCTGGCCCCGCTGATGCGCGAGATGGCCGTCGAGCTGCAGAAGCTGCTCGCGGAGATCTTCTACCGCAGCGGCGTGGAGGTGGGTGCGGAGCGGCTCACCGAACTGGTCGCGCTGGTCGACGGAGCCGTGGTGAACGCGCTGATCGAGTCCGATCCCGATCCGCGCGGAGTGGCCCGCAGAATGTTGCGAACGCAGCTTTCCTGATTCGCGTGCAAGAACGCCGCTCGGTCATCTGGCGAACCGAGAACGTTTTTTCACATTAAAAGTCCCAACACGTTTCCGCGTAATTCTTGACCTCGGCGATTCCTTCGCACGCTGGGCACTTTCTCGTGACTTTCTTCGTCTGCGGATCGCGTCCGAGCGGGGTTGACTGCGGAATCTTGATCTGAACGTCGCAGAGCGCCGCTACGCATTGCCCGGCATATACCGCTCCTGGTCGCATGGTTGTGGCGTGGCGTTCGGCCTGACCTGTGCCCACGATCCAGAACACGTCCTGCCGATCTTCGGCGAACCTGGTGATGTTCATCCGCTCCCGTTCCTGTGCACAGCCGCGAATGCGTCGGCCAACGATAAGATCGCGCCGTTGTATTAGTCCAGAATCCCACACCTGATCGAGCGCAATTGATGATTTCGCCGAACCAGTGATTGACTGGAAAGTTTCACGACGTGAACACCCTGGACCGGGCGGGTTCGGCGGGTCAGGATTCGCTCATGGTGAACTCCACGGGCAGCACCCTCAGCCACCTCGAGTGCACGGCGTGCGGGCGGACCTTCGACGCCGACGTCCTGCACCGGTTGTGCGAGGAGTGCGGCAAGGTCCTGTACCCGCGCTACGACCTGGCGAACGTCCGCCTGCGGCCGTCGGACCTGCTGACCCGGGAGCCCTCGATGTGGCGGTACCGGGAGGTGCTGCCGATCCGCGACGCCGAGCACATCGTCAGCCTCGGCGAGGGGTTCACGCCGCTGCTGGCCGCGCCGCGGCTGTCCGATCGGCTGGGCATCTCCGACGTGCGGATCAAGGACGAGGGGCAGAACCCGACCGGCAGCTTCAAGGCGCGCGGCATGTCCGCCGCCGTGTCGCGAGCCCGGGAGCTGGGCGCCAAGTCCGTCGCCGCGCCGTCGGCGGGCAACGCCGGTGGGGCGCTCGCCGCCTACGCGGCGCGCGCCGGGCTGGCCGCGGGAGTGGTGATGCCCGAGGACTGCCCGCGCATCAACCAGGTCGAAGCCGTCGTCTCGGGTGCCGACACGTGGCTGGTCGAGGGTCTGATCGACGACGCCGGACGCCTGGTGCGCACCACCTCCGAGGCGCGCGGCTGGTTCGACGTCTCCACGCTCAAGGAGCCCTACCGCGTGGAGGGCAAGAAGACGCTCGGCTACGAGCTGGCCGAGCAGCTCGGCTGGGAGCTGCCGGACGTGGTGATCTACCCGACGGGCGGCGGCACCGGGCTGGTCGGCATGTGGAAGGCGTTCGCCGAGATGACCGAGCTCGGCTGGATCGGCGAGCAGCGCCCGCGCATGGTCGTCGTCCAGGCCGAGGGCTGCGCTCCGATCGTCCGCGCCCACGACCAGGGCGAACGGCACGCGCCGCGCTGGGAGGACGCCACCACCGACGCCAGCGGCCTGCGGGTTCCCGTTGCCGTCGGCGATTACCTGATTCTCGACGCCGTCCGCGATTCCGGCGGCACGGCGGTGTCGGTGAGCGAGGACGAGATGCGCGAGGCCACCAGGGAGCTCGCCGCCGCCGAGGGCATCTACCCGGCGCCCGAAGGGGCCGCGACGCTCGCCGCGCTCCACCGGCTCCGCGACACCGGCGCGGTCACCGACACCGACCGAGTCGTGCTCTTCAACACCGGCGCCGGCCAGAAGTACCCGGACTTCGTCCCGGCCACGCCGGAGGTGGTCCCAGCGAACTCCCCAGCCTGGAAAACCGGACTCTGAACCCAGAACACCCGTCAGGCAAGCACCGAAGGTGCTTTCTCCTTCACCACCTGAGCAGCTGGCACCGCCGGGGGTTCTGAGCGGCTTCGTGGCGAGCACGCCGCGACGCCGCGTATTCACATACTCAAGGAGTGGCGCGCGGAGACCACGGAGCCGCTCAGGTTCCCCCACCCGCACCGCCACGCAAAACGACCACGGAGAACGCGCTGGTTATCCTGGGCGGGTGACGGACAAGCCCAGCATTCCGAATGTTCTCGCCGGTCGCTACGCCTCTCCGGAGCTGGTCGAGCTGTGGTCGCCGCAGCACAAGATCGTTCTCGAGCGGCGCCTCTGGCTGGCCGTGCTGCGCGCCCAGGCCGACCTCGGCATCGAGGTGCCGGAACAGGCCGTGGCCGACTACGAGCGGGTGCTGGAGCAGGTCGACCTCGACTCCATCGCCGCGCGCGAGCGCGTGACGAGGCACGACGTGAAGGCCCGGATCGAGGAGTTCAACGCCCTCGCCGGTCACGAGCAGATCCACAAGGGCATGACCTCGCGGGATCTGACCGAGAACGTCGAGCAGCTGCAGGTCCGCCGCAGCCTGGAGCACGTCCGCGACCGCACGGTCGCCGTGCTCGCCCGGCTGGCCGCGCTCGCGGGGCAGAACTCCGAGCTGGTCATGGCCGGTCGTTCGCACAACGTCGCCGCGCAGGCGACCACGCTGGGCAAGCGCTTCGCCACGGCCGCCGACGAGCTGCTGGTGGCCTTCCGCCGCCTCGAAGAGCTCCTCGACCGCTACCCGCTGCGCGGCATCAAGGGCCCGGTCGGCACCGCTCAAGACATGCTCGACCTGCTCGGCGGCGACACCGACAAGCTCACCGAGCTGGAGCGCCGCGTCGCCGGTCACCTCGGCTTCGCCAGCACGCTCACCAGCGTCGGCCAGGTCTACCCGCGGTCGCTGGACTTCGAGGTGCTGAGCCTGCTCTCGCAGCTGGCCGCCGCGCCCTCCAGCGTCGCCAAGACGATCCGGTTGATGGCCGGGCACGAGCTGGTCACCGAGGGCTTCAAGCCCGGCCAGGTCGGCTCCAGCGCCATGCCGCACAAGATGAACACCCGCTCCTGCGAGCGCGTCAACGGTCTCGCGGTGATCGTGCGCGGGTACGTCTCGATGAGCGCGGAACTGGCCGGTGACCAGTGGAACGAGGGCGACGTGTCGTGCTCGGTGGTCCGCCGGGTGGCGCTGCCGGACGCGTTCTTCGCCTTCGACGGCCTGCTGGAGACGTTCCTGACGGTGCTCGACGAGTTCGGCGCGTTCCCGGCCGTCGTGGCCCGCGAGCTCGACCGCTACTTGCCGTTCCTGGCCACCACCAAGGTGCTCATGGGCGCGGTGCGCGCGGGAGTGGGCCGGGAGGTCGCGCACGAGGCGATCAAGGAGAACGCCGTCGCGGTCGCCCTGGACATGCGCGAGCAGGGCGCCGAGCGCAACGACCTCCTCGACCGGCTCGCCGCCGACGAGCGGCTGCCGCTCGACCGCGAGCAGCTGGAAGCCCTGCTGGCCGACAAGCTGGCCTTCACCGGCGCGGCGTCGTCCCAGGTCAGCGACGTCGTCGCCGCAGTGGAGAAGGTCGCGACCCAGTACCCCCAGGCCGCGGCCTACTCCCCGAGCGACATCCTCTGACCCCACCCCTCACCAGCTCCGACCCTCCCGACCCGTCGGCGAGCTCCGGATTTCAGTGGAAATCAGGTCCCGGACTTCAGTGGAAACCCGTGCGCGGATTTCCACTGAAGTCCGAAACCCGGCCGGTGACGAGCGGATCTCCAGCGACCCTCAGTCCCAGTGGGCGTTGAAGAAGTCGATCTCGCACCGGGTGGCCTGCTGGAAGAGGCGCAGGCAGCGGGCGCGCTCGCGTTCGTCGAGGTCGGCGCCGACGCGGTCGAGCTCGGAGCGCAGCCAGCTCACCCACTCCTGGAAGTCGGGGTTGGCGTGCAGCTCGATCCACTCGGCGTGGACGAAGTTGTCCGGCTTCGCCGGTGCGCGCACCGCCCACTCCAGGTAGGTCCACTCGGCGACGGTGAGCACCGTCAGGATCTCGGCGTAGCCGCCGTTGTCGCGGGTGTCGCGCATCAGGTCGCGGAACGCCACGGTCGCCGGGTCCAGCTCCGGGTTGACCCGGTCGGACTCACCGATGCCCAGCGCGTCGAAGGAGCGCTGGAAGTAGGTGTTCTCCTCGCTGGTGACGACCGCGATGCTGCCCGCCAGCGCGAGCCGCGAGGAGTACCGGTCGGCCCGGGCGACGGCGGCGCCGAGCAGCGCCAGGAAGTCGTCCACGAACTGGTAGTCCTGCACCAGGTAGGAGCTCATGTACTCGTCGGGCATCGACCCGTCGAACAACGCGTCGGTGAACGGGTGCTCCACGACCTGGGTCCAGTCGGGTTCGCTGCGACCGCGCAGCCAGTCGGTGAAATTCTCGGTCACGATCTCCTCCTCCTGATCCCCTCAATCCCACCACGTGCGAGCCGCCAACCTGCGGTGGGAGACAATCGCGTCGTGGTTGCACTCGCCGATTACCCCCAGATCGCGGCAGGCAAGGTTCGCCAGCTGCACGCCGTTGACGACGAACACCTGCTGCTGGTCGCCTCGGACCGCATCTCGGCCTACGACCACGTGCTGGACACGCCGATCCCGGACAAGGGCGCCGTGCTCACCGCGATGAGCGTGTTCTGGTTCGAGCTGCTGGCCGACGAGCTGCCCAACCACCTGGTGGCCTACGACGACCCGCGCATCCCCGCCGAGGTTCGCGGCCGCGCGCTGCTGGTCAAGCGGCTGAGCATGGTGCAGGTCGAGTGCGTGGCCCGCGGCTACCTGACCGGTTCCGGGCTGATCGACTACCAGCGCACGGGTTCGGTGTGCGGCGTGGCGCTGCCGGACGGGCTGGTCGAGTCGTCGCGCCTGCCGGAGCCGATCTTCACCCCGGCGACCAAGGCCGAGCTCGGCGAGCACGACGAGAACGTGAGCTTCGAGGCCGTCGCCGCGAAGGAGGGCGCCGAGCTCGCCGCCGAGCTGCGCGACCTGACGCTGCGCGTCTACGCCCGCGCGGCGGAGCACGCGCGCGAGCGCGGCGTGATCCTGGCGGACACGAAGTTCGAGTTCGGCCGCAACGCCGCCGGTGAGCTGGTGCTCGGCGACGAGGTGCTCACCCCGGACTCGTCCCGCTACTGGCCGGTCGACGGCTACGAGGCGGGCAAGGTGCAGCCGTCCTTCGACAAGCAGTTCGTCCGCAACTGGCTGACCTCGGAGGAGTCCGGCTGGGACCGTCACTCCGACACCCCTCCGCCCGCGCTGCCGGACCACATCGTCGAGGCGACCCGGGCCCGCTACGTCGAGGCGTACGAGCGCATCACGGGCCGCTCCTTCGCGGACTGGCTCCAGGGCTCCTGACCGCGGTCTTTCGAATTTCGCGCGAAATTCGAGTCCGGAAGTTCGGGGTCGAATTTCGCGCGAAATTCGAATGCTTCACCCGGTAGCGGGATTGGGCGGCGTGTCGCGGGGTGGACCTGGCCTGCGCGTTTGATGGTTGCGGGGTGGAGGTTCGCCGGATTTGCGCCGGGGGGACACCTGGCTTTCAGGTAACGGTCACCCGCGCCAGGCCGAATGGGTGTTTGTGAGCACGCCGCTCGTGGTGTCGTTGTCGGGGCTGGAGCACCGGTCGCTGGACAGCTGCGCGGATTTCGCCGCGGAGCTGGACCGCCGGAACGTCCCGCTGTCCTTGTTGATCTCTCCGAGCCCGACCGATCTCGACTCCCGCGACCGCAGGTCGCCGCTGCTCGGCTGGGTGGCCGATCGGCTCCAGCACCGGGACACGGTGAGCCTGCACGGCTTCGCCCGCACCTCACCCGGTCTGCGCTCGCGGCTCGCACCCGCGGCGCGGCTCCCCGCGCACGAAGCGGGTTTGCGGCTGGTGGCGGCTTCGGCGGTGCTGGAGCAGGCCGGGCTGCGCACGCACACGTTCATCCCGCCGCGCTGGCTGGCCTCGCCGGGCACGGTCCTGGCCGCGCAGCGGCGCGGCTTCGCGGTGTGCGCGGACGCCATGGGCGTGCGCGACCTCAGCACCGGCAGCGTGCTGCGGTCCCGCATCCGGATCCTGGGCCCGGGCGAGGTCGCGGAGCCGTGGTGGTGCCGGGCGCTGGTGCTGGGCGCCGGTCGCGCGGCTCGCCGGGGACGCGCCGTCCGCCTCGCGCTGGAGGCGCAGACGCTGGCGAAACCGGCGGTGCGGCACGCGATCCTGGACGCGGTGGACCTGGCGCTGCACCACGGCGCCGAGCCGGTCACCTACGCGTCGTTCGCCACGGTCCGCTCGGAGCTGGACCGGATCCCGAAGCCGCGAATCCCGCACGAGGCCTGGTGACCGGGCCTAGACCTCCGTCGCCGAGGCCCGGGGCAGCACGTCGACGGTGGTCTCCGAGGGGCTGAGCTCTTCGAACCTGCGGTAGTGCATCGCGGGCATCGCCAGGACCGCTTCGTGGATCGGAACGGCGGCGCGCGGCGCGACGGCGCGGAGGAAGTCCACGGCCTCGGAGAGCTTGAGCCAGGGCGCGCCGGTCGGCAGGCCCAGCACGTCGACCCGCTGCTCGGGGACGTGGAACGCGTCGCCGGGGTGGTAGAAGGCGCCGTCGTCGACGAGGTAGCCGATGTTGTCGATGTTCGGGATGTCCGGGTGGATCACGGCGTGCTGCCCACCGACGATGTCGATCGAGGATCCGCCCAGCTCAAGGGCGTCGCCGGGTCGAGCCGTGGTGGCGGTGAGCCCCTTCTCGGCGACGGCGGGAGCGCTGCCCGGGTCGACGACCAGCCGGGCGTCCGGGTTGGCGGCCAGCAGTCCCGGGAGCCGGTCGAAGTCGAGGTGGTCGGGGTGCTGGTGGGTGATCAGCACGGCGTCGAGGTCGCGCAGGTCCTCGAAGTCGGTCGAGAACGAGCCCGGGTCGAGCAGCAGCCTGGCCGAACCGGTCTCCAGCAGCACGCACGCATGTCCGAAGTGGGTGATGTGCACGCGAGTCCTCCTCAGCGGCGGGCGAAATCCGCGCCCCACTCTGCCACCACCCGCGCGAGGGCGAAGACCGGCGGACCCCCGAGCCCCGCCGGTCCTCGCCTCCTGTCACCGGACGGTGATGGTGACGCCCGGAACGGAGCCGCCACCCACGCGCGCGTGCACGACGTACTGGCCCGGCGGGACGTCGCCGATGGTGGCGACCGCGTCGGCGCTGCCGCCGGAGTCGCGGACCACGTGGGCGACGCCCTCGTCAGCGCCCATCGGGTGCTCGGAGTCGCGGACGAACGAACCGGAGGAGATCCAGCTCAGCGCCTCCGACCCGTGGTCGAGGTGGATCTTCAGCTGCTCACCCGGGCGCACCACGGTGTGGTCGACGGTCAGTCCGCCCTGTGCGGTGACCGCGGCCGGCGCGGTGCCGGGGGTGGCTGGAACGGCGGTGGCGATGGGCGCGGCGGCGGTCAGCGCGAGGCCGGCGAGTGCGGCCCCGGCGAGCGCGGTCTTCAAGCTGCGCATCGTGAAATCCCCTCAGTGCGAGCGATGTCGTTGATGTCCTGAAGACGTCCAACCCGCGAACAGGTTCAGACAACTACCGGTTTTCGTGATGCGGGACACAGTCGATGGGTGAGCTGCGACGCACGTCAGACCCCTGCTCGGAGGGGTGAACGCCCAGCTCAGTTACGCTGCGCACGTACTGCTGGCCATCCGCCGGTACCGGCGGATCTGCACGGAAACCGGGAGCAGCACCCGTGGCCCGAGTCGTTGTCGACGTCATGCCGAAGCAGGAGATCCTCGACCCGCAGGGACAGGCGGTGGCCAACGCGCTGCCCCGTCTCGGGTTCGACGGCATCACCGAAGTCCGCCAGGGAAAGCGGTTCGAGCTGGAGGTCGCCGACGACGTCGACGACGCCACGCTCGCCAACATCGCTGAAACGTTGCTGGCCAACCCCGTCATCGAGGACTTCGTCGTGCGCCGGGCGGAAGCATGATCAGCATGTGGCCAACTTCAGCCCTGGTCAACCGCACCTCAGGGGAACGTGACGCGAGCCGGCCACAAGAAACCGCGGGACGCGAGATTCGGCTGGACGCAACCACCAGTGTGAATCGCGGAGAGGCGGACTAGTGAAGATCGGCATCATCACCTTCCCCGGCACGCTGGACGACGTCGACGCCGCGCGGGCGGTCCGCCGCGCCGGTGGCGAGGCCGTCGCCCTCTGGCACGCCGACCACGACCTCAAGGGCGTCGACGCCGTGGTCGTGCCCGGTGGCTTCTCCTACGGCGACTACCTGCGCTGCGGCGCGATCGCCAAGTTCGCGCCGGTGATGACCGAGGTCATCATCGCCGCGGGCAAGGGAATGCCGGTGCTGGGCGTGTGCAACGGCTTCCAGATCTTGTGCGAGTCCGGGCTGCTGCCCGGCGTGCTGACCCGCAACGCGGGCCTGCACTACGTGTGCCGCGACCAGTGGCTGAAGGTGGAGAACAACTCCAGCGCCTGGACCACGCGCTACGACGCCGGCGCCGAGCTGCTCGTCCCGATCAAGCACGGCGAGGGCAACTACGTGGCCGACGAGGCCGTGCTCGACCAGCTCGAAGGCGAAGGTCGCGTGCTGTTCCGCTACGCCGGTGAGAACCCGAACGGGTCGCGGCGCGACATCGCGGGCATCACCGACGCGCGCGGGCGGATCGCGGGCATGATGCCGCACCCCGAGCACGCGATCGACCCGCTGACCGGGCCCACCGACGACGGCCTCGGCATGTTCCTGTCCGTTCTGGATTCTTTGGTGGCAGCGTGACCGACACGATCGACACGGCCGGTGGACCCGGCCACATCGACTCCGTCGACCGGGCGAAGACCTCTCCGGACGTCGACCAGCCGTTCCGCGAGCTGGGCCTGAAGGACGACGAGTACCAGCGGATCCGCGAGATCCTCGGCCGCCGTCCCACCGAGGCCGAGCTGGCGATGTACTCGGTGATGTGGAGCGAGCACTGCTCCTACAAGTCCTCGAAGGTCCACCTCAAGTACTTCGGCGAGACCACCACCGACGAGATGCGCGCCAAGATGCTCGCCGGCATCGGCGAGAACGCCGGTGTGGTCGACATCGGCGACGGCTGGGCGGTCACCTTCAAGCTGGAGAGCCACAACCACCCGTCCTACGTCGAGCCCTACCAGGGCGCGGCCACGGGTGTGGGCGGCATCGTCCGCGACATCATGGCGATGGGCGCCCGCCCGGTCGCCGTCGCCGACCCGCTGCGCTTCGGCCCCGCCGACGCCCCGGACACCAAGCGCGTCCTGCCGGGCATCGTCGCCGGAGTCGGCGGCTACGGGAACTGCCTGGGTCTGCCCAACATCGGCGGCGAGGTCGTCTTCGACGAGTCCTACGCCGGGAACCCGCTGGTCAACGCCATGTGCGTCGGCGTGATGAAGACCGAGGACCTGCACCTCGCGCACGCCTCCGGCAAGGGCAACAAGATCATCCTGTTCGGCGCGCGCACCGGCCTCGACGGCATCGGCGGCGTGTCCGTGCTGGCCTCGGAGACCTTCGACGGCGACGAGAGCGGGGGCGGCCGCAAGAAGCTGCCCAGCGTGCAGGTCGGCGACCCGTTCGCCGAGAAGGTGCTCATCGAGTGCTGCCTGGACCTGTACCACTCCGGCCTGATCGTGGGCATCCAGGACCTCGGCGGCGCCGGGCTGTCCTGCGCGACCTCCGAGCTGGCCGCGGCCGGTGACGGCGGCATGCGCGTCGACCTGGACCAGGTCCCGCTGCGCGCCGCCGGCATGAACGCCGCGGAGATCCTCTCCAGCGAGTCCCAGGAGCGCATGTGCGCCGTCGTGGATCCGTCCAAGGTGGACGAGTTCATGAAGGTCTGCCAGAAGTGGGACGTCACGGCCAACGTCATCGGTGAGGTCACCGACGGCGAGAACCTCGAGATTTACTGGCAGGACGAGCTCGTCGTCGACGTGCCGCCGCGGACCGTGGCCCACCACGGCCCGGTCTACCAGCGTCCCGTCGAGCGGCCGGGCGAGCAGGACCTCATCGCCGCCGACAACGCCAACACCCTGGCCCGTCCGTCCACTCCGGACGAGCTGCGGGAGACCATCCTGACGATGGCCGCCTCGCCGAACCTGTGCTCGCGCGCGTGGGTCACCGACCAGTACGACCGCTACGTGCGGGGCAACACCGTGCTGGCCCAGCCGTCCGACGGCGGCGTGCTGCGCATCGACGAGGAGACCGGTCGCGGCATCGCGATCGCCACCGACTGCAACGCCCGCTACACCCGGCTCGACCCGTACACGGGCGCGCAGCTGGCGCTGGCCGAGGCGTACCGCAACGTGGCCACCACCGGTGCCACGCCGATGGCCGTCACCAACTGCCTGAACTTCGGTTCGCCGGAGGACCCGGGCGTGATGTGGCAGTTCCAGCAGGCGGTGCGCGGCCTGGCCGACGCCTGCGCCGAGCTGGGCATCCCGGTCACCGGCGGCAACGTCAGCTTCTACAACCAGACCGGTCAGCAGGCGATCCTGCCGACTCCGGTCGTCGGCGTGCTCGGCACGATCGACGACGTCACCCGCCGCATCCCCACCGGCATCGGTGGCGAGGAGGGCGAGACGCTGATCCTGCTCGGCGAGACGCGCGAGGAGTTCGGCGGTTCGGAGTGGGCCCGCGTGGCGCACGACCACCTCGGCGGCACGCCGCCGAAGGTCGACCTGGCCCGCGAGAAGCTGCTGGCCGAGATCCTGCTCGCGGGTTCCCGCGACGGCATGATCTCCGCCGCGCACGACCTCTCCGAGGGCGGTCTGGCGCAGGCGCTGGTCGAGACGGCGCTGGTCGGCGAGTGCGGTGCCCGCGTGGTGCTGCCGGAGGGCGCGGACCCGTTCGTCCAGCTGTTCTCCGAGTCGGCCGGTCGCGTCCTCGTCGCGGTCCCGCGTTCCGAGGAGCTGCGCTTCACCGACATGTGCACCGCCCGCGGCCTGCCGTGGGCCAAGGTCGGCGTCGCCGACGCGGGCTCGAACTCCCTGGACATCCAGGACGTCACCGAGATCCCGCTGCCGGAGCTCCGCGAGGCGTGGGAAGGAACCCTGCCGAAGCTGTTCGGCTGAGTCCGCTCACTCAGGAGCCCCGACCGCGATGGTCGGGGCTCCTGTCGTTCCGGTCAGGTCCGGGGTCTGCTCGAAGACGACGCCGTCGAAGTCCGACCGCCCTTCGAACGTCGAACCGGCCAGCGTCACCTCGTCGGCGAAGGTGCTGTCGGAGAACTTCACGGGCCCGTGGAACGTGCTGCGCCGGCAGCGCATCGGCCCGCCGAAGTGCACGCCGCTGAACCAGGCGCGGCGGTGGAACACCGCGTCGTCGCAGCGGAACCTGCCGCTGAGCCTGCCGGTGCCGAAGGCGCTGCCGGTGAAGTAGACGTCGCCGTGGAAGACGCTGCGGCTGAGGTTGTTGCTGCTGAACAGGTGCGCGTAGCGCAGCAGGACGGTGCCGACCTTGCGGTCGGAGAGCTCGAAGTACTCCAGCGTCGCCCCGGTCAGATCGAGGTCGAAGGCGGGTTCGTCGGCGTCGTCCGCACCGGGCAGCAGCTCGGTGATCAGGCGCTGCGCGGTCAGCCGCACCTGCAGCTGGCGCTCGGCGTCGTCGGACTCCTCAGGCGTCCAGCGCTGCGACGACGAGTAGCGCGGGTGCTGGAAGGGGCGTCGCAGGTAGGAGCAGAGCACGTCGAGGACGGTCTGGGTGTAGTCGCGGTTGCTGCGAGCCAGGCCGGCCAGCGCGTGCAGCGCGCCCACCCTGACCTGGTCGGTCTCGTGCCCCAGCAGCTCGACCGCGCGGGCGAAGCGCTCGTCGGCGACGCGGTCGCGGTCCAGTTCGGTGCGGCGGCTCTCCAGGCTCTGCCGCTGCTCCTCGATGCGCCGCCGCCGATCGTTGAGCCACAGCGCGTACAGCGCGACCACCGATCCGGCCGCGAGCCCTCCGGTCCGCAAGGCGTCCGCCCCGGTGATCCGCGGGTCGAACACCAGCAGCCCGGCGCTCACGCCGCACAGCACGAGGATCGCCAACGAGATCGTCAGAACCAACCCGACCTTGCGTTCACCCATGCCGGTGATTGTCCACGAAGACGATCACCGGCACGGTGCCCTTCCGCGCCGGGAGGGACGGATTACTCCAGTTTTCCGTTCCCTGATTACGGCGGTAATCCGTCCCCTGAGAACGGTCGTGATCCGGTTTCCGGCGGCCGGGTCAGCCGTGGGCGAGGGCTTGGAGGCCGGAGAGGGGGCCGTTGAAGGTGTTCTGGTCGAGGGGGTCCGAGGTGTGCTGCCAGAAGGTCCACAGCAGCCAGCCGCGGGGGAGTTCGCCGGGGCTGTCGGCGTAGCGGGCGATCCACAGCGGGTTGGTGGTGCCGAAGGTGCCGGAGACGCACTGGTTCCACCAGTTCGTGCTCGTGTAGATGACCGGGTAGCGGCCGGTGCGCGCGTGGTACGTATCGCTGAAGTCCTTGATCCACGCGGTGAGCGCGTCGCCGCTCATGTCGTAGCAGACCTGGCCGTACGGGTTGTACTCCACGTCGAGCGCGCCGGGCAGCGTCCGGCCGTCGGCCGACCAGCCGCCGCCGTTGTCGACGAAGTAGTTCGCCTGTGCGGCTCCGCTGGAGGCGTTGGGGATCGCGAAGTGGTAGGCGCCCCGGATCATGCCGACGTCGTAGGACCCGTTGTACTGCTGCGCGAAGTACGGGTTGGTGTAGCTGTGGGACTCGGTCGCCTTGACGTAGGCGAACCGCTTGCCCTGCCCGTACCAGGACGCCCAGTCCACGTTGCCCTGGTAGCTGGCGACGTCCATGCCCGGCACGGTTGCCAGCGGGTCGAGGTTCAGCTCCGGCAGCGGGTCGAGGGGCTCGAACTTGCGGATCTGCGATCCCAGCGTCGCGTTGTCCTCGTCGGTGGGACTCGCCTGAGCCGGGGCGGTGAGCACCGAGCACGCCAGTGCGACCATCATGACCAGGGCTGAGCGACCGCGTGCAGTCATCGTGGCCTCGCATTCACGGGGAGTCGTGGAGCATGTCGAGCGGCTACGCATCGTGCCCCGAAAGTGTGGCGAACGCTTTCCGAAAGCTGAAGATGTTGTGTTAGCTTTTGACCGGATCGGCTCAATCCGTACAGCTGCGGGGCACCCGAACAGGGGTTTTGGCGAAGAATTGCCAGCGCAACCTCTAGGGGTGGGTTGAGCGTCTAATAGTGGGGGGTTCGAACTCCGTCGCCGTTCATCGATGAACTGATCGCGGACGGTTGCGGTATTTGTCTCTCGGCCACGCGGATGGCCGCCCGACACAGGTGTCGCGACTGCTCCGGGTGCCGTACATGATGTTCGACCGCCAGGCTCAACCGGTCGTATGCTCCGACGAGATACGGCCCAGGCTAGGACGACGAGTGGAGGGCGCCCAGGCATGACTGGCTGGACCGCGCCGGTGCCCAGCGCTCACGAGGTGGCCGCCAAGGTGAACCGAACGGACCGACGACGCTTCGCCGCGGTCTGGGCGCAGGCGCTGATGGGAACCAGCTACGTGCCGATGACCAGCGCCGAGGTCGAAGGCCGTCTGCACGGCTACACCGACCGCCTGGTCGACGCGCTGGTCGGTGAACCCTTCGACGCCTCGCCCGCCCGCGCGGTGGGCGCCGACCTGATCGGTGTGCACTTCACCAGCTCCGAGTCGCTGGCGCGCACCGTCGAGCTCATCGGTGACGAGATGCTCGACGTGCTGCGGCTCGGCGACGACCCGGTGTGGCGCAAGCGCGTCGCCGCGCTGCAGGCCGCGCTGTGCTCCGGGTTCGTGCAGGCCGCGCGCAAGCGCACGCTCGACGAGCAGGAGGCCATCCGGCAGGCCGTGCTCGACGCGCGCGACGCCGTCGAGCTGGCCCTGCGCACCAGCGAGGCCCGCTTCCGGGCGATCTTCTCCGAAGCCGCCATCGGCATCGGCATCGCCGACATCGAGGGCCGGATCCTGGAGGTCAACGCGTCGCTGGCGCGCATCCTGGGCCGCTCCGCCGACGACATCCGCCGGATGCACGTCCCGGACATGGTGCACCCCGCCGACTCGGAGCGGATCTGGCGGCTCTACGAGGAGCTGATGCGCGGCGAGCGCGAGCAGTTCCGCGTGGAGAAGCAGTTCTCCCGGCCCAGCGGCAAGACGGTGTGGACCGAGCTGTTCGTGTCGCTGATCCGCGACGACGACGGCAAACCGCTCTACCAGGTCGCCCTGATCGAGGACGTCACCGACCGCCGCGAGCTGCAGGAACGGCTCCGCTACCAGGCGATGCACGATCCGCTGACGACGTTGCCGAACCGGGCGCTGTTCCTCGACCGGCTGGAGTCGATCCTCAAGCGCCACGATCCCGACGACCGGATCGCGCTGTGCTACATGGACCTCGACGGCTTCAAGGTCATCAACGACAGCCTCGGCCACCACGTCGGCGACGAACTGCTGGTGACCGTCGCCGAGCGGCTCGCCGCGGCGGTGCAAGGCGACGACCGGCTGGTCGCGCGGATGGGCGGGGACGAGTTCGTCATCCTGCTGCAGAACTCCAACGGAACCGAGCAGGCGGTCGAGATCGCCGAGCAGGTGCTGTCGGCTATCGACGAGCCGATCCGCATCGACGGCCACGAGCTGACCGTCTCGGCCAGCGTCGGCATCGTCGAGCGCAACGTCGACGGGCAGACCGCCGCCGAGCTGATGCGCGACGCCGACGTGACGCTGTACTGGGCGAAGTCCGACGGCAAGGGCCGCTGGGCGCAGTTCGACCCGGAGCGCAACGCCAACGAGGTCGCCCGGCTGCGGCTGGCCGCCTCGATGCCCGCGGCCCTGGAGCGCGACGAGTTCTACGTGGACTACCAGCCGCTGATCGGGCTGCGGGACAGCTCGGTGGTCGGGGTAGAGGCGCTGGTGCGCTGGGCGCATCCGGACCTCGGCAGGCTGGGGCCGGACAAGTTCATCGGGCTCGCCGAGGAGACCGGGCTGATCGTCCCGCTCGGCCGGTGGGTGCTGCACAAGGCGTGCGAGCAGGCCAAGCGGTGGCAGGACCGGTTCGGCGATTCGGCGCCGTTCGTCAGCGTCAACCTCGCGGTCCGGCAGTCGCGCGACCCGAACCTGGTCCGCGACGTCGCCGAGATCCTGGAGGACACGGGACTCGCGCCGCACCGGCTCCAGCTGGAGCTGACCGAGAGCACGATCATGTCCACCGCCGACGAGCCGCTGGACAAGCTGCGCGCGCTGTCGCGGATGGGCGTGCGCATCGCCATCGACGAC
This sequence comes from Saccharopolyspora endophytica, assembly GCF_018070075.1. Classification (GTDB taxonomy): domain Bacteria; phylum Actinomycetota; class Actinomycetes; order Mycobacteriales; family Pseudonocardiaceae; genus Saccharopolyspora; species Saccharopolyspora endophytica. The sequence continues at coordinate 310,835 of NZ_JAGPXE010000001.1, forward strand.
TTCGGCACCGGCTACTCCAACCTCGCCTACCTGCGGCACCTCCCGGTGCACGAGCTCAAGATCGCCGGCTCGTTCATGGAGGGCCTGCGCGACGCCGAACGCGCCGATCCGGTCGACGCCCGCATCGTCGGCACCCTCGTCGACCTCGCCCACACGCTCGGCCTCACGGTCACCGCCGAGGGAGTGGAGACCCAGGCCCAGGCCCGACGGATGGCCGAGATCGGCTGCGAGACCGGGCAGGGCTACCTCTGGGCCAAACCGGGCGATCCCCAGACGGTCACCGACTACATCTTCTCCCACCTGGACTGAGCGGGTGCCGCCGTCCCGTTGCGGCGGGACTTCTGCTCCCGAGTGCGGCCGCCGTAGAGGACCGACGCCGAGTTGACCAGCGCGAGGTGGCTGAACGCCTGCGGGAAGTTGCCGGTGAAGCAACCGCTCTCGGCGTCGAACTCCTCGGAGTAGAGGCCGACGTCGTTGGCCATCTCGACGAGTTCGGCGAACATCCGCTCCGCCTCGTCGCGCCGACCGCAGTAGACCATCGCGTCGACCATCCAGAACGAGCAGGCCAGGAACGAACCCTCCCGCCCGCTCAGGCCGTCGACCTCGCTCGGCTCGTCGGTGGTGGTGTAGCGGTCGACGAGCACCCCGTGCTGGAGCTCGCGCCGGATCGCCTCGACGGTGCTGCGCATCCGCTCGTCGTCGCCGGAGAGGAAGCCGACCGCGGGCAGCAGCAGGACCGAGGCGTCCAGCGAGGTTCCGCCGTAGAACTGGGTGAACGCGCGGATCTCGGGGTTCCACGCGCGCCGCAGCACCTCCTCGCGAACCTCGTCGCGCAGCTCCCGCCAGTGCTCGACCGGTCCCGGCAGCCCGTCCTCCTCGGCTCCGCGCACCGCGCGGTCGAAGGCGACCCACACCATCACCTGCGAGTGCGTGAAGTGCCGGTCCGGCCCGCGCACCTCCCACAGCCCGCGATCGGGTTCCCGCCAGATCCGCTCCAGGTGGGCGAGCATGCCGCGCTGCACCGCCCACGAGTCCTCGCTCTCCACCAGCCCGCGTTCGCGAGCCAGGTGCAGCGCGTCCATCACCTCGCCGTAGACGTCCAGCTGCCGCTGCCGGTAGGCGGCGTTGCCGACCCGGACGGGGCTGGAGTCCCGGTACCCGCGCAGCCAGTCCGCTTCCCACTCGATCAGGTGTCGCTCGCCGCCGACGCCGTACATGATCTGCAGGTCGGCGGGGTCACCGGCGACGGAGCGGACCAGCCAGCGCCGCCACGCCTCGGCTTCGGAGGTGCAGCCGAGGTCGTCGAGGGCGAGCAGCACCAGCGTGGCGTCGCGGAGCCAGCAGTAGCGGTAGTCCCAATTGCGGTTGCCGGGAACGGCTTCCGGCAGCGAGGTGGTGGGGGCGGCGACGATGCCCCCGGTCGGCGCGTAGATCAGCGCCTTGAGCGTGGCCAGCGAGCGGCGCACGGCCTTCGGGTAGGGCCCGTCGTAGACGATCTTGGCGGACCAGTCCCGCCAGAACCCCTCGCACTCCCGCAGTTCCTGCTCCGGGTCCATCGGCGCGGGCAGCTCGTCGGGGTCCGACGACCACTGCAACACCCAGGACATGCGCTGACCGGCGGAGATCGTCCCGGTGTGGCGGTGGGCGCGTTCGCCGTCGACCCGGGTGGGCAGCTCCTCGCCGCGCAGCACGACGGTGTGCGGACCGGCGATGCCCAGGACGTACTCGTCGAGCACCGGCTCGGTCTCGTTGACCCGCCGCACCCACGGCACCGAATCGCCGTAGTCGAAGCGCAGCACCCAGTCGAGCTGGAAGCCGACCTCGCCGGACACGCCCTCGACGATCCGCACCACGCACGGCTCGTCGTGCTGGTTCACCTCGTGCGGCGGCATGAAGTCGATCAGCTGCAGCACGCCGGAGTCGGTGCGGAACTCGGTTTCCAGCACCAAGGAGTTCTCCCGGTACCGGCGGCGGACTTCGCGCACCGGCTCGGTCGGGGCGATCGACCAGCGGCCCTCACCGCCGAGCAGCCGCGCGAAGCAGGCGGGCGCGTCGAAGCGCGGCAGGCACAACCAGTCGAGAGAACCGTCCTTGCCGACGAGCGCGGCCGTGCGCAGGTCGGACAGCAGCGCGTAGTCCTCGATCAGTCCCGGTCCGGTCACCCCGCCGACCCTAGGTTCGACGCGAGCGACCGGCCATCCGTCGATCGTGGTTCGAGGGCAACCGGTTGCTCAGGTTCCCCGGCCCGAACCGCGAAGCGAGGCGGGTCGCCTCATTCGCCCTGGTCCTCGGCGAACTGGATGAGGACGCCGTTGGGGATCACGGCCTGGACGGCTTCGTGCAGGTTCAGGCCGAGGTCGTAGCCGCCGAGGACGTCGGGCAGCCAGGAGCCGGGAACCGTGCGGTAGCCCGGCCAGTCCTCCGGAACCCGCGAGGCCGAGGTGCAGGCCGGGACCAGCGTGGTGCCGTCGGACATCTCGGCGGTGTAGACGTTGCGGTCGTCGGCCGACGGCGCGTAGAGCATCACCTCGCCGTCCAGCACGGCCTGCGGCAGGTCGTCCTCCGGGCGCTCGCCGTCGGCGATCTCGTCGAGCACGCGCTCCAGGTCGTTGCTCGGCTCCGGCCGGTGCAGCATCAGGTCCGAGGGGACGTACTGCTCGTTGAACTGGAACTCCTCGTCGATCACGCCGTTCTCATCGATCCGGTAAGCACCGACGACGCCCTCCGGCGGCATGTCGCCCTCGTCGTCCTGGGCGTAGCCCGGGTCGGCGATGTACAGCCAGGTGTTCGGGTTCTCCTTGGCGTGCGCCCGCATCTCGTCGGTGATCGGCGGCGTGGGTTCGGTCATGAGGTTCGAGGCTCCGTTAGCTCGGCTGGACAAGAACACGCCCCGCGACTGCCGAGCGTTCCCGTTGAAGGGTCCCATTCTTCGCCCGGCGTGGTCCGAAGAGGTCAGTCCGCCGTTTTGAGGTGCCGCCCCGCGCGACGAAGGGGGAGACTTGGTTCCCGGGCTTTGCGGGGAGGGGTGCTCGATGATCGGTCAGCGGGAAGCGTTGCGCATGTTCGGGTGCGAGGTCTTCGATCCGGCGGGGCAGCGCATCGGCATCGTGGGACAGCTGTTCATCGACGACGACACCGAACAACCCGCGTGGATCACGGTCCAAACCGGTCTGTTCGGCACGAACGAGAGCTTCGTGCCGCTCGACGGCGCCGCTTTCGACGGCGACACGGTCACCGTCTCGGTCGGCAAGGAGGCGGTCCGCCAGGCGCCGCGGGTCGATCTGGACAAGGGCGACCTGCCGCTGGCGACCGAACGGGCGCTGTACCGCTACTACGGGATGACCTACGGCGTGGATCCGGAGTCGGCCGACGGCGATTCCGAGCAGTCCGACGAGTACGTCGAGGAGGTCCGGCTGCGGTTGCGGCGCTGGGTAGCCGCCACCCGCTAGAGCGTCCGCACCCTCCGTTATATTGAGTACGCAGTGTTACCACTACTTGCGGGTAACAACTGGGAAATCCGGCGATCGCCGGGCCGTTCAGCCCCTTGCGCTTTCGAGGGTTTCAGCTGCTCATTCCCGGTAAGTCTGGTCCGATTGGGAACGCGTTAACCCCAACGTCCGATTGTTTGGCGCAAAATCGCCAACGTCGCCCATACGAGTGCACTCGCTGGTTACGTTCCGCTCTGAAACACCTCCGCTCGGCCCCACCCGAGCGGAACCGTTTGAAGGAGGGGAACGCATGAGGAAGCTGCTCTTCGGCACCGGGGCAGGGGTTGCCGCGGCGGCGCTCGTGTTCGCCGGAGCTCCCGCCGGCGCACAGCCGCAGGACGAACTCGCCCCGCTGACCCTGCACCCGCAGGCTCAGTCCAGGGACACAGCGGACGTCTACATCGTCAACCTCAAGGACGGCATCGCCCCGCAGGGCGTCGCCGAGGAACTGGGCGTCCAGGCCCGGCACACCTACACCAAGTCGATCAACGGCTTCTCGGCCAAGCTCAACCCCGAGCAGCTGGAGAAGGTCCGGGCCAACGACAAGGTCCAGAACATCTCGCAGAGCTACCGCATGGCGGTCGAGCCCAACGTCAAGCCGGCGGCCGTCGGCTCGTGGGGCTTGGACCGCATCGACCAGCCGGCCCTGCCGCTGGACGACAGCTACACCCCCACCGGCAAGGGTGAGGGCGTGACCGCCTACATCATCGACACCGGCATCGCGCCCGACCACCCCGACTTCGGCGGTCGCGCCTCGGTCGGCTTCGACGCCACCGGTGGCGACGGCATCGACAAGCAGGGCCACGGCACGCACGTCGCCGGCACCATCGGCTCCAACACCTACGGTGTCGCCCCGGCCGCCAAGCTCGTCGGCGTCCGCGTCCTGGACGACCAGGGCCAGGGCACCACCGAGTCCGTCGTCGGCGGCATCGACTGGGTCGCCCAGAACCACGACGAGAACTCCGTCGCCAACATGTCGCTGGGTGGTCCGAAGGACCCGGCCCTCGACGAGGCGGCCACCAACCTGGTCAACAGCGGCGTGTTCCTCGCCGTCGCCGCCGGCAACGAGTCGCAGGACGCCGAGCAGGTGTCCCCGGCCAGCGCCGAGGGCGTGTTCACCACGGCCGCGTCGGACAACACCGACACCTCCGCCGAGTTCACCAACTTCGGCGCCACCGTCGAGGGCTACGCCCCCGGCGTGGACATCGTCTCCACCGTTCCCGGTGGCAGCACCGAGGCGATGAGCGGCACCTCGATGGCCAGCCCGCACGTGGCCGGCGTCGGCGCGCTGTTCCTGGGCGCCAACCCGGGCACCGCTCCGGCCGACGTCATCAAGGGCCTGCAGGGCCAGGCGTCCGCGGGTGTCGTCCAGGGAGCCCCGCAGGGCACCCTCGCCGACCTCCTGCAGATCGGCGACCTGTGATCGCCTGACGCGATAGAGCGCCGTCGCGGGCCCTTCCTGAGCGCTTCAGGGAGGGCCCGCGCTGCGTGAAGGCGCTGCTTTCGGGGGTATCGGGGCTCCGCTGATCGGGCGTAAACACGTTCGTCGCCCATCTTGTCCGGCGAAAGTCGGTTCCGGCGGTTGTTCCCGGTGGATACGTTGCCAACAACAGGGGGAGCTCAGTGTCCATTGCGGTGCCCGTGCCTGATCGCAGGCGGGCGTCGCCGGGGCACATCGAGGAGGGATGTGCCGTGTTACCCGGATACACCGAGGAACTGACCAAGGCACCGACCGGGGTCGCCGAGCCGGGCGCACCGGAACAGCTCAGCCAGCGGGCCGTGCAGGCGCAGGTCGCATCGGTCACCCGAGCGGCTCGTGCGCAGGCGGGCAGCGGCGGAGTGCTGCAGGTCGTGCACGGGGCCAAGCGGGTCGGCTGGGCTGCTTACGAGCTGCAGGCCAGCGCCACGCACCTGGTGCAGGGCGTCGCCAAGCCGCCCTACGCGCAGACCGGCACGCTGGACTCGCTGGAATCGCGCAAGCTCGCCGAAGGCGTGCGCTACCAGGTGCTCTACGACCGCTCCGCGCTCGCTCGTCCGCCGCAGCTGGACATCACGACCAAGCTCGTCGCGCTGGGCGAGCAGGCGCGGGTGATCCACGTGGCGCCCACCAAGCTGATCATGGTGGACAACGAGATCGCGCTGCTGCCGCTGACCGTCACCGAGACCTCGGTGGAGAGCGCGGTCGTGGTGCGCAGCTCGGCGATGCTGGCGGCGATCGCCCGCATCTTCGAGGACCTGTGGCGCTACGCGGCGCCGTTCACGGCCAACCAGGACCTCGACGGCAACGAGCTGCGGCCCACCGAGGAGGAGCGGTGGATCCTGTCGCTGCTGGCCTCGGGCGCCACTGATGACACCATCGGCCGGCTGATGGGCTTCAGCGCTCGCACCGCGCACCGCAGGGTGCGCGAGCTGATCTCGCGGCTCGGCGTCGAGACGCGGTTCCAGGCCGGTATGCAGGCGGTCAAGCTCGGCTGGCTGTGAACCGATCTGGCGGGTGAATCGATCAGGCGTCTCGGCACCGGTTCTGCACATCTGAGCACCGGCACCGAGGCGCACGATCGGGCGATCCTGGCCCGAACCGTCCATGATCGATCTCTGTTCTGCCCGGTCAGTTCGGGCCGGAACCGCCCCGCACTAGACTCCGCGCCATGCCGAAGCGCGGTGCGGTGGACCCCGGGGAGATGCGCGAGGCGGTCACCGCCGTGCGCGAGTGGCTCGACGACGCCGAACGCCGTCCGACCAGGCCCGAGATGGCCAAGGCCGTGCGGCTGAGCCTGCGGACGCTGGAGCAGATCGCGCCCGGCAACAGCGTCGAGGTGCGCGTCCCGCCGTTCGCGGCCGTGCAGTGCGTCGAAGGGCCCAGGCACACCCGCGGCACCCCGCCGAACGTCGTCGAGACCGATCCGCGCACCTGGCTGCTGCTCGCGACCGGGCGCCTGACCTGGGCGGAGGCCGTCGAAGGCGGCCTGCTGACCGCTTCGGGCTCGCGCTCCGACGTCTCCCAGTGGCTCCCGATCGTGCGCGTGGAGCAGGGCTGAGGGCTTCGGGCCTGCTACGTGTTGTGATGAGATGGCCGACACGCTTCGGGTGGGGTTCGCCCAGGTTTCCCGCGCCTTACACTGAGGTGTAACTCCGGCTCCGTCATCCAGGGAGTTCTCGGTGGTCACCGACCGTCCGGCTAGTGCCAGCACGACAACGGACCTGCCCTTTCCGACCTTCGACACCTCCGCCGACGCGTTAGAGCGGGACATCCCCCGCGAGGAATGCGGCGTGTTCGGCGTCTGGGCCCCTGGCGAAGAAGTCGCCAAGCTCTCGTTCTACGGGCTCTACGCCCTCCAGCACCGAGGCCAGGAAGCCGCCGGCATCGCCGTCGGCGACGGCTCTCAGGTGGTCGTCTACAAGGATCTGGGCTTGGTCAGCCAGGTGTTCACCGAGCAGACGCTCGCTTCGCTGCACGGTCACGTCGCGGTCGGGCACTGCCGGTACTCCACCACCGGTGGAGGTTCGTGGGAGAACGCGCAGCCGACCTTCCGCACCACCGGTGCGGGCAGCGGCCTCGCTCTCGGCCACAACGGCAACCTCGTCAACACCGCCGAGCTGCTGGAACGCGCGCGCGACTTCGGCAAGGTCGACGGCGGCAACCTGTCGTCGCCCGCCAACGGCTGCGAACGCGCCACCAGCGACTCCGACCTGGTCACGGGCATGCTCGCGGCGAAGGCCGCGGACATCGGACTGGAGCAGGCCGCGATGGAGCTGTTCCCGACCGTTTCGGGCGCGTTCTCGATGGTCTTCTGCGACGAGGACACCCTCTACGCGGTCCGCGACCCGCAGGGCGTGCGCCCGCTGGTGCTCGGTCGCCTCGAACGCGGCTGGGTCGTGGCCAGCGAGACCGCCGCGCTGGACATCGTCGGCGCGTCGTTCGTCCGCGAGGTCGAGCCCGGTGAGCTGCTGGCCATCGACGCCGACGGGCTGCGCTCGCAGTCCTTCGCCAACCCCAAGCCCAAGGGCTGCGTGTTCGAGTACGTCTACCTGGCGCGCCCGGACACCACGATCTCCGGCCGCACGGTGCACGGCACCCGCGTGGAGATCGGCCGCAAGCTGGCCAAGGAGCACCCGGTCGACGCCGACCTGGTCATCCCGGTCCCGGAGTCGGGCACCCCGGCCGCGGTCGGCTACGCCCAGGCGTCCGGCATCCCCTACGGCAACGGCCTGGTGAAGAACTCCTACGTGGGCCGGACCTTCATCCAGCCCTCGCAGACGATCCGCCAGCTGGGCATCCGGCTCAAGCTCAACCCGCTGCGCGAGGTCATCCGCGGCAAGCGGCTGGTCGTGGTCGACGACTCCATCGTGCGCGGCAACACCCAGCGCGCGCTGGTGCGGATGCTGCGCGAGGCCGGAGCCGTCGAGGTGCACGTGCGGATCGCCTCGCCGCCGGTGAAGTGGCCGTGCTTCTACGGCATCGACTTCGCCTCCCGCGCTGAACTGGTCGCCAACGGCCTCGACGACGACGGGGTGCGGCGCTCGATCGGCGCCGACAGCCTCGGCTACGTCTCGCTCGACGGCCTGATCGCCGCCACCGAGCAGCCCCGCAACCGGTTGTGCGCGGCGTGCTTCGACGGCGAGTACCCGATCCCGCTGCCGGACGACGCGCGGATCGGCAAGTACCTGCTGGAAGGACTCGGCAACGAGCGCGGCGTGGCCGGACCCGCCGAGCCCGTGCTGCCCAGCGGTTACGGGGCGGAAGACGCGCTGCAACGTCCTTGACCTCACCGTCGCCGCGTAGCGTTGGCCGTGCCAGGATTGCGCGTCCGGCGAATCGCAAATCGCACTAGATGTGGAGCCAGTCGTGTCCGAAGACCTGATCGCAGGGTCTGCCCAATCCGAAACCCCGAAGGCCACCTACGCCGCGGCGGGAGTGAGCATCGAGGCCGGTGACGAGGCGGTGGAGAAGATCCGCCCCTGGGCGGAGCGCGCGACCCGGCCGGAGGTGCTCGGTTCCCTCGGTGGGTTCGCGGGCCTGTTCCAGCTCAAGCTCGACCGCTGGAAGGAGCCGGTGCTGGCGTCCTCCACCGATGGCGTGGGCACGAAGCTGGCCGTGGCGCAGGCCGTGGACAAGCACGACACGGTCGGCATCGACCTGGTCGCCATGGTCGTCGACGACCTGGTGGTCGCCGGTGCCGAGCCGCTGTTCCTGCAGGACTACATCGCCGTCGGCCAGGTCGTCCCGGACCGGATCGCGGACCTGGTCAAGGGCATCTCCGAGGGCTGCGTGCAGGCCGGTTGCGCGCTGCTGGGCGGCGAGACCGCCGAGCACCCGGGGATGATGGCACCCGGCGAGTACGACATCTCCGCCACCGGCGTGGGCGTCGTGGAGGCCGACGGGATGCTGGGGCCGGACAAGGTCCGCCCCGGTGACGTGGTCATCGCGATGGGTTCGTCCGGTCTGCACTCCAACGGCTACTCGCTGGCCCGGCACGTGCTGCTGGAGCTGGCGCGGATGCCGCTGGAAGGCCACGTGGAGGAGTTCGGCCGCACTCTCGGCGAGGAGATGCTGGAGCCGACCCGGATCTACGCCAAGGACTGCCTGGCGCTGGCCGCCGAGGCGGAGGTCCGGACGTTCGCGCACGTCACCGGCGGTGGTCTCGCGGAGAACCTGGCGCGGGTCATCCCGCCGGGCCTGACCGCGACGCTGGACCGCGGCACCTGGACGCCCGCGCCGGTGTTCCGGATGATCGCCCAGCGCGGCCGGGTCGAGGCCGAGGAGATGGAGCGCACCTTCAACATGGGCATCGGCATGGTCGCCGTGGTCACGGCGGAGGACGTCGACCGCGCCCTGGCCGTGCTCACCGCCCGCCACGTGCCCGCCTGGGTCCTCGGCGAGGTCGCCAAGCAGCCCGCGGTCGAGGGCGCCGGAGAGGACGACCGAGTCGTCCTCCGAGGCAACCACCCCCGCTTCTGACACCACGCGAAAAAGCCGCAGCCCCACCAGGGAGCTGCGGCTTTTCGCATACGCACAAAAGAAAACCCCCGTCAGGCAAGCGCCGAAGGTGCTTTCTCCTTCACCACCTGAGCAGCTTGCACCGCCGGGGGTTCTGAGCGGCTTCGTGGCGAGCACGCCGCGACGATGTGTAGTGGCATACATGAGGAGTGGCGCGCGGAGTCCACGGAGCCGCTCAGGTTCCCCCACCCGCACCGCTGAGCAAGGTGATGTACCCAAAGTTGACGCCGGGTCGTGCGGGCCGCCTCTCGGCGGGTGGCACTGATGGGCTCCAGCCGAACGGTATTCCCAGCAGGCGATAGTTGGAGCCCGGGGGCACGCGCACGACGCCGGCACCCGGTACAACGAGCGGACCCCGCCGAGGATTCCCGGGATGGTGACGATCACCCGTTGGAGGGTCCGCACGCGCGCAGCACGAGGGGCGGTGCGGGAGTTGATCCCCGCACCGCCCCTGCGTCCTGCTGTGTCCAGTCCCGTTTCCGGGTGTTTCTCAGACGTGAGTGGCGCCGCCGGTCGTGACCGGCGGCGCCATCCACGTCGTTGTTCCTCTTGTGGGTCCTGCGAGCTAAGCGACGCACTCCGCCGTCGAACGGACAGCGTTCACACCGCCGTTCTCACCGGAGGAGTGCGTCAACGTCGACCGTAGTCGTAGTCGTCGTACCCGTCGTCGTGCGAGTCATCGCGGTCTTCGCTGGACCACTCGCCGGACTCCGAGGTCGACAGCTCTCGCTGCAACGCCTCTATGTCCATGGACGGGGAACTGTACTTAAGCTCGCGGGCCACCTTCGTCTGCTTGGCCTTAGCCCGGCCGCGCCCCATGGCTCGACCCCCTCGCACAGGGTGTGCGGGGCGGACAGGGGAAAGCCGGCCCCGCATGATCTCGACAACTTTTCCTGTAACTACCGTACCGTGTCGAGGCGGTTCAACGCGACGTGGTGCCAGGAGTTGGCCGCCGTGTCTTGGGTGACGTCGCCCTCGCCCGATTCGATCAACGGATCGGCGCGGCTCGCGGAGGGCCGTGAGTCGCGCGAACCGGCTCGTCGGGGGCATGACACCATGCTCGCTGTGCCAGAGCCGTTCGTCGCCTATCTGAGGGTTTACGAGCCCCTGTCGTCGTTCGAATCACCGCTGCGCGAGGAAGTCGACGCCGCGGTGGAGCGCGGGTCCGTGGATCCGTTCGACGCGGGGCTGTGGGAGCAGCACCTGTGGCTGCGCAGCCAGCTCGCCGCGCCTCCTAGGTTGCTGCCGGGCGAGAACGCCGACGGCGAGGTCCAAGGCGTCGGCGGTGTCCTCGTGCTGGACCCCGAGGACGTGCCCACCGCTCCGGCCGCCACGGTCGGCCCGGGACCGCTGGTGTGCCCGCTGGACGTGCACGGGCGCGCTGCGGCGGCCCTGGTGGGGTTCCTGGGCGACGCGGAGATCCCGTTGCGGACGGCGGCTCTGCCGGAGTCGGTGGACAAGGCCCGCACCCGCGCCGGCGCGGTGGTCAGCGAGCTCTCCGGCGGCGCCGTGCACGTGCTGTCGTCGACCTGGACCGTTCCGCTGCCGTGGTTCGTCGTGGTGGATCCGACCGAGCGCTGCGTGTTCAGCGAACCTGATCGCCGCCGCGTCTGCTGGCGGGTCGCGATGGCCGACGCCCGCCGCCGGGTGGCTCGCGCGCACTCGGTGTCGAAGCAGTCGATCGGCGACGACGGTCCGACCCGGATCCTCAAGGAGACCGGGCGCTGGCTGGAGCGCTTCCACCCGCACAGCGCCGTCGAGCTCGACTACGGCGGCCTCGTCCAGCTGATGAGCCAGTCGGACCTCGACGCCGACACCTCGGCCGAGGACGTCCACGCCATCGTCGACGCCATGGAGGCCGACGACGCGGAAGAGGTCGCCACCCGCTACGAGCAGCTCCGGGACTTCTGGTCCGAGTTCGCCGCCCGCGAACACCACAACTGATCCCCGCTCGACCAGTGCTCCCGAGGTCACCCCGCGCGCGTGCTCGTCCCGATTTCAGTGGAGATCCGGGTTCGGACTTCCACTGAAATCGGGTACGCGCGGCGGGGGCGACGGGGTCAGGGGTGGCAGCGGATCTCGCCGTTGAGGACGGCGAACCAGCCGGTCTCGGCGTCACGCCAGGCGTGCCAGGCCTGGGCCAGGGATTCCAGTTCTTCTCGGGTGGTCAGCCCGCGGGTGATGGCCTGGTCGGCGAAGGAGGACTGGCGGATGCGGTCCGCCCAGAGGTCGCCCCACCAGGCGCGTTCCTCGGGCGTGGCGAAGCACCAGGCCGAGGCGGTGCACTCGACATCGCTGAAACCCGCCTGCAGGGCCCAGGTCTTGAGGAACTTGCCGCCGTCGGGGTAGGCGTCGTTGCTGCGGGCGACCGCGCGGTAGAGCTCCAGCCAGCGGTCCATCCCCGGCTGATCGGGCGACCAGCGCATGCCGCCGTAGTCGGCGTCGCGGGCGGCGACGACCCCGCCGGGCTTGCACACGCGACGCATCTCGCGGAGCGCGGCCACCGGGTCGGTGAGGTGCTGCAGGACCTGGTGGGCGTGGACGACGTCGAAGGTGTCGTCGGCGTGGGGCAGGCGGTAGACGTCGGCGACCTCGAACCGGGCGTTGTCCACTCCGCGCTCGGCCGCGGCGGCGCGCGAGATCGCCAGCGGTGCTTCGACGTTGTCGATGCCGAGCACCTCGCCCGGCGCGACCCGTTCGGCGAAGTCGAGGGTGATCGTTCCCGGACCGCATCCGACGTCGAGCACCTGGGCGCCGGGCCGGAGGTCGCCGAGCAGGTAGGCGGCCGAGTTCTCAGCCGTCCGCCACCGGTGCGACCGCAGCACGCTCTCGTGGTGCCCGTGCGTGTAGGTGTCCTGCCCGCTCATGCTCACCGTCCCGACATGTGGGATGTATGTTCCGATATATGAGCATATCGCGTGTGCGGTGCAGGTGAGAAGCGTTCAAGGTCGACAAGATGCGCACGCCGCTGAAGATCAAGGCCCGGAACTCCGCGAAGTCCCGGGACCTGATCCTCAGCGGGTGGTCAGTCCAGGGAGTGGGGGATGAGGCGGACCGAGCCGACGGGGTGGCCCCCGCCGTGGACCGGCTCCTCGGCGAGGTCGTCCAGGCCCGTGATGCCCAGGGACGACAGGATGCCGACCGCGATCGGCAGCCGGGCGCGGTCACCGCCGTCGGCGATCTTGATCGCCGCGGCGCGGCCGTCCGGCAGGGCGAAGGCGAAGACGCCTTCCGCGCCGATCTTGCTGATCAGCCCCGGGACAGCGCTCATCAGCCGGACGTCCTCGCGGCCGGTGCCCGAGACCAGCCACGGGTGCTCGTGCATCGCCTGCCCGACAGGGGTGTTGACCAGCCGCTGGAACACCCGGGCCAGCCCGGTCAGCGAGATCGCGAACAGCGGGGCACCGCAGCCGTCGACCGCGGTGTTGGCCAGCGGCTCGCCGGCCAGGTCCACGACGGTGTCGGCGATCGCGACCTGCAGCGGGTGCTTCGGGTCCAGGTAGTCGGCGGTGGACCAGCCGTTGATCACGCAGGTGGCGAGCATCGCGGCGTGTTTGCCGGAGCAGTTCATGGTGATCCGCCGCTCCTCCGAGACTCCTCGGCGCGCGGCCTGGCCCAGCGGCAGGTCCGGCGGGCAGCGCAGGTCGTCCTCGGTGAGCGAGAACCGCTCCAGCATCTCGGAGACGCCGGCGACGTGGTCCTGCTCGCCGCTGTGCGAAGCGGCGGCGAGCGCCAGGTCGGCGGAGGGGAGTTCGAGCCCGCAGCGCAGCATCCCGGCCGCCTGCGCGGGCTTGAGCGACGAGCGCGGGTACATCGGAGCGGTCGCATCACCCCGCGTCATCAGGGGCGCACCGTCCGGGTCGATCACCACCGCCGAAGCGTGGTGCACACCTTCCCGAAGTCCACTTCGGACGATCTCGACGAGTGGAACAGGTGGGATCAACGCCGGTCTCGCTCCTCTGCCAGAAGGTCATCCACCGACGCGGCGCCCTCCCGGTAGCGGCGGGCGATCTCTGCGTTGAGTCGATCCACGACCTGCTGAACCTCGCGGCGGCGCTGCGAGACCGAGTCCTCCTCGGCGGTGTAGGCGCTCAGCGCCCGGTCCAGTTTCTCATCGGACAGCGACATGACGTCGGAGAGGTCCACGTCCGAGACCAGCGCTTCCACGTGCCTGCGGTGCGCCTCGGCCCGCGAGGGCTCGGTGGTCTGGTAGCGGCCCGAACCGGTGGCCGGGCCGACGGCGTTGTCGGACAGGATGTTCACCAGCTGCTCGACCACGGACCGCGAACCGTCCTCGCGCCGGCGGCGCTGCTCGGCGCGCACGATGTCGATGCGCGCGTGCAGCACCCGGCGCAGGTAGGACAGGTCCGTCTCCTCCTGGGCGGCCTCGTCCCGCAACGCGCGCACATCACCCAGCACGTGTTGTTCGATGCCACTGGTGTAGTCCGGGGACAGGACCCTGTCGATACGGCGCCGTCCACCCGGGCGGACTTCGATCACGTGGCCATCCTCCGGCAATTCGGTCGAGCTCGCCAACAGTTCGGGTGATGTCGTTACGACAACAGTGTGACGCCGAGCGTTCGATCAGCGTTCCTCGGTGTTCGAAACGACCCCTGATCGGGCGACCGGCATGCCTCAAGGCATACCCGCCCTGTCAAACACCGACGTCACTTGGCGCGCAGAACTTGAGGACCGTTACCGAAACTAACCGCTCACCGGCCGCGGAGCCGGTCGGCGGCCACCCGGCCGGGCGGCTCACCGCTGTCCGGCGGCACCGAGTCGGGGTCGACCGCCGCGGCCACCGCGCGGTCCTCCTCCGGATCACCGGCCATCAGCTCACCGTCCACCGGAGCGGTGCGCTTGAGCAGCGCCAGCGCCACCGGCCCGAGCTCGTGGTGCTGCACGACGCTGCCCACCCGGCCGACCTTGCGGTCGCCGTGGAACACCGGGTCGCCGATCTCCGGCGAGACCTCCACCGAACCGTCCAGGTGCAGCAGCACCATCCGGCGCGGGGGCTTGCCGACGTTGTGGACCTTCGCGACCGTCTCCTGGCCGCGGTAGCAGCCCTTGGCCACGTGCGCGGCGAGGTGGATCCAGCCCAGCTCGTGCGGGATCGCGCGCTCGTCGGTGTCCATCCCGACCCGGGGCCGCAGCGCCTCCACGCGCAGCGCCTCGAACGCCATCGTGCCCGACGGCCGGATGCCCGCGTCGGTGAGCTTCAGCCACCAGTCCACCAGCGATTCGCGCGGAACCAGCAGGTCGTAGGTCTGCAGCGAGCGGAACGGCACGTTGCGCACGAACCCGCCGCCCGGCAGTCCGCGCACCTCGTAGGCGTCGGAGGGGACCTCGGTGAACCCGGCGAGGATGCCGCCGGCGTCCGGGCCCATCGCGGTCAGCACCGCGAACTCCGAGGTGGCGTCGCGCGGCTCGACCTTCGACCAGAACCGCATCGCTTCCAGGTAGTCCGGCAGCGACTGCCTGCCGTTCACGCCGATCGTCGGCAGCGCGCTGGTGACCTCCGAGGGCGCGTCGGTGTCCAGGTACACCACGCCCTCGTGGTGGGCGACCAGCACGTGGCTGTCCACGCGGCCGTGGGTGTCGAGCACGAGCGCTTCGGTGCCCTGCCCCTCGGGCAGTTCGGTGAGGTGCTGCGAAAGCACCAGGTGCAACCAGCTCAGCCGCTCCTCGCCCGGGACCGCGATGACCTCGCGGTGCGAGCGGTCCACCAGGACGGCCGAACGCGCCGCCGAGCGCTGCTCGGCGAACGGGTCGCCGAAGTGCCAGGGAACGCCGCGGTCCACCGAGTCCTCCGGCGCGGGCACCGCGCCCGGCAGATCCAGCGTGGGTGAACTCATTCAACGCTCCTTGAGTCGTGCTCGTGCGACACCGGGTTCAGCCGATGTCGGCGGCCTGGCATTCCCGGCAGGTGCCGGACAGCGCCAGGTGCGTCGCGTCGAGGGCGAAGCCGTGCTCGGCGCGCAGCTTGTCGGCCAGCTCGTCCATCGTCTCGATGGCCACCTCGTCGATCCGGCCGCAGCGGTGGCACGCGAGGTGGACGTGCTCGTGCTCCTCGGCGGAGTAGGTCGGCGCACCGTGGCCGAGGTGGGTGTGCCGCACCAGCCCGAGCTGTTCGAGCAGGTCGAGCGCCCGGTAGATGGTGGTGATGTTGATCGTCGGAGCGATCTCCTGCACCTTCTTGCAGGCCTGCTCCGGCGTGGCGTGGCCCAGCTCGCGCACGGCGTCGAGCACAAGCTGGCGCTGCGGCGTCATGCGCATGCCCCGTTGGTGCAGAGTGCTGCGCAGCGATCCCTGGTCGCTCAATGCCCGCTCCCGTGCTCGACGCGCTCGGATGGGGAAACCCACCTCGATCGTAACCTCCGGGCCGACTCCCGGATCTGGACGCTCTACCCTTCCGGCATGCGCGTACTGGCACTTTTGGACGGGACCCTCGCCGATCCCGAAGCTCCGCTGTTCCGGGCCGATGACCTCGGTGTGATGCGAGGTGACGGCTGCTTCGAGACGATCCTGGTCGTCGACCGGAAGCCGCGCGAGCTCGGGCCGCACCTCGACCGCATGGAGAGGTCCGCGCGGCTGCTGCAGATGCCGCTTCCCGAGCGCGCGGCCTGGGAGCGCGCCGGGCAGGCCGTCATCGACGCCTGGCCGTGGGATTCCGAGCCGGAGATGGGCCTGAAGCTCGTCTGCACCCGGGGCATCGACGGCGGGGACGGCACGCCGCACGGGTTCGCGATGGGCATGGACGTCGGTCCCGACACCAAGCGCAAGCGCGACAGCGGGGTCGAGGTCGTGACCCTGGACCGCGGCTACGCGCCGGACCTCATGGACAGGGCCCCGTGGCTGCTGCTGTCGGCCAAGACGCTGTCGTACGCGGTGAACATGGCCGCGCTCCGCGAGGCCGAGGCGCGCGGTGCCGACGACGTCATCTTCACCGCCAGCGAGGGCACCGTGCTGGAGGGCCCGACCTCGACGGTCGTGCTGGCCCAGGGCCGCAAGCTGCTGACCACGCCACCCGCCTCGGGCGTCCTCGCGGGCACCACCCAGGGCGCGCTGTTCCGCGCGGCCGAGCAGGCGGGCTGGGAGACCGAGGTGGTGGACTTCCCCACCTCGGCGCTCTTCGATTCCGACGGCGTCTGGCTGGCCTCCAGCCTCCGCCGCCTGACCCAGGTCCGCGCCATCGACCGCACGTCCGTGAAGGCCGACGACGCGCTGCACAACGAGATCGTCAACCTCTACGAGTCGAACTACTGAACCTCGCTCGACCTGCTCAGCGGTGCGGGTGGCGGAACCTCAGACGTCTTCTGGTTCCGGGAGCCGAGACTGATGTATGACCACTACACGGCGCTTCGGCTGTCCTCGCCAGAAGACGTCTGAGAACCCGCGGCGGTGCGAGTTGCTCAGGTGGGGCACCGAGGAAGCGCCTTCGGCGCTTGCCTGACGTCCGTCAGCCAGCGACTCGGTCGAGCTTGGCCGAGAGGCGCGGCTGGAGTTCGTGCTCCGAGGTGGCTCGCTCCTCGACGTAGGCGAGGGCTCCGTCGACGACGCCGTAGAGGCGGCTGGCGGCGGTGACGTCCTCGCCCGTGGGGGTGCGCAGCACCGCGTCGGTGCCGAACTCCCAGGTCGTGGTGTTGCGCGGCTGCCCGATGAACAGCTCCGAGACGCCCGTCGAGTGCATCAGCATGAGCTCGATGGTGTCGTCGGGCTGCGGGCGCAGGAAGCCGGTCTCGCGGAACGCGGGCGCCACGACGTTGCCGCCCTCGCCGTCCAGCCGCCACGCGCGGCTGGAGTACATGAGGAACGGGCGACCGTCGTGCGAGATCGTCACCTGCTGGATGAACCGGAAGGTCTCCTCCAGCGACGGGTGCGAAGCCTCGCCCTCGCCGCGCCACACGCCGACCAGCGGCAGCAGCGACAGGCAGGCGTCATCGAGCGAGGGGCCCAGCCGCAGGTTCGCGGTGTCGCCCTCGCCCGGGAGGTCGTCGAACTCCGGGAGGTTGAGTTCCCGGGTGATCTTGGCTCGTTCCGCCG
The DNA here is from genome assembly GCF_018070075.1 of Saccharopolyspora endophytica. Classification (GTDB taxonomy): domain Bacteria; phylum Actinomycetota; class Actinomycetes; order Mycobacteriales; family Pseudonocardiaceae; genus Saccharopolyspora; species Saccharopolyspora endophytica. The sequence continues at coordinate 328,364 of NZ_JAGPXE010000001.1, forward strand.
CCGCGGCAACTGCGGCATCGCCGCTGCCCGGCTGCGGTTCGTTCGGCGTTGCAGTCATCGCATCGAGGCTACAACGAGGCCGTCATCAGTCGTTGTACAGGCGGTACACGACGTAGAAGGCGAACCAGATGGTCGCGACCGCAGCGAGTCCGACGAGCGTGACGAGGCCGTAGTGCAGAAAGTCGAGGAGTTCCACGGAGGAAGGATAACCACGGCGACGTCCCGGCGGAGTGTGGCGTGCGGCATGATCGGCGTGGTGAGCGGCGGGAACAGGCCGCTGAACACCAGGAACGTCAGAGCCGGGACGAGGATCACATGGACTTCGAGACGCTGCGCGAGCGCGCGCTGGCCTACCGCGAGGAGCTGCTGGCCCGCAAGGACAAGATCGCGCCGGCCGACTTCGGTTGGTACCCGTACGACACGATGGCCAACATCTTCCACCTGGACGCCCTGCTCAGCGGGCCGCAGCGGCAGGTGTTCGACAGCATCGCGGGCACCCGCATCGCCGACATCGGTGCCGCCGACGGCGATTTCGGGTTCTTCCTGGAGGACGAGCTGGGCTGCGAGGTCGACCTGATCGACAACGCGCCCACCAACTTCAACGGCCTGCGCGGCGCCCGGCGCTTGGTCGAGGAGCTGCCGTCGCGCGCGCAGGTGCACGAGATCGACCTGGACGCCCAGTTCCGGCTGCCCGCCGAGCGCTACGGCGCGGTGTTCTTCCTCGGCCTGCTCTACCACCTGAAGAACCCGTTCCTGGTGCTGGAGCGCCTGGCCGAGCGCGCCGAGCTGTGCTTCGTCTCGACCCGCATCGCCCAGGTCACCCCGGACGGCACGCGCATCGCCGACCAGCCCGTCGCCTACCTGCTGGACCCGGCCGAGGCCAACAACGACGCCACCAACTTCTGGATCTTCAGCGAGACCGGTCTCCGCCGGATCTTCGACCGGACGGGCTGGGACGTCGTCGACTTCACCACGGTCGGCTGCCAGGAGGACTCGGACCCCCGGACCCCGGACCGCGACGAGCGGGCCTTCGCGCTGCTGCGCTCCCGCAAGGTCTGAGACAGCAGAAGGGCCGGCACCTCGAGAGGTGCCGGCCCTTCTGCTGCGCAGGTCAGGCGACCGCGATGTCCACGGCGTGGACGCCGGTGCCCGTCGGGGAGACCGTGGACTCGCCCTTGCCGCTGCGGTGCAGCGCGCGGACGGTCCAGTCACCCGGAGCCGCGTAGAACCGGAAGTCGCCCTCCTCGGAGGTGACGACCTCGGCGGTGAACTCGCCGGAGGAGTCCAGCAGGCGGACGAAAGCCCCGCCGACGGGCGACTCCCCGGCTCGCACCTTGCCGGCCACGACGACCTGGTCAGTGGCCTCGTCGACCGCGGTTGCCGACTGCTGCGGCGCTCCGCATCCACTCATGACACAAACTCCTTGCTCGGTGTTACCGGGGTGATCAGGCGCCGGACGGGTTCTCGATCGGCACGCCGATCAGCGAGCCGTACTCGGTCCAGGAACCGTCGTAGTTCTTCACGTTCTGGTGGCCGAGCAGCTCGCGCAGCACGAACCAGGTGTGCGAGGAGCGCTCGCCGATGCGGCAGTAGGCGATGGTGTCCTTGCCGGTGTCCAGCCCGGCCTCGCCGTAGATCTCCTTGAGCTCCTCGTCGGAGCGGAAGGTGCCGTCCTCGTTCGCGGCCTTGCTCCACGGCACGTTGATCGCGCTGGGGATGTGGCCACCGCGCTGCGCGGCCTCCTGCGGCAGGTGCGCCGGGGCCAGCAGCTTGCCGGAGAACTCGTCGGGCGAGCGCACGTCGACGAGGTTCTTGGTGCCGATGGCGTCGACGACCTCGTCCCGGAAGGCGCGGATCGAAGTGTCCGGCTCCTGGGCCTTGTAGGTGGTCGCGGCCTTGGTCGGCTCGTCCTTGGTCAGCTCGCGGCCGTCGAGCTCCCACTTCTTGCGGCCACCGTCGATCAGCTTGACGTCGCTGTGGCCGTAGAGCTTGAAGTACCAGTAGGCGTAGGCGGCGAACCAGTTGTTGTTGCCGCCGTAGAGCACCACGGTGTCGTCGTTGCCGATGCCCTTGGCGGACAGCAGCTTCTCGAAGCCCTCGCGGTCGACGAAGTCACGACGGACCGGGTCCTGCAGGTCGTTCTTCCAGTCCAGCTTGATGGCCCCGGGGATGTGGCCGCCGTCGTAGGCGGTGGTGTCCTCGTCCACCTCGGCGAACACCACCCCGGCGGTGTTCAGGTTCTCTTCGGCCCACTCGGTGGAGACCAGGACCTCTGCGCGGCTCATCGAGCGACTCCTTCGTTGATCTTCGAACTTGGTCAGTCGGTTGTGGACGCCCCGGCCGGCGCGAACCGGCGGAGCACCAGGTACATCTGGCAACCGAGGCAGTAGCCGAACACCGCGTTGAGCAGTGCCGCCACCAGGGCTAAGGCGTTTGCCGCGATGCCGAGAGTGGTCAGGTCCGCCGCGTAGCCGATGGTGGCCACGAGGGTGAAGACGAAGCCCACTCCTTGCGAGAAGCGAACGGGTGCGGGGTCCTCGCGCTCTTCCGGCGCGACCGGTGCGAGCTTGGGCTGCACGGTGGTCCGGTACAGCGCGCCCCACGGGTTGAGCTGCATTCCGATGAACGCGCACAGACCGAACAGAACCATCTGGGCCGCCATGACACGCCAGCTCGTGGTGACCAGGCCCAACGCGAGGATCACGCTGGTCATCGCTGCGGTGAACCTGACCCCGCGTGGGTCGAGCGTCGTGACAGACATCTTTCGAGGGCCTCCTGACGATGTGGACTGGGTCTGCCGAGTCCGTCAGGCGGAGGGCGCGCGCCGGCGAGGGTCATGAGGGCATGACGAGGCCGTGCTTGGAACGCGTACTACCGCCCGGTCAGTGCCATCAACACAGGCTGCTACCCACGCGGCAGAGATCAACCGCGCGCCTTCGGGTCAGCAGTACATGCACGAGTCGGAGGTTACCCGGACAGACCGATCGTCGGGAAGAACGTTCATACAGTGGGACGGGTTGGGCTGTTCCGCCCACGTCGCGCGGGGCGCCTCACAGGTGCGGCTGGATCGCCTCGGAGAGGGCCTGCGGGCGGGGGACGCCGCCGACGCGGAACAGCTCCCGGCCCGCGTGGTCGAGGACCAGGGTCGTCGGGGTGCTGTGGACGCGCAGCGGCGTGGACCACTCGGGGTGGTCGGTGAGGTCGACCTCGACGTGGCGGACGTCGCTGGTCTTGCCCGCGAAGTCGGCCAGCAGGATGCGGGCGTGCCGGCACGGCTGGCAGAAGGTGGTCGACAGCTGCAGCAGCGTCACCTTCGCGTCCGGTTCGGGGGCGTCGGCGAGCCGCTGCCTGAGCCCGTCCGGGAAGTTGTCGGTCACGATCTCCTCGCCGCCGCTCTTGCGCACCTTGCCCTGCCTGGCCTGCCAGATCAGCCCGAGCACGAGGGCCACCGGCACGACGATCAGCAGTGCGATCACACCTGGGCTCATCCCGTGGTCACCCCGTTGCCGTTGATCGTGACGTTCTCCGCGGTGCCCTCGATGACCAGCGCGCCGCGCTCGGCGCGCACCGCCGTGGGCTGCACCTCGAAGGGCAGCATCCCAGGGTCGAGGGTGGTGTTGAACTGCTTGAGCACCGACTGCTCGAAGATCGGCGGCAGGTCGATCGGCCCCAGCGCGCTGTTGTTCAGCTCCAGCTTGCGCGGCTCGATCTCCATCTTGCCGTTGACCAGCGACAGCACCGCGATCACCCGGACCTTGTTGTCCGAGCCCGCGATGTTGACGGTGCCGTCGAGCTGCAGCGGGGCGCGCTGGTCGTCGCCGCCCTCGGCCAGCCGCTTGTCGGACTCGCTGATGTTGCCGTCGTCGTCGGCGAGCGCGTCCGGGGCCGCGGGTTCGATGGTCAGGTCCTGGATGCCGATTAGTCGCGCGACGTCGGAGGCCTTCAGCTTCACCCGGCCCACCAGCTGGTCGACGGTGAACTGCTCGGCGGTGCCCGCGATGACCTCCGAGGTCGCGACCTTCACGCCGTGCAGGTCGGCCTCGATGCCCACCTCGTTGAACGGCTCGACCGGCACCGAGTTGGCCACCAGCTGCACGTCGCGGTAGTTGCCCGCGGCGACCTGGGTCAGGAACGGGAAGCCGTTGATCGCGACTTCGGGCTGCTCCGGCAGCTTGAGCTGCTGGGCGACCTTCTTCGACACCTGGTACTCGGCGAACGCGGCCGAGCCGAAGTCGGCGGCGACCAGGAGGCCGATGACGAGGACGAGGGTGATCGCGAGCTTCTTCACTCCGCGCGGTCCGTTCTGTCGGGGCGCCGGGAGCCCGACCGGGCTCGATCGGGCGGTCCCACTGTATCCACCGCCCACGCCGCGATCTGGTCCACCAGCTCCGGGGTGGTCGAGCTCTCAGCGTGCCGCATGCCCTCGACCAGCCAGAACTCCGCTCCGCCCGCCTCGCTGAGGGCGCGCGCGTCGGCCGGTGGGAAGTAGTGATCCTCGGCACCGTGCACGATCAGCTGCGGCACCTCGATGCGGGTGGCGAGTTCGATCGGCGACACCGGAACCCGGGGCCACGGTCCGGCCAGCCGCACGCCGAGCAGGCGGGCGCTCAACCGCCCGTGGGGTTGTTCGAGCAGCCAGTGGACCCTGCGCATCGCGGGGGTGTCGCGCACGAACCAGCGCGCCGGGCTGCTCACCGAGATCACCGCGTCCGGCGGGGACCCCAGCGCGGCCTGCCGGAGCACGACCGATCCTCCGAGGGAGAAGCCGACCGTGACCACGCGCGCGCACCCGGCCGCGCGCAGGTGCGCGACGGCGACGTCGATGTCCATGGCCTCGTTCGGGCCGACGGTGGTCCGGCCGCCGGAGCGGCCGTGGCCGCGGAAGTCCGTCGCCAGCACCGGCCCGTGCGTGGCGAGCCGTTCCAGGACTCTGCGCACGCCGGGCTTGCGGATGTGGTTGGTGAAGCCGTGACCGACGACGAAACCCAGGGGCGCCGGGAGCCCCGGGCCGGGGTGCAGAACGCCGCGCAGCCGGGTTCCGTCTTCGGCGCGCAACGTGACCGGGCGATCTCGAAACACCCGTGAAACATGCGGTGCGCTGCTGTTCACAAATGTGATGCCCTCGGTTGGACCTGGGTTTTTCCGTCGCATGTCGGTTATTCTCCTTGCCATCCACAGGCAACGACGCCAAGTCATCCGATGACTGCGGGTGATGGCCGGTTCACGGCCGTCGGTCGTTCTCGCCTGGAGATGGAGGCCCCAGATGAGCTCCGAGCTGCTCCTGCTGACCGGTGAATCCGATTGCGACGAGGTCCTTCCGTCGCTGGCGCTGCTGCCGCACCGGGTGCGAGTCCTGCCCGCGGACCCCGGGGCGATCCTGTCGGGTGGCGCGCACGACGTGGTCATCGTCGACGCCCGCACCGACCTCGCCGGCGCCCGCGACCTGTGCCGCCTGCTCGCCGCCGGTGACGCCCCGGTGATCGCCCTGGTCAACGAGGGCGGTCTGGTGACCGTCAACGCCGAGTGGGGGGTCGACGACATCCTGCTGCCGACCACCGGGCCGGCCGAGATCGACGCCCGGCTGCGCCTGCTGGTGTCCCGCCGCACCGAGTCGTCCTCGACCGGCGACGGTTCGCTGAGCGTCGGCGACCTGGTCATCGAGGAGGCCACCTACACCGCCCGGCTGCGCGGCCGGGCGCTCGAACTGACCTACAAGGAGTTCGAGCTGCTGAAGTACCTGGCCGGTCACGCGGGCCGGGTGTTCACCCGCGCCCAGCTGCTGCAGGAGGTCTGGGGCTACGACTTCTTCGGCGGCACCCGCACCGTCGACGTGCACGTCCGGCGGCTGCGCGCCAAGCTCGGCCCGGAGCACGACTCGATGATCGGCACCGTGCGCAACGTGGGCTACAAGTTCGTCCGCCCGAACCGCGGAGGTTCGACCTCCCCGCTGGCCGCCGAGGTCGCGGAAGCCGAGGCCGCCGCTGCCGAGGCCGCGGAAGCGGCGGACTTCCGGAGCATCAACGCGTAACCGCGAGATCAACGACGAAGCCCTCGATCTTGACGATCGGGGGCTTCGTCGCGTGCGCGTGGGTAGGGTCGTGGGTGTGCAGCTGACTTGGCGTAATGGACTGGACGACAGCGAGACGGCCGAGGTGATGGGCCTGCTCGCCGAGACCGAGAAGGCCGACGGTGTCGCTCCGGTCGGCGAGCACGTGATCCTGCGGCTCAAGGCCCACCGCGACGTCGTCCACCAGATCGAGCCGGTGCAGGCCGACGTGCGGTCCGAGCACTTCATCGTCCGCGACTCCGGCGGCGTGCTGACCGGTTACGCGCACCTGGACACCGAGCACGAGGCCGGTTCGGGCCAGCTGGTCGCCGAGCTCGCCGTCCACCCCGAGCACCGGAGGCTCGGCGCGGGCACCCGGCTCGTCGAGGCGCTGCTGGAGCGCGCCGATCTGGGTGCCGAGCCCGACGCCGACACCGGGCGGCTGCGGATCTGGTCGCACGGCGAGCACCCGGGTGCGCTGCGGCTGTCCGAGCGCTACGGCTTCCACCGGCCGCGCGAGCTGTGGCGGATGGGCCGCGAGCTGGGCGAGCCGGAGCTGCCCGAGGCGCAGCCGCCGGAGGGCGTGACCATCCGCACCTTCCGGCCCGGCAAGGACGAGGCCGACGTGGTCCGGGTCAACCACCGCGCGTTCGTCTGGCACCCGGAGCAGGGCGACATGACCGAGGCGGACGTGCGCGCCAAGGCGAAGGAGGACTGGTTCGACCCGGAGGGCTTCTTCCTGGCGGTCGACTCCTCCGGCGAGCTCCTGGGGTTCCACTGGACGAAGGTGCACCCCGACGGGACCGGCGAGGTCTACGTCGTCGGGGTCGATCCGCACGCGCAAGGCGGTGGCCTGGGGAAGTCACTGACCGTGGTCGGCCTTCGTCACCTCCGTGATACCGGGCGTAGTCGAGTCATCCTCTACGTCGAAGCCGACAACGTTCCGGCGGTGAAGGTCTACCAGCGGTTGGGCTTCGCCAAGTGGGACAGCGACGTGCAATTCGGACGCTGAGCCGAGAATGCTGTGAGTCACGGTATGAGCGGAAGTTCTGCCTCCTGCTCGCCCGTTGGGGTGTGTCCCCGCTTACTAAGCGTGCCTTGTTCACTTCGCGTTCACTTGGATGGCGAGGACAGTCCATCCGCGCTGCTTAGCGTCAGCCCCAAGCGGCATGAAGCACGAGCCTGCGTGGCTCCGCCGCGCCCGGCAGTTTGTCCCTTGGGTGGAGGAACGAAGTGAGAATCAAGCGGCACAGCGCTGCGATGGCCGTCGTCGCCGCGGGCGCGCTCGTGCTCGCCGGCTGCGGCTCGGACCAGAACGTCCCGCAGGGCGGTGGCAACCCGGCTCTCGACGGCCTGCAGGTCGAGTGCGGCACCAAGCCGATCTCCGGTGAGGGCTCGTCGGCGCAGAAGAACGCGGTCGACGTCTTCGCGCGCGACTACGGCCTCAAGTGCGCCAACCAGACGGTGAACTACACCAAGTCCGGATCCGGCAAGGGCGTCGCCGCCTTCACCGCCGGCCAGATCGACTTCGGCGGCTCCGACTCCCCGCTGAAGGAGGAGAAGGGCGAGGTCGCCAAGGCCGCCGAGCGCTGCCAGGGCAACCCGGCCTGGAACCTGCCGATGGTGTTCGGTCCCGTCGCGATGTCCTACAACATCCCCGGCGTCTCCGACCTGACCCTCAACCCCGACGTGATCGCCAAGATCTACAAGGGTGAGATCAAGAAGTGGGACGACCCGGCGGTCAAGGCGCTGAACCCCAACGCTCAGCTGCCGTCGATCGACATCGTCCCGTTCTTCCGCTCGGACGAGTCGGGCACCACCGAGAACTTCCAGAAGTACCTCAAGACCGCCACCGGCGGCGCGTTCGCCGGTGAGGGCAAGACCTTCCAGGGCGGGCAGGGCGTCGGTCAGGGCCGCGACGGCTCCGACCAGGTCGCGCAGTCGGTCAAGGCCACCGAGGGCGGCTTCACCTACGTCGAGTGGTCCTTCCCGAAGAACCTGGGCCTGGGCATCGCCAAGATCGACAGCGGCGCCGGCCCGGTCGAGCTCAACACCGCCAACGTCGGCAAGGCCATCGAGGGCGCCAAGATCGAGGGCGAGGGCAACGACCTGAAGGTCGACCTCGAGTCGATCTACGGCAACAAGGCCGCGGGCGTCTACCCGATCGTCCTGAACACCTACGAGATCGTCTGCTCGAAGGGCTACGACCCGGAGACCGCCAAGGCGGTCAAGGCGTTCCTGACCGTGGCGGCCAACGCCAACCCGCAGGAGCTGGAGAAGGCGGGTTACGTCCCGCTGCCCGAGGCTTTCAAGGGCAGGGTCCTCCAGGCCGTCAACGCCATCTCGTGAGAGTGACCGGGCCCGCCCGCACCCCGGGCGGGCCCCTGGTCCAACGGATTAGATGAGAGGCTGCAAACAGCAGTGACCGACTCGACGAGAGCCGCCACGCGCCCCGCGGGCACCACCGGTGCCCAGCGGGGCGTTTCGGCGCCCAGTTCCGGACCGGAGGCCCCCATTTCCGCTCCAGAGAAGACAGCGGGCAAGTCCTCCCGCGTCGGCGACAAGGTGTTCTCCTCGCTCGCCACCGCGTCCGGCGCGTTCGTGGTGGCGGTGATCGCCGCGATCGCGATCTTCCTGCTCATCCGGGCGGTTCCGGCGCTGCAGGTGAACCACGTGAACTTCCTGTTCAGCCGGGAGTGGGACACCCGGGATCCGGCGAACATGAGCTTCGGGATCTTCGACCTCGCGTGGATCACCATCGCCAGCTCCGTGGTCGCGCTGGTCATTGCGATGCCGCTGTCCGGCGGGATCGCCCTGTTCCTCACCCGCTACGCGCCGAAGAACCTGGCCCGCCCGTTCGCCTACATCGTCGACCTGCTGGCCGCGGTGCCCTCGGTCGTCTACGGCCTCTGGGGATTCCTGGTGCTGGGGCCGTTCCTCAAGCCGGTGTCGAACTGGCTGAACGAGACGCTGGGCTGGATCCCGATCTTCGGCCAGGGCAACATCGCCCAGGTCGACTCCGGGGCGAACGTGTTCACCGCCGGGATCGTGCTCGCGGTGATGATCATCCCGACGATCACCGGTGTGACCCGCGAGGTCTTCGCCCGCACCCCGGACGCGCAGATCGAAGGCGCGCTGGCGCTCGGTGCCACCCGCTGGGAGGTCATCAAGACCACGGTGTGGCCCTTCGGCCGCAACGGCTTCGTCGGCGGCTCGATGCTCGGCCTCGGTCGCGCGCTGGGCGAGACGATGGCGCTGACCATCATCCTGAGCGCGACCACCGCGCCCCCCGGGTACAGCATCTTCGACAGCGGGGCGACCTTCGCCTCCAAGATCGCCCTCGGGTCCGCGGAGTTCAACAACAACCTGCAGGTCGGGGCCTACATCTCGGCCGGTCTGGTGCTGTTCGTCATCACCTTCGCAGTCAACGCGATCGCGCGCTGGATCGAGAGTGCGGCCGGCGCTAAGGGGAAGTCATGAGGACCGACGCTGCCGACGTGGAGCAGCTCGCAACCGCGCCGGCCTTCCAGAGCATCGGCTTCGGCCGGAAGTTCAAGGACAACCTGGCCACCGTCCTGTTCGCGGCGGCCTTCGTGATCGCGGTCATCCCGCTGCTGTGGGTGCTGTGGACGCTGCTCGAACGCGGGCTCAAGCCCGTCCTCAGCGGCGACTGGTGGTCGCACTCCTTCAAGGGCCTGCTGCCCACCGACTTCGGTGGCGGCGTTTACCACGCACTGGTCGGCACGGTCTTCGAAGGCCTGGTCTGCCTGGTCTTCGCGGTGCCGCTGGGCGTGATGGTCGCCGTCTACCTGGTCGAGTACGGACAGCGGTCGAAGCTGGCCAAGGCAGCCACCTTCATGGTGGACATCCTCAGCGGCCTGCCCTCGATCGTGGCCGGTCTGTTCATCTACGCGCTGTGGATCACCACCTTCGGCATGACCCGCAGCGGTTTCGCGGTGGCGCTGTCGCTGCTGCTGCTGATGCTGCCGGTCGTCGTCCGGGTCACCGAGACGATGCTGCTGATCGTGCCGAACGAACTGCGCGAGGCGGCCTACGCGCTGGGCCTGCCGAAGTGGAAGACGATCGTGCGGATCGTGCTTCCGACCGCGCTGTCGGGCATCGTCACCGGTGTCATGCTCGGCCTGGCGCGCGTGCTCGGTGAGACCGCGCCACTGCTGATCCTGGTCGGGTACTCCTCGGCGATCAACTTCGACCTCTTCAACGGGGAGATGGCGTCGCTGCCGCTGACCATCTTCATGGAGCGCAGCACCGGAACCATCGCCGGCGAGTACCGGATGTGGGGAGCGGCGCTGACCCTCGTGATCGTCATCATGCTGATCAACCTTGCCGCGACCGGTCTGTCCAAGATCTTCGCGATCAAGACCAAGTAGGGACTTTCGAAATGGCCAAGCGTCTCGACATCAAAGACCTGAACCTGCACTACGGCAAGTTCCACGCGGTGCAGGACGTGACCCTGCAGGTGCCTGCCCGCAGCGTCACCGCGTTCATCGGTCCCTCCGGTTGCGGCAAGTCCACCGTGCTGCGGTCGCTCAACCGGATGCACGAGGTCATCCCGGGTGCCCGCGTCGAGGGCAAGGTGATGCTCGACGGTGAGGACATCTACGCCGACAACGTCGACCCGGTGCAGGTCCGCAAGACCATCGGCATGGTCTTCCAGCGGGCCAACCCGTTCCCCACCATGTCCATCCGGGACAACGTGGTGGCCGGGCTGAAGCTCGCGGGCGAGAAGAACAAGTCGCACCTCGACGAGGTCGCCGAGCAGGCCCTGCGCGGCGCGAACCTGTGGGAAGAGGTCAAGGACCGGCTGAACAAGCCGGGCGGCGGCCTCTCCGGCGGTCAGCAGCAGCGCCTGTGCATCGCCCGCGCCATCGCCGTGCGTCCCGACGTGCTGCTGATGGACGAGCCCTGCTCCGCGCTGGACCCGATCTCGACCCTGGCGATCGAAGACCTGATCTCGCACCTCAAGCAGGACTACACGATCGTCATCGTCACCCACAACATGCAGCAGGCCGCCCGCGTCAGCGACCAGACCGCGTTCTTCAACCTGCGCGCGGTCGGTGAGCCCGGTCAGCTCGTGGAGATCGACGAAACGGGCAAGATCTTCTCCAACCCCACCCAGAAGGCCACGGAAGACTACATCTCCGGCCGCTTCGGCTGAGCCTTCTTCGGTGGCACATGCTCTGTGGTCCCGCTGCTCAGCGGTGCGGGCACGGAGAAAGCGACTCCGTCGCTTGCCTGACGTCTGTCGGTTCCAAAAAAGCGGGGCTTCCCTTGGGAGGCCCCGCTTTTCGTGGTTCCGTCACACCGGCAGCTCGTCGGCAACGGAGGAGATGAAGGCGCTGGAGTCCTTGGGGGTGAGGGCGTTGGTGCAGACCTGCTCGAAGGCCTTGAGGTAGTCGGCCGTGTCCGCGGCCTTGTCCAGGAAGCGGGAGTTGGCGGAGTCGCCGAGGTGCACGACCTGGGGGTCGGCCTCGTTGGTGAACGAGAAGACCGCTGCGCGGTCGCCCATCAGCGGGTGGCCGCCGTTGCTGAACGGCAGGACCTGGATGGTGACGTTGCGGCGGTAGCCCAGCAGCACCAGGTGCTCCAGCTGCTGCCGCATCACGGCGGGACCGCCCACACGGCGCCGCAGAGCCGACTCGTCGAGGACCGCCCACAGCTCCAGGGGGTGTTCGCCCAGCAGCCGCTGCTGGCGCGTGGAGACCACCTTGAGGCGTTCGGCGATCTCGTCGTCGGTGAACACCTGGGAGTCGGAGGTCAGCAGGGCGCGCGTGTAGTCGGTGGTCTGCAGCAGCTCGGGCAGCGGGTCGCTGCCGAAGCAGCTGACGGCCTTCGCCGAGGTCTCCAGCCCGAGGTAGGTCTGCAGGCCGGGACGCAGCGCCGTGCTGGGGTACTGCTGCCACCAGCCGCGCTGCTTGGAGTCCTGGGCCAGGTCGATGAGCGCGTCGAGCTGATCACCCGCGCCGTAGAACTCGGCCATCAGGCGCACGTCGGAGGTGCGCACCGGTACCCGGCCCAGCTCGATCTGGCTGATCTTGCCCTGCGAGCAGTCCAGGTGGGCGGCGACCTCGCGGTGCGTGCGGCCGGCGATCTCGCGGAGGCGCCGCAGTTCACTTCCCAGTCGACGTCGGTGCACGGTCGGACTCTTACCCACCGAGCACCTCATCGGTACGAGTTCGGTCGCTTCTCACTCGAAAGAGGATGGCACACGAAGATCACAACATCGAGTGCTGAGACCGACTATTAATACTTTCCGCGCGAGATCGTCATCTAGCTGCGGAAACCGATCAACGGGACGGCATCTTTCCGGTCACGATGAACTCGACCCGGCGCGCGACTGCGACCGCGTGGTCGGCGAAGCGCTCGTAGAAGCGGCCCAGCAGCGTCACGTCGACGGCCGTGGCCACGCCGTGCTCCCAGTCCGGGCTCATCAGCACGGTGAACAGGTGGCGGTGCAGGTCGTCCATCTCGTCGTCGACCTCGTCCAGCAGACGGGCGGCCTCGACGTCCTGGGTGCGGATCACGGTGCTGACCTGGTGGGCCAGCTTCACGGCGATGCGGCCCATCTCCGCGAAGTAGGCGGCGACGTCGTCCGGCAGCACGGCGTTCGGGTGCCGGCGCCGGGCGGCCTTGGCCACGTGCAGGGCGAGGTCGCCCATCCGCTCCATGTCCTCGGCGGCGTGGATGGTGGCGATGACGCTCCGCAGGTCACCGGCCACCGGGGCCTGCAGGGCAAGCAGCCCGAAGGCGTACTCCTCGGCCCGGGACCGCGCCTCGTCGACCAGCGAGTCCTCGTCGATGACCTGCTCGGCCAGGCTCAGGTCGGTCTCCAGGAGCGACTTGGTGGCGCGCTCCATCGCCGTGCCGACCATCGCCGACATCGAGGCGAGAACGTCGGTGAGCATGCCTAGTTGTTCCTGGTAGACCTCGCGCATGTCACCCAGCGTACTTCCCGGCGGAATCGGACAGAATGACCTGTGGTGAACCGGAGGTGAAATCGCCGTGATCGACCAGCTCGAGGCCGGCGATAACCGCAGGTCAGCCGCAGATCTCGGTGCCGGCGTTCACGGTTGAGTCGCCCGGCAGGGCCGGCTCCGCGGGCTGCTGGTGCAGCACCCGGCCAACGCCGGCCGCGCCACCGGAACCGCCCGAACCGCCGGTCGGCGTGGACTGGGCGGCCTTCTGCGGAGTCCCGTCGGTGGTCACCGGCGCGTCGTCGATCATCGACTGGAACAGCGCCTTCGCGGCGTCCTCGCGCAGGACCTCCATGCCCTCTTCGTTGGCGTAGCCGGTGGTCGGGACCGTCACGAAGGTGACCTTGTTCGGGTCCAGGCCCTGCAGCTGCTGGCCCAGGTCCATCAGCCGGTCGGCGCCGATGTTGTCGCCGAAGGTGTTGGCGCTGACGGCCTTGACGAAGTCGCTGAGCTTGCGCGGGTCCAGCAGCACCTGGCTGGACATGGTCTTGCGCAGCAGCGATGACAGGAACATCTGCTGGCGCTGCATCCGCCCGTAGTCGGAGGTCGGGTCGCCCTTGACGTGCCGGGCGCGGACGTAGGTCAGGGCCTGGTCGCCGGTGAGGTTGTGCCGTCCGGCCTCGGGGATGACCGTGCCGAGCGTGGAGTCCACGACGGGCTTCTCGGTGCAGATCTCGACGCCGTGCACGGCGTCGACCATGGACTTGAAGCCGTTGAAGTCGATGCCGAGGAAGCTGTCCATCCGCAGGCCGGAGACCTGCTGGATGACCTTGGTGGTGCACAGCGGGCCGCCGACCGCGTACGCCTCGTTGAGGCGCGCGCCCTTCTTGCCCGGGACGACCTCGTTGCTGTACTTGCCGGTCTTGGGGTCCCAGCGCTGGCAGTCGGGCCGGTCCACCTGCAGGTCGCGCGGGAAGGACACCAGCTCCACCCGGCTCCGGTCGGCGGGGATGTGGGCGACCATCGTGGTGTCCGAGCGCGCGCCCGGCTCGTCGCTCTCGTCGCCGACGCCGTCGGACGCGCTGGCTCCGGCGCGGGTGTCGGAGCCGATCATGAGGAAGTTCTGGTCGCCAGCCTGCCCGGCGGCGTCCTTGATGTCGGAGGAGTTCGGGTCCAGCGCCAGCACGGCCGAGGGACCGAACAGCGCGGTCGCGCCCCAGGCGAAGCCCAGCGACAGGAACACCGTCAGCGACGCGGCGACCGCCACGGCCATGACGATCAGGTGCGTGCGGCGCTTGCGCTGCTTCTTCTTCCACTCCATCCGCGACCCGCCACCGCGGTCGTCGCGGAAGTCGAAGGGCATGTCGCTGCCGAGCTCGGGCTCCTTCTTGTTGCCGGGGAGCCACGCGTAGCGCTTGCGGCGCTTGGCCTCTTCGGCGGCGATCTCGTCGTGCACCGCGGAGAACCGGGCGAGCGTGAGGTCGATCTGCTCGATGTCGTTCTTGCGATCGTCGTCGTCGCCGAAGTCCTCGGCGATGCCGGCTTCGTCGTCGAACTCGTCGAGCTCGGAGTAGCCGTCGGCGGGCGCCACGATCGCGGTCTTCTCGGCCTGCTGCTCGGCCGGCGGCGTGGGTTTGGCGGGCTGCGCGGGCCGCTCCTGCTGCGCGGGCCGCTCCTGCCGCGGGGCCGCCGGCACCCGCGGGTGCTGCGTGGTGGCGTCCATGTCGGCGGGCGGGCGCGCGGGGTTCGGGCGCGGGTTGCGGCCGGACGGGGGTGAGACGCGCTGCGGGGCGTCGGTGCTCAGCGCCTGGCTGATCCGGGTGGCCTCATCCGCGGGCGGCTCGGGGCTGCGCCGGGCGGGACGCGCGGCGGCGCCACCGGCGAACGCGGCGGCGGCACCCGGAGCGGCGGGCGGTGGCGGGGTGGGTCGCTGAGTGCGACCGGAAGGCGGGGACACCGGGCCTGCCGGCGGCTGCTGCACGGGCCGCGGGCCGGTGCTCGGCGGCGTCCAGCCGGCCGGGGGCGCCGGGTTGTTCGGCGGAGCGGGCGGCGTGGGCATCGGTCGGCTCGGCGGCGCCTGCCGGGGGCGCCGGCCGGTCGGCTCGGGCGAGGTCCACGCCTGCGGAGGTTCCGGCGGTGCCTGCGGAGCGGCCCGACGCGGGCCGGTCTGCGGAGGTTTCTGCTGAGGCTGAGGTGCCGACGGCGGCTGCGGTTCAGCGGCGCGGCGGTGGCCGGAGGTGCCCGGGCCCTTGCCGTGCTTGGACAGCAGGTCGATCACGCGGGTGCCACCCGTGCCGTCCTCGGACAACGCTCGTCGGCGACGCCCGGAACCACTTGCCGAACCGGTGGCATCGGCGTCCTCGTCGGGGCGGGTACGCCGGTGCCCGAAGTCGCCATGCCGGGGGTCTTGCGGCACGCGTGTTCCCTCCCAACCTGCCTCAGTCATCGTTCTGCGGATCTTGACGCGCTCGATACTCCCCGACATGTATCGCGTTGCGCCTCAAAGATAGTACGGCTGATCGCCCGAACTGACGATAGCGCCGACAGTTTCTTCACAATCAGTGCACGATCCTACCGGCTCACTGGTCTGTTCCGACTAACCGTGCTAAGCCAGATGACGGGTATGCGTGAAATCTGAAAGCACCCTGTGTCCTTGATTGATCGCCATCAGTAACCGGCGGCTCTCCTGCCCGCTTCGGTGACGCGCTCGGCCGCGGCCCCGGCCAACCGGACCTCCGCGCCCTTCCGGTACGCGACGGCGTTCCGCCCGGCCCGCTTCGCCGCGTACAGCAGCGCGTCGGCCGAGATGAGCTGCTGCTCGCCCGAGACGTGCCCGCCGGTTCCCTGCTCGTGCACGATTCCGATGCTGATGGTCACGCCGAGGCCGGGCGCCATGGTCTCCCACGGGAAGTGCTCCACCCGCTGCCGGGCCGCTTCGCAGACCTGCACCGCGGAGTTGGGCAGGATGTGCGGCAGCACCAGCACGAACTCCTCGCCGCCGTAGCGGGCGCAGAACGCGCCGTCCGGCAGCGCCTCCTGCAGCAGGTCCACGACGCGCTGCAGCACCCGGTCCCCGAACAGGTGTCCGTAGGTGTCGTTGACCAGCTTGAACCAGTCCAGGTCGATCAGGGCCACGGCCATGCCCTCGCCGGTCATCGAGTTCTCGGTGACCAGGTCCGCGAGCCGTTCGTCGAGGTAGCGACGGTTGTAGCTGGCGGTGAGGCTGTCGCGCAGGCTCTCCTCGCGGGCCTTGGCGTGCTCCTTGCGCAGCAGTTCGACCTCGCTGCGCAGCTGTTCGGGCACGGCGGGCTTGTCCGAGGACATCATGTCCAGCGCGGACCGCAGGTGGTGGTACGCCTGCCGCCACTGGCCCCGGGAGGCCAGCAGGCGCGCTATGGACTCGTGCAGCTCCGCCATGCCCGTGCCGTTGGCGACTTCCTCACGGCTGCGAGGCGTGGGCGGTTGCGGCACGTCACCGCCGCCGGAGTGCGGGTCTTGCCCGGCGTACCTGTTGCGGATCACGTCGACCACCTCCCGTCCGCGCTGTCGTCATCTGACGGAACGATCATGCCGGTTGGACTCGCCCCACGTCTCAATTCGCGCGATCGGGTGACAACGTCGGCGATCGGAGACCGAGCCTTCGGCTCCTAGGTGTGTACCGGGCGGAGGGGCGGATGTGGAAGCGAATCGGTTCGGACCCACCCGCACGGACGAGCAAACCAGTGTCGGTTTCATATCACCGCTCTGCAACCGTATCGAGGTGATCTTGGCCGCATGTCTGGATTTTCGGTTATTGGGGACAGGGTGCGAACCCGAAGGTCCGCCCGTCGAGGACTACGAGGTGTTGTGACCCGATCTGATGACCGGTGGCGCTGCCGTTCACGCGGGTGGTGACTTCGACGCCGATCGCCCAGATCTCGCCGCGCGGGACCACGCCGTCGGCGGTGAACCCGGGGTCCGGCCGCAGCGTGCTCCAGGCGGGGTCCAGCTGCACCGTGAGATCGCCGAGTTCGCACGTGCTGTCGGAGAAATCGGGGTGCTGCGAGCGGTGGAAGAACTCCTGCTGCGCCTGCGGGCCCGCGGTCGCGGCGGCGTTGTTGTCGGCGAAGTAGCCGCGGAAGTCCGGCTGCTGCGGGGCCGTCGCACACCCGGTCGCGCACAGCGCGACCAGGAGCGGCCAGACCACTCGCACGGGTCAGCCGCCGCTGGAGTCGATCTCCGCGCCCGAGGGCACGGTGAGGTCGTCGGGATCGTCGAGCCAGCCCTCCGGCAGCACGACCTTGCCCGCCGATCCCTGACGTCCGCGCGGACCTTCGGCGTCGACCGGGAACGGCACGTCCTGGTCGAGCCGGGCCAGCAGGTCATCGAGCTGCGCGAGGCTGGAGACGAGCCCGAAACCGTGCCGCAGATCCGATCCCACGGGGAATCCCCGCAGGTACTGCGACATGTGCTTGCGCAGGTCCCGAAGGCCCTTCTCCTCGCCCATGTGGTCGGCGAGCAGCTCGGCGTGACGCCGCAGCACGCGCGAGACCTCGCCCAGGTTCGGTCCTTCCGGCACGGGCCGTCCGGTGAACGCGGCCTGCAGGTCGCGGAACAGCCACGGGCGTCCGAGGCAGCCGCGGCCGACGACCACGCCGTCGCAACCGGTTTCGGCCACCATCCGCAGCGCGTCGTCGGCGCTGAAGATGTCGCCGTTGCCGAGCACCGGGATGGAGGTGACGTGCTCCTTGAGGGTGCGGATCGCCGACCAGTCGGCGGTGCCGGAGTAGCGCTGCGAGGCGGTCCGGCCGTGCAGCGCGACGGCGGCGGCACCGTTGTCCTCGGCGATGCGACCGGCGTCGAGGTAGGTGATGTGCTCGTCGTCGATGCCGATGCGGAACTTCACGGTGACCGGGATCCCGGCGGGCTCGGCGGCGTCGACGGCGGCGCGCACGATGTCGGCGAACAGCCGCCGCTTGTACGGCAGCGCCGATCCGCCGCCCTTGCGGGTCACCTTCGGGACCGGGCAGCCGAAGTTCATGTCGACGTGATCGGCGAGGTCCTCCTCGACGATCATGCGCACGGCCTTGCCCATGGTCACCGGGTCGACGCCGTAGAGCTGCATCGAGCGCGGGTGCTCGTCGGCGTCGAAGGTGATCATTTCCAGCGTCTTCGGGTGCCGTTCCACCAGCGCGCGGCTGGTGATCATCTCGCACACGTACAACCCGGCGCCGTACTCCCGGCACAGCCGCCGGAACGCGACGTTGGTGATCCCCGCCATGGGCGCGAGCACCACCGGCGGATCGACCTCGTGGGGCCCGATCCGCAGCGTCTTGGCGCCCGTCGCGGCGGGCAGGTCCAGAGCGGTCATCGCACCCATTGTCCCTGACGCCGAACCTCGATCACCCGTGACCTGCGTCGCGGTCGTTCCCGGGCCGGAAGAGCGGGAAGGGCACCCGCCTGCCGGCGAGTGCCCTTCCCGGTGCTTCAGGCGGCTCAGAAGTCCGCGGAGATGCAGGCCAGGCGCCCGCCCGCCGAGCCGGCCTTGCCGGGCTCGGAGTGGGTGTGGGTCTCGTGGATGACGACCGACTGGGCGTCATCGCGGGTGGCCAGCGCCCAGGTGCCCTCGGCGGTGGCGGTGCCGTTGCCCTGGGCGTCGGTGTGGAAGTCCAGCCAGACCTCGTTCTGCGGGTTGGCGAAGGCCGGGTCGACCGACGGCTTCACCGGGTCGGCCTTCTCCTGGTAGTGCGAGCCGGCGTCCTCGCCGGTCGGGCCGCACGCCTTGACGTGCACGTGCGCACCGTAGGCGCGGTTCGGCTGCAGGCCCTTGACCTCGACGGTCACCTTGCTCTTGCCGTCGGCGTTGGAGGAGGACACGTTGATCTGCCCACCCACCGGCACCTGGTCCGGCTTGTAGGTGATGGCCTTGGCGGCCGGCGAGAAGTTCTCGAACGTCCCGGAGGTCTGCTTGCCCGCAGCGGACTGTCCCTGGGCGGGAGCCTGCGGCGCGGGCTGGTGCTGCGCGTGCTCGGCCGATTCGCCACCGCCGCAGCCGGCGAGCAGTGCGCCGGCGGTGCACAGGCCCGCGATGGAACCGAACAGTCGCGTCCGCTGCTGAAGCATAGGTATCTGTCCTTAGTGGTTGCCGACGTATCGGCGCCGTTTCTGCCCGCATCAACGGTTTTGGCATATTCAGGTTCACGCCTGCTCAGCGGCCGTGCGGGCAATCCCTTCCCTGGGAGTTTGATCCTATGTGCCCGAGGTTGCGGTCCGGCATCACCCGGGCAACGTGGAATCTCAACTTCCGGTTACGGGAAGAAGTAGCCCCTGCTCAGCACGATCAAGCGCCCCTCCGGAGCGACGCTCGTCACGCTCGGCGGCAAAGGATCCACATTGGACTAGACCCGACGTCCCAGCGGGCTCCGGCCAAGGCGCGTCCCACTGCTCCGTTCGGCCCATCGCCGCGGCCTGCTGCGGCGGCGTTGCGGACGGGGTGTGATGTGCCTAATGTGTTACTCGAAGTAACAGGTTCTCTCGGCGTCTCCGGAGGAGGGTGCGATGCCGGTTCCCGAAGCGTTCTCGAAGCTGGTCGACAGCACGGTCGCGCAGGCCGCGAAGTTCTACGAGCAGGTTCGCGAGGACACCGCCGAGCACGTCGCGCGGTTCTCCGGGCGCGCCGCCGGCTGGGCGGATCAGGCCGGTGCCGCGACGGCGGAGTTCACCGAGGACACCGCGATCAAGGCGGCGGCGGTGAGCAGGATCGCGGCCGACCGGGTCGCCCACGCCACCAGCGGTCTCGCCGACAACGTCGGTGAGCGCATCATCCGCGTAGGCGAGCGGCTCAGCCGCCGCGACTGATCCGCCGAAAACCCTTGGCCGTCAGGCGTTCTTCTCGGCGTCGAGGACGCGGCTCACCGATTCCGGGTCGCGTCCGACGACGGTGGTGCCCTCCGACGCGGTGATGATCGGCCGCTGGATCAGCTTCGGGTTCTCGCTCATCAACCGCAGCCAGTCGTCGCGGTGCTCGGCGTCCTTGGGCAGCTCGCGGAGCCCGAGCTCCTTCGCCACGCCCTCACCGGTCCGCGCGATGTCCCACGGTTCCAGACCGAGCCGCCCCAGCACGGCTTCGAGCTCGGCGACGGACGGAGGGTCTTCGAGGTACCGCCGCACGGTGTACCCGGCCCCGGCGGCGTCGAGCTCGCCAACAGCGGAACGGCACTTCGAGCACTGCGGGTTCACCCAGATCTCCATCACGGCCCCACAGTACCCACGCCACCCGCCCACATCGCCCGATGCCCTTTGTAAGCAGCAAGAACGTCCCGAACACTCCCGACCTCGCGGATCGAACGACATCGCGCGGGCCGAACTGCCGCCGTGCGGCTCCCTTCAAGCGCGGGACCAGAGGTTCTGGATCGCGTCGTTGACGGTGTCGGGTTCTTGGACGTGGGGGTAGAAGCCGGGAACCGTCAGGAGATCTGCGCCGATGCGGTCGGCGAGGACCTGGGCGGCGATGGTGAGCGGTTCGCCCGCGAGCCGCCGGTAGGCGTCCGGAGCGCCCGCCCAGTCACCGACGATGACCAGCGACGGCCAGGGCGCGTCGGCGATCGGACCGAGGTCGACCGTCGCGTCCCAGCAGGGCTTTTCGCCCATGCTGGTGCGGGCGGCGCGCAGACGTTGCGGTGTGGCGGGCGGGGTCGGCATGCCGACGCTCTCGGTGGCCAGCCGGAGGTATTGCTCGGCGGTCATGTCCGACGGCAGCGAGCCGGTGGCCGCGCGGTTGCGGGCGAGGCGGTCCGCGATGGCCGGGTGGTCCTCGGCGACGCGCAGCGATCCCGGCTGGATGAGGCACAGCGACCGGACGAGGTCGGGGCGCCGGGAGGCGGCCAGCAGCGCCGCCACGCCTCCGTAGGAGTGGCCGATCAGGTGCGCGCCGTCTCCGAGCGCGTCGACGACGTCGGCGGCATCGACCTCGTAGTCGGTCCGGTGCGGCCCCTCCAGGTCCGGGCTGCCGCCGTGGCCGCGCCGATCGAGCAGCACGATCCGGCGATGCGCGGCGAGCGCCCGCTGATGCCCGAACCCGTACCGGTCGTCGTCACCCCAGGCGAGCACCCCGTGGACGAACACCGCCGGCGGCTCCGCGGCCCCGGGCTCGGCCAGGACGGTCGCGCTCAGCTCCACCACGACGTCGATCGAAGCACGCCCGCGCTCGGTCGGTGGCGGTTTCACTCCGAACCGACCCGGTGAAACCGACATCGATCACAGGCGGTTCGGACCGCAACCGCCCGATGCCAACGGCCGCGGAGGCGGTGGGTGAGCGGACCGCGGAACGGTCGCGGTTCGGTAGGCTCGGCGAGAAGCGGTACGCGCCGAGTTTTCCCAGTTAGGGGGCTGGATGCCTGAGTTGGCCTTCCGGGGTCGAGCGGTGGTCAGCGATCGAGCTCTGATCATGGCGATCGTCAACCGCACGCCGGATTCGTTCTACGACCACGGCGCCACCTTCGAGGAAGGCCGGGCACGGGCAGCCATCGCCGACGCCGTCGCCGAAGGCGCCGACGTCCTGGACATCGGCGGCATCCCGGCGAGCCCGGGGCCGGAGGTGACGGTCGAGGAGGAGATCCGCCGCGTTCTCCCGACCCTGGAGTGGACTCGCGCGGAGTTCCCCGACCTGATCATCAGCATCGACACCTACCGGCACGAGGTCGCCGACCGCGTGTGCCAGGCCGGCGCCGACCTGCTCAACGACACGTGGCAGGGCTACGACCCGCAGATGCTCGACGTGGCCGCCCAGTACGGCGCCGGATACGTCTGCTCCCACACCGGCGGGCTCGAACCGCGCACCGATCCGTCGCGCCCGCACTACGACGACGTCGTCGCCGACGTCATCGACCAGACGACGAAGCTGGCGGAGAAGGCGGTTTCGCTCGGCGTTCCCCGCGAAGGCCTGCTGATCGACCCCGCGATCGACTTCGGCAAGAACACCTACCAGTCGCTGGAGATCCTTCGCCGGCTGCCGGAGCTGATCGACACCGGATGGCCGGTGCTGATGGCGATGAGCAACAAGAACGTCGTGGGCGAAACGCTCGACGTGGAGCTCGGCGACCGGGTGACCGGCACGCTCGCCGCGACCGCGCTCGCCGCGCAGGCCGGGGCGGTCATGTTCCGCGCGCACCAGGTTCGGCAGACCCGGCACACCCTGGAAATGGTCGCGAGCATCGCCGGCGGGCGCGAGCCCTCGAACGTCGTGAGGTATCTGGACTGATGTACCGGTTGTGGCCGCCCGACGAGGCGGGGAACGTCGATCGCGCGGAACTCGAACGCCTCTACGGCTATCCCGAGGGCGAGTCCAAGTGGCTGGCGGTGAACTTCGTGTCGAGCGCGGACGGCGCCGTCGAGGTCGCCGGACGCTCCGGCGGGCTGACGAACGCGGCCGACCGCGAGGTGTACCCGCTGGGGAGCAAGCTGGCCGACGTCATCCTGGTCGGGTCGAACACCGCGGTCGTCGAGGAGTTCCGCGGCATCGAACCCGACGAGGACCAGGCAGAGCTCCGCGAGCGCCACGGTCTGGCGCCGATCCCCCGCATCGCGGTCGTCACCACCGGCCGAACCCTCCCGCCGGACGCGCCGGTGATCACCGACGCCCAGGTCCCGACGATCGTGATCACCAGCGGCTCAGCGCCTCTCGAACTGCGGGAGCAGTGGGAGGCGGCCGGTGCGGAGGTCGTGCTGGCCGGTGAGACCGAGGTCGACCTCGCCGCGGCGACAGCGGCCCTGCAACAGCGGGGCCTCCGGCGGATCCACTGCGACGGCGGGCCGCGGCTCTTCGGCTCGCTGCTCGAAGCGGGCGCCGTCGACGAGCTGCGGCTGACGATCTCGCCGCTGCTGGTGTCCGGGACGGCGGACCGGATCGCCAAGGGCGCCGGCATCGACCCCGCCCGGCTCAGCCTCGCCTCGGTGCTCGCGCAGGACGACACCCTGCTGGTCCGCTACCTGGTCTCGAACAGCTGAGCGCTCCTCGCACCGCGGCCGTTCTGGCAAACTGCCCGTATCGGGCTTCCCAGGCCCTCGCAGGAAGGAACGGGCATTGCGAGATCTTGGCTCCAGCGCGGTCGACCTGGTGTTCCGCGGTCGCCGAGTTGTTCGGGACCGGGCGTTGGTGATGGCGATCGTCAACCGCACGCCGGATTCGTTCTACGACCGAGGCTCCACCTTCGAGGAAGACGCGGCCAAGGCCGCCGTCGAGCGCGCCGTCGCGGAGGGCGCCGATGTGATCGACATCGGCGGTGTGACCGCGAGCCCCGGCGACGAGGTCGACACCGAAGAGGAGATCCGGCGGGTGCTCCCGACGGTGGAGTGGACCCACCAGAACCACCCGGACGTGCTGATCAGCGTCGACACCTGGCGGCACGAGGTGGCCGACGCGGTCTGCCGCGCGGGCGCGGACATCATCAACGACGCCTGGGGCGCCGCCGACCCGCAGATCCTCGACGTGGCGGCCGATCACGGCGCCGGGTACCTGTGCACGCACGCCAACCGCGACCCCCGCGCCGAACCGGTCCGCTCGGACTACGACGACGTCGTCTCCACGGTCGTCGAGGAGACGACGCGCTTGGCCGCGCTCGCCGAGTCCAAGGGCGTTCCCCGCGAAGGCATCCTTATCGACGGCACCGGCTACGGGAAGAACACGGTCGACCACCTGGAACTGGTGGCACGCGTGGAGGAGATCGTCGCGGCGGGATGGCCGGTGCTGATGGCGCTGTCGAACAAGACCTTCGTCCGCGAAAGCCTCGACCTGGACGCCGCCGACAAGGACGAGCTCCTCACCGGCACCCTCGCGGCCACCGCGGTGGCCGCCCACGCCGGAGCCATCATGTTCCGCTCCCACCAGGTCCTCCCCACCCGGCGAACCCTGGAGATGGTGGCCTGCATCCGAGGCATGCGCCCCCCGATCAGAGAACAGCAGTGGATCTCCTGACCCGAAATAGCAAGAACCCCAAGTCGTGTGACCTGGGGTTCTTGGTGGGCCGCCAGGGGATCGTCGAACCCTGAACCCGCGGATTGTCGATCCATGGGGGCAGTGTTTGTCGTTGCCTGACATGACCTTCGATCAGCTGCGTGGACGGCGCCTGGGAAGTTCGCCTTGCTTGGTGCGATTTGCCGTCATCTGCGGCTGATTCTCGGCAATTGATCGGCCACTTCGGCCGTCCCCTGCCGTGGTGTGACGGCCTTCGCGGGGACCACCTGCGTTACTTACCAGGCAGGGCCTGCCGGAGCGGTTCGTCAGCTCGAACGTCGCCAGCGCCCGTTCCGACGTGACGTTTGGTCGGGTCGGCCAGTGAGCGCGAATCCACCCGTTCGGGCGGACCGAGGCGCTGCGCTCCAGGAGGCTGAGGTGGTGGCGCTTCGCGGGGCCGTCCCCGAACTCTGCGAAGGCGGACTGGCGGTGCATTGACCACCAGTCCGCCAACGCGGAGAGTGCAGTTCCAGAATGCCTCTGGCAAACGGAAGCCGATATAAGTGGAAATTCTCCCTGCCACTTTAGGCGTAGGATTTCCAGCTCGTCAGGCGTCAGCGGCGGAGGGCCTTGATGACGAGCTTGCCGCCGACGGCCCAGACGAGGGCGGCGAGGGCGTAGTTGAGGACGACTCCGAGGAGTTCGTCGTCGGGTGTGAAGACATCGCCGAGGCCGAGAACGAAGACCTGCGCCATCGTGTAAATGAAGGAAACGAATCCGTTTCCCTGATTGGCGTCGAAGACCACGAACAGCACGTGCAGCGTGAAGATCGCGATGACTACGCCCACGACGATGCGGATGATGTGGGCGATGCTCTCGCTGCTGTCGTCCCGACGACGGCCGTGCGGTGGTTCGTCGTAGTATCCGCCCTGGTGAGGCGGTTGCTGCGGGTACTGGCCCGGAGGTGGCTGCTGATACGGACCTGGCTGCTGCGGGTGGGGGTACCCCTGCTGGGGCGGCGGGCCGTAGCGCGGGTCGTAGTTCATGGTTGCGGATTGTGTCCGTTTGGACCCGGCTGAAACAACCCGGCCATCAACCGGGTGACGCGAGAGAGGGGTCACCCGAACGCGCAGCAAATCTGAATCCAGGTCAATTTGCTGCCGTGTTCAGCATAAATATCGAATTGATTAATGCAACTAAATTGCATCTTGGGTAGATGGTTATCGCGGTGTGATGACTCTGTGTTCAGACCGTAGGTCACCCGTGTGGGCTAGGCCCTACTTTCGTCGGTGTCGCTCTGCGATGCTTCGCGCCGTGCCGTCGGGGGGCGGATACGTGTCCGGCGATTGTTTCGGAAGGCGATATGACCTACGCACAGCGACAGCATCCCTACGGACCGCCGCAGCATTACCGTCCGCGCCGTCGCCCGGGCCGCAAGATCCTGGCGGTCATCGCGGTCTTCCTGCTGGTCCTGGTGGGGTTCTTGGTCTACGTGGACTTCTCGCTGAAGCGCGAGGACGCCATCCCGACCGACGGTGAACGCCCGGCCGATGGACCGGGGACGAACTGGCTGCTGGTGGGCTCGGACTCGCGCGAGGGCCTGGACTCCGAGCGGCAGGCCGAGCTCGGCACCGGCGACACCGCGGGGCGCCGCACCGACACGATGATGCTGGTGCACGTGCCCGCTGCGGGTGGCAAGCCGACGATGGTCAGCTTGCCGCGCGACTCCTACGTGTCGATCCCGGGGCAGGGCAAGGACAAGCTCAACTCCGCCTTCGCCCATGGCGGGTCGCAGTTGCTGGTCAAGACGATCGAGGCGAACACCGGGCTGCGCGTCGACCACTACGCCGAGGTCGGCCTCGGCGGGTTCGCTGACATGACCGACGCGGTCGGCGGCGTGGACCTGTGCGTGAAGGAACCGATGCAGGACCCGAAGGCCAATCTGGACCTTCAGCCGGGCTGCCAGACGCTGACCGGTCCGCAAGCGCTGGGATACGTGCGCACCCGCGCCACCGCGCGCGGTGACCTCGACCGCGTGGAGCGGCAGCGCGAGTTCCTCAGCGCGCTGTCCGAGAGGGCGTCCAGCCCCGAGGTGTTCCTCAACCCGCTGCGGCTGTTCCCGCTGATCCTCAACACCTCCAGCACGTTCCTGGTCAACCGCGACGACCACGTGTGGCACCTGGGCGGTCTGGCCTTCGCCATGAACGGCATCGCCTCCGGCGACGGCATCACGACGACCGTGCCCTTCGGTGGTTTCGGTGAGACCGACGCCGGTGGGTCGGTGGTCAAGTGGGACAAGCAGAAGGCTCAAACCTTGTTCGAGGCGCTGGCCTCCGACTCCCCGGTTCCGCCCGAGGTCATCACCACCGCCGAGTCGATGGGTGGCTGAGCGGAGGGGGCCGGTATGCGGGAAGCGCGACTGGGCGGTATCGGAGATGACGTGGAGGAGGCGTTGCGCAGCTACGAGGCCGCGCTTCAAGCCGACTCCGGCGGACGCCACGCCGACCCCGAAGACCGCTCTCCGGACCTGGAGGAGCTGCGGGTGCAGGTCATCACACGAGCTGAGGCGCTGCCGAGCCTCTGCCGGCCACGGCCCAAGTGCGAGCACTGCCAGGGGGAGTGCGAGGTCTCCGCGGTGCAAGTGCTCACCGAGGCCGGGCAAGCACCGCAGTTCGTCACCCGCAAGCGGCTATGCCCACGGTGCCGAGGCACCGGCTTCGCCATCGCCTCCGACCTCCAGCTCCCGCACGAACCACCCCGAGAGCCCGAGTGAGTTCGGTCATTAGGGACTATCTTCACTAATCCGACCGGGCTACGTAGGGTCGGCCGGGCCGACGCCCGCTCGCGGATGGCGGTCACACCCATCTCAGCGCGGGCGTCGGCACCAGCCTTCATGCCCCCCGGAACCGGTTGCCACAGGCGCGGTTCGGGCACAGTCAAGCAGGAAAGGCGACGAGTGAGCGAGATCGGCACGCTTCTGGCCGGCCGGTACCGCCTGGAACGGCAGCTGGGCAGCGGTGGCATGGGCGTGGTGTGGCTGGCCACCGACGAACTCCTGCAGCGCCCCGTCGCCGTCAAGCAGCTCCACGCCACGCACGGCATGGACCCACGAGCTGCCGACGAGGCACGGCAACGCGCCATGCGCGAAGGACGGCTGGCCGCCCGCTTGCAGCACCCCAACGCCATCGCCGTGCACGACGTCACCGAGCACGACGGGCTTCCCGTGTTGGTCATGGAATACCTGCCGTCACGCAGCCTCGCCGATGTCCTGGCCGAACAGCACCGCATGGCCCCGGAAACCGTCGCGGTCATCGGCTCTCAGGCCGTCCAAGCCTTGGCCGCCGCGCACCAGGCCGGGATCGTGCATCGCGACATCAAGCCCGGCAACGTGCTGCTCGGTGATGACGGCACGGTCAAGATCACCGATTTCGGGATCTCGCACGCCGCCGATGACATCGCAGTGACCAAGACCGGAATCCTGTCCGGCACCCCGGCCTACCTCGCACCCGAGATCGCCCGAGGAAATGGGCCCAGCCCGGGCTCGGACATCTACTCCCTCGGGGCCACCCTCTACGCCGCCGTGGAAGGCTTCCCGCCCTCCGGTGAGGACGCCGAGAACTCCTTGGCCCTGCTGCACCGCGTCGCCGCCGGTGCGACCCGGCCGGCCGAACACGCCGGGCCGCTCGGCCCCGTGCTCGACCGCATGCTCGACACCAGCCCGAACCAGCGCCCCACGCCCGAGCAACTGCATGCGGCACTGCACGCCGCGGCCTCCGGCCAACCCCTTCCCGGTGAGTTCGCCGTTCCCATGGAGGACCGCACTCAGGTCATCGGCCGAATTTCCGGGCACACCACGACCGTCGTGCCACCCACCGGCGGTCACTAC
The DNA here is from genome assembly GCF_018070075.1 of Saccharopolyspora endophytica. Lineage (GTDB taxonomy): Bacteria > Actinomycetota > Actinomycetes > Mycobacteriales > Pseudonocardiaceae > Saccharopolyspora > Saccharopolyspora endophytica. The sequence continues at coordinate 356,161 of NZ_JAGPXE010000001.1, forward strand.
GGCACCCGCCTGGACAACACCCCCATCACCGACTGGAACCAGCACCCCAGCCCGCAGCGCAGCACCCGCCCGACCCGCCGTCCGCTGCTCATCGCCGGGCTCGCTGCCGTCGCAATCCTGCTGATCACCCTGGGGATCGCGCAGCTCTCGTCCGAGGCTCCGAAACCTTCGGCCGACACGCGCATGGCCTCGCCCGCCGACCTCGAACGCGTCGTCTCCGACTACTACGCCCTGCTCCCCCAGCACCCCGACAACGCCTGGACCCGCCTGGGCCCGGCGCTGCAAACACGAGGGCAGCAGAACTACGAGAACGCGTGGTCCCAGATCTCCGACGTCGTCGTCTTCTCAGCTCCGGCCACCACCGGCAACGACACCGTGCACGTCGGTATCGAGCTGACCAAACCCGACGGCACCCGCATCAAGGAGTTCCACCAACTCGGGTTGTTGGTCGAAGACGGTGCGCCCCTGATCAACACCGACACCGTTCTCCACTCTGAAACCGTCACGCCTCCGCCACCCCCGCCGCCGCCTGCTCCGACGAAGACCAAGGAGCAGGAGGGCAAGGGTGAAGAAGAGAAGAAGGGCGAGGAAGACAAGAAGGGCGAAGACGACTGACAGGGTGACCACAAGCCGTCCGGTTCACGGTGGCATGGTGAACCGATTTCCTGATCACCAGCAAGCACGCCAGTCACGGGCTGTGGGGCGTGACATGCTCACCGCCCCGTTCTGTCGCGACCGGGCGTCGCCGAACTCCTCCGGGCAACCAGGTGTCCCGGCCGTTGCTCACGCCGGGCTGCGGTAGCAGAGGATCCGCAGGCATGTTCGACGTGCCACGCGATGCCTGCCGCTGGCCCGAAGCTCGCCGGCTGGCCGCTCGCCAGGTGGCCGACTGCTGGGCCATTCGCGGGTGTCGATGACCCAAGACGTGTACTTCGGTCCGGGGCAGCAGTCCCGCGCCAGTGCCGAAGCCCTGGCCTTCGTGGTACCCATCGAGGGGCCGGGGAAGGTCGGCAACCAATTGGCAACCGGGCCTCGGCAACAAAGAACCCCAGGCCGTATGACCTGGGGTTCTTGGTGGGCCGCCAGGGGATCGAACCCTGAACCCGCGGATTCTAAGGCGACGTATCCGGTTGTTTCCGGACCCATCCGAAGACCTCGTGTACTCAGGCTGTTTCACGTACGCAAATGGCCATTGAGGGCTGTCGCTGTCGGACGTTGACGGTCGTTTCGGAAGGGAAAAGGTTGGGTGCGGACTAGCGTGGTGTGACGGCCTTTGCGGGTACAAGCTGAGTAACAACCAGGCCGGGCTTGCCGCTCCGGTTCGTCAGCTCGAAGGTGGCGAGTGCCCACCAGTCGCCTACGCACGTCTGGTGCCAAGCTAGCAGCACGCCGGGGGCCGTGGCTGAGATGTCGATCCCGCCCGCTCGCACGCGGAGTGGGGTGTTGCCGTAGCCGACGCCGCGCTGTGGCGGTAGCGCCTGGGTCAGGCGGACCCAGATGGGTTGCGGGGTGTCCGGCCGTCGCCGTGTGCCCTGCCAGCAATCGCCACCCTCGTTCGTCACTTGGTGCCCGCTTCGACGTGAAGTTTGATCGGGTCGGCCAGAGAGGTGCAGCGGCCGACCCGCGTCGCGCCTTCTGGATCTTCCCCATCCTCCAGCTCGACACACTCAGGCTAGAACACACGTGCGAATGATCGCCAGTTTTGCGCATGTGCCGGGCGTGGCATCGCTCGATCGGCGGACATCGGTGCGGGGCGCGACGGGCAGCCTGACGACACATCGCCAGTGTGTCGGAGGTCGCAACTCAAAGTGATCGGTATCAGCCCGAAAAGGAGCGCAAGCCGAGGCTTTGAACAGCGAAAATGGTTGTGATCGCCGCCCCTTTCGCCAGTGTTACTGTGCTCAGCTTCACGTCCTGGCAAGGTGCGCGAGCGATTCTCCGCACCGTAACCTCCGGGCATCCGAGATCGACTTGGATAACTTCCGTGGCGGCGACGGGCTGAACGTCGCTTCCTCCGACTCTGTCGAGTCGGGGCGACTCCGGACGTGGGCAACAAAAGAAGTTGCTCCTAGACGGAGGAGGTAGGCCGTATGGCTGCCGCACGTCGCGGAAGGCGTTATCGCAAGGTGTCGCACCCCAACCAAGAAGTAAGCCGGACCCGCAGCTCGCTCAGCTTGGTGGTCCGGCTCCTTCTCTGGCTGGCATGGCAGGAAGTTCGCACTCAGCTTGCCCAGTGGTTCCATGACCACTGGGGCTGGTGGCCCTTCCAGTAGCACCACCCGCAACCCGGTCAGTGTTCGCAGCGCTGGCCGGGTTTCTTAACTGGGCTGCACCTAGCGGCTCAGCCCGGTCGGATCGTAGCTACTGCCCAGTCCATTTGCTACATCGTGGAGATTGAGAGATCTGTTTCATCAGGTGCCCGCAGATGGACCACAGGCGGGCAACCACGTCGAAAAGTCCAGGTTAGCGCTCACCGGCAGTGGTAAGGCGACAAACTCGTCAGCGTGCCCAGCACTGGTCTGTGAGTTCGCCGAGGTGCGCTGTGGCCTGCTGTTGCAGGATTCCGCGGTTGGCTTGCTCAGCTTCTGGCGTGCTCCTTCGGGGCCGCCTGCCGCGACTGGCGTCGGGGTGCGGCTGCCGACCTTTCCGATCGCGCCCGGTCGCGGTCGTCGGCCTGCCGGGACCGGTGAGCGAAGCGAGCCGCACGCCCGGCCGGCCGACGACCGCTTGACCGGGCTCGCATACAGGAAGGTCGGCAGCTCCACCCCGACTTGCATGCAGTGGCAGGCGGCCCCGAAGGGGCCGCCCTTGATGAAGTAGAGAAAGTCTAAACACGCGGAGCGGTGTTGCAACGTCCTACTTCGCTCGATGGATGAGACGCGATGGTCGGTTGATAGGTAGCACTGCTGCCCACGGTCTGACTTCGGCGCCATGGTTGGACGTCAGTTGAATGTCAAGACGGTCGCGAGCTCGTCAGAAGTGAACGCTTTCGCGTGTACCCGGGCAGATTTCACGGGCGCTGTCGTCTTCATCGCGGCGGCGCCAAATCTGGGGACAACCCAGTGACTGCGGTGAGGTTGGTGTTGGTGAGGTTGGTGTTGGCGAGGTCGGCGTGGGTGAGGTTGGTGTTGGCGAGGTCGGCGTGGGTGAGGTTGGTGTTGGCGAGGTCGGCGTGGGTGAGGTTGGCGTTTCTGAGCCAGGCGTCGGTGAGGTTGGCGTAGGCGAGGTAGGCGTGGGTGAGTTCGGCGCCGGGGAGGTTGGCGTTGGTGAGGTTGGTGTTACCGAGGTTGGCGTCGGTGAGGTTGGCGTCGGCGAGGAGGGCGTTGGTGAGGTTGGCGTAGGGGAGGTTGGCGTTGGTGAGGTTGGCCCGGGTGAGGACGGCGCTGGTGAGGTTGGCCCGGGTGAGGACGGCGTTGGTGAGGTTGGCCCGGGTGAGGACGGCGCTGGTGAGGTCGGCGTGGGGGAGGTTGGCGTTGGTGAGGATGGCGTTGGTGAGGTCGGCGTGGGGGAGGTTGGCGTTGGTGAGGTCGGCGCCGGTGAGGTCGGCGCTGGTGAGGTCGGCGTGGGGGAGGTTGGCGCCGGTGAGGTCGGCGCTGGTGAGGTTGGCGCCGGTGAGGTCGGCGCCGGTGAGGCAAGCGCCGGTGAGGTCGAGTTTGGCGCGGTGCCATCCCTGTTGCGGATGGGCGAACACGGTCGTCGCGGCTTGCACATCGGGTGCGGGGGTCGCGAGAGGGCAGCGACCTTCTGCGGTCCGGAGCTTCTTGGTGTTCTCGCGGACGAAGGTGCTCAGGACGTTCATGACGGTGGAGTGGTCGCGCTCGGAGTCGCGGGCGATGCGTTCCAGTGCGTAGATCCCGCCGAGGCGAACTTCGAGATTGTCGGCGGTGCCGAGTTGTTCGATGGCCTTGCTGAACCGGTCGGTGAGCTGCCCCTGCGCGGCAGCCTCGGCCTCTTTGCGGGCTTGCTCAGCCTGCGAGTTCGCCGCGATGTAGCTCGGCACGGCGAGTGCCAAGGTGGCCAGCACGGCGCCAAGCGTCAGCAACTGCGTCAGGTCAAGCTTCTTGCGTGCCGGTGTCCTGCGTGTCTGTACCGGGCGGCGCAATCCGAGTCCGACCGGTCGAGCAGGGTGCCGTTTCCGTTGGCGGCGGGCAGAACGGCGGCGCACTGTGTTCATGGTCAACACAGTGCCAAAGCGCCTAGGGAGGCTTGGGCGCTTCGAGTCAATCAGCCAAGCCGCCGCGGGTGCGGATGACACGCGACGCCCGGCATCGATCTCGTCGGCTCGGAACGTTCGGCCTATTGAGGACGCCGATAAGTGCGTGTCATGAGGTGGGCATGTTCCACGTGCCAGGTCATGCAGTCGAGCCCGATGGATCCGAGCCCGGCCATGACGCGACCGCAACGCTCGCCGCCGATAGGGCATGTCCACCAGGCGCGGCCATCGACGACGGTCACGTCTAGTTCGAACTCCCAGTTCCCAGCGCGAATGTCCACCACGCGGCAATCGTACGCAAACGCGACATTCGCCTGTATAGGTAGGCAGGCGCGGCATTCGGGTGGCTTTGTGTCTAAACGCGGGTGAACGTAGGTGAGTGCCCTCTAGATACGTGTCGACCGGAGAAGCTGCGAAGGCGATCGGTGTTGACCGTCGAACGCTTCAGCGTTGGGCGGTTGAGGGAGTCGTTGAGTCTGCGCTCGTGACTGCCGGCGGGCACCAGCGTTGGGACGTGGAAGACCTCAAGGCGCAGCTCCGGAAGCGGCGTCGAGGCGAGTCCTGACCTGAGGGTTCAGCTTGTTGGAACAGGTCAATGGCTGGGGGGTGCATCACCGATCAGTTCGGCCATGTGCTCAATGATGGCTGTGGGGTTGAACGGCGAGAGTCTGTCGCGCTTCCCGGGCTTGTTCGCGTAGGCGATCACGTCGGTTCCAGCTGCATGGGCGGCTTCGATATCTGTTGTCGAGTCGCCGATCATCACGCAGTCCGCGGCTTCTACCCCTTGAGCTCTCATGGCCTGGTGGAGGAGAAACGGGGAGGGTTTCAGCTGGGCGACCTCGGCACTGACCCGAGCTGAGACTCCGTTGGTGAACGACTCCAGCCTGCTGGCGTGTAGGTATGCCCGAACGGCCGTCTCGGAGTTGTTCGAGACGATCACGACCCGTACGTCGCGGTCTTGAAGGCTCTTCAGAACCTCGGCCGTACCGGGAGTCGGGGGAGCGAGTGAGACGGCACGGACTTCCAGTTCACGAAAGCGCTGTTCGACTTGGGCCGCCAGGTCGGGGAACTGAGTCGCGTACTCAAGCACGTCGAACGGGTCGCGGCTGTCCTCGACGCGTTCGGGTAGGCCCCTGGGGAAGAGCGCGCGGAGTTCGACGGCGACGTCGTGGTCACTGAGGCCGCCGAAGACCGCGCACACCGGGCCGTCGAAGTCGAGCAAGACGACCTTGCTTCGCTCGAGAATTTCGGTCGGCCGACTCATCGGGGCACCTTCCGCGCCACGGTGTTCCAGATGCTGTCGAACCACATCTGGGACTGCTGGATGAACAGGGAGCTCAGAGACTCCTCATCAGGTTCGGCAGCGTGGTGGAACAGGGTGGCGTCCTTGCCCATGAGATCCCAGATCGGTGTATCGGCACCTTCCAGGTTCACGACGTGCTCGCGGACCGGGTAGTAGCCGAAGAACGCTTCGAGCTGGTTGATCAGGTACAGCTTGAACAGCGGCACGGCCGGGTACACGCGAAGCTCTGCCTTGGCGTCTGCGATCAGGCCGATGCGCTCCATCTCGTTGACCGCATCAACGATGGCGAAGGTGTGGCGCTCCATGATGCCGGCCGCGCGCTTGCGGAACTCGGGGCTGTCGCCCATGTCCTCGACGCGGGCGGGAAGCGTCCACGGGACATCCGTGTCCGGGACCAGAAGACGCACGCGGACGAGTTCAGGGCGAACCCGTCCGCTCCGGATCTTGTCGAGCGGTTCCGTCAGGGCGCCATGCAGCGTCTCGCCTGAGAATCCCGCGAAGTCAATCCGCACCTCGGGCTCTTCGAACGCGCGCTCGAGGTGCGGACGCAGACCAACGGGGCGCTCGGTCCGCTCCCGTACGTAGACCCCGCTCCCTTGGCGGGAAACCACGAGACCCTCCTCGCGGAGGATCCGCAGCGCCTGCTGGATCGTCATCCGTGCGACGCCGTACCGCTGAGCCAGCTCGGACTGTGACGACAGCTTGTCGCCCGGCTTGAGCTTCTTCGTGAGTATCGAGGCTCGCAGCGAGTTCGCGACCTGCTGATACGGCGGCCTGGGGTCATCCGGGTCAAGTTCTGTCATTTGCCCAGGTTATCGCAGTGCTCCTTGATCTGACTAGCCAGCCTGGCCAACTTGTTGACATGGCTAGCCAAGCTGGTCTAATCTGTAGATGGCTAGCCAAGCTGGCCAACATTCAAAGAGATCAAGTGGAGGTAAGACAGTGCGAAACATCCCGGTCAACCTGCAGGGGCACAAACTCATGATCACCGAGGCGCCGACGCTGAAGATGTTCGAGAACGACCGAGGCGTTTCGGAGGTCGTGACCGACCGGCAGGGCGTCCAGCAGTTCGTGGTGTCGCTGTTCGCCAAGCGCAAGGCTCAGCCCGGTGAGTTCGCGGGCAAGGGTGAGGAGATCAAGGTGACCCTGACCGCCGACCCCGGCGAGGGATTCGAGGAGGGCGCCTACGTCGAGCTCATCGATGCGACGGTCAGCTACTGGGAGCGCAACGGTCGCTCGGGCCTGTCCTTCCGGGCCCACGGCATGACCCCGGTCGGCGCGCAGGTCTCGGCCGCCGCCTGACCGAGCCGCTGATCCTGACTGTTTCGTTCTGATTCTTTCTAAGCCGATTCCGGCTGCTTGTTGTTTGAGAATTCCATAGTGGGCCGAGCTATGCCCAAAACCGGTAGGAATTGCACCGGTAGGGCTTTATTGACCCCCGGCCGTCTGCGAATGTTCCGGGGGTCTTTATGGCCTTCGGGAAAGGAGATTTTGGAAATGTCGCTCAAGTACTGCCCGGCGTGCCACTGCGACAAGTGGCTCTACCGGCACTCGCACGACCAGTACTGCTCGGATCGAAAGTGGGTGGTGTACCTGTGAACAAGCTTCAGAGGGATCAGGCGCTGGAGGACCTGCGTCGGCTGTCCACAGAGCTCGCAGAGGCCTTCGGGACTGCTGGCGACGTGGCATACGCGGTGGACGTTCCGGGTGGTCCGACCGCGTGCGGCGCTGACATGCACGAGGTCACGAGCCAACTGCTCGCGTCGCTCCAGACCGTTGTGACCGTCATCCGCAGGGTTGAAGAGCAGGAGGGCGAGAGCGATGAGTGAGCTGTTCAATTCGCCGATCGGTTTTCACGGTTCGGGCTGCGTCGGCGGTCGGTAACCAGGTTTTCCCGGGAACGTCCCGGGTGAAAGGAAGAGGGTGATCGCTGGTGGAGATCTCGAAACAGCTGTTCCGGCGCAATTCGCGCGGAATCAAGCGGCTGTCGGCAATCGGTTCGCTGATGGATCAGCTGAACCAGGACGTGAACAAGGTCGAATTCCTCGACGGCGAGTTCGTCGAGGACCGGCACTACGCGGAGGCCCAGGAGTTGGCCGCTGCGGTCGCGAAGGCGGCGGACGCGGTTCGTGAGGGCATCGCTGAACACGGTGGATCGAGTGTTGCGAAGGAGTACAAGTAATGGCCAATGCAGACGGTGTGACCGGCACGGTGCGCGAGATCGACGCGACGATGCTGGAGCTGACCAAGACCGTGACCAGCTTCGGTGTCCCGAAGGGCTTGGGTGGTCCGTTGAACGGGCTCAAGCGAGCCGTGGGCGATCTGGTCGCTCACCTGGAGATGTCGCAGCGCAGAAGCTAACTGAACAACCCCAAGCACGGCAGGGCGTCGGATTCCCATAGCGGGAGTCCGACGCCCTTCTTCATGGAAAGGGCAGGCAGTCATGCGAGACACGCGAGTGGGCACGGAACGGACTCCGGCACGAGTGGTCGGCGGCTGGATGCTGCGGCACCCCCGCACGATGGGCAGCACGACGGCGGTGGGAACGGCGGGCGTGACGCTCGGCTATCAGACGGTGCTGTGGGCCGCTGGGATCGCGGTGCTGGCCGGTGCCTCGTGGCGGTTCCTGGACGCCCCGACCTTCGACCGCTTCGCCGGACGGCTCGTGCGTGCCTGGTGGAGACGATGGGTCATCTACCAGCGTCAGTGGATGCGCGTGGTCGCCTCCTGCGGACTCGTCACCGCTGACCACCGGGGCGATTCGCTGGTGCCGAAGCTGGTCGCGGTGCGTTCGAACTGGGTGTGGGACTCGCTGCACATCCGCATGGCCAAGGGCCAGGAACCCGAAGACTACGGCCAGGCGCTCGACCGTCTGGCGAACTCCTTCAAGGCCCACGCGGCCTCGATGCGCATCCTCCAGCCCGGCAAGATCGCCCTGGACTTCCAGCGCCGCGAGCCCTTCAACGAGATGGTGATCCCGCTTCCCGCCATGCCGGAATCGGTGGACGCGGTGGACCTGCGCAAGCTGGAGATCGGCCGGACTGAATTCGGCCGGCCTTTCCAACTCGACCTGGCCAAGCGGGACATCCACGTCCTGTTGGCGGGTGAGACGGGCGCGGGCAAGGGCTCGTGGCTGTGGGGCATCCAGCGGGCGCTGGCACCGCTGATCCGGGCCGGTCACGTCCGGCTGTGGGTGATCGACCCCAAGGGCGGCATGGAACTCGGTGGCGGCCGGGAGATGTTCCACCGCTTCGCCGACTCCGACCGCGCTGGACTGGCGTTGATGCGGGAGTACGTCGAGGCCCTGGACGAGCGCAAGTTCGAGCTCGGTCGTCAGGGCATCCGCAACGCGACCCCGTCCCGGGAAACGCCCCTAGATGTGCTGATCTGCGACGAGCTGGCCGCGATGACCGCCTACACCGATCGCGACATCCGGGTGGAGTTCCACCAGCTGCTGTCCAAGGGACTCACGCAGTTCCGCGCGGTGGGTGGCCGGATCATCGCCGCGACGCAGGAACCCACTAAGGACGTCGTCCCGATGCGCGGACTGTTCCCCACCAAGATCGCGTTGCGGGTCGATGCCGCCTCGTACGTGGACATGTGCCTCGGTGAAGGGATGCGGGACCTCGGCGCGTTCGCCGACAAGATCCCCACCTACCTCGCCGGTGTCGCCTACGCCAAGAACGACGGCCGCAAGGAGCCACAGCGCGTACGCGCGGCCTTCAGCACCGATGACGACATCGCCGAGCTGGTGGCCTTCTGCACCGAGCTCAACAACGTGACCCCGATCCGCAAGGAGATCGAACTTCCGGACGGCACCGTCACCAACCCCTACGAAGTCGACTTCGAAGACTTCGAAGACGACGAGGTCGAAGAGATCGAGCACTTCGAAGGCGACGACGAAGAGATCGCCTGACCAGGAAATTCAAGCGGCCCGCCCGAGAACTCTTGGCGGAGTCGGGCGGGCCTTACCTCGAATGGAGGCAAGACCCATGCTGGCACGACTCGCTTTGAGTGTCACGACGGTGACCACGGTGGCAGCCACCGGCTGCGCGTGGCGATACCGGCAACGGACCCTCACTGACCCGTTAACCGGACTGGCCAACCGGGCCGCACTGGAGACCGAGTTCCGGCGGCGGCGTCGCTCCGGTCCCGTGGCGGTGGCGATCGGGGACATGAACGGGTTCAAGGCGTTCAACGACACCTACGGTCACCGTTTCGGCGACCAGGTCCTCATCGAGGTCGCTCGAGTTCTGGCCCGGGAGACGAACCGCGGTGAACTCCCGGTCCGGCTGCACGGCGATGAGTTCGCCGTCCTGCTGCCCGGAGTGACCGACCAGGCCACGGCCGAACACCGCGTTCGGCAGCTTCAAGACTCCATCGCCCGGATCACCACCATCGACGGCCAGCCGGTCGAGGTCTCGATGGCCCTGGGCGTGATGACGATGCCGGCCGAATCGGCGGACCTGAGCCGCCTGCTCGGTTCGGCTGACGACCGGATGTACGGCGACAAGCACACCTCTCGATCGAGCACCGAAATTCGGATTCCTCAATCACAGTAAGGAGATTCACGCATGCACATCGTCCACGTTGAACTGTCCGGCAAGGGCGTGTTGATGAGCCTCGGAGTTCTGGCGTTCGTGCTGGCCGTGCTGGCGCTGGTCTGGCTGGTGTTCAGCCCGGCCGTGTCGATCGGCATCGGCGTCGGCCTAGTGCTGCTCGTGCGGGGCCTGATCAAGCTGTTCAGCCCGGCGCAGTAGGGAGGCACAACCGATGGCGCAGCCAGACCAGGACGACGCCGAAGAGGGCAAGACACGGCGGGTCCGCAAGCTCGGGGATCGGATCTCCGAGGCTCGGCATCTGCGGGGGCTGATCCGCGACCCTGACCTTCAGGCCGTGGAGATGGAGCGCAACGGGCGGCGGACCCTCGCCGGGCTGTGGTTCTTCCTGGCGCTGGGGCTGGTGTTCACCACCACGGGTGTGCAGCAGTTCCTCGCCGGGGACTCCACCAGGGATGACCCGCTGTGGTGGGCGGCCTGGACGGTTGAGCCGATGTTCGCGGGGCTGTTGATCGTGCTGCTGAACTTCGAGGCGAGGATCCTCGCCCACGGGGTTTCACCTGATCACCACTGGTGGTCCCGACTCAAGCGCGTCTTGCTGACCTCGACGCTTTTGATGAACGTCATCCCGCAACTGATCCCGCTGCTGCGGGGCCGGTGGGCGGAGTTCAACGCCGGTTCGGCGGTCGTGCACGCGATCATCCCGGTGATCGTCTACGGCATCGCCGAAGTCATCCCGGTCATTCAGGCCCGGCAACGGCAGGTCATCTTGGCCGCCTATGCCGCCGCAGACCCACCCAAACCGGAACAACCGGAGACCCCGGAACCGGGTGACGTGCAGGAACGGCCGGAGGTGCCGGAAAGGCCGGCCACCGAGTCCACCGAACGTCCGCGACCGGTGGAACGACCGGCCATCACCTCGGTCATCGGGAAATCGATGAACCTTCCGGCGGACATCCTCAAGGCGATTACCGACGTCTGGGAGCGCGCGAAGACCGAGGGCCGGGAGTTCACTCCGGCTGATGTCCGCCAGGTTGTCCGGCTGCCGGAACCGATGGCCGCGCAGATCGTCGCTGATCTCAACGCCACCGAACGCCCCGTCACCAACGGCCACGCCGCGGCCTGATGCGACGGCATCGCACAACTGAAGATCGCGAGTTCAACCCCTGCTCGGCGGGCATCCACCGGGCACGGGACCGACCTCCGTGGGTGCTCCGCCGAGCCCTCTTCTGGGAGGTCACATGGCATTGCCCGAAGTACCGGCTGTGGACCGCCTTGCCCGGCGGCTCCAGTCCCCGGACTACCAGCAGTGGCGCTCGATGGTAAAAGCCACAGGCGGATGCGCTCACCCGGTCCGGCTGTCCGGACACTGGATGCTCACCGACAAGACCACCGGCACGGTGCTGTCCAAGCCTGACGGCACCCCGGCGATGAAGTCCGGGCACCTGTTCGCCCCCTGCGGCAATCGCCGCGAGTCCGTCTGCCCAGCGTGCTCGGACCGCTACGCGGCTGATGCGTTCCACCTCGTGCGTGCCGGGATGTCCGGCGGTTCCAAGGGCGTGCCGGTCAGCGTGGCCGACAAACCGCGGTTGTTCGTCACCCTGACCGCCCCGAGCTTCGGGCCGGTTCACAACCGCCGGACCTCGGCCAACGGCAAGACCATCCCGTGCCGCTGCGGGCGCTACCACCACGAGCACGACCCGGCCATCGGTCAGCCCATCGACGCTGGCGTCTACGACTACACCGGGCACGTCCTGTGGCAGGCCCACGCCGGGAAGCTGTGGAACCGCTTCACCATCTACCTCCGGCGGCACATCGCTCGCGCGGCCGGCATCACCGAGAAGCAGCTCAGGGAGCACGCCCGGCTGTCCTACGCCAAGGTCGCCGAGTTCCAGAAGCGCGGCGTCATCCACTTCCACGCGATGATCCGCATCGACGGCCCCGAAGGAGCCGCTGACGCCGCGCCCTCGTGGGCCACGGCTGATCTGCTCACCGATGCCGTCCACGCCGCACACACTGCGACCGGCGTCGAAGCTCCCGAGATCGACCCCAGCACGCGGCTGCTGACCTGGGGCGATCAGATCGACGTCCGGCCGATCCGTGCGGTGGATGCCCACAAGGTCGAAGACGACCAGGGCGCCATCACCGATGACCGGCTGGCCTCCTACGTCGCCAAGTACGCCACCAAGGGCACCGGCAAGTCCGAGGCCGCCGACCGCCCGATCCGCTCCCGCGAGCACATCGAGCTCCTGGACGCCAGCGAGCATCACCGGCAGATCATGCGTACCGCGTGGGACCTCGGGGGCCTGGACGAGCTCGAAGGTCTCAACCTGCGGCGCTGGTGTCACATGCTCGCCTTCCGAGGGCACTTTCTGTCCAAGTCCCAGCGCTACTCGACGACCTTCAAACAGATCCGGGGCGACCGCCAGACCTGGCGGCTGGAGCAGAACCTCGACGAGATCGGCGTCACCGCGGATTCCGTGGCTGTGATCAACCACTGGGAAATGACCAGCATCGGCCACCGAGACCCCGAGGAACAGGAACTCGCCCTCGCCATCGCCGACCGCCAACGCGAAGCCCGAAAACACCGCTACGCCAACGAAAGGAGGGACTAGCCATGCGTAGTCTCTGGGGAACGAAGGATGTCGCTGAGTACCTCGGTGTCCCGCAGCGGACCCTCTACGAATGGCGCGTCAAGGGGTACGGACCTCCGGGGCGTCGAGTCGGGAAGTACGTCCGATACAAGCCTGATGATGTCGAGTCCTGGTTCGAGTCACAGAGTGAGGTGTTGGTCTGATGCCACGCCCACCACTGCCGATCGGTACTCATGGCGAGATCTGGACTCGCGAGCTTGAGGGCGGATGGCTTGCGCTCGTGAAGTTCCGTGACTTCGACGGAGTCACCAGGCCGGTTGAACGGCGGGGCCGGTCAAAGGCGGCTGCGGTTCGATCGCTCAAGGCCGCTCTCAGTGAGCGAGGCAAGCGACGGCCTGGGGCCGAGATCAGTCCGGACAGCAGGTTCGGTGACGTGGCCAAGAAGTGGCTGAATACCGTCGAGCAGCGTGTTGACGCCGGTGACCGGTCCCCGACGACTCTTGATCAGTACCGGAGCGTTCTGAACAAGCACGTGATGCCGGCGTTTGCCGAACTCCGGATCGGGTACGAGGTGACTGTGCCGGTGCTGGAGGCGTTCCTCCAGGCCACGCGCACTCACAAGGGACTCGGGGTGGCTAAGACCGCCAGGTCCGTGCTGTCCGGCGTGCTGGGACACGCTGTTCGGCACCAGGCGTTGGACCGAAATCCGGTTCGGGAGACATCGCGGCTGGAGGGACGGCGCAAGCGCGGGAATTCCGGGCGGCGGGCGTTGACCCGAGACGAACGGATCCAGTGGCTTGCCCAGCTGGAGGCAGACGAGAAAGCCACCAGGTGGGATCTTCCGGATCTCTCCAGGTTCATGCTGGCCACGGGAGTCCGCATCGGTGAGGCTCTGGCGGTGTATTGGGCCGACGTCGACCTCGATGACGGCGTGGTCTGTGTCGACTTCAACGTCGTCAGGGTGAAGGGAAAGGGCCTGATCAGGAAGTCGACCAAGACCGAGTACGGAGAGCGGACGTTGCCGCTTCCCTCGTGGGCTGTCGAGATGCTGCGCAAGCGGTTCATCGAGGCGGAGAAGCCGACCGACGGGCCGGTCTTCCCGGACAGCCTCGGAGGCCTGCGGGACCCATCCAACACACGTCGGGTACTGCGGGAGACACGCGGCAGTGCGGGCTTCGCCTGGGTGACCTCGCACGCGTTCCGCAAGACCGCCGCGACGATCCTGGACGAGGCGGGCCTCACAGCAAGACTGATTGCTGATCAGCTCGGCCACTCGCGTCCATCGATGACACAGGATGTCTACATGGGCCGTAAGGCGGTCAGTCGGGAGACTGCGGATGCCATGGAAGACGTCATCTGACGCGAGACATGCCAGCGACCGGCCTCCTCTGTGATCGAGGGGGCCGGTCGTGTTTATGCCAGCCACTGCCCTTCCGGCGGGCTCGCGAAGGCCGGGGGCTGCGAGTCGTTTCGGTAGGGTTTAGGTAGGGCGTGATCGTGAAAAGAAGAACCCCAGGCCTGTGACCTGGGGTTTTGGTGGGCCGCCAGGGGATCGAACCCTGAACCCGCGGATTAAAAGTCCGCTGCTCTGCCAGTTGAGCTAACGGCCCGCGTGCCCAAGGTTACAAGGTCCGGATGATCTTCGCGGCTCGTGGTAGCGGCAATTCGGACCGAAGTCACACCAGGGCATCCCAGGGCCGCGCGGCCGGGCGCTCCGGGTGCGTGGGCTTCCGCCGAACTCGAAGGGTGAGCGACATCTTGACCTACCAGCACCGACTCGCCGCGCGCGAGGACCTGCCCGCGATCGTGGACATCTACAACTCGGTGATCCCGGAGCGCTCGGCGACCTGCGATCTGGAACCGATCACGGTCGCGTCCCGGGAGGCGTGGTTCGCGGAGTCCGATCCGAGGCGCCATCCGATCTGGGTCGGCCACGAGCCCGGCAGGCCTGAGGCCGTGACCGGGTACGTGTCGTTGGAGCCGTTCCTCAACGGGCGCCGGGGCTACGACGTCACCGCCGATCTGGCGCTGTACCTGCATCCCGACCATCGGGGCAGCGGCCAGGGCGCGCACCTGCTGAGCCACGCCATCGTGCGGGCGGCCGAACTGGGCTTCCGGGCGATCGCGACCACGATCTTCGCCTCCAACGAGCGGAGCATCCGGCTCTTCCGGTCCCACGGCTTCCAGGAGTGGGGACGTCTACCGGCCGTGGCCGACCTCGACGGCCGCCTTGAGGACGTCGTCTTCGTGGGAATTCCCCTGGGGACCAAGACCGTTCTGGTCTGAACCGACCGGGCAAGGCCGTTCGGGCCCACACCGCCCACGAACGCTCCACCAGGTTTCCGGGCCGTGGTGGGGGTGTTGACCGGGGGCTGGGGGTGGAGAAGGGTTCGGAGTGCGGTCTTGGGGGCCGTGTTCGTCAGGGTTGTTGGCAGAAGGAGAGCCGTGAGCAGGATCCTCGCGACGCACACCGGAAGTCTGATCCGTCCGACCGAACTCCTGTCGTTCCTGTCCGCGAAGGCCCGAGGTGCGGCCGTGGACGAGGACGCCTACCAGCTCCGCCTGTCCGAGTCCGTCGACGACGTCGTCCGCAAGCAGGTGGAGGCGGGTGTCGACGTCGTCGACGACGGCGAGATGGGCAAGGCCAGCTGGATCACCTACCTCTACGAACGGGTCGGCGGCCTGGAATCGCGGCCGGTCGAGCTCGAAGGCCCGAGCATGCTCCCGCCGAGCCGCGACCGGCAGGCGTTCCCGGGCGCTTACGCCGAGCTCGACGCGCTCGACGAGGCGGCCGTCCGCAAGAGCAGCGCGCAGGAGCAGGCGCCGTCGGCCTGGTACTGCACCGGTCCGCTGCGCTACGACCGGACCGCGATCGACCGCGACATCGCGAACGTGGAAGCCGCTGTGGCGCAGCACGAAGGGGTCGAGGCCTTCCTGCCGGTGGTCGCTCCGGCGAGCGCCTACTGGCTGACCAACGAGCACTACGACTCCGAGGAGGAGTTCGTCTTCGCGCTCGCCGACGTGCTCAAGCAGGAGTACCGGGCGATCATCGACAGCGGCCTGCTGCTGCAGGTCGACGACGCGGTGCTGATGCACGAGTGCGACACGATCCTGGCCGGGGGCGGCTCCTACGACGATTACCGGCGCTGGGCGGAGCTGCGCGTGCGGGCCCTCAACCACGCGCTGGAGGGATTGCCGGAGGAGCGCGTCCGGTATCACGTGTGCTTCGGCAGCTGGCACGGTCCGCACGCGTTCGACCCACCGCTGCGCGACGTCATCGACCTGATCCTCCAGGTCAACGCGGGTGCTTACGCGATGGAGCAGGCCAACCCGCGGCACGAGCACGAGTGGCGGGTGTGGGAGGACGTGAAGCTGCCGGACGGCAAGAAGCTCATCCCGGGCGTGGTCACGCACCACACCAACGTCGTCGAGCACCCGGAGCTGGTGGCGCAGCGGCTGATCCGTCTCGCGGGTGTCGTCGGGCGGGACAACGTCCTCGCCGGAACGGACTGCGGTTTCGCGCAGGGCGCCTTCGTGAAGCGGGTCCACGAGGAGATCCAGTGGGCGAAGCTCTCGGCCCTGGCGGAGGGCGCGCGACTGGCCTCGCAGCACCTCTGGAGTCGGTAAATGTCCCTGCGCTGCTTGGTTTTTCGGTAGGATGACCGGATGGGAGACGCTGCTCGTCCGGTGCGCGACGTTGACGGTCTGCTGCGGATGCTCGACGAGATCTTCCCGGCGCTGGAACCGTTCTGGGACCGCTTCTACGAGGATCGCGACCGAGACGTCCCGTTCTTCGCCGCCAAACCGGATGAAAGCCTCGTGTCCTACGTGGACGGAGGGGTGCTGAAGCCGGGCCGCGCGTTGGACCTGGGGTGCGGTCCCGGCCGCAACGCCGCGCACCTGGCCGCCTCCGGGTTCGACGTCGACGCGGTGGACCTGTCCGCCGCCGCGATCGCGTGGGCCCGGGAGCGGGCCCCGGAGGTCCGCTTCCACCGGGGCGACGCCTTCACCGCGGACCTCACGGGCCCCTACGACCTCATCTACGACTCGGGCTGCTTCCACCACCTGCCGCCGCACCGGCGGATCAGCTACCTCGATCTGCTCGACCGGCTCCTCGCCCCCGGCGGGCACCTGGCGATCAGCTGCTTCGTCGCCGGAGCCGACAACTCCGGGACCGAACTGCCCGACCTGGAGCTCTACCGCCAGGGCGTCCTGGGAGGTGGACTCGCCTACACCCCCGACGAGCTGCGGGACGTCTTCGCCGATCTCACCCCCGTGGAGGTCCGGCGGATGCGCTCCCAGCCACCGGAGTCGCCGGTCTTCGGCGCGGACTTCCTCCAGGTCGGGCTCTTCCGGCGCCGATGAGTTCTGGGGTGCCGCCGAGTCGACACTCGAAGGATTTTCAAGGAGGACGACGGTGGGATTCGATCAGGCCAGGCTGGCGCGGATGCGCGAGGTCATGGACGGCTACGTCGCCGACGGCACGCTCCCCGGCGCGGTGACCGCGGTCAGCCGCGGCGGTGAAACGCACATCGCCGCGTACGGGAACCTGTCCATCGGCGGTGAGCCCGTGCGGCGCGACACGATCTTCCGCATCGCCTCGATGACCAAGCCCATCACCGCCGCGGCCGTGATGAGCCTGGTGGAGGAGTGCGTGCTGCGGCTCGACGACCCGGTCGACGACCTGCTGCCCGAACTCGCCGACCGGCGCGTGCTGACCAGCCCGGACGTTCCGCTGACGGACACCGTCCCCGCAGCCCGGTCGATCACCGCGCGAGACCTGCTGACCTTCACCTTCGGGCTCGGCGCCGTGCCCGGTGACGTGCCGATCGCGAAGGCGATGCACGAAGCGGGCCTGTCACCGTCCCCGGTCGACCCCGGAGTGACCCCTGACGAGTGGATGCGGCGGCTCGGCGAGCTCCCGCTGGCGTACCAGCCCGGTGACCAGTGGCTCTACCACACCGGATCGGACGTGCTCGGCGTGCTGATCGCCCGCGCGACCGGCCGGGAGCTCGCGGACGTGCTGCGCGAGCGGATCTTCGAACCGCTCGGGATGCGCGACACCGGCTTCCGCACCTCGGCCGAGTCCCGCGTTCCCACCGTCTACATGCCCGACGACGGCGTGCTCGTCCCGTTCCCCGCACCCGCTTCCGAGGAGCCCGCTTTCGGCTCGGGAGCGGGAGGGCTGCTGTCCACGGCGGACGATTTCCTCGCGTTCTACCGGATGCTGCTCAACGGCGGGAAGCACGAGGGGACCCGCATGCTGTCCCGCGCGTCGGTCGAGCTGCTCACCACGGACCGGCTCGTCGCGTCGCAGAAACCCGACCCCGCAGCCACTCTGCCCGGCAACGTCGGCTGGGCGTTCGGGCAGAGCGTGGTGACCCGGCGGGTCGGCCTGGCGGGGGTCGGCCAGTTCGGCTGGAGCGGCGGCTTCGGCACCACCGCTTTCGCCGAACCGGCCGAGGACCTGATCGCCATCCTGCTCACGCAGCGCGCGCTGACCGGCGGCGCCCCGCACTTCCAGGACTTCGAGACCACCACCTACCAGGCCCTCGCCTGAGCGGAGGTCAGGAGCAGATCGAGGGGATCGCCCGGCCCAGCCCCGCCTGGTGCAGGGCGGTGAGGTCGTGCGCGGTGCGGACGTAGGCGCTGAGCAGCCTGCCGTCGCAGGACGGGCCGTCGCGCAGCTCGTCGGTGTCGCGGAGCTGCAGCAGGATCGCCTCCCCCAGTCGGTCCAGCTCGGGGCGGATCTCGCCGAGATCGGGCCGCTCGGTGGGCTGCTCGTCGGGATGGGCGCTCCAGCGCGCGTGCAGCCCCCGCTGCACGAGCTTGCTGGCCTCGATCTGATCGCGGAATATCCGCTTGGCCTCCTCGGCGTCGAGCCCCAGCTCGGCCGCCCGCACGGCGACACCGTCGAGCACCTGCTGCTCGCGCTCGGGGTCCTCGATCGGCGAATCCGTTCCCCACTTGGCCGCCGCGACCTGGTCGGACAGCGTCACGCGCTCAGCGGCCGAACCCACCAGCGGCTCCAGCGCTCCTTCCGCGCTCGCCGGAGCCCCCAACCCCAGAACGGCGATGACAACAGCACTTCCGACGATCAGCGAACGCATCGCAGAACCTCCCCAGAAGATCGGTTTCCCTCCACTCATACACCCGGCTCACGGTGCGGGGTAACGGATTTCCGCTGAATTCGTGATCCGATCCGCGTGGAAAACTTTCGGGAATTCGCCGCCGCGCCGGTGTGCCGGGCGACGCGCGGGAATCCGGTTAGGGTGGGTGTGGTGGATTTCAGCTCCGAGTTGTTCCGTGTCATCGCGGGGTGGGGTGTGGCTTCTCCGGCCTGGGTGCAGGCCGTCGCGGTGGTGCTGACCGATGCCCTCCTGCTCGCGTTCATCCCCCTCGCCGTGTTCGTGTGGTGGAGAGTCGACCGGCGGGTTCGAGCCATGCTGGCGATCCTGCTCTCCGGCGGGTCCGCGTGGGTGCTCAACGGCCTGGTCAAGGAGATCATCGAGCAGCCGAGGCCGTGCTTCACGATGCCCATCCCCACGGTCGAGCACTGCAGCGAGGTCGGGGTCTTCTCGCTGCCCAGCGGGCACTCGGCCACGGCGGCCGCGTTCGCGGTGACCACGGCCGTGCTGTGGCGGCGCGCCGCAGCGGTGGTCGCGGTCGCGGCGCTGCTGGAGGCGTTCCTGCGGGTCTACATCGGCGTGCACTACCCGCACGACGTGGTCCTCGGCCTGCTGTTCGGAACGCTCATCGGCACGATCGCCGCGGTGGCGGGCAAGCCCGGCGACAGGCGGCCTCCCGCGGCCCCCGCCGACACCGCCGCGGCCACCACGTCGGCGGCGTCCTGATCTACATCTCGGCGTGGACGAGCGGGCCTTCGGCGGCCTGAGCGGCTCCGCCGGTGCTCTCGGCCAGCCACGCGTGGAACCCGTCGACGTCCTCCACGGGCACGTGGACGTGGAAGCGGACCGCGGCGTCGTAGGAGGTGTCGGCGACCTGGTAGCCGGCCGACCGCAGATCGTTGTCGAGCCTGCCCGCCAGCACGTAGTCGGCCTCCACCAGCAGCACCCGCACCGGTCGCCGCTGCAGGGTTCCGACGTGCTCCAGCGCCGCCGACACCGCGCCCCCGTAGGCGCGGACCAGGCCGCCCGCGCCCAGCAGCACCCCGCCGAAGTAGCGGGTCACCACGGCCACGGTGTTGGTGATCTCGTTGCGGCGCAGCACTTCCAGCATCGGCACCCCGGCCGTGCCCGCGGGTTCGCCGTCATCGCTGGACTTCTGGATCTCGCCGGAGTCGCCGAGCACGAACGCCGAGCAGTGGTGGCGGGCGTCGTGGTGCGTCTTGCGCTGGAGCTGGATGAACTCCCGCGCCTCGGACTCCTCGGTCACCCGCGCCAGCGAGCAGATGAACCGGGACCTGCGCACCTCGATCTCGTGCTCGCCCGACCGCTTGATCGTCCGCATCAACCCTCCCCCGGCCATCCTCCCACCTGGGGGTTCAACGATCGGCGTGTGGGGATTTTCATGGAAGGGACGGGCGATTTCCGCCTTGTCGGTGCCGCCCCGTACCGTCCACCCTCATGGAGCAATCATCGAGCCCGTTTGAACCAGGCGTGCGGGTGCGT
This sequence comes from Saccharopolyspora endophytica, assembly GCF_018070075.1. Lineage (GTDB taxonomy): Bacteria > Actinomycetota > Actinomycetes > Mycobacteriales > Pseudonocardiaceae > Saccharopolyspora > Saccharopolyspora endophytica. The sequence goes on from NZ_JAGPXE010000001.1 coordinate 376,461, forward strand.
GCCACGTTCGGCCGGTTCCGTGATCAGGAGGGCACGGTGGTGGAGACCGCCACGGGTCTCCCGCAGGTTTTCGAAGGCCCTGTCCTCTGGGTCAGATTCGACGGCGCCGAAGAACCGGGCCTCGTGGCAGGCCGCTTCCTCGAAGAAGCGGCCTGAGATTCGCCTGACGGTGCTCGCCGTGCGTGGCGGTGCCGGTAGCAGAACCTGAGCGGCTCCATGGACTGCGGGTGCCGTCGCCCATGCACGTCCGATGCACGACGCGACGGCCGTCCTCGCCACGAAGCCGCTCAGAACCTGCGATCAGCCCCAGACCTCCTGGGCCGTTTCCACGACCAGGCGGAGCTTGGCGACCTCTTCCTCGTAGGTCAGGGCGTTGCCGTCCTTGGTCGAGGCGAATCCGCACTGCGGTGACAAGCACAGCTGGTCGAGGTCGACGTACTTGGCGGCCTCGTCGATGCGCCGCTTGAGGTCGTCCTTGGACTCCAGCTCGCCGCGCTTGGTCGTCACCAGGCCCAGCACCACGTGCTTGCCCTTGGGGACGTACCGCAGCGGGGCGAAGGTGCCCGAGCGCTCGTCGTCGAACTCCATGAAGAAGCCGTCGACCTCCAGCCGGCCGAACAGCGCCTCGGCGACGAAGTCGTAGCCGCCCTCGGCGACCCACGACGACCGGAAGTTGCCCCGGCACATGTGGGTGGTCACCGTCAGCGTGTCCGGACGGCCGCGCAGCGACTCGTTGATCAGCTCGATGTCCTTGACGTGCGCGTTCTCGCCGTCCTCGCCCCGGGCGTTGAGCATCTCGCGCTGCTTCGGGTCGTTGAGGTAGGCCAGGCTGGTGTCGTCGAGCTGGAGGTAGTGGCAGCCCAGGTCGGCCAGCGCGCGCACCTCCGCCCGGTAGGCGGCGGCCAGGTCGGCGCGGAACTCGGCCATGTCCGGGTAGACGCTGGAGTCGACGGCCGCGGGGCCGCCCCGGTAGGTGAGCATGCCCGGCGACGGGATGGTCAGCTTCGGCGTGTTCCTGGTGGTCTTGGAGGCGAGGAACGTGAAGGCGTCGGCGAAGATCGTGCCCGAGAGCTTGATCTTGTCGGTGACCTTCAGGTCGGGGGTGATGAACTCGATGTCACCCTGGGCGTTGTGGAACTGGACCTTGAGGCTGTTGTCGTCGACGCGCTCGACGCCGTCCAGCTGGTACAGGAAGTCCATGTGCCATGAGCTGCGGCGGAACTCGCCGTCGGTGGCGCTCTGCAGGCCGATGTCCTCCTGCATCGTGACGACCTGGGTGATCGCCTCGTCCTCGATCCCGCGCAGCTCGGCGTCGTCGATTCGGCCGGCCGCGTGCGAGTCTCGGGCTTCCAGCAGGCGCTCGGGGCGGAGGAGGCTGCCGACGTGGTCGGCCCGGAACGGTGGTGCTACACGTGGGCTCATGGCAGGCAACATAGTTCTCGGGTACCCCGGTGCCTAGGCGAGTTTTCATTTTCCGAAAACCTGTCCCGATCGGGCGCGGCATGGTCGTTCACGGCGTGTGACCAAGGACAATTCGGTACATACGGTCGAGTGGATAAAATTGTCGGGGCAGCTACGTCGGGGATGACGGATGGAGACGATGCGAGTTCTCGTGATCGGAGCCGGAGTCGGGGGACTCGCAATCGCCAACGGATTGCTCGGCAAAGGCCATGACGTGCAAGTTTACGAGCACCACGACGCCTTGAGGACGTCCGGCGCGGGCATCACGGTGTGGAGCAACGGCACCGCGGCGCTGCGCGAGCTGGGGGTGGACATCACCGACCGCGGGCATCAGCTCGACAGCCTCCGGTCACTCACCGAATCCGGACGATTGCTCTGGGAAGCCGACCTGGACGAGGTCACCGAGCGGCTCGGGTCGCCGACCGTGCAGATCCCGCGCCGCGAGCTGATCGCGGAGATGGCCGCCGCGCTGCCCCCGGGTGCGCTGCAGTTCGGCCGGCGCTGCGTCTCGGTCAGCGAGCACCCCGATCACGTGCGGGTCGAGTTCGCCGACGGTTCCAGCGCGGTCGGGGACGTGCTCATCGGCGCCGACGGGCAGCGCTCGGTGGTGCGCCAGCAGGTCCTCGGCGGTGATCCCGCCAAGCCCACCGGCTGGGCCAGCTGGCAGGGGCTGACCCGCAGCGACCTGCCGGTCGCCACGGGCAGGCAGACGCTCAACATCGCCGGGCGCAACGCGCACTGCGGGCTCATCCCCACCGGCGACGGGCTGCTGCACTGGTGGTTCGACATGCCGTGGAAGGAGGGAGACCGGGTCCACACGGTCGCCGAGCTGCGCGAGACGTTCCGCGGCTGGCCGGGGCCGGTCGAGGCGCTGCTGGCCTCCGTCACCGACGACGACCTGGGCTTCTTCCCGCACATCCGGCACAAGGTCCCGCACATCTGGGGCGGGCCGCGCAGCACCCTGCTCGGTGACGCCGTGCACGCGATGCCGCCCGCGGTCGCCCAGGCGGCCAACCAGACGCTCGAAGACGCCTGGCTGCTCACCCAGTACATGGCCGACGCCGAGGGCTCCCCGGCCGAGCGGCTGCGCGCCTACGAGTTCGAGCGCCGCCCGCGGGTCCTCAAGGTCTCCCGCACGGCGGCGCTGACCTCGGCGCAGCGGCGGACCCCGATCCAGCGCATCGCCCGCTTCCCGGGCTGGCTGGCCACCCACAGCCAGGTCGTCTCGCTGCGCTCCGGCAGCAACGTCCTGCGCTCCCTGTCCCCGAAGCCCCGCCTCCGCGTCGCCTGACCGCGAAGACGAAAGACCCCCGACCACCAGTGGCGGTCGGGGGTCTTCTCAGCGAGGGCGAGGGCTCACATCTCGTCCGGGTCGGGGCCGACGCGGACGCCGGTCTCCAGGGCGGTGATGGCCTTGACGTCGTCCTGGGCGAGCTCGAAGTCGAAGACCTCGATGTTCTCCTTGATGCGCGACGGCGTGACCGACTTCGGGATGGTCACGTTGCCCAGCTCGATGTGCCAGCGCAGCACGATCTGAGCCGGGGTCTTGCCGTACTTCTCCGCCAGGTTGGCGACCGTGGCGCTGTCCAGCAGGCCGTTGTTGCGGCCCAGCGGGCTCCACGCCTCGGTGGCGATGCCGTGCTCGGCGTGGAAGGCGCGCAGCTCGGCCTGCGGCAGGTTCGGGTGCAGCTCGATCTGGTTGAGCGCGGGCACGATGCTGGTCTCGTCGAAGAGGCGCTGCAGGTGCGGGATCTGGAAGTTCGACACGCCGATGGCCTTGGCGCGGCCGCTGTTGTAGATCTTCTCGAACGCCTTCCAGGTGTCGACGTAGGCGTCCTGGCTCGGAACCGGCCAGTGGATCAGGTAGAGGTCCACGTAGTCGAGGCCCAAGCGGGACAGGCTGTCGTCGAAGGCCTTGAGCGTGCTGTCGTAGCCCTGGTCGTCGTTCCACAGCTTGGTGGTGACGAAGAGGTCCTCACGCTTGACGCCCGAGTCGGCGATGGCCTTGCCCACGCCTTCCTCGTTGCCGTACACCTTCGCGGTGTCGATGCTGCGGTACCCGGCGTCGATCGCTGCGCGGACCGGGGCGATGACCTCGTCGGCCGGAACCAGGAAGACGCCGTAACCCAGCTGAGGCATGGAAGCACCGGTGTTCAGCGTGACGTTCGGAACCTGAGTCATGTGCGTGTTTCCTCCACCGAATTCGGGATTGGTCTGGCCAAGGGGCCCCGGTCGTCTGGAACCGATTCAGGGCCCCTTGCATTCCAGAGCACTCCTGTGAGCTGAGCAACCGCAGATCAGGCGGTGAGCTCGGATTCGGTCGCGGGCGATGCCTGGTGCGAGGCCACGACGCCGCCCCGCTTCGGGCGGCTGTCCAGCCGGCCCGACAGGACCGCGAAGCCCAGTCCGACCAGCGCCAGCAGCGCGCCGATCCAGCTCGGCGAGATCAGCCCGAACCCGGCGGCGATCACCACGCCGCCCAGGTAGGCGCCCAGCGAGTTGGCGATGTTGAAGGTGGACTGGATGCTCGCCGAACCCAGCGCCGGGGCTTCCTTGGCCTCGTCGAGGATGCGGGCCTGGATGCTCGGGATCGCGGTGAACCCGGTCGCGCCGATCAGGAAGACCATGATCGGAGCCATGATCGGGTTCTGCGCGGTCAGCGCGAACACCACCAGCGACACCGCCAGCGCGGAGATGCCCGCGCACAGCGTCTTCAGCGGCGAGCGGTCGGCGAGCCGTCCGCCCACCGCGGTGCCGACGGTCATGCCGACGCCGAACACGGCCAGCAGCGGGGTGACGGCGGTGGCGCTGAAGCCGCTGACGTCGGTGAGCACCGGCTTGATGTAGCTGTAGAACGAGAAGATCGCGGCGAAGCCGAACACGACGACGGCGAACGCGAGCCACACCTGCGGGCGGCGGAAGGCCCGCAGCTCACCGCGCAGGCTGACCTCGGTGGGCTTGGGCTGCTTGGGCACCAGCACCGCCACGGCGGCCAGCGCGATCACGCCGATCACGGCGACCAGGCCGAACGCCCAGCGCCACCCGAGGGCGTGCCCGAGCAGGGTGCCGATCGGCACGCCGACGATGTTGGCGACGGTGAGGCCGATGAACATCATCGAGATCGCTTGCCCGCGCCGGTCGGCGGCGACCAGACCGGCGGCCACGACCGCGCCGATGCCGAAGAACGCGCCGTGAGGCAGGCCGGAGATGAACCGGGCGACCAGCAGCGTCTCGTGGTTCATCGCGAACGCGGAGAACAGGTTTCCGGCCGTGAACAGCACCAGCATGTTCAGCAGCATCGTCTTGCGGCGGGAGCGCAGGCCGAGCATGGTGAGCGCGGGCGCGCCGATGACGACGCCGAGTGCGTACAGCGAGATGTAACCGCCGGCGTCGGGGATCGACACCTGCAGGTCGGTGGCCACTTCAGGCAGCAGCCCCATCATCACGAACTCGGTCGTTCCGATCCCGAATGCGGCGATGGCCAGGGCCAACAGGGCAATGGGCAAGGAAGTCCCCCGTGTGGTGAAGAAGGTGGTGGTCTGTTCCGCGCGCTGCGCTGCACGGCGTTGTCAGGCGGTCATCGCCTTGGTGGGTGCGCGTCGGCGGAAACGATTCAGTCCTGCGCCGACGATGGCGCTCCGCACACGTTCAACAGTACGCAGGCCTGCGCTCTTCCTCGTCCGACTATGAACCGCGCCACGGAGGTCATCGCCCGTTCGGACCAGGATCGCGGCGCAGGGACACGTGCGCCTCGGCCGCCAGGCGATCGGCCATGTGCGGGTAGTGCAGCTCGAAGGCCGGGCGGATCGACCGGATGCGCGGCAGCGCGGTGAAGTTGTGCCGGGGCGGCGGGCACGACGTAGCCCACTCCAGGGAGTTGCCGTGGCCCCACGGGTCGTCCACGTCGACCGGCGTGCCGAAGCGGTAGCTGGTGAGCACGTTGTAGAGGAACGGCAGCATCGAGGCGCCGAGGACGAACGCGCCGATGGTCGAGACGGTGTTCAGAGCCGTGAAACCGTCGGTGACCAGGTAGTCGGCGTAGCGGCGCGGCATGCCCTCGTCGCCGAGCCAGTGCTGCACCAGGAACGTCAGGTGGAACCCCACGAACGTCAGCCAGAAGTGCAGCTTGCCCAGCCGGTCGTCGAGCATCCGGCCGGTCATCTTCGGGAACCAGTAGTAGACGCCGGCGAACACCGCGAACACGATCGTGCCGAACAGCACGTAGTGGAAGTGCGCCACGACGAAGTAGGTGTCGGTGATGTGGAAGTCCAGCGGCGGTGAGGCCAGCAGGACCCCGGTCAGGCCGCCGAGCAGGAACGTCACCAGGAACCCGACCGAGAACAGCATCGGGGACTCGAACGTCACCTGCCCGCGCCACATCGTCCCGATCCAGTTGAAGAACTTGATGCCCGTCGGCACCGCGATCAGGAACGTCGCGAACGAGAAGAACGGCAGCAGCACGGCCCCGGTGGCGAACATGTGGTGCGCCCACACGACCGCGGACAGTCCCATGATCACCATGGTGGCCAGCACCAGCCCGGTGTAGCCGAACAGCGGTTTCCGGCTGAACACGGGCAGGATCTCGGTGACGATCCCGAAGAACGGCAGCGCCACGATGTAGACCTCGGGATGCCCGAAGAACCAGAAGAGGTGCTGGTAGAGGATCGCTCCGCCGTGGGCCGGGTCGAAGACGTGCCCGCCGAGGTGGCGGTCCACCAGCAGCCCGAACAACGCGGCCGTCAGGATCGGGAACGCCATGAGCACCAGGATGCTGGTGGCCAGGATGTTCCAGGTGAAGATCGGCATCCGCCACATCGTCATCCCCGGGCAGCGCAGGCACACCACCGTCGTGATCATGTTGACCGCGCCCAGGATCGTGCCCAGACCGCTGACGATCAGCCCGGCCGCCCACAGGTCACCGCCGGGGCCGACGGAGAACTCGCTGCGCGACAGCGGTGCGTAGGCCGTCCAGCCGAAGTCGGCCGCGCCACCGGGCATCAGCAGGCCGCTGATCACGATCAGCCCGCCGAACAGGAACAGCCAGTAGGAGAAGGCGTTCAGCCGCGGGAACGCCACGTCCGGCGCGCCGATCTGCAGCGGGAGGATCACGTTGGCGAAGCCGAACACGATCGGTGTGGCGAACAGCAGCAGCATGATCGTGCCGTGCATGGTGAACAGCTGGTTGTACTGCTCCTGGGACAGGAACTGCAGGCCGGGGACGGCCAGTTCGCCGCGGATCAGCAGCGCCATCGCGCCGCCGGTGATGAAGAAGGCGAACGAGGTGATCAGGTACAGGATCCCGATGTCCTTGGGGTCGGTGGTCCGCAGCCAGGGCACCAACCGCGCGCCCTTGCGCGGGCGCCTGCCGACCGCGGTCCGGGTGGGCACCGCCGTCGGTTGGATCTGCGTGGTGGCCATGCCAACCTCCGGCCTTCGCGGGAGCGACCTCTCTCGACCGATGCTCCGCTCTTACCCGCGAGTCCGCTCTCGCAATCTTCCTCCCGCGCACGGCGCCGGGCGTTGATCACGGGTCGGTGGAACCGCGGCTCCGCGATCCGGAGTTCGCCGGTGGGTCAGATCGCTGCGATGGCCCCGTGCGCCATGTGGCGGAGGAGGCGCGCCATCGCCGAGGTGTCCAGGTGCGCGCTGAACGGCGTCGAGTTGATCAGGCCGAACACCGCGTGCGCCGCCGCGCGGGCGCGGGGCCGGTCCAGCTCCGGGCGGGCGTCGCGCAGCACCGAGACCCACACTTCGACGTAGAGCCGCTGGGATTCCCGGACCCGGCGGTGGTCGCGGTCGGAGAGGGAGTCCAGGTCGCGCATGTGCACCGTGATCAGCGCCGGGTTGTGCAGCGCGAACTCCACGTGCCAGCGCACCAGGCGGTCCAGGGCGTCCTGCGAGCCGGAGGCGGCGTCGACCCGTTGCTTGCCGCCGAGCAGCAGCCGGTCGCTGATGCCGGTCAGCAGCTCCGCCAGCATCGCGTCCTTGCTGCGGAAGTGCCGGTACAGCGCGGGTCCGGAGATGCCCACGGCGGCTCCGATGTCGTCGATGCCGACGCCGTGGAAGCCGGCGCGCGCGAACTTCTCCGCCGCCGCGGTCAGGATCTGCTCGCGCCGGGTCGGTTTCGCCGCATCGGTCGACATGCTGCTCAATACTAGACGACTCGGTTAGCCGTCGTTAACATGGAGCGGTAGTTAACGATGACTAACCGAGCCAAGCGGAAGGTGTGCCCCATGGATGCGCCCGCTCTGCGCACGTCGGTGGACCCGGACTCGCCGGAGTTCGCGCGCAACGCCGAGCAGCACGCCAAGCTCGTCGACGACCTCAACGCGCAGCTGGACCGAGCCCGTCTGGGCGGGCCGGAGAAGGCGCGCATCAGGCACGTCGAGCGCGGCAAGCTGCTGCCCCGGGACCGCGTGGACGCGCTGCTCGACCGCGGTTCGCCGTTCCTGGAGCTCTCGCCGATGGCCGCCCACGGCCTCTACGAGGACGAGGCTCCGTCGGCGGGGATCATCACCGGGGTCGGCCGGGTGTCCGGTCGCGAGTGCGTGGTGGTGGCCAACGACGCGACGGTCAAGGGCGGCACCTACTACCCGGTGACGGTCAAGAAGCACCTGCGCGCGCAGGAAGTCGCGCTGCACAACAACCTGCCCTGCCTGTACCTGGTCGACTCTGGCGGCGCGTTCCTGCCCAGGCAGGACGACGTGTTCCCCGATCGCGAGCACTTCGGCCGGATCTTCTACAACCAGGCCACGATGTCCGCGCGCGGCATCCCGCAGATCGCCGCCGTCCTCGGCTCCTGCACGGCGGGCGGCGCCTACGTGCCCGCGATGAGCGACGAGGCCGTGATCGTCCGCGAGCAGGGCACGATCTTCCTCGGCGGTCCGCCGCTGGTGAAGGCCGCGACCGGGGCCGAGGTGACCGCCGAGGAGCTGGGCGGCGGGGAGCTGCACTCGCGCACCTCGGGCGTCACCGACCACCTCGCCGCGGACGACGCCGACGCGCTGCGCATCGTCCGCACCATCGTGAGCACGCTCGGTCCGCGCGAGCCGCGCCCGTGGGAGGTCGCGCCGAGCGAGGAGCCCGCGGTGGATCCCGACGAGCTCTACGGCGCGGTGCCCACCGACTCCCGCACCCCCTACGACGTGCGCGAAGTGATCGCGCGGATCGTCGACGGCAGCCGCTTCGCCGAGTTCAAGCACGACTACGGCCAGACCCTGGTGACCGGGTTCGCCCGCATCCACGGTCAGCCGGTCGGCATCATCGCCAACAACGGGATCCTGTTCAGCGAGTCCGCCCAGAAGGGCGCGCACTTCATCGAGCTGTGCGACAAGCGCTCGATCCCGCTGGTGTTCCTGCAGAACATCTCCGGGTTCATGGTCGGCAAGGAGTACGAGGCCGGGGGCATCGCCAAGCACGGCGCGAAGATGGTCACCGCCGTCGCCTGCGCTCGGGTCCCGAAGTTCACCGTGGTCATCGGCGGCTCGTTCGGCGCCGGCAACTACTCGATGTGCGGCCGGGCGTACTCGCCGCGCTTCATGTGGATGTGGCCCAACGCCCGGATCTCGGTGATGGGCGGTGAGCAGGCCGCATCGGTGCTGGCCACCGTCCGGCGCGACCAGCTCGACGCGCGCGGCGAGCAGTGGCCGGCCGAGGACGAGGAAGCGTTCAAGCAGCCGATCCGCGACCAGTACGAGCACCAGGGCCACCCCTACTACGCGACAGCCCGGCTCTGGGACGACGGCGTGATCGACCCGAAGCAGACCCGGGACGTGCTGGGCCTGGCCATCTCCGCGGCGGGCAACGCGCCGTTGGAACCGATCTCCTACGGCGTTTTCCGGATGTGAGGGATGAGCATGTACGACACCGTGCTGGTCGCCAACCGCGGGGAGATCGCGGTTCGGGTCGTCCGCACCCTGCGTGAACTGGGCATCCGCTCGGTCGCGGTGTTCAGCGACGCCGACCGCGATGCCCGCCACGTGGCCGAAGCCGACACGTCGGTCCACATCGGACCCGCACTGGCGACCGAGAGCTACCTCAACGGCAAGCGGATCCTCGACGCGGCCCGGGAAACCGGCGCGCAGGCGATCCACCCCGGCTACGGGTTCCTGGCCGAGAACGGCGACTTCGCGCGCGCCTGCGAGCAGGCCGGCGTGGTGTTCATCGGCCCGCCCGCGAGCGCGATCGAGTCGATGGGCGACAAGATCCGCGCCAAGCAGACCGTCTCGGCAGCGGGTGTTCCGGTGGTGCCGGGTCGCAGCGACGCCGGCATGACCGACGCGGACCTGCACCGGGCCGCGCTCGACGTCGGGTTCCCGGTGCTGCTCAAGCCCTCGGCGGGCGGCGGCGGCAAGGGGATGCGGCTGGTGCACGCCGAAGCCGAGCTGGACGACCAGATCGCCTCCGCGCGCCGCGAGGCGGGTTCGTCCTTCGGCGACGACACCCTGTTCGTCGAGCGGTTCGTCTCGCGCCCCCGGCACATCGAGGTCCAGGTCCTCGCCGACTCGCACGGCAACGTCGTGCACCTCGGCGAACGGGAGTGCAGCCTGCAGCGGCGGCACCAGAAGATCATCGAAGAGGCGCCGTCGCCCCTGCTCGACGCCCAGACGCGCGCCCGGATCGGGGCCTCGGCCGCCGACGCCGCGCGCGCGGTCGGCTACACCGGCGCCGGCACGGTGGAGTTCATCGTCTCCGCCGACCGGCCGGACGAGTTCTTCTTCATGGAGATGAACACCCGCCTGCAGGTCGAGCACCCGGTGACCGAGCTGGTCACGGCGGTGCGCGGCGAGCGCGGCGTGGACCTCGTCGAGCAGCAGGTCCGGGTCGCCTCGGGCCAGCCGCTGACCTGGGCTCAGCAGGACCTGACGCTCGACGGTCACGCCGTCGAGGCCCGCGTCTACGCCGAGGACCCGGCCCGCAACTTCCTGCCCACCGGCGGTGAGCTCCTCGCCGTCCACGAACCCACCGGCCCGGGAATCCGCGTCGACTCCGGAATCCGGCCCGGCGGCAGCGTCGGCTCCGACTACGACCCGATGCTGGCCAAGGTCATCGCCTGGGCTCCCGACCGGGCCGACGCCCTGCGCCGCCTCGACAAGGCCCTCGTCGACACCACGATCCTCGGCCTGAACAGCAACATCGCCTTCCTGCGCGCCTTGCTGCAGCACACCGACGTCCTCGCCGGGAACCTCGACACGGGCCTGGTCGAACGCGACCTGGAGTCGCTGACCGAGAGCGAGGTGCCCGAGCACGCCTACGTCGCGGCAGCGCTGGAACGCCTCATCGCCGCCCAGCCGAGCAGCGGATCCGATCCCTGGGAAGCGCCCCGCGGCTGGCGCCTCGGCCGCCCGGCGTGGAGCACCTGGCGCTTCACCGGCGATCTCAAGGTCCACCTCCGGGGCACCCCGGAGCGCGCGGAGGTCGCGGTCGAGAGCGAGGCCACGACGGCGTCGACGGAAGCCTCCGGGCACCTCCGGGGCGACACCCTCACCGTCACCTACCGGGGGCGGACCCGCCGGTACCGGTGCGCGCACGTCGACGGCACCACCTGGCTGGCCGCGGACGGTCGCACCTGGGCGCTCACCGAGCACCGGTTGCTGGCCGAACGCGGCGACGCCGCCGGCCGCTCCGACGGGGTCGTGACCGCCCCGATGCCGGGAACGGTGCTGGTCACCGACGTCACCCAGGGTCAGCAGGTGCGCAGCGGACAACGGCTGTTCGTCGTCGAGGCGATGAAGATGGAGCACACCGTCACCGCCCCGATCGACGGAACGGTCACCGAAGTTCACGCGAGGAAGGGGCAGTCGGTCGGGCTCGATCAGCCGCTGGCCGTTCTCACCGCCGAAGGGGAGGGAAGACGCGATGGTTGACCACCGGCTCAGCGAGGAGCACGAAGCGCTGCGCGAGAGCGTCCAGGAGTTCTCGCGCAAGGAAGTAGCCCCGGTCATCGCCGACTACTACGAGCGGGAGGAGTTCGCCTACCCGCTGGTGCGCAAGATGGGCGAGATGGGCCTGTTCGGCCTGCCGGTCCCGGAGGAGCACGGCGGCATGGGCGGCGACTACTTCGCGCTGTGCCTGGCGCTGGAGGAGCTCGGGCGCATCGACCAGTCGGTGGCCATCACCCTCGAAGCCGGGGTGTCGCTGGGCATCATGCCGCTCCTGCGCTTCGGCACCGACGAGCAGAAGCGCACCTGGCTGCCGAAGCTGGCCCGGGGCGAGGTGCTGGGGGCGTTCGGCCTCACCGAGCCCGACGGCGGCTCCGACGCGGGCGCCACCCGCACGACGGCGGTGCTCGACGGCGACGAGTGGGTGATCAACGGTTCGAAGGCGTTCATCACCAACTCCGGGACCGACATGACCGGGTTCGTCACGGTCACCGCGGTCACCGGCGAGCGCCCGGACGGCCGCAAGGAGATCTCGACGATCCTGGTGCCCTCCGGCACGCCGGGCTTCACGGTCGCCAAGAAGTACTCGAAGGTCGGCTGGAACGCCTCCGACACCCACGCCCTGTCCTTCGACGACTGCCGGGTCCCGGCGGCCAACCTCGTCGGCGAGCGCGGCCGGGGCTACGCCCAGTTCCTGGCCACGCTCACCGAGGGCCGGGTGGCGATCGCCGCGCTCGGCGTCGGCACGGCCCAGGGCTGCGTCGACGAGTGCCTGCGCTACCTGGGAGAACGCGAGGCGTTCGGGCACAAGATCGGCGAGTACCAGGCGATGCAGTTCAAGGTCGCCCAGATGGAGCTGCGGGCCCACACGGCCCGGCTGGCCTACTACGACGCGGCCTCGCGGATGCTGCGCGGCGAGCCGTACAAGAAGGAGGCCGCGATCGCCAAGCTGGCCTCGTCGAACGCGGCGATGGACAACGCCCGCGACGCCACGCAGATCTTCGGCGGCTACGGCTTCATGAACGAGACACCAGTGGGTCGCTTCTACCGCGACTCCAAGATCCTGGAGATCGGTGAGGGCACCAGCGAGGTGCAGCTCATGCTCATCGCCAGGGAGCTCGGCCTACCGGCCTGAGCACAAGCGAGAGGTCGTGGTCGCGAGCGGGGGGCTCGCGGCCACGACCTCTTCTTCGTCCGTCTCACATGGGTCGATAGCGGTCGACCGGGACGGTCATCTCCTCGGTCTGCTCGACGTCGGGGATTCCGCCGGCGAGTCGTGCTTGCATCGGGTCGGGGGTGTTGTCGGGGTGGGGGCCGTCCTGGCCGGGCCACGCGGGTGCCTGAGCCGTCGGCTGCTGCTGCGCCTGCGGCTGGGCCGCGTGCTCCGCTTCGGCGATCTCGAGGTGCTGCATCACCCAGTCCCGCGCGAGCGAGGCCGGGGATGTTCCCTGCTTGAAGGCGAGCTCGCGGAGACGCTCGTTGGCCAGCAGCGGCAGCCGCAGCTGGTACACCTGAGCGGCACCGAAGCGACGCCCTGATCCGGTGGTTTCGGGGCTTTCCTCCGGGTCAAGCGCAGCCAGGTACGACTCGAATTCGGGGTCCGGTTCGGCTTCTTCGGCGGGCTTGCGCTGCCGATTCGCCTTCGTTCGTCCTAGAGCCACGCGGACACGATAACGGTTGTATTGCGGCCTGCCTATCGTGGCGACCTTGGAGTTCGGCTCGCGGTTCTGGGCGCGGGACCGCCACCAGCGAGTGTTCCGATCGGGTGAGATGTGGCGAAAACCCGCTCTGACGTGGAAGGCCCCCGCGCCAGGGGGAGGAGCACGGGGGCCGGAGGGGATCTCCACAGGTGCTGACCGGGGGTGTGTCAGCGCCGCCGATTGTGGCACGCGCCTCCCTCTTGCGGGGAGCGTTGCGGCCACGATTCGTGCATCCGGCACCGTCCGCCTGCCCCGGTCGGCGGTCTCGCTCGCCCGCTGCGGACCGTGAGATCGCGATGATCCGGAATGCGAGCGGCGTCCGGTTCGTTGTCCGGGGTGGACGCACGGTGTGACGCAGGCAATATCCGAAGTGGATCGACCCACGCACGCGATTACTCTCAGTTGACGGCGAATCACTCTCTGGGGGGCTGCGGCTGTTGACAACCTGTGGATAACCTGCGGCCGGAACCCGAGGGCCTGGGAGGCGTCATGTACGGGTCGCTGGACGTACGAAAGTTCTTGTGGCAGCAGGAAGACGGGCAGTCGCGGCAGCAGTCCGCGGTGCCCGGGCAGCGCGTCGGCGAGCCCTCGCGCATCTCGGAGGAGCAAGTGCACCGAGCCAGAATCGCGGTCGCTCGCAGCGCCGAGAGCGCGGAGGACTGCCGCCTGCTGCTGGACATGCTGGGCCTGGTCCCGGATGAGGACGGGCAGCCACCCGTGGCGCGCTGACCTGGAACGCGTCGTGGGCTGGACCGCGTGCCGGTCTGCGCTGAGGCGCGTTGAGCTCGCTGCCGAACTCACCGTCGGCAGGTGTTCTTCGAACGTGTGACAACCAGGTGTTCCGCTGGGCGAAAGGTGCGCATCCGGGGTAACGTCCGGTGGCATATTTGATCAACCGTTCGGGCGTGGTGTCGCCCGCATGGGCGGTCAGGCATGGCCACCGGGGGTCGGAGTCGATCAATGGCACAGCAGCACCGGGCGCAGCTCACTCGTCACTCGATCATGGTCGCCGCGGCGGAGGAGATCGACGAGGTCGGTTATGAGGCCGCCAAGCTCAGCGCGATCCTGCGCCGCTGTGGAACCACCAAGGGTGCGTTCTACTTCCACTTCAGCGGCAAGCGGGAGGTGGCTCACGCGCTCGTCGAGCGCTACCGCGAGCACCTCGCCGAGCTGAGCAGCCGTTGGTACGAGCGCGGGCAGGACCCGCTGGCGACGATGGTCGGCCTCACCTGCGACACGGCTCGCCGTCTGGAGGAGGACGTGCTGCTGCGCGCGGGCCTGTCCTTGGCCTGCGGCCACGTCGGCACGGACACGGACGGCTGGGAGTTCCTGTTCGATGACCTGATCCGTCGCGCGGCCGACCGCGGACTGCTGCGCCCGGGCGTGGACCCGGCCGCGACGGCCCGCCTCTGCTACGCGGTGGTCGTCGGCACGAACCTGCTCGTGGCGGGCGACCCGAGGCGCCTCGCGGCCCGCTTGGAGGAGTCGTGGCGCGTCCTGCTCCCGGGCCTGGCGGTCGACGGCTCCCGGGTGGCCGCAGCGGTCGGATGATCATGAGTCGTGGATCACAAAACTCCACCTCGACCCGATTTGGCCGTTTCCAAGTCCGCCGAGGCCCCTCGGTCGCCTCGGCGAGGCGCGCAGGGGGCTGCTCCCGATGGTGGCGATTGGGCAGGTCAAGGGACTAGTATCGGCCTCGGGCGCGGAGCGCTGGGGCGGTCCGTGACGGTGCCGCGCGGCTAAAGGGACCCCCGGTTTGGGCGGCCGGAAGCGTGTGTCGTAAGCTTTCATCACTGCCAACGGGGCGCCCCGAAAGGGAAAGCCGGTTGGAGGCGAAGGCCGGACCGGTTTCGGATCGGTCAAGCCCCCATCGTCTAGCGGCCTAGGACGCCGCCCTTTCAAGGCGGTAGCGCGGGTTCGAATCCCGTTGGGGGTACGAACAACTGAAGATTGAAGCATGGCCCAGTGGCGCAGTTGGTTAGCGCGCCGCCCTGTCACGGCGGAGGTCGCGGGTTCGAGTCCCGTCTGGGTCGCCAAGGCGAACGGCAGCACGCCGGACGCTATCGGCCAGGTAGCTCAGTTGGTACGAGCGTCCGCCTGAAAAGCGGAAGGTCGGCGGTTCGACCCCGCCCCTGGCCACCGCTCTTACCTGCGAAGAAGCCCCTCCGGATCCCGGAGGGGCTTTTTTGGGTCTCAGTTTGGGTCTCAGTGGATGACGTGAGCATCTGTTGTTGGGCATGTCATGACCAACAACGTCCAGACACATCTACCCTGCGTCTCCTAGGGTGGCCAGGAGCGTTTTGGTGTGTGTCCTTAGCGGGTGGTCGAGGCCATACGCGGTTTCGACGATGGCGAGTGCACGTTCCAAGCGGTCGCGTGCGGTCGTGAGCTCGCCGAGCTGTTGGTGGGCGAGGCCGAGGTTGATCAGAGTGTTGGCGATGTCGGGGTGGTCGGGGCCGTAGGCCTGCTTTTGGATGGTGAGTGCGCGTTGCTGTAGCTGGAGCGCGGTGGTCAGCTCGCCAAGCTGTTGGTGGACGATGCCGAGGTTGATCAGAGTGTTGGCGATGTCGGGGTGGTCGGGGCCGTAGGCCTGCTTTTGGATGGTGAGTGCGCGTTGCTGTAGCTGGAGCGCGGTGGTCAGCTCGCCAAGCTCTCGATGGACGGTGCCGAGATTGCTCAGGATGGCGCCGGCCTCGGGGTGGTCGGGGCCGTAGGCCTGCTCTTTGATGGTGAGTGCGCGTTGCTGTAGCTCTAGTGCGGTCCCGAGCTCGCCAAGCTGTTGCCGGACCGTGCCGAGGTTGTCCAGGGTGGTGGCGACCTGGGGGTGGTCGGGGCCGTAGATCTGCTCTTTGATGGTGAGTGCGCGTTGCTGTAGCTCGAGTGCGGTAGTCAGGTCGCCAAGCTGTTGGTGGACGAGGCCGAGATTGGTCAGGGTGGTGGCGACCTGGGGGTGGTCGGGGCCGTAGGCCTGCTCTTTGATGGTGAGTGCGCGTTGCTGTAGCTCGAGTGCGGTAGTCAGGTCGCCAAGCTGTTGGTGGACGAGGCCGAGGTTGCTCAGGGTGCTGGCGATGCCGGGATGGTCGGGGCCGTAGGCCTGTTCTTCGATGGTGAGTGCGCGTTCGTAGAGGTCACGTGCAGTAACGGTGTCGCCGAGTAGTTGGTGGACGGTGCCGAGGTTGCTCAGGGTGCTGGCGATGTTGGGGTGGTCGGGGCCGTAGGCCTGTTCTTCGATGGTGAGTGCGCGTTGCTGTAGCTGGAGCGCGGTCCTGAGCTCGCCAAGCTCCCGGTGGACGGTGCCGAGGTTGCTCAGGGTGCTGGCGATGTCGGGATGGGTAGGGCCGTAGATCCGCTCTTCGATGGTGAGAGCGCGTTCGTAGAAGTCACGTGCAGGTGTTAGCTCCGCTCGGGTAAGGCTGTACCCGCCTAGCCAGAAAAGAAGTTTGAAAACGCTTCGAGTATCGGCTGCGTGTTCTGCCGCAATGCGAGCATGAGCGGCCAACCGTGCTGCTCGTGGCCAAGAAATGGGTTGCTCAAGGTCTTCCGGGAGGAGTGAAATGATCTTGTCCGCTATGAAGTTGGCCCATACATGTTGCTCGTCTGCTACTAGGTGGTGGCGTGTGACGGCTTGGACGAGGCGGTGGATGTAAAGACCTTCGGATTCGCCGTCGGTTTTCGTGGCGAGGTGAGTCTTGGTGAGAGCGCCGACTGTTTCGGCGATTCCAGTCGGGGTTGAGCTTGCTTGGGCGAGTTGTTTTGGAAGTTTGTCTACTTGATTCAGTAGTTCGTATACAGGAATATCATCCGGGGCGAGGAAAGCACAGATCCGCAGGAGGTCCAGCGCCGCCTGGTTGTTGCGTTTCAGGTCGTCGAAGTGGAGTAGCCAGGTCGTCGCCACGCTCGCCGGGTATTCGCTGGTGGGGAGCCCGCGGGTGAGTAGCTTGGCGGCTTCCTGGCGATCTTGTACGAGTTTTAGGTAGGTATTGATCGACATGCTGTGGATGTCGATATACGCGGCCGCTTGCGCAAGGGCGAGCGGCAGGTATCCCAGTTCCGCGACCAGCTGTGCTGTGGCTTCGGGCTCGTGTTTGCCGGTGCGTTCACGCATGAACTCGATGGCTTCTTCACGCTTGAACACTTCGAGTTCGAGCGGCTTGGCGAGGCCGGTCCAGCCGCGCTCTCGGCTCGTCACAAGCACGTGGCCACCACCACTACTGGGGAGGCAGGTGCGGAGGAAGTCCGGGTCGGTTGCGTTGTCGAACACCAACAGCCAACCATTGTTCTGATTGAGGGCGGTCATGACCGAAGACACTGTCTCCCTCTGATCTTGCTCGGTAGGCAATCCCAGCTTGGGGGCAAGCGCGGCAAGATCTTCTAGGAGCGTGATCTGGTTTTCTGCGCGGATCCACCAGGCGATGCGGTAGGTCTCGTCGGTGAGTCGTTCATGGGCGTAGTGCAGAGCCAAAGTGGACTTGCCGATACCGCCTAGTCCTCGTAGAGCCACGACGGCCACGGGTCCCTTGCCCAGGAGGGCTGAGATGTCATCCAGCTGCTGACCTCGGCCGGTGAAGGTGGCGTTTCGTGGGGGGAGGTTGCTAATCGGCCTGTTAGTCTGAGCGTGGGCGGTTGGCTTCCGTTCGGTATCGGCCGCGGTACTGAAGTTTATTGTCTCGACAGTGCCAATAAAGGTGCTTGAAGGGGCTGTGACGACGGTCCCTGAGTTGCCACCAGCGACGACGGTTGAATCGGTAACATCTTTGGTTTGGAAATCTGGCGCCGCCGTTTTTCCAGCGTCCTGCTTTGAACCAAGTTTGCGTCTAACGAGCGCGAACGCTACGAGAAGAACGACTAGCCCAACCACCGTCGGCCACATGATGTATGGGTTATGCGCCCAAGGCCAGGCCTTTTCGTCAGAAAGCAAACCGGTTGAGATGTTGGTTGCGAGGCCTAGCGCGGCGAGCCCCACTACGTCCATGGCGATGAGCGTGTCTAACGCCTTTTGAGAACCGCTTCTCCTGCCGCTCTTGCTGCCAGCCATGAGGCTTGATCATGCCAGCATCCGTTAGCGAGTTGGTCCGGGTCTACGTTTTGGCTACTTACAGACGAGGGGAGGCTGCTACGAAAATAGCGGCCTCCCCCAGGATCTGTCAGTTGGTCCCCCAGAAATAGCTGTTGAGGCGGTCGGCGACGTCTCGTCTGAGGGTGTCGGTGACGTGCATGTAGCGCTGCTTCATAGAGATGGTTGACCAGCCCATGAGGTCCATGACGGTTCGGTCTGGGACACCGAGGATGAGTAGGACTGTGGCGGCGGTGTGGCGGGCGTCGTGCAGGCGCGCCTCGCGGACGCCGGCCTCGGTGAGTACGGCTTTCCACTCGTCGAGGTCGCGGCGTGGGTCGAGGGGTTTGCCGTTGGGCTGGGTGAACATCCACCCTCCTTCTTCCCACTCGTTGGCAGCTCGTTCCCGCTCCGCGGCCTGGACCTTCCGGTGGCGAGTGATCAGCTCCAGGAGTTCGTTCGGAACGGGGATGGTGCGGCGGCCGGCGCGCGATTTGACGTCGACCTCGACCAGTCCGCCGTTCCTACGCTGCGGGCACCACCTGGCGTGGTCGGTGCAGTCCGGCGGGCAAGGTGGAGGACAAGCACGGGTGTGGCGTTTGCAGCCGTCTGGGCAGGGCTTGGTCTTGTGGTATTTGGCCCCGCAGGCGTGGGGGTCCTTGCATCCGTGCTGCCAGGTCTGACGCTGGAGTGCCTTGCGAATCCGGATCATGCCGCGGCGTTCGTCGAAGTTCTGCCACTTCAGCGCGAGCGATTCGCCTTGCCTGGTACCGAGGGCCAGGGCGATGACGAACCGGACTCCGTTGCGGCGTTCGAGGCAGACCTTGAGGATTCGCTGCACGTCCTCGGCGTCGAGCGGTTCGATCTCCTCTTCCTCCAGGCGGGGCGCTTTGGCGATCTCCAAGGGATTCCTGTTGATGTAGCCCCGCTTGTACGCCTCACCGAAGGCGGTCCGTGCGGTGCGGTGCACCTGGTGCGCGGTGCCGGGCTTGAGGCCGGAGTCGAGCATTCGGCGGTAGAGCTTTTCGAAGAGCTCCGGGTGCTTCTCGATGTGGTCCAGCCGGTGGGCTCCCAACCCGGGGATCAGGTGTTTGTACACAGCCGTCTGGTAGCCGCGCATCGTCTTGTACCTGGTCGTGAGCGGCGCGATGTCCTCCACCCAGTGAGTGAGCCACCGCTCGACCTTCCAACTACGGCCCTTCTTGCGCACCTTCCCGGAAGATCGCTCGGACTCCAGTTTGCTGACCGCAGCGGCAACCTCGTCCCGGTTCTTCCGCTTGATGTGCCGACGATCCGGCTTCCCGTCGTCTCCGACACCCATCGTCACGCGGCCGTGCCAGAGGCCGTCGTTGCCGAAGTAGATCGACGAGCGTCCGTTGGCGGCCCTTGTGCGCTTCTCTTCCACCTTGGCCCCCTTCAGGCGTTCCGCTGGCTGATGAGTCGGTTGGCGTAGTCCTCGATCGCGGCCTTAGGCACGCGGCGGAGTCGGCCGATCTGGACGGATTCGAGTTCGCCGGCCTTGACCAGTGCGTAGGTCTTGGTCCGGCCGATGCCGAGCTGTTCGGCTGCTTCCTCGACGGTCAGCAGCACTCGGTCGGGCATCTTGCGGGCGGGTGGCGCCGGGGCGGCCGGTTCGGGGATCTCCTGTTCGGCGAGCATTGCCGCGAGTGAGGCGAGGGTGGCGGCGAGCTGTGCGGTGTTCGCTGTCATGCGATCCCCCTGGTGTTGATGGTGCGCGGGGTAGCCGTCCCAGCCGTCCCATCCGTCCCGATGCAGGTCAGGCTGGGACGGCTTGGGTTGCTGGGACGGCTTGTGCCGTCCCAACCGATTGGGCCGGTGATCTGGGTGGGACGGCTTGAGCCGTCCCAGTCGGTGTTGCCGTCCCGCGCTGACCTGGGCTGGGACGCTTGGGACGGCTGGGACGCCTCCTCCGCAGAGGCCTCCGGCGGGCAGTACCGAGCCCAGGCGTCGGCGAAGTCGGCGCGGCGGTAGCCCTTGACTTGGGAGCCGTCGGGGAACCGGACGTTCGCTGACCTGATCTCGAACTCGGCGAGCAGCTTGGATAGCTTCGCCGGGCTCAACCCGCCAGGTCCGTAGTCGCGCCACGGTGCTTCGAGGTCGGAGTTGAGCTGCCGGAGCAGATCAGCAGTGGAGATGACCTGTGTGTCGTTGAACGCCGTGCGGCAGTCGATCAGCAGTCGAGTCCGGATGGTGCCCTGGTCGTTGTCGGTCGCCTCGGCCAGGAGGTCAACCGCGGCTTGGCGTGCGCGGTCTGGCCAGCTGCCGCCGGCGTGGTCTGCCACTGCGATCAGTGGTTCCCAGGTGTCGGCTGCTCGGTCTTCCAGCGGCATTTCCGGTTCGGCGCGTTCGAGGATGTTGAGGTCGCTTCGAAGCCAGGCGGTCATCTGGTCGCCCAGGTGCGTCAGGGCCGGGCGGTCGCGGCGGTGGCGGTAGGGCGAGACCGACTCGCCCGGAGCACGTCGCCGCATCCGGATGACCACGGCGCGGTCCTCGATGGTGTCGGGCATGGCTCCGATGCCGGCCAACGCGGCCATCGCGAACGTGGGGATCGACTCGACCTTGCGTGTGTTGGCGTCGAACCGGATTGCCGGTCGGTTGCGCTGGTGGCCAGCGTTGAGCAGGCCGCGCAGGTCCTCGTTGCTCGCGGCCTCGGCGCCGAAAATCGTGTCGGCTTCGTCAACGAGCATCGTGGGCGGGTCGTCGGTGATGGAGCGGTAGATCGCTGAGGGCGAGGCGTTGACGGTGATCAACGGCTCGTAGCAGACCGCCTCGACCACATCGAGCAGTCGCGATTTCCCGCAGCGCTTCTCCGGTGCGCGGATGACCAGGCGCGGGGCGTGAGCCCATGCCGGCTGGGCGTGGGTCGCGGCGATCCACAGCACGACGGCGTCCACGGCCTGCGGGCTGGGCAGGATGACGTAGCGGGTCAGCGCGGTGTGCAGCTGGTCCAGCAGCCCGGCCCCGTGGGGTTGAGTCGTCATTGAGCTACCTCCTTCCGAGCTCGTGGTCATGCGATGCGGTTTCCGAGGCCGTGCAGGGATTCCGGGCCGTCGTGGGTTCCGCGCTCCCAACCGCGGATTGCGTTGCGGCGGGCGGCGGCGGGTTCGAGCGGCTTGCCGGTGCGCTCTCGTCGGCGGAGCGCGGCGGCGGTCAGGGCGTCGATCGCCTCGGTCGCGGTCCACGGGGCGGTGTCGTGGGTGGCGAGGTTTGCCAGGCGGCGAGCGGCCGCGTAGACCAGGCGCCAACGCTCTCCGGGCTCGGTTTCGACCTTGGTCAGCTGGCCTGTCCAAACCCGCTGCCAGTAGCCCGGAGCGTGATCGCCCGCCCGCGCCGCCCCGAGGTTGGGAGCTGCCGGTGCCGGTGTCGCCGGAGGCATGACCCGGGGTCGCATCCAGGCGGGCAGCTCGGCGATCTCAGCGGTCGCTGAGATCCGCGTGTAGACGCCCGCAACGTCCTCCGGTGGTGTTGCGATGCTGGTTCCGGGAGCGACGACGTAGCCGCCCTGGGCGCGGACGTCGATCTGATGCCCCACACGTCCTGTCGCATCGCTTGGCGCCTCCAGCCCGCTCGGGGCGCGGAAGTACAGATGCCGGCCGCCGCTCGGTGTGGCGACGGTGAGAGTGGTTGGCCAGGACGCGCTGGCGGCGATGGTCAGGGCGTCGAGGGCTTCCAACCCGTCGCCGACCGGGCTGGGCACGTCGTGCGCGGCGGGGGCCGGTGCCTTGGGCTTGCGGTCGAGGTCGAGCACGACCAGGCCGGACGGTCCGGTCGCGATCCCGACGCCGGCACGAGGCGTGCGGGTCCACCACTGCCGGATCAGCTCCTGATCGGTGGTGGCGGCGAGCAGGCCGTGGCAGGGCTGCTCGGCTGTCAGGCACGGGCACGCGGTCGGTGCGGTGTGGCCGGCCTTGCAGTGCGGGCAGTTGGCGAACGGGCGCTTGCTGCCGGGCCGGAGCGGGAAGACGTGCATGTCCTGGGCGGCGAGCCAGCTGGCGATGTCGAGGTGAGTGCTCATGCGGGATGGGCCTTCCAAGTAGGACGGTCAGTCGCGGTGGTGGGCGCGGTGGACGCGGCGAGCGGCGTTGATGGCTCGACGGCCAGGGCGCAGGCGAAGGCCGGTGCCGCCGCAGCGCCGGCAGAGGCGGATCGCGCGGCCGAACGGGGAGCGGAGCTTTCCGCCACCTCGGCAGCTGCGGCAGGCCTTGAACGGCCAGAACCAGCACGTCGCGCCGTAACCGAACGTGACCAAGAGGAGTGCGAGGAACAGGAGGGTGCTAGCGGGGTCAGTGGGGGTCACAGGTGGCCTCCAGGGCGGTTTTTGGGCGCACTGGCCCGCAGCGCGCTAGGAGCTAGAGCGCTGGTCAGTGGGAATGAAGGTCGTTAGCGGGGCCGCTAGGTCTAGCGGGCTGGTCGGCTAGACCTAGCGGCGTTGCTGGGCTTAGCCAGCACCCCGCCCGTGGTCACGCTGCGTGTGGGTTTCGGCGACGTCGGCGCGGTGGAAGCCGCGTCGGTTGCGGCCGGTGCCGTGCTCGTCGGTGCCCCAGATCTGGCGGTTGGCGCGCACGCCGTGGCGCTTGAGCGCGGCGGTGAGCTCGTCGGCCTCCCACTCGCCGTAGACCTCCGGGCGTAGCTCGGCGAGGCGGGCAACCGCGGTTTCGTTCCACACCTTCGCCTCGGCCTCGGAGAACACCGCGAGGATGTCTTCGAGCAACGTGTCCTTCTTGGACGCCGACTCGTCGACGTCCGGGGCCTCGCCGATGGCGTGGCCGGTCAAGGTGCCAGCCTGCTCGCGCAGCGTGCGGGCGTAGGTAGCGACCTTTTCCGAGGCCGGGCCGTCCAGACCTGCGACGGTGCGGACGATTTGGGCGTCGGAGCCTTCGCCGACCAGGTAGCCGATGCCCTTGTCAGCCCACGCGAATGTCGTGGCCCGCACGCCCTGCTTGTACTTGGAGGTGCCCAGGACCATGTCGTTTTCGGTCTGGCCCTGCACCTTCAGGCAGAACCGGGTCGACACGTTCGCCGAGATGCCCGTGGGCAGGCTCTTCGCGTCGGGGCGCTGGGTGGCCAGCATGATGATGATCCCGAGCGCGGGTCCTCGTTTGACCAGGTCGGTGCAGATGGCTTCGAATTCCTCGCCGTAGTCGGGGTGCTCGAACCACACCTGGCACTCATCCACCCCGATGACGATCGGGTGCAGACCGAGCGACTTCTTGCCCGCCAGT
Source organism: Saccharopolyspora endophytica (assembly GCF_018070075.1). Classification (GTDB taxonomy): domain Bacteria; phylum Actinomycetota; class Actinomycetes; order Mycobacteriales; family Pseudonocardiaceae; genus Saccharopolyspora; species Saccharopolyspora endophytica. Next base: position 399,799 of record NZ_JAGPXE010000001.1, read on the forward strand.
TCGGGGGTGACCTTGTTCTCCGGCGCCAGGCCCTGCTTGGCCAGGTCCCGGATCAGCTTCGCCCTGCGGCGGAGCTCGTCGCGGAGTTTCCGCAGGTCACCAATAGCCTTCTCGATCTCCTCGTCGTCGTCTCCGACGCCGTGGGCGTGGGTGACCTTTTCCAGGGGGTCGAGGTCGCCGGTGCCCTTGAGGTCGTAGGTGTGCAGCTCGGCGCGGGGGTCGAGTGCGGCGATGAGCAGGAGCTCGCGGAGGGCGAAGGTCTTGCCCATGCGCGGGATCGCCCCGATCGCCACGCTGGTGAACATCAGCCGGAGGTCAACCCAGCGGCCGCGCTGGTCGGTGCCGAAGGGCTGGGGTTGGAAGAGGTCGACCTTGACGCCCTTGCGCAGTGCCCAGGCGGGTTGCTTGGCCTTGCGCATGTCCTGATCCCCCACCCACAGGATCAGCCGGGCCGCGTGCTCACTGTTGTCGGCCTCGGGCCACACGCAGCCGAGCGGCCGGCGGAGACCGGAGGCGAGCTTTTCGCGGCGGTCCATGATGTCGCCCGGCGTCACCCCGTGCGGCAGGTCGATGTCGGCCCGCCACCCCTTGCCATCGCGGGAGATCGGCTTGGGGAACCCGATCCCCTCGCCGCCCTTGCCCATTGCCTGGTTGATCCCGGAAATGCCGAGTGCGGACAGGGCGATTTCGACGGCGTTGCTGGTCAGCTTCGGCACCTTCGTCGCCTCCACCGCCCTGCTGGCGATGGGCTGATCCGCCGGAGCACCCAACCAACCCACAGCACCCACGGCGCCGGCCACGATCGCGTACTGGACCAGCTCCGGCAGCAGCTCGCGGCCGAGGAAGAACGCCGCCAGGGCGGCCACGCCCATGCCCACGGTCGTGTAAACCCGACCTCGCACGCGGCTATCACGCTGACCAGAGAGCCGCAGGTACTCGGCGGCATCAGCACGGTCAGCGGCAGCGTGCCGAACCGGCCGGCCTTCAGCGTCGGTCACCCACCGCAGGAAACCGCGGAGCAGCCGCAGGGTCCCTTGCGGAACGCGGATGAGGATGCGGGCGATGTAGACCGGGCACCGCACCGCGTGGAAGGCCAGGGTGTGGCCGGCGTAGCCGACCGCCCACTTCGCAGTCTCGCGGAACTCCTCGACGCTGCTCGCCCACTGGGGCAGAACGGGTTCGCGCTTCTCCCGGCGAACCAGACTCGACCCATCCCCAGCGGGCTCGGTCCGATCGACCTGCGGGGCCTGGTCCTCCTCGACCAACTCGCCGTCGAAGACCTGCGGGTCTGCCTCGGCTTCGGCCTGCTCGTGGTTGAGGCGTTCGGAGGGGAAGCGCAGCACCCGCGCGGCCTGCTCCTCGGCCTGGTGCTCGTTGTCCTCGGGCTTGGGGGTGTTCGGCTGTTCGGTCATCGCTGCACCTCCCGGTGGGTGTCTTTGATCAGGTGGGCCAGGCCGGCGCCCATGCCGAGCACGGCGACGGGCAGGCAGGCCACGGCTGCGGTGATGAGCCAGGGCGCGGAGGTCATGCCGGCGGCCTTCATCAGGTGGAAAGCGATCTGCCCCAACGCCCCCAGCCCGAGCGAGCCGAGCGCGGAGTACTTCGCAAACCGCCGAGCACGAGCCGGGACCTGGCCGGACAGCCAGACCCGCAGGGCGTAGGCCGCGTAGGTCTCCACCCCGATCGGCAGCGTGATCGCGGTATTGATCGCGAACCCATCGGCGATCCCCGGCAGCGGGTGCACGATCCCGAACCCGGTCAGCTGACCGAGTCCGACCCACCCAGACCAGATCGCCACGAACGCCGGCAGCGCCAGCAGCATCACCGGCCACACCGCCACCGGCCTCGACGTGGACCCCTCGGCGGGTTTAGCCGGGTCCGCGCCCGTGGTGATCGGCTCAGACTCCGCCTCACGCACCGGCTCCAACTCCTCGGCCGAGACCGTCTCGGACTCGCCGACCGGTTCCACGTGGGCAGTCTCGGACTCGGCCTCGGTGGTTTCGTCCTCGTGGGTCTCGGTGGGTTCGTCGGTGTCCGGAGTGGGTCCGGCGACGACGTGCAGACCCGCCGGGTTGGGAGCCTTGACCGGCTGCTCGTCTGCGAGGCGGTCCAGGATTTCCCGGGCCTTCGGTGCCCCGATCCGCAGCTCAGCCATCAACTGGTTCCGGCTCGGCATCCGCCCCATGTCCTCGGCCATCTGACGCGCCTGCGGCAGCAGTTCGTCGATTGGCACGGGGTAGGCGCTCTTCGCGGTGGTCATCGGAACACCCCCACCGGAAGCCGCGGAGCAGGCACCCGAGCACCCAGCCCGTCAACAACGGCCATGACCAGGCGTAGGGCCACGCCCAGGCCGACCAGCCCGACGCCGATAGTGCGGGCGATGCCGGAGGTCACTGCGAGTGCGAACAGGGCCACGACGGGCAGGACGGTCACGAGGGTGATCCGCAGCAGGCTAGCCACTGCCAGCAGTACCAGCGGCAGCACCACAACCACCACGAGTTCCAGAACCAGGCTCAACAGCCCGATAACCAGGGTTTTCATCGCACACCCCCACGGGGGCTGGTGGCGATCCGTAGCATCAGAGATCTCCTAACGGTTTCGTGATCGGTGGGAGACCCGGCCCAGCAGTTGGTTTGGCGACTGGCCTGCTGGGTCGGGGTCATCAAAAAGGCCAGGTGGTCTCGCCGCCGTCGACGCGATCGGCGGCCCGAAACAGGGCCTCGGCCATCCAGGCGTCGTTGTTCTGATCGGCCCAGTAGGCCTCATCCCGCGCCGCATTCGGCCCGTACCGCTTGACGTACTCCCTGGCCTTCCGGTCGCAGCGCAGCTCGCGTTCCGCCCGCTCCGACGCGCACGCCTCGACCGCCGGTTCGTCGGCCGGTTCGGTGCGCTTGACCAGCAAGGGCTTGCCGGTGATCTGGGACCGCCACGGCCCCTTCTTGCCTTGAAGCCCTCGGCGTTCCATCTCCAGGTAGGCCGCCGTGGGGACCTCATCGACGTGCGGCGGGGGCGCGTCGATCTCGAAGCGGTACGCACCGCAGTCACAGGTCCACCGCACCGACACCTCGCTGACCTGCTCACCACTGCTCGGCTTGTGCTCCGGGCAGGTCAGCTCACGCCGCCGCCTGGCACCCCTCGATCCGTCCTCGGTCGAAAACCGCGGCGCCCGCCGCCCGGACAACAGCCAACTCATCAGCCCGTTCACGCCGCCTCCCCGGAGTCCGAACCCGCGTCCACCTCGGTCGTGATGAGCCGCAGCGTGGCGTTGGCCTCGCGGCGGTCGTAGCGCCGAAGCCGCGTGCGCTCCGCTGCGCCGAGCTCCGACCAGACGAAGGGCGCCACCGGCAGTTCGCCCAGTTCCTCGGCGATGACGTGCGACCAGTAGTCCTGCACCGCCTGCTGCTCGAACTCACTCAGTTCGACCTCGCAGTTGGCCAGCTCGGCGCCGAACGAGGCGTAGGCCTCGATGTCGTGCTGTTCGTCCAGGTCAGCGGCGAACGGGTCGTGGTTGTGAGAGTCCATCTCTCTGGCTCCTTCCTTGAGCAATGCGAGAACATTAGCGCAATTATTAGCGCTACGGAAGCGACGGGAGGTGGCCACGGAAAACTCCGGCGTGGGATTTTTCGGGGAAGGTGGAATTTCAGCGCTAGGATTTGCGCTGATAGGAGTGGGTCAACGGGAGGTGTCGTGGGCAAGGACTGGGACGCAGTAGCGACCGCAATCAACACCCGATTGGCGGAGCTCGACCTGACGCAGCGGGAGCTCTCCGAGCGGTCCGGGGTGAGCACCGCGACCCTGCGCCAGCTCCAGAACAACTACGAGCCACGCCGACGCAGCCCGCGCCTGCTCGCCGCCATCTCCGAGGCGCTCCGGTGGCCACCCGACCGCCTGGCCCAAGTCCTCGAAGGTGAGGCCCCGGAGGACGAGGGGGGCCTTCGGGCGGACGTCGTCCGACTCCGCCAGGAGGTGGCTGAGCTGCGGGAACGTCTCGTCGCGCTGGAGGAGAAGCAGGTCTGACATCGGTCAGCCGCCGATCGCCTGCAGGAAGGTCGCCAGGGCGTCGCCGGCGCCGGTGAACTTCGTCCACAAGTCGCCGATCACGTGAGCGGACTCGACCGGCTGCTTGATGATCATCGATCCAACCGCGAACAGGACCAGAAAACCGATCAGCTTCGGCATCACGCCGCCGCCGGCCTTCGGCATCATCGGAAACGCGTTCTTCGCCATAGTTGCCTCCTCGGTCATCCCCGCCGCCGACTTGGTGGTCGGGGTCTTTTCCGTCTCTGGCAACAAGTTCACCGCGAAACCGCAGACGTTCCCACGGGTCTTTCCGGGTCGCTTGCAGACGTCTTCGCAGCTCTATACCGTCTGCTCGACGTCCCGAAAGATCCTCAAAACGTCCCTGGGGGTGAGATGGCGAACGAGCGTCTGCGTGCTGCGGTACGCGCGGCCGGCCTCACGATCTACGAGGTCGCCGCCAAGGTGCGAGTCGATGAGAAGACCGCCGAACGCTGGATCACCATGGAGCGGAAGCCTCACCGGCAGACCCGGAGAAAGGTCGCTGAGCTGCTCGGTACGTCCGAGCTCCAGCTGTGGCCCTCTCTGGCGGAGGATCCGCACACCACCCCGAACCAGGGCGTCGAGCTGGTGCACCTCTACCCGTCTCGGTCGGCCGTGCCGTTCGAGCTGTGGAACGAACTGATCCACGGCGTGAAGGAGCGCATGGAGGTGCTGGTCTTCTCCGGCCAGTTCCTCGTGGAGCAGCACAACATCCTGCCGGTGATCAGGCGGAAAGCCGAAGAGGGCACGGTCTTTCGCTTCGCAGTGGGGGACGAGACCTCACCCGCGGTCATCCAACGTGCTGTTGAGGAGGGCACGACCGGCGGTCTGGAAGGCCGGATCCAGATGATGCGGCGCTACCTGAGCAAGGTCGCCGAGCTGGACAACGTCGAGATCCGAACCCACGGGACGATCCTCTACAACTCGATCTACCGGTTCGACGATCAGATGCTCGTCAACGGGCACGCCTTCGGCTCACTCGCCGGCGAGAACCCCGTGCTGCACCTGCGGGAGGTGGAAGACGGCCCGATGTGGGAGCACTACCTGCGATCGTTCGAGCGCGTGTGGCAGGAAGCCACGCCGGAAACCGTTTGAGGAGCGCAACTGTGGCTCGCGTGGACTACTTCAACGACCCGAACGCGCCGGCGGCCAACTCCGTCGTTCCTTCGGTGACCGCAGCCATCCGCAACGACGCCGGCGACATCCTGCTGATCCACAAGATTGACAACGACCTGTGGGCGCTGCCGGGTGGCGGCCACGACGCCGGCGAATCCCTCACCGACACCGTGGTTCGCGAGGTCAAGGAGGAGACTGGCCTGGATGTCGAGGTCGTGCGACTGGTCGGCACCTACACCAACCCCAACCACGTCATGGCCTACGACGATGGGGAAGTGCGGCAGCAGTTCTCGCTGTGCTTCGAGGCCAAGTGGGTCGGTGGCCGGCCGCGCGAAGACGGCAGCGAAACGAAGGAGGTCCGCTGGGTCGCCCCAACGGACCTCGATCGCCTGAACATCCACAGCTCGATGCGCCTGCGCATCGATCACGCGCTGGACGAGACGCGCACGCAGCCCTACTTGGGCTGACCGGCGCGGCGCTGTTCGGTGCGCTGGACGGCTTCAGCCAGCACCGGACGCGCCTTGACCCACGTGCGGTGAACCGGGTCCTCGGGGGCGTAGCGGCTGAAGATCTCCTCGATCCGCTCGTCGTAGGTCAGGCGTTGTCCTGCCGGCCCCGTGGTGAGGTCGGCCGTGACCAGGGCATCCAGCAGGACGGAATCCTCGAACGGGAACTCGGCGAGCTCGTCGGACATGCCGCGTTCGGCCGCCTCGAACCGCGCCCCGGAGTGGTGCGCAACGAGGTTCACGATCACCTCGGGCCATCCCTGGTCCCGCAGGTAGCGGGCACCGTCGAGTGGGTGGAACTTGGTGTGGCCGATCTCGGGTGCGTATCCGATGTCGTGCAGCCAAGCCGCGGCGACCAAGGTGTCTCGGTCCTGCGGTGGCACGGCGTCGCTGAGCTCGGACGCTCGTGCAGCGACTGCCTGAACGTGCTTCCAACGGCGCCCCAGCGGGGCCACGAAGCGTTCGGCGGTCTCGGCGGCTTGCTGGACCAGCTCCATGTGCGCTCACGCTACCTTTCACGGTCTCAATCGGTCATCGGCGAGTTGGGTTGTGCATCGGAGCCCGGCGATTACGGAGCGCTGTGCCGGAATCTCGCGGATCTTTCGGGGAGGCCCGGCCTTGTCCTTGCCTCGCTGGTCAGTGGTGGTGTCGGCGATTTCATGGCGCGCTGAGAGCGCCGTACGCAGCTTGTTCACGCAGGTCTGGAGGGATGGGAGGGGTGTGGAACACCGAGGGGCGCGGAGTTCGGGGCCATCCGCACCCCTCGGTGGCTAGGGGATCTCGGATGCAAGGTGTTCGGCGATGCAGTTTCGGCAGGCTCGGGCGGAGTTTGGGTGGTTGCTCTCGCCGGCATTGAGGCCACAGAGGGTCAGGCCGTGGTCGTTCTGGCGGCGTTCGTGCACGACGCCGAGGTGATCGGTCCACACCTGCGCGTAGCGCTGCTCGGACTTCGTCGGGGCGCTCATGCCTCGGCCTGCTTCCGGCACATGAGGTCGCAGGCGTGGATGCGGGCGTACTCGCGCAGGCTCACCGCGACGCAGTCGTCGCAGGCGTGGGTGGGTTGGGTGCCGTAGTTGCCGACGGGTTGGCCGCAGAAGGTGGTTCCGGTTCCGGCGTTGCGGATGTGGACGCAGCCGTCAGGGCTGGTCCACAGGCCCGCGTCGAGCGGTGGCGTTGGTCGTGCCGCATCCATGCACCCAACGCTGCCGAAGCAACACCGGACGTGGTCGGAAATGCGGAGCTATGCGCATCAACGGTGGGCTGATGCGCATAGCCATGATGGTTAGCGGCTGGTCATGGTCCGGTAGGAGTCCTGGAGCTCGCCTGCGGTTGGGAGCTTTCCTGCGGTGACGTGGTTGACGACTTCGCGGACGCGCCACCAGTTGGACGGGGCAACCTGCCCGGACTCGATCGCGGTCTGGGCGGCGTCGGCGGCCTCGTCTAGGCGGCCGTTGCGGGCTGCGCACAGGGCGAGGTCGACGTGGGCGGTGGCGTAGCGGCGGGGCCAGGGCTGGAAGTCGTTGGTGGGGCGGAAGCGGTCGATGACCTGGCGGGCGTGCTGTTCGCCCTCGGGGTCGCCGAGCCAGGCCAGGGTGGTGGCGGTGTATGCCGCGGCTTTGCCGGGGTCGTAGCGGTAGTGATGTTCGGCCGGCACCGGCTTCGGCAAGTGCGCCGATAGCGAGTGCACGCGCTCAACGGTGCGGTAGGTGGCATCGGCTTTACCGAGCCGCGCCCACGCCCGGCCTTCCTGCGCGGTCGCCTGGATCTCCGCCGAGCTCCCGGACGGGGCGATCGATTGGGCGTGCTGGGACAGCTCGGCGGCGCGTCGGTAGTCGCCGCCGGTCAGCGTGCGCCAGGCTTCGGTTTCGTAGCACCAGGCGCGGATCTCGTCCTGCTCGGCATGGGTGGCCAGGCCGGCTGCGGTGCGCAGCCGGGCGGTGGCCGGCGCGTGCTGGTTCAGGTCGATGTGCACGGTGGCGGCCAGCAGGGAGAACCAGCCGCCGAGCACCAGGAGGTGGCGGTGTGCGGCGAGGGTTTTGCGGGGTGCGTCGATGAGCTGGGAGATGTAGCCCAGGTGCTCCCGCAGCCGAGGCAGCAGATCGTGCGGACTGGACGCGGGGTAGGCCGTGGCCAGATCGTCGAAGGCCATTTCCAGCTGGGCCAGCGTCTCGGCGCTGATGTCGGAGGCCGCGACCCTACGGGCCAGCTCCATCGCATCAGTCTCATCACTCGGCTGCACCGCGCCGGCGGCCGGGATGCCCCTGGTCGCAGGTCGCGGGGGAGCGGCGGTGGCCCGAGCGCGGAGCTCGCCGCCGGCGCACAGCAGCGCGTCTAAAGCGTCCACGGTCGCGGATTCGGGGCGTTGCCGGTCATTTTCGTACCGGGAGAGATTGCCCTGGTCGAGGTGCAGTTCCTGGGCAAGTTGGGCTTGAGACAGGCCGGCCGCACGACGATGCCGCCGCAAGGCCTGCCCGAAAGACTCCTCGGACATGGTCCTCTACCTTCCCGCCGGAAACCCCCACCGGCGCCCCCAGAGCGTCCCCTGGGGGCTAGTACCTCCGGCGGGAGGCCAAGATCCAGCATGCCAGCCACAACACGGCTCAATCGAGTACAACGCCAAACTGGCGATCATTCGAACTCTCGTTCTACGATGCTGTGCAAGTCGGGTCAGGGCGATGGGGAAGATCCCCTGACCCGATGCGGGCCGGTCGACCTGCACCCCAATTCGGCCGGCCCGCCCCACGGGCACACCAGAGCGGGCACCACATGGCAGACAAGGACGGGGACTGGCAGGGCACCCGGCGACGACCAGACACCCCAGTCCCTATCTGGATCAAGCTCGCGTACGTGCTGCCGCCCAGGGCACGTCCTCGCGGTCTCGACGGCGTACCGCTCCGAGTCCGCGCCGCCGGTATCGACATCACCAAGACCATTCCCGGCGTCCTGCTGGCGTGGCACCAGACCATCACCGGTGACTGGTGGGCGCTCGCGACTTTCGAGCTCACAAACCGCTCGCAAAAGCCCGGCCTGGTGGTGACTCAGCTCGTACCGGCTGCCGCTGTGAGCCCGCGCTGAGAATCGGGCGAAATGCTCCCGAGGGTGTGGACGGGATCGGCAGCTGCTACCTGTCGATACCTACGGAACCGTTTCTTGCTAAGTGCGGCTCCACGAGTCGCGGACGTGCGCAAACACCCGTCGAAACTCGTCTTCGACCTCTACGGTGCGCAGCCAGAGGCTTACCAAGTGCTCTACGAGCACGTGTTCTTCGACGGCGAGGTGCCGAGCGGCGCGGGTGAACCAGAATTGGTGATGGGCGAACCGCACCTGGTCCAGTGCCAGGACGAGGTCGTCAACGTTGCGGGCCAGGAGGTCAGCCAATGCCTTGGGATCGGCGTGTACCTGCCGGAGCAGCTCCTCGTCGGGCACGTTGCCGGGAAGGAACTCCACCGGGAACCCGCGGTCCCCTTCGACATGTTCCCTCTGGTCGCCATCGAGGAGTACGCAGACCTGCAATGCTTGCGACCGGCTTAGCACGCGGGCGCCGGCCAGCGCCTCGTCTCGCCCGCCGGCGTCGACAACGTCGACCTGCTCGGCCAACGTCCGGTCACACCGCACCAACGCTGCGGTGACTATTCGCCTAGCCAATTCGTCCTCGACGAATACGAGGCCACCGAGAGACGTACGGTGTCCCAGGGTCCGTAGCGCTGCCTCATTTGTCGCGGGTCGAATCATGCGGGCGCCGTCCGGTCCCGGCGTTAGCATGCGCAGCATCGACGCTGGCGTGCGGGCGATCATGGCTGTCGAGTGCGTAGCGATGATTGTCTGGATGTTGTGGGCCAATGTGGAGCGGGCTAGTTCGTCGAGTAGGGCGACGTGCCCAACTGGCGACAGGTGGGTCTCAGGCTCGTCTATGAAAATCGTGCTGCCAGGTCGGGCCGTGCGCACGACGTAGAGGAGGAAATGCACCCACAGTTCTCCACGGCTCATCCGCTCGGCGGGAACAGTTCGTCCGTCGACGATACCCTCAGGGCGTGGCACGATAAGGTCCTTCTCGGCTTCGTAGCTGTACCAGCGGAGTTCGTCGTAGTGACGGCCGGTGATGTCGCGTAGTACGCGTAATTCCGCCGCGCTGTAAGGGAACGGACCCGCCGTGTGTTTCTCGGCCTCGTCGTCCCTCCCATGTTCGAACGCCCAATTGAGGTTGATGTCGAACGCTGTCACAACGTCCACGTACTCCCCGTAGGGCGGTGGGTATTCGTGCGGCCATGAATAGCCGCTGAATTCCTTACCTATCGGCTGTTCTAGGTCAACTTCCCATGTCGTCGAAACACCGTCTGCGTAGTGACGCATGGTGTGCTTCCCACTCACCCCATTGCTGTTTTCGAGGTAGGTGAACGAGCCGTCGCCCTTCTTTCCCAGGCGGGTGTAAGGCTCCGTAGGCGGACCGCTCAAGCCCAGCTGCGGGCGGTCCGGGAGCGAAGTGACAAGCGTCCGCAGGAGATAGGTCTTTCCCGCGCCGTGATTACCTGTGAGGACAGTGAATCGGCCCCAGTCCATCTCGTCCGGCGCGAATACGGGCGATGACGTGATCGAGACGCGCTCCAACCCGAGGGGGCCAGCCTCAGACAGCCTTCGCCAGATCTTCTCCCGAGCGTCCACGCGTCGCCCTCTTCTCGTCTAGTGCCGCTGCAAGGACTATTGCTTCTTACCAGTTGATCTAGTGGTGCACCCAGGGGCAACTCCTCGGACATGGATCTCTACCTTCCCGCCGGAAACCCCCACCGGGCCCCAGAGCGTCCCCTGGGGGCTAACACCTCCGGTGGGACCCAGCACCGTCGATCGCGATCGAGTGCAACGGCGCACCGACTCGGACTACAGCATCTGTCCGCGTTCGCATTCCCGGAAGCTAGTCCGATCGTTCGTACCACTTCATACGAATGGGCGTACGGTAGCGAAATTACCGTAGACCTCAGCAGAATTACCGTAGGCAAAACGTTTCCCTTGTTTCGCGAGGCGCGGCAGGCTCAAGCGCAGCACTGCAAGGCGGATATCGCAGAACAAAGCAGAAGGGAAATCATGGCAATCCGAGACAAGTCACTGAGTGAGGTTCCGGTGCGCTATCGTGGGCGACCCAGGGTGCATAAAGAACCGCCCGCGCTGTGGATGGCTTGGACGCTCCTCGTGGGCCTAGGGAGCGATGCGGTGCGATGGATTCTACCGGATCAATTCCGTCCTTAGCCCCTTCGCATCTGACCATCTGAACGATGGCTCTACCCAGGCTTGTTCTGATCCAAGCACCCGGCTACTCGTCCGATTCTACGCGAAGCGTTACTCCGAATGGGCTTACTACATCAAAAGTGTCGCATGCGATCGCAAGTTTGTAGTAGCGATCGCACTTTCCCCGTCGCCCAAAGCAAGCAAGCATTAATCACCGCCGTGTGACCACCGCCGAAACCGCGCCGCGCAGCGTGGAAAGAACGACAAAAGAAGGGATCTCATGGGCAGCCGAAAAAGGAGAGGGAACACGATTCTGATGCGCAACCATCCGCGCCGCGTGAGCGAAGAGCGGCCCGCACTTTGGATGGCTTGGACACTCTTCGTAGGGGTAGTACGCGAAGCGGTACGGTGGATACTCCACGATCAATTCCGCTCCTAGTTCAAGGCGACTTGGTCGAACTGAGGACTGCCCTCAGTTCGGCCAGGTTGCGTTGCACCGGCACACCGCTCCGTAGTTGGTGCCGACACTCTTTATTGAGATGACCAGTCTTGCGACATGCCGAACACAGCGTGCGCACTTTCATTTGATCTGGCGTGCAAGAGCATGCCGCCGTTGGTGAGTCGTGTGACAGGGAACGGTAGATTTTCCGGGTCGATTGGGCGTCTTGCCCAGGGATTCAGCCAGAGCCGTGGGAGCTTACTGGCGGGCTCCCAAAGTTCGGAACCTCCTCCGATAAGAACCGCCGAGATACCAGATCCTTGCTCCGGATTTTTTCTCCAAACGCCGTTATGTGCACGGTCCCACTTGGCTTGTTGGCCAACTGGACCATTCTCGATATAGCTGAGACGAAGTTCGCCAAACAAGGCATCCACAGCGTCGTCCTGGTGAAAATAAGGAGCCCAAGGAAGAAGTGCGATCATATACGGTTTATCGAGAACACCATATTTTGATCGTTTCTTCTTCAGCGTTCGAACAGCCGCCTCGCGATCTTTTACCATCCCGACGGCCATCGGGTAGACTTCGAGGTGAATACCCTCTTCTGTGCGATTCTCGGGCGGGATCGGGTAAGCCGAAAATCGCAGTCGCCAATCCCTAACCGAGATGACCGTTACGGGCGGCCATTCAATCGTATCTGCATCGTGCTCAACGGTGGTTGGGTCTAGCGACTCCAGCCAGTTTTTAAGGGGACTCGTTACCTCCGTGATGCGAGGACGTTCTGTACCGAACACCTCGAACTCAAGTCCTACAAAAAAGTTCGGATTGCTCAGCTTGTTGACGGCATCGTATATCCAGCCCGCACGCTCGCTTTGGCTGCTGTCGACTATGTCTGAGAAAAATGTAGCAGCCTCAAGGTAAAATTCCAAATCGTCACGCGTTGCGAGGAAATCCGGATGATTTCCGGAGTCCGCCAGCTCGGGGTGTACCTCGATCTGGAACCCTAGGGCATCAAAGAGGGTATAGACGTACAATTCCCACCAAGCTGGAAAATGTTGTTCTCGGTTATCGGATTTGAACCGGCTAGCCAAGTCGATTGCGTTATCCTCTGGGTATTCCAGAAACCACTGCTCCAGCAAATTTCGTAAACGTTCGAAATATGAATTTTTGGCGCGGTTGAGGAAAGAGTACGCGCCTTCTCCGTGCGCCTTGGGCGATAAATCTGTCCGCTCGAACTCGTCAAACAAGCTGGAGCGCGAAGCTTCATCTGAGATTTTAGTCACACCAAAGATGTTACAGATCGTTATCTCTCCAGCGCGCAACTCATGCCCGCGGCGCCTCGTGCAGGCACATGCTCGGGCCGCCAGCGTGGGCGCACCTGGTCTCAGTTTGGGTCTCATTCGAGGGCGTTCACGGAGGTTCGGAACGGGCTCGGCGCGTTCACGGCGATCCTCTGACCTGCCGATTTTCCGTCCGTGGCCTCCGCTGAACCGGTGATCGTAGAACTGAAAAGCGGAAGGTCGGCGGTTCGACCCCGCCCCTGGCCACCGCTCATAGCTGCGAGAACAGCCCCCGTCGATCTCGACGGGGGCTTCTTCGTCTCATTTTTCGTCTCAGTTCCCACTCCCGGGCGTGGGCTTCGCAAAGCCTCCACCCGTGGGAGAAGTTCACAGATCGCCAGTGCGGGTATGCGTGAGGTCCACGTCCCTAAGGTCTGTGCCAACAAGCGTCGTGGCCCTCAAATCGGTGCCGCCGAGGTTGGCTCCATCGAGAAGAGCACCGGAGAGGTCCATGCCGACGAAGCTGATGTTGGATAGGTCCGCGTCTTTGAGGACAGCGCCAGCGAGCTGTGCGCTGACGAAGTTGGCGCTAGCAAGATCAATGCCGACAGCGCTAATGCCAGTGAGGTTGGTCGCATTGATCTCCGTACGGGTTACGCTCGCGCCCGTCAAACGTGCGGATCGCAGATTGGCGTTGATGAGGGAAGTGTCCGCGAGGTTCGCGTTGGTCAAGTCTGCTCCGGCGAGCGTTGCGCCGAGCAACTTGGCGCGACTCAGGTTGGCTCCGGTGAGATTCGCGCCGGTGAGGTCAATACCGCTCAAGTCCGCGCCAGAGAGGTCTACGCCGGCGAAGTCCATCTTCGCCAACCGTGCACCGGAAAGATTGATGGGTTTGGCCTCTGCGCTGTGGCTTTGGCTTTTGATGATGTCTGCTGCGGTGTAGAGGTCGGCCGCCGCAGTGGTGTCTACTGGCGGCCACATCAGCAGGGCGTCTGTTAGCGGAGCAGGCGGATGTGTACGGACGAACGCGGCCAGTACGTCCATCGCAGCTGAGTGGTCCCGCGGCGAGTCGGATGCGATCCGGTTCAGCGCATAGGCACCCCCGATACGGACCTCGGGCTTTTCAGCGCCTAGTTGCTCGACCGCCTTGGTGAAGCGGTCGGTGATTTGTCCCTGCTCAGCTGTATTCGCCTGATCACGTGCGATCACGACGTTGACAGCCGTAAAGATCAACGCCGCCGCCGTTGCAACACCCGTTATGAAGGTGCCGATTTGCCCCCAGTCGACACGCCTGGCGGTCCTTGGATCTGAGGGTTGCCCGTTGGGTGGCTCCCATGGTTCGTGGGTAGCGCTCCTAGGCTCCTGTACTCGAGTATCAAGAGTTCCGGGCGGTTTCAGTCCGATACGACCATGCCCGGCGATTTGGCGTCGGGTGTTGGGGGTGTGCCGCCGATCCATGGTGATCATGATCCCAGCCTGGTTCCCCGTTAGAGGGATAAATGCCAGATCCAGTTGATCGGCTGAGGGCTGTGCACCGGGCGGGCGCCGCAACAGCAGCTGGCACCCGCCCGGTATCTCACCGCATTCCCCAGAAGTACGTGTTGAGGCGGTCCGCAACGTCCCGTCTGAGTGCGTCGGTGACGTGCATGTAGCGCTGCTTCATGGAGATCGTCGACCAGCCCATGAGGTCCATGACCGTTCGATCTGGCACTCCGAGGATGAGTAGAACTGTGGCTGCCGTGTGCCGGGCGTCGTGCAGCCGGGCCTCGCGGACATTGGCTTCAGCAAGTAGTGACTTCCACTCATCGAGGTCCTGGCGAGGATCCAGTGGTCGGCCGTTCGGTTGGGCGAACATCCAACCTTCCTCGCGCCATTCGTTGACTGCCTGCTCGCGTTCGGCGTTCTGAACATCCCGGTGCCGCAGGATGAGCTCGAAGAGCTCATCGGGAAGCGAGATCGTCCTCCGTCCGGCCTTCGACTTGACGTCGACCTCGACCAAGCCTCCCCCTTTGCGCTGGGGGCACCAGCGGGCGTGATCGGTGCAATCCGTGGAACAGGGTGGTGGGCACGCGCGAGTGTGGCGCTTGCACGCGGGCGGGCACGGCTTCGTCTTGTGGTACTTCTGCCCGCACTGGTGCGGGTCGTCGCACCCGTGCTGCCATGTCTGCCGTTGGAGAGCCCTCTTGATCCGCAGGGTTTTCCGCCGCTCGTCGAGGCAGTCCCACTTCAGAGCAAGTGACTCGCCTTGCCGAGTGCCGAGGGCCAACGCGATGACGAAGCGGACGCCGTTTCGGCGGCCCAACGCGACCTTGAGGATCTGCTGAACCTCTTCGGCATCCAGTGGCTCGATCTCTTCCTCGTCGACACGAGGCGCTTTGGCGATCTCCAGGGGGTTACGCACGATATAGCCGCGCTTCATCGCCTCGCCGAAAGCCGTGCGGGCAGTCCGGTGCACCTGGTGCGCCGTACCAGGCTTCAACCCGGACTCCATCATCTTCAAGTACAACATCACTAAAACGTCCCCGGCGTCCTACTGGCCTGGCACCAAACCCTCACGGGTGACTGGTGGGCGCTCGCCACCTTCGAACTCACCAACCGTTCGGGTAAGCCCGGCCTCGTGGTCACCCAGCTCGTGCCAGCCAACGCCATCAAACCGCGCTGAGGACCGGCCTCCAACTCGTGTCAGGTGTTGGCGTTTCGGTTGTGGATGTGCGCCGCGTCCACGGCGCCTGCGCGTAGTTGACAGGGTTCAGCGAGTCAGCGCGGTGTCGAGGAGCATGAGGGTGCGCGGTTGCTCGGCCGAATCCAACACCTGCCAGCGAGCCACTTCCCGACCGGACGTAACCCCGACACCACTGAACGCAAGTTGGTAACGCGGTAGTGGCGTCGAAGTCAATGTCTCGCGGTGGGCCCAGTTCCACCGCAACAAGGTCTGCTTGAGCGGCCCGGCACCACGGTAGCGTTCATCCAGCAGCGGCCGTGTCACGGCCGGGTGGGTGAGGTAGTCCACAATGGGGACCGGCGCGTGGAAAGCCAACGCACCTACTTCCCCAGGGCTGCCGACGGGCTGTCCGCCGGTGAGTCGTCCGAGATCCGCGGCGACGGCGGCGTACTGCGGGGTGCTGGCATAGTTTCCAGTCAGGTAGGCCATTGTCCAAGGGGCTGGCAACGACGCGACCAGCGATCCGGTAGCTAGCACGAGAGCGGCTACGAGTGTGGCGAGCCCGAGACGGTTCGAGCAGTACAGGCTGAGCGCCGTAGCCAGGACCGAGCAGGCCACCAATGGCGCGAAGTACCAAAATTGCGGGTAAGCCCCACCCAGCCACATCACCGCCCAATGCGCCCAACCCGCAATAAGCGCTGCCAACACAACGCGCGCATGACGGCCACCCCGGGTCAGAGCCCACACGCCGCACGTCAAGCCCATCACAACCGGCAGCGCGGTCAAGAACGTCGCGACCGGCCACCGGGCGAAGTAGTACGAACCCACTGACGTCGCCATTGTGAGCGACGCGCCGCTGCTGCTCTTGAGCCATGTCGTGTCCGGCACCGCGCCGCCGAGGGCGAACCACGACCACACGTGCCACGGCACGACCACCATGGAGCCAACGGCGGTCGCTGAAATTGATCGCCGCCACGGCAGCAAAGCGAAGATCAGCACGGCCGCTGGCACGATCAGGTCGAGTCGAGTCAGCAGCGCTACACCTGCGACCACTCCGGTGGCCGCGGCACGGTCGGCGGCCGCGTAGCGGGCGACACCGGTGAGCGTCGCGACCGCGAGGTAGGTCTCGAGACCCACGGTGGATGCCAACAGGGGTGAGCACGCCACCAAGGTCAACGCAAGGTACGACGCTGCCCAGTGAAGCCCGAGACAACGGCGTAGCCCTTCGGCCCACCGGCCGGTCACAGCGAGGGTCAGGGAGAGAACAATCCCGACGGCATACACCACGTGACCATTGGCGAGTAGGCTCCCTGCAGCCAGCAGCAACATATTCAGGGCGGAGCTCTGCGTGTTTGCAGTAACCCCTGGCAATGCGCCCCATACGCCGTGCTCAGCGAGGTTCCGGGCATAAGTCAGCGTGATCATCGCATCGTCCGACATGGCTCGGTGCGTGACCAGGAACAGCGCCAGCCCGAGCACAGCGCCGTACATGGCGGAACCCCACCGGCTCATCCCAAGACGCCACCAGCGGGCCGAACTACCACCCTCTAGGACTGCGGGTGCTGGCAACTTGTCCAACAGTGTGCTCACCCAGCGAAGGATCCGCGTGAAGCGCTTTATAAAGCCGCAGGTCACTCGAAAGAGGGCATGTCAGGCAGATGGGGCAAATGCGACACCGACCACCGATGGCCGAGTCGGGCAGGCTGGAATGTCGGGGTGTGCGGTGGGGTGGGTGCGGCTGCTCGGTTTTGGTGATCGTTTGACGCGCGGACAGATCTAGTAAAACCCTTTGTCGCGGAATTGGTCTCGCAGCTCCTTGACGACTTCCTGCCGCTGGGTGTCCTCGGGCCACGGGGCGAGCTTGTAGGTGCCCAGCACTCTTCGCACGGTGCTGACACCAGCACGACTTGTGCAACGCCCGCATACCGAGGGAAAGACACGCTTGGGATTGGCCAACATGTCCAGCAGCTCAGCCGGGGTGAACGCCCACGCGTCGCGGCGATCATCGACTAAACGGCATGGGTCATTCCGGTCGATGGGATCGAACTCCGCATGCAGCTTCACGGTCAGATTGCCCGGTTCAGCATGTTGCTGCAGCAGAAACCTGGGCGGGGTCGTGACCTGTCCACGCAATCCCATCTGCTGGAGCTGACGCTCCAGCAGGTCGCGAAAGTAGTTGATCTGCTGGTCGGATAACTCGCCGACCACATCCACGCTGATCCGAGTCATGGCACGTAACCCTAGCCCGAATGGGTGAATGATCGGCAGTTCGCTCCCGTAGCCCCACGTTTACCGCGGTCGTCGATGCGCGGTCTGTGGTCTCAGTTCTGGTCTCATTCGTACGCGTTCACGGCAGTTCGAATGCGGCGCGGCGTGTTCACGGCGATCCTCTGCCGAGTGTCGGTTCGTGATCTCCGCTGAACCGGTGATCGTAGAACTGAAAAGCGGAAGGTCGGCGGTTCGACCCCGCCCCTGGCCACCGCTCAGAGCTAGAAAGCCCCTCCCGGTCCGGGAGGGGCTTTTTTCGTGAGGGGTCCTGATCGGTGTTTGCGCTGGTCAGGCCATCGAGTGTCACTTGACGCCCGGGATGTGGGGTCTAGGAACCACTGGGCGGTCATCCGTTCGGATTCTTGCCCTGCGGTGGTCGGAGTACGACCGGCTCCTGGGACTCCCACTTCATGCGGAACGCGCGCTGTCGGCGCCATTCCCCCAGTGGTCGGAAGGTGCGGGCTCCACGCTCGGCGCTCGGCCCCCGGCACAGATCAGACCTGAGGAGCGTTTCGCGATCTGCTGATCGCTAGGTCTAGGGCGGCCTTGGTCGTCCAGGCCACTGCGCTTCTCAGGTCGATCCCCGGGCATTACCCCGGCCCATCACACGGTGCCGGAGTTGTGCGGGGCACGACAGGGCACAAAGTCCTCCTCTGCGCAATGGCGTCCGCCGTTCTCCCGCCGGCCCACGACGAAAGACCCTGGCGCGAGGCTTCTGGGCAGGAGCACGGTCGGTTGTGCTTCAGCAGGAGAGGGGGCGCACCCATGACGGAGGCGAGCGAGGTCCAGCGGCGCATGTTCGAGTGCGTGTTGCAACGCGACTTCGACGGGCTCAGAGAACTGTGCCACCAGGAATACGAATACATCAGTCCCGACGGTGCACGGCATGCCGGCGCAGAAGCTGCCGTGGCTGTGGCCGACAAGTACACGACCGCCTTCTCCGACATGGTGTTCGAGGTGGTGGCGGAGTACACGTGCGGCGAATCCGCGTGCGTTCGGGTGTACGAGGTCAGCGGGGTCCATGAGAACGAGCTGGAAGGGATCGCGCCGACGTGGCGGGAAATCCACGTCCACCTGTGCAGCATCGTCGAGATCGAGGACGGCAAGATCCGCCGTGAGTACGACTTCTTCGACAACGCGAGCTTGCTGAGTCAGCTCGGAGTGGTGCCGACTCCCAGGTCTTCGGAGCAACGGGCCCAGTCCGCCTGGACGTGACGGCCGCCGACCGCACGCACCGGACGACCGCAGACCTTTCGTCTCAGACAGCTGGCACGTTGAGCGGATGCGTTCCAGCTGGTCGTTGGCGAGGTGGTAGGCGCGTTCCCATCGTTTCCAGGTGGGCTCGGTCTGCCACCAGGCGCGGAGTCGTTCAATCAGCCTGTTTGCTCGCTCTCTGGCTCGTTGTGACTCGGCCGCCTGCGGGCCCCTGTCGTGACCACGAGGTATGCCAGGGCCGACCAGATGAGTTGTGTTGCTGCGACTCCGGTGAAGAACACGACGGTTTCTTGCCAGGACAGCGGGTCGCTGATGTCGAAGAAGATGTGTCTTGCCGTGTGCCCGCCGAACATGAGCGCCATGAACCGGAGCCATCCGGCTCGCTCGTGCGTTTCGATCAGCAGGCAGGCGCGTAGCCGTTCACGCATGCCGATCACCCAGTGCGGCGCGTCGTTCTCGCCGCTGATCTACGAGTTCGACGCGTGATCGTCGGACGGCGTGAGTTACTTGCGGCGTCGGCCTGAGCTCGGAAGGCCTGCGGGGATTGCGTGGACGCTGTTCGAGGACTGGACGGGCCGCGCCTTCGATCGGACTGCCGGCTCTTCCACGCGCTTGATCTCGACGACCATCCCCAAGGCGGGGTCTCCGACGTCGACTTGTCGTCCTGAACCTGGGCAGCTCTCCGAGGTGCCGGGCGCGTTGTGGGAGTACATCTGGCCGTCGCGGGCGCTGACCTTGATGTCTTGGGCGCAGTCCCGGCACCGGTGAGTGCGAAGCTCGTGGCCGGCCTGGTCGGTCTTCGTTCCGGAGTCGTTCGGCGGGTCGGGCTCAACCATCAGCGTGTTGGACGCGGGACAGGTCGTGCGCGTGCCCAACCGCGATCCGGCAGGCCGGTGGATCTTCATCCGGCCGGTTCGCAGATTGACAGCCGTGTTCTTCCCGCAGAGCTCGCACTCGTGCTCCACGGCCCAGGGGCTAAGACGTGAAACCATGCCCCGATCTTCGGGCAGGGCACCGACAACCGTCCTTCTTGACGCGGGACGGTCACCGCTCTGTCGTGGTGTTGGTTTCGGTGAGGTGTTGGGCGAAGGTTTTGGGGCTTCGGGTGTGGTCGCCTTGGGGGAGGAGGGCGCCGGTGGCGAGTTGTTCGCCGAGGCGGCCGGGGATGGGGAGGGGGAGGACCGGGCGGTGTCGGCCGCGGGCGGTGAGGAGGCGTCGGGCCATGTCGGTCATCTGGAGTCGTTCGGGTCCGGCCAGGTCTGGGGCGTGGCCGGCCGGGGCCTGCGTCGCGTAGCGGGTCAGCGCTTCGGCGACCTCGTCGGCTGCGACGGGTTGCGAGAGCATGCGGGGGATCACCGCGATCGGCGATTTCATCGCCAGCAGGGGTTCGGGGAATTCGAAGAACTGCGTGGCGCGCAGGATCGTCCACGGCACGTCCCCCGCCTCGACGAGTTCTTCCTGGACGCGCTTGCCGAAGTAGTAGCCGAGGTCGACCGCGTCGCAGCCGACGATCGACAACGTGACGAGGTGATCGACGTCGGCTTGCCGCGCCGCGCGCAGCAGGTTCGCCGTGGCGCGGGAGAAGAAGTCGATCGAGACCTTCTTCCTGGTGGTGACCACGTTGCTGACGTCGATCACCGCGCGGCAATCGCGCAGTGCTTCGAGCAGGCCTTCCCCGGTGATCAGGTTCGTCCCGCGCGAACGCGCGATGACGACCGGCTCGTGCCCGGCGGCGCGCACCTTCGCCACGACCTTGCTCCCCACCAGTCCGGTGCCCCCGGCGATCGCGATCTTCACAGCAGCTCCCGCTCGTGCTGGCCGGCATTGCCCGGCGTCGCGGTGAAGACGAGATAGCCCGGCCTCGGTGTGACGTGAAGTGAGCCACGTCGCGTCGGCGGCGCGCGCTGTCACGGATGCCGGCTCGGTCTCGTCGTAACCGCGACCAGCATTTCGTCCGGCGCCTCGCGATTTGAGGTGGAGGGCGAGAGCATCGAGGACAGGAGAAGCTCGTGATCAGCTCAAGCGAAGCACTGCAGAGGAGATCTCCGAAGGTCGTGATCGATCGTGCGTGCCTGGGGATTCTGACCTTCGCATCCGTGCTCCCCGGCGCGTGGGCGTACTTCGCGCCGAGGTTCTTCTACGACGCGTTCCCCGGTCTAGGCCTGAGCTGGCTGCCGCAGTTGGGGCCGTACAACGAGCACTTCGTCAAGGACGTCGGCGCGATGTTCCTGGCGTTGGCGGTGCTCAGCGTGATCGCACTCCGGCACGCCGATGACGGGCGGTCGTCGCGGATGGCCGGTGCGGTGTGGCTGGTGTTCAACGTCCTGCACTTCGGCTACCACGTGACGATGCTGCACATGTACGAACCGCTGGACCAGGTCCTCAACGTGATCGTGCTCGGGGCCCTGATCGTCGTGTCGGTTCCCCTGGTGGTGCCACCACGACGCGGAAGCTCGGGGAGCTGACCGCGAATATCCACAGTGTACTGGAGTGAGGGGCGGGCCGAGATACCCTGGCCCGCCCCGGTTCTCAGGTCAGCGTCATGCGACGAAGGTGCGGACGTCCTGCGAAACGCCGTCGTCGGTGAGGAACCCGAGGTGCATGATGCACCCGGTCTGGGTGTTGCGCGCACCCGAGACGACCGTGCTGTCATCGGGGTCGATGGTCTCGTCGCAGGTCGACCACCACGTGCCGTAGTTGACCGCGCCCGGTGATTCGTCCCCGTCGTTGAGGGTGGTCAGGAATTCCGACCCGGGCCGCATTTCCACGCAGGACGCGTCGAAGCAGGAGTTCGCCGACGTGGTGCCGTGGTTCGGGCCCGCCAGCGAGACCCAGTCGTCGACCTTGTCGGCTCCGCCGACGAACTTGAGGTACCAGCGGCTGTTGAGCCCGCCCATCGAGTGCGTGACGATGTCGACCTCGGTCGCACCGGTCCGGGCGAGCACGTCGTCGACGACGGCGGAGAGCTGGTCGGCGGTGGTCTTGTTGGACTGCGCGGTGTTGTAGTTCCAGGCGGTGAGCTCGCCATCGGTGTAGCCGTCGGCCTTGAAGTCGGCAACCAGCTCGTTCCAGTTGGAGGCGCTGCCGTTCCAACCGTGCACGAAGATCACCGGGTTGCGTTCGACTGCGGTTGCGGGGCCTGCGGTGAGGGGCAGAGCGGTTGCTGCCGCTAAGGCGGCGGTCACGAACAGACGGGTTCCACGCATGGGGTTCCCTTTCGCTTGGAGGCAACATCGCCGGGCGGATGTACCAACGGGTTGGCCCTCGCAGAGGTGCGCCTGCCCCGTTCTCATCACCCCGATGGCCGCTAACCGCGTTATAGGGCGTTTTCGGACGCGTGCGCGAAGAACCTGGTCGCGGAGGGTGGACGCCCGAAGCGGTGGACATCACTCCGGAAGGAGTGTGGGGCGCGCCGCTGCGCCCCCGACGTTCGCGGAGCAAACGGAAATCCCCTCCCGATCTCGGGAGGGGATTCCTCGAAGCCCGCTGGTCCG
This sequence comes from Saccharopolyspora endophytica, assembly GCF_018070075.1. Taxonomy (GTDB): domain Bacteria; phylum Actinomycetota; class Actinomycetes; order Mycobacteriales; family Pseudonocardiaceae; genus Saccharopolyspora; species Saccharopolyspora endophytica. The sequence continues at coordinate 422,052 of NZ_JAGPXE010000001.1, forward strand.
CTTGGGGCGAAGGGTGTTTCGTCCGGGCTCAGGCTCGGACGTAGTCGGCCAGGTGCTGGGCGGTCAGGGTCTTGCCTGATGCGACCAGGTCGGCCGGGGTGCCTTCGAAGATGACCTGGCCGCCGTCGTGACCGGCACCCGGGCCGAGGTCGATGATCCAGTCCGCGTGGGCCATGACGGCCTGGTGGTGCTCGATGACGATGACCGACTTGCCGGAGTCCACGAGCCGGTCGAGCAGGCCGAGGAGCTGTTCCACGTCCGCCAGGTGGAGACCGGTGGTGGGCTCGTCGAGGACGTAGACGCCGCCCTTGTCGCCCATGTGCGTGGCCAGCTTGAGGCGTTGCCGCTCACCACCGGAGAGCGTGGTCAGCGGCTGGCCGAGGCGCAGGTAACCCAGGCCCACCTGGTCCATGCGCTCCAGGATCTTGTGCGCGGCGGGCGTGCGGGCGTCGCCGCCGCCGAAGAACTCCTCGGCCTGGGCGACGGACATGTCCAGCACCTCGCTGATGTCGCGCCCGCCGAAGCGGTACTCCAGCACCGAGGCGTTGAACCGCTTGCCCTCGCACTCCTCGCACGTCGTGGCAACGGTTTCCATGATCCCGAGGTCGGTGTAGACGACCCCGGCACCGTTGCAGGTGGGGCACGCGCCTTCGGAATTCGCGCTGAACAGAGCGGGTTTCACGCCGTTGGCCTTGGCGAACGCCTTGCGGATCGGGTCGAGCAGCCCGGTGTAGGTGGCCGGGTTGCTGCGCCGCGACCCGCGGATGCCGCTCTGGTCGATCGACACCACGCCTTCCCCTGCCGGGATCGAGCCGTGGATCAGCGAGCTCTTGCCGGAACCCGCGACGCCCGTGACCGCGCACAGCACGCCCAGCGGCACGTCGACGTCCACCTCGCGCAGGTTGTTCGCCGTCGCGCCGCGGATCTCCAGCGCCCCGGTCGCCTCGCGGAACTCCGACTTGAGCGAGGCCCGGTCGTCGAAGTGCTTGCCGGTCACGGTGTCGCTGGTGCGCAGACCGGCCACGTCGCCCTCGAAGCAGACCGTGCCGCCGTCGGTTCCGGCGCCCGGACCCAGGTCGACGACGTGATCGGCGATGGCGATCGTCTCCGGCTTGTGCTCGACGACCAGGACCGTGTTGCCCTTGTCGCGCAGCCGCAGCAGCAGGTCGTTCATCCGCTGGATGTCGTGCGGGTGCAGCCCGATCGTCGGCTCGTCGAACACGTAGGTCACGTCGGTCAGCGACGATCCGAGGTGCCGGATCATCTTGGTGCGCTGGGCTTCACCGCCCGACAGGGTGCCGGCGGGCCGGTCCAGCGAGAGGTAGCCGAGGCCGATCTCGACGAACGAGTCCAGGGTGTGCCGGAGCTTGCCGAGCAGCGGTTTCACCGACGGTTCGTCGAGCCCGCTGACCCATTCGGCAAGGTCGCTGATCTGCATCCGGCAGGCGTCGGCGATGGTGATGCCCGCGATCTTCGACGACCGGGCCCCTTCGCTGAGCCGCGTGCCGTCGCACTCCGGGCAGGTCGCGAAGGTGATCGCGCGGTCCACGAAAGCGCGGATGTGCGGCTGCATCCCCTCGCGGTCCTTGGACAGCATCGACTTCTGGATCCGCGGGATCAGGCCCTCGTAGGTGACGTTGACGCCCTCGACCTTGACCCGCGTGGCCTCCTTGTGGAGGAGGTCGTGCAGTTCTTTCTTCGTGTAGGAGCGGATCGGCTTGTCCGGGTCGAGGAACCCCGAACCCATGTAGATCCGCCCGTACCAGCCGTCCATGGTGTAGCCGGGGATGGTCAACGCGCCCTCGCGCAGCGACTTCGAGTCGTCGTAGAGCTGGGCGAGGTCGAAGTCGGAGACGTTGCCGCGCCCCTCGCACCTCGGGCACATGCCGCCGGTGATGCTGAACTCGCGGCGCTCCTTGACCTTCGTCCCGCCGCGTTCCATCGTGACCGCGCCGGCCCCGCTGATGGAGGCGACGTTGAACGAGAACGCCTGCGGGGAGCCGATGTGCGGTGTCCCGAGCTTGCTGAACAGGATCCGCAGCATCGCGTTAGCGTCGGTGGCGGTGCCGACCGTGGAACGCGGGTCCGCGCCCATCCGCTCCTGGTCGACGATGATCGCCGTGGTCAGCCCGTCGAGCACGTCGACGTCGGGTCGCGCCAGGGTCGGCATGAAGCCCTGAAGGAACGCGCTGTAGGTCTCGTTGATCATCCGCTGCGACTCGGAGGCGATGGTGCCGAAGACCAGCGAGCTCTTGCCCGATCCCGACACGCCGGTGAACACGGTCAACCGGCGCTTGGGGATCTCGACGCTCACGTCCTGCAAGTTGTTCACCCGCGCCCCGTGAACCCGGATCAGGTCGTGGCTGTCGGCGATGTGCATCGCGGCTCCGTTCACTGCGCTTCCTGGATTCGGATCATGTTCCCGGCGGGGTCCCGGACGGCGCAGTCGCGCACGCCGTAGGGCTGGTCGGTGGGTTCCTGGACGATCTCGGCGTCGCCGGCCTGCAGCGCGTCGAACGTGGCGGTGAGATCGGGTGTGGCGAGCAGGATTCCGGCGTAGGTCCCCTTGGCCATCATCTCGCTGATCAGCTGTCGCTCGTCGTCGGTGATGCCCGGGTCGACGCCCGGCGGGTGCAGCACGATCGAGGTGCCGGGCTGCCCGGGCGGGCCGACGGTCAGCCAGCGCATCCCGGCGTAGCCGACGTCCTTGCGGACCTCGAAGCCGAGCAGATCGCGGTAGAAGGCCAGGGCCGCCTCAGGGTCGTCCTGCGGGAGGAAGCTGGCGTTGATGCTGATGTCCATGGCAATCACGCTATGAGCTGCTCTGCGACGGCGCTTCTCGATTCCTGACCGGTCTGGTGACCTGCTTGGCCAGGCACGGCACGATCGCCGCCGTCCCGGCCGCCTCGCGCCGGTACGTGCTGGGCGGGACGCCGACGAGCTCGGTGAACCGGGTGCTGAAGGTGCCCAGCGACGAGCAGCCGACCTCGAAGCACACCTCGGTGACGCTCAGGTCACCTCGCCTCAGCAGCGCCATCGCCCGCTCGATCCGCCTGGTCATCAGGTAGGCGTAGACGGATTCGCCGTAGGCGGCCCGGAACCGCCTGCTGAGGTGCCCGGCGGACATGTTCACCCCGCGCGCCAGCGCCTCGACGTCCAGCGGTCGCGCGTACTCGCGGTCGATCCGATCCCGGACCCGTCTCAGCAGCGCGAGGTCCCGCAACCGCGCCGATCTGCCCGATGAGCCACCCACCTGCGAAATCCTGCCACGCCGGTCCGACAACCGCGCCCGTTTCATCCCGAAACGGATCAGGGCTCGCGGCCGGTGAAGGCCAGCAGCTCCTCGAACGGGCTCGCGTCCCCGGGCGCCGGCGTGGCCGCGGCGAACATCCCTTCGGCGCGCAGGTCGTCCTCGCTGCTCTGGGACTGGAACCGCATGACGGCGTCGACGGCGGCGTCGTCCGGTGAGTACGGCAGCCCGGCGGTGCGGGCCAGGTCCCAGCCGTGGATCACGGCCTCCGACAGGCTGATGTTGGCGACGACCCAGCCCGGTGTCGGGCCGAACGCGAACTCGAGCTGCTGATCGAGAACGCCCGGCCCGCTGAAGGCGGCCACGTTGAACCGCGCCGCTTCGCCGAACGCCGCCGCGACCTCGTCGGCGGGGAGCTGCGGGTCTTCGGCGGGCAGCTCGGAAGCCTGCCCGGCCGCGACCTGCCCGAAGTACCTCGCACCACCGACGAGATGGTTGCCGACCTGGCCGGCGGTCCACCCCTCGCACGGGCTCGGATCCCCGAACCGCTGCGGCGGCACCGCCCGCAGCACCGCCGAGGTGGCCTCGAAGGCTCGCTCCAACAACCCGACCAGCTCGGGGCCGGTCACCGGTTCCCGCTTCTGCATGCCCGCTCCTCGTCTCCCGCCGTCGCAGAGGTAGACCGGCGATCCCGCGGAAAGTCATCGCCGCCTTCTTGTCGGTGTCCGCCGGTAGTGTCCGGATCACCGAGGACGGGGAGGGATCGTGATGCCGGCGCTGCCGTCCGATGTGGTCGAGCCACCTTGGCCCTCCGGCGGCAGGGGTGGAACGCGATGCCGGGTGCGCTGAACAGGGCACGCGCGGTCTGGATGTAGCGACGCCCCCGCGCTCAACCGGCCTGGGGGTTACCGGGAGTGCGGGGGCGTCAAGGTCCACCCCTGGGGGTCAGGTGGACGGCGTCAATGCTACTGCGTGGTATCCGAGATGTCTCTAGGGGCAGAGATCTTTTTTCACTCGCACGGCGGTGAACCGCAGGCAGGTTTGTGTGAGTGGCCCGATCGCCATCGCGTAGAGGACGGTCCCGAGCCCCGCGGTGCCGCCGAGCAGCCAACCCGCTGCGAGCACGCAGACCTCGATGGACGTCCGCACCAGACGCACCGACCAGCCCGTTCGCTCGTGCAGCCCGGTCATCAGGCCGTCCCGAGGGCCCGGTCCGAGGCGGGCGCCGACGTAGGTCGCTGTCGCCAGCGCGTTGAGCGAGACCCCGGCGATCAGCAGCGGGACCCGGATGCCCAGAGCCTCCACCGGGGGGAGCAGCGCGAGGGTGGCGTCCACCGCCACCCCGATCAGCAGCACGTTGCCGACCGTTCCCACGCCCGGCCGCTGCCGCAGCGGTAGCCAGGAGAGCAGGACCGCGACGCCCACCACCGCGTTCGCCATCCCGATGCTCACGCCCAGCCGCTCCGAGATCCCCTGGTCGAGCACGCTCCACGGCGACAGGCCGAGGTCGCTGCGCACCATCAGCGCCAGGCTCGCCCCGTAGAGCAGGAGACCGCTGATGAGCTGCGGGAACCGGGCGTGCGGGCGGAAGCGCATCGACAGCGGCGAGAGGTCCACTGGAGCGGTGATCGAAGCCATGCGTCCTTCTTATCGGCCAATTGGACTTCATATCGATAGCCAATCGGGCTAGATTGGACCCATGTTGCCGACACCGGGCGCCCACATCTACGGCCAGAAGCTCGTCGATCTCCTCGGGGCTTGGCACGGTGCGTCGCGGCCTTCCTCGCAGCTGCTCGCCGAGGGCGTTCGCCAGCTCGTGCTCGACGGACGGCTCCCGCCGGGGACCCGGCTGCCCGCCGAGCGGGAGCTCGCCGCCGCCCTCGACGTGAGCCGGACCCTGGTCGCGAGGGCCCTCGAGCGGTTGCGCGAGGACGACTTCGTGGCGAGTCGCCGAGGTGCCGGCTCGTGGGTGAAGCTGCCGGATTCGCGGCGGGGCAACGAGATGCACGGCGGCTGGTTCCCGTCCAACGACCCGGGCGTGATCAACCTGGCCCAGGCGACCCCGGGAGCTCCGCTCGAGATGCGAGCAGCCGTGGAGCGCGCGCAGGTCCGCCTCGTCGAGCAGCTCGGCGACCACGGCTACCAGCCGCACGGGCTCCCCGCGCTGCGCACCCGCATCGCCGAGCGCTACACCGCGCGCGGTCTGCCGACCAACCCCGAGCAGATCCTGGTCACCAACGGTGCTCAGCACGCGTTCGCGCTGGTCCTGCGGACTTTGGTCGCTCCGGGCGAGCGGGTGCTCGTCGAGCACCCCACCTACCCCAACGCCGTCGAGGCCCTGCGCGGCCACGGGGTGACCCCGGTGGCCGTGCCGATGACCGACGACGGCTGGGACCTGGAGCTGCTCAACGCCACGCTCCGCCAGACCGCGCCTCGGCTCGCCTACCTGATCCCCGACTTCCACAACCCCACCGGCGTGCGGATGGATGCCGAGGGCCGGTCCCGGCTGGCGACGACCTTGGCGAGGACCTGCACGAACGCGGTCATCGACGAGACGCTGATCGACATCGACCTCACCGGGGAGGAACCCCCGCCGCCGATGGCGAGCTTCACCGAGCGGGCCATCACCATCGGCTCGGCGGGCAAGTCGTTCTGGGGCGGCCTGCGGCTCGGCTGGATCCGGGCGAGCGAGGAGTTCGTGCAGCGGCTGGTGCTCGGGCGCGCGGCCGTCGATCTGGGCACGCCGGTGCTGGAGCAGCTGGTGCTCGCGGAACTGCTCGACGACGCCGAACCGGTTCTGGCCCGGCGGCGGGAGGAAACCCGGCAGCGGCTCGACGTGTTGGTCGCCGCGCTTCGGGAACACCTGCCGGAGTGGCGTTTCCGCCTGCCCGACGGCGGGCTGTCGCTCTGGTGCGACGTCGGCGAACCCATCTCCAGCAGGCTGGCGGTCGCGGCCGAGGCGCACGCGGTGCGGTTGGCGCCGGGCGCTCGCTTCTCGGTCAACGGATCGCTCGAGCGCTGGATCCGCATGCCCTACACGTTGCCGGGTGAACGGCTGGTCGAAGCCATCCAGCGACTCGCTGCGGCAGCGGGTTCGGTGCGGCCAGGACCAGCACCGAACCCGCTCACCGTTCCGATCGCCTGAAGCTGACACCCCTCGTAGAAAGCTTCAGGCCCGCGCCAGGTGGAATCCGTGCGGATCCCGCACGGATTCCACCCAGGAGTAGTAGTCGGCCGCCCGTCGGCACGGCCCCTCGACGTGCCGACGGGCGGTTCGACCAGAGGGCGCCGCCCCGGTGCCGCAGGGGCAATCGCGGCACCGGGGCCAGGGCCCAGTCCTGTGCTTGGAGCAGGTCAGAGACGCTTAATCAGCGATGTTCTTGATCGACGCTGCCGGACAGGCTGGTGGCGCCCCGGTCCGATCCGGTCGGGCGCAGGCGTCCGGATCGGAGTTCATCGGGTGGTGGTGACACCAGAATCACCGCAGAAGCGGTGATGCGCAGGCCGGAACGGCCGCGATCAGTCAGGCGACGCCGTGGTTTCGGCCGATCGGGTGCTGACGTTCGGTCCGATGTCGCGCTGAGCCACCAGGATGGCAGCGGTGCCCGAGAGATCGGGTGCGGTGGGCAGGATGGCGTGCACTTGGCGCAGGCCACCGACACCACCGACGCTCGCCGCGGTCAGTGAGCTCGCGGGAGGCGAGCAGGGAGAGGGCACGGCAGGGCTCGGACCGCCCGACGGGTCGCCGTCCGGCGCTTCGTCCGCATCAGGTGCCCGGGGCCGTGCGTCATCGCGAGTGGTGCCCGTTCCCGACGCCTTCACCGATGTGCGAACCGTCGGCCCCGTGAAAACGGCGCTGGACGGTGCGTTCGACTGCTCGTCGGCGACGGCGTGGATGTTCTTGTGACGTGCGCTGTTGCCCTTGCCCAGCGAGTCGTGCTCGCCCTGGGAGGCGGAGTTCGCGTGGGCCGAGCTCCCGTGGGACGAGGAGTTGGTGTTCGCGGAGGTGTTCCCGTTCGACACCGCGTTCGCGTTGGCGTTCGCCGACGCGTTGCCGGTGTCGGGGGCCGCCGGAGCGGTGACAGCCGGTTCGGCGGGTGCGGCCTTATCCGGTTTCGCCGGTTCGACCTTCTCGGGCTTTTCCGCTTGAACCTTTTTCGGCGGGTCGGGCTTCTCGGTCTCGACCGCCTTCTGAGACCGGGTGCTCTTCTGCTGCGAGACCTTCTCGGCGGGCTTCGACGATTTTCCGGAGCCCGAGCCCTTGGCCTTTGATCCGGAAGGGTGATCACCGGAGTCGGGCTTGCTCGACGCCGATGCCGAAGCGGACTGCGATACGCCCGGTTTGTCGGCGTGCGCATTCTCGCCGGCCGAAGCCGCGGTCGCACCGCCGACCATCACTCCCAGGCACAAACCGCTGAAGAGCGAGGCCTTGACCAGGAACGCAGCGGTGCGCGAACGGGGACCGCGCACTGCGCGAATTCCCTTCACGGTCACCACCGCCAATTCCGGTCGAGTCGCGCCACGTGGCGCGGTGGAGCAACGGTTGCGCCATGATCGGCGCCTCCGGCTGACATTCAACCACCCCAGGGGGCGATTTCGGACCACCTTGAGCGACGATCACGACAGTTGGGCCAGCATTCTCCATGCATTTGGAGGACTCCGGAAGGGGCCAAATGTTGTCGGAAGGGGTGATCCCCTTTCCCCGAAGGGGTCTCGTCCGCTGTGGACCTAGCCCGAAAGCGGCACAGTGTCCGCTGTGGATCAGGATCAGAATCAGGAACGGCTGGGTCTAGCCGAACTCCATCGCATCTGGACGTCCTACGGGCACGAGATGCTGCTGCACGATCCCGGCGGCGATGGCGAATGCCTGGTCAGGCGCGGTGAATTGCTGGCCCCGGCGGACTCGCTGGACCCGGTGCTCGACCGGTACCGCAGGTGGATCGATCGGGTGCACCACGACGAAGACCTGCTGCTCGCCCGAATTCGGCTCCGCGATGCCGAACGCGACCACTGCGTCGACCTGGCCGGAGAGGGCGCGGGTGCGTCGGTGAACAACGTCCACGTCGGCAGTCCGGTCATGTTCGGAACGCCGGTGATGTTCGGAACCGGGGAGGAACCGGAATTCACTCATCCGGTCGCAGAGCCGCCTTCGACCGAATGGGATCCACCGGTGTTCGTCGGCGTGCTCGACACCGGTTGCGACCCGCACCCCTGGTTCACCGGCCGCCCCGGATTCGAAGCGGTTCCGGAGGAATTGGACTCCGATGACGATTCCGGGCAGGACCGGCAAGCCGGGCACGGCACGTTCGTCAGCGGAGTCGTCCTGCAGCACGCCCCGGGCGCGGTCATCCGGCCCAAGCGCGTGCTGTCCTCGCTGGGATTCACCGACGACTACACCGTCGCCTCCGGACTGCGCACCCTGCGGCGTTCGGCCCAGCGCCGGGGCGAGCCGGTCGACGTGGTCGTGCTGACCTCCGGCTGCCACACCGCCGACGACCGCTGCCCGGAGGTCCTGGCCTCAGCGCTGCGCGCGATGGACCCGGCCGTCGTGGTGGCCGCGGCCGGCAACCACGGGCGGACCCGGCCCTTCTGGCCCGCCGCGATGCCCGAGGTGCTGGCGGTCGCCGCGACCGGGGCCGACGGCAAGATCGCCTCGTTCTCCAACACCGGCGACTGGGTCGACGCCGCGGCACCGGGCGTGGACGTGCGCAGCTGCTTCGTCCGGATGGCGCCGGGCGGCGCCCGCGACTTCGGCTACGCGCGCTGGAGCGGGACGTCCTTCGCCGCGCCCCGGGTCGCCGCCGTGATCGCCACCGCCCTGCAAGCGGACCGGGACCCCGCGCGGGCCCGCGAACTCGTCGAGCACTGCTACCCGTACGCCACCGCACTGCCCGAGCCCGTCGCGGCCGAGTGATCCGGTACCGCTTTTCTTGACCCGATCGTGGGGTATCCAGCGCCAACTGAATCTTTGAGCACCCCTTCGTCCTCTTACTCGGTGGGAAGGAAGAGAGATCACCGAGCTCCGGAGGTGCTGGTCGTGTACGAGGTCGGGGAAGCCGGTCCGGCTGCGGTGCTGCTGAATCGGGTGGCGTCCGGGGACGAACAGGCGTGGCGGGAACTGGTGGATCTGTACACGCCGGTGATCTGGGGTGTCTCGCGGGCGTACGCCGGCAACACCGCGGACGCCGAGGACGTCTGCCAGGCGACCTGGTTGTCGTTGGCGGAGAACCTCGAACGGCTCCGCGAGCCCGACGCCCTGCCAGGCTGGCTGGTCACCACCGCCAGACGGGAGGCCATCCGGTTGCGCCGCGCGCGGTCGCGGGAAGCGCCCGTCGGCCTGGACACCGATCACCTGGGTGCGACCGAGCACTCCGAGGCCGCCGAGAAGCTGGCGCTGCGCGTGGTCTCCGGTACCCGGTTGGCGCAGGCGTTCGGCGCGTTGCCGCAGCGCTGCCAGCAGCTGCTGCGGGTCCTGGCCGTCGCGCCGGAGACGACCTACGCGCAGGTCAGCGAGGCGTTGGGAATACCGAGAGGAACGATCGGCCCGAAGAAGAGCCGGTGCCTGGCCGAGCTGCGCAGGCGGCTGGTCAGCGCCGAGCTGCCCGAGGAGGTGGCGGGATGAAGCAGCGGATTCCGGCGGAGCTGCGCCGACTGCGCGAACTGTTCCAGGCCCAGGACCCGGTCCCGGACCGAGTGCTGGCCGGGTCGTACGCGGCGGTCGCGATGCGCGCGGCGCGCGGCGACCGCGGCGAGCTCAAGCTCGTCGGCGACTCCGCGGACGAACGCATCGGCGTGCGGGCCGGCGGCTCGCAGTCGCGCGTGCTGACCTTCGCGATGCCCGGCCGGGTGCTGGAGATGGACGTGGTGCCCACGGCGGCCGGCCTGGTCCGGGTGTCCGGGATGGTGCTCAACCGGTCCGGGCAGGCACCCCCGACCGGCGAGGTCGTGGTGCGGCACCCGTCCGGTGAGCGCAGCGGGGAGCTGGACCGGGACGGCGCGTTCCAGGTGGCCGACGTGCCGCGCGGCCCGGTGAGCGTGGTGTTCCGCCCCGAGCGGGCCGAGCCCGCCATCGCGGATTGGCTGGTCTGTTGAGCGCGGCGACGGCGGTGGCACCGCCGAATGCGATCGAGGCCGCGCTGCGCTGGCGCGACGAGGCGACCGCGGCGCCGCAGGAGGCGTTGCGAGAGGCCGGACGGTTGCTGTCGGGTGCGGCTCCCGACGGTGAGCTGCGGGTGCTGGCCCGGCACATCGCCGCGCTGGCGGCGGTCGAGCTCGGCCGGGTCGACGAGGCCCGCAGGCACGTGCGGCTCGGGCTGTCCACCGCGCAACGCGGTGGCTGGTCCAAGCGGGCCGCGCAGCTGCAGCTGACCCTGGCGTGGATCGAGCTGGAACGGGGCGCCACCGGTGCGAGCTGGGCGAACCTGGCCGCCGCCGAACCGCACCTGCCCGCCGAGGACCGGCCCAGGGCGACGTGCCTGCGCGGGTTGCTGCACTGCCAGCGCGGCCACCACCGGGACGCGAGGCTGCGCCTGACCAGCGCGTTGGTCCACCTCGACGGCGACAGGCGGTGGAAGGCCAACGCGCTGCTCGGTCGGGGCCTGGCCAACCTCTACACCAACAGGTTGGAGGAGGCCGAGCAGGACCTGGCCGACGCCGAGCGGATCTTCACCGCCGACGGTCGCGGTGCGCGCGCAGCCGGGTGCCGGCACAACCGGGGCTGCGTGGCGTTCCGGGCGGGTGATCTGCCCCGGGCGCTGCGGCTGTTCGAGCAGGCGGTGGCGGCCGGACTCGACGTCACCGCGAACCCGGAAGCGCTGGTGGACCGGGGTGAAGCGCTCGCCGCCGCGGGGCTGACCCAGCGCGCCCGCGCGGTGATGGAGCAGGCGTCGCAGCGCTTGGCCACCACCGGACGGCACGGACGTCTCGCCGAAACCCGGCTCGCGCTGGCCGAATGCGCGCTGCGCGATGGCGACCCGACCGCGGCGGCGGAGGCGGCGAGTGCGGCGAGGCGGTTGTTCCGCGGCCAGAAGCGGCCCGCGTGGGCGGCGCTGGCCTCCGCGATCGTGTGGCAGGCGAAGCTGCGATCCGGGCAGAGCACGCGGTACGCGCTGTCGGCGGCGCGGCGGGCGGCCAACGCGTGCGAGGACTTCGGGTGGCGCGCGACCGCCGCCGAGCTCCGGCTCACCGCCGGGCGCACCGCGCAGCTGGCGGGCCTGAACTCGGTGGCGCGCAAGCTGCTCGGGCGCTGCGCTGATCTGCGCGAGCTCGCGGTGCCGCCGCAGTTGCGAGCCCTGGGCTGGTTGGCCGAGGCGCTGCTCGCCGAGCAGGAGGGCAACACCGCCCGGCTGCTGCGGGCGTGCCGCGCCGGGCTCAAGGCCGTCGATGGCCAGGCCGTCGGCATGGCCGCCTTCGAGATGCGGGTGCACGCGCTGGGGCTGGGCGACGAGCTCGGCGCTGTCGCGGTGCGCGCCGCGCTGCGCATCGGCGACCCGCAGCTGGTGCTGCGCTGGACCGAACGCTCCCGGGCCAGCGCGCTGCACCGCCGGGCGCTGCGACCACCATCGGATCCGCAGCTGAACGCGGCACTGGTCCGGCTGCGCGGCGCGGTGCTCGACGCGCAGCGCGCGGCGGACCCGAAGCGGGCCATGAACACCGTTGCCGAGCTGGAAGAACAGGTGCGGCACCAGGCGATGCTGGTGGAGGGCCGCACCGATCGGCTGCGGGCGCCGGCCGAGATCGGCGAGATCAGCGCCGAACTCGGCGACGCCGTCCTGCTGAGCCTGTTCTCCGAGAACGGCAAGCTCTTCGCGGTGTCCATCGTGGACGGTGAAGCCGCGCTGCACGTGCTCGGTCCGGAGGCCTCGGCGGAGAGCCAGGCCGTCCGGCTCCGCCATCTGCTCGCGCGGCAGGCGTGCGGCGTGGACTCCCGCGCGGCCCCGATGTTCGAGCACGGGGTCGAGCTGGCCGCGGCCGAACTCCAAGCGCAGCTGCTGGCACCCGTCCTCCCGGCCCTGAAGCGGGGACGCGAACTCGTCGTGGTGCCGACCGGTCGGTTGCACCTGCTGCCGTGGGGCGCGCTGCCCGCGTGCCGGGGCAACCCGGTCACGGTCAGCCCGTCGATCCGCTGCTGGCTGGGCGGTGCCGAGCGGGCGCGCGCGGCGAATCCGGCCGGCGGCAAGGCGTGGATCGCCGGGCCGCGCCTGGACCACGCCGAACGCGAGGTCCGCACGCTGCACCACCGCGGTGGCGGGCGGCTGCTCACCGGGTCGGGCGCGAGAACGGATCGGGTTCTGTCCGCGTTGGACGGAGCTCGTGTCGCCCACCTGGCCGCGCACGGCCACTTCCGCGACGACCAACCGCTGCTGTCCTGCCTGGACCTGGACGACGGCCCGCTCTACGCGCACGACCTCGACGGCCTCCGCCGCAGCCCCACCACGGTGGTGCTGTCGGCCTGCGACGTTGGGAAGTCCGCGATCAGCAGGGGCGATCAGCTCAGCGGGCTGACCGCGACCCTGCTGGACCGGGGCACGGCGACGGTGATCGCCAGCGTCGTCCCGGTCCCCGACGAGCGGACCGTGGAGGTGATGCTGACGCTCCACGACGGGCTCGACGCAGACCTGCCACCTGCCGCTGCCCTGGCCGAAGCCCAAGCGCGGCACGGCGAAACGGGCTTCATCTGCATCGGGTACGGAGGTGGTTGAGGACCAGGAGCCGGCACCGCCGCGGGTTCTTCAGAGCTTCCGTGACCGACGGAGTCCACGGCGGTGCTGAGGCGCCGCGCGAAGGACTTCCCGAACAGCTCTCAGCGCAGCTTGTGCAGCCGGCGGATGCCTTCGTCGAGGACCTCGTCCTTCTTGCAGAACGCGAAGCGGACCAGGTGCTGGAAGTCGCCCGGGTTGTCGCAGAACACCTGCACCGGGATGGCGGCGACCCCGACGCGCTCGGGCAGCGAGTGGCAGAAGTCCGCGCCGTCGGTGAAGCCCAGCGGGCGCACGTCGGCGCAGATGAAGTAGGTGCCTTCGCTGTCGAGCACGTCGAACCCGGCCTCAGCGAGGCCGTCCGAGAGCCGGTCCCGCTTGCGCTGCAGGTCGGCTCGCAGCTGGTCCACCCAGGCCAGCTCGTGGCGCAGCGCGTGCGCGACGGCCGGCTGGAACGGCGCGCCGCCGACGAAGGTCATGAACTGCTTGGCGGCGCGCACGGCCGAGACCAGCTCGGACGGGCCGCAGACCCAGCCGATCTTCCAGCCGGTGGCGCTGAAGCTCTTGCCCACGCTGGAGATCGACACGGTCCGCTCGGCCATGCCCGGCAAACCGGCCAGCGGGTGGTGCGCGCGCCCGTCGAACAGCAGGTGCTCGTAGACCTCGTCGGTGACCGCGACGACGTCGTTGTCCCGGCAGACCTCGGCGATCGCGGCCAGCTCGTCATCGGTGAGCACGGTGCCGGTCGGGTTGTGCGGCGAGTTGAGGATCAGCGCCCGGGTCTGCGGGCCGACGACCGACCGCAGCTGGTCGAGGTCGAGCTCGAAGCGGTGGTCGGGCCCCTGGCGCAGGCCGACGGTCTTGCGCACGCCACCGGCCATGGCCACCGCGACCGGGTAGGAGTCGTAGTACGGCTCGACGAGCACGACCTCGTCACCAGGCTCGACCAACGCCATCATCGTCGCGGTCAGCGCCTCGGTGGCGCCGACGGTGACCAGGACTTGGTCTTCCGGGTCGTACTCGGTGCCGTAGCGGGCGGCGCGGTGCTCGCTGATGGCCGCGCGCAGCTCGGGCTCACCGGCTCCCGGCGGGTACTGGTTCACGCCGCCGGCGATCGCCTCCTGCGCGACCCGCAGCATGCTCTCCGGACCGTCGGTGTCGGGGAATCCCTGGCCGAGGTTGACCGCGCCGGTGCGGCGGGCCAGCTCGGTGATCTCCGCGAAGATCGTGGACGTGAACGGCCGGAGGCGGGAGGTCAAAGCAGGAGTGCGCACGCCTCCGGATGCTAATGCATCGGACGAAGCCGGTGACCAGCGTTTTAGCGCGGCCGGTGGTCGTCTTGCGCAGTGGGACCCCGAGGCGCGGCAGCGGCTCCGAGCAGCCGTTCCCGGGCCTTCGCCAGGTCGTCGTGGCTGCTGTTACCAAGGCCACGTGGTCGTGTTCGCCCCGGCTCGTCCGGAATCGCTGCAACAATCGATGCGTGCACCCCACATCGGTTCCCGACTCGGAAAAGCGCCGGAGTCTTCGGCGAATGAAGACCGTCGCCACCGCGTTCCTGCTGGTGGCGGCAGCGGTCTACTTCTTCGCTCGCTGGCAGGAGACCTCCGGGGCGGGGCCGTGGGTGGGCTACGTCCGAGCCGCCGCCGAGGCGGGCATGGTCGGTGCGCTGGCGGACTGGTTCGCGGTGACCGCGCTGTTCCGGCGCCCGCTGGGCCTGCCGATCCCGCACACCGCGATCATCCCGACCCGCAAGGACACCATCGGCCGCAGCCTCGGTGACTTCGTCGGCACCAACTTCCTCGCCGAGAACGTGGTGCGCGACAAGCTGCGCAGCGCCGGTATCAGCCGCCGGGTCGGGCTCTGGCTCGACGACGCCGACCACGCCGAGCGCGTCACCTCCGAGCTGGCCACCGCCGTGCGCGGTGCCGTTCAGGTGCTCCGCGACGACGACGTGCAGGCGATCATCGAGCACGGTGTCGTGCGCAAGCTGGTCGATCAGCAGTGGGGTCCGCCGCTGGGGCGGATCCTGGGCCAGGTCTTCACCGACGGTTCGCACCACAAGCTCGTCGATCTGGTCTGCGACCGCGCCTACGACTGGGTGCGCGACAACCACGAGACCGTGCTGCGGGTGGTCAGCCAGCGGGCGCCGTCGTGGTCGCCGAAGTTCGTCGACGCGATGCTGGCCGACAAGATCTACGCCGAGGTGCTCTCGTTCGCGTGGGCGGTGCGGACCGACTCCGAGCACCCGATGCGCCAGGCCGTGGACCGCTTCCTGGTCGAGTTCGCGCACGACCTGCAGCACGACGAGAAGACGATGGCCAAGGCCGAGCAGATCAAGCACCAGGTGCTGGAGCACCCCGAGGTGCAGAACCTGGTGTCCTCGGCCTGGGGCACGGCCAAGAAGATGCTGCTCGACGCGGCGGAGGACCCCTCCAGCGAGCTGCGCGTGCGGGTCCGGGACGGTCTGCGCTCGCTCGGCGCCCGGCTGCACACCGAGCCCGAGCTGCGGGAGAAGGTCGACGGCTGGCTGGAAGGCGCCGTGACCTACGTGGTGTCGAACTACCGCGACGAGCTGACCACGCTGATCACCGACACGGTGGAGCGCTGGGACGCCCAGGAGACCTCGCGCAAGATCGAGCTGCAGGTCGGCCGCGACCTGCAGTTCATCCGCATCAACGGCACCGTCGTCGGCGCCCTCGCGGGTCTGGCGATCTACGCGATCTCGGACCTGCTGTTCTGACGCACGGCCTGGGAGCGGTGGCTGCGCGGGTTCTCAGGCGGGCGTGTGCCTTTCGCGCCAAGAGCGGGCCTTCTCGCGGTTGCCGCAGACGCGCATCGAGCACCAGGTGCGCGATCTGTTGCGCGATCGGTCGTAGAAGGCCCACAGGCAGTCCTCGGCCGGGCAGATCTTGATCCGGTCCCAGTGCTCGGTGTGCACCAGCCGCGTGGCGGCGACCAGCACGCTGCCCAGCGCGTCCACCCCGACCAGCGAGGGGATGCCGTTGCGCAGCTGTATCTGCACGGGCCACGTCGTGTTCGCCAGGCCGGAGGGGCGCATCCCGTAGGTCACCGCCGACCGCATCGTGTCGCGGATTTCGCGGGCGGCCTCGACTTCGGAAACCACGACCAGACCGCGATCGGTGCACCACCGCTGCCATCGGACGTGATCGTCGAGGACCTCGGTGCCCTTCTCGGCGTCGCACGTGTTGAGGAAGGCCAGGACTAGCTCGATGTCGTGGTCGAAGTCGAGTTCGACCGCCTCCAGCACAGGCGCACGGCCCACTTCCGGAGCGACAGCTCTGCTGTTCACGGACACCATCGTAAGCCAGTAGGGGGTTGCGGCCGACCCCTGTAACCAGCATTCTGCTTATTGACGGTTAGTAACCGCCAACACGACGACACTGGTTTGAGAGGGAGTTCGATGAGTGCGTTGAAGCTCGCCGCGTACGCGATCGACTGCGCCGACCCGCGTCAGCTCGCCGAGTTCTACGGGCGGCTGCTGGGCTGGCAGATCGACGAGGAGGAGTCCGGGGATCGCTGGGTGGAGCTCGCCGATCCCGCTGGCGGCGCCCCGCTGGCCTTCCAGCTCGACCCCGATCACCGGCCGTCGACCTGGCCCGATCGGGAGGTTCCACAGATGGCGCACCTCGACGTCCGGGTGGACACGCTCGACGAGGGGCATGAGCGGGCTATCGGCGCCGGTGCGGTGCAGCTGCCGCAGCCGCCCGACCAGCTCGACGCGAGCTTTCGGGTTTACGTCGATCCGGAAGGTCACCCCTTCTGCATGTGCGCAGCTCAGTAGGGTTGTTGACCGAGCGCTAGCAGGGTGTTAGCTGGGTGCTTGCAATAGTTAGCACTCGGGGTTATGGTGGGTCGTGAGCCGGAGAGGTGCCCGATGGAACGCATGGACAAAGCCGTCCCCAAAGCCGTGAACCAGGCGGTCAGCGACCTCGGGAGCTACATCCGGACCCAACGCAACAACGCGCAGATCTCGTTGCGACAGCTGGCGAAGCTCGCCGGCGTGTCCAACCCGTATCTGAGCCAGGTGGAACGCGGACTGCGCAAACCGAGCGCGGAAATCCTGCAGCAGATCGCCAAGGGGCTGAGGATTTCCGCTGAGGCCCTCTACGTGCAGGCCGGAATCCTGGAAAGCCGCGAGTCCGGGCCCGTGGTCGACGCCGTCCTCGCCGACCCGGAGCTCAACGAGCGGCAGAAACAAGTCCTCCTGGACATCTACTCCTCGTTCCGTCGCGAGCAGGGCGCGGCGGAGGACGGGGACGCCAACGGGAACACCCACCAACCCGAGGAGTGAATCGCGAGATGCCGACCTTCCCCAAGACCGACGACGTCAACAAGGCCTTCAAGGACGGCGTCGACCAGGCCCGCACCCCGCTGCTGGCCGCGCTCGGCGCCGGTGACCTCGCCGCGCAGGCGGTGCTGGACGCCGTGAACAAGTTCCGCACCGAGGTCAACGAGCGCACCGAGTCCGCCAAGGCCGAGCTGCCCAAGGACTTCAGCGAGTTCAAGGCCAAGCTGGACCCGTCCGAGGTCCGCAAGCAGCTGGAGACCTACGGCGAGACCGCCAAGAAGATCTACGACCAGCTCAGCGAGCACGGCGAGGAGACCTTCAAGAAGCTGCAGGACTCCTCGCAGGTGAAGAAGGTCCGCGAGCAGGTCGGCACCGCTCAGGGCCGGGTCGAGGACACCGTCGGCGACGTGCGCGGCCTGGCCGACGACGTGCTGGGCAGGGTCACCCGCACCTTCGCCAAGGACGAGGCCGAGGCTCCGAAGACCGAGACCGCCCAGGCCGAGTCCACCAAGGCGGAGACCGCCCAGGCCGAGACCGCTCAGGCCGAGACGGCCCAGGCCGAGACCGCCGCCGAGAAGCCCGCCGCTGAGAAGCCCGCGCCCAAGCCGGCTGTGGCGAAGACCACCCCGGCTGCCAAGGCGACGGCCCCCAAGGCGACCCCGGCCGCCAAGAAGTCGACCACCACCAAGCCCAGCGGCAACTGATCACCGCGAGCACCGGTCCCGGTACCCGATGCGGGTGCCGGGACCGGTCGCTGTGAAGGTGGGTGCTTTCCGCGTTGACTAGCACGTAAGGTGGGGACGTGGGTTTTTCGAGCGGAATGCCGCTGTACTGGTGGATCCTGACGGTCATCTGGGTCGTGGGCATCCCGGTCGGTGTGTTCGCGTTCGTGCACGCCGCGCTGCAACGCGCGGATGCCTTCACGGCCGCGGACAAGCTGAACAAGCTGGCCTGGATGGGGATCACCGGTGCCGCCGCGCTCCTGCTGATCCTCGACATGCGCGGCCCCTACGGGATCATCTGGATCGCCGGTCTGGTGGCCGCCCTCGTCTACATCGTCGACGTCCGTCCCAAGGTGAGGGAAGTCCAGGGGCGGTCCTGGTAGTGCACGCCCGCTGGCGGGTGCTCGGCAGCGGCACCCCGGTGACGCTGGTCGTGCACGGACTCGGTGCGACCGAGGGCGAGGCGCGCATTCCCGCTTCCGGGCTGCGCGGCACCCGGGTCGTGGTGACCCTGCCCGGCCACGGCTCCGCGCCGGACGCCCCGGTCGGCTACTGGAACTACGGTTCTGTCGCGTCCGACGTGCTCGCGGTCGCCGACGAGGTCGGCGCGACCCAGGCCGTCGGCGTCTCGCTCGGCGCGGGCGCTCTGACCCGCATCGCCGCCGAGCGCCCGGACCGCTTCGAGCGCCTGGCGCTGCTGCTCCCGGCGGCTCTCGACCGTCCTCGCGAACCCGCTGCGGCCTGGGCCTTCGAGCGCCTGGCGGCAGCGGTCGCCGCCGACGACGGCGGGGCGAGCCTGCACGAGGTGCTGGCCGCGGAGATCCCGCCGGGCGTCGAGGTCGGCGACCACCTCGACCAGCGGGCCCGGGCGCTGTCCCGGCTCTCCGAGGCGCTGCGCGACCTGCCCGAGCAGGTCCCGGTCCCCGAAGCGGCCGCGCTGTCGGACGCGGTCGCGGAGGTCCTGGTCATCGGTGCCACCGACGACCCCATACACCCCGCCACGGCGGCGAAGGCGACCGCTGCGGCGTTCCGCTCCGCACGGCTGGAGCTGCTGGAATCGCAGGCCCCGATGCTCACCCACCGCAGGCAGCTGCGGGACCTGCTGACGAACTTCCTGCGCTGAGCGCTCTATCGTGGGCGACCATGGGTTTCGATTGGTCCGCTGCCGCGGGAAAGCTGGAAGTCACGACGGCGCTGGAACGGCTCGACCTGCTGGCCGAACCGGTCGCCGAGGTCGTGCGCTCGCTCGGTGACGACCGGGTCGGCGCCACCGAGATCGACCCGGAGCTCGCCGACACCGCCGCGTTCTGCGAGGAGTACGGGTCGCCGCTGGAGCGGTCGGCCAACTGCGTGGTGGTCGCGGGCAAGCGCTCCGGCGAGGTCCGCTACGCGGCCTGCGTCGTGCTGGCCACCACCCGCGCCGACGTCAACGGCGTGGTCAAGCGCCGCCTCGACGTGCGCAAGGCGTCCTTCGCGCCGATGGACGAGGCGGTTGCGCTCACCGGCATGGAGTACGGCGGGATCACCCCGTTCGGGCTCCCGGGCTCGTGGCCGATCCTGATCGACCCGAGGGTGGCCGAGGCTGGCGCGGTCGTCGTGGGGAGCGGGCTGCGCCGAAGCAAGATCGTCACCCCGGCGGACGTCCTCACCGCGCTGCCCGGAGCGGAGCTCGTCGAAGACCTCGCCCGCTGATGCCCGGCTGCCGCTGAATTCCTCCGGGCGACGAGACGCGAAGACGGGGCTCAGAAGACGACGGTGCGCTTGCCGTGGACGAGGACCCGGTCCTCCACGTGCGCGCGCAGACCGCGGGCCAGGACCATCTTCTCGATGTCGCGGCCCTGGCGGACCATGTCGGTGACGTCGTCGGTGTGGTCGATGCGGATCACGCCCTGCTCGATGATCGGGCCCGCGTCGAGCTCCGCCGTCACGTAGTGGCAGGTCGCGCCGATCAGCTTCACACCGCGCTCGTAGGCCTGGTGGTACGGCCGGGCACCTGCGAACGACGGCAGGAAGCTGTGGTGGATGTTGATGGCCTTGCCCGCCCACCGGTCGCACAGCTCCGGAGGCAGCACCTGCATGAATCGCGCCAGCACGATCGCGTGCGGGTCGTGCTCCTCCGCCAGCGCCCTGACCTGCTCGAACGCGGCGGCCTTGGACTCGGGGTCCTTGCTGAAGGGCACGTGGTGGAACGGGATGCCGTGCGCCTCGGTGATCGGTCCGAGCTCCGGGTGGTTGCCGATCACCGCGCACAGCTCGACGTCCAGCTCCCCGGACCCGACGCGGCCCAGCAGGTCGTGCAGGCAGTGCGCCTCCTTGGACACCAGCACGACGACCCGGCGCCGCTCACCGGTGTCCCAGACCCGCCACTCCGCGCGGTCGCTGAGCTCCTCCGCGACGGCCGCGAAGCGTTCGCGCAGCTCGTCGATGCCGAAGGGCAGCGAGTCCGCGCGCACCTCCTGCCGGGTGAAGAACCAGCCGGTCGCGGTGTCGGTGTGGTGACCGGCCTCGACGATCCAGCCGCCGAACTCGGCCAGGAATCCGGAGACCCGGGCGACGATCCCGGTGCGGTCGGGGCAGCCGAGGCTGATGACGAAGCGGCGTTCGGAAGAGCTCACGACCATGATTGTCGCAGGTGGGATGGGTTACATCAGCGTCCGGCCGCCACTGCGGCGAGTGCTGCGTCGCCGGTGACCAGCGCCGAACTCGGACGTCCCCACACCCGGCGGTAGAGGGCGTCTGCGGTGCCCGCCGCGGTCGCGTCGGTTTCCAGCCCGGCGTCCGACGGAGCGCCCGTCGTGGGCGGTTCGCCCGGCCGGTAGGTCACCAGCCAGGCCCGACCGGCGTCGGCCGCGTGGTAGAGCACGGTGCCGCGGTGCTCGCGGGTCGTCCAGTCGCCCAGCGGCAGCAGCTTCGTCAGCATCTCGTCGATGCCGTCGGCCGCCAGCTCGGGGTCGAAGACCAGGTCGCCGCCCTGGCCGAGGACGAGTTCGACGTCGAGCCGGTGGATCGCGGTCTCGTGCGCGACCCGGCGCGCCCACCCGGCCGGGGTCCCGCCGGCGAAGATCGCGTACACCGGGAGGTCGGGGTCCACCGTGGACAGCCGAGTGCGCAGGTCGGTGCGGAGTTCGTCCCACCAGGACAGCGCGGCGTCGAAATCCGCCGGCGCTTCGGGTGCGTGCGGTCTGCTGCCGCCGCGTTCGAGCTTCAGCGACTCCCGGGCCCGCCAGTAGGCCTGCGCGACGTGCCCGGTCAGCTGCCGGACGTCCCAGCCCGGGCAGGTGGGCACGGTGGCGTCCGGGCCGGCCTTGAGCACCGCGCGGCGGAACGCCTCCGCCTGCTCGTGGAACGCATCGAGGTGGAAGTCGAGATCCATGCCCCCATTAAAGGTGCTGAGCCCGCGGTGCGAAACGGAAATCTCACACCTGCGGGGCGACCGCCGTCCAGGGGACGGTGAGCTCGCCGAGGCGCCAGCGGGGGTGCCGGTCGAGGACCGGCCACCGCTCGGCGAACAAGCGCGCCGCGTGCGCCCAGCGGGCTCGGGGACCGAAGGTGGCGTGCGGCGCGGCCTTCGCCCAGCAGACGTCGAGGTCGCTGAGCAGCTCGTGGACCCGTTCGCCGGGGACGTTGCGGTGGATCAGCGTCTTGGGCAGGCGTTCGGCCAGGTCGGAGGGCTTGTCGATGTCGGAGGGCAGGCAGGCCAGGGTGAGCGTGCGGGGCCCTTCCCGGGTGAGGGTCACCCAGCAGCAGCGGCGGCCGATCTCGTCGCAGGTGCCTTCGACGAGCAGTCCGCCCGGTGCCAGCCGGGAGCACACCTCGTCCCAGGCCTTCCACGCCTCGGGCTCCGTGTACTGGCGCAGCACGTTGAGCGCGCGGATCAGCGCGGGCCCGGGGAAGTCTCGGATCCCCGCCGCGAGCCCGGCGAGCTCGAAGCCGCCGCGCCGGAACTCCAGCCGGGGCGGGTCGGCCACGGCCTTGCCCGCTGCCACCCGATCGGGGTCGATCTCCAGGCCGACGACCCGCAACTGCGGGTGCAGCCCGGACAACCGCTGCGCGAGTTCGACGGTCGTCGTCGGGGTGGCGCCGTAGCCGAGGTCGATGACGACCGGCTCGACGGCGTCGCGCACCGCGCGCCACCCACGGGGTGCCTGCGATCCAGCGGTCGATGCGGCGCAGCCGGTTCGGGTTGGTCGTGCCGCGCGTCGGCACGCCCATCGCGCGGGCGCGGCCTGCGGCGAGCCGCGGATTGCGCTTCTTCGGGACGTTCATCGCGGGAGCGGCGGAGCTTCGAGGTGAGAGCCCGAGCGGGTGTCCCCCACCGCCGCGCGGCGGGACGTCGAAGCGCTCATCAGCCGTGCTGGACCAGCCAGGCGGCGGTGAAGTTGTCCTCGTCGACCAGCATCTTCTGCACCTGGTCGACGACGAGGTCCTCGAGCTTGCCGGAGACGAACGGGACGGTGACCTTGACCGAGCCCTCCACGACGAGTTCGCTGACCGCGGTGCCGGTCGGCGCCACGATGTCGCGCAACCACATCGAGCCGGTGATCGCGCACGGCGCTCCGGCGATCTCCGCGGCGATCTCGCCCGTGTAGTGGCCGTCCTCCTCGCGCCGCCAGGACTCGCTGCGATCGATGAGCAGGTCACCGCCGACGACCGTGCGGGCCAGCGACGGCAGCTTGTCGACGGGGACGCCCTGGCGGGTCTGGAAGCGCGCGCCCTCCTCGGTGCCCACGTGCTGCACGAGTGTCGCGGTGGAGCCGCCGAGCTCCTCCAACCGGGCTGCGAGGTAATCGGAATCGATCAGCGCCCGGTACACCTCGACGGCGGACCGTTCGGAGGTGCTGCGGTGCTCGATGCGGCGTGCCATGCAGCGGAGGTTACCTTTGGCAATCGTGAGTGCCTCTATGTCCGGTGCCGAAGAAGTGCGCGAGAACACTGCCCTGCCTGGTGAGCGGCCGGGCGGTGGGTCGCCGCTGGCCGAGTTCACCACCCTGCGACTCGGTGGCCCCGCGACCGGTCTGGTGGTCGCCACCAGCGACGACGCGCTGATCGACGCGGTCCGCGCGGCCGACGCGAACGGCCACCGGCTGCTGGTGCTCGGCGGCGGGTCGAACCTGGTCGTCGCCGATGAGGGCTTCGACGGACACGCCGTGCGCATCGCCACCAAGGGCCGCGAGTACGACAACGTCGGCGACGGGATCGTCCAGCTCACCGCGGAGGCGGGCGAGGACTGGGACGACGTGGTCGCCGACTCGGTCGAGCAGGGCTTGGGCGGGCTGGAGTGCCTCTCCGGCATCCCGGGCCTGGCCGGGGCGACCCCGGTGCAGAACGTCGGCGCCTACGGCGTGGAGGTCTCCGAGCTGCTGGTCTCGGTGGACCTGCTGGACCGGGCGACCGGGCGGGTGCGCACCGTGCGGGCCGCGGACCTGGGGCTGACCTACCGCAACAGCGTGCTCAAGCACAGCGACGCCGCGGTGGTGCTGCGCGCCCGCTTCCAGCTGCACGACAGCGGGCTGTCGGCGCCGATCCGCTACGCCGAGCTCGCCCGCACCCTGGGCGTCGAGCCCGGTGAGCGGGTCGACGCGGCGAAGGCGCGGCAGGCGGTGCTGGAACTGCGGCGCGGCAAGGGGATGGTGCTCGACCCCGCCGACCACGACACCTGGAGCGCGGGTTCGTTCTTCACCAACCCGATCATCGCCGAGGCCGAGCTGCCGGACGTGATCGCGCGCATCGCCGCGCAGGTCGGCGCGGACCAGCGGATCCCGCAGTACCCGGCGGCGGGCGGCGGGAAGCTGTCGGCGGCCTGGCTGATCGAGCGCGCGGGCTTCGCCAAGGGCCACAGCGGTCCGGGCGGGCGCGTCGCGCTGTCCTCCAAGCACACGCTGGCGCTGACCAACCGGGGCGGTGCCACCACCGCTGATCTGCTGGAACTCGCCCGCGAGGTCCGCGACGGCGTGCGTTCGGCGTTCGGCGTCACCCTCGTTCCCGAGCCGGTCATGGTCGACTGCGAGGTCTGACTAGCGGCCGTAAGGGTGACGCTTAGTGACTGATCGATAACCCTGAGTGTTAAATGGTGTGGGTGGAGGGGGCCACCATGTTGAGCATCAGGGAACTTCGGGATCGGGCGGTGATCCGCCCGATCAAGCGCGCGGTCGAGGATCAGCTGCTCGATCTGCCCGGCGTGACGGGCGTGGACATCGGCAGCCGGACGCGCGCGGGCACCCGCCTCCGGGAGCAGGTCATCGTCGTGTCGGTCGCGGGCAAGCGGCCGCGGGAAGCCCTCGGGCGCGACGACTGCGTGCCCGAGGAGGTCTTCGGCATCCCCACCGACGTCGTCGAGGAGCAGCCGCTCCTGCAGCACATCCACCGCGCGTGCGGCGAACCGCTGCGGTGGCCCACCCGGACCATCGGCTCCGACGGCGGCAGCGCGGGATGCCCGACTCGGGCGGTGCGCGGCGGCAGCGGTCTGGCGCCCTGCCGTGCGGTCCGGCTGGAGTCCGGCGAGTACCGCCGCGTCGGCACCCTCGGGGTGCTCGTGACCAGCGATTCCGCCGAGCCGATGGGGTTGACGACCTTCGACGTCGGCTGTCTGGACGACGCCTGGTCGGTGGGTGACCGGATGGCCGACGCCGACAGCGGGAGGGTGCACGCCGAGCTCGCGCGGGCGGCGCTGTCCGGTCGGGTCGATGCGGCGGCGGTCAGCCTCGTCCCGGGTCTGGCGGCGTCGCCCGAGGTCGGCGGGCTGGGGCCGGTGACCGGCCGCGCTCGCGCGTACCCGGGCGAGCTGGTCCGCAAGCACGGTTTCGGCACCGGTCTCACCGACGGTTTCGTGACCTCGATCGACGCCACCATCCGCGTGGATCACGGCGAGGCGCTGGGAGTGCGGGTGCTGCGCGAGCAGATCCGCATCGCCACCGACCGGCCGCGCTTCTGCGGTCCCGGTGACGCGGGCGCGGCGGTCCTCGACCCGGGCGGCCGGCTGGTGGGTCTGCACGTCGCGGGTGCTTCCGGTGGCGCGATCGGTTACGCGACGCCCATCGGTGACGTTCTCGCCGAACTCGACGTCCGGCTCAATCCGCAATCGCAGCCGCTCGGCGTGTGAGCGGTATTTCGCGCGAATTGTCTTCGCTTTTCCGGCTGAACGCCATTCGCGCGGAATGCGCGCATTTCGGGCCGGTTGACGTGCGGTTCAGCGTTTGTGATGCGATGCACAGCGAGGTTCGGACATCTTTTCGGCCCCTCGCACGTCTCTCTTGGTGGGGGCGAGGGAAAACCGTCGGCTGAAGAAGAAGTGGGCCGGTTCCCGCTTTTTCGGCGATGCCCCTTTCGTCATGTTTTGACTCAATTTCAGAGAGGATTTCTTCAAAGTGAGTGGTGTGATGCGGCTGCCGTGGCGCGTGTTGTTGGGGGCGCTGGCGGCCGTCCTGCTGATCTCGGGCTGTTCCGCGCAACCGGGCCGGTCCGAACCCGCTCCGCCGGTCGCCGCGGTCCACTTCGAACCGGGTGCCGGTGCGGGTGAGGTCAGTCCGACCGCTCCGATCAAGGCCACGGTCGAGGAGGGCCGCTTCGAATCCGTCCAGCTGACCAACGCCGACGGCAAGGCCGTCGCCGGGCAGCTGTCCGCGGACGGCACGACGTGGCAGGCCTCCGAGGCGCTCGGCTACGGCAAGGACTACACCTGGTCCGGGCAGGCCGTCGGCGCCGACGGGAAGAAGGCGCCGGTGCAGGGCTCGTTCCGTACCGTGCAGCCGAAGAAGACGGTCCGGGCGACGGTGAACCCGACCGACGACGCCCAGGTCGGCGTCGCGATGCCGATCAGCGTCAAGTTCGACGAGCCGGTCAAGGACAAGGCGTCGGCCGAGCGCGCGCTGAGCGTGCAGACCTCCACGCCGGTCGAGGGCTCATGGGCGTGGCTGTCGGACAAGCAGGTCGACTACCGGCCCAAGGAGTACTGGCCGGCCCACACCCACGTGACCGTCAAGGCCGATCTCTACGGCGTGCCCTACGGCAACGGCGCCTACGGCCTGGCCGACCTGACCAGCGAGTTCGACATCGGCCGCGCGCAGATCGTCAAGGCCGCGGTGGGCACCCACCAGATGGTGGTGATGCGGGACGGGCAGCAGGTCGCCAGCTACCCGGCCAGCTTCGGCGAGGAGTACGACCCGGGGCGCAACACCCCGAACGGCACCTACATCGTGATGCAGAAGAACCCGGTCGAGATCATGGACAACCCGCGCTACGGCTACCGCGACGTGCGCAAGACCTGGGCCGCTCGGTTCTCCAACCACGGCGAGTTCATCCACGAGAACCAGGAGAACGCCGCCGCGCTGGGCAAGGTGAACAACTCGCACGGCTGCATCAACCTCAGCGCCGCCGACGCCAAGGCCTACTACGACAGCGCCCTGCTGGGCGACCCCGTCGAGGTCACGGGCTCGGCCAGCGCGATGGAGCCCCGCTACGACGTCTACGACTGGATCCTCACCTGGGACCAGTGGAAGTCGAAGTCCGCTCTTTGATCGGGATGCGCTTCTTCTGCGCTGAAGGGCCGCTGTGATGGAAGCCACCGAGGGGCGGCGGAGTGGAGGGCTTCGCCGCCCCTTGGCGGTAGCGTCGAGCGTTGGCTCCGAGGTTTCGCCGGCTCGACGGGAATGTTTCCGCGGCGCGCGATGTCGGAGTTGATCAGCGTCCGAACGACTCGGGCGGACCGGCTTGCGAGGGCAGCAGATGACTTCCAGGACATTACGCATGCGGCCTCGCCGCGCCGCCGTCTTCTCGTTGCACACCTCCCCGCTGGAGCAGCCCGGCACCGGTGACGCCGGCGGGATGAACGTCTACATCGCCCAGACCTCCCGCAGGTTGGCCGAGCTCGGCACCGAGGTGGAGATCTTCACCCGCGCCACCTCCTCCGACGTCCCGCCGATCGCCGAACTGGCCCCCGGGGTGCTGGTCCGCAACGTGGTGGCGGGGCCGTTCGAGGGCCTGGACAAGAACGACCTCCCCTCGCAGCTGTGCGCGTTCGCCGCCGGCGCGCTGCGGGTGGAGGCCCGGCACGAACCCGGCTACTACGACCTCGTGCACTCGCACTACTGGCTGTCCGGGCAGGTCGGCTGGCTGGCGCGGGAGCGCTGGGGCGTGCCGCTGGTGCACACCGCGCACACCCTGGCGAAGGTCAAGAACGCCAACCTCGCCGAAGGGGATTCGCCGGAACCGCGGGTCCGCGTGCTGGGCGAGGAGCAGATCGTCGATCAGGCCGACATGCTGGTCGCCAACACCGAGTTCGAGGCCACCGATCTCGTCGACCGCTACGACGCCGATCCCGACGCGGTCGCGACCATCCCGCCGGGTGTGGACCTGGAGGTCTTCACGCCCGGCGACGGTGCCGCGGCCCGCGAGCGGCTGGGTGTTCCGGCGGACGCGCTGGTGCTGGCGTTCATCGGCCGGATCCAGCCGCTGAAGGCCCCGGACGTGCTGCTGCGCGCGGCCGCCGAGCTGCTGGGCCGTCGTCCGGAGCTGCGCGAGCGGCTGGTCGTGCTGGTCGTGGGCGGACCGTCCGGCAGCGGCTTGGAGCGACCCCGGGCGTTGCAGCAGCTGGCGGTGGA
The DNA here is from genome assembly GCF_018070075.1 of Saccharopolyspora endophytica. Lineage (GTDB taxonomy): Bacteria > Actinomycetota > Actinomycetes > Mycobacteriales > Pseudonocardiaceae > Saccharopolyspora > Saccharopolyspora endophytica. Next base: position 449,627 of record NZ_JAGPXE010000001.1, read on the forward strand.
CCTGGGCATCGACGACGTGGTGCGCTTCCTCCCGCCGCGCGGCGGCGCGGAGCTCGCGCAGGTCTACCGGGCCGCCGACGTGGTGGCGGTGCCCAGCCACAACGAGTCGTTCGGCCTGGTCGCGCTGGAGGCGCAGGCGTGCGGCACCCCGGTCGTGGCGGCGGCTGTCGGCGGTCTGCCGGTCGCGGTCCGCGACGGTGTTTCGGGACTGCTGGTCGACGGGCACCGCACCGGGCAGTGGGCCGACGCGCTCGGTTCGGTCGTGCTGGACCGCGGGTTGCGGGAGCGGTTGGCGAGCAACGCGCGCGAGCACGCGACCACGTTCTCCTGGACGCGCACGACCGAGTCGCTGCTCGACGCCTACGCGCAGGCCAAACTGGCCTTCCACCGGAGTCTGCGGATCGAGGAGGTGACGGCGTGAGCCCCGAGCAGGTCATCACGTCCACGCTGGAGGCCAACGAGCTCGGCTACCAGGACAAGGGCGGCGGCCGGTTCTTCGTGACGCTGCCCGGCACCAAGAAGCTGCAGACCAACTGCTGGCTCATCGTCGCCGAGCACGCCCTGCTCATCGAGGCGTTCGTCTGCAGGCAGCCGGACGAGGCGCACGAGGACGTCTACCGCTACCTGCTGCGCCGCAACGCCAAGCTCTACGGCGTTCACTACACGATCGACAAATCCGGCGACATCTACCTGGTGGGCCGGATCGGTCTCCACGCGGTCGCCGAGGAAGAGCTCGACAGGATCCTCGGCCAGGTCCTGGAAGCGGCTGACGGCGATTTCAACACCCTCCTGGAACTCGGCTTCGCCACGGCCATCCGCAGGGAGTGGGCCTGGCGCGAGTCCCGAGGAGAATCCCTCGCCAACCTCCAACCCTTCAAACAACTGGTGCAAGAAGACTGAGGCGGAAGCACCCAACCACCGTCAGGCAAGCGGCGAAGCCGCTTTCTCTTTCACCACCTGAGCAGCTCGCACCGCCGCGGGTTCTGAGCGGCGTCGTGGCGAGCACGCCGCGACGCCGTGTATTGGCATACATCAGGAGTGGCGCGTGGAGTCCACGGCGCCGCTCAGGTTCCGCTACTCGCACCGCTGAGCAACCCAGCCACGTGAAAACCACAGGGAAAACCCCCACGAGGGGGGCGGCTCGGGAGAGAGGGGGAGTCACGAGCTCGAGCCGCCCCACCACGTTGGTCCCGCCTGACGGGTCGTGAGGGCGGGGGGCACCCTGGACCCGGCGGGGTGCGGTTCGTTGGGGGAGCTGAACCGCGTTTCTCGCTCTCGCTGGATCGGGGAGTGCGTGGGAGCCGATCAAGGAGAGCATTGCCAACTTCGCAGAGTTATGTAGCCGCCACAAGGCTGCCGCATTACTCCATTCGTGTGATGTTCGGGAAGAAAACTAGAACAGGAGCCCTGGAGAAGGCCATATCTTCCACGGAAAGTGACGACCGCCACGGTCGTGTCACATTCGTACGGTGATCGCGTAACTCTCGGGTGAAGCGCACAACCTCACTGCGCTGCTCAGGGGTGCGGATAGCCTGGGGTCATGACTTCGACTTTGGTGCTGCTGCGGCACGGTGAGAGCACGTGGAACGCCGAGAACCTGTTCACGGGCTGGGTGGACGTCCCGCTGTCGGACAAGGGCCAGGCCGAGGCCAAGCGCGGCGGCGAGCTGCTGCGCGAGGCGGGCGTGCTGCCGGACGTGCTGCACACCTCCCTGCTGCGGCGCGCGATCTCCACCGCGAACATCGCCCTCGACGGCGCTGACCGTCACTGGATCCCGGTCAAGCGCGACTGGCGGCTCAACGAGCGCCACTACGGCGCTCTGCAGGGCAAGAACAAGAAGCAGACGCTGGACACCTACGGCGAGGAGCAGTTCATGCTCTGGCGCCGCTCCTACGACACCCCGCCGCCGGAGATCGAGCTCGGCGACGAGTTCAGCCAGGACGCCGACCCGCGCTACGCCGACCTCGGCGCCGACATGCCGCGCACGGAGTGCCTCAAGGACGTCGTGGCCCGGCTGCTGCCGTACTGGGAGTCGGCGATCGTCCCGGATCTCCAGGCCGGCAAGACCGTGCTGGTCGCCGCGCACGGCAACTCGCTGCGCGCGCTGGTCAAGCACCTGGACGGGATCTCCGACGAGAGCATCGCGGGGCTGAACATCCCCACCGGCATCCCGCTGCGCTACGACCTGGACGAGAACTTCAAGCCCACCAACCCGGGCGGCACCTACCTGGACCCGGAGGCCGCCGCGAAGGCCGCCGCCGCCGTGGCGAACCAGGGCCGCTGAACCGCGGACCGCTTCGGAGGGCACCCCGGCACGAATCCGAGGTGCCCTCCACGCGTCACTCACGTGGGTGATGAGTGGCGAGAATTCGCCCACTCGGGGAACGGAGCGCTACCGAGGCTCGGTCGGTAGCTGAACCCGCTCCGAGCAGGGGATGAACCAGAGGTGAAGAACGGCCCGATTCGTGTCACGGGCGTCACTGAACGCCCTTGTGGACTGGCCTTTCCCCACCCGCGCTTGCTTACGATGCAGATGTGACCGCTTTGGGCTACACCGCCCTGATCATCGCCGCGCTCCTGCTGGGCGCGGTCGGCGGATTCTTGGCAGCCGGAGGACCCCGGCCCTACCGCAAGTCCCAGCCGCAAGGCCCCACCGTCGCAGAGCTCCTCCAGCGCCAGGTGCACACCAGCACCAGCGGCGTCGTGCTGCTCAACCGCTTCGGCGACGTGGTGCTGCACAACCCGCGCGCCGCCGAGCTGGGCGTGATCCACGACTACCGAGCCGACCCCCGGGCGCAGAAGGCCGCCGAGCAGGCGCGCAAGACCGGGGAGACGGTGACCGTCGACCTCTGCCCGCTGGACGGGCGCGCCTCGCTGGCCGGACGCGGTCCGGCTGCCGTGATCGGCGACGTCCGGCCGCTCGGTGACGGCTTCACCGTCGTCGACGCCGCGGACCAGTCCGACTCGGTGCGCCTGGAGGCGACCCGGCGGGACTTCGTGGCCAACGTCAGCCACGAGCTCAAGACCCCGGTGGGCGCGCTGGCGCTGCTGGCCGAGGCGCTGCTGGACACCGCCGAGGACCCGGAGGAGGTCCGGCGCTTCTCCACCAAGATCCTGCACGAGTCCACCCGCCTCGGGACGCTCGTCTCCGAGCTGATCGCGCTGTCCCGCCTGCAGGGCGCGGAGCGCCTGCCGGAGCTCGGCTCGGTCGAGGTGGACGAGGTCGTCGAGGAGGCGCTGAGCCGGTCCCGGCTGGCCGCCGAGTCCGCGGGCATCGAGATCGCGGTGGACGGGCCGTCCGGGTACCTGCTGGAAGGCGACCGGGCGTTGCTGGTCACCGCGCTGACCAACCTGATCACCAATGCGGTCAGCTACTCGTCCCACGGGAGCCCGGTGTCGATCTCGCGCCGGCTGTCCGAGGACTTCGTCGAGATCGCGGTCACCGACCGCGGTATCGGGATCGAACCCGAACACCACGAAAGGGTGTTCGAGCGGTTCTTCCGGGTGGATCCCGCTCGCTCGCGGGCCACCGGCGGTACAGGTTTGGGGCTGGCCATCGTCAAGCACGTCGCCGCGAACCACGGAGGCGAGGTGAAGCTGTGGAGCAGGCCGGGGACGGGTTCCACCTTCACCATCCGGGTGCCCAGGCACGGCACCGGCGAGGCCGACGGCGACGAGGCGACCACCGAACCGGATCGGGCGGCACCAGCCGCGCGGTCGATCACCGAAAGTGCGGACGGCGTGACAACCGTCGAAACGGGAGGAGTCCGGTGACCAGAGTGTTGATCGTGGAGGACGAGGAGTCCTTCGCCGACCCACTTGCCTTCCTGCTCCGCAAGGAGGGCTTCACGGCCGCCGTCGCGACCAACGGCACCGATGCCCTGGACGAGTTCGACCGCAACGGCGCGGACATAGTGCTGCTGGACCTGATGCTGCCCGGGATGAGCGGCACCGACGTGTGCAAGCAGCTGCGGCAGCGCTCCGCGGTCCCTGTGATCATGGTGACCGCGCGCGACAGCGAGATCGACAAGGTCGTGGGTCTGGAGCTGGGAGCCGACGACTACGTCACCAAGCCCTACTCGGCCCGCGAGCTCATCGCCCGCGTGCGCGCCGTGCTGCGCCGCCGCGGTGAGGCCGAGGAGCTGCAGCCGCAGGTGCTGGCCGCGGGACCGGTTCGGCTGGACGTCGAGCGGCATGTGGTGACCGTCGAGGGCGAGGACGTGAGCCTGCCGCTCAAGGAGTTCGACCTCCTGGAGTACCTGCTGCGCAACGTCGGCCGGGTGCTCACCCGCGGTCAGCTCATCGACCGGGTGTGGGGCGCGGACTACGTCGGCGACACCAAGACCCTCGACGTGCACGTCAAGCGGCTTCGCTCGAAGGTCGAACCGGACCCCGCGGACCCGCGCTACCTGATCACAGTGCGTGGTCTTGGCTACAAGTTCGAGGCCTGAGCCGGCCGGGTGTGACCGGTCGCATTCCCAAGGGGCTGCTGACCTGGTGGCGGGCGTGGCGGGAGTGTTCCGGAACGCAGTTTCCCGCCCACCTGCCGCCCCGGCGCATGCGCAGCCGGTAATTTGTCGGTCATGCGCCTAGGGGTCCTCGACGTCGGATCCAACACCGTCCACCTGCTCGTGGTGGACGCGCACCGTGGTGCGCATCCGACCCCGATGACATCGGAGAAGACCGTGCTGCGGCTCGCCGAGCGGATCGGTGCGCACGACGGGCGGCTCTCCGACGACGACGCCGACGAACTGATCCGGACGATCGCCGAAGCCCGGGATGCGGCCGTGGTGGCCGGTTGCGACGAGCTGATGGCCTTCGCGACCTCGGCGATCCGCGACGCGGACAACGCGGTGGAGGTCCTGGACCGGCTGCGCGCCGAGACCGGGGTCGAACTGGAGGTGCTGCCGGGCGAGGACGAGGCCCGCTACACCTTCCTCGCGGCCCGTCGCTGGTACGGCTGGTCGGCGGGCAACCTGCTGCTGCTCGACATCGGTGGCGGTTCGCTGGAGATGGCGCTGGGCATCGACGAGCAGCCGGACCTCGCGGTCTCGCTGCCGCTGGGCGCGGGCCGGATGAGCCGCACGATGCTCAAGGACCCGCCGAAGCAGGACGAGATCAAGAAGGCGCGGGACTGGCTGGAAGGCCAGCTGGCGCCCACCGCCAAGAAGTTCCGCAAGCTGGCCCGGCCGGACCGGGTGGTGGCGTCGTCGAAGACGTTCCGCTCGCTGGCCCGGTTGACCGGTGCGGCGCCGTCCTCGGCGGGGCAGCGCGCGTCGCGCACGCTGACCGACACGGGGCTGCGGCAGCTCTTGGCGTTCATCACACGCATGTCCGCCGGCGACCTGGCCGCGCTCGACGGTGTGAGCGCCGCGCGGTCGCACCAGCTCGTCGGAGGTGCGCTGGTCGCGGAGGCCGCGATGAAGGCCCTGGGAGTCACCGAGCTCGAGATCTGCCCGTGGGCGCTGCGGGAGGGAGTCATCCTTCGGCGGCTGGACCACACCAACGGAGATAGTCACACTGCGTTCAAGAGCGGCGTTCCGGTGCGTGCGGGGGGCACGGACGGGCTCGTGCCGGCGCAAGAGAATGCGTCCGGCCCGACACGGAATGAAACCGAGGCACCGGTGGACGGAACTGGACTGCGAACGCGGCACGGGGCACGGTGGGAACGATGAGTCGGGACAGCGGGGCGGACCAGCCCACCCAGCGCACCGTTGCAGAGCTGCTCGCCGAGTACGGCGGCAGCTCGGAGAAGGGCTCCCGGCGCCGGCGCAGGAAGGCCGAGGACCCGACCGAGACGGCGCCGCAGGAGATCATCAACCGGGTGCTGTCCGACAGCGGCAAGATGCGCCCGGTCAAGCCGGACGAGGAACCGCCGCCCAGCCGCAGGCAGGGCGGACCGGCCGCCACCCCGCCCCAGGCGGCTCCGGCCGGCCCACAGCCCGCTCAGCCGCCGGCGGCCCAACCCCCGGCGGCCCAGGCTCCCGCCCCTCAGCCTCCGGCTCCCCAGCCCCCGGCCGCGCAGCCCCCGGCGAACCCGCCGCAGGCCGCCGGACCGGTGTCGCCGCCCGCGCGCCCCGCGGCCGAACCGCCGGCCGAGGCCGGTCCCAAGCCCGGCAGCGCCGGGTACTGGGCGCAGCGCTTCGGCAGCACGGGCGGCGCCGCCTCGAACCCGCCGGCGCCGTCCGCGCCGAGCGGTGACGCCGAGGCGACCATCCGGCAGCCGGTGCTGCCGACACCGCCCGCCCGGTCGGGGCCGCCGATGGCCCCCGCCGGTCCGCCGCAGCTGCCGGAGAACTTCACCGAGCAGCTGCCGCGCATAGACGGCGGTGCCGAGCAGGCGTACCCGGCGCAGGCCGAGCCCAACGCCGACCCGTACGACTACGAGTCCTTCGACGACTCCGAGCAGAGCTACTCCGGCGCCTACGAGCAGCCCTACGACGAGCCGTACGACCAGGCTTACGACGAGGACTACGACAGCTCCGCCCCCGCCGGGCTCAACGACGACTACGACCCGGACGAGGCCGACCGCCCGCCGTCGGCGGGCAAGGAGTGGGGCACGCTCGCGCTGCAGGGCGTCCTCGGCCTGGTCGGCGGCGGTGCCGTGTGGGTGGGCTTCCGCTGGTTGTGGATCAACGCGACCATCGCCGCGTTCGGCGCGGCACTGGTGTTCACCGGCCTTTTGGTGCTCGTTGCGTGGAAGTTCTTCCGCACCAACGATCTGCAGACCATCCTGCTCTCGGTGCTGGTCGGCCTGTTCTGCACGGTGTCGCCGGCCGCGTTGCTGTTGATCAATCAGTGAGAGGTTGTCGGTGTTGGCTCGGACAGGTGAACGCCGGGCGGTGCGAGGCCGGACGACCCACCGCCGCGCAACCTCACCGGGGCCGTGGGTCATGCTTGGTTCGAGATGACGGGACGACCATCGCGGACTGAGCGCCAGGACACCCCCGGGCGGATTCCGGTGGGGCTGTCCAGCGCCTCGGTGTGGCCGCAACCTGCTCGCGCGGCCTTCGAGATGGCCGCCGACCTCGGTTTCGACGGGGTCGAGGTGATGGTCTGGGCCGACGCGGTCAGCCAGGACGTCGACGCGCTGAGCCGGTTGTCGCAGCAGCACGGGGTTCCGGTGCTCGCGGTGCACGCGCCCTGCCTGCTGATCACCCAGCGCGTGTGGTCGCCGGAACCCGAGGAGCGCCTGCGCAAGGCCGTGCTGGTGGCCGGCGAGCTGGGCGCTTCGACGGTCGTGGTGCACCCGCCGTTCCGCTGGCAGCGCCGCTACGCCGACGCGTTCCCGGAGCTGGTCGAGGAGCTGGAGGAGACCAGCGGCCTCAAGATCGCGGTGGAGAACATGTTCCCGCTGCGCCCGCCGAACACGCTCAACCGGCTCCGCAGCGGCCGGACCAACAGCGGGCTCTCGGCGTTCAAGCCCTCCCCGGACCCCACCGACGTGGGCTTCCGCAACTACACGCTGGACCTCTCGCACGCCGCCGCGGCGCACGTGGACGCCATCGAGCTGCTCAAGCGGATGCGCGACGGCCTCGCCCACGTCCACCTCGCCGACGGCACCGGCGCCTCCCGCGACGAGCACCTGCTCCCCGGCCAGGGGAGCCAGCCGTGCGCGGAGGTCTGCGAGGCGCTGGCGGCCGACGGCTACGACGGTTCGGTGGTGCTGGAGGTCAACACCCGCAAGGCGCGGAATCCCCAGCAACGAGCGGAAATCCTCGCCGAAGCGCTGCTGTTCGCCCGTCTCCACCTGGAGCCGCTGGGAGCTTAGGGCCGCTAACCGATACCTGATGATCAACTTCGGCGAAGGTCATTAGAATCTTCGACCATGAACTCGTTGCGCGTAGTGGGCGTTCGACCGGTGGATCGCACGTGACCGAGGTCCATGATCCGTTCTCCGCGGCCACTTCGGTGCGTTCGCTCGGCGACGGCAGTTACGTCGCGAACCTCCACCCGGACTGGGCTGTCGGTGACAACCCGCACGGCGGGTACTTGCTGGCACTGCTCACCAGAGCCGTCAGCGACGGCAGCGGGCTCGAACCGCTGTCGATCAGCGCGCAGTACCTGCGACCGCCGCGCGTCGGGCCGGTGATGATCCGGTTGCAGGCGCTCAAGAACGGCAAGACCGTCACCGTGGTGCGCGCGGCGCTGGAGCAGCGCGGCCAGGTGTGCGTCGACGCGACGGTCACCGCGGGACGGATGCCCGCGGCCGAGCCGGAGTGGTCGGATCTGCCGTCCATGCCGGTCAACCCGCCGCCGGACGCCATCGACCTCAGCCAGTCCACGAGGTACTTCCACCTAGCGGAGGTCTGCGACATGCGGCTGGACCCGAACACCGCCGAGTTCCTCAACGGCGGCACCGGCGAGCCCCGCTACCGGATGTGGGTCAAACCGCGCGAAGGCCAGCCCGACCTGCTGTTCGGCCTGGTCGCGGGGGACCTCACGGTTCCGGTCACGCTGAACATGGGTCGCTTCGGCTGGGCGCCGACGGTGCAGCTGACCGCCTACCTGCGCGCTCACCCCGCCAACGGGTGGCTGCGCATGCTGGTCGACTGCCGGGCCGTGCACGGCCAGTGGTTCGACGAGGACGTCCAGGTCATCGACTCGGTCGGCCGCCTCATCTGCCAGGCCCGCCAGCTCGCCCTGTCCCCCTCCTGACCGGCACGGGCTTCGCGATGTCAGTGGAAGTCGGGACCCGGATCTCAGTGGAGATCGGGTTCCGGGTTTCCACTGAGATCGGGTCCCTCCGGGGGTGTGCGGGTCAGGTGAGGTGGATGACCTCGAGATCGCCTTCGGAGTGCTGCTTGCGGAGGCGCTTCTTGTCGAACTTGCCGACGCTGGTCTTCGGCGCCTCGGTGATGAACGTCCAGTACTCCGGCAGCTGCCAGCGCGCGACCGAACCGGACAGGAACTCGCGGAGCTCCGCCGCGTCGGCGGTCTCGCCCTCGCGCAGCACCACCGCCACCAGCGGGCGCTCCGACCACTTCTCGTCCGGGACGCCGATGACCATCGCCTCGGCCACCGCGGGGTGGGCCATCACCTGGTTCTCCAGCTCCACCGAGGAGATCCACTCGCCGCCGGACTTGATGACGTCCTTGGCCCGGTCGGTCAGGTGCAGGAAGCCCTCCGGCGTCAGGTAGCCGACGTCGCCGGTGCGCAGCCAGCCGTCGTGGAACTTCTCCGGGTCGTCGTCGCCGTAGTACGCCTCGGCGACCCACGGGCCGCGAACCTCCAGCTCACCGACGCTCTGGCCGTCCCACTGCAGGATCCGGCCGTCGTCGTCGACCAGCCGCGCCTCCACCGAGGCGGGCAGCCGTCCCTGGCTCACGCGGTAGGCCCACTCGTCCTCGCCGGTGACTCCGGCGGGCGGCCGGGCGAGGCTGCCCAGCGGCGAGGTCTCGGTCATGCCCCAGGCGTGCACGACCGTGATGCCGTAGTCCTCCTGGAAGGTCCGCATCATCGCCGGCGGGCACGCCGAACCGCCGATCACGACCTCGTGCAGCGAGGAGATGTCGCGGGGATCCTTCTCCAGCTCCGCGAGCACGCCCTGCCAGATGGTCGGCACGGCCGCGGCCATCGTCGGGCGCTCGGCGGCCATCATCGCCACCAGCGGTTCGGGCTGCAGGAACCGGTCCGGCATGATCATCGAGGCGCCGACCATGAACGCCGCGTAGGGCAGGCCCCACGACATCGCGTGGAACATCGGCACCACCGCGAGACCCCGGTCGCCCTGCTCGAGGCCCATCCCGTCGGTCATGCACACCTGCATCGAGTGCAGGTAGATCGAGCGGTGCGAGTAGACGACGCCCTTGGGGTTGGCGGTGGTCCCGGACGTGTAGCACATCGCCGCGGCGGAGCGCTCGTCCAGCTCGGGCCAGTCGAACTCCTCGGGCTGCCCGGCCAGCAGGTCCGCGTAGCCGTGCACCTCGACGCCCGCAGGCGCCTCCAGGGCGCTCGCGTCACCGCCGACCACGACCGCGTGCCGGACGGTCTTCATCTCGGGCAGCAGCTTGGCGAACAGCGGCAGCAGGGTGTGGTCGACCAGCACCACGTGGTCCTCGGCGTGGTTGGCGACGTAGACCAGCTGCTCGGGGAACAGCCGGATGTTGAGGGTGTGCAGCACCGCGCCCATGGACGGCACCGCGAGGTAGGCGGTCAGGTGCTCGGCGTTGTTCCACATGAACGTGCCGACGCGCTGGTCACCGGTGACGCCGAGCCCGCGCAGCGCGTGCGCCAGCCGCGCGGCTTCCCGGCCGATCTCGGCGTACCCGCTGCGGCGGGGTTCGGCTCCGGTCCAGGTCACGACCTCGGCGGTGGCACCGTGCGGACCGGTGCCCTGCCGCATGATCCGGGCGATCGAGAGGGGGCCGTCGTTCATCGTGCTCAACATGGTCGAAGCTCCTTCGCTGTGGGGATCGCGTGGTGGCGGGGTGAAAGACCTTCGATGTGTGGTGCGAAACACAGTAGCCGCCGGTGCGGGTCAACGGGAGGGGTCGACACGCAGCGTGGTCTGGCACCCTGAGCCTCATGACGACCATCGCCGTGCTCGGAGCCGGAAAGATCGGAGAAGCCCTGCTCTCGGGCCTGATCAAAGCCGGACGAGCCCCGTCCGATCTGCTGTTCACCGAGCGCTTCCCGACCCGTGCCGAAGAGCTGACGAAGACCTACGGCATCTCGCACGTGGACGTGCCCGCGGCGGTGGAGCGCGCGGACGTGATCGTGGTGGCGGTCAAGCCGCAGGACATCGAGCCGCTGCTGGACGAGATGGCGCCGAAGATCCCGGCCGGCAAGCTGGTCGTGTCGCTGTGCGCGGGCCTGCCGACGAAGCTGTTCGAGCGCCGGCTGCCGGAGGGCACGGCGGTCGTCCGGGTCATGCCGAACACCCCGATGCTGGTCGGCGAGGCCATGGCCGCCATCTCCGGTGGCGCGCACGCCGCGGACCGGGACCTGGACCTGGTCGAGGAGCTGCTGGGCAGCGTCGGCAAGGTCGCGAGGGTTCCGGAGAGCCAGCAGGACGCGGTCACCGCGCTGTCCGGTTCGGGTCCCGCGTACTTCTTCTACCTGGTCGAGGCCATGATCGACGCCGGGATCCTGCTGGGCATCCCGCGCGCCACGGCCGCCGACCTCATCGTCCAGTCCGCGGTCGGCGCGGCGGCCATGCTCCGCGAGGGCGACGGGCACCCGGTCATGCTCCGCGAGGCGGTCACCTCCCCGGCGGGCACCACCATCGCCGGCATCCGCGAGCTGGAGAAGCACGGAGTCCGAGCAGCCCTCATCGACGCCATCGAAGCAGCCCGAGACCGCTCGGTCGAACTCGGCAAAGCCCACGAAGAGGACGACTGACGGACAGCTCGACCCACCGTCAGGCAACCGGCGAAGCCGGTTCCTCAGCACCCACGTGAGAACGCCGAGGCACGTCAGGCAAGCACCGAAGGTGCTTTCGCAGTACCCCACCCGAGGCGCTGGCACCGCCGCGGGTTCGCCAGCGCCTTCGTGGCGAGTACGCCGGGACGCCGCGTATTCGAATACTTAAGGAGCGGCGCACGGAGTCCACGAAGGCGCTCAGGTTCCGCCACCCGCACCGCCGAGCAGGGCGACCGGCAACCAACGAGCCAAAAGTCAACTCAACAATTGCTCTGTGTCCCGTTAGTCTCGATGGAGCACGTGCGTGAGGTTTCCGGCGGACGGGGAAGCCGCCGGGGGCGACACGTGTGGAGGGCACGGTGAAGCATGTCTGCGAACTCCGAACCCGGTCGCCAGGCACCGCCGAGCATGGGCCAGGTGCGGTTCCTCACCGTCGCCGAGGTGGCCAAGCTGATGCGGGTGTCGAAGATGACGGTCTACCGGCTCGTGCACGCCGGCGAGCTGCCCGCCGCCAGGGTGGGCCGTTCGTTCCGCGTGGCCGAGAAGGACGTCCACGCCTACCTCGAACACGCCTACTACGACGCGGGTTGAGCCGCTCGTGAAGATCACCCCCAGGCGCGCCCGGGGGTGATCGAACCGCGCTTGCCGGACCACGGCGGCAGGCCCGAGACCAGGGCAGGTAAAGTTTTGGGTTGGTCGTGCCTGATGCGCTCCTGGCAGCTGCTCCGGCACGGAAGACGTTCGAACCGCCGTCAAGAGTGAAGGAGTCCGCATGGGCTCGGTCATCAAGAAGCGCCGCAAGCGTATGTCCAAGAAGAAGCACCGCAAGCTGCTTCGCAAGACGCGCGTCCAGCGTCGCAAGTTGGGCAAGTGATCTGACCAAATCCGCCGTCGACCCTCGGAGTCGACGGCGGTTTTGCTTTTTCGACCCCGCCCGGTAACGCCGGGCTGGCCGGTGGGAGGCGGGTCCGCCTGTAGCATCGATCTCGGGCGGCACTCCTTCGACTGCGCGGGGTGAACATGGGGCCGAACGTCGTGCTGGTGACGGGTGTGAGCCGCTTCCTGGGCGGTCACCTGGCGGCGCGGCTGGCGGCCGATCCGGCGATCGATCGGGTGCTCGGCGTGGACACGGTCCAGCCCGGCCGCGACCTGATGCGGCGGATGGGGCGCACCGAGTTCGTGCGCGCCGACATCCGCAACCCGCTGATCAGCAAGGTGATCAACAACGCCGGGGTCGACACCGTGGTGCACGCGGCGATCAACACGCACACGGGGCCCGGCGGCCGGGCGACGCTCAAGGACATGAACGTCATCGGCTCCATGCAGCTGCTGGCGGCCTGCCAGCAGTCGCCGCGGGTCCGCAAGGTCGTGGTGCGCTCCACCTGCGCCGTCTACGGGTCCAGCTCCCGCGATCCCGCGGTGTTCACCGAGGACATCGAGCCGAAGGACCTGCCGTCGTCCGGCTACGCCAAGGACGCCGTGGAGATCGAGGGCTACGTGCGCGGCTTCGGCCGCCGCCGACCCGACGTGGACGTCACGACGCTGCGGTTCTCGAACCTGATCGGCCCGCGCATCGACGCGATGCTGGCCCGCTACTTCATGCTGCCGGTGGTGCCCACCGTCCTCGGTTTCGACGCGCGCTTCCAGCTGCTGCACTCCGAGGACGCGCTGGCCGTGCTGGAGCGCGCGACGCTCGGCGACAAGACCGGCGTCTACAACGTGGCCGGTGACGGGGTGCTGATGCTGTCGCAGGCGATCCGCCGCGCGGGCCGGGTGGCGCTGCCGCTGCCGAGCCCGTCGGTGCCCGCCGTGACGCAGCTGTTCCGCAGCGCCCGGCTGGTGGACTTCTCGCCGGAGCAGCTGCGCTTCCTCAACTTCGGCCGGGTGCTGGACACCACGCGGCTCCGTGAGACCTTCGGGTTCACCCCGCGCTGGACCACCCAGCAGGCGTTCGACGACTTCGTGCGCGGCCGCGGCCTGCGCCCTGTCGTGGAACCGGAGAACATCATGGCGTTGGAGCGGCGCGCCGGAGAACTGCTGTCGAGACTGCGGTGAGCGGAAGGCGAGACGGAGGCGCGATGGCCGATGCGCAGGTGATCCCGTTGCGACCGGAGAACGGCGACCGGATCCCCCCTTCCCCGGGCGAACCGGGCTGGGAGGAGGCCGTCATCGACGTGCTCGCCTTCGCCCGGCGCAGGCTGCTCGGCGACTACCGGGTCGACGAGTTCGGCTTCGACGAGGAGCTCACCGACGAGGTCTTCCTGCGGCTGATCCGCCCGTTCTACGAGAAGTGGTTCCGGGTGGAGACCATCGGCGCGCACAACGTGCCCGATGACGGCGCGCTGGTCGTCGCCAACCACTCCGGCACCTTGCCGTGGGACGCGCTGATGACCACGGTCGCGCTGCACGACCACCACCCCGCCGAGCGGCACCTGCGGATGCTGGGCGCGGACCTGGTGTTCCGGATGCCGATGCTGGGCGCGGTGGCCCGCAAGGCCGGGCACACGCTGGCCTGCAACCCCGACGCCGAGCGGCTGCTGACCGGTGGCGAGATCGTCGGGGTGTGGCCGGAGGGCTTCAAGGGCATCGGCAAACCGTTCAAGGACCGCTACAAGCTGCAGCGATTCGGTCGCGGCGGGTTCGTCTCGGCCGCGCTGCGCACCGGCGCTCCGATCATCCCCTGCGCGATCGTGGGCGCCGAGGAGATCTACCCGAAGCTGGCGGACCTGAAGCCGATCGCCCGGCTGCTGGGCCTGCCCTACTTCCCGGTGACGCCGCTGTTCCCGCACTTCGGTCCGCTGGGCGCGGTGCCGCTCCCCTCGAAGTGGTACATCGAGTTCGGTGAGCCGATCGAGACCTCCGGGTACCCGGAGGGCGCGGCGGACGACCCGATGCTGGTGTTCAGCCTGTCCGACCAGGTCAGGGAGATCATCCAGCAGACGCTCTACCGGCTGCTGTCGCAGCGCACCAACGTCTTCCTCGGCTGAGGTCCACCCGGACTGATGATCCGGGGCCGCCGGGCGTGCGTGGGGCGCCGCCGCGTGACGAGGATGTAGCGGGCCGGCGCGGCGGGCGGGGATGCCGCCGCGCCGGCCCCACCCGCACCCCCCAGTGCTGGAGGCGATTCACGGTGGCGGCGAAGCTCAACCCGTACCTGCAGTTCAACGGTGACGCCAGGCAGGCGTTGGAGTTCTACCGGTCGGTCCTCGGCGGGGAACTGACGCTGAACACCTACGGCCAGTTCGGCCAGACCGACGGGCCGTCCGCGGACAAGATCATGCACGGCAACCTGATCACGCAGCTCGGTTTCACGCTGATGGCGGCCGATGCCCCGCCGGACATGCCCGCTCCGCCCGGCGGCAACTTCTCGATCAGCATCAGCGGCGAGGCGGCCGACGCCGACGCGCTGCGCGGTTACTTCTTCAAGCTGGCCGAAGGCGGCCAGGTCCACGTCCCGCTGGAGAAGCAGATGTGGGGCGATGAGTTCGGGATGTGCACAGACAGACACGGCATCAACTGGATGGTCGACATCGCGGGATAGTCCTGTGGTCCGGCTTGCGCGGCGGTGCGGGTGGGGGAACCTCAGACGTCCTCTGGCTCCGCCGATCCGCGACTTGAGTATGTCGAATACGCGGCGCTGCGGCTGTCCTCCCCAGAGGACGTCTGAGAACCCCCGGCGGTGCGGGTTGCTCGGGTGGGTACTGAGAAAGCGGCTTCGCCGCTTGCCTGACGCCTTCCGTGCTTGCCTGACGGGTTTCAGTGCTGGTCAGGAGCGGTCTCGGCGGCGGTAGGCGAGGCCTGCTGCGACCGCGCCGGCTGCGGCGCCCGCGCCGAGCATGGAGTTGAGGCCGATGCGGACGGCCTTGCGGCCGGTGCGGAAGTCGCGGACCTCCCAGTCCCGGGCGCGGGCGATCTCGCGCAGCCGCTGGTCCGGGTTGACCGCCACGGCGGTGCCCACCACCGACAGCATCGGGATGTCGTTGGCCGAGTCGGAGTAGGCGGTGCAGCGGCGCAGGTCCAGGCCCTCGCTGGCGGCGATCGCGCGCACGGCGTGGGCCTTGGCGCGGCCGTGCAGCATCTCGCCGACGAGGCGACCGGTGTAGATGCCGTTCTCGCTCTCCGAGACCGTGCCCAGCGCGCCGGTCAGGCCGAGCCGCCGGGCGATGATCGAGGCCAGCTCGACGGGCGTGGCGGTGACCAGCCACACCCGCTGCCCGGCGTCGAGGTGCATCTGCGCGAGCGCGAGGGTGCCCGCCCAGATCCGGTCGGCCATCAGCTCGTCGTAGATCTCCTCGCTGAGGTTGACCAGCTCCTCGACGCTGCGCCCTGCGACGAAGGACAGCGCCTGCTCGCGGCTGGCCTGGATGTCCTGCGGGTTCTCCCGGCCACCGATCCGGAACTTCAGCTGCTGCCAGGCGAACCCGGCCAGGTCACCCGGGTTGAAGAACTTCCGGGCGGCCAGGCCTCGCGCGAAGTGGAACAGCGAGGCGCCCATCATCATCGTGTTGTCGACGTCGAAGAACGCCGCCGCGGTCAGGTCGGGCGGTGTCGTGAGCGTGCCGTCCTGAACCGGGGCGGCCGCAACCGCCGCCTCGGCTGAGGCGCGACCCGCTACTTTCGCGCTGTCGATCTGCTCTGTGCTGGACGTGCGCATGCCGTTGTGGTCCGCGTCATCGGCCGAGCCCTGCCGTGTCGGCACCGCCGCGCCTCCCAGGGTCCTCCGGAGTGGTGGTGTGCGAAGTCCGTGATCGCCAACCGGCCCCGGTCCGGGGCGGCTGCCTCATAGCTTAAGACCTCGTCCGCGCCACGATTGCGCACCTCCGCCGGGATCGGCAAGCACTATCGGAGATCGTCGGGCAGGAGTTGCGCCAGCCTGCGGACCGCGCGGTGCTGCAGGGCCTTGACCGCGCCCTCGTTGCGTTGCATGGCGATGGCCGTCTCGGTCACCGACATGTCCTTGAGGAACCGCAGCCGGATGCATTCCCGCTGGTCGGGGTTGAGCTGCCGGATGCACTGCAGCAGCTCGTCGTTGGTGGCGTCGAGCAGCACCTGGTGCTCGGGTCCGACGTGCGAGCCCTTGGCGGGCAGGTGGTCGGTGACCTCGGAGGTCGGGATCTCCAGGCGGTTCCGGCTCGACTTGATGTGGTCGAGTATGAGGTTCTTCGCGATGGTGATGAACCAGGCGGCCACGTCGCGGCCCTGGTAGCTGATCGAGGCGATGCGACGCAGCGCCCGCAGGAACGTCTCGCTGGTGATGTCCTCGGCCAGGCAGTGGTCGCTGACCCTGAACAGCACGTACCGGTAGACGGTCTGGGAGTACTCGTCGTAGAGCCTGCCGAAGGCGTCGTTGTCGCCTTGCTGCGCCGCGCTGACGTAGGCCCAGTTGTCCGGGGTGAACCTCTCGGTCGGCCAGCTGTCCGGCACGGAGACGTTCGTGCGCGTTGAACTCAACGGCCGCGGCGAGACGTGTTGAGTGAGGTCTGCGGTGTCGGGGGCGGGGGGTGTGAGCGTCTTGGGGCTGCTCATCTCCGGCGACCTCCTGCCTTCGTTGGCTTCACCGGCGCTGGTGGTCCTGGGACGCATCGGGCCGGCAACCATGTCGTCGTACCCGTGACGGGCACCTGATCCGGGGACCGATCGGCTACGACGGGTCGCGCCGGTACCGCTCGATCGGGCCTTCACTCGACTGGCTAACGCCCACCGGGATGGGCGTTGGAGCAGCAGCATACGTGTTGTTACTCAGAAGTAGGTAGATCTTTGCGGTGACGGTCCGGTCGCGCTCCGTGTTGTTCGGGCGGAATGACCATGATCACGCCGAGTGATTTTGCGCACGTGAGCTGCTCGGTCGTGCAGGTGAGCCCGGTCTCCGCGGTGCCGCGGGCTGAGTACGTTGGGAGTGCCGAAATTTTTCGAACGACTCGCCGAGGAGGCGACGTGCACGAGGTGACCGTGATGTCCCGCGAGGGCTGCCACTCCTGCGTCGACGCGATCGCCGACGTGCGTCGGATCTGCGATGAGCTGGGCGTCGCGTGGTCGGTCAGCGATGTCGACGCCGACTCGGAACTGCGCGCCGAGTACGGCGACCGCGTCCCGGTGATCTTGATCGATGGAGTCGAGCACGGTTTCTGGAAGGTCGAGGAAGAGCGCTTCCGCCGCGCGCTGCGGAACTGACCGGTCTCGGAGCCCGGCGACGTCGGTCACGTGCCCTGTACCACCCGTTTTGGCACTTCAGGGGGGTATCCGCAATGATGGCGGAGAAGGTTTGCGCCTCCGGTGCGCTCGCCCCCGCCGACTTTGTGCATGCATTCACAAATGGCTACGGTGTAAGGGTCGTGCCGCCGGAACTCCCCGTCGGAATTTCCGGCGCGGAACAGCGAATCGGGTGGTTGGCGTCGCACCGTTTCCCCGGTGTTCGCACCACTTCGGTGCCGCCCGAGGCGCAGACCACCAGCAGGCGAGGGAGATCCAGCGTGACGGCCCAAGGAGCGGACGTGCCAGAAGGAGACGGGCAGACCACTGCCCGGGCCGCTGCGTCCCCGGGGGCGTCGAACGGGGCTGACGCCAACGGCACCTCCATCGCCGTCCCCGCCGCCCGCGAGCGCGCCCGCTCCATCCCGGAAGCGGCCGTCGCCCGGCTCGCGGTCTACCTGCGCGCGCTGTCCGCGCTCGCCGAGCAGGGCATCACCACGGTCTCCAGCGAGGAGCTCGCCACCGCGGCCGGCGTCAACTCCGCCAAGCTGCGCAAGGACCTCTCCTACATCGGCTCCTACGGCACCCGCGGCGTCGGCTACGAGGTCGAGGTGCTGATCGGTCAGATCGAGCGGACGCTCGGCCTGACCCGCAAGCACAGCGTCGCCGTGGTCGGCATCGGCAACCTCGGGCACGCGCTCGCCAACTACGGCGGGTTCCCGGGCCGCGGATTCCCGGTCTCGGCGCTGTTCGACCTCGACGACGACCTGGTCGGCGTGCCGGTCGGCGGCATCCCGGTCAGCCACATCGACGACATCGTCGAGGTGTGCTCCGAGCGCGAGGTCACCATCGGCGTCATCGCCACCCCCACCCAGGGCGCGCAGGAGGTCTGCGACCGCTTGGTGGCCGGCGGCGTCATGTGCATCCTGAACTTCGCCCCGATCGTGCTGCAGGTCCCCGAGCACGTCGAGGTGCGCAAGGTCGACCTGGCGGTGGAGATGCAGATCCTTTCCTTCCACGTGGCCCGACGGCAGCAGGAAGCCGCGAACGCGGTCGACGGCGCGGCGTCCGACGGCGGACCGCCGGGCGGCGGCGCGGGACTTCCGGGTGAGATCGATTCGGCGAACAGGATGGTGGAACGGCTGTGAACCTGCTCACCGTCGGGATTTCCCACCACAGCGCACCGGTCCGGGTCCTGGAGCGGGTCGCCATCAGTGGCGGGGACATCAACAAGATCCTCGACGAGCTCGTGCTGCGCGAGCACATCGCCGAGGCGTTCGTGATCTCCACCTGCAACCGGGTCGAGATCTACGCGCTGGCCGAGACCTTCCACGGCGGCCTGGACGACGTGACGGCCGTGCTGTCGCGCCACTCCGGCACCGAGGTCGGTGAACTCGCCGACCACCTCTACGTCTACTACGCCGGCGCCGCCGTCGAGCACCTCTTCTCGGTGTCGTCCGGGCTGGACTCGATGGTCGTCGGCGAGGCCCAGATCCTCGGTCAGCTGCGCCAGGCGTACGGAACCGCCGACGAGCGCGGCACCGTCGGCAAGACGCTGCACGAGCTGGCGCAGCAGGCGCTGCGCGTCGGCAAGCGCGTGCACAGCGAGACCGGCATCGACAACGAGGGCGCTTCGGTGGTCTCGGAGGCCCTGGCCGACGCCGAGGCCGCGCTCGACGGTCTCGAAGGCAAGAGCGCGCTGCTGGTGGGTGCCGGTTCGATGGGCGGCCTGACCGCCGCGCAGCTCAAGCGCGCGGGCATCGGCCGCATCGTCATCGCCAACCGCACCGCCGCCAACGGCGAGCGGCTGGCCGAGTCGCTGCGCGCCGACGGCGTGGACGCCGGCACCGCGGACCTCTCGGGTCTGGCCGACGCGATCGCCGCCGCGGACCTGCTGGTCGCCTGCACCGGCGCGGTCGGTGCCGTGGTGACCGAGGAGGTCGTCTCCGCAGCGCTGGTCGTCCGGGACGACCGGCCGCTGCTGTGCTGCGACCTGGGGCTGCCGCGCGACATCGCCGCCGAGGTCGGCGACCTGCCCGGCGTCACCGTTGTCGACCTGGCCAGCCTGCAGGACCGGCTGTCGGCCAAGCAGGGCGGCAACGAGTCCGACCGGGCCGCCGAGATCGTCGCCGAGGAGGTGCGCGGCTACCTGGCCGCGCAGCGCTCGGCCGAGGTGACCCCCACGGTCACCGCGCTGCGCAAGCGCGCCGCCGAGGTCGTCGACAGCGAATTGCTGCGACTGGACTCTCGGCTTCCCGACATCGACGCGCCGACGCGCGAGGAGCTCAGCCGCACGGTGCGCCGCGTGGTGGACAAGCTCCTGCACGCGCCGACCGTCCGCGTCAAGCAACTCGCGTCGCAGCCGGGTGGTTCCGGCTACGCCGACGCACTCCGTGAGCTCTTCGAGCTCGACCCGCAGACCGCTGCGGTGATCGGCACCCCGCAGGCCGAGGAGAACCTCCCAGGCGGGGTCACGGTCGCCCAGGCGCTGCTGCGCGGCCGGGCGGAACAGGACGGTGAGGACCGTTGAACAAGACCCTCCGGATCGGCACCCGCGGAAGCGCGCTCGCGATGGCGCAGAGCACGTGGGTCGCCGAGCAGTTGGAGGCGGCCGGCTACCCGACCCAGCTGGTGGCCGTCGAGACGCCCGGTGACCAGTCGAGCGCCCCGATCGCCGAGATCGGCGTCGGCGTGTTCACCTCCGCGGTGCGCGAAGCGCTCGTCAACGACGAGGTCGACGTCGCCATCCACTCCTGCAAAGACCTGCCGACCGAACCGGACCCCCGGTTGTCGCTGGCCGCCGTCCCGGTCCGGGAGGACCCGAGGGACGCGCTGGTGGCACGGGACGGTCTGACGCTCGGCGAACTGCCCCCGGGGTCCGTTGTGGGCACCGGTTCGCCGCGCCGCGCCAGTCAGCTCCGGGCCGCAGGCCTGGGGCTGGAGGTGCGCGGCATCCGCGGCAATGTGGACACCCGAATGCGCAAGGTGACAGACGGCGAGCTGGACGCCGTCGTCCTCGCCCGCGCCGGGCTGGCCCGGGTGGGCCGGCTTTCGGTGATCACGGAAACGCTCGATCCACTGCAGATGCTGCCCGCGCCCGCTCAGGGCGCGCTCGCAGTGGAATGCCGCGTCGACGACGTGGACACAGAGCACTTGCTGCAGTCCGTTTTGGACGATCAGGCCAGCCGCGCCGCGGTTGCCGCCGAACGCGCAGTGCTGGCCCGGCTTGAAGCCGGCTGCCACGCGCCGGTCGGCGCGCTGGCCGAAGTGGTGGAGGACCTCGACGATGACGGGCGCGTGGCGCTGCGCCTGTCCCTTCGTGGAGTGGTAGCGACCGACGACGATGTTCTGGTCCGCGCTTCCGCCACTGGTGAGACGACCGCCGCAGAGCAGCTCGGCCTGGAACTGGCCGATGAGCTGCTCGAAGCCAGGGCCGCTTTGCTCAGCGGTCCCGGCAGTAGTTGATGGGGAGTGCCCTGATGACCCGAGCACGTAAGACCCCCGGACGGATTGCTTTCGTGGGTTCCGGTCCCGGTGACGCGGGACTTCTCACCGTTCGGGGCCGGGATGTGATCGCCCGCGCTTCGCTGCTGGTGACCGACCCGGACGTACCCGCCGACATCGTCGCGATGGCCGCCGAGGGGGCGGAAGTCCGCCCCGCCGTCGGCGACCCTTCCGACGTGGCCAAGGACCTGGTGAACGAGGCCGACACCGGGCGCAACGTGGTGCGCCTGGTCGCCGGTGACCCGCTCACCGCAGACGCGGTTGTCCGCGAGACGCAGGAGGTCTCCAAGACCGAGGCCCCGTTCGACGTCATCCCCGGTGTTTCCGGCGGCAGCGCGGTTCCGGCCTACGCCGGCATCGCGCTGGGCGCGGTGCACACCGAGGTCGACGTCCGCGGCGACGCCGACTGGCCGGCGCTGGCCGGTGTGCCCGGCGCGCTGGTGCTGCACACCACGGGCAGCCACCTCGCCGAAGCCGCCTCGCGGCTGGTCGAGCACGGCCGTCCGGCGACCACCCCGGTCGCGGTGACCGCGTCCGGGACCACGGTGCAGCAGCGCACCATCGACACCACGCTGGCCTCGCTGGCCGCCGACGCCGGCGAGCTGCAGGGCCACCTGGTGGTGACGATCGGCGACATCGTCTCCGAGCGCGGCAAGCTGTCCTGGTGGGAGTCCCGAGCCCTGTACGGCTGGAAGATCCTGGTGCCGCGCACCAAGGAGCAGGCCGGCGTGTTGAGCGAGCGGTTGTGGTCGCACGGTGCGGTCTCGCACGAGGTGCCGACCATCTCCGTGGAGCCGCCGCGCAGCCCCGCTCAGATGGAGCGCGCGGTCAAGGGCCTGGTCGACGGCCGCTACCAGTGGGTCGTGTTCACCTCGGCGAACGCGGTCCGCGCGGTGTGGGAGAAGTTCGCGGAGTTCGGCCTGGACGCCCGCGCGTTCTCCGGTGTGAAGATCGCCTGCGTCGGCGAGGCCACCGCGGAGAAGGTGCGCGCCTTCGGCATCATCCCGGAGCTGCTGCCCTCGGGCGACCAGTCGAGCGAGGGCTTGCTGCAGGAGTTCCCGCCGCACGACGACATACTGGACCCGGTTGACCGGGTGCTGCTGCCGCGCGCCGACATCGCCACCGAGACGCTGTCGGCCGGGCTGCAGGAGCGCGGCTGGGAGGTCGACGACGTGACGGCCTACCGCACCGTCCGCGCCGCTCCGCCGCCCGCGGAGACCCGCGAGATGATCAAGACCGGTGGTTTCGACGCCGTCTGCTTCACCTCGTCCTCCACGGTCCGCAACCTCGTCGGCATCGCTGGCAAGCCGCACGCCCGCACGCTCGTCGCCTGCATCGGCCCGAACACGGCCGAGACGGCGAAGGAGTTCGGCCTGCGGGTCGACGTCCAGCCCGAGGCCCCCCGGGTCGAGGAGCTGGTCGACGCCCTCGCGGCGCACGCGGCCCGCCTCCGCGCGGAAGGCGCGCTGCCGCCCCCGCGCAAGGCCAAGCGCGCCCGCCGGAGCTGATCCGGCGCGGCGACGAGAGCCGATCGAGACCCCGAAGGGCGCCCAGGACACAACGTCCGGGCGCCCTTCGGCGTCTCACCGCCGACCTGCACCGCTGCTCCGATGACCGCCTCGGGTTGAGGGGGCGATCACGGTCGGGTGAGGCCTCCGGAGTCCGAATTTCCGGAGTGGTTACGCTCGGGGAGTCACCCCGCCTAGTCAGCTTGGGGAGCCGCTGTTATGTATCCGACGAGCCGTCCCCGTCGACTCCGCCGCAACCCGGCGGTGCGTCGGCTGGTTTCCGAGACCTCCGTGGAGCCGCGGCACCTGGTGCTGCCGATGTTCGTCCGCGAAGGCGCCTCCGAGCCGGTGCCGATCACGTCGATGCCCGGGGTCGTGCAGCACACCCGCGACTCGCTGAAGAAGGCCGCTGCCGAGGCGGTCAGCGCGGGCGTCGGTGGGCTGATGCTCTTCGGCGTGCCGGAGGAGCACGACGCCGACGGGTCCGGCGCGGTCGATCCCGACGGGATCCTCAACGTCGCGCTGCGCGACCTGCGCTCCGAGGTCGGCGACAGCACGGTGCTGATGGCCGACCTGTGCCTGGACGAGTTCACCGATCACGGCCACTGCGGCGTGCTGGACGAGGACGGCAACGTCGACAACGACCGCACGCTGCAGATCTACGGTGAGATGGCCGTGGTGCAGGCGCAGTCCGGCGCCCACATGGTCGGGCCCAGCGGCATGATGGACGGTCAGGTCGGCGTGATCCGGGATTCGCTGGACGCCACCGGCTTCGACGACGTGTCGATCATGGCCTACTCCGCGAAGTACGCCTCGGCGTTCTTCGGCCCGTTCCGCGAGGCCGTCGACTCCCAGCTCAAGGGCGACCGCAAGACCTACCAGCAGGACCCGGCCAACGGCCGCGAAGCCCTGCGCGAAGCGGACCTGGACCTGGCCGAGGGCGCGGACATGGTGATGGTCAAGCCGGCCATGTCCTACCTGGACGTGCTGCGCGACATCGCAGGCGTGGCCGATGTCCCGGTCGCCGCCTACCAGGTGTCCGGCGAGTACGCGATGGTCGAGGCGGCGGTGGCCAACGGCTGGCTCGAACGCCGGCGCACCGTTCTCGAGACGCTGACCTCGATCCGCCGCGCGGGAGCGGACGTCGTGCTCACCTACTGGGCCACCGAAGCCGCGCAGTGGTTGCAGGACGCGCGCGCATGACCGACTTGGAGCAGCGGGTGGACGCCTTCGGCCGACCGGTTCCGCCGCCGGAACCCCCGCAGCCGCCGCAGGCGCTGCAGATCGCGCGGTGGCTGTGGGTCGGCGCCGTCCTGGTCGGCGTGGTGCAGGCGTTCGTCCAGCTCCTCGACCGGCAGCGGCTGATCGGCGAGCTGCGCCAGCTGCAGCCCGAGATGACCCAGACCGACCTGGACGCCGCCGCGAACAGCGGCATCATGTTCACCTTCATGTTCAAGGCGTTGACCTTGATGGTGTACCTGCTGCTGTGCAAGCGGATGCTGGAAGGGCGCAACTGGGGCCGGATCACGCTCACGGTGTTCGGCGGTTTCGGCGTGTTCAACGCCGTGATCACCGTCCTGACCGTGTCGCTGGTCGGCCCGGAGCTGATCAAGCAGCTGACCGGGATGACCGTGAGCGTCGTCGACGTGGTGTTCGCGGTGCTGGTGGCCGCGGTCGAGGTCGCGGCGATCGTGTTCATGTACCGGCCCGAGGCCAACCGGTTCTTCCGCGAGTCCCGGGGTTTGAGTCCGCAACCACCTCGTGACGTGTGGTGACGGTCCGGTGGACACGGCCCCGGCCCGTTCCTAGGCTGGCCTGGTGACGCCGCCAGACGCAGTCAACCCGTACGGCGCCGCCCCGCCGCCACCGCCGGAGCGGTCGCCGGGGTCGCAGCGCCCGCGCACGATCGACAACGCGTTCTGGGCGGGGATCGCCAGCCCGGTCGTCGGGTTCGTGATGTTCGCGCTGGCGTTCGCCACGATCAGCGACGCCGAGCTGCAGATGGTCCTCGGCCAGGCGGGAGCGACCGGTCAGCCGGCGCTCAGCCTCGACCAGGCCCGTGCGCTGTTCCAGGTCACGATCGCGATCGCCGTGGTGTTCTGCCTGGTCCTGGCCGGGTTGTGGATCATGTTCCTGATCTTCATGCGCAACGGCCGCAACTGGGCGCGCATCGTGATCACCGTGGTCGGCGCGCTGTGGTTCCTGCTGACGATCCCCACCGTCATCGGCGGCGCGGCCGGCGGGATCGGCACGGCCCTCGTCGCCGTCCTCCAGCTCGCGACGATCGCCGCCACCATCGTCTACGCCTACCTGGCTCCCTCGAACCAGTACCTCCAGCCCCGCTGACCCACCCGGTTGCTCCGCTCGCCGGAGCGGGGTGGTGATGTGAACGTCCTCTTCGCGGTACTTGACCTGAACCGGTGGACAGGGGTATCGGCTGGTTTCTAGGGTTCGTGCGTGAACTTCCCGCAGAATCCTTGGCAGCAGGGTGGATACCCGCAGTCGGAGACTCCTTCCGGCGGTTTTCCGCAGCAGCAGCCCGGCGGATACCAGCCCTACTCGCAGAACCCCTTCAGCGCGCCGCCGGTGCCCGTCCACGAGATGGCCGTGCCGCAACGGCCCGCGACGGTCGAGACCGCGTTCTGGATCGCCGTGGTGCTCCCGCTGCTGGTGACCGTGCTCAACGTGGTCAGCTACCTGGTGCTGCAGGGCTGGGTGCAGGACTCGATCGGCGGGAGCGCGGACGACGTCACCGCGGAGATGACGTCCGCGGTCAACGGCGTGATGATGGTCTTCTTCGTCTTCCTGACGATCTTCTACCTGATCCTGACCGGCCTGTGGATCACCTTCGGCTTCAAGCTGCGGGCAGG
This sequence comes from Saccharopolyspora endophytica, assembly GCF_018070075.1. Lineage (GTDB taxonomy): Bacteria > Actinomycetota > Actinomycetes > Mycobacteriales > Pseudonocardiaceae > Saccharopolyspora > Saccharopolyspora endophytica. Next base: position 475,062 of record NZ_JAGPXE010000001.1, read on the forward strand.
CCGCAACTGGGCGCGGGTCACCCTGACGATCTTCGCCGCGTTCTGGGCGATGTCGAGCATCGGCACCCTGGCCTCCGGCGGCATGGCGACCGGTCTGAGCGAGTCCGAGGCGCTGCCCGGCGGCTACTACGCGCTGAGCTACGTGCAGGGCGGGCTGGGCGTGGTCGGCACGGTCGCCTTCGTGGTGCTGGTCTTCACGGCGAAGTCCAACGCCTACTTCGACGCGTCGAACCGACGGTACTGATGGCGCCGCCGAAACCGCTGCGCATCGCGGTCGTCCTGTGGTGGGTCGTGGCCCTGCTGCTCCTGCTGGAGACCGGGCTGGCCTGGTTCGATCCCGCCGTCCAAGGCCGGTTGCTGCTGGTCAACACCGTCGTCGGGGTCGTCATGGCGGTGATCTACCTGGCGCTGGGCGCGCTGGTGTTCCGCCGCCAGGGGTGGGCGCGGTTCGTGCTCACCGCGTTCGCCGCCGTGCACGCGGTGCTGATGGTCGTTTCGGGTGCAGGTTTCGGAATCCCCGTCCTGCTCCTTGTGCTCGGCCTCGCCGGAACCGTATTGATGTGGGCGCAGCAGAGCTCCGACTTCCTGACGGGTGAGCGATGAGCGATCCGGTGGTGTACTCCGAACGCGGCAGCAGCTGGTGGCCCGTGCTGTGGGGCCCGGCCTTCGCGCTGCTGGGGCTTCTCGCCGAGCAGCTGACGCTCGGCCCGCAGCACGTCGCGATGTGGATCCTGGTCGGCCTCGCGCTCGCCGTCTGCGCCGTCATCTGGGTCTACGGCAGGCGGCGGCTGCTCGCGGTGCGCCTGACCACGTCCGAACTGGTGCTCGGCAGGGAGACCCTCGCCGTCGAGACGATCGCCGAGGTCAGCGACGTGGGAGCGCCCGTCGGGGCGCGCGTGCTGGGCGGCAGCTGGACCGTCCCGAAGGGCACCGGCGAGATCCCGCTGCGGCTGACCGACGACACCGTGGTGCTGGCCTGGGCCAAGGACCACGAGGAGCTGTCGGCCGAACTCGCGAAGCTCGTCGAGAAGCGCTCGTCGGAGCTCTAGGCAGCAAAGTGCCCCGGGCGGCATGCGCGAAGCAGAGGCGGACCCGGGGCCTACGCCGTCCACTCTAGCACGAGATCCACAGCGGTCGAAAGGAAAACCCCATGACCAGGGACGACGTCGAGCTCCCCGGTTGGGTGCGGGAGCTCCTGTCGGAATCGCGCTTCGACCGCTACCTCAAGAAGGCCGGGGGCGACGTCGACGTCGCGGTCCGGCTCTACGACTGGAACGTGCAGGTCTCGGCGGCCTTCTACGGCCCGCTGCACTGGCTGGAGGTGTCCCTGCGCAACGCCCTGCACCACCGGCTGCGGGAGCGCTTCGGCCGGGACGACTGGTGGAAGGCGGCGCAGCTGGCCGACAACGCCAAGTTCAAGATCGGCCGCGCTCGCCGCAAGATCGAACGCCGGGCCGAGCACACCCCCGATGACGTGGTCGCCGAGCTGACCTTCGGGTTCTGGGTCTCGCTGCTCAGCCGCACCCACGACCGGCAGATCTGGGTCCCCGCGGCGCATCGCGCGTTCCCCCACTACACGGGACCGCGCAACGCGCTGCACCACGACTTCATGGGCATGCTCGACTTTCGCAACCGCGTCATGCACCACGAGCCGATCTTCTACCTCGACCTGCCCGAGTACCACGAGCGCATCTACCGGCTGCTCGGTCACCTCTCCCACGACGCGGCCCGGCACGCCGAGCGCACCGACCGGATCAGCGCGGTCCTCGACGCCCGCGACGTGTGAGACGCTGTCCGCCGTGACGACTGCCGAACCGTGGCCCGCGAGCGGGCCGAAGCTCGACGGCGACGCCGAACCGGTGCGCGCGGGTGGCCGGCTGAACCAGCCGTGGCGCGCGGCCGTGGCCGGCCTCGAACTGGTCGCCGCGGTAGCGCTGGTGCTGCTCGCGTGGTGGGCGTGGCACCGCGGCGTGGTGACCATCTACCTGCCCGGACCGCGAGGCGCCGTGGACGTGGTGACCCGCTCCATCGGCAGCTGGCTCTCGGGCGCCGTCATCGCCGCCACCTTCGCCGGGCTGCTGCTCATCGACGCCCTCCGCCAGATCGGCCTCGCCATCCGAGCGGGTGACTAGCCCTCTGCTGCCGGGGAGCCGCTGCTCCACGTGCGGGTGCTGAGCCCGCACCGCCACGCGCGGTGACCGCTGGACGTTCCTCGAAACGGTGTGCGCCCGGCCACAGCGCGGGGAGTGTCAAACTGGGGGGCGTGACAGCTTCTGCGAACTCCGCTTCGACCCGGCACGACGATCCGGCTCCGCAGTCGCGGCAGCTGTTCGAGCGTGCGCAGGCGGTGACGCCCGGCGGCGTCAACTCCCCGGTCCGCGCCTTCCAGTCCGTCGGCGGCACGCCGCGGTTCATGGTGCGCGGCGAGGGCGCCTACCTCTGGGACGCCGACGACAACCGCTACGTCGACCTGGTGTCGTCCTGGGGCCCGATGATCAACGGGCACGCCCACCCCGACGTCGTCGCCGCGGTGCGGGACACGGCCGTGCACGGCACGTCCTTCGGCACCCCCGGCACCGGTGAGATCGACCTGGCGCAGGAGATCATCGACCGCGTCGAGCCCGTCGAGCAGGTCCGCCTGGTCAACTCCGGGACCGAGGCGACGATGAGCGCCGTGCGGCTCGCCCGCGCCTTCACCGGCAAGCAGAAGATCGTCAAGTTCGCCGGCTGCTACCACGGTCACGTGGACGCGCTGCTGGCCAGCGCCGGTTCGGGCGTCGCCACGCTCGGCCTGCCGACCTCGCCGGGCGTCACCGGCGCGCAGGCCGCCGACACGCTCGTGCTGCCCTACAACGACCTCGAAGCCGTGCGGCAGGTCTTCGCCGAGCAGGGCGACGAGATCGCCTGCGTGATCACCGAGGCCGCCGCCGGCAACATGGGCACGGTCGCGCCGCTGCCCGGCTTCAACGCCGGACTCAAGGAGCTGACCAGCGCTAACGGCGCACTGCTCATCATGGACGAGGTGATGACCGGCTTCCGCGTCTCCGCCGCCGGCTGGTTCGGCATCGACGGCGTCGCCGGCGACCTCTACACCTTCGGCAAGGTCATGTCCGGTGGACTGCCCGCCGCCGCCTTCGGCGGTCGCGCCGACGTCATGTCGCGCCTCGCGCCGACCGGCCCCGTCTACCAGGCGGGCACGCTCGCCGGGAACCCGATCGCCGTCGCCTCCGGCCTGGCGAACCTCCGCGCCGCCGACGCCTCGGTCTACGCGGCCCTGGACCGCAACGCCGACCGGCTCCGCGAGCTCATCGGGTCCGCGCTGAACGCCGAAGGCGTGGTCCACCAGATCGCCTCGGCGGGCAACATGCTCAGCATCTTCTTCAGCGAGAACCCGGTGCACGACTACGAGCAGGCCCAGGCCCAGCAGACCTGGCGCTTCCCCGCCTTCTTCCACGAGCTGCTCGCGCGCGGCATCTACCCGCCGCCGAGCGCCTTCGAGACCTGGTTCGTCAACGCCGCCATGGACGACGCCGCGTTCGAGCAGATCGCCGACGCCCTGCCGCACGCCGCGCGCGCGGCCGCCGCCGCGACCGCCCCGGAGGCGTCGAAATGACCGAACCCCAGGCTGAGAAGACCCTCGTGCACTTCCTCCGCCACGGCGAGGTGCACAACCCGGAGGGCATCCTCTACGGCCGGCTCCCCGGCTACCGGCTGTCCGACAAGGGCGAGCAGCAGGCCAAGCTCGTCGCGGAGTTCCTCTCCGGCCACGACATCGCCCGCGTGATCTCCTCGCCGCTGCAGCGCGCCCAGGAGACCGCCCGCCCGCTGGGCGCGATGTTCCAGGTCGACGTGGCCACCGACGACCGGCTCATCGAAGCCGACAACCGCTTCGAAGGCCTCAAGGTCTCCGTCGGCGACGGCGCGCTGCGCTCACCCCGGCACTGGCCGAAGCTGTGGAACCCGTTCGCGCCCTCCTGGGGCGAGCCCTACCTGGAGATCGCCCACCGGATGCTCGGCGCCGCGCACCGCGCGCGTGCCGCGGCGGCCGGTCGGGAAGCGGTGTGCGTCTCGCACCAGCTGCCGATCTGGACGCTGCGCCGCTACGTCGAGGGCAAGCCGATGTGGCACGACCCCCGCCGCAGGGAGTGCTCGCTGGCGTCGGTGACGACGCTGGTGTTCCGCGGCGAACAGCTGGTGCGGGTGGCCTACGTCGAGCCCGCAGGTGGCACCGATCCGAGAGTGACGGGCGCATGAGGAAGCTTCTGGTGCGGCTCGGCCTGATCACGGCCGTGCTGGCGATGGTCGGTGGCTGCGCCACCGAGGGCGACGACTCCAACAAGGCGGGCGGCGAGTTCACCTTCGTCTCGCCCGGCGGGCAGACGCGCATCTTCTACCCGGCCGGCGAGCGGGGCCGGATCAGCCACCTCTCCGGCGACGACCTGCTCAACCCCGGGAAGCAGCTGGGGATCCAGGACTTCCAGGGCCAGGTCGTCGTGCTCAACATCTGGGGCTCCTGGTGCGGCCCGTGCCGCTCCGAAGCCGACGACCTGCAGGCCGTGCAGGACAAGCTCGGTCCGCAGGGCGTGCAGGTGCTGGGCATCGACGTGCGGGACAACCAGAGCGCGGCAGCGGACTTCCACCGAGACCGCGGCCTGAGCTACCCGTCGATCTTCGACCCGGCAGGTCGCACGCTGCTCTCGCTGCGCCAGTTCCCGCGCAGCACCGTCCCGGCCACCATCGTCCTCGACCGGCAGCACCGGGTCGCGGCGATCTTCCTGACCGAGATGCTCGAGAGCGAACTGCTCCCCGAGGTGCAGAAGATCGCTGCCGAGCCTGCGTAGGTTTCCTTTGCGGTAGCTGAACCTGCGCGGTCCTTTCGGGGATCTGTCAGTGGTCGGCCGGGTTTACTGCAACTGCTCAGTGGTCTCTCTGCTCAGCGGTGCGGGAAGCGGAACCTGACACGTCTTCTGGCTCCGGGATCCGAGACTGATGTATGTCCAATACACGGCGCTACGGCTGTCCTCCCCAGAAGACGTGTCAGAACCCGCGGCGGTGCGGGTTGCTCAGGTGGGGTACTGCGAAACCGGCTTCGCCGGTTGCCTGACGGTGGTTGGGTGCTGAGAAACGGGCTTGGCCGGTTGCCTGACGTTTGGCTGTGACTTGTGCCTCCCGGTTGTGGTCGTTGGTCCTGGAATGGGTGGGACCAAGGTCCTGCTGGTGCGGGGTTCGTGCCTGGGCATCGCGTTCACCTGGGGGTTCGTGGGCTGGTTCACCGAGCCCGGTGCGTGAGGGCGACGTCGGCTTTCCTACCCTCGAAGCGTGAACCCCACCGAGCTCGCCGCGTCCGGACCGCTGTTGTTCGCGGCGGCGATCGCGGCGCTCGCCGGGGCGATCAGCTTCGCCTCGCCCTGCGTGGTCCCGCTGGTGCCCGGCTACCTGGCGTACCTCGCCGGTGTCGTGGGCGCCGACTCGCCGCCGGTCGATGAAGCCGAAGCCGAGGAGAACCGGCGCGGTCGCTGGCGGGTCGCCGGAGCCGCGCTGCTGTTCGTGGCCGGTTTCAGCGTCGTGTTCGCGGCCGGAGCGCTGTTGCTGCTCGGGGTGTCCGACGCGCTGCTGACCAACGAGCTGCTGCTGCAGCGCATCGGCGGCGTCGTCACGGTCGCGATGGGCCTGGTGTTCCTCGGCCTGATCCCCGCCCTGCAGCGCGACGTGCGCGTGCACCGCGTGCCGCGCGCCGGGGTGTGGGGCGCGCCGCTGCTCGGCGCGGTGTTCGGCCTCGGCTGGACCCCGTGCCTGGGACCGACCCTGGTGGGCGTCATCTCGGTCGCCGCCGGAACCGATGTGGACACCGGCACCGCGCTGCGCGGAATCCTGCTGGTGCTCGCCTACTGCGTCGGCCTCGGCGTCCCGTTCGTGCTGCTGGCGCTCGGCGCCCGCTGGGCGGTGCGCAGCGCGGGCTGGCTGCGGCGGCGCGGCCGCGCGATCCAGATCGCGGGTGGAGTGCTGCTGGTGGTGGTGGGCCTACTGCTCGTCACCGGTTTGTGGGGAGAGCTGATCTCGATGCTTCGTGGCCCGATCGCCGGATTCGAGACGCCGATCTGATGCGCGACCACCTCACGACCGCCCTCGCATTCCTGCGCAACACCTGGCGCGGGCTGACGTCCATGCGCACCGCGCTGGTGCTGCTGTTCTTGCTGGCCATGGCGGCCCTGCCGGGCGCGCTGATCCCGCAGCGCTCGCTGAACCGGTCCGAAGTGGACAAGTACTTCCAGCAGCACCCAGACATCGCGCCGCTGCTGGACAAGATCGGCATGTTCGAGGTCTTCAGCTCGGTCTGGTTCGCCTCGATCTACGTGCTGCTGTTCATCTCGCTGATCGGCTGCCTGCTGCCGCGCTGCTGGGAGTACTACAAGCAGTGGCGCAGCAAGCCGGTCCGCACCCCGCGCAACCTGGGCCGGCTGCCGCACCACGCGGAGAAGACGCTCGACGACACCTCGGTCGACGAGGCCATCGCCGCGGCCAAGACCCGGCTGCGCGGCTGGCGGATGGTCGAGCACACCGAGGCCGACGGAGCCCGGTCGATCAGCGCCGAGCGCGGATTCCTCCGCGAGGTCGGCAACCTCGTGTTCCACTTCGCGCTGGTCGGGCTGCTGATCGGGCTCGCGGGCGGCAAGCTCTACGGCTACGAGGGCCAGGTCATCGTGGTCGCCGACGGCTCCGAGTTCTGCAACTCCGGCACCTACAACTACGACTCGTTCCGCGCGGGACTGTCGGTCGACGGCACCCAGCTGTCCCCGTTCTGCGTCAAGGTCGACGACTTCGACGTCGACTACCAGCCCAACGGCCAGGTGGCCAACTACCGCGTGGGCATGCAGTACCAGTCCGGGGAGGGCCTGGAGACCAACACCTGGCAGCCCTACACGCTGCAGGTCAACCACCCGCTGCGCACCGCCGGAGACCGGATCTACCTGACCGGCAACGGCTACGCGCCCCGGTTCACCGTGACCTGGCCGGACGGCCAGCAGCGCACCAGCCTCGTGCAGTGGCAGCCGATGTCGCCGCAGACGATGCTCTCGCAGGGCGCCACCAAGTTCGACCAGCCCGGCGTCACCGACGAGGTGCAGCGCAGGCAGAGCCAGCTGGCCATCACCGGTCTGTTCGCGCCGACCGCGGCGTTCGACGGCAAGATCCTCAGCTCCGGGTTCCCCGACCTGCTGGACCCGACCGCGGCCATCGACGTGATGCGCGGCGACCTGGGCCTGGACTCCGGACGCGGGCAGTCGATCTTCGGTGTCGACCAGTCGATGGTCGAGCAGGGCAGGCTCAACCGGGTCGCCCGCGAGAACGTCCGCGTCGGCGAGGAGATCCGCCTCGACGACGGCACCACGGTCCGCTTCGACGGAGTCGAGCGCTGGGCGAACCTGCAGGTCTCGCACGACCCGTTCCAGACATCGGTGCTGGCCTTCGCGGTGCTCATCATCTTCGGACTCGGCACCTCGCTGATCGTCAAGCGCCGCCGCATCTGGGTGCGGGCTGCTCCGCACCCGGAAACCGGCGAAAGCCCCGCCGCGCGTACCGTTGTCGAGGTCGGCGGGCTCGCCCGCACCGACCAGGCCGGGTACGGCGAGGAGTTCGCCCGGATCGCCGATGACCTGCTCGGTGCGGATGTCGACCACTCGCCCCAGCCCCGCGCGGACGCTGGGACCGCGCGCGAAAGGAAGAGCTGATGCCGGTCAACGAGACGCTGTCGAACTACAGCGACATGGCCTACGCCACCTCGGTGGTCATCTACATCGCGGCGATGCTGCTGTACTTCGGCGAGTTCGCCTACGGCAGGGTCGCCACCGCGGCCCGCACCCGCGAAGCCGCCCTGGTGGGCGCGGAGAAGTCGTCCGAGGCCAAGGACGTCGTCGGCCACGTCCCGGCGCAGCCCAAGCGGCCGCTGGCCGAGCGGCTCGGCGGCATGGCCGTGTCGATGACCGTGCTCGGCGCGCTGGTGCACTTCGGTTCCCTGCTGACCCGCGGTCTGGCCACGGGTCGCGTGCCGTGGGGCAACATGTACGAGTTCGGCTCGGCGATCTGCCTGGCGGCCGTGGTGGCCTGGCTGATCGTGCTGTTCCGGCAGCTGCGCAACGCCCGCCGCGAAGCCACCCCGGCCCAGCTGCGCGGCCTCGGCGGATTCCTGATGCTGCCGGTGACGCTGCTGCTGTTCCTGTCCGGCACCGTGCTCTACGCCGAAGCCGCGCCGCTGCAGCCGGCGCTGCAGTCGTACTGGATCGTCATCCACGTCGCCGCCGCGATCGTCTCCAGCGGCGCGCTGCTGTTCGCCGGTGTCGCCAGCGTCCTCTACCTGCTGCGCTGCCGGTACGAGAACAACCCGCTGAAGATGGCCAAGTTCGGTTCGCGGCTGCCCACCAGCCAGGCGCTGGACCGGATGGCCTACCGCGCCACCGTGATCATCTTCCCGGTGTGGACCTTCGCGATCGTCGCCGGTGCCATCTGGGCGGAGGCCGCGTGGGGCCGCTTCTGGGGCTGGGACCCCAAGGAGACCTGCGCGTTCATCGCCTGGATCGTCTACGCCGCCTACCTGCACGCGCGCGCGACCGCGGGCTGGCGCGGGGTGCGCTCGGCGTGGATCAACGTCCTCGGCCTGGCCGTGATGATCTTCAACCTGTTCTTCGTCAACCTCGTCGTCACGGGTCTGCACTCCTACGCCGGGCTGTGAGCAGCACTCGATCCGGCGTTCGCAGGAGTGCGACGGCGCGTTCGGCTCGCAGCCGTGGCGTGAATCGCGTTTGGTGACCTGAGAAACCCGCGGCGCCTACCTGCCACCTATGGTGACTAGGGGGTATGTGTGGGTTTAGGTTGCTGTGCGCAAGCGCTGCACAGCTCGGCTCGAACGTTGGAGGGACGGCGACGGTGACGGGACAGTACGAAGAGCCCGAGACGAGGCGGGACGTCGGTGCCGTCTCCCCGCAGGCCGACGGCCCGGCCGGCACCGAGGCCGGGAGCAAGAGCGGCAACGGCTCCTACACCGACCCGGAGACGCGGCCGCACCAGCCCAAGCCGGTTCCCGAGCACCCCGAACCGTCGTACGTGGACCCGTCGCAGCCCGACGTGTCCGGCCCTTACCCGGTCGCGGACACCCCGCAGCCGTACTACCCGAGCGGAGCGCCGGTGTACCCCGACCCGTCCCAGTCAGGTCCGCACCCGCAGCAGCAGCCGTGGCCCGGTTACCCGGGGACCCAGTCCGGTCCCCACCAGGTCTCGGGCCCGCACCAGGTCTCGGGTCCCCACCAGGTCACCGAGGGCGGCTCCGGGCCGGTTCCGGTGAGCCCGTACGCGCCCGTCTCGGGCGGTCCGTCCGGACCGTTCCCGACCGGCCAGCCGTACCCGCAGCAGCCGCCCCAGCAGCCCGGCCCGCAGCAGCCCGGTCACCAGCAGCCGCAGCCGAACGCCGACCTGTCGTCCGCGCAGCTGCTGCGGCAGACCAAGCGGCCGCCGCAGTCCGGCTGGCGCAAGGCCGTCTACATGGCCAGCGGCAAGACGGTCAACCTCGGCGAAGGACCGACCGACCGGCGACGCCGCGAGCTCATCACGCGGATCAACCAGCCGCTGCAGGGCTGCTACAAGATCGCGATGCTCAGCCTCAAGGGCGGCGTCGGCAAGACCACCGCGACCGCCACGCTCGGCGCGACCTTCGCCTCGCTGCGCGGCGACCGCGTCATCGCCGTCGACGCCAACCCGGACCGCGGCACGCTGAGCCAGAAGATCCCGCTGGAGACCACCGCGACCGTCCGGCACCTGCTGCGCGACGCGCACCGGATCCGCCGCTACAGCGACGTCCGCTCCTACACCTCGCAAGGCCCGAGCCGACTGGAAATCCTCGCCAGCGAGCAGGATCCGGCCGTCTCCGAGGCGTTCAGCGAAGACGACTACCGGCGCACCGTGACGCTGTTGGAGCACTTCTACAACGTGGTGCTCACCGACTGCGGCACCGGCCTCATGCACTCGGCCATGAAGGGCGTGCTGGACGTCGCCGACTCGCTGGTGATCGTCTCCTCCAGCTCGATCGACGGCGCCCGCAGCGCATCGGCCACTTTGGACTGGCTCGACGCCCACGGCTACGGCGACCTGGTCTCTCGCTCCGTCGCCGTCATCAACTCCGTGCGACCCGCATCCGGCAAGGTCGACGTGGACAAGCTCGGCGCCCACTTCGCGTCCCGCTGCCGGGCCGTCTCCCGCATCCCGTTCGACCCGCACCTCGAAGAAGGCGCGGAAGTCGAACTCGACCAGCTGGCGGCTCCGACGCGGATGGCGTTGCTGGAACTAGCAGCAATGGTCGCCGACGACTTCCCCCACGCCCCTGGGCGTCAGGCTCAGTCGTAAGACTCCGTGGCCGGGTTGCTCAGCGGTGCGGGTAGCGGAACCTCAGACGCCTTCTGGCTCCGGGATCCGCGACTTGAGTATTAACGGATACGCGGCGCTGCGGCTGTCCTCACCAGAAGACGTCTGAGAACCCGCGGCGGTGCCTGTTGCTTGCTCGGGGTACCGAGAAAGCGGCTTCCCCGCTTGCCTGACGGGCTCGGGCTGCTTGACGGGGTTGGGCTTGGTTACTTGAGGCCGCCGTCTTCGTCCGTCGGGCGCTTGTTCTTGCGTTGTTCTTCGGCGATCTTGCGGAGGAATTCCGGGTCGTCGTCGGGGGCGACCGGGGCTCTGCGGGCGCGCGGTGCGGCGACCTGCGGGCCGAACGCCTTCCACATCAGCACAGCGATGGTGAGCGCGCCAATGGCGGCGAGGGCATAGATCATCGTGGCCACCTCCAACCGTTCCGCTTACGACACTAGCCAATCAGAGCCGGCGGTGTCTTTGTCCGGAGGTGTCCGGTTCGAGCGGGGTCCCTGGTGACGCCTCGCGGACGTGCGAGGTGTCACCAGGGACGGCGGTCGTCATCGGCCGGCCGCCCAGCGATCTTCGACTTGGTGCAGCGATTCTCGGCTGTTGCGACTGCTTCCTCCGGCGCCTGCCGCGGTGCCCGGGGCACTCACCACGAGGGGTTTGGCAAGTGGGCCTGCGCACCGCCGCGTTGACTTCCGCGCCGCTTCGAGATGGTCGCCGCTGCCGGACCGGTCGGTCAGGCGGTGCGGTTCACATCGTTGGTCAGCTCGGCCAGCAGGGTGCGGACCTCAGACTCGCGGAAGCGACGGTGGCCACCGGGGGTGCGGATCGAACCGATCCGGCCGGCGGTCGCCCATCGGGTCACGGTCTTGGGGTCGACCCGGAAGAGCGCCGCGACCTCACCCGGGGTGAGGAGCTGCTCCTGACCGTTCTGGCGAGGCTGCTGAGTCGACGCGGTCACGTGTGACCTCCACTTTTTGCGATAACTGGTATTCGGGCATTCCGGTCGCAATCGTGGCACCTCAGGGGTCAGGTACTCGAACGTTTGGGTTTAGGTAAAGGGAAGGTAAGGGACGAAAACGGCGCTTCGGGCGCTCCGACCTGCGGTCCCCGGACGCCGGGCCGATCGTTCCCGAGGGTGCTCTACCCTGGATGACGTGCGGGAACAGCAGGAGACGAGAACCGACGAGCCCGAAACCGCGGTCGCCGCGACCTCCGGAGCGGGCCCTGAGCAGCCGACCGGCGAGACGTCCGAGGTCAAGCCCAACCTGGCCCGCGACCTCGCGCTCTACACCGCGGCCCGGTTCGGCCTGGTCGCGGTCGTGGCGGTGCTGCTGATGCTGGCCCAGGTGCCGGTCCTGGTCGCCATCGCGGTGTCTGTCGTCGTGGTCATGCCGCTGTCGCTGCTGGTCTTCGGCAAGCTCCGGCGCCGCGTCGCGGTGGGCATGGCCGAGCGCACCGCGGACCGCCGCGAACGCCGTGAGCAGCTGCGCGCCCAACTGCGCGGCGACGCCCCGGCGGATGCCGAATGACCAGCGACATCGACCGCTCCTGCGAGCGCACGCGGGCCTGGACCAGCGAGGCCGTCCGGATCATCGAGGCCGACGCGAACCGCAGCGCCGACACCCACTTGTTGCGGTACCCGCTGCCCGCCGAGTGGGGGATCGACCTCTACCTCAAGGACGAGTCAACACATCCGACCGGTTCGCTCAAGCACCGGCTCGCCCGTTCGCTGTTCCTCTACGCCATCTGCAACGGCTGGGTGACCGAGAACACACCGGTGATCGAGGCTTCGTCCGGATCGACGGCGGTCTCGGAGGCCTACTTCGCCCGACTGCTCGGACTGCCGTTCATCGCGGTGATGCCCCGGTCCACCAGCGGCGAGAAGGTCGCGCTCATCGAGTGGCAGGGCGGTCGCTGCCACTTCGTCGACGAGCCCGGCGCGATCTACTCCGAGTCCCGGCGGCTGGCCTCCGAGCTCGGCGGCCACTTCATGGACCAGTTCACCAACGCCGAACGCGCCACCGACTGGCGGGGCAACAACAACATCGCCGAGTCGATCTTCGAGCAGCTCGCGCTCGAACCGCACCCGGAACCTGCCTGGATCGTCGTCGGCGCGGGCACCGGCGGCACCAGCGCCACCATCGGCCGCTACCTGCGCTACCGCAGGCTCGGGACCCGGTTGGCCGTCGTCGACCCGCAGCGCTCGGTGTTCTTCGAAGCCTGGCGCGACAGCGATCCCTCGCTCACCAGCGATTCCGGCTCGCTCATCGAGGGCATCGGCAGGCCCAGGGTGGAACCGTCGTTCATCGGGCAGGCCATCGACCGGATGATCAAGGTCCCGGACGCCGCCTCCATCGCGACCATCCGCTGCACCGAGCAGGTCCTCGGACGCCGCGTCGGCGGCTCGACCGGGACCAACCTGTGGGGCGTGTTCGCGCTGATCTCCCAGATGCTCGCCGAGGGCCGCGAGGGCAGCATCGTCACGCTGCTCTGCGACGGCGGCGAGCGCTACACCAACACCTACTTCGACGACCGCTGGGTCGCCGAGCGGGGCATGGACCTCGAGGCGCCGCGCAAGATCCTGGACCACTTCCACAGCACCGGCGAGTTCCAGGCAGACTAGGGCCGCACGTCGACGATCTTGCGTGGGAGGAGGTCCGGTGGTCGCCAAGCGCCTGCTGATCAGCGCGGTGCTCTGCAGCGCCGCACTGACCGGCTGCACCGCCGTGCAGCAGGTGGTGCCCAGCCCGCCGTCCTCGCAGCCCACCACCTCCGAGGAGTCCACGGCGACCAGCACGGCACCGTCGATCACCCGCGACGTTCCGCCGGAGCAGCGGCGGATGCTGGGATCGATGTCGGCGCAGGAGCTGTGCGGCCTGGTCCGGCCGGACGAGATCGCGGCCCTGGCCTTCGAGGTCGAGCCCGGGCGGGCGCGCGAGGTGGGGATCCAACCCTCGGTGCGCGGCTGCGGGTTCCCCGACCGCAGCGGCGGGCGGGAAGTGCTCATCGGAGCTCAGGCCCCCGGTTTCGCCGACCTGGGGACCGAGGAGGTCGAGCTGGGGGCCGTTCGCGGCACGCAGGTCCTGCGGGCCGACGGCTGCACCGTCTACGCCCCCGTCGCGGGAGCCACCCTGCAGATCGTGGTGATCGCCGACCAGGCCGACACCGACCAGTGCCGCATCGCTTCGGACGTCGCCCAGTACGTGCTGCCCGCCGTGGTCGCGTGACGAGGAAGATCTCCAACTCGTAACGCTTCGCCGGAAGCTCGTTCGCGGTCTGACCGGATCGGTTCGAATTCTCGCGACTGGGGGAGTTCGCACGCGCGTGGGGCCGAGCGCGTGACATCGCCCGGACGAGCCGACGAGATCACCGCGTCGCCGCCCGGATGCGGTCTTCGTTGCGCGCGGGTTCGTCAACGCACTCCCCGGACGGCGAGCAGAGGGGGTGGGATGGCGGGGAATCTGCGGGTGATCCCGTCGGAGCTCAACGGCTTCGAGGGACTTCTCGAACGAAACACCGGGCATTTCAAGAAGATCGGCGAGTGGGCCGAGAGCACCGCGTCCGACACCAGCGGTTTCACCGGCTTGATGGTGGTGCTGGTCCCGGCCGTGGAGGCGGTCACCGCGCTCTACGGGGAAACGCTCCAGCTGGCGCATTCGGCGCTGCGGAAGGTGAGGGAAGACCTCGCCGAAACCGCCTCGGAGTACGAGGAGATCGAGCGGAAGGTCGTCCTCTCGCTCCAGAAGATCCAGTCCGATCTCGACGAGATCAAGGTCTGAGGGGGCGGGAAGTGGCTTCGTACGACGACGCCGAGGACCCGCTGGCCCTGCTCGAAGCGGATCCGAGCAAGAGCGACCAGGACTCGTTGCAGCAGGCCGTCGAGGACGCCGGCTGGCAGGTGCAGGCGGTCAACTGGGTCTACGAGCAGGTCACCGGCGAGAACCTGATCGAGCAGCTGATCTCGCCGATCACCGGGGACTTCTCCAAGATCGAGGCCAACGCCGAGGCGTGGAACCAGATCGGCGAGGCCCTGCGCGCGGTCCGCAACAACCTCAACCAGGGCATCAGCGACCTGCGGGAGAGCTGGGACGGCTCCGGTGCCGTCGCCTTCGAGACGCTGCTGGTGAGCACCTGGACCGTCGCGCTCGAAGGCGACGCGATGCTGGCGCAGCTCGTCGGTCAGGGCTTCCAGAAAGCCGCCGAGATGTCCCGCCGGATGACCGACAAGGCGCTGGAGCTGATCAAGAAGCTGGTCGACCGGCTCATCGAGACGGCGTCCACCGGCTGGATCCCGGTCGCCGGCTGGGCGAACGTGGTGCGCAACGTCGAGAAGTGCGTCGAGATCGTGCTGGCGGTGCTGGAGCTCTTCGAGGCCCTGCGGCAGATGTACGACTCGGTGGTCCAGCTGGTCGACTCCATCAGGGGAGCGGGCACCAACCTAGCCAAGATCACCGACGCCAACAGCCTCGGCGACGTGGTCAACGTCGGGATCCAGGCCAAGGACGACATCACGGCCGTCACCGAGGCGACCTCCGGGGCGCGCGGCTCGGCGACCGGCGTGCGGCACTCCGCCGCAGGCGTCCGGACCGCGGCGGGAAGCATCTGAGCGGGGGGCTGCGATGAGTCAGGACTGGAAGACACCGGAAGTCCGCGCGGCCGAGGAGATGGTCGAGGAGCGGATGCGCCAGGCCGAGCAGGCGCTGGCCGAGGCGACCAGGTTCGAAGCCGAGCTGCCGGAGGTGAAGCTCACCGACGGGCGGATCGAGGAGATCCAGCAGCACGTCCGCAACGGCAACGCGCCCGCGGAGATCGCCGCGTTCCAGCGCCGCGTCAACGACGGCGAGTGCAGCTGGCGCGAGGTCGCCGACGGCACCGCGTTCCGCGACGAATCGGTGCGCGCGGCCTTCGCCGCGAGCGTGCGGAACATGCAGCAGGCCAAGGAGATGCTCGACGCGGGCTACGACGCCGCGACCGTCATCGCCCACGACCCGAACCGGCCCGCTGACGCCGGTTACGACGACGAGCCGCCGGACTCGTTCCTGCGGTGAGGGGGATCGAACGACGATGAACCGCACGACGTTGCTCGGCATCACCATCGGATGGGCGGTGCTGGTCGGCCTGATCGCCGCGGTGCTCCTCGGGATGGCCATGTTCAGCGGTACCTCGCTGGCCAAGTCCACGACCGCGTCGGGTTCTTCGGGACCGGCCCACACGTGGGACGGCGAGCCGATGATGATCACCAGCTCGGACAAGAAGACGGCGGTCTGCCACGTCGTGCCCGAACGCGGTGAGGCGCGCGACGTGACCAGCTACCGCGCCGAGAGCCGGTACCAGGTCAACCGGATCACGCCCTGGTTCTCCGGTTCGGCGAAGATGACCTGCACCACGCCCGTGCGGATCCGCACCGGGTCGCAGGTGACCGTCTACGAGCTCGCCACCAAGAACCGGATCGCGCAGCTCGGCGTCGCGGTGGTCGCCGTCGCGCCGTTCCTCGCGGTCGGCGTGTTCGGCCTGGGAACGCGCAAGACCCACGCCTGATCGAGCGGTGTCCCGCAGCGGTGCGCCCGCCGCGGGACACCACCGCGTCAGCCGAAGGCCAGCGCCAGACCCGTGATGGCGCCCCAGGCCAGCATCGCGAACCCGGTGTCCCGGACCGCCGGGATCAGGTAGCGGCCGGTGGCTCCGCGCACGACCGCCCGCAGCGGGATGAGCAGCAGGGGCAGCGCCAGGAAGCCCAGCAGCACCCAGGAGTTGCGCAGGCCGATCAGAACCGTGATCACGAACGGGACCAGCGCCAGGGCGGTGTAGAGCGTGCGGGTGTCGCGGTCGCCGAGCATGACGGCGAGGGTCCGCTTGCCCGTGACCCGGTCGGAGGGGATGTCGCGGAGGTTGTTGGCCACCAGGACGGCGCAGGACAGCGCGCCGACGCCCACGGCGGCACCGATGCCGAAGCCCGAGACCGTCCCGGCCTGCACGAACATCGTGCCGAGCACGGCGATCAGGCCGAAGAACACGAAGACCGCGAGCTCGCCCATCCCGGCGTAGCCGTAGGGCTTGCTGCCGCCGGTGTAGAACCAGGCGCCCGCGATGCACAGGGCGCCGATCGCCAGCATCCACCACTGACCGCTCAGCGCGACCACGCCGAGCCCGGCCACCGCCGCCACGCCGAAGCACGCGAAGGCCGCGTTGCGCACCGCGCCCGGCCGCGCGGAACGCGAGCCGACGAGGCGGAAC
The DNA here is from genome assembly GCF_018070075.1 of Saccharopolyspora endophytica. Lineage (GTDB taxonomy): Bacteria > Actinomycetota > Actinomycetes > Mycobacteriales > Pseudonocardiaceae > Saccharopolyspora > Saccharopolyspora endophytica. The sequence continues at coordinate 491,697 of NZ_JAGPXE010000001.1, forward strand.
GGGCCGACGCGGGAGTCATCGGTGCCGCGGATGCCGTCGGAGTAGTCGTTGGCGAAGTTCACCCCGATGATCAGGCTGACCGAGACGGCCAGCGCCAGCAGCGCGATCAGCGGGTCGAACTCGTCCACTCCCGCGGCGGCGCCGGACCCGGCCAGCACCGGCGCGATCGCATTCGGGAAGGTGCGCAGACGGGCACCCTCGATCCATTGCGCGACAGTCGCCATGAGCCTCATCTTCGCTCACGCGGCAAGTCCCTCGGCTAGCAGGTCAGCTGCTCGGCGAGCGCGCGCCGGTCCGGTTTGCCGGGGCCGCGCAGCGGCAGCTCGTCCACCAGCGCGATGCGCTTCGGGGTGGCCACGGCGCCGAGGCGTTCGCGAACGGCGGCGCGCAGGGCCTCCTCGTCCGGCCGGGCGGCGGGATCGGCCACGACGGCCGCCACCACCGCCTGCCCCCACTCCGGGTCGGGAACGCCCAGCACGCAGACCTCGTGGACGCCCGGCTGCTCGGCCAGGACCCGCTCGACCGGCAGCGGCGCGACCTTCTCCCCGCCGGTGATGATCATGTCGTCGGCGCGTCCGAGGACTTCCAGCCGGCCGTCGGCGAAGCGACCGAGGTCGCCCGTGCGGAACCAGCCGCCCGCGAAGGCGGCGGCGTCCGGCTGGTTGCGGTAACCCCTGGCGAGCATGGGCCCGGCGAGCCGGATCGGCCCCGGCTCGCCGTCCACGTCGACCTCGGTGATGTCCAGCGGCACGCCGTCGTAGACGCAGCCGCCGGAGGTCTCGCTCATGCCGTAGGTGGTGGTCACCCGGACGCCGCTGTCCCGCGCCCGGGCCAGCAGGGCGGGCGGGGTGGCGGCGCCGCCGAGCAGCACCGCGTCGAAACCGCGCAAGGCGTCCAGGCCCTCGCCGCCGTCGTTGAGCAGCCGGGACAGCTGGGTCGGGACCAGGGCCGTGTAGCGCGGGCGGTCCGAAGCCGGCAGCTCGCGGGCCGCCGCGGCGAAGTTATCCGGGCGGAAGCCGTCGGCGGTGTCGACCGCGCGCGGGGTGGTGCCCGCGATCAGCGCGCGGACCAGGACCTGGATTCCGGCGACGTGGTGCGCGGGCATCGCCAGCAGCCACTCGCCCGGCCCGCCGAGCCTGCGGTGCGTCGCCTCGGCCGAGGCGCGCAGCGAGCCGGCGGGCAGCAGCACGCCCTTGGGGGTGCCGGTCGAGCCGGAGGTGGCGATGACCAGGGCCGTCGGGTCGTGCTCGGCGTCCTCGCCGGGGTTCAGCGGCCCGATCAGGTGCTGCGCCTGCCCGGGGGCGTCGGCCGCGACCGGCAGCAGCGCGGGGCCTTCACCGTCCAGCGCGCGGCGCAGCGCGGGCAGCACTTCCAGCGCGCCGGTCCCCGGGGGGACTGGGAGCGGCTGGAGTTCCCGGGGCTTCGGCATGAGACCCATTCTCGGTACCGGAGCCGGTGCCGACTCCGCCGGTGGCCCGAGAGCTTCGCCACTAGCTCACCTGTTCGAGCGATCAAGTGTTCGAAAGAACCGGTCGATGTTCTTGGTGTGAGCGGAAGGAGGAGGCGATGTTTCTCGTGTTCGTGCTGGTCGTCCCGGTCTTCGCCGGGGCTCCGCCGCATCCGCAGCAGTCGTCGGGTTCGCCGCAGGGCCGACCGCGGGCCGGTGCTGACACCGGCCCGGCCGGACCCGCGCGGGAGGCACCGGAGGAGGAACGCCCGCCGGGGCTGTTCCTGTCCGGAGTGCTGCCCGAAGAGGAGTGGGAGGTCTCAGAAGTACCAGGGGAAGGGGGACCAGTCGGGTTCCCGCTTCTGCAGGAACGCGTCCCTGCCCTCGACGGCCTCATCGGTCATGTAGGCGAGCCGGGTGGTTTCACCGGCGAAGAGCTGCTGACCGACGAGCCCGTCGTCGATGGCGTTGAACGCGTACTTGAGCATGCGCTGCGCCGTCGGGGACTTGCCGTTGATCTCCCGGGACCACTGCAACGCGGTGGCCTCCAGTTCGGCGTGCGGGACGACCTCGTTGACCATGCCCATCTGGTGGGCCTGCTCGGCGGTGTAGGGGCGTCCGAGGAAGAAGATCTCTCGGGCGAACTTCTGCCCGACCTGGCGCGCCAGGTACGCCGACCCGAAGCCGCCGTCGAAGCTGCCGACGTCGGCGTCGGTCTGCTTGAACATGGCGTGCTCGGCGCTGGCGAGGGTGAGATCGCACACCACGTGCAGGCTGTGCCCGCCGCCGGCGGCCCAGCCCGGGACCACCGCGATGACGATCTTGGGCATGAACCGGATCAGCCGCTGCACCTCCAGGATGTGCAGCCGGCCGGCACGTGCCGGGTCGACGGACTCGGCGGTCTCGCCACCGGCGTACTGGTACCCGGAACGACCGCGGATGCGCTGGTCCCCGCCGGAGCAGAAGGCCCAGCCGCCGTCCTTCTCGGACGGGCCGTTTCCGGTGATCAGCACGCAGCCGACGTCGCTGCTCATCCGCGCGTGGTCCAGGGCGCGGTAGAGCTCGTCGACGGTGTGCGGGCGGAAGGCGTTGCGGACCTCGGGGCGATCGAAGGCGATGCGCACCGTGCCCTTGCCGGGGCCGTCCTCGACGCAGCGGTGATAGGTGATGTCGGTGAAGTCGAAGCCCTCGATGGGCTCCCACAACTTCGGATCGAACAGCTCAGAGACAACGGGATTCTGCACACCTGGGACAATAGGGGGCGCAAGTGCTCGGCGCGGGGTCCTCCCCGCGACCGCCCGGTGCTTGCGTGGACGTCGACGGAGGGAGCCGCGGACCCTCCGCCGTTGTCCGCCAGGCGATTTCAGAGGTGATCGGTTGAACCCGTCCACAGCCCAGGCTGAGGTCATCGTCGACGAGCTCGTCCGAAACGGGGTGCGCCACGCGGTGCTCGCCCCGGGGTCGCGCAACGCACCTCTCGCCTACGCTCTGCACCGGGCCGCGCACGCTGCGCGTTTGAGGCTGCACGTGCGGATCGACGAGCGCAGCGCCGGCTTCCTGGCCCTGGGCCTGGCCGCGCGCACCCGGCAGCCGGTTCCGGTGTTCTGCACCTCCGGCACCGCCGCGAGCAACCTGCACCCGGCGGTCAGCGAGGCGTACCACGCCGGAGTGCCGCTGCTGGTGATCACGGCCGACCGGCCCCCGGAGCTGCGGGCGGCGGGAGCGAACCAGACCATCGACCAGCACCGGCTGTACGGCAGCGAGGTGCGGATGTTCGACGAGCTCGGCGTGGCCGAGGCGCGTTCCGGGCAGAACGCCTACTGGCGGAGTCAGGTGTGCCGCGCCTGGGCGGCTGCGGCGTGCGGCATGCGCGGCGGGCCGGTGCACCTCAACCTGCCGTTCCGCGAGCCCCTGGTGCCCGACGGCGACACCGAGTGGTTCGAGCCGCTGGAGGGACGACCGGGCGGTGAGCGGTGGACCGAGGTCGCCGACCGCGGATCGTCGCCGAGCTCGCTGGGGCGGTTGACGTCCGGTCGTGGACTGGTGCTGGTGGGCGACTGGGGTGCCGAGGAGGCGAGCGCCTGGGGTGAGCGCGTTGGCTGGCCCGTGCTGTCGGAGGTCGGCGGCGTCGGGGTGTCAGGACCGGCTGCGATCAGCACCGGGATGTGGCTGCTCAACTTGCCCGAGTTCATCCGCGAGCACCGGCCCGAGCAGGTGCTGTGCGTGGGACGCCCGACGGTGTTCCGCCAGGTCCAGCAGCTGCTCGCCGATTCCGGGACGGAGGTGCTGCTCGCGCACGGCGGGATCGGCTGGCCCGCGCCCGCGCACAACGTGCGCGAGGTCGCCGAGACCTTCGGGGTCGACTCCGAAGGGCCCGGACCCGTTGACCCGCAGTGGCTGACGGCCTGGCAGCAGGCCGACCAGAAGGCCTCTGCCGCGCTGCACGCCGCCCTCGACCTGGAGCGGTGGCCGAACGGCCCGGCGGTGGCCCGCGAGGTGGTCGATGCCCTGCCGGAGAACTCGCTGCTGGTGCTCGGGTCGTCGAACCCGAGCCGGGACGTCGCGCTCGCCGCGCGGCAGCGGCCCGACGTGCTGGTGCACCGCAACCGCGGTGCGGCAGGCATCGACGGGACCGTGTCCACGGCGCTCGGCGCGGCCGCCGGGCACGGCGGCCCGACGTACGCGCTGCTGGGCGACCTGACGTTCCTGCACGACAGCAACGGTCTGGTGCTCGGCCCGTACGAGCAGCGGCCGGACCTGACGATCGTGGTGTTCAACGACGACGGCGGGGGCATCTTCAGCTTGCTGGAGCAGGGCGGTCCGGAGCACAGCGACTCCTTCGACCGCGTCTTCGGCACGCCGCACGGCACCGACCTGGGCCGGCTGTGCGCGGCGCACGGGGTCGAGCACGTCCAGGTGCCGGGCCACGCCGAACTCCGCGAGACGCTGCGGCCGAAACCCGGCCTGCGCGTCGTCGAGGTGCGTGCGAACCGGGACGAGCTGCGCGCGGTGCACCAGCGGCTCCACGCCGCCGTCCGCTCCGCCCTGCTCGGCTGAGGACGCACGCGCCAAAACCGTTGCGGCGGAAATCGAATGCGCGTCTCGGGGACATGACGCCCTGTTTCAGCCGCAGGTGGGGCGGGGTGCGTCCGGCCACTGTGGCCGGACGGGTTCGTTAGCCCGTTGGTGTGTATTCGCGTTTTTCCGCCCGGTGATGGGAAAAACTCGGCGCGAAAAGCGCACCCGGTGTGAACGTGTTTGCCTAGTCTCCTGATCGGACCGAGAAGTTCGAGGAGGTGGCAGGGTGATTCGACGACAGGGCCTGCGCGCGGTGATCGCGGCCTGCTGCGCGAGCGCGGTGTTCGCCGCGCCGGCGTTGGCGGGGAGCGAAGGACCGGGCGCGCCGGGAGCGGGCGACGCCTACTTCCCCGGTTACGGCAACGGCGGCTACGACGTCTCCCACTACGACCTGCAGCTGCGCTACCAACCGGCCGACGACCACCTGCAGGGCACCGCGACGATCGTCGCGACCGCCACGCAGGACCTGACGGCGTTCAACCTGGACTTCGCCCTCACCGCGAAGTCGGTGCGGGTCAACGGCGTGCCGGCGCAGTTCTCCCAGAACGGGCTGGAGCTCACCGTGACCCCGCCGGCGACCCTGCCGAAGGGCGAGATGGCGACCTTCGTCGTGGAGTACGAGGGCACGCCGTCGACCGCGGACATCGACGGCTTCAACCCGTGGGTGCGCACCTCCGACGGGGCGTTGGCGATCGGCCAGCCGGAGATCTCCTCCTGGTGGTTCCCCGGCAACGACCACCCGAGGGACAAGGCCACCTACGACGTGGCGGTCACCGTGCCCGACGGCACCGAGGCCATCTCCAACGGGGTGAACACCCGCAACAGCAGCCTGGCCGGGTGGACCACCTGGAACTGGCGCAACACCGAGCCGACCGCCACCTACCTGGCGTTCATGACCATCGGCCAGTACGAGATCAGCAGCAAGACCGGAGCGTTTGGCCAGCCGTTCGTCACCGCCTACTCCGACAAGCTCGGCCCGCTGGCCGGACCGGCCAAGGCCAGCATCGAGCGCACCCCGGAGGTCGTGGACTTCCTGACCCAGCTGTTCGGCGAGTACCCGTTCTCCGCGCAGGGCGGCGTCGTCCCGTCCGAGGGCTTGAACTTCGCCCTGGAGAACCAGACTCGCCCGACCTACAGCCACAAGTTCTTCCAGAGCGCGGCGAACGTGTCGGTGGTCGTGCACGAGAACGCCCACCAGTGGTTCGGCGACTCGGTGTCGGTGGACACCTGGCGCGAAATCTGGATCAACGAGGGATTCGCGTCCTACTCGGAGTGGCTGTGGTCGGAGGCGCACGGCACCGGCACCGCGCAGGAGCTGTTCGACCACTACTACAACTCCCACCCGGCGGACGACCCGTTCTGGCAGGTCCTGCCGGGAGACCCGGGTGCCGAGAACGTCTTCCACGACGCCGTCTACGACCGGGGCGCGATGACGCTGCACGCGCTGCGCAGCGTCGTCGGTGACGAGGCGATGCTGGACATCACCCGCACCTGGGCGGCGGAGCACCGCTTCTCGACCGGCACCATCGAGCAGTTCATCGAGTTGGCGGAGCAGAAGTCCGGCAAGCAGCTCGACGAGGTGTTCAACACCTGGCTGTTCACCAAGGGCAAGCCCGCGGTGAACCCGGCGGCCGGGGTCGCGGCCAGCGCGGCCCGCGAGAACGTGCCCGCGCCGCCGGCGGTCGCCGAGATCGACCGCGCGCACGAACACCTCCACGACCACTAGCCGGTCAGCGAACTCCTTCCAGGGCTTCGCGCACCGGGAGGAGCTTCGCTTCCACCTCGGCCACCTCCAGGTCCGGTTCGGAGTCGGGCACGATCCCGCCTCCGGCGAACAGCCGGACCCGCCCGCCACGAGCACCGCCGGAGCCCGCTCCGGCGGTGCTCTGCTGTTCGATCTGCCCGCAGCGCAGCGCGATGCCGAGCTCGCCGTTGCCCGCGCCGTCGATCCAGCCGACCGGACCCGCGTAGCGGCCGCGGTCCATGCCTTCGAGCTCGGAGATCAGCGGCACGGCGTCCTCGGTCGGGGTGCCACCGACCGCCGCCGTGGGGTGCACGGCTTCGGCGAGGTGCAGCAGCCCCGACCCGTCGGGCGTGTCGGCCAGCTTGCCTTCGACGTCGGTGGCCAGGTGCAGCACGTTGCGCAGCCGCAGCACCGACGGCGAGGTCGGGACCGACAGCTCGCTGCAGAACGGGCGCAGCTTCTCGGCCAGCGACTCGGCGGCGTAGGCGTGCTCGCTGCGGTTCTTGGCCGAGTCGAGCAGTTCGGCGGCGATCTCGTCGTCGGTGCGTCCGGGGTGCGGCCAGGCCGTGCCCGCCAGCACCCGGGAGCGGACCTCGTAGCCGCGCCGCTCCAGCAGCAGCTCAGGGGTGGCTCCGACCAGGCCGTCGACCGCGAAGGTCCAGCAGTTCGCGTAGCGCGCGGCCAGGTTGTGCAGCAGGAAGCGCTCGTCGAGGGGCTCGGAGGTGTTGGCGACGAGGTCGTGCGCGAGCACCACCTTGCGGAGCTCGCCACCGGATTCCCGCATCAGCCGGACCGCCTCGGTCACCGCCTGCCGGTATGCCGTGGAGGACAGCCGACCGTCGCTGTAGGAGACCGTGCCGGGCTGGCGCACCGGCTCGAGGTCCGGTTCGGGCGCGTCGCCGATGGTGGTGATCCAGCGGACGCCGTCCCGCTCCCCGGTGATCACCTCGGGCAGCACCAGGACCGAGTCGCCGGGGCGGTCGGCGAAGGCCAGGCTGGTGAAGGCCACCGGTCCGCAGCCGGGCAGCCCCACGGCGTCGTCGACGTCGATGTGCCCGCACAGCTGCCGCCACCACGCGTCGGCGTCGGTGAAGCGATCTGCCCCGGAGGTGTCCAGCCGTGCCGCGCAGCCCCATCCGACCAGGCCCTGGCCCTCGCGGACCCAGCTCAGCGACATGCCGCCGGGGAGCAGGTCCAGCAGCGGGCGGTCGTGCCGTGGGTCGGCAGGATCGAGTCTGCGGGTGCGCGCCGTCAGCCGCCTGGATGTAGTCGCCACGCTTGGAGCGTATTCGGAGTGCGGATCCGGGTGGGCTGACCGGCCGCGTGGTCCTGGACACGACCCCCGGCCCCTACAATCGGTCACCGTGGCAGGCGACGCGGTGACCCAGGACGCGGCCGACTCGGTGACCGGATCAGATACGGACGGTGATCAGTCGGTGGCACAGCCCTCGCCTGGGCGTGTCCGCCGCCGCGTGGCTCGAGGCGTGCTGATCACCGGTTTGTTGCTGTCGGTCATGGGCTTGTCGATCATCGGTGCCTGCTTCATCAACGACCGCACGATCGTGGAATCCCGAGGCCAAGCGGTGGCCGAAGTCGTGGACACCTCGCTGACCCGGACCGTGGTGCGGTTCAACACCGAGGACGGGCGGGTCTACATCCCGCCGAACGGCGTGCTCTACCCGACCGACCTGCAGGCGGGGCAGCTGGTGCGAGTCGAGTACGACTCCCGCAACCCCGACCTGGTCCGCGTCGCGGGTCGCACGGCGGTGATCTCGCTGCTGCCGGTGTTCAGCGCGCTGGCGGTCGTGTGGGCGGTGCTGCTGCCGACGTATTGGCTGCTCAGGAGATCCGACAGGGACTGATGACCCTTCCAGTGCCTTTCGGCCGGTGCCAAACTGGGTATCCGCCGAAAGGGGGTCGGTGGTCACACTCCGAAGGGCCGACCCCGCGCGTCTGCGAGGTCTGCCCATGAACACCCCTAGAGCGTTGTCCGACTGGCCGCAGGTTCAGCAGCAGTGGGTGCTCGGTGCTCCGGTGCTGTCCACCGTCGACCGGTCGGTGCCCGAGGAGGTGGATCCCGCCGATCTGGCCCTGTACTGCACGATGCTCGGCGACGACGCCCTGGTGCTCGCCCACCGGCTGACCGAGTGGGGGATGCGCGCCGGCCTGGAGGAGTCCGCAGCGCTCGGGGAGATAGCGCACGACCTGCTCGGGCAGGCGCGGGTCCTGTTCGGCCGGGCCGTCGAGGTGCGCGGCGAGCAGGACGAGGACCTGCTCGCCTACCAGCGGGAACCCGCCGAGTACCGGAACGTGCGGTTGGCGGAGATCGACTGCGGTCCTGGTCCTGGCGGTGACTTCCCGACCACGGTGGCCCGCCTCCTGCTGTTCACCACGTGGCGCCTCGCGGTCTTCGAGGAGCTCGTCACCTGCCGGGACGCGGTGTTGGGCACGTTGGCGGCGAGGTCGCTGCACCGGCTCGCCGAACACCGCAACCACGCCGCGCAGTGGGTGATCAAGCTGGGCGATCACGGCCCCGGGGGCTCGCAGCTGATGAGCAACGGGCTGCAGCGCGTGTGGCCGCTGGCCGCGGAGCTGTTCACCGCGCATCCGGTCGAAGCGAGGCTGGCCGACGTCGGCTGCGCTGTGGACCCCTCCGACCTGCGCGTTCAGGTGGGACAGGGGCTCGACGAGGTGTTCTCCATCGCCCGCCTCCAGCGCCCGGCCCCCACCGAGTTCGGCGAGTTCGTCCGGCCGGGCGGGCGCGACGGCGCGCACACCGAATCCATGGAGTTCCTGCTGGCCGACATGCAGTACCTGGTCAGGGCGGGCCTGGCCAGCGGTCGAGCCCCGCAGAAGCCTCGGGACGAGCGAAGTTTCAGAAATGCAATGGAATATGAGTAGTTCCCCGCAAGCCGATGAGCACCGGCCGGGCGCACAGTGATCGAGGGGGTATCGGAGCGGCGGAAGCAGTGGCCTGGGGGTCTTCCGCGTTCCTCGGTCGGGGACTAGTGGAAGGGCGCAACGCGGATGGACGAGATCTGGTTGCAGGTGCTCATGGCGTTGATGGCGGGATGTGCCGGTGCGGGAGTGGTGCTCGCGGTGCGCAGACGTCCCGCCGCGAAGGTCGCGGAGGAACCCGCACCGGAGCCGCTGCCGCAGCGGGAGCCGGACGGCTGGGGGCCGTTCGTGCAGCACTGCGAGCAGGCGGTGCTGCGGGCGAGCCGGGCGGTCGAGGCGATGTCCTCCCAACAGGCCCGCAACCGGTTGCTGGCGGTCGTGCGGCGGATGGACGCCGAGCTGCCCAACCTGCGCGTGCTCGCCGAGCTCGGCCGGGGGCTGGGGGCGACCTCCCGCGACGTCGAGATAGCGGGCCGGGTGCGCGGTGAGCTGGCGGAGGTCGAGAAGCGCTTCGGCGCGGTCACCCGCGAAGTGCTCGAACTCGTCGAGGACCCCGACCCCGAGCGGGTGGGCGAGCTGCGCGGGCGGTTCCCGCTGCTGCGCCCGATCTCGGCGGTCCTGCCCGAACCGGTCAGCTAGCCGGCACCTCGGCCGCCTGCGCCCACCACTCGTGGACCTCGACGGCCGCACCGGGCGCGGCGACGAGCAGCCCGTCGCGCGGCAGCGGGTGGGGCTCGCCGCGCCGGTCGAGGACCGTGGCACCGGCCTCGGTGGCCAGCGCGAGCGCACCGGCGACGTCCCACTCCTCGTAGTCGTCGAGCACGGCGGCGACGGTGTGGCCGAGGGCGACCTGGGTGATGGCCAGCGCCGGTGAACCCAGTAAACGCACGCCGACCTGCGCGCTGGCGGCGTTGGTGATGAACCGGTCCATGCCCGGCCACGGCCCGTTCTTGGTCAGCTCGGTGCACACGATGCCGCCGCGGATCTCGGAGCGGTCCGGCAACCGCACCGGAGTGCCGTTGGCCCGCATGCCCCGGCCGCGCGCGGCCGCGTAGATCTGGGTCCGGTACGGGTCGGCGACCACGCCGACCACGGGCCCGTAGCCGTCGAGCATCGCCAGGCTGTAGGCGCACCACGGCAGCCCGGCCACGTAGTTGGCGGTGCCGTCCACCGGGTCGACCGACCAGCGGAACTCCGAGGCGCCCTGCTGCGGCGGAACGCTCGGTTCGTCCCCGAACTCCTCGCCGAACACGGGCGTGCCGGGGAACTCGTCGGCGAGGATGCGGCGGGTGTGCCGTTCCAGGGTGCGGCCGGTGTCGGTGACCCAGTCGAACGGCGACTCGCTGGGCTCGGGCCGCGCCCCTCTGCCCGCGGTCGCGATGATGACGTCGGCGGCGTCGTTGGCCAGCCGACCGGCGACCTCGAACGCCCGCGACACCAGGGCCGGTTCGATCTGGGCGGGTGGAGTAGGCAGGGCCGTCATGCGTCCCCAGCCTCCGCGCGGCGAGTGACCGCTCAGCAACGTCGAGGTGACCGGCCGTGGAGGCGCAGGCCACGTTTGCGGGCCGATGGGCGAGTTGGGGTGGTCTTCGGTTGTCGTTGGGGATCGCGTCACGTTGCCTTCGGCTGCTCGCCGGAACAGGCGGCGACCGTGTTGTCCGTGCGCATCGCGATCGTGACCGAGAGCTTCCTGCCGCAGATCAACGGAGTGACGAACTCGGTGTTGCGGGTGCTGGAGCACTTGCGTCGTCGAGGCGACCAGGCCCTGGTCATCGCACCCGGACCCGGTCCGGACGAGTACGCGGGCTTCCCCGTCATCAGGCTGCCCGCGGTGGACCTGCCGATGGTGTCGTCGCTGCCCATCGGGTTCCCGAGCCGCCGCGTGCTGCGCGGGCTCCAGGAGTTCGCGCCCGACGTGGTGCACCTGGCCTCCCCGTTCGTGGTGGGGGCGCGCGGGATGAACGCCGCGCGTCGGCTGGGCATCCCGACGGTCGCCGTCTACCAGACCGACGTGGCGGGTTTCGCCGAGTCCTACGGGCTCGGGCTGACCGCGAAGGCGGCGTGGAAGTGGATCCGCCGCCTGCACTGCCACGCCGACCGCACGCTGGCCCCCTCGACGTGGGCGGTGGAGACGCTGCGCGAGCACGGGGTTCCGCGCGTGCACCGCTGGGGTCGCGGAGTCGACACCGAGCGGTTCACGCCGCGCAAGCGCGACGAGCGGCTGCGGGCCGAGCTGGCGCCGAACGGTGAACTGCTGGTGGGCTACGTCGGCCGGTTGGCGCCGGAGAAGCGCATCGAGCGGCTCGCCGAGCTCGACGGCACCTCCGGCGTGCGGCTGGTCGTGGTCGGCGACGGCCCGGAGCGCGAGCGGTTGAACGCCGAACTGCCCAACGCCGCGTTCCTCGGTCAGCGCACCGGCGACGAGCTGGCCCGCATCTACGCCAGCCTCGACGTCTTCGTGCACACCGGCCCGCACGAGACGTTCTGCCAGGCGGTGCAGGAGGCGATGGCCTCCGGCGTCGCGGTCGTCGCCCCGGACGCGGGCGGTCCCCGCGACCTGGTCGAGGTCGGGCGCACCGGGTACCTGCTGCCCGCGCACGACGACGCCGAGCACGCCGCGGCCCTGCGCAGCGCCATCGCCGACCTGCGCGATCCCGCGCTGCGGGAGCGCTTCGGCACCCACGCCCGCAACGCCGTCGCAGGTCGCACCTGGCCGGCCCTGTGCCGCCAGTTGGTGGACCACTACGCGGCGGTCAGCGGATACGCGGAGTCGGCAGCTGCCTGAACCGGCTCCGGGGCGCGCCACGTACGCTTCGGGTGTGTCTCGGGCAGGCTTGGACAAGAACCCTCGCGAAGTCGCGGCGATGTTCGACGGCGTCGCGCGTCGGTACGACCTGACCAACACCGTGCTGTCCTTCGGGCAGGACCGGCGCTGGCGGAAGGTGACCCGGCAGCTGCTCGCGCCCCAGCAGGACGAGAAGGTCCTCGACCTCGCTGCAGGCAGCGGCGTGTCGACCGTCGAGTTCGCCCGTTCCGGCGCCTACTGCGTCGCGGCCGACTTCTCGCTGGGCATGCTCTCGGTCGGCAAGGGCCGGGGCGTGCCGCTGGTGGCGGCCGACGCCCTGCACCTGCCGTTCACCGACGACGCCTTCGACGCCGCGACGATCTCCTTCGGCCTGCGCAACCTCGCCGACACGGTCGCGGGCCTGCGCGAGATGCGCCGCGTGGTGCGGCCCGGCGGTCGCCTGGTGGTGTGCGAGTTCTCCACCCCGACGTGGCAGCCCTTCCGCGGCGTCTACATGAACTACCTGATGCGCGCGCTGCCCTCGATCGCTCGCGCGGTCTCCTCCAACCCGGACGCCTACGTCTACCTCGCCGAGTCCATCCGCTCCTGGCCCGACCAGCGAGCCCTCGCCGAGCTCATCGGCGAGGCCGGCTGGACCGACACCACCTGGAAGAACCTCACCAGCGGCGTGGTGGCGGTCCACCACGCCAAGAACCCGTCCTGACCTTCAGAGGCCGCACCCGGCGCAGCCGCGACGAGCAGCACCGAACGAGTCTTCACAGCCAGGTGGTCTCGGGGGTCGTGGTCCGGGTCCAGGTGAGGGACCGGGTGAAGGCCCTGGTGGCCGGGGGCTGCGGGTGATGGGGAGTGCGGATCACCGCGATGCGCCGGTGCGTCTCCGGCGCTGCCAGGGGGACGTGGACCAGGCCCGCGAAGGCGATCAGCGGTAGGACCATCCCGGGCATGACGGCGGTGCCGAGCCCCGCGGCGACCAGCCCCGCCACCGCGGTGATGTTGCCGGATTCCAGGACCACCCGCGGGTGCGCCTCCGCAGCGGCGAAGGCGCGATCGGCGTGCTGGCGGATGCTGGAGTTCGGTGCGAACGCGATGTGTGGTTCTCTCGCCAGCTCCGCCCAGGTCAGCGACTCGCGCGCGGCGAAGCGGTGCTCATGCGGGAACACCGCGCACATCCGGTCGGTGGCGATGGGGTGCATGGCCAGGTCGGGCAGCGGTTCGGCGACGACCGTGACGCCCAGGTCCACGGTGCCCGCGCGAACCTTGGCCAGGACCTCGTCGGACATGCCGTCCTCGATCGACAGCTCCACGTCCGGGTGCTCCGCGCGGTAGGCCGAGACGACCGGCGGCAGCAGGATCGCGGCCATCGACGGCAGCGCCGCGACCCGGACGCGGCCCCGGGTGCCTGCCAGGAAGCCCTGGAAGTGGTTGATCCCGGCGTCGAAGGAGTCCACCACCCGCCGCGCGACCAGGCAGAACTCGGCGCCCTCCGGCGTGGTGACCAGGTTGCGGGTGGTGCGCTGGAACAGCGTGATGCCGAGCCTGCGCTCGACGTCGCGCACCGCCCGGCTGATCGAGGACTGCGCCAGGTGCAGCTGCTCGGCTGCGGCGGTGAACCCGCCGGTGTCGTGCACCGCGAGGACCAGCCTGAGCTGCTGCACGGTCAGATCCATGCCCATGGCGCATGAATCTATCAATTTTCAGTGCTTGACCAGCATGAGCGAGGTGGATCACAGTTCTCCCGTCCGGCCCAACGGCGGTGTTCGGAGGTTGCCCATGCTGGCCGCGAGTGGATTCTTGACGATCGGCGTGTTCCTCGCCCTGGTGCTCTCGCGCAGGGTGTCGGTGCTGTTCGCGCTCACCCTGGTGCCGATCGCGGCGGCACTGCTCAGCGGTCACGGCGCCGGGCTCGGTGAGCTCGTGGCCGATGGCCTGGTCACCGTCGCCCCGGTGGCCATCATGATCACCTTCGCGGTGCTGTACTTCAGCCTGATGATCGACGCGGGGCTGTTCGACCCCGCCGTCACCCGCATCCTGCGCTGGGCCCAGGGCGACCCGCTCAAGATCACCGTCGGCACCGCGCTGCTGACCCTGCTGGTCGCGCTGGACGGCGACGGGGCCTCCACCTTCCTGATCACCGTTTCCGCGCTGCTGCCGATCTACCAGCGGCTGGGGATGCGCCGGATCGTGCTGGCCGGCGTGGTCTGCCTCGGCGCCGGGGTCATGAACATGGTGCCGTGGGGTGGGCCGACGGCCCGCGCGATGGCCGCGCTCAAGCTCGATTCCGCGCAGCTGTTCCTGCCGGTGCTGCCCGCGATGATCGCCGGCATCTGCTGGGTGCTGATCGCCGCCTACCTGATCGGCCGGTCCGAGCGGAAGCGGCTCGGCGTGGTGAGCATCGAGACGGGCGAGCGGGTGAAGCTGACCGGTGCGGACCGCGCGCGGTTCTGGATCAACGCGGCGCTGACGCTGGCCCTGGTCGGCTGCCTGCTGTTCCAGCTCGCCGACCTGGAAGTGCTGTTCCTGGTGGCCTTCCTGGTCGCGCTGCTGATCAACCGCCCGTCGTGGCAGGGCCAGCAGGAGCTGTTCGCCAAGCACGCCTACAACGTGGTGCTGGTCGTCGTGGTGATCTTCGCGGCCGGGGTGTTCACCGGCATCCTCACCGGCACCGGCATGATCAAGGCGATGGCCGAGAGCCTGGTCGCGGTCATCCCGGACGCCGGTGGCGCGCTGCTGCCGGTGGTCACGGCCATCGCCGGGATGCCGCTGAGCCTGGTCTTCACCCCCGACGCCTTCTACTACGGGGTCGTGCCGGTGCTGGCGGAGACCAGCGCGGCGTTCGGAGGCGATCCCGCCGCGATCGGGCGCGCGGCGATCCTCGGCCAGATGACCACCGGGTTCCCGCTGAGCCCGCTGACGGCCTCGACGTTCATCCTGCTCGGCATGTCCAAGGTCGACATCGGCGACCACCAGCGGTTCATCTTCGGCTGGGCCTTCGGCACCACGCTGGTGATGACGGCGGTCGCGCTGCTCACGGGGGTGCTGTAGATGCGCATCGGCAGTGGAGCCGGGTTCGCCGGCGACCGCCTCGAACCGGCGCTGGAGCTCGTGCGGGCGGGTGTGGACGACCTGGTGCTGGAGTGCCTGGCCGAGCGCACCATCGCACTCGGGCAGCAGCGCAGGCTGGGCGATCCGGACCAGGGGTACGACCCGTTGCTGCGCGCGCGGTTCGAGCGGTTGCTGCCGGTCGCGGTGCCGAACGGAGCACGGGTGATCACCAACATGGGCGCCGCCCATCCGCTGCGCGCGGGCGAGGTCACGCGGGAGGTCATGACGACCGCTGGGCTGACCGGCCGCATCGCCGTGGTCACCGGGGACGACGTGCTGGACCGGCTCGACCCGGCCACGCCTGCGCTGGAGGACGGCGTCCCGCTGGCCGAGCACGGCGAGATCGTCTCCGCCAACGCCTACCTCGGCGCGGAGGCGCTGCTGCCCGCGCTGGACGCGGAGGTCGTGATCACCGGGCGGGTCGCCGACCCGTCGTTGTTCGTGGCACCGATCGCGCAGCGGATGGGCTGGGACCTCGACGACGTGCCGCGCGCCGCCGCCGCGACCCTCGTCGGGCACGTCCTGGAGTGCGCGGGCCAGGTGACCGGCGGCTACTTCGCCGACCCGGGCGTCAAGGACGTTCCCGGGCTGGCCGAGCTCGGGTTCCCGTTCGCCGACGTCGACGCCGACGGCAGCGCGACCATCGGCAAACCGGACGGGACCGGCGGGATGGTGACGGTCCCGACGGTGCGCGAGCAGCTGCTCTACGAGGTCACCGACCCGACCGCCTACCGCACGCCCGACGTGGTCCTGGACTTCCGCGAGGTCCGCGCCGAGCGGACCGGTGCCGACCGGGTGCGCATCAGCGGGGCGCGCGGGCGGGCCAGGCCGGAGGAGCTGAAGGTCAGCGTCGGCTACCGCGCGGGACACCGCGCCGAATGCGGCATCAGCTACGCCGGACCGGGGGCGGCCGATCGGGCGAGGCTGGCCGCGGACGTGGTGAGCGAGCGGCTGCGCGGCACCGGGCTGCGGGTGCGCGCCGACGTGCTGGGGGCGATGGGCGATCCGGACGGCGAGTGCCGCCTGCGGGTGGCCGCCATCGCGGAGGAGCGGACGGCGGCGCAGACCATCTGCCACGAGGTCGAATCGCTCTACACCAACGGCCCCGCCGGTGGCGGCGGCGTGCGCACCGACGTGCGCGAGGTGATCGGCATCGTCTCCGCCCTGATCCCCAGATCCGATGTGACGTCGCAGGTCACGACCCTGGAGGTGAACGATGCGACTGCATGAGATCGCGCACTGCCGAGCGGGCGACAAGGGCGACACCTCGATCCTGTCGGTGTTCCCCCTCGACGACGCCGACTACGACCGCCTGCGCAGGGAGCTCACCGCCGACCGGGTCCGCGCCCACCTGGCCGGTCAGGTCCGGGGCGAGGTCACCCGCTGCGAGCTCCCGCTGCTCAAGGCGCTCCAGTTCACCTGCCACCGGGCTCTCGACGGCGGCGTGACCACGTCGCTGTCCCTGGACACCCACGGCAAGACCCTGAGCTCCCGCCTCCTCGCCCTGGACCTGTGAGTCGCGAGGGCCCTCGGGGAGGCTCGCGGGGTTGAACCGGATGGCGGGTTTCCTCACTCAGGTGGCCTACGCGAAAGGGTCGATCGCGCTGGTGCAGCGGCTTAGACTCGGAGTTAGTGAACTCGTTCACAAGCGGGTTTCGCACCGAGCACTGCACTAGTTCGAGGAGTGTCATGACCAGCGCCACCAGCCGCCGCCGACCGGACGATGACGCCGATGTGATCGTCGTCGGAGCGGGACCGGCCGGCTCGACGGCTGCGACGTACCTGGCCAGGGCGGGACTGGACGTCCTGCTGCTGGAGAAGAGCGTCTTCCCGCGGGAGAAGGTCTGCGGCGACGGGATCACGCCACGGGGCGTCAAGCAGCTCATCGACCTGGGCATCGACACCAGGGAAGAAGCCGGCTGGCTGCACAACAAGGGCCTGCGGGTCGTCGGCGGCGGAGTCAGCCTGGAGCTCGACTGGCCGAGCCTGTCCGACTTCCCGCCCTACGGCGTGGTCCGCCCGCGCAACGACTTCGACGACCTGCTGGCCCGCAACGCCCAGCTCGCCGGGGCCCGCCTGTTCCAGCAGACCAGCGTCAGCGGCGCCATCACCGACGAGCGCACCGGCCGGGTCGTCGGCGTGGAGGCCAAGACCGGTCCCGAGCGCAAGCCGGTGACCTACCGGGCTCCGCTGGTCGTGGCCTGCGACGGGGTGTCGGCTCGGCTGGCCCTGTCGGTGGGCATCCAGAAGCGCGACGACCGGCCGATGGGCGTGGCCGTGCGCCGGTACTACACCAGCCCGCGCACCAAGGACGACTTCCTGGAGTCGCACCTGGAGCTGTGGGACAAGTCCAACCCGGCCGACCCGACGCTGCTGCCCGGCTACGGCTGGATCTTCGGCATGGGCGACGGGACGGTCAACGTCGGGCTGGGCATCCTGTCCACCTCGTCGGCCTACGGCAAGACCGACTACCGGCAGTTGCTGCGGTCCTGGCTGGACGGAACCCCCGAGGAGTGGGGATTCCGGGAGGACAACGCCACCGGCAAGATCGGCGGCGCCGCGCTGCCCATGGGCTTCAACCGCACCCCGCACTACCGCGACGGCCTGCTGCTGGTCGGCGACGCGGGCGGCATGGTCAACCCGTTCAACGGCGAGGGCATCGCCTACGCGATGCAGTCGGCCCGGCTGGCGGCCGAGTGCGCGGTGCACGCGATGGCGCGACCGACCGCGTTCTCCCGGGAGCAGGCCCTGAGCCGGTACCCGACGGCGGTGCAGCAGGAGCTGGGCGGCTACTTCCGGCTCGGCAATATCTTCAGCAAGTTGATTGGCAATCCCACGGTCATGCGGATGGCCACCAAGCACGGCCTGCCGCGACAGACGTTGATGCGTTTCGTGTTGAAGCTGCTGGCAAATCTCTACGACGAGAAGGGTGGGGACGCCATGGATCGTGTGATCAGCACCACTACTCGCGTCACCCCTAGCGCGTGACCCTGAGTGTCTGGTCAGATGTCCCGGTAACCGTGAGAGAAGTCATAAAGTTAGGTGCGCCTCACTACGGAGCCGAATCGGGCGACCGCATAGAGTGCGCACCGGAGGCCTGAGGCGTGACCTGCGTCTCGGCGGGGACTGACGATGTGTGTCCCGGGCCACGAAACCCGGAACCGGTTGGAGGGGAGCAAAGGTGCTCGACCCGTACATCCCGTTGGTGCTGTTGTTCGCGCTGGCGCTGGGATTCGCGGTCTTCTCGGTCGCGATCGCGCCACTCGTCGGTCCCCGCCGCTACAACAAGGCGAAGCTCGACGCCTACGAGTGCGGGATCGAGCCCTCGCCGCAGCCCGTCATCGGCGGCGGCCGGATGCCCATCGCCTACTACCTGACCGCGATGTTGTTCATCCTCTTCGACATCGAGATGGTCTTCCTCTACCCGTTCGCGGTCTCGGCCGACGCCCTGGGGATGTTCGGCGTCGTCGAGATCGTGCTGTTCATAGCGACCGTCGGCTTCGCCTACATCTACGTCTGGCGGAGAGGCGGACTGGACTGGAACTAACCGGAGCGCTTTGCCCGGTCACCCGCCGGGCGCCTGAGACGAACTGCAGGGACTAGCCGCAAGGACGCGGGAAGGAGTGCCGGCGATGGGGCTCGAAGAGCAGCTGCCCAACGGCATCCTGTTGGCCAACGTGGAGAAGCTCGTCAACTGGACCCGGAAGACGTCGATGTGGCCGGCGACGTTCGGGCTGGCTTGCTGCGCCATCGAGATGATGACCGTTGGCGGTTCCCGCTACGACATCTCGCGGTTCGGCATGGAGCGCTTCTCCGCCACCCCGAGACAGGCCGATCTGATGATCGTGGCCGGTCGGGTGACCAACAAGATGGCCCCGGTGTTGCGCCAGATCTACGACCAGATGCCCGAGCCGCGCTGGGTGCTGGCGATGGGCGTGTGCGCCTCCACCGGCGGCATGTTCAACAACTACGCGGTCGTGCAGGGCGTCGACCACGTGGTGCCGGTGGACATGTACCTGCCGGGATGCCCGCCGCGCCCGGAGATGCTGCTCGACGCGATCCTCAAGCTGCACGCCAAGATCATGGACGAGCCGATCAACGCCAAGCGCGCGCAGGAGAAGCTCGAACGCGGCGACCGCACCCCGATGATCCCGTCCTCGGTCCGGTACGCGCCGAAGAACGCCTCGCAGCGCAAGCGCGCCGAGCGGCAGCAGGCCGCGCAGCGACGCGAGATGGGCGGAACGGACGAGCTCGGCGCCTTCGAGAGCGCGCCCGAGCGCCCGGAACTCAAGTCGGGTAGGTGAATTCGATGGCGGACAAGGAAACCACCCCGGCCCCGGGCGAACCCGGTTCGAGCGCCGAGCGCGCCGCGGGCCTGGCGCCCACGGGGGCCGAACCGGCCCGCGCCGGAGCACCGACGGCCGGCCGCGAGCGGCAGGGCATGTTCGGCGTGCGCGGCACCGGTGACACCTCGGGCTTCGGCGGGCTGCGCCTGCCGGCCTACGTGCCACCGGCCGGCGAGCGCCCCTACGGCGGCTGGTTCGACGAGGTCGCCGACGCGCTCTTCGAGGCGCTGCGCGCCAAGGGGCTTCCGGAGGACACCGTGCAGCAGGTGACCGTCGACCGCGGCGAGATCACCTTCTACCTGCGCCGCGACAACCTCCTCGAGGTCTGCCGCATCCTGCGCGACGACCCGGCGCTGCGCTTCGAGCTGTGCAGCTCGGTGTCCGGTGTGGACTACGGGCCGGACGCGCCGCAGCGGCTGCACTCGGTCTACCACCTGACGTCGATGACCTACCGGCGCCGCATCCGGCTGGAGGTCGCCGTGGACGTGGAGGACCCGCACCTCCCGTCCGTCGTGTCGGTCTACCCCACCGCCGACTTCCAGGAGCGCGAAGCCTGGGACATGTTCGGCCTGGTCTACGACGGACACCCGGCGCTGACCCGGATCCTGATGCCCGACGACTGGGACGGTCACCCGCAGCGCAAGGACTACCCGCTCGGCGGAATCCCGGTGGAGTACAAGGGCGCCGAGATCCCGCCGCCGGACCAGCGCAGGGCCTACTCGTGATCGCGGAGAGGTGTGGGCAATGACCACCGAATCACTCACCGGCGCGTACCCCGCCGAGTCGAGAGACACCACCGAGGGCCGCATCTTCACCGTCACCGGCGGCGACTGGGACGAGTTCCTGGACGAAACCGGCGGCGAGGAGCGGGTTGTCATCAACCTGGGCCCGCAACACCCGTCCACGCACGGCGTTCTGCGGCTGGTGCTGGAGCTCGAGGGCGAGACGGTCACCAAGGCCCGCTCGGTCATCGGGTACCTGCACACCGGCATCGAGAAGAACACCGAGTACCGGACGTGGACCCAGGGCGTCACCTTCGTGACGCGCATGGACTACCTGGCGCCGCTGTTCACCGAGACCGCCTACTGCCTGGGCATCGAGAAGCTGCTGGGTATCGAGGCGCCGCAGCGCGCCCAGACGATCCGCGTGATGCTGATGGAGCTCAACCGGATCTCCTCGCACCTGGTCTTCCTGGCCACCGGTGCGATGGAGCTGGGCGCGACCACCGGCATGACCTACGGCTTCCGCGAGCGCGAAGAGGTCCTGCACCTGCTGGAGTTCCTGACCGGTCTGCGGATGAACCACGCGTTCATCCGGCCCGGCGGCGTCGCGCAGGACATGCCGGAGGGCTGGCAGGACAAGGTGCGCGAGTTCATCAAGGTCATGGACACCCGCCTGCCGGACTACGACAAGCTGTTCAGCGGTCAGCCGATCTGGAAGCAGCGGTTGAAGGACGTCGGCTACCTGCCGCTGGACGGCGCGCTGCAGCTGGGCGTGACCGGACCGCTGCTGCGGGCCGCGGGACTGCCCTGGGACCTGCGCAAGGTCGAACCGTACTGCGGTTACGAGGAATACGACTTCGAAGTGCCCACCAGCAACGACGGTGACTGCTACGCGCGGTACCTGCTGCGGGTGCAGGAGATGCACGAGTCGTTGAAGATCATCAGGCAGTGCGTGGACAAGATGGAGTCCGGCCCGCACATGGTGGAGGACGCCAAGATCGCCTGGCCGTCGAAGCTGAGCATCGGCGCCGACGGCATGGGCAACTCCCTGGAGCACGTCCGCAAGATCATGGGCCAGTCCATGGAGTCGCTGATCCACCACTTCAAGCTGGTGACCGAGGGCTTCGACGTCCCGCCGGGCCAGGCGTACGCGCCGGTCGAGTCGCCGCGCGGCGAGCTGGGCGTCCACCTGGTCTCCGACGGAGGCACCCGGCCGATGCGGGTGCACGTGCGCGAGCCCAGTTTCGTGAATCTGCAGGCGATGCCGGCGATGGCCGAGGGCGGGCTGGTGGCCGACGTGATCGCGGCCGTCGCCTCCATCGACCCGGTGATGGGCGGGGTGGATCGATGACCGAGCAGTTCGAGTTCACCACCACCGAGGAGCAGACCGGCGCGGTCGACACCTCGGTGTTCGGCGAGGACACCAGTGCCGAGGCGAAGCAGATCATCGCCCGGTACCCGGAGTCGCGATCGGCACTGCTGCCGATGCTGCACCTCGTGCAGTCGGTGCAGGGGCACGTCAGCCCGGCGGGGATCAAGTTCTGCGCCGAGGAGCTGGCGCTGTCGGTCGCCGAGGTCAGCGCCGTGGCGACCTTCTACACCATGTACAAGCGCAAGCCGTGCGGTCAGCACCTGGTCAGCGTGTGCACCAACACGATGTGCGCGGTGCTGGGCGGCGACGCGATCTACAAGGCGCTGGGCGAGCACCTGGACGTCGGGCACGAGGGCACGGCCGGGGAACCCGGTACCGAGGGCTCGATCACCTTGGAGCACGCCGAATGCCTCGCGGCCTGTGACCTCGGGCCGGTGCTGCAGGTCAACTACGAGTACTACGACAACCAGACGCCCGAGCAGGCGCTGGAGCTGGTCAAGGCGCTGCAGCGCGGCGAGAAGCCCGCGCCGACGCGCGGACCGGCGCTGTCGGACTTCCGGGGCGCCGAGCGCCAGCTGGCCGGGTTCTTCGACGACCTCGACGAGACCGTGACCGGACCCTCGCAGGCGACCGAGACCAACCGCGGCGCCGCGCTGGCCCAGGAACGCGGCTGGACGGCGCCGAGCATGCCCGATGACGCGGAACTCCCGCCGCTGCCGGAGAAGAAGTGAGGGTGGCCATGACCGAAGCGAGCACCAGCCCGGTGACCCCGGTGCTGACCAAGCGGTGGCTGTCGCCGAACTCCTGGACGCTGCACACCTACGAGCAGCTGGAGGGCTACACCGCCCTGCGCAAGGCGCTGCGCGCCCACCCGGACCAGCTGATCGAGCTGGTCAAGGCCTCAGGGCTGCGCGGTCGCGGCGGCGCGGGCTTCCCGGCGGGCGTGAAGTGGAGCTTCATGCCCAAGGACCCGGTCAAGCCGCACTACCTGGTCATCAACGCCGACGAGGGCGAACCGGGGACCTGCAAGGACATCCCGCTGATGATGGCCGATCCGCACTCGCTGATCGAGGGCTGCATCATCGCCAGCTACGCGATGCGGGCCAACCACTGCATGATCTACGTGCGCGGTGAGGCCCTGCACCCGATGCGGCGGCTCCACCACGCGGTCCGCGAGGCCTACGCCGCCGGGTACCTGGGCAAGAACATCCTCGACTCCGGCTTCGACCTGGACATCGTCGTGCACGCCGGGGCGGGCGCCTACATCTGCGGTGAGGAGACCGCGCTGCTGGACTCCCTGGAGGGCAAGCGCGGTCAGCCGCGGCTCAAGCCCCCGTTCCCCGCGGCGGCAGGGCTCTACGCCTGCCCGACGACGGTGAACAACGTGGAGACCATCGCGTCGGTGCCGTTCATCGTCAACGGCGGTTCGGACTGGTTCCGGACCATGGGCAGCGAGAAGTCGCCGGGGCCGAAGATCTACTCGATCTCCGGGCACGTCGAGAACCCGGGCCAGTACGAGGCGCCGATGGGCACCACGCTGCGGCAGCTGCTGGAGCTCGCGGGCGGCATGAAGGACGGCGTCCCGCTGAAGTTCTGGACCCCGGGCGGGTCCTCGACGCCGCTGTTCACCGCCGATCACCTCGACGTCCCGCTGGACTTCGAGGGCGCGGCCGAGGCCGGATCGATGCTGGGCACCACGGCCGTCCAGGTGTTCAACGAGACGGTGTCGGTGCCGTGGGCCGTGATGAAGTGGACGCAGTTCTACGAGCACGAGTCCTGCGGCAAGTGCACCCCCTGCCGGGAGGGCACCTACTGGCTCGCGCAGGTGCTGGAGCGGATGGTCGACGGGCACGGCACCGAGGAGGACATCGACACCCTCCTGGACGTCTGCGACAACATCTTCGGCCGCTCGTTCTGCGCCCTCGGCGACGGCGCGGTCAGCCCGATCACCAGCGGTATCAAGTACTTCCGCGAGGAGTTCCTCGCGCTCTGCTCGAAGAATTCGGGCGGAAACGACAAGTCCGCCGCGGAACTGGTAGGAGCGGCCCGATGACCCTGGCACCCGAATCCGAAGCGCGCCCGGTCCCGGAGGGCTACGTCCGGCTCACCATCGACGGCATCGAGGTCGAGGCGCCCAAGGGCGAGCTGCTGATCCGGACCGCCGAGCGGATGGGCATCACCATCCCGCGGTTCTGCGACCACCCGCTGCTGGACCCCGCGGGTGCCTGCCGGCAGTGCCTGGTCGAGGTCGAGATGAACGGCCGGGCGATGCCGAAACCGCAGGCGTCCTGCACCATGACGGTCGCCGACGGGATGGTCGTCAAGACGCAGAACTCCTCGCCGGTGGCCGACAAGGCGCAGCAGGGCGTGATGGAGCTCCTGCTCATCAACCACCCGCTGGACTGCCCGGTCTGCGACAAGGGCGGCGAGTGCCCGCTGCAGAACCAGGCGCTCAAGCACGGCCGCGCGGAGTCCCGCTTCCACGACACCAAGCGGACCTTCGCCAAGCCGGTGCCGATCTCCTCGCAGGTCCTGCTGGACCGCGAGCGCTGCGTGCTCTGCCAGCGCTGCACCCGGTTCTCCAAGCAGATCGCCGGTGACCCGTTCATCGAGCTGCTGGAACGCGGTGCGCTGCAGCAGATCGGCATCGGCGAGCAGCAGCCGTTCCAGTCCTACTTCTCCGGCAACACCATCCAGATCTGTCCGGTCGGCGCGCTGACCAGCGCCGCCTACCGGTTCCGGTCGCGGCCGTTCGACCTGGTCTCCACCCCCGGGCAGTGCGAGCACTGCGCGTCGGGCTGCGCGACCCGGAACGACTGGCGGCGCGGCAAGGTGATGCGTCGGCTGGCCGGGGACGACCCGGAGGTCAACGAGGAGTGGATCTGCGACAAGGGCCGCTTCGCGTTCCGCTACGCCAACGCCGCTGACCGCATCACCCGGCCGCAGATCCGGGAGAACGGGCAGCTGCGCGAGGCGTCCTGGACCGAGGCGCTGCAGGCCGCCGCCGAGGGCCTGACCGCCGCGCGCGACGCGGGCGGGGTCGGGGTGCTGCCCGGCGGCCGGTTGACCGTCGAGGACGCCTACGCCTACTCGAAGTTCGCGCGGGTCGCGCTGCGCACCAACGACATCGACCACCGCGCCCGGCCGCACTCCACCGAGGAGCTGCGGTTCCTGGAGTCCACCGTGGTCGGGGTGACGCCGGAGAACGGTGTCACCTACGCCGATCTGGAGTCGGCTCCGGCGGTGCTGTGCGTGGCGTTCGAGCCGGAGGAGGAGTCGCCGATCGTCTTCCTGCGGCTGCGCAAGGCCGCGCGGGCGGGCAAGACGCAGGTCTTCCACGTCGCCCCGCGCACCTCGCCGGGCGTGGAGAAGACCACGGTCATCACCCACGCCGGAGGCCCGGTGCGAACCGGTTCGCTCGTGCAGTGCGTGCCCGGTGGCGAGGCCGCCGCGCTGGAGTCGCTGCCGTCCGATGTGGACGAAGCGATCCGGCAGCAGGGCGCGGTGCTCATCGTCGGCGAACGCGCCGCCGAGGTGCCCGGCCT
Organism: Saccharopolyspora endophytica; assembly: GCF_018070075.1. Lineage (GTDB taxonomy): Bacteria > Actinomycetota > Actinomycetes > Mycobacteriales > Pseudonocardiaceae > Saccharopolyspora > Saccharopolyspora endophytica. Next base: position 516,757 of record NZ_JAGPXE010000001.1, read on the forward strand.
GCTGTCCGAGGTGCTGCGCACCGCCCAGCGCACGGGAGCCAGGGTCGCCTGGATCCCCCGCCGCGCGGGCGAACGCGGCGCCATCGAGGCCGGTGCGCTGCCGACACTGCTGCCCGGCGCGCGTCCCGTCGTCGACGACCACGCCCGCTCCGACGTGGAGCGGACCTGGGGCATGGCACCCGGTTCGCTGCCCGCCGCCGCGGGGCGCGACGCCACCGAGATCCTCACCGCAGCCGCCTCCGGGGAGCTCTCCGGCCTGGTGGTCGGCGGCGTCGACCCGGATGACCTGCCCGACCCGGAGCTGGCCCGCAAGGCCCTGACCGGTGCCGGTTTCGTGGTCAGCCTGGAACTCCGCCCCAGCGCGGTGACCGAGCAGGCCGACGTGGTGCTGCCGATCGCGCCCAGCGCGGAGAAGAGCGGCAGCTACCTCAACTGGGAGGGCCGCCGCCGCGAGTTCACCACCACCATCGACGGCACCGGCGCGCTGCCGGACTGCCGGGTGCTGGACACCCTCGCGGTCGAGATGGACGCCGACCTGTTCACCCAGAGCCCGGCCGCCGCGAGCGCCGAGCTCGACCGCCTCGGCACCCACACCGGCGGACGCACCGCAGGACCTGACGAGGCCGTCGCGCACGCACCACGCCCCGGCCCCGGCCAGGCCGTGCTGGCGACCTGGCGGCAGCTGCTGGACAACGGTTCGCTGCAGGACGAGGAGCCGAGCCTGGCGGGCACCGCCCGCAACCGGGTCGCGATCGTCTCGCCGGAGACCGCCAAGCGCGTCGAGATCAGTTCCGGACAACGGCTGGAGGTCCGCACCGAGCAGGGCAAGATCGTGCTGCCGGTCGAGATCGCCGACATGCCCGACGACGTCGTGTGGGTGCCCACCGACTCCGGGAAGGCCCGCGTGCACAAGGTCCTCGGCGTCGGGCACGGAGCGCTCGTCGACATCGCGCCGAGCAGCGCGAGCCCGGAGAGCAACGGGCACTCGCTGAACGGCACTTCCCCGGCCCACCACAACGGGGGGAACGCATGACCAGAACAGCCGAACTCCTCGCGGACGACCCGATCTGGCTGATCCTGCTCAAGGTCGTGGCGATCTTCGTCTTCCTGGTGCTGATGACGCTGCTGACGATCTGGGCGGAACGCCGGGTCATCGGCCGCATGCAGCACCGGCCCGGCCCGAACCGAGCGGGACCGTTCGGCATCCTCCAGTCGCTGGCCGACGGCTTGAAGCTGGCCTTCAAGGAGGACATCCGCCCGGTCATGGCCGACAAGTGGGTGTACTTCCTGGCCCCGGTCATCTCCGCGACACCCGCGCTGGTGTCGTTCGCGGTGATGCCGATCGGCCCCGAGGTCACCATCTTCGGCGAGCGCACCGCGCTCCAGCTGGTGGACCTGCCGGTGGGCCTGCTGGTCGTCCTGGCCTGCGCCTCGATCGGCGTCTACGGCATCGTGCTCGCCGGCTGGGCCTCCGGTTCCCCGTACCCGCTGCTGGGTTCGCTGCGGTCGGCGGCGCAGGTGATCTCCTACGAGATCGCGATGGGCCTGTCGTTCGTCGCGGTCATCATGTACGCGGGCACGCTGTCGACCTCCGGCATCGTCGCAGCGCAGGAGAACGGCTGGTTCTTCGCGCTGCTGCCGGTGAGCTTCCTGGTCTACGTGGTGTCGATGGTCGGTGAGACCAACCGCGCCCCGTTCGACCTCCCCGAGGCCGAGTCCGAGCTGGTCGGTGGTTTCCACACCGAGTACTCGTCGCTGAAGTTCGCGCTGTTCTTCCTCGCCGAGTACATCAACATGGTCACCGTCTCCGCGCTGGCGACGACGCTGTTCCTCGGCGGCTGGCACGCGCCGTGGCCGCTGTCGCTGATCGGCGACGGGGTCCTCAACACCGGTTGGTGGCCGGTGCTGTGGTTCCTCGGCAAGACGATCGCGTTCCTGTTCTTCTTCGTGTGGCTGCGCGGCACGCTTCCCCGCCTGCGCTACGACCAGTTCATGGACCTCGGCTGGAAGCTGCTGGTCCCGGTCAGCCTGGTGTGGATCATGGCGGTGACCGTCATCCGGGCGCTGCGCAACTCCGAGACCGTCAGCACCCAGCAGTTCATGATCGGCGGCGCGGTCGTGGTGGTGATCCTGGTCGCGGCCACGTTCCTCATCCCGGACCGCAAGCCCGAGAAGGACTCCGACGAGGTTCCGCTCGCGGGTAGCGGGTTCCCTGTGCCGCCGATCGACCTGGAAGTCCCCAAGACCCCGCCGCGACGCACCTCGGTGCGCTCCGGCACCGGTGCCGGCGAGCTCGCGGGTCCGGAAGGCGAGGAGGCACCCCATGGGAATGTTTGATCCGATCAAGGGATTCGGCGTCACCTTCTCGACGATGTTCAAGAAGGTCGTGACCGAGGAGTACCCCGAGGTCAAGAAGGTCGCCGCGCCCCGGTTCCACGGCCGCCACCAGCTCAACCGGCATCCGGACGGGCTGGAGAAGTGCGTGGGCTGCGAGCTGTGCGCCTGGGCGTGCCCGGCCGACGCGATCTTCGTCGAGGGCGGCGACAACACCGACGAGGCCCGCTTCTCGCCCGGTGAGCGCTACGGCATGGACTACCAGATCAACTACCTGCGCTGCATCGGCTGCGGGTTGTGCATCGAGGCGTGCCCGACGCGGGCGCTGACGATGACCAACGAGTACGAGACCGCGGACGACAACCGCCAGGACCTGATCTACACCAAGGCCGACATGCTGGCGCCGCTGCTGCCCGGCATGGAGCAGCCGCCGCACCCGATGCGCCTCGGCGAGAACGAGCAGGACTACTACGTCAACGGTCCCGAGCTCGCCAAGCAGCGAGGGGTTCCGGAGGGATCGACGGTGGAATCCGGTCCGGAGGTTGATGCGCGATGAGCACCGGAATCGTGCTGGCACAGGCCGGCGAGGTGGTCGGCACCGGGGAGACGGTGCTGTTCTGGGTCCTCGGTCCGCTGTCGCTGCTGGGCGCGCTCGGCATGGTCTTCGCCCGCAACGCGGTGCACTCCGCGCTGTGGCTGGTGCTGACGATGCTGAGCCTGGGCGTGCTCTACATGGGTCAGAGCGCGCAGTTCCTGGGCTTCACCCAGATCATCGTCTACACCGGCGCGATCATGATGCTGTTCCTGTTCGTGCTGATGATGGTCGGCCGCGACTCCTCGGACTCGGTGGTGGAAGTCCTGCGCGGGCAACGCCTCTGGGCCGGTCTCGGCGGCGTCGGTCTGGCAGCGCTGCTGGTCTCGGGCCTCGCCCGGTCGCTGGCCTCGGTGCAGGCGGCACCGCCGCTGGACCCCTGGCAGCCCGCCGGTGGTGGAGCGGGCGGCCTCGGCCGGCTGATCTTCACCGACTACCTCTTCCCGTTCGAGCTGACCTCCGCGCTGCTGATCACCGCAGCGGTCGGGGCCATGGTGCTGGCCTACGGCGGCAAGGGCCGCGGCCCGCGCCTGAGCCAGCGGGAGCGCGCCAACGCGCGGTTCCGCGGCGAGCGCCCGTCGCCGCTACCCGGTCCCGGCGTGTACGCCACGGCCAACTCGGTCGCGGTGCCCGCGCTGCTGCCGGACGGTTCGGTCGCGCCGGAGTCGCTGTCGGAGCTGCTGGAGAACCTGCCCGCCGAACGGCTCGACGACGAGCGCCGCGCGGTCGCCGGTGACGAGCCCGAACCCGACGCGCACGCGCTGACCGAAGAGCCGGAGCCGCCCGAGCAGACCGGTTCCGGCAAGTCCGGTGAACCGGTCATCGACGCGGGTCCCGAGATCCCGGCGCCGGACAACGGCAACGGTCGTCCGGACCAGCGGGCCGGTCACGCCACCGAGGAGGTTCACCAGTGACCCCCACGTACTACCTGCTGCTGTCCGCGCTGCTGTTCTCGATCGGCGCGGTCGGAGTCCTGGTGCGGCGCAACGCCATCGTGGTCTTCATGTGCGTCGAGCTGATGCTCAACGCGGTCAACCTGACGCTGGTCACCTTCGCCCGCATCGAGGGGACGGTGCACGGGCAGGTCATGGCGTTCTTCGTGATGGTCGTCGCGGCCGCCGAAGTGGTGGTCGGCCTGGCCATCATCATGTCGATCTTCCGGACGCGTCGCTCGGCCTCGGTCGATGACGCCAACCTGCTCAAGTACTGAGAGGGCGCGTGGTGACGGCAAAGATGCTTGAAACCGCAGCGGGGGTCGCCGAGGCGACCGGGCCCGCGCAGTCCTACGCCTGGCTGCTGGTCGCGTTCCCGCTGGTGGGTGCCGCGATCCTGCTGATCGCGGGACGCCGTGCCAACGGCTGGGGACACCTGCTGGGGTCGGCCACGGTGATCGCCTCGTTCGCCTACGGGCTGTGGCTGTTCACCTCCGTCGCCGGCAGTCCGGAAGGCGAGCAGGTCCGCGATCTGCACCTGTTCTCCTGGATCCCGGTCAACGCGCTGCAGGTCGACTTCGGACTCCGGCTGGACCCGCTGTCGATGGTGTTCCTGCTGCTGATCACGGGCGTGGGATCGCTGATCCACCTGTACTCGATCGGCTACATGAGCCACGACCAGCAGGGGCGCACCGGTTCGGCCAACACCGAGCGCCGCCGGTTCTTCGCCTACCTGAACCTGTTCGTCGCCTCGATGCTGATCCTGGTGCTGGGCAACAGCTTCGTGACCCTCTACCTCGGCTGGGAGGGCGTCGGCCTGGCGTCGTACCTGCTGATCGGGTTCTGGCAGGGCCGTCCTTCGGCCGCCGCGGCGGCGACCAAGGCGTTCGTGATGAACCGGGTCGGCGACGTCGGCCTGGCGCTGGCGATCTTCCTGCTGTTCGCCAACCTCGGCACCACGCAGTACGCGGAGGTCTTCGCCCGCGCCGGTGAGCTCTCGCCGGGCGTGCTGCTGGCCATCACGCTCCTGCTGCTGCTCGGCGCCTGCGGCAAGTCCGGCCAGGTCCCGCTGCAGGCGTGGTTGCCGGACGCCATGGAGGGCCCGACCCCGGTGTCGGCGCTGATCCACGCCGCGACGATGGTCACCGCGGGCGTCTACCTGGTGGCCCGCTCCAACCCGCTGTTCTCGCTCTCGCCGGGCGGGCAGCTGGCCGTCACCATCGTCGGCGCCGTGACGCTGCTGGTCGGATGCGTCATCGGCTGCGCCTACGACGACATCAAGAAGGTGCTGGCGTACTCCACGGTCAGCCAGATCGGCTACATGATGCTGGCGGTCGGGCTCGGCCCGGCCGGGTACGCGCTGGGCATCATGCACCTGCTCACGCACGGCTTCTTCAAGGCCGGGCTGTTCCTCGGTGCCGGTTCGGTCATGCACGGCATGAACGACGAGGTCGACATGCGCAAGTTCGGCGGCCTCGCGCGGTACATGCCGATCACCTTCGGCACGTTCGGACTCGGCTACCTCGCGCTGATCGGGTTCCCGTTCCTGTCCGGCTTCTACTCCAAGGACGCCATCATCGAGGCGGCGTTCGGCCAGGAGGGCTGGCGCGGCTGGATCTTCGGCGGTGCCGCGATGCTGGGCGCGGGCATCACCGCGTTCTACATGACGCGGCTGGTGCTGATGACGTTCTTCGGCGAGAAGCGCTGGAAGGACCTGAAGGCGAGCAACGGCCAGGACTTCCACCCGCACGAGTCGCCGGCGATCATGACCGCGCCGATGATCGTGCTGGCCATCGGTTCGATCGGGGCCGGCATGTTCCTGGCGGGCGGCGACCGGCTGGTGACGTTCCTGTCGCCGTCGCTGGGCGAGCTGCAGGAAGCCCACCACACCGCGATCCCGCACGCGATGATCCCCGTGCTGACGGTGGCCATCTCCGCGCTGGGAGCGGTGATCGCGTGGTTTGTCGTCGGCCGCAAGCCGGTTCCGGTCGAGCGCCCGGCGAAGGTCTCGCCGGTGGTGCGCGCGGCTCGCGCCGACCTCGGCGGCAACGCGTTCAACGACCTCCTCGCGGTGCGCCCGACCTTCGGCCTGACCAAGGGATTGCTCGCGGTCGACCGCAAGGGCGTCGACGGCACGGTTTCCGGCATCGCCGCGCTGCTGACCTTCAGCTCGGGCCGGATGCGCCGCTGGCAGACCGGTTTCGTCCGGTCCTACGCGCTGTCCATGCTCTTCGGCGGTGTCGTGGTGATCGCCGCCCTGATGGCAGTGGGGATCCCGACATGACGACCTCGCACGGACCCGTTCTGCCCAGTCCTGTTCGGCACAGTGAGCTCCGGGAGGAGATCCGATGACCCTGCTGCTCGCCCTGGTGCTGCTGCCGATCGTCGGGTCGGTGGTGGTGGCGCTGCTGCGCGGCAACGCCGGCGCGGCGAAGTGGACCGCGCTGGGGTTCTCCCTCGCCGAGCTCGTGATCGCCGTGGCCGCGTGGTTCGCCTACGACCCGGCCGGCCCGCGGATGCAGCTGACCAGCTCGATCCCGTGGATCCCGTCGTTCGACATCAACTTCTCGCTCGGCGTGGACGGCATCGCGCTGGTGATGGTCCTGGTCATCGCCGTGCTGATGCCGCTGGTGCTGGGCTACAGCTGGGGCGAGAAGCTGCCCGAGGGCCGCACGCACGGCGGGTTCTTCTCGCTGCTGCTGCTCGAGCAGGCGCTGACCGTGGCGGTCTTCGCCGCCACCGACGTGTTCCTGTTCTACGTGCTCTTCGAGATCATGCTGATCCCGATGTACTTCCTCATCGGCGGCTACGGCGGTGAGAACCGCAGCTACGCGGCGGTGAAGTTCTTCCTCTACTCGTTCCTCGGCGGCCTGATCATGCTGGCCTCGGCCATCGGCGCGTACAGCTACAGCGCGCAGGTCACCGGCGAGGGCACCTTCGACTGGGCCAAGCTCGTCCCGATCCTGTCGGACGCCCCGCTGAACGTGCAGATCTGGCTGTTCCTGGGCTTCTTCGCGGCGTTCGCGATCAAGGCCCCGCTGATCCCGTTCCACACCTGGCTGCCGGACGCCGCGCAGCAGGCGCCGATCGGCGTCGCGGTGATCGTGGTCGGCGTGCTGGACAAGGTCGGCACCTTCGGCTTCCTGCGCTACAGCCTGCCGCTGACGCCGCAGGCGTCGCAGCAGCTGGCTCCGCTGGTGCTGGTGCTCGCGGTGATCGGGGTGCTCTACGGCTCGCTGCAGGCGTTCGGGCAGACCGATCTCAAGCGGTTCATCGCCTACGTCTCGATCGCGCACTTCGGGTTCATCGCGCTGGGCATCTTCGCGTTCACCTCGCAGGCGCACGTCGGCGCGGTGTCGTACATGATCAACCACAGCATCGCCACGGGCATGCTGATCCTGGTGATCGGCATGATCATCGTGCGCGGCGGGTCGACCCGCATCGCCGACTACGGCGGCATGGCGAAGGTGACCCCGCTGCTGGCGGGCACGCTGCTGATCGCGGGTCTGAGCACCCTGTCGCTGCCGGGGACCAACTCCTTCGTCAGCGAATTCCTCGTGCTGGTCGGGTCTTTCCCGACCCGCCCGGTGTACACGACGCTGGCCACGATCGGCATGGTGCTGGCCGCGGTCTACGTGCTGTGGCTGTACCAGCGCACGATGCAGGGCCCGGTGCGCGGCGACGCGCTGCTGGGCACCGCGACCGGGCCGGGGGCGGTGACCGACCCGAACCGCGAAGGCGCGCACCGGCTCCGGCTGGCCGACCTGGGCGCCCGGGAGATCGCCGTGCTGGCCCCGCTGGTCGTGCTGATCATCGGGCTCGGCGTGTACCCGAAGCCGGTGCTGGACGTGATCAACCCGTCGGTCGCGGCAACCATGAGCGAGGTCGGCGTCACCGACCCCGTGACCTCGCAGGGAGGTAACTGACAGTGGTCAAGGGATTCCCGAGCCAGCTGGGTTCCGTCGAGATTCCGCCGATCGACTACGCGGCGATCGCGCCGGTGCTGGTGATCCTCGGTGCCGCCTGCCTGGCGATCCTGGTCGAGGCGTTCCTGCCCCGCCACCAGCGCTGGTCGGTGCAGGTCGGGCTCAGCCTGGCGTCGATCGTCATCGCCGGTGTCGCGCTGGCCGCGTTCGCGCGGTCCGCCGGGACCGGTGTGACCACGCTGTCCGACTCGCTGGCCATCGACCCGCCGACGCTGTTCCTGTGGGGCACGCTGCTGGCGCTCGGACTCGGTTCGGTGCTGCTGATCGCGGACCGCTCGGTCGAGCCGGGCGGCGCGTTCGTGGCGGAGGCGATCCCGGCCGAGGGCCCGGGGACGATGAGCCGCGCCGCCGCATCGGCGTCCGGGATGCGCACCGAGGTCTTCCCGCTGGCCCTGTTCTCGCTGGGCGGGATGATGGTGTTCTGCGCAGCCAACGACCTGCTGACGATGTTCATCGCGCTGGAAGTGCTGAGCCTGCCGCTGTACCTGATGTGCGGGCTGGCCAAGCGCCGCCGGTTGCTGTCGCAGGAAGCGGCCGTGAAGTACTTCCTGCTGGGCGCGTTCGCCTCGGCGTTCTTCCTCTACGGCCTCGCGCTGCTCTACGGCTACGCGGGCTCGGTGAAGCTGCAGGCGATCGCCGACGCCACCGCCGGCTCGGAGCGCTCCGACACCCTGCTGTTCGCCGGTCTCGGCCTGCTGCTGGTGGGTCTGCTGTTCAAGGCGTCGGTGGGTCCGTTCCACACCTGGACCCCGGACGTCTACCAGGGCGCCCCGACCGCGGTCACCGGTTTCATGGCCGCCTGCACGAAGGTCGCGGCCTTCGGCGGCATCCTGCGCGTGCTGCAGGTCGCCTTCGAGGCGTCCAGCTGGGAGTGGCGCGGCGTGGTCTGGACGATCGCCGTGGTCTCGATGGTCATCGGCGTGGTGCTGGGCCTGACCCAGCGCGACATCAAGCGGATGATCGCCTACTCCTCGGTGGCCCACGCCGGGTTCATGCTGCTGGGCGCGCTCGCGCTGTCCGACCGCGGTTTGGCGGCGACGCTGTTCTACCTGCTCGCCTACGGGTTCACCACGATCGCCGTGTTCGGTGTGATCAGCCTCGTACGCCGGTCCGACGGTGAGGCAACTCACCTTTCGGACTGGGCGGGTCTGGCGAAGCGTTCACCCCTGGTCGCCTGGGTGTTCACCTTCCTGCTGCTCGCCCTCGCCGGCATCCCGATGACCAGCGGTTTCGTCGGAAAGTTCGTGGTCTTCGAGGCCGCCCTGACCGACGGCATGGCACCGTTGGTGGTGGTGGCCCTGGTGGCGAGTGCGGTTGCGGCCTTCTTCTACCTTCGTGTCATCGTGCTGATGCACTTCCAAGAACCGGCTGCTGACGGCCCCACCGTGAGCGTGCCGGGTGCGTTCACGACGGCGGCGATCACGCTGGGCGTGGTCGTGACGTTGTTGCTGGGCGTGCTGCCGACGTTGGCTCTGGACTGGGCGAACGTCGGGGGATTCGTGTCGTAGAGTGCTCGCCCGTAGGGCGATCGTGGGGGAGCGAAGGCGACGGTGACGTGAGCAGGCCAGCGGATGACCCGATCAGTGAACTGAGCGCAGCCGGGTTGGGTGGTTTCCAGATCACCGACGTGGAGCTGGCCGACTCGGTCAAGCAGGGCATGGCACGCGTCGAGCAGCTGCTGCACGACGAGGTGCGAAGCGACCTCGACTTCGCCACGCGCACCTCGCTGCACCTGGTGGACGCGGGCGGGAAGCGCTTCCGCCCGCTGTTCGTCCTGCTCGCCGCTCAGTTCGGCGACCCCACGACCGACGAGGTGGTCAAGTCCGGCGCGGTGGTGGAGATGATCCACCTCGCGACGCTCTACCACGACGACGTGATGGACGAGGCCACCATGCGGCGGGGCGCGACCAGCGCCAACGCCCGCTGGGACAACTCCGTCGCGATCCTGACCGGCGACTTCTTGTTCGCCAAGGCCTCCCAGCTGATCGCCGACCTCGGCGCCGAGGCGGTCCGCCGGATGGCGGCCACCTTCGAGGCGCTGGTCACCGGGCAGATGCGGGAGACCGAAGGGGTCGGCGAGGGCGATGACGCCGTCGACTTCTACCTCAAGGTGATCTACGAGAAGACCGGTTCGCTGATCGCGACCGCCGGCCGGTTCGGCGCCTGGTTCTCCGGTGCCGACGAAGCGACCATCGAGTCGCTGGAGCGCATCGGCAAGCTGATCGGCACCGGGTTCCAGATCTCCGACGACATCATCGACATCGCCTCGCCGTCGAAGGAGTCCGGCAAAACCCCGGGCACCGACCTGCGCGAGGGCGTCAAGACGCTGCCGATGCTCTACGCGCTGGCCGACGAGAACTGCCCGGCCCGGCTGCGCGAGCTGCTGGACCGTCCGCTGTCCTCCGACGCCGAGGTCGCCGAGGCCCTGGAGCTGCTGCGCGAGTCGCGGGGTCTGGAGCGGACTCGCGGCACGCTGCAGGAGTTCGCCGACGACGCCCGCAAGGAACTCGCCTCGCTGCCCGACGTGCCGGCCAGGGAGGCGCTGTCCTCCCTAGTCGACTACGTGGTCGCCCGCACCTGGTGATGTGCCGCGGTCTGTCTTGAACTCGCCGTCTGAGTCACGAGCGCGTCAAAGAGGTTCCGGGCGGCGTCGCACGCGTGGTAGGAACCCGGGTGTGACCGGCGGAGCTGCTGGAGCCCCGGAGGAGGGACATCTCTCGTGATCACCTGGCTGTTCACCCAGGTGTGGCTGTGGAGCCTCGCCGCTTTCCTGTTGGGCGCGCTCATCACCTGGGCGTTGTTCGTCCGGCCGTTGCGGCGCAGGCTCAAGGCCGAGCTGGCCAGGCCGCGCTACGCCGAACCCGTCTACGACGAGCCGGTCTACGACGAGCCCGTTGACGAGACCTACGAGGACGAGCCGGTCACCGAGCACCGGTCGCTGGACCTGCTCGAGCAGCGCCCGCCTCAGTGGGAGTCCCCCGAGGAGCAGCAGCTCGAGGAATGGGACCGCCGGCCGCGCCCGTGGGTCGCGGCGGAGGCGACGCTCCGCTCCGCTCCGGCGGAGACGCAGCGGCTGCCGGAGCCGGAACCCGAGCCGGAGGCGCCGTCCGGGGACAACACCTGGTTCCGCAACCCCGAGGTGGAGGAGCCCAGGGCCGAGTCGCGCCCGTCGCAGTTCCCGCCGGGAGCCGACGACGAGGAGTCCGATCAGCTCTCGGGTCAGCTCCGCTCGCTGTTCGAGCCGGAATCCAGCGGTGACGCCGCCGAGCCGTACACGCCGCCGGTCGGTGCCGACGCCACGCAGGTCATCCCGGCCGTCCCGCCCGAGCAGCCGCAGGTCGGCAGCGCGAACGGCGATGCTGCCGAGGCCACGCCGCTGCCGAAGCGCACTCCGCAGCCTCGCTCCGACGCGCCCGCGCCGTCCGATCCGCCGAACATCCCGGACTCGTTGCGGCAGCGCGTCGAGAACGGCGAACCGCTCGCGCGCGGTGACGAGGGCGCGGAAGCCCCGGAGATCAAGCTGGTCGACAACCCCGACGACTCCGCTCCGCTTCCCCGCCGGACCCCGGGCGCAGGCCCTCACCCGGGTCGCGACGCCAAGTGGGAGAAGCCCTCGGAGCCCCCTCAGGCCCAGGAACCCGTCCCGGACCGCCCGGAACCCCGCCGCGCAGGGGCCGAGGTCCCTCGTCCCAAGCCCGCCCAGGCCCCGGCCTCGGCGGGCCCGATGATCAAGGGTCATTCGGCGTCCCGGAAGTACCACACCCCGGACTCCCCGCAGTACGACCAGATCAGCGCGGACGTCTGGTTCCGCACGCCCTCCGACGCCGAGATCGCCGGCTTCGAGGCCTGGAACCGCGCCTGATCGCACGCCGCTGAGGTCAGTCGGCCTGCGGCTGGCGTTCGAGCAGGCGCGAGAGGACGACGGTGGAGACCGTGCGGGAGACGAAGTCGACCTCGCGGAGCCGCTCCATCGCCTCCTCCAGGTGGTGGATGTCGGCAGCGCGCAGGTGCACGATGGCGTCCGCCTGCCCGGAGACCGTGTAGGCGGCGATGACCTCCGGCAGCGGTTCCAGCCCGGTCCTGATCCGGTGCGCGGGGACGTTGCCGTGGCAGTGGACCTCCACGAACGCCTCCGTCCCCCAGCCCAGCGCCTCGGGGTCGACCACCGCGGTGAACCCCTGCAGAACGCCCTGGTCGAGCAGCTTGTCGACCCGTCGCTTCACCGCTGGTGCGGACAGTCCCACGTCTGAACCGATCTCCGCGTAGCTCGCGCGAGCGTCGGCGACCAGGTGCGAAATGATTCGTTGGTCCAAGGCGTCCATGCGCAATATTCTGCCGCAAACGACGAACGGAGCGGCGTTGATGGTAGGTATCCGTAGCGCTTAGATTTCGATTCATGACGGCAACAGCGGCGCGACCCGCCGAAACGCTCGCGGCCAAGCAGGCCACCACCCGCCACTTCCTCATGTGCCCGCCCGCGTACTTCACCGTCGAGTACGTGATCAACCCGTGGATGAACCCGGACGAACCGGTGGACGCGGCGCTGGCGATGGCGCAGTGGGAAGAGCTGAAGAACACCTACGTGCGGCTCGGGCACACCGTGGACACCATCGAGCCGCAGCCCGGCCTGCCCGACATGGTCTTCGCCGCGAACTCCGGCACGGTGATCGAGGGCCGCGTGCTCGGCTCGAAGTTCCGGGCGCCGGAGCGAGCCGCGGAGGCCGAGCACTTCCGCCGCTGGTTCGTCACCCGCGGCCACCGCGACCTGGTGATGCCGACGCGGATCAACGAGGCGGAGGGCGACTTCGCCTGGACCGGTGAGGTGCTGCTGGCCGGAACCGGGTTCCGCACCGACCCCGCGGCGCACGCCGAGGCGCAGGAGGCCCTGGGCGTTCCGGTCGTCTCGCTCAACCTGGTCGACGAGCGCTACTACCACCTGGACACGGCCCTGTTCGTGCTGGACAAGGGCCCGAACGCGCAGATCGCCTACTACCCGGGCGCCTTCTCGGAGGGCTCGCGCCGGGTGTTGGCGCGGATGTTCCCGGACGCGGTGATCGCCGACGAGGCCGACGCCTCCTGCCTGGGTCTCAACGGCGTCTCCGACGGACACCACGTGGTGCTGCCGTTCGAGGCGACGGGCCTGGCCGCGCAGCTGGAGGAGCGCGGCTACGAGGTGATCGGGCTGGACATGTCCGAGCTCCGCAAGTCCGGCGGCGGCCCCAAGTGCTGCACCATGGAACTGCACGCCTGACCTGGGAGAACGGCTGCGCGAGGCGATCGCGCAGCCGTTCTCCGCTTCGTCACACCATGACGGCCTGAACGCCCAGCTCGATGCTGACCGTCGGGCCGACCACCGCGATGCCCTTGGCGAGCGTGGCCTGCCAGTTCACCGAGTAGTCCTCGCGGCGCAGGGTCGCGGTGGCGTCGCAGGCGACCCGCAGGTCGCCGTCGAACCCGGGACCCTGGAACTTGCGCTGCCCCAGGTAGACCGTGGCCAGTTCCACCGGGCTGGTGGTGCCGCGCAGGGTGAGAGCGCCGCTGACCTTCCAGCGGTCCGCGCGCACGTGGGTGAGCCGGTTGCTGCGGAAGTGCAGCTGCGGGTGCGACTCGACGTCGAGGAAGTCCGCCGACCTGAGGTGGTCGTCGCGCATCTTCACGCCGGTGTCGATGGAGGCGGCCTCCATGACGACCTCGATCCGGGAGTCCTCGAACCGGGGCGCCACGTCGATCACGCCGTCGAACCGCCGGAACTCCCCGTGGATCTTGGACATCCCGATGTGCTGGGCCACGAACCGGATCTCGGTGTGGTACGGGTCGAACCGGTAGCGGCCGGGCTGCGGCAGCTGCAGCGAGTCGTCCGGCTCCACTCCGATGCTGCCCAGCGGGGAGTGCTGGTTGACCTGCACCTGGATCCGGGCGCTGTAGCGGCGGTAGCCGCCTGCGGTGAGGGAGAGCTTGTGGGTGCCGGGGGCGACGGCGAGGGCGAAGCCGCCGTAGGAGTCGGTCTTGGTCTCACCGATGACCTGGTTGAGCCGGTCGACGATGGTGACGGTCACTTCGGGGAGGAGCGAGCCGCGCTCGTCGTGCACCTGCCCGCTCACCAGACCGCTGTCCAGCGGCGTGGGGTGCAGGGAGAATCCGGCGCGGGGGGAGCGCGCCGGAGTGCCGGGGCTGGCCGACAACCGTCGGCGCAGCTTGGCGAGGACCATTGAGAATCCCTTCTGAGCATCCTCCGCACGAGGGGGGAACCGGAGGATTAATTTCTGCTTTCAACGACTGTGGGTTTCACCCTAGATCGACTAACGAGTTCACCCGATCGGAGGGTGAAGTTGTATTCCGCACATTCGTTCAGCGGAACCACTCGTCGACGCCAAGCGTTTTCCAGTTGAATCACGGGCGGAGGCAGAGGTGCGCAGTCATTTCAACGGTCTGAAAACCGCGGTGCTGCTCGGCGGGATGAGCGCGCTGGTGCTGCTGGTCGGTGCGATCTTCGGACGGGCCGGACTGGTCATCGCGCTGGTCGTGGCGCTGGGCATGAACGGGTTCGCCTACTTCAACTCGGCGAAGCTGTCCTTGCGGTCGATGCACGCCAGGCCGGTCTCGGAGGCCGAGCAGCCGGCGATGTACCGGATCGTGCGCGAGCTGGCGACTTCGGCGCGGCAGCCGATGCCCTCGCTGTACATCAGCCCGACCCGCGCCCCGAACGCGTTCGCGACCGGCCGCAACCCGCGCAACGCCGCGGTGTGCTGCACGACCGGCATCCTGGAGCTGCTCGACGAGCGCGAGCTGCGCGCGGTGCTCGGCCACGAGCTCTCGCACGTCTACAACCGCGACATCCTGATCTCCAGCGTCGCCGGAGCGCTGGCCAGCGTCGTGACGTTCCTGGCGAACTTCGGGATGTTCTTCGGCATGTTCGGCGGCAGCGACGAGGACCGCCCGAACCCGTTCGCGATGCTGCTGGTGGCCCTGCTGGGGCCGATCGCGGCGGCCGTGGTGCAGATGGCGGTCAGCCGCTCCCGCGAGTACCAGGCCGACGCCTCGGGCGCTCAGCTCACCGGTGACCCGCTGGCCCTGGCCTCGGCCCTGCGCAAGCTGCAGCTGGGCACGCAGGCGGCGCCGCTGGCCCCGGAACCGCAGCTGGTATCGCAGTCGCACCTCATGATCGCCAACCCGTTCCGCCCGGGCGAGCGCTTGACCAGGTTCTTCTCGACGCATCCGCCGATGGACGAGCGCATCGCGCGGCTGGAGGGCATGGCGGGCAGGCAGCTGCCCCCGATCCACTAGGCACCCGCCTTGCGGGCGACCTCCATCACGTACTCGCCGTACCCGGACTTGGCCTGCTTGGCGCCGAGCTCGTAGCAGGCCTCGGCCGAGATGAAGCCCATCTTGAGCGCGATCTCCTCCAGGCAGGCGATCCGCACCCCGGTGCGGTGCTCGAGCACCTGCACGAACTGCCCGGCCTCCAGCAGCGAGTCGTGCGTCCCGGTGTCCAGCCACGCGAAGCCGCGGCCGAGCTCGGTCAGGTGCGCGCGGCCTTCTCGCAGGTAGGCGAGGTTGACGTCGGTGATCTCCAGCTCGCCTCGCGCCGACGGGGAGAGCCCCTTGGCGATGTCGACGACGGCGTTGTCGTAGAAGTACAGCCCGGTGATCGCCATGTTCGACCTGGGTTCGGTGGGCTTCTCCACGATCGACAGCAGCTTGCCGTCCGCGTCGACCTCGCCGACGCCGTACCGCTGCGGATCCCGCACGGGATACCCGAACAGGGTGCATCCGCGCAGGTCACGAGCGCAGTTGCGGAGGATGCCGGAGAAGCCCTGGCCGTAGAAGATGTTGTCGCCGAGCACCAGCGCGACGGGCTCGTCGGAGACGAAGTCGGCCCCGATGACGAAGGCTTCCGCGAGCCCGTTGGGCTCCGGCTGCTCGGCGTAGGAGATGTCCAGCCCGAACTGCGATCCGTCACCCAGTAAGCGCTTGAAGAGCGGCAGGTCGGACGGGGTGGAGATCAGCAGGACCTCCCGGATGCCCGCGAGCATCAGCACCGAGATCGGGTAGTAGATCATCGGCTTGTCGTAGACCGGGAGAAGCTGCTTCGACACGGCTTGGGTGAGCGGGTGCAACCGAGTCCCGCTGCCTCCGGCCAGCACGATCCCCTTCACACAGCACCTTCCCGATCAGCCGGCGCGGCGTACCCGCCCCGAACTCGACGACGAGCGTATCCGGGACAGGCCCGAAACCGACATCCGCGCAGCTCCGAGGCGGGTTCTCGCCAGGGCGGGGCTGTCGTGGTCCGAACCGGCCCGGCACGGGGGCATCGATCGTGGACGGTTCGGACCAGAACCGCCTGAGACCGGCCCCGACCCCGCGCTGGGCCGGGCCCAGCGCGGACGAGGTGGGGATTACCGGTAGTTCTCGAACTGCAGCGCCACGTCGAAGTCGGAGGACTTCAGCAGCGAGATGACGGCCTGCAGGTCGTCCTTCTTCTTGCCGGACACGCGCAGCGCGTCGCCCTGGATCTGCGCCTGGACGCCCTTGGGCGCCTCGTCGCGGACCTTCTTGGAGATCTTCTTCGCGATCTCCTGCGAGATGCCCTGCACGATCTTGCCGGTGACCTTGTAGATCTGGCCGGAGCTCGCCGGTTCGCCCATGTCCAGGGCCTTCAGCGAAATGTTCCGCTTGATCAGCTTCTCCTTGAAGACCTCGATCGCGGCCTTGCAACGCTCCTCGGTCTCCGACTCCAGGACGACGGCGTCCTCACCGGACCAGGAGATCTTGGTCCCGGTGCCGCGGAAGTCGAACCGGTTGGCGAGCTCCTTGGCCGCCTGGTTCAGCGCGTTGTCCACCTCCTGGTGATCCACCTTGCTGACCACGTCGAAGGACGGGTTTGCCACCTTGACTACCTCCCGGTTGAGCCGCTGTTCAGGTCTGCCAAGACACGCTACCGGGGTCCGAGGAGATCCCACCTGTTACCCGCGACGTCGCGGAACACGACCACCCGGCCGTAGGGCTCGCTGCGGGGTTCGCCCAGGAACTCCACCCCGGCCTCGACCATCTGCCGGTACTGCGCGTCGAAGTCGTCGACCTGCAGGAAGAAACCCACCCGACCCCCGGTCTGGTTCCCCACGGCCGCCACCTGCTGCTCCCCGTCCGCCTCGGCCAGCAGGAGGCCCGTCCCCGCCTCCGGCGGCCGCACCACCACCCACCGCTTCTCCCGCCCGTCGTTGGTCAACGAGGGCGAGTCCTCCACCAGTTCGAACCCCAGCACCCCCACGAAGAACGCGATAGCCCGGTCGTACTCCTCCACCACAAGAGAAACCAAAGAGATCCGCACCAACCCATCCTCCCCAACAACAGGCCCCGTGGGACTGGCAGACCTGCCAACCGCCCGCCCAGCCCTCGGGGAATGCCGGAATACCGCAGTAATCAGACCCCCGAATACGGCCGTATTCCGGTACCTGATTACTGCGGTGTTCCGGGCGCTGGCCTCTCCTGCAGTGGTGGCGGGACCCGACGAACCGGTGGACGGCCGGTCCCCAGCCGAAGCGGAGGTCGAGCACTTGGCCCACCTGGAATCGGCAGCCCTCCGCCAGGGCGCTTCCGTGAGCGCATCCGAGCTGGAACACCTGCCGCACGACATCGAGTTCGGCAACCGCCTCCTGCTGCACCTCAACACCGGCTGAAGATCGCCCCGAGCTACGGCCCGTACGGATTCACGCGCGTCAGCAACCAGAACGCGCCGAGCTCACGGGTGGTGAGGGCGCGGGTCGCGGTGGCCGTCCGACTCGGGCGCGGCAGCCGGGCTCTGCGTCTCCCGGGCCGACCGCGCGGTCTGCGCACACGTACTTCGCGGCGATGCGCCGGACCGTTCGATCAGCGTCTGAAGACGCTCTCATCGCCAATTCAGCCTTGAATCATGCCCGCTCGCGAGTCTGTTCCTGCCGCTAAGTGGAGTAGCTCAATGTTGGGAGAACCTGTGAATCGAATGCCAGGCCAGGCATTGACCCTAGCCCTGCTGTCGGCAGGGGCGAGCCTGATCGTCGGTGATCTACTGTGCACCCCCCGCAGCTGGTCAGGCTGGTATCAGCTTGGGATCGGACTGCTGTTGTGGAGCCTGATGTCCGTGAACCATCGTCTCGACCAGACGACGCTCGCTACCTCACGAGACATGTCGTAGCGCGCGCAGTGCCCGTTCCGGACGGTGTGGCCGGCGCGGATTGTCAGATCGCGGCGGCTAGCGCGTCGACTCCCGGTCCGTCGAGGTGGTCCAATGCCACCCGCCGCCCGGAAATGGCCAGGAGAAGTGGCAGCACGGGACCTCTCACCTCCGGACCATCACCGCACGACACGTCGGCGTCCGTTGCCGTCAACCGTGCGCGGGCCACGAGTTCCTTGGCGCCGCCGAAGAAGGCCGGGGTGCGAGCCTGCAGGCGCAGCGATCTGACGACGGCCTCCTTCGGGTAGGAACGGGTGAGCCCCAGAGGTCGGCGAATGTCCTCGCCGTGCACGACCTGTTCGACAAGCCGGCTGTCGACGGGCCCGGGCGGGGTCGACCTCCGCGATGCCACCTGACGAAGCCGCTCCAGCGTCTCCTGCGGTGAGGCACCGCGCTCACGTTCGACACCGCGGGCGTTCTGGCGGTGGAAGTCGAATCGCGCCCGAGCGAGGTTGACCACGAAACCGAGCCGCGTCGTCCGGGCTGAGCTGACCAGATGGGCGGCTACGTCGTGCACGCTCCAGTCCTCGCACAGCGACGCCTCGTCCCACCGTTCGTCGTCGAGGTTCTCGAGGTCGTCGATCAGCGCCGCACGCTCCGCGTGCACGATCGACCAGGAATCATCGCCCACGATGTCCTCCTTCGGTGGCAGGCGTCTCCGCTGGATGCAGACTCGCGGTAACGGCGGAACTCATCGCACGAGCTGCTTCCTCGGCTTCTGGTACGTACCAGAAGCCAAGTTCGAGCGGCGCAGTCCAGACGGACACAGCCCGGACGCCGTGCGCCGATGAAGGAAGGGCAAGCTGCGCCGCACCCGAAGACCGGTTCTACGAAGGAATCCTGCCGACCACGCCCGCCGCCCCGCTGCACCCCAACGCAGCAGGAATGGCCGCCTTCGGCAACGCCGTCGCCCAGGAGTCCAGCCAGTCATGAGTCGGACCGCATGAAATGTCCCCCTGACCAGCTGGTCAGGGGGACTCTTCAGAGCTGCGGCACGCGCGTCAGCAACGAGAAGCGTCGAGATCACGGTTCGCGAGGGTTGTCCGTTCGAGGCGCGGCAGCAGGGCTCTGCGCCTCCCGGGCGGATCGCGCGGCCTGGGCGAAGTCGTACCCGCAGCCCTTGCACTCCATCTGCCCCCGTTTGACCGAGCGACCGCATGCCGGGCAATCGCGAGTCCTGGGCTTGGTGATCAGCCACAGGATGCCGAGGATGACATCGGCAGCGACCCACAATCCGATGATGAGCCCGACGCCGATGGCCGTGCCGACGTTTGCCGCGGTGTCGGTCGGATCCGGTCGGTTGGCGATTCCCGTGATGATCCAGATGAGGAAGATCGCGTTGATGACGAGGATGAACCACGTGAAGAAGCGGAATCGGGGGAATCGCATGGCAAACCCCTCCTGGAGGAGCTCTTCGATCGGCGTGTGTGAAGTGCTTTCGGCTACCTGCGATCGCAACCCCTGACCTGCGCGCGCAGCGCTGACAAAGGTCAGGAACCAGCCGTTTAAGCCCGTGCTCCGAGAGATGCCGGGACCCAACCCCAGGGAATTCCCATCGATGGGGCCACTCCCAACGCTATTCGAACGCCCGATGGCTACTAGAGGCGAACTACCCGTCCACAAAGGGATTCCAAGAATGATCGCGGTCCCGAACCCGCACGATGCGGCGGCGACTTACGTCCAGACAGCGTCCAGAAACCGCCGCGCGGAGCCGATGATCCCCACAAGCGAGAACGGCCCCTGACCTGCTGGTCAGGGGCCGTTCTCGGTGGGTGCCGGGTGGAGGATTCGAACCTCCGAAGGCAATGCCGGCTGATTTACAGTCAGCTCCCTTTGGCCGCTCGGGCAACCCGGCGTGCTCGCCAGCGTGCTGGCTTGCGAGAAAAGCATACAGACCAGCCGTCGCGGTTCCTCAGCGGGGGTGCGCGTCAGGCTTCTTCTGGGCGGAAGACCAGGTCGTCGGCCTTGGTCTCGCCCGCGCGCAGGATGTCGCGGGACTCGTCGTCGAGGGTGGCGGGGAAGTCCGGGCCCGCTGCCTTGATCAGGACCATGAGGCGTTTCGCCAGGCCGCGGGCCTGGGTGAGGCGGATCTGGTCGGCCGTCAGCAGCTGGCGGGACTCGTCTAGCATCTTGCGGTAGCGGTGGTTGAGGTCCGCGCGGGAGTCGAGGAGTTCCAGGGCTCGCGTGAGATCCGCGAGTTCCGACGTTGCGACCTGGACGAAGTACGGATCGAGCACGCGCACGACCCTACTGGTGGCGGATCGACGTCGGCGGTGCTGCTCAGCGGCTTCGCCGGGTTAGCGTGGTGGCATGGCCATCGACCGCGCGGCACGCGCGAAGCGGCGCGAGGAGTTGCGGGCCGCCGCGCCCGCACCCGTACCGCAGCGCTCCAGCGCGGGGAGCGCGGCGATGGAGGTCGAAGGGCTGTTCAACGTGGGGGTCAAGCACCAGCTCGACCACCTCGCCTGGGTCGAGGTGGCGAAGGAGGACGAGCGGGAATCCGGTGCCGGTCCGCTCGACCTGGACTCCAACGTGGTGCGGCTCAAGCCCGCGGATTCCGCCTAGGCCGGCCCACGGCTGATGCGCGCGGTCGGCCCGACTCCGTATGTTCGAAGTGTGCCCTCGAGCGCTCCATCCACCCCAGGGTCCGCCGCCGACGTCGGCCCCGGCTACCGCGACCACCTGCACTGGCAGCGTTACCAGGCGTTCTTCCCCGGCGCGCTGCGCCTGAGCGCCGACAACGCACCCGACGAGCAGTGGTGGCAGTGGCGCGGGCTGAAGGTGCACGTGGACCGCGTCGAGCGCGCCGGCGCTCCCGCCAAGGTCATCGCGCTGCACGGCGTCGGCACCTACGGGCGGATGCTCGCCCCCTACGGCAGGTTGCCCGCGCTGGCCGACCTCGACTACATCGCCCCCGACCTGCCCGGATTCGGCCTGACCGGGACACCGCTGCTCGGCGCGACCTACTCGGACTGGCTGAACTGCGCGCGCGACCTGGTGGAGCGCGAGAAGGCGCGCGATTCGCGTCCCGTCGTGCTGCTGGGCGTGAGCACCGGGGGCCGGCTCGCCTACGACGTCGCGGCGAGCACCGAGGTCGACGGCGTCATCGCCACGTGCCTGGCCGACCCGTGCCGCGACGAGGTCCGACGGGTGCTGGCCGCGCGACCCGAGATGGCGCGCTGGGCCGGTCTGCTCTCGCTCGTGCGCGAACCGCTGTCGGCGGTGCGGGTGCCCGTGCACTGGCTGGTCAACATCGCCGCGGTGTCCAACCAGACCCAGTACGCCAACCTCGCCTGGGCCGACGAGCTGGCCGGTGGTGGTTGGATCTCGCTGCGCTTCGCCCGCAGCTGCCTGGCCACCGCACCGGTCTCACCGCCCGAGCGCTTCAGCGGAACTCCGCTGCTGCTCGCGCACCCCGATGAGGACCGCTGGACGCCGCCCCTGCTGTCGGAGGAGTTCTTCGGCCGCATCGCCGGGCCGACCCGCACGACCGCGCTGCGCGGGTCCGGTCACCTGCCCGTCGAGGAGTCCGGGCTGGCCGACCTGGACCGTGCTGTGCGTGACTTCCTGGACGAGTTCGATCTACAAGGATGACTTCTTGTGGTCAGACCGAATACGTACCGTTACCTCTCTCTGGTGTTGTTGCGGTGATCCTCACAAAGTTGTGAGTAAGCCGCGAGAAGCCCAAGGGCTTCTTGCGCTCCACCGTGCTCGGCGAAATACCCGCAGGTCAGAGTGGCCTTGAAAGAAAGCGCTGCCGCGCCACCCGCCGGTTGAACTCATCTGATGCGTGCATCCGGAGTGTGCCGGGAGGGCCATTCGACCCTGGCCATCCGTGCTCTCGTGCGTCACGATCGGCGGACGGACATATGTGGTACGGCCGTATCGCCAGCGGGAGGAGCGTGGATGATCGAGCGTCACCGCTCCCTCGGTCCGCATTCCGGTCTGGAACCATCCAGACCACCGGTCAGAGCCGAAGTCGATCCGGTGCGCCGCCGGATGTTCGGGACCTTCTCCTTCGTGGTGCTCGCCGCGGGCGTGGGGGTCTCCCTGCTCACCGCGGGCGGCCTCGAGTCGCGCTACACCCCTGAACTGCTGTTCATCGGTCCGCTGCTGGCCGTCGGGTTCCTGCTCGCCGAGCAGCTGACCATCGACGTCGACGTCAAGCGCGTCGGCTGGACCATCTCCTTCACCGAGATCCCGCTGCTGCTCGGCCTGCTCACCGCGCCGTTCGAAGTGGTGCTCGCGGCGAACCTGCTGGCCGGGCTCGGCGCCCAGGTGGGCAGGCGCGCGGCCACCCACGTCGTCTACAACGCCGGTGTGCTGTGCCTGGAGATCGCGGTGCCGTTCGCGGTCGCCAACCTGGTCAACCAGGCCCTCATCGGCGTCGCACCCGACTGGTTCGGTCCCGTCGTCGGCACGCTGACCTCGCCGCTGATCAGCTGCGGGTTCGCGCTGGCCGCGCTGACCGTGCTGGGCGGTGCGATGAAGGTCGCCGCGGGTGCGCGGCTGGCCGCGCGCACGCTGGCGGTCGGCCTGCTCAACACCTCCGTGGGCCTCATCGGGTACGAGGTCGCCATCGGCACGCCGTGGGGCTGGCTGCTGGTCGGGCTCGTCGCCGTCGCCGTGATCGGTCTCTACCGCGCCTACTCCGACCTGCTGCGCGAGCAGCGCGACCTGGAAGCGCTCAGCGACGTCAGCCTCAGCGTGGCCCGCTCCGGGCAGGGCGCGCAGACCTCGCCCGACCCCGTCGGCGAGCAGGCCGTGCCGGTCGGCGAGTGGGAACCCGTCGCCGAGCGGATCCGCGAGCAGCTCAACGCCACCAGGGTCGTGCTGCGGCTGCGACTGGACCCGCGCGGCGAGGTCACCACGCTGGTCGCCGGTGAGGTCATGCCGGACGCCGCGGTCCAGGCGGCGCCGGACGCGCTGCGCGACGATCCGCTGCTGCAACTCCCCGGCAGCCACGTGCGGTCCTTCCGGACCCTCGAAGCGCCGGAGGAGGTCCGCCGCGCGCTGCGGCAGCGCGGCGCCTACGAGGCGCTCGTGGTCCCGCTCCGGGGCGCCAGCCAGCTGCTCGGCGCCGTGGAGGTCCACGACCGGGTCAGCCGCTGGCGCGGGTTCGGCCGCGCCGACGTGCGACTCCTGCACACCCTGGCCAGCCACCTGGCCACCGCGATGGACAACCGCAGGCTGCTGGCCAGGCTGCGGCACGACGCCTACCACGATCCGCTGACCGGGCTGCTCAACCGCACCGGCTTCCGCGAGATCTCCGGGGACGAGCTCCGCGCCGGCCGCGCCGCCGTCGTGCTGCGGGTCGACCTGGACCTGCTCACCACGGTCAGCGAAGCCCTCGGCTACACCTGGGGCGACCGGATGGTGGTCGCCGCCGGGCAGCGGATGCGCGAAGCCCTCGGTGACGCACCGCTGGCGCGCCTGGAGGCCAACTCCTTCGCCGTGCTGCTGCTCGACCACACCGAGGAGCAGGCGCACCAGGTGGCGCTGCGGCTGTGCGACGTGATCGCCATGTCCTACCCGCTGGACCGGATAGTGGTGGAGGCCGCCGGCGTCGCCGGTTACGCCTCCTCGGCGCCCGCCGACGGCGAAGCCGAGACCGACGTCGACACGCTGCTCCAGCACGCCGATGTGGCGGTACGGGCCGCGCGCAACGGCGAGGACGGTGTGCGCTGCTACGCCCCTGCCATGGGCCAGGTGTTCCTGCGCCGCTTCCAGCTGGTCACGCAGTTCCGGCAGGCGCTGGACACCGGTCAGGTCGAGGTGCACTACCAGCCGAAGGTGGCGCTGCCGGAACGTCAGGTCGTCGGCGCCGAGGCCCTGGTGCGCTGGTCGCACCCCGAGTACGGGCGGCTGGATCCGGACGAGTTCGTGCCGCTGGTGGAGGCCACCGGGCTGGTCGACGCTCTCACCGCGTTCGTCCTGGAGTGCGCGCTGGTCAAGATCCGGCAGTGGCTGGACCGCGGGTTGCGGATGTCGGTGGCGGTGAACCTGTCGGTGCGCAACCTCGCCGACGAGACCTTCCCGGAGAGGGTCGCCGAGGCGCTCGAACGCCACGACATCCCGCCCGAGCTGCTCACCCTGGAGCTGACCGAGTCCAGCGTGATGGCCGACAAGGAGCGGTCGTTGCCGGTCCTGCGGAGGCTGCACGCGATGGGCGTGGTGCTCGCGGTGGACGACTTCGGCACCGGCTACTCGTCGCTGGCCTACCTGCGGCAGCTGCCGGTGGACGAGGTCAAGATCGACAAGAGCTTCGTGCTGGGCATGGGAACCGATCTCAGCGACCTCGCGGTGGTCCGCACGATCGTCGAGCTCGGCCACTCCCTGGACCTCGCCGTGGTCGCCGAGGGCGTCGAGGACGACGCCGCGCGCGATCAGCTGGTGGGCATGGGCTGCGACGTGGCCCAGGGCTACCTGATCTCCCGCCCGCTGTCCGAGGAGCGCTTCGAGGCGTGGCTGCAGGCCCGCACCAAGCGCGATCGGGGCAGCCGCGAGGAGACCGTGCTCACACTCCTGCACTGATGTCCGAATTCGCCCGATCCGGTGGGGTGTGCCGCGAAAAGACGGCCATGACCTGCGTTTTCGCAAAAAGGCACCCCCCTGTTCCGGGGGGTCCCGCAGGTGTGTAAAGTTCTAATCGCTCCGCAAGGGCACGCCCCAATAGCTCAGTCGGCAGAGCGTCGCCATGGTAAGGCGAAGGTCTACGGTTCGATTCCGTATTGGGGCTCGAAAGGCAGCCGCGGTGCTCGGTAAACTGGGTGCTGTGGCTGTTTTGCGTGGGATATCCTGCGTCGCTTGAGGCAACCGGTGCACACCGCGGCCTCGGCATGGCGGTGTAGCTCAGTCGGTAGAGCAAGCGGCTCATAATCGCTGTGTCGCCGGTTCAAGTCCGGCCACCGCTACCAGTCACGGGTTCGCAAGGATCTCTCCAGCGAACCGATCCGTTACGACCGAGAGAAAGGCACCCCCGTGGCCGCCACCGACGTTCGACCCAAGATCACGCTGGCGTGCGAGGAGTGCAAGAACCGCAACTACATCACCAACAAGAACCGGCGCAACAACCCGGACCGCTTGGAGATGAAGAAGTTCTGCATGAACTGCGGCACGCACAAGCTCCACAAGGAGACCCGCTGACCCCAGCGGTTCCTTCGGAACGCCTTCGAGAGCCCGTCCCCGGTTGATCCGGGGGCGGGCTCTTCTCGTCTCCCGGGGTGCGGGCCGCGCGGAAGGTCAAAGCGGGTCCGCCGGTGCGGATCAGACCTAGTAGCCTTCCCGCGTGCCGCTCGACCAGTCATTCATCGGACGTGAATACCCGCCCACCGAGCCCTACGAGGTGGGCCGGGAGAAGATCCGCGAGTTCGCCCGCGCGATCAAGGACGACTCCCCGCTGCACCACGACGTCGAGGCCGCCAAGTCCGCCGGCTACCCGGACGTGATCGCGCCGCCGACCTTCGCGGTGATCCTCTCGATGGCCGCGCAGGACCAGATCGTCGAGGACGACCAGCTCGGCCTGGACTACAGCCGGGTGGTGCACGGCCAGCAGGACTTCGTCCACCACCGGCCGATCCGCGCCGGTGACCGCCTGCTGACGGTCGCGCACGTCGACGACATCAAGACCCGCGCGGGCAACGACTTCCTGACCGTCCGCGCGGAGATCACCACCACCGACGGGGAGCAGGTCTGCACCGCCACGTCGATGTTGGTCGTGAGGGGGCCTGAGGCGTGAAGCTGTCGGAGATCAACGTCGGGGACGAGCTGCCGCCGCTGAGCGTGCCGCTGGAGCGGTCCGATCTGGTCCGCTACGCGGGCGCCTCGGGCGACTTCAACCCCATCCACTGGAACGAGCGGTTCGCCAAGGAGGTCGGCCTCCCGGACGTGATCGCCCACGGGATGCTGACCATGGCGCTGGCCGGACGGGTGGTGAGCAGCTGGACGGGCGACCCGGGCGCGATCGTGCGCTACAGCGTGCGCTTCACCCGGCCGGTGGTCGTCCCGGACGACGGCAGCGGCGCCGTGGTGGAGCTCGGCGGCAAGGTCGCGAAGATCAACGACGATGGCACGATCAAGGTCAACATCACCGCGAAGTCCGCCGATCAGGGCGTGCTGGGCGGCGCTTCGGCCACGGTCCGCATCCCCGCGTGACGCACTGCGCTCACCAGCGGCGAAGTCGTCTTCTCGCCAACACGGGGGGTGCCGTTGGAGAAGCGTTCTCCACGTGCCGTACACTTTCGAACCTGGGATGCCTGAGCACCTTGAAACCGCAGTTTCAGGGCTGGTGAAGGGCGTCCCGACTTTGCGGTCGGGCTTCACAGGCCGCAGAGGGGTGTAGCTCAATTGGCAGAGCAGCGGTCTCCAAAACCGCAGGTTGCAGGTTCAAGTCCTGTCACCCCTGCGTCGATGCGACGGTGAGCGGAGGATGGTCGTGAGCGAGGACCGCGAGCAGGGCCAGGACGGAGCGCGCGAGGGCGCACGTCCGTCCAGCGCCGCGGCGCGGCGCGAACGTCGTGCCTCCGCCCGTTCCCAGTCGGGCTCCGGTCCGGCGGGCACAACTGAGTCGAAGGGTCGGCCCACTCCCTCGCGGGATGGCCGGCAGGGTCGGGTTTCGCTGTTCCGGAAGATCGGACGCTTCCTGCGCGAGGTCGTCGCCGAGCTGCGCAAGGTCATCTGGCCGACACGCAAGGCGCTGATGACCTACACGCTTGTGGTGCTGGTGTTCGTCAGCATCATGGTGGCGTTCGTCGCGGGCGTGGACGTGCTCTTCGCGAAGGGCGTGGGCTGGCTGTTCGGCACTGGCTGAACCTCCGGGCCCGCCTAAGTGGTGCCGGCGGCGAAACAACGACCCGGCACGCAACGCACGAGAGGAAGCGAGACCGACTGTGACCTCGCACGAGGAGACCTCCAAGGAAGCCACCGGCCTCACCGACGAGCAGGTGCAGCCCGAGGCTGCCGAAGCCGGGGCCGTGTCCGTCGAGGCTGAAGCGGCCGGCGCAGTCGATTCCTCGGAAACCGACTCCGCCGAAGAGGCCGACGACACCGCGACCGACGACACCGAGGCCGCTGACGGTGAGGAGACCGCGTCCGAGGACGCGGAAGCCGACGAGACCGACGCCGACGAAGCCGACGCTGAAGAGGCGGAAGCCGAAGAGGTGGACCCGGTCGAGGAGCTGCGCGCCGCGCTGCGCCGCGCGCCCGGCGACTGGTACGTGATCCACTCCTACGCCGGTTACGAGAACAAGGTCAAGACCAACCTCGAGACCCGTGCTCAGACGCTCGACGTCGAGGACTACATCTTCCAGGTCGAGGTGCCGACCGAAGAGGTCACCGAGATCAAGAACGGCCAGCGTAAGATGGTGCAGCGCAAGGTGCTGCCCGGCTACATCCTGGTTCGGATGGATCTCAACGACCAGTCGTGGAGCGCCGTGCGCAACACGCCGGGTGTGACCGGATTCGTCGGTGCGACCTCCAAGCCTTCGCCGCTGACCATTGACGACGTGCTGAAGTTCCTCGCGCCGCAGGTCGAGGAGAAGAAGCCGGAAGCGGGCAAGAAGGCCGGTGCGGGTCAGACCGCCGCCGCGACCAAGACCGCGGTCGAGGTCGACTTCGAGGTCGGCGAGTCCGTCACCGTGATGGACGGCCCGTTCGCGACGCTGCCGGCCACCATCAACGAGGTCAACGCCGACGCCCAGAAGCTCAAGGTGCTGGTGTCGATCTTCGGCCGCGAGACCCCGGTCGAGCTCTCGTTCGACCAGGTCTCCAAGCTCTGACCGCTCTCCCGTCTGCGGGAGCGCGGCGGGCTGCGCGTGGATCTGGCAGGACCCGCGCAGCAGGGGCGATTCCACCGTCTCGTGGTCTCGCCAGATTCGGTGCCGCCTTCCGGCGGGATCGAGCAACCGGATAGCGAAGACACAGGAAGCAAACATGCCGCCCAAGAAGAAGAAGCTGGCAGGGATCATCAAGCTGCAGATCCAGGCCGGCCAAGCCAACCCGGCTCCGCCGGTCGGTCCGGCGCTGGGTCAGCACGGCGTCAACATCATGGAGTTCTGCAAGGCGTACAACGCGGCCACCGAGGCTCAGCGTGGCAACGTCGTGCCGGTTGAGATTTCCGTGTACGAAGACCGGTCCTTCGACTTCAAGCTGAAGACCCCGCCGGCCGCGAAGCTGCTGCTCAAGGCCGCTGGTGTGCAGAAGGGCTCCGGCGAGCCGCACAAGTCCAAGGTCGGCAAGGTCTCCATGGAGCAGGTCAAGGAGATCGCGCAGACCAAGATGGAAGACCTCAACGCCAACGACATCGACCAGGCCGCGAAGATCATCGCCGGTACTGCTCGCTCGATGGGCCTGACGGTCGAAGCCTGAGCCGCTGCCGGTTCCACCGGCGCGCACGGGTAGTGGGAGGGCTCATGCGCAGCCCGACCAACCACAACTGATCCAACCTGACTTTTAGGACAGAAATGGCACAGCGCAGCAAGGCATACCAGCAGGCGGCCGAGCTCGTCGACCGGGAGCGTCTCTACACCCCGTCGGAAGCCGCCGAGCTGGCGAAGAAGACCACCAAGGTCAAGTACGACGCCACCGTCGAGGTCGCTCTGCGGCTGGGCGTCGACCCCCGCAAGGCAGACCAGATGGTCCGCGGCACCGTGAACCTGCCGCACGGCACTGGTAAGACTGCCCGCGTCATCGTGTTCGCCACCGGCGACAAGGCCGCTGAGGCCGAGGCCGCCGGCGCGGACGCGGTTGGTTCCGAGGACCTGATCGAGCGCATTCAGGGCGGCTGGCTCGATTTCGACGCGGCGATCGCCACCCCGGACCAGATGGCCAAGGTCGGAAAGATCGCTCGGGTTCTCGGCCCGCGCGGCCTGATGCCGAACCCGAAGACCGGCACCGTCACCCCGAACGTCACCAAGGCGGTCGCGGACATCAAGGGCGGTAAGATCAACTTCCGCGTCGACAAGCAGGCCAACCTGCACTTCATCATCGGCAAGGCGTCGTTCGACACCGAGAAGCTGGTGGAGAACTACGCGGCGGCGCTGGACGAGATCCTGCGCGCCAAGCCGTCGGCGTCGAAGGGCCGGTACCTGAAGAAGGTCACCTTCACGACCACGATGGGCCCGGGCATCCCGGTGGACCCGACCGTCACGCGCGCGTCGGCTTCCGCCTGACCCGATATCCCTTCGAAAGAGGGCGAGCGCTCCACGAGCGCTCGCCCTCTTTCGCATTCCACGACGATTCTTGTCACACCTTCATGATCGATATCCCATTTGCCCGGACGGTTCTGAGCAAAACCGATCCGCTTCGGCGAAATGGTGACGGGGAGTGCCGAGGCCATCACTCCGGAACGGCGATGGTGGCCGTTCCGGAATTGCGCGGTCAGGGGCAGGCGGAACTGGTCAGGGCGTAAGCGGAGATGGTCCAACCGCCTTGTGGGGTGCGCGTGAGTTTGAAAGTCCCGAGGCCCGGACCGCCGCTGACTCGGATCCGGCAACCCGGTACTTGGGCTTCCGGTCCTGCTTCCACGATGGCGTCGTGGGCGAATTTCGGATTCGCGTAGGCGTTGAGGTCGGTGATCCGGCCGTGCACCGCGCGGGCCGCGCCCGCGCAGTCGGGGGCGCCGTAGGCGGCGGCGAAGTCGGCCTTGCCCTGGTCGTCGAACAGCGCGCACGCCTGCTCCGGCGGTTCGGCCCGCAGGTAGTTGAAGACGCTGCGAATGGCCTGCTGCGGGTTCTGCGCGGTCATCGGCACCGTGTCGACCGGTGCGCTGCCTCCTGAGCCGTTGCCGCCCGAGCCGTCGCTGCCGCCGAAGTAGTGGTTGTAGGCCAGGTTCAGCAGGAGCAGCGCGACGAGGACGTAGAGGATCCGCCGCACCCACTTGTGGCGGAGCAGGCCGAGAGCCTTCTTCCACCAGGGCTTCTCGGGCGCAGGGGTGGCCGTGCCGCCGCCCTGGGAAGCCTGCCACTCCTTGAACCGCTTGAACTCCAGGAACTCCTGGTATTCCGGGTCGTCGGCCGCCTTCGCGGCGTCGCCGCGCGGAGCCGGTTCCGGGGGCCGTTCGTACTCGGCGACGTCGACGACTTCGGCGTCGACGATCTCGGGCAGGTTGTCGGAGCGCGGTTCCCGCTGATCAGCCACGCACACATGATGCCGGGCGTCGGGGGGCCGGTGGAAGCGCCCGTCCCGGGTCGAGTACTCTTGTTGAGGTTCCACCCAAGACCGCTGGTCTTCCTCCCGGCTCGGCAACGAGCGGGACGGAACGAAGGTCCCGTGAGATGCGGGCGGCCCGCGCAGGAGGGACGAGGCTGGTCACGCGTGCCTTGTCGCGCGCGCACCGATTTTCACGCCCCGTGCTGCCCTGCGCCGGGGCGTTTTGTCGTCTCAGGACCGACTGGATGGGTCAGCCACAGTCGGAAACAGAGAGGAGGCGACATGGCGAAGTCCGACAAGGTCGATGCGGTCAGCGAGATCTCGGAGAAGTTCAACAACTCCACCGCTGCCGTTGTGACCGAGTACCGCGGGCTCTCGATGGCTCAGCTGTCTGAGCTGCGCCGCGCGCTCGGTTCGAACGTGAGCTACCGTGTCGCGAAGAACACGCTGGTCAAGCGTGCCGCCGAGCAGTCGGGCGTCGAGGGTCTCGACGACCTGTTCGTCGGCCCGACCGCGATCGCCTTCGTCGAGGGCGAGCCGGTCGACGCAGCCAAGGCGATCAAGGAATTCGCCAAGGGCAACCAGAACCTGGTGGTCAAGGGCGGGTACATGGACGGCCGCGCGCTGTCCGTGTCCGAGGTCGACAGCATCGCCGACCTCGACTCGCGCGAAGTCACGCTGGGCAAGCTGGCCGGTGCCATGAAGGCCAAGATGAGCCAGACCGCAGCGCTGTTCGTCGCACCTGCTTCGCAGGTCGCTCGCATGGCCGCCGCCCTTCAGGAGAAGAAGGGCGAGTAAGACTCTCCGCAGTCCGCAGTGGACGGTGCGTGAGAGCGCGCCGCCGATGCGGGCCCGCGGACCGTCTTTCGCGCGACAACCCCCCACCGGGATGCCGACGGCATCCGGGCTTTGAGCAGAAAGGAACGCCGACATGGCGAAGCTGAGCAACGACGAGCTGCTGGACGTCTTCAAGGAGATGACCCTCCTGGAGCTGTCGGAGTTCGTGAAGCAGTTCGAGGAGACCTTCGACGTCACCGCCGCCGCCCCGGCCGCGGTCGCCGTTGCCCCGGCCGCCGGTGGCGAAGCCGCCGCCGCTGAGGAGCAGGACGAGTTCGACGTCGTCCTCGAGGGCGCCGGCGACAAGAAGATCCAGGTCATTAAGGTCGTCCGCGAGATCGTCTCCGGCCTGGGCCTGAAGGAGGCCAAGGAGCTCGTCGAGGGCACCCCGAAGGCCATCCTGGAGAAGGTCGACAAGGAGAAGGCCGAAGAGGCCAAGGGCAAGCTGGAAGAAGCCGGCGCCTCCGTCTCCGTCAAGTGACTCTTCGCCTGTCTTGGGTCCCCGGCTCGTCGGTGCGGGCTGTTCAGGTGGCCCCACGGCTCGCGGCTCCGCCGCATGCGGCCGGGTTCCCAAACAGGTTCTAGAGCCCTTGCTGGGTCTCTGACTCACGGTAAGAGAACGGGCACTCGCTGTTGCGGGTGCCCGTTCTCTTTTCCTTTGCGCGGAAACAAGGGCCTTTTTTCGGACGAATCCGAGATGGCTCCTTGATTTGTAGTGAACTCATGAGTAACCCTGCTGCGTCGAGCTCGTTGCATAGGTGTGACGCCAACTACCTTCGTTAGGCGCGTCACGTGTGCAAGGGTGCTTCTTCGGGGATGGATTGCCTCCCCGAAATCGGTGTAATCGAGGACGCGGAGGTTCCGATGGGCGTCGAGGTGGTTGTCGACGGGCTCTCGAAGTCCTTCGGCCCGCAGACCATCTGGCGGGACGTCTCGCTGAATCTGCCCCAGGGCGAGATCAGCGTGCTGCTCGGGCCTTCCGGCACCGGTAAGTCGGTGTTCCTGAAGTCGCTGGTGGGTCTGCTCAAGCCGGACGAGGGCAAGGTCGTCATCAACGGGACGGACATCTGCACTTGCTCGGAAAAGGATCTCTACGAGGTCCGGAAGCTTTTCGGCGTGCTGTTCCAGGACGGCGCGCTGTTCGGTTCGATGAACCTCTACGACAACATCGCGTTCCCGCTCCGCGAGCACACGCGCAAGAGCGAGTCCGAGATCCGCAACGTCGTGCTCGAGAAGATGGAGATGGTCGGTCTCATCGGCGCGGAGGACAAGCTCCCCGGTGAGATCTCGGGCGGCATGAAGAAGCGCGCCGGCCTGGCCCGCGCCCTCGTGCTCGACCCGGAGATCCTCCTGTTCGACGAGCCCGACTCCGGTCTGGACCCCGTCCGGACCGCGGTGCAGAACCAGCTGATCGTCGACCTCAACGCGCAGATCGACGCGACGTTCCTGATCGTCACCCACGACATCAACACCGCGCGGACCGTGCCGGACAACATCGGCATGCTCTACCGCCGCAACCTGGTGATGTTCGGCCCGCGCGAGGTGCTGCTGACCTCCGACGAGCCCGTGGTGGTGCAGTTCCTCAACGGCCGCCCCGACGGTCCTATCGGCATGAGCGAGGAGAAGGACACCGCGCTGGTGGAGGCGGAGCTGGCCAAGCACGGCCGGCCCCAGGTGCCGCCGATGATGCCGCAGCTGGAGGTCAGCCCCGGACTGCCGGACCGCACCGCGGTGCACCGCCGCAAGGACCGCGTGCTGCGCCAGCTGCGCTCGCTGAACCCCTCCGCGCAGGAGGAGATCCTCAAGAGCCTGACGCCGGACGAGCTGGCCCTGTACGGGTTCTCCTCGCCGGCGACCGGTTCCTGGCCGCAGCAGCAGGCCGCCTCGCAGGCTCCCGCTCCGCAGGCGCCGCCGCAGCAGTTCCCGCCGCAGCAACCCGCTCAGGCCGCCCCCGCGCAGCCGCAGCAGCCCGCTCCTTCCCAGCCCCAGCAGCAGATGCGGCCCTCGCCGCACCCGCGCCGGCCGGAGGAGGAGCCGGCCTGGCCCGGTGGACTGCAGGCCGAGGAGGAGACGGCGGGTTCTCGTCGTCGTTGGTTCGGCCGCAAGCGAGGTGAGCAGTGAGCGCGTCCCGGGCGCAGTTCCCCGGTGCCGGTGGGCTGCGCCAGACGGGGCGGCTGTTCGCGCTGGGGATGGACATCGTGCGGGCAATGCCCTCGCGACCGTTCCAGATCCGCGAGTTCATCCAGCAGTGCTGGTTCATCGCCAGCGTCACGATCCTGCCGACGGCGCTGGTCTCGATTCCCTTCGGCGCGGTCATCGCGCTCCAGCTGGGTTCGCTGACCAGGCAGATCGGTGCGCAGTCGTTCACCGGTGCCGCCAGCGTGCTGGCGATCATCCAGCAGGCCAGCCCGATCGTGACGGCGCTGCTGATCGCCGGTGCCGGCGGTTCGGCGATCTGCGCCGACCTGGGATCGCGCAAGATCCGCGACGAGATCGACGCGATGGAGGTGCTGGGCGTCTCGCCGATCCAGCGCCTCGTGGTGCCCCGGGTACTGGCCGCGATGCTGGTCGCCGTGCTGCTCAACGGCATGGTCAGCGTCGTCGGCGTGGTCGGCGGCTACACCTTCAACGTGATCATGCAGGACGGTACGCCGGGCGCGTACATGGCCAGCTTCAACGCGCTGGCGCAGCTGCCGGACCTGTGGATCAGCGAGCTCAAGGCCCTGATCTTCGGCTTCTTGGCAGGCGTGGTGGCCGCCTTCCGGGGTTTGAACCCGCCACCAGGCCCGAAGGGCGTCGGGGACGCCGTGAACCAGTCGGTGGTGATCACCTTCCTGCTGCTGTTCGCGGTGAACTTCATCCTCACGACGCTGTACATGCAGCTGGTCCCGCCGAAGGGAATGTGATGGCCGCCAGGGGAATGGGAACATGGTGACGATCTCGCAGCGCGCCAAGCGCGCGGCCCGACGGCCGGTGGAGATGCTGGACGACCTGGGCGACCAGATGTCGTTCTACATCCGATCGCTGGCATGGATCCCGCGGGCGATCCCGCGCTACGCCAAGGAAACGCTGCGCCTGCTGGCCGAGGTCAGCTTCGGCAGCGGCGCTCTGGCGGTCATCGGCGGCACGGTCGGCGTGATGATCGGTCTGACGCTGTTCACCGGAACGGTCGTCGGCCTGCAGGGCTTCGCGGCCCTCGACCAGCTGGGCACCTCCGCTTTCGCCGGCTTCATCTCGGCCTACTTCAACACGCGCGAGATCGCGCCGCTGGTGGCCGGCCTGGCCCTGTCGGCGACGGTCGGTTCCGGGTTCACCGCCCAACTCGGCGCGATGCGGATCTCCGACGAGATCGACGCGCTCGAGGTCATGGGCGTGCCGAGCCTGCCCTACCTGGTGACCACCCGCGTGATGGCCGGCTTCGTCGCCGTCATCCCGCTGTACGTGCTGGGCCTGCTGACGTCCTACGTCGCGGCCCGGGGCGTCACGGTCTACCTCTACGGCCAGTCGGCGGGCACCTACGACCACTACTTCAACCTGTTCCTGCCTCCCGAGGACGTGCTGTGGTCCTTCGGGAAGGTCCTGATCTTCAGCGTGGTGGTGATCATGACGCACTGCTACTACGGATACCGCGCCAGCGGCGGCCCCGCCGGGGTCGGCGTCGCGGTGGGACGCGCGGTGCGGACCGCGATCGTGACCACCGCCCTGCTGGACTTCTTCCTCAGCCTCGCGATCTGGGGCACCACGACGACCGTTCGGATCACCGGATGAGCGCGGGCGGAGCGGTCACCAAGGTCAAGCGCAGGATCATGGGTCTGGCGCTGCTGATGAGCATGGTCATGTTCGTCGTGCTGTGCCTGGCGTTCTACAACAAGGCGTTCACGGCGTCCTCGGACGTCATCCTCAAGGCGGCCTCGACGGGCAACCAGCTGCTGCCGGACTCCGACGTCAAGGTGCGCGGCATGATCGTGGGCCGGGTCGTCGAGGTCAAGTCCGACGGCAAGGGCGCCGAGCTGCACCTGGCGCTGCAACCGGACATGGCCGAGAAGATCCCGGCCAACGTCTCCGCGCAGCTGCTGCCGCGCACCCTGTTCGGCGAGCGCTACGTGTCGCTGGACCTGCCGGACAAGCCCTCGTCGAAGACGTTGGCCTCCGGCGGCGTGATCGAGCAGGACCGCACCCGCGCGGGCCTGGAGCTGGAAACCGTGCTGGCGGACACCATGCCGGTGCTGCAGGCGGTCAACCCCGACGACCTGTCGGCCACGCTCAACGCGCTGGACCAGGCGCTGTCGGGCCGCGGTGAGCAGGTCGGCGAAACGCTGTCCCAGCTCAACACCTACCTGGACGGGCTCAACCCGTCGGTTCCGGACCTGCGGGACAACCTGCGGGAGCTGGTGGGCGTCGCCCAGACCTACGAGCAGGCCGCGCCGGACATCATCTCCGCGCTGGACAACTTCTCCACCACGGCGCGAACCCTGGTGGACCAGAAGCAGAACCTGCAGAAGATGACCGGGCAGCTCACCACCACCTCCGGTGACCTGACGACGTTCCTCGACGCCAACGGCCAGAACATCATCCAGCTCGCGGACGCCCAGCGCCCGACGCTCGACGTGCTGGCGAAGTACTCGCCGTCCTACCCGTGCTTCCTCGGCGAGATGGAGGAGTACGTCCCGCGCATCCGCAAGGCGTTCGGCGAGGGCACCAACGAACCCGGCCTGCACGTGACGCTGGAAGTCGCCCCGCACCGCGGCAAGTACCGCCCGAACCAGGACGAACCGGAGTTCGCCGACAAGCGCGGACCGCGTTGCTACAACTTCATGGAGCACCTGGACCCGATGCCGGAGTACCCGCCGGACGGCCCGTTCAAGGACGGTTCGGTTCCCCCGCCCGCATCGCGCCCGGCCAACGGCGGCCTGAACCCGCCGGCGGGCAGCACTCCCCAGTCGGCGCCGGCGGGCACCGCGGCCCAGTGGGTCAACTCGCCGGCTGAGCGCGACATGGTCGCCACCGTGCTGGCTCCTGCTCTGGGCCGTCCCTCCTCGGAGGTTCCCGGCTGGGGCAGCCTGCTGGTCGGGCCGGTCCTGCGAGGTGCGGAGGTGAGCTACCGATGAACGGGATCAGCATTCGCGGACCACTGGTCAAGTTCCTGGTCTTCGTGGTGATCACCTCGTTGGCGACCGGCCTGCTGATCATGACGATCGCCAACCAGGACCTGCGCTCGGCGAGCTCCTACACCGCGCGGTTCACCGACGTCACCGCCCTCAACGAGGGCGACGAGGTGCGCATCTCCGGTGTGAAGGTCGGTGAGGTCGAGAACATCGAGCTCGTCGACAACAAGGTCGCCGAGGTCAAGTTCAACGTCGCCGACCGGCGGCTGCCGTCCTCGGTGACCGCGACGATCAAGTACCGGAACCTGGTGGGGCAGCGCTACATCGCGCTGGAGCAGGGCGCCACGCCCACCTCCGGCTCGGGCGGCGCCTCCGGTCGCACCGTCCAAGGTGGATACCTGCCGGTGGGCGGCACGATCCCGCTGGAGCGCACCAAGCCGGCGCTGGACCTGACCGTGCTGCTGGGCGGCTTCAAGCCGCTGTTCCAGGCGCTGTCGCCGGAGGACGTCAACAAGCTGTCGTACCAGATCATCCAGGTGCTGCAGGGCGAGGGCGGCACGGTGGAGAGCCTGCTGTCGCACACGGCTTCGCTGACGACCACCATCGCCTCGCGCGACCAGGTGATCGGCGAGGTCATCAACAACCTCAACGGCGTGCTGGACACCGTGAACACGCGTGACCAGCGGCTCTCCGAGCTGGTCGGCCAGCTGCGGCAGGTGGTGTCCGGACTCGCCGAGGACCGCGACTCCATCGGCAGCGCGATCACCGCGATGGACGGGCTGACCAACACCACCGCCGGGCTCCTGCAGGACGCCAGGCCCGGGTTGCAGCAGGACATCGCCGGCCTCGGCGAGGTGTCGAAGAACCTCAACGAGCACGAGCAGCTGGTGGACCGGGTGCTGCGCAACATGCCGAACAAGCTGGAGAGCTTGAGCCGGACCGCCTCGCACGGGTCGTGGTTCAACTTCTTCCTGTGCAAGACCTCCGGCAACGTCGGCGTCGGCGACATCAACCTGCCGCTGCCGCTGATGCCGGTGACCCAGCCGAGGTGCCAGCCATGACTTCCTTCTCCCAGCGCGACCCCCTCAAGATCGGTGTCGCCGGCATCCTGGTGCTGGTGCTCGCGTTCCTGCTGGTGGCCAACTACGAGCGGCTGCCGCTGATCAGCGGCACCACCTACACGGCGCAGTTCACCGAGGCCGCGGGACTGCGCGAGGACAACGAGGTCCGGGTCGCCGGGGTCAAGGTCGGCACCGTCTCCGACGTCGAGCTCGAAGGCGACCACGTGCTGGTCAGCTTCCGGGTCTCCGGCACCGAGCTCGGTGACCGCACCACCGCGGCGATCAAGGTCAAGACCCTGCTCGGCCAGAAGTACCTGGCGCTGGACCCGCAGGGGTCCAAGGAGCTCGACAACGACCAGCCGATCCCGCTGAACCGGACCATGTCGCCCTACGACGTCATCGAGGCGTTCAGCGACCTGTCCAAGAACGTCGACCAGATCGACACGGGGCAGCTGGCGAAGAGCTTCGAGACGCTGTCGAGCACGTTCAAGGACACCCCGGGCGAGGTCAGCGGGGCCCTCAACGGGCTCTCGCAGCTCTCCAAGACCATCTCCTCGCGCGACGAGCAGATCGAGCACCTGCTGAACAACACCACGCAGGTCTCCCAGCAGCTCGCCGACCGCAACGAGGACTTCGAGAAGCTGCTCTCCGACGGCAACCTGCTGCTGCAGGAGCTGCGGGCCCGCCGCGACTCGATCTCGTCGCTGCTGACCGGGACCCAGGAGCTGTCGCAGCAGCTGACCGGGCTGGTCGACGACAACCAGGCGCAGCTCGGGCCGACGCTGCAACAGCTGGACAAGGTGACCAAGATGCTGCAGCGCAACCAGCAGAACCTGGACCGGAGCCTGAACACGTTCGCGCCGTTCACCAGGTTGTTCTCCAACGTCCTCGGCAACGGGCGCTGGTTCGACACCTACATCTGCGGCATGCTGCCGCCCGCCGTGGGGCCGATCAACCAGGAGGGTTGCAAGCAATGACGAACGCACCCTCGAAGAGCTCGAACCTGGCCAAGGTCCTCACCATCGGGATCGTCGTCGTGCTGCTCGGCGCGGTCGGCGGCTGGTGGCTGTTCTACGGCGCGGCGGAGCGCAAGGTCACCGCCTACTTCGACGCCGCGGTCGGCCTGTACCCGGGCGGTGACGTGCGCGTCCTCGGCGTCCCGATCGGCACCATCGACGAGGTGACGCCGCAGGGCAAGCAGGTCAAGGTCACGCTGAGCGTGGACCGCGACACCGCGATCCCGGCCAACGCGAGCCTGGTCGCGGTCTCTCCCAGCATCGTCTCCGACCGGTACGTGCAGTTCGCCCCGGTCTACAAGGGAGGCCCGAAGCTGGGCGACGACGCGGTGATCCCCGCCGAGCGCACCGCGACGCCCGTCGAGCTGGACAACATCTACCGCAGCCTCAACGACCTGACCAAGGCGCTGGGGCCCGACGGGGCCAACAAGAACGGCGCGCTGACCGACCTGCTCAACACCGGTGCCGCCAACCTGGAGGGCAACGGCAAGGCACTGTCGGAAACGCTGCGCAACCTCGGCGAGGCCGGGACGACGCTGTCGGGCAACAGCGAAGAGCTGTTCAAGACGGTCGACAACCTGCAGCGCTTCACCGGGATGCTGGCCGAGAACGACGGCCAGATGCGCCGGTTCAACACGCAGATGCAAGAGGTCAGCAGCAACCTCGCCGGAGAGCGCAACGACATGAGCGCGGCCCTGGCCGAGCTCTCCGTCGCGCTGGGCAAGGTGGAGTCCTTCGTGCGGGACAACCGCTCCCAAGTGCAGTCCAACGTCAGCCAGCTCCACGACGTGGCCGCCGTGCTGGTCAAGCAGAAGGCAGCGCTCAACGAGTCGCTGACCACCGCGCCGCTGGCGATGAGCAACTTGAACAACTCCTACAACGGCGCTTCCGGAACGCTGGACCAGCGCGCGATGTTCAACGAGCTCAACCAGCCGCCGCTGGTGGCGGTGTGCAAGCTGCTCGACCAGTCCACGCCGCAGCAGGTTCCGCTCGAGGTCAGCAGCGCCTGCGACGCCCTGCGCCCGGTGCTGGCCGGCGGCGAGAAGCTGCCGACGCTGGCCGAAACGGTCAACTCGGTGCAGAACGGCAAGCTGCCGCCGTTGCCGCTGCCGCTGACCAACGGACTTCAGCCCGCTGGAGGTGGCCGGTGATGCGGTCCGGTTTGACTCGTCTGGTGCGATCCGTCTTCACCCGCTCCTCGGCCGTCAAGGTCGGCGCGGTCGCGACGGTCGGCCTGCTGGCGCTGTCGGGTTGTTCCTCCCGCGGCGTCTACGACATGCCGCTGCCGGGCGGCGCCGACGTCGGCAGCCGCCCCTACGACGTGAAGGTCCGCTTCGCCGACGTGCTGGACCTGGTGCCCAACGCGGGCGTCCGGGTCAACGACGTCGCGGTCGGCCGGGTCTCCAACATCGCCCTCGCACCGGGGACGTGGGAGGCCGAGGTGACCGTCACCGTCAACGGCGACGTGAAGCTGCCGGCCAACGCCATCGCCCGGCTGCGCCAGTCCAGCCTGCTCGGTGAGAAGTACGTCGAGCTGGCCGCTCCGCCGCAGGCGGCCTCCGGGCGGCTGACCGACGGCGCGACCATCGGGCTCAACCGCTCCAACCGCAACCCCGAGGTGGAAGAGGTCCTCGGCGCGCTGTCGCTGCTGCTCAACGGTGGTGGTGTCGCGCAGCTGCAGGACATCACCAAGGAGCTCAACAAGGCGATGAGCGGCCGCGAGTCCGACATCCGCGGCCTGCTGAACAACCTCGACGAGCTCGTCTC
Source organism: Saccharopolyspora endophytica (assembly GCF_018070075.1). Taxonomy (GTDB): domain Bacteria; phylum Actinomycetota; class Actinomycetes; order Mycobacteriales; family Pseudonocardiaceae; genus Saccharopolyspora; species Saccharopolyspora endophytica. The sequence continues at coordinate 556,744 of NZ_JAGPXE010000001.1, forward strand.
CGGGCTCGACGCGCAGCGCAACGACATCGTGCGCGCGCTCGACAGCATCAACCGGCTCTCGGCCAAGCTCAACGAGCAGCGCGGCAGCATCGACACCGCGCTGCGCGACCTCGGCCCCGGGCTGCAGGTGCTCAACGAGCAGCGCGGGCAGCTGGTGACCATGCTGCAGTCGCTGGACCGGCTCTCGGGCGTGGCCACCAACGTCGTCGACAAGTCGCACGACGACCTGGTGCACGACCTCAACCAGCTCGCACCGACGCTGCACCAGCTCGCCGCAGCCGGTGACTCGCTGCCGAAGTCGCTGGAAACCCTGGTCACCTTCCCGTTCCCGGACAACGCGGTGGACGGCATCGGGGGCAGCGACTACAACAACCTGTACCTCAAGGTCGACCTGAACCTGAGCACGATCGTGGAGAACCTCGGGCGCTCCCGCCAGCCGCTGCTGCCGGCGCCCGACGGACTCCCGCTGCCGCTGAACGGACAGACGCAGCAGCCCCAGCAACCCGCACCGCCCCAGCCGAAGCCGGAAGAGGAATCCGGTGGCGGACTGCTGGGCAGGCTGTTCGGAGGTGGCAACTGATGCTCACCCGTCGAGCCCGATTCCAGATCATCGGCTTCGTGCTGATCGCGCTGATCGGTTGCAGCTACGCAGGTTTCAAGTACGCGGGCCTGGACCGGCTGTTCGGCAACCGCGGCTACGAGGTCGCGCTCAACCTGGCCAGCACCGGTGGTGTCTTCAAGAACGCGGAGGTCACCTACCGGGGCGTGCCGATCGGCCGGGTCGGCGAGCTCAAGCTCACCGACGACGGCGTCCAGGTCCCGCTGGACATCGAGGAGAACGCCCCGGCGATCCCGTCCGACGTGGAGGCCGTGGTCACCAACCGGTCCGCGGTCGGTGAGCAGTACGTGGACCTGCGTCCCAAGAAGAACGGTGGCCCGTACCTCGAGGAGGGTTCGGTCATCGCCGAATCCCGCACCACGACGCCGCTCCCGGTGCAGGACCTGATGATGAACCTGGACTCGTTCGCCAACTCGGTGCCGCAGGACTCGCTGCGCACCGTCGTCAGCGAGCTGGGAACCGCGTTCCGCGACAACGGCGGTCACCTGCAGACGATCCTGGACACCTCGCGGGAGTTCACCACGCAGGCGCAGAACCACCTGCCGCAGACGGTGCAGCTGCTGGAGGACGGCAAGACCGTCCTGGCGACGCAGAACGACCAGGGCTCGGCGATCAAGTCCTTCAGCAAGGACCTGAACCTGCTGTCGCAGTCGCTGGAACGCTCCGACGGCGACCTGCGCGGCGTCATCCAGAAGGCGCCGCCCGCCGCGGTGCAGCTGTCCGGCCTGATCAAGGACAACCCCCGGCTCGGGCCGCTGCTGGCGAACCTGACCACGACCTCGAGGCTGCTGTCGGCGCACACCGACGGCATGGAGCAGCTGTTCATCAGCTACCCGGCTCAGGTCGCGGTCTCCAACACCGTCGTCCCCGGGGATGGCACCGCTCACTTCGGACTGGTCCTCAACCTGTTCGATCCGATGCCGTGTACCAAGGGGTACGAGGGAACACCGGAGCGGACCGGTACCGACATGTCGCCGGCACCGCTCAACAAGGACGCGCACTGCGCGGAGCCTCCGGGCAGTCCGACCTCAGTGCGCGGCGCGCAGAACGCACCCGGGCAGTAAGAGAGGCAACACGTGACCGTTCAAGCCGACACCGCTCGCCGGCGGCCCAAGCTGTCGCTGGTGCTGTTCGTGGTGAGCCTGGTGTGCGCCCTGGTCCTCGGGGTGCTGTGGGTGCTGGCCATCAACAACTCCTCGGTGGCCTACGCCGGGACGCGTGACGAGGCGCTGCAGCAGGGTCAAGAAGCGATCGTCAACTTCAACACCCTGGACCACAAGGACATCGACCGCGGTCTGCAGCGGTGGGAGGACAACTCCACCGGTGCGCTGCGGGACGAGGTCCGCAAGGGGCGCAAGGACTACGCCACCCGGATCCAGCAGGCCAAGAGCAGCACCACCGCTCGCGTGCTGGACGCGGGCATCGTCGAGCTCGACGAGAACGCGGGCAAGGCCCGGATGATCGCGGTCGTGCAGATCACGGTCACCGTGGAGGGCCAGGCCCCGGCCAACAAGCAGGATCGCTACCAGGCAGAACTCACGCGTGAGGGCGACGTCTGGAAGATCAGCGGACTGGGCACCGTCCCGGTCGGCTGAACGGCGAGACCCGACAGCGATTCGAGGAGTACAGCCAGTGCCTACCAACCGCCGTTCCGGCACGAACCGGCAGCCAGCGGCCCGCCGGCCGAAGGTGGCCGGCCTGCGCAAGCGCCCCACTTCGCCCGCCTCCTCCGAGGCGACGGCGAAGACTGAGGAAGAGGACCAGGTCAACGGCACTGCGGTGACCGAGCAGCCGGAGGCCGCCGAGCCCGAGGCTGCTGAAGCTGCGACCGCTGAGCCGGAGACCCCTGAGTCTGCGACCGCCGACTCTCCGGCCGCCGAGCCGTCGTCCGCGCAGGAGTCGCCCGCCGCCGAGCCGGAGAAGACCGAGACCGAGGACGCCGAGCCCGAGAGCGCGAAGTCCGACGTCGCGGAGTCCGGCGACGCCGGCAAGCCCTGGGTGCTGTGGGGCGTGACGGCGCTGCTGTTCGCGCTGGCGATCTTCTTCGGCGTCTCGACCTACACGACCTACAACACCGGACCCGCCGCGAACGAGGCGTTGACCTCGGCGGGGGCGACCAGCGAGGTCAACGGCCAGGTCAGCGACGGCATCGAGAAGCTCTTCTCCTACGACTTCAACGACACGGCCAAGACCGAGAACGCCGCCAAGGACCTCCTGGTCGGCCCTGCCGTGCAGAAGTACGACGAGCTGTTCGCCCTGGTCAAGCAGCAGGCGCCGCAGCAGCAGCTGATCGTCACCACCACGGTGAAGAACAGCGCGGTGACCCGCCTGGAAGGCGACCGGGCCGAGGTCCTCGTCTTCGTCGACCAGCACGCGATGCGCGCCAACACCGGCGAGTCCAACATCGGCCCCGCTCAGCTCTCGGTCAGCGCCGAGAAGCAGGGCGACAAGTGGAAGATCACCCAGCTCACGCTGCGCTGATCCCGGCCATCACACGACGAGGGCGGTTCTGGACTGACCAGAACCGCCCTCGTCGTTCGTCACCGCTTCCTCAGGGCCCGACGTGGATGTGGGCGCTCCAGGTCGCGTGGTCGTTCGGACGCGCGTTGCGGAGCTCCCGGGCCGCGTTGTGCAGCGCGTAGGCGGCCCCGTCGGTGCCGTACCCGTTCTGCCCGAACACCTCCGAGTAGAAGTCCGCGTGCGCCTCGATCGCGCTGTTCACGTCGACCTCCCACAGGGTGCCGATGACGTGCGTGAACCCGGCGAACCCCAGCGCCGAGGCCAGCGACAGCGCAGCCGCGCACGGCTGGTCGGCGGCGGTCGCGACCTGACCCAGGTAGCAGAACTCCGCCTTGTCCAGTGCGACCTGACCCAGCTCGACCAGGCCCAGCGGCCGCTGACCGTCGCGGTCCAGCAGCATCCCGGCGGCGGGCTGGGCGGGGAACTGCGAGCTCGGCTCGCAGATGTGCACCCACGGGTAGTTCGGCAGCATCCGCAGCACGTCGGTGGCGCTGGCGCTCTCGGTGGAGATGATCTCCGCGCTCGGCCAGTGCTGGGCCAGCACCTGGTTCTGCGGCGGCAGCTCGCGCGAGACCTGCTCGGCGGAACCGGCCGCCACCAGCGCCTCGCCCTCCGGCACGGGCCGGGTGCGGGCGCGCAGCAGGCAGCCGAGCGTCGGCGTGTGCGACGAGACGACGCGGTCCAGCGCCGAGGCGCCGGCGTGCGCCGTCGCGGAGTGCAGCGGCAGGTAGGCCGACGCGCCGAAAGCGCTCCACCAGACCCGGGGCCAGCGCGCACCCGCGCCCGGGGTGTTGAGGTATCCCATCCGGTCCAGCACCGGGCGCACCAGCCGCACCCACGTCCAGTCCAGCACCTCGGCCATCGACGCGTGATCGTCCTGCTGCGCGGCGGTCAGCAGCGCGAGGGCCTGCTCGCCCGCCTTCTCCGGGGTGGCGTGCGGGATCGGCACGGTCAGCACGCGGCCGCCGAAGATCACCAGCACGTCCGAGCGGTACCGGCTGAGGTTGACGATCGCCACCGACCCGTCACCGCCGACCCCGCTGAGCTCGGAGAACGGCTGGACCCGCAGGTGCGTCGGCTGGACCTCGCGGACCTCGTCGATCAGCACCGCCCAGGCCTCGGCCAGCCGCATCCGGTCGTCGGCGTCGCCCAGGTCGGGGTCCTCGGCCGGGCGGTCCAGCAACCGCCGCAGCCGCACGATCTCGTCGGCGAGGTCCGGGTGCTCGCGGTGCAGCGAACCGAGCTCGCCGCCGCTGGGCAGGAAGTCCGCCAGGATCGCCGACCTGCCGTGCTCGATGAGCTCCACGGCCTTGTCCGGCTCACCGGCCTCGATGGCGCTGGCCGCCGCATCGGCCACGATCGAGGCCCAGCGCTGCTGCGCGCTCGGCGAGGCCACGACCCGCTTGCCGCGGGTCATCAGCGGCAGCAGCTCGACGGCGGTGGTGAACGACTCCAGCGCCTCCGACCAGCGCTGCTCCTGAGCGCTGATGCGTCCGGCGAGCGCGGCCGCCCGAAGCCGCTGCTCGGCGGGCGCGTTGGTCTGGGTGGCGGCCTCGGTGAGCACCTTGCGCGCCCAGCGGTGGTACCGGCGGCGACCGGTGCGCTGGTGCAGCGCCTGCAGCGCCCGGCCGAGCTGGATGGACACCGCAGCCCGCCCGGGAGTGGTGTCCGGCATGCCGATGAGCGCCTGGTCGAACAGCTCGATCGCGGTCTCGACGTCCTGCGCGCGCCCGGCCCGCTGGAACCGGTGCGCAAGCACCGCGCCCAGCTGCACCCACGCGATGTGCTGGGTCTGGATGTCCGAGGACTTCGCCGCCTCGCGGGCCAGTTCGCCCGCGCGGTCCAGGTCGTCGCGGTTCTCGACGTGCTCGTAGCGCACCAGCAGGCTCGTGTTGAGCGCGGTGATCATCCGCGCGCGCTGGGAGGGAGCGGCGGCTTCGACCGACGCTTCGCCCGCGGTGACCGCGGTGTCCAGCGCCTTGGCCTCGCCACCGTGCATGAAGTGCCTGCGCAGCAGGATCGCGTAGCCGCCCAGCGCGAGCGCGCGGTGGGTGTCCTCGGTGGCCAGCGCCCGCACGGCGGGTGTGATCGGTCGCAGCACCCGGCGCAGCTGGCCGGCCTCGCCGGTGGCGTCGACGTGCTCGGCGGTGGCGGCGGACAGCTGCCAGACGACCATGCCCAGCTGCGGGTTCCCGCCTTCGAGGACGCCGAGGACGCCGATCAGCTCGTTGATCGCGGAGTTGAGGTCGGTGAGGTCGCCGTTGCGCTGGAAGCGCAGCCGCAACGCCTCGGCGTACCGGCACAGGCCGCCGCGGCGGGCGTCGCCGTCGGGCAGCGCACCCGATCCGGCGGACAGGTGCTTGATCGCCTCGTCGAGGTCGTCCTGGTCGCCGTTGCGCTGGTAGCGGCGCATCAGCGCGGCGCCGAGGTTGATCAGCAACTCGGAGGTGGTGGCGTCGCTGGCCGGGGAGATCCGCGCGGCTTCCCGGAACACCGAGATGGACTCCTCGTCGGACTCGGCCGAGTCCGCGAGCTGGGCGTGCAGCTTGAGCGCGTTGGCCAGCCGCAGCAGCACCATCGGGCGCCGCTGGTCGCGCTTGGGCGTCTTCTCGACGGCTTCGCGCGCGACCTGCGCGCTGTCGGCCGCGAACTGGGCCTGACCCGTCTTGCCCGCGAGGTCGGTCAGGGCCAGCGCGAGGTTGCAGTAGTAGAGGATGCGGTCGCGGTCGCCGGAGTGCGCTGAGTTCGTCGCCGCGCGGTAGTAGCCGATGGCGTCTTCGAGGTCGGCGAGCTCGCGGCTGCGCACGTAGGTCAGCTGGGCGGCGCTGCCGAGGTTGTTGAGCACGCCGGCTCGGGCGGGGTCGTCCTCGCGCAGCACGCCCGCGGTGGTGCGGAAGACCTCGGTGACCCACTGGAGGTTGCTGAAGTCGAGCGTGGTGACGATCTGGTTCATCGCCGCGACGGCGTCGGCGTAGCGCTGCTCGGCGCTGCGGCGCTCGGTCCCCCCTGGTTTGGCGCCGACCGCGCTGTGCCCGCCCGTGGCGGGTCCGCCGCTGCCGGGTCCGCCGCCGAAGCCGGGGTTGGTCCCGAATCCGGGGTTGGTCCCGGTGCCCGGGTTGGTGCCGGTGTGCGGGCCGCCGGGTCGTGCGTCGGGGCCGTCCGCGGTGGGTTCACCGTCGTCCTCCGGCGCGAACCAACTGGATTGAGGGGGTTGAGGGCCGCTCTGGTCCTTGCCTCCGGTCCAACGCTGCAGCCCGCGGAACCGCTCGCTCGCGCGGCTTGCATCGTCTGTCATCGGTCGTTTCTCCTGTGGCCTGCCGGGCACCGGTCGGGGAAGCCGGTGGTCGTCTCACGTTACCGGCGGAGGTATTTGTCGAGTAGCCCATGTGTTACTAGGTGGGATCGCCACAGAGGTGACGCGTCCCCCCGTTGGATGTAATTGCTGAGCTTCGGTTGGTGAAACTACTAGCTCTGCGCGACGGCATCAGCCCCATAGGGGAAGGTTTGCGGCATCTTGGGGTCTCGATGTGGTCAAGCCGTGTCGATGGTCGCCCGGAGTCGATGTGGAGCCTCGGAGCGTTACGACGTTCGGGTGGCAGCCGTCCAGGTCACGCCGCATGCCGCCACTCACAGTAGTTGTTCATGAACGGGCGTTTCCAGATTTCCCGATCCCGCGAGTGGTCTCGGGTGGTCCCGCTAAATGGTCTGGGCCAATCTTTCCAAGATCGCGAAAGCGGGTCCTTCGAAATTCGCGCTCGAGTTCTGGGGTGATTCCGCTCGGGGTGCGTGCGAAATGGGGCTCATGGGGCCCGTGGGAATTGTGTGGCGTGCGTCGCGGAAGGGGTAGACGGACTGAGGATGACCACTTTCAGGTGGAGATAACCCGTGTCGAGGTGGTCCCGGGCGGTCTCGCGGTGACGGCGGGCGGGCCGGAGGTGTGTTCCGGGCCCCTCCTCTGTGGCCCCAAGGGGGTTTCTGAAGGCTTGTCAAGAGCCGATCGGAGGGGGTTCGCCGAGGGCGTGAAGGAACTGCCTCATGTGCTGATCAAAAGGCCCTGACCAGGTTAAAAGCACCCCTCGGCGGTCACGCGAGGTGATCGTGTTTTCCGCCACGAGAGTGATCGATCGGTGATCTCTTGACTGAAAGGGCGCGCGGGTTCACTCTGGTCCTCAACGCGGGGCTGGGCCGCCATCGGTGGGCCCCCTCGACAGCTGGCGTCCTTCCGGCTAGACTGCTACTTTGCGCTGCCCTCCTATTGGTCTGCCCGCACTGGACCGTAGGATGGTCGGCGCCATTGCACCCTTGACAGCTGTGCTAGTGATCTGCGCGCTTGCCTGACGCGCGCTTTTCGCCGTGAGCATGGCTGTAGCCAGTTCAGAGTCCCGGAAGGACGCATCTTGGCAGTCTCCCGCGCGACCAAGGTCTCTGCAGCTTCCAACTACACGTCGGGGATCCCTGGGGCACCCAAGCGGGTCTCGTTCGCGAACATCCGCGAACCGCTGAACGTGCCGAACCTGCTAGACCTGCAGATCCAGTCCTTCGAATGGCTTGTCGGTAACGAGGCCTGGTTCCAGCGCCGGGTCGACGCCGGCGAGGACAATCCGGTTGGTGGTCTTGAGGAGGTCCTCAGCGAGATCTCCCCGATCGAGGACTTCTCCGGATCGATGTCGCTGTCTTTCTCCGATCCGCGCTTCGACGAGGTCAAGGCCTCCGTCGGGGAGTGCACGGACAAGGACATGACCTACGCGGCGCCCCTGTTCGTCACCGCTGAATTCACCAACCACTCGACTGGCGAGATCAAGAGCCAGACGGTGTTCATGGGTGACTTCCCGATGATGACCGACAAGGGCACCTTCATCATCAACGGAACCGAGCGGGTCGTGGTCTCCCAGCTCGTGCGTTCCCCCGGTGTCTACTTCGACCAGTCGGTCGACAAGACCACTGACAAGGACGTCTTCAGCGTCAAGATCATCCCGAGCCGCGGTGCGTGGCTCGAGTTCGACGTCGACAAGCGCGACACCGTCGGTGTCCGCATCGACCGCAAGCGCCGTCAGCCGGTCACCGTGCTGCTCAAGGCGCTGGGCTGGTCCACCGAGGCCATCCGCGAGCGCTTCGGTCACTCCGAGACGCTGATGGCGACCCTGGAGAAGGACCACACCGGCGGCACCGACGAGGCGCTGCTGGACATCTACCGCAAGCTGCGCCCGGGCGAGCCGCCGACCAAGGAGAGCGCGCAGACCCTCCTGGAGAACCTGTTCTTCAAGGAGAAGCGCTACGACCTGGCTCGCGTCGGCCGCTACAAGGTCAACAAGAAGATCGGTCTCTCGCAGTCCTACGAGACCGGCGTGCTGACCGAAGAGGACATCGTCACCACGATCGAGTACCTCGTCCGCCTGCACGCAGGCGAGGTCGAGATGCCCGCTCGTGGTGAGGACGCCGGCGACAACATCCCGGTCGAGGTCGACGACATCGACCACTTCGGCAACCGCCGCCTGCGCACCGTCGGCGAACTGATCCAGAACCAGGTCCGCGTCGGCCTGTCGCGCATGGAGCGGGTCGTCCGCGAGCGGATGACCACCCAGGACGTCGAGGCGATCACGCCGCAGACCCTGATCAACATCCGCCCGATCACGGCGGCGATCCGGGAGTTCTTCGGCACCTCGCAGCTCTCGCAGTTCATGGACCAGACCAACCCGATCGCGGGTCTGACGCACAAGCGTCGTCTCTCCGCGCTCGGCCCGGGCGGTCTGTCCCGTGAGCGCGCGGGCATGGAAGTCCGAGACGTGCACCCCTCGCACTACGGCCGCATGTGTCCGATCGAGACGCCGGAAGGCCCGAACATCGGTCTGATCGGCTCGCTGGCCACGTTCGCGCGGGTCAACCCGTTCGGCTTCATCGAGACGCCGTACCGCAAGGTCGTCGACGGCCGGGTCACCGACCAGATCGACTACCTGACGGCCGACGAAGAGGACCGCTACGTCAAGGCCCAGGCCAACGCGGTGATCGACGACGACGGCAACTTCGTCGACGAGCGCGTCCTGGGTCGACGCAAGGGCGGTGAGGTCGAGCTGCTCGCCCCCACCGAGATCGACTACATGGACGTCTCGCCGCGGCAGATGGTCTCCGCCGCGACCGCGATGATCCCGTTCCTGGAGCACGACGACGCCAACCGCGCCCTGATGGGTGCGAACATGCAGCGTCAGGCGGTGCCGCTGCTGCGCAGCGAGTCCCCGCTGGTCGGCACCGGCATGGAGCTGCGCGCCGCGGTCGACGCCGGTGACGTGATCACCGCTGACAAGGCCGGTGTGGTCGAGGAGCTGACCGCCGACTTCGTCACGATCATGGCCGACGACGGCACCCGCCGCTCGTACCGGATGGAGAAGTTCTCCCGGTCCAACCACGGCACCTGCATCAACCAGAAGCCGATCGTCAACGAGGGCGACCGGATCGAGGCCGGGCAGGTCATCGCGGACGGACCGTGCACCGAGAACGGCGAGATGGCCCTGGGCAAGAACTTGCTCGTGGCGATCATGCCGTGGGAGGGGCACAACTACGAGGACGCGATCATCCTGAGCCAGCGCCTGGTGCAGGACGACGTGCTCACCTCGATCCACATCGAGGAGCACGAGGTCGACGCCCGCGACACCAAGCTCGGTGCCGAGGAGATCACCCGGGACATCCCGAACGTCTCCGACGACGTGCTGGCCGACCTCGACGAGCGCGGCATCATCCGCATCGGTGCCGAGGTCCAGGGCGGCGACATCCTGGTCGGCAAGGTCACGCCGAAGGGCGAGACCGAGCTGACCCCGGAGGAGCGGCTGCTGCGCGCCATCTTCGGCGAGAAGGCCCGCGAGGTCCGCGACACCTCCCTGAAGGTGCCGCACGGCGAGACCGGCAAGGTCATCGGCGTCCGCGTGTTCAACCGCGAGGACGACGACGAGCTGCCCCCGGGCGTCAACCAGCTGGTGCGGGTCTACGTCGCGCAGAAGCGCAAGATCCAGGACGGCGACAAGCTCGCCGGCCGCCACGGCAACAAGGGCGTCATCGGCAAGATCCTGCCCGCCGAGGACATGCCGTTCCTGTCCGACGGCACCCCGGTCGACATCATCCTGAACACCCACGGTGTTCCGCGACGGATGAACATCGGCCAGGTGCTGGAGACGCACCTCGGCTGGATCGCCTCGCGCGGTTGGACGATCGACCCCGATGCCGAGTGGGCCAAGCGCCTGCCGGAGGAGCTGCTCGACGTCGAGCCCGGTACCAACACCGCCAGCCCCGTCTTCGACGGTGTGCGGGAGGAGGAGATCACCGGTCTGCTCGGCTCGACCAAGCCGAACCGCGACGGCGACCGGATGGTCGGCGGAGACGGCAAGGCCCAGCTGTTCGACGGCCGCAGCGGTGAGCCGTACCCGTACCCGACCGCGGTCGGCTACATGTACATCCTCAAGCTGTCGCACCTGGTGGACGACAAGATCCACGCCCGTTCCACCGGCCCGTACTCGATGATCACCCAGCAGCCGCTGGGTGGTAAGGCGCAGTTCGGTGGTCAGCGCTTCGGTGAGATGGAGTGCTGGGCCATGCAGGCCTACGGTGCCGCGTACACGCTGCAGGAACTGCTGACGATCAAGTCCGACGACGTGGTGGGCCGCGTCAAGGTCTACGAAGCGATCGTCAAGGGCGAGAACATCCCCGAGCCGGGTATTCCGGAGTCGTTCAAGGTGCTGCTGAAGGAGCTTCAGTCGCTGTGCCTGAACGTCGAGGTGCTCTCCAGCGACGGTGCCGCGATCGAGATGCGCGACACCGAGGACGAGGACTTGGAGCGTGCCGCTGCCAACCTCGGCATCAACCTGTCCCGCAACGAGAACCCGTCGGTCGACGACATCGCGCACTGACCCTCGCCGCCGGCCCGCGGGCCTAGTCCCGCGGGCCGGCGACCGACCCAACCTGGCACTTGCTTCAACCGGTGGCACCGGGAGAGGCACCATTCGACCAAGGGAGAAGACCCGACGTGCTTGACGTCAACTTCTTCGATGAACTCCGCATCGGCCTCGCCACGGCCGACGACATCCGCCAGTGGTCGTACGGCGAGGTCAAGAAGCCCGAGACCATCAACTACCGAACCCTGAAGCCGGAGAAGGACGGGCTCTTCTGCGAGAAGATCTTCGGTCCGACCCGGGACTGGGAGTGCTACTGCGGTAAGTACAAGCGGGTCCGCTTCAAGGGCATCATCTGCGAGCGCTGCGGCGTCGAGGTCACCCGCGCCAAGGTGCGTCGTGAGCGGATGGGCCACATCGAGCTGGCCGCCGCGGTCACCCACATCTGGTACTTCAAGGGCGTTCCGTCGCGGCTGGGCTACCTGCTCGACCTGGCCCCGAAGGATCTCGAGAAGATCATCTACTTCGCGGCCTACGTGATCACCGGTGTGAACACCGAGCTGCGTCACAACGACCTGTCGACGCTCGAGAGCGAGATCAGCGTCGAGCGCAAGCGGACCGCTGACCAGCGCGACGCCGACCTGGAGGCCCGGGCCCAGAAGCTCGAGACCGACCTGGCCGCGCTCGAGGCCGAGGGTGCCAAGAGCGACCAGCGCCGCAAGGTCAAGGAAGGCGCCGAGCGCGAGATGAAGCAGCTGCGCGACCGCGCGCAGCGCGAGCTCGACAAGCTCGACGAGATCTGGGACACCTTCACCAAGCTGGAGCCCCGTCAGCTCATCGCCGACGAGGTCCTCTACCGCGAGCTCTACGACCGGTACGGCGAGTACTTCACCGGTGGCATGGGCGCGGAGGCGATCCAGAGCCTGCTGTCGAACTTCGACATCGGTGCCGAGGCCGAGTCGCTGCGCGAGACCATCCGCAGCGGCAAGGGCCAGAAGAAGCTGCGCGCCCTCAAGCGGCTCAAGGTCGTGGCGGCCTTCCAGGCCACCGGCAACGACCCGAGCGGCATGGTGCTCAACTGCGTGCCGGTCATCCCGCCGGACCTGCGTCCGATGGTGCAGCTCGACGGTGGTCGCTTCGCGACCTCCGACCTCAACGACCTGTACCGCCGCGTGATCAACCGCAACAACCGCCTCAAGCGACTGATCGACCTCGGCGCCCCCGAGATCATCGTCAACAACGAGAAGCGGATGCTGCAGGAGTCCGTGGACGCGCTGTTCGACAACGGCCGTCGCGGACGTCCGGTCACCGGCCCGGGCAACCGGCCGCTGAAGTCGCTGTCCGACCTGCTCAAGGGCAAGCAGGGTCGTTTCCGCCAGAACCTGCTGGGCAAGCGAGTCGACTACTCGGGCCGTTCGGTCATCGTCGTCGGCCCGCAGCTGAAGCTGCACCAGTGCGGTCTGCCGAAGGAAATGGCCGTCGAGCTGTTCAAGCCCTTCGTCATGAAGCGGCTGGTCGACCTCAACCACGCGCAGAACATCAAGTCCGCCAAGCGGATGGTGGAGCGCCAGCGCCCGCAGGTGTGGGACGTGCTGGAAGAGGTCATCGCCGAGCACCCCGTGCTGCTCAACCGTGCTCCCACGCTGCACCGCCTCGGCATCCAGGCCTTCGAGCCGCAGCTGGTGGAGGGCAAGGCCATCCAGCTGCACCCGCTGGTCTGCGAGGCGTTCAACGCGGACTTCGACGGTGACCAGATGGCGGTCCACCTGCCGCTGTCGGCCGAGGCCCAGGCCGAGGCCCGGGTCCTGATGCTGTCCAGCAACAACATCCTGTCGCCGGCCTCCGGTCGGCCGCTGGCGATGCCGCGTCTGGACATGGTCACGGGCCTGTACCACCTGACCCGCCTGGTCGAGGGCGCCAAGGGTGAAGGTCTGGCGTTCTCGTCGGTCGGCGAGGCGATCATGTCCTTCGACCGCGGTGTGCTGGACCTGCAGGCCAAGGTCAAGATCCGCCTGCGGGACCTGGTCCCGAACGCGCAGCAGATGCCGGAGGGCTGGGAGCCGGGTCAGGCGTGGATCGCCGAGACCACGCTGGGCCGCGTTTGGTTCAACGAGCTGCTGCCGGAGGACTACCCGTTCGTCGACGACCTGCTGCCGAAGAAGAAGCAGGCCGCGATCGTCAACGACCTCGCCGAGCGGTACCCGATGGTCACCGTCGCCCAGACGCTGGACAAGCTGAAGGACGCCGGTTTCCACTGGGCCACCCGTTCCGGTGTGACCGTGTCGATCACCGACGTGGTCGTGCCGCCGAACAAGACCGAGATCCTCGACGGCTACGAGGCCAAGGCCGACCAGGTCGAGAAGCGGTACCGCCGTGGTGCGCTGTCCTACCAGGAGCGCAACGCGGAGCTGGTCAAGGTCTGGACCGCGGCCAAGGACGAGGTCGCCGAGGCCATGGAGACCAACTTCCCCGAGGACAACTCGATCAGCACGATCGTGAAGTCCGGGGCGGCCGGTAACATGACCCAGGTCGTTCAGCTGGCCGGTATGCGTGGTCTGGTGTCGAACCCCAAGGGTGAGTACATCCCGCGCCCGATCAAGGCGAACTTCCGCGAGGGCCTGTCCGTGCTGGAGTACTTCATCTCCAACCACGGTGCTCGCAAGGGTCTGGCCGACACGGCGCTGCGTACGGCCGACTCGGGTTACCTGACCCGTCGTCTGGTCGACGTCTCGCAGGACGTCATCGTCCGCGAGACCGACTGCAGCACCGAGCGCGGCGTCAAGATGCCGATCGCGGAGCTGCTGCCGGACGGCAAGCTGCTGCGCGACCAGCACGTCGAGACCAGCGTCTACGCCCGCACGACCGCCGAGGACGTCACCGACGCCGACGGCAACATCGTGCTGGCTCGCGGGTCCGACCTGGGCGACCCGGCGATCGAGAAGCTGCTCGCCGCGAAGATCACGAAGGTCAAGGTCCGCAGCGTCCTGACCTGTGAGTCCGCGGTCGGCGTCTGCTCGGTCTGCTACGGCCGTTCGATGGCCACCGGCAAGCTGGTCGACGTCGGCGAGGCCGTCGGCATCGTCGCCGCCCAGTCCATCGGTGAGCCCGGCACGCAGCTGACGATGCGCACCTTCCACCAGGGCGGTGTCGCAGGTGACGACATCACCACCGGTCTGCCGCGTGTGCAGGAGCTGTTCGAGGCCCGGGTCCCGAAGGGCAAGGCCCCGATCGCCGACACCTCCGGCCGCATCCGGCTGGAGGACAACGACCGCTACTGGAAGATCACGATCATTCCGGACGACGGCGGCGAGGAGATCGTCTACGACAAGCTGTCCAAGCGTCAGCGGCTCGCGGCGATCTCGGTGGACGGCACCGAGCGGCAGGTCTCCGACGGCGACCACGTCGAGGTCGGTCAGCAGCTGCTCGAAGGTGCGGTCGACCCGCACGAGGTGCTGCGCGTGATGGGCCCGCGCGAGGCCCAGCTGCACCTGGTGAACGAGGTGCAGGAGGTGTACCGGTCGCAGGGTGTGGGCATCCACGACAAGCACGTCGAGGTCATCGTCCGCCAGATGCTGCGCCGGGTCATCATCATCGACTCGGGTGCCACCGAGTTCCTGCCCGGTTCGCCGGTCGAGCGCTCGCAGTTCGAGGCGGAGAACCGCCGCGTCGTCGCCGAAGGCGGGGACCCGGCTTCCGGCCGTCCGGTGCTGATGGGCATCACCAAGGCGTCGCTGGCCACCGAGTCGTGGCTGTCGGCGGCTTCCTTCCAGGAGACGACCCGCATCCTCACCAACGCCGCTATCGAGGGCGCGAGTGACAAGCTGGTCGGCCTGAAGGAGAACGTGATCATCGGTAAGTTGATCCCGGCCGGTACGGGCATCAACCGGTACCGCAACATCCAGGTGCAGCCGACCGAGGAGGCACGGGCCGCGGCCTACGCGATCCCGTCCTACGACGACAGCTACTACACCCCGGATGTGTTCGGCGCCGGCACCGGTGCGGCCGTCCCGCTGGACGACTACGACTTCGGCCGCGACTACCGCTGAAGTCCGAAGTAACCAGGCGCCCCCTGCCCGACTCCTCCGGGCAGGGGGCGCTTTCTTCGCTTCAACCGATGTTCGTCGTGGGTGTTGTTGCGCGCTATTACTAGCGCTGAGTGTCGTCCGCGGCGGTGTCCGCGGGCGAGGACTGCGCGTCGTAGTGGTCGGCGAGGGCTTCCGCCTCGATCTTGGGCATGGGGAGCGTCTGTTCAGCGGGGGCTGGACTCATGCGACGGAAGTTAGTGCAGATCCATGGTCAAGCGGAACCGCTGTTGATCATTTCGTTGACTTTCGAGCATGAAAAAGCCCCTGCTGGGCAGGGGCTTTTTCATGTCCAGGGGGCCATGCCTGGGAGGGGACCACGGCGCCCCGGGAGTCCTCGGGTCAGCCTTCGAGCTCGGCGAGGGCCTTGCGGACTCGCTCGACCTCGGCTTCGAGCTCGGCGAGCTTGGCCTCGTGCTGCTGGCGGGCTTCGTTGATGACGCCCTCGATTGTCTCGGAGATCTCCGGGTTGAGCTCGGCGGCGGCCTTGGACACGGCGGCGGCCGCGACCGGCAGGGCCTGCACGACGCGCTTGCCCTGGTGCAGCAGGTCGGCCTGCCACTCGCCGTCGGCGGTGCCGGTGACGGTGAGCGTGAGCTCGACGGTGCGGGTCTTCTTCGCGGTGCTCTTGCGGGTCTGGCGCTTCTTGGGCGCCTCAGCCTCGGAGGTCTCGGTGGCCGCCGGAGCCGGGGTTTCGGACGAGGGGGCCTCGGTCGCGACAGCGGAGGGCGCCGTGCTGTCCGCGCCGGTGGTCTCGGCCGGAGTGGTCTGCTCTTCGGTCAACTCTGTGCTCCTGTTTATCGCGGGAGGGGACACCCAGAATAGAACAGGTGTTCCCCTGCTGTTGCAGTGGACACGCCGACGACGCGCAGTGTCGCCTGATCGGGTCACCGTTCGAGGACGGTGACCAGGGCTTGCAGTGCGGGACGGAACGCGCGGTCGGAGGGCGCCGCGTACCCGACGATCACGCCGGGTGGGTGCGATCCGGGGCTGAGCCAGTGCGGCCCCAGCACCTGGAGCTCCACCGACCGCCGCCGCGCCCTGTCGAGGACTTCGAGTTCCGTGGGTCCTTCCGGATCCAGCTGCAAGGTCACGTGCAGTCCCGCCGAGATCCCGGCCGGGTGGGGCCGGTGGTTCGCACGCATCCCGCGCAGCGCTTCACCGAGCTGCTCGCGGCGCTGACGGTAGGTGGCGCGCGATCGGCGGACGTGCTGATCGTAGGCCCCCGACAAGATCAACTCCGCCATGGCCAGCTGTTCGAACAGCGGCGCGTGCAATCCGCTGTGCCGCTTGAGCTCCCGGACCGGTCCCACCAGCCGCGACGGCAGCGCCAACCAGGCCAAACGCAGCGCGGGCGCCAGGGTCTTGCTCGCCGTCCCGGCGTAGACGACGTTGTCCGGCGCCATCCCCTGCAGCGATCCCATCGGCTGCCGGTCGAAGCGGAACTCGCCGTCGTAGTCGTCGTCGATGACCAGCAGGTCCTCGTCCTTGGCGCGCCGCGCCAGCTCCGCCCGCCGCGCGGAGCTCATGCTCACGCCGAGCGGGAACTGGTGCGCCGGGGTGACCACCACCGCTCGGCTGCGCAGCAGCGACACGTCGAGGCCCTCGCCGTCGACCGGGATGCCGTGCACCGACATCCCGAACCCGGCGGGGATGTCCCACAGGTGCGGCGCCGACGGGTCCTCGAAGTCGACCGAGGACTCGCCTTGATCGGCAAGGGCATTGCTGAGCAGCGACAACGCCTGCGTGTAGCCGTTGCAGACGATGATGTTGGCCGGTGTGGTGGCCACCGCCCGCTCGCGCGCGAGGTAGCCGGCGAGCGCCTCGCGCAGCCGCGGATGCCCCTGCGGATCGCCGTAGTCGAGGTCGTCGGTGGGCACGTCGCGCAGCGCGCGGCGGCTGGCCGCCAGCCAGTCCCGGCGCGGGAACGAGCTCAGGTTCGGGCGTCCCGAGCGGAAGTCCCAGCGCGCGACGTCCGGTTGCGCGGGCTCGGGTGCGTCGGGCTGAGCGGGGGTCGCGAGCAGTTCGGCGACGACGGTGGGAGCGCCCTGCCGGGCCACCAGGAACCCCTCGGCGACGAGCTGGTCGTAGGCGCGGGTGACGGTGCCGCGCGCGATCCCGAGCTCCTGGGCGAGCGACCGCGTCGAGGGCACCCGGCTGCCGGCCGCCAGCGACCCGTCCCGGACGGCGGACCTGAGGGCCTCGGTCAGCTGCCTGCTGTCCGGGTGAACCAGCCCAGCGAACCATCCCACCGTCACGGTCCAGACCTTAGTACCCGGAGCAGCGCTCGGTCCGCGCAGCGGTGCCCGCCGGCCCGTCGTGATTATCGCCTCGGTGGGAAAAATCCGATCGGCCCTGCCGGTGCGCGATCGGTTGATAACGTGCTCAGCCGCTGGACAGTTGATCGACGGGGAGTGTCGTGGCGGAGGATTTCGGCAGGGACATCGGTGCCGCCGAACGGATGGTTCGCGAGTGGCAGGACCGGGCGGCGGAGAAGGCCGAGAAGTTCAACCGCCTGCAGCAGCAGGTCGAGCAGATCTCGGTGACCGAATCCTCCCGCGATGGCGCGATTCGGGTGACCGTGGCGTCCACCGGGATGCTGCAGGACCTGCAGCTCGCCGACAACGCCAACAACCGGCCGATGCCCAGGCTCGGCGCGGAGATCATGCGGCTGGTGCAGCAGGCGCAGGCCAAGATCCCCGGCCAGATGCAGGAGGCCGTCGAAGGCACGGTCGGCCTCGCCGACTCGGCCGCGCAGCACGTGCTCGACCAGGCCCGCAAGCACTTCCCGGAGCCCCCGCCCGAGGAGGAGCCGCCGCGCGGCACCCGCTCGAACGAGATCCGCCCGGCCGTCGAGGACGACTACCAGCCGCCGCAGCGACGGCAGTCGCCCGGCCGCCGCAGGCCCGACGACTTCGACGACGACTTCGGCAACGGCTCCTTCCTGCGCTGACCTGGGGACTTCACATGCCTGACGAGATGAACGTCGCCATCGAGAACCTGCGCACCCACGCGTCCAAAGTGGATGGTGTGGTGGATCAGCTGAGCACGGCCGTCGACGCCTCGCAGCAGGTTTCGCTGAACAACGACGCTTACGGCATCCTGTGCCGCCCCTTCGCGTGGATGATCGACCCGGTCGAGCAGAACGGCGTCGACGCGCTGCGCGAGGCCGTGACGTCGATGCAGAAGATCGCCGACGACGTCCGCGCCACCGCCGAGGACTACCAGCAGGTCGACGACTCCAACAGCGCGCTGATCCGCGGAGTGCAGCCGTGACGAACCCGCTCGTCGAGAAGCAGCCGGAGAGCAACGACGGCTTCATCACCCAGGGCAGCGGTGACGCGGGCTGGGCGAGCGGCATCGGCATCGCCGAGTCCGTCAACGACGTCTCCAGCCTCAACGAGGGTTCGAGCTGGGTCGAGTCCGGCCTCGCTTACGGCGGCCTCGCGATGGAGGGCATCAGCCTCGCCGTCGACCCCATCGGCACCCTGCTCTCCTACGGGTTGTCCTGGCTGATCGAGCACGTCCAGCCGCTCAAGGAAGCCCTCGACTGGTTCGCCGGGGACCCCGACGGCGTCGCCGCCTACGGCAAGACCTGGGAGAACGTCTCCAAGGCCGTCGAGCAGGCCGCGAGTCAGTACAAGGACGCCGTCAAGGCCGACACCGAGAGCTGGACCGGTGCCGCCGGCGACGCCTACCGCAAGACCGCCGCCGAGAAGGGCGAAGCCCTCGACGGAGCGGCGAAGCTCGCGGGCACCATCAGCTCGGTCGTGACGATCATGGGCGAGGTCGTCTCGTTCGTCCGCGAGTTCGTCCGCGACCTGGTCGCCGACTGCATCTCGCGCCTGATCACCTACGCGCTGGAAGCCCTGCTGCCGCCGATCGCCTCGCTGGCCTGGGTGATCCCGCAGGCGATCGCGTTCATCTCCAAGACGGTCACCAAGATCGCCGACATCGTCGGCAAGCTGACCAGGACGATCAGCAACGTCTCCCCGAAGCTCGCCAAGCTCGCCGAGGTCTTCGGCGACATCATGAAAACCCTCGGCGACAAGGGAAAGGCCGGTGCTGGGGCGATCGGCAAGGTCGCCGAGAAGCTCGACGTCGCCGAACGGCTGGCGGAGAAGACCTGGAAGAAGGTCGACGACACCTTCGGCACCGACGTCGTCGGCCGCCACAACGCCCGCTCCGGCGGCCCCGACGCGCCAGGCGGCTCAGACTCCGGAGACGGTGACGGCGGCGGTTCGTCGTCGGATTCGCGCTCGTCACAAGGGTCTTCGTCGGACGCCGGCTCGCCGCGTGGATCTTCGTCCGAGCCGAATGGTTCGAGCTCCGACGGTTCCGATTCGGATTCCGGCGGGACCGCCTCGTCGAGCAACTCCTCCGGTTCCCCGGATGCGTCCACGCCGAATGTCCGCGAGTCGAGCGCTGCGGATTCCCGTTCCAACGGGAGTGATTCGGGCTCGGACACGTCCGCGCGTCAGAGCTCCTCCGAATCGGGAACGGGCGGTCGTGACTCGGGACCGCACGATTCGGCTCAGGATTCGAGTCCGAACTCCGCCCGCGAATCCGGTTCTCCGGATTCGGCCCCGCGCTCCGACGAGCCGAACGCGCGAAGCTCGGAAGCCCCAAGCGGGGCCAGAACAGACGTTGGTACACCGTCCACCCCGCACTCCGAGCCCCAGGTCGGGACGAGGGCCGATGCCGATACGCCATCCGCTCCGCGTTCCGACAACCCGACCAGTTCCTCCCCATCCGGGACGCAGGACTCGTCGAGAACCCACTCGCCCGAGACCCCGAGTCGCCCGGCCAGCACTTCCTCGGCATATGCGGACGCCCCGGTCCGCACCCCGGAAGCCCCGGCAGCGTCCCCGAACACTCCGACACCCCGACCGGATCACCCGAACAGCGCTGGCTCGGCGGGCGCACCTACGCCGCACGCCGCGAGCTCGAATGCCCCTTCGGCCTCCCGCCCGGGCAGTTCGCGTGCGGGAGGCCCTGGCTGGACCGGAACCCGGGGTGCGCCAGGTGCCGCACGCTCGTTCAACGGAGGGGGACCCGATCCTGTCCGGAGGCCGGCGACACCGGCCTCCCACGCCGATAAGCCACGCTCGTGGGATGCGGGGCCGCGCCAGGCAGCACCACCGAACTCGACACCACATCAGAAGCCGGATGATGGCCACTCGACAACGGAGTCGATGGCTCGTGAACGCGAGCCGCAGGACCCGTACCAGCACCGCTGGAACGGCCCCACGACGAAGCGCCCGGAGATCTCCGACGAGCTGCGTGAGAAGCTCGGTGCCCACTACGGGTCGATCAAACCCAGTCCCGCAGGCCTGAACATGATCCCGCGCGGTGGGCCTTTCGGGACACCGGCGAATCGCGTTCCTCGGGCGCACATCGACCCGAACCGGTTCACGGTGGAGGTTCACGGAAGCCCGAACGGCGTTCGCGTGGGCAACAAGGATCTCGACGCCAAGGAACTTGCCGAGATCATCAGGGGCTCTGCCGGATACCGCGAGGGTGCACCGGTCCGCCTGGTTTCCTGCCAAACAGGCGCGGATATGCCGGACGGTTCCAAGAACTTCGCCCAGCGGCTCTCCGAAGAGCTGGGTGTGGAGGTCCTTGCCCCGAACACCGACTCGTGGGTCGACAACTACGGCAACGTCTACGCCTCCGAGTCCCGAGCGGAGTTCGGCCCGAACGAGTCCGGGGCACCCGAGCCCAAGTTCGACTCGCCGGGACAGTGGAACAGTTTCCGTCCCGATGGCAGCAAGGCGACTCACGATCTCCCGACACCACCCGGCCATTACCCCAATTGGACTCGGGACGGTGTTCTCGCAGACGCCGCCCATCGCCGAGGCATCGAACAACCCGGTCACGGCAACGGTCCGCCGCCACAACATCCCCAACAACCCTGGCAAGGCCACCACCAACCTGGCCAGCAATACCCGCACCAGGGGGCACCGCAGCAGGACTATCAGCAGCCCCCGACTCAGCCTGCCCAGCACCAGGGCAACCCGCAGCAGGGGTACAACCAGCCTGCGCCCCAGCAGAACTTCGGTCATCCCGCGCCGCAGCACGGCTATCCGCAGCCTGCACCCCAGCAGAACTCCGCTCCTCAGGGCTATCAGCAGCCTCCGTGGCAGCAGAGCCCCCAGCAGCACGGCTATGGCCCGTCGGCACCGCAGCAGAGCCACCACCCGCAGCCCGCACCGCAGCAATGGCAGCCGAACCAACAGCCGGTGATGCCGCAGGGACCCCACCAGCCTCCGCAGGCAGGCCACCAACGACCACCGCAGCATCCGGCGCCGAATCCGCAGTGGGGATGGCACCAGCCAGCACCACCGGCGGCCTCGCACCCGCAGCAGGGTTTCCCCCAGAACCCGCACACTTCCCCGCAGCAAGGCGTTCAGCGTCCTGCCCAGCAACCTCAGCAACCGCCGATGTCCCAGCGCCCGGTTCAGCCTGGACCTGCGCAGGGCATGCCTCACCAGGGGCAACGTCCACAGCAGCCTCCGCAGCAGGGCGCTCCGGCTCATCGGTCCCAGCCAGACACCGGTCGTCCGGTGTCGCAGCCCGCGCAGCCACCGCGGAGTGCTCCGCCGCAGCAAAGCCACGCTGGTCAGCCGGGTCCCCATCAGCCGCAGGGGACGCAGCCGCATTCCGGTCAGGGTGCCTACCGGCCGAGTGCGCCCGCACAGCCACCGGCGGCGCCACCGCGAACGCACGCCGCTCCGGATCCGCAACCAGGGCCGCGGCCGGAGACGTCTCAGCCACGTGTCCAGAAACCTGAGCCTGCGCCGCAGCCGAAGCCTGAGCCTGCGCCTGTTCAGTCGCAGGGCCCGGACATGTCGCATGACGCGCGATCCGCGCACGCTGCCGAGACTCCGCGTGCACCACGGAGTCTGGCCGACTTCGATCCGGTCAGTCCTGACACGCGGACGGCGCGCGAAACTCCTTCGGCGGACGGGGGACACAGGGAGGCGGTCTTCAACGACTTTGCCCCCTCCCGCCCCGACCCCGGCCCCACCCCGGACACGCCGACGGACACCTCGTGGCGGTCGGACTTCGACCCCGAGCCCCCGAAGGAGAATTCTCCCGAGCCGGTGGACTCGAGCAACGGTCCGGACTCGTCTGTCTCACGGGATTCCGACCAGTCGCAGTCGAGCCCGCAGCTCAGCTCTCGCGAGGGTTGGGAGAGCCTCGGCATCACCGCGACGCACACCGAGCGCCATCACTCAGGCGACGGAACTCCGGACACCGCACCGGACAGTCGGCCCAAGAGTCTCGCGGACTTCGACGACCCGGGCGATCTGGACGGGCCTGAGAAGCCCTCCAAGATCCAGGACATGCTGGCCGGCTCCGGCCACCAGGCCGATGGCGCTGAAACCGGCACCCCGGGCCTGGACACGCATGCCCCGGATCCGCTGGTTCGGGACCCGCACCCGAACGACCTCCCGGACCAGTACGAGGCGAGCCCCGAGAAGCCCAACCCACTCGATGAGGTCGGCGAGCAGAGCACTTCGTTCCGGGCCACGGATGAGGATCGCGAGGTCTACCGGGAACGCATCGAGAAGAGCCGGTTGCGCGACATGACGTTCGCGGAGGCCGTTGCCGATGTACGGGCCAAGTATCCGGAGATGGATCATCTTCCTGACGTCGAAGCGGTGGGTCTTCGACGTTATGTGGGCGAGGACGCGGTCACTATGAACCGGGCCTTGCGCACCGTTGACGATGAGGATCTTCCTTACCTGGCGGAAGAGATCAAGGTCCTGCGCAGTGCTCTCAACCAGATGCCGGACTATTCTGGACCGACCGCATACCGCAACATCGGCGTCGAACCGGGCGAGCTGGACGCATTGCTGGAGCGGTACAAGCCGGGTGAAACGGTTGTTGAGAACGGATTCACCAGTGCGAGCAAGGACGCGCCTCTCGACGAATTCGGCAAGGCAGACGGCAAGCAGAGAGTCCAGTTCATCATCGACGAGCCTCGTTCAGCCAAGGACCTCGAATTCATGAACCCCGGTGAGAGGGAAATCCTCTGGCCGGACGGCAACCGGTTCGAGGTGTCGAAGCAGTACTTCGACCCTGAGTCGGGCGAGTGGAAGATTCACCTGATCGACCGTGGACGGGAGTGAGCGATGGGCCAGCACAAGCGGCCGAGCGCAGCGCTGACTGCGAAGTACGCCGAACTTCTCACTCTTGATGAGCGAGCGGTCGTGGAAACGCGCGGCCGGTTGGGCGCGAGGCAGGACAACGAGTGGCGCGACGGCAAGCGCGCCGCCCGGTACTGGGACGCGCAACGCGTGCGGAGGGTCTTCGGGCGCAGCAGTGATGAATTCTGCGGAGAACAGCGCTACGACAAGACCATCAAGGACGTCTCCGCGTTCCACGGGTTCGGAACGCACTTTCCGACTGCTGCCTTGGAATCCGTGCTCGCGGACATGGTTGTGCACGGACGACTGAGCTCGTCGGCTCAGATGATGCTGTTCAGCTTCGACGCGGTGGTGCGTACGGAGACGGCCTTGCGCCAGACCAAGAGGCTGACCCCGCGCGTGATCAGCCTCCTGGGACTCGTGCGATGGCTGCACACGCAAGGCGTCCCGTGGGAGAAGGCCGTACCGGCGGAGCTTCGCGGAGAGATCCCCGAACCGACCGGGTGGTTGATCAAGGTCCCCGAGCTGTTCGATCGTCGCGATCCCGACCCGGTGTGCATCGAGGCACTATCCGCGTTCGGAGAGAAGAACGTGTCCGGGTGGTTCTCGAAGCCGATCAACAGCGCGAGGACGCCGTCGGTCCTGCCCAGGGCGATCGCTCTGTCCGCGTGGTCGGAGATCCCGGAGCGTGTCTTCGAGCAGGCGGTTGCGAACGCCCTGCTCACGCATGGTCACCCGGACGCTTTTCTCAGTGCCGGTGCCTATGCGGTTCTGGTCAACACGCTGCTGGTCGGGGGCACCTTGGGCGACGGCATCGAGGTCGTCGCCGGTGAACTCGCCAAGTGGCCGGGCTCGAACGTCGAACGTCTGCTTCGTTCCTGCGAGCTGACCGGACCACCGCCCACGCGCAATGAGCTGTCCGCCTTGGTGGAGGACGGGGCGGCTCCGAATGCCCTCGCCCTCGCCCTGGTGGTCGCAGCGCGCGACGGCGATTTCGAGTCCTCGGTGCGGCGCGTTTCTGAGGTCATGCCCGTAGCAGCGCCCTTGGTCGGCGGATTTCATGGTGCTCGGAACGGGGAGCGAGGATTGCCGAGCGAGTGGGTCAACCGGTTGGAGCTTCGCGACGTGGTCGATCGACTGGTGCACGACGTCGCCGCCGTCCAGGTCGGCTTGCCTGAACGGGTCTGGACACCGGAATGGGTGGGACCCTACCCAGGGTTCTGAGTGGGGGATTGGGACATGAACGAGGACCTTGCTGACCAGGGTGAGTTGACCCCGAACGAGTTGCGAACCCTTCAGGCGTGGAGGGACATCAAGGCTCTGCCGAGCCTGCTTCCGATGTCGTGGTTCGAGGAAGTCGACATCCAGATCGGGCTGGTCTACGGCGGAGACCGGAACGAGCCGCTGGCCTGGCCGCGGCAGCAGTACCAGGTTCTCGGAAGAGTCTTGGGGATGCTCGTGGGTGGTGCTCTGGGGGATTCGCTCGGAGCCACCGCTGAATCGGAAGGAATCGCGAACCCCGGTGGCCTGCTGGAGGCGATGAGGGAACGCTCGTGGCAGGCGCCGAACTCGGCGACGCTGGTGGCCGGCGTTCAGATCGCCATCGCCGCCTATTCCGATCACCGTTCGGGAACCGACCTCGACGCCGCGCTGGTGCAACGCGCTCGCGAAGTTGATTTCGGCGGTGTGCTCGGAAGTCTCGCTGCATCGGTTCCCGCGGCTCTGGTGAGCATCAACTCCCCTGATGAGGACGCCTACCGGCGAGCTGCGGGCCTGGCCGAGCTGCTCACCGATGAGCCGGAGGAACTGGCCAGCGCTGGTGTTTTCGCAGTTGCGCTCGTGCGTGCTCTCAACGGGCACAAGCTCGGGTTGGAACAACTCTCGAGGGTGTTGCTGGAGCAGACCGACAGCCCGGAGCTGGGGCGCAGGCTGAACCGGCTCGCGGCAGCGGGAGAGGGCTTCCACGAGTCGGCGGTGCTCACCGAACTCGGCAACGGGATCTCAGGGCCGGAGGTGCTTTCCCGCGCGCTCTGCCTCGCGGCCCGCAAGACTGGTGGGTGGGCCGAGGTGATCCATGCTTTCGCAGGAGAGAGCCGATCCCGGAACGCGCAGGTTTCCGGCCTGCTCAGCGGCGCCCGGAGCGGTGCTGAGGCTTTCCCGTTGCTGTGGCGACGAAAGCTCGAACCCGCACGCCGTTTGGAGTCCATGGCTGAGGCGTTCATGTCAGCCTTCGGTCCCGACGACGTGCGCCTCACGACGGAAACGCACGGCGAACCACCCCGGACGCAACAAGCTGCGGAAATCCGGAAGCTGGACGCTCATGAGCGGTTCCTCGGTTCGATGCTCGGCGGCGCGATGGGCGATGCGCTCGGGTTCGCGATCGAGTTCAACGACATCGACATGATCCGGCGGCATCACGGGCCGGATGGGGTCACTGGGCCTGTGCTTCGGGATGGTGAGGCTCAGGTCTCCGATGACACGCAGATGATGCTGTTCACGCTCGAAGGTCTGGTTCGGGCGCACGTCGCTCGGCGGATGGAGCCTCGGGACAACGATCCGGTTCCTGAGGTGCAGCACGCGTATCAGCGCTGGTACCACACGCAGGGCCCGGCCTGGATGAACGCGGGCGGCCCGTACGCGCAGCATCTTCAGCGGCCTGACGGGTGGCTGATCACGAACTGGGCGCTGTTCGCGAGCCGGGCTCCGGGCAGCACCTGCATGTCGGCGTTGGCGAACTTCGCGCAGACCGGGACCTTCGCCACTCCGCAGCACCGGATCAATGACTCCAAGGGCTGTGGAGGGGTCATGCGGGCCGCGCCGGTGGCGGTGTGGTCGAACGATCCGAGCGAGGTTTTTCTCGTGGCGGTCCGGACCGCGGCTTTGACTCACAGCCATCCGAGCGGGTTCTTGTCGGCCGGCGTGCTGGCGGTGATCGTGCACCAAATCATCCGCGAGGTTCCGCTGCGTGAGGCTGTGCGGATGGCGCGGGACCTGCTGACCCGCTGGCCGCAGCACGAAGAGCAGTTGCACGTCCTCGACCGCGCCGTGGCGCTCGCCGAGCGCGGCGCCGTCACTCCTGAGGAGTTGAAGGCGGAGCTGGGCCAGGGCTGGGTCGGTGAGGAAGCGCTCGCCATCGGTCTTTACGCGGTGCTGGCCACCGACAACCTGCGGGATGCCCTGCTGCTGTCGGTGAACCACTCCGGCGACTCGGACTCCACGGGAATCGTCTGCGGCAACATCGGCGGCGCCCTCTACGGCACCCGAGCCATCCCGGCCGAGTGGCTGCAACACCTGGAGCTGCGAGAGATCATCGAGACGATCTCCAACGACGCCCTCGCGGAGTTCAGTCCCGGCCCGCCGACGGACCAGTCCTGGACACAGCGCTATCCCGCTTGGTGAGCAGTGTGCGTACTGGGGACGGCAAAGGGGAACGCGATGGCTGACGCAGTTGATAGGGGCGGCGAATCCGCCCGGAAAGTCCTGGTCAGCCCGCAGGAGGAGCGTTTCCTCCGGTATTGGCGGGACTTCTGGTGGAATGGGCGCCAGCTGGACTACCGCGGCAGGGGGACCTTCTATCGGATCACCGAAAGTGCCCTCGGTGAGGAATCGATGGTGCGGTGGCGGGGACGGCAAGTTGCCGCGCCGGAGGAGCTGGTCGGAGATGTGGCGGGGCCTGCTGCGGCGGAACAGCTCGTTCTAGGTGAACTGCGAGCTTTTCTGCAGGATCGGCACCGGCACCAGGTTGAGGACGCCGAATTCTTCGAGACTCGGTACGAGACCACCGAGTACGAGGTGCATCGGAAGCTCGTCGCTGACCCGCAGAAGCCGTTCCCGAACTGGTGGTACAGGTCCTCCATCGCTCTCACCAGGATGTTCTTCGGCGGTGCGGTTGGTGATGCTTACGGGCAGGCGGTTGAAGATCTCCCGGTGGCTGAGGTCGTTCGCGATCTGGCAGATGGCTCGGTGAGGTCCCGGGCTCTGGGAGAGACGACCGGGTGCACGCGGCGAGCACTTCTCTTCGCGGAGGCCATGGTGTGCGGACACGTTGCGTTGAGGCGGTCCGAGCCCGTTGATGTGGATCGTCTGATCGACGACACCTATCGGCGGTGCTTGCAGGTCGAGAAGATGGGTTCTGGAGCGACCGGTGGCTGGTTGCTCGCCGATCCGCGGATGCGGGGAAGCTCTGGCTGGGACCGGCAAACGCTGAACGCACTTGTCGTCCGAGAGAATGGCGGGTCGGCTGCGGACCGCGCTTCGGCGTCGAGAATGCTCGTTCATGCCGCGCCACTGGCGCTGTTCTGGGATCGCCACTACAACCCGCGCAACGAGAGCGCTTACGAGAAACTGCTTGCCTTCGGCTTCGGAGTGGCTGGGCAAGTGGTCACCTCGTCTGAAGACCAGTGGGCCATGGCTGCTGTTCCGTTGTTGGTACGTCGTTTGCCGAACGAGCAGACGGTTCTGCGCGCGTTTTCCGTCGTGGAGTTCGAGATGCGACGCCTTCCCGGCGGCGAACGCGGCGTCGAGATGATCAAGGCGTTGCGACAGCTGGCCGAGGACAAGGTCCGGCCCGAATCCGCTGTGCAGCAGTTGGCCGCCGAGTTCGGTGCGGAAAGCGCTCTGGGTGTGCTCGCGATCGCCGGTTACGCCGCTGAGCACGGTCGACGCACGAGTTTCGATGAAGGTATCGCGGTTTCCGTCCTTCACGGAGGTGACCGCCTCGCGTCAGCGAATTTGTGCGGTCAGCTCCTGGGAACGAACCTGGGGCCGGCTGCCATCCCTCGCCAGTGGATCGAGCAGCTGGACATTCGTGACCTTGTTGCAGAGCTGGCAGCGGATGTTCTCCAGGAAGTCGGACCGGACTCGCCGGAGACCGAAAAGTGGTCCGAGCGCTATTCACTCGCTGGCGTCCAGAGAACTGAGGATTCGGAGCGCAATGTGGCCATACCGAACCAGTCGCACGTGACGCACCCGCCGCTCGACCCGCATGAGCGGTTCCGGGGGGCGATGTTGGCTGGCGCGGTTGGGGATGGGCTTGGGTATGCGATTGAGTTCAAGGACATTGGGGTGCTTCGGGAGGAGTTCGGGCCGGGTGGGGTTTCCGGGCCTGTGCTTCGTGGCGGGGTGGCTCGGGGTTCTGATGACACGCAGATGATGCTGTTCACGCTCGAGGGGCTGATCCGGGCGCATGTGGCGGGGCGGATGGAGCCTCGGGACAACGATCCCGTTCCTGAGGTGCAGCACGCGTATCAGCGCTGGTATCACACGCAGGGGCGGGATTGGTTGAGTGCCGGTGGGCCTTATGCGCAGCGGATTCGGCGGCCTGACGGGTGGTTGATCACCAATCCGGGGTTGTTCGACTCGCGGGCTCCCGGGAACACCTGCCTGACGGCGTTGTCGAACTTCGCGCAGACCGGGGTTTCGGCGACTCCGCAGCATCGGATCAACGATTCCAAGGGCTGCGGTGGGGTGATGCGGGCCGCGCCGGTGGCGGTGTGGTCGAACGATCCCGCCGAGGTGTTCTACGCCGCCGTGGGGACCGCCGCTCTCACGCACAGCCATCCCAGCGGATTCCTGTCCGCCGGGGTGCTGGCCGTGATCGTGCACCAGCTGATCCGCGAGGTGTCGCTGCCGGATTCCGTGCGGCTGGCGCGGGAGTTGCTGACCCGGTGGCCGGAGCACGAGGAGCAGCTGCGGGTGCTGGACAAGGCCGTCGCGCTGGCCGGGGAGGGACCCGTGTCTCCCGAGGACATCGCGCGGGAACTCGGCGGCGGTTGGGTCGGTGAAGAGGCGCTGGCGATCGGCCTCTACGCCGTGCTGGCCACCGACGACCTGCGCGAGGCACTGCTTATTTCGGTGAACCACTCGGGGGACTCCGACTCCACCGGGATGGTGTGCGGCAACATTGGCGGGGCGCTCTACGGGACTCGGGCCATTCCGCCGGAGTGGCTGGAGACCCTCGAACTGCGCGGACTGGTCGAAACCGTGGCCGAGGACGCGCTGGCGGAGTTCAGCCCGGGACCACCGACGGACCCGGGGTGGGCACAGCGCTACCCCGCCTGGTGAGCAACGAGGAGAAGGCGATGACCGACCCGCAACGACAGCTGAGCTGGGCCGATCGTTTCCGAGGTGCGCTGCTCGGCGGCGCCGTGGGCGATGCCCTCGGCGCCGGGGTCCGGCACACCTCGACCGCCGAGATACAGCAGTGGTTCGGTCCGCGCGGCGTCGTCGACTACCTCCCCGTCTACGGGAGGCGCGGCGCCGTCACCGACCTGACGCAGCTCACCGTGTTCACCCTCGAAGGCCTGCTGCGCGCCAAGGCCGAGGGCTGCACCGGCTTACCCACCGAGTTCGTCTTCGCGAACCACCTGCGCTGGCTGCACACCCAGGGCGTGCCGTGGGAGTACGCGATGTCGGCGTTCGCGGCGACCGAACCCGCGCCCACCAGCTGGCTGCTGGAACGCCGCGAGCTGTACTCCACCCGCAACCCGGCCGGCAACGCGCTCGGACTGCTCGGGCGGATGGCGGCGCGGTCGCCGCTGGGACCCGACGGTCGTCTGCACCCGCCGGTCGACGTCGACGGTTCCGCCGACTACCCGGTGCTGGCAGCCCCGGCGATGGTGTGGTCCAACGTGCCCGAAGGCGTGTACGCGGCGGGCGCGGGCATCGCGAACCTCTTCACCTCCGGCGCCAACTCCGTCGCCGCGGCCGGTGTGCACGCCGACGTGCTGGCGCAGCTCATCCGCGGCATCTCGCTGTGGGACGCCGTCACCAGCTCCGAT
The DNA here is from genome assembly GCF_018070075.1 of Saccharopolyspora endophytica. Taxonomy (GTDB): domain Bacteria; phylum Actinomycetota; class Actinomycetes; order Mycobacteriales; family Pseudonocardiaceae; genus Saccharopolyspora; species Saccharopolyspora endophytica. The sequence goes on from NZ_JAGPXE010000001.1 coordinate 586,774, forward strand.
CAGCGCAGGCTCAACGCCGCCTACCGGGTGGCCGGGGTTCCCGCCGACGTGCGGCGGACCGTGCACGCGGCCATGTTCACCGGTCAGCGCGGCGGAACCCCCGGCCCGCTGGACATCGACATCGAGTTCGACGTCGTCGACAAGCCCGGTGAGCTCGGCATCGCGCTCGCCGCGGTCGGCAGCACCCGCACCTTCGCCGACGCCGTGCAGGTCGCGGTGAACAACTCCGCTGACAGCGCCGTCACGGGTGCGCTCGCCGGGCAGCTCGCCGGTGCGCTGCACGGTCCCGCCGCGATTCCCGCGCAGTGGCTGGACGACCTCGAACTCCGGCAGGTCATCGAGACCCTGTGCGGCGATGCGACCGAGGCTTTCGCGCCGCCGCCACCGCCGCAGTGGGCGCAGCGCTACACGCGCGGACCTCAGCAGACGGGACCCCGCCAGATCCCCGCCGGGCCGGCGAAGACCGTCGAGGGCTCCGCCGAGCAGACGATGGTGATGCCGGCGATCACGGCAGACACACCGCCGCCGTCCGCCCAGCCCGCCTCGCCGCCGGTCGCGCCGGAGCCGCCGGTCGCTCAGCGGCCCGTCGCGCCGCAGCCCCCGGAACCGCAGGCCCCCGCGCCCGAACCGGTCGTCCAGCCGGAACCGCCTGCGCGGGAGGAGATTCCGCGGTTCGAGGCGCGGAGCACCGGCCAGATCGGCGCCCCGACGTTCCCGGCCTCCGCGCCCGCTCCCGAACCCGAGCGGGAAACCGAGACCACCGCGGTCTTCGCGGCCATCGGCGCCGAGCCGGAACCGGATCGGACCCCCGTCGACCTCGAACCGCGTCCCCGCACGCCCATCGACCTCGACCCCGGCGAAGCCGACGAGCCCGAACCGGAGATCGCCGAACCCGCGCCGATCCCCGAAACGCCCGTGGTCGACCTCGAACCCGAGCCCGAGTCGGAGACCGAAACGACGCAGGTCGTCGAGGCCGTGTCGGACTCCGGTGAGCCCACCGGCTCCACCGTCGTGGACGTGAGCGGCATCGGTTCGCCCTTCGACCTGATCGCCGTGCCCACGCGCGACGACAACGAGCCCGAGCCGGACGCCCGCTTCACCCGCGACTCCGATCCCGAACTCCGCTTCGCCGACGCCGAGCCGGAACCGTCGCCGATCGACCTGAGACCGGACCCCGACGTGATCCCCGATGTGGTCCCGGCTCTCGCGAAGATCTCGTCGATCCAGCCGGAACCCGAACCGGTCGAGGAAGAAGCCGACGAGGTCGCCGAGGAAACGGACGAGGTGACCGCCGAGCCGGAGGACTCCGAAGCCGAGGCCGACGAGCCGGAAGTTTTCGAAGCCGAGGTCATCGAGCCGGAAGGAACCGAATCCGAGTTCGCAGAGTCGGACGACACCGATGCCGCGCTCGCCGAGCCGGAGGACACCGAGGCTGACGACAGCGCGCCGGAGGACCTCGAGACCGAAGTCGCCGACGTTGAGGACGAGGCGGCGGAAGAACCGCAGGAAGTCGAACCGCGCGAAACCGAGCGGGACGAAGCCGAGCTGCACGAACTCGCGCAGGACGAAACCGAGTCGGACGAGGCCGAGCGGGACGAGGTCGCCTTCACCGAGGAGCCGGAGGAAGTCGAGCCGACCGCCCTCGTCGAGGAGCGGGAGGAGGACGCCGCTCGCACCCTCGTCGAGGAACCGGCAGAGGATGTTGCCTTTGACCTCGACGAACCCGAAGAGGCCGTCGCTCCCGCCGCTGAGGACACCGCCGCAAGCGCGGAGAACACCGCCGAAGACACCACCCCAGACGCCGAGGACACCGACGACGACCCCGAGGACACCGCGGTCGATGCCGCCGAGGACGTCCCCGCCGAGCCGGAACCGCAGGTCGTCGAGGCCCTTCCGATCTCGGTCGGCCGTCGCGTGCACGGCAAGACCGAGGGACCGGGCGATGCCGCCCCGTCGCTGACCGAGCGGGTCCTGGGCTGCTTCCTCGGAGGCGCTCTCGGCGACGCGCTGGGCGCGGACCTGGAGTTCATCACCGCCGCGCAGATCACCGAGCGCTTCGGCGCCAGCGGTCCCAGCGGCCTGCGCGAGGCGTACGGCGTGCACGGAGCGATCACCGACGACACGCAGATGACGCTGTTCACCGCGGAGGGCCTGATCCGGGGCAGCGTCGCCGCGCGCACCCTCGGCGCCGCGGACCCGCTGCCCGAGGTGCAGCTGGCCTACCAGCGCTGGCTGCACACCCAGGGCGTCGAGTGGGACGCGGCGGCCGGCGAGTTCTTCGCCGACCACCCGGTGCCGGACGGCTGGTTGGTCGAGGTCCCGGGGCTGTTCCACACCCGCGCCCCGGGCAAGACCATCTTCCGGGCGCTGACCGCCTTCGGCGACGGCCACCGGGCCGGGTCGCTGACCGAGACGATCAACGACTCCAAGGGTTGCGGTGGCGCGATGCGCGCGGCGCCGGTCGCGCTGACCTCGACCGATCCGGCCGAGGTGTTCGAGCTCGCGACGCGCACCGCCGCGCTCACCCACAGCCACCCGGCCGGGTACCACTCCGCGGGGGCGCTGGCGGTGATCGTGCAGCAGGCGCTGCTGGGCCGCAGCCTCGACGACGGCGTGTGGCTGGCCCTGCAGGTGCTGGAGACCTGGGACGACCACGAGGAGACCACCGCCGCGATCAAGGCCGCCGTGGACCTGGCGGCCGAGGGCGTGCCGACGCCGGAGCGCGTCGCCGAGGTCCTCGGCGGTGGCTGGGTCGGCGAGCAGGCCGTGGCGATCGCGGTGTGCGCGGCGCTGGTGGCCGGTGAGGACGTGGAGCTGGCGCTGAAGATCGCCGTGCACCACGACGGGGACAGCGACTCCACCGGCGCGATCTGCGGCAACATCGTCGGCGCGCTGCAGGGCGTGGGTGCGCTGCCGCTGGACTGGCTGGCCGAGCTGGAGCTGCGCGACGTCATCGAGCAGATGGCGCTGGACTGCGTCGCCGAGTTCGGCCGCGGCGGCTTCCAGCCCGGCCGCGCCGCCATCGACCCGCCGTCCGATCAGGACTGGAACGAGCGCTACCCGGTTCGGCCGCAGTGGTCGGCCGAACCGGCGACAGTCGGTGCCGACGCCGGGGGTTTCCCGTCGCCGAAGCCCGCACCTCGCCGCCGCCTCGACGGGGTGGCGAGCACCGAAACCGTTGAGGGGGACAGTTGATCAACGTCAGGCAGGGTGACCCGTTCCCGGTGCACCCGCCGTTCCCGGCGCCGGCCGCGTTCGGCGCGTTCCCGGACCGCACCGCGCAGGTGGCGGAACTGCTGCAGGCGCTGCGGGCGGCGGTGGGGTCCGCCGAGGTCCGCTGCACCGCGCTGGGGACCCGGTTCGAGACCGACGCGAGCGATGAGGTCTTCGAGCTGCTGCGCCGCATCCGCGACGTCGGCTACCGCCCGGAGACCGGTGCCTGGACCTCCGCGGTGTTCTCCGGAGGGGAGCTGCACACCTCCCACACCGAGCCGCAGTGGCAGAACCCGCCCGAGGACGGCCGCGCTCACCTGGACGAACTGCGGTTCTACCCGCGCCGCAACCCCGAGCAGTGGCTGCTGGCCCCGGCCTGGGACCACTTCGTCGACGCCGTCACCTACCCGGACGGGGCGACCGGCCCGCTGCGGATGCTGCCGGTGTTCGACGGCCGGGACGCGCAGGGCAGGCCGCAGGTGTTCCGGCCGGCGGTGCCGTGGATCGAGAAGCGCGAGGTGTTCAGCTACCTCAACGGCGGCGAGATCGTGCTGTCGGCGATGTCCACCGACGCCGACGAGCTCGACCCGGCGCGCGGCTCCGAGGTGCCCAAGCAGTTCCACACCGACGGCGTGTGGGTGTGGCCGCAGGCGATGGCCTACTACCTCGAAGAGCACGACATCGCCCCGCCGCCGGAGTTCCTCGACCACATCCGCCGCGCTCGCTACCAGGCGCCGACGACGGTCGCCGACGTGAAGTCGGCCGAGGCCAAGTCGCTGATCCTGGCCACCGACCCGGCCTCGATGCTGGCCCACCGCCCGGAGGACGCGTTCGTGGCGGTCGGCGCGCACCTGGCGGCGCAGGGCGTGAGCAGCCGGTTCTACAGCTTCGACGAGCCGGTCGGCGGCGGCTGGAGCATGCGGCCCGAGCCGGACGGCTGGTGGGCGGTGGAGGCCCACGACGACCGGCCGAACCCCAAGCACCGCTTCCCCGACCCGTGGACGGCGGGGTTCTTCCTGATCGGCGCGATGACGGTCGAGCGCGACCGCTACCTCCGGGAGCCGGACGAGGCGCTGCTGGACTTCGAGTGCCCGTGGCCGGAGATGGCCGACGAGCCGCCGCTGTCGTCCTACGACCAGAAGTTCGTGGTCCAGCTGCAGCCCGGTGACGAGATCGACCGCTTCGGCGAACCGGTCGGCAACACCGCGTTCGTCGCGGGCACCACGATCCCGCAGCGCAGCATGCCGCCGGGCCGCCAGCCGGGGCAGTACCGCCGCTACCGGGTGGTGAAGGCGTTCGACGCCATCACCGGCGTCGCCAAGCCCGAGCACGGACAGGTCGGCGGCGGGACCGCCTACGTCCTGCCCAACTCGCTGAAGGTCCTGACCGAAGAGGGCTGGCTGGCCGAGGCCTGAGCCGTCTCCGAGAACGGGGTGTCCGCGCGGACACCCCGTTCTCGGTTGGCGGGAGGGGCTTGTCACACGGGGTAGAATCCTGTGAGAAGTCGATGAGAGCTCGCACCTCATCTGTGGCGCGGAGCCCGCGCCGGGTGATCGAGCAGGTCAAGGGGACCCCCGTTTTGACCCTCTGAGAACGGGGCGGGTATCTTTGTTTATCGGACCCGACGCCAATCGGGTCGATCCGCATGCCCGTGCATGACGTGGCCGCCCGAGTGGAGGGCCGCGGCAGCGCCGAGGATGTGTGGAACTCTTCCGAAAACCCTCTGGGGTCTACCTCGGTTTCGGCCGGAACGGGCGCTGTGAGGGCCGAGGAGCGGGCGACACGCCCGACCTCGTGTGCGGGGGAGTCCCGAAACACAGTGCCTGACAGGTGCTCGACGCCCAGGGCACGCCGAAGCTCGAACGAGCGGCTGCTTGGTCGAGTACCTAAAAGACGCGAACGCTGACAGAAAGCCGGTCCATGCCCACCATCCAGCAGCTGGTCCGTAAGGGCCGCCAGGACAAGGTCGCCAAGACCAAGACCGCGGCGCTCAAGGGGAGCCCGCAGCGGCGTGGCGTGTGCACCCGCGTGTACACGACCACCCCGAAGAAGCCCAACTCGGCCCTGCGCAAGGTCGCTCGTGTCAAGCTGACCAGCGGCATCGAGGTCACGGCCTACATCCCGGGTGAGGGCCACAACCTGCAGGAGCACTCGATCGTGCTCGTTCGTGGCGGCCGTGTGAAGGACCTGCCCGGCGTGCGCTACAAGATCATCCGTGGTTCCGCTGACACCCAGGGTGTGAAGAACCGCAAGCAGGCTCGCAGCCGCTACGGCGCGAAGAAGGAGAAGAGCTGATGCCCCGCAAGGGTCCGGCCCCGAAGCGGCCGCTGCACGCTGATCCCGTGTACGGCTCGCCGCTGGTCACGCAGCTGGTGAACAAGATCCTCGTGGACGGCAAGCGTTCGCTGGCCGAGAAGATCGTGTACGCGGCCCTGGAAGGCTGCCGGGAGAAGACCGGCACCGACCCGGTCGTCACGCTCAAGCGTGCCCTGGACAACGTCAAGCCGACCCTGGAGGTCCGCAGCCGCCGCGTCGGTGGCGCGACCTACCAGGTGCCGATCGAGGTGCGGGCCGGCCGGTCCACCACCCTCGCTCTGCGCTGGCTGACCACCTACTCGCGGCAGCGTCGCGAGAAGACCATGGTCGAGCGCCTCATGAACGAGCTGCTGGACGCGAGCAACGGCCTCGGCGCGAGCGTCAAGAAGCGCGAAGACACTCACAAGATGGCGGAGTCCAACAAGGCCTTCGCGCACTACCGCTGGTGACATCTGGTGGGTCTTGCCCGCCAGCCGAACCGATTCGACAGCTTTGCACCTGTCACCGCGACTTGCACCTGCTGTTAGGGAACGGGGAAGAATCTCGTGGCACGCGACGTGCTGACTGACCTGACCAAGGTCCGCAACATCGGCATCATGGCCCACATCGATGCGGGCAAGACCACCACCACCGAGCGGGTCCTGTACTACACCGGGATCACGCACAAGCTCGGCGAGACGCACGACGGTGCTTCTCAGATGGACTGGATGGAGGAGGAGCAGAAGCGGGGTATCACCATTACCTCGGCTGCTACCACCACGTTCTGGGGCGACACCCAGATCAACATCATCGACACCCCCGGCCACGTCGACTTCACCGTCGAGGTCGAGCGCTCGCTGCGCGTCCTCGACGGCGCGGTCGCGGTGTTCGACGGCAAGGAAGGTGTCGAGCCCCAGTCCGAGCAGGTCTGGCGCCAGGCGGACAAGTACGACGTCCCCCGCATCTGCTTCGTCAACAAGATGGACAAGCTGGGCGCGGACTTCTACTACACCGTGAGCACGATCGAGGACCGGCTGCACGCCAAGCCGCTGGTCCTGCAGCTGCCGATCGGTGTGGAGTCCGAGTTCGAGGGCGTCGTCGACCTGGTTCAGATGAAGGCCCTGACCTGGCGTGGTGAGGTGTCCAAGGGCACCGACTACGAGATCGAGGACATCCCGGCGGATCTGGCCGACAAGGCCGCCGAGTACCGGGAGAAGCTCGTCGAGGCCGTCGCCGAGACCGATGAGGCCCTCATGGAGGCCTACTTCAGCGGCGAAGAGCTGACCCAGGAGCAGATCAAGGACGGCATCCGCAAGATCACCGTCGAGCGCACCGCGTTCCCGGTCATCTGCGGCACCGCGTTCAAGAACAAGGGCGTTCAGCCCATGCTCGACGCGGTCGTCGACTACCTGCCCTCGCCGCTGGACGTCCCCGCCGTGCAGGGCACCCTGCCGGACGGTGAGACCCCCGCGGAGCGCAAGCCGAGCACCCAGGAGCCGTTCGCCGCGCTGGTCTCCAAGATCGCGGTGCACCCCTTCTTCGGCAAGCTGACCTACATCCGGGTCTACTCCGGCAAGGTCGCCTCCGGTGCCCAGGTCATCAACTCGACCAAGGGCCGCAAGGAGCGCATCGGGAAGATGTTCCAGATGCACTCCAACAAGGAGAACCCGGTCGATGAGATCCAGGCGGGTCACATCTACGCGGTGATCGGTCTCAAGGAGACCACCACCGGTGACACCCTGTGCGACTCCGCGAACCCCATCGTCCTCGAGTCGATGACGTTCCCGGCGCCGGTCATCGAGGTGGCCATCGAGCCCAAGACGAAGGCTGACCAGGAGAAGCTCTCCACGGCGATCCAGAAGCTCGCCGAGGAGGACCCGACGTTCCAGGTCAAGCTGGACGACGAGACCGGTCAGACGATCATCAAGGGCATGGGTGAGCTGCACCTCGAGGTGCTGGTCAACCGCATGAAGAGCGACTTCAAGGTCGAGGCGAACATCGGTAAGCCGCAGGTGGCCTACCGCGAGACGATTCGCAAGTCGATCGAGAAGTACGAGTACACGCACAAGAAGCAGACCGGTGGTTCCGGTCAGTTCGCGCGCGTGATCATCAAGCTCGACCCGATCGAGCAGACGTCCGACAGCGCGACCTACGAGTTCGACAACAAGGTCACCGGCGGTCGGATCCCGCGGGAGTACATCCCGTCGGTTGACCAGGGTGCGCAGGACGCCATGCAGTACGGCGTGCTGGCCGGCTACCCGCTGGTCGGCGTGAAGGTGACCTTGCTCGATGGCCAGTACCACGAGGTCGACTCGTCGGAAATGGCCTTCAAGGTCGCCGGTTCGATGGCACTCAAGGAGGCGGCCGCCAAGGCTTCTCCGGCGCTGCTCGAACCGATGATGGCGGTCGAGGTGACCACGCCCGAGGACTACATGGGCGATGTCATCGGAGACCTGAACTCCCGCCGTGGCCACATCCAGGCCATGGAGGAGCGCAGCGGTACCCGCGTCGTCAAGGCTCTCGTGCCGCTGTCCGAGATGTTCGGGTACGTCGGCGACCTGCGGTCCAAGACCCAGGGTCGTGCCAACTACTCGATGGTGTTCGACTCCTACGCCGAGGTTCCGGCCGGTGTGGCTAAGGAGATCATCGCCAAGGCAACGGGCGAGTGACCCGCTGGTCGGCCTCGGGTGACCGGGGCCGGCCAAGAGGCGACGCCTCGCGAAGGCGACCGGGGAGCAATCCCCTCCAGACGGCGGCGAGCGGTCAGCGACCACTTCGGAAGCGATCCGCTCGTCACCTACCCGACAGGACTCCGCCTGGCACAACAAGTCGTACGGCGGAAAGTTAACAAGTCCAGGAGGACAATCCAGTGGCGAAGGCGAAGTTCGAGAGGGACAAGCCGCACGTCAACATCGGGACCATCGGTCACGTTGACCACGGCAAGACCACGCTCACCGCAGCCATCACCAAGGTTCTGCACGACAAGTACCCGGAGCTGAACCCCTTCACGCCGTTCGACGAGATCGACAAGGCGCCGGAGGAAAAAGAGCGCGGTATCACGATTCAGATCGCGCACGTGGAGTACCAGACGGAGAAGCGTCACTACGCTCACGTCGACGCTCCGGGTCACGCTGACTACGTGAAGAACATGATCACCGGTGCCGCCCAGATGGACGGCGCGATCCTGGTGGTCGCCGCGACCGACGGCCCGATGCCGCAGACCCGCGAGCACGTGCTGCTGGCTCGCCAGGTCGGCGTGCCCTACATCCTGGTCGCGCTGAACAAGTCCGACATGGTCGACGACGAGGAGATCCTCGAGCTCGTCGAGATGGAGGTCCGCGAGCTGCTGTCGTCCCAGGAGTTCCCGGGCGACGACGTGCCGGTGGTCCGCGTTTCCGCGCTGAAGGCGCTGGAAGGCGACGCCGAGTGGGCCGACAAGATCGTCGAGCTGATGACCGCCGTCGACGAGAACGTTCCGGACCCGGTGCGTGACACCGACAAGGCGTTCCTGATGCCGGTCGAGGACGTCTTCTCGATCACCGGCCGCGGCACCGTCATCACCGGCCGCATCGAGCGCGGCATCATCAAGGTGAACGAGGAGGTGGAACTGGTCGGCATCAAGGAGAAGCCGCTCAAGACCACCGTCACCGGTGTCGAGATGTTCCGCAAGCTCCTCGACGAGGGCCAGGCGGGCGACAACGTCGGTCTGCTGATTCGCGGCATCAAGCGCGAAGAGGTCGAGCGCGGCATGGTCGTCGTGAAGCCGGGCACCACCACCCCGCACACCGAGTTCGAGGCGCAGGTCTACATCCTGTCCAAGGACGAGGGTGGCCGTCACACGCCGTTCTTCAACAACTACCGTCCGCAGTTCTACTTCCGGACGACGGACGTCACCGGCGTTGTGACCCTGCCCGAGGGCACCGAGATGGTCATGCCGGGCGACAACACCGAGATGTCGGTCCAGCTGATCCAGCCCATCGCGATGGACGAGGGTCTGCGCTTCGCGATCCGCGAGGGTGGCCGCACCGTCGGCGCCGGTCGCGTCACCAAGATCACCAAGTGACGTGACGAGGGCCCGCTTCCCTCGCGGGAGGCGGGTCCTCTCTTGTTTTGCGGTGACCTCGGTCCCGTAAAACGACCCCCGATTTTGGGTGGTGCAGAGGATGTGCCATCCTGTATGGGTTGCTCGTTCAGGGCGGCCGGAATTTCAGACTCGCGGATCGACGTGATCGGTCCTGGTAGTCGCGACGAAGCTCCGGCCGCCCTGGCGCGAGGGCCTCGCGCCCTTGTTCGGTGTTCGGCTCCGTTCTCTTTCGGAATCCGATCCCCCGGCCGCTTTCGGTCGGCCGAGCAGGGCACAAGAAGGTGTACGGGCTTTCGGGCCCACCCCATCGGCGACGTTCGAGGGGACCGGTATGCGACAGCTGGGCGACACGCCCGACCGCGTGTACCGGGCACCAACACACTTGAACAGGGGCGGACTGAGAGCTGTGACGGCTCCCGGTATCGGGGACGACACCACGCTGAGGGCCGTGAGGGGCACCGATGGGTGCGCCCTGCACCCATGTACCTGACCGCGGCACGAGACTAGAGGAACGGCAAGCCACCATGGCGGGACAGAAGATCCGCATCCGGCTCAAGGCCTACGACCACGAGGCGATCGACGCGTCCGCACGCAAGATCGTCGAGACCGTGACGCGCACCGGCGCTCGGGTCGTGGGGCCAGTGCCGCTGCCCACTGAGAAGAACGTCTACTGCGTCATCCGCTCCCCGCACAAGTACAAGGACTCGCGGGAGCACTTCGAGATGCGTACGCACAAGCGGCTCATCGACATCCTCGAACCGACGCCGAAGACGGTCGACGCGTTGATGCGCATCGACCTGCCGGCCAGCGTCGACGTGAACATCCAGTAAGGCACGGCGACGAGGTAGCGGAGAGAACGAGACCAATGTCTGACAGGCAGATCAAGGGGATTCTGGGCACGAAGCTCGGCATGACCCAGGTCTTCGACGACCAGAACCGGGTCATCCCGGTGACCGTCGTGCAGGCCGGGCCGAACGTGATCACCCAGATCCGGACCCCCGAGAAGGACGGCTACTCGGCCGTGCAGCTGGCGTTCGGCGCCATCGACCCCCGCCGGGTGAACAAGCCGCGTGGCGGCCACTTCACCAAGGCCGGTGTCACCCCGCGCCGCCACGTCGTGGAGCTGCGCACCGCGGATGCCGGTGAGTACGAGCTCGGCCAGGAGATCAGCGCGGACCTCTTCGAGGCCGGCGCGGTGGTCGACGTGGTCGGCACCAGCAAGGGCAAGGGCTTCGCGGGCACCATCAAGCGGCACGGTTTCCACCGTCAGCCGATGAGCCACGGTGCTCAGGCGGTGCACCGCAAGCCGGGTTCCATCGGCGGCTGCGCGACCCCCGGTCGCGTCTTCAAGGGCATGCGCATGGCGGGGCGGATGGGTACCAACCGCGTCACCACGCAGAACCTGAAGGTGCACAAGGTCGAGGGCGACAACGGCCTGCTGCTGATCAAGGGCGCCGTGCCCGGTCCCAAGGGCGGCCTGGTGCTGGTTAAGAGCCCCGCGAAGGGTGGTGCGTGATGAGCTTGACGCTCGACGTCCGTACCCCGGACGGCAAGACCGACGGCACCGTCGAGCTGCCGGCCGAGATTTTCGACGCGCAGGCCAACGTGGCGCTGATGCACCAGGTCGTCGTGGCCCAGCTGGCCGCGGCTCGCCAGGGCACGCACGCCACGAAGACCCGCGGTCAGGTCTCCGGCGGCGGCAAGAAGCCGTACCGGCAGAAGGGCACCGGTAACGCCCGTCAGGGCTCCATCCGCGCCCCTCAGTTCGCCGGCGGTGGCACCGTCCACGGCCCGCAGCCGCGGGATTACACCCAGCGGACCCCGAAGAAGATGGTGAAGGCCGCCCTGCGCGGTGCCCTCTCCGACCGGGTTCGCGCCGGCCAGCTGCACGTGGTCACCGGCGTTGTCGGCGGCGAGCAGCCGTCCACCAAGTCGGCCAAGACCGCGCTGCGGAACTGGACCGAAGCCAAGAAGGTTCTGGTCGTGCTCGACCGCCACGAGGAGCAGAACTCGTGGCTGAGCCTGCGGAACCTGCAGAACGTGCACCTGATCGACCCGGGTCAGCTGAACACCTACGACGTGCTCAACAGCGACGACGTTGTGTTCACCAAGGCCGCCTACGACCGTTTCGTCGCAGGCCCGGCCAAGGGCCGGTCGGTCAAGGCCGCCGCTTCTTCCGCTGAGGAGGCAGAGCAGTGAGCGCCGACCCCCGGGACATCATCCTGAAGCCGGTGATCTCCGAGAAGAGCTACGGACTGCTGGAGCAGTCGCAGTACACCTTCTTGGTGGACCCGCGCTCGAACAAGACCGAAATCAAGATCGCCATTGAGCAGATCTTCGACGTCAAGGTCGCCAGCGTCAACACGATCAACCGCGACGGCAAGCGCAAGCGCACCCGCACCGGGTTCGGCAAGCGCAAGGACACCAAGCGGGCCATCGTCACCCTGACGCCGGAGAGCAAGGCGATCGAGATCTTCGGCGGTCCGGCCGCCTGACGGTGCTGATTAGGACGAGGTTGCTTTAGAAATGGGCATTCGCAAGTACAAGCCGACGACGCCTGGCCGTCGTGGCTCGAGCGTGTCCGACTTCGCCGAGATCACCCGGACGGAGCCGGAGAAGTCGTTGATCGTCCCGCTGAATCGCAAGGCGGGTCGCAACGCTCAGGGCAAGATCACCACGCGGCACAAGGGTGGCGGTCACAAGCGGGCCTACCGCCTGATCGACTTCCGCCGCAACGACAAGGACGGTGTGCCGGCCAAGGTCGCGCACATCGAGTACGACCCGAACCGCAGCGCTCGGATCGCGCTCCTGCACTACGCCGACGGCGAGAAGCGGTACATCATCGCGCCGAACGGTGTGAAGCAGGGCGACCCGATCGAGAGCGGCGCTCGGGCCGACATCAAGCCGGGTAACAACCTGCCGCTGCGCAACATCCCCACCGGTACCGTGATCCACGCGATCGAGCTCCGCCCCGGTCAGGGCGCGAAGATCGCTCGCTCGGCCGGTGCCCGGGTGCAGCTGGTGGCCAAGGACGGTCCGTACGCCCAGCTGCGGATGCCTTCGGGCGAGATCCGCAACGTGGACGCGCGCTGCCGTGCCACCGTCGGCGAGGTCGGCAACTCGGAGCACGCCAACATCAACTGGGGCAAGGCCGGCCGCATGCGGTGGAAGGGCAAGCGCCCGACCGTCCGCGGTGTCGTCATGAACCCGGTGGACCACCCGCACGGTGGTGGTGAGGGCAAGACCTCCGGTGGTCGCCACCCGGTCAACCCGAACGGTAAGCCGGAGGGTCGTACCCGTCTCCGCAAGCCGAGTGACAAGCTCATCGTCCGCCGCCGGCGTACCGGCAAGAAGCGCTGAGCAGGGAGGTAAGCAAACATGCCACGCAGCCTGAAGAAGGGCCCGTTCGTGGACGACCACCTGCTCAAGAAGGTGGACGCGCTTAACGAGTCGGGCAAGAAGACCGTGATCAAGACCTGGTCCCGTCGGTCGACGATCATCCCGGACATGCTGGGCCACACCTTCGCGGTGCACGACGGTCGCAAGCACGTCCCGGTGTTCGTCACCGAGGCGATGGTGGGGCACAAGCTGGGCGAATTCGCCCCGACCCGCACTTTCAAGGGCCACGTCAAGGATGACCGGAAGTCGCGCCGCCGCTGAGCGGGTCTGTGACACGAACGAGTAAGAGCAAGGGGTAGCAGGATGACAGCCCGTTCCGACTCCACTGCCGCGGAAGCCCCGCGGGCAGTGGCGCGGGCCCGGTTCGTCCGCGTGTCGCCGATGAAGGCGCGGCGCGTGGTCGAGCTCATCAAGGGCCGGAGCGCCAGCGATGCCCTGGCTGTGCTTCAGTTCGCGCCGCAGACCGCCAGCGGTCCGGTGTCGAAGGTGCTCGCCAGTGCGATCGCCAACGCGGAGAACAACCTTTCCCTCGATCCCGAGACGCTGGTCGTGAACCACGCGTACGTGGACGAGGGTCCGACGTTGAAGCGGTTCCGGCCGCGCGCGCAGGGTCGTGCGTACCGGATCCGGAAGCGGACCAGCCACATCACGGTCGAGGTCGAATCTCGGCCCGCGGTGACCAAGTCCCGAAAGAGCCAGAAGGGGAGTGCCCGGTAGTGGGTCAGAAGATCAACCCGCACGGCTTCCGACTCGGCATCACCACGGACTGGAAGTCTCGCTGGTACGCCGACAAGCAGTACTCGGAGTACGTCGCGGAAGACGTCAAGATCCGCCGGCAGCTGTCTCGCGGGATGGAGCGCGCTGGGATCTCGAAGGTGGAGATCGAGCGCACCCGTGAGCGCGTCCGCGTGGACATTCACACCGCCCGGCCGGGCATCGTCATCGGCCGTCGCGGTGCCGAGGCGGACCGCATCCGCGGTGCGCTGGAGAAGCTGACCGGCAAGCAGGTTCAGCTCAACATCCTCGAGGTCAAGAACCCCGAGGCGGACGCCCAGCTGGTCGCACAGGGTGTGGCCGAGCAGCTGTCCAACCGCGTGTCCTTCCGTCGCGCGATGCGCAAGGCCATTCAGTCGGCCATGCGCTCGTCGCAGGTCAAGGGCATCCGGGTGCAGTGCGGCGGACGTCTGGGTGGCGCGGAGATGTCGCGCTCGGAGTTCTACCGCGAGGGTCGCGTCCCGCTGCACACGCTGCGCGCGGACATCGACTACGGCTTCTTCGAGGCCCGCACCACCTTCGGGCGCATCGGCGTCAAGGTGTGGATCTACAAGGGCGAGCTGGTCGGTGGCCTGAAGCAGAAGCAGCAGGAGTCCGAGGTCCGTCCGCCGCGCGGCGGTGGCAACGACCGCAACGAGCGTGGTGGCCGCGGTGACCGCGGTGGCCGTCGTCGTGGCGGTGCGGACCGCGGTGAGCGCGGTGCAGCTGACAAGTCCGCCAAGGCCGAGACCAAGGCCGCGGAGGGCGAGCAGCCGCAGGCTGCGCCGGCTGAAGAGAAGACGGAGGGCTGAGACGTGCTCGTCCCACGCAGGGTGAAGTGGCGCAAGAGCCACGCGCCGAAGCGTAAGGGCTTCGCCAAGGGTGGCACCCGGATCAGTTTCGGCGAGTACGGCATTCAGGCGATCGAGCACGGCTACGTGACCAACCGGCAGATCGAGTCGGCGCGTATCGCGATCACCCGGCACGTCAAGCGTGGCGGCAAGGTGTGGATCAACATCTTCCCGGACCGCCCGCTGACCAAGAAGCCGGCCGAAACCCGTCAGGGTTCCGGTAAGGGTTCGCCGGAGTCCTGGGTCGCCAACGTCAAGCCCGGACGCATCATGTTCGAGCTGACCTTCCCGAACGAGAAGACGGCGGTCGAGGCGTTGACTCGTGCGGCGCACAAGCTCCCGATGAAGTGCAAGATCGTGTCCCGCGAGGGTGGTGACTTCTGATGGCAGCGGGTGTCACCGCATCCGAGCTCCGCGAGCTGGACAACGAGGAGCTCGTGCAGCGGCTGAAGGAATCGAAGGAAGAGCTGTTCAACCTCCGGTTCCAGATGGCCACTGGTCAGCTGCAGAACAACCGGCGGCTGCGCGTCGTCCGACAGGACATCGCCCGGATCTACACCATCATGCGCGAGCGCGAACTGGGCCTGACGGTTAACCCCGAAGGCGCTGAGGAGGGCGCGGCATGAGTGAGAAAGGACAGGGCGTGGAGCGCAACAGCCGCAAGGTGCGCGAGGGCTACGTCGTCTCGGACAAGATGGACAAGACGATCGTGGTCTCCCTGGAAGACCGCAAGAAGCACGCCCTCTACGGCAAGGTCATGCGTCAGACCACCAAGGTCAAGGCGCACGACGAGGCCAACTCGGCCGGCGTCGGTGACCGGGTGCTGCTGATGGAGACCCGGCCGCTCAGCGCCAGCAAGCGCTGGCGCTTGGTCGAGGTCGTCGAGAAGGCCAAGTAACGAACACCAGTGAACCGGCCGGTCGCCGGCAAGATCAGCGGCCGGCCGTTTCGCTTGTGGTAGTTGACCGCGCGTGTCAGGTCGGCAATTTGGCACGCCAGAGTGTGTCCGGGCACAAGGTTCGGGCACTTAGGGTCAGGAGTCATACGTGATCCAGCAGGAGTCGCGACTTCGCGTCGCCGACAACACCGGGGCCAAGGAGATCCTTACGATCCGTGTCCTCGGTGGGTCGGGCCGACGCTACGCGGGCCTCGGGGACATCATCGTGGCGACCGTCAAGGAAGCCATCCCCGGTGCCGGAGTCAAGAAGGGCGATGTGGTCAAGGCCGTCATCGTCCGCCAGAAGAAGGAAAAGCGTCGCGCGGATGGTTCCTACATCCGGTTCGACGAGAACGCCGCCGTCCTGGTGAAGCCGGGCGGCGAGCCGCGAGGCACCCGCATCTTCGGGCCGGTGGCCCGAGAACTGCGCGACAAGAAGTTCATGAAGATCATCTCGCTCGCGCCGGAGGTGTTGTGATCATGAAGATCAAGAAGGGCGACACGGTCGTCGTCATCTCCGGTAAGGACAAGGGCGCCAAGGGCAAGGTCATCCAGGCCATGCCGGCGGAGCAGCGGGTCCTGGTCGAGGGTGTCAACCGGATCAAGAAGCACACCAAGGTCTCCCGGACCGAGCGTGGCGCGCAGTCCGGCGGCATCGTCACCCAGGAAGCCCCGATCCACGTGAGCAACGTGATGGTCGTGGACTCGGACGGCAAGCCGACCCGCGTCGGTCACCGCATCGACGAGGACGGCAAGAAGGTTCGCGTCTCGCGCCGCAACGGTAAGGACATCTGATCATGACTACTGCTGAGAAGATCGTCCCCCGGCTCAAGACCCGGTACCGCGAGGAGATCCGCCAGGCCCTGAACGAGGAGTTCAACTACTCCAACGTGATGCAGGTGCCGGGCGCGGTCAAGGTCGTGGTCAACATGGGTGTTGGCGACGCCGCGCGGGACAGCAAGCTGATCGAGGGCGCGGTTCGCGACCTCACCTCCATCACCGGCCAGAAGCCCGAGATCCGTCGGGCCCGCAAGTCCATCGCGCAGTTCAAGCTGCGCGAGGGCCAGCCGATCGGCGCGCGGGTGACCCTGCGCGGCGACCGCATGTGGGAGTTCCTGGACCGCCTGGTCACCATCGCGCTGCCGCGCATCCGTGACTTCCGCGGTCTCTCGCCGAAGCAGTTCGACGGCAGGGGCAACTACACGTTCGGCCTCAACGAGCAGTCGATGTTCCACGAGATCAACCCGGACAACATCGACCGCCCGCGGGGTATGGACATCACCGTCGTTACCACTGCCACCAACGATGACGAGGGCCGGGCGCTGCTGAAGCACCTGGGCTTCCCGTTCAAGGAGAACTGAGCGATGGCGAAGAAGGCGCTGGTTATCAAGGCGGCCCAGAAGCCGAAGTTCAAGGTTCGCGGCTACACCCGCTGCCAGAAGTGCGGGCGTCCGCGCTCCGTGTTCCGCAAGTTCGGTCTGTGCCGCGTTTGCTTCCGCGAGATGGCGCACGCGGGCGAGCTGCCCGGCGTGAGCAAGTCTTCCTGGTGAGCACCCGCCTGCTTCGGGGTCCCGGTTGCCCGGTCTGATCCGGCGACCCTTACCCTGAAGCAGGCGCTACCAGGGCTGATGCCCACGCTCCGCACGCGAGCCGTGCTTGCGCACGACTGAACAGGGCCCCGTCACCGTGGCGGGAGACCCCGAACTTCGTCCAGGCCAGAGTCCAGACGCCCGCCCTCCGGGTGGGTCGCGGTCCGGGCTCATCGGAACCAGACGAGAAAGGTTGAGCAGGTCATGACGATGACCGATCCGATCGCAGACATGCTGACGCGTCTGCGCAACGGAAACTCGGCATACCACGACGAGGTCGTGATGCCGCACTCCAAGCTGAAGGCGAACATCGCCGAGATCCTCAAGCGGGAGGGCTACGTCGCCGGCTCCCGCGTCGAGGACGGGGAGACTCACCAGAACCTCGTCGTCGAGCTGAAGTACGGCCCGAACCGCGAGCGGAGCATCGCGGGCCTGCGCCGGGTCTCCAAGCCCGGTCTGCGGGTCTACGCCAAGTCCACGAACCTGCCCAAGGTTCTCGGTGGTCTGGGCGTCGCCATCATCTCGACCTCCGGCGGTCTCGTGACCGACCGGCAGGCCATGAAGAAGGGCGTGGGCGGGGAAGTCCTCGCCTACGTCTGGTAAGGGAGGAGGAGCGGCTATGTCGCGCATCGGAAAGCTGCCGATCACCGTCCCCTCCGGCGTCGAGGTGAACATCGACGGCCAGGCGGTGACCGTGAAGGGCCCCAAGGGCGAGCTTGCTCACCAGGTCCGCGAGCCGATCGTCGTCGAGAAGGACGAGGACGGCGCGGTGCTGGTCAAGCGCCCCAACGACGAGCGGGAGAGCCGGTCGCTGCACGGGCTGACCCGGACTCTCGTCAACAACATGGTGATCGGCGTCAGCCAGGGATACCAGAAGGACCTGGAGATCATGGGCGTCGGTTACCGAGTGCTGCAGAAGGGATCGAACCTCGAGTTCTCCCTCGGCTACAGCCACCCCATCGTGATCGAGCCGCCGGACGGCATTCAGTTCGCGGTCGACGGCCCGACCAAGCTTTCGGTCAAGGGCATCGACAAGCAGCTGGTCGGCGAGATCGCGGCTCGTATCCGCAAGCTGCGCAAGCCCGACCCGTACAAGGGCAAGGGTGTCCGGTACGCGGGTGAGACCATCCGCCGCAAGGTCGGAAAGACGGGTAAGTGACCATGAGCGAGACAGCTACCAAGCGCAAGCCGGTTGGCAAGGACATCTCGACCAAGCGTCGGCTCTCCCGCGCCAAGCGTCACACGCGCCTCCGGAAGAAGATCCTGGGCACCGCCGAGCGCCCGCGTCTGGTCGTCACTCGGTCGCTGCGCAACATCACCGCGCAGGTCATCGACGACACCAAGGGCCACACCGTTGCGTCGGCCACGAGCCTGGAGTCCGAGCTCCGCGGCTTCGAGGGTGACAAGAAGGCCGTGGCCACCAAGGTCGGCGAGCTCGTCGCCGCCCGTGCCAAGGACGCCGGTGTCGAGAAGGTCGTGTTCGACCGCGGCGGCAACGCCTACCACGGTCGCGTGGCCGCTCTGGCCGACGCCGCCCGTGACGGCGGACTGGAGTTCTGACAAGTGCGTAAGAACGAGACTGGAAGGGACGCCTGATGCCTGGACGCACTCGGCGTGAAGGCGGCGGGGAGTCCGGCGGCAAGGACCGCCGGGACCGCCGCGACGGCGGCCGTGGCGGGGCGGCCCAAGAGAAGACCCCGCAGTTCGAACGTGTCGTGACCATCAACCGCGTCGCGAAGGTCGTCAAGGGTGGTCGGCGCTTCAGCTTCACCGCGCTGGTCGTCGTCGGCGACGGCGACGGCATGGTCGGTGTCGGCTACGGCAAGGCCAAGGAAGTTCCCGCGGCCATCGCCAAGGGCGTCGAGGAGGCGAAGAAGAACTTCTTCCGCGTCCCGCGCCTGGGCGGCACCATCACGCACCCGGTGCAGGGCGAGGACGCCGCGGGCGTCGTGCTGCTGCGTCCGGCCAGCGCCGGTACCGGTGTCATCGCCGGCGGCCCGGTGCGCGCGGTGCTGGAGTGCGCCGGTATCCACGACGTGCTGAGCAAGTCGCTGGGCTCGGACAACCCGATCAACATCGTGCACGCCACGGTGGACGCCCTCAAGCAGCTGCAGCGTCCGGAGGAGGTCGCGGCTCGCCGTGGCCTGCCGCTGGAAGATGTCGCTCCGGCGTTCATGATGCGTGCTCGTGCCGCCGGGACGGGGGTCTGATCGTCATGGCACAGCTCAAGATCACTCAGGTGCGCGGGCTGGTCGGCTCGAAGCAGAACCAGCGCGACACCATGCGCAGCCTCGGCCTGCGCAAGATCCGTCAGTCCGTGGTTCGCCCGGACGACTCGAACGTGCGCGGCATGGTCAATGCCGTCCGTCACCTGGTGACGGTCGAGGAGGTCGACTGACATGGTCATCAAACTGCACGACCTGCGTCCGGCCCCTGGCGCCAAGCGCGACAAGATCCGCGTCGGCCGCGGTGAGGGCTCCAAGGGCAAGACCGCCGGCCGCGGTACCAAGGGCACCAAGGCCCGCAAGACCGTCTCCCCTCGTTTCGAGGGTGGGCAGATGCCGATCCACATGCGGCTCCCGAAGCTCAAGGGCTTCAAGAACCGCTTCCGCACCGAGTACCAGGGTGTGAACCTCGGCAAGCTGGCCCAGGCGTTCCCCGAGGGTGGCACCGTCGGTTTCGACGAGCTCGTCGCCAAGGGCCTGGTCAAGAAGAACGAGCTGGTGAAGATCCTCGGCGACGGGGACCTGGAGGGCGTCAAGCTGGACGTCACCGCTCACGCCTTCACCGGCAGCGCTCAGGAGAAGATCACCGCCGCCGGCGGCTCGGTCACCAAGCTCGAGCGCTGATCTAGTTCTGTAGAAGACCCGCCATCCAACCGGGATGGCGGGTCTTTTATTTTCTGGTGATTCCCACGTATTCACGGACGCGATACCGTGTGCATCTGGGGAATCACCCTTGGCAGTTCACTTAGCCAGATCGCGATTCCCGCACGGCGACACGTCGGAATCCCCGCGCAGCTCTTCAGCCGAACAAGATCCACCGAAGAGTTTCAAGCGAAGGTGGGTTCGCGCAGCTGCTCTTCGACGGTGTTGGCCCCGTCACAGGACTCCCTAGCTTTATCGACGCCGTTTCACCCGGACGGCGCTGATGAATCGAGGGAGGAGCGACGGCATATGCGACCACGACAGGTGGGACGGCGTGCCGTCCTGGTGATCGTCGCGGTGTTGGCCGCGGTTGTCCCGGGAGCAGCGGTGGCCCAGGCCGGTGGGCCGGTGGCCCCGAAACCGGATTCGCACTGCAGCTATCACTTCAGCACCGGCGAGACCCTGTGCTTCGCGACGTTGGCCGAGGCCACCGCGCAGTCGAGGGACGCGCGTGGGGACGTCATCCAGGCGACGTTGTTCGCCGACCCCAACTACGGCGGCGGGAGCTTCACCGTCTACGGCTCCGGCATGTGCGAGAAGGACGGTGTCGTCAACTTCCAGATCAACCTGCCCGACGACTGGAAGAACGTCGTCTCCTCGGTTCAGCCGTGGGGCGGTTGCTGGATCTGGCTTTACCCGGAGCCCGATCTGGGCGGCGAGCGCGACGGGCCGTTCAAGGAGAACACGCCCGACGTCGGTTCGATGCTGAACGACCGCACCCAGTCCGTCGGTCTGAGCTGAGGGGAATTCGCCATGCGAGCACGAACGATTCGCACCCTGGTGGCGTCGGCGAGCGCGTTCGGCGCGCTGATCGTGCCCGTCACCGCGAGCGCGACCGCTGAGGACGCGGGTGTCATCAACGCCCGGGGCGTCAACGCCGCCGAGGACCCGACCGTCCGCGAGCTGCTGGAGAAGTGCGACAACGGCACCGACAGCTGCGTGTTCCACCCGGCCGGCGAGCCGGAGTACTTCACCGCGGACTCCAAGCAGGTCGGCGACCCGGTCTACAACTGCACCCCGGACGACCAGCGCCACAGCGTCACCTGGTCGGACACCACGTCGCAGAGCAACAGCGTCGGTTTGTCGATGACCACCGAGGCCGGCTTCGGCAAGGTCTTCGCCGTCACCTACGAGCAGACCTTCCAGCACACCTGGGAGGAGTCGCACACCGAGTCGCAGTCGACGTTCGTCGACACCGGTTCGCACCAGGTGGGCTGGGTCGAGCGGGCCGCCCAGATGCAGAAGGTGCGCGGCACCTACGAGCTGCACTTCGAGGACAAGTTCCACGACCACTACATCTGGTACGTCAACGACTTCGAGGCGACCGGTCCCGCTCAGGACTCGTCGACCGCGGTCAGCCAGCACTCCCGGGACATGACCCAGGAAGAAGTCGACGCCTGCCCGTGACCGCCCACCAGGCCTGACAGGAACCCCCCGGTGTTCAGGCCCCCGATCACGGCGGTAACCCGTCCCCCGAAAACGGCTGAAGTCCGGTCCCGGACCACGGCCGAAGCCCGGTCCCACCGAATACGGCCGTAATCGGGTTCCTGAATACGGCCGTATTCAGGAACCCGATTACGGCGGTAATCCGGGTTCAGGCCGGGGTCGGGACGGGACGGGTGCGGGTCTCGGGGGTGGGGGTTGTTCGGTTGGTCTTCAAGTTGATCGAGAGGAACTCGATGATGAAGCGCATCGCGATGAGCTGCGCAGCGGCGATCGGGGCGGCTCTGCTGCTGGCCCCGCCCGCCACGGCGGCCGATGAGCCCACGGTTCGCGAGCTGCTGGAGAAGTGCGACAACGGCACCGACAGCTGCGTGTTCCACCCCCAAGGCGAGGTGGAGTACTACCAGAACAGTTCGGAGGCGGTCGGCGCGCCGGTGTTCAACTGCACCGACAAGGAGCAGATGATGAACGTCGCCTGGTCCGACAGCACCGCGGAGAGCAACAGCGTGGGGCTGTCGATGAGCACCAGCTTCGGCGAGGTGTTCAAGGTGACCTTCAAGGCCACCTACGGTCACGAGTGGCGGTCCGAGCACACCGAGTCGCAGACGACTTTCATCACCGTGCGTCCCGGTGAGGTCGGGCAGGTCTACCACGGCCCGAAGATGCAGAAGGCCAAGGGAACCTACGAGCTGCACTTCGAGGACAAGTTCTACGACCACTACATCTGGTACGTCAACGACTTCGAGGCCAGCGGCCCGGCCGACGACCAGGGCGGAACGGTCACCCAGTCCACCCGGGCGATGACCGAGGAAGAAAAGCAGGCGAACTGCGGTTGACCCCGACGTGATCGTCGATCTTCGACAACACCGCAGGTCAAGCTGGGAATAACGGCAACCGCGCCTGGGAGGGCGCGGTTGCCGCTGCTTGGCGGCGATGTTGCGAAACGTTGATCGTCGTGAGGGTTCGGTCGCTGTCCGTATCCACCTCGCGGCCTGCTAAAGTCGCGCGGTAGTGCCGTGGGTTACCACGGCCTTGTCCATGGAGTTTCCCGCCGTGCCGGCTGGCGAAGCCGGCCGCTTGTTTTCCGGCCGGTTCCGACCGGTTCGCGTACAGGAGGTTCGCGTGCTCGGCGCCTTCCGCTCGGCTCTGGCAACGCCGGACCTGCGCCGCAAGATCCTGTTCACGCTGGGAATGGTGGTGCTGTACCGCCTCGGTGCGACGATTCCGTCGCCCGGTGTGTCGTACCCCAACATCCAGCAGTGCATCGAGCAGATTCAGGGCAGCGGCGCTCAGAGTGTCTACTCTCTTCTCACCCTCTTCAGCGGCGGTGCGCTGCTGCAGCTGTCGGTGCTGTCGCTGGGCATCATGCCCTACATCACGGCGAGCATCATCATCCAGCTGCTGCAGGTGGTCATCCCTCGCTTCGAGCAGCTGAAGAAGGAAGGCCAGTCCGGCCAGGCCAAGCTCACCCAGTACACCCGGTACCTCACGATCGCCCTGGCGGTCCTGCAGGGCACCGGCATCGTCGCGCTCGCGGTGCGCGGGCAGCTGTTCCAGGGCTGCTCGGTCTCGCCGATCCCGGACGACTCGGTCCTGAACCTGATCACCATCGTGGTCGTCATGACCGCCGGTGCGGCCGTCCTGATGTGGATGGGCGAGCTGATCACCGAGCGCGGCATCGGCAACGGCATGTCGCTGCTGATCTTCGTCTCGATCGCCTCGCGGATCCCCGCCGAGGGCGGCAACATCCTGAACTCGCACGGCGGCCTGGTCTTCGCCATGGTCTGCCTGTTCGCGGTCGCGATCATCGCCACCGTGGTGTTCATCGAGCAGGCGCAGCGCCGGATCCCGGTGCAGTACGCCAAGCGCATGATCGGCCGCAGGATGTACGGCGGCACGTCCACGTACCTGCCGCTGAAGGTGAACCAGGCGGGTGTCATCCCGGTCATCTTCGGTTCGTCGCTGCTGTACCTGCCGCAGCTGATCGGTCAGCTGGCGGGCAACCAGGACAGCTGGTGGGCGCGCTTCCTGCAGACCTACATCGTCGATCCGGCCAGCTGGGTGCACATCCTGCTGTACATGCTGCTGATCATCTTCTTCGCCTACTTCTACGTGTCGATCACGTTCAACCCGGAAGAGCGGGCGGACGACATGAAGAAGTTCGGCGGGTTCATCCCCGGTATCCGCCCCGGTCGCCCGACCGCGGAGTACCTGAGCTTCGTGCTCTCCCGCATCACGCTGCCCGGCTCGCTGTACCTGGGCATCGTGGCGATCCTGCCGATGTTCTTCCTGGGCCTGACCGGTGGTCAGGGCCAGAACCAGAACTTCCCGTTCGGCGGCACCGCGGTGCTGATCATGGTCAACGTGGGTCTGGACACCGTGAAGCAGATCGAGAGCCAGCTCACGCAGCGCAAGTACGAGGGTTTCCTCAGGTAAGGTGGAGCGTCCGGGCGTGTGCTGCACACGCCCGGACCAGCGTGCTTGCCCTTGCGCGGACTTCCGCATGGGCGTGTTCGCCCGCCCCTCGTCAATGCGTAGGGTGGTTGGGATCGCAGCGCCGTCGGTACGGGGCGGTGCCGCGTAGCTCGTCAGCAGTTGGCGCGCGATGGTGAGGATTCGGAGGCAGACCCTTGGTGCGATTGGTTCTCGTCGGCCCGCCTGGTGCCGGTAAGGGTACCCAGGCGGCTGTGCTCAGCGAGAAGCTCGGTGTGCCGCACATCTCCACCGGAGATCTGTTCCGCGCGAACATCGGCAACTCCACGCCGCTCGGCCAGAAGGCCAAGAGCTACATGGACGCCGGTGAACTGGTGCCGGACGAGGTCACCAACGAGATGGTGCGCGACCGCCTCGGCGACGAGGACGCGGCCCAGGGCTTCCTGCTCGACGGCTACCCGCGCAACACCGCTCAGGCCGAGGTGCTCAGCGGCATCCTCGGCGAGAAGGACCTCGCGCTGACCGCGGTCGTGCAGTTCGACGTCCCGGAGGAGGAGCTGGTCAAGCGCATGCTGGCGCGTGGCCGCTCGGACGACACCGAGGACGTCATCCGCCGCCGGCTCGCGGTGTACCACGAGGAGACCGAACCGATCCTGGGCTACTACCGGGACAAGGTCATCAAGATCGACGCCATGGGCTCGATCGAGGAGATCACCGGCCGCGCGCTGGAAGCGCTGCGCAGCCACCAGTGAGCGTTCGCGCGGCCGGTCACCGATGGTGGCCGGCCGTCGCATTTCCCTCGCCGGGCGCGAACCGGCGTCGTCCAGCAATACTTCGAAGGTGAGTGCCTTGTTGCGTCGGGGTAAGGGCATCGAGCTCAAGTCGCGCGGTGAGATCGAGGCGATGCGGGCCGCTGGCCTGGTCGTAGCGCGTGCGCTGGCGGCCGTCCGGGAGAAGGCCGTGCCGGGTGCGAGCACCGGCGAGCTGGACGCCGTCGCCGAGCAGGTCATCCGCGACGCCGGTGCGGTGCCCTCGTTCAAGGGCTACCACGGCTTCCCCGGTTCGATCTGCGCTTCGCTGAACGAGAAGGTCGTGCACGGCATCCCGTCGGTGCGCGAGGTGCTCTCCGAGGGAGATCTGCTGTCGGTCGACTGCGGCGCGATCCTCGACGGCTGGCACGGCGACTCCGCCGTCACGCTGGCCATCGGTGAGATCAGCGACGCCGACCGCGCGCTGTCGGCCGCGACCGAGGCGTCCATGTGGGCGGGCATCGAGAAGGTGCGCGCCGGCAACCGCCTCACCGACATCTCGCACGCCGTGGAGACCGCTGCGCTGTCGGCGGCTGCGGCCGACGGCCACGACTACGGCATCATCGCCGAGTACGGCGGCCACGGCATCGGCACCCAGATGCACATGGAGCCGTTCCTGCCGAACCTCGGCAAGCCGGGCCGCGGCCCGAAGCTGCGGGTGGGCATGGCGCTGGCGGTCGAGCCGATGCTGACCGGCGGCACCGCCGAGACCGAGGAGCTCGACGACGCCTGGACCGTCGTCACCGCTGACGGCTCCCGTGCGGCCCACTGGGAGCACACGGTCGCCATCACCGAAGACGGTCCCTGGGTCCTCACGGCCCCGGAAGAGGCCTGAGCCCTCAGCCCTTGGGGCGGCGGCAGGCGTAGACGCGCGCCGGCGGCACGTTGCGCCAGACGGCGCTGCGGGGGAACACCTCGTCAAAGGTGTCGTCGAGCGCGCCGATGAACTCCTTGGTCTGCGCCCGCCACAGCGTCGTCAGGTAGGTGACGGTGGTGAACACCCCGCCCGGGGTCATCACCGCGGCGGCCTCGTGCAGCAGCTCGCGCTGCTTGTCGCCGGGCAGCAGCGTCCACGGGATCGAGCTGATCACCGCGTCCACCCTGTCCACGCCCGCGTCGGCGAGGAGTTTGCGCAGGTCGGAGGCGTCCCCGTGGATCACCTCCAGCCACGGCTTGGTGCGGTTGAGGTAGCGGACCAGCTGCGGATCGATCTCCACCGCCAGATGTCGCGACCCGGGTGCGACGCGCTCCCGGATGGGGTCGCTGAGCGCCCCGGTGCCGGGGCCGAGCTCCAGCACCGTGCTGGGGCCGTGGCTGGGCACGACGTCGGCGACCGCGCGGGCCACGTGCTCCGAGGTCGGCAGCACCGCGCCGACCTTCGACGGGTTCTGGACGGCGCGGCCCAAGAACATCAGGTACTCGCGTGACTTGCTCACGGCTCTCCTGCCCTCCCCGGGTTTGATGCCGCCCGACCGTAACCGGTCCGCAATCGGACCTCCACGTCGACCGAAACTCGGCCTTTCGCCTGGGAAGTACCCGGTTGTCGGAATCCTCAGACCAGGGGACGGCGGCAGATGTAGTGCAGGATGGGCGGGAAGTTGCGCCACGTGGTGTGGGTGAGGACCTCGTCGAAGGTCTCGTGCAGCCGCTCGCGGAACCGGCGCGCGTTGCGGGTGCGCTCGGCGGGGACGTAGGTCAGGGCCGTGAACGCGCCGTTGGGCGTGAGGACCTTGGCAGCCTGCTCGAGTATGTGGCCCTGGGCCTCGTCGTCCAGCAGCGACCACGGGATGCTGCTGACGACCGCGTCGACCCGGTCGATCCGGTGTTCGGCGAGCACCGACACCAGGTCGCCGGCGTCGCCGTGCACGACCTCCAGCCACGGCTTGTGCTCGCGCAGGTGCGCGACCATGTCGGCGCCGAGCTCGATGCCCAGGTGGCGGGCTCCCGCGGGCAGGCGGGCGTGGATGCCGTCGGACAGCGATCCGGTCCCGGGGCCGAGCTCGACCACGACGGGGCTGCCGGTGCTGGGCACGACCTGCGCGACGGTGGCCGCCACGGCGGCCGAGGTGGGTGTGGCGGCGCCGACCATGTGCGGGTTGCGGACCGCGGTGCTGAAGAAGGTCCGGTATTCGGCGAGCTTGCCGGTCAACGCCTGCACCGGGCTGCCGGTGGGCTGCTGCTGCGCTGTCACGCTGCTCCTCGGGTGTTTCCGGGGTGGGCGCGCCTCGACACCGGTGTCGAGGGTTCGAGTATGTGGTCGAAAGTAGTGAGGGCCCGAAGATCGGCGCAAGCCGCCGGTGGCGGCGGATGCGGTGTGAGCAGCCCCGATGTGTGGTGCTCATCGGGCTGCGCGTACGATGGACTATCGGCGCACGAGTGGCGCCGGTTCGTTGTGCCCGGAGTGTCCGTCCGCGCGACTCTGCTCAAGAGTATCCGGATCGGGTGGTCATCGGTATTTCGAATCGGATCCCGCGTGTGTCGGTCATGCGTGCCGGGGCCTCCGGCTCGTGTGGCAGGGGCTTTCGCCCCGCAAACCGTCACCGTCACGAAACGCGGAGGACATGGGCAAGAAGGACGGGGCCATTGAGGTCGAGGGTCGGGTGATCGAGCCGCTTCCCAACGCGATGTTCCGTGTCGAGTTGGAGAACGGCCACAAGGTCCTCGCACACATCAGTGGCAAGATGCGCCAGCACTACATTCGAATCCTCCCCGAGGATCGGGTTGTGGTGGAGCTCTCGCCTTACGACCTCTCCCGTGGGCGCATCGTCTACCGCTACAAGTGACCTCCACGGTGTCCGGGGAGACCTGGACACGCGTCCAACAGGAGAGCACGACCGTGAAGGTCCAGCCGAGTGTGAAGCGCATCTGCGACAAGTGCCAGGTCATTCGTCGTCACGGACGAGTCCTGGTGATCTGCGACAACGCCCGACACAAGCAGCGTCAGGGCTGACCGCAGACCACTGAGGTCGCAGCAAGCGAAACAGAGAAGAACTCCCACGACCTGTCGGCTCGCGAGTTGAGCCGGCTGACCCCCGGACCAGGCCGGGGCTCCGCACATCCCGTGCGGGGGCGGCGTGGGAGCAGACCTGGACTGACATAAGGAGAAGGAGCCGACATGGCACGGCTCGTTGGCGTCGACCTCCCGCGCGAAAAGCGCATGGAGATCGCGCTTACCTACATCTTCGGGATCGGCAAGACCCGGGCCAAGGAGATCCTCTCCGGCACCGGCGTCTCGGCCGACGCGAAGCCGCGTGACCTCGACGACGAGCAGCTGACCAAGCTGCGCGACTTCATCGAGGAGAACTACCGGGTCGAGGGTGACCTCCGCCGCGAGGTCCAGGCCGACATCCGCCGGAAGATCGAGATCGGCTGCTACGAGGGTGTGCGCCACCGTCGTCACCTGCCCCTCAACGGGCAGCGGACGAAGACCAACGCGCGTACCCGCAAGGGGCCGAAGAAGACGGTCGCCGGCAAGAAGAAGGCCGGGAAGAAGTAAGCCTCGCTAGGAGAAAGCTAAAGCTATGCCACCCAAGGCTCGCGCTGGCGCCGTCAAGAAGGTGCGGCGCAAGGAAAAGAAGAACGTTGCCCACGGGCAGGCTCACATCAAGAGCACGTTCAACAACACGATCGTTTCGATCACCGACCCCACCGGTGCGGTGATCAGCTGGGCCTCGGCCGGCCACGTCGGGTTCAAGGGCTCTCGCAAGTCCACCCCGTTCGCCGCGCAGATGGCCGCCGAGAACGCGGCCCGCAAGGCCGCCGAGCACGGCATGAAGAAGGTCGACGTCTTCGTCAAGGGTCCGGGTTCGGGCCGGGAGACGGCGATCCGCTCGCTGCAGGCCGCAGGCCTCGAGGTGGGCACCATCCAGGACGTGACCCCGCAGCCGCACAACGGCTGCCGCCCGCCGAAGCGTCGTCGGGTCTGAGCCGCGGGAAAGGAGTAAGGATCACCAATGGCTCGTTACACCGGTCCCGCGACCCGCAAGTCCCGTCGTCTCAAGGTTGACCTTGTCGGCGGAGACCAGGCATTCGAGCGTCGCCCGTACCCGCCGGGGCAGCACGGTCGCGCGCGCATCAAGGAAACCGAGTACCTGCTGCAGCTCCAGGAGAAGCAGAAGGCCCGGTTCACCTACGGCGTGCTCGAGCGTCAGTTCCGCGCGTACTACGAGGAAGCCAACCGCCGCCCGGGCAAGACGGGTGAGAACCTCCTGCAGCTGCTGGAGAGCCGGCTGGACAACGTCGTGTACCGCGCCGGTCTGGCTCGCACCCGCCGCATGGCGCGTCAGCTCGTCAGCCACGGTCACTTCCTGGTCAACGGCAAGAAGGTGAACGTCCCCAGCTTCCAGGTTTCGAAGTGGGACATCATCGACGTCAAGCCGAAGGCCCTGGGCACCACGCCGTTCCTGATCGCCAAGGAAACCCTCGGCGAGCGCCCGGTTCCGGCCTGGCTCCAGGTCGTGCCCTCGAACCTGCGCATCCTGGTGCACCAGCGCCCGGAGCGCGCGCAGATCGACACCCCGGTCACCGAGCAGCTCATCGTCGAGCTCTACTCGAAGTGACGCGTCCCGCCGGCGGCCTTCCACGAGGCGGCCGCCGGCGGTCCGCAACCAGCGGTGGCGGTGCAGGAATCCGTCGCCGGCCCGCGATCTTTCGCGGGCATGCCGTTCCATCGGCGTCAAATAGCGGGCGCCGTGAGGAAAGGAATACGAAGTGCTCATCTCCCAGCGACCCACACTGTCCGAAGAGGCCGTGTCGGAGACCCGTTCCCGGTTCGTCATCGAGCCGCTGGAGCCGGGCTTCGGTTACACCCTGGGCAACTCGCTGCGTCGTACGCTGCTCTCCTCCATCCCGGGGGCGGCGGTCACCAGCCTGCGCATCGACGGTGTGCTGCACGAGTTCACCACGATTCCGGGTGTGAAGGAGGACGTCACCGACGTCATCCTGAACATCAAGGAGCTCGTCGTCTCCTCCGAGGAGGACGAGCCCGTCACCATGTACCTGCGCAAGCAGGGCCCGGGTGAGGTCACCGCCGCGGACATCGTCCCGCCGGCCGGTGTCACCGTGCACAACCCCGAGCTGCACATCGCCACGCTGAACGCGAAGGGCAAGCTGGAGATCGAGCTCGTCGTCGAGCGTGGTCGTGGCTACGTCCCCGCGATGCAGAACAAGCAGACCGGCGCTGAGATCGGCCGCATCCCGGTCGACTCGATCTACTCGCCGGTTCTGAAGGTGACCTACAAGGTCGAGGCCACTCGTGTCGAGCAGCGCACCGACTTCGACAAGCTGATCCTCGACGTCGAGAGCAAGCCGTCCATCACGCCCCGCGATGCGGTGGCGTCGGCCGGACGCACTCTCGTCGAGCTGTTCGGGCTCGCCCGCGAGCTCAACGTCGATGCCGAGGGCATCGAGATCGGCCCGTCGCCGGCGGAGGCCGACACCATCGCGGCCTACGCGATGCCGATCGAGGACCTGGACCTGACGGTTCGCTCTTACAACTGCCTCAAGCGGGAGGGCATCCACACCGTCGGCGAGCTGGTTTCGCGCAGCGAGGCCGACCTGCTGGACATTCGCAACTTCGGTGCGAAGTCCATCGACGAGGTCAAGATGAAGCTGGCCGGTCTGGGCTTGGCCCTCAAGGACAGCCCGCCCGGGTTCGACCCGTCCGCAGCTGCGGCCGAGTACCCCGCGGAGAGCTGGACCGCCGAGGACGAGGTCATCGTCGGCTCGGCGGGTCCCGTCGAGGACAACGGCTACGACGACGGTCAGGACTACGCGGAGACAGAGCAGCTGTAGCTGTGTTGCGCGTCCGGGGTTCACCGGCGCGCCCTCGAGAGGAGCAACCGATGCCCACCCCGACCAAGGGTCCGCGTCTCGGCGGGTCCCCGTCGCACGAGCGGCTCATCCTGGCCAACCTGGCCACCTCGCTGTTCGAGCACGGTCGGATCACCACCACCGAGGCGAAGGCGAAGCGGCTGCGGCCGATCGCCGAGCGGCTCATCACCAAGGCCAAGAAGGGCGACCTGCACAACCGTCGCGAGGTCATGAAGACCATCCGCGACAAGGACGTCGTGCACAAGCTCTTCGCCGAGATCGGCCCGTTCTTCGCCGACCGCAACGGCGGTTACACCCGCATCATCAAGACGATGCCGCGCAAGGGTGACAACGCGAAGATGGCCGTGATCGCGCTGGTTGCGGAGAAGACCGCGACCGCCGAGGCCGAGGCCGCCCGCGGCACCAAGTTCGCCGCTGACGAGCCGAAGGCCGAGGAGCCCAAGGCCGAAGAGACCGTGGAAACCACCGAGTCCGCTGAGGCCCAGGTGGAGACCACTGAGGACACCGCCGCCGAGAAGAAGGACGAGTCCTGATTCTGGCCGGTGATGCTGTGAGCGAGCCCGCTGTTCCCGCTGGGGATGGCGGGCTCGTTCGCGTGCGCCTCGACCTGTCCTACGACGGCACGGACTTCAAGGGCTGGGCCAAGCAGCCGGGCCTGCGCACCGTGCAGGGGCTGGTGGAGGACGCGCTCGCCAAGCAGCCCCCGGGGCGCGAGGTGCCCAAGTCCGTCGTGGTCGCCGGTCGCACCGACACCGGTGTGCACGCGACGGGTCAGGTGCTGCACTTCGACGTCGTCCCGCTGGATCCCGAGGCGCCCGGTCGCCTGGCGGTCGATTCGAGCGGGATCCCGGACCTGACGCGCATGGTCCACCGGTGGAACCGGATCCTCCCGCCGGACGTGCGGGTTCTCGGCGCCCAGGTGGTCCCTCCGGAGTTCGACGCCCGCTTCTCGGCGCTGCGGCGCCACTACCGCTACCAGGTCTCAGACGCCCCGTGGGGCGCCGATCCGCTGCGGCGCAAGGACACCCTGGCCTGGAACCGCCCGCTGGACGTGGACGCGCTGAACGAGGCGTCCCGAGAACTCCTGGGCCTCAACGACTTCGCGGCCTACTGCAAGCCCCGGGAAGGGGCGACGACGATCCGCGAGCTCCAGCGCTTCACCTGGAACCGCGTGGAGGACAACCTCATCGTCGCCGACGTCTCGGCCGACGCCTTCTGCCACTCCATGGTCCGCAGCCTCGTCGGCACCCTCCTGATGACCGGCGACGGCCGCCGCGCGGAGTCCCACCCGGCGGACCTCCTGGCGGCCCAGACCCGCACCACGGCGGTCGCCCCACCCCACGGCCTCACCCTCCGCGCGATCGACTACCCCGCGAACTCAGAACTCGCGGCGCGGAAGCACCAAACCCGAGCGACCAGAACCCTCCCCTGAGCCGGTGCTCCCAGCTCCCCGCCGAATTTCGCGAGAATTTCGACCCCAAACTTTCAAGGTCGAATTTCGCGCGAAATTCGACCTCGCACCTCACTTCTACAGCCCGAGAGCGTTCTTGACCGCGCTGGCGACGGCTTTGGGGGTCCCGTAGAGGTCGTCCCGGGTGACGACGATGACGGTCCAGCCGCACTCGCGGAGTCGTTGCCGCCGTGCCTCGTCCTTCGCGCGCTGCTCTGCTCGGGCATGCCAGTTCCCGTCGTACTCGACGGCGACCTTCTCCCTCTCGAAGGCGAGGTCGAGGCGCGCGACGAAGTTCCCCTCCAGGTCGAAGACCTCGAACTGCGGGATCGGGTTCAGCCCGGCGTGCACGAGATCCACGCGGAGCATGGATTCTGGGATCGACTCGGCGCGCGCGTCCACCAGCGCCAACGACCGCAGCGCCTTGCGGTAACCGTAGTAGTGCCGTTGGGCGATGAAGTTCTGCAGCGATGTCTCATCGACGAGGCCGGCGCGCAGCATGGCATCGCAGTTGGCCACGCCGAAGCGAACCGAGTTCCTCGCGAGCACGTCGAATCCCGCGCGGGTCATCCGAGCCAGGTTGATGCCGTGCCAGGGCACGTATTCGTCGTCCTTGCTCTTGCGGGCCCACGCGCGGATGCCGAACCGCCGATTCATGTACTTGTGATCGCTGACGAGCACTTCGACATCGTCGTTGGGGCCCGCGAGGTCGACTCCGAGCAGGGTTGCTGCGGAACGTCCTGTGATCACGGCGTCCTCGGGCAGCGCCATCGCCGCAGCGAGGCATCGAAGTTCATGGGTGATCAACGCTTCGCGGAGGGTGTAGATCCCTTGCGACACCCGGGTGTAGCACTGGGCCAGCTTGTCATCGGAGATGCCGCGAGCCTGTGCTTCAGCACGGGTGAAAAGCGGCGGACGCCGGGGATCGAAGTCAGCAGAGGCGAAGTCCATGAGAAACAGAGTGTGCATGATAAGCACGGTCTGTCATGCAAAATCCGACATCTGTGGACAAAACAGCTGCCTGTGGACTACTCAAGGTGACCGGGAGGGTGAGGTTCTCGAATTTCGCGAGAATTTCGACCCCGAACTTTGGAGGTCGAATTTCGCGCGAAATTCGGATCGGGCACTGGGGGTTCGGCTCGGAACCTGGGAGTGGAGAGCGCGGAGCCCCCGGGAGCGAGGTGCTTCCGGGGGCTCCTTGGTGGTTCAGGGGGAGGAGGTCAGTCGCCTCGGCGGATGGGGCCGAGGATCTCCTTCTCCTTCTGGTTGGTCACCAGGCGGATCATCGTCCAGGTCATGTTGCCCAGCGCGATGAGCTGGTCGTCCTGCAGCTGCGTGAGCGGCTGCACCTGGTGGTTGCGCAGGCTCCAGATGCGCTGGGCGAGCTGGGCCTGGTTGAGCGGCAGGCGCTGCAGCAGGACCAGGTCCGCGGTGTTGGCCGCGGTGCCGCTGCTGACCTGCGGGTGCAGGTACGGCAGCACGTACATGGTCGTCTGCCACGGCGCGCGCGGCGGGAACAGCTCCTGCGGAACGGCGCCGCCGTCGTGGATGACCAGCAGCGGGGTGTCCTCGGAGGACCGCGGCAGGTCGAACGGGGCGAGCCGGCGGATCTGCACCAGCGGAACGGGCTTGCCGTCCGGGGTTTCACCGGCGGCGCGCTCCAGCATCTTCCACGCGGCGGGACGTCCG
The DNA here is from genome assembly GCF_018070075.1 of Saccharopolyspora endophytica. Classification (GTDB taxonomy): domain Bacteria; phylum Actinomycetota; class Actinomycetes; order Mycobacteriales; family Pseudonocardiaceae; genus Saccharopolyspora; species Saccharopolyspora endophytica. The sequence goes on from NZ_JAGPXE010000001.1 coordinate 620,478, forward strand.
GTCGCGACGATCACCCACGCGCCGGTCGCCATGGCCCGCAGCGCGAGCTGGCGGGCCAGGTAGAGACCGCCGACGGTGACCATGCGGGTCGGCATCGAGCGCAGGATCGACGCCGCCTGGGCCTCGCCCTGCGGGTCGGATCCGATGATCACGCCGCCGCGGTCGCCGGACGGGCTGATGGCGTCCAGCGTCTCCGGTGTGACGAGGAACTCCGGTGCGACGCCCTGGCTTCCGGGAACGTCGATCGTCCTGCTTCGGCTCATGCCGCACCTCCGAGCGGCAGCGTCGCTGCGTAACCGGCCAGCTGCGAACCGCGCAGCGGCGTGAGGGTCAACCCGAGTCGGTTGCTGATCGCCTTCAGCCGCGCGTCGGCGGTGTCCAGCTCGGCGGGGGTGCGGGCCGAGACCCGCACCAGACCGCGCAGCCCGACCTCGTTCTCCTCACCGACCGGCGAGACCGACAGGGCGATGCTGGTGGACAGCGCCCGGATGCCGGTGAGCGCGTTGAGGCTGTCGTTCATCTGGTTCGGCCACGAGGTGATGGCGTAGCTGGAGTGGCCGACGCCACCCGCGGTGACGCCGTCCCAGCGCTCCTTGAGGCCCACGGGCCGCTGCGAACCGAGCACGCTGTGCAGCTCGGCGGAGGAGATGCCCGCCTGCAGCAGCTCGTCGGGGTCCAGCGGGCGGGCCGGAATTCCGCGCTGCTCCAAGGAGGAACGCACGCGGGACAGGGCGCCGATCAGCGCGCGCTGGGCGCCGAGCACGCCGCCGCCGCGCTCGCCGATGGCCTTCGCGCACCGCTGCGGGTCGAGCCGCACGGCGATCCAGGTGGTGCGGCGGGCCGCGGCGGGAAGCCGGCCCAGCACCTCCAGGTAGGAGTTCAGCGCCGGGGAGTTCGACGGCAGGGCCGCGCTTCCCGGGTAGCAGTGCCAGATGACCTGGATCGCGTCGAGCACCACCCCGCGGTCCTCGAGGCACGGCACGAGAACGCCCAGCGGCAGGTTCGGCGCGTTGTCCACGGGGTTGAGCAGCGAGGGGGTCGGCTCGACCATCAGCACCGCGGTCCACTTGCCGTTGTGCCAGGACATTCCGACCGGGTTCCGGTCGTGGTCCTGGGTGCGGGCGATCACGAGGTCTTCGACGACCAAGCGCAGCAGGGCGACCCGGTGGTTCTCGTCCGGGCCGATGATGCCGTCGCCGTCCTTGTCCTCAGCGGGTTCGGCGATGTCGACGTTCGCCGGCTGCGAGGCGCGGGTGTGGTTGCGGCTGCGGTATTCGAGCACCAGCCCGAACCACTGCGTGAACCAGCGGCCACGACGCCGAAGCAGCGCGATGATCAAGGCCAGCAAGGCGATTCCGCCCGCGATGGACCACATGACGGGGTCTCGCGGGTTGATCAAGAAGACGCCGGCGCCGATCCCCAGGCCGACTTCGATGAGCACGATGTTGGCCGCCGGGATGCCGGCGAGCGTCACGCCGTTGATCCGCCGACGGCGCGCGCGAATCCGGGCGCGGGTCGGGTTGACGGCCCCGGGAGCCTTCGGCTGGGCCGGATGTTGTGTGGGCACGGACATCCGTTCGGTCTCTCCCCCTCGCAGGTAGGTGCGGCGGACGCGTTCGTCGGAGTTGAGCCGCGTGCAGAGAATACTGACGGAGTCCGCCGAACCGCACCCATTCGGTATATCTCAGCGACTATCCTGCGAAACCGTACCTCGGACGGGAGAGCTGTAGGCGAAGAATGGCATCAACACCCACAACGAAGTCACAGGTTCAGGCCTATCGGTTCGTGCTTCGCCGCATGGAGTCGGCGCTGGTGCGGAAAGACGCGGTGATGCTCCACGATCCGATGGGCTCGCACAAGCGGGCCACGGTCGCGGGTGCGGTGCTGGCGGCCGTCGGCGTAGTCGGGTTCCTCGTCTGGGGCCTGTTCGGCGGCAAGGGCACGGTTCCCGAACCGGGGAACATCGTCGTCGCAAAGGAGAGCGGCAGCGTTTTCGTCGTCACGTCTGACGACAAGGCGCAGAAGCGGCTGATCCCGATGCTCAACATGGCATCGGCGAAGCTTCTGGTGATGCAGCAGGGCGGCAAGCAGGGCAGCGGTGCGGTGCCGACGACCACGGTCAAGGAAGCGGCGCTGGCGGACTTCCCGCGCGGCCCGCTGACCGGCATGGTCAACGCCCCGACCTACGTGCCGAGCGCGGACAACCCGGCGGAACCGTCGTGGGCGATCTGCGATGTCGGCCAGGTGCAGGGCAATCTGAGCTCCTCGCGCGTGGAAGCGGCCACGAAGGTCGAGACGACCGTCATCGGCGGTGACGGCAACCACGGCATCGAGCTGGACCCGAAGCAGTCGCTGTTCGTCAAGGACCAGAGCTCGGGCGAGGAGTACCTCGTCTACCGGGCCCATCGGGAGAACCAGCCCAACACGCACGCGGTGAAGTCGAAGATCGCTAAGAGCGAGACCGTCGTCCGCGACGTCTTCGGCCTCAACGGCGTGACCCCGCGCACGATCAGCACCAACACGCTCAACGCGATCCCGAGCGTCCCGGAGCTGTCGGTCCCGGAGATCGACGGTGAGGGCACGCCCGCCTCGTACCTGAACCGCTACAAGGTCGGTGACGTGGTCAAGCGCAGCGTTCCCGGTGAGCGGGAGCAGTTCTTCGTGCTGCTGCAGGACGGAAAGCAGGAGCTGAGCGCCGAAGGTGCGGCCGCCGTGCTGCACGCGGGCAAGGTCTCCAGCCGGGAGATCCCGAACGTCACCGGCGCCATCACCGACGCCAAGCCGACGGACAACCCGCTCAACCTCGACTACTTCCCGACGTCGGTGCCGAAGCCGGTGTCCTTCCAGCAGGCCGACACGTCCTGCCTGAGCTGGAAGAACGTCGGTGGCTCGCAGATGATCACGGTCACGCTGAACAAGGGCACCCCGGCGGTCAAGCCGGCGGTGAAGCTGGCCCAGTTCGACGGTTCGGGCCCGCAGGTCGACTACTACTACGGCGCGGCGGGCAAGGCGGCCGTCGTGCGCGGCACGTCCAACGAGGCCGGTGCCGAGAGCGGCCCGATCTTCCTGGTCTCCGACCAGGGCGTGCAGTACGGCGTCAAGGACCTCGCCACCGCGCAGGGGCTGGGCGTCGCCAAGAGCGCCGGTGACATCAAGGCGGGTCCGTCGTGGCTGATGCGGAGCCTTCCGCGCGGCGACTTCCTCGACCCGGCCGCCGCCAGCGTCACCTACGACTCGGTCCCGGTCCTGCCGGGCGGCGTGAACCGCCCCGCCCCGAAGCCGCAGGCCGGAGGAGCCGCCGGAGGCTGATTCGCGCGGGTGAGGTGGGGAGTTTCAGCGGAAACGCCTCGCCTCGCCCGGGAACCGAACCGCCGGTGTCGAACGTCCGAGGGAACGAGCGAACCGCCCGCAGCCACGGTGAGCTGCGGGCGGTTCGTCTTGGTAGCGAGATCCGATCTGGGAGGTGGGCGGATGTCGGGGATCAGGATCGACATCGAGTGGCTGTCGACCCACGCGCGGCAGGTGAAGGAAGCCGGTGAGGACATCACCACCGGCCGGGCGAAGCTGGCGGAGGCGGAGCTCACCGGTGCGTCGTTCGGCGAGATCGGCCGGGAGTCCGGTGCGCCCGAGGCGTACCAGCAGCTGTGCGAGCAGCTGCTGGACCGGCACTGCAAGGCCGCCGAGACGCTGACCAGCGCGGGCGACGAGCTGCGCGAGGTGGTCGACCACCACTCCGTCGGCGACGACGACAGCGCTGTTGACCTGCGCAGACAGGAGGCCTGACGATGTCGACCGAGCACCAGCACTACCTCGCGGGCATCGCCGAGGAGCTCGACGTCCCGTACTTCTCGCCCACCGCCGTCGACGAACTCGTGGGCAGGCCGGCGGATTTCCGCGCGGCGGCCCAGGTGTGGCGCGAGGCCGCCGAGGTCGTCGAGCAGTCCACCGGTGACGTCGACGGCGAGCTGGGCGGGATCGACACGGCCTGGCAGGGCGCGGACGCGGAGGCGTTCGTCGCGCACGTCCGCGACGCCGGGCTGGCGGGCAAGGACCTCGCCGATGCGATGACGGGACTCGCCGACGCCCTGGAGCACACCGCGGAGGGCGTCGGTGCGCAGGAACGACGCCTGAACGAGCTGGTCGCCAGGACCGCCGACGACGTCAGGGCCGCCATGACCGCCGCTGACGCCGAGCGCGCCCGCGAGCACCTGGCCGACCTCGCCGAACCCGCCCGCGAGCTCCTGGAGTCCATCGCGGACTACTACATGGCCTTCACCCGGCTCTGCGACGACATGGCCGGAGTCGCGACCCGCGAGCCCGGCCGCTGGGAGGCTCAGGCCCCGGCCGAGGTCTCCGCTGGAACCCCGGCCGCCCCGGGGGCTTCCGACGCCGCGGGAACTCCGGAATCCGCGGGGACCGCGCAGCCCGCCGCGACGACTGCGGCGTCGGCGGAGTCCGAAGAGGACCAGCCCGGTGCCGGTGCCGCTGCGGGCGGCATCGCCGCAGGCGCGGCCGTGGGCGCGGCCGGCGTGGGCATGGGCATGATGCCGATGGGCATGATGGGCGGAATGATGGGGCAGCGGGGCGGCGGCAACCAGGAGCGCCAGAACTCCTCCCGCCTCAAGTCCAACCCGGATGACCTCTTCGGCTCCCAACCCGACGCGCCCCCGGCGGTCTTCGGCGAGCCGGCGAAGTCCCAGCAGCCCCAAGCGGATCTCAAGTCCCAGGCGGCTCAGAAGCCCCAGGAGCCGCAGGCGACCCCGGGCAAGCTGGACCTGCCCTCGACCCTGCAACCGGCACCGCCGAAGCCCTCGATCGACGAGGTCCTGGCGCCCAAGGCGGAAGCCAAGCCGAAGCCGGAAGCGGGAACCGCGGGCGTCGGCGACGCTCCGCCCCCGAAACCCCGAGGCTGATCCGATCCAGCGCTCGCGAGGGCAACGGGCGGTTCTGGTCCGAACTGACCAGGCAAAACGGTCATCGATCATGAACGGTTCGGACCAGAACCGCCCGCTGCCGAGACACCTTCACCGAGATTTGGGGGTGTTGTCATGTTTGGGCGAGATGTACGTTGTTGAACGCGCGGTGTGGATGTGAGAAAGGGCCGTCTCCCAGGGGAGACGGCCCTTTCTCGGTTCTGCGAAGCGGAGGTTTCGCCTCAGCGGTTCTGGCGGGCTCGGGCGCGGACGCTGCGGACCGCGTTGGTGAGGAACGCCGTGAAGACGATGCCCGCGATCCCCGCTCCCGCACCGCCGATGGCGACGATGATGGCCGGGAAGTCCTTCTGCTGCAGGGCGTCCGCCGCGAGGTGCGTCGGCTTCTTCGGCGGCGCCTGCTTGCCGTGCTCGGCCGGGACCACGTCCTGCAGCGCGGCCATCGGGTCGATCATGCCGTAGCCGACGATGTCGTTGCGCCCGTTGACGCCGCCCGGGTGCAGCGCGGTGGTCTTGATCCGCTCCATGACCTGGGCCGCCGACATCGTGGGGAACTTCTGCTTGATCAGCAGGGCCAGTCCGGACACGTACGGAGCCGCGAAGCTCGTGCCCTGGATCGGGGCCATCTTCCCCTGCTCGCCCTCGGAGATCTGGCTGACCAGACCATCACCGCCGTTGCCGGGGTCGAGCGCGATCAGGTTCTCGCCGGGAGCCGCCACGTCGACCCAGGGACCCGGGACGGTGAACTCCGACGGCGCTCCCTGCTGGTTCAGCGAGGCCACGGTGAGCACCTCGTCGTCGAACCACGCGGGCAGCACGGCCGTCGACGGACTGCCGGGGGAGTTCTTCTGGCAGTTCCCGCCGACGTTGCCCGCGGCGGCGACGATCACGATGTCCTGGTTGTAGGCGTTCTTGACGGCGTTGTGCAACATCTGGTTGCCGTAGTCGTCGTACCTGCTGGCCTGCGCGATCGGCTGGCACGAGGACTGCGAGATGTTGATGACCTTCGCGCCCCGCGAGGCCGCGAGGTTGATCGCCTGCGCCATGGTCTCGGTGGTGCCGACCGTGGCGTTGGTCTGGTCGTCGACGAAGAGGTTGGACGTCTGCCGGATCGACAGGATCGTCGAGTCCGGAGCCACACCGACGTAACCGGTTTCACCGGTCGGGTCGGGATCGGCGGAGATGACGCCGGCCACGATCGTCCCGTGCCCGTCGCAGTCCTGCGTGCCCCGGCCGTCGGAGGTGATCGACGTGCCGCCGGGCACGACCGCGCCCAGCCGCGGGTGGTTGTTCACCCCGGTGTCGATCACGGCCACCATCTCGTTGGCCCCGGTGTATCCCAGCTCGTGCGCCCGCTCGTAGCCGAGGACCAGCTGGCTCCAGGGCTTCTCGGGGATCGTGCTGCCGGGACTGCCGTTCATGCAGCCCTGCTTCTGCGGGAAGTTCTGCGGCTTGAGCGACGTCCCGGTCTGCTGGCTGGGGTCCAGCCGCGGCGGTCCCACCTGCTGCGCGAGGGCCGGGGCCATCGGTCCGCTGAGCCCGAGGACGCCCACCGCGGCGCACAGCGCGAGTCCGCGCCGTGCGCCGCGAGAGCGGGGGTGCTTGAAGCCCATGTGCGAGGTCCCTCTTAGAAGTTCAGGTTCAGGTCGCGGATGGCCATGTAGAGGTCCATCGCGGCCAGCGCCAGCGGGAGCACCAGGGCGATGAGGACGGCTTCGAGGATGTCGACCATCCGGCGCTGCACCGGCGAGAACCGGCGGTTCGGGAACACCACGCCGAAGATCACCGCGAGACCGCCCAGGATCAGCAGCGGCGGGAACACGGCCGCCACGAACACCGGGTTGTCGGCGACCTGCACCAGCAGTCCGACGGCGATGCCGGCCGAGGCCAGCAGGCCGTTGAACAGCAGCGCCAGCGCCTGGCTGCCGTTGGCGTAGTTGCGGCCGCGCAGCAGCAGGACCGCGGCGACGACCACGGCGAACGCCGAGCCCCAGATGGGGTTGGTCGCGGCGGCGACCATGGCGCCGACGGCCGCGACGACACCGCAACCGATGATCAGACCGGTCATGTACTGGTGGGCCAGCCCGGTCTGCTTCTCGATCATCCGGTAGTCGGGGAACCCGGAGTCCTCCTTGAGGTCCTCCGCGCTGCCCGGGACGTGCGGCAGCGGCAGCTTCGACAGCTGGATGGTGATGCGCGGCAGCAGGGAGATCCCGGCCAGCGCCACGGCACCGGCGCCGGCGGCGACGCTGGAAGCGCTGACCTGTGTGAAGATCGTCGCGACGGCGAAGGCGATGGTGCCGAAAGCACCGGCAGTGGCCGCTGCGATGAACGTCACGATGCCCGCGCCGATCACCATGATCGAGATCGAGGCGAAGATGAACGCCAGCGCGCTGCCCAGCAGCAACCGCGGTTCCAGCGTGTTTCCGGGAACCATGTTGAAGCCGGCCACGAACGCCATCGGCAGACCACCGGCACCGGCGATCACGGTTCCGGTCGTGGAGGCCGCGTAGGCGCGGGTGACCATCGAGCCGATGCCGGTCGCGAAGATCGCGATGACCATCGCGGTCACGGCCGCGGCCAGCTGGAACACGACCGCGGTCGTGCCCTGGATGGTGGTCGGGTGCAGCATCCCGGCGGGACCTGCGAGTCCGAGAGCGGCGGCTGCGGCGATGAGACCCAGTGCGCCGGCGGCGTGACCGACCTTCGCGGAGGTCTCCTTGGTCCACGGCCGGTAGCTGCCCGGTTCGGCCTCCGCGAGCGCGTCGACCACGTCGTCGTAGAGCGGCGGCGGCGGGTCGTCCGACCGGCGGCGCAGTTGCAGGATGTCGCCGTCGACAACTCCCTGCGAGGACAGCGACTGACTCGGATCGAGGGCCGCGCTCTCACCGAGCTTGGCCAGCACCCAGCCGCCGTGCCGCGAACCGCCGTCCGGGGTCATCTCGCGGGCCATATCCAGCAGCATCGGCAGCAGGTCCGCCACCGATACGTCTGAAGGCAGCGCCAGGTCGATACGAGTTGTAGGCGCCACCACCGTCACGCGGCTGAACACCGTGGTCCCGGTCGCCACTTGGGCCCCCTACTCCCTGAAGTTGATTGCCTTGCATTCGTTTGTCGAGGGCTCGATCCAACCAAGGCCGGGTTTTCTTGTCGAAACCCACCCGCCCGATCGGAGAGCGCCCCTAGTATGGCCACACCGACCGTCCACGGGTGACGGGTTTGGCGGAACTCGTGTCAACTACTTGGTATCTGGTTGGTCACGCTGAGCCGCACCCCGTTATCCAGAGCTGCGCGGCAGTGAACAATGCTGGCTGCGAGTTCGACGAGCACCGGAGGTCTTCTGGTGTTTTCAGGCACGTCTGAGAAAGGTTGTTGCGTCCGGTGAGCACGCTGCAGTTCAAGCGAACGCCACGCCTGGCCGCTCCCAGGCCACCGGGCGGGGAGGTGCACCTCGAACCACCGCCGGAGATTCCGCGGACCATCCCGGGAAACATCGTTCAGAAGGTCCTGCCGGGCCTGATGATCGTGGCATCGCTGGGAATGATGGCCTTCATGTTCACGCGGGCCCAGAACAACCCGATGATGATGATGATGCCGATGATGATGCTCATCTCAACGTTCGGGATGATGGCCGGCGGCGGCCGGGACGGCAGTCAGAAGAAGGCCGAGATGGACGAGGACCGCAAGGACTACCTGCGGTACCTCGGTCAGATGCGCGACCGCGCCCGCGAGGCGGCGGACGAGCAGCGCTTGGCCCGCGAGTGGGTGCACCCCGATCCGCAGACCCTGTGGTCGCTGGCGGCCGGCAGCCGCCGGATGTGGGAGCGCCGCCCCAACGACAACGACTTCTGCCAGGTCCGCGTCGGCCGCGGTTCGCAGCGGCTGGAGACCCGTCTGGTCCCGCCGCAGACCGGCCCCGTCGACGAGCTGGAGCCGATCACCACGCTGGCGCTGCGCCGCTTCGTGCGCGCGCACTCCCTGGTGCAGGACCTGCCGATCGCGACGTCGCTGCGCGGTTTCGCCGCGGTGGGCCTGCAAGGCGACAAGGAGCAGGTGCGCGGTCTCGCTCGCGCGATGATCTGCCAGCTGGCCACCTTCCACACGCCCGAGGACGTCATCATCGCGGTCGCCAGCTCCGGCCAGGCGCGACGCGAGTGGGAGTGGGTGAAGTGGCTGCCGCACGCGCAGCACCCCACCGAGACCGACGGCATCGGCCAGATGCGGCTGATGGCGGGTTCGCTGGCCACGGTCGAGAGCATGCTCTCCGAGCAGCTGGCCGACCGCCCGCGCTTCCAGCGCAACGCGGCTCCGCCGGACGGTCAGCCGCACGTGGTGATCCTGATCGACGACGCCGAGATCAGCCGCGAGGAAGCCCTCTACGTCGAGGGCGGCCTGGCGGGCGTCACGATGATCGACCTGTCCGACCTGCTGGGTCCGCTCACGGCTCGCCGCGGCATGCGGATGGTCGTGGAGGAGGACCGCATCGGTGCCCGCGGCGGGTCCGGTGTGGAGTGGTTCGGCAAGCCGGACACGCTGACCGAGGAAGAGGCGACGTCGCTGTCCCGCCAGCTGGCCCCGTACCGGGTCACCGGCGGTCCCGCCGTCGACACCGACTCGGGCAGCTACGAGCCGCTGACCACGCCGCTGAACTACATCGAGCAGCTGGGTCTGGCCGGTGACGTGGTCACCTTCGACCTCAACGAGGCGTGGCGCCCGCGTCCCACCGACGACCTCTACAAGGTCGCGATCGGTCCTGGTGAGCAGGGCGAGATCGTGCACCTGGACATCAAGGAGACCGCCTCGGGCGGTATGGGTCCGCACGGTCTGTGCATCGGTGCGACCGGTTCCGGTAAGTCGGAGTTCCTGCGCACGATCGTGCTGGGCCTGATGGCCACGCACTCCTCGCAGATGCTCAACTTCGTGCTGGTCGACTTCAAGGGTGGCGCGACGTTCAACGGGTTCGACACCCCGCACGTGTCGGCGTCGATCTCCAACCTGGAGGGCGACGGCTCGCTGATCGACCGGATGCAGGACGCGCTGGCCGGTGAGATGAACCGCCGCCAGGAGGTCCTGAACAAGGCGGGCGCGAAGAACGTCTGGGACTACCGGAAGATGGCCGAGGCGGGCGACGAGCACGCGCAGGAGCCGCTGCCGGCGCTGTTCGTGGTCATCGACGAGTTCTCCGAACTCCTCTCGCAGCAGCCGGAGTTCGCCGAGCTGTTCGTGATGATCGGTCGACTGGGTCGTTCGCTGCAGGTCCACCTGCTGCTGGCGTCGCAGCGGCTGGAAGAGGGCAAGCTGCGCGGTCTGGACTCGCACCTGTCCTACCGGATCGGTCTGAAAACGTTCAACGCCGCGGAATCCCGTGCGGCGATCGGTGTTCCGGACGCCGCCGACCTGCCGGCCACCGGTGGTCACGGTTACCTCAAGCACCCCAACGGCATGGACCGCTTCCGCGCGGCCTACGTCTCCGGCCACCTGCACCAGACCAGCGGTCGTCGCCCGACGATGCTGGGCGGGGCCTCGCCGGTCACCGGCGAGAAGATGCCGCGCTACTTCATCCCGGACTTCATCGAGAAGCCCCCGGAACCGGAGACGTCGGACGAGCCGGAGGTCAAGGAAGAGGCCCAGGAGCCGGAGTACACCGACTTCCAGATCATCGTCCACAAGTTCAAGGAGCTGGCCGCGCCACCGGCGCACCAGGTCTGGCTGCCGCCGCTGGACGCTCCGGCCACGTTGGACACCCTGCTGCCGCCGCTGCAGTCCACCGACGACCGCGGCTACACCGCCGCCGGGTACTCGGGCAGCTCCCGGCTGCAGATCCCGATCGGCATCATCGACGTTCCCTACCACCAGCGTCAGGACGCGATGACCCTGGACCTGTCGGGTCAGGGTGGTCACGGTGCTGTGGTCGGCGGTGTGGGTTCGGGCAAGTCGAACACGATCCGGACGATCATCGCGTCGGCGGCGCTGACGCACACGCCGCAGGAGATGCAGTTCTACTGCGTGGACCTCGGTGGTGGTTCGCTGACGACGCTGCGGGGTCTGCCGCACGTGGGTGGTTACGGTTCGCGTCGTGACCCGGACACGGTGCGTCGTTCGATCGCCGAGCTCAAGGCGGTGCTGGCCGAGCGCGAGGGCCGGTTCCAGCAGCACGGCGTCGAGGGCATGAACGACTACCGCAACCGCAAGCGTCGTGGTGAGTTCGACGACGACCCCTACGGTGACCTGTTCCTGGTGATCGACGGGTGGCGGGCGTTCCGCGAGGAGTTCGAGACCCTCGAGCAGGACGTGCTGAACCTGGCGTCCAACGGTTTGGCCTTCGGTGTGCACGTGTTCATCACGGCCACCCGGTGGGCGGAGATCCGGCCGGCGATGAAGGACCTGATCCAGACGCGCATCGAGCTGCGGCTGGGTGACCCGAGCGAGTCGGAGATCGACCGCAAGGCGGCGGTGAAGGTGCCGCAGGGCCGTCCGGGTCGCGGGATGCACGAGTCGAAGCTGCACTTCCTGACGGCGTTGCCGCGTGTGGACAGCGAGAAGATCGGTGATCGGATCGCGGTCGAGGGGCAGGCCGCCGAGGACGAGCGGCGTCCGGCCCGGATGGGCTGGGAGCTCTACAACGACGACGTCTCCGAGGGCGTGGCCGACCTGGTCAACCGGGTCAAGAGCTCCTGGAAGGGCCGTCCGGCTCCGCAGGTGCGCCTGCTGCCGGAGCTGCTGCCCTACCAGCAGCTGCCGCGTCCGGAGCAGCAGCCGAACCCGAAGCTGGTGCCGATCGGCATCAACGAGGACGGCCTGCACCCGGTCTACCTGGACTTCCGCGCCGAGCCGAACTTCTACGCCTTCGGCGAGCGGGAATCGGGCAAGACCGCGCTGCTCAAGACGATCGTGCGGGGCATCACCGAGCGCTACACCCCCAAGGAAGCGCTGATCCTGCTGGTGGACTACCGGCGCTCGATGCTGGGCTTCCTCAACTCCCACCTGCTGGAGTACTCGGTCGGCGCCGATCAGCTCAAGGGCAACGTCAAGGACGTCTGCGCCTCGCTGAAGAAGCGCCTGCCCGGACCGGACGTCACGCAGGAACAGCTGCGCGACCGCTCCTGGTGGAAGGGCCCGGAACTGTTCGTCGTCGTCGACGACTACGAACTGGTCGCACCGCAGGGCAACAACCCGCTGGCCCCGCTGGCGGAGTTCATCCCGCAGGCAGCCGACGTGGGTCTGCACGTCATCCTGGCCCGCAACTCCGGCGGCGCGGGACGCGCGTTGTACGAACCGCTGATCGGCAAGATGCGCGAAACGTCGGCCCCCGGCCTGGCGATGAGCGCGAACAAGGACGACGGACAGCTGGTCGCCAACATCAAGTCCCGCCAGCTGCCCCCGGGCCGAGGCACCCTCGTCAGCCGCACCCTGCGCGGCGGCCCGCAGATGATCCAAACAGCCATGATCACCGAACAACAGCAGTGATCACACGCTGAAAAAGCCTCCCCTCGAACCCGATTCGAGGGGAGGCTTTTTGGGTGATCGCTGAGTTTTACATCGCTCACCTCCACTCGGCAGGCATGGCTCGCGATTTTCACGTCCAGGGCAAGACCGGCCAGCTCCGAGGATGAAGATGACCCAACGCAAGAAACTGTTGCTAATACTCGCTGCGATCATCATCCTGTTGGTGCTGGTCGGCCTGGGCCTCTGGTTTACGTGGCTCTCGTTCGACTACGACATGCGCCACCCACAGGAATCAGGGTGGATGGACTGACATCGCGACCTCGGTCATCGCTTCAGTTGCGTGGGTTGTCGGTGAGGTGCTTCCAGCAGTCCATGCAGGTGGGTTCGAGGATCCAGGCGATCTCGTTGAGGTCGTGGAGCTTCGCGGCCTCGACCTCGGCTCCGCAGTAGGCGGTCGCGGTCTCCTCGGGGTCGAGCTTGGTCGCGGCGACCGGGAAGGCGTGCCGCTTCCCGGGAACGGGCCGCCACACGTAGGTCAGGTATTCAGGCATCGGAACTCCCCAGTGAGTTGATTGCGGGCAAGTTTGCACGGAGTGGGGCAAACTGATCAATTACACGAAAGAGGGAGGTCAGCAAGGCTGTTCGTCGCTCGTAAGCTGATCCCATGGCCGACACACCCAGGGCGCGCACGTTGGCGAAGGAACTTCGAGCGGCCCGAGCCGCGACCGGGATGACCGCGCGAGAGCTCGCCCGCGCCTTGGGCTGGTCCGAGGCGAAGGTCAGCCGGATCGAGACCGCGCGTCGCGGAATTCTCGTCGACAACGTCAAGGCGATGCTCGAAGTCCTGAAGGTCAACGGCAAGGATCGCGACCGGCTGATCAAGATGGCAGCTGCTGTCCGCGAGCCCGCCTGGTGGGAAGTCGGCCGTGACCTGCCCGAACAGCTTTCGGCACTCATCGACGCCGAGTCCCGCGCGAAGCGCATCACGGACGTCACCCTCAACGTCCTGCCCGGACTGCTGCAGACCAGGGCCTACACCCGCTCGATCGTGGCGAGCGTCGATCTCGCGGAGGATGAGATCGACGAGCGCGTCGGGATTCGCCAGATGAGACAAGGCATCCTGAGTCGCCGGAACCCGGTTGAACTGCGTACTTTTATTGACGAAACAGCGCTGATCCGGCCGATCGGTGGTGCGCGGGTCATGGCTCAGCAGTTGCACCAGATCGTCACGGCGACCGAGGAGCCCAACATCAGCGCGCGGGTGCTGCCGGTGTCGATGGGCGTCCACGCCGGGTTGAGCGGAACCTTCGTGCTGTTCGAGTTCGGTCGGGCACGTCCGGTGGTCTACCTGGAAGCCCGCAGCTCAGGTGCGTTCATCGACGAACCCGACGACGTTCAACCTTTCCTCGACTCCGTCAAACTCCTCGAAGCTCAGGCATCGGATTCCGAAGGCTCCCGCGAGATACTGAACGCCTACGCGCGGCAGTACGAACGGGAGACGGAATGACATCCGGGTTAGGGAACTGGCGGAAGTCCAGCAAGAGCGCGGTCGAGGGCAATTGCGTCGAGGTCGCGGTGGCTCCGGAGGTCGTCGGGGTCCGGGACTCGAAGGACCGGGACGGTGATGTCCTGGTGTTCCCCCAGCAGAGGTGGGCCGACTTCCTCGCGGGACTACGCCGTTCTCGTTGATCGCTTGGGCTGATCGGCTGTTGTGTGAGCTACCTCCCGTGAATCCCGCCCCACGGCAGGTCACCGACTTGTACCCTCTGCGTTCGTGATCGCTCGGTTGAGTGACGTTCATGATCACGAACGTGGAGGGGGCTCTCGATGACCACCGGGATGGAAGGCTTAGCCGCCGGCGCTTCTGCGCTGGAAGGCCAGTCAGCCGGACTCCGTGCCGCCGTGGACAACGGCCAACTCGTCATGAACCACGAGAGCGCGGAGGCAGTCGCCAAGGTCTACGACGACAAGGCCGACGACCTTCGGCAACAGCGATCCCGCGCCGAGCGGCTTTTCCTCAGCGAGTCGTTTGGTGATTGCTTCATCGGGCGCCAGCTTGAGCAGAAGTTCGCAGACAAGCTTCGTGCGCCGGACACTGGTCTCCAAGCGATCCTGTTCAAGATGGAGCAGATCCTGCGCGACATGGCGCAGGCATACCGGGATTCGTCTCGCGAAATGCAGAACACCGACGAAGAACACTCCCGGCGCGTAGGACGCGTCTGATCTGATGGTGGGTATGCGTAAAACACGAATTGGTGCCGTGCTGCTTGCAGGGGTCGCGGTGACTGTTGGTGGCTGCGGCTCCGCTGGCGGAGGCGCGCAGCAAGGGGCGCCAGAGCCAGCGCCGAACGTGCTGGCATCGGTGGACCCGTGCCAGGTGTTCGGGGAACAGGATCTGCAAGCTTTCGGTGTGAACGCGCCTGGGGAGCCTCTGGACCAGGGCGTTGGTGAGAAGGCGTGCGAGTTCAGTGGCGACGCCCTTGATCTGTCCGTCGTGAAGGGCGAGCAGAGCTCCCTCGCTTACTGGGAAAGCCGTCGTTCGAACATGGCTGTCTTCGAGACGAACAAGGTCGGGCAGCGCGACGGCGCAAAGATGATCTCAACTGCCTCGGCCGGGAACGGGGTATGCAGCCAGGCCATCTTTGTTGGGCAGGGTTCTGTGTCCATCCAGGTGACCACGTCCTCGGCGAGCTACCAGAACGACGAAGCCACCTGTGCCAAGGCTATGGAGATCGCGCAGGCCGCCGAAACGAAGTTGCCGAAGTAGGAACTGTCGAGGGGGAACGACATGGGGAACGGGTTCACCGAGTTCGTCGGCGGCGTCGCGTCGTCCGCCGGTGATGTGTTCGTCGGCGCTGTCGGTGGCGAGACCTCGGCGCAGGAGGAAGCTCGGCTGGCGCGCGAGGCTGCAGCCAAGGACGGGCGCCACGACCTCAAGGCGCTCAACCGGCAGCAGCAGAACCTCCAACTCGATGGCCACGACCCCGCGTCGATCACCCAGCAGGACAATTGGAAGAACTGGGACCAGGCGCGGCTCGCCAGCCAGCTCAAGCCGTCGCTGAATCCCGAGGAGATCGCAAAATTCGGTCGGGCGTGGGAGAAGATCGGCGGCGACATCGCCGAGATCTTCGGTGACCTCGACCAGAGGGCTCGCGACGCCGCTGGTGACGGGATGCGCGGTCAGGCGGCTGAGGCCGGGTTCAACGCGTCGAAGCCGCTGCAGGAATGGGGTCGTGCCTTCGGCGACTCGGTGCGCGGAACGGGCCTGAAGATCCAGGAGGCCGGGGTCGCCGCCGAGCAGACCAAGGCGTCCCTGCAGCCGCCCGCCGGGTACGACACGACTCGCGGTGTGATCGCGACCGCGATGGGACCCACCGGCGGTCTCTTGGACGGCGCTGCGCAGATGCGCGAGCAGCAGGAAGCCGATCAGCAGGCTCGCCAGGTCGCGGAGAACGTCTACGGCAAGGGCTACCAGGCCGTCGACACGAGCACTCCGACGTTCCCGCCGCCGGTGAACCCGCTGGCTCCGCCGCCGCCTCCGCCTGGTTCTGGTGACCCCGGTGGTTCGGTTCCCGGCGGGTCCGGTTCCGGTTCGGGGTCCGGTGGCGGTGGCTACTCCGGCTCTTCGGTCGGCGGTGGGTCCGCCGGGGGTTCCTCGGGTGGTTCGTCTCCTGCTCAGAGCAGTTCGCAGTGGGCCTCGCCGACGCCGACCGGTCCTGGTGCCGGTGGCGGCACGCCGCCCGGGATGAATCCCGGTCCGGGCGGGCCGTCGGCCGGGTTCGTCGGCGGGATGCCGCCGGGAGCCGGAGCGGGCGCCGGCGGTCGTGGTGCCGGTGGCATGGGCGGTGCTCGCGGTGCGGGCGCCGGCATGGGTGCCGGCGGCAAGGCCGGTGGCGGCATGGGCGCTGGTGGCCGGGCCGGGATGGGCGGTCTCGGCGCGGGTGCCGGAGCGGGCGCTGCGGGTGCGGGTGCCGCTGGTCGTGGTGCCGCGGGTGCGCCCGGAGCCGGTGCCGGTGCGGGTCAGCGCGGCGAAGGTTCCGAGGACAACGAGCACGAGCGTCCCTCGTGGCTCGAAGAGCAGGAAGACATCTGGATGGACGACATGCCGAAGACCGCGCCTCCCGTTTTCGGTGAGTGACGAGCGGTTTCGGCGTAGCTGGGGGAGGAAAGCGTGTCCGAGCGTTGGCTGCTGCCACCGCTGTGGTTCGACCTGTGCTGGGAGATCGGCGGGTTCGACGAGTACCCGTTCCCGATCTCCGTTCGCTCGCACGGCGAGACGCTCGAAGAGCGTGCCGTGCTGCGCCAGCGCAGCCTTCCTGAGCTGCAGAAAGCCGGTCTGCTCGGGCAGAACGGCCTGACCCAGCGCTTCGCCGAAGTCCTCGGGCAGCTGGCGAAACCGGGCTTGTGGATCGAAGGGCTCTGGATGCCCGACGACACCGCCGAATCCCCGTTCAGGCTGCTGTCGGTGGCCACCGAGCAGGGCGCGCTGCTGCTCGTCCAGCAGTCCGGCGACACCGAGAACTACGGCGGTGACCTGCGGATCTCGGTCCTGCCGCGAACCTCGGTGGGCTCCGCCGCGGTGCAGGGCATGCCGCCCGCGCCGGTCGGCATACGTCCCCGCCTGGCGGTCCCGTCGGGCGACCTGGCCGCGCAGAAGCCGTCGGACGACTTCGAGAACATCGATCACATGCAGTCCGCGGGACCGCGCAAGGCACCGGCCGCCGAGACCCTCCGCGCCTTCGTCGAGGCCGAGCACCACCGCGACGGCCAGTTCACGGCCAACCTCCGCGACCGCCTGGGCCGAACCCACCGCTCAGCGGTCCTCAAGTGGTTCGACGCCCCAGAACCCGACGGCCGCTACGGCCTGACCCAACAGCAACGCCCAGGCGTGGGCCCGGAGATCGTCCTAGCAGGCCTGGGCGCCCCGGAACTCACGGCAGCCCTCGAGAACCGAGTAGCAGAAGTCCGAACCCGAGCCAAGAACTAACCACCCCCGAACCCACCCCTCCCAACACCGGTTCCCCACGATCCCCAGATTTCAGTGGAACCCAGCCACCGGATTTCAGTGGAAATCAGGGACCAGGTTTCAGTGGAACTCGGGCACCGGGGTTCAGGGACCGGGTTTCAGTGGAAATCGGGGACGGGGTTTCAGTGGAAATCGGGGTCCTGATTTCCACTGAAATCCGAGACTTCACTCGCTCAGGTGGTGTGTCGGGACGTTGGAACACCCGGTGTTGGTGGTGGACGCGGTTGTTGGAGTGCGGGGGCGGAGTGCAGGTGCGTCAGGTCCGGTCGGGCCTGCGTTCGCAGGTGCGGTGGGTCGTCTCCGACCGCGGCGATCACCCAACGTCGTCGGCTGATTGCGGGAGGATGTTGGTGCGGGGGTGGCGGGTGGCTCTAGGGTGCTCCCCCGGGGGGACGGTGCCGCCGGTACGGCGGGCCGGATGACGACGTCGCCGCCGACGAGCGCTTCGGCGACGGTGAATGGAGTTCTGGGTGTCCCTGCACGTCTCGATCGACTTCGGCACATCGAGCACATGCACGGTGGTCTCGGTCGGTGGTGCCGAGCCACAGGTGGTCGTCATCGACGGGCAGCCGTTGGTGCCCTCCGCGGTGTTCGCCGCCGCCGACGGCACGCTGTTCGTCGGCCACGAAGCCGAACGCCAGGCCGCGGTCGATCCCGCTCGCTTCGAACCGCACCCCAAACGTCGCATCGACGAGGGTGAGCTGCTGCTCGGCAGCACCGTGCTCAAGGTCGGCGACGTCATCAGGGCCGTGCTGCACCGCGCGGTCGGCGAGGCCCGCCGCTTCGCGGGCGGAGCCGCCGTCGACCTCCTCGTCCTGACCCACCCCGCCGACTGGGGTTCCGTGCGCGCCGCCGAGCTCCGGCAGGCCGCCGCCGGCCTGGGCAAGGAGATCGTCCTGGTGCCCGAACCGGTCGCTGCGGCCGTCTTCCACTCGGCGGGCAACGGCCTGCCCGACGGAGGCGCGCTGGCGGTCCTCGACCTCGGCGGCGGCACCGTCGACGCCTCCGTGGTGCGCAAGCAGGGCGCGTCCTTCCAGGTCCTGGCCACCAAGGGCGAACCGAACTTCGGCGGCGCGGACATCGACCAGCTGCTGCTGGAGCACGTCGGCAAGCTCGTCGGCACCGCTGATCCGGACGCGTGGCGCAAGCTCGTCGAGGGCCGCGAGATGCCCGATCGGCGGCGTCGCCGCGTGCTGCGGCAGGACGTGCGCGGCGCCAAGGAGACGCTGTCCCGCCACGCCTACACCGACGTCCCCATGCCGCCGCCGTTCGCCGACGCCCACGTCACCCGCGCCGACCTCGAGAAGCTCATCGCCGCACCGCTGGCGAAGGCCGCCGAGCTGGTGCCGGCGACGCTGCGCGACGGGCAGGTCCAGCGCAACCAGCTCGCCGGGGTGTTCCTCGTCGGTGGTTCCAGCCGGATCCCGATGGTGGCGCGGCTGATCCACGAGCGCACCGGTGTCGTCCCGGCGACCCTCGACCAGCCCGAAACCGTGGTCGCCCGAGGCGCTTTGCGCGCCGTCCGGCTCGATCCCGGGCGCAGCGGCGGCCTCGCTCCGACCGGAGCCTGGGCGGGCGGCACGACCGTCCGCGACTACCCGCTGCCGGGGCACCAGCCCACCCGGGGTGAGGCGCCGAGCCGCCCCAGACCGGCGGTCATGACCGGCGACGAGCCGACGCGCCCGGTGACCAAACCGCCGAAGCTCAAGCGCAAGCGGAAGGCCCCGTGGCTGGTCGGCGCCGGGGTCGTGGCGCTGGTCGCGGCGGCCGGAGCGGCGGCGCTGCTGCTCACCGGCAACCGGCCGCAGGCCGATCCGCTCGTGCCCGCGCAGCAGATGGCCGCCTACGACTACCACTTCGCCTACCCCGGCGACTGGCGTCCGTCCGGCGGCGATTCGACGAAGTTCCAGACGCTGGTCGCACCCGGCGACGGACCGCAGGGATCGCTGGTCGCCGTCGAGGAGGGGCGGCTGACCTTCGACACCGACGGCGACCGCAATCGGGCGGTGCAGCTGTTGCGCGGCGAGTACGAGAAAAGCGTTGCGGCGGGCGAGAAGTTCTCGCTGTTCACGCCGTCCACCAGCTTCGCCGGCCGGGACGTCGTGTACTACCGGGAAACGCTGCCGGAGGCGACCGTCGAGTGGTACACGCTGTACAAAGGTCAATTCAAAGTGAGCGTGGGCTGCAAGTACGGACCGCAGGGCAAGGACGACGTCGTTCGCGCTTGCGAACAGGTCGTGGGTTCGCTCGGGATCGGCTGATGCATTTGCGAACGGACTCCGTTCGGCCGAGCCGTCTTTGAGGTTTTCGCAACCGCAAAACCTGTGTTGACCTGCTGGTTCCCGTTTTTGCGTTTACAACAGCAACGGCTTGCGGAGAAATCCAGGACAACGGGGAACCGGACGTGGCAATGTCTGCGTCGCAGGTTCATCAGAGCTTGATACCGAGTTTGAAGGGGGTCATCCAGAGATGGCTGGAATTGGTGCGGACACCGAGGCGATCCAGCAGGCGTCGGTTGACATCGACGAGGCGCGCAACGCGGTCGAGCAGGCGCTGCAGCAGCTGCAGGGCCAGCTCGAGGGCCCGGTGCAGAACTGGAAGGGTGCCGCCGCCGACGTCTTCCGCAAGCTGATGGAGCAGTACGAGCAGAGCGGCAAGACGATCATCCAGAAGCTGGACGAGCTGGGGCAGAACGTGCAGTCCTCGGGTCAGGACTACGCGCAGGTCCAGGAGGAGCAGGCGCAGGAGATCTCCAAGATCACCAGCATGCTCGACGGCTGATTTCGCTTCCGCTTTTTCGCAGATTCCACATTTCTTGATCTAGACGCATTCGAGGGGACAGGTAATGAGCGAGATCAACGTCAACTTCGCGGAGCTGCAGCAGGCTTCCGACGACCTGCAGGCCGCTGCCCAGAAGATCCAGGGTGAGCTGGACGACCTGGAGGGCAAGATCCAGAAGCTCGTCTCCACCTGGGAGGGCGAGGCCGTGGCCGCGTACCAGGAGGCTCAGCAGTCCTGGGACCAGGAGGCCGCCAAGATGCAGGAGACGGCCGCCAAGATGGGCATGGCCGTGGGCGCGGCCAACGAGTCCTTCCAGGCCGGCGAGAAGAAGAACGCCGGCCGCTTCGGTGGCTGAGCTCACCTCGCGCTGATTTCCGCGTTGATGGCTCCGGTGTTTTCGCCGGGGCCATCAGCGCGTCCGGCGGATGATCTCCGTTTGCGGAGGTCCGATCGGCTTTGCCGGGGTCCCCGCCGGGCACCAGCGGGCATTGCTATGCTGGTTTCGGCGATCTGCCAGGTCAGAACCTCGAATTAGCAACCGAGGACCCGTTTTGACCGGGCCAGAAGCCACCAAGTACCCTCATTCTTTGTTGTGCGGTGCGCGGCTGCAGTTCGCGCCAGCGGAACGGACTCGCGAAAGCGGGTCACGGTCCCGGCGGCGGTACTGGCGGACGTGCCGGTTCCACGAGAAGACCTCGTGCGAACTGTCCGGCGTGATCGAGACGGGCTCCGCACTGAGATTCCGACGCGAACGACGACGAGGTAGACCCGTGCGCACGTACAGCCCGAAGCCCGGCGAGGTGACCCGCGCCTGGCATGTGATCGACGCCGAGGATGTGGTGCTCGGCCGGTTGGCAACTCAGGCCGCGACGCTGCTGCGCGGCAAGCACAAGCCCACCTACGCGCCGCACGTCGACACCGGTGACTTCGTCGTCATCATCAACGCCGAGAAGGTGGCCCTCACCGGTAACAAGCGCGAGCAGGCGTTCCACTACCGGCACTCCGGGTACCCGGGTGGTCTGCGCAAGCAGTCCTTCGGCCAGGTGCTCGACTCGCACCCCGAGCGGCTGCTGGAGAAGGCGATCAAGGGCATGCTCCCCAAGAACAAGCTCGGCCGGGCCATGGGCAAGAAGCTCAAGGTCTACGCCGGTCCGGAGCACCCGCACCAGGCCCAGAACCCGCAGGCGTTCGAGATTAAGGCGAAGGTCGAGAAGTGACTGACGAACTGCAGCAGGAAGAGGCAGTGACCGCTGCCGCGGAGGAGACGGTCGAGGCCGTCGCCGCTGACGAGACCGCCGAAGAGACCCCGGCTCCCGCCCCCGTTCCGGTTCCGACCGGTGGCGCGGTTCAGACCGTCGGTCGCCGCAAGGAAGCCGTGGTCCGCGTCCGGCTGGTGCCGGGCAACGGCGGCTTCAAGCTCAACGGCAAGTCCCTCGAGGACTACTTCCCGAACAAGGTCCACCAGCAGCTCATCAAGGAGCCGCTGGTCACCGTCGAGCGCGTCGAGAGCTTCGACGTCCTCGCGACCCTGAGCGGTGGCGGCCCGTCGGGCCAGGCCGGTGCGCTGCGCATGGCGATCGCCCGCGCGCTGACCGCCTTCGACTCGGAGGACCGCCCGGCGCTGAAGAAGGCCGGCATGCTCACCCGTGACTCGCGGGAGAAGGAGCGCAAGAAGTACGGCCTCAAGAAGGCCCGCAAGGCGCCGCAGTACAGCAAGCGCTGACGCGAACCCCAGCATTACCTGCGGGAGCAGGTTCGCCCCACTCGGGCGAACCTGCTCCCGCAGTCGTTTCAGGGGTCTTGGGCGGCCGCGCCCGGAACTGACCGGGCGAAAGCGACTTCGATCATGGGCGTTCGGGCCGCGAGCGTCCCCCGCGCGCGGGGGACGCTGTGGAGTGCCGGATGACCGGTTGTGCGACGCTTGACCAACCGGTCGCAGACACGAGGAGGACTTGCTGCTGATGGCTCGGTTGTTCGGCACCGACGGTGTGCGCGGTTTGGCCAACGGCGATCTCACGCCGGAACTGGCGATGTCGGTGAGCTCGGCCGCCGCGCGCGTGCTCTACGACCGGGACGACTCCCGGCGCCGGGTGGCGCTGGTCGGTCGCGACCCGCGGGCCAGCGGCGAGATGCTCGAAGCGGCCGTCGTGGCCGGTCTGACCTCGGCGGGCGCCGACGTCCTGCGCATCGGAGTCCTGCCGACCCCGGCGGTGGCCTACCTGGTCAAGGAGCTGGGCGCCGATCTCGGTGTGATGATCTCCGCCTCGCACAACCCGATGCCCGACAACGGCATCAAGTTGTTCAGCGCGGGCGGCAACAAGCTCCCGGACGCGATCGAGGACGAGATCGAGGCCCGCCTCCACGAGCACGTCGAGCGTCCCACGGGCGTGCACGTCGGTCGTGTCCGCGACGTCCCGGACGCTCTGCGCCGCTACACCGACCACCTGCTGATCGCGGCGCCGTCCCGGCTCGACGGCATCAAGATGGTCGTCGACTGCGCCAACGGCGCCGCCTCCGAAGCGGCCCCCGACGCCTACCGCCGCGCCGGTGCGGAGGTCGTGGCCATCAACGCCGAGCCCGACGGCCTCAACATCAACGACGGCGTCGGCTCCACCCACCTCGACGTGCTGCAGGCCGCGGTGCTCGAGCACGGCGCCGACCTGGGCATCGCCCACGACGGCGACGCCGACCGCTGCCTGGCGGTGGACGCCGCGGGCGACGTCGTCGACGGCGACCAGATCATGGCGATCCTCGCGGTCGCGATGTGCGAATCCGGCGAGCTGGCGGACAACACGCTGGTCGCGACGGTCATGAGCAACCTCGGTCTGCACCTGGCGATGCGCGAGCAGGGCGTGTCCCTGCGCACCACGGCCGTCGGCGACCGCTACGTGCTGGAGGAGCTGCGCTCGGGCGGTTACTCGCTGGGCGGCGAGCAGTCCGGTCACGTCGTGCTGCCCGGCCACGCCACCACCGGTGACGGCCTGCTGACGGCGCTGCGCCTGATGGGCCGCGTCTCGGCGACCGGCACCCCGCTGGCCACGCTGACGAAGGTCATGCGCCGCCTGCCGCAGGTCCTGGTGAACGTCCGCGTCGCCGACAAGGCCGCGGCCGTGGTCGCCCCCGAGGTGACCGCCGCGGTCGCCGACGCGGAGGTCGAGCTGGGCGAGACCGGCCGGGTCCTGCTCCGCCAATCCGGCACCGAACAGCTGGTCAGGGTCATGGTCGAGGCGTCCAGCGAGCAGAACGCGCAGGACATCGCGGACAGACTGGCAAAGATTGTTTCCGCTATTCGGTGATCTTTGTGATGTGAGTCTCCACAGGGCCTCGATCTGTGAGACCCTGCTCACATGGGTGCCATCGTCGTCGCCATAGTTGTCGGTCTCATCGCCGTCGGACTCGTTGTCGGGATCATCGCGCTGGGCGCGCTGATGCTCGGAGCTCTCAAGGCTGTCAACGCAGCCCACGAGAGCCGTTCCTGGTACGTCAACCGACGCCATCACAAGGTGTGAGATTCCGATGCGCCTCCTCGGCGACCTCTGGACGATCCTGATCGTCCCGCTCGTCTGCATGCTCCTGGGTGCGCTGATCTTCGCGGTCATCCTCGCGCAGGGCTGGGGCCTGCACACGCTCGTGCACTGAGCGCCGTCCCGTCCGCCGCCCGCGTTCGGTAGGTTCGCGGTGCAAACACGGCTGGACGGAGGCGGAGCGCGATGGTTCTGACGATGACGTTGTTCGGGCTCGTCCTCGGTGGTGGGCTGGGCTTCCTCGTCGGATTCCTGGTGTTCCGCGACAAGGGGCAGACCGGTCACGCGCAGTTCGCCCAGCCCCAGCAGTGGCAGGCGACTCCGCCCCAGCAGTGGCAGCAGGCGCCGCCGCAGCTCCCCCCTCAGCAGGGCTACGGCCAGCCGCCCCGTCCGCCCCAGTGACTTGCGCGGTCGTCAGCGTCGTCGCCACCGGAGGAAAGCCTTGCTCTCAGCCGTCATCTTCCTGCCCGTCGGATTCGGGATCGGGTTCCTCATCGCGTTCCTGATCTTCCGCAAGCGGCCGGTTCAGCAGGGCTACCCGCAGCAGCCGCGGCCCTGGGGCCAGCAGCAGTGGCAGCAACAGCCGCCGCAGCAGTGGGGCCAGGCGCCGCAGTACCCGCCGCAGCAGGGCTACGGGCAGTACCCGCAGCGGTGATGGGAGAGGGGGCCGCCTGCTGATTCGCGGTCGGCGAGCGGCAGCGACCTGGCATGATGCGGCACATGTGGCGCCCGATCATTGGAATCCTCCTCCTGCTGCTGATCGTCGGCGCGATCGCGCTCGTGATCGTGCTGGTCAAGAGGAAGAACAAGCAGCACCCACCGCCCTACGGCCACCCGCAGCAATGGGGTCGGCAGTACCCGCAGCCTCCTCAGCAGTGGGGGCAGATGCCGCAACAGGCGTGGGGCCAGGCGCCGCCGCAGCAGTGGCAGCAGCAGCCTCCCCAGCAGCAGTACCCGCCGCAGCAGGGCTACGGCCGGCCGCCCCAGTGACCCCTTCGCGGATGCAAGTACCTGGTCCGTTCCGGCCTCTCAGCGGCTCAATCCTGCAAAGATGAGGAACCAGACAGTCTTGGTTCGCGTCGGAACCTGTGCTTGAGCGCCGCATGAGCGACGGCTGGTTCCTTTGATGGAGGGGGAAGGGTGACCGGGTTCGGGGCAAACGCCGGTGAGTTCTCATCGGCAGGTGGAAGCATTCGCGCTGCGGCGGATCCTGTCCGCGATCAGCACAGCAAGAACATCGCCGACATGGGGATGGGGCAGGCCGACTTCGGCAAGGCCCATGGCGAGAACTTCCAGCCCTACGACCAGGCGATGAAGAAGATCTCCAAGTGCGTCGCGAGTCTCGCCGACGGCATGGACGACTTCGCCGGAAAGCTGGAGAAGACGGGCTCCGGCTACACCTGGTCCGACGCCGACGCGGCCAGCACCGTCGGAAAGTCCGGGGGTAACTGATGGGCGACGACTCCAAGAACCCGAGCTGGGAAGAAATCAAGAAGGTCCTTGACGACCCAAACGTTTCTGATGACAAGAAGCGCGAACTCGCCAGTACCTACGCGGCTGAAGACGACGCAGCCTTGTTCGGGATCCGTGATGAGGTCGAGCCCTATCTTGCGAAGTATGACGATGGGTATTGGTCGACTCAGGGCGACTGGTGGGTTGGTGATCCTGATAAGGAACTCCAGGACGTCTACAACGATGCCAAGAAGGACGCGGACGCTGCTTCGAAGAAGGAGCAGCAGCACGACCAGGCCGTCAAGGACGGCAAGGGCAAGCTCGAGGACGTCAAGCGCAAGTCCGAGAACGGCGAAAACGGTGGTGCGGGCGCTAAGTCCGGTGACGAGCTGCTCGATGCGGGCAAGCCGGGGCTGAGGTTCTTCGATACCTGGGTCCCGCTCTACGAGAAGATCCAGAACGACTACAACGACAAGAGCAAAGTGCTCAAAGTCGACAAGATCCACGAGCGGTACGACGAGCAGCGCCAGCTGAACTTCGACAAGTTCGCCAAGAACATCGAAGATTTGAAGAGCGCTGAAAAAGGCATGCGTGAGTCCGTGCAGACCATGTCCGACAAGCTGGGCGGCTTGTGGAAGAGCTGGACGGGCGGCGCCTCAGACGCTTCGCAGGAGTTCTTCTCGTCGAAGTTCACGCCGACCGCGCAAGAACGTGTGATCCAGAAGGTCAGCGACGCTGCCTCGATGACGCAGGACACCGTGAAGTCCGTGTCGTCGATCATTCGGGACAAGGCCACCGCTGCGCTGGAGCTCGACAAGTTCTCCGAGCGCATCGGCGAGAAGGCCGAGCAGGACTGGGACACCACAATCTCGGTGGCCAACGGAACGGACGACGACACCACGCTGCGCAAGGCGTGTTCCATCTGGGGCATCGAGATCGAACAAGGGTGCGATGGCGACCTCGATGAGCAGGTGAAGCGCAAGATCGAGGACGAGTGCCGAAAGGTGGTTCGCGAGACCTTCGCCAAGTCCGTCGAGGATTCTTCCCAGCAGTTCGTGAAGATGTGCGACGACACCAAGAAGAACATCAACGACGCGTGGAAGAAGCTCAACGACGAGTTGGGCAAGGCCGAGGAGAACCCCTTCCAGAACCCGGGGCCGGCCGACAAGGGCGGTGACCAGAAACCCGGTGGTCAGCAGCAGCCTGGTGGCCAGCAAGGCGCTGGTGGCGCCGGCAGTGGCGGCGGGGCCGGTGCTGGAGCCGGCGGTGGCGCTGGTGCGGGTGCAGGCGCCGGCGGGAGTGCAGGCGCTGGTGGGGGTGCCGGAGCCGGTGGCGGCGCGATGCCTCCCACTCCGGAGATGCCCAAGCCTCCGGAAATGCCGGAGATGCCGCAGGTTCCGGGCATGCCGGGCCAGGGCGGACCGGGCGGGCCCGAGGGAGAGAAGGTCACGCTCGGCGAGGGCCAGAACGCCGTGACCGTCCAGGAGCCGGGCGCGGACGGCAAGACCCAGGTCCAGCTGACCGGGCCGGACGGCCAGCCCAAGACGTACGCGGTCGACTTCGGGCAAGGCCAGCCAGGTCAGATGCCCGGCCAGCCAGGAGCGGCGCCCGGCGGTGTGCAGGCGATGCCCGCTCCCGCGCCGGGGGCACCCGCTCCGGGTGGCCCGCAGCCGATTCCTGTCCAGGCGGGACCGGACGGACGCGCCGTCATCCACGAGGGCGATCGCACCATCACGCTGGAGCAGGGGCCCGGCGGTGAGATGAAGGTCAGCGTCGACAACGGCGGGGGTCAGCCCCCGCTGAACCAGACGATCGACTTCGGTGACGAGCCGCAGCCGCCGAACCTCGGTGCGCCAGGTGCTCCGGCAGGCGGCGGGATCATCGGTGGTCCGTACCCGGCCGAGCCGCCGCAACCCGGAGTCCCGCCGGTGGAGCCGGGTGTTCCCCCGGCCGAGCCCGTCGCTCCGGCCGCTGCCGCGCCACCACCCGCGCCCGATCTCGCGGGGCCCGGTGCGGCAGGTGGTTTCACGACGATGCCTGCGCCGGACACCAGCGGTTTCACCACCATGCCTGCGGCGAACACGACCGCTGAGCCGGTTCCGGGCTCCCCGGCCGCGACCACCGCGCAGGCCGCGGGTGTCGCTTCGTCGGCGCCTTCCGGCGATGGCGTGCAGAACTCCTTCGGGAGCATGGCGGGTGACCTCTTCGGTGGTGCCCCGGACGCGGCGTCTCCCGCGCACTCGGGTTCCAGCGGTCTTTCCTCGCTGGGCGGCGGCGATCCAGCCGGAGGTGCGGCACAAGGCGCGGGTTCGACGGGGCTTTCCTCGCTCGGCGGTGATCCAGGTGCGGGTTCTCAGTCAGGTGGCTCGCAGAGCGGTCAGGGCGGTTCCTCCGCGATGGGCGGCGGAATGATGGGCGGCATGATGGGTGGTGGTCAGGGTGGCCAGCAGGGCGGCGACCAGGAGCGCACCAATGCCAGCCCGTGGCGGACCGAGGGCCAGCTCTTCGACGACGGGGTGGACGCGTCGAACGTGCGCTTCCGCTCGGTGCTGGGTGAGGACCGGGACAAGTGAGCCCGGTGGATACCGGTGAAGGGGTGCAGCGGTGACCGCGATCAGTGAGAACGCCAAGGCGTTCCGCAACGCGATGGAGGGCTTGGCACGGGAGAACTCGGCGAGCGTCCGCGCCGTCGAGCAGAACTGGGCCGATACCGCGAAGGCGGCGGACAAGTCCGCGCAGGAGACCACGGAGAAGGGCCAGAAGCTTCTGGCCCGCATCCGCGAGCGGGCCGAAAACCTCCGCCGCGCAGACGAGAAGTCGGGCGTGCAAGAGATAGCCATCGGTGAAGAGCCCGAGGCCGAAGACCCGGACCCGGAGGTCGAGCGCTTCTCGCAGCGGCTGTACGCGGCGCAGAAGAGCAAGGCGGAAGAAGCGGCTGCGACGACAGCGCAGTCAGCGGAAGCCCCAGCCCAGCAAGGCAATTTCGGGGCGCAGCAGGGGAACTACGGCCAAGGGGCCACACAGCCCCCTGCGCCGCCGGACAACGGGTGGAACGTGCAAGCAGGCCGTTTTGGCCGGCGGAACGAGCAGCAGCCGGCCCCGCCGCCTGCTGCGCCGAAACCGCCTGCTCCCCCCAAGCCCGCCCCGCGACGGCAGCCCGCGTTCGACGACGACGATGACTACGAGAACCAGAGCTGGTTGCGCTGACCGCGTTTTCGGGCCGTGATCCGCTGGATCACGGCCCGAATCGTCACTGCTGCGGGTAGCCGCCAGGGGGTTGCTGCGGGTATCCCGGTTGTTGGTGGACGCCCTGCGTCGGATAGTTCGGTTGTTGCGGAGCCCCTGGGGCCGGAAAGCCCACCGCAGTGGCAGGCTTGGCCGCCTTGGGCTTCAGTGCGGCCTTGACGGGCGGTAGCAGTGCGATGACGAGCACGATGAGGGCCAAGACGAGCACCGTCACGTACTCGACGTCTGCGGCTCCGGTGGTAGAGCCACGGTTCGCTTCGGCGTGCAGTGCGGTGGCGACGCGGAAACCCATCATGATCACACCGAGACCACCACTGATCATGCCCGCCAGGGGCGCTAGCGAGTGGCGGAGGAAGAACAACAAGGCGCTGACAGCGATGCCAAGAGCGGTCAGGAATCCGACCACGCTCGTGACCCAGTACAGAGCATCGTTGATCCCAGCGTTCGTCTCGCCGGTGATTCCGCCCATCATGCCGATGGCGTTGTCGATGTAGCCGAACGCGAAGATCAACGAGATCAGTGCTGCGACAGCGCTGACGGCCCCGGCGACGAATGCGGCTTTGGGCGAGCCACCACGTTGCGGCTGTTGTGGATAGCCCTGCTGCGGGTAGGGCTGCTGTGGATAACCCTGTGGATACCCGGCCTGCGGCTGCGGATGGGCGGGTTGCTGGGGGTAAGCCTGCGGCTGTGGATAGCCCTGCTGGGGGTATCCCGGCTGCTGGCCAGGCTGCTGGGGCTGGCCGTACGGGGGCTGCGGGGGCGTCATGGTGCCTGATTGTCGCGCACCCTCTGACCGCTGTGGGCGAGATCCGCACCGAGAGCTCGCCGCGGCGGGCGGGTTCCGGGCAGGTCTACGCGGCGAGTTTTCCGTGGGTGTTGACCTGGTCGATGGTGGCGCCCTTGATGTTCTCGTTGAGCAGGAGGTCGCCTCGGCGGTCGTTGGCGAGGGCGCGGAGGAAGAACGCCGTGAGCAGGCCCTTGGCGATGCGCTGGGTGTGGTACTCCGGTTTGCCGTGCAGCAGGAGCTGGGTCCAGTGCACACCTTCGGTGAACCCCAGGTGGGTGGCCTTCTTGATGGTGCGCATCTGCACCGGTCCGCCCCAGGCGCGCGAGATCGGTTCGGCGTTGGCCACCGGGGGCGTCAGCAGGTCTTCGCCCGCGGCGAGGTGCAGCGCGGGGGATTTGACCTTCGCGGCCGCGTCGAGGGCCGACGGGAGGGTCTCGGCCGCGGCCAGCGTCGCCACCGCCTTGATGCGCGGGTCTTCGGCCGCGGCCAGGACCGCGCAGCCGCCGCCCATGGCGTGACCCGCCGCGCCGAGCTTGTTCGGGTCGACGCTGATCCGGCCGTCGCCGAGCCGGACCCCGGCGGCGATGTCCAGCGCGGTGCGCATGTCCTCGGCGTAGAGCCGGTGGGAGGCCAGCGGGCCGCGGTGGGTCGCCGGGGAGACCACGACGATCCCCCAGCTGGCCAGGTGCCTCATCAGGGCCAGGTAGCGGCGCGGCGGCTGCAGCAAGCCGTGCCCGAACACGACCGCCGGCAGGTTCGTCCCCGTGCGCGGGGTGCAGACGATGCCGGGCAGGCCGACCAGGGCCAGGTCGCCGTGCAGCACGTCGTGCGGGCCACGACGGGACAGCTCGACGAACGCGTGCTTCGCGGAGGGCAGCTTCTTGGCTTTGCGCGCCATGGTCGACAACGGTAGCGGATCTACGCCGACGCGCGCGTTGTGAGCTCGCAGCCGTGATCCAATCGCTCCGCGGCCCCGGATGAGTGGATCTCGGCGGCTCCGGGAGCCCGCCGGAGCGATGTGGGTCACCCGGGCTCCGTCATGTTCTGCTCGGTCGGAATGGCTACCCTGACTCGCGTGTGCGGCATCGTGGGTTACGTAGGACATCGCCAGGCGCTGGAAGTCGTGCTGGGCGGACTTCGGCGACTTGAGTACCGGGGTTACGACTCGGCAGGCGTGGCGCTGCTCGACGGTGAGGGCGGCCTCGCGGTGGAGCGGGCGGCCGGAGCGCTGTCGAACCTGGAGAAGAAGCTCGCCGAGAGCGACGGCTCCCGGTTCGAGGGCAACGGCGGCATGGGACACACCCGGTGGGCGACCCACGGTGCGCCCACCGACCGCAACGCCCACCCGCACCGGGACTCCGCCGGCCGCGTCGCGGTGGTGCACAACGGCATCATCGAGAACTTCGCCGCGCTGCGGGCCGAGCTGGAGGCCGACGGCGTCGAGATGGCCAGCGAGACCGACACCGAGACCGCCGCGCACCTGGTGTCCGCCGCCTACGCGGCAGGACCCACCGCCGGTGACCTCACCGCCAGCACCTGCGCCGTGGCGCGACGCCTCGAAGGCGCGTTCACGCTGGTCGTGACGCACGCCGACGAGCCGGGCACGATCGTCGCCGCGCGCCGCTCCTCGCCGCTGGTGGTGGGCGTCGGCGAGGGCGAGCACTTCGTGGCCTCCGACGTGGCCGCGTTCATCGAGCACACCCGCGACGCGGTGGAGCTCGGCCAGGACCAGGTCGTCACCATCACCCGCGACGGCTACCGGGTCAGCGACTTCGACAACACCGAGGTCGAGGCCAAGCCGTTCCGCGTGGACTGGGACCTCTCGGCCGCCGAGAAGGGCGGCCACGACTACTTCATGCTCAAGGAGATCGAGGAGCAGCCGGAGGCGCTCGCCGACACCTTGCGCGGGCACTTCGCGAACGGCCAGATCGTCCTCGACGAGCAGCGGCTCACCGAGCAGGACCTGCGCGACATCACGAAGGTGTTCATCGTCGCCTGCGGCACCGCCTACCACTCGGGCCTGCTGGCCAAGTACGCCATCGAGCACTGGTGCCGCATCCCGGTCGAGGTCGAGCTGGCCAGCGAGTTCCGCTACCGCGACCCGGTCCTGGGCCGCGACACCCTGGTGGTGGCGATCTCGCAGTCCGGTGAGACCGCCGACACCCTGGAGGCCGTGCGGCACGCGCGGACCCAGCGGGCGCGGGTGCTGGCCATCTGCAACACCAACGGCGCGCAGATCCCGCGCGAGTCCGACGCGGTGCTCTACACCCACGCGGGCCCGGAGATCGGCGTGGCCGCCACCAAGACCTTCCTCGCGCAGATCGCGGCGAACTACCTGGTCGGGCTGGCCCTGGCACAGGCTCGCGGCACCAAGTACTCCGACGAGGTGGCGCGCGAGTTCGACGAGCTCGCCGCGATGCCCGAGGCCGTGCGCGAGACGCTGTCCACCGTCGACCAGGTCCGCAAGCTCGGTCAGGAGCTGGCGGACTCGAAGGCGGTGCTGTTCCTCGGCCGCCACGTCGGCTACCCGGTGGCCTTGGAGGGCGCGCTCAAGCTCAAGGAGCTCGCCTACATGCACGCCGAGGGCTTCGCGGCCGGCGAGCTCAAGCACGGCCCGATCGCGCTGATCGAGGACAAGCTCCCGGTCGTGATCGTGATGCCGTCGCCGACCGGCCGGGCGCTGCTGCACGCCAAGATGGTGTCCAACATCCGCGAGATCCAGGCGCGCGGCGCCCGCACGATCGTCATCGCGGAGGAGGGCGACGAGGAGATCAAGCCCTTCGCCGACGAGCTCATCACCATCCCGGCCGTGCCGACGCTGCTGCAGCCGCTGGTGTCCACGATCCCGCTCCAGGTCCTGGCGGCGGAGATCGCGCGCGCCCGCGGTTACGACGTCGACAAGCCGCGCAACCTCGCCAAGTCCGTCACCGTCGAATGACACCATCCGGGAACGGTTGACCGTTCGGCGAGAGGGCTCGTGATGCAGGGCGTGTGGACTCCTGACCAGATCCGGGGTGCCGAGCAGCGGTTGTTCGCGCGGACTCCCGAGCCCGCCGTGATGCGCCGGGCCGCCCACGCGGTCGCGGGGCAGTGCGCCCGGATGCTGGCCGACCAGACCGGTGGCGTCGCCGGTCGGCGGGTCGCGTTGCTGGTCGGGGCCGGGAACAACGGCGGCGACGCCCTGTGGGCGGGCGCGTTCCTGCGTCGGCGCGGGGTCGGGGTGACGGCCGTGCTCCTGGCACCGGACACGACCCACGAGGCCGGGCTCGCGGGGCTCCGTCGCGCGGGAGGCCGGGCGGTCGCCGCCGAGGGCGCGAACGCCGACACCTCCGGGATCGGGGCCGAGGCCGCCGACGCGCTGGAGCGGGCGGACCTGGTCATCGACGGGATCGTGGGCCTCTCGGCGCGCGGGCCGTTGCGCCCCACCGCCGCCGAGCTGGTGCGGCGGGTGCTGGTGCCGATCGTGTCCGTGGACCTGCCCAGCGGTGTCGATCCGGTGAGCGGAGCCGTGGAAGGGCCTGCGGTGTCGGCGGATCTGACCGTGACCTTCGGCGGGCTCAAGCCCTGCCACGTGCTCGGGGCCGGGGCGGTGCGCTCCGGCGAGGTCACCGTCGCCGGCATCGGCATCACCGAGGAGCTGCCCGAACCGGAGATCGCGCTGCTCGACGCCGCCGAGGTCGGCGAGGAGTGGCCGATCCCCGGACCGGCGGACGACAAGTACAGCACCGGGGTGGTCGGCATCGCCGCCGGTTCGGCGACCTACCCGGGCGCCGCGGTGCTCGCGACCGGCGCCGCCGTGCAGGCCACCGCGGGGATGGTGCGCTACGCCGGTCCCGCCGCGGACGAGGTGCGCACCCGCTGGCCGGAGGTCGTGGGCACCGGCTCGGTCGGGGACGCCGGTCGGGTGCAGGCGTGGGCGGTCGGACCGGGCATCGGGCTCGGTGCGAGCGGTCGTGACGTGCTGCGCTTCGTCCTGGAGTCCGGGCGCCCGGTGTGCGCCGACGCCGACTCGATCACGATCCTGGCCGATGACGAGACCATGTGGGACGCCCGCGATCCCGACGCTCCGCTCGTGCTGACCCCGCACGCCGGGGAGTTCGCGCGGCTGGCCGGTGAAGGTCCTGGCGTCGACCGGGTCTCGGCCGCCCGCGAGGTCGCCGCCCGCTACGACGCGTTCCTGCTGCTCAAGGGCAACACGACGGTCATCGCCGCACCTGATGGGCGGGTCGTGGTCAACGACGCCCGCCAGGCGTGGCCCGCCACGGCGGGTTCCGGGGACGTGCTCACCGGGCTGATCGGAGCCCTGCTCGCGGCCGGTGTCGAGCCGCTGCGGGCGTGCGGTCTCGCCACCCACGTTCACTCGTTGGCGGCCGAGCTCGCCGCGCACGGCGCCACCGGTGACGGACCTCGCTCCGAGGCGGGAGCGCCCATCGGCGCCTCATCGCTGCTGGCCGCGGTTCCGCACGCCATCCGCGCGGTCCGGGACGCCGCTCTGCCCTCCTGACACGAGGCGCCCGTTCGAATTTCGCGCGAAATTCGAACGCTGAACTTCGGACTCGAATTTCGCGCGAAATTCGAACGTTTTCCACCCGATGGTGGGAAGTCGCGTGGGCGTTTCCGGTCGCCTGCGTCTCGTTAGTGCGTTGAGCTGCGCAAAGGCGATGTGGGGCGAAGGGTGGGATGCCGGATGTGGGACCATGGGCCAGCCATGAGTGACCAGCACGCGTACCGCGCCGACCTGCGGATCGATGTCGACGCGATCCGCCACAACGTTCGGGTGCTGGCGGGTCGTGCCGAAGCCTCCGGTGCTCGGACGATGGTGATCGTGAAGTCCGACGGCTACGGTCACGGCGCGCTCACCGTCGGCAGGGCGGCTCTGCAGGCCGGGGCCGACCGGCTCGGCGTCGCCGCGATCTCCGAAGCGCTCCAGCTGCGCGAGGGCGGGATCACCGCGCCGGTGCTGTGCTGGTTGTTCACCGAGGCCGACGAGTTCGGCCCCGCCATCGCCGCCGACATCGAGCTGTCCGCGTCGTCGCAGGCCACGCTGGCCCGCATCGTCGCAGCGGCCGCCGCGCAGGACCGCGTCGCGCGGGTCCACCTCAAGATCGACACCGGGCTGGCGCGCAGCGGGTGCCCGGCCGAGCTGTGGCCCGCGCTGGTCGAGGCCGCCGCGAAGGCCGAGGCCGACGGGCACGTCAGCGTCGAGGCCGTGTGGTCGCACCTGGCCTGCGCCGACGAGCCCGGTCACCCGTCCATCGACATGCAGGCCGAGCGCTTCCACCGCGCCTACGAGCAGGCTCGGGCGGCCGGGCTCGACCCGATCCGGCACCTGGCCAACTCCGCCGCCGTGCTGACCCGGCCCGACCTGCACTTCGAGCTGGTCCGCCCGGGCATCGCCGCCTACGGCCTCGACCCGGTCCCGCAGGCCGGTGACCACGACCTGCGCCCGGCCATGACCTTCCGCTCCTCGGTGTCGCTGACCAAGCGGGTTCCCGCGGGCGAGAGCGTGTCCTACGGGCACTCGTGGACGGCCGGGGCGCCCACCAACCTGGCGCTGGTCCCGGTCGGCTACGCCGACGGCGTGCCGCGCAGCCTGTCCGGCCGCATGGAGGTGTGGCTGGCGGGCAGGCGGCGGCCTGTGCGCGGCCGGGTGTGCATGGACCAGCTGGTGGTGGACTGCGGCGACGACGAGGTCTCCGAAGGTGACGAGGTCATCGTCTTCGGCGCGGGCGACCGGGGAGAGCCGACCGCCGCGGAGTGGGCCGACGAGCTCGGCACGATCCACTACGAGATCGTCACCGGGATGTACCGGCCGCGGGTGACCAGAACGGTCGTGGACTCCGAACTGGAGGTGTCATGACCGAAATGAGTCGTTTCGCCCAGATCAGCGCCCGGGAAGTGGGGCGCAGCACACAGAGCGCTGTGCAATCGGGGCCGCGTTCTGTAACGATCTTCACGTTCCGCCGCCGGAGCCGAGTGGAGGCGACGTGAAACCGGTGTGGCAGGCATTGGCCTGGACGAGCGGGGTGATCGGGGCAGCGGTCACCGGCGCCGCCGTGGGTGTGGCCGCGCACAGCACGCGTGCTGCGGTGCAGCGCAAGGGTGAGGACGCCTTCGTGGAAGAACCTCTTGGCAGGCTCCGCCCCGACCGGCACTCCACCGTCGCCGCCGACGACGGCGTCCCGCTGTCGGTGCAGGAGATCGGTCCCGCCGCGGGCGGCGATCCCGCGCTGACCGTGGTGTTCGTGCACGGCTTCGCGCTGGATTCCCGCTGCTGGCACTTCCAGCGCCGCGATCTGCCCGACCTGCTCGGGCCCAAGGTGCGGCTGGTGCTGTTCGACCACCGCAGCCACGGCCGTTCCGGCCACTCCAGCAAGAAGAACAGCACCATCGACCAGCTCGGCCGCGACCTCGACGCCGTCCTGCGCGCCGCCGCCCCGCGCGGCCCGATCGCGCTGGTCGGCCACTCGATGGGCGGCATGACGATCATGGCGCTGGCCGAGCAGAATCCCCGGTTGTTCGCCGACCGGGTTCGCGCGGTGGCGTTCGTGGGCACCTCCGCCGGTCAGCTCGGCGAAGCGGGACTGCCGCGCACCTGGCTGTCGCGCGCCAACCCCGTCCCGCGCGGACTCGCGCTGCTGTCCGAGCTCAACCCGGGCCTGGTCGAGCGCACTCGCAAGATGGGCGACCGGCTGGCGTGGAGCATCATCCGCGCGCTGTCCTTCGGGGACCGCAAGGTGTCCCCGGCGGTGGTGGACCTGATGGCCGAGATGATCGGCGCCACCACGGTGGAGGTCGTCACCGACTTCCTCGAAACGATCAGCCTGCACGACCGCAAGACGGCCCTCGCGGCGCTCAACACCTGCGAGGTGCTGGTGCTCAGCGGCGATCTCGACAAGCTCACGCCGTTCACCCCGCACGCCGAGGTGCTCGCCGGCGAGCTGCCGGACGCGACGCTGGTGAAGGTCGAAGGCGCCGGGCATCCGGTGATGCTCGAACGCCCCGAGCTGGTCACCGACGAGATCGTGGCGATGCTGCGGCGCGCCACCGGGATGAAGTTCAAGAAGGGGACCGGGAGTTGAACGCCGCGCTGAGAACCGTGGAACTGCCGCAGGAATCCGACACCCTGGAGTTCGGCCGCCGTCTCGGCGCCGCGCTGCGGGCGGGCGACCTGCTGCTCCTCGACGGGCCGCTGGGCGCCGGCAAGACCGTGCTGACCCGCGGCGTCGCGGCGGGCATGGGGGTGACGGGCAGGATCACCTCGCCGACGTTCGTCATCGCCCGCGTGCACCGGCCCGACGGCGACGGTCCCGCGCTGGTGCACGTCGACGCCTACCGGCTGGGCGGGCTCGACGAGATCGACGACCTCGACCTGGACACCGACCTCACCGACGCGGCCGTGGTCGTGGAGTGGGGCGAGGGCTTGGCCGACCAGCTCTCCGACACCCACCTGATGGTGCGGCTGCGGCGTCGCGAGGACGACGTCCGCGAGCTCACCCTGGAGCCGCACGGCGAGGGCTGGACGGAGCGGCTGGGCGAGCTCACCGGGTGACGGAATTCCTGGCCGGGTTCCCCGGTCTGCTCGCGCTCGCGATCGCCGCGGCCGTGCTGTTCGCCGAATCCGGTTTGCTCATCGGGGTTTTCCTGCCCGGATCGGGGACGGTGCTGGCGCTGGGCTGGCTCGCCGGGCAGGGCGCACTGCCCGTCTGGGTGGCGGCGCTGACCGCGTCGCTGGCCACCATCGCCGGCTGCCAGCACGGCTTCTTCCGCGGAGCTCATCCCGGTGCGCTGAACCGGCGCCTGGTCGACCGGGTCGGCGAGCAGCGCGTGAAGCGCATCGAGTCCGCGATGGACGGACGCGCCGAACCGACCACCGCGATCTCCCAGTGCTTCGCCGTGGTCCGGACCCTCGTCCCGCGGCTCGCGGGCCGCTCCGGCATGCCCCACCTGCGCTTCACGGCCTGCAACGTCCCCGTGGGCGCGCTCTGGGGCATCGGTCTCACCCTCCTCGGCGCCTTCTCCGGTGAGGCGTACACCCGGATCCACACCGCGGTGGGGCTCCTCGGTCTTCCTCTCGTGGCCGTCGCCGCGGTCGTCCTCGGCCTGGTCTGGTGGTTCCGCCGTCGCCGCGATTTCAGTGGAAATCAGGGGTCCGATCTCCACTGAAATCCGAAGCACCCCTCGATGAGGTGACTCGGCGTCGGTGCGTCCGGGAGGAGGACCGGGTCAGGCGGTGGCGCTGAGCTCGGTGGAGAGGTCCTTGGCGAGGCGTTGCATGAGCGGGATGACCTCGTCGGTGGTGATCCTGGTCATGCGGCCCTCCGGACCCGAGATGGAGATGCCCGCGCCCGCCGGGGCGCCCGGGACCGCCACCGCGTAGCAGCGGACGCCGACCTCCTGCTCGCCGTCGTCGATGGCGTAGCCCTGCTTGCGGATGCGGTCGAGCTCCTCGTGCATCGCCTCGACCTCGGTGATGGTCCGCTCGGTCTGCGGGTTCATCGCCGTGCGGGACAGCAGCTGGGTGACCTCGTCGCTGGGCATCGTGGCCATGACGGCCTTGCCGACGGCCGTGGCGTGGGCGTCGACCCGGCGCCCGACCTCGGTGAACATCCGCATCGAGTGCGGCGAGGGCACCTGGGCGACGTAGACGATCTGCGCGCCGTCGAGCACGGCCATGTTCGCCGACTCGCCGGTGACCTCGGTCAGCTCCGCCAGGTACGGCCGCGCCCAGGAGCCCAGCGCGCGGCTGGCGGTCTCGCCGAACCGGATCAGCCGCGGTCCCAGCGCGTACCGCCGCGAGGGCTGCTGCCGGGCATAACCGCTGTTCACCAGGGTCCTGATGATGCGGTGGATGGTGGGCAGCGGCAGTCCGGAGCGCTCCGCGAGTTCGGACAGCGCGACCTCACCGCCGGCATCGGCCATCAGTTCCAGGAGCTCGAAGGTGCGCTCGACCGACTGCACCCCGCCGCCCTGGTTCGCCCGCCGTGGGCCAGTGGTCATCGCAGAACTCCCTCTCCCGGATCCAGTCGAAGTCTAGTTCGTGGTGCGTGCGCCAGCTCATGTTGCTTTCGACGCTATGTGGAAACTAACATCCACGATGCAGAATTTCATGAGGATGTTCTTCGCTTGTGACGAACCTGCTCGCGGGTGCGCGCCGGCTCGTCACGCGGCAAGGTGAGCCATCAGCCACCGTCTGAAATCCGGCAGCAGAAAGAGGTGGACGATTCATGTCCGAAACGGCAGGGGTGAAGGTCCTCGGCGGCGCCGTCGAGCGCGGCGATGAGATCCTCACCGCCGAGGCGCTGCAGTTCGTGGCCGGCTTGCAGCGCGCTTTCGGCGCGCGGCGCGATGAGCTGCTCGAACGTCGCAAGCAGCGTCGCGCGGAGGCCGCTGAGAAGGGTCGCCTGGACTTCCTCGAGGAGACCAAGCACGTCCGCGAGGGTGACTGGCAGGTCGCCGCGCCGCCGGCCGACATCGCCGACCGCCGCGTGGAGATCACCGGCCCGACCGACCGCAAGATGGCCATCAACGCGCTGAACTCCGGCGCCAAGATCTGGCTGGCCGACCTCGAAGACGCCAACACCCCGCACTGGGACAACGTCGTCTCCGGTCAGGTCAACCTCTACGACCTCGTCCGCAAGCAGATCGAGCTGCACGTCCCGGGCGGCAAGTCCTACACCCTGCGCGACGACGTCACCCACGCGGTGCCGCTGGTGCGCCCGCGCGGCTGGCACTTCGACGAGAAGCACATCGAGGTCGACGGCAAGCCGGTCGTGGCCGCGCTGGTCGATTTCGGCCTGCACTTCTTCCACAACGCCCGTGAGCTCATCAACCGCGGCAGCGGCCCGTACTTCTACCTGCCGAAGATGGAGAGCCACCTCGAAGCGCGGCTGTGGAACGAGGTGTTCACCCACGCGCAGAAGGAGCTGGGCATCCCGCACGGCTCGGTGCGCGCCACGGTGCTGATCGAGACCTACCCGGCCGCGTTCGAGATGGAGGAGATCCTCTACGAGCTGCGCGACCACTCCGCGGGCCTCAACGCCGGTCGTTGGGACTACCTGTTCAGCGTCATCAAGACCTTCCGCGACTCCGACAAGTACATCCTGCCGGACCGCAACGCGGTGACCATGACCGCGCCGTTCATGCGCGCCTACACCGAGCTGCTGGTGAGCACCTGCCACAAGCGCGGTGCCTTCGCCATCGGCGGCATGGCCGCGTTCATCCCGACCAAGGACGACTCCAACGCCGCGGCGATGGAGAAGGTCCACGCGGACAAGAAGCGCGAGGCCGGCGACGGTTTCGACGGTTCGTGGGTCGCGCACCCGGGCCTGGTGCCGATCTGCTTCGAGGAGTTCGACGCGGTCCTCGGCGACAAGCCGAACCAGATCGAGCGCACGCGCGAGGACGTCAGCATCACCGCCGACCAGCTGCTCGCGGTCTCGGAGACCCCCGGTGACAAGACCATCGAGGGCCTGCGCGGCGCGGTGGACGTCGGTGTTCGCTACATCGTGTCCTGGCTCGGCGGCAACGGCGCGGCGGCGATCCACAACCTGATGGAGGACGCTGCGACCGCCGAGATCTCGCGTTCGCAGATCTGGCAGTGGCTGCACAACAACGTGCAGCTGGCCGGCGGCCAGACGGTGACCCTGGAGCTGGTGCGGGAGATCCTGGCCGACACGGAGAAGGCGCTGCGCGCGGAGGCCGGTTTCCCGACCGAGAACCTCTCCAGCGCGGTGGAGCTGTTCGAGCAGGTGGCGGTGGCCGACGACTTCGTCGACTTCCTGACGCTGCCCGCTTACGAGCAGATCGACTGATTCGTCATCGCGGGGGTGCCGGAGAACTCCGGTGCCCCCGCTTTGGTCTATTGGGAGGGTGCAAGTGGCTGAAACCTCGTTGGACTCCGCTGAGGTCGCTCGACGACTGGCGCGTTTATCCACTGTGGACGATCACATGGCGCGGACCTACCCCGGCGCCAGATCCGACCTGCAACCGGTGCACACCTGCTACGTGCCCGCGGACCGGGTGGACGCGACCGTGCTGCGGTCCTGGTCCGACCAGGCGCTGGCGGTGCTCGACGAGCACGCGGCCACTCCGTCCCGGCTGGCCGAGATCCTGGGTCTGAGCCAGGAGATCGCCGAGGCCGTGCACCCCAGGGTGCGGGCGAAGCTGGCCGGTTCTGCGGTGCAGGACCTGCGGATCGACTTCGAGGACGGCTACCGCGCCGGTGCCGAGGACGCCGACGCCGTGCGCACCGCCGGTGTCGTGGCCGACTGGCTGCGCGACGGGGTGGCACCGGCGAACTTCGGACTCCGCGTGAAGTCCTACGACACGCCTGAGCTGCGCGAACGCTCGGTGCGCACGCTCGACCTCTTCCTGACCGCGCTGCTGGCCCGGACCGGCGGAGTCCCGGACGGGTTCGTGCTGACCTTCCCGAAGGTCGTCGACGTCGCGCAGGTCGAGGTGTTCGTGGAGATCCTGGGCCTGCTGGAGCAGCGGTTCGGGCTCGGCGAAGGCGCGCTGCGCTTCGAGATCCAGGTGGAGACCACGCAGTCCATCGTGGACTCCGAGGGCCGGTTCGCGCTGCCGCGCTTCCTGCGCGCCGGGGCGGGACGGGTCACCGGGCTGCACTTCGGCACCTACGACTACACCGCGTCCTGCGGTCTCACCGCCGCCCACCAGCA
This sequence comes from Saccharopolyspora endophytica, assembly GCF_018070075.1. Taxonomy (GTDB): domain Bacteria; phylum Actinomycetota; class Actinomycetes; order Mycobacteriales; family Pseudonocardiaceae; genus Saccharopolyspora; species Saccharopolyspora endophytica. The sequence continues at coordinate 661,352 of NZ_JAGPXE010000001.1, forward strand.
CCTCGCGCACCGCGCCTGCGACTACGCGCGGCACGCCATGCAGGTGGCCGCTGCGGGCACCGGGGTGTTCCTCTCCGACGGCTCCACCAACGTGCTGCCGGTGGGCGACCAGGTCGTCAAGGGTTGGCAGACCCACTACGAGCTGGTGCGGCGCTCGCTGGCGCACGGCTTCTACCAGGGCTGGGACCTGCACCCGGCGCAGCTGGTGACCCGCTACGCGGCGGTCTTCGCCGCCTTCCGCGACTCGGCACCCGCCGAAGCGGCGCGTCTCGCGGCCTACACCGGCACCGGCTCCGCCGAGGTCCTCGACGAACCGGCCACCGCCCGCGCGTTGGCGGCCTCGTTCGTCCGGGCGCTCGACAACGGCGCCACCGACGCCGATGAGGTCAAGGTCCTCACCGGCCTCGCGGAAACCGATCTCCGGGCCCTCGGGCGCCTGTGATCTGCGCTCCCGGCGCGGCGCTGCGCGTCGCGCCGGGAGTTCCGCGGTGGGCGCGGGCGGGTGTGGTCCGAACCGTCCACGATCGACCTCCGGTCGGTTCGGACCAAAACTGCCCGACTCGCGGAGCGATCTGCCCCACCGAACGGCCCGGGCGTTGTTGACTGCGTCGACGACTTCGTGAACTACTTCGCCGATCCCCGCGTTGACATCGGGAGAACGCCGGGACCGCGAGCTCGCGGAGTCCTCGGAGGAGCGTCGGAAAGCCCTGGCCGACGCCCGTGCGGCCTTTCGCCGACACCACGCCAGGGGACCTTCCGAGGAAGGGAACCGCTGTGACCAGCACTCTGCTGTCCGGTTCCGCGACGCACGTCGGCGGCCGGGACAACAACCAGGACTCCATGCTCGTCGCCGAAGGGCTGTTCGCCGTCGCCGACGGCATCGGGGGATTCGTCAAGGGCGACGTCGCCAGCAGGCTCGCACTCGACACCCTGGAGAGCACCTACGCCGCCGACCGCACGGTCGCCGGGCTGCTCGGCGCGGCCCGCGCGGCGAACGAGGCCGTGTGGCTGAGAGCCAACGCCGACGGGACGTCGATGGGCACCACCCTGGTGGCCGTGGCCATGACCACCGACGCGGGTGCTGTCGCGGTCAACATCGGCGATTCGCGGCTGTACCGGTTGCGCGGCGGGGAGCTCGCGCAGCTCACCGACGACCACACCGTGCTCGCCGAGCTGCTGCGCAGCCGCGAGGTCAGCGACGACGACGCGCGCAACCACCCGCACCGGCACGTGCTGACCCGGGCCGTCGGCGTCGGCCCCGAGGTCGAGATCGACCACGCCGAGCTGTCCGCCGAATCCGACGACCGCCTGCTGCTGTGCACCGACGGCCTGTTCAACGCCCTGGAGGACGACGACATCCGGCAGCTGCTGGGCGCCGACGCCGACCCGCAGCGGATCTGCGACCTGCTGGTGGAAGCCGCCCTCGCCGCCGACGCCGACGACAACGTCACCGCCCTGGTCCTCGACGTCCGCTGAGAGCTGTTGGGAATCGCTTTGCGTGGCGGTGCGGGTGGCGGAACCTGAGCGCCTCCGTGGTCTCCGTGCGCCGCTCCTGATGTATGCCAATACACGGCGTCCCGGCGTACTCGCCACGAAGGCGCTCAGAACCCGCGGCGGTGCCAGTGCCTTGGGTGGTGGAAGAGAATGCGGCTCCGCCGCATGCTGAAACAGCTTCGGGGGTTGCTCCAACGGGTTCGGTGTGTGGGGATGGGGGCATGGAGATCCGGGGTGCGGTGCTGCAGGAGTGCGGTCGTTCGGGGCCGTGGGAGATGACGAAACCGCTTGCGGTGACCGAGGTCGAGCTCGACGAGCCCGGTCCGGGCGAACTGCTGGTGCGGATGGAGGCGGCCGGGGTCTGCCACTCCGATCTGTCCGTTGTGGACGGGAACAGGGTGCGGCCGGTCCCGATGCTGCTGGGGCACGAGGCGTGCGGCCGCGTCGAGCGCGTCGGCCCCGGCGTGACCGATGTTTCCGCCGGTCAGCGGGTCGTGCTGTTCTTCGTGCCGCGCTGCGAGGAGTGCGAGGCGTGCCAAGCGCGCGGCAAGCGGCTGTGCACGCCCGGGTGGGCGGCCAACGGCGCTGGAACCCTGCTGTCCGGTGAGCGCCGGCTGAGCTGGGACGGACGCGAAGTGCACCACCACTGCGGCGTTTCCGGATTCGCCACGCACGCCGTGGTCGACCGCCACTCGCTGGTCCCGGTGCCCGACGACGTGCCGCCGGACATCGGTGCGCTGCTCGGCTGCGCCGTGCTCACCGGCGGTGGGGCGGTGAAGAACGCCGCCGCGCTGCAACCCGGCGAGGACGTGACGGTCGTCGGCATCGGCGGGGTCGGGATGGCCGCGGTGCTGGTCGCCAAGGCCCTCGGCGCGGGCAGCATCACCGTCGTCGACCCCCTCCAGAGCAAGCGCGAACGCGGTCTGGAACTGGGCGCGACCAAGGCGCTCACGCCGGACGAGGCCGTCGACGGCGGGAGCCGCAGCGCCGTGGTGATCGACGCCAGCGGGAACGCCCGGGCGTTCGAGACCGCCGTGCAGGTGACCGCACCCGCCGGGCGGACGGTGTCGGTCGGTCTGCCCTCGCCCGACGCGCGGGCCGGCATCTCGCCGCTGGCGCTCGTCAGCGAGACCCGCACGATCATCGGCTCGTTCCTGGGAACCGGCCTGCCGCAGCAGGACATCCCGGAGTACGCCGAGCTCTGGCGGGCGGGGAAGCTGCCCGTCGACGAGCTGGTCTCCGGCAGCGTCGGCCTCGACGGCATCAACCACGCCATGGATGAGCTCGCCTCCGGCCGGGCCATGCGCCAGATCATCCGCTTCTGATCCAGGCGCGTTCGGGCGAAGCGTCCATCACCGGTCGCGCGGCCACGGCACACTGTGCTCCAACGTCGTGGAGAGGACCGGGGATGGAACAGGACGCGCTCGACAAGCTCAAGGACCAGCTGGGCGATCACCAGATCTTCGGTGAGCCCGTCAGCCAGGGCGACACCACGCTCGTTCCCGTCGGCGAGGTGCAGCTCGGCGGGGGCTGGGGCGGACGTCGCGACGACACCGGAGGCGGCGGTGGAGTGCGCGCGCGGGCGATCGGCGCGTTCTCCCTCGCCGCCGACGGGACGGTCTCCTGGCATCCGGCGGTGAACGTCAACCGGATCGTCTGGGGAGGCCAGCTGGCCCTCGCGACAGCCGTCGTGGCCTGCGCCATCGCCTTCCGCCGCCGCCGCTGAACTGGGCTAAGAGCCCACGAAGCCGCTGACGAACCCGCGGCGGTGCGAGCTGAGTCCCACACCTGAAACTGCGGCTCCGCCGCCTCCTAGGCGCCGATCGAGCGGGGGTCCATGCCGGACCAGGCGACGAGCTTGGCGGAGACGTCGGCGATGGTCGGCCGGGACTTGGGATCCGGTGTGAGGCACTCGTCCACGGTGCGCGAGAGCGCCGCGGGCAGCCGGCGGTGGGTGCGCAGCGGTGCTGCCCGCTCGTCGCGCTGCGGGTAGTGGCGGCTGCCGCCCTCGGTGCGCTCGCGGTGCGAGGCCGACGCCCACGGCGTGGTGCCCGACAGCGCCTCGTACAGCGTCACTCCGAGCCCCCAGACGTCGGCGGCGGGCGACATGCGCTCGCCCCTGGCCTGTTCCGGCGAGAGGTAGTCGAACGTGCCCGCCGAGCTCTTCTCGCCGATCCGGCACACCAGGCTCAGGTCCAGCAGCACCGCGCGGCCACCGATCTCGACCACGTTGGACGGTTTCACGTCCAGGTGCACCCAACCGTGCCCGTGCAGGTAGTGCAGCGCCGAGCACAGCTGGATGCCGAGCACCGCTGCGTCGACCGGGCGGAGCCTGCCCAGCTCGGCGATCAGGTAGCTGAGGGTGTGACCGGGCAGCGTTTCGGTGATCAACGCCGGACGTTCGGGTTCGGCGGTGCGCACGATCTCGTAGCCGCGCAGCAGGTGCGGGTGGGTGAGCTGGGTCAGCAGCACGCCCTCGTTGCGGAGCCAGGCGATCGCGCGTTCGTCGGTGGCGCGCTCGGGTCGGATCGTCTTGGCGATGCAGCGGCAGGACCGCTGCTCGCTCCACACGTCGTAGACGTCGAGGCGGCTACCGCGCCTCAGGTGGTCGACGATCCGGTAGCCGGAGGCGAGGGTGTCGCCGGGCGCCAGCGGCGCTCCGGGCGGTCCCCAGCTCTGCTCCGGTTCGCCGGAGTAGTAGGACGGGGTCAACGAATCGGTCAACACCGCTGCGATCAGCTGTGACTGCGGTGCCGGCGGCGGTGGTCGTCGCTGCTGTCGCGGCGACGTCGGTGATCGCTGCTGTCGTGCCGGCGGCGGCGGTGGTCGTCGCTGCTGTCCCGACGGCGTCGGTGGTCGCTGCTGCCGCGGTGCCGGCGGTGGTGGTCGCTGCTGCCGCGCGAATGGTGTTGCTTGGCCGGGGACACCATCTGGAACAGCTTGGAAAGGTCCACTGCGCACTCCCGAAAGTCAGATGATCATTCGGGCCACCGCGGGGGCGGCCCATCAGACCATTGTTCCGTAGATCGAGTGGCCGATGCGACCGGTTTCGGATGAAAAGGGCTTCACGCAGCGAATGAAGAACCGCGGCTGATAATGGCGAACGCCATCACCAGCCGCGGTTCGAGGGAACTCCAGCCCGCACCGGACTGGGACGGGGCCGGAAAACCGCAGTAGTCGGGACCCCGAATACTGCGGTAATCCGCGTCCTCCGGCCTCAGCCCTGGGACGCGACGGCGGCCGCGGCGTCGACGACGCCGTAGCCGTACACCGGGTTGTAGACCCCGCGGAGACCGGCGATCGGGGTGCGCGCGGTGGAGATCAGCGCGTCCTCGATGCCGGCGGCGTCACGTCCTTGCGCGCCCAGCAGCGCGGCGACCCCGGCGACCTGCGGAGCGGCCATCGACGTCCCGGCGAGGGCGTCGTAGTCGGCCTGACCGCACTCCGGCTTGCCCGTCCCGCGCGGGACGCTGGACCACACGTCGCCGTCGCACTCGCCCAGCGACGAACCGCCCGGGGCGGACACCGCGCGCAGGTTGAGCTTGACGCCGAGGTTGGAGTACACGGCGTGCATCTCGTTGGCGTCGGTCGCCGCGACGCACAGCGCGCCCACCTCCCAGGACGGGGTGTCGCACAGTGGCGCGGTCTCGTTGCCCGCCGAGGCCACCACGACGACGCCCTTCTCGCGGGCGTAGGCGATGGCCTCCTTGGTGGCCGCCTGCAGGCCCAGCAGGGTCAGGACCTGGATGCCGGGCTGGGCGCCGAGGCTCAGGTTGATGACGTTCGCACCGTGGTCGGCGGCGTAGCGAACACCCGCCCCGATCTCCTCGAACGTGCCCGAGCCGTTCTCCAGCGCCTTGATGGGCATGATCTTGGCGTCCGGCGCGACGCCGGCGATGCCGACGCCGTTGCCCGCGGCGGCCGCCGCGATCCCGGCGACGTGCGTGCCGTGGACGTCGGATTCCTGGCCGACGCCGTCGGCACCGGTCCAGTCACCGTTGCCGCACGGCCCCGGTGCTCCGCCGCAGGAGAAGGTGGCGCCGGGGACGAGTTTGCCGCTGAACTCGGGATGTCCGAGGTCAACGCCGGTGTCCACGACGGCGATGGTCTGCCCGGCGCCGGTGCTGCCGGCCCAGGCTTCCGGCGCGTGCAGTTGCTGCAAGCCCCACTGCTTGTCGATCAGCGGGTCACCGGCGGCTGCGCCGGCGCTCGCTTGCGTTGCCACCAGCGATAAGCCGACCAGGCTCGCGGTGACCAGGGTCCGCATGCGCATTGCGACTCCCATTGGGTTGGCTCGGCATTTGGCGGATCAACGAGCCGGTCGGCGAATAGTTTCACTCGCAACCGTGATTCAGCCGTTCACCGGGCCAAGTTCCTTCGGCTGGAGCAATGCGGAAGGTGATCATTCCAATTAGGTGAGTTCGAAAGGCGCCCGCCTCGCCGCATTCACGACATCTGCGGTTCGCGCCGCTTGCTGAACAGCAGGTTCAGCAGCAGAGCCGCGATGCAACCGGTGCTGATCCCGGAGTCGAGGACGGTGCGCATCGCCTCGGGGAAGTGGTCGTAGAACGCGGGCGCCACGACCGGGATCAGCCCGATGCCGAGGGCTCCGGCGACGATCAGCGCGTTGTGCGGGTCGCCGAGCCCGGCCTTGCTCAGGGTGCGGATGCCGCTGGTGGCCACCGATCCGAACAGCACCAGCGCGGCGCCGCCGAGGACCGGCTGCGGCACCAGCGAGACCACGGCGCCCGCGACCGGGAACAGGCCCAGCAGCACCAGCACGCCGCCGCCGGTGGCGACCACGAACCGGCTGCGCACGCCGGTCAGCGCGACCAGGCCGATGTTCTGCGCGAACGCGCTGCAGGTGAATCCGCCGAAGATCGCGGAGAGGGCGCTGCCCGCCCCGTCGGCCCGAAGGCCCGCGGCGATGGTCTTCTCGTCGGCGGGCCGGTCGACGATCTCGCCGAGCGCGATCATGTCGGCGGTGCTCTCCATCATCGCCACCAGCATCACGATGCAGATGGACAGCGTGGCGGTGAGGCTGAACGTCGGCGTCCCGAGCTCGAAGGGCACCGGGAGGTTGAACAGCGGCGCCGATTCGAAGGTCGAGGTGTCGACCAGGCCCATCGGCCAGGCGATGAGGCTGCCCACGAGCAGGCCGATGAGCAGCGCGATCCGGTTCAGGAAGCCGGTCAGGAAGCGGTTGAACAGCAGCACCAGCACGAAGGTGACCGCGCCCAGCAGGACCTTCTGCGGTGCCGCGTAGTCGGGGGCTTCGCTGTCCTGCCCGGCGATCCACTTGATCGCCACGGGCATCAGCGACAGCCCGATCAGGGTGATCACGGTGCCGTTGACCACCGGCGGGAAGAACCGCACCAGCCGGGAGAAGTACGGCGCGGCGATGAACGCCAGCACTCCGGCGATGAGCACCGAGCCGTAGACCACCGACAGCGGGTTCTGCGATCCGCTCTGCTGGGCGACGATGGCGAGGATCGGCGCCACGGACCCGAACGTCACACCGTTGACGAACGGCATCCGGGCGCCGATCTTCCACACCCCCAGCGCCTGCAAGGCGGTGGCCAGGCCTGCGGTGAACAGGCTCGCGCCGATCAGCAACGTCATCTGCAGCGGTGGCAGCCCGATGGCCTCGCCGACGATCAGCGGTGGTGCCACGACTCCGGCGTACATCGCCGCGACGTGCTGGATTCCGAAGGCGATCATCCGGGTGGGCGGTAGCACCTCGTCGCACGGGTGCGTGGTGCTGTCGGTTGTGGCCATGTTCTTCGCTCCCAAACCCGCAGGGCTACGTCGTCACGTCACTATCGGCACGAGTTGTTCTTTCCCGGTTTTCGTTGTGTTGCAACGCTATTGCGGACCGCAGTGCACTTTTTGGGTACGGCGGACCGGGCGTCCCACCAGGAACGCCTCGAACTTCAGGGGATTTCGTCGGATGAAGAGCGGGTGCGGGCCGTGAGCAGCGCTCGCGGCCCGCACCGCTGCGCGAGACCAGCCGGTCTGCGGGGAGTTCTCAGAACTCCGCGGTGCTGTACCACGCCATCGGCGCGTCCTCGACGTCGTCGCGGCGGACAACGCCCTCGATGAGGCCGTAGGGGCGGTCGGCGGCGAAGAAGACCTCGTTGTCGTTCTCCAGCCCGAAGGGGGAGAGGTCGACGAGGAAGTGGTGCTTGTTCGGCAGCGAGAGCCGGACCTCGGCCAGCTCCGGGTGCGCCTCCAGCGCGGCCTTGCCCATCTCGTAGAGGCTCTGCTGCAGGGCGAGGCTGTGCGTGGTGGCGAAGGCCTCCAGCATCGTGGCGCGCACGGACTCGAAGCTCTTGGCCCAGTCCACGTCGGTGTGCAGGTAGCGCCAGCGGGCGGTGACCGCGGTGGCCAGGATCCGGTCGTTGGTCTCGGGCAACGTCGTGTACCGGTCCTTCGGGTAGCCCCAGAACTCCGAGCCGGTCGACTTGAGCACCACCAGGTCCTTCAGGCCCGAGACCACGTGCGCCTGGTCGCCGTCGATGGTGACCGCGGTCGTGCGCTTCTCGTCGCTGGCCCGGGAGAACGAGTGGTCGTGACCGGTGCCCTCGACGGGGATCCGCTGCCAGCCGTACTCGTCGATGAGGACCCGCGCGCCGTTGATGCCCTCGGCGGAGGACACGAAGTGCCGGCCCAGCCGCAGCGCGAAGTCCTCGATCTCACCGATCGGCTGCTGCTTGGCGAAGGCGTAGACGGTGTTCTTCTGCGTGTCGGTGGGCAGCACCTTGGCGTTGTCGCCGGACAGGTGCACCTCGTCGAGGTCGCCGCGCAGCGAGGTGCTGACGTTGAGGTCCTTGATGGAGTGGCGCGGCGTCGAGCGGTCCACGGTGACGATGCGGACCTCGGCCTTGCCGTACTGGTTCGGGCCCATGGAGATGCCCATGATTCAGCTCCCTCGATAGGTGGAGTAGGCGAACGGGCTCAGCAGCAGTGGAACGTGGTGGTGCTGCTCGGGATCGGTGATCCGGAAGGTGATGGACACCTCCGGGTAGAACGCGGCGGTGCCTCGCTGGTCGAAGTACTCGCCGGTGTCGAAGGTCAGCCGGTAATCGCCCGCGTCGAGGCGGTCGGGTCCGAGGTCGCGGCAGCGGCCGTCGGCGTCGGTCCGGCCGGTCGCCGACGGAGCTCCGCCCGGCAGGGGTTTCCCGTCGGCGGTCTCCAGCCGGACGGCGACGCTCGCGGCGGGCTTGCCCTGGGCGGCGTCGAGGACGTGGGTGGTCACAGCGCTCATGGTTCGATCACTTTCGCCAGCCGCAGCGCGGCGATCTTGCGGAGTTCGGAGTCGACGATGCGCAGCTCGTCGTCGGGCTTGTTGTCCAGCCGCGAGCGCAGGATCTCCAGGAGCTCCTCGCCGCTGCGACCGCTGGCGCAGACCAGGTAGACGTGCCCGAAGCGGCGTTCGTACTCCACGTTGGCGGCCCGCAGCTCCTCGGCGAGGTCGTCGCTGACGCCGGCCTGCTCGCGGCGGGAGAACTCGGCGCCGCGGCCGGTGTCGGCGGGTCGTTCGCCGATGCGGGGGTGGGCGGCGAGGGCCTGGAAGATCTCGGCGTCGGTGAGGTCCGGGGCGGCGTTCGCGGCGGTCCGCTGCACGGCCTCGGCGTCGGCGAAGGGGCGCGCATCGGCGATGTCGGCCGCCCATCGGGTGATGTCCAGGCAGTTGAGCAGCCTGTCGATGAGTTCGGCCCTAGGTGATTCGTTGAGCCGTCGCACACCGGTGGTGGTAGCCATGCGCTTCTCCGCTGAAGTGGTTCACATGCCGGTTCGATCGTGCCGAGAGAACTCGGTGACCGCAGGTCCGGTCCGGTGCGCAAAAAGCTACGACCACCCCGACGGGGTGTCAACAGTTTGTTGAAAAAGCCAGGTCAGCTATGCCCTGGGGGATGAGCTGCAGGCGTCGGGTCAGCCCCGCGCCTGGTCGCGGTTGAGGTAGTTGTACACCGTGAAGCGGCTGACCCCGAGGGCCTTGGCGACGGTCTCGACCGACTTGCGCATGCTGAACGCGCCGCGCTCCTCCAGCAGCCGGACGGCCTTCTGCTTCTCCGGGCGGGGCAGGTCGGGCAGCTTCGCGCCCAGCTCGGTCTCCACCTCGCGGATCAGGCGGTCCAGGGCGCTGGTGAGCTCCTGGCCCGGCACGCGCACGGCGACCGCCGGAGAACCTTCCCAGTTGAGCACGATGTCACCCGGTTCCCGCTGGTCCACGGGCACGGCTGTGGCCCCGATGTGGTCCAGCAACGGGGCGATCGCGTTGGCCAGCGGATGCATCGTGACCAGCCTAGACCCGGTCGTCCTCGGCGGTGACCTGCAGGGTGATGCGGTTCGCCCCCGCCGCCAGCGCCTTGTCCAGCACCTCCGCCAGCGCGGGCAGCAGCTGATCGCGGTCACCGCTGATCGCCGTGCCCAGCGGGCCGAAGTCCGGATCCAGGCCCGCCGCCAGCAGGCAGTCCCGGGCCGCCAGCGCGTGCGCCGGTGGATCCCCTTCGCCTTCGAACGGTTCCGTGGTGAACTCTGCGCGCAGCATCATCGGACCGACCTCCCTGACCGAGACGGTAGCGTCCGCGTGCAACCACGACCCAGACGGGAAGCCGATGAAGACCGACCGATTCGACGTCAATCTGTCGATCCTGTTCACCGAGCTGGATCTGCTGGAACGACCCGCCGCCGCCAAGGCCGCGGGGTTCGACCGGGTGGAGTTCTGGTGGCCGTTCGAGACCGCCGTGCCCGCCGAAGCCGACGTGGAGAAGTTCATCCGGGCCATCGACGACGCCGGTGTGTCGCTGGTAGGACTGAACTTCTACGGCGGCGACCTGGCCGCGGGTGAGCGAGGAGTGCTGTCCGATCCGGACCGGGCCGGGCAGTTCGCGGCCAACATCGACGTGCTCTGCGAGATCGGCGAGCGCCTCGGTTGCCGCGCGTTCAACGCGCTCTACGGCAACCGCATCGACGGCGTGGACCCGCGCGCCCAGGACGAGGCCGCCACCGAGAGCCTGGTGCGCGCCGCCCGCGGCGTCGCCCGGATCGGCGGTACCGTTCTCATCGAGCCGGTCAGCGGGATCCCGAGCTATCCGCTGCGGACCGCCGCCGACGGGCTCGCCGTCGTCGACCGGGTGCGCGAGGCCGGCGAGGTGGACGCCGTCCACCTGCTGCTCGACCTGTACCACCTGGTCACCAACGGCGACGATCCGAACTCGGTGCTCGACCGGCGCCCAGAAGCGATCGGGCACGTGCAGATCGCCGACTCGCCGGGACGCGGGGAACCCGGCACCGGATCGATCGACTTCGCGCACTACTTCAGCCGGCTCGACGAGGTCGGCTACACCGGCCACATCGGACTCGAATACAAACCCAGCGGCGCCAGTACCGAATCCTTCGGCTGGATCGCGAGCTGAACCAAGGAGGCGTCACGTTGCCCGGTCCCGTCCTCATCGCACCGGACAAGTTCAAAGGCACCCTCACGGCGCCGGAAGTGGCCGAGGCGGTCGCCGCCGGGTTGCGCCAGGCGCGGCCCGACGTGGAGCTGCGGCTCGCCCCCGTCGCCGACGGCGGTGACGGCACCGTGGACGCGGCGCTGGCCGCCGGGTACGCCCGGATGACCGTGCCGGTCAGCGGCCCCACCGGGTACCCGGTGGACACCGAGATCGCCTACGACGGGGAGACCGCCGTCGTCGAACTCGCCTCCGCCTCCGGCCTCGCGCTGCTCGACCCCGACGACCTCGACGCCCTCGGAGCCTCCAGCGACGGGACCGGCGAGGCGCTGCTGGCGGCGCTGAGCACCGGCGCACAGCGGATCGTGCTCGGCGTCGGCGGCAGCGCCTGCACCGACGGCGGTGCCGGGCTGCTCACCGTCCTCGGCGCGAGGATCCTGGACGCGAACGGGAATCCGGTCGCGCCCGGCGGCGGTCCGCTGGCGGGCGTCGGCGAGATCGACCTGTCCGGGCTGGACCCCAGGATCGGTGAGGTCGATCTGATCCTCGCGTCCGATGTGAACAACCCGCTCACCGGACCGAACGGCGCCGCCCACGTCTACGGGCCGCAGAAGGGCGCGAACCCCGAGCAGGTGGAGCTCCTCGACGCCGCTCTGGCCCGGTACGCGCAGGCCATGAAGGCCGCGGGCGGACGCGACGTCGCCGAGCAGCCCGGCGCGGGCGCGGCGGGCGGAGTCGGCTTCGCCGCTCTGGCGGCGCTGGGCGCGACGATGCGGCCCGGCGTGGACGTCGTCCTCGACCTCGTCGGCTTCCACGACCGGCTCGACGGCGCGGGACTGGTCATCACCGGCGAAGGCGCGCTGGATGAGCAGACCCTGCACGGCAAGGCCCCGGCCGGGGTCGCGGCTCGCGCCATCGAAGCGGGAATCCCGGTCATCGCCATCGCGGGCCGCTGCGAGCTCACCCAGGAGCGGCTGGCGGAGGCGGGGATCGACGCCGCCTACGCCCTCCTCGACGTCGAGCCGGACCCGCAGCGCTGCATGGCCGACCCGGCCCCCATCCTCACGACCCTCGCCGCAACGCTGGCCGAGAACCACCTCTGAGCAGCGGCTTTCGAGGTCGGATTCGAATTTCGCGCGAAATTCGAACGCGAAACCTCGGCCTCGAATTTCGCGCGAAATTCGAAAACGGCCCCCTTCCAGGTGAACCCAGGAGGGGGCCGTTCTCGTCGTTCTGGTGCTACTCGGACTCCGACCGGCGCGGGATCAGGGCGATCACCACGATCAGCAGCACGACGATCACCGCGCCACCGCCGATGCTCAGCCAGAGCATGTAGCTGCCGCCGCCGGACTCGCCCGGCGGAGCCGGGGCGACGTTGAGGTAGAAGCCGCCCTCGGTGGTGTGGCCGTCGTCGAAGACGGTCCGGTACTTCACCGTGTGCAGACCGGGTTTCAGCGCTTCGATGTGGACGGTCACGTGGTTGCCGTCGACGTCCGCCTCACCCGAGACGTGATCGGATCCCGCGGGATCCTTCACCTCGATCTTCGGCGGCTTCGACTCGTCCAGGGCCCCTGCGAAATCCATCTCGATGCGGTCCACACCGGCCTGGGCGGTTTCACCCGGGCCGGGGGAAGCGGAGTTGAGCCCGCTGTGCGCGAACGCGGTGCCCGCGCCCAGCAGGACCAGTAGCGCGCTCAGGACCGCACCGACGGTGGTTCTCAGAGGTCGGCGCATGCGATTCGGTTGTCGGTGAACTCGGCCGGGTGGACCACGAGCGACTTGGCGGCCTCGGCCGGCTTGTCGTTCTCGGCGGTCATGAAACCGCGGCCGGTGGCGTCAGCGGTGAACGCCAGGTGGATCTCGTTCGGCGGCATCTCCGACCCGGCGGGGTCGAACTTGAAGTGCTCACCGCCGGCCTCCTCCGCGCACGGCTTGGCGTGCACGTGGGCCATGTACTTGCCGTTCGGCGCCAGACCGGTCATCTCCAGCGTGACCGTCGTGCCGCCCGGGTGGATCGCCATCCACGCGGTGCCCGCGGCCTGGTCGGTGCCCGGCGCACGAGTGGGCAGCAGCGTGAACGGGTTGGTGCGCAGCTGCGCGCCCTGCACGTCCTTGGCCGGAGTGGCGTTGGCGTCGCCCATGTTCATCTGCATGCCGCCGCCGGCCTGCTCGCCGCCGCCGTGCTGCATGTGCATGCTGTGGTCCTGGCCCTCGGAAGAACCACCGCCGCACGCGGAAAGAGCCGCGCAGGCGAAGACGATCCCGGCGGCGAAAGACTTGCGAAGTGTCATGCCCTCATCAACTTCTCTTCGTGAACTGTTCCTGTGCTCGTGGCCGGGCGGAGGGATTCCCCGCCCGGCCACGCAGGATCACATGTTCTCGGCGGCCTGCTTGATGGCCTGGCGGATCCGGCCGTAGGTGCCGCAGCGGCAGACGTTCTCGATCTTGTCGATGTCCGCGTCGGTCGGCTCGCTGGTCTCGTTGATCAGCGCGACGGCCTGCATGATCTGGCCGGGCTGGCAGAAGCCGCACTGCGCGACGTCCCGGTCCAACCACGCCTGCTGCACCGGGTGCAGCTCGTCGTCGTCGGCCAGGCCCTCGATCGTGGTGATCTCGGTGCCGTCGGCGTCCTCGGCCTTGACCATGCAGGTCTGGACGGCCTCGTCGTCCTGCAGGCAGGTGCAGGCGCGGCAGACGCCGACACCGCAGCCGTACTTGGGACCGGTGATGCGCAGCTCGTCGCGCAGCACCCACAGCAGGGGCATCTCCGCGGGGACGTCGACCTCGACGTCCTTGCCGTTGACGGTGAACTCGTACTTGGGCATGTCGCTCGGGGACTCCTTAGCGGAAGATCTCTTCAGGCCGGAATCAGTAGTTGACCGGGAAGCTGCGCGGCTTGGTGCCGGTCGCGCGGGCGTAGGCGGTGGCGATCGCACCCGCGCACACCGGCACGCCCAGCTCGCCCACACCGCCCGGCTCGTCGGTGGTGGCCGGCATGACGTGGATCTGCAGGTCGGTGGGGGTGTGACGCTGACGCGCCCAGAGGAAGTCCCCGTAGCTGCCCTCGCGCACCGCACCGTTGTCGATGTGGATGCCCGCCTGCAGCACCGTGGAGATCGCGTCGGTCAGGCCGCCCATCATCTGAGCCTCGATGCCGCGCGGGTTCAGCGGAACGCCCGCGTCGACGGCGATCACGGCCTTGGTGACCCGCGGCTTCTTCGGGTCCGTGGCGTTGATCTCGACCAGGCAGGCCGCGACCGACTTGAACTCCTCGTGCATCGAGATGCCCTGGGCGTGGCCCTTGGGCATCGAGCGGCCCCACTTGCCGTCCTTCATGACCTTCTGCAGCACGGCCTTCGCGCGGTCGGTCTTGGCGTTCTCCAACCGGAAGTTCGCCGCGTCGGAACCGGCCTTCTCCGCGATCTGGTCGACGACCAGGTCCTCCGCGGTGCGGAAGGTCGCCGAGTGCACCGACCGCCAGCTGCCGGTGTGCACGCCCTCCAGCGGGTAGTCGTTCAGCGAGATGGTGGTCGCGCCGAACTCGTAGGGCACCGACTGGGTCAGGTTGAAGTACAGCTGCGCGGCCGGGAGCTTGCCGATCCCGGACTGCACGGCGGTCGAGGTGATCAGGTCACCGATGCCGTGGTTGAAGTCGGTCGAGACGCTGGCCATCTTGTGCGCCCAGGACCGCACCTTGCCGCTGCGGAACGACGCCTTGACGCGGTGGTGCGAGGCGGGGCGCATCCGGCCGTGGCGGGTGTCGTCGTTGCGGGTCCACATCAGCTTGACCGGCTTGCCGATGGCCTTGGAGACCTCGGCGGCCTCGACCGCGGCGTCGTGGAACAGGTGCCGGCCGAAGGAACCGCCGGCGCGGGTGACGTGCACCTTGACGTCGAGCACGCCGACGGCCGCGGCGACGTCCTTCTGCGCGACCTGCGGGGACTGGGCGGGAACCCAGATCTCGGCGCTGTTGTCCTTGACGTCGGCGATCGCGTAGTTGACCTCCATCGGCGCGTGGCTGACGAAGGCGAAGTCGAAGCTCTCGTCGATCTCGTCGCCGTCGCTGTCGGAGATCCCGTCGTCGAGGCTGCCGGTCATCCCGGCCAGCTTCTCCTGGATGTCCGCCGACGACATGTCGGCGATGGGGCCCTGCTTCCAGGTGACGTCGAGCTTCTTGGCCAGCTCCATGGCCTGCCAGGTGTACTCGGCGCACACGGCGACACCGGTGGAGATCTCAGCGGTGCCCTTGAACCCGGCGACGTTGCGGATGGCGGAGTCGTCGTAGGACTCGACCTCGCCGTCCAGGGTCGGCGGGCGGACCACGACGGCCACCACGGAACCCGGGATCTTCAGGTCCGAGACGAAGTGGGCCTTGCCGGTGACGATGGCGGTGGCGTCGGAGCGGGTGTGCCCCTTGCCGAGGACCTTGAACTCGTCCGGGCTCTTCGGCGTGGCGGGCACCGAGGGGACGACCACCTTGGCGGCGTCCTTGGCCAGCTCGGCGAAGGTGGCCTTGCGGCCGCCCGGGCCGACCACGCCGGTGCCCTGGGTGGTCAGCCCGCCGGCGGACACGCTCCACTTCTTGGCGGCGGCGGTGAGCAGCCGGGAGCGCGCGGTGGCGGCCATCTGGCGCAGCGGCTTCCAGAACGTGCGCACCGACGACGAAGCCGCGGTGAACTGGTTGAACATCAGCTCGGGGCGGGCGTCGGAGAGCTCGACCACGACGTCCTGGGTGCGCGCGCCGAGCTCCTCGGCCAGCATCATCACCACGGCGGTGTTGATGCCCTGCCCGGATTCGAGGCGCGGCAGCTCGAAGCGGACCTTGTTGTCCGCGGTGAACTCCAGCTTCATCAGCGCCATGGTCGGCGCGCTGGCGATCTCCATGAGGTCGCCGAAGTCCATGAGCCCGGAGACGGGGGGAAGCGGCAGCTGACCGGCGACCTGCCCGGGTGCGGCGGCGGCTTCACCTTCCATCACGAACTTGCCGGCGACGGTCAGCATCGGGGCCGCCGCGACGTAGGTGAGGAAGCGTCGGCGTCGCGTGCCGGGCGCCGGAGCGGCTTCCTCGTGAGCGGTGGCGGGGTGAACCATCCAAACTCCTCTCGCGCGCCAGCACTCAAATGGCCGACCGGGGACCATTCACCGAGCGGAAAAGACGTGCCGACGTACTCAAACAGGCCAAGGCAGGACTTGTCCGACTTCAGGTCCGTCGCTAACCCCGCGCGATGCCGACGGGTGTGCACCGCGTCATCGAAAATTCATTTCAGGTCGCCAGGAGTAATCGAATTGCGACATTTGGCCGCGAGCGTCACTTCCAGTGACCAGAAGCTATTCGAAGATGACTTTCCGGGGTTGTGTTGACTTCCTCTGGGGTCGGGGGAAATGGTGCTTGAAAAGTCGGTGTGGCCGGTTTTCACCTGCCAACGTCGCGAGAGCCTACCTGACGGTAAAGTAGGGTCTGAATCACCCTTTTGGCAGCGTTTCGATTAGGCCGAACAGAGTAATCCTGCGTAGGTCCGGACCAGTTCTGGCCGGGCGGCCAACCAATCGGAACCGGTTCAGGGCAGGCGGTCTCGATGTTGCAGTTCTGAACCAGTTCGCCGCGTGATGGGATAAGTGGCAATGCAATTCAGCATTGCCGAGCGCGTCTGCTAATCTTCCCGCGCATACTGCCCGACCAGCGTATATAACAATTGTGTCGATAGGTCCCAATAGCGCGTTGACCATGCATGACTGCGGTCCTAGGCTGCGTCGTCATCTGATGCGCCGGTGGGTCCGAAATTTTTCGGCGCACCCGCAGGCCCGGCCGTTTCGGGGTACGCAGGGTCGGCGTGGGTTCTTCTTGCTGCGGCCAACCAACGGAGAAGGTTTGAGACGAGGTCCATGTCAACGCTGAAAAGCTCCTTCGCCTCCGGCACGATCAAGGCGCGCCTGATGGCCATCGCACTCGTCCCGAGTGTCGCGGCCCTGCTCGTCGGCGTGGGCTTGTCCGGGTACCTGATCTTTCACGGCCTGAGCGTGCAGAACTACGTCGGCAGACTCGCCGACGCCAAGGACCCCTCGGCCAGATTCGTCGCCAACCTGCAGGACGAGCGCCAGCTGACCCTCGTCTACCTCAGCAACCGCAACGAGCGCCGCAACCTCGACGAGGTCCGCAAGAAGTTCGACGCCTCGCTGGCTGAGATGGACGGCGTCGCGGAGGAGTTCGCCGACTCGGTGCCGAGCGAGGCGCGGAGCAACTTCGACGAGTTCCGCTCGCAGCTGGGCACCGTCAAGGAGGTGCGCAAGCAGGTCGACGGCGGACCGGCCGAGATGGACGCGGTCTACAAGTTCTACAACGGCCTGTTCGACGCCTACAACATGAGCCTGCGGACCTACGTCCGGTACGCGCCGGACGCTCAGGTCTCCTACGAGAGCTCGGTGTCCGCCGACCTCATGGACGCGGCCGACGCCATGGCCCGAGGCCACGCGCTCGCGCTGGGCCGCACCTCGGTCGGCATGACGCCCGCGCAGTACCACGAGTACGCGCACCAGATCGGCGCCTTCCACGACAACCTGAACTCGCTGACGCCGCGAATGACGCCGGTCGAGGAGCAGACCTACAAGGACCTCCAGAAGGGCTCCGCCTGGACCCGCGTCGACGCGGTGCAGGACGCCATGGAGATCGCCGGTGCCCAGGCCGCGGCCGGCCAGGTCATCAAGGTCCCGGTCAGCACCACCGACTGGATCAGCTCCACGCACGACCTGGCGCGCGAGCTCAACGCCCTGTCGACCTCGCACTACCAGTACGCGCTGGTCCTCGGTGGCACGGTCGCCGGCGAGACGCTGCTGACCTCGGCGATCACCGGCGCGATCATCGTGCTCATCGTCCTGATCGTCTTCCTGATCGCCCTGCGGCTGGCGAACCTGCTGGTGCGACGGCTCAACAAGCTGCGCAGCGAGACGCTGGCGCTGGCCGAGCGGGAGATGCCGTCGGTCGTGGCGCGGCTGCGCAACGGCAAGCAGGTCGACGTCGAGCGCGAGGTCTCCTGGCTGCGCTTCGGCAGCGACGAGATCGGTGAGGTCGCCAACGCCTTCAACGAGGCGCAGCGCACCGCGATCCGCGCGACCGTTGCCGAGGCCGAGACCCGGCAGGGTGTCCGCTCGGTGTTCCTCAACATCGCCCACCGCAGCCAGGTCATGGTCCACCGCCAGCTGCAGGTGCTCGACAAGGCCGAGCGCAAGCTGGAGGACCCGGACCAGCTGGAGCTGCTGTTCCAGCTCGACCACCTCGCGACCCAGTCCCGCCGCAACGCCGAGAACCTGATCATCCTCGGTGGTCAGCGCCCCGGCCGGCAGTGGCGCAACCCGGTCCTGCTGCACGACGTCGTGCAGGGCGCGGTCGCCGAGACCGAGCTCTACGCCCGCGTCGAGATCCAGCAGCTGCCGGAGATCTCGGTGCAGGGCCGCGCGGTCGCCGACCTCGTGCACCTGCTCGCCGAGCTGGTGGACAACGCGACCTCGTTCTCGCCGCCGGAATCGCACGTCGAGGTCCGCGGCAACGTGGTCGGCAAGGGCATCATCGTCGAGATCGAGGACCAGGGCATCGGCCTGGAAGCCGAGAAGCTCGACGAGCTCAACCAGCTGCTGGCCAGCCCGCCCGACTTCTCGGTGATGGCGCTGTCCGAAGAGGCCCGGATGGGTCTGTTCGTGGTCGCGCAGCTGGCGGGCAGGCACGGCATCAAGGTCACCCTGCGCGACTCCGCCTACGGCGGGATCCGGGCCGTGGCGCTGATCCCGAACCACATCGTCGCCGAGCGCGGTCCGCAGACCGAGCGCCAGGAGCGCGTCGAGCAGAGCGGTTCGCAGCCCGCGGTTCCGGCCGCCGAGCCGGAGACCCGGCCGAAGATCCCGCGCAAGCGCTGGATGGAGGGCCGGCTCGACCCGGACGTCATTCCGGACCCGATCGGGCCCGACAGCCCGATCACCCCGCACAACCCGGTCGGCCACGAGGCGGCCACGCAACGTTGGACCCACCCGGGTGCCAACGGATCCGGGCCGGCCACCGGTGAGATCGGTGCGCCGCAGCAGAACCCGGCCGAGCAGCGTCGCCCCGCCGCGCCGCCGCGCCAGCCGGAGCCGCCGCGCCAGCCCGAGCCCCGGGTCAACGAACAGCAGCGTCCGGCGATGGGACGGCGGATCGCGCCGGAGCCTCCGGCGAACATGCCGGGGCTGTCGTCGAACATGCCCAACGCGTCTGGTGAAATCCTCCCGACGGAGGTCGTTGCGAACGGAACCAACGGCTCTGGTCCGCCGAAGAGCGGTACCACGGCCGGGGTTTCGGTGGACACGTCGGTTTCGAGCTCGGCCGACAAGCCGCCGCTCCCGCAGCGCCGGCGCGGTCAGAAGGCCAATCTCGCGGCGCCGCTCCGCGCCCAGATCGACCAGAACCAGAAGCCTGAATCCGCGCCGCAGCAGCCCGCTCCCAGCAGCGGTCCGCCGCGGACGCCCGACAGGTTCCGCAACAGCATGAACGCCTTCCAGACAGGCACCAAGCGAGCGCGCACCAACGACGTGAACAACGACGGTGCGCGGCCAGGAGGAAACGAGGCATGACGCTGAAGGCTTATAGCAAGGAAGTTGACTGGCTGCTCAACGATCTCGTGCAGCGGCTGGCCGGCGCGGACAAGGCCGCGTTGCTGTCCTCCGACGGCCTGCTGCTGGGCAAGACGCCGCAGCTCGGCCAAGCCGACGCGGAGCACCTGGCGGCGGTGGCCTCCGGTTTCCAGAGCCTGTCGAAGGGTGCGGCGCTGCAGTTCGACGGCGGTGAGGTCTACCAGACCGTCGTGGAGATGGCGAACTGCTTCCTGATGGTCACCGCGGCCAGCGAGGGTGCCTGCCTCGCGCTGATCGCCGCCGCGGACGCCGACCTCGGCATGATCGCCTTCGAGGCGAACCGAATGGTGACCAGGGTGGGCAACTACCTGAGCTCCGCGCCCCGTGCCGCCGGTTCTCCCCTTGATGTGTGAGCGCCATGTCAGGTGGGCGAGGGTGGTTCGACGAGGATGCGGGACCGGTGGTGCGTCCGTACGCCCTGACCAAGGGGCGTACGCGGGCCACGAGCTACGAGCTCGACCTGATCACGCTCGTCGTGGCGCGCCAACCGCTGCCGCCGAACGCGCGTGCGCTGTCACCCAACTACCAGCGGGTGCTGCAGGGATGCGGGTATCCGGTCTCGGTCGCCGAGGTCGCCGCACGAGCGGACTTGCCGCTGGGCGTGGTGAAGATTCTGATCAGTGACTTGATCGAGCGGGACTACGTGGTCTTCGGACCGGACTCGTCGCCGACGACCGGACCGAGCCTCGACATGATGCAGAAGGTGCTGGATGGGATCCGCAAACTCTGAACAAGCCAGCCTCAACGCGGTCGCCGCGAAGATCCTCATCGCGGGCGGGTTCGGTGTCGGCAAGACGACCCTGGTGGGGTCGGTCAGCGAGATCGTGCCCCTGCGGACCGAGGAGACGCTGACCGAGGCGAGCGCCGGGGTCGACGACCTGACGGGCGTGGAGCGCAAGACCACCACCACGGTGGCCTTCGACTTCGGCCGCATCACCATCAGTTCGGACCTGATCCTGTACCTGTTCGGGACCCCGGGCCAGGAGCGCTTCTGGTTCATGTGGAACGAACTGGCCAACGGGGCGCTCGGGGCGATCGTGCTGGCCGACACCCGGCGACTGGACACCTGCTTCGCGGCGATCGACTACTTCGAGGGCCGCGGGCTGCCGTTCATCATCGGTGTGAACTGCTTCAACGGCACCCAGATCTACGATCCGGAAGAGGTCCGGCGCGCGCTGGACATCGATGAGAACGTGCCGATCATGCTCTGCGACGCGCGGCAGCGGGACTCCAACAAGCAGCTGCTGACGACCCTGATGGAGCACGTCATGGCCGTCACCCGCGCCAAGCAGCAGCACGCGATGCGCTGATCGTCCCCACGCGCGGCGGCCCCCGGCACGAGCCGGGGGCCGCCGCGCATCCGGGGTGTGGTCGGAGGCACCGCGTGCGGTGGTGCCCGCTGACCCGATGGACGTCCGTGACCAGCGCTGACGTACGCTGGATAGCTGTGCTCGTCATTGCGCTGGACACCTCGACGCCCGCGGTCACGGCGGGGCTGGTCGACCTCGACGAAGGCAGCCCGCGGGTTCTCGCCGAGCGCGTCACGATCAACCCGCGCGCGCACGGCGAACTGCTGATGCCGCAACTGGTCGACGTCATGGAGGAGGCCGGTCGCGGCTTCGCCGACGTCGACGCGATCGTCGCCGGGATCGGACCGGGGCCCTTCACCGGCCTGCGGGTCGGCCTGGCCACCGCCGCCGCCCTCGGCCAGGCGTGCGACGTCCCGGTGCACCCGGTGTGCAGCCTGGACGCCATCGCCGCCGCCGCTGAGGTGACCGGTCCGCTGCTGGTCGCCACCGACGCGCGCCGCAAGGAGACCTACTGGGCCGTCTACGACGGCGCGACCCGCGTCGACGGCCCGCACGTCGCGTGCCCCGCCGACGTCCCCACCAGCGGCTGCGCGGTGGCGGCGGGGGAGCTGGCCGAGGCCGTCGGCCTCGACGCCGTCGAACCGCGGTTCCCCACCCCCGCCGGTCTGGTGGCCGCCGCCGCGCTCGACGCCGACCCCGAGCCGCTGGTGCCGCTGTACCTGCGGCGACCGGACGCCGAGGAGCCCGGGAAGCGGAAGTCGGTGCTCACCCGGTGAGCGAGTCGGTCACCGAGGTCGAGGTCCTCAAGCTGCGGCGGGCCGACCTGCGCCGCTGCGCGCAGCTGGAGCAGGTGCTCTTCGGCGGCGACGACCCGTGGTCGAAGTCGGCGTTCTCCTCCGAGCTGGACCAGGGCCACTACTACCTCGGCGCCTACCTCGACGAACGGCTGATCGGCTACGCGGGCCTGGCGGTCAACGGCCGCCCGCCGCACGCGGAGGCCGAGGTGCACACCATCGGCGTCGACCCCGAGCACCAGGGGCGCGGCGTCGGCAAGGCCCTGCTGCGCGCGCTGCTGACGCGCGCCGACGAGCACCGGGCGACGACGTTCCTGGAGGTGCGCACCGACAACGAGCCGGCGATCGCGATGTACCGCGCCCACGGCTTCGAGATCGTCGGCCTGCGCCCGCGGTACTACCAGCCCTCGGGGGCCGATGCCCACACCATGCGACGCGAAGCCGTGGAGGCGTCATGAGCCGTGACACTGGAGGCGTCATGAGCGAGCGGATCGTTCTGGGGATCGAGAGTTCCTGCGATGAGACGGGAGTCGGCCTGGTCCGGCTCTCCGCCGACGGCCGCGTGGAGCTGCTGGCCGACGCGGTGGCGTCCAGTGTGGACGAGCACGCGCGCTTCGGCGGCGTGGTCCCGGAGATCGCCAGCCGCGCGCACCTGGCCGCCATGGCGCCGACGATGCGCCGCGCGCTGGACGAATCGGGCCTTTCTCTGTCCGATGTGGACGCGATCGCCGTCACGGCCGGACCCGGTCTGGCCGGAGCGCTGATGGTCGGCGTCGCCTCCGCGAAGGCGTACGCGACCGCGCTGAACGTGCCGCTGTTCGGCGTGAACCACCTGGGCGGGCACGTCGCCGTGGACACCCTGGAGCACGGTCCGCTGCCGGAGCGCTGCCTGGCCCTGCTGGTCTCCGGCGGGCACAGCCAGTTGCTGCTGGTGGAGGGCGTCGGGGAGAAGATCACCGAGGTCGGCACGACCATCGACGACGCCGCCGGTGAGGCCTACGACAAGGTCGCCCGCATCCTCGACCTGCCCTACCCGGGCGGCCCGCCGATCGACCAGCAGGCCAAGCTCGGCGACCCGAAGGCCATCGCGTTCCCGCGCGGGCTCACCGGTCCGCGCGACGCGAAGTACGACTTCTCCTTCTCCGGCCTGAAGACCGCGGTCGCCCGCTGGGTGGAGACCGAGCAGCGCGCGGGCCGGGACATCCCGATCCCGGACGTGTGCGCCTCGTTCCAGGAGGCCGTCGCCGACGTGCTCACCGCCAAGGCGGTCCGCGCGGCGCGGGACCACGACATCGACACCCTGGTGATCTCCGGTGGGGTGGCGGCGAATTCGCGGCTGTCGGAGCTGGCGCGCGAGCGCTGCGCGGCGGCCGGGATCACGCTGCGCGTGCCGCGTCCCCGGCTGTGCACCGACAACGGCGCGATGATCGCGGCGCTGGGCGCGCACGTGCTGCACTCCGGCGCCAAGCCGTCGCCGCTGGACATGCCGGCGAACCCGGGCCTGCCGGTGCACACGATCGTCGTGCAGTAGGGATCAGCGCGGCAGCCAGAAGGCCTTGACGGTCGCGAGGACCTCGCGGCGGGTCGCCCGCGCGTTGACGCGCCGGAGCCCGTCGGCCGCGGCGTCGTGCCCGACGCCGTAGGCGTCGATCCCGAGCCGCCGCGCCAGCGCGATCGATCGCCGCAGGTGGAAGCGGGTGGTCACCACGATCAGCGAATCGTGCTCGCGGGCCGCCGTCCGGCACGAGGAGTAGGTGTCCACACCGGACTCGTCGAGCACCACGGCCTCGTCCGGGAGCCCGCGCGCCTGGAGGTAGCGCCGCATCACGACCGGCTCGCTGTGCCCGCGCGACTCCGGCGACCCGCTGACGATGATCCGCCGGACCTTCCCGGCCCGGAGCAGCTCCCGCGCGACGTCCAACCGCCCCTGGAGGATCCGGCTGGGAACCCCGTCCCACCTGACTCCGGCGCCCAGGACCAGGGCGACGTCCGACTCGGGCACGTCGCCCACATCGCGAACCCGGCCGACGCTCCGTCCCCAGGCCCACGCGAACGGGGCGACCAGACTCCCCGCCGCCACCACGACAACCACCCACACCCAACGCACCCCGTCAGTCTGCCACCGCCCCCGGCAGGCTGAACGGCAGGATTTCAGTGGAGATCCGGAACCGGACTTCAGTGGAAATCAGACCCCCGACTTCCGCTGAAATCGTGCGGATCAGCCGGTGGCAGGCACGAGGCACCACCCGATCGAGGACCCGAGCGGGAGGTGGGAGATGCCGGGAGGGGCATCGCGCTCGGGTTCGATCGGGTGGTGGGAGCTCGCGGCCGGGGTCAGGCGGGGTTGAGGGCGGGGTTGCCGTCTTCGACCACGAAGGTCTTCGCGGTCGTCGCCGGGGCGTCCTTCTCGGACACCGTCGCCACGGTCCGGTAGTCGGCCGTGAGCTGGGACTCGGTGAACGTCGTCCGGACGTAGCCCCGGCGGTTCGCGTAGTACTTCACGTGCGGGTTCTCGGCCAGGACCTCGTCGTTGGTGTCGTCGCTGCCGTCGCCGCCGCTGGTGATCGACGTCGTCACCAGCTCGGTGCCGACCGCGGGGGAGTCCGGGTCGTCGTGAGTGCGCTTGATCTCCGCCGCCCAGTGCCGGTGGACGTCACCGGTGAGCACGACCCCGTTGCGGACCGCGCTGTCGGCCATGGCGTCGGCGATGCGGTCGCGGTTGGCGACGTAGCCGTCCCAGGCGTCCATGTTGTAGCCCTCTTCGGAACCCGGGGTCAGGTCGATCTTGGAGAAGAACACCTGCTGCCCCAGCACGTCCCAGCGGGCCGAGGTGCTGTTGAACCCGTCGACGAGCCACTTCTCCTGCTCGGCGCCGGTCAGCGAGCGGTTCGGGTCCTCGCGGTCGTCGCAACCGGGCTGGACGCCGTCGCCGCAGGCCTGGTCGCTGCGGTACTGCCGGGTGTCGAGCATGTGGAAGTTCACCAGCGACCCCC
Source organism: Saccharopolyspora endophytica (assembly GCF_018070075.1). Classification (GTDB taxonomy): domain Bacteria; phylum Actinomycetota; class Actinomycetes; order Mycobacteriales; family Pseudonocardiaceae; genus Saccharopolyspora; species Saccharopolyspora endophytica. Next base: position 686,056 of record NZ_JAGPXE010000001.1, read on the forward strand.
ACGAGAGTCGGCGGTACAGCTGGAGATCGATCCCGCTCGGCTTGGAAGTCGAACGCAGCGGCATGTTCTCGTAGTACGCCTGGAACGCGGCCTCGCGGCGGTCGAGGAAACCGTCGTCGGGCTTCTCCGGGGTCTCGTCGGCCCAGTTGTTCTCGGTCTCGTGGTCGTCCCAGACCACGACCCACGGCGCCGTGGCGTGCGCGAGCTGCAGATCCGGGTCGGTCTTGTACTGCGCGTGCCGCTGCCGGTAGTTGGCGAGCGTGCGGGTCTCCGGCCCGAGGACCTTCCGGACGTCGTCGTCGGCCGCGGCGTACTCGTACTGGTAGTCGCCGAGGTGCAGGATCAGGTGCGGTTCGTCCTCGGCCATCCGCTTGTAGGCGGTGAAGTAGCCCTCGCCGTAGTGGGCGCACGAGGCGAAGCACATGGTCAGCTCGCCGAGCGATCCCGCCGCCGGGGCGGTCCGGGTGCGGCCGACCGGTGAGATCGCGTCCTGGGCCTTGAACCGGTAGAAGTACTCGGCGCCCGGCTGGAGGCCCTCCAGCTCGACGTGGACGCTGTGCCCGAGCTCCGGAGCGGCCTGCGCCTCACCGGACTGCACGACGTCGCTGAACTTCTCGTCGGTCGCGACCTCCCACTGCACCGGCACGACCTTCTCGGGCATCCCGCCCAGGCCGTCGTCGTTGGTGGGTTCGGGTGCGAGCCGGGTCCACAGCACCACGCCGTCGGGCAGCGGGTCGCCGGAGGCGACGCCGAGGGTGAAGGGATCGGCCAGCTTGCGCACACCTGCGCCGGGCATCGCCAGCGCGTTGGCGACGGCCGAGCCACCCAGCGCGGTCGCGCCGAAGGCGGCGGCGCCGCCCAGCAGCACGGCGCGCCGGGTGAGCCGGCCGGATAACGGAACGTGGGAATCGGACATCTCAAGCCCTCCAGGTCTTCCTTCGGACGGATCCGGAGATCGACGGTGATCGCCTGGCGAAGGCGGAAACTACCGACATGCCTGGAGGGTTTGGTGAATTGTCGGCAAAATCAGGCGACCGCAGCAGTGCGGTCTGGTCTGAGCGGAGGCGTCGCTTACTTCGGACGCCAGCTGGATCGGGTCGGGGGGCCGGACGGACCAGGCGGGCGAGCGGGTCGGGGACGTCGCTCCCACGGCCGGTTCGCGGGCTTGGAGAGGGCTGGCATGCCGTGCAACCTAGGCCACCGGACACCGCAGGTGTGAACCACCTGGAGGCATTGGTGAGATTCCCCGCATGCCGATCTACCAGCGATGATCACTGTCCGCACAGCACAGGTCACGACGTTGCAGGTGGGCTGGGGTGCGGTGATCGACACCGCGTGCCACCACTTTCGGTGATGCCACCGCCCCGTTGGGTGAAAGAGGTTCGAAACGGCGATCGCGGAGGGCTCGGTGCGGGTTGAATGAACCCCGCTCGCCGCGAGGTCCGAGCGGTGCCGTTGAATGCGCGAAGTCGCGTTCCGGCGTTCGGGTGAGCGGGTGGTTGTTGAGCGCTGGCACTCTCCTAGGTAGAGTGCTAGCAGCACGGCGCCACCGCGCCCCGGCACCCGCGACGACGGGGAGCGACGGAGCCGTCATTCCCAGCCAACGCTTCGAAGGCCCCAGAAGGTGGAGGTCACACCGTGGCGAGCATCAAGCCGCTTGAGGACAAGATCGTGGTCCAGGCGAGCGAAGCCGAGACGACGACTGCGTCTGGCATCGTGATCCCGGACACCGCCAAGGAAAAGCCCCAGGAGGGCAAGGTCCTGGCAGTCGGCCCGGGTCGCATCGACGACAAGGGCAACCGCATCCCCGTGGATGTGAAGGAAGGCGACGTCGTCATCTACTCGAAGTACGGCGGCACCGAGGTCAAGTACAACGGCGAGGAGTACCTGATCCTCTCCGCCCGCGACGTGCTGGCCGTCGTCAACTGACGCCAGATCATCGTGCGCCCACCCAGCGTGGGCACAGCCGCCCCGGCGGTCCCGACCGCGGGACCGCCGGGGCGGCTGCATGTTCGGGATCAGGCACTCATCTGAAGGGCTGTAGCAAAAATGGCTAAGCAGATCACCTTCGACGAGCAGGCGCGCCGTGCGCTGGAAAGCGGCGTCAACCAGCTCGCCGACGCGGTGAAGGTCACGCTCGGGCCGCGAGGCCGGCACGTCGTGCTGGACAAGCAGTTCGGCGGACCGCAGATCACCAACGACGGCGTCACCATCGCTCGCGAGATCGAGCTCGAGGACCCGTTCGAGAACCTGGGCGCCCAGCTCGCCAAGAACGTCGCGACCAAGACCAACGACGTCGCCGGTGACGGAACCACCACCGCGACCGTGCTGGCCCAGTCGCTGGTCCGCGAGGGCCTGCGCAACCTGGCCGCGGGCGCGAACCCGGCGTCGCTGAACAAGGGCGTCACCCTGGCCGCCGAGGCCGTGGTCGAGGCGCTGAAGGCCAAGGCCACCCCGGTCAAGGGCCGTGACAACATCGCCCAGATCGCCACCGTGTCCTCGCGTGACGAGGCCATCGGCGACCTGATCGGCGAGGCCATGGAGAAGGTCGGCGAGGACGGCGTCATCAGCATCGAGGAGTCCTCGACGCTGGCCACCGAGCTGGACCTCACCGAGGGCGTGCAGTTCGACAAGGGCTTCGTCTCGCCGCACTTCGTCACCGACGCCGAGCGCCAGGAAGCCGTCCTGGAGGACGCGCAGATCCTGCTGCACCGGGAGAAGATCTCCAACATCCAGGAGCTGCTGCCCCTGTTGGAGAAGGTCGTGCAGGACGGCAAGCCGCTGCTGATCGTGGCCGAGGACGTCGAGGGCGAGGCGCTGTCGACCCTGGCCGTCAACGCCGTGCGCAAGACCCTCAAGGTCGTCGCGGTCAAGGCCCCGTTCTTCGGTGACCGCCGCAAGGCGTTCATGGACGACCTGGCCATCGTCACCGGTGCGCAGGTTATCGCGCCCGAGCTGGGTCTGAAGCTCTCCGAGGCCGGTCCCGAGGTGCTGGGTGCGGCCCGCCGGGTCACCGTCACCAAGGACGAGACCACGCTGGTCGACGGTCGCGGTTCCGCCGCGGACGTCTCCGAGCGCGCCGCTCAGCTCCGCAAGGAGATCGAGGCGACCGACTCCGACTGGGACCGCGAGAAGCTGCAGGAGCGGCTGGCCAAGCTGGCCGGCGGCGTCGCGGTGATCAAGGTCGGCGCGGCCACCGAGACCGAGCTCAAGGAGCGCAAGTCCCGGATCGAGGACGCCGTCGCGGCGTCCAAGGCCGCCGCCGAGGAGGGCAGCGTGCCCGGTGGTGGGTCCGCGCTGATCCACGCCGCCAAGTCGCTGGAGAACAACCTCGGCCTGACCGGTGACGAGGCGACCGGCGTGCAGCTGGTCCGCCGCGCGCTGGAGGCTCCGCTGTTCTGGATCGCCTCCAACGCCGGGCAGGAGGGCGCCGTCGTGGTGTCCAAGGTCCGCGACCTCAACTGGGGCTCCGGCTACAACGCCGCCACCGGCGAGTACGGCGACCTGGTGCAGGCCGGCATCGTCGACCCGCTGAAGGTGACCCGCTCCGCGGTCGCCAACGCGGCCTCCATCGCCCGCATGGTGCTCACCACCGAGAGCGCCGTCGTGGACAAGCCGGAGGAGACCGAGGAAGCGGCCGGCCACGGGCACGGCCACGGCCACGGTCACTGACCAGAAGGCACTCCGGCGGACGAGCGGCTGAGCCGCTCGCTCGACGCCAAAGATCGGGGCGGTACCCATGCCTGGGTACCGCCCCGATCTCTTTTTCCGCTTCCGCCGGGAGCGAATGACGCCCCTCGTGCCATTCGTTCCCGGCCCACCTGACCTGCGGCGCTTCCCCCACCGCCGGTCATGGTCCTGGGGTCAGCCGGCCGCTACCGCCAGCTGGTGGCGCTTGCGCGCCTTGATGATCACTTCCCGTTCTGACTCGGACAGTCCTCCCCAGATGCCGTACGGCTCCTGGACCGCCAATGCGTGAGTGCGGCATTGGGCTAGCACAGGGCAGTGCTGGCACACCTCCTTCGCCTTCGCCTCACGCCTCGCTCGTGCCGGACCTCGCTCTCCGTCCGGATGAAAGAAGTACGCGCTGTCCATCCCCCTGCACGAGCCCCGTATCTGCCAATCCCAGATATCGGCGTTCGGTCCTGGAAGACGTCGAGTGTCTGCCATTGCGACAACCACCTCCCACCGGTGGATCCCCTCCCTTGCTACGACGGGACCGCCGCAGCCTCGCATGATCCGACCGTAGAACCGAGTCAAAACTTGTTCAACCCCTTTCGCGCCAAAAGCTGTTCATCATTGGTGTGATCCTTGGAAATGGGGTGATCGAAGTCCGACCGGCTTGCTCTCGGCGGGCGAGAACCGGAATATGTGCCGGGTGACGACGCGGCCTGAACCAATTGCGGGGGTGCACACCCCCGACCCGCTCGGCGATTCACCGGCTGGTGATGGAGTGGGCGCGTCGGAGACGTCAGCGCAGGAGCCGGAGGGGATCGGTCTGGACGACGAGCCGAGGCTCAGCGTCGCCGCGGTCGCACGCAGGCTCGGCGTCGCGCCCGCCACGCTGCGCACCTGGGACCGCCGGTACGGCTTGGGCCCCAGCGACCACACCAGCGGCAGGCACCGCCGCTACGGGCCGGACGACATCGCTCGCCTGGAACAGATGCAGCGCGCGCTGCTGCGCGGCGCTTCGCCGATGGAGGTCGCCCGCTACGCGCGCACGGTCGCCGCACCGCCCCCGCAGCGCCGCCCGGACGGTTCCTCACCGGAGCGGACCGAGGCCGAGGACGGGCCGGTGCTGCTGTCCGGCGTGCTCGACGGCGCCGATGACGAACTCGCCCTGGCCGGGGCCAACACCGGCGGCCGGGGGCTCAAGCTCTCGGGTGCCGGGCCGCGAACCCGCGGGCTGGGCCGCGCGGCGCTGGCGCTGGACTCGTGGTCGGTGCAGCAGCTGCTGATCGAGTCGATGGACGGCGACGGCGTGGTCCGGACCTGGCAGGAGATGTTGCAGCCGGTGCTGCGCGCGGTCAGCGAGCGCAGGCAGCGCTCCGGGACCGGTGTCGAAGTGCTCCAGCTGCTCCACGACTGCGCGTCGACCGCGCTGCGCTCGGTCATCGCGCGGGCCCCGAAGCCGGAGAACCCGCGGCCGGTGGTGCTCGCGCCGGTCCCCGGCGAGAACCAGGAGCTCGAACTCGTGGCGCTGGCCGCCGCGCTGGCGGCGAACCGGGTCGGGCACCGGCTGTTCGGCGCCGCCCTGCCGCGCGAGGGCCTCGCCGCCGCCGTGAAGCGCTCCGCGCCGGCCGCGGTGGTGCTGTGGGCGGATCAGCCGTACTACGCGGCTCCGCGCGTCCTCGACGACATCCCGATCACCCGGCAGCGGGCCCGTGCGTTCGTCGCCGGGGCGGGTTGGTCGGCCGAGGCGCTGCCCGGCCACGTGGAGCTGCTCGGGTCGCTCGAGACCGCCGTGTCCCGGGTTTCCGCTACCGTCCTGGGCTGAGTTGAGTACGATGTGACCCAAATCACAGAACCATTTGCGGGGTCGATCTCGATGTTCGTTCGGACGGGCGAAGTGATCGTCACATTCGCAGCGATCGGGTGAACGTCGCAGGTATGACGCGGGGTCGCGTCCTCTCGGGGGGTAACGACCGGGGCCTGCTCCGTTCCAGTGAATGTCCCTCACGTGTGTCCGCGGCCCGAATTCTGGAGGGATTAAGCACCGGATCGTGTCAAGGTTTCGCCTCATGCGTCCGATAGGGGATGTGGAACGTCACTCGCCTGCAGGAAGGAGTTCCCGTGACGACGGTCTTGATCTGCGATGACCGACGTAGCGTCCGGGAAGGGCTCACTCGTGTGATGTCAGCTGTCCCCGGAGTGAGCCGGATCGATTGCGTCGCACATGGCGACGAGCTGTTGGCCCGTTTCTCGCGGCAGGCCGTGGACGTCGTGCTGGTGGGAACCCAGCGCGCCGTGCCCAACGGCGTCGAGGCCACGCGCCGGCTCGTCTCCGCGCATCCCCAAGCCAACGTGATCGTCTTCGGCGCCCCCGACGACGCGGCGAGCATCGCCGCGGCCATCGCCGGTGGTGCCCGCGGTTACCTCCGCTGGGACGCGTCCCCGGCCCGAACTCGTCGCGGCGCTGGCCCACACGCTGGCAAGCACCTCGGTGCCCGCACCGCGGCAACCGTCCGACCCCGGCGTGCAGCTCACGGAGCGCGAGCTCCAGGTGCTGCGCGGCATGAGCCAGGGCAAGAGCAACGGCCAGATCGGCCGCGAGCTCTACCTCTCCGAAGACACGGTCAAGACCCACGCGCGCCGGCTGTTCCGCAAGCTCGGCGTCCGCGACCGCGCTCAAGCGGTGGCGCACGGGTTCCGCCGCGGTCTCGTCGCCTGAGCTGGTGACCAGGTGGCACCGGCACGGAGTTGGGGGACGCCGGTGACCGCCGGACGAGAGTGCCTTCCGGTGAGCTGACGCTTCGGGAGTGGCTGTGGCTCGCATCGCACTCGTGCCCGCCGTGTTTCACGGCGACGCAGGGGATTCCGTGATGTGAGCCATAGCCGCCTCCGGTCGGCCCGGCTTCAGGTGCAGGCGGCGAGAACCTTCTCCACTCGGCCGTCGCCGCCGCCGAGCACCTTCACCGAGACGATGTGAAGATCGTCTCCGACCGCTGTCCCACGCACCACGACGATGTCGGTGGCCTGGACAAACACCGCCGTCCACGGCTTCTGGTAGATGTGGATGGGTGACGACGACGGCCCCCGACCCCCGGTCCCTGTTCTGCGAACGCCTCCAGCCCGGTACGGTGACCACGGCGCGGCGTGCGGTGCACGCGAAACACGCCGGGCAAATCCGAATCGCTTGAACGCGTAACACCAGGGCTGCTGTCTGCGATGACCAATGTGGGGGACGGGCTGGACGCTCTTGTAAGCGCCGCCGTCGACGGCGATCGTCAGTCGATTGAGCGCTTGCTGGCCGAAATCCGTCCTTTGGTGGTGCGGTACTGCCGCGCCAGGGTCGGACGAAACGAGAGGTCGTTCGCGTCAGCGGACGACGTCGCCCAGGAAGTGTGCTTGGCGGTGCTCACCGCGCTGCCCACGTACAAGGACCAGGGTCGTCCGTTCTTGGCGTTCGTGTACGGCATCGCCGCGCACAAGGTGGCTGATGCGCACCGTGCGTCAGCTCGCAACCGTTCAGAACCGGTCGCGGACATGCCGGACACCCCGGAGTCCGAGGCCGGTCCAGAGCAGCGGGCGATGCAGGGTGAGCTCTCGGGCAGGATGGCGCAGTTGCTCCAAATCCTCCCGGCCAAGCAGCGGGAAATCCTGCTGCTCCGGGTGGTAGTCGGGCTGTCGGCGGAGGAAACCGCCGAAGCGGTCGGCTCGACACCGGGCGCTGTGCGCGTAGCACAACATCGCGCACTGGCCCGGTTGCGGAAGACGCTGTCCGCGGAGGAGGTGGTCTGAATGGCTGAGCGGAAAGGGCCCGATGGGGAGCTGGGAGGCGAACCCGTCGAGGAATCCGCCCTGGAGCAGGACCGTTCGACCCATGCAGACGAGCGGGACCTAGCTCCTGCTGAGGGATCCGCAGGCGAGGGAACGGAACTGAGCGACAACCACCGGGACTCCGGCTCAGACGAGTCCGAGACCTCCCGCGAAGAGGCCGGCGCCGAGGTGCTGACCTTCCGTCCGCGCGGTGACGCGGACGAGGAGCTCACCGACCTCGACGACTTCAGCGACGAACCGATCGACCTGGCCGCGCTGCAGGAGGACGACGCCCTCCTCGACGCGCTGGGCGGAACCAACCCCGACGTGCCCGCGACGGCCGACGGCGGCCCCAGCCTGGAACAGCTGCTGGTGGCGTGGCGTCAGGACGTCGACTCGGCCCCGATCGGTGACCTGGTGGACACCGACACCGCCGTTGCGGCGATCGCCGAGGCCGGCCGGCCGCGCAGCTTCCTGCGCCGCAGGCACCTCGTCCCGGTGGCCACCGCGGCAGCGGTTCTGATGATCACCTTCACCGGCGTCGGCGTGGCCGCCCGGGACGCGCAGCCCGGCGACATGCTGTGGGGCGTGGCCCAGGTGCTCTACACCGATCACACGCGCGCGGTTCAGGCAGCCGCCTCGGCTCGCACGGATCTCGACACGGCCGAGAGCGAGGTCGAGCGGGGCAACCGGATGGCCGCCGAGGAGGCGCTGCGGTCGGCCAACCAGCACCTGGCCGACGTGGACAAGGAGCACGGTCTGTCCGAGCTCCGGGCCGCGCACGAGTCGCTGACCATGCGCATCGGTCAGGGCGAGAACGACTCCTCGCAGTCCTCGACGCCGACGACGACGCTGCCGCCGACGACTCAGCCGTCCCCGTCGCAGCCGTTGCCGCCGCCCCCGGGCGTGCCGCCGACCGACAGCACCACCCCGCCGTCGAGCACCACCGGTCCGACCTCGCCGACCACGTCGCCGAGCGAGACCAGCAGTTCGGAGAGCTCGTCCGGCGGATGGTTCTGGCCCAACCAACCCCAGACATCAACTCCCTGAGGTAGCGAATAAGGGGTTCCCGATCGAACGCGGGAACCCCTTTTGCACGTCAGGCAAGCACCGAAGGTGCTTTCTCTTTGCCCCACCCTCGCAACCTGCACCGCCGGGGGTTCTTCAGCGGCTTCGTGGCGAGCACGCCGCGACGCCGTGTATTGGACATACATCAGGAGTGGCGCGCGGAGTCCACGGAGCCGCTCAGGTTCCCCTACCCGCACCGCCAAGCAAGATGAGTCTGGAATCAGAAGCTCAGAGAGCGCTTTCGCTCTCGGTCATTCCGTCTGCGTAGCCTCGGCAGTACTCCCAGGTGACGTACTGCCCTGGGTCCGGGTCGAAGGCCGGTTCGTGGGGGCGCATGCGGCCGTCGTGCAGGAGCTGGGAAAGGCTGGAGCGCAGCAGCTCCCAGTCGTGGTAGTGGCACTCCCCGCAGTCCGCGCAGTCGACCACGATGCCCCGGACGCCCCTGGGCTCCAGGAGTGCCTGGTAGACGGCCAGGTCGGTCAGGTCGGCGAGCAGCTCGGCGCGCTCCTCGTCGCCGAGCGGCGGACCGTCCTCGGCGTCGTGGTCACCGAGTGCCATGCTCGGATCTTCCGGATCACCCGCGAACGGGTCTGGTGGCATCGGATCGTGCGGCACGGCCCGCACGGTACCGGGCGCATCGCCTGCGCGGGGCTCTCGGGGCGGGTTTCACACGCCTGCCACCACTGCCCGTGGTCTGGCGCACCCCTGCCGGGACGGGGCAACCGCGCCCTGACCTGTGGTCTCTATCATCTGGGGAATCCTCTATCCGGACACCGCGTTGCTATTCAGCACAGCTGATGCGCAGGACGCGATCGCCGTGGTAATCCCAGCAAGCCGCACCTTGAAGGTTTGTGGGCCATATCGTGAAGGAAGGCACATCCCTCGCCATGACCAGCGAACTCTCCGCTCCCGGCCTCCCCGATAAGTTCGCGACGCTGGGTCTGACCTTCGATGACGTGCTCCTGCTGCCCGACGAGTCGGACGTCATCCCGAGCGCGGTGGACACCTCGACCCAGCTCTCCCGCAACGTTCGCCTCCGCGTCCCGCTGCTGTCCGCCGCGATGGACACCGTGACCGAGGCCCGGATGGCGATCGCGATGGCCCGCCAGGGCGGCGTCGGCATCCTGCAGCGCAACCTCTCCGTCGAGGAGCAGGCGTCCCAGGTCGAGGTCGTCAAGCGCTCCGAGGCGGGCATGGTGACCGACCCGGTGACCTGTTCGCCGGAGGACACCCTCGCCGAGGTCGACGCGCTGTGCGCCCGGTTCCGGATCTCCGGTGTCCCGGTGACCGACCCCGACGGCACGCTGGTCGGCATCATCACCAACCGCGACATGCGCTTCGAGGTCGACTACACGCGCAAGGTGCGCGAGGTCATGACCACCGCGCCGCTGATCACCGCGCAGGTCGGCGTCACCGCTGACGCGGCGCTCGGCCTGCTGCGCCGCAACAAGATCGAGAAGCTGCCGATCGTCGACGGCGCGGGCAAGCTGCGCGGCCTGATCACCGTCAAGGACTTCGTCAAGACCGAGCAGTACCCGAGCGCCACCAAGGACCCCGACGGCCGGCTGCTGTGCGGCGCCGCCGTCGGCGTCGGCGCGGACTCGCACGAGCGCGCGATGGCCCTGGTCGACGCGGGCGTGGACGTGCTGATCGTCGACACCGCTCACGGCCACTCCCGCGCCGTGCTGGACACCGTCTCGACGCTGAAGAAGGAACTGGGCAACTCCGTCGACGTCATCGGCGGCAACGTGGCCTCCCGCGCGGGCGCGCAGGCGCTCGTGGACGCGGGTGCGGACGCGGTCAAGGTCGGCGTCGGCCCGGGCTCGATCTGCACCACCCGCGTGGTCGCCGGTGTCGGCGTCCCGCAGATCAGCGCGATCTACGAAGCCAGCGTCGCCTGCAAGCCGGCCGGTGTGCCGATCATCGGCGACGGGGGCATCCAGTACTCCGGTGACATCGGCAAGGCCATCGCCGCCGGTGCCAGCTCGGTCATGCTGGGCAGCCTGCTCGCCGGCACCGCCGAGTCGCCCGGCGACCTGGTGCTGGTCAACGGCAAGCAGTTCAAGGTCTACCGGGGCATGGGTTCGCTGGGCGCGATGCAGTCGCGCGGCCAGGCCAAGTCCTACTCCAAGGACCGCTACTTCCAGGACGACGTGCTCTCCGAGGACAAGCTGGTCCCGGAGGGCATCGAGGGCCGGGTCCCGTTCCGCGGGCCGCTGTCCCAGGTCGTCGACCAGCTCGTGGGCGGTCTGCGCTCCGGCATGGGCTACACGGGTTCCACCACGATCCCGGAGCTCCAGGAGGCCAAGCTGGTGCGGATCACCGCGGCGGGCCTGAAGGAGTCGCACCCGCACGACATCACCATGACCGTCGAGGCCCCCAACTACACCACTCGCTGAGTTTTCTCGGGAACTCCGTGGCCGCTCTGCTCAGCGGTGCGGGTAGCAGAACCTGAGCGGCTCTCTGGACTGCGGGTGCCACTCCTGATGTATGTCCAATACACGGCGGAGTGGCCGTCCTCGCCAGAGAGCCGCTGGCGAACCTGCGGCGGTGCCGGTTGCTCGGGTGGGGAACTGAGGAAGCGGCTTCGCCGCTTGCCTGACGGTGTGAGTTCGGCCGTGCGCTGAGTGTGATCGTGGGACCCGGGCAGCGGGAGTTCCGGGCTTGCGGAGAGAATGTTTCGCTGGACATCCGCTGCTAGGAGGGACACACGGTGCGCGATCAGGTTGAGATCGGCATGGGCCGGACCGCCATGCGCGGCTACGACTTGGACGACGTCGAGATCGTGCCCTCGCGGCGCACCCGATCGTCCAAGGACGTGTCGCTGGCCTGGCAGATCGATGCCTACCGCTTCGACATCCCGGCGATCACGCATCCGACCGACGCGGTCGTCTCGCCCGCCTCGGCGGTGCGCATGGGCGAGCTCGGTGGTCTGGGCGTGCTCAACGCCGAGGGCCTGTGGGCCCGCCACACCGATGTCGAGGACAAGATCGCCGACGTGGTCCGCCTCGCCGAGGAGAGCAGCGACCTGGAGGCGCCGATCGCGCGGCTGCAGGAGCTGCACGCCGCGCCGATCCGGCTGGACCTGCTCAGCGAGGCCCTCAGGCAGGTCAAGGACTCCGGTGTCACGGTCGCCGCTCGGGTCAGCCCGCAGCACGCCGAGGAGCTGACCCCCGACCTGCTGGCCGCCGGCGTCGAGATGCTGTTCGTGCAGGGCACGATCATCTCCGCCGAGCACGTGGCCCGCGACGGCGAGCCGCTGAACCTCAAGCGCTTCATCAACGAGCTGGACGTGCCGGTGGTGGCCGGTGGCGTCGGCGACTACCGGACCGCGATGCACCTGATGCGCACCGGTGCCGCCGGTGTGATCGTCGGATTCGGCCAGTCCCGCGCGGCCACGACCACGCAGGTGCTGGGCATCGGCGTGCCGATGGCGACCGCGGTCGCCGACGCCGCCGCGGCCCGCCGCGACTACCTGGACGAGACCGGCGGTCGCTACGTGCACGTCATCGCCGACGGCGCGCTGTCCTACTCCGGTGACATCGCCAAGGCCATCGCCTGCGGTGCCGACGCGGTGATGCTGGGCGAGGCGCTCAGCGAGTCCACCGAATCGCCCGCCCAGGGCTACTACTGGACCTCCGCCGCCGCGCACCCGAACCTGCCGCGCAGCGAGATCGTCGGCTTCGCCGGGACCGACGCGGATCTGGAGAAGATGCTGTTCGGTCCGAGCAGCGACCCGTACGGAACGCTGAACCTCATGGGCGGTCTGCGCCGCGCCATGGCCAAGACGGGCTACCGCGACCTCAAGGAGTTCCAGAAGGTCGGCCTGATGCTGCGCGGGTGAGGTGTTCTCGGCCCGAACCGCACCTCCCACACCCCGGAACAGGTCTAGCTACTGATCAGTAGGTTCCTTTAGTCTGTCGCGCATGGCACAACGTGGTGATGGCGGTACCGATTTCGACGTGGTGGTGATCGGTTCGGGCTTCGGCGGCAGCGTTGCCGCTCTGCGCCTGACCGAGAAGGGCTACCGGGTCGCGGTGCTCGAAGCGGGTCGCCGGTTCTCCGACGAGGAGCTGCCGAAGACCTCCTGGGACCTGCGCAAGTTCCTGTGGGCCCCGCAGCTGGGCTGCTTCGGCGTGCAGCGGATCCACATGCTCCGCGACGTGCTCATCCTCGCCGGTGCCGGCGTCGGCGGCGGATCGCTGAACTACGCCAACACGCTATACCGGCCGCTCAAGCCCTTCTACCAGGACTCGCAGTGGGCGCACATCACCGACTGGGAGTCGGAGCTGGCGCCCTACTACGACCAGGCCACCAAGATGCTCGGCGTGGTCGAGCAGCCGTCGGAAACCCCGCACGACGTGGTGATGAAGCAGGTCGCCGCGGACATGGGCGTGGCCGACACCTTCCACGCGACCCCGGTCGGCGTGTACTTCAACGAACCCGGCCGCACCGACGGCGACCCCTACTTCGGCGGGGCGGGCCCGGCGCGCACCGGCTGCACCGAGTGCGGCGCCTGCATGACCGGCTGCCGGGTCGGGGCGAAGAACACGCTGGTCAAGAACTACCTGCACCTCGCGGAGCGGGCCGGAGCGGAGATCTTCCCGCTCACCACGGTCAACCGGCTCGGCAAGGGCGCCGACGGGCGCTGGCGGATCGCCACCTCCCGCACCGGCGCGAAGCTCAACCGCAGGCCGAAGATCTTCAGCGCCGACCAGGTCGTGGTCGCCGCCGGCACCTGGGGCACCCAGAACCTGCTGCACGGCAGCGTCGACAGCGGTGACCTGCCGCGGCTGTCCAAGCGGCTGGGCAAGCTGACCCGCACCAACTCCGAGGCGATCATCGGCTCGCAGGTGAGCCAGGTCGACCCGGACCGCGACTTCTCCACCGGTGTTGCGATCACCTCCTCGTTCCACCCCGACGAGGACACCCACATCGAGCCGGTCCGCTACACCAAGGGCGCCAACGCGATGGGGCTGCTGCAGATCCCCGCGACCAAGGGCGGCAACGGCTCGCGGTGGAAGCAGCTGGGGAGGTTCCTGCGCGAGAACCCGCTGCTGTCGCTGCGGATGCTCTCGGTGCGCAAGTGGAGCCAGCGCACCGTGATCCTGCTGGTCATGCAGAGCCTCGACAACTCGCTGACCACCAGCGTGAAGCGGATGTTCGGCAAGCGGTTCCTGACCTCCGAGCAGGGTCACGGCGCGCCGAACCCGAGCTACATCCCGGCGGGGGAGCGCGCCAACGACCTGGTCGCCGACAAGATCGGCGGCATCGCGGGCGGCACCTGGGGCGAGATGTTCGACATCCCGCTGACCGCGCACTTCCTGGGCGGCTGCGCGATCGGCGACAGCCCGGAAACCGGCGTCATCGACCCGTACCACCGCGCGTGGTCCTACCCGACGCTGTCGATCGTGGACGGCTCGGCGGTCAGCGCGAACCTCGGCGTGAACCCGTCGCTGACGATCACCGCCCAGGCCGAGCGCGCTTTCTCCCTGTGGCCGAACAAGGGCGAGCCCGACACCCGCCCGGACCAGTCCCAGGGCTACCGGAAGATCGCCCCGGTCGAACCCAAGTCCCCGGCCGTCCCGCCGTCGGCCCCCGCAGCCCTCCGCCTCCCGATCATCTGACCTCACCCCACAACCGCCCGATTTCAGTGGAAATCGGAGTTCTGGTTTCAGTGGAAGTCGGGGGCCTGGTTTTCCACTGAGATCGGGTGGCCTGGGGCGGGGTGCGGGCGACGCCGGAGGTGGCGGGGGTGTCGTTGTTCCGCGGTGCGTGGCGGGGAGGGCGCAAACCCTGGGTCGATGCGGTTGTGGCCTTCGTTACCTGCGACAATGACCGGACCGCACTGCGATGGCCAAGGAGGTCGGCGACCACGTGTCCGGTTCCGCAAGCAACAGCGCCAACGGGCCTGTTCTCGTTGTCGACTACGGCGCCCAGTACGCCCAGCTGATCGCTCGGCGCGTGCGCGAGGCGCAGGTCTACTCCGAGGTCGTGCCGCACGACACCCCGGTGTCCGAGATCGCCGCCCGCAATCCTGCGGCGATCGTCCTCTCCGGCGGCCCCTCCAGCGTCTACGCCGACGGTGCGCCGCAGGTGGATCCCGAGCTGTTCAACGCCGGGATCCCGGTGTTCGGCATCTGCTACGGATTCCAGGCGATGACCGCCGCGCTCGGCGGCACCGTCGAGCACACCGGCACCCGCGAGTACGGCCGCACCGAGGTCGAGATCAGCGGTGACGGCGGTCGGCTGCACAACGAACTGCCCGGCCACCACCCGGTGTGGATGAGCCACGGCGACTCGGTCAGCAAGGCCCCCGAGGGCTTCCAGGTCACCGCGGGCACCAAGGACACCCCGGTCGCCGCGTACGAGAGCGTCGAGCGCCGGCTGGCGGGCGTGCAGTACCACCCCGAGGTCGTGCACTCCCCGCACGGCCAGGAGGTCCTGCGCCGCTTCCTGCACGAGATCGCCGGTATCCGCCCGCAGTGGACGACCTCGTCCATCGTCGACGACACCGTCGCCGCGATCCGCGAGCAGGTCGGCGACCGCCGCGCGATCTGCGGCCTGTCCGGCGGCGTGGACTCCGCCGTCGCCGCCGCGCTCGTCCAGCGCGCCATCGGTGACCAGCTGACCTGCGTGTTCGTCGACCACGGCCTGCTGCGCTCGGGCGAGCGGGCGCAGGTCGAGCGGGACTTCGTCGCCGCCACCGGCGTCCGGCTGGTGACCATCGACGCCGTCGACCGGTTCATGGGCGCGCTCGCCGGGGTCACCGACCCCGAGGAGAAGCGCAAGATCATCGGTCGCGAGTTCATCCGCGTCTTCGAGCAGGCCGCCCGCGACCTGCAGGCCGAAGCCGGTGCCGAGGGCGACCACATCGACTTCCTGGTGCAGGGCACCCTCTACCCGGACGTCGTGGAGTCCGGCGGCGGTTCCGGCGCGGCCAACATCAAGAGCCACCACAACGTCGGCGGGCTCCCCGAAGACCTGCAGTTCTCGCTGGTCGAGCCGCTGCGCGCGCTGTTCAAGGACGAGGTCCGCCGGGTCGGCCTGGAACTCGGCCTGCCCGAGACCATCGTGCACCGGCAGCCGTTCCCCGGCCCCGGCCTGGGCATCCGCATTATCGGCGAGGTCACCCCGGGTCGGCTGGAGACGCTGCGCGCCGCCGACGCCATCGCCCGCGAGGAGCTCACCGCCGCCGGCCTGGACCGCGACATCTGGCAGTGCCCGGTGGTGCTGCTGGCCGACGTCCGCTCCGTCGGCGTGCAGGGTGACGGCCGCACCTACGGCCACCCGGTCGTGCTGCGGCCGGTGTCCAGCGAGGACGCGATGACCGCGGACTGGACCCGGCTGCCCTACGACGTCCTGGAGCAGATCTCCACCCGCATCACCAACGAGGTCTCCGACGTCAACCGGGTGACCCTGGACGTCACGTCCAAGCCCCCGGGCACCATCGAGTGGGAATGAGCTGAAAAGGTCCCTCTGACCAGATCAGAGGGACCTTTTTCGCGCAGCCCTGGGTTTTCGATCAGGCGCATGCGGCGGAGCCGCGAGGCGTGATGACCACCCTCGCAGCTCGCACCGCCGCGGGTTCTGACACGTCTTCTCGGGAGGACAGCCGTAGCGCCGTGTATTGGGCATACATCAGTCTCGGATCCCGGAGCCAGAAGGCGTGTCAGGTTCCGCTACCCGCACCGCCTAGCAAGATGAGTGGTGAATCCACTCCCTGCCTCACTGCTCGACCTTGACCCAGTCGACGAGGTAGCGGGCCGTGCCTGCCTTGACCTTGTCGACGCTCTCCTGGGGGAGGCCCGGGTAGGGCTCGGTGACGCCGTTGACGCCCTGCGGGTACTGGCCGCCGAGGGCGAAGTTCAGGATCATGAACTGCGGGTCGTCGAAGACCCAGGTCCAGCCGTTGGCGTCGAACTCGGCCTTGGTGACCTGGTAGGTCTGGGTGTCGTCGAGGAAGAAGGTGAAGCCCTCCGGCGTCCAGTCCACCCGGTAGGTGTGCCAGTCGGCCGGGTCCTTGCCCTCGAAGTTCTGCTGGTGGGTGATCGGCGTGTTGCCGTTGTACTCGGGGCCGTGCATGGCCGAGCTCGTCCACGGCTCGCCGACGTGCTCCATCACGTCGACCTCGCCGCACGCCGGCCACGGCTTGCCCTCGTTGATGCTGGTGCCCAGCGACCAGAAGGCGGGCCACAGACCGGAAGCCGTGGCGTTCTCCGGCAGCTTGATGCGCGCGGAGTAGCTGCCGTAGGTGAACTCGTACTTGTCCTCGGTCTTCACCCGGCCCGACACGAAGTCGTAGGTGCCGCCGTCGGGCGCCTGGAAGCCCTGCTTGAAGCGCGGGTGCAGCACCAAGGCGCCGTTCTGGGCACCGGTGCCACCGTCGTGGTCGATGTAGATCGTCTCAGGCGAGTCGACGTACGCCTGCTGCTCGTTGTTGACGGTGCCGAAGTTCTCGCCCGTCACCTCGACCTGCCACTTCGAGCGGTCGAGCTCGCTACCGGAGAAGTCGTCGAAGAAGACCTCGGCGCGCGGCTTGACGTCCTTCGGCGCCTCGCCCGGGTTCGCCGCGGCGGCGGCCGGGAGCGAGGCGAACAGGGCGAGCACGGCACCGCCGGCGAGCACGCGGTTCCTGGTCATGGCAGCTCCTTGCGGGGATTGTGGGGAGCAACGCTGTTCGGATCGATCAAGACCGCAGTATCAGCAGACCGGAACCGCACCCGGGTGGGGTTGGCGAGTTTTGGAAGAGTACAGATCGGCGTTCGGAGCAGGAACGGGAAAAATTCCCGGGGAAGTTCACCGTCGGCCGCGAAAAACGCGGCACAACTGGGAATCTCAGTCGCTTCGCTTGCGCAGCGAGATGACCAGCAGCACGACCCCCACGAGCACCGCGGCGCCGGCCAGGATCCACTGCAGCTGGCTCTCCAGGTCGAGCGCGACGGCGGCGGCGATGATCGCCGAGATGGTGCCCGCGATCAGCAGGATCGGGTCGGGTCCGTCGTAGGGCTTGCTCTCGTCAGTCACGGATGACCTCCACGTTTCCGGTGCCCGCCGTCGCGGTGAGCACGATTTCGCCGCCGCCGGGCCCGTCCGGGCCCTGGTCGGTGATCGACTGGCGCAGGTCCCGGCCGTTGGCGTACCGGTTCAGGCAGTCGACCTCGCCCACGTCGGCCCGGCACTCGGCCCGGACGTCCACAGTGGAGGGAACGCGGATCTGGACGTGACCCGCGCCCACGTGGGCGCCGGTGCGCACGACCTGGCCGCTGCTGATCTGCAGCTGGGACAGGTCGAGGTCGATCGTTCCGGCCGAGCGCTCGTAGCTCGGCAACACCCCCGAGATTGAAGCGGGGGCGAACCGCACGTCGCCGACGCTGAAGTCCTCGACGTCCACGTCGCTGATCCGGCCCTGGTGCACCACCGAGGCGAGCAGCGCGATCATCGTCAGCGGCACGGCGATCACGATCGGCCAGCGGCCCACGCGCAGGAACGCGCCGATCACCATCGCCGCGCCCAGCAGCCCGAGCGCGGTCGCCAGCACGAAGTAGGCCGGCGCGCCCAGCGACGCGATGACCGTCGTGCACACGAACGTGACCAGCAGCGCGGCCGGGTTGTACCAGCGGAAGCGTCGGTGCTCGGGTTCCGGCGGTTCGGGCTCGTGCGGTTCCGGGAGGTCCCACGCGAACGGCGCGGCACCCAGCGGGTCCCACGCGGGAGGGGTCTGCTGCTGCGGCGCCACTCCCGGGTAGACCCAGGTGTTCTCGCCGGTCGGCGTGGCCTGCGGCGGTGGGTTCTCGGTCCCGGTGACCTGGCGGTCGCCCTGGTTGCGGTGCAGGAAGTACAGCGCGATCGGACCCGCGGCCAGCCCCAGCACCGCCATCGAGTTGATCATCCACAGCATCCCGGGGAACAGCAGGACCACCAGCACGGCCGCGATCCAGGTCCGGGTGGGTTCGCGGCTCGGCGTCGTCTGGCCGGGCAGCGGCGCGGCCTCCTTCGGGAACAGCAGCCAGCCCAGCATGTACAGGACGATGCCGGCGCCGCCGTAGCAGGTCAGCACCACGAAGGAGACGCGCACGAGGATCGGGTCGACGCCGTAGCGCCGCCCGATCGCCGCCGACACGCCCGCCGCCTTGCTCCCGGCGGTCGGACGGACGGGCCGGGTGGCCCAGAAGTCGCGCACGGTGGCCTCGACACCACCGGCTTGCTGCGTGCTGTTCATACCGACCACTATCCGATCCGGCGCGGTTCGCGGGTATCGGGGACGCCCCTGAGTGCGACCCGGAACCCGCCCGTTTCCGGGTTTGTCAGGGCAGTCCCTGATGCCCGGCGGCCCTCGACCGTGTGACCATCGATGACGTGATGGCCCCCGACGAGAAGACTCCGCGCGCTCAGCACAAGGTGAACCCGGTGCGGACCGACCGGCTGAACGTGGTGAGTTCCTCCGCCGACGAGGTGCACCCCGCTCACCCGCCGCTGCGCCGGACCCGCGACGGGCGGCTGCTGGCCGGGGTGAGCGCGGGCGTGGCCGAGCACCTGGGGGTCCGGGTGCTGTGGGTGCGGATGACCTTCGCGATCCTCTCGGCCCTGGGCGGTGCCGGGATCCTCGCTTACGCGCTGCTGTGGGCGTTCGTCCCGCAGGGCGGTGGCTCGCGCCCGGCGACGAGGCAGGAGTGGCAGCAGGGCTTCGGGATCGTGCTGCTCGGCGTCGGTGCGCTGGTCGCCTTCGGCGCCGTGCTGTCGATGCCGGCCTGGCTGACCGTTCCGCTGGTCGTCGCCCTGGTGGGCGCGGCCGTCGTGTGGCGGGAAGCCGACGACTCGCAGCGCCGCCGCTGGCGGCAGGGAGCCCGCTCCGGGGTCGCGGGCGCCCTCCTGGGATCGGGCGCACGCAGCGCCTGGATCCGCGTCCTGTCCGGCGCGGTGCTGGTGGTGCTCGGCATGGCGCTGCTGGTGGGCAGCACGACCTCGCTGGACGCGCTGCCGACCGGGCTGCTCGCCTCCGGCGCCACGCTGGTCGGCGTCGCCGTGCTCACCGTGCCCTGGTGGGTGCGCCTGGTGCGCGACCTCAACGTGGAGCGGGCCAACCGCATCCGCTCCCAGGAGCGCGCCGAGATCGCCGCGCACCTGCACGATTCGGTGTTGCAGACGCTCGCGCTGATCCAGAAGCAGGCCGATTCCGAGCGCGAGGTCCGCAGGCTCGCCCGGGGGCAGGAGCGCGAGCTGCGCGGCTGGCTCTACGGCCCGGACGGGTACGGAGCCGAGACCGAGGTGGCGAGCAAGGGGACATTCGCCGCCGAGGTGGCCCGGATCTGCGGTGAGGTGGAGGACCACTTCGCGATCACCGTTCAGCAGGTCGTCGTCGGGGACTGCGAGGTCGACGACCGGCTCACCGCCCAGCTCAACGCGGCCCGGGAAGCGCTGGTCAACGCGGCCAAGCACGCCGGGGTCAGCGAGGTCAGCGCCTACGCGGAGGTCGAGCCGGAACTGGTGTCGGTGTTCGTGCGCGACCGCGGTGCCGGGTTCGACCCGGACGCCGTTCCCGACGACCGGCACGGTCTGGCCGATTCGATCCGCGGCCGCGTGCAGCGGCACGGCGGGAAGGTCACGGTGCGCACCTCGCCCGGTCAGGGCACCGAGGTGGCCATGGAAATGCCCAGGTCGGCGGCGTGAAGCGTAGTCTGCCAGGGGAAACGACGTTGCGGAGGATGTTGTGACCGGTGAAGCCACCGAGGAGTCCGGCCCGGTCCGGGTGTTCCTCGTCGACGACCACGCGCTGTTCCGCGCCGGGGTGCGCGCCGAGCTCGCCGCCGCCGACGCCGTCGAGGTGGTCGGCGAAGCGGGCTCGGTCGCCGAGGCCGTGGCCGGCATCGGCCACTACCGGCCCGAGGTGGTGCTGCTCGACGTCCACATGCCCGACGGCGGCGGTGCCGAAGTCCTCCGGCAGGTCCGCGCCCGGTCCGGCGACGACAAGAGCGAGATCGTCTTCCTGGCCCTGTCGGTCTCCGACGCGGCCGAGGACGTCATAGCGGTCATCCGGGGCGGCGCCCGCGGTTACGTCACCAAGACCATCTCCGGGCACGAGCTGGTGGACGCGATCTCCCGGGTCAAGGCCGGGGACGCGGTGTTCTCGCCGCGCCTGGCCGGTTTCGTCCTCGACGCCTTCTCCGAGGGCCCGAACGCGGCACCCGTCGGTGACCCGGAGCTGGACCTGCTCACCCGGCGGGAGCGGGAGGTCCTGCGGCTGCTGGCGCGCGGCTACGCCTACAAGGAGATCGCGTCCGAGCTGTTCATCTCGGTCAAGACCGTGGAAACCCACGTCTCCAGCGTCCTGCGCAAGACCCAGCTCTCCAACCGCTACGAACTCTCCCGCTGGGCCTCGGACCGGCGTCTGGTCTGAGCTCGTCGTGCTCCTCGCGCAGCTTCCGCACGGTCTCGCAGCACTCCAATTTCGCGCGAAATTCGAATCCCCCCACACCCGGGCGTGTCTTCGCAGTTCAGGGCTCCGGCCATTCGAATTTCGCGCGAAATTCGAGGGCGGAAGTTCGGGGTCGAATTTCGCGCGAAATTCGAAAGCTGTGACGGAGCCCGGGACGTCGCGTGACGTCCCGGGTGCTGGGCTGGAGGGCTTGTCACTTCATCGGGTGGTTCGTGGCCAGGTCTGCGTAGAGGTGGGAGGCTCGGTTGATGGCCGTCCAGAGGCGGGTGGCGATCGAGGGGCCTGAGCTCTTGCGGTGGGTCAGCGCGACGCCGAGCAGGACCACGGCCATGCCGAGCAGGACGCGGAACGGGAGCTGCTCGCCGAGCAGGAGCCAGCCGAGTAGCACCGAGAAGATCGGCATGATGTAGGTGACGGTGGACGCCGTGGTGGCTCCTTCGTCGCCGATCAGCCGGTAGTTCAGCGCGAAGCCGATGCCCGTGCCGACGACGCCGAGCGCGAGGACCGCCAGCAGCGCCACCGGATCCCAGTGCACCATCCGCAGCCCGTCGATCGGCAGCGCGAGCAGCGAGAACCCGATCGCGGCGGTGAGCTGCATGGTCGCCAGGGCCAGCGGCGGTACGCCCCGCCCGGTGATGAACCGTCCTGTGTAGACGAATCCGATGCCGTAGCTCGCCGACGCGGCGACGCACGCGAGCACGCCCCAGCCGAGCATCGCGCCGCCCTGCCAGGGGGCGAAGATGACCAGCACGCCGAGGAATCCGATCAGCAGCCCGGCGGCGCGACGCGGTGGCAGCGCCTCACGCCCGGCCAGCAGCCCGAACAGCACCGTCCACAGCGGAGTGGTCGCGTTGAGGACGCCGGCCAGTCCGGACTCGACGCTCTGCTCGCCGACGGCCAGCAGCACCCACGGCAGCGCGTTGGCGAACACGGCGGCGACGGCGATGTGCCGCCACAGGTTCCGGTCGCCCGGGATGCGCAGGCCGCGCACCGCGCAGATGGCCAGCAGGGTCAGCGCGCCCAGCACGATGCGGCCCAGCGCGATCTGCGTCGGTGACAGGGCTTCGAGGCCGAGCTTGATCAGCAGGAAGCTCGCTCCCCAGAAGAGCGCGAGCGCGCCCAGTCGCAGATAGCTGGTCGGGTTGTTCATCGCTGCTCCCCAGTGCCGTCGAGTTGCTGAGACCAGCTTGCAAAAGCCGAGGCGTAAGGACAAGCGAATTAATCTCAACGAACCGTTAAGGAATGCTGTAGAATCGGCGGCATGCTCGACGTCAGGCGGATGCAGGTCCTGCGCGCGGTGGTCACCAGCGGTTCGGTGAGCGCCGCCGCGTCCAACCTCGGGTTCACCCCTTCGGCCATCAGCCAGCAGCTGTCCACGCTGGAGAAGGAGGCCGGGACCCCGCTGCTGGAGAAGGCCGGCCGCGGCCTGCGCCCCACCCCGGCGGGCACGCTGCTGGCGGAGCGGGCGGGGCAGATCTCCGAGGTGCTCAACGAGACCGAGGTCGAGCTCGCCGACATCCGCGCGGGCCGGACCGGGCTGCTGCGCGTGCGGTTCTTCACCACCGCGGCCGTCGGCCTGATCCCGCAGGCGGTCGCCAAGTTCCGCGCCGAGCACCCCGAGGTGCAGCTGGACCTGCAGCTGCAGGAGGAGGGCCTGCTCGACGACGTCGTCGCCGGCGAGGCGGACCTGGCGGTCATCGTGCTCGGCGACGCGGTGCCGCAGCGGCACGGCGTGCGGCTGGTGCACCTGGCCGACGACCCGTACCGCGTGGTGCTGCCCCGCTCCCACCCGCAGGTCGAGCAGGACAGCGTCGACATGGCGAAGATGGCCGACGACTCCTGGATCAACAGCGCGGTGACCAGCGGCGGGATCTGCTCGCGGCTGCTCCTCGACGCCTACGCCAGCGCCGGCTTCACCCCGCGCGTCGCGCTGGAGACCGACAGCACCTACTCCGCGCAGAGCTTCGTCGCGGCGGGCCTGGGCGTCGCCCTGGTGCCGCAGCTGGGGCTGAACGTGGTGCACCCGGACGTGGAGATCCGCCCGGTCACCAACCCGGAGCCCGTCCGCCGCCTCCACGTCGCCGTCCGCGAAGCCGTCGCCGACCTGCCCGCTGCGCGGTCCCTGATCGACTGCCTGACCGAGATCGCGGTCTGATCAGCTCCGGTTGTCGGTGTTGATCAGGGCGTCGCCGTCGGTGTTGGCGACCATGCCCAGGACGTGCATCTCCGTGCTCTTCTTGCCGTCCTTGGTGAACTGCAGGGTGACCACGACGTTGGCGCCGGACTGCACCGGTTCACCGATGATCTTGACGTCGTCGATCTGCTTCCAGAACGCCTGGTAGCGCTCCTTGCCCTGCGACTGGAGGCTCGGCCCGAGCAGCTCCCAGGCCTCGTCGAGGTCCTTGGGCACCAGCTTGTAGTACTTCTTGACCGTGGAGACCAGCTCTTCCTTGGTCACCTGCTTGTTGGTGCTCGTCGCGCTCGACGTCGGGGCGTGACTGCTCGTCGGTGCCGACGACTTCGTGGTCGTCGGCGTGGCCGAGCTCGTCGGCGCGGGCGGCGCGGCCGGCGGCGGCACGGGGGCGGACGACGGGGCGCCCTGGTTCTGCGAGCCGGAGCCGAAGGCGTTCGCGGCGAGCACGCCCACCAGGATCGCCACCACGATCGCCACGATCCACAGCGCGACCTGCTTGCCACCGCGACGCGGCGGAGCGGCGGCGGCCACCGGACCGGCGGCACCCACGCGGGTGGGCGGGTTCGCGCCGCCGCCCATGCCGCCCTGGTACGCCATCGTCGGACCGGCACCGTGCTGGGCCGGTGCGGGAGCCTGCTGCTGGCGCTGCCAGCCCGCACCGGCGCCCGGAGCCGCGTTGGGCACCGGGCGTCCGTCGAGCACGGCCTGCAGCAGGTCGCGGGTGTGCGCCATCGTCGGCCGGTCAACCGGGTCCGGGCACAGCATCTGCATCAGCACCGGGGTCATCGGCCCGGCCTGGCGCGGCGGCTCGAACTGGCCGCGCGCGACCCGGTGCAGCAGGCTGATCGCGTTCTCGTCGGTGCCGAACGGCGGGCCGCCCTCGATCGCCGCGTACAGCGTCGAACCCAGCGAGAACACGTCCGACGCGGGCGCCGGGTCGCGGCCCAGCGCGACCTCCGGGGCCAGGTAAGCGGGGGTGCCGGCGAGGATGCCGCTCTTGGTGACCGCGACGTCGCCGATGGCGCGCGAGATGCCGAAGTCGGTGATCTTGGCGAGGTCGTTCTCGCCGAGCAGGATGTTGCCCGGCTTGAGGTCTCGGTGGACGATGCCGGCCATGTGCGCGGCGGCGAGCGCCCCGGCCACCTGGACGGCGATGCGGGCCACCCGCATCGGCGGCTGCACGCCCTGCTCGTCGATGACCGCGGCCAGGCTCGTCGAGGGCAGGTACTCCATGACCAGCACCGGCTGGCCCTCGTCCTCGGCCACGTCGAACACCACGATGGCGTTCTGGTGCTGGAGCCGGGCGGCGATGCGGCCCTCGCGCATCGACCGCTGACGTGCTTCCTCGGTTTCTTCGGGGGTGTAACCGGGCTGCAGCAGCAGTTGCTTGACGGCGATCGTGCGGTGGAGGCGCTCGTCCACGGCCTTCCACACCACGCCCATGGCGCCGCTACCGATCTTTTGCTGCAAGCGGTACCGGCCCGCGATCAAACGACCTTCGGCGCTCACCGGTGTCTCCTGGTACTGGCTCGCCCGACGGGGCTCGCCTGTCTAAGGACTGCCTGATTTTTCGTTTGCACTGAGGACGGAACGACTCCCCGCTGCCGGCTTCACCCGACGGTGTCACGCCCGCAACCACGTTACTGGGCCACGCCTTCCAGGCGGCACCCCGGGGCCGAAATGCGCCCGCGGCCGGGGCGCTCACCTGTCGATGAGCACTCCGGCCGCGGGACGTTGACCTGGATCGGGTCTACCTCACTGCGTGGTGACGCTGCCGCTCGGGCTCGTGCTGGTCCGGGTCGGCCGCTGCGAGGTCGGCGCGTCGTCGCTCGACGTCGGCTCGCTGGGAGTGGACGTCGGTTCCTCGGCGGAGGTGGGCGCCTCCTCGGACGAGCTCTGCGTCTCCCGCGTGGAGGTGCGGGTCTGCTTGGTGCTCGTCTCCTCCTCGGTGGTGGTCTCCGGCGGCGGGGGCGGGGCCTGCGGGGCCTCCGTCTGCTGGTTGGCCGGCCGCTGCGGCGGCGGTTCCGGACCGCGCAGCGCCGAGGTGACCAGCACCGCGATCACCGCGACCGCGACCAGCGCGATCGCCGAGATGATCACCGGGCGCTTGCTGCGCCGGGGCTCCTCGTAGGCGGCCGAGTCAGCACGCGTGTCGGCGCCCATGTAGGACGTGGCGTCCTCGTAGGGCCGCTCGGAGTACGGGTCGTCCTCGTAATAGGCGACCGTGGTGCCCGCCGCGGCGCCCGAGCCCATCACGCTCGTCGCGTTGTCCGGGGCCTCCGGTGCCAGGGCGGGCGGGATCGGCGCGGCCATCGTGGGGATGGAGTTCACCGAACCGCCGTCGGCCACGGCCTGCAGCATCTCGCGGGACTGCGCCATGTCCGGCCGGTCCTGCACGCGGGCGGCCATCATCGCCATCAGCGGCTGGGCCATCGGGCCCGCCTGCTGCGGCGGCTCGATCTTGCCCGCGGCCACGGCGTGCAGCAGCGCCAGCGTGTTCTCGTTGAGGCCGAACGGCGGGTGGCCCTCGATGGCGGCGTAGAGCGTGGCTCCGAGGGAGAACACGTCCGAGGCCGGGGTCGGCTCCTGGCCCATCGCCACGTCCGGCGACAGGTAGGCGGGCGTCCCGGCGAGCATGCCGGTCTTGGTGACCTGCACGTCGCCCTGGGCCCGCGAGATGCCGAAGTCGGTGATCTTCACCTGGCCGTTGTCGCCGAGCAGGATGTTGCCCGGCTTGATGTCGCGGTGCACCACACCCGCGGCGTGCGCGGCACCGAGAGCCGACGCGACCTCCGCACCGATCCGCGCGACCTCGCGCGGCGGCAGCGGGCCGTGGTCGGACATCATCGCTGCCAGGCTCGTCGACGGCAGGTACTCCATGACGAGGACCGGTTGCCCCTCGTCCTCGGCCACGTCGTACACCGAGATCGCGTTCGAGTGCTGGAGCCGGGCCGCGATCCGGCCCTCTCGCATTGCCCGTTGCCGCGCTTCCTCGGCTTCTCCCGGATCAAGACCGGGCTGCAACAGCAACTGCTTGACCGCAACGGTGCGGTGCAGGCGCTCGTCAACACACTCCCACACCACGCCCATCGCGCCACTGCCGATGCGTCGCTGCACCCGGTAGCGTCCGGCGACCAGGCGACCTTCGTCGCTCACCGACGTCTCCCCGTACTGCTATCGATGCCCAGCGGCGGCCGCACCCCGGGAATCCCGGACGTTGCCCCACCGAACACCGGCGGATTAGGCGGACCGGCTTTGGCCCCCCACAAGTACACGTTCAAAGCACGACTCGGGTTGCTACCGAACCGCGATACGGCAGCCTAGCCGACGCCGTGAGGGCGTAGGTCCGAAGTCGAAAAGATCGGTAGGACCGGTTTCGAGGCTACGCCGCCCGGGCCGGAAGCCGCGGTGATCCGGGCCCTTCTCACAGGCGTTTTCGCTGGTGATCCGGTTCCGGGCCGCCGGGCGCTCCGGGTTCGTGACCCTCAGCACCTACCGGCTCACGCCACGGTACCGGCGGTGGCGGTCCTGACGGGACCGGGTCGGCGGGGGTGCGGGTCGTTGCCGCATTGTTGTGCTCCTCAGCCCGGCTGGACCTGCCGTGCGCTGCGCAACTCGGCGGAGACGATGCGCGGCAGCGGGCCCGGGGAGACGTGCAGGTGCTGGTCCAGCCGTACCGTGCGCCCGCCCGGGTAGGTCGCCTCCACCCGGGCGCTCACCGAACCGTCCCGCTCCAGCCGCAGCTCGGTGAGCCGCACGGTGTCGACTGCGCTCCACGCCCGGGTGAGCTCCGTCGACTGCCCGAGCTCGGGGGCGAGCAGTTCGCCGATCCGGTCCGGGGAGTCCTGCGCGCGACCGTAGAAGTCCTCGACGAGGCCCAGGGTGGTGCTCGCGCTGCCCGCTGCGGGGTTGGCCAGGTGGGCGTCGCCCGGTTCGGTGGCGGAGGCGTTGCCGGCGCTCTCCGCGGCCGCGGAGTACCCGCCGTTGCCGCCGAAGGGCCAGGTCGCTTCGAGCACCAGGTCGGGACGCAGCGCGGGGAGTCCGCTGATCGCGGCTGCGGAGTGGGTGGGGCGGGGGAGCTGCGCGGGCTTGGCCATGATCAGCGCGGCGGCCCCGGCGGCGGAGATCAGCAGCAGCACGCCGAGCGCGGTGAGCACGACCAGCCCGCCCTGCCGGTTGCCGGTGGGTGCGGCGTCGGAGCCCGCGAGCTCGTCGGCCAGGCCGGCCTGCTCGGGGGTCTGCGGGCCGCGCCGGATCAGCTCGGCGACCGTGACGGTGTCGTCGAAGGTCGTGCGCTCTCTGGCGTGCTCCACGGCGTGAAGAGGTACCCGCCTTCCGCTCGAATGGGAAGGTTTTTCAGATAGATCACCGGAAGGGGTGGCCCCGAAGATCACGAACGGAGCAGTGGATCACGGTCCGTGCTCAGGAGATCCGCTCGTCCGACGAGATCATCGGGGTCTCGGCCATCTCGTAGCGCAGCACGCGGCGCTCCACGCGCTCCGAGCCGTCGGGCAAGGTCAGCCGCACGGTGTGCGCGGTGCTCGTCGGCGTCACGTAGACCTGCAGCACCTCGACCCGCGTCGCGTAGGAGTAGCGGGCCGCGAAGGACTCGTAGCCCTCGGCGCGCAGCGGACCGGTGGTCATCGCGTACGCGCCGGGCAGGTCGCCGCTGGAGATCGCGCCGTAGTACTGCTCGCTGGTGCGCTGCATCCCCTCGGTGTCGGTCAGCTGCAGCAGCTGCGGCGCCTCGGTGGTGGGCGGCCTGCTCGATCCGGGAGGCGTTCCCGTGCCGGGTGCTCCGGTGCCGGGCGTGCCGGACTCCTCGTCGCCGCCGGGCTCGTCACCGGCGGGTTCGCCGGGCGCGGTCGGCTCGGACGTCCCGGTCGGCAGCACCCCTGCCGCCAGCTGGTTCGGTCGGCCCGGCGACGTGGCGGTGCTGCTCGCGACCGACGGCCGCGTCGGGTCACCGGTCAGGAAGTAGGGGTCGCGGGTCAGCGGTGGGTACGCGCCGCCGCGCGGCATGCTCGGCAGCTCCAGGCCCTCGATGCGGGTCGTGTGGTTGGACACCAGCGTCGTGGCGAACACCAGACCGCCCAGCGCGGCTACCGACGAGGCGATCGCGAACCACGCCGCGCGGCGCCAGCTCGGAGGCGGGGTGACCGAGGCGGGCACCATGCCGAGGTCGAACTTGTGCAGCCCGCCCACGGGCGCGGTGTCGGTCAGCGGATCGATCACCACGCGGGGTGCGGACTCCTCGGGTCCGGTCCGCTGCGGTGGGATCTGCGCCCAGGCGGCGCTGGTGTCGGTCCTGCGGTGCCGGCCCGGGGTCGGGTTCTGCTCCGCGGACGGTGTGGGTGCCGGCGGCGGCCAATCGAGTCGGCCGCTCCAGCCGATGGTTCTGCCGCTGTGCATCGGAGGTCTCGACTTTCTGCAACCCGCAAGTGGTTCACGGCGAGCTTCGCGTCGGAGAGATCGGTACTCCGAACGGCGCTCTTGATGCACCGAACGGGTGATATCACCGTGCGACCACTCGAACGAACGTCACCGAAAGGCGGACCGAAGATGCGGAGGCGGCCACGAACTGTGCGACTGCGCGCCAGCGGCGCAGCCGCGAGGCGTTGAGACCACCTTCGCAACCCGCACCGCCGCGGGTTCTGAGACGTCGTCTGGCGAGGACGCCGCGTATTGGCATGCATCAGGAGTGGCGCCCGGAGTCCGGGCGGCGTCTCAGGTTCCGCTACCCGCACCGCAGAGCAAAGCGAGTTCAGGCGTGAATGGTCAGAAGTCTCCCTTGCGGAAGCGGCTCTGCGTGCTCTGCAGCGCCTTGAGCGAGCCGACGCCGCCGCCGAGGCCGAGCAGAGTCGCGAAGACGTCCGCGCCCACGGACTCACCGTTGCTGATCAGCAGTGCCAGCAGCGTCACGCCCAGGCCGACGCCGGCGATCGGGTAGCGCTTCTTGGCGAAGTCGGCAGCCGGCTGCCCACCCGGACGCTTCTTCGCAGCAGAGGTCAGCATCGCCAGATAGCCGGCGTGCCCCGCAGCCGCGATCACCGCGGCGAGCGTCACCAGGAGTGCGACCAGACCGATAACCATGCCCATGGCACCAGTCTGCTCCTTGACGAGGCCTGTCCGATATGGGGGATCCCCCTGATTTGCCGATCGGTTCGAAAAGGTTGTGAATCACCTCTGGTTCGAGATCGTCGTCACGCCTAGGTTCTGTCGCTATGAGCGAGCGAACGGGTCTCGATCTGAACGGCAAGCGGGTCCTGGTCACCGGGGCCGCGAGCGGCATCGGAGCCGCTCTCACCAGGCGATTCGTCGCGGCGGGAGCCGAGGTGATCGCCGCTGACAAGGCCGCCGACGCCGTCACCGCGCTCGCCGACGAGCTGGGCGCGACGGCCCGGGTGGTCGATCTCGACGATCCCGGCAACGCCGACGACCTCGGCGAAGGCGCCGACGTCGTGGTCAACAACGCCGGGTTCCAGCACGTCGCGCCGGTGCAGGGGTTCCCGCCGGAGGTCTTCGCCGCGATCCTGCGCGTGATGGTCGAGTCGCCGTTCCGCATCGTGCGGTCCGCGCTGCCGGGCATGTACCAGCGCGGCTGGGGCCGGGTCATCAACATCTCGTCGGTGCACGGGCTGCGCGCCTCGCCGTTCAAGAGCGCCTACGTCACCGCCAAGCACGCGATCGAGGGCCTGTCCAAGACGATCGCGCTGGAGGGCGCTCCGCACGGCGTCACCTCCAACTGCCTGTGCCCGGGGTTCGTGCGCACGCCGCTGGTGGAGCGCCAGGTCGCCGAGCAGGCCCGACTGCACCGGGTGCCCGAGGCGCAGGTCACCGAGGACGTGCTGCTGGCCCGCACCCCGGTGAAGCGGCTGGTCGAACCCGACGAGGTCGCCGAGTTCGCGGCCTGGCTGTGCGGGCCGGGCACCACGTCGATCACCGGAGCATCGCTGTCCATGGACGGCGGCTGGACGGCGAACTGACCAGGCAAGTCCCGAGGTGAACACCGGCCCGTCAAGGAGGACGCAGCCATGACCACCGAGTCCGCTCCCAGCAGATCGTCGACCACCCGCGTGGTGGTGGCGAGCCTCGTCGGCACCACCGTCGAGTGGTACGACTTCTTCCTCTACGGATCAGCCGCCGCGCTGGTGTTCAACAAGCTGTTCTTCCCGGCCGGCGATCCGCTGATGGGCACCCTGCTCGCGTTCATCACCTACGCGGTCGGCTTCATCGCCCGGCCCCTGGGAGGCCTGGTCTTCGGCCACTACGGCGACCGGATCGGCAGGAAGAAGCTGCTGGTCCTCAGCCTGGTGATGATGGGTGCCGCGACGTTCGCGATCGGCCTGCTGCCCACCTACCAGTCGGTGGGCGTGCTGGCTCCGCTGCTGCTCACCGCGCTGCGGTTGGTCCAGGGCTTCGCGATCGGCGGCGAGTGGGGCGGTGCGGTGCTCATCGTCTCCGAGCACGGCTCCAGCGAGCGCCGCGGCTTCTGGGCGTCGTGGCCGCAGGCCGGGGTGCCGTTGGGCAACGTCTTCGGCACGGCGGTGCTGGCGGTGCTGGCGGCGGTGCAGTCCGACGAGGCGTTCCTGGCCTGGGGCTGGCGGGTCGCGTTCCTGCTCTCCGGCGTGTTGGTGCTGATCGGGCTGTGGGTGCGGCTGGCCGTCGCCGAGTCGCCGGTGTTCTTGGAGGCGCAGCGCAAGGCGGAGGAGAGCGGCGCCGAGCAGAAGCCGCCGATCCTGGAGGTGCTGCGCCGCTACCGCAGCGAGGTGCTCACGGCGATGGGCGCCCGGTTCGCCGAGAACGTCGTCTACTACGTGCTGACCTCGTTCGTGCTCACCTACGTGGCCACGTTCCTGGACCTGCCGCGCGGGGTCGCGCTCAACGCGGCGCTGATCGCCTCGGTGCTGCACTTCATCAGCATCCCGATCTGGGGCGCGCTGTCCGACCGGTTCGGCAGGCGGCCGATCTACCTGCTGGGCACGGTCGGCACGGGCGTGTGGGCGTTCTTCTTCTTCACGATGCTCGACACCAAGTCGTTCTGGGTGATCACCTTCGCGACCACCGTCGGCCTGGTGTTCCACGGCGCGATGTAC
This sequence comes from Saccharopolyspora endophytica, assembly GCF_018070075.1. Taxonomy (GTDB): domain Bacteria; phylum Actinomycetota; class Actinomycetes; order Mycobacteriales; family Pseudonocardiaceae; genus Saccharopolyspora; species Saccharopolyspora endophytica. The sequence goes on from NZ_JAGPXE010000001.1 coordinate 717,329, forward strand.
GGGCCGCAGGCGGCGTTCTTCGCGGAGCTGTTCGGCACCCGGGTCCGCTACTCGGGCGCGTCGATCGGCTACCAGCTGGCGTCGATCGTGGCGGGTTCGCTGGCGCCGATCATCGCGACGGCGCTGCTGGCCGCGTTCGACTCCTCGCTGCCGATCTCGATCTACGTGGCGCTGTGCTGCGTGGTCACCCTGGTCGCGGTGTTCCGTGCACCGGAGACCCGGGAGCGCGACCTCGCCGCCGACCACGCCGTGTGACGCCGACCGCGGGCGCCTCCGACCAGGCCGGAGGCGCCCGCGGCGCACGTCAGGAGTGGCCCAGCCGGCCCCGGCCGAGGCGGAGCAGGATCATGGCGATCTCGCGTCCCTCCGGGCCGAGCTCGCGGTAGCGGGCGAGCACGTCCATCTCGCGGTTGTAGACGATGCGCGGGCCGCCCGCGGCCATGCGGGCCTGCCCCACCTGCTGGGAGACCTCGGCCCGGCGCTTGATCAGGCGCAGGATCTCGGCGTCGAGGTGGTCGATCTCTTCGCGGAAGTTGCTGATGGCCTCTGCAGCCCGTTCAGTCGAGGGCTTCTCGGACTGCGGTTGGTCACCGTCCACAGTGGCGTTCATCGGACGTAATCCTCCGGATCCGGCCCCGTTCCCGTCCCGGAACGCGAAACGCCCCGAGTCCGAGGACCCCGGGGCGTCGTAGTGGTTTTCGAGCTCACGCAGCTACGGGCGCCGGAGTCCCGGGCTCGTAGAAAAACTCGTACTGCTGCGTCTGCACACCACCAGTCTGCCACAACCCCCGACCCCGATCCACTGCCTGGGCACCCCGTCCCACCTGCTGGACGCTTTCACCCGGACAGGTGGTGGAGGTCTTGATCGTGTTGCGCGATCGGGAGATTCGGGTTCTGTCCGGGGGGTTCGGTAACGTGGTTCGACGATGAGCACCCCTCTCGATCTCGAATGGCAGGGCGACGAGCCCGTGCAGTCCTCCGCTTCGCGCGGCCGGTCCGGACCCGACCCGGAGGCGCTGCTCGCTGGGCTCAACCCGCAGCAGCGCGATGCCGTGACGCACACCGGCTCGCCGCTGCTGGTGGTGGCCGGCGCCGGATCGGGCAAGACCCGGGTGCTGACCAACCGCATCGCCCACCTGCTGGCCAGCGGTGCGCACCCCGGCCAGATCATGGCCATCACCTTCACCAACAAGGCCGCGGCCGAGATGAAGGAGCGCGTCGCCGACCTGGTCGGTCGCCGGGCCAACGTGATGTGGGTGTCGACGTTCCACTCGATGTGCGTGCGGGTGCTGCGCCGCGAGGCCAAGACGCTCGGCATGTCGTCGAACTTCTCGATCTACGACTCCGACGACTCCAAGCGGCTGATCACCATGATCGCCCGTGAGCAGGACCTGGACTCCAAGCGCTACCCGGCGCGGACGCTGTCGATCAACATCTCGAACCTGAAGAACGAGTTGATCACGCCGGAGGACGCGGCGCAGCAGGCGGGCAACGACGTGGAGCGCAAGGTCGCCCAGGTCTACGCCGCCTACCAGCGCAGGCTCGTCGAGTCCAACGCGATGGACTTCGACGACCTGATCATGCGCACGGTCGAGCTGCTGCAGCAGCACCCGGCGGTCGCCGAGTACTACCGCCGCCGCTTCCGCCACGTGCTCGTCGACGAGTACCAGGACACCAACCACGCGCAGTACGCCCTGGTCAGGGAGCTGGTCGGCACCGGTTCCACCGAGAGCGGCGTGGAACCGGCGGAGCTGTGCGTGGTCGGTGACGCCGACCAGTCGATCTACGCGTTCCGCGGCGCCACGATCCGCAACATCGAGGAGTTCGAGCGCGACTACCCGCAGGCCCGCAGCATCCTGCTGGAGCAGAACTACCGGTCCACGCAGACGATCCTGTCGGCCGCCAACGCCGTGATCCGGCGCAACCCGAACCGGCGGGACAAGCGGTTGTGGAGCGACGCGGGTGACGGCGAGCCGATCGTCGGCTACGTCGCCGACAACGAGCACGACGAGGCCGCCTTCGTCGCCGGTGAGATCGACAAGCTCGTCGACCAGGGCGAGGCCACGTTCAACGACATCGCCGTCTTCTACCGCACCAACAACCAGTCGCGCGTGTTCGAGGAGGTGTTCATCCGCCTCGGCCTGCCGTACCGGGTCGTCGGCGGTGTCCGCTTCTACGAGCGCCGCGAGGTCCGCGACGCCCTCGCCTACCTGCGGGTGCTGGACAACCCGGACGACACGGTGAGCCTGCGCCGCATCCTCAACGTGCCCAAGCGCGGCATCGGCGACCGCGCGGAGGCCGTGGTCGCGGTGCACGCCGAGCAGGAGCGGATCTCCTTCGGCACCGCCCTGCGACGGGCCGCCGCCGGTGAGGTCCCGCTGCTCAACACCCGCGCCCGCAACGCGATCTCCGGTTTCGTCGAGCTGCTCGACGAGCTGCACAAGGTCGCCGCGGACCACGACGTCGCCGAGACCCTCGACACGGTCCTGGAGCGCACCGGGTACCGGGGCGAGCTGGAGGCCAGCGACGATCCGCAGGACGCGACGCGGCTGGAGAACCTGACCGAGCTGATCACCGTCGCCCGCGAGTTCACCGAGGCCCGCGCGGGAGCGCCGCTGCCGGTCGACGCCGAGGTCTCGCCGTCGGCGGAGGCCGTGGTGTCCGGGGTGACGCCCGCGGCGGAGGACGACGCGGACGACGTCCTCGAAGACCCGCTGGCCGACGACTCGCTGGCGGCGTTCCTGGAGCGGGTCTCGCTGGTCGCCGACGCCGACTCGCTGCCGGAGACCGGCGACGGCCTGGTCACCCTCATGACCCTGCACACCGCCAAGGGCCTGGAGTTCCCGGTGGTGTTCTCCGGCGGCTGGGAGGACGGCGTCTTCCCGCACAACCGGGCGCTGGGCGATCCGACCGAGCTCGCCGAGGAGCGGCGACTGGCCTACGTCGGCATCACCCGAGCTCGCCAGCGGCTCTACCTGTCGCGCGCCATGATGCGCTCGGCGTGGGGGCAGCCGATGACGAACCCGGCATCCCGGTTCCTCACCGAGATCCCCGAGGAGCTGATGCACTGGCGCCGCATCGAGCCCGAGCGCGCCGCCCCGCAGGTCCGCAGCACCTGGGGCAGCCGAGGCGGTTTCGACCGCACCGGCGGCGACTCGGCCCAGGCCGGTCTGGCCGAGCGCGGCATGCGCAGCACCAGCATGAAGGGCTGGAAGGACACGGTCGCCCTCAAGCTCGAAGCGGGCGACAAGGTCACCCACGACAAGTACGGCCTCGGCACGGTGGTCGCCACCGACGGCGAAGGCCCTCGGGCCACGGCCACCATCGACTTCGGCACGGCCGGCACGGTCAAGCTCATGCTCATCGGGAGCGTCCCGCTCACCAAGCTCTGATCAGCCGCGGAAGGTGCTGCGGATCCGGTTCCGCAGCGGGACGGTGAAGGGCCGCGGCCCGAAGCTGCGGGCCGCCGCCTCGGTGGTCAGGCACACCGGTCGGAGTCGCGCGCCAGCGACAGCGCGGTCCCCGGAGCTGATCGACCCGGGTGTCGATCACCGCCCGTTGCCCGGGGTTTCCGGTGGGCGCCAGCCGGTTTCGACCAGGGAGCGGGCCGGGGTGAACAGCGGGGCGGGGAGGGAGTGCCAGGGGTGCCAGGTCCAGGACTCGACCTTGTCGGGTTCGAGGACCCGGGGTTCGCCGTCGGCGGTGATCAGGTGGTGCAGGGTGACGTAGTGCAGGCCCTCGTCGTCGAAGACGTCGCTGGTCCAGGAGATCGTCGTGATCCCGGTGGCGAGCAGCCCGGTCTCCTCGGCGAGCTCCCGGGCGGCGGCGTCCTCCGGCGCTTCGCCCGGGTCGACCTTGCCCCCGGGGAAGGACCACTCGCCGGCGCCGTGGGCGCCCTTCCGCCTCCCCAGCAGCACCGCTCCGTCGCGCACCACGACGGCGCTGGTCCCCACGAACGGTCCGCGAACCTCCGGAACACCCATGGCCGGGATCCTCCCCGCCACGCCGCCCATCAGGCCACCGAATTTCCGCGTTCCGCCGGCGGATCAGGTCACGGTGCCGGCTTCCTGCGGTGCGGGGTCGTAATCGCCCGCGGCGGTGATGCGGCGGAGGCGGGTGGCGGCGGTGAGGACGTCGTGGTGCGAGGTGTAGAGGGCGTTGACGCCGAAGCGGAGGATGTCCGGCGCCCGCATGTCGGCGACGACGCCCTGCGCGGCCAGGGCCTGGATGAGGCCGTAGGCGTGCGGGTGCCGCAGCGAGACCTGGCTCGCGCGGATCTCGGGTTCGGCCGGGGTGACCGCCTCGAAGCCCTCCGGTGCCAGCAGCGCGTCGGCGCAGCGGAGGAAGAAACCGGTCAGCGACAGGCTCTTGGCGCGGACCTGCGCCAGGTCGACGCCGTCGAACGCGGTCAGCGCCGCCTCCAGGGCCAGCAGCGACAGGATCGGCGGCGTGCCGATGCGGGCGCGCGCGATGCCGGGAGCGGGAACGTAGTCGGCCTGGAGGCCGAAGGGCTCGGCGTGGCCGGTCCAGCCGCTCAGCGGCGTGCGCCACGCATCGTGGTGCCGCTCGGCGGCGTACAGGAAGGCCGGGGCGCCGGGTCCGCCGGAGAGGAACTTGTAGCCGCAGCCGACAGCGAAGTCCACCCCGAGGTCGTCGAGGTGCACCGGCATCGCCCCGGCCGCGTGGCACAGGTCCCACAGCGCCATCGCGCCCACCCGGTGCGCGGCCTGGGTCAGCGCGGCCACGTCGTGGAGCTCGCCGCTGCGGAAGTCGACGGGCGAGTAGCTGATCACCGCGACCTGGTCGCCGTGCTCGTCGAGGAACTCCGGCAGGTCGGCGGGCGCGATCCGGCGGACCTGCCGCCCGTGCAGCCGGGCGACCGAGTCGGCCAGGTAGCGGTCGGTGGGGAAGTGATCCGGGTCGGTGACCAGCAGCGGGCGGTCCGGGCGCAGCTCCGCCGCCGCGCTCAGCGCGGTGAACAGCTGCACGCTGGTGGAATCACCGGCGACCGTCTGACCCGGTGCGGCGCCGATCAGCGCGCCGATGGCGTCGCCGACCCGCAGCGGGGCCTGCCACCAGTCGTGGGTGTTCCAGGAGCGGATCAGGTCGGTGCCCCACTGGCGGTGCACCACGTCCTCCAGCGCCGGCGGCACCGCGGCCGGCAGCGGGCCGAGCGAGTTCCCGTCGAGGTAGACCACGCCCTCCGGCAGCAGGAAGCGGTCCCGGACGTGCGCGAGCGGATCCGTGGCGTCGAGGTGGTCGGCGAGGTCGGTGAGTTGTTGTGTCATCACGAGCACTCTCCCGCAGCGTCGTCCCACTCGGCGCACAACCGCCGCAGCACGGCGGCGACGTCCGCGGCGGGCGGGCTGTCCGGCTCGATCGGCGTGTAGTGGCCGGTCCCGGGCAGCACCACGGTCTCCAGGTCCCGGTGCACGGCCGCGTAGTCGGCGAACTGCTCGTGCGGCACCTCCTCGTCGACCTCGCCGTGCAGCAGCACGGTGCGCACCCCCGTCGTTCCGGCCTCCGACAGCAGCGTCACCGGATCCACCAGCGGCAGCCGCTCGGTGAACTCCTCGGCGCCCATGAGCTGCACCGCGGCCCCGTCGCTGAGGTCGTCGCGGCGCGTCGCGGCCAGGTCGGTGATCGGCGCCAGCGCCAGCACCGCCGTCGGCAGCTTCGTGGAGTGCCAGCGCGATCCGGCGGGCAGCAGCCCGCGGGCCGCGCACCACAGCGCCAGGTGCCCGCCGGAGCAGTGCCCGGCCAGCACGTACGGACGCCCGGCGGGCAGCTCGTCGACGATCCGCGCCACGTCGTCGAACGTCTCCGGGTACCCGCCCGCGCCGCCGGAGCGGCGGAAACCGGGCAGCAGCACCGAGAAGCCCTGCTGCGCGAGGTAGTCGGCGAACGGGGTCAGGTGCATCCGGTCGTAGCGCCAGTAGCCGCCGTGCAGCAGCACCACCAGCGGCCCGTCACCGGGCCACTCGTCGTAGCCGTGGTGCGGGTGCTCGCCGTACTTGCTGTGCCGCGGCGCCAGCACCGGCTTGAGGCTCAGGACCCGCTTCTCCTCCTCCGCGGCGCGCGCGGAGATCTCCCTAGATGGCACCGCGGGCCTCCCACAGCTCCGGGAACACCGCGATCGCGGCGCGCTTCTCCAGGTACTTCACGCCCGCGGAGCCCGCGCTGCCGGGCTTGGCGCCCATCGCCCGGCGCACGACCATCACGTGGTCCAGCCGCCAGCGGGTGATCGCCTCGGCCACGTCGGTGAGCTGTTCGCCCAGCCGCAGCAGCGGGTGGTGCTGGGGTCCGGCGTAGATGCGCCGCCACACCTCGACGACACCGGGATCGGATTCGTAGGGCGCGGTGACGTCGCGCCAGCGGACGTGCTCGGGCACCGGGAACCCGCGCCGGTGCAGGAAGTTCAGCACCTCGTCGTACAGCGACGGCTCCTCGTAGGCCTCGCTGAGTCCCTTGTGGACATCCGGGTCGCCGGAGTGCGCGCGCAGCAGCGCCGCGGACTTCTGCCCGACGAGGAACTCCATGTGCCGGTGCATCGCGGACTGGAACCCGGAGGCCTTGCCGAAGGCGGCGCGGAAACCGTTGAACTGGACCGGGGTCAGCGCCGCGATCGGCGCCCACGACTCGTTGAGGGCCTTGAGCCCGCGGCGGCTGCGCAGCAGCGCGTCCATCGCGGTGTCGAGGTCGTCGGCGCGGAAGGCGTCGCGCGCGGCGCGCCACTCGTACACGATCAGCGTGAACCACAGCTCCATCACCTGCGTGGTGACCAGGAAGCCCATTTCGTCGGCGGCCTCGGTCAGCGGTTCCTGAAGGGTGTTGAGCAGGGTCGCGCGGACGTACTCGTCGTAGGGGCTGGCGCCCCCGAACGGCTGGGTCAGGGGGTCGTCGGTGGACAGTTCCGCGAGGGCGGAGGCGCGGTCGGTCATCACAACTCCTGGGGGACCGCCTCCGGTGTCGGAGGCAGCGGTTTGCGGGGAGCTTTCGGGCTCGGAGCGCAGCGCGGTCAGATCCGGACACCGCCACTGGCGTCGATCCACTGGCCGGTGGTCCACCCGGCGTCGCGGCCGGCCGCGCACGACACCACCGCGGCGATGTCCTCGGGCTGCCCGAGCCGGTCGAACACCGACTCCGCCGAGTAGTTCCGGCGGATCTCCGGGTTGCGCAACGTCGGGTTGATCTCGGTCTCGGTGAAGCCGGGAGCGACCGCGTTGACCGTGATGCCGCGCGGCCCGAGCTCCTTGGCCAGGGCGAGGGTGAAGGTGTCCAGGGCCCCCTTGCTCATCGTGTAGGCGATGATCGCGGGATAGGCGAAGCGGGTCGTCACCGACGAGACGTTGACGATGGCGCCGCCGTCCCGGATCCGATCCAGTCCACGTTGGACGATGAAGAACGGGGCCCGGGTGTTGATGGCGAACAGTCGGTCGTAGTCCTGCTCGGTCACGTTCGCGATGGTGCGCGGCAGGGTGATGCCGGCGTTGTTGACCAGCACGTCCAGCCCGGGTTCGGTGTCCTGGGCGGCCAGTTGGCGGTCGAACTCCGCCCACAGCGCGTCGGCGTCGCCCGGGACGCCGAGCTCGGCGTGCACCGCGAACGCGCGACCGCCGTCGGCGATGATCTCCTTCACCGTCCGCTCGGCGGCGTCGTGGTCGTGGCCGTAGTGCACGGCGACCAGGGCGCCTTCGGCGGCGAGGCGCCGGCTGACGGCCCGGCCGATGCCCCGGCTTCCGCCGGTGACCAGGGCGGTGCGGCCCTCGTGCTGCTGGGTGGTGGTCACGGTCGTCTCCTCAGGCGTCGAAGTCGAGCGCGAGCTCGTCGGTGCGAGGGCGGGCGCGGCAGGCGAGCGTGTAGCCGCCTGCCAGGTCGTCGGCGTCCAGGGCGTGCTGCGGTCCGAGCGCGACCTCACCGGAGAGGACCTTGGCCCGGCAGCTGCCGCACACGCCGTCGCGGCAGGAGTAGGGGACCTCGGGGCGGTGGCGCAGCACCGCGTCGAGCACCACCCGGTCCTGCGGGAGCATGGTCATGCTGCTGGTGCGGCCGCCGAGGGTCGCGCTGATCCGGCCGCCCCGGGACTCGGGTTCCGGCGCGGGTCCGGTCGCGGTGGAGGCGAACAGCTCGGTGCGGACGTCCTCCGGCGGAACGCCCTCCAGCGCCTCGCGCGCGGTGTCCAGCAGGCCGGGCGGACCGCACAGCGCGAACTGCGCGCCGGGCCGGACGTCCAGCAGCTCCAGCAGCCGCCGCAGCTTCGGCGGGTCGATCCGGCCGGTGCACAGCTCGCTGCCGCCGCGCTCGCGGGAGAGCACGTGCAGCACGTCGAAGCGCTGCACGAACTCGTCCTTGAGCAGCGCGATCTCGTCGGCCAGCAGCGCGTCGGCGGCGGTGCGCGCGGAGTGCACCAGCGACACCCGGCAGTCCGGGTCACCGCGCAGCGCGGCGGCGGCCATCGGCGCCAGCGGGGTGATCCCGCAGCCACCGGCGATCAGCACGTGGTGCGCGCCCCGCAGCTCCGGGAGCCCGAACTTCCCGGCGGGCGGCGACAGCTCGACCACGTCGCCCGCCGCCAGCTCGCTGCTCGCGTAGGTGCCGAAACCGCCCGGCGTGACCGGTTTGAGGACCAGCCGCAGCGCGGCCGGGTCGTCGGGAGGCGGGCACACCGAATAGCTGCGCCGCAGCTCGCCGTGCCGGACCACGACGTGCTGGCCCGGCCGGTGCGCGAACGTCGCCGCCAGCTCCGGCGGCACGTGCAGCGACAGGGCCACGGCTTCGGCGGTCAGGTGCTCGACGCGGGTGACTTCCAGCGGGTGCCAGCCCGCGGTGGTGCTCGTGCTCATGGGAGTCACCTCACGTCGCCGTGATGCACGGGAAGATCTCCCGGCACTCCGCGCAGCGCAGCATCGACTGGCAGCGCGTCGGACCGAAGGAGCTGTGCGGTCGGGTGTCCTGCGAGCCGCAGTGCGGGCACGGCGTCCCCAGCCCCAACCCGACCGAGGTCGGCCCCCCGAACGCCCCGGTTTCCACTGAAGTCCGGTCCCCGATTTCCACTGAAGTCCGGTCCCCGGTTTCCACTGAAGTCCGGGACCGGGTTTCCACTGAAGTCCGGTCTCGGACTCCCGCTGAAGTCCCGGGTCGGGTTTCCGCTGAAGTCGGGGATCCGATTTCCACTGAAATCCGGGACCGGGTTTCAGTGGAATTCCGGTCGACGGGTGGGGCGATGCCGTGGGCGGCGAGTTTTTCGCGTCCGGTCGGGGTGATCAGGTCGGGTGTCCAGGCGGGGGTGAGCTCGTGCCGCACGCGGCCGTCCGAGTGGCCGCAGTCGCGCAGCACCTCCTCGATGGCCTCGGTGATGGCCGGGATCGCCGGGCAGCCCAGGAAGGTCGGCGTGAACCCGACCTCCACGCACCCGTCGCCCGCGGTGTCCGCGGAGCGGATCACCCCGAGCTCGCCGAGGGTGATCATCGGCAGTTCGGGGTCGGGCAGCGCTTCGACCCGGGCCCGCACCCGGTCGACGTCCTCGCGCGCGGTCACCACGTGCCTCCCGGGAACTGGCGGTGCACCGACTGCATCTCGGCGACCAGCGGGCCGAACGCCTCGGTGTGCAGACCGGCCCGGCCGCCGGTGGCGTGCCAGTCCGGTGCGGGCTCGGTGAGCTCGGCGCGGGCGAGCACGTCGGCGACGCCCTCGTGCCAGGCCACGCGCACCTCGTCCGGGCGCGGGTGCAGCCCGGCGTCGACCAGCCGCTCCACCACCGGGTCCGACTCGAAGAGCTCGGCCGCGTGGGGCCAGATCCGGTCCAGCCCGGACTGCATCCGGCGCGCGCTCTCGGCGGTGCCGAGGCCGAGCCGCAGCGTCCAGTCGGAGGCGTGCCTGCGGTGGGAGCCGACCTCCGCGGCCGCCCGCGCGGCGAACGCGGCCAGCTCGGCGTCACCGCACCCGGCCAACCGCTCGTAGAACGGGACCGCGTAGTGGGAGAACACCAGGTGCCGGGCGATGGTCACCGCGAAGTCGCCGTTGGGCAGCTCCACCAGCAGCGCGTTGCGGAACTCCCGCTCCGTGCGGCCGAACGCCAGGTCGTCCTCGTCGCGACCGCTGCCCTCCAGCGCACCGCTGCGGGACAGCAGGACCCGGGCGTGGCCGATGAGGTCGAGGGCGATGTTGGACAGCGCCAGGTCCTCCTCGATCATCGGCGCGCGGGTGATCCACTGGCACAGCTGCTGCCCGAGCACCAGCGCGTCGTCGCCGAGCCGCAGCGCCAGCTCGGCGAGGTCGGCGTCCCGCGGCCGGGTCGTCGTGGTCACCGGCTCACGCATCGCCGCTCTCCTCGGCCGTCATCGGGTACTGCTCGGGATACCGGTAGGGCTTGTGGCGGGCGTTGCTGAAGAACGCGTCGTGCTCGTCGGGCGAGGAGGCGTGCACCGACGCCGAGGCCACCACCCACAGGGACAGCGGGTCGCCTCGCCGCGTGTAGAGGTCTCGGGCGCGCGTGAGCGCCATGTCCGGGTCGGCCGCGCGCACCGATCCGACGTGCTGGTGCGCCAAACCCCGTCGCGGACGCAGGAAGACCTCCCACGAGGGGGCTCCGCCGGTCATGCCACGGCCTCCGGGGTCTCGCGGGCGGCGTAGGCGGCGGCCGCTTCCCGCACCCACGCGCCGTCGGAGTGCGCGGCGACGCGGTGGGCGATCCGCTGCCGTGCCGAGTGCGTGTCGTCGCCCAGCGCGTCCCGGTACACCTCCCAGGTGATCGGGGTGAAGTCGTAGTGCCCGCGCTCGGCGTTCCAGCGCAGGTTCGGGTCCGGCAGCTCCAGGCCCAGCGAGGCGGCCTGCGGCACCACCTGGTCGACGAACCGCTGCCGCAGCTCGTCGTTGGTGTGCCGCTTGATGCCCCACGCCATCGCCCGCCGGGAGACCACCGCGCCCATCGCCGCGGTGCGCTCGTCGGCGCCCCCGGCGACCGTGTCGGGCGGGCCGAACATCAGCGCCACCGCGGGCAGCCACCAGCGGTTCACCGCGTCCTGGGCCATCTCGCGCTGCTCGGGAGTCCCGGAGCACAAGGCGCGCAGCTGGTCGTAGCCCTGCCGCACGTGGAACGTCTCCTCCTGGCAGACCCGCCGCATCGCCCGCGCGTACGGCCCGTACGAGGTGTGGCACAGCGGCGCCTGGTTGAGCACCGCCGCGCCGTCGGTGAGCCACGCGATCGCCCCGGTGTCGGCCCAGGTCAGCGCCGGGTGGTTGAAGGTCGCGGCGAACCGCTGCCTGCCGTTGTGCAGCGCGTCGAGCAGCTCGTCGCGGTCGGTGCCCAGCGTCTCGGCGGCCGAGTACAGGTACATGCCGTGGCCGGCCTCGTCCTGGACCTTGGCCAGCAGCACGGATTTGCGGTGCAGCGACGGCGCGCGGGTCAGCCACGCGCCCTCCGGCTGCATCCCGATGATCTCGGAGTGGGCGTGCTGGGCGATCTGCCGCAGCACCATCCGGCGGTAGCCGTCCGGCACCCAGTCGCGCGGCTCCACCGCGGAGCCGTCGCGCAGCAGCGCCTCGAAGCGCTCGTTGAGCTCGTCCTCGGACCGCGGCGCGCTCATGGCTTCCCGCCCGCACCGGTCTGCTCGCATCGCCTGCGCACCCCGCATCACTCCCTCAAGCGATCACCCGACGGCCGGTGCCGCGGGATTCCACCGGAGAAGAAGAGTGCCGAGGAGGCGCCGACTATCCCGCCCGCCCGCGTGAACAACGTCACCGGGATCGCGGGGAGTGAGAGCGCCCGCGCGCGCCTCTTGTGGGACGACACACCGTTGTCGAACAGCGAAAGAGGTTGCCATGAGCACCATCCGGACGTTGCTGGTCGAACTCACCGGCACCGCCGAGTTCGCCGATTCCGTCGGCGACGACGTTGACCTCGCCGCCAGCGGCATCGACTCCGGCGACCTCGTGCGCCTCGTGCTGCTCGTCGAACAGCGCACGGGCGTCGAGATCACCGCCGAGGACGTGGAGCAGCTGCGCACCATCGCCGACTACGAGCGCTTCGTCGCCGAGCGCGCGGCCACCACCGGCGGTGCTTGATGTGGCTGACGCAGCTGGCGGAGCGCAACCGCCAGTGCTTCCCGGACCGCACCGCGCTCGTCGACGAGCACCGCAGCACCACCTGGGCGCAGTTCCACGACCGCACCGCCGAGCTGGCCCGCGGGCTGGTCGAGCTGGGCGTGCAGCGCGGGGATCGGGTGGTGGTGCTGTCCCAGGACCGCATCGAGGTGCTGGAGAGCTACTTCGCGATCGCGCGCATCGGCGCGCTGTTCGTGCCGCTCAACCACAGCGTCGCCGCCCCGGAAGCAGCCGAGATGATCGAGCGCGTCGGCGCGGTCGCGATGCTCGGCGAGTCCGAGCTGCTGGACCGGCACACCGAGCTGCCGTCGGTGCGCGTCCGGATCGCCTTCGACAAGCCGGAGTTCGCCGAGCTCGGCAGCACCGCTGAGCCGGTCGAGCTGCCCGAGGTGCTCGACACCGACCCGGTGGCCGTGCTGCACACCTCGGCCACCACGGGCCGCGCGAAGGGCGTGACCGTCGACGGCGGCTCGTTCCGCGCCATCGCCCTCGGGTGGCTGGTGCAGGCGCGGCCGACCGACGACATCGTGCTGGTCAACTGCTGCCCGCTCTACCACGGCAGCATGGTCGTCTCGCTGACCTACATGGCGGCGGGCGCGACGCTGGTGCTGATGCCCGGGTTCACGCCGCAGCGCGCCCTGGCCGCGGTCGAGGAGCACCGCGCCACGCACATGTGGCTGGTCCCGCAGATGCTGCGGTTCATGTTCCAGGCGAAGGCGGCCGAGACCGCGGACCTCTCCTCGCTGCGGGAGATCCTCTACGGCGCGGCGCCCATGCCGATCGACGTCTACACCGACGCGGTGCGCCGGCTCGGGTGCGGGTTCCGCCAGGTGTACGGCATGACCGAGGTCGGCGGCCCGTTCGTGACCCTCGGCCCCGACGAGCACCCCGAACCCGGCGACGCCACCGTCCGCATCCCCTGCGGCCGGGTCATCCCGGGCATGTCCGCGCGTGCCGTGGACAAGCGGGGCGCGGAGCTCCCGCCGGGCGAGATCGGCGAGATCGTGGTGCGCGGTCCCGGTGTCATGCAGGGCTACTGGAACGACCCGGAGGCCACCCGCGAGGTCACCCTGGACGGCTGGATCGTCACCGGCGACCTCGGATTCCTCGACGAGCACGGCCGGATCCACCTGGTCGACCGCAGCAAGGACGTGATCATCCGGGCGGGCCAGAACGTCTACCCGTCGGAGGTCGAGCGGGTGCTGATGGACCACCCGGCGGTCCGGGACGCCGCGGTCGTGGGCGTGCCGGACGACGACTACGGCGAGGTCCCGCTGGCCCACGTCGTCGCCGAGGACGTCACCGCGGCGGAACTCCTGGGCCATCTCAAGGAGAACCTCGCGCCCTACAAGCGCCCCCGCCGCATCGAGTTCACCGATGCCATCCCGCGCAACCCGGCAGGCAAGATCTTGAAGAAGCAGCTCCGCGGCTGAGCGGACGAGAACCAGCGCCCGGTGGGAGTTCCCGCCGGGCGCTCGTCTTTCGCATCACCGCAGGAAGGGCTTGGTGAGGGCTTCGGCGACCTCGGCGATCGGGGTGGGTTCGGTCATCTCGTAGTGGTTGCAGTCGATCGGGTGGTCGTGGAGGGTGCCGGTGACGTGACGGCGCCAGTGGGCCGCCTTGTCGGGGGCGAGGGCGAAGTCGTCGGTCTCGCCGGGCACGTCCGCGGTGGCGGTGAAGAACAGGGCGTCGCCGTCGAAGGTGCCCGGGGCGAACTGCGGGGCGATGCGCAGGCTGTTGCGCATCACGGTGGCGATCGAGGTCGCCTCCTCCCGCGTCACCGGCAGCGGTGAGTCCGCGGCGGACAGCTCGCCGATCCGGTCCAGCACGGCCGCCACGTCCGGCTCCCCGTCGGCGACCGGCAGACCGGCCACGCGGCTGAGCAGGCCCGCCACCTGGCGCTCGATCCCCTCCGGCGTGTAGGGCAAGCCCTCCGGCAGCGGGGCGTCGAGCATGGCCAGCAGCTCGACCTCCTCGCCGTCGGCTTGCAGCGCGCAGGCCATCGCGTGCGCCACGAACCCGCCGTAGGACCAGCCCAGCAGCCGGTACGGGCCGTGCGGCTGGACCTCCCGGACCAGGTCCACGTAGGACCGCGTCATCTCCGCGGCGTCGGCGGCCGGCGGCCGGGTGCCGTCGAGGCCGAACGCCTGGATGCCGTGGACCGGCTGCTCGGCGCCCAGGTGCGGCAGCAGCCCGGTGTAGCGCCACGCGACACCCGCGCCCGGGTGCACGCAGAACAACGGCGTTTCCCCACCTTCGGCCCGCAGCGGCAGCAGGGGCCGCAGCCCGCCGCCGGAGCTCGGACCGTCGGCTGCCAGCGCTCCGGCGATCGTGGGCGCGGCCAGCAGCGCCGCCGCGGGCACGTCCAGCAGCCCGGCCTGCCGCAGCCGTCCGGCCAGCAGCACCGCGCGCATGGAGTCGCCGCCGAGGTCGAAGAGGTTGTCGTCCAACCCGATCCCGCCGATGCCCAGCGCCTCCTGCCACACCTCGGCCACCGCCCGCTCGCGATCCGTGCTCGGCGCGCGGTGCGGAGTGGTCAGGTGGGGGCGCGGGGTGAGCTCGGGCTCGGCCGGTTCCGCCCGTTGCGGGGAGTCGGTGCGGGCGCCGGGGGCGTCGATCCAGTGCCGGTGCCGCTCGAAGGCGTAGCCGGGCAGCCGCACGCGCCGCGGATCTCCCGCCACCTCGGGCAACGCCGATTCGACGCCCGCGCTCCAGAGCCGTCCCAGCGCGTCGGAGAGCACCGGACCGTCGGGACGCTCCGCCTTGGCGTGCCGCATCGTGGTGACCGCGCGCGCGTCCGGGAACCGCGCCTGGGCGAGCTTGGTGAGGCTGTCGCCGGGACCGATCTCCACCAGGACCGGCTGATCCCCGTCGCACAGCGCCGCGATGCCGTCGGCGAAGCGGACCGTGCGGCGGAAGTGGTCGATCCAATGCTGCACGTCGGTGACCTCGTCGCCGGCCCAGGTGCCGGTGACGTTGGTGACGTACGGGATCCGCGGCGGGCGCAGCGTCAACGTGCGCAGGTGACCGGCGAAGGTGTCCACCACCGGGTCGAGCACGTGCGAGTGCGCGGCGCCGGCTACCCGCAGCCGCCGGAACGGCAGCTCCCGGCGGGTCAGCTCGTCCTCCAACCGCGCCACGGCGTCCACCTGCCCGGCGACCGCGCAGGCGTCCGGGCCGTTGATCGCGGCCAGCGACAGCCGGTCGTCCAGCAGCGGCCGCACCACCTCGGCCGAGGCGGCCACCCCGACCGTCGCGCCGCCGGAGGAGACGATCAGCCGCATCCGCTCGGCCACCACCGGCAGCATCTCGGCCAGGTCCAGCGTCCCGGCCAGGCAGGCCGCGGTGTACTCGCCGAGCGAGTGCCCGATCAGCGCGTCCGGCACCACCCCGGCCTCGATCAGCGTGGTGGCCAGCGCGTACTCGGTGACCACCAGGGCCAGCAGCGCCTCCGGGCTGCCCGGCTCGGCGTGCTCGAACAGCGCGGTGCGGATGTCCTCGCCGGTCACCGGGCGCAGGATCGCCGCGCAGCGGTCGATCGCGTCCCGGTAGACGTCGTCGTCGCGGTAGAGCTCGGCGCCCATGCCGACGTACTGGGTGCCGCCGCCGGGCAGCAGGAACGCGACCCTCGGCGGTTCCTCGCCGACCGCGGGACCGGCCGGGCCGGTGGCCCGCAGCGCGGCGACGGCCTCCTCGGCGTTGGAGGCGCTGATCGCGAGCCGGTGCGGCCACGCGGGGCGGTCGACGCGCAGCGAGTGCGCCACGTCGTCGAGCCGCAGGTCCGGGTGGTTCTCCAGGTGCCGCGCCAACGCCTCGGCCTGGCCGCGGGCGGCCCCGGCGGTGCGCGCCGACAGCGGCAGCACCTGGCGTCGGCCTTCCTCCGCCGCGCGCGGGACGTCGGGCTGCGGCGGTGCTTCTTCGAGGATCACGTGCGCGTTGGTGCCGCCGATGCCGAAGGCGCTGACCGCCGCGCGCCGGGGGTGCTCGGCTGCCGGCCAGGGCTCCAGCGCGGTCGGCACCCGGAACGGGCCGGAGGCGAAGTCGATCAGCGGGTTGGGCTCGTCGAAGTGCAGGTTCGGGGGGATCTCCCGGTGCTCCAGGGCGAGCACGGCCTTGATGAGCCCGGCGATCCCGGCGGCGGCGCCCAGGTGCCCGATGTTGGTCTTGACCGAGCCCAGCGCGCAGAACCCGGTCTCGGCGGTGGACTCCCGGAACGCGTCGGTGAGCGCGGAGACCTCGATGGGATCGCCGATGCGGGTCGCGGTGCCGTGCGACTCGACGAGTCCGATGGTGTCCGCGCCGACGTCGGCCTGGGCTTGGGCGGCGAGGATGACCTCGGTCTGCCCGGCGGTGCTGGGCGCGGTGAAGCCGACCTTGCGGCGCCCGTCGTTGTTGATGGCGGTGCCGCGGATGACCGCGCGGATGCGGTCGCCGTCCTCCAGCGCGTCCTCCAGCCGCTTGAGCACGACCACGCCCACCCCGTCACCGGAGGAGGTGCCCGACGCGTCGGCGGCGAACGCGCGGCAGTGACCGTCGGGCGAGAACGGCCCGTCGGGGACGTGCCGGTAGCCCAGCAGCGCCGACGGGTTCAGCGACACCGCACCGGCCAGGGCCGTGTCGCAGCGGAATTCGAGCAGGTCCTGGCAGGCGGTGTGGAGGGCGACCAGCGCGGTGGAGCAGGCCGTCTGCATCGACACGCTCGGCCCGGTCAGCCCGAGCTCGTAGGAGATCCGGGTCGCGAGCGTGCCCAGCGAGTTCGCGGTGGCCGAGTGCACCAGCTCCACGCTGCCAGGCTGACCGGCGAAGCGCGGGTGCACGTGCGCGGGGTAGTAGCGGCTGTCGCCCGCCCCCGCGTACACGCCGGTGGTGGACGCCGCGGCCGAGTCCGGGTGGCCCGCGTCCTCGAGCGCGTGGTGGGCGGTCTCCAGCAGCAGCCGCTGCTGCGGGTCGACGACGGCGGCCTCCGCGGGGCTGTAGCCGAAGAACCCCGAGTCGAACCGGTCCATGCCGTCCACCGTGGACGCCATCCGGACCAGCGCCGGGTCGTCCAGGTCGCGCGGATCACCGCCCGCCGCCAGGAACTCCTCATCGCTGATGGCGCGCACGGACTCCCGCCCGGCGGCGAGGTTCGCCCAGAACTCGTCCACATCGGACGCCCCGGGGAGGCGGGCCGCCATGCCGATCACGGCGACGGCCGGGACCTCCTCCGGCGTGGTGTCATCCATTCCCGCGGTCCTTCCGCTCCCGGCGGCGGGCGCTGCGCGCGTCCCGCTGCCGCTGTGCACGTTGCTTGGCCCGGTCCAGGCCGCTCGGCCCGGCCTGCTGGTCGGGTTCGGGCGCGGCGGCCGCGGTGCCCCGCTCGGCCAGGTGCTTGGCCAGCGCCCGCACCGTGGGGTGGGCGAACAGGTCGACCACGCCGAGCTCGCAGCCGAGCGCCTTGTTGATCGCGGTCTGCGCGGTGACCAGCAGCAGCGAGTTGCCGCCGAGGTCGAAGAAGTTCTCGTCGCGACCCACCACGTCGCGCCCGAGCACGCCGCTCCAGATCCCGGCGAGTTCGCCCTCCAGCCGCCGCAGGTCGTCGCCGCCGGCCTGCTCCTGCCGGGCCGACGTCCCCGCCGAGCGCAGCACCCACGTGCCCGGCTCGGCTCCGGTCGACGCGGCGGCGTGCAGCTCGCCGAGGTCCGCGCCGTCCTCCAGCCCGACCCGACCGGCCAGCCGCCGCAGCTGCCGCACGGGCGCGCGCACGTGGCTGCGCACCCACGGCGCGGTGCGGTCGGCGCCGATGAGCACGTGCGGTTCGGCGAGCCCGCGGGCGAAGTCGAACGACCGCAGCGCCATCGCCGCGTCCAGCACCCGGTAGCCGCGGACCTCGGTGAGCGCGGTGTGCTGGTAGCCGCGGCTCATGCCGCGCTCCCGCCACATGCTCCAGGCCAGGCTCTGCCCGGGCAGGCCGCTGCGCCGCCGATGCACGGCCAGGGCGTCGAGGAAGGCGTTGGCCGCCGAGTAGGCGGCGTTCATCGCGCCGCCGAAGTGGCCGTTCACCGAGGAGAACGCGATGAACGAGGTCACCGGGTGCTCGGCGGCGACCTGGTGCAGCGTCCAGGCGCCGAGCACCTTCGCCGCCAGCGCGTCCCGCCAGTCGGAGGCCGCGAGCTCCTGCACGGGTCGCTGGTCGAAGCCGCCCGCCAGGTGCAGCACCCCGGTCAGCGGCAGCCGCCACTGAGCCGCAGCACCGTCCACAGCGGACCGGACCTGCGCGGGGTCGGTGACGTCGGCGGCCGCGTAGCGCACCTCGCCGAGCTGCTGGAGCCGTTGCAGCGCCGCGATCCGGTCCGCGACGGGACCGCCCTCGTCGAGGTGCCGCTGCCAGGTGTTCTCCTCCGGCAGCGGTGTGCGGCCGAGGACCAGCAGCCGGGTGCCCGGGGTCTTGAGCAGGTGCGCGGCCAGGTCGACGCCGACGCCGCCCAAACCGCCGCTGAGCAGCTGGAAACCGTCCTGCTGCGCGGGTTCGGCCGGGTCGGGGTGCTCCGGCAGCGGGGCGAGCCTGCGCGCGTACCGCTGTCCACTTCGGACCGCGATCTCGGTGTCGGCGGGGTGCCCGGCGGCCTCGGCGAGGATCGCCTCCAGCGGGTCCTCGTCGGCGGAGACGTCGAGGTGCACGCCCCGCAGCCACGGCAGTTCCTCCCGCAGCGACTTCAGCAGCGCACCTGCCGCGGCGTGCGCGGGCGAGGGCAGCTCGTCATCGGCGACGGCCTGCGCGCCAGTGGTGACGAACAGCAGGTCCAGCGGACGCGGTCGGCCGGGCCGGTCCGCCAGCGCGCGGGCGAGGACCAGCAGCGATTCCGCGCCGCCTTCCCACGGCTGCTCGCCGGGCTCCCTCGCCGCCAGGTGCAGGACGGCGTCGGGTTCGCGCCCGTCGTCGGCCAGCGCCGCCAGCAGCGCGGCGTGGTCCTGCTCGTCGGGCCGGATCCGGTAGGTCGCCGCGTCCACGCGCTCGAACTCCGCGCCCGGGGTGACGACCGTGCACAGGCCCCCGTCGGAGCGCAGCCGCCCCGCGATGCGCTCGGCCAGGTCCGCGTCCGCACCCGCGAGCACGAGCGCGTGCCGGGCGGTTCCGGTGCGGTGGGAGGACTCGGCGCGCTGCCACACCGGCCGCAGGAACCAGTCCGGCACCGTGGCCGCCGTGCCCAGCAGCAGCTGTGACTCGCGCACCGCCGCGTCGAACTCACCGGCCTCGAAGCTCTTGCGCAGCTTCGTGCGCTGGATCTTGCCGATCTCGGTCTTCGGGATCTCCTCCGGGGCCACTGGGATCAGGAACGTCGGGCTCACCCCGATCTCGCGGGTGACCTTGCCGCCGATCTCGCGCAGCGCGGTGGCCGGGTCCTGCCCGTCGGCCAGGTGCACGAACAGCGCGAGCTCGTCGGTGCTCACCGAGGGGTCCGAGCGCACCGCGCAGGCGGCGGTGAAGCTCCGCACCACGCTGGGGAGCTCCTCGACGCACGCCTCGATCTCGTGGCTGTAGTGGTTGACGCCGTTGACGATGATGACGTCCTTGGCGCGGCCGGTGATGAACAGCTCGCCGTCGCGCAGGAACGCCAGGTCACCGGTGTCGAACCAGCCGTCGGCGGTGAACGACTCGGCGTTGGCCCTCGCGTTGTCGTGGTAGCCCTCGGTCACCGAGGTGCCGCGCACCTGCAACCGGCCCGCTTCGCCCTCGACCAGCAGGCGGTCCTGCTCGTCGACGACCCGCATGTCGAAACCGGGGTAGGGCAGGCCGCAGCTGACGAACGATTCGTCGTGGTCCGGTGCCTCGCCGGGAAGCTCGAAATCGGTGACCACGGAGCAGGTCTCGGACATGCCCCAGCCCGGGTGCATCACGTGCTGCGGCAGCCCGAACGGCCGCAGCGCGTGCAGGAACCGGCGGGCCGCGGAGGCCACCACCACCTCGCCCGCGTTCATCACCAGCCGCACCGGCGAGAGGTCCCAGTCCCGGCCGGTGAACTGCTCGGCGTGCTCGGCCAGCAGCCCGAACGCGAAGTTCGGCGCCCAGGTGACGGTGACGCGGTGCCGGTCCAGCAGCTCCGGCCAGCGCACCGGTTCCTCCAAGATCCAGGAGGTCTGCGCGTGGACCTGGCGGCAGCCGAGGTAGACGTCGCGGAGGTGGAACATCACCACGCCGGTGACGTGGTCCAGCGGGATCCAGTTCAGCGAGACGTCGTCGGGACCCAGCGCGTTCATCGCCTCGGTCGCCGCCGAGCGGGTCAGCACCGCCCGATGGGTCTGCCGCACGGCCTTGGGCAGCCCGGTGCTGCCGGAGGTCATCAGCAGCAGGAGCAGGTCGTCCGGCGCGGCCTCGTACCAGTCGCGGTCCTCCGGGCCCGCGCGCAGCTCATCGGCCGTGGCCAGCTCCAGGTCCGGCCACTGCTCGCGGGCGGCGAGGTCGCGGATCCCGGCCTCGTTGCCCGGTGAGGCCACGATCAGCGGGCGGCCCAGCATCCGCCAGATGCCGGCGAGCTTGGCCAGCGCCGCCGAACCGGTCGCGTACGAGCCGGGCACGGTCAGCGGCACCGCCACGAACCCGCCCAGGACGCAGCCCCACAGCACGGCCACGAAGTCCTCGGTGTCGTCGCACTGCAGGATCACCTGGTCGCCCGGCCGCAGACCGGCGCCGCGCAGACCCGACAGCACCCGGGAGGCCTCGACGACGAGATCGGCGTAGCGGGTGCGGGTCTCGGTGCCGTCCGGGCGGACGTGCACGATCTCGCCGTCCGGGTTCGCCGCCGCGCGGGTGAGAGCCGAGGCCCAGTCCGGCACCGACGGTTCGGGCAGGGTGCGCCCCTCGGACAGTGCCGGGACGGTGCTCGGCCGGGATGCGGGACCGGTGTCGGCGACCTGCGGGGCGCTCTCGCGCTGGATGCCGATGTGGCGGCGTTCCAGGTCGGCCGGGACGTCCTCCAGCCGCACCTCGGCGTCGCGGACCCCGGGAACGGCGGCCAGCCGCCGCTGCCACTCCTGCGCCGCCCGGTCGTCGACCGGCGAAAGCGCCTGCAGCGCAGCGGTGTCCACCGAACCGTCCGGGAGGCGGGGCAGGTCGCTGACCGCGACGACCCGGGCCGCACCGGCGAGGGCTCGCTCCACCTGGTCGACCGCGCCCGCCCGGTCCGGCACCACGTGCACCGCGAGCTCCTCGCCGGTGAGCACCACCGCGTCGCGGATGCCGGGCACCGCCAGGGCGGCGCGCTCCACGGCCGCCGCGGCGGCGGAGTGCCCGGCCGGGGTCACGGCCGGTCGGTCGCGAGCGGTGAGCGCGCTGATCGGCGCGTCCGGGTCGGCGCAGGCGGATTCCAGGACCTCCCGCAGCGCGCGGGCGAACTCCTCCGCCGTGGCGGGCTCGTAGAGGTCGGTGGCGTACTCGACGTGCAGCTCCAGCCCGTCCGGCACCTGCCGGTCGTCGTAGCGCTCCAGCACGTCGACGAACAGGTCGAACTTGGCGGTGCCGGTCGCGGTGGGCCGCAGCGCCGCGCGGTCCGCGCCGAGATCCAGCACCGCGCTGTCGTTGTTCTGCAGCGCCAGCATCACCTGGAACACCGGGTGCCGGGACGGGTGCCGGGCGGGGTTGAGGTCCTCCACCAGGCGGTCGAACGGCATGTCCTGGTGGTCCAGCGCCTTCAGGTCGAACTCCCGCGCCCGCGCCAGCAGCGCGCGGAACGCCGGGTCGCCGGCGGTGTTCGCCCGCAGCACCAGAGTGTTGGTGAGCAGCCCGATCACGTCGTCGAGCGCCGGGTCGGCGCGACCGGCGACCGGGGTTCCCAGCACCACGTCCTCGCCGGCGCCCCAGCGGGTCAGCAGGGCGCTCACCGCCGCGTGCAGCACCATGAACAGGCTGGTGTCGGTGGATTCGGCCAGCTCCAGCAACCGGCCGTGCAACTCGGAGCCCACCGTCGAGGTCGTGCTCGCGCCCTCGCCCGCGCTGGTGTCGGGACGGGGCCGGTCGGTGGGCGGGGAGCTCTCGGCGGGCAGCCCGGCCAGCGCGGTGCCCCAGAACTGGGTGAGCTGCTCGATCCGGCCCGCGCCGGGGGCGAGCAGCTGCCGCTGCCAGATCGCGTGGTCGGCGTGCTGCACCGGAAGCGCTGCGAACTCCGGCGCCGCGCCCGCCGTCCGAGCCCGGTAGGCCGTGCTCAGGTCGTCGGCCAGCGGCCGCAGCGACCAGCCGTCGGCGGCGCTGTGGTGCAGCAGGATCAGCAGCGTCCGCTCGCTCCCGGTGCCGAACAACCCTGCCCGCAGCGCGCTCTCGCGGGTCAGGTCGAAGCGGTGCCGGGCCGCGGCGGAGACCTGGGCGTCGACCTCGTCGGCCGGGCAGTCCACCACCCGCAGCTCGGGCCGCAGCCCGCCGGGCGCCAGCACCTGCTGGTGCACCCCGGACTCGTCGGGGGCGAAGACCGTGCGCAGGCTCTCGTGCCGGTCGGCGAGGTCGCCGAGCGCGGCCCGCAGGGCGTCGACGTCGACCTCGTGGCGCAGCCGCACCACGAGCGGGATGTTGTAGGTCGCGGCGTCCCCGAGCCGGTCGAGGAACCACATGCGCTCCTGCGCGAACGACAGCGGGATCCGCTCCGGGCGCTCGACGGCCGTCAGCGCGGGCTGCCGCGCCCCGGTCGCTTCCCCGACGCGCGCGGCCAGGGCCGCCGGTCGCGGCGCGTCGAACAGCTCGGAGATCGGCACGTCCGCGCCCGCCTCCGCGCGCAGCCGCGCCAGCAACCGGGTCGCCAGCAGGGAATGCCCGCCCAGGGCGAAGAAGTCGTCCTCCACGCCGACCTCGGGAAGCCCGAGCACCTCCGCGAACAGCCGGCACACCAGTGCCTGCTCGGGAGTGCTCGGCGGGATTCCGCCTGCCGCGGCGGCGAAATCGGGCTCCGGCAGCGCGGCGGTGTCCAGCTTCCCGTTGGCGGTCAACGGGAACTCGTCCACGAGCACGCACGCCGCCGGAACCATGTGCTCGGGCAGCCGGGCTGCCAGGTGCGCCCGCAGCTCGCCCGGGTCGGGCCGCTTCTGGGCGGGAACCGCGTAGCCGACCAGCTGCGGCTGACCGTCGCCACCGCGCCGGACCACCACCGCCGCCCGCGCCACCGCCGGGTGCTCGGCGAGCACCGCCTCGACCTCGCCGGGCTCGATGCGGAAACCGCGGATCTTGACCTGCTGGTCGGCGCGCCCGACGTACTCCAGCACGCCGTCACGGCGTCGCCGCGCCAGATCGCCGGTGCGGTACATGCGGGTTCCCGGCCGCCCGAACGGGTCGGGCACGAACCGCTCCTCGGTCAGCTCCGGCCTGTTCAGGTAGCCCGGCGCCACGCCGGGACCGGACACGTGCATCTCGCCGACCACGCCCGGCGGCACCGGCCGCCCCTCGGCGTCGAGCACGTGCACCCGCAGGTCGGCCAGCGGGCGGCCGATGACGCTGGCCCGCCGCGGGTCGTCCAGCTCGGCCCAGGTCGTGCGGTGGTGCGTGACGTGCACCGTCGTCTCGGTGATGCCGTACATGTTGACCAGCTCGGGGGAGTCGAGGCCGCGGCGCTCGGCCCACGGGCGCAGCCGGTCCGGGTGCAGCGCCTCGCCGCCGAAGACCACGTACCGCAGCGCCAGCGGGCGCCCGTCGTCGGCCTGCACCAGCTGCTCGAACGCCGACGGCGTCTGGTTGAGCACGGTCACGCCCTCGGCGGCCAGCAGGTCCAGGAACTCCCGCGGCGAGCGGCTCACCGCGTGCGGCACCACGACCAGGCGCCCGCCGTGCAGCAGCGGACCCCACAGCTCCCAGACGGCGAAGTCGAAGGCGTAGGAGTGGAACAGCGTCCACACGTCGTCGGCGCCGAAGTCGAAGTGCTCGGCGGCGGCCTCGAACAGCCGCAGCACGTTGGCGTGCGGCACCGGCACGCCCTTGGGACGCCCGGTGGAGCCCGAGGTGTGGATGACGTAGGCGATGTCCTCCGGTCCGGTCGGACCGGTCCGCTCGGCGTCGGTGAGCGCACCGGTCGCGCGCCCGGCGAGGTCGCGTTCGGTGGCGGGGTCGTCGAGCACCACGACCGCGGCCGCGGAGTCCGGCAGCGAACCGGCGTGCGCGGAGTCGGTGACCAGCGCGATCGGCCCCACATCGTCGATGACCAGCCGCAGCCGTTCGGCGGGATGCGCCACGTCGAGCGGGAGGTAGGCCGCGCCCGTCTTGAGCACCGCCAGGAGCGCCGCGACCAGCCGGATCCCGCGCGGCAGCGCCAGCGCCACCGCGCCGCCGGGTCCGGCGCCGCGCTCGACCAGCAGCCTGGCCAGCCGGTTGGCCTCGGCGTCGAGCTCGGCGTAGGTCACCGACTCGTCCACGAAGGACACGGCGGTGCGGTCCGGCACCAGCGCCGCCTGCTCCTCGAAGCGGCGGGCCAGCGTCGTGGTCACCGAGTGCTCCGGCGCGACGGCGTCCTGCGGTTCCTCGCCGGGCAGCAGCAGGTTCGCCGCGCCGAGCGGCAGTTCCGCATCGGCCTCGGTCAACTGCCGCAGCACCAGCAGGAACCGCTCCAGGTGCGCGCCGAGCTCGGCATCGTCGTAGAGCTCGGGGTTGGCGTCGAAGGCGATCCACAACCCTTCCGGATCGGCTCCGGGCCGGATCGAGATCTGCAGGTCCTCGACCGCCCCGCCGGACAGGTGGTGCGAGGTGGACGGGCTGCCCGCGAACACCAGGTCCTCGCTGAACGGGACGACGTTGACCACCGGCCCGTGCAGCCGCCGCCCGCCGCCGAGCAGCCCGAGGTCGCGGCGCAGCGACTCGCCCCGGTACTGCTGGTGCCGCCGCAGCGCCCGCAGCTCGTCGGAGACCGCCCCGGCGAGCTTGCCGACCGGCGTCTCCGGCGCGGTCGCGATCCGCAGCGGCAGGATGTCGGAGGCGGTGCCCGGGGTGCGCAGCGCCGCGCTGCCCAACCGGCTCATCGTGGCCAGCCCGAGCACCAGGTCCTCCGCACCGGTCATCCGGTGCAGGTAGGCGGCGATCGCCGTGACCAGCAGGTCCGTGCGCGCGACCCCGAGCCGGGCGGCCGCCGTGGACAGCACCTCGGCCTCGGCCGGGGACAGGTCGGTGGTGCGACGCAGGAACGGCGCGACCGGTGCGGCGGTGCGGTCGGTCAGACGGGTCGGCTCGGGGAGTCCGGCCAGCTGCTCGGCCCAGTGCGCGCGGTCGCGCGCGCAGCGCTCGGAGGTCAGGTAGGCGGCCTCGTCCTCCTGCAACCGCAGCACGGACTCGAAGCGCCCCGGCGCCGGTTGCTCACCCGCGGCCAGCGCGGTGTAGGTGTCGGCCAGTCGCCGCGCGACCATCTTGTAGCTGTAGCCGTCCAGCAGGACGTGGTGCGCGCGCAGGAACCAGATGTGGTGCTCGGCGCCCAGCGTCAGCAGCGCGTGCGAGAACAGCGGCCCCGCGTCGAAATCCACCGGGGTGGCCAGGTCGCGGTGGATCCACTCTTCGGCCGCGGCCTTCGGATCGTCGGCGTCGCGGAAGTCCAGCCGGTGCAGCGGCCAGTCGTCCCCGGCGCCCAGGTCGCACCGCGGCCCGTCGGGGGTGTCGAGGAAGCGCAGCGCGAAGGTGTCGACCTCGGCGACGGTCCGGCGCAGCGCGGTCTCGAAGAGCTCGGCGTCGACCGGCCCGTGGATCTCCACGTGCTCACCGGTGTTGTAGGCGGCGCTGCCCGGCGCGAGGCGCTGGGCGAACCAGAGACCCTCCTGCGCCCCGGACAGCGGTCGACGATCGTCGCGGCGGACTGACATGGCACCAACCTTCAGCGGCGAGCGGTATTCACACGGACCACGGCGCCCGCTCCCGCGCCCGGTCGACCGGTCGCGGGCGCACTGATTTTTTGCGCGCGCCCGACCACCCCGGACGTGCGACGCGGGACGCGCCGGGAAAGCCGGGGTGAATGATCGGGGAAAAGGCGTTCGCGCGTTCGGCGGGAATCGCGATGGCATTCGCGGGATCCCGTTGCGTCGTGAACCTTGCCCGAGCGCTGCTCGGCGGGTCAAGACCGGAGATACCGGGAGGAATATCCGTTCTAGGAGAACACCTAGAATGGGTCGCAGGCGTGGTGATAGAGCCCATTCCCCTTCCCCGCGCCACCGCCGGAACGCGGGGCGGCCGGAGGCTGACCCGGTGTGCGCCACCGACGTGAAACCCGCTGTGCGCAGCTGTGATGGTGATCTCGCCGTGCGGTCGGGGTGGTCTGCGTCATGGCTCGCGGAGGTGCGGCGCGAGCGCGACCCTGGGGAAATCCCTAGCATCTGCGGTCCGCGTCTTGATTTCTGATCGGCGTCGCGACTTTTCTGGTCCCGGCCCTGCCGGATTTCGGTCGAAGTGCGGGGAAAACGCGTGTTGAGGAACGTTGTTCGCTCTCCCGGAACATTGGGGGCGACGGCGTCCGGAAAGGGCGGTAGCGATGCGACGCGCACTGTGCCCGGTGGAAACCCTCTACGTCGGCCAGCGCAGCAGGGCCGTGCTCTCCTGCTCGGTGCGCGGACGCGTCTACGCGGCGCTGCTGGCGCGGGCGTTCGACGAGGTGATCGCCGAGCACCCGACGCTGCGCGCGCGGATCGTGCCGGACGGTTCCGGTCACGCCTTCGAGCTCCTCGGCCCGCAGGAGCGGCCGCGGCTCATCGTGCGGACCGGGGTGGACACCGCCCACGACGACGAGCTCAACGATCCGCTGCCGGTCGGCGGGCCGCTGGTGCGCGCGACCCTGGCCTCCGACCCGGTGGATTCCGCTCAGCAGAGCCACATCCTCGTGATCTCCGTCGACCACGCGGTCATCGACGGGCACAGCGCGATCGCGCTGCAGAACGCCGTCTGGGACCGCTACCGCGCGCTCGTCGACGGCGAACCGACCGCCGCGCCCGCGCGCGAACCCCGCTGGCCCGCCCCGATCAGCAGCCTGCTGCCGCCCGCCGACGAGGCCACCACCGCCGAGTACCTGCGCTCGCGGCTGGCCGAGGTCCGGCGGAACCCCGTCGAACTCCTCCCGTACGACGGCCCGGGCAGCGGCGGCCGCATCGAGATCCGCAGGCTGCTGCTGGACGCCGAGCGCACCACCGCTCTGCGCGACTCCGCCCGCGCGGCGGGGATTTCGGCGCACGGGCTGATCAGCGCGGCGCTGCTGTCCGTCGCGCGCGCCCGCTTCGGCGGCGACGCCCCGCGCGTGCTCGGCTGCCTCTCGCCGGTCGACCTGCGCTCCCGGCTCGTCCCGTCGGTGCCGCCCACCGAGATGGTCGCCGCGGTGGCCACCCACCTGCACGCGCTGCCGGTCGCGGCGGACCCGGAACCCGTTGCGATGGCGCGGGAACTCACCGCGCACCTGCGCGCCGCGATCGCCCGCGGCGAGCACTTCCACGACATGCGGATCACCCCGGAGGTCCCGCGCAACCCCGCGCTGCAGATGGCCACGGTGATCGCGACGAACATGGGCGCGGTGCCCGGCCCCCGCCTGCCCACCGGGCTGGAGCTGACCGACGTGCGCCTCGTGCCCGGCCGGGAGCACTACTTCCCGCAGGCCGGCCGCAGCCCGCTGATGGCGTGCGTCGTGACCTTCGACGGGCGGCTGGCCGTCGAGCTGCCGCACCACACCGCCTGCTTCAGCGCGGAGTTCATGCGCGCGTTCCGCGACGACCTCCGCTCCGCGCTGCTCTCGCTGTCCGCACCGCACGAACTCCCCGCCTGAGCGCACCCGACCGGTTTCCCCCGAGGAGCGAGCCTCCGAGATGAAGACCGCGCACGAACCGAATCCCGTCCTCGCGCTGCTGCCGCGCGCCCAAGCCGGCGAGTCGCAGGCGATGAACGAGCTGCTCACGCACATCACGCCCTACGTGGCCCGGGTGTGCACCTCGGTCGCCCCGCACCACAGCTCCGATGCGATGCAGGAGGCGCTGCTGGCGATCTACCGGGGCCTGCGGACGTTGCGCGAACCCGCGGCGTTCTTCGGCTGGGTCCGCTCGGTGACCGTCCGCGAGGCCGTCCGCACCGTCAAGCGCCTCAACGACGGCACGACGTACTCGCCGGTGGAAGCCCGCCACGACTCGAACCCGCTGGACCGGGTGCACATCAACGACGTCCTGGAGCGGCTGTCGACACCGCACCGGGAGGTGCTGACCCTGCGGGCGTGGGGCCTCAACGAGGAGGAGATGGCCGAAACCCTGCACCTGCCCCTCGGCACGGTCCGCTCCCGCCTCCACCGAGCCCGCCGCTGCTTCGAGGAGGCCTGGTACCCCTCAGCGGCGGCCTGACGAACCGCCCGCAGCCCGGCGCATTCGAATTTCGCGCGAAATTCGACCCCGAAACTTCGCGGTCGAATTTCGCGCGAAATTCGAAAAACCCTGGTCAGGCGTGCCTGGTGATCAGAAGCGGTAGTGCAGGAGGCGGCCCAGGCGGTTGAAGGTGGGGACCTTGGCCGCTGCGCGGAAGGCGAGCCTGGCGGGCAGCGGGTACCTCGCCAGTTCCGGCGCCTCCAGGAACGAGATCTCCGAAACCAGCCGGAGGGCGGGGATTCCCAGTTCGTTCGGGTCGTCGATCCCCCAGCGCAGCCGGGAACCCGAGCGCGTCACCGCGGGGTTGGCGACGTTGTTGAGGTGGATGCTCGGCGTGTTGAACGCGTCGAAGAGCAGCTCACCGCTGGGGAAGTGCGCGACGATCCGGCGCAGCAGCGACAGGCCGTCCTGCTCGGTCAGGTACATCGTCAGGCCCTCGGCGACCACGAGAACGGGCCGGTCGGAGGGAATCCCGGTCAGCAGGTCCGGATCCGCGACGGAGCGGCCGAGGGCGTGCCGGTTGCTCGACGACGGGAACAGCTGCTCGCGCAGTGCGATGACCTCGGGCTGGTCGACGTCGTACCACTCGACGTCCGCCGGCGGTCCCACCCGCTCGAAGCGGCTGTCCAGCCCGCAGCCCAGGTGCAGCACGGTCATCCCCGGACGCAGCGAGGCACTCACCCGGTCGTCGAGCGCCTTGGCGCGGACGGCCACCGAGATCGCGTTGTTCGCGCGCATCCCCAGCTGGGTGAAGTCGTAGTCGAGGCGCCGCACGGCGTCGTCGGCCCACCGGTCGTGCAGCAGCGGCTCCGCCGACCGGTTGTCCAGGGCGCGCAGGTGCAGCGTGGCGAGCATGGTGGCCGCCGGTCCGGTCAGCTCGACCGGGATGCGGCTCTCGCGCTCGAAGCCGAAGCGCACCACCCGCATCGCGTCGCGCAGCGGCGGCACGGCGTTCATGGCCCGGGCGATCCAGCGGTCGCGCGGCGCGACCTTCGCCACCCCGGGCAGCGTGGTGACCGGCACCGACCCGCGCAGGTGCAGGCCCGGGACCTTGATCTCCAGGTCGTGCGGGTCGCCCACACCCCAGTGGAAGCTCGCCCCGGTGGTGCGCAGGAAACCGGAGAACTTCGCGGCCCGCACGGTCCACGGCGCGACCACGTCGAAGAGCATCTCGCCGTAGCCGAAGCGCTCGACGAGCCTGCGCAGCAACGCGATCCCGTCCGCTTCCGCCAGGTAGGGCGTCAGGCCCTCGGCGATGACCAGCGTCGGCCGCCCGGTCGGGATGTCGTCCAGCCAACCGGTTTCGGTCACCGAGGACGCGATCGTGCGGTGGTTGTCCGGAACCCGCGGGTAGAGCCGGTCGCGCAGCTCGACGACGTCGGGCATGTCCACGTCGAACCACTGCGCCTCGGCGGGCAGGTCGAGCCGGAACGCCCGGGAGTCCAGGCCGCACGCCAGGTGCAGCACGACCGCGTCCGGGTGCGCGGCGAGGAACTCCCTGGCGCGGTCGTCGATCTCCTTGGCGCGCAGGACAACGGCCATCATGTCGCCGGAATCGAGCCGGAGGGCGGAGAAGTCGAAGTCGATGCGCGCCGCCAGCTGCGCGGCGGCGTCGTCGCCCAGCACCGGATCGGTGCGGCGGCTGTCGAGGGCGCGTGCGTGGAGCGGACCGAGGAGCGTCTGCTGCGCTCCGGTCAAGCGGATCTGTTCGGCCACGGGCGCCACGCTACTGCGGGCCGGTGCAGGAAGTGCGCTAACGACGCGTAAAGAAATGGGTTCGGCGACCACGGGATGGTCGCCGAACCCATTGCTGAGAAACCCGGATCAGGTCGGGGAGATGCCGCGCTCGCGCATCCACGGCAGCGGGTTGATCTTCTTGCCGCCGGCGTTCCACACCTCGAAGTGCAGGTGGGTGCCGGTGGAGAAGCCGCGGTTGCCCATGGTCGCGATCTGGTCGCCCGCCTTGACCTTGTCGCCCTCGTCAGCGGTGATGGTGTTGACGTGGCCGTAGACGGTGATGGTGCCGTCCTCGTGCTGGACCCGGACCCACAGGCCGAAACCGCTGGCCGGACCGGCCTCGATGACCACGCCGTCGGCGACCGAGAAGATCGGCGCGCCCTTGGCGTTGGCGATGTCGATGCCGTAGTGGGTGGTGCCCCAGCGGCCACCGAATCCGGAGGTGAAGTTGCCCATCGCCGGAACGTGGAACTTCGGCTGCTTGGCGGCTTCTTCGGCCGCCCGCTGAGCTGCTTCGCGGGCCTCGGTGATCCGCTCGCTCTTGGTCAGCTTCTCCATCTCGGAGCTGACGTCGGAGCTCTTGGCGACCGGGAGCATGGCGGGCGCCGGGGCGCTGCCACCCATGCCGTTGTAGGAGGAGGTGTCTCCGGACATCGCGGTGTTGAACGAACCCGCGGCGTCGGAGGCGTTGAAGTCATCGCTGTCGGGGGAGGCGTTTCCCTCGCCCGCTGCCAGCGACTGACCGGCTGCTGCGAATGCGCCCGCCGCTACCGCTGCGACGACGACGCGGCCGCGCCAGGCCGATGCTGCTGATGCACCCCGGCTCCGATCCCGATTGCTGGAGGAGTCGTCGGGGGACACCTCCGGATAACCGGGAAAGGGTCGTTCGCCGCCGGGGGAGCGGTGGTGAGCCAATGCCTGCCCTTCCGTCTCGGGGAGCCTGATCTCCGCGGGCCCGGAACGGGGATTTCCGGGTGGCCGGTCGGGGAACCGGTCGAAGGTTGTCCTTCGTGATCAGACCGTGACAACGGACCGGGGGACAGTAACCAAGCTGATCCCCTAGGGGCAAATCCCGATCTGTTACGCGTCGGCCACCGCGAGTGGTCGAAACAACCTTCGCCAGGCGGATCGTCGGGCCTTCGCCGATACTGCGCGTGGTCGTCGCACAGCGGAGCCACCTGCGGCTTCGTGATCGGAACCGGTGGTTCCGAACGGCCCAGCACCCCCGGTCTTCGGAACCGATCCGGACACCCCGGGGTGTTGATTTGTGTGGCAAGTCACACCCCAAGAGCGTCTTGTCGGCGCGTCGAAAATGCTCCGTTCGGGCGCTCCTCGGGCGTGTCGGCGCGCGCGGACCCCTGAGCGGTGACCGCCGGTGGTGCCTGGGAGGGGTCACCCGGTTGCTAGCGTCTGCGCCGTGACTGCGCGGCCCGACCTCCCGTCCGGTTCGTCTGCTTCGGCGGCTCCCGCCGAGGCCGCGGACCCGCAGCCGACGCTCGGCACCCCGGCCCGCCTGCGCGCCGCGATCGCGCTCGCCGTCCTCGGCGCCGCGCTCACCGGGGTGGGACCGCTGCTCGGGTTGACCAGCCCGGCCGTTCCCGCCGCGTACCCGGGCTGGCCGCTGCTGCTGGTGCTCGCGCTGCTCGCGCCGGTGGCGGCAGCCCTGTTCGCGCGGGCGGGGAAGCCGATGGCCGCCGCCGCGGTGCTCGTCGGCCCGGCCGCCCTCGCGCCCGGGAGGCTCGGGCAGGACGTCCAGTTCGCCGTCGAAGCGGGCATGGCCGCCCGCCCGGAACTGCTCCGAGCCTCCTCGCTGATCAACTTCGAACCCGCCTTCGGCTGGTGGCTGCTGGCCGCCGGGCACGTGATCGCGCTGGTCGCGGGGTTCCTGGCCGCCTGGGGCATCAGCGAGTCCGGCGCCGGAACGCAACGGCAGGGCCTGCTCACCTCGGCGCTGTGCGCCGGGGTGCTGGGCGGCGTCGCGGTGCTGATGGCGCCGTTCTCCTCCGACGACCCCTACCTGCCCGCCGAAACCGCCCTGGACGGGCCGCTCCCGGTGCTCATCGGCAGCGCGCTGCTGGCCGTCGCGGTGCCCTGCGCCGCCGGCCTGCTCGCCGGTTCGACCGACCTGGAGTTCGCCCGCGGCGGGCTGCTGGGCGTGGCGCTGGCGCTGGTCGCCGTCGTCGTGCCGCCGCTGGTGTCGGTGCTGGTTCTCGACGAGGTGATCTTCGCCTGGGGTCCGCTGCTCGGACTGCTGGCCGCTGCGGTGCTGCTCGTGCTCGCGTCGCGGGCCGGTCGTGGCGAGCAGGCCGAGGACGTCGACGACCTGCGACTTCCCGCGCTGACCAGGCTGCTCGCCCTCGCCGGGGCGTTCGCGCTGCTGGCCGGTGCCGTCGCGGTGCTGGCCGCGCTGACCCCGCACGTGTCGATGCCCTACGGGCTGCGCGACCCGTCGGAGTACCCGGCGCGGATGCTGCTGCCCGCCGGAATCCTGCTGGCCCTGGTCGGTGCGGGCATGCTGCTGCCGAAGCTCGCGCTGCTGCTGCGCCCGGTGCTCACCGTGCTGTGGGCGGTGGTTCCGCTGGCCGCGGCCGGATCGCTGGACGCGGTGTTCACCGCCGTGCAGGCCGCCGGTGCCGGTGCGGGTCTGGGCGCCTGGGCGGCCGGTGCGTCGGTGCTGCTCGCCGCGATCGCGGCGGTGCTCGCGGCGATCGCCGGCGCGGTGGAGCGCGACGACGTCGACCTCACCGAGATGGCGATGCGCCGACTGGTCTTGGTCCCGTCGCTGGTCGCGCTGGTCCTCGGCGCCGGCGCGTTCTCGCTGCCGGTGCTGACCGCCCCCGGCTACAGCGCTCCGGGCGTGTTCACCGACTTCGGCACCACCTCGTGGGGTCTGGTGCTCGCGCTCGCCGCCGTGGTCGGCGCGACCGCGCTGGCCCCGATGTGCCGTCCCGGCCAGGCCGCCGCGCTGCTGTGCGGCGCCGCGCTGCTGGTGGGCGTGCGCGCGCTGGAGTTCCCGCTGACCGCCGAGCGCCTGCCCGGAACCGCTCCCGGGCTCGGCCTGTGGTTCGGGATCGGGTGCGCCGTGGTCCTGCTCGGCACGGCGCTGGCGGCCCGCACCACCGCCGAACCGACCAACTGAGTTCACCCTCCCGGACGTCTTGTGGGAGGCGTTCCGGTGCTCGAACATGGGCGGAACGCCGTCACGGCGCCTGTTCCGTTCGTCACGCGAACGCAGATATCGCTCCTGCCGCACAAGGCGATTCCCCGTGTTGGACGGGTCGACCCAGGCAGACGCCCTACCTCAGGTGAGGCAGTTCACCAGGTGCGCCGCCCCATGCGTCATCGCAGGTCGATATCGTCACCGAGTCCGACACCGACGTCGCAGGAGAGTCGAGTGGACCTGTACGAGTACCAGGCGAAGGAGCTCTTCGCCTCCCACGACGTGCCGACGCTGCCCGGCACCGTGGCGACCGACCCGCAAGGGGCCAAGGCAGCAGCCGAAGAACTCGGCGGGCCCGTAGTCATCAAAGCCCAGGTCATGACCGGTGGCCGGGGCAAGGCCGGCGGCGTGAAGCTGGCTGAGAACCCGGATGAGGCCCAGACCAAGGCCGAGGGCATCCTCGGTCTGGACATCAAGGGCCACATCACCAACAAGGTGCTGGTCACGACCGCCTCCGACATCGCGGAGGAGTACTACTTCTCCTTCCTCCTCGACCGCGCGAATCGCAACTTCCTCGCGATGGCCTCGGTCGAGGGCGGCATGGAGATCGAAGAGGTCGCGGCCACCAAGCCCGAGGCTCTGGCGAAGATCGCGATCGACCCGATCGAGGGCGTCGACCTGGACAAGGCGAAGGAGATCGTTTCCGCCGCCAAGTTCCCGGCCGAGGTCGCCGACCAGGTCGCCGACGTGATCGTCAAGCTGTGGGAGACCTTCGTCGCCGAGGACGCCACCCTGGTGGAGGTCAACCCGCTGGTGAAGGACCCCGAGGGCAAGGTCATCGCCCTCGACGGGAAGGTCACCCTCGACGAGAACGCCGCGTTCCGCCAGGCCAAGCAGGCCGAGCTGGTGGACAAGGACGCGGAGAACCCGCTCGAGGCCAAGGCCAAGGAGAAGGGCCTCAACTACGTCAAGCTGGACGGCGAGGTCGGCATCATCGGTAACGGTGCCGGGCTGGTCATGTCCACGCTGGACGTCGTGGCCTACGCCGGCGAGAAGCACAGCAACGTCAAGCCGGCGAACTTCCTCGACATCGGCGGTGGCGCCTCCGCCGAGGTCATGGCCGCCGGTCTGGACGTCATCCTGGGCGACTCGGACGTCAAGTCGGTGTTCGTCAACGTCTTCGGTGGAATCACCGCCTGCGACGCCGTGGCCAACGGCATCGTGCAGGCGCTGGAGATCCTCGGTGACGAGGCCACCAAGCCGCTGATCGTCCGCCTCGACGGCAACAACGTCGACGAGGGCCGCCGCATCCTGGCCGAGGCCAACCACCCGGTCGTCACCGTGGTGGACACGATGGACGGTGCGGCCGACAAGGCCGCCGAGCTGGCAGCGGGGGCGTGAGGCGATCATGGCTATCTTCCTCAACGAGAACAGCAAGGTGATCGTTCAGGGCATCACCGGCTCTGAAGGCACCAAGCACACCGCTCGCATGCTGCGCTCCGGCACCAACATCGTCGGCGGTGTCAACGCCCGCAAGGCCGGGCAGACCGTCGAGATCGAGGGCAAGGAGCTCACGGTCTACGGCAGCGTTCAGGAGGCGATGAAGGAGACCGGCGCCGACGTGTCGGTCGTCTTCGTGCCGCCGAAGTTCGCCAAGGACGCGGTGATCGAGGCCATCGACGCCGAGATCGGCCTGGCCGTGGTCATCACCGAGGGCATCCCGGTGCACGACTCGGCCTACTTCTGGGCGCACGCGAACGCCACGGGCAACAAGACCCGGATCATCGGGCCGAACTGCCCCGGCATCATCTCGCCCGGCAAGTCCAACGCCGGCATCATCCCGGCCGACATCACCGGCGCGGGCAAGATCGGTCTGGTGTCCAAGTCGGGCACGCTGACCTACCAGATGATGTACGAGCTGCGGGACATCGGTTTCTCCAGCGCCGTCGGCATCGGTGGTGACCCGATCATCGGCACCACCCACATCGACGCGCTGCAGGCCTTCGAAGAGGACCCGGAGACCGAGGCCATCGTGATGATCGGTGAGATCGGTGGCGACGCTGAAGAGCGCGCGGCCGACTTCATCAAGGCCAACATCACCAAGCCGGTGGTCGGCTACGTCGCGGGCTTCACCGCGCCGGAGGGCAAGACCATGGGCCACGCGGGCGCCATCGTCTCCGGTTCGTCGGGCACCGCCTCGGCGAAGAAGGAGGCCCTGGAGGCCGCGGGCGTCAAGGTCGGCAAGACGCCGAGCGAGACCGCCAAGCTGATGCGCGAGATCGTCAAGGGCTGAGACCCGCACCGACCTCGTTCGTTCGGGGCCGGGTTCCCCACGGGGAATCCGGCCCCGACGGCTTTTCGCAGGGCTCTGCCAGGAGGCGGCCCCCAGGTGCGGGACTCGGCCGCCGCGCCCACCGCCGAGCGGAAGTGATCCCGAACAACGCCTTTGCGGGCGGGCCGCCCTGCTGACGGCTGGTATTCGGTACCGTCGATCAGCACGCCCGATCGAGTGCCTTCGAGGAGTCCGATCAAGTCATGTCCGCCCCGTATCCGCAACAGCCGAACACCGACGGGGGTCGTCGGTCGTACGAGCTGAAAGAAGTCCTCGCGATGGTGGCGGCCGGCGCCGGCGTTGTCGGCTACCTGCTCGGGTTCTTCGACGACGGCGTCGGTGCCCTGATGGGCAGCATGGCCGGTTTCGGCCTCGTCGCTTCCGCGGTGCTCGCGGGTCTGCGGTTCCTGCCGAAGACGCCGGACGCGCTGTTCGCAGCCGTCCCGCTGGCGGCCTACTCCGCGCTGGCGCTGCTGCAGGACGTCATCCGCAACACCGCGTCCGGGCTGGTCTCGGTGCTGATGGTGCTGGCGCTCGCGCAGCTGGCCGCGGTGCTGGGCGTGCTGCTGATCGAGGGCGGCGTGATCAAGTCCGGTGGCCCGGCGAGCGGCCCCAAGCCCAAGTCGTACGGGCAGCCGTTCCCGCAGGGACCCGGCCCGCGCGGCCCCGGCCAGGGCGGTCCGGCCGGTCCCGGCGGCGCGCGTCCCGGTCCCGGTGGTCCCTCCGGCCCCGGTTGGAGCCCGCAGGGGCAGCCTTCCCCCGGCGCCCAGTTCGGCGGCCCGCCGCCGTGGAACCCGGCCAGCGGCGGTCAGCCCGTCCAGCAGCAGCCGGGGAGCCGGAACCCGTCCTCCGACGGGTTCGCCACGCCCAA
Source organism: Saccharopolyspora endophytica (assembly GCF_018070075.1). Classification (GTDB taxonomy): domain Bacteria; phylum Actinomycetota; class Actinomycetes; order Mycobacteriales; family Pseudonocardiaceae; genus Saccharopolyspora; species Saccharopolyspora endophytica. The sequence goes on from NZ_JAGPXE010000001.1 coordinate 753,842, forward strand.
CCCGGACTCCAGCGGCCCTCAGCCGAACCGGCCCGCGAACCAGTCCGGCCCGATCTCGCAGCCGGGCCAGCAGCAGGGCGGCCAGGCCGCGCAGCAGTCGCCCGCGCAGTCCGGTCAGCAGCCGCAGTCCCAGCAGTCGAAGTCGGACCAGGACAACGGCGGTCCCCAGGGCACCCGCCAGATGCCCCACCCGGGCGCCAACCCGCCCACCTTCTGAGGCACACCCCCGCGCGTCAGCCGTGACGCGCGGCGTCCGCGGTCCGGACCGTCCACGATCAATGCCGGTTATGTCCGGTCAGTTCGCGCCACGACCGCCCCGGGCCCGCGGCGCGTAGCCCGATGGGCGGAGCCGCTGGCGTGTTCGGGGCCGTTCGGAGCAGCGGTGGTGCGACATTCGGTCGCGTGTCTGCGCTGGATCCGATTCCCCATGCCGTGGCCGCCGGCCATTCCGACCGGAGGCAGGGTCTGCGCCGGTGGTTGTTCATCGCCGTCGTCGGCGCGGTGCCGCTGATCGGGTTCTTCGCCGTCGCGGCCCTGGTCGCGCTGGTCGTGGGCATCGCCAGCGGAGCGAGCCTCAACCCGCTGCTGGTCCTGATGGCCGCCATGCCCGGCTGGCTGGTGCTCTACCAGTCGCCGCTGGTGATCTCGGGCGCCCCGCTCAGCGTGCTGCCGATGTTGCCCACGATCGGCGTGGTGCTGCTGGTGGCCGCGGCGTCGGCGTTCGTCGCCCGCCGCTGCCGGCTGCGCCGTCCCGACCAGGCGTGGCCGGTGATCGCGACGATGGCGCTGGTGCACGCGTTCGTCGGCGCGCTGTTCGCGCTGCTGCTGACCGATCCGTTCAGCGCGATCCCGGTCGAGGCGTTCCTGAGCTGCGGACTGACCGCCGCGATCGCGGCGACCGCCGGGGTCGCCAACCGGTGCGGCCTGTTCTACCTGCTGTGGGAGCGCACCGACGCCTACGTGTGGACGGGTCTGCGGATCGGGTTGCTGACCATCGCCACCGTGATCGCCGTCGGCGCGGGCGTGCTGCTGGTCGCGATCGTGCTCTCCGCGCCGGAGATGGTCACCTCGATGTCGCGGATGGGCGGTGCGGGCGACGCCATCGGTGCCACGGTGTTCTCGCTGCTGTACCTGCCGAACGCGGTGCTGGCCGGCTGGTCCTTCGCCGCGGGCAGCGGGTTCTCCCTCGGTTCCCAGGTCGTCCAGCCGATGCAGCACACGCCGGGGCCGCTGCCGGACCTGCCGCTGCTGGCGGTGCTGCCGAACGACGGCCCGGCCGTGTGGTGGTCGGCGGTGCTGCTGCTCCCGCTGCTGGTGGGAATGGTGATGGGACTGGTCGCCAGGCGCGTTCCCGGTCCGCTCGTCCGCCGCGCGGTGGTCGTGCTGGTCGCGGCCGGGGTGGCGGCGCTGGCGGTGCTGGTGCTGGCGGCGGTCGCCGGGGGCCGGCTCGGCAACGGCCCGATCGGAGCGGTGTCGTTCCACCCGGTCGGCCTCGCGCTGGCGACCTCGTGCTGGCTGGCGATCCCGGCGCTGGTGATGACCTGGCTGGGCGGCGTGGAGGAGGCCGACGACCCGGCGCTGAGCGCCTTCGCCACCGACGAGTTCGACGAGGACATCGATCCAGAGCCGGCCGAGGACGCCGAGCCCGACGAGGACTTCGACTACACCGACCTCGACGACCTGATCGCCGAAATCCCGGCCGCCCGGGCGGAATCCGACGCCGAGGAAGGCGAGGTCACCGCCGAGGAGTTCGACGCCGAGCCGGACGAGGAGGAGCCCGCACCGCGCGACCGGCGGTGAGCGCTGCGCCACTCGCCCGGGCCCTGCCGGAGCCGACCCCGCAACCAGGTCTTACGCTGCGGGGGAGATCGTGCCGAGGCATGTCAGGAGCGAACGCTGAACCCGAGTACGCCCGACCAGCCGAGCACCGCCGCGCACCCGAACCGGATCACGACAGCCGCCCCGGCGCGGGTGGTCGTGCTCGTCTCCGGTTCCGGCACCCTGCTGCAGGCCCTGCTCGACGCCACCAGCGAACCCGACTACCCGGTCCAGGTGGTCGCGGTGGGCGCCGATCGCGACGGCATCGAGGGGCTGGCCCGCGCCGAGCGCGCCGGCATCCCCACGTTCGTCCGCAAGGTCGGTGACCACGCCTCCCGCGAGGAGTGGGACCGCGCGCTGACCGAGGCTTGCGCCGAGCACGAGCCGGATCTGGTGGTCTCCGCCGGGTTCATGAAGCTCGTCGGCGCCGACTTCCTGGCCCGCTTCGACGGCCGATACCTCAACAGCCACCCAGCGCTGCTTCCCTCGTTCCCCGGCATGCACGGGGTGCGGGATGCGCTGGAGTATGGAGTCCGCGTCACCGGTTGCACCCTGTTCGTGGTGGACGCCGGTGTGGACACCGGGCCGATCCTGGCCCAGGAAGCCGTCGAGGTGCTGCCCGATGACGACGAGGCGAGCCTCCACGAGCGGATCAAGGCCGTCGAGCGGCGGCTGCTGGTCGGCACCCTTCAAAAGCTGGCGTTGCACGGGTGGACCGTGCAGGGACGGAAGGTGAGTATCCCGTGACCGCGAACTCCCAGGAGCGGCGCCCGATTCGTCGCGCGCTGATCGGCGTGTCCGACAAGTCCGGCCTGCTGGAGCTGGCCACCGGGCTGCACGCCGCCGGGGTGGAGATCGTTTCCACCGGTGGCACGGCGCGCGCGATCGCCGATGCCGGCGTGCCGGTCACGCCCGTCGAGGAGCTCACCGGGTTCCCGGAGGCGCTGGACGGCCGGGTCAAGACGCTGCACCCGCGGGTGCACGCCGGCCTGCTCGCCGACCTGCGCCGCGAGCAGCACGCCAAGCAGCTCGCGGACCTCGACATCGCCCCGTTCGACCTGCTGGTGGTCAACCTCTACCCGTTCGTGCAGACGGTGGCCTCGGGCGCCGCGCAGGACGAGGTGATCGAGCAGATCGACATCGGCGGTCCGGCGATGGTGCGCGCGTCGGCGAAGAACCACGCCAACGTGGCCGTCGTGGTCGACCCGAGCCGCTACGAGTGGGTCCTCGAAGAGGTCCGCGAGGGCGGCTTCACCATGACCGACCGGGTCGAGCTGGCCGCCGAGGCGTTCCGGCACACCGCGTCCTACGACGTGGCGGTGGCGTCCTGGATGAGCAGGGTTCCCACCGGTGACGACGCCGCGTTCCAGGGCTGGATCGGCGAGACCTGGCAGCGCCGCTCCGCGCTGCGCTACGGCGAGAACCCGCACCAGCCGGCCGCGCTGTACGTCTCGGGCGGGCAGGCCACCGGCCTGGCCGCCGCGGCGCAGCTGCACGGCAAGGAGATGTCCTACAACAACTACGTCGACGCCGACGCCGCGTGGCGTTCCGCGCACGACCACGACCAGCCGTGCGTGGCGATCATCAAGCACGCCAACCCGTGCGGCATCGCGGTCGGCGAGGACATCGCCGCCGCGCACCGCAAGGCGCACGAGTGCGACCCGGTGAGCGCCTTCGGCGGCGTGATCGCCACCAACCGCGAGGTGACGGTGGCGATGGCCGAGCAGGTCGCGGAGATCTTCACCGAGGTCGTGGTGGCCCCCGGCTACGCCGAGGGTGCGGTGGACGTGCTGAACAAGAAGAAGAACATCCGCCTGCTGACCGCTCAGCCGCCGCAGAGCGGCCGGGTCGAGATGCGCGCGATCTCCGGCGGCATGCTGGTGCAGGGTTCGGACGCGATCGACGCCGAGGGCGACGACCCGGCGAACTGGACGCTGGCGACCGGTTCCCCGGTGGACGAGGCGACGCTGGCGGACCTGAAGTTCGCCTGGCGGGCCTGCCGCGCGGTGAAGTCCAACGCGATCCTGCTGGCCGACGGCGGCGCGACCGTGGGCGTGGGCATGGGCCAGGTGAACCGGGTCGACTCGGCGCGCCTGGCGGTCTCCCGCGCCGGTGACCGGGCCAAGGGCTCGGTCGCCGCCTCGGACGCGTTCTTCCCGTTCCCGGACGGCCTGCAGGTCCTGCTGGACGCGGGCGTGCGCGCCGTGGTCCAGCCGGGCGGTTCGGTTCGGGACGGCGAGGTCATCGCCGCCGCCGAGGCCGCGGGCGTTCCGGTGTACCTGACGGGCACGCGCCACTTCGCCCACTGACGACGATCCCCCGACGAGCCCCGGCCCCCAGGTCCGGGGCTCGTCGCGTTCTCGCGGTGCCCGGGCCTACGTGGGGCTGTGCGAATTCGCAGCGGTGAGCAGGTCGTTCACGAGGGCGGCAAAGGCCGGGGCGACGACTGGATCGCCCTGCGACGCAGTGGCAGCGAGCTGCGCGAGCAGCCCTTGCGGAGTCGCCCCGTGGTCGTGGAAGAGGCTGAGCGCCTGGTCGGTCGCGGAGGCGGCGTGGTCGTCTTCCCGGTGCTTCGCGAATCCGCGCACGAGGTCGGGGACCTCAACGGCTTGGAGCACCCGGAACACGTCCAGGGCAACTTTCTCCTTGAGGCGATCAGGTTGCCGGCCCGCTTGCCCCAGCCGCTCCCCGATCTTGATGGCCTTCGCCGTCAGCAGCGCTGCCGGGCCGGCCACTCGGAGATCGCACGTCCTGGTCTCACCGGGTTCGAGTCCGGCGATGGTGACGATCTCGTTGTCGAGCAAGGCGGGTTCGAGGCCAGGAGCGATCCGGGCGGTCAACTTCTCGTGCGGGGCGATCCGCGCTGCCCGCGCCGAGGCTTTGGTCGTGCCCGCCTGGTTCGGCACCACCATCAGATCGACGGAAACGTCGTTCATCGCCAACCAATGCCCAGGGTTCGGACCGGGATTGAACCCGGCGGCCCGCATCAGCCCGCCGATCTCCGGGGCGTCAGCGAGTTCGTGGGTGTTGACGGCCAGATCCGCGTCCGTGGAGAAACGATGCACTTGCAAGCTGTTCGGTCCGGCGGGGTACTGCAACAGGATCAAGGGTATCGATGACCAGCGCGAACACTGAATCTTCGAACGAATGTTCACCCGATCCGGCCACGGTCCTTGACGAGGGGTGGGGGCTGGGGGTTAACTACAGCTATTCGAACTGAGGTTCGAGATCGGAAACGGCCGGTGTCGGGGTCGGCCGCTCCGATGGAGTTCGGCGCTGTGATCCGGGTGCAGGCGCAGTGCTGACTCCACCGCTGCCTTCCCCGCAGCGGCTGTGTTCGTGGGTGCCCGCGCCGGGGTCGGGCACCCACCGCGGTCACGTATGTGGGGAGGCGGCGATGTCCGCGACGGTGTCTTCGGCGGCGTTGAGCGCGCCCACGGCTGACGGGGTGTCCGTGGGTGTGCCGCGCGTCGAGGCGGGCGGTGTCCCGGGTGCGGGCCGGGTGCTGCCGACGCGGGCGGAACTCGCCGCCGTGCTGCCATGGCCAGGTTTGCGCCGTGGCAGCACGGTGGCGGTGCACGGATCGGTGTCGCTGCTCTTCGCGCTGCTGTCCGAGGCGACGGCGAACGGTTCTTGGGCGACCGTGGTGGGCCTGCCCGGGATCAACCTGGTCGCCGCCGCTGAGGCCGGGGTCGCGTTGGAGCGGCTCGCGGTGGTGCCGCGGCCGGGCTCCGACCCGGCGGGCGTGATCGCCGCGCTGCTGGACGGTGTCGACCTGGTCGTGGTCGGCGGAACCGGGCAGGTGCTCGACGCCGATGCCCGCAGGCTCTCCGCGCGGGCCCGCAACCGCGGCTCGGTGCTGCTGCCGTTCGGTCGCTGGCCGGGTGCGGAGGTGCAGCTGCGCTGCTCCGGCGCACGCTGGCGCGGACTGGGGCATGGCCACGGTCACCTGCGGGAACGCGATGTCACGGTGAGCGCGGAAGGGCGTGGCGCGGCGTCGAAACCGCGTTCCTGCCGGTTGCTGCTGCCGTCTCGCGACGGCTCGCTCGCCGGGGTCGAAGAACGTCCCGCCGCGCGGGCGCACCTGCGCGCGGTGGCCGGGTGAGCGACGTGCCCGCCCGCAGAATCGTCGTGTGGTGCCCGGACTGGCCGGTGGTGGCCGCTTCGCGCGCCGCCGAACTCGAATCACTCGTCCCCGCAGCGGTTTTCGTCGCGAACCGGGTCGTCGCCTGCTCGGCGACCGCCCGGGACAGCGGCGTGCGCAGGGGGATGCGCCGCCGCGAGGCGCAGGGTCGCTGCCCGGAACTCGTGGTCTGCGAACACGACCCGGCGCGAGACGTGCGGTTCTTCGAGCCGGTCGTGATCGCCGTCGAGGAGCTGGTGCCCGGCGTCGAGGTCGTCCGGCCCGGGCTGGTCGCCGTTCCCGCCCGAGGTCCCGCCCGCTACTTCGGCGGCGAGGAGGTCGCGGCGGAGAAGCTCGTCGACGAGATCGACGCGCAGACCGGTGTCGAGTGCCGGATCGGTGTCGCCGACGGGCTGTTCGCCGCGATCCTCGCCGCCCGCCACGCGCGGCACGTCGAACCCGGTGGCAGCCGGGAGTTCCTCGCGCCGCTGCCGATCGAGGAGATCGAGCAGCTCGCCGACCGCCTCGGGCAGAAGCAGGCGGCGGCGCAGCCGGAACTCGTGGACCTGTTGCGCCGACTGGGGATCGGCACCCTCGGCGAGTTCGCGGCGCTCGGGTCCTCGGACGTGGCGACCCGGTTCGGCCCTGCCGCCGTGCTGGCCCACCGGGCGGCGGGAGGGCAGGAGGAGCGCCCGGTCAAGCGGCGGCGGCCACCGCCCGAGCTGGTCGTCACCGAGGAGCTCGACCCACCGGTGGACCGGGTCGATCGGGCCGCGTTCGTGGCCAAGGTGCTCGCCGACGAGCTGCACGCCAAGCTGGGCGATCTCGGCCTCGCCTGCACTCGGCTGGGCATCTCGGCGCGCACCGGCAACGGCGAGGAGCTGCACCGGGTCTGGCGCTGCGCGGAACCGCTGACGCCGGCGGCCACCGCCGACCGGGTCCGCTGGCAGCTCGACGGCTGGCTCAACGGACGCAGCCGCAAGGGCAAGCCCACCGCCGGGCTCGACGAGCTGAGCCTGCGCCCCGAAGAGGTGGTCGGCGCGGGAGGGCTGCAGCTGGACCTGCTCAGCGCGGCCACCGGCGAAGCCGCGGCCAGAGCGGGCCGGGCCTTCGCGCGGGTGCAGGGCATGCTCGGCCCGGAGGCCGTGCTGACCGGTGTTCTCGGCGGCGGCCGGGACCCGCGCGACCAGGTGCGATTCGTGCCGTGGGGCGATGAGCGGCGCGCCGCGCTGCCCGTCGAACCGCCGTGGCCGGGCCGGATCCCGGCTCCGTCGCCGACGGTGGTGCCGGGCGATCCGTGGCCGGCCCGGGTGCTCGACGCCTCGGGCGAACCGGTGTGGATCACCGGTCGGTCGGGGCTGTCCGCCGCGCCGCAGACGGTCGAGGTCGGTGGCGGCAGGTCTCGCGCGGTGGCGGGCTGGGCCGGGCCGTGGCCGGTGACCGAGCGGTGGTGGGTGGACCTGCTGGCCGGTGGCTCCGGCCAGACCGCGCCGGATTCGCAGGTCCCGCCGCGCGCGCTGGTCCGGCTCCAGGTCGTGCTGGTCCCGGAGTCCTCGGACGGGGAATCCGACGAGGTGGCGCTGCTCCTGGTGCACGAGCGCGGGGACTGGTGGGTCCAGGGCGCCTACCGCTGAGCCGACGAACACTCGTTCGAGTGGAAGCCCGGCTGTTCGGTAGCACCGATCGTTCGAACAGGAGTTCACTAGGTTCATGAGCTGGTTCAACCCTCCCCAGAGCTGGTCGGAGCTGGAGAAGGCCCTCTCCGGCGAGGCGTTGCCGCCCCGCGACGACGCTCCGCCGTCGCGACCGCGCGCGGAGCATCGCGCGGGCGGACGAGGCCCGGCGCCGCCCGGCGACCGGGTGCCCTACGCCGAGCTGCACGCGCACTCCAACTTCAGCTTCCTCGACGGTGCTGCCCATCCCGAGGAGCTGATCGAGGAGGCCGCGCGGCTCGGCCTGGAGGCGATCGCGCTCACCGACCACGACGGGCTCTACGGCGTGGTGCGGTTCGCCGAGGCGGCCAAGGAGCACGACGTGCGCACGGCGTTCGGCGCCGAGCTGAGCCTGGGGCTCACCCAGCCGCAGAACGGCATCCCCGACCCCGAGGGCGGGCACCTGCTGGTGCTGGCCCGCGACCTCGACGGGTACGCCTCGCTGTGCCGCGCGATCAGCACCGCTCAGCTGCGCGGCGAGGAGAAGGGGCGCCCGGAGTACCGGTTGGAGGAGCTGGCGGCCGAGGCCGCCGGGCACTGGCAGGTGCTCACCGGTTGCCGCAAGGGTGCGGTGCGGTCGGCGCTGGCGACCGGCGGGATGGACGCGGCCGCGGTCGAACTCGACCGGCTGGTCGGGCTCTTCGGCCGCGAGCACGTCACCGTCGAGCTCACCGACCACGGGCTGCCCACCGACTCGGTGCGCAACGACGCGCTCGCGGAGCTCGCCGATCGCGCCGGACTGTCCACAGTGGCCTCCACCGGTGCGCACCTGGCGGCGCCCGACCGGGCGCGGCTGGCGAGCGTCGTCGCGGCCGTCCGCGCGCGGCGCAGCCTGGACGACGTGGACGGGTGGCTGCCGGCCTGGGCGGGCAACCACCTGCGCTCCGGCGCCGAGATGGCCGAGCGCTTCGCCCGCTACCCGGGCGCGGTGCAGCGGGCCGCCGAGCTGGGCAAGTCCTTCGCCTTCGACCTGAGCCTGGTGGTCCCGCAGCTGCCGCCGTTCGACGTGCCGCCCGGCCACACCGAGGTCAGCCACCTGCGGGAACTGGCCTACCTCGGCGCGCTCGACCGCTACGGGCCCCCGCAGGCGGCACCGGAGGCGTACCGGCAGATCGAGCACGAGCTGGCGGTGATCGAGGAGCTCGAGTTCCCCGGTTACTTCCTGGTGGTGCACGACATCGTCGACTTCTGCCGCCGGCAGGACATCCTCTGCCAGGGCAGGGGATCGGCGGCGAACTCGGCGGTGTGCTTCGCGCTGCGCATCACCAACGCCGACCCGGTGCGCTACCAGCTGCTGTTCGAGCGGTTCCTCGCGCCGGAACGCGACGGGCCGCCGGACATCGACATCGACATCGAGTCCGACCGGCGCGAGGAGGTCATCCAGTACGTCTACGCCAAGTACGGCCGCACGCACGCCGCGCAGGTCGCCAACGTCATCGGCTACCGGCCGAAGTCCGCGGTGCGCGACGTCGCCCGCGCGCTCGGCTACTCGCCCGGGCAGCAGGACGCCTGGAGCAAGGAGATCGAGCACTGGGGCCCGCTGCCCGAGGACTCCGAGATCCCCGGGGCGGTGCGCGAACTCGCCGACGAGCTCATGGGGTTCCCGCGCCACCTGGGCATTCACTCCGGCGGCATGGTGATCTGCCACCAGCCGGTCAGCGAGGTGTGCCCGGTGGAGTGGGCCCGGATGCCCGGCCGGACCGTGCTGCAGTGGGACAAGGACGACTGCGCCACCGTCGGGCTGGTCAAGTTCGACCTGCTCGGCCTGGGCATGCTCTCGGCGCTGCACTACGCCATCGACATGACCCGCGAGCACCACGGCCTCGACGTCGACCTCGGCGAGCTGGACCTGTCCGACCCCGAGGTGTACGCGATGCTGTGCGAGGCCGACGCGATCGGGGTGTTCCAGGTGGAGAGCCGCGCTCAGCTGGCCACGCTGCCCCGGCTGAAACCTCGCGAGTTCTACGACCTGGTGGTCGAGGTCGCGCTGATCAGGCCAGGCCCGATCCAGGGCGGATCGGTGCACCCCTACATCCGGCGCCGCAACGACGAGGAGGACTGGGACTACGACCACCCCCTGATGAAGGGCGCGCTGCAGAAGACCCTGGGGGTTCCGCTGTTCCAGGAGCAGCTGATGCAGCTGGCCGTCGACGTCGCCGGGTTCAGCCCGTCCGAAGCCGACCAGCTGCGCCGGGCCATGGGCGCCAAGCGCTCCGCGGAACGCATGGAACGCCTGCGGGACAGGCTCTTCGAGGGCATGGCCGCCAACGGCATCGACGACGAGCTGGCCGAGCACATCTACCGCCGCATGCTGGCCTTCGCCAACTACGGCTTCCCGGAGAGCCACGCGCTGAGCTTCGCGCTGCTGGTGTTCGCCAGCGCCTGGTTCAAGCGCTACTACCCGGCGGCGTTCTGCGCGGCACTGCTCAAGGCGCAGCCGATGGGCTTCTACTCGCCGCAGTCGCTGGTCGCCGACGCGCGCAGGCACGGAGTCGTGGTGCGCGGCCCGGACATCAACGCCAGCCGGGTGCACGCCGACCTGGAACCGGACGCGACCAGCACCGGGCGCCAGGCGGTCCGCATCGGCCTGTCGTCGGTGCGCAAGCTCGGCGAGGACCTCGCCGAGAAGCTGACCGCCGAACGCGCCGCGCACGGACCGTTCGCCGACATGGCCGACGTGGCGCGGCGAGTGCGGCTGAACGCACCGCAGATGGAGGCGCTGGCCACCGGCGGGGCTTTCGACTGCTTCGGCCTGACCCGGCGCGAAGCGCTGTGGAACGCCGCGGCGGCGGCCCGCGAACGACCAGACCGGCTGCCCGGCACCACCGTCTCGTCGGACGCCCCGGCTCTGCCCGGGATGGACGGCGTCGAGAAGGCGGCGGCCGACGTGTGGGCGACGGGGGTGTCGCCGGACAGCTTCCCGCTGCAGTTCGTCCGAGCCCGGCTCGACGAGCTCGGCGCGCTGCCGGCCGCGCGTCTGTCCGAAGTGGAGCACGGCACCCGGGTGCTGGTGGGCGGAGCCGTGACGCACCGGCAACGCCCGTCGACCGCGGGCGGCATCACCTTCTTGAACCTGGAGGACGAGACCGGGACGGTCAACGTCGTCTGCTCACCCGGGCTGTGGGCCCGCTACCGCAAGGTCGGGCGCACCAGTGCCGCGTTGTTGGTGCGCGGCGTGATCGAGCGAACCGAGGAGGTGATCAACCTGCGCGCTGATCGGCTTCAGAAGCTGAACATCCGAGTGCCCTCGGAGTCCCGCGACTTCCACTGAGTCGTTATTACTACTCCGTGGTTATTGTGCGCGGCGCTGCGGCTGTCCTCCCCAGAAGACGTGTCAGAACGCGCGGCGGTGCCGGTTGCTCGGGTGGGGCACTGAGAAAGCACCTTCGGTGCTTGCCTGACGGGGTTTTGGGGTTGGGATTTACGCGATTCCGCACCTGCGGATGGCCAGGAGGGCGAAGGTGCGGGCGCACTGCTCCAGGTCGGCGATGCTGACGTGCTCGTCGTCGGCGTGGGCGTAGCGCACGTCTCCCGGGCCGTACTGCAGCGTCGGCATGCCGGTGGCGGCGTACTGGCGCAGGTCCGAGCCGTAGGGCGCGCCCACGACCTCCGGGACGGGGCCGCCGGCGGCGACGATCGCCTCGCGGGTCTCCTCCAGCAGCGGGTGCCCTTCGGGGAACCGGCCGCTGGCGAAGATGCCGCCCGGCCAGGTGACGCGGACCGGGTGCTCGGCCAGCCACGGGTCGGCCGCGCAGGCTTCGGCGACGGCGGCGGCGAACTCGGTCTTGGCCTGCTCCACGGACTCGCCCAGCCGCACGCCGTAGCGGCCCTCGGCGACCGCGAGGTCCGGGACGGTGCTGGCCCAGTCGCCGACGCGGGCCGTGCCGACCGACAGCGGGTACGGGATCTCCAGGTGCTCCACCAGCGGATCGGGATCGACGTTGCGCCGGGTCTCCAGCTCGCGCAGCACCGGCAGCAGCTCGGCCAGCTTGTCGAGCGCGTTGACACCCCGGTAGCGGGTGGAGCCGTGCGTGCTCTGCCCGGGGATCTCCAGCCGAAACGTCAGCGAACCGCCGTTGGCCGCCACGATGGTGTTCTGGGTCGGTTCGGCGATGACGCACGCCTCACCGCGGTGGCCGCGCTGCAGCGTGGCGAACGCGCCGAGACCGCCGTCCTCCTCGGCGACGACCGCGTGCACCGCGACCGGACGGGCCAGCTCGACCCCGGCGTCGCGCAGCGCCGTCAGGGCGCCGAGGAAGGCGACCACGCCGCCCTTCATGTCGCAGGTGCCGCGACCGGCGGCGATGCCGTCGGCGATGCGCAGCGAGTACGGGTCGCGGTTCGGCCAGCGGTCCAGGTCGCCGGGCGGCACCACGTCGGTGTGCCCGCAGAACACCAGCGCCGGGTCACCTTCGCCGCTGACGCCGACGCAGCCGTAGGCCTCGTCCCGGTGAGCCTCCTGGCCGGGGAAGTCGGGGTGCTCGGCGAGTTCGCGGACGTCGATGCGCCAGTGGTCGACCCGGTGGCCGAGCGCGGAAAGGCGGTCCGCGCACCACTGCTGGCCGTCGTGCTCGGCGGTGCTGCCTCCGACGCTGGGGATGGCCACCAGTTCGCGGAGGTCGTCGACGATGGCGTCGATGTCCACTGCGTCCAGGGCGCGCTGTTCGGCTTCGGTGCGGGGCTCCACTGCGGTCACGCAGCAGAACTTAACGCGGCACCCCCGGCCTGCGGGAGACCCGTCGGCAAATCGCCTCGGACCCGGCGAAGGGACCACGACCCCCGGGCACTGAGTACCATTCCGGCGTGGCCGAAGGCGACAGCACCAAGCGTGAATTCGAGATCGGCAAGGACGGTCTGGGCGGCATCGTCGTCGGCATGGACGGCAGCCCGGCCAGCTTCCACGCCGCGGCGTGGGCGGCGGGTCTCGCCCGGCGGGAGCGCGCGCGTCTCGTGCTGGTCTACGTGGAGGCCGTGGGCGGCGTCGCCTACTGGTCCCCGATGGGCGTCGCGGTGGCCAGCGAAGCCGCTGAGTCCCTGGTGGAGGAGCTCAAGCAGGAGGTCGTCTCGCACCTCAAGTGGGTGGACATCGACTGGGACTTCGTGCACCACCGGGGTGATCCGGCGGTGGGCCTGGAGCAGGTCGCCGAGCAGTACCGCGCGGATCTGATCGTCGTCGGGCGCTCGCGCCGGAGAGGCGGTCTGCTCGGCACGGTCCCGGCGACGCTGGTGGTGGAAGCGGTCCGCCCGGTCGTCGTCGTCCCCTGAGCCGGACCGGCCCCGCCGCGTCCGCGAACCGCTCCCGGCCGCGAACCCTCAGTCGGAACGTTCCTGGTGGGACAGGGTGTTGACGACGGTGCCGCTCGGGTCGCGGTGGAAGAACCTCCGCACGCCCCACGGCTCGTCGGTCAGCGGGTGCACGATCTCGACGCCCCGCTCCACCGCGGCCGCGTGGGCGGCGTCGACGTCGTCGACCTCGACGGAGATGTCCGGGTGCTCGGGAGCGCTGGCGTCCTCGGTGATCAGCGCGAGCTGGCGCTTCCGGTCCTCGGGGGAGCAGAGCGTGACGATCCAGCCCATGTCCATCACCACCTCGAAACCGAGGACGTGAACGTAGTGATCACGCGTGGCGGCGATGTCGGTGGCCCTGATGTTGGGAACGACTCGGTGGATTCGCATGGCGCCTCCGGTGCTGTCGGGCGCTCGTGCCAGGGTGTGGCCATGACGAGCGCGGTCGGCGAGGACTTCCAGGACGCGATCTTGCCGGATCAGGAGTGGTCCGGCCGGGTCTTCGAGCAATGCGTGTTCACCGACGCCGACCTGACCGGTCTGAAGACCCGCAACTGCGTGTTCACCGACTGCGATTTCACCGGCGCGGACCTCAACAACTCCTCGCACGTCGCCAGCGCGTTCCGGTCCTGCAAGTTCAAGCGCACGGTCTTCGGCAAGAGCAGCTTCGACGGGTGCAGCCTGCTGGGGTCCAGCTTCGTCGACTGCCGGTTGCGATCGCTGAAGGTCCGCGAGACCGATCTGACCCTGGTCGCGATGGGTCGCTGCGATCTGCGCGACGTCGATCTGCGCGGGGCCCGCTTCCGGGAGGCCAACCTCACCGAGTGCGATCTGCGCGGCTGCGACCTCGGCGAAGCGGACTTCAGCGGGGCGCGGATGCTCGGCGCGCGCCTCAACAACGCCGACCTCCGGGACGCCCGCCTCGACGCCGACGCCCTGGTCCAGGCGAACCTGCGGGGCGCTCGGGTCGACACCGCCCTGGCCCTGTCCTTCGCCGCGGCCCACGGCCTGCACCTGGACTGACCGGATTCGCCGCGAGCGGAGACCACGAGAGACGAAAGAGGGCCCTCCCCCGAGTTGGGGAAGGGCCCTCTCTCAACCGGTCTCACTCCATGGGCGGACGCTCGCCCGACGGCATCTCGGCGAGGGTGCCGTCGGCGATGAGGTCGCTGACCGCGGCCGGGAGCACGAACGCGGTGCCACCGCCGGGCTGCTCGAACCACGCGACCGCGGTGCCCCGCAGCGCCTGGATCGGGCGCTGCACCCGGTAGGCCGAGTAGGTCCGGTTGGACCACTGCGGCGGCAGCGAGCGGTGCGTGTACGGGGTGTGCACGGTGTACAGCACGTTGCCGTTGGGCTCACCGAAGCGGTCGAGCTCGGTGCCCGGCTGCAGCATGACGATCCGGCGGTCCCGGTACAGCGTCAGCGGCGGTTCGCCGTTGAGCGGCTGGATCTGCTGACCCTGCTGGGCCTGGCCGTTGGGCGCAGCCGGCGGCTGGCCCTGCGGGGGCTGCTGACCCTGCTGCGGACGCGGCGGTCCGGGCGGCGGGCCCTGCCGCTGCGGACCGGCCATGCCGGGGCCACCGGGCCCGGGACGACGCTCGGCACCACCGGCCGGACCCTGCTGCGCGGCGGGGCCGGCGGCCGGGGGAACCGGCGCGTTGCTGTCCCGCCGCGGCTGGCGCTTGGGCAGCGGGTTGGACCCCGGCGCCCCACCGGCCTGCGGCTGCACCGGGTTCCCCGCGGGCGGGGACGGCGGAGCCTGCGGCGGGAGCGGGCGGTCCATCGACGGCGCCGGCTGGAACCGGGTCGGCTCCTCGGCGGGCGGTGCCGGCGGGGCCTGCGGTGCCGGCTCCTGGGACACCTGCGGCGCCTCCTGGTTCGCGGTGAACAGCGGGTTCCCACCGGTGCTCGGGCCCGACTGCTCCGGCTCGCGCGCGGCGCGCTGGGGCAGTTCGGACGCCTGCGGCGTGCGCTGCGGCAGATCGGCCGACGGCTCCGGGGTGCGCTTGGGCAGCTCGGCGGCCGGTTCCGGGGTCCGCTGCGGGAGGTCTGAGGGCTCCTGCTGACCGCGCTGCGGCAGATCGGCCGGTTCCGGCGTGCGCTGCGGGAGCTCGCTGGCGGGCTCCGGCGTGCGCAGCGGGAGGTCGGCCGGTTCCTGCGGCGTGCGCTGCGGCAGTTCGGGTTCCGGCGCGGTGCGCTGCGGCAGGTCGGCGACCTTGGGGGCGACCGGAGCCGGAGCGACCGGTGCCGACGCGGTCGGTTGCTCCATCAGCAGCTTGCCGAGCAGGTACGCGGCGGCGTGGTCGACGCGGGCGAACCGGACGTCCTCGTTGCCGGTGACGACCCAGTCGTCGCCGTCCTGCACCAGGCAGTGGGCGTCCGCGCTGCGGCTGCCCAACCGGTAGGCGTCGCTGTCCACGTGGAAGTCGGACAGCCGATCGTGCAGCTGCGCCAGCACTTCCTGGGCGTCGGGAGCGTCGTCGTCCTCGTCGAGGACGTGCCGCGAACCGGAGGCCGACGGTGCGTCGTCCTCGATGAGCTCGTCGGCGGGCTCGGGAACCTGGTCGACCTCGGGCTCACCGGCGGTGGAAGCGATCGCGGCGGCGCCGACGGCGGCAGCCCCCGCTCCGGCGGCCACCCCGGCACCCACGCCGAGCGCGGAGCCCCCGGAGTTCGACTCGGGTTCGTCGGCCGGCTCGTCGTCGGGCTGGTCCACCAGTTCGCTGATGGCCGCTTCGCGGGTCGCGTCGTCGACGTCGCCGACGGTGAAGCCGCGGCTGCGGACGTGCTCGACCAGCGCCGATTCCGGCGGCATGCCGTACTGAGCGAGGTAGTAGGCCACCGAACCCGGCCACAGCCAGATGCCGTCGGTGTGCCAGGTGCCCGGGACGGTCTGGGAGCGCTCGGGGTCGAAGTGGTCCTCTTCGTTCTCCCGGGAGGCCAGCACGACCGGAGCGTTCTCCAGGTACTGCCGCAGCGCGCCGACCTCGTCGGCGGGCACCGGGCGGCGCTCGGACACCACCGGGCGACCTTCGTCGTCGACGTCGTCGAAGACGTTGGTGATCCGGAAGCGGCCGGAGCCGATGGTGGCGGAGGAGAACTCGTCCTCCAGCCCCGCGACCGTGTCGGGAACCACGGGGGTGTCCTCGGCCTGCGGGGATGCGGTGCCGTCGACCCGTTCCTGCATCCAGTCCGGGATGTTGTCCTCGGACCGCGGGTAGCGGCGAAGTTCGTCGACGTAGGCCGCGCGGGGCAGCGGGCGCTGCCACTGCGGCTCGGTGTCGAAGTTGATATCGATTCGGTAACTGGACGGGCGCTCGACCACGTAGAGCGCGCTCAACCAGGTGCCCACGTCGGGGCGGTACATGCCCTCCCGGAGGCGCTCGAAGATCTCGCGCAGCTCGACCGGCGGCTCAAGCGAGCGTGAACTGCCGTCCTGCGCGGTGAGCTCACCCAGCAGGTCGGTGTATTCGCCGGTGGCGCGGTACTCCACCGTGATCTCCTGCCAGTCCTCAGGAGCGCCTTGTAAAAGCAGAACACCGATCTTGCGGGCGATCTGCTCCTGCTCTTCCGGACTGATCGCTGTCGGACGCGACATGGGTGACATCCTCCCCCTCTCGACGAGGCAACCCGATTCCACCCCGCCGAAACGCTACTCGACGCGGGCCCGGCGTTGTGCGCTGTGTGTGACATCCGCGCCGCCGTTGATCGTCTTGTGGCGGTTTTCAAGATCACCCTGGGTGAGAACGGTGATCTCGCCCCAGAGCTTGCCTGCTGAAAGTTCGAATGAACATCACACCACCAGGTGTATTGGATCAGCGAGGGGGTCCGAAAAACCAGTAGCGGTACGCCCGTGCCGAACGCCACAGTTATCACGTGCTGCGTCCCTACCGGTTACTGGCCGCTGTCCCACACGCTCCGTCACTGATGGGCTTCGGCCTGCTCGCGCGCCTCTACATCCCGGCTCAGGTGATGGTCGTGACGTTCCTGATCGCCGAGTGGACCGGTTCGTACGCGATCGGTGGCGCGGTCTGCACGGCCATGACGATCGGCCAGGCCATCGCCGGGCCGGTGCGCGGCCGTGCGGCCGACCGCACCTCCGTCGCGAAAGTGCTGGTGGTGAGCGGGTTCTTCCAGTCGGCCGGGTTCGCGGCGATGATCGTGACCACGCACCGGCTGGACGGCTCGCACTGGTGGGTGATGCTGCTGGTCGGGCTCGCCACGGGCCTGGCGTCGCCGCCGCTGGGGCAGGTGGCGCGCTCGATGTGGCCGCGGATCACCGCGGGCGAGGCGCGCGAGGCCGCTTACGCGGTCGAGGCGACGCTGCAGGAGCTGCTCTACGTGGTGGCGCCGATGCTGGCGACGTTCGTGGTGGCGGCGTGGAGCCCGTCGGTGGCGCTGGCGGTGCTGGCCGCATGGGCGCTGATCGGTCCCGGTCTGTTCGCCTCGGCGTGGTGGCGTGCGGGGATTCGCGGCGGGCTGGGCGGCGGTGCCCACGGTGGACGCTCGGTCAGCCTGGTGCGGGTGCCGGGTTTCGTGTCGATGATGTGCTTCTTCAGCCTGTCCGTCGGCGCGCTGGTCTCGGTGGACCTGGTGCTGGTCGGATTCGCCCGCGAGCGGGGTGAGCCCGGCTTGGCGGGGGTCATGGCGACGATGTGGGCGCTGGGGTCGCTGGTCGGCGGGCTCGTGATGGGCGGTTTCCCGCGCTACCGCTTGGGGGTTCGCGCGGGGCTGGCCGCGCTCGGCCTGTGCGCGCTGGTCCCGGCGCTGCCGCCGGTGTCCAGCGGATCGCCGTGGGTGATCGGGGCGATCCTGGCGGTCGGCGGTGCGGCGATCGCGCCGCTGCTGGCGGCCTCCAACGGGCGGCTGGCCGATCTGGCGCCGCCGGAACGCCGGGGCGAGGCGTTCGGCTGGACGACCACCGCGAGCACGATGGGCATCGCGATCGCCAACCCGCTGGCGGGCTCGATGATGGACCGCGGTGGCCCGGCCCTGGCCGGGGCGACGTGCGCCGCGCTGGCGGTCGCCGCGTTCGGCGTGGTGCTCGTGCACCTGCGCCGCTCCGGTCCGCTGCGGCCCGCCGCCGAAGTCGTGGGAGAAGTGGCGGAGAAAATTGCGGACCGGCGAGGTCAAGCCGCGACCGATCTGCCACGATGAGCAGCTGTGAGCGCGACGATTCTCGACGGCAAGGCCACCAAGGACGCGATCTTCGAGGAGCTGCGACCCCGCGTCGCCCGGCTCGTCGAGCAAGGGCAGGCCCCGGGCCTGGCAACGGTGCTGGTCGGAGACGACCCGGGTTCGCAGTCCTACGTGCGCGCCAAGCACAACGACTGCGCGAAAGTCGGCATCAAGTCGATCCGCAAGGACCTGCCCGCCGACGTCAGCCAGGCTGACGTGGAGGCGGTGATCGACGAACTCAACGCCGATCCCGAGTGCACCGGCTACATCGTGCAGCTGCCGCTGCCCAAGCACCTCGACGCCGGACCGCTGCTGGAGCGCATGGCCCCGGCCAAGGACGCCGACGGCCTGCACCCGATCAGCCTCGGCCGCCTGGTGCTGGGCGAGGAGGCTCCGCTGCCGTGCACACCGCGCGGCATCATCGAGCTGCTGCGCCGTCACGACGTCGAGCTCAACGGCGCGCGCGTGGCGGTCGTCGGTCGCGGCATCACCGTCGGCCGTCCGATCGGCCTGCTGCTGACCCGCCGCAGCGAGAACTCCACGGTGACCTTGTGCCACACCGGCACCAAGGACCTGGCCTCGGAGATCTCCCGCGCGGACGTGGTGGTCGCGGCCGCCGGCGTGCCGAACCTGATCACCGCGGACATGGTCAAGCCGGGCGCGGCCGTGCTCGACGTGGGCGTCACGCGCACCGACGACGGGCTGGCCGGTGACGTGCACCCGGACGTCTCCGAGGTCGCCGGCTTCCTGTCGCCGAACCCCGGCGGCGTCGGCCCGATGACCCGCGCGATGCTGCTGACCAACGTCGTCGAGGCGGCCGAGCGCAACCTGGGCTGAGTTCGGCGCGGGGACTGGAGGAACGTGAGCGACTGGATCCCGGACAGGTACCGCATGTCCGTCCACGTGCCGTTCGGCCTGGTGTGCGGCATCGGGCTGATCGGTTTTCTGCTGGTGGCCCTGCAGCACTGGCGTCGCGGCACGGTCGTGCTCGGTCTGGCGCTGCTGGTGGCGGCCGGGCTGCGCGCGGTGATCCCGGACGAGCGCGCCGGTCTGCTGGCCATCCGCAGCCGCGTCGTGGACATGCTGCTCTACAGCGGTTTCGGCGTGGTCATCATCTCCATCGCCATGACCATCACAGGCCTGTTCGGCTGACGAGAACCCCAAGAGGCAGGCGCCCCACCCGGGGACGCCTGCCTCTTTCTCGTCCACAGGAGACAGTCCGCGAAAGTTCCCCGAACTCCAAGCGGACGGTTCCCGCCGAAAGCGCGCGTCCCGATTCAGTGGAAGTTGGGGCCCGGATTTCAGTGGAAGTCGGGACCGGGGTTTGAGGAGAGGGATCCGGGTTCCGGGGAGAGGACTCCGATCTCAGTGGAAATCGGGGTTCTGATTTCCGCTGAAACCCTTCAGTCCCACCAGAAGGACCAGGTGCGGCGGCCTCGGATCTCGCCTGCGTAGGCCGAGATCGAGCCGGTCTCCTGCAGGATCCGGTCGGGGCAGAAGGTCCAGTGCTCGGCGGCGACCCGGGCGGCGTGCTCGGCCGTTTGCGGCGGGGCGGCGACGCTCATGTCCAGGCGGTCCGGGCCGAGCCGCAGGATGCGGGCGCCGAAGCGCTCCTCCCAGCTGCGGACCATCGCCGACAGCCCGGCGGTGCGCGAGACGTGGTTGGCCGCACCGGACCAGCCGAGCACCGTCAGCACGTCGGCGCCGCGCTTGACCGGCACCAGGGCCAGCCGGGTGTCGGCGTCGACGAGCTTCGGGAGCTGCTGGTTGGCCAGCACGTCCGGGTCGGCCAGCAGGTTGCCGGCCTTGGCGGGTCCCGGGCAGGCGTAGTCGAAGGGCGCCAGGACGTCGAGGTCGTAGGCGGGGCCGAGTTCGTCGTCGGCCTGCACGAGGCCGTCCCAGATCCGGACCATGACGTCGTAGACGCGCCAGCGGTCGATGTGCTCCAGCGGTTCGGGGGCGGTCACGCCGACGGTGCAGCGCTCGCCGAAGGTCTCGTCGCTGTCGCACAGCAGCAGCGGCCACAGCCCGCTGCGCCGGTGCTCGGCGCGCAGCGCAGCGGCCAGTTGGGGTCTCGGGGTGTCCAGGCTGATCCAGCACAGCGGTGTCGGGTAGGCGGCCATCGACATCCGCTCGGTGAGGATCTCGCCCGGTGGCAGCTCCGTGGAAAGTCCTGAACCGATGCCGAAAACCGCAGGAAGATCGGCCGGTGCCCCCGCGTCCCGGTCGTCTTGCAACACTTCACAGCCTCCTCGCGATTCCCGTTGGAACCACCTTAAGGACGTGGGGCGTTCCGTGGGAGTCCGGGATGGTGCAAACCAGCTAACATTTCGGGTTTCCCGCGTCCGGGTTCGCCGGCAGCAGCACGATGCGGCCGGTCTTCTTCCCGGATAGGTGCAGGTCCAGGGCCTGCTCGGCGTCCTGGAGCGGCATCCGTTCGGCGATGAGCGGGCGCAACCGTCCACTGGTGACCATCCGGAACAGCTCGGCCAGATCGGCTCGGAAGCGCTCCCCGGGTTGCACGTAGTACAGCCGCATGCGGCGTCCTGCCGTCCTGCCGAGCAGCCGGCGGAGCTCCCAGCCGGCCAGCAGCCGGGTGATTCCCAGGTACGGCCGCCACCACGGGCCGGCATCGTCGAGCGTGGTCGCACTGCCGTAGCTGATGAGGGTGCCGCCGGGTGCGAGCAGCCGCCAGGACGTCGGCAGGCTCGACGACCCGAGCGGGTCGAGGGCGGCGTCGACGCCGCCGGGTGCGAGCTCGCGCACGCGCGCCGCGACGTCCTCCGCGCGGTGATCGATCAACTCCGCTCCGAGGTCGGCGAGATCGGCGTGCCGATGCGCGGAAGCCGTTCCGATGACGCGGATCCCGTCGGCGGCGGCCAGTTGCGCGAGCAGCGCCCCGACTCCGCCGCCGATGCCGTGCACCAGGATCGTTCGTCCTCTTCGGACGTTCGCGGCGCGCAGCAGCTGCCGCGCGGTGACGCCGTTGAGCACCAGCGACACCGCTTCGGCCGCGTCGATGTCCGCGGGGACCTCGACGAGGTCGCGGTCGCGGACCTCCACGTGCTCGGCCCACGCGCCGGTGCGCGGCATGGCCGCCACCCGCTGCCCGATCCGCCAGGAGCTCTCGGATCCGACGGCGACGATCTCGCCGACCAGGTCGTACCCGGGCACGAACGGGAACGCGGGTTGGGCCGGGTAGCGGCCGCGCCGCATCTGCACCTCTGCGAAGGAGACCCCGGTGGCCTCGGTGCGGATCACGACGCCGCGCGGTCCCGGTTCGGGTGCGTCGGCCTCGCGGACGGCGACCTCGCCGAGCCCGGTGAACGCGATCTCGGTGCCTGCCATGACGACTCCTAGTGATAACGAATAGCGAACGTTATAACCTCTAACTCCAATATGATCCTGTTACCGTGTGGGTGTCAAGGGAGGCGGACATGTCAGCAGCGCAGCGCAGTCCCCGGGAGCGGTTCCGGGAGCAGACGCGCAACGAGGCGAAGCAGGTCGCGATGGAGCAGCTCGCCGAGTCGGGGCCGTCGGGGATCTCGGTCAACGCGATCGCCAAGCGGATGGGCGTCACCGGGCCCGCGCTCTACCGGTACTTCGCCAATCGCGACGCGCTGCTCACCGACCTGGTCACCGACGGCTACCGCGACCTGGCCGAGACCCTGGAGGGCATCGCGCTCGACCACCGCCGCAAGGCTCCCGAGAACAGGTTCCGCGAGGTCGCGATGGGTTTCCGGGCGTGGGCGCTGGAGGCCCCGCAGCGCTTCCTGCTGCTCTACGGAACGCCGGTGCCCGGCTACGAGGCGCCCGCGGAGACCTTCGGGCTCGCCGACCGCGCGTTCCGGCCGCTCCTGGACGCACTCGCCGAGCTGGCGCCGGAGGCGGCGCCGAGCGGTGCGCTGGACCGGCAGCTGGTGGCCTGGCGCGAGCGGCGCGGCGGGCCGCAGCCGCCGGTGCCGGCGCTGCGCAAGGCGGTCCGCGCCTGGTCGCGCCTGCACGGCGTGCTGAGCCTCGAGATCACCGGTCAGTTCGCCGGGATGGGGGTCGACCCGGAACCGCTGTTCCGGGCCGAGGTGGATTCGGTCCTCGCCGAACCGTGGGGGTGAGGCCGGCCGCTGGGCGCGACCGGCCTCGCTACTCCCCTCGGCGAGGGGATGGGGCTTCGACCACGCAGTCGGAGCCCGGGAACACCAGGCCGACGTGCCCGTCCGTGTAGCGGACCCTGTACGGCGGTTCACCGTCCGGTCCGAGGACCTCCAGGATCTCCCCGTACTTCTCGGCCTCGTCGACGTGCTTGCTGTGCACGTGAAGCTGGTCGCCCACGACTGCTCTCATCGCACATCACCTCCGCCACACCAGGCTAAGTGACGTGCGACACGCTCCGCATGGTCGTCAGCCGGCCAGGCGGGAACAGGTCGTGGTGACGGCCTGGTACTTGTCCAGCTGAGCGGAGGTCCACTCGGCGCTGGCCTCGATGTCGATCTGGCCGTCGGCCACCTGCTGGACCGACTCCTGCACGTCGAGCAGGTTCTGCTTCAGGGTTTCGTCGGCGGTCCGGTCGGCGAGCTGCTGGATCTCGGTGACCTTGGCCTGCGCGTCGGCTTGAGCCTTCTGCGGGTCGGCGAAATTCGGCACGAAGTTCGCCGCGTTGATCGCCTGCAGGCACGCCTGAGCGGTGTCCAGGCTCTGCTGGGCGCCCTGGAGCTGCTGGTTGGCCTGCTGCAGTCCCTCTTGGGCCTCCTGGATCTCGCCGCACGCGGCGAGGCCGGCCAGCAGCGGCAGCGACACGACCGCCGCTGCGATCCGCATTCGAGCTCGCATCTTCCCTCCGGGGACAAGGAGCGGTGCCCACATGGCACCGCAGGTGCACCTTATCGGTCAGACCAGAGGGATTGCGCCCTTTGTCTTGTTTTGCGTGCTAATGGTCTAAACCCTACTCCGGCTGGCTCAAGGACTTGCCTCGATCCAGGCCATCAAGCCAGGTGGCAGGTCCAGTCCGGCCAGCCACGGGGCCACGCCGAGGCGGTAGAGCACCACGCACGTCAGCGCCGCCGCCGCGAGGGTCAGGCCGGGGCCGATGATGGCGAGCTCGACGGCGCCGCCGGTGCGCATGCGCAGCTTCTTCGGCGGCGCGACCGGGTACCAGGTCTTGCCGCCCAGCGGCACCGGCCACAGCATCGGGCAGCCCTGCTCGGTGATCGCGTCGCCGATGAAGTGGGCGACGCAGCCGATCATCACGGCGAGCCCGAACGCGGCGGCGTCGGTCGGCTGATCGCCCGCCCAGGCCCAGCAGGCCACCGTGAGCAGCAACGACGTGACCGCGATGAGCAGCGCGTCCTGCCGCGAGCTCCAGGTGTGCATCAGCCCGCGCACCGCGAGCCCGGCGAAGAAGAACATCAGCACGCCGAGCGCGCTGCCCTCGCTGGTCTGCACGATCGCGGTGGTGATCAGCCCGGCGAGGACGGCGAAGACGACCGTGTGCGTGAAGCCGCGGTGGGTGCCCTCGCGGTCGCTGTCCCTCTTGGTGCGGGTCAGCCGGTACAGGAAGCCGCTGAAGCCGCTGATGCCCGCGGAGAAGCCCTTGGATATGGCGCCGAAGGTGGCCGCGACGGTGGACGACGGGTGATCGATGTCGGGCAGCAGAGCGGCGCCTGCGGAGAGAGTGGCTCCGACCACCCAGGTCTTGGGGGATAATTGCCCTATCGCGTGCGTGTCGGCCAGGGCGGTCACCGCTGCCCATGCGGCCAACCCGCTCATCGCGTGCGTCGGTCCTGTCGCCATGTCTCTCCTGCATCGCCTGCCGCGCCGAACACCTGCTCGACAAGATCACTCGTCTGTGAGTTCGAGAGTAGAAGAAGATCGCGGTGCGGCTCGGCATTGCCCGGGGAGTGGCAGCTGTGAATCTGGCTTCGGATGTGCCGTGACCCTGGTGGCGGCCGACGGGGGCAAGGCACAATCGAAGGCGCTAGCAGTACGCTTGTACCGCTTGCATTCTCGCGAGAGGAGCACCCCGCCACATGAGCAAGATCAAGGTCCAGGGCACGGTCGCCGAACTGGACGGCGACGAGATGACCCGGATCATCTGGTCCTTCATCAAGGACAAGCTGATCCACCCCTACCTGGACATCAACCTCGACTACTACGACCTCGGCATCGAGCACCGGGATGCCACCGACGACCAGGTGACCGTCGACGCGGCGAACGCCATCGCCAAGCACGGCGTAGGCGTCAAGTGCGCCACCATCACGCCTGACGAGGCGCGCGTGGAGGAGTTCGGCCTGAAGAAGATGTGGCGGAGCCCGAACGGGACCGTCCGCAACATCCTCGGTGGCGTCATCTTCCGCGAGCCGATCGTCATCTCCAACATCCCGCGGTACGTGCCGACGTGGACCAAGCCGATCGTCATCGGCCGTCACGCCCACGGCGACCAGTACAAGGCCAGCGACTTCAAGGTCCCGGGCCCGGGCACCGTCACCATCACCTACACCCCCGAAGACGGCTCCGAGCCGATCGAGATGGAGGTGGCGAAGTTCGGTGAAGACGGTGGCGTGGCCATGGCCATGTACAACTACCGCAAGTCGATCGAGGAGTTCGCGCACGCGTCCTTCCGGTACGGCCTGGAGCGCGGCTACCCGGTCTACATGTCGACCAAGAACACGATCCTGAAGGCCTACGACGGCATGTTCAAGGACGTGTTCGAGGAGGTCTTCGAGGCCGAGTACAAGGCTCAGTTCGACGCCAAGGGCATCACCTACGAGCACCGGCTGATCGACGACATGGTCGCCACCGCCCTGAAGTGGGAGGGCGGCTACGTCTGGGCCTGCAAGAACTACGACGGTGACGTGCAGTCGGACACCGTCGCGCAGGGCTTCGGCTCGCTGGGCCTGATGACCTCGGTGCTGATGACCGCTGACGGCAAGGTGGAGGCCGAGGCCGCGCACGGCACGGTGACCCGCCACTACCGCCAGCACCAGCAGGGCAAGCCCACCTCGACCAACCCGATCGCGTCGATCTACGCCTGGACCCGCGGCCTGCAGGCCCGGGGCAAGATGGACTCGACCCCGGAGGTCATCGGCTTCGCCAACGCGCTGGAGCAGGTCATCGTCGAGACCGTCGAGAGCGGCAAGATGACCAAGGACCTGGCCCTGCTGGTCGGCAACGACCAGCCGTTCCAGACCACCGAGGAGTTCCTCGCGACGCTGGACGAGAACCTGCAGAAGAAGATGGCCGACCGCTGATCTTCGGCTGACGCGAAGCGCCGCTACCACCCCGGGTGGAGCGGCGTTTTTGCGTTCCAGGCGCTCGGGCGGCGGCGTACGGCCGAGGCCAGGGGTGGGTGCGAACGGCCGAAACCCGTTGGGCTAAACTCTTCACCGCTGGCGGAGAGATCCGCCGAGCGCGATTAGCTCAGTGGGAGAGCGCTACCTTGACACGGTAGAGGTCACTGGTTCAATCCCAGTATCGCGCACCAACTATATTACCAGCTGAGAGCCCCAACTGATGGTTTCCATTGGTTGGGGCTCCAACTGTTTTGGGAGTAATCTGGGAGCAGTGGATCTTGGCTTACTGTGTTCATCCCATATGTGTTCAGCGGTTCAACGTAATGATGTTGGGACTGTTGTCGCGGTTGCGGGGTGCCTGGCTGCTTGGATCGGTGGCACGGTTTCGTGAGTGGTCCGGTGGTCCGGGGCGGTCGGTCGTGTGACATGTCCTCGTGTAGTTGCGTGATTTCATCAGGGCTGAACCGATCACGGTTCGAAGCCGGTGAAAGGTAGCGTGAGCGCACATGGAGCTGGTCCAGCTAGCCGCCGAGACTGCCGAACGCTTCGTGGCCCCGCTGGGGCGCCGTTGGGAGCATGTTCAGGCAGTCGCAGCACGAGCGTCCGAGCTCAGCGACGCGGTGCGACCGCAGGACCGAGACAGCTTGGTCGCCGCGGCTTGGCTGCACGACATCGGATATGCCCCTGAGATCGGTCACACCAAGTTCCACCCGCTCGACGGTGCCCGGTACCTCAGGGAACAGGGGTGGTCGGAGGTGATCGTGAACCTCGTTGCGCACCACTCCGGGGCGCGGTTCGAGGCAGCTGAGCGCGGGAGGTCCGACGATCTGGCCGAGTTCTCATTCGAGGACTCCGCCCTGTTGGACGCCCTGGTTACGGCTGACCTCACTACGGGGCCGGCTGGGCAACGCCTGGCCTTCGTCGAGCGGATCGAAGAGATCTTCAGCCGTTACGCTCCGGAGGACCCGGTTCACCGCACGTGGGTCAAGGCGCGGCCGGTGCTCGCCGAAGCCGTCTTGCGCACCGAACGGCGCTTGGCCGCTCAGAAGTTGGCGCCTCGTCCCAGGTAGTGCTGCGTGTGTGCGCGCCCAGTGCGTGATTGATGCGCAGGCGTATCGAGGCGCGAACGTCCAGCTGGCCGAGATCTGTTGGGACTATCCGGCGACTTCTTCTGATTTTGTTGCCGCCCTTTGTGCGGCTGACATGGCTTGCGGACCACCTCCACGCAGGTGGAGAGCACGTCCCGGTCCAGGGAGGTCGCCATGGTGACTCCGGACCACCTCCACGCGGGTGGAGAGCACCGTAAACCCAGCGGAAACGGCACCTTTGGCACCGGACCACCTCCACGCGGGTGGAGAGCACCGTAAACCCAGCGGAAACGGCACCTTTGGCACCGGACCACCTCCACGCGGGTGGAGAGCACGAGCTCGCCGGGAGCGGGCGCAGAACTTCGAGCGGACCACCTCCACGCGGGTGGAGAGCACACAACCGACTCGGTGGTCGCGGTCTGCCGGGCCGGACCACCTCCACGCGGGTGGAGAGCACTCGGTGTCCCAGATCGGGACGATCTCCACGCGCGGACCACCTCCACGCGGGTGGAGAGCACACTTCGTGAACTGGGGTTTTGGAGGTTGCCTGTTCGTTTGGTGCTGGCGTTGTTTGGCCTATGGGTCAGCTGGTTACGGCGGTGAAGTGGGTGTCGACGAGGTGCTGGACCTCGCTGCTGACTGAGTGCGCACTGGTGTTGGTCACCCAAGCCTGGTTGTCGTGTTCGGTAAGTACGACATCTTCTCGGGGATCGACGCTTCGCTGAGTTGTTGACCACGTGTGCTGACGTGTGCGTTTGCCAGAACCGGAGGTGTAGTCGAATGCGCCGAGGTACCCGGTGATGTCCGCGATGATCAGGCCGGTTTCCTCACTGACTTCCCGGCGCAGTGCGGCGAAAAGGTCGGCGTCGTGGCGTTCAACCTTGCCTGACGGTAGTTCCCACGTGCCGCCACGGAAGTCATCCATGGGGCGCTTGAGCAGTAGGATCTCGCCTTGGTGGTCGATGATGGCGCCGACGACTTGCTGCTCGATGCCGTCGTTGGCGTCCTGTGTGTTGAGTTCGGTAAGGGTGGGCATGTTCATGCGGTCGGGTCTTCCTTCAGTTCGTGACGGTGTGTCCAGATCTTGGTGAACGCGGTCAGGTAGTCCTCGGTGAGCGCGTCATCGTAGTGGGGCACAGGAAGTTTGAGCGTGTGCCGATGCAGCGCGTCAGCGACGGGGAACTGCCCGGGGCGATTGCGCGGCCAGTCTTTTGGCAGGATCGGAAACGCTGGGTTGGGCGCGTCGAACAGTGGGTGATCGCTCAGTGGTCGTGTGGACCGCTGGTCGATGTTGACTCCCTCGGCTTGGAGTGCGACGACTTGAACCCGCTGGCGACGAGACCGGGTCGCAGTCGAGCAGAGACGCCACGTCGACCAGGTGGCGCCTCTGTCCGCTCGTCACCCCAGCGGAGCGGCCTGCTACCCGCTTGGCAGACCGCTTAGATCAGTGGTTCGTCGGCGGTGTGCGTGGTGTAGGGCAGCAGTAGTTGGGCGTCGAGGATGATGATCTGGCCACGTCCGGTGCCGAGTGCGCCGACACTGCGGAAGGTCTTTAAAGCTTCGACGGTGGTGTTTCGGTGTGTTCCGGCGAGCTCGGAGAGTTCGTCTTGGGTGAGCGGGATGATGACGGGTCCGTTGTCGGCGGTGCTTTGGGTGAAGACATAGCGGAGACTGATCAGGGTCAGTGCGAGGCGTTCCCTTCCGGTCGAGCTTGTCATCGCGGCTCGGCGACGTTCGGCGATGATCCGCCGGTTGACTTCGAGCTGGTGCACTGACCAGATGAGCCGGGGAGTCTCAGCGAGGATGTTCTGAAAATCTCTGGCGTTGATGACGAGCAGGCGTGTTGTGTGCAGGGGCATCGTGGTTTCGGTGTGCGTTGATCCGGTGAACGCCTCGGTGCCGAGCAGATCTCCGAGTCCGTAGAGCACGTTCAGCGCTGAGGTGCCACGAGGCGTGTGAGTGGAGCCTTTGACCCACCCGTTGTAAACGATGGCGACGGTCGATCCGGTACTGCCCTGGCTGGTGATGATCGAACCGGGGCTGTAGGTGGCAAAGTGACTGACCTTGTCGAGCTTGTCCCGCTGGGTGCGTGTCAGAAGCTCGACAACGTCGCTGCGTGGGCGGACTCTCCACAGATCCTTGAGGGGGATTCTCGTTGTCATCGGGACGCCGCTCAGACGCTGTAGAGGGCGGTGATCACGGCCGGGATCGCCGCGATCACTCCGGCCAACGCGGCCAGGGTGCCAATGAGTCTGCCAACGGTGACTTCGTCGCGGGACAGAGTGCGCACGATGTAGGCGATGAGCGCGCAGAAGGTCAGAATGGCGCAGCTCGCGACGGCGAGCTTGAAGCCATCGATCGGCATGACGTCGTCTCCTTCAAATCCGGGCTGGGGACGTGGCGCGCGGCCGGAAGCCAAAGAGGGCGTGGGGCCCTGACTTCGATCAGGGGTAGAAGTCCATGCCATTTCCGGGAACTGGGCCGCGTTGGTCGGTGACACTAACGGGTTCATTCACAGCCCGGAAGAGGGTGATGCGCAAAAGGTGGCGTGGTTCCGGACTTCTACCTCCGGAAGCACGCCACCTTTTGTACGGCGCCACGTCCCCAGCCAGGGACTTTGGAGCGGTGCCGCGTGCCTAACGAGAATGTTCCGTGAGTGGCTCACAGTCTGCACGAAAATGTGCACAGGTCCCAAAAACTACCCTTTACTGTTCCTTCTGCACGAAAATGTGCAAAGCGAACCGCGACTTCAGCCGATATGGCAGCTGGCCGGTGGGGATGTTCATCGAGACGGTTCGCAGTCCTGGTTCAGGTATCCGAAAGCTGGCGCAGGCAGGATCAGCCTGGAAATGCCGACGAGGAGCATCGGCGCGACATCGAGGCTTGCTCTCCACCCGCGCGGACGCCTCCACGCGGGTGGAGAGCAGCATCGGGCTGTGAGGCCCGCGATGACCGCCACCGGGCCACCTCCACGCGGGTGGAGAGCAGACTTCGTGAGCTGGGATTCTAGGTGGTTGCTTGTTCGTTGTGAGTCTTGGGTGCCCGTGGTGACTGGGCCGTTTGGGGGAGAGTTCGGTTGGTTTGGGCGTTGTTGTCGGTGGCGGGCGCTAGCGTCCGGCGCGCATCGTGTTCGTCGGCGTGTGGAGTGTTCGGTTGGATGAGGTTGATCTGCGGTTCTGGGGGAAAGAACGTGGGTTGGGTGTTCGGTATCCGCTGATCTGTCATGGGTTGGATGCTGCGGCGGCGATCCGGGTGTTGTGGCTGGGGTATGTCTCGTCGAACGTGAAGGCGAGGCTGTCTGAGGCGCTGGGGTTGGCGGAGAACGAAACCGGTGCTGTGTTGGAATTCTGGGCGTCTCTGCATGATCTCGGCAAGATCGTGCCCGCGTTCCAGCGCCAGGTCGAAATCCCGGATGGTTTCGCCGATGACGGGAATTCGGTCGCGCACCAGCGGGCTTCGGCGTGGTGTGTCCCCGGCTTGCTGGAGGCCCAAGGCTATTCGGGTGGGAAGACGGGTTGGGCGCGGTTGGCTGCACAGGTCCTGGGTGGCCATCACGGGCGGTTCGAGGAGTTGAAGCCGAGGTTGCAGCTGGGCGATCAGCACCTGCCCTTTCACGGGTTGGGGGCCGCTCAGTGGCAGGAGGAACGTGTCCGGGTCGTAACGGCGTTGCGGGACGTGTTGGCGCCTGGTGTTCCGGTTTCGCGAGGGGATCGCACTGCAGCGGTGCTCGTGACTGGTCTGGTGATCTTGGCGGACTGGCTTGCGAGCCAGGTTGGCTACATCAAGGAGCGGCTTTCCTTCGTGCCGGAACGCGGAGACCCCGCTGGCTTGGAGGCCTTCCACGCCGGTTCGGTGGAGGTGGTCGCCCGGTGGGTGAAGTGGGCGGGCTTGTCTCGGTTGCGCCTCAAACCGGGAAGTTTCAAGGACGATTTCCCGGATTTTGAGCCGAACGAACTGCAAGGTGATCTCGCGGAGAAGTTGCCTGGGCTGGTTACGGGGCCGGGACTGCTGCTGCTCGCGGCGCCGATGGGCATGGGCAAGACCGAGGCCGTGTTGCACGCCGCGCGGCTGATGGGCACGGCGACTGGTTCGTCCGGAGTGTTCGTGGCGCTGCCGACGATGGCGACCTCGGACCAGATGTTTACGCGTGTCGCGGAATACGTCGCTCGGCGAGGAGCGGGGGAGTCGAGCGCAGCGCTGGCTCATGGAATGGCCTGGCTGCGGCCGGTGGATGAGATGCTCGCCGAAGTGGTGACCGCCGCGGCGGAGGTTGCGGGGGCCGAGGACACGGTGGTGCACTCCACGGAGTGGTTGCGAGGAGCGAAACGGCCGATGCTGGCCGGTGTCGGGGTGGGCACGATCGACCAGTTGCTCCTGTCGGTGCTGCACGTGCGGCACAACAGCCTGCGGATGTTCGCTGTGACCAACAAGGTCGTGGTCATCGACGAGGTGCACGCCTTCGATGCCTACATGCGTGGTCTTCTGTCAACGCTGCTGAAGTGGCTCGGCGAATGCCGTGTTCCGGTCGTGCTGATGTCGGCGACCCTGCCGAGCCATGTTGCGCGGGAGTTGTCCGCGGCCTACCTCGGCACCGATGGCGGTCTTGAGGTTCCCTACCCAGGCTGGGTCTACGCCGAGCGCTCAGGCACGTCGCTGGTCTCCGCGGTGACCGTCGAGGCCGAGCAGAAGCGCACGCTCGGGATGGACCTGGTTGAGGTCGGAACCGGAGACGGCGGCGTCGTGAAGCGACTTCCGGTTCTGGAGCGTGAGTTGCGGCCGCTGGCCGAACACGGCGGGTGTGGCCTGGTCATCTGCACCACGGTTCCTGAAGCCCAGCAGACCTACGACTACCTGAAGGAGTGGGCCAGGCAGCATTGTGTCGAGCTCAAACTCCTGCACGCCCGTTTCCCGGTCGGTCAGCGCGAAGCGGAAACGCAACGAGTAATCGATATCTTCGGCAAACCCGTCACCGAGGAGGCATGCGCTCGGCGTGCGACGCGGCGCTGCGTGTTGATCGCGACCAGCATCGTGGAACAGAGCCTCGACATCGACGCCGACCTGGTCGTCAGCGATCTCGCGCCGATCGAGCTGCTTCTGCAGCGCGCGGGCCGACTGCAGCGGCACCGGGTCTGCGACGAACTGCGCCCGCTGTGGGCGCTGCCCGGTGAGGACGGTCGCCGGCGCATGGTGGTGCTCAGCGGGCCGGAACAGGACCCACGCTGGTTGCTGGCCCGGAAGGCATGGCTCGCGATCTACCCGGCGGCCAACCTCGTTCGTGCTCACCGGCTTCTCGTGGCACGTCAGAACGACGGTGTGCGCATCCCCGACGATGTCCAAAACCTGGTGGATCTCGGTAACCCGGGGGTGTTGCCCGCGCTCGATGACGAGTTGCTGGAGGGTTTCACCGACGAGGAACTCACCCGCGCTGCCGAGGCACTGGTCCAGCGCCAGGGCGCCGAAGTCGCTTCCGTGCCAGACCCGCCCATGCAGGACCTGGTCGAATTCTCCGAGCACGAAGTCGACGAGACGCAGGCGCGGACGCGGTTCAACGCCGATTCCGAACGGCTACTGCCGCTGTTCGAGCTCCCGGAAGGCACCGTTCGGGTGGGATCACCTACCGGCGAACCCCTGCCGGAACTCCGGCAGGGACGCCTCGCCCTCGATGAGGCCAAAGCCGTGATGAGCCACGTCGTCCCCGTCCACGGCTCACTCGTGCGCGGCCACGGCCCCCAGGACCGCCTACCGGAACCGTGGGCCTCTGCATGGCCACTCGACGAGCTCATCGCACTACGCCACCTCGTCGATGAACACGGCGTGGTCCATGCAGGGGCGATCGGACAGCGATCACTGCTGCTCGACAAGGAGCTCGGCATCGTAAAACGAGCGTGAACCGTAGGTGCTCTTAGCGGATGGTCGATCGCGTGAGCCGAGCGCAAGCCTCAACACGGGGCGGTCACCAGGAGAAACGGACTGACAGGTGTGTTGTGAGGAGCTGATGGATGTCGTCGTTTGATCTGGCGGTGCGGGGCTTTTGCCCTGTCCGCTGGCGGACCGGGTGCGGCCCGTCCGGTGCTACGACTGGGGTTCTGGGTTTTCGGGATCTGCTGGTCTCTGCGCATGACATTGCGGATGTACAGGTGGCGGATCCCACGGCTTTGGCCGGGCTGCTGCGGGTGCTGTATGTCCTGGCTGCGAGGGTCAGTGGCCTAGATCGTGTCCGGGACCCGGATGAGTTCTACGACTGCCGCAACGAGCTGCTGGATACCGGCTACTTCGATCCGAAGCGGATCGAGTCCTACTTCACGGCGTATGAGGGTCGGTTCGAGTTGTTCCACACCGTCTCGGAGCGTCCGTTTCTGCAGGATCGGCGGTTGATGGAGCAGTGCCGCAGTTCGAAGGGCGTGCCGTCGAGCAGCGGGGTTAACAAGCTCGTGTCGGGGCGTGCGGCGGGGCAGTCGATGGTGTGGCTGAGTCACACCACGGATGCGGACATGCCCGCGGTGACGCCGGAGAACGCGGTGTGGGCGTTGTTGTCGTGGTTGTACTTCGGTGCGCCGGGCCGGTGTACATCCCGTCAGGTGGGTGAGACCAACGAGGCCAACACCAAGGCCGGGCCCTTGCGGGGCACGGTCTCGTTCCACCCGGTCGGAGAATCGCTGTTCGAAACCCTTGTCATGGGAACGCCATTTGAGGTTCCCCAGGGCGATCACAGTGTGGCCCCGTGGGAGTCCGATGAGGAGGACGACCCGCTGGGAGTGCCGCCAGAACCCAAGGGACTGGTGGATCTGCTGACGGGCCGTTTCCAGCACGCGGTGCTGCTGCAGCCGTCCGCGGACGGGACCAGCGTGACCGACGCGTGGATCACCTGGTCACGGAGGCAACCGCAAGGAAACGCTCTGGACCCCTTCGTGATTTACCGGGTGAACAAGGACGGCGAGCCTTACGCGGCCACTGCTGATGCGAACCGGCAGGCGTGGCGGGATCTGGACGCGCTGATCGGGGCCCGGAACGAACACACGATCCGCCCAGCTGTGTTCACTGGCCTCGAGGACCTCATGGACGAACACCGCCGTCCCGTTCGCGTGAAAGCTCTGGGGTTCGACCAGGACCGCGCCCAGGTCAAGGACCGCCAGCACATCGCCGGCGCCACCCCGGCGCTGCGGGAGCAGTGGAAAGCCAAGCACTCCCAAGCTCCGGAAGCGTGGTATCGGCTGCAGCAGGCAGTTGAGCGAGCGGAGCTCACCGGCAGCAACCTCGAGTCGGCGCTGACGAACGTGTGGCACGCGCTGGCCAAGACCAAACCCAACCACAAGGTCCGTGATCACGGTTCGCGCTTGCGGCATCAGGGCATGACCGCCTATTGGGACACCGCCGAAGCCCAGTTCTGGGACATCGTGCTCGCCGACACACCGCCCACTGATGCCACGGCCAATCGCTTCATCCGCTGTGCGCTGACCGCCTACGACGAGGTGACTGCCCAGTTCACCCGAGTGGGCACAGGAGAAGGAGGAAATCAGATCAAGATCGTGGAAAACGCCCGCCGACGGCTGTGGCAGGGCTGGCAGAGCACCCGCGAAGGAGACCCTGATGAGTGAGGCACGAGGCACCGATACTGCCTCGCTGGCGTGGGCATTGGCCAGTCACATCAGCCGGAAGGTGTTGCCTGAAAACGGCCGCCGCGCCGCGGTCGCCGCCGCAGTGCGGCGTGTTCCGGGTGAGCCCCGTACGTTCGGCGCCCTGCGTGAGGTCGCGGAGTTCCTGCCGGAACCGCACGACCCGGCCGCCGAGCGTGCGTTCGTCGCGGTCGCGGCCATGATGTGCGACCAGCCCCGGCGCGGCCGTCTGGCCGAGCTGGCCTTGCAGCGCGAGGGCGCCGACGTTGGCGAGTCAGAGCGCAAGCGAGGCTGGACTGCGGTGACGTCTCTCGGGGACAGCTGCGCCACAGCGGTCAATCTGAAGTTGCAGTCGGCGTCGTCGATGGAGACCCGGCTGCACGCGATCTGCCGTTCCCACGCCGATGGTGCCCACCGGCTCGTCCCGCCCCTGGTCGGTTTCCTGCGCGCTGATGCTGTTGATGTCAACTGGCCGCGCTTGATCGAGGACCTCACCTGGTGGGACCGCAGGCGAGAGACGATCGCAGCCCGCTGGTTGCGGGAGTACTACCGAGGCCTGAACAACAGCGCCGAGCCCTCCAGGAAGACGAAGAAGAAGGAGCAGCAGTGAGCACCCCGAAATTCCTCGACATCCACGCGATCCAGACCCTGCCGTTTTCCAACGTCAATCGCGACGACCTGGGCAGCCCCAAGACGGTGACGTTCGGGGGTGTCGAACGCACGCGCGTTTCGAGTCAGAGCTGGAAACGCCCGATCCGCCTGCACGTCGACAACGCGCTCGACGACAAGATCGTGCGCACCCGCCGCGTGATCGTCGGGGTCGCCGAACGTCTCCAGGCGCAGGGCTGGGATGCCACCGAAGCCGAGTGGGCCGGCATCCAGGTCGCCAAGTCCGCCGGCAAGGAAATCAGCCTCAAGCCCGAGCAGAACGAGAAGGACGAGACCGTCCTGACCACCAACGTGCTGTTGCTGTTGCCCGAAAGCAGCATCGACGACCTCGCGTCCCTGGCCGCCGAGCACCGGGACGGGATCCTGGCCGAAGGCAAGCGCGCCAAGAAGAAGACCGATTTCAAACCGGTGCTGCCGACCGAGACCGTCGGGGAGATCATCAGCCGCCGAAGCGGCACCATCAACCTCTTCGGCCGCATGCTCGCCGAGGTTCCCGGCGCCAACGTCGACGGGGCGGTGCAGATGCTGCACCCGTTCACCACCCACGCCACCACCGTGGAGTACGACTTCTTCACCGCAGTCGACGACATCGAGCAGGACCTCAAACTTCCCGGCAGCGGCCACCTCAACACCGCCATGTACTCGGCGGGAACCTTCTACCGCTACGCCAGCGTCAACATCGCCGACCTGCTGGACAACCTCGACGGCGACGCAGAACTGGCCACCGCGCTCGTCGGTGCGTTCCTGCACGGATTTATCCATACCTTGCCCAGCGGCAAGCAGAACGCCACCGCGCCCATGACCGTCCCGGACATCGTGCACACGGTGGTGCGCGACGACCGGCCGGTCTCTCTGGCCAGCGCGTTCGAGTCTCCCATTCGCGGCACCGCCGGATTCAGCACCGAATCCGTGCTGCGCCTCAACCACCACGCCGGGGCCATCAACGCCCTGCTGGGCGAGGGACACATCGTCTTCGCCGGTCACGCGCCTGGACCCAACGCTGGCACCGACACCGACCTGACCGGCCTGGGCACCCGCAGCGTCGGCTACGACGAGCTGGTCGGCCAGACGGTGACGGCCGGATTCCCGGGAGCCCGACAGTGAGTGGCCTGCTGCTGCGTCTGGCCGGACCGCTGCAGAGCTGGGGTGAACGCAGCAAATTCGATCGACGGGACACCGCCGGGTTCCCCACCCGGTCCGGTCTGCTGGGCCTGATCGCCTGCGCCTTGGGCCGGGCTCGCGGCCAGTCCGTCGACGACCTCGCTGATCTGTCGTTCACCATCCGCGTCGACCGGCCCGGCACCCGGATCGTCGACTACCACACCGTCGGTGGCGGGCTCAGCGGCGGACTGAAAGTCCCCACAGCCGACGGCAAAGGCCGACCACCAGGAAAAGGAATTCTGCAAACGTGGCGGGAATACCTCGCCGACGCCGTCTTCGTCGTCGCCGTCGAAGGTCCCGAACCGCTCCTGGACACCGTCGAAGCCGCGCTGCACAGCCCGCACTGGCAGCCCTATCTCGGCCGCCGGTCCTGCCCACCCGAACAGCCCCTCGTCCTGGGCCGCAGCAACGACCCACAAGGAGAGCTGCGCACCGCTGTCCCCGTGGCCAGGCGCCTCCGAAGCGAGAACAACGACGAGCAACTTGCCGTGGACTTCGTCTGCGACTCCGGCCCAGAAGACCAGGTTCGCAGCGAAATCTTCGACGTCCCCGACCGGTTCGACCGCATCGACCGCACCTACCAGCCCCGCCCGGTGTGGATCGAGACCACAACGCTGCCCACCACGCTGGCCGCTGCGAGCACACGAGAACACTTCCAGCAGCTGGCCGACTATGTCCGAGGAGGACGGTGATCATGTCCGCATGGCTGGCTCAGATCGCGGTGTCCCCGCACTGCACCCGAATCTGGTCCCGAGGCCTGCTTAACGCTCAATCCGTGCACCGCGACCTCATGCGACTCGCCGAAGACAACCTCGGCGAACAGCCTCGCAAGACCGCCGGCATGCTCTGGCGCGCCGAAGACAGCCCCCACGGGCTCCAGCTCCTGGTGCAGATGAGCACACCCCCGAACTTGGAACGCCTCCAGCCCGATCTCGCCATCACCGCACGACAGCGCGACCTCACCCCGCTCCTGGACCGGCTGCACACCGGCATGCACGTGCGCTACCGCATCAGCGCGAACGCCACCAAACGCCACGGCAACAGCGCACCCGACAAGAAGGGCAAGCTGGCCAACCTCAGAGGCGAAGCAGCCGAGGAATGGTGGTTCCGCCGCGCTGAACAGTCCGGGCTCCGGTGCACCACCGTGCACACCACCTCCCTACCCGACGTGTGCGGAACCGCCAACGCGAAACGACAGCACCACGCCGTTCGGCACGCGGTGACCCGCTTCGAGGGAACCGGGATCGTCACCTACCCCGAACTACTGCACACCGCGGTGCGCGAGGGAATCGGCCGAGCCCGCACCTACGGCTGCGGCCTGCTGAGCCTCGGACCGATCTGAACGGAAACCGAGTGATGGAAGACAGCCCGCGCCGACGACTCAGCGCCCCCACTGTCGCGATGTTGCCCCGCGTAGCCGACTCGCTGTCGTTCCTCTACCTCGAACACTGCCGAGTCGTGCAGGACGACACCGGCGTGTGCGCCCAAATCGAGCGCAACAACGGCACCAGCAGCAGGGTCTATCTGCCCATCGCGGCGATCAGCACCCTGCTGCTGGGCCCCGGCACCTCAGCCACCCAACCCGCCATCGCCACCTGCGCCCGCCACAACACCGTCGTGCTGTGGACCGGATCCAACTCATCGCCTTCACCAACCCAGAACAGCACCAAGATCACGAAACCGTGGAAGCCCCATTCTGAAACACCAGGTCACGAAGTGTTCTCTCTACGCACGTGGAGGTGGGCCGCAGGAGAAGCAGGCCAAGCACGACGAAGCCCAGTGCTCTCCACGCACGTGGAGGTGGGCCGACGATCCGGGCTCGACGGCTGGGCCGACAGATGTGCTCTCCACGCACGTGAAGGTGATCCGGACTATGACGCTGGCGTGGTCGAGGCGGTGTTGTGCTCTCAACGCACGTGGAGGTGATCCGCGCTGTTGGACGCGCTGATGTGGCTCGAACTCGTGCTCTCCACGCACGTGGAGGTGATCCGTCGAACTTGCCCGGCCCGTTCTTCGGCGGCTGGTGTTCTCCGCGCACGTGGAGGTAATCCGGACGAGCGCGCGGCGATCGCGGTCTGGCGCGGGTGCTCTTCACGCACGTGGAGGTGGGCCGATCACGGCCCGGCTCATGCGCCGCAACAACGTGTGCTCTCCACGCACGTGGTGGTTGGCCGCACCGGTTGAACGGGCCGCACCAGAGCTCGAAGTGCTCTCCACGGCACGTGGAGGTGGGCCGTTCGCCGAGATGGCGATCAAGGCCGGGCTGGCGTGCTCTCCACGCACGTGGAGGTGCGCCGGGCAAGAAACGGGCCGCGCAGCCGAGCTTGTGGTGCTCTCCACGCACGTGGAGGTGGGCCGGCATGGCAGCGGCCTAACGGATGGCTGCCGATGTGGTCTCCACGCACGTGGAGGTGGGCCGTCCTCCAGGTCGTCCAGGGACTCGACCCGGTTGTGCTCTCCACGCACGTGGAGGTAGGCCGCGGATGCCTACGTCCGGCTGGTGCGGTATCTCGTGCTCTCCACGCATGTGGAGGTGGGCCGTGCAGCGCGGCGGCGACGAGCCGCGGGTAGGCGTGCTCTCCACGCACGTGGAGGTGGGCCGCCGGGCTCGTACCGGATCCGCGAGAGCCGGTTGTGCTATCCACGCACGTGGAGGCGATCCGTACGTCTGGCTGCGCCGCTGTGCGGTCGGATGGTGTTCTCCACGCACGTGGAGGTGAATCCGGCTCGCAGAACGGGCGAACCAACGCGGACAGCAGTGCTCTCCACACACCTGGAGGTGTTCCGCTACATCGGTGACTGGGACAGCCCGGTTGAACGATTTTCGCTGCCCCAGACTGCATCAACGGCGTTACACGTTCTTCCAGCACGTCCAGGAGCGAAACTTCCAACGTTCATTTCGCCAACGTGGTGCCGAGTGGGAATGAGGATTGTCTGGCGGTGTTCCAGGTCATACCTGATCGTGACCACGGGTCCGTCGCGGCAAGCAGAACCTGTGTCACGGGTTCGGTGACTGTGCCACGAAATCCTGCTTGAGTGCCGGGTGTGCGCAGTAGTGCGCTCTGCAAACCGTGGTTGTCGAACTCTTTTCGGCAGTAGGCCAAAGCGGTGTGCGCACGCCACACCTTGTGCGTGGCGTGCTGTGTCTTTGAGTCCTTGTCGAACACCTGGCGATAGGCCTCGTTGACGGCCTCGCGCAGCGCGGTCAAGGCGGCATGTGGCTCGATGTAGAGCTCGATGGCAACGGTGTTGACCACCGCTGGCCCGTACCGCAGCTCGATCGGATTGAAATGTGCGGTATTTCGCGAGAGCGCGGCTCGTAACCGGCGAAGTTGATCAGCCGTGACTTGCGCGGCAGGGGACATCAGCGAGGTCAAGAGTGATATGCCGCCAGCGTCGCTCGATCGGCTCTAGCACGTCCGTGATCTGAGCACTGTGTCCGCTGTCGACCCACCATTGCCGGGCGCTGTCAAGGTAGGCATCCTCGAGATCAGCAGCCGTAGTGCCCAACTGGATCTGTGTGACCCAGCGGGCCCCTGACGGATGCCAGCGTTCATCGTTGAAACTACGCACCCGCATTGTCTACCAGGTCGGCCAGCGCCTCAGGTTCGGCCTGTGCGGCGGGTCCGCCCTGACCGGGAGCGTGAAACGCCTGCGTGGGAGTGGGTGTTTCAGGAGTTGGCTTCGTCGCTGTGCATGAGCGTGTGGCGGGCGTGTTGGGCTGCTGTGACGACGTTGGTCCACTGTGGGTGATTGAGGTATTGGGCGTCGGTGGCGTCGCCGAGTTCGTCGACGAGGGGGTCGAGGACGTCGCCGAGGGCTTTCATGGCGTCAACTTCGCTCGGGTGCAGGACAATGCCGACGCGGGTGCGGGGGTCGGGGAGGACGCAGACATCGTCGAAGAGGATGTTGATGTTGGTGGTGAGGTCGTCGTAGAAGCCCGGTTGCGGGTACTCGCGTCGGATCCAGACTTTCTGCTGGTAGTCGGGGTCGGCGAGGGAGGTGACCGCGTCGATGACCTCGGCCCGCATTTCGGGGTAGCGGAGCGGGGTTACGGCTGGTTCCACGATTTCCACTGCTTCCATTCGCTGAGCGGGATGTGCGCGTTTTCGGGGTCTTGCTTGACCGACCCGGAGATCGGCTCGCCGTCCCGGCCGATGACTTTGCCTTGGTCGCGGACGATGACGTGGTCGACCTGCTGGGTGGGTTGGGAGTTGTTCGGGTTCCCTTGGTCGATTCTAACGCCGCTACCTGGGTCGTTGGGGTCTTGCCAGCGTTGCCCGACGCCCTTCTTGGTGGCGTTGCCGTCTCCCCATTCTTCGGGAAGTTTCTCTTGTACGGCGGGGTCTTCCCACGGCAGCTCCGGCGCAGGGGCGGGCTCGGCGTCGCTCGTGTCGATGGCCTCGATCGAGTCGTCACCTGCTGCTTCGGCCCCAAGCCCGCCGACGGAAGCGGCGACCATCGCCCCGCCGGCGACCATGCCCGCCCCGGCGACGTAGTTCACCGGCGCACCGACGACGGCTCCCGCACCGGTGGCATCGAGTACGACGCCGCCGGCCATCGCGGCTGAGCTGACGGCGGTGAGTGCGGCACCGCCGACCGCGCCGACGACGAGCTCGGGATGGTGCAGGGCAGCGTTGCCGAACGAGGCGAGCCCGTTGACCGCGGTCGCCGCGGCATCCCCGATCGCCTCACCGGCCTCGGCGATCCAGCTTCGCTCGGCCGGTGCCGTGTCGCGTGCTCGGCTGACCACGTCGGCCGCCTGGTCCCCGGCCGTGGACAGCTGGTTGCGGGCCCGGTCCAGCATCGCACGGGCGGCTTGGCGTTTGGCCTCTCCCGGATCATGGAAAGCGATCTGCGGTGCCGGTGCGCCCGGCTGGGCGTGCTGCTGGGCCTGCTCGACGCGCTGGGCGTGGTCGGCTCGTGCCTGCTCGGTTGCGGCTTCGCCTTCGTTCCAGAGCCGGATCGCCTCGCCAGCCTGGCTTTGCGCCCAGGTCAGGGTCTGGCTGTAGTTCTCCAGAGCCCCGGCGGCGTGGTGAAAGCTGTCACCGGCGGTGATCCACTTGGCGGGCTCGCCATCGAAGGCTGTCCGAAATTGCTCGGCTGCCTCGCCTTGCCAGCCTTCGCTGCTGTCGATGCGCTTGAGCCCGTCACCAGCCTCGGCAAGGGAATCGCCGTAGCGCCGCATCGCCTCCGAAGTCGCACGCACTGCCGAGCTGTCCCCGGGAATGAGGGCCTGAGGGTCATCGGTGGAACCGAGTTCTGCGGCCATCACTCGGCCGCCGGGTCCTCGCCGGACACGCGGGCGATGACGCCGGCGAGGTGTGCTCGCGCGGCCTCATCGGTGCGGCGGTAGTCCTGCACGCACTGATTGAGGCGCCCGGAAACCTCCTCGGCATCCTCGGCGAGGTTGCTGACTCCGACATCCCACCGATCGCAGAACTCGCTCGCCGTGGTGGCAAGGCGCTGATGACCGAACGCCTCTGCCGGGCAATCAAGATCCTCTACAGGCTTGCGGTTCATCGCCTCGATCGTTTCGCGTACGCCCCGCGCGGCGTGGTCCAACGCGGTCAGGTCGACTCGAAAGCCGTCCACCACACAAACTCCGTCCCCAGCTATCTGGATTCCAGGCGACACGGTAGAAAACCAGGCAAGCCATCGGGCAGGAAGTACGGATCTTCCCTCGAATGGAGCAGACCTGTCATGACGGGAAACGTGCGACACCACTCCCAAAACTGCAGGTCATGAAGTGTGCTCTCCGCGCACGTGGAGGTGGTCCGGGCACGATCTCGTGGACGGCCAGGGCGGCGAGGTGCTCTCCACGCACGTGGAGGTGGTCCGACCCACTCTCCCCGGGGGTGACGATGAAGTCGTGCTCTCCACGCACGTGGAGGTGGTCCGCCCGCTGAGACCGAATGAAGAGCCTCTTCCGCGTGCTCTCCACGCATGTGGAGGTGGTCCGCTAGGCGTACCCCAACGATCCAAGCAAGGACTGCGCTCTCCACGCACGTGGAGGTGAACCGGCGTGCACTGCGTTGCGCGGATGCCCGAGGAGGTGTTCTCCACGCACCGTGGAGGTGATCCGATGAAGGAACTCTTCCCGACCTGGCAAAACACGTGCTCTTCACGTACGTGGAGGTGGTCCGCGCGGTCAGTTGTTCGCTGCGGCCCGCAACGGGTGCTCTTCACGCATGTGGAGGTGGTCCGGCACTCACGGTCTTCGCTTTGGTTCGCGCAGCGCTCGCGGGGCCGGCGTTGTTTGCCCGCACCCGAGAGACCGGTGAACACGAGGTTATGGTGTCGTTGGCTAGGCTGGCCAGGTGGACAGCCATGATCGCCGTAGAGCGGAACAGATGCTCGTCGGGGTCCTGCACGCCGAATTCGCTGTCGCGCGGCACAACGCTGGTACCCGTGCACACGGACGTCGGTATCTTGGGCGGGCCGACTTGCTCTTGACCGAGGCAGAGCTGTTCTCCCCCGTAATCCAGCTCGATGTGCTTGGTTCTGATCGGCAGTGCTTCGCCACTGCCCAGGCCGTCGCGGCACGTGACAGCACGGTGCTCTATGCCGAAGGCGTCGCGATCGATGAATTGGGGATCGTCATCGAGCATGCGTGGTGCGTGGATGCCACGAGCGGGGAGGTCATCGAAACGACCTGGTCGACGCCGGGCGGCGCCTACCTCGGATTCGCCCTGTCTCCGACCTGGATGCGGCGCCACGATGTCGGTAGGCCGTTGCTTGACGTTGGCTATGGCATCGTGACGAGCTTGTACGACCATGGCGTACCCGACGAGATGTGCATACGTGGGCTAGGCCGTCAGGTGGGGATCACCCAGAGCTGAAAACGGGCTCCCCGGTCGGCT
This sequence comes from Saccharopolyspora endophytica, assembly GCF_018070075.1. Lineage (GTDB taxonomy): Bacteria > Actinomycetota > Actinomycetes > Mycobacteriales > Pseudonocardiaceae > Saccharopolyspora > Saccharopolyspora endophytica. The sequence continues at coordinate 796,642 of NZ_JAGPXE010000001.1, forward strand.
TGGAGCAGCCATGCCCGTGGCCCCGATGACCCGCGCTCTCCACGCGCGTGGAGGTGGCCCGGACGGGTCGTAGTGCCCTGTCAACCGGTGCGGGTGCTCTCCATGCACGTGGAGGTGGTGCCACTCTATGCAGGTATGGCTAGTGTCCAGACTCTCTCTTGATGCTGGATTGTGCCTGCTTCCAGCGGTCTTCGAGTTTGGTCAGCATGTGGTCGATCATGGGTTGGCTGCAGTGCGAGTAGATTCCTTCGACTCCGGGTAGATGGTGGCCGAGTCGTTGGAACTGCAGGGCCTTGTCGACGTGGTCCTCGTTGAGCCACGTCTTGTGGGTGTGGCGGAGACCGTGGAAGGTCAAGTTGGGCTGTAGTGCGGCCCAACCGCGTTGCTTGTGCCCGGCCACTGCTGGACGCCAAAAGCGGCTGCGGAAGTTCGCGCGGCGCAGTAGCCCACCTCGGACACCGGTGAACACGTGATCGCTCGGCTGCTGTGAGCGGTGTTCACGTAGCAGCTCTACGAGGAACGGTGGAAGATGGATCACCCGTGCACTGCATGGTGTCTTAGGCGGTCCGAGTTCGAGCTTGCCGCCATTTTCATGAAGAGCACCGACTTTGTGATCGACAGTAATCGTGTTTTCATCGAGATTGACATTCCGCCATGTTAGGCCGACGATCTCGCCCCAGCGCATGCCGGTAAACGCCGCTGTGAGGACAAGCGTCCTATGCTCGGGTATACGCTCGACAATGCGCAGGAGTGAACGAGCTGTGACCGTCTCCTTCGGAGGTGACGACTCGAGTGTCAACTTGAGTCGTCGGCATGGGTTCTTGGTGATCAGATCTTCCTCGACGGCATCACCAAGGATCATCGATAGAAGCGTGATGATGTCGCGCACCGTAGCATCGGCGAGGCTTCGGCGTAGGTTCTTCGCCCAACCTTTGACTTTGATGTGACTGATTTCGTCCAGGGGCGTATCGCCGAACTTCGCGATCAGATGGTTATTCAGGTGCGAGCGATACTTTAGCCAAGTTCCCTTGCTGACATCGTGCGCCTCTTCCCAGGTCCGCGCCCATTTTTCAAACGTGACGGACTCTTTGCTGCGGGCGACGAAAGTCTTGTTCCGCATCTCGTACTCAACGTCGCTGGCGCGCGTCTGGGCTTCGGTTTTCGATGTGAACCCAGTCTCTGTCTGCAGTTTCCCCTTGTGGTAGTAACGTACGCGCCAGCCGCTTCCGTGCGCCTCATGCCATGCCATAAAAGTGACTCCACCTACGTAAAGTGTTCGCTAATTTCGGGGTGTGAACATTCACGCTCCACTTCGTGGGAATGTCAAGCGGTATGTGTTCGCCGCGCGTTGGCGGTACATGCAAGATGAATGAATGATTCAATCAGCGGCGGTGAGTGCTCCGAGAGCTTTGGTGGACGATGGTTTCGAGGTCGCTCTTGCTGAAGCGAAGATGCTTTCCTAAGAAGGTGCAAGGGATGCTTCTCGAGCTGGCCTTTCGCCGCAACCATGATTCACGAACACGCAAAACCTGTGCGACTTCCGAAGGTGTATAGAGACGGAACGGATCGTTCTCTTCTCTACTATTGTCTATGGCGGGTTCGCGCTCGTCTGGTTGCCTCGACATGATTACTGGGCCTCCTGTGGCGATGCTCTGTCGCTCAGCGCTTGCGAAAGACGAGGACGTCTTCGTGGGTGATGAGGTGGAGGGGGAGTCCGGCCTTGCGTTGTTTTCGCACGAAGTCGCGTTGGAAGAAGCTGCCACGGGCCACGAGCTTGTCGTCGGCGACGCGTCCCAGGAGCGCGACGCAGCGTTCGGTGAGGTTCAGTCCGGCGCGAAGTCCACATTCGTGGATTTGGGATGGAAGGTCGATGAGTTCGGCGTTTTCGCGCCAGGGGCGGAGGGTGATGACGACGTGGCCGCCGGGGCGGAGATAGGGGGCGGTGGCGGTGAGGATGCGGGTGAAGCCGGTGAGGAGTCGGTGGTGGCCGATGTTGGCGAGGTTGCCTCGGTCGAGGGTGTTGCCGTAGCGGTGGAGCCGCTTGTGCACGCCGGCGTCGCCGGTGGTGACTCGGCCGTGGGTGGAGGGGCCGTAGGGCGGCGAGGTGACCACGAGTGCGACCGTGCCGCGAAGCTCGGAAGGCAGAACCGAGTCGAGTTGGCGGGCGTCGCCACGGAGGACGCGCCCGGGTGTGTGGGTGCCGGTGCGGTGGGCGCGGTCAAGGTTGTGCTGGGCGATCTGGGCCCACTGGTGTTCGTATTCGACGCCGATGCCGCGTCGCTGCTGGTGCAGTGCTTCGACCAGGGTGGTGCCGATGCCGCACATGGGGTCGAGCACGGTGTCGCCGGGCTGGGTGTAGTGGGCGATGGCGTGCGCGGCGATGGCGGGCAGCATTTTGGCCGGATGTGCGGTGGACTCCCGGAGATAGCGGCCCTTGCGTTGGGTGACCGGGGCGGCCTGAGCGGTGGCCCACACCGACAGCGGGGGCAGGTGAGTGTCGGTCATCGCTGGGCTCTTTCGGTCCGTGCGGCCGGGTGCGTGTCGGGCTCGGGCTGGCGGGGCTGGGCGAAGACCAGCAGGTCCAGGTGGACACGGCTGTGCACCGAAGGGCGGCCGTCGGGTGCTGGTCGCGCGGATCGCGTGAGCTCCTTCAACGGCGCGAGCAGTGTCACGACGTGCTGGAGGTAGAGCAGATCCTCATCCTGCGAGGCGGTGACCAACGCGCCCGTGGGATCCATCAGTTGTTGGTCGTGGAGCTGGTGGTGGGTGAGAACCACGAGCATCCCACCTGCGCGGAGCGCAGCTGCGGCCTGCTGAGCCAGGTGCTTGCTCTGCTCGGCGTGGCCGGGTTCGGGCGGTACAACGGCGAGCGCCAGATCGACCGTTCCCTGGGCGCCCGGTTCGTCCACGGGTCGCCGCTGGTGTGCGCGGAGCACGCCGTGCAGCGCCGGTAGTTCCGCAGAGGTCGCGTTGAGGAACGCGACTTTCTCGCCGACGCTGCAAAAGGCCTGCATGATCTCGTCGAGTACTGAGCGAGGCCACCGCTGCGGGCCGTGTGCCTCCGTCGCTGTGGTGCAGGGCCACACGGTGGCCGGGGTGGTGTCGCCCGTCTTCGTTGTCGGTTCGCCGGCTGGGCGCGTGGGTGCTGCCTGCGTGCTCGACTTTGCCGGGTCGGTGTCAATTTGGCTCGATGGCGATCGAGATTCCGACGCGCTCATTGCGTTCCTCCGCAAGCCCCTGAACGGCGCGGGCCGTTCGCGGTTGTGACACCTCTGAACTCCGATTCCGGGCACGTTCGGGGACAGGCGAGAAATGAAATTTTGAGGACGTGGTCGGCGTCTGTGATCACGGGGATGTTTTTTATGATTGCTCGCCGCGGGTAAATAATTTCGATCTTGACATCGGGCTCGTAGCAGGTCGGGTGTGGTGGGTCTGCGTCGACTTCAGGCCGCTAACGTTGCAGCTCATCGGCCTGCGGACTGCATACGTGGCTCGCTTGTTCGCGCGTGGGTTCGATCTTGCTGACTCGGGTTCTTCTCGTTCGTAGTTTTTGTGTAGTCGTGCGGAATGAAATTCGTAAGAGGCAAGTAGCAGGTATGTAGTGGTGCGCATGGCGTGATGCAGAGGTCGTTGATTCGACGTTTGCAGAGAGGTCACGTCATGCGATCCAACTCGAACTCGAAGAATGAATCCGGCGGGCGGGAATTGTCACCGCTCGCGGCCGCTCGCCAATCCTTTTCGTGGCTGGTGACCGGGCCCGAGCCGATCACGGTCAACGGCCAGGACTTCCCAGATTTGCCCGCTCGGATGCTGCGGCTCGATGAGCTGAGGGACTGCCTGCTGCGCAGGGCCTGCACGCAGGACACCCGCGATGCGGTGTGGGCGCACCTGGTGTCGGCCTCCCGCGCCGAGGGAGCGGTATGGACCCTGGGGTGTGTCGGTGTGGCGCTGCCGGCGCTGATCCGAGCCAGTGCTGCACTGACCTCGCGGTTCGTGGGCGACACCGCGGATATCGAAGCAGCGGTGCTCGCCGGTTTTATCGCTGAGCTCGCGCAGATCGACTGTTCCCGGATGCAGATCATGGTGCGCCTGCGGTGGGCCGCCTACCGCGCAGGGCACGCCGCGGTCCGCGAAGCCCTGGACACACCCTTGCCAGGGGGGACCACGCCGTCTTCCTCGCCCCCGCCCCGGCCGTGGGGCCACCCCGACATCGTCCTGGCCCGTGCGGTGGCCGACGAGGTCATCACCCCCGACGAAGCCCATCTGATTGGCGCCACCCGCCTGGAACGGATCCCGCTGACCGAGGTCGCCGAGCACTCCGGCGTGAGCTACGAGGCGATCAAGAAGAAGCGGCAGCGCGCCGAACACAAGCTCGTCGACTACCTCCGCGACGACAACGACGCCGGCCACGACGACGAGACCACTGCCCGAACGGCGAGTCCTGCCCAGAGCACGCCCGCCGGTCGGCGTCGGTGCGCTGACGGGTTGTCCCGAACGTGCGGCGAATCCGGAGTTCAGAAGTGCGGGGCTCGCCCCGCTCTGCCGTCGCCGGCGCCCGCGCTCAAGGAGGACACCCCATGCGACTGAACACCGCCACACCCGACCCCGAACACCGCGCCGAACCCGCGCGATCACGCCGTCCACGTCGAGCCGCACGGCACCCACGGTTCGTTCTCGCGGCGGGGCTCGCCCTGGTCGGCATGCTGCTTGGCGCTGCGACCGGTCACTCGGCTCCCGTGATGGTTCTCGCGGAGGCGGCCAACCTCGAAACGGTCATGAACAACGCCCGCAACTGGATCATGGGCATTCTCGCGGTGGTCGCCACGTTGTTCCTGACCATCGGCGGCCTGCGCTATCTACTCGCTGGCGGGGACCCGAGCGAAGTCGAAAAAGCCAAGCAAGCGGTAAAGCACGCCGCCTATGGCTTCGCTGTCTGCGCTCTCGCGCCGATTCTGGTCGGCATCCTCAAGGGAATTCTTGAGGTGTAAAGCCCATGTCCCATCAGGCCGCGCGACGCGGCACCACCCTCGTAGTGGCCGGAACGGTGCTGTGGTTGCTCTGTGGAGTGATGGGCGTAGCCCACGCTCAGGACATTCCCCTGCCATTTCCGGATCCCACCGCACCGCCCTCCTCGGTGCCGGTCGACGCCCCGCCATTGCCGTTGCCCAGCACGGGCCCACCGTCCCCGCCCGCCGCTCCTGCGCCGCCACTGGAGGGGAATGAAGCGCAGGAGCACGGGTGGATTCAGGAATTCCTCACCGGATGGTTCTGGGGATTCTTCGAAAACATCGCCACCTCGGGACTCAACGCAGTGCTGGACTGGCTGGCGCACTCATTGCTGGCGACTCCCGCACTCCATGAGTTGCCGGTCGTCGGCCAAATCTGGGGAGGCTCACAACGCATCATGCTCGCCTGCTCCGGCCTGCTGATCACCCTGGCTGGATTGAGTGCGATGGCCTACCAGACTCTGCACACACGAGCCTCGGTCAAAGAAATCCTGCCCCGTATCGCCGTGGCGTTCACCGCCGCCAACTTGTCCCTGTTCTTTGGAGGGAAAGCCATTGAATTCGCCAACGCGCTCTCGGTCGCAGTTCTGGTGGGAGACCCGGGCAAAGCCGCGGAGACGGCCGCGGAATTCACGAACACTCTTCGCGGGCGCCTCCCGCAGGGAGAAGGTCAGCTCAGCGAACTGTACGTGATCTTCACCGTTCTCGTTCTCGTCGTCATGATCATCGCGGTGCTGCTCACCTATGTCGTCCGAGTCGCACTCACCGTCCTGTTGCTGATCGCGGCGCCCCTGATGCTGATGTGTCACGCCCTGCCTCATACCGAAGCGGTCGCCTACTGGTGGTGGCGCTGTTTCGGCGGAGTGCTGGCCGTGCAAGTCGCTCAATCACTGGCCTTTGTCGCGACCATCCGACTCTTCTTCCTGCCCGGCGGGGTCACGCTCTTCTAAACCTCGATTGTGAGGTGTGTGATGGCGCAGCTTCTGATCGCGATCGCGATGTGCTACATCCTCATCAAAATCCCATTCTGGATCCTCGGGTCACTGCACAACGGCCACCGTTCGTTTCTCGGATCCATGGTGCGCGGTTTGATCGCCTACAAGACCTTCGGCCTCATTCGCGGCGCCTCAGCCGCCTTCGGCCGGCCCGCCGGTGCGGGCGAGAACAAGCCCTCCACCCACGGCGAAACCGCACCCGATCCGTATTCGAACGTGCACACGGGAGCCGGTGGGCAAATGCTTCTGCCACTCGGGCGCCTGGCACGAACCCGCGGACCCGCACGCACCACCCACACCTCCACACCGCCCACTCGCACCTCGGCGGCACGCGGGCGACAGGCCGCGCTGTGGACCCGCGACGGCAAACCCAGCCGCAACGCCCTGCCACCCGCACTTGGCCCCGGCGCGGTGCCGACCAGCACCGCAATCGGGCAACAGCAGATGCTGCCCATCCACACCCGCCACCACCCCGATGCGACCGGCCGCCACACCCTGCACGACAACCCCACCCCGGCCCCCACCGATGCGACGCTGGGACCGGGCCAGGGCGCCTTGTTCACCCGCACCGGCCGCCCCCACCCGACCGCCCGACCCCAGGCACCCGGGCAACCCGGCATGCGCCCCTCCACGGTCCCACCCGGCGGCCAACACCACCTGCCCCTCATCGGAGGCACACCCGTACCCAGCACGCCACCACCGGCCTCAGCACCACGACCAGCGGCGGCCCCGCCCACGCGGGCCAGTGGGCAGCGGCCCTTGTTCACCAACTCCGGCGAGGTCGCCGCGCACGCTCGCCCGCCGCGCCCACGCCGCCGGAAACCACCGGACCTTCCCGCCTACAAGGGGATTCGCCCTGACAAGCACGGCCAGTACGCCCTGCCGCTCGACCTGCCCACGACAGCCAAGAAACCCCGTTCCCAGTCCCGTACCCAGCCGACCTCGAAACCGCCGCACACCACAGCCGCCACACCGCCGAAGTCTCCGTCGACCCCGACCTCCGCAGCGCCGCCTGGCCGCGCGTCCGAGCCCGTTGAGCCCGAACTACCGCTGACCTGGCCCGAAGACGATCGTCCACCGAGGAGCACCCGATGAATGGACCGGCACGCATCCCCGCCGATGTGGACCGCGAAGACCGCCTTCTAGCCGGACTCACCGCCCGCCAACTCACTCTGCTGGCCGCGACCGCCGCCCTGCTCTACGGAGCCTGGGCCGCCACCCGCAGTATCCTGGCGTTGCCAGTCTTCGCGGTCCTGGCAACCCCGATCGCCGCAGCCGCCCTCGTGCTCGCCATGGGCCAGCGGGATGGCATCGCGCTCTACCGACTGGTCGGCGCGGCCGTGCGGCACCGATTCTCCCCGCGCCACCGGGTCGCCGACCCCACTCCGGCCGAACCCGTCCCGGAGTGGCTCGTGCCCGCTGCCACGACCACGAAGGCTCCCCGACTGGGAGCCGTGGCGGCCCCGGCCAGCGGCGTGGAACCCGCCAGCACCGGGGAGGCCGGAGTCGTCGACCTCGCCGGCGAGGGCATCGCCCTGGTCGCCGCGGCCAGCACCGTCAACTTCGCGTTGCGCACCCAGACCGAGCACGAAGCCCTCGTCGGTGCCTTCGCCCGCTACCTGCACTCCCTGACCGCACCCGTGCAAATCCTCATCCGCGCACAGCGCTGCGACCTCACCGACAAGATCACCGCTCTGCGCGAGCAAGCCCCGAGCCTGCCGCATCCGGCCCTGGAAACCGCGGCCGAAGAACACGCCGAGTTCCTCACCCACCTGGCCAGCCACACCGACCTGCTCCGCCGCCAGGTCCTGCTCGTCTTCCGCGAAGCGCCCACCCCCAGCACCACCGACACCGGCCCACGGCGTCCACGACAGCCACGGCGGGGGATGGACGCGGGAACACGCCACGCCGCCGAAGCCCGACTGCTCCGGCGCGTCAACGAGGCGATCGACCTGCTCGCCCCCGCGAGCATCCGTCTCACCGTGCTCGACACCGCCCAGGCCACTCACGTCCTTGCCGGCGCCTGCAACCCCGATCACACCGGCACCACCGAGGCGGGCATGGCCGACCCGTCCGAGGTCATCACCACCCACCACGCCACACCCGACGAACTCGTCGACCCGCACGGATGGGAGGCCACCCCATGACCCCGCAGCCCAGCGTGTTCACGCCCAACTCGATGACCATCGGCGCCCGACACCTCACCGTCGCCGGCGAATGGGTCGCCTCCTTCGCCATCACCGGCTATCCACGCGAGGTCAACGCGGGATGGCTGCAACCCCTGCTGAACTATCCCGGCCGCCTCGACGTCTCCCTGCACATCGACCCCGTCGACCCCGCCCACGCCGCGAAACACCTGAAACAGCAACTGGCGAAACTGGAATCCGGACGTCGCCACACCGCCGAGCACGGCCGTCTCGCCGACCCTCACGTCGAGGCCGCCACCGAGGACGCCTACGACCTGTCGACTCGCATCGCCCGCGGCGAATCGAAAATGTTCCGACTCGGCCTGTACCTGACCGTGCACGCCCACAGTGAGCAACAGCTCGCCGACGAAGTCACCGCCGTGCGCGCGCTGGCATCCTCGATGCTGCTGGACGCCAAACCCACCACCTACCGCAGCGTGCAGGGCTGGGTGGCCACCCTGCCGGTCGGACTCGATCCGCTCGGGATGCAGCGCACCTTCGACACCCACGCCCTAGCCACAGCGTTTCCGTTCACCTCCCCGGATCTCCCCGCCGCCGACCCCGCCGATCTGGAGACCACCACCGACGGCGTGCTGTACGGCTACAACGCCCAGTCCTCAGGCCTGGTGCACTGGGACCGGTTCGCCGCCGACAACCACAACGCCGTGGTCCTCGGACGATCCGGCGCGGGCAAGTCCTATCTGGTCAAACTCGAACTCCTGCGCCACCTCTACCGGGGCGTGCAGGCCAGCATCATCGACCCCGAAGACGAATACACCCGGCTCGCCGAAGCCGTCGGCGGCACCATCCTGCGCCTTGGCGCACCCGGCGTGACGCTCAACCCCTTCGACCTCCCAGTTACCGTCGGCCCGGACGGGCGCCGCAGCGCCCCCAGCGACGCGCTGGCCCGCCGAAGCCTGTTCCTGCACACCGTCCTGGCCTTGATGCTCGGCAGCGACCTCACGAGTGCCGAACGCGGCACCCTGGACGAGGCCATCGCCACCACCTACCGCCACGCGGGCATCACCACTGACCCCCGCACCTGGTCACGCCCCGCACCCCTGCTCGCCGACCTCCGGGACACACTGCACGCCTTCGGCGCGCACGAGCTGGCCGAGCGCCTGCGGCCCTTCGTCGACGGCGCGTTCAACACCCTGTTCAACGGGCCGACCACGACCCGCCCCGACGGGCACCTGGTCGTGTTCTCCCTCAAAGACCTGCCACCGGAGCTGCAGGCGATCGGCACCGCACTCACCCTCGACGCCATCTGGCGCGAGGTCTCCCACCCCGTCGTGCGCCGCCGGCGCCTGGTCGTGGTCGACGAGGCGTGGCTGCTGATGAGCCACACAGCAGGAGCGGAGTTCCTGTTCCGGATGGCCAAAGCCGCACGCAAGCACTGGTGCGGCCTGACCGTGGCCACCCAGGACGTCGGTGACCTGCTGGGCAGCGACCTCGGCAAGGCGATCGTGGGCAACGCGACCACTCAGATCCTGCTGCGCCAGTCACCTCAAGCCATCGACGAGGTCGCCACGCACTTCGGGCTCGCCGCGGGGGCACGGCAGTACCTGCTCACCGCCGACCAGGGCCAAGCCCTGCTCTCCACCGGAACCCAATGGGTTGCCCTGCAAACCGTGGCCTCACCCGTCGAACACGACCTCGTCACCACCGACCCGGAATTCCTCGAGTCCGCCACCACCCACGCGGACAGCGGCGACTGGATCGACCTCTAAACCCGATTAATCAGAGCGCTTTTCGACAAGAACGGGGGACCGATGTCTCTGCGCGTCTTTCCGAACCTGTGGGGCCCGGTCGAACACCTCGGGGACAGCATCGCCGACTACCTCCAGGACCCCGAGACCGCGATCCGCTCCCTCCTGCACCGCCCACTACTGCTTGCGTCGATGCTAGTTGGGCTCGCAACGGTCGCTCTGTTGCGTTTCGCGCTGCGCGTGTATCGGCGAAACAGGCTGAACCACAACGCCAAGGTCGTGACCATCCAGTCGCCGCCCACAGTGGACCCGGATGGTGGGGCCGCGTTGTGGTCGCACCTAGTGGGGTTGCTGCGTCCGGCGTGGAAACGCGCGGTGCTCGGCCAGCCGCACCTGGCGTGCGAGTACGTCATCACCCGCGATGGCATCACCATCCAGATCTGGGTGCCCGGCACCATCCCGCCCGGACTCATCGAGCGCGCCGTCGAAGCCGCCTGGCCCGGCGCCCGCACCCACACCCAGCCGGCCGCCTCACCCATCCCCGAGCCCGACGACGAGCACGCCCTGGTCGTCGGCGGCGAACTCCGCCTGGCCCGACCCGAGACGCTGCCGATTAAGACCGACTTCGACACCGACCCGCTTCGCGCGATCCTGGCCGCACCCAGCGGCCTCGGCCCGGGGGACTACGTCTGCGTGCAAGTACTTGCCCGCCCCGCCGCCGGACGCCGACTCACCGGCGCTGCGACCCTGCGCGGATTCCTCTTCGACCTTCTCACTCCCGCAACGGCGGGCTCGCCACAGGCGAAGTCCACGCGAGGGCACGCAGATGCGCACACGCGGTTGGAGCGCTCCGCGCAGGACAGGGTCCGTGTCACCAAACAACGCGGCAGCCAGTACGAGACCCGCCTGCGCTACGCCGCCAGCACCACGCTTGCCCGTCCGGCCAATCCCGAACAGCGACGCCGAGCCCGACGAGTGCTGCGCGGCCGGGCCCACACGGTGGCCACCTGCTTCGCCGCCTACACCGACCACAACCGCTACCGGCGCCACCGACTGCACCACCCCGCCACAGCACTGCGCCACCGTGGCTTCGGCCGGGGAGACCTGCTCTCGGTCCCCGAGATCGCCGCTCTGGCGCACCTGCCCACGGATGAGGCCATTCCCGGCCTGCACCGCGCGGGCGCCCGCGCCCTGACCCCACCACCCGAGGTCGCCGCACCGGGCCCGGAGGCCAAGCCTCTGGGCTCCACCGACACCGGAGCGACCCGCCGCGTGGGCCTGCGCGCCGCGGATGCACGCCAGCACCTGCACCTCATGGGTGCGACCGGCTCCGGCAAATCCACCCTGCTCGCCCAGATGATCCTCGCCGACGCCGAGGCCGAACGCGGCTGCCTGGTCATCGACCCGAAAGGCGACCTCGTCACCGACGTCCTCTCACGCCTGCCCAAAACGGCCGCGGACCGGCTGGTCCTCTTCGACGCCGACGCCCGCAGCCGCCCACCCTGCCTCAACCCCCTCGACGGCGAGGCCGTGGACGTCACCGTCGACAACCTCGTCTCGGTCTTCCGCCGCGTCTACTCCGCGTTCTGGGGACCACGCACCGACGACGTCTTCCGTGCCGCATGCCTGACCCTGCGCACCCAAGGCGGCGTCGCCACGCTCGCCGACGTCCCCCGCCTGCTCGCCGAACCCGCCTTCCGGGACCGCGTCACCGCCGGTGTCACCGACCCCGTCCTGCGCGGATTCTGGGACTGGTACGCCGAGCTGACCGAGGCCTCCCGCGCCCAAGTCATCGCCCCGTTGATGAACAAACTCCGCAGCTTCCTGCTCCGCCCGTTCGTGCGCGACGCCCTGACCGCCGGTGCCTCCACAGTGGACATGAACGCCGTGCTCGACGGCGGCATCTGCCTCGTGCGCATCCCCAAGGGCTCGCTCGGCGACGAGACCAGCCGACTCTTCGGCTCCCTCGGGGTCGCCCGCGCCTGGCAAGCCACCACCGCCCGCGCCGCGACCCCGCAGCGCGAACGCCGCGACGCGGCGATGTACATCGACGAATGCCACAACTTCCTCAACCTGCCCTACCCGCTGGAGGACATGCTCGCCGAAGCCCGCGGCTTCCGCGTCTCCATGACGCTGGCACACCAGCACCTCGGCCAGCTCCCACGCGATCTCCGCGAAGGCATCTCCACCAACGCCCGCAACAAGGTCCTCTTCGCCGCCAGCCCCGAGGACGCCCGCGCCCTCGCACAGCACACCCACCCGCACCTCACCGACCACGACCTCGCCCACCTCGACGCCTACCACGCCGCCGCCCGCCTCGTCGTTCACGGCCAGCAATCACGACCTTTCACGCTGGTCACCGACCCTCTCCCGGCCGCGATCCCCGGACGTTCGCGCGCGCTGCGCCGCCAGGCCGCCACCCGCACACGCCCCAGCGCCGGGCCACCGTCCGCGTCGGCCGGGACCAGCCAGCCGCCTCCGCCGAGCACCGACCCACGTCTGCAGGAGTGATTTCCCCGCCCGCATGTCTCGAAAAGCCCGTGCCTGATCCACGGAGGTGCTCGTGCTCAACAAACCCATCCGGCAGAAGTCACTGCACGGAGTGCGCCCCACGCGACGACAGACCCGAGTCGCCAACTCCGTGGAACACCAAGCCCGGTTGGCCAAACGGCTGACCAGCCGAGACAAGTGGATCATCCGGATGGTCCACGAGCACCGGGTGCTCACCGCACCCCAGATCACCACCTGCGCCTTCCCATCGCCGCGCTCCGGAAGACAGCGGTTGCGGGAGCTCTACCAGTGGTCGGTACTCGACCGCTTCCAGCCCACCGTGGATTCCGGCAGCGCACCCCAGCACTACGTCCTCGGCCCCGCCGGAGCCAGCGTGCTCGCCGCCGACGCCGGCATCGACCCCAAGACCCTCGGCTACCGGCGCGACCGCGCCACCAGCATCGCCTACAGCCAACGCCTCGCCCACACCGTCGGGGTCGGTGAGTTCTTCACCGCCCTCATCGCCCACGCCCACGAGTCCGAGCAGGTCTCGGCATGGTGGTCGGAGGTCCGCTGCGCACGGCATTTCGGGGACCTCGTCCGGCCCGATGCCTACGGCCGCTGGCGCCACGATGGTCGTGAGTTCGAGTTCTTCCTGGAATACGACCTCGGCACGGAAACCACCGGACGTGTAGCAGCCAAACTCCCCGGCTACGCCCGGCTGGCCGCCAGCACCGGCATCGTCACCCCGCTGCTGCTCTGGGCCCCCACCGCCCGCCGGGAAGCCAACCTCCGCACCCAGCTCGCCACCGCCTGGCGCGGACTCGACCACCCCGAGCACCTGCCCATCGTCACCGCCGCCGCCGACCTTCTCGACCACGATCCCGAGGGACGCCCCAGCCCGGCGGAGGCGATCTGGGCACCGCTGGCCCCACGTGACGACCAGCGCCGAGCGCTGCACGACCTCGCCGCGGCATGGCCGCAACGACCGCGCACCCGGCCGAGTCCGCAGCCAGAGCACCGCTCCAGCGCAGAAATCGTGGCGCCGCACCCGATGCCGCCCGCACCCATCATGTCCTTCACCGGCCGGTGAACCGCGATGAGCAAAGTCCTCCTGCTCCTCGCGGCGGTGGTCATCGGGTTTCCGCTGATGGTGGTCGCGGTGGCGGGCGCGGCGATCACCAGTATCTTCGCTGCGCGCCAGACGAGCTCGTCGACCTGCCTCGTCGCAGGAGCCGATGGGATCACGCTGGTCGGTTACGGGCCGGAGGAGACACGCAACGCAGCCACCATCGTCGCGGTCGGCAAGCAACTCCACGTCCCCGAACAAGGCCAAGTCGTGGCCATCGCGACCGCGCTGCGCGAGTCCTGGCTGCGAAACCTCACCTGGGGCGATCGCGACAGCCTCGGGTTGTTCCAGCAACGCCCCTCCATGGGCTGGGGCACCCGCGAGGAGATCCTGAACCCGGTCTACAGCTCCACCCAGTTCTACACACACCTACTCGCGGTCCCCGGATGGAAGAAAATGCGGGTGACGGATGCGGCCGACGCCGTCCAGAAGTCGGCCCTCCCCGAGGCCTACGCCGAACACGAAGCGGCCGCCCGCGCCATCGTCGCCGCCCTCCACGGCGCTCACTGCCAGCCTGCCCCGGCATCAGGCGGCGGTTGGGTCGTGCCGACCACGGGCACATGCACGTCCGGCTACGGGCCGCGTAACGGCGAGATGCACCGGGGCCAGGACATCGCCGCACCGATTCGCACACCTATCCTCGCTGCCCACACCGGCACCGTGATCGACTCCGGTCCCGCTAGCGGTTACGGCCTCTGGGTCCGCATCGAGCACCCCGGCGGGATCATCACGGTCTACGGCCACAACAACGTCAATCACGTACACGTCGGCGACCGCGTTCAAGCAGGCCAGGCCATCGCTGAGGTTGGCAATCGCGGTGAATCCACGGGAGCCCACTTGCACTTCCAGATCGAGGACAACGGCCAGCCCGTTGATCCCGTCGCCTTCTACCATGACCGCGGCCACCCGTCACTGTGCGGCGAGGCGGAGAAGCGCAACTGATTTCGAGAGCACGCGTCGGCCCCGCCACCCCGAGTTGTCCTCGGGTGACGGGGCCGACGGGCATCTTGGTGCTAGGCGAGCCGGTGCGCGGGCGGGGTGGCCATGTTGGTGAGCGTGTACACCGCCAACGGTTCTGTGAGAGGGCGTCTGGGGTCGGTGCTCTCGTGCTGCTGCCCGTCGGCGGTGACGATGCGGCAGTCATCACGCACGTGGTCGAGGCAGTAGTAGCTGCCCACCAGGCGCCCGCGACGGGTCACGACGCCGTAGATGATTGCTTGCTCGTCGGCGGGGTCACGCACAATCGCGGTGATCAGGCACTCGTTCTCGCGGAATTGCCGCACAACGTATTCGGGTCGAGAAGTCATCATGTACTCCCTGAACGTGACAGGTCAGGCCCTCCCGGAGGGGGCGGGGTGAGTTGCTGCGGCGGCCTGCCGCCCAGATCAAGCCAGTCGAGAAGTTGCGCTGCGTGGGCGGCCAATTCGTTGGCGTACTCGTCGACGTGGTCCCAGTGCGAGGGATCCACCATGTCGGCGTAGTCGATCGCTGCGCGCCACTGATTCACGGCCTCGCGCACGCTCTGCCAAGTGGCATCCGGGTCGTTGAGCGTCATGAGCGCTCCCGCAGATAGCGCTTGAGCCAGCTGTGAACGCGCGGTAGCTGATCCGAGGTGATCTGCCGTCGCAGCCCAGTCAGTTCCTCCTCAGCGTGGAAGCATCCATGACGATCAGCGAGCTGCGCGAACATGGTGAACCAGAGCGCGTCAGTGTCGCGGTCGATCTGCCCGATCACCTCGTCCAGCTCACCGGGCTCCGGAAGGGTGCGGGCGCGGTGCAGGGGGAGCGGAACCGGCGATGCAGCGGCCGGGTCATGCGTCGTCCCACGCGCACCGTCGTCGGGCGCTGCGAGGTTCCTGCGGCACTCCCGGCCCGGGAGTGTTGGCTCCTCGGGATCGACGCGGTACCAGCCCACTCCTCCGCCAACCGTCACGAACACGGCACCGATGCCGGGGTCGAAGGTGATGATCCAGTCGCTGTGATGACTGCTCTCGTACGGCCACGGCCAGCCCACTTGGTTCGGATAGGTGGCGCTCCACTGGTCATGCTCGGGCCACTTGTTGAACAGGACATTGACGCGGCGCCGGTAGGCGCGCTCATACACCGATCGCAGCAGCGCTCGGCCGGATGGAGTGCGCAGCATCTCTTCCGGCTCGCGCGCCGCGCGCACCGAACCGATCCACTCGGCTTGCACGCCCCGCCCTACGTAGAAATCGACCACTACGTAGCGATCGAAGAAGGTCCCCATAGCTCGGTTCCTTTTCATCTCACGTCGTTGTTGATCTCGTGCCGACCCCGCGCCCAGGCCCGCTCGGTGGCGGGCGGGCCTGGGCAGTCACCGGCCTAGGGCTCCTCGCTGCTAGCGGCGAAGCGCTTGGGGGAGGTCTGGGTTTGGTGGGCGTAGCCCTCGTCGGCGAGCTTGTGCAACGCGTTGTTGACCGCTCCGGCCGACCGGTCGAGGGCCTTGGCGATCTGGCCAGGGCTGAACTCCGCGCCGGGGTGGGCGGTCAGATAGTCCTCGACCATCCCGCGCAGTTCGCCCTTGGCCAGGCGCTTGTCGGACGCGACCGGCGTTTCGCTGCCTTCGCCGTCGCCGATGGGGGCCGTTGTGTGCGCGCACGACGAAGGTGTGGCGTCGGTCCGATTCGTCTCGGGCTCGTCCGGATCGCTGGCTGCGTCGGCTTCTGCGGGTGTGTTGGCCCGCGTGGGGGTGTCCGGTTCGGGCGCGGTGGCCGGGGCGAAGCGGTCGGGGAACCGACGAGCGCCGTCCTTGATACCGGGGATGCGGGTGATATCACCGGAGTTCGACCATGCGGCGAGGATCTTGCCTGCGGTGGACCGGCCGATTTTGGCGTGCTGCGCGATTTCGGCGGTCGTGGATTCGGGGTGGGCGTGGAGTGCGGCCCATGCCTTGGATTCGGTGTCGGTGCGAACGGGGGCCGGTGCGTTGTCTTGGGTGGTGCTGGGCATGACGGGCTCCCTGTGTGAGTGGGGTGGTGGGTCATGCCCTCCGGAGGGCGATGTAGCCCGGCGCGCGCTGCCGGTTCGCGGCTACATGGATATGGACGCTCTCCTCTCGTGAGGAGTCAAGCGTTTTCAGTTGTCTCGACCGTCCCGTGTTGCGGCGGGGCCGCTCGTGGAAGCGTTGTCGGTGTGCTGCGCGGGATGGGTTAGAGGTCGAGGATGTTGATGGCCCGGTTGATCAGGTTGCTGACGATGGGGCGCAGTTCGAGGGACGGGTTGAGTCCGGGCCGGTTGGGCTCTGAGGTCTTGGAGAACCAGCTACCGGGGCTCTGCGCGGTGACTTGGGACCAGGTTCGCGGCCTGGCCAGGACTTCCACGGTGGCCTGGCTCCGGCCCACGTCGGGGCCGCGAACGACCCTGGCGCGGATGACGTTCCCGCCCGCTTCGACTGTGGCCTCGTAGCTGTAGCGGTCCGGGTCCTGCCCGATGGTCTCGTCAATCGTCGTGACGTTGTGGTGCATGGCAAAACTCCTTGACGGATCTCATGGTTGTCCATTGCGGGGCAGCCTGGAGCCGCCACCCGCAGCGGCGGCGTTCTCTAACGGGCGGCGCGCAGTGTCTGGGTGGCGCTACGGCCGATGGCCTGCGCGGTCGCCGCTGGGTCGTCCAGCGCGAGGACCGTGACGCCGTCCAGTGGCTTGCTGCTTCGCCTATCCGGCACCAGCCAGAGCACGCCGCACCCGTGAGCGCGTAGGCGATCTATGCGCCGTTGACCCTGCTCACGCAGGTGGTTGCGGTAATCTCCATCGGAGACGATCACCAGAAGTCGGGCAGCACCAGGGGCGGCAAGCTCGAGCGCGCCGTCGAGAGCTTCGACGGCCCCGGAGAGGTCCTCCCAGTCGTCGCGACAGTTGAATTCGGACACGTTCGCCGGGGCAGTGTCGGGGTAGGTGATGGGGTGGACGTGACGGCCGAAGATCACGGTGGCGGTGACGGCATCGACCTGGGTATGCCGTGCGGCATGGGCGAGGATCCAGGCAGCGCTTGCGACCGGCTTGGCGAAGCGGCGCATCGAGCCGGACACGTCGCAGGCGATTCCGAGCCGCAAGGGTGGCGCCGGTGTCATCTGGCGGCTGATCCGGGTGAATGGCTCGGCGGTGGGCATGGCCCCGGCCGCGCGTTGCGCATCGGCGGCCAGCGCACCGCGCATCCGCAACCGGCCGGGCGGGGTCGCCGAGTTGGTCTTGACGGTCGTGCGGTCGCGGATTCCGGCGGTACTCAGCGACCGTGCCAGTCTCCGGGCGGCCTGGCGCTCTTCGGTGGTCGGAGCCCGTGTTCCGGACACCGCTGAACGGGAACTACCCGGCGTATCGGTGGAAAAGATCCGCGCGGCGGTGCGCAAGGCCGTGTGCCGCGCCTTCTCCTCGTCCCGTTTTGCTTGCGCCTTCTCAGCGGTGTGATCGCCGGGCAAGGCGGCGGTGGTGTTCGTGTCGACTTCCGTGAGCGCTGCGGTGACGGCCTTCGCTAGTGGGGTAGGGGTGCCATCGGGTTCCGTGGTGCCCGGTTTCGGCGGCGTGGCGTCGGGATCGGTTCCCAGCGCGGCGCACCAGCGGCGGCCGAGTTCGATCATGGCGTCGGTGTCGTCGTCGGCGGTGCGGTGTGCTTCCTGCCAGATCTCGCGGAGCTGCCGCAACGTGTCGGTACCGAGAAGTTCGCGGACTTTGCTGGTGAGGGAGCCGAGTTCCTCCCAGACGAGAATCCCGGCATCCGCGCGGGCCAGGAGCAAGGCGGCGGTGTGCGCCGCACTGGCGCGGTCCTCGCTCGTGGCCCGGACTTCCTCGAGGATGAGTTTGGTGGAGGCGGCACGCAGCCACGTCCGGTCATCAGGGCGGCGGCGTACGTGGACAGCCTCGATTCGGGATTCTTCCAGGCTCATCGCGGCGTCGATGACGCTTGGAGGCGTGCCTCCGGGTGGTTCCCACCTGCTGTGCGCCGCGTGCGCGCACTCATGCGCGAACACACCCCAGGTCACCGGATACCGCACGCGGTCGGCGTCAATGGCCGGTGCGACGGTCGCGGGGTCCACCTTGCCCAGGTGCGTACCGTCGAGTTCGATGGTGGCCTGATGTGGCAGGAACCGGCCGGGCGCGCCGCCCCCTGCGCCGGGGGTGATCGTGACCACCAGGTCGTCACGCCCGGCAATGTCGGGGGCTTCGTCGGTGAGCGCGGCTGAGAGCTCCTGCCACGCGGTCTCTGCCGTGTCGGTCGGAGTTGGGGTAGCGGCGTCGTCATGGGTTACGTGTACCGTCATGGTTGATTGTCCCTTCTGGACTTGACAGGGGCGGTGGTCAGACCCGGCTGCCGAGTGACAGCGGCTCGGCGCTGACCTTGAACAGGTCACGGACGAGTTTTGCGACGGCCTCGCGATCGTCTTCCGGTGCGATCCCGATCAGGTTTCGGGCGGCGGCATCGGTACCGAGTACTTCGGCGATCTTTTGAAACGCGATCAGTTCGCGTAGTTGTGGTGCCCACGTGACGTCGCCGGTTCGCTGCCGTGTCGCGAGATTGCGAGCCACCCGAACGGCACGGGAGTCAATCTTGAGTTGCGCGGCGAGATCGAAATCAGTGGATACCTGGATTTGCGCGGAGAACCGTGAGGCGAGCGCATCGGTCAGCACCGCCCCGTGAACGCCAGGGTTGTGACCGGCAACAGTGTAGAAACCTGGTGCGGCGGTGACGGTTTCACCACCATTGGCCTTGACGGTGATCTCCCTCCGCCCGTCCATGGCGGGGTAGACCACCGCGAGCACCGTGGGCGGGATCAACGTCGCGTCATCGATGAACAGGCATCGGCCCTCACGCATCGCGGTCACCAGCGGCCCATGCACGAAAACGTAACGACCCTCGGGCGTTTGGGTGTACTCACCGACGAAGTCGGCCACCGTGGTGTCCCCGTCGCCGGGAACGGTGATCAAGTCCGGAAACGCCGCTTCGATCACTGAGGTTTTCCCGGTGCCGGGTGGTCCGTACATCAACGCGGGAATCCCTGCGTCGCGCAGCTTGCGCAACGCGGTCACATCCGGCAGCCCGGCCAGTTTCCGGGGGTGATAGCTCTGCCCATTCGGGCGCGTAACCGGACCGGGATTTTCTTTCTTCGGCGCGGTTTTCGCCTTTGCCGGTTTGGCTGGTGCGGATTTCTTGGGGGTGGTCGCTGGGGCCGGGCGCGCCGTGGGCGCGTCGGTTGATCGGGTGGCGTCATTGGCCCGGAAACGCAGTGGGGCGGTACCAGCTTGTTCGGCCGTGCCCTGATCGACCAATGTCCGCAAGGCGTTTCCCACCGCGCCCGATGACCGCCCCAAATCTGCCGCGATTTCGCGCGCGGTCACGTCGGTACCGGGGTGATCGGCAAGCCAGCCCGCGACCATACGCCGCAATTCGCCGCTGGCCAGGCGTCCACCGGTGGGAGTGGTCATCGTTCGTGTTTCCGTGTCGGTTGTCGGGTTCGGGGTGCTGTCCACGGCAGCGGGCACGGCAGGCTCCTTAAAAACGAACATGGCTCACGCCACGAGTAAATGACTGAAATGGTCCACGTGTGGGCGGGACGTGATTCCGAAATTGCCGGGGTCTGTCCGGGTATGCTGAGAATTCGGCGGAATTCGATGGCATGACCCCGGCGGGTCTGGAAATCGCGCGCGATGATGCGGCGGGGTGCAAACAGCGTGGCTGACTGGTGGTCAGTCCTGGTCGTCCTGGCGGTTCTGGTGCCGTTCGGCGGCCTGTTCGGCGATTTCCATCGTGTCACAGTTTTCTGACCAGCCGCAGTAGCAATACGCGGTGGCGGTGCCGTCGCCGTTCGCGGTGGTGTCGGCGTAGCACATCGTTTCCCCAATCAGTCAGATTTTGACATGGCTCGCGCCAGGGGTGGAATTCGGTGGTGATGCGCCGTTCCTGGCGACACATATAAATTAACTCGATCCCACGCCGCGCGCAACACAAAAACCCGGACTTTCCAGGGAAATTCCGGGGATTTATGGACAGTTTGAGTTGATGCATTTTGAATTCGTCTTGAAAAGCCGTGCAATCGGCGCTCTGTGCGACGAATGGCGAAATACCAATGAATCAATAGTGAATGGGATGGGGGAATTCTAAATAAAAGAATTCAATGGTGATGTGGGTGGTGCGACGCCGCGGGGTCGTGACCTGCTGCCTGGTTCCTGCCGTTGTGCCGTGGCTGTGGCTGGCCGGCCGATGTGCTTTCCGGCTTGCGGGGCAAGCCAGTTGGGGAGAGCAGCGGATCCCCCTGTGCGGGTGCTGACCTGCCTTGGGGGCGGCGCCCCCTGGTGGGGTTCTGAGCGCCACCCCCAACGGATCCATGAGTGGATCCCCCATCGGCACCTCCAATGCTGCCGCTGCCTTGACTTGCCGGATTGCGGGCGCGGTCAGGCGATGCGCCGCATGGTGCCGCTGCTGGAGTGGTGTGCGGCGTGAACGAGCGGTGCGGCCAACATCGGCCACCCGGGTCCGGAGTTCTTCCAGCGTCCGAGGAGAAGGAAGCGCCGGTTCCGGGCGACCCACAGCCACACATCGACGTGGTCGTCATCGTCGGTGGCGGGACAGCGCAATTGGAGCACGAGCGTTGATTCCCGAACCGCACTGGCTTGCAGCTGTCGTTTCCAGACTCCGCTGAAACTGGCGAGTCCCCCGTCGGGGCGTGACTCGACCTGGGTGATGACGATTCCGCCTTCTTCGGCCGGCATCCTCATCGGCGGCTGCGGTCCGAGCGTGTAGGCCACGCGGTGCTGGGCGAAAGAGGCGACCTCGGAGACTGCGGACGACAGCGGCATTCTCGCGGCGGTGTGGGCGTCTCGATTCTTCGGATCTGGTGTCGACATGGTGTGTCTCCTCGGAATGGGCGAACGGGTGGTGCGTATTTATGGACGCTCGCGGGTGTGGAGGTGTCAATGGCTCTTCGGGGCGGAGGGGTGAAGACCGCCCGATCGCGCGGGTTCTCCTTTCGTCGCGGAGGATTCGGAGTCGGGGCGCTGCAGCGCGGTGGCGAGTGCGAGGGTTTCGGGGGCGGGTTCGGTGTCGATATCGCGGAGCCGCTGGACCAGAAGGTCGAGGGTGGCCGGGATCGCGCTGGTGTCACCGAGTCGGGCGTGCAGACGCATGATGTCGCGGTAGAGGTGTTCGTTGGCCGGATCGAATCCGGTCGCTGTTTCCAGCATCCGCAGGGTGCGTTCCGGGTCGGTGGGGGCGTGGTGACGGGCCAGGGCACTGACGGCGTTGATGGCGGTGCGCAGCGCAGCGAAGCGGGGCGCCTGGATCCATTCGCTGTCGATGCCGGCGGCGAGCTCACCCTGATACACCTCCACCACCGTGTGGTGCGCGTGAAGTCGCCGCGGCTCAGCGCTGGTGTCGTGGCTGGTGCGTTCGGCTTCGGTGAAGGAGGCGTAGTCGGTGTTGACCTGGGCGGGGTCCAGGCTCAGGCGCCGCTGGCGGGTGTCGTCGAGGATGTCGGTGACGGTGCCGTGTGTGGCGGACTCCAGCGCTGTACGCAGCCGGGAGAGCGTGGTGTTGAGCGCGTTGGTGGGCCGATTTGAGGGTGCGTGCTGCCACAGGTCGGCGATCGCGGTATCCCGCGTGACGCCAGGATTAACCGCGAGGTAGGCGAGAAGCTCCAGCAACCTCGGTGTGAAGTGCTCGGTGATGTCTTCTCGTTCACCCTCCGGTGATGTCCACAGCAGACGAACCGGTCCGAAAACGCGCAGAGACAACGGCGCACAGTCCTCAGGCGTCTCGGCGCACTCGGGTGATGCCGAAGAAGGAGGTGGTTCGTGGTCTTGTAGGACGGGTTGCACGGGCGGGACGGCGTCGTGCTGTGGGGCGCGGCCGAGAGCGAGGAGATCACGCGCTGCGACCTCGTCCGCGGTGAACAGGCGTGCCCCGATCAGTGAGGACACCTTGTGGCTCGCGCCGCTGACGACTCCGCTGTCCTCCACTGCCAGCTGGGCGCCGGCCGGTGATGGTCCCAAGGCGAGGACGGAGGCGCCCGCGGTCTGCGGCAGTGCGTCGTCGTCGAGGACGGTGGTGTATGCGACGAGCACGTCGCCGAGCTGTCCCGGCGGTGTGGCGTGCAGGTCGGTGATCTGATGCCAATGGCCTAGTTCTGGAGGCGGACCGTCGGGGAACAGCGCGGCGACGGCGGCCGTGTGGAGGCTGAGCCGGGGACGTTCCGGGTGAAGTGCCAGGTTGACGAGGAGCGCCCGAACAACATCGTGGGCGCCTGGCCCGGTGACACCGACCCGGCGGGCGTCGGAGAAGTTGAGGTGTCGGGTCTGGCCGTCGGCGACGCCGATCTCCAACCACAGCTCACGCGCGTCGGTGTCTTGACGTCGTTCGGGCGGTGGCGCGAGTCGAGGCGCTCGTGGTTCGTCATCGGGCGCGTGCGTGGTGCTGGTGGGGTGGGCGCGGTGGAGCGCGTAGACCGCAGGAGCGATGGGGTAGTCGGCCGTGGCGTGGGTGCCGGGACGGTGGTGTCGGCGATGCCGGCGGCGGGCGAGTACGAGCGCGGCGCTGACCGCGGCTGCCGTGGCGGCGCCGAGAAAGGTTCTCGCACCGAGCTGAATCTCCCCGGTATCGGTGATCACCGGTTGCGGTGCCGGTGAGACCCGGGCCGGTGCTACCGCCGGTCCACGCGAGACCGCTTCGGGGGCCGGATCGGGGAGAGGCGGGGCTGGTAGTGCGAGGTGCCATCCGGGGAAGAGGTGGTGGGGGTCGCGCAGCACGCGGCCATCGGGCTGTGGTCGTTCGGCGTTGACGGCGAACAACACCGGCCACTGGTCGGGCGAGCCGAGTTCCCGCGCGGCGAGTGTGGCGAGGGTGTCACCGGGTTTGGTGGTGAGCCACCGTGCGGTCGCGGGAATCCCGGCTGGAGTTGGCAGGGCCGCATCGGTGGGCATGCGCAGCACCCACCCGGTTTCCAGCCGGTCTGTGCCCTGGAGCAGGTCGTGGTTGAGGTCGCGCAGCTGGCCCCAGCGGTGCGGGTTGCCGAGGTAGCGCTCGGCGAGGTCCCACAGCGTGTCGCCGCGGACCACGGTGTAGCGCGGGTGGTTAGGGGCGGTCGTGGTGGGGCCGGGCGGCGGGTCGGCGTACCCGCCCGGCCCCACCGGGGCGTCGCCGTAGACGGGGGTGGCGGCGACACCCTCTGGGAGAGGCATCAGTGCCGTGACGCTTGGCGTCGTGGCGACAGGGGCCGCCGACATCGTCCCCGGGAACAGGGACAGCACAGCCCAGGTGATCACGGCGGTCAGCCAGGCTCGGGGCGTGCCGCGCCGCACCGGACGCGAACGCCCGGGGACCAGGAGGCGGGCAAGGTCGGCCACGGTCCACGCCAGCAGAAGGGCCCAACTCGCCCACCCCGTGAACAGGACGCCGAGCAGCGCACACCGGGAGGGGCTCAGTTCGAACCGCAATGTCTCCGCGAGGCGTCCGGCCCAGTCACCGAGCTGGACCGGCAGCGGCGCTGCCCACGGGGAGAAGTCCGGGACCGGCCACCGCACGGTGGGAAAGGGGGCGATCTCGGCCAGCGCCCACAACACGACCGGCAGCCCGGTCAACAGCGCCACGAGCCCGGTGATCGCGGCACAGGCCAGCAGCCGCGTGCGCACCTCGGCCGCCGGGGTCATGGCCGGGCACCTCCGTCAGTCTGAAGAGTGGCGGTTGCGTGGCCGGTGACCGTGTGGACGTCCCACAGCAGCCCGATCGCAGCAGGTTCGGTGTAGGTCACCGTGACCGCCACACTCGACGGGCCCTGCAGCGAGACGGTCCCGGTGTGGCCGGTGGCCGCGAGATAACGCCGTGCCGCTGCGGTCGCCTCCGATGGTTCGAGGGTGATGGAGGTGTGGCGGGTGTCGAGCGCGGTGAGTGCGCTGCGCGCGGTCTCGGCGGCGACTGCGTCGGCCCGGGCGCGCACTCGAAGCCGGTCGGCACCGTCGACGAGCAACGCGCACAGCAGCAACAGGCAGGGCACCAGGACGGCGACCAGCACACTGACCGACCCGTCGTCACGGCCACGCGCGAAGGAGGTCATGTTCGCCCCCGAAACGGGTCGACCGGGCTGGAAAACTCAGCACGCAACGGAACTTGACCGGGTAGTCCGGCCAGGCCGGTCAAGTCCGCCAGCGACACGCTGCAGCGCAGCCCGACCGTGACCACGCCGGTCGTGCCCGCGCGGGTGGCCAGGCCACTGATATCGAGGTCCTGGGCGAGGTCGGTGCACGCCAGGTGCTGCTCGCCCAGCACCTGCAGGCCGGTCGAGGTGGCTGCGCTGTGGGCACCACTGGGTGTGCGGGCCAGTGACGCGGCGCGTGCGGCCGTGGTCGCTGCGTGCTCCAGGGCGTGGTGGGCGGTGACGACGCGGCCGGCGGCGATGACCACGACGAGCACCGCCAACAGCAACGGAGTCAGCACAGCGACTTCCACACTCGCCGACCCCTCCTCACGCGGGTGGGTGTTCATGGTGTGTCTCCCGGGGTGGTGAAGCGTTCCTTGCTGGCTTCGGCGACCTGCATGACGGTCCCCAGCCCCGGAACAGGGAGAAGGCGGGGCGGGTCACCGCTCACGCGCACGGTGACCCGCGTCCTGGTGACCTGAGCGCTCACCTGGGGTTGGGTCACGAGTCCGGAGCTCCCGGCCAGGAACGACTCCGCGGTGGACTGGGCGTCGGCGGTGGTGCCGTGCAGCGTGCGCGCCACCTGGACGCCCTGCTGCGCGGCAGCCGAGCAGATCGTGCGCGTATGCCACCACAACCCGGCCTGCACCACCGTGAGCAGGACGAGCAGCACCAGGGGCGCCAGCACCGCCAACTCCACGGCAGCCGACCCCGTCTCGAACCGGGCCGCCCGTTTACCTCGGGTGCGAGTCAACATCAGCGATCACCTCGCTCCGGGGTCAGTGGATTTGGGCTTGGTACTTCTGGACCACGGCGGTGATCGCGGCCCCGAGCCCGAGTGCCGCAGCCAACGCAATCGCCGTCAACACGGCCTTTTCGGTGCTCTCCGAACCGCGATCATCGAAACGAACCCTTTCGACGAAACGGGCGAGCGTGGTGGTGCTGGTGGCGAGGCAGGCGGCGACGAGCATCACCGTGACGGTCACCTGCGTACGAAGGATGGGGATCATGACAACCTCTCAGCGATGGGAATCGGCATTGTCGTGTGGTGCGCGGCTATCCGATGAGCAGCCGCGCGACGGTGGGGTAGAGGGCCAGCAGAAGGAACCCGGCCATCAGGGCGGTGACCGGTAGCGTGAGGCGCTCGGTGCGCGCGTTGGCCTCGGCCTTGTCCTCGGTGGTGGTCGTGGCGCGCAGACTCGCGGCCTGCGCGGTGAGGCTGGCGTAGATCGCGGCACCATCTGCAGCGGTCGCGGCCAGATCGGCGACCGTCACGAGCTCGTCCAGCCGGACCTGTTCCCCGAGACCGCGCAGCGCGTCCCAGGGCGAGTACCCGTGGTTCTCGGCCCTGACCAGCGTGCGGTGCAGCCGCTGCAGCAGCGGGTGGTCTGCGAGCGCGGCGGCCTCGTGCAGGGCCGGTCCCGGCGCTTGGCCGGCGGCGCGCTCTTGGGCCACCAGGTCGAGATAGACCGCCAGCACTCGGCGCGCATCGCTGCGTGCGTGGCGCGCGGCATCGCGCGTGCGCCACACCGGCACCCAAGCCCCTGCTACCGCACACCCCAGAACCAGCACCGGTGCGACGAGGAGCGAAACAGTCCCGGCAGCCACGAATCCTGTTGCGAGAACCAGTCCGGTGAGCCCGGAGGCCAGACTCCACGTGATGCGATTGGACATATAGGACTGTGGTGTTTGCTCGAGCAGATCGAGGTCTGCTTCGGGGATCGCCAGCCACGGGTGACCGGCCTGCTGTGCCCTCTGGATGAGCCGGTCCATGCGCTGGTGCTGTGCGGTGGTGGGGTGGGTGAGGTGGTGCAGTGCTGCCTGCAGGTTCATCGGAGCCGGGCCGACCACACCACGAATGCCTGCAGCGAGCCCGATCCCGAGCAGTGTTCCGACGAGGGCGGCCATCGGGATTGTGGGAGTCATGACGCGTCTCCCCGCAGGTAGCGAGCCGCAGCATGGGGCGTGGATAGGCGGTGCATGTGCCAGAGGGCGCCGGCGAAGATCGCCACGACCACCGCGAGGACACCTTGGCCCAGCGCCGTACTGATCGGTGCGAGGTACTCCTGGGCGAACACCACCAGCCCGAGGACCATGACCGCGCTGATGCCGATCAGCGTGCGCACCGTGGTCCGGGGCTTGGCGCGGTCGGCTTCCACCTCGCGCGCACTGGCGGCCCGTGCGGTCAGACTCACCGCCTGCCCTTGCAAGATCTCGACCACGCCGCGTCCCCCCGCGCGCACGCGCAGCAGCAGCGCGAGCACGACCTCATCGACGGCGGGATGGGACAACTCCGCGGCGAAGGCCCGCAGCGCTGGTTCCGTGCCCTCCCGGCGCATCGCCTCGGCCAGCCGGGCAACAGCGGGAGCCAACAGCGCCGGTGCAGTGTCGGCCGAGCGCGTCACGGCCTGGTGCAGGCCACCCGCCCCGGAGGCCAGAAGATCACCCAAACGTCGCGTCCACGTCGCCACCGCCTCGTGCAACGCGATGTCGTCGCGCACCTGCCGGGGCGCCAGCAACGCCGGAACAGCCAGAACCCCGAAAACTGCGGCGGCAGCGGCCACGGGCCAGCCCGTGGCCCACCACGCCACACCAGCGGCCAACGACGCGATCAACCCGCGCCGTCGCCACCGCTCCATCCACGCCACCACCGACCTCGCCCGCGAGGGCATCGTGGGGGGACGCGGAGGCCGGAAGAACAGAACGCTGAAAAGCAGGCCAATCCCCAGGAAGAGCCCGAACACAGCTGCCAAAGCGATGATCATGGTGAAACCCCCGGACGAGGATCCGAAAACTCGTTGCGTTGCAACGCCTGTGCGTCAAGCCCGTGCTGATGGAGCCGGGTGCGTAGCGGCTCGCTGGGCGGGTACACGGGTGCGATGCACCCGCTGCTGGGGTGCGGGCCGAACAGCGGGATCAGATCCGGTGTCCCGGCATCACCGACCGGCCCGACTTCACAAATCTCGGTGACGACCCGCTCGCGTCGGCCCTCGCAGTCCCGACGGGTCACGTGCACGATCAGATCCAGGGCCGAGGCCGTCCAGCGATGAGCCGCAGCGACACTCAGCGGCGGGTGCGCGAGTTGGCCGAGCGCGGCGATGCGGTCGGGCACTGCCCTGGCCGAGGTGGCGTGCAGCGTGCCCATACCCCCGGCGGCCCCGTTGCCCAACGCGCGCAGCAGCGAGGTGATCTCGCCACCCCGAACCTCCCCGACGATCACCCGCGAAGGGGAATGCCGAAGGGTCTGCTTCAGCAGGGCATCCAGGGTGATCTCCCCGACGCCCTCGGCATTGGGTGCACGCGCTTCCAGCGCTGTCACCAGCGGATGCGCGACCGGGTTCAGGTGCAGTCCGAGCTCGTAGTCGTCCTCGACAGTCACCACGTGCTCGTGGTCGGCAATGGCGTGGCACAGCGAACGCAGCAGTGTCGTCTTACCGGCTGCAGGTCCACCGGTGACCAGCAGGTTCAGCCCGGCACGGACAGCGGCCTGCAGGAAATCGTGGATACGGTCGTTGACGGTGCCACGTTGGTGCAGATCATCCAGCGTGGCGTGGGCGAGCCGATGGCGCCGGATCGCGATCCGCGGCCGGTCGGAGACCTCGCGCACCGCGGCCAACCGAGCCCCCAACGGGCCACCAGCCGACAGGCGGAGATTGCCCATCGGGTGGGCCGGCGAGAACTCCCGGCTGGTCTGTCCCAGCCGCGCGAACATCGACTCCAACTGCGCCAACAAGTCCGCGTCCGAGCGGCCGACCGGATGCGGCCACGCCTGCACGCTTCCATCGGAGCGTTCGAGCCACACGCGGTCGTGGCCGTGGATGTGGATGTTCTCGACGTCCTCGCGCTCCAGCAGCGGCTGCAGATCACCCAACCCGGACAGCGCCGCCAGGACGGCATCGGTGAGCCGCTTCTCGGCGATCTCCGACAACGGCTGATCCCCCTGCGCGGCGCGGTGCAGAGTCCACGCGGCGATCTCAGCGGCGACCAGCGACCGGTGCCGGGCAAGATCATCTCCGGGTGCGAGGCGTTCGGCCACCCGCGCCCGCAACTGCGCCACCGTGTCCGCGTCCGGGACGGGGCCGTGCTCGTCGGCGGGATTCATCCGTGAACTGATCTGCGAGGTCATGCCACCTTCTCCTGTCCCTCGTCGCTGGCCGGAGCGGAGGACACCCGGGCGGGTCCGGCGAGTTGGTTGTGCAGGCGGCGCGCTGCTTTACGGCTGGTGCGCAGCAACGCCGAACGGCGCGGTTGCAGGCAGGGCGTACCGCCATCGCAGAGCGCACCTGCTGCGGCCGGGTCATCGGGGAGTTCCATCCCGACCGGGATGGCCAAGGCACGGGCGGCATCGTCGGCCTGGCGGCTGGTGGCCACCGACACCGCCGCGCCCAACCGCTCGGAAGGCACCAGGTCACGCAAGACCGTGACCAGTCGGCCGGCCGCGACGATGTGCCGAAGCGTCGGGCGGACCCCGACCAGGACGAGATCGGACTCGGCCACCAGCGGCCACGGCGTCGCGGGACTCCACCGACCCGCGTCCACGAGCACATCCGGACCACTTTCGCTGAGGTCCCGCAGCGCGCTGGCCAGCCGCTTCCACCCATCGGAGCCGATCGCGCCGGCCTGGACCGGACCGTTGACCCCGACCAGAAGCCGCAATCCGCCGCTGTCGGGGACTTCTTGTGCGTGACCGGCCAAGCCTTCGGCCGGCACGGATTCGAGGTGCCGAGTCGAGGAGGCGAAGCTGAGCACGCTGTGGTCGGAGGTGAGCCGACCATCGACCCACCACTGTCCTGCCCACCCGGGCAGCAGATCGCCTCCCGCCGGATCGGCATCGACCACGAGCAGGGCGTGGGGCCACACCGTCGCCAGCGCTGCGATCCCCGTAGTCACCCCCGGCGACCCCTTCGCCGACAGAACCGTCACCAAAGCCATTGCGCTCACGCTCCTTTCACCGAAATGCGGAATCTTCGCTAGTGATCCGGTCCGAGAACCGTCAGAACCGCGCCGGTCGCGGCGGCCGAGGTGGCTTGATGGGCGGCGTAGTCGGGAAGGAGCAGGTCCACCACGACTGCCCCTTCGGCATCCGGCGGTGCCATCCGAACCACTCGGGCACGAAAAGCCGACGTCGTGGGACTCGCCTCGGCTATGGAACTCGACGCCCCGGACAGCGCTGTGACTTCGACTGGTGTGTTGGGGATCAGTCCTGCTGAAGGGAACCGGCCGGGCTCCAAGCGCAGGCCGACGACGACTTGCCGGGGCCCCGGAACCGCCTGCGTCGTGAGGTCCCGTGGAGCGAGCAGCTCGCCGGCACGCAGATTCGTTGCGGCGACCTTGCCGGTGATCTCACCCAGGCGTGCTTGGGACACGGTGAACCGCGCCGCCTCGGGCGGAAGATCCACAGTCGCCAGGTCCGCCTGCGAGATGGGCTCGGCCCAGGCGAGGTCCCTGGTAAGCACCAGCACGGGCTCGCGGTCATGCGCTCCGGCCACGAGCGCGACAACGCCGGCCACCGACCCTGCGATCAACCCGGCCGACAGACCCAGCAGCCACCAACGCCTGCGCCGAGGGATCCTCGGACCACGGGAACGGTGACCGTTTCCCCGCTCATCAGATGAGGCCGTCAGCTCAGAAAGACCCGGATTAGACATAGACGTCTCCCCACAACGGAATTGAAAGCGAGATCAAAGAGAAAAAGAGAAATGAATCAAGAAACGCGGTTATTGAGCGCGGAGGGCTTGCGCTTCGGCGATCACGAGCTGGGTCTGGGCTCGGGAGGTCATCGGAGGCAGGACACCACCAGTCGGGGAACTTCCAGTCCAGCCGCGCCAGGTCACTTCCCAGGTAATGGACCACTGCGCCGATACCGGACCAGCAGAAGGCCGCTCGTAGACGACATTGCAGTCAGGCGACGGGGAATGCACGCCGAAGGACCTCTCATAAGGTGTCCCGGGTCCCGTGCAGGAGGCGGACGCGGTGCCATTACCCGGTTCCATCGTCAGCCGGACGGGCGTAGCGGTGACTTCGGCCCACACCGGTCCAGCCTCAACTCGCTGGCGTTGCGGGCGCCAGGTGCTGGGATCGGTCCAGAACCAGGTGAACTCGCCGACCATGGTCGCGGCCTGACCGTCCTGCAGGCGCAGGTCAGGAGAGTGCTGTGGCACTGGGAGCGGAAGCCGAAGCTGCTGGAGTGCTTGCTGGACGAGCACCGCGGGATCCGGTGGGCCGGCGGCGCCCGGTGGTGTTTCCCCGGGCTGGGGCTCGCCCGACGGGCACCGTCCTTCGTCTAGCGGGCCGAAGCACCACGACGACAGCGGGCCCGTACTCAGCATCAACGCAGGATCGTCTGAAGCAGGCGAGTCGCACATGATCGTGGGGCACAACGGGACCACCGCAGGACCAGAACCATGCAAGCCCCCCGAGGACCCGCCCGACGCTGAGGCCGACGAGGAATCCCCTGACGAGTCACCCGAGCTGCTGCCGGAGCTGTCTGGGCTGGTGGCTCCCATCTCGATCGAGGGAGAGGAGTACAAGCCACCGAAGTCGCCAGGAGTCACCTCGACCCCACCCTCCTGCGCTGAACCCAACGGACTGAAGCCCATGCACAGCAGCACGGCACCGCCGACGGCTAACGCCGGAACACGACGCGCAGGCATCAGCACTCACCGCCCGGGTACTCGATCTTCGCCACCCGCCAGCCACCCGACTCCCGGGACAGGGTCGCCGAGACGGCATTGCGGGCGGGGCCGACGTTGCGCGGCTGTCCCGTGGCGGCATCCGCCAACCCGGCCTGGCTACCGTCCTGGCAGTCGGTGATCACCGCGCGACCTCCCTCGATGCGTGTACCGGTGATCCGCGGGGTGACGGTGCCGTAGAGCCGAACACCCTGGGTCCGCTGCTGCCGGGCACGAGTGGCCACCTGCTCGGACAACTCAGCCGTCGCCACCGTCCGCAGCCGCTGGTCCCATCCCTGATCCGGCTCCGCACTCGACACCCACGACACCGACCAGAACTCGCGGTACACCCCTTCGATCGCAGCATTCTCCGAAGGCTGAGCCGGGGGAGCCGCGATCTCGTCAGCTGGCGGCGCCGCGGGTGGCGTCGACGAGCACGCACTCGCTACCGCGCCGGCAACACAGGCCGCGATCACCAGAACTTGTGAACTGAATCGGGACATCAGGACCTCTCCTCATGAATAGCTGACGATGGCGATCCAGCCGCCAAGAACAATGCTGGGACCAGCGGCGATGCGACTCTCCTCGCCACGTCGGCCCATCAACCACGCAACGGCCGCCACGGCACCGAGCATGACCAGCGACAGGAACAAGCCCCAGAGCACGGTGCGCCAGCCCAGCCAGCCCCAAAACGCCGCCAAGGCGCTCAGCAAAGTCACGTCACCGAAGCCGAGCCAGGCGGGCGCCGACGCGTAGATCCCAGCTCCCATCGCCAGGACAAGCAGCACCGCACCGAAACTTCGCAGCAACGGCGTGAGACCGCCGGATCCGCTGACCGTAAGACACGCGAAGACCACGACACCGCCCGCTGCCAGAGCAAGCACCCACGTCCGAGGCAGGCGATGACAGTGGAGATCGATCGCACTGAGGCCGACACCGATCACGCCCAACCACCACCACGCCGGCAATGCCGGATCTCCGCCGAAGAAGACACCGACACCAATCGAGACGACTGCACAGGTGACAACGAGGCCAGCGAGCGGAGCGGCCTTAAGCGCGGTCGGAACCCAGCGCCGCATTACCCACGCCGAGCCGACAGCCGCTCCAACTCCTAGCAATGCCCACAGTCCGGTCACCACGAGGACGCCACCGTGGGTCGTTATGGCTTCGACAGTCGCGCGGAGGATCTCCATGACAGTCTCCGGCTACGCAATCCAACGAACGAGCTGCAAGGGGGCCTGTTGCTTTAGCCGAGGCAGTGGAATCACCTGGGCCTGAGTCGCCTCGTAGGGTTCCAGGACGTTCTCGGCGAGCTGATCGAAGTCGACGGCATTTCGTGGGGCGCCGGAGGCGGCAAGCGCCTGCAGTACCTCGCGCCGGTCGCGCGCACTTACTCCACCCCAGATGCCCCATGAATGACCGTCGTCCGCTTCGAATTCCAGCGCCATCGCCAGGCATTGCGGCCGCAGCGGGCATCCCGAACACGCCTGCCGTGCCCGCGACCGTTGCCGCTCCACAGCACGCCCGCCACGAGCGTCGTCGTGAAACCAGTCGGCCGAGAACGGCTGCCGCACGCACTTGCCCTCAGCGAACACTTCCGGATACCGCTTGACCGGATCTTTCATGACAGTGCCCCCTCGTCAAGAAATGATGTTGAATCAGATTTATTGATCTCCAGCTGGAGGTCTCGAACAAATCGAGCGAATTTTGATCTTTTCTAGCTCGATGAGAATTACGCTACTACGAATCGGTGCTCCGTCAATCGATACGCAGGTATCGCTAGCGAGGATTGCTCTGCGGTGTCATGCTGGTCTCGCAACGCTGACCTGGGGAGCTGTGATGCCGAAAGAGTCAGGGCCAACGCCGTCAACAACACCGCCTAAAACTGTGGGCGAGCGGCTCAACCGCTTGTTCGACGTCCAACGCCCTCAAGGCTCACCCGATCGAGTGTTCACGAATCGCGAGGTCGTGAATGCGTGTAAGGAAGCCGGGCGCGAATTGTCCGAGTCGCACTTGTCGGAGCTTCGCCGCGGCGTGAAAACGAACCCGACACTTCGAACACTTGAAGCCATTGCCTGGTTCTTTGATGTCCGAACTGGCTACTTCACCGACCCGGCGGTAGCTGCCGAGGTCGAAGCCGAGCTCGTCGGCCGCGAGCAGGAGCTGTACGCCAAACTGGATGCTGAGCGAGCAGCGCAACAGGAACTCCGAACCGCCTCCGAGGAGCTTCAGCGCGCGATGCGCGAGTCCGGAGTCGCCAAGGTCGGCCACCGCGGCGCCACGAACGTCACCGCGGCACGCGAACGGGCGCGGATGATGCGAGCTCTCGCCGAGGCGTTGCGCTCGGACGACGAGTCGGAGGAAGTCGATGACTAGCGCCGAGAGCGTCGGCTCAGTCACCGACCGCCTGAACTGGCTTTTCGACGTCGTAACGGTTCTCGACCCGGATACCGGACGCCGCCCGTACACCGATGCTGAGGTAGGAGAAGGCGTCGGGGCCAGCCAGATCAAGATCGCCTTGCACCGGCACGGCGAACCCGCGACACCGGATCTGCTCAGCGCCATAGCGAAATTCTTCGGGACCGACCCGGCGTTCTTCGGCTCCGACCCGTCAGCTGTGGCCCGTGCCTACGAACGGGTCGTCCAAAGTGCCTTGCGCGACTGCGGCCTCGACGAACACCGCCTGTGCCGAGTCTTCAGCCCATTGCCGGAACCACGGTGGGATCAGCTCAGGCGAGTCCTCGTTGGACTCCGAGCCCCGTCGTCCTTCGGCGAGGACATGCCGCAGGCTGCGCCGGAGGCCAGGACCCGGCTTCGGATCTGGAGTTCAACGCTCACCGGACCGATGAGCGCGGCTCAACTCGAAGACCTCTGCAGAGACGTGCTGGTCGCGCTGAATACCCGCCCGCCCTGGGAACCAATCGACCTGTGTCAGCGCCTGAGTGCGTACCGAGGCCGGCGCATCAAGGTGAAGGGAGTCGATCTCGGCGCGACCACGTCGATCGGTCACCTGGTCCAGCAAAGCCGAGTTGACTCGATCTTCTACGAACGAACAGCTCCTGCGCCACAGCGCGACCTCGTGATCGCACACGAGCTCATTCACCTGCTTCGCCGGCACTTGGACTTTGGTGACGCACTGACCTGCGGCGCTGACCTCGCCACGGACAATGCCTACTCGGACTGGCGGGAGTGGGAAGCTGAAGTTGGCGCACGAATTCTGGCCGGTTTGGCGCGGGAAAGACCACGCCCCAACGGCTTGCGACCAGGCGTTTCAGCGGAAGAGCGCGGTATCGCAGGCGCGTTCGGTTTCGTCGATCAGGAGTGATCATGGATTTCGAGATGGCGGTGCGCCTGTTCAAAGCGGTCGTGATCCTGGCAGTGACGGTCTGGGAGACCGTCCAGCTCACACGGCGACGGCAGGACCTGGCCCTGCGCGTACTTGTAGTGGGGCTGGGGTTCCTGTCGTTCACGGCTACGTTCGGAATCCAAACTCCCATCCTGGAACCGATCGAAGACTTCTTCGGCCCAGCCTGGGGCGTCATCATCAACGGCTGTTGGATGGTGATGGCCTACTCCTGGGCTACGTTCTTCCTGCTTGCAGACCCACTTAGGTCACTGTCGTCTCGAGTCCGTAGGGCACGGATTGAGCTGGTGGTACTGGTCCTCGCGCTGTTCGTCATGGCCATCGTCTTGCTGGTGTGGCCGGAGCAGCAAGGTCGAGGCCAATACACGTGGCAACGCACAGCGTTCTACCTGTCCTGCGACGGTTACTCCCTCAGTGCGTGGATTCTGGGAATCTGCCGAGCGGGTGCCTACCTCGCGCGCCTGAAACATCGACTCGCGCGAGCCGCATTCGCCCTCGTGATTGTCGGAAGCGCAGGCATGACCTTCGGCGTCAATGTAATCTCACTCATCCGCTACGGGATCAGGCTCCTGATCACACCGCACGCCCAGGTCGGCTTCATGAGCACCCTGTACTCCATCGGACAACTCGGCGGCCAGGTTTTGCTGGCCTTGGGCCTGGCCCTCGCACCACTGGCCGGCGCGGCTGTCGCAGCACGAGCGCGATACGAAACCGCCCGCAGAACCCGTTACACACAACAACTGGCGCCCTTGTGGCGCACCCTGACCTCCGAGTTCCCGCATATCGCGCTCGCCCACCACGGCAACGAGAGAAGCTCCGGGAGACCCGACGACGACTTTGAGCGGACCACGGCGGAAATCACCGACGGCCTGGCCGAGCTCGCACGAGACTGTCCACACCCTGCTGGAGACCCACGCAAGCCACAGAACGCGGCGGACGCGATCGAAGCCGGACTGCACAGACGTATGGCTATCCGCGAGGCCCGTTGGGGACACGAGACTCCAAGCCCAACCGAGCTTCCCTACCCCGTCATCGAGCCCGACTTCGAAGGAAACTGGAGCCACCGGGCTCGTTGGATGGTCCAGCTCAGCAGGGAACTCGCGACACGCGGGATGGTCAGAAAGGAACTCAATGACGCCGTCAAAGACTGACCTCCGACTCTCGGTCCTTGACACCGTGCCGATCCCAGAAGGCTCCACCGCTCGCGCGGCCCTGTACAACACGGTTGACCTGGCGCGTTCCGCGGATGCGTCTGGTTATCACCGATACTGGGTGCCTGAACACCACAGCATGCGCGGTGTCGCGAGCTCCGCTCCGGCTGTGCTGGTATCCCGCCTTGCTGACGCCACAGACAGGATTCGTGTAGGGAGCGGCGGCGTCTTGCTGCCCAACCACGCGCCTCTCGTCGTCGCCGAGCAGTTCGGAACGCTGGAAGCCTTCTACCCCGGTCGAATCGACTTGGGCATCGGCCGGGCATCCGGTGGCCCACCGCACGCAACCCCAGCCATACGTGGTCCAGGCCCGTATCAGGGAGACTTTGCCGAACAGCTAGGTGAACTCCTGAGCTACTTCGATGAACCTGATCCGGGACCGCGAACTGTGCGAGCGGTGCCTGCCATCGGAAATCGCCCAGAGCCTTGGCTTCTGGGAACAACGCCATTTAGCGCCCGGCTTGCTGGCGAGGTGGGACTTCCCTATGCCTTCGCACACCACCTCAACCCGGATGGTATTGAAGCCCTTGAGATATACCGTGATTCGTTCCAGCCATCGGAAACAACGCGAGTCCCGAAGGTCATCGTCAGCGTCTCGCTCATCACTGCGGATACGGATGCGAATGCGGAATGGCTGGCGGGGTCTATCCGGCTGAAGGTGTTGAGTCGGATGAAGGGGAAAAGGATCCGCATGCCCTCCCCGGAAGACGCGGCCAGCGTGCACTACACCCGTGATGATCGCGATGCTATCGGCCGCGCGACCTCCGAACTGATCGTTGGGGCACCGGCCACGGTGAGGCACAAGCTTGAACCCCTCATCGCTGCGACCGCAACAACGGAGCTCATGGTGAAGACGCTGGCCTTCGACCACGCGGACCGCCGCCGTTCGTATGAGCTGTTGGCTGAAAGCAGCCGCCAGGTTTCGTTGGTGAAATAACAGATCGGTACGACCGTAGAAGGATGACGATCGTGTCGCGTCCGGCGGCGCCTACCTCGTTCGCTCGTGCCGGGCGTCGTCCCTGCATCTCCGCTGTTTTTGCAGCGTGGCGGCAGGCTTCTGGTTGACCAAATCACTTTCGACCGCTGCAGCTACCCATCGGCACTGACCCGTCAACGCAGTATCTCCGGCGACCTCCAATACTACGACGGCGTTGGTTCCAACGGGTGATCATGTAACTCGCAACAGCGCTGGTGATCCTGCGGATTGACCTGTGAACCTCCCTGTTTGCTCCCCCTGAGGCGTTGCCGCGGACCGGGGTTAGGACGTGTACTCGATCACCGATCCTGACCTCTGGTCGGGCGGCTGGGGAACGTTTCGAGTTGTTGACCGTGTCTCGGGCTGGGGAGCAACGAATGACTGATGCCCTCACTGACCGTGCGATCCGCGACCGATGTAGTGCTCTGCGGAAGCTGCGTATTGGAGAGTGCCTGCTTGACCTGGAGCGCTTTAACGAGGCCGAGGACATGTTGGTCAGCGCGGCGGGAAAGCTCGACGCGTTGCGGGACGAAGAAGGCCAAGCGCGAGTCCTCACCGTGCTGGCCGACGCACGGTTGACGGCCGGCGATGCCGCTACGGCCTTCGATGAACTTGAGCGGGCGTTGGCGGTTATGCGCAGATCAGGATCTCGCAGGTATATAGCTGACGTCTTGCGGCAGGTCGGCCGCGCGGCGCGCGATCTCGGCCGTCGTGACACGGCAAAGCTCTACTGGACCGAAGCCCACGAGCTGCTCACCGCGCTCAACGCACGCAGCGAAGCACATGCTGTCGCGGAGGCACTGGCTGTCTTGTAGTACGCCGAGTAGAGGGCAGCATCGGTGTCAATAGAAAGAGGGGCTGGCAGTGCGGGATTTTTTCTCGCGGCATGAAGCGGCGACGTGGCCGGAACCGGAACGGCTCCACGTTTACCTGCGTGCCACGGATGAGCTGCGCACCGTCGTGGATCGATATCACGAGGCGCTGCGACGGACCGGAATCGCTGCTGAGCATCAGCTCGGCTTACAGAAACTCGAGTTTGTGCACTTCACGGTGCAGATGCTCAGCGTGTGCCGACGAGAAGTTCCGCAGCCCGTGCTGGACGTGCTCATCACACGGCTGCGATCTGCCCTTACCGGTGTGGGACCGTTTTCTCTACGGGTGGGCCCGCCTCAAGCGTCAGTGCATGCTGTGGAGCTGTGGGTCGATCCTGTGACAGACCCAGCCTGGGAAAGGCTGGTTGGCGTGGTCCGTTCCGGCATAGCCGAGGTGCTGGGGGAGGGTGCGATGCCGCCCGTCGCCTCGAACGGGCGGCCACACACGAGCCTGGGGTATGGCTACGGCGATGGCGACAGCGGCGTGCTCACGGCGGCGTTGAAGGACGTGACGCCGCGCCCCGCACTGGTGGACGTGCCGGTCAGAGAGCTTGAGCTGGTCGCGGTCACACAGCACCCGCGCCGAGGCCAATTCACCTGGGACACGGTGGCGGTCCTACCGGTTGGGAGCGGCACGTGGCCGGATGGCTAGCCGGGGCGTGATCCGGTGCCGGCGTGCGGTGAGGGGTGGGGAAGTGGGGTTGTCGCTGTGTCCAGAGTTGGGAGCCCGGTTACCATGCGCGGCGTGATCGACCGATGGGACCAGGCGCTGGAGTACGGCACCGTCTTGGCTGACCGTGTCTTTGACTTGTCGCAGTCAGAGTCCTGGGACAACCGTGCCACCGCCGGTGTGACCGCGATGGCCACCTTCGCGCTGGCGCAACGGCACGAGGTCGTGCCGCACGCGGTCGGTTTGGACCGGTTGATCTGCCCGCTGATGCACCACACCCGCTATATGGGGTTGGTGCACTCTACTCTCCCTGATAACCACCTCTTTGGCGGTCGTGAGTCCGATGATCCCGTCGCGGCAATGTGGGCGTGGCTGACGCGGAGATGGCCTACCGACGTTCTTCGCTTTCCCGTGGGCACCGGCGTGGAGTACCCGCCGCGGTATTCGATCGCCGGACGCTGTACGCCAAGACCGGCTACGGAGATCTATCTTCTCTGGGCCGCGAACGCCGTGGACCAAGCGCTGCGGGCCGAACGAGGCGCCCTGAGTCACGAGGTCAGGTCTGTCCATGTCACCGGCGGGCCGCACACGGGTAGAACGGGCCGACTGGAAAATCCCGTCTGGCAGATCACAGCGGACCTGCAGCGTGTCGTGCCAGGCCCTCCGTCGGCGTACGTGGTGACACTGGAAGACCTGTCCACCGGCCAGCCCGAACCGATCGGATCCCGGATCAAGGAGGTTCCGGCGGACTACCTCGCGCCGATGTAGACCGGGAACAGCCTGCACGAGGTCCCGCCGAAACATCTCCAGCCTGGTGCCTGCCGCGGCGCGTTGGGATGTGACGACGTGCGACGGACGAGATTGTCAGTGCGGTGCGAGACGATAGCCACTGTCACCAAAGAGAAATCAACCCGCACGGCAAGACCGGTAACCATGGCGCCTGCCGTGCGCTAGACCAAACGTGTTGGCACGACGTCGAGTGATGGTCTGAAATCCAGGGTTGGCGAATCCGCAAGGCAAGCGGGGTCAACGGACCGTGCCCGGCGAGCGTGATGGTAGCGACGCTGATTTCGGCACGGGCGCAGGAATGTCAGTGCAGCCGAACGAGCCTCGGGCCGGTTTGGCCGTAGCAGGTTTCAGGGTGTGGGGACGAGCGGAGACGGAGTCACATGCTGGGGAAGGACAACGGACACCGAGAGAGTGCGCCCTCGTCTGATGGCGCTTTGATCGGTGTTGAGGACTTGGAGCCGCCACGGTGGGCGGATGTGGATCAGAAGGTCGCCGGCGCCAACCTGTGGCAGACCGTGCGGGAGTTGCCGACGGCGGCCAGGCTGGTGATCGGCATGGCCTTCGAAGCGGCACCCGGCCGGACATTGCTGGCAGGCGTGGTCCAATTGGCGTCGGGCTGTGCGTCGGCTTTCGGCCTGTTCGCCACGGCTGGAGTTTTGACTCAGCTGTTGACCGCCGGCCCCACGCCGGAACGGGTCGTGGCCTCCTTGCCCGCGATTGTCGCGGTGGTGGTGGCCTTTGCGCTGCGTGGTCTGCTCGAAAGTGCGGTGTCCGCCGTGCAGGGAGTGCTGATGCCGCTGGTCCGTCGCGCCGCCCAGGATCGGCTCAACGCGGCCGTCGCCGAAGTCGAACTGCTGGCCTGGGACGACCCTGATTTCCAGGAGCTGGCGCGCCAAGGCGGTTATCAAGGCGTCCAGGCGGTCGAATCCAGCGTACGCAGCATCGCCCAAATCTCATCCGCACTGGTCTCGCTAGCTGCCGCGCTGACCACCGCTGCAGTACTCAACCCGTGGCTTCTGCCAGTGCTGCTGGTGCCAACCGCCGCCGAGGCGTGGGCGTCCATGCGCGCGGCAAAGCAGGGCTACATCAGCTTCCTGAGTCTAGTGACCCGGCGCATGCGACTGAGCGTCGTGGAAAACCTCCTCGTCGCACGGGACGTGGGTACCGAGCGAACTGCGCTCACCCTCCAAGAACCTCTGCTGAGCGAACACCGCCGCATCGCCGATCAGGTCACCACTGAAGCGATCCGCGCCGAACACCGCCAAACTTGGACACGACTGATCGGCCGTGCCCTCGCCGGTGTCGGCACCGGCTTGGCCTACTGCGTACTCGGCGTACTTCTCTACACCGCCGCGATGCCCCTGGCCATCGCCGGAGCCGCTGTCATCGCGATGCGTGCCGCGTCGAGCGCGCTGTCGACGACCATGATCTCGATTAACCGACTCTACGAACACTCCTTCTACCTCAGGTTCTACACCCAGTTGCTCGGCGAATCGGCTAACCGCCGCAGGCCCGCCACGGGACGCAAAGCCCCGGACAACCCCCACACGATCCGTCTCGAGAACGTGTCGTTCACCTATCCAGGCGCGGATGCCCCGGCACTGACTGGAATCGACATGACGCTCCGCCGGGGCGAGATCGTGGCGGTCGTCGGACCGAACGGATGCGGCAAAACCACTCTTGGAAAGCTCATCACCGGGTTGGTTCCGCCCACCGAAGGAACAGTGCTGTGGGACGAGGTCGATCTGACCAGTGTGGATGCAACGAGCGTTTACAGCCAAGTGGCGTTGATCGATCAGAATCCCGCACGCTGGCCTATGACCGCGGACACCAACATCCGCATCGGGAATCTCGCTTCGGCCGATCCGTACGGCATCGTCTGGGACACCGCGTTACGCGAGTCCGGTGCTGACGAGGTCCGCGACAAGCTCCCCCACGGCCCGGACACCGTCCTGTCCCGGCAGTTCCGGAGGGGCCACGAGCTTTCCGGTGGCTCGTGGCAGCGGCTCAGCGTCGCGCGAGGGATCTACCGGGATCACGCGGCGGTGTTGATCGCAGATGAACCCACCGCTGCCCTCGACGCGAAAGCCGAAGCACGTGTGTTCGCCGGCCTGCAACGCGCGACCAAGAACGGGCAAGAAGACGACCAGCATCGGACAACGGTCTTGGTAACCCACCGGCTGGCCAACATCCGCCACGCACATCGGATCGTCGTCATGGACCAGGGCCGGGTCACCGAATCCGGCACCCACGAGGAACTGATGGCCGCCGATGGCCTATACCAGGAATTGTTCGAGATTCAGGCCAAGCCCTATGCCACTGAGCCAGGCGAGACCGCATGGAAGACGGTGCAGGTTCTGGACTGACCATCAACACTGATCGGGGAAGAAGCGTGGTGGGTGACGGGGCTCAGGAATAACCACTCGTACGGTGCTGTGTAAGAGCGCTCCTGATAGATGATCAGGACCGACTGGCGTCGACGGACTTGAAACCAGAGGAGCTCAAGATCTTCTCCTCACGAACCGTGCGGTGCTACATCACCAGCCACCCGACCAGCAAAGAGTGGAAACGCTAGAGTGCGTGCCGTGACGTGGGATCAGCAGCACCTGGCGGGATGGCTCGCACTGGTATTGCAGGGTGAAGACGGGCCGCTGACAATGTCCTCGCACGTCAGCTACCGCCTCACGGACGCTGGTGAAGTCATAATCTCCTGGCGAGGCCAACTGTCCGCGACGTTGGCGGCCGACACACTAGTCCGGTCGACCGAACGCGCCGTGGTCCATTCCGC
Organism: Saccharopolyspora endophytica; assembly: GCF_018070075.1. Lineage (GTDB taxonomy): Bacteria > Actinomycetota > Actinomycetes > Mycobacteriales > Pseudonocardiaceae > Saccharopolyspora > Saccharopolyspora endophytica. The sequence goes on from NZ_JAGPXE010000001.1 coordinate 838,634, forward strand.
CGACGCGGGCTCTGCCCAGCTCGTCATCGATGACCTCCGCGTGAGCCTTCGAGCGTTACCACCCGCACGGGAGTGGGACGGAGGGCACCAGACTTTGCTCGGTCGCGGTGTCGTTCGCGAGAGCGTGATTTGGACGCTGGCCCCGGAGTCCTCCGGAACCGGCGCTAGCGTGCACGTGCGTATTCCTCCGGACCACTCCTCCTGGAGCGAACTTAGCCACTTGGTTGTGTTGGATGAGGAATCTGTCGCCGCGGGCGCCCATTTTGATCGTCGGGCGTGGCGCCGATGGAACTCGGTCGCCGACGTGCGGATCAAAATCAACGAGACGTGGAGCCACGCTCAAGCCGATCAATGGCTCGCGCACCAGGTTGAGAACCAGCGTCCCGCACCTGTTACCGCGGTCGTGCTGGGTGAACAGTGCCTGATACGTCTCAACGCCGGCTACCGCATCGTCGTGACCGCTCGCGGAAGTACACAACACTATGGTTGGAGTATGGTGCCCGGCGCCGTCCACGCCGCCATGGCACATCCACTGTGCGACCAAGGCCCTCCTTCGCTGATCAAACTTCGAAGCCTCGGTGATGCGGGACCCGAGTTCCAGTACGAGATCGAGGCCGAGCCAGCGCGACCGGACATCTGGCCAGATCGTGTTTAGACGACAAGCGCGAGACCCGGGCATCGGGTTGCGAACCATGCCACCTTCGAACGGGCCGCCATCACAGCGCTGAACAGTGCCAATGCCGTCAGATTACTTGATCTCGACGGGTTCAAACCAATCAACGGCACCCACGGCTATCGGAGCGAGGGCTTTGGGACCCTCGCTGCGGATGAGGTTGACTTCCTGGCGGTGGAACTGGCCGGCGCCGGGCGAGGCGCAGCGTTCTGGCGGATGGAGAAACGAGAGGAGTCCACAGTGCCGGTGAGGGCGGTGGTGTGTGATGTCGGTGAGACCCTCGTCGACGACACCCGGTTCTGGCGCAGGTGGGCGAGGTGGTTCGACATCCCGGAACACACCATGTCCGCACTGGTCGGCGCGATGCTCGGACAGGGGCGCGACAATGCCGAGGCTTTCACCTACGTGCGGGGGCAGGCGATCGACCTGGCCGCCGAGCGTCAACGTCGCGAACACGCGGGCATGGGGGAGTACCTGGACGAGGATGATCTGTACCCCGACGTCCGTGATGCCCTGTCTCAGCTCCGTGACGCCGGGATCTGGATCGGTATCGCTGGCAATCAGACGCGTCGGGCGGGGGAGCTTGTCCGTGCGCTGAACTTGCCCGTCGATGCGATCGCCACGTCGGAGGAATGGGGCGTCACGAAACCCGACCTCGGGTTTTTTGAGCGGATCGTCGCGACAGCACCTTGCGAGGCTGGGGAGATCGTCTACGTCGGTGACCACCCCGATCACGACATTCGACCTGCTGCACGCGCTGGCCTGCGCACCGCGCACGTGCGACGCGGCCCGCTGGGCTATCTCTACGCTGACGCTGCCGAGACCCTCGCTCACGCTGACTGGCGGGTGGATTCACTCACCGCGCTGGCCGACATCCTCGCGCCCGCCAGGTAGCGACGGGGCGGGGACAGCCAATCGCAGAGTTCGGGCGAAGCGCCGCACCTCCTCGGTCATGCCCGGCTCATTTCCGGCGATCGCCGCCAGCAACCGGGGAATCCCGGGGTCGGCCCGGATGTGTTCGGGCGCGATTCGACATGCCTGTTCCAGTGCGTTCAGCGCGGATTCGGGACGTCCCAGCGCGGTCTGGGCTCGTGCGAGGTCGACGTAGAAATGGGATCGCCGTTCCGCGGGCACGTGTTCTCCGGGCTGCCAGCCCGCGGCCGAGGCCAGCGCCGAGGCGGGCTCGCTGAGATCCAGAGCGAGGGTGATTTCGTGAATCCGGACGGTGTCGGGGCCGAACGCGGTCCCGAGAAACACGCCGTCCTCACCGACGTAGCGCGCGGCCTCCCGTGCCTCGCCGAGGTGATCCTCGATCTGGTCGCGTCGCCCGTGCCCGCGCGCCGCCAGGACGGCCGCGCGCATGTGCAGCGCGCCGTAGCATGCCATCGTCTCCGCGGAGGCACCGGCGTTTAACTGTGCCGCGGCACGCGTGAGTTCCCGCCGTCCTTTCGCGTGCTCTCCGTGCACGAAGAACGTTTGTGCACGTACGTAATCTCCGACCGCGATCGCCAGCGGATCCTCAGCCTGATTCGCGGCCTGGCGCATTACCGCGATAATCGCACTACTTAAGGACACCCAGCCGTTCTTGTCCGCGACCGCGTCCGCCGCGCGCCACGCTTGCACTAGCCAACGCCACATGTGCTGTTGATCCTCCGCGCCGCGTGCTTGCCCGACTGCCCGCGTCAGTTCCGGCATGAGGTTGGGCAGCAGCGAGGCGACCAGCTGGTACTTCGAATTCACCCGGGCGTGCACCACACGCCGAACGTCGTGTTCCAGTTCCGGAAGCGGACGCACGGGGCCGTCGTCGGGAATGTCGTGGAAATCCACGAGTCGTCGAAGCCACGCCGACGGGTCAGCCTGACTTTTGGAATAATCCGTCAAGCCGAGTGCTTGTTTGGCTGCGGTGCGTTGCTCCAATAGGGGGACATCGAGAGTTCCGTTGAGGATTCGGCGCAGTTCCTGCTCGCTGATTTCCAGTGCCTCGGCGAGCCGCGGCCACCATTTCCCGCGCGGCCGTGCTTCCCCGGTCTCCCAGCGGTGCACTGTCCACTTTGAGGCCCCACCGACACGCTGGCCGAGTTCACTCAGGGATAGACCTGCGTTCTCGCGTAAGACTCGCAGCTCATCGCGTCTGGCCAAGACCCCTCCCGCTTTCTCCTGTTTGCCCGAGCATCGTTCGACAGCTTGGGCACGCTGTCATTCCTGCGGAGGCCTGTCTATCAGCTGGCCACACATCACAATCAGGATAACGACAACGAAGTGCCAACGAAGTGCCAACGGGTGGTCTTGTCGAATCTGAACCAGGTCCCGTCTAATCGCTGCTGTTCGACAGCGACGTGGACGGATTCAAAGGGGACGCGTTGCTGAGCTGTCGGCCCGTAGTTCAAGAAATTGGTTTCGTCGAGAGAGCGTGAATCTGGATGCGTGCTCGGGCCAGGGGCCGGCGCAGGACAGCGCTGTAGCTGTCTGGTGCGTTCCTGGCGCCGCGGTCGTGCAAGCAGGTTTCGAGTCTCTGTACGGCGTTGCAGTACCCCGTCTGGTGGGGTCACGCCCCGAACACCAGATAGGGACGTCCTCCGGGGCTGGGTATCCCCGGCATTCGTCGCCCAGCCCCGGAGGACCGTCGAAGCGACCCCGCGTCGTCTCGAAGCAGCTACCCAACGACTGATGGATTCCAGGTGAACCTACGAGGTTTTCTCCAGCGAGGTTCCGGTGGCGGCGCACCGGATCCCCCACCCGGCGAGGCGCTGTCGTCTCCTGTCTCCACGGACACCACGGCATCGGAACGCCGCCTGGTGTGGATCCGGCGCGGGCTGATCCTCGTGCTGGTAGCGGTCTTCGTCGCCGGCCCCGTCGTGTCGGCTTTTCAGGCGCTGCGTCTGCGCTATATCGCGGTGTCGGTGCAGGAGTTATCGATTCCGTTCGTCCGGGTGCTCGATCACGCGATGCGCGAACGCACTCTCTCGACGATGCAGGCCGTGCGCCCGAATGAGCAGCAGCGCGAGGAACTCAGCGACGTACGAGCCCGGACCGATTCGGCTTGGCTCGCGATGGTCGACAAGACCCCGCCCATGTGGATGCTGCCTACCGCGATCCAACAACGGGTCGGTGACCTGTCCTTCGCGATGGAGCAGATGCGGTCCACGCGTGCACGCGTCGAGCACGGTGGCATCTCCTCACAAGAGATCTACACCTCCTATAACCGGCCGCTCGAGGCCGGAATCGCGCTGTTTGGTGCGCAGGCTGATCATGCCGAGGATCCTGAAGCCGGGGCGGGAGGCCGCCGCGCGACGGATCTGTACGCCGCCGCGAACCGACTCTCGCGAGCAACAGCCGTCGGCGCTCAGGGCATCGCGGCGGATGAACTCCCCGCCGGGCAATACGCCGAGCTCGTCGGTCAACTTGCGGGCTTCCATCTCGGTTTCGCCGATCTGGTCCCGCGCTCGACTCCTGAGGTCCAGCGCCGCTACGACAAACTGACGAGCTCGCCCGGCTGGAACGAGCTTCTGCGCCTCGAGGAACAGGTCCGCGCCCACGGGATCGGTGACTCCGGGCCACTGCCCGAACAGCAGAACTGGCTGAGGATCACCGACAGCATCACCTACTCGGCCACCGCGATCGCGGTCACCGAGTCGAACTGGGCATCCGAACTGGGGCTGGACCGCGGCAATGCTGCCGTGAGGGACGCCGTCGTGCAGGCACTGGTGCTGTCTCTCGTGCTGGCGTGGTGCATCTGGGCGGTCAACGTCTCCGTGCGCACCGCGCTGGCCGAAGCACGGCGAGCCCAGACCGCAGCCGCGCACACCGAGGAAGTGCGCAGCGGCTTTACCCGGCTGGTCGGGACGTTCTCCGAGGACGTCGAGCGGCTTCTTGCCATGGCCAACCGCAAGATCACCAAGCTGCTCAAGGAGCGCGGTCAAGAACGCGAGCTCGTTGACACGCTGTTCCCGATTCAGCACCTCACGACTCAGGCCCGGACCCGTGCCAGTGACGCGCTGATCCTGTCCGGCGGAAAGCCCAGCCGCCAGCACCGCGACCCGGTCGCCGTGGAGACCATCGCCCACGCCGCCCGCGCGAATCTCGAGCACGGCGACCGCGTCGATATCAAAGCGCTGCCGGATGTCGCACTGCAGCCACGTGTGGTCGACGACGTCATCCGGGCAGTCACTGAACTACTGGACAACGCCACCCGCTACGGCTACACGCAGGACAACCGCAGCGTGGTCCGTGGCCGCCAGGTCGCCAGGGGCTTCGTCATCGAGATCGAGGATTCCGGCGAGGGCATGACCGACGAGCAGCTGGCTTCGTTCAACCACATTCTGGCCGAGCCACCCGAATACGACCTGCACGCCGGGCATGACACCGTGCGACGCGGACTGTTCCTGGTCGCTCGGTCAACAGCCCATCACCACATTCACGTCGCGCTCAACCACGGCAGCGACGGCGGTGTCCGCGCGGTCTTGCGACTGGGTACCGAACACATCGCCCGCAGCGCCACCGGCGAACGCCCGTCTTCGACGCCGTCAGCGCCGGCCGCCACTCCTGAGACGGCACCGAGGTCGCCGCGACGGCGCCACCCGGTCCCTGCCGAGGATCCCCACAGCAACCTCACGCCGACGCCGAACTGGGAGCGCCAGCGCACAGACCAGTGGTGTCCACCGGCGTCGCCCGTCGCCCCGACTCAATGGACCGGGCAACTCCAACCCGATGAGGCCGCCGCGGACACACGGCCACCACTGCAACGTCGTGTCCGCAACGCCAACCTCGATCCTCACTTGCTCCGCTCCGGCGAGGCCAGCAAGTCCTCGTCCTCACCAGGCCCGTCGGCGCCACGTCGCTCACCCGAGGCCACCGGCGCATCCCTGGCAGCCGGATTCCGCGGATCGCGTCACAGCCGTAACACCAACAACCCATACCGAGGAGCCTGAATGAGCACCCCTCTTTCCACCCAGCAGGTTCCGCCGGCCACCCGCGCGTCCTTGCAGCAATGGGCCAGCGACCTCCTGGATCGCATCAATCGCCAGGGCGGTGGTGCCGCCGCCGCGGTGATCTTCTCCAGTGACGGGTTGCTTCTCGCTACCGCGGGGAACCTGTCTCATGACGATGCCGAGGCGATGGCCGCACTCGCCAGCGCCTACAACGGACTGAATCGCTCGGTCGACGAAACCTTCCATGGCGGCGGGGTCATCCAGCTCCTGCTGGGGATGGGAAACCGGGAGTTGCTTCTGGTCGCCGATCCCACCGACCAGGGAAGCCGCCTCGCCGTGCTGACCCACGATCGCACCCGCGATCCACGCGAACCCGACATCGAGGTGATCTCCCGCGAAGCCGGTCGCCTGACCGTCCAGATAGGCGAGCGCATGACCTCACCCGAGCGCGGACATGACCAACGTTGACGATGACGACCCCCTCGTCCCGGCCTACGCGATCGCAGACGGACGTACCCGCGAAGCCGACGGTGACCTCGACATCGCCACGCTCGTGGAGCTCCATCCCGAGGTCTCGACAACGCAGCTCAGCCGTGAATACCGGCTGATCGCCGAGACCCTACGGCGCCACGGGCGGCTCTCCGTGGTCGAGATCGCCGGGCATCTCGGCTGGCCCGTGGTCAGCGTCGTCGCGCTCGTGACCGACCTGCGCCGCTGGAACCGCATCATCTTCCACGCTCCCGAGCTGTTCACCGCGCAGGAGCGGCCCTCCCTGGATCTGTTGGAAAGGGTACGTTTTGGTCTCCTCAAGCTCTAAGCCGTCGCCATTCGCCGTCAAGATTCTCATCGCTGGAGGCTTCGGAGTCGGCAAGACGACCTTCGTCAAGACCGTCTCCGAGACCACCGCGCTTTCCACCGAAGCAACGCTCACGGAGGCGAGTTGCGACGTCGACGATCTCGCCGGGATCGAAGACAAAACCACCACCACGGTGGCATTCGACTTCGGTCGATTCACGGTCGACGACCAGGTGACTGTGTACATGTTCGGGACGCCGGGTCAGGATCGTTTCTGGTTCATGTGGGATGAGATCGCCGAGGGTGCGCTTGGTGCCATTATTCTGGCCGACGCCCGGCGAATCCACGAGAGCTTCGCTGCCATCGACTACTTTGAAAACCGGGAAATCCCGTTCATCATTGCTGTCAACCACTTCGCGGGAGCTGCTGAGTACAAGATCGAGGAGCTCCAGTACGCACTGGACATACCCCCTCGCATCCCCACCATCATTGGAGACGCCCGAGATCGGGAATCGTGCAAGTACATGCTCGTCACGCTGGTTGACTCTCTGATCGACGCCTCAACGAGCAGCGCGACACCGTGGCCCTCACCGCTCACTCACGCCCCATAGGTTCCGCAACTGCACGCCTCCGCCGAAGCGGCCATCAGTCCCTGGCGGAATCCCGCGAAGAGTAGAAGACAGGATCCGGAACAGTCTCGCCGGTGTCCTGGTTGATATGGCGTTTCCGGCGGAATCGACTGATCCATCCTGCCAATGCGGGAAACAAGATCGACAGACCGATCGCGCAACACAGCATGGCGAAAATGAAGCCACGAGAACGCAATTCTGTCAACACCCGAGAACGGGCCGTTGTCCGATTGATCTTGGTAAATGAGGGGCCCAGAAAATGGACATGTCGCTGCAGAACCAACCGCACTCCGGTCAGCCGGAAACCGCCGTACGGCTGCCACGCCCTGCCGGGATTCGTGGACCGCTCACCCGCAAGCGCCTCTACCGGACCATCGCGCTCACAGCGGCATACACCCTGATCGCAGTGCTGCCCAGCATGATCGACGCGCCGGTGTGGCTACGCGCAGCAGCACTGGGGCTCGTACCCGGCGCCGGGATCGCCTACACCGCGCCACACGGCGGACTCGGGGTCACCCTGCATCTCATCGGCGCGGTGATCCTCCTGGGCGGCTCCGTAGCCGCAGCACTGTTCCTGATCACGCAGCGCGGCGACTACTACCTGAGACTGCCCGCGATTCCACTGTTCTCGGCCACTCTCTCGGGATGGATGGCCACCGCACACTCCGGCCACGCCGGGACACAGGAGTGGGTTGCCTACGTGGCCGTGGCGCTGGTCGTCGCGGCCGTGCTGTGGCTGATTCTGCGGGAGGTCCCGAAGGCGCGCGCGGCCCGCCGTGTCGGCGACGAGCGAGAGAACTACCTGACTTCAGTCACCACGACCGAATCACAGTCCGGCTCTGAGCCCACACCCACGACCCAGTTGCTGGCGACGCCCTCCACGCCCGGCGCGCCACCCGACCAGGCCATGCTCGACGACGAAGAAGATGGCAAGAGGCTCTTCGACTACATCCTGGCCCTGGCGCTGCAACCCCGAGACAAGTGGGAAGGGTTCGAACGGCCGCGCAACAGGTTCCTGCTGAAAGCCGAGCGCTACCAGCTCTACGCGCTCTTGCAGGCACTGGCACACGCCCAGAGCATCCACACCCCCGCCTACTCCGGTGCGCACCTGGCCGCCGGCCGCGAACTCGTTGCCCGCTACACCGACCGCATGATCTGGGCCTACTGGAGGCTCGAAAACATCTGGGGCATGGCACGGTTCAGCCCCCATCAAGACCCGCAAGAACATCATGTTCTCCGGGTACCTGTTGCTCGATGTGGCGATGCACGCCAAGGCATTCGGCGATGACCGATTCGACGCCGCGGAATCACTGACGTTCCGCTGGAACGAGCACACCGCGTTCCCCTTCTCGCTCGGAGAGATCGCCGAACAGGTCGCGCGGAACTTCCAGCACGACCCGATGTGCCTGTGGGACTGCGAACCGGGGCTCACCTTCCCGCACTGCAACGCCATCGCCCTCGCCGGCCTGGCCGTGTACGACTCCCGCGCCCGCACCGACTACGCCCAGACCATCGCCCCCACCTTCTTCGAGCGGCTCGACGAGGAATTCACGGCTGGCGATGGCGACCCCTACACGCTGCAAGCGTCCCGGTTCGGGATGGCCGCCAAGGCGATGCGCGGGATCACCAACTCCGCGCCCATCGCCGCCATGCTCGGCCCGCTGGATCCGCAGCGGCAATGGCGCACCTGGCAGCTGCTGGTACGCGAGGAGATCAACACCGAGCGCTACCTCGACACCGACAGGCCGGGCAGCTCCGCCCCGACCGACATCGACTGGAGCGGCGGTACCACCCGGGCACTCGCGCTGGCCTGGACGATGTTCCTCGCGCGCGAACGCGGTGACGACGCCACCTACCGAAAGGTGCGCCATGCCACCAAGAACCTGGAAAACCCCACGGGCCCCGACGTGGTCAAACCGTTCGCCGCGGGTGTCAACGCCAACGGCATCCTCGGGCTCGGCATGACCAACAGCCCGGGAGCCTGGCGATCGATGCTGCTCGATCAGCCCCAGCCCACCAGCGGGCCCCGACTCACCAACGCCCCTCACCCCACGGTCACGGTCGTCACCGCCGTGCACGACTCCACCGGCGCCCTCACCACGGTCCTGTACCCAGGCAGAATCAGCAGTAACACCCCCCAACAGCTGGGCGTCGGCGATTTAGAACCTCACCAGCGCTACGTTGCCGAGCTCCACGGCAGTACCTCCGGTACCCGCCACATCGTCTCTGACCGCCGAGGCGAAGCGACGATCTCGGTATCGATCACCGGGCGTACCCACCTTCGTCTGCGACCGGCGCAATGAAACGAGCCGCTGCGCTCACGGCGCCCTTCCTCGAGCAAGCACGCCCTGACGACCCCGAACCTGGTGATCGGATCCCGTCGATGACTGCCCGACGGCTGAGCTCCACAGCGTTAACCGCGGCGCGGGTCCACCGCGCGTTGCTCGCCGCCGCACCGCACTCGGGCATTGATCCAGATCACGAGGACGCGCTGGCCGATGCCGTGGCGCGCCGCGTGGTCAGGGCCTACCCCGGTGTGAACTGGACTCTGCGCTATCAGCGCGACTTCGGCCTCCGGGTGATCGACTACGCCGTTGCCCACGGCATCCGGCAGATCGTTGACCTCGGGTGCGGCTTCCTCGACCGCCGCTGGGTAGCGGCCTACACCCACCACCGCGAGGCCCAACCAGAACTGCGGGTCGTCCTCGTCGACCACGATCCCATAGTCCTCCGGCACGACCAGAGCGCCCTGCCCACGGCCACGACGATCTACGGGGACTGCACCACGCCCGACCAGTGGGTCAAGACGGCCAGCCGTGACCTCGACTTCGAGCAACCCATCCTGCTGATGCTGCTCGGAGTGCTGCACCACCTACGCAGCGCGACCCAGAGCACCCACGTGGCCGCCCGCTGTCGCGGCCTCTTGCCACCCGGAAGCTTGTTCGCACTGACCCACCTCACCGCCAACCCCTACGAGCGCGGCCCCCGCCAAGCCGAAGAGATCTTCACCGAGCACGAGATCCCGCTTCGGCTGCGCTCGCACGACTGGATCACGCGCAGTTTCGGTGACTGGTCCTCATCCCTTATCCCCTACGCACGACTGGCTCTCGCGGACTCGCGGATCTACGGCCGTGTCGCCCACCACCCGCGTTCTCCCGGAAAGGACCACGCCTGATGACCTCCGCCTACCGCATGAGTAGAGGCGCGAGCGCGTGCGTTCGTCCGCGAGGCCAGCCGACAACGTCGCGATCGACCAGCGGATCGCAGAAGAGACCGACATGCTCGTACCCGGCATGTCGGCACGGCTGCACCGACGGCCCCAGGCCCTGATCTGAGCGCGCCGCAGCGACGGTGCACACGCCGGTTCCAACACCCGACACCACCCTTTAGGGACGAGCAGGATGCCCACCACACCACGGGTCGACGACACCAAAGCCAGCATCGCGCGCGTCTACGACGCGTTCGTCGGAGGCAAGGACAACTTCGAGGTCGACCGCGAGGTCTACAAGCAAGTTGTCCGAGTCGCGCCCGAAGCTCCCAGGCTCGCACTGGACGGCCGCCAGTTCCTCGGGCGGGCGATCACCTATCTCGTGGCCGAATGCGGTATTGACCAGTTCCTGGATCTCGGATGCGGATTTCCCACGGCCGACAACACCCATCAAGTCGCTAACCGTGCCAATCCCGACGCCGTGACGGTCTACGTCGACAACGACGCGACCGTGGCCGCCCACGCTCGCGCGATACTGGAACGCGATCCCAACACGTTTTTCACCGCTGCGGATCTGCGAGATCCGACAGGAGTACTTCAAGACCACATCGTGGCAGGAACGCTGGACATGCGGCGCCCCCTCGGGCTCCTCCAAGCCGGGACCTTGCATCACCTCGACGATGGCGAACGGCCCGGCGAGATCATGCGTGCCTACACCGCCGCCTTGGCGCCAGGCTCAGTCGTGGTGTTCACCCACTTCTGTACGCCTGCGGACGGCTCCCCGTCTGATCATCTGGCCGGTGAGATCGAGCATTGTTTCCGCAGCAGCTCGATGGGCACCAGCCGTTTCCGCACGCGCGAGGACCTCCGGAGCTTCCTGCATGGTCTGGAACTGTTGCCCGCCAGCGCTGCCCCCGATGCACCCACGATCGTGCCGGTTCGCGACTGGTGGCCCTGCGGCCCACCCACCCGTCCCCGGGAACCGATGGACGAGCTGTTCGTCGCCGCGATCGGCCGCAAACCCGACTCACTGATGCCCCAAACCAACTACAGAAACGAAGATCGCTAACACATGTACAGCACCAACACCTCCTGCCTGCGCATCCGTTCGCCGGCACGATGCTCCACGCAGTGCCGAGCACTGGCCGCGGCTGCATCGGAGCCCACGTGCTCGAGCTGAGCATCACCGTTCTTCTCGGAGCTGCGCTCGCCGCCCTCACCGGTGCTCGAGCCGCAGTCCGAATGGTGGCGCAGCGCGACGGTGAATCGGCGGTCCAGGCAAACCCACCTGGTCAGGACCGTCTGACTACGACAAGGCAGGCACGGGCCGCAACCCGGGCCGACACCATGGCGCCCGCCGCTGCACCGCCACCCCTGCCAAAACACCCCAGGCCTGGCGGGTACCGGGTTGGGCGCTGGACCGAACAGGAAGGCAGACCAGCGGCTCTGCGCACCTTCACGGCGCGGTTGCTGTTACAGAGACATGCCCCCTCGTCACGACCTTGTCGAGCGCCGCAAGCAGCTCGGCTATACGCGCGGTTCGCTGGCGGCCGCCCTTGGAGTCAGCCAGGACACGATCCGGAACTGGGAACGCGGGCGGTGGGACCCGACACCACGCCGCCGACCGGCTCTTGCCAGCGCGCTGAACTGGCCTCTGGAACGTCTCAGCGACGCGCTCAAGAGCCAGGCCGTGACCGCGACCCTGCGCACCAATACAGGGGGACAGGACGCACCTGCAGTAGATCACCGCCTTTGGGCTCGCAACGTCGAACCCGAGCAGGCCCTGAGCTATCTCACCGACCAATGGCATGCCTTGGTCCAATCGGACAACGTGATCGGACCGCGCCACGCGTTGCACGGTGTCCAGCAACACATACCCCTGCTGACCGCGCTCATCGACCACGGACCCGACGCCACGCGGCGACGAGCTCTCCGGATGGCCGCACACTACGCGGAATCGGCCTCGTGGCTCCACGAAGACCTCGCCGAGCCGAAAACGGCCCACCACTGGGCCACACAGGCGTTGCGGCTGGCACGCAGCAGCGGGGACGACGATCTGGTCACCTGGACTCACTTCCGCCGTTCCCAGCAAGCCCTCAGCAGTACCCAGCCCGACCCGCATGCCGCCCACCAGGCCCTCGAACACCTCGCGCTGGCGCATGACGAAGGACATCCCACCGCGAGCATGCGGGCGGCACTCGACGCACAGCATGCCCTGACGCTGGCCGCACTGGGTCACGAGTCCTCGGCACACCGCTTGCTCGACCGAGCGGATCACCACACCCAGGACGCCGACGCGGGGGATGCGCGCAACGGCCACGGGAGTTTCGCGACCCCGGAGTGGGTCACCCTGCAGCGCGCCTGGTGCTGGACACTGCTGGGTCGCCCCACCAAAGCAACGAGCCTGTTCCAAGCCGGCCTGCCACGGCTGCCCGCGGTCTATCAGCGCGACCGTGCCGCGCATCTGGTGCGACTGGCCATGACACACAGCGTTGCTGGGCACATCGATGCCGCAGCTCACCACGCACAGCAGGCATGGAACCTCGCACAATCGGTCAGCTCCGGCCGCTGCCTGTCCGACGTGCGTAGCCTGGTCACCTCACTTCGCCGACACCACCGGGTCGCCGAAGTACAGACGCTGTTCACCGCCGTGACCGACACCGGAGACTGATGGCCCTCACCGAACTCGCCGCGATGCGCCACGCCCTCACACTCGCCGCCCTGCGCATCGGCGGCACCAGCCCCAACCCCCCGGTCGGCTGCGTCATCCTCAACCCCCACGGCGAGCTCCTTGGCGCCGGATACCACCAGCGCAAAGGCGAACCCCACGCCGAAGTCAACGCACTACGAGCCGCACACGGCCACACGCACGACGCCACCGCCGTGGTGACACTGGAGCCGTGCTGCCACACCGGCGCCACACCCGCGTGCCACCAGGCACTCCTCGATGCCGGCATCGCCCGTGTCGTCGTGGCATTGGAAGATCCCACCTCACGTGGGCAGGGCGGTATCGCGCTTCTGCGTCAGGCCGGCGTCGACGTTGAAACCGGTGTTGCCGAAACCGAAGCCCGTTCTGTGCTCGGACCGTGGCTGCACAGCATCGATCACCAGCGACCGTACTTGATCGCGGCTACCACGGACTCCGGTGACGACCAGGCCCGACGTTGGCTTCGCTCCCGGTTGGCAGCCGAGGTTGACCTCGTCGTCGACGAGGACGGGAAGGTCACCGAGGCCATCCCCGGTTCCCACGACCCCGTCAGACTCGGGGTTCCGTCACAACCACTGACCGGCGACCTGAGCGAGGTCATTTCCGCATTGAGCAAGACCGGGGCGCGTCGCGTCCTCCTTCTCACCGACTCGGTGCGGGCACCCCTGGCCACCGACGGTCGCATCGACCGGCTGGTCTTCCTGACCCACGAACCCGAGACCCCGTCGTTGCCCCCACACGCTGCTGTGCTACCGCCCAGCCCCTCGGAATGGGCCCTGGAAGCATTCCACCCCTGCCCAGGCGGGGTCATCGCAGACTATCGCCGCAACCAGTGCGTCGAGAGCTGATCGACTACATGGTGACCAGCCTGATCGAGGATGGTTTGGTCAGGGAAGATCGAACCAGCAGATGTCGCCCAGCTCGGGCTCGGTTCCGCTTTCGAGACACTGATTTACCTCGCGCTCGATGCGCTGGGCCGATTCCTCGGGGCTGGTGGTCCATGGCTGGAAGCCGTCCTCGGTACTGATGCTGCCAGCTACGACGACCCGGTCACGGACGAACGCGGCCGCGACGTCACGCGCACTGGTGAGCAGATCGCCGTCAGCCTCGGTGACCTCGCGGATCAAGTCCTTCACTTCGGCGAAGTAGACCCAATCATCGGCGAGTGCATCGAGCAGCGCTGCTTTCACGCGAGCATGATCAAGCACGCTTCCCCCACTGATCGCCGTTGATGTGAATCTTGATTCTACCGCCCTGTGCAGTGCTGATATCCAATGTTGGGTAGGGCGAGGTCTTCGACCGGGTCCGGTAACCGACGGTCGTGTGATCCGAGTGTCTCATCAACGAACCCGGGTAGCCAGGCTTGTCCACAGGTCTCGCCCCCGACGAGAGGGCGCGAAACAGACAAGTGAGTTCCCGTTCGGTTGCGACCTCCCGGACATGGTTGCGTGCCTTTACGATCGGTGTGCGCCCGATCTCGCTTCCACGGTCATCTACGTGTTCGGCGGCGCTCTTATGCAGCCAGGTTCCCGGCTTCTGAGTGGATACCGACGACATGCCCCGCTGCGTATGCGCGGTGGGTGAGTCGAATCCGGTGGCCCCGATACTGTCCAAGTAACCCAGGAGCGAGGTAGTAACCATATCCAGGAGCGTCGCGGATTCAGCAAGCTCTGTGCGGGTCGTCTCGACACGGCCGACCGCCAGGCCGACTCCCTCGTCGGCCGATCCGCCGAAGATCTCTGTAAGCGACGCGGCGACTTCGTCGATGATCTCCGTTGATCCGGATAACAGTCTCTTTCCTTCTTCTATGGCCGTGATCGTGAGATGCGCCAACGACACGACTTCCCCGAGAGCGGACATGTCCTCCTCATGGACTCAGAAATTTGGAAATGCCGGCCCTGACCGGGGACTGAGAACGCGTACGCGACAGGACCTTGCGACACGAGCCTTCCTTCCCCGAGGGCGTAAACCACGGTGGCAGCCGGGCCTGGATATGGCTCGATCACTGCTTGCGGTGATCGGCGATCTAGGAGTCCAACACCGTGGCCCCTGTGGCTCAAACCGCAAGGGGGAGGAAGCCGGGAAGGGATATTCGCTCGTAACCCGCTGAGCTGGGGTCGGCTCAGCGGTGTAGTCACCCACCTGGCTGTGCCGAGTTGCGTGTACCGCTACGTCATGCCGGGGGTTCCCAGCCCAGCTGCGTCCAGGTGAGTGAGTGCGGAGCGCGCCCATTCGTTGCCTTCTCGGTACAGCAGTGCTGAGTGGGCATGGCGGAGTAGCGTGCGGCAGCGCTTCGAATGCACCTCATCCAGCCGGGAGCAGGCGACACTGACCGCGGACGCGGCCTGCTCGAGGTCATCGGTGATCAAAAGGGCGAGCGCCAGATGTGCTCCGTGCAGCGTCGCGCTGCGCTGATAGGAGACATCCGGTGCCGACGCGGCTAGGGGCGTGAGTGACTGAGCGGCTTCCGCAGCGAGGCGTTGCCGCGTTCGGCGTTGCGCGGTGTGTCGGTTGAGCAGGGTCAACGCTTGCCCCATTTCGGCGTTGAGCTGCTCGGGGCTGTAGTAGTAGAGGTGCTTTGGACCAGACGGTGCGTTTTGAAGGGAACGCGCCTCCTCGGCGGCTTCTCGGTAGCGCGATTCGTCGCCGGCGGCGGCGTAGGCGCTCGCGCGCCGTGCCGCGGCGCGCGAGCGAACGATTGCGGGGCTGGAACGCGCGAGCACGCAGCCATGTTCAGCGAGCTGGACTGCCTCGCGAGGTGATCCCGTGTTGGCCGCCATGTAGGCAAGCATTCCCAGCTGGTTGATCACGCCGAGGTCGTCTCCGGCTTCGGTTGCTGCTCGGATGCCGCGCAGCATCGATTGCTGCGCGGGGGCCAGCCGCCCAGCGTCATATTGGAGCCAGCCGTAGAGCTGGACCGTGTCGGCGGCGACTCGCAACAGTGACTGTCGTTCCGCACCGGAGTAACGCAGATCGGTATCGCGTAGCAGGCTCACGGCTCCGTTGAGGTGGGTCTCGACCATGCGGACGGTGAGCTCACCGCCGCCGTGGCGGTCGTCGAGTTCGCGGAGACGGGTAGTGATGTCGCCGAGTGCCTCGAGCTGACGGCGCGGCGCGTGCTGGTCGCGGTCGTCGTGTGCGTGGTGTTCGCGGGGGCGTGCGGCGTCGCTGGCTGTTGCGGTGAGATCGATCCCGCTGAGTGCCGGCCACAGACGTGGCCGGGTCAGGGTGTGCAGGAGCTCGTCGATGGGCCGGGACAGGTCGACTTCATCCACCGCATGAGTCGCTCGGGAACTCGTGGGCCAGAGATCCGGTGCCGTGAGGTCCGGGCGGCCGAGGCGTTGAGCTAGAGCGTGTGCCGCAGCGGAACGGATTTCCGGTGACAACGGTCCGCGACCGGTGATCCATCGGCTTGGGGTGCGCGTGCCGACGCGGGTCGGCGAACCTGCGTCGGCGAGAACCTTGTTGGTGGCGTGTGCCCATTGACCCGGTGTCCAGGACGCATCGGTCCAAAGTTCACCTACAGACATGATGCGCTCACCATACGCACTCGCGGTTGTGCGCGGGGCGGTTTCGCAACGGCGTGCCGACTGTGCCGCATCGACCGCAAAGTGTGCCGACTGTGCCGGGGTTGGTGTCTTCCGCGTGCCTTCTGTTGTGAGTGAGTCTGAACGGGTCCGATAGGAAATAGCCCTGGAGTGGCGAGCATGTGTGACGAAATCCGAGGCGCGAACTCGCGGCAACCGTTGAACCCCAGACGAATCTGCGTTGCCAGCCGTGATACCCGACCGGTCGGTAGGAACTCGGGTGCACTGTGGATCACCGCGGATCGGTGGCTTGCCGTTGCCTCGGGTGGGCAGCATTTGCCGACGGTGGAGTACGGGGCCGGGCGTGTCGCGCTGGCAGGCCGCCGCGAGGCTGAGAGCACGGTCGTGTTCCGCTGTGGTCAACAGTCGTCGGTGAGTAATGTGTCGGCGGCGAGTGAGTACCTGGCCGATCCCTGTCGTAGGTGCTGGCAGGATGCGCTGGCCAGTGAATCCAAGGCCGTGCTCCGTGCAGGGGTGCGGGGTTTCTTGTCGATGATCAATGCGGTCGAAGCGGTGCCGGACACCGGACCTAGGTGACCTTCCCGGCGCGTGTGGCCTGTCGCTGACGCCGAATCGTCGCGCCGATGTACTCCCGCCGCCGATGTGATCCGACAGACCGTCGGCGGCGGCAGGGCTCGCCCCTCCCGCGAGACGTCTCCCTCCGGAAGGGGCGAGCCTATCTACCCCTAGCCCCGCACTTGTTGCAGAACGTGCCCGTGTCGACGAGGGCCAGAAGATGTTGAGGGAATTTCGTGGCTAGCGTGACCACGCTCGAAGCCGCCTACCTCGACCACCAATGGCGGCAAAGCCCGTTGAGCGACTCATTTTCCGATATTGCAGGCTATGACCGCCTGCTGCCAATCCTCACCGTGGACGGGGCGTTGAACGACCGCGCCCAGCGGCGTGCGCCCCCCGCAGACGACCGAGCTGTGTGCGAGTGGCTGCTACGTTCTGCAGCGAGACCGGGCACGGCTACTGGTCCGGGACCGGACCGCCCCCACCGGAGTGGCGTGGAGCCCGAACGGCACCCGCTTCCAAATTGCCGACAGCCGCGCCATCTGGGTTTACGGCCACGACACCGAGCGTGCCCGCGCGACCTGTGGACGACGCTGGGTCGTGGTCGCCGACGGCGAAGGACAGCCATCCGGACTGGCCATCGACTCCGAGGGCGGCGTGTGGGTCGCGATGCACGGGAGGGGGCGCATCCACCGATACACCCATGCGGTGAGCTCATGACCGTGGTGAGGGCACCCGCCCGGCATGTGACCGCACTAGCCTTCGGCGGCTCCCGACTGGATGAGCTGTACGTGACCTCGGCGTGCCTCGGATATCGCGAGCCCGAACTCCACGATGGCCCTCTCGCAGGTGCCTTGCTGCGCTTCAGCCCGGGCGTCACCGGCCACTCGCTCACGCACTGGCGTCGAATATAACCACCTGCTCCTACGCCGCCAACGCGAAATCAGGCACGCTCATACCGTGACAACAACGACTCCGTCGCCACCCGATGGGCCGCACGCCCGTGCGCTCTTACACGCACTCCACGGCGAACAACTCACGCTCTATCCCACAGCCGATGACCCCACCATCGATGTGGACCAGCACACGCCACCGTGCGGGCTGTTTCTGATCGCCTGGGACCAGCACGGTAACCCGGTGGGCTGTGGTGCGGTGCGCCGCTTGGCGCACAGCATCGCCGAAATCCGCAAAATGTACGTTATCCCGGCGTGGCGAGGATCTGGGCTGGGACGGAGACTGCTGGACGAACTCGAGAGCTTTGCCCGCGACGAACTGAGCGCGACAACGATCCGGTTGGAAACCGGGATCCACAACAACTCAGCGCTACGGCTCTACGACGCGGCCGGCTACCACCCCATCGACAGCTACGTCGACGGCCGCGCGTCCTTCAACGCCGCCAGGGAAAAGCCGCTCGACGTCAGCGAGGACCAGCATTAGGACAGCCCAATGACGAACGCCGGTTCGCGTTCACGCCGCGTCCGAGCCTATGTGGGTGCGAGATGACCGAGGTAACGCTGTACTGCGAGCCGGCTGGTCAGAATGACAACCTCGCCGGCGGCATGCTCGTCGAGTAGTGCGCGCACCTGTGGACGCATGTGTTTGCGGTAACCGAGGATGTATCTGACGAAATCCCAGTTCAGGCGACCACGTAGATGGCGCGACACCTCGTCCGAGCCGCGGTGTTGCCAGCGCCTCCACAGCACGCCCACCAAACACACCACAGGATGGATATCCAGGAAGATCACGACATCAGCCGCAGCGAGCCGGATGGGCAGCGTCGTGGCGTAGTTCCCGTCGATTACCCAGCAATCCGCCTCAACAAGACGCCGTTGTGCGCTTGCGAACTCGTCCTGACTCCGCGGCTCCCACTGCTCGTCGTAGAACACGGCATCAAGGTGCGTCACCGGCAACCCCAGCCGCGCACCGAGCTGACGAGCCACGGTCGACTTGCCTGATCCACCGCAGCCACAAATCGCAATCTTATGCACGACACCTCCCCCAATCGGCGAGCCACCGCACGCCTTCACGACGTCGAAGATCGGCCGCGGATCGTGAGGACTTTTGGGAAGCTGCCGAGCGCTCTAGTTCGGGAACTCCGTTGGGGCGGCTCCTCTCTCTATGCCAGTGTTGGCGTCCTTGCCAGCGGAGGTATCGGCGGCTGTTTGAGACTGGCCGTCCTCGTTTTCATCTGGCTCGCGTCGTGGGTCTTTCGCAGGAACGGTGTTTCCAGCGTGTTGATCAGTAGGTTTCGGCGTCCGGCCAGCGGTCACCGAAGGTGATGGCGAAGGCGTCGAGGACTGGCTTCCAACGTATCGTCCATCGGGTGCG
>NZ_JAGPXE010000010.1 GCF_018070075.1 Saccharopolyspora endophytica
GGGGGGGGGGGGGGGCACTACCTGCTCGGGGAGCGGGCCCGGCTCGACCGGCTCCTCGAACAGCGGCCGCGTCTCCGGCCCGCCGTCGGGCGTCACCGGCCGGCGGGGCGGCCGTAGCCGTACATCATCGCCCGCACCTGGGCGGTTTCCCGGCGATACCCGCGCGCCCACAGCGTCACGGTCAGCACGACCGCGGCGGCGATGAGCGTGAACGCGATGACGGTGTTGGGCTCGCCCTGGGCGACCGCGACGGCCAGGGGCAGGGCCGCCAGCCCGGCGCCGGTGAACAGCAACCGCCGGCGCGGGGCCTGCGGGGCGAACCACCGGCGCGTGATCCAGGCGACGGCGAGCCCGACCAGGGCGCCCAGCACCGCGAGCACGGGCACGCCGGTCACCCAGGCGTCACCACGGGCGAACGCGGTGCCGGTGACGATGTTGATCAGGCCCGCGAGGGCGGCGCCCAGGAACACGCCCAGACCGGCCGCACCGCAGAGCCGGGCGAACACGACGACAGGACGAAACCTCATGTCGATCGAGGGTAGAGCACGACGGTGACATGATCGGCCTACGCGAGCTGCGCAGGTGGCGTTCAGGGCTACGCGAGTTGGCGGTGCCAGCGAAGCCAGTAGGCACCCCAGCAGTCCTTGACCTGTTGAACGGTGAGGCCAGCGGCCTCGGCGATCTGGTCCCAAGCTGCGCCGTATCGGTAGGCGTTGAGCACATCGCCGGTCGCGTCTAAGTCCGCAGCGCAGCAGATCCGAATCTTGACCAGGTGCCATTCGCGAAGGGCTTGATGCTGCTCGCCTTCGGAGAGTTCGGCCTGTGCCCGCAGCCACGCGACACGGTCGTTGTCGCCGAAGGCCGGTCGGCCGAGGATGCAGTCGGCGAGCTGCCCGACGACCGCGAAAATTGCCTCGTCGGCCAGGCGCCCGGCCTCGGTGATCGCCTCGTCGCCGTCGAGCTCGCGGAGCTTGTCGGTGGTGAACGGGAGCGTGAGCAGGTGCATGGTGATCTCCAACGGTGGACGCCGAGGCGATGCCCGGGGCGGTGTCGACGTGGCCCGGGCCGAGGGGATCCGTGCTCGTGCCCCCTCGGCCCGGGCCGCGAAACCCGCCACGTAGGGCGGGATGGCCACGCGGCGCGGTTGGGGGAGCGCGGCTCGCGTGGCCGCTCCGGTGCCGCGGCGGCGATCACCTCGGGGTGAGGCACCGGAGAGGCAAGGTTCAGAGAGTTCGCAGCGCCGCCAAGACCTGCTGCAGCACTCGGGGTTCGGTCGAGTACGTGCCCGCGCCGATCAGCGGGTGATCGTTGTCGTCGAGCACGGGGCGCTGGAACTGCACGGTGTGCTCCAGCTGGGCGACGTCGTCGGCGAGGTCACCAGACCAGGTGGTGCGGCGTGGCTCGCGCTGCTCGGCTGCCATTTCGTCCATGAGTTGCTTGACCAGCAGTGCGCCCTCGCTCGCGCCGCTGTGCTTGCCGCTGTCGCGGTAGTAGAAGGCGACGAGCAAGCCGCACACCGTGATCAGCGCGAGGGTCGCGGCGCTCCATAAGGCAACAGTGCTCATCGGTCGATCACCACCGAGATCACGTCGCCGTCGATGGCGACCGGGAGCTCGTCGGCCCGCAGTGCGCAGGCGAGGCGGTCGCAGACCCGCGCAAGTTCCTCCCGGTCGTCCGGGGATGCCTTACCTGCTTCGACGTTGTCGACGGCTGCGCCGATGGACATGATCGCGGCGCGCATGAGGCTCGCGGTCTGGTTCATGAGGCCACCGCCAGTAGCGCGGGCGGCGGTGGGGTGCCCGCGAGGTCGTAGGTGTGGGCTCGGCAAGTTTCGCACTCCGACCACAGCCAGGCGTGATCGCCGTTGTCGGCCTGCAGCGTGGAGTCGCCGCACAGCGTGGTGACCGCGGTTCCGTCGGGGTAGAGGTGGCCGCCGTTGGGATGCGCGTCTGTGCTCGCGTGCCGCTGGCCGCCGGCCGGTACCCAGTGAAACGGGTGAGGGCTCCACATAGGCCCCCTCCTATCGATGCTTGTGCGTAGCAAAGAGCCATGATGTGCGACATGGACTCTGTGTGCGTTCTAGCATGTTGTGCGAGCACAATTTGGATCAATACTCCCACCGGGTGACATGTCGTTTGCCGGTGATCGCGGGATAGGATTTTGTGCATGGCCAACACAGCGGACAGCCCACGAGCGCGGGCGCTTGGCGCCGAGCTCCGGCGGCACCGTCGCGCAGCCGACATGACAACAACGCAGGTCGGCGAGGGTATTGGCAAGGCTCATAGCTACGTGAGCCGCGTCGAAAATGGCAAGCAGGTGCCGACCGAGGCCGACCTTGCGAGCCTGCTCTTTGTGCTCAGGGTAAACGGAGACGAGCGCGAGCAACTGCTCGAACTCGGGAAGGCCGCCAGCGATCCGGACTGGCTCGCGCCCGGCGTCGACCGCCAGCTCGCCGCGTTGACCGAGTATGAGCGCACCGCGAAGCGCATCATCGCGGTCGAGCCGCTGTTGGTCCCTGGCCTGCTGCAGACCTTCGACTACGCACGGGAGACCGTGGCTGCATTCGGGTCCAGCGGAGCCGAGGCCGAGCAGTCGGCGATGACGCGCCTCGGACGGCAGCATGTTCTCACCGACGAGCCACCAACCACCCTTGACGCGTTCATCGGCGATTTCGCGCTTCGCAACTCGATGTGCGCGCCCGAGGTCATGCGCGACCAACTGCATCGGCTCCTCGACCGCGGCCAACGACCCAACATCACGATTCGCGTCGTACCGATGGCGCAGCCACCGGCGGAAGTGATCCGTGGATCGTGGACGCTCATGACGTTCGAAGACACACGCCCCGTGGTCTATATCGAACCGTTCGGGTCGACGGCGGCGATCACTGACCGTCGCACGGTGACCCGGTGCGAAGCCGCAGTAGACGCGCTGCACGAAAAAGCGATGAGCCCGGCCGCATCCGCCGAGCTCATCGCTGATCTTGTTAAGGAAATGGAGTAAATTCCCATGACAACCGTACCCCGCCCCGGTGTATGGCGGAAATCGAGCTACAGCGCAGAGAAAAACTGCGTTGAGGTTGGGCGCGTCGGTGACGGCGCCGCCGTCCGTGACACCAAGAACCGAGACCAAGGGTTCTTCACCGCAACCCGCGCACAGTGGACGGCGTTCATTGACGCCGCCAAGGGTGGCCAGTTCGACCGCCCTGAATGAGCAGACAACGAGGCCCCCGCACTGGATACCAGGCGCGGGGGCCTCGTCGTATCAGCATTCAGTCGCTACTCGACGCGATTCGTCCAGAACAGCGCAGAGTGAGCGGCGACGCGCCTCTTTCCCTTCAGGACAACCCGCAACGGTATGTCGTCCGGCGCACCGGTCTCTCGGAACTGGTGCAGCATGGACTCGGCATCGGCAAGGGTGACGCCTGCGGTGGGATCAGACGCGGGTAGAGGGCCGATCTCAACTCGTGACCGAGGTCGCGCAGACGCCTCCGGAGTCGCCTAGCACGGCTACGCCGGAGAGGGCCAGCGGCCGGGCGTCCGCGTCGCTGTCCGGGATTTCGGGGTGACCGATGAGGTGTTGGCAGTTGTCCGCGGGGCGTAGTGCGAGGGCGCCCTGGTTGGAGTGGTCACGAACGTCGGCCGGAGTGCGGGTGGGTGGCCGGGGCGTAGTGGCAGGTGACGCGTTCGCCGTGGTGCCATCCGGCGCAGTCGATGGTGCCGAGTTGGCGGTCGGGGACGGCGAGTTTCGCGCGTGTCTCGGCTTCGGCGTCGTCGATGCGCCGGCCGTGAAGGTTCTCGCGGTGTTCGTGGTGTGGATCGATGTCGTCGTGTTCGGGGAAGGCTTCGTGCCACATCCGAAACAGCAGTCCGACTCCGGTGTCGTTGAGGGGTGCGGTGTGGGAGGCCTGGCCGAGGGCGAGCACGATTTCGGCGGCGGTGGCCGGCCGGGTGTCCTCGCCGTGGGCGAGGCGGCGGATGAGTTCGCGGGCGTGGCCGCGGTAGACGAATTCCGTTGACATCCGGTCGTGGGTCGGGCGCAGCAGCGAGAAGCTGTGGTGTAGCAGGTCTGCGATGTCGGGATGGTGTTGCTGTGCGCGGTGGATTTCGTCTTCGCTCCACTGGATCATGTCGGCCACCGGTGACCATTCCCGGTCGACCGCGTCGAGGATGTCGCGAATCATGGTTTTCCCTTCGGGTTGGTGCCCGTGCCGTGCGGCACCGTCGCCGCGGTGAGGACGGCGGGTGGGCAGAGAAAAAAGGGGGCCCGGTTCCGGGCGGTCGTGGTGTGACCGTCGGGAACCGGGCCTGGGGGTGGCGGGCGCGTACGGGGTTAGTGCTCGGTGGTGGTGTCGACGGTGTCGGCGAGCAGGGACGCGAGGTCGCCGGGCGGGATGCCGTGGTCGAGTGCGCGCTCGAGGAGGCCGGCGAGGATGTGGTCGGGGTTGGCTTCCTTCGCGCGGGTTACGGCGATGCGGGCGAGTGCTCCTTCGCCTCGCAGGTAGGTCGATAGCGCCAACAGCGCGGCGGGCTCGGCGAGTTCGGGCGCGGGGGCGTTGCGCACGAGTGCGAGCCAGAGGCGTTCGGCCGCGTGGGCCTTGTCGCTGCTGAGCAGGGTGGGCAGCATGCCGTCACGGATCAGGGTGGTCTGGAGCCAGTGCAGGATGCGCACCAGGGTGTGCTCATCCGGGTCCTGGCCGTCGGCGATCCCGTCGATGACCTCGTTGATGTCCTGCACGTGCTGGTCCAGCTCATCGCCCGGGCCGGGGGCCTCGAGGGCGAGCCCGTCGAGTTGGGTGGCCCACCGCGCGGCGGTGGCGCCGCCGTCTGCGGGGGCGATCAGTGCGCACATCTGCTCCCGGCTGTCGAACACGATCTGGCCGCGGGCGGTGAGCTCGGCTCCCACCAGCGAGGCACGGGGATCGCCGAGGCGGCCACGAAGGTCAGGGTCGAAGTAGGAGACCCACTCGGCGCCGTGCCGGATTTCCGGTGCCCACACGGCCTGGATCACCGGCATGCCCGCAGCCGCGAGCGCGAGCTGCAACGTGCTGACCAGCCGATGGTGCGGAAGCCCCTCGCCGGAGGCGTTGTCGTGCGAGAGCAGGACCAGGGCCAGAGCGTCCGGGCACACCGCGTGCAGCGGGCCCGCGAGGAGGTAGGTGACGAGGTCGGTGTACTCCTGCGGGGTGGGCAGGCCGATGCGCATGGTGGCCCCGAGCCGGGCCTGCCCGCTGGCGTTGTCGTGGAGGCTGACCAGCACCAGCGACTCGGTCGGGTAGTAGCCCAGCATGTGGGGTACGGCCGTGAGGAGCTCGCCGATGGTGTCGAGCGAGAGGGCAGCGGTGTTGTCCATCGAGGGTGTCTCCTTGCCAAAAGTGGTGTGCGGTGACGGCAAACAGCCCCTGACCCACCAGCGGGCGGTGGGCCAGGGGCTGTCGATCTGAGGAGTGCGGCGGGACTTCCCGGAGGTGGCGCGTGGCCGGAGGAGGGTGAACCCGCTACCGGGAGTCGCGCGTCCGGGGGTTGGTGTCGGTGATGTGGCGCGGGCGTTGGATGCCCCACGCGAGACCGGCACGGATGGTGGTGCTGGCCTCCGTGGCGGTGAATCCGTCGCGTCCGATGTGTGACTCGACGGCCTCGCGCAGGGCAAGTCGGTGCCCGGCCGGTGAGTGGGCAGCGGGAGCCGGTGGTGAGGTGGCCGTGTCGTGGATGGCCGGAACGAATCCGGGAGTGCTGAGTAGTCCCCCGGATCAGATCGACATCCCCGCCCCGGCAGTCCCTTTCGTGCTCGTGGTCCATTAGGGACTGCCAGCCGGTGTTCGGTTCTGGAGCTGTTGGTGGAGGAAGGCCCGGTAGGTGGCGATTGTGACGTTGCGGCGGCCTACGGTCTGGGAGTGTTCGGTGAGTTCGCGCCGCCGGGCTTCGTCGAGCAGGTTGCGTGCGTGCTCGCGCATGCCGGTCTCCCCGGCGCGGGCTCGGGTGAGCGCCTGACGCGCGAGCGCGCGTAGTTCGTGTGTGGTCTTCACAGGTCTTCCTCGTCGGCCTCGTCGAATCCGTGGGTTTGGCGGTCGATGTCGTCGACGCGAACGTCGTGGTCCTGTGAGGACACGGTGAGAGCGTCTTCGGCCCATTGCCGGGCGGTGTTTTCGTTGTCTGTTCCGGTGACGTAGACCTCGACGCTGAGGGTGACGGTTCCTTTCCATCCGGCGATGTATTCAGGCAGGCCGAGGTCGCGGAGCCCGCCGTTCATCCCGTCACGGCAGATGTCGCCGTCCTTGTGTGCCTGGATGATCCGGTCGCGTACGTGCGTGCGGAACGTCTGGAGCTCTGTGCGGGATTGCTCGAGCGCACGCTCGAGCGCCTCAATTCGCGCGCACGGGTGCTCGGGGAAAGTCATGGGTCCTCACTTCCTGTCCTGATCGCATGGAATTCGTTTCGCGCACGGGAAAGCCCGGATCCCCGAGTGCGGAGGGAATCCGGGCTGGCCGTGGAGTGGTGGTTAGCGGCGAAGTAGCCGTGATCGAACCGACGCGAGCAGCCGCGCGGGCCGTGATGGTGGGGGAGTGGGGTTGAACGCGAGCTCGATGACGACTTCGGCGACGAGTGTGGGAGGCGCCTGGAGTGTTCCGCCGCGCTGCGGGTAGCCCTGCCGGATCGAGTTGATGAAGATCGGGCACGGGCTTCCGTCGATGGTTTCGAAGAACGAGCGGGGCTGGCCGCAGCGGCGAACTCGGTCGGCGAAGTCGAGGACCAGGGGGTCGCGCCGCAGCTGGGTGCGGAGGTCGTCGTTCATCGGATGTTCCTCTCGTCGGTGGCCACCGCGTTGTCCGGTGCCAAATCCGGCGGCAGCGCCTGCGGGTGGTTCACGAGCGTGGCTGGGTGACCGGAAACGGCGGCGTGGTCGACCGCGGCGCGCTCGAGCGCGGTGCGTTCGTCGGTGTAGCCCATGCCTGCCGGGACACCGGCGCCTCGGCAGGTGGGACACCAGAGCACGAATCCGTTGCCGGTGTCGCGCACGGCGATCTCGTGGGGCTGGTAGTGGTAGCTCAACGCGGCGACGATCAACGACGCGGTGGCGCGAGAAGTGGTGTCGGCGTCCGGCAGCCGGAATCGACGGCCGGTGGGACCGGAGAAGAGCACGCCCACGCGGTTGTGTTCGGGGTGTTCGGTGAGCACCCCGATGAGGTGGCCGCCGTAGAGGATGACGGTGTGGAAGGGGTCGCGGCGTTGAGCAACGACATCAGGCAACATCGTGTGCGTCCTTTTCCTCAGACAACAGAAAAATGGGCAGACGACCGCCACCGCAGGGTGTTTCAGCAGAGCTCGTGGACGAGCGGGTGGCACGGTGGTCGTTCTGCCTGCGGCCGCGTGAGCTGGAGGGTGGGTCCGGAACGCAACACGGCGGGGTCCCCTCCGGGGTGCCGTTTTGCGTGGAGCGGCCTACGCTCCAGCAGACTCACGGCGGGCAGAAAACCACTGCCACCGGCTACAACCGGCGCCGTCTAGACAGATGACGACCCTGCAGCAGCGTGGCGTTCGTGCCACGGGGTGCGTGGGAGCAGCGGACGGGCGCGCAGCCCCAGCGGTCGCAAGCGGCGAAGGTTAGTGGGTGTGGCGGTGGTGGCCTCGGCGTTGGCTGGCGTCGATGTCGCCTGGCTCGATCGCGGCGGTTCGCCGCAGGCGACGGGGCGGGTAGGCGAGGGCGAGCCAGCACAGCAGGCGGAGTTCTCGCCAGTAGCGGGCCGTGCGGATGAGGTGCAGGGCGATGTGCTGCATGAGCAAGGCCTTTCGGCAGGTCTGGTCATGAAAAACGGGGCACGGCACCGAAGTGCCGTGCCCCGTTGGGGGCTACTGCGGATTAGAAGGGCGGCTCACCGGCGGCGGCACCGGCGGGGGCGGCGTCCCAGGGGCCGTTGTCGGCGGCCTGGCTGCTCTGGGAGCGGGTGGCCTTGTTGACCGCCGCGGTCGCGTGGCGCAGGTCGGGGCCGATCGCGTCGACCTCGAGCTCCATGACGGTGCGCTTCTCGCCCTCCTTGGTCTCGAACGAGCGCTGCCGCAGGCGGCCCTGGACGAGCACCCGCATCCCCTTGGTCAGGGACTCGGATACGTTCTCGGCCATCTGCCGCCAGATGTTGCAGCGTAGGAAGGTCGGGTCACCGTCCTTCCACTCGCCGCTCTGCCTGTCGAAGTACCGCGGGTTGTTGGCCACGGTGAAGTTGACGACGGCGGCGCCGGACTGGGTGAACCGCAGCTCGGGGTCCGCGGTCAGGTTGCCGACAACGGTCATCTCGATCTCGCCAGCCATGATGTACCTCCTGCGAAGTCGGTGAATTTCGGAATCACCGACAACCCGCTCGCCACCTGCACCAACCCGGCTGGTGACCGGGTCCGTGCCCGAGGGGCTGTCGATCTGCGACTCCCGGATCAGGGCGTGGTGGGTGGTGCAAGGGGGCGCGTGAGCGCCTCGGCGAAGCCGACGCCGAAGGCGCCCTTGTGCCGCCTGCCTCGTCCTGATCTGATCCGCGTAGCTCGACAGCTCCGGCACGGCACCCGGCCGCCCGCTACCCCGAACTACTCCCGGCGCACTGCCTGGGTGCCGGAATCGCCGAAGTCGCTGGATCTAGCTGGTGCGGTCGGCAGCGATGTAGCGCGGCCGCTCGCGGCCCCAGGCCAGGCCGTCCTGGATCGTCCGGGTCACCTCGTGCTCGGTGAATCCGTCCTGTCCGATGTGGCCTCGGGCTGCGTCGAACAGCGCGGCTTCGGCGGTGCGCTGGTCGAGCGCGCCGCCCCCGATCAGGAAGCCGAGCCTCGCGGCAGCCCGGAGCAGGGTGTTGTGTCGCTGGCCGGTGGGCGCGCTGGCGACTGCCCGCGTCTCGCCCTCGAGCGCGGCGGCGACGTAGGCGCCGGCCCGCCCGGCAGGAAGCTCCAGGCCGACCGGATCCGGCGGAGGCGGGGGAGTCAGAGCGGTGACCAGCCATTCCGGCAAGGGAGCGATCGCGGCCTGGTTCCTCGCCCAGTAGCGGCCGCGACGAGTGATCGACCCGGCGGCGACGACGTACCCGCCGGCACCGCGAGTGTCGACCCGCCACCAGCAACCGACCCGGGACCGCAGCTCTGGCTCGGCAGGGGCCCGGAAGTACAGGTGCTCACCGCCGGACGGAGTCCTCACCGTGTAGGTGCCGTCGGGGTACCGCTGGCCGTCCTCGGCGGCCCGTTGGGCGAGCACGTCGCGCCCGTGGTGGGCGCCGGACCACCGGTCCGGCGCCCGCTGGTCCTTGGGATCATCAAGATCAACGACGAGCAGGCCTGACGGACCGCAGGCGATGCCGACGTTGTAGGGCACCGCCTGCCACCAGGCCCAAATCTGCTCGGGATCGCAGGTGGCGACGGATTCCCAGTCCTTCGGCACCGGCTTCTTGCTCAGTGGTCGTAGCGGGAACACCGCCAGACCGGCCTCGGCGGCCTCCAGCGCGGCTCGCATCAGCCGCGGCGGTCTGGACGGGCAGGGGCGCATCGTGGCTGGACTACTCATAGTGCCGTCCTTCCTGGATGGGAGCGTAAGGGCCGACCACCCGGAATCCGTCGCACCAAACCCGCTGCGCACGCTGTCGATCAGCTCGTCGAGAGCAGCGCGCGGTGGACCAGCCACGGCAGCGACTGCGCATGGCTGTGGCGACCGTCGTCAGGCACGGCATCGTCGACGGAGAGCTCCCAGTAGTCACCACGCGGGCCGCACGGGACCGTCTCGAGGCGCGAGACCACGCTGATCCGCCGCCGGGTGTCGTCGACAACGGCGGTGACTTCGATGCCCATCGGCAGGTGACCCGGGGTCTCCAGCTCGCGGTAGTGCAGCGACAGCGGCGCCGCGCGGAGGCGGCGGCTGACCTCGACCAGCACGCCGCAGGCGTAGTTCCACGAGCCGAACTCGCCCGCGCCTCCTGTTCTCGGGATGTTGGTGTCGACCTCGGAGGGCAGCACGTAGCTGCGGCAGTAGTCGTGCAGACCGAACATGCGTGGCGATTCCGACGGTGCCGCGAGCAAGATCGTCATGGCGTTTTTCCTGGCTGTGCTGGGTGCCCGGCGGTCGTGAGACCGGAAGACGGAGGTCCGTCGTCTGGGAGCTGCGCTACCCTGGCGGTGTGAAGCGGTAGCCGGCTCTGCCGGTCCTTCTTCACTCGGAAAAGATCGGTGGATTCTTTGGTCGGCCGTGGCTTCGGCCGCGGGCCCCGTACGGGGCGATGCGCCGGTCTGCTAGTGGCCCACCCGGCACGCGCCGGGTGGGCCACGGCGTTTCACACGGCCAGCAGGTCGAAGGCGCGCTGCTTGCGCTTGGCCACGGTGGTGCTGGTCAGCACCCGGTGCGCGCGGGGGTCGGTCCCCTCCGCACACAGCAGGTGGTTGCGCACGTCTCGCCGGGGCAGAGTGCGCACGCCCCGCCGAGACCGGGCACAACCACCGGAGATCTGGTGACGAAAGCAGTCCGGTGAGTCGCTCACTGGTCATCGGCCGCTCGGGGTCGGACCTCGTGCTGGCGGGCGGCTAGCGCAGTGGCCGCCGGTGCTGGCTAGAGCAGGCCGGCCCGATGGGCTGCGCGGATCACCGCGAACCGGGATCGGCAGCGTGGGCAGTCCTCACCATGCGGACGAGGCGGTGCTGGTGCCGAAGGCTGAGGTGGCGGGGAAAGCACCTCATCGCGGTCGGGGTTCCACGCCGTGTAGTGCGTGGCCACACGACCGTCGTCCCAGCGCACCGTGATCGACCAGCGTGGACCCACGACGTCATCAGGGTCGGAGATGGAGATGTCCTCAACCGTGTAGGCCCTGCGCGAGTAGCCGGACCAGTAGCGGCCGCCGACGTGGCGAGGACCGATCTCCTCAGCGATGTGCTGCCAGGCCTGCTCGGCGTCGCGGCGGTCCAGTTCGTCCCTGAGCTCGGCCTGCCGTGCAGGGTCGTCCTCTTCCTCCAATCGGGCTTCAAGCTCGGCCTCGGGGCACCACAGGCAGTCGCAGGGCTGCGGGTAGCGCAGGTCGGGGTCCTCGTCATCGGTCACGAGGAATTCGCCAGTGCCGCCGCAGTCGGCGCACCCGGAAAGAGCCCACAACCCGCGCATTCGGGTCTCGCGGTAATGGGGCGGCGGGGGGATTTCCGCGGTCATCGTCTGTCTCCCTGTTCAGTCGGAATTGGTGCGCTGCCCGGTCTCGGTGGGCCATTCGACAGGCCCCGGTGCCGGGGGAAGGTGGAAAGCCGAACGCTTTTCGCGGCTTGACCCCGGCCCGGCGCGCCGCCGGGCAGAGACGGAATCCAGCAGCTCGTTTAGAACGTCAGGCCGCCGTGCACGTCGCCGTGCTCGTCGACGACGCGGTCGGTGAGGTTGTTCTCGACCGGGCCGGTGTTGGTGTTGACGCCGGTCGTGCCGTCCGGGCCGTGGAAGCGGCGCACCGTGGCACCGGCCTGATTCACGGCGTCTGGAATGGGCGAAGCTGTGTCCTCGATGTCCGGCGTGATGTAGCCGTCGTGGACCGTCTGGTAGGCCCAGCTGCGGATTAGAGACGCGGCCTGGGGTGAGGCCTGCGATGCGCGCCTCTCCTGCTGGAGGATCCAGTTGCCTGCCCGTCCTCGTTGGAGGAGCTTCGCGCGCGGGTCGATCTCGTACACGGTGACCTCGGTTTCATGACCGTCGACGAGCACGATGTTGTGCGGGCGCCCGTCGGCGTCGTAGCCGACGACAACCTCCACGGATGTCATGCCGGTCGGTTCCTTTCACTCGGGATTTCCGGTTCTGGGGGCGAGTTGGTCGGTACCGCCCACAGGGCCTGGGCTTTCAGCGGGAGTTCAGACCAGCGAACGCTGGTCGGCGGTCGAGGGTTCGGTCGTGACGAGGTCGCTCGTGACGATCTCGACCTGGGGCGGCGCGGATGGGTTGGTCGGTCCCGTCCGCGCCGCCCTGGCACGTGCGGCGCTAGTCACGCCATCTGCGGGTCGCCGTCGCCGTCGTCGCCGTCGGCTTCGTCGTCCTCGTCCTGGTCGCCAGCGGATTCGGTGTAGGCGCGGTCCCAGTGCTGCTCGCAGGCGCCGATGACCTGGGCGAGGCGGATGAGCACGGCCTGGGACTCGGTCGTGGACTTCTTCCGCAGGTGCACGACGAGCGGGTTGGAATCGCGCCGGTAGCCCTCGGGCTCGCCGAGTTTGAGCAGAGTGCAGGCGTAGCGGTTGGCCGGCGCGGCTTCCTCGAGGTAGTCGTTGGCCAGCACCGGCGCCAGCGCGAGCCAGTGGTGCACGCGAGCGGGCAGGTCCGCGGGCTTGCGCTTGCGCCACCCGTGGAAGTACTTGGCAAGCCATTCCCGGCGGTCGGCCTTGGCTTCGCGCCACAGCTTGTTGTTCGCCGCCGCGCGCTTGATCTCGGCGGACTTGAATGCCGGGTCGGGCTCGGGCTGCGCGGTTGGGGAGGTGCGCAGGATGTGGCCGTGCGCGGAGTAGTCGGTGCACACGTAGTGGATGTCCACGCTGGACCAGCGGATCTCGGCGTAGGCAGCATGCCCGGGGCAGCCGGCGTGCTCGTCGACGGTTAGGGGACGTTCGGCCGTCTCGTCGGCGAACAGCTCCCGCAGCTGGACCGCGCCCTCGGCATCCGGGTCGGCGACCGGCACGCCGTCGGCCCGCAGCTGGTCCTCCGCGGCCGCGACTCGCACTGAGTCGATGGTGCGGTGACCGTGCGCGGCGAAGCCGGTGCACAGCTCGGTAATCCTCACCGTGAGCCCGGGGTCGACGTCGACGACCGCGGCGCGTCCGGGGCAGGCGCGGTGCTCGGCGGGATCCAGCGGAGTCTCGTCGTCGCCGGTGCACAGCTTGTCCAACCGCGCGGTGCCCTCGGGCAGGTCATAGGCGTTGTCGAGGAGGGCGTAACCCTGCTCGACAAGGCGCTGCTCCTCCTCGGCCTTCTTGGCGTGCTGGTCGCGACGGCGCCGCAGCTGGCCCAGCTTCCATTCGAAGTCGTGGGGAGCGCGCTCGAGGACGGCGACTAGCTCGTCGTGCGCCTTTTCGTCATCGGCGGACTCCGAGAGCTGGGCTAGGACCAGGAGGTCGGTGTTGGGCACCGTGTCCCCGGCCTCACGGGTGCGCGGTGTGGCGGCAACCGCGCGGCCGGCGCGGACTCGCTCGACCGGGCGCGTGAGCTTCTGGGCGATCGCGTCGTCTCCCAGCCCGGCCAGGGCCAGTTGCTCGTAGAGCCCCGCCTCCTCGGTCGGGCTGAAGCCCTCACGGTGGAAGTTCTCGATGCCCTGGGCTACGAGGATGTCCTGGCGGGTAGTGCCCGGCGCGTGGACCAGGACGTCGATGGTCAGATCGGGGTTCTCAAGGCCCTTGACTTCAACTGCGGCCGCGTGGCGGTGAAACCCGACCAGCACGTCGAGGACTCCGTCTTCGGGGGCCGGGGCGACGTTGATGATCGAGACCATCGGGTTCACCCCGTGCTCGGCGACCGAGGCCACCAGCTCGGGGCGACGCTTGCGGACGTCACCGACTTCTCGGCTGTTGCCGTCGGCGCGCACCTCGCGGGGATCGACTCCGCGCAGGACGTACGGGTAGGTGTCCGGCTCGGCGGTGGACTGCTCCGTGATGGCGGGCGCGGTCTCAGGAGTTATCTGGTCAGTGCCGGTGGTGCTCATCGTGGCTCCGTTTCTGGGCATGGTTGTGCCCTGCGGGAATTCGGATAAAGGTGTGGTAGGAGGAGGCGAAAAGCGGCGCGAGCGGAGTGATCCGCTCGCGCCGCTTGTGCCCTACTTCTTCTTCTCGCTGGAGGTCTTGAGTCCTTCGGGGATCAGCCCCTGCCGCAGCAGCTCAGGGCGTCGTTTCTCGCGCCGCCGATGGTCTTCGTCGGCGATGCGCGTGTGCTCCGGGCTGGTGATCTGGGCGATGTACTGCTGCTCCTCTTCCGGCGTCATCGCGCGGCTCCTTCACTCGGAATTGGCCGGCGTGAAGGGCAAGTGGTCGGTCCCGCCTCCTCACACCGCTGTGGTGCGCCCCGCCGTGGCCGGTGGGGCGCACTCGCCAGGGCCCCGGGAGCGGGTCGGGGTCCAGCCGCACGCTTTTCGCGGCTGGACGCCGAGCCGCTGCCGGGGCAGAGTGCGCACGCCCCACCGGGCGCGGGGGGCGTGCCGCGCGTCCTCTACTTGCGGTGGGGCGGTGCGTTGGCGGGTGCGATCAGCAGGTGGATGGCGTCCGCCGGTCACGCGCTCTACGCGACAGGGGGACTGCGGTGACGGGATCGAGCGGGAGGGGATGCAGCGCGTTGGCGCAGGTCAGCCGCTCGCCGTGGTGCCATCCGGTGCACTCGATCGATCCGAGTACGCGTTTCCGCGCGGCGAGCTGGTGCGGGTCTCGGCTTCGGCGCCGTCGAGCCGGGTGTGTGCTCGAGGAGCACGTGGTTTTCCGTGACTGTTCCCAGGTGTGGCAAGGGTGAGTTGGAAAGTGCTGGCGTAGAGGAAGATTTCGGCGGGAACGCGGTGTCCGTGGTGCAGGGCGGCTACCGCGGCGATCAGGAGCCGATCGGTGGCCTCGTGTGGAAGGGGCGACGAAGCTGAAGCCCGGCTCCTATTCGCCAGGCGGGCTCCTCGACCGAGCACCAGTTGCCGGGGCCAGATTGTGGGGGTGCTCTATTCGGGTGGCGATGGAATCAAATGGGCACCCTCCCCCGGGCCCCAATGGGTACCGAGCGCCCGGTCGTGCAGACGATCAGGATGACCGGCAGCGTGAAGTGAAGTGGGGGGCGTGCGCGATGGACGGGCCAGGGTTTCATGTCGACGTCGACGTTCTGGAGACCGCAGCGAACGCGATGGCCGAGATCGCGGCTGACCAGGATGCCTCGGAACTCGCAGACCTCTGTGACGACGATGCTCAGGCGATCGGCAGCGATGCCATGTGCGAAGCGCTGGTGTCGACACGAACGGCTCGAGCGACACGGACTCAGCGAGTTCCCCGAGTTCCGCTGGCTCGTTGTCACCGGAACAGCAGGCCGCGACGACCTGGGCCTCACACCCCGAGGTCGTCTCATCGTCTCGGAAACCGCCCTGGAACACTTCCGTCAGGGAAATCTCGGACGCTGCGATATCGAGGAGTACGACCCCGACACGCACCTGTGACGTGCACCGAACTGAAGGGGAGTAAATGGGCGACGACACCGACACTGCATCAGCCTCGTTCGAGAGTTGGCTGAACAGGAACAGTCAGGACGTCAGCGAGGCCATCAGGCGCGGAACCGATCGCGGTCTGTACGCCTGGTGCGCGGACAAGCCGATCACCACCGAGTCTGCCATCGAAGAAGGCGCTAAAGCCGCCGTGAAGGCATGGATGGATGAGAATCCCGCCGTGGTTGGCTCCGCCATTGAGAAGGCGGTGCGCGGCTACCTCGACGACAACGGGATGCCGGAATCCGAACGGTGACGAGGGGGCTCCGCCGCAGGCGGTATCGCCAGGTAACCCGTTTGAGGAATCGCCGGTGTAGACCCCGCGTGGGAAGCCGGTCGCGAGCACGATCTCGGGCAGGGCCGCGGTCAGCGTGGCCGCCAGGTGCCGGTGATCGGGATGTACGTCCTCTAGCGGATGCGTGATGACGATCTCGGGACGGGTCGCGTCGAGCAAGTCGTGCAGCGTGGTCGCATTGACGGTCGGGTACGGCTGGTGGCCCGTGGCCCCAGCACGTGTGCGGCTGCAGCAGCTTCCGCGTTGCGCGTGGCATCGGCGTGTTCGGGAACCGCGATGGTCACGGCAGCGCCTGCCTGAGCGAGATGAGCGAGCGTTCCGCCGGCCCCACAGCTCGGCGTCGTCAGGGTGGGCCATGACCGTGAGCACCGACGCCGGGCGGGTTGCGGGGGTTTGAGTCGATCACCACAGCTCCAGCTTCTCGATCACTTCGGCTGGCTTGAGCAACTCACCGCCGGCGTCACCGGTCGGTTCTAGGGGCAGAGGCAGGTCGGTGCGCATGCGGATGAGGTCACGCCAGGCCAAGACGTGCTGCCACTGGTGCTCGACGAGCTTCCCCTTGGCACCGGCACCGGTGAGCCGACCGGAGGCCGGCAGGTCATCAAGGCTGAGCCCTCCGTCGAGAAGCCGGGCAGCGGTGGCCGCGCCGATGCCGCGGACGCCGGGAATGTTGTCGGCGGGATCGCCTTTCAGCGCGCAGAAGGATGGCCATTGCGCTGGACCGACGCCGTAGCGGGCGGCCACGTCGTCGGGGCCGATGTGCCTCTTGCCGGGGTGCATCGCCGTGTTGAGCACTCGGACCTGCTCATTGAGCAGCTGGTAGTAGTCGCGGTCGGTGGAGAAGATCCATGCGGGTCGGTCACGCGTGTGTGTGATGAGGGTGGCGATGACGTCGTCGGCTTCGGCGGTCTCGATCTCGATCCACGGGATGCCGTAGAGGTGGAGTCCACGCTGGACTACCGGGATCGCTTCCAGGGCCTTGCGCGCACCGTCGTCGAGCTCCCTGTTTGCCTTGTAGTCGGTATCGGAGTCCTGGCGTTCGACCGAGCCGTGCTCACCATCGAAGACCACGATCACCTCGGGGACCGCCGGTAGCTCGTCGCGGATCGCGACCCGTAGCAGGGCGAAGAAGCCGAAGGGGGCGGTGAGGTCACGGGTTTTGTTCCGCGAGCGGATCTCCGCGGGAAACCCGAAGGCTGCTCTCCAGAGCAGGTTGTGGCC
The DNA here is from genome assembly GCF_018070075.1 of Saccharopolyspora endophytica. Lineage (GTDB taxonomy): Bacteria > Actinomycetota > Actinomycetes > Mycobacteriales > Pseudonocardiaceae > Saccharopolyspora > Saccharopolyspora endophytica. Next base: position 16,695 of record NZ_JAGPXE010000010.1, read on the forward strand.
GTCGACCAGCAACAATGGGACTTGAGCAGGCATCACCGCACCGCCTTTATAAACAACTCGGCGACTGTGGTGGGCTGGAAGTCCCTCGTCCGGTAGTACGCAGCCCTGGACAGGTGCCGGTAGCCTACCGGATCACCCAGCGTCGCCTCAGCGGTTCCGCAGCGAGTGTTCCCCGCGTGCACGCGGGGAACACTCGCCGGTCTCGACCTAAGGACTCCTGCGGAGAGGGCACGATCACCGCCGCCGCTTCGGAGAGTCAGGCGGGCCCCGAAGCTGAAATGGACGGACTTCGGCGCCTACGCGTGGGCGTCCGCCCTACGTGAGCTGAAGTTCGTAGACAGCTCGGTGCTTGCCAACGCCTTTGTAATCGGAGATTACCGAGACGCCGTTGACGGTCTGGTCACCGGCGACGTTGGTGAATCCGAGGCGGGTCCAGGTGTGGTGGGCGGGTGTGTTCTCGGGTTCGGAGGTCAGGTAAAGCCGGGTGCAGTTGAAGCGGAGGGCCTCGTCGCGGACGGCGTTGAGCAGCGCGGTGGTGATGCCGCGACGGCGGTGCTCGGGATGGGTGACGACATCTTGGATGTAGATGTCTTCGGGGTGGTCTTGGCTACGAAACGCGATGACCGCGCCCACGAGGTCGTCACCGTCGACGGCGACGGGGCACGTGCTGGAGAAGAGGTTGGCGTAGAGCCAGTAGTCGGATTCCGTGCGGGGACGGACGAAGGGCGTGCCGAGCTTCATCAGGTCGATGACGGCTGGGATGTCGTGCTGGTTGAGGGGCCGGGTTTTCATGCTTGCCTTCCGGTCTGGTGAGCGAGTTCGACGATGTGGGCCGCAGCTGTGATCGGGTCGACGGCATCGGTGACGCTTCGGCCGACGATCAGGATGTCCCAATCCGCGCTGGTGAGTTGCGTGTGGTCTGCGACGCTGAATCCCCCGCTGACGGCGACGGGCAACCGGGTCCAGGAGCGGAGTGTCTGGGCTTTTTCGAATGCGGTTGCGCTGCCGATGCCGACGTCGATGTTGGTGGTGATGGCGAATCCGTCGACGCCGGCACGTTCCATGTCGATGACCCATTGGCTGGTCGTGTTGGCGGGAGCGTCGAGCAGGATTGGGACGCCGAGACGTTGGCCCGCGTCCACTGCTGCGCTCACGCTGGCGGTGGTGGCCGGGCCGATGAGAAGGACGATGTCGGCGCCTGCCTCTGCGGCAAGCAGAACTTGGTCTCGCCCCCAGTCCGCGGACATCATCTCGGCGACGATGATTGCGTCTGGGACTGCGGTCTTGACCTGTTCGATTGCGCGGACGCCAGCTTCTTTGATCAGAGGGTCGCCGATTTCGACGAAGTCTGCCCCGGCCTTGACTGCAGCCTCGGCGATTCCGATGGCGTGATCCACGTCGTGGACGTCGAGAGCGATCTGGACTGCGCGCGTGTCTCGTGTCCTGCGGAAACGCTCACGATTTCGCAGCGCGCTCGAGTGAGCAGGTTGTTGGTCGATCTCCGTGGCTAGTTGGTCTGCTTCTTGACGGACGAGCCAGTGGTCGCTGCGTTGTGCCCGGTGCATGATGGCACGGATACGCGTCGTCGACAGCTCCAGGTAGCCGGTGCGGACCTCTCTGAGGAGACGAAGAAGCGCACGGTGGTCATCATCCTGGCCTGGACCGGGATCGGTCTCGAGCAAGATTCGAAGCCGGTGCCAACTGGGCAGCACGTGTTGCGGGCAGTGTTGCCAGCTGGGATCCGCGTCGGTCGTGTTCAAGGCTGTCTGCACGAGCGTGTCGCCTTGGTCGCTGGCGGCACGTTGATCGAGGCTGCGGAGCACGAGCTCGCGAACGTGCCAATTGTCGTCGTGCAGGAGAGCGACGACATGGCGCTGTGCCGAGCTTCCCGCCACGCGTGCGCCAGCGCGGGCTGCGGCGGCGCGGACTTTGTAGTCGGGGTCGTGAGCGAGTCGTTCGAGAACCCTGAGTGATGAGGCGTCCAGCGGAGCACGGTCATCATTGATTCCCTCCGCGAGGGCGGCGCGGACTCGCCAGTTCGCATGACCGAGGAAGGCATCGAGGTGGAGGAGGTCCGTCGCGGTCGAGAAGAGATAGAAGTGCCGCGCGATGAAGATCGCCTCATCGCCAACCGCCAGATCCGCGGCATCGACCAAGTCGCGAGCTTCAGCGATACCGAAGGTGTGCTCCACGAATCTGGTGATGTCGGGCCACAGGGCCGTGCCGAAGCGCCGCAGTAGAGCGACAAGCCAGGTGGCAAGGCCGGGTCCGAGCGCGGCGGGTACCGATCGAACGTGAAGAAGCGAACGGCACAGGTCGAGCGACGGTTCGTGCTCGGCTCGCCGCACAACTTGCCGCAGCAATTCCGGGGTCGCAAACCTGCTGTTGTCAGCCACGGCCATCAACAGCGGCAACGTCGACTCGACCGAGGCGGCCGGCGCCGTGGCCACGTACCTGAGCAAATCGGGAGCGATGTTGTCGAGTCGTTGGAATACCAGCTCGGTGATGTTTCGGGTGGTACCTGAGGTAGCCGCACGTGCCGTCAAGTCGTTGAGGGTTCGTACGCTGGCGAGGCACCGGCCTTGTGCATGGAGGTAATCGGCGAGGGCCGTGCTGACGAAAAACTCGCGAAGGATGTCGTGGGTGAACTCGAGCCGGTCGCCGTGTTGGCGTGCGATGTTCCTCGTGACGTGGGCCGGCAGGAGGGTGGTGTGCGTAGCGCTCACGTGGGTGAGCCCGGGTGTGGCCGCGGGCATCGTGTCTGGAAGTTCTTCGCGGCACTCGAGGTAAGCGTGGTCGGTCAGCAGCGATACGACGGCGTCGCTGTCGCCGATGATCGCGCGAACGCACTGATCAAGGAGCGCGTACCCGTTGAGGTCGTCCCTCGGTGTCCGTAGCGAGGCCGCCAACGCGAGCCGCAGGTAGACGGGCGTCCGGGCGAGATTCTGAACTCCGCTGGGCAGCTGGTCGTACGGCGGGGTTTGCTCCGTTCGAGTCTGGTCCCACAGCGAACGGGCTTCCGCCGGGGTCCACTGAGCAAGTTCAACACTGCGTCGAGCCGCCGGGCTTTTCGCTGAGGTGTAGATGTTGGCGTGCATCAGCGGGTACGCAGTCGTTTCAACGGCCAACGGGCTCCGCATCGCAATGAAGAACCGCAGGTGCGGGGTCGTGACTTGCCGGAGGATCGCTTCGACTTGGCGACCGATGAACGCGAAATCGTGGTCGTTGGCTACGCCATCGATGACGACGACACACGGCCGCGAAAGCCCCGCGCACTGCTTTTCGAGCGTGAGGAGAGCATCCTGGCCAGGAGGTATCGACGCGTAGCGGAGAACTTCGCTCGCCAGGTCAACATGCTCGTCGGTCCACTCAGTCACCGCGAAGATCTGGAGATCCGCATCGTTCGCACATCGGTCGGCGAGATGGTGTGTTAGCTGCGTTTTCCCTGTTCCAGCTGGACCGGAGAGAAAGAAGACCCGCGTGGCTGAGGACAGGAATGAACCGAACGCCTCAACCGCGCTCGCGGGAGCGTAGTACGGCAGTGGGGATACGACATCACCGAGCGAGGCGATGATGTGCCTGGTGCGTGTTGCCGATCCGGCGCCCAGCTTGCCGGGGGACACGGAGCAGCGGCGGTCGAACCGCTCCCGGTGCTCGTCGGAAAGCCTGTCGAGCTCTCGATTGAGAACTTCCCGGGTCTCGTGATGCAAGGTGCCTTCACGCGTGGCCTTTTCCCAGTTCGCGACGGTGCTCTGCGCGAACCCGAGGTGCTCGGCGAAGGAACGTTGGCTGAGGTGCTGGACTTCGCGCAGCACCTTGACTTCGTGCGGGCTCCACGTCAGGTCGCGGGTCACGCAGGGTCCCTCCCACCACGGCATTGCTGCGATCAGAGTATCCGGCCCGGTTCACTGATCAGAACCGATCACTTCCGGTGCGTCGTCGTCTTCCGGTCTGCCTTGGGTGACGGGCACGGTTAGGCCGTGATCGTCGCGAGACGGCGAAGGTGAAATACCGGGGGAGAGGACCATGTCGCGGCTGACGGGCGTAGTACGAAAGGCAACGGATAGGCGTTTTCGCTCGCTCTACCTCGGGTGGGGTCCAGGCATTGACGCTTGGCTGGGTGCACCGAGCGCGGTGTTGGCGTTGGTGAACGCGTGGTGGTGATCCAAGACGGTCAGCTCGCCGTGTTGCTGCGTGAGGTGCAGTGGGAGATCGATGCTATGGCTTTCGATCTGCCAGCCGGTCGTTGTACGCCTGAGCGTCGCGAGCAGCTGGCCGAGGTGCTGGTCAAACTCGCCGAGGTGCTCCGGCCACCAATGGTCATCGACAGGCAGACGAGCGCCTCTTCCGTCGCGTCTGACACCCGTGGCACGTGATGGCGCTTCCGCTACGGCGGGAGGTGCCGTGCGGCCCTGGTCGCGAACCGAGATCGTTTCGCACCCCACGAAAAGTGAAAGGAAAATGATGAGTTCTCCGGCTATTGAGCAGCGCAACCGCCCCGAGACGGACGGGCTGGCAGAAGGCGACCCGTTCGACCTGGATATCACGTTCATCGAGGGCACTCCGGCCGCAGAGACGGTCTTGATGTGCAGCACCGGGGACGGGTGTGGTTCCTCCTGCCCGAGTGCGTGCACGACCTCGTAGAGCTGCCGTCCTGGCGCTGTCCGGTTGAGGTTTTGGCATCAAGAGGCTGGTGAGTGATGACGCGGTCGCGGGTGAGGTCGTATCGGCGCGCGGGCGCAGCGGTGTTGCGCGCTGCGACCCACGTCCAGGCCCCACCGTTGCCGGAGTGGCCGGGCCAGGGCGGCACGCTCCAGCAGTGGCAGTCCTGGATGGCGCCGGTGTGGGCCGACGAGGAGTTCCGGCGCGCGGTGACTAGTACGAGCCCGGACTTGGCCTATCGCGTGGAGGCAGTGTTGGCCGGCCAGTCGATGGACGTGCGACGTGCTCGACGTGCCGGGCTTGCTCTGGCTCGCTACGCAATCCGGTATGGCCACCGGTCCACACCGTTCGGCCTGTTCGCGGGGGTCGCGGTCCTTGAGTTCGGTGAGACCGCGGCGGTGCGGGTCGGTGACGGCCACGAGATCGTCACTCGGCCCGCGCCGCGAGCGGTGGCCGCGCGCATCGCTTCGTGTGAAACCGACGCGGCGCGGATGGCGGCAGTTGAGGTATGCGTGAACCCGCTGGCACAGGTGTGGGGCGAGTGTGTGCGGGTGCCGGCCGAGGGTGCTTCGGAGTTCTCGCTGGCGGTGACTCCGGCGGTGGCGGTGGTGCTGGAGGCGGCCGCATCCCCGATCAGCCACGAGGCGTTGCTGGGCAAGCTCGCGGCTGAATTCCCCGACATCCCGACTGAACGGCCAGTCTCGCTCGTGGCCGAGCTGCTTCGGGTAGGGCTGCTCCGCTCTGCTCTGAGGGCACCGGCCACCGTCATTGACCCGGCCAGCATCGTGCCCGCTGGCGGGGATGAACCAACTGGGCAGGACGCATGTGATGTCCGGTTGGACGCCGACGTGCGGCTGCCAGAGGCGGTGGGGGTTGAGGTGGAGACCGCGGCGACCGTGTTGGCACGGCTCACCCGGCACCAGCAGGGGACTCCGGCGTGGTGTGACTACGTCGAACGCTTCTCCGACCGGTGGGGCGAAGGTGTCGAGATCAGCCTGGAACAGCTCATCGATCCCGACCGTGGACTGGGGCTACCGGCAGGATTCGGATCGGTCTCAGAGCCTCCGAGGACGATGACGCGACGTGACCGGCTGCTGCTAGAACTCGCGGGTTCTGCGGCGCTCGAAGGCCGCCGGGAGGTGCAGGTCACCGGTGCGATGATCGAAGAACTCGAAGCCGCCGCAGGATCGTCGCCGTCGAGGCCGGCGCCGCACTTCGAGGTGTGCGCACAGGTGCAGTCCCGTTCCCGGGAGGCCCTGCAGCGAGGCGGTTTCCGGCTGCGCGTGCAGACGGTGTCACGGGCTGCAGGGTCGATGAGCGGCCGGTTCTGGCACCTCCTCCCGGAGGTCGCGGGCTATCCGGCTGATCTGCCGACCGTCACACCTGGCGCCAAGCCCGTGCAGCTGTCGTTTCACCCGTGTCGTAGTGACGCCGACCTGCTCACCCGCGCACCCCAGGTCCTGCCCGAGGTGCTCAGCGTCGGCGAATTCCGCGGCAGTGACGAGACGGTGCTGCGCCCGGCCGACCTTGTCGTCGGCCTCTCCGGCGGGCACCTGTATCTGGCGGTCGCGGCGACTGGGCAGCGCATCGAACCGATAGCACCGACGGCGATCAACTTCGTGTGGAACAACTACACCCCACCGATTGCCCGGTTCCTCGCCGAGCTCAGCCGAGCCCGCACACCTCAGGTGACGTGGTTCGACTGGGGTGCGGCGTTCACGCTGCCGTTCACCCCGGCCTTGCGGTACCGACGCAGCATCCTCACCACTGCCCGATGGCTGCTGCGCCCCGCTGCGCTGCCCGATCAGCAGGCATCGACATCTCGGTGGGCGGATGCGCTGCATGCCTGGCGGAAGCGAGCCGGGGTACCCGAGCGAGTGCTGCTGGCCGTTGACGATCAGCACCTCCCGCTGGATCTCAGCCGAGAAATGGATCTGGACCTGCTGCGCACACATCTGCGGACCTCAACGGCGGCCGTCCTGCACGACGCCCCACCGGAGGACGCCAACGGCTGGATCGAAGGCCGCGCACACAGCATCGTCGTACCCGTGAGGTCGAACCGATGACCTCACCCAACCTGAGCCTGACAGCCAGTCCGCCCCAGACCCAGGCGTTGTCCGAAGGCACACTCGGAATGGCACTGCTGCCGATCGAGCGCGGTGATCTCAAGCACGCGCGCCGACTGCTCCGGGAAGCGATCGACGGCGGCGTCAGCACCGGGGCGAACGCGTCGCTGTTCCACGGCGCCCCCGCCCTGGAGTTCGTGCTCGGCCGCGCCGGTCGGACCGAACCACGGATTCATGAGGCGGTCGACCGGCTCGTGGCCATCCGCCTCGCCTCCGCTACCCGACGTCGAGGAAGCCGGTGTCAACCGAGTCTGGCGGAATTCGACCTCATCCGCGGACTCACCGGCCTCGGCGCACTGTTACTCACCCGACCAACGCGCTCACCACTGCTGACAGAGGTATTGGCCTACCTGGTATCCCTCGCACACCCCGTCACCCTGAGCGAGCCCGCCGACGGCGCCGAGCTACCTGGGTGGTGGACGCTCGAGTCGCCCGGACACGACGACGCCGTACCCGGCGGTCACAGCAACCATGGCGTCGCACACGGCATCGCCGGGCCACTGGCGTTGCTGGCCCTCGCCGCCCGCCACGGCATCCGCCCTCCCGGCAGCGATGAGGCGATCAGGGTGTTCGCCGACTGGTTACGCCGCTTCGGCGGCCACTACTGGATGACCCGTGACCAGCTTGCCGAACAGGGATACGCGCCCGGCTCGGTGCCGGCGCGGCCGTCCTGGTGCTACGGGGCTCTCGGGATCGCCCGCAGCCTGCAGCTGGCCGCACACGCTACCGGCGACCAGCTGGCATGCCGCGCCGCCGAGGACATCGCCCTGTCTGCCCTCGCCGACCCCGCAAGCACCAGCCTGGTCACCGACGCGTCCCTGTGTCATGGATGGGCAGGGCTGCTGACGGCCACCCGCGCGCTCGCCGTCGACGCCACCGATCCGGGGCGGTTCTCCTTCCACCTCGAGCACCTCAAGGACCGGCTGGCGGACGAGCTGGACACGGTCGACAAGCCCGGCTTCCTCGAGGGCCGCACCGGCGCGCTCCTCGCGGCCGACGGCCCTGACCGGACCGGCTGGACCCGAGCACTGCTGATCACCTAACCCGACTCACCCCACATGAGCTGAACAGGAGCGAGGAAAACGCCGATGACCTGGAACGACGAGGACCTGCAGACGACGAACGATCAGGAGCCGTGGTCGCAAGCCACCATCGCCTTCCCCGATCCCAGAGGGATCAGCTCTGACGGCGCCGCTGCGCTGGTCTCCGGGTTGGAAGGGCAGCGGTTCCACTTCCTGCGCAAGGAAGGCAAGCTCCGGCTCCGTGCCGAAAAGCCCGTCGCCGACGTTCTCGACCGGCTCGTCGCCGACCAGCACGCGACCAGCTGGGCGCCCGGAATCTACGAGCCGGAGGTCGAGGCATTCGGCGGCGCGGAAGGCATGGCGATCGCCCACGAGCTGTTCTGCGCCGACAGCCCGGCAGCGCTGGCCGCCACCGGCGATTCGCGCAACCGCGAACGCTGCATCCTGCTGCTGTCCACGCTCCACCGAGCGGCAGGATTGGATCCCTTCGAGATCGGTGATGTCTGGTCCCGACTCGCCGCGCTCCGACCGTCGGTCATTCCACCCGATGAGCAGGAACAGTCCTCGCGGCTCGCTGCGATGCGGCGCCTGATGCACGCCGACGCCGCTCAACGCGAGACCACCGAAAAACACTGGTCCGAGCGCGTTGCCGCCTTCACGGCAGCCGGGAGCGCGCTTGCCGACCTCGCGTCGACCGGTCGATTGACCAGAGGCCTGCGCGCGGTGCTGGCCCACCACGCGATTTTCGCGTTCAACCGCGCGGGCACCCCACCCGCCGAGCAGGCCGCCGTGGCCTGGCTGGCCCAGCAAACCACCTTCGACAGCGATGTTTCGACCACCGTGTCGCCCTCGGACACGCGCTCGCCGGCCCCTAACCTTCCGCGGATGAACAACATGATCACCACTGACCCCGCCGAGCTCCGCGAAGAGCTCGTGGCCCGCCTGACCGCATCCGGGCGCCTGCAGACCCAAGAGATCATCGACGCATTCCGCACCGTCGAACGCCACACCTTCGTGCCCGACGCCGACCCGGCCACCGCCTATGGCGAGGGCACCGTCCCTATCAAAGACGCCCTTGACGACGGCGAAACGATCTCCTGCATCTCCGCCCCGTCAATCGTGGCGACCCAACTCGAACAGCTCGCCCCACAACCTGGCCACCGCGTCCTGGAAGCTGGCGCTGCGACCGGCTACAACGCCGCGCTGCTGGGTCGACTCGTCGGACCTGGCGGACATGTGTGGACCGTGGACGTCGACGAAGACCTGGTCTCCGGTGCGGCCGCCAACCTGGCGGCCGCCGGTATCGAGAACGTGACCGCCTTGCTGGGCGATGGCGCGGCCGGATTGCCCGAGCAGGCTCCGTTTGACCGGATTCAGTTCACCGTCGGTGCCGGCGACATTCCCACCCGCGTCTTGGATCAGCTCGCCCCTGCCGGTCGGCTGGTGATTCCCATGCGCATCCGTGGGTCGATCTCGCGGTCGTTCGCCTTCGAGCGCGACGCCAACGGTCTGACGTGGAAGACAGTCTCCTGCGAGATGGCCACGTTCATTCCGCTGCGCAAAGGCGTCGCCGACGACATTCGTACCCTCGTCCACCACGACGGACCTGGTGATGTCCACCTGGAGACCTACACCGAACAGCAGGTGGACCGCGACGCGATGCGCAGCATCCTCGATCAACCCGCGCACAAGATCTACACCGGCATGAAGCTCCGCCAGGGCTTCTCCTGGGAATGGGTCTACCTGCACCTCGCCTGCACACTGCCCAACGGCCTGTCCCGCATGCCCGGACAGCGCCCGGGCTTCACGCCGCATTTCGCATGGGGCTCCATGGCCGCCCTCGACGGCGACAGCCTCGCCTACCTCACCGTGCGCACAGGAGACGACGAAGACGGCCGCTATTGGGAGCCCGGCGTCATCGGCCACGGCCCGCGCGCCACCGAGCTGGCCGACCAGGTCGCCACCGAATTCGCCACCTGGGCCCGCGAACGAGGCAACGACGCCCCCGAACCCGGTTTCCGGATGGCCACCGACACCCACCGCGACCTCCTCGAAGCCGCCGACCCCCGGTTCGTCATCGACAAACCCCACAGCCGACTGGTCATCGACTGGTGACGACCGTGGCCCCAGCCGTGAACCCCGCGCTCGCCGAACAGATCCCCCTGGTGCGCCGCCCCAAACCACTCGGGCTACCCCTGGAGAAGCGGATCGCGGAGCTCACCGCACTGACCGACTGGCCTGCTGGCGCGGACCACCACCAACAGGTAGCCCGCGCCAGCGGCGTCATCAACGTCGCCGCCCTCATCGCCTCCGACATCGGCCTTGCACATCTCGCTGAAGACCTCTGCTGGCGTCTGCACACGATCTTCGCCGAGCCGCGGGATGTCACCCCCGATGTTGCTGTGATGGCATTGATGCCACTGACCAACATCGCGCGTCTACTCATCCGCGAAGGCAAGCCCACCGAGGCCTACGAACTGCTCCAGCAGCTCTATCACGCAGCCCGACACCGCGAGGTGGCCACGATCCGCGGCCAGGACATCGACCTCTCGGCCTGGACTCACACCCGTGAACACCACCGCCGCATCTGCACGGAACTGTGGAGCACGGTGCTCATCGACGGCGCCCGCGCCCTGGCGCGCGCTGGGTGCTGGACCCACGCTGCCGAAACGATCGCCGCCCATCGCGGCATCGGAAACCGGCTCCTCGACGGCCGCCAAATCAAGATCATGGCCCTGCTCGAACAAGACCACCGCTCGCAGGCGACGGCCCTGATCGACTCCACCATCCCCAGCGAAACCTGGGAAACAGCCGTCGGCCAACTTCTACGCCTGTCCTGCAGACAAGGCAGCTCGACAGATCGACGCGACCAAGTCGATTCCGCGGTCGACACGACGCTTGCGCTGATGAACGACACAGAACCCAGCACCACAGCTTTCCGAGTCCGCCTGGGGGTGACCACATTGGACCTGGCTGGCGACCTCTCCACTAAGACAATCACGCAGTTGCGACAGACAGTCGTCTCCGCCGCGCTCTCAGACGCTTACGCCGCACGCGAAGCCATGCGGAACCAGACGCTCTGTGCCCAGCTCACCACTGAACAAAAACACCAACTCACCGCCGTACTCGCCGTCTCAGGGCTCGACCAACGAACGATGTCCGCAGGCCAGGACCAGGACATCACCACTGCGGTCCACCACGCCGAAGAGCACCTGCGGACGCTGATCAGGCACCGGTGACGGTCGAGCCAGTTTCGAGGTCGGCTCGACCGGCGAGCATCCAGGAGGCGTTGGTGTGGCGGAGGTCGTGGATGTGGTGGGTCGGTAGTGTCCGTGGGTTCGGCTGTGGCGGTGGTAGGTGGTGATGGCGGTGCGGCAGTGCTGGCAGCGGCATCCGGTGTTATAGCGGCCAAGCTTGCACGAGAGTGGCGGCGTGGGCGGAATTCGACCGCGGATGAGCTGACAGTGTGAGAACCGCAGCGAGCAACAAGTCCGCTGCCAGAAACAAAAGATCCCACGGAGCCCGAAGGCCCGCGGGGTACCTCGAACGCGAAAGTTTGGGCTTTCCCTTCGGTTTACGTGGCGCTGTTGTCGGCGTTGGCGTGGTTTTCGATGATGCGGCAGACGACGGCGTTTTCGCCGCGGCGCTGGCCTTCGCGGGCGGTACGGCGGGCTGTGGCCAGTGAGCGGCGCAGCTGGCGTAGTTCACGGAGGGTGCGGTCGATGTCGGCGATGTGGGCGTCGAGCAGTTCGGTGACCCGCCCGCATGGCGCCGCGCCGTCGCGCTGCAGGTCGATGATGTCTTTGATCTCGGGCAGGGTCAGGCCCAGGGTTTTGGCCTGGCGGATGAATCGCAGCACCTCGATGTCGTCGTCGGTGAAGATCCGGTAGCCGGCCTGCGTGCGTTCAGCAGGCGGTAGGAGTCCCTTGGACTCCCAGAGCCGGACCGCTTTCGCGGTCACGCCTGCGGCCTGGGCCGCAGCACCCACGGTCATGTCCACAACTGTCTCCTCTCGCGTGGCTGCGCTCATCCTTGACCTTACCCCTGGGGCAGGGTTCTAGCGTGCTTTCGAGATGAAAAACCACAGGTCAGGAGAACGGAGGGCGTGGTCATGGAGACGTTGGTGTTGCAGGTGTTGGGGATGTCGTGCGGCGGTTGTGAGCAGCGGATCGACGCGGTGTTGCGCCGGGTCGAGGGGGTGCGGGATGTCACCGCGGATCACACCACCGGTGCGGTGCGGGTCCGCATCGGCCCGGAACTGTCCGATCGCGGTGTGCTGGTCGAGCGGCTGGAGACCGCCGGTTACGAGGTTGTCGAGGGGGCGAGCCAGTGAGCACGACCGTCGCGGATCAGCCGGAGTTGTGGGCCTCCGAGCCCAGTCCCACGCCGGGGCATGAGCGGATTCGGGCCCGGATCGGGGGGCTTCACTGCTCGCTGTGCACCGGCACGATCGAGAAGGCCCTGGGACGGCTGGACGGGGTGGGCACGGTGGCGGTGAGCCTGACCCACGAGCAGGCCCTGGTCGACTACGAGCCCGCGCGTGTCTCGCCCGATCGGATCTTGGGCACATTGCGGGATATCGGCTATGACCTGTATGACCCGCGCAAGCTGCGGGCGTTCGAGGACGAAGAACGCGACCTGCTGCGCGAGGGCAAACGCCTGTTCACCGCGATCGGCGTGAGTCTGGCCGCGATGGTGCAGATCGCCGAGGGCTGGTGGACGATCGCGTGCGCCACCCTGCTGGTCGGGGCGCTGGCGCTGGTGTTCTCGATCCTGCGCCCCACCGGGCGGGCGCGGGCGGCGGGGTGGGCCGCCGCGGTCGCCGCCCCCGGTGCGCTGGCCCTGGCGGCCCGCTTCGCGGGGTGGCTGGATCCGCCGGTCAACGGGTGGATCGCCGCCGCCCTGGCGGGGGTGATGGTGTTCGGGGTGGCCCCGCACATTCTGCGGATGGCGTATCAGTCCGCCCGCCGCGGCATCCTCAACCAGCACGTGCTGCTGGAGATTGGAGCGTTCGCCGGCATCACCGGCGGCATCATCGGCCTGACCGGCGTCCTGTCGGACTATCCGACCGCGGAGTTCTTCGCGGTGGCGGCGATCGTGGGGACCTACCACATCTTCTCCGAGTGGCTGTCGTTGCTGGTCAAGACTCGCTCCAGTCAGTCGATCAAGAAACTGCTGGACCTGCAGCCCGACCTGGCCCGCCTGGTCACCGACTCCGGCGAGTCCGAGGTGCCCGTCGAGCAGGTCGAGGTCGGCCAGCTCGTGCGGGTCCGGCCCGGCGAGCGCATCCCCCTGGACGGGCGCATCCGCTCCGGCTACTCGGCCATCGACTTCGCGTTGGTCACCGGGGAACCGGTTCCCACCGAGCGTGGACCGGACGAGGACGTCGTGGGCGGAGCGATCAACGGCACGGGCAGCCTGCTGGTCGAGGTCACCGCGTCCGGAGCGGAAGGTTTCCTGGCCCAGGTGGTGCGCCACGTCGAGGATTCCCGGGCGCTCAAGCCCGGCATCCTGCACCTGGTCGACAGGGTGCTGCGCGTCTACACGCCCACTGTGCTCAGCGTGGCCGCGATCGCGCTGCTGGCCTGGCTCGGTGCGGGGTGGGTGACGTCTGGGCAGCCGGACGTGCACCGGGCGGTGTTCGCCGCCCTCGGGGTGCTGGTGATGGGCTACCCGTGTGCGGTCGGGATCGCCGCGCCGCTGGCCATCGTGCGCGGCACCGGGCACGCCGCCGACCGGGGCATCGTCATGCGCACCGGCGAGGCGTTCCAGACTTTCCGGCTGGTGCGCCGCATCGTGCTGGACAAGACCGGCACCGTCACCGAAGGCCGCCCCACTGTGCGGGCCGTCGCCTCCACCGACGGTGACACCGCCGCCGTGCTGGCGCTGACCGCCGCGGCCGAGCACCACTCCGAACACCCCTTGGCCCGCGCTGTCATGGCTGCGGCCGAGGAGGCGGGCGTGACCGTGGCGCAGGCGCACGACTTTGAGTCGATGACCGGCTCCGGGGTGCGTGCCACGGTCGACGGCCAGCACGTGTTGGTGGGCCGCCCTGGATTGCTCACCGACACCGGCGTGGACGTGGCGGGGTTGTCGGACTGGATCACCAAGCAGGAAGCAACCGGGCACACCGTCATCGCGGTGGCCGCTGACCAGGTGCTGCGGGGTGCGATCGCGCTGGGCGACCAGCTACGGGCCGACGCCGCCGCGGCGGTCGCGGCCATGCGCCGGGCCGGGATGGAGCCGGTGTTGGTCACCGGCGACAACGACCGTGCCGCACGCCACGTCGCAGGCCAGCTCGGCATCGAGCAGGTGCACGCCGGGGTGCGCCCGGACGGCAAGGCCGAGATCGTGCGCGAGTTGCAGGCCGATGGCACCCGTGTGGCCATGGTCGGCGACGGCATCAACGATGCCCCAGCGCTGATGCAGGCCGACGTGGGGCTGGCTGCTGGCGGCGGTACCGACATCGCGGTGGAATCCGCCGACATCGTCCTGCTGCGCGAGGATGTCACGGCGGTCCTCGACGCCCGTGAGATCAGCGCCCGCGCCTACCGGCGCACCCGGACCAACGTCGGTTTGGCGTTCACCTTCAACGGTCTGGGCATCCCGTTGGCCTCGACCGGGCTGATCTCCCCGGTGTGGGCCATGGTCGCCATGGCTGCCTCCGTGACCACGATCTTCCTTAACTCCTTCGGCACCCGCCCTTCCCTGCTGATCAACGCCATCACCAGCGTCGGCCGCGCCCGCGGCGCAGCAGATCAGCAATCCGCCGAGCGAACTGTGGCTTGATCAGTCGCGAAATAACCAAGTCTGACCATCCGCCACTGGTTCCGGGAACGGTCCTCGGAGCAGGATTCTGACAAGACCGTCGCTCCCCGCGGGATGCTGGCGCTACCGGCCGCCGCGGTGTTTGTGGTCTGCGCGCAGATCTCCATGGGCGCCCCGTTGATCCCGAGGTTGGGCGAGGTGCTCAACACCTCGCCCAACCTAGTTGGGCTGGCCGTACCCGCCCACGTGTACGCATCTGTCTTGGGCTCTGGGGACGAGAGCTTGGCTTGGAGCAGCAGACGTGCGGAGAATTTAAGGCGAACGGTTACGTGTTCTTTCGCTGGTGCCCAGATCCAGAAATTTAAGCAGGTGTTGGGCTGCAGCAGTGGTGGTGTTTGTGGGTGCGGACGGCTGTGGCGAGGTGGCTGGCGACGTAGTGGGCGTCGCGGTGGACTCCGCGGAGGGTGGCGGAGGAGAAGCTGGTTTGCCATTCCAATCCGACGTACCCGAGGCCGGGGCAGGTCAGGGAGAGGCCCCGTCGATGTCGAGGTGCACCTGCCGGGTTGAGGGCTCCGAGCGGTTGGAGGTAGGACACGTCGGGGCGGTAGCCGGTGGCGAGGATGACGGCGTCGATGCGTTCGCGAGTTCCGTCGGTCCAGGTGACCTCGGTGGTGTTGAGGTGATCGAAAAGGGGTCGGTGGTCGGGTTTACCGCCTTCGATGACGGCTTTGTAGGAGCCTTTGTCGGAGACTGGGGTGGTGGGGATGGTGCGTAGCCATGGGCCGAGGGGCAGGATGTCGAGTCTGGTGGTGGCGGTCCACCAGTGCAGGTCGCGGCCGAGCAGGGTGGGGTTGGCGTAGCGCAGGGGTGTGCGGCTGGTGATGGTGGTGTGGGCGTGTTCGGCGAGTTCGACGGCGATCTGGACCGCGGAGTTGCCGGCTCCAACGACGAGGACGCGTTGTCCGGCGAAGGGTTCGGGGCTGCGGTAGTCGGATGCGTGCCGGACTGTGCCGGCGAACTCGGTGAGGCCGGGGACTTCGGGCCGGTGGGGGCGGCTGAATCCGCCGGTCGCGGCGATGAGGAGGCCTGTGTGCAGGGTGTCGCCGTGTTCGGTGTGGACGGTGTAGGTGCCGTTGTCGGCGGTGACGGCGCTGACACGGTGGTGGGTGCGGATGTCGGCGTCGAGGCTGCGCGCGTAGCGGCGGAGGTAGTCGACAACTTCGTCGCGGTGCGGGTAGTGGTCGGGGTCGCCGGGGAAGAAAACGCCGGGGAAGGCGCTGAATCGGGCTGGTGAGAACAGGGTGAGGCTGTCGTAGTAGTGCGGCCAGGATCCGACCGGTTCGGCTCCTGCTTCCAGCACGACGGGCCGGAGGCCCTGGGTGCGGAGGGCGTGGGCGGCGGCGAGTCCGGACTGGCCGCCGCCGATGACGATGGCGTCGCAGAGGTTCACAGGGCACCTTTCATCGACCGACGCCCTCACAACGGGCGACGGGTGTGGGTGGGGGAATTGCCGTTAGATCAGGTCAGTCGTTGTCGCAGTTGCGGCGGCGTTCGAGGAAGACGGTGTCGCGCCAGACGCCGTGGTGCTGGGCGATGCGTTCGCGCAGGCCGACGGTGCGGAAGCCGGCGGAGTTGTGCAGGGCGATGCTGGCCCGGTTCTCCGGGAAGATGGAGGTCTGCAGGGTCCACAGGCCGTCGGCGTCGGCGGCGGTGACCTGCTTGTGCAACAAGGATTTTCCGACGCCGCGGCCTCGGAAGTCCTCGCCGACGTAGACCGATGTTTCGGCCACGCCGGAGTAGCAGTCGCGGTTGGACACGGGGGTCGCGGCAGCCCATCCGGCGACTTGCCCGTCGACCTCGGCGACCCAGCGGTGTTGAGGTAGCCACTTGGCTTCCAGGGACTTGCGGGGCGGGACGTCGGTTTCGAAGGTGGCGTTGCCGGTGGCGATGCCTTCGGCGTAGATGCGACGCACGTCCGTCCAGTCGCCGGGTTGCAGCTGCCGGATGGTGACGTCCTCGGGGAGGTTGTCCGGGCAGCACGGGCGGGCGACGACGCCCATGACCGCGTCGGCTGCGTGCGGCAAGCCGGTGCAGCAGGCGGTGTTGACCGAGACGAAGGTGGTGGTGCGTTCCTTGTGCAGCAGCACGAACCCGACGTCGGCGAGCTTGCGCACGTGGTGCGAGCAGGTGGACTGGCTGATGCCCAGCTGTTCGGTCAAGGTGCCCACGCTGATCGTGCCGGCCGCCGCCACAGCGTGCAGCAGGCGGACGCGGGTGGGCTCGGCCAGGCACGCGAACCACTCGGCGTAGGTGGCCGCGTCCTCGGCCGGCAGCAGCCCGGTCTCAGAAGCCGTCGTCGTCATGCTGCAAGTATCGACGCACATCGATGGTTTCGTCAATCGATTCGTATCGATAAACCGGCGTGGCGTTCGCGCGCAGGTATGGACAGGCCCGTATGGGCCGAGCAGCCTGTGGGTGCTCAAGGCGTGTGGACTTCGGGGTGGGAGGAAGTCATGTGCGAAATGCCCTGCGTGGACCGGCAGGTGATTCATGAGGAGATGGAGCGAGCACGCGCGGGATTCCATGAGCTGCTCTCCCGCGCTACGGAGGCCGAGTTGGGCCAGATGAGCAAGGGCACGCGGTGGACCAATGAGCAGCTGCTGTTTCACATGCTGTTCGGGTACATGATCGCCCGGAATCTCGTGATCTTGGTTCGCTTGTTCGGGCGGCTCCCCGTAGGAGTGTCACGAGGCTTCGCCGTGCTGCTCAACGCCTCGACGAAGCCGTTCGACGCGGTCAACTACTGGGGGTCGTGCGGTGGACCCAGAGTCTTCGGTCCTCGGCGCATGACGGCGAAGATGGACCGCGTGATCGACGGACTGCATCGCCGGCTGGATGCCGAGCGTGAAGAGGATTTGCGGCGAGGCATGCACTATCCGACCCGTTGGGACCCGTTCTTCGCCGACTTCATGACGTTGGCCGATGTCTACCACTTCCCGACGCAGCACTTCGATTTCCACCGGCGACAGCTCACGCTCGACACCCGTGGCTGAGCTAGGCGGTTGTTCAACCAAGCGCCTCGTCGATTGCCTGACGCAGCGCGGTCTCACTCGGTGCCCCGTCGACTGTGCCGTCGGCGTTCCGGTACAGGCGGCACGACAAGCTTGGCGCGGTCTGGGGCTGGGCGAACGGGTCAGATCCGTTCAGCAGGACTGTCGGTGAGCCGGTCATGCCCCGTTCGATCGCCTGGGCCTGATCATGTACCTCGACCAGGTCCACATCGGCCGCTCGGCCGGCCAGAGCGGAGGTGATTCGCTGCTGAGCCAGCGAGGCGTTCGGGCATCCCGGAATGGTCAACACCGTGATCCGCATTCAGCTGTCCCTTCCGGTCGGCATCGGACTCCAAGTATCGACCCGGATCGATGCTTGCGTCAATCGATGTGCGTCGATACATTCGAGGCAACTTCATCGAAGCGGATCGATGCAAAGGGGAGTGTCGTGGACGAGAATCCGGTTGTGGTGGTGGGTGCGGGCCCGGTGGGCCTGGCGGCAGCCGCCGAGGTTTTGGAGCGGGGTCTGGAGCCGTTGGTGCTGGAGGCGGGTTCGGAAGCCGGTTCTGCGGTGCGGGAGTGGTCGCACGTGCGGTTGTTCTCGCAGTGGTCGGAGCTGATCGACCCGGCCGCGGCGCGGTTGCTGGAGCGTCAGGGCTGGCAGGGGCCGGATCCGGCGGCCTACCCGTCGGGTGCGGAGTGGGTCGAGCGTTACCTGCGGCCGCTTGCGGCGGCGCTGGGGGAGCGAGTGCGCTTCGGTGCCCGGGTGATGGGCGTGGCTCGCCGTGGCCGGGACCGGGTCGTGGATGCCGGACGGACCTCCGAGCCGCTGACGGTCCACTTCGAGACGGCGGGCGGCGAGCAGCGGATCACCGCGTCGGCGGTCATCGATGCCTCCGGGACGTGGCGCAGCCCGAACCCGCTGGGCGGCGACGGACTCCCCGCCGTCGGAGAGCGCGCCGCGCGGGATCGGATCAGCTACCAGGTGCCCGACGTTTCCGATGCGCAGGTCCGGGCTCGGTTCGCGGGCAAGCGCATCGCCGTGGCCGGCAGCGGGCATTCGGCCCTGACCGCGTTGGTGGCTTTCGCCGGGCTGGCCGAGGAGGCGCCGGGCACGGAGATCGTGTGGGTGCTGCGCCGGGGCCGCTCGGGGGATGTGTTCGGTGGCGGCGAGGCCGATCAGCTGCCCGAGCGCGGGGCGCTGGGGCAGCGCGCCGAGCAGGCGGTCGACGCCGGACACGTTCGCACGGTGACGGGTTTTCGCACGGCAGCCGTCGAGGCCGATGGCGACGGCCGCTTGGTGCTGACCTCGTTCGAGGGGCACAAGAGCGAGCCCGTCGACGAGGTCGTGGTGCTGACCGGGTTCCGGCCGGATCTGTCCTGGCTCTCGGAAGTCCGGTTGGGCCTGGACCCGGTGCTGCAGGCGCCGACCGCGCTGGCGCCGTTGATCGATCCGAACGTGCACTCCTGCGGCACCGTCTACCCGCACGGGGCCAAGGAACTGGCGCATCCGGAACCGGGGGTGTTCGTGGTCGGGATGAAGAGCTACGGGCGGGCGCCGACATTCCTGGCGATGACCGGCTACGAGCAGGTCCGCAGCGTGGCCGCCGCGATCGCAGGCGACACCGAGTCCGCCGAGCGGGTCGAGCTCGTCCTGCCGGAGACCGGGGTGTGCGGCGGGGCCGGGCTGTTCGACGAGCCCGAGGTCGAGCAGGGAGGTGGATGCTGCGCCGCGCCCCAGCAGACCGTCGAGTTGGCAGCGCCCGGAGCCGCTGAGCGCTGACCGCATGCACTCCGAACCGCGGACGACCGCCGCCGCACCGCCTGTCGAGGCCGTGCGGCGGCGTCGCGCGCTCATCGCCCTGTGCATCACCGAGATCACCAGCTGGGGCGTGCTGTACTACGCCTTCCCGGTGCTGGCGCCAGCGATCACGCGGGACACCGGCTGGTCGCTGCCCGCCGTAACGTGGGCGTTCTCGACCAGCCAGATCGTCTCCGCGCTCGCCGGCATCGCGGTCGGCCGATGGCTGGATCGGCGTGGCCCGCGTGGCGTAATGACCGCCGGTTCGGTGGTGGCCGTGATCGCCGTTGTCGGCATCGCGCACGCACCCAGCTACGGATCGTTCTTGCTGGCCTGGGGCGTGGCGGGGTTTGCGATGGCGGCGACGTTCTACCCGCCTGCCTTCGCCGCGCTGACCCGCTGGTACGGGCCCGACCGCGTGCGCGCGCTGACCGCGTTGACGCTGGTGGCGGGCCTGGCCAGCACGGTGTTCGCGCCCCTGACCGCGGCGTTGAACGACCACCTCGACTGGCGCGGCACCTACCTGGTGCTGGCCGTCGTGGTCGGAGTCGTCACGATCCCGCTGCATGCCGGGCTGCGGCTGCCGTGGCCGCACGCCGATCACGCCGAGCGTTCAGCGGGCAACGGTCACGCCTCCGAGATCGCCCGGAGTCGACCGTTCCTGGCCTTGCTGGCGACGATGGCCCTCGGCGGTTTCGGTGTCTACGCGGTGGTGATCAACCAGGTTCCGCTGCTGAGCGAGCGCGGCTTCGACTCGCAGTTGGCGGCGTGGGCGCTCGGACTCGGCGGGGTGGGCCAGGTCCTGGGGCGGCTGGGGTACGCACAGCTGCAACGACGCACCGGGCCCCGTGGCCGCACCGTCATCATCCTCGCCGCATGCGCGGTGACCACCGCGGTCCTCGGGATGGTCCCCGGCCCGGAGGGGTTGTTGATCGTCGCGGCGATGCTCGTCGGGATGGCCCGCGGTGTGTTCACCCTCTTGCAGGCGACCGCGGTCAGCGACCGGTGGGGCACCGCCGCCTACGGGAGGTTGAGCGGCCTGCTGTCGGCCCCACTGATGATCGCCATCGCGCTCGCACCGTGGGGAGGCTCGGCGATCGCGGCGGCCCTGGGTGGATTCCCGGCCTTGTTCCTCGTGCTGGGAGCCATGACGGCAGTGAGCGCGCTGCTCGCGTTGGCCACCCGACCCGCCGTCCGGACGGGCGGTTAACCAGCGGACCGTGCGAGGCGTTGCGCGATGTCGGCGACCGCTGGTTTCGCGGTCCGCGCGGCGCCCACCAGGGTGGCCGAGGCCCACCCGGTCCAGTCGCCGTAGCCCAGCAGGTGCAGCCGTGGTTCGGCGACGCTGCGCGTTGCTTCGGTCGGGACGATCCCGCTCTCGATGCGCAGGCCCAGCGGCGCGAGGTGTCGCAGGGCGGGGCGGAAGCCGGTGCACCAGATGATCGCGTCGCAGTCGAGTTCGCGGCCGTCGTCCCAGGCGATGCCGCGCTCGGTGAGCCGGTCGAACATCGGCTCAGCGTGCAGCACTCCACGCTGACGAGCCTCCAGCACGCTCGGGACCATCACGATGTCGCCCAGCTGCCCGGCCCCGCCGTCATCGGGAAGTCCCGAGCGGCGTGCGGCCTCGCGCTGGGTGGCCACGTCGAACAGGACCCGGCCGTCGACGTCATCGGGCATGAACCGCGGCGGCCGCGCGGTGACCCAGGTCGTGTCGGCCACAGTGGACACCTCGGCGAGGATCTGGGCCGCCGAGTTGCCGCCGCCGACGATCACGACGTGCTGGTCGGCGAACTCCTTCGGGCACCGGTAGGACTCGGTGTGCAACTGCCGCCCGGCGAAGACCTCGCTTCCCGGATACGAGGGCAGGTGCGGTTGGCTCCAGGTTCCTGTGGCGCTGATGACGATGCGCGCCCGCCACGCCCCGCGGTCGGTGTCGACGGCCAGCCACGCACCGGCGTCGTGAACACCGTCCACGCGCACGGGCCGCTGCACCGGCAGCTGGTAGCGCCGCTCGTACTCGGCGAGATAGCCCACGACGTGGTCGGCGGTGGGGAACTCCTCGCCGGGCTGGCGAGGCATCCACCACCCGGGAAGCGGGCTGTGCTCGGCGGGCGAGAACAGCCGCAGCGAATCCCAGTAGTGCCGCCACGCCCCACCGGGCTCGGGCTGGTCATCGAGGATGACGAAATCGAGCTTCGCGCGGCGGAGGAAGTACCCGGCCGCCAGGCCCGCCTGCCCACCGCCGATCACCACCACATCCCGGGCCTCGGGCACCACAACCTCCATCCACCTGAGTCGAGCAGTCCCGCACCCCGCGCGGCGAGGCGCCGATCACAGCCCGACGGGAAACCTGTCGTCGAGCTTGCGTTCCTATATCGATGGATGTCAAGTTAGACGCATGCCGAAACAAGACGTCCTGATCGTCTCACGGGACCAGGCCGAACCGTGCGCCTCCGCCGTGATGCGGGAGCCGCTGACCGTCGACCAGGCCGCTGACCTCGCCAAGGTGTTCAAGGCGATCGGGGAGCCGGTGCGCCTGCGGCTGCTGTCGCTGATCGCCTCCCACGCCGGCGGCGAGGCCTGCGTGTGCGACCTCACCGACGCCTTCGAGCTGTCCGGGCCCACGATCTCGCACCACCTCAAGGTGCTGCGCGAGGCCGGAGTGATCGAGGGCGACCGGCGCGGCACGTGGATCTACTACCGCGTCAAGCCCGACACATTGCGACTGCTGTCGGAATCGCTGGCCCCGGCGCAGGACGTGGCGGTGACGGCATGACCCAGACGCAAGACAACGCCGTGGTGGCGAAACTGTCCACACTGGACAGGTTGTTGCCGGTGTGGATCGGCGCCGCGATGATCCTCGGCCTGCTGGCCGGACGCTGGATCCCCGGACTCGGCCCCGCACTGGATACCGTGGCCATCGACGGCGTTTCGCTGCCGATCGCGCTCGGACTGCTGGTGATGATGTACCCGGTGCTGGCCAAGGTCCGCTACGACCGGCTGGACACCGTCACCGGCGACAAGCGGCTGATGGCCTCCTCGCTGCTGCTGAACTGGGTGCTGGGCCCGGCGCTGATGTTCGCACTGGCCTGGGTGTTCCTGCCCGACCTGCCGGAATACCGGACGGGGCTGATCATCGTCGGTCTGGCGCGCTGCATCGCGATGGTCATCATCTGGAACGACCTGGCCTGCGGCGACCGCGAGGCCGCCGCCGTGCTGGTCGCGCTGAACTCGGTGTTCCAGGTCATCGCCTTCGCCGCACTGGGCTGGTTCTACCTCTCAGTGCTGCCCGGATGGCTCGGCCTGCCCCAAGTGGGCCTCGAGGTCTCGGCGTGGGAGATCGCCAAGAACGTCCTGATCTTCCTCGGCATCCCCCTTGTCGCCGGCTACCTCACCCGCAAGCTCGGTGAACGCGCCAAGGGCCGTGACTGGTACGAATCCCGGTTCCTGCCCAAGATCGGCCCGGTCGCGCTGTACGGGCTGCTGTTCACCATCGTGATCCTCTTCGCGCTGCAGGGCGATGCGATCACCTCGAACCCGCTGGACGTCGTGCGGATCGCGCTGCCGCTGCTGGTGTACTTCGCGGTGATGTGGGCGGGTTCGTTCGGGCTGGGCAAGGCCATCGGCCTGAACTACGAGCGCTCCGCGACGCTGTCGTTCACCGCTGCGGGCAACAACTTCGAGCTGGCCATCGCCGTGGCGATCGCGACCTTCGGCGTCACCAGCGGCCAGGCCCTGGCCGGTGTGGTGGGCCCGCTGATCGAGGTCCCGGTCCTGGTCGGCCTGGTCTACGTCTCGCTGGCGGCCAGACGCTGGTTCAACCGTCCCTCCACCACCACGGAGGCCGACCATGTCCACACCACCACCTAGCCACCACGACGCCGAGGAATACCGGCCGAGCAATCAGCAGGTCGCCCTGCTCCTCGACCACGCCGCCGCGGAACTGCGGCAGCAATTCCGGGGTGTGTTCGACGAAGAGACCATCCACCACGTGGTCTCCGACACCTACCGGGAGTTGGCCGCCACCGCTCGCGTGCACACCCACCTGACCACTCTGGCCACCCGCTACGCCCGCGAGCGGCTGGCCGACATCGCCCAGAACCAAGGAGCCCCCGTGTCCTCCACCCCCGAGGTCCTGTTCGTCTGCGTCCACAACGCCGGACGCTCCCAGATGGCCGCAGCCCTGCTGCACCATCACGCCCAGGGCAAGGTCGCCGTCCGCTCGGCCGGGTCCGCCCCGGCCGACAGCGTCAACCCCGCCGTGGTCGAGGTGATGAACGAACTCGGACTGGACCTGTCCCAGGAGTTCCCGAAGAAGCTCACCACCGACGCCGTCGAAGCCGCCGACGTCGTCATCACCATGGGCTGCGGCGACGCCTGCCCCGTCTTCCCCGGCAAGCGCTACCTCGACTGGGAACTCGCCGACCCCGCCGGACAGGGCGTCGACGCCGTCCGGCCGATCCGCGACGACATCGACCAGCGCGTCCGCGCCCTGCTGGCCGAGCTCGTTCCGGAGGTCGCGCAGTGAGCGAGGTCCGCAACATGATCATCGTTGGTTCCGGTCCGGCCGGCTACACCGCTGCGGTGTACGCGGCCCGGGCAGAGCTGGAGCCGGTGATCTTCGAGGGAACCCAGTTCGGTGGCGCACTGATGACCACCACCGACGTGGAGAATTACCCCGGGTTCAAGGACGGGATCATGGGTCCCGACCTGATGGAGCAGATGCGGTCGCAGGCCGAGCGCTTCGGTGCGGAGCTGCGCACCGAGGACGTCGAGCGCATCGACCTCTCCGGTGAGGTCAAGACCGTCGTGGCAGGCGGGGTCGAGCACCAGGCTCGCGCGGTCATCCTCGCGATGGGTGCCGCGGCGCGCTACCTCGGCGTCCCGGGCGAGGAGACCCTGCTCGGCCGCGGTGTGTCCGCTTGCGCCACCTGCGACGGGTTCTTCTTCCGCGACCAGGACATCGCCGTGATCGGTGGCGGTGACTCGGCGATGGAGGAGGCCACCTTCCTGACCCGCTTCGCGAAGTCGGTGACGATCATCCACCGCCGCGAGGAGTTCCGCGCCTCCAAGATCATGCTGGAGCGCGCTCGGGCTAACGAGAAGATTAAGTGGCTGACCAACAAGGCCGTGGACGAGGTCCAGGGCGAGGGCAAGGTCGCCGGGCTGAAGCTGCGCGACACGGTCACCGGTGAGACCTCCGAGCTGGCCGTGAGCGGCATGTTCGTGGCCATCGGGCACGACCCGCGCAGCCAGCTGGTCCGCGGCCAGGTCGGCCTCGACGACGAGGGCTACGTGCAGGTGCAGCAGCCCAGCACGCACACCGGCATCCCCGGCGTGTTCGCCTGCGGTGACCTGGTGGACCACACCTACCGGCAGGCCATCACCGCCGCCGGGTCCGGTTGCTCCGCCGCGATCGACGCCGAGCGCTGGCTCGCCGAGCACGAGACCCCGCAGGCCGAGATCGCATCCGAGCTGGTCGGCGGCGGCTACGGCCAACGCTAGGCCCTCACAGAGCCCTGTGGGCCGGGCCTTGCCACGATGAGCAAGATCCCCGGCCCGCCTGGGCCTCGTTCAGCCACAAGCTCGATCGGAAAGCCCTCGCTGCTCTCCGCCTGGCGCTTCGAAGCTCCTGATCAATCGCGGGGTTCGAACATCAGGGGCTTGCAAGCGACGGTACTACTGGTGTCGCCATACCTTGACCGAGGACAGCAGCAGCAAGCTGACCAGCAAGGGGATCAGCACGGCATCGGGTACCACCCCTAGCAGGAGCCCACCCAGCACAGTCCCGATGATCGATCCGGCGGACATGGTAGCCACGAATTTCGCGTTGCCGCGGAGCACCTGGAAGCTCTGGTCGCGGCTGTACCGAGCGAAAGCCACCAGCATCGTCGGCAGTGAGACTGCCAGCGACAGGCTTCCAGCGGTCTTGATGTCAACTGCGAACAGCAGAACGATCGCCGGGATCAGCAGCTCCCCACCTGCCACACCCATCAACGCGGCGACAACACCGATCGCCAGCCCCGCGGCGATGCCCGCGACCGTGCGGGTCACCGGTGACAGATCCAGTGCTCCGGTACCACCGAAATGGCTCCATGCCAGGGCTATCGCGATCAGGACAAGCAGTGCCGCCAGCACTCGATACAGAGTGGCTGAACGCATCCTCGTTGCCCACGTGGCCCCCACCCACGCTCCGATGAGCGTGCCACCGAGCAGATTCACGATCACCGACCACTGGGCGACGACCTCGGCGTAGGGAACCGACACCAAACGTGCAGGCAACGCGGTGAGGACCACGATCAGACTCATCGCTTTGTTGAGGATCACGGCCTGCAGCGCGAGGAATCCGAAGAGGCCGATCAGCAGCGGCAACCTGAATTCCGCGCCACCGAGCCCGATCATCCCGCCGAGCACACCAATTCCCGCACCAGCCGCAAATGTCCAGGTCAACGACGGCTTCCGGTGGCCTGCATCCCCACGCGCGTTGGTCTGCGTTTCGCTGTCCCCGCCACCAGTGGCCATCACGGCGCAACCCTATGCCACTCACGCCTCGCTCTGGTTGGCCAAGATGCCTGGTGCTTGCCGTTGTCTCACGGGGAGGGGCTGCTGTGGCTCGCATCCAAGGTCGCGCCACGGTCCAGACCGCTGGACGACGTCGGCTGGCGCGGTGTGCAGCTGGCGGATTTGGTGGGCGAGTGCGCGGGCACGGCGTGAGCCGATGCCGAGTTGTCGGCGGAGCCGCTCGCCACCTCGTCTACTACGCGGCCTGGTTACTCGAGCAGGGCGAGGACTGCGATGCCGAGTTGTTCAACGCCAAGCACGTCGCTATCGAGCGTGGCCTGGACTCCGCGCGACTCGCCCAGGAAGTCTTCGGTGCCCGCGCGCTGCGCGCGAGCGCCCCCATCGAACGACTCACGCGGGACCTCCACCACCTGTGGGCACCCGCCGGCACCGCCGACGTCCAGCGATACCGGTTCTGGCAAACCGCCACCCACAAGGCGAAGTCCTCCTGGTCGCGCCGCGCCACCACCGCATAACGCCCCCGCGAGCGGGAGACCGCCGTCGGCCGAATAGCCAGACCACAGGCAGGAATTACCCACGATGCACAGCGCACCAGGCCAGATTGACTCGACCAGAGCCAGTATCGCCCGCGTCTACGACCGCTTCCTTGGCGGCAAGGACAACCTTCGCAGTCGACCGCGAGGTCTACGAGCAGATCGTGCAGATCGCACCCGAAGCCCCCGCGCTGGCGCGAGCCGGTCGCCACTTCCTCACTCGTGCCATCACCTACCTCGCCACCGAAGCAGGTATCGACCAGTTCCTGGACCTGGGCTGCGGGCTCCCCACCGCCGACAACACCCACGAAGCCGCCACACGCGCCAACCCGGAGGCCGTGACGGTCTACGTTGACAACGATCCGACCGTCGCCGCCCACGGCCGTGCCCTCCTGGCCGGCGACCCACACACCTACTTCACAGTCGCTGATCTGCGCAGTCCCAGTGCGGTGCTCAACGACCACATCGTCGCCGGGGCGATCGACTTCCACCGGCCACTCGCATTGATCCAAGCAGGCACCCTGCACCACGTTGAAGATCAGGACCAGCCAGCCGAGATCATGAGGGCCTACACTGCGGCGTTGCCACCAGGGTCGTATGTGGTGCTCACCAGTTTCCACAGCCCCGCCGACGGCTCGGCTGCGGCCGTCCTGGCCGAAGAGATCGAACGCCGCTTCCGCGGCAGCTCGATGGGCATGACACCCCACCCCGCCTGGTTGTTTGCGGTGGGGCTCTGTGGGGGGTCCCGGGCTCGGCGAACGGTGTCTACTCGTTTGGCGCAACCACGCGGTCGTTGACGATCTCAGCCAGGACCTTCAGGACGTAGAGGTTGACCTGCATCGAGATTCCGATCTGGTTGAGGCTCCCGAGCAGGGGGATTCGTCCGTCATCATCCGGACCATCCGACTTGGTCAAGGAGTCATAGATCCACATGCGGCTATGGGCCGCTCCGCTGTGCATTCTCCAGATGCTGACCGGCAGTGGATCGAGGTCACGGCCGTCGCTGGATGTGGGCCCGCTGAATGCGGGATCCATTCCGGAGCGAGCATCGATGATCGCCTGCCCGCCCGTGATCGTGTCGAGGATCTTCGGTGTCGCAGCTGTTCCACGACGCTGCATCAGCATGCCCTTGAGCCTGTCGACCTCGTCTGTTACCCCCACGGCCCATGAACTGACGAGTTCGTCTCCTCCTGGGAACGGTGCGTGCATTCTCGCAAGCGCGGTCTTGGCGTTGGTTACCTCAAGAGTGAAGAGCTGATAGAGGCGGGTAATCCGCTCTTCAGGTTCCTCCGGGCCGATCAGCCAGGCGGTCTGGCACGCGACCTCGTACACGCTCCTGAGCAGAGTGAAGGGGGCGACGAACCGGGTTTCCAGTTCATCGGGCATGAGCCGCCGCAGCACCATCAAATGGTCTGCGGCGCACGACAGTCCCCACACTGTCCGGGTGTAGGTCGACACCGGAAGCTGGTCGTGTTCGGCGTCGACCGCGAAGTCGCTGCCGGGCTCTGGCCTGGGTAGATCGTTCAACCACACGAAAAACTGGTCCGTGAGATCCACGAACTCATCGAGATAGCCGTCAAGATCGCCCTCGGTCTCCACGCGTCGAGGCTAGATGACCTACCCACCTAGCTGAGACCGGTATTCCGTAGGCGACGCACTACGTCCCTCTCTCAGCGCTGACTGCTCCGATCGGGTTCTCTTGATCAACCCCGGCGTGCCGCCCAGGTCCGGCACGTACGGTGCACGCGGTTGTCTGATGGCCTTGATCGAGATCAGGAGGTGCGCTGACGTGGACGGACCGGGCTTCCACGTGGACGTCGACATCCTGGAGACCGCCGCGAGAGCGATGCAGAAGATCGCGGCCGATCAGAAGGCTGCCGAGCTCGCGGAGCTGTGTGACGGCGATGCCCAGACGGTCGGCGACGACGCCCTGTGCGATGCGCTGGTGGCCTTCTGTGAAAAGGCCAGCGCGGGCATCGACTACCTGGTGGACAAGGCCGACGACACCGGGGAGGGGCTACGCGAAGCCGCGCAGACCTACCGCGAAACCGATCGCGCCGCGATGGGGCACCTGGCCGGCGACCCGGCTGCCGCGGCAATGGACGAACATTTCTAGGGCGAGTGATGGTCGACCGTAAGGAACTGGGCGAGACCGAACTCGCTAACGAACTCGTTCCCGGCAAGCTTGAGGTCCTGTACCGGTACGCGCAGACGTTGCGGGACCGAGCAACCGATGTGATCGCTGACGCCGAAGCGCTCAAGAGCATCGACACCGGCGCGTGGACCGGCCCCGCCTACGAGGCCTACGCCGAACACAGCGGGAACCAGTGGCCCAAGTGGCTCAAGCTCGGTGATGCGATGGCCTACGGCGCCCAGGCCGTCGAGAGCTACGCGAACTGCCTTGGCTGGGCTCAGATGCAGGCCAACCAAGCCATCGAGCTCTATCGCCGTGGCCAACAGCTCACCCATGAGGCGCAGCAAGCCCACAACAAGACGGTCGCCCAGTACAACTCCGGCCAAGGCGACCCGGCCGCGTTACCGCCGGTGTTTCACGACCCCGGCGAGGAATACCGGCAAGCCGCTCGCGAGCTCCTCGACCGCGCCCGGCGGCAACTCGAAGCCGTGGCCGGCGAGTCCGCGAAGGCCCTCAACGAGATGGCCGAAGCGATACCCACGGAGGACGAGGAGTCCACCGGGGAAACCATCGCGCACGCCCTCACCGACGCGGCCGGGCTGATTCCCGGTATCGGCGAGGTCGTCGATCTCGCCCATGCCGGGGTCTACGCCTTGCAAGGCAAAGGCACCGAGGCCGCGCTGACCGCAGCGGCGGCCGTGCCCTTCGTGGGCTGGGCCGCAGGTGGGACCAAGCTCGGTAAAGCGGGCAAGCGGATCGGTGAAGCGCTAGGCATCGGAGAGAAGGCCCGGTTCGGCTGGTCCGATCGGATCGGCAAAGGCGCCTACCGGGAGAACTTCTTCGAGGCCTACCCCGATCTCAAAGGCCAGGTGGTGGTTCACCATGCCGTCGAGCAGGCCGTCATCACGAAGCATTACCCCCACCTGGACATTGCTCCGAACGAGATGCACTCGCTCGACAACCTCCGTGGGATCCCCAACGAGCTCAACTCAAAGATGCACCTGAGCGATATTCGCAAGGACTGGACCGCCTTCTACAAGGAAAACCCCAACGCCACGAAGCAAGACCTGCTTGATCAGGCCACCAAGATGGACGACAAGTACGGGCACCAGTTCAGGCCACCAGTACGATGAGGACACATGACACACCACAAGCTGACTCCTGACGTCCCCGGCGAAATCGGAGACGACACCGAGCTGGATCGCAGTGTTCACCCGCCTCGGGTCCTGCACCTTGCCTACGTCATCGACAACTGGCTCGGAGATGATCTCTTGGAGGCCTACCCGGCCTTCATGGTTACCGATCACCTGCGTGGCTTGCTAGAAGGTTCCGGTCTCAGCGGCTACGAGATCCGACAGGCCGACGTCACTATCGAAGAAGAAGCCCGTGACACGCTGCCGATGATCGGTCGCACGGAGTTCCCCGAATTCCTCTGGCTGCACGTCACCGGCAAGCCCGGACACGACGACTTCGGCCTCACCGCGAAGGGCGATCTTGTCGTGTCAGATCGCGCCCTCGAGGTGCTACGCCAAGGCCACATCGATCGCTGCGACATCGACGAATACGACCAGAGCACTGGTGCATAGCGTCGTTCACCGGCCAAAGCTCGCGCTAGCGGACTAGAGCCCGAGCTGTTTCTGTAGTCCTCGATCGCGGACACGCTGGCCTTCTCCACGGCCTGCCCGCGCTCGATCTCGATCCGAACCCGGCGCCGGGCGCCCTCGGTGACCAGCAGGTCCGACATCGCTGACATGAGCGCGGCGAACATCTGCGACGACGGCCGCGCCGATCGGATGTAGCGGTCCATCTCGTGTGCGACGAACCGCGCGGCCTGCCAGTCCGAAGGCTCAAAGTACTTCGCTTGAGCCGACTCCGTGAGCGCCTGGTACCAATCGGCGACCAACGGATGCGGGGCCTCCAAGCCGAGTCCAGGAAGTGTCACCGTGCCCAGGGCCGTCACGGTCTCAGTCGGAACGTCCGGCCTGTTTCGGCGGATGCGCTGGTCCGACCGCTTCGGGACTGGCCCGCGCGATCTGGGCTTTCCGGGCATGTTTCACCTCCTTGTACGATCACGGAATGGGTAGCGTCTGGGGTGACTTCCTGTCCTGGCTCTCGTCGTTGAACCCCAGCTGGGTCTCGGCTATCGCGTCGTGCTTGACCGTGCTTGTGTCACTTGCCGCGTTCTGTACCGCCGTCTGGGCAGCGCGAGCGGCATGGAAACAGTTGGAGCACCTGAAAGAACAAAAGGAGCTTGAACAGGCATCCAAAATTTCGGGTTGGCTTGCAGTCGAATCCGATCACGAAGCCGGCACGTTCCAGGTCAACCTTCGCTTCGTAAACGCAAGTAGACTGCCAGTTCACCAAGTCCTCGTTCAGCCCGTCGCGCTAGAGGCCGACGAAGCTATGTTGGAACTAGCTGAGCCCACTGAGAAGATCGTAACCATACCTCTCGATTTCGCCACCCAACGAGCGAAAGAGCTCATAGCCCGAGAAACCGAAAAGTCGCTAAGGGAGCTAGATCCAGAAGAACACTTCCTTGCCGGGCCTGCCGCGTATGCCTTCGCCAGGGCAGTGCTACTGAAGCAAGGTACGGTTCTCTGGTTTCGCGACAGCCAGAACCGGACATGGATACGCCGCGCCAACGGAACCCTCGAACCACCGAAGCTAGATCGAAAAGGAAACTACGTAGATGGTCGAGCCCTAATTCGGCACCCATTGGAGTGGCCCGTCGAATCTTGATTCAACGTCGGGCTTCGTTCGTTTCGTACCGACGCAACGGCCTTGACGATCTGGCTTCGTCTTCCAGACGTTCGCAGCACGCTTAGGTGGCCTGTCAGCCTTCTCGGGCTGAAACGGCGAACACCAGGTCGGCGACCTGCTCAATCACCGCGGCCTGGTGCGGCTGCAACTCCTGTTACCTCATCGCCTGGTGTCATCCAACGTCGCGCGCCACGAGTTCGACACAGCGCTCAGCCTGTGGTGTTGCAGGCAAAGAGGTTGTTGACGGCGTGGCTGTAATCAAGGTGTTCCGAGCAGCGTCGCGACGGCTGCGTGCGCGTGGCGGGCTGGGGCGGGGTCGCCACTGATGCCGGCCGCCACGATGGCTCCTTCAGCGAGTAGGAAGACCGGTTCAACCACCGCTAGCCCGGTGGCGTGGACCCACACCGCGATCTGGTCGTGGAATGCCTGCTTGTGCGCCCGGACTTCGGCTCGCACCGCCTCGGATGCGGGTCCGAGTTCGCCGTGGGCATTGATCCAGGCACATCCGCGGAAGCCGGGTTCTGCGAACCACTTGGCAAGCCAGTCGAAGATCGCGAGTACGCGCTCGTGGGGATCTTCGACCGCCTCCACGTGGGCCGTCAGGCTCGCCCTCCATCGCTGATCGCGACGCTTGAGCACCGCCACCACGAGGTCCTCCTTCGCCGCGAAAAGTCGGTAGATCCGCTTCAGCGGCAGGCCGGATACGGCACGGACCTCATCCATGCCGACCGCCTGGATCCCTTGCTCGTAGAACAGCCTTTCGGCTACATCGAGCAGGGTCTCGCGGTCCAGGCGGTTCTGTTCGTCGGTGATTGGGGCTGGCATCCGGACTCCTTGGCATTGAGAACGTACGTTCCCTATCGTAGGCTCCCACCTATAGAGAACGAACGTTCTCAACGTTAGGAGGCAAACAATGTCGGAAGATCGCCCGCCGTACCCACCGTTCACGCAGGAGACGGCCCTGCAGAAGGTCCAGGCGGCTGAGGATGCATGGAACACCCGCGACCCGCACCGGGTGGCCCTGGCTTACACACCGGACTCGACGTGGCGGAACCGGGACACGTTCGTCCGTGGCCGCGAGGAGATCATCGCGTTCTTGACCCGGAAGTGGGAGCGCGAACTGGACTACGCGCTGCGTAAGAGTCTCTGGGGCTTCCGCGAGAATCGGATCGCCGTCCGCTTCCAGTACGAGTGCCACGACGCAGAAGGCCAGTGGTGGCGCAGTTACGGCAACGAACTGTGGGAGTTCGACGAGCACGGCCTCATGCGGCGCCGCGAAGCGAGCATTAACGACGTTGCCATCGCTGAAGCTGATCGGCGCATCCACGGCCCTCGGCCCACGGACGAGTACGGCGTCGATATCCCACTCCGGTAGATCGCGGTCGAGCGCATCGAACGGGTTTTCTGACTTCCCCGTACCGTGAGACCACCCCTCCTGTCTTGAAAGGGGCGTACCCGATGACGTCAGCCGTGATGCTGCGCCATCCAGGTGCGCGGAGCATGGCGGAGAGGAGGTCTGCTTCAGGGGAGTCAAGGTGCCTCGTGCGAGGCTTCCGAGACCACTTGGACCAAACCAGCCTCCCGACGGAGAGAGAACACAATGTGGCGAAAGGGTCGTGACCTGCGGAAACATGGAAACGTCGGATCGGTCATGGTAGACACCTTTACTGTGGGGGTTAGACTTCACAGCGACCTGGGAAAATGGGCTTGAGCATGCCGGTGGGCTCCCACTTGACTGGCAGTCAAGGGGTCAGGGGTTCGAATCCCCTCAGCTCCACCTTAGAGATACTACTAGAACACGTGCCTGACTGAAGGCCCTGGAGTAGTACCGCGACGCCGGAAGGCGAGGACGAGCCACCCGCTTGGCGGGTGGCTCTTTTGCTGTCTCGGGGCTCCGGAACGGCGGGCATGCTGTGCTGTGCGTCTCGCGTTGATCGTTGCGTCTGCTGGATGGCATGGAGCTGACTGAACGGTTCCTGGAGATCGTGGTCGGTGACCTCCTCATCCTCGATGTAGATGTTGTGGAAGACCGCCTGGTTGAGCAGGCGCCGCTGCTCGTCGTTGCACCGCCGGTACAACTGTTCGGGCCGTTCGAGCAGCTTCAGGCTCACGTCGATCAGGCGGGCGGCATCGGTGAGGTCGGCGGAGGCGGTGTCGAGGCGCTGGTTAAGGTGCCGTCTCTGGCGTTCGATGCCGCGGAGCTTGGCTTTGACCTTTGTCTGCGGCAAGGTGCCGTCGGCTGCGAGGTCGATCAAGTTCTCCTCCTGGGTGTCGAGTTCGGCAAGCTGGCTGGATAGTTGCTGGTGCAGCAGTCGTGCGGATTTCTCCTGCTCGCTGATGACGGTGTCGATCTGGGCTCGGACATCGCCGATGAACGACTGGTTGAAGCGGATCGTGGCGTAGTGCCGTTCGACGGCGTCCTCAACCAGTTCGGCGTTGACGTGTGGGGCGTCGCAGGTGCTGTTCTGCCGGTTGCGGCAGAAGAAGTACAGGTACTCGGAGCCTTTGGAGTTGACGGTGCGCTGGATGATCATCCGTTGGGTAACCCCGGCTCGTCGGCAGCGCCCGCAGAACAGTGAGCCCTTGAGGTAGTGGTGGTGCACCCGCCGCCGCTCCTTGGCCGCGGACCGGGCGGTGATTCGGTCCTGAACCCTGTCGAAGAGGTCTTCGTCTATCAGCGGCTCGTGCCGGCCGCGGACCTCTTCGCCCTTGTAGGTGACGTAGCCGATGTAGTAGCGGTCCCGCAGCATCTGGGAGAGCTTGTTGATCGAGACCTTCTTCGCCGGGTGCTTGGCGGTAGGGCGGGTGCCTAGGCCGCGGTCGTAGAGTTCGTCGGCCAGCTCATCGAGCGTGTAGTCCCCGGTGTCGTATAGCTCGAAGGCGAGCTGAACGAAAGGCGCCCGCTCGTCGTCGACGACGATGGTGCGGATCACCCGGCCGTCGGAGTGGTCGATGTGGTTGAGATACCCGATCTTGGCGCGTCCGAGAGTCCCGCCAGTACGGGCTTTTTGCCCCATCTTGTTGGCGATGTCGGCGCCGGACTGGCGGGACTGGTACTCGTTGAAGGTGGCCAGGATGCCGTGCATGAGCTGTCCGACGGGCGAGTCATCGACCGCTTCGGTGGCGGAGACGAGCGTGACGCCGCGCTTGCGGAGGTCAGCCATGACGATGGCGTCGTCGTAGCGGTTCCGCGCCATGCGGGAGAGCATGTAGACGATGACGTAGTCGACATCACCCTGAGCGCGCACGCGTGCCAGCATCCGCTGGAATGCTTCCCGTTTGGTCATCTCCGTCGCTGAGCGGCCGGGCTCGACATACTCATCGATGACGGTCAGGCCCAAGTCTTTGGCCTTGCGCAGGCACGCCTCCCGCTGGGCCGGGATGGAGATGCCCTCGGGGTCGTAGTCGGTCTTAACCTGCCCAGTCGAGGACACGCGCAGGTAGATCACCGCCCGCGCGCCTGGTTCCACGTCGTCCGCGGGGTGCTCGACAGGAACAGCGATCTCCTGCTGCAACTCGTCATTGGAGTCAGCGTATGCGCTGGTCATGACAGCCCTTCGTGATTCGGTGTGATCAAAGGGATTTCGTCCAACGGCTGATTGGTCAACAGCGGCGCAGCGGCCAACCTGTCGGCCATGACTTCGTGACCCAGGTCATGGCGCCACCGGTTGTAGATCCGACCCGGACCGGTTCCAAGGGGTCCAGGTTCGATTTCCCCGGCTGAGGTCGTGTGGTTGAGGCGGTATGGGGGACATCGTCAGACCTCCTTGCGAGCGCTGCGTAACCGCGTGCTCGGCGTGGTGGCGGTGCGTGTTGAAGGGAACTCCCGGACCTACGCTGCCCGGCGAGGTTGTCGCTGGTCAGCCGTCGTTTTGGTGTCCGATGCGTCGGTGTCGGCCGGTGCCGGTTGCTCATCGTGGGTCTCGTCCTCCAACATCTCTGCCGCGAGGCTGGCGACCACTTGCGCGAGCTTGTGGATATCTGGTGGATCGCGGCGGACACCGCGAACGACCAGGTTCTGGCCGGTCCGGCGGGCGTTGCCTCGCCTTCGCGTCTTCCTGGCTGAGGCGCTGGCGTTGCCCCGCGGCTGGGGTTCGGTCGGAACCGTAACGCCGGCGCTGTCGCCGAGGTGGGGCAACTTGGCGAGGTTGCCGGGTTCGTGTTCGCCTCCATCGGTCGAGGCGTGCTGGGCGTGGGGTTCGTCGGGGCACATGAGCGCACCTTTCGGGCCCGCGAGCCCGCTGCCGAGCGGGAGGTCGCGGGCGCTGGTTGACCGGTTGGGCAAACGTCGACGCAGCGGACACACCCCAGCCGGGTCGCCCGCGGCCCTTACCACTAGGGCGCGGGCACGCGCCATGCCGCGCGCTGTGGTGGCTGGGGGTGTCGGCGTGGGCGATCAGTGGGACTTCGACTCCCCGACTGCTCTCGGGCACTCATCGGGGCCAGTACTCCACCGACCGACTGGACCTCGGCGTCCCGAGGTACACCCGTACGGGGAAGCGCTCGGTACTGGGTGGCCGGCGTGGGACGGTCGACGCGCGGTCCAGATTTCAGTAAGGAGGATCAGGTGGTCGCACTCTGTTGATTCGCAATCATGATTGCGCGCCGTTTTGGATCGTCCTCGTTTCGGTCAGGCCGCCTCTCCGGTGCCGCTGGGTAGCTCACCGAGAAGCCGACGAATGAATATGTCGTGGTAATCCGGCCGCAAGTCAATTCCTTGGAAGGATCGGCCCAACTGTCGCGCGGCGAGGCCCGTCGTGCCAGCGCCAGAGAAGGGGTCGAGAACGCGGCCGTTTTCCGGGCAGCCCACCGCGATACACCGCTGTGGAAGGTCGACTGGAAACGGAGCACAGTGTGCATCCGGCAGTGGTCGTGTGGAGAGCGACCAGACGTCGCCGACATTCTTCCCGGTTCCCCGCGGCTGCCACGGGGACCGGACCGTGTGCGGCTTGTTGCCCCCACGATGGTTCTTCCGATGCTCCGGGCGGCTCTGCGACAACGGTTCGAGCGCGCGGGCTGCGCCGAAGTAGTAGTCCGGCTGCTTCACCAAGAAGAAGACCATCTCGTAGCGGGACGAGAATCGGTCTGATGCCGGGTCCGGTATGCCGTTGGGCTTGTGCCAGACCATCGCGTTGCGAATAATCCACCCGTCTTGTTGCAAAGCGAGAGCAGCCCGCCATGGAATTCCCATGAGACTTTTGTGGCGAACGGCAGAGGGCGCCTCTTCTTTCGTTATTTTGCGCGTGCTTCCCGTGCCGCTGTTGTGGTAACTAAAACTATCCCGGAGATTGAGCCAGTACGTCCCCTGTGGGGTCAGCAAGCGCCAGACTTCCGCGCTCACCTTCCGCAGCCGATCAACGTAATCATCGATCGTCGGTTCTAGGCCATATTGCCTATCATGCGCGAGAGCGCCGCACTTCCTGCAACGCTTGTTCACGCTCGAACGAGGCCACGAGGATGTACGTTTCTTGGTGGTTCGGCGTTGATGGGGTGTTGTTCCCAAGGTGTGTCGGCATTCGGGGCTTCCGCCGACCCACACTGCGGTTCCGTAATCACGCAATCCCCAGTGGGGCGGCGAGGTGACGACACAATCCACCGAGGCACCGGACAGTGATTCCATGACCTGAAGTGCATCGCCAACATGCAATTCGATGGCGTCCTCACGATAGTGGAGCCTGTTCACGCAACACCTCGTTCGGGAGTTTCTTCGCGACGTGCGGTTGCGGGGAGGCGGAAAACGAGCACGTCAAGATGAGCAGAGATGGCGGTCGTGCGGCCGTGAATATCTGTGCTTTCCGGGAGGCGACCTGCGCGGCTGACGATTCTCGGGCGCACCCTGTTTCCTCGAATGGGCACGGTGAGGGCGATGCAGTGGTCGGCGGGGACGAGCCCGATCGCGTCGGCGGCGTCGTGGATCTTGCCGGGCAGGTCGAGCAGCCGGCCGTGACGGCGCCACGGGCGGCAGGTGATGACGATGTGCCCGCCGGGCCAGACCCAGTCGGCGACGGCGTCCAGGTCCTCATACAGCCCGACCAGCACCCGGCTGGGGTCGCTGCGCGGGGTGTGCCGCAGCCCTGTGAGGACGAGGTCGACGGCACCGGGTAGCTCGGCGGCGCGGGGGTCGTCGACGCTGTCCAGCAGGGTCGCGGTGCCGACCGGGCCGGCGAGGCGGGCGAGGTCGAGGTTGGCTGCCAAGGCGGATTCCCACCGGGGCTCAGTGGGCAGGCCGAGCGCGTCCCGGCCCGCCCGGAGGGCTTCGGCCAGGACCAGTCCCGGTCCCGGGTTCGGGTCGCAGATGGTGTCGCCGGGAGCGGTGTAGGTAGTGATGATCTGGCGTGCGACCTCCGGGGTCAGGGCGGTGTCGCCGCGGGTGGCCCCGACGTGTCGGTCCGCGACCTGCTGGGTAGGGGAGGTGCGGCCGGTGTCCCAGACGCTGCCGGGGCGCAGGGCGGTCTTAGGCATGGCGGACCTCCGGAAGCGGGGTCGAACGACGGAACACGGAGGCGGTGGTGTGGATGCGGCGGTGGCCGCCGATAGCGATCTCCCGGCGCCTGCGCCGGGTCGCCGGCCGAGGGGCGGACGGGCGTTCGTGAACCAGGATCAGCCGGTCGCTCGAGATCAATCCGGTCAAGGCTGCGGCCCGCGACAACTGACCCGAATGGCCCACTCGCGCCCGCCGGTGATCGCTACTGTGTGTTAGCACGACGACGGTGCCGGCAGGAGCTAGTGCGGCCGTGAAGTCCGCCATCGCGAACGGGTCCGCGGGCTGCTCGGACCAGCCCGCGATGATCAACTCGAAGTCGCCGGAACCCGGACCGGACTGCTCGCCGGTGGACTGCCGGTCGGTCGGGTCCGCGACCGGATCGGTCGTGTCGCCGCCCCGGGGTCCGAGTCCGGACCCGGACCCCGGGGTGGCGGGCAGCTCCCCACCCGCCGCGGCGAACTCCTGATCGCTGTGAGGCCGGGAGTCCGGGTCGGTAGCCGCGCCGCGGCCGAGTCGGAGGACGGACTCCACGAGCCGGTCCCGACGCGTCCGGCTCGAACCGGTCGTCGGGGACTCGGGGGCCGCGAGCATGATCCGGTCGCCAGGCGCGGTGTAGGTCGTGGTGATCATCGAGACTGCGGCGGTGACGATCTCGTCGGCGTCTGCGGCGGGGTCGACGAGACACAGCCGCACCGTCGCCGACACCGGCGAGCCGGTGCGTTCGCGGTGTGGTTCGCGGACCACCCCAAGGCGGGGGCTCGGTTCGTGGCTGTCGGGGGTGTCGGGAGGCGGTACCTCCGGGAGCGGGAGGGCAGACATCGCGTGCTCCGGTGATCGGTCGGTCTTGCCAAGGTCACCCCTGAAGTCCGCGAAAACGGCCTCGATTCGCCACCGGCCTCCAAGATTTTTTGATGAATCCTCGGCCGGAGTGGACACCTAGCGTCACTGGCTTCGCGTCCGCCGCCGGGCCGATAGTTGATCTTGAGGTGGCCTATGCAAGATCAACGGCCGCTAGGGTTGGCGGGGCCAGTAGAGCCCGCGGTGGGCTTGTTCAAGATCGTCCCGGAAACCTCTCAGGATCCTTTTTCTTGTTCTGTCTCTCCGCCTGACCGGGGTGACAGAAACGGAACAGCGTCTGACTAACGCAGCAGCGCACAGGCTTGCTGTTCGTCTAGATCGCGATCTCGAAGTTGATCAGAAGATGATCTCCCTGTTCCGAAAAAAAGATCATTTTAGTTTCGTCTTAGTACGGAACCGTGCGCTGCGCTGTTCCTCGCCTGGCTCTCTCGGCGGCGTCATCAACCGCCGTTCGAGAGGAGTCGAGTAATGGCTCTCCCCACTCGTTCCGAGCACGAAGAGTGGCCAAATAATCCGCTGGATGCCGCCCGCGAAGCCTTCGGGTGGCTGACTGCGGGGGATCACCCGGTGGCTGTGGACGGCCGCCTGTTCGACCACCTTCCGGCCCGGATCATCCCGGTCGACGAACTCCGGAATCTGTTGCTGGACCAGCGCTGCCCCCGCCGGGTGTGGGACCAGGTCTGGGCACACGTGATCAGCCGTGCCCGCATCGAAGGCAGCACCTGGACGATCACCGCGGTTGGGCTGGCGCTGCCCATGCTGACCCCCTTGGCTGCCCGGCTGACCGAGCGCTACGCCGACGACCCCAGCGACATCCACGCCGAGGTCCTGCGCGGGTTCCTGGACGCACTGCAAACGGTCGATCTCGCCGAGGGGCGGATCACGGTCCGGCTGCGGTGGGCGGCGTACCGCGCCGGGCACCGCGCGCTGCTGGACGGAATGGACGGGCCGACCCCGAAGCCGCCGGGGTTCCACTCCAGCGAGCCCAAGCCTCCGTCCGGGCATCCGGACTTGGTCCTGGCGCGGGCGGTCGAGGCCGGGGTCCTGACCCGGACCGAGGCTGAGCTGATCGGCGTGACCCGGCTGGAAGGCGTCGAGCTGGCCGACTGGCCCCGCCCGCCGGGGCTGACCTACAAGACGCTGGCCAAGCATCGGCGCAAGGCCGAGAACCGACTCGCCGCGTGGCTGGCCGAGTCCGACACCAGCCCCGACGAGGGCGATCCCACGGGCGCTGCGGCCACGACGTTGCAGACCTCCAACGAGGTGACCGGTGACGAGACCCAGTCACAGAACGTAGCGAAAAAAGTTGGGGGCGACCCGGCGAATCAGCCCCCGAATTTCGGACTTCAGGGACGCAGGTGAGCCCTACCCGCTTCGCACTCCCGCTGCCTCGCACGCGCTCTCTGGAGGTCTCTCTGATGCGCTTCTCGTTCACCCCGTGCCTGTCCCGGCGCAGTGGTCTCCGGCTGCTGATGATCGCCGGGCTGGCCGCCGTCGGCCTGCTGATGATCTCGATGCCCGCGGTCGCCGAGACCACCCACGTTCTCGCGCTGGCCCGCACGATCGACGACGTTCTTAACAACATCCGCAACTGGATCATGGGTCTGCTCGCCCTGCTGGCCACGGTCTTCTTGACCATCGGCGGCGTCCGCTACGTTCTGGCCAACGGCGACCCCGGTGAGGTCGAGAAGGCCAAGCAGTCTTTCAAGTCCGCCGGGTTCGGCTACGCCTTGGCGGCGCTGGCTCCGCTTGTCGTGGAGATCCTGCGCGGAATCGTGGGGGCCTGATCCCATGTCGGCCGCCGCGTACTCCACCTCGGGGGCGGGCTACCGCCTGGGCCGCGTGTGTACCGCGGTGGCCGCCCTACTCGTGCTCGTCGTGGCGGCGGGGCTGGCTTTCACCGGTGCCGCCAGCGCCCAGCCCGCCCCGCCACCTGCTCCGTCCGCACCCGTTCCCGCACCCTCTCCACCGCCGTGCCAGGGACCAAGCTGCATTCCCCAACCCGTGCCGGTGCTTCCGGGCAACCAGCCGCCCGGAAATCAATCGAACCCCAATCAAGCTCCGGCCCAGGAGTCGTCGTGCGGGATTACCGACATTCCCACCTGCGTGTCGGATGCGATCGAGTCGTTCTTCCGTGATCTGGTCACGCCCGGTTTGAACAGCCTGCTGGATCTGCTCGCGAAGTCACTGCTGGTGACTCCTCCGCTGGATCAACTGCCGGTCATGGGACAGATATGGGGTAGCACGCAGCAGATCGTCATCGCGGTCTACGCGACGCTCATCCTGGTAGCCGGCATCATCGTCATGGCCCACGAAACATTGCAGACCCGGCATTCCATCAAGGAAATCCTTCCCCGGGTAATTGTCGGGTTTCTCGCGTCCAACCTGTCGCTGTTTTTCGGCGGCAAGGTGATCGAAATCGGTAACGCGCTCTCACGAGCAATCCTGGGTGATGGGTTGAGCCCGGAAACCGCGGGGCGCGCCATGCGCGAAACCTTGATGCATGATCTCGACGGGGGCGGGCTTTTCGTCATCTTCATCGCGCTCGCTCTCATCGTCATGCTTGTCGCGGTTCTGCTCACTTACATCGTCCGCATCACGCTGACCATCATTTTGCTCGCGGGTGCTCCGATCTTGCTCATGGGTCACGCGCTTCCGCAAACCGAAGGTATCGCGTTCTGGTGGTGGAAAGCATTCGCCGGGGTGATGGCCATTCAAGTTGGTCAATCGCTCGCCTTGGTTGCGGCACTCAAGCTCTTCTTTTGGCCCGGCGGCATCACGCTGTTCAACTAACAACAAGGGAGAAGCGCTATGATCCAGTTTCTGGTCGCACTCGCCTTGTGCTACGTCCTCATCAAGATCCCATTCTGGATTCTCGGATCTCTGCGCGGCGGCGGAGGACGCTCTTTGGTCGGCAATCTCGTCCGGGGATTCGTCGCCTACAAGACCTTCGGTCTCCTCGGGGGACTGGGAAGTGGTGGAGGAAAGGCCGCTCGCTCCCGTGGCGGTCAGAAATCGGCCGAGTCGCCGGACCCGTATTCCACAACGCGGGCCACTTCCAACGGGCAGTACATGTTGCCGCTGAACGTCAAGAGAGTGCGGAAACCGACCCAACAGCGACCGAGGCCGCAATCGTCCTCACGTTCGCGCCCAGCCCAGCATGGTAAACAGCTGGAGCTTCCGTTGGACGGCGAGTGGCCGGAGAACAAACCGCGGCTCGGCCGGGACGGGCAATACCAGCTCCCACTGAATGTGCAGCGGCAACCCAAGCCGAAACCGGCTCCGGAGCCTCCCCCGGAGCGGAAGTCCTCGACGGGACCACGTGGCCGGCAGATGCCATTCCCGCTCGACGGGGAATGGCCGGAGAACAAACCACGAGTCGGCCGCGATGGGCAATACCGGCTGCCGATCGAGGTGCAGCGAGTGCGGCGACCCGCGCCACCACCGGAACCGCCGAAACCGACCCGGCCAGCAACGCGGGGGCGACAGACGAAGCTGCCCGCTGATGGCGAGTGGCCGGAGAACAAGCCCCGGGCGGGGCGGGACGGGCAGTACCAGCTCCCGCTGAATATGCAGCGCACGCGGAAGCCACCCCGCAGTCAGCCCCAGGCACCGCCGCCTCCTCCGCAGCGGCCGGGGCCGCGTCAGCAGGAGTTGCCGCTGAACCTGCCGAAGCTCAACCCGCCCCGGCCCAGCACAGGAAGGAAAGGAGATGACCGGACGTGAGCGTGCGGATTCCCGCCGACGTCGACCGCGAGGACCGGATTATGGCCGGCTTCACCGCCCGGCAGGTGGCGGTAATGGCAGTGACGGGCCTGGTGCTCTACGGCGGCTGGCAAGCCACCCGCGCCGTGATCCCGGTGATCGCCTACGTCGCCGTCGCGGTCCCGATCGGGGTCGCCGTGACCGCGCTGGTCGTGGTGCGCCGCGACGGCGTGACACTGGATCGCCTGCTGCTGGCCGCGCTGCGGCAGCGGCTCCAACCGCGGCGCCGGGTCGCATCCGGCCAGCAGCCCGCCGCAGTGCCGGAGTGGCTATCCGGAGTGGCCCACGGACACGAAGCCGTCGCAGCGGGCGGGCTCGACCTGCCCGCCCAAGGGGTCGCCGAAGCCGGCATCGTCGATCTCGGCGACGACGGCGTGGCGTTCGTGGCCGCGTGTTCGACGGTGAACTTCGCGCTGCGCACCCCGGCCGAGCAGGAAGCGCTGACCGCAGCGTTCGGCCGGTACCTGCACAGTCTCGGCGCGAGCGTGCAGATCCTCGTCCGCGCCCAGCGGCTGGACCTGTCCGGCCAGATCGCGGAGCTGCGCGACGGTGCGGCCGGGTTGCCGCACCCGGCGTTGGAGTCCGCCGCGCTGGATCACGCCAACTACCTGGCCCAGCTCGGAGCACAGGCCGACCTGCTACGCCGTCAGATCCTGCTGGTGGCCCGCGGACCGGTGCGCACCAGCGGCCAGGACTCGCTGACCCCGCGCCGCCGCTTTGGTCGCCCGTGCAGCGGTGGTGATCAGCCGTCGGATGGAGCGCGCCGGGCGGCGGCCTCCCGGCTGCTGCGGCGGATGAGCGAGGCCACCGAACTGCTCTCGCCCGCGGGCATCAGCGTGACCCCGCTGGACGCCGCCCAAGCCTCGGCAGTGCTCTCGTCGGCCACCAACCCGGACACCCTGCTCCCGCCGTCGGCGGAGATGGCGGGCGCCGGCGAGGTCATCACCACGCCCATTGGCTCGGACTGGGACCTCGATACCGAGGAGGACTACTCGTGATCACCGCCAAGAAGCGTCGCGAGCAACCCGGGGCGGC
The DNA here is from genome assembly GCF_018070075.1 of Saccharopolyspora endophytica. Lineage (GTDB taxonomy): Bacteria > Actinomycetota > Actinomycetes > Mycobacteriales > Pseudonocardiaceae > Saccharopolyspora > Saccharopolyspora endophytica. The sequence continues at coordinate 60,215 of NZ_JAGPXE010000010.1, forward strand.
GAGTGCCTTCGCGCCGGACGCGATCGAGGTGCACCCGCGGCACCTGCAGATCGGTCAGGACTGGGTCGCCTCGTTCGCGGTCACCGGCTACCCCCGAGAAGTGCACCCGGGCTGGCTGCAGCCGTTACTGACCTACCCGGGCCGGTTGGACGTGTCGCTGCACATCGACCCGATCGACCCGCGCATCGCGGCCGACCGGTTGCGCAAGCAGCTCGGCAAGCTCGAATCCGGCCGTCGGCACTCTGCGGCCCACGGCCGGTTGCAGGACCCGGAGGTGGAGGCGGCGACCGAGGACGCCTACGACCTCTCCGACCGGCTCGCCCGCGGCGAAGGCCGTCTGTTCCGCCTGGGGCTGTACCTCACGGTGCACGCCGCCTCCGAGGACGAGTTGGTCGAGGAGATCGGCGCATTGCGCGCGTTGACCGCGTCGCTGCTCATGGACGCCAAGCCCACCACCTACCGCAGCCTGCAGGGATGGATCACGGCATTGCCGATGGGGCTGGACCAGATCGGCATGACCCGCACCTTCGATACCGCGGCGTTGAGCGCGGCGTTTCCGTTCACCAGCCCGGATCTTCCGCCGCCGGATGTCACCTCCGCGTCGACCGCAGCCGGGGTGCTCTACGGCTGGAACCTCGGCTCCCAGGGACTGGTGCACTGGGACCGGTTCGCCTGCGAAAACTACAACTCGGTCATCCTCGGCCGCTCCGGAGCAGGCAAGAGCTACCTGGTCAAGCTCGAAGCGCTCCGCAGCCTGTACCGGGACGTCGAGATCGCCATCATCGATCCCGAGGACGAGTACGCGCGCTTGGCCGGTGCGGTCGGCGGGACCTACTTCCCGCTGGGTGCCGAGGGCATTCACCTCAACCCGCTGGATCTGCCGATCCATGTCCGCCCGGATGGGCGCCGCTCCGCACCCGCCGATGCGGTCACCCGCCGCAGTCTTTTCGTCCACACATTGTTGTCCGTCCTGTTCGGTCAGCCGTTGTCCGCGGACGAACGGGCGGTGCTGGACCAGGCGGTCACCGCCACCTACCAGCAGGCCGGGATCACCGACGACGCACGCACCTGGACGCGACCCGCACCACTGCTGTCCGACCTGCGCACCGTCCTTGCCCGCCTCGACGGCGACACCGCCGGCGAACTAGCCGCCCGGTTGCAGCCCTTTACCGACGGCGCCTTCCGGGGGCTGTTCGACGGGCCCACGACGGCGCCGCCGGAAGGCCACCTGCTGGTGTTCTCGCTTCGGAACCTGCCCGACGAACTCAAACCCGCCGGCACCCTTCTGACCCTGGACACGGTGTGGCGCCGGGTGTCCAACCCCGCCACCCGACGGCCGCGGCTGTGCGTGGTCGACGAAGCCTGGCTGCTCATGCAGCAACAGGCCGGAGCCGAATTCCTGTGGCGCATGGCCAAATCCGCCCGCAAACACTGGGCCGGGCTCACCGTGGCGACCCAGGACGTCGGCGATGTCCTCGGCACGGATCTCGGCAAGGCCGTCATCGCCAACGCCGCCACCCAAATCCTGCTGCGCCAGGCACCCCAAGCCATCGACGACATCGTCCGCACCTTCGCGCTGTCGGAAGGCGAACGGCAGTTCCTGCTGTCGGCCGGTACGGGCCAGGGCCTTTTGTCGACGGGGACTCAACGTGTCGCCCTGCAGGCCATCGCCTCCGACGGCGAGCACAACTTGATCACGACGGACCCCGCAGAACTGGCATCGATATCCGAATCCACTGACGAGACAAGCGAATTCGCCGACCTCGGCGGCACCCAAGACCTTCTTCTCGACGACTGAAGCACACAAGGAGGAATGCCCGGTGCCTTCCCTACTTGCCATCCCAGTAGTCGACCAGGACACCTTCGGTTCGTTCCTGGACATCCTCGTCCACGACTTCCTCCCTGTCTTCGCGCTGGCGGCCGGATTGATGGCCGTGATCTGGGTTGCCTGCGCGGTGATCGTGATCGCTGGGTACCTCATCGGAGGCGTGGTCGTCTTCGGTGTACGTGCACTGGTCCACGCGTGCGTGCGGTACGGCCGTCGCCAACGGGACGTCGAGTACGCCCAGCTCGTCACTGTCGACGTCGACGGCGCCCACACCAAGGTCGTCAACCTCGACCGCTACCGCCGACGCCGCCAGCACCGACGTTCCGACCGATTCCAGTCCGACGGCACGACCCAGCCCCGCTTCGACGACGATCCAGCGTAAGCGCGAATACCCCTTTGCTATCTGACGATCCACTGTGGATCGTCATTCACTTCCTTAAACTGTCCTTATTTCCACGGAGGACACACATGTCTTCATCTGCCCACGGCCCGTCAGAGACTTCCTCTGTCGGGCGCCCGAGTCGGTTGCTGACTCAGAACCGGGAAATGCGGGCCATCGGCGTGCACAACTGGTCCCTGCCCGCCTGGGCCGGACGACTGCCCGATGGTCGCACCTACAACACCTGTCCTAGCGCGGGGATTTGCCGCCACGTTTGCTACGCCCGCCACGGCACGTACACCTGGCCCGCGGTGCGGGCTAAGCACGAGTCGAACCTGCGGTTCGTGCTCGACGACCTGGCCGGCTGGGAACAGGCCATGCTCACCGAGCTGGCCGCACCGAAATTCCGCGGTAACTGGGTCAGAATCCACGACTCAGGCGACTTCTTCAGTTCACCCTACCTGGAGTCCTGGCTTCGCATCATGCGGGCGCGTCCGGACACCAATTTCTACGCCTACACCAAGGAAATTCGGCGGTTCAAGACGGTGGTGGAACCGGACCCTCCGGAGAACTTCCTGTGGGTCTACAGCTACGGCGGGACACAAGACGCGGTGCTGGACCCCGCGGTGGATCGAGTGGCCGATGTCTTCCCGGACGAAGACGCCATCGCCGAGGCGGGCTGGTCGTCCCAGGAAGCCTCGGACCTGCTCGCGGTGCTCGGCCCCCATTTGGTCGGTGTTCCCGCGAACAACATCCCGCACTTCCTGAAGAAGCTGGCCGGACGTCGGTTCTCGGGGTGGCAGGCCGAAGTCGACGCACACCGCCGCACTCGCGGAGACACGGCAGTTCGTCCGATCACGAGTGCCCCGTCGGCTCGCCGTCGCGTTGGTCCGGAGTCCACAGAGCACGCCGCGTGATCACGACGAGTCCAATGACTTCTCTCCTGACAGTAAGGAGATTCATCTCATGGATTTCGCAAGTACGTCCGTCAGAGACAGTCCACTTGGGAGGTTGCTGACCGATCCTTGGGGCTCGATTCAGGCCGTGCTGGGGGAGGTTTGGTCGTGGCTGCAGACCTGGGGGCTGATCGCGGTCCCCGCGATCGTGCTCGTGGCGACAGGACTGGGACTCCTGCGGCGGTGGTGGTTCCTCCGCTGCCAGGATGCGCTGCACGAGCGGTCCCGGGTGATCACCATCCTGGCGCCTCCCACCGTCGACCCGGATGGTGCCGAGGCGGTGTGGTCGAACCTGGTCGGGCTCGTGCGGCCGATGGTGCAGCGCCTGACCACCGGACAACCTTATTTGGCCTGGGAATATGTCTTCGGTCATGACGGTGTGCAGATCCGGCTGTGGGTGCCGGGCGCGGTGCCCCCGGGCATGGTGGAACGGGCGGTCGAAGCTGCCTGGCCGGGCGCGCACACCTCCACCGACGAAGCCGACCCGCCGATGCCCGGGGACCCGGCCGAGGGGCGCCGGCAATTGGTCACCGGCGGCACGCTGCGCCTGGCCCGGTCGGAAGCATTGCCCATCCGCACCGACTTCGACGCCGACCCCATCCGAGCCCTGCTCGGCGCTCCCGTGGGACTCGGTGTGCACGACACCGCGTGCGTGCAGCTCCTGACCCGTCCGGTCACCGGCCGTCGGGTCAAGCAGGCGCGGCGAGCCGCCCGCCATCTCAACGCCGGACGGTCCACCCACCTGGCAGGTCGGCTACTCGACCTACTCACGCCAGGCCCCTCGGGCACGAAACCGTCGAGCAGCCAACCGAAGCTGGATCCGCAGACGTCCCTGGAATTCCAGGCACAGAATCGCGCGATCGTCGGGAAACAGCGCGGGGCGCAGTGGGAGACGCTGATCCGGTACGCGGTTGCCACAACGGTGCCGATCGACACACCCAGCGAGCAGGTAGCACGGGTGCGCGAGCAGGTGAGGGGCCGCGCTCACGCCATCGCGAGTGCCTTTTCCGGGTTCACCGAGCACAACCATTACCGCCGTCGACGGTTGCGCAACCCGGTGACCGCTCTGGCGCGGCGCCGGCTGCGGTGGGGTGACTTGCTGTCGGTGCCGGAGCTTGCGGCCGTCGCCCACCTGCCGACCGACGAGGCGCTACCGGGCTTGGCCCGCGCCGGAGCGCGGGCGGTGCCACCCCCGCCGAACACGCCCACGGAAGGAGAGCTGATCCGCCCAGTCGGAGTCTCCGATACCGGCCACGCGCGCCCTGTGGGCCTGCGGGTCTCCGACGCCCGGCACCACTTGCACGTCCTCGGCGCCACGGGGTCGGGAAAGTCGACGATCCTGGCGAGGATGATCCTCGCCGACGCCGAGTACGGGCGCGGGGCAGTGGTCATCGACCCCAAGGGCGACCTGATCACCGACATTCTGCAGCGGCTTCCCGAACACGCCGCCGACAAAGTGGTGCTCTTCGACGCCGACTCCCGCGGGCCGGCTCCGTGCCTGAACCCCCTAGAAGGGCCGAAGGAAGCCGCAGTCGACAACCTCGTGTCGGTGTTCTCCCGGGTGTTCGCGTCGGCCTGGGGGCCACGCACCGAGGACATCCTCCGCGCCGCGTGCCTGACCCTGCGGGCTGCCACGGACACGCCCACGCTGGCGACCCTGCCGCAACTGCTCACCGACCCGGCGACGCGGGCTCGGCACCGCGATCGCGTGTCCGACGACCCGACACTGCGAGGGTTCTGGGACTGGTATGACCAGCTCTCAGATGCGGCTCGTGCCCAGGCGACCGCGCCGCTGCTGAACAAACTCCGCGCCTTCTTGTTGCGGCCGTTCGTGGTCAAGGCAGTCGCCGTAGGTCCATCCACAGTGGATTTGGATGCGACCTTGGATGGTGGCCTGTGCCTGGTGCGCATTCCCAAAGGAAGCCTCGGGGAAGACACCACCCGGCTGCTCGGATCGCTGATCGTGGCGCGGGTCTGGCAGGCCACCACCGCCCGTGCCGCACTGCCCCAGCGCGAACGCCGCGACGCCGGACTGTATGTCGACGAAGCGCACAACTTCCTGAACCTGCCGTATGCGATGGAAGACATGCTCGCCGAAGCCCGCGGCTACCGACTGAGCATGACGTTGGCCCACCAGCACCTGGGGCAGCTTCCCAAGGACCTCAAGGAAGGCATCTCGACCAACGCGCGCAGCAAGGTGTTCTTCACCGCCTCCCCCGAGGACGCTCGCGAACTCGCCCGTCACACCGCGCCGCGAGTCTCAGAGCATGACCTCGCGCACCTCGGCGTCTACCACGCCGCGGCGCGCCTGGTCGTGGGCGGCGAGGAGACCCAGCCCTTCACAGTGACGACCCAACCACTGCCGCCGGCCATTCCCGGGCGGTCCAAAGCCGTCCGCAAAGCCGCGGCGGCCCACACCCGCCCCTTGGAATCCCGAGCCGACGACACCGGCGACCAGCCAGGCACCACCGGCACAGACCCGCGCCGCGCACGCCGCACGGCCTGACCTCACAAGCCCCAGGGCGGTCCTCCCATCTCGGAGGACCGCCCTTCCTTGTGCCCGGGGCATACCAGAGGAGGAACGATCGTGTTCGCACATCATCAGCAACGCGACCTGCGCGCCCCGATGCCGAATCGGCCGAGCCTGCGCTTCGCAGCCTCCGCCGAGCATCAAGCCCAAGTCGCAGCACACCTCACCGCCCGCGACCGCTGGCTGGCCCGGGTCCTGGCCGAGCACCGGGTGCTGACCTCCCCACAGATCGCGGCAATCGCCTTCGGTCGATCTCGCCGTGCGGCCAACCACCGCTTGCACAAGCTCTACACCTGGCGGGTCCTGGATCGCTTCCAGCCCTACATCGGCCGCGGGCGAGCCCCCATGTACTACGTCCTCGACACCACCGGCGCCCACCTACTGGCCCACGAAGACGGCATCGACCCCAAGGACCTGAAGTTCCGCCCCGAACGCTCAGTCGGCATCGCCTATAGCTTGCGGCTGGCCCACCTCATGGGCGTCAACAGCTTCTTCACCGCCCTGCTATCCGACGCCCTCGCCGACACCACCCAGGACCAGGCCGTGACCGAGTGGTGGTCCGAAGCCCGCTGTGGCCGGCACTTCGGAGACCACGTCCGCCCCGACGGCTACGGCCGCTGGCACGAGGCCGACCGGGAGATCGAATGGTTCCTCGAATGGGACACCGGCAGCTACCAACTCAGCCGGTTCGTCGCAAAACTGCCCGGCTACACCAGCCTCGCCACCACGACCCACATCGTCACCCCATTGCTCGCGGTCTTTGCCACCGCAGCCCGGGAGGTGAACGCGCGACGACACCTCGCCGAGCACCTGCGCACTGATCACCGGCGGAATGAGTTACCGATCGCCACCACTACCGCCGAACACCTCTGCGCAGCGGGCAGCCCGGCCCACGAGGTGTGGCTTCCCTTGAACCACACCGACGCCGGCCGCCACCGGCTGATCAGCCTGCTCTCAGCCTGGCCCCACCTGGAAGCACCGACCAGCTCCACAGACGCCAACGACACCGGTCCCAGCCCTGTTCCGCGCTTGAGTCCACCAGCGCCGATGCCGCCCTGGCACCACAGCGAGCTGACCTGGAACCCGAAGAGGTGATGCGTTCAACATGCTCGCAAAAATGGGCATTGCCGCCGGAATTTTCCTGTCCTTCTTGGTGGTTGTGATCGCCGCCGCGGCTGGCTCCATCGCCTCGCTGTTCGCTGGCGGGAACGGCGGCTCGCTGACGTGCACTCCGACCGGCTCTGGGCCTGGTGGCGCGACTGGCTACGGGCCTGAGCAGATCAGCAACGCCGCCACGATAGTCGCCGTCGGAAAGCAAATGAGCGTCCCGGAGCAAGGCTGGGTTGTCGCTCTGGCCACCGCGATCCAGGAATCCGGGCTGCGCAACCTCGACTACGGCGACCGCGACAGTCTCGGACTGTTCCAACAACGCCCATCACAAGGCTGGGGCAGCGCGGAACAGATCAGGAACCCGACCTACAGCACGACACAGTTCTACCGGCATCTGTTGGCGGTGCCCGGCTGGGAGCAGATGAGTGTCAACGACGCTGCACAATTGGTCCAACGATCCGGATTCCCCCATGCCTACGGACGACACGAGCTCGCGGCACGCCAGCTCGCCGGGGCTGTCCATGGCGCCGCCTGCACGGGCTCACCGACCGGAGCCTGGACCGTTCCTGCTCAAGGCACCTGCACTTCGGGCTTCGGCCCTCGCAACGGCCAGTACCACCGAGGGCAGGACATTGCCGCACCCATCGGGACCGCGATCGTCGCCGCGGCAAACGGCACCGTCATCGACTCCGGACCAGCCACGGGCTACGGGCTCTGGATCCGCATCCAGCACGCTAACGACGTGATCACCACCTACGGGCACAACAGCCGGAACCTCGTCCAAGCAGGCCAGGAGGTTCACACGGGTCAGCAGATCGCTGAGGTCGGCAACCGGGGCGAATCCACCGGACCGCACCTACACTTCCAGATCGACATCAATGGCCGGACAACCGACCCGGTCGCGTTCTACCGCAAGCACTCACGGGCGGGGCTGTGCGGCTGACTGCTGCCGAAAGACTCACGGGAGAAAGAAGAATTCTTGCTCGAAGGGGATTCCTTGGGCGATTTTCGCGGCAACAGTGATGCGCGGCCCACTGTGTGCTGGACCCCACCGGTCGGTTTCCCTGTAGCCGATGTCGACGGACTCGAAGCCGTCGATATTTTCGATCGGCTCGCTCGTCAGGACGGCGTGGGATCTAGGCTTGGAGTGGGCCCGCTCAGGATCTTCGTCTTCCGAAACTCGAACATCATAGATTCCGTAGAAGTCGCCTGCTTCGGTGAGGGTTAGAAGAAATCGGTCGCCGTGTTCAACAACTCGGACTAGGTCGAGATGCGTCGCCGGGATCTGATGACGAACGCGCAGGTCTGCCTCGACGTCACCAGTATTGGCGTCTGAGATCCGGTGGAATGTCTCGTTGAGTTCCGTTCTGATTGTGTTGTCATCGAGCCCTGCGCGGTAGTGCAGGTCGCCGATCAGCCATCCGCCATCTTCTGACAACAGAGTCGTGAATTCAGCGATGTCGAGTGGCCGAAGGGCAAGGAAGGTCCGGCCAGCTTCCCAGGAATTTCGTGTCGCAGTAAACAGGGGCTCTTCGTTCTCGGTGGCGAGAAAGTCTACGTCTCGGCGCGAGATCACCTTGTCGCGGTCGTCTCGACCGAAGGTGCACACCAGAGTGGTCGACGTGCCATCGTGGTGAAGTTCTGCACGGGTTAGATCGTGCTTGAGGAGTGAACCGTACTGCTTGGTGACGGCGGCGGTCAGGTCGAAAATCTCCGGGGTTCGTTCGGGTTCGACCGGAACGATGCCGGATTCCTCCAGTAAGGCTTGGATGGCATGCTTGGGTGATACGCGAAAGAATTCTTTTCTACCGATTCGGTACTCGGCGAACCTGGCGTGCAGGCGGCGCTCGACGCGGCGAGCATCCGGTACGCGCGTCGAGTACAAGACTATGAAGGGTTCGGTGACACTGGTGCCGCTGAGTTTTGCTGCGCGATCCTCGGCGCTCCCGCTGGTCCATCCGATCTTGACTGGCGAACCTTTCTTCTCGCAGTTGTGAAGGATATACACTTCGCCGGGAGTGGCCACAGGGTGATCTCTCGCTTCATGCCGGGTATGGATCGCACACGCCGACAACGGTGTTGATAGTCAGGTCTCGAATCGAGCACGCTTCTGCAGTGATGCCCCGGCGCTTACGGATCAGCAGGTGCTTGTGAAAGGTGATCGCGTAGGTCGTTGATATCAGATGTCAAGAAACCGTCCCAGGCGTCGGGTAGATCTTTAAATGTCATCGACTTGATCAAGAAGGCTATATAGTAGAGCACATTGAGCGGAATCATTGTGGAGTTTGGCGTCGGACTGTGCTGAAGGATTGTTACGAGGATTCCAGTGTCCAATGCGGCGCCAGGCGTAATGCCTGATTCTTGGCTAGCCTTTCGAGTCATGCGGTGCTGTAGTTTTTTCCGAAATTCGTTATCGAAATGGGCGATGCCTGCGTCGTCGACGTCCACGAAGCCCAGGTCATGCATGATATCGAAAATCTGCAAGACAAGTTCATCTTGCAGTTGCTTCTCCGCTTTTATGGATGCTTCATCCGGTGAGAGTCCATGTCTCCGTGAGTCGATCAACTTTCCAGCGGCATGAAGTCTTGCCGTCCAAGCAAGCTCATCTGCCGTCTCGGCATTGAACTGTTGGTCGCGCGAGAAGTCGAGGTAGATGTTTTTCTTGCCATATTGTTGGAGTTCGGTTGGGTTGAGGTCCATATCGCCTGGAATAGCGTACCAGCCAGTCTTGTTTGCGACGTCCCAGAGTACAACGATGACCATGTCGTCAAAGCGGGACCATCGAATCAGCTGGCGCAGTGTGATCTTTACGCTAGGGAGCTTCTGGCTCTCGTCTATGCAGTTCCGTTTTGTGCCCTTAACTTGAACCCAGATCGGCCGGGGGTCCACGCGTCCGCGGATGCAGGTCTTGACGAGAAGGTCCTCGCCGTAGTCCTTACAAATCTCGTCGACAGAGGCACCCTGTTCGTTCCAAATTAGTCGCACGGCGGCTGCGGCTTGCTCGCCAATTACATGTTGGTCGGGTCTCCTGGTCATGTATGGATCTCGCTCCGCGCTGGATTATTTGGGATTCCTCCGTGGCGAGTAGGGTAGCGAACGATCCTGACAAGGATGGGCTTCGTAGGTCGCCCCAGCGTGGAGTCTTGGATCCTCATCGTTGTACCGAGCACCCAAGTCCTCGTTGGTCTGCGGTGGCAGGGCCCTAGCTCGTGGCCACCGAGAGCTCCGAGTAGGCAAGCACGTACTACTCGTGGACTTGGGACTCGTCGATCGGGAGTTCGGTGAGTTGTTGAGCGGTACGAACCGCGTGGATCATTAGCTTGTCGCGGCGGACCTGTTCGGAGATCTGTAGGACCTCGGCCCGTTGAGCCTCGGCCCGGCGTGCCCAGTCTCCTTCTGAGAGCGTGTTGGCGACGCACAGGACGATGTGCGGGCCAAGTCCCCAGATTAGGCTGTTGACTGCGCACGCGGCGATCGCCAACTCATCAACGTCGGCGCCGTACCAGGCCACTGTCGCGGGATCACGGTCGAGCTCCCGCATTGCCTGCGCGGAAGCGCGGAGCAGCCCGCCGGTGCCTACGGCAGGGTCACACACCGAAGAATGCTCCTCCGGTGGTGTCATGCGCGCCATCATGTCCGCGAGAGGCATCGGGGTGTAGATCTGCGCGTTCGCCTTGCCTGCGCTGTCGGACTTGAGCAGCGTGAGTACCACGCCGAGTAGATCTGTGTCGTAACGACGTTCGGTGCCAGTGAGATCCAGCTGCCTCGCGTGTAGCGCGGCGTCGGCAACCTGCTTCGCGGCGCGCTTCAAAGCAGGCTCGGGATCATTGAAAACCCACTGCATGAGGGGGAAGACGAGATGAGTTAGGTCCGGGCGAGAGTTGATGACAGCGGTGTAGATCTCCCGCAGAGTTCTAGCGACTTCCTCGGCACTCTGCGCGCGCAGCTGTTCGGCGAGATCGGCCGTATTGGCGTCGCGCTGGTTGAGGAGGGCTAGCGCAGACACGACCGAAAGGGCGACGTCACGTCGACCGGAGTGGTTGGATTTGTTCCATGCCACCTCGACCGACTGAGCGATGTCGGCGGCATGTCGGTCGGGGTCCGGGTGATTGCCTTGCCTATTGGTGTTTCGTGTCACGGGAATTCCCTTCTGATGTAACGAGGCGTGCTCGTCCTCGGCAGGGACTGCGGAAGGGGTGAGATTTGGATTTTGGAGATCTGGCATTGATCAAGGGTTCCTCGGCACCGAGAGGGCCTTGGGGGTCGCGGTACGGGCTCGTTTAGCCCGACGTGTCGGGGGTATTCGGAAGTTGGACGCCAGGCGCTCGGACGCGTCAAGCGGCACAAATTCGCGCGTCAAGGTCGAAGACCGCACGCGCCAGGTCGGCGGCAAGGCGCCGTAGTTGCTACTCCGTGGCGTCGTCGGAACTCTGACGAACCGCTCCGGCCATGGAGATCACGGCTCGATACGGGTGTTCACAGTGCGTTTGCATGGCTGGGCTCCAGATAGAAAACGCGAGAGGAGAGACGAAGCGAGAGACCGAGTTGCGTGGGCGCACAAATGGCGTCCGGTGCGCGGCGCGAGCGGCTCGGAGGCCCAGAACGTATGGGGCCGGCGGACCCACCCGAAGGGTGTTCGCACGGTCCGCCGGCCTACCGCAAACCCTGTGAAAGGGCTGCCCTCCTCGGAAGGAGGGCATGGCCAGAGTAGCCCACAGAGCTCAGCGGACAACCTCCGTGCGTGCTCACGCTGTGTTGTTGTCGACAGTGATCAGAGTCGTCCTGAGTCGAAGGCTGCGCAGAGCATTTGCTATTGCAATAACGAGGTGCGGTTGACTGGACGCCTTGGGTACCGCTGTGGTGCATGAACAGGCATCAGCAGGCGGCGGTAAGCGCGTTCGGAAGCCGGTGATCACTGCTGGTCGCGTTGGGGCGACCAACATCCGGCTAAGAGCGGTAGCGGAGAAAGCTGCGGACGACGATCGGCCCGTGTTCTTTCAGGTAGGCGACCGCTTGTGCTTCAGTGGGAAATACGACGCTGGAACTGTCCGGAAGGACTGCGCGCCAATACCGCTGGTTCCAGTCGTACTCAATGCGCCCGTCCTCGGTGTCGTAGCCGCCGGCTGTCCACCAGTCGTCAGGCATGGCGTGTTCACTCGCGTGGTCCTGCGTGGCGGACCGGCAGCTACCGGGCGCGTTCGTGGGTGTATTTGCCGATGTCGTTTGGTGGCGATGGGTGTGCATGTCTCGGTTCCTCCTCGTTCTTGGGGAAGCGGGGTGCCCGCCGTCGATGGGCGGGCGCCCCGGGAAGGTCAGCTGACCCAGTAAGTTCCGGTGTGGGCGGTCGTGAGCTCGACGTGCGGCAGGGGCTCACCCGGGTACGGGGTGTGCATGATCAACCGGCCGCCGTTGTCCATTGCGTCATCCGGGACGCGGCGCACCGTGAAGGCGAATGCGCCGCGTGGGTCGCCGACGCTGATCGTGACGGTGATCGAGTCTTCGCCCGGATCGGTGTGGATCGTGGCGCCGTTGGCCCAAGACAGGGCCACCCGCTGCGGTCGGTGCGGACCTTCGCGGAAGTCCGGCGCGGATTCCGCATCGTCAATCTCGGGGTCTTCGTACGGGTCGTAGGCGTCGCAGATCAGCGAGCCGGACTCGTCGGTATAGCCGTCGGTTTCCTCGGTTAGGGGCTCGCCGCATGCTTGGCACCGCCATTCGGTGTCGTCGGCGTTTTCGAACGTGATCACCGAGGAATCGGTGTCGTCGTGGTCGGTGGAGATCATTTCGCCGTTGGCGGACAGCACGAACACAGCACACCTCGCAGAAGCTGAAAGAACGGAGTGAAAGAAGAGAGGAGGATGCGCAGCCGGCCGCAGCACGCGCGGGAGATGCGGCGTGGGCCGGCCGCACGGGCTCAGAATCGGCAGATGAACCGCACAGCCTTGCCGCAGGACGGGCACGCGACATAGCCGCGAGTGCGGTCGTCGAAGGGCACGCGGACCAGGTCAGGCACGCGGTACGTGCGTATGTCGGCGCCGTCCCAGGCGTGCAAATCCACGGTGTTGTGCGTGCACCACCGGTGCCCGTTGGCGCATTCGCCCTCGGCGTTCGAGTAGTCCGCCCACTCTTCCAAAGCATCCACAGTGGAGCGATAAACCGTCGGCGCGACGTAGCGCCCGCCATGATCACTCACAATGATCATCAGGTCGCCGAACTCAACGGCCGACAACACTACGAACCCGAGATCATCAAGCAGGTGATCAGAGAAGTTGACCAGGGTGTGGGCCCACAACTGGCCGTCTCCGTGCAGGCCGGTCGGAGTCTCGCCCGTGCGCGCGCTGATCCATGCGGTGATGACGTCATCGTGCGGGTGCGCGTGGCCGTTGGTCTCCATCCACCCGCGCAAGTCATCGGTGAGGTCATCGGCGTACTCGCCGCGGTCATTGATCCACTCTTGCGTATCGACGGTCAAATACCCGTCACCGTGCGACCACGCCTCGACAGACACACTCGTCATAATCATGCCTTCCACAGATTGCGGTTGCGGGCAAACGGGGTGCGAATCCCTACCCGCGATTACTTCTTCCTATCCGGAACTCTTTCTGTGTTCCGGTGAATCTACCGTAACGCCGGCTCTGCCAGTGCTGCAACAGTTTCGGATGGATTCTTTGGGGAAATATTGGCCGAATTCGGAATTCGCGGTTCGCCGCAAAGAGTGGTTGGCGAAATGAGGACAGTTCGCATGGGGGATGAGGGCAGTTTCCGAGTCTTGTCAGCCTGCGGGTGCGTTCCACGATTTGCAGAAGAGGTGGCTGTCAAAATAGGGGGTCGTTCATGATTGGAACTCATGAATCAGTGCCGCTACTAGTGAATAGTTCACGCTTCTCATTCTTTTCGTGCCTTCCCAGTCGTCAACAGGTTCCCGTGGGGTGCCGAGGCTGGGCGGTTTCAGGAAGGGGCAGCGGCGCTCTGGCTAGGAAAAACATGGCGCGAGCGGGTTTCTCGTTTATCGGGCAGATGAGTGGGTGCATGAGCGAGCGTATGAACAGGTGCATGAGTGGGCGTGGCATCCAAGAGTGCTCGTGGCAACCGAAAGCTGGGTGCGCGACTTGATCGCTCGCGGAGGTGGGGAAGTCAGGCGTGAGTCACTGCCGCGCCGCGCCATTTGCGATCCAACAAGGAGCGGAGTGATCAACCGTGCCATGAAGGTTTGCGGAACTCGTCATGCGCAGCATAACGAAGGCCCCTCCAGGTGGAAGGGCCTTCTCGTTCCTGACTGAGAATGTGTCGGCGGATAGCCGCTGCCTGGAACGCAGATATCATATCAGGCGATGATACCGGCCGGTTGACGAAGGGTTTTCTTATTGATCCTCGCTGCATCTGCACGGAAGAATTGGGGTTTGGATCCCGAAGATGATCCAGGAGAATTCCGAGATTCAAGCTTCGAGCGATCTGCGCCTCAACGGCGGCGTACGATTCAACTGGCTTTTCGGTGTTGTCGCGCTTGGAGAGTGCGCGCAAGTGCGAGGGTGCTGGGGTCGGGTCGTTCGCCGATCTCGGCGAGGGTGGTGTTGAGCAGGTGGAGGGTGCGGCTGATGGCGTCGGTGAGGCCGAGTTCGGCTTGCACTCGCATGATGTCGCGGTAGATGTCTTCGTTCTCTGGGTTGAGCAGCCTGGCGTGTTCGAGCAGTTGGAGTTGCTTGTGGGAGTCGTGGCCGCGGTAGTGGGCGGCCATGCCGGCGAGTGCGTCGAGGACGGTGCGGTGGGCGGCTTCCCGGGGGCCGTCGAGCCAGAGTGCTGACATGCCGTCGGCAATCTCGCCGGTGTAGAGCGCGACGATGCGGGACCAGGCGGCGAAGCGCTGCTCGTCGGTGCTGGCGATGTGTCGGTCGTGCTCGGCCTGGTTGAGCTGCCAGTAGTCGACCTCGACGAGCTCGGTGTTGAGGGCAACGTGTTCGTCGTGTTGGACGACGAGGTCGGCGGCGTGATTGTCGGTGGCCTCGGCGAGGGCTTTGCGGATCTGGGAGAGCGCGGCGTAGAAGGCGTTGTAGGGGCGTCGTCCCCGGGCTTCGGGCCAGAGCGCTTCGCGCACGGAGGCCCGTGTGGCGCCGTGGGGGTGCAGCGCGAGGAAGGTGATCAGTGCTTTGTGTTTGGGCGCGAGCTCTGCCGTGAGATTCCGGGCGGGTGTCTCTGGGCTGTGCCAGGTGAGAGTGAGCGGGCCAAAAACGGCCAGGTTCAAAAGACGTTTCGGTGGTTCGGGAGCCGGCTCGGTGTCGGCGAGCTGGTTGGCATCAGGTTGGCCGGCATCCTCCGGCTCGTCGATGGGTGTAGTGGACGGCGGAGCCTTCTCCTGATGCTGCAGTACAGGGATGGTTGCGTCAGCATCGAACTCGGGTTGTGCCTCGTGGGTGTCGGTGACGCGAGGTTCGGCGTCGCGCTCGCTTTCGTCGAGGTGGTCGTCACCGGTCAGCTCGGCCTCGTCAGCGGCGGCGGGGTAGCCCGGGCGCGGACCGTGCGTGGTGTCGATGAGCAGGTCGAGGAGATCGCGGGTGTCGGTTGCCCCGAGATGGAACAGCTGCGCACCTCGAAGTTCGGCCACCGCAGGGCTGGTGGCGGTGACGACTCCGTCGGCGCGGACGCGCACGGTCGCGCCGGCAGGCCAGTGGCCGAGCAGGATCCCGGCGGCGCCGCTGGAGGACCCTGTATCGAGCACGGCTTCGAGGCGTGGGTGGGGCCGGTCGATGCTAGAGACGAGCACCCTCGTGAGCTCGGTGCCCGGGAGATCAGTGTTGCGGGTGGTATCGCCGTCGGCGAGGGCGGTGACGGCCTCGTCCAGATCGGTAGTGGTGTGCAGCCGGGGTGATTCGGGTGCCTCGTCGCCCAGTAGTGCCCGGGCGTCGTGGTCGGGGATCAGCAGGGTCGCGCTGGTGGTGGCCAGCAGATGCACGAGCAGGGACCGGGCGGTGGCCGCGGCGCCCGCGCCGGTGAGCCCGAGCCCGTGGAGTGCGGCAAGATCGAGCGCGTAGGCGCGGCCCTCGCGGATGCCCACACCCACATCCACGTCCGTCACGGAGTGAGTCGAATCGGCCTCGACGGAGGAGAGGTCGATGTCGGGATTGCGGGTGGGGAGCGTGATGGAGTCAGGATCGGGTGCCTCGTCGCCGAGTTGGGCGTGGTCGTGGACCAGGCGCAATGCGTGCACCGCTGGTGCGGGAGCAGGCATGGGGGTGCGGTCGCCGCTGCCGGGCTTGTAGGAGCGCATCCGTCGGCGTCGTCGCGTGAGCAGTCCCAGGGAGACCGCGGCGGCCAGCGTTGAGGCGACCACGCCGCCGCTGCCGAGCATGACCGCGGTCGACGAGGCGGGAGCCACGGCGCCCTCCGTGGTGCCCGGTCGGCCCGGCGCTTCTTCCGCTGGTGGAGGTGCCGGCGCGGTCGGGGTGGGAATCGCTGGCGGTTGTGCTGGCGGAGTAGGCCGGGGAAGTGGGGTGTTGTCCTCAGCTGTCTCGGGCAGGTGCAGGATCCAGCCCGGGCGGATGAGGTGCGGGTCGGTGAGCGTGGCGCCGTCGGGTTGTGGGCGGCCTTGGTTGCGGGCGAACAGTTCGGTCCAGCGGTGGCCGTCACCGAGTTCGCGTTCGGCGATGCGCCAGAGACTGTCGTAGACCCCGTCGTGCGGGGACTGCACCCTCACGATGCTCCGTGCACTCGCTGAATTCGTCTGCTGCACAAGATGTGTCGGGATGGGGGAGTCGACGGCAGACACAGCCGTGGTCGTGGGGTCGAGGATGGTGACGGCTGCGGTGGGCTGCACTGGCGTCGCTGTCGCGGGTTCGGCGGCAACCGGGGACCGTGGGAGCAGTCCGAGTACGGCAGTGGCGACCAGCAGACCGGCCACGGCGTGGACTGGGCCGATCGCGGGCGGTCGAACACCGCGGACCGCGTCCGGGATGCAGCGTGCTACGTCGACGGCGAACACCAGCCAGACTGGCCAGGCGATACAGGCCAGCACGTCCAGGAGCAGGGTGACCGACAGCGGGTTGAGCAGGACGGATTCGATCTCGCCACTGGTCGGTAGATGGTCGGGGAGGGGCCAGCCGAGGAACGTCACCAGCCCCCAGGGCACACCGGCCAGCAGCGCCACCAGTGCCGCGCATGCGGCCAGCGCGCCGACAACCCGCAGCAGTCGCGCAGCGAGGCAGACGAGCATCCTCATCCGGCGCCTCCCGCTGTTCCTTGATCGGGTCGGGCTTGGCCCTCGGCGGACACGGGGATCTCGCCTAGCCCGATCAGGCCGAGGATTTGGGTGCGTTGCTGGGCATCGACGTGCACGCGCACGGTGGTGGCATCGGCGGTCACGGTGCCCGTGGCGCCCACGGCGCCGAGATAGCGGCGAGCCGCTGTCTGCGCCTTCCCTGGTTCGAGTTGAGGCTGGCCGCCGGCGCGGTAGGCGGCGAGATCCAACTCCTGCGCTCCAGCGCGGGCGGCTTGTTGGGCGTGGCCGATCGCCTGAGTTTTGGCAGCCAGGGCGAGTCCGCCGTCGAGCACGAGACCGGCGAACAGCAGACAGGCGGTGGTGATGACGACGACGAATGCCGTGACCCGGCCGTGCTCGTCACCGGCGAGGGCTCGCCACCGCGTGCGCATCAGGCACCGCCGCCGGGATCGGTTCCGCGCCACTGGTCCACGACCGAGGAGGCGGTGGAGGTCGCCGTGGTGGTTCCCGGAACCCCCAGCATCGCCAGGTCGGAGAGCCCGATAGTGCACGTCAGGGTCACGGTGACCGTGCTGCCGGGCTGCATGCCGGCGAGCCGGGCGGAGACACCGAGGTGCTGGCAGCGCAGTCCGGCCTGACTGAGTGCGGCCTGAGCGGTGGCGTGCGCGTCACGGTTGGCTTGGCTGGTGCTGCGGGCCAACGTGGCCGCGCGGACGGCTTGGTGCGCGGCGTCGTTGACGCGCAGCCGCGAGTCGGCCAGGCGCCCGCAGAAGACCACGAACAGCAGCAGGACGATCAAGACGGGCACCAGCAGGGTGAGTTCGGTGGCCACCGAACCTCGTTCGTCGCGTTGCAGGCGGAGCGGTAGGGGTGTCATTCGTTGCCTCCTGGGGTGACGAACCGTTCGCTCGGCCCGGCCGCGCGCACCCGCACCGGCAAGTCCAGTAACGGCACCACCGCCGCAGCCTCCCCTGTGATCTCCACAGTGGACTGTTGTGGTCCCCGATTCACGGCGGCGTGTGGGTTCTTGAGCGGTCCGGCACCGAGCTGACCGAGCACCGTGGAGGCTTCGGCGTGGCCGTCGGCGCTGCTGGCTCGGTGCACACGGGCGGCTGACAGTGCTTGTGAGGCGGCGGCTTGGGCGATGTGGGTGGCGTGCGCCCAGATCGCGAACTGCGCGATCAGCAGGATCAGCAGCAGCAACGCCGGGACGGCCAGGACGAGTTCGGCGGTGACCGATCCCCGTTCGTCCTGGCAGCAGCGCCGTATCCAAGCACGTAGTGGGTGGGCATGGTGTGTGGCCATCACATGCTGCCCCCGATCTCGTTGGCCTTGCGGGTGACCGCGGCGACGATGATCGCGAGCACGGCGATGGCCCCGGCGACTAGCAAGGCGGTCACCAGCACGGTTTCGGTGGAATACCCGCGCTCGTCGGAGCGGATGTCGGCGATGCGCGCTCGGGTGGTGGTGATGACGCAGGCGATGTAGGTCAGCATCAGCGGTTCCTTTCGTGATTCACAGGGAGCCGAGCACGGTGGCCACGGCGGGGTAGGCGATGAACAGCAAGAATCCGGCGAACAGGCAGATCACCGGCAGCGACATCCGCTCGGTGGCGGCTTGCGCCTCAGCTTCGGCTTCGGTGAGTTCGTGGGTGCGCATGGCAGCGGCCTTGGCCGCCAGGGAGGCGCGCACTTTCGCGCCTTCGGTCCCGGCCAGTGACACCGAGGACGACAGCTCGATCAGTTCGCGCACCTCCAGCTCCTCGCCGAGCTGCCGCAACGTCTCCCACGGCGTTGCCCGGGTCATGCGTGCTGTGGTCAGCGCACGCCGGATCCGGGCGAAGGCCCACCCTTGGCCGATCTCGGCGGCGTCGGTGAGCGCGCCGTCGACCCCGGCACCCCCTGCCAGAGACACCCGCACGAGGTTCAGGTACGCGCCGAGAGCATGGCGAAACGCGGTGCGCTTGCGCTGGGCATGGCGGCGCAGATCCAGGTCCGGAAGGACGAACCCGCCGATCCCACAGGCGAGACCTGCCACGGCGGGAACCTGCCAGGGCAGGGTCACGCCGATCGCCCACAGCAGCAGTGGGAGCAGACTGGGCAGCAGCACACCCAAGACAGCGAGCACACCCTTTTCCGCCAAGAGCGCTTCGGGTGCCCGTCCGAGCACGAGCAGATCACGCTGCTGGCGGGCGCTGGGCAGGCCCAGTGCGGCCAAGGGTCGCACCGCGGGGCGACCCCACCGGGCAGCCCACCCACCCGTTTCGGTGTCGGTGATCGTGGGCCTGCGCGGTTGCGGTGCGCGGCTGGCTGCCAAAGCGCTGGCCAGAGACGGCGCCGGAGGCAGCAGCCACACCACCAGCGCCCACACACCGAGGCCGAATCCGGCGGCCAGAACAACGATGGTGGTGATCACGAGGGAACCTCCGTGCGTGCCCCAGCAGCAGTGGGGCGGGTGAGGAAACGTTCGGGCTCCTGCATGCGGGCGATGCGAGCCAGCCAGGCGAACGCCACGGCGAACAGCGCCCCGACGGCCAGGAGCATGGTCTGCCCGAAAACGCCGTCGTAGGGGGCGAGGTAACCGCGGTTGAGGAGGACGAGACCGGCCGCAAACACCAGCGTGGTCGCCACGATGACGCGCACGCTGGTGCGGGTGCGCGCGCGGCCGGCTTCGACCCGCAGCCGCATGGACACCTGTTCGCGGGCCTCGATCGCCAGCTCACCGAGCAGATCCGCGAGCTGGCGGGCCTGGCGCTGACACGCCAGCACCAACGCGGAGACCACCAGATCACCCGTGGGGTCCGACAGGTCGAAAGCCAGTCCCTCCAGCGCGTCCGGGAGCGTGCCCCGCTCAATGCGCATCGCCAGCTCGCGGACGTCGTCGCGGATCGCCGCCGGCGCGGTCTCGACCGTGGCTTGGATCGCTTGTTCCAAACCTGCTGCCGCAGAAAGGGTGTCGCGCACCATCTCGGTCCAGGCCGCGATCGCTTCGATCCGGGCGAGGCGGTGGGCCTGCTCGGTGTCCCGTCCCAGCACCTGCGGCAGCGACCACACGGCCGCGGCGGTGAGCACGCCCCCGATCACCCAGCCCGTGACAAGGACACTCAGCACGCCGGCGGCCAGGCTGATCACCGGGCGTCGCGCCGAGGCCCCATCCCGGAGGTGACGAACGCGTTCTCGCCATCGCGACGGCGTGGTGGTCGAGGCGGGGATGTGCCCGCGGAGACCGCCGATGAGCAGCAGTGCTCCGAGGGCCATGCCGAGCCCGCACAACGCGGCCAATAGAGCAGAGGTGGTCATGGCCGCCACCACCCTTCGCCGCGCTCCAGCACGCTCGCGTCGAAGTCGGCCTCGGCGAGTCGCTCCACCGTTTCGGTGCGCAGCGGCACTCCGGGGACCGCGCGGCCGGTCGGATCGGGGCGGTAGACCTCGTTGGAGATGATTTGTGTGTCGTCGGCGTCGACGACTTCGCGGATCGAGGAGACCACCCGGGTCTTGTCGTCGCGGGCTTCGGCCAGGTGCACCACGAAATGCAACGCGGAGGCCACCAGCAGATTGGTCGCCTCCAACCCGAGCCGTTCGGGGCTTTGGGCGGCGTAGGTGGCCAGTTTGGTGAACGCCCCGCGGGAGGTGGAGGCGTGCAGGGTGGCCATCGAGCCGTCGTTGCCTTGGGACATCGCGTTGGCCATGGGCACGAGTTCGGCGCCGCGGACCTCGCCGACGATGACCCGGTCCGGGGACATGCGCAGTGCCCACCGCACCAGCTCGGCCTGCGAGATCGCGCCTTCGCCCTCGACGTTGGCTTCGCGGGCCTGCATCGCGATCACATCCGGGTGGGCCGGGTCGCGGTCCAGGCCGAGTTCGAAGTTGTCCTCGATGGTGATCAGCCGCTCAGCTGGCGGAATCGCCGAGGCCAACCCCCTTAGCATCGTCGTTTTCCCGATCGCGGTGCCGCCGACGACGAGCACGTTGAACCGGGCGCGCACCATCGCGGCCAGCAGCGCTTCCAGCCCGGCATCGATCGTGCCCAGCGAGCGGAGCTGGGCGAGGGTGACCTGTTGGAACCGGTGCCGGCGGATGGACACCGAGGGCCTGCCGGTCACGGCCATGACCGCGAACATCCGCGACCCGTCCGGCAGCTCCACGTTCACCCCGGGCGAGCCGCGGTCAAACCGGCGCTCCTCCACTCCGGACCGTGCCGCAAGCGAGCGCACCAGGCCGATCAGTTCCTCGTCGGAGTCGGCGACCGGCGGCAGCTGGGCCCGTCGCCCGTCGGCGTAGCGCACGAAGACGCGATCGGCGCCGTTGACGTTGATGTTTTCGACCTCAGGGTTGGCCAGCAGCGGCTGCAGGCCGCCCATGCCGAATACCTCGTCCAACACCGAGGCGACCACGTGGCGTTCGACCTCGTCGGGAACCAGCCCGGCCCCGCTCGGGCGGGTCAGCTCTTCGTGGGCGTAGGCGTCTGCGGCCTCAGCAGCCAGTTGTTCGGCCAGACTGCGCCGGGCTTGCTGGTCTGGTGCGGGGTGCCCGGCTTGTTCGTCGTGCCGGATGCGTTCGGCCAGACCTTCCGAGACCGCACTGCGCACCCGGGCCCGCAATGCCGAAGCGGCGGGGTGGGTTTCGTGCACCGTGTCGTGCTCTGCGCTGGTCATCACAACACCTGCCCGTTGGTCGTGGCCCGCACCGCGGCCTCGGCGTCACCGGTGCGGTGGGCCTGGATGTGGTCGATCACCGTGCGGGCAAGCCGGGCACAGGCATGCCCCAGCGCGGAGCGATCCGGTGTGCGGCCCCGCGGGTGCCCCGACAGCATCGACGCGCCCGAACGGTCGTGGGGGAGCCTGGCCATGACCGGAACACCCAGCTCTCGTTCCGTGTCCCGGTTGCTGTAGCCCTCGCCGATGAGCACCAACCCCGGCGTGCGCGCCCAGGTCGCCATCGGCTTGAGCAGCGATGCCAGATGCGAGAGCTCGTCGGCGAGAGGTCGCGCCATGACCATCAGCGCATCGGCGCCGCGCACCAGCGGCAACGCAGGCGAGGACGGCTCCAACCGTCCCGCATCCACCAACACCGTCGAGTCCGGTGCACCGGCGGCAGCCTGCAACACCTCACGGCCACGCGATCCCAGAGCTGACAGTGCTGCTCGTGCCTGTTCGGCAGAGACCGGGCCCACCACGACCGGCAGCCCCCGGGTCAACCGCTGGACGTGGTCGGCTACCACGTCGGCCGCGGTCTGGCGTCGGGCTGCCGCGGCCAGCGACACCAACCCCGGCGAGGTCGGCAGGCAGAACCGGGCACTGAGATCACCGCCAGACGGATCGGCCTCCAGCACGCTCGCCTCGCCGACAGGCCACCGCGCGGCCATCGCCAACGCCGCGGTCGTCACGCCAGGCGAGCCCTTCACCGAGCACAGTCCGATCAACATCACTGACCCCCTCCTGCCGCGACCGCGACCAGCGACAATTCGCCGGGTGGCACCGAGGCGACCTGCCGCGCACTAGCGGCGGGCAACTGCAGCGACACCACCGTCGATTGATCACTGCCCGCACCCTCAACACCGACCACCACCGCCGGCCACGGACCACCAGAGACCCCGCCCTGCGAGGACGAACCGCTGCCCTGCGAGCCAGGAGAGACGATCACCGACACTGCGGTCCCGCGTGACAGCTGCGGCGGTATTTGCCCGGGTTTGGCCGCCACCGCCACAATCGCCTGTCCCGCCGCAGGCACCTGCGGGCGCCCGAGAACAGAACGAGTCAGAAACGTGCCCGCGGGCAGCGCATACGCCATCGGGCGACCCAGCACGCTGGAGGACTGGCTCGCCAAAACGAGATCGGCCCCAGAATCCGCGGACACGGTGACCTCCCGCAGGTCCGACGGAGCCAGGACCTGGCCGACCTGCACCGGATGCGCCAGGCTCAGCACCGGTTCCCGTTTGCCCACCTGCAGCACCGTGATCACCGACCCCGCCACACAGATCACGACCAGCAACACACCGAGCACCAGGTAAGGCACACGCCGCCGGGGGCCGTGGGCCAGGCGGGAGGTTTCCCCGGGTCTGCGTCCGGCCCAGGATCGCGACGGGCTCTGTGTCTCGGAGGACGTCGCAGTAGAAGTAGCCATAAGGCGTCTCCAAACAAGGCGGTACCTGCACCCCAATTCCGCAGAACGGGGCGAAAATACGTAGTTTCGAAGTTTGAGTTGTCTATAGTGGATGATCTGTTGCTAATTGGGTGCGTGGTTCAACGCTTGTGACTCGGCCACCTCGAACGACGCGGTAGACGTGGTCATGAGGTCCGGCAGCGTCCCGCCTCCGGTGGGGCCGGACCAGGTGACCGTCCACGTCACCGTTGCCTCGATCGGATACGCGTGGCTCTGATGGGCTTCGGAACTCTGCCGGTAGGTGTGGCCACAGTCCGGCGAGGTGGCGCGGGGATCGGTGTCCGGCGGAAACGGTGTTCCCGGACCTGGACAGCTCACCGTCGAGCCATCACCCATCGACCACCGCACCGAGCTCGGGGAGGCGGTCGCCGTCACCGAGACACCCGGCACCGAGGCCATGGCGGTCTGGGGCTGCCACTGCCCGCGATCCAGCCACAGCCACGTCGGCAACTGAACCAGCTGCGTTTCGGCAGGAGATGCCTGGATCTGCGGAGAGGGCAACCGCAACTGGCTGTATGCCTGTTGCGCGAGCTGTTCCGGGGACGGACCCGGCTGCTGACCATCCGGGATCCACACCGGGGGCCGGTAGAGCCCATCAGCCCACCCTGCACCGGAGCACTGAAACACGTACCACTGTCCCGACGGTCGCGGCTGCTGCTGCGCCGGTCGTGGTGAAGCCGGGGCGATGCGGGAGCGGTGCACGGCTGGCCTGACGGTGACCGCACCGCCGCCCGAGTCCTCGAAGGAGATGGGAGTCGTGCCCTGGCTCGGTGGTTGGTAATCGCTGGGAACGTAGTGGCAGTCGGCCAGCGGAGGCCGATCCCCAGCGATCACGTCGCCTTGCGGAGGTTTCGGAGGCGAGTCCTGCGAAGATTCGCCACCGTCGTCCTCGGATCCGCTGCCGGAACCAGGCAGGTGCGGCTTCGACGGGGCACTGGGTTCACCGCCGCTGCCGGCGCCGAGCTGGCAGCCGGCGTAGTCGGTCTGGCCACACTCGACATTGCCCCATCCGTCACCGGCCAGCGCCGTTCCCGCACCCGCGAGCAGGCAGGCGGAGACCGCCGTGGTGACCAGGGTGGTCCTGCCTAACATGTCCCCACCCCCTGCACCGAAAACCGGGACACCCGCCAGCTGCCATCAGGCTGCGTGACCACCTCGGCAGTGATGGATCGACGTCCACCGCCGGTCTCGTCAGCCAGCTGATCAGTACCGCTCCGGTACTTGAGCCAATTCGCTGAATCTCCGCAGTCGGCAAGCATCACGGTGCGCGGATCACCGGGCGGCTCGACTGAGGACACCGTCGGGTGATTCGCCGGCCGCCCGCGCGTCACGAGCTTGTTGACATGGTCGGCATACAAGCTGCGGCTCAGCGTGGTCAGCGCATCCCCCGTCGCATACTCGGCCAGCTCCGGGGACCGCCAATCCGAGGTTTCCGCGGCCCGTGCCATGGCCTGCCACATCTGCAGGTAGACCTCCCGTGCTCGGGCAGCTTTGAGATCGGCGGGCGATGAGGTCGTGGCCGGGGGAGACACGACCTCATCAGTCGCAGGAGCAGGTGCATCCGCTGCTTGCTCGCAACCCACCATCAGCGGGAGAAGAACGACCGTGGCGACGGAGGCAATGCCGACCCCACGAGGTATCCGGCGGCCTCGCCAGCTTGCTGCAGTTGCAGGCGACACCAGCACCATCGACGCTCGATCACGTCCAGAGCCATGGTCGATGAGGGGGACATCGTGCTCGACGCCGCGCTGGCGACACTGCTGTGGGCAGGCTTCAGTGTGCTCATCAGCTTGGCCGGAATGCCGCCAACGCAGCAGCGCATTCGCCGAGGACGGGTCACCGGTCAGTTCGCGATCGCCCTCGTCGTGCTCTGGTTGCTGGTCTGGAGACTCCACAACCCAGTCAACATCACCGTGGCTGTGGCCTTCGCTGTCGCAGCGGTCCCCCTGGCTTGGGAAGACGCCCTCACCCAGCGGTTGCCCAACCGCCTGATCGCGATCCTGGCCGCGCTGGTCGGCAGCGCTGTTGTGGCAGGTGCACTGCTGACCGCTGATCTGGAGCCGTTGGTGCGAGCCGGCGTGGGTGCGGCAGGATGCCTGGTGTTCTTCGCGCTGATCTACGTACTGGCCCCCAGCGGCTTCGGTGGCGGGGACGTCAAACTGGCCGCGCCGTGGGCAGCCGTACTTGCCTGGTTCAGCTGGCCAGCGTTGTTCAGCGGATTGTTGGTGGCCTGGCTCGCCGCGGCACTGATCCATCTCGGACTGCGCACGGTCAACCGACCGCTCTCGACCGTGCCGTTGGGGCCGTGCCTCATCGGGGCGAACATTGTCGTACTGCTGATCGCCGGCGACGACGGTGTCATGACCGGCTGATCCACGGTGTGGCATGAGACCTCCAAGATTCGGGAGATGACCTGAGGGAATTGCTGGAGTGTGGTGAGCAGGTCGTGTTCAGCCGGCCTGTACCAAGTGGCGTTCGGCACGCTCTGAGGGGTGCACACGCTGCTGGCTCGACAACGGGCCAACGGCAGCCGCCAGCTCGTGGGCCAAGGGACTGAGTTCGTAGCACGCCGCGCGCCCTGCCCCGGTGCACTGGATCAGGCCACTGCGGTCGAGGCGACGAAGCGTGCGAACCAGGGTGCTCGCCGGTATGCGGTGATCACGCCCGCGCACACCGTCCGAAGTGGAGGCGTTGCGAAGGCGGTCGAGGAGCTCGTCGTAGCAGTGCGGTCCTGACCACAGCGCCATGAGCACATCCGGCGTCCAACGCCCGCGCATCACGCGACAGACCTCGACCAGCTGTTTCTCTCGCCCCTCTGGCGCGACGGAGTGCGACCGTGCCGCAGGGACCCGAAGCGACCTAGTGGGAGCAGCCGCGGCCTGGTTGGCGACACACACCCGGTCTCGCCCAGCGCGCTTGGCCTGCTGCAAGGCACCGTCAGCCGACGAGATCAGACTAGAGAGATCCCATCCGTCGGTAGGGCCACGTACTGCCACCCCCACCGAAACCGTCATTCCTGCCAACGTCGCAGACTCACCTGACGTCGAGGTCACGGCCGTCACCATGGCCCGTACCCCGGAGCGGATCGTCTCCGCAACCTGTACCGCGTGATCGCTGCCGGTCGGTAGCAGCACAAGGAACTCGTCACCGCCGTAGCTGCCGTACCGGCCTACGAGCGCGTCCTCGTCGACAGCGTGACGAACGATCTGAGCCGTCCTGACCAGGGCGTGGTCGCCCGCTTGATGCCCCCACACATCGTTGATCTGCTTGAACCGGTCGAGGTCGATCAGCAACAGCGCGGCCTGACGAGCCTCTCGCAGCAGCTCCGGAGCTTTCGACTCCCACCCCCACCGGTCGGCCAGGCCGGTGAGTTTGTCCAACGCACGATGCTGGCACAGTGGGCAGGGTTTCAGACCTTCAATGACCATGACGTCCTCCTGACGGCGTGTGTGAACCACCTGGTTGTTCGAGACGGGTAACTCCCAACGGGTTTCGTTCCTATAGGGAGCAAAACCGGTTCTTCGCTGCTGGTATGTCCACTGTGGGACCAGGAGGGCGTGGAAGGCCAGAGTTGACAGGTTGACAATCCGTGTCAACAAATGATCGTTTCGCTCGGAAAGCGAGCTCCGGATAGTGGATGTCGAGCAACGCTTTCCTGGACTAGAAAGTTCCGTATCTCCCGTGGTCACATTTCGCATGTCGCCCCCCGACGGAAATTGATATTGGAAGTGCGCTGGGGTGCCCGAGTGGGGCAGAAGGGTCATCGCGGATCTTGTTTCCCCAGATCAGCGGTATGGAGCCGCCTCAAGTCCGTTATAGTGGACTCGCTGGCTCGAATGTAAACATCGGCAGAATCGTCGTCAACTAGAACAGACTGACGATTGCGCAAGGACCGCGGCGTTCCGTTATGGTGGACCTGCTACTGCTCGGAGGAGGTGTGATCATGGAGGCCGAGGGCGGCGAATCGCGGCAGGAGACGTTTGCGATCAAATTGCGTCGCCTCTTCGATAGCGTTCGATCCGAATCCGGCGACACATACACGCCTCGGGAAGTCGCCGAGGCGCTGACGCAGCGGGGGCGCAAGATCTCCCGCGCGTACCTATACCAGCTGCTCAAGGGGGAAAGCGAGCCTGGGTACGCGGTTGTTGAAGGGCTCGCTGAGTTCTTCGGTGTGCCGCTGGACTACTTCTCCAACACCCCACGAGGCGAGGAACTCAATGCCCAGTACGAGCTCCTGGCAAAGCTGGGGGACAGCAACGTACGGGAACTGGCGTTCCGAGCTAAGAACCTGACGCCGGAGGGCTTGCGGAACGTGCTGCGGTACATGGAGTTCGAAGAACACCGCACCAAGGATGAGGAACACACGTCCGAGTGAATCGCTAGCGCACGTGTGTTGGCTGCCGTCATGGTTGGTCCAACGATCGGAGGTGAGGACATGTTCACTCCGAAAAGGAGGGAACGGAGGCTTCGTCGGCAGCTACGCGCGGAGCTATCGGCTCTGGACATCAGCCATCCGATCGACATGGCGGAGGTGTGTCAGAGGCTCGGCGCCCACCGTGGCCTGACAATCCGGCTCCTTGCTCTTCCCCTCGAAGTCCCTGGCCCCTTTGGGTTGTGGCTGCGGACCAGCAGTGCTGACTACATCCTCTATCAGCGGGAAACGACAGTGCTGCATCAGCAGCACATCATCGCGCACGAGCTGGGACATCTACTCGCAGGACACAGCTCCGACGACGGCGACGACGCGGTGTGGGCAGAACTACTGCCGGATGTCCCGCCGGATCTCCTTCGCCGGGCACTTCGCCGGACGCACTACGACACCGATCAGGAACGCGACGCTGAAACGGTCGCGACTCTCCTACTCGAACGCGCTGCGGTCGTCAGTGCGGTCACCAGTCCGGGAGGATCGCCGCGCGCACGCCGAGCGCAGCACTCCCTCGGCGATCGGCAGGACTGGCTATGAGCCCCGTGACCGTTGCCCTGTTGCTGGCGTTGGGATGGTTTACCTACCGGCTGCTACGAGAACCCAGCGACCTTGCTTTGCGCGCCGTCGTTGCCTGGATCTTGCTCCGCGTGTTCGGAACGCTAATTGGGCTCAGCGACATCTTCTCGGAAAGCTTGAGCAAACTGATCTACAACCTCGCGCTCAACGGCTCGTGGTTCTTCCTGATGTTGTTCTTCCTGTTCTCGGCAGTCGGACAGGGGGCGGTACGCAAAGCCTGGGGTGAGGCCGTCCTACTTGCAGGCACATCGGTCGTGATGACTGTGGCCATGCTGGCGACACCTGCACCGGTACGAGAAACCGTCTTTTCGCAGACAGGGCGGCTACCGGCAGACATGACCGCGCACGGCGTAGCCGTCTTCTACCTCGCCGGCTCGCTCTACTTCGCATATGCCGCAAGTCGAACGGCGTACTGGGCCATCCAATACGCAGCAGAGTCAACACCACGGGCCCGGTGGGGATTCCGCGTTGCAGCAGCGGGATTCTCGTGCTTGGCCGTAGCCGCGGCGATCCGAGGGATCTTCGTTGTGATCCGCTGGGCGGGCGGCGGCATACCGACTCCGCTCGAAACCGCTGTGAACTTGCTGGTTCCCTTGGGGATCCTGACCTTCGTTCTCGGTGTCTGCTTCGTCGGGCTTGCTGCCCGTTGGGCAGCCGCCCGACTCTGGCTACGACGGCGCCGACAGTTCCATGCCCTCCGGCCACTGTGGCAGTGCCTTCACGCTGCCTTTCCGAACGACGAACTCGAAGCGAGCAGGCGCAACGACCGCGACGAAATCGTTCCGCTGCGCTTGCATCGTCGCTTCTGGCGCCGCGTAGTCGAAATTCGCGACGGGATGGTCCAGCTCAGCCCACATCTAGCTGACGCCGGATACGACACTGAGCGTCCCGCACACGAGCAGGCCGAGACAGTCAAGTACGCCATTCAACGTCAACTTGCAGGTGAAACTCCGAGTACGAGGTCAGCGATCCTCGTGGCGGCACCTACCGGTACCAGCACAAGCGAGGTCGACGGGGAGGTTGACGAACTCCTGGCGCTGGCCCGCGCACTCTGAACCAGACCCCTGACGGAGGCTCTTACGTGCAGCGATTGATCACTGCGGACACCATTCTCACTGGACGAGCAGGTCAAACCGTGCCCAAAGGTGCAGTACTCGTCGACGACGACCGGATCGTGGCCATCGGGCACCGCGACGACGTCAGCCGACAAGCCTCCAACGAGGCCGTCTTGCACGAATACGCTGGGCACACCGTGCTTCCAGGGTTGATCAATTGTCACGTGCACCTCGCCCTAGACGCCAGCAGCGAGCCGCTGCAGCACTACCTCGACTCCGACGACACCGACCTTCTGCTAACCATGGCCGGCAGAGCCCAGGCAGCCGCGCGAAGCGGCGTCACGACATTGCGCGACCTCGGCGACCGCAACGGTCTCGTCTTCCACCTGCGCAACGCCATCGAACACGGCGCCCTCGCCGGTCCCCGCATCCTCGCCGCCGGCGCCCCTCTTACGCCACCGAACGGGCATTGCCACTTCTTCGGAGGCGAGGTCGACGGCGAGGACGACATCCGAGCACGTATCCGTGACTCCGCCGACCGCGGCGCAGACCTGATCAAGATCATGGCATCGGGCGGACAGATCACGCCGACATCGCCGCCGATGTGGGCCTCGCAGTTCACCGGAGAACAACTTCACCTCGCGGTCTCGGAAGCCAGAAGCGCAGGGTTGCCGGTCGCCGCCCACGCACACGGAACCGAAGCCATCGCTGAGGCAGTCGATGCCGGCGTCAGCACCGTCGAGCACTGCACGTGGATGACTGGCGGCGGTGGGTACGAAACCCGTGACGACGTCGCCAAGACCATGGCAGAACGCGGAATCCACGCGTGCCTCGCCTGGCCACCGCACTGGCGCGCCTTCCTCGACCGGCTCGGCCCAGACCGAGCCAAACAGATTGTCAGTCGCATCCGCTGGATGCGCGACCTCGGTGTACCCATGATCCCCGGCACAGACGCGGGCCTACGCGGGTCGACCTTCACCGGCTACGCCGAAGCGCTCGGACTCTACGAGTACCTCGGGTTCTCCCGAGACGAGATCATCGAAATGGCCACAACGACAGCTGCAGAGGCGCTCGGTCTGCGCAACGTAGGCAGCCTCACCCCCGGTTACAGCGCTGACATCATCGCAGTCGAGGGCGACCCACGTACAGATCTCGCGTCGTTGAGCAAGCCACGACTCGTCATGGCACGTGGACAACTCGTAGTCGACTAGCCGTGGGTATTGTTAGGAACCCTGCCCGCGCGCCCGGTGACCCGACAGCGACTCGTGATGGGCAGTGTGCTCCGTCGGGTGATGTGCGACAGGTGTCCGTCAGCTGATCTGCGACACCTAGACATACTCAGCTGACCGTGCCGAACAGCTGTCCACGTGTCTCATATTTGGGATATTGTCCCGACCATGAGAACGATCGGGAGGGTGCCGACCGAGGACAGCAGCTCTGAGGAGCTCGATGCGCGACTGGCGTCTCGGCTTGTGCACCTCCGCACGGAGCAAGGTTGGTCGCTGGAGGAGTTGGCTCAGCGCACAGGCGTCAGCCGCTCGACGTTGTCGCGGTTGGAACGGGTAGAGATCAGCCCGACTGCAGCGATGCTGAGCAAGCTGTGCACGGCCTATCAGCGGACCGTGTCGCAGCTACTTGCCGAAGTGGAGCCACAGGCGCCACAGCTTGTACGCGCCGGGCGACAAGCGGTGTGGCAGGACGAGACTGCCGGATTCGCACGTAAGTCAGTGTCTCCGCCCCACCCTGGCCTACGCGGCGAAGTCGTCGAAGCCGTCCTGCATCCGGACGCCGACATCTCCTACGAAGGATCGCCCGTGCCAGGTCTGGAGCATCACATCTGGGTACTGGAGGGCGCATTGGAAGTCACCGTCGACGGCAAGGCGCATGAAGTCCAGGTCGGCGATTGCCTGCGCGTCCAGTTGTGGGGTGCTTCCCGCTTCCGCTGCCTTGGGCCTAACCCGGTCCGTTACGCCCTTCTGATTGTCCTGCCCTGAGTAGCTCGCCCCCGAGGACGCCGCCGCCGACCTCAAATCCCCAACCCGAGTGCCGTACCGAGGAAAACAGGAGCGAGTCCCATGCAGTACCACCACCGCCTCGCGACTCGCGAGGATCTTCCAGCGATCGTCGACATCTACAACTCGGCGGTCCTGGCCAGGTCGAGCACATGCGATCTGGAACCGGTCACAGTCGACTCCCGACAGGAGTGGTTCGACCGAGCAACCACGGAACGCCATCCGATCTGGGTGGGCTACGAGCCCCACTCCCCGGAAACGGTGACTGGGTACCTGTCCTTCGAGCCGTTTCTCAACGGGCGCCCCGGATACGACGTGACCTCTGATCTTGCGATCTATCTCCATCCCGCCCACCGCGGCCGAGGACAGGGCCGAGACCTACTTCGCGATGCGATCACCTACGCGCCACAGCTTGGGGTGCGGACGCTCGCCACCACGATCTTCGCCAACAACGAGGCCAGCCTTCGACTCTTCAGATCTCACGGCTTCCAGGAATGGGGACGGCTGCCAGGCGTCGCCGACCTGGACGGGACGATCCACGACATCGTCTTCGTGGGACGGCCAGTAAGCAGTACGGCGTGATAATTACCGGCCCGCTTGCGTGACGCAGATCAGCTGGCGGACAACTGTCGCACGTCAACCGACGGAGCACACTCGTGATGGGGAGGAGTACCCTCGATCGGGCTGAGCCCGGGAACTGATCATCGGCCGCGCTGGTCTCCCCACAGGAGTATGTGCAGTCGGCCGGACAGGTTCCAATTCCGTTTGATCACTTCTTCTGCAAGCCAGGACATCCGGCCCAGGACTACTTCGGGCGTCGTCCCTTCGGGCATGATCCACACGGGTTCAAGGCCGAATTCAGCGGCATGGAGCGATATTTCGTCCAGATCTTCTGCGCTCGACACGGTGAATTTGAAGACGGCCTTTTGGGAAGAAGCGAAGTTGCGTAGAGCATCGGGGTTGATCCGGTGTACGCGCGTTGCATCGCTTCCCGCGAAGGTCGCGGTTTTCGGCGACACGTTGAACTGGCTGACATATTCGATGATGTCAGGATCCGGAGCGATTGTCCCGTTGGTCTCGATCTCAATCCGGCGCCCTGCGATTGCTAAAGACCGAACAAGAGGCCGGAGCGCATCCTGCTGGAGCAACGGCTCGCCGCCGGTGATGACGACTAACTCGGTCTTGTAGCTCATAGCCCAACGGTGTAGGGCGTCCGCTGTGATTTTCCTGGCTTCCAGGCGTGGGTTGAAACGCGACCAGTCCCAGGTATACGGGGTGTCGCACGCGGGGCAGGACAGGTTGCAGCGTGAGAGCCTGATGAACAGGGCTGGCTTCCCGGCAGATGACCCTTCCCCTTGCAGCGTGGGGCCGAAATGCTCTGCCACGAGCAGCGGGCGGGTGATCGCGTCGTTCATCGCCGTCATAGCCGTGGCACCTCGTACTCGGCCCAACTGGTGGCGCTCTCGTATACGCGTACCATTCGGCGATGTGGCGTGCCAAGTTCTCGCTGGTCGGTTCGACGTCGAGGACCTTGTTCAGGTGTTGGTGATCGAGCGTGGCGTCGAGGTAGTGGCGGAGCGGACGCAGCTCGCCGAAGTCCGTGACGAACCCCGGTGGATCCAAGTTCGCCGCTGAGAGTACGACTTCCACGGTGTAGGTGTGCCCATGGAGGCGGGAGCACTTGTGCTCGGGTGGCAGGCTCGGTAGGCAATGCGCAGCGTCGAAGGAGAAGCTCTTACCGATCCGGTAGCTCACAAGTTTCACCCCGGTTCACTTGGGAATTTTGGTTGTGTTGGCGAGGAGAGAAGCCCCGAGGCGTATCTGTCGTGCTCGGGCGGCCAACTCAGATGGAGGGCGGATGGTCACCGGCGACTGCCGTGCGGCTGGAACGTGCAGTGCGGCTGGTGCAGGCGCGCGGCTTGTCGGCGCTTCGGGATGGTCAGGGTGAGGCAGGTCGAGCAGTGCGCGAAGTGACTTCTCAGCGTCGCCTGCGTAGAGCCAGACCATCACCTCGGCTTCGAAGATGTCGCGAACCTCGGTGGCAGGTACCCGGGCGCTGATGACGTCGTCGATATCCCGTATGACGAAGAGGTCAACGAAAGTCCCCCAGTGATAGGTGCCGACGATCAGGGTCGGCTGACGAGGTCCATTGCAGTAGCGCAAGGTGAAACCATCCCGCGCGACGGCGGTGAGCAGTGCATCGACCTCTGTGGCGAATGGCGTAGTTGCTGGCTGGTGGTTGGCGTTCATAACGTGGCGGCACCGGTTCAGCGGTTGGCTTTGACGGGGACTGGCTGCGGCGAGGTGTCGGGGTGGGGGAAACCGGCCGGGTGCACCTCGCCGCAACCAAGTGGAGTCAACCGGTCCGCGACCTTGCTAACCAGAGCAGAATTGCTGCACGAATGCTGCACCAATGCGGAACGCGTTGAGCTGACCTGCGCGGAAGCAGTGGCCACGTCCACGGGATTCACCTGATTGGAGTGGGCGTGGCGTGAGTATGTAGCTGTCGCTGGTAGTGCGAGCGCCACACAGTGAGGACGTTGGGCGGTTGTGTGCCCAGGCGAATGAGGTCGCCATACTTGCTGAGGTCGGCAAGGACGCGTTGGTGGTTCAAGACCGGGTGTAGGTCAGCTCTGCCGTGGCGATGGTCCGGGTCGTGGGGTGCGAGGTTGAGGAAGACGTAGTCCGCTGTGGTGAACAGCAGCTCGATCAGGTCCGCCGGGTCTTCAGCGTGTCCGAGAACGTCGACGGCGTAGGCGAGCTGATGTCGTCGGCCGGGGAGCTGGTCAAGTGCGTGGATGCGGTGGGCTTCGTTGAGATCGCGATTCAGCCGCCAGCGTGCGTAGTCCAGGCTTGGGTTGTCGAGGTCGTAGCCGTGCACGTCGAGATCGGCTTGCAGTAGGGCTTGGGTGTCCAGTGCGATTCCGCATCCGACGTCGGCGATATCGGTGATGCTGTGTTCGCGTGCGAATTCCAGTAGGAAGGTGAAGAACGGGTCTTTGACTCGCATGTAGTGGAAGTGGGTCAAGTCGTAGAGGTAGCCCACGCTCTGTTTGTAGAAGGCATCCCCGAGGCGTGCCCACTCGGTGTCGAGGAACGTCCGCAACGTGGTGAAGTGCGTGAGTTCGGGGCGAAAGTCCGCGCCGAGGTAGGTGGCCAACCGTTGCCAGGCTGTGGAGATGTCAGCGTAGGCTCGCACCCCGCTCCTCTCGTAGCAGTCGTAGTTCGGCGGGATGTCCGCTCGTGCGCGCGAACTCGATGGCTTCGATGATCTCGACGACGTGGTGGGCGCGGTGGCCGCTGCGACAGTCAGAGGCGTTGTTGCAGACGGAGTCGACGAGGTCCAGTACGCCGAGTCCGCGGCCGGTGGGGCCGGCCGCGTCATCCTGCGGGAGTTCCTGCCAGTTCTGTTCTCCGCGGCGGCGGTAGTGCACGGGGCCGTCGTGGAAGTTGGGGTCTGGTAGCACGAGCGAGCCGTGGGTGCCGTAGATCTCCAAATGCGGGCGTGCGGTGGCCGCGACGTCGAAGCTCGTGGTCAGCGTGATGAGGGCTTGGCTGCGGGTGCGCAGGAGCGTGACTACGTGGGTCGGGGCATCGGCTCGGAAGGTGTTGCCGGCGTGGGGGCCGGTTCGGATGGTGCGTTCGCTGCGGGTCGAGGTCGTGGTGGCTTCGACGTAGTCGATGGGACCGAGCAGGTAGGTCAGCATGGCCAGGTAGTACGGGCCCATGTCTCCAAGCGGGCCGGCGCCGGAGGCGTAGAACGGTTGTGGCGCCGGGTGCCACCTTTCGGGTCCCGGTGCCAGTAGTGCTGCATCGGCAGCAAGGGGAGTGCCGATGACGTCGGTGGCCAGCGCTTGGCTTGCTGCGCGCGCGGGTGGGGCGAGCACTGTGTCGGGCGCGGCGTCCACGAGCAGTCCTTTATTGGATGCGGTGCGAAGCAGTAGCTCGGAGTCGGCGGCGGTGAGGCTGAGCGGCTTTTCGACATAGACGTGGGCGCCGGCGTCGAGCGCGCGGCAGGCGAGGTCGACGTGGGTTGCCGGCGGGGTGAGGATGACGGCGACGTCGATGGTGTTTGTAGCGAGGATGTCGTTGGGGTCGCCGGCGTTGGGAATGCCGTGCCGCTCAGCGAACGTTTCTGCGGCGCGGCGATCGATGTCCGCGCACGCGGTGATCGTGAGGTCGGCGGTGTGCTGGAGCGTGGAGAGGTATTCCTGTGCGACCTGGCCGCATCCGATGATCGCGCAGCGCAGGGGCGGCTGATGGCGGCTGGTCATGCGGTCTCGCATTCGTCTTCGGTCAGACGCAGGGCGGAGGTGATCAGATCGAGGAACGCCGGATGGTGGGACTCGTCGAGCACGGGGATTTGGATGTCGAGGTAGCAGGCCGGGTCGACGATGTGACCGATGGACGTGGTCGGCGTGCTCGGCCAGTTCTGGGCCAGGTGCGGGTCACCTGGCCCTGGCCACCAGTGGCGAATGCCCGACCGGAACAGCTGGTCGGCGACGTGGTGGGAGTGGCGAGGCGTGGGGAGCCAGACGCCGACGAGCGATCCGTTCGATGCGTCGGCGCCGAGGTCCGGCGACTGCTCGACCGAGGTGGGGAGAATGCTGCGTGTTATCGCCACGTCCTCGATCCGGTCGATCAGCGCATCCTGGAGTGGGCGCAGGACTTGCAGCAGGTCATCGAGGTAGTTGAGCTGGGGCAGGGCGCTCGCTGCGGTGATCTCGCTCATTCGGACGTTGCCTCGGCCTTGGGCCGTGTCGGGGAGCGCGAGGCGGGTGTTGCCGCCGACGGCCCGCATTGCGTGCAGTAGGTGGCTGTCGTCGGTGGCGATGACCCCGCCTTCCCCGGTGGCAACGAGTTTGTGGGTTTCGGTCGAGAACACCGCTGCCAGACCGTGATGCCCGACTGGCTGCTGGTTGAGGGCGGTGCCCCAGGCTTGGGCGCAGTCCTCGATGAGCGTGATGCCGCGCTGGGTGAGTTCATCGGCGATGCGTTGGGTGTCCGGGGCCGGACGGCCTCGGACGTGCGCAAGGATCACCGCGGTGGTGCATTCATGGAGCAGGGGTTCGATCTGTTCCCAGTGCGGGGTGAGGTCGTTGGTTGCGGGGGCGATGATCGGTGTTCGGCCGCTGCGGAGGACGGCGGTGGGGACCGAGATCCAGCAGACCTCGGGGATGACGACCCGTTCATTCTGTTCGCGCTGGGGAAGGCACTCCAGGAGGAGTTCGAGGGCTGCCGTGGCAGAAGCGGTAGCGACCGCGCCCTGGCGGCCGAGGTGCCCGGCGACGTGCTGCTCGAACTCGCGGACCTGGTCTCCGGCGATCGCGCTGAGCGTTCCGGAGGAAACCACCCTCGTGATGCGTTCCAGCTGGTCGGTGGTGGTCAAGGTGCTGTATTGGTAGACGGCTTCGTCGAGGACGCGCGTCTGCCCGGTGATATCCATAGTGATGTCCCCAGGAATGGCTGTGGTGAGTCAGAGCGTGGCGGCTGCTGGGATTCGGCCGAGAACGGGCAGCGGAGCGAAGTTCTCGCCATACCGTGTGCCGATGCGGCTGCCCCACAGACGGCCCAGAGTTTCGGCCATGGGGCCGAAATGCTCGGCGATGGGCTGTGAGGCATGCGCGGCGAGCGCCCGCATCTTGATGTCCCAGGTGTCGGTGACGTCGATGATGCGGTGCGCGGCGACCGGACCGTCAACGGTGAGCCCGTTGTAGGTATCGCCGGTGTAGACCCTGCGTGGGAAGCCGGTCGCGAGCACGATCTCGGGCAGGGCCGCGGTCAGCGTGGCCGCCAGGTGCCGGTGATCGGGATGTACGTCCTCTAGCGGATGCGTGATGACGATCTCGGGACGAGTCACGTCGAGCAAGTCGTGCAGCGTGTTCGCATTGACGGTCGGGTACGGCTGGTACGCGGCCCCCAGCACGTGTGCGGCTGCAGCAGCTTCCGCGTTGCGCGTGGCATCGGCGTGTTCGGGCACCGCGATGGTCACGGCAGCGCCTGCCTGAGCGAGATGAGCGAGCGTTCCGCCGGCCCACAGCTCGGCGTCGTCAGGGTGGGCCATGACCGTGAGCACCGACGCCGGGCGGGTTGCGGGGTTTGAGTCGATCACCACAGCTCCAGCTTCTCGATCACTTCGGCTGGCTTGGGCAACTCAGCGCTGGCGTCACCGGTCGGTTCTAGCGGCAGAGGCAGGTCGGTGCGCATGCGGATGAGGTCACGCCAGGCCAAGACCTGCTGCCACTGCTGCTCGACGAGCTTCCCCTTGGCACCGGCACCGGCGAGCCGACCGGAGGCCGGCAGGTCATCAAGGCTGAGCCCTCCGTCGAGAAGACGGGCAGCGGTGGCCGCGCCGATGCCGCGGACGCCGGGAATGTTGTCGGCGGGATCGCCTTTCAGCGCGCAGAAGGATGGCCATTGCGCTGGACCGACGCCGTAGCGGGCGGCCACGTCGTCGGGGCCGATGTGCCTCTTGCCGGGGTGCATCGCCGTGTTGAGCACTCGGACCTGCTCATTGAGCAGCTGGTAGTAGTCGCGGTCGGTGGAGAAGATCCATGCGGGTCGGTCACGCGTGTGTGTGATGAGGGTGGCGATGACGTCGTCGGCTTCGGCGGTCTCGATCTCGATCCACGGGATGCCGTAGAGGTGGAGTCCACGCTGGACTACCGGGATCGCTTCCAGGGCCTTGCGCGCACCGTCGTCGAGCTCCCTGTTTGCCTTGTAGTCGGCATCGGAGTCCTGGCGTTCGACCGAGCCGTGCTCACCATCGAAGACCACGATCACCTCGGGGGCCGCCGGCAGCTCGTCGCGGATCGCGACCCGTAGCAGGGCGAAGAAGCCGAAGGGGGCGGTGAGGTCACGGGTTTTGTCCCGCGAGCGGATCTCCGCGGGAAACCCGAAGGCTGCTCTCCAGAGCAGGTTGTGGCCGTCGACCAGCAACAAGGGGACTTGAGCAGGCATCACCGCACCGCCTTTACAAACAACTCGGCGACTGTGGTGGGCTGGAAGTCCCTCGTCCGGTAGTACGCAGCCCTGGACAGGTGCCGGTAGCGTACCGGATCACCCAGCAGGTCCTCGGCAGCCTTCCACAGCGCGTGTTCACCACCTGCCCGCGGGACGACCACGCCGCCCGCTTCGGGGCCTTTACCAATCAGGGAGGGCAGGTGGTCGATGTCGAAGCAGACCACGGGGGTGCCCACCGACATGGCTTCCAGCGCGACGAGCCCGAAGGACTCTCGCCGGGAGGGCACGATCACCACGGCCGCCTCGGCAAGCCAGGCGGGCACCTGCGCCCAGCTGATACCGCCTGATCGCAGGTACACCCAGGGGCTGTGCGCTGCGGCGTGCTTGCACCGGGACCACTCGTCGCCTTGGGCGCCGGATACGGTCTCGAACCCGGCATCGGCGACCACAACCTCAGCCGGACGTTCGAGCGACCGCGCCTCATTGACCAGAGCTGGGATGTTCTTCTCTGCCCCGAGACGGCCCAGTACTCGGATCGGACCTCGTCTGCGCAGCGCCTCCCGAGCAGCCTCGTCCGGGCATGGATGCTCGTGCAGCAGGCCGTTGGGGATCACCCACCAGCCATCGGTGTCATAGTCCCGCTCGCGGGCTTGGTCGAGCACCGTGCTCGATGGGGCGATCACGTGCTCGACGCTGGCTAACGCGACGGCTAGGTCCTCGTCGTGCCCGATGACGTGTGTGGCGAGGACCGAGCGCGCTCGATGCTGGACAGCCACCCGCCCCAGGCCCCACAGGGCGTCCACGTACACCGCGATGTCGACGCCGTGCGCATCGAACGTGGCGGTGATCTCTCGGTGCAGCCGGTCGCCTGCCCCGTGAATGGCTCGGCGCAGCGTGTCGTCGTCGCATGGGAACGAGGCGGCGAGGGTGTTGAGCTGGATGACGTCGGGGTCGAGTTCCGGCTGCTCGGCGGCGGTGAGGACCATCGCGTGATGGCCGAGCTGCCGCAGACCCTGCGCCAAGGCCGCGGTGGCGCGTTCCATGCCTGCCGGTGCATTGGGCGTGTAAGACGCAAGCAGGAACGCCACGGTCAACGGAGGGTCGTATGCTTCAGTCACGTGATCACCTGCTTCGGAAGTGGGAGCGGCGTGGTCGAGTGACCTGCGGGAACGTCCTCCCACGGGAATACGACCCAGTCGGCGACGTCCCAGCAGTAGAGGTCGGGCGGAGTCGATGCGCCGCGGTTGCGGCACAGGGCACAGGTGAGGAAACGGGTGTTGGGCTCGGCCCAGGGCCGGAGGGCATCGAGGACGGCGGTGAAGGTGGCGCCGGTGCCGCAGATGTCGTCGACCACCAGCACGGTTCCTGTGAGCCGATCGAGCTGCCAGGAGTCGAGGTCGCAGGTCACGGTTCCGGTTGCCGGGCTGTACGGCGCGTCGGTGGCGTTGTGGCTGGCGCGGATGATGTGCGTCTGCACGTCCAGGCGCGCGGCGATGCGGTGGGCAGGAGTGGTCCCGCCGTGCGCAATACCGATCACCGCGCTGACCGTGTCCATCCCGGCGCTGGTGGTGAGTTGACCAGCTGCGGTGGCCAGCAGGTCGCACGCCTGCAGCATCACGGAGTTGTGCAGCTGCCACAGGCGGTGGCGCTCGAAGACGCGATCTGGAGCGGTCGAGGTGGTGCTCATGCTCATGCCGAACCATCCATCCCGGTCAGCGCCAAGTCGGAGGGGTTGGTCAAGGCGCGCAGGGTGGTGATGCGGTCGGCAGTCGGGTCGTTGCGCCACACGCGCCCGTCGGCTCGGACGACGGTGAAGCCCCCTGCGTCGTCGCGGGTTCGCAGCCGGACAGTGACGGCGTCGGGGATGTCGAGGTCGGCGACGGTGGCGGCGGCTTCCTCATCGGTGAGTTGTTCGGCTCCTGCCAGCGTGGTGCCCTCGCCGATCGGAAGCATCTGCAGGAAGGTCACCCCTTGTGCCCCCAGGCTCGCAGCGAGGTCGACCATGCGTTGCGCACTGCCGCGAGTGGAGGCCATCAGGACGACCTGCAGCTGTGTGGGGATGCCGTGGGCAACAGCGGCTCGGATGCCGGCGACAGCACGGTGAAAACTGTCCGCTCCGCGCCAGCGGTCATGGGAATCTGCCTCGGGACCGTCCAGGCTGACCCGTACGGCGTCGACCTGTCCGGCCAATGCTTCGGCACGCCGCTGCAGATGCCAGCCGTTGGTGGTCACGCTCACCACACACCCGGCGCTGGTCAGCGTTGCCGCGAGGTCGCCGAGGTCACGTAGCAGCAGCGGCTCCCCTCCGGAGAGATCCACGGCCAAGACGCCGGACTCGCCGAGCAGGGCGGCGATCCGCTGACGATCCTTTCGGGCGAGTTCGCGGACCGTCTTGTCGTCCAGGCAGTGAGGGCAGGCAAGGTTGCAGCGAACCAGCGGGGACCAGCACACGCTGACTGGAACATCACGGTCCAACTCGCCGGGGTGGATAGTGGGCCAGCGCGCCCCCGAACTCCCGGGCAGTCGGGCTCGCCCGAGGGTGATCAAGTCTTCGGTGCGGTGTGTCAGCCCGGTCAACGGGTCATGGACGTAGCGGGTGTGGCCGCAGACACCGGTGGCGAAGACCCGATGCGTCGTGGCCATGGTGTGCTGAAGCGTTGTCATCGCAAAACCTCGCAGGAGTGCAACAGGGAATTCATCGAGGCGGTGAACGCGGCGCTCCGTCCGGAACGCGCTGGCTCCGCAAGCAGGGCGCGATAGCGGGCCAGGGTGGCGTGCCAGGTGCTGAGCTTGTGCTGCCATTGCTCGGCGGCGTCCGGCGGATCGAAATGGAACCCGACCGCTTGGCGCAACGGGATCACCAGGTGCCCGGCGGCGATGAGACTGGCGCCAAGATGGGTGTCCTCCATGCCCCAGCCGATGCGCCCGAACTCTGGGTCGAAGCCGCCGACGTCCAGGACTGCGGTGCGGGGCACGGCCAGCAGAGCAGTGACGACCATGCGGGGCAGGTCCCAGTCGTAGTACATCCGACCGTGCCCCAAATCGCGAAAGTCGCGGGTGTGCTCCAGCGGCCGGCCGTCGATGGGTTCTCGCAGCGTGATGCCGCTGTAGAGCAAAGGGGTGTTCACCGGTGGCTGCCAGGTGACCCGGTGATCCGCAGCAAGCTCCGGGCCGGCGTCCGGAGCAACGCCGTACCGCAGGTTGTGGCGGAATCCGATGAGAACGGCGTGGTCGGTGGCCCGCGCCCCAAGGTCGGCCACCGTCCCGGCCGGCAGGAGCATGTCGGCATCGACGTAGACCACGGTTTCGCCTTGGGCAAGGTAGGTGCCCAGATTGCGGGCGGTAGCCGCACCGCAACGGGTGGGAAGCCGTAGTCCTGTGGTGACGGCCGGATGCGTGGCGATGACCTTCGCGGTTGCGTCGGTTGAGGCGTCGTCAACGACGATCACCTCGAAGCGACGCCCGTACGTTTGCGCCTGCAGCGCGTCGAGAACCTTCGGCAGGCAGTAAGCAACGTTGCGCGCGGGAAGGACCACCGACAGGCGCCGACCGCCCACCCAACTGGAGGGAACGGGGCGATGCCAGGCGACTCCGGTGGCCTGTTCGAACTCCTGTGTGTGCCTCGTGTGATCGTTTCCGCGGTGGCGCAAGGCTTTGTGGAGCGACGAGGTCATGTCCACCCCCAGGTATCGAGGACAGCTGCGGCCCCATGCAAATCCCGTGGGGCAGCGATCCAGGACAGGCGGATTGCGTCGAGGCGCTGCACCACGGGCTCCAGGGCGAAGAGGTAGAGGGGTTCGACCAGTGCCAACACGTGGGTTACGCCAGCCAACTCATCGTCGAGCTGTGGAGCTACGCGCTGGCGCAGGGCGTACGCGTCGGCCAGGTTGGTCAGGCGGCGGTCGTAGTTGACGACGTGTGAGTCGGCGTGGAGCAAGCCGTAGAACGCCGAGATGATCCGAATCCGCTGGCGGAATCGGGTGTCGTCTCCGAGGCGATCCCGAAGTCCGGGTATGCACCCGCCCTCGTAGAGATCCAGGGCGGGTATCGGTTCCGTTGTCGGCTTCTTTCGCCGTGAGCAGCCCGCGATGATCAAGCCGCGTTCGACGGGAACGGGTGGGGTCATCGTTCGCGGACCACCCTGAACCCGATGCCGGACGAACGGAGTTCGGCCGGGGCGGAGTTGAGGAACGTGCACCGCGCGTACAAGGGCGGCGAGGCGTAGGAGCCACCGCGGATCACGAATCCGTCGCCCATCGTGGAGCTGGCGGTCCACTCCCAGACGTTGCCTGCCACGTCGAGCATCCCGTCGGGTGTTGCCCCGTCGGGATGGGCGGTCACATCGGTTGCATCCCCATGCCCTGAGCCCTGGAGGTTGGCCAATCCGGGACTCCAGGGCGCGTTGCCCCATGGCCACACCCGTCGGTTGGCGCCGGAAGCCATCCACTCCCACTCCACCGATCGGGGAAGCCTTCCTCCGAGCTGGCACGCGATGTGAGAAGCCGTGGCCTGGTCAATATCGGTGACCGGGCGTTGCTGGTGCCGGTCGTCGCCCAGCTGTTCTTGGGTGATCGGCGTGCGTGTCCACACCAGCGTGGGCACCGTGACGGGGCGTGCTTGATCTCCGAACAAGCAGGTGCCGCCCGGGATTTCGATCCAGTCGAAACTCATCGCGCTATCCATCGATCAAGAAGAGATCTTCGGCATTGGCCTTGCGCCGAATGCGGCTCTTGGCCGCGTTGGGTTCCAGGCGTACTGCGGCCATGGCATCGCTGATGTACCAGGCTGTTTCCTCGGCGTCGGACACCGTTTCGGTGAAAGCGCAGTAGTTATCGGCAAACCGAACGACCCGAAGTCCTGTGAGCCTTCTATCTACTTGCGATAGACGAAGGTTGATCAGGAGCGGTGCAAGGCCGGAACCTGGCACCACTGGACTGGGCAACCCGCCGAGCATGGTGCGGAGAAGACGGAGGAACGTGCCGTCGTAGACGTACTCGGCGAACCAACCCACCGCTTCATCGACAGCGACTCCCTCGGAGACCTTGGCAGCGTCGAGGTCGGCCACGCATCGGTACCCGCCCGAGAGCAACTCCGACGCTTGGCGTAGTGCTGTGTTGCGGTTCCGCCGTGGGCGATAGCCCGAGACCCAGTCAGCGAACGCCCGTGCTTCAAGTACCGGCTCTACCGCGTTTCGCGCTGCTCGGTGCACGAGGCGAT
Organism: Saccharopolyspora endophytica; assembly: GCF_018070075.1. Lineage (GTDB taxonomy): Bacteria > Actinomycetota > Actinomycetes > Mycobacteriales > Pseudonocardiaceae > Saccharopolyspora > Saccharopolyspora endophytica. The sequence goes on from NZ_JAGPXE010000010.1 coordinate 103,638, forward strand.
CTACCACCGTGGGGATCGCGGTCGGCATGGATTTCCCGGTATAGGTGGGAATCACCAGTTCGCGAAGCGGGCCAGGCCGCCACGTTCCGGCAACGAGCTGCGCTGCGAGACCCGGAAGTACTTCTCCTGCCTGCCGACGAAGGTCAGCCCAGGTCATTCCGTCGGCACCAGCGCTGGATGACCGCCGCCCGCATTGACGTAACGCCCGACGGAGATGCTTCTCGCCCAACAGCGGCATCAACGAGTGCGACTGCGGAACCGCAGGCTTGCTTGCTGGTGTTGCGGTCTCCGAATGCGCTAGAGTCCGTTTCGCCTGAGTGGCGGGCACGATCCCACCACCCGCTGAAGAAGACGCGCACCCCAGCACACGCGCGTCGGGATGGGAAAGACGGCCCCGCTCAGGTTCGTCCGCACGGTTCGGCTGGGTATCGACTGCCATCATGCGCACCCCACGGCGTAGGTCGTCGGGTCGGTCACGCCTGCGTCGTGGAACGCTTCTCGGCGCTCCGTGCACGTACCGCACGTGCCGCACTGGTGCGCGCCGCCGCGATAGCACGACCACGTCTGCTCAAACGGAACGCCGAGGGTGGCGCCCAGTCGCACGATGTCGGTCTTGGTGCTGGCCAGAAACGGGGCGACCAGCTGGAAGTCTTTGGGGAGATGGCCTTCGTTAGCGATGTTCGCCGTTTGAGCGAAGCTCGTGGCAAAGCGCTCCCGGCAGTCCGGGTAGATCGGGTGATCGCCGGCGTGAGCACCGAATGCGACCGCGTCGGACTGCGTGACGACCGCCAGAGCCACCGCGATGTCGAGCATTATGGCGTTGCGGTTGGGAACCACGGTCGCCCGCATCGACTCGTCGGTGTAGTGGCCATCCGGAACCCCTACTCCAGAGTCGGTCAACGCCGATCCGCGGAGCACGCGTCCCAGCGCGGAGAGGTCGACCACCTCGTGCGGCGTCGCCAGGGCCGACGCAGTTGCCCCCGCGTAGCGAAGTTCGACTCGATGACGTTGGCCGTAATCGAAAGACAGAAGGGTCAGCTGCGTTCCGCGAGCGTGGAGCCAGTAGGCGAGAACGGTCGAATCGAGGCCGCCCGAGACGATCACGACCGCATTGCGAGGATGGCGGTCGATGCCGGGCTTGCCCGGAGCCGCGAACGTTTCGATCTGGTGTGAGTGCGAGGAAGCAGTGTCGATGGTGGCGCTCATACTCTCCGGATTCCTTGATCGGTGGTGCGCGGTGAAGGTGAAGGTCGGGGCGCGCTTCACCCCCACCGCGGCTTGTGTGCTGCGGCTGCGAAGCCGGCGGCGGTGTGGAAGCTCGGGAAGACCTATGCGCCGAAGCGGCCTCGCGGAGCGCTCGTGGTCGCTTCAGGCGACACGGCGGCTGACCGGAGTGCTCGACGCAAACGCCCAACGTCGAGGGGTTGCACGACAACGGGGCCGTGCGCTGGAAACTCGACCCGAACATTGCCGCCTGGCAGCTCATGGACGGTGATGTGTGCCCGTCGTCCACGGCCATCCTGGCAGGGGATGCGGTCGTGCACGTGTGCGTTCTCGCCACGCACGAGCCAGCGTCGACGGGTCGTCAGCAGTCGTCTCATCAGCACCATGTCCTCCGAATCGATCGATACGCGGAGGGCGGCGCGCTTGCACCGACCGGGCGGTGCGGGATGACACGCGGTGCGAGCCGACGGTCTACGCAACGGGATCGTGGCGCGCATTCGCCCACGAATCGCTGGGGGAGCGTCACAATGTCTCCTCGTAAGCAGCGAGCCCCTTATTCAGGTCCGAGCACCGCTCTTGGCCCAGCGGTCGGTGTCCGCCTCGGTGGGTGCTCAGCTGGTAGTCAACCGGTGGGGTGCGCGATGAACCAGAGCAGAATCGCTGCACAGATGCTGCACGATTGCTGCGCGAATACCCTATGACCTGCGCATATGATGGCGAGATCGTATGGAGGCAGTCGATGGCGGGATCATGTGCCGGGTGAGCGAGACCGTCTCGCCAGCGCCACGCTGCGGGGAGCCCCCAGGAACAACTCGCTGCCGCGCTTGGTGTTGAACGCTCGACGATCTATCGGTTGGGCAGGGAGTTCTCGGCAGTCCAGGCGGCCCGTTGCTCGTGCTTGCCGGTGCCGGGGTGTTGTATGCGGCGGGAGAATGCCTGGTCCCCGTTGAAGTACCGATCGGAGCGGGTGAAGTGAATCCACGTCTCGTGATTTCGGCGCACTCGGTCGGTTACCGACTCCGGCAGACCGTTGGTCTTGGACCAGATCACCTCGGCGCGCAGCAGCAACCCGAGGTCATCGCAGCAGCGTAGGGCAAACCGCCACGGCAGGCCGCACAGCGACCGCGTGCCCGCGTAGGTGTCGCCGAGGTTGACCCACAGCGACCCGTCCGGCGCCAGCACGCGGCAGCACTCGCGCATGCAGGCCACCAGCGCGTCCAGGTAGTCGGCGGCGGTGGCCTCGGTGCCGATCTGCCCGGCGTCGTGCTCGCCCGCGTCCTGGTAGGACCGCAGCCCCCAGTACGGCGGCGAGGTGCACACCAGGTTCACCGACTCATCGGGCAGGGGAAGCGTCCGCGCATCGCCCCGGATCACCACCGGGCCGCGCCCGGTCATCTCAGCCGACGATCCGCATTCCCTTGCGGCACTTCACGGTCTGCTCATCGCCCTTGGGCCACATCGTGTGGTGCATCAGGGCGGCGTCCAGCAGAAAGTCCCAGTCTGTCGGCGTGAACGTGGTGGCCTGCGCCGACTCGCGCCAGGTCTGCCACCAGGCCGCGTGCGCGGGTGCCAGTCCTCTCCGTTGGGCAGCACGTCGTCCGGCAGCTCCCAGCCGCGCCACTGGCCATCGGCCTGCACGTGCTTGAACTCGGCCTGCCGCTTCCGGTCGGCGGACGGGTCCGCCCTCCGGGCCTTCGGTGCCATACCGGGACCGGCCATCACGGCACCTTCCCTCACCCGTAAGCTTATGGACACGTACCGTTACTTGTGATCACGCACTGTGAATACGTACCGTCGGAAGCCTGCGTTGTGGGTGCTCTTGCAGGCAGCGCGTGCGCGCAGTAATAGCTAGCTCCCGGACTCGGTGAGCCCGTTGCCTTTTCGCTGGGGACCAGCTGGCAGCCGAGCCGGGGCTAGCCCATGCAAGCCGGGCGCGCAGTTACTCTCCCCGGTCTTCCGCCACGATCGAGCGGGCCAGCTTGACCGCCTCCGTGATCGTCCATTCCGACACGCGCCCCCGGGCGGCCTCGTGTGACAGCGCTTCCAGCAGCGACGCCATCGCGTAGCGGCTCGGGGGCGGCACCGTCTCGCCCCCGGCGGCGATGGCCTGGCCTGTCCGGGCCCGCAGCGACGCGGCAGCGGCGTTCATGAGCTTGCCCGCCTCACGCAACCGGCGGTCCCGCTTGGTCTCTCCCCACGTCATGCACGGAGCCTAAGCGCACGCCGCGACATACGCCGCTGAACTGCGATAACGCTCAGATGAATGCCAACTGTTCGCCACCGCCGCCCGCTTACTGACCCGCGTCACAACCGGGCTGATCAGGCGACCTAGAACACTCCTGGGCGTGGTGCAGAGTCGGGAGGTCGACTTCACCCGCCTGAGCAGCACTGACTACTACGATTTCGTCGCGACATATGGCGGGCATGGTGTCACCACCAGCTCCGCGTTCCGCGCCTTCGCCGATATCCAAGAACTGCGCTGGGTGGCGTTCGTCCTCGGCAAGGCAGCTACGCGAAGCACAGCACCGCATCGCGAGCCTGCGGGGTGAGATCCCGCGGCCATGGACCTGGGCCGTTTTCTATACCGTGGATTGTGGTACTGCCTCGATGTCCTTGACCTGCGAAAATCCGACGAGGATCATGGAGTCGCACTAGTCGATTGGGGGCGGGTATATGTCCGGCAAACGGCTGCGCCTTGCGCGGCAGCGCCGCGCGATGGGGATGACCCAAGAGAAGCTTGCCGCCGCAGTTGGCTTGGGAACCGATCGATCGACGATCTATCGGTGGGAGTCTGGAGAGATCACTCCGCCGGCGCGCAAGCAGCCCCGGCTCGCCCGCGCGCTCGGTGTTTCGCCCACCCAGTTGATCGACCTCCTCACGCCAGAAGCCGACCCCAAGATGCCTCCGAGCAGGGAACGGGTCGGGCATGCCCTCCGCAACCCGAGCAGCACTGATCCGGTCACCGTGGAGAGCTTGTGGCAGGAAGTTCGTGGCCTGGACGAGCGGTATGACCGGATGCCCTCGACATCCCTGTTGGCTGATACCGGCCAAGCTCTCGGGCAGATCGGCTTCCTTGCTCGCAACGGCGGTGACGGCGCCTCTCAGCGCGATCTCTTCGCAGCCGAGGCCACGGCTGCAACGTTGATGGGGCAACTGGTGTGGGACGCCTCCCAGCGTCGAGATCACCGGACCGCCCGGCAGTACTTCGAGCAAGCGACCGCCGCGGCCCGCGAGATCGACAGCCCGACTGCCGAAGGGCACGCACTGCTGCGCACCAGCTATCTCGCGCTCTACGGGGAACGCGATCCCGTAGAAGGGCTGCGGCTGACCGAACAGACTGCCGAGGTCACACGCTCGGCCAGCAACGTCTTGACAGGGCTGGCTCAACTGCACTCGGCCGAGGCCCACGCGATGCTCGGCGACACACGGAGGTGCGAGTCAGCGTTGGCTGCCGCGGAGTGCAGTTTCGGTGGTGTTCGCGCCACCGACGGTGCATCGCATCTGTTTTCCGAGAACCAGTTCGATCGGCTGGCCGGCTCCTGCTATCTGTTCTTGGGTGACCATCGCCGCGCCCAACGCATCCTCGGTTCCGCGGCTCAAGCCATGACCAGGCAGAGCAAGTCCCGGGCGATCGTGCTGGGGAACCTTAGCCTCGCTCACCTTCACCAACGTGACCTCGATGCGGCTGCGGCGAGCCTGCACGACGCGATCGACGTTCTACAAGCCACCCGGGGCGGCGGCGGATTGAACATCGTCTCCGACGCCGTGCGCAAGCTCCGCCGTTGGCGTGGCGAGCCTGTCGTCCAAGACATCTATGATCGGCTGTTTTCTCTGATGACCACAGCGTGATGAGGAGTCGCACAAAGTGACCGCGACTGAGGTGGACAGGCGCAAGGACACTATCCGGCAGCAGGTATGGAAGCTGCTGGACCAGCAGGGTGTCGTCGCTGGTGACGGCAGTGCGCACGGGCGCATCCCGAACTTCATTGGTGCCGAACGTGCCGCGGATCAACTCGCGGCCTTGCCGGTGTGGCAATCCGCCAGCGTGATCAAGGCCGTGCCGGACAAGGCTCAACTCCCTGCTCGCGTCCGCGCCTTGCGTGAAGACAAGGTGGTGTACATGGCGGCCCCCAAGCTCGCGCCGCCACAGCCGTTCTACCTGCTTGATCCTGAGGAATTGGTAGTCCCAGCCGAGGAAGCTGCTTCCAGCCGGACCGCACGGTCAGTCGCGCGCAATGTCGGCGTGGACGAGCTGCGTCCGGTCGACTTGATCGTGTGCGGAAGCGTCGCAGTCAATCGGCATGGCGTACGGCTCGGAAAAGGCGCGGGGTACTCAGATATCGAAGTCGCCCTGCTTGCACAGGCTGGTCTGATCGGTCCCGAAACAACGATCGTCACCACCGTGCATCCCCTCCAGGTGATTGACGAGGACATTCCCGAGACACGTCACGACTTCAGCGTTGACGTGATCGTCACGACCGACGAGGTCATCACCTGCGGGCCGCAGCGCCGGCCCAGCGGGCTCGATTGGAAGGAACTGAGTGCCGAACAGATAGCAGCAATGCCAGTTCTGCAGTACCTGCAGGAGAATCGTTGAGAAGCGACAAGTATTCGTCACGGTCGTAGGTGGGCCCGAAGGGGCCAGACGCAACACGCTTGAAGTGCAGTCGCTACTTCTGAACGGTGACGGACTTCTCCGCATCGCGGGCACGCTTACAGCCGCCACAGTCCTCAGCGTGGCGAACATCGGTGCCGGCCTGTCCGAGCAGCCCGCACATGGCCAATGCCACCGGGCGCCCTCCACCCCAGAGATTGACCACGTGGTTGTTGCGCAACCGGGCGTAATGGCGTTTCCAGTCCTGCCACGGGTCGGCCAGGTAAATGATCGGAGCGCCAACCGCGGAGCGCTGCTCGTGGTTAGTCGCAGGAGCCGCTCCAGTCAGCTTGGTGATGGGCGTGTTCATTACCGATTGCCCTCCTGGCGCCGATTGGCCGGTGGCCAGACATGGCCGCATCGGCACTCCGCCCAACCGCCAGTGTTCGGGACGATTCCCCAGCTTGTGCACGTGTGCCCTGACGGTGAGGTCGACGGGGCAGAACCGGCACCAGGTTGACGTGCGGAAAAGCGGCTAACAGGTGTTGACAATGCGGATCAACTCCGATCTGGCCGTGAGCAGGTTTGAGCTGGTGTGGGGCCCAGCGGGCAGGCGGTGGAAGGGGTGACCGCCCGCCCGCTGGGCGGGGCGCCGCGACGACACCGGTCGAGTTCGGGGTCTCGCCGGACCGCCGTGGCGGAGTCCTGCCAAATCCGTTCGGGGACTGCCGAGGCGGCAGCGGATCGGACAGGACGGCTGAGCAGCCGTCGGGGTAGACGACTGGCTGAGGGCTTCAGGGCGTGCCGAAACGCGTGTGGATCAGGAGCTATGTCCCCGATCGATGACCCGGCGCGCGATGGCCACGACTGCTGACCAAGGCGGCAACAGACGGCCGGGTTGGGGCGGTTGCCACCACGAGGCGGACTCGGTGACGGGTGGTATCACGAGTTGCCCGCGGGGCGGGACGGCGTGCACGCGCTTGGCGCGAAGTTCGTCGGGAAGCTCAGGTTTCGGCCGTTGACAGGGCTCGGTGATGAAGGTCCACCAGCCCTTGCTCTCGTCTCTGCTCACAGGTCCAGCCATCAGGCTGGACGACAGCTCCAGCGCCACCGGTTCGGCGAGGGCTCGCGGCAGGAGGAGTGCGTCGAGCACATCGCCGGTGCGGACGACCAGTCGCTTGTGCGGGACGTCGATGCTTACGGGCCATTCCATGAGCTCGCTGAAGAAGTTCGCCTCGGAAGCGAGATCGAGTTCGGCAGACGCGGATCGGGTTGAACGGACGAAGAGCCGCTTAGCTGGCGTAGTCAATGGAATGCCTTTCATTGGAGGAGGAACGGGCGGCGCGCGGAGTCGCGGGGGATCGCGAACTCGACGCAGCGCCACCCGTCCTCATATGCCCAAGCCAGATTGGAGGAGGCCGGCTTGAGCTGGACTCAACGGCGGGGAAAGCGGAGGACGCGGCCGGTCGACGCGGCGCTGATGGCGTCTGCGTACTCGTACAACCGATCGGCCAAGGTCCGAGCGTCAGCGGGGCGCAAGATGGCGGCTTCGCCGGGCGGGGCCACGAGAACGACGTGGTCACTTCGGCGGTAGGTCGATACCAGCCGTGGGCGCCCAACGGCGTCCCTGGCTGGGACGTCTTCCGTGTTCAGGGGCTTGTTCGAGCGATGTGCAGGAGTGGCAAACATGCGCACCTCAATAGGCTGTAGCCTCTGTATCTAGTCGGCTGCGTGAAGCCTTGCAGGACCAAAGCATGATGCATCAAAGCTTGGTTATCAAGCTTTGAGTCGGACTCCATCTGGGTGACGCTTCGCCTTACCATGTTCTTGAAGTGCGAGCTTTGTAACCGGAGCGCTTCGTAACCTGGGTCGACTTGGAGGTCCACGCCCATGCCGGCGACGGTTCGTACCGCCAAGAAACTCCTGCTCGGGCGGGAGATTGCGCACATGATCGAACGAACCGGGGTCTCACAAGGCGAGGCGGCCAAACTCATCGAGACGAGTCAGTCTCGCATCGCGCTGTTGATCAATGGTGGCGGCAGCATCTCGCCCGGCGACCTGGTCATGCTCGCCGGCAAGCTCGGCTTCGAGGATGAGGGGTACAAGGAGGCCCTACTGGAGTTGCGCCGGGACAACCACAAGCGTGGCTTCTGGCGCACTGGCCACAATCGCGCGTACTCAGAGGATCTCCGGTTGCTGGTGGACCTGGAAAAGCACACCGACCAGATCCGTTCGGCGCAGGTCGAGGTCGTTCCTGGGCTGCTGCAGTCCGAGCCCTACGTCCGTGCGCAGCACGCTGAACAGCCAGGAAGCGATGACGTCTCGCTGGAAGACCGAATTGCGGCCCGCCTGGCGCGGCAGGACATCTTGGACAAGGCCGATCCACCGGCCGTGCAATTCGTGCTCTCCGAGTCCTGCCTGCGACGTACCTGCGGTGATGCCGAGGTTATGCGGGCACAGATCGACTACTTGATCAAGCTGTCAAAGCGGCCGAACGTGATGCTTCAGGTCATGCCCTTCGGCCAGCCAGCCGGGCAACGCTCACCGATCAAGAGCCCGTTCACGATGATCCATGTGCCCTCGCCTGGTGCGGCTGGACCGCTGGAGCTGGTGTACGTGGAGGGCGAAGGAGAGATTCGCTATCTCGACGACAAGAAGGCCCTCGCTGCGCATGAAGCAGCATGGGCTCGTGTCTCCAACGCCGCGCTACGGTTTGAGGAGACCCGCAATTTCCTGAAGTCGGTCCTCCAGGACTTCAGGAAGTGAACCTTCGAGGAGAGAACCGTTGATGACCAGCACACTGCCGGCCTTCGCCGAGCGTGACTTCCGCAAGGCGAGTGCCAGTCACGCGGACCAGGAGTGTGTGCGTGTTGCCCGCCGAGACGGGTGGGTCGAACTTCGCGACGACAAGACGACCTTCGGAGCACAAGACGACCTCCGCCTCCTGTTCACCGAGTCTGAGTTCGACAGTTTCCTAGCCGGGGTGCGCTCCGGAGTGACAGTCGGCCTCTGCATGGAGATGACGCGCCGAGCCGACGGGACCTACGTTTTCCGCAGCACCGTGCAGCAGCCTTCCAGGCTGGAGGCCGAACTGCGCTTCACAGAGGCTGAGGTTGTCGCGTTCTTAGATGGTGTAGACCGAGGTGAGTTCGACTCCGACATCACCCCGGTCCTGGCTGCATCCGCAGTACCGGCCTGATCGCGGCACCTGGAGGCCGTCGAAGCTCTGCGTGGGATGACCGACAACTTCGGTCATCCCACGTTCCCGTTTTCGCGGGCTCGACTCGGAGTTGCGTTCCAGTACCCGCTGGTCGCGTGGTGGTAGGGGCAGGTGCATTCCTGGTCGCCGATCAGGACGGCTGGTATTGGGTGAGGATCCCTCCGGGGACCGGGGTGATCGCCGTGAGGATCCAGTCTTCCGGCACAACTGAGGCCATGTCTTTGACCTGTGCGAGGGACGGTTCTTCCGGGTCGCGCGTGACGACAATCAGTTGGTCGATCCATCCCCCTGCGATGAGCGCTGAGCAGCGGAGGTCGGGGTTGTCGGTGAGGATGAGTGCGCGGCGGGCGCCGGTCTTGCTCAGCACCATGACCGCATCTTCGGGGTCCCGCGGTAGTGCTTGGGACGGAAGTTGCAAGACATCGGGGTGATGGCGACCTGGGATGGCCTCGCTGGTGTGGCCATGTTCGTCGATGATGAGGTCAACGCCCGGAGCGACCCAGTCTCGCAGCTGTGTTCTCGCGCGTTCGTCGTTGGGATTGCTGATACCTGCGATCAGGAATGGCCGGTTGCGTTCGAGGCTGTGCAGCCAGGGCACGAGCAAGAGCTGAGCTTCGTCGGCACGGATACCGACGACGACGTCCAGGCCGGCTTGTCGGAGCAGTTCGATGCCACCCTGGCCTCGTGACGTGGGGTCTTCGAGCGCGACGACGACCCGGGCGATCCCGGCATCGATCAGTGCCTGGTGGCAAGCAGGCGTGGCGCCGACGTGGCAGCACGGTTCGAGGGTGACGACCGCGGTCGCCCCCCGCGCGCGTGAGCCCGCGGCTTGGAGGGCGTTGACTTCGGCGTGGGGTTCGAGCTTGCGGGCGTGGTACCCGGCTCCGAGCACGGTCCCATCATCGGGGGAGAGGATGAGACAGCCCACTGGTGGGTTGGGGGCGGTGGCGCCGACGCGCAGTGCTGCCAGGGCGATCGCTTGCCGCATGGCGGCCAGTTCGGTGAGGGACATGTCAATGGTCTCCGACCGTGGTCGTGGTGAGCAGCTCTTCGACGTCGTCGACGCGCCGGTGCGTGCGGAGTGAAACTGCGAGGTCGCGGACCTGAACAGTGCAGCGTCCGGAGTCGACTGCGCGTGCCAGGTTCCACGCCTGGAGAGCGTGTTGGGCGGCGGTGTCGATGTGCCCCGCGTCGCGCAACGTGGCTGCGAAGCGGACGAGGTGCGCTGCGCGGTCACGCTGATACACGGCCGGCAACTTTTTCAGGCTCATTTCGAAGAGGGGAACTGCTTTGGTGGGGCGCCCCAGGATGGTCCAGCACCACGCACGCTGGAGCCCGACCCACTCCGGGCTGGCGAAGGAGCCGTGACCCCCTCGCGCGTCTCCGCTGTCGCGGTCGTCGGCGTAGTCCTGTGCGCGGTCGAGGAGCCGGTGTGCAGAGCTCTCGTGCCCAAGTGAGGCAAGGGCCAATGCGTGTTGGGTGTCCAGGGCTGCCCGCATGCTCGGTTGCGGAGTGCCTTCGTCGTGAGCGCGGGCTAGCCGCTCCAGGACACGGTGAGCGGTGTACGGGGACGGATGGGTGCTGGCGGGGGAGAGGCACTGCGCGGCGCGCCGGAAGTGCGTCCAGGTGATGAGGTCGCGATCGTTGCCGGTTCGCGCTAGGCGCAGTGCTTGATCGGCCCAGTGGCGAGCTGCTGTGAGTTCCCCGAGGTCTTCGTGCAGCCACGAGGCTGATTCGGCGTATTGCGCTGCCAGCCGCACGGCTGGCCGGCGAGCGCTGTCGGGCCCGTGGTCGATCAGCGTTGTCAGCAGGGGTATGTGTTGGCGAACTCCCTGCAGCGCGTGGTGGGGGCCGATGACGTTGTCGGCTTTGACCTGGGCGTGCCACTGCTCGGTGAAGTAGGCGAGTGCCTGGTCTGGGTCTACCTTGCGGGCCCAGACACGATGATCGGCCCCCGCCCGATCGACCGCTTCCGACGAGATGTGTGGTGCGGCGGGTGTCTCCGTGCCTGCTCGAAGCGCCTCGTCCAGCTGTTCGACGGTCCATCCCAGTGCACGGGCGACATCGCCTCGCCGGGATGCCGCCGGGTCCCATTGCCCGCGCTCCCAGCCACGCACGGTGTCTACGGTGACACCGAGCACGGCGGCTAGGGATTCACGGGTGTACCCGCGCGCTTTCCGGCGCGCGACGAGTTCCCCTCGACGACCAGACATACATGCAGTATTACCAACTACAGGCGACGCTGGGGCACGAATCTTGGAGACCGCTGAAGCTGGTGCTGCGCGTGCGGTGCGCCGTTCGGGTGATCATGGCAGGGGTATCAGTCCAGGTGACGACTGGTGGGACGGAATAATCTCTCCCCTTTTTCTCCCCCTGGATTTTGCGGCATCGCGCTTATAGGGCTGTACTCGGCACTCGATTCCAGCACACGAATGCGAATCGGGCTGAGCGCGTCACCGCTCACTTCATCCAACTGTCGCAGGGGGTTTCATGTCGCATGCGCCGCCAACGGGCTCACGACGCCCAGGCCCGCGCACACCGGTGATCGTGCTCGCGAGTGTCCTGGCGCTGCTGGGGATAGCCGTCGCTGCGTCGCTGATCACCGGTCACCCAGCGCCAGAGTGGGCCGTGGTTGTGGTCGCTGTCGCGATCGAGCTCTGTGCCTTCGCGGTCGGGCTAATGCATCGGTCGGAACCGGCTGAGGATGTCGCTGATCTGGAGAGGAATGAGCAGGCAGCACCGTCCGTCGGCGAACAGCTGCGACCAGATGCTCGGCCGGATGCGGATGTGGATCATCGCATGTTTCAGCCGCTGGCAGCCCGGATGCAGTCGCTGCTGCTTCGCGAGATTCAGGAGATCGATGCGTTGGAAAACCAGGTCGAAGATCCTGACCTGCTCAATGCACTGTTCCGCGTCGATCACCTGGTCGCGATGGTGATGCGACTGTCGGAAACCCTGGCCGCACTGGGAGCTCAGCCCGTGCAGCGCGGGATTCGCGAGGCCGTGCCCGTGCGTGGTCTGATTCGCGCGGCGATCGCTGAAGTATCGCGCTACACCCAGGTCGAGATCGCCAGGGTTGTGGACGTGCGCATCGTTCCGGCTGCGCACGGGGACCTGCGGCACGTGCTGGCCGAACTGATCGATAACGCGACCTGGGCCTCTGATCCGGACGGGGAACCGGTCCTGGTGCGGGCGGCGCCGGTCCCGGCTGGGCTGAAGGTCACGATCAGCGATCACGGTCTTCGCCCCAGCGATGAGCAGTACGCGCGGCACAACTCCGTGCTGCGTGGTGCGGTCAACGTGAGCGAGGTTCTCGCCGACGGGCGTTATGGCCTCGCGGTGGTGGGGCTCATCGCCGCGAACCGAGGTATTGACGTGTCGCTGGAGCCCAACAAGTTCGGCGGAACCGACGCCGTCATCGTGGTGCCCCCGCAATGGCTGGCCACCGACCAACCCACGGCCGCGGCACCAATCCTGCCCACGGAGGGATATCGGCCGGCACCACGTCACCTCTATGACGAGAGCGCGGCTGCGGCCCTGCCCAACCGTGCACCCCGCCCGCAGCTCGAACCCGCCGCGGCGTCCACGCTGCCGCGAGGGCTTCCTGCTGTCACGGAGCCGGCACCGCCGCATAGCCAGTCAGCCCCGGTGAATCACTCGAAGCCTGCCTTGCCTCAGCGCGTGCCCGGTCACAGCGGCTTCACCGAGCCCGTGCTTGCCGCTGCTGAATCGACCGTGCAACGCAATGCCTTTGATCCCGACGCGATCGGGCAGGTCCGCGACACGCTCACCGGCCGCCCGGCCTCGCCGGCTACCACGGCGCGGGCATCGGAGTTTGCGTATTTCTGGCCAGAACCACAGGGGAGTCGTGATGACGAACAACCGTGACCTCACCTTCTTTCTCGACGACCTGCGCAACCGGACCATGGGGGTGACTGCGGTCGTGCACGCCTCGACTGATGGGTTGCACAAGCACCACAGCGGCGTGGGAACTGATGCCGCCGAGCGGTTGGCGGCCTACGCCAGTTCACTGCGGGCCACGGCGATGGGGCCGCCCTGCGAGGCGGTCCCGGCGGTGGCCCAGGAAGGCGCGCCTTTGGACTTCCTGCACTCCGGAACCGCTCCGGTTGGCTTGGCACCGGGCACCCACACCATGCTGACCCAACCGGCGGCGGGTGCGTTGTTGCTGGCAGTGGCCGATGATCGGTGCACGGGCCCGGTTCTGGCGCAAGAACTGTCCATGCTGGGCAAGCGGATCGCCCAGTGGTGGGAAACCGCGCCTCGCACCCACGGTGCCACGTCACTGGCTGGCTGATGTTGCCCAGCGATGGTGAGTTCGCGCTGCGGATCCGCCCCTACCTGGTCACCGGTGGTCGCACCGCCGTGGATCCGCGGTTGCGGGTCGATTCCACGGTCAGGACCACCGGTCGTATCGCGCCCGAGGAGATCCGCGCCGATCACGCCGAGGCGTTGCAGCTGTGCGCCCAGCCCGCCTCGGTCGCTGAAATTGCCGCCCGTCTGGGGCAACCGGTGCCGATCGCCAAGGTCCTACTCAGCGATCTGCTCGCAGCTTCGGCCCTCACCGTGCGCAGCACACCTGCCGACACCCGTGCTGATGCTCCGGGCCTGGACATTCTGGAGGTGGTCCTCGATGGACTCCGCAAACTCTGAAGCGTTACCGGTGCCGGTGAAGCTGGTTGTCGCCGGCGGCTTCGGAGTGGGTAAGACCACCTTCATCGGTTCCTGCTCCGAGATCGCGCCACTACGCACCGAAGAGATCTTGACCACCGCCAGCGTCGGTACCGACGACCTCACCGGTATCCGCACCAAGACCACGACCACGGTCGCGGCAGACTTCGGACGGCTGACCTTTAACTACAGCCAGCAGAGCGTGGTGCTATATCTGTTCGGAACACCAGGCCAACGCCGCTTCTGGCCCTTGTGGACAGAGTTGACGCTGGGCTCGATCGGCGCTGTGGTGCTGGCCGATGTCCGCCGCTTGGACGACTGCTTCGAAGCGATCGAGTTCTTCGAAAAGCGCGGGATCGCGTTCGTGGTCGCGATCAACGTCTTCGCCGATGCCCACCCGTACGAACGCGACGAACTGCGTGGCGCGCTGGCACTCCGGCCGGGGGTACCGCTGGTGTTCTGCGACGCCCGTGACCGCCCATCCGTGGTCACGACGTTGATCCGGCTTGTCGAGCACGTCCACGCGGCCACCCGGCGTGGCCTGTTCCCCTCCATAAAGCTTCTGGGAGATCCGCGATGAGCAACAACCCCACCTCCGAACAGCCACTGATCGATCAGCGGCTGGGTGATCAGATCGATCCTCTGCGGAATGACCCTGACGCCGCGGCTAGGCAGCGTCGCCTGGCCGAGCTCGGCCTCGCACACGATCAGCCACAGCCACGGCTCGATGCCTTCGCCGCCGCACTCGCACGTGACGCCGCCGACCTGGTCGGCGGCTCCGTGCCGGATGCGATGGTCAACCTCTTCGTCGGCGACCACCAGTACTTCGCCGGAATGCACCTCACCGCTGCCCCCAACAGCGAAGCAGGAGCGGGGTTGCGGCAGCAGCACACCTCGCCGGACCGGATCATGGGCTTGGACACCGGGTGGTGCCCCCATGTCGTGGCCCGCGGATTGCCGCTGGTACTCGATGACGTGTTTTCGATGGTCCGCTTCGCCGCCAACCCCGCAGCGGCCAATCTCGACATCCGCTCCTACATCGGAGCCCCGTTGCTCGACCCCGACACGGGCGTCGCGCTGGGCACGGCGTGCGTGATTGCCCGCGACCCGCGGCCCTACGGCCGCGCCGGTCTGGAATTCATCAAGGACCGCGCAATCCAGGCGACCCGGCTGATCACCGGCAACGCCCCCTGACACCCGAGGAGCACGGGTGAGCGCGCGTACCCGTGCTCCTCGGGCCTGCCACGTTGACTGCCGTGAGCTGTGACCTTGCGAGGGAGTGCTGATGTTCACCAGACGAACCCATCACCGCGACGATCAGATCGACCGCGACTTCCTACTGCCCGGCCACCACGCCCTCGCAGTGGCCGTCGCCGAATTCGCCGACCTGCACATTCGCCCTCGAATTCCTGAACTGGAAACGGCAGGCAAGGTCAACGACGATTTGGTACGCGAGATCGCCCGGCTCGGCTGGATCGGCGCGACCATCCCCACCGACTATGGCGGACAGGGGCTGGACCACCGCGCCAAGGTGATCATCGTCGACCACCTCTCCCGGGTCTCCGGAGCGATGGGCGCCGCCACGCAGGCCAGCGATATCCCCGTAGCGATATTCCGGTGGATCGCCACGCCTGAACAACGACAGCAGTGGCTTCCCGCTCTCGCGGACGGACGGACACTCGCCACGATCGCGGTGACCGAACCCCACTCGGGCGGCTATGTCCTCGGAATGGACACCACCGCCACCCGAGACGACCAGGACTACCTCCTTAACGGGCGAAAATGCTTCGTCGGTAATTCCCACGTCGCTGACGTCCACGCGGTCGTGGCCCGCACTGGCGAGAACGAACTGAGCGTGTTCGCCGTCGACTCCCGCACCGACGGACTCACCCTGCACCCCCACGAACCCACCCTGGGCCTGCACGGATTCTCGTTCGGCGACCTCGACTTCGACAACGTGCGCGTACCAGCCTCCGCCCGACTCGGCGCACCAGGCGACGGCCTCGACGCCGCCTACCTCGCCAGCATCGTCCACGGCCGCCTCGACATCGCCGCCGTCGCCCTCGGCCTGCACCACACCCTGCTGGACGTCACCGTCGACTACGCCGGCCAACACTCCCGGCTGTCACGACACGAAACCGTCCAACAGCGCATCGGACAGATTCAGTCCAACTACATGACCGCCCGCCACCTCGTCTACTACGCGGCCTGGTTACTCGACCAGGGCGAGGACTGCGACGCCGAGCTGTTCAACGCCAAACACGTCGCCATCGAGCGCGGGCTGGACTCCGCGCGGCTCGCCCACGAAGTCTTCGGCGCCCGCGCGTTACGCGCGAGCGAACCCATCGAACGGCTCACCCGGGACCTCCAACACCTCTGGGCTCCGGCCGGCACCGCAGACGTCCAGCGATACCGGCTCTGGCAAACCGCTACCCACACGGCGAGGTCCTCTTGGTCTCGCCGCGCCACCACCCCATAACGCCCACGCCGACAGCGGGAGACAACAGTCGGCCGAACAACCAGACCACAGACAGGAAAGCCCACGATGCCCAGCGCACCAGGTCACATCGACTCCACCAGGGCCAGCATCGCCCGCGTCTACGACCGCTTCCTCGGCGGCAAGGACAACTTCACAGTCGACCGCGAGGTCTACGAGCAGATCGTGCAGATCGCACCCGAAGCCCCCGCCCTGGCGCGCGCCGGACGCCACTTCCTCACTCGCGCCATCACCTACCTCGCCACCGAAGCAGGCATCGACCAGTTCCTAGACCTGGGCTGCGGGCTCCCCACCGCCGACAACACCCACGAAGTCGCCACCCGCGCCAACCCGGACGCCGTCACGGTCTACGTCGACAACGACCCCACAGTCGCCGCACACGGACGTGCCCTCCTGGCCAGCGACCCACACACCTACTTCACCGTCGCTGATCTCCGCGATCCCAGCGCGGTGCTCAACCACCACACGGTCGCAGGGGCGCTGGATTTCCAGCGACCGCTCGCATTGATTCAAGCGGGCACCCTGCACCACCTCGAAGACCACGACCAGCCAGCGCAGATCATGCGGACCTACACCGCGGCGCTGCCACCAGGGTCGTACGTCGTGCTCACCAGCTTCCACAACCCTGCAGGCGATTCGGCGTCGGCAGTCCTGGCCGACGAGATCGAACGCCGGTTCCGACACAGCTCCATGGGAACCAGCCGATTCCGCACCCTCGACGAGATCCAAAGCTTCCTGCCCGGACTGGAACTGCTGCCTTCCAGTCCAGCGCCAGATGCGCCTGCCATCGTGCCGGTTGAGGACTGGTGGCCAACCGGCCCTCGCCTCCGGACACCCCGACCGATCGACAAGCTGTTTGTCGCCGCGCTCGCCTACAAACCGGGTTCACCAGCCCAACCACCGCTTCCATAGACAGACGCCCATCAAGACGTGTTCCAGGCACCACTCCGCCCATCAGTGTCTGGAACACCCCTGGGCCGGGGCTCGGTCTCAGACCCTTGGCCCCGGCCCAGGACCCACACCGTCCGAATGCAGCGCCCGATCGTTGCAATCACTGCCGGAGGCCCCGCAGTGGAGCTGCTACCTGCTGGCGACCCCGGAGCTGCTTTGGCGGGTAATCGCGGATCTCATGCGAATTTGATCCTGTCCACACCAAGATGAAAGTGCTACTTCGTGAACCTTGAACAGCTCAAGGCTGAACTCAATTCAATACCTAGCCAGATGCTGCAGGAAATTGTTGGCCCGGCGGCACAGCTTGAGGACGTGTTCGAGCGGCTATATATCCAACTCTCGACCTTGACACAGGGCACTTACGACGCGGCAGGCGACATCAACGAAGCGCTGCGCCAGTTGAGCGAGGGGAAGGCACAGGCTGCGGACCTCTGCGGTTACGAGAGTCGGGTGTCCGAAGCGATCGAGGCATACACGTCGACCCTGTGATCGCTTCCCCTTCGAGACGTCGAAACGAACGGATTGGTGATTGAGCATGTCTGGCATTGAAGAAATCCGAGCCGGTATTTCGCTCGCGAATGAACAGGGACGGGAGGCGATTGCCGCTATACAGCAAGCGGTCACGAAATTGGAAGAGGCGCAGGGCACGTTAGCGCGGATCACAGAGGGTACGACGCAGGACGAGGTCGTGGCCGCCTCTGGCGGCCTCGCCGAAGCGATCCAATCGCTGGGCGGTGCTCAGGGCACCGTGAACGTGAGTCTTGAGGCGACCGAGGGTTACGCTTCGCGGCTGTGAGCGCGCTCGAAGAGCTGCTGTCGGCACTGCGCCAGGCGGTGAGACAGGCGCAGTCGGCACGGGTCGACGTGTCGGCAGCGCTGGACCGGTGGGACGAGCGCCGATCAACGCTGGAGTGGTGGCTCACGGGCACGGCGGACCCGGATGCGCAGGCGGTTCTAGGTCACCACGAGGTGACCGCCGAGGAGATGCGTTCGGCGCTCCTGCGAGTAGTCGCGGCTGTGGAGATCATCGAGAGCTACATTCGCGATCTAGAAGGGGCGTCCTCCGGCTCCGTTCCTGGCGGCGCCACGTCGCATGGTGGGAACTCCGGTGGCGGGGCAAACGATGGCGGGTCACCACCGACCGTGCAAGCGCCGGATGGTTCGTACTATCCGGACGCAGCGGCGGGCGTGGTCGACGCACTCCCGCCGCGTGTCCGCAGCGGTACCGGAGCGGACCGCACGGTGGGATTCATGGGCGGCGCCGTCGGCCAGCCGATCACGTCAGGCTTCGACCAGACGTGGTCAGTCGAGGTCCAGCGCAACGCTGTCGCACGCGGCATCGCGCCGCGTACAGCGCGCTTCCTGTCCAGCCACGTGGAACTCAAGGCCGCAGAGAAGATGATCCGCGAAGGACGCCAGCACAGCGAGCTCGTGATCAACAACATCCCGTGCGAGCTGCAACCAGGGAAGGGCATCGGCTGCGAACAGGCCATCGAGAGGTACCTTCCACCAGGTAGCAGCCTCACCGTGCACGGCACAACCCAAGACGGAAACCCGTTCACCAGGACCTACAAGGGGAAGGCATGACCCAAGCACCGAAGTTGCTGGACCTGGTCCAAATCGAGATCACGCCGGATTTCGAAGTCGAGGCGCTCATCAACGGCATCGGGGAGGCCGACAAACAACGCCAACGCGAAGACGCGGGGCTTGTCTGGTTTCTCCAGAAAGATCCCGGCGAGTGGACCGAATGCCTCTGGGTGGGTGTGCGCGGCGAGCGCGGGGCGGTCACCTGGTGGTCGGCTGGAGCAGACCAGGCCGGCTACGTCCCGGCCGACGGGCTGAACACTGAGCACGTGGAATACTACTTCGCGGGCGGGCACGTTTGCCCAATGGACCCCGGCGCCGAGCTCCCGATTAGTCGCGTCTACGACCTGGTCCGGGAGTATGTGCAGACCGGCGAGCGACCTGCCGGCGTCGAGTGGGTTGAGCTTCTCACCTGATCAGGCAGATCTGAGGCCGCCCAAGCTCGATCGGCTTCCTCCCTGCGTCAGGTTGATCGACTATCACGCGCTCTCAAAGGTTGGTGCTACGGCCTCGATACAAATACTGCCTTGACACCGCCGAGGACCTGCTGGCAATCCTCGCCTCGTCACGGATCTGGATCCGGCACTGGAGGACCCTGTGTTGGCTGCGTCCAACACCGACGCGATGCCCCCAACCACGCAACGGCGAGTGGCGTGGGCTCCACTCGCCTAGCCGGCCTTGCTGACTTCCGGCAAGCCGGGTTGCGGTTCGGCAGCCAAAAATGTGCCTCTGACACCCCCTCAGAAGCAGAAGTGGTACCCAGGTCCGTCGCCCAGCAGCGCGCACCAAACTCAGGAGTGAGACCGCGCTCTCAGCAACGGATTCTGCACTGAGCAGGGCCTGTTCTGCCCGCTGCCGATGGCACCTGATCAAACACGTCGGCCCCGAACGCTGCGACCACATCTGCACCCAATGCCACCGCGACCGCAACGGCTTCTGGCCCCGGCGACAAACGCAACCGCTGACTACGACCCCAACAGATCCAGCCCAAAACCCAGACACACCAGGCCGAACGCTGTCCACTTCCATGGGTTGTGCTCGCCCCAGCCTGAGAAGCCAAGCAATTCCGGTAGCGAGTCGGTGGTCGCACTGTGCTGCGTCACGAACAGTGTCGCAGCCGGGTGCGTTTCGGGTCGACCTTGGCCACGGACTGACGTCCGTCGGCCGCCGTGAAGATTAGGTAGCTGTTCTGCGTCCACTTTCAGCGCGAACGCGCGAACGGACATGTCAGCGTCATGCACGTCGCGGTAACCCACTGGCCTGCGTCATGCGTTCTGAACTCCACGGTCGTGTTTGCGATCGGCAAGATATCAACTCTGGCCAAGGTGGTCTCGTGCTCACGGTCGATCACCAGGCCGAAGGTCATGGCACTGGCGACGAACACGCCACGGATGGGGCTGCGTGTACTTGCCTCCACTACGGGTTCGGCCTCGGCGTTGAACTCCACGAACGGCTTACGCTCACCGGTGACGGAACCGCAGGCGCAGGAAACGGGAACGGCATCGCCCTGAGCTGGGACTAGTAAGAAGCTGGACTGACCGGAGGGGATTGGCGGCCAGCCCAGCTCGTGCGAGTCGTCGACCGCCCACATCTGGGGGTTCCGTGGGAATCAGCCAACGTGGACGTCACTCGCCGGTGCAGCAACATATGCGAACGGCCCCCTGTCTTGCTACCAGGCACAGCACCCCGAATTGCCGTCCACCCAATCCGGTTACAGGCTCGCGATGTCGAACCCCTCTTTCGAATCTGAGCGCGATCGCTCGCCGATCGGCTACTGGCTCGGCCCCGCCCCAATTCGCGGGTTGACGTTGTGCAATTGAGTGTCGGCTATGAACCGGCGCTACTACGATCCCGCGCATGTGGCGGACCGAGGTGAATATCGGCTCCCGGACGTGTGCGATCTCCACGGCGCGGGTCGGCCGGGACTCGGCCATCGGCGAGGACGTGTTTGAAACGAGGATCATCGAGCCGGGTGAGATGGCAAGTAAGTCGGTTCGGCACGGCGGTGCCCTGGAGCAAGCACGTCGCGTGCATGACTTGTTCGTTGCTGACTACTCTTGGCGCTCCGGTGCGGTGGTCGTGGAGTGCCTATCGCGTCCCTGGAGGTTCTAATCGGCCCGGGGCGGATTCGGTGAGTCCTCGGGCGGGATGTACCCGAGCCGGGAGTACAGCTCGTGAAGTAGCTGGTGCAACGCCTGTTCGGCGGCGCCGACCGCAGTCGCATCGCCCGCCTTGAGGGAGCACCGCCGAGCGTAGTAGACGGTCTCGATGGCCTCGTGGAGGTCTGCGAGTTGCCTGGGACCTCCTTCTGGCGGCCCTGGACCGGGTGCGTTCATCCGTACCAACTCCCTGACGCCCCTCTCCGGATGGCCGCATGGTAGCTGCCAATGACCGGAGCGTCGGGTTTCGGCGTAAGTGGCCTTCCGGTGGTTAGTTGGTGGTGCTGGGAGCGATGCGGCCTTCGAACGTGGCGGCGAAGGCATTGAGAGATCGTTTCCCGCGTACGGTCCATTTTGCGCAACCCTTGCCGGTGGCGTCGAGCGCTCGGGTGGTCAGGTAGAGACACTTGATCGCGGCTTGGCCGTGGGCTCGCACCGCCCGGCGGTAGCGGGCGCTGAGGCTTTCGATGGCGTTGGTCGAACAGAGCACCTGCCTGATCTCGGCGTCGTAGTCCAAACACGGCGCGACGCCCCATGCCTGAGTGGAGTCCTCGAACCGCGCTACCGAGGCGGCCTCGGTCGGGGTGGGTGTGGACCGGCCGCAGGTCACGGCCAAATTTCTTTCAATCCTGTCGGGCGGCATGGTTCGCTGCCCGCGAGCACACCGATCCTGCGATGAGGGCCTGTCCGGAAACGATCTACCAGTTGCTTTACGCCGGCCTGCTCGGGCGCAGGACCGGCAAGCTGCGCATCGGGAGGGTCTGCTGGAAACGTCAACAACGCGGCGTCGCCGGCCCGTACAAGATCGAGAATCTGAGACTGATCCACCAGCCCCCGCTATCATCAATCTCAGTAAGGCGCCTGGCGGGGTCGCCGCCGTGGCGTGATCGGTGAAGGTGGCAGAGGGCCTGTCTGATGGAGTGGGACGTGGGGCTTCTGGTAGGAGAACTCCGACCAAAGATGATCTTCGCCAGGTAAGGCCCCCACGTGATCACCTATCGTGCCATCCTCGATGTTCCTCGTGATCTCGCCCTGTATCTCGCCAGACTGCTGGCCACCCATCGCCGCGAGCTGGGCACCCGGACAGGCCGCCGGGCACTGAGCCCGTTCGGTCAGGCAGTGCTGGGATTGCGTTGGTTCCGGGACAACACCGCTATCGCCAGACTCGCACGTGATCACGGGATCTCCCGCGCGACCGCCTACCGTTACCTCGACGAGGTCACCGACGTACTCGCCGACCAGCACCCTGACCTGCACGAATCTCGCCGGCAGGCCAAAGACGACGGCTGGGCGTTGGTGATCTGCAACGGCAAGATCTTCTCCTCAGGCCGGGTAAGCGGGAAGACCATCAGCGTCAAACGAACCGTGATCGACCGGTGGTGTCGCAGCGCGTGTGACCGTCGGCCCACGTCATGCCGAGCGGAGTGGGGGGCGAACGGAGGTTCCACGCGCCGTATGCCACGGCCTCGCGCGGGGAGTGCGCTCGTTGGCCAGGGGTAAGATTGTGCTGTTCGAATTGTCCGGTTCGAATGAGTTCGGGGTCATGCATGGCTGACCATGAGGCACGTGGTTTGCCCGAGGGGAGGAGCCATGGCTACGAAGCAGCGGAAGCCAGCGGGCGCAGGGCGGACGTCTTCCCGTGTTGAGGCGACGACGGTGGAGCTGCCCGGTGTAACGGCCGAGTTCCATCGTCCTGATCACTACGTCCCCACACGGGATGATCTTGCTGGCGCCGCCGATAGTGTTCGGGGTTATCTCCCATCCCGCACGATGATGGTCTACTACGGTGGCCTGGGAGCGTTGGCTGCGCTGTCAGTGATCGAGTGGCCGGTGGCGGCGGCGATCGGAGTCGGTGCCGCGGTCGCGCAGCGTTCCGGCAACTCGGAGTAACCCGTCCCAAGTGAATGCGCCGCCGTGTGTGTCGTGGCGGTGTTCAGATCAGGTGCACCTGCTCGGGGCGTTTCATCGCCTGTGACAGGCGTAGTTGCATGCTCGGGTGGATCGGGAGCGTGTCGAGAGCACCGGGTTCCACCCACTCGGCATTGATCGTTTCTTCGTGGTCCGGGCGCGGATCACCTCGCAGCGGTGTGGCGTGGAAGCACATGGCGAACTGCTGGCGGACCTCGCCATTGGAGTACGCCATGACGTGTCCCGGGTCGGTGTAGATGCCTGCGAGCCCGGTCACGGTGATGAGGATGCCGGCTTCCTCGTTCACCTCGCGTACGACGGTGTCCAGTGCCGATTCCCCGAAGTTGACCTTCCCGCCCGGTAGCTCCCAGTTGCGGGTGTCGATGCGTTGCACCAGCAACACCCGGCCTTGAGCGTTTCGTACGACCGCGAACGAAGTGGGAGCGAGCGAGTTGGCCAGGGGAGCATGGGGATCGTGGTAGTACTCCGAGAGCCGTGGCACACCGACAGGGTAGGCATCCTGGCACGCGCCACGCTCACTGAGAGGTCTTGTGCCCACGTGCGTGACTGCGGGAAGACCATAGCAACGCACCTCTGGGCCGGAGGCGCTCATGCACCCTGGGAGGCGTTGGTGCTCGTTCCAGGAGTGCCTGAGGAGAATCTGTCGGTGGCTGGGCTCCGGCGCGGTCACCAGTGTGCATGACAGCCTGATCTTGTTGGGGATGATCAACGATGGGCAAAAGTGACGCGAACTACCAACTGGTCTAGCTTCCCGGACTTAGCAACCAACGGCGGGAAGGCAGGACAACGTCGGCAGCGCGCGGCGTGCTGCGGCACTGGCATCGCCCTTTCGCTGGTTGCGTGCGAGGAGGGCCGGGCATCCCGACCCTCCTCGCACGCTTCTCCAAGATCGCCACTGCCACCTGTTACTTCCGGCCGAGGTCTAGGCAAAGACTCACAGTTCGGTATCGGTGGCTTCGGAGTTGGTGTCGATTCTCGTGTGTGTTAGACGTCGGCTCATTGCTCCTTGGTGCAGAATTCGGCGACATGAACACTGCGGATTTGCTACTGCTTGATGGCAGTTGCGTAGTTGACTCCGAGCTCTAGCGTGTCGATTCCTTGTTGTTTGATGAACTCGATGTTGGCTGCGTGGACGCGTGCGAGCGCGGGGCCGTCGAGGTCCATGGTGAGGCGTTTGATGCCGGTTCCCATGACGATCCGCCACCAGTCATCCGGGTGCCGGAGTCGCAGTGGGGCGACTTCGTGCTCCACCCGGACACCTGGTATCCCTGCCTCGGTCAGCATTTGGTGCAGCCGTTCGGGGTCCGCGGTGTTTTCCCATGGGACGTCCGTTTCGAGACTGGGATTCTCGCGGAGGGCCGCGGTGATGAAGGCTTCGTACATGGGGGAGAAGAACTTCCGGCCGAGTGTGGTGATCGCGAGTCGGCCGCCTGGTTTGAGGGCGGACCACATGAGGCTCGCGGTGTGCCCGACGTCTTCGGCGAAGAAGATTCCGAATACGCACGTGGCCGCGTCTTTCGAGTATTCGGCGCAGAGTGGGTCGTCCATGCTCTGCTGATGAAACTCGATGTTGGTCAGATCAGCCTCTGCGGCGTGTGCGCGAGCAAGGGAGAGCATCTCTTCGGAGATGTCGAGACCGACGACGTGTCCTGTCGGTCCGACCTGCTCGGCGGCTGCCAGGGCCACCGGGCCCGGGCCGCAGGCGACATCGAGGACGTGATCGCCGGCAGTCAATGCGACCTTGTCGACCGTCCGGTCGGCGCTGAAGCGCCAGAAATCCACCGAGGTGCGGTCGTAGTCGCGGGCCGCCGAGTCGTAGGTGCGTTGCGGGTTGTAGTTCCGGAGGCTAGAACTCATTGCGCTTCTCCAGTTCGTACCAAACAAATCCGCGGCCGGCTTCCTGGCCCACAGGCGTGGCCTTGCCGGTGAACCCAAGTGGGCTGATTCGGTCGAGCAATTCCTCGGGTTCCCAGTACTTCTTGACGATGTCGAACCTGCGTCCATCCTTGAGTCGTCGCCGGGCAATTGGCAACGAGGAGTCGTCCACGACCTCTTCTTCGATAAACTTCTCGGCGGGTGCGACATCCATGATCACGACCGTGCCCGTCGGCAGCAGAGCTGCTGAGACGGTTCTCCAGAACTGTTCGAAGCGTGCGTCGGGGACATGCGCGAGCCAGTTCGCGAAAAAGATCCCGTCCCACTGGGTGGGTGGATTCCAGTTAAACAGATCCGCCTGCGCCGTGCTGACGTTGGGCAGCTGTCGCCCGTCGACGATGTCGAGCATTTCCTGCGATCCGTCGAGTGCGGTCACATGGTGGGCAACCCGGCTGATCCGCTCGGTCCAGTACCCACTCCCGCACGCCATTTCGAGGATGTCCCCGGTGAGTGGGGAGGAGTTGACCAGTTCCTCGAACTTCTTCTCCGCTGGAAGCAGGTAGTTATTGATCCATGCGTCGTAATCACGCGCCCGCTCACGGTAGTACTGCTGTTGCTGAGACAGCATTTCATCTAAATCGTCCACGAAATTACACCTCGCGGGTTGATGATGAGTTCATCCAGCGTCGACGGCCCGCGGAACCAGCATCAGCATGAACATGACTGCGTCTTTGCAGTAGAGCTGAACGCAATGATCCAATCGGATCGCGGGTACTGGATCCGCCCCCGGGCTGACCGCGACTTGGTCGACTCTAGCCGCACGAGAAAGAGTTCATCAATGCTCTCGTTGAGTGACATTAACCGTGTGTTCACCATTTGAAAAATCGCCGTTTGCGTCATCTGCTCAGCGCTGGTAGCGCGTTCAGATGCGGTGTTCGGTGATGATGTCGGCGCTTCGCTGTTGGACGTGTGCTGCGCGTTCGGGATTGGTGAGGGTGTAGGCGACGTGGAGTGCGTCGAGCACAGTGGTGTGCAGCAAACGGCTGGTTGTGGCTTCGATGCGGAAGTTGGTTTCGCGTGAGCCGGCCACAAGGGCGAGGTCGGCGAGTTTGGTCAAGGGAGAGCGGTAGAAGCTGGTGATCGCGATGACGCTGGCGCCGGCGTTCTTCGCTGCGGTGGTGGTGGCCAGTGTTTCCTGTGTTTGGCCGGTGTGGCTGATGGTCAGGCACACGTCGCCGGCATCGAGCAGGCCGGCGGTGACGTGCTGGACATGGGTGTCGGTGGGGGCTTCGGTGTGCATGCCGATGGTGCGGAACCGGTAGGCGGCGTCCTGGGCCAGCGGTGAGGAGGTGCCGACCGCGGCGAAGAGCACTCGGCGCGCGGTGCTGAGGCGCTCGACGGCGTGGGTGAAAGCGTCGCTGTCGAGTGTGCTGGCCGCTTCGGTGATGGCTCGGGCGGTGCTGTGGATGACCTTGTTGAGCACGACCGGTGGAGTGTCGTTGCCGGTGACATCGTCGTAGATGCCTTGGGCCGGTGGTGCGGATTCGCTGGCGAGGCGGATTTTGAGGTCCTGGAAGCCGCGCAGCCCGATGTCTTGGCAGAACCGCACGACAGTGGCGACCGAGGTGTTGGTGTGGTCGGCGAGATCGGTGACGGTGAGGTGGACGATGCCGTGGGGGTTGTCCAGAACGGCCTCGGCGATGCGTCGTCCGCTGGGGGTGAGGTCAGGCAGTTGTGCCCGGATGTGGGTGGTCACCGCTCCGCGGGTGGGAGCGGTGTCGTGGGCAAGGCTGGTCATGGGATCTCCAGGTCACAGGGACACGATGTGCACAGTGCCGCGGGTGTCGAGGATGGCGAGGCGGTCGCCGAGCACGGCGGGCTGCGTGGTCACCGTGCTGTTGAGGTCAGTGAGCATGGTGGGCTGGCCGTGTTCTGGGAGGTGCCAGACCGAGCCGTCGATGAGCACGATGACCAGCCCTCGAGCGCAGTGCACCGGTGCAGTCGGTGCGCCGGTTCCGGTGGTGCGATAGGGGCCATGCGCTGATCGCGTTGCCGGGATCGTCGTGCGCGCGCTGATGGTGCCGGTGTCGATATCGAGCCGGTGCATGATCCCGTCGCCGGAGACGAGGGTGATGGTGTGCCCGTTGTGGTGAGGTGCGGCGGTGGAGAACCGGCCCTGCAGCGGTGTGCGCCAGCGGATTTCGCCGGTGTCCAGGTGGAGGCGCTCGATCGTGGGTCCACTGCGCACGAGCAGGGCATCGCCGGGGCCGACCGGCACGACGTCGCTGAGCGGGAGAGGTGTGCCGCTGTCGTCGGCCCAGCGCACGGTTCCGGTGGCGATCTCGAGTGAGGTCATGCCCCTGTACGGGCCACCGAAGGGCAGGATCACGGTGTCGTCGGTGGCGGTTCCGTTTCCGTAGGTCAGCAGCGTGTCCACAGGCCCGAGGTTGTCCCGGTGCCAGAGGGGTTCGCCTGTGCTGATGGACAGGGCCGCCAGGTCGGCTAGGTTGCCCGCCACGACCACGCCGTTGTCGGTGGTGATGGGTGCGTTGTGCAGGCGGTTGTGGAGGTGGCTGCCGAGTTGGTAGGTCCACAGCACCGTACCGTCGGGGGAGAGGCAGGTGAGCAGGCCGGAGACGCTGGCCGCGATGATCTGGTCGTCGTTGCTGGTGAGGCCGGTCAGCGGTGTGGTGCCGAGGCTGTGGCGCCAGTGCAGGGTTCCGTCGACATCGATTGCGGACAGGTAATTGCGCTGTGTGGTGTCGTCATAGCTGGGCATGATCCATCGGTTCTTGGCGCAGGTGATGCGACCGAGATGCTGCCCGCTTCCCACAGCCAAGCTCTGATGCCGACCATCGGCCGGTGGTGGCACCACAGGATTCGAGCTCTGGTTGGTCACCGGGGTGGGGGTGTGCGGGGTCAGGCTGGTGCCGTCCCAGTCGAGCAGGCGCAGCTGCGGAGGTGACCAGTCCAGGCCGCCGAACCCTGCTGGTCCGGTGCTGACGTGCGCGCACCCCTCGTCGATGACGACTTTCGGTGCGTGCCAGTGGCCTGACAGCACACCGATCAGTCGCAGGTGCTGGGCGGATGTGTGCAGGTGCTGCAGCCATGAGGTCGGCAGCTGGTCGTGTGTGAGCACCAGTACCGGAGTGTGGGGCTCGACGCGCGCGAGGTCGGCGGCGAGGAATTCCCGCTGGAGTTGATCGTCGATCCCGCACCAGGCGCTGAACCAGTCCAGCGCGATCACGTGCATGCCGGCGATGGTGCGCGACCACCACCGCGGCCCGAGCTCTTCTTCGTAGCGCTCCACCGTGGCATCGCCCAGAAACCCACCGCCCAGGGGTGAATCGGTGTCGCGCGGTTCATGACGGTGCCCGTAGTGATCGTGGTTGCCGGGAAGGACATAGACCGGTAGAGGCGCGCGGGCAATGGCGGTGTGGACGTGGTCGAACTCGGCTGCGGTCCCGTGGTCGGTGAGATCGCCGGTGATCACGGCGAAGTCGGCGCCGCTGTCTGCCGCTCGCTGAAGTGCGTGGTCAAGAGCTGCGGTGGTGTCGGTGCCGTCGCCATGGCGTACCGCGAGTTCGACGGCGTCGGACGGATCGCCGGTCAAGGTGGACACATGGGTGTCGGTGAGGTGCGCGAAGCTCATCGGCAGCGACGGCTGTTCTTCCTGGTGTAATCGGAATGTCAGTTCCGGGGCGCGGCTGCTCCACCATTGTTCGGTGTCCCAGCCGCGCGGCACACGCACCCAGACGTGTCGCGCGGGCGATGAGGGGAGGGTGAAGTGTCCATCCTGGTTGGTTCTGGCCCACTGACGCCCGTCTGTGACGACGACATCGGCAAGACCGGCCTCAGTGGAGGCGTCGAGAACGAATCCGCTGACCTGCATGCCCGCACCGTAAGCACGGTGAAAAGAAGTTACATAGCGAGCTTCACCGCTGTAGAGAATATTTACTCCGTCGTTCACCTCCGAGACGGTTCGGATTTTCAACACGCTCCTACCGTCACTGGCCATGACAGGGATTTCCGCAGCTAGCGGCCGAGAGGCGCCGGTCGTGTTGTTCGACTGGAACGGCACCGTGGTCGACGACATCGAACGCGCCGCACTCGCCGCGGCAGCGGTGCTACGCAGCAGGCGGCTGCCGGCGCCGGGCGTGCGTGAGTTCGCCGCGCGGTTCACGTTGCCGTTAGAACAGCTGTTTCGCGAACTCGGCGTGAACGAGAGACAGGTCGCCTCGGCAACCAACCAGTGGAACGAGTTCATGCTCGCCTCACCTGCGCCACTGCAGCACGGGGCGCAGGGACTGCTGGACTTCCTGATGCAACACGGGAGCCTCGTCGGTGTCGTCAGCGCGGCAAGCACCGAGCTCGTCCTGTCCGACCTGGCACGGCTGCAGCTGTCCGAACACCTCGAGATCGTCTGCGGTGGTGTCGGCGACAAGTCGATCGTGCTGCGCCACTTCACCGCACACCGCCGAAAACGCCGCGTGTTCTACGTCGGCGACACCGAACACGACGTTCAAGCAGCGCGTCGCGCCGGTGCCGTCGCAGTCGGCTTCGCGGGCGGCTACCGCCCCGCACCAGCTCTCGCCCGTGCCGGAGCCGATCACGTGATCCACGGACTTACAGAGCTCATTGACGTTCTCACAACGAGTGGGGAGAAGACACCGTGAGCGTCGAACCACGACCACCAGGCCAGCCACCGCAGGAAAACCGCCGCAACATCCGTCGTGTGCTGTGGGCCAGCGCCGTGGGCACAGCCATCGAATGGTACGACTTCTACCTCTACTCGACGGCCGCAGCACTCGTCCTCGGCCCACTGTTCTTCCCCAGCCAATCACCGGCCGCCGAAACTCTGGCGGCCTTCGCCACCTACGCAGCTGGATTCGTGGCCCGCCCCCTCGGCGGCCTGATCATCGGTCATTTCGGCGACCGCCTGGGCCGCAAAGCCATGCTCGTGACCACACTGATGACCATGGGCCTGGCCACCACCGCGATCGGCCTGCTGCCCACCCACGACCAGATCGGCATCTGGGCGCCCGTCTTGCTGGTCACTCTCCGAGTGCTGCAAGGCATCGGGATCGGCGGAGAATGGGGCGGCGCGATCCTGCTCGCCGCCGAAAATGCACCTGCCCACCGCCGCGGCTGGTTCACGAGCTGGCCCCAAACCGGCTTCCCAGCAGGCTTCCTCGCCGGAACCCTCGCCTTCGGCGCCGCCTCCTGGCTGCCCCGGGACGCGTTCCTGACATGGGGCTGGCGCATACCATTCCTGGCCTCGCTCCTCCTGATCGCCGTCGGACTCATCGTGCGCCTCGGTCTCACCGAAACCCCCGCATTCCAACAGGTAAAGACAACCGGAAACACCGCATCCATCCCACTCCTGCAGGCCATCCGCGCCAATCCACGCGTGATGCTGACCGGAACCGTCGCCGCACTCGGACACGGCATCACCGTCACCATCTTCACGGTCTACTTGCTCAACAGCACCACCAAAACCGGCGTCGACGACACCACCGTCCTCACCGGACTGATGATCGCCGCAGCACTGCAATGCGGCACCGTTCCCCTCGCCGGATACCTCTCCGATCGCATAGGACGCCGACGCGTACTCATCACCGGCTACGCACTGGCGGCCACCGCGATCTTCCCGGGCCTGTTCTGGCTCCCCGACGGAAACGAGCTTGTCACCGTGGGCACTTACGTGCTCGCCATGAGCCTCGGGCACGGAGCGGTCTACGGAACCCTCGCCGCCTTCCTCGCCGAACGGTTCCCCGCAGAAACCCGCTACTCCGCCCTCTCCGCCACCTACCAGCTCGGCAGCACCATCTCCAGCTTCGGCCCGCTAGCCGCAGCAGCGATGACCACCGCAACCGGCAGCCCGCTGCCCACCCTCGCCCTGTTCCTCGTGATCAACGCGGCAGCAGCCCTGGCAGTCCTGGCCACACCCAGCCACCCCACATCTCCAGACTCAGCACCAACCACAGCGTCAGCCTCCGGCCACCAGTAGAAGGAGAAACACCATGCACCGCAGCAACGACCGGATCCTCACCACCCACACCGGTAGCTTGCCCCGGCCCGACGAACTCGCAGCCATCATCAGCCGCCGCGAAACCCAGGGCCTCAACGACACCGAGACCACTCAACTGCCCGGCCTCGTCAGACAGGCGGTCTTCGACATCGTCGCCCGCCAACACAACGTCGGCGTGGACATCGCCAGCGACGGCGAAATGAGCAAGATCGGCTACTCCACCTACGTCAAGGAACGCCTCTCCGGCTTCGACGGCGAAGCCGCCGCACTCTCACTCGCCGACCTCGATGACTACCCCGGACTGGCCGAGACCGCCCTCGACGGGCTGGTCACCGGAATGCCCGCCTGCACCGGCCCGATCAAATACATCGGCCACGACGAACTGCAAACCGATGTGACCAACCTCAACGACGCCCTCAACAACACCAACATCACCGGCGGCGTAATCCCCGCAGCCTCACCCGGCGTCATCTCCCTGTTCCTCGACAACCAGCACTACAACACCCACGACGAATACCTCTACGCCCTGGCCGACGCCATGGCTGAGGAATACCAGGCCATCACCCGCGCAGGCCTGACCGTCCAGATCGACGCGCCCGACCTCGCCATGGGCCGACACGCCCAATACACACACCTCGACCTCGAAGGCTTCCGCAACCGCATCGCCATCCACGTCGAAGCCCTCAACCACGCCCTGCGCACCGTCGACCCGCAGCAAGTCAGACTCCACCTCTGCTGGGGCAACTACGCCGGCCCGCACCACCACGACGTCGCCCTGGCCGACATCATCGACATCGTCCTGCAAGCCAACGTCGGCGCCCTCGTCTTCGAAGCCGCCAACCCCCGACACGCACACGAGTGGCGCGTATTCGAAACAACCACGCTGCCCGACGACAAAAGCATCATCCCCGGCGTGATCGACACCTGCACGAACTACATCGAACACCCCGAACTCGTCGCCCAACGCATTATCCGCTACGCCAACCTCGTCGGAAAACAACGAGTCATCGCCGGCACCGACTGCGGCCTCTCCACCTTCGCCACCTTCCACCCCGTCGCAGCCGACATCGCCTGGGCCAAACTCGAAACCCTCACCGCCGGCGCAGAACTGGCAACCCAACAACTCTGGTGAACACAGCGCACGCAACCCACAAGCACCCGACCAACCCACTAGAGCCCCAACAACTGGACGATCTCAGCGGGACCGTGTGACGAACTCATCGCACTGGCCTGCACCGAGGGATTCGGTGGACCAGTGCGACGAGTTCGTGTCTAAGGTGTCCCACGCGTCCTCAGCCGCCCAGAGCTTCACAGCCCTCCGTGGGAGTGTCGGGTTTTCGGCTCTGGAGCTGGTTGAATGATCAACATGGTTGACCCGGGCGGGGCCTTTCCGAGTTTATGATCCTGGTTCGGGTGGGATCATGACTGGTTAGACGTATTGTTGCCGCATCTGTCCGGGGTGGCGATTGAGCGCGTCGAACGGGATAGTGCTGGTGTCCTGGTCTTGGCGCACGCTCGTATAGAAGGGGGCCTTTCGCCAACCGAGCCGCGAGGGGCCCGTGCAGCGGGACTCTCCGACCCGATACCCATACCCCGTTCGAGATCAGGGTCGCCGGCCTCATGCCACTTGGCCCGCCGCTACTCGCGCAGTCGTCCGGCTACCCGCTCGTTCCGTGACACGACCAGGGCGAAAGAATGGGCCCCGCGTCTGCCTGCGGGACGCGGGGCCCATTCCCTCTGGTGCCCCCGGCGCCCTTGGGCGGAGGGAATCAAATGCCGGGAGATCACGCTCAATCGACCCGCAACCAAACTACACCCGTAATGTGGCACAACGTCGGGAGGGGCACGCTCCGTTCATACCTGCGGCGGAAGGCGCACTCCGGCAAAATGGGTGGTGCCCGAACGGGGCTTCTCGAAGGTGCTGCCTCTGGCCGGGTAAAGACCGGTGCTGGTGCCGAGTGGGAACTCCCGCACCAACACCGGCGACACATAGCAAGTGAAGCTACTCAACAAGCGAACCACGTCGAGTGGCTTTGTCATGCCGCCAGCGGCGCGCGTTCGCCGCCGCATGCGCGGCGGCCTGACCAGCAGTGATGTATCCACGAGAAGTGCCACAGTCGGTCGCGAAGAGTCGCTGGTCTGCGACGCCCCAGCCGGCGTCTCTTCTGGCTACGGGAAACACCCGAAGTTCGGTCCACCATGGAGTCGTGGACGTCGAACTGCTCTACTTCGCGGGCTGTCCGAACTGGCCCCGGGCCCAGGAACGACTCAGCCAGGCTCTCGAGACCGTAGGCCACCGCGACGTCGAGATCTGTCTACGCACTGTCGAGACGCATCAACAGGCCCAGGCCCTGTGCTTTCCTGGGTCGCCTGCGATCCGCATCAACGGCCACGACGAATTCCCGTCCGCAGGTCAGATCTACGGTCTGACCTGCCGGGTTTATGCGATACCGAACGGCTTCACCGGCGCACCCACCGTGGACCAGCTCGCTCACGCCCTTACCAGCGCACGCTAGGGATTGTCGCAACACTCGCGAGGTTGCAACGATCCCATGTTTGGCCGAGGCGCACGCGTGGTGGCCCTCCCCGATTCGAAGACCGCCTAGGCGGGGGTCCTGCGCGAGCTCGATCAGCCGCGAGTCCCCGGTCGACCGGGGGCCGGCGGCCACACCGTGCGATGCGATGCCCTCAGGCATTGTGGTGGGTCCTGACGGTCCACGCGGTCAGGTCGTGGTGCCGACGGGGACGTTTCCGCCGTGAGCCGCGGCCACGTGCGCCCGGCCGTCGGCCAGCGAGTAGCACAGGCCGACCACGGCGGTCTGTCCGCTTTCGACCCGTTCGGCGAGGAGCGTGGAGCGGTCCAGCAGCTTCTCGACGGTGTTGCGGACGTGGTCGGCGAGGATCTCGTCGGCTTGGAAGCGGGCCGCGAGCACGCAGAATTTGGAATATTCCAACGATTGAAACCAGGAAGAGAAGACATGGAAAAGCCCCCGCGTACCAAGTGGTGCGCAGGGGCTTTTGTTTGACGCTCAGTAGGGGATGAATCTGGGCGTCTCCACTGCCACGAGGAGGGATGGCTCATGGCGGCGGTGACACTACTCCAGCTTGGTTCCGAAGGATCTTCACATGGGGTTGTTGTGATGACCTGCTGCGAAGCGGCGTCACTGGACCAGGAAGGGTGCTGATGCCGATCGAAAGGTGAAGGGGCTTGCCAGGATCGGCACGGTCCTGGGGGTCTGATTTACTTGTGCGCGCTACCAAGGGGGTTGCGGAAAACCTGTTCAGGGGAAGGTTTGTAACCCCCGTGGTGATGTGGGGTGGCTGCACCGAATGGATGACACGTCAGAGTCGTGGCACGGCGACGCATGCAGCGACGACGCCAGGAAGAGCTCATCTTGGGTCGCGGTCCAATACCGCGGAGGCATCGTCGGCGAGGCATTTCGCGTAGTGCACTTCGCGGTACCCGTGGCCGGTGCTTACCGCACGTTGTGCGGCCTTGAGGTCTCGTTCCACCACGTAGGGCACACCAAGAACGGCATGCCCTGTATGCAATGCATGCTGCGCGGCTTACTCGTCGAGCAGGAAGACGAATGAGGGGGCACTCCACCTCCGGAACAGCAGCGGGCGCAGTGCGGCTATCAGCTGTGGACTCACGGCTATCTCGGCCATGTCGTTGACTGGTTTTGACGGTGTTGTCTGGCGTCAGATGTTCGTGAATGTCGACACCGCCCCTGGTGGGGGTTAGGCCATGTCGGCGAATTTTGACACCACCGGCATGGGCTGATGGGAAGATCGACGTTGCTCTGGATGGAGGAGCGTCGATGCCGAAGTCGAAGATCGACCTGTACGCAGCGATCCGCCGTGACGACCGTGCTGGGTTGTCGGGCCGGGAGATCCAGCGCAAACACGGTGTGGGCTACCGGACGGTGGCCAAGGCGCTGGCGTCGCCGTGGCCACAGACCCGGAAGAAGTACCCGGCGCGTGCTTCGAAGCTTGATCCCTACAAGCCGTTCATCGACCAGATCCTGCGGGCGGATCTGGATGCGCCGCGCAAGCAGCGGCACACGGTGAAACGGATCTTCGATCGTCTGGTCGACGAGCAGTCGATGGTCGATGTGTCTTACCAGGTGGTGCGCACCTATGTGGCGGACCGTCGTCCCGAGATCCGCGCCCAGGCCGGGCGGGCGCCGGTGAACGTGTTCGTGCCCCAGGTCCATCAACCCGGCGCCGAAGCGGAAGTCGATTTTGGTGACGTGGTGCTCCGGCTGCGTGGTCAGCAGGTGACGTGCTCGTTGTTCTCGTTCCGGCTGTCGTTTTCCGGCAAAGCGGTGCATCGCGTGTTCCTTTCAGGCGGCCAGGAAGCCTTCCTGGAAGGGCACGTCCACGCGTTCACCGTTTTGGGTGGGGTCCCGAGCGGCAAGGTCCGCTACGACAACCTCAAGGCCGCCGTCGCGCAAGTTCTGGGGTTTTCCCGGCAGCGAGTGGAAAACGAGCGGTGGACGGCGTTTCGGTCCCACTACGGGTTGGAGGCCTTCTACTGCCAGCCCGGTATCCGCGGCGCCCACGAGAAAGGCGGAGTGGAAGGCGATATCGGATGGTTTCGCCGCAACCACCTGGTCCCGGTCCCGGAAATCGACTCACTGGACGAGCTCAACGCGATGATCGATCAGTGGGACCGCGACAACGACGACCGTCGAATCGGCACGAGAGCACGCACGATCGGCGAGTACTTCGCCGTCGAAAAGCCGCTGTTGAGGCCCTTGCCGGAGGAGTCTTTTGAGACCGGGCGGTGGTTCAGCCTGCGAGTGGACCGCTCTGCTCAGGTCAGCGTCCGCACGAATCGCTACTCGGTGCCGGCGAAGCTGATCAGCCGGCCTGTCCGGGTTCTCCTTCATGCCTCACATCTCATTGTTTATGACGGCCAGACTGAAATCGCGAGACACGAACGTCTGCTGGCCAAGGGCGGCGCCCGCCTGGAGCTCGACCACTACCTCGAAGCTCTCGTCCTCAAACCCGGCGCGTTACCGGGCTCGACCGTGCTGGAACAGGCCCGTGCTTCGGGCAAGTTCACCCCGGTCCACGACGCCTGGTGGGCAGCCGCCAACAGGACCCACGGTGATGCCGTCGGCACCCGGGCGCTGATCGAGGTGTTGCTCCTGCACCGGCACCACGCACACGAACACGTCGTCGCAGGCCTGGCCGCCGCACTGCGGGCCGGAGCACTCACCGCCGACGCGGTGGCGCTGGAAACACGCAAGATCGCCGACAACGACGAAGCCATCGACGACGCCGACGAGCCCGAAACCACCGCACCACAGGGCACGGTCACGTCGCTGACCCAACGGCGCCTGACACACCTACCGCCTGATACCCGGCCGATTCCCTCCGTCACCGCCTACGACCAGCTCCTCCGCCACCACCCCGCGAAAGGACAACCATGAGCCCCCACCGACCACGCCCTCGAGGACTGACCGAACAAGCCGCCGACACCGCAGTCGACCAAGCATGCCGGATGCTGCGTCTTCCCACGATCCGCTCCCAGTTCAACGACATCGCCGACGTCGCTTCACGCGAGCAGATGACCTATCGAGGATTCCTGGCCGAACTATTGATGGCCGAATGCGACGATCGCGCCCGCCGCCGCTCCGAACGCCGCATCAAAGCCGCGGCGTTCCCCCGCGAGAAGTCCCTGCGCGCCTTCGACTTCGACGCCAACCCCCACCTCGACCCGGCCGTGATCCACACACTGGCCACCTGCGAATGGGTCAAAAAGGGTCAGCCTCTCTGCCTGATCGGGGACTCCGGCACCGGCAAATCCCACCTGCTCATCGCCCTGGGAACCGAAGCCGCGATGACCGGATTCCGGGTTCGCTACACCCTGGCCACCAAACTCGTCAACGAACTCATCGAAGCCTCCGACGACAAGCAACTCAACAAGACCATCGCCCGTTACGGACGCGTCGACCTGCTCTGCATCGACGAACTCGGCTACATGGAACTCGACCGCCGCGGCGCCGAACTCCTGTTCCAAGTCCTCACCGAACGTGAAGAGAAAAACTCCGTCGCAATCGCCTCCAACGAAAGCTTCGGAGGCTGGACCAAAACCTTCACCGACCCACGCCTCTGCGCCGTTATCTAACCGCTCGGGTTGAGCGTCCACGATGTACACGATGGGGTTGGTGCGCCTCCCTGGCGTTCGTTGTGGACGGATTACCTTGCCGTGTCTATGACGGGATCAGCGTTGAGGGTGCAGCGGGTCGTGATGCCTTCGGGCACGGAGTCGGCGACCGTTCTGGCCGACGGCCTGGTACTGGTTCCGGCGGACCGGTTCCTGGCGCATCTGACCGCGATCGATCGCTCCCCGAACACCGTCCGCGCCTATGCCCACGATCTGCGGGACTACTTCGACTTCCTGCACTGCCGTGGCCTGCAGTGGGATCGAGTTGTGCTGGAGGATCTGGGCCGGTTCGTGACGTGGCTGCGGTTGCCGGTCGAGGCCCGCGATGGACGGGTGGCGATGCTGCCCTGGGTGGAGGCGAATCTCGCCGCGGCGACGGTGAATCGGAAGTTGTCGGCGTTGGCGTCGTTCTACGAGTTCCATCAGCGGCACGGTGTCGCGCTCGGCGAGTTGCTGACGCGGTGGCGGCCGGGCCGCCGCGGCGGGTCGTGGCAGCCGTTCCTGGCGCACCTGGGCGCACGGCCGGAGCGGCACCGGGCGATCTCGCTGCGGGCAGAGCGGCGGCCGCCACGGGAGCTGAGTCAGGCGGAGATGACGACGCTGATCGACTCCTGCGACCGGTTGCGGGACAGGTTCCTGCTGAGCCTGCTGAAGGGCACGGGATTGCGGATCGGTGAGGCACTCGGGTTGCGGCACGAGGATCTCGACGCCCGCCGCCGGTTGGTCGCGGTCCGGCCCCGGACGAACGTGAACCGAGCGCGGGCAAAGACGTGGTCACGGGAAGTTCCCGCCGACGCCGACCTGTTCCGCCTCTACAGCGACTACCTGCACGAGGAGTATGGGCTGTTGGACTGCGACTACGTGTTCGTCAACCTCTGGGGAAAACCGGTCGGCGAGCCGATGAGCTACGCCACTGTCGACCGCCTGGTGCGCCGGTTGCGGGACCGCACCGCGATCACGTTCTCGCCCCACCTGTTCCGCCACAGCTACGCCACCGGGTTGCTGCGTCGCGGGGTCGCCGCCGAGATCGTGCAGCATTTGCTCGGTCACGCCAGCATCAGCACCACCGTCGACACCTACTCCCATCTGGGCGTCGAGGACGCTCGTCGCGCCCTGGCCGCGGCCGGGTTCCTCGACGAGCCAGCGGCGACGGGGCCGACCGCATGAGGCAGCTGCACCCGATTCCGAACAGCGACAACGACTCCGGCACCGACCTGGCGGCCCGGCTGCGGCCGCAGTTCGCGCAGCCGGTGATCGTGGTCGACCCCGATGACCCGGTGATTGGCGGACCCCGGTGCCTGGTGCCGGTCTGCGAGCGGCTCGTGGTGATCTTCGGTAAGTGCTCGGCGCATCATCAGCGCTGGATCGACGAGGGCCGTCCCGACGACCTTGAGGCCTGGGCCAAGGCGGCGCCGGCGAACCGGCGCTGGCTACAGCAACCACCGAAATGCGCGATCACGACATGTCGTCGCAGCCGCCGCGAGCACGGCCTCTGCCACTCCCACGCGCATCGCTGGCACCAGCAGGGCCGCGTCGATCTGACGCGGTGGATCGCCGATGGCGGCGGCCGGCCGCTGCCGGCCGGGGCCGACTGCCGATTCCCCGGCTGCGGTCTGGAGGCCGAGGGCGACGCGGGATTGTGTGTCCATCACCGGAATCGGTGGATCCGCGCCCACCGGCCGCCGATCGAGTCCTGGCTGCTCGGTTGCGCGACGTTCGGGCGGGACCGGTTCGATCTGCGCCGGTTGCCGATGCCGATGCGGCTGGAGATCGCCTACGCGATCCAATGCCGCGTCGACGAGCGCCGCACGATCACCAGGCCGCACTCGATCCGGCGACTGCTGCGAGCCCTGCCGGGCGGCGGCGTCACCTCGCTGCTGGACCGCAGCCCCGATTCCTGGATCACCTATCTCGGGTTCTCCAGCGAGCGCGGCCATATCGAGCGCCGGTTCCTGCTGGACGCGATCGGCTATCTGCGTGACCTTGTCGAGGGTGTGGGCTGGGACGCGGAGTTCCCGCGCGATGTCTGGCTGCTGCGCAGGCTCGGGTTCCCCGGACGCGACACCCGGTTCCGGTTCACCGGGATCGAGCCGATCTGGCTGCGGCAGTTGACCAAACGGTGGGCCCGCTGGCGGCTCTCGACCGGGATCGCGGTCGCGACCGTCGGCGCTGACATCCGCGCGATCACCCTGTTCGCGCAGTCGTTTCCGGCTCTGCAGCGTGGGCCCGAGGCGTTGACCCGGGAGCTGGTCGAGGTCCATCTGGCGCACCTGGTCGAACGGTTTCCCAACCCGAAGAGCCGGACCGGTCAGCTCAGCAGCCTCGCCGGTCTACTGCGCTCGGCCCGTCAGCACGGCTGGGAATCTCGCCTGTCTGCTCAGGTCGACCTGTTCCCCGAGGACTACCCGCGCCTGGTCAAGGGGCCACCACGGGCGTTGTCGGAAGCGGTGATGGTCCAGCTTGAGCACCTCGACAACCTCGTCCGCTTCGCCGACTCCCGTGGTCGTCTGCTGGCGCGGATCCTGATGAGCACCGGGCTGCGCGTCGGTGACGGAGCTCGCCTGCGGCTGGACTGCGTTGTCCGCGACGGTCAGGGCGCGCCCTATCTGCGCTACACCAACCACAAGATGCGCCGCGATGCGTTCGTCCCCATCGACACCGATCTGGCCGAGGCCATCACCAACCAGCAGAAGGCCGTTCTCGACGAGTTCGAAGACCCGGCGTTCCTGCTGCCGCGGCCAACTCGCAACCCCGAGGGCAAGGTGGCATTCAGCACCGGAACCTTCCGGGGAGAACTGCGGGAGTGGTTGCGTGTCTGCGATGTCCGCGACGAGCTCGGCCGTGAGGTCCATGTGACGCCGCACCAGTGGCGCCACACCTTCGGCACCCGTCTGATCAACAACGAGGTCCCGCAGGAGACCGTCCGCCGACTGCTCGACCACGACTCGCACGCGATGACCTCCCATTACGCGCGGCTGTCGGACAAGACCATCCGGGAGCAGTGGGAACGCGCCCGCAAGGTCAACATCGCCGGTGAGCGGCTGGCCACCGACACCGGTCCGCTGGCCGACGCGGTCTGGATGAAGAACAACCTCGCCAGGGCGAAGATGGCGCTACCCAACGGTTACTGCGCCTTGCCGCTGCAGCAGAAGTGCGAGTTCGCCAACGCCTGTTTGACCTGTCCGGTCTTCGTCACGACGCCTGAGTTCCTGCCCCAGCATCGTCGTCAGCTTGAGCAGACCCAGGCTCTGATCAGCCAAGCCGACACCAACGGCCATCAGCGTCTGGCCGAGATGAACCGGACCGTCGAGAAGAACCTGCTGACCATCATCGACAGCCTGACTACATCGGGCGGCTGCAGCGGCGGCGGAAAGTCCTGCGCCTGCAACGGAAAGGACGGTTCCGATGCCTGCTGACCATACGCACCATCTCGCCGAGCACGCCCGCCAGCGCCACGATCAAACTCTGCGACGCGCCCAGCAGACGCTTACCGAGCTGACCGACGCCGGAGAACACGTGACCGTCGCACGGCTCGCCAACCAGGCCGGCGTCTCGCGGTCGTGGATCTACACCCAACCCGCACTGCTCGACCGGATCCAGCAGCTCCAGCAGCACCGCTCCAGCGCCGACTTCGTCCGCAACACCGTCACCCAGGCCACCGACGACTCGCTACGTCAACGTCTGGCCCTGGCGCACGAGCGAATCAACCAGCTTCGCACCGAGAACCAGCAACTCCGCGACGCGCTCGCCCACGCCCACGGCCAACTCCGCACAGCCCGCCTCAACACCGATGATCACTAGTCAAAGACACCTGTCCACGACACGAAATACCAGGTCAACGGCAAGATTCGGAAATCGAAGTCGAGATAACCGCAGCGATCGTCGACCGCCTCACCTTCGGCGGAACCATCATCGAAACCGGCACCGAGTCCTACCGACTTGCCCAAACCCGAGCTCGCGTCGAACACGACGACGCCAACGCATGATCCACAACTGACGTCACGATTCACCGACATTGATCACGCCACCCCGACCCCGCTGACGCCAGAATCGACCGACAAGCGACGCCACTCCACACGTTCAAAATCACGTTGACGACCTGCCCACGCGGCGAAACTGGTTCTTGCCCGACTACGACACGGCTGGTCGCATGAGCAGCCGGAACCGGAAGGTGACATACCACCGCGTCGATGGCAGTCCGACACGGAACATGAAAACGAACAAGGGGGCAACTAAGTTCAGGTTGTGGCGGCGTATAAGCACGTCTGCTGCATGGCCTACCTGCTCACACTCGCCGCCCCGGCGTGGCTGGTGTAGCGCTCGGAGACGCCTGGGCAGTCGCTGGTTGTGCCGCTCATCCTCGGCGCCACTGGATGCCGCGCTGCGCACCGCGGAACCGTACCCGCCCTGTGTTGTGCCGCGCATCGTGCTAGGCGGCAACAGCCATCTAGCTGC
The DNA here is from genome assembly GCF_018070075.1 of Saccharopolyspora endophytica. Classification (GTDB taxonomy): domain Bacteria; phylum Actinomycetota; class Actinomycetes; order Mycobacteriales; family Pseudonocardiaceae; genus Saccharopolyspora; species Saccharopolyspora endophytica. The sequence continues at coordinate 145,024 of NZ_JAGPXE010000010.1, forward strand.
TCCCGAGGTCAGCTTCGACAGGGGCCCACCGGAGACCACGGCAAGCGCCGCGCGGATGAGAAACCGCCCCCGCATCTCACTGGTCCGTCGACCGCGATGCGGGGGCGATCTTCTATTCGGTGCCCGGCTCGATGGGGGGCGGCCAAGCCGGGTACCGCAAGCCACGGAGGGGGATCGTGGCGTCGATGACTTTAGCCGACCAGACCCGCCGGACGGTCGTCGTGCGGCGGAACTGATCACAGTTTTTCCAATTTGACCTTGCCGTAGCTAACTCGAGATACGGGTTATTTCGCGCCGAGCATGTGCGCTGAACTGCGGTAACATGCTGCGTGCAACCTGGTGGGACGTCGAGGCCTTGCCAGGAACATGGGGGCGGGCGACAGTCGGGGTCGCCCGCCCCACCCCGTGCAGAATGCCCCCTGTGTACCTCGACGATCCGATCCGCCAGGGGCAGCAGCGCGCACCTCGGGTGTGATCGCCGACTGAGCCGCCGGGCGGCTTCCTCGCGGCCCTGACACGTCCTCTCCATCGAGGCATTTCGTTCCTTGCCGCGACTGACAAGCAAACCGGATCATGTAAGTCGTAGGTTTTCTCTGGCCTGCGAGAACAACGACGACTGGTGAGATGTGGGGCCCGCCAGGACGCGAAAGGGAGTGCGGGTGACGTTGGGGGAACGCGCCCACCCTCTTTGAGAGACGTTGTTCACCGACGATGCGCCCTTGGATACCACCTGACCCGGAACGCGGAGAGTGTTTGCCCGAGAACCGGCGCTGCCGGCCTCCCGAGCTGCGGTCCGCTACTCGGCGAGCAGACGGCCGTGAATGCGCAATGCTCGGGCGGCCTCGTGGTGCTGGTCCCTCTCTGCCCGGAGCAGTAGTCGAGCGGCGGCGTAGAGCTGGGCGACGCGACCCGTCGAGGTGTCGAGCACGTCGCGGAACTGCGACAGGACCGCGAGGTAGGTGGTCGGAGCGAGCAAGCTGCAGCACAGCAGTGTCGCTGCGTCGGTGCCCGCCGGACCACGGCCCCATGCTTCCCAGCTCAAGAGCCCGAACTCAGGACACAGCAAGTTGTTCCAGTGCAGATCACCGTGGACGGTCTCCCACCGCTCCACGTGCGTGGGCGCCTGTTCACCGAAGTCTTCGCGGATGCGCCGGGTGACCCGGTCCTGATCGGTATGGACACGACTGGTCGACGTCGCGGCGAGAGTCGCGAGAGTGTTCCGCAAAGTCGACCACCAGGAGAAAGGCATGGGCTCATCGGTTGCCGGGATATCGGTGTTCGAGCACGGATGGCCGGGAAGCAGCGTGGACAGCTCGGCGCGCTGACACCTCCCGTCTTCCCACTCGAACGTGCCCAGCACGCGCGGCCGCGAGATCGTCTCGGGAAGATCGTTCGCGTCGGCGTTGCCGGTCCAGAACTGGCCGTGTGCCCACTGCGGGAACTCCGAGACCACCCGAAGCCACCGATCGCCACCTGAATCATCGCGTGCCTTCGCGCCGATGGAGCGCATCCGTGATCCGAACACGGGATCTCCGGTCACGGTAACGGCCAAGTGCTCGGCGGCCAGGCCGAGATTGCCGCGCATCCAATCGGCAAAGCGACGGTCGGCCTCGGCGATCTCAGCAGAAGTGTGGCCCATTAGGCGACGATGTGACGTAGGGAGCGGTCGGGTTGGGCAAGATAGCGACGCCAGTGGTCGAGGCAATCACGTTCAACCCATTTGACCCGCGGGAACCCGTGCTCGACGACCTCGATGATATTGGCACCGGACGTGGCTGCGAAGATCGGTGAGCCAAGCTCGTGCATGAGCCCGACCAGCGGCAGGCACGAAGTCAACGAGAGCGCCGCCTCAGACTTACCCATGACGTAGAAACCGCGCTTGTCGACCATCTCCCGCAACAGCGCCAGAAATCCTTCCCCATGCGACATCGCCGACGCGTCATCGTTCCAACAACCCGGCACCCAGCCTCGGCCCTCTGAACTGCCGTCTCCGCATGCAGGAAGACCCCTTGTTTCCGGGAGCGCGGGCCGCCGAGCAAATCTGCCGGACCCGTTGTCGCCGACAAGGAAGATCACCGCCTGGAACGTCAGCCCTTCCTCAGCGAACTCGGCCACGCAGGGCACAGTGAACAGCGACCGGTCGCGCTTAGCGCAACCGGGGCGATTGGCCCCTCTGATAAGGCCGCGTCGGACGAACACCACTCTCCCAGGTGTAGGCGTCGTAGCTCGGTAGGTACCCGCCATTGGGTCCGCACAACCCGGCGCCGGTCGGCCAGCATGACGGGTTACAGGCAGGTCCGCAGCTCGACACACATAGAGGATCGCACTCCGCCTTCGGTCACGTAGCGAAGTGGATGCGCAGTGACACGTTGACTCGGCCATACGCGGGCCAGACAGAAGGTCAGCGGGCGCACGCCCGCGCACGTTCACCGTCCTAGACACCGGATCCGGCGGCAAAACGTACGGCACCGACCCTGGACCGACGCGTCCCTAGAAGGACACCCGGAGGGTCAGTTTAGTTGCAGGTCAGATCCCGAACCGGTACCAACCACCATCATCATTGTTTGGTTGACACCTTTGACCAGCCCCAAGGGGTCGAACGGTGTGGTGGCGTTGTAGTCCAGTTAGATCGGGCCGTGGCTCAGTCCCTGGGGGATGGTCATGCCGCGTCCTCGGTGTGGGGGTGGGTTTCGTACATGCGGAGGGCGACGCTGATTCCGGAGGCGAGGCTGAGTGCGGCTGCGGCCCAGACGGCGGCGCGCAGGTCCCAGATGTCGGCGACGATGCCGCCGAGTACGGCGCCGGCGGCGTAGCCGCTGTCGCGCCAGAGCCGGTAGACGCCGACCGATCGGGCACGCCAGCCGGGGTGGGCGACGTCGCCGATGGCGGCCAGCAGGGTGGGGTAGACCATCGCGGTGCCCGCGCCCAGCAGTGCGGTCGCGATCGCCCATGCCGGGAAGGTGCCGACGAGGGCGATGAGAGTGAGGCCGGTTGCTTGGACGAGCATTCCGGTGGTGATGAGGTGCTTGCGTCCCCATCGGTCGGACAGGGCTCCGGTGGCGAGTTGCCCGATGCCCCAGACGGCGGGGTAGAGGGCGACGAGGATCCCGACCTGGTCCACCTCGAGTCCGGCGCCGGCGAACAGCAGTGGGAACAGGCCCCAGGACAGGCCGAAGTTGAGGTTGTTGATCAGCCCGGCTTGGCTGGCGGAGGACAGCGCGGGGTCGGTGAAGGTCGTGCGGACAAGGACTTGCCGGTTGGTCAGATCGGCGTGCTGGCCGGTGAAGCTGCCGGGCTGCGGCTGGCTTGCTTCGAGTCGGGCGTGTTCGCGGGTCTCGCGGACGGCCAGGGTGGACAGGGCGAGGCCGAGCACGACGTAGGCCGCCCCGAGCAGGAATGGTGCGGGTCGCAGCCCGTACTGCTCGGCGAGGTAGCCGGCCAACGCCGAGGTGATCGCGACGGCGCCATACCCGGCGGCTTCGTTGAAGCCCATCGCGAGCCCGCGTTGCCGGGGGCCGACGAGATCGACCTTCATGATCACGGTCGTGGACCAGGTCAGGCCCTGGTTGATGCCCAGCAGGAGGTTGGCGGCCACGATCCAGCCCCAGTGATCAGCCCAGATGAGCATCACCGGTACGGGGATCGCGATGAGCCATCCCGCGATCAGGACGGGTTTGCGGCCGAAGCGGTCGGACCAAGTGCCGGCGAAGTAGTTCGTGGCGGCCTTGCTGAGCCCGAACACGAGCACGTAGGTCAGCAGGACGGTGTAGCCGGTGAGGTGGAATTCCCGTTCGGCCAGCAGCGGCAGGACGGTCTGCTCCTGGCCGACCATGCCGCCGACCAGGGCGTTGACCAGCACGAGCAGGCTGAACTGGGCGAGGTTGGCGCGCAGGCCCCACCGCACCGGGGCGGCACTCATACCCCGTGCTCCAAGGGGCGGCCGGTGACCTGGGCCCAGTCGTCGGGGCCACCTTCGAGGACGGAGAGGTCGCGGTGCCCGGCTCGTTCGAGAACGCTGGCCGCTCCCATCGCGCGTTCGCCGTGCCCGCACATCACGACGGTGGGTGCGCGGGGCAGTGATTCGGCGTGATCAGTGAGGGATCCGAGTTCGACGTGAGTGGAGCCGGGCACGTGCCCGGCGGCGAACTCGGGGACTTGACGGACGTCGAGGACGTTCTGCTGGTTGATCTCCTCGGCGCGCACCAGCCGTGTAGCGGTGATGTCCTGCTCATCGGCGGTCCAGGCGTCCATGCCGCCTCGGAGTTCCCCAACGATGTTGTCGAAACCGATCTTTGTTGCCTGCCAGGCGATCTCGGCCGGGTCCTGCTCATCTCCGCGCACGACGATCAGCGGTCGTTCCGGATCGGCGAGCCAGCCCAGCCACGAGGCGAAGACCGGACGCAGCGGGATCGACAGCGCCCCGGGAATGTGGCCTGCGGCGAACTCGGGTACCAGTCGCACGTCGACCACGTGCGCTCCTTCGGCCAGCAGCGCCCGCACCCGCGCCACATCCAGTCCGGCTGGTGCCGGGTCGGTGTCGAGCACGGCGGGGCCCCGGCGGTTGACCTCGGCCAGGCGCAGGAAGTAGTCGGGAAAGCTGCCCAGCGATCCGGTCAGCGCTGCCACGAACGCGTCCTCGTCCTCGGCCTGCAGCAGCGGGTTGGTGGCCTTCTGCGCACCGATCGTGCTGGTGCGCTGCGCACCGGGCGGGGCCGAGCAGAACGATCCGGCGCCGTGGGTGGGCCAGACGGTGACCTCGTCAGGCAAGCCAGCGAGCCTGCGCAGTGAAGCGTATTGCTGGCGGGCCAGCGGTTCTGTTCGTTCGGGCGAGATCAGGTCGGTGCGCGCTGCCGAATCGACCAGCAACGAGCCACCGGTGAACACGCCGACCGGCTGGTCGCCGTCGAGCAGCAGGAACGACAGGTGCTCGTGGGTGTGTCCGGGCGTGGCCAGGGCGCGCAACCGGAGGCCGCCGAGGTCGACCTCGTCTTCGTCGTGCAGTCCGGTGTGGCGGAATTCCCGGTGCCCAGCGGCCGAAGCCAGAACGCGTGTGCCTTCGGTTGCCGACAACTGGCGGGCGCCGGAAACGAAGTCGGCGTGCAAGTGGGTGTCCGCGGCGAACGCCACGGTCAACCCCCGTCGTCGCGCGGCCTGCTGGGTGGCACGCAAGTCGAGGCTGACATCGACCACGAGCGCGCGCCCGTCTCCCAGATCGACCAGGTAGGCGGAATTGCCCAGGCCCTCGTCGATCAGCGGTACGAGGTCAACGGTGCTCATCGCGAGCGCTCCTTCCGGGCGTGTTCTCCACGTGCTCCCTTTGTTATACACTATTCCATGAAAGATTGGAGGATCGATGGGTGATCGAGACGCGAAGACTGCACTGTTCGATCAGTTCGCCCGTGTCGGCAAGGCACTGGGCAGCGGCAAACGGTTGGAACTGCTCGACCTGCTCGCGCAGGGCGAGCGCACGGTGGACGCCCTGGCAAGAGCCGCGGAACTGGGTCTGACCACCGCGTCGGCGCACCTGCAGACGCTCAAGCAGGCCAACCTGGTCACCACTCGCCGCGAGGGCACCAAGGTCCACTACCGGCTGGCCGGCACCGACGTCGCCGCGCTCTACGCGCTCACACGCACCGTGGCCAGCGCGCACCTGCCCGACGTGGAAGCGGCCAGCACCGCCTACCTCGGTCCCGACGACGCCGAGCACGTCAGCCGCGACGAGCTCCTGCGCCGAGCCGAGAGTGGCGACGTCGTCGTGCTCGACGTGCGGCCCCGTGAGGAGTACGAGGCCGGCCACATCCCCGGCGCAGTGTCCGTCCCCGTGGAGGAACTGGCCGACAAGCTCGGCGACATCCCGGCCGACCAGGAGATCGTGGCCTACTGCCGCGGCGCGTACTGCGTGCTCGCGCACGACGCGGTGCGGCTGCTCACCGCACACGGCCGCACTGCCCGCCGCCTCGCCGACGGAATGCTCGAATGGCGCCTCGCCGAACTGCCGGTGGAAACCACCTGACCTTGACCGACGACCATCCTCCCTCGCGGAGCACCGAAAGCGCGGCACAATGACCGCTGACCTGGGCCAGGCTCAACACACGCCGAGCGCTGCGGCGCCCCGGCGACCACGCTGCGCTTCTACGAAAGTGCCGGACTGCTGCCGGCTGAGAGGACCCCGGCGGACTACCGCGCTGGCGAGGACGCCGTTGAGCGCCTGGCGCTCAACGGCGCCGCCAAACACACCTTCAAGCCGACTCGAAGGTGAAGCGCGAGCGCTCACCAGCTTGTTCCAGACGGTCCCGACCCAGGGCGTTGGGCCTGCGGTCCGGTATGGCCGCAGGCCGGGTGCACAGTCAGCGCTAGATCGACGGGCGTGGCCCGGCCGACCAGCTCCCTAATCCACCACTGCCAGCACCGCTCCGGGTTGGCGTTGCTGGCGGATGTGGCGGGTGAGAGCGCGGGCTCGTTTCGATCCGATGCTGAGCCTCCGGCGAAGCGTGTCGGCTGAAATCGGACGCTGGTACAGGTTCCAGTGCTCGGCGTCGAGCCGGTATGCCTCCTCACATAGCGGATCACCATCCTCACCGTGCGGTGGCCCTGGGGCAGCGTCGGCATTGCTGGCGCCGTGACCAGGCGCGTTGTTCACCACCGTGCGCAGTGCTGGCACCTCCTCAGCCTCTTCGGGAGTCTCCAGCACCGAACTGACCTCGCTCGGGTCCGCCGGGGACGGTTGCGGGGGTGCGGACTCATGAACGTTCTCCCGTACCGTCTCCGCGCGGCGCCGCTTGAGGGCCTGGTTGAGCAGTTCGACCGACAGCAGCAGCGCCAGCGGTGGGCAGGCGGCCACGGCGATGGAGAAAGCGTTCAGCTCGGGCGCGGAGGCGATGTTGGCGCACAGCGAAAGCCCGATGCCGAGGGCAAACGAAAGCCACGCCTTCCACCGCCCGGTGGCGCAATGACGGTGACCGGCCTTCCACAGCTCGATCGTTGCCATCGTCAACAAGCCGTCAACGATGAGCGGCCAGAGCGTGGCGGTGGTCTCGTCGGCACCGAATCGTAGAGCGAACGCGCAGCCGTGCCGATAGGAGACGTAGGCCGCCCCCGCCGCCACCAGCAGCGTGCACGCGCACTGCAGGTGCAACGATCGATCGGGAGAGGGGCTGGCTGTGGATGACGTACTGGTCATCGGGCGTCACCTGCCCGGGGCTGCCCCTGGGTGTCGCGGATCGGGACGTCACGCTCGTGCAGGCGCTGGCGCACGGTGCCCGCAGCGACATCCATGCGTGCGGCGATCCGGGCCAGCGACCATCCCTGGTTGTAGAGCCGGACCGCCTCGTCGATCTGTTCCTCGGACAAGCCGCGACGGCGCATCGGAACACCGTGGCGGTGGAGGATCGTGCTGACGGTGCGGCGCTCGATGCCGAACTGATCACCCAGCTCGTAGACGGTGGCGCCGGACTGGTAGTCCTCGATCAGTTGCTGCACCTGGTCGTCGGGGAGTCGCCGGGTGCGGCCGGGCTTTGCCCGCTTCGGTGTCGGTTGGGACGGTGTAGCCAGGTCCGGCAGCTTCATTCGCAGAGTTTCCAGGGCGCTGACCGGGGCCTTTGTGTTCGAGTAAGCTCCCCCAACCTCCACCCCAGTGACCAGGGCCGATGCTTCCGAGCATCGGCCCTGGTTCTTTTTGCCTGTGCATCTGCCTGTTTTCGGTCTGATGGTGTCGGTGTCAGTACATCTTCGAGCAGGAAACTGAGGCGAATTGGCCCTGGGCGGTCTGCTCGTCCACCACCTCGCCTTCGCGGATGATGCGGCAGCCGACCGAGCCGGAATCGCCCTGGCCGCTGTCCATGTACGACTCGACCGAGGGGGATCGGGTCACCGAGACGGAGACGTAGCCCTCCTTGAGATCCACCCGGTGAGGCAAGTCCACGGTGTTGGAGCTGTGCCCCTGGTCGAAGACCGAGACCATCGCTTCCCCGTCACCGAAGGCCTCCACGTACGCGGCTTGGGCCTGCGCGGGTACGGCTTCCGGAGCGGGTGCGGGAGGCCCTCCTTGGGGGATGTAGGCGGGTGGTCCGGCCGGAGCCGGTGACGGCGAGGTGTTGAGGGTCTTGTCCATCTGACTGGCGAAGCTCGCCCAGGCGATGATGGAGAACACCACGGCGGCCACCCCCAGGAAGAACCCCACCTTGGTCACCACCGGGTTGGAGATCTCGCCCTTGTGGGCCTTGGCCCACCCGAGCGCACCGAAAACAACGGCGATCAGGCCGAGGATGAATCCGATGAGCCCGATGAGCGGAATCCAGGACAGAACGATCCCGATGATGCCGGTGACCAGGGCGGTCACGCCGTAGCCGGTGTGTTCCGGAACGTGAGGGGCCGGACCAGCAGGAGTTGCCGAAGCCATGATTAATTCCATTCCGTGGGCAACAGAATCGGAATTGTTCACATCCCGGTTCTGGGTTCATTGAGCCCATGGCCCTGGTGGTCGCGCCAGGGACTTAAGTCCGCTTGGCCAGGGCGTTGCGGCGTGGAGGCACCGTCCAGCCTTGCTCCAGCTCCACAGGGCTGCTTGGCCGCTGGGCTCGGGTCTGGTGGGTGGGCTTCCGGCTGGTGAGATGTGTTCGCAGCGTCAGCTTTTCGCTGTGGGCGGGGAGGGCCTCCCCGCGGCTCAGTTCGCTCTTTCGTCGAGGGAGCGTTTGATGGGTTCGTAGTGGGTGGTCACTGCTAGGCGGAAGCGTTCGGGGTCTCCTGCTTCTGCTGCTTCGAGCATGTCGCCGTGGGCTCTGGCGGTTCGTTCGAGGTCTACCGCTACTGAGACGCCGAGTTTGGGGACCACTGCTGTGTGGACGTCCCAGAAGGCGCCGACCAGTTGGCCGACGAGGGAGTTGTCGAGGCGGGCGAGGAGGCCGGTGTGGAAGGCGCGGTCTTCGTCCGGGAACGGTGAGCCGCCGGTGGCCTTGGCGACCATCTCCTTCACCAGGGCGTGCAGTTCCGGGTTGGTGGTGCCGCGGAAGGCGTCGACGATGCGCTCTGCCATGGCGAGGTCCAGCGTCAGGCGCAGGTCGATCACCTCGCGGAGGGCGCGGAGGTCGTCGCCGGGGACGAGAACGCCTCGGAAGACCAGTGATTCGACCAGCGCGTCGAGCGACATGTTGCCCACGAACGTTCCGTGGCCGTGCCGGACCTCGACGATGTCCAGCGTGGTCAGCTGGCGGACCGCTTCCCGGACGTTGGAGCGCGAGACCCCCAGGTGCTCGCACAGCTCGGCCTCGGTCGGCAGCAGGTCTCCCGGCTGCAGGCCTTCGCCGAGGATGTAGTCCTTGATCCGGTCGGCCGTCGTCTCCTGGCGAGGGGCCGCCCGCCCGCCCGTCTTCACGCCGGCGGAGCGTCCGCCTGACCGGCGATTGGCAGTGCGCATCTGATCCACTCCTAGTCCCTCTGCCAGAACCCTACCCGACGTAGGACATCAGATCTCCCGGCCGATCAGGCTTTACAACACCCCGCTCCCGGCTCTACGGTTCTGCGAACACCAGACGTCAGACATCCTACGTCGTGAAGCATGGCCTGCAAGGGAGCAGAGGTGCAGCACATGGACGGCCAGAAGGCCGAGGGGAGCTCTTCGGTGCCCTGGTACCGGCAGCTCGAGCGGAGTCAGTGGAAGGCGTTCCTCGCGGCGTGGATCGGGTACCTGCTCGACGGCTTCGACTTCGTCCTCATCACCCTGGTCCTGACCGAGATCAGCGCGGACTTCGGCCTCACCGACGTGCAGGCGGCCACGCTGGTGTCCGCGGCGTTCATCTCGCGCTGGATCGGCGGCCTGGCGATCGGCGCCTACTCCGACCGCTTCGGTCGGCGGGCGGGGATGGTGCTCAGCATCGCCCTGTTCTCGCTCGGCACCCTGGCCTGCGGCCTCGCGCCCAGCTACGGGGTGCTCTTCGCGGCGCGGCTGGTCATCGGGCTGGGCATGGCCGGTGAGTACGGCGCCAGCTCGACCTACGTGATCGAGTCCTGGCCCACCCGGATGCGCAACAAGGCCAGCGGTTTCCTGATCTCCGGCTACTCGATCGGAACCGTGCTCGCCGCCGGCGTTTACAGCCTCATCGTCCCGTCCTTCGGGTGGCGGGCGCTGTTCATCATCGGACTGCTGCCGATCGGCGTCGCCGTGTGGCTGCGCCGCAGCCTGCCCGAGTCGCGGGACTGGAAGAGCCAGCAGGGCAAGGACTCCGACGCCCCGCCGGTCACCGAGACCCTGTTCGGGGGTCCGCGCACGCTGGTGAACATCGCCACCGGAGTGCTCGCGACCGTCGCGCTCGTGGTGATCTTCACCGCCGGTGGTGTCCCCACCTGGCTCGTCGCCGTCCTCGGGCTGCTCGTGGCCGCGGTCTTCGTGTCCTACGTGGTCCAGTTCTCCGGCCCGCGCTGGCCCACCGGACTGGCCGTCATGGCCATCGTGTTCTGCGCCTTCCTCTACTCGTGGCCGATCCAGTCGCTGCTGCCGACCTACCTCAAGACCGACCTGGGCTACTCACCCGCCGAGGCGAGCCAGGTCCTGTCGTTCTCCGGGCTCGGCGCCGCCGTGGGCTGCATCGTCGCCGGGTTCACCGGTGATCGCTTCGGCACCCGCCGCGCCTACTGGGGCAGCCTGCTGATCTCGCAGATCGTGATCTTCCCGGTCTTCGCGGTGGGCGGATCGAGCCTCGTCGTGCTGGGCGCGCTGCTGTTCGTGCAGCAGGTCTTCGGCCAGGGCATCTCCGGTCTGCTCCCGAAGTGGATCGGCGGCTACTTCTCGATCAAGCAGCGCGTCGCGGCCCTCGGGTTCCTCTACAACGTGGGCGCGCTCGGCGGGGCGGTCGCTCCGACCCTCGGCGCCACCCTCGGGGCCTCGATGAGCCTCGGCACCGCGCTGGCCGTGCTGTCGTTCTCCCTGACCACCGTCGTGCTGGTGCTGATCGGCATCGATGCACCCGCCCGCCTGCAACGACTCCTGAGGCCGGACGCCGCCGACGCGATCGACGCTCCGGCCCGCACCTGACCCCGACCGCACGACGAGAACCACGAGGAAGAACCAGATGAGCACCGCTGCGATCACGGGCGTCGTCCCGCCCGTGTGCACCCCGCTGACCCCCGAACTCGACGTCGACACCTCCTCGCTGGAACGGTTGCTCACCTTCCTGGTCGAGGCCGGGGTGGACGGGCTGTTCGTGCTCGGATCCAGCGGCGAGACCGCCTACCTCACCGACCAGCAGCGCGCGAAGGTGATCGAGGTCGCCACCTCGGTCGCCGCAGGTCAGGTGCCGGTCCTCGCCGGTGCGATCGACATGACGGCGCCGCGGGTGCTCTCCCACGCCCGCGCGGCGGCGGGCGCCGGGGTCGACGCGGTGGTGGCGACCGCGCCGTTCTACACGCGCACCCACCCGGCCGAGGTCGAGCACCACTTCCGGACCGTGGCCGCCGGGGTCGACGTGCCCCTCTACGCCTACGACCTGCCGGTGTCGGTGCACACCAAGCTCTCCGCGCAGCTCCTGCTGCGGCTGGCCGACGACGGCGTCATCACCGGGGTCAAGGACTCCAGCGGTGACGACGCCGGCCTGCGACGGCTGCTGCGGATGCGCGGCGGGCGTCGTCCCGTCGTGCTCACCGGTTCGGAGCTGACCGTCGACAACGCGCTGGCCAACGGCGCCGACGGTGTCGTGCCTGGGCTGGGCAACGTCGACCCGCACGGCTACCTCGCGCTCGCCCGGCACGTGCGCGACGGCGACCTCAAGGCCGCGGCCGCCGAGCAGGACCGGCTCGCCGACCTCTTCGGCATGGTCGAGGCCGGAGATCCCGCGCGGATCGGGCCCAGCTCCGCGGGGTTGGGCTCGTTCAAGGCCGCTCTGCACTTGCGCGGCATCATCGACTGCCCGGCGACGATGCCGCCGCAGCTCCCGCTGAGCGAGCAGGAGGTCGCCACGATCCGGACCCTGCTCGACCGGGCGGGACTGCTGTGAGCGACGTCCTCATCGGCGTGGACATCGGCGGCACCGAGATCGTCGCGGGGCTCGTCCACGACGGCGAGAGGGTCGGCGCCCGGCGCAGCTGCCCGACGCCGCGCACCGGCGGACGTGACATCGTCGAACGGGCGAACGGCCTGGTCACCGGCCTGTTGCGGGAGAGCGCCGAGCCGGTTCGGGCCGTCGGGGTCGGTGCGCCGGGCACGATCGACCCGGTCACCGGTCGCGTGACCTCCTGCACCGACACCGTGCCCGGCTGGCTGGGCACCGAGATCGCCGGCCCGCTGTCCGAGCGGGCCGGAGTGCCGGTCGCGGTCGACAACGACGTCCGGGCCGCCGCGGCCGCCGTCGCGCTCGACGAGCGGGTGCGCGAGCACGGGCGGGTCCTGTACGTCTCGCTGGGAACCGGGGTCGGCGGGGCGCTGATCGTCGACGGTCGCGTGCTGCGCGGGCGGTTCGGGACCCACGGGGAGATCGCCCACCTGATCGCGCCCGAACCCGGCCACCTGCCGTGCGGATGCGGACGTCACGACCACCTCGAAGCCGTCGCGGCGGGACCGGCGATCGCCGCCGCGTACGCCGCCACGAGCGACGGCGTCCCGCTCACGTTGCACGAGGTCGCCGCCCAGCTCCGCGACGGTGAGCAGCACGCCGCGGCCGTCGTGGAACGGGCCGGGCGCCTCCTCGGCAGGACGCTGTCCGGCCTGATCACCGCGCTCGACTTCGACGCCGTCGTGGTCGCGGGTGGAGCGACCGCGCTCGGCGCGCCGCTGCTGGACCCGTTGTCCGAAGCGCTCGACGCCGAGTCGCGCCCGCCCGACAGGCGCACACCCGTTCTGCGTCCCGCCACGCCCGATGCACCGGTGCTCGGTGCGGCACTGGTCGCCGCGCACCACCTTCCCGGAGGATGTCCATGAATCGAAACGGTCTGATCCGGCAGCTCGCCGGCGGTCTGATCGTGTCCTGCCAGGCCGGCCGAGGGCACGCGCTGCGCGACTCCGCCGCGATCGCGCGGATGGCCAGCGCCGCCGCGGACGGCGGAGCGCGCGCGATCCGCTGCGGCGGGGTCGGTGGCCTCGACGACGTCGCCGCCGTGCGAGAAGCCGTGGCACTGCCGGTGATCGGGCTGACCAAGCAGGACCGGGACGGCGTGTTCATCACGCCCACGCTCGACGACGCCGTCGCGGTCGCCCGACGCGGCGCGGAGATCGTGGCGCTGGACGGGACCAGCAGGCCGCGACCGGACGGCCTCGACCTGGCGGCGGTGATCAAGGCCGTGCACGACGAAGGTGCCCTGGTGATGGCCGACGTCGCGACGCTGCCCGACGGGGAGCTCGCCGCCGCTGCCGGTGCCGACCTGGTGGCCAGCACGCTGTCCGGATACACCGAGGACACGGCGGGCCGCGTCGGTCCGGGCCCCGACCTCGAACTCGTCGCGGGCCTGCGCCGCGCGCTGCCGGACCAGCCGATCGTCGCCGAGGGCCGGTACCACTCGCCGGAGTCGGTCGCCGAAGCCCTGCGCCTGGGGGCGACCGCGGTCGTCGTGGGGACCGCGATCACCGACCCCACCTGGATCACCCGCTCCTTCGCCCGGGCGGTGGGATCGTGATGTGCTGATCGCAGGCCCTTGCGCGCGTCGAGACACTGGAACGCGATGACGCGAGGGGTGCGGTCGGGGCTGGGGAGTCGGTCTTTTCGCCACCTGTTGGCGGCGTGGGCGCTGTCGTCGGTCGGCGACGGCGTGCTGTCGGCCGCGTTGCCGCTGGTCACAGCGGTGATCACGCGGGACCCGCTGGCGATGTCCGCAGTGGCGCTGGCGACGCTGCTGCCGTGGTTGCTGGTGGCGCTGCCCGCGGGCGCGATCGTCGACCGGTTGCCGGTGCGGCGAACGCTGGTGGTGAGCCACCTCTTCCGGTCCGCGGTGACGTTGTCGCTCGCAGCCGTGATCGCCACCGGTGCCCCGGCGGTGCCGGTCCTGGTGGTGGGTGCGTTCCTGCTCGGCAGCGCGGAGACCTTCGCCGATTCGGCCTCGCAGTCGCTGCTGGTGTCGTTGGCCGGGCCGTCGGAGCTGGAGCGGGCCAACGGTCGCGTGGTCAGCGTCGAGACCACGGGCGTCGAGATCGCCGGTCCGCTCGCGGCGGCGACGTTGTTCGCGTGGGAGCCCGCGCTGTGCTTCGCGGCGGTCGGCGTGGCGCTCGCGGTGGCGGCGCTGCTGGCCCTCGCCGTGCGCGACGTGCAGCCGGCGGTCGCCGAGAGGACGTCGCTGCGGTCCGAAGTCGTTGCGGGACTGCGATTCCTGGTGAAGCAACCCGCGCTGCGCACGGTCGTCGGCGTCGTCGGTGTCACGGCGCTGCTGACCAGCGGTGTGAACGCGGTGGCATTCCTCTACGCGATCGAGGTGGTGCGGCTGCCCGCGGCGTCGGTGCCGACCCTGCTGGTGTGCACCGCGATCGGGACGCTGCTGGCCGCGCCGGTCGCGTCCCGGTGGGCGGCGCGGTGGGGGAGCGGAGCGGTGATGATCAGCGCGCTCCTCGTGCTCGCGGCCGGAATCGCGCTGCTGGGAGCGGTGGCCGTTCCGCCGCTGATCTGGGTCGCGTACTTCGTGATGGGAGTGGGCGCGGGCGCCTGGAACGTGCTGTCGGCGGCGAACCGGCAGCGCCTCACCCCGCGGCCGCTGACCGGCCGCGTGACCAGCGCGCACCGCGTCCTGGCGTGGGGCCTGATGCCGCTGGGCGCGGGACTGGCGGGACCGATCGCCGAGGTCACCTCGTTGCAGGCGGTGATCCTCGGGGCCGCCGTCGTCCTCATCGCGGTCGTGGCGGTCGCGGCGCCCCGCCTCCGCCGCCTGCCCGGTGCAGAGGGGGCGAGTGAGACGAGCGGGTCGAGTGGGTAGTCCTCAACCGGACCGATGACACGCCGCGGGAAGGACAGGACATGACCAAGCGCGATGAGATGCGGGTCGACAAGGCACTGCAAGGACTCGAGTTCCCCGCTGACCGCGAACAGCTCGTCGACTTCGCCACCGACCGCGAGGCCGACTCCGAGACCCTCACCGCACTCCGGTCGATCCCCGCGCGCCGGTACGCCAACAAGGACGAGGTCATCGAGGCCGTCCCGCAGGAACCGGAAGGGGACGCCCCCGGCGGCACGGCTCGCGGCTGACCAGGAGTTTCGCCCGTCGGGCGACTCCGATCGACGATAACTATCGTGACCGGCATGACTCGGGGGTTCATGTCGGTGATGGCGTTCGTGCTGGTGACGGCGGCGTGCGGGACGGCCGCACCGCCGCCGTCACCAGCACCACCTGCGCCCGCACCGCCCCCGGCGCCCAGCTCGTCCGCACCTCCGCCCGCGCCTGCCACGCAGGTGAAGCAGGCTCCTGACGGGTTCGTGCGGCTGCGCGACGTCGACCCCTCGATCGTGGAGGAGGTCCGGTACGCGACGCCGCACAACTTCACCGGCGACCCCGTGCCCGGGTACGACGAGCCGATGTGCGTGCTGACGCGCCGGCTGGCCGAGGCCCTGCGCGAGGCGCAGCAGGGGCTCGTCGCGCAGGGCTACACGCTCAAGGTCTACGACTGCTACCGGCCGCAGCAGGCCGACGACCGGTTCGTCGAGTGGGCGAAGGACGTCGGCGACCAGCGCATGAAGGACGAGTTCTACCCGGGCCTGGACAAGTCGCAGCTGTACTCGGCGGGCTACATCGCCGAGAACTCCGGGCACAGCCGGGGCAGCTCGGTCGACCTGACCCTGGTGCGGCTGCCCGTGCCGCCGCAGCGCGCCTACGTGCCCGGCGAGCCGCTGGCCTCGTGCGCGGCGCCGGTGGGGCAGCGGTTCCCGGACAACGGCGTCGACATGGGCACCGGCTTCGACTGCTTCGACGACAGGGCGCACACCGACGACCCGCGCGTGACCGGTGAGGCCCGCGCCAACCGGGAGAAGCTGCACGACGCGCTCACCGCCGTCGGGCTGAAGGGCTACACGGGGGAGTGGTGGCACTTCAACCTGCCGCAGGAGCCCTTCCCGGACGAGTACTTCGACTTCCCCGTCAACAGCGCGGCCTTCCGCTGAGAGCCGATTGTCCAGTTCTCGCCAGGGCAGCGGGCGTCGTTGTGCTGCGCAACTTTCCGGGTGGTGCGTCGTTGTTCACCCCAGAAGTCGACCCGGTCGACGACGCGCACGGGTCGCGGTGATCGGCCGCGGACCCGATCGACTCGCGCAGTTCGCACCATCCAATGACGCAGGGAGCGACCGCATGCCCCGATCCGCCCACCACCCGCCCGCCGTGGCGCGACGGCTGGTCACAGCCACCGCGTTGTCGCTGGTCATCGCCGGTTCGCAAGCCGTGCCCGCGATCGCCGACGACGCGCCCAGCACGCCCGGCATGGTCAGCGCCGGGTTCTACGACCCGCCCGCTGAACTGCCCGCGGCCGACGGCGCCCTGGTGCGCACCGAGGAGCTGCCGCTCGCGCTGAGCCTGCCCAGCATCGGCGGGAAGCAGCTGCCGGGCACGGCGACCCGTCTGATGTACAAGACGACCGATTCCAACGGGCAGCCCGCAGCGGTGACCGGCGCCTACATCGAGCCGTCGGCTCCGTGGCGCGGCGAGGGCCCGCGCCCGATGGTGGCCGTCGCGCCCGGGACGATGGGTCAGGGCGACTCCTGCTCGGCCTCGATGGGTCTGGAACGCCCGATCAACTTCGACGGCAACTCGGTGTCGGTCGGCTACGAGGACATCGCGATCTACCGGCTGCTGGCCGAAGGCGCGGCCGTGGTCGTCACCGACTACGTGGGACTGGGCACCACCGACCGGCTGCACACCTACGTGAACCGCGTCGACGGCGGGCACGCGGTGCTCGACGCCGTGCGCGCGGCCCGTCAGCTGCCCGACACCTCCGTCACCCCGGACTCGCGCGTCGCCCTCTACGGCTACAGCCAGGGCGGCGGGGCCACGGCCTCCGCCGCCGAGCTGCAGCCCGACTACGCCCCGGACGTCCCGCTCGCCGGTGCTTACGTCGGCGCCCCGCCCGCGAACCTCACCGAGGTCGTCGAAGGCATCGACGGCAGCGCCCTGGTCGGCGCGCTCGGCTGGTCGCTCAACGGCTTCATCCAGGCACACCCCGAGCTGCAGCCCGTCGTCGACGAGTACCTCAACGAGGACGGCAAGGCCGCGCTGGAAACCCTGTCCACGTCGTGCGTCGGCGACGGCATCGCGCGCTTCGCGTTCCGCCGCAGCGCCGAGTGGACCACCACCGGCCAGACCCTCGGCGAGGTCGTCGAGGCCGAGCCCGCGGTGCGGAACGTCCTCGACGACCAGCTCATCGGCACCCGGAAGCCGGCCACGGCCGTCCGCGTCGCCACCGGCGTGCAGGACGACATCGTGCCGCACGACCAGGCCCGGCAGCTCGCCGTGGACTGGTGCGACCAGGGCGGTGAGGTCACCTACCAGCCCGTCCAGATCCCGGACCTCGGCAAGGGCCTGCTGACCAACCACATCACGCCGCTGCTGGCCGATCAGACCAACGCGATCTCGTGGCTCACCGACCGCCTCTCCGGGGCGGCGGCGATCAACAACTGCAACACCCTGCCGGACCAGCCCTGACCGACTCGAGTCGACGGGGCCACGAGCACGCGCTCGTGGCCCCGTTCGCGTGAGGGGGTTGTGGTCCGAACTGACCGGGCGAAACGGACGTTGAGCACGGACGGAGCCCCCGGGCAACGCGCCTGGAGAACTCAGCGCGGGGTGAGGGCTTGGGCCGCCGGGGTGTTCGGGGTGGCCGTGTACATCACGAGCTGGAGGTTGCTGCCCGCCAGCAGCAGGGTTTGGAGATCGAAGTCGAGCACGCCCAGCCGGGGGTGGTGCAGGCGCTTGCGGAGGGTCGTCCTCGGGCGCACGTCGTGGTCCCGCCAAGCGGCGGCGAAATCGGGGCTGCGGGAGGCGAGCTCGTTGATCAGCTCGCTCAGGGCGCGGTCGGTCGGGTAGCGGGCGCTGGCCGTGCGCAGCTGGGCCGCGGTGTGCTGGACGAACTCGCCCTCCTCGCCGGGCGGGGCGGAGCAGAGCGTGTCGCGCAGCAGCAGCGGCAGCTTCAGCGCGTTGCGGTCCTCGGCGGGGATCCGGCCGAAGTCGGTGATCAGCGCGACCGCCGCGTCGTTCCAGGCCACGATGTCCTGCCGCTCGTCGACCAGGTAAGCCGGGATGGGGCCGAGCTGGTCCAGCAGGTGGCGGGTCTCGGCGGGCACGGGCCGACGTTCGGCGGTGGCGGGCGGGATCTGCCCGGCCAGCCGCGCCATGTGCTCGCGCTCGGCGTCGGTGAGCCGCAGCGCCGCGCTCAGCGCGCCCAGCACCTCCGGCGACGGGTGCGAGACGCGGGCCTGTTCCAGCCGCTCGTAGTAGTTGACCGAGATGCCCGCCTGCGCGGCGACCTCCTCGCGGCGCAGCCCCGGAGTGCGCCGGGCCCGCTTCCCCGGCGGGTCGACGGCGGCCGGAACCCGGTCCGGGTGCAGCGACTCCCTTCGCCTGCGCAGGAAATCGGCCAGGTCAGCTCTGCTCACCCGACCAGAATGGCACGGCCCGGCGGGCTTAGGCACCCACTGGCGTTCCGGGGCTCAGCCGGCAGTTCCCGAGCGGCACCGCCGCGACCAGGCTCGGTGGCACGACCCGATGAGCGCTGGAGGGACGATGCCGCGCACTCCTGAAGAAACGATGCGCAGACTGCTGGACCTGATGCTGGCGAAGGACACCGACGCCGTGGCCGACCTGTGGGCCGAGGACGGCATCACCGAGTTCCCGTTCGCCGCAGGGGATTCGCCGCGCAGCCTGGCCGGACGCGAGGAAGTTCGCCGGTACCTCGCCGAATTCCCGCAGGTGTACGACATGCGGGAGGTTCCCGCGTTCACCGCGCACCGCACGCAGCGGCCGGACACCGCGATCGTCGAGTACCACGCGACCGGGCGGTCTCTGCGCACCGGGAAGCCCTACCGGATGGACTACGTCGTGGTGATCACCGTCCAGGACGGGCTGATCACCCGCTTCCGCGACTACTGGAACCCGCTGGCCAACGCCGAGGCGTCCGGAACGCTGCCCGAGCTGGCCGCATCGCTGAACTCGGAGGTCGCCCGATGACCGTTCTCGTGACCGGCGGAACCGGGAAGACCGGATCCGCCCTGGTGGATCTCCTGCGCGCCGACGACGTTGAAGTGCGGGTGGCCAGCCGCAACCCGGTGATCGGCGACCCGAGCTCGATCCGGTTCGACTGGCACGACCCGGCCACCCACGTCCCCGCGCTGCGCGGCGTGGACTCGGTCTTCCTGGTGGCTCCGGTGAACTCGGTGGACCCGATGCCGCTGGTCGCGCCGTTCCTCGCCGAGGCGAAGCGCCTCGGGGTGGCTCGCGTGGTGCTGCTGGGTTCGGCCATCGTGCTGCCGAACGCGCCCAGCGCGCTGGACATGGCGGACGCGGTCCGGGCCGAGCCGGGCTGGGTCGTGCTGCGCGCCTCGGCCTTCATGCAGAACTTCCTCAGCCCGCACCCGGTGGGCGAGCGGATCCGGCGGCACGGGGAGATTCGCACGGCAGCGGCGGACGGACGGGTCGGGTGGATCGACGCGCACGACATCGCCGCCGCCGCGTTCGCCCTGCTGCGGCCCGGCGCCGAACGCGCAGGTCAGAGCGACTACCTGCTGACCGGCCCGAAGGCCCTGAGCTACCGGGACGCCGCGGCGATCATCACTGCTCGCACCGGTCGCGAGGCCCGCCTGGTGGAGATCGGAAAGGACGAGCAGGTCGCCCACTACCGGGCTTCGGGCGTCTCGGAGGAGTTCGCGGCGAGCATCGCGGCGGTGGAGGACGGCATCCGGGAGGGCCGGGAGGACCAGGTGAGCACCGCGGTTCTCGACCTGACCGGCCGCCCGCCCCGGTCCTTCGAGGAGTTCGCCGACGCCCACGCGGCGGCGTGGTCCGACGCTTGACCGCGTCGAGCGCGGCCGTCAGCGTCTCCGTGATCGTCGGAGTCCACTGAGGATCACCACGGGAAGGCGTTGAGCAGGCCGGCACCGAAGGCGCTCAGGGCGACGGCGGCCGAGACCAACGCGAGGACGTTCGTCCTGCGCAGGCGGCCCATCGACCGGAGGGAGTTCACCTCGGCGTCCGACTCCATCCGGGCGAGCCTGTTGGCGATCGAGTTCAGAGCGCCCGGCTCCGCACCTCCGGGCGTCGGCTGCGGGGCAGCGGGCGAGTAGCCCTGGTCGTAGCCGACACCGGGCGGTGACGCGGGAGCCCCGCCGAAGGCCCGATCCTCGTCCTCGATGATCGGCATCGGGGTGAACCCCGGATCGGTGTCCTCGAACTCGCTGATCGCGACGGCGCCGGACCGGTCGGGGCCGAGGTCGCGCTGGAGGCTGACGGACTCCATCGTCGTGGCGATGGCCCGCAGTTCGTCGACGACGAGCTTCATGGCCCGCGACGCTTCGCGCGCCTGCCGCTCCTGCTCGCGCTGCTGCCGGTAGCTGAGCCGGAACGCCCAGATCGACAGCAGCGTGGCCGGGACGGCCAGCACGAACGAGCCGATGCTGCCGAGCCACGAGGTCGTCTCCAACGGGCTCACCGGGTCCTGCGTCAGAAACCACCGCACGCGGCGAAGATTACCGGAACGCGCACCGCGAAAACTGCTGTTCGACGGCTTCGCGGCCTGCGGCGGGCAGGTGGGCGCGGGTGCAGAATCGGGGGCACGTCCAACCGAGGGGGCTCGTTGCGATGACCGAGTTGTTGCCCGCTCTGCCCGATGAGACCTTCCGGCGCGTGCTCTGCGTCGTCGCACACCCGGACGACATGGAGTACGGCACCTCAGCGGCCGTCGCGCGCTGGAGGTCGCGGGGCATCGACGTCGGATACCTGCTGCTCACGCACGGTGAAGCGGGCATGCCCAACCCGCCGGAGGAGACCGCGGCACTGCGCTTGGCCGAGCAGCGGACGGCGTGCGAGACGGTCGGCGTCGAACACCTCACCGTGCTCCAGCACCCCGACGGCGTGCTGGTCTACGGCCTGGACCTCCGCCACGACATCTGCCGCGAGATCCGCCGCTTCAAACCGGATGCCGTGGTCGGCACGCCCTACGAGATCGAGACGCCCATGGGGTTCAACCAGTCCGACCACCGCGTCGCGGGCCTGGCCACCATCGACGCGATCAACGACGCGGGCAACCGGTGGATCTTCCCCGAGCAGATCGACGACGACGGCCTCGACACGTGGAGCACCCGGTGGTTCCTCCTCCCGGGGATGGCAGGCGAGCTGGACGCGACGCACGGCGTGGACGTCACCGGCAGGCCGATGCAGCTGGGCGTCGCCTCGCTGGAAGCCCACGCCGCCTACCTGGCCGCGATCCCGGAGCACCCCGCCCCGGCCGACTTCATCCCGAAGATCCTCGCCGCCAACGGAAAGCTCCTCGGCACCGAGCACGCCGTCCTCTTCCGAGCCGTGGACCGGCACTCCCCACCAGACTTCCTCGAAGACCTGTGAGGAAAGTTCGCTTGCTTCGCGTGGCGGTGCGGGTGGCGGAACCTGAGCGGCTCCGTGGTCTCCGTGCGCCACTCCTTGAGCATGTCCACTACGCGGCGTCGCGGCGTACTCGCCACGAAGCCGCTGAAGAACCCGCGGCGGTGCGGGCTGCGTAGGTGGTGAATGAGAATGCGGCTCCGCCGCATCCACGCGCGTCTTGGGCGCTGTGAACTGCGTCGTGGCCCGGCGTGGGTGCGGTCGCCTGCGAGCAGATCGGTTTCGGTAGGTGTTCTGCCGAAAGCGGTGTGGGGCAGTGGGGTTCGTCGTAGTGTGGTTCTGGAAGGTCGTGGAACAGCTGGAGGTGGCGTGACGTTCGTCGGGCGGGACGATTCGTTGCGCGTTCTGGCCGATGCCACCTCGGCCGCGAAGGTCGGGCAGGGGTCGCTCGTCGTGGTGCGGGCCGACCCCGGCATCGGGGTCACCGCCCTGCTGGAAGCGCACCTCGCGGCGATGCGGGACTCCGGCCTGCACCTCAACCGGGTTCCGGTGCTGCGGCCGAGCGGACGCACGTCGCTGTCGGCCGGGACACCGCACTGGGGCGAGCCCGCGATGATCGTCATCGACGACCTGCACCACGCCGACGACGACACGCTGCTGACTCTGCACGGCCTCGCGGAGGAGATCTACGGCCGCCCGCTGCTGGTCGTGGCGGGTCGGCACCGCGGCGTCGCACCGGAGCGCTTCGCCGCGCTCGACCGGTTCGCCATCGTGCACGACCTGGCCCCGCTGGACGACGACGCCGTCAGCGCGATGCTCCAGGGGCCGTCGCCGAACGCGGCCGCGGCCGGGGGAAACCCGTGGCTGCTCAGCCGGATCGACGACGCGGACAGGGTCGCGCAGGTGACCTCCTGGGCCGCGGACCTGGCCGGTTCCGACGTGCACGTGCTGCGCTGCGCCGCGCTGCTGGGCGATGCCGCCTCCGTCGACGACCTCGCCGCGGTGGCCGGTGCGACGCCGAGCGACGTGCTCTCCGCCGTCGGGAGGATGTCCGCTCGGGGCTTGGTCGACGAGTCCGGCGGCGAGGTGCGGGTGCGATACCCGCTGGTGCGCGACGACCTCGCCGCCGCCTCGGCGGGTGTGCGCGGCTCGGTGGCTCGCGCGCTCGCCGACCGGGGAGCACCCGCCGAGCGCGTGGCCGACCAGCTCGCTCACGCACCGGTGGACCCCTGGACCGTCGACTGGCTCGCCGAACGCGCCCACCAGCTGACCTCCCGAACCACACCGGCCGTGGCGCGACTGCTGGAGCGGGCGGTGGCCGCGCTGCCGCCCGGCGACCCGCGGTTGCCCGAGCTGCGGGTGGCGTGGGTCGAGGCCCTGCTGTGGAGCGGCCGGACCGAGCAGGCGCGCAGGGCCGCTTCCGAAGGTCTGCTGGCCGATCCGGACGAGACCCTCCGGCACCGGCTGCTCGTCGTGCTGGGCGTCATCGCCAACGGTGAGTTCGACGCCGAAGCGGCACTGGCGGTGTGGGAAACCGAACGGCGAGAAGGGGAACTGCCCGCACGGCTCGCCGCGCTCGATGCCTACGCCCACCTGCTGGCCGGAGACCTGGAGGCCACCCAACGCGCGGTGTCCCGGGCGAGCCGGGCGGCGGCCGACGACCCGCTCGTCGAGATCTACCTGTGCAACGTCCGCGCCATCGGGCAGTGCCTGCTCCGCGACTACGCCGCGGCCGGTGAGCAGCTGGACCGCGCGTCGGTGCTGCTGGAGATCTCCGCCTACGACCGCGCGCAGTGGCTGATGTCCCGGTTGCTGCGCGCGGTGCTGCAGAACCTCGAACACGACCCCGCCGTCACCGAGACCATCGAGCAGGCGCGGCCGGTCGCCCGCGAACTCGGCCTGGGCTTCCTGCCGTGGACGCACACCATCGCCGCGGTGACGGCGCTCAACTTCGGCGAGTGGGACCGGGCGCTGGCCGAAGTCGAGGCAGGGCTGGCGCTTCCGCACCAGCACGGCATGGCGGGACCGCTGCACGCGGTCGCGGCCACGATCCTGCTGAACCGCGGGGACCTGCCGACCGCGCGCGTGCACGCCGAACTCGCCGACGAGGCCGACCTGTACGGCGTGGCGATGTTCTACGAGTCCTTGATGATGGTCACCCGCGCCGTGCTGGCCGGCGTCGACGGCGACCTCAAGCGGGCGGTGGACGTCGTGCGCGACGTGGTCGACCACGACGTCGGGATGCGCCACGACCGCTCCGTCGCCCCGGTCTGCGTCCCGCTGGTGCGCATCGCCGTCGCCGGGGGTGAGCGGGACCTCGCCCACCGCCTCATCGACCGGATGCGGGAGTGGAGCGACGAGGACGACAGCAGGATCGGCTACTGCACGGGCCTGGTCGACCGCGACGTGGACCGGCTGCTCGCCGCCGCGCAGGACTTCGCCGACAACAGCACTCCGCTGGCCGCCGCCCAGGCCGCGCAGGACGCGGCGGTGGCGCTGGCCGCCTCCGGCAGGTCCGACGCCGCCAAAGCCGCCTACCAGAGCGCGATCGACGGGTTCGCCGCGATGGCGGCCCACCGGGAGATCGACCGCACCGCCGCTCACCTGCGCTCCTACGGGGTGCAGCTGGGCGCGTCCGGCCCGCGCGGACGTCCCAAGCACGGCTGGGACAGCCTCACCGGCGCCGAGATGCGGGTGGTCGAGCTCGTCGCCCAAGGGCTGACCAACCGCGAGGTCGCCGAGCGGCTGATCCTGTCCGTGCGCACCGTCGACTCCCACGTCTCGCGCATCCTGCGCAAGCTCGACTGCTCCTCCCGCCTCGAACTGGCCGTCAAGTACCGCGACCGCTCTTGAGGGCTGTTCCAGGCTCATCTTGCTTGGCGGTGCGGGTGGCGGAACCTGAGCGGCTCCGTGTTCTCCGCGCGCCACTCCTGATGTATGCCCACTACACGGCGTCGCGGCGTGCTCGCCACGAAGCCGCTGACGAACCCGCGGCGGTGCCGGTTGAGTCCCGCACCTGGAGCAGCGGCTGCGCCGCATTCCAGCTCCCCGGCCCGAACATCAGCAACATCACCGATGTTTCGGACGTCGCCTTCTGGTGATCTTTCGGTACCGCGCTGGAGGAGCGCCGCTGGCATGGGGGCAGCGGGCGCGTTTGGCCTTCCAGCGCCGCGACTTCGGCCGCGGGTACCGGCCGATCAGAGGAAGGCAGAACCGGACATGACCGAATCCGGAGAGGTGAACGTCGTCGCCGCGGCGTCCGCTGGGGTGCAGGACTTGGCGAGGGCGACCACGTCCGTGCTCGAGGAGGCCGGGCCGGTCGGCGAGCTGGGACAACCCGTCGTGCGCACCCTCACCAACGTGTGGGAGGGCTACTTCGGCTCGCCGATCCCGCCCGAGGGCACCAACTGGAACGCCTACACCCACGAGCAGTTGTACGCGATGGTGTGGGAGAACGCCGACGTCGCCGACGTCACCGGTGTCGCCGACGAATGGGGCAGGCACAGCACCGAACTCGCCGGTCACGCCGATGCGATGCAGCGGCACCGCGCGGAGATGGGCACGCACTGGACCAGCGAGTCCGCCGACGCGGCCACCAGCAGGCTCGGGCGGATCGGTGACCGAACGTCCGGCGTCGGGGAGCGGGCGAGCACCGTGTCCCACGCCGCCCAGAACGCGGGCGACGCGCTGGCTTCCGCCCGGAACTCGATGCCGCCGCCTCCCGGGGACGCGACCGGAGCCGTGATGGGCACCGGCGTCGCCGGGGCGGGCGCGGGTGCGGTGGTCGGCGGTGTCATCGGTGCCGCTGCCGGAGGGGTCGGCGCGGTGCCCGGCGCCATGATCGGCGCGGCCGTCGGTGCCGCCGCCGCAGGAGGGACCAGCATGTTCCTGGCCTCCGCCAACGCCGCCGAGAAGAAGGCGGAGGCGGTGCACGTCATGTCGCAGTACGAGGCCGCGTTGCGCCGCAGCAGTGCCGCGATCGCTCCGGCCGGAGCGCAGGGCGCCGACTGGGGGTCGGCGCCCGCGTCCACCTCGGCGGCCGGGTTCTCCGGTGCGGGTGGAGCGGCCACCGGCGGCGGATCGCCGTGGGCGAAGTTGGTCGGCGGCGCCGATCCGCTGGGCGGAGCGGGCCGCGCGGGCGCGGGACTCGGACTGGTCGGCGCGAGGGGCGTGTTCGGCGGTCTCGGCACTTCCGGTGCCGGCGCGAACGGGGCGGCACCCGCACGAGGAGCCGCCGGTTCTGACGACGACGAGCAGGTGCACGAGAACAAGCTGCCCACCATCGACCAGGGACTTTTCGACGACGACCGACCGGCCAGCGCGCCGGTCATCGGCTGAGGCGGGAGTGGACCGTTGAGCGGATACCGAGTCACCACCGAGAACCTCACCGCGCAGGTCGGCGAGCTGTCCAGGGTCGGGGAGCAGACCGAGCGCCTGGTGACCTCCGCGCGGCAGCTGGCCGAGCGGATGCCGATGCTGGGCACCGCGCCACCGGCCCTGCACCTGGCGATGCGGCTGCGGCAGAGCGCCGGCGAGTCCGGGCTGACGCACGAGATCACCGCGGCGCACACCGAGCTCGGCGACTTCCACAGCGCCCTGCACGAGACCGCCACCGGCTACGAGAACACCGACACCGCCGCCGCGGACGCGCTGCGCGGCACCGAGGGGACGGCGACATGACGACCGCGCTCACCCGTCCGCGAAGCGACGGGATCCACTTCGGACAGATCGAGCTCGACCTGCTCGCCACCCACGCCGGGGTGAGATGGCCGTTCCCGCTGCGCATCCCGTCGTTCGGGCGCATCGCAGGGGAGCGGGAGGTGCTGTTCGCCGCGGCAGGGCACACCCTGCGGGCGCGCGGGCTCGCCGATGAGGACGGTCCGGCGGGAGCCGCCGCCGAACTCCTCGACGCGCTCCGGCAGCACCGGGGCACCGTCGACCTGGTGGTGGTCGCCGAATCCGGGGCCACGGGTGTCCTGGCGATGGTCTACCGCTCCTCGGCGCTGATCTTCGAGCAGCCGCTGGACGACGATCCCGCCGGTACCGTGCGGATCCGCCGCATCCCCGCGAACGCGCTGGTCGACGAGCTCTTCGCGCTCGTGCCGGAGCGGGAACCGGCGAGGTCGATGCCGATCAACCTCCCGCAACGCGTGGTCGACGACGTCGCCGAGCTCGACCGCATCGACGACGACAGCACCAAGCGACGGCGCTTCCGCGAACTCGTCCGGGACTGCGGCGGCGATCCCGGGGCGCTGGACCGGCTGGTCAGCGTGCTCCCGGCGCTCACCGGTCGCGGCCAGCTCGGCGCCACCCGGCGCACCGGCGGCGGGCACCGGCGCCAGGGGCAGGAACTGTCCTGGTTGGACGGTCCGCACGGGCGGCTGCGGGTGAGCCGGACCGACGGCGGTTGGGTGAGCATCAACCCGCTGCGACCAGCGGTCGTGCGCGCGGCGCTGGCGGACCTGGTCGCGATCGCTCGCGAACAGCGCTGACCTTCGAGAGGAATCACGGTGAACTCAGCACAGCAGTGGCTCGCGGACTACGACGCGACGCTGGCGCGCGCGGCGGCCGACGCGAAGGCCGCCGGTGCCGCGCTCGGGCAGGTCAGCGGCACGGCTTCCTCGCCGCGCGGGGAGGTCTCGGTGCAGGTCGGGCCCAGCGGTGCGCTGGTGGACATCCGGCTGACCCCGGCGGCCCGCGCGATGGAGGCCGAGAAGCTCGCCCAGCTCATCCTCGCGACCACGCAGCAGGCGCAGCGGACGGTGGGCACCCACGTCATGGAGATCATGACCGGCTACCTCGGCGACGGCCCGGCCCTGGACTTCGTGCGGGACAACATGCCCGTCGACACCGGTGAGCCGGGGCCGCAGGACGACGACGACTTCTTCGACAACCCAAGGGTGATCGTCTGATGAGCACCGAATTCCACGTCGACCACGAGCAGATCCGCGCCCACGCCGGAACCGTGGCGGGCCTGTCCGACGGCCTGTCGACCGCGGCCGGTGCCATGACCGGCGGTCCCGCGAGCAACGCGCTCGGCACGTTCCTGGAGTTCGCCACCCTCGGGCTCGGCGACGCCATCTCCCGGGCCGCCCAAGCGGTTTCGGACGCGTCCGGAGCGCTGGACAGCGTGAGCCGGGGCCTGGCCGGCAGCGCCGAGGACTACCAGCGCGCCGATGACGAGGGCGTCGCCGCGCTGCGCGGAGGGGAGGTCCGATGAGCGTGGACCTGAGCCTCCCGCTGGGGTCGGCGGGAACCATGCGGTTCGTCGCCGACGTGCGCTCCACCAACGACGCGGTGCGCGGCGGTGGCTGGGACTCCGGTGACTACGGTTCCGAACCCGCCGGCGGCACGAGCGACCCGCTGTCGGCGCTGGCCGGGTCCGGATTCGGTTTCCTGGCCGACCTGGTGCCGTTCCTGGGGGAGCCGTTGCAGCAGCTCGCGGGCGATCCGGGCGCGGTGGCCTCCAGCGCGCAGAGCCTGCGGGACACCGGGAGCGGCGTCGCCTCGATCTCCGACTCGTACGGTCAGGCGGCGGGTCCGGAGACCAGCGGCTGGTCCGGTGCTGCCGCCACCGAGTACCTCAAGACCGCGGCCGAGCTCGTCGGCGGGCTGCAGGGCATCGGCGAGGCGAGCACCGGGCTCGGCGAAGCCCTGGCGGGCATGGGCGAAGCGGTCGTCAAGACCGCCAACGAGGTGACGGTCCTGGTCAACGAGGCGGTCGGCCGGATCGTCCTCATCATGAACCAGGCCATCGCCGCAGCGCAGGCCACCTTCGGCGGGAGCATCGCGGCGGCCGTACCGCAGGTCGTGCAGATCGCGACCGAGTGCGGCGTCCGGATCTCGGGTCACATGGGCAACCTGCTCACCAGCGCTCAGGGCCTGCTGGGGCACGTCGACGAGGTCATGAAGGTGGTCGGGGCCATCGGCGGCGTCGTCTCGAAGATCGCCGACCAGGCGCAGCAGGTCACCGCCGGATCGACCGCCCCCGGCGATTCCGCCGCCGCGGCGGGAGGGTCGGCTTCGGTTCCCGCCGGCACCGGCGCGTCGAGTTCGCCCGGGCTGACCAGCGCGGCCTCGATGCCCGGCGGCGCGGGTGCGCCGCAGATGACCCCGAGCCCCGGAGGTGCGGCGCAGGCCGGACCGGTTCCGGGGATCCCCGTTGCAGGAGGCGCGAATCCGGCCGCCGCGGGGATCCCGCCCACCGGTGCCGGTGGCTTCATGCCGCCGATCGCCCCGCAGCGCAAGCAGCAGGACTCCGAACCCGAGCGCACCTCGTCGCTGTCCGCGCGGCTGTCGGGCGAGCTCGACCTCCCGGAACGGGACGACCCCCGGTACGGCCAGTCCGGTCGCTGACTCCGCGCCGATTCAGCGATACCGTCGCTGGGTGGAGTTGAGGCAGGTCGAGCACTTCCTGGCGGTGGCGCGGTGCGGGAGCTTCACCGCGGCCGCGCAGCAGGTGCACATCGTGCAGTCGGCGCTGAGCGCCTCGGTCCGCAGGCTGGAGGACGAGCTCGGCGCGGCGCTGTTCGAGCGCACCACGCGCCGGGTCGTGCTGACCGAGGCCGGGCGGGCGCTGCTGCCGGTCGCGAACCGGCTGGTCGACGACGTCGCGGCGGCGCGCGGTGAGGTCGCGGCGGTCTCCGGGATGGACCGGGGTCGCGTGTCCATCGGCACCATCCAGGCGCTGTCGGTCGTCGACCTGCCCCGCGAGCTGGGGGTCTTCCAGGCGCGGCACCCGGGGATCCGGATCCACGTGCGCGACGGCAAGGCCCCCGACATGCTCGCGGCCATCGATGCCGGCGAGCTCGACCTCGCCTACCTGGCCACCAACGGGACCCCGCCGAAGGACCTGACCTGCTACGTGCGGTGGAAGCAGCGGCTCGTCCTGGTCACCTACCCCGGGCACCGGCTCGCGAACCGGCGGCGCGTCCGGCTCGACGACCTGGCCGACGAGCCGTTCGTGGACTTCGTCGGGAGCTCGATCCGGACGCTGGTCGGCAACCGGTTCGCCGACGCGGGCGTGCGGCACAACCCGGTCTGCGAGGCCACCCACCTGCCGCTGCTGCTCGATCTGGTGACGGCGGGACTGGGCGTGACGATCGTGCCGCAGTCGGTGGCCGAGCGCGCCGGTCTGCCCTTCGCGCGGATCGAGAAGGTCGACTTCGGGCGCACCCTCTACCTCGCCGGGCGCGGCCCCGAGCTGTCGAACCCCGCCGCGCGGGCGCTGCTGGCCCACCTCACCAGCGAGCGCCTCACCAGCGGCGCGGAGCGAGCACCAAGCCGGAACCGGCCAGCGCCAGGCACATCGCGAGCGAGACCCAGCCGATGAGCGCGGCGAGCCCCGCCAGCGCGAACGCGTGCGCGCCGACGACGCGCAGCAGCCGCGTCACGTCGGGCACCGGTGAGGGGCTGACGTCTCCGAGGTACTCACGACCACTGCGCATGCCACCAGTCTTGGCCGGTCGAACCAGCTGGTCCAACGCTCATTTCCGCTGGTATTGAGCTCTGTAGGAGCTGGGTTCCGCGGGCGGTTCGGGCTCGGACTCGTGGAGGCCGAGCTGGACCGAGCGGCGGATCTGGTCGCGGTTCTCGCGGACGACCTCGGTGAAGAAGCGATCGGTGCGCTCGTCGTTGAGGACGTCGAGGATGACCCGGATCGTGGTGTCCACGATGGACTTGACGATCTCGTCGTGGAACGGGAGGTGCTTGATCCGGCCCACCTGCTCGTCGTTCTTGAGCTTCTCGGTGACGATCTCGCGCAGCACCTCGCGGTGCTCGCCGAGCGAACGCGCGATGTTCTCGGGGTAGTGGCCGGTTTCGACGACCTTGACGACCTCGTCGAGGACCGCGACCGTGATCGGTTTCTTGATGGCCAGCACGATCGGCCGGGAGAACCGCTCGATCACCCGCTGCGTGATGCGTTCGCCGAACGCCCGGTCGGCGGTGCGGGCCAGGCGCATCAGCAGCACGACCACGCGCAGCAGCCGGAACCCGCGCAGCGCGGGGTGCGCGACCGGGATCATGCCGAGGATCTCGTACCAGCTCTGCAGCGGGAACCGCCGGTTCCACGAGTTCTCGCGCCACCGCCACAGGAACTCGACGAAGAAGACGCCGCAGATCGCCGTGTCGATGACGAACACCGCGTGCGCGGTCTCGTGCGTCGTGTCGAAGAACGTGGCGTAGCAGAGCAGCCCGAGCGAGAACACCGCGAGCACGAGCATGGCGATGTCCAGCGTGGACGTCCGGCGGGGTGCCGCGGTTGCGCTGGTCATGGTCGTGATTGTGTCTCACGTTCCCGCCACGACCCGAGCACCCGCGCCGGTGGCGGGGGTCGCGCGTCAGACCCGCATCGGTTCTCGGGCGAAGTGGCGATTCGCGCTCGGCTGGAACATCAGCGCGGTCGCGGCCACGACTCCGCCGATGTGGATCAGTCTGACCAGCAGGAACGACCACGCGAACGGCCCGTCGCCGCCGAGCGCGCCCATCAGCGCGCTTCCGCCGGAGATCTCGAGCGCGGCGGGCACGACCATCGAGGCCAGGCCGAGAACGCTGAGCATCACCGTCAGCGCGGTTCGCGCCCAACGCCTGCCGCGCGCGAAGTGGAAGACCAGCACGCCCGCGATCGCGAACACCGGCAACCGGATCGCGAGCTGGGACGCCACGTCGGAACCGAGCGCGTCCTCGCTGGTGGCCCGCAGCACCGCCAGGCCCGACTCGACCACGCCGCAGGCCACGGCGATCGTCCAGGCGGTGGTGGCGCGGCGGACCGAAGCTGGTGCGTTCATGCCGATCAGTCAACGCCGTGCGCGAGTCCGGCGCCTCCGGTGGATCCCCGGCATCGGCCCTGACGCCTTTCGCGCGGTCAGCTGGTCATCACCGCGCGGCGGACGGTGTCGCGGAGGAGTTCGCGGCGGCGCCGGTGGTCCTCCTCGGGTTCGTCGGCGGAGGCGGCGTAGACGTTGCTGACCGGCGACCAGGCCATGGACATCGAGATGACCAGCGCCATCACGTCGAACGGGTCGCCGGGGACGACCTGGCCGGCGGCCTGGGCCTCGGCGATGGCGCGGAGCTTGTGGTCGTTGCGCTGATCGGCGTCGGCCAGCAGGGGGCCGGTGGGGCGCCGCTCCATGCGCGACCAGGTGGCCAGCCGGATGAGGTCGGGGCGCAGCAGGTAGTCGTCGTAGAGGCGCACGGCCCAGTCGGCGAGGTCTGCGCTGATCGGCACGGCGTTGACGATCCGGTCCAGGGATGCCGTGAAGATCGCGTCGAACAGGGCCTCCTTGTTGCCGAAGTAGCCGTAGAGCTGGGCCTTGTTGGTGCGCGCGGTGGCCACGATCCGCTCGATGCGCGCGCCTGCGATGCCGTGCTCGGCGAACTCCTGGGTGGCGACCTCGACGATCCGGTCCCGGGTGGCGGCTCCGCGCGAGGTCAGGGGCTTGGCGACCATCCCAGCACGATAGCAAACAGAACAGTTGGTTTGCTTTCCTCCCGGATCGGGTCTAGCTTGGAATAGACAGAACAGTCTGTTTGGGGGAGTTCCGATGAGGACCACGGCAGGATGGCGAGCGGACCGGCCCGGGGAGAAGCTGCACCGGGTGTCCCTCCAGCGGCGCGACCTGCGCGCCGACGACATCGCGGTGCGGGTCGACCACTGCGGGGTCTGCCACACCGATCTGCACAGCATCAACACGGCGCGAGGCCCGGTCGTGCCGGGTCACGAGTTCACCGGGACCGTCACCGAGGTCGGCGCGGACGTGACCCGGTTCGCCGCCGGAGACCCGGTCGCGGTCGGCAACATCGTCGACTCCTGCGGCGAGTGCGCGATGTGCCTCGCGGGGCAGGAGAACTTCTGCCACGAGTTCCCGACCCTGACCTACGGCGGGACCGACCGCCACGACGGGACGACCACGCTCGGCGGCTACGCCCGCGAGTACGTGGTCCGGGAAGCCTTCGCCCACGCCCTGCCCGCCGGACTCGACGCGGCCGCCGCCGCGCCGCTGCTGTGCGCCGGGATCACGGTGTGGGAACCGCTGCGGTCCCTCGGTGTCGGCAGCGGAACGCGGGTGGCCGTCGCCGGTCTCGGCGGTCTCGGGCATCTGGCGGTGAAGCTCGCGGTCGCGCTGGGCGCCGAGGTCGCGGTCATCAGCCGGACGCCCGGCAAGCTCGACGACGCCCTGCGGCTCGGCGCGCGGGAGCTGCTCGTCTCCACCGACGAGGCGCGGATGGCCGCGTCGCGGGAGCGGTTCGACGTCATCATCGACACCATCTCCGCAGCGCACGACCTCGGTCCCTACCTGCGGCTGGTGGCGATGGACGGCGCGCTCGCGCAGGTCGGTTACCTCGGTCCGGTCTCAGTGGACGCGATGGACCTGCTGATCGGCCGCAAGAGGCTCACCTCGGCCGGCAGCGGCGGACGCCCGGCGACCCGGGAGATGCTCGACTTCTGCGCCGAGCACGACATCACCGCCGACGTCGAGGTCCTGCCGTCATCGCAGGTCAACGAGGCCATGGAGCGCCTGAGCCGCAACGACGTCCGCCACCGCTTCGTCCTCGACATGTCCGATCTGGACTGAAGTTCCGCGCACTGCAGACGACTGCCGTTCGCGCCGCAGCTGATCGCGATTCGGGGGTCGTTCACCGGCACCTGCTGACCGTTCCGGACGTTTCCGGCGCAGCTGCGGAAGCCGGCGCGACCGTGGGTGAGTTGTCCGCGAGGGGTTTCGCGCTCACTCTGGTGAGGTGGACAGCGAGAGCTACGCCCGCTTCCTGCCGGATTCCTACCGGCGGCGTGCCTCCGAAGTGGAGCCGACGTCGACCTGGTGGCACTGGCGGGACGGTCGCGTGCACATCGCGCGGGTCGCGGCTCCGGAGGCGTCCGCGCGGGTGATGGTGATCCACGGCGCCGCCGGTCATTCGGGGGCGCTGTGGCCGGTGTGCGCGCCGATCGCGGGCATGGCCGACCTGCTGCTCGCCGACCTGCCGCCCTACGGCAACACCGTCGTGCCGCGCCCGCACCGGATCCGCTACGGCGACTGGGTGGAGCTGCTGTGCGAGCTCGTCCTCGCCGAGCGGCGACGCGATGACCGGCCGCTGGTGCTGCTCGGCGCGAGCATGGGCGGGATGCTGGCCTACGAGGTCGCGGCCCGCACCGGTCAGGTGTCGTCGGTGGTCGCGACCTGCCTGCTCGATCCGGCTGATGCCGAGGCCCGTCGTCGGGCCGCCCGCAGTCCGCTCGGGTCGATCCCGCCGGCCTGTCTAGCGGTGCTGGAACGGGTCGCGGGTGGTGTCCGGGTGCCGATGCGATGGCTCGCCGACGAGCGCAAGATCAGCCGCGACCCGAAGCTCGCCGCGCTGTGCGCGGCCGACCCGCGAGGTGGCGGCGCCAAGATCCCGATCGGCCTGCTCACCAGCTTCGTCCGCTACCGCCACACCCCGCCGGAGAGCTTCGGCTCGATCCCGCTCGTCCTCGCTCACCCGGCAGCCGACGACTGGACCCCACCGGAGCTCAGCCTCCGCTTCCTCGACCGGGTCGAAGGCCCGACCACGGTGGTCATGCTGGACGACTGCGGCCACTACCCGGCGGAAGAACCAGGCCTGACCCGCCTGGCCGAAACCCTCTACTCCCTCGTGGGCAACACCCTCGAAGACCACGCCTGACCCGAAGAACCCCGGTCGGCTCCCGCCCCTCCGGACCCGCCGAAGGTGACCGACCGCCGAGGGCGACCCGGATTACCGCCGTAATCAGGACCCGGAATACGGCCGTAATCAGGAGAACACGGGACCACCGCCGCAACCGGACCCCGAATACCGCCGTAATCGGGGTCCCGAGAACGGCCGTAATCCGGGTCGGACCCTGAATACCGCCGTAATCCGGTGCCCGAATACCGCCGTAATCCGTCCCTCCCGTGGCGGGGGACGGGTTGCGGGGGTGGGTTACTTGAGTTCGGCGCTGGACTTGCCGAGGAGGCGGCGGGCGACGATGAGCTGCTGGATCTGCTGGGTGCCTTCGAAGATGTCGAGGATCTTCGAGTCGCGGGCCCACTTCTCCAGCAGCGACTCCTCGGTGTAGCCGACGGTGCCGCAGAGCTCGACGCAGCGCAGGGTGATGTCGACGACCGAGCGGCCGGCCTTGGCCTTGGCCATCGAGGCCTGCAACGAGTTCGGCTTGCGGTTGTCGGCCATCCACGCGGCCTGCAGCGTCAGCAGGTACGCGGCTTCGTAGTCGGCCTCCAGCTGCAGGTACGCAGCCGCGGCTGCGTGCTGGGAGTTGGCCGGGCGGTCGTAGTCGACCGTCACGCCCGCCTCGGCGAGGACCTTCGCGGTCTCCTCCAGCGCGGCCCGCGCGACGCCGATGGCCATCGCGGCGACCAGCGGCCGGGTGTTGTCGAAGGTCTGCATGACCCCGGCGAACCCGGACTTGGTGTCGATCTCCGGCGAGCCGAGCAGGTTCTCCTTCGGCACCCGGCAGTTGTCCAGCCGGATGACGGCGGTGTCGGAGGCCTTGATGCCGAGCTTGTGCTCCAGGCGCTCCACCTTGATGCCCGAACGGGTCTTCTCCACCACGAACGACTTGATCGCCGCGCGGCCGAGGGACTTGTCCAGCGTCGCCCACACGACCACGGTGTCGGCGCGTCCACCGGCGGTGACGAAGATCTTCTCGCCGTTGAGGACGTACTCGTCGCCGTCGCGCTCGGCGGTGGTGGTGATGTTGGCCGAGTCGGAGCCGGTGTGCGGCTCGGTGATGGCCATCGCCGCCCACACCTGCGCGAAGCGCTTGGCCTGCTCCTCGTTGGCGACCGAGGCGATCGCCGCGTTGCCCAGGCCCTGGCGCGGCATGGCCAGCAGCATCGCCACGTCGCCCCA
Source organism: Saccharopolyspora endophytica (assembly GCF_018070075.1). Taxonomy (GTDB): domain Bacteria; phylum Actinomycetota; class Actinomycetes; order Mycobacteriales; family Pseudonocardiaceae; genus Saccharopolyspora; species Saccharopolyspora endophytica. Next base: position 180,364 of record NZ_JAGPXE010000010.1, read on the forward strand.
GCACATCTCCATGGTGCCCAGCACCAGGTTCAGGTTGGCGCCGTTGCGGTTGCCCTTGGCGGCGTCGTCGCCGCTCTTGCGCACGCCGGCCGCGCCCGCGCCGCCCTCACCGGAGGAGTTCAGCCCGTCCAGCAGCGCGGCGAGGGTGTCGAGCTCCTTGGGGTAGGAGTGCTCGGCGCGGTCGTACTTGCGCGAGATCGGGCGGAACACCTCGGAAGCGGCCTGGTACGCCTGGTTGACCAGCGCGGTCGCCTTCTTCGGGACCTCAAGATTGATCATGAGAATAGAGTCCTTCGCGTCTCGAAGGTCCTCAGACGAGGACCGCGCCTTCCATCACGCCGATGGCCCGCAGGTCGCGGTACCAGCGCTCCACGGGGTGTTCCTTGGTGTAGCCGTGGCCGCCGAGCAGCTGCACACCCGCGTTGCCGATGAGCATTCCCTTGTCGGTGGCCAGCTTCCGGGCCAGGGCGGCTTCGCGGGCGAACGGCTTGCCCTGCTCGGCGCGCGCGGCGGCGCGCAGCGTGGTCAGCCGGATGCTCTCCAGCTCGATGCCGATGTCGGCGACGCTGAAGGCCACGGCCTGGCGGTGGCTGATCGGCTCGCCGAACGCGGTGCGCTCGTTGACGTAGGGGATGACGTAGTCGAGCACGGCCTTGCCGGTGCCGGCCGCGAGCGCGGCCCAGGCCAGCCGGGAGAGCCGGACGAGGTCGGTGAACACGTCGAGCTTGCCCTCGCCGAGCAGCGCCGTCACCGGGACGTCGACCTGGTCCAGGTGCACCTTGCCGGTCGCCGCCGAGCGCAGGCCCATGGCCGGTTCGGCTTCGACGGACAGCCCGGAGGTGGAGGACTCCACGAGGAACAGCGCGGGGCTTCCGTCGAGGTTCGCCGAGATGATGAACAGCTCGGCCTGCGCGGCGCGCGGGACCAGCGACTTCACGCCGGTGAGCTGGTAGCCCTTCGGCGTGCGCTTGGCGGTGGTGCTGGGCTTGAGCGGGTCGCCGAGCGCGACGTGCTCCTGCAGCGCCAGCGCGGCGGCGGGCACGTTCTCGCCGGCGAAGGCGGGCAGGTAGGTGGCCTGTTGGTCCTCGTCGCCCCACAGCGTGAGCGCGGTCGAGACGGCCGAGGGCGCGAGCACCGAGATGGCCAGGCCCATGTCGCCGTGCGCGAGGGCTTCGGTGACCAGCACGTTGGTGACCGCGGAGCGTTCGGTGCCGATGCCGCCGAGGGACTCGGGGATGCCGACCGCGCTGAGCCCCAGCTCGGCGGAGCGCTCCAGCAGGTCGGCCGGCGGGGCGAGCTCGGCGTCGGCGTCCACGGCGACGGGCCGCAGCTGCTCGGCGGCGAACTCCCGGACCGTCTCGGCGATGAGCGACTGCTCTTCGTCGGGTTCGAGGTCGAAGAGGTCCTTGGCCGGGGCGGGGGTCAGCCGCGCGGGCTTGTTGTGGCCCTGGATCTTCTTGAAGGACCTGGTCGCGGCGCCTGCGGCCTTGAAGCCGGTCCTGGTGCCGGACTGCACCAGGGTCTCGAACTGCTTGCGCAGCCCGAACTTGTCGATGATCGGCGCGCTGGCGATCTTGGTCAGGGCAGCGAGGCCGAGGCCCATGGCGTCGCGCTTCCGGGCGCCGCCAGCCTGTCCCCGATGGGCGTTTGACACGGTGCGTCTCCAATCGGCCGGCTTCGGCCGGGCATTACCTACTGGCGAGTAAAATAACGTGCCCCGGTGTCATCGCGCCAGAGAGGTCGATCACGGCTTGCTTGCTTTCGCGCGCCGGGGATGGTTGAGGAGCCCGTTTCCGGTGGCCGGTGAAGCGATTGACTAGTATCACTGGCCGATTGTGTAGCGGGGGTCACATGTCGTTGGAGCAGCTGTACTGGGCGCTGCTCGCCGGTGCCTTGGTGCTGCTGGCGGGTGTCGTGGGCACCCGCGTCGCGCGCGGGGCGGGACTGCCCAGCCTGCTGCTGTTCCTCGCGCTGGGCGTGGTGCTCGGCGAGGACGGGCTCGGCATCGACTTCGACGACGCCGAGCTGGCCCGCAACCTGGGCACGACGGCGCTGGCGGTGATCCTCGTCGAAGGCGGTCTGACCACGAAGTGGTCGGACGTGCGAAAACTCGTGGCACCCGCCGGAATCCTGGCCACCGTCGGCATCGGAATCAGCCTCGTCGTCACCGCCGCGGGGGCGCACTTCCTGCTGGGCTTCGACTGGCAGCTGGCGCTGCTGCTCGGCGCGATCGTGTCCTCGACGGACTCGGCGGCGGTGTTCTCGGTGCTGCGGGTGCTGCCGCTGCCCCGGCGCGTGGCCGGACTGCTGGAGGCCGAGTCGGGATTCAACGACGCGCCCACGGTGATCCTGGTGCTGCTGTTCAGCGTGACCCCGCTGGTGTTCTCGCCGGGCCACGTCGTGGCGAGCCTCGGGTACCAGCTGGGCGTTGGAACGCTGCTCGGGCTCGGCGTCGGCTTCCTGGGCGCCGTGGTGCTGCCGCGCATCGCCCTGCCCGCGTCCGGGCTGTACCCGCTGGCCTCGTTCGGGCTCGGGTTCGTCGCCTTCGCCGGGTCCGGCGCCGTGCACGCCAGCGGATTCATCGCCGCCTACCTGTGCGGGGTGGTGCTGGCCAACAGCGGGCTCCCGCACCGCTCGGCGACCCGGTCGTTCGCCGAAGGGCTCGCCTGGCTCGCCCAGATCGGGCTGTTCGTGCTGCTCGGCCTGCTGGTCACGCCCAGCAGCCTGACGGTGGAGATCATCCCGGCGCTGGTCGTCGGGCTGGTGCTCCTGCTGCTCGCGCGACCGCTGGCGGTGGTGCTGTCGCTGATCTGGTTCCGGGTGCCGTTGCGGGAGCAGGCGTTCCTGTCCTGGGCGGGCCTGCGCGGCGCGGTGCCGATCGTGCTCGCCACCTTCCCCGTCGTGCAGGGCGTCCCGAACAGCCAGCGGTTGCTGGACATCGTGTTCGTGCTGGTCATGGTGTTCACCGTCGTGCAGGGCCCGAGCCTGCGGCCGTTGGCCCGGTGGCTGGGCATCCTGCCGCGCGAGGCGACGCGGGAGGTCCAGGTCGAGGCAGCCCCGCTGGACGTCCTCGACGCGGAGCTGCTGTCGATGTCGGTGCCGCCGGACTCGGCCATGCACGCGGTCACGGTCCGCGAGCTCCGGTTGCCGGAGCCCGGCGTCGTCACCCTGATCATCCGGGACCGGCACACCTTCGTCCCCAGCCCTGAGACCGGCATCGAAACCGGCGACGAGCTGTTCATCGTCACCACGGTCGCCCAGCGCCAGGCCACCGAGAACAGGCTCCGCGCGGTCAGCCGCCGAGGTCGCCTCGCCCACTGGTTCGGCGAGCGCGGCGACCCGGCCTGACGCCGTTCAGCTCCGCCGCGCGACTTCGGCCGTGAGCACTTCGGACTCGTGGCGAGCGCGGATGCGGCCGAAGGTCCAGATCGTCAGGGCGTGCGCCGCGGCCAGCACCAGCAGCAGCACGCCGATCCGGCCGACCACCGTCTTGGGCTCGCCGCCCAGGTCCATCGGCAGGATCGCGATGAGCGCGACCAGGCCGAGCGTCGCCAGGTGGAACACGACGGTCACCAGCTGGTTCAGCGGCCCCGCGTTGTCCCCGAGCTCGCGGAGGTAGGCGGTCCCGCTGCGGCGCAGCAGGTGCCCGTCCACGGCGACCAGGAGGATTCCGGCGATCAGGAACGTCAGCAACGATGTCATCGGACGTCTCCTTCCCTCGCCCGAGGCGGTACCCGGTGATCGACGGCCGGGAAACCGAGATCAACCGAAAGCACCAACCGCGCGTCCGGTCTTCCCGGAACGAGCGACCGCGTCTGCCGTATCTTCGGGACATGCCGGAGGAACGCGATTCGGGCGGTGCGGCGCAGCGGCCGCTGCTGGTCTTGGGCAAGATCGCCGAGATCCTCAACGCCTTCACGCTGAGCCGTCCCGAGCTGACCCTGCGGGAGATCCAGCAGAGCACCGGGTTGCCGCAGTCCACGGTGCAGCGGCTGGTGACCAACCTCGTCGCGCACGGGTTCCTGGACCGCGCGGAGGACCGGTTCCGCATCGGCGTCCGGATGGCCTACTGGGGAGCGGCGGCCGGCAAGGACCTGGACGTGCTGGGCGTGGTGAACCCGGTCCTCAAGGACCTCCGCGACATCACCGGCGAGACCGCGTGCTTCTTCCGCGCCGAGGGAACGCACCGGGTGTGCGTGGCGGTCGCCGAGACCCGCCACGCGCTGCGCCGGGAGGTCTCGGTCGGCAGCATCGCGCCGATCACGGTCGGTTCGGCGGGCCGGGTCCTGCTCGCGTGGGGGCCCGCATCGGCCGAGCGCGCGCTGGCCGAAGAGCTTCCGCAGCTGACCGAGAGCACCGTGACCGACCGGGACGAGCTCGCCCGGCTCATCAAGAAGACCGCGGCCGACGGTTACGCGATCACGGTCGGCGAGCGGGTCGACGGCGCTTCCGGCCTGGCCGCACCGGTTTTCGACGCGAGCGCCGAACTCCTGGGCGCGGTGATGGTGCACGGACCGACGCTGCGGATGCCCTACGAGCGGTGCGAGGCGTGGGTCGACGTGGTGATCGAGCACGCCGAGCGCATCACGCGCGCGCTCGGCGGTCGGCTCCCGCGCTGACCTCTCACCGGCAGCTCTCCTCCGTCCCCAGCGCCCACGGGAACGCGGTGGCGCTGGACCGGGAGCCCTGCGCGGCGCGGGAGCGGTTGGGCTCGCCGAGCTCGTCGAGCACTCCTCCGGACAGCGCGACCAGCCGGGCGAAGACCTCGGTGCTCAGCCAGTCCGGGCGCAGCGCGAACAGCAGGTCCTCGGTGGCGGCGTTGCCGCTGGCACCGGGCGCGAACGGGCAGCCGCCGAGACCGCCCAGCGCCCCGTCGACCTCGTCGGCCCCGGCCTGGACGGCGGCGAGCGTGTTGGCCACGCCCAGCCCCCACGTGTCGTGCCCGTGGTAGACGATCCGGCGCTGCGGGGTGCGCTCGGCGACCTGCGTGATCAGGCTGCTGACCTGCGCGGGAACGGCCTGTCCCAGGGTGTCGGCCAGGACGACGTCGGCGGCGCCGTCAGCGCGCGGATCGGCGGCGATGTCCAGCACCCGCTGCTCGGGCACGTAGCCGTCGAAGGGGCAGGTGAACGCGGTGGCGATGCACAGCTGGATCCGGCCGCCCGCCTCCCGGCTCAGCTCCACGGCGCGCGGCATCGCGGCCATGCTGTCCTCAGTGGACCGTCCGATGTTGGCCCGGTTGTGCGCGTCCGAGGCCGACAGGCAGTACTGGAAGTTGACGGCCCCGGCAGCGGCGGCCCGCTCCACGTGGCGCGGCGTCGCCACCCACACCCAGCAGTGCGCCCGCTCCTCGGCGGTGAGCGCCTCGACGACCTCCAGCGTGTTGGCCATCGAGGGGACGAGGTCGGGGCGGGCCAGCGAACCGACCTCGACGCTCGGCACGCCCAGGGCCAGCAGCTCCCGGACGATCGAGACCTTGCGCTCGGTGGACAGCTGCTTGCCGGTGAGCTGCAGGCCGTCCCGCAGCGTCACGTCCCGCAGGGTGGCCTGGGGCCGGAATCCGTGCGTCATCTCCGCTCCTCGGTGTTCTCGGACGTCGTGCCCAGCAGCGAACCGAGCACCTCCGCGGTGTGCTCACCGAGCTCGGGGCCGGGCGTGCGCAGCGGCAGCGAGGTGCGGCCGATGACCGGCACGACCCCGGGGAAGCCGACGTCGACCGGCTCGTCGCCGCCGGTGTCCACCCGCATGTCCTGGATCATGTCCCGCGCCCGGTACTGCTCGTCCTCGCAGATGTCGGCCGCGGTGTAGATCGGGCCCGCCGGCACGCCCGCCTCGTCCAGGGCGGCCAGCACGTCGTCGCGGGAGCGGGCCGAGGTCCAGTCGCCGATGGCCCGGTCCAGCTCGTCGCGGCGCGCCCAGCGCCCGGCGTTGGTCGCCAGGTCCGGGTCTTCGGCCAGGTCGGGACGTCCGATCGCCTGCATGTAGCGGCGGAAGATGGAATCGCCGTTGCCCGCGATGACCACGCTGCTGCCGTCACCGCACGGGTAGGCGTTGGTGGGCGCGATGCCCTCCATCCGGCCGCCGACGCGCTGCCGCCGCACCCCGTGGGCGAGGTGGTCGGGGACCAGCGACTCCATCATCGAGAAGACCGCCTCGTGCAGGGCGATGTCGACGACCCGGTCGGCCAGCGGCGTTCCGGTTCCGCGGCCCGACCTGCGCTCCAGCAGCGAGACGACGATCCCGAAGGCCGCGTGCAGCCCGGCGATGGAGTCCCCGATGGACACCCCGACCCGCGAGGGCGGCCGGTCGGCCTCGCCGACGAGCTCCCGCATGCCGCCCATGGCCTCGGCGACCGCGGCGAACCCCGGTCGCTGCGAGTGCGGCCCGGTCTGGCCGAACCCGGAGATGCGGGCCAGCACCACGTCGGGGTTGGCGGCTTCCAGCGCCTCCGGTCCCAGACCCCACTTCTCCAGCGTGCCGGGGCGGAAGTTCTCCAGGACCACGTCGCAGTGCCGGACCAGCTCCAGAACCGTCGCTCTTCCCTCGTCGCTGCGCAGGTCCAGGACCACGGACTTCTTGTTCCGGTTGATGGTGTGGAAGAACATCGACGTGGAGCCGCCGTGCAGCCGCCAGCCGCGCAGCTCGTCGCCGGTGCCCGGCCGCTCGACCTTGATCACTTCGGCGCCGAAGTCGGCCAACATCCGGCCGGCCGTCGGCGCGGCGATGTAGTTGCCCAGTTCGAGGACGCGCACGCCCTCCAGCGGATACCGGGTGCTGTCGTTGCCCATTGCTTCCCTCTTCGCGAAAGGTGGTTCTACAGAACGAGGCTGAGCGCCAGGACGGGTCCCATGGCCACCACCGAGGCGACGGACACGCCGACCGAGCAGGTCTTGAGGGCGCCCCGGGTCGTCTGGCCGAGCAACGACTGCAGCAACCAGAAGGTGTTGCTGGTCAGGTGCACCATGAACAGCGAACCGGCTCCCGCGGCCAGCGCGATGAGCACCGGGTTGACGCCCAGGACGGGAGCCAGCGGAGCGAGCAGACCGGCGGCGGTGATCGCCGAGATGGTCACCGAGCCGACCGCCACGTGCAGGACCGCGGCCATCAGCCAGACCACGAGCAGCGGGGCGAAGGTGTTGGCGGAGAAGAACTTGCCCAGGATGTCGCCGAGACCGGCCTGGTCGATGACTCCGGCGAGGCAGCCGCCGACGCCGTTGAGCAGCAGGATCTGGCCGCTGTCCCGCAATCCGCGGCTCAGCGAGGCGTCCAGCGCGGACTGGCCCAGGTGGCGGTGGCCGACCAGGCAGGTGCCGACCAGGCCGAGCAGCAGGGCGACGACCGGGTCCGACAGCAGCGCCAGCACGGGGTTGTGCAGGTCCACCGCGTCGGCGAGGGCACCGGCGGCGATGAGCAGCAGGGCGGCCAGCAGCGGGCCGAACGCCAGCAGCAGCGGCGCCTGCTTTCCGGTCTCCGGCGCGACCATCGCTCCGGGTCCTTCGGTGCGGACCGGCTCGTCCGGGGTGGTGGCGGGCAGCTCGTCGAGCTCGGGCTTCCACCAGCCCCGGGTGAGCACGAAGGTCATCAGCGAGATCGAGATCGCCACGGTCGGGATGATCACGACCAGCCCGTAGAGCAGGTAGGTGCCCAGCGGCACGTGCAGCAGCCCGGCGAGCGCCAGCGCGCCGACCCCGGGAACGGTGAACACGATGCCGCACTCCAGCGAGATGGCCAGGGCGGTGGCCATCCTCGCGGTGCCGTAGCGGCCGAGCTTCGGGGCGATCGCCCTGGCCAGCGGCGCGGAGATGATCAGCAGCACGTCCAGGAAGATGGACTGCAGGAAGGTCGCGATGGTCAGTCCCATCGCGTGCGGCAACCGGTCGGGGCCGAAGCTGCGCAGCAGCAGCTCCACCAGCCGGTCGATGGCCCGCAGATCGCGCAGCACGGCGCCGATCAGCACGCCGAAGGCGACCAGCAGGCCGATCTCGGCCATGATGTCGCCGAACCCGGTGGTGATCGCGTCGACCGTCTTCTCCACGCCGAGTCCGGTGGAGAGCCCCAGGTAGCAGGCGCCCAGGACCAGCGCGATCACCGGGTTGAGCTTGAACCTGACGATGAGCAGCACGATGGCCGCCACCGCCACGCCCGTGTTGATCAGGATTGCCGTGTCTGACATGTGGGTCCGTTCCGTCGTGCGCCGTTGCACTGCGCTGACGAGCAGCGGCTCACATTATGAACATCAACCCACGATGAGAGTCAACGGTCGGGCGAGGACGGTGACGGCCTCGGTCTCGCGGTCGGCTACTCCTTCGACGGCGCCTGCAGCGGTCGCAGCCGCAGCCAGAGGATGAACAGCGCGCCGACGACCAGCATCGACAACCCGGTCCACAGGTTGATGTTGATGCCCTGCGCCTTGTCGAGCTCGGCGGCGTCGGGGGAGATCCCGGCGGCGCTGATGAGCAGGCCGTAGACGAGGAACAGGCCGCCGATCACCGTTCGGACGTCGAAGAGCTGCGACGCCGTGCCTGACTTGCGCTCCAGGTCGTCGATCTCGGCTGCGTGGTGGGCGATCTCGGTTTCTTCGCGCGGTTTCTCGGCCATCGCGGGCTCCTAGAGGGTGAACGGGATGTAGCAGAGGGCGGACAGGATCAGCGCGCTCCAGCCGAGAACGGCCGGCTTGCGGTACCACGCGTCGTCACCGGCGGCCACGACTCCCTTGTCCCGGGCGGAGGCCCGGCTGTAGACCAGCCCTTCGAGCTCGGCGGCGGGCTTCGGCTTGGTCGCCAGCGCGATCGGGACGCTGACCAGCAGGTCGACCGCGAAGGCGATCATCGATGCCGTCATGTTCGCGTCCTGGTCGGAGCCCATCTCCACGATGCCGGCCTGGTAGGAGAAGTAGAACGCGATCGGTGCCGCGGTTCCCAGCAGCAGGCCCCAGAACCCGGCCTTGGCGGTCATCCGCTTCCAGAACAGGGCCAGGATGAACGTCGCGAACAGCGGGACGTTGAAGAACGCGAACAACGTCTGCATGTAGTTCATGATGTTGCTGAACGACGCCGCCAGGAACGCCGTGCCCATGCCGATGACCACGCCGATCGCGGTGATCGCCCGGCCCACCTTCAGGTAGTGCCCGTCGGGCATGTGCGGCTTGATGTAGGCGCGCCAGATGTCGGTGGTGAACACCGTGTTGAAGCTCGACACGTTGGCCGCCATGCCCGCCATGAACGAGGCCATCAGGCCCGTGACCGCGAGTCCGAGCACGCCGTTGGGCAGCAGGTCGCGCATCAGGATCGGGATCGCGTCGTTGTAGTCGTAACCACCGGTCTTGCCGATCGTCGGCTCGATGACCATCGCGATGATGCCCGGCAGCACCACGATCAGCGGGATGAAGATCTTCGGGAACGCCGCGATCAGCGGGGTCCTGCGCGCGGCCGAGAGGTTCTTGGCCGACAGGGATCGCTGCACCTCGGCGAAGTTCGTCGTCCAGTAGCCGAAGGAGATCGCGAAACCGAGGCCGAGGGTGATGGTCAGCCAGTTGGTGCCCAGCGGGTTGGTCTCGCCGAAACCCGTTCCGGCCCAGGTGGACAGGAACATCTCGCCCTGCTGCGAGGTGACCTTCTCGATCAGCCCGTCGATGCCGCCGACCCGGACCAGGCCGAGCACGGTCAGCGGGATCAGCGCGGCGACGATCACGAAGAACTGCAGCACCTCGTTGTAGATCGCCGAGGACAGCCCGCCGATGACGATGTAGGCGAGCACGAAGATCCCGGCCAGCAGGATCGAGATCGGCAGCGGCCAGCCCAGCAGCGCCTTGAGCACGATCGCCAGCGCGTAGAGGTTCACCCCGGCGATCAGCACCGAGGCGACCGCGAAGATGACCGCGCTGAGCAGGTGTGACGAGCGGCTGAACCGCAGCAGCAGGAACTCGGGAACGCTGCGCACCTTCGAGTTGTAGTAGAAGGGCATCATCACCAGGCCGAGGAACACCATGGCCGGGATCGCGCCGATCCAGTACCAGTGCACCGTGTAGGCGCCGTACTGCGCGCCGTTGGCGGCCATGCCCAGGATCTCGGTTGCTCCGAGGTTGGCCGAGACGAACGCCAAGCCCGTGACCCACGCTGGCAGCGCCCTGCCTGCCAGGAAGAAGTCAAGGCTGTTGCTGACGCTGCGGCGCGCGGCCAGCGCGATGCCGAGGACCACGGCGAAGTAGATGACCAGGATGAGCGTGTCCATCCAGTTCATCGACAACCTGAGGTCGTCCGCTGCCAGTGCCATGGTTCCCATCTCCGTCGTTGTCGCGAACGATGTTCGACCAGTCGGACATCGTTCGGGACGGTACGGGAGTGGTGAACGTCCGGTCAATCATCCGTTCGCAGTGCGGTTTGATGGTCCGATCGGACGTGAAGCCTTGTGGCGCCGAAACTTTCACAAGATCCACAGTGGAACCGATGCGGGCGTCACGCCTCGGTGGCGGCGGCCAGGAAGTCTTCGCGCGCAGGCGAATTGGTGTGCTGCGGCCACAGCGCGTGCAGCGGCACGAATGTGGGCGGGAGCAGGTCGAGCACCCGGACGGTGCCGCCCGCGGCCGGTCCCGCGGCCGCGGTGACCAGCGCGAGATCGCCGGTGCCCTGCACCGCGGTGACCGGAGGCGTGCCCTGGATGGGATTGCGCCGGATGTCCGGTTCGAAACCGGCCTGGCGGCAGCACTCGATCAGCAGGTCGGTGTAGCCGGAACGTCCCGGCAGGCCCCACACCACGATCGTCTCGTCGGCGAGCTCCCAGAGCTCGACCGAATCGCGCCGCGCGAGCCGGTGATCGGCGGCCACCGCCACCCGGAGCCGGTGCTGCGCCAGCGTGGTGGCGACCAGCCCGCGGTCGGGCGTCATGCCGCGGCACAGCCCGAGGTCGAGCTCCCCGGCCACCAGCCCGTCGGTGAGCTCGCCCGGGTAGCGCTGGTTGACCTGCGTGGACAGCTCGGGCTGCACGTCGTGCACCCGGTGCAGCAGCGCGGTCACCTCGTCCCCGGTGACCGCGGGGGTGTGGCCGATCCGCAGCACGTCGGCCTCGCCGCGCCCGATCCGCCGGGCGCGCAGCAGCGCCGACCGGGCGGCGCCGTGCAGCAGCCTCGCGTCGGCGATCAGCGCCTCACCGGCGGGCAGGACGGTCAGCTTCGCACCGGCGCGGTCGAGCAGCTCCACGCCCACTTCGCGCTCCAGCGCGCGGATCGAGGTGGACAGCGCTTGCTGGGACAGGTGCAGGCGTCGTGCCGCCCGCGTGAAGCCGCCCTCTTCCGCGACCGCGATGAGGTGACCGAGCTTGTTCAGGTCGAGCGTCATCGGGATCGGACCGCCGAGCGAATCGGGTTGCAGCGCACGTGCCGACCGTATCCCCAGGTCGACGACGTGCGCAGGCCGTTGCCCCGATGAGCCGGCGTGGACGCCCCCTCCGCGTCCACGCCGGCTCCCGCTCGCCCTCGGTCAGCGAGTGGTGTAGCCGCCGTTGGGGAACAGCGTCTGCCCGGTGAACCACCAGCCCTCGGTGGCCAGGTGCCGGATGATCGGGACGATGTCCTCGATCTTGGTCAGCTGACCGCCCAGCGCCTGGGACTTGTGGAACTCGACGCGCTCCGGCGTCTCCTGCGGGTAGAAGAACGGGGTGTCCATCGGGCCCGGCGCGACCACGTTCACCGAGATCCCGCGATCGGCGAACTCCTTGGCGGCGGCCCGGGTGAAGTGCTCCAGCGGAGCCTTGCCGCCGGCGTAGGTGGAGTAGCCGTCGGTGAAGGCCGCCAGCAGCGACGTTCCCAGGCTGATGATCTTGCCGCCGTCGTTGAGGCGCCGTCCGGCCTCCTGGATGAAGAAGTAGCCGGCCTTCGCGTTGACCGCGAACATCCGGTCGAACTCCTCCTCCGAGGTCTCCAGGATCGGCTTCCGCAGCACCATCCCCGTCGTGTTCACCGCGATGTCGAGACCGCCGAAGGTGTCCACCGCCGTGTCGAAGAGCCGCCGCACGTCGGCGACCGCGGTCAGGTCGGCCTGCACCGCGACGGCCTGGCTGCCGGCTTCCTGCACCGCGCGCACGGTCTTCTCGGCGTCGGGCGCCGAGGACTCGCTGTGGTAGTGCACGACGATCTTCGCGCCGTCCTCCGCGAGCGTCCGCGACAGCAGGCCGCCGAGGTTCTTCGCGCCTCCGCCGACCAGCACGACCGCGTCCCGCACACCGTTCGAAACCATCGTCCCTCCTCGTCATCGACTCCCGATCCCGACGCTAGGAGCGGGTCGGCCGGAGGGGAAACACGAACAACTGGTGAGCCCACAAAGGACTTGGGTAGTCGCAGGTCATCGTCGTAGGCGGAGCCCGTCGGACCGTTTTTCGATCACCGTCGGCGAAACCTCCCTGAGGCCGCGGAAGATCCCCTACACTTCGCCGCGACATGCGCGCGCCGTTGCTGGGAGGGCCACGTGGCGACCTGGGAAGACCTGAGCACGTTCATCCGCACGGAGTACCGGCCGGCTCCGGAGGACGATGACGACGAGGAGCTGGAGGAAGAACCCGAGTACCGGATCATCGAGTCCAGCGAGGAGGAGATCCGGATCCTCGTCGAGTACGAGGACGACCGCAGCCAGATCGTCATCGTCGCCCGCGAGCGGCTCGACGATTCCGAGGACTGGGTCCAGGTGGTCTCGGTGATCGGCCGAGCCGACCAGGTCGACCTGCACAAGCTCCTCGACGAGCTGGGCCAGACCTCGGTGGTGTGCGGCGCGGTGGTCATCGGCGAGCACGTCGTGCTCCGGCACGCCGTCCCGCTGCTCAACCTCGACATCAACGAGTTCGTCGACCCGCTGAACTTCGTCGCCGAGACGGCCGACCACCTCGAGGAGATGTTCTTCCCCGAAGACGACTACTGATCCGGTCCGCCGGTGGCGCCGCGGGCGAAGCGGCGCCACCGGCGCGGATCAGCCGACCGGGGTCGGAATCGCGGTGTCCGAGCGCCTTTCCGGCTTGGTCGCCGCTGCGGTGGCCATCAGGACGACGCTGACGGCGGCCAGCGCGGCGCCGACCCACAGCGGTGAGGTGAAGCCGAGCCCGGCCGCGATGGTCAGGCCGCCGAGCCACGCGCCGAGCGCGTTGCCCACGTTGAACGCCGCGATGTTGATGGCCGAGGCCATCGTCGGCGCGTCGCCTCCGTAGGTCATCACCCGGGTCTGCAGCGGCGGCACGGTGCCGAAGCCGAAGCCGCCCATCAGCAGGATCGCCACGACGGTGATCACCTTGAACCCGGCGAGGAGCCCGAAGGCCGCCATCACGACGGTCAGGCCGATCAGCAGCACCAGCATCGTCGCGTCGAGGTTGCGGTCGGCCATCCGCGCGCCGAACAGGTTGCCCGCGAACAGGCCCACGCCGAACACGAGCATCAGCCACGGCACGGTGCCCGCCGCGAAGCCGGAGACCTCGGTGACCAGCGGCGCGATGTAGGTGAAGGCGCCGAACATGCCGCCGAAGGCCAGGATCGTGATCGCCACGGTCCACCACACCTGCGGGTGTCGCAGCGCGGTGAGCTCGGCCCGCAGCCGCGTCGGGGCCACGTCGGCGTCGACCTTCGCGCCCGGCACCAGCAGCTGGATGCCGACCAGCGCGACCAGTCCGATCGCGGTGATCGCCCAGAAGGTCGAGCGCCACCCCAGCGCCTGCCCCAGGAACGTGCCCAGCGGGACGCCCAGGACGTTCGCGGTGGTCAGGCCGGTGAACATGATGGCGACAGCGCCGGCCTTGCGGTTCGGCGGGACCAGCGCGGCGGCGACCACCGAGCCGATGCCGAAGAAGGTGCCGTGGGTCAGCGCGGCGAGGATCCGGCCGGCCAGCATCAGCTCGTAGACCGGGGCGACGGCCGAGAGCAGGTTGCCCGCGATGAACAGGAACATCAGCGAGACCAGGACCTTCTTGCGCGGAAGGCTGGTGACGGCGGCGGTCAGGAAGATCGCCCCGACCGCCACGGCCAGCGCGTACCCGGAGATCAGGTAGCCGGCGACCGGGATGCTGACGTCGAAGTCGCCTGCCACCTCCGGGAGCAGGCCCATGATGACGAACTCGGTCAGGCCGATGCCGAACCCGCCGAGTGCGAGGGCCACGAGTGCAACGGGCATCCCCGTACGCTCCTTAAGTGCATGTGTGGGTAGATAGCGTGCGCAGGTAGTTGCATGCGCGTCATAAATAGTTGCACGCGCGCTATATCGGCGCAAACGGCTACAGTGGGGACGAGGCGGACGTCACCGGCAGGGAGGTGTGCAGTGGGGATCGCCGACGACGCGGTGGAGATCCGGGCGCGCGGCTGGCGCACGCTCGCAGCCCTGCACGGCAGGATCGAGACCGCGCTGGAGAAGGCGCTGCAGGCCGACCACGGCCTGTCGGTGGTCGAGTACACCGTGCTCGACGCGCTGAGCAGGCAGGACGGCTGGCACATGCGGATGCAGCAGCTCGGCCGCGCCACGGCTCTCAGCGGCAGCGCCACGACGCGCCTGGTCAGCAGACTCGAAGACCGGATGCTGCTGACCCGGGTGCTGTGCCGCGACGACCGCCGCGGCATCTACACCGAGCTCACCGACGACGGTCGCGCGCTGCTGGACAAGGCCAGGCCCACCCACGACGAGATCCTGGAGAGGGCGCTCGCGGAGGCCGAGCAGGTCCCCGAGCTCGCTCCGCTGGTCGAGGCGTTGCACCGGCTACCGCAGCGCGGCGAGTAGATGCCCGCGACGGCGGCGACCATCGCGGCCCCGGGCCACCGCAACGAGGATCACTTCGCGATCGGTCCCGACTGGGCGTTCGTCCTCGACGGCGCCACCGCTCCGGCCGGCGTCGACAGCGGCTGCGTGCACGACGTCGTCTGGCTCGTCCGGCGTCTCGGCGGGGCGCTCGCCGAACTGCTCACGACCAGCGATGACGCGCTCACCGACGTCCTGGCCGAGGCGATCGACCGCGTCCGCCGGGCCCACGCCGACACCTGCGACCTCACCAACCCGAACAGCCCGTCCTCGACGGTGACGCTGCTGAGGCTCCGCGACCAGGCGGAACACCTGGTCCTGGCCGACAGCCCGCTGGTCCTCGACGTCGACGGCGAGGTCCGCCCGATCGTCGACGGGCGCATCGACCGCCTCCCCAGCTACACCCGCGAAGCGGTGGCCGACCTCCGCAACTCCCGGGACGGGTTCTGGGTCGCCTCAACGGTTCCCGAAGCCGCCCACCACGCCGTCACCGGCACGACACCCCCGTTCCGCAGGGCGGCGCTGCTCACCGACGGGGCCTCCCGCCACGTCGACCACTTCGCCCTCACCGACTGGCCCGGCCTCCTCGACCTCCTCGACGCAGAAGGCCCGGCCAGCCTCCTCGCCGAGGTCCGCCAAGCCGAAACCGACGGCACTCCACCGAGAAGAGCCAAGCACCACGACGACGCCACAGTCATCCACTGGACGCCCTGACCCACCCGGTCATCCCGGCGGGGGAGGGGTGTCGGTGCGTCAGAGGAGGGCGGTGAGGGCGATGGCGTCGTGCGGAGCGTGGGCCTTGATGTCGTTGTCGAAATAGGCGTAGACGTCGCGAGTTTCGGCCGCCGGGGCCGGGTCGGCGATGGTGTGGTGGGTGGTGGGTGAGTCGCCCCGGCGCCAGGCGTCGATCAACCGCGCCCAGCGGGCGAGGTCGTCGTCGCCGTAGCCGCTGGCGTAGAGCTCCTCGGCGCCGTGGAATCGCAGGTAGACGAAGTCGCTCGTGACGTCTTCCAGATGCGGCCAGCTCCCGGCCGCATCGGCCACCACCAGGGCGATGTCGTGCTCCCGCAGCAGTGCGACGGACTCGGCGGTGGCGAAGCTGGAGTGCCGGACTTCCAGGGCGTGGCGCATCGGCCGGTCCGCGTCGGTCTCGGTGAGCGCCCGGCCGTCCAACCGCTCGTCGTGCCGCGCGGCGAGGTCGGCCGCCTGCGCGGTGCTGCGCGGAAGCAGCGAGAAGAACTCCACCAACCGCTCCTGCTCGAAGCGCAGCGACGGGGGCAGCTGCCACAGCATCGGGCCGAGCTTGCCGCCCAGCGCCAGCACGCCGGAGGCCAGGAAGTTCGCCAACGCCGTCTCGACACCGCGCAGCCGCTTCATGTGGGTGATGTATCGGCTGCCCTTCACCGAGAACACGAAGTCGTCAGGAGTCTGCTCGGCCCACCGCCGGTAGCTCTCGGGCCGCTGCAACGAGTAGAACGACCCGTTGAGCTCCACGCTGCTCATCCGCGCGGCCAGGAACCCCAGCTCGTCGGCACGCCGCAACCCCTCCGGGTAGAACGGCCCCCGCCAAGGCCCGTACACCCACCCGGAAGTCCCGACCCGAACCCGACCACCCACCACCCCACGCTAACCCGCACCCGGACCCGAAGCCGGATTTCCGCAGCGAGTCAACATCCTTCGACCAAGCCGACCCCCAGAGCGATCCCGAACACCCGGACCTCCCGGTCACCACCAACCCGGATTACGGCCGTATTCGGGTACCGGATTACCGGCGTAATCCGGTCATCCGTGGGCGAGGTGAGGCGGTGTGGGCGCACATGTTGTGCGCAGACGCCGAAGGGCGCCTCCGGTGGGTTTCGGAGGCGCCCTTCGGGGTGGTGGTCAGCCTGCTCGGGTGTCTGCGGCTTCGAGGGCTCTTCGGACGAGGACCTTGGCCAGGTGGCGGCGGTAGTCCGCGCTGGCCGTGGGCTGGTCCGGGGGAGAGGTGTTCTCGGCCGCGCGTTCCGCTGCTTCGGCGGGGTTGGCGCCCGAGGCCAGTGCTTCCTCGACGCCTGCCGCGCGCATCGGGGTGGGGCCCATGTTGACCAGGGCGACGCGGGGGCCCGCGACGGCCACGCCGACGACCGCCCAGTCGATGGCGCGCTTGGTGAACTTCTGGAAGTCCCAGCCCTGCGCGGAGTTCTTCTCGATCCGGATCTCCACCAGCAGCTCGTCCTCGCCGAGCGAGGTCTCGAAGAAGTCGGTGAAGAAGTCCGTGATCGCGATCTCGCGGGTGCCCGACGGGCCCTGGGCGACCAGGACCGCGTCCAGCGCGAGCGCGACTGCAGGCAGGTCCGAGGCCGGGTCGCCGTGGACCAGCGAACCGCCGATGGTGCCGCGGTGGCGGACCTGCGGGTCGCCGATGGTGCCCGCGGCGTGGGCCAGCAGCGGGGTCTCGCGCTTGAGCAGGTCCGAGTGCTCGATGTCGTGGTGCCTGGTCAGGGCACCGATGCGGATCTGCGAACCCTCCTCGCGGATGTAGGACAGGTCGCGCAGGCCGCCGACGTCGATGACGACCTCCGGCACCGCCAGCCGCAGCTTCATCAGCGGCAGCAGCGAATGCCCGCCGGCCAGCAGCTTCGCGTCGTCGCCGTGCTCGGCGAGCAGGTTCAGCGCCTCGTCGACCGTGGTGGCGCGCTTGTAGGTGAAGGCGGCAGGAATCATTCCGCGGCCCCCTGCTTCTCCTTGGCCGCGTCGAGCACGGCTTGAACGATGTTGTGGTAACCGGTGCAGCGGCAGAGGTTGCCCTCCAGACCGGACCGGACCTCGGCCTCGGTCGGGTCCGGGTTCTCCTCGACCAGCGACACCGAGGCCATCACCATGCCGGGCGTGCAGTAACCGCACTGCAGGCCGTGGTGGGTCTGGAACGCGCGCTGCATCGGGTGCAGCTGCTCGCCGTCCGACAGGCCCTCGATGGTGGTGACCTCACTGCCCTCGGCCTGCGCGGCGAGCACGGTGCAGGACTTGACCGACTCGCCGTCGAGCAGCACCGTGCACGCGCCGCAGGACGTGGTGTCGCAGCCGACGTTGGTGCCGGTCAGCTCGCAGTCGTCGCGCAGGTACTGGACGAGCAGGGTGCGGTCCTCGACCTCGTGGCTCCGCTGCTCGCCGTTGACGTTGATCGAAACTTGCACGAAGGAACTCCTCAACGCTTCTCAGGTGCACTACCTGAACAAGATCAGCGGGTTGTCTATGCCTGGTTGATGGACTGCCACACCCGTTCGGGCGTGGTCGGCATGTCGATGTGCCGAACACCCAGGTGGGACAAGGCGTCCACCACCGCGTTCTGCACCGCGGGGGTGGCGCCGATGGTCCCGGCCTCGCCGATCCCCTTGGCGCCCAGCGGGTTCAGCGTGGTGGGCGTTTCCATCGTCAGCAGCTCGAAGCTCGGCAGCTCGGCGGCGGTGATGATCGCGTAGTCGGCGAAGCTGGCGTTCTGCGGGTTTCCGTCGGAGTCGTAGGAGACCTCCTCCAGCAGCGCCTGCGCCGCGCCCTGCGCGATGCCGCCGTGCCGCTGGCCCTCGGTGAGGATCGGATTGACGATCACGCCGGCGTCGTCGACCGTGATGTGCCGCAGGTAGTCGACCTTGCCGGTCTCCACGTCGACCTCGACCACCGCGAGGTGGCTGCCGAACGGGAACGTCGGCCGGTCCTCCACGAAGTGCACGTCGGCGGCCAGGCCGTCCTCGGCCTTCTGCGCCAGTTCGGCCCACGACACCGTGACGTTGGGGGCGCCGCGCACCTGCCACGTGCCGTCGGTGAGCTCGATGTCGGCCTCGTCGCTCTCGATCATCTCGGCGGCCAGCTTGCGGGCCTTGTCCTTGACGTCGACGGCGGCGCGGTGCACCGCGGTGCCGCCCAGCTGCAGCGATCGCGAGCCCATCGTCCCGACGCCCTTGGGGATCAGGTCGGTGTCGCCGTGCACGACCTCGATCTTGTCCAGGTCGATGCCCAGCTGCTCGGACACCAGCATCGCGAACGTCGTCCAGTGGCCCTGGCCGTGCGCCGAACTGCCGGTGAGCACCAGAGCGCTGCCGTCCGGGCGGATCTCGACGTGCCCGGTCTCGCCCTCGGTGTTGTTCGGCGCGGTGATCTCCACGTAGCTGGCCAGGCCGATGCCCAGCTGCTTGGTGGCGCCGTCCGCGCGCCGCTTGGCCTGCTCCTCGCGCAGCGAGGCGTAGTCGGCGGCGTCCAGGACCGAGTCGAGGCCCTTGATGTACTCGCCGGAGTCGTAGAGCATCCCGCCCGGCGTCTGGTACGGGAACTGCTCCGGCTTCACCAGGTTCGCGCGTCGCACGTCGGCCGGGTCGGCACCGATCTCGGCGGCGAACAGGTCGATCGCGCGCTCGATCGCGGCGGTGGCCTCCGGGCGTCCGGCACCGCGGTAGGCGCCGATCGGCGTGGTGTTGGTGACGACCGTCTGCGCCCGCGACTCGACCTTGGGGATGTCGTAGACGCCGCTGGCCATCATCTGCGTGAAAACCGGCAGGAACGCGCCCATCCGCGGGTAGGCGCCCACGTCCTGCACGATCTCCAGCCGGTAGGCCTGGACCGTTCCGTCGCGCCGGCCGCCGATGGTGACCACGTGCCGCTGCGCGCGGCCGTGGGTCATCGCCACCAGGTTCTCGCTGCGGGTCTCCACCCACTTGACCGGCTTGCCGACCTGCTTGGACACCAGCGACAGCAGCGCGGCCTCCTGCTCGGAGCCGATCTTGGCACCGAAACCGCCACCGACGTCGGGCGTGATCACCCGCAGCTTCTCCTGCGGCAGGCCGAGGTTGGCCATCAGCTCGTCGCGGCAGGACTGCGCGTTCTGGTTGGACAGCCAGAAGGTGACCTTCTCGCCCTCCCACGCGCAGGCCGCCGAACGGCCTTCCAGCGAGGCCGCGGCGACGCGCTGGTTGAGGATCTGCTTGCTGACGACGACCTCGCAGTCGGCGAACAGCGAGTCGTCGAGTTCACCGGCGGTGCCGATGACGTTGGTGCCCGCTTCCGGGAACACCAGCTTCTCGTCGGCCAGCGCCTCGTCGAGGTCGATCAACGCGTCGAGCGGGTCGTAGTCGATCGAGACCATTTCGGCCGCGTCCTGGGCCTGGCCCAGGGTTTCGGCGACGACCGCCACGACCGGCTCGCCGACGTAGCGGACCACGCCCTTGGCCAGGTGGGGTCGGTCCATGCCGGGCGGGGTGGGGCCGGAGAGGCTGCCGCCCGAGGGGTACGGCGGGAGGTCGACGTCGTCGGCCGTGAAGACCCCGTGCACGCCGGGAGCCGACTTGGCTTCCTCGACGTCCACTTCGGTGATGGTGGCGTTCGCCAGCGGGCTGCGGACGAAGAGGACGTGCAGTGCGCCCTGCAGGGCGGGTTCACGCAGGTCGTCCACGTAGGTGCCGCCGACTGTGAGAAGGCGTGGGTCTTCGACACGTTGGACCCGGGTGCCGAGAATGCTCAAAGCTGCCTCGCAGTCAACAGGATCAGATCACAATAGTTCGGGAACCGACCGAGAGTCTTGTGCTCCGGACTGGGAGCCACAAGACTTGACGCTTGAAGAAGTCGGCGTGTCGTGGATTCTGCGGGGTGGAAGGTTCACCCAAAGATTCCACCGTTCGGGTGAACCGGCACTCTGACAACGTTGAATGTCACAGTACGGCCTGACATTGTCGAAGGTTTAGTGTTCGATCACGGCATGACCTCGTTCATCCAGCAGCTGTCGGGCCCTGCCCCGACGGACGGCGCGAACCTGGTCCAGATCCTCATCGCCGCGGGAAGTGCCGGGCTGCTGGCCGCACTGCTGATCGTGCTGGGATACGGCCACCGCACCGGGAAGATCACGGTGCTCGCCCGCCTCGCCGAACGATCCGAGCACTCCTGGCTGTTCCGAGGACTACCCGGCTGGGCCGCGCTCCCGCTGCGGTTGGCGCTGACCTCGCTGCTGGTGACGCTGCTCGGCCTCTACTGGGACATCGCGCTGCGCATCACGCAGGGCCGCGGATCCGGACCGCTGTCCAACATCGCGCACTACCCGATCCTGTTCGGGATCTTCGGTCTCTGCGTCGCCGGCACGCTCGCGATGGTGCTGCCCGTCGGCGAGCACCCGGGCCGCGCCGCCCTGCGCATCACCAAGTGCTGGGAAGCGCCCACCAGCGGACTCCTGCTGGGTCTCGCCGGTTTCTTCTCGCTGCTGGGATTCCCGCTCGACGCCGTGTGGCAGCGGCTCTTCGGCCAGGACGTCACGCTGTGGGGGCCCGCGCGGCTGATGGTCATCGGCGGCGTCTCGCTGTCGCTGGTGGCCATGACGCTGCTGGAGCGCGAGGGCAGGTTCGTGCGCACCGGCCGCGCCGAGACGATGCGCGCCCTCTACGTCCGACGCGGCCTGCTCTGCGGGGCGCTGCTGGTCGGGCTGTCGGTCTTCCAGGCGGAGTGGGACTTCGGCGTCCCGCAGTTCCGGATGGTCTTCCAGCCGCTGCTGATCGCTGTCTCCGCCGGGTGCGCGCTGGTCGCCGCGCGGCTGTGGGTCGGGCCCGGCGGCGCGATGCTCGCGGTCGCGCTGTTCGTGCTCACCCGCGGCGGCATCACCCTGCTCGTCGGGCCGGTGCTCGAAGGACCGGTCGCGGCGATCCCGATGTACGTGGTCGAGGCGCTGTGCGTGGAGCTGGCCGCGATCGCCCTGGCCCGGCGACCGCTGGCGCTGGGCGTGTTCTCCGGACTCCTGATCGGAACCATCGGCTACACCAGCGAATACCTGTGGACCGCCGCGGCCTACCGGCTGCCGTGGTCGCCGGACATGCTGCCGGAAGGCGTGCTGATGTCGCTGACCGGCGGCGTCTGCGGCGGCCTGCTCGGCGCGCTGCTGGTGCGGGCGCTGCGCGGTGAGCTGCCGCCCGCGCGCACGCGCAACGCCCTGTTCGGACTGGCGGTCACCGGGATCGCGGTCGCCGTCGTCAACGGGCTGGTCGGCACCTCGCCGGACGGCGTGCGCGCCAGCGTGGCCGTCGACGAGCGCACGAAGCAGGCCGTGGTGCGCATCGAGCCCGCCCCGATCGCCAAGCACCCGACCTGGCTGACCATCACCGGCTGGCACGGCGGTTCGCTGCACGTCGACCGGCTCACCGAGGTGGAGCCCGGTCTCTTCCGCACCAACCAGGCGATGCCGCTGGAGGGGCCGTGGAAGACGATCATCCGGCTGCACTCCGGCCGCGCGATCCTCGCGATGCCCGTGTACCTGCCCGCCGACCACGCGCGGAACAAGCCCGGCGTCCCGGCGCCGTCGCACTTCACCCGCGACGCGCTGCCGGAGTACCAGCTGCTGCGCCGCGAAGCGGCTCCCAGCGTCCCGGACTGGCTCTGGCCCGCCGCTTCGGCGGTGGTGGCGGGCCTCTCGCTGGCCTACGTCCTGGCCCTGGGCTGGGGCGGTCAGCGCATCGGCCGGGCCATCTCGGGCCCGCCGTGCGCCGAACGAACTCGGGCCGCGTCGGGCCTCGCGAGCGAATCGCCGTAGTGGCCCGTTCGGGGTACGGGCCGGGTGATCGTCTGATGTGGTACTTGTCACATTTGGCCGTGGCGGGCAGAGTCTAGGCGGAGGTACCACCACCTAGGCGCGAGAGGTGTTCGCGATGGCCCCGACGACGACCGAACTGGCCGAGTTCCAGCGGGTGCTGGCGCAGCTGCGGAGCAGCGCAGGAGCGCTGCGGCAGCGCTACGGCGACGCCGCGGTGGTGCGCCGGATCCACAACGACATCGAGCGGCTCGACATCGACGCCGGCGAGCTGTCCGCCGTGGTCCCCACCCCGCGGACCGGCGACGACGCCCGCGACGACGTGGTGATCGTTCCGGACACCCCCTACGACCCGTCGCTGTGGCAGGACGCCGACGACGAAGGACTCGGAGGCCAGTTCCGGCACTGATCGCCGAGCAAGGCGAGTCGCGCATCCCCAGGGGGCGAAGTTGCGCCCTTTGGGGGACTACCTGGCGCGGTGCGACCTGATCCACAATGAGCGGCCTCATGCTGAGCACGTCGGACGACTCCTGACAACGAGGTCGACGAATGTCCGCACTCGCTAGCTCCACAGGCCGGGCCCGCATCTCCGCGCGCACGCTGCGCACGGACCGCTGGTGGCTCCCACCGCTGATGACCTTCCTCGGCCTGATGGCCTTCGTGGTCTACGGCCTGGTCCGCACGTTCATGAACCAGTGGTACTGGGTACCGGAGCACAACTACCTGGCGCCGTTCTTCTCGCCGTGCCTGTCCGCGGCGTGCGTGCCGGGGTCGAGCCACTTCGGCCAACCGTTCCCGGACCTGGGATGGCTGATTCCGCCGCCGATCTTCGTGCTGCCGTTCGTGCTCGGGTTCCGGCTGACCTGCTACTACTACCGCAAGGCGTACTACCGGGCGTTCTGGGCGTCGCCGCCGGCCTGCGCGGTCGGCGAGCCGCACGGCCGCTACACCGGCGAGACCCGGTTCCCGCTGATCATGCAGAACGTGCACCGGTACTTCTTCTACGCGGCGATGCTGGTCGCGGCGGTGCTCACCTACGACACCGTGATCGCCTTCAAGGGCACCGACGGCGGTGTCGGGGTCGGGCTGGGCACGCTGCTGATGGTGGTCAACGTGGTGCTGCTGTGGTCCTACACGTTGTCCTGCCACTCCTGCCGCCACCTCATCGGCGGACGCCTCAACCACTTCTCCAAGCACCCGGTGCGCTACTGGCTCTGGACCAAGATCACCTGGCTCAACGGCAAGCACATGCTGCTGGCCTGGTGCTCGCTGGCCTCGGTCGCCCTGGTCGACCTGTACGTGATGCTGGTGGCGGCCGGAACCATCACTGATCCGAGACTGTTCAACTGAGGTTGTCGGGGTGATCTGCGTTGCGGTGCAGGTGGGGGAACCTGAGCGCGTCCCTGGCTGCGGGATCTCCTCCTCATGAATGCCGATTCACAGCGTCGGAGCCGTCCTCGCCAGGAACGCGCTCAGAACCCCCGGCGGTGCGGGTGGCGAGGGTGGTCGGCGAAAGAGAGAGCGGCTCCGCCGCTTCCCAACGAATGCTGAAGGACTGAATGTGGAGATCGAACGGCACGAGTACGACGTGGTCGTGATCGGCGCCGGTGGCGCGGGTCTGCGCGCGGCGATCGAGACGCGTTCGGCGGGGCTGCGGACCGCCGTGGTGTGCAAGTCCCTGTTCGGCAAGGCGCACACGGTGATGGCCGAGGGCGGCATCGCCGCCTCGATGGGCAACGTCAACTCCCGCGACGACTGGCAGGTGCACTTCCGCGACACCATGCGCGGCGGGAAGTTCCTGAACAACTGGCGGATGGCCGAGCTGCACGCGCGCGAGGCACCGCAGCGGGTGTGGGAGCTGGAGACCTACGGGGCGCTGTTCGACCGGACCCCGGACGGCCGGATCAGCCAGCGCAACTTCGGCGGCCACGAGTACCCGAGGCTCGCGCACGTCGGCGACCGGACCGGCCTGGAGCTGATCCGCACGCTGCAGCAGAAGATCGTCTCGTTGCAGCAGGAGGACCACGCGGAGTTCGGCGACTACGAAGCGCGCATCAAGGTCTTCCAGGAGTGCACGGTCACCGAGCTGCTCAAGGATTCCTCGGGTGCGGGTGGCCCGCAGGGCGCAGGCGCTGTGTCCGGGGCGTTCGGCTACTGGCGGGAGTCCGGGCGCTACGTGCTCTTCGACGCGCCCGCGGTCATCCTCGCCACCGGCGGCATCGGCAAGTCGTTCAAGGTCACCTCGAACTCCTGGGAGTACACCGGCGACGGGCACGCGCTGGCCCTGCGCGCCGGGGCGTCGCTGATCAACATGGAGTTCGTGCAGTTCCACCCGACCGGCATGGTGTGGCCGCCGAGCGTGAAGGGCATCCTGGTCACCGAATCAGTGCGCGGTGACGGCGGTGTGCTGCGCAACTCCGAGGGCCGCCGGTTCATGTTCGACTACATCCCCGAGGTGTTCAAGGACAACTACGCCGACAGCGAGGCCGAGGCGGACCGCTGGTACGACGACCCGGACAACAACCGCAGACCGCCCGAGCTGCTGCCGCGCGACGAGGTCGCGCGCGCCATCAACAACGAGGTCAAGGAAGGCCGGGGTTCCGAGCACGGCGGCGTCTTCCTCGACGTGGCAACGCGTTTGCCCGCCGAGACCATCACCAAGCGACTGCCGTCGATGCACCACCAGTTCAAGGAACTGGCCGATGTGGACATCACCGCCGAGTCCATGGAGGTCGGACCGACCTGCCACTACGTGATGGGCGGGGTCGAGGTCGAGCCCGACACCGCGGCCTCCCGGGTGCCCGGCCTGTTCGCCGCGGGTGAGGTCGCCGGTGGCATGCACGGCTCGAACCGGTTGGGCGGCAACTCGTTGTCGGACCTGCTGGTCTTCGGCCGCCGCGCGGGAGCGGGCGCCGCCGGGTACGTGCAGGGGCTCTCGGCACGACCGTCGATCAGGCCGTCCGATGTGGACGCTGCGGCGGTGCGCGCCGCCGATCCGTTCAACCCCGTCGACGGGCGGAGCGAGAACCCCTACGCGCTGCACTCGGAGTTGCAGCAGGCGATGAACGACCTCGTCGGCATCATCCGGCGGGGCGAGGAGATGCGCGAAGCGCTGGACCGGCTGCGCGAGCTCGTGGGACGGGCCGAACACCTCGAAGTGGAGGGCAACCGGCAGTTCAACCCCGGCTGGCACCTGGCCATCGACCTGCGCAACATGCTGCTGGTCAGCGAATGCGTCGCCCGCGCCGCCCTGCTGCGCACCGAGAGCCGGGGCGGCCACACCCGCGACGACCACCCGACGATGGAAGCCCGGTGGCGCCGGAAGCTGCTGGTCTGCCGGCAGTCGGAGAACGGCGTCGAGGTCACCGAGCAGCAGCAGGTGCCGATGCGGCCGGACCTCCTGGAGCTGTTCAAGCCGGAGGAACTGCGCAAGTACTACGCCGAGGACGAACTCTCGGACGTCCACGCGAAGGAGCTGTGATGGGGTACCAGGCGCACTTCCGGGTGTGGCGCGGCGCCGACGACGGCGAGCTGCAGGACTACACCGTCGAGGTCAACGAGGGCGAGGTCGTCCTCGACATCGTCCACCGCCTGCAGGCGACCCAGGCGCCGGACATGGCGGTCCGCTGGAACTGCAAGGCGGGCAAGTGCGGCTCGTGCTCGGCGGAGATCAACGGGCGGCCGCGGCTGCTGTGCATGACCCGGATGTCCACCTTCACCGAGGCCGAGACCATCACGATCACCCCGTTGCGCACCTTCCCGCTGGTCAAGGACCTGGTGACGGACGTGTCCTACAACTACACCAAGGCCCGCGAGGTCCCGGCGTTCACGCCGCCCGCCGACCTCGAACCCGGCGAGTACCGGATGCAGCAGGTCGACGTGCAGCGCTCGCAGGAGTTCCGCAAGTGCATCGAGTGCTTCCTCTGCCAGGACACCTGCCACGTCATCCGCGACCACGAGGAGAACAAGGAGTCCTTCTCCGGTCCCCGCTTCCTGATGCGCGTCGCCGAACTGGAGATGCACCCGCTCGACGAGGCCCGGGATCGTTCCGAGCAGGCCAGGGGAGACCACGGTCTCGGGATGTGCAACATCACCAAGTGCTGCTCCGAGGTGTGCCCGGAGAACATCCACATCACCGACAACGCCCTCATCCCGCTCAAGGAGCGGGTCGCCGACCACCGCTACGACCCGATCCTGAGGTTCTTCCGCAAGAAGAAGGAGTGATCTTCGACTCCGAAACGGCCCACCGGTGAACATCGGTGGGCCGTTCTCGGTTTCGGCGGGAGTCGCTGCGCCGGAGGGATCCGGCCGTGTAGGTTGAGCCGGCGGGCGCTGTCCGGGTTCGCGCTGTGCTGGTGGTTCACCCGGGGATTCCCCGTTATTCACGGTACTCATCGTCGTGTTCACGTGCGGTTACGCGGAATTCACGAATATCGGCGCGCTGGCAAAGCTGTGAAATTTCGAGCCGATCACGCGGGTATCTCGTCCTGCTTCTGGAGAATCGCAGTTCGCGGCGGTTTCATCGGTCGGTTCGCGTCCATTGTGGAGAGCTCTTGAGGCTATGGCGTCTTCTTGCCATGGCTGTCGTTCGACGGGCCTCGCCGGTTACGTTCCATTGCGAACGGAGTCGATTCAGATGGACATCAACCGACCAGTCGCGGGGACCGCGTCGAGGTCGGCCGGACAGCGGATGGGACCCGTACCCCGACGAGGGCCCAGCATTCCGCCGAATGGCCTCCCACCTCGCGAATCCCCGCCCTGTCGCCGGCTCGGTGGCAGGGGCCGGCGGCCGGACGTCGCGAAACCCCGAGGCGGCGTCCGGCCGCCACCGGCCGATGCAGACCCCCAGAAGATTTCGGTCAGCGCCGACCGCTGGAAATGACAATTCCCAACGGTTTCCAGGTATTCGGGAGATCCGTTGCGGATTAACCGAGTTCCTAGTGGTTCTGGCGCTGGCTGCCAGAGGAAGTGCGGCGGACGTGCAGCAGATTCTCGTGGCATTCGACGGATTCGTTCCGGTGGTGACGACACTGCTCTTGATCGCGGTCGCCGTCGGATTCGGATCAGGATTGCTTCGCGGCTATTCAACCGAGCCGTTCGTGATGCGGCAGCCGTTGATCGACGGCGCCCTCGCCTACTCGGCGCTGGTCGTGGGGTACCTGGTCTTCACGCCTCAGGTGCCGACCCTGGAGCCCTTCCGGCCCGACATCGGCAACGACGTCTCGGAGGCGCTGGCCGCCGCGCCCGGCGACTCGCAGCCGTGGATCCAGCTGGCAGGCAACCTCGTGCTGCTGCTGCCGCTGAGCGTGCTGGTGCCGCAACGGGTTCCGTGGTTCGACAACCTGGCCAAGATCGCGCTCGGCGGCCTGCTGTGCTCGTCCTCGATCGAGGCGATCCAGTTCGTCGCGATCAGCGGCCGCGTGTGCTCCACCGATGACATCGTCTGCAACACCGTCGGTGCCGTGCTCGGCGGCATGCTCGTGCGGCTGCCGTACTGGATCAGCCCCACGAGCCGACCGCAGCACCGGCCCACCGGCGACGCCGATCCGACGGTCTGGCTGCTCATCGCCCGCATAGAGCACGAGCGGCAGTGCCGCCAGGCGGCAGCCCAGAGCCGTCAGAGCCTCCCGCGCCGACGTCCGGTCCTGCCGCAGCAGCCGGTGCTCACCAAGCGCCCGGCGCTCGCGGGCCAGGACGCCTTCCACCAACCGCCGCGCCTGGCAGGCCCGCCGCAGCAGCAGCGCCCGCTGCAACGCATCCGCTGACCCCGGTGGTCGGGACTTCTCCCGTCGCACTCCCGACCACCGGCCCAGCGGTCGCGCGGGCAGTGGTCGTTTTGCTCAGCGGTGCGGGTAGCGGAACCTGACACGCCTTCTGGACTCCGTGCGCCACTCCTGATGTATGTCCAATACACGGCGTCGCGGCGTACTCGCCAGAAGACGTGTCAGAACCCGCGGCGGTGCAGGTTGCGAGGGTGGTTCCCACGCCTCGCGGCTGCGCCGCTTGCGCACGATCACTCCACGCAAACCACTAGGCGTTGAGCTTCTGGTTCCGCTCGCTCATGTAGCGGCCGAGGTCTCGGACTTCCTGCTCCAGCTGGGGGATCAGCTTGATCAGCTGGCGTCGCATGAAGAGCTCCACCAGCGCCGAGCCGGGCAGGTTGCGCAGCCAGTGCATGAGCATGACGCCGCGCGGGACGTAGACGCGGCGCTTGCGGCGCTCGACGGCGTTGGCGAAGGCTCGCGCGCACGCGTCCGGGGTGGTGATCGCGCGCATCGGCCACGGCAGGCGCTTGCGCATCTCGGTGAAGGTCTTGAGGTCACCGGCGACCTCGCGCACCAGGTCGGTGTCGATCCACGACGGGTGCGCCGAGCCCACCGACACGCCCAGGTGCAGCACCTCCATGCGCAGCGCCGACGCGAACGCCTCGGACGCGGCCTTGCTCGCGGTGTAGGCGGTCATGCCGCCGATCGGGGCGAACGCCGACAGGGAGGACACCACCAGCAGGTAGCCCTTGCTCGCGGCCAGCTCCGGCATCACCGCGCGGGCGGTGTGGAACACGCCGTTGACGTTGACGTCCATGGTCTTGAGGAAGCCGCGCGGGTCGCTCTCCCGGATGCTGCCCAGCGGCGCGATGCCCGCGTTGGCGATGGCGGCGTCGATGCGGCCGAACTTCGCGGTGGCGGCGTCGACGGCGGCCTGCAGCGCGTCGGGGTCGGTGACGTCCGCCTCGGCCCAGAAGTGGCCTTCGCCGAGCTCGGTGGTGACCTCGGCCAGTTCTTCGGGCTCCAGGCCGACCAGGGCGAGCTTGGCGCCGCGCTTGGCGAGCTCGCGCGCGGTCTCGGCGCCGATACCCCTGGCGCCTCCCGTGATCAGGACGACCTTGCCGGACACGTTCGGCATCTGCTCTCCCTCGAGTCAGCCCGCTTATCTACTCCGCAGTAGCTTACTTGCGGTAGCTTACTCCCGGTAGGTTGCGGCGGGAAGACCCGAAGAAAAAGGCACCCGCGACGCATCGCGGGTGCCTTCTCGGGAACGAGGCGGAGGCTCAGGCCAGCGCGTTGAGCTTCGCGGTGATCTCCTGCTGCTCGGTCGCGAGCTCCGTGGCGAGCTCGGAGAGCGCGGGGTCGCTCTGAGCCGACTTGGCCAGCGTCGCGGACTCGTTGACCAGGGTCAGCACCTTCTGCTTCCACTGCGCGTCGAAGGCCGGACCGCTCAGGGCCGACAGCGAGGCGTCGGCCGAGGCGGTCTGCCCGGCGCCGCCCGCGTGCTGACCGAGCTCGGTGATCTGCTCGGCCGCCGACTTCTGGAGCTCCGCCGCGACCTCCTTGGCCTGCGGGCTGGACGCCTTGGTGACGCCCAGCTCGGCCAGCGCCAGCACCTGCTGGCGGTTGCTCAGCAGCTGAGCGGCCGGGCCGCTCGCGCCGTGCTCACCGGTCGAGGCCTGGCCGGCCATCTTCGGTGCGTCGGCGGGCGGGGTGCCCGGGGCCGGCGGCTGGTCGCTGTCGTACTCGGCCGGTGTGCAGCCCGCGAGTGCGATACCGCCGACCAGCACAGCGCCGATGATCGTGCTCTTCCGCACGTGCTTCCCCTCCAGGATCTGGTGGACGTCGTCCCAGGGCTGCCCTGTGCGAACGCAGGCGGGCTGCCGGACCTGTTGCCCCGTAGGTTATCTGTCCGCCTCCTGGGCGGTTCGCCCGACGTCTTCCTGGTCGCCGTGTGTCTGATGGATCTCACCGCGGGTGACGATCGAGGGCGCGATGAATAGGGTGGCTACGGCCCGGCCGAACTCCGGCCGGACCCCGGGACTAGTATCCGCAGTCGGCGGCATTGCGACCGGCTCCCCGGCAGGGCTCCTGCCGGGCGTCGCATGCGGTCACCGACCCAACCCGGGTCGGGGCGGATCCGTCCGGGTCCGAGAAGGCTTCAAAGGGAGTGCAGGAGGCACCGTGACGGCCGTCGCGCCACAGCCGATCGCCACGCGCCCCTATCCGGTGCGCAAAACGGTTAAGGGGTCGTTCCTGGCGCGGATGTTCCGCACCACGGACCACAAGCAGATCGGCATCCTCTACCTGGTCACCTCGATCGCGTTCTTCATGGCCGGCGGCCTCATGGCGATGCTGATCCGCGGCGAGCTGGCCGTTCCGGGACTTCAGTTCCTGTCGCAGGAGCAGTACAACCAGCTGTTCACCATGCACGGCACGATCATGCTGCTGCTGTACGCGACCCCGATCCTGTTCGGCTTCGCGAACTACATCCTTCCGCTGCAGATCGGTTCGCCGGACGTCGCGTTCCCGCGGCTGAACGCGTTCGGTTACTGGCTCTACCTGTTCGGCGGCCTCATGGTCGTCAGCGGCTTCCTGCTGCCGGGTGGTGCGGCCGACTTCGGTTGGTTCGCCTACACCCCGCTGTCGGACGCGCTGCACTCGCCGGGACACGGCGCCGACATGTGGATCGCCGGTCTGGCCGTCTCCGGTCTGGGCACGATCCTCGGTGCGGTCAACATGCTGACCACCGTGGTCTGCCTGCGCGCGCCGGGCATGACGATGTTCCGGATGCCGATCTTCACCTGGAACATCATGGTCACCAGCGTGCTGATCCTGATGGCGTTCCCGATCCTGACCGCCGCGCTGTTCGGCCTCATGGCCGACCGCCACCTGGGCGCCCACGTCTTCGACCCGGCCAACGGCGGCGTCATCCTGTGGCAGCACCTGTTCTGGTTCTTCGGCCACCCCGAGGTCTACATCGTCGCGCTGCCGTTCTTCGGCATCGTCTCGGAGATCTTCCCGGTGTTCAGCCGCAAGCCGCTGTTCGGCTACTCGGGCCTGGTCTACGCGACCCTGGGCATCGCCGCGCTGTCGATCGTCGTGTGGGCGCACCACATGTACGCCACCGGCGCCGTGCTGCTGCCGTTCTTCGCGTTCACCACGTTCCTGATCGCGATCCCGACCGGTGTGAAGTTCTTCAACTGGATCGGCACCATGTGGAAGGGGCAGCTGACCTTCGAGACGCCGATGATCTTCAGCGTCGGCTTCCTGGTCACCTTCCTCTTCGGTGGTCTCACCGGCGTCCTGCTGGCCATGCCGCCGATCGACTTCCACGTGTCGGACACCTACTTCGTGGTCGCGCACTTCCACTACGTGCTCTACGGCACGATCGTGTTCGCCACCTTCGCTGGCATCTACTTCTGGTTCCCGAAGATGACGGGCCGGATGATGGACGAGCGACTCGGCAAGCTGCACTTCTGGTTGACCTTCATCGGCTTCCACGGCACGTTCCTGGTCCAGCACTGGCTGGGCAACGAGGGCATGCCGCGCCGGTACGCCGACTACCTGGAGTCCGACGGCTTCACCGCGCTGAACACCGTCTCCACCATCGGCGCGTTCATCCTGGGCGCCTCGATGCTCCCGTTCATCTACAACGTCTTCAAGAGCTACCGGTACGGCGAGGTCGCCGAGGTCGACGACCCGTGGGGCTACGGCAACTCGCTGGAGTGGGCGACCTCCTGCCCGCCGCCGCGGCACAACTTCAAGGAGCTGCCGCGGATCCGCTCCGAGCGTCCGGCGTTCGAGCTGCACTACCCGCACATCTCCGAGCGGATGCGGCTCGAGGCTCACCTGTCCCTCACCGGCAAGACCTTGGCGCACAAGCACGAGGAAGGCTCTGGCGGTACCGCCACCCTGACTCAGCCGCCCAAGACCAAGGACGACTCGGACCGGGACGACACCACCGAGAAGTGATTTCGTCGATAGCCCCGAACGGCACGGTTGTGCCAGGGTGGGGCTAGCTCGACGGCGAGCCCCGGCGGGCCAAGTGCCTGCCGGGGCTCGTTGCGTTTTTTGGTGTTGTTCGGGGGAGGTTTGCTTGGCGGTGCGGGTAGCGGAACCTCAGACGTCCTCCGGGTCCGGGCGCCACTCCTGATGTATGCCAATACACGGCGTCGCGGCGTCCTCCCCGGAGAACGTCTGAGAACCCGCGGCGGTGCGGGCTGAGTCCCACACCTGAAGCAGCGGCCGACGCCGCCTCCCAGTACGACACCACGTCCACCTTTCTCGGTTAGAGAGGAACTTTCGCAGTCGTGAGCTCTCATGCGACCACTGTGTTGATCACCGTTACCGGCAAGGACAAGCCCGGTGTCACGTCCGTGCTCTTCGCCGCCCTGACACGCCACGGCGTGGACATCGTCGACGTGGAGCAGGTGGTGATCCGCGGTCGCCTCGTGCTGGGCGTGCTGGTGTCCACCGAGATCGATCCGGAGAGGCTGCAGGAGGCCGTCGAACAGGCGATGGCGACGGTCGGCATGGTCGTCGACGTCGAGATCGGCGCGGAGGACATCGACGCGGCCAAGCTCGGCTCCACGCACGCCGTCGTCGTGCTCGGGCAGCCGGTGACCGCCCGCAACTTCGGCGACGTGTCCCGGGCCCTGGCCGAGATCAACGTCAACATCGACTCCATCCGCCGCGTCGCCGACTACCCGGTGACCGGGCTCGAACTGCAGGTCACGGCCCCGGACGCGGAGGACGACGGCGAGCTCACCGAGGCGATGGCCGCCCTGGCCGCCAGCACCGGCGTCGACCTCGCGGTCGAGCGCACCGGCCTGTCCCGCCGCGCCAAGCGGCTGGTGGTCTTCGACGTCGACTCCACGCTCATCCAGGGCGAGGTCATCGAGATGCTCGCCCGCCGCGCCGGCTGCGAGGACCAGGTCCGCGAGGTCACCGAGCGCGCCATGCGCGGCGAGCTGGACTTCGCCGAGTCGCTGCGCCAGCGGGTCGCGGTCCTGGAAGGGCTGCCCGCCACCGTCCTCGACGAGGTGGCCGCCGAGCTGGAGCTCACGCCCGGTGCGCGGACCACGATCCGCACGCTGCGCAGGCTCGGCTTCCACACCGGGGTCGTCTCCGGCGGGTTCACGCAGATCATCGACCAGCTGGTGGACGAGCTGGGGATGGACTTCAGCGCGGCCAACGAGCTGGAGGTCGTCGACGGCAAGCTCACCGGCCGGGTCATCGGCGAGATCGTCGACCGGCCCGGCAAGGCCAAGGCGCTCCGCCAGTTCGCCGAGTCCTTCGGCGTGCCCGCCGCGCAGTGCGTGGCCGTCGGTGACGGCGCCAACGACATCGACATGCTCACCGCCGCCGGGCTCGGCGTCGCGTTCAACGCCAAGCCGGCGCTGCGCGAGGTCGCCGACACCGCGCTGTCCTACCCGTTCCTGGACACGGTGCTGTTCGTGCTGGGCGTGACGCGCGCCGAGATCGAGTCCGCCGACGCCGAGGACGGCGTCCTGCGACGGGTGCCACTCGACCAGTGATTCCGGAACACCTGCGGCGTGGCGGGAGTTGAGCAGATCGTGTTGCCCCTATCCGTGCTCGACCCGCTCCTCTCCCGCTACGCCCAGTGGCTCGCGCTGCCGGGCGAAGCCACCGCCGACACCTCGGACGAGGATCCCGACGACGTCGTGCTGATGCCGATGGTGCTGCGCATCGAACGCCGCGAACCTCCGGCCCGCACGGCGCTGCTGGAGGCCGCCGCCGCTGCCGCGCTCGCCGTCTGCCTCGACGAGCGCTGCGCTCCCGAGGGGGAGTGGCACGAGGCGATGCACGGCTGGATCTCCGGTCGCATCCGCAAGGTCACCCGCCGCGCCCGGGGCGCGCACTGGGAGGCGGTGCAGGCGCTGCCCGGCATCACCGTCGAGGTCGACGGGGCCGAGGTCCGCGCCCTGCTGCCGATGCGGGTCGCGGACATGCCCAAGGAGCTCAGCCGCCTGCAGATCTCGGGCAGCGAGCTCGAACCCGACGAGCCCGGCCCGATCCGGTCCGGCGTCCCGGTCCTGTGGCTCAACCCCGACGTCCCCATGAGCGCGGGAAAATCCGCAGCTCAGGTCGGTCACGCCACGATGATCCTGGCGGCTCAGCTGCACGGCGAGGGCCTCGACGCGGACCTGGAGCGCTGGGCGGCCGACGGCTACCCCTGCGCCGTCCGCCAGGCGTCCCCCGAGACCTGGGCCGACCTGCACCCGGGAGACGACCCCGAGACGGCCTGGCGCAAATCCCGAGTCGCCATGGTCAGAGACGCGGGCTTCACCGAAGTCGACCCCGGCACGGTCACCGTCCTCGCCCAGTGGCCGGTGTGACCGGGTGCAGCCCCTGTCGAACTTCCTCCTGGTCAGCGGAGCATCGATCTCCTCGGTCGACAAGACCGCTTCTGAGCGGATCACGCTCGCGAGGTAAACCCGTTCGGGTGAGGGATTCGAATTTCGCGCGAAATTCGAGCGGCGAAGTTCGGGCTCGAATTTCGCGCGAAATTCGAATCCCGGCTCGGGGCGGGAGGGGCGGTCAGTCGTCGCCGAGGCCTCGGGCTGCTAGGGCTTCGCCGAGGTCGTCGGCGTGGCGGAGGGTTCTGACGAGGAAGGGGATGGCGAAGGCCGGGAGGGAGCGGTCGGCGCCCCTCGCCCGCTGGGCTTCGCGGACCTGGGTGGCGATTGTGGACAGGGCTGCGATGGCTTGGACCGTCAGGCCCACCAGGAGCCCGACACGTTCCGGGCGCACGCCGAACCGGGCGAACGGGCCCAGCGCTCGTTCCACCGAGGTGACCAGGTCGTCGACCCTGGTGACCAGGGTGAACAGGTTCGCCGCGGCGAGAGTGGCCAGCAGCCGGAGGCTGATCGTCTCGGCGCGGGCGAGGTCGAGCATCCACCACTGGAGGGCGAAGACGATCGCGACCAGCGGGATCAGGAACCGGCCGATCTGCCAGACCCGGCGCAGCGGGATCCGCCCGACCGCGTAGCCGCCGACCGCCGCCAGCACGCACACCACCAGCGGCACCGGGGCGCTCAGGACGAACGTGACGATCGCGAAGACCAGCAGCGCCAGCAGCTTCCAGCCCGCGCCGAAGCGGTGGAGCGGGCTGGTCCCCGGCTCGTAGAGGCCCAGCGGGTTCACCCGATCAGCTCCCGGTAGAAGCCGACGGCCTTCTCCGGGACGTCGTCGGCGACGACCCGCCCCCCGTCCAGGACGATGACGCGGTCGAAACCGGCGAGCAGGTCGAGGTCGTGGGTGACCAGCACGACCTGCTGCTCCAGCCCGGACAGCACCTCGGCGAAGTGCCGCTTGTTGCGCAGGTCCAGCAGGGTCGTGGGCTCGTCGCAGACCAGGACGTCGGGTTCCAGCACCAGCATCGAGCACAGCGCGAGCAGCTGCTTCTGCCCGCCGGAGAGCTGGTGCGCGGGGTGCTCGGCGTAGCCCTCCAGCCCGTGCCGGGCCAGCATCTCGACCGCGCGCTGCTGCCGCTCCGCCTTGGACAGGCCCTGCTTGCGCAGCGAGAACGCGACGTCCTCACCGGC
The DNA here is from genome assembly GCF_018070075.1 of Saccharopolyspora endophytica. GTDB lineage: Bacteria > Actinomycetota > Actinomycetes > Mycobacteriales > Pseudonocardiaceae > Saccharopolyspora > Saccharopolyspora endophytica. The sequence continues at coordinate 215,987 of NZ_JAGPXE010000010.1, forward strand.
GGTCGGCATGACGATCTGGCTGTCGGGGTGGGTGAAGACGAACCCGACGCGGCGCCGGACCTCGCGGCCGTTGCGGGCCACGTCGAGACCGTCGACGAGCACCCGGCCCCGGCTCGGGCGCACCAGGCCGTTGACCATCCGGGCGAGCGTGGACTTGCCGGAACCGTTGGCGCCGACGAACGCCACCCGCCGCTCGGGCAGCCGCAGGTCCACGCCGTCCAGCACCGCGCGCCCGTCGTAGCTGTGCCCGACGCCTTCGAACTCGATCAACCCACTCGCTCCCACATCGTCGCCACGCCCAGCCCGCCTCCGGAGGACAGCGCGGCCATGCCGATCCGCGGCCCGTCCTGCCGGACCATCCGGCTGAACAACCGGACCACGAGCACTGCGCCCGACGCGCCCCACGGGTGCCCGAGCGCGATCGCGCCGCCGTCCGGTCCGGCCAGCTCGTCGTCGAGGCCGGCCGCGTCCAGGCACGCCAGGGCCTGACCGGCGAACGCCTCGTTGAACTCGACGACCTCCGGGGTGCGCCGCTCGCACAGCGCGCGCATCGCGGGCACCGCGCCCAGCCCGAGCCGGTTCGGGTCCACGCCCGAGGTCCGCCAGCCGACCAGCCGCAGCCCCGGCACCCCCAGTTTCGCGCGCTGCTCCTCGCTGGTGACCAGCACCGCCGCGGCACCGTCGCTGATGCCGCAGGAGTTCGCGGCCGTCGCCGTCCCGTCGGGGGTGAAGGCCGGGCGGAACCGGGCCAGGCGCTCCGGGGTGAAGCCCCGGCGGGGGCGTTCGTCGCCGGTCGCCGAGCCGATCGGCACCAGCTCGGCGTCGAAGCGACCGGCGTCCTGGGCCGCGACTGCGCGCGCGTGGCTGCGGGCGGCGAAGGCGTCCTGTCGCTCCCGGCCGATGCCGGCTTCGGCGGCGACCAGGTCGGCGGCCGGTCCCATGTCGGGATCGCCGATGTCGGCGGGGGCGAACGGGGCGCGCTGGTAGAAGCGCGGCGGCTCCGTCGCGTTCCTCGGGCGCCACGCCCGCCACGGTGCCGTCGACGGGCTCTCGACGCCTCCTGCCAGGAAGAACTCGTCGCCGGAGACCATCGAGGCGGCGGTGGTGATGGCCGAGAGCCCGCTGGCGCACTGGCGGTCGATCGTCATGCCCGGGGTCGTCTCGCCGAGCCCGGCGCGCAGCGCGGCCACCCGGGCGGGATTGCCACCGGGCCCGAGGACGTTGCCCAGCAGCACGTCGTCGACGCGCTCGATCCCGGCGTCGTCGATGACCGCGCGCAGCACCGGGGCCGCGAGCCGGTCGGCCTCGACGTTGCGGAGGAGACCGCCCGATTCGCCGATGGGGGAGCGGCGGGCCGCGATGATCACCGGGTTCACAGCTGCTCCCCGCTGCTGAGCCGCTCGGCGATCACCGCGCGGGCGGGCTTGCCGGAGGCCGTGCGCGGGAGCGCGCGGGCGGTCAGCCAGCGGCGCGGGCGCTCGGCGGGGTGCAGCTTCCTCCGGGCGTGGGCGCGCAGGTCGGGCAGCCGCGCGTCGCCCTCGACGACCGCGGTGATCAGCGATCCGAAGCGCGGATGCGGGGTGGCGGCGACGACCACGTCCAGCACGCCGTCGACCTCCCGGAGGACCGACTCCACGGCCTCGACCGCGACCAACCGGGCACCGGTGTCGATCACCGCGCCCGCGCGCCCCAGGACCTCCAGCGAGCCGTCGGGATGCTGAACGGCCTGGTCACCGGTCCAGTCGGTGGAGGCGGGGACGAGCTCGCCGCGTTTCAGGTAGCCCTCGAAGGCGAGGTCGGAGCGGACCAGCAGGCGCCCGTCGAGGACCCCGACGTCGACCACCGGCATCAGGCGCTCGTCGTGGCGGACCGCGATCAGCGACTGCTCGGCCGAACCGTAGTACTCGACCAGCCGGCAGCCCGGAAGCGCCTTCGCCAGGCGCTCCGCCAACGAGGGATCGAGCTTCGCGCCACCGCACACCACCACCCGCAGCGCGCACCGCGACCGCAGCAGCGGATCGTGCTCCAGCACGGCCAGCAGCGCCGAGAGCTGGGCCGGGACCAGGTGGACGACGGTCGCGTCGCGGGTGGCCTCGGCGGCCGCCGACGCCGACCAGCGGCCCAGCAGGCGCAGGTCGGCGCCGCCGCTGAGGGCGTGCAGGGCGCCGAACAGGAACAGCGACGAGCACAGCGGCCCGGGGATCAGCACCCGGTCGGACGGCTCCAGCGGCAGTCCGAGGGCGGGGAAGCTGCGCAGCCACGAACCCCGGGACCGGGCCAGCACCTTCGGGCGGCCCGTGGTCCCCGAGGACGTGGGCAGGTAGAACCACGTCGACTCGTCGCCCACCGGCACCTCGGTGCCCAGGTCCTCGCCGAGCGGCGCGTCGGCGTCGAGGAACACGTCCGGGCGAGCGTCGTCCAGCACCGCGTCGAGGTCCGGCCAGTCCGGGTCGACCAGCAGCGACGCGCATCCGGCCAGGTCAGCGCCCAGGAAGTGGATCAGCCGGGCCGTCTCGTCCGAGCCGGAGATCGCCACCCGCGAGCCCGGCGGAAGCCGTCGCGCGACCCGGTGCGCGGCCTCGGCCAGCTCCGGGCCGGTCAGGTCACCGACTCGCGAGGTGGGTTCGCGCCCGAGGATCGGCAGCACGTCAGCCCTCGGCCGGCTGCCGCGCCGCACCCGTCAGCGCCTGCGGGACCGCCCGGTGGACGGCCACCGCCACCAGTGACACGGCCACCAGCTTCACCGCGTCGCCGGGCAGGAACACCAGCGACTGCACCGCCGCCGACGGCAGATCACCGATCATCAGGCCCCAGTAGGGGATGCCGATCAGGTAGTCGGCGGCCACGCCCGCGAGGTTCGCCAGCAGCAGCACCGGGAGCCCCGGCTTCGCCGCGCGCTGCACGATCAGGCCCACGACCAGCGCGGACAGGATCCAGCCCAGCAGGAAACCGCCGCTCGGGCCCAGGAACGGGGCGATGCCGCCGCGCCCACCGGACAGCAGCGGCAGGCCGATCGCGGTCAGCGCCACGAACAGCAGCACCGACGCGGTGCCGCGCCGGGCGCCGAGGATGCTGCCCGCCAGCAGCGGTCCGGCGTTCTGCAGGACGACCGGCACCGCGGCACCGGCGAGGTAGAAGCCGGGGAAGATCCCGAGCACGGCGATGAAGGCGGCGAACACCACGGTGCGCGCGAGGTTCGCGGCCGGCGAGGACGGGCGTTCGGACACGGCAGCGCTCCCAGGGGTCGAGGGGGACCGGATGAAAGTACCCGCAGTCGAGCGCGCGCAGGGAGCGACTGTGGGCAGTTTTACCCGCTCGGTCAGCCCGAGGTGAGGCGCTTGAGCGCGCCCCGGACCACGTCGGGGTCGTGGGTGGTCCAGAACGGCGGGAGCGACGCCCGGAGGAAACCGCCGTAGCGGGCGGTGGCCAGGCGAGGGTCCAGGACCGCGATGACGCCCCGGTCGTTCGGCGAGCGCAGCAGCCGGCCGGCGCCCTGGGCCAGCAGCAGCGCCGCGTGCGTCCCGGCGACGGTGAGGAACCCGTTGCCGCCGTGCTCGGAGATCCGCTGCTGGCGGGCCGAGGCCAGCGGGTCGTCGGGCCGGGGGAACGGGATGCGGTCCATGATCACCAGTTGCAGCGAGTCACCCGGCACGTCCACGCCCTGCCACAGCGACAGGGTCCCGAACAGCGAGGTCTCCGGGGCCTCGGCGAAGCGCTTGACCAGCAGCGCCGTGGTGTCGTCGCCCTGGCAGAGCACCGGCGTGGACAGCCGCTTGCGCAGCTCCTCGCCCGCCTGCTCGGCGGCGCGGCGGGACGAGAACAGGCCCAGCGTGCGACCGCCCGCGGCCTGCACGAGCTCGGTGATCTCGTCGAGGACCTGCGGCGGGAGCCCGTCGCGACCCGGCGGGGGCAGGTGGCGGGCGATGTAGAGGATGCCGCTGCGCTGGTGCTCGAACGGCGAACCGACGTCCATCCCGGTCCACTTCAGCGTGCCGCCGTCCGAGGGCGCCTCCTTCGCGGTGGCCATCCCGGCCGCGGACTCGACCTGCTGCTGCGGCGGCAGGCCCCACTGGCGGGCCAGCGTGTCGAACGAACCGCCCAGCGACAGCGTCGCCGAGGTCAGCACCGTCGTGCGCTGGCCGAACAGCCGGTCGCGCAGCAGGCCGCCGACGCCGATCGGCGCCACCCGCACCGCCTTGGGCCGGTTCGGCTCGTGGGAGACCCACACGACGTCGTGCTGCTGCGCCTCGTCGAAGGCCTCCAGCAACCGGACCGCCGTGTCGTGCACGTCCTCGGTGAGCGCGTGCGCGAGCTTGCGGGCGGTGCTGCCCTCGACGTCCTCCTTGCGCTCCGGGCCCAGCGCCGAGATGCACGCCCACGCGGAATCGCGGACCACGGTGACCGCGCGGCCGAGGGCTTCGGGAAGCTCCTCCAACCGGCCCTGCGCGGAGTCTTCGAGGACCAGTTCCAGTCCTTCGGCGGCCTCGTCGAGGCGGTCGGCGGTCTCCTCGTCGATGGCCCGGCCGCAGCGGCGTGCGGCCAGCTTCACCGCGCTCGCGGTGAGCTCGCCGGTGGCGGCGGAGGTGACCCGGTCCACCAGGTCGTGGGCCTCGTCGACCAGCACCACGTCGTGCTCGGGCAGCACCGGGCGGTCGTCGAGGGCGTCGATGGCCAGCAGCGCGTGGTTGGTGACCACGATGTCCGCGCGTCCGGCCGTGGCGCGGGCGCGCTCGGCGAAGCAGTCGGTGCCGACCGGGCAGCGGTGCACGCCCAGGCATTCCTTCGCGGTGACCGACAGCTGCCGCCACGCCTGATCGGTCACGCCCGGCACCAGCTCGTCGCGGTCACCGGTCTCGGTCTCGGTCGCCCACTCCTGCACCCGCTGCACCTGGCGTTCCAGCGCGGAGGCGGCGAAGGCGTCGAACAGCGCGTCCTCGTCCGGCTCCGACGGCGCGTTGCCGTGGATGCGGTTCAGGCACAGGTAGTTGCGACGTCCCTTGAGGATCGCGAACGTCGGCTTGCGGCCCAGGGTTTCGGCCAGCGCGTCCGACAGCCGAGGCAGGTCGCGGTCGACCAGCTGGCGCTGCAGCGCGATCGTCGCGGTCGACACGACCACGGTCGTGCCGTCGGCCACCGCGTGCCGGATCGCCGGGACCAGGTAGGCCAGCGACTTGCCGGTGCCGGTCCCCGCCTGCACGGCGAGGTGCTCACCGGTGGTGATGGTGTGCTCCACGGCCTCGGCCATCTGCGCCTGACCTTCGCGCGGCACGCCGCCGACGGCCGCCACGGCGACCTCCATCAGGGTCGCGAGGTCGGGGATGTCCTTCCGGGCTCTGCCCAGCGGCAGCTCTTCGGAGCCGGCCCGGTTCGCGCGCTCCAGGTCGGCGACGATCTCCGGTGGGAGCTCGTCGGCGTCATCGGACTCGAACGCGACCGGGTCGGACCATCGCGGGACAGAGGTGGGCACCCGGGAAATCTACCGCCGACCCCCGACGCGACGAGTCAGGAGACCACCACGGGGTCTCCCAGGAGGTTCGCGCCTGCTCCGCCGAGCTCGTCGAGGGCCTGCTCGACGGTCGCGCGCGACACGCCGGCGGTGAGCTGGAGGTGAACGGTGGTGCCCAGGCCCGCCTTCAGCGCGTCGAGCGCGGTGGCCCGGACGCAGTGGTCGGTGGCGATGCCGACGACGTCGACCTGGTGCACGTTCCGCTCCCGCAGCCAGGTCAGCAGGTCCAGGTCGGTGCGGTCCACGCCCTCGAAACCCGAGTAGCCGTCGCTGTACTGGCCCTTGGAGAACACCGCGGTCACCGGGCTGACGTCCAGTTCCGGGTGGAACGCGGCGCCCGCCGTGCCCGCCACGCAGTGCCTCGGCCAGGAGCGCACGAAGTCGGGGTCGTCGCTGAAGTGGGTTCCCGGGTCGACGTGGTAGTCGCGGGTGGCCACGACGTGCTCGTGCTCGGAGTCGGCCAGGAACTCCGAGATCGCGGCCGCGACCCCGGCGCCCCCGGCGACGGCGAGCGCTCCGCCCTCGCAGAAGTCGTTCTGCACGTCCACGATGATCAAAGCCCTGCTCATCGCGCCTCACCTCCTGCGGATTCGATGCCCGATTCTTTCGTAATGTCAGGCCCCGAGGAAGGTCGTGGGGATGGCGGGTTCGCCGTTGGACAGCTTCAGGCCCTCCCACGGCAAGGTCACCAGGGCGCGGCGCAGCCGTTCGCGGTCCTGCTCCAGCGTCGGCAGGTCGTCGGCGAGCTTGCCGTCGCGGATCAGCGGGATCTGCAGGTGGCGGTCGTGCGATCCGAGCGCCGGCTCGGCCTCGACACCGTAGACGACCTCCTCGACTGCGGTGCCGGTCTCCTTGTAGCGGCGGATCGCGGCCTTGCGGCCACCGCGCGACTCCTTGTGCGAGCTGCGCTTGGCCACCGGCCGGCCGTCGACCTCCACCAGCTTGTAGACCATCTCGGCCGTGGGCGCCCCCGAGCCGGTGACCAGCGACGTTCCGACGCCGTAGCCGTCCACGGGCTCGGCGCGCAGCGAGGCGATGGCGTACTCGTCGAGGTCGCCGGAGACCACGACCCGGGTGTTGGTGGCGCCGAGGCGGTCGAGCTGCTCGCGGGCCTGGCGGGCCAGCACGCCCACGTCACCGGAGTCGATGCGCACCGCGCCCAGGCCGGTCCCGGCGGTCTGCACGGCCAGGTCGATGCCCCGGCTGATGTCGTAGGTGTCGACCAGCAGCGTGGTGCCGGTGCCCAGCGCGGCGATCTGCGACTCGAACGCCGACTGCTCCGAGTCGTGCAGCAGCGTGAAGGCGTGCGCGGCCGTGCCCGTGGTGGGGATGCCGTAGCGGCGCCCGGCCTCCAGGTTGGAGGTGGCGGTGAACCCGGCCAGGTAGGCGATGCGCGCCGCCGAGACCGCGGATTCCTCGTGCGTGCGGCGCGAGCCCATCTCGATGATCCGCCGCCCGTTGGCGGCCGAGACCATGCGCGCGGCAGCGGCGGCGATGGCGCTGTCGTGGTTGAGGATCGACAGCACCACGGTTTCCAGCACGACGGCCTCGGCGAAGGTGCCGCGCACCGTCAGCAGCGGCGAGCCGGGGAAGAACAGCTCGCCCTCCGGGTAGCCGTCGATCTGCCCGCTGAACCGGTAGTCGCGCAGCCACTCCAAGGTGAGGTCGTCGACCACGCCGTGCTCGGCGAGCTGGGCGATCTCGGCTTCGCCGAACCGGAAGTTCTGCACCGCGTCCAGCACCCGGCCGATGCCCCCGGTCACGCCGTAGCGGCGCCCGTTGGGCAGCCGCCGGGTGAACACCTCGAACGTGCACTCGCGGTGCGCGGTCCCGTCACGCAGAGCGCTGGCCAACATCGTCAACTCGTAGTGGTCGGTCAGCAGCGCGGTGCTAGAGCTCATGAGCATGAGATTACGTGGTGCCTGTGGGGGATCGGTGCGGTGAACCCCGAAGGCTCGTCACGATTTGTTCGTGCGGTGGGCACGGTGGTGAGGGGGTCGTGCGACGATGGGGGCATGACCTCGCCCGCTGAAATCGAGCGCGCGCAACTCGAGCAGGACGCCGAAGGCACGACGGACAAGCCGTGGGTGACCGTGGTCTGGAACGACCCGGTCAACCTCATGTCCTATGTGACCTACGTGCTCCAGAAGATCTTCGGGTACTCCCGGGATCACGCTACGAAGTTGATGCTGGACGTGCACCACAAGGGCAAGGCGGTGGTTTCCTCGGGTTCCAAGGAGAAGGTCGAGGGCGATGTGGCGAAGCTGCATTCCGCCGGCTTGTGGGCGACGATGCAGAAGGATTCGTGAGTGGACGGCTGGACCCGCAAGAACGGTCACGTGCAGGCCGAGCTCTCCCAGCAGGAGGCGGCCGTCATCCGCGGCCTGGTCGGGCAGATCAAGGACATGCTCACCGCCCGCGCCGACGAGGCCCCCAAGGATGAGCTCGCCGAGCTGACCGGCATCCGCACCGGACCGTCCACGCCCCCGGAGGACCGGGTGGTCGCGCGGTTGCTGCCGGACTTCTACCGGCGCGACCCGGTCACCGGGGACACCGACGAGGAGGAGACCGACGCCGCCGGCGCGATGCGTTCGCTGCACGAACCGGCGTTGCTGGAGGCCAAGACCGGCGCGGCCCAGCTCGTCCTGGAGACCTGCCCGCCGATGGGCGGCAAGGTCAAGCTCACCAGCGAGCAGGCCGACAACTGGCTGACCGCCCTCAACGACGTCCGGCTGGCGCTGGGCACGGCGCTGGACGTCGAGGACGACATGCCCGACGAGCTCCCCGAGGACGACCTCCGCCGCGAGCACCTCGGCGTCTACCAGTGGCTCACCTGGGTCCAGGACTCCCTCGTGGGGGCCATGCTCGGCTGAGGCCGCGAGCTTTCGACGCGAACCGTTCTAGCCGTGGAGGTCGCGGTAGGTCGTCGTGGCGCCGGGGTGGAGGGGGACCTCGCCGGTGCCGATGAGGTTGCGGACGTCCAGGAACTGGGTCCCGACGGTCTCGCGCGGCACCAGGAACGGAGCCCGGCGCACCAGCACCCGGACCACCGCCGCCGCGAGGTCATCGGGCAGGTTCGGGGTGCAGGCGAGGATGTTCGGGACGCCGATGGTGGCCGTCCCCGAGGTGTTCCGGTACGCGCCCGGGGGCACCTGGAGCTGGTCGCAGACGGGGGTGCAGCGGGCGGCCGCCGCGTTCAGCGGGAGCAGGCGGATCCCGATCCGGTCGTCGAGGGTCTTCAGCAGCGGGGTCGGAAGTCCGCCCGACCACAGGAAAGCCTCGATGCGGCCCTGCTCCAGCGACCGAACCGCCTCCAGCAGCGGGAGCATCTCGGTGCGCAGGTCGGGCCGGTCGGCGAACAGGCGCGCACCCATCAGAGCGGTGCCGGACCGCGGAGCGCCGATGGACACCGAACGCAGCTCGGAGAGGTCGCGGACCGGGGAGTCGGCGGGCACCACGAGCTGCGTGTAGTTCTCGTAGACCCGGCCCACGGCCTGCAGCGGGACGCGCGGCCCGAGCTCTCCGGCGAGGGCGGAGTGCGCGGCGTCGGCCAGCACCATGCCCAGGTCGGCGCGGCCGTCGCGGAGCATCTCCAGGTTGTCCACGCTGCCCTGGCTGGGCAGCACCACCGGGTGCACGTCGGGTTCCGCCGCGGCGATCTCGGCGCCGAGCAGCGTGCCGAAAGCCGTGTAGAAACCGCCGGGTTCGCCCGAGGCGATGCGCAGCTCGCGCACCGGCTCGGCGCGTCCGCACGCGGCCAGCAGGCCCAGTCCGAGGAACGCGCGCCGTCGCATCACCGCACCTCCGGCAGGTCGAGGTGCACGGTCAGGCCGTGCGGTCGCGTGCGCGCGATGCGCATCTCGCCGCCGTGCGCGGCGAGCAGCTGCCCGGCGATGGCCAGCCCGAGCCCGCTGCCGCGGCTGCCCCGGTGATGATCGGCCCGCCAGAATCGTTGCGCCGCAAGCGAGATCTCGTCCTCGGTCAACCCGGGCCCGGTGTCGGCCACGGTGAGCGTTCGCCCGTCCCAGCTCACCTCGACCGAGGCGCCGGGCGCGTACTTCACCGCGTTGTCCAGCAGGACGTCCAGCACCTGCGCCAGGTCCTCGGTGGACAGAGCCACCCGCGCTGGTGCCGCCTCGGGTGCGGTCAGCGAGATCCCGGCGTCCTCGGCCGCGGAACGCCACGCCTGCACGCGATCGGCGATCGCCGCCGCCACGTCCCCCGGCTCACCGGACGCCGGTGCGCGGTCGGCGTTGGCCAGCGCCAGCAGCCGGTCCAGCAGCGCTTCCAGCCGGTCGACCTCGCCGACCGTGGAGCGGTAGGTCCGCTCGCCGTCGGGGGTGATGCGCCGCTCCAGCGCGTCGACCCGCAGCCGCAGCGCGGCCATCGGGTTGCGCAGCTGGTGCGAGGCGTCGGCGACCAGGCGTCGCTGCCGCTCGTCGGCCTCGGCCACCGCCTCCGACATGCGGTTGAACGACGCGGCCAGTTCCCGCAGCTCAGGCGGGCCGGCATCGACCGGGACGCGGGAACGCCGGGACCCCGCGCTGATCGCCCGGACCCCGGCGCCCAGGTCGGCCAGCGGCCGCAGCACCCAGCGGGCCAGCACCAGCGCGAGCAGCCCGCACACCACCAGCGCCGACAGCGCGCCCGATGCGATCAGCGCCCAGTGCGCGGCGATGTCGGCGGTGGCCCGCCGCACGGAGGCCTCCAGCACGACCGCACCGGTCACCCGCGTCCCGTCGCCGACCGGGCGGTAGCGGACCAGCTGCTCCCGCGACCACGGGCGCAGCCACTGCACCGCCCCCGCCGGCTCGTTGCGCAGCGCCTTGTCGATCGGCCCGGCCACGTCGGCGGCGCGCACCCCGCCGGTCTCCACCACAGGAGCGCGGGCGGCGTCGACGACGACCAGGGGTTCGCCGTAGAGGTCGGTGTAGCGGCGGGCCTCGGCGCGCAGCACCGCGGCGTCACCGGTGCCGAAGGCGTGATCGGCCAGCCCGGCGAAGCGATCGAGGTCGGCGTTGCGGGCCAGCACCAGCTGCTGGGTGCGCTCGGCGGCGGTGGCGCGCAGCAGCGGAGCCGCGAACCCGGCCACCGCCAGCACCGAGAACGTCAGCAGCACCAGCAGCAGCCGCTTACGCATCGTCGCCCAGCCGGTAGCCGAATCCGCGGATGGTCACCAGCAGTTCCGGGCGGTCGAGCTTGGCGCGCAGCTGCGCGATGTGCACGTCCAGCGACCGCGACACCGCCAGGTAGGCGTCGCCCCACACCTCGTCCATCAGCCGCTGCCTGCTCACCGCCGTGCCGGCTTCGGAGGCCAGGATCGCCAGGACGTCGAACTCCTTCGGGGTGAGCTCGACCTCGCGGTCGGCGACCTGCACGCGCCGGGTCCGCAGGTCGATCCGCACGTCGGCGACCTCGACCTGATCGGAGCCGGGGGAGGGGCGCCTGCCGCGCCGGACGACGGCCTCGATGCGGGCCAGCAGCTCGGCCATCCGAACGGGTTTGACCAGGTAGTCGTCGGCGCCGGAGCGCAGGCCGCGCACGACCATCCGCTCTTCGCCGCGTGCGGTGAGCACCACGACCGGCACGGGGCCGATGCGCCGGAGCTTGCGCAGCACCTCCAGGCCGTCGGCGTCGGGCAGGCCGAGGTCGAGCAGCACCAGGTCGTGGTCCCGGTGCCGCAGCAGGGCGTCCGAACCGCGGCTGACGCGCGTCGTCCGGTGCCCGTGGGAGTCGAGGACGTCGACGAGCGCGTCAGCCACGCCGTCGTCGTCCTCGACGAGCAGAACCCGCACCGGCCACACCTCCGAGGGCAGAGTATGGCCGGTGCCGGTCATCAGCTCCCCATCCGGGAATCCTTCGACGTCTCCCGCATCCGCAGGTAGACCAGCAGCGAGATCAGCACGCAGCCGGAGACGTAGTAGAAGAACACGCTCTCCATGCCCGCCTGCTTGAGCCACAGCGCCACGTACTCCGACGTGCCGCCGAAGATCGCCACGGTCAGCGCGTAGGGCAGACCGACGCCGAGGGCGCGGATGTTGGTCGGGAACAGCTCGGCCTTCACGATCGCGTTGATCGAGGTGTAGCCGGTGACGATGATCAGACCGCCCATCATCAGCAGGAACGCCGCGAACGGGTTCTGCGTGCCGCCGAGCACCGTCATCAGCGGAACGGTCAGCAGGGTGCCGCTGATGCCGAAGAACATCAGCAGCTTGCGGCGCCCGATCCGGTCCGACAGCGCACCCGCCAGCGGCTGCAGGACGCCGAAGGCCAGCAGGGCGAAGAAGTTGATCCACGCGGCCGTGGGCTTGTCGATGCCGCCCGTGTTGACCATGTACTTCTGCAGGTAGGTGGTGTAGGTGTAGAACGCCACCGTGCCGCCGAGGGTCAGGCCGACCACCAGCAGGCACTCCCTCGGGTACTGCAGCAGCGCCTTGACCGTGCCCTGCTCGGCACCGGACTCCGACGAGCTCTTGTAGCTCTCGGTCTCGTCCATGCCGCGCCGCAGCCACAGCACCACCAGCGCGCCGATGGCGCCGATGACGAACGGGATCCGCCAGCCCCAGGCGTCCATCTGCTCCTCGGCGAGGACCTGCTGGAGGATGATCTGCACGCCCAGCGCGACCAGCTGACCGGACACCAGCGTCACGTACTGGAAGCTGGAGTAGAAACCGCGCTTGCCCTCGGTGGCGACCTCCGACAGGTAGGTCGCGGAGGTCGCGTACTCGCCGCCGACCGAGAGTCCCTGCAGCAGGCGGGCGGCCACCAGCAGGAGCGGCGCGGCGAGGCCGATCGAGTCGTAGCCCGGCGTCAGCGCGATGATCAGCGAGCCGAACGCCATCAGCGTCACCGACAGGGTCAGCGCCGCGCGCCTGCCGAAGCGGTCGGCGTAGCGGCCCAGCATCCAGCCGCCCAGCGGGCGCATCAGGAACCCGACGGCGAACACGGCTGCGGTGTTGAGCAGCTGCGCGGTCGAGTCACCCTTCGGGAAGAACGTCGCGGCGAAGTAGACGCTGAACGCCGTGTAGGCGTACCAGTCGTACCACTCGATGAGGTTTCCGATGGAACCTCGCACGACGTTGCCGATCACTCGGCGTTCGGAGCGCACCGCCACGTCGCGGTTTGCAGTCGTCATCTCAGCCTCCAGGTCTTGCGAGCTGAGAAGTGACGATGAACAGGTGGCGACGGCAGGACAACGGTCGGCGGGTTTCCTTTACATCGGGCTAACGTGATCGACAGGAGGTGCGCGATGCCGTTGCAGCCTGGTGAACTGGACGCGCTGGTCGACGTGGAGGGTCTGCTGGTGGGCCACGACCAGCGGCTCGACGAGCGCTGGGCGACCGGTGCGACCGCCGTGATCGCCCCCGGCGGCGCGACCGCGGCCGTCGACGTGCGCGGGGGAGGGCCGGGCACCCGCGAGACCGACGTGCTCGAACCCAGCCACCTCGTGCAGCGGGTGAACGGCGTGATGCTCGCGGGCGGCAGCGCCTACGGGCTCGCCGCCGCCGACGGCGCGATGCGCTGGCTCGGCGAGCGCGGCCACGGCGTCCCGGTCGGCGGACCCGGCCAGGTCGTGCCGGTGGTGCCCGCCGCGGTGATCTTCGACGTGCCGATGAACGACTGGGGCAACCGGCCCGACGCCGACTTCGGCTACCGGGCCTGCGACAACGCCACCCGCACCGAGACCCGGCAGGGCAACGTCGGCGCCGGGACGGGGGCCGTGGTCGGGCCGGTCAAGGGCGGTGTGGGCACCGCCAGCGCCGTGCTGCCCGACGGCACCACCGTCGCCGCGCTGGTCGTGGTCAACGCCGCCGGATCGGCCATCGATCCCGACACCGGACTGCCCTGGACCGCCACGCCCGGGCTCCGCGCTCCCGATTCCCAGGAGGTGGAAGCCGCGCGGCCGCGTTACGAGGGGCGACCCGGCCGCAACGGACCCGTCGACCGGCCGCTCAACACCACCCTCGGCGTCGTGGCCACCGATCTGAAGCTGAGCAAGTCCGAGTGCAGTCGCCTGGCCGTGGCCGGTCACGACGCGCTGGCGCGCGCGGTCCGGCCCGCTCACCTGCTCGTCGACGGCGACACCGTGTTCGGCCTGGCCACGGGCACCGGCCACACCCTCCCGGAGCCGGGGGAGCCCGGCTGGGCGGCACGATTGGACCAGGTCAGCGCAGTGGCGGCCGAGGTCGTCGAGCGCGCCATCGTGCGCGGGATGCTCGCGGCCGAGCCGGTCGGGGAGGTGACGTGCTACACGCGCCTCTATCCCTCCGCGCGGGAATGAATCATCGTGGAACGTCGTTTGCCGAAACGACGAACCCGCACCGGTTCGCCCGCGGTTTCCAGATGCTGGGAGACCGGTGCCCCACCTACTAGGATGGTTGCTGTGCTGGTGATCCGACGCGACCTCGTGGATGCGATGGTCGCGCATGCCCGACGGGACCACCCCGATGAGGCGTGCGGCGTGATTGCCGGACCGGAAGGGTCCGACCGTCCGGAACGCTTGATCGAAATGATCAACGCCGAGCGTTCGCCCACCTTCTACCGGTTCGACTCCGCCGAGCAGTTGAAGGTGTGGCGGGGCATGGACGCCGCCGATGAAGAGCCGGTGGTCATCTACCACTCGCACACCTCTACCGAGGCCTACCCGTCGCGCACCGACGTCTCCTACGCCTCGGAGCCCAACGCGCACTACGTGCTCGTGTCCACGCGGGACCCGCAGACCCATGAGCTGCGTTCCTACCGCATCCTCGATGGCCAGGTCACCGAGGAGCCGGTGGAGGTCGTGGAGTCGTACATGTTCGCCCACACCGGTAGCGACGAGGTTCCCGACCGCGACTGATCCGCGGCTCGCCCGAAGACCGTTGTTCGCGTTCCCTATGTAGTCCTTTGTGGACAGGAGGATTCCCCATGGCAGTCAACGTTTCCATCCCCACCATCCTGCGGACCCACACCGATGGGCAGAAGTCCGTGGAGGCCAAGGGCGACAACCTCGCCGCGGTGATCGACGACCTCGACGCCAACTACAACGGCCTCAAGGACCGGCTGGTCAAGGAGGGCAACCTGCACCGGTTCGTCAACGTCTACGTCAACGACGAGGACGTCCGCTTCGCCGGTGGGCTGGAAGCCCAGGTCTCCGACGGCGACAACGTCACCATCCTGCCGGCCGTCGCCGGCGGCATGAGCTGACGCGGGAGGACCCCGTGGCTCGATTCGACTCGCTGCTCGACGCGCTGGGTGAGACCCCGCTCGTCGGGCTGCCGCACCTCTCGCCCGCACCCGACGTGCGGTTGTGGGCGAAGCTGGAGGACCGCAACCCGACCGGCTCCATCAAGGACCGGGCGGCGTTGAACATGATCGAGGCCGCCGAGAAGGAAGGCCGGCTCACCACCGGCTGCACCATCCTCGAACCCACCTCGGGCAACACCGGCATCTCGCTGGCCATGGCCGCCAAGCTCAAGGGCTACGGCCTGGTCTGCGTCATGCCGGAGAACACCTCCGAGGAACGGCGCCAGCTGCTGCAGGCCTACGGTGCGCGGATCATCTCCTCGCCCGCGGCCGGCGGGTCGAACCAGGCCGTGGCGATGGCCAAGGAACTGGCCGAGCAGAACCCCGACTGGGTCATGCTCTACCAGTACGGCAACCCCGCCAACGCCGACGCCCACTACCAGGGCACCGGGCCGGAGATCCTGCGGGACCTGCCGAGCATCACGCACTTCGTGGCCGGTCTCGGCACCACCGGGACCCTCGTGGGCGTGGGCCGGTACCTGCACGAGCACAAGCCCGGCGTTCAGGTCGTGGCCGCCGAGCCCCGGTACGGCGAGCTCGTCTACGGGCTGCGGAACCTCGACGAGGGTTTCGTGCCGGAGCTCTACGACCCGGACGTGCTCTCGCGGCGGTTCTCCGTCGGGTCCTACGACGCCCTGCGCCGGACCCGGCAGCTGCTGGAGAACGAAGGCATCTTCGCGGGGATCTCCACCGGCGGGGTCCTGCACGCGGCCCTGACGATCGCCGAGAAGGCGGCCGCAGCCGGGGAGTCCGCGGACATCGCGTTCGTCGTCGCCGACGCCGGCTGGAAGTACCTCTCCACCGGCGCCTACAGCGGCACCATCGATGAAGCGGCCCAACGCCTCGAAGGCCAGCTCTGGGCCTGACCCCCCAAGCACGAGAACCCCGCCTCCCCCGAGGAGGCGGGGTTCTCGCTGTTCAGGCCCGGGTGCGCACCGCTCGACCCGGAATACCGCAGTAATCAGAACCCGGATTACCGCCGTAATCGGGGACCTGAATACGGCCGTAATCCGGACCCTGAATACCGCCGTAATCGGGCACCTGATTACTGCCGTATTCGCGTCACCCCGGAGCCGGAGCCGGAGCCGGAGCCGGAGCCGGGGTGGGGGTGGTCAGCCTGTGAAGGCGAAGGCTCGGAGGCCTTCCGTGGTGGTGCGGAGGGTGAGGACCGCGCCGTCCGTGGTGGTGGGGGACGGGAGGTCGTCGCGGGCCGTGGTGATGTAGAGGTCCTGGAGGTCCTGGCCGCCGAAGCAGAGGTTGGTGGGGCGCTGAGCCGGTAGCGGGATCGTCTCCGCGAGCTCGCCGCTGGGGGCGTAGCGGTGGAGCTCGCCCTTGTCGCGGACCGCCGTCCAGAGGGAGCCGTCGGTGGCCACCGCCAGGCCGGACGGCTGGCCGCCGACCTCGCAGAGGGTGCGCCGGTTGCCCATCAGGCCCGCGTTGACGTCGAAGTCGAGGACCTCGATGCGGCCGGTGCCCGCGTCGGCGATGTAGAAGCGGGAGTCGTCAGGGCTGGTGGCCAGCCCGAACCCGGCCCTGAGGTCCTTGATGATCACGCCCGCCGAGCCGTCCGGGTTCACCCGCGCCAGCCAGCCGTCGCCGGACTCGTCCTCGCGCATCGTCGTGGCCCACAGCCGACCCTTGCGGTCGATCATCGTGGCGCCGGCCCGCACGCCCTCGCGGGCCCAGTAGACCAGCCAGGTGCGCTGCTCGCCGTGGGCGTCGAACAGCGCGATGCCCTCCTGCAGGTGCAGCACCAGGCCGCCTCGGCTGCGGGGCTTCGCGCCTCCGGTCTGCTGCTGCAACGTCATCGTCGCGTTCGCGTGACCCGGGCGGTAGCGGTGCACCTCGCCCGCCCGCGGATCCGTCCACAGCAGGGTCTCGGTGCCTACGTCCCAGGTCGGCGCCTGTCCGGAACGCGCCGTCGCCTGAACTGCGATGTCGACCTGGGCGTGCACACTTCACCTTTCGACCACCGGACGCAACGGGGTCGAACCCTACCGCGAAGATCATCCGATGGGGCCGGATGGCCGAAACCCCGGTGATCCGAAACGCACTCGATGCTCAATCGCGGCGCGGTCGGAATCAGGGTCGATCCCGATCCCGGGGGTCATTCCTGACGCTAGGCTCGAAGGTGTGACACGCCCGATGGAACGCCCACGTCCGCGAGTGCTGCCCGCGAATCCGCTGCGGGCCGCGTTCGGCATGCTCGTCTGCATCGCGGTGCTGTTCGGCATCGAGTTCTACGACGCGGCGACCCCGGCGCCCAACCTGGCGGAGGACCTCGACGCCAACGGCGTCCTCCCGCGCACCGTCGACGGTCTCGACGGCATCCTCTGGGCGCCGCTGCTGCACTTCGGCTGGCAGCACCTGATCAGCAACTCGCTGCCGCTGTTCGTGCTCGGCTGGCTGCTGCTCGCGGGCGGGATCCGCCAGTTCATCGGCGTCACCGCCGTGGTGTGGATCGTCGCCGGCTTCGGGACGTGGCTGATCGGCGCTCCCGGCTACCACGTCGGGGCCTCCGGCGTGATCTTCGGCTGGATGGTGTTCCTGCTGCTGCGCGGGTTCGCCCAGCGCAGCATCGCCCAGATCCTGGTTGCGGTGGTGCTGTTCTTCTACTGGGGCGGCATGCTCTGGGGCGTGCTGCCCGGCCAGCCCGGCATCTCCTGGGAGGGCCACCTCTTCGGCGCGGTCGGTGGGGCGATGGCCACGTGGCTGGTGGCGCGCAGCACTAGGCGGCGGGTTTCGGGCGCCGAGCCTGGCACACTGGCCGGGTGACCAACGCTCCGATCGGGATCTTCGATTCCGGCGTAGGCGGGCTGACCGTGAGCCGAGCGATCATGGACCAGCTGCCCGGTGAGACCGTCCACTACGTCGGTGACACCGCCAACGCCCCTTACGGGCCGATGCCGCTGGCCGAGATCCGCTCCCGCACCTTGGCGATCACCGATGCGATGGTCGACGAGGGCGTGAAGATGCTGGTCATCGCCTGCAACACCGCCTCATCGGCCTGCTTGCGCGACGCCCGCGAGCGCTACTCCATCCCCGTGGTGGAGGTCGTGCTGCCCGCGGTCCGCAGGGCTGTGGCCACCACGCGCAACCGGCGCGTCGGCGTCATCGGCACCGACGCCACCATCCGCTCCCGCGCCTATGACGACGCCTTCACCGCCGCACCGGACATCGAGCTGACCACGGCGGCCTGCCCGCGGTTCGCCGACTTCGTCGAGCGCGGCATCACCAGCGGCCGGCAGGTGCTGGGACTCGCGCAGAACTACCTCGACCCGCTGCAGCAGGCAGGCGTCGACACACTCGTGCTGGGGTGCACGCACTACCCGCTGCTGACCGGTGTCCTGCAACTCGCGATGGGCGAGCAGGTCACGCTGGTGTCCAGCGCGGAGGAGACCGCCAAGGACGTCGTCCGGGTGCTCACCGAGCAGGACCGGCTCGCCGAACCGGACAACCTGCCCGAGCACGAGTTCCGGGTCACCGGCGAACCCGAGCGCTTCGCCCGGTTGGCCCGCCGCTTTCTCGGTCCGGCTCCCTCGGCCGATGCCGTTCTGCCGCTTCGCGTGTCAGGCTCTGTCGCATGAAGCTGACGGTCCTCGGCTGCGCCGGGAGCATTCCCGGGCCAGACTCGCCCGCGTCCGGATACCTGCTGGAATCCGGTGACACCCGCATCGCGCTGGATCTGGGCAACGGCACGCTCGGCGCGATGCAGCGCTTCATCGACCCGTTCGACCTCGACGCGCTGTTCTTCAGCCACCTGCACCCCGACCACTGCGCCGACTTCGGCGCGCTGACGGTGTACCGGCGCTATCGGCCCCAGCCGCCGTACGACGCGCGCGCCCGGCGGCTGCCGGTGTTCGGCCCGGACAACGCCCCGGACCGGCTCGCCGCGCTGTACGCGCCCACGGCCGCCGAGCTCGCCGAGACCGACCTGTCCGACGTCTTCGACTTCCGCCCGGTCGGCACCGAGCCGGTGACCGTCGGGCCGTTCACCATCCGCGCGGTCGAGGTCGCCCACCTGTGCCCGACCTGGGGATTCCGCGTCGAGGCCGAGGGTCGGGTGCTCGCCTACACCGGTGACACCGGGCCGTGCGGTCAGCTCGACGAGCTGGCCTCCGGTGCCCACGTGCTGCTCGCGGAGGCGTCCTGGGAGCACCACGAGGACGCGCCGATGAACGTCCATCTCTCCGGCCGCCAGGCCGCCGAGGTCGCCAAGACCGCGGCCGCCGAGCGCTTGCTGATCACCCACCTGGTGCCCTGGACCGACCACGGCGCCATCCACACCGAGGCCAGCGCCACCTTCGACGGCCCCACCCAGCTGGTCCAGGCGGGCGCCACCTACGAGGTCTGAGGGAATTCGAATTTCGCGCGAAATTCGAGTCCGAACTTTCGCGCTCGAATTTCGCGCGAAATTCGAATGGGGGCTCGGTCGCCGGGGTGGGCCGGTGCGACCGGGGCCTTCGTCGGCCGGTCGGGGCCTGGGCTTAGGGTTGAGCTGTGGCTAGAGCGGATGGGCGTAGTGACGATCAGCTTCGCGATGTGAAGATCACGCGGGGATACCAGGACTGGCCTGCGGGTTCGGTGCTGGTGGAGTTCGGCCGTACCCGGGTGCTGTGCGCGGCCAGCGTGCAGGAGGGCGTTCCGCGCTGGCGGACCGGATCCGGGCTGGGCTGGGTCACCGCCGAGTACGCGATGCTGCCCTCGGCGACCAACACGCGCGGCTCCCGCGAGTCGGTGAAGGGCCGCATCGGCGGCCGCACCCACGAGATCTCCCGGCTGATCGGCCGGTCCCTGCGCGCCTGCATCGACATGGCGGCGCTGGGCGAGAACACCATCACCCTGGACTGCGACGTCATCCAGGCCGACGGCGGAACCCGCACCGCCGCGATCACCGGCGCCTACGTGGCGCTGGCCGACGCGGTGACGTGGCTGGGCGCCGCCGGTCGGCTGTCCGACCCGAAGCCGCTGTCCTGCGCGATCCAGGCGGTCAGCGTGGGCGTCGTCGACGGCCGCGTGCGCCTGGACCTGCCCTACGAGGAGGACTCGCGCGCCGAGGTCGACATGAACGTGGTCGCCACCGACCACGGCACCCTGGTCGAGGTGCAGGGCACCGGCGAGGGCGCCACCTACACGCGGTCCACCATGGACAAGATGCTCGACTTCGCGCTGGCCGGATGCGGTGAGCTCGCTCGCTTGCAGGAAGCCGCGCTCGCCGAGCCGTACCCGGGTGAGCTGCCCGGGAGCGCGGCATGAGCCGGTTGCTGCTGGCCACCCGCAACCAGAAGAAGCTGGTGGAGCTGCGCCGCATCCTCGAAGCCGAGGGCGTCACGGGCCTGGAAGTCGTGGGACTGGCCGATGTGCCGGAGTTCCCGGAAGCGCCGGAGACAGGTGCCACCTTCGAGGACAACGCCCTCGCCAAGGCCGCCGACGCCGCTCGGGCCACGGGGCTGCCCGCCGTCGCCGACGACTCGGGCCTGGAGATCGACGCGCTCAACGGGATGCCGGGCGTGCTCTCGGCCCGCTGGTCCGGTGCGCACGGCGATGACCAGGCGAATCTCGACCTCGTGCTCGGTCAGATCAAGGACGTGCCGGACGAGCGGCGCGGTGGGGCGTTCGTCTCCGCCGCCGCGCTCGTGCTGCCCGACGGCGGCGAGACCGTGGTGCGCGGTGAGTGGCGCGGCACGATCATCCGGGAATCCCGGGGCGACAACGGCTTCGGCTACGACCCGATCTTCGTGCCCGAGGGCGAGACCCGCACCAGCGCGGAGCTGTCCCCGGAGGAGAAGGACGCCGACTCGCACCGCGGCCGGGCCCTGCGCCTGCTGCTGCCGTCGCTGCGCGAACTCGCCACTTGACGTGATGTCGCTCGCCCCGGTGGGGGTCTGACCGGGATCGCCGGTTAACTTCGGTGCGTGTTCACCGAGTGGTTTGAACTGGCCCTGCTCGTCGTCGTCGGATTCCTGTCCGGCGCGGTGAACGCGGTGGCCGGTGGCGGTTCCCTGCTGGTGTTCCCGGCGCTGCTGGCGACCGGGATGCCACCGCTGGTGGCCAACGTGACCAACTCGGTGGCGCAGGGGCCCGGTTTCGTGGGCGCGGCGGTCAGCCAGCGCGACGACCTCACCGGCAGTCCGCGCAGGCTGTGGACCACGTCGATCGCGGCGTGCGTGGGTTCGGCTGTCGGCTGCGGGCTGCTGATGGTGCTGCCGGGCGAGGTCTTCGACGCCGTGGTCCCGGCGCTGGTGGGGCTGTCGGCGGTGCTGATGGCCTTCCAGAACACCATCCGCAAGTGGCTCGGCTCACCGGCCGAGGGCGCCCCGGACCGCACGGTGCTGCTCACCGTCGGGATCTTCCTCGCCTCGATCTACGGCGGGTACTTCGGCGGAGCGCGCAGCGTCATCCTGATCGCGATCCTCGTGCTGGCCGCGACCGACAGCATGCGCAGGCTCAACGCGCTCAAGAGCTGGTTGGGCATGATCGGCAGCGCCGCCACGCTGGTCGTCTACGCGCTCATCGCCCCGGTGGACTGGGTCGCGGTGGCGATGCTGGTGCCCACCACGGTCATCGGCGGCTACGCGGGCGGCAAGCTCGCCCAACGCCTCCCGTCGACCCTGCTCCGCTACCTGGTGGTCGTCATCGCAGCAGGCGTCGCCATCTACATGGTCCTGGACTGACGTGACGGGCGGCGGCAGCCGCCGTTTCAAGTGCGGGACTCAACTCGCACCGCCGCGGGTTCTCAGACGTCGTCTGGGGAGGACAGCCGAAGCGCCGTGTATTGGTCATACACAAGTCTCGGCTCCCGGAGCCAGACGGCGTCTGAGGTTCCGCTACCCGCACCGCTGAGCAAGGTGATCGCTCTGCGGAAGAGGATCAGGCGCCGATTTCCCTGCGGAGTCGGTCGACGTGGCCTGTGGCCTTGACGTTGTAGAGGGCCTTGGCGATCTTGCCGTCGGGGTCGACGACGAAGGTCGAGCGGATGACGCCCTGCACGACCTTGCCGTAGTTCTTCTTCTCGCCGAAGGCGCCCCACGCGGTCATGACGGCGCGGTCCTCGTCGGACAGCAGCGGGAACGTGAGTCCTTCCGCGTCGCGGAACTTCGCGAGCTTCGCCGGCGTGTCCGGGGAGATGCCCAGGACGTCGAAACCGGCCTCGTTGAGCTCGGCGAGGCTGTCGCGGAAGTCGCACGCCTCCTTGGTGCAGCCCGGGGTGCTCGCGGCGGGGTAGAAGTAGACGACGACCGAGCGGCCGCGGAAATCGCTCAGCGAGACGGTGTTGCCGTCGGCATCCGGCAGCGAGAACTCGGGCGCGGCGTCGCCGTCGGAGAGTCGGTTCTGTTCGCTCATGCCCGCGACGCTAGCCGATGGGCCGGACGGCTCATTCGGGCAGCGCCGCCCCGCCCGCGGCGGGCGTGAGCTGAGACACCTGCTCGATGGCCGGTTGCGCCGGCTGCTGCTGGGCGACGAGGAATCCGCCGAGGATCAGTCCGGCGAGCGCCGAAGTGGTCACGGCAATGGCGCACCTTGTGTAGACGCGGACGGACACCGTCGAAATTCCTTTCGCAGGGCGGGAAATCCGCATTCGGTGCGGACATGGTGGTGATCGCCGGTATCGCCGGGATCGTTACCCGTGTCCCTCGATCGGGCTACCGGGTTGCGGGGGTGATGGGCCGCGCGTAGACGGGAGGGTGGCCCATTCGATCGTGGTTCACGGAGGAAGCGCATGCCGACCGTCGCCGAACAGTTCATCGAAGTCCTCGTGCAGGCCGGTGTGAAGCGCATCTACGGGATCGTCGGAGACAGCCTCAACCCGGTGGTCGACGCCGTCCGCCGGACCGAGGGCATCGAGTGGGTGCACACCCGGCACGAGGAGGCGGCGGCGTTCGCCGCGGGCGCCGAAGCGCAGGTCACCGGCCGGCTCGCGGTGTGCGCGGGCAGCTGCGGTCCGGGCAACCTGCACCTGATCAACGGGCTCTACGACGCGCACCGCAGCGGAGCACCGGTGCTGGCGCTGGCCTCGCACATCCCGTCGGCGCAGATCGGCACCGGTTTCTTCCAGGAGACGCACCCGGAGGAGCTGTTCAACGAGTGCAGCCACTTCTGCGAGATGCTCTCCCAGCCCGAGCAGATGCCGAGGCTGCTGCGCTCGGCGATCCAGGCCGCGGTCGGTCGCCGCGGGGTGTCGGTACTGGTGCTGCCCGGTGACGTGGCCGAGGAGTCGGCGGCCAAGCCGACCGGCCACGGCGTGGTCGACTGCGATCCGCCGACGCTGCTGCCCTCGGCGGAGCAGGTCGCGGCGCTGGCGGAGAAGATCAACCGGGCCGAGCGGCCGATGATGTTCTGCGGAGCGGGTTCTCGCGGTGCGCACGCCGATGTGATGGAGCTCGCGGAGAAGATCAAGGCGCCGGTCGGGCACGCGCTGCGCGGCAAGGAGTGGATCCAGTACGACAACCCCTACGACGTCGGCATGAGCGGGCTGCTGGGCTACGGCGCCTGCCACGAGGCGATGCAGAAGGCCGATCTGGTCCTGCTGATGGGCACCGACTTCCCGTACGACAACTTCCTGCCGCAGGCCAACACGGTGCAGGTCGACATCGAGCCGACGCACCTGGGCCGGCGCACGGTGCTGGACCTGGCGGTGCACGGCGACGTCGCCGAGACGATCCGCGCGGTGCTGCCGAAGGTCAGCGCCAAGACCGACCGCTCCTACCTGGACCGGATGCTGCGCGAGCACGCCGGACAGCTGGAGAAGGTCGTCGACGCCTACACCCGCAACGTCGAGTCGCAGGTGCCCATCCACCCCGAGTACGTCGCCGACGTGCTCGACGACCTGGCCGCCGACGACGCGGTGTTCACAGTGGACACCGGGATGTGCAACGTGTGGGCGGCCCGCTACATCACGCCCAACGGGCGCCGCCGGGTGCTCGGGTCGTTCGTGCACGGGTCGATGGCCAACGCGTTGCCGCAGGCCATCGGCGCGCAGTTGGCAGCACCGGACCGCCAGGTGGTGTCGATGTCCGGTGACGGCGGGCTGGCGATGCTGCTGGGCGACCTGCTGAGCCTGCGGACCCACCGGCTGCCGGTGAAGACCGTGGTGTTCAACAACTCGTCGCTGGGCATGGTCAAGCTGGAGATGCTGGTCGACGGGATGCCGGACTTCGGCACCGACCACGACAGCGTCGACTTCGCCGCGATCGCCCGCGCGGCCGGGATCAACTCGGTCCGGGTGGAGAAGCCCGGCGAGGTCCGCGACGCGCTCGCCGACGCGCTGTCGCGACCGGGCCCGGCGCTGGTGGACGTGGTGACCGACCCGAACGCGCTGTCGCTGCCGCCGCACATCACCGGCGAGCAGGTCAAGGGCTTCGCCCTCGCCGTCAGCCGCACGGTCCTCTCGGGAGGCGTCGGAAAAATGGTGCAACTAGCCCGAAGCAACCTCCGCAACGTGCCCAGGCCCTGAGTGTTGTCTGTGGTCGTTGTGCTTGGCGGTGCGGGTGGCGGAACCTGAGACGCCGCCTGGACTCCGTGCGCCACTCCTGATGTATGTCCAATGCACGGCGTCGCGGCGTACTCGCCAGACGACGGCTCAGAAACCCCCGGCAGGGGACGGTACGGCGGTGCCGGTTGCGAGGGTTGCTTTCACGCCTCGCGGCTGCGCCGCTTGCGATCCCCGGGCTGCCGGTCAGTCGCGGTTGCGGCGGGGTGTGAGGCGGCCCGCTCTGAGCCAGAGCAGCAGGCCCATTCCGAAGAACACGGCCCAGACCAGCACGGACACGACCATCAGCAGGTACACGTGGAATGTCACCCCCCATGACGTGGCGGTCCGGCCCACCCCTCGGACCGCCCCGACAAACAACCCGCCCAACAAGCATCCCGGGAAGATGTCGTACGGGTGATCGGGATGTGACTCGTTGTGGTGGGCCGGGCAGGATGGGGGCCATGACAGTCAGTCCCACGGTTCGCCGCCGCAGGCTGGCCGCCGAATTGCGCAGACTGCGCGCGCATTCGGAGGTCACCCAGCAGCAGGCGGCCATCCACCTCGGTTGCACGCAGGCGAAGATCGGCCGCTTCGAGACCGCGAAGAGATCCCCGTCGGTCGGCGACGTGTCCGCGTTGCTGGACTTCTACGGGGTGGACAACGCCGAGCGGGAGCAGTTGATCAACCTGGCCCGCGACGCCCGCAAGCGCGGCTGGTGGCATTCCTACAGCGACGTGCTGCCCGAGTGGTACGAGACCTACGTGGGTCTTGAGGCGGAGGCGTCCAGCATTCACACCTACGAGTCCGAAGCGATCCCCGGATTGCTGCAGACGCGTGAATACGCCTACGCCATCACCAAATCCACGCTGATCCGCGCGCACGACGCGGAGATCGGCCGGCGCGTGGACCTGCGCATCCAGCGCCAGGAGCGGGTCACCGGCGACGACCCGCTGGAGCTGTGGGCGGTGGTCGGCGAGGCCGCGCTGCGCCGTCCCGTCGGCGGTGATGGCGTGCTGCGCAGGCAGCTGGAGCACATCCTCAAGCTGGGTCAGCTGCCGAACGTGACGTTGCAGGTGATGCCGCTGGACGCCGGAGCGCATCCGGCGCAGGCGGGTCCGTTCGTGATCCTGCGCTACTCCAACCACATTGACCCGGACGTGGTGTATCTGGAGACCCATGTGGGTGGGCTGTACCTGGAGCGCGAGATCGAGCTGACGAACTACGCCACGATGATGGACCATTTGAGAGCGCATGCGGTAGACCCGGAAGGTTCGGTCGATTTCATCCAACAACGCATAGGAGAGCTTTAGATGGCGGAAATATCCGGCTGGCGCACCAGTTCCCGCTCGCAGGGGCAGGGCCAGTGCGTCGAGGTCGGCTTCGGGTCCGATCACGTGGGTGTGCGGGACACCAAGAACCGGGGGGCGGGGCGCATCGAGTTCGCCTCGCAGTTGTGGCAGGAGTTCGTCGGCGGCCTCAAGAGCGGCCGGTTCGACCTGGACTGAACCAGAGGGGAGCGCGCTGATTCGGGGGGCGCTCCCCGCCAGCAATCGGAAACTATTCCACCGCAACGCGTTCCAGGAACGGCGCGAGCAGGCCAGGGACGGCTTCGTCGGCCATCGCCAGGCCGTCGCCGGTGCGGACGTCGTAGATCCGGTAGAGGCTCGACCCGGCCGCCGTGGTCGCGCCGACGGTCATCAGGTCCGAGCGGCGCTGGAACACCGTGCGGGAGATCCGCCAGCCGATGATGTTCTCGCGTTGCAGCGCGACCGTGCGGCGAAGCGCGCTTCCGTTGCGCGCCACCAGATATCGATCGTCCATCGCGTGCCCGAGGGCGCGGTGGGCGTCGACGGCGAAGCCCAGGCCCGCCACCAGCGCGAGCACCACGAGGGCGACGGCGAAGGTGGCCGGGATCCAGCCCGGCACCGCCGGGACCGCCACCACGACGGCGACCGCCAGGGCGCACAGCAGCGCCCAGCCGATCCGGCGCCGCAGCGCGGCCCTCGGGTGCGGGGTGAGGGCGATGTCGAAGGGCTGATCGCGCAGCACCGCCGCCGCGACCCGCCGGGCCTCGCCGCGGGGAGCGGGCGGCAGCAGGACCTTGCTGTCCGGCTGCTTGTTGTCCTGCTTCTGCTCCTGCAGACCGGTCGCGACCGCCGCCAGCTTGGCGCCGCCGGCCAGCCGCAGCGGCAGCGGTTCGCACAGCTCGACGCCGCGCAGCCTGCGCTCCTCCAGCGACAGCGACCGAGTGGTGAGCAGGCCGCGCTTGACGCGCAGTGTGCCCGGTTCGCGGGAGAGCCGGAAGCCCCACCACATCTCCAGCGACAGCAGGAACGCCCCGATCACCCCGACGACCAGCGCGATCGCGGCCACCACGAGCACGAACGCCACGATCCCCAGCGAGGTGACGGCGCTGCCGAGCGCGTCGAAGACGCCCCACTTGCGCAGCAGCTGGTCGAAGGAGCCGACCGCCGATCCGATCGCGCCCCAGACCACCAGCATCAACGACACGGTCAGCGCCGAGTAGCCGAGCCACTTCGGTTCGAGCCGCGACAGCACGCCCTCGTCCGGCGACTCCTCCACAGTGGACCCGCCGAGGGTCATGTCGCGGCGCAGCGCCTCGGCCGCCGAGCGCCTGATCGACTGCAGCCGGATGGTGGCCTCGGTGCCCTGCGCGCCGGTGCTGATCTTCACCGTGGTCAGGGCGAACAGCCGTTCGTGCGGCGCCGCGGTCAGGTCCACGGTGCGGATGCGATCGCGCGCGAGGGACCGGTGGTTGCGGAACAGGCCGCCGAGCTGCTGCTCGAAGCGCTCCTCGGTGATCCGGTACCGGTAGAACACCCACTGGTAGGTGGCGGCGCCCGCGACGAGGAGCGCGGTCCCCAGACCGATCAGGAACGTGATGAGCACCGGCGTGGTCCCGGCACCCGCGATGACCATGACCAGCAGCGTGGCCAGCGCGGGCGCGGCCACGACCGCTCCCGCCGCCGGGATCGACTTCGCGTCCAGCCGGTGCCACTGCCCGTCGACGGCGCTCACGTCGCGTCTCCCGGCGTCGCCTGGGTCGCGGTGGTGAGCTGCTCGACGACGGCGGCCGCCTGCTCGCGGTCCATGCCGTCGATGTTCAGCGGCCCGGCCGCCGACGCGGTGGTGACGGTGACGCTGGAGAGGTCGAACAGCTGCTGGAGCGGTCCGCGCACGGTGTCGACGGTCTGGATCCGCGACATCGGCGCGATCCGCCACTCCTGCCGCAGCCAGCCCGCCGAGGTGTAGACGGCGTCGTCGGTGATCTCCCACCGGTGCACCCGGTAGCGCCACTGCGGCATGACCGCCGTGTAGACCGCGCCGAGCACGGCGATCAGCACCGCGGGCAGCAGCAGCCAGAAGCGGGCAGGTGCGATGAGGATCCCCAGCACCACGAGCACGATCACCGGCGGCAGCACCAGCGCCAGGGCCTGCGCCGTCCACCAGGCGATCGCCCGGCGTTCCACCCGGTTGCGCGGCGGGCGGAGCCGCAGTCCGTCTTCAGGCATCGTCGAGGCCCCTTTCGTGGGCTGTTCCCCAGATTGTGTCGAATCGTTCGCGGACCCGTGCGGTTCAGAGGGATTTCAGCGCGGGCCAGATCGTCGACCAGGGCTGGGTCTTGCCGGTGGCGATCCAGCCCTTGAGGTTCTCGCCCGGGGTCGCGGGCCGGATGTCGGTGAAGTACGGCCGGAGCTCCTCGGCATCGCGTCCGTAGTAGACGATCGTGTCGATCTCGTCGGACGGTGCGTCGAAGTAGCCGTAGCCGCGGTGCGGGCTGAACACGTCGGGCAGCGGGTGGTGCTCGCCGCCGACCTCGAGCATCGCGGCGGAGATGTAGTTCTCGCCGATCACCGCCGTGCGGGTGCGCTGCTCGGCGGGCAGCGACAGGTAGGCGCGGGAGACGTCCTGGGCGATGGCGTCGCTGACCCGGTCGCTGTCGATCTGGGTGAGCGCCGCCGAGAACTCCCGGTTGATCGAGTTGCCGGAGTAGATCAGCATCCCGGCCGCGACCAGCGAGAGCGCGTAGACGGGCCAAGCCGCCCACCCCCAGCGGGGCGGCTTGGCCTCCCTGCGCCGCTGCAGGCCCACCGTCGCCGCCGCGATCGGCAGGCCGTACATCCCGATCAGGTAGTACGGCCGCCCGGCGGTGACGACGAAGAACACCCACAGCAGGATCATGGCGACCGCGAACATCCGGTACGGGCGCAGCCACGACCTGCTCAGCAGCAGCCACAGCCCGGCCAGCACCAGCGCGGTTCCGAGCACCCCGGCGTAGAGGACGAGCTGCACGGCGGTCCCGCCGCGACCGCCGGAGAGCATCGGGGATTCCTGCGCGACGATCGACGACATCGCCAGCTGCGGCCACCCGTGCAGCGCCTGCCAGATCAGCGTCGGCGAACCGATCAGCAGCGCGATCCCCGCGCCCGCCCACAGCAGGGGCCGGGTCAGCACGGCTCGCGGGCCCACCGCCAGGGCGCTGACCAGCAGTGCCGCGCAGAGGAGTACGACCTGGAACTTCAGCTGCAGGTTGATGCCCAGCAGCACCCCGAACACCAGCAGCAGCCGGTCGTCGGCGACGCCCTGCGCGTGCTGCCGGAGCCAGCGCACCAGCGGCAGCAGCAGCGCCGTCCACAGCAGCGGCTCGAAGGTGTAGGGCGCCACCCAGTGCCCGATCAGGTTGCTCCACAGCCCGGTCGCGCCGGCGAACGCGGCGATGGCCTGAGCGCGGCGGTCCGCCCCCAGCTCGCGGGCCAGCAGCGCGATCAGCACCACCGCACCACCGGAGGCCAGCGCGGCGGGCAGCCGGAGCACGAACATCGAATCCAGCGCGATGACGTCCATCGCGGCGGCGATCATCGGCGTCAGCGGCGGCTGGTCGACGTAACCCCAGCTCGGGTGGTACTTCCCGGCCGCGAGCATGTAGACCTCGTCGATCCAGTAGTCCCCGAAGGCGCCCGCGATCGCGTGCGCCAGGGCGAGGACACCGGCGATGCCGAGCACCGGCCACGTCGCCGGCGGGTGCAGC
Source organism: Saccharopolyspora endophytica (assembly GCF_018070075.1). Taxonomy (GTDB): domain Bacteria; phylum Actinomycetota; class Actinomycetes; order Mycobacteriales; family Pseudonocardiaceae; genus Saccharopolyspora; species Saccharopolyspora endophytica. Next base: position 245,300 of record NZ_JAGPXE010000010.1, read on the forward strand.
GCTCGCGGTGTTCGACGCCGGGTGTCCGGTTCATCGATGAGCATGAATTCCCCCAGGAATCTTCGGTGTCCCACCAGTCAACTCGGATCGCGCGCTGATCAACACCGCGATTGGTCGAGTTCTGCGGCGACGAAGGTTGTGCCCGCTCGCGCCCGGTGCAACTTTCGTCTAGACCTGGGTGACCTGCGGTGGGGTCCGGCTTCGCAAGCGGGCTCGGCCGGCCCTAACGTGGGCCTGGTGAAACGACCGCTCTGGCGGCTTCTTTGGAACACCCCGCGAGAGGCCGTCTTCGACATCTGCCTGGTCATCGTGCTGTTCGCGTTCCCGCGAATGGTGGCGGGCTACTACCCGACCGACGCGTTGCCGGGCACCTACGACTGGATCGGCGGGCTGTGGTTCAGCCACGTCGCCAACGACCTGCTGTGCCTGGGGCTGCTCGCGCGCCGCCGCTTCCCGATGGTGCTGCTGTGGGTCGTCGCCGCGCTCTCGGTCGCGCAGGCGCTGCTGATCCAGTTCGGCCCCGGGCCGCTGTTGCAGATCAACGTGTCCACCGACCCCTGGGTCCCCGGCGTCACGCCGTGGGTGCTCTACGCGGTGATCGTCCACGGGCGGGGGCACCGCTACCTCGCCTGGGCGTTGATCGTCGTGGTGACCGCGATCAGCCTGCGGCTGGGCCACGCGCCCCACCCGGACGTGGTGATCACCGGTGCGGCCTGGACGGTCTTCCCGATCGTGCTCGGGCTCTACGCCGCGGAGCGCGGCAGGCTCGCCGACGCGCTGCGGGAACGCGCCGAGCGCGCCGAGCACGAGCGCGAACTGCTCGCCGAGCAGGCCCGCGCCGACGAGCGCGCCCGGCTGGCGGTGGAGATGCACGACGTGGTCACCCACCGCGTCAACCTGATGGTGCTGCAGGCGGGTGCGCTCGGCGTGGTCAGCGACGACCCGGCGGTGCACCGCGCGGCCGAGGACCTGCGCGCCAGCGGCGGGGAAGCGCTCGCCGAACTGCGCGACCTGGTCGGCGTGCTCCGCCGCGGCGCCGACGAGCGCGGCGATGCCGGCGCCGACGCGCCCGACGCGGACACGCCCAGCGACGTGCCGGACCTCCGCGAGCTCATCGGTCGGTCCGAGGCCGTGGGCATGTCCGTGCACTTCACGGCGGACGGCGATCCGGCGCCGGTCACCCCGGCCGTCGGCCGGACCGCCTACCGCGTGGTGCAGGAGGGGCTGACCAACGCCCACAAGCACGCGCCCGGCGCCGACGTGCACGTCCGCGTGCTCTACAGCGACGACCGGGTGCGCGTGAGCGTCCGCAACACCGCACCCACCGGCCCCGCGCCCGCACTCGCCGGCAGCGGAGGGGGAGTGGGGCTGCTCGGGTTGCAGCAGCGCGTCGAGCTCGTCGGCGGGACCTTCCGCTCCGGCGCCACCGACGGCGACGGGTTCGAGGTGGAGGCCATACTGCCCGGGTACGTGCCCACCGAGGAGACCGCCGATGCCTGAGACGATCCGGGTGCTCGTCGTCGACGACGAACCGATGGTCTGCGCGCACCTGCGCACGATCCTCGGCTCGGCGCCCGACATCGAGGTGGTCGACGAGGCGCAGGACGGCGCCGCCGCCGTGGAAGCCGTCGTGCGGCACCGGCCGAACGTCGTGCTGATGGACCTGCGGATGCCCGGCGTCGACGGGCTCACCGCCACCGAGCGGATCTGCACCATGCCCGACGCACCCGCCGTGGTCGCGCTGACCACCTTCGACGCCGACAAGTACGTGCTGCGCGCGCTGCGAGCCGGGGCGGTCGGGTTCCTGGTGAAGTCCACGCCGCCGCAGGACCTCATCGGCCTGGTGCGGGTCGCCGCGGACGGGCACACGGTCCTCTCGGAGGAGGCCAAGCGGCGACTGCTGGCGGCCACCGGTGGGGAGCAGAGCGCCCGGGAACGCGCGGTCGGTCTGACCCGCGAGCTCACCGAGCGGGAGATCGAGGTGCTCACCTGCCTCGGCCGCGGCATGTCCAACGCGCAGATCGCCGCGCGGCTGCACCTCTCGGAGGCGACCGTGAAGAGCTACGTGTCGCGGATGCTGGTCAAGCTCGACTGCGAGAACCGCTTGCAGGCCGGGCTGCTCGCCTACGACGCGGGCCTCGTGCCCCGCTGACGCGCGGGACCTGCGTGATCGTTAGGCCATCCGGGTGGATTGGTCCAACAGGTTTAACGATCAATCGAGTGAGCTCCACCGATTGGCTCTGGAATATTCCACCCAAGATCGGTACACCATAGGTGACGCGTTCCGAACGGTTGTCGGGGCCGGGAACGCGTCAGCGCCGTCGGTTCGGGGATCGATGGCGCACCGGTCGGAGGGGTCCGGCCGCAACGAGGGTGCCCTCGGCGCAATCGGGGTGCGCCGAGGGCATCTTTCTCTTGTGGTCCCCGGCTGTGGTCCTCTTGCTTCGCGGTGCGGGTGGCGGAACCTGAGCGGCTTCGTGGACTCCGTGCGCCGCTCCTGATGTATGTCCAATGCACGGCGTCGCGGCGCACTCGCCACGAAGTCGCTGATGAACCCGCGGCGGTGCGAGTTGCTCAGGTGGGGTGAAGAGAAAGCACCTTCGGTGCTTGCCCGACGTTGTTCCGTGCGTTGAGCAATTGTCGCCCGGTGGTTGATATTTTCATTTCCTTGGGCTTGTGACCTGCGGGTTAATGGGGAAAAGCGGCAAAATCCTTCTCTTTCGCGGTTGTTCTTCTGTTGGTTAGTGTTCGATCAAGATTGCTGCGGGGCGCCGGGTTGGGGAAGGCAGGCCCTCGGTTCGAGTTCTCGCGGCAAGACCTTCGGACAAGGAGATTCACGATGGTCGATGCCCCACGTCGCCTCGCTCGGATGGCCGGTGTTGCCGCGATCGCCGTCGCCGCGCTCACCTCGGCTTCGGTCGCCCAGGCGGCCCCGGCCGACGTCAACCCGTACATCGTCGGCGGGCAGGACGCCGAGATCGCGGACCACCCGTTCACCGTCGCGCTGACCACGCCCGACGGTCAGCAGTTCTGCGGTGGCTCGCTGGTGTCCCCGACCAAGGTCCTCACCGCCGCCCACTGCACCACCGGTCAGCAGCCCGCCGACATCAAGATCGTCAGCGGCCGCACCACCATGAGCACCACCGAGGGCACGGTTTCCGACGTCACCAACGTCTGGATCCACCCGGAGTACACCGACGCCACCAAGGGCTTCGACGTCTCCGTGCTGACCCTCGGCGCCCCGGTGCAGGAGCAGCCCATCGAGCTCGCCACCGCCGACGACGCGGCCTACGCCCCCGACACCCAGGCCACCATCCTGGGCTGGGGCAACACCTCCGAGGGCGGCCAGCAGGCCGACCACCTGCAGATGGCTCAGCTGCCGGTGACCTCGGACGACACCTGCTCCAAGGCGTACCCGGAGTACAGCAACCAGTCGATGGTCTGCGCCGGTGTGCCGGAAGGCGGGATCGACAGCTGCCAGGGTGACTCGGGCGGCCCGATGGTCGCCGACGGTCGCCTGATCGGCGTCGTGTCCTGGGGCCAGGGTTGCGCGCAGCCCGGCTTCCCGGGCGTCTACGCCCGCGTCGGCGCCTACAACGACGTGATCACCGAGCAGATCAACTCCTGACGAGCGACCCGGCCGGGGATCGTCATCCCGCTGGCCCCGGCCGGGCCCGCTCCAGGAACTGTTCAGGGATCGCTCTGTGGAAGAAAGGCCGTGGACGCTCGCTCGCCGTCCGCGGCCTTTCGCTATGCCGGGACCAGCGTCACCGAGATGCCCAGCTTGGCGTCGGTGTGCTCGTCGGCGTCGGCGCTCTCGACGACCTCGGTCGCCAGCACGGCCCCGGCGATCTCGTCCCGGTGCGCGCTGAGCGCCGCACCGATCTCCGCGGAGCCGTTCCAGCGCAACGAGATCCGGTCGGTGATCTCCCGGCCGTCCTGCTTGCGGCAGTTCTGCACGAACCGGATGATCTCCCGCGCCAACCCGGCCAGCCGCAGCTCCGGCGTGATCGCGGTGTCCAGCGCGATCGAGACCTCCCGCTGCTCCTCCGAGGGCCACCCGGTCCCGGCGACGTCGCCGGTGACGACCTCGCGGACGTTGATCTCCTCGGCCAGATCCGCCCGCAGCTCGGCGGGCAGGTCCGGGCTGATCACCGCCGTCGCCAGCGGCTGCCGCACCTTCAGCGCCTCGTCGCGGCGCAACGACCGGCCCGCCACCGCGAGCCTGCGCTCGACGTCGACCAGCGACAGCAGCTCCTCGTCGACCGGGCCGGGCTCGGGCCAGGCCGACAGGTGCACGGAATCGGGGACGTCCGGAGAACCCGGGCGGACGGTGCGCTGCCAGACCTCCTCGGTGAGGAACGGGATGAACGGGGCCAGCAGCCGGGTCAGCACGTCCAGGCATTCGTGCAGCGTGCGCAGGGCGTTGACCTCGCCGTCCCAGAACCTCGGGCGCGAACGGCGCACGTACCAGTTCGACAGGTCGTCGACGAACTCCGCCAGCACCCGGCCGGCCCCGGCGGTGTCGTAGTCCTCCAAGCGCGAATCCACCTGCCGCACGACCTGGTTCAGCCGCGCCAGCACCCACCGGTCCAGCACCGGCCGCTCGCCGGGCGGATCGGGTTCGGCCCACTCCGACAGCGCCGCGTAGCGGTTGAGGAACGACGCCGTGTTCCAGTAGGTCAGCAGCACCTTGCGGACGATCTCGCGCAGCGCCTCGTGCCCCACCCGGCGCGGTGACCAGGGAGAACCGATGCACAGCATGAACCAGCGCAGCGCGTCCGCGCCGTGGGCCTCCATCAGCGGCAGCGGCTCCAGCACGTTGCCCAGGTTCTTGCTCATCTTCCGGCCGTCCTCGGCCAGGATGTGCCCCAGGCACACCACGTTCCGATAGCTGGAGCGGTCGAACAGCAGGGTCCCGATCGCCATCAGCGTGTAGAACCAGCCGCGGGTCTGGTCCAGCGCCTCGCAGATGTAGTCCGCCGGGTAGTTGCGCGCCAACGCCTCGGCGCTGCCCGGTGCGTGCGGGTAGCCCAGCTGCGCGAACGGCATCGAACCCGAGTCGAACCAGGCGTCGACCACCTCCGGCACCCGCGCGGCCCGCTGCCCGCACTCCGGGCAGGTGAAGGTGATCTCGTCGATGTGCGGCCGGTGCGGGTCGAGCCCGGAGAGATCGCGGCCGGTGCGTTCGCCCAGCTCAGCGCGGGAACCGATCGCCGTCACGTGCCCGTCGGCGCAGCGCCACAGCGACAGCGGGGTGCCCCAGTAGCGGTTGCGGGACAGCGCCCAGTCGACGTTGCCCGCCAGCCAGTCGCCGAACCGGCCGTGCTTGACGTGCTCGGGGTACCAGCGGGTGTTCTCGTTCTCCCGTTGCAGCGATGGGTGAATCGCGGTCGTGCGGATGTACCAGGACGGCTGCGCGCGGTACATCAGCGGCGTGTGGCAGCGCCAGCAGTGCGGGTAGGCGTGCTCGATCGTCCCCTCGCCGACCAGCGCGCCCCGCCGCCGCAGGTCCTCGATCAGGACCGGGTTGGCATCCTTGAAGAACATGCCGCCGACCAGCGGCAGCGCCGGGTCGAAGCGGCCGTCCGGGCCCAGCGGGTCGACCACCGGGAGGTCGTTCTCGCGGCCCGTCGCGAGGTCGTCCGGGCCGAACGCCGGAGCCAGGTGCACCAAGCCCGTGCCGTCGGTGGTGGAGACGTACTCGGCCAGCACCATGCGGTGGGCGTCCTGGACGTCCACCAGGTCGAACGGCGGGCGGTAGGGGAGTCCTGCCAGATCGCGGCCCGGAACCCGGGCCACCACCTCGCCCCCGACGACGTCGGCCAGCGACTCGGCGACCACGAACGTGCCGCGCTCACCGCGCGCGAGCACGTAGGTGACCTCCGGGTGGACCGCGACGGCGGTGTTGGACACCAGCGTCCACGGCGTCGTCGTCCACACCAGGAGCTCGGCATCATGGCCCGCCAGCGGTTCTTCCAGCGGCAAGCGGACGAAAACCGAAGGGTCCTCGTCGGTTTCGTAGCCCTGCGCGACCTCGTGCGCCGACAACGTCGTCTGGTCCCGCGGGCAGTACGGCGCGGCGCGGTGGTCCTCCACCAGCAGCCCGGCGTCGAAGATCCGCCGCAGCGCCCACCACACGCTGTCGACGTAGGAGGCCGACATGGTCCAGTAGGCCGTGGAGAGGTCGATCCAGTAACCCATCCGCTTTGTGACGGCCTCGAACTCGCCGACGTAGCGCTGCACCGATTCCCGGCAGCGCGCGTTGAACTCGGCGATGCCCAGCCGCTCCACGTCGGGCTTGCCGGTCAGCCCCAGCTCCCGCTCCACCGCCAGCTCGACCGGCAGGCCGTGGCAGTCCCAGCCCGCCCGGCGCGGCACCCGGAACCCCTTCATCGTGCGGAAGCGGGGGAAGACGTCCTTGAACACCCGGGCTTCCACGTGGTGGGTGCCGGGCGTGCCGTTGGCCGTCGGCGGGCCCTCGTAGAACACCCACAGCGGTCCGTCGGCGGTCTGCTCCAGGCTCCGCTCGAAGACCCGGTGCTCGCGCCACCACTCGATGCGCCGCCGCTCGGCCTCCGGCAGGTCGATCGCCGAGGCCAGCGGGTGGAACGGAGAAGCCGATCTCATGCCCCCATGGTGGAGCCGCGCGGTCGCTTCGCGCTCGCTGTACTGTTCGGTAGGTCCCGCCCGGGACGACGACGGAGCAGGAGGATTCGAGGGGTGACGGCTGACGAAGCGGCCAGCACGCACGGGCACAACCTGGTGAAGTCCGCGGACCGCGCGCTGATCATTCTGGAACTGCTCTCCCGGGGGAGGCACCGCCTCAGCGACATCGCCGAGACGCTGCGGCTGCCGCTGTCCAGCGTGCACGGCCTGCTCGGCACCCTCGTGCACCGCGGCTTCGCCGAGTTCGACCCCACCACCCGCACCTACGGCCTCGGGCTCAAGGCCTGGACCGTCGGGCAGGGCTACACCGGGCACCGCGACATCGTCGGCCTGGCGCTGCCGCTGATGGAACGCCTCGCGCAGCAGACCGGTGAGACCGTGCAGCTGTCCCGGCTCGACGGCATCGAGAACGTCTACATCGCCATCGCCGAGTCCCCGCAGCCGATGAAGCTCGTCTCCGCCGTCGGCATGCGGCTGCCCGCGCACTCCGTCGCGCTCGGCAAGGCGCTGCTGGCCGGCCTGAGCGACGACGAGGTCGTGGCCCGCTACGAGGACGTCGAGCTGGAGCGCTTCACCGACAACACGATCACCGCGCTGCCGCAGCTGCTCGCCCAGCTCGCCGAGGTGCGCCGCGACGGCTACGCCGTCGACGACGAGGAGTACATCATCGGCTGCCGCTGCCTGGCGGTCCCGATCCGGGACCACGCGGGTGAGGTGGTCGCGGGCATGTCGGTCTCAGCCCCGACCCCCCGCTGCGGCGAGAACTGGACCGAGGAGACCCGGGCGCCGCTCACCGAGGTCGTCGACGCGGTCCACCGCCAACTCCGCCACTGACCTGGATCACGTCACCTCGTTTCGGACCGAAACCGCCCGTGGGCAACGGGCGTCGTGGCCGGTCAGCCGAACTGCACGGAGCGCTTGGCCAGGCCCCACCAGAAGCCCTCGATCGGGACGCGCTGGTCGTCGAGGTCCTCGTCCGCTGCCCCGAGGGTGACGAACAGCGGCGCGAAGTGCTCGGTGCGAGGGTGGGCCAGGCGGCCGGCCGGCGCCTTGTGCTCGAAGTCCAGGAGCGCGTCGATGTCGCGCGAGGCCAGGGCGCGACCGCCCCAGTCGTCGAACTCCACCGACCAGCTCGGCGTCGACGCCGAGCGCAGGGCCGAGAGGTTGTGGGTGAAGAACCCGCTGCCGACGATCAGCACGCCCTCGTCGCGCAGCGGTGCGAGCGACCGGCCCACGCGCATCAGGGCCGCGGGCTCCAGGGACGGCATCGAGATCTGCAGGACGGGGATGTCGGCGTCGGGGTACATCTCCTTCAGCGGCACGTACGCGCCGTGGTCGAGTCCGCGATCGGGCACGGCGACCACCGGCGTCTCGGCGCCGCCGAGCAGCGCGCGCACCCGCTCGGCCAGGGCCGGAGCTCCGGGGGCGGCGTAGCGGACGTCGTAGTACCGGTCGGGGAAGCCCCAGAAGTCGTAGACCAGCGGAACGGTGCTGGTCGCGCCGATGGCCAGCGGCGCTTCCTCCCAGTGCGCGGAGATGATCAGGATCGCCTTGGGACGCGGCAGGTCGGCCGACCAGGCCGCCAGCTCGCCGGGCCAGAGCTCGTCGTCGGCCAGCGGCGGGGCGCCGTGGCTGAGGTACAGGGCGGGCATGCGCTCGGCCATCGGGAACCTCCTAGTTCGAATTTGAACCAAATGTACCTCGTAGTTCAAATTCGAACAAGTTAGAATGGGGGAGTGACCGAACCGCGCTGGCTCGACGCCGACGAGATGGCCGCCTGGAACGCCTTCGTCGAGGCGGGCAACCTCGTGAACCGCCGCGTCGAGCAACAGCTCCGCGAGCAGGCGGGATTGTCCCACCCGCAGTACGAGATCCTGGTCCGCCTCTCCGCGGCGCCCGAGGGCGAGATCCGCATGTCCGAGCTCGCCCAGCTCGTGGTGACCTCGAAGAGCGGCCTGACCTACCAGGTCACGCAGCTGGAGAAGGCCGGGCTCGTGGGTCGCCGCACCTGCGAGACCGACGACCGCGGCGTCATCGCCCGCCTGACCGAGGCCGGCAGGCGCAAGCTGGAGGAGACCGCGCCGGGGCACGTCGAGCTGGTCCGGGAGCACCTCATCGACGTGCTCGACCGCGATCAGCTGCGCGCGCTCACCGACGCTCTGGGCGTGGTCTCGCGCAAGCTGCGCGGGGCTTGACGCGCTCCGTCCGCGCTGATCGGATTTCGCTTGCTTGAACGGGTTTCACACAGGCGAAACGGGGTCGGTCATGAAGTTCCTGAGGCTGGGGTCGTTCTCGGAGGAGCGCCCGCACGTGCTCGACGATCGGGGGCGGCTGTTCGACCTGAGCCCGCTGACCGGCGATATCGACGGTGCGTTCCTCGCTGGTGACGGCGTCGCGCGCACCCGCGCCGCGCTCGCCGCGGGCGAGCTCGCCGCCGTCGACGACCCGGCGGACGGCACGGGGATGCGGGTGGGCGCGCCGATCGCGCGGCCGATGGCGGTGCTGTGCATCGGTCAGAACTACGCGGCCCACGCCGCCGAATCCGGTTCCGAGCCGCCGGAAGTGCCGATTCTGTTCTTCAAGCACCCCAACACCGTCGTCGGTCCGCACGACGACGTGGTGATCCCGCGCGGCGCCGAGCAGGTCGACTGGGAGGTCGAGCTCGGCGTGGTCATCGGGCAGCGCGCGAGCTACCTCGACAGCCCCGAGCAGGCCCTGTCGCACGTGGCCGGTTACGTGCTGGCCGACGACGTCTCCGAGCGCTCGTTCCAGAAGGAGCAGTCCGGCGGCCAGTGGTCGAAGGGCAAGTGCGCGCCGACGTTCAACCCGGTCGGTCCGTGGTTCGTCCCGGCCGACGAGGTCGCCGACCCGCAGGGGTTGCGGCTGCGCAGCTGGGTCAACGGCGAGCCGAGGCAGGATTCCAGCACCGCCGACATGATCTTCGGCGTCGGCGAGATCGTCCGCCACCTCTCGCAGTACCTGACGCTGGAGCCGGGGGACCTGGTCATCACCGGCACCCCGGAGGGCGTGGCGATGTCCGGGCGCTTCCCGTTCCTGGCGCCGGGTGACGTGGTCGAGATGGAGATCGACGGGCTCGGCCGTCAGCGCAGCGGCGTGAAGTCGGCCTGACGTTGGGCCGATCGGATCAACGTCAATGTGAATATCTTTCAATTCGCCGTCGGGGTGGCTAGCGTGCCGGTGCCGGAGCAGTTCCGCATCGGAAAGGGCGTGGCATGGCGCGACGTTCACCGGTCGTCACCCTCGTGGCGGCCATCGCGGGGTCCCTGTTGATCGCCCCCGGGGCCCACGCCCAGCCGCCTGAGGACTACTGCCGCCAGCAGTGCCACGACATCCTCCCGCCCGGCCAGAACGGCAACGCGACCTTCGCCGAGCTGGTCTCGCACATGCTGCTGGGCACCCGCCCGAAGCACTCCGACGACCAGCTCGACGAGTACGCCGCGCTGGCGGGCGGGTACCGCGAGCTGACCACCGGCACCATCCAGAACTTCTTCAACGACCACTCCTTCGGCGTGCGGCCGGACGACGTCGAGCGCACCTACCGGCCGCGCGCCGACGTCACCGTCGTCCGCGACAAGACCGCCGGCGTCCCGCACGTCTACGGCGACACCCGCTCCGGCACCACCTTCGGCGCGGGCTACACCACCGCCGAGGACAAGCTGTTCCTGATGGACGCGCTGCGCCACGCCGGTCGCGGCGAGGTGACCCCGTTCGCCGGGGGCGCGCCCGCCAACCGGAAGCTGGAGCAGAGCTTCTTCTCCGTCTCGCCCTACACCGAGCAGGAGCTGCAGGACCAGATCGACCGGGTCGCCGCCCAGGGCGAGCGCGGCCGGATCGCGCTGCAGGACGCGCAGTCCTACGTCGACGGCATCAACGCCTACATCCAGGAGTCCCACCGGGGCCGCTACTTCCCGGGTGAGTACGTCGCGACCGGGCACGTGGACCCGGTCACCAACGAGGGCCGCATCGAGCCGTTCGAGCTCACCGACCTGGTGGTGCTGGCGTCGCTGATCGGGGCCCAGTTCGGCGGTGGCGGCGGGGGAGAGGTGGCCAACGCCGTCGCCAGGATGTCGTTGCACGAGCGCTTCGGTCCCGAACGCGGTGAGCAGGTCTGGGCCGCCTTCCGCGCGGAGAACGACCCGGAGGCCATCAGCACGATCCACGACGGCAGCTCCTTCGAGTACGGCACCTCCCCGGCCAACCCGGAGGGCGTGGCGCTGCCGGACCCGGGATCGGTCGCGGACCAGCAGCTCGTCTTCGACCCGACCGGCTCGGCGACCCAACCCGACGAGAAGCCCTCGCGGCCGGTCGTCGACCCCGAGGACCCGCTGCGCGGCATGTTCGACGACGGCGTCCTGCCCGCCGACATGGCCGAGCGCAGGGGCATGTCGAACGCGCTCGTGGTCTCCGGCGCGCACACCGAGAGCGGCCACCCGGTCGCGGTGTTCGGCCCGCAGACGGGCTACTTCTCGCCGCAGCTGCTGACCCTGCAGGAGCTGCAGGGGCCGGGCATCTCCTCGAAGGGCGCCTCCTTCGCGGGTCTGAGCTTCTACACGCTGCTCGGCCGCGGCCAGGACTACTCGTGGAGCGCCACCACCGCCTCGCAGGACATGATCGACACCTACGCGGTCGAGCTGTGCTCGCCCGACGGCGGTCCCGTCACCAAGGACTCGAACCACTACCGCTTCCACGGCGAATGCCTGCCGATGCAGACCATCGAGCGGCAGAACTCCTGGAAGCCCAACCTCGGCGACGACACCCCGGAGGGCTCCTACCGGCTGGTGTCCTTCCGCACCCGCTACGGGCCCGTGACGCATCGGGCCACTGTGGACGGAAAGCCGGTCGCCTACACCACGGCCCGGTCGACCTTCCTGCACGAGGTGGACTCGATCATCGGGTTCCAGAAGTTCAACGACCCGTCGGCGGTGTCCTCGGCGGAGGACTTCCAGCGCGCGGCGCACGACATCAACTACACGTTCAACTGGTTCTACGCCGATTCCCGCGACACCGCGTACTTCAACTCCGGGGCGAACGTGGTGCGCCGGCCCCACGTCGACCCGAGCATGCCGATCGCCTCGGACCCGGCCCACGAGTGGCCGGGCTGGGACCCCGAGACCAACACGGCGACCTACCAGTCCTTCGCCGAGCACCCGAACTCCGTCAACCAGGACTACTACATCAGCTGGAACAACAAGCAAGCTCCGGGAACCGCGGGTGATCGGGCGGAGAAGGGCGCGGTGCAGCGAGGCGATCTGCTCGATCGCCGGGTGCGCGAGCAGATCGCCTCGGGTGACGAGTTCAGCCGCGCCGAGCTCGTGCGGGCCATGGCCGACGCCGCCGTCACCGACCTGCGCGCCGAACGGGTCCTGCCCGACCTGCTGCGCGTCATCGGCGAACCCGACGAGCGCTCGAAACCGCTGGTCGAGAAGCTGCGCGCGTGGCTGGCCGACGGCGGCAAGCGCACCGAGACCACGCCGGGCAGCAAGACCTACGCGCACGCCGAGGCCATCGAGCTGTTCGACGCGTGGTGGCCGCTGCTGGTCCGCGGCGAGTTCGAACCCGCCGTCGGAACCCCCGCCTACCAGGCGATGACCGCGATGATGCAGATCAACGAGTCGCCGTCGGGCTGGCAGAACGGCGAGCCCGGGCTGCACGTCGGCCAAGGCCACCAGGGCTCGACGTTCCAGTTCGGCTGGTTCGGCCAGGTCTCCAAGGACATCCGGGCCGTCCTCGGCGAGCAGGTCCCGGGCGGCTTCGGCGCACCGCTGTGCGGCGGTGGCGATCGGGGCGCGTGCCGGCAGATGCTGCTCGACACCCTCGCCCAGGCCGCCGCGACCCCGTCGGAGGAGACCTACCCGGGCGACGCCGAATGCGACCCCGGCGACCAGTGGTGCGCGGACTCGATCGTGCAGACCAAGGTCGGCGGCATCGACCAGGACAAGATCTCCTGGCAGAACCGCCCCACCTACCAGCAGGTCATCGAGTTCCCCGCTCACCGCTGAGCCGTTCGCCGCAGGGCTTTCTCGGCGAAACGGCCCCACGCGGTCTCCCCGCCCCCGTAGAATCGACGGCTTACTCGGGCAGCGGTGCCCGAGGCGAGGGGGATGCGGATGACGGAGCCCGTGCGGTTGACCGACAGCGCCATGCTCGCCCGACGCCTCTTGTGGAACCGGGCCACCGACGAACCTTCCAGCGCTCAGCCCATCATGGTGCTGCTCGGACCGACCGGCTCGGGCAAAACGCGGGCGCTGCAGTCCATCTCGCAGGACTGCGGGAACGGCGTGGTGCACGCCAAGCCGTTCGACTTCGGGCGCGAGCAGCCCGCGACCACCGTCGTGGCGCTGGCCGCGATCTCCGAAGACCTCTCCCGCCGCTGGCGAGCACGGCGGAGCGCGAAGTTCACCCGCTTCGCGCTCGGGCTGGTCGCCGTGCAGGCCAACCTCGACACCTTCGACCGGGTCAAGGCCAGGGCCCAGATGAGCGCCGCGCTGCGCGAGTTCGCCGAAAGCCCGCGTGCGAACGACATCGCAGGTCAGGTGGACTCCACCGCCGACGCGGCCGAACCGCTGCTGGACCCGGTGCTGGTCACCGCGGCGAAGTTGGTGCTGCCGCGGCTGATCCGCACGATCGGCCGGAGATCGCTGGCCGGCGCCAAGCGCTGGCACGCCGACATCCCGGAGGCCGAGGGTGCCGAGCCGCTGGACGCGCTGATCCAGCTCAGCCGTCGGGCCCGCAGCGAACCCGAGGCCATGACGGCCTGGCTGACCTCGGCCTTCCTGGCCGACGTGCGGGAGAGCCACCCGGTCATGGCGCGCCCGGAACTGGGCAGCCCGTGCTCCTGCGAGAACGAGGCCGGCAAGACCCACTCGCACAACTGGGTCGTGCTGCTGGACAACCTCGACCACCCCGGCGGGTACGCGTTCCTCGGCGACATCATCGCCGCGCGCGAACGACATCTCAGGCAGCACAACGAGCACGATCCGCTGCTGTTCATCGGCACCAGCGGCCGGTGGAACCCCGAGTGGGAATCGCACTGGCACGCACCGTGGAAGTCCGCTGCCACCAGATCCGACGAGGTCCTGGTGGTGCCGCGCTGCCGCGACGCGGGCCACTGGCGCAACAACTCCGGAGTGGACAGACCGCAGGCACCCGTGCACCCGGTGCTGCTGGAACCGCTGGAGATCGAGGAGACCGCGGGCCTGATCGGGCGCAGCCCGTACTTCAGCGAGGCGAAGCTGGCACAGCGCGCCACCGCCGGACTCCCGAAGGCGGTCGAGGCGGTCTCCGAGATACTGCCCACGGCGCGGTTGCGGGAAGGCAGGCGCGACATCCTCGAACCCGCCGAGTCGACGCCCGAAGCGTGGCAGGAACGACTGACCGATCTGCGCGTCTCCGAGCAGCTGCAGGACGTGGACCTCGCGGAATTCGTCAACGCGGCTCCGTTCGCGACCGCGCCGTGGCTCGTCCCGGCCGAGTCGACCAGCCTCGTCTCGCTGCCGCAGACCGGCCGCATCCTCACCGAGCTGCGCAGCGCGCTGTGGGTGATCGCCCCGGATCGCGACGGCGGAACCGAGGACCAGTCCCTGCTGCACCCGTGGATCGCCCGGACGCTGCTGTTCGCCCTCAACGCGCGCGGTGAGCAGGATGGGGGCTCCTACGAGACGCAGTTCAAGGCGCTGCTCAACGATCCGCACACCCGGCGCGACCTCGCCCGCACCTCCTACTGCCTGCTCGCGCTGGGCCGGTTCGGCGAGGTCGTCGACACCCTGCACGAACGCTTCGACCAGATGTCGCACCAGAAGTGGGTCGACCTGCTGGTCCTGGTCACCAGCGCTCCGGACGACAAACCGCTGCAGCGCGACAACGCCCAGGTCTACGCCGACCTCGTCGAGCAGGACCTGCGGGACGGACCCGCCGAGCGGGACCAGGTGCGCAACGTGCTCGCGCGGTTGATCGCCGCGTACTGGCTGATCGCGAATCCGCTGGCCGGTCCTGACCGGGAGCGCAAGAACATCGTCGTGCAGAGCTTCCACGAACTCGCACCACTGTCACACCGCCCGGACGTCGCGGCGCTCTACGAAGCCGCACGCCGGGCTGACCAGCTGTTCTGACCCTTCGGATTGGACCGGTCATGCCCCTGTTCCGAAGCTCCACCTCGTCCGCCCCGGTGCAGCCCCGATCCTGGCTGCGCCGCCACAAGTTCATCGCCGCCGCAGTGGTCGTCGTGGTGGTCGCCGCCGGCCTGGCGGTCTGGCAGCCCTGGAAACCGTGCGGCAACGGGATGAGGACGATCGCATCGTCTCCCAACTGCGTGGGGATCGACGTCGACAACACATCGTTCGGTGACAACGACGCCACCCGTGACCTGAGGCAGCGCATCAACGAGCACAACGCGACGGTGACCGCTCCGGATTTCGTCACCGTGGTGGTGCTGGACAACATGACCCCGGACGCCCAATTCGACAGCATCGGCGCGGAACATGTGAAGCACGGTGTGGCAGGCGCGCTGACAGCCGCCTCGCGGGCCAACAACGAGCTGGTCGCGAAGGCCACCTCGCCCAAGGTGAAGCTGAAGTTGGCCAACTACGGCGCAGCGAATGAGGAGGCGGACGTCGCCGCGCAAGCGATCATCGACGCGCGTGACAGCGAACGCATCGTCGCGGTCGTGGGGTTGGGGCAAAGCATGGACCACACGCGGTTGGCGGCGACCAAGTTGTCCGAGGCGGGGCTCGCGGTGGTCAGCGGGATGGCGAGTGCCGACAACATGAATCGGAGCTTCGACGGCGATCCGGCGTACATCCAGCGGTTCTACCGGATCACGCCGACCAACATCGACGCCGCCAAGGCCGCCGTGGGCTTCCTGAAGCCCAACCAGGAGGACAAGCTCCTGCTGGTCCACGACACGAATCCGAGCGACATCTATTCCGGCACGCTCGCCGATGCGTTCAAGGACGCCTACCACGAGAAGTTCCAGAGGTACCCAGGCGAGCAGCCCTTCGATTCCCCGACCAAGCTGAACACGGGCACGCGTGACGAGTACATGGAGAAGATGTTCGCCAACGTCTTCTCCAGGATTTGTGCTGAGCAACCCGACCAGGTCTACTTCGCCGGCCGCGGGGCCGATCTGGAGGTGTTCCTGAAAACCATCGCGTCGAACGGCATCTGCGTCAACGACCTCAACCTGGACATCATCACCAGCGATGACGCCAGCAGCCTCCTGAACCGGCCACTGCCCGTCTTCGCCCCGAAGCAGGTCAGGGTCTTCTACACCAGCGTCGCGACTCAAGACCAGTGGGATCACGCCGATCCGCCTCAGCCGGACAACCAGGCCGAGTACCAGAAGTTCGAGGAGGCGTTCGACCAGTTGGAGCTGGAGGACGACGCCCTGGTTGACGGCTACGCGATGTCGATGCACGACGCGGTGCTTGTCGCCACCGCCGCCGCACGCGGCTTCGAGACCGCTGGGGAGAACTACCAGCTGGTGTCGGACTGGATCAAGAAGTTCGACTGCGAAGGTGCGTTTTCCGGTGCTACGGGCAAAATCGCCTACAAGACCGATCCTGCGGTCCAGGGCAACCCCGTGGACAAGGCGATGCCGATCTTGCAGCTGCAACCCGACGGTCGGCCGGTCCAGGTGGACCTGGTCTGGCCTTCCGGGCAGCCGTTCGGCCCGCAATCATGCCGGTAGTCGGTGTATGGAGGGCTCATGGACGAGGTTTTTCGGCGGTTGGACGACATCCGCGACGACCTGACGGCGCTGTACAAGGACCTGCACGCGCATCCTGAGCTGTCGTTCCAGGAGTACCGCACGGCTGCCGAGGTCGCGCGGCGGTTGGAGGCGCTGGGGCTGGAGGTCACCACAGGGGTCGGTCGCACCGGGGTGGTCGGGGTGCTGCGCAACGGGGCCGGGCCGACGGTGCTGCTGCGCGCGGACTTCGACGCGCTGCCGGTGCTGGAGCAGACCGGGCTCGACTACGCGAGCGCGCAGCGGGCCACGGCCGCCGACGGCTCGGACGTCCCGGTGATGCACGCCTGCGGTCACGACATGCACGTCACCAGCCTGCTGGGGGCGCTGGACCTGCTGATCGCGGCGCGTTCTCGCTGGTCGGGGACGGTGGTGGCGGTGTTCCAGCCGGCCGAGGAGATCGGGGCCGGGGCGCGGGCGATGCTCGACGACGGGTTCCTGGAGCGCTTCCCGCGACCGGACGTCTGCCTCGGGCAGCACGTGTTCCCGTTCCAGAGCGGGTTCGTGGGCATGATGAGCGGGCCGAGCATGTCGGCCGCCGACAGCGTCAAGATCACCATGTTCGGTCGCGGCGGGCACGGTTCGCAGCCGCAGAACGCGATCGATCCGGTGGTGATGGCATCGGCGACGGTGATGCGGTTGCAGACGGTCGTCTCCCGCGAGGTCTCCGGTGATGACACCGCCGTGGTCACCGTCGGCTCGATCCGCGCGGGAACCAAGGAGAACATCATCCCCGACCAGGCGGAGCTGCTGGTCAACATCCGGTCCTTCGACGAACGCGTCCGCGAGCGGGTCCTGGCGGCCGTCCGCCGCATCGTCCGGGCGGAGGCGATCGCGTCCGGTGCCGAGCGAGAACCGGAGTTCGAGGAGCTGACCCGGTTCCCGCTGCTGGTCAACGACCCCGACGCCACTTCCCGGACCACCGGTGCTCTGCGCGCCGCGCTGGGAGACCACGCGGTGCTCGACCTGCCGCCCGCCATGGCCAGCGAGGACGTCGGCCTGTTCGGCTCGGCGGCGGGAGTTCCCACCTGCTACTGGTTCTTCGGCGGCACGGAACCCGGCCGCTTCCAGCGGGCTCTGGCCGAGGACCGGGTGGCGCAGGAGGTCCCGGCCAACCACTCGCCGGGTTTCGCCCCGGTGATCGAACCGACCCTCACCACCGGCGTCACAGCCCTCACCGCGGCCGCCCTGGAGTGGCTCGCCTGAGCTGCGGTGTCCGTCGTGCCGGGTCAGCTCGGACCGGAACGGCCGCGGGCGAGCGCTCCGGATTCCAGGGCGACCCAGAGCGTCCCGTCGGGAGCCAGGGCGAGCCCGTGCGGCTCGGAGGACGGATCGGGGAGCGCGTGGGTCTCGACGTGCCCATCGGGGGTGACGTGACCGAGGCGGCCCGCGGCCCACTCGGTGAACCAGCACGTCCCGTCGGGTGCGGCGACGATCGCGTGCGGCCGGGCGGCGCGGTCGGGGAGCGGGAACTCGGCGATGTCGCCGTCGGGCCGGATGCGGCCGACCTGACCAGCGCCGATCTCGACGAACCACAACGCGTCCACGTGGGCGGTGAGCCCGACCGGGGCCGCGTTCTCGGTGGGCAGCGGGAAGACCTCCACCTCGCCGCCGGTGCTGATGCGCCCGATCGCGTTGGCCTGGTTCAGGGTGAACCACAACGCCCCGTCAGGACCGCTGGTGATGATCGAGGGGAACCCGCCCGGCTCGGGCAGGTCGTACTCGGTGATCTCGCCGTCGACGGTGATCCGGCCGATCCGGTCGGTGCTCATCGCCGTGAACCACAACGCGGCATCCGGACCGACCGCGAGCCCGTACGGGTTGGCGCCGGGCACGTCGAACCCGGCGACGGCACCGTCGGTGCCGATCCGCCCGATCCGGTTGCCCTGGTACAGGGTGCACCACACGGCCTCGTCAGGTCCGGCGACGATCACCGTCGGCCGGGAATCCGCCGGGCCGACCGGGAATCCCCGGTAGCTCCCGTCGGGATCGAGCCGACCGACCCGACCGTGGTGCACCTCCGTGCACCAGATCGCACCGTCCGGACCGACCGCGACCCCGTAAGGCCCGCACCCGGTTTCGCCGACCGGGATCTCCACGAATTCCACCCGCGCAGCCTTCACGACGAACGCGCCTGCGACAACTGAATTTCCGCCGCTTCACCCCTGCGGTGGCGCGAAGGCGTGGAGGAGCGCCCGGGTCAGGGCGGAGCGGTCCTCGGCCGGGACCGCGGCGAGGAGCTTCTCGTCCGCCTCCGCGATGACGTGTCGGGCCGTCGCGCGGAGGGATTCGCCGTGCTCGGTGACCTGGAGCCGGGCGGTCCGGCCGCGGCCCGCCTCGGTCGTGCGCTCGACGGCGCCGAGGGCTTCGAGCTGGTTGAGGGTGGCCTGCATGCTCTGCGCGGTGACCCCGGCGCGGCGGGCGAGTTCGCTGTAGGACAGCCCGGGCTCGTGGGCGAGGTGGCCGAGCGCGGAGAGGTGCCGCAGCGACAGCCCGCTGGTGCGGAGCTCGCGCTCGACCTGGTCGCGCAGTCTCCGCCCCAGGTTCATGATCAGGAAGGTCGGGCTCGGCGGCGGTGCGCCCTCGGGGAAGCTCACCGGGCCATCCTCCCACCCTTGTCGCGGTTGCAGCCTGGCTGTAACTTAAAGTTTCAGCCAGGCTGAAACTAGGAGGACTCGTGGATACCGCGATCAACCTGATCTCGCCCGTGATCATCGCCGTCGTCTACATCGCGCTGTGCTCGCTGCTGCCCGAGCCGACCAGGCAGAAGTTCAACGCGCTGATGATCGCCGGAGCCGGGGCCGTCTACACCTCCGGCGGTGGGATGGGCGCCTGGGAGATGGCGTTCACCGCGGTGCTGACCTTCTGCGCGTACAAGGGGCTGGCGGACTACCGCTGGATCGGCCTCGCCTGGCTGCTGCACACCGCGTGGGACGTCGTGCACCACGTCAAGGGCGCGCCGATCATCCCGGCCTTCGAGCACTCGTCCCTCGGCTGCGCCATCTGCGACCCGATCCTGGCGGTGTGGATGTTCCGCGGTGCTCCGGCGATCCAGACCTGGCTGACGCCGAAGCGCGCGGCCGTGTGATCAGGGGCGCAGGGCGTCCATCAGCAGGTCGAGCAGCCGGCCGGCCTGTTCGGGCCGGTCGGCGCCGCAGGAGAGGAAGACGCCGACGATCCCGGCCACGACGTCCTCGGGGAGCACGTCGGCGCGCAGCGATCCGTCGGCGGCACCGGCCTCCAGGACGGCTCGGGCGGCCTCGGCGAGTTCCGCTCGCTTCTCCGGCAGCGACGTGGCCGTGATGACCGCGCGCAGCGCTTCGGCCATCTCCCGCTTGGTGGCGATGTAGTCGGCGAACCGGTCCATCCACGCGCGCAGCGCGGCGTCCGGCGGCAGTTCGGCGAGCAGCTCGGCGGCGCTGTCGCGCAGCGCGGTGAACTCCGTGCGGTAGACCGCTTCGGCGAGCGACTCCCGGGTGGGGAAGTGGCGGTAGAGGGTGCCGATGCCGACGCCGGCCGCGCGCGCGACCGACTCCAGCGACACCTTCGCCTCGCCCGAGGCGAACGCCTCCCGCGCGGCCGCGATCAGGCGGTCCCGGTTCCGGCGCGCGTCGGCGCGCATCTCCTGAGGACTAATCGGAGGGTCCTCCGCCTGGCTCTCCACTATGACAGGAGCGCACCATGACCACATCCACCACGGCGGTCCTGGCCGGTCGTCCCGTGGCCCGCGTCGGGTACGGCGCGATGCAGCTGCCCGGGCGGGACCGGGACGCCGCGATCGCGGTCCTGCGCCGCGCGGTCGAAGCGGGCGTCAACCACATCGACACCGCGCACTTCTACGGACCCGGCGAGGCGAACGCGCTGATCCGCGAGGCCCTGCACCCCTACCCGGACGGCCTCGTGCTGGTCAGCAAGGTCGGCGCCGAGCACGCTCCGGAGACCGAGATCGGCCTGGCGCTCGCGCAGCGCCCGGAGCAGCTGCGCGCCGGCGTCGAGGCGAACCTCGCCCAGCTCGGCGTGGAGCAGATCCCGGTGGTCAACCTGCGTCGCACCGACGCCCCGCCCGGGGTCGTCGCCGAAGGCGATCAGCTGGTCGACCTGGACGACCAGCTCGCCGAGCTCTCCGCGCTGCGCGAGGAGGGCAAGATCGGCGCCATCGGTCTCAGCGCCGTGAGCCCGGACAAGCTCGAGCAGGCGCTGCCGGTCGGTGTCGCCTGCGTCCAGAACGCGCACAGCGTCCTGGACCGCCGGGCCGAACCGGTCCTGGAGATCTGCCGCGAGCACGGCATCCCGTGGGTCCCGTTCTTCCCGCTGGGCTCGGCGTTCCCGGCCGGGTCGGCGTTCCCGGGCACGTCGAAGGTCACCGACCACCCGGTCGTCGTCGGCATCGCCGCCGCGCTGGGCGCCACCCCGGCCCAAGTCGGGTTGGCCTGGGAGTTGGCGCACTACGACAACACCCTGCTCATCCCGGGCACCGCCGATCCCGCCCACCTCGACGCCAACATCGCGTCCGGGGAGGTGCGGTTGAGCGCCGAAGCCCAGTCCGAACTGGACGCGCTCGCCGGATAATCAGGAGACAGCACCGCGAATCCGTGGTCTCCTCATCGCATGGGGGACGAGGAGCTGTGGAAGTGCACCGCGACCGAGATCGCGGCCGCGGTCGCCGATCGCCAGGTGAGCGCGAGCGAGGTCGTCGAAGCGCACCTGGAGCGGATCGAGGCGGTCAACCCGCAGGTCAACGCCGTGGCGGAGGTCTTCGCCGACACCGCGCGAGCCGAAGCCGCCGAGCTCGACGCGAGACTCGCGGGTGGCGCGGAACCCGGCCCGCTGGCGGGAGTTCCGTTCACCGTGAAGGACAACACCGACGTTGCGGGCCGCGCCACCACGCACGGACTGGCGCGGTTCCGCGACTTCGTGCGACCGGTGGACGCGCCACCGGTCGCCCGGCTCCGCCGAGCCGGGGCGATCCCGATCGGGCACAGCAACCTGCCCACCATGACCCTGCGCGGCATGCACACCGTCAGCGAGCTGCACGGGCACACGATCAACCCGTGGGACCCGGCGAAGACGCCCGGCGGTACCAGCGGCGGCGACGCCGTCGCGGTGGCGACCGGGATGGCGCCGGTCGGGCTGGGCAACGACTCCGGCGGCTCGTTGCGGAATCCCGCCACGTTCGGCGGGGTCTGCGGTCTCAAGCCGAGCACCGGGCGGTACCCGTCGGATCACCGGTTCGGGCCGGACGACCCGTCGCTGAGCTCGCAGCTCTTCCCGGTCGACGGACCGATGGCGCGCACCGTCGGTGAGCTGCGCGTCGCGCACCGGGCGCTGGTCGGGACCGAAGCGCGCGATCCGCGCGCGGTTCCGGTTCCCGCCGAGGGCCCGGAGCCTCAGCGCCCGGTCGAGGTGGGCGTGGTGGTCGACCCGACCGGGGGCGGGGTCGACGCCGAGGTGCGCGCGGGAATCCTCGCCGCTGCCGACGCCCTCGCCGAGGCCGGTCACGAGGTCGTCGAGGTGGAGGTGCCCAGGCTGCAGGAGGCCCTCGACGCCTACGGGAAGATGGTCATGACCGAGTTCGCGCCGGGCTGGCCGGTGATCCGCGACCTGATCGGTCCCGACGCGGCCCGCTACATGGAACTGTCCATGATGGAGGGAGCGCCCGTCGAGCTGCCGGAGTACCTGGCGCTCACCGGGGTGCGGTTGGGCCTCAGGCGTTCGTGGGCGGAGCTGCTGGAGCGGTTCCCGCTGCTGCTCGGGCCGGTCAGCACCAGGCTGTCGTTCGAGCCGGAGGAGGAGTCCCGGGGGCTGGAGGAGTTCCGCGCCTACAGCAGGTCGATGGCGCTGTGCACCGCGAGCAGCTTCGTCGGCGTCCCGGCGGTGGCGGTACCGGCGGGCACGGCGTCGGGTTTCCCGCGCGGCGTGCAGGTGATCGGCCCGATGTACCGCGAAGACCTCTGCCTGAACGCGGCCGAGCTGATCCAGAACGCCTTCGAGCCGAACACCCCGGTCGAACCGCGCTAGACGCTCATGCCTCGCCAGATGAGGTCGAGGAGGTCGGCGGTTTCCTGCTGCCAGTTGTGCTTGGGGTTGAGGTAGAAGAGCCCGCCGAGGCCGCGCAGCACCGTTTCCGGGTTCACGTCCGAGCGGACGTTGCCGGCCTCGACGTTGGCGCGCAGCAGGGCGGTGATCGCCTCGATCAGGGTTTCGTGGGCGTTGACCGGTAGTTCGGCGGGGGAGGACGTGGCGGCGACGAGCGCCTTGGCCAGGCCGCGCTTGGTCATCATGTAGTGCGCGAGGTGGTCGGTGACCCAGGTGCGGAGCGCTCGTTCGGGCTCGTGCCGCTCCAGCAGCTCCGGGACCACCTCGCCGAGGTGGTCCAGCTCGCGCTGGTAGACGGCGATGATGAGCGCCTCGGTGGTGGGGAAGTGCCGGTACACCGTGCCCACGCCGACGCCCGCCTGCTTGGCGATGTGGTTGAACGAGACCTGCTCCGAGCACGCCAGCGACCGGGCCGCGGTGTTGAGGATGGCCTCGTGGTTGCGCCGGGTGTCCGCGCGCCGGGGGTTCACCGAGCCCGTCGTCATCGTCCCTCCCCGGTCGGCTACCTGGTCTTCACCCGGAATGTAGTGCACCGCTCGCCGGACCTGGGCAGTCTTGAGGGTGAGAACACTCGCGCTCGTTGCGAAGCGGATAAAAATCCGGTAGCTTCGGTTCCAGCTGAAGTGGATGAGTATCCGATTCAGCCTTCGAGTCTAGCTCCCACCACCACGAGCATTCCGCCCAACGCCCACGGCGGAAGGGCGGGGAAGAGATTCTGTGGACCTCTCACTGGAAATCAACGGTAGGACGGAAGAGCTCAGCGTCGATCCCGGCGTGACCCTGCTCGACGCCCTGCGCGAGAAGCTCGGCGTCACCGGCCCCAAGAAGGGCTGCGACCGAGGGCAGTGCGGCGCTTGCACCGTGCACGTCGACGGCCGTCCCGTCCTGTCCTGCCTCACGCTGGCGGCCACCGTGCAGGAGCCGGTGACGACCGTCGAAGGGCTCGCCGACGGCGAGTCGCTGCACCCCGTGCAGCGGGCCTTCCTCGGCCAGGACGCGCTGCAGTGCGGTTTCTGCACGTCCGGCCAGGTCATGTCGGCCGTGGCCGCGGTCGAGCAGGACGTCGACGACGTCCGCGAGTTCATGTCCGGCAACATCTGCCGCTGCTCGGCCTACCCGAACATCGTGGCGGCAGTAGAACAGGCGAGGCAGGCGGGCTGATGCGCTCCTTCGAACTGACCGCACCCACCACGATCGACGAGGCGCTCGGCGGCACCGGCACGTTCCTGGCCGGAGGCACCACGCTCGTCGACCTGATGAAGCTCGACGTGCTGACCCCGCAGCGGGTGCAGAACATCAACGGCCTGCCGCTGCGCGGGATCGACACCTCCGACGGCCTGCGCATCGGCGCTCTGGAGCGGATGAGCGACGTGGCCGCGAATCCCGGTGTGTACCCGGTGATCTCGCGCGCGCTGCTGCAGAGCGCGTCGCAGCAGCTGCGCAACATGGCCAGCATCGGCGGGAACCTGATGCAGCGCACGCGGTGCAGCTACTTCCGCGACGTCGACATGCCCTGCAACCGTCGTGACCCGGGCAGCGGCTGCCCGGCGATCGAGGGCGCCAACCGGATGCACGCGATCCTGGGCACCAGCGACGCGTGCGCGGCCACCCACGCCAGCGACCTGGCGGTCGCGCTGGTCGCGCTCGACGCCGAGGTCCGGCTGGTCAGCGCCGACGGCGAGCGCACCGTCAAGCTCGCCGACTTCTACATGCAGCCGGGGCAGACGCCCGAGGCCGAGCACGACCTGCGCGAGGGCGAGCTGATCGGCGAGGTCGTCGTGCCGAAGCTGGACTGGGCGACCAACTCCACCTACGTCAAGGTCCGCGACCGGCAGTCCTACGAGTTCGCGCTGACCTCGGCCGCCGTGGCGCTCGACGTCCGCGACGGAGTGATCGCCGACGCCCGCGTCGCCGCGGGCGGTGTGGCGACGGTGCCGTGGAAGCTCGGCGTCGTCGAGGACGTGCTGCGCGGCAAGCCCGCCACCCAGGAGACCTTCGAAGCCGCCGCCGCGCTCGCCGCCGAAGGGGCGAAGCCGTTGTCCGGCAACGCGTTCAAGGTGTCCCTGCTGAAGCGGACCATCGTCCGCGCCCTGCTCGAAACCACCGAAGGGATGCAGCTGTGACCGCTCGGCTGGACGGCCCGCTGAAAGTCACCGGTCAGGCCAAGTACGGGGCCGACAACAACTTCCCCGGCATGGTCTACGGCTACCTCGTGCTCAGCACGATCGCCCACGGCGAGGTCGAGAGCATGGACGTCACCGCGGTCAAGAGCGCGCCGGGCGTGCTCGGCGTGTACACGCCGTTCGACACGCTGGAACTGGCCACGCCGAGCTCGATGCTGGGCGAGACCTGGGTCCCGCTGCAGAACCGCGAGGTCGCCTACTACGGCCAGCCGATCGGTCTCGTCATCGCCGAGACCTTCGAGCAGGCCCGCGACGCCGCGTCGCTGGTGGAGGTCGGCTACCAGGCAAAGCCCGCCAGGACCTCGTTCGAGGAGGGGCTGGCCGACGCCGAGGCGGCGCCCGGCCGCGAAGACCTGGAGATCCTCGACGCCGACGCCGGTGTCGAGTCCATCGCGGAGGCCTTCGCCGGCAGCCCGGTCGTCGTCGACCACACCTACTCGACCGCGACCCAGAACCACGCCGCGATGGAGCCGCACTCGGCGGTCGCGCTGTGGGAGGGCGGCGAGCTCACGCTCTACACGCCGAACCAGGGTTCGCACATGGTCGCCGCGGACGTGGCCACCGCGCTGGGCGTCGACGTCTCGCAGGTCCACGTCGTGAACCCGTACGTGGGCGGTGCTTTCGGCGGCAAGGGCAAGACCTCCACGCCGGCGTTCCTCGCGGCGGCGGCGAGCCGCGCGCTCGGACGGCCGGTCAAGGCCGTGCTGACCCGCGAGCAGGTGTTCACGGTGACCGCCGGTCGTGCGGCCACCCGGCAGAAGGTCGCGCTGGGCGCCGATCGCGAGGGCCGCCTGATCGCGGTGCAGCACGACTCGTGGTGCACCACGGACTCGGCCCGCTCGTTCGTCGAGCCGACCTCGCACGGGACCTCGCTGGAGTGGTACGCGACGCCGAACCTCGCGGTGTCGCAGCGGATCGTGCCGCTGAACGTGCCGCCGACGACGTTCATGCGCGCTCCCGGTGAGGCCCCGGGTTCGTTCGCTCTGGAGAGCGCGATCGACGAGCTGGCGGTGGAGCTGGGGATCGACCCGATCGAGCTGCGCAAGCGCAACAACTCGACGGCCCCGCCCGGCAAGGACCTGCAGTGGTCCAGCAAGCACCTCGACGAGTGCTTCGACATCGGCGCGCAGCGCTTCGGCTGGGCCAACCGCAGCCCGCAGGGCCGCAGCGAGGGCGACTGGCAGGTCGGCATGGGCGTGGCCGTGGCGATGTTCCCGGCGCTGCGCTTCCCGGCCACGGTCGGCATCGAACTGCGGGCCGACGGGACCGCCGTGGTCTCCACCAGCGGTGCGGACCCGGGCACCGGCCTGCTGACGGTGATGTCGACGATCGGTGCGGAGTCCCTGGACCTGCCCGAGGACCGGATCACCCCGCAGCTCGGCGACTCGGCGCTGCCGCCGGGCGGCCTGTCGGGTGGTTCCACGGCCACGGCCAGCGTGGGCACCGCGATCCAGCTCGCGGGCACCGCGGCGGTCGACGAGCTCACCGCGCTGGCCTCCGGGCCGGGTGCGCCGTTCGAGGGTGAGGAGGTCACCTACGCCCACGGCGAGCTGTTCGCCGGCGGGCGGTCGATGGCCTTCGGCGACCTGCTGCGGGAGCTGGGTCGCGACTCGGTGTCGGTCAGCGGTTCGTCCGCACCCGGCGAGGAGCTGACCAAGCACTCCTTCAGCTCGTTCGGCGCGCAGTTCGTCGAGGTCAAGGTGCACAAGTGGACTCGTGAGACCCGGGTGTCCCGGATGCTCGGCGTGTTCGACTGCGGCCGGATCATCAACGACAGGCTGGCCACCAGCCAGCTCCAGGGCGGCATGATCTGGGGCGTGTCGGCGGCGCTGCACGAGGCCATGGAGGTCGAGGGCGGCGGTCGGCTGGCCAACGGCGACTTCGCGAGCTACCTGCTGCCGGTCAACGCCGACATCCCCGAGGTGGACGTGGAGTTCGTGAAGTACCCGGACACGCTGCACAACTCGGTGGGCGCCAAGGGACTCGGCGAGATCGGCACGGTCGGCATGGCCGCCGCCGTCGCCAACGCGGTCCACAACGCCACCGGAATCCGGGTCCGCCACATCCCGATCACCATCGAGGACCTGCTGGTGGACTGAGGTCTTCGCCGGGCGGCCTCGGGGGAGGCCGCCCGGCGAATCCTCAGCGCGGGGTGTGCGAACCGGGCACGGTCCGGTTGATGACGCTGATGCGGTTCCAGGCGTTGATGGCCGCGATGAGCATCACCAGCGCGGTCAGGGTCGCCTCGTCGAACTCCTCGCGCGCCCTCTCGAAGACCTCGTCGGGCACGCCGTGCGGGTTGTCGGCCAGGCGGGTTCCCGATTCGGCCAGGTCCAGCGCCGCGCGCTCGGCGCTGGTGAAGTGCGGCGATTCGCGCCAGGCCGCGACGCCGAAGAGCCGCTCGTCGGTCTCGCCGCCCTGCTTCGCGTGCTTGCTGTGCATGTCGACGCAGAACGCGCAGCCGTTGATCTGGCTGACGCGCAGCTTGACCAGGTGCTGGAGGTTCTTCGGAACTCCGCTGCCTGCGAGGAACACCTCCAGCGAGCTCATCGCCGCGTAGCCGTCGCCCGCCTTGGCGGGCAGGTCGTCGATCCGTCCCTGCATCGTCATCTCCTTATCTCGGACATCTGATATCCAGAATTGGTTGCTGCCGGAACCCCTGCTGGGGAGGGGTTCGATCAGGTGCGGGTGTCGCCGAACCAGCGGCGGACCCGCTCGGCCGCGGCCGGGGAGTGCTCGTCCACGGTGGCCGCGATGTCGGCGATGGACTGCGACGCCAGCTCCCGGCGCCAGGCGAGCTCGGCCTTGCGCATGGAGGTGTGGATGGCGCACGGGGTGTCGCCGCGGCCTGAGACAGCGGAACCGCTGCCGGAACCGCCGCGGTGGCGGATCTCGGTGCACCGGAACGCTTCCTCGGAGCCTTCGATCGCCGCGACCACGTCCATCAGCGTGATCTTCTCCGGCGGGCGGGCGAGCCGGAAACCGCCGCGCGGCCCGGACGTCGAGGTGACGATCCCGGCCCGGGCCAGGGCCTGGAGCTGCTTGTTCATGTACGCGGCGGGGAGTTCGTAGAACGCGGCCAGCTTCGCCGCCGGCACGGCCCGGTCCTCGCCCAGCCATGCGAGGTTGAGGCAGCTGTGCACCGCCCACTCCACGCCCTCGTTCATCCGCACAACCCGGATACTAGATGTCCAGGATTAAATCTGGCAACGGGGATGGTCTGGTCCACTCGGGTCTGAACGCGTTCTTGCACGTTCCGGCGGGCGATCGAGCGGCGTAGCTTCGGCCTGACATTTTCATACGTATTCCGATTGGGGAAACGGATATGGCGGTGTCCAGGCGATCGTTCATGATCTCCACCGGAGCGCTGGTCGCGGGAGCGACCGTGCTGCCGATCTCCGAGCTACGTCCCCCGATGGCCCGCGCGGACGCCTCGTGGCTGGCCGACGCCGTGCTCTACCAGATCTACCCGCAGACCTACGCCGATGCCGACGGCACCGGAGTAGGCGACCTGCAGGGCATCATCGACCACCTCGATCACCTCCAGTGGCTCGGCATCACCGCGGTCTGGATGAACCCGATCTTCCCGTCGCCGCTGACCGACGCCGGCTACGACGTCTCCGACTACGTGGGCGTGCACGAGCGCTACGGCACGCAGGACGACGTCGCCCGGCTGACCGAGGAAGCGCGCAAGCGCGGCATCCGGATCCTGTTCGACCTGGTCGCCGGGCACACCTCGGACCAGCACCCGTGGTTCCTCAACTCGCTGCAGGACTTCTCCGACGACCGCTTCATCTGGGCGAGCCCGGACCAGTTCCCCGACGGCAACCTGCCGGAGAACTTCGTCGCCTCTCCTGGCCCGCGAGAAGGCGCGTTCCTGAAGAACTTCTACGACACCCAGCCGGCCATCAACTACGGCTACGCGCGGATGAACCCCGATGAACCGTGGCGCCAGCCGGTGGACGCCGAAGGTCCCAAGCGCAACCGCGCAGCGATGCGCGAGATCATGGACCACTGGCTGAACCTGGGGATCGCGGGCTTCCGCTGCGACATGGCGGGGAGCCTGATCAAGGACGACCCGGACCTCGTCGAGACCGGCAAGCTCTGGGGCGAGATGGCCGCCTGGCTGGACGAGAACCACCCCGACGCGGTGCTGGTCTCCGAGTGGGGTGATCCGAAGGTCGCGGTCCCGGCCGGGTTCGACGGCGACTTCTTCTTCCAGACCGGCGAGGCGTGGCGCTCGTTGTGGCAGGACAACCCGTACTTCGGCGCCGACGGGACCGGCACGGCCAAGATCTTCATCGACGCCTGGCGCGAGGCGGAGGACGCGATCGGGCGGCCCGGGGGAGTCATCCTGCCCTCGGCCAACCACGACACCGCCCTGCGGCTGAACAACGGCATCCGCACGCCGGAGGAGATCCCGGCGGCGTACGCGTTCTGGCTGACCTGGCCGATCGTCCCGCTGATCTACTACGGCGAGGAGATCGGCATGCGGCTGGTCGACGGCCTGCCGGACGTCGAGGGCAGCAACGGCCGGCAGAACAACCGGACACCGATGCAGTGGAACGACGGGCCCAACGCCGGGTTCTCCACCGCTCCTGCCGAGAACCTCTACCTGCCGCAGGATCCCGACCCGAACCGGCCGAACGTCGAGGCGCAGCGCGACGATCCGGGATCGCTGCTGAACCTCGTGCAGCGGCTCATCGCGCTGCGCCAGGCCAACCCCGAGCTCGGAACCGCCTCCGACGTGCAGGTCTTCCACGACGGCTACCCGCTGACCTACCTGCGCGGTGACCGGTTCCTGGTGACGGTCAACCCCAGCCGGGACGCGGTGACGGTCGCCGTCCCCGACGAACGGCTGGCGAACGCCACCGCCGTCGAGGACAGCGGTGTGACGATCAACGGCCAGGACATCACGGTCCCGGCCTTCGGATACGCCGTGCTCGACCTCCGCTGAACCTCGCGCGGCACCCGGTGACCACCGGGTGCCGCGCGGGTCGGTGGAGCCCGAGTTCTGGGAACGAGCGGTGCCGTTCGGCGTCTTTTGCCCATCGCTCGGATGGAGTACATTCAGCGCCGCTTGTGTATACGTATTCAGGACGGAGCTGGGTGCATTGGTGTCGAGGCGATCGTTCATGATCGGTACAGGTGCGGTGCTCGCGGGGGCCGCTGTGCTGCCGATCTCGCGGGTGAGTCCCGCTGCGGCGTCGGGTCAGCCCTCGTGGCTCGCCGACGCCGTGCTCTACCAGGTGTATCCCCAGAGCTTCGCCGACACCAACGGCGACGGCATCGGTGACCTGCGCGGCATCACCGAGCACCTCGACCACCTGGCGTGGCTGGGAGTCACCGCGATCTGGGTCAACCCGGTGTTCCCGTCGCCGTTCACCGACGCCGGCTACGACATCACCGACTACGTCGGCGTGCACCCGCGCTACGGCGCCCAGGAGGACGTGGCCGAGCTGGTCACCGAGGCGCGGGCCCGCGGCATCCGGGTGCTGTTCGACCTGGTCGCCGGGCACACCTCCGACCAGCACCCGTGGTTCCTGCAGTCCCTGCAGGACGACGCGGACAGCCGCTACGTGTGGGCGACCCCGGACCAGCTGCCGCCGGACGGCAGCCTGCCGGAGGACTTCGTCGCCTCGCCCGGTCCGCGCGAGGGCGCGTTCCTGAAGAACTACTACGAGACGCAGCCGGCCATCAACTACGGCTACGCGCGGATGAATCCGGACGAGCCGTGGCGCCAGCCGGTGGACGCCGAAGGTCCCAAGCGCAACCGCGCAGCGATGCGCGAGGTCATGGACCACTGGCTGAAGCTCGGTGTCTCCGGGTTCCGCTGCGACCTGGCCGCCACGCTGGTCAAGGACGACCCGGGCTGGGTCGAGACCGGCAAGCTGTGGGGCGAGATGCGGGCGTGGATGGATGAGAACCACCCCGACGCCGTGATGATCGCCGAGTGGGGCGACCCGGCGACCTCGGTCCCCGCCGGCTTCGACGGCGACTTCTTCCTGCCCGTCAACGGACCCGGCGACGGTGCGCCGTGGAAGTCGTTGTGGCAGGACAACCCGTACTTCGGCGCCGACGGCACCGGCAGCGCCAAGATCTTCGTCGACGCCTGGCAGCAGACCGAGCAGACCATCGGGAGCCCCGGTCACATCCTGCTGCCCTCGGCCAACCACGACGGCGCGCTGCGGCTGAACAACGGCGTGCGCACGCCTGAGGAGATCCCGGCGGCGTTTGCGTTCTGGCTGACCTGGCCGACCGTTCCGACGCTGTACTACGGCGAAGAGATCGGGATGCGGCTGATCGAGGGGCTGCCCGACGTCGAGGGCAGCGCCGGGCGGCAGAACAACCGCACGCCGATGCAGTGGAACGACGGGCCCAACGCCGGGTTCTCCACGGCCCCCGCCGACGAGCTCTACATCCCGCAGGACCCGGACCCGAACCGGCCGACCGTCGCAGGCCAGCTCGCGGACCAGGGCTCGCTGCTGAACTTCGTGCAGCGGGTCATCGCGCTGCGCAAGAAGCACCCCGAGCTCGGCAGCGGCGGCGCGGTGGAGGTGTTCCACGACGGCTACCCGCTGACCTACCTGCGCGGCGACCGCTTCCTGATCACGATCAACCCGAGCCGCGAGCAGGTCACCGTCGACGTCGCCGACGACCGGCTGGCTCAGGCCCGCCCGGTCGAGGACAGCGGTGTCCGCGTCGACGGGCGGACCATCACTGTCCCGGCCTTCGGCTACGCCATCCTCGACCTCGGCTAGAGGCTGTTGAGGAATTGCTTTGCGTGGCGGTGCGGGTGGCGGAAACCCCCGAAGGGGAAAGCACAGCGCCTTCGTGGTCTCCGTGCGCCGCTCCTGATGTATTCCGCTTACCCAGGGGGTGGACATCGGCGTCCCGGCGTACTCGCCACGAAGGCGCTGGCGAACCCGCGGCGGTGCGGGCTGAGTCCCACACCTGAAACAGCGGCTCCGCCGCATTCCTCAACAGCTCCTAGCAGCCGATTCCGGGGCCTTCTCGGGGAAATCTCCGGGAGGCCCCGGAATCGCCGCCCGCTCTCCGGCGCGATGCTGGTTCACACGGCCACATCACCTGGGGGAACGGATGAACCACGCGCGCGTCTACGAGATCCGGGTCGACGGATTCGCGAACCTCGCCGAGGCCATCGGGGCGCAGGACCCGGTCGCGCACCTGCTGTGCCCCGAGGAGTGGCACCGGGGCCCGTGCGAGATCCCGTGGAGCCTCGGCGTCGCCGACAACGCGGGCGATCCCGATCGCGCGGCCCTGGTGGTCGGCGTGCTCACCACCCGCGAGGAGGCGCTCGAACTCCTGCGTCCCATCGGCGAGGTGACGGGACGTCCGGCGGTGCTGGTCGAGGCCGACCCCTCGGACTACGAAGAACTCGTCGAGCAGCACCGCATCGAGGCGCTGATCGCCGACTGACGGCGTATTTCCGCCGTTTGCCCACGCGAGGCGGTCGGGCCCATACCCTTCAGCTGCGATCACGCACTCGTGCTGAGGGGACACAGATGATCATCAGGACCGCAACGGCGACCACCGCGGCGCTGCTCGCGCTCGTCGTCACTCCGGTGGCAGCGGCGGAGGACACCTACGCCGACTACGCCGAGCTGGCCGCCAACGAGACCGAAGGCGTCGACTACCGGCGCGAGGTGCGCACCGGCGACACCGACCTCGTCCACATCGCCATCCACGGCGGCGGCATCGAGCGTCCCACCACCGAGCTCGCCGACGCCGGGGCAAAGGCCGGTGGGCACGGCTTCGGCACGTTCGAGGGGCTCAAGCCGTCGGGCAACAGCGTCCTGCACATCACCTCCACCAACTTCGACGAGCCTCAGATCCGAGAGCTCGTCGCCGGCTCGACCTTCACCGTGTCCTGGCACGGAGCCGCCGGTGACACCGCCACGACCTACGTCGGCGGCCTCGACACCGAGCTGCGCGACGCCGTGCGCGCCGAACTCCGCGCGGAGGGCTTCGACGCGCCGGACACCGTCCCCGACGGGCTCGCGGGTGAGAGCCCCGACAACATCGGCAACCTCAACACCCGGGGCAAGGGCGTGCAGCTGGAGCTCACCCGGGCTCAGCGCGACGCCCTCGTCAAGGACGGCATGCCCACCGCGGACTTCGACGACTACGTCGCCGCCGTCGAACGCGCCGTCAGCGGTCGCTGACGATCACGCGCCGGGCGGGCCGTCGAGGATCGTGGGGGCGTATTCGAGCAGCTGGAGCCGGCCGTCGAAGGTGCGGCTGCTGACAGGTCGAGCTTGATGTCCGGGTAGCCGTCGAAGATGCGTTCCTGCCCGGTCTTGCCGGTGATGACCGGGAAGACCACCACGCGGAAGCGGTCCACGACCCCGGCTTCGAGCAACGACCGGCTCAGGCTGAGGCTGCCGACGGTGCGCAGCGGCCGAGTCTCGCGCTGCTTGAGCTCCCGCACGGCCTCGACGGCGTCACCGGTGATCAGTTCGCTGTTCGCCCAGGTCAGCGGTGCCTTCAGGGTGGAGGAGAAGACGACCTTGGGCATCGCTGCCAGCTCGGCGAGCCCGGCCTCCTCGGGGGCCTCGGCGGCGAACCCGGACATCAGCCGGTACGTCGTGGCCCCCATGAGCGTGACGTGCTCCAGCTCCGACTGGCTCCCGATCCACCCGAGGTACTCGGGACCCTCCATCCCCCAGAACCCCGGCCATCCCTCGGCGGCCGCGCAACCGTCGAGGGAGATGATGAAGTCCACCATCAGATCCGACATCGTCAGTCCTCTCTCCGCAGGTCTCCACGTTCAGACCGAGCGGGGCCCGAGAACTCATCGGCCGACGGTGCGGGTGGTCGCCAGAGGCGGTTTCGGTCCGAACCGCCCCTGCCCAGGGCTCCGTCACTCGGACGAGGTGTCGTCGGAGTGGAGAGGGAAGGTGGCGTGGACGCGGTAGCCGCCGTCCTCGGTGCGGCCGGTCTGCAACCTGCCCCCGGTGAGCGCGACGCGCTCGCGCATGCCGACCAGGCCGAAGCCGGAGCTGGGAAGCGCCACGTCGTGGCCGCGCGGGCTGCGGCGGTTGGTGACCGTCACCGCCAGCTCGTCGTCGTCGGACCGCACGGTCACCTGCACGGCCGCGTTCGGGGCGTGCTTGGCGGCGTTGGTGAGCCCCTCCTGCACCACGCGGTACGCGGCCCGCCCCACCTCGGGCGGGACGTCCGGGGCGGGCTCGGCCATGTCGAGCCGCACGTTCGCCCCCGACTCGACGGCACCGGAGACGAGGTCGGCGATGCCGGTCGTGCTCGCCGAGGCCGGTTCGGGTTCGGCGTCGTCGCGCAGCGCGCGCAGCATCTCGTGCAGCTCGGACATCGCGGTGGCGCTGGTGGAGCGGATGATCTCGGCGAGCTCGGCGCTGCGCTCGTCGGTGGCGTTGGCGGCCAGCACGTCGGCGTGCCGCGACACCACGCCGATGCGGTGCGCGACGACGTCGTGCATCTCGCGGGCGATCTCGCGCCGCTGCGCCTCCACGGCCTGCTCCGCCAGCAGCTTTCGCTCGCGCTCGACCTGGTCGGCCTTCTCCCGGTAGTCGACGAGCACGCGCCGCCGACCGAACACCCACAGCCCGATGAGAACCGGCACGACCACGCCCGTCACCACGATGGTCGTCAACGACCCCGGGTGGAACTCGCCCCACGGCCACGTCACCGGCGCGAGGGCCAGCAGGTGAGCGACGACGGCCAGCCACGTCGTCGGCAGCGGTCCGCGCCGGCTCGCCACCGTGTACAGCGCGACCTCCGTCGCACCGAGGACGCCGTCCATGGGAATCGATGCCGCTGCCAGCACCACAGCGACGGCGAACGGGAAGCGCCGCCGCACCACCAGCGCGAGGAACCCGGTGATCAGCGCGGCGATCGCAAGGGGAGAGGTGTCGCCGAGGCGCCCGCCGTGCGAGTAGAACTCACCCGCGACCGGGGCCGCCGCGACGGCGAGGTCGAACAGCAGCGACCGCAGCGAACCGTCCCACCACGACAACCAAGAGCGCTTCTGTTCGACCGGCACGTCCGTCACCGTACTCACACGTCGCGGCGGGTCAGGACGATGCCCGCGGCGCCGAGCAGCACCGCCGCGAGTCCCAGCATCGGCAGCACGTGCGGCCACTCGGGCGTCTCGCTGATCAGCCGGCGGGCCGAGTAGAACGGCTGGAGCACGATGAGCAGCCACTCCGGCAGGTCCAGCCGGTTGATCAGGAACATCTCGACCTCCGGCCACACCACCAGGAACGCGATCGGCACGACCGATCCGTGCAGCAGCGCGGCCAGCGCGAGCCCGATCAGCGACATCAGCGCGGTGTAGACGACGACACCGGTGCCCATCAGCAGCGCCGACGACACCGTCGGTGCGGCGGCGAAGAACACCGCGAGCACCAGCCAGGACGCCGCGAGCACCGCGATCTCGGTGACGACGGCGGCCGCGGTGACCACGGCGATCTTGGCCAGCAGCACGCGCGTCCGCGATCGCGCGGTGAGCACGGTCGTGGTGATCGTGCGGAACCGGTACTCGGTGCCGAAGGAGTTGACGCCCAGCGCGCCCACGAGCGCCCCGAACAGCCACCCGACGGAGAGCACCTTGTCGAAGGTGACGTCGCCGTGGTCGCGCGAGTCGTGCGCGAACACCGTGAGCAGGAGCTGCACCAGCAGCGCCGCCCCGATCAGCACCCAGTTGGACCGCACGGTCCGGAACGCGGCCCACTCGTAGGCCAGCGCTCGGCCGAACCCGGGAGCGCGGTCGGCCTCGGGACGGGCTTCGAGGGTGGTGGTCATGCTGCTTCTCCCCGGTAGGTCGTGGCGTTGGCGGTGGCGTTGAAGAAGGCGTCTTCGAGGCTGCTGCGGCGGGTGTGCAGTTCGCGGATCGCGACCCCGGCCTGGCGTGCGGCGGAGCTGACCGCGTCGGCGTTGGGGGTGTCGACGACGAGCGCGTCGACGTCCTCCGGCTCGACCTGGAACCCCGCCTGCTGCAGCCACTTCCGGAACCGCTCGGGATCCGGCGTGCGGACGACGACGTGGGTGCGGGTGTGCGCGGCGATGAAGTCGCGCACCGGCTGGGCGGCGATCAGCCGGCCCTCGCCGATGACGACGAGGTCGTCGGCGAGCTGCGCGATCTCGGACAGCAGGTGCGAGGACACGAACACGGTCCGGCCCTCGTCGGCGAGGTTGCGCAGCAGCGAGCGGATCCAGCGGACGCCTTCTGGGTCGAGCCCGTTGGTCGGCTCGTCGAGGATCACGTACTCGGGGTCTCCCACCAGCGCGGCGGCGATGCCGAGGCGCTGCCGCATCCCGAGGCTGAAGCCGCCGATGCGGCGGGACCGCACCTCGTCGAGGCCGACGGCGGCCAGCACCTCGCGGACCCGCTGCTCGGAGATCCCGGCGCCGGCCGCGATCATCCGCAGGTGCTGGTGCGCCGACCGCCCGGGGTGCACGGCCCCGGCGTCGAGCAGCGCGCCCACGCTGCGCACCGGGTTCGGCAGGTCGCGGTAGCGGCGGTCGTTGAAGAGGACTTCGCCCTCGCCACGGTCGAGCCCGAGCATGAGCCGCATCGTGGTGGACTTGCCCGCCCCGTTCGGGCCGAGGAAGCCGGTCACCACGCCCGGCCGGATCGTGCAGGTCAGGTCGTGCACGGCGAGCTTGTTGCCGTAGCGCTTGGTCAGTTCCCGGATGGTGATCAACCCTGCTCCTCGAAGTCGGATCGGATGTCCCGCATGACAACGAGAATCGCGAATCCGATGGGGTCGGGGCGTCTGACTTCCAGCTATGACCGGGTACGACTTTCGGTCACCGCGGCAGCGCGGCCGCCACCCGGAAGCCGCCGTCCGCCGTCGGCCCCACCTCCAGGGAGCCGCCCGCGAGCGCCACGCGCTCCCGCATCCCGAGCAGCCCGTACCCGGGCCCCGCGGTCGAGGCCTGCGCACCGGGGCCGTTGGTGACGGTGACGCGGAGCTCGTCGCCGTCCTCGACGACGACGGACACCGATGCGCCGGGTGCGTGCTGCGCCGCGTTGGTCAGCGCCTCCTGCACCACCCGGTAGGCCGCGCGACCGGTGCTCCCGGAGGTCGTGGGGAGTTCGTCGGGCATGCTCAACCGCACCCCGGACCCGGTTTCGCGCACCAGCTCGGCGATGTCGGCCAGGGCCGGCGCTTCGGAGAGGTCGGACGGGCCTTCGCGCAGCACCCGCAGCATGCCGCGCAGCTCGGTGAGCGCCTTCGCGCTGTTCTCGCGGATGATCTCCGCGGTCTGGGCGGTGCCCTCGTCCTTCGCGTGCAGGGTGAGCGCCCCGGCCTGCAGCGACATGACGCTGGCCCGGTGGGCGATCACGTCGTGCAGCTCGCGCGCGATCCGCCGCCGCTCCTCGGTGACGGCCCGCCCGGTGAGCAGCGCGCGTTCCCGCTCGGCGCGTTCGATGCGCTCGCGGGTCGAGGTCACCAGCGCCTGTCGCTGGTGCAGCCACAACCCGAGCATCGCGGGAACGGTGTAGAGCGCCGAGTTCACGCCGATGCTCAGCAGCGTCGGGAACAGCTGCTGACCGGGGTAGCGGATCAGGTTCGCCGTCACCCCGGTCGCGATGATCGCGATGCCCACGATCCACGTCGAAGGCGCGCCGCCGTGACGCCGGGCGTAGGTGTACAGCGCGACCCACGACGCCGCCGGCTGGAGCAGGAGGGCGACCGGCACGATCGAGGCTGCGGCGGTGACCAGCGGAAACCGCCTCCGCACGAGCAGTGCGACGCCGACGGCGGAGTACAGGAGGAACTCCCACGGGGCGGCCTGGAGGCGGAACACCCCGCTGAACGTCAGGGCGACGGCGAGGTCGATCAGCAGGCGGTGGACCTTGCCGTCCCACCAGGACAGCAGGTGCTCTCGGTCGAGGAGTTCACGCACCGGGCCGACTCTAGCCGCGCATTTCGCGCGCAACGTTCGCCGACCGGCCGAGCTGGGTACGACTTTCGGCCAAGTTCGGACGAGCGGGAGGAAGGACGTCGCGGCGGCCGCAGGTCCCTAGCGTTGTTGATCGAACGACGACGCAACTCGTGGAAGGAACCGCAATGGACCTGGGCACGCTCTTCAGCAACCCGGAGCAGTTGTTCGCGATGGGCAGCCTGGGGCTGCTCGCGCTGGTGATGTTCGGCGCGCTGGCGCTGTTCATCTGCGCGCTGGTCAGCATCCTCTGCTCGCCGCTGGGCTTCGGGATGACGGTCGTGTGGATCGTCATCACCTTCTCGGCGCCGTTCCTGGGACCGGTGGCGTGGTTCCTGATCGGGCGCCGGGACGCCCACCGGCGGCGCGAGGCGTACTGAGAACTGCTGAGGAAGTGCTTCGCGTGGCGGTGCTGAGCGGCACCGCCGCGTTCATCAACAGCCCCTAGGCCAGGCCGGCGTCGTGGGCGATGATCGCGACCTGCGTCCGGTTGACGGCGTCGAGCTTGTGCATGATCCGTCCGATGTGGACCTTCACGGTGGACTGGCTCATGTACAGGTCGGCGGCGATCTCGGCGTTGCTCGAACCCTGCGCGACCGCCACCGCGACCTCGCGCTCCCGCGCGGTCAGCTTGTCCATCTTGGACTTCGCCGACTGCGCGGCTCCGCCCCCGGAGGAGAAGGTCGTCAGCAGCTTCCGGGTGATCCGCGGCGAGAGCATCGCCTCACCACCGGCGAGGGTGTGCACGGCGGCGATCAGTTCGTGCGGCCGGGTGTCCTTGAGCAGGAATCCGGCCGCCCCGTTCTGCAGGGCTTCGTGCACGTACTCGTCCACGTCGAAGGTCGTCAGCACGCCCACGGCGGGGGGATCGGGCAACGCGGCGAGCCGCTTGGTCACCTCCAGGCCCCCGACCTCGGGCATCTGGATGTCGGTGAGCACCACGTCCGGCGAGAACTTCGCCACGAGGTCCACGATCCCGGCCCCGTTGACGGCCTCGGCCACCACCGCGATCTCGGGATCCGACTCCAGAATCATCCGAATCCCGGACCGCACCAGGTCCTCATCATCCAGCAGCACGACCTTGACGCTCACCGGCCACGACCCCCAAACCACGGAAACACCACGCCGACCACGGTATACCGCGATCGCGTGTGCCCGCGGTCACCACGGGGAAGTGGCTGGTGACCGGTCCGGGAGTCCGAGCCAGGTCGGCCTTCGATCTCGGATTCGCGCCGAGCCGGGACGTGTCCTGACGAGAAGGACAGCTGAATTCCGGAGGTGCAATCGTTTTCCTCCTGCTGAGGGGGAACTTGACTTTCTGGAACCGTTGACGCCCCTGCTGGTCGGTGAACATTCTGGAAGAAGCCATCGTTTTCCGAGAATCGGCAAGGGATTTTGTCGCGATGGTGCACAACGGGAAGTGCGAGATGATCAGCAAGCGGATTGCGGCCGGCATCAGTGCCGTGGCCGTCGCGCTGGGCGTGGTCTTGTTCCCGGTAGGGGTTGCTTCGGCGAAGATCACGGAAGAGCCCGTCTCGTGTGAGAACCGGGGCGGCAACCAGCCCGGAGGCCAGCAACCCAGTTGCCAGGGAGGCGGCCTGACGCAGAACAGCGAGAACCGGAATCCCGCAGGTCACGCGCCGCCGGGGCACAACTAGCGGCGTCGGCCTCGAGAACGAGGGGGCATGTGGAGTGACGTACTGCCACACGACCGTCCGAGGTCTTCCCCCGGACGGTCTCCCCACGCCGCCAACCCGATGATTTCCGCTGCTCGTCGCCCGCCTCGAA
Organism: Saccharopolyspora endophytica; assembly: GCF_018070075.1. Classification (GTDB taxonomy): domain Bacteria; phylum Actinomycetota; class Actinomycetes; order Mycobacteriales; family Pseudonocardiaceae; genus Saccharopolyspora; species Saccharopolyspora endophytica. Next base: position 284,750 of record NZ_JAGPXE010000010.1, read on the forward strand.
AATGCGCGCTGGATTTCGGAGACCTGTTCCCGGCGATCACTGGACCAGGTCGAGGAATTGCCAGCGGGCTTGGGGTTGTGCGCCGCTGAGCCACTTCCCGCAGTTCTGCGGGACCACCGGGCTGGACGTGACGTGCTGGGCTCCGGTGTCGAGGTCGCGGAGGAATCGGTTGATCGGTCCCCGGCGGATCGCCGCCGTGCCCGCCCAGCGGTGCGCGGTCCGGCCGACGTCCTGCGCGGTTCGCGTGGCGTTGCCGAGGGCGAGCCGGATCATCGTGTCCTGCTCGGTGGTCTGTGCTTCGCCGCTGTCCAGGGTGTGCTCGACGTCCTGCCACACCTGCATCGTCCACGCCCGGGCGGAGCGCAGCGCGGCTTCGGCGGTCGCGTACTCGGCGTGGAACTGCGCGGTGTTGACCGCGGCGCCGGGCGTGTCGAACTTGGGCGCTGCGCACGACTTCAGCTCGTCGAGCAGTCGGCGTCCGACGCCGAGCGCCCAGCCCGTGTGCCCGATCGCCGCCATGTTGACCAGGCCGACGCGGTACATCGCGCCGCCGTGGGTCGGTGCGGTCGTCGTGGCGGGATAGGTGTTCTCCACCGGGACGAACACGTCGGTGCAGTGGTAGTCGATGCTGGTCGTGGCGCGCAGCCCGTGCACGTCCCAGTTGTCGACCAGCGTCACCTGCGACTTCGGCATCGCCAGCACTCGCGGTTCGCCGCTGCCCTCGACGACGACCAGGCTGTGGACGTGGCTGGCCAGCGCCATGCCGGAGGCGAACTGCCAGCTGCCGCTCACCAGGTAGCCGCCGTCCACCGGGACCGCGCGGCCCGGTCTGGTGCCGTGCCCGGCCAGCAACGCGTGGTCCCCGCCGGCGACGTCGGGGAACAGGGCATCCGCCGCAGCGGTGTCGAGGTACGCGGCGGTGGTGCCGGTGATGTGCTGCAACGCCATCATCGTCCAACCGGCCGCCGCGTCGTGGTGGCTGATCCGCTCGATCATCTCGATCAGCTGGTGCGGAGCGAACTCGTGACCACCGAGGCTCGCGGGCAGCGAAGCCCGAACGGCCCCGGCCGCCAGCAGGCCGTGAGCCACGCCCTCGTCGAGGGTCCCGCGCCGCTCGGCGGCGTCCGCGCTCGCCCGGAGCGTCTCGCCGAGATCGTCGATGCGCTGGAGGACCGACGGGAACTCCGGGCTGACGTGCAGAGCGGTCATGGACGCATTCCCCCTGATCAGTGCCGACGCCGCCGAACGGTACCTGCGGGGTGCTGACCGGGGAGCCGGTTCAGCTGAAGTCGTCCTCCTGCTCCAGGAGGGCGTTCGCGCGTTGCAGGGTGCGGATCTGCGCGGAGTTGTAGAACTCCGCGACCGCGTGCGCCATCGCGTTCGTGGCCAGCTTCTCGCCGTGCGGTGAGTTCGCCATCAGCTTCTCCAGCTGCGGGTGCTCCTCACGGCGCTGGCGGACCACCGGCGCCAGGCGCTGGGCGAGTTGCTCGATCGCCTCGTCGTCGGCGTCCTCGGGCAGCGCCTCGAGCGCGTCCTCGACGTCGTTCCGCTCGCCCAGGGCACGGCTGAACTCCGTCAGGTCCTCGTCGCTGAAGACCGTCGAGTAGACCGTCAGCAGGGCTTTCTGGCTGTCGGAGAAGTCCCCGGCGAGCGGCGCGAACTCGGGCGGCACCTCGGGTGACGCGCGATGGCGCAGGATCACGGCCAGTTCGGCGCGGATCCGGTTCAGCCGCTGGATCGTCGCCTCCAGTTCGGCGTCGAGAACGGTGATCGCCTCGGTCGGGTCCTCACCGGCGTTGCCCATCGCCGCGATCTGCGACAGCGGAAGCCCCAGATCGCTCAGCCTCTTGATCTGCACCAGCCGGATCAGGTGCGAGACCCCGTACTTCTTGTACCCGTTCGACGCGCGTTCGGGCATGTCCAGCAGCCCGATCTCGTGGTAGTGCCGAACGGCCTTCACCGTCGTCCCCGCGAGATCGGCGACCTGCCGAGTGCTCCACGCCATCGTTCGTCCCCCGTTCCGGCGCGCGATGTCCGAAACCAGTCCACACCCTGCCCCAAGGGCAGGGTCAAGGCAGCAGCAGCGGGACCAGGTGGATGATCTCGACCGCTTCGTAGATCGCGCCGACGACCAGCAGCGCCAGCGCGGGCAGGCCGAGCCAGCCGACCTGCCGCAACCCGCGGACGTAGCCCTGGCGGCGGGTGCGGGCACCGACGGTCCCGGGACGCAGCCACGACATCCCCAGCCGGTAGGCGCCGAGCAGGACCAGGACGTACGCCTGGAACTCGATGAGGACGGTCAGCGAGTGCGGGATCATCGTCAACGCCGTGACCTCGTTGACCGGCGCCAACGTCACCCCGGTGTAGAGGGCCCAGTAGGCGAAGACGGCGATGCCGCCGAAGGGGACGATCGCCGAGGGCAGCAGGACGTGCGCCAGGCTCAGCCAGACGGTGTTCACCGCGAGGATGGTCAGGCTGAACAGCCACGTGCTCGACATCGCCCAGGTGACCATCTCCGCCGTCCCGTCCTGCTGCAGCGACGCGGTGTTCGCCCCGGTGAGCTCGGGCCGCAGCAGGCCCACGCCCATCCCGACCAGGAACAACCCGTAGGCCATCGCGTTCAGCGCCAGGTAGGCGCCGAGGTTCGCCCGGATGATCTGGAAGGGCCTGCGGAACCACCGCGAGCCCCGCTGCTCGATCCTGTGCCCGCGCTCCGCTGTGCTGGTCATCGCGTACTCCCGTTCGGTGGTGTCGTTGCGACTCGCCACCACTCCAGACCGTGCCCTCGGGACAAGGTCAAGCCCGCGATCCCGGACTCGCCGGATCTCGGCGCGCGGACGTGCCATCGTCGAGCGGGCGGTCTGGTGAAGGGGTTGATCGCGTGGGGGAGTGACGCGCGCCGGTCGCCGAGCCGCGGGAGATGACCGTCCACCTCGACACCGGTCGGTGGAGCGGGACCGCTCTCGAATCTGTGACCGGCCTGCGTCCGCAAAAGTGATACTCAACCGCACGCAGAAGTGATAGTGGATCAAGCGTAAAAGTGATGCCGAGTCGCACGCAGAAGTTATAATGCACTGGTGGAGACCTATCGGAACCGGCTCGTTGACGACCTCGTGCGCACGTCGCTGGACACGTTCGGCGCTGTGGTCATCCAAGGTCCGAGGGCAACGGGTAAGACCACGACGGGCTTGCAGGTCGCGAACAGCTCGGTCCGGCTGGATTCGGATCCGCAGCTGCCGTCGATCGCGGAAACCTCACCCGGCGTCGTCCTGTCCGGAGACACCCCACGGCTCATCGACGAGTGGCAGCTCGCTCCCACGCTGTGGAACGCGGTCCGGCACGAGGTCGACCAGCGATCGGTCCCGGGGCAGTTCGTGCTCACCGGGTCGGCGACTCCGCCCGACGACATCACCAGGCACAGCGGAGCGGGCCGTTTCCGCAGAATCACGCTGCGGCCCATGACGCTGGGGGAGAGCGGCGAGTCCGCGGGGACGGTCGGCTTCGCCGAGCTCTTCTCGGGCGATGTCATCGCTGGTATTGGCGGGCCGACGGTCGAGGACTACGCGTCCATCCTGGTCCGCGGCGGATGGCCGATCCTCGTCGCGCAGACGAACCGCTCACCGCAGGACTACCTGGGGAGCTACTTGGACGACATCGCGCGCGTCGATCTGCCGGGAGTCGAGGTTCAGTCAGATCCGCTGCGCGTGCGAGCCCTGGTTCGCGCCTTGGCGCGCAACACCTCGACCGAGGTCTCAGCCACCAAGCTCAGCGCGGAAGCAGAGATCGGCGAGGCCGGGGCCGAGGTGTCGGCCCAGACGGTCCGGCGCTACCTCGACGCGTTGACCCGGGTGTTCGTGATCGAGGAACAACCCGCTTGGGCGCCTCACCTGAGGTCGAAGGTCAGGTTGCGCACTCACCCCAAGTGGCACTTCATCGATCCGTCGCTCGCAGCCGCCGCGCTCGGCGCAGGTCCGAACGCCCTGCTCGGCGACCTCAACACGCTGGGTCTGCTGTTCGAGTCGTTGTGCATCCGCGATCTGCGCGTCCTGTCGCAGCCGCTCGGTGGCACGGTCTACCACTACCGGGATGAGAACGGTCTTGAAGTCGACGCGATCGTCGAGCTGAACGACGGCCGGTGGGCGGCCTTCGAGGTCAAGCTGGGTGGCAGCAAGAACATCGACATGGCAGCCGACAACCTGCGAGCTCTGGAGAAGAAGGTGTCGCAGCAGCGTGCGAGCGAGTTGGCGTCCCTGAACGTCCTGACCGCTGGAAACACGAGCTACACCCGGGAAGACGGCGTCAACGTCGTTGCCCTCGGACACCTGGCTCCCTGAGGTGGAGGAGCTCGGGCGGGGAGTGGGGGTGTTGTGGGGCCGGAGGGACTCGAACCCTCACTGTCTAGGACCTAAACCTAGTGCCTCTGCCAATTGGGCTACGGCCCCTCGGTGTGCACAGCGTATCGCGCTCGTCGATCTTGTTCTTGAGGCGGCTGAGGAGACCCGAGCAGGCGACATGGGCGCGGCTGATGCGGCGCGGATTCCGCGGTGAACTACGGTGTGGGCAGCCAGGTGAACGTGAGGAGGACACGTGGCCCGTGATCAAGATGCCATCGAGCGTGACATCGAGCAGGCGCGTGACGCGCTGGCCGACACGTTGGACAGGCTGAGCGTGCAGGCGAATCCGCAGCGGTTCGTCGACGCCGGCAAAGCCAGCGTCATGGAGAAGCTGAACGACCCCAAGGTGCGCTACGCGCTCATCGGGGTCGGTGCACTGGTCACCGTGGTGGTCGTGCGCAAGCTGTTCAGGTGAGGTGCCGGTCGTTCTGGGGTCTCGGACCTGGCCCCAGAACACCGGAACCCGCTCAACCCGCCCGGACCGCGTCGCCCACGTTCACCGTGCCCGGCCGGGTCACCCGCATGATCACGCCGAACTTGTTCTCGTGTCGCTGGATCAGGTGAGTTTGCAGTTCCCGCCAGCGCTCGCGCCCGTCGGCGTCCCAGCTCGGCACCGCGCAGCGGATGCACGGACCCGCGTGTTCGCCGGTCACGGCCAGTTCCACCTCGCCCGCGGTGATCGTGGCTCCCGCTTCCCAGTCCTGCTCGGCGAACGGCGGCAGTTCCGCGTCCACGTGCAGGTTCGTGCGGAAGCGCCGCAGATCCACCTCCGCACCCATCTCCTCGCTCAGGCCGCGCAGCGATGACTCGAAGGTGACCAGCACCGTCGGTCCGCGGTCCTGCTGGCCGTCGGCCGCGCGCAGGCTCACCGGGATGTTCAGCGACTGCTCCAGCACGTCCGCGAGCTTCGGGTCCTCCCAGGAGAACCGCTGGTCATCGGGGCCGTCGAGGATCGGTGGCCCGGTCGGCTCCGGCACATCGCCGTAGCTCGCCGACCAGGACAGCAAGGTCTGGTTCTGCCGGACGGTGAGGATGTTGCCCGCTCTGCTCGGCCGCTCGTCGAGCAGAGCGTAGGCGCGGTCGCCCGCCACGCCGCGCTCGTCGAAGCGCGCGGCGGACAGCTGCTCGCCGCGCAGCGACTTCACCGGCCAGCGGTTGAGCGTGAGAACCTCGGACACGATCCGACCTCCGTTTCCCCAGGGCGAGGTCACCCTAGCGCGTGAAACGGACGATCAGCGCTTCAACAGCGGCAGCAGCGCCTCGTTGAGCAACCGGTCCACGAATCCGGTGTCCAGCGGCTCGTCGGCCAGCATCAGCCGGTAGATCAGGCCGGCACCGGCCAGCTCGCCGACCGTGTCGATCGGGGCGTTCGGGCCGATCTCGCCGCGCCGCACACCGCGCTCCATGATCCGGCGCAGCACGTCGCGCTGCGGCAGCAGGAACGACTCGCGGAACTTCAGCGCCAGCTCGGGCTCGTGCGGCAGCTCGCCGACCAGCGCTTGCGCGGCCTTGCCGACCGGTCCGGTCAGCAGCGTGGCGAAAGCGCGCAGGAACTCGCCGAGATCGTCGGCGACCGAACCCAGGTCCGGCTCCGGGATGCGGCGCTGGACGAGCTCGTTGCAGGTGTCGATGACCAGGTCGAGCTTGGAGTCCCAGCGGCGGTAGATCGTGGCCTTCCCGGCTCTGGCCTGGGCGGCGACGGCGTCCATGGTCAGCGCCCGGTAGCCGACCTGGGCCAGCACCTCCATCGCGGCCTGGCGCAACGCGGCATCGCGGGAGGCGTCCCGCGGGCGTCCCCGGCCGGCGGGCGGCCTGCTCGGTTCGAGGCTGGCCACCGCTGCTTCCTCCTGGGGTGCACTACTGGTCGGCGCGTTCACGAACGCCATCCTAAGGTCCCCGGCGGCAGGTCTCCGGCGCGCGTGATCGGTGGGTCGCGAAGAGTCACCGACCAGTGGCGTTCCGGTCAGACCGCAGTGCTACTGGGCGGGTGCGTGAGCCGCCGCGGCGCGTGCCGCGCGCTGGGTCGCCTCGTCCGACAGACCGTGCCTGGCCTGCAGGTAGGCGGTGGTGAAGGCGAAGCCGTCCCCGTCGAGCAGGTGGATCACCACGCGGCCCGACTTGCCGGGCGAGAGCTGCTCGATCAGCTGATCGGCCTGGTCCCGAGCGGCGATCAGCCCGGGGGCACGCGCGGTCTTCTTGCCGTCACCATCCGTGACGGTGATCTGCCAGTCATCGCCCTGGGGTACGTAGTTCGCGGTGATATGACCGCCAGCCATGAATGCCTCCGCTCTCCACTTTGCTCGGGCGTTCGAGCTCTTGACCGGAAGACAATGCTAGGTGCACTGGCTCTCAGCAGCGCCTCTCGGTCGTCCTGGCACTCTACGTGGCGGGTCGGTCCAGATCTTCAGGCCGGTCGACATCGAAGCCGTCCGATACGTCGTCACAGGACACCATCGTCACCGTGCGTTGTTTCAGGTAGTCACGAGCGCCGGCATCACCCGTCGCGGACGCGGCTGCACCGGTCCAGTGGTCCCTGCCCAGCAACACCGGGTGACTGCGGCGTCCGCCGTGCGAAGCGGCGGCGAGGGCGTCGGGGGAGGAGAGCGCGGCGACGCGGCGGACGGCCTCCGGGCCGATGCCCGGCATGTCGACCGGGAGGATCACCGCGGCCGGGGCGTCGGACTCGCGCAGGGCCTCCAGCGCGGTCCGCAGCGAGGAACCCATGCCGGAGGGCCAGTCGGGGTTGAACACCGCGGTCACGCCCGCGAGCTCGGCGCGCTCGCGGACCTCGTCGGCCGCGGCGCCGAGGACCACCAGAACCGGGTCGCACCCGGCGTCGGCCAGGACCTTCGCGGTGCGGTCGACGAGGAGCGCTCCTCGGTAGTCGACCAGGGCTTTCGGCATCCCGAAGCGGCGGCCCGCGCCCGCCGCGAGAACGACTCCTGCTGGTGCTGTCACGGATCGACCGTACTGGTCCGGGGACGCGCGGCGGCGCCCCCGGACCCGCGGGCTCAGACCCCGGTCAGGCCGGAGACGAGGAAGTAGACCGCGAAGACGATCGCCAGCGAACCGACCAGCCACCCGATCTCCCGCACCTTGCCCCGGGCCAGCTTGATCACCGCGAAGGCGATCAGGCCGGCACCGATGCCGTTGGTGATCATGTAGGTGAACGGGATGACGGCCAGCGTCAGGAACGCCGGGATCACGTAGTCCGGGTCGTCCCAGGGGATCAGCCGGACCTGCGACATCATCAGCCCGCCGACGATCACCAGAGCGGGCGCGGCGGCCTGCGCCGGGACCACCGACGCCAACGGTGTGACCAGCAGCGTCAGGCAGAACAGCAGGCCGGTGAACACGCTGGCCAGGCCGGTGCGGGCGCCTTCGGCGACACCTGCGGCGGACTCCAGGAACACCGTGTTCGGCGCGGCCCCGGTCAGCCCGCCCGCCGCTGCGGCGACGCCGTCGACGGCCAGGATCCGGCCCATGCCCTGGACCTTGCCGCCCTGGACCAGCCCGGCCTGCGAGGAGACGCTGGTGATCGTGCCCATCGCGTCGAAGAACCCGGACAGCACGAGGGTGAACAGGAACACCGTCGCGGCCACCCCGCCGGCGGCGGCGAACCCGCCGAAGAGGTCCACCTGCCCGAACAGGCCGAAATCGGGGGTGCCGACCAGCTGAGCGGGAAGTTCCGGGACCACCGTTCCCCACTCGTCGGGCGCGACGTCCAGCGCCGCGTTGGCCACCAGCGCCATCACGGTCCCGGCCACGATGCCCAGCAGGATCGCGCCGGGCGTGCGGCGGGCCATCAGTCCCATCATCACCAGCAGCGTCACGCAGAACACCACGATCGGGATCCCGGACAGGTGCCCGTCGGTGCCCATCTGCACCGGCACGGTCGTCTCCTGCGCGTCCGGCACGCGGGTCACGAACCCGGCGCTGACCAGGCCGATCAGGGCGATGTAGAGGCCGATGCCGACGGTGAGCGCGATCTTGAGCGGCTCCGGGATGGCGTTCATGATCTTCTCGCGGACGCCGCTGACCGCCAGCGCCACGATCACGACGCCTTCGAGCACCACCAGCCCGAACGCCTCGGCCCAGGTCATGGTGGGGGCGATGGTGAACGCGACGACCGCGTTCACGCCGAGTCCGGTCGCCAGGGCCAGCGGGGCGTTGCCGACCAGGCCCATCACGATCGTCATGACACCGGCGGTGGCGGCCGTGGCGGTGGTGAGCTGCTCGGGGGAGAGCTTCGCGCCGGTGGCGTCGGTTCCGGAGCCGAGGATCAGCGGGTTGAGCATCACGATGTAGGCCATCGCGACGAACGTGGTCAGGCCGCCGCGCAGTTCGCGGGAGAGGGTGGAACCGCGTTCGGATATCCGGAAGATTCGGTCCAGACCGCTGTCGGGTCTGGTGGTCAATTGCTGGGTCATGCGTCCTCCCATGCCGGTGGGCGCCCCCGGGACGTCGGTTTTCCGGGCAGGGTTGAGCCCGGCGAGAATTCGCCGAATGCCTGGTGCGGGGCGTTTTAGCTGATGCGGACCGCTGGTGCGCGATCCGTTCTAGGTGGCGACCCGGTCATCGCCGTGCAGTGCGCGGGATTGTCCGCTCAGTAGTCGACGCGGTCGGTCTTTGCTCGCCAGGCGTCGAATGCTTCGTTCCTGTTGTGGATCTCGATCCGCGCGATGGCGGTCGGATTCTTGGTGGGGTCGGTCATCGCGTCGTAGAAGGCGCGGTCGTCGAAGCCGGCCGCCGCCGCGTCGTCTCGGTCGGCGGCGAACAGGATCCGGTCGACCCGGGCCCACATCGACGACGCCAGGCACATCGGGCACGGTTCGCACGAGGTGACCAGCACGCAGCCGGCCAGCGAGAACGTGTCGAGCTCGCGGCAGGCGTTGCGGATCGCCACGACCTCGGCGTGCGCGGTCGGGTCCAGGTCGGTGGTGACGCGGTTGGCGCCGGTGGCCACGACCTCGCCGTCGCGCACGATCACCGCGCCGAACGGGCCGCCGCCGCTGTGCACGCTGGCGGTGGCCAGCTCGATCGCCCGGGCCATCCACGTCTGCTCTTGCTGGGTTGCGACATCCACGGACATCGGTTCACTCCAAGGGTTTTCGGCGGTGCTCAGATGATGTGCTCAGGAGCGACCGGGGTGTGCGTGAGGAACTTGCCGGTGGCCGCGCGGATGGCCGCGACGACCGCGGGCGTGGTGGAGATCGTCGGCGGCTCACCGACACCGCGAACCCCGTAGGGCGCGTTGTCGTCCCCGCGCTCGATGACGTCGATCTCCATCGGCGGCATGTCGAGGATGGTGGGGATCAGGTAGTCGGTGAACGAGGGGTTGCGGATCTTCCCGTCGCTGACCAGGACCTCCTCCATCACCGCCAGGCCGAGGCCCTGCGCGGAACCGCCCTGGATCTGGCCGAGGACGGCCTCCGGGTTGACGGCCTTGCCGACGTCCTGGGCGCAGGCCAGCTGCACGACCTTGACCAGCCCCAGCTCGGTGTCGACGTCGACGACCGCGCGGTGCGCGGAGAACGCGTGCTGCACCTGCACCAGGTCGCTGCGCCCGTCGGCGTCCATCGGGGATGTCTGGCGGTGGTGGAACTCGCGGGTCTCCTCGATGACGTCGTCGCCCAGCACCTCGGCGAGGTCGGCGACGACGCCTTCGGCGGAGACGACCTTGCCGCCCTGCAGCGACAGCCCGACCGCGGTCCCGAACCGCTCCACGACCCGGTCGAACAGCACCTCGCGAACGGCCTGGCAGGCGGCCTGCACAGCGCCACCGGTGACGTAGGTCTGCCGCGAAGCGGAGCTCGAACCGGCCGGTCCGACGGAGGTGTCGTTGGGGTGGATGGTCACCCGCTCCACGCCCAGCTCGGTGCGCGCGATCTGCTGCTGCACGGTCACCAGGCCCTGCCCGACCTCGGCCGCGGCGGTGTGCACCATGGCGGCCGGTTCGCCTCCGAGGAGCTGCAACCGCACCCGGGCCGTGGAGAAGTCGTCGGCGCCTTCGGAGTAGCAGATGTTCTTGATCGTCACCCCGTAGCCGATCCCGCGCACCACGCCTTCGCCGTGGGTGGTGTTGGACGCCCCGCCGGGGAGTTCCCGGATGTCGGTGGTGTCGCGCTCGGCCGGCATCGGCAGCGCGCGGACGCGTTCCAGCAGCTCGGCGACCGGCGCGGGGGAGTCCACCACCTGGCCGGTGGGGATGGTCCCGCCCTGCGCGATGGCGTTGCGCACCCGCAGCTCCACCGGGTCCATGCCCAGCTCGTCGGCGAGCTTGTCCATCTGCGACTCGTAGGCGAAGGTCGGCTGCACGGCGCCCAGACCGCGCATCGCGCCGCACGGCGGGTTGTTGGTGTAGAGCCCCCAGCCGTCGATGCGCACGTTGGGCACCACGTACGGGCCGACGCCCAGCGTGGTCGCGTTGCCCACCACCACGGGGGTTTTCGAGGCGTACGCGCCGCCGTCGAAGTACTGGGTGGCCTTGACGTACACCAGCGTTCCGTCGCGCTTCGCGCCGTGCTCGTAGTACATCTTCGCCGGGTGCCGGTGCACGTGGCCGTAGAACGACTCCTCGCGGCTGTAGACCATCTTCACCGGCTTGCCGACGTGCAGCGCGAGCATGCACACGTGCACCTGGATCGACAGGTCCTCGCGGCCGCCGAACGCACCGCCGACGCCGGACATGGTCATCCGCACCTTCTCCGGCGGAAGTCCCAGCGCGCGGGCGGTCTGCTTGAGGTCGGAGTGCAGGTCCTGGGTCGCCAGGTACAGGTCGACGCCGCCGTCCTCGGCGGGGATCGCCAGACCGGACTCCGGGCCGAGGAACGCCTGGTCCTGCATGCCGACGGTGTAGACGCCCGAGACCACGACCTCCGCGGTCGCGTCCGGATCACCCTTGAGGATCCGCTGGTGGCGCACCACGTTGCCGTCGGAGTGCAGCTTCGGCAGGTCCTCGTCGTGCGCGGCCCGCTCGGCGTCGAGCACCGGGGTCAGCACCTCGTAGTCGACGACGATGCGCTCCAGCGCGCGCCGCGCGGTCTCCGGGTGGTCGGCGGCCACCAGCGCCACCGCCTCGCCGACGTAGCGCACCACGTCGGAGGCCAGCACCGGCTGGTCGACGGTCTTGAGGCCGTAGATGTTCTCGCCCGGCACGTCCTCGGCGGTCAGCACCGTGTGCACCCCGGCCATGGCCATGGCGGCGCCGACGTCGATGGAGCGGATCCGCGCGTGCGGGTGCGGGCTGCGCAGCGTCGCGCCCCACAGCATGTCCTCGGCCCACAGGTCGGAGGCGTAGGCGAACTCACCGCGCACCTTCAACGTGCCGTCGGGGCGCAGCGGGGATTCCCCGATACCGCCGTCGATGGCGTCGTCGAGCCGCTGCGGCGTCCGCGTGGGTGCCTGGGCACTCGGTCGGTTGGTCATGATCACGACACCTCCACCAGGCGCAGCCGGGCGCTCGCCCGGTCCAGCTCTTCGACGACGTCTTCTCCGGTGAGCACTTCTCTTCCGCCGCACAGCAGCGTCTCGACCTGCGGCAACCGGCCCAGCACCAGCGCGGCCACCGGGTCGGCGATGCCGGTGTGGTCGAGCCCGCCGAGGCGCCACACGGCGAGGTCGGCGAGCTTGCCCGGTTCCAGCGAACCGATCTCGTCCTCGCGGCCGATGCAGCGCGCCCCACCTCGGGTGGCCATCCACAACGCCTCGCGCACCGACATCGCCCGGGGGCCTCCGGTGGCGCGGGCGAGCAGCAGCGCCTGCCGCATCTCCTCACCGAGCCCGCCGGACTCGTTGGAGGCGACCCCGTCGACCCCCAGCCCGACGGGGGCACCGGCGCTGAGAAGCGCTCGCACGGGGGCGATCCCGGCGCCGAGCCGGCCGTTGGAGCTGGGGCAGTGCGCCGCACCGGTACCGGTCTCGGCGAGCCGCCGGACCGCGGTGGGCGAGAGGTGCACGGCGTGCGCGAGCCACACGTCCGGACCGAGCCAGCCCAGGTCCTCGGCGTACTCCACCGGGGTGCGGCCGAACTCGGCCCGGCACTGCTCCTCCTCGGTGGTGGTCTCGGCGAGGTGGGTGTGCAGCCGAACCCCGTTGCGGCGGGCCAGTTCCGCGGCCTCCCGCATCAGCTCCGCGCTCACCGAGAACGGCGAGCACGGGCCGACCGCGACCCGCACGCGCGCACCCGGCGCGGGGTCGTGGAAGGCGTCGATGGCCTGCTGCGTTCCGGCCAGCGCCTCGTCGCGGTCCTCCACCACCGAGTCCGGCGGCAGCCCGCCCCGGGAACGCCCCCGGTCCATCGATCCGCGCACCGCGTGCAGCCGCAGGCCGATCCGCTCGGCGGCGGCGACCACCGCGCCGAAGACGTCGCCGCCCTCGCGCGGGAACACGTAGTGGTGATCGGCGGCCGTCGTGCAGCCCGACCGCGCCAGCTGCGCCAGCCCGGCCGAGGCGGCGGCGTGGACGGTCTCGACGTCCATCCGCGCCCACACCGGGTAGAGCTCGGTCAGCCACTCGAACAGCGTCGAGTCGGCGGCGTGACCGCGCGTCGCCCACTGGTAGAGGTGGTGGTGGGTGTTGACCAGTCCGGGAGTGACCAGGCATCCGGTGGCGTCGACGCGGCGCACCGGGACGTCCTGCGGCGGAGCCGATCCCGACCCGACCGCGACGATCCGGTCGCCCTCGACGACCACGTGGCCCTCGGCGAACTCGGTCCCGGCGTCATCGACCGCCACGACCGATCCGCCCTCGACGACGATCCGCTCAGGCATCGGTTCTCCGCTGCGCGGCGAGGCGAACGGCGTCCATGATCTTCTCGTATCCGGTGCAGCGGCACAGGTTCCCGGCCAGCGACTCGCGGATCTCCGCGTCCGAGGGCTTCGGGGTGCGCTCCAGCAGGTCGTGGGCCTGCACCAGCAGGCCGGGCGTGCAGAAACCGCACTGCACGGCGCCGGTCTCGACGAAGGCCTGCTGCACCGGGTCCAGCTGCTCCTCGTCGGCGAGCCCTTCCACGGTGCGCACCTCGCGGCCCTCGGCCTGACCGGCCGCGACCAGGCACGAGCACGCGGGCACGCCGTCCAGGTAGACCGTGCACGAACCGCATTCGCCCTGCTCGCAGGCGTTCTTCGAGCCGGGGAGGCCGAGCCGCTCGCGCAGCACGTACAGCAGGGACTCGCCCTCCCAGACGTCGTCGGCCTCCTGCCGGCGTCCGTTGACGGTGAACTTCAGGCGCATTCCTGCCTCCCGGAGCGGTGCTCGTGCCAGGTCCAGTTCAGGGTCCGGCGGGCCAGCACGCCCAAGGCGTGCCTGCGGTAGTCGGCGCTGCCGCGCACGTCGTCGATCGGGGACGCGGCCTGCGCGACGAGCTCGCCGAACCGGCGCGCCACGGAGTCCTCCAGCGGGGCGTCCCAGTCGAGTTCGGCGGTGAGGAAGTCCTCGGCCTCCCGCGCCCGGATCGGGGTGGGCGCGGCGGAGCCGATGCCGGTGCCGACGGTCTTGCCGGCCGGGTCCAGCGAGATCGCGAAGGTGCACACCGCGATGACCATCGCGTTGCGGGTGCCGACCTTGGAGAACTGCTGCGGGCCCGCGGCGGGCGCGATCCGGACGGCGGCGATCAGCTCGTCGGCTTCCAGGACGTTGCGCTTCGGGCCGGTGAAGAACTCGTCGACGGGGATCACCCGCGATCCGCGCACGGACTCGACCTCGACGCCCGCCCCGGCCGCCAGCAGCGGTGGGTGGGCGTCTCCGGCAGGAGAGGACGAGCCGAGGTTGCCCGCGACGGTGCCGCGGTTGCGGATCTGCGGGGACCCCACGGTCCGGCTGGCCATCGCCAGACCGGGCACTCGGGTGCCCAGCTCCTCGATGAGCCGCGCGTAGGGGACGCCCGCGCCGATGCGCAGCACGTCACCGTCCGGGGCCCACTCGGCGAGCTCGGGCACGGTGGTGAGGTCGAGCAGGACCTCGGGCCGGTGCCGGTCGAAGTTCAGCTCGACCATCACGTCGGTCCCGCCCGCGATCGGTGTGGCGTCCGGATGCGCGGCCTTGGCTTCGAGCGCTTCCCGCCAGCTGGCGGGGCGGAGGAATTCCACGTCGTACTCCTTCTCGACCGGCCGGTGCGCTGATGTGGCCCAGTACACATTCGTCGAGTAGCCCCTGGCTAGCGGGCGAAACCCCGAAAATGACTACCCCCTGAACGGGTGCGGTTGTATGTTCCTACAAATGGGGTCGCCCCACTCGGCGGTGCGGGCTGGAGGCCCTCCGGCGTGCCCATCGCTCCGGTGGGGCGACGAGAGAGCGGCTCCGCCGCTCGCCTGACGGAGGAGCGAGGGTGCGCCTGCGGGATCTGCTCGCCGACGACGAGCTCGGCCTGGTGCTGCTCAACGACGCGGATGCGCTGGAGCGGCCGGTCCGCGGCGTCTACATCACCGACCTCATCGACCCCCGCCGCTACCTGACCGGCGGCGAGCTGGTGCTCAGCGGCCTGGTCTGGCACGGCGGGCCTGAGGACTCCGAACAGTTCGTCAGGGCCCTCGTCGACGCCGGAGTGGCGGGTCTGGCCGCCGGAACGGCGCGGCTCGGCCACGCCCCGCCCGACCTGGTGACGGCCTGCCGCGAGCACGGGCTGCCCGCGTTCGAGGTGCCGATCACGGTCAGCTTCAACGCCCTCGCCGAACGAATCCAGTGGCGCGCCGCCCCCCGCCGCGAGCTGATCTCCGCGGTCGCCGCCGGAGCCGACCTCGACCGGGTGCTGCGGATGGCCGCCGACGACCTGGGCGCCGAATGCTGGGTCCTGTCGGCCACCGGCTGGGTCGTCGGCGGCACCGCCGACCTGCCCGAGCAGACCCGCCGAGGCGCGCTCGCCGAGTTCACCCGCGGCCGGTTGCCGCGCACCTGGCGCGCGGGCGAGCCGCACGTGCTGTGGCCGGTCGAAACCGGCGCCGAACCGACGGCGGCCCAGTGGTTCGCGCTGGTCAGCGGCGACCTCGTGGAGTGGGACGAGCACCGCCAAGCCGTCGCCACCGACCTGGGCACCGTCGTCGCGCTGGTGCGCGCCCGGGTCGACGAGGCCCGCCGCATCGCAGGCCGCTCCGTCGAAGCCGCGCTGCGCAGGCTCCTCGAAGGGAGCTCCTCACCCACCGAGGTCGCCGCCCGGCTCGAAACCGCCGGCCTCCCGGCCGACGAACCGCTGCGCGCCGTGGCGATGGGCGTCGGCGACCCCGCCGAATCCACGACCCTGCTCCGCGAGATCGCGGCGGCCACCGGCATGGCCTCGGTGACCGCCCCGCTGGGAGACGGCGCCGTCGCGCTGTTCGTCGACGACCCCGAACACCTCGCCGACCTGGAGCACCAGCTCCGGCGCATCGTCGTCGACGCCGAAGCCGGGCTGGGGGAGCGGCGGCTGGCGATGGGCATCAGCGACATCACCGCCGCGACCGCGCTGCGCGGCGCGCTCGACGAGGCCGCCTACGCCCGCAGGCTCGCCGAGCAGCGCCGCGGACGGGCCGAGGTCGCCGTCGCCGTGGAACTCGCCTCGCACGAGGTGCTGCTGGCCTCCGCGCCGGACGAACTGCGCCGCTCCTACCGGGACCGGCTGCTCTCCGCCGTCATCGACTACGACGCCGCGCACGGCTCCGAACTCGTGCGAACACTGCGCGTGTTCCTGGACAACAACGGTTCCTGGTCGCGCTGCGCCCAACTGCTGCACGTGCACGTCAACACCCTGCGTTACCGCGTCCAACGGGTCGAGGAGCTCACCGGCCGAGACCTCTCCGACTTCGGCACCCGAGTCGACTTCTACCTCGCCCTCCGCCTCAGCACGGACGCCTGAAACCGTCAGGCAAGCGACGTGGTCGCTTTCTCAATACCCCACCTGAGCAACCGGCACCGCCGCGGGTTCTGAGCGGTGCTGTGGCGAGCACGCCGTGACGCCGTGTATTGGCATACATCAGGAGCGGCGCGCGGAGTCCACAGCTCCGCTCAGGTTCCGCTACCCGCGCCGCCGAGCAAGAGGACCACGGACAGCAGATACAGGTCAGTGCCAGTGCTCACAGGTGGCCGTCCTGAGGTGGGTGCCGTTCGAAATCTGACCTCGGGAGCGGTACCGTGCTTGGTCGCAGTTGCGGTCGCCGAGCGCCCGGTCGAAGGGCAGCGAAGACGCGGCGAGAAACCCACCCATCCCCCGAGACGGAGGTAACGGGATTGACCGATCTGTCCGCCACCACCGGCGTGACGGACCGCCCGAGCGGCACCGCGCAGGAACCCGGGCGGGGCAACGGGAATCCGGATCCGATCCGACGATTCCTGGATCAGCAGAACCCCGAAACCCCTTGCCTGGTCGTGGATCTGGCGCAGGTGCGAGACCGCTACCGGCAACTGCGCACCGCGCTGCCGGACGCGCGCATCTGCTACGCGGTCAAGGCCAATCCCACTCCCGAGGTCGTCGGCGAGCTCATCGCCGAGGGTGCCTCGTTCGACGTCGCCAGCCCCGGTGAGATCGAGCTGTGCCTGGCCAAGGGCGCGGCACCCGAGTCGATCTCCTACGGCAACACCATCAAGAAGCGCCGCGACATCGCCCGCGCCCACGAGCAGGGCGTGCGGCTGTTCGCCACCGACAGCCACGCCGACCTGGTCAACATCGCCGAGGTCGCGCCGGGTTCGCAGGTGTTCTGCCGCGTCCTGGTCGACAACACCGGCTCGAAGACCCCCTTCGGCCGCAAGTTCGGCTGCACCCCGCAGCAAGCCGCCGACCTGCTGGTCCGCGCCGCCGAGCTGGGCCTGGACCCGTACGGCGTGTCGTTCCACATCGGATCGCAGCAGCTGGACCCGGCCGCCTACCGGCACGGCGTCGACGCCGCCGCCGGTGTGTTCGCCGACTGCGCGGCGCGCGGAGTGCGACCGCGCATGGTCAACCTCGGCGGGGGACTGCCCGCCGGCTACACCGAGACCGCGCCGCCGCTGGCCGACTACGTCACGGCCATCGAGCAGGCGTTGGAGCACGCGTTCGGCCCGCAGCGGCCGGAACTGCTCATCGAGCCCGGACGGTTCATCGTCGGCGACGCCGGCGTGCTGCGCAGCGAGGTCGTGCTGGTCACCGACTCCTGCGACGGGCAAGGGCGTTGGGTGTACCTCGACATCGGGCGCTACAACGGACTCGCCGAAACCGAGGGCGAGGCCATCACCTACCGGTTGCGCACCTCGCGCGACGGTGATCAGGAAGGCCCGGTCGTGCTGGCCGGGCCCACTTGCGACGGTGACGACGTGCTCTACCAGCGGACCCGCTACGAGCTGCCGCGCACGCTGCGCGGCGGCGACTGGGTGGACCTGCTGTCGGCGGGCGCGTACACCGCGAGCTATTCATCGGTGGGTTTCAACGGGTTCACCCCGCTGCCCACCTATTGCGTCGACGGCGATCAGCGGCCGTGATCTGCTGCGGCGGCACGTCCGTCCGCGGTGGTGCGAGAAGCGAGACGCGGCGAATCTGCGAAATGATGGGAGGTCGATAGATGTCCGTTGACACCGGAGCACAGGTCGGTCTGTTCACCGGAAGGCACGTCCTGGCAGAGCTGGAGGGCGTTGAACCGGAACTGCTGGACGACGAGCAGTACCTGCGAGAAGTCCTGCACAACGCGCTGAGCGAGTCGGACGCCACGGTGTGCCAGATGATCGCCAAGCGGTTCGACCCGCAAGGCGTCACGGTGTTGGCGCTGCTGTCGGAGTCCCACGCCTCGCTGCACACGTACCCGGAGGACGGCTCGATCTTCATCGACGTGTTCACCTGCGGGCACACCGCGAAGCCGGAGCTGGCCGTGGAACTGCTCGCCGAAGCCCTCCAGCCGACGACCAAGAACGTGCAGACGATCCAACGAGGCCACGACTACGCCGAACTGGTCTGCTGAGGGGGCGACGGTCGTTCTCGGCCTGCGTGGCGGTGCGGGTGGCGGAACCTGAGCGCCTCCGTGGTCTCCGTGCGCCGCTCCTTGAGTATGCCAATGCACGGCGTCCCGGCGTACTCGCCACGAAGCCGCTGGAGAACCCGCGGCGGTGCGAGTCGCTCAGGTGGGAAACGAAAGCGGCTTCGCCGCTTGCCGGATTTCCGCAGTGGGACCTGAGCCGGGGACGGTCTACTTTCGCGTGTCGGCGGGCCCGCCACGGGAGCCGGCGGGATGCTTGGCACAAATCGATGGGGAATTCAGGAGGAACACCGTTGATCGAACTCGACGGGCACCGGTGGATCAAGGAGCCGATGGGCGCCGACCTGCAGCGCCTGTGGCGGGTGGACGACGTGCTGTGGGAGGGCGACACCCCCTACCAGCACGTGGTGATCGCGCGGACCGCGCAAGGCGTCTCGCTGTTCTGCGACGACGACCGCCAGAGCACCGAGTTCTCCCAGCTGGTCTACCACGAGGCCATGATGGTGCCGGCGTTCCTGCTGGCCGCGCAGGTGGAGCGGGTGCTGATCATCGGGTCGAGCGAGGGCGTGGCCAGCCAGATGGCCGTCGCCGCCGGCGCGACCCGGGTGGATCACGTCGACATCGACGAGCTGTGCGTGCGCAAGTGCGCCGAGCACCTGCCCTACGGCTACACCCCGGAGGAGCTGGCTGCCGCCGAGAAGGGCGAAGGCCCGGTCACCCTCCACTTCGCCGACGGCTGGAGCTTCCTGGACACGGCCCCGCCGGAGGGCTACGACATCGTCGTGGTCGACCTGCCCGACGAGCGCGCTGACGACGACGGTCAGCACAACCGGCTCTACGGCCTGGAGTTCATCCAGCGCTGCCAGTCGGTGCTGTCGGCCGGTGGTGTGGTGGCCTTCCAGGGCGGCTGCCCGACGGTGTGGCGCAACGAGACGCTGATCCGCGCCTACAACCGGTTCCAGTCGGCGTTCGAGACGGTCGCCTACTTCGGTTCCGACGAGCACGAGTGGGCGTTCCTGTTCGGCCGGGTCGAGCCGATCGACGACCCGATCAACCTCATGCTCGAAGCGCTCCCGAGCAGCGCTTACGAGCCCGAGACGATCGACGACGCGTCGCTGATCGGCGCCACGGTCCCCCCGATCTCGGTGCGGAACCAGTCCTGATCCGACCAGGCCCCTGACCAGGGGAACCGCCTTCCGCCCTCGACGCTCCGCCCTACGGGGCGTCGAGGTAGGGGTGGAAGTCCATCGCCCCGTCGCGCGGGAGGAACCACTGGTCGAAGGCGAGGCCCTGGGTGTGCAGCTCGGCTTCGAGCTTGGCGGCCCGCTCCACGACCTCCGGCTCGGCGTCGCCGGCCAGCGGCACGTCGATCTCGTAGAGCTCGTGGTGCTCCAGGCCGCCGAGCGCTGCGTCCGCGAAGTTCTCGAACACCGGCTCGCTGTCGTCCCACGACATGAGCTCCGCGGCTTCCAGGACCACCCGCGCCTCGTTGATCACCAGCCGCAGCGCGAGCGCTTCGGCGACGCTGCGCGGCGAGGTCCACACCGGTTCGGTGAGCCGGACCGCCACGGCCGCTGAGGCCAGCACGAACGCGCGGGCGAAGAACGCGTCGTAGCGCTTGTCGTAGCAGGGCGGCAGCTCTTCCAGGACGAGCAGTCCGACGGCGTCGGCGACGGTCGCGTTGTTGACCGCCAGCGCCAGCTCGTCGTAGAAGATCTCGTCGGTCACCACCCGCACCGCGTGCACCAGGGCGCCCGCGGCCAACGCCGCCTGCTCTCCCCCGACGCCGAAGACCTCGGTGTCGAAGGCCCGCAGCCTGGGAGCGAGCTCGGTGAGCCGGCGCTTCCAGTGGGCGGCGTCCATCGCGGGCTCGCCGGAGGACTCCAGGGCCTCCTCGATGGCGGCCTGCAGCGCGTCGTCGGCGTCGACGTCGTCCGCGGCGGCCAGCCGCTCGTTGAACTCGTCCTCGGTGATGCGCACCGCCGACTCGGCGACGGACCAGCCGATCAGCAGCTCGGTCTCGACGATCAGCTCGTCGAGCACCGAGGCCGCGCCCTCCTCCGCCGCCTGCAGCGACGGCGCGTCCAGCGCGAGCAGCACGCTCACGCCCGCCGGGTGCACGGTGATGCGGTAGTCGAGCACGTCGATCTCGGACTCCTCCGGCCCGCTGACCCCCTCGACCATGGCGAGGTGGCGGTCGAGCACGGCCGCGACCCCTTCCTGCTGCAGCGGGTCCAGCTCCACCACCTCGGCAGGTGGCGCCAGTTCTGCCGTCACCGCGTAATCCACCGCGTATCGCCCTCTCCTCGACTGCTGGACGGCATGGTACGACGTCCCCCTGCCGGTGACCCGTCCAGCAGGCGGGGTGTCGGAGTCGGCCATGATGGTCCGGTGACGACGAGCGTGGTGGTCTTCGGCAGCTGCAACATGGACCTGGTGGCCTACGTGCCGGTCGCGCCCCAGCAGGGCGAGACGGTCACCGGCCGCGAGTTCCGCACGGTCCCCGGTGGCAAGGGCGCCAACCAGGCGATCGCCGCCGCGAAGGCGGGTGCGGACGCGCGCATGATCGGCGCGGTCGGTGGCGACGAGTTCGGAGCCGAGATCCGCCGGGTGCTCCAGGAATCCACTGTGGACGTCCAGGGCCTGCGAACGGCGCCCGGCCGCAGCGGAACGGCGCACATCGTGGTCGACGACGGTGGCGACAACTCGATCGTCGTGGTCCCGGCGGCCAACGGAACCGTGGACGCGCTCGCCGACGGCGACGAGGAGATCATCGCCGGTTCGGACAGCCTGCTGCTGCAACTGGAGATCCCGCAGTCCGGGGTGGCCGCGGCTGCGGCGGCGGGCAAGCGCAACGGCGTGCGGGTCGTGCTCACCCCCGCTCCGGCGGTCCCGCTGCCCGAGGAACTGCTGCGCGACGTGGACCTGCTGGTGCCCAACGAGCACGAGGCGGCCGTGCTGACCGGCCACGACGACCCCGAACGCGCGCTGACGGCGCTGCTGGAGCTGGTTCCCGAGGTGGTGATCACGCTCGGTGCCCGGGGGTGCGTCTACGGCAGCCGAGAAGGGGCCCGCCACGAGGTCCCGGCGTTCGAGGTCCAGGCGGTGGACACCACGGCGGCCGGCGACACCTTCGTCGGTGTCCTCAGCGCCGCGCTGGGCGAGGGAGAAGAGGTCCCGGCCGCGTTGCGCAGGGCGGCAGCGGGATCAGCACTGTCCGTGCAGCGCAATGGCGCGACCAGCGCGATGCCGACTCGGGATGAAATCGTCCGCTTCATGGCGAACTGATAGTCGGAAACCTCGATTACCGGCTGCCGACGACCGCCACCGGCGGTCATTGCCGGGTAATGCGCGAGACTTTTGCGGGAGGCCGGAAATGTCCGAAGCCAAATCCGGCCACCCGTGCCCGGCTGTTCACCCAGCGTTGTCGTAAGCCTCGACGATCTCAGCCGGAATGCGACCCCGGTCGGAAACCTGCATGCCCTGTTCCCGAGCCCATTCCCGAATGGCCTGGTTGCGTTCCCGGTCGGCCTGCGTCGGCGCGCCCGAGGGCTTGCCCGGCTTGGTGCCAGACCGCTTGCGGCCACCGGTCTTACGTGCGTTGGCCACGAAGGAGGCCAGCGCGTCCCGCAGTTTCGCGGCGTTGTCGACGGACAGGTCGATTTGGTAGTTCACCCCGTCCAGGGCGAACTCGACGGTGCTGTCGGCTTGCGAGCCGTCGACATCGTCGACCAGCTGCACGGTGACTTTCTGCGCCACGGTTAAACCTCGATTCCGGCTCGAATCCAGTCTCTGCGCGCACATGCCCGCGCGACGAAGAGCGAGCGAACAATAAACGATCGTCGGAAGAATGTTCCACCCGGTATCGAATTTCGGCCGCCGGTCGGATTACCTTGGGTTCAAAACCGGCGCATCCGGTTACCGACCGTTAGTCGGGCGGTGGCCGGGCCGCGGCAGCGGACGTCCGGCGGGCCGAGCGGTTTTCGGCCGATCGGGCTGCTGTTCTATGGTTGAGTGCGAGACATCTGCTAAGTGTCGTGCTACAACGTGGTCAGGACCAGCAGTAGTCTTACCTGGAAGTCGCGGATCGAGACGGGGCGCGTTCCCGAGACAGGTGATCATGGCCGAGCGGATTCAGGTTGATCTCGTCGATGACATCGACGGGTCGCCAGCCAAGCACACCGTCACTTTCGCGCTGGACGGCGTGAGCTACGAAATCGACCTGAACGACGGCAACGCTCAAGCGCTGCGTTCTGTGTTCGACCGCTACATCAAGGCCGCTCGCGCGCCCAAGCCCGCGGCTCCTCGCAGCACCAAGCAGCAGGAGCGCGAAGAGGAGCAGGCGCGGCAGGCCAACAAGCAGCTCACCGAGCAGATTCGCGGTGCCGCCCAGCGCACCCGCGAGGCCTTGAAGAAGCCGGAAGCGGCGGATGCCGCGCAGGCTCCTGAGAAGGACGCTGAACCGGAGCCGGTCACCGCGAAGGAATCGGAGCTGGTTCCCGCCGAGGAGGCCAAGCCCGAGACCGGTGCCGAGGCGCCGGCGGTGTCGCTGCCGCTGTTCTCCTCCGCCGTCGACTAGAACCGGCGCGACGACCGCAGCAAAAACCGCACCGGAGATCTCTGCTGAATCCGGTGCGGTTCGAGTTCTCGGGTGTTGTTCAGTCCGCCGCGCGGTGTCTCCGCGCACGCGTGCGGGTGCCCGTCGCGCGCGTTTCCTTCACCGGTGCCGAGTCCGCTCCGTCGGCGAGCGCGGCCGCGAACTCCGGTGGAGCGCTCGGGCCCCAGTTGCGATCCTCCGGATCAGCCAGAGTGTTGCGCAGCTCGGTGTATATCGGAGTCGAGTCCACTGCTACCCCCGTTCTGACAAGTCGTCGGCAGGCTACCCGCGAAATCGCGCAGTACCCGCTCCTAAGACCAACTACCACCCGAAGGTGGATCGCGCACTACGCCCGCCGTCCACGAGCCGTTCATGCCGCGAAACCCTCCAAATGGCTTCTGACCTGGGGTTTTACCCTTTAAGGGGGGGTGGTGTTCACGGGGTTTTTCGGGGTGCGTAAAGTATTCCAAGTCAGAGCGACACGGGCCGGGAAAAACCGGGTCGGGCCTGACGGGGCCCCGAGAACCTCGCTTAAACCTTAGGGTGTTAGTGTGGTGGGGCCCGAGAAAAACGGGTAAGACCTTTTGATAATGTGAATACCGATTGAGCGGTTGTTTCGCTTGATGTTGCCGGGTACGGGGCTTGCTTGAAGGTCACGGAATGGCGACGGACGAGAATGAGACCCCCGGTTTGACCGAGGAAATCAGGATGGTCTAGAGTAGGAAACACCGCGAGAGCGGGAATCACCGAGGAAA
>NZ_JAGPXE010000011.1 GCF_018070075.1 Saccharopolyspora endophytica
AACCCCGGCAGATCATGGTCGTGCCCGAACTCCCCAAGACCCGCTCCGGCAAGATCATGCGCCGCCTCCTGCGCGACGTCGCCGAAAACCGCGAAGTCGGCGACGTCTCCACACTCGCCGACTCCTCCGTCATGGACCTCATCTCCAAGAACCTCCACACCGGAGACTGACCCCGCCACAGCGAAACCCCGCCGGTGGACCGCGTTCTCAGCGCGTCCCACCGGCGGGGTTCGGCTCCAGGAGCGTCAGCCCTTCTGCACGCCGGGCTTCTCGTTCTCCACGACGTAGGTGGCGCGGGTTTCGATCGGCGCGCCCTCCTCCGTCACGTACGGGACGACGCGGAAGTCGCTGCGCCACTGGTGCTGGTCGACGCTGACCCGGACGTAGCCGCGCTGCGAGTTGATGAACTTCATGTGCGGGTTGGCGGCGAGGAGCCGCTCGGTCTCCTCGGTCGTGTCCCCGCCGTCGCCGCCGCTGGAGATCGAGGTGCCGACGAACTCGCCGGCCACCACGGGCGAGTCCGGGTCGGTGAAGTCGCGCTTGAGGTCCCACGCGTAGTTCTGGTGCCGGTCGCCGGTGATGACCACGAGGTTGCGCACCCCGCGGTCCTGGGCGGCGGCCAGCAGCCGGTCGCGCTCGGCGACGTAGCCGTCCCAGGGGTCCATGAACACGTCGACCGCTTCGCCCGCGTCGCGGTCGGTCTGTCCCATCGGTGCCTGGTTGCCCAGCACCTGCCACTGGGCCTTCGAGCCGGAGAACCCGTCGAGCACCCAATCCCGCTGCGCCGTGCCGAGGATCGTGCGGTCCGGGTTGAAGCGGTCGTCGCAGGAGGCCGACGAACCGTCGCCGCAGGGCTGGTCGTCGCGGTACTGCCGGGTGTCGATCATGGTGAAGTCGGCGAGGGTGCCGTAGGACAGGCGGCGGTGCAGCCGCAGGTCCGGGCCGTCGGGCGTCTGGGCCTGCCGCAGCGGCATGTTCTCGTACATGGCCTGGAACGCGGCGGCCCTGCGCTTCCGGAACACCGCCGGGTCCTGGTCCGGCTCGTCGTCGACCTGCGAGAGGTCACCCGCCCAGTTGTTCTCGACCTCGTGGTCGTCCATCGTCATGATCCACGGGAAGCGCGCGTGCGCCCGCTGCAGCGGCGCCTCGGCCTTGTAGAGCCCGTACTGCAGGCGGTAGCGGGCGAGGTCGAAGGTCTCGGAGTGGAACTTCGGGTCGGTGGTGACGCCGCGCTTGTTGTCCTCCACGCCGTACTCGTAGATGTAGTCGCCGAGGTGGACCACGAGGTCGAGGTCCTCCTCCGCCATGTGGTCGTAGGCGGTGAAGTAGCCGTCCTGCCACGCCTGGCACGAGGCGAACGCGAAGTTCAGCGCGCTCGGCGCAGCCGTGAGCGCCGGTGTTGTCCTGGTCCGGCCCGCCATCGAGATCTCGCCACCGGCGCGGAAGCGGTAGAAGTACTCCCGGTCGGGTTCGAGCCCGGTGATCTCGGGGTGCACCGAGTGCCCGAGCTCGGGGCTCGCCACGACGCTGTCCCGGCGGACGACCTCGGCGAACTTCTCGTCGGTGGCGACCTCGTACTCCACCCGGACCGGCTCCGGCGCCATGCCGCCGCTGCCGTCCTCGGCGAACGGGTCGGTGGCCAGTCGCGTCCACAGCACCACCCCGTCCGGCAGCGGGTCGCCCGAGGCCACCCCCAGCGTGAACGGGTTCCCCGCGCGCAGCGGGGACGCGAACGAGCTCGCCGTGCTCCACGTCCCGGTGCCGAGGAGCACGGCCGCGGCCCCGGCCGTGCCGTAGCCGAGGAAACGACGTCGGGAAACGTTCCGCGCACGCGAGCCCATGAGATCTCCACAGGTAGACGACCGACCAACGGTGAGATCGTTGAGCGTAAACATGTCCGCAGCCAATCGTGTGGGTTTCTCACGAATTAACACCCGCCGAGATCAGGACCCCGTCCGCGCTGATCGTTATAACCTCTCTCCTCCTGGAGACGTCTTGTTGATCGCGATCAGACCGCGATCCGGCCCTCCGACCGCGTCTTCGCTTGTGAAATAGCCCATCCCGCTGACGACGAGAATCCGCACGGCCGACTTGTAGGCTATAAGCGAGCCAGGAGGTCACCGAGATGTCAGAACCCGCAGCGCCGCTGACGACCAAGAGCGACGTCGCCTACGACAAGGTGCGGGAGAAGATACTCTCCGGCGACCTCCCACCCGGATCGGTGATCAACCAGGCCACGCTCGCGCGCGCCATCGGCATCAGCACCACCCCGCTCCGCGAAGCGCTGCGCCGGCTCAAGGCCGAAGGCCTGGTCGAGCTCGGCGCGCACCGCGACGCCAAGGTCACCGAGCTCAGGGCCGAGGAGAACCGCGATCTGCTGGAGATGCGCCACTCCCTCGACCCCCTGGCCGCCTCGCTGGCCGCGCAGCGGCGCACCAAGGACGACATCGCCGCGATCCGCGCGTCCCTGGACGGGTTGCGCGCGATGCCCTCGAACCCGGACTGCGAACAGCTGCTGCACCACCGCCGCTACCACCGCGCGCTCTACCGCGCCTCGCACAACGAGCTGCTCATCGACGCGCTGGAAGGCCTGTGGGACAAGGCGGACCGCTACCGCAGGTTCGCCCTGGAGGTCGACCGCGGGCCGGAGGCGCGCGCCAAGAAGGACGAGGAGCACCGGATGCTGGCCGAGACCATCATCGCCGGTGACTCCGAGGCAGCCGCAGCCGTGATGACCGAGCACATCGACACCAGCCTCGCGGCCCGAGCGAGCCACCGCCTGCACCGATGATCAACGCGAACCGCCAGGTCTGGGCGCTGCTCGGCCACGCCACGCTCACCCAGCTCATCACCTTCGTCCTGCGTCCCGCCACCACCTACCGAGCGCTCGAACTCGGCGTTCCGGCGTCGTGGCTCGGCGTGCTCTCCGGCAGCTTCGCCCTCGTCCCGCTCGTGCTGGCGCTGCCGGCCGGGCACATCGTCGACCGGCTCGGCGAACGACGGGTGATGTTCGCCGGCAGCCTGCTGATGTGCGCCGCGGGCACCGTGCTGCTCGCGCTCGGCCACACCGTGCCCGGCCTCGTCGCCGGCAGCGTCGTGCTCGGCACCGCGCACCTGGGAGCGATCGTCGGTCAGCAGGCGCTGGTGGCCAACAGCACGACGACGAGCCGGATGGACTCCGCGTTCGGCTACTACACCTTCGCCGCCTCGCTCGGCCAGGCCGCCGGACCGCTGATGATCGTGGCTTTCGGTGGGACGCAGGCCATCCCGGACACCACACCGATCTTCCAGGCCGGCATCGTCGTCGCGATCGCGCTGTTCGCCCTGACCTTCGCCATCGAGAGCACCAGAACCGAACGCGGCCCGGCCACCACCGAGAACGTCGGCGTGCGCCAACTGCTCCGGCTGCCGGGACTGGCCGGAGCGCTGCTGACGGCGTGCGCGGTGCTCGCCGCGGTCGACATCTCCCTGGTCTACCTGCCCGCGCTCGGAGCCGAACGCGGGATCGCCTCGTCGCTGATCGGCACGCTGCTGGTGCTGCGCGCCGCCTCGTCGATGGCCTCGCGGTTCTTCCTCGGACGGCTCTCGGAGGCGATCGGGCGCCGCCGCCTGCTGATCCTGAGCATCTTCGGCGCCGCCGCCGGCATCACCGTCGCCGCCGCCCCCGTGCCGGTGTGGCTGCTGCTGCTCGCGGTCACCGTCGCCGGTTTCGGGCTCGGCGTCGGACAGCCGCTGACGATGTCCTGGCTCGCCGAATCCGCCCCACCGGGCGCTCGCGGCCGCGCGATGTCGTTGCGGCTCACCGGAAACCGCGCGGGCCAGGTCATCATCCCCGGAGCCATCGGGATGGTCGCGGCCGGACTCGGAGCCGCAGGTGTTCTCTGGGTGACCGCCGCCGGACTCGCCCTCACCGGCGTCCTCGCCCGAAACCTCCCGGTCAACCGCCCCTGAACAGCCGCCGGCTCGGTCTGATCCGCAGCGGCGGAACGCGGTGCCACGCCCGCGTCATGAACACTTCACCGGCTGGTCAACCGCAGGAACCCGAGAACGTTCCGCGCGCCGTCGAGCCTGGGCCCATGACCCCGACAACGCGACGCACGCGCCGATCGCCCGCTCTCGCGGCGGGACTCGCGATCGCGGCCGTCCTCCCCTTCCTCCCGACGAGCAGCGCCGACGCCGAGGGCGACCGGCTCCCGCTCGGCGACCCCGACCTGGCGGAGACGCGGTCGACGCATGCGCTCGCCGAGGGCGTCGAGCTGACGCGGATCGTCCGAGGAACCGAGCCCGCCCCGCCCGACCAGATCAACACCACCACCCGCGGTCCCTGGGTGGTCAACGTGCTCGCCATCGATCCCGCCCAGGCCAAGGGCCACGTCGAAGCGACCTACGGCCCCGATCTCGCACCGGTCGAGAAGACCACCGACCTGGTGCGCCACTCGGGCGCCTTGGCCGGGGTCAACGCCTCCTTCTTCACCTTCTCCGCGAATCCGCAGTACCCCGGTGACCCGGTCGGCCTGGGCGTCTACGGCGGCAAGCTGCTCAGCGAACCGACCACCACCGAGGCCGAAGCCGACCTCATCGTCGACAGCAACAGCGACGAGGTCCTCATGGGCCGCACCACCTGGTCCGGGTCGGTGCGCAACCGCCAGACCGAGGCCACCACGCCGCTCGAACACCTCAACCACCCGCCGGTGATCCCGGCCGAGTGCGCCGAGCTGCCCGACCAGACGCAGTGCGCGCAGCCGGGCGACGTGGTCCTGTTCAACCCCGAGTTCGGCCCCACCCCGTCCGGGCACGGCACCGAAGTGGTGCTGGACCAGCGCGGATGCGTCGTGCGCACCTCCCCGGCACGCGGCACGACCCTCGCACCCGACCAGACCTCGCTGCAGGCGACCGGGCGGGACGCGGCAGCGCTGCTGGCCCTCACCGCGCGGGGTTGCCTCGACACGTCCTCGACCTTGACCGACGAGAACGGCGACCAAATCGACCTGCGACCGGGCCTGTTCGGCGTCAACGGCCGCTACCGGCTGATGACCGGCGGCGAGGTGGTCGTGCCGCCGGGCTCCGGTGACTTCTTCGCGCGCAACCCGCGCACCATCGCCGGAACCACCCCGGACGGCACGATCCTGCTGGCCACCATCGACGGGAGGCAGACCACCAGCGTCGGCACCACGATGGACGAGACCGCCGCCGTCGCCCAGGCGCTGGGCCTGACCGACGCGGTCAACCTCGACGGCGGTGGCTCCACCACCATGTCGGTCGACGGCACCCTCACCAACAAGCCCAGCGGCAGCGAGGAGCGCGCCGTCGGCGACGCACTCGTCTACGTCGAGGACTAGGACGCCGAGAGGAGTTGCCCGTCGGGACGGGCAACTCCTCTCGGCACGTCCTCAGCGGCCGGAACAGCCGGTCAGCGCCCGGCGCGCTCCACCGCGATGCCGCGCACGGACTTGAGCTCCGAGACCAGCTCGGTGCACACGTTGACCGGCCACTCCGGCAGCTCCAGCCGCGTCTTGCCGAGGTGCACGTGCACGGGCGTGGTCCCCTTGTGCGCGGTCAACGTCTGCTTGAGCTCGCTGATCACCTCGGCGTTGAGCTTGCGGGAGTCCGCCTTGAGCACCAGGGGCGGTTCGCTGCCCGGATCGGTCTCGGCCGCGGTGATGTCGATCGGGACCGCGTCGGAGGCGAACACGCTGATCTCTCCCTCGCGCTCGTTGACCCGGCCCTTGACCGCCAGCGCGTTGTCCTCGACCAGGCAGTCGGCGAACATCTCGTAGGACTTCGGGAAGAACAGCACCTCGATGCTGGCTTCGAAGTCCTCCAGCGTGACGATGGCCCAGGGCTGACCGTTCTTGTTCAGCCGCCGCTGGATGCCGGAGATCATGCCGGCGATCTTGGGCTGCTGCTCCTTGCTGCCGTACCCGCTGGGTTCGCGCTCGCCGCCGACGAGCTCGGCGATGCTGGTGTCCTGGTACGGCGCCAGCAGCCGCTCGGCACCGTCGAGCGGGTGCGCGGAGACGTACAGCCCCAGCATCTCGCGCTCGTAGGCCAGCAGCTGCTTGCGCGGCCACTCCTCGTCGGTGAACTGCAGGTGCGCCAACGGCGAGGTGTCCTCGCTGGGACCGGAGTCATCGCCCCCGAACAGGTCGAACTGGCCCATCGCCTGCTGGCGCTTGAGCCCGATCACCGCATCGACCCCGGCCTCGTGGTGGGCGTTGAGCGACATCCGCGTGTGCTGGAGCGAGTCGAACGCACCGGCCTTGATCAGCGACTCGATGACCCGCTTGTTGCACGCGGTGATCTCGATCTTGTCGAGGAAGTCCGAGAACGACGAGAACTTCCCCTTCTCCTCGCGGGAGGCGATGACCGACTCGACCACGTTGGCGCCGACGTTGCGGATCGCGCCCATGCCGAAGCGGATGCGCCCCTCGACCGCGGTGTGCTCGGTCATGGACTCGTTCACGTCCGGCGGCAGCACCTGGATGCTCATGCGCCGGCACTCCGACAGGTAGACGGCCGTCTTGTCCTTGTTGTTGCTGTTGGCGGTCAGCAACGCGGCCATGTACTCGGCCGGGTAGTGGGCCTTGAGGTAGGCGGTCCAGTAGGTCACCAGCCCGTAGGCGGCGGCGTGGGACTTGTTGAACGCGTACCCGGCGAAGGGGAGGACGGTCGCCCACAGCTGGTCGATCGCGGCCTTGGAGTAGCCGCGCTCCTTCATACCGGCCTCGAACCGGGCGAACTGCTCGTCCATCACCTCCTTCTTCTTCTTGCCCATCGCGCGTCGGAGCAGGTCGGCTTGTCCGAGCGTGTACCCGGCGACCTTCTGGGCGATCGCCATGATCTGCTCCTGGTAGACGATCAGACCGTAGGTCTCGCCCAGGATGTCCTTCAGCGGTTCGTCGAGCTCCGGGTGGATCGGCTCGACCGGCTTCTTGCCGTTCTTGCGGTCGGCGTAGTCCAGGTGCGCGTTGACGTCCATCGGACCCGGCCGGTACAGCGCCACGC
This sequence comes from Saccharopolyspora endophytica, assembly GCF_018070075.1. Taxonomy (GTDB): domain Bacteria; phylum Actinomycetota; class Actinomycetes; order Mycobacteriales; family Pseudonocardiaceae; genus Saccharopolyspora; species Saccharopolyspora endophytica. Next base: position 7,006 of record NZ_JAGPXE010000011.1, read on the forward strand.
ACGCGACGATGTCGCCGAACCGGGTCGGCTGCATGCGCTTGAGCAGCGACTGCATGCCGCCACCTTCGAGCTGGAACACTCCCAGGCTCTCGCCCCGCCCCAGCATCTCGTAGGTCGCGTCGTCGTCCAGCGGGATGTCGAGGGGTTCGACCTCGGTGGCGTGGTTGGTCTTCACCATCCGCACGGTGTCGTCGATCGTGGTCATGTTGACCAGGCCCAGGATGTCGATCTTGAGCAGGCCGACGTCCTCGCACTGCGGACCGTCCCAGCCGGTGATGATCTCGCCGTCGTCGCGCTTCCACAGCGGCAGCACGTCGAGCAGCGGCTCGCGCGAGATGATGTGCGCGCAGGCGTGCACGCCCGCGTTGCGGATCAGGCCCTCCAGCCCGCGCGCGGTGTCGAAGATCTTGCCGATCTGCGGATCGGTCTCGATCAGGGAGCGGACCTCGGCGGCTTCCGGGTAGCGCTCGTGGTCGGGGTCGACGATCCCCGACAGCGGGATGTCCTTGGCCGCGATCGGCGCGGGCAGCGCCTTGGAGAACTGGTCGGCCAGCTGGAAACCCGCCTGCCCCATGTGCACCCGAGCGGCGTCCTTGAACGCGGCCTTGGTCTTAATCGTGCCGTAGGTGATGACCTTGGCGAAGAACTCCTCGCCGTACTTCTCCTTGGCGTACTGGATGACCCGCTCGCGCTGGCGCTCGTCGAAGTCGATGTCGATGTCGGGCGGCGAGTCGCGCTCGGGGTTGAGGAACCGCTCGAACAGCAGCCCGTGCTGGAGCGGATCGATGTCGATGATGTGCAGCACGTACGACAGCAGCGCGCCCGCCGCCGAACCACGGCCCGGCCCCACCCGGATGCCGTTGTTCTTGGCCCACCGGATCATGTCGCCGACCACCAGGAAGTACGAGCTGTACCCCTTCTCGGTGATGACCTTGAGCTCCCACTCGAGCTGGTCGCGGTACTCCTGGGTGAACGCGCCGTCCTTGAAACGACTCGGGATGAACGACTCGACCTCGTCGCGCAGCATCTCCACGTCGGTGCGGCCGGCCTCGACCTTCGCCTGCGGCATCCGGTTGTGCGCGGCGAACGCCTCCTCGTAGCCCTCCACCATCTCGGTGATCAGCAGCGTGCTGTCGGCAGCGCCCGGGACCTCGGTGTCCCAGTACTCGCGCATCTCCTCCGAGCTCTTGATGTGGTAGCCGTCGCCGTTGAACTTGAACCGGTCGGTGTCGGCGATCATGGAGCGCGTCTGCAGGCACAGCAGCGCGTCGTGGTGCCCGGCCTGGTCGTTGGTCACGTAGTGGCTGTCGTTGGTCGCCACGGTCCGCAGGTCCAGCTGCTGGGCGATGTCGAGCAGCTCACCGCGGATGTTGCGCTCCATCTGGATGCCGTGGTCCATGACCTCGATGAAGAACCGGTCGGCCCCGAAGATGTCCTTGTAGTCCGAGGCGGCCTGCAGCGCCTCCTGCTTCTGGCCCAGCCGCAGCCGGGTCAGGATCTCCCCCGCCAGGCACCCGGAGGTGGCGATGATGCCCTCGGCGTGCTCGGCGATCAGCTCCTTGTCCATCCGCGGCTTGCGGAAGAACCCCTCCATGCTGGCCAGCGACGACAGCCGGAACAGGTTGCGCAGGCCGGTGGAGTTCTGGGCGAGCATCGTCATGTGCGTGTAGGCACCGGCGCCGGAGACGTCGCCGCTCTCGCCGTACTCGTCGACCTCCTTCTTCCCGGTTCGCGCCCGCGCGCCCCAGAACACCGGCTTCTTGTGGAACCGGCTCTCCGGAGCGATGTAGGCCTCGATGCCGATGATCGGCGTCACCCCGGCCTTGACGGCCTTCTTGTAGAAGGAGTGAGCGCCGTACATGTTGCCGTGGTCGGTCATCGCCACCGCGGGCTGTTCGAGCCGAGCGACCTCGGCGAACAGCGCATCGTGCTTGGCAGCACCGTCGAGCATCGAGAACTCGGTGTGCACGTGCAGGTGAACGAACTGATCAGACACGCGGGCGTCTCCGGCTGTGAATCGAGGGCTGGACGGAGAAGAACTCTATCCGCCCGACGCGACTCGCCCTCACATCACCACACCTCGTGTTGCCATCCAGGCACGATGCTCCTGACCAGGCCGTTCACGCATTTCCCCACGTCCGCGCGTGTTGCGCGAGTCACCGGATCCAGTTACGCGGTGAGCATCCGGGCGGGCTCGCGCTCACGCACGGCGGCCGTGATCGTCGTGCAGGAAGCCAGCTGAGGTGCACGGTGCAGCGCCACATCCGGGCTGCCGGCGCGCACGGCCCGCTCGACGGCCGGTTGACCGGCGATCAGGACGATCCGCAGCCCTCGATGGGGCGCGTAGGTGTTCGCCGCGGAGAGCAGCTCCAGCCCGGCGACGCCGAGGAAGGTGACCGCCGTGAAGTCGAGGACGATCGACGAGTGTTCGCCCTGCAGCGCGGGCCAGAGCAGACCCGCCAGCTCGGCGGCGTTGCTGGAATCGATGTCACCCGCTGCGGTCCGCACCGTCAGATCCGCGCGCGGGCGGGTCAGCTGCAGGCGCAAGCCGGGCGTCCGGGACATCTCGGCGGTAGGAACGGTGCCTCGTTCGTCGAAGGTGACCAGCGCCGCGTCCTGGACGCGGGTTCGTGCTGCGGTCATGTGCTGCTCCCGAAGGTCGAGGAACCGGCCGGGCAGGCGTGGTCGTGGGGCGAATCGACGAGGGGAGTAACCGCGAAACTCCGACGCTGCGTCGCCTGAACCGTGATTCCTCTGCTCAACCGGCAAGTCCCATGATACGCCGCTCATTCGGGTTCGAAGCCCGGCGGAAGTGCGCCCGGTCGCGCCTGATCGAGGTCCGCGGGCCGGAGGCGGTACAGCTGCATGGGCTGCCCGAAGTACTTGGCGGTTTCGCCCACCCACTCCATGCCGTTGCGTCGGATCGCCGACACCGCGCGCGCGTTCTCCGGCCGGACGACGGCGTAGAGCTCATCGGCGTCGTGGCTGAAGGCCCACCGCGCCATCGCGTAGGTCGCCTCGCTGGCGTAGCCCTGCTTCCACGCCGCGGGGTGCAGCTGCCACCCCAGTTCGAGGTCCTCGCCGCCCGGAGGCAGCGGCAGCAGCGTCCCACCACCGATCACCGCGGCGTCCTCGCGTCGCTCGACGCACCACCGGCCGGTGGGAGGTTCCGCGCGCAGGTCCTCGACGATCCACTGCCGCAGCAGCACCCGCATCGCCGCCAGGTCCGGAACTCGGTCCATGATCGGGCTCAACCAGCGGGCGACCTCGGCGTGCCCGAAGACCTCGAAGGCCGCGGGCACGTCCTCCAACTCCCAGCTCCGCAGGACCAACCGGTCCGTGACCAGGCGTTCAGCCATGTCGCCAGCCTACGCCGCACCTGTCGACCGGCAGGCTTGGCGAACCCGCCGGAACCGGTGCCTTGATCAGGCGAAAACCCTGATCAAGGATATCCGGCGTAGGCTGGGATCAACGAGGTTCTCGGCAACGTGAGCGGTCCAGCGCGCAGTCCCGGGGGTCAGAACCGGTCGTTCACCGACCGGAAAGGAGTTCCACCATGGGACCCGACCTACACCCGGGAAGCGCAACGCGCCTCACCCTCAAGCCCGCAACCGGCTCGCGGGGGTTCGTCGACGGCGCCTGGTGGCCGCGTTCGACGAACCCGACGACGGAGTTCACGTCGCTGCTCACCGCGCTCATGGCCACCTCGGGGCCGATGACCCGGCTCGCCTACAACCTGACCGCGTGGGACCCGGCCCCCAGGAAGCTCCGCGTCCAGGGGCACCAGGTGCGCCTCGAAGGCTTCCGCACGCTCGACCGGCGCACGATCGGCCTGACGGATTCGAGCGGGCACCACGTGGTGCTTCTGCTCATCCCCGCCGACACGACCGAACTTCGCGGGAACGCGGCGCTGGCGAGGGCGGCCGAGCGCCACAACGTCGCCTCCCCCACCGAGCTGCTGGCCGACGACCCGATGCCGATCGAGGAGTCATCCGAAGCCCGTTGGGAGACCGAAGGCGGTCACCTCCTCCCGGCCTGACGGATCAACGCACTCCCGGATGTCCGTCCACATGAGACGCCGTGGGCGGAGTTCCTGCGGCGCCGGGTCGTCCAGGAGTAGTAGGGCGGAACTGTCCCAAAGTGCTAGCTGATCCGGCCTCGCGGTCGATCCGCAGCACCGGCGGCGAGTGCGACGGTCGTGCACGTGAATTCGACGACGCAGATCATCACCAGCCAACAAGACCCTCCGAAGCGGGCGAACCAGGTCAGGCTGGTGGGCCTGGACGTGGCGCGGGGGCTCGCGGTGTTCGGCATGTTCGCCGCGCACGTCATGCCACCCACCGCCTGGCCGTCCGCACTCGCGGCCGGCCGCGCGGCGGCGCTGTTCGCGGTGCTCGCCGGGGTGTCGATCGCGCTGCTCAGCGGCGGATCTCAGCCCTTCGACGGGACTCGGATGCGCAGCTCCCGGGTGCGCATCGCCCTCCGCGCGGTCCTGCTGTTCCTGCTCGGCACGGCTCTGACCACGCTTCAGGTGCCCGCGATGGTGATCCTGGCGTTCTACGGGGTGCTGTTCCTGCTCTCGATCCCGCTGCTGCGGCTGCGCGCGGGTGCGCTGGCGATCCTGGCCGCGGTGCTCGCGATCGGCGCACCGCTGCTGTCGTTCGCGCTGCGCAGCGGCATGGAGATCAACCAGCTCGGATACGCACCGAACTTCGGCGACTTCGGTTCGGCGGACGGGCTGTGGACCGTCTTCCACGGTCTGCTGCTCACCGGCGCGTACCCGGTGCTGACCTGGCTGCCGTTCCTGCTCATCGGCATGGCGCTGGGCAGGCTCGACCTGCTCGCGGTGCGCGGCGAGCTGATCGCCTCGGGCGTGGGACTGGGAATCCTCGGCTACGGCGGCTCGTGGGTCGCGATGAACGTCCTCGGCGGCGAGGAGAGCCTGCTCTCGACGCTGCCGGACGGGCTCCCGCCGGAGATCCTCGACGCGGTCCTGTCGTCCAGCCTGGGGACGGCACCGACCACCTCCGCGGCCTGGCTGCTCACCGCCTCCGCGCACAGCGGCACCCCGTTCGAGATCATCGGTGCCGGCGGGGTCGCCATCGCGGTGATCGGGCTGTGCCTGTTCGGTCAGCGACTGCGCCGGCTGCTGCTGCCGATCTCGTCGGTCGGGGCGCTCGCACTGACCTCCTACGCCGGCCACCTGCTCGTCCTGAAGGCCTTCGGACCCGAGCAGCTGGGACGGATGAGCGCCGAGAACCCCTACCTCCCCTGGCTGGTCCTGATCGCCGCGACGATGCTGATCACGACCGCCTGGCGAGTGCTGCTGCACCGCGGCCCGCTGGAATGGGCGCTCCACCACGCCTCCACGGCCCCCACCCGCCTGCTCACGCGCTGAACGCCACCACGAACACCGGCCGGGGCCGCGGGATTCACCTCCCAGACCCCGGCCTGGTCGCGTGTTCGGCGGATTGATTTCATTCTTCACTGAAGCAATAGCTGCGGCGGATGGGGTCATTCCGACGATCCAGTGAGGCGGGCCACTCGTGTTGGCTTTTATGTCCTAGGACATTTACCGTCGGCGGGGTGGCGCGACGAGGACATCCCGAGGCGATCTCCGGATCCAGTGCTGCGGAGATCGTCGAGTCGATCCGCAGGTTGATCGACTCCGGTGGTCTGGCGCAGGGTGCTGCCCTGCCGCCGATCCGCGGGCTCGCCACCGAGTTGGGGGTCAACCGCAACACGGTCGCGTCCGCCTACGCGCAGTTGGCCGCGGCGGGGCTGGTCGAGACGCGGCGTCGCGGTGGAACCGTCGTGCTCGGGGTTCCCGCGCTGGACGGCGAGGGGCGCAGCGCCTCCCGCGAGCTGATCAACCTCTCCGACGGCAATCCGGCGGTCGAGTTCCTGCCCGACCCGCGGACGGCCTTCGGAGCCGGGTACGAGCCCGCGCTGTACGGGCATCCGCCGATCAACGAGCGCCTGGCGGCGTGGGTCGATTCGGAGATGGCTCCCGACGTCGGGTCCGTTCCACGCGGGCTCGTGCTCACCCACGGCGCGGCCGACGCGGTGGAGCGCCTGCTCGGCGCGCACCTCACCCGCGGTGATGCGGTGGCCGTCGAAGATCCGTGCTTCCTGTCGAGCATCGGCACGATGCGGCTCAACGGCTACCGGAGCATCCCGGTACCCGTGGACGCGGACGGGATGACGCCGGACGGGCTGTCCCGGGCGTTGGAAGCCGGTGTTCGGGCCGTCGTGTGCACGCCGCGGGCGCACAACCCGACCGGCGCGAGCCTCACCGGCGCACGCGCCGAGGAGTTGCGGGAACTGCTGGCCCGGTACCCCGAGGTGCTGGTCATCGAGGACGACCACTTCTCCGCGATCTCGGCCCGGCCCTACCACCGCATCACCCCGGCGAGCGCGCCGCGCTGGGCGCTGGTGCGGTCGATGTCGAAGTTCCTCGGACCGGACCTGCGGCTGGCGTTCGTGCTGTCCGATGAGGACAGTGCTGCGCAGTTGAGCGCGCGGCTGAGCTCGACGGCGGGCTGGATCAGCCACGCCCTGCAGCACATCGTGGCAACGATGCTGCACGACGAGGGAACCGCCCGGCTGCTGCGGCGCGCCCGCGACTCCTACGCCGAGCGCCTGCGCTCGCTGACCGGCGCGTTGCACGAGCACGGCATCTCCCTGCCACCGGACCGCGACGGGCTCAACGCCTGGATTCCGGTGGGACGAGGGGAAAAGCGGCTGATCGACGCGCTGGCCCTGCGCGGCTGGGCGGTGCGCGGCGGCTCCGACTTCGCGGTCACCGAACGCGGCGCGGGAGCGCTGCGGGTGACCACCTCGAACATCGGCCCGCAGCAAGCGGAGGCGTTCGCCGCCGACCTCGCCGCGGTCCTGGGCCCGAAGAGGCGAACCTGAACGGTCCGCTCCGGACGCCACGAACACCCGCCTGACCCCACGGAGGATCCATGTTCACCGGTCTCAGCGCGTTCCCACTCACGCCCGTCACCGACCGCGGCATCGACGAGGAGGTGTTCGCCGGACTCGTCGAGCGGCTGTCCGCCGCGGGCGTTGACTCGATCACCGCGCTCGGCTCCACCGGCTCGTACCCGTACCTGGACCGCGCCGAGCGCGCTCGCGCGGCGCGGCTGGCCGTCGAGCACTCCGGAACGACACCGGTGATCGTCGGCATCGGGTCGGTGCGCACCCGCGACGTCCTCGAGCTCGCCGAGGACGCCCAGGAGGCGGGCGCTTCCGGCGTGCTGCTGGCGCCGGTGTCCTACCAGGCGCTCACCGAGGACGAGGTGTTCGGGCTCTACGAGGACGTCACCGCCGAGCTGTCGGTTCCGCTGGCGGTCTACGACAACCCCGGAACCACGCACTTCACCTTCACCGACGACCTCTACGCCCGCATCGCCGCACTGCCCCACGTCGCCTCCATCAAGATTCCCGGGGTACCGGCCGACCCCGGAGCGGCCGCGGACCGCGTCTCCGCTCTCCGCGCGCTGCTGCCGTCGGTGACGATCGGCGTCAGCGGAGATCCGCTGGCCGCAACAGGTCTCAACGCCGGGTGCCACGCCTGGTACTCCGTCGTGGCCGGGACGCTGCCCGAACCCGCCTTGGCGATCACCCGCGCGGCCGAGGCCGGCGACGCGAACTCCGCGGACGCGGAATCCCAGCGGCTGCAACCGCTCTGGGAGCTGTTCGGCCGCCACGGCAGCCTCCGCGTGGTCTCGGCGATCGCCGAGATCCTCGGTCTCGTGGGACATCCCAACCTGCCGCGCCCGCTGCGCGAACTGCCCGGCGACGATCGCGCCGCGGTCGCCCGGGTCGTCCAGCAACTCGACCTCCGCTGAGGGTGGCTCGGGAGGCGATGACCGAGGCGAGCACGACCACGCGCAGCGCGCTGCTGCGGTACGTCCTGGCCGCGACGCTGGCGCGCACGGCCGACGGAGGCGCGGTCGTGGCCATCGTCCTGCTCGTCACCACCAGCGGAGATCCGGGCTGGCTGGCCGGTGCGCTCGGCGCCTGCATCACCGCACCGCACCTGCTCGGCCCCTTCGTCGCCCGCAGCCTCGACACGGCACGCGACGGACGTCGCGTCATCGCGCTGGCGAGCGTGGTCCACGGTGCCGCGCTCGCCGCGGCGGTCCTGCTCCACCCCGTGGCGCACGCGATCGTGCCCGCGGTCCTGCTCATCGCCTCCGGTCTGCTCGGCCCGCTGCTGACCGGAGGCATCAGCAGCCGGCTGCCCGCCATCGCCGGTCCCAGCCGCACCAGCCAACGCCGGGCGCAGGGGTGGGACGTCGCCACCTACGGCATCGGCGGAACCGTCGGGCCGAGCGTCGTGGCAGCGGTCTCCGCGTGGTCCTCACCGCTGACCGCCGCTCTGGTGCTGGCCGCCGGAACCTCGATCGCCGCGGCTTTCGTGATGCTGCTGCCGCCCGCACCACCGGCGGCCGACGCCCGGGACGTGCCGCGTCCGGCGCGCACGCTGGCGGTGATGCTCTCCACCGGCCCGCTGCGCCGGACCCTCTACCTGACCATGATCGTCGCGTTCAGCGTGGCGGCCCTGCCCATCACCGCGGTCGCGAGCACCGGCCTGCTCGGCACCGACGCCGCGGCCGCCGGAATCCTCACCGCCGCTTACGGATCGGGCAACCTCGCCGGATCCGTCGGGGTCATGGTCCGCCCGCTCGAAGGCAACGCGGACCGGCTCATGACCCGGCTGGCCGTCGTCGTGGCCCTCACCCTCGTCGCGGTCGTCCTCGCCCCCTCCTTCGTCCTCGCCACCGCGGCCTACGCGGCCGCCGGCATCGCCAACGCCTACTTCTTCGCAGCGACCCTCGCGGCCCGCAACGAGTTCGCCCCTCCCGAGATGCGCGGCCAGGTCTTCGTCTGGACCGGCGCGCTCAAGATCACCGCCGGGTCCGCGGGCACAGCGCTCGCCGGAACCATCATGGGCCCCGCCGTCCAGCTGCCCCTCGCTCTCGCCATCGCACTGACCACCGCAGCAGCCCTGGTCTCGACGACCGAGCGCAGCTGGGCACGATCGATCCGGTAGGCGCCGACACCTCCGGAACCCTGGATCTTCGCGAGGCCGGAGTGGCATACTCCGCTCCCCGCCGGGAACCGATCGAGGGGAAGAGCGGTGGAAGAAGTTCCGAGTTGGGTTCCTTCGCAGATCGACTGGAACCAGCCGAGCGTGGCGCGGATCTACGACTACGCCCTCGGTGGGGCGCACAACTTCGAAGCCGACCGACGGGCTCAGGACGCGACGCTCGAAGTCTTCCCGTACCTCAACGACGCGGCCAAGGCCAACCGCGCCTTCCTCCACCGCGCGCTCCGATTCTGCCTCGACCAGGGCATCCGGCAGTTCTTGGACCTCGGCTCCGGAATCCCGACGGTCGGCAACGTCCACGAGGTGGTCCAGGAGGTCGACCCCGAATCCCGCGTCGTCTACGTCGACCACGATCCCGTCGCCGTGACGCACGCCCGCAGCATGCTCACGGCCAACCCGCGCGTCGTCATCCTCGGCGAGGACATCCGCGCCCCGCACAAGATCCTCGAACACCCCGACACGCGGCGGCTCATCGACTTCCAGCAGCCCACGGCCCTGCTGATGGTCGGCATGCTCCACTACGTCAACGACGCGGCCTCACCCCGACGCCTGCTGCGCGAGTACCGGGCCGGCATGGCTCCCGGCTCGTACCTGATCGCCTCGCACCTCACCAGCGACCTGCCCGAGATGCGAGCCGCGGCACCGTTCTTCGACGACAGCCGAAACCCGATGACGCTCCGCAGCAAATCCGAGATCGAGGACCTGCTCGCTGACTTCGACCTCATCGACCCGGGCGTCGTCTACACCGTCGAGTGGCGGCCGGACACTCCCCCGGGCGACCACCCGGAACGCTCCGCCTGCTACGCCGCAGTAGCCCGCCAAGGCTGACCGCCGTCAGGTCGCCTCAGACTCCGAACCGTGCGTGTGGCGGCCGCATGCCGTTGCTCACGCAAGCCTCTAGCCCGGCGACGACTCGACGACCTCTTCTACCTCGGCGCGGCCCATTGCCTGAGCAACCCCGAGCAGTCTCGGAGCAGAGAGCAGGGCGATCGCCATGACTACGACGGCCGCACCGATGATGACCGCACGCAGCGAGGTCATCGCGGCGACGGGGCCCGCGAGTGCCGCACCCAGCGGCATCAGCCCCCACGCCAGTACCCGGTGCGCACTGGTCACTCGCCCCATCAGAGGTGGTGGTGTGAGTCGTTGGCGATTGGCCGAGGAAAGCACGTTCCACGCGCCAGCGCCGACGCCCATGACCAGGTACGCCACCCAGGCCGCCCACTGCGATCTGCCGACACCCAACGTCGCGATGCCGACGGCCAGGACGAAGAGAGCGCAGATCATCACTCTTCCACTGCCCCATCGCAGCGCCAGCTTGGAGGCGAGCGGCGCCGCAGCGAGGGCTCCAACGGCTGTGCACACGAGCAAGGTAGCGACCGATGCCACCGGAAGATGCAGCGATTCGATCGCATAGAGGAACGCCACGGCGTTGACGCCGCTAGTCAAGAACGCGGTCAGCCCTACGACGCCGACCACCACCCGCAGTGTGCGCTGCCGCACGAGAAACCGCAGGCCTTCGAGGACCTCAGTGCGCAGCGCTGTGGTCTCCCGCTTCGCCGGTCGTTCGACGCGAACGCTCACGGTCGCCGCCAGGAGCCCCGCGACGACGAACGTGACTCCAACCGCCAGAAAGCAGAATTCCGGTTTCCACGCGAACAACCCTGCTGCGGCCAAGGGACCCGCGATTTCCACCCCCGCAGTCTCTGCACTCACCACGCGGCCGTTGGCGCGCTCCAGTTCGGACCGACCGGCCAACGCCACCAACAGTTTCTGCCCGGCCGAGTCCGCGAAGGTTTCCGCGCTGCTCAACATGAAGGCGGACACCGCCAAGACGGCGACGTTCGCGCTCCCCAACATGATCAACACGCCCAAGGACAACGTCAGGCCGCTACGGACCACGAGACTGACGATCAGGGTTGTCCGCGGAGACCACCGATCGACAAGCGCCCCAGCGAGCAGGGCCACGACCAACCAGGGCAACACCGACGCGACCGCCACGATCGACACCGACAGCGGATCGCGAGTGCTCACCGCGGTGAACAACGGCAACGCTGCCGTGAGAACCCCGTCTCCGATCGACGAAGCACCCCATGACGCAAGGAGAACCCGGAACGCACGGCTCCGAAGGCCTGTCGCCGACGCACCCACTTCGCTCATGCCTCGTTCCCCTTCCACTGGCCCACGCTGTTCACCGCGCTCACATAGCCATTGCCGGTACCGGCCAACGGCGAAGGCGCGCCGGGGCCCACCACGCGAGTTCTCCGGCCCGGACTACCAGGTCGTGTTCGATGAAGAGGGCGACCGCAACGGGGTCACACTCGTTCGGGCTCAATCCCGCGGCGAGTTGATGCACGACGCCTTGCAGGAAAGGCTCATCGATCGTGTAGCAGTCGAGCACGCCGGATCGACGATCACGGACTTGGATGAACCCAGGCCCCTGCCGGAGAACACATTTCCCGGGGTGGTACGCGGTGGACCACTCCTCCAGCTCCGCGCCCGTTCCGGCAGGTGGAGGTAGATGCGCGAACGACTTCCACTCGGCTGGTACCTCCGCAGCCGTCCAGTCGACCAGCACTCCCCAAGCCTCCAGTTCGCGAATCAGATCGAGAGGTGGGCGCGCCGAGTCGTCGGTCAGGCAGATCGGTTCCGTGAACACGACTCGACGGATGCCGGCCCTGAACAGCGCCTCCGCCTGCGCGGGAGCCTTGGTTGACACTCGTTCGCACACCACAGGTTCCTGGGCGAGGCGGCCTCGATGATGCAAGTAGGCTTCGATCTCCACGTCTTCACCCGACCCTCAACTGCCGCTGATTGTTGGCTTCGGGGACGACGTGCACGTAGTGGCCTCCATCGGTGAAGACCAGCCCGGCTGCCTGCCAAGACATCAACGTGTCCTGGATTCCCGAGCCGAAGCGCTTCTGGAGTGTTGACAACCCTCTCGGACGATCAAGCATCTCGAACAAAGCCATATCGGTGCCGGCAAGCACGTGTTCGCGCTGGCCGAACCCGGGGCGATCGTCCACGATCACGGTCTCGGCATCCATCCGCACCAAATCCAGGTCGCTTCCCCGATGCGCAGCCCGCCAGGCAGCCGAAGCATCCAACAACCGCTTCTCGGTATCGGCCCCGATGCCTGCGGGCTTGCTGGTGAACAGATAGGCGATATCGGCCAGCTCTTCAGAAGGCAGATCGTAGTTGCGGGCGTATTGGGGATCAGGGCTGCGCTCCGAGAAGCCCAGCTCTAAACGATCGAAATACGGGCTGAAGCGCTCCAGCGCGATGCGGTCCGCACCGTCCATCGGCGGAAGATGATGCAACGCGGCCATTTGATCGATCACTGGGATGTAGTCCGAATCCAACTCGCCAGGAAACCCGTACAGGTAGTTCCACATCACGGTGAGGCCCAACGAGCTAGCATCCCGGAGAAAACGCACGTTCTGGCAACCGCTCACCCCCTTGTCCATGAGCCTGAGGACTCGAGTGCTGAGATTCTCGATGCCGGGCTGCACCTGGACGACTCCGGAGTCCACCAACAGGCGCATCTGATCGAATCGGAGGTTCGACTTGACCTCGCATTGAATCCGCAGGTCGCATCCGGATTCGACGAATTCCGGCAGGACCGTGTTGAGGTAGCTCATGTCGAGGATGTTGTCCACGAGGTACACATCGAGCACCTGATGCTGAGCCGCGAGCTCGAACAACTCATCGCGGAACCGTTGGGGACTCTTGCTTCGAAACTCCATGAAGGCCCCGTTAAGACCGCAGAACGTGCAGTGGTGCTTTTCTCCCCACCAACAACCGCGGGATCCCTCGACGACCAACTTGGGCTCCACCTCGGTGGATGCAGAACAGGAAGCGTGCCGCTCGAAGTAGTCACCGAAGTCGGGTGACACTATGCGCCCCGGCGGCAACGGGGCGGCGCTCGGCGCGTTCGCGCTAGCCTCCGACTTGTGGCGCCAGCACAACCCGGGGATCTCCTGCAAACCACCCCCGGAAGCGAGCCCGTCGAGCAGCGCGGGGAACACAGCCTCGCCTTCCCCGCGGACCACGAAGTCGACGAACTCGAAGTTCCGATGCCAGGCCGCCCCCTGCGGCCCCTCGCAGTTCGCCCCACCCAGCACCGTCCGCAACGCAGGATCGATGCTTTTCAACTCACGAGCCAGGGCAAGCGAGGCCGCATTTTGCTGGAACGTCGTGGTGAGGCCAACTAGCGCGCCGGCTGAATCCGCCAGCTTCTTGGCATACATCGAGATCCAGTCCGGCACGAGCTCGTGCAGTTGAACGCACAGCCGGAGCAATGCCTCGTCGATGTCTCCGCGATGCGCCGCGTAAAACTCCTCGACGCGCCAGGACCGATCGTCATAAAGCGCAGAGGTGAAGATCCAGTCGCCACAGCCCTGGAAGTAGCTGTCAAGACTGAAGAAGTCGTATTCACGCAGGCCGGCGCCGAACTCGCCGTGCATCCAATCGAAGAAGTCGAGGTTCGCATCCACCATGGCGACCCGATGATCCCCGCCGCGTTCGGCAGCCGCTTTGAGGATTCCACATGCCAGTGACGGGTACGCGACCGACGCCCACGGCATGTTGACCAACGTCACGTCCACTCGATCACACCTCCGAATCGGCAAAGGCGGGGTGGAGCGACGAGGCATGCGCGCATCCCCCAGCCGCCCCACCTTTCCGCTACTTGGAGATCCGCACGCCTGTGGTGCCGCCGCCGATCGCGTGCGGGGAGTTGTGCACCGTCTTCTTCTTCATTTTCTCACCCCCTCAATAATTCGATCTTGGGCCGCAGGCATCGACTACCAAGCGGCCAAGCATGAGAGCTGGGGAGATGGACCAGTTGCGAGATTCGCGACTCTACCAAGGAGCACAGTCGACCCAAATCCCAAAATGCCCGATTCCCCAAGCGCGCCCGAACTTGTTTTTCACTCATTTCCCAAAATGCCGAATCCCGTATCAAACATGCAGATCAAATTCGCTTGAATTGCACCACGCCACCCGAAAAGAGCAGCATCACACCGAAAGGATTGAACGCTCAACGTCCGATTTGCACGTGCTCGACACCGATCTCGCACCCGCCAGTACCCCGTCTCACCCCTCAAGCAGGTGGATCACCTTTCGGGATTCAACGAGGTGAGGGCGCTATCGAGTGTCGCGACCTCGTCGCTGATCAGGTCGCCGGGTGCAGGGCTCGGCGGAGGGCGTCGCGGGTTTCGGTGGTTTGGCGTTGGGACACCGCTGCGCCCGTGAGCACCGCCGAGCGGTGAAACGTGCCGGGGAACAGGTGCAGCTCGACCGGCACGCCCGCGCGCAGCAGGCCGGAGGCGTAGGCCAGGCCCTCGTCGCGCAGCGGGTCGTTCTCGTACACCGACACGTACGCGGCCGGCAGCCCGGACAGGTCGTCCGCGCGGGCCGGAGCCGCGTAGGCGGGAACGTCCCCGTTCCACCCGCGCAGGTAGTGCCGCCAGCTCAGCACCGCGTCGGCGTGGTTCCACAGCGGTGTCTCGTCGAACGTGCGTGCCGAGAACGTCTCGACGCGGTCGTCGACCTCCGGGGCGTCGAGCACCTGGAAGCGCACCGGAGGTCCGCCCCGGTCCCGGACCAGCAACGTCAGGGCTGCGGCGAGCCCGCCACCCGCGCTCATCCCGTACACCGCGATGCGCGTGGTGTCCACGCCGAGCGACCCGGACTCCGACGTGGTCCAGCCGAGCACGGCCTCGCAGTCCCACAACGCCGCCGGGTACGGATGCTCGGGCGCCAAGCGGTAGTCGACCGCGACGACGACCGCGGGCAGGTGCGAGCACAGGTCCACCGCCTGCGCGGTCAGGGAATCCACGCCGCCCATCACGAACCCGCCCCCGTGCAGCAGGAGCACGGCAGGTAGCGGGTCGGGCACGTCGGACGGGCGGAAGACGCGGACCGGCACACCTCCCCCAACCTCGTGATCGGTCGCGGTGACCTCGCCGGGAACCTCCTGCGGAGCGTTCGCGGCGAGGTCCGCCATCCGCGTTCGAGCGCCGTCGAGGTCGTGGATGTGCAGGTCGGGCAACGCGGGCACGGCTGCGGCCAGTTCGGGATCGAGATGCACGGTTCGCCCCCCAGTGGTGCGCGATGGCGCCACGGTCCCACCGAACCAACCCGACCCGCCACCGCTGCCCGCGCGTTCTAGCTCCTGCCGGAGGCCGTGGAGGTTCCGACCTCGACGAGGACTCCGCCGAGGAAGTCGACGAGCTCGTCGTGGGCGTCGAGCGGGAGCACGTGGGCGACGTACTGGTCCGGCCGGACCACCACGAGGGCGCCGCGTTCCCTGTCCAGACCGCGCAGGTCGAAGATGTCGGCGTCCGGGTCCGGGCAGAAGGCCTTCTCGTGGTCGACGAGCGCGAACGGTCCCTTGCGCGGCAGGAGCACCGGCGGCAGGTCCTCGACCGTGATGTCGCGATGTCCCTGCTGCAGCACGGCCCGGACGTCGATCACCGAGTCGGGGTCGGCACCGGGCGGGGTGAACCGGGCGATCGGCGAACCCCCGGAGGCCAGGAACCGGGCCAGATCCCCCAGCCGGGAATCGGCGCTGCCCGGGTGCGCGCGGTCGGCGAACGCGTAGAGCCGCCAGGCGCCGTCGGCCCGGGCGGCGTGTCCGAGATGCACCGGCTTCGCGTCGGCCAGGCGGATCACCGGCGCCGAGTGGAACCGCATCCCCAGCGGGAACCCGTCGGCCAGGTCCTGATGAGGTGATGCGGAGGTGATCAGGGAGGGCTGGTAGCGCACGGCGACCCCGGCGGTGAACCGGCCCTGCTCGCGGAAGTAGTGCTGGAACTTCTCCGGGTCCGCACGGCCCTCGTCACCGTCCGAGCGGGCGCTGAACAGGGCGGCGAACTCGCGGTCGAAGTCGATGAGCTGCTGGGCGACCGCCTGCCGCTCCTCGGAGTAGGTGCGCAGCAGCTCGGGCCGCGACGTGCCGCGCAGCACCGCGCCCAGCTTCCACCCGAGGTTCCAGGCGTCGGCCATCGAGACGTTCATGCCCTGCCCGGCCTTCGCGCTGTGGGTGTGGCAGGCGTCGCCGGCGATGAACACCCTCGGCTCGCGCGCTCCGGACTCGTCGGCGTCGTCGAAGCGGTCGCAGAGGCGCTGGCCGATCTCGTAGACCGCCCACCAGCCGACGTGCTTCACGTCGATCGAGTACGGGTGCAGGATCCGGTTGGCGACCGCGGCGAGCTTCTCCGGCGTCGCGCTGCGGTCGCGCAGCATCTCGGCGTCGCGGTCGTTGTCGAGTTCGATGTAGAGCCGCACCAGGTATCCGCCCTCGCGCGGGATGATCAGGATGCTGCCCTGCTCGGAGTGGATGGCCGACTTGAGCCGGATGTCGGGGAAATCGGTGACGGCCAGGACGTCGAGCACGCCCCACGAGCTGTTGGTCGCATCGCCCTCCAGTCGGCGGCCGATGGCTTCCCGGGTTCCGCTGCGCGAACCGTCGCAGCCCACCACGTACTTGGCCCGGATCGTCGAGGTTTCGCCCGTGGGCTCGAAGTTCTCGACGTGCTGCAGCGTGACCGCGACCGGGTGCTCGCCGTCGGGGTCGACCCGGACGTCGGTGGCGTGCAAGCCGTAGAACGGCTCGGCTCGGCTGGCCGAGCGGCGCATGTGGTCGCGCAGGTAGGCCAGCATCCGGGCCTGGTTGACGATCATGTGCGGCATCTCGGAGATGCCCTCCTCCACGTCGTCGACGCGCCCGGCGCGCACGATCGAGCCGCTGCCATCGGGGTCCGGCCGCCAGAAGCTCACCTCGTTGACCTGGTAGCCCTCGTGGATGAGCTGGTCGGCGAGCCCGAACGCCTCGAACATCTCCACCGTGCGGCAGGCGACGCCGTCGGCCTGGCCGACTTCCAGCGGTCCGTCCCGCCGGTCGACGATCACCGTGCGCAGCTCCGGGAACCGGGCCAGCTGGGCCGCCAGGACCAGACCGGCCGGGCCGCAGCCGATGATCACCACGTCGGCGGTGTCCGGCAGGCCGGGAGGCCGCTCCGCGACGGACGGGTGGGGCTCGTCCACGAACGGGTCGCCGGGCTTGTAGCCGTCAAGGTAGAACTGCACTGGTCTGAACTCCTCTTCGCATCTGCGGGCCGGTCTTGGATCGCCCGCTGAGCTCCGCCCGGACACCGGGTAGCGCGTTCCACCCTGCGACGGTCCTCGGCTGAGGAACAGGTAGTTCTGCTATGAAGAATTCGTCCGGTTCCGCGAGCGTTCCGCCGGCAAGGAACCGGAAGTGGTCATTCCGAGTGCAGGTCGTTCTCCAGCGCGCTCGCAGCCGAGGCGAGGACGGCGACGATCGGGCGCAGCCGCCCTCGGTCGTAGCGCACGCTGGGCATCGACACCGACAGCCCCGCGATCGCCGCGCCCTCCGCGGATCGGACCGGCACGCCGATGGCGACGACGCCGCGCTCCGAACGCCCTTGGTTCAGCGCGAACCCGTTGCGCCGGACCTTCGCCAGCTCCCGGCGCAGCTGGTCCATGTCGGGCACCTCGGCCTGAGCCGCTCCGGCGTAGGTGGAGTCGAGCTCTTCGCCGGTGAGCTCGGAGAGCAGCAGCAGGCCGGCGGTGGTCTGGTGGGCTGGGAAGACCATGCCCTCCCGGGATCCCACCCGCAACGCCTGCCGGCACTCGGCGCAGGCGATGAACCGGGTGGTGCTCCCGGTGCGCACCGTCAGGTTGACCGACTCCCCCAGCTCGTCGACGAGCCTGTCCAGGTGGGGCAGGGCGGCCTGCCGCAGCCGGGAGGCCGTCGAGCGCGAATGCGAGGCGAGCTCCAGGACGGGACCCGCGCGGTAGACCTTGGTGTCGTCCTGCGCGGCGAAATCCCGGTAGACGAGCATCGCGAGCAGCCGGTGGGCGGTCGACCGCGCGACACCCAGGCGCTCAGCCGCGTCGGCGACGCTCAGACCGCCTTCGAGCTGCAGGATCGTCGCGAGCCGCAACGCGTGATCAACGCTGGCGATGGCGTACGCCGGGGGTTGCTTCATCTCCGTGGCCATCAGCCCTCCGAGCCTCCGAGTTCGATTCTGCTGTGCAGAATACTTGGTTCCGGTTTTGCGTGACCAACCCACCGCAGGCAGGCCGCTCCACCCCAAAGCGCCTTCCCCCCAACGAGAAAACCAACCTGGACAGCCTGTCCAAAATATCGCCGCGCAAACCTGGACAGGTTGTCCAAGTCTTTGCGATGCTGGCCCGAACCCACCCGAAGTGAGGCAGCGCATCGGCAGAGCTGCCTCCGCACGACAGGGAGAACCGGATGAGAGTGGATGGCGCCATCGCAGTCGTCACGGGAGCCGCTTCAGGGATGGGCCTGGCCACCGCCAAGGCCCTGACCGACGCCGGCGCGACCGTCTACGGCATCGACCTGCGTCGAGAAGCCCTGGACGAGGAGTTCGCCCAGCTCCCCCGCGCCCGCGGATTCGCGCTGGACGTGTCCGACTCGACCGCGATCAACGAGGTCTTCGGCCAGGTCGGGACCGACCACGGCAAGCTCGACGTCCTGGTCAACGCCGCCGGCGTGTCCACCCCCGGCGGGGCGCAGCAGGCGTGGGTCGACGGCATCAACGACCGGATGGTCAACGCGGCCAAGACCGGCGAAACGTTCCACCCCGAATTCCTGGGCGGGATCACCGATGCGGACTTCGACCGCGTGGTCGCCATCAACCTCAACGGCACCTTCTACACGATCCGCGCCGCCGTGGACCTGCTCAAGAAGGCCGGCGGGGGTTCGATCGTCAACTTCGCCTCGGTGGCGGGGCTCATCGGCCTGCCGATGCCCGCCTACTACCCGGCGTCCAAGGCCGCGATCGTCGGGCTGACCAAGGCGGTGGCCGCTGAGTTGGCGCCGTTCGACATCCGCGTCAACGCCCTGGCCCCGGCCGGCGTCAACACCGCGATGCTCAGCGCCTCCGGCGACGACCACGTCCAGGCGCTGCTGGCGCTGCAGCCGCTCAAGCGCGTCGCGGAACCCGACGAGGTCGGCCGCACCGTCCTGTTCCTGGCCTCCGACGCGGGCAAGCACTTCACCGGCCAGACGCTCTCGCCCTCCGGCGGCGCTCTCATGGCCTGAGCAGCCCGCCCGACCACTCCTGCCCCGCAGCACGAACGGAAGAACAGTGCCCGAGAACCACGAACGCCAGGTGACCATCACCGACGTCCCCGGTCTGGAACGCCGATTCCTCGAAGTCCTGGACGAGGCCATCCGCGGCGACATCGCGCGCGGCGACTACCACGGCGCCAACATCATCGTCGCCCGGCACGGCCAGATCGCCTTGCGCGGTGCCTACGGATCGTCCGATGCGGACACCGGCCGACCGACCGCGACCGACGACGTCTACCGCGTCCTGTCGATGTCCAAAGGCTTCACCAACGCGCTGGTGTTCCGCGCCCTCAGCGAGGGCCGGCTCATGCTCTCCACCCGCGTCGTCGACCTCATCCCCGAGTTCTTCGGACCCGAGCCGTTCCGGGCCGCCCGCAAGGACCGGATCAACGTCGCGCACCTGCTGACCCACCGCGCCGGCATGCCCGCCACGCCGAACCCCGGCCTGGGCCCGGAAGGGTTCGCGGTGCTCGCCGACGTCATCGACGCCCTCGGCACCGTCGACGTGGTGCACGAGCCGGGCACCCACCTGCACTACTCCCCCGCCATCAACCACGCGCTGCTGGGCGAGATGGTCCGCCGCGCCCACGGTGCCGCGTCCTTCCGCGATCTCGTGCACGAGCAGGTCTTCCGGCCGATCGGCATGCAGCACACCCGCTTCGGGCTCCCGCCCGAGTGGCGGGACCGCGCCGTTGCGCTCAAGGTGGTCGCGGCCAACGATTCCTGGCTCAAGCCCGACGACATCGAGTGCCTCAACGACGCCATCGATCGCCCGGACGCCGAAATGCCCTGGGTCGGTGCCGTTTCCACGATCGACGACGTCTTCGCCTTCACCGAGGTGCTGCGCAACCGGGGCCGCACCGCCGAGGGCGAGCAGATCATCGGCGAGTCGGTGCTGGACTTCGCCACCACCAACCAGACCGGCGACGACATCAACGACCTCTACGGCATGGTCGCCGAAGCTCGCAGGTGGGACGTGCCGCCCGGCAACATGGGACTCGGCATGGCCCTTGCCGGAACCGGTTCGCACGCCCGCTTCTTCGGCCCGTTCGTGTCCCCGCGCACCTTCGGTTCCTACGGCGCCGGTTCCTCGCTGCTGTGGGTCGACCCGGTCTCGGACGTCTCGTTCTGCTTCCTGTCCTCCGGCGTGATGGACGAGGGCGACAACGTCGCGCGCTTCCAGAAGCTGTCCTCGATCGCCGCGTCCGCGGTCCGCTCCAGGTGAGGTGCCGATGACCACTCAGCACGACGCGACCGGAGGATGCCCGGTCGCCCACGGATTCGACGTCATGTCCGAGGCGTACTACCGCGACCCCGCGCTGCACCTGGCCGCAGCCCGCGAGGATGCCCCGGTGTTCTGGTACGAGCCGCTGCACGGCTGGGTCGTCACCCGGCGCGAGGACGCGCTGCGCGTCCTCGGCGACTGGAAGGCGTTCTCCTCGGAGGCCAACACGGCGGCACGGGTTCCGGAGAAGTACCACGACACGTACCCGCCGGAGCTGATCTCCAGCATGATCGTCGGGCAGGACCCACCGCGGCACACCGAAACCCGCAAGATCGCCCAGCGCGGTTTCCTCAAGGACCGCATGGAACGGCTCCAGCCCGAGATCGAAGCCCGCGCCCACCGGATCATCGACCGGTTCGAGAACAGCGGTTCCGGCAACATCGTCGAGGACTACTGCCTGGAGCTGACCACGCAGACGATCATGGCCCTGCTCGACCTCGGCTACGACCAGGAGCAGATGCTGCGCCAGGTGCGCGACGACCTGTTCTCCGTGCTCTCCAGCGCGCACGCCGACATCACCGAGGAAGCCAGGCTGGAGATCTGGGACCGGTTCGTGGCCGCCAACCTGGAGCTGCGGGAGATCATCGAGACGCGGCGCGGTTCGAAGGCCGACGACCTCATCTCGGTGCTGGCCTCGGCCCGCGACGACGACGGCTCCTGGGCCCTGGACACCGCCCGCATCGGCCTGCACGTCGCCGAACTCGCCGCCGCGGGCACCGACACCACGGCCCAGGCGATGGCCAACGCGATCCTGTTCCTCTCCCGCTCCCCCGAAACCCTGCAGGAGGCGATCGCCGAACCCGAGCTGTGGCAGCGGGTGTTCGAGGAGACCGTGCGCCGTCGGCCGTCGTCGACGTTCACCTCCCGCCGCGCCACCTCCGACGTCGAGATCAGCGGGGTCCGCATCGCCGCGGGCGAGATGATCCACGTGGCGCTGAGCAGCGCGAACACCGATCCCTCGCACCACGACCGGCCGTTCGAGTTCGACATCCACCGGCCCGAGCCCACCGATCACCTGGCGTTCTCCACCGGGCGGCACACCTGCCTGGGCAACCCGCTGGCCAGGGTTCAGGGGCCCACCGGGCTCAAGGCGCTCTTCCAGCGCCTGCCGTCGCTGCGACCCGACGAGCCCGTCGAGCTCGACTTCCGACCGACCGCGCTGGTCCCGATCAGGCGGAGCCTGCGGGTCAGCTGGGACACCGCCGACGTCCAGCGCTCCAAGGAACGCACCGTGCGCACCCTCAACCTGGAGGTGCTCGAACGCGCGGAGGTCTCGGACGGCGTCGTCGCCCTGACGC
The DNA here is from genome assembly GCF_018070075.1 of Saccharopolyspora endophytica. GTDB lineage: Bacteria > Actinomycetota > Actinomycetes > Mycobacteriales > Pseudonocardiaceae > Saccharopolyspora > Saccharopolyspora endophytica. The sequence goes on from NZ_JAGPXE010000011.1 coordinate 28,842, forward strand.
TGGGACATCCGGACGGCGGTGAGCTGCCGCGCTGGAAGGCCGGAGCCCACATCGACGTGCACCTCCCGGGCGCGGAGGAGCCGCTGGTGCGCCAGTACTCCCTGTCCTCCGATCCCGATCGGCGCACCGCGTACCGCATCGGGGTGCTGCGGGAACCCGACGGCCGCGGCGGCTCGGCGGCCGTGCACGACACGCTGATGCCCGGCTCAGCGGTCACGGTGTCCTGGCCGCGCAACAACTTCCGGCTGGCACCGGCGTCGCGGTACGTGTTCGTCGCCGGGGGCATCGGCATCACCCCGGTCCTGCCGATGATCGCCGAGGCCGAGCGGGCCGGGATCGAGTGGGAGCTGGTCTACGGCGGGCGCAGCCGCACCTCGATGGCGTTCCTCGACGAACTGGCCGCCCACGACCGCCGGGTCACGCTGGTGCCGCAGGACGAGTGCGGGCTGATCGACGTGCCCGGACTGCTCGGCACGGCCCGCGACGACTGCCTGGTCTACGCCTGCGGCCCGGAACCGCTGCTGCGCGCCGTCGAGGAGGCCATGAGCGACTGGCCGAAGGACTCCCTGCGCCTGGAGCGGTTCGCCCCGAAGGTGGTCGAGCGCACCGAACCGGACTCACCGTTCCAGGTGGAGCTCGCCGAGTCCGGGACGGTCGTCGACGTCGGCGCCGACGAGACGATCCTGGATGCCCTCGAACGGTCGGGGCTGCCCGCGATCTCCTCGTGCAAGACCGGCACCTGCGGCACGTGCGAGACCCGGATCGTCGCCGGCCGCGCGGACCACCGGGACTCGATCCTCACGGCCTCCGAGCAGGAGGCCGACGAGACCATGATGATCTGCGTCTCGCGCGCCGCGGACGGATGCGCTCGGATCGTGCTGGACCGGTGCAGTCAGTGAGAACCGCGAATTCCCCTCCGCGGCGGCTCATTCGTCGAACAGGCGGGACCACTGCGCGGCCAGCGCGGTCAGGACTCGATCCTCGTGATCGCCGCGACGCCGTATGTAGAGGAAGTAGAAGTTGCGCTCCAGGCTCATCATGAGCGTCACCATGTGCGCCTCCCGGTCCCACCGCTCCTCCTCGGAGGCGCAATCCCGGTAGAGCACGACCTGCGCCCGGCACATGCGGTGGATCAAACCCAGCCACTCGTCCAAGATGTCCGGTTCATCACCCATCGCCTGGGCGATCGCGTTGAACTCGGCCGCGTACCGGAACCACATCTGCCGAGCCCGGTCGACCCACTCCCGCATCGTCTCGGGCGAGTGGTCCGGCAGCGCGTCCAGCGCGGTGTAGAGCTCCTCCACCTCCGGCTCCAACTCCCGCATCCTGGTCATGACCAGCTGCGACTTGGTGTTGAAGTACAGGTAGAGGTTGGCCCTGCTGCCCCCTGCGGCGTGAGCGATCTGCGCCATCGAGGTCTGCGCGTAGCCCTGCTCGTGGAACAGCTGCAGCGCCACCTCCACGAAACGCCGTCGCGTGGCGACGCTCCGCGCAGTGCGGTCGGTCATGCCGCAGCCTCGTTCCTCAACTCGGGACACCTCGATCGACCTCGCCATTTTGCCCTACCCGACCACTCTCCCCACCCACCCGGTCCGCGCCGTGCCCCTCGAACACCACCTGGTGATCGCCGCTGCGCACTACGCTCGTGCTGTGCGGTGCCGTGCTCGTGGCGGCTACATCGGCCGGTCTCACGGGTGTTGCCGCGCCGTTTCGACGACTTCGCCGAGGGAGCAGCATGTCTGCATATCCCGCACCTGTCCTGGTCACCGGCGCCACCGGCAGGCAGGGTGGCGCGACCGCGCGTGCTCTGCTCGCCGCAGGCGTGCGCGTCCGAGCCCTCGTGCGCGATCCGGCGACCGACCGAGCCCAGGCCGTGGCGGCGCTCGAAGCCGAACCGGTCACCGGTGATCCTCACGACCGCCACGACCAGGTCCGCGCAGCCGGATTCCGCCGCTGGACGCTGCTCAAGCCGGTCTTCTCCATGGAGAACTTCCTCCCCTCCATGGCCTACCTGTTCCCGCGCGGAATCGAGGGCGGCCTGGTCACCCTCCTGCGCCCCCACACGCCGATACCCCTGGTCGCGGTGGACGACATCGGCAGAGCGGCGGCCGCCGCCATCGCAGAGCCGGAGCGATTCGACGGGGTCGAGCTGGAACTGGCCAGCGACCACCTGCCGATGACGGAGGTCGCCGAGGTCCTCTCCTGCGTGTTGGGACGGCAGCTGTCCGCCCCGGACGTGACAGAGGAGGAGGCCTTCGCCGCAGGCATGCCGGCGATGGGCGCCTCGCACGAGTGGCTCAACGCGGCAGGCCAGCCCGGCAGCCCGCAGTTCGCGAGGGACCTCGGAATCCTGCTCACCAGCTATGAAGAATGGGCCCACCAGCACATGCGCGACCCGAACGGGCACGGCTCCGGTTTCCCCGCGAACGGCACGAAACGCTCGGGCGTTCGCCACGTTTGAGAGGAGAAGGCGTGGACCTCCAGAGCTCCGCGGACGCCGCAGCCGTCGAGGCCGCTGTGGCCGCGTTCGCCGAAGGTTGGCAGGCCCCTCACCCCCACGCGTGGGACGATCTGCTCGCCGACGAGGTGACGCTGGTCCAGCCCTTGCTCCGGAACCGCGTGGGTCGGCACGCTCTGGCGGAGGAGTACGGGCGGCTGATCGAGCTGACCCCGGACCTGAAGGGCGAGGTGACCCGGTGGGCCGCCGACGGACGCGCGGTGCGCATCAGCTTGCTCCTCACCGGGACCCTAGGCCGATCACCCCTGCACCTCCAGGTCACCGATCAGCTCACGCTCGACGACGATGGCCTCATCAGCTACCGACGCGCGACGTTCAACCCGCTCCCCGCGGTAGCGCTGCTCGCTCGCCAGCCGGTGATGTGGAAGCACTGGTGGAGTTCCGGGGTCGGGCCGGTGCTGATCCGGCGCAAGTTCCTGCCGCACGATCTCGAACGTCTCCCGACCGCCGCCCTCCTGCGGGCACTGGCTCTGGTCGGGTTGTTCCTGGCGGCCTCGGCCTGGCTAACCCGTTTCATGTCCGACGGGCCACGCGCCACATCCCGCGAGCGGGGCTAGCTGCGGCCGAAGATCTTTCGGAGGATTCTGCTCGCGCCTCCGGTCTTCGGCGTGCAGTGGCACCGCTGGGACTTCGGCACTCCACCGAGCACCTGCTCCACGTGCTGGCCGCACCCGGCGTAGGTCGGTTTGCCGCAGGTGCGGCACTCGACACGACGACACATGGTCATCACTTCCTTTTCCTCGATGCCCCCGCTCTTCGGAGCAGGCGTTTCTCAGCCCAAGGCCGAGGGGTTGACGATCGCCGCAGCCGCGACGAACGCGGCGACGGCGAGGACGACGAAGGCGAACCAGCGACGCACCGTGGAAGCGTTGAGCCTCGTGGCTAGCCGGGCCGCCACGAGCGAGACCACCAGCGCCGACGCGGCGAACACCAGCAGGACCCGGTGATCGATGCTGTCGACCGCGTCCGCGTGGGCGGAGAGCCCGGCCACCGAGTTGATCAGGACGACCACCAGGGACGTTGCGACCGCTTGCTGGGCACCCAGACCCAGCAGCAGAGTCAGCACGGGAACGACGACGAAACCGCCTCCGACGCCGAACATCCCGGTCAGCAAACCCACGACCGCTCCGGCGAGCACTGACTTCGGCAGGCAGGAACGCCAGTTCACGCGACCGTCCCGGGCCCGGCAGGCACCGGAGTGGTTCTCGCCGCCGCGCAGCATCTGGACCGCGACGACGACCATCAGCGCCGCGAAGGCCAGGAGCAGCCAGCGCTGCGGGAAGAGCCTGCCGAGCGCGGCACCGCCGAACGCGGCGGGCACCCCGGCCGCACCGAAGACCAGCGCCACCGGCCACCGCACCGACGCGCGTCGCTCACGCGGCAGCAGGCTGCCCAGCGAGGACAGCGCGATCACCGCCAGCGAGGTCGGAATGGCGGTCTGCAGGGGTTCTCCGACGCCGTAGACCAGGGCTGGCACGGCGAGGATCGAACCTCCCGCCCCGAGCAATCCGAGCACCAACCCGATCGCGGCACCGAACACCACCGCCAAGAACAACGAAACCACCTGTCCCAGCGGCGGACTCCTCGCGCCACCGCCGTCGTCGAAGCCGTGAACGTGCCGCGAGATCAGCCCGCAGCACGGCCTCCTGTCCCCTCGCCACCGGTCAGGGCCACGAGGAGGGCTCGACCACCGGAATCGGAGGCGCGGTTGTGGGGCAGCAGCCCGAGCACTCGGGACATGGCGCAGGTGTTGGTCACCGCGGCGAAGGTCAGGCCCGCGCCGACGAACCCGGCGATCCACTTCAGCGGCTCGTAGGCCGTGCTGGCCACCACGCCGATGAAAACGAGCAGTCCCGCGGTCAGCCGCACTTGGCGTTCCATGGCCCAGGTGCCACGGCCGTAGTTGAGCTCACCTCCGTGCTGCTGCCAGCCGGCGATGCCGCCACGAAGCACGCTGAGACGGTCCAGGCCGACGGAATCCAAGAGGGCGCCGGCCTGCTCGGCACGAGCACCTGAGGCGCACACCAGCACGATCGGGTCGCCGTGTTCAGCGGTGAGCTCATCGTGGTGTTCCCGCAGCAAGTTCAGCGGCACGTTGCAGGACCCGGGATGTGCGAGGAGGCGAACTCACCAGGGGTTCGCACGTCGATCAGACGGGCCTGCGGGTCGGCCTCGCGCAATTCGCGAACCTCGGCGGTATCGAGGGTCTTGGGCATATGCGTGTTCCCTACGCTTTCGTTCCGGATCCGCGGGTCAGCTCTGGTCGGTCATCGGAACGCCCGCCTCGGCCGCGGCGCCGAAGAAGTCGTCGACGAGCACGACCGGGAGGTCGTGGGCTTCCAGCAGAGAAGCCGCAGCGGTGGCGCGGTAGCCGCTGCCGCAGTGCACCCAGACGGCACCTGCCGGGATCTCGCTGATCCGATCCTTGAGCTCGTAGAGCGGGATGTGCACCGCCCCGGTGACGTGCGAGGCGGCGAACTCGTTGTTGGTGCGCACGTCGAGCACCACCTCCGGCGCGGGCTTCCCGTCGGCCTTGCCGTCCAGAGCAGCGGCCAGGTCCGCGAAGGTCGCGGTCGTGGTGCTGCGCAGTTGACCTGGATCGGCGGCGAGCTGCTCGGGGCTGCCCACCGCCGCTGCGGCGAACTTGTCGATGCCGATCCGGGCGAGCTCCCGCTGCGCTTCGGCGACCTGCTCGCGGGACTCGCCGACGAGCGTGATCGGGGCGCCCCAGTCGATCATCCAGCCCAGCCAGGTCACCATCGGACCGTCCAGTCCGAGGCTGACCGTGCCCGCGAGGTGCGAGACGACGAAGGCCTTGCGGGAGCGCAGGTCCACCACCCATTCGCCGTGGTGCAGGCGGCGCCGAAGCTCGTCCGGTTCGGCGCGCGCCGGCTCCCGCAGGTCGAGCGGTTCGGGTCCGGCTGCGTTCTGGGCACCCATGTGCGCGTAGTAGGCCGGGTAGGCGTCCAGTCCGGCCAGCGTCTGCTCGACGAAGTCGCCCTCGGCCAGCACCAGGGCAGGGTTGCTGCGCTTCTGCTCGCCCAAGGTCGCCGCATCACCGGATGCCTGCGTGGCCGAGCAGAAGCTCCCGAAGCCGTGGGTGGGCCAGATCTGCGCCCCATCGGGCAGGACCGCCGCGAGCTTGCGAGCGGAAGCGTGCTGGTGACGCGCCAGCTCCTCGCTGTGCTGCTCACCCAGCAGGTCGGTGCGCCCGGTCGTGCCGAACAGCAGCGAACCGCCGGTGAACACACCAACCGGACCTTCCTCACCCTCCAAGGCGTAGGACAGGTGGTGGAAGGTGTGCCCGGGCGTGGCCATCGCCCGCAGTTGCATCCGCGGTGACAGCTCCACGACGTCCCCGTCGGACAGCGGCCGCCGTTCGAACGGCACCTCGTCGGCCGCTGCGACCCCGTACTCGGCACCGGTCAACCGGGCCAGCTCCAGGCCACCGGAGACGTAGTCGTTGTGCACGTGGGTCTCCACGACCAGCGCGATGCGGACGCCGAGCCGCCCGGCCGCGGCGATCACCCGATCGACGTCGCGCTGCGGATCGACCACCACGGCCACCTCGCCGTCGGTGGCCAGGTAGCTGCGATCGCCCAGCGAGGACGTCTCGATCACCTCGACCGCCAGGCCACCGGCCACGCGGTCCTCCTGATTCAGCGCGTTCGTCTCCGTCACCGCCATGCACCCTTTCGATCTCGTAACCGACGTCGGCCCGCGGCACCGACCCCGGAGGCATGTTCACGTTCGATACCCAGGGGGGTATGCATGAATCACACGACCCCCGATTTCAGCGAAGATGGGCGAGCTCAGGCGAGCGCCAAGAACAACCGCTCGAGCTCCTGCTCCGTCATGGGCGGCTCGTCCCCGTCGTCGCGCGCCTGCTGGCAGTAGCGCATCCCGCTGGCCACCACCTTGAAGCCGGCACGGTCCAGCGCACGCGAAACAGCCGCGAGCTGGGTGAGCACCTCAGCGCAGTCGCGCCCCTCCTCCATGGCCTCGATCACGCCGTTGAGCTGACCGCGCGCCCGGCGCAACCGGGTCAGCGCATCCCCCACCATCTCAGGCTTCATCTCCACGACCACCATCTCCTTTCGCTCCCCTCACCCTACCTTACCCCTGGGGGTATCCGATCGACGTGACGACGGCGTCGCGGAGACCGGGCGCGCGGAACCGCGGACGATCGGTCGGCTCAGTGCGAGGGCAGGCCGTAGTGGTCGGCGAGCAGTTCCACCGTGCGCGCCTGGACCTGGCGGGAGTGGCCCATGACCACGAGCATCACCTCGTCGACGCCGGTGCGGGCGTGGAGTCGTTCGAGGCCCGCTGCCACCTCCGAGCCGGTGCCGTGGAGGTAGTGGTCGACGTAGGTCTCGAGGACCTGCTGCTCCTGCGGGCTCGCGGGGTAGGCCTCGACCTCCTCCGGCGGGAGCAGGCTGTAGGGCTTGCGCTGGAACATCCGCAACATGGCCATGGCCGAGGTCGCCGCCTGGCGCCGGGCCTCCGCGGGGTCGTCGTGCGCGACCGCGCCGACGCTGACGAGGCTGTACGGCTCGGCGAGGACCTCCGAGGGGTGGAAGTTCTCCCGGTACAACCGCAGGGCCGATTCCACATCGGACTCGCCGAACTGCAGGGCGAAGGCGTACGGGCGGCCGAGCCGACCCGCGAGGCGAGCAGAGTACGGTGACGAGCCGAGAATCCAGGTGTCGGGCGCGTTCCCGGCGCGCGGCACGCGGTTCTGGTCGTCCTGCCACGGCCCTGGGACCGCGTGGATCTCCTGGTAGGGGTGGCCGTCCGGGAAGTCGTCGCCGAGGAACCCGAGCAGCTCCAGCACCTGCTGCGGGAACCCGTCGTTGGCGTCCTGGTGACGGCGCAGCGCCGAGGCGGTCGCGATGTCCGTGCCGGGTGCGCGCCCGAGCCCCAGGTCGATCCGCCCCGGGGCGAGCGCGCCCAGCATCCCGAACTGCTCGGCGATCACCAGCGGCGGGTGGTTGGGCAGCATGATCCCGCCCGCACCCAGCCGGATCCGGTCGGTCTCACCGGTCAGGCGCGCCAGCATCAGCTGCGGCGAGGACGTCGCCGCGCCCGGCATCGCGTGGTGCTCGGACATCCAGAACCGTTGATAACCCCGCCGTTCCGCCAGCTGGGCCAGCGCGATGACCTCGCAGAGGGCTTCCTCGGCGGTCTGACCGACGGCGGTGTGGGCGTTGTCGAGCACGGAGAGGGCGAAGGGTGCGGTGCCCGAAGGCGACGCGGGGATCACGAGCTTCCTCAATTCTCACAGCGGGTTGTTCATTCGTGGGCCGAGCAGCCCACCGCGTCCGGCTCGGCGGCCGAGCCGGACGCGGCGGGTGTGGGGGTTCAGGCGGCGGTGGCCTGCCGGGCGCCCTCGATGGCCGAGCTGCCCAGGTCGCTCTTCGGCAGGGGCTGCTGCGCCTCGACGGCCCGGGTCCACGCCTCCGTCGACGCGACGGCCGCCCAGTTCGAGTTGAGCAGCGTCATCAGCGTCGCGTGCACCGTCTTGGCGTCGGCGACACCGGCGTCGTTGGCGAGGTTGATCGCACCGGTCGCGTCCTCGAGCACCTCGGTGGCGAAGCCCAGGCCTTCGGCCTCGACCGCGGAGGCGAGCACGCAGTTGTTGGTCATGTAGCCGACCAGGGTCACGGTGTCGACGCCCTGCTCGCGCAACCAGTCGGCGACGTCCGTGCCGGAGTAGATCGAGCTGCGGTCCTTCACGACCTGCTTCCAGCCGTCGGTGCGACGGCCGGCGATCTCCGGGTGGAGCTGGAAGTCCGGCTGGGTCGGGTTGAACAGGGGCGCTTCCTCGCCCATGGTGTGCTGGACCGCGATGACGGGGATCCCGGCGGCGTTGGCGGCATCGATCGCCCGCGCGACGCGGGGCAGGGACTCCGAGTGCGGCGGGTGCTGGATCTCCAACGGGCCGTCGAAGTAGACCTGCTGGACGTCGATGACGACGAGCGCGCGTCGAGGGCTGTTCACGAGGTTCTCCTTGGTGGTCGCCGATGCGCCGCTGTGGCGCCTCGACACCCATCGTGCCCGCGTTCTCGCGACGCGACGAGTGGCGTGAATGACGATGTACGATGGATTCGCGCCACGATGAGAGGAGGACGGATGCGCGTCGGGATCTACGCGTTCAACGACGTCACGATGTTCCACCTCGCCGTGCCCCAGATGGTCTTCGACGAGGTCACCCGGCAGGGCTTGGGGGCGTGGGAGACGTTCCTGTTCAGCGATCGCCCGGGCACCGTCCGCACCGCCGAGGGCTACCGCATCGGGGGCATCTCCGGGATCGCGGACGCTCGCGAGGCCGACGTCCTGGTGATCCCGTCGTGGTTCATCGACGGACGGCCCGCCAGCACCGCCGTGCGCACGGCGCTGACCAGCGCGCACGGCAGCGGCGCGACGGTCGTCGGGCTCTGCCTGGGCGCGATCCCCGTCGTCGACGCCGGCCTGCTCGACGGACGCGCGGCCGTCACCCACTGGCAGGCCTTCGAGCTCCTGAGCCAGCGGCACCCCGAACTCGACCTCGACGACTCCGTGCTCTACATCGACCACGGCGACGTCCTCACCTCCGCGGGCACCGCCTCAGGACTCGACGCGTGCCTGCACCTGGTCCGCTCGCGCCTCGGCGCGACGGCGGCCAACAAGGTCGCGCGCAGCCTGGTCATCGCACCGCACCGGGAGGGCGGCCAGGCCCAGTACATCGAGCGCCCGATGCCCCCGCGCTCGGAGGACGACGCGATCTCCCGCGCGATGGAGTGGGCCGAGCAGCGCCTGGCCGAACCGCTGCCCGTCGAGCGACTGGCCGCCACCGCCCACATGAGCACCCGGACGTTCGTCCGCGCGTTCCGCTCGGCGACCGGAACGACCCCGGCCGGGTGGGTCCGCGCACGCCGACTCGACGAGGCCCGCCGACTGCTGGAGTCCAGCGACCGCTCCGTCGATCAGATCGCCGAGGACTGCGGGTTCGGCAGCGCCGTGACGATGCGCCAGAACTTCTCGGCCGCGTTCAAGGTCTCCCCCTCGCAGTACCGCCGACGCTTCCACGCGGACGCGCACTGACGGGAGGTCCGCCGGTGTGCGTTCACACGCCGGCGAACCTCCGAGTCAGCTCTGCGGCTGGTGGGCGACGGCGCGGTTCTCGGCCGCGTCGTGCTCGGCTTCGATCCGTTCGAGCTCGGCCGCTCCGGCGCGCAAGACCGAGTTGGCCCTGTCGGCGTCGAAGTCCTTCTCCCACTTGCCGATGACGATGGCGGCGACGGCGTTGCCGAGGACGTTGATGAACACGCGCCCCTCGTTGAGGATGCGATCGATCCCGACGATCCAGCAAGGCGACGTCGCCTACGTCGAGCTCCACGAGCGGAGCCTCTCCGGAGCGCTGCTGCCCGGATCCCGGCCGGCCCAGCACGAACTCGCCGCCGAACTGGACATGAGCCTCACCCGCTGCGGGAAGCGGTGCGCAGGCTCAGCGAGCTGACGCGCGGCCGGCTAGGAACCTGACCCGGCCGGAGGGTCGGCGAAGATCCCTTCGAGCATGCCTGTGGCCTGGCCGACCTCGATGAGGTAGCCGTCGGGATCACGCATGTAGCAGCGGATCTCGGCTTTGCGGTCGATCGGCTCGGTGAGGAACTCGGCGCCCTTCTCCCGCGCCTGCGCGTAGAACGCGGCGATGTCGGCCACGCGCACGTTCAAGAACGCCGACACGGTGCCGGTCTTCTCCGGCGGCTGCAGCCCCTTCGACTCGGGCTCTGGCCATGTCGCGATCAAATGGACTGACGCATCAGTGCATTGAAGCGCTGATCAAGCGACGACGTGTCATACGAAGGCATTTCGCCAACGCCTTGGGTTAGACGGACGATGTTGTTCCAGGCTTCCGAGGGGTCGACGCCGAGCCCGGCACACCGCCAGCGCCGACCAACCGAGGTCGCCGTAGAAGCAGGGTCATTTCAACATTTTGTTGAGAAAATGGGCGCTTTCGTTCAGGAAACGATTCTTGACGCGGGTGACGGCGGGACTCACACTTCAGATCACCCTTCTGAAAGTATATTTCCACATCACGAAAGAGGGATCGTGTCTGCTGCGTCAGCGCAAGGAGCGCGAAGTCCGGTTCGAAGCGTTCTGTCATCCCTGTTCGTCCAGGTCCTCATCGCCGCCGTCCTCGGCGTCCTCGTCGGCCACCTCTGGCCGGGTTTCGGCGAATCGCTGAAGCCGGTCGGTGACGGGTTCATCCGCCTGATCAAGATGGTCATCGCCCCGCTGATCTTCTGCGTGGTGGTCGTCGGCATCGCCAAGGCCGGCGACATGCGCTCGGTGGGGCGCATCGGGCTCAAGGCCCTGATCTACTTCGAAATCGTCACCACGGCCGCGCTCGCGCTCGGCCTCATCGCGGGCAACGTCGTCCAGCCCGGCGCGGGCCTCAACGTCGACCCCAGCACCCTCGACACCTCCGGCGTGGAGGCCAAGACCGAGGGCGAGCAGATGCCCGGGGCCGCCGACTTCGTGCTGCACATGATCCCCGAGAGCGCCGTCGGAGCCTTCGCCGACAACGAGCTGCTGCAGGTCCTGCTGCTGGCCGTGCTGTTCGCCGCAGGACTGCTGCACGTGGGCATCGACCGGGCCCCGCAGGTGTTCCACTTCATCGAGCAGGCCGGCGAGATCATCTTCAAGATCATCGGTTACGTGATGCGGCTGGCACCGATCGCCGTCTTCGGCTCGATGGCCTACCTGATCGGCCAGTACGGCCTGTCCTCGCTGTCGACCTACGCCAAGCTCATCGCCGCCTGCTACGGCGCGGCGGCGCTGTTCATCATCGTGCTCGGCGTGCTCATGCGCGTGTTCACCGGACTGAGCCTGATCCGGTTCGTGCGGTTCGCGCGGGAGGAGTTCGCGCTGGCCATCGGCACGGCGTCCAGCGAGTGCGTGATGCCGCGCATGATGGAGAAGCTGGAACGCGCCGGATGCCGGAAGGAGGCCGTCGGCCTCGTCGTGCCCACCGGCTACTCGTTCAACCTCGACGGCGCGTCGATCTACCTGTCGCTGGCGACGCTGTTCATGGCCCAGGCCGTGGGAGTGGAGCTCACCATCGGGCAGCAGATCACCGTGATCCTCGTGCTCATCCTCACCTCCAAGGGCATGGCGGGCGTGCCGGGCTCGGCGTTCATCGCCCTGTCGGCGACCGCCTCGGCCGTGGGCGTGATCCCGGTCGCGGCCGTCGCGCTGATCCTCGGTGCCGACCGGATCATGGACACGATGCGCGTGGTCACCAACCTCCTCGGCAACTGCGTGGCCACGTTCATCGTGTCCAAGTGGGACGGTGCCCTGGACCCGGCGCAGGCGCGCGAGGTCCTCGCCACTCCCGAAGCCTCGGCCAAGGCGCTGCTGTCCGAGCGCACCGAGACCGAACAGGCTGCGGCGCAAGACGACGAGCGTGAACTGACCAAGTGAACCGGTGCCCCGGGCTTCGGTTCCGGGGCGAGAACGGCGGCGGGGCGACTCGAAGTTCGAGTCGCCCCGCCGTCGTCTTCCTGCGGTCAGTTCCCGCCGACCGGTTCGACGTAGCCGCCGGTGAACACCGAGTCCGGCGGCGGATCCGCCAGCGGTCCCGGGAGGGTGAAGTCGACGGCTCCACCCACAGCATCGGCCGGGGCGGCGGCCCGCTGCTGTTCGAGGTACCCGGCGAGCTGCACGCCCGGGGCGCCCTGGACCGTCATCGTCCGGCGGTGTTCGAGGAACGGCAGGTCCACCGAGCCGCCGCGGACCGTCACGGTCTGGCCGCTGGGTGCGGCCATGGGCCACCAGTCCTGGTTGTTGTCGGTGACGCGCACGCCGATGCGGTGACCGGCAGGCAGCTTCCAGTCGGCACCCCAGAGGCGCAGCGGGACGGTCGACTCACCGGGCTCCCGCACCAGGTGGCCCTGGCGCGTGATCAGCGGGCCGGTGCCGTCCGGGCCGAGGTCGTAGACGTCGACCACCACGTTGGCGTTGGGCATCGACGTCGTCACGTCGACCGAGGCCGCCGGCGAGCCCGAGAGGTGCACGTCGTGCGGCAGCGGGTTCGACACGGTCCACACGCCCGAGGTCACGGCCGGGTCGGAGGGCTGACCGGACGAGGAGTTCGCCGCGGTCGAAACGGATTGGGCGTGGTCGACGTAGGTGCCGCTGTTCAACGGAGTCCGGAACTCGCGCATGTCCGCCGCAGGCCAGCGGGCCTCCGAACGCCACACCCCGTCGTTGGTCTGCACCGCGTGCGGCGGGTCCGGGACGGTCGGCGCCTGGTCCTTGAGGAAGCGGTCGTAGAAGCGCATGACCTCCTCGAACCAGCCCTGACGGCCCATCTTGAGGCGACCTGCCTCGTCGACGTCGTTGCCGCGCACGTGCTCCCACGGGCCCAGCCAGCTCCGCTCGTAACCCGGGTGGTTGTCCAGGTACTCCTGCATCCCGTCGGCGACCGTGTTGTTCTCGGTCAGGCCCTGGGTGAGGAACAGCGGCACGTTCGAGCCCACGGCACCGGGGATCAGGTTGCGCTCCTGCCAGAACGCCGAGTCGTGCCGGTCGTTCCCCGCCTGCTGCGCGAAGTTCTGGGCGAGGCAGACCGGATCGTTGAGGCTCTGGAGGTTGTACTGAGGAGCGTCGGTGATCGGACCCGGTGTGGCGGCGATGCCGTCGTAGAGGGCGGGCGTGGCGACCGAGTTCAGCCGGCGCATCCCGTCGCCGTAGAGGTACCGGTAGTCGTCGTACACCGGTTCCTGGCTGACCACCGCGGCCAGACCCGGAGGCCGTTCGTTGACCCCGATCAGCCCGGTCAACCCGTCGTAGGACTTGCCGTACATGCCGACCCGGCCCGTCGACCACGGCTGGCTCGCCGCCCACTGCACGGCGTTGACCACGTCCGCCTTCTCCCCCGGCCCGGACCAGTCCAGACAGCCGGTGGAGCCGCCGAAGCCGCGCAGGTCCACCATGACGAACGTGTAGCCCTTCTCCAGCAGCCCGGAACCCTCGACGAAGTCCTGGAACCGCTCCGAAGGGCCGTCGTTGGGCCCGATCGGGTCGTACGGCGTGCCTTCGACCGCACCGGCGGGACCGGTCTGACCGGAGTGGTTGAAGTACGGCCCGATCGAGACGATCACCGGCGTCTTGTCGGTGGGCTTGGCGCCCTTGGGCCGCAGGACGTCCGCGTGCAGCGTCGCCTCGCCCGCGCTCGACGGGGACGAGATCCACGCCTCGCTCCACTCCGCATCCGGGTACGGCACACCCGACGCCTGCGCCGGCGGCACCGCCGGCACCATCACCCCCGCGATCGCCGCTGCGCCCACCGCAGCGAGCCTTCTCGACCTGCGCACTGGCATCCTGAGACCACCCTTCCCGCACCGGGACGACCTCGACCGACGAGTGGCGCACCGCGAACGCGGCCCGGCACCCGTCGGGAGGCTAGGCGCTCGAACAGGTGGGGCGAGGAAACTTGCTCACACCGTTACGGCAGGCGGAATCCCCCGGTCCGGATCACCGGCGCAGCGGCCCCAGGTCCCCGCGGCTACAGGTTGAAGGCGACGGAACGCAGGATCAGCACGACGACGAACACGGCCGTGAACGCGAGGTCGATCGAGATCTCGCCGGCCCGCACCGGCCGCAGCACCCGTCGCACCGGCGCGATCACCGGCTCGGTGGCGGTGTGGGTCAGCGCCCGAGCCCGCCTCACCCAGTGCGGCCCCTCGGCAGCCGCCCGCGCCCAGTCCAGCACCAGCCGCGCGACCAGCACCAACAGGAACGCCGTCAAGGCGTACCCCAGCAAAGTCCCGACGGCGCTCATGACCAACTCCCACGTGTTTCCCGGTTAGGCTTCACACCCGTACCAACGATTCACCCCGCCCGGAAGTGCCCCTCGGGCCGCCCGTCTCCCCCGGTGTTCCCGCGCGGTCTCGTGTCAGCCGTTGATCACCACACGAGGTTCGGTCACCGGCGACAGCGTGGCTCTGGCCTTGATCAGGGCGACCAGGGCCTCGGCGTCGACGATTCCGGCAGGTGTGCGCACCGCGGCGGTGGCGAAGGCCGGGATTTGCTGGACGTTGAAGTTCGTGATCGCGAGCGAGTAGGTGGCGTTCGGGTCGACCGGCTCGCCGCTCTCCAAGCGGAGCTCGGAGATGCGAGCGCCTGCTGGAGCGCTCGGGGTGTAGTGGAAGGTGAAGCCCGACGGCCGGGCCTGATCACCGCCCTCCGACTGCTCGATGCCCTCCTCGAGCTGAGCTCCGGTGACCTCGATGACCGAGACCTGGTTGCCGAACGGCAGCACCGAGTAGGCGTCACGCAACCGGACCTCGGGCCCGGGGATGTCCGCCCGTGCGCCGCCGCTGTTCATCCAGCCCAGATCGGCCGCTCCCCACGCCCGGAACGCGTCGGCGGCCAGGTAGCGGGTGTTCTCGCGGTCCAGCGGGGCGGTGGTCGTGGCGATCTGCTCGCCGAGCTTGCGCTCCAGGTCGGCGACGTAGAAGTCCTCGAACTCCTGCATCGCCGGATCGGGCGCGACCGTCTCGTCGACGTCGAGGACCTCGTGGTCGAGGCGCACCCCGTCGTTGCCGGCAGTCATGTCGAGGCGGACGACACTACCCATGTTCCCCTCCGGGGCGAGCACGAGTCGGCCGTCGTGGCGGACCGTGATCTCGGAGGCGCTGTCGTAGCTGTTCTCCTCGCGGAATGCCGCGGAGATCTCGGGCACCTCGTCGAGCAGCCGCTGGTTGGCATCGCGACTGATCTGGGTGACGGCCACGATGACGTCGACGTCCTGCTCCTGGAGCCGGCGCACCGCGTCCTGCGCCGCCGGCACGGGGTCGACATCGGTCAAGGTACCGGCCGTGGTGGTGTTGCCCATGTCCTCGGTGAGCCCGATGTAGCCCACGTTCACGTCGCCCACGCGCTGGGTGCGCGTCCGCGCTTGCGGGAGGAAGGGTTTGCCGTCGCTGCGAACGATGTTGGTCGACACCCACGGGAAATCGGACGCCTTGACCAGTTCCTCGGTGTTGGCGACGCCGAAGTCGAAATCGTGCTGGCCGAAGTTGGCCACCTGCACGCCCATCCGGTTGAACGCCTCGACGAGGGGAAAGCCGTGGTAGACACCGCCGAACAGCGTGCCGCCCGCCAGATCGCCTCCGAAAACCGCGGCCGATCCCTGGTGTTCGGCCCGCTGGGCGTCCAGCACCGAGGAAACCCGGGCCACGCCACCGCGCCAGCCGTCGTCCTGCAGCACCGGCGACACGTCGTGCGCGTCCTGGAAGTACAGCAGCGACCCATGCCGTTCCGGTGGCGCACCGTGCGCCGGGGTGGTCACCGCCACCAGCGCCAATGACGCTCCGACCGCGACGACCACCCGCTGTGCGACGAATCTGACGTTCATGCCCCTGTTTCTAGCCCCGGACGCCGTCTGGTGGACCACGTCCACGTGAACACCGGGAAGGACCGGACAAATGGTTCGGTCCGGACATCCGGAGCCGGTAGTGACAGCGGAGTGCGGGTGCTGCCGGGCCACCGGCCCTGGCACCACCCGCACTCGTCACGAGGAACCGGCCGTCGGCTCTCAGGCCCGCGACGGTTCCGCCGGGTCCGCGTCACGCGCGAGCTTCTCCGTGATCTCCTCGGCCGCCGCGGGCGCGTCCCGGAGAACGGCGCCGATGCCGACGAACAGCACGAGCGACACGAGCACGGGAGTGACCACCGTGATCGCGTCGTTGAGGTGCCACGCGTACTTGGTCAGCGCGTAGGAGAGGAGCCCGCCGCCCCACGAGATCAGCGCCGTGGTCGGCCCGACGTGGCGGAACGGGCGCAGCATGCCGAGCATCATCGGGATGGAGATCGGTCCGATCAGCGCCCCCACCCAGGTCACGATGATCGAGAGCACGCCGCCCAGATTCTCCGCGTTGATCGCGATGATCACGCTCAGGAGCACGAAGATCACGGTCAGGTAGCGTCCTGTCCGCAACGCCTGCTGGTCGGTGAAGTTCTTGGCGCGCTTCCAGACGTTGGGCAGCACGTCGCGGGTCATGACCGCGGAGATGGCGTTGGCGTCGGACGCGGCCATGGCCATGGTGTGCGAGAAGACTCCCACCAGCACCAGTCCCAGCAACCCCGCAGGCAGGAAGTCCAGGGCCATCTGGGCGTAGACGTCCTGCGACTTCTCGACCTCCACCAGCAGAGGTGCGGCGAACATCGGCAGCATCAGGACGATGGGCCACACGAGGTACAGGAAGCTCGACAGCAGAGCGGTGTTGCGCGCCTGGGTGGAGCTCGGCGTCGCGAGGTAGCGCTGCGCGAGGTTCCACATGCCGCCGTTGTACTCGAAGGTCTTGACGAGGATGTAGACGATGACGAAGTACATCGGGTACTCGCTCGTCGTCGGGTCGGTGTGCCCCTCGGGCAACGCGCCCCAGAAGTCCAGGTAGTTCAAACCCCGGGCGGACAAGGCGGATCCGACGGCCACGAGCATGGCGAACGCGGCCAGGCCCTGGATCACGAACTGCCCGAGTTCGGTGAGCGCGTCGGCCCACAGACCACCCGCGGTGCAGTACAGCAAGGTCACGCCCGCCGTGATGATCACGCCCCACACCAGGGGAACGCCCACGAACTTGTCCAGCAGCAGTGCGACCGCCGACCACTTCGCGGCCACGTCGAAGATCTTGAGCAGGGACCCGCTCCACGCCAGCACCTGCTGGGTGGGCACGTTGAACCGGGCCGCCAGGTACTCCAGCGGGGACGCGATGTCGTAGCGGGATCGCAGCCGGTTCCACTTCGGTGCGAACAGGAACGCGCCGATGCCGGTGGCGACCGCGAGCGGGAACATGAACACCACGTAGGAGACGATCCCCTGGTCGTAGGCGACCCCGGCGTAGGCGACGAAGACCACCGCGCTGTAGCCGGACATGTGATGCGAGATGCCGGCCAGCCACCACGGCATCTTCCCGCCGGCGGTGAAGTAATCAGCGGCGTTGGAGACCTGGCGGTGCGCCCACACACCGATCGCGATCATCACGACGAAATATCCTGCTATGACCACCCAGTCCAACAGGTGCATATCGGGTCTTCCTTCCCTGTGCCGGCGGGATCAGCTCTCCACCGGCGGTCACATCGTTGTGCGGAAGCCACTTCCGCCGCGGATCGGTGCGCAGGCCCGGCGGAGGAACGTCCACTTCCCGCGGCGTCTTGCGGCCGTGCGCGTGGTCGTTGCGTCCTCCTCGAACCGCAGGCCGCAGCATCCTGACTTCGCAACCCCTTCGGCAACGAGTTGCCACCAGTTGCCTTCGATCTCCCGTCGGTTACCTCGACGGGCCGGTCGCGGATGCGTTGCGACCGACCCGTCGGCTTGCCTGCCGCCGTTCCCTCAGCGCTCGTAGGACAGGCCGAATCCGAACCGGTAGGCGTTGCCCGCGTCGTTGACGTAGGCGTAGCCCGGTTCGTCGTACCCGGGGACGTCCGGAGCGTTGCGGTTCACCGCTTCCAGGCTCGCCGGTAGCGTGACCGGCAACGTGCCGGTCGGGTTCACCTCGCCCCGGATGACGTCGACGACCGCCTCGGGCTTGGCGTCGAACATCGCGAGCATCGCGTCCGCACCAGGTTCGACCGCGCCGACCAGCCACGGGTTGGTCATGTTGATCCCCACGACGTTCTTGTCGACCTGGGACTGGATCTGTTGGATCCGCGCCACGTCGATGCCCGTGCGCTCACCGAGCTCGACCGACAACCCGTCCCCGGAGTCGTCGCGAAGTTCCAAGCTCGGCACGACCGCGAGGAAGGCGTGCGTGGCCTCTTCCGGACGCGGGACCACGGTGATCGACGGGTCGTGCTCCTGGATCCTCTCGGCCAGAGCCGCGCTCTGCTCAGCCGCACCGTCCTTGGCGAAAACCTCGACGTAGAGCTTCACCTGTCCGACCTCGGCGTCGGTGATCGGGAGCGTGCGCTGGTCGTTGCGCATCAGGACGACGGATTTGCGGTGCGCCTCGTCCGCCCTGGCCTGCGACCTCGGATCGTCAGCGATCTGCTGGGCCCGCTGCGGGTCCCGGTAGGGGTCTTCGAACAAGCCGAGGTCGAACATCTCCCGGAGCAGGAACCTCACCGAGCGGTCCAGGTCGCTCTCCCGGACCAGTCCGTCGCGCACCGCCTGCAGGAGATGGCTGGGATCGGCTTCCCCGGAGAACAGGTTCGTGCCCGCGTCGATGCCCTTGGCGAACCGCTCCGGACGGCTGAGGTCCTCGACGCCCCACGGCATCGCGGTGGTGATGCTCGTATCGCTGTTGACGTATCCGGAGAACCCCATCGTGTCGCGCAGCAGTCCCTGCAGAACGGGCTTGTTGTAGGCGAACCCGACCTCCTCGAACTGCTGCTGCGGCGAGAACCACAGGTGACGCGGCAGCTGCTGCGCGCTGCCGTCGTTCCGGGGCTTGGAGTAGTACGGCATGATCGAGGTCGTACCGGCATCGAGCGCGGCTTGGAACGGCGGCAGGTGGTACCGCTCGAGACTGCCCTCGGTCGGGTAGAACTGGTCCTGTCCCCAGGAGTAGTGCGGGTCCTGGCCGTCCTTGCGCGCTCCGCCGCCGGGAAAGTGCTTCGTGGTCAGCGAAACGCTCTCCGAGGAGAGCCGCTCGCCCTGGAAACCGCGCACCACCGCGCCGATCATGTCGGCGGCGAGCTCGGGGTGCTCGCCGAAGGTGCCGCTCGCGCGGGTCCAGCGGGGCTCGGTGGCGGTGTCGGCCATGTACATGTAGCCCTTGTGGATCCCGGCCGCACGCCACTCCTTCGCCGCGATGCCACCGAACTCCTCGACCAGACCGGGGTCGCGCGTCGCCGCCAAGCCCAGCTCGCCAGGCCACGTCGAGAACTTCCCGCTCGCCTCCGCGACACCGAACCGGCCACCGGAGAGGTGATTTCGAGGATTGGAGGTCATCACCACCGGGATCCCGAGACGAGTTCCCTCGGCGATCTCCTGCAACGCGTTCGTCCACTTCGCGAGGTCGGCGGGTTCGGGGTTGTCGCGGACGATGAAGTGCCGCAGGTTGCGCTCACCGATGCCCGCGGTGGCCCCCGACGAGCTCAGCACCGGCTGGTCGAAGGGCTTTCCGTCCCAGCTGTTGGTGGTGTCCCACTCGTCCTGCTCGCAGACGAGCTCTCGACCGCCCCCGTCGCCGCAGCGCGAGCTCGATCCCATGTAGTGCGAGGAGATCAGCATCATGCCCGCCTTCTCCTCGACGGTCATGCGGGCCGACAGGTCCTGGGCGCGCACCTCAGCGGGCAGGCGCCAGTCCTCGTACGCGTCGAGCGCGCCGCTGCCGTTCAGGTCGCGGAACCGGTCTCCGCCGACCTCGATCACGTTCTTCACCCGGGCCTCGACAACCGGTTCGTCCTCACCGGGCTGCGTTCCCGGCGGCGCTGCCGCCGACGTCCCCGCGAACAGGAAGACGGTGGGGATTGCCACGGCGACGACAGCGCCTCGACGTCTCCGACGCCTGGGCCAAAGGCTCATCTGGCGTTCTCCTTTGAACGTGCGAAGCTGAACGCCCGCCCGTCGGAGCAGTGCCCGAAAGCACAGGCGCAGACGGCGGCTGATCAGCTCGAGCCGATCCACCATCGCCGGGTCGCCGGGTGCGCTCAACGAGTTGCCAGCAGTTGCCCGGCGTTCGTCAGGGATCGGCGATCAGATCCGAAGACCGGTGTCTCCCTGGAAGTGCCGGCCCGCGCGCCGCCGTCAGAGGGCGGAGGCGAACACCAGGGGTACCAGCGTGTACATGACCAGCATGATGAGCAGCAGGGAGAGCGCGTTGAGCCAGACGCCGGCGCGGGCCATCTGCTTGATGGAGACCTCGCCGGAGCCGAAGGCCACGGCGTTCGACGGGGTCGCCACCGGCAGCATGTAGGCCGAGCACACCGCCAAGGTCACCGCGATGGTCATGAACAGCGGGTCCAGGCCGAGTCCCACGGCCACGGCACCGAAGATCGGGAAGAACGCGGCCGCGGTGGCCGTGTTCGACGTGAGCTCGGTCAGCGCGAGGCTGACGACGACGACAACGAGCAGCACCAGCCAGGACGGCACGCCGACCAGCCCGCCGACCTGCCCGCCGAGCCACTCGCTGAAGCCGGTGGCCGTGAACATCGCCGACAGCGACAAGCCGCCACCGAACAGCAGCAACAGGCCCCAGGGGATCTCCTTGGCCGCGGACCAGCGCAGGAGCGGCGTGCCGTCGCGGTTCACCGAGCGCTTCTCCGCGGGCACCAGGAAGCAGGCGATGGCGGCGGCCATGGCGACCTGGGTGTCGGAGATCGTGCCGAGGAACGGCAGGGCCTTGTCCACGGCCGGGATGTCGGCGATGAAGGGCACGAAGACCCAGAAGAAGATCGCGAACAGGAAGATCGTGCCCACGCGGCGTTCCGGCGTGGTCATGCGTCCGAGCTTCGCCAGTTCGGACCGGATCATCTCGGCACCGCCGGGGATTTCGTCGACCTCCGCGCGGAAGACCAGCTTGGTCAGCACGAGCCAGGCCACGGCGAGCATGACGACGGCCCACGGCACGCCCACCAGCATCCAGTGGCCGAACTGCAGGTCGAAGTCGTGGGCCTTGCCGAGGTAGGCCTTCATCAGGGCCATCGGGGCTGCCCGATCAGGGTCGCGGTGGAGCCGATCGTCACGCCGTAGGCGACGCCCAGCAGCATCGACGCGGCGAACTTCGTGCCCGCGGCCTGCTCGTCCACCGATCGCACCAGCTGCAGGATGGATACCGCGATGGGCACCATGATCACGGCCGTCGCCGTGTTGGAAACCCAAGCCGAGATGAAGGCGGACGCGGCCATCAGGCCGAACACGATCTGGGCGGGCCGGGTTCCGACGGCCCGGATCGTCAGCAACGCCACCCGCAGGTGCAGGTTGGCCTTCTCCGTGGCCAGACCGAGGATGACACCGCCCATCACGAGGAAGACGACCGAGTCCGCGTAGGGAGCTGCGACCTCCTTCATGCTGCCCATGCCGAACATCGGGAACAGGACCAGGGGCAGCAGCGAGGTCACCGGGATGGGCGCCGCCTCGGTCATCCACCAGATCGCCATCCAGAGCGCGCACCCTGCCACCGCGCGCCCCTCGAAGGACAACGAGGACGGCAGGACCAGAGCCAGCACCAGGCCGGCCACCGGCCCCAGGGCCAAGAGCCACCAGCGGCGCTGCCCACCGGGGTCGAGAGCGTCGCCCTTCTGCTCCGCGGCCGAGGGGGCGGAGTTCTCCGCGGTCTCGGGTCCTGCGGCCGATGACGGCGAGTCCGACGCTCCGCTCAGCGGGTTGCTCATTGCACTGCCCTCGAATCCACGCTGGAAGTGACCGGATTTCAGTGGAAATCCGGGTCCCGATCTCCACTGAGATCCCGGTCCCTGACCGCGGTGAGACGGGGAGACGTTGCTGAGACCACGGGAATCTGAGATCTACCGAACCGTAAGCGGCTGAATCACAGAGGTGAAATACATGTTTCCGCGGGATTGATACATGCGGTGTCTCAATAGGTCGGAGTCGATCTTCCCGAAGACCGGGGTGTTCCGCGTGCAACGGCGACCGGGTGTTGCGCACGACCATCAGCTGGACGTCGGTGTCACCGGCCTGTTGCGCGGATCGCGAGGGCAACGCCTCTCAGGTTCAGGCTCGGGGTCGGAGCGTGCTGATCCAGCGGCGGGTGTCGGCGGGGTCGATGACGTCGTCGAGCTCGAAGGTGGTGGCCGCGCGCAGCGCGCGCCCTCGCTCGTAGGCCTCGGCCACCAGGCCGTCGTAGAGCTGCCGGCGCGCGGCCTCGTCGGGTGCGGCCGCGAGTTCCTTGCTGTAGCCCAGCCGGACCGAGCCCTCCAAACCCATACCGCCGATCTCACCGGCCGGCCACGCAACGGTGAACTGCGGAGCCCGGAACGAACCACCGGTCATCGCCATCGCACCCAGGCCGTAGCCCTTGCGGAGCACGACCGCGCCGAAGGGCACCGTCAGCCGGGCGCCGAGCACGAACAGCTCGCCGAAGCGCTTCACCGTCGCGTCCTTCTCCGCCTCCGGCCCGACCATGAATCCCGGTGTGTCGCACAGGGAGACGATCGGCAGCCCGCCCGATTCGCAGAGCGCCAGGAAGTCGCCCAGCTTGTCGGCGGCCTCGGCGTCGATGGCGCCGCCCAGGTGGTGACTGCTGTTGGCCACCAGGCCGTGCGCGACACCCTCCACCCGGACCAACGCCGTCACGATGCCCACGCCGTAGTCCGGGCGCAGCTCCAGCACCGAGCCCACGTCGACGATGGCATCGATGGCCTTGCGAACGTCGTACGCGCGCAACCGGTTCTCGGGCACCACGTGCCGGGCCAGGCGCGGATCGGGCGCCCCCCACTCGACGCCCTCTCCCGGGGACAGCGGGCTCTGGAAGTACGACAGGTACCGGCGCGCCAGCTCAACGGCGTGCTCGTCGTCCCTGGCGACCAGGTCCACGACGCCGTTGCGGCGCTGCACGTCGATGGGGCCGATGTCCTCGGGCCGGTACTCCCCCAGCCCACCGCCGGAGATCATCGCGGGGCCGCCCATGCCGATGTTCGCGTCGGGGGTGGCGATCACGACGTCGCAGGCACCGGCGAGGGCGGCGTTCCCCGCGAAGCAGCGCCCGGAGACGATCGCCACCGTCGGCGCACCGCCGCGCAGCGAACCCAGCAGGCGGAACGTCGGAACGTCCAGTCCCGCAACGAGATCCACGTCGGTGTCACCGGGTCGGCCACCACCGCCCTCGGCGAACAGCACCACGGGCACCTTCCGGTCCCGGGCCACGCAGAGGATCCGGTCGGTCTTGGCGTGGTTGCGCATGCCCTGTGTCCCGGCGAGCACCGTGTAGTCGTAGGAGATCACCACGGTCTCAGCCGCCGCCCGGCCGAAGCGCTGCGCGCCGATGGTGGCGACGCCTCCGACCAGCCCGTCGGCCGGGGTGTTGGTGATCAGGTCCTGTTCGGACCGTCGGCTGCGCTGGGCCGCGAGGACCAGCGACCCGTACTCGACGAAGCTGCCCGGATCCACCAGGTCGCCGATGTTCTCGCGCGCGGTCCGGCGACCCAGCCGGTGGCGCTTGGCCACCGCTTCGGGACGAGCCGAGTCCTGGGTGATGGCCTGCCGCTCGCGCAGCTCGTCGAGGTCCGGACGGGAGGCGTCCAGGTCGAGCTCGAAGGCGGATTCGGCCTCCACCTCGTCGGTCCGCGCGAACACCACGAGCGGATCGCCGGGTGCCACCGTGCGGCCCGGCGGCACGAGTGCGCGCACCACGCGCGCCGCGTGATCGGCGGACAGGACGTGCTCCATCTTCATGGCCTCCAGCACCGCCAGCTGACCGCGCGCGGGGACCTCGTCGCCTGCAGCGGCGGCCGAGACGACGGTGCCCGCCATCGGA
Source organism: Saccharopolyspora endophytica (assembly GCF_018070075.1). Classification (GTDB taxonomy): domain Bacteria; phylum Actinomycetota; class Actinomycetes; order Mycobacteriales; family Pseudonocardiaceae; genus Saccharopolyspora; species Saccharopolyspora endophytica. The sequence goes on from NZ_JAGPXE010000011.1 coordinate 52,788, forward strand.
GCGCGCACGACCTCCTCCCCCGGGAGCACTTCCAACGCGGTACCGGATGAGGGCGTGGCGGTGCCGGAGCCCGCCCCGGCCACCAGTCGTTCGACGTGCTCCGCCAGGAACGCGGTGCTCACGGGACCTGCGCGCAGCTCGTCGTCGGCGAGCAGGGCGCGCAGGAAGGGGATGTTCGTGGCCGCACCCTCGATCGCGAACTCGCCCAGGGCCGCGTCGAGCTTGGCGAGGGCGGTGGCGCGGGTTCCCGCGCGCACGATCACCTTGGCCAGCAGGGAGTCGTACCGCGGGCTCACCACCAGGCCCGGCAGACCGAAGGTGTCCACGCGGACACCCGGCCCGGTGGGCGGGGTGAACGTCGTGAGCGTGCCCGCGGTCGGCGTCGCGCCGCCGTCGGCGGTCATCGTCTCCAGGTTCACCCGGGCCTGCACCGCCGTGCCGGCAGTCGTCGTGGGTTCGCCGCGCACGCCGGACGCGTCGGCCACCACGCCGTCCGGGAGCGCGAGCTCGTGCAGCCCGGCTCCGTCGGCGAGGGCGAGCTGCGCGGCCACCAGGTCCACGCCGGTGATCTCCTCGGTGATGGTGTGCTCCACCTGGATTCGGGGGTTCACCTCCAGGAACGCGAACTCCTCGCCCCGCACCAGGAACTCCACCGTCGCCAGGCCGCGGTAGCCGAGGCTCGCGCACAGCCGCGCCGCGACCTCGTGCGCACCGCGACGCACCCCGGGCTCCAGCCCGGCCGCGGGGGCGATCTCCAGCAGCTTCTGGTGCCGCCGTTGCAGGCTGCAATCCCGGTCACCGAGCGCCAGGGCTGCCGTGCCGTCGGCGACCACTTGGACCTCGACGTGCCGGGCACCGTCGAACAGGGCCTCCGCGAACACCTCCCGGTTCCCGAAGCCCAGCTCGGCCTCGTCCGCGCACGCCCGGTACGCCTCGCCCACCGCGGCGGCGTCGCGAACCACCCGCATGCCACGACCGCCGCCACCGGCCAGCGCCTTGATCATGATGCCGCCCGGGTTCTCGGCGAGGAACGCGCGCACCTCGTCGGCCGTGGCGGAACCCGCGGTGGCGGGCAGCACGGGTGCGCCGACCGCCACCGCGGCGGCGCGGGCCGACACCTTGTCCCCCAGGGTTTCCAGGACCGCCGGGTCCGGTCCCGCGAAGGCGACGTTCGCCGCCGCGCAGGCTCGCGCGAATTCCGCGTTCTCCGAGAGGAATCCGTACCCGGGGTGCACCGCGTCGGCACCGGACCGCGACGCTGCGGCGAGCACCGCCGCCTGATCGAGGTAGGCGGCCGGACCGGCTCCGACCAGCGGCAACGCCTCGTCGGCGGCGTGCACGTGCGGCGTGCCCGCGTCGTCCTCCGCGTACAGGGCGACGGTGCCGACCCGCATCTCGCGGGCGGTGCGCACGACACGCAGCGCGATCTCACCGCGATTGGCGATCAGGAGCTTCTTCATCGTCACGTACCCCTCCGTCTACGCGCGGTCACCGGCGGACAGCTCTGCGGCGCGGTCGAGCAGGTCGCCCTTGCGCACCTTGCCCGTGGCCGTCATCGGCAGCTGATCGACGACGACGACATCGGGCACCTTGTAGCCGGCCATGTTGTCCTTCGCCCACGCGCGCAGGTCCTCGCTCGGGGTGCTGCCGTCCATCACCACGAAGGCCACCGCCACTTGGCCTTTCGCGCGGTCGGGCCGGGGAACCACCGAGACCGAGCGGATCGCCGGGTGCAGGCGCAGCAGGGCTTCGACCTCGGACGGGAACACGCTCATCCCGTTGGTCTTGATCATCTCCTTGGCGCGCGCCAGGTAGTGCAGGGCTCCCCACTCGTCGAGCCGCCCCACGTCGCCGGTGTGCAGCCAGCCGTCGCGGATCGTCTCCGCGGTCGCGTCGGGGCGACCGTAGTAGCCGGTCAGGATCGACGGGCTGCGCACGATGATCTCCCCCGATGTGCCCACCGGCACCGGATCACCGGAGTCGTCGACGATCAGGACGTCGGTCCCCGGAACGGGCAGCCCGCAGAACACCGGGTCGGCGTGCAGGTCCCGGTCGCCGTCCTGGAACCCGAGCGTGAAGGTGTCGGCTGTGTGCGTCTCGGTCATGCCGTACGACGCCTCCCGCAGGACGCTGCCCGTGGCCTCCCGCCACCGCGCCCGGACCTCCGGGGTCAGCTTCAGCACGAACGAGACGGCCAGCGCGTTGCGCAGCGACGACACCCGCGAGCCCTCGAAACCCGGCCCGTCCATCAGCTCCACGTAGTTGTCGACCGTGGCGACCAGGTCGGTCACGCCGTGCCGCTCGATCAGGGCGACGGCCGCGGCCGGGTCCCAGCGCGTCATCAGGACGACCTGCTGGCCGTTCACCAGCGGTTTGAGGACGCCGAAGTCCTCGCCGGCGATCCAGAACACGGGCAGGAAGTTCAGCGACACGACACCGGGATCGCCCACCTGCGTCCCGCCGGCCACGCTGGCCGTCGTCGCCGTGTAGACCATGTGGCGCTGGGTGTGCTCGCAGCCCTTCGGCAGCCCGGTCGTCCCGCCGGTGTAGTTGAGCGCCGCCAGCGCGTCGGGGTCGCTCGGCCGCGGCTCAGCGGGCGCCGAGGCGCTGATCTCGGCCCAGTCCGAGCGCTCGGCGGTGAGCTCGAACGGCACCGGCACGTCGGGTTCGGCGGTGAGCAGGTCGGCGAGACCGGTGTAGGCCACGTGCCGCACGGGCCCGTCGGCGCGCACCGATTCGACGAGGTCGGCGAACGAGTCCTGCGCCAGCAGCACCGTCACCCCGGCGTCCTCCAGCTCGTACCGCAGCTCGTGACCCCGGAACATGGGGTTGATCGGCACGTGCACCGCACCCGCCTTGAGAACGCCCACCATCGCGATGAGGAACTGGGGGCAGTTGCTCAGGAACGCGCCGACCCGATCCCCGGGCGCCACACCGCGTTCGCCGAGCCAGCCGGCGACACGATCGCTCAGCTCGTCGTACTCGGCGTAGGTGATGTCGCGGCCGTAGAACGAGATCGCGACGGTGTCCGGGCGGGTCCGGGCCCAGTGCCGGAGGTGTTCGGGCAGACCCGGCACCTCGACCGGGTTCACGACGGTGCCCGGCACCTGGTCCGGCCAGTTGACTTCCTGCAGGCGGCGGACCTCGGCCAGGGCTTCCTCACGGCGGGACGACGGCATTCGAGCCTCCTACGGTTCGGGCCGCGAGTCGGCGACGACGCCGACGGCGCGCTCGGTGAGCCGGATGTGATCGTTGATGAACTGCTCGCGGTCCTCGTCGGGAGCGTGGCCGAGGCGGGCGGCGCCGCGGACGATCGCATCGCTCAGCATCGACACCAGCCGCGGCGGCGCCACGCAGGGATCGATCGTGGCCGGGTCGAGCCCGGACAGGTAGTTGGTGAACCGCCGCTCCAGCCGACGCCGCAGCGTGCTCCACAACGCGTCCACCTCGGGGTCGACCCCGGCGCGGCTGTCGATCTGCGCCACGAGCGACCCGTTGGCGAAGATCGCCTCCGCGAACGCGCGAGTGGTCGACCGCAGCACGGTGACCGGGGGGAGGGTCTCGATCCCGTCCAGCTGCTGGGTGGATTCGAGCTGGGCGCAGACCTGCTCGGTGACCGCGAGGAACGCCTCGTCCTTGGATCGCAAGTAGGCGTAGAACGTCGGGCGCGAGGTCTGCGCCCGGGCCGCGATCAGCTCGACCGTGGTCGCCGTGTAGCCGAGTTCGTCGAAGCAGGCGGCGGCAGCGGCGAGCAGCTCCTCGCGCCGAGGTCCCGACGTCTCCCGGCGATTGGCCCGCGCGCGCTCCTGGGCATCACTTGTCGTCACGACCCCATTGTCGTGACCTCGGTGCCGGCCTTCGGCGCGCGCCCGGCAAGCGGACATCAGGGGGTTGACAAGCCTTGTTCGGCAACGGCTTTCGAATCACCGCAGGTCGATGTGGTCAAAGCAGCCCCTCCGGAACGAGTGACAGCACGTGATCCCGACCCACACTCGTTGACGTTGACGTTGATGTCAATACACGCGACGACACCCGATATGCGCCCGTCAGGTGAGCAGGTCGCGCCGCAGCCGGGTCGCTCGCCGAGGGCTGTTCCAGGACAGAACCGCCACCGCTCGGCCCTCGTCGCGGTAGACCCCCGCGAACGCCTCGTCGGTGAAAGCCCCGGTCTCGAGCTCGAGCTCGGCTCCCGCGGTGACGTGGCCGTGGACGACGAGCTTGTTGCTGCCCTGATCGCTCCAGAAGAACGGGATCGGCGCGAAATCCTCCTCGGCGCCCAGGATGTTTCGGGCGACTACCCGCGCCTGCTCACCGGCGTTCATCCGGTGCTCGACGCGCACGCTGCGCCCGAGACCGGTGTGCCACCATCGCGCGACGTCACCGACCCCGTAGACCCCAGGCGCCGCACGGCACTTCGCATCGCACCCGAGCCCGTCGGACAGGTCGAGTCCGGCTCCTCGAAGCCAGTCGACCTGCGGGACCGAACCGATCGCGGCCACGACGACGTCCGCCCGCAACACCGCGCCGTCGTCGAGCAGCACCTCCTGCTCGCCGCGTGCGCCGGCGCGGATGTCGGTCACCCCGGCCGAATTGGTGAGCGCGACGTCGCTGCCGGTGAGCGCGCGGCTGATCACCGCGCCGATCTCAGGTCCGAGCGCGGACAGCGGAGCCGGGTCCACCCCCACCACGGCCACCTCGCACCCGGCCGCACGAGCGGCCCAGGCGAGTTCGGTGCCCATGAACCCGGTTCCGATGACGACCACGCGCCTACCCGGCCGCAGCTCCGCGGCGACCCGCCGGGCGTCGGCGATGGAGCGCAACGTCAGCGGTGCCGGTCCGGATGCGGGCAGCGGACGAGGCGCGACACCGGTGGCGACCACCAGGTCGCCGAACGGCAGCTCCGATCCGTCGTCCAGGGTCACCGCGCGCCCGTCGAGATCCGCGCCCACCGCAACGGTGTTCGGGCGGAACTCGATGCCGAGTTCCGCGAGCCGGTCGTGCCCCGGCAGCAGGACCCGCTGCTCGTCCCACCCGCCGGTGAGGAACTGCTTGGACAGCGGCGGGCGGTCGTAGGGTGCGTGCGGCTCCTCCCCGACCATTGTGATCGCGCCGTCGAAACCGAGAGAGCGCAGCTCCAGCGCCGTCGACGTTCCCGCCAAGCAGGCACCGACGATGACGACGTCGTCGCGCACCCGCCTCACCCCTCGACGCGGATCGCGGCCGCCGGGCACACCCGGGCGGCGTCCTCGGTCGCAGCGCGGTGCCGATCGTCCGGCTGCTCGGCGAGGAGGAAGGCGACACCGTCCTCGTCGCGCTGGTCGAACACCTCGTCAGCGGCCAGCACGCACTGCCCGGCGCCGACGCACTTGTCCTGATCGATGAACACCTTCATGGTTCGCGACCTCCTACCAGGTGACGTTGAGCGAGTTGAAACCGTGCACGCGCGTGCCGATCTTGAGGTCGAACTCCTCGACGGAGTCGACCAGTCGCAGCGTCGGCACGCGGGTGAACAGGGTCTGGAAGGTCAGGAGCAGCTCGCGGCGCGCGAGCGACTGACCGAGGCACTGGTGGGTGCCGTAGCTGAAGGCCAGGTGGTGACGAGCCGAACGCCCGAGGTCGAGCACGTCCGCGTCGTCGAAGGCCGCGGGATCCCGGTTGGCCGAGGGCAGCGAGACCAGCACGCCTTCACCGGCCCGGATCAGGTTGTCGCCGATTCGGGTGTCGGCCACGGCGACGAACTGGCGGGGGTTCTGGGCGATGGTGAGGTAGCGCAGCAGTTCTTCGACGGCGTTGGCCTGAAAAGCACTGTCCCCGGCCAGGAACCGCTCCAGCTGAGCGGGGTGGTGCAGCAGCGCGGCCGTGCCCAGGCTGATCATGTTGCTGGTGGTCTCGAACCCGGCGATCAGCAGCGTCATCGCGGTGTTGATCAGTTCGGCGCGATCCATGATCCCCGGCTCGTGGAACTCGTGCACCAGGCGCGAGATCAGGTCCTCCTGCGGGGCGCGCAGCTTCTGCTCGGCCAGCTCGTCCAAGTACTCGGCCAACTCGTCCAGCGCGGTGCGCACGGTGTCCACGTCCGCCTGGCCCGACAGCGCTTCGGCGGACTTGCGCTGGAAGAACTCGTGCTTGTCGTAGGGCACGCCCAGCAGCAGGCAGATGACCCGCGAGGGCACCGGCAGCGCGAGTTCAGCGACGAGTTCGGCGGGCCGACCGGCGCGCAGCAGGCCGTCGACGCACTCGTCGATGACGCGCTGGATCTCCGGCTCCAGCGCGTTGATCCGCTTGACGGTGAAATCGCGGGTCAGTCGGCGCCGCTTCTGGAGGTGCTCGGGGTCGTCGGTGCGGACGAGGCTGGGACGTTCGGAATCGAGCTGCTGGAGATCGGTGGGCGTCACCAGCGGGAAGCCCGACCGGTCGATCCTCGCGCTGAAGTTCTCGCTCGCGAGGACCGCTCTGGCGTCCTCGTAGCGCGTGATCAGCCACGGGCGACCGCCGCGCAGCACCTCCACGGTCGGCAGCTCCGCCTTCCCTCGCAGGCGGTCGAAGGCATCGGGCGGGCTGAAGGGGCAGCTCCGCTCGGTGGGGTACGAGTCCAGCGTGGGGCCGGGCTGCGACGGGGTCATCGTGCTTCCTTCCGCGTCGTCTGATCTCCGGGGAGCGGAGATGATGTGCACTATACACATCATGTGTACGATGCACATAGCGAGCCGGGGGTCGCCGCCGGAACAATGGGCGAGATCCGCGCAGCGCGAAGGAGGCCCGCCCGTGACGCAGGACAAGCGGACGCTCAACGACCTGGAGCGCGAGCTCTCGCTGTTCGCCAGGCACTACCTGTCCACCCGGCAAGCGCGCGCCGGCCAGCGCCTGGACAGGTCGGCCTACCTGCTGCTGACCCGGCTCGAGCTCTCGGGATCGATGTCGCTCGGGCAACTCGCCGAAGCGTTCCGGCTCGACATCTCCACGATCAACCGCCAGGTCGGGGCGCTGCTCAAGCAGGGGTTCGTGGAGCGGTTCCCCGACCCCGACGGCGGCATGGCTCGCCGTTTCCGGCCCACCGACGAGGGGTTGCGGCAGTTGGCAGCCGATCGGGACCGCAGCCGGGAAGGAGTGGGAACGGTGGTCGCCGAGTGGCCGCAGGACGAACTCGCCACCTTCGTCGACCTGCTGACCCGCTTCAACATCGACATCGAAGGCGTCGAGGGCAACCCTTGGCCTCGCGAGCGTGACACTCACGGCTGATCCGCTCGCCGGCTGCGGCCACCACGGCGGAGCAGCCGATCTCCGGTGCGACCGATCGGAATCAGTTCGTCCACTTTCGATGGGAACGGTGGAAACCCGCTCACGAGGCGGCAGCCGGGTCCGCGCCGTCGAGGCGAGCACCGAATTCGCGGTGCCGACGCTCTTTCGCTCCACCGGGTTCATCGAACGTACCCACCGGCCGACGACGCTGGTGAGCTGTTTCGATCGTTCTCACGTGGAGTCGCACATGGATCTCTCTCGCAGGCAGTTCGTCAACCGCTCGCTGTTGGGCGGCATCGGGATCGCCCTCGTCGGCAACGTCGGAGCGGTGACCGCCGCCGCGCCGGCCTCCGCCGAGAACGGCCGGGCCGCCGGTTACGGCCCGCTGGTGCCCGATCCCGCGGGACTGTTGTCGCTCCCCGCCGGTTTCAGCTACAAGATCGTCACCGAAGCCGGCAAGACGAAGCTCGAATCCGGTGAGGCGACGCCGCAGAAGCACGACGGCATGGCGGCTTTCCTCCGCCCCGACGGCGGCAGCGTGATCGTGTACAACCACGAGATCAAGGTCAGCCAGAACCCCGAGTTCCCGGTGCCCCGGCTCGACGGGCTCACCTACGACCCGGTCTCCCCCGGCGGCTGCACCGTCGTCGAGGTCGACGCCGAGGGCAACCGCATCAGCGAGCACGTCGCCCTGGCCGGCACCTCCACCAACTGCGCGGGTGGCCGCACCCCGTGGAACACGTGGTTGAGCTGCGAGGAGACCGAGGACAAGGCCGGTGAGGACGGGCAGCAGTTCGACCACGGCTACACCTTCGAGGTCGACCCCTACAACCGCGAGGCGAACCTGAACCCGAAGCCGATCAAGGCGCTCGGCCGGTTCTCCCACGAGGCGGCCGTCGTCGACCCGAACACCGGGCACATCTACCAGACCGAGGACGCGTCGGGCCCGAACGGCCTGTTCTACCGCTTCACCCCGCCGGCCTCCGCGCTGCCGCTGGGCCCCGGCAAGCTCCGCGCGCTCGGCGACGACGACGGCACCTTCGAAGCCATGAAGGCCGCCGACAAGTCCGGCCAGCACGTCGACGACCTGTCCCGCGCGACCGAGGTCGGCACCACCTACGGCGTGACCTGGGTGGCCGTCGCGGACCGCGCCGCGGCCACGACCTCGATCCGCGAGCAGTTCGCCGACGACCAGATCACCCGGGGCCGCAAGCTCGAAGGTGCCTGGTGGGGCGACGGCGGCACCTACTTCGTCTGCAGCTACGCCCGGATCGAGGACAGCCCGGGCACCCCGCACGACGGCCAGGTGTGGTTCTACAACCCGCGCAACCAGACCATCGAGCTCAAGCTGCGGTTCGAGTACGACCAGGACGACAGCGCCCACTTCGACGGCCCCGACAACATCACCGTCTCCTCTCGCGGCAACGGCCTGATCATCGCCGAGGACGGCGACGGGCAGCAGCACCTGTTCGGAGCGACCTTCGAGGGACAGACCTACCCGCTGGCCCGCAACGAGATCAACACCGGCACCGAGGCCGAGCCGGAGTTCAGCGAGTTCTGCGGCCCGGTCTACTCCCCCGACGGCAACACCCTCTTCGCCAGCGTCCAGACCCCCGGCGTCCTCTACGCCATCACCGGCCCCTGGGACCGCCTGCACGGCGCCTGATCCATCCCACCACCACGACGAGGCCGCCCCGACCAGCGAACACCTGGCCGGGGCGGCCTCGTCACCACCCGCCAACCCGATGCACGACGGCTCCACCCGGAGCACCCCGTCCCGCACCGGTTTCCACGAGAACTGCAGCAATCCGCCCCCGGAACACCGCCGCAATCAGGTACCGGAATACGGCGGTAATCGGATACCCGAATACGGCGGTATTCCGGGTTGCTGACCGGAATACCGCCGTAATTGGGTTCCTGATTACTGCGGTATTCCGGCACCTCTCGATGCCGGAAGCCCGCGGAACGCGGTTGTCAGGCTGCCGGGCGGGCGTTGCGGATCTCTTCGCGGAGGACGTCCGGGCGGTCGCTGATGATGCCGTCGACGCGGTTGGCGATCAGCGTCCGCATCAGGGCGGGGTCGTTGACCGTGTACGGGTTGATGCGCATGCCGTGCTCGTGAACAGCGGCGACGTACTCCGGGGTCGCGGCCGAGTGGTGCGGGTTGACCTGGTTGGAGTAGGTGGCCACCTCGGCGAGCTGGTCGGTGGTCGGCGCACCGAGCACGCCCACCTGGACCGCCGGGAGCAGGCCGTGGAAGTGGCGGATGAAGTCCCAGTTGAAGCTCTGCACCACCAGGTGCTGCGCCATCGGGTCGGGCTGCATCCACTGAGGACGCTGCTGCAGCTCACCGGCGATGCGCTCGGCGATGCCCGGGTAGAGCTCCGGCGCCTTGGCCTCCAGCAGCAGGCCGGAGGCGGTGCGCTCCAGCTCGTCGAGGACCTCGGCGAAGGTGGGCACGACGGCACCGGTGTAGCGCGGGTCCTTCCAGGAACCCGCGTCCAACGTGCGGATCTCCTCCAGCGTGAAGTCCGAGACCCGCCACGGCGCCCGGTCGGGGAACTTCTGCTCGACGTCGGTGGTGCGCGACAGCGTGGTGTCGTGGATGACGACCAGCTGCTCGTCCTTGGTCTGCTGGACGTCGATCTCGACGAGGTCGGCCTGCATCTCAGCGCCCAGCCGGACGGCGTCCAGGGTGTTCTCCGGCGCGTACGCCGACGCCCCGCGGTGGGCGATGTTGGTGACGGTGGCGGTCGGCTCCGCGGGAGCCGCGGTCACCGCCGTCGTCACCGTCATCGTCGTGAGCAGCGCGGCTGCGGCCACCGCCGCGACCCGGTGCAGCATAGGTCGATCTCCTCGTCCGTGTCAGTTTTGTCCGGAAGGACGGGAGAATACTGCGGAGGCCCGGTGTCGCGGGCCTGATCGCCGCCTGGCCCGACGGTGTCGCCCACCTGAACGTTGCACCGCCACCACCAGCTTCGATCTCGGTCACATGGCGACGTCAGCCCAGGGTGACGACGACCTTGCCGTTGGCGCGCCCCTGCTCGACGTGCGCCAGGGCTTCCGGGAGGTCGTCGAAGGGGAAGGTCCGGTCGAGCACGGGCCGCAACGCGCCGCTGTCGTAGAGGTCGGCCAGTTCCGCCAGCTGAGTCCCGTTGGCGCGCATGAAGAAGAACGAGTAGCGCACCCCGAGCCTCTTGGCCCGCTTGCGGATCTTGCGGCTCATCAGCGACAGAACCGGCTTGAGCGCGGATCGGCCCAGCTGCTCGGCGAAGGCCGGGTCGGGCGGACCGACGGCGCTGATCGCCAGGCCACCCGGCTTGAGCACCGACAACGACTTCTCCAGGTTGGCTCCGCCCAGCGAATCGAGCACGACGTCGTAACCGTCGAGCACGTCGCTGAAGTCCGTCGTCCGGTAGTCGATCACCTCGTCGGCACCGAGCTTCCGAAGCGCCTCGGCGTTCTCGGCGCGCGCCGTGGTGGCGACATGGGCGCCCAGGTGCTTGGCCACCTGCACGACGGTCGACCCCAAGCCCCCGGCCCCGGCGTGCACGAGGATCTTCTGCCCGGCCTCGACGTGAGCGACGTCGACGAGCGCCTGCCACGCGGCCAGCGCCACGAGCGGCACCGCGGCGGCCTCCTCGAACGACAACGACCGTGGCTTGTGCGCCACGTCGTCGGAGTCCATCGCGATGGACTCCGCGAACGCGCCGATCCGAAGATCGCGAGGCCGGGCGCAGACCTCGTCGCCGACCGCGAACCGGCGGACCGAGGCGCCCACCTGCGTCACGACACCGGCGACGTCGTGGCCGAGGACGAACGGCCGCTCGTAGCGCAGCAGCTGCTTGAACTCGCCGTTGCGGACCATCTTGTCCAACGGGTTGATCCCGGCCGCCCGGACCTGCACGAGGACGTCCCGATCCCCCGGCACCGGCTCCGGCACGTCGGCTGATCGCAAGCCGTCCGCACCGTAGGACTCGACGACGAACGCCTTCATCGCACCCCTTCCTCCTGCGCCGATGCCATTGAATTACGACCGTAATCCCATTAACCTAGCACGGGCCGCCGGTGGCGGACCTGCACGTGAGGAGCAGTGGTGCGGTACGACAAGGAGCACAAGGACGCCACGCGGCGGAGGATCATCGAGACCTCCGGCCGCCGGTTCAAGCAGGACGGCATCGACGGCTCCGGCGTCGCCACGCTCATGAAGGACGCGGGCCTGACCAACGGCGCCTTCTACAAGCACTTCACGTCCAAGGACGACCTCGTCACGACCGTCGTCAGCGAGCAGCTGACCGGGCAGCGGGCGATGCTCGACGAGCGCGCCCCGGACAGGGCCGGCCTCGAGCGGTTCATCCGCGACTACCTCTCCCCCAGGCATCGCGACGCGCCCGAGCGCGGCTGCCCGTCCGCGGCCCTGCTCGACGAGATCGGTCGCAGCGACGACACCGTCAAGCGGGCCTACACCGACGGGCTGGTCACCATCGCCGACGACATCGCCGCGCGCATCGCCCCGGACGACCCGCGCTCGGCACGCGAACGCGTCCTGAGCCTCTTCGCCGCGCTCTTCGGGACGCTGCAGCTCGCCCGCGCGATGGCCGACCCGGCCCTCTCCGACGCGATCCTCGACCAGGGCATCAGCAACGCCCTGGCGATCCTGGACGGCGCGACGCCGAACTGACACGCACCACCAGCGAACGGATTCGACCATGACCACCGCAAAGCGGACCACCTTCGCCGACGTCAGCCGCATCGACGAGATCTCGCCCGGCACGTTCACCGCCGAAGCCGATCCGGAGTGGACCATCGGCGGCAAGCCCAACGGCGGCTACCTGCTGGCCATGCTCGGACGCGCGGCGACGCAGTCGGCCACGCACCAGCACGTGCTCGCCGCCAGCGCCCACTACCTGAGCTCCCCCAAACCCGGCCCCCTCCACCTCGCCACCGAAGTGCTGCGAACCGGCCGCTCGGCGAGCCAGGTGCGCGCCCGCATGAGCCAGGACGAGACCCCCTGCGTGGAAGCGACGTTCACCCTCGGAACGCTCGCGCAGGACTCGACCCCGCAGTGGACCGACGGCATCCCCGAATCGGTGCCCTTCGCGCAGGACGACTGCGCGCCGGTCAACGGCGTCCGCGGCGTGGCCATCATGGACCAGGTCGACCTGCGCATCCACCCGGACGACCTCGGTTTCAGCCGAGGCACCCCGAACGGTTCCGGCGTGCTGCGCGGATGGCTCGGACTCCCCGACGGCGAGCACTTCGACCCGATCTCACTGCTCTACGCCGTCGACTCCTTCCCGCCGGCCACCATGAACATCGCGATCACCGGCTGGGTGCCCACCCTGGAACTCACCGCCTACGTCCGCGCGCTGCCCGCCCCCGGACCGGTGCGGATCCAGCACAAGGCACAGCTCATCGACGACAACCGCGTCGACCAGTCCTGCTTCGTCTGGGACAGCCGCGACCGCCTCGTCGTCCAGGCAACCCAACTCGCAGGAATCCGCCTCAACCCACCCGAATGACGGGACGACCCGCCCACGCCGACCCCGCGGTGACTCCGCGCGCCGGGCACGGTCGCGGGTCTGATCAACGCCACCCGCGAACGCACTGAAACGAAACCGGCTCCGCCGGCTGAAATCGTTCAGGCACGTCGCCGACACCCCGGTCAACAACGCGTTCCGAGCTCGAGCCTGGCATGCATGATCCAGTGCGGGTGGACACGGGGTGAGCCCCGTGCCCACCCGGCAACGCCCACGAGCAGTGAATCCGCGGGACAGGAGAGATCATGCCCACTCGACCGAGCGTGGTGGCGTTCGACGTCGTCGAAACGCTCATGTCCCTGGAACCCCTGCGGCCCCGGTTCGCGGACGCGGGACTCGCCCCCGAGCTGCTCGAGCGCTGGTTCGACCGGCTCCTGCGCGACGGCATGGCCCTGACCCTCGCCGGTGACTACGAGCCCTTCCCCGCCGTCGCCGCTGCCGCGCTGAGAACCCTCGCTCGCGGAGACCTCGACGACGACGCCGTCGCCCACGTCCTGGCCGGGTTCCACGACCTCCCCGCGCACCCCGACGTCGAACCCGCCATGCGCGCGCTCTCCGACGCGGGCATCTCCATGATCTGCCTGAGCAACGGCACCACCGAGACCACGACCAGGTTCCTCGAGCGCAACGAACTCGACCACCACATCGACCAGGTCATCAGCGTGGCCGACGTCCACAGCTGGAAGCCACCCGTCCGCGTCTACGAGCACGCCCTCCACCAGATCGGCCGCGCCCCGCACGACGTCGCCCTGGTCGCGGTGCACGCGTTCGACTGCCACGGCGCGAATCGAGCAGGACTCACCACCGGCTGGGCCCGCCGTCACGAAGGCCACTACAGCGAGGTGTTCACCCCGGCGGACGTCGTCGGACGCGATCTCGTCGACGTCGCCCACCAGATCGCAGCGCTGCCCGAAGGCGGGCACGACGCGTGAGAGCGGGCGATCACAGGCCGCGTCCACGGGCGAGGCCTTGCCGCGAACCCCGGCGGGCATCACCCTTGTGGAGCACTCCCGGTTGGTGGGGCCGGTTGCGTAGGATCGCTGACCGCGATCGCGATCTTTGAGGGGGAACGATGCCGGAGCGCCAGTTCGGCGAGCACCTCGATGCGTCCGCCGAGGCGAGCGGAACCCGTGATGACATCGGGCTCTCGAAGCACGAGCTCGACGTCTCGCTGCCGAATCCGGCGCGCATCTACGACTACGGCCTGGGCGGCGACCACAACTTCGCCTCCGACCGGGAGGCGTTCCACAAGCTCCTCGAGGTCGACCCCGATTCGCGGACCGTCGTGCGCTCCAACCGCGCTTTCCTCCGCCGTGCCGTGCGCTTCTGCCTGGAGCGCGGCATCACCCAGTTCCTCGACCTCGGTTCGGGCGTCCCGACCGTGGGCAACGTCCACGACGCCGCGCACGAGATGAACCCCGACGCCCGCGTGGTCTACGTGGACAACGAACCGATCGCCGCCGCGCACACCCGGCGCCTGCTCCAGGACCAGCCCACCACGGCGATCATCCAGGAGGACCTGCGCGATCCCGAAGCCGTGCTCACCGCACCGGAGACGACGGAGCTGCTCGACTTCTCGCAGCCGGTCGGGTTGATGATGGCCGCGGTGTTGCACTGGGTCGGCGATGACGTCACCGACCTGCTCGCCCGGTACCGAGGAGCGCTCGCCCCCGGAAGCGCGCTCGCCATCAGCCACCTCACCGACGAGGACCTGCCGGAGCAGATGCGCGAGGTCGAAGCGATCTTCGACGAGACCAGCGTCCCGGTCACCTACCGGCCACGATCCCAGGCCCCCGAGCTGTTCGCCGGGTTCGACATCGTCGAGCCCGGAGCCGTGTACTGCTCGGAGTGGCGCTCAGAACCCCACGAATCCCTCGCCGAACCCGAGCGGACCAAGATCTGGGCGGCCGTCGGCATCAAGAGGTGACCACCGGGTACCTGCTCGACGTGACGAAGCCTCCGTCATGGCTCTCCAGGCGATTCCGGCTCGCCAACATCGGCGACCCGAGTGGAGTTGCCGGGATTCGGCGGCTCAGGTTCTGCGGTTAGTCCAGGCCGCGGTGAATCGTGCGGCCGTCCTCTTCGAGCACGCGCTCGAAGGCGTCCAGGACCTCGCCGTCGGCGGCGGATCGGCGGTCGCCTCGGATGCCAGCGCCGCTCGGCGCGGGATCAGCGGATTCATCCGGTTCCACGACGGTCATCGTCGTTCTCCGTTCCGGGTCGGCTCGGTGAGGACGCGGTGCACGAGGCGTGCGGCCGTGCGCGCGGTGCGGGAATCGATGTCCAGGTCCGGGTTGAGCTCGGCGACGTCGCACAGCGCGAGCTTTCCGCTGGTCGCGACCCTGCGGCAGGCGTGCTCGACGGTCTCCACGGGAACCCCGAACGCGGCCGGTGCGCTCACCCCGGGTGCCGCGCCGGCCGGGAGGACGTCCAGGTCGATGGTGAGGTGGACCAGGTCGCAGCGGTCGAGGAAGTCGTCCAGGAAACCGTCCACCAGCGGCCGGTCGAGCACGCCGCAGCGGTCGTCGGTGAGGTAGCGGACCCCCAGCGAGTCGGCGGTGGCGAACAGTCCGGCCGTGTTGCTCGGCTGGCTGATCCCCAGCACCGCGTAGCGGAAGTCCGCTCCCCTGGCGCGTTCTCGTTCGGCCATCTGCCGGAACGGGGTGCCCGAGCTCGGGGTCTCGTCGGCGCGCAGGTCGAAGTGCGCGTCGAGGTTGAGCACGCCGATGCGGGCGCCTCGCGCCACCGGCTCCGAGTTCACCAGGCCCAGGTAGCTCCCGAAGGCCACCTCGTGCCCGCCGCCGAAGACGACCGGGAGCTGACCGGCGTCGACCAGACCGGTCACCACGCGCCCGAGTTCGCGCTGGCCCGACTCCAGGTCGCCCTCGGTGACCTCGACGTCACCGGCGTCGAAGGCGCGCTGCGGGGACGGCAGCGCCATCGAGGCGAGAGCGCCGCGCAGCGCGTCGGGACCCTGCGCGGCGCCCCGACGTCCTTTGTTGCGGCGCACGCCCTCGTCGCTGCGGAAGCCCACGAAGGCGCAGGCCCCGGGTTCCGCGGTGCCGTCCCACCGCTGCACGACGTGGTGCCAGCGGAGGTGTTCGTCGCCGGGACCGTCGTCGCGACCGGTCCACCCCGGCAACGACCTGCTCGCGGTGCCGCGCATGGCCGAATCTCCTCTCATCGTCAGTGGTCCGGGTGCCCGGGCGGGGCTCGTGCCTGTGCCGCCCGGGCACCCGAGTCCGATCAGCTGCTCAGCGTGGGGATGCGGATCCCCCGGTCCCTCGCGACCGAGGCCGCGCGCTCGTAACCGGCGTCGGTGTGGCGCAGCACCCCCATGGCCGGGTCGTTGGTCAGCACGCGGGCGAGCTTCTGCGCGGCGAGATCCGTTCCGTCGGCGATGCAGACCTGCCCGGCGTGCATGGAACGCCCCATGCCGACACCACCGCCGTGGTGCAGCGACACCCACGACGCACCGGAGGAGGTGTTGACCAGCGCGTTGAGCAGCGGCCAGTCGGCGATCGCGTCGGACCCGTCGGCCATCGACTCGGTCTCGCGGTACGGCGAGGCGACGGAGCCGGAGTCGAGGTGGTCGCGGCCGATGGCGACCGGTGCCGACAGCTCGCCGGAGGCGACCATCTCGTTGAACTTCAGCCCGGCGAGGTGGCGTTCGCCGTAACCAAGCCAGCAGATCCGCGCGGGCAGCCCCTCGAACTGAACCCGCTCACCCGCCAACGTGATCCACCGGCGCAGGTGGTCGTTGTCCGGGAACAGCTCCAGGATCGCCTTGTCGGTGGCGGCGATGTCGGCCGGATCGCCGGAGAGCGCGGCCCACCGGAACGGGCCGAGCCCCTCCTCGAAGAGGGGGCGGATGTGGGCGGGCACGAACCCCGGGAAGTCGAAAGCCCGCGCGTAGCCGCCCTTGCGGGCCTCGTCGCGGATCGAGTTGCCGTAGTCGAAGACCTCCGCGCCCTTGTCGAGGAATCCGACCATCGCCTCCACGTGCCGGGCCATGCTGGTGCGGGCGCGTTCGGTGAAACCGGCGGGATCCCGCTGCGCCTCCGCCTGCCAGCTGTCGAGCTCGACGCCCAGCGGCAGGTAGGACAGCGGGTCGTGGGCCGAGGTCTGATCGGTGACGATGTCGATGGGCACGTCCATGGCCAGCAGCTGCGGGAAGACCTCGGCGGCGTTGCCGCGCAGGCCGATCGACAGCGGCTCGCGCGCGTCGCGGGCGCGGCGGGCGAGCTCCACGGCCTGCTCGACGTCGGCGGCCTCGACGTCGAGGTAGCGGTGGTCGATGCGGCGCCGGATGCGCTGGGGATCGCAGTCCACGCAGATCGCGACGCCGTCGTTCATCGTCACGGCCAGCGGCTGGGCGCCGCCCATGCCGCCGAGGCCGGCGGTCAGCGTGATCGTGCCCGCCAGGGTCCCGCCGAACCGCTTTCGGGCGACGGCGCCGAAGGTTTCGTAGGTTCCCTGCAGGATTCCCTGGCTGCCGATGTAGATCCAGGAGCCCGCGGTCATCTGGCCGTACATCATCAGGCCCTCGGCCTCCAACCGGCGGAACTCCTCCCAGTTGGCCCAGTCGCCCACCAGGTTCGAGTTCGCGATCAGCACGCGCGGGGCCCACTCGTGCGTGCGCAGCACGCCGACCGGCTTGCCGGACTGCACCAGGAGGGTTTCGTCGTCGGCCAGCGTCCGCAACGACTCGACGATCGCGTCGAAGGCCGCCCAGGTGCGCGCCGCCTTCCCGGTACCGCCGTAGACGACGAGGGCGTCCGGGTTCTCGGCCACCTCGGGATCGAGGTTGTTCATCAACATCCGCAGCGCTCCCTCCTGCTGCCACCCGCGGCAGCTGGGGGTCGTGCCGCGCGGGGCGCTGACGGGCCGGGCGCCTTCGGTCGGGTGATCGCTGGTCATGGGGAACTCCGAAGTCGAAGCGAACTGGTGACGAGGTCATGCAATCCCGGCGTCTGATCGACGGCCAAGGCCGGAGGGCGACATTCTCGGATCCGAGACCGGTCCCGACTGCCTCGCACGACGAGTGGTCCACACCGGATAAACTGGCCGTCTGCTTTCGGCGGAGATCGACGGACGGGACGGTGATCGGCGTGGCCATCGACGCGCAGGACGTCGCCGCGCTGTTCGGAGCGAGCCGTCGCGAATCGGCACCCGCCTACCGCCGCCTGAAGAACGTGATCACCGAGCAGATCGGCACCGGCCGGTGGCCCGAGGGCGAGCTGCTGCCCTCGGAGAACCAGCTCGTCGACTCGCTGGGGTTGTCGCGCATGACGATCAACCGGGCGCTGCGCGAGCTGAGCTCGGACGGGCTCCTCGTGCGGATGCCCGGTGTGGGGACGTTCGTGGCCGAGCGCAGGAGCAGCTCGGCCCTCTACGGGGTGCGCAACATCGCCGAGGAGGTCAGCAGGCGCGGAGGCCGGCACCGCACGGACGTCGTGTTCGTGCGGGAGGAGCCCGCGGACCGGCGCGCGCACCGGATGTTCGGCATCCCCGAGGGCAGCCCGATCTTCCACTCGCGCGTGGTCCACTTCGAGGACGACAGCGCGATCCAGCTCGAGGATCGCCACGTCCACCCCGATCTCGCCCCGGAGTACCTGCAGCAGGACTTCACCGAGCGCACGCCCAACGACTACCTCTCCCGGATCGCTCCGCTGGGCAAGGGAGAGCACATCGTCGAGGCAGTGCTGGGCACCGCCGAGGACTGCGCCTCGCTCGGCATCGATGCGGCGGAGCCGTGCCTGCTGATCCACCGCCGAACGTGGTCGGAGGGGCAGCTCGTCAGCGCGGCTCGGCTGCTGCACCCCGGTTCGCGCTTCCGCTTGGAAGGCACCTTCGACTCCGTGTGAGCCGCAGGGCTTCAGGCCGTCGGCGCGCGTCCGTGCAGGCTCACCGTGAGCTTCGCCGCTCCTCGGCGGAGCACTTCGCCGACCTCGTTCGGATCGCGGTCACCGCTACGCCGGGACCAGGTCGTGCTCAGCGCCGCCACCGGCCTGCCCTCGTGGTCGTGGGCTGCCGCTCCGACCGACCGCAGGCCCTCCGAGACGAGCTCGACCTCCTCCGACCAGCCGCGACGGCGGTCCCGGTCGAGGATCCGGTGCAGGTCGCGCAGGCAGCGCGGGCCGCTGCCGGTGCGGGTGACGAAGGCGCCGGGGCGGGAGAACAGCGCGGCCAGCTGCGCGTCGGAGGTGCCGGCCAGCAGCGCCCGGCCGTTGGCGGTCAGGTGCGAGGGCAACCGGACCCCGACGTCGGTGATGAGCGCGACGTCCGCGGACGGACCCGACACCGGTCGTTCCTTGAGCAGGTACACGGTCTCGGTCCCGTGCAGGATCCCGAGGTGCACCGTCTGGCCGAGGCTGCGGGCCAGGCGCTCCAGGATCGGCTGGGCGAGTCGTTCCAGCGGTTCCTGCCGCAGGTAGGCCGATCCGATCTCGAACGACGACACCCCGAGGCCGTAGGCCTTCTCGCTGGGCACGTAGACGACGAAACCGCGATCTTCCAGGACCGACAGGATGTGGTACACCGACGAGCGCGGCAGCCCGAGGTCGCGGACCAGCGCCGATGCGCGCACGGGCCCGGGCCGCTGGGCGAGTCGGACCAGGATGTCCAGCGCACGGCCGACCGCCGGCGAGGTGCTCGATTCCGTTCCCACGGATCTGCCTCCACCCCTTGACGCAAATGTATATACAGCACTATACCTATCGCGTCGTTCGTGAGCGTGTTGCACGGCACAAGCCGATGGACGCTCCGGATGCCCACCCCCACATCCGGCCGCCAGCTAGGGGAACAATGTCGTTCCCGAGGAGGACATGGTGAAAGAACGCACGGCGGCGCTGAGTCGAGGTCTCAACGCACGGCACATCCGCTTCATCGCGCTCGGCTCGGCCATCGGCACCGGGCTGTTCTACGGATCGTCGGAAGCCATCGGCCAAGCGGGGCCGTCGGTGCTGCTGGCCTACCTGATCGGCGGCGCGGCGGTGTTCATGGTGCTGCGCGCGCTCGGCGAGATGGCCGTCGACGACCCGGTGCCCGGCTCGTTCGGCGAGTACGCGAGCAGGCACCTCGGTCGCCTGCCCGGGTTCTTGACGGGATGGACCTACGCCTTCGAGATGATCATCGTCTGCATCGCGGACGTCACCGCGCTGGGCGTCTACATGGGGTTCTGGTTCCCCGACGTGCCCAGGTGGATCTGGGTGCTGGCGACCCTGTTCATCATCGGCGCGGCCAACCTGCTCACCGTCAAGGTGTTCGGCGAGCTCGAGTTCTGGTTCAGCCTCGCCAAGGTCGGCGCGATCATCGCGATGATCCTCGGCGGCACCGCCGTGCTGGTCTTCGGCTTCACCGGCGACCACGGCGCGGGCGTGAGCAACCTGTGGTCGAACGGCGGGTTCTTCCCAATGGGCTTCGAGGGCTTCGTGCTCTCGTTCGCGGTCGTGATGTTCGCCTTCGGCGGCACCGAGATCATCGGCGTCAGCGCCGGTGAGGCCGCCGACCCGCACAAGACGATCCCCCGCGCGGTCAACACCGTTCCGGTGCGGGTCCTGCTGTTCTACGTGCTGACCCTCGCGGTGATCATGTCGATCGCCCCGTGGCAGACGATCGGTTCATCCGGCAGCCCCTTCGTGCAGATCTTCGAGGACCTGGGGCTGAGCTCGGCCGCAGCCGTTCTCAACGTCGTCGTGATCACGGCGGCGCTGTCGGCGATCAACAGCGACATCTTCGGCGCGGGCCGGATGCTCTACGGCATGGCCCAGCGCGGGCAGGCACCGGCGATCATGCGGCAGGTCTCGCGCAACGGCGTGCCCTGGATGACCGTGGTCATCATGACCGGCGCCCTGCTCGTCGGCGTGGTGCTCAACTACGTCATCCCGGAGAACGTCTTCGAGATCATCGCCTCGATCGCCACGTTCGCGACCGTGTGGGTCTGGCTGATGATCGCGCTCTCCCAGTACCGGGCGCGCCGGGCGATGAGCCCCGAACGGGCGGCCGCGCTGCGCTTCCCCGCTCCGCTCTGGCCGTACGGCCAGCTGATCACGATCGCCTTCCTGGTGTTCGTGTTCGCGGTCCTGGCCTTCTCGGCCGACACCCGCATCGCGCTCTACGTCGGCGCGGCGTGGATCGCGCTGCTCTCGCTCCTGTACTGGCTCCGCGTCCGCAACGACGAGGACGCCGCGCTGGACGCCGAACAGGTCGGCTCCCCCAGCACCCGCTGAGCGACTCCCGTCCCCGCGGACGGGAACTCCCCTCCCGTCACCGCCGCGCGCACCCCACGCGCGGCGGGGCTCCACCCTGCCTCGGCACCCGTGGCGCCGAGGAATCAATCATGAGGAAGAAGGTGCGCGCATGACTGCGCGGAACACGACCGAAACCGCTCCCGAGAACACCCCTTCGCCCGTCCAGGTGGGCATCGGCGCGGTCGGCGCGGCCGACGTGGTGCGCGTCGCGCGCGACGGCGCGCCGGTCGAGCTCACCGACGAGGCGCTGAAAGCGATCGCGGCCAGCCGCGTTCGGATCGAGAGCCTGGCCGAGGAGCCCAAGCCCGTCTACGGCGTATCCACCGGTTTCGGCGCGCTGGCGACCCGGCACATCCCGACCGAACTCCGGCAGCAGCTGCAGAAGAGCCTCGTGCGCTCGCACGCCGCCGGGACCGGGGCGGAGGTGGAGCGCGAGGTCGTCCGCGCGCTGATGCTGCTCCGACTGTCCACATTGGCCACCGGCCGCACCGGCGTCCGCCCGGAAGTCGCCACCGCCTACGCCGCGCTGCTGTCCGCCGGGATCACCCCGGTCGTCCACGAGTACGGCAGCCTCGGCTGCTCCGGGGACCTCGCCCCGCTCGCGCACGTCGCGCTGGCTCTGATGGGCGAGGGAACGGTCCGCGACGCCGACGGCCGGTCGATGCCGGCAGCCGAGGCGCTCGCAGCGGCGAACATCGCCCCGGTCGAGCTCGCCGAGAAGGAGGGGCTCGCGCTGATCAACGGCACCGACGGCATGCTCGGCCAGCTCGTGCTGGCCTGCCGCGACCTGCGCGACCTGCTCCGGCTCGCCGACATCACCGCCGCGATGAGCGTGGAAGCGCAGCTGGGCACCGACCGGGTCTTCGCCGCCGACCTGCAAGCGCTGCGCCCGCACCGAGGCCAGGCCAGCGCGGCGGCCAACATGCGGCTGTTGCTGGCGGGCTCGGGCATCGTGGCCAGCCACGCCGGCCCCGATTGCACCCGCGTGCAGGACGCCTACTCGCTGCGCTGCGCGCCCCAGGTGGCAGGAGGCGCCCGCGACACCCTCGCCCACGCCGAGGCGGTCGCGGACACCGAACTCGCCAGCGCGGTCGACAACCCCGTGGTCACCACCGACGGCCGCGTCGAGTCCAACGGCAACTTCCACGGCGCACCGGTGGCCTACGTCCTGGACTTCCTCGCCATCGTCACGGCCGACCTGGCGAGCATCAGCGAACGGCGCACCGACCGGTTCCTGGACCCCGCCCGCAACCACGGCCTGACCGCCTTCCTGGCCGACGACCCCGGCGTGGACAGCGGCCACATGATCGCCCAGTACACCCAGGCGGCCATCGTCTCCGAGCTCAAGCGGCTGGCGGTACCGGCGAGCTCCGACTCGATCCCCTCGTCCGCGATGCAGGAGGACCACGTCTCCATGGGCTGGTCCGCGGCGCGCAAGCTCCGCCGCGCGGTGGACGGGCTCACGCGCGTCCTGGCGATCGAGGCGCTGACCGCGGCACGAGCGCTGGACATGCGGGAACCCCTGCGCCCCTCCCCCGCGACGGCGGCCGTGCGCGACCGCATCCGCCGCGAGGTCGCCGGTCCCGGCACCGACCGCCACCTCGCGCCCGAGATCGAGGCCGCGGTCGAGCTGTGCCGCACCGGCGAGCTGGTCGCCGCCGCCGAGAACGTCGTCGGCCCGCTGGCCTGATCCCGACGCGGGGACCGCGCTCGCGCGGTCCCCGCGATCACGGCCGGTGCCCACACCTCACCGCTTCGGCGGCAGCGACTCCGTCGCTCAGGACGCGGGTGCGTAGAAGTTCGTCGTGGCCTCGACCGCGGCGGCCACCACGTCCGGGTCGGCGCCCGCGGCGAGGTGGGCCTCTCCCCAGGCTCGGCTGCTGCGCGTCAGGAAGTCCTTGGCCTCGGGAGTGTGCTGCCAGGCGTCCTCGTCGAAGTCCTCGCCGGCCACGTGCTCGGCCAGCCCGTGCAGGCCGGTGTCCCAGCCGACCCCGACGGCGCCAGGCCCGAACGTGCCCCAGAAGTCGGGGTCGACGACCGCGGCGTGCTCGAGCTCGAGGACCGCCGCACCACCGGCCCCCGCGGACAGCCGGAGCTCGACCTCGGAGACGTCCTTCTCGGTGGGGTTCTCGCCGAGTACCCACGTCACCTTCAGCAGCCTCGGCGGCTCGCAGCGCAGGATCTCGCCCCCGGCGTTGCCCTCGAGCTGGTACTTCCCACCGACCCGGAGCTCTCCGGCGACCGGCAGGAACCAGCGCGCGAGCCGTTCGGGGTCCGTGCAGGCGTCCCAGACGTCCTCGACCGTCGCGTCGTAGCTGCGCCGCAGCAGCACGACCTTGCCCTCACCTGCGGGGATGCTCTTCGTGCCCAGTTCCCGGTGGACGGCGTTGATCCTGTCCACGATCTCGTTCATGGTGCTTCCTTCGTTCGCGCTTACCTCGGGCGAGTTCGGTCCCCAGCGCGTCCAGGCGCTGCGTCCAGAACCCGCGGAAGTGGGCCAACCACTCATCGATCTCCTGCAGAGGCGCGGCATCCACCGCGTACAGCCGCCGAGTGCCCTCCGCTCGGACCACGGCGAACCCGTGCTCCCGCAGCACGCGCAGATGCTGCGAAACCCCCGGCTGGGAAATCCCGAACTCCGCCTGGACGACGGCGGTGATCGCACCGGAGGACTGCTCGCCCTCGGCGAGCAGCTCCAAGATCCGGCGCCGC
Organism: Saccharopolyspora endophytica; assembly: GCF_018070075.1. Classification (GTDB taxonomy): domain Bacteria; phylum Actinomycetota; class Actinomycetes; order Mycobacteriales; family Pseudonocardiaceae; genus Saccharopolyspora; species Saccharopolyspora endophytica. Next base: position 76,531 of record NZ_JAGPXE010000011.1, read on the forward strand.
ACCGGGTCGCCGAGAACGTCGAACGCGTGCACAGCGACGAGGATGCCACTGATGACTTATATAAGTCAAACCTGATATTGCCTGCTCGGACACCGAGGTGTTTGAGGGCCACCGGCCACGGCAACCCGAAATCATGGACGCAGCACCGGCGAACGCCTCGCAACGGAAGTTGCTGGCGATCTACCTCAACGACCACCTCGCCGGCGCCACCGGTGGCGTGGAGCTGGCCGGTCGCGCCGCGCGTGCCAATCGAGGACGGACACCCGACATCTCGGCGCGCGTCAGGGCGCTGACCGAGGAGGTCCGCGCAGATCGCCGAAGCTTGCGGGAGATCATGGCCGCGCTCGGCGTGACAACCGCGCACCACAAGGTGTTCGCGGCGTGGTTGGGTGAGAAGGCGGGCCGGTTCAAGCTGAACGCCGGAGTGCTCCGGCGCTCCCCGTTGAGCGCGTTGATCGAGGTGGAAGCCCTCCACTTGGCGGTGCAGGGCAAGGCCCGCGGTTGGCGCACCCTCCTCGCGGCCGCCGAGCGGGAACCAGGCCTCGACGCGCAACACCTGCGCACGCTGCTCGATCGCGCCCAGCAGCAGCTCATCGAACTCGAGGACCTGCACCACGAGGTGGCCACGCAGGTGTTCGGCACGCGCGGACACCGACCGGCCTGACAACAGCGCGGACGCGCCCGTCCAGGTCATCGCCCCGCTGCTGCGACAACGTCGACGTTCCGGGCGCTCGGCACCGGTTTCCCGACCACTCGGCGCGGTCCACTGGGGACTCCACCTTCCGGGGACGAGCGAAGTGCATCGCCCGCCCAGCTGGTTCGCCTCGGCGCAGCTCGGGTACCCGGGGCGCCCAGGCGCTGTGGAGGACGCATGACCATCGAACTGCCGAGCACCGACCAGGCGACCACCGGCGACGGCGAGGTCCACTTCGTCGGCAACGCCACGACGGTGATCCGCTACAACGGATTCTCGATCCTCACCGACCCCGCCTTCCTGCACGCGGGCGACCACGTGCACCTCGGCCACGGCGCCTACGCTCGCCGCGAGGTCGAACCCGCCTGCCAGATCGCCGATCTGCCCCCGATCGACCTCGTCGTGCTCTCCCACCACCACGGCGACCACTTCGACGACGTCGCGGCCCGGGAACTCGACAAGGGACTCCCCATCATCACCAACCACCACGCGGTCCCCCTGCTCCGGGAGCAGGGCTTCTCCCGCGGGCATCCGCTCGACACCTGGGAGTCGCAGGACGTCGTGCGCGGTGACGCCCGGCTCAGGGTGACGTCCATGCCCGGCAAGCACGCCCCCGATCACGTCGCGCAGCTGCTTCCGCCGGTGATGGGCAGCATCCTCGACTTCAGCACCGGCGGGCAGCACCAGTTCCGCCTGTACATCAGCGGTGACACCTTGCTCCACGACCGGCTGCACGACATCCCGCGCTGGTTCCCCGACATCGACCTCGCGCTCATCCACGCCGGTGGCACCACGCTGCTGGGAACGGTCGTCACCATGACCGGGGAACAGGCGGTGCGCGCGGTCGAGATCATCGGCCCCTCGACGGCGATTCCCATTCACTACAACGACTTCTCGGTCTTCCGGTCCGGCCTCGACGACTTCCGCGAGGCGGCGTCCCGAGCGCAGGTCGGCACCGAGTTCCACTACCTCGCCCACGGAGAGAGATACCTCTTCCACAGCAACCGCGCGAGCGCTCCCGTGAGCCGCTGAGGAGTCCGGCGCCGCACGCGCGTGGAGCGGCCTCGGTACCGCCCACTTCGGACGGAACGTCAGAGCCGGCGTCGCCGCGACACCGCGGCAGCCGCCAACGCGGCCGCACCGACGACCGCGAGAGCCAGGGAACCGTGACGTTGTGACGCCCACAGCTGCCAACTGCGGTTCTTCGACCTCTCGTCGAACACGCCTCGAGCCCCGTAGTCCCGGCCCGAAACGCCGTCGGCGGGAGCCCACAGGTTCGCGGGCCGGTCGGGATCGGAGCGCACGTCCGCCTGCTGGGCCGCACATCCGTTGCGCGCGAGGTAGCGGTCCACGACGCCCGGCGCGACGGCGTTGGCGATCAAGGTGCCCACCGTGCTGCCCCCGCACCAGTGCTCACGACGACGAGGGTGATCGGCCGCGTGCACCACGGCCCGGGCCGCCACCTCCGGCTGGAAGATCGGCGGCAGCGGCTGGGGGTGCTTCGGCAACCGGGACAGCACCCACGAGAACTGCGGCGTGTTCACGGCGGGAAGCTGCACCATCGTCACCCGAACACCACTGCGGTCGTGCAGCAGCTCGCACCGCAGCGATTCGTGGAACCCTTGGACGGCGTGCTTGGAGGCGCAGTAGGCCGACTGCAGCGGAACTCCCCGGTACGCCAACGCCGAACCCACCTGCACGATCGTGCCTCGATCGCGCGGACGCATCCGCTCCAGCGCCGCCTTCGTCCCGTGGACGAATCCGAGGAGGTCCACCTCCACGACACGGCGGAACTCCTCCGGAGCGATCTGCGAGAACGGCGCGAACACCGAGGTGAACGCCGCGTTCACCCAGACGTCGATCGGGCCCAGGCGTTCCTCGACCTCGTCGGCGGCGTCGCTGACCTGCTCCTCATCGGCGACGTCGACCTCCAGGGGCAACGCTTCACATCCGGCGGCCCGGGCCTCCTTCGCGGCGGCCTCCAAACCTGCCCTGCCCCGGGCCAGCAAGGCCACGCCCCGAGCGCGCCGAGCGTATTCGCGGACCACCGCGCGCCCCACACCACCGCTCGCGCCCGTGATCACGACGACCTGCGACCGCGCTGCGTTTCGCACTCCCGGACCCACCTTCCTGCCGTCGAGGGTGGAGCCACGATCGACCCCCTCGCGCTCAGCGCGCTGATCGACCCCTTCTACCGGGGGCTACCCGCGAGAACCGTCACCGCAACCGGGTGCCGGCAGGAGCGGTCGGCGCGAGAGGGTGCCGGTCGGCCGATCTCGGGACGGGGGTTTGCAGCCCTCTCCGCACCGGGTAGCTCGACGGCGTTCGGGAAAGGACGTCTTGGGAGGCGATCATGGACCGCGGTGCACGTGAACATGAGCAGACTCCGGCGGAAGGTGAGCCGACGACGCAGAACCCGACCGCCGGATCGGACGACGACACGTCCTACGACGAGGGAACCGGTGACCAGGTCAGGCCGGAGGCGGAGGAAACGGAAGCAACCGAGGAATCCCGGGGCAAGGCGACCCACCACCTGCCGGCGGACATCCCACCGGGCGAGCTCCCGGAGCGGTGAGCTCCAGGACGCGGTCAGCTGGGCGAGCGTGAGCGTCCGGACGTCCTCATCGCTGCCGTCCGGACAGCGCGTCCCGCAGCCGATCGATCATGCCGGCCCCCGGGTCGAGGAGCATGTTCACCGGCGGCGTGTCCGGCGCCGACGGGTGAGGGCGCGTGGGGGCACGCTCCTTCGCCTCGAGAATCTTGCCTCCCAGGTCTTGGAGCTCCTGCACCGTGCACGCCGCTTGAAGACGGGGGAACAAGCCGCGTTCCTCCTCTTCGACGTGGTGGCGGATGTCTCGGGCGAGCTTGAAGACCTTCTGGTCGAAGTTCGCGTCCGAGACCTCAAGCCGCTCGAGCTCCTTCATGAGCTTCTCGGCCTCGGCGTGCTCCTCGATCTCGTGGTCGGCCAACTCATCGCCGCCCGGCAGGTGCGTGCGCGCGGCCGGGTAGAGGTACTGCTCCTCGGCGACCGAATGCCGAACCAGCTCGGTGATGATGTGATCGACGAGGTCACGGCGCTGCTTCTCGGAAAGACCACCGTTCTCGTACTTCTCGAACGCCGAGTCCACTGCCCGGTGGTCATCGGTCAGGACGGCGACGAGATCGCCCTCGTGCGTTCGTGCCATGGCGCGCACCGATCCCTTCGGTCATGTGCAGGTCGTCGCGCAGACGCGCACTTCGAGGTTGCCCACCAGCGGCAGATCCCCAAACGGCCCGAGCGCTGGGCACACCTGGGGAATCGTCACCGAAAGGCCGTCCACGACCCTCGGACTGGAACGGTGCACGGGTTGATCGGGTCGATCTCGGGTAACCGGTGCGGGAGGACGGGACGCTCCGCGCGAAATCCGCTGTGGGGTCCCAGGAGGACGAGGCGACCCGTACCGACCTTACGGAGGCTCCCATGCTCACGCGAGGCGATGCGCAGTCCACTCCCACGAATTCCGCACCCGGTATCGGGCTCGTGCTGGGAGCCGGAGGGGTGTTGGGAGCGTGTTGGAGCATAGGCGCGTTGCGCGCTCTGGAAACCGCGGGTCACTGCGATCCTCGCGACTGTGACACGATCGTGGGCACGTCATCCGGTGCGGTGCTCTCCGCGATGCTGGCCTGCGGCATCGGCGCCCAGGACCTCGACACCAGCCAGCGCTGCCCTGACGAAGGAATCCTGGCCGAACACGGGTTCAACTGCGCCAACCCCTTGCTGCTGCGCAGTCCGCTGAGCTTTCCCGGGCTGGGCTCACCGAGGTTGCTGGCGCGATGCCTGGCCAACCCCCTCGGAGCGCCCCTCCTGCACTGGTGCACCGCACTGGCGCCGTGCGGCCGCGGCTCGCTGGGCGCACTTCATGAGCTCGTGGAGCACATCGCCGGCTCGCGAGGCGCTGGTTCTCCTCTGAACGTGGTCACCACCGACTACGACAGCGGCCGGCGAGAGGTCTTCCACCCGGGAACCGATGACGCTCCGTCCCTCGCCGAGGCCGTCGTCGCCTCCTGCTCGGTACCGGGGTTGTTCCCGCCGGTGACCATCGCGGACAGGCGCTACGTCGACGGCGCGGTCGGCTCGAGCACGAACGCCGACCTGCTCCTCGACCAGGGCGTGGACACCGCCGTCGTGGTGGCGCCGATGGCCGCGAACTCGCTCGACCGTCCGCTGTCACCGGTGACCCACGCCGAACGGCTCCTCCGCAGAAGGGTGACGAGCCGACTCACCGCCGAGGTCGCCCAGCTGGAGGAAGCCGGAATCAGCACCACGGTGCTCGCCCCGACCGCCGAGGACCTCGCCGCCATCGGCGTCAACATGCTCAACTGCTCCCGCAGGTTATCGGTCATGGACACGGCGCTGCGCACGACCGGCCAGCAGTTGGAAGAGCGGCCACCTCGCATCCGAACCGCGATCTGAGCCACGTGCGGCCGGTCATCCCGTGCGCACGCGAGTCCGTGGTCGTCACCTGCTCAGGACCAGCAGCGTGACGTCGTCACCGGATGACGCCGAGGTCATCAGCTGGTTCATCACCGCAGCGCAGACGTCGCTCGCGGATGCGCAGAGGACCGATTCGCACAGGGCCTTCAGCCCGATGTCGATCGGCTGCTGGCGGCGTTCGATGAGCCCGTCGGTGTAGAAGCACACCACCGACTCCGGCGGCACGTCGATCTCGGTCGAGCGACGCCGCCGCTTCGACACCGCGACGCCGACCGGTGGGTCGACCGCGGCGTCGACGACCTCGCCGCGCTCTCCGGGACGAGCCATCACCGGTGCCAGGTGCCCGGCGAGCGAGAACTCGAGTCGCGCCGCGTCCGGGTCGTAGACCGCGTAGCAGACGGTGGCCATGGCATCGGGCTCGAAGTGGGTGACCTTGCGGTCGAGCTTGTGCAGCACGCGTGCGGGGTCCTCGTCGTCGAGCGCGTAGGCCCGCAGCGCGCTGCGCAGCCGCCCCATGACCACGGCCGCCGACAGACCGTGCCCGACGACGTCACCCACGACGATCCCGACCCGCCCCGACGGAAGCCGGAAGACGTCGTACCAGTCACCGCCCACCCCGTTGTCCGCGCCGCCGACGTAGCGACCGTCCATCGAAACGCCGGGGATCGCGGGCAACCTGCCGGGGAGCAGGCTGTGCTGCAACACGGTCGCCGCGATGCGCTCGGCCCGCGAAGCGCCCGCCTGGGAGACCGTGGCGATGCGGTCGGCGGCGACCTGGACCAGCCGTGCGTCCTCGTCGGCGAACTCGCGCTCGTTGAAGGAACCGACGCACAGCACTCCGATCGTGTCGCCGTCGGCGACCATGGGCGCGCCCACGAGCGAGCTGATGCCCTTGTCCCGCAGCGCTCGGCTGACCAGCAGCTCGTCGACCACGCGGTCGAAAACGCATGCCTCGCGGCCGGCCAGCACGGTGCCGGCGAAACCGTGGCCCACCGGCATCCGAACACCTTGCTTGACGTCGTCCTCGATGCCGACCGCTGCGGTGGCGATCAGCTCCTCGCCGTCGGCGTCGAGCAGCAGGACGGTCGCCATGTCCACGTCCAGGACATCGCGCACTCGCGCCAGGATTTCGCGCAGCAGTTCGTTGACATCCAGGTGTGCGAGCGAGGTGTCCGTGACCAGTTCAATGCGTCGCAAACGCTCCTCGGCGGAAGATTCCGCGGAAGCATGCATGTCGGCCAGCATAACCGTGGCGCGGCAGCGGTGTCCGCCCCACGGCGGGCGGCCTCTTCGCCAGCGCGGACCGCGACCGCCACCATGGAGCACATGACTCCCGACATCACCGAAGAGCAGGCACCTTTCAGCACGGTGACCGAGTGGTCGGGCCGCACGTCGTTCGTCACCGCGAACGGTGAGGTCGAACTGGTCAACGCACCTCGACTGGGAGCGGTCCTAAACCAGGTGGTCGACGAACGACCTGACGTGCTGGTGCTCGACATCACGGCAGTCACGTTCCTGTCCTCCGCAGGCCTGGCAGTGCTCGTGCGCGCTCACCGCAACTCCTCCGCGGTCGGTGCGCTCTTCCGGGTCGTCGCGAACAACCCGGCCACCCTGCGCCCGATCCAGCTCATGGGGTTGGACCAGGAGTTCGAGGTCTTCGCCGACGGGGAAGGGGCACTCGTCGGCGCGGCGGGTTTGTGATCGGACGAGCCCGCCTACCCTGGAAGCGGGAACTCAGCCCGGACGATGAGGACACATCTATGGCACGCGCTCAACCAGGCGGGCCGGAGCCGGCTTCCGAGGAACGCGACGACCTCCGCCGCCACGGCGTGCGCGCAACCGCCGACAACCTGCCGGTGCTGCGCGACGAAGTGGACGAGTGGGCCCGCGCCGCGGGGCTCGAAGACGGGATCGTCGAATCGTTGGCGTTGGCCACCTACGAGGCGATGGCCAACGCCGTCGAGCACGCTTACGGCGGCGCTTGCGGAGTTCTCGACGTGGACGCGGTCCTCAGTGGAACCGGGGTCGAGGTCGCCGTGACCGACCACGGCACGTGGCGCGCACCGGATGACAGCGACGATCAGCGCAGGCGCGGCCTGCCGCTCGTCGAGCGGCTCGCCGACGAGGCGGTGGTGACCTCCGGGGAGCACGGCACCCGGGTGCGGATGCGCTGGAGCACCTCGGAGCCGCGAAACGACGCCGCGGCGCCGCGGATGCTTGAGTCCGACGTGGACGGTGCGAGCCGTCCACCTCGGACTCGTGGCCCGCTGATCACATCACCGCAGCGTGCGTCCGGTTCCTCGCCAGATCATCCCCTCGCGCGTGAGCGCGCGGGGGTCGAGCTGGTTGCGAGCGTCGACGAGGACCGGTGCCCGCATCACCTCGGCGACCTTCGCCCAGTCCAGCACCGCGAACTCCGCCCAGTCGGTCAGCAGCACCACGACGTCAGCGTCCTCCGCGGCCAGGTACGGATCGGCGACGCACCGAATCCGCTCCACCTCGGACCGCTCCGCGCACGTCGGGTCGTAACCGCGCAGTCGCGCGCCCAGGTCGGACAGCATCCGCGCCACCGCGAGGGCCGGTGATTCGCGCAGGTCGCCGGTGCCCGCCTTGAACGTCAGACCGAGCAGACCGATCCGCGAGCCCGACACGTCACCGCCGCAGCAGTCCACCACCTTGCGCACCACCCGTGCCTGGTGGTGCGCGTTCGCGCGGACGGCGGCGCCCAGCAGCGGAAACCCCACGCCTGCGGAATCGGCGGTGTGGAGCAGGGCTGCGGTGTCCTTCGGCAGGCAGGAGCCTCCCCAGCCCGGCCCGGCGCTCAGGAACGACGGCGCGACGCGGTGATCGCGCTTCATCCCCTCGGTGACCACGTCGATGTCGCCGCCGGTGCGCTCGCAGAGCTCGGCGAGGTCGTTGACGTAGGAGAGCTTGGTGGCCAGGAAGCCGTTGGCGGCGTACTTGACGAGTTCGGCGCTGACCGGGTCGATCAGCACCGCGCGCGCGTCCAGCGGGTCGTAGAGCGAGGCCACGCGTTCGGCCGCCTGCTGCTCCTCGGCACCGACCACGACGCGGGCCGGGTGCAGGAAGTCCTGGACCGCGAAGCCCTCGCGCAGGAACTCCGGGTTGCTGACCACGGCTACGTCCTCGCGCCCCAACAACCGGGTGAGGCGCATGGCCGTTCCCACCGGCACGGTCGACTTGGTGACCACCACCGCTCCGCGCGGCAGCAGCTCGCGGACCTCGTCGGCGACGGTTTCCACGGCGCTGAGGTCGGCTGCGCCGTCGGCGCCCATCGGTGTCGGCAGGCACAGGAACAGGATCTCGGCCGCGGCGACGGCCCGCGCGCTGTCCCGGGTGAATCGCAGGGAGCCTGCGGCCACCGCTTCCGAGACGAGCTCGTCGAGGTCGGGCTCGCGGATCCCCACCTCCCCCCGCGCCAACTTCGCGATCTTGTCCCCGTCGACGTCGCAGCAGGTCACGTCGTGGCCGAGCCTGGCCAGGCACGCGCCCGTGGTGAGGCCGACGTAGCCGCAACCGATCACGACGACCCGTTCCGCATCCATCCGCTCCTCCTGCGAAAACCCCTCGCCATCACAAGGTTTCGAGCTCCGCGAGCACCGGTGGTGGCCGGTCCTCCCGCAGCCGCGTCGCAGGTGCGCACCGTGGCGAATCCCCGCGCTGCCCGGTGTCGGCACCGATGCGCGGGTCCGCCCGGACGCACTCGATCACCCTGTCCACGTCCGCGCCGACCGCACGGCACAGTTCGGCCAGCTCGTGGAAGTACTCGCGCTCCACTTCGAGGAGCCCGTTGGTCGCGTGCAGCACCAGGTCGGCGCTGTCGAGGTCGCAGTGCAGCGGCGGCACGGGCACACCCGCCAGGACCACGTCGGCACGCACCAAGGCCTCGGCGTCGTCGGCGCCGAGCACGGCGTAGTCGGCACTCAGGAAGTCCTCCAGCGCAGAGCCTTCTCGCAGCAGCTGCGGGTGGCTCACCACCGGCCTGCCCAGCGCCGCCTGGAGATCCCGGGTGCACTCCCAGGGCGGGAGCGCGCAGTTGATCACGGAGCTGCCCGGTGGGGTGGTGACCTCATCGGCTCCGCAGACGAACACGGCATCGGGATCGGCCAGCTCGCCGAAGCTCAACGCACCGCTGCGGCGCAGGCTCCGCACCAGGTCCTGCAGCCGCGGTTCGCTCGCCGGCACCGCCGGGTCCGGGCGGGCGCAGCTCACCCGGAGACCGCTCCAGGCCAGTCCGGTGGCGACCGCGATGGCGGTCAGCCCGTCACCCAGCACGCGGGCGCGCAGTTCTCTCACGGCCATGACGACTCCTCCGAGTGGCACACGACGAGCTCGCGGACCTCGCAGCCGACCGGCTGCCGCAGTGCGAACAGCACCGCTTCGGCCACGTGCTCGGGACGGTTGAGCTTGGCGTCCTGCGGTGGCTTGTACTGCTCGGGCCTGCCGTCGAAGAACGCGGTGCGCATCCCGCCCGGTACCAGCATCGTCACCCCGACCCGGCCGCTGAGCTCGGCGGCCAGCGCCCGGGACAGGCCGACGACGCCGAACTTCGAGGCGCAGTAGGCGGAGGCGTCGGGCAAGCCCTTGAGCCCGAGAGTGGACGAGCAGGTGACCACCGTGCCCCGGCTCTCCTCCAGGTACGGCAAGGCGGCCCGCACGACGGCGGCCGTCCCCAGCAGGTTGACCTCCACCACGCGTTCCCAGTCCTCGGCGGGAACCGACTGCAGCGAACCGCAGGCATCGGTGCCCGCGGCGGTGAACACACCGTCGAGACCGCCGGCTGCGTCGGCCATCTCGCGCACCGCGCGCTCGGCCGCGCGTCGGTCGGCCAGGTCGACCTGGGCGTGCTTCACCGGAGCCGAGGGCACCTCGCGGTCGAGGACCAGCGGGGTACCACCGGCCGCGATCACCGCCTCGACGACCGCCGCACCGAGGCCCGACGCGCCTCCGGTGATCACGACATTACCCGGCCCGTTCATGGAGTTCCTCCCGTTTGACGTCCACTTCCAGCAGGTTCCGCAAGATCCGCGTGGTCGAGTACCCGCCGACGAGCGGGACCCGGACGATTTCGCCGCCGTACTGCTCGACCACCTTCGCCTCGGGCAGCCGAGACGGTTCGTAGTCGCCGCCCTTGACCCACACGTCCGGTCTGAGGGTGGCCAGCAGCTCGCACGGGGTCGTCTCCTCGAAGACCGCGACTGCGTCGACGGATTCGAGCGCCTCCAGCAGGCACTTGCGGTCCTCCACCCCCACCAGCGGACGCGGAGCGCCCTTGAGCCTGCGCACCGAGGCGTCGGAGTTCAGGCAGACGACGAGGGCGTCGCCGAGCCGCCTGGCCTGGTTGAGCAGGTCGACGTGGCCAGGGTGGAGCAGGTCGAAGCAGCCACCTGCCGCGACGAGCCTGCCGCCGCGCTCCCGGACCCGCTCGACCACGTCCAGACCGTTCTCGGACGCCGGTCGGTCGTCCACTGTCCAGGCACCGGCGCCGCCGGAAGCCACGAACCTGCTGGCCGCCAGCACCGCGTCGGCGACGGCGTCCGATGTGGTCTCGCCGCGGGCCAGCGCGAGGGCGACGGCGACGGCGAAAGCGTCTCCGGCCCCGCAGGTGTCGGTCGTGGTGTCCAGCTGCGGCGCTGCGACGAGCTCGCAGCTCGGTGCGAGGGCGGCGCCGCGCTCGCCCATGGTCACGGCTACCGCTGCGCACTCCCACTCGCGCCACAGCGCCATCGCGCCCGCCGGTTGCGCGGTCATGCCGCTGAACCGCATCGCTTCGGCTTCGTTGGGCACCACGAGGTCCGCCCGGGCCACCGGCGCGGCTCCTCGCGGGTGCGGGTCCCAGATCATCGGTGTGCCTGGCGGCAGGCGGGAGAGCTCGTGGCGCAGCCGGGAGTTGCTCGCGGCTCCGCGACCGTAGTCGGCGATGAGCACGGCATCGGCGCTGCGCAGTTCCCGCACGACCGCCGGCCCCGGGACCACGTCCGGCACGGCTCCCGCGCCGGAGTCCAGCCGCACGACCGATTGGCCGCCGGCGCGCACCCGGGTCTTGCTGGGCGTCCCACCGGTGAACGGCAGGTCCACCAAGCGGACGCCGGCCGGCAGCAGGCGGTCGATCTCGTACCCGGCGGGATCGGCACCGCGGCCGCTGATCAAGGTCACCTCGATGCCCTGGTCCGCGGCCAGCGCCGCGGCGAGCGCGGCTCCGCCGGGCCTCCCGCGTCGCGACTCGACGTCGACCACCGGCACGGGCGCGTCGGGGCACAGGCGGGAGGCGCTCCCGGTCAGGTCCAGGTCCAGCAGGGCGTCGCCCACGATGACGACCTTCACGTCGACCTCCTCGGGTCACCGGCGCACTTCGTGCAGGAGCGCCGTCCAGTCGGTCAAGAACCTCTCCAGCGAGTACTGGCTCAGCACCGCTCGCCGGGCCGCCTCACCGGCTTCCCGGGCGCGGTCAGGATCAGCGGTGAAGGCGGCGACCGCGTCGATCAGCGCGTCCATCCGCGTGGAGACGACACCCGCTTCGGGTGGCACGGCCTCGGAGACCTCGGTGGCCGCGACGGCCACGACCGGCATGCCCAGGTGCATGGCCTCCAGCAGCGCCAGCCCGAGCGAGGTCCACCGGTAGGGGTGCAGGTACACGCGGCGGGCCGCCAGTTCGGCGTGCATCTTCGGCTGCGGCAGGTCTTCGTGGGGCGTGATGCGGTCGCAGCCCAGCACCTGCGGGAGGTCCCGCACCTGCATGCCGAACACGTCCAGCGGCGCCCCTCCGCTCAATCGGGGCAGCAGGTCGGTTCCGGCGATGTGACTGCGCCGCACCGGTTCGTTGACCACCACCCCGGCGTGCGGCACGGTTCCGGTCCAGCGGTGGCCGGGATCGACGATCCCGTGCTCGATGACGGTGTTCGGCGCTCGCCCGTTGTCCCACCACATCTGGTTGAAGTGGGTGACGTGCGCGATCGGGATGTCGTCGCGGTCGGCCACGGGATGCCGGTCGGGGCCCGCGGGACCGCGCGGCGTGTCGTGCTCCACGTAGACGGCCGGGAGGTCGACGCCCGGTCGGCGGCCGGTCCACAGCCGGGTGAGCTCGAGCTCGTCGGGGCGTTGGAGCACCACGACGTCGATGCGCTCGTCGTGCAGCCGGCCGGGTTCGACCTCCACGGCGTTGTCCGGCCACGTGACGGTCTGCGAGCGCCCTCTCCCGTCGGGTCCGCGATCGGCGGTGGCGGGCACCAGGTAGGTGTGCGGCCCGTGCACGAACGACGTCGTCCACGACCCGTGCCTGTGCCACACCAGGATTCGCAGTCCTCCCTGCGAATTCGGCGTGGTGCCGGGTGTTACGGAGCTCGTCATGACGTCACCTCCGCGACCGCGGCGGCGACCTCTTCCGGGGTCACCAGCGTCAGGCACGGGTGGCCGGGCACCGGGCAGTACCGCGCGCGGGTGTTGCGGCACGGGGCGAACTGCTCGCCGAGCACGACCCGCGGAACGCCGTAGGGAGCCCAGCGGGCCGCGCTGACCACGGGTGCGAACAACGAGACCACGGGTGTTCCCACCGCCGCGGCAAGGTGGGCAGGCCCTGTGTTGGGCGCGACGACGGCGTCGGCGCCGTCGAGAACCGCCGCCAGCTCCGGGAGGTCCGTGCGCCCGCCGAGGTCGATGCCGGAGTGCCCGGCCACGTGCGCGGTGAGCTCCCGATCGGCCGGTGCGCCCGTGACGACCACCGCCCGTCCGGCCGCGGCCAGTTCGCGCACCGCCCCTCGGCAGCGGAACATCGGCCACTCCCGCGCGGGGACCGAAGCGGCGGGGTGCACCACGACGTAACGCCGCCGGCCGACGAGGTGACCGACGTCGGGGAGCGGGCGGCGCACCGCCAACCTCCCGTCATCGCCGTCCGGCAGTTCGAATCCGGCGGCGCGCGCCAGCGACAGCGCGCGTTCGGGCTCGGCCGGATCACCCTCGACCCGGTGCCGCACGTCCAGCAGCGATCCCGGGTAGTCCTCGCTGATCGCCGCGATCCGCTCCACACCGGCCATCCGCAGCAGCAGCGCCAGCGGCAGCGCGCTCTGGTGGAACGAGGTGAACACCACCGCCGAATCGGCGTCGATCTTGCGCAGCACCTCGGAGAACTCGTGGATCGCCGATTCGGTGACCGGCGGTGGTGCCGGGTCGATCCACGGCGCGCACCAGGTCACGACCTCGTCCACGCCGGGCAGCATCTCCGCCGCCGCCGCACCGCGCGGTCCGGCGAGCATGACCACGGATTCGGCGTGCGCCGCCACGGCCCGCACCGCCGGACCCGCGAGCAGCACGTCGCCGAGGTTGTCCTGGCGTGCGACCAGCACCCGGCCCTTCACCGTCCCACCTCGGCGTGGTGCCGCAGGCGGGGAAGAACGGGTGCTGCGTGCGTAACCGGAACGAGCACAGCTGCGCCTCCCGCGTGTCGTCCTGCTCGGTGCGATCGGCGTCCGCATCGGCGACGCCCGTCCATACCGCTACCCAGCGAAGCGGCTCCCCTACACATGTGCGCACGAGTTTCGCCTCCGCAGGAGTCCACCCGGGGCGATCGAGCACGCTGTGCGAGCGACTGCGGAGTTTTTCGCGCCCGGTGCGGGTAACCGCGAGAAGGTGGCTCTCCGCCGCCGTTCTCCGGGAGTGCAGAATGGATCGACGAACCAACACCGACGTGGTGATCGCGACGCGCAACCGGCGCGAAGAGCTGCTCCGCACCGTGCGCAACCTCCTCGACCTGCGTCCCCGCCCGCGGATCGTCGTGGTCGACAACGCCTCGACCGACGGCACCGCCGAAGCGGTCGCGGAGCTGCACCCGCGCGTGGAGCTGATCCGCGCGCCGCACAACCTCGGGGCAGCCGCGCGCAACCTCGGTGTGCTGAGCTGCCGGGCCGAGCACGTCGCCTTCAGCGATGACGACTCGTGGTGGGAGCACGACGCGCTGCCGCGCGCCGAACAACTCTTCGCCGCCCACCCCGACGTGGGGTTGATCGCGGGCAAGACCCTGGTCGGCGAGCTCGAGCGCACCGATCCGGTCAACGACCTCATGGCGCGCTCACCGCTGCGGAGCTCGGCGGAGCTGCCAGGCCCGCGAGTGCTGGGTTTCACGGCGTGCGCAGCCGTGGTCCGGAGGCGAGCTTTCCACGAGGTCGGCGGCTTCGACCCGATGCTCTTCTTCGGCGCCGAGGAGAAGCTGCTCGCGTGCGATCTCGCGGCTGCGGGATGGGAACTGGTCTACGCCGAGGACGTCGTCGCTCACCACCACCCGTCCGACGCCCGGTTGAGCCGTTCCGAGCGGGAAGCCCTGGAACTGCGCAACAATCTGCTGATCTCCTGGATGCGCAGATCCCCGTCGGCGGCGGCGTCCGAGACGCTGCGCGCCCTGCGCCGCTCCCGGCCTGCGGTCGCCGGTGCGCTGCGGCGGTTCCCGATGGCGATGCGCCGCAGACGGCGGCTCCCCCGGCGAGTGGAGCGCGAGCTGACCGCCGTGGAGTCCCAGACGTCATGACGACCTACGAGACCCCGTCCCACGTCCCCCGGCTCTCCGAGCTGCTGCGGTACGTCCCGCACGCCGACATGGCCGTGCTCGGCACGACCGCCCCGGAACCGGCGGTCCTCGCCCACACCGACGAGCGTGCTCGGTCCCTGGAAGTCGACCAGCTGCGCACCGGCAAGGGGCCGAGCGTGGAGGTCGCCACCTCGCAGCGCGCGGTTCTCGCCGATCTCAACCAGATCAGGACCTACTGGCCGGACTTCGCCCGCCGCGCCCGCGAGCTGCGGTTGCACAGCCTGCTCATCGTGCCGCTGGAACCCGCCTTCCCCGCCGGTGCGCTGAGCCTCTACGCGCACCGCTCGCACGCGTTCGGCGACCACGACGAGGACGTGGTGCGCCGATCCCTGCCCGACCTGGTGCGGAGGTGAGCATGTTCGGGACCACGGTGGTCATCGCGACGCACGAACGCCGCGAGGAGCTCCTGCGCACCCTCGGCCACATGACCGCGCTGCCCGACGCGGCACCGATCATCGTGGTCGACAACGCCTCCCGCGACGGGACGGCTCCCGCGGTGCGACGCCACTTCCCCGAGGTCGAGCTCCTGGCGCAAGACCGCAACCTCGGCGCGTGCGCCCGCAACGTCGCCGTCGACCGGGTCCGCACCCAGAACGTGACCTTCTGCGACGACGACACCCGCTGGCAACCGGGCTCGCTGCGGCGGGCCACCGAGCTGCTGGACCGCCACCCCGAGATCGGCGCGGTCATGGGCCGCTGCCTGGTCGAACCCGATCTCGTCGAGGACCCGCTGACCCCGGAGCTGCGCTCCTCACCGGTGCCCGCGCCGCACTGGCTGCCCGGCCCGGCGTTGCTGAGCGTGATGGCCGGGCTCACCACCTTCCGCACCAGCGCCTTCCGCGAAGCCGGGGGGTTCTCCGAACGGCTGTGGCTCGGCGGCGAGGAGGAGCTGCTGGCCCTGGACCTGGCAGCGCGTGGCTGGTGGTTGTGCTGGTCGCCGGACGTGGTGATCCACCACGCGCCTTCCCGCGCGCGGGACCCCCGACGGCGCAGGGGCCTCGGCATCCGCAACACGCTGCTGACCGCGTGGCTGCGCCGACCGGCTGGTAGCGCCCTGCGGCGCACCGCCCAGGTCCTCCGTTCGGCTCCGAAGGACCGGTGCACGGCCGCCGCAGTGCTGGAAGCGCTGCGGTCGTGCCGGTGGGTGCTGCGGGAACGCCACGTGGTGCCCGCCGAGGTCGAACGCGGTCTGCGCCTGCTGGAGGAGCCGCAGCACCATTCCGCAGCGCGCCGCTACGTGGGCTGATGCGCACGCGCGCGGGCGGCGCGACGTCCGCCGGTGATCCGCTGCCCCGGTCGCGTCCACCGCGGCCCGCGACCGGGTCGCGCAGTCGCTCTGCCGGGCAGCGGTGGGTGCACGGGCTGCGGTGGCGTGGGGTGCACCCCGGCCAGCCGCGCCCAGCGCTGCTCGGCGGGCATGGCGCGGCGCTGCGGGGAACGGGCGAACAGCAACCAGGCCACGGCGGTGGCCACGACGGTGGCGGCGCCGGCGATCTCCAACGCCGGTCCGGGCCCGGCGAACTCCGACAGCCAGCCCAGCAGCGGGCCGCCGATGGCACCCGACGCCGCGGTCACGATCCCCTTGGCGGCCAGGACTCGACCGCGCATGTCCTCATCGGTGTCGAGCTGGATGCGGGTGCTGGTCGCGGTGTCGAGGACCACCGCACCGATCGCGATCGGCACCAGCAGCGTCGCGAAGCTCCACAGGGTGGGGGTGGCACCGCTGAAGAACTGCAAGACGCTGGTGCCCAGCGCACTCCACAGCACCAACCGCAGCGTCAAGTTCTTGCAGGCCGCCGCGACGAAGCCGCCGAGAACCGTCCCGGCGGAGAAGATCACCGACAGCATCCCGTAGCCCTCCGGCCCGGCCGCGAGCGGGCCTTCGCTCATCGCCGCCATCGTGACCTGGTAGTTGCGCCCCAGGCAGGACAGCACGAAACCGAGCAGGAACATCAGAACCAGCGGCCGGTGGCCGAGCACGTACCGGACGCCCGCCTTGATGCCGGTCCGCTCCGCCGTGCTCGTGGCGAGGTGGAACATCCCCTCCGGACGGACCTTGCCGATCGCCAGCAGCACAGCGCCGAAGCTCACCGCGTTGATCACGAACAGCAGCGGGACGCCGGTGACGGCCACCAGTGCGCCTGCCAACCCCATGCCGAGGATCCGGCCACCCGAGCTCAGGATCGACCCCAGGCCCAACGCGTTGCTCAAGTCCTCGCGCGGCACCAGCTGCGAGCCGAAGCGGCCGAGCGCGGGGCCGTCGAAGACCGTCACCACCCCGCCGGCCAGCGCCAGCGCGTAGACGGCCGACAGCGGGCCGTCGACCCACGCCACCCCCGCCAGCACCAGCGCGAGCACGCCGTGGAGTGATTGGGTGACCAGCAGCACGCGCTTGGTCGGCCACCGGTCGGCGACGGATCCGGCCACCGAGCCCAGCAGCACGCCGGGCAGCAGTTGGAACAGCAGGGAGAGTCCGAGCAGTCCGGGCGAACCGGTCTTGACGAGCACGAACCAGTTCAGCGCGAGGTTCTGCATCCACGCACCGGTGACGGAGACGAGATCGGCGACCGCCCAACGGCGGTAGTTGGGATGTCGGAGCGCGCGGAACATCGGGGCCACGGCTGCGCGCACGTGGAATTCCTTTCCGGAAGGCGAATGGTCGATTTCCGGCGCAGTTCTGCTCGGAAACCGACACGAAGGTGCCACCCGATTCGCCGAGATCGACACGTTTTGTGCCCGGGCTCTCAGCAATTGCGGGGAAATTCGAGAACATTCCCACGCACAGCCGAATGACTGCGCACGAAGAGTCAATGACTGGCCGATGGAGCGCTCACCGAGGGTGAAACGCCCCCGCGCCGGGTTTGACCGCTTCCGCCGCTGCCAACCCCGGGGGTGCGAGCGGAAATCCGCGACGAGGAGGAATCCCATGGCCGGCGAACCCGAAAGCCCGGTGAAGGACAAGAACTACAACCTCATCACCGTGTTGCAGTTGTCCTTGCACCACGCGTGGATGCTGGACCAGTACGTCAAGGATGCCGAGTCGCAAGGCGATGACGAACTCGCCAAGTGGCTGCACCGGATTCAGGACAACAACCTGAAAGCCGGTGAACAGGGCAAGCAGATGCTGCTGAAGCGACTGCAGCACGAGAACGGTTGAGAGGGATCAGCACATGCCTGGTGACCGGATCCGGCAGTTGACCGAGCGAGTGCGCAACGGCCTCGCACAGCGCGCGCCCGCGAAGTCCGAGGAAGAGAACGCCTCCCCCGATCAGCAGAAGCGTCGATCCGGCAGGGCGAACTCGCTGCTCGAAACCGGTCCGCGCGTCCCGCCGGAGTCGGGACCCCACGAGAAGAAGAAGCGCTGATGGGTGGTGCCCCGGAGGACCGGGGCACCACCTCCTTCACGACGGGGGCCCGATGCGAGCGCTGGTGACGGGGTGGGCGAGCTTCCTGCACGGGGAAGCCACCGCCGGTGACGTCGCGAGTCTGCACCGGGTGGCCGCACGGCTGGCCACCGACGGCATCGACCACGACATCGTGCTCAGCCCCGCATTCGCCCCAGGCGCAACGCACTTCGACGACGCTGATCCGAACGACTACACCCACGTCATCTTCTGCTGCGGGCCCGCGCACGGCTGGCAGGTCGACGAGCTGCACCACCGGTACTCGGGGTGCACCCGGATCGCCGTGGGCGTCTCCGTGATCGACCCGGAATCGCCCGCCACCAAGGGCTTTCACGTGCTCCTGCCGCGAGACGGGCCGGGCCTGCGCGCCTCACCGGACCTCGCCGCCGGTCTGGACCCTCGCCGTACCCCCGTGGTGGGAGTCGTGCTCGCACCGGCGCAACCGGAGTACGCCGACCGCACCAGGCACGGCGAGACGCACGAGATCCTGCAGCGCTGGTTGGCCGGGCTGGACGCAGCGCGAATCCCGCTGGACACAAGGCTGGCTCGCGGCGACTGGCGGCTGTGCTCGACGCCCGAAGCGTTCGCCGCCCTCGTCGAGCGCACCGACGTCGTGGTCACCACTCGTCTGCACGGACTCGTTGTCGCGCTGTCCGCGGGCGTTCCCGCGCTCGCCGTCGATCCCGTCTCCGGCGGGGGCAAGGTCACCGCGCAGGCGGGCGCGCAGGACTGGCCCGCGGTCATCGGCGCCGACGAGCTCTCGGAAACCGAGCTGGATCGCTGGTGGCGGTGGTGCAGGTCCGACGAGGGAGCCTGCCGAGCCGCTGCGGCCCGCCGCTCGGCAGGCACCGATTCGAGTCCGCTGGACGCGCTGGCACGCCACCTGCACGCCGCCGCGCTGGGGTGACGGCAGGCGCGCGCGTCAGGCCAGTTCCGGATGGCCGAAGAACGTCGCGAACCCGCTGGGCAGCTGGCTGAGCACGTGGTTGAGCTCGCCGCCGTCGATGCTCTCGGTCACCGTGGTGAGCACGGCGCTGACGTCCCAGCGGGCCGTCTCCGTGCTCGCGCCCTCCAAGCGGGCGGCGACAGCTCCTGCGAACCCGTCCGGGGACAGGTCCGGCATCGGCCGCTCCTCCGCGCGCAGAGCCCCGGCCAGGTCGCCGGGCAGCTGCGCGGCGAGGTCCTCGGCCTCCTGAGCGGTGATGCGGGCGCCGAGCACACCCAGCACGCAGCGCGTGACGTGCTCGGCGCGCTCCCTCGACTCGTACTCACCGAGCCGACGGACGGTCGCGATGAACTCGTCATACCTCATGACGCACCTCCCGAAACGCGGTCGTGCGTGGCCACCCCGGGGGTTTCCACCGGCGGCCGAGGTGAAAACAGCCGGAGGAACCGGAAGTTGATGCCGGGCAACGCGATCGTTCAGTGCTGCCCGGACTCGCGCTGCTCGCGGCGGCGCCGGGCGCGGCGTTCCCGCTCGCGCTTGCTGTAGGTGGCCCGCCGCACCGCTGACTCGGTCTCCAGGCTCGACCCCAGGGCCCCCGCGACGGTGCCCATCGAGCTCGCCAACCAGGACAGACCCAGGTAGTCCAGAGGGGTCGCCGGGTGCCCGAGCCGACCGCTGAGGTATTCAGGGCTGATGACCGTCGCCGAGCCCAGCGCGGTCAGCCCGAACAGCAGCACGTACATGCACAGCACGCCGATGGACACCGTCAGCAACGTCGCGGCGTTGTACATCCGGGTCTTGTGCACCGCCGCGCCGCCACCGGGACGCTCCCACAGGCTGTTGTGGACGATCAGCCAGCCGACCATCACCGCCACGGCGAAGAGGTTGATCAGGACCAGGCGCACCGGTGCGAGGCTGTCGGCCAGGCTCCAGATGCTGGGGAAGAACACGCCGAAGGCGGCCGTCCCGGCAGCCGCCGCCACCGCGCGCGACAGCCCGGGCACCAGCCACCAGGGCCGGTTGTCGCGGACCATGCCGAACAGCAGGCGCATCCTGCCGACCCGGCCAGGCAGCACCAGGTTCGAGTCGATGTTCTCCTCGCTGGATCGCACCTGCCGGATTCGAACGCCGAACACGCCCCAGGCGCCGGAGTGGTACCCGTCGCGCTCGCGGTCCGATGCGATCCCCAGCGTTTCCCTGGCGAGCAGACCGACCAGGTGCACCACGACGCGGCGGGCGTAGGGCAGCAGCCGGATCGAGCCGATCGCCGGCACCGACGCCAAAGCCGCTCCGCTGCTCGTGTCCGCGTCGGCGACCACCGCTCCCTCGGGTTCGATCCTCGGGAGGTCGGTCAGGCAGACCAGCAGGTCCCAGTGCTCGCTGCGCCCCTTCTCCTCGGCCTTCTCGGCGATGTCGATCGTGCCGTCGTCGCCCAGCGGCAGTTCCTCCGAACTCGCCAGCACGCGCCAGTCGACGTCCTCGGAGACCCGGGAGCGGAGTTGGTCCGGGACCTCCTCCGCGAGCCGCTCGGCGATCTCGGTCGGAACACCGGGATCGGCGACGATGCCGACGGTGACCCTCCTGTCCACGTCCGAACCCATCGAATCTCGCTCTCGTCACATCGGCCACGACGGGGAATTTCCACCTCGGGGAGCGGCGAAACCCGCAACGGCCGACGAGCGAGCTCGGCTCACGCCAGCCGCACCGCTCTGCGCGCAGCGTCGATCACCTGCCCGGTCGTGATGGCCAGCAGTCCGGGATCTGGGTCGGAGGCGAAGGTGTCGCCGCTGCGCCCGTGCCACAGCGCGACGTGCCGGGCGTCGGCAGGCGGCCCCCAGCAGCGGGGCGCGACCGGTCCGAACAGCACCACCGACGGCGTCCGGAAAGCGCTGGCCAGGTGCGCGATGCCGGTGTCGCCGCAGATCAGCAGGCGGGCGTGGGCCACCAGGGCGGCCAGCTCGCGCAACCCGGTGCGTCCGGCCAGCACGGAGTTCGCCGGCAGCCCCGCGAGCTCGGCCACCCGCGCAGCGCGCTCGTGCTCGGATTCGGAACCGGTGAGCACCACGTCGAAATCCGCGTCCGCGGCCCAGCGCGCCACCTCGGCGTAGCGCTCCACCGGCCACAGCCGAGCGCCGTGGCTGGCACCCGGGTGCACGATCGCCACGCCGGCTCGGGGGCGGTTCAGCGGCGTCGGCAGCAGCAGGTCGTCCGGGTCGGCGTCGATGTCGTAGTGCCGCAGCAGCCGGCACCAGCGCTGCCGCTCGTGCTGCTCGGCCTCCCAGTCCGGGCCGGCGACGGGGGGAGCCGCCGGGTGCCGGTGGGACAGGACCCGGCGCGCTCCCGTCGAACACACCGCGCGCACCGACTCCGGCCCGCTGCCGTGCAGGTTCACCGCGACGTCCGGGCCGGACCGCTGCCAGCGGAAGTCCACCAGCCCGCCGGTGGGCACCCACTCGTCCACCTCGGGCAGCAGGGGCAGCAGCTCCGCCAGCGGTTCGGGTGCGGCCAGCAGCACCCCGTGGTCGGGAAAAGCGCGCCGCAGGCCGCGCAACGCGGGCACCGCGGTGAGCAGGTCGCCCAGGCCGAGGGCCCGGAGCACGAGAACCGTGTCGATCACCGACGTTCCGGTACCCGATCGATCGTCAGCGCGTCGAACTCACCGCACAGCGCGTGGATCAGCGCCAGGTGGATCTCCTGCACCGTGGCCACGCCGGGCGCTTCCACGGCGATCACGTCATCGCAGACCGCGGCGAGATCGTTGGGAGCAGGCCCGGTCAACGCCCAGGTCAGCACACCCAGCTCCCGCGCGGTCTTGGCAGCGGCGAGCACGTTCTGGCTGCGGCCGCTGGTGGACAACGCGACCAGCACATCACCGGAACGACCGTGCGCGCGCACGGCCCGAGCGAAGACCTCCTGCTCGCCGTAGTCGTTGAGCGTGGCGGTGAACGCCGAGGTGTCGGCGTGCAGCGCGATGGCCGAGTACGGCCTGCGATCGCGGAGGAACCGCCCGGTCAGCTCACCCGACAGGTGCTGCGCTTCCGCAGCGCTGCCACCGTTCCCGCAGGTCAGCAAGCGCGCTCCGGCCGTGAGGCGGCCCGCGAGCGTTCCCGCCCAACTCCGCAGCTTCGGCGCTGTGGAGCTGATCTGCCACGCGGCTGCGCCCAGGTCTTGGAAGTGCTGCTCGATCACGGTGCTCCCCCTCCCGGCGCGGCGGCGACCGCGGCCCGCCTGGACCGCGCCGAACGCACCTGCTGGTAGATGTCCTCGGCTTCGCCGACGAGCCGATCCCACCCGTAGCGAGCCCGAACGCGGTGCGCGCCTGCGGTTCCCAGCTCCGCGCGCAGGCCCGGCCGATCCAGCAGCTCCCGCACGGCACGGGCGGTCGCCGTCGGATCGTGCGGTGGCACGTGCAGTCCCGTCCTGCGGTCGACGACGGTGTCGAGGTGACCCCCGACCGCGCTGACGACGACCGGAACGCCGCAGGCCATCGCCTCCGGCGGCACGGTGCCGAACGGCTCGTACCACGGCACGCTGACGACGACGTCGACCGACCGGTAGAGGTCGGGCGCGTCGTCGTGGGGCACTGGGCCGAGGAACTCGGTGCGGTCGGCGACACCGGATTGACGCGCCACCGCCTGCAACCGGTTGACCTCCGGATCGTCAGGCCACTCCCGCTCCGGCGGCCCGCCTGCGATGAGCAGCCGAGCGTCGGGGAGATCGCGCATCGCCCGGATCATCACGTCCACGCCCTTGCGCTCGACCAGCCTGCCGATGCTCAGGATTCGCGGGGCGCCCCGCTTCGGCTCGCGCGGCGCGGCCGGGGAGAACCGGTCGACGTCGATGCCGCACGGCAGCACGGCGGTGCGTTCCGGTGCCACGCCCATCTCGGCGAGCTCACCGACCTCGTCGGTGCAGGTGGCGATGACGAGGTCGGCCGCGCGGGCGATCTGCGCTTCCAGCTCGACGCGGCGCGGCGGGCTGGTGTCCTTCGCCCCCTGCTCGCGGCGCTTGACGCGGCCCAACGCGTGGAAGGTCTGCAGCACCGGCACGCCGAGCCCCGCGGCGCCGCGCTGCGCGGCGAGCCCGCTCATCCAGAAGTGCGCGTGCACCAGGTCCGGCAGTCGACGCCCCCAGTCCTCGGCGAGCCGCGCGGCGAAGGCGTCCATGTGGGGCAGCAGTTCGTCCTTGGGCACCGGCGCGGACGGGCCGGCCGGCACGTGCCGGACCGTGAAGCCCTCGTCCGTGCGCACCCGCTCCGGGAGCGTCGGCGAGTCGCGGCGGGTGTGCACGACGACGTCGTGGCCGCGCCGGGCGAGCCCGGTCGCCAGTTCGGCCACCTGCACGTTCTGCCCGCCGGCGTCGGCTCCCCCGAGAGCCGCCAGCGGGCTGGCGTGCTCGGAAACCATGTCGATCCTCATCGCGGCACCTCCTGCCGGACGGGACGCCGCGTCGCCGCGCGCACCCGGCCGTCCCGCAACACGCGGGCCACAGCCGCCTCGAGGGTCGGTGCCACCTCGGCTTCGACCAGCGCCCTGGTCGTCTCCTCCGTCCTGGTCCGCTCGGTGGGCACCAGGATCGCCCTGGCGCCCGCGGCCAGCGCTGCCGCGACGTCCGCTCCGGTGTCGCCGATGACCACGCAACTCCGCGGCAGCACGCGCAACCGGGCGGCGGCTCGTTCGATGAGCCCGGGTTTCGGCTTGCGGCAACCGCATCCGTCTTCCTCGTCGTGCGGGCACCACTGCCAGATGTCGAACGGCCCCAAAAGCCGCTGCACCGCTCCGTTGACGGCGGCGACGTCCTCGTCCCGGAGGAGTCCGCGCGCCACTCCGGACTGGTTGCTCACCACACCGATCGGGATTCCGGCCACCCGGAGCCGGTCCAGCGCTTCCCGCGCTCCGCTGACCGGACGCACGCGGGCCGGGTCACCGTTGTAGGGGACGTCGTGGACGAGCGTGTCGTCCCGGTCGAACAGCACCGCAGCAGGCATTTCCCTCGCGCCCGCGCGCACTTCCACCTCGCCGCGCAGTCGGTGCAGGCACGCTGCGGGCGGGATCAAGACGCTGGTGACCAGCATTCGAGCCACCTCGTCCGGCGTGCCCGGTCCCGGAGCGATCCGGCGGGCTGCGAACTCAGCGGTCAAACCGAGCCACACGGCACCACCGCAGGCGGCGGCTCGGCGCGCGCCGAGCGCCGAAGCCACGAGCGCGATCCCGCCTGCCACCGTGATGGCCAGGTGGCGGCGGATCCTGCCCCGGCCTTCACCGATCCGCATGCGCCACCGCTTTCCGTACTTGCGGCGCATGATGGCGTTGTCGGCGTTGCCCCGTTGCGCGCGCACGCTGGCGAAGAAGCCGGCGGGGCGCGCGGGGTGGCTGGTCACACGCGCGCCGTTGACCAACCGCCACCCCGCGGCCTGCACCCGCAGCGCCAGGTCGGCGTCCTCCCGGAAGGCGCGCCGGAACTCCTCGTCGAAGCCCCCGCAGGCCGACAGCACCTCGCGCCGGTAGGCCATGTCCGCAGTGATCCACAGCGCGTCGGCGAGCGCGGCGGTGTCGCGTTCGCCATCGGTGGGCCGCCGCTCGGTCGGCAGCGGGACGACGATGTCGGCCTGGCAGGCCCCCACGTCCGGACCGACGTCGAGGTCGTCCTCGATCCGCTCGCGCCAGTCCGCGGCGGGCACGACGTCGTCGTCCAGGAACACGACCCACTCGGCGTCCGCTTCGCGCCAACCGATGTTGCGCGCTGCGGCAGGACCGCGTCCGCCGGAACGCACGACGCGGATCGGCAGCTCGCTGCGCGGTAGCGGAAGCGGTTCGCGCGGGCCGGGCCGGTCGTCGACCAGCACGACCTCGCGGGGACCGGGGCCGCGCCCGGTGTCGAGGGCGGCCAGGGTTCCGGCGAGGCTGTCCCGGCCCATCGTCGGGATGACCACCGCGTAGTCGCCGCGGGCGGTCATGACCGCTCACTCCCGCGGTGGACCACGAACGGCCCGATCACGAGCAGGTCGATCGGCGACGCTCCGAAGCACTCCAAGGCGTCGACCGGGCTGTCGACCATGGGGCGTCCCGCGGTGTTGAAGCTGGTGTTGATCAGCGCCGGCACACCGGTGCGAGCCGCGAAGGAGTCGAGCAGCCTGGCCACCAGCGGTTCGGCGGCCCGGTCGACGGTCTGCGGCCGCGCGGTGCCGTCGATGTGCACGGCGGCGGGTATGCGGTCCTGCCACTGCGGCGTCACGTCGTGCACGAACAGCATGTGCGGGCTGCTCTCCGGCCCCCGGGTGAACAGCTCACCGGCGCGTTCTGCCAAGACCATGGGTGCGACCGGGCGGAACTGCTCGCGGCCCTTGATGTCGTTGAGGCGCTCGACGTTGTCGGCGTTGCCGGGGTGGGCGAGCAGGGATCGGTGTCCGAGCGCACGCGGGCCGAACTCGCTGCGCCCCTGGAACCAGCCCACCGACGCGTCGCGCGCCAGCGCTTCGGCTGCGACCTCGGCGACGTCGCTCGGGCGTTCGTAGGCGAGGTTCGCGGTGCGGAGGGCGTTCTCGATCTCCTCGTCGCTCCACCCGCGCCCGAGGTCGGCGCCGGGCATCGGCCTGATGGGCTCGTCGTGCTGCGCCGCGACCTGCAACGCTGCGCCGAGCGCGGTGCCCGAGTCACCCGCCGCGGGTTGCACCCACACCTCGTCGAACGGTCCTTCGCGAACGATCCGGGTGTTGGCCACGCAGTTCAACGCCACTCCCCCGGCCATCGCCAACCGACGTTCCCCGGTCGCCTCGTGCAGCCACCGCGCGAGATCGAGCAGCACTTCCTCCACCCGGGCCTGCACGCTCGCGGCGAGCTGAGCGTGCTTGTCCCCCAGCCGTTCCTGAGCGCTGCGACGGGGAGCCCAGCGCTGCCAATCGATGGGCTCGATCTCGTAGTGCCCATCGCCGGTGCTGCGCACCAAGTCCCTGAGATCCGGCAGGAACGCGGGTTCGGCGTAGGAGGCCAGCGCCATCACCTTGTACTCGTCGCTGGAACGGCGGAAGCCCAGGTGCTCGGTCAGCTCCTCGTACATCAGGCCGAGCGAGTGCGGCAGTCGCTGCTCGGTCAACGTGGTAAGCCGGCCACCGGTGCACCGTCCGGCAAGTCCTGAGGTGCTCTCACCGCGGCCGTCGGCGGTGAGCACGGCGCAGTCGCCGAAGGGCGCGGCGAGCGCGGCGGAAGCGGCGTGCGCCACGTGGTGCGGCACGAACACCACCGCATCGGGATCGAGCCCGGGCAGCGCGGTGGCCAGGAAGTGCGGCGCCCGTTGGGCGAACGTCGTGCGCAACCACTCCCACCCGGGATCCAGGCCCTCCACGGTCTCGTCCACCAGCGCCGGGTCGTAGGAGAAGGCCACCGCGTCCAGATCGGACGCCTCGATCCCGCCCTGGCGCAAGCACCACGCCGCGGCCTGCTCGGGCTGTTCCCACGCCGAGAACGGGACGGGCGTCTTGCCGTGCTTGCGGCGGGAGAAGCGCTCCTCCTCTGCCGCGGCCTCGGTGCGGCCGTCGACCACCAGTGCGGCGGCCGGGTCGTGGAAAACGGCGTTGATCCCGAGGATTCGCACGGTCGTCCTCCCGTCGTGCGCGGTGTCCACCCGAGCGCAGGCCCTGGTCCGTCCTGCCTATACCGCTACCCTGTGCAGCGACTCGTAAACACAGCCGGAGGCGTTCCTCCTTGGGGTGCAAGGAGAATTCGCCGACCCCTGGTGATCACGCGGCAGCGGGACGGTCGGCGAACCAGTCGATCGTGCGGCGCAGTCCCTCGACGACGTCGACCTGGGGCCGCCAGCCGAGCCGCTGCGTCGCGATGCTGATGTCCGGGCATCGACGGCTCGGTTCGTCGGCGACGGCAGCGGAATGGCTGATCGGCGAGGAAGTCCCGGTCAGCGACCGCACGAGCTCGGCGATCTCCAGCACCGTCATCTCGTCCGGGCGACCGATGTTGACCGGTTCGGTGTGGTCACCTGCTGCCGCGGCCAGCAGTCCGCGCACCGTGTCGTCCACATAGCACAGTGAACGCGTCTGGCTCCCATCACCGTTGACGGTGATGGGGTCGCCCGCCAGCGCTTGCGAGACGAAGGTGGAGACCAAACGCCCGTCGGTCGGCCGCATCCCGGGGCCGTAGCTGTTGAACAGCCGCACGATGCGGGTGTCGACCTGCCGGTGCGCGCGGTAGCAGGACGTCAACGCCTCGGCGTAGCGCTTGGCCTCGTCGTAGACCGCGCGCGGACCGACCGGGTTGACGTTGCCCCAGTAGTCCTCGCGCTGCGGGTGTTGCAGCGGGTCGCCGTAGACCTCGCTGGTGGAGGCCAGCAGGAACCGCGCGCCGGTGCGCTCGGCCAAGTCCAGCGCGTGCGCGGTGCCGTGGCTGCCCGCCTGCAAGGTCTCCACCGGCATCCGCAGGTAGTCCACCGGTGATGCGGGAGAGGCCAGGTGCAGGACGAGATCGACGTCCTCCGCGGACCAGGGTTCGCGGGAGATGTCGTGTTCGACCAGTTCGAACCGGGGGTCCGACTGCAGCTCCCGGACGTTCTCGACCCCGCTGCTGCTGAAGTTGTCCAGGCAGTGCACCACCGCGCCGCGGCGGAGGAGCTCCGCGCACACCGGCGCTCCCAGGAATCCTGCGCCACCGGTCACCACAGCGCGTCCGAACACCCACGACACCGCGACCACTCCCCTCGTCCCGCCGATCGCTCACCGGAGTTCCCCCTCCTGACCGGTCGACAAACGTTCGCCGGTGGCGGTCCCCGAGCCGGGTCGCGGCATCGCACTCGATTTCAGTCATCACTGATGCCGCAGGCCTATTCGAACAGTGCCCCGAACGAGGTGTTGACGCGTCCGGAAAGCCGGCCGCACCATTGCGTCATCAGCACCGAGGTGCGCTATGAGCAACACATATGTCCGCGTCTCCACCGCGCCGGGCGGTGCGCTGATCGTCTGGAGGGCCCGATGAGGATCCTGATCGCCGACGCCTTCCCCGAGGAACACCGGAACCGGCTCGCCGCAGCGCACGACTGCGACTACGCACCCGACACGACCGCGGAGCAGCTGCCCGCAGAGCTCTCCGGGTACGACTCGCTGGTCGTGCGCAGCACCCGCGTCACGGCTCAGGCGCTGGACTCCGCCGACGCGCTGCGGCTGGTGATCCGAGCCGGTTCGGGAACCAACACGATCGACACCGACGCCGCTTCCCGCCTGGGGATCCGCGTGTGCAACGTGCCCGGCCGCAACGCGATCGCGGTCGCCGAGCTGGCCTGCGCGCTGCTGCTGGCCATCGACCGCGACATCGCCGACAACGTGGCCGATCTGCGCGCGGGCAGGTGGGACAAGAAGCGCCACTCGCAGGCGCGCGGGATCTTCGGGCGCGACGTCGGCGTCGTCGGGCTCGGCCAGGTCGGCCTCGCGTTCGCCGAACGAGCCGCCGCGTTCGGCACGCGCGTGCACGCCGTGGCCAAGCCCGGCCGCGACCGGCAGACCCTGGAGCGCGCCCAGGACATCGGGATCACCTTCGTCGACGACCTCCCCGCGCTCGCACGCACCTGCGACGTGCTCTCGCTGCACGTGCCCGCGACCGACACCACCAGGCGGCTCGTCGACCGCGACCTGCTGGCTCAGGTGCGGCCCGGGACGATCATCCTCAACACCGCGCGCGGCGACCTGATCGACGAGGACGCGCTGATCGAGGCGATGGAGACCAAGGGAGTGCGGGCCGGCATCGACGTCTTCGCCGACGAACCCACCACCGGCACGGGCACCTTCACGTCCCGGCTCGCCGCGCACCCCAACGTCTGCGGCACCCACCACATCGGAGCGTCGACCGAGCAAGCCCAGCAGGCGGTGGCCGCCGAGACCGTGCGCGTGATCGAGGAGTACGCCGCGGGAACCGTCTTGCACTGCGTGAACCCGCAACCGCCCCGGGAGTTCGCCCCGTCCCTGCCCGCGAACGAGCGGTCATGAGCACCCCGCGCGCCGAGGCGACCGGCGCAGGAGTCATCGCGCGGCTTCCGCTCGGCCTGCGCGTGGACCGCCGTTGCGGCGAGGACCCGGCCGATGCGAGGCGGGCCCGGGAGGCGCAGGCCTCCGGTCGGTACCAGCGCTTGTCCGGTCCGGCTGTGGTCGTGTACCGCATCGCCAACGGGAACCACCAGCAGACCGGTGTCGTCGTGGAGGTTTCGCTCGAGCACTACCGGGCCGGGCGCATCCGGCCGCACGAGGCCACGCGGCCCGACCGCGACCGGCTGATGGATGAGCACATCGAGGAGTCCCGGATCGAGCGGACGCCGGTGACGCTCACCCACTCCCCCGACCGAGCCCTGCGATCGCTGACCGAGAAGGTCACCGCGACCGAGCCCGACGTGGACCTCACCGCCGAAGACGGGACGCGGCACACGGCGTGGTTCCCGCAGGACCCCGGCCTGGCGCGGGCCACCGAACTGGGCTTGGGCGGGGTCGATGCGCTGTACATCGCCGACGGACACCACAGGTTGGCCGCGGCCCGGCGCTTCGCCGCCCGCCACGACCTCGGCCCGGACCACCCGGCCGCGTTCACGCTCGCCGCGCTGTTCCCCGCCGACGAGATGCGCGTCTTCGGCTACCACCGCTGCCTGCCGGTGTCCCGCGAATCCGCTCCAGGGGTGCTCGAGAAGCTGAAGTCCCTGGCGGTGACCGAGAGGTGGGAGGAGCGCTCGGCGGCGCCCCCGGAGCCCGGGGTCGTGGTGGTGCGCTTCGCCGACGAGCACCACCGCCTGAAGCTGCGGCCGCACGGTCCGGACGGCCACGTGCGCACCTCGCTGGACATCGTCGCCCTCGACGAGGAGGTGCTGCCGGAGCTCGGGATCACGCCGACGTCCTGCGGCAACGGCCCGCCCGAGAGCTGTCGGAACCCCGCCGACCGGGCGGTGCTGTTCGCAGCCCACCCGCCCAGCGTCGAGCAGATCATGGCGGTCTCCGACGCAGGCCTGGTGATGCCACCGAAATCGACGTGGTTCGCACCCAAACCCGCCCGCGGCCTGTTCCTGCGCGACCTGACCGCCCCGGCCTGACCCGCCGATGTCCCCCGATCATCTGAGTGCGCTGTGCGAGCAGGCTCGCCGGAGCGGTCCGCGCTCCGGCGATGCGTAGAACGTGATCGCGGTGGGTAGCTCTGAGCGACGGGCGACCGACCCGGAGAGGACGGCAACCGCGAACGCGCGCGGAGCCGTGCTCCTCGTCTTCGGCCACCCGACGACACCCGCGGCACTTCTGGCAGGGACATGACCGAGACGACGAGAGCTTCCCCGGCAGAGTGGTTCTTGACGCACGCGGAGCGCGGCAACCCGTGGTCGAGGCTCGACGGTCGCGACCCGGGAGACGTCGCGTGGTCCGGTTACAACCTCGCGCAACCCTTGATCGACGGCGCGGAGTACTTCCCCCGGCTCGTCACCGAGCTGGCCGACGTCCGCGCCGGTGACCAGGTCTACCTCTCGGCCTGGATCGTCGATCAGGACAAGCAGCTCGACGGGACCGGAACGTCGATGAGGGAGCAGTTCGCCCGCGTTCTGCGCGACGGGGCGTCGGTCCACGCGCTGCTGTGGTGGCCGTACCTGGACCTCGACCACGACCTCGTCTCAGCGAACCGGGAATTTGCCTCCTCGTTGCGGGATATGGGCGGCAGCGTGGTGCTGGACCAGCGAGTTCGTCCAGCGGGCTGTCACCACCAGAAGTTCCTGGTGATCCGCCGCCCGGGGCGTCCCGAGCGCGACGTCGCCTTCCTGGGCGGGATCGACCCGTGCCCGAGCCGACTGGACCGGCACGAACATCACGGGGACGGCGACGTTCAGCTCTCCATCGACAGGGAGCGCTACGGCCGGCGGCCGGCCTGGCACGACGCGCACCTGCAGGTGCGCGGTCCCGCGGTGGCCGACGTCGAGCACTGCTTCCGGGAACGCTGGCAGGACGCCGCGATACGCCTGCGCGGTCCGCTCTCGCGACTCCGACGCCGCTTCGGTCGCGGCGAACCCGAGGCCGCGGAACTCCCCGCACAGCTGCCCCCGCCACCTCGCAGCGGCTCGCACTCGGTGCAGCTGCTGCGCACCTACCCGACGAAGCACCCCCCGTACCTGTTCGCCAGGCGCGGGGAGCGCAGCGTCGCGAAGGGCTACGCCAAAGCCCTCCAGCGCGCCCGGCGACTCGTCTACGTCGAGGACCAGTTCCTCTGGTCACCCATGGTGGCCGAAGTCTTCGCCGCGGCGCTGCGCCGCGAACCCGAGCTCCGCTTGGTCGCCGTGGTGCCCGCTCACCCGGAGAAGGGCGGAGCCGTGGAGGTCGCCACCTGCGACGCCGCGCAGGACAAGGCGCTGAGGCTGCTGTACGCCGCCGGTGGCGATCGCGTCGACGTCTTCGAGCTGGAGAACGACCGGGGGCTCCCGACCTACCTGCACTCGAAGGTGTGCGTCATGGACGACAGGTGGGCGGCCGTGGGCTCGGCGAACCTCAACCGCCGGTCCTGGACCTACGATTCCGAACTGACCGCAGCGGTGCTCGATGAACGGCAGCCGACGACCGGCTTCGCGCGCGACCTGCGCCTTCGGCTGTGGCGCGAGCACCTGGGACGGGATCGCGGGGAGGACTCGGGACTGACCGATCCGCGGGACGGCGTTGAGCTGTTGCGCAGCGCCGCCGCGGAACTCGACGCGTGGCACGAATCCGGTCGGAGGACGCCCCGACCTCGCGGGCAGTTGCGCAGCCACCCCCGGCGCGCGAAGTCCGCGGCGACGCGGTTGTGGGCGGTCCCCCTGGGCCGGCTGATGATCGACCCCGATGGCCGTCCACTGCGGGCCCGCCTGGCCGAATGGTCTCGCGACCGGGGGCCGGTCCGGGCTTGCGAGTCCGCGCACTCACCGCCGGGCCCCGAACCTCCCTGCGAGCCGCCGGACGGCAGCCGAAGCTGACCCACCGCCGCGTCCTGCGGAGGAGCCCCGTTTCACCCGCGGACACCCCGGTTACCCGTCAGGCATGTCGTCACAGCCGTCCGAGCCCGACCCGGAGCCGCACCGCACTCCCGGGCTGCTGCCCGGTGGGTCCGTCCCGCCCGGCGAGACCCCGCCGGAGTCGGCCCAGGCGACCAGAGCGCTGTCCCACGAGCAACGGGCCGGTGCGCACGCGACGAAATGGGCGTGGTTGACCCTGCTGGCGGCCGTGGTGCTCCTGGTAGCGGGCTTGTTCACCTACCTCGCCCTCGCCCTGCTCGTGTGATCCCCCCATCGCTGCCGAAGATCGGGCACCGCCCGAGACGTTGTGGAGGAGCCATGACACACCTGCTGCGCGGACTGGCCGCGGGAGCCGCGGGCACGACCGCGCTCAACGCCGCCACCTACCTCGACATGGTCCTGCGGGGACGACCTGCCAGCAGCACTCCGGAGGAGACCGTGCGCAGCGCTGAGCGGATCGCGAACACCAGCCTCGGCTCCGAAGCCGCCCAGAGCGCGGGCGAGAACCGGCGCACCGGGACCGGCGCGCTGCTGGGGATCGCCAGCGGCCTCGGTGCCGGCCTGCTGCACGCCATCCTGCGCCACCGGCTACCTCACGCCCCCGGTCCGCTGCTCGCGCTGGCCACCGCCGCAGCCGCCAACGCGATCAGCGTGGTGCCGATGACCGCGTTGGGCGTCACCCAGCCGCGGTCGTGGCCCGCCTCCTCGTGGGCGAGCGATCTGATCCCGCACTTGGTCTTCGGCGTCGTCACCGCCGCGACCTACGACCTGCTCGGTCCGCGCTCCGGGCACTGACCACGGCGCCGGAACTCCACGCGCAGCCATCGGTTGACAGGAGACCGCGGCGGGAAACCCGGAGACGCCCGAACGGAGGCATTTCCCACCAACCGTTCTCACGCTCGCCTGCGGATCGACCGCCGACAGCTGAGAGGTGCGGCATGGCTGGCACAGCATCGGGCCGCGGGCGGCGTTCCCGCGGACGAAAACCGACTCGGCCGACGCCCGAAGACGTCACGAAGGTCGAGGAGTCGAAGGTCCGCAAGGCGGTCGCGGCCGCGGCCATCGGCAACACGATGGAATGGTTCGACTTCGGCGTCTTCAGCTACCTCACCGTCGTGATCAGCCAGGTCTTCTTCCCCTCGAACAGCCCGACCGCGCAACTGCTGTCCACTTTCGCCACCTTCGCCGTCGCCTTCCTGGTGCGCCCGCTGGGTGGTTTCTTCTTCGGGCCGCTCGGAGACCGCATCGGGCGCCGCAAGGTGCTCGCCATCACCATGATCACCATGGCTGTCGGAACCTTCGCCATCGGTCTCATCCCCAGCTACGCCAGCATCGGGATCGGCGCACCGGTCCTGCTGCTCGTCGCCCGCCTCGTCCAGGGGTTCTCCACCGGCGGCGAGTACGGCGGCGCGACCACCTTCGTGTCCGAGTACGCCCCGGACAGGCGGCGCGGCTTCATGGCGAGCTGGTTGGAGTTCGGAACCCTGACCGGGTACTCGCTGGGCGCGGCGGTCGTCACCGTCCTCACGATCACCCTCTCCCAACCGGACATGGTGAGCTGGGGCTGGCGCATCCCCTTCCTGCTCGGCGGGCCGCTCGGGCTCATCGGTCTCTACCTGCGGTTCCGCCTGGAGGAAACGCCCGCCTTCGAGCAGGAGGGCTCCCGAGCTGAAGACGACCGCGGGGCGAACCGGCGCAACAGCTACCGCGAGATCTTCGTGACGTGCTGGCGGCCGCTGCTGGTCTGCGTCGGGCTGGTGCTGGTCTTCAACGTCACCAACTACACGCTCACCGCCTACATGCCCACCTACCTGACGGTCGTGCTCGGTTTCAGCCACCCGCAGTCGCTGGTGCTGATCATGACCGTGATGATCCTGGTGATCGGCTTGGTCGTGGCGCTCGGCAGGCATTCCGACCGGGTGGGTCGGCTCCCCGTCATCGGGTTCGGCAGCGGCGCGCTCATCGTGCTCGCCGTACCGGCCTTCCTGCTGATGAGCACCGGCACCTGGTGGGCCGTGCTCCTGGGCGTCCTGGTGCTGGGCCTGGTCCTGGTCTGCTTCAGCAGCACGCTGCCGTCGACCATTCCGGCTCTGTTCCGCACATCGGTTCGCTACGGCGGTGTCTCGATCGGCTACAACCTGTCGGTTGCCCTGTTCGGCGGCACGGCACCGCTGATCTCCGAGGCCCTGATCGGAGCGACCGGAAGCAGGATCGCCCCGGCGTTCGTGCTCGTGGTCGCCGGGGCGGTCGGTATCGTCGCGGTGCTGTTCGCCCGCGAGTCGGCTCGCCGGGCCCTTCCAGGATCGAGCCCCAGCGCCACCACCGACGCCGAGGCGCGCAAGACCGCCCGCGATCAGCGCAGGGACCAGGACGGGCCGGACGCCTGAGCGGTGCTTCGCAGCGGTCGGTTCAGCCCTGGTCCGATTCGGAGTCCCCGCTGACCCGGGCGTGAACCTCGCTCCAGCGGCTTGCCACGTCCGCCTGCGCCTCGGCGACCTCCGAGAAGTCCTGACCTGAGCGCTCGTTGAGCGCATCGGCGATACCGGCCAAGGCCTGGGAGCCCTTCACACCCGCGTTGGTGAGGGCCAGCACCAGCCCGTCGGGAAACCGCGGAACCGAACCCGCACTGCCCTCGCCGTCCTCCGAGGAAGCCGCAACGTTCCCCCAAGCCGCGTCGAGCTGACCCAGGGCGTCCAGCACGTTGCGCCAGATCGTCAGCTGCTCGATATCGGGCTCCGGCGTCTGCTCGCTCATTGCGTTCCTCTCGGTGGAAGGACGGGTGCGAACCGACTGCGTGCGAGCACGTCGGCATCGCCATTCGTACCACGCTCCACAGGCTTGGCCCCACGCCTCGAACGTGGGGCCACGGTCGCAGCGCCGCTCGCACCGCCGTGACGTGCTGTTCGTGTGCCGCCGCTGCGGTCGGGTACCCGGACGGGACCGACCGCGCGTGGGAGAACCGGGACAAACGGAGGGGCCATGCCACCACGAGAGGCCGGCGCCGAGGCGTTCGTGCCCGCAACAGGGGGTCTGTCCGCACTGTCGAGCGCGGTCCAGGCCTGCCGCGGGTGCGCCCTCCACGAGAACGCCACCCAAGCCGTCTTCGGAGAGGGCTCGGCCCGAGCTCGCGTCCTGCTCGTCGGCGAGCAGCCAGGTGATTCCGAGGACGTGGAGGGCCATCCCTTCGTCGGCCCCGCAGGCCGCACGCTCGACCGCGCGTTCCGGGAAACCGGCCTGCGCCGCGACGATGTGTACTTGACCAACGTGGTGAAGCACTTCAAGTTCACCCCCGCCGAGAGGGGCAAGCGGCGCATCCACAAGAAGCCGAGCGCCGCCGAGGTGCGCGCGTGCACGCCCTGGTTGACCGCCGAACTGCGTCTGGTGCGACCCGAGCTCGTCGTCTGCCTGGGTGCGACGGCGGCCAAAGCGCTGTTGGGTGGGTCCTTCCTCGTCACCCAGCACCGCGGAGTCCTGCTCGACTTCCCCGAGAGCTTCGAGCTCGGCGAGCGCGGTCCGGACTCCGTCCTCGCGACGGTGCACCCCTCCTCCGTCCTGCGCGCCACGGACCGCGAGGCCGCGTACCTCGACTTCCGGAACGATCTGCGCACCGCGGCGGAAGCCGTCGGCTGAGGGGCCGCGTCAGCGGTCGGTGATCAGCGGGTACACACCGTCCTCGTCGTGGACCTCCCTGCCCGTGAGCGGCGGGTTGAACACGCACACCGCCCGCATCTCGGTCGTCGGTCGCAGTTGGTGGTGCTCGTGGCCGTCGAGCAGGTAGACGGTCCCGGGTCGGAGCGGGTACGTCTTCCCGGTCTCCTGGTCGGTGAGCTCCCCCTCCCCGTGGGTGATGAACACGGCCTCCACGTGGTGGGCGTACCAGAAGTCGTTGACGGTGTTGGCCTGGAGGGTCGTCTCGTGCACCGAGAAACCCGCGCCGTGCTTGGCGAGCAGGAGGCGCTTGCTGCGCCAGTTCGGTGTTTCGACATCGTCCTCGGTGCCGGTGACGTCGTCCAGGTCGCGTACGAACACGTTCCCTCCCAGGCCGTCGGTCTTGCGCAGCACGGTTGTTACCCCGAACGCGCCGTCTCGAAACAGCAGCAGCTCACCGGCACCGCCGGTTCCGCGGCGGTGGGTTTGTGACGCGCCACGACCGGGAAACACGGCGGTGGAAGCTGACGCGATGTCGGGGAGCGAAAGTCGTGCCTGCAGGTCAACGCGAAACGGGTGAACGTCACGTGATTCCGGATCAGCGCGGAGGTGGCTGGAAGGTCACCGGTGACGGTGCTGAGTTCAACGTGCCGCGGCAATGCGACGCGATCGATGAGGCGTGCTCGCAGCTCCGCCACAACGGAGGGGGAGCTGTGATCATCCACGGCCTGTCCGGTCAGGTCCAGGACCGGCGAACCGTGTGAGAAGCGGACTGCTGCGCTGCCGGTGCTGCGGGTGGTTCGTCCCGCAGCACCGTGCGGGGTCCCCGAAGCGGTCACTCCCCGGGGTACGTCCCGGTCTCAAGCTCGTGCGGCGATGTGCCGATATCAGTGCACACCCACAGCACCGGGGCAGGACGGTGACACCATGGCTGAGGACTTCTGGGACGCTCTCGTGACCGGCGTCTGGTTCGCCGACCGCAGTCGACCCGGCGCGAACCCAGTGCTGGCCTCGATCTGGTTCGACGTCCTGGTGGCCGAGAACGGCCACCTCGCGGTCGGAGCCGTCCTGAGCGACACGGCTCCGCGCACCCGTTCCACTGGTGCGATCGCCACCCGCACCGGCCCACCCACGACGTGATCGCGCCGCGTCCACGCGCGACACCCGCAGGACGATCCGATTCGGACACGCGCTCCGGGACCACCGCGCGTTCTCCCCGGTCGGCGGAGAGCGGTCCTCGCTCCCCCGCCGCGGCGGGATGCCTACGCGCGGCGACCCAGGAGTTCCCGGATCCGAGCGGTCAGCCGTCGAGGGCCGGGCCCCTCGTTCTGCCGGGCGGGCAGCGGCGGGAACGGGGTGTGCGGTTCGGTCTGGTACCAGAACGCCGTCGTGGCGATGTCGGCGTCCACCAGCGGCAGGTACCGCCGGCCCGCCTTCCACCCGAGCGCCTGGACGGTGACCCGCAGATCGCGCTCGAAGCAGATCGGGTCGCGCAGGTGCCAGCGGTACATGCCGAACCGCTGGTGCGGCCGGTAGACCTCCTTCGGCGGCAGCACTTGGTGCAACCCCAGCTGCGCGGTCGAGAAGGTCCCGTAGCGACCGCCCACGTCGAAGTTCCAGGCGCCGCCGAAGTAGTCCTCCGTGCCGGTCCCGCAGATCGTCGGGTGCTCCCGATCACCGTCGAGGAAGAACTTGACCTCGCCCTCGCCCCACCAGCCCGGGGCACCCGGTCGGATGGCCAGGTAGGTCCCCACGTACCGGCCGGTGCCGCCGACGCCATCGAGGATCGTGTGCACCGCGGGATCGCCGAGCGGGTTGCTGCGGCGCCAGCTCGCGTGGAAGAAGCCGACCTGCTCCGGCAGGCCCGTCTCCTGGTAGGTCACCTGGTAGTAGACGGGAAAGCTGCGGCTCGTCGTGTTCTCCAGCGTGATCGTGGCGCGCCTGCGGAACGGCATCGGCCAGTAGCTGTTGAACCCTCCCGCAGGGGCGACGACCACGACCTCGGAGTCGACCGGCGCGAGTTCCGCCCACCCGTTGCAGAAGAAGTCGCCGAGCGGCACCTCGACGGACGGGTCTCCTTCGCCGTCCCAGTACATCCGCAGCACCAGCTGCCGCACGCCGGCCACGTCGGTGGTCAGCCAGATGTGCTGGATCACGCCGGGGCCGGCGACGTCGGCCAGCGTCTCGGTTCGTCCCGCGGCCAGCTCGATCGAGGGCGAGACCTTCCACCCGACGCCCAGCTCGCGGGCCGCCGAGGCACCGGTGCCCTCGACCGCCTGCGCTCCCCCGCCCTTCGCGCCGGTCGGGTTCTCCGGGGAGACCGACCGCGTGCGCATGTTCTGCAGCTTCCAGAGCTCGTCCACCACGCCTCCCGTCACGGCTCGTACAAGGCTGGCCGGGCGATCCGACCTTCGCACATCCAGATCGGGACCGAGCCGCTGAAGCTCGGTGGGCGTGCCCGCCGCGCCAGGTCATGACCTTGCGCGTGCTGCGGAGGTTCGCGCGCGGCGGACCGGGCTCGTCCTCGGCCGGGGAACTCACCACGCGCGAGCGGGATTGACCGGCCCGTGCGCGCGGGTAACCGGTGAGGACCAGAGACGAGGGTGGAGGAACGATGTCCAGCACTCCGCTGCTCGGCCGTTGGCGGGGAGACCCGGGAGAACCTGAGCAACCGGAAAAGCCCGCCAGCCCGGACAAGCCGACGGCACCGAGCAAGCCCAAGTTCCCGAACAAGCCGGAGAGCCCGGACGAACCGCAGGCACCCGACCCGGAGCAACCGGACGCCCCGGAGCTCCCGGACGCGCCCGAAGGCCCCGACGAGGACCGCATGCCCTCGCAGGTGGGGTGAGGGGGCCCGGATGCCTGGCGAATGCGCGGTCACGTTCGTGGGCACGGCGACCACGCTGCTCCGGCTCGGGCCGTTCACGCTCCTCACCGACCCGAACTTCGTGCGGCGAGGTCAGTGGATCCACATCGGGCACGGGATCGTCACCCGGCGCCGCACCGATCCGGCGATGACGATCGGGGAACTTCCCGAGTTGGACGCCGTGGTGCTCTCGCACCTGCACGGAGACCACTTCGACCGCGTCGCGGCGCGGGAGCTCGACCGCGCGTTGCCCCTGTTCACCACGCCCCACGCAGCGGGACGGCTGCGCAAGCGCGGTTTTGCCGAGTCGGTGCCGATGCCGCGGTGGAGCGAGCGGTCGACGACCAAGGACGGTGCCCGCCTCACGGTCACCTCGCTGCCGGCCCGGCACGCGCGCGGGCTGGTGGGAGCCGTCGCGCCACCGGTCATGGGGACGTTGCTGGACTACGAGCGAGCCGGGCACCGCCTCCGGTTGTACCTGAGCGGGGACACGGTCCTGCACGACGACCTCGCCGAGATCCGGCGTCGATGCCCGGACATCGACCTCGCCGTCGTGCACCTCGGAGGAACGCGGATCCTCGGCCACTTGATCAGCATGGACGGCCGGGAAGGCGCCGATCTCGTGGAGCTGCTGCGCCCGCTGCAGGCGCTCCCGGTCCACCACGATGATTACGGGTTGTTCACCTCGCCGCTCTCGGAGTTCCAGGTCGAAGTCGTCCGCCGCGGAATTCCGGGCGTGGAGTGCGTGGTCCCGGGCATGACGCTCGACGTTCCCACGCGCAAGACCGCTTGATGCCGGTCCCAGCTCGGAGCCTCGGGCTTTGCGGCCTGGAGCGTTTCCACGGCGCGGCGGACGGGTACCTCTCTCGGAGGCGATCGACGCTTTTCTGGAGGGATTTCCCATGGGCGCCGAAACCCGTACGACCTCGGACCACGACGAGATCCGCCGGTGGGTCGAAGAGCACGACGGCGTGCCGGCCACAGTGCGGGGAACCCACGACGGCAAGGACGCCGCAGGCGTGCTCCGGTTCGACTTTCCCGGTGGTGCGGGCGAGGACTCGTTGGAGCACATCAGTTGGGACGCGTGGTTCCTGAAGTTCGACGCCGAGGGGCTGCAACTGCTCTACCAGCTCGAGAAGTCCGACGGCGGGGACAGCACCTTCTTCAAGGTCGTCTCCCCGGACTGAACGCTCAACCCGGTTCGACAATCCCGATGCCCGGTGTCGGGCGGTGGGGCGGACCGCGATCGGTCGACGACCGCGTCGGCCGATCGCATCGCGAAGCGCCCGCCCGCGGCGGCACCGAGGGCGCAGCTGGTCACGCACACGAGGAGCACCCGCATGGCCGCACGAGATGGCGTATCGCAACCGTGGGGCGCTCGAACCCCCTACGCCGCGGGCGGCGCTTGGCCGTCCAGAGTGGACACCCATCTCGCGGCGGGCGTGGCCGAGGACGACGTCGACGACTGGGTACCGACAGCATCGGTCCTGCACTCCAACGGTGACGGCCTCGACATCGCCGTGCGCCGAGGCCGCATGGTGGGCGTGCGTGGGCGCGCCCACGATCGCGTCAACCGCGGAAGGCTGGACCCGAAGGACCTCTTCGGATGGCAAGCCAACCACCACCCCGACCGGCTCACCCGGCCGCTGGTCCGCGAAGGCGGGGAGCTCGTCGAAACGACCTGGGACGAGGCCATGAGCCGGATCGCCGAGCACGCCAGGCAGCTGCTCGATCGTCACGGACCCAGCGCGCTCGGCTTCTACACCAGCGGCCAGTTGTTCCTGGAGGAGTACTACACGCTGGCCACGATCGCGCGCGGTGCGATCGGCACGCACCACCTCGACGGCAACACCCGGCTGTGCACGTCCACCGCCGCCACGGCGTTGAAGGAATCATTCGGCAGCGATGGCCAGCCCGGCTCCTACACCGACATCGATCACGCGGACGTGATCGCCTTGTACGGCCACAACGTCGCCGAGACGCAGCCGGTGCTCTGGACGCGGATCCTCGACCGACTCGCCGGCACCGACCCGCCCGCCCTCGTCTGCGTCGATCCCCGGCGAACGCCCGTCGCCGAAGCGGCGACGGTGCACCTCGCACCGCTACCGGGGACCAACGTCGCCCTGGTCAACTCCCTGCTGCACGAGATCATCCGGAACGGGTGGGTCGACGAGCAGTGGATCAGCGAGCGAACGGTGGGCTATTCCGAGCTCGTGGAGCAGGTGCGCGATTGCACCCCGGCCTGGGCCGGACGGATCTGCGACGTGCCCCGGGAGGAGATCGAGGAGGCGGCCCGACTGATCGGCGGCTCCCGCCGGCTGGTCTCGACGGTGCTGCAGGGCTTCTACCAATCGCACCAAGCCACGGCCGCGTCGGTGCAGGTGAACAACATCCACCTCGTGCGGGGCATGATCGGCGAGCCCGGGGCCGGGGTCCTGCAGATGAACGGTCAGCCCACGGCGGAGAACACCAGGGAATGCGGCGCCGACGGCGATCTCACCGGTTTCCGCAACTGGGCCAACGAGAAGCACATCGAAGAACTGGCGTCGCAGTGGAACGTGTCGCCGACTCACATCCCCCACTACGCACCCCCGACCCATCTCATGCAGATCATGCGCTACGCCGAGCAAGGCAGTCTGCGCATGTTGTGGGTCAGCGCCACGAACCCCGCGGCGTCCCTCCCCGACCTCGCACGAATCCGATCGATCCTGTCCCAGCAGGGCCTCTTCCTCGTCGTGCAGGACATCTTCCCCACCGAGACGACCGAGCACGCTGACGTCGTGCTCCCCGCCGCCGCCTGGGGTGAGAAGCTCGGGACCTTCACCAACGCCGACCGCACCGTCCACCTGTCGGAGAAAGCGGTCGACCCACCCGGTGACGCGAGGCCCGATCTCGACATCTTCCTGGACTTCGCCAGGCGCATGGACTTCCGCGACCTCAGCGATCAACCACTGCCCGCGTGGAACGACGCCGAATCCGCCTTCGAAGCGTGGAAGCGCGCCAGCGCCGGCCGCCCGTGCGACTACAGCGGCATGAGCTACGCGCTGCTGCGGGAGTCCGGAGGGCTCCAGTGGCCGTGCACCGCCGAACACCCCACCGGCACCGAACGGCTCTACACCGACGGGAAGTTCTGGGCTCACCCGGACACCTGCGAGAGCTACGGCAAGGACCTGCTCACCGGTGCCCCGAACGAACCGGAGCAGTACAGGGCCATGAACCCCCACGGGAAGGCGCTCATCAAAGCAGCGGCCTACCTCCCGCCCCACGAGGTCCCGAGTCGCGAGCACCCGTGGTGGTTGATCACCGGCAGGACCCTCGTCCACTTCCACACGCGGACCAAGACAGCTCGCGCACCGCAGCTCCAGAACGCCGCACCCGAGGTGTGGGTGCAGGTCTCCGAGGCCGATGCCGCCGATCTCGGGATCTCCGAGGACGACGGGGTCGAGATCACCTCGCCCCGGGGCAGAGTGCTCGCCACGGCGCGGATCGGCGGGATCCGGGACGGCGTGGTGTTCCTGCCCTTCCACTACGGCAACTGGGACAGTCAGGACCCCCGGTCGGCGAACGAACTGACACCGACCGACTGGGACCCCGTCTCGAAGCAACCGCTGTTCAAGACCGGGATCGCGCTCGTCCGCCGGACCGATGCCGAAACCACCAGGGCCACCCGCGCAACGGTCGCGAGCAAGACGGTCGACGAGGAGATCGGCCGGGGGTCCCCATGACGTTCACACGCACGATGCGACGACTGCACCGAACCGAGGCCGCGTTCGCGCTCTCCCTCGAACAGCTCGCCGAGCGGCATCGAGCGGAGGCCGAGGTCCACCACGTGGCGAAGGACCTCGCACCGTGGTCGCGCCGGCACCTCCACGACCTGAGCTCCGATGCCCGGCGGCACGGGCTGCGCCTGGCCCGCCACCCCGGGCTGGCGGCCAGGGCACGAGTCCACCTCGCACGACTCGCTGCCGACGCGTCGGATCGTGGGCTCCCGGAGAGCGTGAAGCTCGTCGCCGACCTGCGTCGCGCGTACGTGCACGCCACCGAGGTCAACCTGTACTGGGAGATGGTGGGTCAACGCGCGCAGGCGATCGAGGACGCCGCTCTCGTCGACACCGCCGCGGTCACGCGAACCGAGGTGGTGCGCCAGCGCCAGTGGCTGGACTCGATGATCAAAATGCTCACCCCGCAGGCGCTCGCGAGCTGACGCGCTCAGGGCTCGACGCGTCGGATGGAGATCCGCCCGGCTTCCACGCGGGTCTCGTAGCGCGGCTGCGGGAAGACGGCGGGGCCGTCGACGACGTCGCCGGTCTCCATCTCGAAGCAGGAGCCGTGCCACGGGCACACCACCCGATCACCGTCCCGCTCGCCCTCCTCGAGCGGGCCACCGGCGTGACTGCACACCGCCGCGATGGCCATCGGCGCACCCGCGCGCGAGCGCGCGAGCAGCACGGACTCGCCCGCGACCTCCACTCGCCTCAGCTCGTCGGATCCGAGATCCGCCTCCGCGAGGACGTCGGTGAACTCCGCAGGTCCGGTGTGCGCCGCGTCCTGGTTGACCCGGACGCCCATGCCGTAGCTCAGCTCGCCTCCGATGTGGGCCGCGATCGAGGACAGCGCGAACGCCGCTCCGGAACTCGCCTTGGCGCATCGGCGACTGCCCCGCGCGCGTCCCACGACGGAGGCGATGTTCAGCACGAGGCCGCCCACGTTGAGCAAGGCGTGCGCACTGGCGACGCGCCTGGACTCACCCAGGAGGTCTCGCCAGTCGGAAGTGCCGGTGAGCGCCGCGGGCAGGGTCGCCAGCACCCCCACCGCCAGCGCGCCGTCCGCGGCCATGCCGCACCGTTGCGATCCCGACAGCGACTCCGCGGAGTCGAGGATGAGCGCCGTCGTCATCGCGCCCACCGGGATGTCGGTCAACGCGGGGTGCAGCGGAGCGCCCAGCCAGGTCCCGTCGAGGAAGTTCCGCAGCGGCATGGTCTTCCGGAGCGCGCTGCGCACCAGCGGTTGGAGCTTGTCCTCGACCGGGTCCAACCAGGTCAGTCGTCGCGCCAATCGTCGGCCGAGCATCTCCTGCTGTGGCATCGTTATCTCCTCGTTCGACATCCGCTCCGGGCTCCCACGTCGCCCACCCATGGTGGGCGCAGGGCCGCGTTCGAGCGAACCGATCGCGGTGCTGGTCAGGCGAACGAGGAGACCGTCACCG
This sequence comes from Saccharopolyspora endophytica, assembly GCF_018070075.1. Taxonomy (GTDB): domain Bacteria; phylum Actinomycetota; class Actinomycetes; order Mycobacteriales; family Pseudonocardiaceae; genus Saccharopolyspora; species Saccharopolyspora endophytica. The sequence continues at coordinate 120,357 of NZ_JAGPXE010000011.1, forward strand.
ACACCACGACAGCCCCGGGTGCTCGGATCACCAGGACCAGAACGGAATTCACGATTCCGCGTTCGAGTTCACGAACCCCCTCGCCGAGCACGACCGAGCCGACCCGGTTCGGCGTTCAGCCCGCCCCGCGTTCTCGGCGTGCGGGCGTCAGATGTGATCGGATGCCGGGTGGCGCTCACCGACCGGAGCGCCTCACCGTTCGACGAGGAAGGAACCGGCATGGCCACAACACGCACCGCGCACACCGTCTGGCAGGGCACGCTGCTGGAGGGCACCGGCGAGGTGACCCTGGATTCGTCCGGCGTCGGGCAGTACCCGGTGTCCTGGCCGTCCCGCGCGGAGGACCCCAACGGCAAGACCAGCCCCGAGGAGCTGATCGCCGCCGCGCACTCCAGCTGCTTCTCCATGGCGCTCTCGAACGGGCTCAGCCAGGCCGGCACTCCGCCCACCAAGCTCGAAACGCACGCGGAGGTCACCTTCAAGCCCGGTGACGGCATCACCGGCATCCAGCTGACGGTGCGGGGCGAGGTGCCCGGAGTCGACGAGGCCGCCTTCGTCAAGGCCGCCGAGGACGCCAAGGCCAACTGCCCGGTGAGCCAGGCGCTGGCGGGCACGACGATCTCCCTCTCGGCTTCGCTGGCTTCCTGAGGCCGCGCTGCTGCCGCCGTCCGCGATCCGGGCGGCGGCAGCGCCGTCACTCCTCAGGCCGAGGGCGCCGTGAAGTCGAACGACACCCGCCCCGGATGGCCACTCCGACAGCGGACCAACTGGTTTCACAGTCCCCTTTGGACTGACTTCCCCCGGCTCGTGCGGGTCGACGGCCACCCGAATATTCTGGCGATCACGGTCTCGCCGCGTCCGACCTCGGCGACAATCACGCGCTCTCAGCAGGTTTCGATCGCCTCACTCCGAGCGACCGCACGCCTTCAGAACCGATGGGTCGGGCAGACGTCAACTCCCGCCCTGGTCGACGGGGAGGACCGTGGTGCTGCGGATGTGCTCGTAGACGATCGAGGTCCGCACGTCGGCGACCTCGGGCTTCCCCGTCAGCCGGTCGATGACGAAGGCGTAGAGGTGGTTGTTGTCCGGAACGGCGACGTGGATCAGGAAGTCCTCGCCGCCGCTGGTCACGAACACCCCCAGCACCTCGGGCAGGTCAGCGGCCCACTCCCTGAACCCCTCGATGTTGGCGCGCGTCGGCGGACGCACCCGCACCGCGACCAGCGCCTGCACGGGGCGGCCGATCTTGGCAAGGTCGACGTCCAGGCGAGCGCCGGTGATGATCCCGCGCTCCTTCAGCGACCTCGTTCGGTCGAGGGACGTGGTCGGTGCGACGCCGACCACGGCGGCGACATCTCGGTTGGTGCGCCGTGCGTCGTGCTGGAGTTCCCGCAGGATCGCCGTATCAAGTTCATCCAGGTCAGCCACACGAGCATCGTACCCGAATTAAGTACGAATTCGTATTCACATCACGTATCTGTCGATACGCTTGCGCTCATATCCCGTATTCCATTCGCGCTGAGAGGCGATTTCGGTATGAGTGACCAACCCGCGCTCGCAGGTGGATCGGATCGTCGGCGGGCTGGGATCGCTGCCGTGACCGACACCGCCGACGAGGCACCGACAACCCGCGCGGGCAACACGACCATCGGGGCCGCCGCCGTGCTGACCGCCGCGGCGCTGTGGGGCACCGTCGGCCCCGCCCAGGTCCTGGCCGCTTCCGCCGCCGACCCCGGCGCACTGGGAGTCGCGAGGTTGCTCCTGGGCGGGCTCGGGCTCGCGCTGTTCTGCCGGCGACCCGCTGCCTGGCGTGCTGTGATGCGCCGGGACGTGATCGGCTGGGTGTTCCTCGCGGCGCTGGCCACCGGGGTGTACCAGATCGCGTTCATGCACGCCGTCGACGAGCTCGGCGCGGCTCTCGGCACGACCATCGCGCTCGGCGTCGCACCGATCACCACCGGCCTGTGCGCGCACTGGTGGGCCCGTGAGCACCTCACCCTCGGCTGGACCCTCGGCACCGTCGCTGCGGTAGCCGGGTGCGTCGTCCTGCTCAACCCGTGGGGAGCCGAGCGGATCAGCGCCACCGGTGTCGGCATCGCGCTGATCTCCGGGAGCTGCTACGGCGTCTACACCGTCGCGGCGAAGCGATTCCTCCAAGCGGGCGCGCCCGCTCTTCCCGCCACCACCATCACCCTGCTCATCGCCGGCATCGCGCTGTCACCACTGCTGTGGCTGCACGGCGGCCACCTCACCGACGCCAACTCGTTGCTGCTCATCGCCTGGATCGCGCTCGCCGGCACCACGACCGCCTACGCGGCCTTCGTCCACGGCCTGCACCGCACCACCGCGCCCACCGCCGGAACCCTGAGCCTCGCCGAGCCGCTCCTGTCCGCAGTGCTCGGCGTGCTCGTCCTGCACGAACGGCTCTCGCTACCCGCAACCCTCGGATGCCTCATCCTCCTGGCCGGCCTGGCGACGGTCACCCTCGTCGATGCCCGACCTCGCAGCACCCGTGGCCGTGACACCGGCCGGCGAGCTGAACGCCGGATGGCGCAGGCGATGGTCGCGCGGAGCGGACCAGGTGCCCCGCCGCGCAGCACGAGCACCCGGATGCCCGAGGGACCTCCGAGCAGCTGACTTCCGCCGTGACCGCCCGATAGGCTCCCGGCATGGGCGTGAGCGCGGGCGGGTCGGCAGGCGTTCCCGAGCCCGTGGCGACCGAGATGCGCCGCACCGCCGCCGAACTGCTGGGACACGTCTCGTCGTACGCCGACGACATGCTCGACTACATCCTCGAACGCATTCCGGAAGCCGGGGCTGACGACGATCTCCTCGGGCTGACGCTCGGGTCCTGCTCGTCGAACCTGGAGGCCGCGCTATCCATGGTGCGCCACGGGATCGACGTGAGCGCCGCGACCGCGCCGGTCACCGCCCTCGAGCACGCGCGGGCGATGGCCGCGCGCGGCTACAGCGTCGACGTGATGCTGCGCTTCTACCGGACCGGTCACGCCTACTTCAGCGAGCGCGTCCTGGCCGGGCTGTCCGATCTCGTGAGCGACCCGGCTCTCGCGCTCGCGGTGGTGGCCGGCCTGCAGCGCTACGCGTTCGCCTACATCGACCGCATCTCCAGCGAGGTCGCCGCCGAGTACGTCGCCGAGCTCGAGCGGATGCAGAACCGGGCGCGCGCGGCCCGGACCGATGCGGTGCGCGGGTTGATCGCCGGCGATCACCTCGACCTCCGGCGCGCCGAGCTGACCTTGTCCCACCGGCTCACCGGGTGGCAGACCGCGTTCCTCTGCTGGACCGATCGCGAGGACGCCGACCTCGTGGGTCTCGGCACGGCGATCGGCAAACACCTCGGTTCACCTCATCCCCTGCTCGTCCCGGACGGCGCGCAGGCGCTGTGGGGCTGGGTGTCCACCACGCGCGCTCCCGAGGTGACGGCCGAGGAGATCGCGCGGCTGTCCGAGCGGGTCCCCGAGACCGTCCGGATCACCATCGGGACGCCGGCGCAGGGCGCTCAGGGCTTTCGCAGCTCCCACGCCCAGGCGCAGCGGGGCCGTCGGATCGTCGAACTCGCCGACCGGGCCTCTCCGGTGACCTCGTACCCCGACATCGCGTTGGTCGACACGATGAGCGGCGATCTGGACCTCGCCCGCGGGTTCGTCGCGGCCGAGCTCGGCGCCTTGGCCGTCCTGGGGCAGCGGGAGGACGAGGAACGACGGGCGATGCTGGCGGTGCTCGACGCGCAGGGAGGACTCGCGGCGGCAGCCGAGGAGCTGGGGGTGCATCGCAACACCGTGCTCCAGCGCGTCCGGCGAGCCGAGGAACGGCGCGGGCGTGCTGCGAACGAGCGCGTTGCCGAGCTGCACGCTGCGTTGCGCCTCGTGCACGCGCTCGGCCCGGTGGTGCTGGTGCCGAAGGCCTAGCGGACTGAACGGCGATGTGCTGCGCGCACATCGGCATGGGCTCGGCACCCCTCGCGGGGCGGGTTCGCGGTTCGTACGTTTCGGTCCATGCCAGTGATCACGGAGAAACCCGCAGCCGTCCCTCACTCGCTCCCCGACCCGGGCGAGAAGGTCCCGACGATCTCGTGGCCCATCGTCGCGATCTTCTCCGGTGCGATCGCGGTGTTCGCCTTCTCCACGTGGGCGGCGCTGGGCGGCAGGCTGCCCGTCCCGGTCACGGTCCTGCTCAGCGCGATCGCGATCTTCGTGCTCTTCACCGTGCTGCACGACGCCGCGCACTACTCGGTGAGCACCCGCCGCTGGGTCAACGTGGCCTTCGGCCGGGTCGCGATGCTCTTCGTCTCGCCGCTCATCTCGTTCAAGTCGTTCGCGTTCATCCACATCGAGCACCACCGCAACACCAACGACGACGAGAACGACCCCGACCACTTCGTCAGCGGTGCTCCGCTGTGGCAGGTGCCGGTGCGGTTCGCGCTCATGGACGTGCCGTACCTGTCCTTCCTGGTGCGCAACGTGCGCCGCCGTCCTCGGGCGGAGGTGCTGGAGACGTCGTTCCTGCTCGCGGTGAGCGCCGGTGTCATCGTCGCGTGCGCTCTCACCGGTGATCTGTGGACGCTGGCGGTGCTGTACCTCATCCCCGAGCGCGTCGCGATGTTCGTCCTGGCCTGGTGGTTCGACTGGTTGCCGCACCACGACCTGCAGGACACCCAGCAGCAGAACCGCTACCGCGCCACGCGCAACCGCGTCGGTTCGGAGTGGATCCTCACGCCGTTGCTGCTCTCGCAGAACTACCACCTCGTCCACCACCTGCACCCCTCGATCCCCTTCCACCGCTACGTCGCCGCGTGGCGACGCAACGAGGAGGCGTACCTGGAGCGAGAGGCGGCCATCGGCACCGTGTTCGGCCGGCAGTTCGCCCCGGACGAGTACCGCGAGTGGAAGCGGTTGAACGGCAAGCTGACTCGCCTCCTCCCCGTCCGCGCGCCGAAGCGCTCGACGGCCGGTGCCGCCGAGTTCCACACGCTCCGGGTCGCCCGCGTCGACCGGCTGACCGAGGACAGCGTGCTGGTCGGGTTCGACGTGCCCGACAACCTGCGCGACCGGTTCTCCTTCGAGCCCGGGCAGCACATCACCCTCCGCGCCGAGCTCGGTGGGGAGACCGTGCGGCGCAACTACTCCCTCTGCTCGGCGGCCACCTCCGACGCCCTGGAGATCGCCGTCAAGCACGTCCCCGGCGGCGCGTTCTCCAGCTTCGCGACCGAACAGCTCCAGGCCGGCGACACCCTCGAGGTGATGACACCGACCGGCTCCTTCGGCACGGAGCTCGACCCGATCGCCAGGAAGAGCTACGTGGCGATCGCTGCCGGGAGCGGGATCACCCCGGTGCTCTCGATCCTGCGGACGACGCTCGCCGTCGAACCCGAGAGCGAGTTCACGCTGGTCTACGGCAACCGCGACGCAGCAGGCACGATGTTCCGCCACGAGCTGGACGACCTGGAGACCCGCTACGCGGACCGGCTCGCAGTCGTCCACGTCCGCTCCCGCGATCCCCGGCACCCGGAACACCTGCGCGGTCGCATCGATCGCACGAAGCTCGAGTCCTGGCTACCCGACGCGGTCGATGACTGGTTCCTGTGCGGACCGGTCGAGATGGTGACCGGCCTGCACCAGCTGCTCCTCGAGCGCGGCGCAGATCCGCAGCGCGTCCACCTGGAGCTCTTCCACGGCCACCGCGAGCACGGAATCGCCGATGGGTTCGGGCCGGCGAAGGTCGACCTCACCCTGCGCGGCCGTCAGCACCACGTCCCGCTCGCAGCCGGCGACACCGTCCTGGAGGCGGCGCTCAAGGCCGACGTGGAAGCGCCGTACGCCTGCCTCGGCGGAGCCTGCGGCACCTGCAAGGCCAAGGTGCTGACGGGGTCGGTCCAGATGGAGCAGAACTTCGCCCTGCCGGCCGCCGACCTCGAAGCCGGCTACGTGCTCACCTGCCAGTCCCACCCGACCGGCGACGAGGTCCACATCGACTACGACGCCTGAACAGCAGGCCGATTTCGGGTCACCGCAGTGATTCCGGGTCGGCGGCAACCGGCGGCGATGTCGACCGGAGAGCAGGCCTCGTCTGAGCGGCGTAGCCTCGCACTCGGCGCCCCCGAAGCGCCCAGCGCGGGGCCACGCCGCTCAGACGAGGGGGAACCATGACGGATGTTCAACCGATCCCGCAGGATTTTCCGCGGGTCACGCCTTACCTGTTCGTCGACGACGCCAATGCCGCGATCGATTTCTACTGCCGGGTGCTCGGCGCGACCGAACGCATGCGGATGCCGATGCAGAGCGGCAAGATCGCGCACGCGGAGATCGCCATCGGCGACGCGGTGATCATGCTCGCCGACGAAGCGCCTGACATGGGCGCCCGCAGTCCGAAGTCCGTCGGCGGGACGCCGGTCCTGCTCTACGCGTACGTCGAAGACGTCGACCGGGTGTTCAACGACGCCGTCCAGTCCGGGGCGACGGTGCTCAACTCGGTGGAGGACAAGTTCTACGGCGATCGAAGCGGCGAGTTCGAAGACCCCTTCGGGCACTGCTGGAGCATCGCCACGCACGTCGAGGACGTGTCCGACGAGGAGATGTCTCGGCGCATGACCCAAGCCATGAGCGGTTGAGCCGCTCCTGAGCGCACCGCGACCGGCGAAGCTGCACCGCGACCCGACGCCTTCTCAGCTACCGCCGCTGATCACAGCGCGCCGGTTTACGCGGATGCGGCGAGCCGGGGTCTCGATGCCCGGCCACGTCGGCCGCACCGGGGAAGCGAACGTTCTCCGTTCAACCAGACCTGCGTCGCAGAACATCGGCCGCCACAGCCCGGTCAACCCCGACGCTGCGCGCGACATCGCCGAGCCTCATCCGGTGATGCCGAGCGTAGTCACGCAGCAGCACGAACGCCGCATCGATATCGATGCCGCCTCGCTCCGCCAGCACGCCCTTGGCCTGCTCGATCGTCACCCGGCTGTTGAGAGCCCCTTGGAGCTGCTCTATCACGGTTTCGCTGCGTGCCAGCGCGCGCTGCTGCAGGATGCCGATGGTGGCCACATCGGCCAGCGCCTGCCCCAGCCTCCGGTCATCCTCGGTCAGCGATGTGATGTCGTTGCTGAACAGGCTCAGTGCCCCGACGGTCTCGGTCCTCAGCCGCAACGGCAGCACGTGAACCGCCCGGATTCCCTGTCGCCGCGCCTCGAAGGCGAACGCGGGCCAACGCCCACCGTTGCTCTCCAGATCATCGACCAGGACGGGGTGGCCCGTGTGGAACGCCTCCAGACACGGCCCAGGTTGATCGGTTTCGAGCTGGTACAGCTCCAGCAGCCGGGCCTGCTCGTTGGACGAGGCCAGCATGCGCAGATCGCCGTGCTCATCGATGAGCAGCAGGCCTGCCGCAGCCACGGGCAGCAGATCCACGCAGTGCGAAGCCAGCCTGTGGCTGAGATCGACGACGTCGTAATCGGCCACCAACGTGTCTGCCATCTCCACGAGCGCCTCGGTCAGCGCCCGCTCGCGCCGCGGGGGGCTGGTATTCATGGCCACTCTCCTTGATGCGATGCGAACGTGGTGAGCCCGGCTCTTACTGCGGCACGTCGGTGAAGCGCAGCCTGCGCGCGACGACATCTGCGCCGACTTCGTCCAGCGACCGATCGTGCCGATAGGCGTACGCACGCAGCCGCACGAACGCCTCCTCGATGCTGATGTCCAGTTGCACCGAGACCATGCCAGTGGCCTGGTGCACAGCCGCATGGTGCCCGACAGCCATGTCGGCCAATCCGCGCCGGTCCCCGTGCGCCTGCGCGTGCAACAGCGCCAGCGTCACCGCCTCGGCGACGACGAGCGCCTCGGTCACCTCGTGCAACGGGCCGGGCCGAGTCCGATAGCAGTCCATCGCGCCGATGCTGATCGCGCCGATTTGCAGCGGGAAGGCGAACAGGGCCCGCGCTCGAGTCGTTTCCGCCTCGTGGATGAACATCGGCCACCGCCCCTTGGCGTCGCCATCACCGAGGTCGGGGACCAGCACCGGTTGTCCATCGGCGAACGCGGACGCGCACGGACCCTCGCCGAGGTTGAACTGCAGCTCTTCGAGGCGGGCCCCGGTCGAGTCGCTCGCACCCAGCAGAGCACGCTCCCCGAGGTAATTCCCGCCCATCAGCGACAACCCAACTCCATCAACAGGCAACGCGGCCAGACACGCACGGCACAACCGTTCCGGCAGCACATCGAGGTCGGAGCTGTCCTCGATGATGGCGAAAAGACCGTCCGCGAGACGGCCCCGGTCCACGGCCATTGGTTTCCGCCCCCTCTGAGCTGCCTGAACACAGCCCGACGCCGGGTACGGAAACGGATGTCCCGGTCAACGCATCCGACCCCGCCAATACGCGCGCAACCCTACTCGCCCCGGCCGCACGCCGATGAAGACCCGCCTGAGATCCGGGCCGAAATCGTAGCGCTGTGCGCAGGGATGCGAGGCCGAAGCAGACCTTCGCCGTCTCCAAACCCACCTCCCAGGGCAGCAGGCCGACGACCGCCTTGCCCGACGAGGCGACCCGCCCGGCTCCGAGGTGCGAGCCCGACCGTAAAATCGCAGGTGATGGAGCTCTTCCCGCGTCCGCGCACTGAGATCGCTCCGGGGGCGGTGCACGTCCCCGGGTGGCTGTCGCCGCAGTGGCAGCGGCGATTGGTGAGCGCCTGCCGGGAATGGGCCAGACCACCCGCCGGACTGCGGGCCGCTCGGTTGCCCAACGGCGCGCGGATGTCGGTGCAGACGGTGTGCCTGGGTTGGCACTGGTACCCCTACCGCTACTCGAAGACCGTCGACGACGGAGACCGCGCACCGGTGAAGCCGCTGCCCGGCTGGCTCGCCGAACTCGGCAGGCAGGCCGCCGCCGAGGTCGGCCCCGACCCCTACGACCCGGACATCGCGCTGGTCAACTTCTACGACGCCGGGGCTCGCATGGGCATGCACCAGGACCGCGACGAGCTCAGCCGCGCCCCGGTGATCTCGCTGAGCTTGGGTGACGAGTGCGTCTTCCGCTTCGGCAACACCGAGAACCGCAAGCAGCCCTACACCGACGTCGAACTGCGCTCCGGCGACCTGTTCGTCTTCGGCGGCCCGTCGCGGATGGCCTACCACGGTGTGCCCAAAACCCTTCCCGGGACGGCTGATCCAGCGATCGGCATGAGTTCCGGGCGCCTCAACATCACGCTGCGCGAGTCCGGAATGGACTGAGCCCGGCCCACAGCGCGAGGTGAGGCGAAGGTCGCGGACCGGATCCGCCCCCCCAACGGCCCGACCCGAAGCGGAGAAGTGAAATCCGCTTCGGGCCGGGCCGTCTCAAACTGAGACAGCCGAGGCCTGCCCGGTGTGCAGCGCCGCTCCTAGGCTCGCTGGCGATGTGAACGGGGCCACACGTCGGGTCACGGTCTCGTGAGCCGACGCATCAGCCCCGGCAAGTCTCACGCCCTGACACCGGCCCACACCGGCGCTCGCGCATGAGAACCGCCACCAGGAAGTGGAGAACTCCATGGCTGCTCACAACAACTCCCGCGTCGTGCTCGTCACCGGTGCCGCCCGGGGCATCGGCAAGGGGATCGCGCTGCGGCTCGCCGCCGACGGCCACGACGTCGCCGTCAACGACATCGACGCCAACAGCGACCAGCTCAAGGCCGTCGCCGACGAGATCACCGGACTGGGCAGGCGTTCGGCCGTCGCGGTCGCCGACGTCGCCGACCCGGACGCCGTGCAGCACATGGTCGACACCGTGGCCACCGAACTCGGGCGACTCGACGTGATGATCGCCAACGCCGGCATCGCCCAGGTCAAACCGCTCCTGGAGGTCACACCGGAGGAGTTCGACGAGCTCATGTCGATCAACCTGCGCGGCGTCTACCTCTGCTACAACGCCGCGGCCAAGCAGATGATCGAGCAGGGCGGCGGCGGCAAGATCATCGGTGCCGCCTCGATCGTCGGCTACCGGCCGTTCCCGCTGCTGGCGCACTACTCCGCCTCGAAGTGGGCGGTGCGCGGACTCACCCAGGCCGCCGCGATGGAGTGGGCGCAGTACGGCATCACCGTCAACGCCTACTGCCCCGGCATCGTCGGCACCGCCATGTGGGACCACATCGACGAGAAGCTCGCCGAGCACGAAGGACTCCGCAAGGGCGCGGCCATCGACAAGTACTCGGAACTGATCCACCTCGGCCGGGTGTCCGTGCCCGAAGACGTCGCCTCGTTCGTGTCCTACCTCGCCTCCAGCGATTCGGACTACATGACCGGGCAATCGGTGATGATCGACGGTGGAATCCAGTTCTCCTGATCGAGACGTGCGGTCGGGACGGTGAGCCCCTGACTCCGGTGTTCCCGCGCCGGCGTTTCCGCCGGCGCGGGGCCGGTGCTCGACATGCGACCCCTAGTGCGTGTTCCGGGAACCCGGACGGCGTTCCGGCGCGTGCTCGGCGTGGGAGGCGTGCTCGCGCGCGTGAGGACTGCCATCGTGGACCTCGTCGTCCCCTTCTGCCGAGGAGGCACCATGTCCGGTCCCGAGCTCCGCTCCCGCCAGGTCACCCAGGGCATCGAGCGCACGGCCGCGCGCGGCATGCTGCGCGCCGTCGGCATGCGCGACGCCGACCTGGTCAAGCCGCAGATCGGCATCGCGTCGAGCTGGAACGAGATCACCCCCTGCAACCTGTCGCTGCAGCGCTTGGCGCAGGCGGCGAAGGAGGGCGTGCACCACGCGGGCGGCTACCCCATGGAGTTCGGCACGATCTCGGTCTCCGACGGCATCTCCATGGGTCACGTCGGCATGCACTACTCGCTGGTCAGCCGCGAGGTCATCGCCGACTCGGTGGAGACGGTCGTCGAGGCGGAGCGGCTCGACGGCACCGTGCTGCTCGCCGGGTGCGACAAGTCCCTGCCCGGCATGCTGATGGCCGCCGCCCGGCTCGACCTGGCCGCGGCGTTCGTCTACGCCGGGACGATCCTGCCCGGCCACGTCGACGGTCGCGAGGTCAACATCGCCGATGCGTTCGAGGCCGTCGGGGCCTGCGCCCGCGGCCTGATCACCCGCGAGGAACTGACCGAGATCGAGCGCGCCATCTGCCCGGGCGAGGGTGCGTGCGCCGGCATGTACACGGCGAACACGATGGCCAGCGCGGCCGAAGCGCTGGGCATGGCCCTGCCGGGCTCGGCCAGCCCACCCGCCGTCGACCGGCGGCGCGACGGCATCGCTCGCGCCTCGGGCGAGGCGGTGATCGGTATGGTGGAGAAGGGGATCACCGCCCGGCAGATCCTGACCCGGGAGGCGTTCGAGAACGCGATCGCCGTCGTCCTGGCGTTCGGCGGGTCGACCAACGCCGTGCTGCACCTGCTCGCGATCGCCGCCGAGGCGGAGGTGCCGCTGGCGCTCGACGACTTCAACCGCATCGGCGAGCGCGTCCCGCACCTGGCCGACGTCAAGCCCTTCGGCGCGCACGTGATGAGCACCGTCGACCAGGTCGGCGGGGTGCCCGTGGTGATGAAGGCGCTGCTCGACGCCGACCTCCTGCACGGCGACGCCCTCACCTGCACGGGCCGCACCGTGGCGGAGAACCTCGCCGAGATCGACCCGCCGGACCTCGACGGGACCGTGATCCACGCGATGAGCGACCCCATCCACCCGGGCGGGATCACCGTCCTGCGCGGCTCGCTGGCCCCGGAGGGTGCCGTGGTGAAGTCCGCGGGCTTCGACGCCGCCGAATTCCGCGGGCGCGCCAGGGTTTTCGACGGCGAGCAGGGCGCCCTCGACGCCGTCTCCGACGGCACCGTCGTCGCAGGTGACGTCGTGGTGATCCGGTACGAGGGTCCGCGCGGTGGACCCGGGATGCGGGAGATGCTCGCCGTGACCGGGATGATCAAAGGTGCCGGGCTGGGCAAGGAGGTGCTGCTGGTCACCGACGGCCGCTTCTCCGGAGCGACGACCGGCTTGTGCATCGGGCACGTCGCGCCGGAGGCCACCGACGGCGGCACCATCGCGCTGGTCCAGGACGGCGACCCGATCGTGCTCAACATGGCCACCAAGACCCTCGACCTCGACCTCCCGCAGGAAGAGCTGGAGAAGCGGCGCAACGCCTGGACCCCGCCCACCCCGGGAAAGCGCACGGGCGTGCTGGCGAAGTACTCGAAGCTGGTCGGTTCCGCGGCGACCGGAGCGGTCTGCTCCTGACCTCTCGTCCACAGAGGACGTTCGGAGTCCCCGCGCCGGCACTCGCCGCCATCGTCGAGGCCGCGGCGGTGCCGGTCGGCACCGCCGCGGCCTCGAACCGCACCTAGCGCAGGGGAACCGCCGAGATCACCGGCTCTCGGTGCGGGTGGGTTCCGCGCTCACCACGGCGACCTCTCCGTCCTGCGGGGCCTCCTCCGACGGGGCTGCGCGGTGAACGCTGTTCGGGCCGTGCTCGTCCCGGAGCGTCTTGTAGAACGCCGCGCAGATGCCGACCAGGATGATCGCGAAGGGCGTCCCGGTGAGCACCGAGGCCTTCTGCAGCCCGTCGAGGCCACCGGACACCAGCAGCACGGCCGCGACCCCGGCCAGCAGCACGCCCCACAGCAGCCGCACCCAGGTCTTGGGGTTCGGCTCACCGCCCGTGGACAACTCGCCCAGCACCACCGTGCCCGCGTCGGCACCCGCCACGAAGAACACCCACAGCACGATCAGCGTGATCACCGACATGATCCCGGCCATCGGGTACTGCTGGATGAACACGAACATCCCGGCCGCGGGGCTCTGCTGCACGGTCTGCGCGATGTCACCGGCCAGACCGCTGCGCGCAAGCTGCAGCGCGGCACCGCCGAACACCGCGATCCAGATCATGCTGACCAGTGCCGGCACCAGCACGGTGGCCGCGACGAACTCGCGGATCGTGCGACCGCGCGAGATGCGCGCCATGAACAGACCCACGTACGGGGCCCAGGCGATCCACCAGGACCAGTAGAAGACGGTCCAGCTGCCCATCCACCCGTCATCCGGGCTGAAGGCGTCCAGCCGGAAGCTCATCGGGACGATGTCGCCCAGGTAGGCACCGAGTCCTTCGGTGAAGGCGTTGATCTGGGTGATGCTCGGGCCCACGACGAAGTAGAAGATCAGCAGGACCGGGGCGATGAGCATGCTGATGTTCGACAGCCACTTGATGCCGTGCTCGATCCGCGTCGTCGCCGAGCCCATGAAGGCGGCCGTGGTCAGGGCCAGCACGATCAGCTGCACGACGATTCCGGTGGGCAACCCGAAGGTCTCGCCCAGCCCCGCGGTCATCTGCAGGCCCGCCTGCCCCAGCGCCACGGCGATGCCGAACACCACCGCCAGCACCGCCAGCACGTCGATGACCTTGCCCAGCGGTCCGTCGACGCGATCGCCGAGCAGCGGCCGGAAGATCGCGCTGAGCAGTCCCCGCTCGTTCTTGCGGTGGGTGAAGTAGGCGACGGCCAGGCCCGCGACCGCGTAGATCGCCCACGGGTGCAGCGCCCAGTGGAAGAACGAGTACTTGATCGCCACCCCGGCGGCTTCGTCGCTGCCGGGCGGAGCGAGACCGAAGGGGACGTCGACGTAGTGCGACAGGGGTTCGGCCAGGCCCCAGAAGATGATCGCCGGACCCATCCCCGCCTGGAACATCATGGCGAACCAGGACATTCGGCCGAATTCCGGTTCGTCCCGATCCGCTCCGAGCTTGATCCGCCCGTAGCCGCTCAGACCCAGGTAGATGACGAACACGAGGAAGATGTTCGCGGTGAGCAGGAAGAACCAGCTCAAATCCGATACGACGTGATTGAACAGCTGCGTCGTCACGGTCCCGAACCCGTTCGGGTCCACCGCTCCCCACAGGACGACCAGCGCCGAAACGGCCATCGAAACCGCGAAAACGGTATGATCGGTCGCCCTTTTGTTCTGCGATTTTTTCATTGTGAAACCCTGATTCACCAGCTTGGAGAACTTCGGCACGAGCGGAATGCTCGCCACTCCCGTTGGGAACGACGAGTTTCGACAGGCGTGATGAACCTCCTCACAGGACACCCGCACCGGGCGTCGCCGGCTGTCGATGCGCCGGCATCACGACTTCATCCTGCGCCGCGGACTCAAGCTCGGCGCTGCCCGCGCCCAAAGCGATGTGCCACGTCCCGCACCGTGGCAGCAGGACCTCTTTCGTTGTGTGCTTCCGCAGAGGTTCTCAGCTGCGCACCGCTCGATCAAACGGATCGGGAAATCTGGCTAGACGAATTTTGAAAGGCTCCGATAAAGAACCTCTATCAGCGCTGCCAGCCGGCCATGGCCCTCCGGCCTGACGGACGCGAACGATGACCTTCGACTCTGGTCCCCTGCTCGCGCAGGCGTTGGACTGGACCGGGACGAGACGGCGGAGGTGATCAGTCGTGGTGAGGTTCGACCCGATGGTGCCTGCCGGGACCGAGGCGATGGCGGACCTGGCGGCCTTTCCACTGGTGGAAGCGCTCTTCGGTCGACGCTCCCGGCGCTTCGCCCTGGGCGACGAGATCCCCGACGGCCCCCTCGCCTACCGCTCCCGGCACGAACCCCTTCCGCTCACGGAGCTCGAACGGATGCTCGTGCTCAGCGCGATGGGCGGAACGACGGGCTGGCACTACTCGATCACCCGACACGCCCGCTACGCACCGCACGTCTCCAACTACGCCGGAGCAGCCGCCGGGCGCACCTTCCCCTCCGCGGCCGGGTTCCACACCGCCGAACTGTTCTTCACCGACGATTCAGGGCTCTACTACTTCCCCACCCGCGATGCGGGTGCACTCGTCGACCCGGCGGTCGAGGAGGTCACGCCGGAGCTGATGGTCGAACGCCATCGCGAGCGGTCACAACAGCTCTCGACCGGCAGGCTGCACCTTCCCGCCGAGGAGCCCTATCTCGAGGGGCACAACACCTGGTGCGTCAACGTTCCCGGTTCGCTGCTGGTCATCCCGGTGGCCGACCTGGCTCAGCACCTGATCGCCGTGCTGTGCTTCTTCGTCCAGAACGGCTACGCGGTCTACGACGACATCCACGACCGCAGGATCCCCGGCCTCGACGAGTTCAGCGGGTTGATCGACGTCGACGAGCCGTTCCCGCTGACCTTCACCGAGCAGTACGCGCTCACCGAAGCCACGGCCGAGTTGGCGACCGCCTGCTACGCGGGCGTGCTGATGCTGCAGGCGATGGGCCTCGGCGGCTGGATGTTCGACGGGATCGACCGATTCTCGATGCTCGGCGCCTCGGGCAACCCCGACGTACCAGGCCTCGGTTTCCGCTACGACGAGGACGAGCGCTGGTCGACGCCCAACCCCACCGGCCGCGAAGGCGTCTTCGAGGCCTGCTGCCCACCCCACCACCAGGACATGAGGGCAGCGGTGGACGCCTTCGCCGAACGCAAGTTCGGCCCAGGCGGCCCGTTCCACCGCGACACACCGGGCGCCTGGACCGACAGCCCCGGATTCCGCGCGAGCGCCCAGGTCCACGACGACGCGTTCAAGGCCTGCGTCGGACTCCAGGCCCAGTACATCTTCGACACCTTCGGCAAGTTCCCCGCAACGGTGCCGACTGTGTTCATCCTCAACTACGTCCAAGCCCACCACCTCGACCTGGACTTCTACGACCACTTCTTCAAACCCGGCGCCTACCTGCGCACGCACGCCACCCACATGCACGACTGGCACGACCACGAATCCCGTTGAGCCTCGACGTACCCACCAGGTGGTGAGCGCGAAGGAACGCGCCACGAGCGAGGAACGACTCCCCGATTGGCGACGAACTTCGCCATGGGAATGAAATAGTCCGCTTAGCAGAGCGGATTTTCACCATCATTGACCGGTTGAGGAAAGTTCACCGTCCCGGCACTCACCGGACACCGCTCACCCCATAGGTTTCCCGATGGCCGCAGCGCTTTTCTCCTGCGGCTCACCTTGTTCCGGCTTCTGACTGAAGGAGAACGCCGTGGAACGTCGGGATTTCCTCCGCGCCGCCGTCGTCGGTGGCACTGTGGCGACCCTGGGATTCAGCGTCACCCGCGAATCCATCGCCTATCCAGCCAAGACCGGCCCGAGCCCCTACGGAGCCCTGCAAGCCGCTGACGCCAACGGGATCGAGCTGCCCGCGGGCTTCACCAGCCGCGTGATCGCCCGCTCCACCGACACGGTCCCCAACACCGGCTACGCCTGGCACAGCGCCCCCGATGGCGGCGCGTGCTTCGCCGACGGCACCGGATGGATCTACGTCTCCAACTCCGAGATGAGCAGCGGCGCAGGTGGCGTCAGCGCCATCCGCTTCGACGCCAACGGCAACACCACCGGCGCCTACCGCATCCTGGGCGGCACCACCCGCAACTGCGCCGGTGGAGCGACTCCGTGGAACACCTGGTTGTCCTGCGAGGAGACCGACTTCGGATACACCTGGGAAACCGACCCCTGGGGCGTCAAGGCCGCAGTGCGGCGTGACGCCATGGGCCGGTTCAAGCACGAGGCCGCCGCCTGCGACCCCGACCGCAAGGTGATCTACCAGACCGAGGACACCAGCGACGGCTGCTTCTACCGGTTCATCCCCACCACCTGGGGAGACCTGTCCGCCGGCGGCGTCCTCCAAGTCCTCGTCGAGAGCGGGACCGCCCTGTCCTGGGTGGACGTTCCCGACCCCGACGGCAGCCCCACCCCCACCCGCGACCAGGTCTCCGGCGCCAAGATCTTCAACGGCGGTGAAGGCGCCTTCTACCGCAACGGCACCTGCTACTTCACCACCAAGGGCGACAACCGCGTCTGGGCGTACGACGCCGCCAACAACCAACTCCACGTCGCCTACGACGACAACCTGACCAGCAACCCACCGCTGACCGGCGTGGACAACATCACCGGCGCCACCGTCGGCGACCTCTACGTCGCCGAAGACGGCGGCAACATGGAGATCTGCATCATCACCCCCGACGACATCATCGCGCCGTTCCTGCGCGTCACCGGCCAATCCGCCTCCGAGCTGTGCGGCGTCGCGTTCAACCCCGCGGGCAACCGCATGTACTTCTCCTCGCAACGCGGCACCACCGGTTCCAGCAGCGGCGGCATCACCTACGAGGTCACCGGCCCCTTCCGCACCACCCTCTGACAACCCGCGCGCAGGTCGCTGGTGCCACAGCCGTCGGCACCAGCGACCTCTTGCTTTCCAACTCACCCCGGCAGCAGCCCTTGGACGATGCACCACAGCTGACCACGTCCGACGTCCCGACCAGCGCCGATCCATTGCGGACGGCCGGACTTCTCACCAGCGCCCTCCACAGCATCAACCGCCTGCCCAGGTCCCCGATTACGGCAGTAATCCGGGTTCGCCCCCACACCGCACAGCTCCTGGGCCACCTGATGCTCCAGTCGTCCACACGCCCTGCCGTTGATGCGCTCACCAGCGAAGTTCCATCGTCGGGGCCAAGCGACTCCGCGATCGCGCATTTATGGGGTACAGTCTGTTCCTGTTACTTCGAGTACCACGAACTGCGGAGGTGCGCATGACCGCCGTCGGTGTTGCCGGCCAGGGCGCTGAGCAGGACTTCTCCAGCCGACTGCTGGAGTCGTCGCAGACGCTCTCCTACGACCCCAGCACGGAGATCGACTGGGACGCACCGCTGCCCACCGATCAGTACGGGCTGAACCCCGAGTGGAGCACGCTCTACGGCACGCGGCTGTGGGACGAGCTCACCGAGGAGCAGCGGATCACGCTGACCAGGCACGAGGTGTGCTCGATCATGAGCACCGGCATCTGGTTCGAGATGATCCTGCAGCAGATGATCCTGCGCGACCAGTACGTGCAGGACCCCGCGAAGTCGGAGTTCCAGTTCGCGCTGACCGAGGTCGCCGACGAGTGCCGGCACTCGATCATGTTCGCCCGCATCTGCCAGAAGCTCGACGTCCCCGCCTACTTCCCCAGCAGGACCGTCATCGAGCTCGCACGCGGGCTGAAGAGCCTCGCAGGCGGCGAGGTCGCCTACGGCGCGGGCCTGGTCGCCGAGGAAGTGCTCGACGTCATGCAGCGCGACTGGATGCGCGGCGAGAACGTGCTCGACATCGTGCGCACGAGCTCGAAGATCCACGTGGTCGAAGAGTCCCGGCACATGAAGTTCGCCCGGGAGGAGATCAAGGAGCACATGCAGCGGGTCGGTCGGATCAAGCGCCACCTCAGCGCCACCGTGATCTCCATCGCCGCCTACGTCATCGTCAACGCCCTGGTCAGCCCGAAGGTCTACGCCGCGGTCGGGATCGACACCGAGCGCGCGCTCGCCGAGGTCAAGGCCAACCAGCACCGCAAGTCGCTGATGCGCAACGCGAGCTCGGGCCTCATGGAGTTCCTCGACGAGGCCCGCCTGCTCACCCCTCCGGCAATCGCGTTCTACAAGCGCGTGCACATGTACTGATCACACGGCCCTGCGCGTGCCGGTGGACGCGGCGTTCCCGCTCGGCGGGCCCACCGTCGAGCGGGCGCTCCGGCGTCCGCGCGTTCTTCCCACGGCCCATGCGTGGCGACCTCCTTCCCGCGCCGCCGGCACGTGCGGAAGCGGTGGCCGTTGCTCGTACGAAGCAGGTTCCGCAACTGTTCACGTGCGAGCCGTGGAGTTCGGCTCGGGCTTTGCATCGAATTGCTGCGAAGCCCCCATACGGGTGATCGCAGGCGCCGCGTCGCGCGCGGTCTCCCGACCCGAACGAGCCGGAGGACATGGATGAGAACCGCAGTCGTCGGCGGCCTCGCGACGGCCTTCCTCGGAGCGGTGATCGCTCCTTACGCGTTGGGAATCGCAGCGACCCATGATTCCCCAGCGCGTGATGACGCCGTCGTGGACGCCTTCCAGCACACGAGCCGCTCGACCGAGTGGCAGTTGGAGCAGCGGATTCCACTTCGCTTCCCGTCCCACCACCCGCAGGGACTGGCCTCCGTCGGCGACCGCCTGTTCCTGTCCACTGTGGAAATCATCGAAAAGCCGCAGAAGTACCCGGAGCCCGTCGACGGGTACGACCGCTCGCCGGGTCGGGGTGTGGGGCATGTCCTCGTGCTCGACCGGCAAGGAAACCTGATCCGCGACGTCGTGCTCGGCGAGGGCACCATGTACCACCCGGGCGGGATCGACTTCGACGGCGAGTCGCTGTGGGTGCCGGTGGCCGAGTATCGCCCGAACAGCAGCTCGATCGTCTACCGCCTGAACCCCGGCACGCTGCAGGCCGAGGAAGCGTTCAGGGTCTCCGACCACGTCGGCGGAACCGTTCGGGACCGCGTCACCGGCACCGTGCACGGAGTGAGTTGGGGATCGCGCACGCTCTACCGGTGGACCGCCGCAGGACGCGAGCTCTCCCGGCAGGACAACGCCGGTCACTTCATCGACTACCAGGACTGCGACTACGCGGCGAGCCAGGCGATGATCTGCGGCGGTATCGCTGAATTGCCCACCGCTGACGGCGGCGCCTTCGAACTCGGCGGGCTGGCGCTGGTCGACCTCCGGGACAACCGGATCCGGCACGAGGTGCCGATGCAGCAGCGATCCGCGGCCGGTCACGTCACCACCCGCAACCCGGTCCACCTGGAGCACGACGCCGGAACGCTCCGCCTGTGGTCGGCACCCGACGACGGCGACGAAATCGGCGGCACCGAACTCCTCGTGCACCGGGCCACGACGGACCGCTGAATCTCGTCACCCAGCGTGGCTTTCGTTGCCCGTGGTCGTGGTCCGCTGACCATCCATCCCGATAGCGCGGATCGAGGGTGACCGACGCTGTTCCGTGAATTCCTTGGCGACGTCCTCGACCGGCCACAGTGGGCCGACGTCGCAGCGGATACCGGAGCGCACCACAAGGCAACCCAGAGCGGCAGAACTAAGACCGACAAGGCTGTTCAGCCGGAAGCCTTGTCACCCTGGACACCTCCACGCTCGTGGAGAGCACCGTTGACCCGCTCGCGACCGCGAGTCTTCAGGTGCTGTGCAGTTCGTCGAGGAGGGTGAAGCCGTCCTGGATCCACGCCAGTTCGGTGCGAGCGCGGGCGATCAGTCCGTCGTAGGCGTAGATCTTGCAGCGGACGGACAACTCGGCCTCGCGCTCGTCCAGATCGGCGATCCGCGCCGCCAGGGTGGGGTGGGTGCGGTCGGCGAGGGTCGCCCGGGTGTCCTCGAGCGTCGCCAGGTGCTCTTCCCAGTACGCCTGCTGCTGCCGCAGCTGCTCGCGCACCGCCGCGGGGTCGGCGAAGTCGAAGTACGCGGCCTTCAGATAGGCGGGGTCGCGCTGCCACTGCGGCACCAGGGGTGATTCCATCCACTCCCGGAACTCGGCGAGGCCCGCGTCGGTGACGTGGTACTCCTTCTTGGTCCCCTTCTTGCCCCAGGGGACCTCGACCGAGGTGAGCAGCCCGTCGCGCTCCATCCGGTTGAGCGCGGGGTAGATCTGCGAGTCCGGGGCGTGCCAGACGTGCGCGACCGAGCGGCTGAAGCTCTTGGAGATGTCGTAGCCGGTCATCGGACGACCCGTCAGCAGCGCGATCAGCGCATATCGCAGCGACAAGATGGCCTCCCCTCCGGATCGGCCACGCTATCCACCCTTGCCAACTCACTATATCCATAGATAGCTTGTGGCTCACGCAACAGATACCTCTCTTCATAGGGAGTTGGCCAATGACGCTCACAACCCCCGCACCGGTGGACACCGCAGCCCCGACCACGGCCGCGGCGAAGATCTTCAACCACCCGCGCAACGCCTGGTACGTCGCCGCCTGGGATCACGAGGTCACCGGAAAGCAGCCGCTGGCGCGCACCGTCGCCGGTGTACCGCTCGCGCTGTGGCGCAACGCCGAGGGGCGCGCCGTCGCACTCGCCGACGCATGCTGGCACCGGCTCGCACCGCTGTCGCAGGGCAAGATCCTCGGCAACGAGCTGCAGTGCCCCTACCACGGCCTGCGCTACAACTCGACCGGTCGCTGCACCGGCATGCCCGCGCAGGAGACGATCAATCCGAGCGCGACCGTCCCCTCCTACCCCGTCGTCGAGCGCTACCGCTACGTCTGGGTGTGGGTGGGCGACCCCGACCTCGCCGATCCGGCCACCGTGCCCGACATGCACCAGATGGACGACCCGTCCTGGGCGGGTGACGGCGAGACGATCCACGCCGACTGCAACTACCAGCTGGTCCTCGACAACCTGATGGACCTCACCCACGAGGAGTTCGTGCACTCCTCGAGCATCGGCCAGGAGGAGCTCTCCGAGTCCGAGTTCGACGTGACCCACGAAGGCGACACGGTCACCGTCACCCGCTGGATGCGCGACATCGACGCCCCGCCGTTCTGGTTGAAGAACATGCGCGACAAGTTCCCCGGTTTCGAGGGCAAGGTCGACCGCTGGCAGATCATCAGGTTCCAGGCGCCGGGCACGATCTGCATCGACGTCGGTGTCGCCAAAGCCGGCACCGGTGCGCCCGAGGGCGACCGCAGCCACGGCGTCAACGGGTACGTCATGAACACGATCACCCCCGAGACCGACCGCACCTGCCACTACTTCTGGGCGTTCATGCGCAACTACCGCCTCGACAGCCAGACCATCACCACTCAGCTGCGCCAAGGCGTGCACGGCGTCTTCGGCGAGGACGAGGACATGCTGCGCGCCCAGCAACGCGCGATCGACGCCAACCCGGAGCACGAGTTCTACAGCCTCAACATCGACGCGGGCGGGATGTGGGTCCGCCAGATCCTGGAGCGGATGCTGGCGGCCGAAGGACGGCCGTCGGCGGCTCCCGCTGCGGGCAGGGGTGCCTGATGGCGGCCCACTCCCGGTCCCGCTGGCAGCGGGCGCAGGTCGTCGAAGCCGACCTCGTGGCCGACGGCGTCCGGCGGATCGTGCTGGAGGTCGAGCACCCCGAGCACGCGGCGCCCGGTACCCACATCGACGTCGCTCTGCCCGTCCACGGCCGACGGCAGACCCGCTCCTACTCCGTCGTGCGCTCCGAGGACGGGGGCCGCCGGCTCACGCTCAGCGTGCAGCTCTCCCCCGCCTCCCGAGGTGGTTCGGAGGCCGTGCACGCGCTGGCCGTCGGTGACGAGCTCACCGTCACCGGGCCGGTGCAGAGCTTCCCGCTCGCGGTCGGCGCCGGTCGTTACGTCCTGGTCGCCGGCGGCATCGGCGTCACCGCACTGGTCGCGATGGCCTCGGCCCTGCGCCGCCGCGGCGCCGACTACGAGCTCGTGCTCGTCGGCCGCAGTCGCCGTGTCATGGCCTACCTCGACGAGCTCAGCGCCGAGCACGGCGATCGGCTCCGGGTGCACGTCGACGACGAGGCAACACCGCTGTCGGTACCCGGCCTGGTCGGCGAGATCGCCGCAGCACCGAACGCCGCCACGACCGAGCTCTACATGTGCGGCCCGCTCGGCCTGATGGACGCGATCAGGTCGAGCTGGACCGAGCACGGGCTCGCCCAGACCAACCTGCGGTTCGAAACCTTCGGCTCCAGCGGCCGGTTCGAGGCCGAGGAGTTCCTGGTCCGCCTCCCCCAGCTCGACCGGGAGGTCGCCGTCGCACCCGACACCTCGATCCTGGACGCCCTCAACGCGGCCGGGGTCGACACGCTGTCGGACTGCCGCAAGGGCGAGTGCGGACTCTGCCTGGCCAAGATCGTCGAGGTCGAGGGCACCATCGACCACCGCGACGTCTTCCTCAGCGAAGCGCAGAAGCAGCGCTGCACGAACCTGTGCCTCTGCGTCTCCCGCGCGGCGGCCCGCACCACCGGCGACCGCGCATCCGTCACCCTCCACCTCACCTGATCCGGGCGCAACGGATCCCTCACCACTGGATACCTCAATGACCCTCACGGCTCGCATCGGCGCGGCGCCCATGTCCGGCTACCAATGGCTGATCGTCGCGCTCTGCACCTTCATGAACTGCCTCGACGGCTTCGACGTCATGGCGGTCGCGTTCACCGGCCCCTCGGTCACCGAGGAGTTCGGTCTCAACGGTTCCCAGTTCGGGCTGCTGGTCTCGGTCGGTCTGATCGGGATGGCGCTCGGTTCGATGCTGCTCGCACCCTTCGCCGACCTGATCGGGCGTCGCCCGCTGATCCTGATCAGCCTCGTGCTGGGCACGATCGGCATGTTCGGCGCCGCGATGGCCCCGTCAGTGCTGGTGATGGGCCTGTTCCGGCTCGTGACCGGCATCGGCGTGGGCGGCATCCTGGCCAGCACCAACGTGATCGCCAGCGAGTTCTCGAACGCGAAGAACCGCGGGCTCGCCATCGGCATCTACACCGCCGGGTACGGCATCGGCGCGACCCTCGCGAGCCTCGTCGCGAAGACGACGGTCGGCGGTGACTGGCGGATCGTCTTCTACGCAGGCGGTTTCGGAACCCTGCTCGCCCTGGTCGTCATCGCCGTGCTGCTGCCCGAGTCGATCGCCTTCCTCGAGCAGCGCCGTCCCCGCGGCGCCCTGGAGCGCATCAACAGGACCCTGGCGCGCATGGGGATGGAGGCCATCGGCTCGCCCGACCTCGACCAGGCGAGCGCCGCCCGGAAGGACGCCGGGCAGGCCGGTTCGGGTTGGCTGAAGCAGCTGCTCGCGCCCACGATCCTGCTCTGGATCATCTTCATCACCATCATGTTCGGCTTCTACTTCGTCAACAGCTGGACCCCCACCCTCCTGGCCGAGGAGGGGCTCTCGAAGAGCGCTGCGGTCACCGCCGGGATGGCGATCTCGATCGGTGGCACCGTCGGCTCCGTGCTCTACGGCCTGGCCGCCCGGCTCCGCCCACCGCGGGTCGTGCTGATCGGGTTCTCGCTGCTGTCGGCCGCGATGATGGTCGTGTTCATCCTGAGCACGTCGTTCCTGTGGCTCGGGTTCGCCATCGGCGTCATCGTCGGCGCGCTGATCAACGGCTGCATCGCCGGTGCCTACACCGTCGGGCCACCGCTGTACCCGTCCCACGTCCGCAGCATCGGCATGGGCTGGGCGCTCGGCATGGGCCGGATCGGCGCCATCCTCTCCCCGACCATCGCAGGGCTGCTCAAGGACGCGGGCGCCTCGGCGACCCAGCTCTACGTCGGCGCCGCCGCAGTCGTCGCGCTCTGCGCGCTCGCCCTGGTCGCGGTGCGCAAGCACGACCCGGAATCCACCCCGGCCACCCCGGAACCGGCCACGACCTGACGTCTCCTGCGGGACACGCGACTCCGACCTGCGGAGCCGCACGACCTTCATCCACAACGTCATATCTCGGCACCACTGCCGAAAGCGATGGGGGTGTGCGGTTTTCCGAACCGCACACCCCCATCGACCAGTTGGCCTCGAATCACCGGCAGCGGTTCACGCGCGGCCGTCCACCTTCGGCAGAGGCCCTGGGAGACCGACCTGGTCGATCACTGCGCGTCTTCCGGCACCAGCTCGGCCAGCAGAGCGCGGACGCGCTGGTCGATGTCGTCGCGGATCGGCCGGACGGCGTCGACGCCCTGTCCGGCGGGGTCGGCGAGCTCCCAGTCCAGGTAGCGCTTGCCGGGGAAGACCGGGCAGGCGTCGCCGCAGCCCATGGTGATGACGACGTCGGCGGCTTCGACGGCGTCGGTGGTGAGCTTCTTCGGGAACTCCTGCGACAGGTCCAGGCCGAGTTCGTTCATCACCTCGACCACGGCCGGGTTGACCGTCTCGGCCGGGGCGGAGCCGGCCGAGCGGACGGCGACCTTGCCCCGGGCGTGGTGGTGCAGCAGTGCGGCGGCCATCTGCGAGCGTCCGGCGTTGTGGACGCAGACGAACAGGACCTCGGGGGTGGAGGACACGGGGACTCCTCGGTTCTCGTCGGCCGGCCAGGCCGAGGTGGTCAGGTGGGTGCGCACGCGCGCGAGACGTGGTCGAGGAACAACGCGACCGGCTGATCGCTCGGCCGGTGCTCCTCGGCCTCGTGGCGACTAGGTGGTGGTGCGGAATGCGGCAGAGCCGCTGTTTCAGGTGTGGGACTCAGCTCGCACCGCCGCGGGTTCTGATCGGCTTCGTGGCGAGTACGGCGGGACGCCGTGTATTGGAGCGGCGCACGGAATCCACGGAGCCGATCAGGTTCCGCCACCCGCACCGCCACGCAAAGCAATTCATCAACAGCCTCTAGGTGGTGGTGCGGACGTGGTCGGCTTCCGAGGTGGAGGGCTGCGCGAACCAGCGTCGAGCCGCCAGCGAGACGTAGACCAGACCGACCAGGACCGGCACCTCGATCAGCGGGCCCACCACACCGGCCAGGGCCTGGCCGCTGGTGACGCCGAAGGTCGCGATCGCCACGGCGATGGCCAGCTCGAAGTTGTTGCCCGCGGCGGTGAACGACAGCGTCGCGGAGCGCTCGTAGTTCAGGCCGATGGCCTTGCCCAGGCCGAACGAACCCGCCCACATCACCGCGAAGTACACCAGCAGCGGCAGCGCGATCCGCACGACGTCCAGCGGATTCGAGGTGATGGCCTCGCCCTGCAACGCGAACAGGATCACGATCGTGAACAGCAGCCCGTACAACGCGATCGGACCGATCTTGGGCAGGAACCGGGACTCGTACCACTCACGGCCCTTGGCCCGCTCCCCGAACTTCCGCGTGAGGTAACCGGCCACGAGCGGGATGCCGAGGAAGATCAGCACGTTCTTGGCGATCTCCCACGCCGAGACCTCCAGCCCCACCTGGTCCAGACCCAGCCACCCGGGCAGCACCGACAGGTAGAACCAGCCCAGCCCGGCGAACGCGATCACCTGGAACACCGAGTTCAACGCCACCAGCACGGCAGCCGCCTCGCGATCCCCGCAGGCCAGGTCGTTCCAGATGATGACCATCGCGATGCAACGCGCCAAGCCCACGATGATCAGACCCGTCCGGTACTCCGGCAGGTCGGGCAGGAACACCCAGGCCAGCGCGAACATCAGCGCCGGGCCCAGCACCCAGTTCAGCACCAGCGACGAGGCCATCAGCCGCTTGTCTCCGGTGACGGTGTCCAGCCGGTCGTAGCGGACCTTGGCCAGCACCGGGTACATCATCACCAGCAGCCCCAGCGCGATCGGCAGCGAGACGCCATCGATCTGCACCGCGTCCAGCGCCGATCCCAGCCCGGGGATCCAGCGACCGGCCAGCAGGCCGAGGACCATCGCCGCGCCGATCCACACCGGGAGCAATCGGTCCAGTGTGGACAGCTTCGCCACGACGGCGTTGTTTTGCGTCCGCGTCATGCCGTCACCGCCACGTCCGGAGCCGGGGCGAGCGATTCCGACAGCAAGCGCAACGTGTCGGGCTTGACGCGGTAGTAGATCCACGTGCCGCGCCGGTCGCCCTCGATCACCCCGGCCTCGCGCAGCACCTTGAGGTGGTGCGAGATCGTGGGTCCGGACAGCTCGAACGCGTCGGTGAGGTCGCACACGCAGGCCTCGCCGCCGGCGTGCGAGGCGATCAGCGACAGCAGGCGCAACCGCACCGGCTCGCCGATCGCCTTGAACACCTTGGCGAGGTCAGCCGCCTGATCGACGGTCAGCGGCTCCCGCATCACGGCGGAGGCGCACGGCTCGGCCTCGTCCCGCGAGACGAGCAGGACGTCTTGTTTCGGCATGCGTCTAACTTGACATCCATCAAGACAGGAACGCAAGCTCGACGGCGGGTTCCCCGTCGCGCTGTGAGCGGTGCCTCACGGCACGGGTGCTCCGACTGAAGTGCAGGCAGGTCAGGAGGTCGTGGTGCCCGAGGCCCGGGACGTGGTGGTGATCGGCGGCGGTCAGGCGGGCCTGGCGGCCGGGTACTTCCTCCGCCGCGCGAAGCTGGATTTCGTCATCCTCGACGACCAGCCCGAGCCCGGCGGGGCCTGGCAGCACTACTGGGACTCGCTGCGGCTGTTCTCGCCCGCGGAGCACAGCCCGCTGCCCGGCTGGTGGATGCCTCGCCAGCCCGGGGAGGAGTTCCCCACCGCCGAGCACGTCGTGGACTATCTCGCCGCGTACGAGCGGCGCTACCAGCTGCCGGTGCAGCGGCCCGTGCGCGTCGACGGTGTCCACGACACCGGTGCGCGGCTGGCCGTCGACACCGACCGCGGGACGTGGCGGGCGCGCATCGTCGTCAGCGCCACTGGAACCTGGAGCCGGCCGCACCTGCCCTCGTACCCGGGAAGCGAGCTCTTCGCCGGACGGCAGCTGCACACCGAGTCCTACCGGTGCCCGAAGGACTTCGCCGACCAGCACGTCGTGATCGTCGGAGGCGGCAACTCCGCAGCCCAGATCCTCGCCGATGTGTCCACTGCGACCCAAACGACCTGGGTCACCGCGCGGCCGCCGCGATTCATGCCCGATGACGTCGACGGCCGGGTCCTGTTCGACGTGGCCACTCAACGCGAGGCCGCACGCCGCGCGGGACTGCCCGACGACGGAGGACCCCAACAGCTGGGCGACATCGTGATGGTCCCGAGCGTGATGGAGGCTCGTCAGCGCGGCGTGCTGCACGCCGAGCCGATGTTCGACCGGCTCACCGAGCGCGGCATCGCCTGGGACGACGGCCGCGAACTCGCCTGCGACGCGATCATCTGGTGCACCGGCTTCCGCCCCGCGCTGCACCACCTCGCGCCGCTGGGCCTGCGCACCGAGAACGGGACGGTCCCGACCGAAGCAACGCGCAGCGTCGCCGAACCACGGCTGCACCTGCTGGGTTACGGGGACTGGACCGGGTGGGCCTCGGCGACCCTGGTGGGCGCCG
This sequence comes from Saccharopolyspora endophytica, assembly GCF_018070075.1. GTDB lineage: Bacteria > Actinomycetota > Actinomycetes > Mycobacteriales > Pseudonocardiaceae > Saccharopolyspora > Saccharopolyspora endophytica. The sequence continues at coordinate 148,065 of NZ_JAGPXE010000011.1, forward strand.
CGCGGACCGCGAAACCAGCGGTCGCCGACATCGCTCAGCACCTCTCCCGGACCGCCGGCTGATCGGTCACGCGGCGGGTCGGGTGGCCAACGCGAGCACAGCGCTCACCCCGGTCATGGCGCCCAGCACGAGGAACAGAGCGGGGAACCCGCCCAGGGCCGCCGCGATCGCCGAGCCTCCCCACGGTGCCAGCGCGATGGCGATCATCAGCGGCGCCGACAGCAGACCGCTCAACCTCCCGTAGGCGGCGGTGCCCCACCGGTCGCTGACGGCGGTGGCCTGCAGCAAGGTGAACACGCCGCGGGCCATGCCCACGAGCATCGCCGCGACGATCAGCAGCCCTGTCGGCCCCGGAATCACCGCCAGCACCAGCGTGGTCGCCGCGCAGGCCAGCAGGATGACGACGGTGCGGCCACGGGCCCCGGTGCGTCGTTGCAGCGGCGCGTAGCCCAGGCGTCCGAGGACCTGCCCCACACCGCCGAGCCCGAGCGCCCAGGCAGCCAGTTGGGAGTCGAAGCCGCGTTCGGTCAGCAGCGGAACCTGGTTGATCACCACCGCGTACACCCCGAACCCGCCGAGGGCCATCGTCGCCAGCAGCGCCAAGAACGGGCGGCTGCGCGCGATCTCGGCCGCGTGCCCGTCGGTCGAGGAGCGCTCGTCGTGGGCGAGGTGGGGCCACGGCAGCCGCAGCCCGGCGTGCAGCGGGATCGTGACGACGCCGACCACGACCGCCAGCACCACGTACGTGCCGCGCCAGTCGAGGTGGTCGTTCAGGGCCGCGGTCAGCGGCGCGAACACCGTGCTGGCCAGGCCCGCCACCAGCGTCAACGCAGTCAGCGCACGCACCCGATCAGGCCCGTACCAGCGGGTCAGCGCGGCGAAGGCAGGCGGGTAGAACGTCGCCGCCATCGCCACACCCGCGACCGACCACGCCAGCAGGAACCACCCGTAGCTCGGGGCGTGCGCGATCCCGAGCACGGCGGGCACGGCCAGCACCGAGCCCGCGGTCATCACCGCACGCGGGCCGCGGCGATCCAGCCACCGACCGACCCCGATGCCGACCAGGGCGGACACGATCTGGCTGGCCGAGAACGCCCACGTCACGGCCGGCAGCGACCAGCCGGTATCTCGTGCGATCGCCGGGGCCAGCACCGGGAAGGCGTAGTACAGCACGCCCCAGCTGGTGATCTCGGTGATGCACAGGGCGATGAGCGCGCGACGCCGCCGCACGGCCTCGACGGGCGGTGCGGCGGTCGTCAGGCGGCCGGAGTGCATGCGGTCAGCGCTCAGCGGCTCCGGGCGCCGCCAGCTCGACGGTCTGCTGCGGTCCGGCGCAGCAGCCGCCTCCCTGCTCGACCTCGGGCTCGTCGAACAGCCCGGCCCCGCCGCACACCCCGGTCTCCGGCAGGACGAGTTCGACCCGCTCGGCGGACTCGGTGTCGCCGGCGATCGCGGCGGCCACGCTGCGGACCTGCTCGTAGCCGGTCATCGCCAAGAACGTCGGCGCCCGCCCGTAACTCTTCATGCCGACCACGAACACCCCCGGCTCGGGATGAGCCAGCTCCTTGGCCCCGTGCGGGTAGACGGTGCCGCAGGAGTGCACGTTCGGGTCGATCAACGGCGCCAGCGCGGTCGGAGCCTGCAACACCGGGTCCAGATCCAACCGGATCTCCGAGAGCCAGGACAGATCCGGTCGGAAACCGGTCAACACCACGACCTCGTCGACGGGCTCGCTCTTGTCCCCCTCGAACGAGGTCAGCACCAAGCCGCCGTCCCCGTCGGTCTCGACCGCCGCGGTGCGAAAACCCGTCACCGCGCGGACGTGCCCGGCATCCACCGCCTGCTCGGCGCGCTGCCCCAGCGCCCCGCGCTCGGGCAGCTGGTCGGCCTCGCCACCACCGAAGACATCCCCCGAGCGGCCCCGGCGCAGCACCCACACGACCTCCGTGCCCGGCACCTCCTCGGCCAGCGCAGCGAAGGTCACCAACGCGGTCAGGGCCGAGTGACCGCTGCCGACCACCGCGATGCGCTTGCCGGCGAACCGAGCCCGGACCTGCGCATCGGAGACGTCCGGCACCTCGTAGCTGATCCGGTCACGCGCGGCGCGCTCTCCGGCCGCCGGGAGCCCGTCGCCGCCCAGCGGGTTCGGACTGCGCCACGTCCCGGAGGCGTCGATCACCGCCCGGGCCGCGATCCGCTCCTCGCCAGCTGCCGTCTCGACGTGCACCGTCAACGGCTCGGACTCTCGCCCGGCATCCACGACCCGATCCCGGCCGCGGCGAGCCACACCCACCACCCGGGAACCGAAGCGCACCCGCTCACCCAACGCCGCCGCCAACGGCTGCAGGTACTGCTCAACCCACTCCGCACCTGATGGGTAGCCCTCCGGTTCCGGCGCCTGCCACCCCTGCTGTTCCAGCAACCGGCCCGCGGCCGGGTCGATCAACTCCGACCACTGCGAGAACAACCGCACGTGCGACCACTCCCGCACCGCACAACCGGCTTCCGACCCAGCCTCCAGCACCAACGGCTGCAGCCCCCGTTCCACAACCTCCGCCGCAGCCGCCAGACCCACTGGGCCCGCACCCACCACCACAACCGGATTCTCGTCCACGACGATCCCCTTTGCATCGATCAGCTTCGATGAAGTTACCTCGACTTTATCGACGGGGATCGATTGACGCAAGCATCGATCCGGGTCGATACTTGGAGAGCGGGGACGAATCGAGCCGACATCGATGAGGCCGTTCAGGCGCTTCCGGCGTCGCCGCGGCGAAGAGGGGATCGACGATGAGCGAACAACCTGCAGAGCTGCGCAACACCGTCCGACAGCGCTACGCCGCCGCAGCCACGGCAGCCGGCCGAGAGGACACCACCGATGGCTGCTGCGGCCCGGAGCAGGTCGAGGTCGGCGACGGCTTCGGCTCCAGCCTCTACGCAGCATCCGAACGCCGCCAGCTGCCCACCGCAGCCATCGCGGCCTCTCTCGGCTGCGGCAATCCGACCGCAGTCGCCGAGCTGGGCGAAGGAGAACGCGTCCTCGACCTCGGCTCAGGCGGCGGCATCGACGTGCTGCTGTCCGCCCGCCGCGTCGGCCCCACCGGCAAGGCCTACGGCCTGGACATGACCGAGGAAATGCTCGCCCTCGCCCTGAGCAACACCGAAAAGGCGGGCGCCACCAACGTCGAATTCCTCAAGGGCACCATCGAGAACATCCCGCTTCCGGCGAACACGATCGACGTCGTGATCTCCAACTGCGTCATCAACCTCTCCGTCGACAAGCCCGCCGTGTTCGCCGAAACCTTCCGCGTCCTGACCCCGGGCGGACGCATCGGCATCACCGACGTGGTCGCCGAAGACCACCTCAGCTCTCAAGAACGGGCCGACCGCGGCTCCTACGTCGGCTGCATCGCCGGATCCCTCACCTTCGCCGAGTACCGCGAACAGCTACGGGCAGCGGGTTTCACCGATGTCGAGATCACCTCAACACACCAGGTCGCCGACCTCATGCACTCGGCGATCATTCGCGCCACCAAACCTGCCATGCCGGAAGCAGAGGACGCCTGCTGCGGCGTGACCGCGTGCTGCACCACCGCAGAACAGTCCGCCGACCCGCGAACCACGATCACCGAGGCCAAAGACGCCGCAGGCTGCGCCTGCCGGGACGCCCACTGAGCCAAGGTCGCAAGCCGACCCCACTGAGCGTGATCTAGGGCTGGCGGAAGTCGGGTTCATCGATGTGAATCGATTGACTAAACCATCGATGTGCGTCGATACTCAGGGCATGACGACGACGGCTCCTGAGACCGGACTGCTGCCCGCCGAGAACGCGGCCACCTACGCCGAGTGGTTCGCGTGCCTGGCCGAACCGACCCGCGTCCGCCTGCTGCACGCCGTGGCGGCGGCAGGCACGATCAGCGTGGGCACCTTGACCGACCAGCTCGGCATCAGCCAGTCCACCTGCTCGCACCACGTGCGCAAGCTCGCCGACGTCGGGTTCGTGCTGCTGCACAAGGAACGCACCACCACCTTCGTCTCGGTCAACACCGCCTGCTGCACCGGCCTGCCGCACGCCGCCGACGCGGTCATGGGCGTCGTCGCCCGCCCGTGCTGCCCGGACGACCTCCCCGAGGACGTCACGATCCGGCAGCTGGAATCCCGCGACTGGGCGGACGTGCGTCGCATCTACGCCGAAGGCATCGCCACCGGCAACGCCACCTTCGAAACCGACGTCCCGGCCCGCAAGTCGCTGGAGGCCAAGTGGCTGCCGGACCACCGGTGGGTCGCCGAGGTCGACGGGCGGGTCGCCGGGTGGGCCGCCGCGACTCCCGCGTCCCACCGGGACTGCTACTCGGGCGTGGCGGAAACCTCGGTCTACGTCGGCGAGGACTTCCGCGGGCGCGGCGTCGGAAAAGCGTTGCTGCACAAGCAGGTCACCGCCGCCGACGCCGACGGCCTGTGGACGCTGCAAACCTCGATCTTCCCGGAGAACCGGGCCAGCATCGCCCTGCACTACTCCGCCGGCTTCCGCACCGTCGGACTGCGCGAACGCATCGCCCAGCACCACGGCGTCTGGCGCGACACCGTCTTCCTCGAACGCCGCCGCACCTGCGACGACGACTGACCCGTCGTCCGGTCAGTGCGAGCCGTACGCCCCGGGTCGATCGAGGCGCGCTCGTCACGGCAGGGTCACCACATCGAAAGGTCGCGGGAGGTGGTGGTTTCCGACACCGCGTCGAAGCGACGGATCCTGCGCTGCGCGCCGAACCGCGGCCAGCCGGGATCGCCGGTGGTCGCGAAAGACACCCACGCCCCGTGCATCTCCGTCGCCAACCCCGCCGGCGGTTCACCCGCACCCAGCAGCGCCTGCGGTCCCCGCAACATCGGGAGGTCGAGCAGGTCGAAGACGAACGGGAGCTCGACCGAATGCGCCGCGCCGAGCCGCCCGCCCACAGCGGTTGAGCGCCAGGCGAACTCGTAGACGTGCGCGTTGCCGCGAGCGTCGGCCAACTTGCGGCCACCGGCGGTGAACATGGCGTCGCCGAGGATCGCGGCGCGCAGCTGCCCGTGAACGGCACCCGGGCGTTGCGCCCGGTAGGCCGCGACGAGCGCGTCCGGATCCCGGTGCACGCGTGCGGCCAGATCCCGCACGTCCTCGGCGGTCGACGTCCCCAGCTCGCCCTGCGGAGCGAGGTAGAGGTTGCCCTCCTCGGCGTTGGACCCCACCAGCAGGTCCACCTCGGCCACGTCGCTCTCGGCGGGCTGGCGCTCCAGCACCACGTCGAACGGGGTGAGCCCGACCAGCGGGTCGAACTCAGCCCCTGTTCGCAGGTCCAGGCCGGTGAGCCCGGGCATGACCTCGACGAGCCGCTCATCGGGGACGGCGCTGAAGCCCGCCACCGTCGGATCGACGCCGAGCGCGGAGGCCGCCGCACGGGTCACCACCGCAGCCTGGTTCGGCGAGAACGCGCCGGTCCCGCTGCCGCTCTGCACGATCGCGCGGCGGAACAGCCCGGTGGCGTCGTCGGTCGCCAGCAGCGCCGCGACGAGCGTGGCACCGGCGGACTGGCCGACCAGCGTGAGGTTGCCGGGGTCACCCCCGAAGGCGTCGGCGTTGTCCTGCACCCACCGCAAAGCGGCGATGACGTCGAGCAATCCCCGATTGCGCGGCGCGCCGGGCACATCCAGGAATCCCGGGATCCCCAGCCGGTAGTTGAGGGTCACCAGGACCACGCCGTCGCGGGCGAAGGCGGTGCCGTCGTGCAGTGGTGAGCGGTTCGAGCCGGCGACGAACCCGCCACCGTGCACGAACACCATCACCGGGCGGCGCTCGGCGTGCTGCGGTGACCAGACGTTGACCGTGAGGTAGTCCTCGCCGCGGACCCAGCCGGGCCCGAAGAACGGCGACATGTCCAGGGTGGCGAACCCGTCCCGGCGCGGTTGCGGCGCGGTGGGCCCGGGCCGGGTCGCGTCGCGAACCCCCGGCCAGCCGCGATGCGGTTCCGGAGCTGCGAACCGGCCGGTACCGCGCGGCGGCGCGGCGTACGGGATGTCCAGGAAGCGCCGCACACCACCGCTGGTGCTGCCGCGGACCGCTCCCCCGGTGGTCGTCAGGGTGACATCAGGCATCGGCGTGCTCCTGTCCGATCCGGTCGAACGGTGCCCACTCCTTGATGGCGAACTTCTCGCCCTCGCGCACGACTTCGGCGCCGCCGTGGCCACCGAGGTGCGCGGGCAGCACCAGCGTGTTGGTGTCGGCGGCCTGGCTCAGCAACCGGCGGCGGGTGGACCGGGCCTCGACCGGGTCTTCGCAGAAGCAGCTGTTGGCGTCGGGCTCGACGAATTGCGCAGCGGTGTGCAGCAGATCTCCGACCAGCAGCGCCCGGTCGGTGCCGGACTCCACGCTCAGCACGGAGGATCCGGGGGTGTGCCCCGGTGCGAGGAACAGGCGCAGGTCGTCGTCGATGACGTGCTCGTCCTCCCACAGCAGGGTCTGCCCGGCTCGGAACACCGGGGCGACGCTGTCGGCGAACACGTTCTCGCTGCCGCTGCCCAGTGCGGGGTCGTGACCGTCCGCGGGGTTCCAGAAGTCGAAGTCCGCGCGCGGCACCAGGTAGGTGGCGTTGGGAAAGGTGGGCACCCAATCGCCGTCCTGCAGCCGGGTGTTCCAGCCGACGTGGTCGACGTGCAGGTGGGTGTTGACCACCAGGTCGACGTCCTCGGGCTGGACCCCGGCGCGCGCGAGGTTGCCGAGGAAGTCGGTCTCGAGGCCGTGCCACACCGGGGCGTTCGGCCGCTGCTTGTGGTTGCCGACACCGGTGTCGACCAGGATCGTCTTGCCACCGCTGCGCAGCAGCCAGGTCTGGATGGCGCACACGCACACGTTCGCGGCGGGGTCGATGAAGTCCGGGACCAGCCACGGCTCGTGGGCCCGCCAGGTCCGCTCCGGCACGTCGGGGAAGAAATCGGCGGGCGCTATCTCGACCGATCCGTAGTACTCGACGACTCGGGTGATGGTGACATCACCCAGCGCGATCTCCTGCATGGTTGCTCCGCTCGTTGAGGGGTCTCGCCCAATCTGCGCGTCGGAGCGACCGGTGAACCAGCCTCGGCGGTGCCTACCACTGACAGTGTCAGGCTCGTCGTCGGCGCCGAGGGCATAGTGGGGACATGAGCAGGTCCGGACACCTCGGCGAGTTCCTACGATCCCGGCGGGCTCGCCTGCAACCCGCAGACGTCGGGCTGATCACCCCGCTCGGACGCCGCCGAGTCACCGGGCTGCGGCGCGAGGAGCTCGCCCAGCTCGCCGGCGTCAGCGTCTCGTACTACACGCGGCTGGAGCAGAACCACTCGGTCAACGCCTCCGATGGGGTGCTCGACGCGCTGGCCACGGCACTGCGCCTGGACGACCACGAGCGCGCTTACCTGCGCGAACTCGCCGCCCCGCGCCCGCGCCAGCGCAAGCGCCCACCGGTCGAGCGCGTCAACGGACTCACTCGCGAGCTGCTGCGGTCGCTGGAGGGCGTGCCCGCGCTGGTCGTCGGGCGGCGCACCGACGTGCTGGCGTGGAACCCCCTGGGCCACGCGCTGCTGGCCGGGCACATCGACCCGACGGCACCGGAGCGACCGGGCGATCGCCCGAACCTGGTCCGGATGCTGTTCCTGGACCCGCACACCCGCGAGCTCTACCGGGACTGGGACCGCAAAGCACGCGGACTGGTGGCCAGCCTCCGGCTCAGGGCGGGCCGACACCCCGACGACGCATTGCTGGCCTCGCTGGTCGGCGAGCTGTCAGTGAAGTGCCCGGAGTTCGTCGCGATGTGGGGCGACCACCGCGTCAAACCCTGCGAAGGCGACTCCTTCCGGCTGCACCACCCGCTGGTCGGCGAGCTCACCATCACCCAGCAGAGCCTCCAGCTCAACCACTCACCGGAACAGTCCATCGTCGTGGTCACCACCGAACAGCCATCCGGTTCCGCGGACACCCTGCAACTGCTCCGCCAGCTCGTTCCAGCGGACCGCCCCGGGAAAGCCGCTGACGCACAACCGATTCCCACCCGCGACGCAGCGGACGCCTGACGAGGCAACCGCGGATTTCGTCGGGAAGGACCGCGGTGATCTGCTGCTCGGCTTGCCCCACAGCCTGAGCGAACAGTGGACGCGGGGTCGTGGACTGGCTATTTCGTCATGCCGGTGACCTTAGGAGACCCCACCGACCGTGTGCCGACACAAGATCGCACCGTGAACGGATGCCTCATGCGCGCCATCGCGATCGCACAGGCGATCACCTCAACCGCCAGGACCGAGACAACCTACCTCCACCTGGACGTCACTTTCCGGACACCGTGGTCGGATGCGCTCTCCGCATGATGAAGACGTGCGCTCCGGGCGTGGTGCTCGCCACGAGTTTGCTGGTGGCTGCGCAGCCAGCCGCCGCGGACGACGGACAGGTCGAGTTGGTCGGCGAAACGACGCTGCCCCACGCCATGCAGTTCAACGGCACGACGGTAGGTGGCCTGTCCGGCCTGGACTACGACCCGAGAACCGGCCAATGGGTCGTGATCAGCGACGATCGTTCGGAGCGGCACCCTGCGCGGTACTACACCGCTGATTTCGACGGCACGCGGTTCGAGCTGACCGGCACCCGCCCGCTGCTACGCCCGGACGGCACGACCTACCCGGCGGGATCGGTCGATCCCGAAGACATCCGCTGGGACCCTCTGGCCGAGGGCTTCTGGTGGACCAGCGAAGGGGATCGCGGTGCGCAGCTGATCGACCCGTCGATCCGCAGTGCCGGTACCGACGGCAGCTTCACCCACGACCTCCCGCTACCAGCCAACCTGCGCATGGCGCCAACGACCGGACCCAAGCGGAACGAGGTCCTGGAAGGCCTGACCTTCGCAGCCGGCGGCACCGAGGTGGTCACCGCCATGGAAGGACCGCTGCTCCAGGACGGCGAGTCGCCGACCACCGAGCACGGCGCGCTGTCCCGACTCACCACGCAGTCGCGGACCGGATCCGTACTCGCCCAGCACGCCTACCCGCTCGACCCGGTGTTCGCCGCCTCCCCGACCGGTGGCTACGCCAACAACGGCGCGACCGCGGTCCTGGCTGACCAGGGCGACCAGCACCTGGTGCTGGAACGCGCATTCGTCAGCGGAGTCGGCAACTCGATCCGGATCTACCGAGTTGACACCCGCGCCGCTACCGACGTGCAACACGTCGAGTCCCTGACCGGCACCGATGTCCAACCGGCCCGCAAGGAACTGCTGGTCGATCTCGCCGACCTGGCCCCGAGCACGATCGACAACATCGAGGGAATGACCTGGGGACCACGCCTTCCCGACGGCCGCCGCAGCTTGGTCTTGATCAGCGACGACAACTTCTCCCCCGACCAGACCACACAGATCCTCACGCTGGCGATGAAGTAGCGGTACCGGCCCGCGCGACGGCGTTGCCCGGTCGGGACAGCGCGATTCGAAACCACTAGCCCGCACCCCCGGCGATCCCGCGCCTTCTCGAGCTCGTTCACGAGGAAGCGCTGCGTGCGCCCGTGCCGTGGACTTCCACCGCACAACCGCGCGATTCGCACGGTCGCGGTGCCGCCGCGGAGCCGTGCGCGTTCGGTGGCGCCGGAGCTGCGGACGGGGTTAACGTGCCTGGTGGTTCTCACAGCGAACACACAAAGGGAGCTGTGGAGTGGCCGTGAGCGAGGAGAGCGCACGCCCTCCCGACTCGCGGCCACGAGTCACGACCACCGCGGGTGCGTTGACGAGGAGCACGACGATGAACGGCGAGGCCCTGCAGGAAGCGGCTCGACAGCGCGCGCAGAACCTGCCTGGCGCCACTCTCTACACCTTCGAAGAGGGGTGGCAGGCCGCCAGGGTGCACACCAAGTGGTTCATGCTCATGACCCGCGTTCCACAGCACCCCCGCGCACGGGATGCAAGAGCGGTAGCCGGGCAACCGGTCGTCATCGTCAAGGCGGAGCCTAACGATGCGAAAGCTCTCCGCGACGCTCACGCGGACATCACCACCGGCTACCACATGAACAAGAAGCACTGGATCACCCTCGGGCCAGGAGACTCGCTCAACGAGGAACTCGTCGACGAGCTCGTGACCGACTCCTACCGCCTCGTGCTCGAAACGCTCCCCCGCGCACACCGCCCCGTCGACCCCGACGACATCAGCGCATGACCGCACCGGCTGCGGACCGGCACGGAGGCTCCGACTCCGGCCGCACCGCGCGACCATCCGGACGGCCTCGTGCCGGTCGCGCGCGGATGGAGCAGTCGCAACAGCGCCGTCCGGCCGACGTGCGCGCTGCTGCGTTCCGCGCAATCGGTTAGCACTCGCGGCCTTGCCGCTGCGTGCGGACTCATGGGCCAACTCGGGACGTCCACCCAGGTCGGACCAGCTTCCGCTGCGGCCGAAAGAGTTTCGGCAGCGTCCCCCATTCCCTTGCCGCGCTGGACCATTCGGCACTTCGGAAGGTTCGACGAGCGCGATGCGGCCGTTGGGGTGACAACGTTGCTTCTCCCTTGACCGCAAATGCGGCATTTAACCTACTCTGTGACGAACTTCATTCGCTCTGTGCAAGAAGTGGAGTAGCCGGTGCAACCGGAAAACGCTCACCAAGCCAGGGTTCTCACATCGTTGCGGCGCAACGGGCCGCAAGCGGCCGTCGAGTTGGCCGCGCAGCTTTCGCTGTCGCGCTCCAAGATCGGGCAGGAACTGGCCCGACTGGAGGAGATCGGGTTCGTCGAACGCGCCGGCAAGGCCGAGTCACGAGGCGGTCGCAGGTCAGGGCTGGTGCAGCTCTCGGAGCGACTCCGATTCGTCGGAGTGGACATCGGTGCCACATCGCTCGACGTCGGCGTGATCGACGGCCGGCTCGACATCGTCGCGCAGACCAGCGAGGTCATCGACATCGAAGCCGGACCGGAGCCGATCCTGGCCCGGGCCGTGGAGGTGATCGGGAAGTTGCGCGCAGGTGGGCATCTGCCGACGCTCGACGGCATCGGTGTCGGCGTGCCGGGGCCGGTCAGCTTCCGGGACGGGTTCACCGTCTCCCCGCCGATCATGCCCGGTTGGGACCGCTTCCCGGTGCGCGAGCACGTCATGCAGCAGTTCGACTGCCCCGTTCTGGTCGACAACGACGTCAACCTCATGGCCGTGGGCGAGATGTACAGCGGTCTCGCCCAGTCGGTGGCCGACTTCCTCTTCGTCAAGATCGGAACGGGCATCGGCTGCGGCATCATCACCGGGCATCGCGTGTTGCGCGGCAGCAACGGCAGCGCCGGAGACATCGGGCACATCGCGTTGCACGACACCGGCCCCGTGTGCCGGTGCGGCCGAACCGGTTGCCTCGAAGCGTGTTTCAGCGGCGCGGCGCTGTCGCGCGATGCCACCGCGCTCGCTCGAGGCGGAGAATCACCCGGACTGCGCGACCTCCTCGTCGACCGCGAGATCCTCACCGCCCACGACGTGGGCGTCGCCATGCGCGCCGGGGACCCGCAAGCTCTCGGACTGGTCCGCGATGGCGGACGTCGACTCGGACGTGTCTTGTCCGGGCTTGTGAACTTCTGCAACCCCGCGATGATCGTCGTCGGCGGCGGCGTGTCGAAGCTCGGACACGCGCTGCTGGCCGAAGTCCGCAGCGAGCTGTACCGGCGCTCGACCCCGCTGGCCACGAGCAGCCTCCCGATCGTGCTGTCCGAACTCGGTGACAGCGCCGGAATCATCGGTGCCGCCGCGATGATCAGCGATCACGTTCTCGGCGTTTCTCCGGAGTCGTGAAACCCCCTTTCGTTCGGCGGATTTCCGCGTCGCGGGTCCGCGTGCCCCAGGAGGACGGATGAACACACTTGGAGTCGCACTGGTGGGCCACGCGTTCATGGGCGCGGTCCACTCCCAGGCCTGGCGCACCGTGGGACGGGTCTTCGACCTTCCGGCGCGGCCGGAACGAGTCGTGCTCTGCGGGCGCCGCAAGGACGCCGCAGCCCCGGCCGCGGCACGGCTGGGCTGGCATGAATGCAGTGACGACTGGAAATCGGTCCTGATGCGCGACGACGTGCACATCGTCGACATCTGCACCCCTGGCGACAGCCACGCCGAGATCGCCATCGGCGCGTTGGAGGCGGGCAAGCACGTGCTGTGCGAGAAACCGCTGGCCAACTCGGTCGCCGAGGCCGAGACGATGGCCGAGGCCGCCGACCGCGCCCGACGCAACGGGATTCTGGCCATGGTGGGCTTCAACTACCGGCGAGTACCTGCGCTCGCACTGGCCCGGACGCTGGTGCAGCAGGGTCGCCTCGGCCGGATCAGGCAGGTCCGGGCGAACTACCTGCAGGACTGGCTAGTCGATCCCCAGGCGCCGTTGAGCTGGCGGTTGCGCGCCGAACGCGCCGGCTCCGGAGCCCTCGGCGACCTGGCTGCGCACATCGTCGACCTCGCCCAGCACCTCGTGGGCGAGGAGATCGTCGCGGTGTCGGGCTCGGTCGAAACCTTCGTCGGCGAGCGCCCGCTGCCCGAGGACCCCGCACGAACCGGCGCGGTGACCGTCGACGACGCCGCGCTGTTCACCGCCCGGTTCCGCGAAGGCGCCCTGGGCACCTTCGAAGCGACCCGCTACGCCACCGGCAACAAGAACGGCCTGCGCATCGAGGTGAACGGGAGCGAGGGAAGTCTCGCCTTCGACTTCGAATCCATGAACGAGCTGGCCTTCTACGACGGCACCGAACCCGCGGACGTCGCCGGTTTCCGACGCATCCTGGCCACCGAACCCCAGCACCCCTACCTGGAGGCGTGGTACCCGCCGGGACACGTGCTCGGCTACGAGCACACCTTCGTCCACGAACTGCGCGATTTCATCACCGCAGTGGCCGAACGGTCGACGCCGAGCCCGGACTTCGCCGCAGGGTTGCACGTGCAGCGGGTGCTCGACGCCGTGCAGCGCAGCGCCGCGCAGCACAGCCGGTGGACCCCGGTCTTCCAGGGGGACAGATGACCGAGAACACCGATCTGCTGGTGATGTCCGGGATCGTCAAGGTGTTCCCCGGTGTGCGCGCGCTCGACGGCGTCGACCTGCGCGTTCGCTCAGGCGAGGTGCACTGCCTGCTCGGGCAGAACGGCGCCGGCAAGTCCACCTTGATCAAGGTGCTCTCCGGAGCGCATCACCCCGACGGCGGCTCGATCGAGTGGCGTGGTGAGTCCGTCGCGCTCGGCTCACCGGCCGCGGCGCTGCGGCGCGGAATCGCCGCGATGTACCAGGAACTCGACCTCGTGCCCGGCCTGAGCGTGGCGGAGAACATCTTCCTCGGTCATGAACCCGCCACCGCGGGCTTCACGCAGCGCGGCAAGACCCGGCGCGCCGCGGCGGAGCTGATGGCGAGGTTGGGGCATCCGGAGATCGACCCCGACGAACCCGTCGGCGAGCTCTCCGCGGCCGCGCGACAGCTGGTGTCGATGGCCCGCGCGCTGGGGCACCAGGCGAAGCTGATCATCATGGACGAGCCGACCGCAGCGCTGTCCGCGGGAGAGGTCGACAACCTGTTCCGGATCATGGGGGAACTGACCGCCGACGGTGTCGCCGTCGTCTACATCTCCCACCGCATGGACGAGATCCGGCGCATCGCGGACCGGATCACCGTGCTGAAGGACGGACGCACGGTCTCCGCTGCTCTGCCGGTCGCCGAGACCTCGACCCGCGAGCTGGTGACGCTGATGACGGGAGGAGAACCTCCCGAGGTGGCGGCCGAAGGCAGCACCGCGACCGATCGGCCGGTGCTGGAAGTGCGGGGGTTGCGGCGGCGCGGTGAGTTCGACGAGATGAGCTTCACCGCGCACGCGGGTGAGATCGTCGGGTTGGCCGGGCTGGTCGGCTGTGGTCGCAGCGAAGTCCTGGAGACGATCTTCGGAGCCCGCGTGCCCGACTCCGGTGACGTGCAGGTGGACGGCCGCTCGGTTCGCACCGGCAGCATCAGCGCAGCGGTGTCCGCCGGTATCGGTCTGACCCCGGAAGAGCGCAAGAGCCAAGCGCTGCTCCCCCAGATGGCGCTGGCCGCGAACGTGACGCTGGCGTCGTTGGCCCGGCACAGCAGGTGGGGGTTCACCCGGTGGGGCGCCGAGCACGCCGGTACCACCGAGGTGGCCACCCGGCTCCAGCTCCACCCGGCCGAGCCCACCCGTCTCATCGCCACGTTCTCCGGCGGCAACCAGCAGAAGGCCGTGATCGGACGTTGGGTCCTGCGCGGGTGCCGCGTTCTCCTGCTCGACGAACCCACCCGAGGCGTTGACGTCGGCGCGAGGGCGGAGATCTACGCGCTCATCCGGCAACTCGCCGCCGACGGGCTGGCGATCGTGGTCGTCTCCAGCGACATCCCGGAGGTGCTGGCGCTGGCCGACCGGGTGCTCGTGCTGCGCGACGGCGCCGTGGTGCACACCGCCGCGGCAAGTGACATCACCGAGTCCCGCGTGCTCGACCTGGTCATGGAGGCACCGTCGAGATGAGCGAACGCACCCTCACCGCACCGACCACGACCGCGGCGTCCAAGCTCGGCCGTTGGTGGTCGCGCGCAGACATCCGCTTGACCGCGCTGTTCCTCGTGCTCATCGCGCTGTGCGTGGTCGGCTACGCGACCAGGCCGGACGCCTTCCTCACGGAAGGCAACATCTCCACCGTCCTGCGACTGGCCGCCGCGATCGGCGTGGTCAGCGTGGGCATGACCTTCGTCATCTCGGCAGGCGGCATCGACCTGTCGGTCGGTTCGATCGTGGCTCTGTCCAGCGTGTGGATGACGACGTGGGCGACCCAGTCCTTCGGCGCGGGCGTGATGGTCCTGTGCGCGTTGCTGGTGGGCGCCGGCTGCGGCCTGGTGAACGGGCTGCTGATCGCCTACGGGCGGGTGGTGCCGTTCATCGCCACGCTGGCGATGATGGCCACTGCGCGCGGCCTGGCCGAACGCATCAGCGGACGGCAGACCCAGGTCGTCGACGCCCCCGGTTTCGGGGCGCTGTTCAAGGGACACCTGCTGGGCGTGCCGGTGCTGGTCTGGATCTTCGCGATCGTGTTCGTCGCGGGCTGGATCCTGCTCAACCGCACCACGTTCGGCCGTCGCACGCTCGCCGTCGGCGGCAACGCCGAGGCGGCCAGGCTGGCCGGGATCAACGTCCGCAGGCACACCGCCCTGGTGTTCGCGCTCGCCGGTCTGTGCTGCGGCATCGCCGCGCTCATGGTGGTGGCCCGAACGACCTCCGGTGCCTCGACCAACGGTCTGTTCTACGAGCTCGACGCGATCGCTGCCGTGGTCATCGGCGGCACCCTGCTCTCCGGCGGGCGCGGCAGCATGGGCGGGACCCTCCTGGGCGTGCTCATCTTCACCACGCTCAGCAACGTCTTCACCCTCAACAACCTGGAAACAGACATCCAGAACATCGCCAAGGGCGCGATCATCGTGCTCGCCGTGCTGGTCCAAACGCGATCTCGGCGCCGATCCGGCACCCCCTGACAAGCCCATCCCACCTCAGTGTCGAGGAGGAACCATGTCCGTTCCCGAAACGTCCCGCCGAAGACTCCTGTTCGGTTCATCCGCCATCGGCGCGTCCGCAGTGCTGACCGGATGCCTGGCCAACACCCCACCGCAGCAGGAGAACCAGGCCGCCGTCGCCGCGGGCGGTGACAACGCCGCCCCCGGAAAGCACGTGACGATCGGGTTCTCGGCGCCGGCCGCCGATCACGGCTGGATGGCGGCGATGACCACCTACGCCCGCGCTCAGGCCGAGAAGCTGCCGGACGTCACCTTCCGCCCCACCGAGGGCGGCTCTGACGTCAGCCAGCAGATCGCCCAGGTCGAGACGCTGATCAACGCCAAGGTCGACGTGCTCGTGGTCCTGCCCGCCGACGGCAAGGCGATGACCGACGTGGCCCTGCGCGCCACGCGCGCGGGGATCCCTGTGGTCAACGTGGACCGCGTCTTCGACTCGCCGGACGCCTACCGGGTGTGGATCGGTGGCGACAACTACGGCATGGGTGTCAACGCCGCCGACTACATCGCCGCCGAGCTGCGAAAGGCCAACGTTGCCAACCCGGTCATCGCCGAGATCGCGGGCACCGATTCGCTACCGCTCACCCAGGAGCGCAGCGCGGGCTTCCGCGATGGGCTGGCCCGGCACGGCTTGGAGGTCACGCGCCGGGTGGCCGCCGAGTTCACCGCCGAGACCGGTGAACGACAGGCCACCAACCTGCTGCAGGCGGCCTCGCACCTGGACGCCGTGTGGAACCACGACGACGACCAGGGCATCGGGGTGGTGTCGGCGGTCGAGTCCGCCGGCCGCGACGAGTTCTTCATGGTCGGCGGCGCGGGATCGCGGCAGATGATGGACCGGATCAAAGCGGGAAACGGCGTGATGCGCGCCACCGTGCTCTACAGCCCCTCGATGTGCTCCTCGGCGATCTCGCTGGCGCGGCTGCTCGCGCAAGCGCGCGGTGTGTCCGACCTCGCCGAGCACGAGGTGCCGCGTTCGGTGACGACCTATTCGGCCGTGGTGACCCGGGACAACGTCGACCAGTACCGCGACATCGGGTTCGCCTCCTGAATCGAGAGGAGTTCGACATGCGAACCACCGCACGCGCCCTTCTGGGAATCCTCCTGGCCGGCGCGATGGCCACCCCCGCCTGGGCTGCAGCACCGGAACCCGACGACCCGCCCAGCGTGCTGGTGTTCTCCGAGACCGCCGGTTATCGCCACGCCTCCATCGAGTCGGGGATCGCCTCGATCCGGAAATTGGGTCGGAAGAACGGGTTCCGCGTCGAGTCCACCGAGGACTCCGCGCGGTTCACCGACCGGGAACTGGCCCGCTACGACGCCGTCGTGTGGTTGTCCACCACCGGTGACGTGCTCGATCAGCCGCAGCAGGACGCCTTCGAGCGCTACATCCGCTCCGGCGGCGGCTACGTCGGCGTGCACGCCGCCGCCGACACCGAGTACGACTGGCCGTTCTACGGTGAGCTCGTCGGCGCGTACTTCGCCGGCCACCCGCACATCCAGCCCGCCACGGTGCGCGTCGAGGACCACCGCAACGATTCCACCGCGCACCTGCCGAACCGCTGGGATCGCACCGACGAGTGGTACAACTACCGCGCCAACCCGCGTCCCGACGTGCACGTCCTGGCCGCGCTGGACGAGCGCACCTACGATCCCGGCGACACCGCCATGGGCGGAGACCACCCCATCGCCTGGTGCCACGAGGTGGACGCCGGTCGCGCCTTCTACACCGGTGGTGGCCACACCCACGAGTCGTACTCCGAACCCGCTTTCGTGCGCCACGTCCTCGGCGGCATCCGCGTCGCCCTCGACCGAGCGCCGTGCTGAGAATCATCGACGACGAGGAGTGAGCAGATGGGACGTTCGGTCACGCTCTTCACCGGGCAATGGGCGGACTTGCCGTTCGAGGAAGTGGCCCGACTCGCCTCGGAGTGGGGCTACGACGGCCTGGAGATCGCCTGCTGGGGTGATCACCTCGACGTCTGGCGCGCCGTGGCGGACGAGGACTACCTCCAGTCGCGCGTGGACGTCCTCGACCGGTACGGACTCGGCGTGTGGGCGATCTCCAACCACCTCACGGGGCAGGCGGTCTGCGATGACCCGATCGACGTCCGCCACCGCGCCATCCTGTCCGACCGGGTGTGGGGCGACGGCGATCCCGAAGGCGTGCGGCAGCGGGCCGCCGAGGAGATGAAGCACACCGCGCGGGTCGCTGCCAAGCTCGGCGTGCGCACGGTCGTCGGCTTCACCGGATCGGCGATCTGGAAGTACGTCGCGATGTTCCCGCCGGTGCCCGCCGAGCTGGTCGAGGCCGGCTACCAGGACTTCGCCGACCGGTGGAATCCGATCATGGACGTCTTCGACGCCGAAGGCGTGCGGTTCGCCCTCGAAGTGCACCCCTCGGAGATCGCCTACGACTACTGGTCGACCGTGCGCACCCTCGAAGCCCTCGGGCACCGGGAGGGCTTCGGCCTAAACTGGGACCCGAGCCACATGATCTGGCAGGACGTCGACCCGGTGGGCTTCCTCGTCGACTTCGCCGACCGGATCTTCCACGTCGACTGCAAGGACACCAAGCGCAACCTCGGCAACGGCCGCAACGGCAGGCTGGGATCGCACCTGCCCTGGGCCGACCCCCGACGCGGCTGGGACTTCGTGTCCACCGGACGCGGTGACGTGCCATGGGAGGCGTGCTTCCGCGTGCTCAACTCGATCGGCTACGAGGGCCCCATCTCCATCGAGTGGGAGGACGCGGGCATGGACCGCCTGCGCGGCGCACCGGAAGCGCTGAGCTTCGTGCGCGATCAGCTCTTCGACCCACCGGACGCGGCATTCGACGCGGCCTTCAGTTCTCCGCAGCAGTAGAACGAAGGAGTGCAAGACGATGTGTTTCGGTTTCAACGGTGAAGCAGCGTTAGCCCAGTCCCTGGGTGCCACACGATTGACCCGGCGCGGCGCGCTGCGCACCGCCGGCGCGCTCGGCGCCGGCCTGCTCGCAGCGGGCACGGCCACCCCGGCAGCCCAGGCGACACCACGACCGGTCGGCGCGCCGCTGGTGCCGCCTGGACAGATCAGCATCCAGCTGTGGACCATGCGCGCAGCGCTCCAGGGTGACCCCGGTTTCGACGAGTCCTTGCGCGCCCTCGCCCGAACGGGCTACCCCAAGGTCGAGCAGGCGCTCGGCTACTTCGGCCGCACCGCCGCCGAATTGCGGGCCTTCTACGACAGCATCGGCATCTCGGCGACGTCGAGCCACGACGGGATCTCCGACAGCGAGAAGTCGCTGCAGACCAAGATCGACAACGCCCGCACCCTCGGCCAGTCGTTCCTCGTCGTGCCGTACCTGGACTCGCCCCACCGGGACGACTGGAAGCGGTGGGCCGAGCAGATGAACCACGAAGCCGAGGTCGCCAGGGCGGCCGGGCTGCGCTACGGCTACCACAACCACGCCCACGAGTTCACCACCGATCTGGGCGGCGCGACGCCGTGGCAGGTGCTGACCTCCGAACTGGACCCGGCGCTGGTGCACCTCGAACTCGACCTGTACTGGGCCGTGCGCGGTGGCATCGAAAGCGGCCGAGGGGCAGGAGATCCCGAAGGTTTCGCCATCGACGTCATCCGGTCCGCTCCGCAACCGGTGCTGCAGTACCACGTCAAGGACCGCCACCCGGAGGACGGCGACATGGCCGACCTCGGCACCGGGCACATCGACTTCGCCCGGATCTTCCGGGCGCACGCGGTGCTGGAGTACATCGTGGAGAACGACACTCCCGACGTCACCCCGCAGCAGACCGCCGAGGTCGGCTACCGCTACCTGCGCGCGCTGAGCATCTGACCGACGCATTCCCCCACTTCGCCGGACTGGCCGTTCCGCCGACGAATTCCCTTCGGCGGCGGGATCAGCGCGCCCGCGTTCCGACCCGCACGATCAGCGAACCGATGAGAGGTTGCCATGCGACGTGTCCCCTTACTGGCGGCGGTGGCCGCAGTGACCACCGCCTTGATGAGCGCACCGGCGGTGGCCGCCGAAGGCCCACCGCCGGACGAGGAATTCCAGAAGGTCGTGCTCAACGACCACCCCGGCGAACCGATCGACCTCGCCGTCCTCCCCGACGGCAGGGTCCTGCACACCACCCGCCAGGGCGAGGTCCGGATGCACCACCCGGACACCGGCCGCAACACCGTCGCGGCCACGGTGGACGTCTACCAGCACGACGAGGAAGGCCTGCAGAGCGTCGCGGTGGATCCCGGCTTCAACGGCACCACGAACCGGTGGGTCTACCTGTACTACTCGCCACCGTTGAACACGCCGACCGACGATCCGTCCACACCGGACATCAACGAGGGCGATGCGCCGGAGTCGGGCACGCCCGAGCAGTTCGCGCCCTTCAAGGGCGCCCTGCAGCTGTCGCGCTTCCAGCTCAACGGCGACCAGCTCGACCTGTCCACCGAGCAGAAGATCCTCGACGTCGGCGTGGACCGGGGCCTGTGCTGCCACGTCGGCGGAGACATCGTCTTCGACGGCGACGGCAACCTCTACCTGTCCACCGGTGACGACACCAACCCGTTCGCCTCCGGCGGCTACGCGCCGATCGACGAGCGGGCGGGACGCAACCCCGCCTTCGACGCGCAGCGCTCGTCGGCCAACACCAACGACCTGCGGGGCAAGGTGCTGCGGATCAAGGTGGAGGAGAACGGCTCCTACACCATCCCGGACGGGAACCTGTTCGCACCCGGCACACCGAGCACGCGTCCGGAGATCTACCTGATGGGCTTGCGGAACCCGTTCCGCATCGAGGTCAACCGGACGACCAACGAGCTCTACGTGGCCGACTACTCGCCCGACGCCGATCACGCCGATCCGGACCGCGGCCCTGCCGGCACCGGTAAGTGGTTCGCCGCCCGCGAGGCGGGCAACTACGGCTGGCCCTACTGCGCGACCGCCGAACTCCCCTACGTCGACTACGACTTCGCCACCGGCACGTCCGGCGCGCCGTTCGACTGCGCCGCCCCGGTGAACGAGTCGCCGAACAACACCGGGCTCACGCGACTACCACCGGTCGAGCAGCCGCAGGTGTGGTACGGCTACGGCCAGTCCGAGCAGTTCCCGGAGCTGGGAGCCGGTGGCATCGGCCCGATGGCCGGCCCCGTCTACCACTACGACGACGGTCGAGGCCGCGCGCCGATCGCCTGGCCGCAGCACTACGACGGCATGCCGCTGTTCTACGAGTGGACCCGCGACTACATGAAGGGCTTCCGCCTGGACGACTCGGGAGCGCTCACCGGCATCGAGGACGTGCTTCCCTCGATCCCGCTGTCCGGCCCGATCGACATGGAGTTCGGCCCCGACGGGGCGCTGTACGTGCTCGACTACGGCAAGGGCTACTTCGGCGAGAACCCCGAGGCGGCGCTGTCGCGGATCGACTACATCGGACCCGGCGGCAACCACAGCCCCGAAGCCAAGGCCTCGGCCAGCGCGACCAACGGACAAGCGCCCCTGACGGTGTCGTTCTCCAGCGAGGGCACCGGCGACGCCGACGGCGACCGCTTGATCTACGAGTGGGACTTCGACTCCAACGGCACGGTCGACTCGCGGGAACCGAACCCGACGCACACCTACACCGACAACGGCGTCTACACCGCGATGCTGCGGGTGACCGACACCGGCGGGCCGAACACCGGCAAGACCGGCCTGGCCGAGGTCAACGTCGTGGTCGGCAACGTCGCGCCGACGGTCCGGTTCGTCACGCCGGTCGACGGGCAGCAGTTCTCCTTCGGCGACGTCATCAACTACGAGGTGGCGGTGACCGACGATCAGCCCGTCGACTGCTCGAAGGTCGAAGTGACCTACATCCTCGGGCACGACGATCACGGACACCCGCAGACGACCGCCTCCGGTTGCTCCGGGTCGATCCAGACCACGGTGCCCGAAGGCCACGACCCCGCGACCGACAACCTGCGCGGGGTGTTCCAGGCGACCTACACCGACCCGGGCGTCGACGGGCTGCCGTCGCTGACCGGTGAGCACGAGGTCGTGCTGCAGCCGACGAGCTGATCAGCACCTGCCCCGGATGCGGTCGCCGCTCCGACCGCGTCCGGGGCCCGCTCCATCCCGCAACACCGAGGGAGGCACGGCAAAGATGGCACCTAGGACCGGACTGTGGTTCATCGGCGCTCGCGGCTCGGTGGCGACAACGGCCACCGTGGGCGCGCTCGCCATGACAACGGGGTTGGCCCCGCGCACAGGTTGCGTCGCTGACCTCCCCGAGGTGGCGGTGGCGGCACCGCCGGGCGTGGACGATCTTCTCATCGGCGGCCACGACGTCGTCGGCGACGCGCTGCCCAAGCGCGCCGAGGCTCTCGCCGCCGGAGGGGTTTTCGGTCACGAGCTGGCCCGGGCGGTGCACAGCGGGCTGGTGGAGGTCGACGCGCGGATCCGCCCGGGCATCACCTCGAACGGAGACTTCCAGCGCGACGCGATCGAGCAGGTCAGCCGCGATGTGGCCGGTTTCCGCGCCGCGCACGGGCTCGACCGGGTGATCGTGATCGACGTGTCCACCACCGAACCCCCGCTGGAGCTCACGCCGGAGCACCGCGATCTGGACGCACTGGATCGAGCGCTGGCCGCGGGCGAGTCGCCGCTGCCTGCCAGCGGGGTCTACGCCTACGCGGCACTGCGCGCCGGATGCCCGTTCGTCGCGTTCACCCCGAGCCCCGGGCCGCGATTGCCCGCGATCGACCAGCTCGCGCGGCGCACGCAGCTCCCGTGGGCCGGCACCGACGGCAAGACCGGCGAGACGCTGATCAAATCGGCGCTGGCGCCGATGTTCGCCACCCGCGCGCTGCGGGTCCGCTCCTGGGCGTCGTACAACCTGCTCGGTGGTGGGGACGGTCAGTCCCTCGCCGACCCGGTCACAGCGGAGAGCAAGACCCGCTCCAAGAACAAGGGATTGGGGTCCATTCTCGGGCATCCGGTCGACGGGCCGATGCACATCGACTACCTCCCCGACCTCGGCGACTGGAAGACGGCCTGGGATCTCGTGTCCTTCGACGGATTCCTCGGGACCAAGATGTCGATGCAGTTCACCTGGCAGGGGTGCGATTCGGCGCTCGCGGCCCCGTTGGTGCTCGACTTGGCCAGGCTGATGGCGCGGGCTCACCGAGCGGGCGCCGTCGGCGCCGTCGAGGCGCTCGGCTTCTTCTTCAAAGATCCCGCCGGGGACACCCCGCACGACCTGGCCGGTCAATGGCGCGCGCTGCTCGACTGGTGCGGCCAGATCGGCTCCGCGGAGCAGCGATGAGGGCCCGGGATCTCGCCGAGCTGGTTCGCTTGCCCGCCGTGCTCACCGCTCCCGGCGACAGCCTCGTCGGGGCCGCGGCGGCCGGCTGGCCTCACGGCAGGCGCAGCTGGGCCATGCCGGTGACCTCCTGCTGCTTCTACCTCGCCGGCATGGCGCTCAACGACTACGCCGACCGGGAACTGGACGCGCGGGAACGTCCCGAACGACCGATCCCGTCCGGCCGGGTCCGGCCCGGCACCGCTCTGGCCCTGGCCACCGGACTGACCGCAGCCGGTTTGGGGATCGCCGGGGCCGCAGGCGGCCGCAACGCTCTGCGGGCCGCCGTGCCGGTGGCCGCCGCGGCCTGGGCCTACGACCTCGCGGCCAAGCAGACCCACGCCGGGCCGGTGGTCATGGCACTGGCACGCGGGTTCGACGTCCTGCTCGGCTCCGGAGGGCACCGTCGAGCCGCCCTCCCCGCCTGCGCAGTCGCCGCGCACACCCTCGGGGTCACCTGGCTGAGCCGCGGAGAGGTCCACGGCGGTTCACCACGAGCGGGCTGGGCGGCGCTGGCGACCACCTCCGCCGCCGCGGCATCGACCGCGCTGCTACCCGGCTCTTCGCGCCGCGCGAACGCAGCCGGCTTCGCGTGCGCTGCCGGATACGCCGTGACGGTCGGTGGGGCTCAGGCCCGAGCCGCGCGTCACCCGGATGCGGACACCGTCCGCGCCGCGACAGGCGTCGGGGTGCGTGGCGTCATCGGACTGCAAGCGGCGCTGGTGGCCGGCACCGGTGCGCTCGGCGTCGCCGGCGCACTGCTCAGCGCCGGTCCGCTGGCTCGGTTGGCGTCGAAGGCGGTGTCGCCGACATGAGCCTGCGGTTCGGCTACGGCACCAACGGATTCGCAGGACACCGCTTCGAAGACATCGTGACCGTTCTGGCGGATCTCGGTTACCACGGGGTCGCGCTCACCCTCGACCAACCACATCTGGACCCGTTCGCACCCGATCTCGCCAGGCGCACCGACGCCGTCCGCCGTCGGCTCGAGTCCCGAGGACTGGCCGTCGTGGTCGAAACCGGTGCCCGCTACGTCATGAACCCCTGGCACAAGCACGAACCGACGCTGGTCTCCGACACCGACCGGGAAAGGCGCATCGAGTACCTCCGACGCGCGGTCCGGATCGCCGAAGAGCTGGGCGCGGAGGCGGTGTCGTTCTGGTCCGGCACGCTGCCCGAGGGGGTGTCCGCGCAGCAGGGATGGGACCGGCTCACCAGCGGAGTCACCGACGTGCTGGACGAGGCGGAACGACGCGACGTGCGGTGCGCGTTCGAACCCGAACCAGGCATGTTCGTGGACACGCTCGCCGGTGTCGCGGAACTGCGCCGCATGCTCGGCCATCCGTCCCACCTCGCCGTGACAGTCGACATCGGGCACTGCGTGTGCAACGAACCGGCACCGCCGCAGGACTGCGTGCACCAAGTGGGCCACCTCCTCGGCAACGTCCAAGCCGATGACATGCGCCCCGGCGTGCACGAGCACCTGGAGTTCGGAGACGGCGACGTCGACCTCCCGGCCACGCTCGGCGCGCTCCTCGACGTCGACTACCACGGACTGGTCAGCGTCGAACTCCCCCGCCACTCCCACGCCGCGCCCGCAGTTGCCGCGCGCTCGCTCGAAGCGCTGCGCGTCGCGGCCGAGCGAGCGCGCACGACCGCGACGGAGGCGAACCGATGAGTTCAGCGCGGGACGTGCTCGGCCCGACCGCCCGAACGCGGTTGGCCGAACTGATCGACGAGGTCACGACGAATCCGACCCGGCTCGCCGTGCTGTTCCCCGCCGCTGCCAGGACGATCGCCCGCGGGCCGGTCGACCCGGCCGATCCCGACGGACTGATCACACCTCGCATCGAGGACGAGGTCCGAATCGGCTTGCTGCGGGCTGCCGAGCGACGCTTCGACCGCTCCGAGCTCGCGGTGGAGATCACCGCGCTGTACCGGCACGGCGACGCCGAGGAGAAGCGCGCGGTGCTGCGCGCGCTCGACAACCTCGATCTCGGCGACGCGTTGCTGCCACTGGTCCACGACGCGTTGCGCAGCAACGACTCCCGTCTGATCGCCGCAGCACTGGGCACGTACGCGGCTCGGTACCTCGACGACCACGCCTGGCGCCACGGTGTCCTCAAGTGCGTGTTCACCGGCGTGCCGCTGGACGCGGTCGTCGGCGTCGCCGAGCGGGCCGATGCCGAGCTGTCCCGCATGGTGCATGCCTACATCGCCGAACGACTCGCTGCCGGACGACCCGTACCGCAGGACGCGCACCGCCTGCTGCAACTGGACAGCGAGGACGCACCAGCAGGCGACCAAGCCGAGGAGGAATGATGCGCATCTTCGATCCGCACATCCACATGAGTTCGCGCACCACCGACGACTACGAAGCCATGTACGCCGCGGGCGTTCGCGCGGTCACCGAACCGGCGTTCTGGGGCGGTCAACCCCGAACCAGCGCGGCGTCGTTCTACGACTACTTCGACACCCTGGTGGGTTGGGAGCGATTCCGAGCGGCGCAGTTCGGCATCCGCCACCACTGCACGATCGCGCTCAACCCGAAGGAGGCCAACGATCCGCGCTGCCGCGAGGTGCTCGACGCGCTTCCCCGCTACCTCGCCAAGGACGGCGTGGTCGCCGTCGGTGAGGTCGGGTTCGACTCGATGACCTCGGACGAGGAGAAGGTCTTCGCCCGACAGCTCGAACTGGCGGCCGAGCACGAGCTGCCGGTGCTGGTGCACACCCCGCATCGCGACAAGGCGGAAGGAACCCGCCGAAGCCTCGATCTGGTCGCCGCCTCCGGCATCCCACCCGACCGGGTGCTCATCGACCACCTCAACGAAGTCACCATCGACCTCGTGGCCGAAACCGGATGCTGGATGGGGTTCTCCATCTACCCCGACACCAAGATGGACGAACACCGCATGGTGCGGATCTTCGCCGAGCACGGCCTTGACCGGATGATCGTCAACTCCGCGGCGGACTGGGGACGCAGCGACCCGCTCAAGACGGCCACGACCGGCCGAGCCATGCTCGACGCCGAGTTCACCGAGGACGACGTCGACCGCGTCCTGTGGCGCAACCCGGTCGAGTTCTACGCCCAGAGCGGCCGGTTGCTGCTCGACCCGGTCGAGACGGACCAGACGGCGACCTTCGAGGGCAACTCGGTGCTGCGCGGCCAACGACCGAAGTGAGCCACGAGGAGACTCAGACATGCGCTTCACCCACCGCGACGGCACCCGGATCCACCTCGCCTACTGCACCAACGTTCACCCCGCCGAGGACCTGGAAGGGTTGCTGCGCCAACTGCGCGTCTTCGGGGGTGGCATCCGCGCCGAACTCGGCGTCGAGCAGCTCGGCGTCGGGCTCTGGCTTCCCGCACCGCTGGCCGCGCACCTGGTCGACCACCCCGATCTCAACCGGCTGCGGGAGGCACTGGCGGGTCACGGTCTCGAAGTCGTCACCCTCAACGCATTCCCGTACCAGGGTTTTCACGAAGCAGTGGTCAAACGAGCCGTCTACCAACCGAACTGGACTGATGAGCGCCGACTCGCCTACACGCTCAACTGCGCACGCGTGCTGGCACGGCTGCTGCCCGCCGATGTCGCTTCCGGCAGCATCTCCACGCTGCCAGTCGCGTGGCGGGAACCGTGGTCGTCGCAGCAACGACGGCACGCCATCAACTCGATGCACCGACTCAGCGAGGGGCTCGCCGAGCTGGCCGACGAAACCGGCAAGCACATCCGCGTCGGGCTGGAACCGGAACCGGGGTGCGTCGTCGAAACCACCGACGAAGCGATCGAGCTGCTCGGCGATGTGGACACCGACCACATAGGACTGTGCTTGGACGCCTGCCACCTCGCGGTGGGGTTCGAGGACGCCGCCGCCTCGGTGCGCCGCCTCACCGAGGCCGCGATCCCGATCGTGAAAACTCAGGCCTCCGCGGCGTTGCACGCCTCCTCCCCCTCCGATGAGGCAACCCGGAACGCTCTGTCGTGCTATGCCGAAGACCGCTTCCTGCACCAGATCCGCGAACGCGGAACCTCCGGCATCACCGCGCTCGACGACCTGCCGGAGGCGCTGCACGGCGATCACTCCCTGCGCGGCGACGGGCCGTGGCGAGTCCACTTCCACGTGCCGATCCACCGCCAACCCGAGCCGCCCCTGACCTCCACCCAACAGGAGCTCGACCACACCCTGCGCGCCCTGCTCGGCGGGCGCACCGCACTCACCGACCACGTCGAGATGGAGACCTACACCTGGTCGGTGCTGCCAGAACGCCAGCGACCGCGCGACAATGCCGAGCTGACGGCCGGCCTGGCAGCCGAACTGCGCTGGGTCGCCCAGGCGTTGCGACGCGCCGGATTGGAACCATCGTGAACAAGATCCTGCTCCTCGACGTGGTGGGACTGACACCGCGCCTGCTCCAGCACGCCCCTCGGCTGCGCGCGCTCGCAGAGCAGGGCTGGCAGGCACCTCTGGAGACCGTGCTGCCCGCGGTCACGTGCTCCGTGCAGTCCACCATGCTCACCGGACTGCCCCCGCGCGAGCACGGCGCCGTCGGCAACGGCTGGTACTTCCGCGATCTCGGCGAGGTCCACCTGTGGCGCCAGCACAACCGGCTCGTCACCGGCGAGAAGGTGTGGGAGACGGCCCGGCGCGCCCGCCCCGACTTCCGCGCAGCCAACGTGTGCTGGTGGTACGCGATGGGCGCCAGCACCGACTGGACCATCACCCCGAGGCCCGTCTACCACGCCGACGGCCGCAAGTCCCCGGACTGCTACACCTGGCCACCGGAACTGCACGACGAGCTGACCCAGGCGCTAGGCGCTTTCCCCCTGTTCCACTACTGGGGCCCGACCGCGTCGCTGCGCTCCACCGAGTGGATTGTCAAGGCCTCCCGACAGCTGCTTCCCGAAGCCGATCTCACCCTGGCCTACGTCCCGCACCTCGACTACGACCTGCAACGACACGGACCCGACAGCACCCAGGCGATCGCGGCCGTGCGCGATGTCGACCGAGCCGTGACACCACTGCTCGAGGACGCGCAGGCGCAGGGCGCAACGGTCGTCGTCGTGAGCGAATACGGCATCACCCACGCCGCACACCCCGTCGACATCAACCGCGCGCTCCGCGAATCGAGCCTGCTGGAGGTCTACACCCAGCACGGCATGGAATACCTGGACCCGTGGACGTCGCGCGCTTTCGCGGTCGCCGACCACCAGGTCGCGCACGTCTACGTCCAGAACCCGGCCGATCTGCCGCCCGTGCGCGAGCTCTGCCAAGACCTGCCCGGAGTCGACCTGGTGCTCGACAGGGCCGCGCAACACGACTTCGGCGTAGACCACCCCCGCGCCGGCGAACTTGTCCTCGTCGCCGAACCGCGCGCCTGGTTCACCTACTACTACTGGCTGGACGACGCGCGGGCCCCGGACTTCGCGCGCGGCGTCGACATCCACCGCAAACCCGGTTACGACCCGGCCGAGCTGTTTCTGGACCCGTCCGATCGGACCGTGAAGCTGCGCGCCGCGCTCGGCCTGGCCCGCAAGAAGCTCGGCCTCCGCTACGCCATGAACGTCGTCCCGACCAGCGGACGCTGGGTCAAGGGCACGCACGGCCGACTACCCGACGACCCGCTCGACGGCCCGGTCCTGCTGTGCAGCGACCCGTCCTCCCAACGCGACCGCATGAGCGCGGCCTCGGTTCGCGATCTCATCCTGGACCTGGCAGAGGTCCCGCAGTCGACGAGATGAGACCCCAATCGGGTCGCACGCGGCCATAACGCGTTGGTTCGAGCTCGCTCCCATCACCAGGTCGGCATCTGGTGCGAGCAGCGGTCCTACTCGTGCTCGGCGATGCTCTTCATCGCCTTCCACCCGTGCGTGATGCCGCCACCGGCGCGCAAGGCAGCGGCGACCATGACGGCCTCTGCGACGGCAGCCTTGGACGCGCCGGCCTTGACCGCGCGCTTGCCGTGATCCTCGATGCAGTAGGAGCACTGCGTCGTCACCGCGACCCCGACGGCGATCAGCTCACGCGTGGCCAGATCGAGGTTGCCGGTGTTCTTGTCGAACACGACCTTGTCGAACCCGAAGAACGCCGACACCATCTCCGGCGCAGCCTCTTTGAGATCGGGCATGAACTTCGCTTCGTCGTCGTGGGAGTGCATCGACCCACCTTTCCTCGCGCACGCGTGACATCGTTGGGCGCCGCCTCCAGTGGCACCACTCTATCGAATATACCCCCTGCCGGTATGTGACCTGCGAGCACGGGGAGCAGGCGGATGCGCAGCGCCGTTGGCGAGATCGACCACTGCGCAGCAGCGGCCGTGCGTCGGCCACCGCCGCGCAATGTTGCCGGGACGTCAGTTCACGATCAGGTCCTGCGGGACCGGGTCGTCGGTTTCCATCGCCTTGAAGAGCCGCAGCGCTTTCTCCTTGTCCCACTGGTGGGCCTTGGAGTCGGTGACCGGAACCGTCGTCGTCACCACGCCGCCTGAGGACATGCCGCGCATCGCCCAACCCAGCGACAGCAGGTCGCCCGGGCCGTCCGAGTCGAGCATCGTCAACGCGCTCGCGCCCTGGTCCGCCAGCGCGTACGCGCGGAACGGGTTGATCAGGGTGGTGATGCTCGAGGCCTCGGCGGCCAGGGCCCCGATGAACTTGCGCTGGTTGGCGACCCGGTCCAAGTCCGATCGCGGGGTCGCGTCGCTGTAGCGCATCCGCACGAACGTGAGGGCGTCCGGGCCGTCCAACGTCTGGCAGCCTGCTTGGAGGGTTTGACCTGTCTTGACGTCGTGCATCTCCTGGTCCAGGCACATCTCGACGCCACCGACCGCATCGACGAGACCCGCGAATCCGCCGAACCCGACCTCGGCGTAGTGGTCGATGCGCAGCCCGGTGGCCTGCTCCACCGTTTGCGCCAGCAGCGGCGGGCCGCCGACCGCGAAGGCCTCGTTGATCATCGTCCGGCCCCGTCCCGGGACCGGGACCCGCGAGTCGCGTGGGAGGCTGATCAGCGTGGGGGTCGTGGAGTTGTCCGGCAGGTGCGCGATGAGGATCGTGTCCGTGCGCTGACCGTCAGCATCTCCCACGTGCAGGCCCGCCGCCGTCTCCGGATCCAGCCCTTCCCGGCTGTCCGAGCCCACGACCAACCAGTTCGTGCCCGCGGTGGCCTCCGGTCGGCCCGGGTAGTCCGGGAAGGCGTCGATCCGGCGGACCGACGAGTCGACGTGGAACCAGAGCCAGCCCGCGAAAACCACCGGGAGCACCAGCACGGCCACCAGCAGCGGAATGATCAGGCCCTTCCGGCTCCGCCGTGGCGCCACCGGCCCCCGCCGCGCCGGGCTGATCACCGGTCGCTGCCGCGCGTTCCAGTCGCGCCGCGTCTGATTGGTGTTCATATTCGACAAGACGCTCCGAGCGGCCGGAGGTTGTCCGCGTCACCGGAAAAGACGGCGTTCTCGTGTCGAACCCGGGGAACGAGTTCGGATCACGACCGAACCCGCCTGCCCTTCGCCCGGCATCACGCGCACCACCGGCCACTCCCGCGTCCGCACTACCGCGTGGCGTACACCATCGATTGGCGCAGGACGTCCGGGATGTCGGGCGCGCTCTCCGTCGTCGCGGTGAATCCGTGGGCGTCGAGAAGTCCGAGGACCGCGTCCAAACGGCCGTCCAGATCCTGCACTTCGAGGACGCACTGCCGCACTCGCCGCCAGTCCGACGGGTCGAGGCCCTCCAAGACCTCCAGCTCCGCGCCCTCCACATCGACCTTGAGCAGATCGATCGGGCCCTCGGGCGCCCAGTCGCGCAGCGCGTCGGACAGCCGGCGCACCTCGGCCTCGACCTCGACGCCTCCCATGATGCGGTCCACGGCCTCCGGGCCGATCTGCTCCACGATCAGCTCCTGGTTGATCTTCTTCTGCTCCGGGTATCGCGTGGAGTTCCCGTGCAGCGCGGGGTAGAAGGTGAAGCTCACCCGCGCTTCGGGCCGCCCGCCGAGCGCTGCCCGCACCACTTCCACACCTGCCGCGCCGTGGTTCTCCAGGTTCTCCACGAGAGCCCGGTGGGTCGCGGGGATCGGCTCGAAGGCCAAGATCCGCGCGCCCGGGAACTCCTGCTTGACGAACAGGGAGAACAGCCCCACGTTCGCACCCACGTCCACGATCCGCGCGGATTCGGACAGCCGGATGCCGTGCTTGAGATAGGTGCGTTCGACGAAGATCTCGTTGTAGATGAACTCGACCTCGGAGAACAGCGCGTCTTCCGGCTGCGGCACGGAGACCGAGAAGCCTTCGGCGACCTGGACTGATCTGAGTTCGGTCATGGATTCCTCCTGGACGTGGTTGGTTCCCCGCGCGCCGGACGGCCGCGAGCGGATGCACTAGTGAATCGGCCGGTTGTGCGGCGCTCGCCGTGTCGCTTAACGTCGGCGCCATGGCCCATCTCGCGATGGTGAGCATCGCCCACCACGGTCACGTGAACCCGAGCCTGGGGGCGGTGCGAGAGTTGGTCGCGCGCGGTCACCGGGTCAGCTACGCCATCCCCGACGAAGGCGACTTCGTCGCGAAAGTGCGCGCCACCGGCGCCGAACCACGGGTGTGGGAGTCCACATTGCCCGCAGCCGGAGACCCGCCGGAGGCCTGGGGCGAGTCCCGGCTCGACCTCGCCGAGTTGTTCCTGCGGGACGCGATGCAGGCACTGCCGCAGCTCGACGCGCTGTACCGGGACGACCTTCCCGACCTGGTGCTCAGCGACATCTCCGGTTGGGCGGCGCGGGTTCTCGCGCATCGCTGGGACGTGCCGTACGTGCAGTTCTGCCCCAATCTGGTGCCTTGGGAGGGGTACGAGGACGAGATCGGCGCGCGGTTGGTGCAGGAGATGAAGTCCTCCGCTCGCGGCCGCGCCCACTACGCGCGGTGGAACTCCTGGCTCGCCGCGAACGGCCTCGCGGGCACCGATCCCGACGACTTCATGGCTCATCCCCCGCGTTCGCTCGTGCTCATCCCCCCGGCGCTCCAGCCGCACGTGGACCGGGTCGACACCCGCCGGTACAGCTTCGTCGGCGCCTGCCAGGACGACCGGGTGGACCAGGGCACTTGGCAGCGTCCCGCCGAGGCAGAGGGCAAGCGGGTCGCGCTGGTCTCGCTCGGCTCCAACTTCACCAAGCAGCCCGCCTTCTACCGGGCCTGCGCGGACGCCTTCGCCGCACTGCCCGACTGGCACCTGGTGCTCCAGGTGGGCAGGCAGGTCACCGAGCGGGAGCTGGGCGCGATACCGGACAACGTCGAGGTGCACTCCTGGGTGCCGCAGCTGGACGTGCTGCGGCAGGCGGACCTCTTCATCACCCACGCCGGGGCCGGCGGCTCCCAGGAAGGCCTGGCCACCGGCACCCCGATGCTCTGCGTACCGCAGGCCGCCGACCAGTTCGACAACGCCAACCTCCTGGTCCTGCTCGGTGTCGCCGAGCGCCTCGACACCACCGACGCCACCGCGGAGGCGTTGCGCGCCGCCGTTCCCCGGCTCGCCAACGACCCGGACATCGCCGCGCGCTGCGCCGCGGAGCGGGAGCGGAACGCGGTGGAAGGCGGCTCCCGGCGCGCGGCGGACCTGATCGAGGCGGAACTCCCCGGCTGACCGGGACCGACGGCACTGACCTGCCACTTCGATCGCGTTCATGCCGCGGGAACGAAGTGGCAGGTGTCGCGCCCGAGGAACCGGCCCGACGGCTCGAACACGAGGGAATCAGCGCACTCCACATCGACGGTGCGTCGATCCTCGAGCTTTCCGGGGAACGAATCCAGCGCACCCGGAGGCATCAGACGCGCTGCTGCTTGTAGTGGCGGGAGTACCAGGCGGCCAGGTGCGCTCTCGTGTTCAGCCCACGTGCCGTCCGAATGTTGCGCAGGTGCGTTTCCACCGTCCGCACCGACAAGTACATCTGCGCCGCGATCTGCCGGTTCGTCAGCCCCTTCGCCACCAGGCTCGCGATCTTCTGCTCCCGATCGCTCAGCGGCCTGCGTTCCCGCTTCGGCTGGGCCGCGTGGTCCACTGCCTCCCGTCGTGCGAATCGGACGGCTTCGGTGCCCTTCAGCGCCAACCCCGCTGCCAGGGCCTCCTCGGCTGCGGCCTCCGAAAGTCCGGCCCGCGCAGCGGCCTCCGCCTTGGCCAGCCGCTCCGACAGCCACTCGACGCCGGTCAGCGCCTCGTCGAGCCCGTGCGACTCGGCGGCCACCAACAAGGTCAGCGTGCGGGCGTACTCGGCCCGTCCCAGCGCGGTCAGCACGAACCCGGCGAAGACGCTGGTCACGTTCTCGTCGAGCAACGCCGAGAACCGTTCCTCGGCCTCCTCGTACCGCTCCTGCTCGCACAGCAGCAGGCCGTGCACGAAATCAGCGCACCGCGTCGGACCCGTGAGCCCGGATTCCCGGACCAACTCCAGAACGCCGAGAACGGCCGACGACCGCCGGGCCATCAGGTCCCAGTCGGCGACCACGCTGCGCATCGACGCGTACAGGCACAACACCATGATCATCCTGTCGCCGAGCTGAGTGGTCACGCGAAGGCGCGCCCGCAGGTCGCTCGAGTCCGTCGAACAGGCGGACAGGAAGTACGCCATCACCGACATGCGGCTGGTGAGGTAATCGTGCGGTGCGGCAGCCGAAGTCGCGATGGCCTGCCGGGCGAAGGATTCCGCCCGCTCGAAATCCGCCGCCGCGCCCGACACGACGGCCGCCGTCGACAGCGCGACACCTCGGTGCGGGTTCGCGGCGCTCGCCGACTCGAGCGCCTCCGCCGCGCGACCGCAGACGGTCGGCCGCCTGCCCTTCATCAGATCGGCGGCGTCGGCCGCCGCGGCGAGCAGGAGCTCCCGGTCGTCGCCTCGCGAGCGCAGCCACGTCAGGACCTGGTTCACGTGCTGGTGCTCGATCCAGAAGAACTCCGCGGTCTCACCGTCCATCACGCCGTGCTGCGCGAAGTCACCGGTCGCATCGACGATCCAATCGGCCAGCAGCTCGCGCGCACGATCCTCCTCGCCGCGGTCGGCGAGGTGCTCGCGGGCGAAGTCCCGGACGCTCCCGGTCATCCTGAAGCGCGCCTCGTCGGAACCGGACACGGCAACGAGCAACGACTTCGATTCGAGGGTGGCCAGCAGCTCCGGCACCGCCGTCGCCTCGACCCCTGCCGCGGCGGCGACGGTCGCGGCGGCCTTCACGCCGAACTCGCCGGACAGCGCGGACGTCGTGCGCGCCAGAGCCCGTTCCGGCTCGGCGAGCCGGTCGTAGCTCCACCCGACGGCGGCACGCAGGCTCTGATGCCTCGGAGCGGCCGTCGCCCAGCCGGTCGTCAGCAAGCTCGCGCTGTCGCCGAGCCTGCGGACGATCTCGGCGACGGGGAACGCGCGCACCCGCAGCGCCGCCAGCTCCATCATCAGCGGGAGCCCGTCGAGGCGGGCGCAGATCTCCCGCACGTCGGCGGCGTTGTCGTCGGTGAGCTCGAAGCCCGGCACCACTGCGCCCGCGCGCTCGACGAACAGCCGCACCGCGGCATCCTCCCCGCGAGTCCACGGCAGGCCCTCCACGACGTGGACGACTTCGCCGGGCAGGCGCAGCGGCTCACGACTCGTGACCAGCACCCGGAGGTCGGGATGGCGGGACAGGAGCGCGTTGACGGTCCGGCTGCACCCGCTCAGCACGTGCTCGCAGTTGTCCAGGACGAGCAGCCGCGCATCGCCGTCCTGCTCGCAGCCGGCCAACTCCGCTTCGACGCGCGGCATCACCTGAGCGGGATCGCTGACGGAGGCCAGCTCGACGTAGACGACCTGGTGCCTCGCCCTGCGCTGCTCGACCGCGGCGGCTTCGACGGCCAAGCGGGTCTTCCCAGCGCCGGGTGCGCCCGTCACGGTGACCAACCGGTCGTCGCGGATGAACCTGCTCAGCGCGAGGAGGTCGTCTTCGCGGCCGACGAAGCTGCCCAGCTGCTCCAACAGACCGACGGTCGAGGCCGCGCCGGCCCTGCTCTCGGACACCCGCTGCCGATAGGCGCGTTGCCTGCACGCGTTCGAGCAGAACTTCGCATCCCGCCGTCCGCCTGCCGCGTGCGCGACGATCTCGCACCCGCACGCACGGCAGGTCTGGCCGCCTGTCACGCCGGAGGTTCGCCTCACCAGCCGCACCTCTCGGGAGCGCAGCCGAACGGCGGCACCACGGAGCCGAACGATGTTTCAGGACACCACGCCATACCTACGCCTCTTTCACGCCCAGCTGAGCGGATTCAAGCGGATTCGAGAGGTTGTGCCGAAGAAAGGACGATTTCAGATGACAAGCCGATAAAACCCGCAACCCTCGGCCGAGTCAACGCCGCAAGACTAGTGTTTTCATTGAAGAAAATTCGCTAACCGAGATTGTGCGCGCCCGATCACCCAAAGTGTTCGCGTCGATTCTCCCGGCCATGATCAAATGTTAAACTTGCGTAATCTTGACCCAAAAGACCAGCGCATGCAATGCTCATACGCCTCCAATAAAATGATTCATCCCCTCCTCGAATCGACGCTGGAGACGAGATCGATTCGGATGTCGAAACTCACACTCCCGCCGCGCGGGGAAATCCATCTGCATGCGCACGAATCGGCGTGCTGTACAACACGACTTCCGAATTCGCGTCTTTCGATATGATAGAGCGGAATCTCGACAACACCGGAAGCCCGCTCACGGCGTCGTCGACAGCGCGGATCCTCGCTATTCACCACGCCACGCGGGATCACGTTTCTCCGCGAACGCGCGCGGCCCCTCCACGGCGTCGTGGCTCGCCCGCCTGCGGGACTCCTCCGGGTACTCCGCGGTGAAGGCGTCCTCGATCGGCATGTCCACCGACCGCAGCACGGCTTGCTTCACCGCGCGCACGGCCAGCGGGGCGGCCGCCAGCAGGTCGGCCACCCAGCCCTCGACGCACGCGTCCAGCTCTGCCGCGGGCACGACCTCGTTCACCAGACCGAACCGGGCCGCCTCGGCAGCCGACATTCGCCTGCCCGTCAGCAGGTGTCCCATCGCCTTGCGCAGCGGCAGCTGGCGCGCCAGGCGAAAAGCACCGCCGGCGCCGGGAACGAGGCCCAGGCGCACCTCCGGCAGGCCGAAGACCGCGTCCTCGGCCGCGACCACGATGTCGCACGCGAGCAGCAGTTCGAACCCGCCACCGAGCGCGTAACCGCGCGCAGCCGCGACCAGGGGCTTGGTGAGCTCGAACCGCTCGGTCAGACGCGGCCAGCCCGGCAGCCCCCGGCTGCCGAAGGACGTCCGCTGCGCCCCGCCGGCGTCGAGCGCGGCCCGTTCCCGCAGGTCCTGGCCCACGGAGAAAGCGCGGTCACCCGCCCCCGTCAGGACGACGACGCGGATCTCGTCGTCGGCCTCCACGTCGTCCCACACCTCGCCGAGTTCGGCGTGCATCTGCAGGTCCATCGCATTGAGCACCTCCGGCCGGTCGAGCGTGACCCGCGCGACGTGACCGTCCTTGCGGTAGCGAACATGGGGCGCCATGCGGGTACCTCCGTCGCGGATGCGCGCACTGTCAGCGCGAGGCTAGGAACCGGGTCAGCTGCCCGGCATCCGCGCTGCCCGCCGTTACACCGACGCCGCGCTGCGCTCCCAGTGCATGCCGTCCTGGCTGGCGATCAGGCCGTCGGCGCTGAGCGGAACGTCGTCGGTGGCTTCACCGAAGGCCGCTTGCAGCTGGATCCGGTGTCCCTCCCAATGGACCCCGCGGGACAACTCGTGCAATTCCTCCTTGCGCTTGTCGCGGTACGACTCGGCGGTCAGCACCGCCTCGTCCGACGCGCCACCGCCGACCAAGCCGACGAACGCCTGCGCGGCGGGTGCGGTGTCCCGCGTGACGCGCTTCGCGTCCTCGAAGTACTGCTGCTCGTCGCGGTTGATGTCGTAGAAGGTGACCAGGAAGTCGTGGAAGGTCTGGTACTCCTTGCGGTACCTGGCCGCGTACTCCGCGAAGCACTCCCGCTCGTCCAGCTCTCCGCGGAGCGCGGTGTTGATGGAGCGCGCGGCCAGCAGTGCGCTGTAGGTGGACATGTGCACGCCCGAGGAGAACAGCGGGTCGATGAAGCCCACGGCGTCGCCGACGAGCACCATGCCGGGCCGCCAGAAGGTATCGTGGAGGTAGGACCAGTCCTTGCGGACGCGCACCTCGCCGTAGCGGCCCTCGGTCACGCGCTGGGCGTCGGAGAGGTACTCGGCGACGATCGGGCAATCGGCGATCATCGCGGCCAGGGCTTCGGCCCGGTCGCCGCGCAACCGGTCCGCGCTGTCCTTCCGGACCACGGCGCCGACCGAGGTGAGCGTGTCGCTCAGCGGGATGTACCAGAACCATCCCGAGGGGAAGGCCACGCAGGTGATGTTGCCGCTGTTGGGTCCGGGCAGCCGCCTGCCGCCCTCGAAGTAGCCGAACAGCGCGATGTTCTGGAAGTGCTCCGAATAGCGGCGTTGACCGCCGATGGACCGCTGGAGCTTGCTCTGGTTGCCGGTGGCGTCCACGACGTACCGGGCGCGCGCCGTGCGCTCGGCACCGTCGGAGTCGGTGTACCGGACGCCGCGGACCCGGTCGTCTTCCTCGATGACCTCGCCCACCGCGCACCGCTCCCGCGCCTCGACGCCCTTGCGGCGGGCGTTGTCGAGGAGCAGCTGGTCGAACTTGGCCCGTTCGACCTGGTACGCGTAGGAGGTCGGACCGGCGAACTTCTTGGAGAGAGCGAAGTCGAACGACCACGGCTCGGAACCGGAGCCCCAGCTGAAGGTGCCACCGCGCTTGCGCACGAAACCCGCGTTCTCCACCTCGTCCGTGACGCCCAGCAGGCGGCAGATCCCGTGCACGGTGGACGGCAGCAGGGATTCCCCGATCTGGTAGCGGGGGAACTCCTCCTTCTCCAGCAGCAGGACCCGGTGGCCCTGCATGGCCACGAAGGTCGCCACGGACGCCCCGCCCGGGCCACCTCCGGCGACCAGCACGTCGTACTCCTCGGCGGGATGTGTCATGGGAGATCGGCCTTTCGTCCGGGAATGGATGACTGCTCGCCGTCGCCGACCGGCAGCACGTGGCCCGGCAGTGCGATGGGGTCGCCGAGGACGACGGCGATGTCGCGGCGTCCGTCGTGCGGCTCGCGGGCGTGTGCCGTGCGGATGTTGTCGACGAGCAGGACATCGCCTTCCCGCCATCGCTCGCCGACGGTGAACCGGTCGTAGACGGTGTTGATGCCGTCCACCACGGCGGCCGGAACGGGGGTGCCGTCCCCGGCGGCGGTGTCGAAGGGGAGTCCGCCGGGTCCGTAGACGTCGGTGAGGTACTCGCGGACGGCCGGGTCGACGGTGAGCCCGTTGAGGAAGGCGATCTGGTTGAACCAGCAGGGTTCCCCGGTGCTCGGGTGGCGCACGACGGCGGCGCGGCGCTGCCGGGTGACGAGCCGGTCCTCGGACAGCCAGGTGTTCTCGATGCCGGCGGCGGCGCAGTAGGCGTCGACGGCCGAGCGGTCGCTCGTGCCGAACGCCTCGGGCCAGGCGACTCCCACGTCGTGGTACGCGCGTCGCAGCAGCCAGCCGTGCCGTTCGAACGGGGCGACGAGCTCGGAGGGCAGAGCGCCGAGGACGCGCTGGGAGTCGGCGACGGTGGTGCGGCCGCCGCTGCCGGGGGCGGTGAGGCAGCCGAACACGAGGGTGCCGGGGACGGTGTCGGCGTAGCTCAACTCGTGGTGCATGCACATCGGCTCGTCGGCGGGCCAATGGCTGCCGGAGTAGACCTCGCGCGGGTAGGCGGTGCGGGGCGCGAAGCTCTCGCGTTCCGCCATCGCCTCGATGCCCAGCGCGGAGGCGACGTCGGCGACATCGGCGGGCGTGCGGACGCCGAGGCCGCGCAGCAGGACGGCGCCGGACTCGGCGAGCGCCGCGCGTGCCGCGGCACGCGCCGTCGCTGCGCGCCCCACGGGATCCGGGCCGTCCCCGGTGTCGAGCACGCGGAGCGCTTCAGGCTCGGTCGCGACGACCTGCGGTCGAGTTCCCGGCGCCGGTGCGGGGTTTGAGACTTCCGCACCTGTCGCCGACTTGCGGTCGACGAGGGCCGCGACGTCGGCGACCGTGGGGGTGTCCTTGAGGTCGGCGACGCTCACCACGCGGTCGAGCGCCATCGACAGCCGGATCGCGGACAGCGAGGTGCCGCCGAGTTCGGCGAAGCGGGACTCCCGGCCGATGCGCTCCACGGGCACGTGCAGCAGGTCGGACCACAGGGCGGCGATGCGCCGTTCGGTGTCCGTGGCCAGCCCCGGTGCGCCGGTACCGGCTCCGTCGGTGCCCTCGGTGTCGCGAGTGCGGGCGGTGAGAGCGATCTTGTCGATCTTCCCGTTGCTGGACAGGGGAAGTTCGGGGAGGCGGTACAGCCGAGGCGGCACCATGTAGTCGGGCAGGGCGGTGCCCAGCGCTCGGGCCACGCCGGCGCCGTCGGGGGCGTCCTCACCGGTGTAGTAGGCGACGAGCTGGGGATCGTCCTGCGTTCCGGCGACGACGACCGCGCCGGAGAGCACGCCGGGCACCTGCAGCAGCCGGTCCTCGATCTCGCCGATCTCGATGCGGAACCCGCTGATCTTCACCTGGGAGTCGCGCCGCCCCAGGTACTCGAAGTCGCCGGAGGGCAACCGGCGGCCGAAGTCGCCCGAGCGGTAGAGGCGGTCGTCAGGGCGGTACGGGTCGTGCCGGTAGACGGCGGCCGTGCGGTCGGGGTCGTTCAGGTAACCGCGGCCGACGCAGACCCCGGCCATCACGATCTCGCCCGGTGCTCCGATGGGCACGAGGTGCAACTGTTCGTCCACGACGTACACGCGGCAGTTGCGGATGGTGTCGCCGAGCGGGATCGACCGGTGCCCGGGCAGCGCGTGCATGACGCCGTGGTTGGAGTCGTCGCTGACCTCGGTGAGCCCGTAGCAGTTGACCAGGGGGACGTCGGGGAAGACGGTGAACCAGCGGCGCACGAGCTCCTTCTTCAGCGCCTCCCCGGTCACGGCCATGACCCGCAGGTCCGGCAGCGCGGCCGCGGCGTCGGGCCGTTCCGCGAGCAGGAGTTCGAGGTAGGTCGGCACCAGCTGCGCCACCTCGACGCGATGCCGGGCCAGCAGGTCGACGAACCGGTGCACGTCGACCACGGCCTCCTGCTCGACGAGGAGGGCGCGACCGCACAGCAGCAGCGGTGCGACCAGCTGCCACAGGGAGATGTCGAAGCACTGCGGTGCGGTCTGCGCGACGGTGTCGCCCTCCCGCATGCCGAGATCCTCGATCTTGGCGTAGACGTGGTTGAGGAAACCGTCGTGCTCGCACAGCGCGCCCTTGGGTTCACCGGTGGAGCCCGAGGTGAAGTAGACGTAGGCCAGTTGGTCACCGGCGACGGAGATCGCCGGGTCGTGGGTGGGTCCGTCGCCGTCGATCACCTCGCGCACGTCCAGGCGGCGGACCGCGTCGCGGTCGGCGAGCGCCTCGTCCAGCGGCGGCACGTCGCGCTCGGCGAGCACCCAACGGCATTCCGCGCGGGTGAGGGTCCTCGCCATGCGCCCGCCGGGGAAGTGCGGCTCCAGCGGCAGGTAGCAACCGCCCGCCTTGAACACGGCGAGCACGGCGGCCAGCCAGTCCGGGGTGCGCTCGGTGACGACGGCGACCACGTCCTCCGCGCGCAGCCCCTGCCGGTGCAGTGCCCAGGCGATCTTGTTGGCGTCCTCGTTGACCTCGCGGTAGGTCCGGGTGGCCGCGCCGTGCACGACGGCGACCGCGTCGGGGTGGAGCCGGACGCGCTCCTCGACGAGTTCGTGGAGGCGCCGTCCCGGCAACGGTCTCACGGGACCGGAGCCGGCGGCGATGACCTCCTCGGCCTCCGCCTCCGAGAGCAGCCCTTCCCGCGTGTGCGGCGCGTCGGGAGCCTCGATCGCCAGCTGCTGAGCGCGTCGGACGTAGCGCTCGAGGCGGTCGGCGGCGATGTGCGGTTGGGCAACGGCACCGTCCCACGCTTCGTCGGCCGCCGCCCGTCCGTCCGCTGTGGACACTCGCAGGACCAGGTCGCGCCACGTCGCCTCGGACGGCAGCACCGGCGTTCCCACGACCACCGACGCGACCTTCAGCCGTGCGGCGCGCAGCACCGCCTCCTCGTCGGTACCGCAGGAACGGGCCAACTCGGCGCCGGATGCTGTGTCCCGCATGGGTTCTCCTCTTTCTCGCTCGGTGAAGCGGCGGACGATGCCGGTGCTACTGCGGCGGTGTCCTGTCGAGTTCGGCGGCCAGGACGTCCCAGATCCGCCCGGCGACGTCGGGATTGATCAACATCTCGCGGTGGGAGCAGTCGAGCTGGTGCTCCCTGACCTCGCCCGCGACGAAGGGCTCCCACAGGTCGGCCTTCGAGGACGAGTCGGCGGAGATCAGCAGCAGGTCGCCGTCGGTCTTCCGCGTCCGGTGCGCCAGCAGGATCTTGGTGTTGTTCCGCACGATCCGGACGTAGGCGTCGTGCTCCTCGCCGGTGAGCACGCCGGCCACCGCCTCCTCCTGCTCGGCGAAGCCCGCCCGCTCCTCGGCGGTGGGGCCGCCGTCCATCGGGCTGGCGTCCAGGACGACCAACAGCGAGACCTCCTCGCCCGCTTCCTGCAGTTGAGCGGCCATCTCCTGGACGACGTTGCCGCCGAAGGACCAGCCGAGCAGCTGGTACGGGCCGCTGGGCTGCACCGCGCGGATCTGCGCGACGTAGTCGGCGGCCATCCGCGTCAGCGAATCGGGCAGGTCGCTGGTGGCCGAGTCCGCGCCCCGCGGCCGCAGGGCGTACAGCGGGTAGTGGTCCGACACGCGGTTGGCGAGCCAGCCGTACTCCCACCCGAGACCCAGCACGGTGTGGGCGCAGAAGATCGGTGTCCTGTCGCCGCTCGACCGCATCGGCACCAGCACGTCCGCGGACTTGCGCTGCCCGCCCCGCGCGATCCGGTCGAGGAGTCCGGCGACGGTCGGCGCCTGGAAGACCGCGCGGATCGGCACCTCCGCGTCGAGGACCGCCCTGATGCGGTTGACCAGCCGCACCGCCAGCAGCGAGTTCCCGCCCCGCTCGAAGAAGCTCTCCTCGACACCGACGGACGGCACCTCCAGCACCTGCTCGAAGATCGAGCAGAGCAGCTGTTCCCGCAAGGTGACCGGGCTGCGCCCGCCCGCTCCGGGGCCCGCGGACTCGTCAGGGGCCGGCAGCGTCGCGCGATCCAGCTTGCCGTTCGCCGTCAGCGGCAGTTCGTCCAGCACGACCACCGCCGAGGGCACCATGTACTCCGGCAGCTTGCTCGCCGCGAACTCCCGCACCGCCGCCGCCAGCCGCACCCTGTCGTCGACGGCTCCCGCATCACCGACGACGTAGGCCAGCAGCCGCGGCGACCCCGGAACGTCCTCCCGGACCACGACCGCGGCCTGCGCCACGCGCTCGTGCCCGGCCAGCGCCGCCTCGATCTCACCGAGCTCGATGCGGAAGCCGCGCAGCTTGACCTGATCATCGATCCGGCCGACGAAGTCCAGCTGCCCCTCGGCGCTCCACCGCGCCACGTCGCCCGTGCGGTACATGCGCTCGCCGGCGGACCCGAAGGGGCAGGCGACGAACCGCTCGGCCGTGAGCGTCGGACGCCCCAGGTAGCCCCGGGCCAGCCCGTCGCCGGCCAGGTACAACTCCCCCGCCACGCCGGGAGGCACCGGCCGGAAACCGTCGTCGAGCACGTAGGCCCGGACGTTCCAGAGGGGCGCTCCGATCGGCACGGTCGGGCCGTCCCGCTCCGGATCGCATTCCCAGGCGGTGACGGCGATCGAGGCTTCGGTGGGCCCGTAGAGGTTGTGCAACGGCACTCCGAGCACGTCCCGGCAGCGATCGCGCACCGAGGCGGGCAGCGCCTCGCCGAGGCACAGGACCGTGCGCAGGCTGGTGCACCGCTCCAGGGCCGCTTCCTCCAGGAGCGTGCGCAGCACGGAGGGGACGAGCTGGACGACCGTCACCTGCTCCCGCTCGATCAGGTCGACCAGGTACCGGGGATCCCAATGCCCGCCTTGGCGGGCCAGCACCACCCCGGCGCCGTTGAGCAGCGGCCAGAACAGCTCCCAGACCGAGGCGTCGAACCCGAAGGAGGCCTTCTGCAGGATCCGGTCCTGCGGGACGAGGCGGTACTCCGCCTGCATCCACGCCAGCTGGTTGACCACCCCGCGGTGCGGGACGACCACGCCCTTCGGGGTGCCGGTGGATCCGGAGGTGTACATGACGTAGGCCGGGTGATCGGAGCGCAGCGGTGCCGTCCGGTCGGCGTCGGTGATCTCCCGGGTGTCCGCCGCGGCCACCGCTGCCCGCACCGCCTTGTCGTCCAGGCTGATCCACTCCGGCTCGAACTCCCACGGCCGGGGCCGCCCGAGCCAGGACGCGGAGCTCGCCGTGGTCAGAACGGCCACCGGCGCGGCGTCGGCGAGCATGTGGTCGACGCGCTGGAGCGGCTGGTCGGAGTCGATGATCAGGTAGGCGCCACCGCTCTTGACGATGGCCAGCAGCGCGACGACCTGCTCCACCGACCGGTCCATCGCCACACCGACCACGGTGTCCGGCCCCACCCCGCGCGTGATCAGGTACCGGGCGAGCCTGGTGGTCCGCGCGTCCAGCTCCGCGTAGGAGACCCGCTCCTGCCCGGCCAGCACGGCGAGGGCGTCAGGGGTGCGTTCGGCCTGGAGGTGGAGCAGTTCGGCGAGCGTCCGGTCCGGCACCGGGTGGGACGTGTCGTTCCAGTCCCGGAGGACCCGCTTCTGCTCCGCGGGGTCGAGCAGGTCGACGGTGTGCGCCGGCGCGGCGGGGTCCCCGGCGATGGCCTCCAGGACGCGGACGAGCCTGGCCATCAAAGTGTCCACAGTGGACTTGTCGAACAGCTCGGCTGCGAACACCACGCCGCCGTCCATCCCGGCGGGCGCACCCGCTTCGTCGAACTGCTCGTGCACCTCGATGTCCAGGTCGAACCGCGCCGACAGCAGTCCGGTGGGGTCCTCGGTCACGTGCACGCCCGGCAGCTGCGGCACCGAGCGGGGGTTGTTCTGCACGGCGAGCATGACCTGGAACAGCGGGTGCCTCGCCATCGAACGGGCGGGCGCCAGCTCCTCCACGAGCCGTTCGAAGGGAACGTCCTGGTGCTCGAACGCCTCCAGGACGGCGGCACGCACCCGGTGGAGCAGTTCGGTGAAGTCCGGCTCGCCCGACAGGTCGGTCCGCAGCACCAGGGTGTT
This sequence comes from Saccharopolyspora endophytica, assembly GCF_018070075.1. Lineage (GTDB taxonomy): Bacteria > Actinomycetota > Actinomycetes > Mycobacteriales > Pseudonocardiaceae > Saccharopolyspora > Saccharopolyspora endophytica. Next base: position 192,236 of record NZ_JAGPXE010000011.1, read on the forward strand.
GGAGAAGTACCCGACCAGCCCGTCGAGCCCCTGGTCCATGCGTCCCGCGACGGGGCTGCCGAGCACGATGTCCCGCCCCGCACCGCTCTTCGACAGCAGCACCGAGACCGCGGTGTGGAGCAGCATGAACATCGTCACGCCCTCCGCCAGCGCCAGTTCCGCCAACCGCGCGTGCAGTCGCGCCGGGATCCGCAGCGCGGCCCAACCCGCCTCGCGGTCGGACACGGTCGGGCGCGCCCGGTCGACGGGGAGGGCGAGCTCCTGCGGGGCCCCGCTGAGCTTCTCCTTCCAGTAGTCGATCTGCTGGGCGAGCACGCTGTCCGGGTGGTCGGTGTCGCCCAGCAGTTCCCGCTGCCACAAGGTGTAGTCGGCGTACTGCAGCGGCAACGGCGCCCAGCCCGGTTCGCGCCCCGCGCGCCGGGCGGCGTAGGCATCCGAGAGATCCCGCCACAACGGGCCCATCGACCAGCCGTCACCCGCGATGTGGTGCACCACCAGCGACAGCGCCCACTCCTCGCCGACGGACGATCCGCCTTCGGTGACGCAGAACAGGTCGGCCTTCACCGGCGGTTCGACGGCGAGGTCGAAGGCGTGGGCGGCCAGCTCGTCGCGACGCCGCGCCAGCTCCGCCGCCGTCACGGTGGTCGTCGGGAGGTCGACGGTCACCTCGTCGACGGGGTGGACGAACTGCGACGGCTGATCTCCCACCTGGGGGAAGGTGGTCCGCAGGCTCTCGTGCCGGGCGATCACGTCGGCGAGCGCGGCCCGCAGCGCCCCGGTGTCCAGCGGTCCGGAAAGCCGCAGCAGCAGGCAGATGTTGTAGAGGTGGTTGGGGCCTTCCAAGCGGTCCAGGAACCACAGGCGGCTCTGCCCGTAGGACACCGGCAGCACCGGCGGCCGGGACATGGGCACCACCGGCGGCCGGACCGGGCCGCGGGACTGGGCCAGCTTTCCGGCTAGCCCGGCCACGGACGGTTCCTCGAACACCGCCCGCACGGAGATCTCCGCGTCGAAGACCGCCCGGATGCGGCTGACGAGCTTCACGGCCAGCAGGGAATGCCCGCCCAGCGCGAAGAAGTCGTCGTCGAGACCGACGCGGGGCACGCCGAGCACCTCGGCGAACAAGGTGCACAGGAGTTCCTCGCGCGGGGAGGCAGGTGCGCGCCCGAGATCGGTCGACGCGGCGGGCTCGGGGTCGGGCAGGGCGGCGCGGTCCACCTTGCCGTTGACGGTCAACGGCAGCCGGTCGAGCACCGTCACGTACGACGGCACCAGGTGGTTCGGCACCCGCTCGGCCATGAATTCCCGCACCTCGGCGGCGAGCTCATCGCCACCGGTGCGGCCCGACGGCACCACGTACGCCGCGAGGCGCTTGTCGCTCGCGCCGTGCTCGCGGACGACGACCACGGCCTGCGCCACGTCCTCGTGGGCGGACACGACGGCCTCCACCTCGCCGGGTTCGACGCGGAAACCGGCGATCTTGACCTGGTCGTCGGCGCGTCCGACGAACTCCAGCACCCCGTCGGCACGCCACCGCACCACGTCACCGACGCGGTACATGCGGGCGCCCCCGTCCTCGAACGGGCAGGCCACGAAGCGCTCCGCCGTCATCCCGGGACGTCGGGCGTAACCGCGGGCCACCCCGTCACCGGCGACGTACAGCTCACCCGGCACGCCGACGGGCACCGGGCGCAAGGCGCTGTCGAGGACGTAAGCGCGGGTGCCGGCCAGCAGACGCCCGAGCGGGATGTCCCGGCCGCTGTCGACGTCCTCGCGGCCGACGGGATGGGTGTGGGTGTAGGTGGTGCTCTCGGTGGGGCCGTAGCCGTTGGACAGGACGGTGCCGGGCAGCGCGTCGAGCAAGGCGCGCGAGTGCTCGACGGAGAGCTTGTCGCCGCCGGTCAGCAACGAACGCACCCCGCGCAGCGCGTGGACGTCGACGTCGATGACGTGGTGCAGCAATCCGGTGGGCAGCATGGCGACGGTGACCCGGTGCGCGGCGAAGAAGTCGCTCAGCGACGCCACGGACGGCGACCCCGCGGGGCCGACGGCGAGGGTGGCCCCGTTGAGCAGGGCCGGCCAGATCTCGAAGGTGGCGGCGTCGAACGACACGGACCCGACGTGCGCCACCACGTCCCCGGCGCGCAGGTCGGCGTAGTCGGCGGGGTGGGCCAGCCGGTCGATGGCGCGATGGGTGACGGTGACGCCCTTGGGCCTGCCGGTGGAACCGGAGGTGTAGATCGTGTAGGCGGCGGAATCCAGGTGCGGCACCGGTTCCGGCGGTGTGGCGTCCTCGGCGTCCACGGCGGCACGGGTCGCCGGTTCGTCCAGCACGACACGAGCGCCCGAGGCGGGCGTCGCGGGCAACCGCGACACCACACCGGTGGTGGTGAGCAGGACGGCCGGGCCGCTGTCGTCGAGCATCATCTCGATGCGGGCGGCCGGGTACTCGGTGTCCACGGGGAGGTACGCACCACCCGTCTTCAGGACGGCCAGCAGCGCGATGACCATCTCCGGTGAGCGTTCCATGACGACCGCGACGGACCGCTCCGGCCCTGCGCCGTGGCGCAGCAGGTACCGGGCGAGCCGGTCGGAGCGGGCGTCGAGTTCGGCGTAGGTCATGCGGAAGCCGTCGGCGACCAGTGCGGTGGCGTCCGGGGTGCGGGCGGCCTGCGCGCGGAAACTGGCGGTCACGGTCTCGGCCGGTTCGGGCCGGTCGGTCGCGTTCCACTCGCGCAGGACTCGGCCCCGTTCGGCGGCGTCGAGGGGGTCGATGCCGTGGACCCGCTGCCGGGGGTCGGCGGCGACGGCGCCCAGGACGTGCAGCAGCCGAGCCACCAGTGCCTCGGCGGTGGCGCGGTCGAAGAGCTCGGTGGCGTAGGTGAGGCCGCCGTCGACGCCTGCTGGAACGCCCTGGTCGTCGTACTGCTCGGCGGCTTGGAAGTCGAGGTCGAACTTGGCGCCGGGCACGTCGGTGTCGAGCCGTTCGAGGTGCACGCCGGGCAGATCGGCCGTGGCAGCGGGCACGTTCTGCACGGAGAGGATGACCTGGAACAACGGGTGGCGGGCCGTGGACCTCGCGGGCGCCAGTTCCTCGACGAGCCGCTCGAACGGCACTTCCTGGTGGCCCAGCGCGCCCAGCGCCGACTTGCGCACGCGGCCGAGCACCTCGACGAACGTGGGATCGCCGGACAGGTCCGTGCGCAGCACGAGGGTGTTGACGAAGAAGCCGACCAGGTCGTCGGCGGCCTCGTCGGTGCGGCCCGCGATGGGGCTGCCCAGCGGGATGTCCGAGCCCGCACCGAGCCGGGAGAGCAGCACGGACAGCGCCGCCTGCCAGACCATGAACATCGTGACGCCCTGCGCGGCGGCCAGCTCGGCCAGCGCACCGTGCAATTCGGCCGGCGCGTGCAAGGGCACCCAGCCGCCTTCGTTGCTCGCGACCGCCGGCCGCGGCCGGTCGGTGGGCAGGGGAAGCTCCTCCGGGATGCCCGCCAGCGCGTCCTTCCAATAGGCGACCTGGTGGTTGAGGGGGCTGCCCGGGTCGTCCGAGTCGCCGAGGAGTTCGCGCTGCCACAGCGTGTGGTCGGCGTACTGCACCGGCAGCGGATCGAAGCGCGGGGCACTCCCGGCGCGGCGGGCGGTGTAGGCGGCGGAGAGGTCGCGCAGCAGCGGGGCCATGGACCAGCCGTCGGAGGCGATGTGGTGCGTGACGAGGACCAGCACCGCCTCGCCCGTGTCCCCCTCGATGTCGAACAGGGTTGCCCGCACGGGGAGTTCCCCGGCGAGGTCGAAGACGTGCTGGGCGGCTTCGGCGATCCGCGCGTCGAGGTCGGCGCGAGCGACGGACTCGACGTGCAGGCGCGCATCGGCTTCGTCGGCGGGAACGACCTGCTGGTAGGGCTGCCCGTCGTGCTGCGGGAAGCGGGTGCGCAGGCTCTCGTGCCGGGCGACCACGTCGGCCAGCGCGGCATCGAGCGCGGCGACGTCGAGATCGCCGGTCATCCGCGCCGCGAGCGGGATGTTGTAGAGCGCGCTGGCGCCTTCGAAGCTGTCCACGAACCACAGGCGGCGCTGGGCGTAGGACAGCGGGAGCAGCTCCGGCCTCGACCGGGCCGTGAGGGCGGGCCGGGCCGGCGCGTCACCGGCCTCGCCGATCGTCGCGGCCAGTCCGGCGACGCTCGGCGTCTCGAACACGGCCTCCACGGGGATTTCCGCGCCGAGGACGGTGCGGACCCTGCTGACGAGGCGGACGGCGAGCAGGGAATGCCCGCCGAGCGCGAAGAAGTCGTCGTCGACACCCACCCGCGGCACGCCCAGCACGTGCGCGAAGACGGCGCAGAGCAGCTCTTCGCGCAGTGACGGCGGTCGGAGCAGGTCACCCGCAGCGAGCGCCTCCGGGGCCGGCAGGGCCGCACGATCGACCTTGCCGTTGCCCGTCAGGGGCAGTCGGTCGAGGCTCACCACGGCGCTCGGCACCAGGTATTCCGGCAACCGGGCGGCGACGTGCTCGCGCAGCGGCTCGGTGTCGTCGCCACCCGTCCAGACCACGTAGGCCACGAGGCGCTTGTCGCCCGGGACGTCCTCGCGGACGGTGACCACCGCCTGCGCCACGGCCGGGTGCGTGGCCAGCACCGACTCGGCTTCGGCGGGCTCCACCCGGAAGCCCCGGATCTTCACCTGGTCGTCGACGCGGCCGACGAACTCCAGCACCCCGTCGGCCCGCCACCGCACCACGTCGCCGGTGCGGTACATGCGGGAGCCGCCGTCCTCGAACGGGCAGGCCACGAAGCGTTCCGCCGTGAGCCCGCTGCGTCCGGCGTAGCCGCGGGCCAATCCGGCCCCGGCGAGGTACAGCTCTCCGGAGACTCCCACCGGGACCGGGTCCAGCGCGCTGTCCAGGACGTAGCAGCGGGTGTTGTCCATCGGCCTGCCGATGGGGACCACGTCGCCGATGTCGGCGGGGTCGGTCAGCGGAATCTGGGTGCCGATGACGGTGATCTCGGTCGGGCCGTAGCTGCTGCGCACGACGATGCCGGGTGCCGCGTCGAGAACCCGCCGCACGGCGTTCTTCGGGACGACGTCGGCACCGGTGAGCACGTCGCTCGCACCGGCGAAGGCCTCGGGGTCCTCGTCCGCGATGACGCGGAACAGACCGGCCGTCAGGTGCACGTGGGTCAGCCCGTGGTCGGCGATCAGCGCCCGCAGCCGCGCGGCGTCCATGCGGCCCGGCGGCACGACGAGGATGTCGCCGCCGGTGAGCAGCCGCACCCACAGTTCCACTGTGGACCCGTCGAAGGTGTGGGGCGCGGCGAACATGCCGCGGGCCTTGCCTCGGAACCGCCAGCAGTCGTCGCCCGCCAGGTCGACGATGTCGCGGTGGGTGGTCGCGATGCCCTTCGGCTCCCCGGTGGAGCCGGAGGTGAACATGACGTAGGCGAGCTGGTCGGGCAGGCTGCGCCCGGACACGGCGGTGACCGGCTGGTCCGCCCACGCGGCGGAGTCCCCGGCGCGGACCACGGTGGCGACCTCCCCGCGCAGGTCCTCGGCGTAGCTGTCGTCGGCCACGCACAGCGAAGTTCCGGCGCGGTGCAGCACCTCGGCGATGCGGGCAGCGGGCTGGTCCGGGGAGACGGTGACGTAGGCACCGCCCGCCTTGAGGATCGCGAGCAGCACGACGACGACGTCGATCGAGCGGTCCATGACGACGCCGACCGGCGTCTCGGGAACCACACCGAGGTCGATGAGGTGGTGGGCGAGCTGGTTGGAGCGGTGGTCCAGCTCGGCGTAGGTGAGCTGCTCGGGCTCCTCGGTGAGCGCGGTGGTCAGCGCGATGGCCTTCGGCGCGCGGGAAGCGCGGATCGCGAACAGCTCGGGGACGGTGAGCGCCAACGTGTCGCTGTGGGTGGCGTTCCACTCGGTGAGCAGGCGTCGCCGTTCGGTGGGGTCGAGCAGGTCGACGCGGGCGACGGGGCGGTGCGGGTCCGCGGTGACGGCGTCGAGGACGCGCAGCAGGCGCGCCACCAGGGTTTCGGCCGTGCGGTGGTCGAACAGGTCCGCGGCGTAGGTGAGGCCGCCGAGCATGCCGTCCGGTTCGCCCGCGTCGTCGAAGAGCTCGACGACCTGGAAGTCGAGGTCGAACTTGGCCATCGCCGGCGCATCGGGGCGGGAGTCGACGTCGAGGCCGGGCAGCGTCACGTCGCGCTGCGGGATGTTCTGGACGGCCAGGATCACCTGGAACAGCGGATGACGCCCCTTCGAGCGGGATGGCGCCAGTTCTTCCACGAGCCGTTCGAAGGGGATGTCCTGGTGCTCCAGCGCACCGAGCGCGGCTTGGCGCACCCTGGCCAGCACCTCGGTGAAGTCCGGGTCCCCGGACAGGTCGGTGCGCAGCACGATGGTGTTGACGAAGAACCCGACGAGGTCTTCGACCGCCTCGTCCGCGCGTCCGGCGACCGGGCTGCCCAGCGGGATGTCCTCCCCCGCACCGAGGCGGGACAGCAGGAGCGCGAGGCCCGCCTGCCACACCATGAACATCGTGACGCCCTCGGCGCGCGCCAGCTCCGCCAACCGCTCGTGCAACTCGGCGGGCACCTCGATGTCGGCCCAGCCCGCGATGCGGCTGTCGACGTCCGGTCGGGGCCGGTCCGCGGGCAGCGCGAGTTCCTCGGGTGCGCCCTCCAGCGCCTTCCGCCAGTAGGAGACCTGGTCGTGCAGGAGGCTGTCGGGGTCGTCCGGATCACCGAGGAGATCTCGTTGCCACAGCGCGTAATCCGCGTACTGCACGGGCAGCGGCCGCCACTCGGGCGCCAGGCCGTCGCACCGCGCCGCGTACGCCACCGACAGGTCCCGCCACAGCGGGGCCATCGACCAGCCGTCACCGGCGATGTGGTGCACCACCAGGACCAGCGCGGAACTCTTCGGGCCGGTCGTGAACAGCACCGCCCGCAGCGGCAGCTCGGTGGCCAGGTCGAAGACGTGCGCCGAGGTCTCGGCGATCCGCGCGTCCAGATCCCCCGCGGCCACCTCGACGACGGGCAACTCCACCACTGCCTCGCCGACGGGCGTGATCTCCTGGAACGGCTCGTCGTCGACTTCCGGGAACCGGGTCCGCAGCGTCTCGTGCCGGGCCACCACGTCGCCGAGCGCGGCCCGCAGCGCGTCGACGTCGACCCGCCCGGTCAGCCGCAGCACCAGCGGGATGTTGTAGAGCGCGCCCGCGCCCTCCAGCTGATCGCTGAACCACAAGCGGCGCTGCGCGAACGACAGCGGCAGCCGCTCCGGCCGCGCACCGGCCGACACCGCGGGCCGCACACCGGCGCTTCCCGACTCGGCGAGCCGTGCCGCCAGCTGCGCTGGAGTCGGCGCCTCGAACAGGGTGCGGATGGGGAGTTCGGCGCCGAGGACGGTGCGGATCCGGCTGGCGAGGCGCACCGCTTGCAGCGAATGCCCGCCGAGGGCGAAGAAGTCGTCGTCGACACCCACCCGCGGCACGCCGAGGACCTGGGCGAACACCGAGCACAGCAGCTCTTCGCGGAGGCCCGCCGGACGGCGCTCGAGCGCCGTTGCGGGGGTGTCGACGGTGTCGCCGGGTTCCGGGTCCACGAGGTGCACACGCCCCTCGCGGTCCCAGCGGGCGCGGCGTCCGGTCGGGCGCATGGGGCTCCCGTCGTCGGTGAAGGGACAAGGAACGGAGGCGTCGTCGTCCCGGGCCGCGCCGTCGACGACGTGCAGGTCGCCGAGGACGCCCGGGGCCACGGGAGAGCGGCCGGCGTCCAGGACGTAGACGGCGGCGCCCTCGTAGTGCGGCTGCCGGTGGGGCCACTCGGTCAGGACGTGCCGTCGCTCGGCCGAGTCGAGGACGTCGACCTGGTGCACCGCGCGACCGGGTTCCCGCGCCATGTCGCTGAGGACGCGCAGCAGGCGCGCCACCAGTGCTTCGACGGTCTCGTGGTCGAACAGGTCGGTGGCGTAGCCGAGCACGCCCGTCATGCCGTCCGGCACGCCCGCGTCGAAGCGCTCCGCGATCTGCAGGTCCAGGTCGAACTTGGCGTCGCCGGTGGCCGACCGGAGCGGTTCGACGTCGGCGCCCGCCAGTGCGGGCTCGGTGCGCGGAGTGGACTGCGCTTCCGCGATCACCTGGAACAGCGGGTGGCGACCGGTGTGGCGAGCGGGGGCCAGTTCTTCCACGAGGCGCTCGAAGGGGACGTCCTGGTGCTCCAGCGCACCGAGCGCGGCTTGGCGCACCCTGGCCAGCACCTCGGTGAAGTCCGGGTCCCCGGACAGATCGACGCGCAGCACGACGGTGTTGACGAAGAACCCGACGAGGTCTTCGACCGCCTCGTCGGTGCGGCCCGCCACCGGGCTGCCCAGCGGGATGTCCTCCCCCGCCCCGAGCCGCGACAGGAGGACGGCCAGCGCCGCCTGCCACACCATGAACATCGTGACGCCCTCGGCGCGCGCCAGCTCCGCCAACCGCTCGTGCAACTCGGCGGGCACCTCGACGTCCACCCAGCCACCGCCGTGCCCGGTGTCAGCGGTGCGCGGCCGGTCGAGCGGCAACGCGAGCTCGTCGGGGGCACCGGCCAGTTCCGCGCGCCAATGGGCGAGCTCACCGGAGAGCAGGCTGCCGGGGTCATCGGCCTCGCCGAGCAGATCTCGTTGCCACAGCGCGTAATCCGCGTACTGCACCGGCAACGGCCGCCACCGCGGTGCCGCGCCCGCGCACCGCGCCGCGTACGCCTCCGAGAGATCCCGCCACAGCGGGCTCATCGACCAGCCGTCACCGGCGATGTGGTGCATCACGAGCACCAGCACCGAAGTCTCCGGGCCGGTCGTGAACAGCGCCGCCCGGAAGGGGAGGTCGGTGGCCAGGTCGAAGACGTGCCCGGCCGCCTCGGCGATCCGCGGGTCCTCCTCGCCCTCGGCCGCCAGCACCGGCAGTTCCACCGTCGCGGCGCCGACCGGGACGATCTCCTGGTGCGGCTCGCCGTCGATTTCCGGGAACCGGGTCCGCAGCGTCTCGTGCCGCGCCACCAGATCACCCAGCGCCGCCCGCAGCGCGGCGACGTCGACCTTCCCGGTCAGCCGCAGCACCAGCGGGATGTCGTAGAGCGCGCTGGCGCCCTCCATCCGGTCCAGGAACCACAACCGGCGCTGCGCGAACGACAACGGCACCCGCTCCGGTCGCGCACCGGCCGACACCCCGCGGCGCGCGGGGGCACCGTCGGCCTCGGCCAGCCGAGCCGCCAGCGCCGCCACCGTCGAGGCCTCGAAGACGGCCCGCACCGGGATCTCGACGCCGAGCACGGCGCGAACCCGGCTGACCAGGCGCACGGCGAGCAGCGAATGCCCGCCCAGCGCGAAGAAATCGTCGTCGACACCCACCCGCGGCACGCCCAGCACCTGGGCGAACACCGAGCACAGCAGTTCCTCGCGCACACCCGCCGGCCGGAGAGCGGAGCCGGTGGCGCGCTCGGGCACCGGCAGGGCCGCGCGGTCGAGCTTGCCGTTGACCGACAGCGGCAACCGGTCGAGCACGACGAAGGCGGACGGCACCAGGTGCGCGGGGAGCCGGGACTCCACGTGGCCGCGCAGCGCGGTGGGCAGCTCCTCCCGCTCGGGCCCGGCGGGAACGACGTAGGCCGTGAGCCGCTTGTCCCCGGGCGCGTCCTCGCGGACGACGACCGCGACCTGAGCCACGCGCGCGTCGTCGGCGAGCTGCGCCTCGACCTCCCCCGGTTCGATGCGGAAGCCGCGGATCTTGACCTGGTCGTCGGATCGGCCGACGTAGAGCAAGCGGCCGTCGGCCGTCCGGCGAACGGTGTCGCCGGTGCGGTACATGCGGGAACCCGCCGGCCCGAACGGATCCGCGACGAACCGCTCCGCGGTGAGCCCGTGCCGGTCCAGGTAGCCGCGAGCGACGCCACCGCCCGCCACGTACAGGTCGCCGTCGACGCCGTCCGGCACGAGCCGCAGGTGGGCGTCGAGGACGTAGAGGCGCACACCGGGCAGCGGGCGGCCGATCGTCGGGGCGTCACCGGGGCGCAGCGGGCCGTCGGCCGCCGCGATGACGGTGATCTCCGTCGGTCCGTAGGCGTTGCCGAACCAGCGCTCGGCGCCCCATCGGTCGACGAGCGCGGAGCCCAATGCCTCCCCCGCCACGAGCACGGTCTCCACGCCGGCCAGCCGCTGCGCGTCGTCGACCATGCCGAGGACCGTCGGCGGCAGCTGCAGGTGGGTCACGCCCTGCTCGGCGACGGTGTCCTCCAGGCCCGCGCCGGGCAGGAGTTCGGCGGCGGGGGCGACGACGAGGCAAGCGCCCGCGGCGAAAGCCGTCATGATCTCCCAGGTCGCGACGTCGAAGCCGAGCGAGGCGAACTGCAGGAGCCTGCTGCCGGGGGCCAACCCCGGCCAGCGGAAGGCGAGCAGGTTCACCGCGCCCGCGTGCGGGACCACGACGCCCTTGGGGGTGCCGGTGGAGCCCGAGGTGTAGATGACGTACGCCGGGTGCTCGGGACGCAGCGGGACCGTGCGGTCGGCCTGCGTGAGCGGATGGCCGGGACGGGCGGCCACGGCGGCGCTGACCGAGGGGTCGTCGACGACGATCGGGGCCGGTCCGGGCAGCGGGACGGCCTCGGCGATCGAGGCGGTGGTCAGGACGGCCACCGGGTCGGCGTCGTTGCACAGGTGGGCGATGCGTTCGGCGGGCTGGTCCGGGTCGATCGGCACGTAGGCGGCGCCGGATTTCAGCACGGCCAGCAGCGCGACGATCGTCCCCGGTGAGCGGTCCATGAGGAGCACGACCCGGCCTTCGGCTCCGACGCCGTGACCGATCAGGTGGCGGGCCAACCGGTTGGCCCGCTCGTCGAGCTCGGCGTAGCTGAGGCGTTTGGCGCCGAAGGCGAGGGCGTCGGCACCGGGGGTGGCGGCGGCCCGGTCGGCGAACACGTCGGCGAGGGTGCGGGTGCTCTCGGGAACGCCGGTGTCGTTCCACTCGACGAGGACGCGGTGCCGTTCGGCGGCCGGCAGCACGTCGATGTCGGCGAGCGGGGTGAGCGGGGCCTGTTCGAGGGCGGTCACGACGCGCTCGGTGGTGGCCTGCAGCAACCCGATCACGACGTCGGGGTCGATCCCGGCCGCGGCCTGCACGTCGAAGGCGATCCCCTGGCCTTCGTCGTCGACCGACACCAGCAGCGGGTAGTTGGTGCGTTCCCGCGCAGCGAGGACGTCGGCTCCCGATGGGAGAACGGTCGCGCGGTCGTCACCCGAGGTGTTGTGCCGGTAGTTGAGGACGGCGGTGAACAGCGGAGCGGGCACGGGGACGCCGCTGGCGCGCTGGGCGTCCGCGAGCGAGGCGTGTTCGTGCACCAGCAGCTCGGCCAGCTGGGCGTGCATGTCCCGCACCGCGCCGACCACACCCGCGTCGCCGATCGAGGCCCGCACCGGCAGCGTGTTGATGAACATGCCGGGGACGTGGTCGGCACCTGCCTGCATGCGTCCGAACAGGAGGGTCCCGAACACGACGTCGTCGCCTCCGCAGAGCGCGGCGAGCACCCGGGACCACACGACGTGCAGGACGGTGGCGGCGCTCGCCCCGGCGCGCCGGGCCTGCTCCCCCAGCCGGGTGGTGACCTGCGGGTCCAGGACGGCGCGGCGTTCGGTGACGTCGCGGCCGTCGCCGCGCACCTCCAGCACCCCGAAGGGGGCGGTGGGTTCGGTGACGTCGCCGAGCAGGCGCGCGAAGTGCGCTTCGTGCTCCGCGGCGGGCGTGCCGAGCAGGGCTTCGCCGACGAAAGTGCGGTAAGGCAACGGGTTCGGCAGGTCGTCGCCGTGGCCGCCGAGGAAGGCGGTGACCTCCCGGAGGACCAGTTCGAGGGTGGTGTGGTCCTGGGTGATGTGGTGCATGCGGATCGCCAGCAGCCAGCGATCGGTACCGGGTTCGGCCGCGGTGAGCACGTCCAGCAAGGGGGCGCGACGCAGGTCCATCGGGCCGTCGGCGAGGGCCAGCAACCGCTCCGCGCCGTCGTCGGCCGCGTCGAGTTCGACCTCGGTCACCGGCAGTTCGACGTGCCGGTGCACGACCTGCACGGGATGCGGGAGCCCCTCCCAGACGAGACCCGTGCGCAGCACTTCGTGGCGCTCGATGACGCGCGGCCAGGCGGCGAGGAACGCCTCCAGCAGCGCCCGGGTGTCGAACCGCAGGACGTAGCGCACGAGGTACGGGTCGTCGGTGCCGTTCTCGGCGTGCAACCGGTGGTGGAAGAACAGGCCCTCCTGCAACGGGCCGAGCCGGTAGATGTCGGCGACGTTGGCGGCGCCGCCGGGAACGCCACCGGTGACGGTGTCCAGCTCGGCGGCGGTGAGCCCGGCCAGCGGCACCATCTCCGGGGTGATCCGGGTGGCGCCGGCCGGCGGGCTGCCCTCCGGGACGTCGACGGGTGCGCGACCGGCGACGGCGGCGAGCCCGGCCGGTGTCGGCGCGGTGAACAGGGTCCGCACGTCGACCGGCACACCACGGGCGCGCAGTCGCTCGACGAGCCGCACCGCGAGCAGGGAATGCCCGCCCAGCGCGAAGAAGTCGTCGTCGACGCCCACCCGGTCCACGCCGAGGACCTCGGCGAAGGCGGCGCAGAGGACCTCCTCGCGCACCGTCGAAGGGCCGCGACCCCCGGAGGTGACGAACTCGGGCGCGGGCAGCGCGTCCCTGTCGAGCTTGCCGTTGACGGTGAGCGGCAGCCGCTCCAGCGGGACGACCGCCGCGGGCACCATGTGGGCGGGCAGCAGTCGGGTGACGGCGTCGCGGACCGACCGCGCCAGCGCGTCGCCGTCCTCTGCGGGAACGCGGGGGACGACGTAGGCGATCAGCCGCTGGTCGCCGGAGGTGTCCTCGCGCAGGACGACCGCGGCGTGCGCGACGCGCTCGTCGGTGAGCAGGGCGGCCTCGACCTCACCGGGTTCGATGCGGAAGCCCCGCAGCGACACCTGGTCGTCGGCGCGACCCAGGTACTCCAGGGTGCCGTCGCTCCCCCACCTCGCGAGGTCGCCGGTGCGGTACATGCGGGCACCGCCGGGCTCGAAAGGATTGGCCACGAACCGGTTCGCGGTGAGCGCGGGCATGCCGAGGTAGCCGCGCGCGACACCGGAGCCCGCGACGTACATCTCACCGACCACGCCGGGCGGTACGGGTCGCAGGTGGGCGTCGAGGACGTGGACGCGGGTGTTGTCCAGGGGCAGGCCGATCGGGCTGGCGCCGTGCGGGCCGGGCCGCGTCCCTGGGCCGATGTCGAGGTGGGTGACGTGCACGGTGGTCTCGGTGATGCCGTACATGTTCACCAGCGCCGGGCCGTCCCGGCGGACGAGCCGGTCGGTGTCCAGCGCCTCGCCGCCGAGGACGACGAGGCGCAGCGGGGCGTCGAGAGCGGTGCCGGGTTCCTGCTCGTCGGCGTGCTCGAGCTGGTGGAACGCCGACGGGGTGTGGCTGAGGACGGTGACGCCCTCGGCGACGACCAGGCTCCGGAACTCGCGCGGCGAGCGGGACGTGTCGTGGTCGACGACGACGAGCCGACCACCGGTCAGCAGACAACCCCACAGCTCCCACACCGAGAAGTCGAAGGCGTGCGAGTGGAACCAGGTCCACACGTCCTGGCCGTCGAACGAGTACCGCGCGGCCGCGGTCCGCAGCAGGGCCGTGACCTGGGCGTGGGTGACGACGACGCCCTTCGGGACGCCGGTGGAACCGGAGGTGTGGATGACGTAGGCCGGGTGGTCGGCCAGCAGCGGGCAGGACCGCTCGTCCTGGGTGATCGGCTCCGACCTGCACGCTGCGACGGCGGCGCGGACGGCCAGGTCGTCGAGGACGACGCGGTCGACATCGGCGGGGAGTCGATCGGCGAGTCCGGTGGTGGTGAGCAGGACGGCGGGCTCGGCGTCCGCGAGCAGCGCGCTGATCCGGGCGTCCGGGTGCGCGGGGTCGATCGGCACGTAGGCACCGCCCGCCTTCATCACCGCGAGCAGCGCGACGACGAGGTCGGGGGTGCGCTCCATCGCGACGGCGACCCGCGTCTCCGGGCCGATGCCTCGCCCGATCAAGTGGCGGGCGAGGCGGTTGGCGGCGGCGTCGAGGTCGGCGTAGGTGAGGCTCGCGGTGACGGCGCTCGCTTCCCGGCGGGCCGCCGCCTGCTCCGCGAAGAGGTCCGGAACGGTCGCCGAGGGCAGAACCCGGGTGGGGCCGGCGGTCGCGCTGAGCGCGCGGTGCTCGGCCGGGTCGAGCACGTCGAGGGCGTGCAACCGGGTCCCGGGATCGGCGGCGACGGCCTCCAGCACCCGCAGCAGCCGGGCCGCGAACGACTCGACGGTCGCGCGGTCGAAGAGATCGGCGGAGTAGGTGAGCTCGACCTCCACCCCGGCGCGGCGTTCCCACACCTGGAAGTCGAGGTCGAACTTGGCCAGCGGAAGCTCCGCGACGTGGGCGGTGGCCGTCAGGCCGTCCAACCCGACGGCGGTCTCGGGGACGTTGTGCAGCGTCAGGTTGACCTGGAACAGCGGGTGCCGGGTCAGGGAGCGGTGCGGGTCGAGCTCCGCCACGAGCCGTTCGAAGGGAACGTCCTGGTTGCGCAGCGCCTCGACGGTCGTCTCCCGGACCCGGCCGACGACGTCGGTGAAGGCCGGGTCGCCGCTGAGGTCGGTGCGCAGCACGAGGGTGTTGACGAAGAACCCGACGAGTCCTTCCAGCCCGGCCTCGTCGCGGCCGGCGACGGGGGTGCCGACCGGGATGTCGTCCCCAGCGCCGAGTGCGGACAGCAGGACGGCGATCGCGGCCTGCCACACCATGAACGGGGTCGCGCCCTCGGCGCGCGCCAGCTCCGCCAAACGGTCGCGCAGACCGGCGGGCACGTCGAGGCGAACGGTGCCGCCCTCGCGCGCCGAGACCGCGGGGCGGGTCCGGTCGGTGGGCAACGACAGCTCCCCCGGTGCGCCCGCGAGCGCCGCGCGCCAGTGCGACAGTTGGGTGGCCAGCACGCTTTCCGGGTCGTCGGCGTCGCCGAGCAGTTCGCGCTGCCAGAGCGCGTAGTCGGCGTACTGCACGGGCAGCGGTTCCTGCTTCGGCGCGCTCCCAGCCTTGCGGGCGGCGTAGGCGACCGACAGGTCCCGCCACAGCGGGTCCGCCGACCACCCGTCGGCGGCGATGTGGTGCAGCACCAGCACGAGCACGGCGTCCTCGGGGCCCGAGGTCAGCAACCGCGCGTGGCACGGGAGGTCGTGGGCCAGGTCGAAGACGTGCCGAGCGGTGTCCGCGATCTCCGCTTCCAGCCGGTCCGCGGGCACCTCGGTGACGAGCAGCGGGTCGCCGATGTCGTCCGGGGCCACGATGTCCTGGACGGGTTCGCCGTCGTGCTGCGGGAAGCGGGTGCGCAGGCTCTCGTGCCGGATGAGCACGTCGGTCAGCGCCGCTCGCAGCGCGCCGATGTCGAGCGAGCCTTCGAGCCGCAGGACCAGCGGAATGTTGTAGAGGGCTCCCGCCCCGTCCAACTGGTCCAGGAACCACAGCCGACGCTGCGCGTACGACGCAGGAATCACGGACACTCCTCTGGTTTGTTCGGGTCGCCCGATTCGCGGCCGGATCAGCCGAGGTAGTCCTCGGCACCGCCGGTGCGCACGGTGTCCAAGGTGAAGCAGTGGAAACCGCCGCCGAAGAGCCGCCGGTGCCGGTGCCGGATCGGCACCGCGTCGAAGCCGTGCTCTTCCAAGGTGGTGATGAGCGTCTTGCACGCGTCGTTGACCAGAACCGTGTTCTCGTCGACCGACAGCACGTTGAGGTCGATGTAGGGGCTTGCCGGGATCGGGTCGCCGTTCTCGTACTGCGGGTAGTCGTCGATGCCGGGCGGCGGCGGGACGATGATGTCCCAGCTCCGCAGGGCTTCCGGCAGGTAATCGGCGACGCCCGGGTCGCGCAGCAGCAGGGTGCCGGGGCGCAGCGGGACGACGACGCTGTCGATGTGGCTCTGCGTGAGCTTGTCCATGCGGTGCACGCGGAAGCGCCCGCGGAGGTGCCGTTCCAACCACTCGTAGGCGAGCGCGTGGTTGGCGTTGGACACGTTGACGATCAGGTCGCGGCCGAGGCGGAGGCAGTTTGCGCCGTCGATCATCAGCTCGGCCCCGACGTCGTAGGCCGAGTCCTGCGGGTCGAGGGGGACTTCGATGTTCGGAGCGGCGTGGGCCACGTTCTCCGGGTCGAAGGAGTGGTCGGTCATCATGGGGCGCGGCATGGTCGTCCAGCGGGCGCCCTGCCGGAAGTAGTCCTGGAAGACCGGTTTGAGGAACTGCGTCTCGAAGTACCGGTCGCGCAGCATCGGCGGGCACTCGACGATCTCGTCACCGAGGATCAGCGTGTTGTCGCGGATGTTGAGCGGCGGTGTGACCGTGGCTTCGAAGGCGGGAGTGGCGACCCTGGTGACGCCGGGGTCGAGCCGCAGCGGGCGGTGCACGGTGACGCCGAGCGCGGCCAGCTGGTCGGCGACGCCCTCGACGTCTTCGACGAGTTCGCCGAGGAACCGCTCCTTCATCTCCAGCCGGTGCGGGGTGTTGCGCTCACGACGTTCCTCGCTGTCGCGCCAGGTGGACAACGAGGGGTAGTAGCCGCGGGCGCCGGAGATGTTGTCGCTGATGAACATGTCGAAGGACATGTCCCGCACGCGGTCGAGGTAGCCCTCCGCGGAGCCGACGATGACCTCTTTGAGCGGGGTGAAGTCGTCGTAGCAGTTCAGGCGCATCGGCGGTGTCCTTTCGCGACGGTCCGGGGGGCTTCGAGCCGGGTCATGCCGCGGTCTTCTCGCGGAGGAAGGCCGCGAGCCGCTTGACGCCCTGCTCGATCTGGTCGGGGTCGAGGTAGCTGCACGAGAGCCGGAGTTGGCGATCGCAGCGGTCGGTGAGGGAGAACTGGCCCATCGGCGTCCACAGCACGCCGTGCTCGGCGGCCGAGACCTCCAGCAGCGCGAGGTCCGCGGGGACGGGGATGTCGATGCGGACGAAGAAGCCACCGGCGGGCCGCTGCACCGTGATGCCGGGCGGCAGGGCGTCGCCGAGGTGCCGGTCCAGCGCGTCCAGCAGGCATCCCAGGTTGCGCCGGTAGCGCTGCGCCTTGGGGCGTCCGAGTTCGGCCAGCGAACGGCCGTGCTCCAGCAGCAGGCCGCCGACGACCGCCTGGGCCAGCGGCGGGGTGTTGACGGTGGTCATGGTCTTGAGGACGGCCAGTTCCTCGGCCAAAGCCCGTTCGCCGGCATCGTGCTGGACGCGCTGGTCGGCGACGGCGTACCCGACGCGGGCGCCGGGGAAGCCCACCTTCGCGAACGTGCCGACGTGCACGACGCGACGACGGCCGTCCAAGGCCTTGAGGCCGGGCAGGCCGTCGTCCTCCGGCGCGGTGAACCCGTACGCGTTGTCCTCGATGAGCAGCAGGTCCTCCCGGTCCGCCAGGTCGAGCAGCGCGTGCCGGGTGGCCAGTGGCATGCGGGCGCCGCCGGGATTGGAGAAGTCGGGAGCGACGTAGCAGGCCCGGACCCGGCGACCCCCCTGGCGGGCCTCGCGGCACTGGGCGGCGAGGTGATCGACGTCGAGTCCGGCCTCCCCTTCGCGGAGGGGGACGACGGGGATGTCGAGCAGCCGCGCGGCCCCGGTGATGCCCGCGTAGCAGGGGTCGGCGATGCCGAGGACGTCGCCGCCGCCGGAGTGCCGGAACAGCGCGCGCAGCGTCAGCAGCAACGCCTCTTGGGCGCCGACGGTGACCACGATCGCTCGGGGATCGGCGTGGATGCCCTGGTCCGCGCCGATCGCCTCGGCGACGAGATCGTTGATCAGGCCCTGCGCGGGGCCGTACTCGTAGAGCGCGCGCTGCGCGCTGTCCGGGGTGAAGCCGCGTTCGTCGACGAGGTGGGCGACGAACCGGTCGGTCAGCGCGCGGGTGTCGATGTCCCGCATGAAATCCGGGTGCGGGGCACCGGGAGCGAAGGAGATGGCCTCGGGGTACCGGCTCATCACCTCGTTGAGGAAACCGATGGCGCCGAGCGCCGGGTCCCGCACTGAAGCGTGCAGGTCGTCGGCGTGCAGGTCGGGTGTGCCGGTCATGATGCGCTCCGCTCCGCGGCGCGACGCCGCTCCCGCTCCCGCCACCTGCGTTCGACCTTCTCCAGCACGTCCGGGGCGTAGGCGCGTTCGGCCTGCGCGACGGCGAACTCGGCGAGGTAGTCACGGAACAGGTCGAGGGGTTCCTCCGCGACGGCGAGCATGTGCCGGTTGGCCGCGACGGCCGGTGCGGACAGGGCTCGCGCGGCGCGGTCGAGGGCCTCGTCCACGCCGTCGGGCGGAACGATCTCGTCGCAGACGAGCCGCGCCTCGGGGTCGGCCGCCGCGATCCGCCGCCCGCCGAGCAGCACCTGGCGGGCCAGGCGCGCGCCGGTGTGCCTGGTGAGCCTGAGGTTGCCGAGACCGGGCACGATGCCCTCCTCGGCGGCGGGCAGGCTGACGTAGGAGTTCTCCGCCGCGATCACGTGGTCGACGACGAGCAGGAGTTGCATGCCGCCACCGATGGCGAACGCGTCGACGGCACCGATCCACGGTTTGCTGGTCATCCGTTGCGCCACCGCGCCGGGCGCCGGGTCGGTCAGCAGGCCCCGCAGGATCTTGTTCAGGTAGCCGAGCTCGCGGCCGAGGAGGAACTCGACGAACGGGATCCGCCCGTCGCGCAGATCGGTGAGGTCGATGCCCGCGCTGAACACGCGCCGCCCTCGGTACTTCGGGTGGTCGACGGTGCCGCCGCGCAGGACGCCGACCGCGACCGCGTCGTCGAGCAGGACCAGGTCGACGGCCGTGTCGAGGTCGGCGATCAACCGCTCGTCCTCGGCGTTGAGCCGTGCGGCGTTGCGGAATTCGACGTGGGCCGTCGTGCCCCGGCGGGTCACGAGCACCGTGTCCAGCTCGGCCCGGCCGTCGGCGCGGAAGGCGTCGACGAGGTCGAGGGCGCGCGGCGTCGGCCGCAGCATCGTCTCGACGAGGTGGCGGCCCACCGTGGGAGAGCGCAGCACGGCACCGCAGAACAGGCCCTGGTCGATCTCGCGGCCTTCCTTGTGCGCCTGGACGTGCGCGCGTTCGGCGGCCATCTGCTCGCGGGTCGGCACCAGACCGGGGAAGCGCTCGGCCGCCGCGACGACGAGTTCCGGCAGCCGGACCGGACGGGTCAGCCCGTCGGTGAGCAGGCCGTAGATCGTCTCGGTGTGGCGGGCGAGGAAGGCCCGGCGGACCTGGCGGGCGTCCGCGTGGATGCGGGCGGCCTGCTCCTGCTCGTCCGGGGTGCGGTCGGGTCGTGGTGGCAGCGCGGCGAGCCGCCGCTCCCCCGCCTCGGTGAACGTGGCGAGGCGGGCGACGTCCTGGTCGAGCGAGTCGGTCATCCGTCGGCCTCGCTCTCCGAACCGTCCGCCGCGGCGACCGCGCGCAGCCGTCGCAGCTCGCGGTCGCAGGCCGCGAGGTGCGCGCCGAGCGCGTCGTCGTACTCGGCGGACGCGGCTTCCTCCAGGAGGCGCCGCCGGATGCGGGTCTCGTGGTCGGACAGCCGTCCGCGCAGCACGACGGCGGCCTGCACCGCCTCCGCGAGGTCGTCGCTGACCTGGTCGATGATGCCGAGCTCCAGGGCTTCGGCCGCCGGGATGTCGGTGCCCCACATGACGAGTCGGCGCGCCCGCGCCAAGCCGATGTGGTGCACGAGCCGGTAGAGGGACATGCCCGGCCAGTAGTGACCGTCGTTGACCGGCAGCATGAGCGTCAGGTCGGGAGTGCCGATGCGGAAGTCCGCGGTGAGCATCAGATCGAGGACCGGCCCCCCGCAGGTGCCTTCGGCGACGGCGATGTTGACGGCGTCGAGGCGTTCCAGCCGCCGCACGGCGCGCTCCCAGCGGTTGACGTCCTGGATCGAGACGTCACCGGGCCACTCGCGCGGCTGGGCGGGGGCGGGCGGGAACCGCAGGACGGCGACCGTCCGCTCCCGCTGGTCCTCCACCTGCTCGCACACCTCGTTGACGGCGGCCGTCAGCTCGGGAAGCGGCATCCCGCCGTCCAGCCGGGCCGAGACCCCCAACGCGTCGGGCAGCTCGATCCTCGTGTCCGCATGCATCTCCGCAGCCACCCCTTTCCTCACCAGCGCACCAGGGCCGTCTCGAGGGTCGATCCGGGCCCCATCGTCATCAGCACTCCGAGATCGCCTGGTGCGGTGGCCTTCTCGGCTCGCAGCCGCTCGTAGGAGAACAGGAACGAACCGCTGGAGAGGTTGCCGTGGTCCCGCAGCACGCCGGTGGTGTGCCGCACGTCGTGCCGGGACAGGCCGAGGTTCACGCGCACCGCGTCGATGACCTTCTTGCCGCCGGAATGCACCACCCAGTGCGCGATCTCGCCCGCGCGCACCCCCGTGCCTTCGAGGAGCCGCCCCACAGCGGTCTCGGCGTTCGCGCCGACCACGTACGGGACTTCGGGATCGAGGTAGAAGCTGAACTTGCCGTGGTCGTCGTCCCAGTCGTAACGCATCGCGCCGACCGCTTCGGGGATGATGTGACTGGTGAACCGAAGCAGGGCCGGGCCCCGCTCCTCGGCTTCGGGCCCGGCGGCGCGCACGGCGACGGCCGCCGCCCCGTCGCCGAACAGGCTGTTGACGATCGCGGAGCGCATCGTGGAGTCGAAGACGTACGCGGCGGAGCACGCCTCGACGCACACCATGAGCGCCAGCTCGCCGGGATGACCGGCGGACCAGCCGGACACGGCGTTGAGCCCGTTGAGACCGGCGTTGCAGCCCATGCCGACCACGTCGAGCCGTTGGCACGACGGCTCGATGCCGAGCTCCTTGATGAGCAGCGCCGAGAAACCCGGGGTGACGAACCCGGTGGAGGTCACGCAGCACAGGTATCGGATGTCGCCGACGTCGGCACCGACATCCTCCAGGCAGCGCTCGACGGCCTCGCGCCCCATCCGCACGCCGGTTTCGGTGTGCTTGGCCAGCAGCTCGCCCTGGGTCTCGAGGACGGGCGTCCCGTCGGGACCGAGCGGCGGCAGGGTGAGGTTGCGCCGCTCGATCGAACCGCTGAGGAACGCGGAGCGGACCTTGGCGTCGGTGATGCCGTAGGTGCTGAGGATTTCGTGCTGCGTGTAGGAATTCGGCGGCACCGCGGTACCGACACCGACGAGGTTCGGGGCGTGAGCTTCCGGTCTGGTGGCTACTACCACTTCGTCCTCCGTCCTCCGCCACATCTCGGTGTCCGGGCAATGCTTTCCGAGCGCGCCGCGCGTGACACCAGTACTCACCGCCGTTACGGGCCTTCAGCTCCTGCTGCGGGGTCGCAGCGCGGGGCGTGGCCGTGCTTGCGGGGTGGCGTACATCTCGAGCAGCCGCTCGGTCAGCGCGTTCGGCGTGGGATGGCTGAAAACGGTGGCCGCGCTGACGTGCAGGCCGGTCGCGGTGGCGAGCCGGTTGCGCAGCCGGGTAGCGGTCAGGGAGTCGAAGCCCATGTCGACGAAGCCCCGCTCGGGGCTGATGGCCTCCGCGGTGTCGTGCCCGAGGACGACCGCGGCGTGGGTGCGCACGACGCGCAGCAGTTCCGCCTCGCGTTCGGCCGGAGGCAGGGACCGGAGCCGTTTCCCGAACTCCTCCGCGTCGTGCGGGTTCGCGGCTCCCGGGGCCGCTTGCCGGACACCGGCGATGCCGGAGAGGACCCGTGCCAGCGGGCGGGCCCGGGGGTCGTCGGCGAGGTGCCCGGCGAAGCGCGGCCAGTCGGCGTCGACGACGGCGATCCGGCTGTTCCCAGCGGTGATTGCGCGCTCCAGCGCCAGCAGGGCGAGACCGGGTTCCATCGGGTTGAGGCCAACGCCCGTCGGTTCGGATCCCGCCCAGGGGCCCCAAGCGACGCAGGTCACCGGCAGTCCCTCGACGTCCCGTTCCTCGGCGAGGGCCTCCAGCAGGGCGCTCGCGACGGCGTCGCCGGTTCGACCGCCGGCGCCGACCGCACCGGAGAACGACGAGAACAGCACGAACGCCGCGAGGTCGGAGTCCCGCGTGAGGTCGTGCAGCTGCCGGGCGGCTCGCGACGAGGCTCGCGCCACCGCCTGGAGCCGTGCCGGGGTCATCTCGGAGAACGCGCCGTGGTCGACGACACCTGCCGCGTGCACGACGGCGGTCAGCGGTCGCTCGGCCGGAATGCCGTGGAGCAGGGCCGCGAGCGAGTCGTGATCGCCGACGTCGCACGCGACGAGGGAGACCTCGGTGCCGAGGGCGGTGAGCTCCTCGTGCAGCGCCGCCGCCCCGTCGGCGTCGGGACCGCGCCGGGAGACGAGCAGGAGGTGTTCGACGCCGGTGCGAGCCAGCCGCCGGGCCACTTGACTGCCGAGAGCGCCGGTGCCACCGGTGATCAGAACGGTGCCCCTGGACGGCCACGGATCGGATCCGGACCTCGGCCGGCCACCGGAGGCCGCGACGACGCGGCGCGCGAAGACTCCGGAGCCGCGGACGGCGAGTTCGCTCTCCCCGACGCCGCGCGCCAGAACGGCGCCGAGCCGGTAGCCCACCCAGCCGTCGAGCTCCGCCGGCAGATCGACGGTGCCCGCCCACCGGACCGTCTCCTCCAGGACGGCGACGCGGCCGAGTGCCCGCACGCCGGACTGCCCGGGCCCGCGCACCCGTTCGGCGGCGCTGACGGCCGTGGCCGCCCTGGTCACGTGCCACACGGGCGCGCGCACGTCGAACTCGTCGAGCGCCCGCGACAACGCCAGTGCGAAGGTCACGCCCAGCGGCACCGCGTCGTGCTCGGGATCGTCCCCGTCGGCGAGTGCCAGCAAGGACAGCACCCCGGAGACGGGTCCGGCGCCGGTCACTCCGGCGGCGAGGGCGCTGGGGTCCGCGACGGGGACGAGCACGGCCGTCGCCCCTCCGGCCGTCAGCGCCTCGGTGACGCCGGTGACCCACGGGTCGTCGGAGAACCGCTCGGGCAGGACGACGAGCCAGGTGCCCGCGGGTTCGGCTGCGGGGACGCTGACCGGTGTCCACGCCGTGCGGTAGCGCCAGCCGTCGACGAGGGCTTCGTCGCGGCGGCGCTCCCGGTAGGCGGCCAGCAGCGGCAGCAGCTCGGCCGCTCTCGCCTCGTCGCCGAGGGCCAGCTCGGCGGCGAACGCCGCATCGTCGGGGATCCGGTCCTGCGCGGCGTCCTCGGCGCGCAACCAGTAGTCCCCGCGTTGGAAGGCGTACGTCGGAAGGCGCACGGATCCCGGCGCCCGCCCCGGCACGACGGCGGACCAGTCCACCTCCGCGCCGCGGACGAACAGGTGGGCCAGCGCCTCGGTCAGGGACGCGATCTCGTCGGCTCCCGCGCGCATCGCGGGCACGAACTCCGCCTCGGGCGCGGAGTCCTGGCCGAGGGCCGAGAGCACGCCGTCGGGGCCGAGTTCGAGGAACGTGGTGACGCCCCGCGCGGCGAGCGCGGCCACGCCATCGGCGAAGCGGACGGGTTCCCGCACGTGGCGCACCCAGTGCTCGACCGCGCACGGCTGGTCCGCGGGAAGCGGCTCGCCGGTCAGGGTGGACATGACGAGCAGCTCGGGCACGGCGAAGTCCAGCTCGCCCACCTCGTCGCGGAACGCGGCGAGCACGGGGTCCACCAGCGGCGAGTGGAAAGCGTGCGACACGACGAGCCGCTTCGTCTCGACGCCGCGTTCGCGCAGCACGGCGACGATCCCGTCGACGCCGGCGCGCGTGCCCGAGAGCACGACGGCCTCCGGACCGTTCACGGCGGCAACGCCCACCTCGTCGCGGTGGCCGTCCAGCAGCGGCAGGACATCGGCCTCGGCCGCCCGGACGGCCACCATGACGCCGCCGTCCGGCAGCTCCTGCATGAGCCTGCCGCGCGTCGCGACGAGCGCGCAGGCATCGCCGAGCGAGAGCACCCCGGCGACGTGCGCGGCGACGATCTCACCGATCGAATGCCCCGCCACGGCATCGGGCCGCACGCCCCAGGACTCGACGAGCCGGTAGAGCGCGGTCTCCACGGCGAAAAGCCCGCACTGGGCGTACAGCGTGCGGGACAGCTCGCGCTCGGCGTCCTCGTGATCGCCCAGCACGACGTCCCGCACAGCCGGAATTCCCGGCAGCCGCGCGTCGAAGTGCTCGCACGCGGCGTCGAAGGCCGCGGCGAACACGGGGTACGCCGCGTGCAGCGCACGTCCCATGCCGACGCGCTGGCTGCCCTGGCCGGTGAACAGCACGGCCATCCGGCCGGTGGTGGCGCTGCCGGTCACCAGGCGCGGCTCGGTCCGGCCCTCGGCCAGCGCCGCGAGACCCGCGTCGAGGTCCTCCCGCCGCTCGCCGAGCACGACGGCTCGGTGCTCGAAAGCGGTCCGCCGGGTCGCCAGCGCCGCGGCGAGGTCCACCGGGTCCGCCGAGCCGACCGAGTCGAGCAGGCGCGCGGCCTGCTCCCGCAACGCGGCCGAGGAGCGCGCGGAGACGAGCCACGGCACGGCTCTCACCGTCTCGGGCACCGCGGCCGGCTCGTCCACCGGTGGGGCCTCTTCGACGATGACGTGCGCGTTGGTGCCGCTGATCCCGAACGAGGAGACACCGGCTCGACGCGGCCGGTCCGCCGTCGGCCAGGCCGCGGGCTCCCGCAACAGCTCGACGTCGCCGTCGGACCAGTCGACGTGCGTCGAAGGCCGCCCGAGGTGCAGCGAAGCGGGCAGCACGCCGTGTTCCAGCGCCTTCACGACCTTGATCACCCCGGCCACGCCGGCCGCGGCCTGGGTGTGCCCGATGTTGGACTTGATCGAGCCGAGGCGCAGCGGGTTTGAGCCCTCACCGCGGTCCTGCCCGTAGGTCGCCAGCACCGCCTGGGCCTCGATCGGATCGCCGAGCCTGGTCCCGGTGCCGTGCGCCTCCACGGCGTCCACCTCCGCCGGGCCGAGCCGGGCGTCGGCGAGCGCGGCGCGGATGACGCGCTGCTGGGAAGGTCCGTTCGGAGCCGACAGCCCGTTGGAGGCGCCGTCCTGGTTCGTCGCCGTGCCGCGGACGACGCCGAGGACGCGGTGCCCGTTGCGGCGGGCGTCCGACAGCCGCTCGACGAGCAGGACGCCGGCGCCTTCGGCCAGCGACGTGCCGTCGGCGTCTTCGGAGAACGCCTTGCAGCGGGCATCGGCGGCGAGGCCGCGTTGCCTGCTGAAGCCCATGAGCGCACCGGGTCCCGGCATCACGGCCACCCCTCCGGCCAGCGCCAGGTCGCTCTCACCGCTGCGCAGCGACCGCACGGCCATGTGCAGGGACACCAGCGACGAGGAGCACGCCGTGTCGACGGTGACCGCGGGGCCTTCGAGACCGAGGACGTAGGCGACCCGCCCGGACACGACGCTGCCCGCGGTGCCGGTGAGCAGGTGTCCCTCGGCGCCGTCGCCCGCCTCGTGCAACCGGGGCCCGTACTCCTGGTAGTGCGCGCCGACGAACACGCCGGTCCTGCTGCCGCGCAGCGCTGCGGGGACGATTCCGGCCCGCTCGACGGCTTCCCAGCTCGTCTCCAGGAGGAGCCGCTGCTGGGGGTCCATGCTCAGCGCCTCGACGGGCGAGATGCCGAAGAACTCCGCGTCGAAGCGGCCCGCGTCGTGGAGGAAACCGCCCTCCCGCACGTAGATCCGGCCTGGCACGTCCGGATCGGGGTCGTACAACGCGTCGAGGTCCCAGCCCCGGTCCGCAGGCAGTCCGCCGATGGCGTCCCCGCCGGAAGCGACGAGCCGCCACAGCTCCTCGGGGGTGGTGACGCCGCCGGGATAGCGGCAGGCCATGCCGACGATGGCGATCGGGTCGTCGGCGACGTCGGGGCGCCGCGGCTCGGCAGTGGACTCCGCTCCGACGGCGACCGGGTCGAGGAGGTTGGTGAGCAGGTGTGCCGCGAGGGCTCCGCTGTTGGGGTGGTCGAACGCGAGGGTGGCGGGCAGCCGCAACCCGGTCGCGGTGCCGAGCCGGTTGCGGAGGTCGACGGCCGTGAGGGAGTCCAACCCGAGGTCCTTGAACGCCGACTCCGGCGCGACGGCACCCGGATCGGAGTGCCCGAGGACGGCGGCGACCTGGGTGCGCACGAGGTCCAGGACGGTGTTCCGGCGGTCGTCCGTCCGCTGGGCGAGCAGCCGCTGCCGCAACGCCGCGGACCCGTCCGCCCCGGGTGCGGCGAGCGCACGTCGGCGAGGGGCGGCCGGTTGCCGGACGAGCCCCCGCAGCAGCGGGTGCACCGGAGCGTTCGGGTCGGCCCGCGGGTCGAGGCGGGCCGCCACGAGGAGGTCCTCGGGCGAGGAGATCGCGCGGTCGAGCAGCGCCAGACCGTCCTGAGTGGACAACGCCTTCGTTCCGGTGCGGGCGATGCGGGCGAGGTCGGTCTCGCCGAGCCCTTCGGTCATACCGGAGCGCTGTTCCCACAGCCCCCACGCCACCGACACGGCAGGCAAGCCCCGCGACCGCCGGAACGCCGCCAACCCGTCGACGAACGCGTTCCCCGCCGCGTAGTTCGCCTGTCCCGCTCCACCCAGCACACCAGCGGCGGAGGAGAACAGCACGAACCAGCGAACATCGTGATCCCGGGTCAGCTCGTGCAGGTTCCACGCGCCCGCCACCTTCGCGGCCAACACGTCGGCCAACCGCCGCGGGGTCAACGACTCCACCGTCACGTCATCCAGAGCCCCCGCCGCGTGCACGACACCGGACACCTGACCATCCACACAGGACAGAGCGTTTGCGAGCGCGCCCCGGTCCGCCACATCGCACGCCGCGACCCGCACCTCGACACCGGCGGAAGTCAGCTCACGGACCAGGTCATCCGTTCCCGGAGCCTCCGGACCCCGGCGGCTGAGCAGCAACAACCGGCGCACGCCCCACTCGGCAGCGACATGCCGGGCCACCACGCCACCGAGCACACCCGAGGCACCCGTCACGACGACCCAACCCTCGGGCCGCGTCGGAGCAGGAGGCACGGTCAAGACCAGCTTCCCGACATGGTGGGCTCGGCTCATCACGGCGAAAGCCTCGCCCGCCCGTCGGGCGTCCCACACCGCGAGCGGCAGCGGTTCCAGCGCACCCGCCTCGAGGAGCCGCACCACTTCGCGCAAGATCTCACCCAGCCGGTCGCCACCGGCCTCGGCCAAGTCGAACGCCCGGTACTTCACACCGCCGTACGCCGCCGCGACCTCATCGGCATCACGCACATCCGACTTACCCATCTCCACGAAACGACCGCCCGGCCGGGTCAGCCGCAACGACGCATCCACCAACTCCCCCGCCAACGAATCCAGAACGACATCCACACCACCGAAGAGGTTCTCGAAATCGCCGTTGCGCGAGGACGCGATCCGCTCCTCAGCAACCCCC
The DNA here is from genome assembly GCF_018070075.1 of Saccharopolyspora endophytica. GTDB lineage: Bacteria > Actinomycetota > Actinomycetes > Mycobacteriales > Pseudonocardiaceae > Saccharopolyspora > Saccharopolyspora endophytica. The sequence continues at coordinate 219,654 of NZ_JAGPXE010000011.1, forward strand.
AAACCCCGCACCACCGGCCACTTCGGCTCACTCGCCGTCGCGCACACCTCGGCACCAAGATGCTGCGCCAGCTGCACAGCAGCCATGCCCACGCCGCCGGCAGCGGAATGAACGAGAACCGACTCCCCGGCCTTCAGATCCGCCAAGTCCACCAACGCGTAGTACGCCGTCACGAACGCCGCTGGAACCGACGCGGCACGCTCGAAACTCCACCCCGCAGGCACTCCGACGACCGCGCACTCCTCCACCACGACCGATGAGCCGAAACCGCCGCTCCACAGGCCCATCACACGATCACCGGGCTCGACGCTCGTGACGCCGGAGCCGATCTCGGTCACGACCCCCGCGCCTTCGCCACCCAGCACGGCGTTCTCGGCATCGGGATACATTCCCAGCGACACCAGCACATCGCGGAAGTTCACCCCGGCCGCACGCACCTCCACCCGCACCTCGAACTCACCCAGCACCCGATCGGCCGCGCCGGACGGAACGACCGACATGCCGTCGAGGCCGGTCGCCGGGTCGACTCCCAGCTGCCAGGGACCGTCGGGCAGCCGCAGCGGAGCGGGAGCCGCCACGACTCGCGGGATGCGCGGTTCGCCGCGCCGCAGCGCCAGTTGCGGTTCGCCCGTGCCCAGCGCGCCGGGCAGCGCGGTGAGCGAGGCCGGGTCGCCGTCGAGGTCGACGAGGACGAAACGTCCGGGGTGCTCGGTCTGCGCGGACCGCACCAGCCCCCAGACCGGGGACGCGGCCAGGTCGGACAGGTCCTCACCGCCATCGGCGGCAACGGCGCCCTGCGTGAGGAGCACCAGCCGGGCTCCGGCGAACGCCTCGTCGGCGAGCCAGTGCTGCACGAACGCCAGCGCGCGCTCCGCACTGGACATGGCCTCCGCCGCGACATCCGCACCGGACGGGGCGAAACCGACGAGCACGTGCTCGGGCATCGCGCGCTCTCCCGCGGTCACCTGCCCGGCGAGTGCGGCCAGATCCTCGTACTCGTCGGCGATCCGGGCCAGACCGAGCGCGTCCCCGCCCACGACGGCGAGGTGCGCCTCCCCGCCGTCCGTCGCGGACGCGGGCGTCCATTCGACGCGGTGCAGGGCATCGGCGGTGTCGCCGAGGTTCTCGCTCAGCGGCCGGGTGATCACTGCCTCGATCGTGGCCACGGGCCGGCCCTCGTCGTCCGACGCGAGCAGCGACACGCTGCCGTCGTCCGCCGGTACGAGCCGGACCCGCAACCTCGTCGCCCCGGTGGCGTGCAGGGACACACCGCTCCACAGGAACGGCAACCGAACCTGACCCGACATGTCCGCGCAGAACGACCACGCGTGCAACGCGGCATCGAGCAGAGCAGGATGCACCCCGAACCCGGCGGGCTCCGCCCCCTCCGGCAACGCGACCTCCGCGAAGATCTGCTCCCCGCTCCGCCAGACCGATTCCAGACCGCGGAAAACCGGTCCGTAGACGAGACCGTCCTCCCCCAACCGCTCGTACACACCGCCGATCTCCACCGGCCGTGCTCCCGCCGGGGGCCAGCTCGCCAAGTCGTCGGGTTCCTCGGAGTCACCGCTGCTCAGGACGGCTCGCGCGTGGCGGGTCCAGCTGCCGTCGGCGCCGCGGACGTGCACCCCGGCGGACCGGCGTCCGTCCTCGTCGCCAGTCACGGTCAACTGGACGTCCAGTGCACCGCCGTCGGCGGGGAGCACCACGGGTGTCTCCAGGCTGAGTTCGTCGATCCGGTCGCACCCGACGCTGTCCGCCGCGCGCAGGACGATCTCCACCAGCGCGGTCCCCGGTACCACGCTCCGTCCTCGCACGACGTGGTCGGCCAGCCAGGGATGCGTCCGCAGCGACCAGCGGCCCGTGAGGAGGTAACCGTCGGAGTCGGGCAGCGGCAGACCGGCGTCGAGCAGCGGGTGAGCGACGTCGTCCATGCCGCGCGCGGCAGCGGGAGCGCTCTGGTCGAGCCAGAAGTGCTGGCGTTGGAAGGCGTAGGTCGGCAGGTCCACCCGCCGAGCACCGGTCCCGTCGTAGACGCGCGCCCACTCCACCGGTGCCCCACCGACGAAGGCCTCCGCCAGGGACCGCAGCACGCGCGCCTGACCGCCTTCGTCACGGCGAAGAGTCCCCACCACCGACACCTCGGCATCCCCGGCGGTCTCCTCGATCCCCGGCGTCAACACCGGATGCGGACTCACCTCCACGAAATGCCGAAACCCCAGGTCCACCAGGCCCCGAACCGTCTCCTCGAACCGCACCGGGTTGCGGAGATTCCGGTACCAATACCCCGCGTCCAACCCCGAGGAGTCGAAGACGCCACCGGTCACGGTCGAGTGGAACGGCACCGCGCCCGGCTTCGGGGTCACTCCGAAGACCGCGTTCTCGACCGCGTCCCGAATGCTCTCCACCTGCGCGCAATGGGACGCGTAATCGACCGGGACTCGACGAGCCCGGATCTCATCGGACTCGCACCCGGCCAGGAACTCCTCCAACGCGGCATCGGCACCCGACACGACGACCGCCGAGGGGCCGTTCACCGCCGCGATCGCGAGGTCACCGCCGCTCGACGCGAGCCGCTGCTCGACCTCCTCCACCGACGCGGCGACGGAAACCATTCCGCCGCTTCCCGACAGCCCGGAGGCGACGGCGCGGCTGCGCAGCGCCACGATCCGCGCGCCGTCCTCCAACGACAACCCGCCGGCCACCACAGCGGCCGCGATCTCACCCTGCGAGTGCCCCACCACCGCTGCGGGCTCCACGCCGCACGAACGCCACACCTCGGCCAGGGACACCATCACGGCCCACAACGCGGGCTGGACGACATCCACCCGCTCCAGCGCGACCGGATCACCCAGCACGTCCGGCAACGCGACATCCACGAAAGGCCCTAGCGCTGCAGCGCACTCCCCCATCCGCGCGGCGAACACCGGTGACGACTCCAGCAACTCCGCCGCCATCCCCACCCACTGCGAACCCTGCCCCGGAAAGACGAACACGGTCCCGGCCCCGCCTCGGGCGTGACCGGTGACGAGTTCGGCGGGTGCACCACCGGTCGCGTGCTCGGTCAACCGATCGCCCGCGAACGCGAGATCGGGGGCGAGGAGCACCGCACGATGGTCGAGAACGGCGCGGGTCGTGGCCAGCGCGTGGCCGACGTCCGCGATCGTGTGCTCGGGGTGCCGCGCGACATGCGCGGCGAGCCTGCCCGCCTGGTCGCGCAGCGCGGCGGCGGACGCGGCCGACAGGACCCACGGGGCGAGCGGCAGTGCGCGCGCGGGCGCGGGGTTCGGTTCGTCGCCGGGAGCCGGAGCCTCCTCGACGATGGCGTGCGCGTTGGTGCCGCTGATCCCGAACGAGGAGACGCCGGCACGACGCGGTCGCTCGCTCCGCGGCCAGTCGAGCGGATCGGTCAGCAGGCGCAGGGCGCCACCGCTGAAGTCCACGTGCGAGGACGGTTCGGCCGCGTGCAACGTCCTCGGCACGATCCCGTGCCGCAACGCCAAGACCATCTTGATCACACCCGCGACGCCGGCCGCGGCCTGCGCGTGCCCGATGTTGGATTTCATCGAGCCCAGCCACAACGGCGCTTCCGGGCCCCGGCCCTGGCCGTAGGTGGCCGACAGGGCGCCCGCTTCGATCGGATCGCCCAGCTTCGTCCCCGTGCCGTGCGCTTCGACCACGTCCACGTCCGACGCGCTCAACTCCGCGTCCGCCAGCGCGGCGCGGATCACCCGCTGCTGAGCGGGACCGCTCGGCGCGGAGAGCCCGCTGCTGGCACCGTCTTGGTTGGTCGCGGTGCCGCGCACGACCGCGAGGACCGGATGTCCGGCGCGGCGCGCGTCGGAGAGCTTTTCGAGGCACAGCATTCCGGCGCCCTCGGCCGGTCCGAAACCATCGGCCGCGGCCGCGAAGGACTTGCAACGGCCGTCGGGGGCGATGCCGCGCTGCCTGCTGAAGCTGATGAAGGTACCGGGGGTGGACATGACGGTGACACCGCCGGTGAGGGCGAGGGAGCACTCGCCCCGCCGCAACGACCGCACCGCGAGGTGGAGGGCGACCAGGGAGGAGGAACAGGCGGTGTCGATCGTGACCGCCGGTCCTTCGAGGCCGAGGGTGTAGGCGATGCGCCCGGAGGCGATGCTCAGCGAGGTCCCGGTCCCGAGATGTCCCTCCACCCCGTCAGCGGCGGTGTGCAGCCGCGGCCCGTAATCGGGCGAGACCGCCCCGACGAACACGCCGGCATCGCGCCCCTTCAACGACGCGGGGTCGATACCGGCTCGTTCGACCGCCTCCCAGGACGTTTCGAGCAGCAGCCGCTGCTGGGGGTCCATCGCGAGGGCCTCGCGCGGGGAGATCCCGAAGAACCCCGCGTCGAAGTACCCGGCGTCGGCGACGAAGCCGCCCTCCCGGGAGTAGGTGCGCCCCGGTGTGCCGGAATCGGGGTCGTAGATCGCTTCGGTCTCCCAACCCCGATCCTCCGGGAACGGGGTGATGGCGTCGGTGCCGTCGCTCAGCAGGTCCCACAGTTGCTCGGGCGTGGTGACGCCGCCCGGGTAGCGGCAGGCCATGCCGACGATGGCGATCGGTTCGTGGGCCGCGGCTTCCAGGTCCTGCAACCGCCCGCGGGTCTGGTGGAGCTCGGCCGTCACGCGCCGGAGGTAACCCAGCATCTTTTCTTGTTCCGACATCTTTACCTCACGGGGTCGTACGGCCGGGGAGAAGGGGCGTCAGTCCGAGCCGAATTGCTGGTCGATGAAGTCGAAGAGCTCGTCCGCCCCGGCCGATTCCAGGTTCTCGGCCACGTCGTCGGATCCGTCGCCGGGTGCGACGGTCCACCGGGCCAGGAGGCTCTGGAGCCGGGCGGCCACCAGAGCGCGGGTGGCGTCGTCCGCGGCGGACGGGTCGCGCAACGCCGTGTCCAGCAGGTCGAGCTCGGCGCTCGGGGAGGTGTCGGCCGTGGAGGTCGGCGTCAGCTCCGCGGCGAGGTGGTCGGCGAGGCGAGCCGGGTCGGGGTGGTCGAAGACGAGGGTCGCGGGCAATCGCAGTCCGGTCTCGGTGTTGAGCCGGTTGCGCAGTTCCACGGCGGTCAGCGAGTCGAACCCCATGTGGAGGAAGCCTTGTTCGACGGGGATCGACGCGGCCGAAGAATGTCCGAGCACCGTTGCTGCTTGCTCGCACACGGCTCGCAGCACCACGCGTCGGCGTTCTTCCTCGCTGAGTCCGACGAGGCGACGAGCCAGCGGCGCACCGTCCGGCCCTCGTTCGCTGCCGGCGGTCGCCGCCATCCGGCGGCGGGAGGGCGCCGGACGACGCGCCAGGTCGCGGAACAGGTCCACCTCGGTGGCACTGGTGTCCAGGTGAGCCGCCAACACCAGACTGCGCACGGACGTCGTGGCCGTGTCGAGGAGCCGGAGCCCGTCCTCGGTGCTCATCGGCAGCACGCCCGTGCGGGCCATGCGGGTGAGATCCGTTTCGTCGAGTCCTTCGGTCATCGCCGAGCGCTGTTCCCACAGACCCCACGCCACCGACACACCGGGCAGACCTTGCGAACGGCGCAACGCCGCCAACCCGTCGACGAACGCATTACCGGCCGCGTAGTTCGCCTGTCCCGCTCCGCCCAGCACACCAGCGGCCGAGGAGAACAGCACGAACCAGCGAACATCCTCCGCCGCAGTCAACTCATGCAGGTTCCACGCGCCCGCCACCTTCGCGGCCAACACGTCGGCCAACCGCCGCGGGGTCAACGACTCCACCGTCCCGTCATCCAAAGTCCCCGCCGCGTGCACGACACCGGAGACACCACCCGCCACATCGGACAGGGCCTCGGCGAGTGCGTCCCGATCCGCCACATCGCACGCGGCGACCCGCACCTCAACACCGACAGCGCCCAGCTCCCGCGTCAAGTCCGCCATTCCCGGGGCCTCCCGGCCTCGGCGGCTGAGCAGCAACAACCGGCGCACACCCCACTCCGCGGCCACATGCCGAGCGACGACTCCACCCAGCACACCGGAAGCACCCGTCACGACGACCCACCCGTCGGTTCCCTCGCGGGGCATGCTCAGCACGAGCTTGCCCACGTGCCGGGCCCGGCTCATGAACCAGAACGCCTCGTCCGCCTGCCGCGCGTCCCACACCTCGTTCGGCAGCAGCTGCAGCGCGCCCGCGTCGAAGAGGCGCACGACTTCGCGCAAGATCTCGCCGAGACGCGTCCCGCCGGCCTCGGCCAGATCGAACGCCCGGTACTTCACACCGCCATACGCCGCGGCAACCTCATCGGGATCGCGCACATCCGCCTTGCCCATCTCGACGAAACGACCACCCGGGCGAACCAGGCGCAGCGACGCATCCACCAACTCCCCGGCCAGCGAATCCAGAACGACGTCCACACCACCGAAAACCCCCTCGAACTCCCCCGTCCGCGACGACGCGATCCGTTCGTCAGCAACACCCAAACCACGCACCACGGGCCACTTCGGCTCACTCGCCGTCGCACACACCTCGGCACCAAGATGGTGCGCCAACTGCACGGCGGCCATGCCCACACCACCAGCGGCCGAGTGAATGAGAACCGATTCCCCTGCCCTCAGATCCGCCAGATCCACCAAGGCGTAGTACGCCGTCACGAACGCCACCGGTACCGACGCCGCGCTCTCCCAGCTCCACCCGGCAGGCACCTCGACGACCGTGCACTCGTCCACCACGATCGACGAGCGGTACGTGCCTTGCCACACGCCCATCACACGGTCACCGACACCGACGCTCGTGACGCCGGAACCGATCTCGGTCACGACGCCCGCAGCTTCGCTGCCCAGCACGGCGTTCTCGGCGTCGGGGTACATGCCGAGCACCACCAGGACATCGCGGAAGTTCACCCCCGCCGCGCGAACCTCGACCCGCACCTCGAACTCGCCCGGCTCCTGATCGGCGACCGCCGTCGTGTCCGGCACCCAGGCGAGTCCTTCCAGCGTTCCGCTGCCGCCGGTGTCGAGGTGCCACGTCGGCTCGGCGTCCCGGGCGGTGACTGGGGATTCGTCGGGGACCAGTCGTGGGATCAGGATCTCGTCGCCCCGGATGGCGAGTTGGGGCTCGTCGACGGCCAAGGCCCGCAGCACGGCGTCGGGTGTCGTGCCACCCGGATCCACGTCGAGCAGGGCGAACCGTCCGGGGTGCTCGGTCTGCGCGGAGCGGACCAGCCCCCAGACCGGGGACGAGGCGAGGTCGGCCACGCCGTCGCTCTGCACGCCGACCGCTCCGCGCGTCACCAGCACCAGCCGGGACGCGAGGAACAGTTCGGAGGCGAGCCAGCGCTGGACGAGGGCCAGCGCGTTCCGGGCGGCCTGTTCGGCGGCCGAGGGCATCTGCTCGCCGCTCGGCGTGGGCAGCTCGACCAGAACCTGCTCGGGCACCGGGAGTTCGCCGGTGGCCAGGCGTTGCTCCAGCGCCGCGAGGTCGTGGCAGCCGGCCAGCTCGGGGTGGGAGTCCGGGAGGTCGTCAGTGTCGCCCAGCACCGCGAGCCGGGAACCCACCGCGAGCACCACCTCGGGGCCGGTCTCCGATTTCCAGTCCACCCGGTACAGGGACGGGCCGCTGCTCGGGGGCGCGGGGAAGGTCGTCTCGCTGACGGGCCGGGTCACCAGCGACCGAGCGGTGAGCACGGGTCGCCCGTCGACGTCCGCGACCAGCACGGACATCGCGTCCTCCCCCGGGGTGAGGCGGACTCGCAACCTCGTCGCCCCGGTGGCGTGCAGGGACACACCGCTCCACAGGAACGGCAGCCGCACAGCGCTGCTTTCCGCGCACGCCAGCCACGCGTGCAACGCGGCGTCGAGCAGAGCAGGATGCACGCCGAACCCGGCGGCCTCCGCCCCCTCCGGCAACGCCACCTCCGCGCAGATCTCCTCCCCGCTCCGCCAGACCGATTCCAGACCGCGGAAAACCGGTCCGTAGGCGAGACCGTCCTCCTCCAGCCGGTCGTACACACCGTCGAGCTCCACCGGGCGCGCACCCGCCGGAGGCCAGCTGCTCAGGTCGGCGGGTTCCTCCGGCGCGACGGTGCTCACGATCGCTCGCGCGTGCAGCGTCCAAGCGTGGTCCGGATCGTCCTGGGCGTGGACGGTCACCTCGCGGTCGCCGTCGTCGCCGGGCGCGGCCACCAGGACCTGAATCTGCGCCGTCCCGGTCAGGACCAGCGGGGTTTCGAGGGTCAGTTCGGCGACGTGGTCGCAGCCGACCGCGTCGGCGGCGTGCAGCACCATGTCCACGAACGCCGTGCCGGGCAGGACGACGCGGCCGAGCACCGCGTGATCGGCCGTCCACGGCTGGTCGTGGAGCGACAGGCGTCCGGTGAACAGGTGTCCGTCCGTGCTCGGCAGCACGACGCCGCTGCCGAGCAGGGCGTGCCCGGTGGTCGCCATCCCGTGCGCGGCGGCGTCGCCGACACCGCGATGCCGAAGCCAGAAGCGGCTTCGCTGGAAGGCGTAGGTCGGCAGCTCGACCCGGCGGGCGCCCACGCCCTCGTAGGCCCACTCGACCGGTGCTCCGGCGACGAAGGCCTCCGCCACCGACCGCAGCACGCGCTCGTGGCCGCCCTCATCACGACGAAGAGTGCCCACCACTGAGACCTGGACGTCCCCGGCGGCCTCCTCGATCCCCGGCGTCAACACCGGATGCGGGCTCACCTCCACGAAGTGCCGGAAGCCCAACCTCACCAAACCTCGGACGGCCTCCTCGAAGCGCACCGGGCTCCGCAGATTCCGATACCAGTACTCGGCATCCGGAACCTGCTCACCCAGCCACGAACCCGTGACCGTCGAGAAGAACGGAACCACCGCACGCAGCGCCTCGACCGGAGCGAGATCGGAAAGGACGCATTCCTCCAACGCCTCCACCTGCGCCGAGTGCGACGCGTAGTCCACCGCTACCCACTGGAACCGCACGCCCTCCGCACCACAACGCTCCTCCAGCGCCGCCAGCGCCTCCGGGGTACCCGACACGACGGTCGTCGTGGGCCCGTTCATCGCCGCGACCGACACGTCCGCGAGATCCCCGAGAAGCCGACCCACCTCCTCCGCGGAAGCCCGAACGGCAGCCATACCGCCACGGCCCGACAACCCGGACGCCACAGCACGGCTGCGCAACGCCACGATCCGGGCCCCGTCCTCCAACGACAACCCACCGGCCACGACAGCAGCCGCGATCTCGCCCTGGGAGTGCCCCACCACCGCTGCGGGCTCCACGCCGTAGGAGCGCCACACCTCGGCCAGCGACACCATCACGGCCCACAACACCGGCTGAACAACCTCAACCCGCTCAAGCGCAACCGGGTCGGTCAGCACATCCAGCAGCTGGAAATCCACAGAGGACTCCAGGGCGACCGCGCACTCCCCCATGCGCGCGGCGAACACCGGCGACGACTCCAACAGCTCGACCGCCATCCCGACCCATTGCGAACCCTGCCCGGGGAAGACGAACACCACGCGCTCGTCCGAGGAGACAGCGGTTCCGCGGACGACGGCCGGGTCGCGCAAGCCCTCGAGCGCTGCGCGCCGCTCGGCGGTGCTCGTGCCGAGGACGACCGCACGGTGGTCGAAGCGGGCACGAGTGGTCGCCAGCGCGTGCCCCAGTTCCGCGGGTGACGCGCCGTCGAGCAGCGGCAGCAGTCGCCGGGCCTGTTCCCGCAGCGCCGCATCGGATGTGGCCGACACCGGCAACGGCACGACCTCCCCGTCCGGGACGGCACCGCTGGGCACCACCTCCTCGTCCGGCCCCTGTTCCAGGACGACGTGGGCGTTCGTGCCGCTGACGCCGAACGAGGAGACACCCGCGCGCCGGGGGCTCCCGGTGTCCGGCCAGTCGCGCGACCGCGCCAGGAGCCGCAGAGCACCGGAGGACCAGTCGACGTGCGTCGTGGGTTCGTCGGCGTGCAACGTCCGCGGGAGTCGCGCGTGCCGCAAGGCGAGCACGGCCTTGATGATCCCGGCCACGCCGGCGGCGGCCTGGGTGTGCCCGATGTTGGACTTCACCGATCCCAGCCACAGCGGCCGAGCCGCGTCCCGCCCCTGGCCGTAGGTCGCCAGCAACGCGCCCGCCTCGATCGGATCACCCAGCTTCGTCCCCGTTCCGTGCGCCTCCACCACGTCCACGTCCCCGGCATCCAGACCCGCGTCCGAGAGAGCGGCGCGAATGACCCGCTGCTGAGCGACACCGTTCGGCGCTGTCAGACCGTTCGACGCCCCGTCCTGGTTGACGGCGCTTCCGCGCACGACCGCCAGCACCCGGTGCCCGTTGCGCCGGGCGTCCGACAGCCGCTCGACGACGAGCACGCCCACGCCCTCGGCGAAGCCGGCCCCGTCGGCGTTCGCGGCGAACGCCTTGCTGCGACCATCGGGAGCGAGCCCTCCTTGGTGGGTGAACTCGGTGAAGATCCCCGGTGTGGACATGACGGTGACGCCGCCGGTGAGGGCGAGGTCGCATTCGCCCTGCTGCAGCGATCGGGCGGCGAGGTGCAGGGCGACCAGCGACGAGGAGCACGCGGTGTCGACGGTGATGGCCGGTCCTTCGGCGCCGAGCACGTAGGCGACCCGGCCGGACAGCACGCTGCCGATGTTGCCCGTGCCCGCGTAGCCGACGGCCTCATCGGGAGCGCCAGGCCCCATGGCGAGGTAGTCGCCACCGTTGCTGCCGGTGAAGACCGCCGCGCGGGTGCCGCGCAGCGTCGTCGGGTCGATTCCCGCGTCCTCCAACGCTTCCCACGACGTCTCCAGCAGCTGCCGTTGTTGCGGGTCCATCGCGAGGGCCTCGCGCGGGGAGATGCCGAAGAAGTCGGCGTCGAAGTCACCCGCGTCGTGCAGGAAGCCGCCCTCCCGTGCGCACGAGGTTCCGGGGCCCTCACCGCTCCAGAGGCGCTTGGTGTCCCAGCCGCGATCCTCCGGGAACGGGGTGATGGCGTCACCGCCCGCTTGCAGCAGACGCCACAGGTCCTCCGGAGAGGCCACGTCGCCGGGGAATCGGCAGCTCATGCCGACGATGACGACGGGGTCGTCGTCGACCACGGTGCTCGGCGTGGACGCTGCTTCCGGGGCGTCGCCGAGGAGTTCGCCGTGCAGGTACGTGGCCAGGCGTTGGGGTGGTCGAAGACGATGGTGGACGGCAGGCGCAGCCCGGTGACCCTGGTGAGCTGGTTGCGCAGTTCGACGGCGCTGACGGAGTCGAACCCCAGCTCCCGGTAGGAGGTCGCGGGGTCGACCGAGTCGGGACCCGCGTGGCCGAGCACACCGGCCACCTGCTCGCGGACGAGCGTCAGGAGCGCGGCCTGCTGCTCGGCTCGGCCGCCCATCGCGGCCAGCCGCCCGGCCGGTGTGGTGGCGCGGACAGCCGGTGCGTCGGCCTCGGCGAGCCGGCGCACGTCGGGCAGGTCCGCGAGGAACGGGCTGGGCCGCGTGGCGGTGTAGGCGACGTGGAACCGGTCCCACTCGACGTCCGCGACGACGACGGCCGGGTCCCCGTCACCGGTGACCGCCCTCAGCGCGGTGGCCGCGAGCTCGGGGGCCATGACGGGCAGACCGTGGCGGCGGGCCATCGCACCGATGCCGTCCTCGGTGGCCATGCCGCGCTCGTCCCAGATGCCCCACGCGATCGAGGTGGCCGGCAGTCCGAGCGCGTGCCGCTGCTCGGCGAGGGCGTCCAGGTACGCGTTGCCGGGAGCGTAGTTGCCCTGCCCGGTCGCGCCGAAAGTGCCGGCGACGGAGGAGAACAGCACGAAAGCCTCCAGGTCGCGGGTCAGTTCGTGCAGGTGCCAAGCGCCGTCGGCCTTGACGCGCAGGACGCGATCGAGCTGGTCGGGGGTGAGGTCCTGGACGAGGCCGTCGTCGAGGACGGCGGCGGTGTGCACCACGGCCGTCGGCGAGATGCCGTCGAGCAGCCGGGCGAGGTCGGCGCGGTCGCCGACGTCGCAGGCCGCGATGGTCACGCGCACGTCGGCGGCCTCCAGCTCGGCGCGCAGCTCGGCGGCCCCCGGCGCGTCGGGGCCGCGGCGGCTGGCCAGCACGAGGTGTTCGGCACCGGTGCGGGCCAGGTGGCGCGCCACGGCGGCACCGAGTCCCCCGGTACCCCCGGTGATGAGCACGGTGCCGCGCGGACGCCACGCCGGGCGCGAACCGGACGTGCGGGCGAGTCGCCGCACGTGGGCGCCGGTCGAGCGGAGCGCGACCTGGTCTTCGCCGGTCGTGCCGGAGAGGACTCCCGCGAGCAGGCCACCGGTGCGGGTGTCCGGCTGGGCGGGCAGGTCGACGAGGCCGCCGAACCGCTCGGGGTGTTCCAGCGCGACGATCCTGCCGAGTCCCCAGACCATGTGCTGCGCCGCCGCGTCGTCGCGGTGAGACCTGGCGTCCTCGTCGGTGGCCGTGACCGCTTCCCGGGTCAGGCACCACAGCGGCGCGTCGATCCCGGCGTCGAGGAGGGCTTGGAACAACGCGACGGTCGCGGTGAGGCCGGCGCGCGAGACGCCGCCTTCGGTCGCCGGGTGGTCGGCGGCGGAGAGCAGGGACAGCACTCCCGCGTACGGCCGGTGGTCCAGTCGACGGGCGATGTCCCCCCGCGTCTCGGTCACCGGGACGTCGAGGGTGACGACGTCACCGCCGTGGTCTCGAATCGCGTCCGCGACAGCGTGACCGGCGGAGCCGGTGGGCACCACCAGCAGCCAGGTCCCGCTCAGGACCGGGGCTCCGGGCATGGTCGCGGGGACCCAGCGCGCGCGGTAGCGCCAGGAGGCCACCTCGGCCGCCGACGTCCGATCGCGGTTCCAGGCGCGCAGCGCGGGCAGGACCGGGAGGAGGGACGCGCCGTCGACGTCCAGGGTCTCCGCCAGGATCGAGACGTCGTCGTGGTCCACGGCCGCCCAGAAACCGCTGTCGTCGGTGCTCTTCCGGGACACGGCGGGGGCGTCCCACCAGTAGCGTTCGTGCTGGAAGGCGTAGGTGGGGAGGTCGACGAGGCGATTGTCGGTTCCCGCGAACGCCGGCGCCCAGTCCACGGGCACGCCGCGGACGAACGCCTCCCCCAGCGACGTCAGCAGTTGCCGCTGATCCCCGGCGTCGCGCAGCAGCGAACCCACGACGGCCGCCTCGTGGCCCGCCACCTCCAGGGTGTGCTCGATGTCCCCGGTCAGAACGGCGTGGGGGCTGCACTCGATGAACGCGCCGATTCCTTCGGCAGCGAGAGCCCGCACGGCTTCCTCGAAGCGGACGGGGTGACGGAGGTTGCGCGCCCAGTAGGCCGCGTCCGGCACCTCCTGCCCCAGCCGGCCACCGGTCACCGTGGAGAAGAACGGAACGTCCGCGGGCCGCGCCTCGATCGGGTCGAGGTCGGCGAGGATCCGGTCCCGCAACGCGTCCACTTGCGCCGAGTGCGACGCGTAGTCCACCGCGACCCGCCGGAACCGCACGTCTTCCGCACCGCATCGGGCTTCCAGCGCGTCGAGTCCCGCCGGCGTACCGGACGCGACCGTCGTCTCGGGCCCGTTCATCGCCGCGATCGACACCTCGGCCAGATCAGCGACGAGCCGATGCGCGCGTGCCGCCGACACGCGCACGACGGCCATGCCGCCGTGTCCCGCCAACTCGGCGGCGATGGCGCGGCTGCGCAACGCGACCGCGCGCGCTCCGTCCTCCAGCGAGAGAGAACCCGCCACGACGGCCGCCGCGATCTCGCCTTGGGAATGCCCCACCACCGCTGCGGGCCGGACGCCGTAGGACTCCCACACCGCGGCCAACGACACCATCACCGCCCACAACGCGGGCTGGACCAGCTCCACCCGCTCCAGCGCCTCCGCGTTGCCCAGGATCCGCAGCAGCGGGACGTCCACGTGGGGCTTCAGCGCCGCGGCGCACTCCCGCATCCGCGAGGCGAAGACCGGCGACTCGGCCAGCAGTTCCACCGCCATGCCCGGCCACTGCGATCCCTGTCCCGGGAACACCAGCGCCACCCGCGGCTCGCCACCTTCGCCGCGCACCTCGCCGCTGACACCGGCACCGTCGGCCAGCGCCCGCACCCCGTCGAGGAGTTCGTCTCGGCCGGAGCCCGCCACCACCGCGCGATGCTCGTGCACCGCGCGACGGAGCAAGGACGCTCCGATGTCCATCATGGACTCAGTCGGGTGCGCCTGCACGTAGCCCGCGAGGCGCTCGGCTTGCCCGCGCAACGCCGCCGCATCACGGCCCGAGATCACCCACGGCACCGCCGAAGTCGCACCACGCCCTGCCGGTTCCTCGGCAGCGGGAGCCTGCTCGATGATCACGTGCGCGTTCGTCCCGCTGATGCCGAACGACGACACCCCCGCACGCAGCGGACGATCTGCGAGCCACTCCCGCGATTCCGCCAAGAGCCGCACGCCGCCGGAAGACCAGTCGACGTGCGGCGTGGGCTCATCGGCGTGCAGCGAAGCGGGCAGCACACCGCGCCGCATCGCCTGCACCATCTTGATGACACCGGCGACACCGGCGGCGGCTTGGGTGTGCCCGATGTTGGACTTCACCGACCCCAACCACAACGGCCGCTGCGAGCTCCGCTGCACGCCGTAGGTGGACAGCAGGGCATCCGCCTCGATCGGGTCGCCGAGGGTCGTGCCGGTGCCGTGCGCCTCGACCGCGTCCACCTCGTCCGGAGCCAACCCCGCGTTCGCCAGCGCCGCCCGGATCACCCGCTGCTGCGAGGGACCGCTCGGCGCGGTGAGGCCGTTCGACGCCCCGTCCTGGTTCACCGCGCTACCGCGCACCACGGCCAGGACCCGATGCCCCTTGCACCGGGCGTCCGACAACCGCTCCAGCGCCAGGACGCCCGCGCCGTCGGAGAAGCCCGTGCCGTCGGCGGCCGCCGAGAACGGCTTGCACCGGCCGTCCGGCGCCAGACCGCGCTGACGTCCGAAGTGGACGAAGGCGCTCGGGGTCGCCATCACGGTCACGCCACCCGCCAGCGCCACGTCGCACTCGCCGGACCGCAGCGCCTGTGCTGCCAAGTGCAACGCCACCAGCGACGACGAGCACGCCGTGTCGACGGTGACCGCCGGGCCCTCGAAACCGAAGGCGTAGGCCACCCGGCCGGACAGCACGCTGCCGGTGTTGCCCGTCAGCATGAGGCTTTCCACGTGCTCGGGAGCCCGGTCCAGGGGCGGGGCGTAATCGTGGTAGACCTGGCCCGCGAACACGCCGGTGGCCGAACCGCGCAGACCCGACGGGTCGAGACCGGCGTGTTCCAACGCCTCCCACGACGTCTCCAGCAGCAACCGCTGCTGCGGATCCATCGCCAACGCCTCCCGCGGCGAGATCCCGAAGAACCCGGCGTCGAAATCGCCCGCGCCGTGGAGGAAACCGCCCTCGCGGGTGTAGGAGGTGCGGGGGTGGTCGGGGTCCGGGTGGTAGAGCGCGTCGAGATCCCAACCGCGGTCGGTGGGGAACGGGCCGATGCCGACGCCGCCGGTGAACACCAGCTCCCACAACGATTCCGGGTCCGTCACACCGCCCGGGAAGCGACAGGCCATCCCGACGATCGCCACCGGGTCGTCGGCCGGTTCGGCCGGGTCGGCAGCTGCTGCCGCCTGCGCGGCCTCCTCCACAACGGGCTCCGCGCGCACCGGCTCGTCCGTTGCCTCGGTGAGCCGGTCCACCAGGTACGTGGCGAGCGCGGTGGGCGTGGGGTGGTCGAAGAGCAGCCCCGCGGGGAGCCGCTCGCCGGTCTCGGTGTTGAGGCGGTTGCGCAGCTCGACCGAGCCGAGCGAATCGAAACCGATGTCCTGGAACGGCCGGGTGGCGTGAATCCGCTCCGGTGAATCGAACCGGAGGACGGCCGCGGCCTGCGTTAACACCAGATCGAGCGCGAGACCGTGCCGCTCACCGGGTGGGAGGGCTTCCACACGGTCGGGGAAGGAGGAACTTCCCTCCGTCACCGGCAGCGGAACGATCCGGCGCAGCAACGGCGGCACGCCGTCCCGCGCCGCACGCTCGCGGACCGAGCGCACGTCCAGCTTCGCCGGGACCAGCTGCGGCCTCGGGTCGGCAACCGCGCTGTCGAACAGGGCGAGCGCCTCGTCCTCCGGCAGCGGCACCACGCCGAGCCGCGCCAGTCGCGCCCGGTCGGTGTCGTCGAGGCCCGAGGCCATGCCACCGCCCTGGTCGTCCTGCTCCCACACGCCCCAGGCGAGGGCCTGCCCCGGGAGACCGAGGTGGGCGCGGTGGGCCGCCAGCGCGTCCAGGAAGGCGTTGCCCGCGGCGTAGTTCGCCTGCCCGGAGGTGCCGAGCACCCCGGAGACCGAGGACAGCAGGACGAACGCGGTCAGCGGCTCCTCGCGGGTGAGCTCGTGCAGGTTCCACGCGGCGTCCACCTTCGGCCGCAGCACCGTGGCGAGCTGGTCGGCGGTCAAGGACGTGACAGCTCCGTCGGCGAGCGTGCCCGCGGCGTGCACCACGGCGGTGACGGGAACCCCGGCGGTCGTGAGAGCGGCGGCGAGGGCGTCGCGGTCGGCCGGGTCGCAGGCGAGGTTCGTCACCGCGCAGCCCGCTTCGGTGAGTTCCTCGGTGAGTTCGCGGGTCGCGTCGGCACCGCGTCGGCTGAGGCACAGCAGCCTGCGCACGCCGTGCTCGTGGACCAGGCGCCTGGCGAGCAGACCGCAGATCCGCCCGGAAGCACCGGTGAGCAGGACCGCGCCGTCCGAGCCGAAGGGGGTGGCGGCCTCGGCTGCGGTGGCGCGGGTGAGCCGGGGCGCGTGCGCGCGACCGGCGCGGAGTGCGAGCTGCGGTTCACCTCCAGCGGTCGTGGAAGGCAGCAGCCGCAACGATTCCCGGTGCCGGTCGGTGTCGACGAGCACGAACCGACCGGGTGTTTCGGTCTGCGCGGTGCGCAGCAGACCCCAGACGGTGGCCGCGGCGATGTCGGTCACGGCCTCCGGCCCGGTGGCGCCCTCGGTGACGACGAGGAGGCGCGCAGCGGTCAGCCGGTCGTCGAGGAGCAGGGCGTGGGCGGTGTCCAGCGCCGTCGTCGCGTGCGCGTGCGCAGCCGTCACCGGGTCGCCGTCCGTGCGCGGCACGAGCCAGACGAGGACGTCGGGAACGGCTCCGGCGTCGAGGGCGACGCGCAACTCGCCGACGTCCCGGTACGTGGCGGTACCGCTGGGAAGGCCGAGGTCGAGCGGACTTCCGTCAC
Organism: Saccharopolyspora endophytica; assembly: GCF_018070075.1. Lineage (GTDB taxonomy): Bacteria > Actinomycetota > Actinomycetes > Mycobacteriales > Pseudonocardiaceae > Saccharopolyspora > Saccharopolyspora endophytica. The sequence continues at coordinate 236,844 of NZ_JAGPXE010000011.1, forward strand.
CGCTGAGCAATGCCCAGCGGCCGGTGGGCGGCGAGTCGCTCATCGACAGCTCGTCCCACTCCACGGCGAACAGCGACCGGGCGGCGCCGGTCGGACCGCCGAGCCGGGTGGCGTCCGCAGGCCGCGTGGTGAGGGCACCGATCGCGGCCACCGGGCGCCCGTTCGCGTCGGCGAGGTCGAGGGTGACGTCGTCCTGTCCGGTGCGCGCGATGCGAGCGCGCAGGGAACGGGTGCCCGTGGTGTGCAGGGCGACGTCACCGAACGCGTAGGGCAGGCGCAGCTCGTCACCCAGCACGGCGTGCAGGGCCGAGTCGAGGAGGGCCGGGTGGATCGCGTAGCCGGCGCCCTCGTGCTCCGGCAGGGCGAGTTCCGCTTCGGCGTAGACGGTCCCGTCGGTGTCCGTCCACATGCGACCGAGTCCGCGGAAAGCGGGCCCGTAGGTGTAACCGGTGTCGGCCAGGTCCGCGTAGAGGGCGCCCGTGTCGACCGGAGTCGCTCCGGGAGGTGGCCAGCTGGTGGCCCAGTCCGAGGCGGGCGGGGTGGCGGGAGCCGGGCCGAGCGTCGCGGTGGCATGCAGCGTCCACGCCGCGTCCTCGGTGGCGGGACGTGCGTGGAGGGTGGCCGTGGCACGGCCCGGCCCCTCGGACGCGGCCACCGTGATCTGGAGGTCCGTGGCCCCGCCGTCCGCGGGCAGCACCAAGGGGGTGTGCAGGACCAGTTCGTCGACGTGCGGGGCGCCGTAGCGGTCTCCCCCCTGCACGGCCAGTTCGAGCAGTGCCGTCGCGGGCAGCAGGGCGACGTCGCCGACGGTGTGATCGTAGAGCCATGCGTGGTTCTGCGCGTCGATCCGCCCGGTCAGCAGCAGAGAACCGCCGTCGGCGGTGTGCACGGCGGCACCGAGCAGCGGGTGCCGGGCGGGGGTGAGGCCCGCGGCCGACACGTCGAGGGTCCCGGCGTCCGCGTCGAGCCAGTAGCTCTGCCGCTGGAAGGCGTAGGTGGGCAGGTCGACGGTGCGGGCTCCGAGGTCCGCGAAAGCCGTGCTCCAGTCCACAGCGACGCCGCGGGTGAAGGCCTCGCCCAGCGACGTCAGCAATTGCCGCTGGTCACCGGCGTCGCGCAGCAGCGAACCCACGACGACCGCGTCCCGGCCGGCCGACTCCGCGGTGTGCTCGACGTCCTCGGTCAGGACGGTGTGCGGGCTGCATTCGACGAACGTGCCGAAATCTTCGGCGGAAAGGGAGCGCACGGCTTCTTCGAACCGCACCGGGTTGCGGAGATTCCGGTACCAGTACGCCGCATCCGGGACCTGCTCCCCCAGCCACGAGCCCGTCACCGTCGAGAAGAACGGGACCGCCGCAGGCCGAGCCCCGATCGGAGCGAGGTCGGTGAGGATCTGTTCCTCCAGCGCCTCCACCTGCGAAGAGTGCGACGCGTAATCCACCGGAATCCACCGGAACCGCACGCCTTCCGCACCACATCGGGCTTCCAGCTCTTCCAGTCCCTGCCGCGTACCCGACACGACCGTGGTCGCGGGCCCGTTCATCGCCGCGACCGACACGTCCGCGAGATCCCCGAGGAGCCGACCCACCTCCTCGGAAGAAGCCCGAACGGCTGCCATACCGCCACGGCCCGACAACTCAGCGGCGACGGCGCGGCTGCGCAACGCCACGACCCGCGCGCCGTCCTCCAGCGACAACCCGCCCGCCACGACAGCAGCCGCGATCTCACCCTGCGAATGCCCGACCACCGCCGCGGGCCGGACCCCGTACGACTCCCACACCGCGGCCAACGACACCATCACGGCCCACAACACGGGCTGAACGACCTCAACCCGCTCCAGTGCGTCCGCATCACCCAAGACATCGAGCAACCTGAAATCCACAAAGGACTCCAGAGCTACCGCGCACTCCCCCATTCGCGCAGCGAACACCGGCGACTCGACGAGCAAATCCGCCGCCATCCCCACCCACTGCGAACCCTGCCCCGGGAACACGAAAACCGCCCGTGATTCGGCGGTTCCGGCCGCCCCCGCCCCAGCGCCGCGAGCGACCGCCCGAACGGATTCGAGCAACTCGCCATGATCAGCGCCCACCACCACCGCGCGGTGCTCGTGCGCCGCACGACCGGCCAGAGCGGCTCCGATGTCCACGATGGACGTCTCGGGCCGCGCGTCGACGAATTCCGCCAGGCGCCGCGCCTGGTCGCACAACGCCGCGCTGTCGCGTCCCGACAGCACCCACGGCACCGCCGAGGACTCGCCACGTACCGGCTCCACGACGAACGGAGCTTCCTCCACGATCACGTGGGCGTTCGTCCCGCTGATCCCGAACGACGACACGCCCGCGCGTCGCGGACGGCCCTCGTCCAGCCAATCCCGGGATTCCGCGAGCAGTGCGAGGCCGCTCGACGCCCACTCCACACGCGGCGTCGGCTCGTGCGAGTGCAACGTCGCGGGCAACGTCTCGTGCCGCATCGCCTGCACCATCTTGATGACACCGGCGACACCGGCGGCGGCTTGGGCGTGCCCGATGTTGGACTTCAGCGACCCCAACCACAACGGGTGCCCTGGTCGCCGCTGCCGCCCGTACGCCTCCGCCAGCGCCTGCGCCTCGATCGGATCGCCCAGCCGCGTACCGGTACCGTGCGCCTCGACCGCGTCCACGTCCTCCGCCGACAGCCCCGCGCTCGCCAACGCCGCCCGGATCACCCGCTGCTGCGAGGAGCCGTTCGGCGCCGTCAGGCCGTTCGACGCGCCGTCCTGGTTCACCGCGCTTCCCCGCAGGACGGCCAGGACCCGGTGTCCGTTGCGCTGCGCGTCCGACAACCGCTCCAGTGCCAGCACGCCGACGCCTTCGGCCCACGACGTGCCGTCGGCGTCCGCCGAGAACGGCTTGCAGCGACCGTCCGCCGCCAAACCGCCTTGCCGGCCGAATTCGACGAACATGCCGGGGGTGGCCATGACCGTCACGCCACCCGCCAGCGCCACATCGCACTCGCCCGAGCGCAACGCCTGCCCTGCCAAGTGCAACGCCACCAGCGACGACGAACACGCCGTGTCCACCGTCACCGCCGGACCCTCAAGACCCAGCGAATACGCCACCCGGCCCGACAGCACGCTCGGGGTGCCACCGGTGAGGAGGTATCCGGTGAGGTGGTCGGGCGCGCGGTGCGCGCGAGGACCGTAATCCTGCGTGGTGGCACCGACGTAGACGCCGGTGGCCGAACCGCGCAGACCCGACGGATTGAGACCCGCGTGTTCCAACGCCTCCCACGACGTCTCCAGCAGCAACCGCTGCTGCGGATCCATCGCCAACGCCTCCCGCGGCGAGATCCCGAAGAACCCGGCGTCGAAATCGCCCGCGCTGTGGAGGAATCCGCCGACCTGCGCGTGGCCACCGGACGCGAGGTCCCAGCCGCGGTTGGTGGGCGGCTCCCCGATCGCGTCCTCGCCGGAGGCCACGAAGTCCCACAGCGCGTCCGGCGAGTCGATGCCGCCCGGATAGCGGCAGGCCATGCCGACGATCGCCAACGGTTCGTCCGTCACCTGCCGTTCACGGATGTCCGGGGTCGTCTCGGTGCCGGTGAGCAGATCGCGCAGGTGCTCGGCCAGCGCCGCGGGCGTCGGGTGGCCGAAGACCGCTCCCGCGGTGAGGGAGAGCCCGGTGCGGGCGGCGAGCTTCGCCGCGAGTTCCTCGGTCATCAGCGAGCTGAAACCGAGTTCCCTGAACGTCGAGGTCACGTCGACGGGGGCGGTTTCCCGCGTGACGAGAGCCGCCTGCTCCCGCACGAGTGCGAGCAGCTCGGGAATCTCGGCGCTGGGAGCTGCCGCCGAGCCGCTCGCGGGCGCCGGGGCGTCCTCGGCCGGACCGTCCACGTCGAGCCAGAAGCGCCGGCGCTGGAACGGGTACGTCGGCAGATCCACCTGCCGCCCGCTCCCCAGCAGGGGCTCCCAGTCGACGTCGTCTCCCCGGATCCACAGCGACGCGAGCGCCTGGATCAGCGTGGTGAGGGACGTCGCCGGGCCGATCTCCAGGAACGCCGGGACGGCGGAGCCCGCCGCAGATGGAGCGGTCCAGTGAGCGTTGTCCCGCAACGACTCCGGCTCGACGACCCGTCCGGTGCCAGGAGTGGTCACGGGCACCAGGGCTTCGGCGAACTCGACCGACACGAGCACCCGGCCGAACGCTTCCGGTTCCGTCGACCAGGCACGCGCCAGCACCAACCGCGCCGCGTCCCGCAACGACCACACGCCGGCCACGTGGGCGGCGAGCAGTTCCCCCGCCGAGTACCCGCTGACCGCCGACGGGACCACGCCCCACGAAGACGCCAACCGCCACGCCGCGACGCCGAACGCGAACGACTCCGCGTCGGCCCGGAGGGGCTCCGCGTTCCCGGGGCCTTCCTCGATCGCTCGCCACACCCGCGCGCCGAAGTCCCCTCGCACCACCCCGGAGCGCTCCCGCGCCTCTTCCGGCAGCCCGGCCTCGTCGGCGATCTCCGCGGCCACGTCGTCGAAGACCGCGCACACCTCGGACAGCGCCTCGGCGAAGGCGGGGAAACGAGCCAGTCCCTCTCCGCGTTCCGGCCCCGCACCCGAGAACACCACGGTGACGTCGTCCGGCACATCGGTCAGGACATCGGGTGCGGTACCTCCGTCAGCCAGCGCACGCGCCCCGGCGACGAGGTCGTCCCGTGAACCCGACACGATCGCGGCACGGTGTTCGAAGGCGGTGCGGGTGGAGACCAGCGACGAGGCGATCTCCGCGGGGTCGTGCTCGACCCCGCTGTCCGCGAGCCTCGACGCGACGTCCCGCAGGGCCTCCTCGCTCCGTCCGGACAGCAGCCATGGCACGACGGGCGGACTCGATGGGGACTGCTCGGGTTCCGGATCGGGCCGCCAGTCGCTCAGCACGACGTGGCAGTTGGTACCGCCCATGCCGAACGAGCTCACACCCGCCACGAGCGGCCCGTCGGACAACGGGCCGAGACGCCGCTGGACGCGGAGGTTGAGCTCCTCCAACGGGATCCGCGGGTGCGGGGTGTCGAAGTTCAGGCTGGCGGGCAGTTGCCGATGTGCCAGGGCGAGCACGGTCTTGATGAACCCGGCGATTCCGGCCGCGCCGCTGAGGTGACCGATGTTGGTCTTCACCGAACCCACTGCCAAGGGCCGGTGGGCGGGACGGCGGCTGCCGATGACCTCCCCGAGAGCGGCGGCCTCGACGGGGTCCCCGGTGGGGGTCCCGGTGCCGTGCAGTTCGACGTAGTCGACGGCGTCCGGGGCGATGCCCGCCTGCCGGTAGGCGCGGCTGAGGGTCTCGGCCTGCGCGGCGGCGGTCGGTGTCGTGAGGGTGTCGCCGTCCGGGTCGTTGGTGGTGGCGCTGCCCCGTACCAGGGCCAGGACTCGGTCGCCGTCGGCGAGGGCGGTGCGCAGGCGCTTGAGCACGACGGCGCCGCCGCCCTCGCCCGGCACGTAGCCGTCGGCCCGCTCGTCGAAGGTGAAGCAGCGCCCCTGCGGGGACAGGGCTCCCAGCCGGGAGGCGAGCAGCACGCTCTGCGGCAGCAGGTGCAGGTTGACCCCGCACACGAGCGCGATGTCGGACTCCTCGGCGCGCAGGCTCCCGCAGGCCAAGTGCAACGCCACCAGCGAAGAGGACTGGGAGGAGTCGACGGTGATGCTGGGGCCGCGCGCCCCGAGGAAGGCGGCGATCCGGTTGGCGATGACGCCGCGCTGCACACCCGTCAGGGCGTGCTCGGTGGCGAGCGCGTGGGCGTGCGAGGAGATCAGCTGGGCGTAGTCGTCGTTCGAGACGCCGACGAACGTGCCGAGGCGGGTGCCGCGCACCCGGCCCGGTGCGATGCGAGCGTTCTCCAGCGCCTCCCACCCGAGTTCCAGCGCGAGGCGCTGCTGCGGATCGACGTACGGCGCTTCCCTCGGGGAGATGCCGAAGAACGCGGCGTCGAATTCCTCGGGGTGCTCCAGGAACGCACCCCAGCGGGGCGCTCCCTCGGCGGCGGGGCCGGACCAGCGACCGGCCGGCACCTCGGAGACGCTGCTCCCGCCCTCGGCGAGCAACCGCCACAACCGCTGCGGGTCCTCGGCACCGGGGAATCGGCACGAGATCCCGACGACGGCCATAGTCGTGTCCGGGTCGACGGGCTGCCCTGCGGCGAACCCGGCATCTTCCGCAGCCATATCCATCGCGACCCATTTCTCGCGTCCAGTGATCACCGACCCTCATCGTTGGTCTTCCGGCCGTTCAGAACATCCGGCGATGCCGCCGTTACGCTCACACGTCCCAGGTCACGGGCAGGCTCTTCACGCCGTAGATGTCGGCGCTCTCCGGGCGCAGCGAGACCTCCTCGGCCGGTACCGCCAGCTGCAGCGTGGGGAAGCGGTCGAGCAGCGCGCGGAACGCGACCCGCATCTCCACGCGAGCCAGCTGCGAACCCAGGCACTGGTGGATGCCGTAGCCGAAAGCCACGTGCCCCGCGGCCTCGCGGTGGAAGTCGAGCACGTGCGGCTCGGTGAAACGCTCCGGATCACGGTTGGCGGTGTTGTACGAGAGGATCACCGGCGAACCGGCCTTGACCGTCTGCCCGCCCAGCTCGACGTCTTCCAGTGCCGTTCGCATGAAGGTCATGGCGACGGTCAGGTAGCGCAGCAGTTCCTCCACGGCCCGATCGGTGACCGAAGGGTCGTCGCGCAGCTCGGCCAGCTGTTCCGGGTGCTGCAGGAGCGCGAAGGAACCGAGGCCCAGCATGTTCGTCGTGGTGTCGAGCCCGGCCGCCAGCAGCAGCAGGGCCATCCCCTTCAGTTCCTCGTCGTCCAGATCGCTGTCCATGAGATCGCCGAGGATGTCGTCGGTGGGGTTCGCGCGCTTGGCGGCCACCAGTTCGGCGATGTGCTCCATCGTCGCCGCGTAGCCCAGGATCAGGCTCTCCTCGTCGCCCTCACCGTTGAGGAACGAGTCGACCTGCTGCTGGAAGGTGTTGCGGTCCGCTTCCGGCACACCGAGGAGCTCGGAGATGACCGTGGCGGGAATGGGTTTCGCGAACGCCGTCACCAGATCCACCCCGGGCCCGGCCTTCTCCATGGCGTCCAAGTGGGTGGCGGTGATCTCCTCCACGCGTTCGGTGAGCAGCCGCATCCGGCGCACCGTGAACTTGCCCATGAGCGCTTTTCGGTAACGGCGGTGCTGGGCGCCGTCCATGAAGAGGAACTCGCCCGGCGAGGCGGGCGGGATCTCGACGTCCCCGTAGTCGAGGGTCGGATGGCGCATGAGGTCCTTGCGGGCGCTGAACCGCACATCGGCCAGCACGGACCTGACCAGGTCGTACCCGGTGATCAGCCAGCCAGGCCGTCCGCCGGGGAACTCGTAGGGGATGATCGGGCCGTGCTCGCGGGCCTCCAGCAGTTCCGCCGCCGGGTCGAAGGGGCAGCCCGGCGCACGGGGCGGCGCCGGCGTGCTGACGGTGTACGTGAACTCATCCATGGTGGTCGTTCCTCATCTGGCGGTCGTCGGTGTCCGGTGTGGTCTCCACGCGCAGTAGCGCCGCGGCTTCTTCCAGTGACGTGGCCACTTCCTGTGCCGTGTCCCCGACCGCGATGACGTGGCCGAGCCGGTCGTAGGCGTCCCTCGGCGGCCGGACGGCGCGGCCGGACGCTCCGGTGACGTGCACGGTCACCACACCGGGAACCCGTGCGGCGTCGTCGGTGCCGGCGACCGCCGTCAACCGGCCCGCCTCTCCCGCGGTGAGGAAGCGCAGGCCCGCGTGCCGGTGGCGCTGCGCTTCGAGGTTCACGGGAAGTCCCGCGGTCGCGCGGATCTGCTGTTCCAGCAGGTCGATTCCGGTCGCGGTGCGGATGAGCTCGGGGATCATGCCACCGGCGAGCCGCCCGTTGATCTCGATGACGACCGGCCCCGACGCCGCCAGCCGCGTCTCGACGTGGGCCGGGCCGTGCCCGAACCCGACGGCTTTGAGCGCCTGCCGGGCGACTTCCGCCAGCTCTTCCCGCTGCGCCGGAGCGAGGGTTGCCGGGAACAGGTGCCCCGTCTCGACGAAGTGGGGCAACGGGGTCGTGGTCCGCTGCGTGACCCCCACGCACACGGCTTCGCCGCCGGTGCAGAACATCTCCACGCTGAACTCGGGACCTTCCACGAACTCCTCGACGAGGACCCGTCCAGGACTCCGCTGTCCTCGCGCGTTCTCGGTGACGGCCAGCACGCGTGCCGCGTGCTCCTCAGCGGTCGCCTCGTCGGCGCACCACAGCACGTTCTGCGAGCCGGATCCGTCGACCGGTTTGACGACGCAGGGCACGCCGACCGCCGCCACCGCCTCGCCGACCCCCGCGGTGTCCTCGGCGACGGTGAACGCGGGCTGTGGCACGTCCGCGTCCCGCAGGGCCGTCCTGGTGAGCTCCTTGTTCCGGCAAGCGGCGGCCGCCTCGGCCGACTTGCCGGGCACGCCTAGTGCCTCGGCGAGGCGGGCCGCGTGCCCCAGGTAGAAGTCGCTGGTCGTGGTGACGCCGCCGACCGCGCGCGAGCCGATCGCGGCCAGCACGGCCGCCTCGTCCTCGGTGTCGCAGGTGATGACCTCGCAGCCGGTCGCCGCCAGCTCGCCGTAACGGCCGGGGTCGCGGGTCACCAGGACGGGCGCGAAGCCGAGCCGGGTCGCGGTGCGCAGCGCGAGCATGCCCGTGCCGGTGGTGTTCGACTCCACGAACACCATCGTTCGGCGCCCATCGCGCGGGATCGACGCGTACGACCAACCGGTCACGGTCGTGCCGAACGGCACCCGCGCGGGCTCCACCGCGATCGGTCCGGCGGGTTCGTGCCGGTAGACGGTGTCGGCGTAGCGGTCACCGCGGTCCGGCATGATGCCGACCAGTCGCGTGCCGGGCTCGGCGTGGGCGGCCAGGTGGGTCAGCACGCGGTAGACCGAGCCGGACGTGTTGCCCGCGAAGATCTGCTGCTCCCGCGCGAGGCGCCGGGTTGCGTCGAACGCCTCGTCGTCGGAGAGCCAGTGCACCTCGTCGAAGAGCCGGTAGTCGAGGTTGTCGGGGAACAGGCTGTTGCCGAGGCCGCTCTGCTTGCGCGTCGCCAGATCGGGCTGGCCGAACAGGACGCTGCCGACGCAATCCACCCCGACGACCTTGAGCTCCGGGAAGCGTTCGAGCAGCGCCGCGGACGTGCCGCACAGCGACCCACCGCTGCCGACGGAGCCGACCAGGACGTCCAGCGTCCCCAGGTCGGTGACCAGCTCGTCGGCCAGGCTCCGGTAAGCGGCGGGGTTCTCGGGATTGCCGTACTGGCGCGGCCAGTACGCACCGGGCAGCTCGCGCAGGAGGTCCGCGAGGCGTTCCAGCCGGGCGCCCTGCCATCCTTCGGACGTCATCGCCTCGACGGTGTGGACCGTGCAGCCCATCGCCGCCAGCTTGGCGCGGGTGACGGGATCGATGCGCGGATCGGTGACGATGTGCACGGGATGCCCGAGACGGGTCCCGACCAGTGCGAGGCCCAGCGCCATGGTGCCCGACGAGCTCTCCACGATGGGAGCGCCTTCCGCCAGCGCTCCCGTGCGGCGCGCTTCGAGGATCATGCGGCGGGCGACCCGGTCCTTCATGGCGTACGGGTTCTGCAGCTCCAGCTTGGCGTAGACCTCCACGCCCTCCGCTGCGTCCGCCTGCAGCCGGACCACCGGCGTGTTGCCGATGGCGTCGACGAGGGTGTCATAACGCATGCGTGCTCCCAGGGACGGTGCCGAACGGGACGGGGGCGGACCGGTAGACGGACGTGGTGCCGGGCAGTCGTGCGCAGGCGGCGCGCGCCGCGGTGAGCGCGTCGGCGTGGCCGGGGTCGCCGGCGTCCAGCAGGAGCCCGGCCATGGTCCCGCTGTGGGTGCACACGACACCGGCGGCGCCGAGTTCGCCCGCGATCCGGATCAGGGCGTCGAGGTTGCGCTTGGGCAGCCACCGCTGGTTGAGCACGGCGCTGCGGGTGGCGACGGCGCCGACGGCGGCCAGGTCCTGAGCACCCACGGCGGTGGTGAGGTCGTCGGCGAGACGCGCGTATTCGACGGCCAGCGCCGGTGAGACCCGCCGGCCGCGCCGGTTGTGGGCGACGGTGTCCACCAGGCCGCCCTCGTCCACGGCGACGACGGTCGCGGGTGGCACGCTGCCGAGCCGGGTGCGGAGCCGGACCCTCCGGTGGTCGAACAGCACGACACCGGGGTGCATGACACCGTCGGTCGGCTCGATCGGACGCAGCCAGTCCTCGACGCCCGAGGGCGAGACGTCCAGTCCGAGGACGCCGCCGACGGCCCGTGCCGTGGCGACCAGATCGGCGGAGGAGCTGGCGAGGCCCTTGCCGACGAGCAGGTCGCTGTCGAGGATCAGGGTGCCGCCACCGGCCGCGTCGCCGGTGGCGAGCATGGCGCGGACCAGCCCCAGCGACTTCGTCCGGTTCGCGGGGTACACGCGCGGCGGGCCGCCCCGGTCGTAGCGGAACCACGCGCGGGTGCCGTGGGTGATGGGGAACGTGGCCAGGAAATCGGTGCCGTCGGGCAGGACGCCCTGGAGGAGCTCGCCGAACGTGCCGCAGGCCGCGGCGGCGCCCTCGTTCAGGTCGACGCCCGCGCGGCGGGCGGCGAGTGCCGGTTCCGTCATGCCGACCTCCTCCTGCGCGCCGCGTTGTCGGCCCACGCCGCGTCGAGGGCGTCGAGTTCCTCGCTCTGCTCGGCGAGCAGTTCCCGCACCCGTTGGGGATGCGCGGAACCTGCCGACTGCTTCGCGCGCAGCCCGAGATCGACGTCGAACGCCTCCGCCAGCAGGGCTCCGAGGTCCTCGCCGCCGTCGAGGACGTGGCCGGACTCGGCGGCGGCAGCGCACAGCAGGGCGGCATCCGGCTCGCCGGGGCGAAGTCCCCGCTCCACTGAGGTCTTGACGTAGCGGCCGGCGATGATCTGGGCGGTGCGCCACGGCACGCCGCAGGTGAGGGTGAGCCGGTTGGCGAGTGTGAACCCGCCGAGGTGATCGTCGGCGCACGCGGTGCGCATGCGATCGGTCCGGAAGCTCGCCCCGGCGATGACCGCGTGGGCGAGGCGCAGCGCCGAGCGCATGGCGTCCACCTGGACCCGCAGCTGGCCGCCGACCTCCTTCGAGACCTCGACGGTGTTGCTGTACGGCGTGTTGCGCTGGCCGGCGACGATGTCGGCCGCACGACCCGCGACCTGCGCGCAGCGGCCCCGGATCCGTTCCAGGACGGGGAAGTTGCGCTTCTGCGGCATCGCGGCGGAGATGCCGGCCAGCTCGTCGGGCAGGTCGAGGAAACCGCGGTCGCTGCCGCCCCAGTCCATGAGGTCGGTGGTGAAGCGGCTGAGCGCGACCGCGTGCTGCGCGAGATCCGCCGCGATCGACGTGGCCCAGGATCGGGAAGCGACGGCCACCAACGCGTGCGGCTGAGCGCGCGCGAACCCCAGCAGGCCCGCCATGCGGTCGCGGTCCCACGGCAGTTCCTGCCCGGCCATCGTGCCGGAACCGAGCGGGCAGGCGTCGCACTCGTCGTAGGTGCGCAGCATGCGGCGCAGCGCGGCGACCGTCTCAGCGGCGAGCGCCGCCAGGTGGAAGCCGGGGCTGACGATCTGCGCTGCCTGGCCGTGGGTGTATCCCGGCATGGGCGTGTCGGTGTAGCGACCGGCGAGCGCGACCACGGTCCGCGCGAACGCGAGCAGGTCGTCGGCGACGGCGGCGAGGGATTCGCGGGCGGCCATCAGCTGAGCGCACGCCTGGAGGTCGTTGCGGCTGCGGTCGACGTGCCAGGCCGGGAAGGGCGCCACGGGGCCGTCTTGCACGTGGCGTTCCACGGCGAAGGAGATGTCGGACATGTTCTGCGCGGGGTCGGCCCGCACCGCGTCCGGGCTCAGCGCGTCGAGCCGGGCGGCGAGAGCGGCGGCCCCGTCGGCGTCGACCAGGTCCATCCGGACGTACTCCAGCAGCAGGACCTTCTCGATCGCGACGTAGTGGCCGAGCAGGTGCTCGGCTTCGTAGGCGAACTGCGGAGCGAGCACCTCCTCGTGCCAGACCTCGCTGGGGACGCCGTCGATCCGGCCGGTCACCTTCATGCCGTTCCCCCTTGATGTTCGCGGCGCAGTGCGGTGGCGAGCCCGGCCACCGTCGGGTCGGCGAAGAAGGTCCGCAGCGACACTTCGGCGCGGTAGGCGGCCGTGAGCGTCGCGAGCATCTTCAAGGCCTGCAACGAATGTCCTCCGAGGCTGAAGAAATCCTGGTGCACATCGGTGACTTCGGTACCGAGGAGGTCCCGCCACACCGCGGCCACCTCCCGCTCGCACGCCGTCGACGGGGCGACCGCGGCGACCGGAGCGGCGCGCCTCGGCCCGACGCCGGTGACGGCGCGGCTCGGACCGAGCTGCGACAGGCGGGTGTCCGGGGCGTCGAGCGCCGTGGCGAGCAGGCGGAGGTAGTCCGACAGCAGCGCCTCGACGGTGGCGCGGTCGAACAGGGCGACGTCGTAGACGACTCGGACCAGGTCGTCGGTGAGGTCCAGCAGCAGGTCCTCCTCGCACGAGGAGACGGGAGCACCGAGAACGCCGCCGGGATCGTGGTTGAAGGCGAGCTGGTACAGCGGTGGCACGCCGGGTGGTCGCGGTCCGGCCACCAGCTCGACCAGGGTCTGGAACGGCATGTCGTAGGCCTCGTCGGCCTCGACCGCGGCGGCCACCCGGCCCACGAGCGCGGTCACGCCCGGATCGCCCGCGACGTCGACGCGCAACACCCGCATGTTGACCAGGGCACCGACCATCGGCAGCGTCGCCGCCTCGGCGCGCCCCGCCACGGGAAGGCCGAGCACGATGTCGTCGGAACCGGAGAGGTGGTGCAGCAGAGCGACGTACCCGGCGAGCAGCAGCACCACCGGGCGGGTTCCGTGGTGCCGGGCGGCGTCGGCCAGGGAAGTGCGGACGTCAGCGGGCAGCGCGGCGCGCACCTCGGCGCCGCGGAACGTGCGCGTCGACGGCCGGGGCCGGTCCAGGGCAACGGTGTGGACGGGTGGCAGGCCCGCGAGGCGTTCGCGCCAGTGGGCCGCGAGTTCCGCGCGCCGCGCGGGTGTGAGGCGGGCGCGCTCGCGCCGGGCGTGTTCGCCGTAGGTGCACGGCAGGTGCGGAAGCCTGGGTTCGCGCCCCTCCTGCTTGGCGGCGCAGATCTCGGTGAGTTCGGCGCGCACGTTGAAGCTGGACGCGGTGTCGTAGACGGCGTGGTGAGCGGCGAAGAGCACCGACCAGGCCCCCTCCCCCAGTTCCACGACCGCCGCGCGCCACAGCGGCGGGCGCTCCAGGTCGAACGGCCTGCGCGCCAACGCCTCCCGCAACGCGCGGATCCTCTCGACCTGGTCGGCGTAGCCGACTCCGCTCAGGTCGACCTGTTCGACCGGCGATTCCACCCGGTCACGCACGTCCTGCGTCAACCGTCCGTCGACGACGCGGAGCCCGGTGCGCAACGACTCGTGGCGCGCGGCCAGCAGCGCCAGCGCCGCGACGAGATCGCCCGCGACGAGATCCGCGTGCACCGGGAACTCGTCCACCACGCAGTACGTCGGCGGATCGTGGGTGAGCCGAGCGGCGAACCAGGCGCGCTCCTGCGCGTAGGAGGCCGGTGGCGGCCGGTCACCGCCGAGGGCGGATCGGTCCCGCACGGTCGTCCTCTCCTCCCGGTGCGCCGAGCCCTCGTGCGGCGCGCAGCGCGGTGCCGACGAGCTCCGCGATCCGCGGTTCGTGGTCGTTGAGGAAGAAGTGGCCGCCCTCGAAGACCTGGAGCTCGAAGGCTCCCGTGGTGTGCTCGCGCCAGTGCTCGGCATCGGCGATCCCGACGTGGTCGTCGCCGTCGCCGGTCAGCGCCACGACGTCGCAGTCCACGACGGCACCGGGCCCGGCATCGTAGGTCTCGGCGGCCCCGTAGTCCGCGCGCAGCGAAGGCAGTGCCAGCCTGACCAGTTCGGGCTCGTCGAGGACCAGGCTGTCCGTGCCCGCCAGCCGCCGCACCTCCGCGATCAGGCCGTCGTCGTCGAGGAAGCGGATCCCGCGGTCGACGCCCCGTCCGGGGGCACCGCGCCCGGAGAGGACCAGGGCGTGCGGCGCGCCGGCGCGACAGGGCCAGTTCGAAGGCGACGGCGGCGCCCATGCTGTGCCCGAACAGGACGAAGGGGCGTCCCGCGATCAACCGGTCCAGCTCCGGCGCGGCCCCGCTCGCGAGCTCCTGCACGCTCCGCAGGCACGGCTCGCGCAGCCGGTCCTGCCTGCCCGGGTACTGCGCGGCGAAGACGTCGGCTTCCCCGGAAAGCCGCTGCGACAAGGAGAAGTAGCCGGCCGCGGCCCCTCCCGCGTGCGGCAGGCAGACCAGCGCGACCTCGGCGTCCGGACGCGGGTGGAAGCGGCGGAACCACGAACCGGCGGGGGTGCTGGGTGATGCCATGTCGGGGTCGGTGTCCCTTCGTCCTCGGGTCAGCTGAGGTAGTCCTCGGGCCCGCCGTCGCGGACCGTGTCGAGGGTGAAGCAGTGGAAGCCGCCGCCGAACAACCGCCGATGCCGGTGGCGCACCGGGACGACGGTGAACTTCGCGTCCTCCAAGACCCGGACCAGTTCCGGGCTGGCCTCGTTGACCAGCACGGTCTCCTCGTCGACGGACAGCACGTTGAGGTCGATGAAGGGGCTCGTCAGGATGAGCGCGTCGGAGTCGTAGCGGGGGAAGTTGTTCTCCTGCGGTGTGGGCGCGACGATCCGGTCCCAGCGGCGCAGCGGGTCGGGCAGCTTGTCGGCCACCGCGTCGGAGCGGACCAGCAGCAGGCCGGGGCGCAGCGCGAGCACCATGCTGTCGATGTGGCTGTCGCTGAGCTCGTGCACCCGGTGGACGCGGAAACGTCCTTCGAGGTGGCGCTCCAGCCAGGTGACGCCGAGCGCGTGGTTCTCGGTGGAGATGTTGGCGACGATGTCGTTGCCGAGCCTCAGGCACTGCGCGGCGTCGAACATCATCTCCAGTCCCACGTCCCACGGTGAGGAACGCGGGTCCTCGATGGGTTCGGTGGGCCCGCCGACGGTCGCGGTGCGCGCGTACGACAGGTCGAAGGACGCGTCGGTCATCATCGGACGCGGCATGACGGTCCAGCGCGCGCCGTCGCGGAAGTAGTCGCGGAACAGCGGCTTGAGGAACTGCGTCTCGAAGTAGCGGGAGCGGATCATCGGCGAGGTCTCGATGATCTCATCACCGAGGATGAGGGTGTTGTCGCGGAGGTTCAGCGGCGGGACGACGGAAGCCGACCACGCCGGTGTCGCGACCTCCCCGGTGTCGGCGGACAGCGGGAGCGGCCGGTGCACGGTGACACCGAGGGAGCGCAGGGTGTCGGCGAGTCCCTCCAGGTCTTCGTTCAGCTCGTCGACGTAGCGCCGAGCCACCGGCGTGCGTTGCCTGCCCGCTTCGCCGCCGCCAGCGGTCAGCCGGGGGTAGTACCACTCGGAACGGCCGGCTCCCCCCTGTTCGGCGTTGTCGTGCACGAGGTTGTCGTGGAAGAAGAGATCGAAGGAGAGTTCCCTCTCGTGCGAAACGTAATTCTCCGCGGATCCGACGACGACTTCCCGCAAGGGTGACCACTCGTCAAAGCTGTTCAAATGCACGCAGGACACCGCCTATTGATCGGGGGTGACCCGATAATCCGCGAACCCCCTGACCACCGCACCGGCGTTCACCGCCGTTACGGTCGCGAAAGCGCCACCGCACCGATTTTTCCTGATATGAAATCGGAGGTCTTTTCGAACATCACGATCGCGCGGGGAGTGCGGAGACTCATGCAGAACTTCCACCAGGACGACCCGGTTCTCGACCGGTTCCATTTCCTCGTCAACGCACCGGCGTTGTTCAACGCCGTCACCACCGCCGCCGAGATCGGGATCTTCGCCTTCCTGTCCGAGAAACCGGGTGCCGAAGCCGACGAGATCCGCGCGTTCAGCGAACTGCCCGCGCACCAGCTGCGCGTCCTGCTGCAGGCGGTGTGCTCCACCGGGCTGCTGGAACGCAGGGACGGCGGCTACCACAACTCCACCGTCGCCGAGGAGTTGCTGGCCTCGGACGGACCGGACAGCTGGCGGCACATCCTGACCGGCTGGAAGGAGGTGTACTACCCGGCGTTCGTCCACATGACGGGCGCGCTGCGGGCCGGGACCAACACCGCCCTCGACACGCACCCCGGCGACGAACCGACCCTCTACCAGCGGCTGGCGCACGATCCGCAGCTGGAGGAGGTCTTCCACCGCGCGATGACCGCGTTCACGCTCCGCTCGGTGGACGCGCTGGTCGACCAACCCGTGTTCGCCGACATCCGGCACGTCCTCGACGTGGGCGGCGGCGACGGCAGCACGTCGGCGCGGCTGGTCGCGCGCTACCCGGGATTGCGGTCGACGGTGTTCGACATGCCGAGCGTCTCGCGGCTCGCGGAGGACACGCAGGCGGATCGGGTCGACCTGCTCGCGGGCGACATCTTCACCGACCCGTTCCCCGAGGGGCCGGACGCGGTTCTGTTCAGCCACGTCCTCGAGATCTTCGACGGCGACGACATCCTGCGGCTGCTCCGCAAGGCCCACGCGTCGTTGCCCTCGGGCGGCAAGGTGTTGCTCTACGGCTACAACGTGTCGGACGACGAGACGGACGGGATCTTCGGCGCCCGGCTGGGTCTGTACTTCAACGTCCTCGTCAGCGGCCGGGGCATGGCCTACCCGGCACGTGACTACGAACGCTGGCTCGGCCAGGCCGGCTTCGAGCAGGTCGGCACGACCAGCGGCCTCCCCTACGAGCACGGGCTGACCACAGCCGTCAAACCGTAACGACCGGGCCAGTGCGTGTTGAGGAATTGCTCTGCTTGGCGGTGCGGGTAGCAGAACCTGGTCGGCTCCGTGGACTCCGTGCGCCGCTCCTGATGTATGCCGATACACGGCGTCCCGGCGTACTCGCCACGAAGCCGATCAGAACCTGCGGCGGTGCCGGCTGAGTCCCACACCTGAAACAGCAGGGGCTCCGACGCATTCATCAGCAGGGCTTAGTGCGACGGTAACGGTGGCCATCTCGGATGTGCGCGCACGACGACGGCGGGAGGCTGGAGGAGATCTGCCTTCGTCCGTTGAGGATGCCCCACCATGACTCTTCCAGGCCTGCCCCCGAACGAGCGTCGCCGTTACCGTTCGCCGCAACAGGACAGCGCTCGCTGGGACGACTTCCCGCTGCGCGATGGTGACATCGTCATCAGCGCACCGGCGAAGTCCGGCACGACGTGGGTGCAGATGATGTGCGCACTGCTCATCTTCCAGGAGCCCGAGCTGCCGCAACCCCTGTCGACGCTGTCCCCGTGGCTGGACCAGCTGTTCGTCTCGCAGGAGGAGATGTACGCGAAGCTGGCCGAGCAGGACCACCGCCGCGTCATCAAGACGCACGTCCCGCTCGACGGCCTTCCGCTCGATCCGCGCGTCAGCTACATCGTGGTCGCCCGGCATCCCCTCGACCGGGCGCTGTCGCTGTACCACCAGGCCACCAACATCCATGCGGAGTGGTTGCGCGCCTTCCAGAACGAACCGGACGAGCAGTCTTCGCACCGCCCCCCGCTGACGCTTCCTCCCGTGCGCGAGTGGCTGCTCAACTGGTGCACTCCCGGGGCGTCCGACGAGGAGAACCGGGACATCGCCGCGGCCGAACTCCACCATCCCCTCGACGCCTGGAACCGGCGCGCGGAGCCGAACGTGCGGCTGATGCACTACGACGACCTCGCCGCCGACCTGGAGGGCCAGATGGCATCGCTGGCGGAATGGCTCGGCATCCCGCTGGACGAGGCGAACCGCCCCGAGCTGGTGAAGGCCGCGACCTTCGACGAGATGAAGGCCCGCGCGGACTGGGTGGCACCGGACAAGGAGGTTCTGGTGAACCCGTCGGACTTCTTCCACGGAGGGCGCTCCGGCGCCGGACGCGACGTCCTGACCGAGGACGATCTGGAGGCGTACCGGAAGCGGGTCAGCGCGCTGGCTCCGCAGCCGTTCCTGGACTGGCTGAGCCCCGAACCACCCGCTTGAGGTGCCTTTCCGGCCAGCCACCACCGGCGGGCTACGCGGATACTCGATCCGCGTAGCCCGCCGGTCGCTCCTTCACCCTCGGCAAGAACGGGGGAACCTCGACGTCACCGAAGCGCTTGGCGAAGACCCCTACGGGTCAGGTTCTCCTGGCCGGGGAAGAACAGCACGAGGTGAACATGAGCGCGCAGCCACGGGCCGGCCGCTCGTCCGTGGTCTCGTTGGTCAGCCGCCCATGGCCTCGACCAAGCTCGCGGGACGCAGGTCCGTCCAGTTCTCCTCGACGTAGGCCATGCAGGCCGCGCGCGTGTCCTGGTCGTGAGCGATGCGCCACCCGTCGGGCACATCGGCGAACGCGGGCCACAGCGAGTGCTGCCCCTCATCGTTGATCAGCACCAGGAACGTGGCATCGGGATCATCGAACGGGTTCACCCCGCTCACCGCCTTTCTGAGTCCTCTGCACACCGGTTCACCGCAGACCCCGTCATCGTCGTACCGACCGCCCCACCAGGAATCCGTGACCACCGCCGTTACAACATCTCGGGCGACCGAAGCGACCCGCCCTCCTCACCGGCGACCAACCCGGGTTCGTTCCAGCAGCCCCGGCTGCATCCGATGTTCGGAGGGATGCAGCCGGTGATGACCAGTCGCGCAGGTACACGGCACCGGCGACAAGCCCTCGATGATCTTGCCAAGATCAAAAACAGCCACTCCACAACTCCGCAGTGAAGGTGTCCATGAGCGGCATGCTTGACCACGAGAAGCGGGACAAGAACAGAAAAATGAGGGCTCCCACAGGATCTGACCTGCGGAAACCCGTACGACGCTCAGCCACGCCGACACCCGGGTCTTGCGTTGGCGCTCCAACACAGGCCGATCTTGCCGGCAGTGAGCAGCTAGTGGTCTCGCTCGTGGCCGTCACGGGACTCGTCTTGCCGCCGCCACACGCTGAGCGCGGTTGCGCCGAGCGTGCAGGCAAGTCCGAGGAAAATCAATGCTGGGACGGCCAGGACGATGCCGAAGACTACGATCACGATGCCGGTCGCGATCAATGTTCTCAGGAATCGCCGCTGCGTGGACGAAGGCATCGGCCCGGTGGCCACGCGTTCGGCGAACGCGGGATCGTCGGAGACGAACCAGTCTTCGATCTCCCTCAACCGTCGCCGTTCGTCTCGGCTCAACATGACGCGCCTCCGATGCAGCCCGTTTCAACGCTGGTAGCGACCGCTGCAATCGCTGCAGTAGTGCGGACCGAACGACCAGGCAGTACCGCGCCAACCGTCTCGATAGCTGCGCCGCCAGATGCCCGGCCACACATCGCCGTGCACCATCACGTCGCTCTGGGCCCTGCCGCAGCCATCACAGATGAGACGAATTGTGGAAACGTTGCCCGATCGGTCCGACCCGTTCCGATCGGTGTCCGGTACGGCGGTCATGATCACCCCTTTCGCCAATCTGCTCCCTGTCGAACTCGGTTCTCGGGGTGCTTGTAGTGCATCGTCCAAAATGCTGACACTGCACGTTTCCGCCCACAATGGTGTCCTCTGACGACTATCTGCGGTGCTTCATTGCAGGGCTCGTGCAACGTGTTGGAGGAAAAACGTGGCCACCGAAGCGCGGGATCGAGGCCCGGACCTTTCCATGATCACCAAATCGGCCGGCCAGATGGCCGGGGTGTCCACGCGGTATCTCGATGGCTATCCGGAGATGCTCGCCGCCGTTCTGAGCAGCGGACGCCGGCTCACCGGCGACGAGCTGGCCAGTCGCCGCGAGGCGGGGAGGCAGGCGGCCGAGCGTGGAGTTGCTCTCCGATCGCTGCTCGATCTTTACCTCGGCAGCACGCGGATGGTGTGGGGAGAGCTGGCCACGCCCGGAATCGCTGCCGCAACCGTTCTCGTCGAAGCGTGTTTCCAAGCTGCCTCGGACGCCGTCGTCGCACTCGCGGAGGGATACGACACCGCCCACCACATCGCCCTGCGGCAGGAAGAAGCGGGCCGCCGTGAGTTCATCGACGACCTGTTCTCCGAACGCAGCGATCTCGGCCGGCTCGCCGAACGCGCTCAACGCTTCGGCCTGCGCCTCGCGGAGGCGCACATCGTCACCGTCGCGAAAGCCGATGAGCCGTTCGGCGAAGCGACACCTGCGAGTCGAACGGTCAGTGCAACCATGACAAGTCGCTTCCGAGAGCACGATCTCCTGATCATCACGAAGGACGAACGCCTGGTCTGCATCGCTCCCAGCTCGCTGCCCGAAGCCTCCACCGAGTTCGCACAGCAGGTCACCTCGACCGGCCCTCGGAATTGCCGAGTGGGCGTGGGACGGGCCCACCGCGGCCCGCGAGGCGTGCTGCGTTCGTTCGGCGAAGCCTGCCGGAGCATCGACCTCGCAGAGCGATTGCGCCACGCCGACCGCGTGGTCGAGGCCACGGACTTCCTCGTCTTCGAAGTCCTGCTCCGGGATCGGGCCGCCATGAGCGATCTCATCGCCACGGTCCTCGGGCCACTGCACAACACCCGAGGCGGTGCTGCACCCCTGGTCGAAACGCTCGATGCCTACTTCTCGCACGGCACCGTCCCCGGCGCTGCCCGAGCACTGCACTTGAGCGCTCGTGCGGTGGTCTACCGACTTGAGCGCGTCAGCAAGCTGACCGGCTACTCGGCTACCGATCCCGGCCAGCGCTTCACGCTGGAGGCCGCCGTGCTCGGGGCACGGTTGCTGGACTGGCCCGCGCACCCGCTGGCCCCCAGCGGATGACGCACTGCCACCTCCGGCTCGCAGTCGGGCACACTGGGACTCAGACCGGGCGGCAGCTTGGTTCGGAGCGCAGCCATGAACGCAACGATCCCCTTGGGGCGCATCGCCGGGGTGCGGGTAGGACTGCACTGGAGCGTGGCGGGCATCGTCGCGCTGGTCGCGGTCGGTCTCGCCTCCGTTCAACTCCCCGCGGCCTTCCCCGGACATTCACCAGTCGGCTACACCCTCGCGGGGTTGGCCGCCGCCACGCTCTTGCTGGGCTCTCTGCTGACCCACGAACTCGCGCACGCGCTCGTCGCCCGCAGGAACGCCGTGGACGTCGACGGCATCACCCTCTGGCTACTGGGCGGAGTCGCACAGCTGCGCGGGGAGGCACGCACACCAGGCGCGGACTTGCGCATCGCCGGGATCGGGCCGATGACCAGCGGTGCGCTGGCCTTGGTGTTCGGCCTGCTGGGGTGGCTGGTGCACCTCGCAGATGCTCACGTGCTGGTCGTGGCGGTCCTGGGCTACCTGGCGCTGCTGAACGTCGTGCTGGCGGTGTTCAACCTCCTTCCTGCAGCGCCCCTGGACGGTGGCCGGGTGCTGCGAGCGGTGCTGTGGTGGTGGCGTGGTGACCGGTATCAAGCTGCGCTGTGGTCGGCACGCGCTGGGCTCGGGCTGGGCGGCCTGCTGGTGCTCGGCGGCGTCGTCCAGCTGTTTCGGCAATCAACCGAGGGACTGTGGACCATCCTCCTCGGCCTATTCCTGCTGGCCATGGCCGGCGCGGAAACACACCAGGCCCGCATCGCCTCAGCGTTGGCCGGCACGCTCGTCGGCGAGGTCATGTCCCGCCCGGTCGAAACCGCCTCCGGGCACTCGACCGTGGAAGGGGTCCTGCGCGGATCGGCCCCGCCGCGGCACCACCAGATGCCGATCTTGGGCCCCTCCGGAGCGGCCGAAGGGGTGATCAGCCTTCGCCGGTTGCGCGCGGTCCCTGACGCCGAGCGTTCGACGACGACGCTGCGCGAGATCGCGGAGCCGATGGAACGAGTTCCCACCGCCCGACCCGACGAGCCGCTCTCAGCACTGCTGGCCCGCCTCAGCGCGACCACTGACGGGCACGTCCTGGTCCTGTCCGGCAGAGCTTTGGTCGGAATCATCGCTCCGTCGGACATCAACCGCGCCGCTGCTGAACGCGGCCTGCCCGCTGCCCTGCCCGGAGTCGCACCCGGCCCGGAAACAACAGAACCACCTCCGAACTGGTGGTACCCGGGGCAACAAGGCCCGCGGTGACAACACCAGCACGGCAAGAAGGTGGTTGGGTGCTCGTCCGCGGCCCTCCGGTGGGCGCCCGAAGGGCACCAGACGGATGCAGGACGGTTCACGTAGAATCTCACGGCAGGTGTGCCGGGAAGTCTGGTCGGCGAGGTCAACGCAGGACGCCGATCAGTTGGGTTATTCATGAACGCCGAGCGCACGTCCACTCGCACATTGCTCGCCCGCATCTCGGGCCCCGAGGCCCGCACCCTGGCGCAGGTCCTGCGGACGGAGACGGTAGGCGGCAGCCTGCTCTTGCTCGCCGCGGGGATCGCCTTGATCTGGGCCAACACGCCCTGGCACGACACCTACGAGGCAGCACGGTCCTTCGTGCCGTGGCCCGGTGGCGCCGCCCTGGGTCTCGACCTGGACATCGCGCACTGGGCCTCGGACGGACTCCTGGCGATCTTCTTCTTCGTCATCGGCTTGGAGCTCAAACGCGAATTCGTCTCGGGCGAGTTGCGCGACCCCCGGACTGCCGCCGTGCCAATCGTGGCAGCGGTATGCGGAATGATCGCACCGGCGCTGGTCTTCCTCGCCCTCAACATCGGCACGAACGGAGCAGCGCTTCGGGGCTGGGCCATCCCCACGGCCACCGACATCGCCTTCGCGCTCGCAGTACTGGCAGTCCTCTCCTCACACCTGCCGACCTCGTTGCGCGCTTTTCTGCTCACCCTCGCCGTGGTCGACGACCTGCTGGCGATCACCGTCATCGCGCTGTTCTACACCGACAGCTTCCACCCGGGCATGCTCGCGGCCGCGCTGGTGCCCCTCGCCCTGTTCGGGCTGCTGGTCCAGCTGCGCAAGACCTGGTGGTGGGCCCTGGTACCACTGGGGCTGCTGGCGTGGTTCTTCGTCCACGCCTCCGGCGTTCACGCAACCATCGCCGGAGTCCTGCTCGGATTCACCGTCCCCGTCCTGGCCCGTGACGACGAACCGAAGGGCATTGCCGAGCGCCTCGAGCACAAGTGGCGGCCCATCTCGGCCGGGATCGCCGTCCCGCTGTTCGCGCTGTTCGCCGCAGGGGTATCGCTCAGCGGTGACCGGTTGAGCTCCGCCCTCACCGATTCGGTCGCTCTCGGCGTGGTCGCCGGGCTCGTCCTGGGCAAGCTCATCGGCATCTTCGGGTCGACGTTCGTCCTGGCCAAGTTCACTCGCGCAAGCCTGGACCCGGGCATGTCGTGGTGGGACCTCGCCGGCGTCGCCCTGCTCGCCGGCATCGGCTTCACCGTCTCGTTGCTGATCGGTGAACTCGCCTTCGACACCGGTGATCCGCGCACCGACCACGTCAAGACCGCGGTCCTCGCGGGCTCATTGCTCGCCGCCCTGCTCGCATCGATCATCCTGAGCGCCCGCAACAAGGTGTATCAGCGCCTGGAGAAGACGGCCGGCGACTGAGAGATCCCAGTCGCCGCTCCCGGCTGCGGTCAGGGGCGTCGACCCGTCATCGCCGCGAGGGTCGTCATCGACCTGGTCGACGCCCACATCTGGGACGCCTCCACGATCGTCGCGCTCGACTGCGCCACGACCGAGCACGAAGGTCGCGAGGTGTGCCGAGCAGATCTGAACGCCTTGGTGCTCCGAGGCATCAACGCACCTCGCCGCGTTGGCCTTGCCGGTTGTCGGACACGCCTCCCCGTTGCCGCGTGGTCAGCTGTGGTGGGGTCCACGCGGCGGCCGGGCGGAGGACAGCACCGCGCAGGTGATCACGAGCGCGGTCAGCACCATCCCGGTGGCGATGAGCTCCAGCACGGACGTGGTGAGCATGGTCAGCTCCCGGGTTTGACGTCTTGAGAACGGCGGGCGTAGAGGCTGGTCGCGGTGACTGTCGCGAGGACGAGCACGATGACCACCAGCGAGATCGGCGTGGGGATCTCCGGAACTGCGGGCCACACCCCGTGCGCCCAGTGCAGCACCAGCTTGAGACCGATGAAGCCGAGGATGATCGCCAAGCCGTGGTTGAGGTGGGTGAGCTTGGCCAGCGCGGTGTGCAGGACGAAGTACAGGGCGCGCAGCCCGAGCAGAGCGAAGGCGTTGGTGGCGAACACCAGGTACGGGTCCTCGGTGATGCCGTAGACGGCCGGCACCGAGTCCACGGCGAACACCACATCGGTGGCAAACACCGCCACCACCACGACGGCGAACGGCGTCAACGCCCGCTGTCCCGCCTCGCGCACCGTGATCCGTGGCCCGCGGTAGTCGTCGGTGACAGGCATCAGCCGTCGCAGGAAGCGCACCGACCTCAGCTGCGAGACGTCGCGGTCGAACGCGGTCCCGGCCAGGGCCTCGCGCAGGATCTTGACCGCCGTGACGAACAGGATCGCGCCGAACAGCAGGAAGGCCCAGGTGCCCGCCTGCAGCAGAGCAGCACCCAAGGCGATGAAGATCCCACGCAACACCAGTGCCCCGACGATGCCGTACAACAGCACGCGCTGCTGCAGGGCAGGTGGGACGGCGAACCCGGCCAACAGCATCATGAAGACGAACAAGTTGTCGACCGACAAGGATTTCTCGACCACGTACCCGGTGAAGAACTCCAGAGCCGGAGTCCCGCCGTACCAGGCCCACAGCACCAGAGTGAACAGCAGAGGTAGGACGACGTAGAACACCGACCAGCCGAGAGCCTCTCGGAGTCGGACCTCATGGGGTTTGCGGGTGATGGCGAAATCAAGGGCGAGCAGCCCCAAGAGGACGGCGATGCTGATCGCCCACATCCAGGCAGAACCCACGGACGGATCAGCAGACGCGATCACATGACTGGGCATGACAACTCCCGAACAGCGCGTGGCGGTTCGGGGTCTCCTTCGCCCTGCTGTCCGAGCGGCCTGCCGGGGACATCGAAGATGCCCGTGCTGACCAGCAGTACCCGCGGAAGTACTCCCCCCTCGCCAGTATTGCCCCTGAACGACGAGCTGTAAAAAGGATCAGCCCGGTAACCGGGGACCACTCTGAACCACGTGGTCGATCCGCACCGCTCAGGCTCCTCAGTCAGACGCCTTCACGCTTGGAAGCCGTCGCCTCCAACGCGGGGAGGCCACGGCACGAGCCCGTGTAGCAGGTGTTACTCGAACAATTCGATGATCTCGTTGACTGCGACACCGACGAACAGCAGCAGGCAGAGCCCGAGCAGGCCGTTCGACAACCACCGGGACCGGTGCGCTGCCGGCATCATCGTCTTCGAGTTCAGCAGCACCAGCAGTGTGCCCGCCAGGAACGGCATGAAGAAGGCCCCCAGCACCCCGTAGACGACGGTCAGCTGGAACGGCTTGCCCAGCAGCAGCAACAACATCGGCGGGAAGGTCACCCACAGCAGGTAGACCCGGTAGGGCGTGCTGTGCATCCCGGCCTTGTGGTCGTAGTCCTCCGAGGTCTCCGGCGGAGCGTCCTTCGGCAACCGCCAGGTGCGCCACCAGTCGGCGAACAGCAGGCTCACGCCGTTCCACACCCCGATGATCGAGCTGAAGGCGACCGCGAAGAACCCGACCAGGAAGGGGATGCGCGCCCACTGCCCATAATCCGCGGCCAACGTCTCGCCGAGCGTCAAAAGACCTTTGTCGCCTTCGGTCAGGTCGTGACCGAGCAGGATTTCCGCACCGACCACCAGCATCGCCACCACGAAGATGCCGGTGGTGAGGTACCCGACCGCGTTGTCGGTCCGCATGAACGGGATCCAACGCGGCGCGCGCCAACCCTTCGCGAAGGTCCAGTACCCGTAGGCGGCCATCGTGATGGTGCCCCCGACGCCACCCATCAGACCCAACGCGTAGGCCACGGAGCCTTCCGGCAGCCTCGGCACCAGGCCCGCACCGAGTTCCACCAGGTTCGGGCCGACCAGGATCGCGGTGCCCACCACGGTCACGAACATGACGCCGACCAGCACCGTCATGAGCTTTTCCAACACCGCGTAGCGGCCGAACCAGACCAGCACCAGACCCGCCAAGCCGCAGAGGACCGCCCAGCCGCTGACCGGCAGCACCGGGAACAGCGCGTTCAGCGGCAGCGCTGAAGCCGACATCGCGGTGGCCCCGTAGACGAAGCCCCACACCACGGCGTAGATGCCGAAGTAGGTGACCGCCCAGCGCCCGAGCGTCCGCCAGCCCGCGAGCATCGTGCGATGGGACGCCAGGTGCCAACGGCCGACCGCCTCCCCGAGCGCCAGCTTGAACACGGTGCCCAGGATCACCGCCCAGAACAGCGCATACCCGTAGCGAGAACCCGCGACCAGGGTTGCCACCAGGTCACCAGCCCCCACTCCGGTGGCCGCGGCCATGATGCCCGGTCCGACTTGCTTGAACCTGGCGCCCCACGTCGGCCTGGGCTCGCCGACGCCTGAGGAGTCCGCGTCAGAAGTCATACCGAGCAACGTAACCCGACATGGCGGACATCAACATCGAGCTCGACCGAACTGAAACCTCGAAGAAACGACCATCCGGTCGCCGTGACCAACCGTGATCGCCGGGGACCTCCAGGAACTGCTGCGGGAGCGGATCCCCGCGGTCGGAGCCCACGGGGAAGCGCGCCTGGAGGGCGAGTACCACCGCGTGGGGTCGGTCCTGGCCGCGGCCCGGCGAGCGGCCACCGACCTGAGCACCCGGCGATCTGCCCATGATCGCCGGCGATCGGGTCAGCGCTGAGCGTTCACCGCTGGACCGGCGTGGAAGGTGAACCGGGCCGTGCCGACCCAGATCTCGTCACCCTCGGAGAGTTCCACGCACTCCACCGGGCGCCTGTTGACGAAGGTGCCGTTGAGCGAACCACCGTCGACCAGGACGCAACGGCCGTTCCGCACCTCCAACTCGGCGTGATACCGGGACGCCGTCACATCATCGACCACGATGTCGCAATCGCGGTGCCGCCCGATCACGGTCACGGGCAGCGAGAGCACGATCTCAACACCCTTGTCGGGTCCACGGCTGACGACCAGCCGCATGCCCTCCCCCGCCGGACGCGGCGAGGGGATCAGCGCCGTCAAGGGTGCGGTGGCGGAAGGCCCGCGCCCGGTCACCGCGTTCTGCAACGTGGCCTCGCCGGACAGCCCGGCGATCTCTGCGCTCTGCCCCATCAGCGTTCTCCTCGCTGTGCTGCTGCGGTGCGGAAGCGGTCCTCACACCGAGGACCAGCACAAGCATGCAGTCCACAGCCCCCCACCGACCGGGCCTTTCGACCCTTCTCCTCCCCGCTCTCCGCAAGTAGCCTCCGCCCGTCCACTCGAAGGAAAGCCTCCGAAGGCACGGGGGCTCTCACCTCAGAACGTTTCAGGCGTGACTGAAAGCATCGGTGATCGTCCGGCGGTTCTTGTGCCGGCGCTCGTAATGGACCAGGTCCGTCCGCTCCTCAGCGGGCAACTCCCGCGCTTTCGGAAGGATCTCGTCCAACGTCATCTCGTCGTAGCCCGGCCAGGGTTGCTCCTCGCACAGCTTGTCGATGCGCCCGATGACCGTCACCCGGTCCTGGTTGCGCGTTTCGTAGCCGCGGACCTTTCGCAGTTCGAACTGGGTCAATCCCGGCAACTTGTGAACGACCCCGTCCGCCGTGAGTGTGTCGTAGTGCGCAATCGGAAGGTCTGCCTCACCGATGAAAGCCCCCACGACCGCCCCCTCAGCCTCGGCGGCCCCGGGGACCCGGCGCGCGGCTTGGTCCAGCTCGCGGGCTCCCACTTCGAGCTCCTGCTGAGCCCCGCCCATGACGGCCTTCCCGCGTTCCGCGAGGGCCTCGTAAGCGCCGCCGAGCCGATACACCACCTGATCGCGTTCCCGCCACGCATGACCAACCCAGCCGGGCGCATCACGCAGCACCCCCACCATCCACGCAGTCGCGCCAACCGTTGCATACAGCGACCGTTGAGTCTCCTGAATCAGGTCCACCGCGCCCCTCGCATTCTCGTCACGCACACGCCGGTGCAGAGCTTCGTACGACCACTGGGTTCCCAGCCGACAACGGCGAATGCCCGGCTGCGAGCCCGCGTCACCACTTCGCGCTATACGGTTCACGCCATCGCGGACTGTTCTGTGCCGCTCGCCCACATCCGGCCGGTCGCCGCGCCCTCACCGAGCATCGGATCCCAGCCCGATCTTGGAATGCAGCGCTCTTATCCGGAAGTAGTTCCACCCAGATGAGGAAATACCTGCATCGTTAACCAATACCCACTCGACGGAGTGGGCGGTCTACACGCTCGGTAGCCATTGCGGCCGAGATGACACCGGAGCAGTAGTCCTCGGAGCGTCGATGATCTGATGATCGAGACCTCTTCGAGTTTTTGTCGCATTCGCGAAGTATCGCGTGTTGCCCGCCGGCAGTACTGTCTTGTCCGACACCAGCCCCAGCCCCAGTGCGTTGGGAGTCGACGATGACCAAGGTGGAAGACGTTCACGAGGACGAGATGCGGGTCAACGCCGAGCAGGCTCGGCAAGTCGCTGAACAGGCCCGCGAATCCCGTTGGGACCGCGAGAGTTTCGGAAAGGAGCTGTTCCTCGGAAGGCTGCGAATCGACCTGATCGACCCGCTTCCCGCGGGTGAGATCTCGGTCGAGGGAGAGGCGTTCCTCGAACGGCTGCGCGTGTTCTGCGAGACGAAGGTCGACGGACAGAAGATCGAGCGCGACGCGTGGATTCCGGACGAGGTGATCAACGGGCTGAAGGACCTCGGCGCCTTCGGCATCAAGATCCCCCGCGCCTACGGCGGTCTCGGCCTGCCCGCGGTGTACTACCACCGCGCGCTGATGCTGGTCGGCACGGCCAATCCTTCGATCGGCGCCCTGCTCTCGGCACATCAGTCCATCGGCGTGCCGCAGCCGGTCAAGATGTTCGGGACCGAGCAGCAGAAGCAGGAATTCCTGCCGCGCTGCGTTCGCGAGATCACCGCGTTCCTGCTCACCGAACCCGACGTCGGCAGCGACCCGGCGCGGCTGGCCACCAGGGCGGTCCCGAACTCGGACGGCAGCAGTTACACGCTCAACGGCGTCAAGCTCTGGACGACCAACGGCGTGCTGGCAGACCTGCTCGTGGTGATGGCGCGAGTACCCGAGTCGGAGGGACATCGGGGTGGTATCACGGCGTTCGTCGTCGAGGCGGACGCCGAGGGCATCACCGTCGAGAACCGGAACACCTTCCTCGGCCTGCGCGGCATCGAGAACGGCGTGACCCGGCTGCACGACGTGGTCGTACCCGCCACCAACCGGATCGGCCGCGAGGGCGATGGACTCAAGATCGCCCTCAAGACGCTCAACACCGGACGGCTTTCGTTGCCCGCGCTGTGCACGGCGGCATCGAAGTGGTCCCTGCGCATCGCACGCGAGTGGTCCTCCCAACGCGTCCAATGGGGTCGGCCGATCGGTGAGCACGAGGCCATCGCCGGCAAGATCTCGTTCATCGCCGCCACGACGTTCGCCTTGGAGGCCGTGCTCGACGTGTCCGGTCGACTGGCCGACGCCGACCGGCACGACATCCGCATCGAAGCCGCACTGGCCAAGCTCTTCAGCACCGAACTGTCCTGGCAGGTCGTTGATGAGCTCGTGCAGATCCGCGGTGGCCGCGGCTACGAAACAGCGGAGTCGCTGGCCGCACGCGGCGAACGCGGAGTGCCCGCCGAGCAGATGCTCCGGGACATGCGGATCAACCGGATCTTCGAGGGATCCAGCGAGATCATGCGGTTGCTGATCGCCCGCGAGGCGGTCGACGCGCACCTGTCGGTGGCCGGAGACATCATCGATCCCAAGGCCGACCTGCAGCACAAGGCGCGCGCCGCGGCCCGCGCAGGTGCCTTCTACGCACGGTGGCTACCAAGCCTGCTGACCGGCAAGGGCCAGGTGCCGTCCGGCTTCGGTGAACACGGGCCGCTCGCCGAACACCTGCGCTTCGTCGAACGCGCGAGCCGGCGCCTCGCCCGGCAGATCTTCTACGGGATGTCGCGCTGGCAGGGCCGACTGGAGCACCGCCAGTTGTTCCTCGGCCGCATCGTCGACATCGGTGCCGAGCTGTACGCGATGAGCGCCAGCTGCGTCTACGCCCGTTCGGACGCCCAGGACGACTCAGCGATCGAGCTGGCCGACGCCTTCTGCAACCAGTCCCGACGGCGCGTCGAGCACCTGTTCGGGCGCCTCTGGCGCAACACCGACGCCGACGACCGGGTGCTCGCCCGCCAGGTGCTCGAAAACCGGCACCAATGGCTGGAGGAGGGCGTTCTCGACGCGTCCATCGACGGCCCGTGGATCGCCGAGGCGCAACCCGGACCATCACAGCGCCAGAACCACCGACGCATCGTCAGCGGCTAGCCCGCCGTGCCGCACCAAAGCGCAGGACTGCGGGCGGTTTCGGCCGCCGAGAAACGGGGCCCGGAATCGCGCCAACGGGGTTTCAGCCGCGGTGGCGGTGCTTGACGCGGTACATGTCCTGATCGGCCCTGCCGATCAAGAAATGTCCCGGGGTCTTGGGATTCTGCGTCGTGGAAAGCCCAACGCTCGCGCACATGCTCAGCGACCGCCCGCACACGACCGCGTCGCTGACGAGCCGCTGGACCACGCGGTCACGCAACGCGTCGGCCTCGGCGAAGTCCGGCACCCGCGCGACGACGACGAATTCATCACCTCCGAAGCGTGCAACGGTGTCCGTCCCCCGCACCGCGCTGATCAACTCCTGCGCGACGGCGATGAGCAATTGGTCGCCCACCGGATGCCCGTACCGGTCGTTGACCGGTTTGAACCGATCCAGGTCGATCATCAGCACAGCCAGCACGCCTCCCCGTTCCCCGAGCTCGGCCAGCTCATGTTCGAGGCGGTCGATCAACAGAGCGCGATTGGCCAGACCGGTCAGCGGATCGTGCAGGGCCATCCTGGTGAGCCGGTCCAGACGTTCCTCGCTCAGCCTCGCTCCCCCGCCCAGCGACTCGTACTGGCCCACCAAGTACACGGGCTGGTCATCGGCTCCGGGCACCACGCTCAGGCGGGTCAAGAGCCAGAACTGATCCCCGTCACGATGGCGGAACCGCACCTCCAAGGTCGCCGAAGTTTCCCGGCCCTCGCGAAGTGCGGTCAGTGCGGAACGGTGCTGAGACTGGTCCTCGGCATCATCGACCAGCCCGGTGCACGGACTGCCGACCAGCTCTTCCCGGTCGTAGCCGACGAGCTCGCACAACTTCTCGTTGACCTCGGTCCATCTCCCGTCCAGATCCAACAGCGCCATTCCGATCGGCGCGTTGCTCACCGTCTGACGCCACAGCAGCAGCAGTTCCCGGTACCTGGTGATGTCGTGGAACTGGCACACGACCAGCGCGGGTGCACCCTCGTCGTCCCTGATCAAGGAGGTCTGCACCAGAACCCAGAGGACGCTGCCATCGGAGTGCAGCAAACGGACCTCGACCGGAAAGCTGTCGAACTCGCCGGCGAGGAGTCGGTCGACGTTCTGCCGCCCCACCGGTTCGTCATCGGGATGGATCACATCGACCGGATCCCGCTTGATCAACTCGTCTCGGTCATAACCGAGCATGCGGCACATAGCGGGATTCACGTCGACATGACGTGCCTGGAGATCGAGCACAGCGATGGGCCCCACGACCTGCCGCCAGATCGCATCGAACGGAAGCGGGGACGCGTCATCACCCATTCAGCAGACCATACGCCGCAGCCAGGCCACCTCGACAACGCTGGCGCCCGAGCGAGCGACGCAGGCGAGCTTCGGGCCGGGTTGCAGCGGGTGATCTCGCACCGTGCTATCCCCGTAACCGCGCAGGTCGGGCGTGATCACCCGGTACCCCGCCGCCACAAGAGCGTCGGTCTGCGGAGCCCACAGCGTGCGATTGAACGGGTGACCGTGGATCAACACCACGGGAGTCGCCCTCCAGGACCAACATCATCGAACGCGAGCGTCGCACCGCCCACCGCGAACCGGCTCACCGGGCCTCCCGTTGATCGTCCGTTCCTGCCGCAGACTACGCCTTTTATCTGCTTGTGCAAGCAGATATTGTCATGGGCGTGGCCGCTTCAGAACAAGGCAACGAGGACGCACGGCTCGCCGCCGATGACATGCAGGACGAACGATGGTGCATGGCGGTACGGCTTCTGGGCCTCGTTGAGAAGGAACTGGACGAGGCTTTGCAGCACGGGCATGGGCTGCCGTTGTCGGACTACCGCGCCTTGTGCGCGCTCAGCAGGTCCGACAGCGACCCTCTGCGGATGGGTGAGCTAGCGGAGCGCATCGGCCTCAAGGACAGCAGCGTCACGCGCCTGGTCGGCCGGCTGGAAACACGGGGGCTGGCACAACGAACCGCCGCGGTCGACGACGGCCGCGCGGTCGCCGCGAGCATCACGCCAGCCGGGCGGCGGCGGTACGAGGAGGCCGCGCAGACCTACCGGGTCGCGCTCGGCGACGCGCTGGCTGGGGCCCGGACGAACTTCTACCTCGCCGATCTCGCCGCCTGGGTCCTCACCGGCGAATCTGCGCTCGGCCACTCCTCGGTGCTCGACACGCCCAAGGGATGACCACGCCCGCAGGCACGTGTCTGGCCGAGCTCGGTCACCGTCAGCGCCGTTGCCCTGGTGACACTCGGCTCGAACGGGCGGAGAGCCCACCCCGCATCGCCTGACCTCATTCGAACGTGATGGAGAGGAAAGTGCCCATGACCGCCGCGATTGATCACTACGATCGCCTGCTCGCCGCGCACTACACCTGGATGCTCGGCGGCGATATCGAGGCACTAGCCACCGCGCAGACCGAACTGCTCCGTGATCTGGGCCTGGCCGTCGCCCCAGACGAGCATGCCGCCGCGGTTGACCTTGGATGTGGCCCTGGACCGCAGACTCTGGCGCTCGCACGCCTCGGCTACAGCTCGGTCGCCGCAGTCGACACCAGCGCCGCCCTGCTCGATGAGCTCCGGCAACATGCCCGCCACGATTCCACCACGACCATCCAGCCGGTTCACGACGACATCCGCGGTGTTCTCCCCCGCATCACCGAGCCCGACTCGACGACGGCCATTGCGTGCATGGGCGACACACTGCCGCATCTCCCCACGCACACCGATGTCCGCGAACTGATCACGGACGTGGCCACATCGCTGCGCCCCGGCGGGAGCTTCGTCGCCACCTACCGCGACCTCACCCACGAACTCCACGGCCCGGACCGCTTCATTCCCGTGCGCAGCAGCCCCGACCGGGTCCTCACCTGCTTCCTCGACTTCATCGACGAAAACACAGCACAGATCCACGACCTCCTGTACACGCAGGACAACAACACGTGGAACCTGCAGGTCAGCAGCTACCCCAAGCTCCGGATCTCCCCCCAATGGCTGGGCGACCAGTGCAACACCGCCGGCCTCCACATCCGCCACCACGAAACAAGCCCTAACGGCATGCGCGTCCTGCACGCGCAGAAACCGTGACGATCGACAGAGCATGCCCAGCAGGTCTCCACCTTCCACACGAGCGAGACCTGCTGGAGCGACACCCGGCTACCCGCATCAGCAGCTACGATCTCGTCTTCGCCCCGCTCACATCGTGTCGGTCACCTGGGCACTGTCCGATGAGACCACCCGGGAACAGATCCTCGACTTGCACCGCCAGGCCGTGCTGGGACACGTTGCAGCACTTCGAAGACAACGTCGCACACACCCGCAAAGGCCCCTGCGGCTACGCCCAGTACGGCGTGCAGCGCATTACCACCTCGGTGGAGCGGATGTGGCACGGGCGAAGATTCACCGTGCGGGTTCGGTGCTGTCCATGCCGGCGCGTGGGTCCGCGCCGCTGAGCAGCTCCGTCGCGTGGTGCATCCGCAGTCCCTCCAGCACTTCGAGTTGGCCCTGAGCGCGTTCGTGCAGCCGCTCGATCGCCGCAGAATCGAGCCTGCTGTCGTGCTGCGCCACGACCAGAAGAGAACGCCACCCACTGGCCTTGCCCTCGACGCCGAGCCGCAACGACTCCAACTCGATCAGCTTCGTCAGGGGCGAGACGGTCAACACCGAGCCGTTGGCCTTCAGCCGGGTCAGGCGCTCGCCGATCCAGGCGGCCCACGCCTTGTGCAACGAAACGTCCACATCGAGGGATGCCATGATCTTCCGCAGCGAACGGCGGTCCTCGTCGATCTCTGCCGTGAGCTCCCGCAGGCTTCGAGCCTCTTCCTCGTTCGTAGCCCCGCGCGTGCGTCGCCGAGCCAGCTCGACGCCCACGACCGCACCCGCGTAGTGGTCGTTGAGGTAGATATCCAAAGACCGCACGAGCGTTCCCCTCTCAGCAGAAGTTGTGTTCCGCTCAACCACCGGAACCGACAGCACGGATCGCCTCATCGATACGCGCGGCCAGCCGCATGTCGAGTTCCGTGACGCTTCCCAGGGAACGCGTGCGCACCTCGAACCGCACGAGTTCGGCGCCCGGGTGCGTCACGTTCACGTGGTGCGACAACTCTTCTTCGGCTGCGCGCACTCTCGCGAGCAACGGCCGCTGGCGGTCCTGCGGCAAGGAAATCTCGCGAGAGATCCCAGCTGTGGAGCCGCGCCAGTTCTCCAACTGGTCCAAGGCCCGCTCGAGCTCGTCCGGATCGAGCGGGCGTGGCTTGTCCTCGGCAGCCGCGGCGTTCAAGTCCGGCGGTGGTCCTTGACCGGGCGCTGCGAACAGCGGTGCGAACTCCTGCGGCAAGCGGTGGCGCAGCGATTCGCCCAAGGCCGGATCGGCGGTGACGATCTCGGAGAGGACCGCTTCCAGCAGGTATCGGGCCCTCTCGGGTGGGCAGGACGCACGGCGCGACATCTCCTGCACGAGATCGGGCGCTGTGCTGCCCTCGGGGGTGGAGCTCTCCCCGACGATGGCGTCGCGGAGCGTGGGCGGCAGCACCGAGGCCACTTGTTCTCGGTCCAGGCCGTCGAGGTGCTGCGCCAGGGCCTCGAGCGCATGGGTGCTCGCCTCGCGAGCCTCCTGCGTCGTCGCAACGCCGGCGCGTCGCATCACACCGTCGGTGAACTCCTGGTACTGGGCCGACACGATCATCCACAACCCAACTGGCCACATCGGATAGGCGTTTCATGCATACAGGTGCCCGACGGGGAGACCCATCAAACGGCTCGACGGTGCCGCACACCGCGCTGTCCCTCCGCTGCGACGACCATTCCGCGTCCCAGTCTGAGCCTGGAGGGCCTGCTGCACCTCCGGAAGCGAGCTGGTTACGGCATGTGGGTGGCTGGTGGAGACCCGATGGCGCTTCGAGATCGCAGGATCGTGGTACCACGCGGCTGAACGGATCTACCGCGGCGTGTCTTCTTCACCGCTCCTGGCCTCGCGAGCCTTCGGGCGATGCATGGTGGTGATCAGTCGCCGCCGGCCCGCCGACCCCGGCACCACGTAAGCGCCGCAGAGGACGATGAAGCCCAGCAACGCGAGCGCGGCGTGCAGGAAGTTCTCCGGCGGGTCGAGGGCGAAGATCGTGCTCGACTCGTTCGCCGTGCTCTGGGCGGTGCCGTAGAGGAAGAGAACCAGGAACACGACCAGTTCAGCTGCCGCGAACCAGCGGATCGTGCGCAACGACCACGTCGAGACCACGGCGAGCACACCGGTGACGAGCAGGAGAACGGCATGCGCCGGATTGAGTTCGAACACCACGAGCGGCTGGTCCTCCGGTGGCACCGTCAGCGCGATCAGTCCCGCGGCCCCGAGCACCATGAGCAGCACGCCCTCCGCAGCGTGGACGAGCCTCCACCCGAGCGGACCAGTGACGCGTTCTGCCAAAACCTGCGCTCCTCTTAGTCTTCGGCCAAGGCATACCCGAGCGCGTGGGCGGCAAACGAAGGCGGGGCGCAGCCGGGCTCGCCATGTCGCCCGGAGCTCGATCACCCGGGGGCATCGACCACGGCGCGGAGGTCGTCCCGGAACTGGCGGCACGCCGCCTCGCGGTCCGCGGCGCGCAGAACCGGGAGGGGTGCACCGTCGCGAGGATGGAATCGGGGTGTGCTCGCCCACGTCGATGCCGTCGGGGAAGTCGAGCGGGATCCCGCGGTGGCGACCAACCGGCCGGGGCACGCGCCACGCACTCTTCGAGTGACACCAGGGACAGGCCGGCTTAGACCGGCAGCCAGTGATACCGCTCGATGAGGCACTCGCGCACGCGGGTCAGGACCGCTCCAGGAGCGCGTGCGGCAGTCACACGGAGCACCCCAGGTGGGTACTCGACGATCACCT
The DNA here is from genome assembly GCF_018070075.1 of Saccharopolyspora endophytica. Taxonomy (GTDB): domain Bacteria; phylum Actinomycetota; class Actinomycetes; order Mycobacteriales; family Pseudonocardiaceae; genus Saccharopolyspora; species Saccharopolyspora endophytica. Next base: position 273,160 of record NZ_JAGPXE010000011.1, read on the forward strand.
CGAATCGGTGCGAATGCGATCTCCGACGATGCTAAGAACACCGCAACACCATGCGACTCGATCTCCTCGCCGTCCCCCGAGGAGACCTCGGCGGTGGCGCGATCGTGGACAGCACCGCCGCGAGCCTGCTCAGCCCCGATCCGGGCCGGCCGCCTGCGCAGGGGCCGTCATCGCCCAGCGGATCGCGCCCACGATGCCGTGCCCGCCGAGGCGGACCGCCGTCGCCTCGGTGACCGGCAGGTAGGGCAGGCGCAGCGGCCACCGCGCCCACACGGGCAGTTCTGCCACCGCCGCGGAGGCCAGGAAGGCGTAGGGGACCCGGGCGACCACCGGCACAGGCGGATCGAGCAGCAGGAAACGAGCGGCCGCCCGAGCTTCGGGTGTGCCCCGCAGTTCCGGGCGGTAGGCCGCGAGCCGTGCGGCCAGCTCGGCGCGGTCGCGCGGTGGATCGACGACGCCGAGCGCGGTGCCGATGCGCGCCATGTCGTCGATGTAGGCGTCACAGGCGTCGTCGTCCAGCGGCACCGCTCCGTAGTGCTGGTGGCATCGCAGGAAGCTGTCCACCTCGGCGACGTGGACCCAGCCCAGCAGGTGCGGGTCGCTGGCCCGGTAGGTCCGACCATCGCGGATCGAGCCGCGCACCTTCCGGTGCACGCGGCGCACGGTGGCCACCGCGTCCTGCGCGTCGGAGGCGGTGCCGAAGGTCGTCACCGCGAGGAAGGTGCTCGTGCGCTGCAAGCGCCCCCACGGATCTCCCCGGTAACCGGAGTGCGCGGCCACGGCCGCCATGGCCAGCGGGTGCAGCGATTGCAGCAGCAGCGCCCGCAGCCCGCCGACGAACATGGCGGCATCGGCGTGCACCCGGCGGATCGGCCGGTCCTCGGAGAACCAGCGCGGGCCCGGCAGGCCGTGGATGCGGGCCCGCTTGGCCGGACCGTCGGAGCCGGCGACGCGTTCGAACAGCGCGGCTCCCCAACGCTGCCGCAGCAACGTCAGCGGGCCCAGCACCTTCTCCGACGTCACGGAACCAGCATGGGCCTCCCACCGGACTGGACGCCAGGGCGCGAGCGGATCGGTGTCGGCGCCCCGGCTGCCCGCCGGAGCAGCGGACTCAGGTGTGGTCGTCGACGACCGGGAGCCGCGCGCGGTGAGGAATCAACGCTGGTACAGCCCGACGATGGTTCCTCGTGCGACTTCGCTGTCGGCCAACGCGCGGTACAGCTCGTCCAGTCCGGATTCAGCGCCGAGGTTCAGCGGCCGGTTGCTGGCGAAGACGTGGAAGAAGTACCGGTGAGCGGCATCGCCGACCGGTGGCATCGGACCGGACCAGCCGTACTCACCGAAGTCGTTGCGCGATTCCACCGCACGCCCGGGTGCTTCGCCGTGGTCGATGCGGTCCACGGAGGGTGGCAGCGACGAAACCAGCCAGTGCAGGAACGTGCCGTTCGGGGCGTCCGGGTCCGCGCACACGACGGCGAGCTCAACGGCGTCGTCGGGCACACCGTCCCACTCCAGCGTCGGCGCGATGTCCTCGCCGTCCTTGCTGCACCAGCGCGGGAGCACGTCGTGGTCGTTGAAGGTGCTGCTGCGGAGGTGTATGCCGCCCCCTTCCCGGTCCCGCTCGCGTCCCTTGCCGCCGGGCTCGCCCGACGGCCTCTCGCCCAGCGGGCCTTCCGCGCGATCGTCCGCCGGCCGTCGCGGAGGGTTGTCCCGCTGGAGCTCGCGCTGGGTGACCCGGTCGGCGGCCTCGTCCGACATGCCCTCGTCGCTGTGCTCCTTGCGGCGCCGGGCGCGCGCGACGTCGTACTGGTGGCTTCCGGGTTCCGGCATGACCGCACTCCCTCTCGACACCCGGTCGAATCGGCCGGGTGGTCGGCGTGAACTCACTCAGCGAGTATCCGCGCGCTCCGGTGGTGAAACGCCCGTCCTCCTGTCCGATGCGGGCATTGCGCGGAGGGGATTCCTCAGTGGCAGTCGAGGCGACACGTCGACGGCCGATTGCGGGACTCGCGCAGTTGTGAGGCACTGGCGGGGGTGCTTCTGTGGAACCTCCGGATGGGAATTCAAGCATGCGTGCGAGGATGTGGCGTCGTCCCCGGCCGAGCCGGCAGCGGACCTCGATGGAGGTCTTCCGGCGGGGGGCTGTGCACGGTCTCGTGGCGGGTACCGTCGGCGTCGCTGCCATGACGCTCAGCGAGAAGCTCGAACAGCGCTTCACCGGCCGCCCGAACTCCCACGTGCCGGGTGCGACGTTGGCAGGCCTGATGGGTACGGCGCGGGAACCAGCAGGGATGAACGTCCTCATGCACCTAGGTCAGGGGATCCTCCTCGGAGCTCTCCGCGGCACCATGGCCCACGCCGGTTTGAGAGGGCCCTTATCCTCCGCCATGTTCGCGGTCGTGCGCCTGACCAACGACCAAACGTTGGAGAACGCGACCGGAGTCGGTGCCCCGCCGTGGACGTGGCCGCGTGATGAACTCGCCGTCGACCTGTTCCACAAGACCGTGTACGCGGTGACCACAGGACTCGTGGCGGACCGACTCGCCGCGCACACCGGCCCGGGACCCGGGCAGCGCCACGCGCAACGCGTACCCGGACGTCACGCCAACGTGGGGCCACCCCCACCCCCGAACTGAGGCCGGCGTCGCCGTGCCCACTGTCCACCGCGGCATCGGCACCGACTCGGCGAAACCGCGCTTGCGCAGCCGGCCCGCTCGTGGCGCGTGGTGAAGACGGGCAACGCCCGGTCGAGCTCCCACGCCGCAACGCGGCCGAAATGATCTCATCTCCTTGCCAGCGGGGGTGTTCCGTCCTACTAGGGACGGCTGCGACCGATCGGGGCGCAGCAGACCGTTCGAGATATCGCCGGCCTATACCGGCCGGAAATGCTCGCCGCGCCGGCGGCGCCCCTCACGTGACTCGACGTGCGAGCGCACCGAACAGAGGGAGAAGGCCCCGGAACACCTCGCGTCCGACCGCCAGCGCGCGGTGCAGTGCGCTCATTCGAAAGTACGACGCTGCGAGAGCACGTCGTCCAGCTTGTCTTCGATACGTTCGAGGTCCTTGGCTTCCGCCTGGAACAACCAGTGCTTGGCGCCCATCAGCAAAATCGCCTGGAAGATGAGCTGCAGCCATTCGGATTGCCAATTCTCGAAGGTCGCCGAGAAAAATTGGTACAGGAAGCTTGCCCACTGGAAGGTTTGGCCGTGCTGGGCGGGAGTGTCCTGATCTTTGTGTGTGGGGCGGTGATCCGACAGGCTGGAAGCGTCCGCTTTCGGCTGGAAGGGGATCATCGTGACCGACGGCGACACGACAGCATCGCAGGATGACGACGAGGACCGG
>NZ_JAGPXE010000012.1 GCF_018070075.1 Saccharopolyspora endophytica
CCACCAGTGACCCGCGGTGCCGGACGCCGCCGCCCGCCGACCGGCACGCCCGACCCAGCGAGGTAGCCGTGCAGCTGGCCGAATACCTGGACAAAGGGGCGTCGCTCGGAGACGACCGGCCCTGCCTGACCACGAACGGGGAATCGCTGACCTACGCCGAGGTGCAGGAAGCGTCCTGGCGGATGGCCAGGGCTCTGATGGCCTCGGGGATCCGGCCCGGAGACCGCGTCGCGGTGTTGTCGGGCAACGATCCGCTCGCCCTGACCAGCGTTTTCGGGATCTCCCGCGCGGGCGCGGTGTGGTGCCCGGTGAACCCGCGCAACGAGGCGGCGGAGAACCGGCAGCTGCTGTCGATGTTCGGCTGCCGCTGCCTGCTGTTCCAGGAGCGGTTCGCTCCGCTGGTGCAGCGCATCCGCCACGAGCTGCCGGAACTGCTCACCCTGGTCTGCCTGGACGGGGAGGTCGACGGCGCGCTGACCTTCTCCGACTGGATCGAGCTCGGCGAACCCGGCCGCCAGACCCCGGCGGTCGCAGGTGACGAGCTGTGCATGCTCGCCGGAACCGGTGGCACGACGGGCGAACCGAAGGGCGTGCGGCTGACCGGGACCAACATGGCCACGGCGACCGCGCTGACGCTGATGAGCTACCCGTTCGGCGACCGCCCGAGGTACCTGGCGCTGGCGCCGCTCACCCACTCGGCAGGCGTGCTGACCTGGCCGATCCTGTCGCTGGGCGGCGAGATCGTCATCATGCCGGAGCCGGATCTGGGCGAGTTCCTGCGGCTGATCGAACAGCACCGCATCACGCACGCGTTCCTGCCGCCGACGGTGATCTACGGGCTGCTCGACCACCCCGACCTCGATGCGACGGACCTGAGTTCGCTGCGCTGCCTCTGGTACGGCGCCGCACCGATGTCGCCGACCCGGTTGCAGGAGGCGCTGGAGCGGATCGGCCCGGTGCTCGGCCAGCTCTTCGGGCAGACCGAGGCCCCAAACATGATCGCCACGATGGCCCCGGCGGATCACTTCCGCGCGGACGGTTCGGTGGCGGTGGAACGGCTTTCGTCCGCGGGAAGGCCGAGCCCGCTGACGCAGGTGGCGGTCATGGACGAGTCCGGTGCGCTGCTGCCCAGGGGCGAGCGCGGCGAGATCGTGGTGCGCGGCCCGCTGGTCATGGCCGGCTACCACGAGAACCCGTCCGCCACCGAGGAGGTCAGCGCGCACGGCTGGCACCACACCGGCGACATCGGCTACCTCGACGCCGAGAACTTCCTGTTCATCGTCGACCGCGCCAAGGACATGATCATCACCGGCGGGTTCAACGTCTACTCCGCCGAGGTGGAGCAGGCCCTGCGCGAGCACGGCGCCGTGCAGGACTGCGCCGTGCTCGGTCTGCCGGACGAGAAGTGGGGCGAGCGGGTCACGGCGGTAGTGCAGCTTCGGCCCGGCGGGAAGGCCGAGCCCCACGAGCTCGCGGCGTTCGTCAAGGAGCGGCTGGGGAGCGTGAAAGCGCCCAAGCAGCTGGAGATCTGGCCCGACCTCCCGCGGTCGAAGATCGGCAAGATCCTCAAACCCGAGATCCGGAAGCAGATCCTGGAGAACTGACCGAATCAGAATCGGGGCGGTCGGCCGACACGCAGGGAGGGGGCGTGTCGGCCGACCTTCGCGGTTTCGACGCCTGTCGGGGGAAGTGGGCGTCGAAACGGGCTTCAGGTGTGGCCGTTGAGCTCCGATATGAGAGTTCGGTTGCAGTCCGCGCAGGTGGGGGCCGTGACCCAGTCGAGGTCGGTGGGAGTGGCCATCGCGACTTCGACACCGCAGACGGTCGTGTCGGCGGACTGGCGTTCCCAACGACGTCCCCGGAACGCGTGACGCGCGAAGGCGCCGGAATCCGGATTCGGGGTCGGCAGCCAGTAATGCCGCGCTGGCTCGAAGTTCATCGGCGCACTCCGCTCTGTCAGATCGACTGTGCTGATCAACTTAAATCTGCGATCGCGGATTATGGAATTGCCGAATCGAGTGATGTTCCCGCGAACTCGAATCCGGAACACTGGCGAGTGAACAAGATCGGATTCGGAGGCGATCGATGGCGACACCCACCGTGCGGCGACTTCAGCTCGGCAACGAAATGCGCCACGTGCGCATCAAAGCCGGCCGGGAGCAGGCCGAAGCCGCCGACGCACTGGACGCCGGAATCGGCAAGATCAGCCGGTTGGAGCTGGGCCAGGGCGGCATCTCCAAGGGAGACCTCAAACTCCTGCTGGAGTTCTACGAGGTCGACCCCGACGAGATGCAGTGGATGTTCGAGCTCGCCAAGACCCGCAGCAGCCGAGGCCGCTGGGGCGATTACCGCGCGGTCTTCCCCGAGTGGTTCCGCATGTACGTCGACCTCGAAACCGACGCCGAGGAGATCCGCCAGGTCAAGGGCGAGATCGTGCCCGGGATTCTGCAGACCGAGGGGTACATCAGGGCGATGGACACCTCCTCGGCCAGGCGCGAGAGCGAGGACATCGACGCCAACGTGGCCGCGCGGCAGGAACGGCAGGCGATCCTGACGCGGGACGAGCCGCCGACCGCCTCGTTCGTGCTGTCGGAATCGTGCCTGCGCCGCAGGGTCGGAACCCCCGAGGTCATGCGCGACCAGCTCGACCACCTCGCCGAGATGGCCCTGCAGCAGAACGTGAACGTCCAGGTGCTGCCCTTCGACGTGGAAGCGCCAGGTGGCGCCATCACGTTCGACTTCACCATGCTCCGCATCCCCTCGAACGGGATCGCTGCTCCGCTGGAATTCGTCTACGTCGAGTGCCTTGACGACGCCCGGTATCTGGATGCCAAGGACGCCGTATCGACCTACGCGAGGCTGTGGGACCGGATTCAAGCAGCTTCACTGTCTCCGAAGAATTCGCTGAAAGCCATACGATCGGTGCGCAACGAGTACTCGGAGTAGACGCGAGGTCGCACCATGATCGAAGGACGTGTCCTCTCGGACGCGACGTGGTTCAAGAGCAGCTACAGCGCGACGCAGGACGCCTGCGTCGAAGTCGCGATCACCAGCACCGCCATCGGCGTCCGGGATACCAAGGATCGAGACGGCGGAACCCTGGTCTTCGACAACGCCACCTGGTCCACCTTCTTAACCCACCTCAGGACCCCCAAGAGCTGAAGACCACCACTGCGCAGGGCGCCTCGACGACCGAGGCGCCCTCCGCACGTCCTCACCCGCGGGCAACCCCACTCCTGACGCGAACGCCCAGATCAGAGGCGAAGCTCCGCTAGTGGATTGCGACATCCAGGTGATGCGGACCCCGAATCGGCTCACTCAGTAGGGTGATCGCGTTCATAATGTGCGCCGGTCCAAAACGCTGTGATCACCGCAGGTGATCGCCGAAGATGGACCCAAGCCGGACGTGTCATTCGAAGTAGGGGGAACACCGCCGTGGCCGGGTTCGTAGTCGATCCAGAGGGTCTGCAAGGTGCGATCTCGCAGCTCACGAGGATCAAGAACGATGTGGACAGCTTGCTCGCCCAGGCGCGAGAAGTTAAGCCCGGCGAGCTGACCGCAGACGACACCTACACCGGCCAAGCGCGCAAGGCCATTCAGGACCGTGCGACCGCCGAGAGCGGTTCCCTGTCGATGATCGCGCAGCAACTCCGCACGAAGTTGGATGAGAAGATCAGCGCCTACCAGGCGGTTCTCGACGAGTACCAGCGAAATGACGATGCTGCTGCGGCCAACGTGAACCGGCTCCACCAAGAGGCATGATCGGGACGTGAAAGCGAAGATGAGCTTGCTCAAGCGTGGCGGCGCCGTAGCTGCCGGTACCGTGCTGACCGCTCTTTTGGCGGCGTGCTCCGGAACCGGGGCTGAGAGCCCCGCACCTCAGCAACCCCAGCCCGCAGGACCCCAGATCAGCAATCCGAAGGACGTGTCCTCAGCTGATCTGTGCAGCTTGCTCCCCCCTGAGGTAGCGACGTCGCTGGGTGTCGCCCCGGCGGGCCAGATGGATGACGGCCCGAAAATCGGTGACTCGGCTGAGGCATGCGTGTGGCGTTCGCCGGATGGCAAGGACTCGGTCAGGCTCAGCGTCCTCACCGATCGGTCGATCAAGACCTACTACGACAGCAAGTCGCAGTACCCGGACTTCCAGGAATTGACGCTGGCCGATCACCCGGCTGTTCGCGCTAACGAGGGCGACCCGGCGAAGGACGGCGCGTGCTCGATCTTCCTGGGCGCAGCGGATGGGCAAGTGGTCCACTCGTTCGCCACGCAGACCAACATCACCGATCCCTGTGCCCTCTCTCAGAAGGCGCTGGAGAGCTCCGTTCCGACCTGGCCCGCAGCCAAGTAACGAGTACTGGGGACAACAACAATGCTGGACATGTGCTACGCGAGTAGCGCCAAGGAGTACCGCAAGCAGATGGGCGGTTCTCCTGAGGCGGTCAGCCTCCCCGCGCCCTCGGACAAGGGTGTGAAGGCGTGGGAGGACGTCGCGAAGGCCTTCGATCAGATGGCTCTCGACGTCGAGGCCGCTCTGCGCTCCGCCGAAGCCGCACACACGGGTGCGGCCGCCGACGCCGCGAATGCTTCGATCTCTGAGATCAAGCCGCTAGCTGAAAACGCTGCGACCACCTCGCGCGGGGTCAAGGCCGCTCTGGAGGAGCAGAACACCTACCAGCGTGAGGCTTTTCAGGCTCTGCCGGTCAAGGACGACCCGTTGCCGAGCGGGCAGGGCGCTCTGCTCGACCCGCCGCAGAAGGGGTGGGTCGAGGACTGGGGTCTCGACTCGAACCCGGTGACCGGGTGGATGTCGGACTACGAGGACCGGCAGCAGGCCTACGTGGACACCAACCAGCAGGCCAACCAGGTCATGGAGCGCTACAGCCAGCAGACCGAGGGCGTGATCGCGCGGCTGCCGGAGTTCCAGCCCGCCGACCAGCCGCCGCCCGCGGCTCCGCCGGTGTCGTCCTACCCGACCTCGGGCACGTATTCCGCTGGTGACAGCGGTTCTTCGTACTCGGGTGGCGCCTACTCCGCACCGTCGGGCACGTCGTCTGCTTGGGCGTCGGCTCCGAGCTCCCCGCCCGCGGTGCACGCCCCGTCCGCGCCGGCCGCGTCGAACCCGTCCTGGGCGACTCCGACCCCGGCGGCTCCCGGGCTTCCGCCGGGTGTCGTGCGCGGTCCCGACGGGACGCTGTTCCGGCAGAACCCGCAGACCGGCGCGTGGGAGCGGCAGAACCCCTACAACGGGCGCTGGGTCCCCTCCCCCAACGGCGGCCCCGGTGGTCGTCGCGGTGCCGAAGGCGCAGGTGCGCCCGCGGGTCGCGGTGCCGGTGGCCGGGCCGGGATGGGCGGTCTCGGTGGTGCCGGTGGCGCGAACGCCGCCGGTGGTGCCGCTGGTCGTGGTGGCCAGGCCGGTGCACCCGGGGCGGGTGCCGGTGCCGGGCGCGGCAAGCAGGGCGAGTCCGACGAGCAGGAGCACCAGCGTCCCGGCTGGCTCGTCGAGCAGGACGACGTGTTCACCAACGACATGCAGCGCACCGCACCACCCGTCTTCGGTGACGCCGACCAAGGCCGGTGATTCGTGGCCAGGCGTGAACTGAGCCTGCCTCCCGCCGCCGCGAACTACCTCTGCACCCGGTTCGACCTGCAGCTGCACCCGCTGCTGCGGGTCGGTTGGTTGCCGCTGGACGCCACCGAGGAGGACCGCCGCGAGGCGGCCGAACTCGGTCGGCGCCAGCTCATCCAGCAGAGCCTGTTCGACGGCGACGAGCTGCACCCGTTCGTCGAGGAGGCCGTCCACCTGCTGGCCCGGCCGCCGCTGGCGATCGGGGTCGCGGTCCACGCGCGCGAGGGCGAGGACTTCAACGCCGTGCTCGTCGAGTACGGCCGCAGCACCGTCCAGGCGTACCAGGCCGACGGCGAAACCCCCGACGACCTGCGGGACATCCGCATCAAGCGGCACGAGCACGGTGGTCCGGCGGGCAACGCCATCAACCTGCTCGGCAAGGTCACCGCCGCCGAGGACGCGTCGGTGTCGATCCCCTACGCGCACCTGGAGCAGGTGACCACGCGGATGGGCGGCTCCGCGCGGACCCTGTCCTCGGCGCTGGGCTACGCCGGAGTCCGCGGTGCGCAGGCGAAAACGCTGATGAACGCCTTCACCGCGAAGCGCAGCCTGGAAGGGCTGATCACCGTGCGCGCCTACGACCAGAAGGTCCGGCGGACCCGTTCGCTGCCGTTCAACCTGCAGTTCTTCGCCACCGAAGCCGGTTGCTACCTGGCCCAGCGCAAGCCGGGTCGCGACGGCCGCGAGTGGTACACGCTGGCACCGGCCGACTCGCGGAAGCTCGTCGGGACGATCAACGAGATGATCCGGCTCCTCACCCGCCCCGCCGCCCGCGTCTGAGACGTGAAGAGGGGCTGACCTCTCCCAGGAGATCAGCCCCTCTTCGACGTGCCGAGTCGGCTCAGCCTTCGGTGATCGGCGCGTTGACGCAGGCGCTGTCCTGCGGGGACGCGATCGGAGCCGTCACCCCGAGGACCGCGGCGTTGTTGCCGCACAGCTGAACTGGCACGGCGCTCACGTTGTTGTCGTTGAGCAGGTTGACCCCGTCGTTGTCCGAGCTGTCAGCGAATGCCGGGCCCCCGATGGCCATGAGTGCAGTTGCAGCGGCGGCAGCGCCGAAAAGTCGAGCGGAAGTACGCACCTTCAGACCCCAATCTTGGCGAGTGGTTTTCCAGCGGAACGAAGCTAGCTCGAACCGGCGGGATTCACCCTGGCAGCGGACTTGCCACCCAGCTCGGTGGGTCACGCCAACGTGCCACGGACTCCACTCGTGAGGTGTTCGAAAACACCCAGGGTGCACGAAGAAATCGGGCATTCCTCTGAGGACTTCCGCACGACCGGGTAATGGGTTATCGGAAACGAGCACCGATCATGATGCTCATCCAGCCCCGGGCGGTTACCCGGGGTGATGCGGACGTGCGAACGGGGTGGCCCGGAAGGATTTCCGAGCCACCCCGTTCAAGCTACGAGATCAGGAACTGAGCGGAAGCACGTTCGGCACGATCATCGGGCGGCGGCGGTACTTCTCGGCCACCCAGCGGCCCACGACCCGCCGCACCGACTGAGCGATGCGGTGCGTGTCGGTGATGCCCTCGGCCTCGGTGCGCGCCAGCTCCATCTCCACCAGCGGCACGACTTCGTCCAGCGCCTTCGGGTCGTCCGAGAAACCGCGGCCGGAGATCGTCGGCGACGAGACCGCGCGCCCGTTCGTCGCGTCCACCGCGACGGTGATCGCGATGAAACCGCCCTCGCCCAGCACCAACCGGTCCGACAGCGTCGACTCGCCGACGTCGCCCACCGACAGGCCGTCGACGTAGACGTGACCGACCTCGACGCGGCCCGCGATGCTCGCGATGCCGTCCACCATGTCGACCACCACGCCGTCCTCGGCGATGACCACGCGATCAGCGGGAACACCCGTCAACCGGGCCAGCTCGGCGTTCGCGCGCAGGTGGCGCCACTCGCCGTGCACCGGCATCACGTTGCTCGGGCGCACCGCGTTGTACAGGTACAGCAGCTCGCCGGCGGAAGCGTGACCGGAGACGTGGACCTTCGCGTGGCCCTGGTGCACCACCTGGGCACCCAGCCGGACCAGGCCGTTGACCACGCCGAACACGGCCGTCTCGTTGCCCGGGATCAGCGAGCTCGCCAGCACGACCGTGTCACCGGCTCGGATGCCGATCTGCCGGTGCTCGCCGCGCGCCATCCGCGACAGCGCCGACAGCGGCTCGCCCTGCGACCCCGTCGAGACGAACGCGACCTCGGACTCCGGCATCTCCAGCGCCTGGTCCAGGTCGACGAGCAGGCCCTCCGGCACGTCCAGCATGCCCAGATCAGCGGCGATGCCCATGTTGCGGACCATCGACCGGCCCACGAAGCAGACCTTGCGGCCGTGCGTCTGCGCGACCTCCAGCACCTGCTGCACGCGGTGCACGTGGCTGGCGAAGCAGGCCACGATGACCCGCTGCGTCGCCTTGCCGATCACCCGGTCCAGGACCGGGCCGATCTCGCGCTCCGGCGTGACGAAGCCCGGCACCTCGGCGTTGGTGGAGTCGACCAGGAACAGGTCCACGCCCTCGTCGCCCAGCCGGGAGAAGCCCGCCAGGTCGGTCAGCCGGTTGTCCAGCGGCAACTGGTCCAGCTTGATGTCACCGGTGTGCAGCACGACTCCGGCGGGCGTGCGGATGGCCACCGCCAGCGCGTCCGGGATCGAGTGGTTGACCGCGAAGAACTCCAGGTCGAAGGAGCCGTGCGCGCTGCGCTGGCCCTCGGCGACCTCGATCAGCTGCGGGTTCAGCCGGTGCTCGCGGCACTTGGCCGCCAGCAGCGCCAGCGTGAACTTCGAGCCGACCACCGGCAGGTCCGGCCGCAGCCTCAGCAGGAACGGCACCGCGCCGATGTGGTCCTCGTGGCCGTGCGTGAGGACCAGGGCGTCGATGTCGTCCAGCCGGTCCTCGATCGCGCCGAAGTCCGGCAGGATCAGGTCCACGCCGGGCTGATCGTCCTCCGGGAACAGCACGCCGCAGTCGACGATCAGCAATCGGCCCTCGTATTCGAAGACCGTCATGTTCCGGCCGACCTCGCCGATGCCACCGAGCGCGACGACCCTGAGACCACCTTCGGCCAACGGGCGTGGTGGTGCCGACGAAGTCGGCGTCACCGGGTGGTACTCGGTGGCTGTCGCCTGTGCGCTCAACGCTGTGTCACCTCTGTGCTGCGTCCGGGTTGACCAATACCAAACCAGCATCCCACAGGTCACTGGTGATCAACCGCACCTGCTCCTCGGTGGCGGCCGGGAGCGGCAGCCTCGGCTGCCCCGTCTCGTAGCCGCACAGCCGCAGAGCGGTCTTGGCGAAGATGACGCCACCGACGAAGTTCATCGACCGGTAGACCGGGAGGAGTCCCTTGTGGACTTCCAGAGCGCTTGCGACATCACCGGATTCGTAGGCGTCGAGCATCTTGCGGAGCCGGTCGCCGACCACGTGGCCGATCACGCTGACGAAGCCGACCGCGCCCACCGACAGCCACGGCAGGTTCAGCGGGTCCTCGCCGGAGTAGTAGGCCAGGCCCGCGTCGTTCATCGCCTCGCTGCCCGCCCACAGGTCGTGCTTGGAGTCCTTGACCGCGACGATCTGCGGGTGCTCGGCCAGCCGCTTGAGGGTGTCGACCTGGATCGGCACCACGCTGCGGGGCGGGATGTCGTAGAGCATCACCGGCAGGTCGGTGGCGTCGGCGACGGTCCAGAAGTGCTGGTAGAGGCCTTCCTGCGGCGGCCGGGAGTAGTAGGGGGTCACGACCAGCAGGCCGTGCGCACCGGCCTTCTCGGCGGAGCGCGCCAGCTCCACGGAGTGCTCGGTGTTGTTCGTGCCGGCACCGGCGACGACGGTCGCCCGGTCGCCCACGGCCTCGACCACCGAGCGCAGGAGCTGTTCCTTCTCCCGGTCGGTGGTGGTGGGGCTCTCACCGGTGGTGCCGTTGACGACCAACCCGTCGTTGCCGACGTTGTCGACCAGGTAAGCGGCGAGCTCCTGCGCCACTTTGAGGTCGACCTTTCCGTCTTCGTCGAACGGCGTGACCATGGCGGTCAGGACGCGGCCGAACGGGCGGCCCGGAATGGCGGTGGGGCAGTCGGTCATGGTCCTGACGCTACCTGGTCAGGGACCCGCTGAAGACAGCCGGACCGAGCTGAACCGAGCCCGCCGGAAAGGCGTTTCCGACGGGCGCGAAAGGCCGTGTTTCTTTCGGTCCAGCGGTGCTCTGACGAGCAGTTTTTCAGAATGAGCGGCGCAGGTCCTGCATGGCCATGATGTCGGCCTCGTTGCCCTCGTAGGTGACCTTGGTTTCACGCCGGCCGAACGCCTGCAGGAGCAGCTCGCTGGGCTCGCCGACGATGCGCACCGTGCGCGGGCCGCGCTTGGCCGGGATCTCGGTGCCGTCGGTGCGGCGCAGCACCACGCCCACCGGGCTGCGGCCGTAGAACATCCGCGCGACCCGGCCCAGCGACTTCCACAGGGCCTCGTCGCGGGTCTCGTCGGACGGGCGCGGCTGCCAGTTCGGCTGCGCGCGGCGCACGTCCTCGTGGTGCACGAAGAACTCGGCGGCGTTGACCGTCTCGTCGACCCCGCCGATGCTCATCGGGTTCCACTTGGGCGGCCCCTGACGCACCTGGTCGACCAGCTCCGACCAGGCCAGCTCGCGCAGCTCCTGCTCGGCGCGCTCACCGCGCTCGGCCAGCGCCTTGATCAACCGGCCCGCCAGCGCGTCCGGACGGCGTTCGCGCACGACCAGGTGCACCGCGAGGTCCCTGGTCGTCCACCCCTCGCACAGCGTCGGCGCGTCCGGGCCGACTTGCTCGAACAGCTCGCACAACAGCTGGCGTTCTTCGCTGGCGACACCCATGGCGCCCACTCTAAACGCCGATCTTCCCGAGCGTCGGACGTGTCCGCGATCGAGACGAAAACGGCACCCGCGGTGTCCCACGGGTGCCGTTCCGCAACAGACCTGAGCCGATTCCGGCCGTCAGCCCTCGGTGACGAAGGGGCTGGAGGCGACCTCCGTGCCGTCCTTCAACGTGGTGATCTCGAAGTCGCTGAAGACGTTCGGGACGGCCTTCTGCAGCTGCTTCAGGCACTCCACGGCCAGGCCGCGGATCTCCACGTCGGCGTGCTCGGAGGCGCGCATCGCGATGAAGTGCCGCCAGGCGCGGTAGTTGCCGCTGACCACGATGCGGGTCTCCGTGGCGTTGGGCAGCACCGAGCGGGCTGCCTGCCGGGCCTGCTTGCGGCGCAGCGTCATCTTCGGCTCGTCGGCGAACTTCTCCTCCAGCGCCGCCAGCAGGTCGCTGTAGGCCTGCACGCTCGCCTCGGCGGCCTGCACGAACTTCTCGTGCAGCTCCGGGTCCTCAGCAATGACGTCGGGCTCGACCATCGCGGCGTCCCGCTCGGGGACGTAGCGCTGCGAGAGCTGCGAGTAGGAGAAGTGCCGGTGGCGGATCAGCTCGTGGGTCAACGAGCGGGACATCCCGGTCAGGTAGAACGACACCGTCCCGTGCTCCAGCACGGACAGGTGACCCACCTCCAGGATGTGCTTGAGGTATCCGGCGTTGGTGGCGGTCGCCGGGTTCGGCTTGCGCCACGACTGGTAGCACGCACGACCGGCGAACTCGGCCAGCGCCTGCCCACCGTCGGCGTCGGTCGACCAGTCCACGTCTTCCGGCGGGAAGAACTCGGTCTTGCCGATCAGCTGCACTTTCGGCCGCACGATCTCGGTCACGACGGGCGTGCCCCTTTCCTGCTTCTCACGACTCCCCATGTGTTGCCCGAAAGCCTAACCGGCCGGCCCGACAAGATCGCCTGACGCCAGTTGACACCATCGGGTGTTTGCATGGCGTCACCGATGCCGCCATAGTGGTGTCATGGACTTGAACCCGTACATCGACCAGCTTCGCGAAGACCTCACCTCCGCCGCTGCCGCCGGCGACGACCAGACGCGGCAGACGGCGGCGGTGCTGTCCGGCGCGATCGAGCCGGCCGCACGGCTGGCGATCATGAACGCACTGTCCGACCTGGCAGCCGAGGTGACGACGAACCTCGACGGCCAGGTCGTGGACCTCCGACTGGACGGCCGCGACGTCCGCGTCGTGGTCAGCGGCGGCGGCAGCCCGTCGCACACCGAGGACGAGACCGAACCACCGCCGCCTCCGCCGCCCAGCGGTGACAACGGCGACATCAGCCGCATCACCCTGCGGCTGGTGGAGGAGATCAAGTCCCAGGCCGAGCAGGCCGCGTCCGCCCAGGGCGTGTCGCTGAACACCTTCGTCGCGCAGGCCGTGCAGGGAGCGCTGCGCGGAGGCGGACGCGGCGGCCCGTGGGACAGGCCGCGTCGCGGGCACGGCGGACACGGGCACGGCGGACACGGCCACGGGCGTGGTCGCGGCGGGCCGTGGGACGGGCCCGGCTTCGGCGGCTGGCCCGGTGGCGAAGGCGGCGGCTCCCGCGTTCGCGGCTGGGTGCAGGGCTGATCCGGTCACATGGCGGAAGGGCGAGTTGAGATGACCGACAACAACGACGAACCCGACCTCGACCAGGAGTGGTCCGAGGCCGAGGAAGAACTGACGGATCTGCTGCGCAGCCAGGACTTCGACTCCGCCGCTCCGATCCGCATCGACATCGGCAACAACCGCGGCTCGGTCGTGGTCGAGCTGACCGACACGGCGATGACCCACGTCGAGGTCCGGCACGACCCGAGCTCGGGTGCGCAGGACTGGCAGAACGGGCTGTCCGGGCTGCTGAGCTGGGTCACCGAGCAGTTCGGCACGCCCGGCGCCCGCGGCGGGCTCGACCTGGGCAACCTGCCGCGCGAACCGATCATCGAGGCCGTGCGCCGGACGCGCATCGACATGTCCGGCGGCCGGCTGGTCGTGCGGGCCCCGTCGAACGCACCGCTGCGCGGAGTTCCGCTCGCGGTGCGGGTCACGGCGCCGCTGGGCTCCGAGGTCGGCGTGCAGAGCGGGTCCGCCGAGGTCGCCGTGTCCGGTTCCGCCGGGAAGGTCAACGTGCAGGCCGGGACGGGCACCGTCTCGATCGAGGAGGCCACCGACCGGGCCACCGTGCGCAGCGGCTCCGGGCACCTCCGGCTGGGCGCCATGCGCGGCGGCGTGCACGCGCGTTCCGGGCGCGGTGACGTCGAGGTCGGCGCCATCGAGGCGCCGTCCTCGGTCGCCAACGGGTCCGGTGCCATCTGGCTCGGCGAGGTCTCCGACGACGTGCTGGTGCGCACCGGCAGCGGTGACATCACCCTCGCCGACGCGGTCGACGGGCAGATCGAGCTGATCACCGGGTCCGGCGAGCTGCAGGTGTCGATCCACCGGGGCGCGAGCGCCGAGGTCGACCTGACCTCGTCCACCGGTGCCGCGCGCAGCGACCTGGACGTCGCCGACCAGCGACCAGAAACCGAACCAACCCTGCGCATCTTCGGCAGAACCGGCAGCGGCGACGCAGTCCTCACCACCGCCAGCTGATGAAGAGCGGTTGAGGAACGGGCCCTCGTGGCGGTACCGGTAGCCGAAGCTGAGACCACACCCGGAACAGCGCCTACGAGCTGTTCATGTGCGGCGAAGCCGCTGTTCCAGGTGTGGGAGTCAGCTCGCACCGCCGCGGGTTCTTCAGCGGCTTCGTGGCGAGCACGCCGCGACGCCGTGTAGTGGACATACATCAGGAGTGGCGCGCGGAATCCACGGAGCCGCTCAGGTTCCCCCACCCGCACCGCCAAGCAGAGCAAGCGACCTCTCAGGAAAGGCCAAGTTCGGCGTTGAGTGGGCGGATTAGGTCGCCTCGTTCTCCTACTACTACCTCGTCGAGTCCTAGCCAGGTCGCCATCTCGCGCAGGGTGGCGGCCAGCTCGGGCGCGACGGGCGCGGCGTCGCGACCGGGTTCCAGGAACGCTCCGGGCACCCGGAGCACGCCCGCGGTCCGGTCGGCCTTGAGGTCGACGCGGGCGACGAGCTCGCCGTCGAGGAGGAAGGGGAAGACGTAGTAGCCGTACTGCCGCTTGGGCTCCGGCACGTAGATTTCGATGCGGTAGCGGAAGCCGAAGATCCGCTCGGCGCGCGAGCGCTCCCAGATCAGCGGGTCGAACGGGCACAGCAGCGCCCGGCCGGCGACCTTGCGGGGAGCGCGGGCTTCGGCGTGGCGGTAGGCGGGCTGACGCCATCCGTGCACCACCACCGGTTCGAGCACGCCGTCTTCGACGAGCTCCGCGACCGCCTGCTTCGACTGGTCCGGGGCCAGCCGGTAGTAGTCGCGCAGATCGGTCTCGGTGCCGATGCCCAGGGCCTCGGCGGAGCGCTCCACCAGTGCGCGAACGGCTTCGGCGTCCTCGGGCTCGTGCGCGAGGACTTCGGCGGGCAGCACGCGTTCCGGCAGGTCGTAGAGCCGCTCGAAACCTCGGCGGGTGCCGGTGGTCAGCTCCCCCATCGCGAACAGCAGCTCGCAGACACGCTTGGTGTCGGTGCGGTTCCACCACGGGCCGCGGCCTTGCCGCTCACCGCCGCCGAGCTCGCGTTCCAGTCGGCCCGCACCGATCGGGCCGAGTTCCTTGACGGCGTTCAGCACGTCGTTGACCAGCTCGGGGTTCTGCTCCAGCAGCTCGCGGGAGCGCTTGCGCCAGGCGCCGCCGTACTCGCGCATCCGCCAGCGCAGCAGCGGCCAGTCCTCGACCGGGATCAGCGACGCTTCGTGCGCCCAGTACTCAACGAGCATGCGGGGCTGCCGGGCGGTGTGCGACCACGCAGCGGTGTCGACCAGCTCCGCCGGGTAGGCGCCGAGCCTGCTGAACAGCGGCATGTAGTGGGCGCGCACCGCGACGTTGACCGAGTCCAGCTGCAACAGCTTGGTCCGGGACAGGGCCCGCTGGAGGTGCCGCCGGGTCACCGCGCCACGCGGTCGCGGGTCGGCGAAGCCTTGCGCCGCCAGAGCCATTCGTCGTGCCGTGTCGTTGCTGATGGTCTGCACCCGGGCGATCGTGCCAGCACTCCCCGACAACGCGGACTGCTGCCGGGTGCTCGGAACCGACACGTTAGGTTGTCGCGCATGGCTGAAGCCGATGTGCGCGAAGCAGTGGCGTCCGACGCCGCCGAGATCGCACGCATTCAGGTCGAGACGTGGCAGACCGGCTACGCCGAGATCCTCTCCCCCGCCGTGCTGGCCGGACTGGACAGCGCCGAGGTCGAGCAGGAGTGGCGTGAAGCCGTCACCTCCGGCGCGGCCACCGTGCTGCTCGCGATCGAGGGTCACTGGACAGTGGGTTTCTGCGTCGCAGGCCCCGCCCCGGAGTCCGAAGTCGCCGCCGCCGACGGCTCCCTGCCCGATGACACGTCGACGACGGTGCTGGTCAGCTCGCTGCTGGTGGAGCCGCGGTGGGGTCGTCGGGGTCACGCCGGACGGTTGCTCGGCACGATGGGTCGCCGGTTCGCCGCGCACGGTGCGACGCGTGGCATCGCGTGGGTTCCGGAGTCGGACTCGGCGTCGCTGTCGTTCTACCGCGCTGCGGGGTGGTCACCGGACGGTACGGTGCGCACGTTGGACGCGGGTGGGCGCCCGCTTCGCGAGATGCGCCTGACCGGTCCGCTGGAATTCGAGTTCGAGCACCACTGACGCCTGCCCTCCCGGGAGCCGAAAGTGCTGACCATCATCGGGTTGCTGTCCACCACGTTCGGTGTGTCGGTGGCCTCCGCGCTGCTCCCGCTGATCAGCGTCGAGCTGTTCGCGGTGGGCCTGGTGCTCAAGGAACCCGACATCCCCTGGTGGGTCCTCGCGCTGGTCATCGCCACGGGTCAGATCGGCGGCAAGCTCCTCCACTACTACGCGGCCAGGGGCAACATCCGCCTTCCCGCGTTCATGCGCAGGGAGAAGAAGGAGAAGCCGGAGACCAAGGGCCGCTGGAAGACGTGGCTGGACCAGTTCCGCGAGAACTGCCGGACCCGCCCGGTCTGGGCGGGCACAGTCCTGCTGATCAGCGCCGCCGCCAGCCTTCCCCCGTTCGCGGCGGTGGCCATCATCGCCGGTTGGGCCAAGGTCCCGGTGTCGACGTTCCTGATCACCGGTTTCATCGGCCGCTTCGCCCGCTTCGGAGCCCTCGCCGCAGCCCCAGCAGCGATGGCCGCCTGGCTCTAACCACACGACCCCCGAAACCATGCCCCCAACTTCAGTGGAAACCCGATCCGACTCCGACCGACCCCCGGACCCGGACCCCGGCGGAGACGCCACCTCCGATTTCCACTGAAATCAGGGACCCAACTTCAGTGGAAACCCGAGACCCCACTCCCACCGGCCCCGGACCACAGACCCTGGACCCCGGCGGAGGTCGCCGATTTCCACTGAAGTCAGGGGACCGATCTCAGTGGAAATCCGGGTCTGGACTTCCACTGAAACGGGTCTGGATGCGGGGAGGTTGCTGGGTGGTGGGGTTGCGTTGCTCGTCGAGATGTGGGGACGGCCCCTCGCAGTGGGGTGCGAGGGGGCGTCGTTCACCCGGGGAGAGCTTCGTCAGAAGTTCGGCAGGGCCGGGAGGCCGAGGCGGGCCGGGACGCCCAGGACCGAGTCGATCAGGCCGAAGACCGGGACTCCGACCGGGGCGAACGTCCACTTGTTGTTGAGGTCGCCGGTGTCGGGTTCGTCGACGACGGCCGGGCCGTCCTGGGCGGTGACGGCAACCGGGGCTTCCGGTGCCGCCAGAGCCGCCGGTGCTGCGGTGCACAGGGCCGCTCCGACCAGGAGCGAGGCGGTGATGGCGCGGGATGCGGTGTGGTTCATGCGGGTTCCCTTCTCTCGGTCGACCTGCCGCGCGGTGCGCGGGCCACGCGGCGGGCCCGAACTAGCTGGTCAGCCGGCCAGGAGCGCGACGACGGGAGCCAGCAGCTGGGTGGGCAGCTGCACGGTCGGGGTCAGCACGGCTCCGAGGTCGACACCCGGCAGGACCCACACCGACTCGGCGTTGGCGACGCCGCCGGTGAGCAGCACGGCGCTCACGGCGATGGCCACCGAAGCGGCGGCACGGCGGACGGACTTGGACATGGTGTTCCTCCTTTTCCCCACCACCGGCCGCAGCCGGTGGAAGATCAGCAGACGGCGTCCGAGGGCTTGGGGTTGCCCAGTCCGAACAGCGGACGCAGCGCGACACCGGCGTAGGTGCCGACGATGGCCATCACGCCCCACAGCCAGCCGTGCAGGCTGAACGAGGCGACGCCGGAGAAGTAGGCGCCGATGTTGCACCCGCCCGCGAAGCGCGCGCCGATGCCCATCAGGATTCCGCCGAGCACGGCCCCGACGGCCATGCGCCACGGGATCTTGCGGTGCAGGGTGAAGGCGCCGGCGAGGGCGGCGGCGATCAGCGCGCCGGCCATGATCCCGAAGTCCATCACCGAGATCCGGTCGGTGAGCACCGACGCGGTGAGCTTCGCGGCGTTCTCCGGGTCCTGCCAGAACGGGGCGCCGGAGACGTCGATACCGACCCAGCCGAGGATCTTCGCGCCCCACAGGCCGAACGCGGAGGTGATGCCCCACGAGCTGCCGGAGACGAACAGCGTCGCCGCGTTGAGCACGGCCAGCAGCACCGCGCCGACCCACAGCGGCCAGGAACCGCGCAGGGCGCGCAGCACGCCCTTGGCGATCGGCGGCTGGTCGATCGGCGGAGGCGTGCGGCGCCGCTCGACCAGCAGCGACACCCCCACGACGACACCGATGATGACCAGGGTGATCAGCACTCCACCGGCGTAGCCCAGCGGGGTTTCGGCCAACGAGACCTTCGGACCGATGCTCTGCACGCTCTTGATGAACGGCGAGATGAACGCGGTGAACACCGAGCCGACGATGAACCCGCCGAGGGTGAAGATGATCGCGGTCTGGCCGCTGCCGACCGCGAAGAGCGTGCCGGAGGCGCAGGAGCCGCCGACCTGCATGCCGACGCCGAACAGGAACGCGCCGAACACGACGCCGAGCCCGGCGGTCTGCAGCTGCGGTTCGGGCGTGCCGGACAGCGAGTACCCGCTGCCGAGGATCCCCGCGAACAGCACGGCCGCCACGCCCAGCATGAGCATGTGGGCGCGGATGGCGCGGCCCTGTCCCACGGTGATCAGCTGGCGCCACGCCGAGGTGAACCCGAACCGGGAGTGGAACAGCACCAGCCCCAGGGCCAGGCCGACGCCGTAGAGCACGGTCATCTTCCACCCGGCGGCGTTGGCCACGGCGAGCCCGAGCACGACGGCGATCGCGATGCCGATCGCCACGACTCCTCGTTGCGCGGGCGGTGCCGTGCGCACCGGTGGTGGGGCCGGTCTTTCAACGTCCACAACAGACATCTGCACTCCTACTTCTCCGTGAGCGGACCTGAGATGGCCACGATGGTTCCCTGCGGGATCCACTGGCCGAGGTTTCCGCCATGCTCGTGTCCGCCCATTTGCATGACGTCGACCTGGGCGGATGCGTAGACGGTGACTTCGCCGGCGATGTTCTCGCCGCGGGCGCGCGCCCACTCCCGGTATCCGGACAGCGACGGCGGGTCGCCGAAGGCACTCGCCTGGGTCATGCCGTAGGTGAGGGCGTTGCGGTCGCGCGGGTCGAAGCGCAGCGGCAACGCCGCACCCGCGGTCGAGTTCACCACCGGAGCGTGCAACAGCCAAGGTGCGAGGTGCATTCCGTAGAGGAAGTTCACACGTCCCAAGGTGTGGGACGCCTTCTGCCAGCCCGACACCTGCAGCAGCGCACCGTCGGGGTTGTCGCTGATGGGAACGCCGCGGTGGGCGGCTTCGGCGAGGACGACGTCGGCCGCCGCCTTGCCGCGCGGTGTGTCGTCGCCCACGACGGACAGCGAGGGCACCTCCAGGTCGGCCAGGTAGGCGACCTGCTTGCGCAGCGCGTCGGCGTCCTCGGCGAGCAGTTCGGTGTTCGGGCAGGTCACCGGGGCCGGAGCACCGGCGGTGATGCCGCCCAGGGCGGCGCCGGCGCACTCCGGGTCGGCCGAGCCTGCAACCTCGGGCAGATCACCGGTGTCGACCTCGACGGTCCCGGTCTCGCCCGCCCGGGAGATGATCAGGTCGCTGCTGCCGGGCGGCAGGTCGACCTCGGCCCACGTGCCGGAGGCGCCGGGGATCGGGACCGCTCGGGCGATCCGGTCGCCCTGCTCGACGGTGATGCCCCCTCCGGCGGTTTCCGGGAAGTGCACCAGGTTTCGACCCGCGCGGTGCGGGCTGACCAGCACCGGCGTTCCGGCGGCTTGGGCGAGCCGGGCGATGCCGGGGACGGGCAGGTCGTGCGGGAGCGGGATGCCCGGCAGCGTGGCCCAGGCCAGGACGACGGTGAGCACGCCGATCGCGCCCACGCGGTAGACGCGCCGCTCGTCGCGCAGCGCGAGGGTGACCGCCAGCACGGAGACGGCGCCGATGACCAGCACCAGCACGGTGATCCCGTAGCCGGTGCTCCACAGCCTGCGGTCGAAGACGCCGGACAGCACCAGCTGCCCGATGCCCGCGCCGACCAGCGCGACGGCTCCGGTGAGCGCGATGGGTCGCGGACGCAGTCCGCTGTCGGGGCGCCAGGTCTTGGCCAGCGCCAGGCCGAACCAGACGACGGCGACCGCGACGAAGATCGTGTCGAGGAAGAAGGCCAGCGAGGTGTGGCCGAGCGCGGCTTCAGCGATGAGCAGCAGCGCCAGGCCGAAGCCGAGGAAGGTCGAGGGACCGCGCCAGCGCAGCGCGAGGGGCACCGCCAGGGCGAGCACCCCGTGCGCGACGGCGAAACCGGTGTTGATGTGCAGGACCACGGCGGACAACCCGGCCAGCGCGGCGGTGCCGATGCCTGCGATCCAGGCGGACCACGGGCGCATCACCGCTCCGGCGCGCAGCAGACCGATGCCGGCGACCAGCGCCGTGCCGGTCAGCAGCAGCACGCGCAGCACCAGCGCGAGGTGGTCCACACTGGACACTCCGGTGTGGGTGTGCATGTGTCACGTCCGCTCTCGTCGAAAGAGGTTCAGGAGCTGGGGAACACCGCTTCGGGAGGTGGGTGGCCGCCGCGGGGCGGCCACCCCTCTCACCGCTGAGCCCAGGTGTCCGGTGGCTACTCCGCGCGAACTACTTCAGGTCGCTGTCGGAGACCACGAACAGCTCGGAGTGAGGTTTGGCGTTGCCGAACTCGCCGTGCGGCCAGGACCGCCGGTTGAAGTTGACGCCGGGCTCACCGGTCACCTCGTCCCGGAAGGTGTCGTCGAGCGACACCTTCCCGTCCGGGCCGAGGTCGACCATGTTGACCTTGTGGTCACCGTCGTTGCCCGACCGCGCGACGAAGTAGTTCGACACCGCGAGACGCCCGGGCGTCTGGGTCTCGGTGTACTTGCCGTCCGGGCCGAGCACGAAGTTGTCGTACCCGCCCCAGTGCGGACCGCCCGCGGCCTTGCCCGGGTTGATCGGCGTCGTGCCGGCCACCGTCGGGCAGTCGGCCTCGGCGCCGCCGTGCTCGGACTCGGCGAGGGTGTCGATGTTGCACTGGAAATCGTCGCCGGAGTTGACCAGCTCCTGGATGTCCAATGTGTACACCCCGCCCGTGGTACCCGGGTCGTCCTCGCCGAAGGTGCCCGCAGCGCGCCCCTGGATCGCCCGGTACAGGAACCGGTCGTCCGGGCTGGTCTGGATCCAGCCGCCGTTGGAGCTGCCGCCGTTGCGGTCGTTGGCCTTGTCGAAGTTCACGACGGCGGCGCCGTCGTCGAACACCTGGCGCCAGTGGGGTTCCGGTGCGGTGATGTCGGGCGTGTAGAACACCGCGCCGCCCTGCATGGTCTGGGCGAAAGCGCCCTTGTGACCGGGCAGGTTCGTCACCGTGGTCTCCATGACCGCCCGCGGCTCCTGGTGCAGCGGGTCCTCCGGGTTGGCCCGCGGGCCGTTCGGGAGGTAGCTGACCGCCTTGAGCTTCGGGTGGTTGCGGTCGGAGATGTCCCAGGTCCGCACGGTCGGCCGCCGCAGGTACGGCGACGGGGCCTTCACCGGGTCGAGGATGATGTTGCGGGGCTCGGTGTAGTCGGCCGTGACCAGGGTGTTCAGGTCCTCGCGGGCTTGGATGCCGTGCGGGTTGGCGCAGGTCGGCGTGCCGATCCGCGGCAGGTTGTCGCACAGCTTCTCGTTGTCCCCGCCCGGTGTGGCAGCCGGGGATTCGGAGAGCACCTTGGCGTTCTCGTCGAACCGGACGACCTCGCCGGGGCTGCCGGCGAAGCCGTTGCCCAGGTGCACCGAGCCGTCCGAGTAGCGGTAGGGCCCCGGAGCCACCGGGCCACCCATGTAGGTGCCGTAGGCGGTGCCGTCCTTGAGCGTCCAGTACGCGTCGGGAACGGAGCCGCCGGGCGTCTGGGTGGGCAGGCTGAGGCCCTTGAGCTTGACGTTGGGCAGCGAGGTCACGTCGAACGCGTAGGTCGCCGCACCGAAGAGCGCACCGGCGAAGATGGTGTCGCCCTTGTGCCACACGTACTGCATGTGGTGCGGCTCGTTCTCGACCAGCGGGCCGACGGTGACCGTGTTGACCACCTGGCCGTAGCCGGGTGAGCCCTTGGTCGCGTCGATGATCGCCAGGAAGTCCGGGCCCGGCAGGGCGTTGGCGACCTTGCCGGTGCCGCCGGCCAGCGAGCCCGGCAGGTTGCGGACGTCGGCCACCGCGGTGTCGGCGATGTTCTCGTCGCCCGCCCAGACGACCAGCCACTCCTTGGGCTTGCCGTCCGATGTGGACTTCTCCAGCGCGCTCTTCACGACGTGGTTGGTGACGGTGTAGTCCTTGCCGTCCGCACCCTTCACGGACTGCGAGGACACGTCGACATCGGCGTAGGCGTCCTGCACCGGCAACGTGACCGAACCGACCGCCAGGGCTATGGCGGCCAGCCCGATGGGCAGTCTTCGAAGACTCTTCTTCATGTGTGCTCCGGATTTTCGTGGAGAATTCCGAAATCGGGCACGACGAATTCGCGCGTTCGGAATGCGCGGTTTTCCGAACGTGCGTCGTCGTGAACTACTCGGGGAGAGAGAAAACGCCTTGCAGCGGCGAGAGAAAGAGGTCCCTTAGGCGTGACAGAGCGCGCTGGCCTGCTGTCGGAGATCGACATGCAGGCGAGCCACCAGACAGGCGAACCTGGACATGCCAGCAATAATCAAGAAGCGCCCACGTGGTGTCAACGTTCAACCACGTCGTGGGATCTTGACGAATCAGTCCCTGAGAATCGCCTGGTAAATCGAAGCAGTAGCCCGAACGGCGGTATGCGCGAAAGGCCAAGCGGAATTAAGGTTTCCGATTCTCCGTCGTCGTGGCGGCCCGGATGAGCACACCGGCGGCGGCCTCGATCCGCTCCTCATCGCCGGTGACGATGCGGTCCAGGCACAGTCCGCGCAGACCCGAGATGAGCAGGCTCGCGCGGGAACGCGCCTCGAGCTCGTCGAAACCGAGCCCGCGGTAGACGGGCACGAGCGGTTCCACCATCACCCTGACGGCGTCCGCGGCGAGCGCGGCGTAGCGATTCGGCTGGGTCGGAGCCAGGCTCAGCACTTGGAACAGGATCCGGATCGGCCGCTGCTGGCGCCCGCGCGTGATCGCCTCCCACAGCTCCCACGCCGCCCGCTCCAGGCCGCCGGCATCGCCGACGTCGCGGAACAGACCGGAGACATCGGGGCGGCTCGCGGCGATCGCCTCGGCGATGAGCGCGTCGCGGCTGCCGAAGTAGTACAGCAGCATGCGCTTGCTGGTGCCCAGCTTCTCGGCCATGGGCGCCAGGGACAGGTCGGCGATGCCGTGCGCGGCGAGGTGGTCGACGGCCTTCCGCAGCAGCTCGGCGCGCTTGTCGCCTCGTGAACTCACCCCTTGACCGTACCGATCGGTACAACTAGCGTGCAAACGCTGTACCGATCGGTACAACCATGACCGGCACGACCGTCAGGGGATGGGCATGACGACGAGGTCACCATCGATCGCGATCATCGGCGCGGGGATCGGCGGGCTCACGCTCGCGATCGCGTTGCGGCGCCGGGGAATCCGGGCCGCCGTCTACGAACGGTCGTCCGAGCTGCGGGAAGTGGGGGCGGCGGTGGCGCTGTCGGCCAACGGCACGCGCGTGCTGCACGCCCTGGGCTTGCGCGACCGGCTTGCCGCCCGCAGCGCCGTGCCCACCGAGCTCATCTACCGGGACTGGCGCGGGGGCCGGCGGGTCGCCGCCTTCACGGCCGGCGACGACTACGCGGCGCGGTTCGGCGCCCCGTACTACGGCGTGCACCGCGCCGATCTCCAGGCCGCCCTGGCCGATGCCTGCGGGCACGACGAGCTCCACCTCGACCACCGGCTCGTCGACGTCTCGGCCGAGAACCGGGGATACGAGCTGCGATTCGCCAACGGCATCGCGGCGCACGCCGATCTCGTCGTCGGCGCGGACGGCGTGCACTCCACCGTGCGCCGGTGGGTCGCGGACGACGAACCGGCCCGGTACTCCGGCACCAGCGGTTTTCGCGGCCTGATCCCCGTCGACGCGATGCCCTCGCTGCCCGATCCCGGCGCCATCCAGTTCTGGATGGGGCCCGGCGCTCACGTGCTGCACTACCCGATCGGCGACGGCTCCTTCGTCAACTTCCTGGCCGTCGTGGACGATCCACCGACGTGGACGGACTCCAGCTGGGTGGAGGAGGTATCACCCGACCAGCTCCGCGCGCCCTTCGCCGACTGGCACCCGGGCGTGCGCGAGATGATCGCGGCGACGAGCCTGCACAAGCGGTGGGCCCTGTTCGGGCAACGGCCGCTCACCCGCTGGCACCGGAGCGGGATCGTGCTGCTCGGCGACGCCGCGCACGCCATGCTGCCGCACCACGGTCAAGGCGCCAACCAGTCCATCGAGGACGCGGCCACCCTCGCCTCGCTGCTGCACCGCTTCGCGCCGGATCAGGCGCTGCCCCGCTACGCACGCCTCCGCCGCGCCCGCACGCGCGCGGTCCAGCGCAGTTCGTGGGTGGCCTCGGCGCTGCTGCACCTGCCCGATGGGCCGGACGCCGACGACCGCGACCGGCGGCTCGCCGCGATCCCAGACACGCTGCGGTGGATCCACGAGCACGACGCCGAGGCCGCGACGGAATCGCTGGGCTGAGCGCTTTTCCCGCGGCTCAGGCCTTGTCGTCCTGCTCCAGGTCGATCGCCTTGCGCATCGCCTTGCGGCCGCGGTTGCGGTCACCGGCGAGGTCGTAGGCCTGCGCGAGGGCGAACCAGCGACGCCAGTCCTGCGGTGCCGCTTCGAGTTCGGACTGCTTGGCGTCGAACCACGCGTCGGCGGCCTCCCGCTCGACCCTGCCCGAGGGCCGGCGCGGGAGGTGCGAGACGTCGGGCAGCGCGCCCTCGTCGTCGAGCCTGCGGGCCAGCCGCTCGGTGGCGGCGCCGAAGCGCAGCTGGTCGGCGACGAGCACCGCGCCCAGCACGGGGAAGACCAGGATCGCCAGGCCGAGCGCGATGAAGACGGGCTCACCGCTGGTGATCATCGTGATCGCCCGGCCGCCCATCAGCAGCAGGTAGGCCAGCAGCACGAGCGCGACGACGAACGCGGCGGTGCGCGCGGTCATCAGCTGCTTGGCCACCTCAGATCCCCATCAGCACGTCGAGCCCCACGGTCAGGCCCGGACGGCTGGGGACTTCGCGGATGCCCAGCAGCACGCCCGGCATGAACGAACGCCGGTCGTAGGAGTCGTGGCGGATGGTGAGGGTCTCGCCCTCGGTTCCGAAGAGCACCTCCTGGTGCGCGACCAGGCCGGTCATCCGGACCGCGTGCACCCGCACGCCGTCGACCTCGGCGCCCCGGGCTCCGTCGGGGTCCTTGGTGGTGGCGTCGGGCATCTCACCGAGTTCGGCTTCCTCGCGGGCCTTCGCGATCACCTGCGCGGTGCGCGCCGCGGTGCCGGAGGGC
This sequence comes from Saccharopolyspora endophytica, assembly GCF_018070075.1. Lineage (GTDB taxonomy): Bacteria > Actinomycetota > Actinomycetes > Mycobacteriales > Pseudonocardiaceae > Saccharopolyspora > Saccharopolyspora endophytica. The sequence continues at coordinate 24,524 of NZ_JAGPXE010000012.1, forward strand.
GCGTCGGCCTTCTTCGGGTGGTGCAGCTCGACGATCTCGGCGGACTCGAAGTACTTGGCGGCCAGCTCGGCGAACCGCATCGACAGCACCGCGCCGATCGCGAAGTTCGGCGCCACGATCACGCCGACCTCCGGCTTGGCGGCCAGCCAGGTGCGGATGGAGTCGAGCTCGGCCGGTCCGAGACCGCTGGTGCCGACCACGACGTTGATGCCGTTCTCGACGCAGAACTTGATGTTGTCGAGCACCGAGTCGGGGTGGGTCAGGTCAACGGCGACCTGCGCACCGGACTCGACCAGCCGCTCGATGGGGTCGCCCTGGTCGACCTCGGCGACCAGCTCGGTGTCGGCGGCCTCGCCGACGGCTCGCGCCGCTTCGGAACCCATCCGCCCGCGGGCGCCCAGCACACCAACCTTGATCACCGTGGAAACACCTCTCCGCACCGACGCTGCTCACCCGAAGTCTAGGCATCGTGCGCGCGGCCACCCGACGACCCACCCCGCGTGGTGACGGACACCATCCCCGTGATCGGCACGCCCGGGCACGCGTGTCGGGGCGGTTCCGGTCCGAACCGACCGGACGAAGGGGACTCGATCAGCTCGGGTGGAACCCGCTACACGCCCTCCGGGAGGTCCTCCGGCGTCTTGTACGGGCCCACGACTGCGGTGGTGAAGGGCCGGTTGAGCAGCTCCCGGGCGAGGGTCGCGACGTCGTCCGGCGTGACCGCCTCGATCTTGGCGAGGGTCTCCTCGACCGTGTAGTGGCGGCCGTAGTTGAGCTCGGTCTTGCCGATGCGGCTCATCCGGGCCGCGCTGTCCTCCAGCCCCAGGACCAGACCACCCCGCAGCTGACCGCGGCCGCGATCGACCTCCTCCGCCGACAGGCCACCGGCCGCGACGTCGGCGAGCACCGAGCGGATCACCGAGGCGACCTCGCCCAGGCGCTCCGGCGTGCAGCCCGCGTAGACCGAGAACGTGCCCGCGTCGGAGTAGGCCGTGCTCGACGAGTACACCGAGTACGCCAGGCCCCGGCTCTCGCGGATCTCCTGGAACAGCCGCGAGCTCATCCCGCCGCCGAGGGCCGCGTTGAGCACGCCCAGCGCGAAGCGCCGCTCGTCGTAGCGGTCCAGGCCCCGGCACCCCATCAGCAGGTGCGTCTGCTCGGTGTCGTCGGGCTGCAGCACCAGCCGCTCCTGCTTGGGCAACCGGATCCGGCCGCCGCGCGGCGCCTCCGGCCGCTGGTCGCCGGTCAGCCGGTCGCCCAGCGCCTTGCGCAGCAACCGCACCACCTTCGCGTGCTCGACGTTGCCCGCGACCGCCACGACCATCTTCGGCATCTGGTAGCTGCGCCGGTAGAAGCCGTGCACCCGGTTGCGGGTCATCTCGCCGATCGACTCCTCGGTGCCCAGCACCGAGCGCCCCAGCGGGCTGTCGCCGAGCACGGCCGTGGAGAACAGCTCGTGCAGCAGGTCCTCGGGATCGTCGTCGCGCATCGCGATCTCCTCCAGGACCACGCTGCGCTCCACGTCCACGTCGGAGGCGTCGTTGACCGCGTCGAAGACCACGTCGCAGAGCATGTCGATGGCCAGCGGCAGGTCCTCGTCGAGCACGTGCGCGTAGTAGCAGGTGTGCTCCTTGGAGGTGAACGCGTTGAGCTCACCGCCGACGGCGTCGATCTCCTGCGCGATGCCCACGGCGGTCCGCTTCGCGGTCCCCTTGAACAGCAGGTGCTCCAGGTAGTGCGCGGCGCCGGCCTGCGCCCTGGTCTCATCGCGCGAACCGACCCCGACCCAGATGCCCACCGATGCCGAACGGACGCCGGGAACCGGTTCGGTGACCACGCGCAACCCGCCCGGCAGGACCGTCCGCCGCACTTCCGCGGAACCGTTGTGGCCGAGAACCCGGGTGGTCCCGGGACGTTGCAGGTGCCCGGCTGTCTGCTTCTGCTGCTTCATAACCCTGTTCTCGTCGCCTCCGCGCGATCCCCCGCGCACTCACGACAATACGGCCCGCCCCGGGTGACCGGGACGGGCCGCATCGCGTTCAGATCAGAGGATCATTCGGCGGAGGCTTCGGCCGGAGCGGCCTCGCCCTCGCCGGAGGACTCCTCGTCGTCGTTGACCAGCACGAGGCTGATCTTGCCGCGGTTGTCGATGTCGGCGATCTCCACGCGCAGCTTGTCGCCGACGTTCACGACGTCCTCGACCTTGCCGATGCGCTTGCCGTTGCCCAGCTTGGAGATGTGCACCAGGCCGTCCTTGCCCGGCAGCAGCGAGACGAACGCGCCGAACGCCGCGGTCTTGACCACGGTGCCCAGGAAGCGCTCGCCGACCTTCGGCAGCTGCGGGTTCGCGATGGCGTTGATCTTGTCGATCGCCGCCTCCGCGGACGGGCCGTCGGCCGCACCCACGTAGATGGTGCCGTCGTCCTCGATGCTGATCTCGGCGCCGGTCTCCTCGGTGATCGAGTTGATCATCTTGCCCTTCGGCCCGATGACCTCGCCGATCTTGTCGACCGGGACGGTCACCGAGGTCACGCGCGGGGCGTGCGGGCTCATCTCGTCGGGCTTGCCGATCGCCTCGGCCATGACCTCCAGGATGGTGAACCGGGCGTCGCGCGCCTGGCCCAGCGCCTGCGCCAGCACCTCGGACGGGATGCCGTCCAGCTTGGTGTCCAGCTGCAGCGCGGTCACGAACTCCTTCGTGCCCGCGACCTTGAAGTCCATGTCACCGAAGGCGTCCTCGGCACCGAGGATGTCGGTCAGCGCCACGTAGTGGGTCTTGCCGTCGACCTCGTCGGAGACCAGACCCATCGCGATGCCGGCGACCGGCGCCTTCAGCGGCACACCCGCGTTGAGCAGGGACAGCGTCGAGGCGCAGACCGAGCCCATCGAGGTCGAACCGTTGGAGCCCAGCGCCTCGGAGACCTGGCGCAGGGCGTACGGGAACTCCTCGCGCGAGGGCAGCACCGGCATCAGCGCGCGCTCGGCCAGCGCTCCGTGGCCGATCTCGCGACGCTTCGGGCTGCCCACCCGGCCGGTCTCACCGGTCGAGTACGGCGGGAAGTTGTAGTGGTGCATGTACCGCTTCGTCGTCTCCGGGGAGAGCGAGTCGATGGTCTGCTCCAGCCGCAGCATGTTCAGCGTGGAGACGCCCAGGATCTGGGTCTCGCCGCGCTCGAACAGCGCCGAACCGTGGGTCCGCGGGATCACGCCGACCTCGGCGGACAGGCTGCGGATGTCGGTCAGGCTGCGGCCGTCGATGCGGACCTGGTCGCGGATGATGCGCTGGCGGACCAGCTTCTTGGTCAGCGAGCGGAACGCCGCGCCGATCTCCTTCTCGCGGCCCTCGAACGCCTCGCCCTCGCCGGTGCCGACCTTCTCCAGGACCGACGCCTTGATCTCGTCGAGGCGGGTCTCCCGCTCCTGCTTGCCGGCGATCTTCAGCGCCTCGGCCAGCTCGGAGGACACGGCCTGCTCGACGGCGGTGAACGCGTCGTCCTGGTAGGCCGGGAACACCGGGAAGTCCTGGGTGTCCTTGCCGACCGCCTGGGCCAGCTGCTGCTGGGCCACGCACAGGGTGCGGATGAACGGCTTGGCCGCCTCCAGACCCGCGGCCACGACCTCCTCGGTCGGCGCCTGGGCGCCACCGGCGACCAGGTCGATGGTCTTGTCGGTGGCCTCGGCCTCGACCATCATGATCGCGACGTCGTCACCGACGATGCGGCCCGCGACGACCATGTCGAACACGGCGCGCTCGAGCTGCTCGTGCGTCGGGAACGCGACCCACTGGCCGTCGATCAGCGCCATGCGGGTGGCACCGATCGGGCCGGAGAACGGCAGACCCGAACCCTGGGTGGACGCGGACGCGGCGTTGATCGCCAGCACGTCGTAGAGGTCGCCCGGCTTCAGGCTCATGACCGTGACCACGACCTGGACCTCGTTGCGGAGGCCGTCGACGAACGACGGGCGCAGCGGGCGGTCGATCAGGCGGCAGGTCAGGATCGCGTCCGTGGACGGCCGGCCCTCGCGGCGGAAGAACGAACCGGGGATGCGACCCGCGGCGTACATCCGCTCTTCGACGTCGACGGTCAGCGGGAAGAAGTCGAAGTGCTCCTTCGGCTGCTTGGAGGCCGTGGTGGCCGACAGCAGCATGGTTTCGTCGTCGAGGTAGGCGACGACGCTACCGGCGGCCTGCTTCGCGAGCCGGCCGGTCTCGAAACGGACGGTACGGGTTCCGAACGCGCCGTTGTCCAGCACGGCGGTCGACTCGTACACGCCCTCTTCGATCGCTTCAGTCAAGGTGACTCCCTATCGTCACAACGCCCACGGCAGGAGCATCCGGATCGGTGATCCGACAAGGCCGGCCATCGATCGAAGCTCCCGGGACCGTCTCGTGACGACTTGCCCGGCAGCCACTACCGAGGACCGGCGGACGCCTGCACCCAGTGCTTGCCACCGTGAGCGCTCTATTGAATTGCTGGCGGCGCCTGCGAGGCACCGCCCGGTTTTACGCACCGGGGGGAGCGGCCGTGGCCACTCCCCCCGGTGTCATGTCAACGACGCAGACCGAGTCGCTGGATCAGCGAACGGTAGCGTTCGATGTCCACCTTGGTCAGGTAGTTGAGCAGACGACGGCGACGACCCACCATCAGCAGCAGACCACGACGCGAGTGGTGGTCGTGCTTGTGCTGCTTGAGGTGCTCGGTCAGGCCGGTGATCCGCTTGGTCAGCAGGGCCACCTGGGCCTCCGGCGAACCGGTGTCGTTGTCCTTCAGGCCGTACTCGGCCAGGATCTGCTTCTTCTCGTCAGTGGACAGCGCCACGAAATACTCCTTCTGCATGTCCCGTGTCTGTGGGCGGCGAGCTGCCGTGCGGCGCCACCGCCGTGAGGACTGGTTACCCCGGAAATCGGCCACCACGGACTGCAGCCGTTCCACAGGCCAGGATAACAGGGAAGCCCTGCTCGCCTGGGTTACCCCGACGCAGCGCGCGTCACCGGCACGCGGTGCACCGCCCGGTACACCGGACCGCCTTCGCCCTGGTCACTGCGCATCACCGCGAGTTCTCCGGCGGTCCACCAGGGACCGGTGTAGCCGGTGAGCAGCCCCGGCATCGACCGCCGGTCGGGACGGCCGGACGCCCACCGCGCGAGGGTCAGGTGCGCCCGGAACCCGTGCGGGTCGCCACCGGCCGCGCGCACCAGCTCCCGCAGCGCGAGCCGGTCGGTCTCGGTGGCCGGTTCGACGCCCGTCCACAGCACTCCCCGGAACGTTCCCGAGCCGGTCAGGCGCAGGGCGGGCGGCGCCGCGGTGATGTGCGCCATGCGGCGGTCGAGGCGGTCGGCGACGCTCTGCGGATCGGCGTCGTCGCCGTGGAAGCGCAACGTCAGGTGCCAGCGCTCGGCGGCGGTGAAGCGGAACTTGCGCACGCCCGCCGTCGCCTCTCTCACCCGCACCGGGTCGAGGGCCGCGATCGCCTCCGACAGGTGCCGGACCGCTTCCTCGGAGGGCCACAACGCGGTGAACAGCCGCATCCCGCGAGTATGGCTGCTACTCGCTGTCGGCGGCTCGGCGCAGGAGTCCTGCGAGGCGCGGGTAGCGGCCCTCCAATAACGAGGCCGCGGCTTCCAGCTCGGTGGGCTTGGCGACCTCCAGCAGCACCGGCCAGGCGATCTGCTCGCCGTTGGTGGTCTGCTTGACCGGCAGGTTGTCGCGCCCCACCGAGGGCTGCGACTGGCGCACGTCCTCCAGGGCCTGCTTGATCGCGTCCGACTCGCCCGCGGCCACGCCCGGGATGAGGACCTTGCGCTCCAGCATCACCAGCCGGGCCAGCACCTGCGGGTTGCCGATCTTGGCGCGGCGTCCGCTCATCACCTGGCTGAGCATCGGCGCGCTGATGCCGAGCACGTCGGCCAGTTGGGCCTGCGAGATGCGGAAGGCCACGACCAGTCGGCGCACCCGGTCTCCCAGCGGCTCGCCGTACCACTGCCGCTGCAGAGCCAGATTTCGCTGGACGCTGCTGCTCTCCGACACCTTCGCTCCCCCTGCGTGACCGCCACCCCGACGAACCCGGGATGATCCGGACTCGAATCCTGCCAGCTCACCGGCCGCGCGGGGTCGAGAATCCGAAAACCTGTTCCTCCCGGCGGCGGAGCTCACTCCCGCACCCCGAGGATTCGGCGGGTCTCGGCGACGTCGGCGTTCATCTGGTCGATCAGCGCGTCCACCGAGTCGTAGCGCTCCATGGCCCGCAGCCGCTGCACGAAGTCGAGATCGACGTGCTCGCCGTAGAAGTCGGCGTCCACATCGAGCACGAAGGCCTCGACGGTGCGCTCGGTCCCGGAGAACGTCGGGTTGCTGCCCACCGACACCGCGGCCGGCATCGCCGGTCCCGGCTGGGACGCGCCACGCCTGCGGTGGGTGAACCACGCCGCGTAGACGCCGTCGGCGGGGATCGCCGTGTAGTCCGGTGTGGACAGGTTGGCCGTCGGGAAGCCCAGCTCCTTGCCGCCGCGACCCGCACCGCGCACCACGATGCCCTCGATGCGGTGGTGGCGTCCCAGCGCCGACGCCGCGGCCACCACGTCACCGGCGTCGATGCACGCCCGGATGTAGGTGGAGGAGAACGTCACCGACGTGCCGTCGGCGTCGTCGGAGCGCTCCACCGGCCCGGACACCAGCGCGTCGGAGGCGACCTCGAAGCCGAAGCGCTCGCCGAGCTTGGTGAGCAGGTCGATGTTGCCGGCCGCCTTGTGGCCGAAGGTGAAGTTCTCCCCCACCACGACCTCGGCGGCGTGCAGCTTCTCGACGAGGACCTCGTGCGCGAACCCCTCCGCGGGCACCCGGGACAGCTCGCGGGTGAACGGCAGCACGCAGAACACGTCCACGCCCAGCTGCTCGACGAGCTCGGCCCGCCGCTGCAACGTGGTCAGCTGCGCCGGGTGACTCCCCGGGCGCACGACCTCCGCCGGGTGCGGGTCGAAGGTCATCAGCACGCAGGGAACGCCCCGCCGCCGAGCCTTCTGCACCGCGTGCGCGATGAGTTTCTGGTGACCGCGATGCACACCGTCGAAGACACCGATGGTGACCACGCAACGGCCCCAACCACCGGGAAGCTGCTCCAAACCACGCCAACGCTGCACGACCCGGAAGCCTACTTCCCCCGAACGATCACGCGCCCAGCGGTGGTTTCGAACCCGCGCCCCGGCCCCACCCGCCGAGCACCCCCGCGTCCCGCCCCGATTCGAATTTCGCGCGAAATTCGAGTCGGAACTTTCGCGCTCGAATTTCGCGCGAAATTCGAATCGCCATCCGCTCGGGTGAACGCGCCGTCAGTTCCCGGGGATGATGACCAGGACCGCCTTGGCCGTGCGGCCCCGGTCGCGGACGAGTGCCACCGCCCGGCCGTCGGGGTTGAACATCCCGTAGGTCCCCTCGACGCCTGCCGCCGTCACGACCTGCCCGTGCGACAGCGCGCGAGCGGTGGAGGCGTCGACGTTGCGGCGGGGGAAGGCGGTCTCGACGGCCTGGTCCAGCCCCATCGACAGCTCGGGGGTCTCCTCCAGCTGGTCGAGGGTGCGGGCCGTGGCCAGCCCGAACGGCCCGACCCGGGTGCGGCGCAGCGCCGTGAGGTGTCCCCCAACGCCGAGGCCTTCCCCGAGGTCGCGGGCCAGCGCGCGCACGTAGGTGCCCGAGGAGCACTCCACCAGCACGTCCAGCTCGGTGGTCTCGTCGGTGCGCCGCAGCGCGAGCACGTCGAAGCGGGAGACGGTGACCGGGCGCGCGGCGAGCTCGACGGTCTCCCCGCTGCGCGCGATGTCGTAGGCCCGACGGCCGTTGATCTTGACCGCGCTGACCGCGCTGGGCACCTGCTCCAGCTCCCCGGTCAGCGCCGCCACCCCATCGCGGATCGCGGTCTCGTCCACACCGGACGCGTCGGCCGAGGAGACGACCTCACCTTCGGCGTCGTCGGTCGTCGTCGACGCGCCGAGGGTGATCGTGGCCAGGTACGCCTTGGTGTCCAGCGCGAGGTGGCCCAGCAGCTTGGTCGCGCGCTCCAGGCCGAGCACCAGCACACCGGTGGCCATCGGGTCCAGCGTCCCCGCGTGCCCGACCTTGCGGGTGCCCATGATGCGGCGAACTCGGGAGACGACGTCGTGCGAGGTCATCCCCGCCGGTTTGTCGACCACCAGCAGGCCGGGAGGAACGGCGGGACTCTGTTTGCGGGATTGCGCGGACACGGCGAGCCATCATTCCCGACCCGGCGCCGCGCGATTCCGCCAGGGTCAGGCCGCCGCTGCCGCGGGGGTCGTGCCGACCACGGCCCACTTGCCGGAGCGGGCCCGCAGCAGCAGCGTGATCATCCGCAGCACCATGAACAGGCTCAGCCCGGTCCAGATCCCCACCAGGCCCCAGCCGAAGGCCAGCGCCAGCCAGATCAGCGGCAGGTAGCCGATGACGGCGCTGAGGATCGTCGCCGTGCGCAGGTAGGCGGCGTCACCCGCGCCGAGGAACACCCCGTCCAGCGCGAAGACCACACCCGCCACCGGCTGCACCGCCACGAAGAACCACCAGGCGTGCGGCATCTCGGCGAGCACGGCCGCATCGGTGGTGAACACCGACGGCAGGACGCCGGACACGGCGGTGAAGAACACGGCCAGTCCGCACCCGAACACCAGGCTGTACCAGGTCACCTGCTTGGCGACGGCCTTCGCGCGCGACACCGAACCGCTGCCGAGGGCGGCACCGACCAGCGACTGGGCGGCGATGGCCAGCGAGTCCAGCACCAGCGACTGGAACATCCACAGCTGCCACACGACCTGGTGCGCCGCCGCCGTCTCGGCTCCGGTGCGGGCGGCCACCGAGGTCGCCGACAGGAAGCAGACCTGGAAGGCCATGGTGCGCAGCACCAGGTCGCGGCCGAGTCCGAGCTGAGCGCGCATCAGGGCCCCGTCAGGGCGCAGCGGCGCCTTCTCCACGAGCAGGGCGCGGATGAACAGGGCGGCGGCGATGCTCTGGCCGATCAGGTTCGCGATCGCCGAACCCTCCAGCCCGAGGCCCATCGGGTAGACCAGGATCGGGCACAGCACGGCGGACACGCCGTTGCCGATGAGCGTGTAGCGCAACGGGCGCACGGTGTCCTGGACCCCGCGCATCCAGCCGTTGCCCGCCATGGTGATCAGCACCAGCGGGGCTCCGCAGAGCGCGATGCGCAGCCAGGTCCCGGCTGCCTCGGCGACCGGTCCGGGTCCGGCCAGCAGCTCCGCGACGGGCGTGGCGACGAGCTGGGCGATCAGCAGCAGCACCACGCCGACGGCGATCCCGAGCCAGGTGGCCTGCACTCCCTCGGCGACGGCTTCGGTGCGCCGACCGGCGCCGTGCAGCCGGGCGGTGCGCGCGGTGGTGCCGTAGGTCAGGAAGGTCAGCTGGCTGGAGATCAGCGTGAACAGGGTGCCGCCGAGCGCGAGCCCGGCGAGCGGGACGGCACCGAGGTGACCGACCACGGCCGTGTCGACCAGCACGTACAGCGGCTCGGCCGCCAGCACGCCCAGCGCGGGGACGGCGAGTCCCAGCACCTTGCGCGGTGACACGCGTTCCCCGGCCTCGGACACGTCATCTCCCTTGTAAGCTGCGATTGATGGGTTCGACCCTGACACAGGGTAGCGGTAAGGAGCGTCAATGGACAGCGCCGATTACATCGAGGTCGCGCTCCGGCTCGCCAACGCCGACCTGACCGACGTCGAGGCCGTCCGCGCCGCGCTGCACGACGAGCCCTGGTGGGCCGACCGCCTCCGGGACTCCGACCTGCCCCTGCTGCGGGAGGTCTCCGAAGGCCTGCGCCGGGCGCTGGCCGCCATGATGGCGTCGGACGGGCCGGCCCAGGACGAGACGGTCCGCGCCGAGATCAACGCGCTGCTGGCCGCCCATCCCCCGCGCCCCCGGCTCTCCGGTCACGGAGGTCACGACGGAGCGCCCAACTGGCACGTCCACGTCGCCGGTCCCGACGCCCCCGCGGTCGACGAGGTCGCCGCAGCGGCGGCGTGGGGCCTGGCCCAGGGCGTCGTCGCGCACGGCACCGCCCGCTGGGGACGCTGCGAGGCGGAGGGGTGCTCGACGTACTACCTGGACACCTCGACCAACCAGGCGAAGCGCTTCTGCTCACCCCGCTGCGCCAACCGCATGCACGTGGCCGCCTTCCGAGCCCGCAAGCGCGCCTGACCCCCTCCATTCCAATTTCGCGCGAAATTCGAGGCCGAAACGCGGAGGTCGAATTTCGCGCGAAATTCGAATGGCCGCCGGGTCGGGAGCCGCTGGGGGTCAGGATCCGAGGAGCGGGGCGTCTTCGAGGGCTTTGCGGATCTCGGCGAGGATCTCGTGCTCCTCGCCGCGAGCGGTGAAGCCTGAGGCCAGCCGGTGGCCGCCACCTCCGCAGGCGTTGGCGGCGTGGCTGACGTCGACGCGGCTGTTCGCGCGCAGCGACACCGACCAGTGATCGGGGCCGATCTCCTTGAGGACCGCGGCGACCTCGGCCTCACCGGTGGTGCGGATGAGGTCGATGACGCTGTCGACGTCCTCGCTGCCCAGCCCCTCGGACTGGTCCTTGCGGACGGTGGTGTGCACGAAGCCCAGGCCCTGGGCCGCGGACGGCTCCAGCTCGGCCTTCGACAGCACACCGGCGAGCATGCCCAGGAATCCGAACGGGTGGGTGTCGAGCAGCGGCTTGGTGGTCGCCTCGGGATCGACGCCCGCGTCGAGCAGCCGGGCCGCGACCCGGTGCACCTCGGCACTGGCGTGCCGGAACGAGCGGGTGTCGGTGACCAGCCCGGCGTACAGGCAGCGGGCGGTCGGCAGGTCCAGCTCCGCGCCGAGCTCGTCGAGCAGCCGCAGCACCAGCAGCACCGTGGCCTCGGCGGACTCGTCGAGGACGTTCAGGGTGCCGTAGCGGGTGTTGGCGATGTGGTGGTCGAGGACGATCACCTCACCACCCGCGGCGATGGTGCCCTTGACGCGGTCGGCGAGCCTGCCCAGCCGACCGAGGCTGCCCGAGTCGCACACGACCAGCAGCGGCGGCGCGGAGGGCACCTCCGACGGAGGCACGATGAGCCCGTCGACGTCGAGGTCGCGCAGCGAGTGCGCGGGCTTGTCCGGATGCCCGAAGGACACCCGGACCTCGCTACCGCGCTTCTTCAGCGCCCTGCCCAGCGCGAGCGCGCTGCCCAGGGCGTCGGCATCGGGGTTGACGTGCCCGAACAGGGTCACGTCCGGTGCTGCCGCGAGCTTGCCCGCAGCGGCCGTGACGGCCTCTCGCAGGGACTCGCCCGTCTCCGGGCCGCCCTGCTGGCCGGCGGTCTCGGGTTGCCCGCGCACACGTCACCTCCACGTCGTCGGCGGCCCTGTCAGAGCCACCGATGACCAACGCACCCGATTCGGCGCCGCGACTCAACCACCTTGTGGGCCACGACGCACATCGGCGTCGGAAAAGTCCTCGTCATCGACACCGTCGGTGTCGTCGTCATCATCCTCGGTGTCAGCGCTCGTGCGGTAGGGATCCGCGTCGCCTGCCGGGACCGCACCGGAGGCCAGTCGAGCGACCTCGTCGTCGGCCTCCTTGGCCTTGGCGAGCAGCTCCTCCATCCGGCGTGCCTGGTCCGGGACGGTGTCCGCGACGAACGTCAGGGTCGGCGTGAACCGCACCCCGGTCTGGTCGCCGACGCGGGAGCGCAGGACGCCGGTGGCGCTGTTGAGCGCGGCCGCCGTCGAGGCGTAGTCGGCGTCGTCGCCGAAGACGGTGTAGTAGACCGTGGCGTCCCGCAGATCCGGGGTGACTCGCGCATCGGTGATCGTCACCATCGCCAGCCGCGGGTCCTTGACCTCGTGCTCCAGCCCGGACGCGACGATCTGCGCGATGCGCTTGGCCAGCCTGCGGGCGCGCGCCGTATCAGCCACGACGCACCTCCTTCTTGCAAGAAAGCTTCGACACCCGCGGTGCTCCGGCGGGTGGGTCCAACATCGTTCGCGAAGTGGCAGAGCCACTTCCTCCTCCTGGTGAGCACCTGAGCAGCTCGCACCGCCGGGGGAGTTCTGAACAGCTTCGTGGCCATCGGGCATGCATCAGGAGTGGCGCACGGAGACAACGGAGCCGCTCAGGTTCCCCCACCCGCACCGCTGGGCACAGGGCACCACCGACAAACCTAATCCTCCGGTCCCAGCATGCGATGGCGGGCGGAGAGGAGCTCCAGCTCGGGGCGAGAGGCCACCAACCGCTCGCACGCCTCCAGGACTTCGCGCACGTGCGCGGCGTCGCCGGAGACCGCCGCCACTCCGAGCTGAGCGCGGCGGTGGAGGTCTTGGTCGCCTGCCTCGGAGACGGCGACCTCGAAGCGGCGGCGGAGTTCGGCCAGGACCGGCCGGACCACGGCCCGCTTCTGCTTCAACGAGTGGACGTCACCGAAGAGCACGTCCAGTTCGAGCGCACCGACGTACATGGGCGGAATCTTCCCCCGAGCCCGCGCAGGGGGTCCGTTGCGGACCCCCTGCGCAGGTGCGGTGTCAGTCGCGAGGCTTCTCGCGCATCTCGTACGGCTCGATGATGTCGCCGACCTTGAGGTCGTTGTACGACCCCAGGGTCAGACCGCACTCGAAACCGTCGCGGACCTCGGTGGCGTCTTCCTTGAACCGCTTCAGCGAGTTGATGCTGAGGTTCTCGGCGACCACCACGTTGTCCCGCAGCAGACGCGCCTTCGCGTTCCGCTTGACGATGCCGTCGGTGACCATGCAACCGGCGATCGTGCCGACCTTCGAGGACTTGAAGACCTCGCGGATCTCGGCGCGACCGAGCTCGACTTCCTCGTACTCGGGCTTGAGCATGCCCTTGAGGGCCTGCTCGATGTCCTCGATGGCGCGGTAGATCACCGAGTAGTACCGGATCTCGACGCCCTCGCGGTTGGCGACCTCGGCCGCCTTGCCCTCGGCCCGGACGTTGAAGCCCAGGACGATGGTGTTCTCCGCGGTGGCGAGGTTGATGTCGGACTCGTTGATGCCACCGACGCCGCGGTGGATGACCCGCAGCTCGACCTCTTCGCCGACCTCGATCTTCATCAGGGACTCTTCGAGCGCCTCGACGGTACCCGAGTTGTCACCCTTGATGATCAGGTTCAGCTGGTTGGTCTCCTTGAGCACCTTGTCCAGGTCCTCGAGGCTGACCCGCTTGCGCTTGGCGGCGTTCTGCGCCTCGCGGATGCGGGCCCCGCGGCGGTCGGCGATCTGCCGGGCGACCCGGTCCTCGTCGACCACCAGGAAGGAGTCACCGGCACCGGGCACCGACGTGAAGCCGATGACCTGGACCGGCCGCGACGGCAGCGCCACGGTGACGTCCTCGTCGTTCTCGTTGATCATGCGGCGAACGCGGCCGTACGCGTCACCGGCGACGACCGAGTCACCGACGCGCAGCGTGCCTCGCTGCACCAGCACGGTGGCCACCGGACCGCGACCGCGGTCCAGGTGCGCCTCGATCGCGACACCCTGAGCCGACATGTTCGGGTTGGCCCGGAGGTCGAGCGAGGCGTCGGCGGTCAGCAGGATCGCTTCCAGCAGACCGTCGATGTTGGTGCCCTGCTTGGCGGAGATCTCGACGAACATCGTCTCGCCGCCGTACTCCTCGGCCACCAGGTTGTACTCGGTGAGCTGCTGGCGGATCTTGTCCGGGTTCGCACCCTCGACGTCGATCTTGTTGACCGCGACCACGATCGGCACACCGGCGGCCTGGGCGTGGTTGATCGCCTCGACCGTCTGCGGCATGACGCCGTCGTCCGCGGCGATCACCAGCACGGCGATGTCCGTCGACTTCGCACCGCGGGCACGCATGGCGGTGAACGCCTCGTGACCAGGGGTGTCGATGAAGGTGACGGGCCGCTCGTTGCCCTCCAGCTCGGTGACGACCTGGTAGGCACCGATGTGCTGCGTGATGCCGCCGGCCTCGCCGGCCTGCACGTTCGCCTTCCGGATGGTGTCCAGCAGCCGCGTCTTACCGTGGTCGACGTGACCCATGACGGTCACGACCGGCGGACGGGCCGCCAGCTCCTCCTCGGAGGAGCCCGGGTCGCCGTAGCTGATGTCGAACGACTGCAGCAGCTCCCGGTCCTCGTCCTCCGGGGAGACCATCTCGACCTTGTAGTTCATCTCCTGGCCGAGGAGCTCGAGGATCTCGTCGGAGACGGACTGGGTCGCGGTGACCATCTCACCGAGGTGGAACATCGCCTGCACCAGCGAGGCCGGGTTGGCGTTGATCTTCTCGGCGAAGTCGGTCAGCGAAGCACCGCGGCGCAGGCGAAGGGTCTCGCCGTTACCGCGCGGGAGGCGGACGCCGCCGACAGACGGCGCCTGCATGTTCTCCATGTACTCCTGGCGCTTCTGCCGCTTCGACTTGCGACCGCGCTTCGCGGGACCGCCGGGACGACCGAAGGCACCAGCCGTGCCGCCGCGACCACCGGGACCGCCCGGACGGCCACCGCCGCCGGGACGACCGCGGAAGCCACCGCCGGCCGGAGCTCCACCCGGAGCGCCGCCACCGCCGCCGGGACGGAAGCCACCGCCACCGCCACCGGGACGACCGCCGCCACCGCCGCCGGGACCGCGGCCACCGCCGCCGCCACCGCCGCCGGGACCGCCACGGCCACGACCGCCGCCGGGGCCACCGCCGGGCCCACCGCGGGCCGGACGCGGAGGCATCATGCCGGGGTTCGGACGCGGAGGCATCATGCCCGGGTTCGGGCGCGAACCGCCGCCGCCACCGCCGCCACCTTCGCCGCGCGGGGCGTTGTTGCCGCCACCGGCAGGAGCGGTTCCGGCACCCTGGCCGCCACCGCCACGGCGCTGGTCGTCACGACCGCGACCGGGACCCTGCTGGCCACCGCGGTCCTGGCGCGGACCCGGGCCGGGACGACCCGGGCGCTGCTGAGGAGCACCCTGACCGACGCCGAACGGGTTGTTGCCGACGCGCGGGGGCTTCGGACCCGGCTTGGGCGCCTTCGGGCGCGCGGCATCGCCGTCGCCGCTCGGGGCCTTGGGCGCGGGCTTGGGACCCGGCTTCGGGCCGGGCTTGGCGTCGCCCTTGGGCTTGTCGCCCTGGGGCTCGGCCTTGGGCTGCTCGAACTTGGGCTCTTCGACCTTGGGGGCCTCGGCCTTCGGCTCCGCCTGGGCGGCCGGGGCCGGCTCTTCGGCCTTCGGTTCGGGCTTGGGGGTCGGTTTCGGACCCGGCTTGGGGCCGGGCTTGGGTGCCTCGGCGCGCGGGCCGGGCTTGGGTCCAGGCTTGGGGGCTGACGATCCAGCCGCCCCTCCGGTACTGACAGCCTTGTCGCTCTGAGAGGGCTTGCCGTTGTCGCCGCTCTTCTTCGACGACTTGACATATGCGTCACGGAGCCTGCGAGCCACCGGGGCTTCCACGGTGGAGGACGCAGACTTGACGTACTCGCCCTGCTCGGCGAGCTTGTTCAGTACTTCCTTGCTGGTGACACCGAGCTCTTTAGCGAGCTCATGTACGCGGGCCTTGCCTGCCACTGCTCTCCTCATCTGGGTGAGGCCGGGCGGCAGTCCCGCTCGACCTCGTCCTATCGCCGATGCGCGTTCATGGCTTCAGCTTCACGGCTGATTCATGACGGGTCGACCTGCTTTCCTTCGGTTGCCTGGCGCGGGACGGATCCCGCGTCGGTCATGTCCTGAGCCACCGCGGGCGGTTGCCCGGCACTCAAGTGGTGTTGCACGGCTGAGGTGTCGAGAGATCCCGGCACTCGAAGTGCCCGCGGAAAAGCCCGGCGCCGTTCGGCTAGACGAAGGCAAGCCGGATCAGGGTGCAGCCAGGCTCCCCGACCCGGTCGCCGATGCCGTGGATCGGGAACCGCGACGGGCCCCGAACCACCGACCTCAGCCACCACACGTAGCAGCTCAACGGCCGACGTCCGAGTACGACAACCCACGCACGTACGAACCGGCACATGGCACTGGCCATTCCCGGGTGCACTCGTGTGGATTGATCGCTCCCCTCGCGTCGAGCCTCGTTAACGATTCTAACCCGAGGGCGTCACTCAGCCGAACCCACGGTGGGCAGTCCCTCAACCGCCGGGTCCGGACCGGTCGGCTGGACGGGTGCCTGGCCGCTCGTGGTGGTCGGCGACGACGGGTCGGCATCGCTGCGGATGTCGATCCGCCAGCCGGTCAGCCGGGCCGCCAGCCGCGCGTTCTGGCCTTCCTTGCCGATCGCCAGCGACAGCTGGAAGTCCGGCACGATCACCCGCGCGGTCTTGGTGCGCTCGTCGACCACCTCGACCGAGACCACCTTGGCCGGCGACAGCGCGTTGCCGACGAAGGTCGCCGGGTCGTCCGAGTGATCGATGATGTCGATCTTCTCGCCGCCCAGCTCGCTCATCACGTTGCGCACCCGCGCGCCCATCGGACCGATGCAGGCGCCCTTGGCGTTGACGCCGCTGACCGTGGACCGCACCGCGATCTTCGACCGGTGCCCGGCCTCGCGGGCCACCGCCGGGATCTCCACGGTGCCGTCGGCGATCTCCGGGACCTCCAGCGCGAACAGCCGGCGGACCAGGTTCGGGTGGGTGCGCGACAGCGAGATCTGCGGACCCCGGGCGCTGCGCGCCACGCCGTAGACGTAGCACTTGATCCGGGTGCCGTGCTCGTAGTTCTCCCCCGGGACCTGCTCGGCACCGGGGATGACGCCTTCGCTGTCACCGATCTGCACGATCACCATGCCGCGCGAGTTGGCCCGCGCGTCGCGCTGGATCACGCCGCCGATGATCTCGCCTTCCTTGGCGGCGAACTCGCCGAAGGTCCGCTCGTGCTCCGCGTCGCGCAGCCGCTGCAGGATGACCTGCCGCGCGGTCGTCGCCGCGATCCGCCCGAACCCCTCCGGGGTGTCGTCCCACTCCTCGGAAACGCTGCCGTCGGCGTTGAGGGAGTGCGCGATGACCCGCACGATGCCGGTCTTGCGGTCGACCTCCACCCGCGCGTGCGGCTGGTGCCCCTCGGTGTGACGGTATGCGGTGAGCAGTGCCGATTCGATCGCTTCAAGGACCGTCTCGAACGGGATGTCCTTGTCGCGTTCGATCGCCCGCAGCGCCGCGATGTCGACGTTCACCTCGACTCCTCCGTGTCTTCCCGGTCGTCCCCCTGCTGGGAAACGCCGCTCGCAGCCCGCTCCAGCTTGACCAGGTCTTCCGCCGGTGGCTGCTGGAACTCCACCTCGACCACCGCGCGCTCCACATCACGGTAGGCCACCTGGCGGATCTCAGCGCCCACCAGCACCTGCACGCTCTCATCATCCGCGCTGCCGACCCGCGCCACCAGCTGCTCGCCGCTGGTCAGCCGGATCTTCACCAGCCGGTTGCGGGCGCGCTTCCAGTGTCGCTGCTTGGTCAGCGGCCGGTCCACGCCGGGCGAGGTGACCTCCAGCGTGTAGGAGCCGGCCAGCACGTGCTCGTGCGCGTCCAGGACCTTGGCGACCGAGCGGCTCACCTCGGTGATGTCGTCGAGGCCGACACCGTCATCGGAGTCGATGACGACCTTGACCAGCCGGCGACGACCGGCCTGCTGCACGTCGAGCTCTTCGAGGTCGAAGCCCTTTTCGGCGACGGCCTCGGCGACGACGGGCTCCAGCTGCGCGGTGATCTCACCACGCGGCGGGCTGGACACGTTGGCACTCCTAGGTTTCGGTTCGTGGTCTCAGAAGACCTCATGCATCGCGATCCGGGCCCGAATCGCGGGCACGAACCGCCCGCGTCCGGTCTGCTCCGGCCGCGGTCGCCCAGGGTATCGCGTCCGCCCGCACCCGAGCGCGACGCGGGACCCCAACGATCGGCGGATCCCGCACAGCCCTGAATGGATCACCGGTCCCACCGCTCCTGCGGTGGCCCCCAGGGTGCGCGCGTTGATCGCGGTGCCTGGCAGGATAGGTCGTCGTGGAACTCCCCCGCGCATCCCTGCCGGTGATCGAGCGCCGACGTGTTCTGCGGTTGTTCGCCGCCGCGCCCGCCGTGGCCGTGCTGGCCGCGTGCGGCACCGACTCCGACGAGCCCGATCAGCTGCTGCCGCTGGCGACCGCCGCGAAGGCCGATGCCGCGCTGGCGAACGCGATCGCCCGCAGGCACTCCGGGATGGCCGAGACGGCGCGCGAGCTCGCCGCGGCGCGAACGGCGCACGCCAGCGCGTTGCAGCGGGAGATCGACCGGATCGCGCCGCGCGACCCCGAGGACCCGCCGTCGGTGCCCGATCCGGCCCCGAAGAAGGCGCCGGTCTCCGCCGACGCCGCCGCCGACGCGCTGCGCGCGGCCGTGCGCGAGGGCCAGGAGCAGGCGGCGAAGCTCGTTCCCGGGTTGTCCGGCTACCGCGCGGGGATGGTGGCGTCGGTGTCCGCGAGTTGTGCGTGCCTGCAGGAGGTGCTGGGTTGAGCGAGATCTCGGAGCAGGCCGCCAAGGCCCTCGGCGACGCGCTGGGCGCCGAGCACGCGGCCCTGTGGGTCTACGGGCTGGCCAACGCCTTCGTCGGCGAGGCGCGCGTGCGCAGCGCGATCGAGGAGGCCGTCGACGCGCACACCCGGCTGCGCGACACCGCCGAGCAGGCGATGCGGCAGGCGGGCCTGACACCCACCCCCGCCCAGCCCGCCTACGACGTCGGCGGCGACGTGGCCGACCAGTCGAAGGCGATCGAGCTGCTGATCACCACCGAGAGCGACTGCCAGGTCGGCTGGCGCTCCGTGCTCGACAGCACCGAGGACGCCGGGATGCGCAGCACCGCGCTGGACGGCTTGACGACCTCCGCCACCAGGGCGACCCGCTGGCGGCTGACGCTGGGACGCCAGCCCGCCGCGGAGAACTTCCCCGGCCAGCGGGCGTAGTCAGCCGCGGTGCCGGCTGAGGTCCCCGGTCACTTCGGCGCCTGGTCCTGGGGCCATCCGAGCTTGAGGGCCTCGTTGGTGACGTCGCTGAGCGCCGGGTCCTTCTTCGAGGACTTGCCGTAGAACGCCGAGTCGCCGATCACGACCAGCCGGTCCTGCCGTCCCGAGGCGTAGGCCGCGTCGTCGAGGTCGGGCATGTCGCTGGTGCCGTCGCGCTCGTCGTCCACCAGGTCCCGGATGTTGCCGGTGCCGTCCTTGGTGGTCAGCTCGTTGAGCTGGGTGGCGACCTGCGGCGTCGGCATCAGCACGGTGATCACCGAGGTGAGGACGCGGCGGCCGTCGGGCAGGGTCGTCGTGTACAGCGCGCGGGTGAGGTGGTCGCACTCCTGCTTGCTGAAGAAGTTCTGGATGGAGTCGGTCGAGACGCTCTTGCAGCCCTGGAACGCCTCTTCCTTGCGGACCAGGGTGAAGTCGTAGCGCAGCTTCAGCGGTGGCGGTGCGGCGGCCTCGTCATCGGGCTTGATGGCGCTCCAGATCAGGCCGGACACGACCGCGATCAGCAGCAGCACGAGTCCCCGCAGCGCCCAGCCCATCGGCGTGACGCCCTGCGACTGCTGCTGCCTCGGCGGCGGGGGCGGCGGCGCGGGCTGTCTGCTGGTGCCCGGGTACGGCTGCTGCGGCGCCTGGTGAGGCGCTTGCTGCGGCGTCGGCGAATGCGTGATCACCGGCCTGGTGGCGTGCTCCGGGGTCGGTGCGGCCACCTGGCGGTCCTGCCTGATGTAGGCGTTGTCCCGCCTCAACGGCGCGGTATCACGCTGCGTGTTGCCGTGCGCTCCCGTCACGTCTTCAGGCACACCCTGTCGGTCTGACACGAGTGCCTACGGTAGCGGTTGTGGATTACGGGACGGACAACCCGATACCCGGTTGCGCTGATCAGAGCAGTGTGCGGACCGCTCTTTCGACGTCCTCGGCGGTGTTGTAGAGGTGGAACGACACCCTGGCCTGGCCCCCGCGGCTGGCGCAGGCCACACCGGCGGCCGTGAGCTTGGCCACGGCGTCCTCCCCGGCCACCGACACGATCGCCGACCCGGCCGCCGGCATCCCGAGCTCCGCCCGGAACCCGTCGGCCAGGCCGCTGCAGTGCTCGGCGACTCGTGCCAGATCCAGACCGGCCAGCCACTCCATCGACGCCGCCGCGCCGACCTGCGCGAGCCACACGGGCGAGATGTCCAGCCCGCGCGCGTCACCGGACAGCCGCAGGGGCAGGCCGTAGGTGGCCTCCCACGGGTCCTCAGCGGCGTACCAGTTGGCGCTGTGCGGAACGGGTCGCGGCGCGTCGGGGTGGATCGCCAGCCAGGCCGAACCGCGCGGGGCCATCAGCCACTTGTACCCGGCGCCTGCCACCCAGTCCGCCCAGTCGAGCCGCAGCGGCATCCAGCCCGCGGCCTGCGTGACGTCGAGCAGCACGCGGGTGCCGTGCTCCTGCTTGGCCAGCTGGAGCCCTTCGAAGTCGACGATGCGGCCGTCCTTGGACTGCACCGCGCTGACCGCGACGAGATCGAATTCCGATGCGCGCTCGCCGATTTCGTCCAGGTCGACCTCGGTGACGGTGACGCCTCGGTCGGCCTGCGCGGCGAACGGGAACAGCACGCTGGTGAAGTCGTCGGTGGCCACCAGCACGCGCGCGTCGTCGGGCAGGCTGGCCGCGACCAGGCCGATCACCTGAGAAGCGCTGGCGCCGATGGCGACCCGGTCGGCGGGGACGCCGATGAGGCGGCCGAAGGCGCCGCGGGCGGTGGCCACGTGCTCGTCGAAGTCGCCCGGCCGGTCCGAGCCGCGGCCCCAGCGCTCCACCGCCTCGGAGACCTCGCGGACGGCGTCGGTCGGCGGGATGCCGATGCTCGCGGTGTTGAGGTAGCCGTCGGGGACGTCGAAACTCGCGTCGAAAGCCTTCCGCATGACCACCATCCTCGCACCGATCAGGCCTCGGCGGTGATCTCTGCCTACGGTTGGGGCATGCACAGCGAAGAGATCGAGATCCGCACCGGTAGCAGCGAAGTGGTCCGCGATCTGCGCGACGAGTGCCGGCGGTTCCTCAGCTCGGCCGGGGCCGGCGACGGCTTGCTCAACGTGTGGGTGCCGCACGCGACCGCGGGACTGGCGATCATCGAGACCGGTGCGGGCAGCGACGACGACCTGCTCACCGCCCTGCGGGACCTGCTTCCCGGCGACGACCGCTGGCGGCACCGCCACGGCTCGCCCGGTCACGGCCGCGACCACGTGATGCCCGCGTTCGTGCCGCCCTACGCGACGATCCCGGTGCTGGGCGGGCAGATGGCGCTGGGCACCTGGCAGTCGGTGTGCCTGGTGGACACCAACGTCGACAACCCGGTCCGGAAGGTGCGGCTGAGCTTCCTGGCCGGGTGAGGTCGAATTTCGCGCGAAATTCGACCCCGAAACCTTGGTCCCGAATTTCGCGCGAAATTCGACTCCGGCAGAGCCTCTCAGCTGGTCAGGAACTCCTGGAGTCCAGCGAGGTCGTCGGTGTTGATGTGGTCGACGCCGACCTCCTTCAGCACGTTCCACACCGCGTCGCGCTCGGCGCCCGCGCTGTCCGGCGTGGCCCAGAAGCGGACGCGCTGACCGGCGGCGTGCGCGTCGTTGACGATCCGCTCCAGCTCGTCGCGCTCCTCGGCCGGCATGTCGCCGGAGCCGTTCCAGGTGAACACCTGCGTCCAGTCGTCGGAGACCAGCGGAACCAGCGTGGGATCGGCGCCGATCGAGCCGCCGGTGCCGCCGTCGAGGAACGCGTAGCGGTCGGTCTGACCCTCGATGAACTCGGTCGGCTTCTCACCGGAGATCACCACCGTCACCGGTCCTTCGGTGACGGTGCCGTTCTCGTAGTGGGTGAACAGGCCCGCGTACTTGGGGTCGCGCATGATCTCGTCGAGCCGCTTGTAGCCGTCCTCGCCGAAGGTCTTGAAGTCGACCAGCAGCTGGAAGTCGGTGTCGTGGCCCGGGTAGATGCTGCCGCCCCCGACGTTGAGCCGCTCCACCAGCGGGTCCAGGTACAGCGACTCGATGGTCCGGTCGGGGTTGAGCTGGAAGGGGTCGTGGCCGATCAGCAGCGAGTCGCCCAGCGGGTAGATGTCGGCCTCGACGCTGGTGAAGCCGTGGTCCAGCGCGTCCAGCAGCGGACGTTCGTGCAGGTAGTCGTTGTGCGCGTGGGCCTGGGCCAACGGTGCGACGTCGGCGGCCGGTGCGGCGTGGGCCGCGACGGGCGCGACCAGGGTCAGCGCCGCCAGCGCGGGCAGGAGGAAACGTGAGAGGGACCGCATGACAAAGCCTCCGGTGGTGATCAATTGATCACCACCGGAGGCTAGTGCGATCGCCCTGGTCAGGGCGTGCGCTGACGAGATTCAGCCACGCACGACGTCGATCAGGTGCGCCACCGCGTCGTCGGCGGCGACCTCGGTGCGCTCGCCGGAGAGCCGGTCGCGGACCTCCACGACACCGTTGGCCAGGCCCTTGCCGACCACCAGGATCGACGGGATGCCGACCAGCTCGGCGTCAGCGAACTTCACGCCCGGCGAGACCGTGCGGTCGTCGAGGATCACCTGCACGCCGGCCGCGTCGAGCTCGGCCGCCATCTCCTCGGCGCGGGCCCGGACCGTCTCGTCCTTGCCCGCGATGACCACGTGCACGTCGGCCGGGGCCACCTCGCGCGGCCACGCCAGGCCCATCTCGTCGTGGCTCTGCTCGGCGATGGCCGCGACCAGGCGGGACACCCCGACGCCGTAGGAACCCATGGTGATCCGCTTGGGCTTGCCGTCCTGACCGAGCGCGTCCAGCGAGAACGCGTCGGCGTACTTGCGGCCGAGCTGGAAGATGTGCCCGATCTCGATGCCGCGCGCGGCGACCAGCGTTCCCCTGCCGTCGGGCGACGGGTCGCCCTCGCGGACCTCGGCGGCCTCGATCGTGCCGTCCGGCGTGAAGTCCCGGCCGCACACCAGGTCCAGCACGTGGTGGTCGGTCTTGTCCGCACCGGTGACCCACGCGGTACCGGTGACCACGCGCGGGTCGACGACGTAGCGAACGCCGTTCTCCTGCAGCGCCTTCGGGCCGATGTAGCCCTTGACCAGGAACGGGTTGGCGGTGAAGTCGGGCTCCTCGAGCAGCGCGACCTCGGCCGGCTCCAGGGAGGCTTCGAGGCGCTTCATGTCGACCTCGCGGTCGCCGGGCACGCCGATCGCCAGCAGCTGCCACTCGTCCGAACCCGGCTGGCGCGTCTTGACCAGCACGTTCTTCAGGGTGTCCGCGGCGGTGAACTTGCGGTCGGTGTGGGTGTTGAGGAAGTCGACCAGCGACTCGATGGTCGGCGTGCTCGGGGTGTGGTGCACCTCGGCGGCGGGCTTGTCCTCAATGGACTCCGCAGGCGGCGCGGGCGTGACCACGGCCTCGACGTTGGCGGCGAAACCGGATTCGGTGCTGCGGACGAAGGTGTCCTCACCGGTGGGGCTCTCGGCGAGGAACTCCTCCGACGCCGAACCGCCCATCGCACCGGAGGTGGCCGCCACGATCACGTAGCGCAGCCCCACCCGGTCGAAGAGCTTGATGTAGGCGTCGCGGTGCCGCTGGTAGGACGTCGACAGGCCCTCGTCGTCGATGTCGAAGGAGTAGGAGTCCTTCATGACGAACTCGCGGCCGCGCAGGATGCCCGCGCGGGGGCGCTCCTCGTCCCGGTACTTGGTCTGGATCTGGTACAGCATGACCGGGTAGTCCTTGTAGGAGCTGTACTCGCCCTTGACGGTGAGGGTGAACAGCTCCTCGTGGGTGGGCCCGAGCAGGTAGTCGGCGTTCTTGCGGTCCTTGAGCCGGAACAGGTTCGGCCCGTACTCGGTCCAGCGGTTGGACGCCTCGTAGGGCTCCTTGGGCAGCAGCGCGGGGAAGTGGATCTCCTGCGCGCCGATGGCGTCCATCTCCTGGCGCACGACCTCTTCGACCCGGCGCAGCACGCGCAGGCCCAGCGGCAGCCACGAGTAGATGCCCGGCGCGATGCGCCGCACGTAGCCGGCCCGCACGAGCAGCTTGTGGCTCGGCACCTCGGCGTCGGCCGGATCCTCGCGCAGCGTACGCAGGAACAACGTCGACATCCTCGTGATCACGGCTACTGGCTCCTAGTTCGGCCCGATGGGAATACAGGCAGGGTAGCGACCACACCGACCCGCAGTGGTGCGCGGTTGCAGGTGAAGCGGAGCCCCCATGCTCGCGCACCCCAAACAACCAGGTCAAACGAATATCAACCCCCTCCAGGCCCCCACCTGCACCCCCACACCCCACCCGACCAGACCCCACCAACCGTCCTCACACCCCACTCCCCTCCTCACCGCGCACCTGACCGGGAGGTGACCCGATTACGGCCGTATTCAGGTCCCTGATTACGGCGGTATTCCGGGTTCCGATTACGGCGGTATTCCGGGGTCGAGGACGGGAGGACCCGGAAAACTCCCGTAATCAGGGACCTGATTACCGGAGTAATCCGGTCACCTCCGTCGGAAGCCGGGTGTTCGGTTCACACCTTCAGGGAGTTTCAGGTCGGAAAGGGGTGTCGGGTGTATCTGTGGAGCGGGTTCGTTCCTCTCTCCTGGTATGCGAACCCAACGACGTCCGCCCGTCATCGACGAGCTCCCGATCACCGTCTTCCGCCGCTGCGACGCCCGGGCCGCGGGTTTGACGGATGAGCAGATCTACGCCCGCTTCCTCCGCGTGTTCCACGGCGTCTACACCACGCCCACCACTCCGCTGACCCACGTCCTGAAATGCGCCGCGGCCGCGTTGACCGTCCCCGAAGACTCGATCATCACCGGACGACCGGCTCCGCAATCATCTGGACGAGGTCATCGCCGAGGTCGCGGTCGCTCTGGGAGTCCGGTCGGGGGTGGCCGCGTGACCGCTTACCCTGGTGGGCGTGTTGGTTCTGCTTCCTCCTTCGGAGACCAAGGCTGCTGGTGGGGACGGCGCTCCGCTGGAGCTGGCCGGGATGTCGCACCCGGAGCTGAACGAGACCCGTCGCGAACTCGTCGACGCGCTGTCCACTTTGGCCGGTGACGTGCCGCGAAGCCTCGAAGTTCTGGGGATCTCCGAGCGGCAGGTCGACGAGGTGGAGCGCAACGCCGCGCTGTGGTCCTCCCCCACCGCTCCCGCGCTGGAGCGCTACACCGGCGTGCTCTACGACGCCCTGGACATCGGCTCCCTGGAACCGGCGCAGCGCAAGCAGGCCGATGAGCGGCTGGCGGTGGCCTCGGCGCTGTTCGGGCTGGTGCGCGGAACCGACTCGATCCCCGCCTACCGGCTCTCCGGCGGAGGTTCGCTGCCCGGGCTGGGGACGCTGCGCAGCGTGTGGCGCCCGGCGCTCGAACCCGTGCTGGCCGCGACCGACGATCTCGTGGTGGACCTGCGCTCGGGCGCCTACGCGGCGCTGGCGAAGGTCAGCGGTGCCGTCGAGGTGCGGGTGCTGTCCGAGGACGCTTCGGGCAAGCGCAAGGTCGTCAGCCACCACAACAAGTCCCACAAGGGCAGGTTGGCTCGGGCGCTGGCCTGCGCGGCGGAGGAGCCGCGGTCGGTCGAGGACGTCCTGGACGTCGCCTCCGAGGCAGGGCTGCGGGTGGAGCGCGAGGCCGACCGCAAGCTCTGCGTCGTCGTCACGGCCTGAGGAGACGAACAGCACAGCCCGACGCCTGTCCCCCGGACGCCGGGTTCGGTCCGATAGACTGCGGGCTGTCTGCGGCTGGCACTCGGCCGCAATGCGAGCGGCGTCCGCCGCGTTCGCCCACCCATCGGCGCGGTATCGCGCCGGGCTCGTCCTCGTGATCGCCCGCGGAAAGACCCGCGAAGCTCTCCCCGTGACGTGCCTACCTCCGGGGAGTACTTTTCGTGCCTTCTTCTTCTGCCACGCCCGCACGCCGCAGCCAGCCGGGACGTCCGCGACGTCGCCGTCCGCAGGCCAAGGCGCAGCCGGTCAAGCGCAGCCTGTTCGACGAGGTCGGGGTGACGGCCGTCGACCCGGCGCCGTTCGCCGATCTCGGACTGCCCAACCGCCTGGTCCGCGCCCTGCACGACAGCGGCATGCAGGAAGCGTTCCCGATCCAGGCCGCCACCATCCCGGACGCGCTGACGGGACGTGACGTGCTCGGCCGCGGCCAGACGGGTTCCGGCAAGACGCTGGCGTTCGGGCTCCCGCTGCTGGCGCTGCAGACCGAGAGCGCCCGCCCGATGCGCCCGCGCGGCCTGGTGCTGGTGCCCACCCGCGAGCTGGCCACCCAGGTCACCGATTCGCTCAAGCCGCTGGCCAAGGCCCTGGGCCTGTACGTCCGCGAGGTCGTCGGCGGCACCTCCTTCAACCGGCAGGTCGACACGCTGCGACGCGGCGTGGACGTCCTGGTCGCGACTCCGGGTCGGCTGGCCGACCACGTGCGGCAGGGCACCTGCGATCTGTCCGAGGTGGAGCGCACCGCGCTGGACGAGGCCGACCAGATGGCCGACATGGGATTCCTGCCGCAGGTCCGGGAACTGCTCGACATGGTTCCCTCCGACGGTCAGCGGCTGCTGTTCTCCGCGACCCTCGACGGTGACGTGGACAAGCTCGTCGAGCGGTACATGACCGACCCGGTGGTGCACTCGCTGGCGCCGCCGTCGGCCAGCGTGGACAGCATGGAGCACCACCAGTTCCTGGTGTCGGCGACCGACAAGCAGGACGTGCTGGCCCGCATCGCCGCGCGCGAGGGCCGCACCATCATGTTCGTGCGCACCAAGCACCACGCGGACCGGCTCGCCAAGAAGCTGCGCGCCGTCGGCGTGGAAGCCGGTGCGCTGCACGGCGGGAAGGCGCAGAACGCCCGCACCCGCATCCTCGACGAGTTCAAGAACGCCTCGACCAGCACGTTGGTGGCCACCAACGTCGCGGCGCGCGGCATCCACATCGACGACGTGAGCCTGGTGGTGCACGTCGAGCCGCCGGCCGACCCGAAGGACTACCTGCACCGCGCCGGTCGCACCGCGCGCGCGGGCTCCAGCGGCACGGTGGTGACGCTGGTGACCGACGACCAGAAGCAGGCGTTCCGCGCCATGGCGAACCAGGCCGGGGTCAAGGCCATCACGACCGAGGTCCGGCCGCGGGACGCCGAGCTCGCGCGCGTCACCGGCGCCCGCGAACCGTCCGGCACGCCGCTGGCCGCACCGCAGCGCCAGCAGCAGAAGCCCGCGAAGTCGCGTGGTGAGCACCGCCCGCAGCGCGCCCCGCGCGGGACCGAACCGTCCCGCCGAGGCAACCACGGTGGAGGCGGCGCGGGCGGCAACGCGAACCGCAACCGCCGCGGAGCGTCGGGCGGTCGCACGGGCGCCCCGCAGCGCGCTCGCCGCTCCAACTCCCCTCGCTGAACCCCGCATCGCGCGAACGCGGACGACCTCGAAACCCTCGTGGTCGTCCGCGTTCGCGCATCTGCCCGCCCCCGTCACGGGTGCACGATTTCAGTGGAAACCAGGCCCCCCGTTTCAGTTGAAGTTGGGTACCGGGGTTTCAGTGGAACTTGGATCCCCGGCTTCAGTGGAAATCCGGTCCTCGGCTTCAGTGGGGTTCGGGGGTCTGATTTCCACTGAAATCCGTTTGGCGTTGGTGGGTGTTGC
Organism: Saccharopolyspora endophytica; assembly: GCF_018070075.1. Classification (GTDB taxonomy): domain Bacteria; phylum Actinomycetota; class Actinomycetes; order Mycobacteriales; family Pseudonocardiaceae; genus Saccharopolyspora; species Saccharopolyspora endophytica. The sequence continues at coordinate 52,103 of NZ_JAGPXE010000012.1, forward strand.
TACGTGAAATGCCCCTGGGAGCTCTGCTCGCCAGGGGCACTCCGGGGTCTGCGGTCAGGGTTTGAGGCCGGATACCGGGCCGATGACCACGACCGCGGGGGGTTTGATGTCGTGGGTTCGGACGTCTTCGGCGACCTGGGCCAGGGTGGTCTTCAGGGAGCGCTGGGTTCCGGTGGTGGCTTCCTGGACGACCGCGACCGGGGTGTCGGCCGGTCGGCCGTTCTTGATCAGGACCTCGGCGAACGCCTCGATGCGCTGGACCGCCATGAGCAGCACGAGCGTGCCGCGCAGCCGGGCCAGGGCCTCCCAGTCCACCAGGGACCGCTCGTCGTCCGGGGCGACGTGACCGGAGACCACGACCGCCTCGTGCGCGACGCCCCGGTGGGTGACCGGCACGTCGGCCATCGCGGGCGCCGAGAAGGCACTGGTGATGCCGGGCACCACGGTCACGGGCACACCGGCTTCGGCGCAGGCCAGCAGCTCTTCGAAGCCGCGCCCGAACACGTACGGGTCGCCGCCCTTGAGCCGGGCGACGAACTTGCCCGCGCGGACCTTCTCGATCAGCGTTTCGTTGATCACCGACTGGCTCGCCGAGCGGCCGTAGGGGATCTTCGAGGCGTCGATGACCTCGACGTGCGAGCCCAGCTCCTCCAGCAGCTCGCGCGGCGCCAGGTGGTCGGTGATGACCACGTCGGCCTTGGCGAGCAGGCGCCGTCCGCGCACCGTGATCAGGTCCGGGGCACCGGGGCCGCCGCCGATCAGCGCGACGCCGGGGGCGTGCGGTTCGGGGTGCTCGTCGACCACGCCGGACTGCATCGCTTCCAGCAGCGCGTCGCGAACTCCGGCGCTGCGGCGCGGTTTTCCGCCGGCCAGCACGCCGAGCAGCAGCCCGTCGTGCTCGGCGACGGCGGGGGTGACCGCGCTGCCCTCGGTGGCGTTGTCGGAGCGGACGCAGAACACCCGGTCGCGTTCGGCCTCGGCGCCGACGGCGGCGTTGACCTCATCGGACGAGGTCGCGGCGACGGCGTACCAGGCGCCGTCGAGGTCGCCGTCGCGGTACTCGCGACGGCTCCAGGTGATCTCGCCGGAGTCGGCCAGCGCTTCCACCGCGGGCGTCGCCTGCGGGGCGATCACCTCGACGGCGGCGCCGGCGTTGATCAGCCGGGGAAGCCGTCGCTGCGCGACGGGTCCGGCACCGACCACGACCACGCGGCGACCGGCGAGGTCGAGTCCGGCGAGGTAGTGGTTATCCGTTTGAGTGGCCATGTGCGTGTCCGTGTGCGTGACCGTGCCCGGTCGGGTCGTCAGGGTGGTGGTGCGGCGTCTGCGGTGCACCCAGTTTGTCCTCGAAACCCGGCAGCAGCACCCGGTACGCGCAGGTGTCGCAGTTCATCCGGATGTCGCCGTGCAGGGCCTCGTGGTATCGCTCCACGACGAGGTCGACCAGGGCGTCGCAGTCTCCCAGATATCCGGCGACGTGGAGCGGGAGCTCCGGTGCGGTCTGGGCCCACTCGCGCGCCTGCGTCACGACGCGCTGCGGCAGCACGCCGTCGAACAGGAAGTACGGGGCCACCACGACGCGCTTGGCCCCGAGCTTGCGAGCCCGGTCCAGCCCGCCAGGGACGTCCGGCGATGCCAGGGAGATGAACGCGGTCTCAACCGTCTCGAAACCGCAGGTCTCCTGCAAGAGGCGTGAGACCTTGCACACCTCGGCGTTGGCGTCGGGGTCGGTCGAACCGCGGCCCACGAGAACGACTGCCGTGTCGGCCCATTCGTCGCGCGGGACCTGCTCGGCGATGCGCTCGGCGAGCAGCTCCAGCAGGATCGGGTGCGGGCCGAGCGGGCGTCCGAAGACGAAGGACGTGCCCGGGTGGCGGCGGACTTCGCGTTCCAGCGCGGCGGGGATGTCGCCCTTGCCGTGCCCGGCGGCGACCAGCACCAGCGGCACCGCGGCCATCCGGCGGTGGCCCTTGTCGGTCAGTTCGGTCCAGGCTTCGGTGACCGCGGGGGCGGACAGCTCGATGAACCCGCCCGAGCTGTCGACACCGGCTGCCGACATCCGGGCCTTGAGCCGTTCGAGGAAGGCGTGGAACTGCGCGACGCCTCGTTCGTCCACCGTGCCGTGGCCCACGACCAGCAGCGGTTCGGTCACCGGTTACCTCCAGGTTCTGCCCAGTAGAGCAGGGCGTTGATGGCGGCGGCGGCGATCGCCGCACCACCACGTTCGGTCAGGGTGCTCACGGCCGGTAGGCCGCTGCGCCGCAGTGCGGCCTTGCTGTCCACGGCGCCGACGAAGCCGACCGGGACTCCGACGATCAGCGCCGGTTCCAGTTCGCCGTTCTCGGCGAGCCGGAGAAGTTCGAGGAGCGCGGTGGGGGCGTTGCCGACGGCCCACACCGCGCCGCGCGGGTGTTCGGCCGCCGCGAGCCGCATCCCGGCCGCGGAGCGGGTGAGCCCCTCGGAGGCGGCCAGTTCGGTGACGCCCGGGAAGTCAAGGCCGATGCGGACCTCGCGGGCGGTGATGCCGGAGGCGACCATGCGCACGTCGGTGATCAGCGGTGCACCCGCCAGCAGGGCGTCGCGGCCTTGCCGCAGTGCGGCTTCGTCGGCGACGACCTCACCGGTCCAGCTGGGGTCGGCGGTGGTGTGCACGACGCGTTCGACGACCTCCCGGGTCAGCGGTTCGAACCGGTCGAAGTCGGCTCGTGACCGCATGATCCGGTAGGACTCGGTCTCGATCGGATGGACTGTGCGCCTCATGGTCGTTCCTGTTTCCTATGCGATTTCCGCGCTTTTGCGGGCGGTGAACCGCCACCACGCCGCCGCACCGCCCCAGACCAGCAGGAACAGGCCCAGGGTCAGGTATCCGAGCAGCTCGAACTGGTCCGCGATCGCGGCGACCCCGCCGAGGAAGTCCAGGCCCGATTCGGCCAGGACTCCGCAGAGCACGACGAAGGCGACCAGCGCGGCGAGCCCCACGGTCAGCGCGGTGGTGGTGACGTTGACCCACAGCCGCCGCAGCGGCCGGGCCAGGGACCAGGTGTAGGCGCGGGACATCAGGATTCCGTCCACGCTGTCCACTGTGCACATCCCGGCGGCGAACAGCAGCGGCAGGCTCAGCACGGCGATGGCCGACAGGTTCGCGCCCGGGGTGACCATGGCCAGGACGGTGATCTCGGTGGCGGTCTGCATGCCGAGGCCGAACAGCAAGCCGATGCCGAACAGGTGCCAGGACCGGGCCACGCCCTGCATCCGGCCGCGCAGCACCCGCGCGAGCAGGCCGCGGCGTCCGAGGACGACCTCGACCTCGGCTTCGTCGATGGCGCCGCTGCGGGCGCGGCGCAGCAGCCGCCACGCGTCGCGCAGCACGAGCGCGTTGAGCACGGCGAGGGTGGTCAGCACGGCGACCACGATCAGGTCGACGGCGGTGGCCATGCGCACGCCGGTCTGCTCGGCCCACTGCTGGGCGGCGGGTCCGGCGATGAACGCGACCGCGCAGGCCAGCAGCATCACGACGCTGGCGTGGCCGAGGGCGAACCACATGCCGGTGGACACCGGACGCCTGCCTCGCTGCATCAGCAGCCGGGTGGCGTCGTCGATGACGGCGACGTGGTCGGCGTCGAAGCCGTGCCGCAGGCCGAGCAGGTAGGCGGTGGTGCCGGCGGCGGCGAGGCCTCCGGCGGCGCTGAACGCCTGCTCGTGCAGCAGGTAGGCACCCCAGCCCGCGAGGTGCAGTGCTCCGATGGCGGCCAGCAGGACCGCTGACTTCCGGCGCTCGCGCGCGCCCCAACCGGTGGTGTGCCGGCTCACTTCGGCATCCCGACTCATGGGATCTCCGACCTCCTGGGTTCTCCCGCCCGGGGTTCGGTGGCCGCGCGCCGCGGGTTCGCGGCACGGGGCCGGCGCGCAGTGTCCTGACTCCCGGATCGACGTGGTTCCCCCGCCTTCCAGCTGGTGACAGCCGTGGCGATGGGTGGGGACCACTCCCCGGTCACAGTGGCGGGACCGTCCCGGATTCACACCGGGTTCCTGCACTGTCGGCGACGGTCATCCTTGCCTGATCTACGGTCCGAGGTCAAACCTGGTGAAATCGATCACGTTGCGTGATCTACGGGCTCCTCCCGTCGGCCGTTGCCGCGTTCAACCGGCGCAATCGGGGGTACCCGGTCGGGTGAGCACAGTGCTCCGGCTCGATGCTGCGTCAAGGAGGCCATCATGAACGAGACGCACTCGATCACGCTGAACCTGCAGGTCGTGGAGGCAGGGGCGAAGACGACCGCGGACGTCGGGTTCACCACTCCCGCCGGGCAGGCGCTGCACGGTCACGGCACGGCCCGCAGGCACCCCGACGACCCCGAGGTACCGCAGATCGGCGACGAGATCGCCATCGCCCGAGCCCTCTTCGAACTCGCCCACAAGCTCCTGGACAACGCCTCCAGCGACATCGGAGACCGACTCCACAGGCGCGTCCACCTACCCGCCTGATCAGCGCTTCAGGTACTCCAGGACCGCCAGGACGCGGCGGTTGGTGTCCTCGGCCGCGGGAAGGTCGAGCTTGGTGAAGATGGCGGCGATGTGCTTGCTCACCGCGCCGTCGCTGACGTGCAGCTGCTGCGCGATGGCGGCGTTGGAGCGGCCCTCCGCCATCAGGGACAGCACGTCGTTCTCGCGGTCGGTCAACCGCTGCAGAGGCGTCGACCGGCGGGCGAGCAGCGTGGAGATGACCTCCGGGTCCATCGCGGTCCCACCCGCCGCGACGCGCCGCACCGAGTCGACGAACTGCTCGGCGTTGAACACCCGGTCCTTGAGCAGGTAGCCGACGCCCCCGCTGCCGTCGGCCAGGAGTTCGCGCGCGTAGAGCTGCTCGACGTGCTGCGACAGCACCAGCACCGGCAGCCCGGGGATCGTCGCGCGCGCGGCCAGCGCCGCCCGCAGGCCCTCGTCGGTCTGGGTCGGTGGCAGCCGCACGTCGACGACCGCGACGTCGGGGCGCAGCTGCAGCAGCGCGCGTTCGAGCTCGGGGCCGGTCTCGACGGCGGCGAGGATCTCGAAGCCGTGCGCGGTCAGCAGGGTGCTCAGACCGTCCCGCAGCAGGAACAGGTCTTCGGCTAGGACAACTCGCACGGGATTTCCACCCTCGCTTCGGTCGGTCCGCCGGGCGGGCTGTGCAGCACCAACGTTCCGTCGAACGTACCCAGCCGCCGGCGAATCCCGCGCAGGCCGCTCCCGCGGTCGGGATCCGCGCCGCCCACCCCGTCGTCGGCGACCTCGACGCGCAGCTTCCCGTCGTGGACCAGGCGGACGCGCACCGCGTTCGCGCGGGCGTGCTTGAGGGCGTTGGTGACCAGCTCGCGAGTGGCGAAGTAGGCGGCCGCTTCCACCGCCGACGGACAGCGGCCGGGCAGATCGCCGTCGACCTCGATGGTCACCTCCAGGTCGAGGGCCAGCGCGCGGACCGCGTCCGCCAGGCCCCGTTCGGTGAGCACCGGTGGCCGGATGCCCCGCACCAGGGCGCGCAGTTCCGCGAGCGCCTGCCCGGAGTCGGCCTTGCTCTGCTCCAGCAGCGTGCGCGCGCGGTCGGGGTCGCCGCCGAGCAGCTGCTCGGCGGCGGAGAGCTTCAGCCCGAGCGCGACCAGCCGGGCCTGCGTGCCGTCGTGCAGGTCGCGTTCGATGCGCCGCAGCTCGGCGTCCTCGGATTCGGTGGCATCCGCCCTGGTCCGCGCCAGTTCGCGGACCCGTTGCGCGAGTTCGGCGCGGCGGGTCGGCGCCAGCAGCCGGCGGGTCCAGTGGCCGTGGGCGCGCAGCAGGGGCGGCGCGATCGCCAGCACTCCGACGGCGCAGGCCAGCCCGAGCGGGACCCCGATGAGCGGTGCTTCGACGAGCAGCAGCGCCGGTCCGGACAGCGTCGCCGAGAGGACGTCGGCGCCCAGCAGGAGGCGGCCCCCCAGCGAGATCCACACTCCCCAGGTGAACACCCAGCCCAGCAGGGCGATCGGGAGGAGCAGCAGCGCGGTGACCGGAGTGTCGCCGACCAGCCACAGCAGGTCCCGCCCGCTCGCCGGGTCGGTGATGGCCCGGCGGTAGCGAGCGCGCCACAGCGACGCGTCCGGGGTGCGCTTGAGCGAGCGGCCGACCCGGTAGAGGCCGTCGCTGGTGGGGACGGGCTCGACCACCGGCAGGTACGCCTCGGCGACCGGCACGCCCGACCAGGCATGAGCGAGCCTGCGGCTCCACCCCGCCGCCCGAGCGGCGAGGTCGGCTCCGAGCGGCCACAGCTGGAGCACGAAGAGCACGTGGCTGACCAGGAAGATCACGATCACCAAGGCCGCGACCAGCAGGTTCACCACCGCCAGCGCACCGATCAGCGCCAGCCGCCACAGGTCGCGCAGCCCGCGGACCGCCCAGCGCTGCCGGCCGCGCTCGGTCCGGGTGCCGAGCCGACTGCGCACCCAGCGTCCGTGCAGGTTCAGCGATGCTCGCCCGAACAGCGCGCCGAGCCCCAGAACCGGCCCGATGACCGTGTTGAGCAGGAAGAAGTCGAGATCGCGCCCGGTCGCCGGATCCTCGGCGATCCACTTGACGCGCTGGAGGTAGCGGACCAGGAACGGCCCCCGGTAGAGCACGTCGTCGTGGCGGTACCAGCCCTCGGCGTCGGGCCGCGGTTCCGGAGGTGCGGGCCGGTACGGCTCGTCGACGTCCACGCCGCTCCAGTCCCGGGCCAGCCTCCGCGAGAGCCCGGCGGCGGCGCGACCGCGGCCGATCAACCACTCGCCCGGCCCGAGCAGGCCGAGGGAGATCGTGGTCAGGCCCAGCACGGAGCCGGCGAACAGCAGCGGCCCGGCGAGTCCCAGGAGCAGCAGGCTCGATCCGATCATCAGTCGTCGTTTCACGGCATCGAGTCTTTCCCCCGCACACGGCTCGCACAGTGCTGCTGGATCCCCAGCGGTGGTGGAGCTACCTCCACCACCGGTCGGCTCGCGGACCACCGAACCCCCTGCCGCGCAGTGGTGTTCACGCGACCTCCGCGAGGACGTCGCGGACGACGTGCGCGGCGACCTCGGCGACGTCCAGCGGCAGACCCGGCCTGGCGCGCACCCGGAGCTGAACGGGGTCCAGGCGCGGCAGATCGCGACGCTCGACCAGCCCGGCCGGTCGGGTCTTGGTCGAGGGCAGCAGCGTCACGCCGAGGCCGGCGCGGGTCGCGGCGAGCACGCCGGAGAGGTCGGCCGCTTCGCAGACCAGGTCCGGTCCCCTGCCGAGCGCGTCCATCGCCTCGATCGCGTGCCTGCGCAGCGTGCAGGGCTGGTCGAACACGACCATCGGCAGCGGCCGGTCCTCGGGCGGCGGCTGCCAGTCCGGGGCGGAGAACCACTCCAGCCGGAAACGACCCGCGTCGATGCTGCGGGAGCAGACGGTGTCGTCGATGAGCAGCGCGATGTCGATGCTGCCGCGGTCGACCGAGTCAGCGAGCCGGGCCGTGCGGTCCAGCCGGAAGCGGATCTCGCGGTCCGGGAACGCCGTGCGCATCCCCGAGGCCAGTTCGGGCAGGAGGCGGTCGGCGGCGTGCTCGGTGGAGCCGAACACCAGCGTGCCGCGCCCTTCGGCGCCGAGCCTGCGCACCGCCTCGTCGTGGACGTCGAGGATGCGGCGTGCCTCGGCCAGCAGCAGCTCGCCGTCGGCGGTGAACCGGGCATGCCTGCCTTCGCGGACCACGAGCTTGCGGTCCAGCGCGCGTTCGAGCTTGCGCAGGTGCTGGCTGATCGCGGACTGGGTCAAGTACAGCGCCGCCGCTGCCCGGTGGAACCCGCCGCAGTCGGCGACGGCCACCAGGCTGCGCAGCGCGACGACGTCGAGCACTGCACTCATGCCGTCCAGCCTAGACCGATCAGGAACCGCGATCGATCGCGATCGCTTATCGTTGTTGGACGTGGCTGAGCAGGCCCGGAATTCTCTTGAGCATGCACACGTCGCGGTCGATCCCGCTCTCGCTCGCCGCACCGATCGTCTTCTTCTGGGCCAGCGGATACCCGACCGGAGCTCTGGGCGTGGCCGCCGCACCACCGTTCCTGCTGACCGCCGTGCGGCTGGCGCTGGCCGCCGCGGTGCTCACGGTGATCGCGCTGGTGCGCCGGGCGGTCTGGCCGACCGGCGGCAGCCTCGGGCACAGCGCCGCGGCCGGTCTGCTGACGCACGCGATGCAGTTCGGCGGGTGCTACGGCGGCATGGCCGCCGGGGTCCACGCCTCGGTGACGGCCCTGGTGATCTCGATGAACCCGGTGCTCACGGCCGCGCTGGCGGCGGTGCTGCTGCGGGAGCGGCTGAGCCGGTGGCGGCTCCTCGGCCTCGCGCTGGGCGTGCTGGCGGTGCTGGTCACCCTGGGCGGGCAGGTCGCGGCCGAGGGCGAGTGGAACCCGGCGATCCTGCTCACGCTGATCGGTCTGCTGGGCTTCTCGGCGGGCGGGCTCTACCAGCAGCGCTACTGCGGCGGCATCGACCTGCGCTCCGGCGCGGCCGTGCAGACCGCGGCCGCGGCGCTGGTGATCGGGGTGATCGCGCTGTTCGAGCACGGCCACGTCACGCACTGGGCGCAGGCCGGGATCTCCGTGCTCTGGCTGGTGATCACCGGGTCGGTGCTGGGGGTGAGCTGCTATCTGCGGGCGGTGGCGGTCGGCGGCGCGGCCCGGGCGAGCGCCCTGTTCAGCGCCGTTCCCCCGCTCACCGCGGTGCTCGCCTGGCCGCTGCTCGGCGAAACCCCTTCGGTCGCGGTGGTTCTCGGCATCGCCCTGGCGACGACCGCGTGCGTCCTCGGCACCCGCACCGAGACCCGCGAACCCGCCCGCGTCTAGGAGGCTCGCCGGATTCGTTCCCAGGCCGCTTCGACGTGCCCGCGCTCGGTCGCCGGGGAGCCGATGGCCAGCCGCAGCAGGGTTCGCCCATCGATCTTGGTGTGGGTGAGGTAGAGGTCGCCGGAGTCGTTGAGCGCGTTCATCACCCGGTGCGTGCGCTCGTTGGCCTCGTCCACCGGGAGGCCCGAGTAGCGCGGCCGGAAGCAGACCAGCGCGAACGGGTGCGGTTCCAGCAGCTCGAAATCGGGGTCGTCGCGGACCCACCCGGCGAACTCCTGGGCCAGCGCGACGGTGTCGCGGATGTGCGCGCGCAGCCCTTCGGCGCCGTACCAGCGCAGCACCGACCACAGCTTCAGCGAGCGGAACCGGCGTCCGAGCGGGACCTGCCAGTCCCGGTAGTCGATCACCTCACCGGATTCGCTGGCCTCGTTGCGCAGGTACTCCGGCAGGATCGACAGCGCTTCGATCATCGGCGCCCGATCGGCCAGCCACAGCGCGCTGCAGTCGAAGTTGGTCAACAGCCACTTGTGCGGGTTGGTGCAGTAGGAGTCGGCGTAGTCGGCGACCCCGTCGTTGATCCAGCGCAGCTCCGGGCACACCGCCGCGACACCGGCGTAGGCGGCGTCGACGTGCAGCCAGACGCCGCGCCTCCGGCACACCTCGCCGATCTCGCGCACGGGGTCGATCGCGGTGGTCGAGGTGGTGCCGATCGTCGCGCACACCATCGTCGGCACCGCACCGGCTTCCACGTCCGCGGCGATGAGCTCGTCGAGGTGACGCGGGTCCATGCCGAGCGTTTCCGGGTCGGTGTCGACCACCCGCACGTTGTCCGCGCCGATACCGGCCAGCCGCGCCGCCCGCTCCAGCGAGGAGTGGGTGTGCGCCGAGACGTAGAGCGCGTGGCGGCGGGTGATGCCCCTGCGCACGACGTCCTCACCGGTCCGCTGCAGGGCGGCCAGGCACGCGACGAGCACAGCGCTGGACGCGGAGTCCTGGATGACCCCGCCGCCGGCCGCGTCGGTGCGGAAATGCCCGGGCAGGCCCAGCAGTTCGGCCAGCCAGTCCACGACGACGGTCTCCAGCTCGGTGCAGGCCGGGCTCGTCGCCCACACCATCCCCTGCACGCCGAGACCGCTGGAGAGCAGGTCACCGAGGATCGACGGGCCGCTCGAATTGGCCGGGAAGTAGGCGAAGAACCCCGGGTGCTGCCAGTGCGTCACACCCGGCAGCAGGATCTCGTCGAGGTCCCGCAGGACCTGGTCGAAGTCCTCGCCCCGTTCCGGCGGATGAGCGGGGAGCGCGTCCCGCACCTCCCCCGGCCCCACCTGCGAGCGCACCGGGAACGACTCGATCCCCGCCCGGTAGTCCGCGATCCAGTCCACGACCTGCTTGCCGACCCGCCGGAACTCCTCCGGCGACATGTCACCACCCACCCGACCAACCCTGCCACCCCGCACGCGATCAGCAAGAGCCGCCGAAGCGTTCGGTGTGGCACAGGCGCGCGAACTGCGGACATCCGTTCCCGCAGTTGCCCAGCGCGATGAGCAGATCCTCGACCGAACGCGGATCTCGTCGATAACGCGAGACCTGCCGCGTCAGCCCCCTCGTCACAGCGGCCGGATCCAGGTCGTAGAGGTCGAGGAAGAACTCGTCCTGGTCCATCACCGCGATGTCGTAGCACTCCACGGCGGACGCGGGGAAGTCACGCACGTTCTCGGTCACGATGGCCTCGGCGTTGCCGCGAACCGCCGCCGCGAGGACGTGCCGATCCTTCGGATCGTTGGTCATCCCCCGGATCAGGTCCTCGTAACCGTCGACGTCCGCTCCTGGGAAGTGGGTCCGCATCTGCGCGATCCGGTGCTCCACCGATTCGGGAACCACACCGGCGCGGACCAGCGAACCGCGCAACTCGTCCAGGATGTCCCTGGACCACAGCGGACGGAACGCGTTCTCCTCGGCAATGCTGAGGAGCGCGTCGCACACGAGCGGCTTGAACAGCACGCACGTGTCGAGGAGGGCACGGATCATCGGTGGCGGTCAGGCTTCCTCTTCCGGGACCGATCGACGCTCGGCCTTGGCATCGGGCGGCACGTCGTAGACGCCACCGGCTTCGGACACCCGGACCATCTCGTCGAGACCGGCGGCACGGGCTCGACGGGCACGCTCTTGGTAGGCCAGCAGGTCGTCCAGCCTGATCCTGCGGTGCCGACCGGGTTGTTCGTACGGGATCTCACCCGCTTCGAGCAGCCTGACCAGCGTCGGACGGGAGATTCCGAGCATCTCGGCCGCCTCGCCGGTGGTCAGGACGGTGTGGCGCGGAGCGACCGTGATGGCCATCCCGCGCGACAGGGCGAGCACCACGTCGTGCAGCACGTCGTAGAGCTCGTCAGGCAGATCGATCCTGGTGCCGTCCCGGGCGATCAGCGCCGGAGCCGAGCGCTGCTCGTCCAGCGCGCGCAACAGCCCCAACAGCTCGTCGGCCCTGGCCGGCGGCAGTACCGTGCGTTGCTCCGTCCCCTCCATGACCACCACATTAGCAGCGAAACGAACAAAACGAAAACGCTAGCGCAGGAGGTCGATGGCGTCTCTGGGGCAGATCTCGACGCATTCCCCGCAGGAGGTGCAGGCTTCTGCGAGGACGTACGGGCGGCCCGGGGCCGGGCGGAGGGCGTGTTCCGGGCAGGTGAGCAGGCACGCGCCGCAGGCGGTGCAGGCGTCGGTGATGGTCAGCGGGTCAACGGACATCGCCCGCCATCCAGCGGTAGCCGCGCGGGGTGACCATCCGGCGACCGACCACAGCGGACTGCGAGGAGCCGACGACGACCGTGGTGAACATGTCCACGTCGGCCGGGTCGAACTCGTCGATCGAGGCGCACCAGACCTTCTGGTCCGCGCGGCTGGCCTGGCGGACCGCGCCGACCGGGGTCGTCGCAGGGCGGTGCTCGGCGAGGATCTCCAGGGCACGGCCCAGCTGCCAGTGGCGCTGCACCGAACGCGGGTTGTAGAAGCAGACCACCAGGTCGCCCTCGGCGGCGGCGCGGACCCGGCGCTCGATCATCTCCCACGGGGTGTGCAGGTCGGACAGGCTGATCAGCGCGTGGTCGTGGCCGAGCGGGGCGCCCAGCAGCGCCGACGCCGACAACGCGGCGGTCACGCCCGGCACGCCGACGACCTCGATGTCCACGTCCGCCTTCTCCAGCGCCGGGCTGGCCATCGCGTACACGCCCGCGTCGCCGGAACCGATCAGCGCGACCGCGCGGCCCTGCTTGGCCAGCTCCACCGCCTCGGCCGCGCGGGCCTCCTCGGCGCCCAGACCGGTGGCGCGCTCCTCGGTGCCGGGCCGCAGCAGGTGTCGGACCTGGTCGAGGTACTGGTCGAGGCCGACGACCACCGACGCGCGGCGCAGCTCGGCGTCGGCGCGCGGCGTGCGCAGGTCGGGGGCACCGGGCCCGATGCCGACGATGGCGAGCCTGCCGCGCGGGCTGATCCGGGCGGCGGCGACGGTGACGTTGTCACCCTTGATCTTGTCCGCGACCAGCTCGACCGGGGCGCCGTAGGCGAGCTCGTCGGCGGCGTGCAGCGCGGAGGCCTCGGCGACGCTGGGCGTACCGACCTCCTCGCGCACGACCTCGCTCGGGTTGGGCACCTCCACGCCGGCCAGCACCTCGGCCGGGTAGGTCAGCAGGGACAGCTCGTCGCCGCCGTCCTTGGAGTGCCAGAAGCCCAAGTCCTGCACCGCGTCGAGGATGCCGGCCTCGTCGGCCTTGAGGTCGACGCTGGCGAAGGCGCGGATGGCGCGCGGATCCAGGCCGTGCTCGCTGTCGAGGCGGGCGATGGTCTCGGCGACCGCGGTGCGCGACACGCCGCGCGCGGAGCCGACCCCGACGACCAGCGTGCGCGGGACGAGGCGCAGCGTGCGCTCCTCGTCCTCGGTCGGGCGGCGGTCGTCGATCACCACCGTCCACTGCGGGTTCGCGACGTCGGCGCCGACGTTGGGCGGCAGCGCCGGGAGCGGGAAGCCGTGCGGGTTGACCAGCCGGACCGGTTCGCCGTCGAGGATCGCGACGCCGCAGGACGGCAGGTCACCGTCGACGGTGGCGTCGAGCTGCTCGACGAGCTCGTCGAGCGCGGTGGTGCCGGTGGAGTCGGTGGCCGTGGTGATCACCGGGGTGCAGCCGAAGACGTCGGCGACCTGCTCGGCCAGCGCGTTCGCGCCGCCGCCGTGACCTCCGGTCAGGGCGATGGCGAAGCGCTGCGCCTCGTCGACGCTGACGATGCCGGGATCGGTGTGCTTGTCCTGCAACAGCGGCGCGACCAGCCGGATCGTGGCGCCGCTGGCCAGGAAGAACACGGCGGCGTCGAGGTGGTCCCAGAGGCGTCGGACGGCCGGTCCGATCGGACCGTCGGCGACCAGGGCCTCCGGCCCCAGCCGTCCGGCGAGTTCGGCGGCCGCCCGCCGTCCCGCCGCGGTCACCGCGAACAGACCGATCACTGCTACTCCCCTATTCGTCGTGCCATGCCCGGATCGGGTGAAAACACCCTACGACACTCCCGGACGGGCGATTGTGGCCCGAACCGCCCATGATCGATACCCGTTTCGCCTGGTCAGATCGGACCGAAACCGCCCGCTGGCCGGCGAGGGATCACGCCTTCCTGCGACCGGAGATGAGGACCACAGGGTTGGCCGCCTCCAGCCGGGAGGAGCCATCCGGGAGTTCCGCCAAGCGGGATGCCGCGAGCTGGACGCCCTCGACCTCGTAGCCCGCCGAGCGCAGCGTCTCGCGGGTCGGCCCCACTCGGTCCAGGGCCGCCAGGGCGACCACGACGCGGGTGGCTCCGGCGTGGGCGCAGGAGGTGACGACCTCGTTGCCACCGCCTCCCACGAAGATCGAGTCCGGCTTGGGCAGCTCGCGCAGCGCCTGCGGGGCCTTGCCCTCCTCGATGCGCACGTCAACGCCGTGACCTGCGGCGTTGGTGACCATCCGGACGACTTGGGCCTCGTCGGACTCGATCGCGATGGTCGCCGCGCCCATCCGGGCGCACTCCACCGCCACCGAACCCGAGCCGGCGCCGACGTCCCAGACCAGCGTGCCGGGACGCGGCGCGAGCTTGGCCAACGCCACCGCGCGCACCTCGGCCTTGGTGATCATGCCGTCGCGGTGCGAGAACTCGTCCTCCGACAGCGCCCAGCCGGTGGCCGGCGGAACCGGCTCGCCACCGGCGATCCAGCCGCGCGAGGGCACCTCGTCGGCGTCCGCCAGGCACAGCACCACGTTCGGCTCGAACCAGCTGCGCTTGGCCGCGTCCGCCGGGTCGATGGTCACCACCGACTCGTTCGGCCCGCCCAGGTCCTCACCGACGATCATGGTGCGCCGCCAGCCGGCCAGCCCCGACGCGATCTGCGCCGGACCCGACTTCGGCGCGGTCAGCACCGCAACCGCCGGGCGCGCCCGGCACACGTTGATCGCCGCGCCCAGGTCACGCCCGTGGGCGCTGACCACCACGACGTCGTCCCAGGACCGGCCCGCGCGCGCCATCAGCCGCTGCACGCTGGAGGTCGCGGGCAGCACCGCGCACCGCACGCCGCGCTCGCGCAGCGCGCGCACGGCGCCGAAGAACCCCGGATCGCCGGAGGCCAGCACCACGCCCTGCTCGTCCCCGGACAGCGCGGACAGCGCGTTCAAAGCCGGTTCCAGAGGACCCAGTTCGAGTCGTTTCGCCTGGTCGGGGGCATGCGCGTCGAGGTGCCGCTTACCTCCCACGACCAGTCGCGCCTGCTTCAAAGCCTCGGCACCACCCGGCGGCAGCGTTGCCCCGTCGACCCCGATCACCGTGACTGCCACGTCACCCACCTCGCCTCGGTGGCCGCGACCACGTGCTCTCCCTCGAAGTCGACCATGGCGACCCGAACACGCAGCTTGCGACCGCACTCCTCGCTGAACCGCTCCAATACTGCTGCCACCAGGTCGCACAACCGGTGCGCACACGCCGAGAAGTAGTCACCGCGCTGCCACACCTCGTACGCGCGGCGGGCGGTGGCGGCCTCGCTGACCTCGGTCACGTCGTGCTCGCTGCCGCCGAACTCCGCGGTCAGCCGCCCCAGCAGTCCGGTGTCCACCTTGGACCGCGTGTAGTGGGTCATGACGACGCCGGAGGCGAGCTTGGTGAGCTTGCCGATCATGCCGACGAACACGAGCTCGTCCAGCCCGTGCTCCACGGCCCTGCGCACGGCGGCGCCGGTGAAGTCGCCGACCTCGATGAAGGCCACCTCGGGCTCGTCGGGCAGCAGCCGCATCGCGACCCGCTCGGTGCGCCCGCCGGTGGACAGCACGGCCACCCGGCCCTGCTGCGCGGACAGCACCGACACCGCCTGCTCGACGCTGGAGCGCCACGAGGCGGTGGAGAACGGCCGGACGATGCCGGTGGTGCCGAGGATCGAGATGCCGCCGAAGATGCCCAGCCGCCGGTTGGTGGTCTTGTAGGCCATCTTCTCGCCGCCGGGCACGGTGATCGTGACGTCCGCGCCGCGCTCGCCGAGCACCTCGCGCACGGCGTCGCCGATCATCTGCCGCGGCACCGGGTTGATCGCCGGACCACCGACCTCCAGGCCCAGACCGGGCTTGGTGACGGTCCCGACGCCCTCGCCGCCGTGCAGCAGGACCTGGCCGTCCTCGCGAGGCACGACGCTGACCGTCAGCCGGGCGCCGTGCGTGACGTCGGGGTCGTCGCCCGCGTCCTTGACGACCACGGCGGTCGCCGGTTCGGCGCTGCCGGAGTCGACCTGGAACCGGCGGCGCTTGCCGTCCGGGAAGCCGATGTCCACGGTGGCCGGGAGCTCCCCGGTGACCAGCAGTTCGGCTGCCGCTCGGGCCGCCGCTGCGGAGCAGGCCCCGGTGGTGAAACCGGTGCGCAGCGCCTTGGGCCGGACCTTCGCGGTGCGCGGGAGGTCCGGCTCGCGCAGCGGCGGCTGCGGATCACTCTGACTGCTCATCCGGCTTCGCCGCGGGCTTGCGCTTGGCAGACTGCTTGTTCTTCGCCGTGTTCGGCTTGGCCGGGGCCTTGCGCTTGGTCGAGCCGGACTTCGCCGCCCCGGTCGACTTGCGCGTGGTGCCGGTGGTGGCGGTGGCCTGCGCGGTCGTGGTGCTCGACGGCGCCGACTCCTGCTGCGGCGCAACGGGTTCGGGATCGGCTGGTTCCTCGGCGAACAGCTGCGACTGCGATTCGTCGACCTGCGGGATCGGGATCGAGCGGTTGGCGCCGAAACGCGCTGCGCCGCGCGCGGTCTCCTGCCAGTCGCGCACGGCCCACCACGCCGCGTCGGACTCGCGGAGCTTGGCGGCCTCGGACTCCTTGATCTTGGCGGAGTCGGGCTCCTCGGGCTGCTCGCGCGGCTTCTCGACGCGGCGGACGGAGCGCTCGGCGCGCAGCGCGCGACGGGCTTCCTTGTCGGCCTTGCGGTAGGTGTGGAAGTGGCCCGCGTGGTAGAGGTGCGAGCGGGTGCCGCCCGCGGTGAGGCCCTTGCCGATGATGAACAGCGTGTGCCGCCACAGCTTGTGCTTCTTGCAGTCGGCTTCGAGCTCGCCGAGCGTGCTGCGCACCAGCAGTTCGTCCGGCCAGGTCACCTTGTAGGCCACCAGCACCGGCGTGTCGTCCGGGTAGCCGCCCGCGCGCAGCTCCTCGACCAGCTGGCCGGTCCGCGCGGCGGACAGGAACAGCGCCATCGTGGTGCCGTGCTTGGCGAACTCGCGCACCTTCTCGCCGTCGGGCATCGGCGTCTTGCCGCCCTCCAGGCGGGTCAGCACCAGCGACTGCGCGACCTCGGGGACGGTCAGCTCGCGGCCGATCGCCGCCGCTGCGGCGGAGAAGGCGGGAACGCCGGGGACGATCTCCACCTCGACGTTCATCCGGACCGCGGCGTCGTACTGCTCCTGGACCGCACCCCACAGCGACGGGTCACCGGAGTGCACGCGCGCGACGTTGAGCTTGTCGCGCTCGGCGCGCCGGTAGATCTCCACCGCGTGCTCGTGGGTGAGCCGGGAGGAGTCGACGAGCTCGGCATCGGAGCGGGCGTGCTCCTGCACGCACTCCGGCGTGACCAGGCTCGCGGCCCAGACCACGATGTCGGCTTCGGCGATTCGCTTGGCACCGCGGACCGTGATCAGGTCGGCCGCGCCGGGTCCGGCGCCGATGAACGAGATCCGGCCAGTCACCATTGCTCTCCTCTTCCGCCTCGGGGTGGCAGCACTACCACTGTCGACAAGTAAGGCGCATCGTCCACATCGGACACTTCAGCAAGCGGTAGTACCCGCGCATCCGGCGTGCCCAGGTGCTCGGCGTAGACCGAGCGGTCCAGAGCTCCGCAGTCGTCGATCGCCTCGCGCAGCTCACCCAGGCGTCGCCCGCCTTTGTAGGCAACGACCGTACCGCGCGCTCGCAACGCCTCCCGCAGCGCGGTGACATCCCGCAGCATGGGAATCACGGTGAGTTGCTCCGAGCCCTCGGTGAGCGCGATGCCCGCTTGCGACGCGGTCGCCTGCATCGCGGTGATACCGGGCACCGTCACGATCTCGACCTCGGTCAACAGCTCCGCGACGGCCGCTGCCAGATAGCTGAACGTCGAGTACACGGCGGGGTCGCCCAAGGTGGCGAAGACCACCGTGCCGCCCTGATCACGCAGTCGCTTCGCGACGGTCTCGGCCGCGTCGTCCCAGTGCCTGCGCCGCCGTTCCTGCGGCCCGTCGACCGGGTCGGCGAGCGCGAACACCAGCCGCTGCACCCGCTCGTCGGAGCCCAGGTGCGCGCGCACGACGGCCTCCGCGCGGCCCTGCTCGTCGGGCGCGAGGACGGGCACGTACACCGTGTCGGCCTCGCGCATCTCGCGCAGCGCGGCCAGGGTCAGCATTTCGGGATCGCCGGGGCCGACCCCGACACCGACGAGTCTCATCGCAGGCACCTCGTGACGAATCGGGCTACCGAGCCGGGGTTTCCGGCCGGGTGGGTGTGCAGGTAGGAGGCGTGCACCCCGCCGTGGACGAATCCCTCGCGGTGCGCCCCCGATGGCCCGCGCCAGAACCACGCGGGGCTCTCGCCGTGGCCGGGTTCGGTTGCGGTGCGGTGGAATTCGTGCCCGCTGATGCGGGCTCCCTCGGCGAACAGCGAGGATTCGGTGGCGGCGACGGCGTCCCGGTACCCGAGGGTCAGGCGCGGCGACATGGCCGCGCGCACCGGCAGGACCCCGCACATGGGTTCGCCGTCGAGCTCCTCGCCGAGGTAGAGCAGCCCACCGCACTCGGCGTGCACCGGGGCTCCACCGCCGGCGAAGGCGCGGATCTCGTCGCGCAGCGCGGCGTTCGCCGACAGCGCGTTGGCGTGCTGCTCCGGGAACCCGCCCGGCAGCACCAGTCCGGCGGTCCGGTCGGGAAGTCGTTCATCGCGCAGCGGGTCGACGAGGGCGACCTCGGCTCCGGCGGCTTCGAGGAGTTCGACGTGCTCGGCGTAGCCGAAGCTGAACGCGTGCCCGCCCGCCACGGCGACCACCGGCCGGCCCTGCCGCTGCACCTCAGCACCTGGATCCCAGGCGGATCCGGGCAGGTCACCGGCGGTGCGGGCGAGCGCGGTGACGGCGTCGAGGTCCACGGACCGCTCGATCACGTCGGTCATCGCCTCCACGGCGCGCAGCGCCTCGGCGCCGTGCTCGACGGCGGTGACCAGTCCCAGGTGCCGGGAGGGGACTTCGAGGTCGTCGGTGCGCGGGATCGCACCCAGCACCGGTAAGCCCGCGTTGTCGGCGGCCGCGCGCAGCACCTGCTCGTGGCGTGGCGAGCCGACGCGGTTGAGCACCACGCCGGCGACCTTCACCTGCGGCCGGTAGCCGCGAAAACCGTGCAGCAGCGCGGCGAGGCTGTGACTCTGTCCCTTGGCGTCGACGACGAGCACGACCGGGGCGTCGATCAGCTGCGCGACGTGCGCGGTGGAGCCGAAGGCCAGTTCCTCCTCGCCGCCGATGCGGCCGTCGAACAGGCCCATCACGCCTTCCACCACGGCGATGTCGGCACCGGCGGATCCGTGGTGCAGCAGCGGCGCGATGCGGTCGGCTCCGACGAGCACCGGGTCGAGGTTGCGCGCGGTCCGCCCGGCGGCGAGCCGGTGGTAGCCGGGATCGATGTAGTCGGGTCCCACCTTGAACGGCGCGACGCGCTCGCCGCGTCTGCGCAGCGCACCGAGCAGGCCGGTGACCACGGTGGTCTTGCCCTGCCCCGAGCCCGGAGCGGCGAAGACCACCCGATCGAGGTTCACCACTCGATGCCCTTCTGGCCCTTCTGCCCGGCGTCCATGGGGTGCTTGACCTTGCCGGTCTCCATCACGAGGTCGGCGGCGTCGATGAGCGCCTGCGGCGCGTAGCGGCCGGTGATGATGACGTGCTGGTGGCCCTCGCGCTCGCGGAGCTTGGCGACGACCTCGTCGACGTCGACCCACCCCCAGTGCAGCGGGTAGGTGAACTCGTCGAGCACGTAGAGGCCGTGGCGCTGCTCGTCGAGGCGGCGGGAGATCTCCTGCCAGCCTTCGAGCGCTGCGGCGGCGTGGTCTTCCTCGGTGCCCTTCTTGCGGGTCCAGGACCAGCCCTCACCCATCTTGTGCCACTCGACGGGGCCGCCTTCACCGGTGTCCTCGTGGACCTTGCCGAGCGCGCGGAACGCCGACTCCTCGCCGACCTTCCACTTGGCGGACTTGACGAACTGGAAGACCCCGATCGACCAGCCCTGGTTCCACCCGCGCAGCGCGAGCCCGAAGGCGGCGGTGGACTTCCCCTTCATCTCACCGGTGTGCACGACGACCAACGGCCGGTTGCGGCGCTGGCGAGTGGTCAGTCCATCAGCTGGCACGGAAGAAGGCTGTCCCTGAGGCATGCACCGACCCTAACCAAGAACATCCCCAGGGCACGGCCCCGCATGAGGTGGGCAACTTCACCGCTGCGACCGGCGTTCGACGCGTGAAGATGGACGAGCGTCCCAGAACTAGGAGCCGCCGCATGCCCACCAGACCGCCTCTGGTGCTCTCCGCAGCCTCGTTCATCAGCAGTTTCGACCGGTTCGCCGTGACCCCGATGCTGGTGCTGATCGCGCTGAGCATGCACGTCCCGATCGCCTCGGCGGTCACGGTCGCCAGCGGTTACTTCCTGGCCTACGGCCTCTCGCAACCGCTGTGGGGAATCCTCTCGGACCGCTTCGGCCGGATCCCGATCATGCGAGCCACGCTGCTGGCGGCTGCCGCCACGGGCCTGATCTCGACGTTCGCGCCGTCGCTGCCGGTGCTGATCGCGGCGCGCGTCCTGGCTGGTGCGTTCATGGGCGCGGTGGTCCCGACGACGCTGACCTACGTCGGCGACACGGTCTCCCAGCAGAAGCGCCAGAGCGCGCTGTCGGACCTGATGGCCGCCCAGGCGGTGGGCACGGCCATGGCGACGGCGGTCGGCGGCGTGCTGGCCCACTGGCTGGACTGGCGCGTGGTCTTCGCGGTCCCGGCCCTGTGCGCGGCGGTCTGCGCGCTGCTGCTGCGCGGCCTCCCGGAACCCGACCGCGCGGCGGTGTCGGGCGGGGTGGGTTCCCACATCGGCGGAGTCCTGCGCAACCGCTGGGCGCTGCTGGTGTTCGGCCTGGTCTTCGTGGAGGGCGCGGTGCTGCTGGGCACCATGACCTTCTTGGCGTCGGCGCTGGTCAACGAGGGCCTGGACGTCGCGGTGGCGGGCTTGGCCACGGGCGCCTACGGCGTGGGCGTGCTGGTGTTCTCCAGGGTCGTCAAGGCCATCAACTCCACGGTCCCGGTCCCCCGCCTGATCGCCATCGGCGGCACGCAGATGATCGTCGGCTACGCCCTGGTCTCGGTGGACACGAACCTCGCCACGGTGATCATCACGGCCCTCCTGCTGGGCGGCGGCTGGTCCTTCATGCACTCCTCCCTGCAGGCCTGGGCCACCTCGGTGGCTCCAGAAGCGAGGGGAACGGCGGTGGCCCTCTTCGCCTGCGCTCTGTTCCTCGGCAGCGCAGCAGCCTCCGCAGCAGCAGGCCCCCTAGCAGACCACGGCAACTACACGATCCTGTTCACCACAGCAGGAGCAGTAGCAATCCCCCTGGTGGCCACAGCCACCTACGCAAGACACCGCTACCACCAAAAACAACCAACCCCAGCCTGACCCGTCAGGCAAGCGACGAAGTCGCTTTCTCATTTCCCCACCTGAGGCACTCGCACCGCCGGGGGTTCTGAGCGGTGCTGTGGCGAGCACGCCTCGACGCCGTGTATTGGACATACATAAGTCGTGGCGCGCGGAGTCCACAGCGCCGCTCAGGTTCCCCTACCCGCACCGCCCCGCAAAACGACCACCAAACCCACAAGAAAAAGAGCCCCGCGCTCAACCGGCCTGGGGGTCGCTGGGAGCGCGGGGCACTTTGGAGGTCCACCCCTGGGGGTCAGGTGGACTGGTGGTCACCGTACCAATCCGACCGTTGGGTCGGTACTCACAGGGTTGAATCTCGTAACCAAAACGAGACTAAGCGGCCAACCCGCTGTCACCGCTGACGGCGCGCACGACTCCGGCGACGTGTTCGGCGGAGAGCTCTTCGAGCCGCAGGCTGGGTCCGCCCAGCGCTGCGGCCACCTGGTTCGCCAGTCCGAGCTTGACGGGACCGCTCTCGCAGTCGACGACCACGGAGGCCGTTCCGGTGCCGGCGAGCACGCGCGCGGCGCGCAGGGCGTCGTCGACGGCCTGCTTGCTCCCGGTGGCCCCCTGGACGCCGACGGTGGCCTTGCCATCGGTGAGCAGGACGACGAGCGGCCGGCGCTGCGGGTCGCGGGTGCTCTCGGTCCGGATGACGTGCTGGGTGCGCAGCAGTCCGTCGGCGAGCGGGGTGCGTCCGCCGGTGCGCATCCGGCGGAGCCGGGCGGCGGCGATGTCGACCGACGAGGTGGGTGGCAGGGCGACTTCGGCCTGGTCGCCGCGGAAGGTGATCACGCCGACCTTGTCCCGCCGCTGGTAGGCGTCGCGCAGCAGGGACAGGACGGCGCCGCTGACGGCGGTCATCCGGTCGCGGGCGGCCATCGAGCCGGAGGCGTCGACGGCGAAGAGGACGAGGTTGCCCTCACGGCCTTCGCGCAGGGATCGGCGGACGTCGTCGGAGCGCAGGACGAGGCCGGGTCCGCTGCGTCCGCGCGCGGCCTGGTGGGGAGCGGCCGCGGCGAGGGTGGCGGTGACGTGCAGTCCGTGGCCGTCGACGGTGGTGGCGCGGGTGGTGCGCCCGCTGCGGGAGCGGGCGCGGGACCGGCGCCCGGGTGCGCCTTCGCCGAGCCCGGGCACTTCCAGCAACCGGGCGCGGAACGACTGCCCGGCGCCGACGGGGGCGCGTTCGGAGTCGCCGCCACCGGGCTGCTGGTCCTGCTCCTCGCCACCTCCGCCGCCGGTGGGGCCGGTGGGCTCGTCCTGCGGTTCGCCGCCTCCGCCGGGACCGCCGTCGGGGTCGTCGTCGGGGTCTTCCGGCGGCTGGTCCTCGGCCTGCTCGGCGGCGTCGGAGAGGGCCTGCTGCAGCTGGTCCTCGGCCATGCCGGGTTCGTCGAACGGGTCGCGGCGGCGCCGGTGCGGCAGGGCGAGGCGGGCGGCGGCTTCGACGTCCTCCTCGGTGACGGCGTCGGCGCCGCGCCAGGCGGCGTGGGCGATGGCGGTGCGCGCCAGTACCAGGTCGGCGCGCATGCCGTCGACGTCGAAGGCCGCGCACAGCGCGGAGATCCGGCGGAGTTCGGAGTCGGGCAGCACGACGTCCTCGACGCGGGCGCGGGCGGCGCGGATGTGCTCGGCGAGTTCGGCGTCGGCGTCGGCCCAGTGCGCGGCGAACCCGGCGGGGTCGGCTTCGAAGGCGAGCCGGCGGCGGACGACCTCGGTACGGGTGCCGACCTCGCGGGAGGCGGCGACCTGCACGGTGAGCCCGAAGCGGTCGAGCAGCTGCGGCCGGAGCTCACCCTCCTCCGGGTTCATGGTGCCGACCAGCAGGAACGACGAGGCGTGCGAGACGGAGACACCGTCGCGCTCGACGTGGGCGCGGCCCATGGCGGCGGCGTCGAGCAGCAGGTCCACGAGGTGGTCGTGCAGCAGGTTGACCTCGTCGACGTAGAGCACGCCGCGGTGCGCTCCGGCGAGCAGGCCGGGCTGGAAGGCGCGGACGCCTTCGGTCAGGGCGCGTTCGAGGTCGAGCGAGCCGATGAGCCGGTCTTCGGTGGCGCCGACGGGCAGCTCGACGAGCTGCGCGGGCCGCCGGGTGGCGGTGTCGCCGTGCGGCGCGTCGGGGCACTGCGGGTCGGGCGCGGTGGGGTCGCAGCCGAAGCGGCAGTCGTCGACGACGTCCAGCGCCGGCAGCAGCGAGGCGAGGGCGCGCACGACGGTCGACTTGGCCGTGCCCTTCTCGCCGCGCACCAGAACACCGCCGATGCGCGGGTGCACCGCGTTGAGCAGCAGCGCGAGCCGCAGGTCGTCGTGGCCGACCACGGCGGAGAAGGGGAAGCGAGGGGCAGCGGACATGCCGGTGTGGTTCCTTCCTCGGGGTGCGGACGCCCCGCTGTCGGGAACAAGGGGCCGCAGTGTCCTGACTCCCGGATCGTCACGTCCCTCCGGCCTTCCCAGGTCACCCCGGTGGCTCTCGCGGGAGGTCCGCTCCCCGGTCACAGTGGCGCCGACCGTGCCGGACTCGCACCGGCTTCCTGCCAACACCCCTTGCAAACGGATTCACCGACATCGTCCCAGACGTCGATCAAGCGCCCAACCTTCCGGCGCCGCAACTCACAGTTCAGCGTCCGGCGATCACGCCCGCGCGGCGGGGTTCGCGGCGCATGTCGACGTGCGGAATGCCGTCTTCGAGGTATTCGTCCCCGGTCTCGACGAAGCCGAAGGAGGCGTAGAAGTCCTTGGCGTAGGTCTGGGCGGACAGCACGGCGGGCGAGTTCTGCACCTCGGCGACGGCGGCGCGCATCAGCTTGCGTCCGATGCCCAGACCGCGGGCGCTCTTGGAGGTGCAGACCCGGCCGATGCGGTAGGTGCCGTCGGGATCTTCCAGCAGCCGCAGGTATCCGAGCACGTAGTCGTCGGCGGAGTCGACCCAGAAGTGGCGGGTGGAGTCCTCCAGGTCGCGCCCGTCGAGCTCGGGGTAGGGGCATTCCTGCTCGACGACGAAGACGTCGACCCGCAGCCGCAGCATCCGGTAGAAGTCGGAGGCGTCGAGGTCTGCGGTGTAGGCGCGTTGCACGGCGGTCGCGAGCGGCTGAAGGGTCACCCTTACCTGGATATCACAGGACTTCCCGGTTTCCCGCACTCGCCAGCGGCGGGAGTTGTGCAGACCACTCGCCCGCCGCTCACAACGGGTAGTTCGACAGCCTGGTGTAGACGCCGGGCGTGCCGGGTCGACCGCAGCCGGTGCCGTAGGACACCACGCCGATGAGCCGCCCGCCCGCGACGATCGGCCCGCCGGAGTCGCCGGCGCAGGCGTCGCGCCCGCCTTCGGGGTACCCGGCGCAGAACATGCTGCGCGGGTCGTAGTTCGGGTAGGCCGACCGGCAGGCGTCGTCGGCGGCGACGGGCACCTCCACGGAGCGCAGGCTGTCCGAGTTGGGACCGTTCTCACTGGTCCGGCCCCATCCGTAGACGCGGGCCATGCTGCCCGGCTCGTACGGCGCGGTCTCGCCGGGCGCGACCACGGGAAGCGGGCGCTGCGGCAGCGGTGCGCTGAGCTTGAGCACGGCGAGGTCGTCGCCGGTGGTGAAGTCCTCGTAGCCCGGGTGCACCCACACGTCGTCGACCTCGGCTTCGCTGCCCTGCGAGCTGCGCAGGTCGGTGCGCCCGGCGATCACGCGGACGTCCTCGGGCGAGCGTTCGGCCCCGGTGAGCGGATCGTGCGCGCAGTGCGCTGCGGTGACTACCTCGCCCGCGCGGATCAGGGTGCCGCCGCAGAACTGGTTGCCGTACCGGTCGGTCAGCGCGACCACCCAGGGCGCGTCGTCGGTGGTGCTGCCCGAGCCGCCGAGGATCCGGGACTGCGGCTGGTCGTCTCCGGTGATCGCCGGGTCCGCGTGGGCGGCGGGGCTCGCGCCCGCCAGGGCGGTGACCGCTCCGGCGATGGCGAGCGCGCGCAGCGCACGGGTCTTGTCGGCGGATCCCTGTTCGTCGCGGCCCAAAGTCGGTGCCTCCAGCTGTCGCGGTCATCGGCGGAGCGGACACACCGTAATCGCACGCACACCGAAACATCACGAGTCGCAACTCACAGTTCCGCAGGAAAATATTTCGTTAAACTCGACTTCGGGTGCAAATCCTTTCGCGAATGTCGCCGTTGACAGTCGCGCCTCCATCCCAGGGCATCGCGGAACCGGGGTACCTCCACCACCGGCACCCGCCGATCTCACCTGACCGGATGACGAGAAGAACCTGATCAAGCGATGTGGCAGTGCGTGCTGCCCGAAGTGGAGAGGAAATCGCCGTGCTCCTGGACCCGACGCCGTTGCCCGCCTTCCTGCTGGCGAGCGCGGTCGTGATCATCACACCGGGAGTGGACGTCTTCCTGCTGCTGCGCACGTCGCTGAACCACGGCCGCAAGGCGGGACTGCTGGCGCTGGCCGGAATCCACAGCGCCAGCGCGCTGCAGGTCGCGCTGGTCATCTCCGGGCTGGGCGCGCTGATCACCAAGGCCCCGGGCGTGCTCGTGGCGCTGAAGTGGGTGGGCGCCGCCTACCTGCTCTACCTCGCGGCCAGCATCGTGCGCGGGTACTGGCTGACCAGGCGCGAGTCCGGCTCGCTGGACGTCCCACCGCCGGATGACGCCAACCCCTACCTGCGCGGCCTGCTCAGCAACCTGACCAACCCGAAGATGCTGCTGTTCAGCCTCGCGTTCCTGCCGCAGTTCGTCGGCGCGTCCACGCAGCCGGCGCTCCAGCTGGTCGCGCTGGGCGTGGTGTTCCTGGTGCTGGCGGCGATCTGGGAGGTCACCATCGTGCTGGCCGCCGCCGGGATCGCCGACCGGCTAAAGAACCCCCGAGTCTCGAAGTCGCTGGACGCGTTGAGCGCGACGGCTTTCGTGACCATCTCGATCGGTCTCGTCGCGAGCTGACAGCAGGGTCAGCAGCGCCAACCCGGCCAGCACGAGCAGCACCACCGGCACCGCGACCACGCCCGAGAGCAGGCTGATCACGAACGGCGTGCAGAACCCCAGGTAGGCCAGCACCCACATGATCGCGGTCAGCCCGGCCAGCTCGGACGGTCCCGCGATGCGGCCGACCATCGTCAGGCAGTAGGTCGAGACGAAGCCGTAGCCGGTGCCCAGCGTCAGCGCGGCGAGCAGGCCCAGCCACGGCTGCGCCTGCCACGCCGCGACAGCAGCGAGCACGAGCCCGGCCGCGATGGCCACCAGCCCGAACACGGCCGTCGCCCGCACTCCGCGCCGGGCGATCCGGCGAGCCCAGGGCTGCACGACCGCGCCGAAACCGGGCGCGCACAGCGTCGACACCCCCGCGTAGAGCACCTCGTAGCCGGGCGCGTGGACGGTGACCTGCGCGGGGAGCACGGCGAAGCCGACGGTGGGGCACAGGAAGATCCACGGCGCGACCGGCGCCACCCGCCGCAGGAACCGCGGATCGCGCGCTCCCCTGCCGCGCGGCGCTCCGGCCGCCGGCTCGACGCGCGTCTCCGGGCAGCGCAGCGCCAGCGGCAACGTCACCGCGCACAGGACCAAGTGCGGAACGTAGGCGCTGACCAGCGGGAACGGCACCCAGGTCGCGACCAGCGCGGACACCAGGCCGCTGACGCTGAAACCGGCCGCCAGCAGCACACCCGCTCTGCGCGCACCGGCGCCGTCCTCGGTCGCCGTCCCGAACGGCGGGTGCGACAGGTCGCGCACCCAGGCGCTCCCCGCGGCGAGCACGGCACCGGTGCTCACCCCGACGATCAGCCGCCCGACGACCAGCCACGGCACCACGTGCGCCCCGAGCATCAGCGCCACCGTGGCCAGCGCGCTGAGCACGATCGCCCAGATCACCACCGGCTTGCGCCCGCGCCGATCGGCCAGCGGACCCCCGAACAACAAGCCGGGCACCAGCCCGACGACGTAGAGCGCCAGCAACCCGGTCGCCGC
Source organism: Saccharopolyspora endophytica (assembly GCF_018070075.1). Taxonomy (GTDB): domain Bacteria; phylum Actinomycetota; class Actinomycetes; order Mycobacteriales; family Pseudonocardiaceae; genus Saccharopolyspora; species Saccharopolyspora endophytica. The sequence goes on from NZ_JAGPXE010000012.1 coordinate 79,101, forward strand.
CGACGGGCTCAGCCCCAGCTCACCCCGGTAAGCCCCCAGCAGCGGCGAGAACTGGTTCGCACCCCACCCGGCCACCATCAACAGCAGAGCAGCCGGCACCCACACGTTTCGCACACCTAACGTTCTACGCGCAGCCCCCACCCCGAACACCAACCGTTCGGATTTCCCGAACAATCAGGATCCCGGTCTACCGTTCCTCAACAGCGTTCAGGCGTCCCCATGATGATCGGACGCCCAGCTACTGCGTCCATCCCGAACGGTGTTGGACGAACTGGGTTCCCGCATTCGCTCGACGGCCGGACAGCACGGATCGCGTCCGCGTCCCGGTCGCGTCGGGGCGGGTTCCTTCACACCCACGAGCACGTGGCCGGGCCTGGATGGTCCGATGCCCGGCACGATCGCTCTGGTCGTGCCGGGGCGGTGTCCCCCGTCGCCTGATCCCGTGCCCGAGGGCGCGTCTCCCGATCGCCACGCTCGCGGCGTGGTGTCGGGTGATCTCATGCTTCTTCCTGGACAGTGGCACACGCCAGTGCTCGTTGCCCCACCTGCTGGTGTAGGCAGGGTCCACGACGATCACACTGGCACCGGTCTCGGCGGCCATCGACACCAGCCGGGAACGAAGCTTCCCCGTGGGCATGCCGGAAATCAGCTGCCGGAACCGCTTCCTGCGGCCATGCTTCTCACGAGTCGTCGAGTCACCGAAGTCGAGGTCCTCGACCGCGATCGCCCGCACACCTTCACTCCTGGCCCAACGCAAAAGCTGGGACAGGGCATGGCGCAGCTGTGCGTCTCGGTGGTCAGCCGTGCCGGAAAGGTCATAACCGAAGGTTTTCGGTCGACCGGTCGGGTTGCCGTGGGGGTCGAGCTTCCAGGCGGCGAGGTGATCGACATTGGTGTCCACCCCGATCACCGGCCCCGACCGCAACACGGCCAGCGACACCGGCCGTGTTGGGCTGCGCTGCCAGGACGCACCCACGTACCAGCGGTCACGAGTGGCGTCGTAGTGAAACCGGTACGCCACCGCCCGATCACCAGCGATGCGCTCAGCCCACTCCGCACCGCGATGCTGGAACCGCGCGATCGCGGTCAAGACATACCGCCCGTTGCGTGCGTTGGCGAGATGTTCCAGCGGCGCGGGCAACCGGATCGACACCTCGCCATCCGGGGTGACGCGCACCGTTTCGTTGCCGAACTTCTTGCCCGACTCCCCATCCGCCGCGAAGAACCAGCGTTCGGCCTCCCACCGAGCACGCCACTGCTCCTCGCTGAGCCCGGCCCGGCCCAGGTGATGCCGGTGGTGAAGCAGCTTCCTCCCGCCCCGCACCACCGCAATGCGGCCCGAATCCCAATTCGCCTGGAGTTGGGCGCAGCGGGCCCGCAATGCGGCCAGGCGGCGAGATTTGGCAAACCACTCCTGGGCCGACTGATACCCGCCGGGTTTCCCCGCCACGCCCTTCTCACCGAGCCCGAGCGACAATCTGTAGCTGAGCATCTCGATGCCTGCGGCCAGGTTGCGAAGCTGCGCCAGCTGGTTGCGGCGGGCCAACGACCATTGATCGTTGCTGAACTTGGTGATGCTGCCCGCCCATCGCGCCGACGACACCGCGGTGACCGCCCGCTTGCGATCCGCCCAGGAATGCTTGTCGTGATCCAGTCCGTCACGGACTCGGGCAGCCAGGTCGCTGGAAGCAAGCCTCCCCAGATGCGCTCCGACCTCACGCAACACCCGCTCGTCGCTGAGCGTCATGCCCTTCAATCGGGTTCGGATGCTCACGCCGGTGGGCCCGTTCGCGACATACGTCTCGGCGATCGATCGCAACCGTGCAGCCACGACCCACCCCCTGATGACTCGGCGAACATCGACAACACGAAATTACCTACGCCGCAACGGAAAATCACTCCGATGCACCGAACATCCGCCGAACGAGACTGCCACTGGGCGATCACCGCACACCCGAGGCGAGAAACGCACTGCGCGACATCAACGGCTACCCAGAGCGGACACCTCCAGGGGACCCCGGACCACGCTCACTGGCACTGGCGCACGCTCAGTAAACGGCCGATCGAGATTCGAATGTGCATCGTAAAGTGCGCCTCAATCGCCTGGTCTCTTCCGGCGACCGGTCGTACGTTGCCCGCATGGAGTTGCGGCGGTTGGAGACCTTGCTGGTGGTGGCCGAGGAGGGGCACTTCGGCCGGGCCGCCGAGCGGTTGTTCCTGGCCAAGGCGACCGTGACCGAGCACGTCAAGCAGCTGGAGCAGGACTTCGGGACGCGGCTGCTGGACCGCAACCCGGTGCGGCTGACCCCCGCGGGACACCGGCTCGCGCGGCACGCTCGCGCGCTGCTCGCCGCCGCCGACCTCGCCCGCGCGGACGTCGCCGAGGCGGCATCGGCCGAGCCCGGGACGCTGCGGGTCGGGGTCATGGGGCACGGGTCGGCGGAGCTGACGCCCGCCACCGCGCAGGCGTTCCGGATGGCGCACCCCGAGATCGACCTGCGGCTGGTACCGCTGGACTTCACCGAGCACGTGTCCGCGCTGCTGGAGCACCGGGTGGACGTGGCGTTCGTGCGCCCGGCACCGGTGGACGAGCGCGTCGAGGTCGACGTGCTGACCACCGAGCGGCGCATCGTGGTGGTCTCGGCCCGCTGGGAGCTGGCCGACGCACCCGAGGTGCGGCTGGCCGACGTGCTCGACCTGCCGTTCATCCGGCTTCCCGAGCGCACGCCGCGCCCGTTCACCGACTACCTGTACTTCACCGCGGCGCGGGGCGGTGAGGCCCCGCGCCGCGGCAAGGACGACGCGGTCAACCCGCACGAGGTGCTCGCCACGGCGGCCGCCGGACGGGGTGCGGGTTCGGCGCTGGAATCCTTCGAGCGCTTCTACCCGTGGCCCGGCACCCGATGCGTTCCGGTGGCGGACGCGCCGTGGGAGCACAGCGTGCTGGTCAGCCGCGCCGGTGACGAGGATCCGCAGGTGCGTGCCTTCCGGACCCTGGCCACCGGGCTCGCCCGCGAACTCGGCCCCGGGCTGCAGCTGGCCCCGGCGTGATCAGTGCTGAGCCGTGAGCTGGGCCCGGATGTCGGCCTCGTAGGCGGCGGTGCGGGTGTAGATGCCCGGGTTGCCCGGCCTCGCGCAGCCGTTGCCGGTGGAGACGATGCCGACGAGCTTGCCGTCGACCACCAGCGGCCCGCCGGAGTCGCCCTGGCAGCTGTCGATGCCGCCCTCGGGGTATCCGGCGCAGACCATCGCCTGCGGGTCGTACTGGTCGTACGCCCGCTTGCAGTCGTCGTCGGAGGTCAGCGGCACCTCGGCCTTCTGCAGGGTGTCCGAGGCGTCGCCGCCCTCGGAGGTGGCGCCCCAGCCGAGCACGGTCGCCATCCGGCCCGCCTCGTAGGAGGCGGTGTCGGCCGGGGTGGCCACCGGCAGCGGGGCCTGCGGGAGCTGCTGCTCGAGGGTCAGCACCGCCACGTCGGACCCGGTGTTGGCGTCCTGGTAGTTCGGGTGGACCCAGATGTCGGAAACCGGGACCTCGACGCCGTCGGTGGACGACTTGCTCTCCCGTCCTGCCACCACCCGCACCGACGCGGGTCGCTCGCCCTTGACGCAGTGCGCCGCCGTGATGACCTTGTTCGCCGCGCCGATGGTGCCGCCGCAGAACTGGTTGCCCTGGTCATCGGCCAGGTAGACCACCCACGGGTGGTCGGCGATCGGAGCCGCCTGTCCCCCGACGATCGGTGGCGCAGCGGTCCCCTGCTCGCCGGCGTGGGCCGAGGTGGCCAGCAGACCACCGATCAGGCTCATCGCCGCCAGCGTCCCGGCCGCCGCCCGCATCCCGAGTTTGTTCTCCGCCATGGTTCGTCTCCTCCCCCGGAGCCTCCCGGCGGCCGTCCGACCGCCGCTCCGGCTCGTCCAAAGTGTCCACGAGTAAGAGGAAACGAACCCTCTGTCAGATACACCTCGGCCAGGAGCTCAACACGAACGAGTGGAATTTCAAGCCACTTTCCACTCGGACGGCCCAACGTTTCGGTCCACTGTGGATGAATAGGGGGAGGTACCTTCCACCCGGGACCGGCGCGTCCGGCCCCGGGTGGACTATCAGTCCTCCAGCTGGCCCTCCAGCTCCAGGTACACCGACCGCAGATCGTCGAGGACCTGCTCGTCCGGTTCGGCCCACAGACCGCGGTCAGCGGCTTCCAGCAGCCGCTCGGTCATGCCTCGCAGCGCCCACGGGTTGGAGTTGCGCAGGAACTGCTGCACCTGCTCGTCGAAGACGTAGGACTCCGCCAGCTTCGCGTACATCCAGTCGTCGACGACCCCGGCGGTGGCATCGAACCCGAACAGGTAATCCACCGTGGCCGCGAGCTCGAAGGCGCCCTTGTACCCGTGCCGCTGCATCGCCGAGATCCACTTCGGGTTGATCACCCGAGCCCGGAAGACCCGCTTGGTCTCCTCGCCCAGCGTGCGGGTCTTGACCGCGTGCGGCACCGCCGAGTCACCCACGTAGGCGGCCGGGCTCTGCCCGGACAGCGAGCGCACCATCGCGACCATGCCGCCGTGGTACTGGAAGTAGTCGTCGGAGTCGGCGATGTCGTGCTCGCGGGTGTCGACGTTCTTGGCCGCCACCTGGATGCGCTTGAACGCCGTCTCCATGTCGCCGCGCGCCTCGCGGCCGTCGAGCCCTCGGCCGTAGGCGTAACCGCCCCAGGTCGCGTAGACCTCGGCGAGGTCGGCGTCGCTGCGCCAGTTGCGGGCGTCGATCAGCGGCAGCAGCCCGGCACCGTAGGCGCCCGGCTTGGAGCCGAAGATGCGGGTCGAGGCCCGGCGGTCGTCTCCGTGCTCGGCCTTGTCGGCGCGGTAGTGGGCGGCGACGTAGTTGTCCTCGTCGGGCTCGTCGAGCTTGGCCACGGTCTGCACCGCGTCGTCGATCAGCGAGACGACGTGCGGGAACGCGTCGCGGAAGAACCCGGAGATGCGCACCACCACATCGATGCGCGGCCGGCCCAGCTCGGCGACCGGCACGACCTCGAAGCCGGTGACCCGCCGCGAGGCGTCGTCCCACTTAGGGCGGCAGCCCAGCAGCCAGAGGATCTCGGCGATGTCATCGCCCTGCGTCCGCATCGCCGAGGTGCCCCACACCGTCAGACCGACCGAGCGCGGGTTCTCCCCGGTGTCGGCGACGTGCCGGGTGATCAGCGAATCGGCGAGCGCGGAGCCGACGTCGAAGGCGTTGCGCGACGGGATGGCCTTGGGGTCCACCGAGTAGAAGTTGCGGCCGGTGGGCAGCACCGAGATCAGCCCGCGGGTCGGCGACCCGGACGGTCCGGCGGGCACGAAACCACCGTTGAGCGCGTGCAGCACGTGCTCGACCTCTTCGGTGGTGCGGGCCAGGCGCGGCACCAGCTCGACGCAGGCGAACCGCAGCACCCGCACGACCTCGGCGACACCGGTGCCGATCACGTCGGTGACGACCTGCTCAGCGCGTTCGGAGTCCCATCCGGTGTCGGCCAGCGTCTGGATCAGCTTGCGCGCCAACGATTCCACCAGGTCCACCGCGTCCGACGCCGACGCCGATGGCCCCTCGACGAGCTCGGTGAGCGCGGCCGGGACGTCCGCGCGGGCGCCGGGCTCGGCCAGCAGCGCCTGCTCGTCGAGTCCGAAGTGGTCCGACAGCGCGGAGCGCAGGCCGGGCAGCGCGCCGACCTTGCCGCCGAAGACCTGCTTGGCGCGCAGGATCGCCAGCACGTCGTTGACCAGCTCCTCGTCGCGCGGCGCGCGGCCGAGGATGTGCAGGCCGTCGCGGATCTGCACGTCCTTGATCTCGCACAGGTAGCCGTCGATGTGCATCACGAAGTCGTCGAAGGACTCCGCGTCGGGCTGGCCCTCCTGGTGCAGGTCGTGGTGCAGCTCGGCCTGGGTGACCAGCTCCCAGATCTGGTTGCGCAGCGCCGGCTTCTTCTCCGGGTCCAGGTCCGTGACCAGCGCGTACTCGTCGAGCAGCTGCTCCAGCTTGGCGATGTCGCCGTAGGCGTCGGCGCGGGCCATCGGCGGGATCATGTGGTCCACCACGGTCGCGTGCCCGCGCCGCTTGGCCTGGGTGCCCTCACCCGGGTCGTTGACGATGAACGGGTACACGAACGGCATGTCGCCGAGCACCGCGTCCGGCGCGCAGTCCGCCGCCAGGCCCAGGCCCTTGCCCGGCAGCCATTCCAGGGTGCCGTGCTTGCCCAGGTGGATCACCGCGTGCGCGCCGAACTCCTCGGCCAGCCAGCGGTAGGCCGCCAGGTACTGGTGCGAGGGCGGCAGGTCCGGGTCGTGGTAGATCGCGATCGGGTTCTCGCCGAAACCGCGCGGCGGCTGGATCAGGATCACCACGTTGCCGAAGCGCAGCGCGGCGACGTAGATGTAGCCCTCGTCGTCGACGTAGAGGCTGCCGGGCGGGGCACCCCAGTGCTCGGTCATCGACGCCCGCAGCTCTTCGGGCAGCGCGTCGAACCACTCGCGGTAGCGGGTCGTCGGGACGCGGATCGCGGCCTCGGACATCTGCTCCTCGGTCAGCCACTCCACGTCGTGGCCGCCTGCGGAGATCAGGCGGTGGATCAGGGTGTCGCCGTCCAGGCCGGTCACGTCCAGGCCGCCGAGGTCGTAGCCGGCATCCTCCAGGGCGCTGAGCAGCACGACCGCCGAGGCGGGGGTGTCCAGGCCGACGGCGTTGCCGACGCGGGAGTGCTTGGTCGGGTAGGAGGACAGCACCACGCCGAGGCGCTTGGCGGAGTTGTCCACGTGGCGCAGCCGCGCCAGCGACACGGCGGTGGAGGCCACGCGGGCCGCGCGCTCGGGGTCGGCGACGTAGACCGGGATGCCCTCCGGGCCCTCCTCCTTGAAGGAGAACGGCACGCTGATCAACCGGCCGTCGAACTCCGGCACGGCGACCTGCATCGCGGCGTCCATCGGCGACAGCGCCGCGTCGCTGTCGGACCACACCGCGCGGCTGGTGGTCAGGCACAGGCCCTGCAGCACGGGGATGTCGAGCTCGGCCAGCGCACCGGCGTCCCAGGAGTCCTCGTCACCGCCCGCGCTGGCGTCGGCGGCGACCGCACCGCCCGCGGCGAGGACGGTGGCGATCAGCGCGTCGCACCCGCCCAGCAGTTCGCGCAGACCGGCGGCGTCGGACAGGCCGCGCAGCGAGCCGCAGAACACCGGCACCACGTTGGCGCCGGCGGATTCGACCTGGTCGGCGAGGGTGTCGACGAACGCGGTGTTGCCCGCCAGCGCGTGCGCCCGGTAGAAGACGACGCCGATCGTCGGACGCGACGGGTCGTGCTCGCGCTCGCCGTGCAGGCCGAACTCCGGCATCGACTGCGGTTCGGTGAACCCGGTGCCGGTCAGCAGCACGGTGTCGGACAGGAAGTGGGCGAGCTGGGCGAGGTTCTCCGGGCCGCCTTCGACCAGGTAGGCCAGGGCCTGGGTGGACACACCGGCGGGCACCGTGGACAGCGTCATCAGCTCGGCGTCCGGGGTGGCCTCACCGCCCAGCGCCACGGTCGGCAGACCCGACGCCAGCACCGCGTCCAGGCCCTCCTCCCAGGCGCGGCGGCCGCCCAGCAGCCGGACCACGACGACGTCAACGCCGTCGAGCAGCGCCGGAACGTCCTCGGCGGCCACGCGGGAGGGGTTGGCGACGCGGTAGTCGGCCTCGGCGGCACGGGCGGCCAGCAGGTCGGTGTCCGCAGTGGACAGCAGCAGAACTCGGGCGTCGCGGGCAGGCTCGCTCACGGTGATCCTCTCTCGGGGTGCGCGCCCCGGCGGGGGTCACGGCGGCAGGAGTTCCTGGCTCCCGGATCCTCGCGGTGCCCCGCCTTCCAGCCTGCGCAGGCCGTGGCTGTCGGGGTCCGCTCCCCGGTCACAGTGGCGCGACCGCCCCGGCCTCACACCGGGTTCCTCCACGTCACCGCCGTACTGGCGCAGCCATCCTATCGACCCCGCGATCACCCACCACCCCACCAACGATTTCGCGAGAAAGATCTCGTTCATTCAGCACGACTCGCCTTGGTCGACGGTGCGGGCGGGGGAACCTGAGCGGCTCCGTGGCTCCGGGCGCCACTCCTGATGTATGTCCAATACACGGCGTCGCGACGTCCTCACCACGAAGCCGCTCAGAACCCCCGGCGGTGCCGGTTGCTCGGGTGGTGGAAGAGGAAGCACCTTCGGTGCTTGCCTGACGTGTCGCTCAGTAACCCGCGTTCACATCGACCAGGCCCAGGAGCGGTTGTCCTGCCATGTGGCGGCGGACGTTCTCCTCGACCCTGCGCGCCAGGGCCGGCATCTGCAGCGACGGCGGGTTGGCCGTGTGCGGGGAGATCAGCGCGCGCGGGTGCGTGAACAGCGGGTGCCCTTCGGGCAGGGGTTCCGGGTCGGTGACGTCGAGGGCGGCACCGCCGATGCGGCCCGCGTCCAGAGCTTCGACCAGTGCTTCGGTGTCGACCAGCGAACCGCGCGCGATGTTGATCAACCACGCGTCGGACTTCATCGCCCGCAACGCGGCGGCGTCGACGAGCTTCGAGGTCGCCGAGGTCGCCGGAGCCGCCACCACCACGAAGTCCGACGCCGCGAGCAGCTCGCGCATCCCGTCGGCGTCCTCGGCCGGCCAGGTCCGCTCGGCGCCCAGCACCGGCTTGCCGGAGCGGTTCACCGCCAGCACCCGGACGCCGAAGGGGCGCAGCATCTCGATCAGCGCCTTGCCGATCCCACCAGCGCCGATGATGCCGACGGTCGATCCGGCGAGGCTGCGCATGCCCTCGGGGCGCTGCCACGTGGTGGCTCGCGCCATCGCGGCCAGCTGCCGCGCACCGGCGAGCATGAGGCCGAGGGTGTGCTCGGCGACGGTCTGGGCGAAGGTGCCCGCGGCCGAGGTGAAGGTCAGATCCTCGCGCAGCACGCCGGAGGCCACCCAGGACTCGATGCCGGCCGACGGCAGCTGCACCCATTCCAGGTCCGGGCGGTCGTAGGAGCCGAACCGGCTCGGCTCCCCGCCGAACCAGACCAGCGCGTTCGCCTCCTCCGCCGAGCTCAGCTCAGCACCGGCCGCCACCACGGCGGCTTCCAGCTCGGGCTGGGCGACCGGACCAACGTGGACCTTCACGACACTTCCTCTCTCACGAACTGCGAACTCGCCACCGCGGAAGGTCAGCCCTCGACGAGCTGTGCCAGCGCGGGCAGCTGGGTCTCATCCTCCAGCGCCGAACCGACCGCGACCACGTCGGCTCCGGCCCGCAGGAACTCGGGAGCGTTGCGGGCGTTCATCCCGCCGGTGGCCACCACGCGCAGCGAGGGGAACGGGCCCTTCATCGCGCGGAACCAGCTGCTGCCCAGCTCCGCGGCGGGGAAGGCCTTCACCCACGACAACCCGAGGCGCAGCGCCTGCTGGATCTCGCTGGGCGTGGCCACTCCGGGCACGTGCGGCAGGTCGAGTTCGGCGCTCAGCCGCACGATCTCGGGGTCCAGGCCGGGTGCGATGGTGAAGGCCGCGCCCAGGTCGCGGGCGGTGCGCAGCTGTTCGGGGGTGATGATCGTGCCCGCACCGACCGGGCGGCCGCGTTCGGCTCCGGCGCGCACGGCCGCCGCCAGGGAGGGCTCGGCCTTCGGCGTCTCGATCGGGACCTCGACGGCGTCGATGCCCAGGTCCCAGGCTCGTTCGGCCAGCTCCGCGGTCCGCTGCGGGTCCATGCCGCGCAGGATCGCCATCACCGGCTTGGCGAACAACTCCTCCAGGAAGGGCACTTCTCACTCACTCCCGTCGAATCGCAGTGCGCCCCACTGCTCTTCGTCGAGCGCCAGCCAGCGAGCGAGCGATTCGGCGCCGGGCGGTGCGGTGTGGTCCTCGGTGCTGCGCAGGCTGTGCGCGGCCAGCAGGTGCCCGCGGCGCAGGCAGCGCTCGTCGTCCTCGCCGCGCAGCACGCCGGAGAGGAACCCGGCCGCGAAGGCGTCACCGGCGCCGACCGGCTCGACGACCTCGACGGTCGGGGCGGGTACGACGGTGCGGCGCTCGCCGAGCGCGTAGGCGGCCTCGGCGCCGTCCTTGACCACGACGGTGACCGGCGAGTCGAGCAGTTCCCGCACGTCGTCGGCGGTTTTCACGCCCCACAGGGTGGCGGCTTCGTCGAGGCCGACGAACACGACGTCGGCGAGCTGGGCGAGCTCGGCGAGCACCGGGGCGGCCTGCCGGGCCGACCACAGCGCGGGCCGGTGGTTGACGTCGAAGGAGATGGGGGCGCGGCGAGGACGGGTCAGCAGCCGCCGGATCAGCCGGTCGCAGCCCTCCGACAGCGCAGGGGTGATGCCGCTGATGTGCAGCACGCGGGCGTCGTCGATGACGTCGTCGGCGAGGAAGTCCTGGTCCATCGTCGAGGCCGCCGAGCCCGCGCGGTAGTAGTGGACCCGGGTTCCGTCCGGCCCGGGGTCCTTGAAGTAGACGCCGGTCGGTGCCTCGGAACGCATCTCGACCAGGCCGGTGTCGACGCCCGCCGCGGCGAGGGAGGCGACCACGCGCCTCCCGAGCGGATCGTCGCCGAGGCGGCTGGCCCACCGCACGCGGTGTCCGAGGGCGGCCAGGTGAACGGCCACGTTGGACTCGGCGCCACCGGCGGAGAGCGTGAACGCGGGGGCTTCTTCGAGGGGGACCGGGGCTGCCGGCGCGACCAGCGACATGGTCTCGCCCAGGCACAACACCTCGGTCTCGTTGCCCGCCTGCGCCACGTTGCCTCCTGCCATCACCGGGACGGGCGACAGCTTAGCCAGACACCGCTGCAGAATGCACACTCGCCATTGCGCTTAGCGCAACAAAGCCGCTAGAACCGGCGAGCCGCACCGGCGTGGGTTCTCCTAGGCTGTGCCCGGTGATCGACGACGATCACCCCATAGCCACCAGGAAAAGGAGGATGCTCGCATGAGTCTGGAGCGCCCGATCGATCCTGATCCGTACTCGTTCCTGCCTTCGGTCCCCGCGTTCACCGTCACCTCCACCGATGTGGCCGACGGCCGGGCGATGCCGAAGGCGCATGCCTACGACGGCATGGGCGCGGACGGGCAGAACCTGTCGCCGCAGCTGAGCTGGTCGGGTTTCCCGGAGACCGCCAAGAGCTTCGTGGTCACCTGCTTCGACCCGGACGCACCGATCCCCGGCGGGTTCTGGCACTGGGTCCTCGTCGACGTTCCCGCCGACGTCACCGAGCTGGCCGCCGACGCGGGCAACCGCAGCGGTCAGAGCATCCCGGCGGGTTCGTTCCACGTCGCCAACGACATGGGCGAGCGCGCCTTCGGCGGTGCCGCCCCGCCGCCCGGCGACCGGCCGCACCGCTACTACTTCGTGGTGCACGCGGTGGACACCGAGAAGCTCGGCGTGGACGAGAGCGCCTCGCCGGCGGTGGTCAGCTTCAACCTGGCCTTCCACACCGTCGGCCGAGCCGTCATCACCCCCACCTACCAGCACTGATCCCGCTTTCCGTCGTGCCTGCCCGGACCCCTCCGGGCGGGCACGACGTCCTCATCACCCGAAAGAGATGTATCTGTTCGGGGTGTTCGCGCCTCTTTCTTCATGAGGGAGGTGCGAGAGATGAGTCTGCTGCCGGGTTCCACCGCCGCGGTGATCGCGACCGGGGTCGCCGCGCTGCTGCTGCCGTCGTTCGTCGCCGGTCGCTACCGCCGGCACGGCGAGCTGCGCGCGGGCACGGCCGTGCTGCGCTTCGCGACGCTGCTCTACGCGATCGCGCTGGCTTGTTACGTCCTGCCGCCCACCGGCACCTCGTGCTTCCCCGCGCAGCTGCGCCCGCTGTCGGCGCTGACCAGCGCCGTCGGGGTCGAGCAGTTCGCCTGCAACGTCGCGCTGTTCGTCCCGCTGGGCGCGCTCCTGCGCCGGGCCCCACCGGTGGCGGCGCTGGCGGGTGCGGGCGTGTCGGCGTTCGTCGAGGTCACGCAGCTGACCGGGCTGTGGTTCCGGTTCCCGTGCCCCTACCGCGTGTTCGACGTCGATGACGTCATCGCCAACACCACCGGAGCCGTGCTCGGGAGCCTGCTGGTCCCGCTGCTGAACCGGATTCCTGCGGGCAGCGGGCGTCGGGCCACCGAGCCACGCCCGTTGACCGCGGGCCGTCGGTTGCTGGGGATGTGCTGCGACGGCCTGCTGCTGTGGTGGCTGGGCGTCGCCTGCGTCCACCTGACCGGCTTCGCCCTGCGCTGGGCGGGCCTCCCGCCCTCGACGGCGTTGCAGGTGAGCGCGGCGTGGCTCGCACCGGCGCTGATACTGCTGGTGGCCGCCCTGAGCTGGGACGGCACGCCCGGTCAGCGGCTGGTCCTGCTGCGGGCGCACTCCCCCGGCGGGCGAGCCGCCGTGCTGCGCTGGACGCTGGGCACCGGGGGCCTGGCGCTGCTGCAAGGCGCCTGCGAACTGGCGAGGGGCGCGCCGAGCGCGGTGCTCGGCCTGCTGTGGTGCGCCGCGCACGCGATCGGTGTGATCTGGGACCGAGATCGGCGTGGAATCACCGGGCGCCTCGCCGGGTTGGAACTGACCGACGTCCGCGGACCGGCGACGGCCCGCACCCAGTGAGGCAGGATGGAACCGTGCGGCACTTCGATCTAGTTATCATCGGCTCCGGCTCCGGCAACTCGATCCTCGACGACCGGTTCGCCGACTGGAACGTGGCCATCGTCGAGAAGGGCATCGGCCCCAACGACGCCTACGGCGGCACCTGCCTCAACGTCGGCTGCATCCCGACGAAGATGTTCGTGCACACCGCCGACGTCGCGGACGCCCCCGAGGCCGGTGCCGGGCTCGGTGTCGACCTCGAGCGCCACGGCGTGCGCTGGCGGGAGGTCCGGGACCGCATCTTCGGCCGCATCGACCCGATCTCCGAAGGCGGCCGCCGCTACCGGGCCGAGGGCTCGCCCAACGTCACCCTGCTGACGGGCGAGGCCGCGTTCACCGACGTCAAGCAGCTGACCGTCCAGACCGCGGACGGCCCCCAGACGATCACCGCCGACCGCTTCGTGGTCGCCGCCGGTGGCCGGCCGGTCATCCCCGAGATCCCCGGCCTGGACCAGGTCGAGGTGCACACCAGCGACACCGTGATGCGCCTGGACGAGCTCCCCCGCCGGATGATCATCATGGGCACCGGGTTCATCGGCGCCGAGTTCGCCCACGTCTTCAGCTCGCTGGGCGTCGAGGTCACCATGATCGGGCGCTCGGGCAAGGTGCTGCGCGCCGAGGACGCCGACGTGGCCGCCCGGTTCACCGAGATCGCCGCCCGGCGCTGGGACCTGCGGCTCAACCGCAAGGTCGTCTCCGCCGAGAAGACCGGCGACGCGATTCGGCTGAACCTGGAGGGCCCGGACGGCGCGGAGTCCGTCGAGGCCGAGAAGCTGCTGGTCGCGGTGGGGCGCACCCCCAACGCCGACCTGATCGACGCGGCGACCGGCGGGCTGGAGCTCACCGACGAGGGCAAGATCGCGGTCGACGACACCCAGCGCGCCTCGGTCGAGGGCGTGTGGGCGCTCGGCGACATCAGCTCCGACCACGAGCTCAAGCACGTCGCCAACCACGAGACCCGCGTCGTGCAGCACAACATCCTGCACCCCGAGGACCCGATCTCCTCCGACCACCGCTTCGTGCCGCACGCGGTGTTCTCCGGTCCGCAGATCGCCGCGGTCGGCCTCACCGAGCAGCAGGCCCAGCAGCGGGGCGTCGAGTACGTCACCTCCACCCAGGACTACGCGGGCATCGCCTACGGCTGGGCGATGGAGGACACCACCGGTTTCGCCAAGCTGCTGGCCGACCCGAACACGGGATTGCTGATCGGCGCGCACATCATCGGCCCGCAGGCGCCGACGCTGCTGCAACCGATCATCCAGGCCATGCACTTCGGCCTGGACGCGCGCAGCATGGCCCGCGGCCAGTACTGGATCCACCCGGCGATGCCGGAACTGCTGGAGAACGCGCTGCTCAACCTGCCGCTCAACTGATCCGGCGCACGTCCAACGGCGTTTCGACCGCGGTCCCGTCGGGGCCGCGGTCGACGCGGTAGGCCCCGGCGCGGCGCCGCTCGGAGAGCGCTTCGACGAGTTCGGTGCCCCGGTAGAGCAGCCCGGCGCCGTCGTCGGTCGCGTAACCCGCAGGCAGCGTCCCGTCCGCGATCAGGCGCTGGAAGAGCGGACGCCGCCGGGGTTCGCTGTCGTAGTGCACGCCGTTGGAGTGCGGCAGCAGGCCGAGGCCGTTGGTGACGGGCCGCAGCTCGGGCCCGAACGAGTCGGTGGTGCCGCCCGAGTGCCAGCAGATCGACCCGGCCGACACACCGGTGAGCACGACCCCCGCCTGCCACGCCTCGCGGAAGATCTCGTCGAGGCCGTGCAGCCGCCACATCGCCAGCAACCCGGCGACGCTGCCACCCCACACCCACACGACGTCCCTGCTGAGCAGGTGCTCACGCACGTCGTCGAGGTTCGGCATGGGGAACAGCGCCAGGTGGCTGGGCTGCCAGCCCTCGGCGACGGCGTTGGCGTAGAAGGTGCCGATTAGCCCGGAGTCGTCGCCGACCGCGGTGGCCAGGAGGCACACGCGCGGCGCGCGGCCGGTGGTCCCGGCGAGGTCGACGGCGTGCCGGGTCAGCGCGCCGATCCCCCACGGCAGGCGATCGGATGAGCTGATCCCGCCACTGGTGGCGAGGATCGTCGGAGCGTCAGCGGGCATGCCCGGAGGCTATCCAGCGCACGCCCGGGAGACCTGCGGTTGCGCTCACGCGCCGACGGATGTCCCCGGATCGGCCCAGTAGTCGGTGCCCATGTCGAAGGTGCCGTCGACGGCGGGCGCGGCCCAGGACGCGGCGACCACTCCGGCGGCGAAGCCCCCGCGACGCTGCGCGGGGACCGAGGTCGGTTCGAGCGACACCGCCGGGGCGCCGAAACGGGTGATCACGATGTGCTCGCCGGCTTCGGCGCGGTCGAGCAGCTCGGTCAGCCGCTCGCGGGCTTCGTCCACGGAAAACTCAACAGCCATGCCCACAAGTTACCTGCATCACGCCGTTCGTGAGACCAAATCGGGTAGTCGATTGGGCAGATCTACCTACATCCCACCCCGGCAGGAGTCCCTTTTGTCACGATGAGTCGGGAAACGGGTCGTCAGCTCAGCCCGGCGGTCAAGCGCGGCAGACCCGTCGGAGCGCCGCCGTCGAGGAGCCGGCGCAGCGCGTCGGTGTCGAGGTGCTCGGTCACGAGGTCGCCGAGCAGGTCCAGCTGCGCGTCGCGGATGTTGGCGAACACCGTGTCCTCGGCGGCGCGGAAACCGTCCCGGCCGGCCAGACCCGCGGCCCAGCCGAGGAACGCGCGCCGGAAGTCGTCGTTCTCGAACAACCCGTGCCAGTGCGTGCCCAGCACCGACCCCGCAACGCCGCCTTCCGCTTCACCGTCGGGAAGCGTGATCAGCGGCGGCAGGTCACCTCGGCGGACCTCGACGCCGTGGTGGATCTCGTAGCCCGCGACGGCTTCGCCGAACGCCTCACCACGCGGCCTGGCCAGCGTCTTCTCACGAGCGAAGTCGATCTCCAGGTCGAGCAACCCGAGCCCGTCGACCACCCCGGATCCGGATTCGACCTCGTCGTGGATGCGCCTGGTCAGCATCTGGAACCCGCCGCAGATCCCGGCCACCGGAAGCCCCGCTCGCGCGTGATCGCGGATCGCCTCGGCCAGGCCGCTCTCGCACAGCCACGCCAGGTCGGCCACCGTGGACTTCGAGCCGGGCAGCACCACCAGGTCGGCGTCGGAGAGCCGCGAGGGCTCGGTCACGAACCGCACGGCCACGCCGGGTTCGGCGGCCAGCGCCTCGACGTCGGTGGCGTTGGAGATCCGGGGCAGCCGGGGCACGGCCACCCGCAACCACTGCCCACCTCGCGGCGGCGCGGGCCGGCCGACGACGCCGTCGGCGACGTAGGACAGCGAGTCCTCGGCGTCGAGCCACAGGTCCTCGGCCCACGGGAGCACCCCGTGCACGGGCCTGCCGGTCAACTCCCGCAGCTGGTCGAGACCCGGTCGCAGCAGCTCGGGATCACCCCGGAACTTGTTGATCACGAACCCGGCGACCAGCGCCTGATCGGCGGCGTCCAGCAGCGACAGGGTGCCGAAGAGCTGCGCGAACACCCCTCCCCGGTCGATGTCGCCGACCACGACGACCGGCAGCTTCGCGGCCTGCGCGAGCCCCATGTTGGCGATGTCGCTGGCCCGCAGGTTGATCTCCGCGGGCGATCCGGCGCCCTCGCACACGACGTAGTCGTGGTCGCGCCGCAGATCGTCCAAAGTGGACGCGACGGTGTCGAGCAGCGCCGCCTTGCGCTCGCGGTAGGACAACGCGGTCACCTCACCGGCGACGCGTCCGAGCACCACGACCTGCGACTGCCGGTCGCTGCCGGGCTTGAGCAGCACGGGGTTGAACCGCACGGACGGCTCGACACCGCACGCCGCCGCCTGCACCGCCTGCGCCCTCCCGATCTCACCGCCGTCGGGCGTGACCACCGAGTTGTTCGACATGTTCTGCGCCTTGAACGGCGCCACCCGCGCCCCCGACCGCGCCAACCACCGGCAGATCCCAGCGGTCACCACGCTCTTCCCCGCATCCGACGTCGTCCCAGCGATCAGCAGCGCATTCACACCCCGTTCCTACCCCATGCCCCAGCTGTGGGAACCGACACCCGAAACCCGGACATGGAACGAACCTCCTCAACTACGCTCCCGACTGGCCCGACCACCGAGACCAACGGACTCCGATGACGACACCTGACGACTGGCTGAGCGACTACAACGCCAAGCTGCAGAAGATCAAAGCCGACACCGACCGCGCGCAGGAAGAGCTCACGCAGGTCGGCGCCTCCGCGAGCTCCCCGGACGGGCAGATCACGGTGCGGGTCAACAGCAGCGGCGTCCTGGAGGACATCCGCTTCGGCAACGGCTTCCAGCACCCGAAACCAGATCAGGTCGCGGCCGCGATCATGACCTGCGTCCGCGAAGCACAACGCCAGGCCGCAGGCCAGATGGTCGAGGTCATGCAGCAGTTCGTCGGCGACGGCGCGGCCCTCGACTTCGTCAAGAGCAACCTCCCGCACGGCTACAGCGGCGACGGCACCGACGAGGACCAGCAGCAGACGCCAGGTCGCCCGTCCACCCCGCCCGACGACGATGACGACTACTCCAACGGGAGCTTCCTGCGATGAGCGACGGCTTCCGGGCGGACGTCCCGGTCATCAAGCAGCACAGCAACCAGGTCCAAGGTTTCGCAGACCGCGTCAACACCGCCCACGGCGCAGCCGAAACCACCATGGACACCAACGCCTTCGGCATCTTCGGCCAGTTCATCGCCATGCAGTGCATCGCCCAGGGCGAGATGACCAAGTCCGTCATCGAATCCGGTGCCAAAGCCCTCGGCGAACTGAAGTCAGCCCTTGACGAGACGGCAGCGGAGTACCAGCGCACCGATGAGGAGTGCACGAGCATCATCGAGGGGGTCAAGGTTGAGTTCGGAAAGTGACCTCGTCGTCACAGCCGACGAGTCAGAGGCCGACGCGAAGGAAAAGAACACCTTCAACGCGGCGAGTGGCGCCGGAGGCGTCGAGAACTTCATCGGCGCAAGTTTGGCGATCCAAAACAACGATTGGGACACCCTCGGCCTGAATGCGATCGGCCTAGGCGTTGATGCTGTAGGTCTCGCTACCAACCCGCTCGGCACGCTCGCGAGCTGGGGCGTCAGCTACCTGATGGAGCACGTCTCCTTCTTGAGGGAACCGTTCGACGCACTGATGGGCAACCCCGACGCAATCGGAGGCATGTCCAGTACCTGGGAAAACATTGGCAAAGAACTCAGAGCAGTCAGCCAGGACTACGCCAATGCAGTGAAGGGCACTACCGCCTGGGAAGGCAAAGCAGGCGACGCCTATCGAGCCCTCGGCGAGGACACCGCGAAGACAATCGAAGCGCTGGGTGAAGCGTGCAACGGTATGAAATCAGCCGTGGACGGAGCAGGCGCCGTCGTCGGTGCCGTGCGCGGAATCGTCCGCGACATGATCGCCGGAGCAGTTGGTGAGATCATTTCGATCGTGCTCAAGTGGGGTATCGCCGCTGTTGCCACTGCCGGTATCGCCGCTGGCGGCATGATCGCCGAGGCTGTCACGACCGCGATCCGTTGGGGCAACAAGATCGCAGGTTGGATGGAGAAGCTTTCGAGCATCCTCAAGAAGCTGTGGGATTGCATGGACAAGCTCGGATCCGCGGGTAAGGCCGTCAAGGGAAAGATCGATGCCTTCTTCACAGGGCTTGCGAATCCCCCCGCGGCCAGCATTGCCAACACCAGCGCGCAGAAGGCTTTCGACAGTCAAGCGATCCAGAACACGGGCCGTGGCCTGGAGGGCAGCACGACCAGCGCCGCAAAGGATGCGTGGGCTGGCTTCAAGGCTGGCGGTGCTGAGTACAAACCCTGGGCACAAGGTGATCTGTTCAAGTCACCCACAGTCGACCTAGGACCGCAGAGCGGCGCGAACAAGTTCGGTTATGAGGTCGCCAAAGGTGCTGCAGCCACCGATGACGGCAAAGACTCTGACCGGGAGGAAGCGAAGTAGGCCATGGGACTGTGGAACTCGAACAACCTCGCTGTCCGACTGGCGAAGCTGGCCGGTGGACTGGTGATCACGGCAGCCGTTCTTATGCTGTGGCCGACGATCGTCTTCTCGTTCCCGCAAAAGCACAGCAGTCCAAATGCGACAGCACTCGTCCATTCATGCGAGGACACCGGCCCGATCACGCGACGCGGATTCGGGCACAACTGGGACTGCTCCATCAAGGTTCGGGACGACGAGACCGGCAAGACCTGGACCGCTAACGTCGACATGAACTTCTTCACCCCAGACGACGTGGGCAAGGAAAAGCGACTCACTTGGGGTTACGGCGGCGGCCGGTACAACAACAACACCGAATTGCGAACCTACACACCAGCCGAAGGGTACTCGACCGGAGTTTTCACCCTCATCGGTTGCCTCGCGGGCGTTGTCATCGTTCCAGCCGCGTTGTGGATGCTTGCGAAGTCCATCATCTGGTCGTTCTCCCGAGAAGAACAGAGGAAGTTTTGGGAGAAGATCAACGGAACGACCGAGGAAAAGGCTGCCAAGAAGCAACAGCAAGCCGAAGAGCAAGCGCAACGACAGCAAGCACGGCAAAGGTCCGCCGAAATCAAGGAAGCCCGCCGAAGGGCGAAGGAACAGCGGAAAGCCGACCGCTAGCGCAGAAGGCCTGGCCTGACTTCTGAAACTGCCCGGGTGATCCGTTGGACGACGGATTTCCCGGGCAGTGCGATCTGCGGTGTTTCCCACTGCTGCTTGTCGAGGATCTGCGCGTGGCGCCCGACGAAGCCGTCGTCGACGGGGTGGAACAGCAGAGCCGCAGGGACCGGCTTCGAGTGCGGATCGTCCTCGGCCTTGGGTTGCGGGAGCTGACCGTGGATCGCGTTCAGCTCGCTCCACGAGACCAGGTCGGTCTTGCCGTGAACGCGCAACCAAAGACCACGTTCGTCGACGAAGACGCGGTGGATCTGAGCGACCATCCCGATCCCACCGATGCCCCCGATCAGCGCGAGCGGGCCGAACAGCACTGTGAAGAACCAACCGACGTAAGGCGCGAAGTCCCGCCCCTTCCGAGTGACGATCTCGTCCGGGAACAGCGCAACGGCCAGGAACAGTCCGGCGAAGGCCAGGAGGAACAGCATCCCGGCCAGGAGCCCCCAGCCCTCCCGGTACGAGACCCGCCTGGCCGAATCGCTGGGAGCCCACAGTTCTGCCTGCACGGCACCCATCCTATGAAACGTCCTGAGACGGTAGGGGCGGTTCCGAGGTGAACCGCCCCGCACACGTCACAGCTGGGTGAGGATTTCGTTGCCGTCTTCTGTGATGAGGATGGTGTGCTCGAACTGGGCGGTCCAGCTCTTGTCCTTGGTGGTGACCGTCCAGCCGTCTTCCCACATGTCGTACTCGTGGGTGCCGAGGGTGATCATCGGCTCGATGGTGAAGGTCATGCCCGGTTCCAGGACGGTGTCCACCGACGGCTCGTCGTAGTGCAGGATCACCAGTCCGCTGTGGAACGAGCGGCCGATGCCGTGGCCGGTGAAGTCGCGGACGACGCCGTAGCCGAAGCGCTTGGCGTAGGACTCGATGACGCGGCCGATCACGTTGAGCTGGCGGCCCGGCTTGGCGGCCTTGATGCCGCGCATCGTCGCCTCGTGGGTGCGCTCGACCAGCAGGCGGGCCTCCTCGGAGACGTCGCCGGCCAGGAAGGTCGCGTTCGTGTCGCCGTGCACGCCACCGATGAAGCCGGTGACGTCGACGTTGACGATGTCGCCGTCCTCGATGACCGTCGAGTCCGGGATGCCGTGGCAGATCACCTCGTTGAGCGAGGTGCAGCAGGACTTCTGGAAGCCCCGGTAACCCAGCGTCGACGGATACGCACCGTGGTCGAGCAGGAACTCGTGCACCACGGCGTCGACGGAGTCGGTGGTGACGCCCGGCTGGATCGCCTTGCCGGCCTCGGCCAGCGCCTGAGCGGCGAGCTTGCCCGCGAAGCGCATCGCCTCGATGACCTCGGGCGGCTGCACGTCGGGGTCGGTGTTGCGCTGGGGAGCCGGTTTGTCCACGTACTCGGGACGCTCGATGTGCGCTGGGACTTGGCGGCGCGGCGTCGCAACGCCTGGCTTCAACGGGGCTCGAACCGGCATGCCCCCCACTTTAACCACGTAGGCCGCCACGACTCCGGGCGGTAACGGCACCACGCGGAACCATCCGCGATGTGGAACGCCACCGCCCGGACTTCGGGAGAGCTCAGGCCGGGGACGCGGTCGCCAGGCCCGCCTCCTTCGCGGCTTCGATGAGCGCCGGGTCGTAGGAGACGTAGGTCACCGGCTCGTTGCGGATGCCGCACGCCGAGGCGAGGTGGATCGCGTCGACCGGTCCGAGGTCGGCGCGCAGCTCGCTGGCCGAGTCGAGCACTTCCTGCTGCACCGGCAGCGTCTCCAGCTTGGACACCACGATGGAGGCCAGGTCCTCGGCGGCCGGGCCCTGCTCGCGGAAGTTGCGCAGCACGTCGACCTTGGACAGCGCGCTGGTCACCCGCGGCTGCTCCCAGCGATCGCGGATCCACTGGCTCAGCGCCTGGCTCTCCGGTTCGGGGGCGATCATCTTGATCAGCGCGGAAGAGTCGAAGTAGATCAAAACCACTCCTGTTCACACCTGGGGCGACGCCGACGGCCTTCGGGGGAGGCGGTGCCGGCGCGGTTCGTCGGGGGTGCCCGCCGGGATCGCGGCGGGCCGATGCGCGTCCGGACGAAGCCGGACACCTGGTTCGCCCATCGTTGCGGCAACACAACGTGGCGAACGGGGTCGCACATCGGAGGTGGCCACACCGGTGACGACCCATCGAGCGCAGCAACGAACCGTCACCACTGCGCTCGATGGGCTACAACCTAGCACCCAACTGACCCTAAGTGATCACCCAAACACGTGAAGCGACATCTCCGGTTGATGATCACAGACCGCCGAGGAAGCGCTTGGCCGCGTCCACGGACGGGCCGGAAGCCCCCGCATCGGTGATGAGCACCGCGAAGGCGACGTCATCGCGGTAGCCGACGAACCAGCCGTGCGAGTGGGTGCCGTCGCCGAACTGCGCGGTGCCGGTCTTGCCGCGGACCTCGCCCGAACCCGCCAGACCGCGGGCGGTGCCGCCGGTGACGACCTCGCGCATCATCGAGCGCAGCTGCTCCAGCGACGCCGGGTTGATCTTCTCCGGCTGGGAGTCGGCGGTGGTCTGCTGACCGCGCATCAACGTCGGCGTCGGCATGCCGCCGTTGGCGACCGTCGCCGCCGCCAGCGCCATCCCGAACGGGCTCGCCAGCACCTTGCCCTGGCCGATGCCGTTGGCCGCGTGCTGCGTGACCGTCTCGGCGTTGGAGACCTTGCCGGTGATCGTCGTCGAGCCGGGCATGTCGAAGTCGACGCCGATGCCGAACTTCTTGGCCTCCTTCGGCAGCGCGTCGTCGGGCAGGTCCACCGACAGCTGCGCGAACGTCGTGTTGCAGGAGTGGGCGAAGGCGGTGTGCAGCGGCACCCGGCCCAGGTCGAACTCCTTGTCGTTGGGCAAGGTCATGCCGTCGAAGACCTTCTTCGGCGGGCACTCGACCGGCGTGTCGGCGCGGACCTTGCCCGACTCCAGCGCCGCGGCTCCCGTGACGATCTTGAACGTCGAGCCGGGCGGGTACTGCCCGGACAGCGCCATCGGACCCTGCGCGTCGGCCGGGTCGTTCTGCGCGACCGCCAGCACCTCGCCGTTGGAGGGCTTCATCGCCACGATCATCGCGGGCTGCGGAACCGGGTCCAGCGCCTGCTCGGCGGCGCGCTGCGTGCGGTCCGACAGCGTCACCGAGGTCGGCGGGACCGGCTTCTCGGCGACGGTGTGCAGCTTGCTGATCTCGTTGCCCTTGGTGTCGGCGACGGCCACCTGCCAACCCGCGTTGGCCTTGACCTGCTCGTCGACCTTCTTCGACACACCGGCCAGCACCTGCCCGGCGTAACCGCGCTCGGAGGCCAGCAACCGCACCTGCGCCGGGAACCGCACGCCGGGCAGGTCGTAGATGCTGGAGCGGACCTTGTCGTAGTCGGCCTGCCGCAGCGTGACGACCTGGTACGGCTGACCGGGCGGGGTCTTGCCGACGCCCTCGACGATGGACTGCTGGGTGATCTCCGGGTCGACCTCGCGCAGCGCGCCGGCGAGCTTGCCCGCCACGCCCGGCACGTCTCCGGCCTCCTGGCCGTTGAGGCTGACCGTGACCACCGGCTCCGGCCCCATCAGCTGCTTGCCCTCCGAGCCCGTCACGGGCCCGGGCGCGGGCAGCACCTCGCTGTAGGCGAGCGTCTGACCGGCCTTGAGCTTCGGGTGGACCGCCGAAGGGGCCCACAGGACCTTCCAGCCCTCGGCCTCCTCGGCGAGCTGCACGGTGTTGGTGTACCGCCACACCTTGCCGTCGCCGAAGTCCCAGGAGAGGTCGTACTTGGCCGCCGCGCCCTGCTCGTTCTCGGTCACCTGGCCCAAGCTCGCGTGCGACGCGGTCGGGGCGAGCGTCTTGCGCACCTGCTCCAGCGTGCGGCGGGCGGCGTCGGGGTTGTTGGTCTGAGCCGCCGCACCCGCCACATCACCTGCGGCGACGGCGTTGACGAATGCGTTGGCCACGTCCTTCTCGGATGGTCCGGTGCTGCACCCGGCCACTGGAATCAGCAGCGTTGCGGCGAGCCCGGCCATGATCCGCGAGGAATGCATGCCCGCGAGTATGCCGAAGTCTTGCAGGACACCGAATCTGGGCTCCGGCATAGCGCGCAGAGCGGACGAAACCGCTCTACAGCAGAACAGTCGCGAACTCGCCGACGCTCCGGAAACCGACCTTCTGGTAGGCGGCTCGGGCGGCGACGTTGTAGCCGTTGACGTACAGGCTCGCGGTGCGCCCGAGGCCGCGCACGAGGCGGTCGGCCACCGCCGCCGTCCCGGCGGTTCCCAAGCCCGTGCTGCGACGATCCGGGTGCACCCAGACTCCCTGGATCTGACCGACCGTCGACGACAGCGCGCCGATCTCGGCCTTGAACACGACTTCGCCGTCCTCGAAGCGCGCGAACGCCCGGCCGCCCGCGATGAGATCGGCCACTCGCGCCCGGTACCCGGCGGCACCGCCGTCGGTCGAGGGGTCCACGCCCACCTCCTCGGTGAACATGGCCACCGCCGCGGGCAGGTAGCGCTCCAGCTCGTCCGGCCGCACCGAGCGCACCAGCGGGTCGGGGTCGACGTGCGGGCGCTCGGACAGCGCCATCAGCGGCTGCTCGGCGCGGACCTCGCGCGCGGGCCCCCACTGCGCCTCGACCTCCTCCCACAGCGCCAGCACCTGCTCGGACGGGCCGACCAGCGAGGAGCACACGCGGCGGCGGCGCAGCGCACGATCGGCGAAGGCGCGCATCGCGTCCGGGCCACCGCGCAGCGGGACCAGGTTCGCGCCCGAGAAGCACATCCCGCTCAGCCGGTTGCCGTGGCCCCAGAGCTCACCGCCCAGGCGCAACGGATGGACACCGGCTTCTTCGACGCGCGCCGCGACCATGCAGGCGGCCACGGGCGCGGAGTCCAGCGCGGAGCGGACCAGATTCGCGTCCCGTTCCTCCAGCAAGCGGGCACCGGCAACCTTGAGCACCAGCCAAGACTGCCAGAAATACCACGCGAACGGCTGATCGGCGGAGATCAACCGAGTCGAACACAGCTGCGGTCACCCGTTCGGAGTAGCGACAACACCGGGAAAAGCGAATCGGCCGCCCGGACGAATCCGGACGGCCGATGTGCGCGATGTCGCGTCAGCTGACGGTGACGGTCGGGCTCGCGCCCTCCTCCACGGTCTCGCCCATGTCCTCGGCGATGCGCATGGCCTCTTCGATCAGCGTCTCGACGATCTGGTGCTCGGGCACGGTCTTGATGACCTCGCCCTTGACGAAGATCTGGCCCTTGCCGTTGCCGGAGGCCACGCCCAGGTCCGCCTCGCGGGCTTCACCGGGGCCGTTGACGACGCAGCCCATGACCGCGACGCGCAGCGGGACCTCCATGCCCTCCAGACCGGCCGTGACCTCGTCCGCGAGCTTGTAGACGTCGACCTGGGCGCGTCCGCAGGACGGGCAGGAGACGATCTCCAGCTTGCGCGGCCGCAGGTTCAGCGACTGCAGGATCTGGGTGCCGACCTTGATCTCCTCCACCGGCGGGGCCGACAGCGAGACCCGGATCGTGTCGCCGATGCCCTGGCGCAGCAGAGCGCCGAAGGCGGTGGCCGACTTGATGGTGCCCTGGAAGGCCGGGCCGGCCTCGGTGACACCGAGGTGCAGCGGGTAGTCGCACTGCTCGGCGAGGATCTCGTAGGCGCGCACCATGACCACCGGGTCGTTGTGCTTGACCGAGATCTTGATGTCGTGGAAGTCGTGCTCGGCGAACAGGCCCGCTTCCCACAGCGCCGACTCGGCCAGCGCCTCAGGGGTGGCCTTGCCGTACTTCTCCATCAGGCGCGGGTCGAGGGAGCCGGCGTTGACGCCGATGCGGATCGGCGTGCCGTGGTCCTTCGCGGCCTGCGCGATCTCCTTGACCTTGTCGTCGAACTTCTTGATGTTGCCGGGGTTCACGCGCACCGCGGCACAACCCGCTTCGATCGCCGCGAAGACGTACTTCGGCTGGAAGTGAATGTCGGCGATGACCGGGATCTGCGACTTCTTCGCGATGGCCGGCAGGGCTTCGGCGTCATCGGCGGTCGGGCACGCGACCCGGACGATGTCGCAGCCAGCGGCGGTGAGTTCGGCGATCTGCTGCAGCGTGCTGTTGATGTCTGCGGTGACGGTCGTGGTCATGGTCTGCACGGAGATCGGGCTTTCGCTGCCCACTCCGACCGGTCCGACCTGCAACTGGCGAGTCTTACGCCGCTCCGCGAGCACCGGGGCCGGGCCTCCGGGCATGCCCAGATCGACGGTCATCGATACCTCTCCACCTCTTCTGGTGTACTTCGGACGGTGTCCCGCCCGCATTCCACGATACCGGCGCACCTTCATCCGGCTGGACGTCCGGGCGTCTGACGGATCACGTTGGGTGATCGACATCGGCCGTTCACGTCCCGTTCGGCCCACGACTTCGAGCCGCGCATCACCCTATCGGCGATATTGCGCTCACAAGCACGCGCCATCTCCGTCACCGAGGACGACACGTCGTCCCCGGCTGTGAACCCGGTCCACCACAGCGGTGAAATCGCCCAGCGCCTGCCGACCCGCTGCCACCACACCCCTAGTACAAGGTCACCGGGTTCACGATGTCGGCGACGAGGACCAGCAGCGAGTAGGCGATGAAGATGAGGCTGACCGCGTAGGCCAACGGCATCAGGCGTGCCGTGTCGAACGGTCCCGGGTCCGGGCGCCGGACGAGCTTGGCGAAACCGCGCCGGACCCATTCCCAGGCCGCGCCCGCGATGTGACCGCCGTCGAGCGGCAGCAGCGGCAGCATGTTGAACACGAACAGCGACAGGTTCACACCCGCGAGGAGGTTGAACATCAGGATGACGCGCTCGTCGACGCCGAACTGCTCGGTGGCCAGCACCTCACCGCCGAGGCGGCTGGCGCCGACGATGCCCACCGGCGAGTCCTTGTGCCGCTCACCGCCGAAGATGGCGCTGACCAGGTCCGGAACGCGCTGCGGCAGCTCGATGATCTTCTGCGCGGTCAGGCCGACGAACTCGCCGATGGTGCTCACCACACCACCGACGTCCTGCTTGACCAGCTCCGACGTCGGCGAGAGACCCAGGAAGCCGACCGTCTCGTACTCGCTGGTCGAGTTCAGCTTGGGCCGCTCGGTCTGCATCAGGGCCGCGTTGAGCGTCTCCCGATGCCCGTCGCGCTCGACCACGACCGGGACCGAGCCCTTCGACTGGCGGATCTCCTGCTGCAGGTCTTCCCAGGACTGGAACGGCTTGCCGTTGAACTCCACGATCCGGTCGCCCGGCTTGAACCCGGCCGCCGCCGCGGGCGAGGGCTTCGCGCCGGGCGGGCACTTCTGGGTGTCCGGCGCGTTGGCCGGCAGCACGCACTCGCTGACCGAGGAGACCGTCAGCGTCGGGGTGTTGATGCCGTGGCCCATCAGGATCGCGGCGAAGATGCCGACCGCCAGGATCAGGTTCATCACCGGCCCGGCCATCATCACGATGATCCGCTTCCACGGGGACCGCTGGTAGAACTGCCGGTGCGCGTCCTCGGGCGTGACGTCCTCGGCCGACATCTGCCGCGCGTCCTCGATCATCGCCCGCCACGGGGCCGAGGACGCGGTGCGGCCGTACTCCTCGTCCTTCTTCGGCGGGAACATGCCGATCATCCGGATGTAGCCGCCGAACGGGATGAGCTTGAGGCCGTACTCGGTGTCGCCCTTCTTGCGCGACCAGATGGTGCGGCCGAAGCCGACCATGTACTCGGTGACCTTGACGCCGAACATCTTGGCGGTCGCGAGGTGACCCAGCTCGTGCCACGCGATGGAGAACAGCAGCCCGAAGAAGAAGATCAGAATGCCAACGACGACCAGCACTACTCCGCCTTCCCTCCGGCCAGCTCGCGTGCCCGGGTCCGCGCCCAGTCCTCGGCTGCGAAGATCTCATCAAGTCCCGACGGCTCGCCGCGCCACTGGTCGGCAGCGGAGAGCGTGTCACCCACAGTCTGCACGATCTCGGTGAACCGGAGTCGGCCGTCGACGAACGCGGCCAGCGCTTCCTCGTTGGCGGCGTTGTAGATCGCGGGCAGGCATCCCCCGCCGGAACCGGCCGCCCGGGCCAGCTCGACGGCCGGGAACGTCTCGTGATCCAGCGGCTCGAAGGTCCACGCCTGGGCCTCGTCGAACGTCAGCCGCGGCGCGACCCCGGGAACGCGGCGCGGCCACTCCAGGCCCATCGCGATCGGGATCTTCATGTTCGGCGGGCTGGCCTGCGCGATCGTCGCGCCGTCGGTGTAGGTGACCATCGAGTGCACGATCGACTGGGGGTGCACGACGACGTCGATGCGCGGGTAGTCGATGCCGAACAGCAGGTGCGCCTCGATGAGCTCCAGGCCCTTGTTGACCAGGGTCGCCGAGTTGATCGTGACGACGTTGCCCATCGCCCAGGTCGGGTGGGCCAGCGCCTGCTGGACGGTGACCTCGGCCAGCTCCTCGCGCTTGCGGCCGCGGAACGGGCCGCCCGAGGCGGTCAGCACCAGCCGGTCCACGTCGCCGTTGTCGTTGCCGAGCAGGCACTGGGCCAGCGCGGAGTGCTCGGAGTCGACCGGGACCAGCTGCCCGGGCGCGGCCTTGTCCAGCACCAGCGCACCGCCGGCGACCAGCGATTCCTTGTTGGCCAGGGCGAGCTGAGCGCCCGTCTCCAGGGCGGCCAGCGTCAGGCGCAGACCTCGGGAGCCGTCGACGCTGTTGAGGATCACGTCCGCCGGCGCGGCGTCGATGAGTTCCAGGGCCGATTCGGGCCCGGCCAGCAGCCGCGGCAGCTTGAAGTCGCCCTCGGCGTAGCCGCGCTTCTGGGCCTCGGAGTAGAGGGCCAGCTGGACGTCCTCGGCGGCTGTGCCCTTCGCCACGGCGATGACCGGCACCTGGAACTCCAGCGCCTGCGCGGCCAGCGCCTGCGGGTCGCTGCCGCCCGCGGCGAGCCCCACGACCTGGAAGCGGTCGGGGTTGTCGCGCATCACGTCAAGTGCCTGGGTACCGATGGAACCGGTGGAGCCGAGCACCAGAACGGTGCGCGGAGTGGTGTCGCTCTGTGTGCTCGTGTCCGCGTGCATCGCCGCCCATTGTCCCTGAAGGAGGTGAGCAGGTGCCCCTCGCGGTGCGCAAATCACCATTCGGCGTCACGATCGACTTACCGGCCGCAGCCCGATGAACTAAGGAGGCCGTCATGGGGATCATCGGATGGATCGTTCTCGGCTTGATCGTGGGAGCAATCGCGAAGCTGATCATGCCGGGCAAGGACCCTGGCGGGATCATCATCACCATGCTGCTCGGCGTGGTGGGAGCCTTCCTCGGCGGGTTCATCGGCAAGTGGATCTTCGGGACCGGGCTCAACGAGTTCTGGTCGATCCGGACCTGGATCCTGGCGATCGTGGGATCGCTCATCGTCCTCGGCATCTACCGCGTCATCGTCGGCCGCAGGGCGGTCAAGGGGTAGATCCGGGTCGTCGTTCACGGGGTGCCGCGCGAGCCGAGTTCGCGCGGCACCTTTTTCGCTGCTGATGCCGGGCAGGTGGGCGCCGAGACGCCGATCGGGTGTGCGAAGATGAGGGCGATCGTGGATCGCCGTCCGGCGGTGCGCGAAACCCAAGCAACAGGCTTTCCGGCCGCGCGTGGCCGGTGTGGCGCAGGAGGGGAACGTGGCGAGCACCGAGCTGGAGAAGAAGCCCAGCCAGGCCATCGACCCGGCCGAGGAACCGTCGGTCGAGTGGGGCTGGCACGGCGGTTTCCCGAAGGGCACCCAGATCGCCGGCTGGTTCTCGGTCGTCGCGGTCCTGTGCATGCTCATCGGCAACCACCAGGGCATCCTCAGTGGCGGCGGGCACTTCAAGATGGAAGATGTCTGGCTCATCGGCACGGCCGTGGTCCTGGCCCTCGGCCTGTTCTACGACTTGGCCAAGAACAAGCGCCGTCGCTGACCTAGAACTTCGAAGAAGCCGCCCCCGGAACCCCGAGGGCGGCTTTTCGCTGTTCAGAGCGGTCGTGGCGGGACGGTTCCGCTCCGAACCCGCCCGCTGGTGCGCTCAGCGCAACGCGTGCCGGGAGAAGAAGTCCATGATCATCGGGGTGGCGTCGATCGGCGCGGGCTGATCGGAGTCCGGGTTCGGGTGCGTCGCCGGCCAGTCGTGCGCGACCGAGTCCATCCGGTAGTGCTCGACCTCGGCTCCCCCGTCGCACGCCCGGTGCTCCACCCGGTGGACCCCGTCGCCGACGTCGCGGGTGACCGGATCGGGGTCGCAGCCGTTGCGCTCGGCCCAGCCCGCCAGCCAGTCCGGGATCGGCGGGAGCCCGCGCTCCGCGTCGCCGTCGTAGGGGATCGTCTCGTCCAGAGACCCGTGGAAGTCGAGGATCGGAGCCGGGCGCGTGGGCTCGCAGGCGCCGCCTTGCGGGTAGAAGGCACCGGAGACCGGGGCGAAGGCCGCGATCCGGTCGCTCATCCGGCAGGCGAGGACCCCGGTGAAACCGCCGCCGTTGGACTTGCCCGCCGCGTAGATCCGAGCCGGGTCGACGCAGAGATCGCGCTGCAGCTCGTCGAGCAGGTCACCGGTGAACCGGACGTCGTCGACGTCCGCCGAGTACGGCGCCCCCTGCCAGGCCGTCTCGCCGTCGGTCCCGACGAGTCCCTGCGGGTACACCGCGATGGCGTCCGTGCCGGAGAACTCCGAGAGCTCCTCCTGGTACGCGGAGTCCCGCGAGTGCCCGTGGAAGGACAGCACCAGCGGAGTCGGCCGCTGCGGCGCGTAGCTCTCCGGCACGTGCAGCAGGTAGGTGCGGGTGATGCCACCCGACACGATCTCCTCGGTCACCGATTCCCCGGGCGCGAGGGCGGTGTTCCCGCAGCCCGTCGACACCGCCCGGTGATCGGGCGCCTCCGCGTGGGCGGGAGCGGCGAGCAGCACCAGCGCCGCCGCGACGATCGAATGAACCGCTGCGCCACGAATTCTCAGGTCAGGCACCGTTGCCTCCCAGCTCGATCACTCAGACCTGAGGATCATCGGCCACCGGAGGCGCAACCGGCCACTTCTGTTCATTGCGGTCACGGATTCACGACCGCGCCGCGGGTTACTCCTCGGCTGCGAGCTGGCCGCAGGCCGCGGCGATCTCCTGGCCGCGGGTGTCCCGGACCGTGCAGGAGACCCCGGTTTCGCGGACCCTGCGGACGAACTCGCGCTCGACCGGCTTCGGGCTGGCGTCCCACTTGCTGCCCGGGGTGGGGTTCAGCGGGATCAGGTTGACGTGCGCGAACTGGCCCAGGTGCTTCTTGAGCAGCTTGCCGAGCAGGTCGGCGCGCCACGGCTGGTCGTTGATGTCGCGGATCAGCGCGTACTCGATCGACACCCGGCGACCGGTGTGGTCGGCGTAGCCGCGAGCGGCGTCCAGGACCTCGGCGACGTTCCAGCGGTTGTTGACCGGCACCAGCGTGTCCCGCAGCTCGTCGTCCGGGGTGTGCAGCGACACCGCGAGCGTGACGTGCAGGTTCTCGGCGGTCATCTTCCGGATCGCCGGCACCAGGCCGACGGTGGAGACGGTGACCGAGCGCTGCGACAGCCCCAGGCCGTCGGGCGCGGGATCGCAGATGCGGTGCACCGCGTCGATCACCCGGCGGTAGTTGGCCAGCGGCTCGCCCATGCCCATGAACACCACGTTCGACAGCCGCCCGGGTCCGCCCGGGACCTCGCCGTCGCGCATCATGGCCGCCGCCGAGCGGACCTGGTCGACGATCTCGGCGGTGGAGAGGTTGCGCTGCAGGCCGCCCTGGCCGGTGGCGCAGAACGGGCAGGCCATGCCGCATCCGGCCTGGCTGGAGATGCACACCGTCGCGCGGTCCGGGTAGCGCATCAGGACGCTCTCCAGCAGCGTCCCGTCGTGCGCCTTCCACAGCGTCTTGCGGGTGGTGCCCTCATCGGTGTCGAGGTTGCGCACCGGGTTGAGCAGCTGCGGCAGCAGGGCCGCGCCCAGCGCCTCGCGGCTGCCCGCCGGGATGTCGGTCATCGACTCGACGTCGGCGTTGAGCCTGCCGAAGTAGTGGTTGGCCAGCTGCTTGGCGCGGAACGGCTTCTCCCCCAGCTCGGCGACGACGGCCTTCCGCTCCTCGGCGGAGAGGTCGGCGAGGTGGCGCGGCGGCTTGCCGCGGCGCGGGGCGTCGAAGACGAGCGGCAGGGATTTCGTAGACATAGCGCCCTACAGTCTCCCACGTCCGCGGACGACCTTGGTGGGCAGCCGGTGGAGCCGCCGCGTTGGCCCTCGCGGCACCCCGAGGTATGGTTTTCGGCGTGGCGAAACCCGGACTTGCGAGCAGCCGAAACGCGGCCCTCCTGGCCGTGGTCGCGATGCTGGTGTCCGCGTGCGGCACCGGCCTGAGCCGGCCCGATGACGGCCGCAAGCACGTCGTCACCACCTTCACCGTGCTCGCGGACATGGCCCGCAACATCGCCGGCGACGCCCTGGTCGTCGAGTCGATCACCAAACCGGGCGCGGAGATCCACGAGTACGAACCCACGCCCAGCGACATGCTCAAGGCCGCCAAGGCCGACGTGGTGCTGGACAACGGCCTCGGCCTGGAACGCTGGTTCGACCGGTTCGTGCAGCGCAGCGAGGCCGAGCACGTGACGCTCAGCGAAGGCGTCGAGCCCGTGCCGATCCGCAGCGGCGAGTACCAGGGCAAGGCCAACCCGCACGCGTGGATGTCACCGCGCACCGCCGCGATCTACGTCGCCAACATCACCGACACCTTCATCCGGATCGACCCCGCGCACGAGGCGACCTTCCGCGCGAACGCCGACGCCTACCTGGCGCGGCTCGCCGAGATCGACCGGTACCTGCACGACGAGCTCGCCGCGCTGCCCGAGTCGCGGCGAGCGCTGGTCAGCTGCGAAGGCGCCTTCTCGTACCTGGCGCGCGACGCCGGCCTGAGCGAGGCGTACCTGTGGCCGGTCAACAGCGAGTCCGAGGGCACGCCGCAGCAGATCAAGGACACCACCCGGTTCGTCCGTGCCAACGGCGTCCCGACGGTGTTCTGCGAGTCCACCGTCAACGACGGCCCGCAACGCCAGGTCGCCCGCGAAACCGGGGCGAAGCTGGGCGGCAAGCTCTACGTCGACTCGCTGTCCGGCCCCGAGGGGCCGGTCCCGACCTACCTCGACCTGCTGCGCCACGACGCGCACGTCATCGTCGCCGGACTGCGCGGAGGGACACCGTGACCGCCATCAGCGCCCACCACGTGACCGTCCGCTACGGCGACGTGCTCGCCCTCGACGACGTGTCGGTGGACATCCGCGAAGGACGCATCTGCGGCCTGCTGGGGATGAACGGATCGGGCAAGTCCACGTTCTTCAAATCCCTGATGGGCCTGGTCAAACCAGATGCGGGCGACATCCGGATCATGGACCGCGACCGCAAGCAGGCGCGGCGCGAAGGGCTCCTCGCCTACGTCCCGCAGTCCGAGGCGGTCGACTGGACGTTCCCGGTGACGGTCGCCGACGTGGTCCTGATGGGCCGCTACGGGCACCTCGGGCTCACCCGCCGCCCGCGCCGCGCCGACAAGGCCGCGATGCGCGCGGCGCTGACCCGCGTGGGCCTCACCGACCTCGCCGCCCGGCCCATCGGCGAGCTCTCCGGCGGCCAGCGCAAGCGGGCCTTCGTCGCGCGCGGCATCGCGCAGGACGCGCGGCTGCTGTTCCTCGACGAGCCCTTCGCCGGGGTCGACAAGAAGTCCGAAGCGACGATCAGCGCCCTGCTGCGGGAGCTGCGCGACGAGGGGCGCACCGTGGTCATCTCCACCCACGACCTGGCCAGCGTCCCCGAGCTGTGCGACGAAGCGGTCCTGCTGCAACAACGCGTGATCGCCCACGGCGCGATCGACGAAGTGCTCGCACCCGAGGTGCTGGCCCGCACGTTCGGGGTGGAGGCGCGATGATCGAGTGGCTGATCGAACCCCTGCAGTTCGGGTTCATGCAGCGGGCACTGCTGGTCAGCCTCGTCGCGGGGCTGGTGTGCGCGGTGCTGTCGTGCTGGGTGACGTTGATCGGCTGGTCGCTGCTGGGCGACGCCGTGTCGCACGCCGTGCTGCCGGGGGTGGTGCTCGCCTACGTGCTGGGGATGCCGTTCTCGGTGGGCGCGTTCCTGTTCGGCAGCCTCGCGGTCGGGCTGATCGCGGGCGTGCGCAACACCACCAAGCTCAAGGGCGACGCGGCGATCGGCGTGGTGTTCACCGGCCTGTTCGCGCTGGGCCTGGTGCTGGTGTCGCGGATCCCCAGCCAGGTCGACCTCAACCACATCCTGTTCGGCAACGTCCTGGGCGTCACCGACTTCGACATCGCCCAGGTCCTGATCATCGCCGCCGCGGTGCTGGCGGTGGCGCTGCTCAAGCGGCGCGACCTCACGCTCTACGCCTTCGACCCCACGCACGCGCACGCCATCGGCATCTCGCCGCGGCGGATCAGCACCCTGCTGCTGGCGATGCTCGCGCTGACCGTGGTGGTCGCCCTGCAGGCCGTCGGGGTCGTGCTCGTGACCGCCATGCTGATCACGCCGGGAGCGACCGCGTTCCTGCTGACCAAGAGGTTCCCGCAGATGCTGGCGACGGCCGCCGGGCTGTCGGTGCTGTCCGCGGTGACGGGCACCTACCTGAGCTTCCACGTCGACACCTCGACAGGCGGGATGATCGTGGTCTGCCAGTCGGTGGTGTTCGCCCTGGCCTACCTGCTGGCCCCCGGGCAGGGGCTCGTCTCCCGAGCGCTGCGGCGACGCCCGGTCGGCGGTGACCGAACGACCGCGGGAACCGCGCCGCCCGTATCGTGAAAGTCATGCCGAGCGAAACCGAGCGCCCGTCGCCTTCGGTGGAGGACTACCTCCGGGCGATCTACGGGCTCAGCGAACGGGGCGAGCCCGTCACCAACGCGACGCTGACCGCGCGACTCGGACTCAGCCCCTCCTCGGTCTCGGGCATGATCAACAAGCTGGACCAGCTGGGCCTGGTCACCCACGTGCGCTACCGCAGCGTCGAGCTCACCACCGAAGGCCGCAGGCTCGCGCACTCGGTGCTGCGCAGGCATCGGCTGATCGAGCTGTTCCTGGTCGAGGAGCTCGACTACAGCTGGGACGCGGTCCACATCGAAGCCGACGCGCTGGAGCACGCCGTCTCCGACGAGCTCGTCGAGCACATCTCCGCCAAGCTGGGCAACCCGACCATCGACCCGCACGGCGACCCGATCCCCACCGCCGACGGCCTGCTCCCCGTGCCCAAGACCCTGCAGCTCGACCAGATCGAGCCCGGCACGATCGGCACCATCGCGCGCGTCTGGGACACCGACTCCGAGCTGCTGCGCTACCTGACCGAGCACGGCATGACGCTGGGAGCGCGCATCGAGATCGTGGAGCGCAAGCCCTTCGGCGGACCGCTGGTGGTGCGCGTCGGCGAGCCCCCGCACGCCGAAACCCACTTCGTGGGTGACGAGATCGTCGCGGCGCTGTCGATCAGTGTGCAGAACTAGGTTCGCCGGTCAGCCGCGAACCGATCGCGTGGGAGCACACCACCTGCTGCGGCGGGCGATCCGGTAGCGGCTCCGACTGGGCGACCTCTTCGCCGTAGATCTGCTCGGTGACCAGCCTGCTGTGCAGCTCGTCGGTCCGGTGCGCGCCGAGCACCGCCATGAGCAGGTCGAAGCGGCTGCTGGTCAACGACACCGCCACGTAGCAGAAGCCGCCCATGCCGGCGAAGACCAGGCTCGCGGTGATCCACATGTTCAACGCCTGGGCCAGCGTGATCACCGAAGTGCCCAGCGCCAGGGCCGACCCGAACGCGACCGCTCGCGCGATGGCCGCCTGCCGGAGCATCGAGCGGAACACGGGGTGCTGCTGGCACAGCTGCCGGATGATGCGAGCGCGCTCGTGACGGTCCAACTGAGCAAGCCGGCTGAGGCCCGCGGTCACCGGCTGCGCCGCGCGGAATGCCATGGCTGCTCCCGAAAAACCCGACTACGTGCATACGACATCACCCAGTCGATCACGCGCTCGGACGCCGATCAAGCCGTCATTCGGGGGCTTCGCATTGCGGGAGGACGACGAAGACGTGACGCTGCCTACAGAAAGGGCCCGCTCGAACGCGTCGAGGGGCCTCTGGCGCCGTTTTCGGGAGTGATCGCTGTGAGCATCGCACTGGGTGCACCCGGGTGGACCGACCTGACGTCGCACGACGTCGAAGCCGCGCGCGAGTTCTACACCGGGCTGTTCGGCTGGCGCTGGGTGCAGCGCTGCGAGTACAGCATCGCGTTCCGCGACGACACACCGGTGGCCGGGCTGCTCAAGCCCGACTCCGACCACATCCCGTCGGCTTGGACGCTGTACCTGGAGTGCGAGTCGACCCGCCGCGCGACCGAGCGGATCCGGGCGCTCGGCGGGAAGGTCCTCGTCCCGCCGACCGAAACTCCGGGGCACGAGATGTTCCTGATCGCCGAGGACCCGGGCGGAGCGGTCGTGGGCCTGTGGGAGGCACCGGAGAACGCCGTGTTCGGCTGGGCGCGAGCGGGCGCGCTGTGCTGGGCCGAGGTGCACACCCGCGACGCCTCGGCGGTCGACGCCTTCTACGCGGAGCTGCTGGGCTACCGGCAGGAGCAGATCGGCGAGCCGGGCGGCGAGTTCGACTTCACCGTCTGGCACGTCGGCGACCAGCCGATGCTGGGCCGCTTCGAGTCGAGCCGGGCGCTGCCCGCCGACGTCCCGTCGCACTGGCAGCTGTACTTCCAGGTCAACCCCGACCACGACGCCGACGCCGCGGTCGCCAAGGCCCAGTCGCTGGGCGGCGAGGTGCTGCGCGAACCGACCGACTCCCCGCACGGGCGAATCGCCGTGGTCCGGGACGTGGTCGGTGCCAGCTTCACCGTCATCGACACCGACCGCCGCACCCCCGAGTGATCAGTCCAGCACCAGCGGGTCGAGCTCGGCGATGTGGTCGCGGTCGCCGATGACCTCGATCTCGGTGATCCGTCCGTCGTGGACGGTCACGAGGAACACCGAGTGCGCCTTGCCTCGAGGCGCGTAAGCCGCGCCGATGGCGTCGGCGACCAGCGCCGGACGCGCCCCCTTGGCGCTGTTGTGGAACGCCCGGGCCACGATGTCCGCACCGCGCGACTCGGCCGTGAGCGCGGGGGCACCGGCCTTGCGAGCGCGGGCGGCGGTGTCCATCGCGCGCTGATCGGCGCGCAGCACGACGTCGGGGGCGAGCACGTTCAGCAGGCCCTCGAAGTCGCCTTCGCGGGCCGCGCGCAGGAACGCGTCGACGACCTCGCGCTGCGCGACCAGGTCGGGTTCCGGCTGCCCGCTCTGCCGAACCCGGCGGCGGGCGCGGCTGGCGAGCTGCCGGGTGGCCGTCGAGCTGCGTCCCACGATCGGGGCGATGTCGTCGAACGGCACCGCGAACATGTCGTGCAGGACGAACGCGAGGCGCTCGGCGGGTTCGAGGGTGTCGAGCACGACGAACAGGGCCAGCCCGACGGAGTCGGCCATCACCGCTTCCGCTTCCGGCGTCGGCCCGTCCGACTGCTCGGGCAGGTCGTCGGCCGGCTGCTCCGGCCTGGAGCGGCGGGCGCGGAGCATGTCCAAGCACACGCGGCCGATGATCGTGGTCAGCCAGCCGCCCAGGTTGGCGACGTCATCGGCGCCCGCGCGGTCCACGCGCAGCCACGCCTCCTGCACCGCGTCCTCGGCCTCGGCGTGCGAGCCGAGCATCCGCAGCGCGACCCCCTTCAACCGCCTGCGGTGCTGCTCGAACCGCTTCGCCAGGAAATCGCTGTCGTCCATCGGTCACATTCCTCCGTCGCCGCCCGTCATGGGGGTAGACGAGCCGGAACCGGCTCATGTGACACCGGAGGCACTCATGCAAGCACGGATGAACAACCCCGCGATGCTCCTGCCGGACGCTTTCAAGTCGATCCAGGCGTTGATGAAGACCGTGCACTCGGTCGACATCCCGGCGGAGACCCTGGAGCTGGTGCACCTGCGCTCCAGCCAGATCAACGGGTGCAGCTTCTGCGCGCACTACAGCTCCAAGCAGCTCAAGGAGCTCGGGACCAGCGACGACAAGCTCTGGGCGGTGGCCGCTTGGCGGGAGGCTCCCTTCTTCGACGACGGCGAGCGCGCCGCGCTGGAGCTGGCCGAGGCCACGACCCGTCTCGCCGACAAGGGCGACGCCGTCGACGACGAGCTCTGGAAGCGGATCACCGAGCACTACGACGAGGAGCAGATCGCGGCCCTGACGCTCATGATCGGCCTGTCCAACCTCTTCAACCGCGTCAACGCCGTCACCCGGCAACCCGCCGGCGAGACCTTCTGAGGCGACAAGACCCGGCGCCGCCGCCAAGGCCGGATTCGAATTTCGCGCGAAATTCGGACGCCGCACTTTCGACTCGAAATTCGCGCGAAATTCGAATCTTCACGCTCTGGGTGAACGCTCGCGGGAGTGAGCTCGGTAGCGGCACGACGTCGCGGGCTCAGGTGGCGAGCAGGCCCGTGGGCTTGGTGCGGGTCCGCAGGCGGTAGGTGACCGGGATGGTCCTGCCCGGGGACTCGGCCGCCGCCCGGGCCGCGGTCTTCGCGGAGAACTCGATGCGCAGGACCGCCTCCAGCGTCTGGCGGTCGTGGAAGCGCCAGAGCGTGGGCACCGTCGTGCTGGTGAAGTGGTGGCGGGTGAAGAACGACTCGATCTTGCCCGGATCGATCTGCGGGGCGTCGGCGCGCATCCAGTCGCCGTAGGGCGGGCTCGCCGTGTCCAGGTCGACGATCGCGATCGTGCCGCCTGGACGCAGCACCCGCTCCGCCTCCGCCAGACCCGGCTCGCATCCCGGCCCGAAGAAGTACGCCGTGCGCGCGTGCAGCAGGTCCACGCTGCCGTCGGCCAGCGGGAGGCGCTGGGCCGGAGCGACCCGGACGTCCACGCCCGGCGTGCCCGCCGTGCGGGCGCGTGCGCGTTCGGCCAGCGGCTCGTGCGGTTCGACTCCGATCACCGAACGGGCCGTGGCCGCGAAAACGGACAGGTGGAAGCCGTCGCCGCAGCCCACGTCGACGACGTCCAGACCGGCCCAGTCGCGCTCGGCGCGCAGCGCCTTCCACAGCGCCCCCACCGCGTCCTGGGCGTGGTTCTCCGCCTCGTAGACCTCCGGCCAGTTCCAGATGTTGGGGCTCGGCGTGACCTCCGGAACCTGCTTCTCCCGCCAGGCACGCATCAGCTGGGGATGAGCCAGAACAGCATCATCCACGCCAGCGGTGCCGACGGGAGCAGCGAGTCCATCCGGTCCATCAGGCCACCGTGACCGGGCAGCAGGTTGCCCATGTCCTTGATGCCCAGGTCGCGCTTGATCACCGACTCCATCAGGTCGCCAACGGTCGCGCTGCACACCAGCGCGGCGCCGACCAGCACACCCATCCACCACTGGCCGTCGAGCAGCAACCACACCGACAGCGCACCGGCCAGCACGCCGCCGACCAGCGACCCGCCGAAGCCCTCCCAGGACTTCTTCGGGCTGATCACCGGGGCCATCGGGTGCTTGCCGAACAGCACGCCGAACGCGTACCCACCGGTGTCCGAGGCGACCACGCAGATCAGGAACACCAGCGCCCGGAACGCACCGTCCTCCGGGCGCACCAGCATCGCGGCGAACGCCGTGAACAGCGGCACGTAGGCGGCGGTGAACACCGAGGCGGTCACATCGCGCAGGTATCCGTCGATGCCGTCGCGGAACCGCCAGACCAGGCACCCCAGCACGGTGATCGCGAACGAGATCAGGATGCCGCGCAGCCCGAACGGCCAGGACAGCCACATCATGGCCTGCCCGCCGACCAGCACCGGGACTAACGAGACCCGGATGCCCGCCGCGCGTCGCACGGCCTGGGCCAGCTCGATGGTCGACACCAGAGCAGCCGCTGCGGCGATGCCGATGAACACGAACCGCACCATCAGCAACGAGAGAATGACGGCCGCCCCGAGCACGACCCCGACGCCGATGGCGGCGCGGAGGTCACGACCGGCCCGGGATGGACGCGAAGGCGGGTCCGGAACGTCGTCGGCCGACATTCCGGACTCGTCTGCACACTGGCCGGGCGTCACCACTCAGACCTCGAGGAGTTCCGCTTCCTTGTGCTTGAGCAAGTCGTCGACCTGACCGGTGTAGCGGTGGGTCAGGTTGTCGAGTTCCTTCTCCGCACGCGAACCCTCGTCCTCGCCGGCTTCGCCGTCCTTGACGATGCGCTCGATCTCTTCCTTCACCTTGCGGCGGATGCCGCGGATGGTGACCCGGCCTTCCTCGCCCTTGGTCTTGGCGAGCTTGACCATCTCCTTGCGGCGTTCCTCGGTCATCTGCGGGATCGCGACGCGGATCAGCTGGCCGTCGTTGGACGGGTTGACCCCGAGGTCGGAGTCGCGGATCGCCTTCTCCATCGCCTGGATCTGGCTGCCGTCGTAAGGCTTGATGACGACCAGCCGGGCCTCCGGGACGGAGACGCTGGCGAGCTGGTTCAGCGGCGTCGGCGATCCGTAGTAGTCGACGACGATGCCGGAGAACATCGCGGGGTTCGCGCGACCGGTGCGGACGGAGGCCAGCTCATCCTTGGCCACCTCCACAGCCTTTTGCATCTTCTCCTCGCCTTCGAGAAGAGCTTCGTCGATCACGGCTGCTCCTTAAGTCTGCCGACCAGTGGACTGTGCAAGTGTTGCGCGTCGCACGGCTCGCCTCCCAGGCGGCCCCGCGACCAGATCAGGATCCAGCACCATCAAAGCTGCTCGGCGCCCGGGGTGCTGACCAGCGTGCCGATCTTCTCACCGCCGACCGCGCGGGCGATGTTGCCTTCCTCCAGGAGGTTGAACACCAGGATGGGCATGTCGTTGTCCATGCACAGGCTGAACGCCGTGGCGTCGGCGACCTTCAGGCCGCGTTCCAGCACTTCGCGGTGGGTGATGTGCTCGAACAGCTTCGCGTCCGGCGTGGTCTTGGGGTCGGCGGTGTAGACGCCGTCGACGGCCTTGGCCATCAGCACGACCTCGCAGCCGATCTCCAGCGCCCGCTGCGCGGCGGTGGTGTCGGTGGAGAAGTACGGCATGCCGGTGCCGGCGCCGAAGATGACCACGCGGCCCTTCTCCATGTGTCGCATCGCGCGCCGCGGGATGTAGGGCTCGGCGACCTGACCCATCGTGATCGCGGTCATCACCCGGGTGTCGATCCCGTGCTCGCGTTCCAAGAAGTCCTGCAGCGCCAGGCAGTTCATCACCGTGCCCAGCATCGCCATGTAGTCACCGCGCGCGCGGTCCATGCCGCGCTGCTGCAGCTCCGCGCCGCGGAAGAAGTTCCCACCGCCGATCACGATGGCCACCTCGACCCCGTCGGCGACGATCTCGCCGATCTGGCGTGCCACGGTGGCGACCACTTCGGGATCGATTCCGACGCTGCCGCCGCCGAACATCTCGCCGCCGAGCTTGAGCAGCACGCGACCGTAACCACGCTTCGCCGGGCCGTCGTCGGTCACTTGAATCCTCCCGCGAGGTCTTGAATGTTCACTTCGCCAACTGGTGTGCGGGTCGAGAACCGGATACCCGCCTCGTGAGCGACCGATACCCGGCGCGGCCCCGCGAGGAGCGGAACCGCCCTTACCTTGCAAAAGCGCCCCGCCTCGAACAACGAAGGCGGGGCGCCGTGCCGTCCTCCACGGCCGCCGGGCCGAACCCCACGGGGGTGCGGCCGGCAGCCGCGCGGCGCGGGATCAGGCCTGTCCGACCTCGAACCGGACGAACCCGGTCACGGTCACACCGGCCTCGTCCAGCAGGGCCTTGACGGTCTTCTTGTTGTCCTGCACGGACGGCTGGTCCAGCAGGCAGTTCTCCTTGAAGAAGCCGTTGAGGCGACCCTCGATGATCTTCGGGATGGCCTTCTCCGGCTTGCCCTCCTCCTTGGCGGTCTCCTCGGCGATCCGGCGCTCGTTGGCCTGGATGTCCTCGGGGACCTCGTCGCGGGAGAGGTAGGTGGGCTTGAGCGCGGCGACCTGCATCGCGGCACCGCGAGCGGCGTCCGCGTCGTCACCGGTGTACTCGACCAGCACGCCGACCGCCGGGGGCAGGTCCGCGGAGCGGCGGTGCAGGTAGGTGGCCACCTGACCGTCGAACTTCTGGACCCGGCGCAGCTCCAGCTTCTCGCCGATCTTGGCGGAGAGCTCCTGCACGGCGTCGGCCACGGTCTTGTCGTCCAGCTTCGCGGCCAGCGCGGAGTCGACGTCGGTCGCACCCGCGGCGGCGGCCGCTGCGACGACCTTGTTGGCCAGCTCGATGAACTCGTCGTTCTTGGCGACGAAGTCCGTCTCGCTGTTGATCTCGATCAGCACGCCGCCCTCGGCGGCGACCAGGCCCTCGGCAGTGGCGCGCTCGGCACGCTTGCCCACGTCCTTGGCACCCTTGATGCGCAGGCTCTCGACAGCCTTGTCGAAGTCGCCCTCGTTCTGCTCAAGAGCCTTCTTGCAGTCCATCATGCCGGCGCCGGTCAGCTCGCGAAGACGCTTGACGTCGGCCGCACTGAAGTTCGCCATCGTGCGTAGTCCGTCCCTGTTGATACGGAGGTGGAAGATCTTTTGCGAATGCTCGACCCAGCACCGCG
The DNA here is from genome assembly GCF_018070075.1 of Saccharopolyspora endophytica. Taxonomy (GTDB): domain Bacteria; phylum Actinomycetota; class Actinomycetes; order Mycobacteriales; family Pseudonocardiaceae; genus Saccharopolyspora; species Saccharopolyspora endophytica. The sequence goes on from NZ_JAGPXE010000012.1 coordinate 121,100, forward strand.
CGATGCGCCGCGATCAGCGGCCGTGCTCTCGGCCCGGCGTGGGTCGGTTGCCAGTGTGACTGGCGGGAAGCCTGATCGCGCTGCGCACCCGCCGGATTCAACGGGTGCGCAGCGCGAGTGATCAGGACTGCGCGGGCTGCTGCTCGCCACCCTCGGTGGCCTGGCCGGAACCGGCCAGCAGTTCCTTCTCCCACTCGGCCAGCGGCTCGCCGCCGGCCGGCTTCTCCTCGCCACCCTCGGAGGCGCCGTTGTTGCGGCCGCTGCGGGCCATCAGGCCCTCGGCAACACCATCGGCGACCACGCGGGTCAGCAGCGCGGCGGAGCGGATCGCGTCGTCGTTGCCCGGGATCGGGTAGTCGACCTCGTCCGGGTCGCAGTTGGTGTCCAGGATCGCGACAACCGGGATGCCCAGCTTGCGAGCCTCGCCAACCGCGATGTGCTCCTTCTTGGTGTCCACGATCCACACGGCGCTGGGCACCTTGGACATGTCGCGGATACCGCCGAGCGTCTTCTCCAGCTTGTCCTTCTCGCGGGTCAGCATCAAGATTTCCTTCTTGGTGCGACCCTCGAAGCCACCGGTCTGCTCCATGGTCTCGAGTTCCTTGAGACGCTGCAGACGGCGGTGAACGGTCTGGAAGTTGGTGAGCATGCCGCCCAGCCAGCGCTGGTTGACGTACGGCATGCCGACCCGCAGAGCCTGCTCGGAGATCGCTTCCTGCGCCTGCTTCTTGGTGCCGACGAACAGGATCGTGCCCCCGTGGGCGACGGTCTGCTTGATGAAGTCGAACGCACCATCGATGTAGGTCAGCGTCTGCTGAAGGTCGATGATGTAGATGCCGTTGCGCTCGGTGAAGATGTAGCGCTTCATCTTCGGGTTCCAGCGACGGGTCTGGTGCCCGAAGTGCACGCCGCTGTCGAGCAGCTGCTTCATGGTGACGACGGCCATGGCCTGTGTTCACCTCTTGAGTCGGGCGCGCCCTCTGCGGGCGCGCGTTTGGGTTGCCGCGACGAGCCGGGTGACTCGCCGCCCTGGTGCCCGGCCCAGATCCCCCACCCACCCCGTTGGAACGTGGAGCAGGACCGCGAAGGACCCGGTGGCCTGCCGACAGGGACCCGGAAGAATCCGGGGCCACCTGAGCGGCGGCCTACGCGCGGGCACGCGTAGTCGGTTCGCGCGGACACGAAACCGCGTGAACAGTGTACTGGACGCGCAACCCACCACCCGACCGCGCACCAGGAGTTGTCCACAGCGGTCCGGTTTGTCCACAGATTCGCCGTCGGTCCTGGTCATCGCCGACTCGGGCGGGCCACGTTGGATCCATGCGAATCCTGATCGCGATCCTCTCCGGCGCGGCCCTCGCCTGCTCCGCAGCCCTTACCGCGGCGGCCGCACCACCGGCCTCGCCCGCGCGGTCCGCCGAGCCGAGCTCAGCCGCGGGTTTCGGCTGGCCGCTGGCCCCGCCACCCGCGGTGGCACGGCCGTTCGAGGCGCCCGATTCGGCGTTCGGCCCGGGGCATCGCGGAGTCGATCTGGTCGGCGAGGCCGGACAGCCGGTGCTGGCGGCCGCCGACGGGGTCGTGGTGCACGCGGGCTGGCTGGTCGACCGCGCGGTGGTGTCGGTCGAGCACGCCGGAGGACTGCGCACCAGTTACGAACCGGTCGCCCCGGCCGTCGCGGCGGGCGATCGGGTCGCGCGGGGTCAGGTGATCGGCCACCTGGAACCCGGGCATCCCGGGTGCGCGCACCCCGCGTGCCTGCACTGGGGCCTGCGCGAGGGCGAGCGCTACCGGGACCCCCTGGAACTGATCGCACCGGGCCGCGTGCGGCTGCTGCCCTGGTGAGGAGGGGATCAGCCCGGTTCGGTGAGCTTCGTGCGCAGCCGCAGGACCGCTCGGGTGTGCAGCTGGCAGACGCGGGACTCGGTGACGCCCAGGACTCGGCCGATCTCGGCGAGCGTGAGGTTCTCGAAGTAGTAGAGGGTCACCACGACCCGGTCCCGCTCGCTGAGCCGCTCGACGGCTTCGGCGAGCTGGCGGCGGCTGTCGCGATCGACCAGCGCCGCCACCGGGTCCTCGGCGCGGTCGTCCGGCAGCGTCTCGGCCAGCGACGCCTGCGCGTGGCCTGCGCCGATCAGGTCGTCCAGCGCGACGACGCTGGTCATCTGCAGCTGCGCGAACAGTTCGCGCAGCTCTTCGAGGGACAGTTCGAGCTCGTCGGCGAGTTCCGCATCCGTGGCCGTGCGCTGGAGCTTGGCCTCCAGGCGCTCCAAAGCCCGTTCCACGTCGCGCGCGCGGCTGCGCACCGAGCGCGGCACCCAGTCCTGGGCGCGCAGGTCGTCGAGGATCGCACCTCGGATGCGCTGCATCGCGTAGGTCTCGAACTTCAGCCCGCGCTCGGGCTCGAACTTCTCGATCGCGTCGACCAGGCCGAATATCCCGGACTGGATCAGGTCGGAGATCTCCACGTGCGAGGGCAGGCCGGTGCCCACACGTCCGGCGACGTACTTGACCAGCGGCGCGTAGTGCAGCACCAGCCGGTCGCGCAGCTCCTGGGTCGGCCGTTCCCCGAACGCCTGCCACAGCGCGACGATGCCGGCTTCGACCTCGTCACCGCTGCGCTGGCCGTTGGTTCCCCACGCCGACTCGACGGTGGCCAGCGCGAGTGCACCGGGCAGCTTCGGCCGGTTTCCGTTGGCCGCACCGTCGTGGTCGCGGGCGCTCACCGGTGCCGAGCTCGATCTCGCGGCCACCGTGTTGGCGCCGCCCCCGGCATGGTCAGGAACGGGGGTGGGTTCGGTCATGGATCGCCTTCAGCCGTTCAACGGTCACGTGGGTGTAAAGCTGGGTCGTTGCGAGCGTAGCGTGACCAAGCAACTCCTGAACGCTACGGAGGTCTGCGCCACCTTCCAACAAATGGGTCGCAGCCGAGTGCCGAAGTCCGTGCGGCCCCAGATCCGGCGCACCGCCGACCGCGCCGACGGCGTCGTGCACGGTCCGCCGCGCTGTCCTGGGATCGAGGCGTCCACCCCGGACTCCCAGGAACAACGCCGAGTTTGACGGATCACGTAGCAGTTTAGGCCGCCCGCTGTGGAGCCATCGACCGAGTGCCGCATCGGCGGGCAGGCCGAACGGCACAGCGCGCTCCTTGTCGCCCTTGCCGATGACGCGGAGCACACGTCTTTCACGGTCCACATCGCCGACGTCCAGGCCGCACAGTTCGGCCACCCGAACACCGGTGGCGTACAGCACTTCCACGACCGCGTGATCACGGAGAGCAACCGGATCGCCCTGCTCGGCGCCGGATGCCGACGCGCTCATCGCCTCGCCGGCCTGGTCGGCGCGCAGCACCGGCGGCAGCTTGCGCGGGCGCGAGGGAACGGCCAGCCGCGGGCCGGGATCGGCGGGAAGCAGCCCGGCCTTGAACGCCCACGCCGTGAACGCGCGCGCGGACGCCGTCCTGCGGGCCAGCGTCGATCGGCTGACACCCGCGCTGTGCTGGGTGGACAGCCATTCCCGCAGCACCGACAGGTCGAGCCCGCGCACCCCGGCGTCGCCCGCGACTCCGGCCAGGTGGGCTAAGAGCGAGACGACGTCGGTGACGTATCCGCGCACGGTGTGGGCGGAGAGTCCCCGCTCGACGGCGAGGTGCCGCTCGAAGGAGTCCACAGCGGAGCCCAGCTCTTCAGGCAGTCCGGCCCGAACCTCGCGGAGGTCGGGTCGGCTCGCTCGCGCGGGACGTCCACCGGTCATACCCACGACGCTCGTCGCAATCGATTCGCCGGTCAAGCATCGCCACGCGAATTGCGCTGTTTCCGAACTCACGTTGCGAAATCATGCCATTACGTGTTGACACGAAAATCGCTGTGGCGAGCGGCTGTCCACGGCCGAACACGCAGATCGGAGTCGGTTTCCCCTTCCATTCTCCGGAATCTCTTTCACTTACCTTTCCTGCATCTTTCTCCTCAACTCGTGATCGCGATCCACCCGCTTTCCGTCCGTTTCGCGAAACCACCGAGTTCCAGCTCGACGAGCACGGCCCGCACCCGCCCCAGCGGCAACCCGCAGTCGCGGGCCAGCTCGTCATTCCCCGCGGACTCCACGCCCCTCAGCGCGTCGTGAACCCGCCGCGCGTCCGGGTGCAGCCGATCCGTGGCGCGCGACCGGGCAACAACCTCCTCCACCGGGCTCACCCCCAGCGGGCTGAGCAGCTCGACGACCTCCTCGGTGCGGGTGACCAGCACCGCCTGCCCCGAGCGCACCATCGCGTGGCAACCCACCGAGTTCTGCGAGGTGACCGGACCCGGCACCGCCAGCACCGGACGCCCCAGCAGATCCGCGGTGTTGGCGGTGTTGGCCGCACCGCTGCGCGCGCCCGCCTCCACCACGACGGTGGCCCGGCCCATCGCGGCGATCAGCCGGTTGCGCACCAGGAACCGGTGCTTGCGCGGTGGCGTTCCCGGCGGGTACTCGCTGATCACCGCGCCCTGGTCGGCGATGGCGCGCAGCAACCTGCCGTGTCCCGCCGGGTAGTCCACGTCCGCGCCGCAGGCCAGGAACGCCACCGTGCGCCCACCGGCCGACAGCGCGCCCCGGTGCGCCGCACCGTCGATGCCGTAGGCCGCGCCGGAGACCACGGTGAACCCCGCCCCGGACAGGCCGTGGCCGAACTCCGCCGCCACGTGCTCGCCGTACCCGGACGCCGCACGAGCTCCCACCACGGCCACGGCGCGCTCGGTGCACGCCGCGGGCTCGGCCCGCCCGCGCACCCACAGCGCGAGCGGCTCGGCCATGTCCGGCAGGTCCATCTCGCGCGCGCCGGTGAGCTCCGAGAACGCCTCGCACGGCCAATCCGGCCGCTCCGGGATGAACAGCCGGAGTCCCGCCGCCTCGCCCGCGCGCAGCAGCCGCTCGCCCGACACTGCGTCACGCCTGGCCTCCACCTCCGCCAGCACCGGTTCCGGTGCCCGCCGCCGCAGGATCGCGTCCACGGCGCCCCGCGCACCGCGCTCGGCGACGAACCGGGCCAAGGCCCGGGCCGGTGGCTCGGCCACCGCCGACAGGAAAGCCCTGGCCTGCAGCAGTTCCTGCCTGGTCTTCTCGCTCAGCGAAGCCCACGCGCCCATCACACCGCCCTCCTGTCCCGGAACTCCAGCGCTGCGGCGACGTGATCGGCCGTTGGCCGGGGACTCGCGTCGAGATCCGCCAGCGTCCACGCCACCCGCAGGCACCGGTCGGCTCCGCGCGCGGTGATCGCGCCCGCCTCCAATCCCCGTTCCAGCAGCGCCGTCGTCTGCTCCGGCAGCGCGAACTCCTTGCGCAACGCCGGCCCTGGCACTTCGGTGTTGGTCTGCCAGCCGTGATCGGCCCACCGCTCCCGCGCCACCGCCCGCGCCCGCTCGACCCGCTCGCGCACGACCGCCGTGCTCTCCGGCTCGGTGCCCGCGCGGGTGCTCATCGCCGAGATCGGCCGAGTGCGCACCCGCAGGTCCACCCGGTCCAGCAGCGGACCGGACAACTTGCCCAGATAGCGCCGCCGCGCCTGCGGAGCGCACTGGCAGTCCAGCTCACGGGGCGGTGCGCAGGGGCACGGGTTCGTGGCCAGCACGAGCTGGAACCGCGCCGGGTAGCGCAGCGTGCCGTCGCGACGGGCCAATCTGATCTCCCCCTCCTCCAGTGCCGTGCGCAACGCCTCCAACCGCTTCGGGCCGAGCTCGCACGCCTCGTCGAGCAGCAAGATCCCCCGGTGCGCCCGGCTGACGGCTCCCGGTCTGGCCAGTCCCGTGCCGCCGCCGATCAGCGCCGGGATCGACAGCGACGGGTGCGGGGCCACGAACGGAGGTCGGCGCACCAGGAACTCCGTGGACTCCTCGCTCAGCGAGCGCAGAGCCGTGACCTCCAGCGATTCGGTAACGGTCAGTTCGGGCAGCAGCCCGCACAGCCGCTTGGCCAGCATCGTCTTGCCGGTGCCCGGCGGCCCCACCATGAGCAGGTGATGGCCACCGGCGGCGGCGACCTCCAGCGCCCAGCGCGCCTCCGGCTGACCGAGCACGTCGGACAGGTCCGGCACGCCCTCGCGCCCCGGCTCGACGACCGGCGGCGGGTCCTCCCGCAGCTCCGCCAGCTCGCGCAGCCACGCGATGACCTCCTGCAGGTGCTCGGCGCCGAGGATCTCGATGCCGTCCACCAGGTGCGCTTCGCCCAAGCCGTCCACCGGCACCACCGCGCGCCGCACACCGGACCGGCGAGCGGCCAGCAGCGCGGGCAGCAGCCCTCGCACCCCGCGCAGCCGACCGTCGAGGGCCAGCTCGCCGAACAGCACCGTGCCCCGCAACCGGTGCGGCGGCACCTGCTCGCTGGCGGCCAGCACCGCGCAGGCCAGCGCCAGGTCGTAGGACGTGCCGCCCTTGGGCAGAGCGGCCGGCGACAGCGCCAGCGTGATCACCCGGTCCGCCGGCCACTCCTCCCGGCAGTTCTGGATGGCCGCGGACACCCGGTTCTTGGCCTCCTTCAGCGCGTTGTCGGGCAGGCCGATCAACTGCACCGAGGGCAGCCCGGAGCGCACGTCGGCCTCGATCTCCACGAGCACTCCGTCGACGCCGAACAGGGCGACGGCCCAGGTCTTGCGCAGCGCCATCTCAGAACACCCCCTCGAGGTGCTCGACGCGCGCGGGTTCCCCCGGTGGCCACAGCACCGAGACGACGTCGAAGCGGACCCGGCAGCCGACCAGGTCGCGCTCGGAGAGCCACGCCCTGGCCACACCCCGCACCCTGGCGATCTTGTCCGGGCCGATGGCGTGCAGCGGGCCGCCGTAATCCACCCCGGATCGCGCTTTGACCTCGCAGAACACCACGAGGTCTCCATCGGTGGCGACGATGTCGAGCTCACCGCGCGGGCATCGCCAGTTGCGGTCCAGCACGATCAGCCCGCTCCGCTCCAGCAGCTCGGCGGCCATCCGCTCGCCGACCCTGCCCAGCTCGTGCCTGCGCCCGCCGGCCAGGTGATCGGACAGCGGCGCGGTGATCTTCTCGGTGCCCACGGGGAACCTCCTCGGGAATCGAATCGACGGTTCCCGTTCCGGGAGGGGTGAAAACCGCTCAGCACCAGCCATTCCGGGAACGGGATGAACTCCACGTTGCCCATCCCGAGCCGAAATGCCAAACAGATTTCCGAATCTGTGGATGAATTGGTCCCCTGTGGACAATCAGTGCTCACACCTACGTGTGGTGGATTTCGTGTATCCGGGTATTCACAGAACCACTCGATCGCACTGCGCGCACGAAAAAGCCCGGACGGTCGAATTCGACCGTCCGGGCGCCTGCGACGTGTTCCGGGTTCCCCTACGACCCGAAAGGCCCGTTCTCCGGCAACCGGAGATCGGGCTTGTCCAGCTCCTCGACGTTGACGTCCTTGAACGTGATCACCCGAACGTTCTTGACGAACCTCGCCGGGCGATACATGTCCCAAACCCAGGCGTCGGACATCGACACCTCGAAGTAGACCTCCGAGTCGGAGTTGCGCACCTGCACGTCCACCGCGTTGGCCAGGTAGAAGCGCCGTTCGGTCTCCACGACGTAGGTGAACTGACCGACGATGTCGCGATACTCCTTGTAGAGCTGCAGCTCCATCTCGGTCTCGTACTTTTCGAGATCCTCGGCGCTCATCGGTGTGCGAGCCCTTCTGCGTTTCCGTTCGGACTACAAGGCCTCATTGTCCACCACTTCCCCCTTCGAAGCATCGAACAAACCGGGCTTGCTGGTCACAGCGCGCGGCGAGCGCATCCCGTGCTTCGTGGCGGCGGCCACGACGTTCGCGTAGGACCAGCGGTGCTGGACGCACGGACCGTGCTCGGTCATGCGCGCCGAGTGCAGCGGCGTGCTGTAGCCCTTGTGCACGTCGAAGGCGTACTCCGGGAACCCCTCGTGCAGCTCACCGGCCATCAACCTGTCCCGGGTGACCTTGGCCAGCACCGATGCCGCCGCCACGCACGCCGCGACCAGGTCTCCCTTGACGACGGCCACGCTCGGGGTCGCCAGGCCCTGCACCTTGAAACCGTCGGTGAGCACGTAGCCGGGGTGCTCGGTCAGCTGCGCCACCGAGCGGCGCATGCCCTCCAGGTTGGCGACGTGAATGCCCAGCGCATCGACGTCCTCGGCCGGGATCACCACGGTCGAGCAGCTCAGCGCGCGCGAGGTGATGCGGTCGTAGAGCCGCTCCCGGTCGGCCTCGGTCAGCACCTTGGAGTCGGTCAGGCCGTCGAAGCGCTTCGCATCACCCGGCTTGAGCACGCACGCGGCGACCACCAGCGGCCCGGCGCACGCGCCTCGCCCGGCCTCGTCCACACCGGCGACCGGGCCCAGCCCCCGGCGATCCAGGGCGCTCTGCAGGGCCCAGTTGCCGCTGCTGCGCCGGATCACCGACCGGGGTGGCCGGAAGTCCGTCACCGTCACTTCGATGTCACTCCGACTGCCGTCGCTTGCTCACTGCACCGACGAGCCTACGACCCATCCAGACCGCGGGGAACGCCGCGGCGAACCCCACGCCCAGCGGCAGCCCGCCCTGCCAGGCCGGCGCACCCAGCGCCGTCGACTGCGGGTTGGGCTCCGGGATGCTCTGCCAGCGGGTCGGCGGCAGCACGATCACCTGCGCCTTGCCGATGACGTTGTCCACCGGGACGGCGCCGTTGGTGCCGCCACCGCCCTGAACGCGGGAGTCGGAGGAGTCGTTGCGGTTGTCACCCATCACCCACAGGTGCCCCTGCGGAACGGTGACCGGCGCGAACTCGTCCTGGCCGACGCCGCGGCCCGGCTCCCAGTACACGTAGGGCTCGTTGAGCGGCTTGCCGTCCACCAGGACCCGGTTCTGCGGGTCGCAGCACTCGACGGTCTGGCCGCCGACGGCGATGACCCGCTTGACGAAGTCCTTCTCGTCCGGCGCGCCGAAGCCCAGCAGCGCGACCGCGCCCTGGAAGAAGCCCGCGACCGGGTTGGTGGACTCCTCGGCGGTGAACTCGTTCTGCACCCACGGCTGCGGACCGCGGAAGACCACGACGTCGCCGGGCTCGGGTTCGGAGAAGCGGTAGGAAACCTTGTCGACCAGCACCCGGTCGTTGTTGCAACCGGTGCAGCCGTGCAGCGTCTGCTCCATCGACTGGGACGGGATCACGTACACCCGGGCCAGGAACGCCTGGATGAGCACCGTGAGCACCAGGGCGGTCACGATCAGGATGGGCAACTCCACCCAGAAGGAAGACTTCTTCTTGCCCTTCGACTTCGGGTGTTGAGACCCCCTGTCGGGAGCACCCTCACGGTGCTCCGAGTCCTGGGGCTCTTCCGCTGATCCGCTGCGCATGACGTCGGCCACCCGGCCAGGCTACTTGAACCGGCTCAGGGGCCCTCGCGCTCCCCCGGCGCGGCGGACCGGGAAACCCGCCCGGTTCCGCCTCGATGACGTGCGATTTTCCGGAACATCCCGTTCCGGGGTCAGCACCTGCACTCGCTGGGCCTGCATTGATCACCCGAAGGTGGACAGCAGAAGGGCCCGGACGCTTTCGCGGCCGGGCCCCTCAGAACTGCAACGTCTCGCGTCGATCAGGACGCCGAAGCGGTCTCCCGCTTCTCCTTGATCTTCGCCGCCTTGCCGCGCCGGTCGCGCAGGTAGTACAGCTTCGCCCGCCGGACATCGCCGCGCGAGACGACCTCGATCTGCGCGATGTTCGGGGTGTGCACCGGGAAAGTCCGCTCCACACCGACACCGAAGGAAACCTTGCGCACGGTGAAGGTCTCCCGGATGCCATCGCCCTGGCGGCGGATGACTGCGCCCTGGAAGACCTGAGTCCGCTCGCGCGAACCCTCGATGACGCGGACGTGAACCTTCAGCGTGTCACCGGGCCGGAAGGCCGGGATGTCGGAACGCAGCGACTGGGCGTCCAACGCGTCCAGGGTGTTCATCGGTGGTCCGTCCTCATCCGTGTCGAAGGCACCCGTGTTCTCACATGTCGATGACCCGACCTGGAAGGTGGGCACCGCCCGACACGGGGTGAACTTGCTCTTTGCGCATGTCGAACCAGGTGGCTCGACTGCATCAACCTGTCCAGTGTGCCAGATCCGCATTTCGTCGCCCGATCCGGCCCCTTCAACGAGGGGCTCAGCGCGACGCGTCTCCGGTCTCACCGACATCGTCGGAAGCATCCGACGCACGCAGTTTATCGAGCTGTTTCCGGTCGGCCTTATCCAGGTCCCCCTCGGGCAACGCCGAGAGCAGTTCCGGCCGCCGGTGGTAGGTCCGCTCCAGCGCCTGATCCCGCCGCCAGCGGGCGATCGCGGCGTGGTTGCCCGAGCGCAGGACGTCGGGAACCGGGCGTTCGCGCCACACCTCGGGACGGGTGTAGCAGGGGCCCTCCAGCAGACCGTCCGAGAAGGAGTCCTGCTCCGCCGACAGCGGGTTGCCCAGCACTCCGGGCAGCAGCCGCACAACGGCCTCGATCATCGTCAGCGCGGCGACCTCACCGCCGACCAGCACGTAGTCGCCGATGGAGACCTCTTCGACGGGCATCCGGGTGGCGGCGTCGTCGATGACCCGCTGGTCGATGCCCTCGTACCGGCCGCAGGCGAAGACCAGCCACGGGTCCTGCGACCAGCGCACGGCGGTCTTCTGGTCGAAGGGCCGCCCGGCCGGGGTCGGCACGACCAGCCGGGGCGTGGCCTCCTGCGCGGCGCAGACCTCGTCGAGGGCCTCGCCCCAGACGTCGGGCTTCATCACCATGCCCGGGCCGCCGCCGTAGGGGCTGTCGTCGACCGCGCGGTGCACGTCGTGGGTCCAGTCGCGCAGGTCGTGCACGCCGACGGAGATCCGCTCGCGCTCGATGGCCTTGCCCAGCAGCGCTTCCCGCAGCGGGTTCAGGTAGTCGGGGAAGATCGTGATGACGTCGATGCGCATGGTGGCCTCGTCTGGGAAACGCCCGCGAACGGGCGCACTGCGGTGGATCCTTGCACGCCGGCGAAGCCGCTTCGAGCAACTCGCGCTGCGCACGACCGCCTCGACCGCCGGCTCAGTCCAGCAGGCCCTCGGGCGGGTCGAGCACGACCCTGCCGGCGTCGAGGTCGACCTCGGGGACGATGGCGGAGACGAACGGCACCAGGGCTTCTCGTTCGCCCTTCTCGGCCTCCGGGTCCGCGATGGTGATCGCGAGGAGTTCGCCCGCGGGCGAGTGCAGCACGTCGCGCACCACGCCCACGTCCTCACCGGAGACCAGGGCCGCGCGCAGCCCGATCAGCTCGGTGTCGTGGAACTCGTCGGGGTCCTCGGGCGACTCGGCCTCGTCGGCGGAGACCGTCAGCAGCGCACCGCGCAGCTCCTCCGCCGCGTCCCGGCCGTCCACGCCCTCAGCGCGCACCAACAGCCGCCCGGCGTGCTGCCGGGCGGCTGTCACGGTGAGGCTCTGCGCGCTCTTGTTCTTGCTCTGACCGGCTCCTCGGCGCTTCAATCCGAGCACCGAGCCGGGAACGAACCGCAGCTCCGGGCTGTCGGTGAGCACCTCGACGACGAGCTCGCCCCGCACGCCATGCGGCCGCACCACGCGCCCCACTGCGAGGGCCTCCGGCTGAAGTTCGTTCATCCCGATCAGCGGTCGGTGTCGACCACGTCGACCCGGATACCGCGACCACCGATGCCGGTCATCACGGTCCGCAGCGCGGTGGCGGTGCGCCCGCCGCGTCCGATGACCTTGCCCAGGTCGTCCGGGTTGACGTGCACCTCGAGGGTGCGACCACGCCGGGTCGTCAGCAGCTGGACGCGGACATCGTCGGGGTTGTCGACGATGCCGCGCACCAGGTGTTCAAGCGCGTCCGAGAGGACCGTCACGCCTGACCGTCCTCGGACTTCTGCTCGGCAGCCTTGTCCTCGGCCTTGTCCTCAGCCTTGGCCTCGGACTTCTTGCCACCCTTCTTCTTCGGGGTGGTGGCCTCGACGGTCGGCTCCTCGCCGGCGGCGGCGAGAGCGGCCTCGAACAGCTCCTGCTTGCTGGTCTTCGGCTCGGCGACCTTCAGGGTGCCCTCGGCGCCCGGCAGGCCCTTGTGCTTCTGCCAGTCGCCGGTGATCTCCAGGATGTTGCGCACCGGTTCGGTCGGCTGCGCGCCGACACCCAGCCAGTACTGCGCCCGCTCCGAGTCGACGATGATGCCGCTCGGGTTCTCCTTCGGGTGGTACTGACCGATCGTCTCGATGACCCGGCCGTTGCGACGGGTGCGGGCATCCGCGATGACGATGCGGTAGTGCGGCTCCCGGATCTTGCCGATCCGCGCGAGCTTGATCTTCACAGCCACGGGTGCTGGTGCTCCTCAGACTCTCATTGGTGCTCCGGTGAGCGATGCGCAAACCGCGTGGGGCAGCGATTCGCAAAGCTCGTAGGTCAAATCGCCGACAAGAGGTGAGAGGGACCCCAAGCAGCGAACAGCAACCCATTCTGCCAGACGCTCATCGCCAGTGGCGACCGGGGCATCTTGCTCGGCGGTGCGGGTAGGAGAACCTCAGACGCCCTCTGGCTCCGGGCGCCGCTCCTGATGTATGCCAATACACGGCGTCACGGCGTCCTCACCAGAGGACGTCTGAGAACCTCCGGCGGCGCCAGCTGCTCAGGTGGATCACCGAGAAAGCCGGCTCCGCCGCTTGCCCGATGGTCGGCTCAGGTGGGCATCAGGCCCAGTGAGACCAGGAGCAGGCCCAGTGCGGGCAGGAAGTTGTTGACCTGGTGGGCGATCACGCTGGCCGTGAGGCGACCGGTGACCATCCTGGCCAGACCGATCGGGATGGTGATCACCAGCAGCAGCCAGGTGCGGGCCGGCTCCAGGTGGCCGATCGCGAACACCGCGGTGCTCAGCACGAACACGTTGAGCTGGCTCCAGCGCAGCCGCTCCATCGCGCCCCACAGCAGACCGCGGTAGAGCAGCTCCTCGCACAGCGGTGCGACCAGCCAGACGTGCAGGCACAGCAGCACCGCCACCACCGGCGGCAACCGGACGCCGTCGAGGACGCTGCTCACCGTGGACGTCTGACCCGGCTCGGCCCAGTGCGTCCACAGCATGGTGGCGATCGTGGTGGTGACCAGTCCGACGCCACCGATGGCCAGCCCGGTCCTGACGTCCGACCAGCGCCACTCCAGCCCGAAGTCCTGCACGGGGCCGTTGCCGCGCAGCACGGTGATGAGCACCGCCACACCACCTGCCAGCAGGGTCGGCAGCACCAGCATCAGCACGATGGACCACACGCCCGGTGCGCCGAACGCGGCGGCCAGCACCACCGAGGTCAGCACGAACACCGCTTCGGCGAAGAAGAAGGCCCCCAGCCCCCAGCGGTGCGTGCGCACCGGCGGTTCGGCCACCCAGGTGCGGCCGCCGGGTGCCGGATCGCCGACTCCGGATTCTTGTGTGTGCACGAGCGCCTCCGTGATGCCGAACAGCGGATCGACGACCCGCGTGACGATGTCGGCTGACACCGGCGGAAGCCGTCAGACTACTGCGGTGCCGAGCCGGGTCACGATCACCTCGTCTCGGGCGGAGTGTTCATCTGGCCACGGCGAACAGCAGGAGTGCCGGCAGGAAGTTGTTGGTGGCGTGGGCGACCATGCTGGCCGACACCCGCCCGGTGATCATCCGCGCCATCCCGATGGCCAGCCCGCCGACGAACAGCACCGGCGTCCGCCACACCTCCTGGTGTATCAGGGCGAAGATCACCGAGGTCAGGATGAGGATCGCGACGCGCGGGATCCGGTAGTGCTCCATCGCGCCCCACAGGGCACCGCGCATCAGCAGCTCCTCGGTCAGCGGCGCACCCAGGAACGCGAACAGCGCGAACAGGAACAACCAGACCGTCCGGTCTCCTTGCATCAGCCTGGTCAGGTCGGATTCCGGGGGCGGGCCGGTGACCGCGATGACCACCAGCGTCACCATCCACGAACCGAACAGCGCGCAGAGCCCGCAGATCAGGCCGACCTTCACGTCGCGGCGCCGGGGCAGGATGCCGAAGTCGGCGCGCAGCCCGTGACCCCGCCACCACGAGAAGACCGCGGGAATCAGACCGAGCAGGATGTTCGGCGCGAACGCGACCAGCAGCAGCGGGCCGGTGTTCGGCGGTTGCGAGGGGTTGAACCCGCCGTCGGGCTCCCGCACGGCGCCGAGGATGACCACGGCCAGGTAGTAGCCGCCGTATCCGAGGAAGAACGCCGCGAAGCCCCAGGCCAGCGAGCCCCGTCTGGCCGCTTCCAGCTGCGCCTCCCAGAACTTGGGGTGCAGGTCGGCGGTGCCGTCCACCCGACGCATCGGTTGAAGGTAAGGATCCCGCTTCTCCCCCACAAGACGCTCCCCTCGACCTACCAACCCTAAGGGTTCGCACACGGGAACGCTGTGTCGCCGATCGGAGGCGGAAACGATTGCGGGGACCGTTTTCAGACTGTTCGAAGGACTAGAAGACCTTGCCGCCTAGCAGGATTCGACTCGGCGAGCGGAGAACGTCCAGGTCCTTGCGCGGGTCTGCGTCGTAGCACACCAGGTCAGCGAGGGCGCCGTGCTCCAGGCCCGACCAGCCCAGCCACTCCCGCGCGCCCCAGGAGGCCGCGCTGAGGGCCTGCTCGGTGGACATGCCGACGCGGTGCAGCGCGGCGACCTCATCGGCCAGCACGCCGTGCGGGATGCCGCCTCCGGCGTCGGTGCCCGCGTAGACCGGGATGCCGGCCTCGATGGCCTTGGCCACGGTGCTGTCGGCGCGCTCGTAGAGGGCGGTCATGTGCGTGGCGTAGTCCGGGTACTTCGTCGCGGCGGCGGCGAAGCCCGGGAAGTTCTCCACGTTGACCAGGGTCGGCACCAGGGCGGTCCCGCGTGCGGCCATCAGTTCGACGGTCTCGTCGGTCAGGCCGGTGCCGTGTTCGATGCAGTCGATGCCCGCGTTGATCAGGCCGGGCAGCGCGTCCTCGCCGAACACGTGGGCGGTGACGCGGGCGCCGAGCCGGTGCGCGGTGTCGATGGCCTCGGCCAGCACCTCGTCGCTCCACAGCGGGGCCAGGTCGCCCACCGAGCGGTCGATCCAGTCGCCGACGAGCTTGATCCAGCCGTCGCCGTAAGCCGCCTGCTCGGCGACCGCGGCGGGCAGGTCCTGCTCGTCGTCGAGGTCGTCGGACAGCTTCGGGATGTAGCGCTTGGGGCGGGCCAGGTGCTTGCCCGCGCGGATGATGCGCGGCAGGTCGTCGCGCTGCTGCAGCGGCCGGGTGTCGATCGGCGAACCGCAGTCGCGGATCAGCAGGGTGCCCGCGTCGCGGTCGGTCTCGGCCTGGGTGACGGCCTCGTCGAGCTCGACCGGCCCCTGGGTTCCGATGCCGACGTGGCAGTGCGCGTCGACCAGGCCGGGCAGCACGTACCCGCCGTCGAAGACGGTCTCGGCGCCGGCGACCGGTTCCCACGAGATCCGGCCGTCGGCGATCCACAGGTCCCGCTGCGCGCCCTCGGGCAGCACCGTGGCGCGCAGGTGCAGCGCCGTCACTGGTCCTTCTTGCCGAAGTTCAGCTTCGACGGGTCGAAGCCGGGCGGGAGCTGGTTGGCGGTGGGGTCCAGTTTGGACAGATCCGGACCGGCTCCGCCGCCCATGCCGGGCATTCCGCCCGGGGGAAGACCGGGGAAACCGCCGGGCACGCCCTTCATGCCCTTCGGCGGGGTCGGGCCGCCCTTGCCCTTCTTGCCCTTCTTCCCCTTCTTGCCCTTGCGGTTCTTGCTGCCGCCGCCTCCGCCGCCGAAGCCGCCGAACTGGCCGGCCATCCGCTGCATCATCTTGCGGGCCTCGAAGAACCGGTTGACCAGGTCGTTGATGTCGCCGACGGTCACGCCCGAACCGCGCGCGATGCGCTGGCGCCGGGAGGCGTTGATGATCTTCGGGTCGGCGCGCTCGGCCGGGGTCATGCCGCGGATGATCGCCTGGATGCGGTCGAGCTGCTTCTCGTCGAAGTTGGCCAGCTGGTCCTTCATCTGGCCCGCGCCCGGCAGCATGCCCAGCAGGTTCTGCAGCGGACCCATCCGCCGCACCGCCTGCATCTGCTCCAGGAAGTCCTCCAGGGTCAGCTGGCCGGTGCCCAGCTTCTCCGCGGCCTTCTCGGCCTGCTCCTGGTCGAAGGCCTGCTCGGCCTGCTCGATCAGGGTGAGCATGTCACCCATGCCCAGGATCCGGTTGCCCATCCGGTCCGGGTGGAAGACGTCGAAGTCCTCCAGCTTCTCGCCGCTGGAGGCGAACATGATCGGCTGGCCGGTGACCTCGCGGACCGACAGCGCGGCACCACCGCGGGCGTCACCGTCGAGCTTGGTCAGCACCACGCCGGAGAAGCCCACGCCGTCGCGGAACGCCTCGGCGGTGGTCACCGCGTCCTGACCGATCATCGCGTCCAGGACGAACAGGATCTCGTCCGGCGAGACCGCGTCCCGGATGTCGGCGGCCTGCTTCATCATCTCCTCGTCGACGCCCAGCCGTCCGGCGGTGTCGACGATGACGATGTCGTGCTGCGCGCGCTTGGCTTCCTCGATGCTGTCGCGGGAGACCTGCACCGGGTCGCCGACGCCGTTGCCCGGCTCGGGAGCGAACACCGGGACGCCGGCGCGCTCACCGACCACCTGCAGCTGGTTGACGGCGTTCGGCCGCTGCAGGTCGCAGGCCACCAGCATCGGCGTGTGGCCCTGACCGGACAGCCACTTGGCGAGCTTGCCCGCCAGCGTCGTCTTACCCGCACCCTGCAGACCCGCGAGCATGATCACCGTCGGCGGGGTCTTGGCCAGCTCCAGGCGACGGGTCTCACCGCCGAGGATCGTGACCAGTTCCTCGTTGACGATCTTGACGACCTGCTGGGCCGGGTTCAGCGCCTGCGAGACCTCGGAGCCCTTGGCCCGCTCCTTGACACCCTTGATGAACCCGCGCACGACGGGAAGCGCCACGTCCGCTTCGAGCAGGGCGATGCGGATCTCCCGCGCGGTGGCGTCGATGTCGGCTTCCGACAGCCGCCCCTTGCCGCGCAGGTTCGTCAGGACCGAGGTGAGCCGGTCGGAGAGAGTGTCGAACACGGGTTCACGGGCTCCAGAGTCGATGGATGTACCTGGGTACCTATGCGAGGGTAACCGACCGGTTTTGAAGACCTATTTCCTCGGTTTGCTTGGCGGTGCGGGTAGCGGAACCTGACACGCCTCCTGGCTCCGGGATCCGCGACTCATGTATGCCAATACACAACGCTGCGGCTGTCCTCACCAGAAGGCGTGTCAGAACCCGCGGCGGTGCGAGCTGCGAGGGTGGCCTCGCAGCTCGCGGCTACGCCGCTTGCAGTCGAACCGAGAGAACTCGGACTTAGGCTCCGGTGTGCCGGAGGTCGCGCTTGGGGCCGGTGCGGTGCTGCTGCGGGGAGCGCTGGGCGGTGCCCTGGCCCTTGCGGTGCGGGCGCGGCTTGTTGTCGCGGTCCCGGTTGCCGGCGGGGCGGCGCGGGCGGCGGCTGATGAACTCGCCGTCGGCGCGGGTGATCTTCAGGCCACGACCGGCCACCTGGGTGGCGCGCAGCTTGGTCAGCAGCTCCTCGGGCAGGTCCGCGGGCAGCTCGATCAGCGTGTGCTCGTTGCGGATGTCGATGTGCCCGATGTACTTGCTGGGCACACCGCCCTCGTTGGCGAGCGCACCGACCAGGGCGCGCGGCGTGACGCGGTTCCGGCGGCCGACCTCGACCCGGTAGGTCTCGGTGTCGGCGTTGTTGCTGTGGAACGTCGGGCCGTCGCGGCGCGCCGGCTCCGGCTCGGCCTCCAGCAGCAGCGGGCGCTCCCCCTGGGCCATCGCGGCGAGGGCCGCGGCGATCTCCGAGGCGGGCACGTCGTGGGTGCGCTCGTACTCGTTGACCAGCTCCTGGAAGACCTCCAGGCCGCCCTTGGCCAGCGTGTCGGTGATGCTCTGCGCGAACTTCGCCAGACGGCGGTCGTTGACCGCGTCGATGCTCGGCAGCTCCATCTGCGTGATCTGCTGGCGGGTGGCCCGCTCGATGGCGCGCAGCAGGTGGCGCTCGCGCGGGGAGACGAACAGGATCGCCTCGCCGCTGCGCCCGGCACGACCGGTGCGGCCCACGCGGTGCACGTAGGACTCGGTGTCGTGCGGGATGTCGTAGTTGAGCACGTGCGAGATGCGCTCGACGTCGAGACCGCGCGCGGCCACGTCGGTGGCCACCAGGATGTCGATCTTGCCGTCGCGCAGGTGACCGATGGTGCGCTCGCGCTGGGCCTGGGCGATGTCACCGTTGATGGCCGAGGCGCTGAAACCGCGCGCCTGCAGCTTCTCCGCGAGCTCCTCGGTGAGCTGCTTGGTGCGCACGAACACGATCATCGCGTCGAAGGTCTCGACCTCGAGGATGCGGGTCAGCGCGTCCAGCTTGTTGGAGGCGCGCACCGGCACGTGCCGCTGGTTGATGTTGGTGGCGGTGGAGGTCTTGGTCTTGACCGAGATCTCCGCCGGGTTGTTCAGGTAGTTCTGCGTGATCTTGCGGATGCCCTGCGGCATCGTCGCCGAGAACAGCGCGACCTGGCGCTGGCTGGGAACCGACTGCAGGATCTTCTCGACGTCCTCGATGAAGCCCATGCGCAGCATCTCGTCGGCCTCGTCGAGCACCAGGTTCTTCAGCGCGCTGAGGTCCAGCGAGCCCTTCTCCAGGTGGTCGATGAGCCGACCCGGGGTGCCGACGACGACGTGCGCGCCGCGGCGCAGACCCGCCAGCTGCGGGCCGTACCCGGTGCCGCCGTAGATCGGCAGCACGTGGAAGCCGGGCAGGTGCGAGGCGTAGCGCTGGAACGCCTCGGAGACCTGGATGGCCAGCTCACGGGTGGGCGCCAGCACCAGGGCCTGCGGCTTGGTGGTGGTCAGGTCCATGTTGGACAGAATCGGCAGCGCGAACGCGGCGGTCTTGCCGGTACCGGTCTGCGCCAGGCCCAGCACGTCGCGGCCTTCCAGCAGCAGCGGGATCGTCTGCTCCTGGATCGGCGACGGGGCCTCGTACCCGATCTCGGTCAGCGTCTTCTGGACGCGCTCGTCGAGTTCGAGTTCAGCGAAAGTAGGCATGCGGAACGCGGGTCTCCCTAGGTGGGTCGGCGGTGGGCTGATCGCGGAATAAAGGTCCGGCGCCACCCCGCGCGTGCTGACGGGGCTGTGCGTCCACTCGGTGGCGTGCGGCGAACCTGCTTGGACTCCGCTTGCGCTTGTCGAACCGCGCGCTCCACCCGACGCACACCCTGTTGCCAGTGACCCGCAGCTCGAAAAATCTCAGCCTGGCGCAGCGACATCTGGCCGCAGCACCGGGGGTCCAGGGTAGTCATCGCGATCAGTTGATGTCGGCCCGCCCCTGCCCAAGGGGACGCAGGTCACGTCTCCACGTCGAGCCGCAGGCCATCGGCCACCTGAGAACGGGTGAACAGGTGCACCCGGCGCCAGCCGATCAGCCGCTCACCGGCCAGGAGGCGCCGGTGCATCCGCTCGGCCCGCAGCACGTGCCGCTGGAAGGAGCTCGCTCGGATCAGCCTGCCCCGCGCCCGCTGCCCGTCCAGCGCCGAGTCGGCGTCGGCGTGCAGCCACAGCAGCACCGTCCGCCGCCCGCTCAGGCGCGCGAAGACCAGCAGCATCAGCCGCGTGCTCGCCCTGGTCGCGGGCTCGTGCGCGACCACCGGGCCGCGGCCGACCAGGCACGCCCACAGGATCCGGGAGCGGTGCAGCAGGTGCACCAGCGGCCGGTAGTAGCGGTACGGGATGCCGGGAGAGAGGGAGCGCAGCCTGGCGCGCACCTGCTCGGAATCCAGCCGGACCACGTCCTCGCCGGAGCGCATCTTGGCCAGCACGGTGCTCTTGCCCGCACCGGGCACACCGGCGAGCACGACCAGCGAACGGCGACCCACCCGCACCGAAGGCGTCGGGTCGGCAGCGACGGGAGATGCGTCCGAAATGTCCACCAGGACTCCAGGTTACGCGCTCCCGATCATGGAAGGCGGGGAAGTGATCACCGCCGCACCGACGAGGAGGCGGCCCGCTCCCCCTGAGCAGGCCGCCTCGTCGAACTCCCCGGTGCGTTACGGGGTCCCGCACCCGGTTCACACGTGGGAGGCCCTGTCCCCCGCCTCCCACGTCCCCCTCCTGCGATCGCGGAGCCCCGCGAAGCCCGCCCGACCCCCAGTACGGGCGCGATCCCCGGTCCTCCCTGATCACCGCGTCGCACCACGAAGTCTGCCCGCACCAGCGCCCGCGCGAGACCGTGAAGCTGCCCGAATGCGACTGCGTAGTTGTACGCATCCGCTCCGGGGGAAGCTGCCGACGACCACGACCAAGAGCGCCTCCCGGCTCTCGGCCGGGAGGCGCTCCATGGGGTCTGATCAGGTCAGATGGCGGCCACGCCGGTCTCGCCGGTGCGCACCCGCACGACGCTCTCGACCGCGGTCACCCACACCTTGCCGTCGCCCACCTTGCCGGTGCGGGCGGCGTTGACGATCCCCTCCACGACCTTGTCCACGTCGGTCTCGTCGACCAGGACCTCCACGCGGGACTTCTCGATGAAGTCCACCGAGTACTCAGCACCCCGGTAGACCTCGGTGTGGCCCTTCTGCCTGCCGTAGCCCTCGGCGTCGCTCACGGTCATGCCCAGCACGCCCAGCTTGCCGAGCTCGTCCTTGAGATCGTCCACCTTCTGCGGCTGAACGATCGCGGTCACCAGCTTCATGCGCGGCTGCCCTCCAGCTTGCGGTCTTCGACGTCGCCGGCCGAAGCAGCGGCTCGCCGAGCGGATCGGTCATCCCCGAAGTGGTACGCGGTCTCCGCGTGCTCGGTCTCGTCGATGCCCGCGGCCTCGTCCTCCTCGCTCAGCCGGAAGCCGATGGTCGCCTTCACGATCAGGGCCAGGAGCAGGCTGAGCACGAACGAGTAGATCAGCACCGCGAAGGCTCCGACGGCCTGCCGCCACAGTTGATCCAGTCCACCGCCGTAGAACAGGCCCGCCACGCCCGCCGGGGCTTCCGCCGAGGCGAACAGACCCACCAGCAGCGTGCCCAGCAGGCCACCGACGAGGTGGACGCCGACGACGTCGAGGGAATCGTCGTAGCCGAACGTGAACTTCAGGCTCACCGCCAGCGCGCAGGCCGCGCCCGTGATCGCACCGATCGCGATGGCGCCCAGCGGCGTCACCGACGAGCAGGCCGGGGTGATCGCGACCAGACCGGCCACGATGCCCGACGCCGCACCCAGCGTGGTGGCGTGACCGTCGCGCAGCCGCTCCACCAGCAGCCAGCCCAGCATCGCCGCGCTGGTGGCGACCAGCGTGTTGACCAGGACGAACGCCGCGGTGTTGTCGGCGGCCAGCGCCGAGCCGGCGTTGAAGCCGAACCAGCCGAACCACAGCAGGCCGGCGCCGAGGACCACGAACGGCAGGTTGTGCGGCTTGCCGACGCCCTTGGGCCAGTTCCTGCGCTTGCCCAGCACCAGCACCAGGGCCAGCGCGGCGGCACCGGCGTTGATGTGGACCGCCGTGCCACCCGCGAAGTCGATCGCGGCCAGGCGGTTGGCGATCCAGCCGCCGACGCCGGTCACGTTGCCCGCGTCGTCGGTGTCGTCGAAGTCGAAGACCCAGTGCGCGACCGGGAAGTACACCACGACTGCCCACAGCGCGGCGAACAGCAGCCACGGGCCGAAGCGGGCGCGGTCGGCGATGGCGCCGGAGATCAGCGCGACCGTCAGGATCGCGAACATCGCCTGGAAACCGACGAAGGCCAGCGACGGGATCGTGCCCGACAGCGAGTCCTCACCGAGCAGGCCCGCCAGACCGAAGTTCTCGAAGGGGTTCGCCAGCAGCCCCAGCCCACCGATGTCGGTGGCGAAGGCCATCGAGTAGCCGAACAGCACCCACAGCACGCCGATCACGCCGATCGAGCCGAGGCTCATCATCAGCATGTTCAGCACGCCCCGGGACCGGACCATGCCGCCGTAGAAGAACGCCAGCCCCGGAGTCATCAGCAGGACAAGAGCGGCGCTCACGAGCACCCATGCGGTATCGCCTGAATTCACATTGCCTCCCCGTGCGAACCGAGTTGGGCCGCATCTTGGGAAATGCCTGTTTCAGGCGAAGCGTCGTGCTGTAACGCAGGCGTGAAATGTGACCCACCCGCTGTTACGGGGACGTGCGCAGGTCAATTCGGTGTTACGCGGCCGATCACCGACGGGACCTGGACCGGCCTGCCGACGGAGAGCCCGAAGCCCAGCCAGCCCGCTGAGCAGGCCAGGATCAGCACCAGCGGCAGCGTCCACGCGCCGGAGACGTCGTGCAGCAGACCGATGAGCAGCGGGCCCGCCGCAGCGATGAGATAACCCCCACCTTGGGCCATTCCGGACAAGGCGGTCGTGGTGTCGCTGTCCGGCGAGCGCAGCCCCAGCAGCGTCAGCGCCAGGCCGAACGCCGCGCCCTGGGCCAGCCCCAGCACCACCACCGCGGGCCACAGCAGTCCGGTGGGGCCGAGCAGGATTCCGCCGAAGCCGAACATGAGCATCAGCGCCAGCACCACGATGATCGGCCGCTGGTCGCGCAAGCGCCGGCACAGCAGCGGGATCGACATCGACCCGGCGGCCTGGATCGCCGCCTGCACGCCCAGCGCGAGCCCCGCCAGCTCCGGGCTCATCCCCCGGCTCTGCAGCATCGTCGGCAGCCAGCCGAACACGACGTAGGCCAGCGAGGACTGCAAGCCCATGAAGAAGGTGAGGTGCCAGGCCAGCGGGCTGCGCCACAGGATTCCCGGGCTGACCGGCTTCGGCGCGGCGACCGCGCTGCCGCGCACGGCGACCAGGCTGATCACCAGGGCCACCAGCACCGGAACGGCCAACAGCCCCAGCGGCGCCCGCCACTCCGAGCCCAGCGCGTGCCCGATCGGCACCACGGCGGCGGCCGCGAACGCGCCGCCCAGCGTCAGGCACATCGTGTAGACGGCGGTGACCACCGGGACCGTGTGCGGGAAGTCGCGCTTGATCAGGCCGGGCACGGCGACGTTGGCGACCGCGATGCCCGCGCCGACCACGACCGTTCCCGCCAGCAGCGTCGGGATGTCGCCGAACGCGCGCAGCGAATTGCCGATCAGCAGCACCACCAGGCAGCCCAGCAGCACCCGCTCATCGCCGAAGCGCTGGCGCAGCCGCGGCGCGACGAACGCGAACGCGCCCAGGCACACCACCGGCAGGGTCGTCAGCACCCCGCTGAACGTCCCCGTCACCCCGAGGTCTCGCTGGATGCGGTCCAGCAGCGGCGCCACCGCCGTGAACGGTGGCCGCAACGCCAAGGCCACCAGCACGACCACGACCACGGTCACGATGGCGGTGACCCGCTGGGTCCGCGGCGCTCCCCCCTGGACTCCGGTACCCACGCGACGTTCCTTCCCGAAAGAGCTGGTCAGACTGCAGAGCTGGTCGGACTGCGACGAGATCCGCTCGGCGGCGTCGCGGGCTCAACTCAACTACATGGAACGCCCGTACCACAAACTCTCGCGCAGTGAACCTGCACACCTGGCGCGCAAATGCCCCCGAACACCCCAAACCCGCCATCCGGAGGGCCACCGTTCGAATTTCGCGCGAAATTCGACCGGGATCTTTCGGACTCGAATTTCGCGCGAAATTCGAATTGCCGTCCTCGCGGAGGGGCCCCGGCGCGACGAAGCCCCCGGCGAGCCGTGCCGGGGGCTTCGAATCGCGGTCGCGATGCGGGTCAGTTGAGCAGGGCGTCGACGAACGCTCCGGGCTCGAACGGGGCGAGGTCGTCCGCCCCCTCGCCGAGGCCGACGAGCTTGACCGGGACGCCGAGCTCGCGCTGGACCTGGAAGACGATGCCGCCCTTGGCGGTGCCGTCGAGCTTGGTCAACACGATGCCGGTGACGTCGACGACCTCGGAGAACACCCGGGCCTGCATGAGCCCGTTCTGCCCCGTGGTGGCGTCGAGGACCAGCAGCACCTCGTCGACCTGGGCCTTCTTCTCCACGACGCGCTTGACCTTGCCGAGCTCGTCCATCAGGCCGGTCTTGGTGTGCAACCGGCCGGCGGTGTCGACCAGCACCGCGTCCACGGCGCTGTCGCTGCCCCGGCTGACGGCCTCGAACGCCACGCTCGCCGGGTCGGCCCCCTCGTTGCCGCGCACCACCTCGGCGCCGACGCGCTCACCCCAGGTCGCCAGCTGCTCGACGGCGGCGGCGCGGAAGGTGTCGGCGGCACCGAGCAGCACGGTCCGGCCGTCGGCGACCAGGACGCGGGCCAGCTTGCCGGTGGTCGTGGTCTTGCCGGTGCCGTTGACGCCCACGACCAGCAGCACCGCCGGCTTGCCACCGTCGGCCGGGTCGCCGTGCGGCAGCGCGCGCACCGAGCGCTCCATGTCCTTGCCGAGCGCGTCGACGAGCACCTCGCGCAGGACGGTGCGGGCCTCCTCCGAGCTGCGCACGGCGCGGGAGGCGATCTCGGAGCGCAGCCGCTCGGTGATCTCGGTGGTGGTGGCCGCGCCCAGGTCGGCCATCAGCAGGGTGTCCTCGATCTCCTCCCAGGAGTCCTCGTCGAGGTCACCCGCGCCGAGCAGGCCCAGCAGGCTCTGCCCGAAGGTCGTGCGGGAGCGGGACAGCCGACCGCGGAGCCGTTCGAGGCGACCGGCGGTGGGCTCGATCTCCTCCACCTCGGCGGCGGGCGCCTCGGGCTCCGGCGGAGCCGCGGGCTCCGGCGGGGCTGTGGGCTGGGCGGGAACCTCCGGTTCCGCGACGGGTTCGGCCGTCGCGGTGTCCTCGGGCAGTTCGACGTCGACGATGCCGCGCCGCTCGGTGTCGCGCGGGACCGCCGCGTCGTCACCGACGCCGGGCTGGCCCTCCACCTCGGTGCGCTCCTCGACCGGGTGCTCCGGCGCGGCGGGTTCGGCCGCGGCCTCGGGCTCGGCGGTCGCGGCGCCGCTGGCGAAGCTGATGCCGCTACCGGTCTGGTAGCCGCCGCCCTTGACGGCGGTGGGCGCGTCGGCTTCGTCCTTCTCGCGCAGGCTGATCCGCCGACGGCGGTTGAGCACCACACCGGCGACCACGGCGAGAGCCAGCACCACCGCGACAACGACGACGATCAGAATCAGGGTTTCGGTGGTCACCCGCCCATCCTCCCACCTGCTCTAACCGCTTCCACCAGGCACCTGCCGGGCAGTCACGTGAGCAATTCACCAACAATGGCCACAAAGTGCTTGCTTTTTCATGCCCGTGTGCAATACACCACAGGTATGCGCTGGTGGCGAGTGGTGGGGCTGCTCTCGGGAACGTCGATGGACGGCATCGACGTCGTCGCGGCGGAAATGCGCCTGGACGGCGAGACGATCGAGCTCCGCCCGCTCGGCGACCGCACCCTCGACTACCCCGCCGACCTGCGCGAAGACCTCCTCGCGGCGCTGCCGCCGGGCACTCTCGACGCCGAGACCTTCTGCCGCCTGGACACCCGCGTGGGCCGGTGCTTCGCCGAAGCCGCGCTCCTGGGCGTGGATCTGGCGGGCGGCGAAGCCGACTTCGTCTCCTCGCTCGGCCAGACGATCTACCACTGGGTCGAGGGCGGCCGCGCCCACGGCACCCTCCAGATCGGTCAACCGGCCTGGATCGCCGAGGCCACCGGCCTGCCGGTCATCTCCGACCTGCGCACCCGCGACGTCGCCGCCTCCGGCCACGGCGCTCCCCTCGCAGGCGTCCTCGACTCCCTCTGGCTCGGAGACCCCGGATTTCAGTGGAAATCGGGGACCGGAGTTCCACTGAAATCGGGGACCGGAGTTCCACTGAAATCGGGGACACCGGACACCCCGGTGGCGCTGAACATCGGTGGGATCTCCAACATCGCCGTGGTCGGCGGGCCGGAGCCGCTGGCCTACGACACCGGTCCCGGCAACGCCCTGATCGACCTCGCCGCGCAGCAGCGGACCGGCAAGCCGCAGGACACCGACGGCGCGCTGGCCGCGTCCGGGACGGTGCGCGAGGACCTGCTCACGATCCTGCTGGACGACGAGTACTACCGGCTGCCCGCGCCGAAGTCGACCGGCAAGGAGCACTTCAACTCCGCCTACCTCGCCCGCGCGCTCGACGAGCTCGGCGATCCCGTCTCGGACGCCGACCTGCTGGCGACCCTGACCGAGCTGACCGCGCGCACCGTCGCCGACGCCTGCCGCGCCGAAGGCGCCGGACGCGTCGTCGTCGCCGGTGGCGGCGTGCGCAACCCCGTGCTGCTGGCTGCACTTCGCCGACAGCTGGACGTCCCGGTGCTGCTCAGCGACGATCTCGGGATGCCCGCCGACAGCAAGGAAGCCCTGCTCACCGCGCTGCTCGGCTTCCTGACCTGGAACGGGCTCCCCGGCAACACACCCGGGACCACGGGGGCCGCCGGTCCCCGGGTCCTGGGCAGCATCACGCCGGGAGCGACCGGCCTGCGACTGCCCGAACCCGCCACCACCCAGCCACGACGGCTGATCATGCGGTCCGCCGCAACGAACTAGGAGGCCAGATGCGATCGCTCGACCTCGTCGTGATCGGGTTGTACCTGATCGCGATGCCGGCCCTGGGATTGCTGCTCAGCGGCAAGCAGAAGAGCTCGCAGGACTACTTCGTCGGCGGGCGGCAACTCCCCTGGTGGGCCGTGTGCTTCTCGGTCGTGGCCACCGAGACCTCGACGCTGACCGTGATCAGCGTGCCGACGGTGGCCTACCTCGGCAGCTTCACCTACCTGCAGCTGGCGATCGGCTACCTGATCGGCCGCATCGTGGTCTCCTTCGTGCTGCTGCCCCGCTACTTCGCCGGAAACCTGGTGAGCGCCTACGCCTTCCTCGGCCAGCGCTTCGGAACCGGCCTGCAGGGCACCGCGTCGGTGACGTTCCTGATCACCCGGCTGCTCGCCGACGGCCTGCGGCTGTTCGCCACGGCGATCCCGGTGAAGGTGATGCTCGCGGCGTTCGACGTGCACCTGTCGTACTGGCAGATCATCGCGCTGCTGGCGGTCCTGACCGTGATCTACACCTACTTCGGCGGCATCAAGGCCGTGGTGTGGGTCGACGCGATCCAGATGTTCGTCTACATCGGCGGCGCGATCCTGGCCGGGATCATCCTGTTCGGCAAGCTCCCCGGCGACTGGTTCTCCACCGCGATGGCCGAGGGCAAGTTCCAGCTGCTGGACTTCTCCTCGTCGATCATCACCGACCAGTACGCGTTCTTCACCGCGGTGATCGGTGGCGCGGTGTTCGCGATGGCCTCGCACGGCGCCGACCAGCTGATGGTGCAGCGCCTGCTGGCCTGCAAGGACCTCAAGGACGGCCGGCGGGCGCTGATCGCCAGCGGTGTCGTGGTGGCCCTGCAGTTCGGGCTGTTCCTGTTCATCGGCACCATGCTGTGGTCGTTCTTCAAGGGAGCCACCCCGGAGTCGATGGGGCTGGCCAGCTCCGACGAGCTGTTCCCGCAGTTCATCGTCAACGACCTGCCGCCGGGCATCTCCGGGCTGTTCATCGCCGGCATCCTCGCCGCCGCGATGAGCACCCTGGCGTCCTCGCTGAACTCGCTGTCGACCTCGACGGTCAGCGACCTCTACCAGCGGCTGTCGAAGAAACCGCTCGACGACGCGGCCGTGCTGAAGATGGGCAAGCTGTGGACGCTGGTGTGGGCGGTGGTGTTCGTGGTGTTCGCGTCGATGTTCACCAGCACCGAGAACCCGGTGGTCGAGGTCGGTCTGAGCATCGCCAGCTACACCTACGGCGCGCTGCTGGGGGCGTTCCTGCTGGGGCTGCTGGTCAAGCGCGCTCGGCAGGCCGACGCGATCATCGCCTTCGTCGCGACCATCGCGGTGGTGCTGTACTTCGTCATCGGGGTGAGCTTCCCCGACGGTGAAGGAGGCGAGACCTCGCTGGCCTTCCCCTGGTACACCCCGCTGGGAGTGATCGTGACCCTCGTGGTCGGCGGCCTGCTGTCCCTCCGCCACAGCCGGTACACCGAGGAAACCGTCCCCGAAACCGTCTAACCCGGATTACCGCAGTAATCAGGTCCCCGATTACTGCGGTAATCCGCACCCCAACCCCGGCCAGAGCCTCGAATACGGCCGCAATCGGGTACCTGATCACGGCCGTGTTCGGGGTTGGACGCGAGCGCGGCCCCCGGTGAGTCACCGGGGGCCGCGTTGTGCTCGTGGATCAGGCGAAGGCCAGGGGGAGGAGGCCGACGAGGAGGAACAGGACGAACACGGCGATGCTGATGCCGATGGTCAGGCCCAGTCCCGGGGTCTCCTGCGGGGTCGGGCCGATGGCGCCGTCCATGAAGACCATCGCCGGGGGCTTGTAGTACACGTCGAGCTGCTGGCCGGCTCCGACCGGGATCACCGCGGTCGCGTAACCGATCTTCCACAGGTAGTTCACGTGGACCCGGATCTGGTGCTGCCCGGGCGGCAGGTCGATCGGGTTCTTGCCCCAGGTCAGCACCGGGCCGGGCTGGCCGTTGATCGTCACCTGCGGCTTGAACAGCAGGAAGGCCAGCATCAGCCAGTGGTACGAGCAGTCGATCAGCAGACGTCCCATGCCGGGCGGAGGCGGCGGGAACTGCGGGGGCATCTGCTGCTGCGGCATCTGCTGGTGCGGAGGCATCTGCTGCGGGGGCATCTGCGGCATCGGGCCGGACTGCGGGTAGCCGGGGCCCTGCTGGGGGTAGCCCTGCGGCGGATAACCCTGCTGCTGCGGGTAGCCCTGCGGCATCGGCTGCTGCGGCATCGGGCCGGACGGCGGACCGTAGCCGGGGGGCACCTGGGCGCCCTGCTGCGGATACGGCGACTGCCCTGGCGGGGGGCCGTACGGGTTGGTCATCAAGATCTCCTAGTGCCTGCCTCGGTCCCCGCACTCGGGGTGGTGCTCGCGGGAGCACGACGCCGACTCCTCGCCCGGTGAGATGCCGGATCACGCTCATCTTCGCGCATGCGTTCCCCTGCCCCCAAACCCCCATCCGCAATGCCTGCGCACAGCCCTTCAGTCCTGGTGACGACGAGCCGATCAAGGAGCAATGAGGATGTTCGTCCACAGGAGCCGGGCCGGATCGCCCACCGCGCACGGCACCGATCACCGGGAGTTCCAGAGCAGGCTGGACGCCTACGCGGTCGGCGACCTCGACGACGTCGACTGGCTGATGATGCGCACGCACCTGGCCGAATGCGCCGACTGCCAGGCGGACATGCGCCGCCCCGAGCTGTGGAACCGCGCCGCACCGCAACGCATCACCGCTGATCACGAGGTGATGCGGCACCCGCACCGGGAGACGGCACCGGGCTGGGCGCTGATGCTCGGCATCGTCCTGGTGGCCGCGCTCGTCGCCTTCGGCATCGGTTACGCCTGGGGCGGGATCTAGGGGCTGCCCTGAACAGTCCTCAGTCCAGGACCGAGGCGACGTCACCTTCCTCCGGGGCGCCTTCGGGCTCGGGTTCGTCGGACTTCTTGTCCGCCTTGCCCTTCAGGCGCTGCGAGATGACCTGGGTGATGCCGTCGCCGCGCATCGTCACGCCGTAGAGCGCGTCGGCGATCTCCATGGTCGGCTTCTGGTGCGTGATGATGATCAGCTGCGAGGTGGCGCGCAGCTGGTCGAGCAGCGTGATCAGGCGCCGCAGGTTGGTGTCGTCCAGCGCCGCCTCGACCTCGTCCATCACGTAGAACGGCGAGGGGCGAGCGCGGAAGATCGCCACCAGCATCGCCACCGCGGTCAGCGACTTCTCACCACCGGACAGCAGCGACAGCCGCTTGACCTTCTTGCCCGGCGGACGCGCTTCGACCTCGACACCGGTGCTGAGCATGTCGCCGGGATCGGTCAGGGTGAGGCGGCCGTCGCCACCCGGGAACAGGACCTTGAAGACGACCTCGAACTCCTTGGCCACGTCCTCGAAAGCCGAGCTGAAGACCTCCAGGATCTTCTCGTCGACCTCCTTGACCACGCTGAGCAGGTCGCGGCGGCTGTCCTTGAGGTCTTCCAGCTGGGTGGACAGGAACTTGTAGCGCTCCTCCAGCGCCGCGAACTCCTCCAGCGCCAGCGGGTTGACCTTGCCCAGCAGCGACAGGTCCTTCTCCGCGCGCTTGGCGCGCCGCTCCTGGGTCGCCCGGTCGAAGGGCACCGGCGGCGGGGCGCTGACCTCGTCGCCGCGTTCCTTCGCGGCCTCGTACTCGGCGACCTCGGCGGGGCTCGGCGGCACCGGCACGGTCGGGCCGTACTCGTCGACCAGGTCGTCCAGGCCGATCCCGAAGTCCTCGATGATCTTGGTTTCGAGCTGCTCGATCCGCAGCCGCTGCTCGGCGCGCACCACCTCGTCGCGGTGCACCGCGTCGGTCAGCTTCTCCAGCTCACCGGACAGCTCGCGGACGCGCGCGCGGATCACACCGAGGGCCTGCTCGTGCTCGCTCTGCTTGGCCTGCGCGACGTCTCGTTCCTCGGTCGCGGCCTGCAGCGACACCGTGATCCGCTCCAGCGCGATCTCGGCTCCGTCGATGACGGCGCGGGTGACGCGGGCGGCGCGCTCCCGGGCCTCGCGGGCGGCCGCGGCGCGGGCGCGGGTCTCGCGCTCGTGACGCGCGGCGCGGCGCAGCTGATCGGCCCGGCCCTGCACGGCGCGGGCGCGCTCCTCGGCGGTGCGCTGGGTCAGCCGCGCGTCCATCTCCTGCTGGCGCACGGCCGTCAGCTCGGTGGAGAGGCGGTCGCGCTCGTCGGTGTCGGGCTCGGCGGCCTCTTCCTGCTCGTTCTTCACCGCGTCCAGGCGCTCTTCGAGCTCGGCGAGCTTGACCAGCGACTGGTCGCGGGTCTGCTCGACCTTGACGCGCTGCTCGGAGATCCGCTCGACCTCGGAGGTCGCGTTGCGGGCGGCGCGCTGCAGGCTCGACAGCCGCTCGGTGCTGCGGGCGCGGGCGACCTTGGCCTCGTTGATCTGCTCCTGCGCGGCACGGGCCTCGGCGCGCCGCGACTCCTCCTCGGCGCGGGCGCCTTCCAGCGCGGCCGAGTGCTGCTCCAGCCTGCGCTCGGCCGCGGCGAGCTCGCTCTCGGCCTCGTCGACGGCGGCGCGGACCTCGATGACGCTCTGCTTGTCGTCCGAACCGCCGGTGGCCCAGTGCGCGCCGAGCACGTCACCGGTCGAGGTCACCGCCCGGACGCTCGGGTGGGCCTGCACGACTTCCCGCGCGGCGTCGAGGGTGTCGACCACCACGACCTGGTCCAGCGCGCTGAGCACCGCACCCCGGAGCTCGTCCGGGGCGGTGATCAGGTCCACGGCCCACCGGGCCGAACCGGGCAGCCGCGGCCAGTGCGAGCGGTCGACGTCGGCGTCGGAGCCGATCACCACTCCGGAACGGCCCGCGTCGTCGGACTTGAGCAGGTTCAGCGCGGTCACCGCGTCGGTGACACCGCGCACCACGACCGCGTCGGCGACCGCGCCCAGCGCTGCGGCGAGCGCGGCCTCGGCACCGGTTTCGACGGTGAGCAGCGCGGCGACCGATCCCAGCAGGCCGGGCACCCGGTCACCGGCGGCCAGCAGCGCGCCGGCGCCGTCCTTGCGCTGCAGCCCCATCGACAGGGCCTCGACCCGCGCCTTCCAGGACGCGATCTCGCGTTCCGCGGCGCGCTCCTGCTTGACCAGCTCCTCCACCCGCGCGCGGGCGGCGTCGCGCGCCTGCGCCGCGTTCTCGCGGCGTTCCTGCAAGCCGGCGTCGTCGGAGTCGTAGCCGCCGCTCTCCTCCTCGGCATCGGCCAGCGCGCCGTGCGCCTCCTCGGCGCGAGCGGTGGCCTCCTCCAGGGATTCGCTGAGGCGCTCGATCTCGTCGGCGCTGTCGCTGACCTTCCCGCGCAGCGACTCGACCTGGCCGGACAGGCGGGCGGCGCCTTCGCGCCGGTCGGCGATGGCCCGCACCGCCGCCATGTGGGCCTGCTCGGCCTGCTTGAGCTGCGATTCCAGTTCGGAGCGGCGCTGCACCACGTCCTGCAGGGCTTCGCGCGCCTCCTCGACCTGCTCGCGGAGCTCGATCTCCTGCTCGGCGGCCTCCTCGGCCTCGGCGTCGAGCTGGTCGGGGTCGCGACCGGAGCGCTGCTCCTCGGTCTGCTCGGTGAGGTGCCGGTGCCGTTCGGCGGCCAGCCGCAGCGTGCCGCGCAGGCGCTCTTCCAGCGCCGACAGCCGGTACCAGGTCTCCTGGGCCTTGTTCAGGCGCGGCGCGTCGGCGGCCACCGCCTCTTCGAGGCTCTTCTCCTCGGACTGGGCGAACTGCAGGGCCCGCTCGACCTCGGTGCGCTTGGCACGCGCGGTCTCCTGGTCGGCCTCGTCGCGGGCCAGGTCCGCGCGGGCCGTGACCAGGTCGTCGGCGATCAGCCGGAGCCTGGCGTCGCGCAGATCGGCCTGCACGGTCTGCGCCTTGCGGGCGATCTCGGCCTGCTTGCCCAGCGGCTTGAGCTGTCGCCGCAGCTCGCTGGTGAGGTCGGTCAGACGCGTCAGGTTGGCCTGCATCGCATCGAGCTTGCGCAGCGCCTTTTCCTTGCGCTTGCGGTGCTTGAGCACGCCGGCGGCCTCTTCGATGAGGCGGCGGTTCTCGTCCGGCTTGGCCTGCAGGATCGACGCCAGCTGGCCCTGGCCGACGATGACGTGCATCTCGCGGCCGATGCCGGAGTCCGACAGCAGTTCCTGCACGTCCATCAACCGGCAGGTGTTGCCGTTGATCTCGTACTCGCTGGCGCCGTCGCGGAACATCCGGCGGGTGATGGAGACCTCGGTGTACTCGATCGGCAGCGCGCCGTCGGCGTTGTCGATGGTCAGCGTGACCTCGGCGCGTCCCAGCGGGGCGCGGCCCGCGGTGCCCGCGAAGATCACGTCCTCCATCTTGCCGCCGCGCAGGTCCTTCGCGCCCTGCTCGCCCATCACCCAGCGCAGCGCGTCGAGGACGTTGGACTTGCCGGAGCCGTTGGGGCCGACGACGCAGGTGATGCCGGGTTCGAAGCGCAGCGTCGTGGCCGAGGCGAAGGACTTGAACCCCTTCAGCGTCAGGCTCTTGAGATGCACGGCTGCCGTCGACCTTCCCGTCGGTTACGCGACCACGTCCGCGAGACTCTACCGTCGATCGAGGTCCGCCCGACGCAGAACCGCTGGTTCAGCGCTCGACGCAGGATCCTCCGGCCGGCTCCGGTGCGGAAATTGAGTTCCCGATGCACGAGGAACGGCGCCCCGCACCTGACTCGCTCTCAGCCATGATCGTCTGCTTGTCAAAGGGCTTTGTCGGTGATCGCTGTCATAGTCCGGGTGTGAAGATCATGGTGCAGGTGAAGCTGATCCCAACGTCGGCGCAAGCGTCGGCGCTGGAAGCGACCCTGCGCACGGTCAACCGAGCCGCCAACGACGTTTCCCGGACCGGTTTCGAACGTTGCGGTCTTCGTGGTGAGGTCAAGCGGCTGCGGTCGGAGTGCTACGCCGACCTCAGGGGCCGTGGTCTCGGGGCTCAGGCCGCGCAACACATCATCAAGCGTGTCGCCGATGCCTACGCCACCCTGCGCGGCAACATTTACCACGGGAACTTGGGCAAGACGGGTTCGAAGCGGCGTGTGAAGGCGGAGTCGAAGCCGATCGAGTTCCGCATGGATGCGGCGCACACCTTCGACGACCGTTGTTTGTCGTGGAACTACGACCAGCGCACGGTCTCGATCTGGACCGTGCACGGGCGGTTGAAGAACGTCGCGTTCGCCGCCTCGCCCAACGATCTGAGGCCCCTGGTCGAGCATCGTCGGGGAGAGTCTGACTTGGTTTTCCGGGATGGCAAGTGGTTCCTGCTCGCCGTCTGCGACATTCCCGAGCAACCGGAGTTCGAGCCTCGGGATTGGGTCGGGGTGGACCGGGAGATCAACAACCTGGCCACCACCAGCGATGCGACCAACTATTCCGGCCGTGGATTGAATCGTTACCGCCGGTGGCAGGCTCGGAAGAAGGCAGAGATCCAGGCCAAGCGCACCCGCTCCGCCGCACGCCTGCTCAAGAAGCGAGCCAAGCGGGAGGCGCGGCACGCCGCGCACATCAATCACTCGATCGCCAAGGACGTGGTGGCCGTCGCCCAACGCACCGAACGCGGCATCGCCCTCGAAGACCTCAAGGGCATCCGTGAGCGGGTCACGGTTCGACGCGACCAGCGGGCCACACAATCGTCCTGGCCGTTCCACCAGCTCGGCACGTTCATCGCGTACAAGGCGCAGCGTGTGGGGTGCCGGTGATCGAGGTGGACGCGGCCTACACCTCGCACCGCTGCCCACTGCGGGGGTGTGGACACACCGAGCGGGCCAACCGGCCCACCCGGGATATCTTTTCTTGTCGTCGGTGCGGTCTCGCTGGACCAGCTGACGTCGTCGCCGGGGTCAACGTGCGCGACCGCGCGCGCTCGGCGTGGGTATTCGTAAACATGCCCCAACCCCACCTAGTGGTGGGCGAAGCGACCCGTCTCACCGCAGCCAGCCGTGAGACGAGAGCGCAAGCACAGACCACACGGACCGAGCCGCCTAAGACTCGTCCTCAGGTCCGAGCAGTTTACCGCTCGACGAAGCCCGTCAGGCCGCCCTTGGGTTGCAGCCACAGCTCGGCGACGTGATCCACCCGACCGGGTGTCCGGCCGGAACGCAGCGCCTCCAGGAGTTTTTCGCAGTCTTCCCGCGGCCCCTCGGCGACGACCTCGACCCGGCTCGCGGGGAGGTTGGTGGCGCTGCCGACGAGTCCCAGCTCCAGCGCGCGAGATCGCGTCCACCAGCGAAAACCCACGCCCTGAACCTGTCCGTGCACCCGCGCGATCAGTCGTGCCCGTTCCGATTCCGTCACGGTCCCCGATGATGCCGCGCGCGCCCCGAGGTCACATCACCGGCAGCTGATCGAGACGAATCCGGCTGCCGGTATGATCCGCCAGATCCCGGCGCGAGCCGGTGACCGCGGGGGACGAGGACAAACCGACACGAGTTGGGGCACCGATGGACCCGTTAGACGTGGAAGACCCGGACGCCCGGCCGAAGCGCCTGGTGATGCTCGCCGCGTCCGGCATCGCGGTGGCCACGATCTTCGCGACGACCGCAGCGGTCGTGGCCGGATCCGACAGGCGCGAGTCCGCGGGCCCGGACATCACCCTGCACCCCACCACCACGCGCACCAGCGCCACCTCGTACACGACCGCGCCGCCGATGCCCCCGGGCCCGCCGATCACCGGCACCACGAGCTCGGAGACCTCCACCACCAGCGAGGAATCGTCGACCACGCGCAGCTCGTCGTCGACGACGCCGTCGGCGACGCAGGCACCGCCGCCGCCACCTCCGAGCCCGACCACGACGACGCCGCGCCCGACGCCGACCAGGCCGTCGCCCACCCGCCCGTCGCCGACGCCGACCACCACGACCGAGCCGGACCCGCCGGAGCCCACCGCCACGCACGGCCCCAGCGCGACCCAGACGTCGAACTGATGTCGCTGGCAGTGCACGCGTGCCGGTCGTTGTGCTCGTGGCACCGGACTCCCGCGCAGCTCGACGGGCTTCCGCTGCTGGCCTGCCGGGGCTGCGGTTCGCAGTGGATCCGCAGCGAGGCGTGGACGCCGATCGACCACACCGGCCGCATCCCCGACGACGTGCGCGCGGAACTCCGGAAGCGCTGAGTCAGCTCGGGTCGCCCTCCACGACGAGGTCCGCGCGGTGGCGGGTGCCCGCGACGAGGGCGGCGTTGCGCTCATCGCTGCGGCGGACCCACTCGGCCGCGGCCTCCGGCGACCGGCCGTAGCGGACGTGGCGGTCGATCAGCCGCTGCACGCGCAACTCGTCGTCGGGCGCGAGGAACCAGCACTCGTCGAGCAGCCCGCGCACCTGCGACCAGGGCGGGGTGTCCAGCAGCAGGTAGTTGCCCTCGGTGATCACCAGCGGGACGTCGGGCTCCACGACGATCTCGGCGGCGAAGGACTCCTCGATCTCGCGGTGGAACCGGGGCGCGTACACGGCCTCCGATCCCTCCCGGATCCGCCGCAGCAGCGCGACGTACCCGGCGGCGTCGAAGGTGTCCGGCGCTCCCTTGCGGTCGGCCCGGCCCAACCGCCGCAGCTGCTCGTTGGCCAGGTGGAACCCGTCCATCGGCACCAGCACGGCGGAGTCGGCGACCGCGCTGAGCACCCGCTCGGCCACGGTGCCCTTGCCCGCTCCGGGCGCTCCGGCGATCCCCAGGATCGCGCGATTCCCGCTCTCCGCGAGGCGCTTCGCCCGCGAGATCAACTCCGAGTACACGACCCCACCCTAATTCCGCCGCCCCGCACCCCGATCTCCGATCCCACGGCACCGAGCGGTTGCGGCCCGAATCGACCCGGATCGATCACGGACGGTTCGAACCACAACCGCGCACTGCCCACGCCGTCCGCCCCGGGGTGACCGGATTTCAGTGGAAATCGGGGTACGGACTTCCACTGAAGTCGTGGGCCGCGGAGTCGTCCCAGACCTCGGCGAGGAGCTCCCTGACGTACTCGGCGAGCCGGCCGTTGTCGGCCGGTGCGATGGTGCTCCAGGCCCGGCCGTCACCGCTGCTGCGAACCACGTGCAGGTAGCGGCCGCGATCGGTGTCGTGGAAGGCCACCACGCGACCGGCGCGAGCGGGCTTGCCGCGGCCCGCGCTGCCCTCGGCCCCGAACTGGCCGCGAATCCCCATGTTGTTGGCCATGTTCGCGACGTCCGCCGCGTCGTCGTGAGCGACGCCGAGGAGGCGCAGCTCGTCGGTGAAGACCAGCGGGTTCCCCGCTCCGGCGACGTCCGAGGCCTTGCGCAGAGCGCCGTTGGGCAGGCTGACCGCGCGCCCGGGACCCGGCGGCACGTCACCGGCGACCGACACGGCGGCCTCGGCCAGCGAACCGCCCCGGATCGGAGTCATCTCGACCACGTCGCCGTCCACGACCGTCAGCAGCCCTTCACCGCCGTTCGCGCAGGCCAGCGCGCGGATCGGGCGATCGGCCCAGATGCGGACGTCGATGCTGCGCTGCGGCCGGTCCAGCAGTCCGAGCAGGTCGGCGAACTCCACCTCGACACGATCGCGCCTGGTCTCGGCGAGTCGCTTGTGCCGCAACGACTCCCACGCCTGCGCGACGAGTTCCGCGCGCTCGGTGTAGGTGGAACCCGGGCTGGGCACGTCGAGGATGATGTGGCGCCGCTCGTCGAACCCGGCCGCCTCGCAGACGACGTCGAACTCCAGCGCGGACAGGTAGATCGGGTCGGCTTCGGCTCCGGGGCGCAACGTCAGTCCTGCTTCTCCGGCTCGGCGTCGTCGTCCTCGTCTTCGCCCTCGGTGGCCGCCGGCTCGACGTGGCCCAGGACCGCGGGAGCGACCAGCCGGTCGTCGTCGAACGGGGTTTCCTCGGCGGTGTACTTGTTCTCGTGCTCGGAGTCCTCACCCGGCTTCTCGCCGCGCGTGGCCGCCGGCGACATCATCGATCCCGGCGCGGGCCGGCTGCCCGGGGTGCTGCCCGCGGCCTTGCCCGCCACCGTGTCGCCCGGACCTCCGCCGATGGTCCCGCCCCGCGGCGTGGGCGTCTTCGCCTCGCCCGCGCCGGGCACGACCTTGGGGCCGGACGCGGTCGCCGGGAGCCGGCCGCCGAGGGCCTTGCTCGCCGCGTACGCGCCGATCCCGGCCACCGCCGCACCACCGGCGGCGATGCCGAGGACCGTTCCCGTGCTGACCCCGCCGTCATCGGCCCCGGCCTGCGGGTCCGGATCGGCGTCGAACTCGGCGGCGTGCTCGTCCTCGCCCTGGCCGGGACGTTCCTGGTCTCCGGGACGCCTCCCCGCGGGCGGCTGCCCGGCCGACGGCTGCTCGACCGGCGTCCGCGGCGCACCCGGCCGGTCACCCCCGACCTGACCTCCCCCGACCTGACCGCCGGCGACCGTGCCACCGGCGATCGCACCGCCGACGACCGCGCCACCGGCGAGGTCTGCCTGCGAGCCACCCGTGGCGGTCCCGAACGATCCGACCCCGGCCGAGGGCGTGGCCCCGGACGACGCCGCGGGCACCACCGCGGCGGCCGGCATCGTCGGCAGCGGCTGGTAGGCCTGGGCCTGCTCGACCGAGGTGTCGCGGTAGTTCGACAGCGCCGCCTGCGCGGCCTGCTTCTCGGCCTCGATCTTCTTGGCTTCCTCGTCGTAGTCGCTCTCGTAGCCGAAACCACCGCCGGCCCACTCGAAGACGTTCTCCGACTGCTTGTGCCGCAGCTCCTCGGCGTTGGGCAGCCGGTGCCGCGCCGACTCGTACCCGCCGGCCTGCGCGTCGACGCTGCTCGCGGACACCGCGAGCGGGTCGGGGGCGTTGCCGAGGGCCACGCTCTGCTGCCGGGTCGCCTCGGCGGCGAGACTGCCCGCGCTGCCCTCCCACTCGACGTGCAGCTTGCCGAGCTCGCGGCGCAGCGTGTCGTCGAGGTCGACCACGACCTGCACGCACTTGTCCAACGCGCGAACGGCTCCCTGCATCGCCTGGGTCCCCTGGCCCTGCTTGATCTGAGCGATCCACTCCTGCAGCTCGGGGATGTCCATCCCCTTGAAGCGGATGTCGCGGATCGGGTCGATGTAGGTCACGCCAGCCCCCTAGCTCTGAGCCTGCAACGTGCTGACGGCGGAATGCGCCGCCGTCTGGGCCTTCTCGCACATCTGGTCGGCGTTCATGGCACCGGGCGTCTGCAACTGCATGTTGACCCAGACCGTCTGGCCTTGCGCCGCGTCGATGAACGCGTCGCAACCGAGGCTCTCCCCGCCGCCGATCTGGCTCTGCACGGTGCCGAAACCGTTGAGCTCGTAGACCTGCCGCGTTCCCGGGCTGGAATTGATCTTCTGCAGGAACAGCTCGATCGGCTCAGGCACGATGCGCACGCCGATGGCGAAGCGTGCCGCGCCGGTATCGCCGAGGTAGCCGCAACCGTTGTAGTTGTCCCCGTCCTTGATCACCGGCTGTGCGCCGCTGACCCGCAACGACTGCTGCTGCTCGGCGCTCAGCCAAGTGCACACGTCATCGTCCCGCTTGCCCGCGACTGCCAGATCCTTGGGCCGCTGCGGCAGTTTCATCGACTCGTCGGGAGCGGGAGCACTCGGCGCCGGGGCCGGATCGGGACCGTTGACGGTGCAACCGGTCACGGCGAGCAGAGTCGCACCGGCAGCCGCCGCTGCGAGCCAGGTACGCATTCGCACCGGGGTTCCCCTCACTTCGATCCTCGCGTCAGCTGGAAGGAGGCGCTGATCTCCTCGTCGGTGTAGCCGTACTGCTTGGCCGCTTCACCGAGCTGCTCCCCGAGCTGCACGACGTTGTCCACGTACTGCATGAGCCGGTTGAAGTGCGAATCGGGATTGCCCAGCAGGTAGGCGGTCCAGGTGTTCGCGGCGTGCTTGCTGACGTCATCGTTAGCCGGCGGGACGACCTGCAGGCTGGCGGCGAGGCCGTACAACCGCTCGCGGGCGTCCTCGGCCGCGGCCAGGATGGTCCTGCGGACCTGGAGGACGTTGTCCTTGTTGACCGTGATGGTCTGCCCGGCAACACCCGCGTCCGGCGCGGGAGGCGGTGGTGGTGTCGTCATCGCGGAAACCCCCAGGTCGCGGCGGCATTTGATCACCCGGTCGGAACCGACAGTAGCAGCGCTCCAACCCGCCCAGCACCCACTTCCCGGAACTTCCCACCCCTATTCGCGAGCGCGCATGGAAGGCTCAGAGCTCCAGCCGGTACCCCATTCCCGGTTCGGTCAGCAGGTGGCGGGGGCGGCTCGGGTCGAGTTCGAGCTTGCGGCGGAGCTGGGCGAGGTAAACGCGCAGGTAGTGGGTCTCGTTGGCGTACTGCGGACC
Organism: Saccharopolyspora endophytica; assembly: GCF_018070075.1. Classification (GTDB taxonomy): domain Bacteria; phylum Actinomycetota; class Actinomycetes; order Mycobacteriales; family Pseudonocardiaceae; genus Saccharopolyspora; species Saccharopolyspora endophytica. The sequence continues at coordinate 160,988 of NZ_JAGPXE010000012.1, forward strand.
CCAGACCTCGTGCAGCAGCTGCTTCTGCGCCACGAGGCGACCCTGGTTGCGCGCCAGCAGTTCCAGCATTCCCCACTCGGTGGGCGTGAGGTGGATCTCGACGCCGTCGCGCAGGACCTTCTTCGCGGAGAGGTCGACGGTGAAGGTCGCCGTCTCGACCACCGGCTGGTCGGCCGAGCCGCTGGTGCTGGCCCGGCGGACGGCGGCGCGCAGCCGCGCCAGGAGTTCGTCCATGCCGAAGGGTTTGGTGACGTAGTCGTCGGCTCCGGCGTCGAGGGCGTGGACCTTGTCGGCGGAGTCGGTGCGGGCCGACAGCACGATGATGGGAACCGTCGTCCACCCGCGCAGCCCGGCGATCACCTCCGTGCCGTCCAGGTCCGGCAGCCCGAGGTCCAGCACGACGACGTCGGGTTTGCCGTCGCCGGCCGCGCGCAGCGCCGACCTCCCGTCGACGGCGGTGAGCACCTGGTACCCGCGCGCGGCCAGGTTGATGCGCAGGGCGCGCAGCAGCTGCGGTTCGTCGTCGACCACCAGGACCTTGGTCATCTACTCCCCCTGTCGGTCCGCCGCGGTCAGCGAGACCACGATCGTCAGCCCGCCACCAGGAGTGTCCTCCGCGCGGATGGTTCCCCTCATCGCGTCCACGAAACCCTGCGCCACGCTCAGCCCGAGGCCGACACCACCCGGTCCCGCGTCACCCCGCTCGCCGTGCTCGCCGAGGCGCTCGAAGGGGGCGAACGCGTCGTCGTCGGCACCGGCGGGAAGTCCTGGCCCGTGGTCGACGACGCGCAGCTCGACCCGGGAGGCGTGGGCGCTGGCGCCGACCCGGATGCGGCCCTCATCAGGTCGGCCGTACTTGAGCGCGTTCTGCACGACGTTGGCCACGACCCGCTCCAGCAGCCCGGGATCGGCCATCACGCGCGGCAGCCGCTCGGAGATGTCGAGGTCGATGTGGTGCCACCCGTCCAGGCCCGCCAGCGCGCGGGCGACGACCTCGTCGTAGCCGACGGGCTGCAGCCGCGGTGTCACGGCACCGGTGGCCAGGCGCGAGGAGTCGAGCAGGTTGTCGACGAGCCGGGTGAGCCGGTCGGCGGATTCCTCCACTCCCGCCAGGAGTTCCGCGGTGTCGTCCGGGGACAGCTGGAGGTCGGGGGCGCGCAGGCTGCTCACCGACGCCTTGATGGACGCCAGCGGGGTGCGCAGGTCGTGGCCCACGGCCGACAGCAGGGCGGTGCGCAGCTGCGTGGCGTCGGCGCGGCGCTGCGCCTCCCTGGCGCCCTCGGCCATCCGCTGCTGCCGCAGCGCCAGCAACGCCTGCCCGGCCGCGCCTTCCAGGACCACGCGGTCGGCGGCGGGAAGGGGTCGTTCGCCCGCGCGGCGCAGCGACAGGTGGGCGTCCTTGGTCACCTCGATGTCCACATCGGACTCGTCGGGCCGCCGGCACGGATCGCCCCCGGTGCTCGCGGCGACCCGCCAGGATTCGTCGACGCGCTCCAGCAGTGCCACCGACGTGAGGCCGAAGTTCTCGGCGACCTTCTCCAGCAACCGGGCCAAGGGAGCGGGATGGGTCAGCACGGTGCGGGCGTAGGAGGTGAGCAAGGCCGCTTCCGTGCCGGCGCGGGCCGCCTGCTCGGCGAGCCGGGCCGCCCGGTCGACGGTGAAGGCCACCAGCACCCCGACCAGCATCATCCCGACGAGCGTGACCACGTTCTCCGGATCGGTGACCATCAGCGAGTAGCGCGGCTCGGTGAGGAAGAAGTTCAGCAGCCCGCCCGCCAGCAGCGCGGCCGCGATGGAGGGGGCCATTCCTCCCACCAGCGCGACCACGATCGTGGCCAGGAAGTAGCCGACGACGTCGGTGGACACCGCGACGTCCACCCACGTCGTGGCGAGCACCGTGACCAGCGCGGGCAGCACCACCGCGAGCACCCAGCCCCAGGCCTGGCGGGTCGCCGACAGCGGGTTGCGGGCCAGGTTCTTCAGCAGCCGCCTGGTGCCCGCTTCGTCGTGGGTGACCATGTGCACGTCGATCGGCCCGGACTTCTGCACCGTGGTCGAGCCGATCCCCTCGTCGAACACCCGCGCCCAGCGCGATCGGCGAGATGTTCCCAGCACGAGCTGGGTGGCGTCGGCGGCGCGGGCGAACTCCAGCAGCGCTTCCGGGACGTCGTCGCCGACGACCGTGTGGAAGCTGGCGCCCACGGCGTCGGCGACCTTGCGGGCCTTGCCCAGCGCGCGAGGGGACGTCCCGGACAGCCCGTCGCCGCGCAGGACGTGCACGACCTGCAGCTCGGCACCGGCGCGGGCGGCGATCCGGCGGGCCCGGCGGATCAGCGTCTCGCTCTCCGGCCCGCCGGTCACCGCGACCACGACCCGTTCCCGCGTCTCCCAGGTGGCGGTGATCTGCTCCTCCGCCCGGTACCGGCGCAGCGCCACGTCCACCTGGTCGGCCAGCCACAGCAGCGCCAGTTCGCGCAGCGCGGTGAGGTTCCCGGTGCGGAAGTAGTTGCCCAGGGCCGCGTCGACCCGTTCTGCCGGGTAGACGTTGCCGTGGGCCATGCGGCGGCGCAGCGCCTGCGGGGTGATGTCGACCAGCTCGATCTGCCCCGCCCTGCGGACCACCTCGTCGGGGACGGTTTCCTGCTGGCGGACTCCGGTGATGGTCTCCACGACGTCGTTGAGGCTGTCCAGGTGCTGGACGTTGACGGTGGAGAGCACGGTGATGCCGGCGTCGAGGAGTTCCTCGACGTCCTGCCAGCGCTTCTCGTTGCGGCTGCCGGGGACGTTGGTGTGCGCGAGCTCGTCGACGACGGCGACCTCCGGCCGGCGCGCGAGCATCCCGTCCACGTCGAACTCGGTCAGCGCCACTCCGCGATGGGACCTCTCCGCCCTCGGCAGCACCTCCAGCCCGCCGAGCAGCGCCGCGGTCTTGGCGCGGCCGTGGTCCTCGATGAACCCCGCGACCACGTCGGTGCCGCGCCCGGCCCTGCGGTGCGCCTCGTTGAGCATCGCGTAGGTCTTGCCGACCCCCGGCGCCGCCCCGAGGTATATCCGCAGCTCACCGCGCTTTCGCCCCTGTTCCACGACGTCCAGTCTCCTACTGCCCGCTGTTATTAGCGCCGAACATCATCCGGTGCCATCGCTCACGCCCCAGCCGAGGCGCCCTCAGTCTCGGCTGAGCGACAGGGCCACGCGACACGTTCGTTCCCCTCGTCACCGCGCGGCCCGGTGCACGGCCACGTTGAGGGTCGTGACGTTGACAGCGATCGGTGACACGAGGCCGCCTTCCTCGCAGTCGGCGATGAGGCGGTGGACCTCTGCGAGGGGCAGTCCCGTCACCCTCGCCACCCGGGACGCCTGGAGCTCGGCGTAGGCGGGGCTGATGTGCGGGTCGACGCCGCTCGCCGAGGCGGTGACCGCGTCGGCCGGGACGGCCTCGGGGGCGACTCCCTCGCGGCCGGCGATGGCGGCGCGGCGCTCCTGGACCGCGGCGAGGAGGTCGCCGTTGAAGCCGCCGAGGTTCGAACCGCCCGAGGTGGCCGGGTCGCCGGGACCGAGGGAACCTTCCGCCGACGCCGAGGGCCGGGTGTGGAAGTAGGGATCCCTCGCCGGGTCGCCGGGCACGGGGTCGATTCCGATCAGCGAGGAGCCGACCACGCGGCCGTCGGCCACGATCTGCGAACCCTCCGCGCGGGCCACCAGCCCCGGGAGCCGGCTGACTCCCCAGATCGCCATCGGATAACCGATGCCGAGCAGGACCGTGGCCACCAGCAGCAGTCGAAGTCCCGCCGCGCACTGACGCAGCAACGCACTCACTCCCCTCACCCGATTCCGGGCACGAATCGGATCACCAGGTCGATCAGCCAGATCCCGGCGAACGGCGTCACCACGCCACCCAGGCCGTAGACCAGCAGGTTCCGCCGCAGCAGGACGGCCGCCGTGGACGGCCGGTAGCGGACACCGCGCAGCGCCAGCGGGATCAGCGCGACGATGATCAGCGCGTTGAACACCACCGCCGACAGCACCGCCGAGTTCGGCGTCGACAGGCCCATCACGTTCAGCGCGCCCAGCTGCGGGTGGATGCCCACGAACAGCGCGGGCAGGATCGCGAAGTACTTGGCCAGGTCGTTGGCGATGCTGAAGGTCGTCAACGCGCCGCGGGTGATCAGCAGCTGCTTGCCGATCTCGACGATCTCGATCAGCTTGGTCGGATCCGAGTCGAGATCGACCATGTTGCCGGCTTCCTTGGCGGCGCTGGTGCCGGTGTTCATCGCGACCCCGACGTCGGCCTGGGCGAGCGCGGGGGCGTCGTTGGTGCCGTCACCGGTCATGGCCACCATCCGCCCACCGGCCTGCTCCCGCTTGATCAAGGCCATCTTGTCCTCGGGCTTGGCCTCGGCGAGGTAGTCGTCCACGCCGGCTTCGGCGGCGATGGCGCGGGCGGTGAGCTCGTTGTCGCCGGTGATCATCACCGTCCGGATGCCCATCGCGCGCAGTTCGGCGAAGCGCTCCCGCATCCCGGGTTTGACCACATCGGACAGTCGGATGACGCCCATCACGCGGTCGTTCTCGGCGATGACCAGCGGCGTCGCACCGGACGCGGCGATCTCGTCGGCGCATCGCACGACCTGGTCGGGAAGTTCCCCCACGTGGTCGCGGAGTGCGCTGATGGCTCCCTTGCGGATGCTGCGGCCGTCGAGGTCGATGCCGCTCATCCGGGTCTGCGCGGTGAAGGGAACCTTCCTCGCGCCCACCTCCGCGCCGACGGCCGGCTCGGGCAGGCCGAACTCCTGCGCGCAGAAGGCCACGACGCTGCTGCCTTCGGGCGTGGGGTCGGCGAGGCTCGACAGGCGGGCGACCTCCGCGAGCTCGTCCGGGCCGACGCCGTCGACGGGGACTAGTTCGGTGCACCTGCGGTTGCCGAAGGTGATGGTCCCGGTCTTGTCCAGCAGCAGCGTGTCCACGTCACCTGCGGCCTCGACCGCGCGGCCGGACTTGGCGAGGACGTTGCGCTGCACGAGCCGATCCATCCCCGCGATGCCGATCGCCGAGAGCAGCGCGCCGATCGTGGTCGGGATCAGGCACACCAGCAGCGCGGTCAAGGTCGTGACCTCGATCAGCGAACCGGAGTAGGCCGCCATCGGCTGCAGGGCGACCACGGCGAGCAGGAAGATGATCGTCAGCGTGGACAGCAGGATGGTCAGCGCGATCTCGTTGGGCGTCTTCTGCCGTTGCGCGCCTTCGACGAGCGCGATCATGCGATCCACGAAGGTCTCGCCCGGTGCGGCGGTGATCCGCACGACGATGCGGTCGGAGAGCACGGTGGTTCCCGCGGTCACCGCGGAGCGGTCACCGCCGGATTCCCGGATGACGGGCGCGGATTCGCCGGTGATGGCCGATTCGTCGACGGTCGCGATGCCCTCGACCACGTCGCCGTCGCCGGGGATGGTCTCGCCCGCCTCGACCACGACCTCGTCGCCGATCGCCAGCGCGGTGCCGGGAACCTTCCGCTCACCGCCGTCGACGAGCTTGCGGGCGACGGCTTCGGTCCTGGTGCGCCGCAACGACTCCGCCTGTGCGCGGCCTCGCCCTTCGGCGACGGCTTCGGCGAGGTTCGCGAACAGCACGGTGAACCACAGCCACGCGGCGACCGCGATCGTGAAGGCGCTCGGGGAGAACGCGGCCAGGACGGTGGTCAGCGCGGATCCGGTCCACACCACGAACATCACCGGATTGCGCAGCTGGTGTCGCGGGTGGAGCTTGCTCAGCGCTTCGGGAACCGAGCTCAGCAGCCGGCGTGGTCGGAAGGTTCCCGCGGCGGTTCGCCGGTGCTCGGCGGACGTTCCGAGCGCGGGTTCGAGGGTGGTGGTCATGCCAGGGCCTCCGCGATCGGGCCTAGTGCGAGTGCGGGCAGGAACGTCAGCGCGGCGACGAGAACGACCGTGCCGCCGAGCAGTCCGGCGAACAGCGGTCCGGTGGTCGGCAACGTCCCTGCGGTGGCGGGGACGCGGTGCTGCTGCGCGACCGAGCCGGCGAGCATCAGCACGGCCAGGATCGGCACGAACCGTCCCACCAGCATCACCACGCCCAGCGCGGTCTGGAGGAAGGTGCTGGTGGCGGTGAGCCCGGCGAAGGCGCTGCCGTTGTTGTTGCCCGCGGAAGCGAAGGCGTAGAGGACTTCGGAGAGCCCGTGCGCGCCGGTGTTGCTCAGGGCGTCCCGGGTGGCGGGGAGCGCCATCGCGAGCCCGGTGCCCAACAGCACCGCGGTCGGCATCGCCAGCACTGACAGGGCGGCGGCCGTCACCTCGCGACGGCCCAGCTTCTTGCCGAGGTACTCCGGGGTGCGCCCGACCATGAGCCCTGCGAGGAACACGGCGATCACGGCCAGCACGAGGATTCCGTAGAGCCCGGCGCCGACTCCGCCGGGAGCGACCTCGCCGATGAGCATGGTGAGCAGAACGGTCCCGCCACCGAGTCCGGTGAAGCTGTCGTGCATCGCGTTGACCGCGCCCGTGGAGGTGCCGGTGGTGCTCACCGCCCACAGCACGGAGCCGTCGATGCCGAACCGGGTCTCCTTGCCCTCCAGCGCGGCTCCCGCGGCCAGGGCCGCCGGGCCGTTCGGGTGCGTTTCGGCCCACCAGGTCACGGCCAGCATCGCCGCCCACAGGGTCGCCATCACCGACACCAGCACGTGACCCTGGCGGCGGTCGCCGATCATGGTGCCGAAGGTGCGGGTCAGCGAGACCGGGATGACCAGCAGCAGGAAGATCTCCAGCAGGTTCGAGACACCGCCGGGGTTGGACAGCGGGTGCGCGGAGTTGGCGTTGAGCACGCCGCCGCCGTTGGTGCCCAGTTCCTTGATGACCTCCTGGCTCGCGATCGGGGCGGTGGCGATGGTGTGCGCCTGCCCGTCGAGTCCGGTCACCTCGATGCCGGGCGCGAGGCTCATCGCCGCACCCAGCGCGACCAGGACGATCGCGGCCACGAACGAGATCGGCAGCAGGATCCGGGTGCAGCCGCGGGTGATGTCGACCCACACGTTGCCGATCCGGCCGGTGCCGTCGCCCGCGAAGCCGCGCACGAGGGCGACGGCGACGGCCATCCCCACCGCCGCGGAGACGAAGTTCTGCACGGTCAGCCCGGCCATCTGGACGCCGTGCCCGAGGACTTCCTCGGGCACGTAGGACTGCCAGTTGGTGTTGGTGGCGAAGCTGACGGCGGTGTTGAACGCCATCGACGGCGGCACGGAGCCGCGCCCGAGGCTCAGCGGCAGCAGCGGTTGCAGCCGCTGCACCGCGTAGAGCAGCGCGATCGAGACCAGCGAGAACGCGAGCACGCCCGTCGCGTAGCTGGTCCAGCGCTGCCGGGTCGAGGAGTTCACGCCGACCAGCCGGTAAACGAACTTCTCGACGCGCCAGTCGGTTTCGGCGCTGTAGACGCGCGCCATGTGGTCCCCGAGGGGCTTGTGGACGACCGCGAGCACGGCCACCAGCAGACCTGCTTGGAGCAGTCCCATCAGAACCTCTCCGGTCGGACCAGCGCGACGAACAGGTATCCGATGAGCAGCAGCGCCAGCACTCCACCGGCGGCGTTGGCGATCAGGGCACTCACAACCGCTCCAAACCGCGCAGCACCAGCGCCAGCGCCAGGAATCCGCCGACCAGCAACGCCGCGTAGGCGAGATCGACCACGACCGGTCAACTCCTTCTCGAGTTCTCTTCGACGACCGTGGTCCAGCCAAGCCCCGCACCGGATGCGCGGTCGAGTCCCATGACGCGTCCTTGACGCGGCGAAGGGCGGCCTTGATGCGTTCTTGACGGGGCCGCTTTCCTCCCGTTTTCAGCAGGTCTGCGCGTTTTGCGGGTGGGTGACTTCACTCCGTCAGTTGGTTTCATCGATGCAACGATCTCGTTACTGTCGCTAACAAGTCGGTGCGTGGAAACCTCCTCGCGAAACGCCCGAAAATGGCACGAAACAAACAAGATTGGGGATAAATCCGGAAATGTGCGGAATCTCCGGCTGGATCGACTTCCAGCGCGACCTGACCGAGCACCGCTCCACAGTCGACGCCATGTGCGACACCATGACCTGTCGCGGCCCGGACGCCGGTGACACGTGGGTCAGCAGGCACGCCGCGCTCGGACACCGGCGGCTGGCCATCATCGACCTGCCCGGAGGCGCGCAGCCGATGGAGGCCGAGAGCGGCCACGTCGCCATCGTCTACAGCGGTGAGGCCTACAACTTCACCGAGCTGCGCGACGAGCTCCGCCGCCGCGGTCACCGGTTCGACACCGACAGCGACACCGAGGTCGTCCTGCACGGCTACCTCGAGTGGGGCGCCCAGGTCGCCGAGCACCTCAACGGCATGTTCGCCTTCGCCATCTGGGACTCCCGCGAGGACAAGCTGCTGCTCATCCGCGACCGTATGGGCATCAAGCCGCTGTACTACTACCCCACCGAGCACGGCGTGCTCTTCGGCTCCGAGCCCAAGGCGATCCTGGCCAACCCGCTCGCCGACAAGGTCGTCGACGCCGACGGCATGCGCGAGCTGTTCGGCATGGTCAAGACCCCCGGCCAGGCCGTGTGGGCGGGCATGCGCGAGGTCGAGCCGGGCACCGTCGTCACCCTCGACCGCAAGGGCCTGCGCGAGCAGACCTACTGGAAGCTGCAGGCCACCGAGCACACCGACGACCAGCAGGCGTCCGTGGCGCACGTGCGCGAGCTGATGGACGACATCGTGCAGCGCCAGCTGGTCTCCGACGTGCCGCGCTGCGTGCTGCTCTCCGGCGGCCTCGACTCCAGCGCCATCACCGCGCTGTCCGGGCTGCACCTCGCGAAGAGCGGTGAGCAGGTGCGCAGCTTCGCGGTCGACTTCCTCGGCCAGACCGAGAACTTCGTCCCCGACCCCATGCGCGCCACCCCGGACGGCCCCTACGTGCGCGACGTCGCCGAGCACGTCGGCTCGCAGCACCAGGACATCGTGCTGGACCCCGACACCCTCGCCGACCCGGAGGTGCGCCGCGCGACCGTGCAGGCGCGCGACTTCCCGATGGGCCTGGGCGACATGGACCAGTCGCTGTACCTGCTGTTCAAGGCGATCCGGCAGCACTCCACGGTGGCGCTGTCCGGTGAGTCCGCGGACGAGGTCTTCGGCGGCTACAAGTGGTTCCACGACCCGGACGTGCGCGCGGCCGACACCTTCCCCTGGCTGGCCGCCGTGCAGAGCCAGGGCGCCGGCTTCGACATGCTCGACCCCGGAGTCGCCGCCGCGCTCGACATCCCCTCGTTCATCGCCGACGGCTACCGCACCGCGCTCGGCGAGGTCCCCGCCCTCGACGGGGAGAGCGACCTGGAGCGGCGGATGCGGGAGATCTGCTACCTGCACCTGACCCGCTTCGTGCGCATCCTGCTCGACCGCAAGGACCGGATGAGCATGGCGGTCGGCCTGGAGGTGCGCGTGCCCTTCTGCGACCACCGCCTGGTCGAGTACGTCTTCAACACCCCGTGGTCGCTGAAGACCTTCGACGGCCGCGAGAAGAGCCTGCTCCGCCACGCCACCGCCGACACCCTCCCGCAGTCGGTGGTCGAGCGGGTCAAGAGCCCGTACCCGTCCACTCAGGACCCCCAGTACGCGGCGGTCCTGCAGCGCCAGGTCCGCGACCTGGTCAAGGCCGACAGCCCCGCGCTGTCGCTGCTGAACGAGAAGTGGATCGCCGAGGCCATCGAGCAGGACTCGGCCACCATCGACATGGCCGCTCGCTACACCTTCGAGCGCGCCCTCGACCTGTCGGTCTGGTTCGACATCCACAACCCCACGGTCAAGCTCTGACCGCGTGAGACGTGAGGAGGGGAGCCGCACTTCCCACCCGAGTCGCGGCTCCCCCCTCGCTTTCAGACGACCGGCAGCAGGAGGCGGAAGGTGCTGCCGCCGCCGGGATCTCCGTGGAGTTCGAGACGGCCGTGATGCGCCTGCGCGAGGGCCGCGGTGATCGCCAGCCCCAGCCCGGTCCCGCCGGCGGCGCGGGTCCGGCCCTCGTCGACGCGGTAGAAGCGGTCGAAGATCCTCGTCGCGTGCTCCGGCGCGATCCCCGGACCGGTGTCGGTGACCGAGACCGCGACCATCCTCGTCCCGCGGCGGACATCCGCCCCCGCCGCGGCGACGGCCCGGCCGCTCACCTCGGCGTGGGCGACGTCGACCGCGATCGGCGAACCGGCCGGGGTGTGCACCAGGGCGTTGTTGACCAGGTTCGTGAGCACCTGCCGCAGCCGGGCTCCCTCCCCGAGAACTCGCAGTTCGTCCGGGCTCCGCAGGGTGATCGCGCGTTCCGGGTCGCGCGCCCTGGCGTCGTGCACGACGTCGCGGACCAGCGGGACCAGGTCGAGGTCCACCAGGTCGATGCTGCGTTCCCGGTCGAGCCGCGCCAGCAGCAGCATGTCCTCCACCAGACCGCCCATCCGCACCGACTCGGACTCGATGCGGCGCATCATCATCCGCACGTCCTCCGGCCGGTGCTCCTCGCTGCGCCGGTAGAGCTCGGCGAACCCGCGGATCGAGGTCAGCGGCGTGCGCAGCTCGTGCGAGGCGTCGGCGACGAACCTGCGCAGCCGGTCCTCGGAACGCTCCCGCTGCTGCAGCGCGTCGGTCAGCCTGCCCAGCATCGTGTTCAGCGCCTCGCCGAGCCGGCCGGTCTCGGTGCGCGGATCCTGAGCCGGCACCCGGCGATCCAGCTGACCGGCGGCGATGGCATCCGCGGTGTCCTCGATCCGCGCCAGCGGGCGCAGGCTGAGCCGGACCGTCCCCGCGGCGGCCAGCGCCAGCACCAGCAGCACCAGCCCGCCGACCACCAGCTCGATGACGACCAGCTGCTGCACCGTCGCTTGGGCGTTGCCCAGCGACAACGACAGCACCACGGTGCGCCCGTCGGGCAGGGGAACGCGCCGCACCCGCCAATCCGAACCGCCCGCCCGATCCGGGACCGTGCCGACCAGCGGCCCGCGCTCCGGGTCGAGCACGAGGGGGCCTCCCGGCTCACCCTCGGTCGCGCCGAGCGTTCCCCCCACCTGGCGGCCGGTGGAGTCGAAGATCAGCACCCGGAAGTCCGTCGGCAGCTCGCCCCGGCCGGGGCCGTCGGGATGCCGGTGCGTCGGGTCCGGGGGCGGCATCCGCCCTTCCTCCCAGGGCATCGACATCTCGGCGAGCCGGTCGTCGGTGCGCTCCACCAGGGAGCGGTGGAGCAGCGCGACGCTGGTGAACCCCATCAGCAGCAGACCCACGACCAGCGCCCCGACCAGCACGAGCACCAGACGTCCGCGCAGCGTGCGCACGAACCTCATCGGTTCTCCGGAGGGAGCCGCAGCACGTAGCCGACGCCGCGGATGGTGTGGATCAGCGGCGGCGACACCGAGTCGACCTTGCGCCGCAGGTAGCTGATGTAGGACTCCACGATCCGCGAATCACCGCCGAACTCGTAGTTCCACACCCGATCCAGGATCTGCACCTTGCTGACCACCTTCTCGGCGTTGATCAGCAGGTAGCGCAGCAGCTTGAACTCGGTCGGCGACAGGCTCACCAGCTGCCCGGCCCGGCGGACCTCGTAGGTGTCCTCGTCGAGCTCCAGGTCCTGGTAGCGCAGCGTGGCGCTGTCGTCCGGCTCGGGACGGACCCGCCGCAGGATCGCGCGCAGCCGCAGGACGACCTCGTCCAGGCTGAACGGCTTGGTGACGTAGTCGTCGCCGCCCGCCGTCAGCCCGGCGATGCGGTCTTCCACCGCGTCGCGCGCGGTCAGGAACAGCACCGGGACGGTGCTGCCTCCGCCGCGCAGCTCGGTGGCGACGGAGAAGCCGTCGCGGTCCGGCAGCATCACGTCCAGCACGACGATGTCCGGGTGGAACTCGGCCGCCGCGCGCAGCGCGTCCGCACCGGTCGCGGCGCCGCGCACCTCGAAACCGCTCAGGCGCAACGCCGCGGCCAGCAGTTCCAGGATGTTCGGCTCGTCGTCCACGACGAGCACCCGCGCTCCGCTGCTCTCCACCACGTCCTCCAGCATCACCGACTTCCCTGGGAAAACCCTGGACGTCCGCTGAAAGCCCACCCGTGTGTCCCACCCGACCCCCGCGACCAGACCCGGATTACTCCCGTATTCCGTCCCCCGATTACGGGAGTAATCCGTCCCCCGATCACCGCCGTGCTCCGGTCCCCGATCACTCCCGTTCTCCGCAACCCGGATTACCGCCGTAATCCGGTCCCGGATTACTCCCGTATTCCGTTCACCGATTACGGTGGTGATCCGGGTCATCCGCAGCGGTAGAGCTGCTGGGAGGAGTCGGTCGAGCCGCCGTAGGTGACGGGGTCCACGAGGGTGCAGTTCCGCTTCACCCAGTTCTCCCGGTCCGTTGCCGCCTGGCCACCTCGACCGCCCCCGGGCATCTGCATCCCGGAACCGGCCCGATCGCCGCCCTGGCGCTGTCCCTGCTGCGCCTGACCGGACTGGGCGTCGTGGGCGCGCATCATGTCGCCCGGGCCGCCGCCCAGCAGGACGAAGGCGAGTTGGCCGCTCTGCTTCCACTCGGTGAGCTGGGCGACCGACGGTGCGTCATCGGATCCCATGAAGCCACCCATGCCCACCACCGTGAGATCCGTGCTGATGATGTAGCTCGACGCGCCGTTCGCGCCGCCCTCCACCGCCAGGGGGATCCGCGCGTCACCCGCGTTGGCCCTCACGTGGTCGACGATCTTCTGCTGGTCGGCGCTCAGCGAGGCACCACCCGGGCCACCGCCCATGCCACCGCGGCCTCGGTCACCGGACATCCCGGGAGGGACCTGACCGCTCATGCCCGGCATGCGGCCATCGCGCGACCCGCCGCCGGGGCCGCCCATCGACGTCTGCGGTCCGGCCATCGGGTTGGTGCCGCCCACCATCCCGGTGCTCCCGCCGACCGCACCGATCGCCGACCAGGTCGCGGGCACGGCGAGCATCGCCGTCACCGCCAGCACGAACCCGGCCTCGGCCAGGCCCGCGCGCCCGCGACGACCGATCACCAGCACCACCAGCGCCAGCGCTCCCAGCCCCACGGCCAGGTAGCCGGTCCACGGGTGCCAGCTCAGGTCCCTCGCCACCACGGCCATCGCCCAGGCGACGGTGATCGCGACACCGGCGGGCAGCAGCAACCAGGCCTTCCCGCCCGGCTGCCGGTACCACTGCCAGAACCGCACCAGCCCGGCACCGACGACCGCGCCGATCGCGGGCGCCAGCATCGTCGTGTAGTAGGGGTGCATGGTGCCCTGGGCGAAGCTGAACATCACGCCGATGACGACCAGCCAGCCGCCCCACAACACCCAACCCGCGGTCGTCCCGCGCTGGAGGGCGCCCCCACCGCGCCAATGCCGGACTCCCAGCACCAGCATCGTGACCAGCACCAACGCGCACAGCGGCAGCAGCCAGCTGATCTGGCCGGCCAGCTGCTCGTTGAACATCCGCAGCACACCGGCGGTTCCGGAGAACCCACCGCCGCCACCGCCGCCGGGGCCACCCCCGCCCGGCCCACCGCCGCCGTTGCCCGCGGTGTTGCCGAGGATCCGGCCGAACCCGTTGTAACCGAAGATCAGGTCCCACGCCGAGCCGTCGGTGCTGCCCCCGATGTAGGGCTTGGGCGAAGGCCACAGCTCGGTCGCCACGACCCACCAGAACGAGCTCACCATCAGCACCACGGCCGCCACACCGAGGTCGAGGGCCTTGCGCCCCCAGCCGTTGCGGCTGCCCACCAGGTAGGCGACGACGAACGCAGGCAGCACCATCCAGGCCTGCAGCATCTTCGTCATGAACCCGCAGCCGACCAGGAACGCGGCCAGCGCGATCCAGCTCGTCGAGCGGCGATCGGACACCGCCCTGGTCATCGCCCAGGCGGCGGCCACCACCAGCAGCAGCAGCGTGTCCGGGTTGTTGTCCCGGTTGATCAGCACCGTGATGGGGCTCAGCGCCAGCACGAGCGAGGCGATCAGCGCGGCGTTCTCCCCGGCCCACCGCCGCACCGTGCGGTGCAGCAGGAACACGGCGGCGACACCGCACACGACCTGCGGGAACAGCACCGCGAACTGGTTGAACCCGAAGACCTTCACCGACAGCACCTGCAACCACAGGGCCATCGGCGGCTTGTCGACGGTGATGACTCCGGCGGCGTCGAACGAGCCGAAGAAGAACGTCTCGAAACTCGTCGACATCGACTTCACGGCCGCGGTGTAGTAGCCGTTGCCCCAGGAGCTCCCGATGCCCCAGAGGTAGAGCACGGCCGCGAGCACGCAGGTCCCGGCCAGTGCGAGCCGCCGCCACACCGGTGGCGACCCGCCGCCCGACGTTCGCTGCGGCACAGCCTCTTCGACTGCGATCATGACATTTCCTTTTCCTCGGTCGGGGCCGCGAAGACCCACGAGCGGAGCAGTACGAACCGCAGAGCGGTACCGACCACAGAGGACAGAACGAGGACCAGGACCTCCAGCCAGCGCGACGGATCAGCCGAGTAGGCGTGCAACCCGAGCAGCGCACCGGAGGTGACCACGTAGTACAGCGCGAACACGATCAGCCCTTGGGCGTGCACCCGGCCTGACGAGCCGCGCTGCTGCAGGAACGTGTAGCGCCGGTTGGCCTCGGTGTTCCACACCGTCGTGACCGTCAGCGCGACCAGGTTCGCCAGCAGTGGTGGCCACCAACCGCGCAGGATCGCGTACAGCACCGAGGTGAGCACCGTGGACACCAGGCCGATCGCGCCGAACGAGACCAGCTGCCACAGCAGCCCGTTCTCCCGCTTGGCGAGCACCGCCTGCGGGTGCGCGGCACGCGGCTCCGGCCGTTGCGGCAGCCCCGGAACCCGCGCGGCGCCGGTGATCTTCGCGCGCGCGACCCGCACGAGCCCGGCGATGTCGTCGGTGGCGGTGCGCACCACGTTCACCCGCGTGTCGACGTCCTCGACCCAGTCCACCGGCACCTCGTGCACCCGCAGGCCGTTGTGCTCGGCCAGCAGCAGCAGTTCGGTGTCGAAGAACCACGAGTCGTCGCGCACCTGCCGCAGCAGCGGGCGGATGACGTCGGTGCGCGCCGCCTTGAACCCGCACTGGGCGTCGGTGAACCGGGCACCGTGGGTCCACCTGATCATCTTGTTGTAGCCGCGGGAGATCATCTCCCGCTTCCCGCCGCGCACGGTCCGCGCACCGGGCGCCAGCCGGGAACCGATGGCCAGGTCGGAGTGCCCGTTGACCAGCGGGGCGACCAGCGGCAGCAGGGCGTCCAGCCCGGTCGACAGATCCACGTCCATGTAGACCACGACGTCGGCGTCGCTGTAGCCCCACGCGGTGCGCAACGCCAGGCCACGCCCCTTGCGGTCCAGGTGCAGCACCCGCACGTTGGGGATCTTCCGGGCCAGCCCGTGCGCCACGTCCAGCGTCGAGTCCGTGCTCGCGTTGTCCACGACGGTGATCGACCACGAGAAGGGGAACCCTTCGCCCAGGTATCCGCTCAGCACTTCCAGGCACCCCGGAAGGGAACGTTCCTCGTTGTAGACCGGGATCACCACGTCGACGGTTGCGGTCCTCGACGCGCGCTGGGCCCTGTCGGCCCCGATCTCGATCTGGGTTGTCGCGGGGCCGAGCTGCGGCACGGCACTCATCTCCACCACCTCTCATCCGGTTCCGCATCCATCAAGCCCGACGCAAGTGCAAGCGCCGTTGACGGAAGCTGGGAATCGGCTGGGAGTGCTCACCCCCGGCGGATGTGCAGCCAACTCACACGGTCCTCCCAGCCGGGGCCGCCACCCTCGACGCGGGAAAGTCCGTTCCGGAAAGGAATCCGCGCATGGCCGCACGTCTGCGTCTGCCGCTCGCCCGCACCGGGGAGCCGAGATGGTCATCGCCCGCCCGCTGTGCGGTGCTGGTGCTCGCCGCGTTCCTCAACACGTGGGCGCTGTCGATCAACCAGTGGGCCAACACCTACTACTCGGCCGCGGTGCTGGGGATGACGCGCAGCTGGAAGGCGTTCTTCTACGGCGCGATGGACGCGGGATCGTTCATCACGGTCGACAAACCTCCGCTGGCGTTGTGGCTGCAGGCGTTGTCCGCGCGGGCCTTCGGGTTCAACAACTGGAGCCTGCTGCTGCCGCAGGCCATCGCGGGCGTGATCGCGGTGTGGGTGGTGCAGCACGTGGTGCGCCGGGGCTTCGGTCCCGCCGCCGGCGTGCTGGCGGGACTCGCGCTGGCGGTGACGCCGATCGCGGTGGTGATGGCCCGCCACAACAACCCGGACATGCTGCTGACCTTGCTGCTGGCGCTGTCCCTGTGGGCGGCCTCCAACGCCATCCGCTCCGGCAGGCTGATGCCGCTGGTGTGGTGCGCGGTCGCGATCGGCCTGGCGTTCAACACGAAGATGCTGCAGGCGTTCTTCGTGGTGCCGGTGATCGCGGTGGTCTACCTGGTGGCGGCCCGCCCGACGTGGCCGCGCAAGCTGCTCAACCTGGGCGCGGCAGGTGTCGCGATGGCGGCGGTGAGCCTGGCGTGGCTGCTCGTGGTCGACCTCGTCCCGAGCTCGGCCCGGCCGTACGTGGGCGGCAGCACGAACAACACCGTCCTGGACCTGCTGCTGGGCTACAACGGCCTCGGCCGCGTCGAGGGACAGGCCCAGATCATGTCGCCCGGGATGATGGGCGGCGGCCCCGGTGGCGGGTCGCCGGGCGGCATGCCCGGTGGCGGGACACCTCCCGGCGGGGGCATGCCCAGCGGAATGCCGCCTGGCGGCGGACCCGGTGGCGGCGGGATGGACGACTCCAGCCTGACGCGGTTGTTCAGCGGCGAGGTCGCCCCGCAGGTCGGCTGGTTGTTCCCGCTGGCGCTGTTCGGCGCGATCGCGGTGGTCGTGCACCTGTGGCGCCGCCCCCGGCACGACACCCAGCGCGCGGACTTCCTGCTGTGGGCGGGAACCCTGCTGGTCACGGCAGGAGTGTTCACCTTCGCCTCGGGCATCTGGCACACGTACTACACGGTCGCCCTCGCCGCGCCGCTCGCCGCGCTGGTCGGCATGGGCGTGATCGCGATGTGGCGCCTGACCCGCGACACCGAGTGGTGGGGCCTGCTGCTCCCGGTCTCGATCACCGCGACCGGCTTCTGGAGCGCCCACCTGCTCGGCCAGAACGAGGACTTCCTGCCGTGGATGGGAACCGTTGTCGCAGCCGTCTCGCTCATCGCCGGTGCCGCGATGATGGTTCCCCTGCTCCTCCCGCGCGGTAGGCGTGACGGGAAGCGTCGTGTCATCGCGGCCGGTGCGCTGGTGGGAGTCCTCGCGTCACTCGCGGGCCCCACCGCCTACGCGGTGACCCCGCTGTCGACGCCGGTGCAAGCGACGTTCCCCTCCGCAGGTCCCAGCGGTGGGTCGGGCGGACCGGGTGACGGGCGCGACGGTGGGCGCGCGATGGCCGACGGCGGCCGGCAGTCCAACCGCATGCAGCCGAGCGGGATGCGCGACAACGGCGACCAGCCCGACGGGAACCGGAGCGACGGTGGGCGCGGTGTACGGGGCGAGCGGTCCAGCGGTGAGCAGGTCACCTCGCAGCTGATGCGCTACCTCACCGATCAGCACGAGGACGAGACTTGGCTGGTGGCGGTGGTGGGATCCATGGTCGCGGCGCCGGTGATCCTGGAGACCGGTCAGCCGGTGATGGCCGTCGGCGGCTACAACGGCAACGACCCGACCCCGACCGTCGAGGAGCTGGAGCGGCACGTCGCGGACGGCGAGCTCCGCTACGTGTGGACCAGCGGGTCGTCGGGCGTGCGGAGCATGGGCGGCGAGGTGGACACCGCCGTGGTGGACGCCTCCATGGCATGGGTCGCCCGCCACTGCGCGATCGTCGACCCC
This sequence comes from Saccharopolyspora endophytica, assembly GCF_018070075.1. Classification (GTDB taxonomy): domain Bacteria; phylum Actinomycetota; class Actinomycetes; order Mycobacteriales; family Pseudonocardiaceae; genus Saccharopolyspora; species Saccharopolyspora endophytica. The sequence goes on from NZ_JAGPXE010000012.1 coordinate 178,879, forward strand.
GCCGCCTACGGCGGTGACACGACCTCGACCACGCACCTCCACGACTGCCGCGGCGCGGCGTGACTCACAGGTGCGCGTTGCGCGGTTTCGGCTGGCAGACCGGGCAGGTGTAGGAGGAGCGGTTCATCCACGCGTCGCGGCGGATCGAGGCTCCGCACCGCGGGCAGGGCTTCCCGCCCTGGCCGTAGACCGCCAGCGATCGGTCGAAGTAGCCCGACTCGCCGTTGACGTTGACGTAGAGCGCGTCGAACGAGGTGCCGCCCGCGTGCAGCGCTTCGCCGATGACGTCGGTGACGGCCTCGAACAGTTCGCGGACCTTGGGGCGGGTCATGGTCGCGGTCGGGCGGGCCCAGTGCAGCTTGGCCCGCCACAGGGCTTCGTCGGCGTAGATGTTGCCGATGCCGGAGACCAGGCTCTGGTCGAGCAGGGCGCGCTTGATGCCGGTGCGGCGGCCGCGCAGCCGCTCGGTCAGCCTGGCCAGGTCGAACACCGGCTCCAGCGGATCGGGCGCGATGTGCGCGACCGGTTGGGGCAGTGCCACGCCGTCCACCTCGACGAGCTCGGCCAGCTGCAGCCCGCCGAAGGTGCGCTGGTCGACGAACCGCAGCTCGGAACCGCCGTCGGCGAAGCGCATCCGCACCCGCAGGTGCTTCTCGTCGGGCGCGTCGGTGGGCTGCACGAGCAGCTGCCCGCTCATGCCCAGGTGCACGACCACCGCTTCGCCGTCGGTGTCGTCGGGGCCGTCGCCGAGTTCGATCCACAGGTACTTGCCGCGCCGGCGGGCCGCGGTCAGCACCCTCCCGGCGAGCCTGGCCGCGAGGTCCTGCGCTCCGGGCACGTGACGGCGGACGGCACGCGGGTGCAGCACTTCGACGCTGGAGAGCTTCCGTCCCACCGCATGATCGGAAACACCGCGGCGGACCACCTCGACCTCGGGCAACTCAGGCACGAACCCATCCTCACCCACGCCCGGAACGCGGCTGGAGGCGGGCGTGAAAAAGGGACATGATCAGGGCGGGGCCCTCGATCATGTCCCTTCGTCACGGTCGGTTCGCGATCGAACCGACCGGCTCACGATGCGGAGTCCGCCGAGTCCTCGGCCTGAACGGCGTTGACCTGCTCGTTGAGCTGGCGCCATGCCGCTTCGGCCGCTTTCTGCTCGGCTTCCTTCTTGGTGCTGCCGTCGCCTCGCCCGTAGGTCTGGCCACCGACCGCCACGAAAGCGCTGAACTCCTTGCGGTGATCAGGGCCTTCTTCCTCGACGCGGTACTCGGGCACGCCGAGTGCCGCGGAGGCGGTCAGTTCCTGGAGGCTGGTCTTCCAATCCAGACCGGCTCCGCGCTGCGGAGCCTCGGCCAGCAACGGCTGGAAGAGCTTGTGCACGACGCCGCGCGCGACGTCGATGCCTTCGGCCAGGTAGACGGCGCCGAGCACCGCCTCCAAACCGTCCGCGAGGATGCTCGCCTTGTCACGGCCCCCCGTGAGCTCCTCGCCACGACCCAGCAGCAGGTACTCGCCGAGCCCGCCCTCACCGAGCCCGCGGGCCACCCCGGCCAACGCGTGCATGTTGACCACGCTGGCGCGCAGCTTCGCGAGCTGCCCCTCCGGCAGGTCCGGGTGCTCGTTGTAGAGGTGATCGGTGATCACCAGTCCGAGCACCGCGTCGCCGAGGAACTCCAGCCGCTCGTTCGGCGGAAGACCGCCGTTCTCGTACGCGTACGAACGGTGGGTGAGGGCGAGGGTGAGCAGCTCGGCGTCCAGTTCGACGCCGAGCGCTGCCAACAACGGAGCCCTGTCCACTTGACGGGCCCTCGACTGCTTTCCCCCCACTACGTGACCGCCGCTCAGGCCGGCTGAACGACCTGACGGCCGTCGTACTGACCGCAGGCCGGGCAGACGACGTGCGGCAGCTTCTGCTCACGGCAGGAGCGGTTCGAGCACTCGACCAGCGTCGGCGCCGAGGTCTTCCACGACGAACGGCGGTGACGGGTGTTGGCCCGGGACATCTTGCGCTTCGGGACGGCCACGACTACTTCTCCTCTTCGGTACCGCCGAGCCGCTCTTGAAGCGCGGCCCAGCGAGGATCAATGGTCTCATGCGTGTGCTCGGGGGCGAGTTCGGCCCACTTCACGCCGCACCCGGAGCACAGCCCCTGGCAGTCCGGCGAGCACACCGGCGCCGAGGGAAGCGACAGCAGCATCGCGTCCCGCACCACCGGTTCGAGATCGATGAGGTCGTCCACGACCCGCTCGACCTCGTCGTCATCGGTGCTGGTGTCGGTCGCGCTGTCCGGGTACGCGAAGAGCTCCCGGACCTCGATCTCGATCTCCTCGGAGACCGGGTCGAGGCACCGGACGCACTCACCGGTCAGCTGGGCCGACGCCGTGCCCGACACCAACACGCCCTCCACCACGGACTCGGCCAGCAGATCAAGCTCCACCGGCTCGCCCTCGGGCACCTTGATCATGTCGAGCCCGAAGCCGGCGGGCGCCGGGGCCTTGCGCGTGTAGGCACGGCTGCTACCGGCCCGGTGGCCGATCTCCCGGGTGTCGATCACCCACGGGCCGGCTTGCGCAGTGCGCGTTTCATGGCTCTGAGACATCACGAATTTCGGTGCTCGGTGAATGGGCATTGGGCGGATCTTGGGAACGGACCACGACGAATCGGGCACTGCACCCCAAGTCAGCCCTCCCAGCGTACGTGACGTCCAGCCGCGGACGACACCAGCCCCTGTTCAAGGCGGTTCCGCGGCCGGAGTGAGGAGCGGCTCAGTTGGCGCCCGCGGAGGGCTGCCACTCCTCGTAGTCGAAGGGCGCGCCCATCGGGCTGCGCAGCTGCTGGCGGCCCTTGCCGACCGTGCGCAGCGTGCGGCCCAGCAGGTCCTCGAAGTCGGCCAGGCGGGAGTCGACGTAGGCGTCGCACTCGCTGCGCAGCCGCTCGGCCTCCTCGTTGGCCTCCTCCGCGATCCGCTTGGCCTCGGCGCTGGCGGCCTGCGCGACCTCGGTGTCGGTGACCAGGCGGGCCTGCTCGGCCTTGCCCTCGTGCACCGACTGCTCGTAGGCGGCGCGCCCGGCCTGCACCATGCGGTCGGACTCGGACTGCGCGCGGCTGATGTAGTCCTCGTACTCGCGGCGGCCCGCGGTGACGGTCTGCTCGGCCTGGCCGCGCGCGTCGGAGAGCAGGTGATCGGCCTGCTCGCGGGCCTCGGCGAGCAGCTGCTCCGCTTCGGCCCGGGCCTCGGCGATGGTGCGCTCGGCCTCGCTGCGGGACTCCGCGACCGACTTGTCGGCCTCGGTCTGGGCCTTGGTGACCACCTCGTCGCGGTGGTCCAGCACGTCCTGGGCGTCGTCGAGCTCCTGCGGGATCGCGTCCCGCACGTCGTCGAGCAGCTCCAGCACGTCACCGCGGGGCACCACACAACCCGAGGTCATGGGGACGCCACGCGCCTCTTCGACGATCGTGACCAGCTCGTCGAGGGCCTCGAACACCCGGTACACCATGATCTCCCTGCAGTCGTTCAGCGCCGCGCCGCTCAAGCATGTCAGAACGCCGCGCGATGCCGATCACGGGCCGTTCCCCTCCACAGTCTGCCTGCGCGACCCCCGTACGCGGGGGAAATCCGCCATCCGCGTGTCAAGCCACCGTTCGCGCACGAACGAAAAGGGAACCTCCCGACCACAGGAGTGGAAGGAAGGTTCCCTCGTTCACGTCAGGCAAGCACCGGAGGTGCTTCCTCTGTCACCACCTGAGCAACTCGCACCGCCGCGGGTTCTGACACGTCGTCTGGCGAGGACGGCCGCTCCGCCGTGTATTGGACATACATCAGGAGTGGCACCCGCAGTCCAGACGGCGTCTCAGGTTCCGCTACCCGCACCGATCAGCAAAATGATCAAGCGTTGATGTCGGTCAGGGCGAAGGTTTCGTAGTGGTCTTGTGTCCAGAAGAACTCACCGGCTTCGCCGACGACGAAGCGGCGGGCGCCGCGGTCGTCGCTGCCCGGGGTCTCCACGGTGTACTCCTTGTAGTACCCGTCCGCGCAGTCGGGCAGGAGCCCTTCGCGGTTGCCGAAGGTCTGCCCGTCCTCGGGGTACGGGAAGGGGCCGCCGGCCTTGATGAGCTCGACCGTCTCGGCGGCTTCGGGCGGCAGGGACGACAGGGTGACCTGGTCGAACCCGGTGGTGTCGCCGCACTCGGCCTGCGCGACGGCGGCCGGGGCGGGGGCGGCGGAGAAGGCGCTGGACTGGAAGCCGACGAGCCCCGCCACGGCGAGCAGGGCGGCCAGCAGGATCTGCACTGACTTCATCATGTCGATCACGCTAACCGCGGCAGGCCGTCACGCTGCGGAAATGGCGGGAACCCGAAGGAAACCCCGCAAGATTCACAGAAGTTCGCGTGACCGGGAGGTTAACCGTTCTCGGCGATGCGCTCGCGCAGCCGCTGCTCGATCTTCGGCGGGAGCAGGTTGGAGACGTCGCCGCCGTAGGTGGCGACCTCCTTGACCAGGGAGGACGCCAGGAAGCTGTAGAGCGGGTTGGTCGACATGAACATGGTCTCGACCCCGGACAGCTGCTGGTTCATCTGCGCCATCTGCAGCTCGTAGTCGAAGTCGCTGACGGCGCGCAAGCCCTTGACGATCGCGCCGATCTCGTTGGCCTTGCAGTAGTCGACCAGCAAGCCGTGCCAGGAGTCGATGCGCACGTTGGGCCACTGGGCGGTGACTTCGCGCAGCATTTCGAGGCGCTCCTCAACGGAGAACAAGCCCTTCTTGCTCTTGTTGATCAGCACCGCGACGACGACCTCATCGAACAGGCCGGACGCTCGCTCGATGATGTCCAGATGACCGTTGGTGACGGGGTCGTAAGAACCTGGACATACCGCACGCCTCATGTGCTGGGACGTTAGCAGCCGGAACGGCAACCCCCCAGATCGACGTGTCCTGGCTCACCGCTGTTCGATCACGGCCCAGTGCACCGACGTGTCCCCGTAGCGCTTGGAGCGCAGCGCCTCCAGCGGGGCGGGCCAGTCCGGGTCTCCGCTGCGGACCGCGCGTTCGACGATCACCACGCTGCCCGGCCCGACCCAGCCGTGGGCGACGAGCCCGTCCAGCACGCGTTGCAGCAGGTCACCGGGCAGGTCGTAGGGCGGGTCGGCCAAGACGACGTCGAACGGTTCGGCGGCCGCCGCGGCGGTCAGCGCCTCGGCCTTGACCTGCTCGACGCGCACGTCGCGGAACCCCAGGGTGGTGGCGTTGCGCTTGAGGATCTGAGCGGCGCGGCGGTCGGATTCGACGAAGGTGGCGTGCCCGGCACCTCGGGAGAGGGCCTCCAGGCCCAGCGCCCCGGAGCCGCCGTAGAGGTCGAGCACGCGGAGGCCGTCGATGTCGAGCATCGTCTCCAGCGAGTTGAACAGCGCCTCGCGCACCCGCTCGGAAGTTGGCCTGGTTCCCTTCGGGGGCACTTCCAGGCGTCGTCCGCCCGCGCTCCCCGCCACGATCCGCGTCACCCGGACATCGTCGCGCACCGCTGGTGGGCAGGTGTTTCGCGGGTCCGCCGCCACCGCGCATCTTACGCCCGCGAACCGGTCCCGACGGCAGGCGGGACACGTCGGGCGGTGCGGCATCGCGCGTACTCTGTTGGGTCTGCCCACCGCGCCAGACCGGGAGAAAGTCACAGGTGTCCGAAGCATCCGAAAAGCAGGCCGAGATCGCGGTCGAGCAGGATCACGTGGACCGCGTGTACGCCCGGCTCGACGAGCTGCGCTCCGAAGCCGAGGCGATGCGCGACAAGAGCTACGAGTACGGCCGGGAGGCCACGCCCGAGGCGCTCAACGAGCGGGACGTGATGCTGCACCACGCCAACCGGACGTTGCAGGCGCTCAACGCCGAGTCCGAGGGCCTGGTGTTCGGCCGCCTCGACCTCGGCACCGGGGACGCCGTGCGCATCGGCCGCCTGGGCATCCGCGACCAGCGCTTCGACAACCTGCTGGTGGACTGGCGCGCCCCGCTGGCCGCCGCCTTCTACCAGGCCACTCCCGAGCACCCGCAGGACGTGATCCGGCGACGGGTGATCCGCTGCTCGCGCGAGCAGGTGGTCGACGTCTCCGACGACCTGCTCGACCCGGACCGGGCGCCGTCCGACATGCGGGTGATCGGTGACGGCGCGCTGATGGCGGCGCTGACCCGCTCGCGCGGCGAGACGATGCGCAACATCGTGGCCACCATCCAGAAGGAGCAGGACGAGGCGATCCGGGCTCCGGAGAGCGGCGTCACCGAGATCACCGGCGGTCCCGGCACCGGCAAGACGGCCGTCGCGCTGCACCGCGCGGCCTACCTGCTGTACCGGGAGCAGCGCAGGCTCGGCGGGCCGGGCGTGCTGGTCATCGGCCCGTCCCCGGTGTTCATGAGCTACATCTCGCGGGTGCTGCCGTCGATGGGCGAGCACAACGTGGAGCTGCGCGCGCTGGGCGAGGTCCTGGACGGCATCAGCGCCGGGAAGGTCGACGACCCGCGCACCGCCGAGGTCAAGGGCTCGTCGCGGATGGTCAAGGTGCTGCGTCGCGCGCTGCGCCTGCCGCCGCCGGACGCCCCGGAGACGTTGCAGCTGTTCTACCGGGGCACGGTGCTCAAGCTGGAGGCCGACGAGCTCAAGCGGATCCGCCGCACCCTGCACAACAAGGGCGGCCAGCCGAACAAGACCCGGATGAAGGCCGCCGATGCGCTGCTGGAAGCCCTGTGGCAGCAGGCCCGGGGCCTGGCCGGCGGCGATTTCCAGCCGGACCGCGATCAGCTGATCAGCGAGATCGGCGAGCGCATCGAGTTTCACCGCTTCCTGGTCGCCTGGTGGCCCGCGCTGTACCCGATGCAGGTGCTGCGCTGGCTGTCCGACCCGGAACGGCTGGCCCGCGCGGCCCGGCGGCTGCTGGCAGCCGAGGAGGTCGACGTCCTGGCCAAGTCGTGGGCTGAGGTCTCCGAGTGGACGGTGGCCGACATCGCGCTGATCGACGAGCTGCGGGTGCTGATCGGCCCGCCGCCCAAGCGCCCCCGCCGGGCCGAGCCCGAGGCGGAGCAGCCGCGCCGCGCCGTCAACTACGACGAGTACGCGCACGTGGTGATCGACGAGGCGCAGGACCTCTCCCCGATGCAGTGGCGGATGGTCGGCCGCCGCGGCAGGCACGCGAGCTGGACGATCGTGGGTGACCCCGTGCAGTCCTCCTGGCCGGATCCGGCGGAGGCCGCGACCGCGCGCGAGGAGGCGCTCAGCGCCCAGCGCACCCACCGCAAGTTCACGCTGCGCACCAATTACCGGAACTCGGCGGAGATCTTCGACTACGCCTCGGACGCGGTCCGCGACCTGGTCGACCCGGACGACCTGCCGACGGCGGTGCGCACCACGGGCGTCGAGCCGGACGTGCGCGAGGTCCCGGCGGACCAGCTGGCCGCGACGACCCGGGACGCCGCCCGCGACCTGCTGGAACGGGCTGAGGGCACGATCGGCGTCATCACCACGATGGACCGCAGGGACGAGGTGCGAGCCTGGTTGTCCGATGTGGACGATCCCAGGCTCAGGGTGGTCGGCAGCCTCGATTCCAAGGGCATGGAGTACGACGCGGTGGCGGTCGTCGACCCCGACGGCCTCGCCGCGGAATCGACCACCGGCCGGAGGGCGCTGTACGTCGCCCTGAGCCGAGCCACCCAGCTGCTCACGGCGATCCGGCCCAGCTGACATCGGAGGTGGCCCGCCGGAGGTGGCGGGCCACCTCTCCTTCGCGACCTGTTGACCCTGTAACGCAGCTCACCTAGCGTGGGATATGAGATATCATGCGTCACGACGGGGTGGTTGCATGCACGAACCCGCCATGTCCACTGCGGCCCCGAAGCAGTCCACCGGCAAGCGGTCCCAGATCCGGTGGTTGATGGTCGTCCTGGTCGCCCTGGCCACCGCCATCGCCTACATCGACCGCGCGAACCTCAGCGTCGCAAGCGATTCCATGCAGCAGGAGCTCCAGTTCTCCGACGAGCTCAAGGGCGTCATGCTGTCGTCGTTCTTCTGGACCTACGCGATATTCCAGCTCCCGGGAGGCTGGCTCGTCGACCGCTACGGCCCGCGAGCGCTCTACGCGATCGCGGTCGTGTGGTGGTCGATCGGCACCGCGGCCACCGCGCTCACCAGGGGCTTCGCCGGGGTGATCGGGTGCCGGCTGGTGCTGGGCGTCGGCGAGGCCCCGGTGCAGTCGGCCAACGCCCGGGTGGTGTCGGAGTGGTTCCCGCGCAAGGAGCGGGCTTTCGCGTCGTCCATCTTCGACACCGGCTCGGAGTTCGGCAGCGCGCTGTCGGTCCCGCTGGTGACGTTGCTGATCGCGCTGGTCGGCTGGCGCGGCTCGTTCGTGGTCACCGGAGCGCTGGGCCTGGTCTGGGTCGTGGCGTGGCTGCTGATCTACCGCTCGCCGCGCAAGCAGAAGTGGGCCAACCAGGCCGAGGTCGACTACATCGAGCAGGGCGGCGGCCGCACCGAGGAGAAGGAGCTCGGCGACGCGGGCAAGCAGCCGATGAAGTGGCGCGACCTGTTCCGCTACTCGACGACCTGGGCGCTGGTGGCCGGCTACACCTGCCGCGGCGTGATCATCTACTTCTTCATCACCTGGTACCCGGACTTCCTGGTCAACCAGCAGGGCTTCTCACTGCTGGAACTGGGCCTGTTCGGGGCGATCCCGGGCCTGGCGGCGATGGTGGCGAACTGGCTGGGCGGGTTGTTCTCCGACTGGCTGGTGCGGCGCGGGACTCCGCTGGCGATGGCCCGCAAGATCCCGCTGGTGATCGGCATGGTCGGTGCGTCGACGATCGCGCTGGCCTCGATCGCGCCGAATCCGGCGTGGGCGCTGGTGTTCCTCACCCTGTCCTACTGCAGCGCGGCGGTGTCCACGGGCGCGCTGCTGTCGCTCCCGGCGGACGTGGCCCCGACCCCGCGCAACGTGGCGTCGCTGACCGGCGTGCAGAACTTCGGTTCGCAGCTGGGCGGGATCATCGGGCCGATCGTGATCGGCTTCCTGCTGGGCACCGGGCAGTTCGCCTACGTGTGGCCGCTCGTGTTCGCCGGGGCGATGTGCGTGCTGGGCGCGTTCTTCTACGCCTTCGTGGTGCAGGTCAAGCCCTTGGACGAGCAGAGACCGATGTTCTGAGCGCGACTCGTGCTGCGCGGCGGTGCCTGTTCACGGCGCCGCCGCGCACGCAGCTCGGAAAAGCCCTCAGGACTCGGCCTTCTCGGCCGATTCGAGGTTGGTCAGGGACTGCTGGACGTGCTCGCTCACGAGGCGTTCGGCTTCGTCGGCGTTGCCGTCGTTGACCGCGGCCAGGATCTCGGCGTGCTCGACGAACTCCTCGCGCCAGGTGGGCCAGCGGTCCCACAGCAGGTTCACCACGCCCAGCGCGGTGAGGTCCTGCAGGTCGTCGAGCTGGTTGATGACCAGGCCGTTGCCGCAGCCGGAGTACAGCGATCGGTGGAAGCGGCGGTTGGCCATGCTCAGGGCGTGGTTGTCGCCCGCGCTGAGCAGCCCGGCGGCCTCGTTGAGCGCGTCCTGCGCGCGGTGGACCACGTCGGGTGAACCGGCGGTGGTGGTCATCTTGGCGGCCCACGGTTCGAGCAGCCTGCGGACCTCGTAGACCTTGCGGACGTCTTCGAGCGAGAGCTTGCGGACGGTGATGCCCTTGTTCGGCACCACCGTGACCAGACCGGTGTGGGCCATGCCGATCAGGGCCTCGCGCACGGGCGTCTTCGACACGCCGAGCAGTTCCGACAGGCGCCGCTCGACCAGCGTCTCGCCCGGGCGCAGCTCACCGGCCAGGATCGCGTTGCGGATGGAGTCCGCGACCAGGTCGGTGCGGCTGGCGGGCCCGCTGAGGGGACGCAGTCCGGAGGAATCACTGGCCAGCTGTGTCACACCTCCGATGATATATCAAGCCGTTCCGACACACCCGAGCGACCAGCGGATTCCCCGCCTGCCGCACAGCTTGATGTATGATATACCAACATCGCCGACGGATCGGACAGCTGCGAGGAACTCATGCGTACAGTCGCCCAGGCCGTGGCCCGCGTGCTCGCCGACGCGGGAGTCGAACACGGCTTCACCGTGCCCGGGGAATCGTTCCTGGGCTTGCTCGACGCGTTCGCCGAAGCACCGGAGCTGACACTGGTCTCGACGCGGCACGAGAGCGGCGCGGCGTTCATGGCCGAGGCGTGCGGCAAGCTGCGCGGCGTCCCCGCCGTGGCGATGGCGAGTCGGGGCCCCGGCGCGACGAACCTGTCCATCGGCGTGCACACCGCCCGGCAGGACCACACCCCGATGGTGGTGCTGCTCGGGCAGGTCCCCTCCACCAAGCTGGGCCGGGAGAGCTTCCAGGAGGTCGACCTCGCGGCGATGTTCGCCCCGCTGGCCAACTGGGCATGCCAGCCCACCTCGGCCGCCGAGGTCCCGGGCGCGGTCGCCGAGGCGCTCGCGCGGGCGACCGGACCGCGCCCGGGGCCGGCCGTGGTGGCGGTGCCCAGCGACTTCTGGGACGAACCCTTCCCCGGCCCGCTGCCGGTTCCCGAGCCGCCGCCCGCCGAGGCTCCCGACGTCGCCGCCGCGGCCGAACGGCTCGGTGCCGCGCGCAGTCCCGTGGTGATCACCGGAGCACGTGATCCCGCGAGCCACCGCGAGCTGGTCGTGACCGCCGAGGAGCTCGGACTCCCGGTGTACACGGGTTTCCGGCGGCAGGACGCCTTCCCCGAGGACCACCCGCACTTCGCCGGCCACCTCGGCCTGTCGGTGCCGGACGCTCAGCTCAAGGCGTTGGAGAACGCCGACGTGGTGCTGACGGTGGGAATGCGGCTCGACGAGGTGACCAGCCAGGGTTTCCGGTTCCCGCTACCCGAGCAGGACCACCTGCGGTTGCCGCCCTCGGCGCTCGCCGAGCTGCGCGCGAAGACCCCGGGGCGACGGCGCGACCTCTCGGCCGCCCACGCGGCGGTGCGCGAGTTCATGACCCCACCGGAACTCGACGCCACTTCCGCTCCGCACCCGACCGAGGTGGTGCGCGAGCTGCGGCGGCTCGCTCCGCGCGACGCGGTGGTCACCAACGACGCAGGCAACTTCTCCGGATTCGCCCACCGCTACTGGTGCTTCACCGAACCGCGCACGCAGCTCGGCCCGTGCAACGGGGCGATGGGCTACGCGGTCCCCGCAGCGGTGGCGGCGAAGCTCGTCGCGCCGGAGCGCACCGTGCTCGCGATGGTCGGCGACGGCGGCGCGCTGATGACCGGCCAGGAGATCGAAACGGCCGTGCGGCATGAGGCGCCCGTGGTCGTGGTGGTGTTCCAGAACGGCCTGTACGGCACGATCGCGCTGCACCAGGTCAAGAGCAACCGCCCGATGTCCGCGGTGGACATCGGAACGGTGGACTTCGCGGGCTGGGCGCGGAGCCTCGGCGCCGCCGGGCACACCGTCGACGCGCGCGACCAGCTGGAGCCGGCGATCAGGAGCGCGCTGGCCGAGGACCGGCCGTGCGTGCTGGACGTGCGCATCGACCCCGACGTGCTCACCGCAGACGCACGGCTGGCGGACTTCTTAGAGAGCTGACTCCACTCCCGCGCGTTGGGCGACGCCGCGCAGCTGCTCGACGAGGGTGTCCGGCATCGGAATCCCGTCCCGGCGACGGACTTCCCGTGAGGCGGCTTGCGGATCTCCCGCCACCAGAACGGGTTCGTCCGGGTTCAGCGGTGGTGTCGCGTGGAGCCGGTCGATGGCGTCGTCGAGGTCGTCCTCGAACTCGCCGGGTGGGCGGAACCCGCTCGGGTCGAGCGCGAGGAAGAAGTGCCCGATGTTGTGGGGATCCTCGGGTTTCCGACTCGCCGGGAACGCGCCGCCGCACAGCGTGGCGGCCAGGACGTGGGCCATCATGCTCAGCCCGTAGCCCTTGTGCGAACCCATCTCGGGTGTTCCACCGAGCGGGGTGAGTCCGCCGATGTCGTCGTTGCGGAGGATGCCGAGCGCCCGGTGCGCGTCGGTCACCGGCTGGGCGTCCTCGTCGACCACCCAGCCCTCGGGGAGGGATTCGCCGTGGAAGTCGTAGACCTTGACCTTGTTGACGGCGGCCGTGGTGGTGGCGATGTCGAGCAGGAAGTGGGGATTGCGCCGGGCGGGCGCGGCGAAGCCGATCGGGTTGGTGGCCAGCATCGGCACCACCGATCCCGTGGGCGGCGAGGCGGGCAGGTTCGCCGAGCTGGTGACCAGTCCGACCAGTCCCTGCCTCGCGGCCATCTCGGCGTAGTGACCGGCCGCGCCGAAGTGATGCGAGTTGACCACCGAGACCACGCCGACGGTGCCGGTCCTCGCCTTGTCGATGGCCATGCGCATGGCGAACTCACCGGCCGGGTGCCCGATGCCGCCGTGGGCGTCGACCAGCGCCGATGCGGCGCTCTCGCGCACGACGGTGGGTCTGGCGCGCAGGTCGATCCTGCCCTCGGCGCGGAACTGCTCGTAGGTCATGAGCATCGACACGCCGTGCGAGTCGATGCCGGCCAGGTCCGTCTCGGCCATCACCTCGGCGGTGGTCTCGGCCAGGTCGCGGTCCATGCCCCACGCGGCGAGGACGTCGACGATCAGCGTGCGCACTGCCTCGGCGGAAACCCGCACCTCGCTCCTCCTCGCACTCGCGTCAGCTCGCAAGTCGTTCACCGCCAGGGGTTTTCGGCGGCCCACGCCTCGTACTCGGCGCGGGTGGCCTCGTCCGGTGGGTACGTGCCGCGCAGCGGACGTCCGGATTCCACTTTGGAGAGGACGAAGGCTTCGAGATGTTCTTGCGCGGCAGCCGCTTCGGCGACCTCCTCGGCCAGGTGCCGCGGGAGGCACACGACGCCGTCGCAGTCGCCGACGAGCACGTCGCCCGGGTAGACGGCGACCTCGCCGCAGCCGATGGGCACCTGCATGTCCACCGCGTGGTGCTGGATCAGGTTGGTGTTGGCGGACGGGTTCCTCGCGAACGTCGGCATCTCCAGCGTCGCGAAGCCGTCCGAGTCGCGCACCGAGCCGTCGGTCACCACGCCCGCGCAGCCGCGGTGCAGCAGCCGGGTCGCCAGGATGTGACCGAGCGAAGCGGCGCGCTGCTGCCCGCGCGAGTCGATGACCAGGACCTCGCCGCTGCCCACCGATTCGACGGCCTTGCGCTGCGGGTGGTCGTAGTCCTGGAACACCGACAGCACGTCGACGTCCTCCCGCGCCGGGATGTAGCGCAGGGTGAACGCGACGCCGACCATGTTCGCCTGCGCCGGGTTCAGCGCCCTCAGGCCCTGCATGAACTGGTTGCGCAGGCCGCGTGAGAGCAGCTGCGTCGTGATGGTCGCCGTGCTGGCGTGGCGCAGCGCCTGCAGGGTCCTCTCCGGCAGCGGATCGTGAGCCTTGACCGAGGTGTCCACCATGTTCGACCCTTCGCATCGTCGGACATCTGAGATATCATATACCGCATCCGCAACACCCGGCCCGCTCACGACACCGACCAGTCAAGTCACGCGAACGACGAAGTTCCAGACACCGGAAGGGGGCTCGCCGGCATGTCCCGTCCCAGGCTCACCGCCGAGCAGCTGCGCAGTCACCGCTGGTTCGGCGTAGACACCATGCGCTCGTTCGGGCACAAGTCCCGCGCCAAGCAGATGGGCTTCGACGCCGAGGACTACTCGGGCAAGCCGGTGATCGGCATCGTCAACACCTGGAGCGACATCAACCCGTGCCACACGCACTTCCGGGAGCGCGCCGAGGACGTCAAGCGCGGTGTCCTGCAGGCGGGCGGGTTCCCGCTGGAGCTGCCGGCGATGTCGCTGTCGGAGCCCTTCCAGAAGCCGACCACGATGCTCTACCGGAACATGCTCGCGATGGAGACCGAGGAGCTGCTGCGCTCCTACCCCGTCGACGGCTGCGTGCTGATGGGCGGCTGCGACAAGACCACACCGGGCCTGATCATGGGAGCGACCAGCGTCGACGTGCCCTCGATCTTCCTGCCCGCCGGCCCGATGCTCAAGGGGCGGTGGAAGGGCGTGACCCTCGGCAGCGGCTCCGACACCTGGAAGTACTGGGCGCAGCGCCGCGCGGGGACCCTCGGCGAGCGGGAGTGGGGCGAGATCGAGGACGGCATCGCCCGGTCACCGGGGCACTGCATGACGATGGGCACCGCGTCGACGATGACCGCCGCCGCCGAGGCGCTGGGGCTGACGCTGACCGGCGGTTCCTCGGTCCCCGCCGCGTTCTCCCACCACCCGCAGCTGGCGGTGGCCACCGGACGCCGGATCGTCGACCTCGTCTGGGAGGACGTCACCCCGCGCGAGGTCCTGACGCGGGAGGCCTTCGAGAACGCCATCGCGGTGGTGATGGCGATGGGCGGTTCCACGAACGCGGTGATCCACCTGGTGGCCATGGCGGGTCGCGCCGAGGTCGACCTCCCGCTGGAGGTCTTCGACGACCTCTCCCGCGCGGTCCCGGCGCTGGCCAACATCCGGCCCTCCGGCGAGTACCTGATGGAGGACTTCTACGACGCGGGCGGCCTGCGCGGGCTGATGGCCGAGCTCGGCGAGCTGCTGCACCGCGAGGTGATCACCGTCAACGGCCGCACGCTCGGCGAGAACCTCGAAGGCGCCGAGATCCACGACACCGACGTGATCCGCCGCCGCGACGCCCCGCTGACCGAGCAAGGCGGGCTGGCCGTGCTGCGCGGTTCGCTGGCGCCCGATGGCTGCGTGATCAAGACCAGCGCGGCCAGCCCGGAACTGCTGCGGCACCGGGGCAGGGCGATCGTGTTCGACTCCTACGACGACATGGAGGCCCGCATCGACGCCGAGGACCTCGACGTCGATGCGAACTCGGTGCTGATCCTGCGCGGCGCGGGTCCGCTGGGCGGGCCGGGCATGCCGGAGTGGGGCATGCTGCCGATCCCGAAGAAGCTGCTGCGACGAGGGGTTTCGGACATGGTCCGGATCTCCGACGCGCGGATGAGCGGCACCAGCTACGGCACCTGCGTGCTGCACGTGGCGCCGGAGTCGGTCGCGGGCGGGCCGCTGGCGCTGGTGCGCGACGGCGACGTCGTCGAGCTCGACGTGCCCGGACGCCGGCTCGACCTGCACGTCGACGCAGAGGAGCTGGAGCGCAGACGCGCCGGGTGGACGCGGCCGGAGCCGGTCTTCTCGCGCGGCTACGGCAAGTTGTTCGCCCAGCACATCACCCAGGCCGACAAGGGCTGCGACTTCGACTTCCTCGAAGGCACCGGCGGCGCACCCGAACCGGCGATCCACTGACGCGAGCGGAGGCGAGGATGTCCACCAGCGTCGACGCGCTGCGCGGGGTCACCGCGATCACCGTGACCCCGTTCGACGGCACGGGCGCACCCGACTGGTCCGGCTACGAGGCGATCGTGGCGCGGATGGGTGCGGCCGGGGTCCACGTGATCACGCCCAACGGCAACACCAGCGAGTTCTACGCGCTGTCCCGCCAGGAGTGGCAGCGGGCCAACGAGGTCACCATCGCCGCCGCCGGCGACTCGGTGGTGATGCCCGGCATCGGCTACGACATCGCCACCGCCCAGGACATGGCGGTGGCGGTGCAGCAGCTCGGCGCGCCGCTGGCCATGCTGCACCAGCCGGTGCACCCGCACCAGTCGGTGGCCGGGTGGGCGGCCTACAACCGGCTGATCGCGCAGTCCGCGCCAGGACTCGGTTTCGTGCTCTACGTCAAGGATTCCCGCATCGGCGCCGACGCGCTGGGCTCCCTGTTCGACGCGTGCCCCAACGTGGTCGGCATCAAGTACGCGGTCGCCGACCCGCTGCGCTTCGGCGAGATCTGCGCCGCCCTCGGCCCCGACCGGGTGGCCTGGTCCTGCGGGCTCGCCGAGCGGTGGGCGCCGTCGTTCTGGCCGCTGGGCGCGGCCGGTTTCACCTCGGGTGGCGTCAACGTCGCACCGAGGCTCTCGCTGGACTACCTGTTGGCCCTGCGCAGCGGAGACCAGGCCGAGATCCGGAGGCTGTGGTCGCTGATCGCCCCGTTCGAGAAGATGCGGGCCGAGGACGCCACCGCCTGCAACGTGGCGGTGGTCAAGGAGGCCCTGTCCCAGCAGGGGCTGTGCGGCGCGGGGGTCCGGCCACCGGCCGGTGGCCTGTCCTCGCAGCAGCGCGAACAGGTCACCGGCATCCTGGCGTCCTGGTCGGAGGCCGGTTACTGACCGTCGATCCGGACGAACGCCTGGGCCGAGGAGGCCCAGCGGTAGTGCTCGGTGTGGCCCTGGCCGGTGTCGTAGTCGTTGATCCACACGGCGATGTCGTGGTGGAACACTTGGAACTCCTCCGGCACCTGGGTCCACACCGGCGGGCTGACAACGGTTCCCAGCGTGCGCGGCGCGGTGCCGCCCGGGTCCGTGGTCATGCCGATCAGCGCCCGGGAGTACTCGGCGTCCCGCGGCCCGCACTCGATCAGGATCAGGGCGTCCTCGACCCCTTCGCCGGTGACGTCGGCGTAGCCGATCGGCTTGTCCGGGGCGAAGCGGTAGACCCGGTCTCCGGCTTCACCGGCTCCGTCGGCGAACGAAACCACCTGGCTCGGACACGACCCCACCTGCGGGACCTCGAATTCGGCGTTGTGCCAGTCGACCTGCTGCACGTCAGCCGCAGCCGCACCGCTCCCGGCGATCAGCCCCGCGGCCACGAGCGCCCACGCGCTCGCCATGACCCGCTCGCGCATGACGTCCCCCTGTCTCGATCGCGTCGTAGTCCGCTGCCGAAGACACGGACTCCCAACGCGATCCAGTTGCCACCCCTCCCCGCATTCACCAGATCGGATGAAGGACGTTCCACCTCCGGCCCCGCGCGCCCTCGACCGTTCGAATTTCGCGCGAAATTCGAACGCCGAAGTTCGGGCTCGAACTTCGCGCGAAATTCGAATGCCGTGAACGGAACGGGCCGCCTCCCGTGGGGGAAGCGGCCCGTTGCGGGGGTCCGGCGTTGTGGGGTCAGCCGAGTTCGATGATGAGGTCTCCACCCTCGACCTGCTGCACCGCGCCGATGGCGAGGCGCTTGACCTGACCGCCCTGCGGGGCGGTGATGGCGGCCTCCATCTTCATCGCCTCGATCGTCGCGACCGTCTGGCCCGACTCGACGGCGTCACCTTCGGCGACCGCGAGGGTGACCACACCGGCGAACGGGGCGGGGACGTGGCCCGGGTTGGAGCGGTCGGCCTTCTCCGCGACCGGCAGGTCGCTGGCCACCGAGCGGTCGCGCACCTGGATGGGCCGCAGCTGCCCGTTGAGCACCGCCATCACGGTGCGCATACCGCGCTCGTCGGGTTCGCTGATCGCCTCCAGCCCGATGAGCAACCGCACGCCGGGCTCCAGGTCCACCGAGTACTCCTCCCCCGGCTTGAGGCCGTAGAAGAAGTCCTTGCTGCGCAGCAGCGAGGTGTCGCCGTAGGCGTCGCGGTGGTCCTGGAACTCCTTGGTGGGCTTGGCGAACATCAACCGGTTGAGCGTGTTGCGCCGGTCGTTGACCAGCCCGTCGCGATCTTCGGTCGACAGTTCGGCGATCTTGCGGGTGGTGGTGCGGCCTTCCAGCGCGCGGGTCCGGAACGGCTCCGGCCAGCCGGCCGGCGGGTCCCCCAGTTCACCCTGCAGGAAGCCGATCACCGAGTCGGGGATGTCGAACTTGCGCGGCTCGGCCTCGAAGTCGGCCGGGTCGACGCCCGAACCCACCAGGTGCAGGGCGAGGTCGCCGACGACCTTGGAGGACGGGGTGACCTTGACCAGCCGGCCGAGGATCCGGTCGGCCGCGGCGTACATGGCCTCGATCTCCTCGAACTTGTCGCCGAGACCGAGCGCGACCGCCTGGGTGCGCAGGTTGGACAGCTGACCGCCGGGGATCTCGTGGGAGTACACGCGGCCGGTCGGCGAGGCCAGGCCCGCCTCGAAGGGCTGGTAGATCTTGCGCACCGACTCCCAGTAGGGCTCCAGGTCGCACACGGACTGCAGGTCCAGACCGGTGGTGCGCTCGGTGTAATCGGTCGCGGCGACCAGCGACGACAGCGCGGGCTGCGAGGTGGTTCCGGCCATCGACGCGGTCGCCGCGTCCACGGCGTCCACACCGGACTGGATGGCGGCCATGTAGGTGGCCAGCTGCCCGCCCGCGGTGTCGTGGGTGTGCAGGTGGACCGGGAGGCCGAACTCGTTGCGCAGCGCGGAGACCAGCGTCGCCGCCGCAGGCGCGCGCAGCAGTCCCGCCATGTCCTTGATGGCCAGCACGTGCGCGCCCGCCTCGACGATCTGCTCGGCGAGCCGCAGGTAGTAGTCCAGTGTGTACAGCTTCTCGTCCGGATTGGACAGATCAGCGGTGTAGCACAGCGCGACCTCGGCGACGGACTTGCCGGTGTTGCGCACGGCTTCGATGGCCGGGCGCATCTGCTCGACGTCGTTGAGCGCGTCGAAGATCCGGAAGATGTCGATGCCGGTGTCGGTGGCCTCCTGCACGAAGTGCTCGGTCACCTCCGTCGGGTACGGCGTGTAGCCGACGGTGTTGCGGCCGCGCAGCAGCATCTGCAGGCAGATGTTGGGGATGGCCTCGCGGAGCTTGGCCAACCGCTCCCACGGGTCCTCGGCGAGGAACCGCAGCGCGACGTCGTAGGTGGCGCCGCCCCAGCACTCCACCGACAGCAGGTCCGGCGTCATCCGCGCCACGTGCGGCGCGACGGCCAGCAGGTCCTTGCTGCGCACTCGGGTGGCCAGCAGCGACTGGTGGGCGTCGCGGAAGGTGGTGTCGGTGACGCCGACGTTGTTGGCCTCGCGCATCCAGCGCGCGAAGCCCTCCGGGCCGAGCTCGGTGAGCTTCTGCTTCGAGCCGGGCAGCGGGGTGGCCGTCAGGTCGACCTCGGGGAGCTTGAAGCTCGGGTCGGCCGCGCTCGGGCGCGCCCCGTTGGGCCGGTTGACGGTGACGTCGGCGAGGTAGTTGAGCAGCCGGGTGCCGCGGTCGGCGGAGTGCCGGGCGGTGAGCAGCTGCGGGCGCTGGTCGATGAACGAGGTGGTGACGCGGCCTTCGGCGAAGTCGTCGTCGTCGAGCACGGCCTGCAGGAACGGGATGTTCGTGGAGACACCGCGGATCCGGAACTCGGCGAGGGCGCGGCGGGCGCGACCCACGGCGGTCTGGAAGTCGCGGCCCCGGCAGGACAGCTTGACCAGCATCGAGTCGAAGTGCGCGCTGATGCTGGTGCCGGCGAAGGCGGTGCCGCCGTCGAGGCGGATGCCCGCGCCGCCCGGCGAGCGGTAGGCGCTGATCATGCCGGTGTCGGGCCGGAACCCGTTGGCCGGGTCCTCGGTGGTGATGCGGCACTGCAGGGCGGCGCCGCGCAGCTGGATCTTGTCCTGGGTCATGCCCAGGTCCTCCAGCGACTCGCCACCGGCGATGCGCAGCTGCGACTGGACCAGGTCGGCGTCGGTGACCTCTTCGGTGACCGTGTGCTCGACCTGGATGCGCGGGTTCATCTCGATGAAGACGTGGTTGCCGCGCTCGTCGACGAGGAACTCGACGGTTCCGGCGTTGACGTAGCCGATCTTGCGGGCGAAGGCGACCGCGTCGGCGCAGATCCGCTCCCGCAGCTGCGGGTCGAGGTTCGGTGCCGGGGCGATCTCGATGACCTTCTGGTGGCGCCGCTGCACCGAGCAGTCGCGCTCGAAGAGGTGCACGACGTTGCCGTGGCTGTCGGCGAGGATCTGGACCTCGATGTGCCGCGGGTTGACCACGGCCTGCTCCAAGAACACCGTCGGGTCGCCGAAGGCGGACTCGGCTTCGCGCATGGCGGCTTCGAGCGCCTCGCGCAGCCCGGAGGGGTCGTCGACGCGGCGCATGCCGCGACCGCCACCACCGGCGACGGCCTTGACGAAGACCGGGAAGGTCATCTGCTCGGAGGCGGCCAGCAGTTCGTCGATGTCCCGGGACGGCGCCGAGGAGTCCAGCACCGGTACGCCGGCTTCGCGCGCGGCGGCCACGGCGGTGGCCTTGTTGCCGGTCATCTCCAGGATCTCCTGGCGCGGACCCACGAACGTGATGCCTGCTTCGTGGCACGCACCGGCCAGCTCGGGATTCTCGGAGAGGAAGCCGTAGCCCGGGTAGACCGCGTCGGCTCCCGCCTGGCGCGCGGCCTGGATGATCTCGTCGACGGACAGGTAGGCCCGGACCGGGTGGCCGGGTTCGCCGATCTCGTACGACTCATCGGCTTTCAGGCGGTGCAGCGAGTTGCGATCTTCGTGCGGGAAGACCGCGACGGTCCCCGCTCCCAGCTCGTAGGCGGCGCGAAAAGCGCGAATCGCGATCTCGCCGCGGTTGGCGACGAGCACCTTGCGGAACATGCCGGCTCCCTCGGATAACAGGCGTCGGTCGGTGTGAGTGACACTACCGCGAAAATTCCCCTCAACGGGAGAACCTGTCAGGTGACGAAGACCTCGGCACCCCTCATGACCAGCCCAAACGCGTGAAGTGCACAAGCTGTAGCGGAAAGAAAATCATGACTTCTTTCCTGTCGCAGAACTTTCGATCGTCTATTCGAAGCCTGGAGGTCACCTCGCGGCCATCCGGAGGACAGCAATGGGCGGTTCTGACCCGAACCGCTCGGACGGCGTGTCGCATTTGCCCGGTCGGTTCAGAGCAAAACTGCCCAGCATCCGGGAAATTCACGTCCTACCGGAAGACGATCACGACTTTTCGAGGTACTCCGCGCGCTCGTCGTCGACGACCTCGGCCACCATCCGGGCCAACCCCGGGTGCTCCCGCAACTCGGGATCCGCGGCGACGAAGCGGTCCGCCTCCTCGCGCGCCTGCGCGATCACGTCCTCGTCGCGCAACAGCGACAGCATCTTCAAACCGGACTTGCGACCCGACTGCGCCGCGCCCAGGATGTCGCCCTCCCGGCGCAGCTCCAGGTCCAGCCGCGCCAGCTCGAAACCGTCGGTGGTGGAGGCGACCGCGTCCAGCCGCTCGCGCGTCGTGGTGCCGCCCATGGCCTCGGTGACCAGCAGGCACAGCCCCGGAGCGCTGCCCCGGCCGACCCGGCCGCGCAGCTGGTGCAGCTGCGACACGCCGAACCGGTCCGCATCCATGATCACCATGACGGTCGCGTTGGGAACGTTGACGCCGACCTCGATCACCGTGGTCGCCACCAGCACGTCCAGCTCACCCGCGGCGAAGGCGCGCATCACCGCTTCCTTGTCGTCGGCGGCCAGCCTGCCGTGCAGGATGCCCAGCCGCAGACCCGACAGCGGCCCGGCCGCCAGCTGCTCGGCGACGTCGATCACCGCGACCGGCGGGCGCCGCTGCTCACCACCGTCGTCCGGCGGCGGCTCCTCGCCGTCACCGTCATCCACAGTGGACTTCTTGGACTTCTTGCCCTTGCCCGAGCTCTCCTCGTCGTCACCGATGCGCGGGCACACCACGTAGACCTGGTGACCGGCGGCGACCTCCTCGTGGATGCGCGCCCACGCCCGGTCCAGCCACGCCGGCTTCTCGGCCACCGGCACCACGCTCGTGCTGATCGGGGAACGGCCCTGCGGGAGCTCGCGCAGGGCAGAGGTCTCCAGATCGCCGTAGACCGTCATCGCCACCGTGCGCGGGATCGGCGTCGCCGTCATCACCAGCACGTGGGGCGCGGTCTCCTCGCCCGCGCGGGCGCGCAGGGCGTCGCGCTGCTCGACGCCGAAGCGGTGCTGCTCGTCGACCACGACCAGCCCCAGATCGGCGAAGGACACCTTGTCCTGGATCAACGCGTGCGTGCCGACGACGATCCCCGCCTCGCCGGAGGCCGCCTCCAGCATCGCCTTGCGCCGCTGCGCGGTGTTGAGCGAACCGGTCAGCAGCGTCACCCGCGTCGCGTTCTCCGCCCCGCCCAGCTCCCCGGCCATGGCCAGGTCGCCGAGCAGTTCGCGCAGCGAACGCGCGTGCTGCGCGGCCAGGACCTCGGTGGGCGCCAGCATCGCCGCCTGCCGCCCGGCGTCGACCACCTGCAGCATCGCGCGCAGCGCGACCACCGTCTTGCCGCTGCCCACCTCGCCTTGGACCAGGCGGTTCATCGGGTGCTCGGTGCCGAGGTCGGTGGCGATCTGCTCGCCGATCTCCTGCTGGCCCCGGGTCAGCTCGAACGGCATCCGCTCGTCGAAGGCCACCCGCACCCCGTCGTCGCGGCGCTCGCACACCGGCGCCGGATGCGACTTGGTGTTGCTGCGCCGCTGCGCCAGCGTGAGCTGCACGGCCAGCGCCTCGTCCCACTTGAGCCGGTCCTGCGCCGCGGCGACCTCGCCGAAGTTCTGCGGCAGGTGGATCTTGCGCAGCGCTTCCTCCAGCACCGACATGCCCAGGCGCTCGCGCAGCTCCGTGGGCAGCGGGTCGTCGGTCCCGTCCCACACGTCCAGCACCTGCTTCACGCAGCGCGCGATCGACCACGACGGCAACCCCTGCGCCGACGGGTAGACCGGCAGCAGCGCGCTCGCGAACTCCTCGGCGACGGCCCCGACGTCGGTGGCCTCCGAGTCGAACAGCTGGTACTCGGGGTGCGCGAGCTGGAGCTGCTCGCGGAAGGCGGTGACCTTGCCCGCGAACATGCCGCGCTTGCCGGGGATCAGCTCCCGCTCGCGCCACGCCTGGTTGAAGAACGTGCACGACAGCGACCGGTGCCCGTCGGTGATGCGGGCCTCGACGATCGTGCCGCGGCGGGACTTCATGGTGCGCTTGGTGACCCGCTCGACCTTGGCCAGCACGGTCGCGTGCTCGCCGAGCTCCAGCCCGGCGATCGCGGTCAGCTCCCCGCGCTCGGCGTAGCGGCGGGGGTAGTGCCGCAGCAGATCCCCGACGGTGACCAGGCCCAGCGCAGACTCGAGCGCCTTGCCGGTCTTGGCACCCAACAACCGGTCGAGCTTCGCGTCCAATGTGGTCACTGCAAGTCCTCCGCCTGCGTACTCGGATGGCACCGCAAGCTACTCGGCGGCACCGACGGTTTCCCGGCCGCCGACCCGCCAGCCGGCCCACGCCACCGGCAGCGCGCCGAGCAGCAGCCAGCCCTCACCGGACAGTTCGGTGGCGTCGCGGAAGTCCGGCGCGTCCAGGTTGGCGATCGTGGTCAGCACGACGGTCCCCAGCATCACCCAGCCGAACACCGCCATCACGGCCGCGGCCAGCGCGGTGGCGCGCTCGCGCAGCACCCCGCGCAGCACCAGCGCGCTCCACACCGCGGCGACCACCAGCCACCACACCAGCTTGCCGACCAGGAAGTCGCGCAGCGAGCTCGAACTCTCGGGTGATCCGGTGGAGGTCCACTCCACGGCGATGGGCTCGGGCAGCCGCGCGCCCACCAGCAGCGGCACGGCGACCATCAGCACGGCCACGGACAGCGTCCAGCCGGCGATCAACCACACGTACCGGCTCCGGATGCGCACTGCTGTCTCCCGCGTCACTTGATGACTCGGTTCGAGGTTAGCGGCACCACCGGTGATCACCGCCGACCACCCGGGACGACGCGCGGGCGTGACGGGGAGGTCGGGCGTGCTCACATCGCCGAGCGCTCCGCGAGCAGCGCGTTGACCAGATCCGCCCCGCGATCGGGCTTGTCCACGCTGATGACGAAGTCGCGCCCGGACTTCAGGCGCAGCACCAGGCATTCGCCGCCGCGCAGCATGATCGCGGTGGTGGCAGGAAGGACCCGGTAACCCCAGCCGCCGACCTCCAGAGCGCGGTGGTGGGCGACCCGGGCGCTGCTGATCTGCTCCAGCCGGATCCGGCGCACCGGGAAGCGCTGCGGGCCGAACGCGGCGCGCACGCCCTGCTCGTCGACGCGGATCCGCACCGTCGACACCGCTGACACGACGATTCCCGCGAGCAGCGCGGGCAGCGCGACCTGCCAGCCGGTCAGGACGAGCATCCCCACGCCCACCAGCACCCCGGCGGCTCCGACGACGACGAGGACCCGGCTGGACACCGAGGAGATCCACACCGCTCGGCGACCCGGTTCGAGGTCGAGCCCGGCGGCGCTCCCGGTCTCGTCGGATTCGGCTCCGGGCTCGTCAGGACCCCGGTTGCCGACCAGCCAGCCGGCGAAGCCCGCCACCGCCGCCCCCGCCAGCACGGGAAGCACGTGCCACATCGGCAACCGGGTGTCCTGCCAGGCGGTGTGGTCGAGGTTCGTCCACAGCGTCGAGGCCGTGATGCCCCCGAAGAAGGCGGCCACCGCACCCAGGAACGCCGCCGAACCCGCCCGGTGCGCCCGGCGTTCGCCCACCGCTCCCACGACCACCGCGAACACCGCGAACAGCAACCACCCCGGCAGCACGACCAGCGGGAACGCCGCCAGGGACGTGGAACCGTCGGGAACGCCGGAGCCGCTGAAGTGGGTGGCGATCGGGTCCGGGAGCCGACCGCGCAGCAGGACCATCGGCAGGACCAGCGCGACGGTCACCAGCACCGTCCACGCGATCGACAGGACCAGGAATGCCTTGCGGTGGTTCACGATTCCTCCTCGATCCACCGCGTCAGGTCGGCGGTGGTGAAGCCCCGGCGCCGCGCCTCGGCCACCAGGTCGCGCAGCTGGGCGCGCAGCCCCGTCTCCGGGTCGGGACGCCGCAGCACGGTCACCCCTCGGCCGCGGCGGAACTCCAGCAGTCCCTCGGCGCGCAGTTCGCGCAGCGCTCGCAGCACGGTGTTGGCGTTGATGCTCATCGCGTCGGCCAGGTCGCGGGCGGGCGGCAGCCGGTCGCCCGGCTCGACCTCCCCGTCGGCGATGGCGCGCCGGATCGCATCGGCGGCCTGCTCGTGCAGCGGCCGCCCGTCCTCGATGTCCAACGTGAGCAACATGGTGCGAATGACACTAGCACCATCCGGTTCATCTCAGAACCGGGCACGACGAACGAGGGGAACCCGGAGGTCCCCCGCACGCGGAGCGGAACTACTCGATGCCGATCAGCAGCAGCGAGTCCAGAGCACCCGCCGGGTAGCTGGCCATCTCCACCTCGGGGTGGGCGCGGCGCAGGTGAGCCGACAGCTCCCCGGGCAGCTCGGGTGGGGTGTTGTCGCCGATGAGCGCGGTGGCCAGCTCGCCACCGGCGGTGAGCATCCGGGTCAGCAGCTGCCGCGCGGTGGTGGTCAGGTCTTCGCCGATGAGCACGACCTCCCCGTCGATCAGACCGAGGATGTCGCCGGGACGGCACCGACCGACCCAGGTCAGGGCCTCGGCGTCGGCGACGTAGAGCTCACCGCGACGGGTCGCCGCGGCGGCCTCGGCCATCGCGACCTGGTCGTCGGCGCGCCGCCGGTGCGGATCGTGCACCGCCAGCGCGGCCAGCCCCTGCACCGGCGACGCGGTCGGCACCACCACGACCTCGGGCCCCTCGCCGGACCGGCCGGCCACGGCCCGCTCCACGACCAGAGCCGTGTCCAGGTCGTTGGGCAGCACGACCACGTGACCGGCACCCGTGCCGACGATCGCCTCCCGCAGCTCCGCCGGGACCGGGATCGAGCCGGTGACCAGCACATCGGCGCCCTCAGCGGCGAAGACCTCGCCGAGCACGTCCCCCGGCACGCACGCCAGCACCGCCACGTCGCGGGCGTAGGCGGCCTGCTGATCGGCGAAGCGCGTCACCTTGATCCGGTGCACCCTGCCGGTCTCGACGCCCGCCTCGATCGCTCCCCCGATGTCGTCGCAGTGCACGTGGACCGCCCAGGCGTCGGCCCCGTCACCGACGACCGACACGCAATCGCCCAGACCTCCCAGCCGCCCGCGCAGCGACTCGGCCCGCTCCGCGTCGGTGTCGGCCAGCAGGTACATGACCTCGTAGTCGAAGCTCGACTCGTGCTCCAGCAGGTCCGACTCGGCGGGCACCGGCGAGTTCGGGGCCAGCCACTCGCCGTCGACGACGACCGCGTGCAGCGCGTCGAGCAGGATCACCAGACCTCGCCCGCCCGCGTCGACGACGCCCGCCTCCGACAGCACCGGCAGCTGCGCGGGCGTGGCGGCCAGCGCGTCGATCGCCGCGCGCGTCGAGGAGCGCACCACCTCGGCGAGGTCCTCGGAGTGCTGCGCACCGCGGGCGGCGGCGCGCAGCACCGACAGCACGGTTCCCTCCTGCGGCTCGGCGACGGCCCGCCGGGCCAGCTCGTCGGCTCGCCGCAGGGCCTCCCGCCACGCCACGCCGTCCGCGGTCTCGGCGTCCCGCAACTGCTCGGCCACACCCCTGATGGCCTGCGACAACAGCATCCCGGAGTTCCCGCAGGCGCCGCCGAGGGCGCCCTTGGCCAGCGCCGCGAACACACCGCCGAGGGTGTCCGGGGCGACCTCGTCGAGGGTGCGCACCGCCGCGCGCATGGTCTGCAGCAGGTTCGTCCCGGTGTCGCCGTCGGCGACCGGGTAGACGTTGATCCGGTCGATCGCCTCGCGCTCGGCCGACAGCGCCGACATGGCCAGGTCCGCCCAGCGGCGGGCAGTCGCCGCGCTCAGCGTCCGCAACACCCGGGAACCTCCCACGCACGTTAGGATCGGTCGCAGCCGAGACTATCCGCAGGCGGCGCCCTCACGGTGCTCCGCCGCACATCGGCCCCCGGCTCGGGAGCAGCCGGTGGCCGTGGGCTAGACTCATCGGGTCCCAGGGTGGCGATGACCCCGGGCAACCGGGTTCTCCGGGCTCAGTCCGCCGCACGGCGGTGAGCAGGAAGCGCTCCCGCAATGCCTCTCCGATTCGGCGTGGCACGACAGCGGAGCTCTCATCGCTGTAACCGTCAAGCAAAGTAAGGGGTGTCTGACGTGGCTGCCGTCTGCGACGTCTGTGGCAAGGGACCAGGCTTCGGCAACTCGGTCTCGCACTCCCACCGGAAGACCAAGCGCCGGTGGAACCCGAACATTCAGACCGTGCACGCCAAGATCGGTCTGTCCCAGCGCAAGCGCATGAACGTGTGCACCTCCTGCATGAAGGCAGGCAAGGTCGCCCGCGGCTGAGGATGTGTTCCTAGCTAGGAGCCCCGAGGTGATAGAACCTCGGGGCTTTCTGCTGCTCGGGCCAGGAGTCGAGCTCGTCAGGCAAGCGCCGCAGGCGCTTCATCCGCGCCCCACCTGAGCAACCGGCACCGCCGCGGGTTCTCAGACGTCTTCTGGGGAGGACAGCCGCAGCGCCGTGTAGTGGACATCGGATCCCGGAGCCAGAAGGCGTCTGAGGTTCCGCCACCCGCACCGCTGAGCAGCAGGACCACTGACGAGCTCAGGGCAGCTTCCAGTCGATGGGTTCCCAGCCCTTGCGCTGCAGGATCTCGTTGGTCCGGCTGAAGGGCTTCGATCCGAAGAACCCGCGGTCGGCCGACATCGGGCTCGGGTGGGGCGACTCGACGCACTCCACGCCGGGCATGAGCGGCCGCAGGTCGCGGGCGTCGCGTCCCCACAGGATCGCCACCAGCGGCTCGTCGCGAGCGGCCAGGGCCTTGATCGCCTGCGCGGTGACCTGCTCCCAGCCCTTGCCGCGGTGCGAGCCGGGTTTGCCGGGGCTGACCGTGAGGGCGCGGTTGAGCAGCAGCACGCCGCGCTCGGTCCAGGGCGTGAGGTCCCCGCTGGAGGGCTTCGGGTGACCGAGGTCCTCGCTGTACTCGCGGAAGATGTTGACCAGGCTGCGCGGCGGCGCGACGCCCTGGGCGACCGAGAAGCTCAGCCCCACCGGATGACCGGGCGTCGGGTACGGGTCCTGGCCGACGATGAGCACGCGCACGTCGTGGAACGGCTGCTGGAAAGCGCGCAGCACGTTCTCCGGCGCCGGCAGGTAGGTGCGGCCCTCGGCGACCTCGGAACGCAGGAAGGCGCCCATCGACGCGATCTGATCCGCGACCGGCGCGAGCGCCTCCGCCCAGCCGGCTTCAACGGTTTCGTGCAGGGGACGTGCTGCCATGCCGAGCAGGTTAGCGATCGGCATCGTGGGCCTCACGCACAGCCCCACAACCACTCGTCAGTGGCACACGTCACATACCGATGAAGTAACGGTGATCGCGACCTTGCCCACATGCGTAATCGGAACTACTCCGAAAGAGCCATTTTCGCCCGTCATCGCGGAAATGCACTCGTCACATCAGTGACACTCCGGGAGCAGGTTTCGGCACTTCGAACGTGCGGTGGCGCATAAAGCAAATAACGTGGGAATGCTCGATGTCGCGCTTTTGGTGGCCTCCCCCTGGCCACTCGGCTAGGTTCTGGCGAAGTTCCAAAACGACCACGGCCGTGGAGACAACACCCGGAGGTGGGCCGCATCTCATGACTTCTCAGGAAACCGCCGAATCAGAGTCCGAGCAGAAGTCGTTGCTGCGTCGAGCGGTCGGCGCAGCCGCAATCGGTAACTGCACGGAGTGGTACGACTTCGGCGTCTACGCGTACGTGGCCGCCTATGTCGGCCACCAGTTCTTCCCCGGTCCGTGGGAGACCGTCTCCGCGTTCGGCGTCTTCGCCATCTCCTTCCTGTTCCGCCCGCTGGGCAGCCTGTTCTTCGGCCCGCTCGGCGACCGGATCGGCAGGCAGAAGGTCCTCGCGGTGACGATTCTGCTGATGTCGGGCTCGACGTTCGTCATCGGTCTGCTGCCGACCTACGGCACCATCGGCATCTTCGCGCCGATGCTGTTGCTGCTGTGCCGGTTGTTGCAGGGCTTCTCCACCGGTGGCGAATACGGAGGTGCGGCGACCTACATCGCCGAGTACGCCCCCGACCGCAAGCGCGGCTTCTGGGGCAGCTGGCTCGAATTCGGCACCCTCGTCGGATTCGGACTCGGCGCGCTGGTGCCGACCATCCTGATCCTCACGCTGGACAGCACTTCCATGGAGACGTGGGGCTGGCGCATTCCGTTCCTGATCGCCGGTCCGCTCGGCGGCGTCGGTCTGTACCTGCGGTCCAAGCTGGAGGACACCCCGGCGTTCAAGCAGCTGGAGAACACCCACCAGGTCGCCAAGTCCCCGCTGCGGGATCTGGTCCGCGAGTGGTGGCGCCAGCTGCTGATCCTCATGGGCATCGTGATCCTGATCAACGTCGCCAACTACACGATCCTGACCTACATGGAGACCTACCTCTCGGACACGCTCAACGTGCCCGACGGGCAGGAGCACCAGGTGCTGGTCCCGCTGCTGCTGACGGTCGCGTTCATGATGTGCATCATCACGCCCGTCGGCGCGCTGTCGGACCGCATCGGCCGGAAACCGCTGTTCATCTCGGCGGCCATCTGCTTCCTGGTGCTGCCGATCCCCGCGTTCTGGCTGATCGGTCAGGGAACGGTGCTGACCACCATCCTCGGGCTGGCGCTGCTGGCCGTCGGTCACGTGCAGCTGATCGGGCCGCTGGCCGCGACGCTGCCGGCGATGTTCCCGACCAAGGTCCGCTACGCGGCCTTCTCGGTCGGCTATAACATCTCCACTGCCGTCTTCGGTGGCACTGCGCCACTGGTCAACGACGCCGTCGTGACCAACACCGGCAACAGCTACTTCCCCGCCTTCTACCTGATGGGCGCGGCACTGATCGCCTTGGTGCCGATCCTGCTCATGAAGGAGACCGCGAGGAAGCCGCTGATGCAGGACGCCCCCGCGGCGGCCCCGGCGAGCTGACTGCGCCGAACCCACCACATGCGAGGACGCCCCCTGGTTCATCCGGGGGCGTCCTCCTTTTTTCGCCCCTACCGCCAGTGCTCCCAGCCGGTGGGGCCTTCGTAGTCCTTGCCGTCGATGGTCACGCCCGAACCCTCCGCGACCACGCCGATCTCGCGGAAGTCCGGCGGCAGCGGGCGGTTGGCGGGGAAGGTCGCGATCAGGGCCTGGTCCTCACCGCCGGTGAGCACCCAGTGGCGCGCGTCGGCCCCCAGCGCGGAGGCGACCTCGGTGAGCCGCTGCGGGATCTCGACCTGCTCCAGGCGGAGGTCGATGGCGACCTTCGAGGCAGCGGCGATGTGGCCCAGGTCCGCCAGCAGCCCGTCGGAGGTGTCCACCATGGACGTGGCCCCGGCGACGGCGGCCTGCGGTCCGGCGCCGTAGGGCGGTTCGGGCACGCGGTGCGCGCCGACGACGGCGACCGGGGAGCGGAATCCTCGCCCCAGGACGGCTAACCCCGCCGCCGACCAGCCGAGCCTGCCCGCCACCGCGACGACGTCCCCCGGACGCGCGCCGGAGCGGGTGACGGGTTCCCTGCCCTGCAGGTCGCCGAGGGCTGTGATCGAGATCGTCAGTGACGGCGACGACACCATGTCGCCGCCGACGATCCCGATCCCG
This sequence comes from Saccharopolyspora endophytica, assembly GCF_018070075.1. GTDB lineage: Bacteria > Actinomycetota > Actinomycetes > Mycobacteriales > Pseudonocardiaceae > Saccharopolyspora > Saccharopolyspora endophytica. Next base: position 209,170 of record NZ_JAGPXE010000012.1, read on the forward strand.
GCCTGCTGCGCCTCTTCCCACATGCCGTCGGCGAGCTCGTCGACCACGGTCGCGGGCGTGTCGGGCGGGCAGCCGAGGCCGACCAGCAGACCCGTGGGCACCGCGCCCATGGCATTGATGTCGGAGAGGTTCACCGCGACCGCTTTGCGGCCCACCTGGTGCGGTGTGGACCAGTCGAAGCGGAAGTGGACTTGTTCCACCAGCACATCGGTGCTGGCCACCACGCGACCGTCGGGAGCGGCCAGCACGGCGGCGTCGTCACCCGGGCCGAGGAGCGTGCCCGGCGACTGATGACGACCAGCTGTCACTCGATCGATGAGATTGAACTCACCCACCTGGGAAATGGTCTGTGGTTCCTGGGACGAGTCAGGACCCAACTGGGACCTTCCTTCCTTGAGCATCAGCTCGGTCAGATGGGGTAGCTTTCTGCCAGTTTCCTACCCCGAGCACATGGGCTAGACGAAGGGGCACGCCGTGGTACAGGCATACATCCTCATCCAGACAGAGGTCGGCAAGGCAGCCGCCGTCGCCGGCGAGATCGCAGGGTCCGAAGGCGTCATCAGCGCCGAGGACGTCACCGGTCCCTACGACGTCATCGTGCGCGCCGAGGCCGAGAACGTCGACCTGCTCGGCAAGATGGTCGTCGCGAGGATCCAGAACGTCGAGGGCATCACGCGCACGCTGACGTGTCCGGTGGTTCACCTCTGAGGAACCCCTGTTCGGGCCGGGTCGCGGCGTGGTGCTGTGATGGGCGGCGTGGTTGAGCACGAGGATTCCGGCGTTCCCAGGCCGGTTCTGATCATCGCGATCGCGCTCGGCGTGCTGCTGGCCGTGGGCGTGGCCGGTGTCGGCGTCTACGGCTGGTACGGCGAGCACCGGCTCCGGCAGGAGACCGCGGCCGCCGAGGCCGCCCGGCGCACGGGTCCGCTGGCGGCGGCCCCGATCCCGGCACCCGAGGCGCAGTCCCCGGAGTGCGCGGCGGTGATGTCCGCGCTGCCCGCGCAGCTGTCGATCGGTGGTGCCCAGGTGCCGCGCAGGCCCCTGGCCGAGCCCGCACCGGCGGCGACCGTCGCCTGGGGCGACGCCGAGCACGACCCGGTGACCGTGCGCTGCGGCATCGACGCGCCCGCCGAGCTGACCCCGACCTCGCAGCTGATGGACGTCTCCGGGGTCAGCTGGCTGGAGATCAACCAGGGCGGCGATTCCTCGTGGCTGGCCGTGGACCGGCCGGTCTACGTGGCGCTGAGCGCCCCGGCCGACATCGGAACGGGCCCGCTGCAGGACCTGTCGAAGCTGATCGGCGGGAAACTCCCCAAGCAGCCCGTCTTCCCGTAGGACCTCACCCGCCGGAGCGGGAGGCAGACCCCGACCGCTCCGCAGCCTCCGCACGCCTGGTCCCGGATTTCAGTGGAAATCAGGACCCCGATTTCAGTGGAAGTCCGGGACCCGCCCCGGTCGGAACCCAATTTCAGGGGAACTCGGGAACCCGATTTCAGTGGAAATCAGGGACCTGGCCCCGGTGGTGACGCGATTTCAGTGGAGATCAGGGACCGGACCCCGGTGGTGACGCGATTTCAGTGGAAGTTCGGGACCAGCTCAGGACACGAGAAAGGCCGTCCCTCACCGAAGTGGTGGACGGCCTTCTCACGTCTGGCTCAGCGCAGGCCGGTGCCTCGCGCCAGCGCCGTGTCGACCAGCGTGGTCAGCAGCGCTGGGTAGTCGATGCCGCTGTGCGCCCACATCCGCGGGTACAGCGAGATCGGGGTGAAGCCCGGCATCGTGTTGACCTCGTTGATGATCAGCTTGCCCTCGTCGGACAGGAAGAAGTCGACGCGGGCGAGTCCCTGGCACTCCAGCGCGGCGAAGGCGCGCACCGCCATGTCGCGCAGCTCGGCGGTGTGCTCGTCGCTGATCTTGGCGGGCAGGTCGAACTCGGTGACGTCGTCGAGGTACTTCGACTCGTAGTCGTACCAGTCGCTCTCACCGGTGACCCGCAGCTCGGCGGGCTGCGACGCCTCGACGCGGCCGTCGGGGAACTCCAGGACGCCGCACTCGATCTCGCGCCCGACCACACCGGTCTCGATGATGACCTTCGGGTCCGTGCGGCGGGCTTCGGCGATCGCGTCGTCCAGGTCGGCCCAGTCGGTGACCTTGGTGATGCCCAGCGACGAACCGGCGCGCGCGGGCTTGACGAACACCGGCAGGGTCAGCCGGTCGCGCTGCGCCTCGGTCAGCGTCTCCTGGCCCCGGCGCAGCACCTCGTAGGTGCCGACCTCGATGCCTTCGGCCGCGAGCAGCTTCTTGGTGTACTCCTTGTCCATCGACACCGCGCTGGAGAGCACGCCCGGACCCACGTAGGGCACGTCGGCCATCTCCAGCAGGCCCTGGATGGTGCCGTCCTCGCCGAAGGCGCCGTGCAGCACCGGGAAGACGGCGTCGACGCCGGAGAGGACCTCGCCGCCCTTCCCGGGTTCGAGCAGCACGAGCTCCTGGCGGGTCGGGTCGCCCGGCAGGGCAAGCGCGGTGCCGGAGACGACCTGGGGTTCCTTGCGATCCCGGATCTCCAGCTGCTTCGGGTCGTCGGTGCCGAGCACCCAGGCGCCTTCCTGGGTGATGCCGACCGGCACGATCTCGAAACGGTCCTGGTCCAGGTGGGCGAGCACGCTACCGCCGGACACGCAGGAGATGCCGTGCTCGGTGCTGCGCCCGCCGAAGACGACGGCCACCCGGGTCTTGCGCGAAGTCATGCGCCGGACCATACCTCGGCTGCGCTCCGGTCGTTTTACGAAGCCCTCCCGCTAGCGACACGATGCGGTATCGGGCATCAGCCGTCCGATCTTCGGCACAACCTGGCCACGACCGGCAGCGCGGATTCGAGCTCGTCGCGGGTGCAGGCGGCGTAGCCGAGCGCCAGTCCGCACCAGCGCTGCGGGCCGTCGTGGTGGCGTCGCAGACCGTCGAGCACGAGACCTTCCTCGGCGCCTTCGTCGACGACGCGCTGCTCCGCCTCGGCGTCGGGCAGGGGCACCACGACGTGCGCGCCCGCGCGGTCGCCGAACACCGAGATCCCCTCGGCGGTCAGGGAGTCCACGACGATCGCGCGGCGCTGGGAGAGCTCGCGCCGCAGCCGCCTCAGGTGCCTGCCGAGATCGCCGTGGCGGGCGAGTTCCACCAGCACCCGCTGTCCCGCCAGGGCCGGCCCCTGACCGATGCGCTCGCGGTGCCGCTGGACGGCGGTGGTGATCCTCTCGGCCGCCAGCATCCAGCCTACGCCGAGCGTGGGGGTGAGGATCTTGCTGGTGGTGCCCAGGTGCACCACGACGTCCGGGGCCATCGAGGCCAGGACCGGCAGCGGGGCGACGTCGTAGCGCAGTTCGCCGTCGTAGTCGTCCTCGACGATGAGCCAGCCCTCGTCCCGGGCGCGCTCGATGAGCGCGATGCGGCGTTCCGCGGGCAGCCGCCCGCCGATCGGGAACTGGTGCGCGGGCGAGCAGTAGACGGCCGCGACCCCGCTCGGGACGTCTTCGACGACCAGACCGGAGTGGTCGACGGGCGCGGGCACGACCTCGATGCCCGCGGCCTTGAGCGCACCGACCGCGCGCTGATAGCCGGGTTCCTCGATGGCGACCTTCGCCCCGCGCGGCAGCACCGCCGCGGCGAGCTCGCCCAGCGCGGTGCTGGTGCCGCCGGTGGCGAGCACGTTCTCAGCGGTCCAGCCGCCGACGACCAGACCGCGGTGCCGCAGCAGGTGTTCCACGACGGCCTCGCGGTAGCTGAGCAGTCCGGCGCGCTGCGGACGCAGGTCCGGGGCGGTGTCGGCGGCGGCGCGCCAGGCCCGGCGCCACGCGGCGCGGTCGAGCCCGTCCGCCCAGGGCACGCCCGCGAACAGCTGCACCATCGGGCGTTCGGAGTGCGGGCGCTGCAGGACCTGCGGCGCCACGGCGTCGCTGCGCGCGCCCGGCGGGCTGGTGGTGACGTAGGTGCCCGAGCCGCGCCGCCCGACGATCCAGCCCTCGGCGTGCAGCTGCTCGTAGGCGGCGGCGGTCACGGTGCGGCTGACGGCCAGGTGCCGGGCCAGCGCGCGCGTCGAGGGCAACCGGTCGCCGCCGCGCAGCTGGCCGATGGTCGCCGCGTGCCGCAACGCGTCGGCCAGTTGCACCGCGAGCGGCAGATCGCCGTCCCGGTGCAGGTCGATGGCCAGTTCCAGCAGCGGTGAGCTGGCCGCGGGCACGTCATGTGGCATTTCGGAATTCTCCCTGATTGGCACTTCGATGATGCCACTTCTCAGGTGAGGCTGGTGACGTGACTTCGCAGCTCTCCCCCACCGAACGATCCACCATCCGCCGAGGCTCCAAGCGGGCGCGCACCGACCGCGGCGAACTCCACGCCACCCTCGACTCCGGACTGGTCTGCCACCTGGCGGTGGTCGTCGACGGTGCGCCGCGCGTGCTGCCCACCGGATACGGGCGTCGCGGCGACACTCTCTACCTGCACGGATCGACCGGGGCGCGCAGCCTCCGGGACGCCGGTGAGGTGTGCGTGTCGGTGACCCACGTGGACGGCGTCGTCTACTCGCGGTCGATGATGCACCACTCGATCAACTACCGGTCGGCGGTGATCCACGGACGCATCCGGCACGTCGAGGACCCCGACGAGCGGTGGGAAGGGCTGCGGGTGATCACCGAGCAGCTCGCGCCGGGATCGTGGGACTACGCGCGCCGGCCCACCAAGAAGGAGCTCGCCGCCACCGCCGTCCTGGCGCTGGACCTCACCGAGGCCGCGGTGAAGATCCGCACCGGCGACCCGGGCGACGACGCCGAGGACGTCGAGGCGAACGAGGCGTGGGCTGGCGTGCTCCCGCTGCACCGGAGCTGGGGCGCACCGGTGCCTTCAGCGGACCTGATCGCGGAACTGCCCGTGCCCGAACACGTTCTGCGGCGGTCCTGAGCGGATCAGCCGCGGATCGTGCGGTTCGCCCGCTGCGGGCGGTAGACGTGGATGGTCACCGCCGGATCGACGCCGAGGTTGCTGACCTGGTGGGCGTAGTTCGGGCCGAAGACCCGGGACTGGCCGGTGGTCAGCGAGTGCAGCACCTCGGAGTTGCCGGGACGGGCGACCCGTTCGGTCAGATTCCCCTGCACGACGGTGAAAGCGCCGGTGGCGCCGCCGTGGTCGTGCAGGTCGGTGTGCTGGCCGGGCAGCCAGCTCAGCAGCCACGCCTCGTAGGCGTCGGTGCGGGCGAGCAGCCCGGCCCAGCGCTCCTCGGCGTCGTAGCGCAGCAGGTGCGCCCAGGATTCGCGGTTGGCGGCGAACTCGCGGGCGATGCGGGCCGGGTGCGCGATGCTCAGGTCAGCGGGCGCGGCAAGGGTGTTGGGCGGAACGGCGAACACGGTGAAGTCCTTCGGAGATCGTGAGCGAACCCCGGGGCGCAGGCGCGCGAGGACGCCGCGATCAACCCGGGAAGCGGATGAGATCGATCAACACGAAGAACACGAACAGAGCGCGCTGGCGACGCGGTGCAGGTCGATGTGACCCCGTCGACCGATGAACGCGCGCTTCAACACGCCACGCACTCAACCAGTCCCCCACCCCGCCGTCAACCACCTCCCGCTCCCACCCCCACGACCCGCGACCCACTTCACACCCGTTGGAGTGAGGCGACCCGATTACGGCCGTATTCCGGAACCCGATTGCGGCGGTAATCCGGGTCCCCACCCCGATTACGGCGGTAATCCGGGTCCCGATCACAGCGGTGTCCGGTCCGGGAACCCGGAATACCGCCGTAATCAGGACCCGGAATACCGGAGTAATCCGTCCCTCCCGCGACCGGGGTGAGGTGCCGGTGGGACGGGAGTTGTCGGGACGGTGGGGTGGGGCGGGAAGTGGGACGGGAGTCGGTCAGGAGAGGGCTTGGAGGACGTCGTGGACCAGGTCGTCGGGGTTCTCGCAGCCTGCTGAGAAGCGGAGGAAGCCCTCCGGGACCGGGTCGCCCCACTGGGCGCGGCGGTCGGCCGTGCTGTGCAGGCCGCCGAAGCTGGTGGCCGCGACGACCAACCGGCTCTTCGCGATGAAGGACTGGACCGCGTCGGCGTCGGCGAGCTCGAAGCGGAACACCCCGCCGAAGCGGCGCATCTGCCGGCTCGCCAGCTCGTGCGCCGGGTCCTGCGACCAGCCCGGCCAGCGCAGACCGGTCACCGCCGGGTGGTCGGCGAGGGCGTCGACGAGCGCGGCGGCGTTCTCGGCCTGCCGGGACAGCCGCAGGTCGAGAGTTCCCATGCTGCGGTGCGCCAGCCACGTCTCGAACGGCCCGGGGATCGCACCGGACAGCGAACGCGCGCGCACCAGGCGGTTCAAGAGCTCCTCGTCGCGGACCGACACGTGCCCCAGCAGGATGTCGCTGTGCCCGGACAGGGCCTTGGTGTCGCTGGCGATGACGATGTCCGCGCCCAGATCCAGGGGACGCTGGCCCAGCGGGGTCGCGGTCGTGTTGTCGACCGCCAGCAGCGCGCCGGCCGCGTGGGCGCGCTCGGCCAGCTCGGCGATGTCGCAGACGTCCCCGCCCGGGTTCGACGGCGTTTCCAGCAGCACCAGCCGAGCGCCCTCGAAGACGTCGTCGGTCCACGGGCCGGGCGTGGGGATCTCGCGCACGTCCAGGCCCAGCTCGGTCAGCTCGTCGCTGACGAGCTGCCGCGACGCGTAGTAGCCGTCCGAGGGCAGCACCAGCTTGTCGCCGGCCCGCAGCACCGAACGCAGCACGGTGCTGATCGCGGCCATGCCCGAGGGCAGCAGCACGCAGTGCCCGCCGTCGAGCTCGCCGATCGCCGATTCCAGCCCGCGCCAGGTGGGATTGCCCGCGCGGCCGTAGAAATCACCGCTGGGACCGGTCTCCCCGAGGTGGTACGGCGCGGCGAACACCGGTCCGGGCAGCAGCGGCGCTCCCGCCTCCGGTTCCGGGTGCCCGCCGTGCACCACGCGCGTTCCGTCGCCGAAATCCCCAAGATCCACTGTGGTCACTCCCGCACTCGCGATCGACGCGAGCGCGCGGACCGGATCACTCCGCCTTGCGCTCGCGTCCCAACAACTCCGCAGCGGCAGGCCCCGGCTCCAGCCCTTCGTGGCACACCCGGTGCACCACGTCGGTGATGGGCATCTCCACGCCGTGCCGGGCTGCCAGCTGACGGATCGACGAGCAGGATTTCACGCCCTCCGACACCTGGCCGTGGGCAGCCTCCTGCGCTTGGACCACCGTCTCTCCCCTGCCCAACCGCTCGCCGAAGGTCCGGTTGCGCGACAGCGGGGACGCGCAGGTCGCCACCAGGTCGCCCAGACCGGCCAGCCCGGCGAAGGTCATCGGGTCCGCGCCCAGCGCGACGCCGAGCCGCGTCGTCTCGGCCAGACCGCGCGTGATCAGCGACGACATCGTGTTGTGCCCGAAACCGAGCCCGGCCGCGATGCCGCAGGCCAGCGCGATGACGTTCTTGCAGGCCCCGGAGATCTCGATGCCCACCAGGTCGGTGTTGGTGTAGGGGCGGAAGTACCGCGTGAAGCACGCCTTCTGCAACGCCACCGCCCGCTCCTCGTCGGAGCAGGCCACCACCGTCGCGGTGGGCTGACCGGCGGCGATCTCCTTGGCCAGGTTCGGCCCGGACACCACCGCGACCCGTTCCATCGGCACGTCGGCGACCTCGCCGATGACCTGGCTCATCCGCTTGAGCGTGCTCAGCTCGACGCCCTTGGCCAGGCTCACCAGCGTCACGTCCTGGGGCAGCAGCGGCTGCCACCCGGCGAGGTTCTCGCGCAGCGTCTGGCTGGGCACGGCCAGCACCACGAATTCCGCGGCGTGCACCGCCTCGGCGGCGTCGTCGGTGGCGCGCAACCGCTCCGGCAGGGTGATGCCGGGCAGGTAGGAGTCGTTGCAGCGGGTCTCGTTGATCTCCGCCGCCACCTGCGGACGCCGGGCCCACAGGCAGACGTCGTTGCCCGCGTCGGCGAGGACCTTCGCGAACGTGGTCCCCCAGGATCCGGCGCCCAGCACCGCGATCCGCTCAGGCTGCGCCATCGGTGCCCTTCTTCTTGCGAGCCGGGGCGTAGAACTCGGCGGGCGGCTGCTCTTCGCGGATCTCGCCGAGAAGCTCCCGAACCCGGCTCATCGCCAGGTTCGTGACCTCGCGGATCGTCTCCACATCGGGGTTCTCGCTGCGGTAGGCCGACAGGTCCAGCGGCTCACCGATGACGTAGTTCACGGTCTTGCGCGGGAAGGGCCGGAACTTCTTGTTGTAGTGGTCGTAGATCTCGCGGGTGCCGAAGCGGGCGGCCGGGATGACGGGGATGTCGTTGGCCAGCGCCAGCCGGGCCACACCCACCTTCGGCATCATCGGCCAGCCGTCGGGGTCCTTGGTGATCGTGCCGTCCGGGTAGATCACCAGGACCTTGCCGTTCTCCAGGCCCGCGTGCGCGTCGCGCAGGCTCCTCTGCGCGTCCGCGGTGCCCCGGTAGACCGGGATCTGCTCGACGCCCACCAGCACGTTCCTGAGCACCGGCACGTTCCACAGGCTGTTCTTGGCCATGAAGCGCGGCACCCGGGCCGCGCGGTGGACGGTGACCGCGTCGAAGATCGGGTCGAGGTGGGAAACGTGGTTGAGCACGAGCAGCGCACCACCCTCAGCCGGGATGTTGTGCGCCCCGCGCACGCGGACGCGCGCAAGCAAGTGCGTCAGCGGGTAGAACACCCAGCGGGCCAGGCCCAGCCAGAAGATGCCCATCCCGTGTGCCTTCTCGCTGGTCGTCCTCCGCCGGCGTCGGAGGTTTCTCGATTCCGCCACGGCTTTCTCCTCCAGATCTCGAGCGCCAGTCAAATTACCCGGCCCCGGCCACAGCCTCGTCAACCAGGCGGCACTTGGGAAGCCCTCCACCGCATCGGCGGACGTTGACGCAAGATGGTTCCCGTGACCACCGAGAACACGCCCGACATCGACGGGGTGCACCTGCTGGTACCGCTCAAGCCGCTGACTCGCGCCAAATCCCGGCTGCTGGCAGGCCGCGGATCGGCCGGGCACTTCGAGCTGGTCACGGCGATGGCGATGGACACCGTCGCCGCAGCACGTCGCGCCCGCGGCGTCGCGTGCGTGGTGGTGGTCTCCTCCGATCCCGCGCTGACCGCGGCGTTCACCGGTCTCGGCGTCGAGGTGCTGCCCGACGACCCGGCCGACGGGCTCAACGCCGCGCTGCGCCACGGCGACGAGGTGCTGCGCGCCCGGGGCACGTTCCGCGTCGGCGCGCTGCAGGCGGACCTGCCCGCGCTGCGCTCCGGCGAACTCGGCTGGGCCCTGCGCGCCGCGGGAACCGACCGCTCGTACTGCCCGGACCTCTCGGGAGACGGCACGACCCTCCTGCTGGCCGAACCCGACCGGCCGCTGGACCCCCGCTTCGGCCCGGGCTCCGCCGAGGCCCACGGCGAGTCGGGCGCCAAAACCCTCGCCGGACCGTGGGAGTCGCTGCGCCGCGACGTCGACACCGAAGCCGACCTGGCCTCGGCGAAAGCCGTCGGACTCGGCCCCCGCACCAGCGCTCGGCTCGGCCTGGGCGAGTGAGCGGAAGGTTCCCCTGCGCACGTCAGGCCCACCGCCGACGCCGGTGACAGGAAGGTTCCCCTGCGCACGCCGGAGCAGCCGCTCGCGCCGGGTGGCAGGAAAGTTCCCCTCCTCCCGCCACGGCCCGCAGGAAGGGCCCCTTCCGGTCACCCGGGTGGCAGAGAAGTTCCCTTCCGCACGTCACACGAGGTTCCGCTGTGTTCGGACGAACATCAGATCAACGGCCTCGTTGCTCGATCTGAAACGGTTTTTTGAGTGACAATGGCTCGGTGAGCACGAACAGCGACCGGTCGCCGAAGCGGCCCGCCAAACGCACCTCGTCCGCAGGCAAGGCGGCAGCGAGCCGCGCACCGCGTCCTGCTCGCCGCAACACCGCCGGCAACGAGACGACCGGGCCCCTGCCCGCGGTCACCAGCGGTGCGCGGGTTCCCTCGGCGCCGCCTGCTGTGACCAGGGCTGCGGCCACGACGGACCTGCCCGAGGACCGGTACCTCAACCGGGAGCTGTCCTGGCTGGACTTCAACGCGCGCGTGCTGGCCTTCGCCGAGGACCAGTCGCAGCCGGTGCTGGAGCGGGCGAAGTTCATGGCGATCTTCGCGTCCAACCTGGACGAGTTCTACATGGTGCGCGTCGCCGGGCTGAAGCGCCGCGAGGAGACCGGGCTGTCGGTGCGCAGCGCCGACGGGCTCACCCCGCACGAGCAGCTGGTCCGCATAGCCGCGCGCAACCAGGACCTGATGGAGAAGCTCGGCCGGGTCTTCGTCGACGAGCTGCTGCCGGAGCTCGACGCCCACGGCATCCGCATCCTCGACTGGGACGAGCTCGCCTCGGACGACCAGGCCAAGCTCACCCGCTACTTCGAGGACCACATCTTCCCGGTGCTCACACCGCTGGCGGTCGACCCGGCGCACCCGTTCCCCTACATCTCCGGGCTTTCGCTGAACCTCGCGGTGACGGTGACCGACCCCGATGCCGGTTTGCGTCGCTTCGCACGCGTGAAGGTCCCCGACAACGTGCCGCGGCTGATCCGGGTGGAGGCCGACCGGGAGAACGAGCTCGCGACGTTCCTGCCGCTGGAAGAGCTCATCGCCGCGCACCTGAGCAAGCTGTTCCCGGGCATGCGCGTCTCCGAGCACCACATCTTCCGCGTCACCCGCAACGCCGACCTGGAGGTCGAGGAGGACCGCGACGAGGACCTGCTGCAGGCGATGGAGCGCGAGCTCGCGCGCCGCCGCTTCGGTCCGCCGGTGCGCCTGGAAGTCACCGACACCATGAGCGAGAACATGCTCGAACTCCTGCTGCGCGAGCTGGAGGTCGACCAGCACGACGTGGTGGAGGTCAAGGGCCTGCTCGACCTGTCCTGCCTGTTCCAGCTGGACAAGCTGCAACGGCCGGACCTCAAGAACTCCCCGTTCGTCCCCGCCACGCACCCGGCGTTCGCCGAGGGCCAGACGCCCAAGAGCATCTTCTCCACGCTGCGCGAGGGCGACGTGCTGGTGCACCACCCCTACGACTCGTTCTCCACCTCGGTGCAGCGCTTCATCGAGCAGGCGGCGGCCGACCCGCACGTGCTGGCGATCAAGCAGACCCTGTACCGCACCTCGGGTGACTCGCCGATCGTCAACGCGCTCATCGACGCCGCCGAGGCCGGCAAGCAGGTCGTGGCCCTGGTGGAGCTCAAGGCGCGCTTCGACGAGCAGGCCAACATCCAGTGGGCGCGCACCCTGGAGCGCTCGGGCGTGCACGTCGTCTACGGCCTGGTCGGGCTGAAGACGCACTGCAAGACCTCGCTCGTGGTGCGCCAGGAGGGTTCGACGATCCGCCGCTACTGCCACCTGGGCACCGGCAACTACAACCCCAAGACCGCGCGCATCTACGAGGACCTGGGCCTGCTGACGGCGTCCCCGGAGATCGGCGCCGACCTCACCGACCTGTTCAACGTGCTCACCGGCTACGCCCGGCACGGCGACTACCGCCGCATCCTGGTGTCGCCGCAGGGCATCCGCAACGGGATCGTGGAGCGGGTCGAGGCCGAGATCGAGCGCGCCAGGCAGGGTTTGAGCTGCGGTGTCCGGATGAAGGTGAACTCGCTGGTCGACGAGCAGATCATCGACGCCCTCTACCGCGCCTCGCTGGCCGGTGTGCCGGTGCAGGTCGTGGTGCGCGGCATCTGCGCCCTCAAGGCGGGCGTGGACGGTCTCAGCGAGAACATCGAGGTGCGGTCGATCCTCGGGCGGTTCCTGGAGCACTCGCGGGTGTTCCACTTCGTCGGCATCGAGGAGCACTGGCTGGGCAGCGCCGACATGATGCACCGCAACCTGGACCGCCGCATCGAGGTCCAGGTCCGCGTCACCGACGCGAAGCTGACCGCCCAGATGGACGCGATGCTGGATTCCGCGCTGCACCCCTCGACGCGCTGCTGGGTGCTCAACGCCAAGGGAGACTGGGAAGCCTCTCCGCGCAGCGGCGAGCAGGTCCGCGACCACCAGACCGAGATGCTGTCCGGCCACGGCGCCAAGGTGTCTTAGGAAAACCGTTCCCAGGCTTGTTGAGGAAGTAGAGCGTGACCGACAACATCCCGGTTGCCGAAGCGGTCGAGGTGCCCGCGCTCGTGCGCGCGGCGGGAGCTGTGCTGTGGCGGCCCGGCGACCAGGGCCCTGAGGTGGCGCTGGTGCACCGCCCCCGGTACGACGACTGGTCGCTGCCCAAGGGAAAGCTCGACCCCGGTGAGCTGCCCGCGCAGGCGGCGGTGCGCGAGGTCGCCGAGGAGACCGGGTTTTCGTCCGCGCTCGGGCGCCCGCTCGCGCAGGTGCGCTACGCGGTCCCGACCCGCTCGGGCGAGTCCGCGCCGAAGATCGTCGATTACTTCTCCGCACGCCTGCGAGCCGGCGAGTTCACGCCCAACGACGAAGTGGACGAACTCCGCTGGCTGCCGTTGGAGCAGGCGCGTGCGGAGTTGAGCTATCCGCACGATGCGCGAGTCCTCGACGCATTTGACGAGTCCCGCGAGGAAACCGCGACAGTATTGCTGGTTCGCCACGCGAAAGCGGGCAAACGATCCGAATGGTCCGGAGATGACGCTCTTCGTCCGCTCAGCGAAGCGGGCCGCAAACAACGGGACGCATTGCATTCCCTGTTGCCGTTGTTCGCACCTTCCCGGATCTATTCGGCTCCGCGCGTGCGCTGCGAACAAACCGTGGCCCCGGTGGCCGGTGACGGCGGAATCGACATCGTGAGCGAACCGCTGTTCTCCGAAGAGGTCTATTCAGCCGATCCGCAGGCGGGCGTGCGGGCGCTGCTGGAGGTGGCGGCCGAGGGCGGCACCAGCGTGGTGTCCAGCCAGGGAGGCGTCATCCCGGATCTGGTGGCGCGGCTGGCCGATTCGGCCGGGCTGCGGCTGGACGAGGTGGCCTCGCGCAAGGGCAGCGTGTGGACGTTGTCCTTCCGGCCGGACGAGCGCACCGATGACGGCAAGGAGCCCGGACTGCGCCTCGCGGCGGCGGACTACCTTCCGGATCCGCTGGCCCGGGCGCGAAGAACCCCTGCGGGGCGCTGATCGCGCCGCACAGCGCCGTCGCAGGCGCCTCGGCCGCAGGGGCTCGGCCGACCGCGTTCCGGCGCTCTGCGGGCTTCTGAAGCGCCCGCACGCGGGAACGACCGGAGGAGGAAAGCGACCCGCCGCGCGTGAGGCGGCGGGTTTTCGCCTTTTCCCAAAGCATTGAGCGGGCGGCGGCACGACCCCGGGAAGGGGGCTATGCCGCCGCCCGCTCGGCCCACTGAAGCTCGCAGTCGAAGCGAGCGATCACTTCTTGGTGGACTTGCGCGTCGTCGTGGCCTTCTTGGTGGCCGGGCGAGTCGTCTTCGCGGTGGACTTCGGCGCCGCCTTGGTCGTGCTGGCCTTGGCGGTGCTGGCCCGCTTGGTGGTGGACGACTTCGCCGGGGTCGCCTTGGCCGTGCTGGCCTTGGTGGTGGTGGCCCGCTTCGGCGCAGCCTTCGTGGTGCCGGCCTTGGCGGTGCTCGCCTTGGTGGCCTTGGCCGTCGAAGCCTTGGCGGGGGCGGCCTTCGCCGTGGTGCGGGTGGCGGTCTTGGTGGCCGCGGCACGCGTGGTGGTGGCCTTGCGAGCGGTCGTGGTCTTGCTCGCCGAGGCGGTGCGCGTGGTCACGCCGCGCGTGGTGGCAGCCTTGCCGGAGGTCGTCGCGCGCGGGAGCTTCCGCTGGCCGCCGACGACTTCCTTGAACTGGGTGCCGGCGCGGAACGCGGGAACGTTGGTCTTCTTGACCTTCACGCTCTCACCGGTACGCGGGTTTCGGGCGACGCGAGCCGCGCGAGCGCGCTTCTCGAAAACGCCAAAACCGGTGATGTTGACCTTCTCGCCTTTGTTGACGTTGCGAACGATGATGTCGACGACGTCTTCAACGGCCTGGCTGGCGGTCTTCTTGTCTCCGAGGCGTTCTGCCAGAGCCTCGATCAGTTGGGCCTTGTTCACTTCAGTCCCTCCCAGGACACAACAACGGCCCCGTTGGGCCGACTCAATGTCAACGGTAAAGCCCCGGAACAACAAATGCCATTCGCCACGCCCCATTTTTTCGTTGGGGCGCGGGCATTCGAGTCCGGGCAACGGGGTCCGCGCAGTGCTTGGAGCAACTGTTCAGTTGTCCCGATCGGGACGGATTTCTCCTGCTGTGAAAGGAAAAACCCGTCCCGACGCGGGGGAAGCCTCAGCCCTTGCGGGCAGGCAGGGTGGCGGGCTTGAAACTCTGGCGCCCAGCCTCAAAAGTGTCGATCGTCTCGGCGTGGCGCAGGGTCAAACCGATGTCGTCGAGCCCTTCCAGCAGCCGCCAGCGGGTGTAGTCATCGATGCTGAAGGGCACCGTGAGGTCCTTGGCCTGGACGGTGAGCTCCTGAAGATCCACCGTGACAGCGGTACCCGGCTCGGTCTCCAGCAGCTTCCAGAGCAGCTCCACATCGGACTGCTCGCACTGGGCGGCCAGCAGGCCCTGCTTGCCCGAATTGCCGCGGAAGATGTCCGCGAAACGGCTCGAGATGACCACTCGGAAGCCGTAGTCCTTCAGCGCCCACACCGCGTGCTCGCGGGAGGACCCGGTGCCGAAGTCGGGTCCGGCGACCAGCACGCTGCCGGAGGAGAAGGGTTCCTGATTGAGGATGAACTCCTCGTCACCGCGCCAGGCGGCGAACAGCGCGTCCTCGAAGCCCGTGCGGGAGACCCGCTTGAGGTACACGGCGGGGATGATCTGGTCGGTGTCCACGTTGGACCGGCGCAGCGGGACGCCGACCCCGGTGTGCGTCTTGAACGGTTCCATCGTCACTGCTCCTGGTGGTAGAGAGCTCGGGAGGGGTGGTCAGTCGAGGTCCTCGGGCGAGGAGAGCGTCCCGCGCACCGCCGTGGCCGCGGCCACCAGCGGCGAAACCAGGTGGGTACGACCGCCCTTGCCCTGCCTGCCCTCGAAGTTGCGGTTGGAGGTCGAGGCGCTGCGCTCGCCCGGGTCCAGCTGGTCCGGGTTCATGCCCAGGCACATCGAACAACCGGCCGAACGCCATTCCGCTCCGGCGGCGGTGAAAACCTCGTGCAGCCCTTCGCTCTCGGCCTGCAGTCGCACCTTCATCGAGCCGGGCACCACGAGCATCCGGGTGTCGCCCGCGACCTTGCGGCCCTTGATGACCTCAGCGGCGGCCCGCAGGTCCTCCAGGCGGCCGTTGGTGCAGGAGCCCAGGAAGACGGTGTCCACGCGCACCTCGCGCAGCGGCATGCCCGCGGTCAAGCCCATGTAGGCCAACGCCTTTTCGGCGGCGAAGCGCTCGCCCTCGTCGACGATGGCCTCCGGGTCGGGCACGTTCTCGCCCAGCGGCAGGCCCTGGCCGGGGTTGGTGCCCCAGGTGACGAACGGGGTGAGTTCGTCGGCGTTGAGGGTGACTTCCGCGTCGAAGGTGGCGTCGTCGTCGGTGCGCAGCGTCTTCCAGTACTCGACGGCGGCGTCCCAGTCGGCGCCCTCGGGGGCGTGCGGGCGCCCCTGGAGGTAGTCGAAAGTCGTGTCGTCGGGCGCGATCATGCCCGCCCGCGCACCGGCTTCGATCGACATGTTGCAGATGGTCATGCGGGCTTCCATCGACAGCTGGCGCACGGCCTCGCCGCGGTACTCCAGCACGTAGCCCTGGCCACCGCCGGTGCCGATCTTGGCGATGACGGCGAGGATGACGTCCTTGCTCGTCACGCCCGGGCGCAGCGAGCCCTCGATGTTGATGGCCATGGTCTTGAACGGCCTCAGCGGCAACGTCTGGGTGGCCAGCACGTGCTCCACCTCGGAGGTGCCGATCCCGAAGGCCAGCGCGCCGAACGCGCCGTGCGTGGAGGTGTGGCTGTCACCGCAGACGACGGTGGTGCCGGGCTGGGTGAGGCCGAGCTGCGGGCCCACGACGTGGACGATGCCCTGCTCGGCGTCACCCATGGGGTGCAGCCGGATGCCGAACTCCGCGCAGTTCTTGCGCAGCGTTTCGACCTGGGTCCGCGACACCGGGTCGGCGATCGGCAGATCGAGGCCGACGGTGGGGACGTTGTGGTCTTCGGTGGCGATCGTCAGGTCGGGGCGCCGCACTTCGCGGCCGGCCAGCCGGAGCCCTTCGAAGGCCTGCGGGCTGGTGACTTCGTGCACCAGGTGGAGATCGATGTAGAGCAGGTCGGGCTCGTGCCCTTCACCTTGGCGCACGATGTGCGCGTCCCACACCTTCTCCGCGAGCGTTTTTCCCATCACTGCTCCCAGTCGAGCGCGCCGAGACCCGAGGAAAGGGGTCTCTCCCACAGAGTGGACTTCCCAGATGCCGGGAAGTTAGTATCGGTACGTGGGACAGCATAGCGGCATCGGAGTGTTGGACAAGGCAGTGGCCGTTCTGCAGGCGGTGGCTCAGGAGCCGTGCGGCCTGGCGGAACTGTGCGGCCGCACGGGTCTGCCCCGGGCGACTGCGCACCGGTTGGCGGTGGGTCTGGAGACGCATCGCCTGTTGCGCCGCGGTTCGGACGGCCGGTGGCGGCCTGGCGCGGCGTTGGCGGAGCTGGCCGGCGGCGCGGTGGATCCGCTGTTGGAGGCGGCGTCCACGGTGCTGCCCAAACTCCGGGATGTCACGGGTGAAAGCGTTCAACTGTACCGCCGCGACGGCATGCAGCGCTTGTGCATAGCGACGGCGGAGCCGCCGAGCGGTTTGCGGGACACGGTCCCGGTGGGAACGGCTCTGTCGATGACGGCGGGGTCGGGCGCGAAGGTCCTGGCTTCGTGGGCGGACCCGGCGACGCAGCGCGCGGTGCTCGCGGAGGCGGTTTTCGGGGAGCGCACGTTGCTGGAGGTGCGCCGCAGGGGGTGGGCGCAGAGCGTGGCGGAGCGCGAGGCGGGCGTGGCGAGCGTCTCGGCGCCGGTGCGGGACAACCAGGGCGCGGTGGTCGCGGCGATCTCGGTCTCGGGCCCGATCGACCGCATGGGCCGCAGGCCGGGCGCCCGCTGGGCGGCCGACCTGCTGGCAGCAGCGGAAGGCCTGCAGAACAGGCTCTGACCAAAGGAGAAGGGCCCCGGATGAACATCCGGGGCCCTTCTGCGTTGTAGTCCCGACGGGATTTGAACCCGCGCTACCGCCTTGAGAGGGCGGCGTCCTAGGCCGCTAGACGACGGGACCGCGTTTGAGAGATCACCGGAGTGATCTGCTCGCTGGGGTACCAGGACTCGAACCTAGACTAACTGAACCAGAATCAGTCGTGCTGCCGATTACACCATACCCCATGGTGCTGAACGGCCAGTTGTCCCGAATTCCGATCTCCGCTGGGGAGTTCGGCTTCCGGACTTCTGTCCGCCGCGTTGGTGAATATATTAGACCACCCGTTGAGGGGCCTTTCCAGCACCCCCCTCTTTGGATGTTCTCGCAGGTGGCGACCCGGTTCAGGGGGTCTGGCCGACGAGGTCGGCGAAGTGGGGTGCGGCGATCTCGGTGACGAGCAGTTCGGGGAGTTCGCGGAGGCTCGTGATGGTGGCGACGGCGTGTTCGGCGGTGCCGCGGGGTGCGGGGATCTGATCGCGGTTGAGCCAGATGCCGCTGAGGCCGGCGCGCGCGGCTCCTTCGGCGTCGGTGGTGAGCCTGTCGCCGACGTGGGCGACTTCGTGGGCTTGGAGGCCGAGTCGCTCGCAGGCGGTGTGGAAGATCCGCGGGTCCGGCTTGGCGACGCCGATCTCGCCGGAGATGACGACGGCGTCGAAGGCGTCGGCGAGCCCGACGGCGGCGAGCTTCTTGCGCTGGTACGCGCTGGGGGCGTTGGTGACGGCGGCGAGGCGGAGTCCGCTGGCGCGCATCCAGTCGAGGCAGTCGAGGGCGTCGTCGAAGAGCCCCCAGGCGCGTTGCATGGCTTCCATGCGCCGGCTCTCGCGGCGCTCGGCTTCGGCGTAGTCGATGTGCTCTCCGAAGGCGGCGAAGAAGGCGCGGGTGCGTTCGACGCACATGACGTCGAAGGGCAGCTGGGCGTTGACGAATCGCGCGTAGTAGCGGTCGGTGGTGCGTTCCCACACGGGCCATGCCCGGTCGGTCCCGAGGAGCTCTCTGAGGGAGCTGCGCGCCGCGCTCTGGCTGTCGAGCAAGGTGTCGTCGAGGTCGAGGCAGACGGCCTTGATCTGAGCGGGATTGCGGGGATTCGATGCGTCAGCCGCGGATGTCACCCCGAGAGGCTAGGCGTTCACGCACCGAGTCCGACTCTGCCAACCTAGTGAAGTCTGCTGTGGGTCTGGAAACACTGTGCAACCAGAGGCCGCTTCCGTCCCGTCTTAGCAGTTGGGCTCGTACGGGGTTCTGAGCGATCGCGCTGGTGAGAAGACGACGCCGCCGCGACGCGGGGTGCGTCGCGGCGGCGTGTTCGGTGGTGCGCTCAGGCGAGGGCCTTGCGGAGCCTCGCCAGGGAGACGTCGCGGCCGAGGAGTTCCATCGACTCGTACAGCGGCGGCGACACGGTGCGGCCGGTGATGGCGACGCGGACCGGGGCGAACGCCTTGCGCGGCTTGATGCCCAGGCCGTCGACGACGGAGACCTTGAGGGCCTCCTCGATGGCGACGGTGGTCCACTCCGGCAGCTCGTCGAGCGAGCCGATCGCGGCCTGCAGCACGGGCTGCGCGTCTTCGCCGAGGGCCTTCTGGGCCGAGGCCTCTTCGGGCTGGAAGTCGTCACCGGCGAACAGGAAGGCCATCATGCCGACGGCGTCGGAGAGCACGATGAGCCGTTCCTGCACCAGCGGGGCCGCGGCGCGCACGGTCTCCAGCTGCGACTCGGTGGGTTCGGCGGGCAGCACGCCGCCGTTGATGAGGTAGGGCACGATGCGCTCGACGAAGTCGTCGGGCGCCAGGGCGCGCAGGTGCGCGGAGTTGATGGCGTCGGCCTTCTTCTGGTCGAAGCGGGCCGGGTTGGAGCTGACGCGTCCGATCTCGAACGCCTCGACCATCTCGTCGAGGGTGAACACGTCGCGGTCCTCGGAGATCGACCAGCCCAGCAGCGCGAGGTAGTTGAGCAGGCCTTCGGGCAGGAAGCCCCGGTCGCGGTGGTGGAACAGGTTGGACTGCGGGTCCCGCTTGGACAGCTTCTTGTTGCCCTCGCCCATGACGAACGGCAGGTGGCCGAACTCGGGCGTGAAGTCGGTGACGCCGATGCGCTGCAGCGCTTCGTAGAGCGCGATCTGGCGCGGCGTGGACGACAGCAGGTCTTCGCCGCGCAGGACGTGGCTGATCTGCATGAGCGCGTCGTCGACGGGGTTGGTGAGCGTGTAGAGCGGGTCGCCGTTGCCGCGCACGAGCACCGGGTCGGGGATGCTGCCGGCGGGGAAGGTGATGTCGCCGCGCACCAGGTCGGTGAAGGTGATGTCGCGCGCGGGCATCTTCAGCCGCAGCACCGGCGTGCGACCTTCGGCCTTGTAGGCCTCGCGCTGCTCGTCGGTGAGGTCGCGGTCGAAGTTGTCGTAGCCGAGCTTGGGGTCGCGTCCGGCGGCCTTGTGGCGGGCTTCGACCTCTTCGGGGCTGGAGTAGGCCTCGTAGAGCTCACCGGCGGCCAGCAGGCGCTGGGCGATGTCGGCGTAGATGTCGCGCCGCTCGCTCTGCCGGTAGGGGCCGTGGTCGCCGCCGACTCCGGGGCCTTCGTCCCAGTCGAGGCCCAGCCAGCGCAGCGCGTCGAGCAGCGCCTGGTAGGACTCCTCGCTGTCGCGGGCGGAGTCGGTGTCCTCGATGCGGAACACCAGCTTGCCCTTGTTGTGCCGGGCGAACGCCCAGTTGTAGAGGGCGGTGCGGATCAGGCCGACGTGCGGGGTTCCGGTCGGCGACGGGCAGAACCGGGCACGAACCGGCCGGGTTACCTCGTCCTGGGCTGCGTCTTTGCTGGCTTCTGGCGTGCTCATAACGGTTTCAGCGTAGCCAGTGCTCGTGCGCGCTTGACGGCCGCATCCGGTAGGTGCATCCTGAATTTATTCAACAGACGTTGAAAACTCTGGAGGGGGATCGCAATGGAGCGCACCACCTGCGTCGTCGTCGGCGGCGGACCCGCCGGCATGGTTCTCGGACTGCTGCTCGCCCGAGCAGGAGTCGAGGTCACCGTCTTGGAGAAGCACGGCGACTTCCTGCGCGACTTCCGCGGTGACACGGTGCACCCCACGACCCTGCAGCTGCTCGACGACCTCGGCCTGGCCGACCGCTTCGCCCGGATCCCGCAGAGCCGGATCGACAAGATCCAGCTCCCCCTCGGCCCGGACGGGGAGCTGTTCACGATGGGCGACTTCTCGCTGCTGCCGATCAAGCACAACTACGTCGCGATGGTTCCGCAGTGGGACCTGCTGGACATGCTCGCCGACGAGGGCAAGGCCGAACCGGGGTTCACGCTGCGGATGAACACCGAGGCCACCGAGCTGATCCGGGAGGGCGGCCGGGTTCGCGGCGTGCGCTACCGCACCGACTCCGGGCAGACCGGTGAGCTGCGCGCCACCATCACCGTCGCCTGCGACGGCCGCAAGTCGTTCGTGCGGGACATGCCGGAGCTCGGGCTGCGGGACTTCCCCACCCCGATGGACGTCCGCTGGTTCCGGGTGCCGCGCCACGAGGGCGACCCGGAGGGCCTGGTCGGGATGCTGCGCAAGCGCGCCTTCCAGGTGCTCATCGACCGGCGGGACTACTTCCAGGTCGCCTCGATCATCCACAAGGGCTCCGACGCCGCGGGCCGCTCCGGGCCGATCGAGGACTTCAACGCGCAGCTCAGGCGGGAGATCCCGTGGCTGGGAGACCGCGAGCTGGTGCGCTCGTGGGACGACGTCAAGCTGCTGCACGTCACGCTGGACCGGCTGCGCAAGTGGCACGTGCCGGGCCTGCTGTGCATCGGCGACGCCGCGCACGCGATGTCCCCGGTCGGCGGCATCGGCATCAACCTCGCGGTGCAGGACGCGGTCGCGGCGGCCCGCCACCTCGCGACGCCGCTGCGCGAGGGACGGCTGCGGCGCGAGCACGTGGCGGCCGTCCAGCGACGCCGCTGGCTCACCACGGTGCTGATCCAGGGCTTCCAGCGCATGATCCACGAGAACGTGGTGGGGCCCGCCCTGCGCGGCGAGATCGACCTCGGCGACTCGGCGAGGCTGCCGCTCCCGGTCCGCGCGGTCTCGCGGCTGCCGTTCCTCCGCCGCTTCCCGCCGTACCTGCTCGCCTACGGCGCGATCAGGGAGAAGCCACCGCGCGAGGCGCTGCGGCGTCGGTGAGCGGTTGTGGTGCCCGACCGGGCCAGGGGGATGCGAGAGGCGGGCGGTTCAGACCAGAACCGCCCGCCTTTCGCGCACCACGTGCGCCTCAGGCGTTCTGAACGGGGTTCGTCAGGGCGCCGAGGCCGTCGATGGAGACCGTGACCTTCTGGCCGTCGGTCATCGGGCCGACGCCCGCCGGCGTGCCCGTGAGGATGACGTCACCGGGCAGCAGCGTCATGATCCGCGAGACCCACGAGACCAGGCCGCCGATGCCGTGCACCAGCTGCGAGGTGCGGCCGTCCTGCTTGACCTCACCGTCCAGGTCGGTGCGGATGGACAGGTCCGACGGGTCGATCTCGGTGTCGATCCACGGGCCCAGCGGGCAGAACGTGTCGTAGCCCTTGGCGCGCGTCCACTGCCCGTCGGCCTTCTGCTGGTCGCGGGCGGTCACGTCGTTGGCGATCGTGTAGCCGAGCAGCACCTCGGTGCCGCGCGCCTCCGGGACGTCCTTGCAGGGCTGGCCGATGATCGCGGCCAGCTCGCCCTCGAAGTCCACCCGCTCGGAGTTCGGCGGCAGCTTGATCGGCGAGTTCGGGCCGATCACCGACGTCGACGGCTTCATGAAGATCAGCGGGTTCTCGGGCGCCTCGCTGCCCATCTCGCGCGCGTGCTCGGCGTAGTTCTTGCCCACGCAGATCACCTTGCTCGGCAGGATCGGCGCCAGCAGGCGCACGTCGGCCATC
Organism: Saccharopolyspora endophytica; assembly: GCF_018070075.1. Lineage (GTDB taxonomy): Bacteria > Actinomycetota > Actinomycetes > Mycobacteriales > Pseudonocardiaceae > Saccharopolyspora > Saccharopolyspora endophytica. The sequence goes on from NZ_JAGPXE010000012.1 coordinate 231,246, forward strand.
GGCCACTTCCGGCCGGTGTAGGTGGGCGAGCCGAACGGGTGCTGGTCGATCTCGACCGCCACGATCTTCTCCCGAGGCGCGGCCGGATCCGGCTCCAACGCCACGAACGACACCCCGTCAGAGTGGGCGACACGAGCCAACCGCAAGACGAACCTCCGCAAATCTCATGTGGACGGGTGGTGGGAACCCGCGCCCAACATACTCGGGCACCGGAATTCGCCACCGCATTCCGGGGTTCGGCGGGAGGCTGCGGTCACATCGCGGCGCAGGCCTTGTAGATCAGCGCGTCGCAGAGCGCGAGCCAGCTGGCTTCGACGATGTTGGCGTGCACGCCCACGGTGGTCCACTCGTGCTCGCCGTCGCGGGACTCGACCAGCACCCGGGTGACGGCGTCGGTGCCCGGCTCGTCGACGAGGATGCGGACCTTGTAGTCGCTGAGCTCCACCGATTCCAGCCACGGCAGGTGCGGCACGAGGGCCTTGCGCAACGCCGCGTCGAGGGCGTTCACGGGACCGTTGCCCTCCGCCGTGGCGATCACCCGCTCCCCCGACACGCTGACCCGCACGGTCGCCTCGGACACGACCTCGCCGTCGTCGCGGTGGTCGAGCAGCACCCGGTACGACTCGAGCTCGAACGGTGTTTCGAGATCGGAACCCGTCATCTCCCGGCGCAGCAACAACTCCAGCGAGGCGTCGGCGGCTTCGAAGGACCAGCCGCGCGCTTCGAGCTCCTTGACCTGCCGCACGGCTCCCCCGACGGCCTCCGGCGAGAGCTCCAGGCCGAGTTCGGCGCCCTTGAGCTCCAGGCTGGCGCGACCGGCCATCTCGGTCACCAGCACCCGCATCCCGTTGCCGACCTCGGCCGGGTCGAGGTGGTTGTAGAGCTCGGGGTCCACTTTGATCGCGCTGGCGTGCAGCCCGGCCTTGTGCGCGAACGCCGACTGCCCCACGTACGCCTGGTGGGTGTCGGGCGCCAGGTTGGCGATCTCGGCCAACGCGTGCGAAACCCTCGTCAGCTCGGGCAATTTGCCCTCGGGCAGCACCGGCATGTCGAGCTTCGTGCCCAGATTTCCCAGAACTGCGAACAGATCCGCGTTGCCCGCGCGCTCGCCGTAGCCGTTGGCGGTGCACTGCACGTGCGTGGCACCGGCCTGCACCGCCGCGACGCTGTTGGCCACGGCGCAGCCGGTGTCGTCCTGGCAGTGGATGCCGACGCGGATCCCGGTGCGCGCGATGACCTCCCGCACGGTGTCGGCCAGCTGCAGCGGGAGCTGGCCGCCGTTGGTGTCGCACAGCACGACGACGTCGGCTCCGGCGCCCGCCGCGGCGTCGAGCACCCGCAGCGAGGTGTCGGGGTCGAAGGCGTATCCGTCGAAGAAGTGCTCGGCGTCGACGAAAACCCGCCTGCCGTGGTCGACGAGGTGGCGGACGGTGTCGGCGATCATCGCGCAGTTCTCGGCGACGTCGGTGCGCAGCGCCCGTTCGACGTGCCTGCGGTCCGATTTGGCCACGAGGGTCACCACCGGAGCGCGAGAGTCCAGCAGTGCGGCAACTTGACGATCTTCGTCCACTTTGGATCCCGCGCGGCGGGTCGAGCCGAACGCCACGAGCGCGGCGTGGTCGAGTTCGAGTTCCCCTTGCGCCGCGCGGTGAAAGAACTCGGTGTCCTTGGGAAGCGCTCCGGGCCAACCACCTTCGATGAACCCGACCCCGAGCCCGTCCAGCAGGCGCGCGACGGCCAGCTTGTCGGTGACCGAGTACGAAATCCCCTCGCGCTGCGCGCCGTCCCGCAGCGTCGTGTCGTAGACGTGGAAGTCGTCGCCCAGGGGCGTGCCGGCCGGCTTGGTGCGGGTCACTGGATTGTCTCCCGTCGGATCGATCGGTTCGGCGTGGATCTTGACGCAGGCAACAAAAAAGACCCCCCGCAGATGCGAGAGGTCAGCGCGTCGGGAAGCGGAGATGTTTACCCGACGCGCTCGCCAATAATGATCACACTGCGGAAAGCCACGACCCCATGCTGCACACCTCGCCCGCCGATGTCCATCGAACGCGACGGACTTCTCACGATCCGGAAAAACCGAAGGGTGCCTTCCCGCGCGGGGAAGGCACCCTTCGGAAAACGAGCTCAGGGGAAAATCAAGGCTGCGGCACGACCTCGTGCGAGGACACCAGCGCGGCCAGCCGGTCGCCGATGGCGAACGTGGCGCCCGGCGACGAGTGGTCGCGGGTCGCCAGGTCGAAGGCCACCGAGGCCTCGACGCGCTTGGCGGCCTCGGTCAGCCCGACGTGGTCGAGCAGCATCGCGATCGACAGCACGGCGGCGGTCGGGTCGGCCACGCCCTGCCCGGCGATGTCCGGGGCGCTGCCGTGCACCGGCTCGAACATGCTCGGGTTGCGGCGGGTGGCGTCGATGTTGCCGCTGGCCGCCAGGCCGATGCCGCCGGTGATCGCACCCGAGAGGTCGGTGATGATGTCGCCGAAGAGGTTGTCGGTGACGATCACGTCGAACCGGCTCGGGTCGGTGACCATGTGGATCGTGGTGGCGTCGACGTGCTGGTAGGCCACGGTGACGTCCGGGTACTGCAGCGAGACCTCTTCGACCACGCGCGACCACAACGAGCCGGCGTGGGTGAGCACGTTGGTCTTGTGCACCAGGGTCAGGTGCTTGCGCGGCCGCGAGGCGGCGCGGGCGAACGCGTCGCGCACGACCCGCTCGACGCCGAACGCGGTGTTGATGCTGACCTCGGTGGCGATCTCGTGCGTGGTGTCCTTGCGCAGCAGGCCACCGTTGCCCGCGTACAGGCCCTCGGTGCCCTCGCGCACGACGACCATGTCGATCTCACCCGGGTCGACCACCGGGCTCTTCACGCCCGGGTACAGCCGCGCGGGGCGCAGGTTCACGTGGTGGTCGAGCTCGAAGCGCAGCCGGAGCAGCAGACCGCGCTCCAGGATGCCGCTGGGCACCGATGGGTCGCCGACCGCGCCGAGCAGGATCGCGTCGTGCTGGCGGAGCTCACCGAGCACGGACTCGGGGAGCAGCTCCCCCGTCGCGTGCCAGCGAGCGGCTCCGAGGTCGTAACGGGTGATCTCGGTATCCGGCACCACCTCGCCGAGCACCTTGAGTGCCTCGGCAACGACCTCCGGCCCGATCCCGTCGCCGGGGATCACAGCGAGCCGCATCTACACACCTCCCGAGAACCACCCCGAACTGCGGGGCTCGAACTGTTGAGCCGAAGGCTACCGGCATGGCCGCGCCGAGCGGCACGCCGGGCCCACCAAGTGGATGATAAGTCCCGGACTGTGGGACACCCATACGAGTGACGCACTGTTTCGGTCCAGGTACGCGCGAGGGGCCGTCCCACGGAGTGGAACGGCCCCTTCTCACGCTTTCGAGCTATTCAGCGTGCGAGCCCGTCGGTGAGCACCTACTCAACGACACCTCGTTGCGGAATCACTCAAAGCTGACGGTCCGCACGATTCGGGCGCCCACAGCAGCGCCGATCGGCTCCAGCACGCCCTGCTCGACCGGACGGTCCACGCGCAGCAGCATGATCGCCTCGGAGCGCTCGGTGGTCTGGCTGACCGTCGCGGCCTCGATGTTCACGCCGACCTCGCCCAGCAGCGTGCCGACCTTGCCCATCACGCCCGGGCGGTCCGGGTACTCCAGCAGCAGCACGTTGCCCTCGGCCCGCAGGTCGAAGTGCCGGCCGTTGACCTCGACCAGCTTCTCCACCTGGTTCGGGCCCGACAGCGCACCAGAGACCACCGAGGTGCTGCCGTCGGCCATGTGCGCGCGCAGCGACACGACGCTGCGGTGGTTGGGGCTCTCCGAGGTCGTCTTGACCTCGACCTGGACACCCAGCTCCTCGGCCAGCTGCGGGGCGTTGACGAAGGTCACCTGGCTCTCGACCGCACCGGCGAACACGCCGCGCAGCGCCGCGAGCTGCAGCACCGAGACGTCCTCGTCGGCCAGCTCGCCGCGGGCCTCGATGGTCACCGAGCTCGGGGTGCCGCCCTGCAGCGCGGCCAGCAGCTGGCCCAGCTTCTGGGTCAGCGACAGGTACGGGCGGACCTCCTCGCCGACCGCACCGCCCTGGACGTTGACCGCGTCCGGGACGAAGTCGCCGCGCAGCGCCAGCCGGACCGACTTGGCCACGTCGGTGCCCGCGCGGTCCTGGGCCTCGGTGGTGGAGGCGCCCAGGTGCGGGGTCACCACGACGTTGTCCAGGGAGAACAGCGGGCTGTCGGTGATCGGCTCGGACTTGAACACGTCGATGCCGGCGCCGGCGATGGTGCCGTTGCGCAGCGCGTCGGCCAGCGCGTCCTCGTCGACCAGACCGCCGCGAGCGGCGTTGATGATGACCAGGTTCGGCTTGGCCTTCTTGAGCTCCTCGGCACCGATCAGACCCAGGGTCTCAGCGGTCTTGGGGAGGTGGATCGACAGCGCGTCGGCACGGCTGAGCAGCTCCTCCAGCGAGACCAGCTCGATGCCCAGCTGCGCGGCGCGAGCCGGCGACACGTAGGGGTCGTAGGCGATGAGCTTGGTGCCGAAGGCGGCGACGCGGGCGGCGAACAGCTGCCCGATCTTGCCCAGGCCGACGACACCGACGGTCTTGCCGTTGAGCTCGACACCGCCGTAGGAGCTGCGCTTCCAGGCGCCGCCCTTGAGGCTCGCATCGGCCTGCGGCACGTTGCGGACCACCGACAGCAGCAGCGCCATGGCGTGCTCGGCGGCGGAGACGATGTTGGAGGTGGGGGCGTTGACCACCATCACGCCGCGCTCGGTGGCGGCGGGCACCTCGACGTTGTCGAGACCGACGCCCGCGCGGGCGACGACCTTGAGGTTCTTGGCCGCCGACAGGACTTCGGCATCGACCTTGGTCGCGGAACGGACCAGCAGCGCATCGGCGTCGGCGACAGCGTCGAGCAGCGCCGGACGGTCGGTGCCGTCCACGTTGCGGATCTCGACCTCTTCGCCGAGGGCGTCGATCACGGACGGGGCCAACTTCTCGGCGAGAAGAACGACAGGACGGCTTGCGTTGGTCACGGGCGAACTCCAAGCTGGAAGATCACGATCGGCACGACGATGTGCCCGGACGGGGGAAGTTTAACGGGAGATTGAGAAAGCATTCACAAGGGTGTAGCTCGGATCACCGCTGGATCGAACACGTCCACGAGACCCGCTCTTTCAGCATTCTCGCAGATCACACCCCGTGCGAGGGGTATCCGTTCCAGAGTGCGGGAGAGATCGCCACCCGAACGGGCCCACGCCGCCCACGCCGACGACATCAGGCCCGAACGGCGGCCGGGCTTCACGGTTCGTCGAATTCGCCGTCCTTGGCGCCCGCGACGAACGCGTCCCATTCCTCGGGGGTGAAAACGAGAACGGGGCCTTCCGGATCCGCCCCGTTTCGCATCCCCACATAACCGTCGACGAACGCGATCTCGACGCCCGGTTCGTCCGGATCATCCGTGCTCGTGATCCACTCCGCGACGGAGAAGTCCAGTTTGTCGCGGACGTGCGCTTTGTCGTCGACGATCTCGTTCTCTGCACTCACGATGCGTACCGTATCCCTCACTCATAGCGATATCCCGTTGTGGGAGACCCGCCCGGCGGAAACCTACCCACCACCGCCGAAACACGCGAGGCCCGGTGAAACCTCGTTGGAGAGGGTTCACCGGGCCAGGCGGGTCAACGCTGCCGAGGGCTCCGGAGAGCTCGGAGATCAGCTCACTTGTTGGTCCAGGACATCAGCGAGCGCAGCTTCTTGCCGACCTCTTCGATCTGGTGGGCGTTGCCCTCGGCCTGCAGCTTGGTGAAGTTCGGGCGACCGGCCTCGTCCTCGGCCACCCACTCCTTGGCGAAGGTGCCGTCCTGGATCTCACCGAGCACCTTGCGCATCGAGTCCTTGACGTGCGAGTCGATGACGCGCGGGCCGCGGGTGAGGTCGCCGTACTCGGCGGTGTCCGAGCAGGAGTAGCGCTGACCGGCGATGCCGCCCTCCCACATCAGGTCCACGATCAGCTTGAGCTCGTGCAGGACCTCGAAGTAGGCGATCTCCGGCTGGTACCCGGCCTCGACCAGCACCTCGAAACCGTTCTGCACCAGCGCGGAGGCACCACCGCAGAGAACGGCCTGCTCACCGAACAGGTCGGTCTCGGTCTCCTCCTTGAAGGTGGTCTTGATGACGCCGGCGCGGGCACCGCCGATGGCGGCGGCGTAGGACAGCGCCAGGGCCTGGCCGTTGCCCGAGGCGTCCTGCTCGACGGCGATCAGGCACGGCACGCCCTTGCCGTCGACGAACTGGCGGCGGACCAGGTGGCCCGGGCCCTTCGGGGCGACCATGGCGACGTCGACGTCGGCCGGCGGCTGGATCAGGCCGTAGCGGATGTTGAAGCCGTGGCCGAAGAACAGCGCGTCACCCTGCTTGAGGTTCGGGGCGACGTCGTTGGCGTAGATCTCGCGCTGTTTGGTGTCGGGCGCCAGGATCATGATCAGGTCGGCCTCGGCGGACGCCTCGGACGGGGTGAGGACCTTCAGGCCCTCCTCCTCGGCCTTGGCGCGGGACTTGGAACCCTCCGGCAGACCGATGCGCACGTCCACGCCCGAGTCCCGCAGGCTCAGCGCGTGGGCGTGGCCCTGGCTGCCGTAGCCGATGACGGCGACCTTGCGGCCCTGCACGATGCCGAGGTCCGCGTCCGCGTCGTAGAAGATTTCAACTGCCATGGTGATTCAGCGTTTCCTTTCGGGACTTCATCGGTTGTCGGCAAGCGGCGACGCCGCTTCCTCTTTCACCCCGTGAGCAACTTGCACCGCCGCGGGTTCTGACACGTCGTCTGGCGAGTACGCCGCGACGCCGTGTATTGGCATACATAAGGAGTGGCGCACGGAGTCCAGGCGGCGTGTCAGGTTCCGCTACCCGCACCGCTGCGTTTGCCGGCAACCTCGTCATTCTTTTGTGGTCAGCGGACTGCTGTGGCTGTGATGGAGCGGGGGCCTCGGCCGATCGCGATCGTTCCCGACTGCACCATCTCGCGGACGCCGTAGGGTTCCAGCATTCGCAGCAACGCGTCGAGCTTATCGGCGGTGCCGGTGGCCTCGATGGTCAGCGCCTCCGGCGAGACGTCCACCACCTTGGCGCGGAACAGCTGCACGGTCTCCAGGACCTGGCTGCGCACCGAGGAGTCGGCGCGGACCTTGACCAGCAGCAGCTCGCGCTGCACCGCGGCGTCGTCCTCCAGCTCCACGATCTTGATCACGTTCACCAGCTTGTTGAGCTGCTTGGTGACCTGTTCCAAGGGCTGGTCGCTGACGGCGACCACGATCGTCATCCGGGAGATCTCCGGGTGCTCGGTCGGGCCGACCGCGAGCGACTCGATGTTGAAGCTGCGTCGGGAGAACAGGCCGGAAACCCGGGCGAGAACACCGGGGACGTTCTCCACCAGAACGCTGAGCGTATGCCTGGTCACGCTTCGTCCTCCTCGAACAGCGGGCGGATGCCGCGTGCCGCCATGATCTCGTCGTTGCCGGTGCCCGCCGCCACCATCGGCCACACCTGCGCGTCCTTGCCCACCACGAAGTCGATCACGACCGGTCGGTCGTTGATCTCCATAGCCCGCTGGATGACGCTGTCGACGTCCTCTTTGGACTCACACCGCAGGCCGGCGCACCCGTAGGCGTCGGCGAGCAGCTTGAAGTCCGGGATGCGGTGCTTGTGGGTGCCGAGGTCGCTGTGTGAGTAACGCTCGGCGTAAAACAGGTTCTGCCACTGCCGGACCATACCCAGGTTGCCGTTGTTGATGACGGCCACCTTGATGGGGATGTCCTCGATCGCGCAGGTCGCGAGCTCCTGGTTGGTCATCTGGAAGCAGCCGTCGCCGTCGATGGCCCACACGACCTTGTCCGGCACACCGGCCTTGGCGCCCATGGCCGCGGGAACCGCGTAGCCCATGGTCCCCAGGCCACCGGAGTTCAGCCAGGTGCGCGGGTTGTCGTAGCCGACGAACTGCGCGGCCCACATCTGGTGCTGACCCACGCCCGCCGCGTAGACCGCGTCGGTGCCGGCGATCTTGCCCAGCCGCTCGATGACGTACTCCGGCGACAGGCTGCCGTCGCTGGGCTCGGCGTAGCCGAGTGGGAACCGGCCGCGGATGTCGTCCAGCATCGCCCACCACGCCGTCAGGTCGGCGGTGCCGTCCTCGGCCTCGGCGGCCTCGAACGCCTCGGTCAGCTCGGCGATGACGTCCTTGCAGTCACCGACGATCGGGACGTCGGCGTGGCGGTTCTTGGAGATCTCGGCCGGGTCGATGTCGGCGTGCACGACCTTGGCGTCGGGCGCGAACGACGAGAGCTGGCCGGTGACCCGGTCGTCGAACCGGGTGCCCAGGGCGATCAGCAGGTCGGAGCGCTGCATCGCGGCGACCGCGGCGACCGTGCCGTGCATGCCCGGCATGCCGAGGTGCTGCGGGTGCGAGTCCGGGAACGCGCCGCGCGCCATCAGCGTGGTGACCACCGGGATGCCCGTGCGCTCGGCCAGCTGCCGCAGCTCGGCGTGCGCCTCGGCCTTGATGACGCCGCCACCGACGTAGAGCACCGGCTGCTTGGCCTCGACCATGAGCTTCGCGGCCTCGCGGACCTGCTTGCCGTGCGGCTTGCTGGTCGGCTTGTAACCCGGCAGCTTCATCTCCGGCGGCCAGGAGAAGGACATGGTGGCCTGCTGGACGTCCTTGGGGATGTCGACCAGCACCGGGCCCGGGCGACCGCTGGCGGCGATGTAGAACGCCTCGGCGATGATCCGCGGGATGTCCTCGGCGTCGGTGACCAGGAAGTTGTGCTTGGTGATCGGCAGCGTGATGCCGCAGATGTCGGCTTCCTGGAAGGCGTCCGTGCCGATCAGGCCGGTGGACTGCTGGCCGGTGATCGCCACGACCGGGACGGAGTCCATGTGCGCGTCGGCGAGCGGGGTGACCAGGTTCGTCGCACCCGGGCCGGAGGTGGCCATGCACACCCCGACCTTGCCGGTGGCCTGCGCGTATCCGGTCGCCGCGTGCCCGCCGCCCTGCTCGTGGCGGACCAGCACGTGCCGGACCTTCTCGGAGTCGAGCAAGGGGTCGTAGGACGGGAGGATGGTGCCACCCGGAATCCCGAAGACGACCTCGCAACCCACGGACTCCAGCGAGCGGACGAGTGCCTGCGCACCCGTCATCTTCACCGGAGCACCGCTGGGCGGCGCGGGCTTGGGTCGGCGTCCTGGCGGGGGCGCCGGGACCGGATTCTGCCTGGTATTGGCGCTGGTCATCGGGTCAACCTCGGTGGTTGGGAGTGGGACCGGACACGAAAAAACCCTCGCAGGCCACAAAGAGGCCCCACGAGGGTTGGCGCGTCGACGCTGCGAACTTCCTTAGGCGTCGACGCGCCAGGGAAGTACGAGAATGTCGTGCAGTCGCAGCATGGCCAGGACGTTAATGGGACCGGTCGCGCCACGTCAAACGATCCGGGACGATCGTCTCGCATGGTGGGCGCCCGTCCAGGCTGCCACGATCCGCCCCTTCGCGCTTTTCCCAGTTCAGCGATGCTGTCGCGGCGGGATTCGAGCCAGGTGTGATGCGCACCGCTCCCCGGCTCCCAGCCGCTGGGAGTTTCGGGTCCCGATCGGGCGAAGCCGACCAGGTGAGAACATCGAGGGGTGAGCGAGACACCCCAGGACGACGCCGCCGAACCGCAGAGCACCGAATCCGCGCCCGACGCGGAGCCGCGGACCACCGAGATCCCGGAGTCGCTGAACTTCCGGGTCCCCCGCGTGTCGCTGCTCGCAGTGCTCGCCGTCGCCGCCTGCGCGGTACCGCTGGCCACCACCTCCGGTCCGGTGGGGCTGCTCGTCTTCCTGATCCCGCTCGCGCTGCTGTGGGTCGTGCTGCGGCCGGGCACCACCGTCGACGCCGAGCGGATCAAGACCCGCACCCTCGTCGGCGGGCGCACCCTTCCCTGGGAGTCGCTGAAGGGCCTGGCCATCACCAAGCAGTCCAAGGTCCGCGCCAGCACCACCGACGGCGCCGAGGTCACGCTGCCCACCGTGCGCCCGCGCCACCTCCCCGCGATCTCCCTGGTCAGCCGCGGGCACCTCCCGGACCCCACCGCGCGGTCCACCGACGAGGACTGACACCGAAGATCCCGACCCGTAATCTGGCCGACATGCGTGCTCAAGCACGGTGTTCGCAGGGGTAGGGTCGGAGTCACCGCCACGCTTAGCACCCACAAGGCGACGTCAGCGGGCTGGGCCGTTCGCGTTGAAGCTCGCTGGCTCCGCACCCGGCCCCACCGCACGAAGCCTGGAATCGAAGAAGGTCTCCCAATGCCTCAGCTGCGTTCCCGCACCACGACTCACGGCCGGAATGCCGCCGGCGCCCGTTCGCTGTGGCGCGCCACCGGCATGACCGACGACGACTTCGGAAAGCCGATCGTCGCGATCGCCAACTCCTACACCCAGTTCGTGCCCGGTCACGTGCACCTGCGCGACCTCGGTGACGTCGTGGCCGAGACGATCCGCGAGGCGGGCGGCGTGCCGCGCGAGTTCCACACCATCGCCGTCGACGACGGAATCGCCATGGGCCACAGCGGCATGCTCTACTCGCTGCCCTCGCGGGAGATCATCGCCGACTCGGTGGAGTACATGGTCAACGCGCACCAGGCCGACGCGCTGGTGTGCATCTCCAACTGCGACAAGATCACCCCGGGCATGCTCAACGCCGCGATGCGGCTGAACATCCCGGCGGTGTTCGTCTCGGGTGGCCCGATGGAGGCCGGCAAGGCCGTCGTGGTCGAGGGCGTCGCGCACGCGCCGACCGACCTGATCACCACCATCTCGGCCTCGGCGAACTCGGCGATCGACGACGAGGGTCTGTCCGAGGTGGAGCGCTCCGCGTGCCCGACCTGCGGTTCGTGCTCGGGCATGTTCACCGCGAACTCGATGAACTGCCTGACCGAGGCGCTGGGACTGGCGCTGCCGGGCAACGGTTCGACGCTGGCCACCCACGCGCTGCGCCGCGAGCTGTTCCAGGAGGCCGGCCGCACGGTCGTCAACATCGCCAAGCGCTACTACCAGTCCGACGACGAGACCGTCCTGCCGCGCTCGATCGCCAACAAGCAGGCGTTCGAGAACGCGATGGCGCTGGACATGGCGATGGGCGGATCCACCAACACGGTGCTGCACACCCTCGCCGCCGCGCAGGAGGGCGAGATCGACTTCACCCTCGACGACATCGCCGAGATCAGCCGCAAGGTGCCGTGCCTGTCGAAGGTCGCGCCGAACTCCGACTACCACATGGAGGACGTGCACCGGGCCGGCGGCATCAGCGCGATCATGGGCGAGCTCGACCGCGCCGGTCTGCTGCACCGCGACGTCGCCTCGGTCCACAGCGAGAGCCTGACCGCGTGGCTGTCCACGTGGGACGTCCGCGGTGAATCGCCGTCGGAGAAGGCGCTGGAGATCTTCCACGCCGCGCCCGGCGGAGTGCGCACCACCCAGGCGTTCTCCACCGACAACCGCTGGTCGTCGCTGGACACCGACGCCGCCAACGGCTGCATCCGCGACGTCGAGCACGCCTACACCGTCGACGGCGGTCTGGCCGTGCTCAAGGGCAACCTCGCCGAGGAGGGCGCGGTCATCAAGGCGGCCGGCGTCGAGGAGGAGCTCTGGCACTTCCAGGGTCCGGCGCGGGTGCTGGAGAGCCAGGAGCAGGCGGTGTCGGCGATCCTGAACAAGGAGATCCAGCCCGGTGAGGTGCTGGTGATCCGCTACGAGGGCCCCGCGGGCGGTCCCGGCATGCAGGAGATGCTGCACCCGACCGCGTTCCTGAAGGGCTCCGGTCTGGGCAAGAAGTGCGCGCTGATCACCGACGGCCGGTTCTCCGGTGGCTCGTCGGGCCTGTCGGTCGGGCACATCTCGCCGGAGGCCGCGGGCGGCGGGCTCATCGGCCTGGTGGAGAACGGCGACCAGATCCTCATCGACGTCCACGAGCGCAAGCTGGAGCTGCTGGTCGACGAGCAGGTCCTGGCCGAGCGCCGCGCCAAGATGGAGGCCAGCGAGAACCCCTGGCAGCCCGTCGGCCGGGAGCGCAAGGTCACCACAGCCCTCCGCGCCTACGCGAAGCTCGCGACGTCAGCCTCCTACGGCGCAGTCCGCGACGTGAACAAGTGAGCTGCGTCGTTGTGTGAGCCAAGTGGCGAAGCCACTTTCTCCTTGCCCCGCCCTAGGCACTGGCACCGCCGCGGGTTCTGAGCGGCTTCGTGGCGAGGACGGCCACTCCGCCGTGTATTGGACATACATCAGGAGTGGCACCCGCAGTCCACGGAGCCGCTCAGGTTCCGCCACCGGCACCGCTGCGCAGAACGACCACATCGCTCTTGAGGGAGAAGAAATCGGGCCCCGGCTCCTGGGTTGGAGCCGAGGCCCGATTTCGTCGGTGCACGTCTCAGGGGCGGTGGAAGAGGATCAGGATCGCCGCAGCCGCGCCAGCCGCGACGATCAGGCCGAAGAAGCCGAATCCCAACGGACGGCGGAACCACACTCGCCCGTAGTCCAAGGCCACCCGGCCGGGACCGGTGAACATCACGCCGAGACCGAGGGCACCGAGGATGGCATCCATCTCGAACCCGCCGTCGGCGTTGAAGAAACCGGCGCCCAGCTTGACGAACACCGCGCTGGCCATCAGGCCCACCACACCGGCCGCGGCGGCCGGCGTGAACAGGCCCAGGACCAGCAGCGCACCCGCACCGAGCTCGGTACCCCCGGTGACCAGCGAGAGCGCGGCGCTCTGCTGGAAGCCCATGCCGGACAGAACCTCCGCGAAGCCCTCCGGGCCGGGGCCGCCGAACGCGCCGAACAGCTTCTGCGCGCCGTGCAGGAGGAAGACCCCTCCCAGCGCCAGGCGCAGGATCAGCAGGCCGAGGTCGGTTCCCGCGTTCCAGGCGAAGGGCTTGCGCTTCTTGCCGAGTTCTTCGGCGTAGCCGGAGTCTTCGCCGACGCCGCTCACCAGCGAGGTCGCTTCACCGTCGCTGTAGCCGTCGTCTTCGTCGTAGTAGTTGTGCTGGCGTGCGCCGAGGCTCTGCGTGCTCTTGGCCGAACCCTTCGCGCCGCGGGGCCGCTGGGCGTGCGCGCCGTAGCTGCGATCGTCGGGGGAGCCGCCCGCACCGCCGGGGCGATCGTCTTGGATGCTCACGCCGCAGGAGGCTAGGGCATCTTCACCTGAAAGTGCGACCCTTTGCGATAAAACCTTCCCCACACGTGACAGGTTCGATACCACAGGACTCGTTCCGGGTGGAAAATGTCCTGATGGAGGACCCAGAATTCCGCGGGCCGAGGTCGCACAAATCCGATGTCGCCGCAGGTGGTGCGCATTTCCTGGACATCGGTGAGGGCTGGTCGTCGCCTTCGTTCGCACCGAGAGCGGTGCTTATGCTCCCCGAACTCGTTTCGGCGACGGAATTGCTTCCTCTCGATTGCGCGGCTCAGGTGCTGAATTGGTCACCGGAGAGCATTTCCTCCGGCACCACCGGTGAGCACGTGGCCGACGCCCTCGCGGTCCTCGACGACGCCGACGCGCCCGACTGCGTCGTCCTCGCCTGGTCGGGTGGCACGTCCCTGGCGGTGGAGCTCGCCGCCCGCCACCCCGACCGGGTGCGCGGGCTCCTGCTGCTGGCGGGACCGCCCACGGCGGGCGCGGAGATGCTGCTGTCCCACGTCGGCGTGCCCGACGCGATGCGCAGGCTCCTGGCCGCGGGCGGCTCGGCTTCGCTGCGCCTGACCGGTGACCTGCTGGAATCCATCACCGCCCAGCTGCCGGTCGGGGACTGGCCCGCTCGCCTGCTGCGCCGAGCCGGCCTGCTGCCCGACGACGGCGACCGCGCCGGCATCACGGCCGCCCTGCGCAACCTGGTGCAGCACGACTGGCGCAGGCACGTCGAACTGGCGCTGGCCTGGAGCGCGTCGGTCCGCGACGACCTGCCGCGCATCAGCTGCCCGGTCACGCTGCTGGCCGGGCGCCTCGATCCCCTCGGCGAACCGCTGACCACGGCGCGCCAGGTCGGCTCTCTCCCGCAGGCCAGGGTGCGGCTGCTCGACGCGTCCCACTTCATCCCGCTGGAAGCTCCGGACACCGTGCGGGAGGAGTTGGCGCTGCTGCTGCGCCGGGTCGAGGCCGTCGAATGCGCCCGACTCGGCATCGACCCGCCACCGCCGCCGGTCCGCCGGATCCGCCTCTCGCTCCCGGAACACCGGCGACTCCGCCGCCGCGCCCTGCACCCCCCGTTCGACCCGCCCCGGGCGAACGGCTGATCGCGGTGGCTCACCACGCGTTCACCCGGCGGCGGATAGGGTCGGAGGCGTGATGGGTCGGACTCGTGCGCTGGTGGGCGCCTTCGCGGTGCTCGGAATCGTGCTGAGCGGATGCGCCGAGTTCCCCGACGAGCACAACCGGCCGTTCGCCGAGCAGCCCTCGCTGGCGCCGCAGGCCGGTCCGCAGCCCTCGTTCGAGAGCGAAGCACCGCCGTCGGAGGCCCCCGGCGAGGCGAAACCGCAGCCGCCCGCGCAGCCGGTCGGCTGCGAGGACCCCGATCCGGCGGTGATCACCACGTGCCTGGACCCGGTCGGGGCGATCGCGGTGCTGCCGGACGGGCAGAGCGCGCTGGTCGGCGAGCGCTCCACGGGTCGCGTGCTGCGCGTGAAGAAGGGCGCGAAACCCGTTGAGCTGGCGCAGATCCCCGTCGACGCGAGCAGCGGCGGCGGCCTCACGGGCCTGGCCCTGTCGCCCACGTACCACGAGGACGAGCTCTTCTACGCCTACGTCACCACCGGCTCCGACAACCGGGTCGTGCGGGTCGCCAGCGGCGACAGCCCGAAGCCGGTGCTGACCGGGATTCCCAAGGGCGCGACCGGCAACTCGGGTGCGCTGCTCGACGACGGCAAGGGCGCGCTGCTGGTGGCCACCGGCAACGCCGGCGACCCGGCCGGCGCCACCGACCCGTCGACGCTGTCCGGGAAGCTGCTGCGCGTCGACGGTTTCGGCAAGCCCGCCGAGGGGAACCCGCAGCGCGATTCGCCGGTGGTGACCTCCGGGCTGAACGAGCCGACCGGCATCTGCGGCACGGCCGCGCTGAGCATGTTCTGGGTGACCGACCGCAACGGCGGCAAGGATTCCCTCCACCAGGTGAAGTTCGGTGAGCCGCTGGGCAATCCGGCCTGGACCTGGTCGGATCGGCCCGGGGTGTCGGGGTGCGCGGCGGACCCCTCCACCGTGATCGTGGCGCTGCGCGACGCCTCGGCGCTCTACACGCTGCACCCGGCGCCGGACGGCAGCTTCACCGGTCAGCCCACCAAGGTCCTGGAGAACCGCTACGGCCGCTTCGCCACGGCCGCTCTGGCCCCGGACGGCATGGTGTGGCTGGGCACCACCAACCGCGACGGCGGCCGTCCCGTCCCCAGCGACGACCGGGTCCTGCGCCTGGAGCCGCCGACCGGCGGCACGGCGGGCAAGGACTAGGAGCCGTTCTCGGGCGTGCCCGTTCTCAACCGTTGATGCCGCGGTCGATCAGGCCGGTGAGCAGGTCGATCACGTCCTCGTCGGTGAGCGCGGCCAGCATCGGTTGCTCCTCGACGAGATTGGCGTAGGCGAACTGCTGGCAGAGCCCGGTGATGGCGATCGCGGTCGCTTCCGGCCGTTCGGTGTGGGCCAGGTGGCCCGCGAGGTGGTGCACGTCCGGTTCGAGGAGTTCGGCGACGCGGTCGGCGAAGCGCTGGTCGACCAGCGCCGCTTGGCGCAGCGCGATGAGCACGACGCGGTGGGCGCGGAAGAAGTCCCAGAACCCGGCGACGTGCCAGCGGATGGCGTCGCGGTCGCCGAAGTCCGATGAGTGGCGCTCGTCGGAGAGCACCGCCGAGTCGCCGGCCTCCAGCAGGTCGGCGAGCAGCGCTTCGAGGAGTTCTTCCTTGCTCTTGAAGTGGTTGTAGAACGACCCCGCCGACCGGCCGGCTTCGGCGGTGATGTCGGTGATCTTGGTGTTGAGGTACCCGTGCCTGCCGAAGACCCGCACCGCGGCGGCCTTGAGCGCGGCCTCGGTCTCGGCCGCCTGCGCCTTGCGGGTGGTTCCCGGCATCGTCGCTCCTCCTTCGCCCTTGACGGGGAACCTATCAACCTGTTCACTGAATTATTATTCACTGAATTTGAATTCACACAAGGAGGCGCGATGGGCACCCGAGTGCTGATCGTCGGAGCAGGTCCCGCCGGACTGACACTGGGCATCGAGCTGGCCAGGCGGGACGTTCCGTGCCGGATCATCGACGCGAGCGAGCAGCCGCTGCCCGGCTCCCGAGGCGATGGGCTCCAACCGCGCACCCTGGAGGTCTTCGACGACCTCGGCGTCCTCGACGAGGTGCTGGCGGCAGGAATGTTCCCGCCCGCGTTCCGCACCTACTCCGGCGGCGAGCTCACCGGCGAACGGCGCATGGCGGAGCGGGTCGAACCGACCCCTCAGGTGCCGCATCCCAACGGGTGGATGGTTCCCCAGTGGCGCACCGAGGAGATCCTCCGCGACCGCCTCGCCGAACTCGGCGTGAAGGTCGAACGCGGCACGGCCCTGGTCGGGCTGCACCAGGACGACGACGGCGTCACGGCCACGCTGACCAGCGGAGACACCCGCGCCGAGTACGTGGTCGGCACCGACGGTGGCCACAGCACGGTCCGCCGCGAACTCGGCGTCGACTTCCTCGGCGACACCGACGAGGACACGAAGATGGTCCTCTTCGACGCCCGCGTCACCGGCCTCGACCACCCCGAGCTCGCCCACTGGTTCGCCTCGGCCACCGACCCCGGATGCGGTGTCGGTCTCACCCCGCTCGCGGGAACCGATGTGCTGCAGTGCGTGGCGAGGCCGCCCTCCACCCACGACATCCGCGCCGACGCCGACTACGCGCAAGGGCTGCTGGACGACTTCGGCGCACCGCACGTCAAGATCCGGGAACTGACGTGGGCGACGGTGTGGCGGCCGAACTCCCGGCTGGCCGGGACCTTCCGCTCAGGCCGGGTGTTCCTGGCCGGCGACGCCGCGCACGTGCACCCGCCGACCGGGGGCCAAGGGCTGAACACGAGCGTGCAGGACGCCTACAACCTCGGCTGGAAGCTCGCCGACGGCTCCCCCGAACTGCTCGACAGCTACGACGCCGAGCGCCGCCCCGTCGCGGCGGGCGTGCTCGGCATCAGCGCCGACCTGCTCGGCAAGACCCTCAGGGGAAGCCCCGACGCGCTGCGGCGCGGCCCGGAGACCACCCAGCTCGGCGTCGGCTACCGCAACGGCCCCCTCGCCACCGACCACCGCGCCCACCCCGGCCGCGTCCGAGCGGGAGACCGAGCACCGGGTTCCCTCCTGCGCACCCCCGAAGGCGACGAGGTGAACCTCTTCGACCTGCTCCGGGACACCCGCTGGACGCTGCTGGCCTTCGACGCGGACGTTCCCGCCACCGGAGCGCACATCCGTCCCCTTCGCATCACCCGGGGACGCGAGGAAGGTTCCCTCACCGACGTCGACGCCTACGAGACCTACGACGTCACCCCGGGAACCGCGGTCCTCATCCGCCCGGACGGCTACATCGCCACCATCCGCTGACACCGCCCGCGCAACGAGAAACGCCCCCGACCGCGCGGGTCGGGGGCGTTCTCGGCGTGCGCGATTACTGGCCGCAGGCCTTGAGGACGAGTTCGCGGACCCGCTTGGCGTCGGCCTGGCCCTTGGTGGCCTTCATGACCGAACCGACCACGGCACCGGCGGCCTGGACCTTGCCGCCGCGGATCTTCTCCGCGATGTCCGGCTGCGCCGCCAGCGCCTCGTCGACCGCCTTCTGCAGCTCGGAGTCGTCGGAGACGACCTCCAGACCGCGAGCCGCGACGACCTCGTCCGGCTCACCCTCGCCGTCGAGCACTCCGTCGACGACCTGGCGGGCCAGCTTGTTGGTCAGCTTGCCCTCGCCGACCAGCGCCGCGACCCGCGCGACCTGCTTCGGCGTGATGTCCAGGTCGGCCAGCTCGACGCCGCGCGCGTTGGCCTGCTGCGACAGGTAGGCGACCCACCAGGAGCGGGCGTCGCCCGGAGCCGCACCGGCCTCGACCGTCTCGGCGATGAGCTCCAGGGCACCGGCGTTGACGAGGTCGCGGAGCTCCTCGTCGGACAGGCCCCACTCCTCCTTGGCGCGCCGACGGCGCTCCCACGGCAGCTCCGGCAGGGTCTTGGACAGCTCCTCGACCCACTCGCGCGACGGCGCGATCGGCACCAGGTCGGGCTCCGGGAAGTACCGGTAGTCCTCCTGCGTCTCCTTCGGCCGGCCCGCCGAGGTGGACCCGGTGGACTCGTCGAAGTGCCGGGTCTCCTGCCGGATCGACCCGCCGGAGGTCAGCACCGCCGCGTGCCGCTGCATCTCGAAGCGCACCGCGCGCTCGACGCTGCGCAGCGAGTTGACGTTCTTGGTCTCGGTGCGCGTGCCGAACTCGTCGGCGCCCTTGGGCATCAGCGACACGTTCGCGTCGCAGCGCAGCGAACCCTGGTCCATCCGCACGTCGGAGACGTTCAGCGCGCGCAGCAGGTCCCGCAGCGCGGTCACGTAGGCGCGGGCGACCTCGGGGGCGCGCTCACCGGCACCGGTGATCGGCTTGGTGACGATCTCGATCAGCGGCACGCCAGCCCGGTTGTAGTCCAGCAGCGAGTAGTCGGCGCCGTGGATGCGACCGGTGGCACCGCCCATGTGCAGCGACTTGCCGGTGTCCTCCTCCATGTGCGCCCGCTCGATGTCGACGCGGAACGTCTCACCGTCATCGAGCACCACGTCGAGGTAACCGTCGAAGACGATCGGCTCGTCGTACTGCGAGGTCTGGAAGTTCTTCGGCATGTCCGGGTAGAAGTAGTTCTTCCGGGCGAACCGGCACCACTCCGCGACCTGGCAGTTGAGCGCCAGGCCGATCCGGATCGCGGCCTCGACGGCCTTGCCGTTGACCGCGGGCAGCGCACCCGGCAGGCCCAGGCACACCGGGCAGACCTGGGTGTTGGGCTCGGCGCCGAACGCGTTGGCGCAGCCGCAGAACATCTTGGTCTTGGTGGAGAGCTCGACGTGGACCTCGAGGCCCAGCACCGGGTCGAACCGGGCCAGCACCTCGTCGTAGTCCATGATCTCGGCGACCGCGGTCACTCCTCGTCACTCCCCTTGCGCAGCGCGCGCACCGCCAGCGCGGTACCGGTGATCAGGCCGAGCGTGGTGATGATGACGTCGGCCAGTTCGAGCTTGTCGTTCTTCTCGCGGGCGGCCTTGTAGCTCGCCTTCAGCCCGAAGGCCGCCGAGAGCACGGAAGCGAGCTGGAACGCTGCCTTCAACTTCGGGTTCACTTTGCGACCTCCTGCATCGGTGGCGTGGGAGCGGCTCATACCGCCGCCTCCAGCTTCGGGGCACGGTTGATCAGCGGACCGCCCTGCTCGGCGTCCCGGGCGACCTCGTAGGCCGCGCCGACCCGGTAGAGCCGGTCGTCGGCCATGGCGGGAGCCATGATCTGCAGACCCACCGGAAGACCGTCCTCATCGGACAGTCCGCACGGGATGCTCATGGCGGCGTTGCCCGCCAGGTTGGACGGGATCGTGCACAGGTCGGCGAGGTACATCGCCATCGGGTCGTCGACCCGCTCCCCGATCTTGAACGCCGTGGTCGGGGTGGTCGGCGAGACCAGCACGTCGACCTGCTCGAACGCGGCGGTGAAGTCGCGGGTGATCAGCGTCCGCACCTTCTGCGCCTGGCCGTAGTAGGCGTCGTAGTAGCCCGAGGACAGCGCGTAGGTGCCGAGCATGATGCGCCGCTTGACCTCGGGACCGAAACCGGCCTCGCGGGTCATCGACATGACCTGCTCGGCGCTGTTCTCGCCGTTGTCGCCGACGCGCAGGCCGTAGCGCATCGAGTCGAAGCGGGCCAGGTTCGACGAGCACTCGCTCGGCGCGATCAGGTAGTAGGCGCCCAGCGCGTAGTCGAAGTGCGGGCACGAGACCTCGACGACCTCGGCGCCCAGCTTCGACAGCTGCGCGACCGCGGCGTCGAAGGCGCGCTGCACGCCCGGCTGGTAGCCGTCACCGGAGAACTCGCGGACCACGCCGACCTTCACACCGGTCAGGTCACCGCGGGCGCCCTGCTTGGCGGCCTCGACGACCTGCGGAACCGGCTGGTCGATCGAGGTGGAGTCCATCGGGTCGTGCCCGGCGATGACCTCGTGCAGCAGGGCCGCGTCCAGCACGGTCCGCGCGCACGGGCCCGGCTGGTCCAGCGACGAGGAGAACGCCACCAGGCCGTAGCGGGACACGCCGCCGTAGGTGGGCTTCACGCCGACGGTGCCGGTCACGGCGCCCGGCTGGCGGATGGAACCGCCGGTGTCGGTGCCGATGGCCAGCGGCGCCTCGAACGCGGCCAGCGCCGCCGAGGAGCCGCCGCCGGAGCCGCCCGGGATGCGGTCGGTGTCCCACGGGTTGCGGGTCGGGCCGTAGGCGGAGTTCTCGGTGGAGGAGCCCATCGCGAACTCGTCCATGTTGGTCTTGCCCAGCACGACCACACCGGCCTCGCGCAGCTTGCGCGTCACCGTCGCGTCGTAGGGCGCCATCCACCCTTCGAGCATCTTCGACCCGACGGTGGTGGGCATGTCGGTGGTGGTCAGCACGTCCTTGAGCGCCAGCGGCACGCCGGCCAGCGGTGAGGCCGCCTTGCCGGCGGCCCGGTCCTCGTCGGCCTTGCGGGCCGCGGCGAGCGCGCCCTCGGCGTCGACGTGCAGGAACGCGTGCACCAGCGGGTCCACGGCGGCGATGCGGTCCAGGTGCGCCTGGGTCACCTCGACCGACGTGACCTCCCCTGCCGCCAGCTTGGCGGCCAGCTCGGACGCGGTCAGCCCGGTCAGGCTCATCAGGCCTCCTCAGTCAGAATGCGCGGAACGCGGAAGCGGTCCTCTTCGGCCGCGGGCGCCGCTGCGAGCGCCTGCTCGCGCGTCAGGCCCGGGCGGACCTCGTCCTCGCGGAAAACGTTGGTCACCGGCACGGCGTGCGACGTGGGTGGGATGTCGTCCGCAGCGACCTGCCCCACCTTCGCCACCGCATCGAGGATCTGGTCGAGCTGGCCTGCGAAGGTGTCGAGCTCGGCCTCGGTGACGGCCAGCCGCGCCAGGCCGGCGAGGTGTGCGACCTCGTCGCGGGAGATCTTGGACACTGCGAAGGCTCCCTGGTCATGTCCGGTTTACGAGTACATCCCAGTCTATGGCGACCACGCTGCCAGACCTGGCAGGGGTCACGCCTGGCGAGGCGCGCCCGGGAACTTTCCCGAATGGCCTGGTCGTTCTATCCCAGTGACGGCTGTAGCAAGATGACTACGCCGCGTCTGACACAATTTCCCCGCGGTGTTCCTCGCACGAGCGGCCGCGCAAGCGGACGAGCAGGCGGAGGAAAACGCGCGGCCGGCGAGGTGTCGTGCATGAAACTGGAGGCGTTGAGTCCGGTGTCCTTCCTCATCCGGGTGCAGATACCGGATCGACCCGGCAACCTCGGGTCGGTGGCGAGCGCGCTCGGCGAGATCGGTGCCGACATCCTCAGCGTTGACGTCGTCGAACGCGTCGGCGGCGTGGCCATCGACGACCTCGTGGTGGAGCTGCCCTCCGGGCGCCCGCCGGACGTGCTGATCACCGCCGCGGAATCCATCGACGGCGTCGAGGTCGACGCGGTCCGCCCCTACGCGGGCGTGCTGGACACCCACCGCGAGCTGGAGCTGGTCGAGGAGATCGCGGCCGAGCCGGGACGCGGGCTGCAGATCTTCGCCGAAGGCGTCCCGAAGATCATCCGATCGGGCTGGGCGATCGTGTTCGGGCACCGCTCCGGCGGCGCCGAGCAGCTGGCCGCCAGCACCTCCGCACCGCAGGAGGGCTACCTGGAGCTGCCGTGGCTGCCGCTGCCGCGCGCCACGATCCTCGACGGCGACGAGACGTGGGTGCCGGAGACCTGGCGGGAGCTGGGCACCGAGCTGGCCGCCACCCCCATCGGCAAGCCCGACCGCGTGCTGCTGGCCGGACGCCCCGGAGGGCCGATGTTCCGCGCGGCGGAACTCGCGCGCCTCGCCCACCTCGCGGGCATCGTCTCGGTCGTCCTCGACGGCTGACGAACGCTTCCTCCACCGGCTCCGGATCCGAACCGACCCGGCGAGAACCATGGGCGGTTCGGACCACTGCCCACGATCATCGAACGCTGAGCCGCGGTTCAAGCCCCGAGGTCGAGGTGGTAGCCGAGCAGGCTGATGTCGCCGGTCGGGCTCCAGTCCCGGTCCGGCAGGCGCTGGAAGCCCATCCGCTCGTAGAGGCGTCGCGGGGTCTCCGCCGTCTCCGACACGCACAGCACGACCCGTCCGAAGCCACCGGCCCGGGCGCGCTCCACGACGGCCTCGACGAGCTGGCGGCCCACGCCCCGACCACCGGCGTCCGGGGCGACCGCGAGCATCCTGAACTCGATCTCGCCGGCCCGCGCGATCTCCGCGTAGCTGTCGCCGGGGCGGATCACGGTCACCGTGCCGACCGGCCGGTCATCGTCGAGGGCGACGAGCAGCTCGGCCTCGGCCGCGCGGTCGGCGGCGTCGCGCAGCACGGACACGTACGAACCATCGGCCGGGAGATTGCCCGCATCGGCGTACGCCTTCGCGGCGATCTCCCCCACCACCTCGTATTCCGCCGGCAGGGCGGCCCGAATCGTTGCCATGGCCGCGATCCTGCCACCCCGCGCCGGCGGATTTCTCACTCCTCCGGGGGCAGCGCCCGCTCGGTGGCCGCTTCCGGGCCCTGCTGGAGCAGCACGGTGAAACCGTCCTCGTCGAGCACCGGGACCTTCAGCTGCATGGCCTTGTCGTACTTCGAACCCGGGGAGTCGCCGACGACCACGAACGCGGTCTTCTTCGACACCGAACCGGCCGCCCGGCCACCGCGGGCCATGATCGATTCCTTGGCCTCGTCCCGGGAGTACTGCTGCAACGTCCCGGTGACCACGATCGACATCCCTTCCAGCGTCCGGGGGATCGACTCGTCGCGCTCGTCGGCCATCCGCACACCGGCCTCGCGCCACTTGCGCACGATCTCGCGGTGCCACTCCACGGCGAACCACTCGCGCACGGCCGTGGCGATCGTCGGCCCGACGCCGTCGGTGTTGGCCAGCTCCTCCTCGGAGGCCTGCTCGATCCGCTCCAGCGTCACGAACTCCCGCGCCAGCGCCTGCCCCGCGGTCGGCCCGACGTGCCGGATCGACAACCCGACCAGGATCCGCCACAGCGGTTTCTGCTTGGCCTCCTCCAGGTTCGCCAGCAGCTTGGCGCCGTTGGCCGAGAGGTTGCCCTCCTTCGTGGTGTACAGCGGCGTTTTGAGCAGCTTCGCCTCGTCGAGGTCGAACAGGTCGCCCTCGTCGCCGAGCACACCCGCGTTGAGCAGCGCGGAGGCGCCCTCGTAACCCAGCGCGTCGATGTCGAGGACCTTGCGGCTGGCGAGGTAGAACAACCGCTCCCGCTGCTGACCGGGGCAGCCCTGCGCGTTCGGGCAGCGCAGGTCGACGTCGCCCTCCTTCTGCTGCGCCAGCCGCGCCCCGCACTCCGGGCACGCCTCGGGCATGACGAACTCGCGCTCGTCACCGGTGCGCACGTCGGTGACCGGGCCGAGGACCTCGGGGATGACGTCACCGGCCTTGCGGATGACCACGCGGTCCCCGATGAACACGCCCTTGCGGCGCACCTCGTCGGCGTTGTGCAGGGTCGCCATCGACACCGTCGATCCGGCGACCTTGACCGGCTCCATCACCGCGAACGGCGTGACCCTGCCGGTGCGGCCCACGTTGACCTCGATGTTGAGCAGCTTGGTGGTGGCCTGCTCCGGCGGGTACTTGTAGGCGATCGCCCAGCGCGGTGCGCGCGAGGTGGCGCCGAGCCTGCGCTGCAGCGGGACCTCGTCGACCTTGATGACCACGCCGTCGATCTCGTGCTCGGCGGAGTCGCGGTTCTTGCCCCAGTGCTGGATGTGCCCGAGCACTTCCTCCACAGCGGACAGCACCACCGTGTGCCGGGACACCGGCAGGCCCCACGCCTTGAGCGCCGCGTAGGACTCCGACTGGCGGTCCGGCTCGAAGCCCTCGCGCCTGCCCAGACCGTGGCAGATCAGCCGCAGCGGCCGGGACCGGCTCACCCGCGGGTCCTTCTGGCGCAGCGATCCGGCGGCGGCGTTGCGGGGGTTGGCGAACGGTTCCTTGCCCGCGTCGACCAGCTTGGCGTTGAGCTCGGCGAACTCGTCGACGCGGAAGAAGATCTCGCCGCGCACCTCCACCAGGCCCGGAACCGGGTACTCGTCGGTGCCGGTGAGCTGCTCGGGCACGTCACCCATGGTGCGCACGTTGAGCGTGACGTCCTCGCCGGTGCGGCCGTCACCGCGGGTCAGCGCCCGCTCCAGGTGGCCGTCGCGGTAGAGCAGGTTGACCGCGAGGCCGTCGATCTTGAGCTCGCAGAGGTAGTGGGCACCGCTGCCGACCTCGCGCTCCACGCGCTCGACCCACGCCGCCAGCTCCTCGGAGTCGAAGGCGTTGTCGAGGCTGAGCATGCGCTCCAGGTGCGCGACCGGGGTGAACGCGGTCGAGAAGGTGCCGCCGACCACCTGCGTGGGCGAGTCGGGAGCCTGCAGCGCGGGGTGCTCGGACTCCATCCGCTGGAGCCGCGTGAACAGCTCGTCGAACTCGCCGTCGGAGATCGTGGGCGAATCCAGCACGTAGTAGCGGAACTGGTGGCCGCGCACCTCCTCGGCGAGCTCCGCGTACTGTTCGCGCACGTCGGGCGGCACGTCCTCGACGCCTTCGGCCGCGCTCACGGCGGCGGGGTCGGCGGGCACGCCCTCGGCGTCCTCGCTGGGGTTGAGCTCGTGAACGTCCTTGCTGGTCACGCCCCGAGACTAACGAGCGACCCCGACACCGGCACGCAGCGGCTCACTGCGCGTTGCGGTCCAACTCGCGCACGAGCTCGCGCAGTTCGAGCAGTCCGATCGTGCCTTCGGGTTCTGCCTCGGCGGTTTCGACGCGTCCCAGCCGGTCGGCGGCGAGCCGTTCACCGAGGGTGGCGTCGAGAGGCAGGAAGGTCAGGGCCCGGCGCGCGTTGTCGTCGAGCGCGTGGAAACCCGGGTGGTACACGGCGACGTCGACCAGCCCTTCGTCCTCGTCGACCTGCGCCGCGATCCGGACCTGGTCGAGCGGGTACTTCTCGCCGCGCAGGTTCACCGTGACCTCCGTGGGATCGGGCACGGCGGGGACCGAGTCGTGGTACTCCCACAGCGTGTCCGCGGCAGGCGCGGCGGCCATCCACGCATCGGTGTAAGGCCGCAGCTCCGGGTCGGCCTGGCTGCTGATGACCAGCGCGTACGCGGCGTCCTCGCCGTGCTCGATGCTGAAGGTCAGGTCCGGGTGGACGCCGGCGACGGCCTCGGCGACGAGGTTCTCGATGCGCTGCGGCTCGCTGTCGCCGAGCGCCGAGGCGATCTCGGGCAGGTTGTCGTCCCACCACTGCCAGAACGTCGTCGCGCGCTCCGCGGCCTCGGCGGGGACGTCGACCGGTTCGGCGGGCACTTCGGCGTCGCGGCGGCGCAGGAACCTGAACATGGGAACTATTGTGCCGTCCGCCGGGACCCGCCGTGGCGGGACGAGGAATTTCAGCCCGGCAGCTCGTCACGGACGATGGCGGTGATCGCCGCCGGTTCGGCACCGCGCACACCGGTGACGCCGGTGAGGACACCGGACAGGGCGCTGCGGGAGTCCTCGTGCATGACCTGCCGCAGCACCTGCATCGCGTGCAGCCGGTTGCGGCTGACCAGCGCGGGCCGCTCCCAGATCCCGCTCCACACCAGTTCGCGCAGGGTCTGGTCGACTTCGGCGCACTCCGGGCGGACGCCGGCGAGGATGCGCTGCACGACGGGCAGGTCCATGCAGTCGGCGGTGGTGGCGACGTAGTGGGCGAGGGAGCGCAGCACCCGCCGCTGGTCGTGCTCACCGGCGGCCCGCAGCGCGGTCAGCATCTCCGCGGGGTAGCCGTCGAGATCGCCCAGCGGCATCGAGACGAGGTCGTCGGGCCACGGCGCGACCGGGTAGGTGCGGAACTCCCCGCCGAGCCACCCCTCGGTGGGAACTTCCCCCGTGACCCGCCCGGCCAGGGCCAGCATCAGCGGCACCGGAGCCCCCTGCGACCAGGGGAGTTGTTCGCGGTGCTCCTCCAGGGCGTCCGGGCGGGCACCTTCGCGGTACTCGGGCAGCACGGCTTCGAAGGACGTCTGGATCACGCCGTCGACGGCGTGCGCGAACCGCGTGCGCACGTCCTCGTCCCAGTAGCAGGAGACGGCTTCAGGACGAGCCACCCGGCGCAGCACCTCGGGACGAACTCCCTGGCCACCGCTGTCCTCGACGACGAGGGTCCACTCCCCGACGGAGCGCAGCCCGATCATCGGGTGCTTCTCCTGGTAGGCGTACGCCTCCTCGCAGAACTCGTCGATGTCCAACGACCGCCCGTGCGACGTGACGGCCCCGAACGACTCGGCCACCCGACCGAGGTCGTCGTTCCGGACCAGGGTCAGGCACGCCGCGTCCCGGATCGTGCTGCGCTCGATCCAAGCGACGCGGTCAAGCTCGCCGACGCAATGACTGCCCACAGGGCTCTTCCTACCAGCGCAAAGGTCAGACCACGGCCATTTTCGCAAAACATTCGGACAACGAGACCACACCAACCGGTCCAAACGGACGCCGTCCATCTCATTCCACAATGGACACAACCAGTGGGTCAGGTCCTGCGGGGGAGGACACACCCACAAAGCCGTCGTGACACACCGACCGACCATGGTCGCAACCCAGCGATGTGGTCATCGGACAACCCTCGACCTTCGAGACCAGGCGAGGCTCCCACCCTCTTCAGCTAGGCATGGGAAATCTGCACCGGTTCAACGGTTTCGCCCCGAACGAACAGACCCCGGCCGGGCGGACGCGGGATGCTGGGGACGCCGGGTAGGTGCTCGCCGTCACGCTCGTCTCCGCCAAGGACGATCAGCGTGCTTCCGGCCTGACGCAACTCTGCGAGCAGTCCTGTGTTCAGCGAGTCGCCGATGTTGATGGAGTTGCGCGTCACGATCAAGTGCACCCCCACGGAACCACCGCGAGCGAGGACGTCGGCGTTCTGCCGCAGGGGATCTCTCATGTGGTTCGCGGATTCGATCAGCTCGTAGTTCTCGACGATCACGAACTGGTCCTTCAACTTCCGGGGCACCTCGCGCTTGGCTCGATCGAGCCGCGTCTTGATTCCGGTGATCACCTCGCTGATCAAGCGGTCGAACTCCTCCGCGATCACGGCGTAGCCGCCCCAGCCCGTTCCCACCTCGTCGAGCAACCCACGCCGAGGATCGAGGACGTAGGTGGCGTAGGAGTCCGCCTCGCGAACGCGCTGGAGTTCCGCGAGGACGATTCTGGTCAGGTTGGTCTTGCCCGATCCCGGTCCGCCGAGACAGATCATGTGCGGCGCCCTAGACCAGTCGAACTCCGCCCACCGATCACCGACTAGGCGTCCCAGCGTGATCTCCGTCCGACCTCGCATGGCCACAGGGGTGTACTGCACGTGTTCCGGCGGTGTTTCGAGCCTGAGCAGTGGAGCGTGAGGCCAGGCGTCGGCGATACGTCGGGCGAAGGCTTGAGCGCGGTCGTCGGCCGATTCGGGATCGGTGTCGTCGCCCAGCCATGGCGTCGCGGCCCGGAAATCGCGCGCGTTCACCTTTCCCGCACCCGGCGTCGCCCTATCGAGTTCCAATATGGTGGGAACCGATTCGAGCAGCAATTGATCGGATTCGGTGAACTGTTCGGCGCTCACGACCACCGTGACGTGCTTCCCATCGCCGGCGAGTTCCTTCACGTGCGGAAGTAGCTGCGGGTTGTTCAGCTCGAACAGCCCCCACTGCTCGATCACGAGCATTGACTTCTGTCCCGCCGGGCCATTTCTCGCCCCTATTTGTTGCAGTATGTAGGCGATGTGATCGCTCTGATCGAATCGTGCGGAAGCTCGGACGTGCGGCAGATCAATGAGTGCGGCTCGGCAGCTGAAGGTGTCCGCCCCGATGAAGTAGCAGTTCAGCTCGGCCGGCGTCCGGGTGAGCACCTGCGACAGAACGATCGTCTGTGCGAGCCAGGCCTTTCCTGAGTACGGTCCGCCGCACAGCGCAATATTGCCGACCGGCGCAAGAGGCTCCGTTCGTCCTTCTGCGGGGACGTCAACGACCCCGATCGGGACTCCATCGGCCCTCGCGAATTGGGACGCCGAGAGCCCTCGTTCGTTCTCGACCACCTCGCCCAGAACGTGGCTGAGAGTGAGCGGTTGTTTCAAGGGGTCGAGGAGTTCAGGCGGACGGCTGGTGATCGTTTCCTTGATGCGGTCGATGACGCCGCCGCGGCTTCTGAGGTCAACAGTCCCGATCCGCAGCTTGGTGAGCGGCCGGTCCCGAACCCGTAAATACGCCTGCCCGGGCTGCGCCTTCTCCATTCCCACAGCGGCGGCGACCGACCCCAGCAATGTCGACACTTCGGTCTCAGGGCTCCGGTGGACCACGCGGAAATCGCAGTGCTCCACGAGCTCCATCGCACGGGTGTTGGTGATGCGGTGCGCGAGCAGGAGCACGTGAACACCGACCGCACGGCCCTGCTCCATCACGTCCCGCAAAATCTCGACCATGTCGGGGTCTTCTTCCGACGCGGCCGCGACACCGTGGAACGCGATCACTAGTTTGGGTGTGGGTGTGCCTTGGTCTGCACCACGCTTGCGACGAATAATTTCGCTGCGAATACCCCGGAGATCACGTGGGCCGATGCGCCCTGTCCGGAAGACGCCGGTGGAACCGGCTCGTGCCACGACATGCGGCATCGAGCTCAGGTCACCGAAGGGGGACACCGGACCCTCATGCAGCAACGCCACGTGCAGGTCGTCAGGTGAATGCGTCAACATCAGCATCAGCAGAATCACCGACAGGGTGTTTGAGGATCCGGCTCCTTGGTGACCGAAGATCAGTCCGTGTGGCCCGGCTCCACCTTCATCCTCCGGGCGAAGGTCGAGGTGCACAAGACGATCGAACGCATCAAGGCCGATCGGAATGCGCAGGTCATCGACGGGGAGCCAGGCACCTTTCGGGTCATCTGCCATCACGTCCACGCCAAGCAGCCGCTTCGAGTCTCCTTGACGGTCGCCGCGGTTCCTACCGCGCCGGACGAAGTCATGGATCACGGAGGGCATCACCTCGTTGATCGCGGCTTCTCCACGCAGTTTTGGCGCCGCAACCGTGAAGCTTTGCGAACCTGTCGCCGCTTCCAGCGGTCGATTCGCGTCGGCACGGCCCCTCAGCTCGACGAACTGCTGCACGTGGTGCGCCAGTCCGTTGGAGAGTCGAGCCCGAGATCTCGTCGCAACGACGACGTGCACGCCGAAGGCCGTGCCTTTGTCCGCGATCTGTTCCACCCGGTTGATCAGTTCCGGGTTCTCATCGGCGAAGGTTTCCCAGCGGTCGATCACCAGGAAGCGATCCGGCGCCACTTGGCCATCAGGAATTTCCCGGTTCCGCCTCATCGCACGAAAGTCGTCCAGCAGCTCGAACGGATATCTCCGGAACATCGCGCGCCGGGCCAGAATGCCGTGGTCGAGCTCGCTGAACAGCTCGGCGATCCGATCGGATTCCTCCGGGCCGACCACGGACGTGACGTTCGGCAAGTTCTCGAACGTCACGAAGCGGCTCTCGGAGTCGATGATGATGATCTCGGTCTCGTGCGGATCGGCGTCAGCAGCCAGCCCGAGCAGCAGCGTGCGCAGGAAGCGGCTCTTTCCCGATTGCGACGGTCCGAGCACGGCAAGATGACTGTTGGGCTCAGCGAAACTCAGCAGATGAGGGCGGCTCCGGGTCACACCGACCGAAACTTGCAGAGTGACAGCCGGGGGTTCCAGTGAGCGGATCTCCGGATGTTCGAGAAGGTCCCCGAGGGTGGCTTGAGGAGCCGTCACCGGCTGAATTCGAGATGCCCGGTTGCCGACTCGAGCGACGATCAGGTCCCCCGCGACTCTCCCGTCCTGCCACGGCGTCTGCGTGTCCTTCAGCTCGCGATGAACATAACGGTATAGCTCGTCCGCAGTGATCAGATCGTCGCCGTCAACATCCGCGGCACCGGAGCGGATCCCCCGTAGAACGGCCTTGGTGAACAGGGATTCCACGGGCTGGTTCGACGTGCGCTGCCGGTTCTCGAATGCATACTCCAACGCGCTGGTAGCGGTGATCACATACGTCCCGCGACCGCTGAGCTGGTGGTGATCGACCTGATAGGCAGCTTTGGGAGTCATACCCAGTGAGAAGGCTCCGCTGTAGCAGCAATCCAGCATCACGAGTTTCGCACCGGCCTGCGAACCGCTCAGCTGGCTGTGCACGAAGGTCGAACTCACGGCGGTGGCTTCAACGCTGCCTAGATCAGTGTTGCAGGCCGCGAAGAACAACCGGCCGCTGTCGTTCTTGATCCCGTGACAGGAGAAGTACAGCAGCACCTCGTCACGCGGCCCGGCAGTGCTCAGCGTTCGCTCGATCGCGCCTTCGATGCCGCTCTTGGACTCGTCGACGAACACCGTTGCGTCATAGTCGCCCTGGGTTTCGAGCACCTGCCGAAGCTCCTGGGCTTCTCCGGCCGGTGCGCGCAGTTCCTGCAGTCCACTGTCCAAGTACCTGGAGGTGGCGAACAGCAGCGCGATCCGTCGACCATTCACGGTCAAGCTCGTTCCACAGCGCCGTCCTCGGCCCCGGAGTCGACCAGCTGAGCAGCGAACTTCTCCACCAGCAAGTGCTGATCCTCTTCTGAGAGAGCATCGAACTCGAAACTCTGGCCGTTGTCCTTCTTGATGGTGACCTTGCGGGCCTTGGCTCGGTCGAACCGAGCGACCATCACCTTGGCGAATGCCGCGGCAGTCGCCGCCGAGAACGCACCGCTGACCACGAGACTGCCGATCTGCAACGCGACCCCGGATTTGGCACCTTCGGGAGCAGGCTCGTCGACCCGGTCGATCCGGGCTTCGCCGAGTTGACGCAGTTCATCGAGCAGAGCCAGGGTCAGCTCCTCAAGGCGCTCAGGATCCACGTCAGGTAGTTCGAACCCGATCAGCCAGCGCGCCATGGCACATCCCTCCGCCGCGTCGTCCAGCCCACCACCTTAGCGGAATGATCATCTAGGATCAGCCGTTTCGGTCAGGATTCGGCTTCGTCGGCGAAGAGCTTGGCGAGGTCCTTGGTCAGGGACAGGGCTCGGCGCGACCAGGCCGGGGTTGCTCCGGCGAGGCCGCAGGTGGGCGTGGGCACGGCTCGTTCAGCGAGGGTCTTCTTGCCGAAGCCGAGCCGGGTCGCCAGGTCGAACGCCGGCTGGGCGATACCGCGAAGATCAACCTGACCTGCGGGTTCGAGGCTGGGGGTCAGCCCGAGGAACAGGGCGGTCTTCTCATCCCACGCCTCCCCGAGCTCGTCGGCGAACGTGCCGGAGACGTCCCCGAGACCGGAGGCGTCCAGCGAGATCGCACCGGCCCCGGCGCGGCGCAGCAGCTCGACGGGCGGGCGCTTCGCGCAGCAGTGCACGACGACGGGTGATCCCGTTGCCGCGGCGAGCTTTTCGATCACCTCGCCGAGCAGCCGCTGGACATCGGGCTCGGGCACGGCCGCCACGTTGCCGTAGCCGGACGGCGTGGGCAGCGAGCCCCGCAGCACGGCGGGCAGCGACGGCTCGTCCAGCTGCACCACGACCCGCGAGCCGGTGCGCGCGGTGACCTGCTCGGCGTGCGCGATCAGCCCCTCGGTGAGCGATTCGGTGAAGTCCCGCAGCGCACCGCGGTCGGTGAGCACCCGGTGCCCGCGCATCAGCTCGATCCCGGCGGTCAGCGTCCACGGCCCGGCCGCCTGCACCTTCACGACCCGAGGCGCACCGGCTTCGGCGACGGCCTGCTCCAGCGCGTCGAGGTCCCAGCGCAGCAGGTCCACGGCCCGCCGGTGATCCATCCCGGGCGTTCCGGCCACGCGGTACCCGGACGGCACGACCTCGACCGCCAGGTCGACCAGCAGTCCGGCCGTCCGCCCGAGGATGTCGGCCCCGACCCCGCGTCCGGGCAGCTCGGGCACCGGCATCAGCTCCGGCAACTCGCCGACCACCGTCCGCGCGGCCTCCACCGGGTCGGTCCCCGGCAAAGACCCGACGGCAGTGGCCACACCCGGTCCCCAAGCAGATTCAGTCACCCACCCATTATCGACCGCCACGCGGTTCATTTCCGCCCGGGTGATGGCGGCGGACGGGTGGCAGCGAGGGAACCTTTCGCTCAGTCCTCGATCCGACCGATGAGTTTCCGCTCCCACGACGGTCGACATCGTCGTACTGCCCGCGTTCCAGGCGAAAGGTTCCCCTCATGCCATTCACCGGCGTACTCGCGGTGGCCCCGGTCAGCGACATCGACGTCTCGGCCGCCTGGTACGAGCGCTTGCTGGGAAGGCCCGCCGACGCGCGGCCGATGGACGGGCTCGCCGACTGGCACGTCACGTCGTCGGGATGGGTGCAGGTGTTCCAGTCGCCCGAGCACGCGGGTTCGACGCTGCTCAACCTCACCGTCGATGACCTGGACGCGACCATCGCGGACCTCGCCGACCGCGACATCACGGTCGGCGAGGTTCAGTCGGGCGCGCAGATCGTGCGGTTCGCGGCGGTGCACGACCCGGACGGCAACCGGATCACGCTCGTCGAGAACCCGGTGGCGTCGTAAGTTCGTCGCGGAGGACCCTCTTCAGGAGCTTCCCGGAGCTGTTGCGCGGCAGGTCGTCGACGAAGTGGACCTGCTTGGGCACCTTGAACCCGGCGAGGCCCTGCCGGGCGTGGTCGATGAGTTCCTGCTCGGTGACCTCGTCCTTGGTGACGACGACGGCCGCGATCCGCTCGATCCACTTCGGGTCCGGCACCGCGATGACGGCGACCTCCGCCACGGCCGGGTGCGCGTAGAGGGCGTCCTCCACCTCGCGGGAGGCGACCAGCACACCACCGGTGTTGATCACGTCCTTGATCCGGTCGACGACGAAGCAGTAGCCGACCTCGTCGCGTCGCACCAGGTCACCGGAGTGGAACCAGCCGCCGCGGAAGACCTCCTCGGTCTCCTCCGGCTTGTCCCAGTACCCGGTGCACAGCTGCGGGGAGCGGTAGACGATCTCGCCGAGCTCGCCCGGCGGGACCTCTTCTCCCTGGTCGTCGACGACCTTGGCTTCGACGAACAGCACCGGCCGACCGGCGGAGTCCGGCCGCTCGTCGTGCTCCTCCGGGCGCAGCACGGTGGCCAGCGGGGCGATCTCGGACTGCCCGAAGCAGTTGTAGAAACCCAGTTCGGGCAGCTGATCGCGGAGTCGTTGCAGCACCGGCCCGGGCATGATCGAGGCGCCGTAGTACGCCTTGCGCAGCGCCTTGAGGTCGCGGGTGGCGAAGTCGGCGTGGTTGGCCAGCGCGACCCACACCGTGGGTGCGGCGAAGAAGGACGTGATCCGCTCGCTCTCGATCCGGCGCAGGATGTCGGCCGGATCGGGCACTTCGACGAGGAGGTTGCTCGCACCGATCATCAGGTGCGGCAGCAGGAACACGTGCATCTGCGCCGAGTGGTACAGCGGCATCACGTGCAGCGGCAGATCGTTCTCGCCGAAGTCCAGCGCCTGCAAGCAGGAGACGTACTCGTGCAGCAGCGCGCGGTGCGTCATCATCGCGCCCTTGGGCAGCGAGGTGGTGCCGGAGGTGTAGAGCAGCTGCACCAGATCGTCGTCCTTCACGGACACGTCGAGGTCCGGAACCTCGCCCTCAACGCTGCGCGACAGCAAGGAGCCCTTCTCGTCCCGCAACGCGATGACCTGCTGCAGGGACGTTTCCGCCCGCACGGCATCGACGTTGCCCATCAGAGCGGGATCGACCAGCGCGAGAGAACTTCCCGACTGGGAGAGGAGATAGGAAAGTTCCCCTCCGGTCAAGTTGTAGTTGATCGGCACGTGCACGAGACCTGCCCGTGCGCAGGCCAGGAATCCGATCAGATATGCGTCGGAGTTCTTCCCGTAGGCCGCGATCCGATCACCTTTGACCGCCCCGGAAGCCAACAAGAACCCGGCGGCCCTGCTCACGGCGGCATCGAGCTCGGCGTAGCTCCACACCCGCTCCTGCCCAGCGGAGTCGACGAACCGCAACGCCTCCCGATCGCCCACGCGCGCCGCACTGCGCCGCACCACATCCGCGACCGCACTCCCCCGAAGCTCCACCATCGGACCTCCCCACGCAAACCAGTGACGCCCGACACTAACCCGACAAACGAGACGGCACTAGAGACACACAGTCACAACGCATCCCGCGCATACAAGGAATTCAGGCACCCTCCAGGCCACCGCCACCAATTCTTCCCGAAAACTCGAACCCCGCAGTTGACCTGAATTTGACCCAATCCCCGTCAGATTCAACCTCAACAAAAGGATTCGACTCCTCCAGATAGATCACCCAGACTAGAACTTCATCATCATCCAGGTACGCAAAAAATCCCTCAGACCCGAACGAGCCCTCCCCGCAGCAAACGAAACCACCACTGACAGGCACTTTTCGAGCGATGTCAATCTTTGTGACCTCGTCAGGCTCATCCCTCCGGAACTCTTCAAGACTAAAGTCGCCGAGAACCTCGTATCCGCGCGTCGAGTCTGGATCCACACGGACATCGAATGACTCGCCGGTCGCCCGGTATAGCCCATCACGAATAGGGAGCTCGCCACTGAGCCAGAGGGTCGAAATTTCACTCATTTTTTGCATTTTACTGCAGGAGCCTCCCTCAAACCAGTGCTCGGAACTGGGCCACCTTCTCGGATATTCCGACGATCATTGAATCGCTCGTTAAACTTCTGCCCCCAAGTCTTCCCTGTCCCCGAATCGGGATGTGGAGCATTTGGGTCCACGCGTACAATTGGCACACTATCGAGCCCTGCTTCGCGGGCAGCATTGAGCCTCCTATTGTCGTAGGATACGAGCTGCCCGTCAACTTCCATCACGTGAAGCGGGCCAGATCGAGACCAGTCCCATTGCCCCGACCGCATCAGTTCTGCGTAATTGTTTCCCGATATCGTGCGCTGCGAGAAATTCAACGAATTTGGATCCGCCCGTTCCACAGGACTCTGCTGCGAAAGACCCAGTGGGTCAGCAAAGGCCGGGACTGTCGGGGTAACGGTGTTTCCAGCCTGACGCGCCGGGCGTGGGTCCGGCGGGATGGGCACTGTGAGTGATGAGCTCTGACGCTGTGAGCGCAGACCGGAAGAAGATCGGCAAGTCGGATCGG
>NZ_JAGPXE010000013.1 GCF_018070075.1 Saccharopolyspora endophytica
CGCACCCGATGGACGATACGTTGGAAGCCAGTCCTCGACGCCTTCGCCATCACCTTCGGTGACCGCTGGCCGGACGCCGAAACCTACTGATCAACACGCTGGAAACACCGTTCCTGCGAAAGACCCCCCCAGTGATCAGGACCCGGATTACTGCCGTAATCGGGTGCCGGATTGCGGCCGTAGTCCGGGTTGTGCCCTGAATACCGCCGTAATCGGGTGCCGGATTGCGGCCGTAGTCCGGGTTGTGCCCTGAATACCGCCGTAATCAGGTTCCCGAATACGGCCGTAATCGGGGGTCTGAATGCGGTGGTTTTCGGGGTTGGGGGTGTGGGGCCTGCGATCTTGTTAAGCTCACTCGTCCGGGTGACGAGGTGCGAGATCGTGGGAGGTCGCGGTGGCACGGCGTGTTCTCGCGGCCGGGTTGGCGCTGGTCGCGCTGGTGACTGCCGGTTGCTCGCGGTCCGAGGCCGGTGTTGCGCCCGTCGAGCCGGTTCGGGATCTGGGTGCGCACCAGGTGTTCCGGCACCAGGTCTACGCCCAGCGCGACACCGGGGCGCTGCGCCTGGACCTGTACCTGCCGCCGCGCGCGGCCGTCGCGACACCGCTGGTCGTCTACGTGCACGGCGGCGGTTGGGACGCGGGCGTCCGCACCCTCGACGCCGATCCGTCCGCTCCGGAATCCCGGGCGGCGCAACGACTTCTGGAGCGCGGCTACGCCGTGGCCACGGTGGACTACCGGCTGACCGGGGTCGCGCAGTCACCCGCGCAGTTCGTCGACGTCGCCGATGCGGTGCGCTGGTTGCAGGAGAACTCCTCGCGCTGGGGGCTCGACCGGAACCGGGTCGGCCTGTGGGGAGCCTCGGCCGGGGGACACCTGGTCTCGCAGCTCGGGGCGGTCGCCGGGGACCCGGCCAAGCCGGGCGGTGGCCTCACCGGAATCCGGGCGGTCGTCGACTGGTTCGGCCCCAGCGACCTCAGCGCCGAGGCGCAGCACGAGCACCCGCAGCTGCAGGACTACGCGCGCCGCGCGATCACCGGGTTGCTCGGCTGCATGCCGGTCGACTGCCCCGACGTCGCTGACGCGGCGAGCCCGGGGCGCAACATCTCCGGCGACGAGCCGCCGTTCCTGATCCAGCAGGGCACCGCCGACTCGCTGGTCCCGCTGGACCAGAGCCTCGACTTCGCCGCGGCGCTGCGCAGCCGGGGCGTCCTCGCCGAGATGCACCCCTACCAGGGGCTCGACCACGGCTTCGGCAAGGGACCGCAGACCACGCTCATCGTCGACACACTCGACGCGTTCGTGCGCACGCACGTGTAGCCGTTGTTCAGTTCTGGGTGACGTCGGCTCCGTTGAGGGACGCGTCGTCCTCCCGGCGGATCTCCGCGATGTCGCCCGAGCCGGCGGTCTCGGCGAGCGGCTGGACCGAGTTGCGGAACGTCTCCAGGGCGTCGAGCTCCCGCCTCCGAGCCGAGACGAAGCGCTGCAGGTGGGTGCTGGAGAGGTTGACCGCGTCCACCGCGTTGGAGGCCGCGCGCTGCGAGCGGACCGCCTGGCTGCGGACCTGCTCGATGTCCTCGGCGAGGGTGCGTTCGGTCGAGGCGAACATCGCCGCCGAGGCCAGCACCGCGAAACCGGTGGGGCCGCACAGGAAAACCCGCTTGCCCAGCAGCCACGACAGCAGCTGCGGGTCGGTGTCCAGCGCCGCGACGACGGCGGCGTCGGAGGGCACGAACATGATCGAGCCGTAGATCGCGTCCGCCCAGCGCTGGTAGCCCTTGCTCGCCAGCTCGGTCGCCCGCGAGCGGATGTTGCGCACGTGCACCCGCAGGGCGTCGGCGCGCTCCTCGGCGTTGTCGGTCTCCATCGCCTCGGCCCACACCGCGAGGCTGGTCTTGGAGTCCACCGGCACCTGCCGGCCGCCGCCGACTTCGAGCACCATGTCCGGGCGTGCCGCGCCGCCGCCCGCCAGGTCGGTCTGCAGCGTGAAGTGGATGCCCTCCCGCAGCCCCAGCGACCGCGCGGTCTCCACCAGCACCTGCTCGCCCAGCTCACCGCGTCCCGTGATGGAGGCGAACGCGACCTCGTAGCGGCGCAGCGCCGCCTGCTGCGCGGTGCTGCGGGCCCGCTCGGCCTCGACCATCCGCATCGCCTCGTCGGCGCGGCGCGCGCTGTCGCTGTAGAGCCGCCAGATCAGCAACAACGCCGCCGCGACCAGCAGGATCAGCACGACGACGAACCCGACCAGAACCCCAGTCCCCACACGACCTCCATCCGCGAGATGTACCCCGCATCATCCAAGACGCCTCCGACAAGATCACCCGAGGCGCGCAGGCCGTTCGAATTTCGCGCGAAATTCGAGTGCCACAGTTCGGGCTCGAATTTCGCGCGAAATTCGAATTTGGCCATCCTGGCGGGTGGGATTTGATCGCGTCTGGTGAACATCGGATCACGCTGCGGTGCGACACGCCGACGTGGCCTGGGGGGTCGAGCGGCGTTGATCGGGGCGCCGCTAGCTTGGGTGCCATGCGGGTACTGCACACCTCGGACTGGCACGTGGGCCGGACGTTCCACGGCCGTGACCTGCTCGGAGATCAAGAAGCCGTGCTCGGCGGACTGGCCGAGCTGGTGACCGAGGAGCAGGTCGACGTCGTGGTGGTCGCCGGTGATCTCTACGACCGCGCGGTGCCCTCCGGCGAGGCCGTGCAGACCTGCGTGCGCGTGCTCTCGCGCCTCCGTGAGACCGGCGCGCAGCTGGTGATCACCTCCGGCAACCACGACTCCGCGCCCCGGGTGGGCGCTTTCGCCGAGTTCGCCGCCGCGGGCGGCCTGCACCTGCGCACCCGCATCGACCGGCTGCACGAGCCGGTGCTGATCGACGACGAGCACGGCCCGGTCGCCTTCTACGGCATCCCGTACCTCGAACCCGACCCCGCCAAGCACGCGCTCAAGGCCAGCGCCGACGCGCCGGGAGCGAGCGACGCGATCGAAAGCCGCGGCCACACCGCGGTTCTCACCGAGGCGATGAACCGCATCCGCGCCGACCTCGCTGACCGTCCACAAGGGACTCGGTCGGTGGTGCTGGCGCACGCCTTCGTCACCGGTGGCGAGGGCAGCGAGTCCGAGCGCACCATCGCCGTCGGCGGTGTCGAGCAGGTGCCGGGCTCGGTGTTCGACGGCGTCGACTACGTCGCGCTCGGCCACCTGCACGGTCCGCAGACCCTCGACGAGCACGTGCGCTACTCAGGCAGCCCGCTGGCCTACTCGTTCTCCGAGGCCAGGCACCACAAGTCGGTGTGGCTGGTCGACCTCGGCGCCGACGGGCTCACCGAGGTGCGCCGCCGCGAGCTGCCGGTCCCGCGCCGGTTGGCCACCGTCGAGGGCGAGCTCGACGACCTGCTGGCCGATCCCGAGCACGCCGAGGTCGAGGACTGCTACGTCTCGGCGACGCTGACCGACGAGGTCCGCCCGCTGGAGGCCATGCGCCGCCTGCAGGAACGCTTCCCGCACGCGGTGCACCTGGAATGGCGACCGGCGGCCGGCAAGGCCACCGCGCCGCTGCGCTACGCCGAGATCGTCCGGGGCCGCGACGACAACTCGCTGGCCGCCCGGTTCGTCGAGGACTGCCGGGGAGCCGAACCCAACGATTCCGAGCGCGCGCTGCTCGACCAGGCGCTGCACGCGGTCACCACCGCCGAGGGGGCCGAATGAGGCTGCACAGCCTGGAAGTCACCGCCTTCGGCCCGTACCGCGATCACCAGGTCGTGGACTTCGACCAGCTCGGCGCCGACGGGTTGTTCCTGCTGCACGGCGACACCGGCGCGGGCAAGACCACGCTGCTCGACGCCATCGCCTTCGCCCTCTACGGCGCCGTTCCGGGCGCGCGCAACGACGCCAAGCGGCTGCGCTGCGACACCGCCGACGACGAGGTCAACACCAGCGTCGTGCTGGAGCTGACGATCCAGGGCCAACGCTTGCGGCTGGAACGCAGCCCGGAGTACCAGCGCCCGAAGAAGCGAGGCGAGGGCTACACCACCCAGCAGGCGAAGGCGTCCCTGATCTGGATCGGCGGGACGCCGGACGCGCAGCCTCCGGAGGGCCTGACCCGCATCGACGAGGTCGGCCGCACGGTGCAGCGGCTGCTGGGCATGAGCGTCGAGCAGTTCTTCCAGGTCGTGATGCTGCCGCAGGGCGAGTTCGCGAAGTTCCTGCGCGCCGACACCGGTGAGCGCGAGAAGCTGCTGGAGCGGCTGTTCGGCACCGAGCGGTTCGGCCAGGTCGAGAACTGGTTCATCGACCGCCGCCGCGAGCGCCGCCGCGAGGTCGAAGCGCAGTCGCAGCAGGTCCGCGAGCTCAACGCCCGCATCTCCCAGGTCTCCGGGGCTCCGCAGACCTCCGAGGTGGGCGACGAGAACTGGCTGGAGGACATCGAGAAGCAGGCCCTGCGCGACCTGGAGAGCACCGGCGCCGAGCACACCCGGCTGCGCCGCGAGCGCGACCAGGCCGAAGCGGCGCTGACCGAGCGCCGCGAGCTCGCGGAGAAGGTCCGCCGCGTCCGCCAGGCCAACGCCACGCTCGCCGAGATCGACGCCAAGCAGGCCGAGCACGACGCCTGGCGGACCGAGCGCGCCGCCGCCGGCCGCGCCGTCCCGGTGATCTCCGCGCGCCGTGCCGCCGACCGCGCCGAGCAGGAGCGCGACCGCGCGCACGCCGAGGTCACCACCTGGGCCGCCCGCTGCGAGGTCGACGCCGCGACGCCGCTCGACGAGCTGCGCAGCCGCGCGGGCGCCGAGCGCGAGCGGGCCGGTGCCCTGGCGCAGCTGATTCCCGAAGCGCAGCAACAGGAATCCGACCAGCGCAAGCTCGCAGACCTGGCCACCGCGATCGCGGCGGACGAGAAGCGCGAGTCCGAGCTCGTCGCCCAGCGCGACGGCTTGCCGGACCGCATCACCGAGGCCCGCACGCGCGTCGACGAGGCCAAGCACGCCGAAGTGCGCCTGGAAACCGTGCGCACCCGGGGCACCGAGGTCGCCGCCCTGCTGACCACCGCGCGCGAGATCCCCGCCGCCCAGCGGGAACTGGAATCGGCGAAGACCCGCGCGCAGCAGGCCGTCGACGCCCACCAGCTGGCCCGCGACCGGTTGCAGGACCTGCGTTCCCGTCGCCTGGCGGGCATGGCCGCCGAACTCGCCACCCGGCTCGCCGACGGCGAACCGTGCCCGGTCTGCGGCTCGGCCGAGCACCCCGATCCGAAGCTCCCGGTCGACGACCAGGTGCGCGCCGAGGACGAAGAGGCAGCCCAGGTCGCCGAGCAGCGAGCCCAGACCGAGCGCGAGCGCGCCACGACCGCCGCCCAGCAGGCCGAACAGCAGGTCGCCCACCTGCGCGAACGCCTCGGTGAGCACACCGAGCCCGAGCTGGCCGACGAGCTGGAGCAGCTGCGCGCCGAGCAGAAGGAGCTGAGCGAGACCGCCGCAGACCTCGCCCGGCGCGAGACCGAACTGGCCAAGCTGGAATCGGCCACCGACGAGCTCGGCGAGCAGATCTCCGCGCTGCGCACCAGGATTGCCGCCTCGCGCAGCGAGAACACCACGCTCACCAAGGCGATCGAGGAGCGCGAGGCCCGGTTGCGGGACGGGCGAGGCGATTTCGACAGCATCGCCGACCGCCGCACGCACCTGCTCGAAATCGCCGACAGGCTGGAGAAGCTGATCGCCGCCCGCGCGGCCCGCGACGACGCCGAGCAGCGGCTCGCCGAAGCGCGCACCGCGCTCGCCGAAGCCGCCACCGCAGCGGATTTCGCGAACGTCGACGAAGCCCTGGCCGCCGAGCGGGACGACCAGCGCCTCGCCGAGCTGGACGA
Organism: Saccharopolyspora endophytica; assembly: GCF_018070075.1. Classification (GTDB taxonomy): domain Bacteria; phylum Actinomycetota; class Actinomycetes; order Mycobacteriales; family Pseudonocardiaceae; genus Saccharopolyspora; species Saccharopolyspora endophytica. Next base: position 5,862 of record NZ_JAGPXE010000013.1, read on the forward strand.
GTCGCTGGCCGAGGTCGACCGCCGCGCCGCGGGCGCGCGGGACGCGCTGGCCAGCGCCGAGCTGTTCGGCGTGGACCCGGACACCGAGGTCGGCCTGGAGCGGGCGTCGGAGGCGGCGACGGTGGCCCGCGAGGCCGCCGAGCGCGCGGCGGCGCTGGCCCACCGCTCCGAGCAGCGGCACGCCGAGCTCGTCGACCTCGGCGGACGGCTCCGCTCGGCGTGGGCGCAGCTGGGTCCGGCGATGGCCGAGCACGCCGAGCTGGAAGCCCTGGCCGACGTGGTCAACGGGCGCGGCCAGAACGCGCGCAAGATGTCGCTGCGCGCCTACGTCCTGGCGGCCCGGCTGGAGGAGGTCGCGGTCGCCGCGACCCGCCGCCTGCAGCGGATGAGCGACGGCCGCTACTCGTTCGTGCACTCCGACGCGGCCGGTGCTCGCGGCACGCGCGGCGGCCTCGGCCTGGACGTCCTCGACGACTACTCGGGCAAGGTCCGCCCGGCCAAGACCCTCTCCGGCGGTGAGTCGTTCCTGGCGTCGCTGTCGCTGGCGCTCGGCCTGGCCGACGTCGTCGCCGCCGAGACCGGTGGCGCGCTGCTGGACACGCTGTTCATCGACGAGGGTTTCGGCACGCTCGACGCGGACACGTTGGACCTGGTCATGGACACCCTCGACGAACTCCGCGCAGGCGGCCGGGTCGTCGGCCTGGTCTCCCACGTCGAGGAGATGCGCCAGCGCATCGCCGTCCGCCTCAGGGTCCGCAAGTCCCGCCAAGGCTCAAGCCTGGAGCTGTCGACGTCCTAGGTCTGCGTCGAAGTGGCGGAGCCACTTTCTCTTTCACCATCTGAGCAGCTCGCACCGCCGGGGGTTCTCCAGCGGCTTCGTGGCGAGCACGCCGCGACGATGTGTAGTGGCATGCATGAGGAGTGGCGCGCGGAGTCCACGGAGCCGCTCGGGTTCCCCCACCCGCACCGCTGAGCAGGATGACCCGATGAGGAGGACAACTCCTAGGCGTTGCGGCGCTCGTGTTCGAGGAGCCACTTCTTGCGGTCGGAGCCCCAGCGGAACTCGCCCACCGATCCGTCGCTGCGGACGATGCGGTGGCAGGGCACGAACAGCGCCGCGGCGTTGCGCGAGCAGGCCGTCGCCGCGGCCCGGACCGCGCGGGGTTTCCCGGTGAGACCGGCGAATTCGGAGTAGCTGAACAGCTTTCCGGGGGTGACGGTGCGCAGCACCTTCCACGCGTGCTGCAGGTAGGGCCCGGAGTGCTGGCTGACCGGGATGTCGTCGATGGCCTCCAGATCACCCTCGTGGTAGGCGGTGATCGCCTTGGTCACGGGGCCGAGGTCGTCGACCTGCACCAGCTCCTCGAACATCAGCGACGGCGCGACCTGCGGCAGCAGGTCATCGGTCCAGGCCGTCCAGCCGGAGGCGAGCACGACGCCGTCGGTGTCGACCACCGCGCAGAACGGTCCCGCCGGAGTTTCCACAGTGGACCACTTGATCACGATTTCTCCCAGAGTTCGAAGGGTTCCTGCTGTGGTGCGGGGATCGCCGCCTCCCACAGCAGCACACCGGCGTAGGAGCGCCACGGGCTCCAACGCCTGGCGTGCGCGGACAGTTCGGCGGGTTCTCCGGGGATTCCTAGCAGCCCCGCGCCCCGCCTCAACGCGAGATCACCGGAAAGAAGCACATCGGGGGCCCCGAGCACCCGCATCACCACGTAGCTCGACGTCCACGGGCCCACGCCCCGGATGCGCTCCAGGTCCTCGCGCAGCTCCGCCTCGTCGCGCCCGGGGTGCAGCGCGAGCCGCCCCTCGGCGACGGCGGCCGCCACGTCCCGCACGGTTTCCGCACGTCGCCGGGGCCCCGGCAGTGCTGCGGCCGCGTGCTCGGCGAGCACCTCGGCGGTGGGGAACAGCCTGGTCACCCCGCCTTCGGGGTGCGGCAGCTCGTCGCCGAGCTCGGTGACGAGCCGCTCGGTGGTCGAGCGCGCGGCGGCGACCGAGATCTGCTGGCCGATCACCGCCCGCACCACGATCTCCAGCCCGTCCACCGCCCCGGGCACGCGGACCCCGGGGGAGCGCTCGACGGAGTCCCGCAGCAGCGGGTCGGAGCCGAGCACCTCGCCGATCGCGACGGGATCGGCGTCGAGGTCCAGCAGCCGGCGCAGCCTGGCCACCGCGCTGCCCAGGTCCCGCAGGTCGGACAGCCGCAGCGCGCAGGCGACGTGCTTGTCTGCGGCGCGCAGCTTCGCGATGCCGGTGCCGTGGGGGAGTCGCAGGGACCGCGCGTAGCAGCCGTCCCCGGACTCCTCCATCCCGCTCAGCGCCCGGCGGGCCAGGAACCGCAGCACACCGGCGATGTCGCACGGCGTGCGGAACGGCAGCCGCAGCTGCACGGTCCCAGCCCCGCTGGGCGCGCCGCGCTTCTGCCCGCGCAGTTCGGTGGGCGTCCGGCCGAAGATCTCGCGCATCGTGTCGTTGAACTGCCGCAGGCTCGCGAAGCCGGCCGCGAACGCGACGTCGCTGAAGGAGATGTCGGTCGTCTCGATCAGCACCCGCGCCGAGTGCGCCCGGTTCGCCCGCGCCAGCCCCAGCGGGCCCGCGCCGAGCTCCGAGGTGAGCACCCTGGTCAGGTGCCGCTCGGAGTAGCCGAGCTTGTCGGCCAACCCCTGCACCCCGCAGCGGTCGACGACTCCGTCGCTGATCAGCCGCATCGCGCGCCCGGCGAGGTCGGCCCGCAGATCCCACTCGGGGGATCCGGGGACCGCGTCGGGCAGGCAGCGGCGGCACGCCCGGTACCCGGCGGCCTGCGCGGCGGCAGCGGTCGGGTAGAACTCGCTGTTGCTGCGCTTGGGCGTGCGAGCCGGGCAGGACGGTCGGCAGTAGATCCCGGTCGACCGCACGGCGTGGATGAAGCTGCCGTCGAACCGCGCGTCACGCGCGGCCACGGCCCTGAACGCATCCTCTGTTCCCACCAGCACGACCTCGATGTTCCCAGCGCGGGGGAGCGGTTACTAGCGGGAATCGGACACGACGGGGACGACCGGGCCCGATGGTCCGGGAGCGGAACGCCTAAACTCCCAAGGCGTGAGTCTCACCCTCGGAATCGTCGGTCTGCCCAACGTCGGCAAGTCCACCATGTTCAACGCGCTGACCAGCAACGACGCGCTCGCGGCGAACTACCCGTTCGCCACCATCGAGCCCAACGTCGGCGTGGTGCCGTTGCCGGACGCCCGGCTGGACAAGCTGGCCGAGGTGTTCGGCTCCGCCAAGACGGTGCCCGCCACCGTGTCGTTCGTCGACATCGCGGGCCTGGTCAAGGGCGCCTCGGAGGGGCAGGGACTGGGCAACAAGTTCCTCGCCAACATCCGCGAGGCCGACGCGATCTGCCAGGTCATCCGCGTCTTCGACGACCCCGATGTGGTCCACGTAGACGGCCGCGTCGACCCGTCCAGCGACATCGAGACGATCAACACCGAGCTGATCATCGCCGACATGCAGACGCTGGAGAAGGCGCTGCCGCGGATGGAGAAGGAAGCGCGGACGAACAAGGACAAGCGTCCCGCGCTGGAGGCCGTCAAGAAGGCGCAGACGATCCTGGAGGACGGCAAGACGCTGTTCGCCGCGGGCATCGGCAAGGACGACCCCGACCTGGGGGAACTCAACCTGCTGACCACCAAGCCGTTCCTGTACGTGTTCAACGCGGACGAGGGCGTGCTGGCCGACGAGGCCAAGCAGAAGGAGCTGCGCGAGCTGGTCGCCCCGGCCGACGCGGTGTTCCTGGACGCCAAGGTCGAGGCCGAGCTCATGGAGCTCGACGAGGAGTCGCAGCGGGAGCTGCTGGAGTCCATCGGCCAGGACGAGCCGGGCCTCAACGCCCTGGCCCGCGCCGGCTTCCACACGCTCGGCCTGCAGACCTACCTCACGGCAGGCCCCAAGGAGGCCCGCGCCTGGACGATCCCGCAGGGCGCGACCGCCCCGCAGGCCGCAGGCGTCATCCACACCGACTTCGAGCGCGGCTTCATCAAGGCCGAGGTCGTCTCCTACGACGACCTCATCGCCGCGGGCTCCATGGCCGACGCCAAGTCCGCGGGCAAGGTCCGCATGGAGGGCAAGGACTACACCATGGTCGACGGAGACGTCGTCGAGTTCCGCTTCAACGTCTGATCAGACGCACTCCACCGCAGGCCCGGACCGGCTCAGATCGGTCCGGGCCTGCGGTGTTTGGGCGTCCGAGTGGCTGATCTTGGGGGAAACGCCTGTTTTTGTCCGTGAGTTGCTCTAGCCTCCTGCCGAGAACGGCGGTGTGCCATCGGTTTTGGCTGGGCGGGGGTGCGGGGCGTTGCCGGAGGGCGATGACGGCGAGCGGTCGAGGTCGACAGGGTCGGACACGCCCAGATGGGTCGCGATCATCGGTGCCGTCGGTTCGGTGGTGGCCCTCCTCGGCTTCCTGGGGTTCTCCAACATCGGGCAGCTGGGCAACGCGCTCGACAACGCTCTGGGCGGTAGCGCCTCCTCATCCGCTGAGCCGTCGAGAGCCTCGGTGACCAGCGAGGACGACGAGCCGAGCAGCACCTACAGGCCGACGCGCACCTACACGGCCGAGCCGACGAAGACCGCATCGCCGGACGACGAGTCCACCGACGAAACCCCGTTCACGACCGCTGCGCTGCTGCCCGACGACTTCGAGGACGATCGCGGTGTCGGTTACGCCCGCGTCGCGTCGGGGGTGCACGGCTGCACCGACGCCTCCCACATGTCCGACAACGTCCGGCGAGTGCTGAGCGGCTACGACTGCGACCTGACCGTCACCGGGAACTACCTGAAGTCCGGCGACGTCTCGGAGGACGCCGACGTGCTCGTGTCGGTCCAGGTCATCCGCTTCGACGACACCTCGACGGCGAAGGCGGCCAAGGAGCGGATCGTCGCCGGTGGCTCGTGGGACTTCGGCATCTGGTGCCCGAACGAGGGGCGCGGGAGCGACGCCTGCGACGGCTACGAGCGGGCGCGGACCGAGAGCTACGTCAGCTACGACCACCGGTACGTGGTCCACGCGGTCGCGCTGTACGTGAACCTGAGCTCGTCTCCCAGCGCGGAGACCGCCACCGATGCGGCGGCCGATGCGGCCGTCACCGAGATCGGCCCGGAGAACTACACCGGCGACTGAGCCGAGTTCATCGCCTACGACTTTTTCGGGGCGACGAACGTTCCTTTCCCGGAGAGGACCTTGAGCAGCCCTTCGTCCCGGAGCGCGTTCACGGCTTTGATCGCGGTCAGGCGGGCGACGCCGTAGATCTCGCCGAGTTCTGGGCCGCTGGGGAGCCTGGACCCGGCCGACAGCTCACCGGACTCGATGTCGGCGCGGAGGTCGTCGGCGATCTGCTGCCAGACGTACTCGGGCGACTCGTGGTCGACACGATCAGCGCGGCTCTCCCAACTCATACCGCGACGTTAATCCTATAGAGCTAACTAGGCCGCGCCGATACTAGCCGTAGCTATCTACTGCTATCTAGTATTCGGTGATGGCAGCTATCGCGGTGGGCGGGTTCATGATCGACCTGGAGCTCACGGTTCTCGACGACCGCGAGTGGTGGACGTGCCCGGTCGGTGGCCTGCGGTGCGGACGTGTTCTCGTCGACCTCGACACGATGGGGCTCGACGCCATGACCTGCCACGTCGAGATCGCTCACCCGCACGTCCTCGCGGCTTGGTGGAGTCGGCGTCAACCCGTGGGAAGTCGGAGCGGGGAGGTCAGCAGTTCGTCGAGGGGGACGGGCCTGCTCAGGTAGTAGCCCTGGACGTGGTCGCAGCCGATGGTGCGGAGGAGGTCGAGCTGGTGGGCCGTTTCGACGCCTTCGGCCACGACGTCGAGTCCGATCGCGTGGGCCATGGTGACGATGCTGGTGACGATGACCCGGAGCTCATCCGATTCGCTCAGGTCGGTGATGAACGAGCGGTCGATCTTGAGGCTGTCCAGCGGGAGCCGTCGGATCTGGGCCAGGGACGAGTAGCCGGTGCCGAAGTCGTCGATCGCCAGTGACACGCCCAGCTCCCGCAAGGTCTCCAGCACGCGCGCTGCCGCAGCCGGGTCCTGCATGATCGCTTCCTCGGTGATCTCCAGGCACAGGGCGCGGGCGGGCAGGCCCGAATCCGCGAGGGCGCTCTCCACGAGACCGGGCAGGCCGGGATCGTCGAGCTGGCGCGGCGAGAGGTTCGCGTTGAGCGTCAGGTCGAGGTGATGCCGCTCCCGCTCGACGGCGAGTTGGTGGGTCGCCGAGCGCAGCATGTGCGCGCCGATGGAGTTGATCAGGTTGGTCTCCTCGGCCACCGGGATGAACTCGGCGGGCGAGATCGGTCCGTGGTCCGGGTGGCGCCACCGCAGCAATCCCTCCACGGCCACCGTGCGATCGGTGCGCAGGTCGGCGACGGGCTGGTAGGCCACCCAGAGCTGGTCCCGTCCCACGGCGTGGCGGAGGTCCTGCTCCAGATCCATGTGCCGCTGCACGCGCTTGCGGAGCTCCACGTCGAAGAACGCGTGGCACCCTCCGCCGCGCGTCTTGGCCCGGTACATCGCCACATCGGCATCGCGCAGGAGGTCCTGCCCGGACCGGTCGTCACCGGGCCGCACCATGACCACCCCGATGCTGCCGTTGATGTGGAGCTCCCTGCCCTCCATGCGGATCGGCTCGGTCAGGGCGTCGAGCAGGCGCGTGCAGCGCTCGGTGAGTGCGTGGTGATCGCTCTCGCCGTTGACGAGGACCACGAACTCGTCCCCGCCCAGCCGGCCGACCAGGCCGTTCGAAGGTGCCGCGCGCACCAGCCGCCGCCCGGCGTGGCTCAGGACGGCGTCACCGACGCCGTGCCCGAGGGAATCGTTGATGAGCTTGAAGTTGTCGAGGTCGAGGAATAGCACGGCCATCGGCTGCTCCTCGTGGAGCGACTGCTCCAGGTGCCGGAGCACCAGCGTGCGGTTGGCCAGGCCGGTCAGCGGGTCGTGCGTGGCCTCGTGCTCCAAGCGGTTCTGGGCCGCGCGCCTCTCGGTGATGTCGGTGAACGACATGACGACCTTGGACGGCGTTCCCGTCGCGGTGTTCAACAGGCGAGAGGTGACCGCCAGCCAGACGGTGCGCCCGTCCGTTCGTTCGAGGCGGATCACCTGGGAGTTCAACAGGGGTGCGCGGTCCTCCAGTCGCAGCGCTTCCCCGGATTCGTCGAACAGGTCCCAGGAGGCCGGCGCGGAACCGACGATCTCGGATTCGCGCGCGCCGAGAATGCGTTGAGCAGCCGGGTTGGCCGACTCGATGCTGCCTGCGGAGCCGAGCACGACGACGCCTTCGTCGAGCGTGTCGACCACCGTCGCGAAGTCCTGCTCCGCCCGGTGCCGCTCGGCCTTCTCGTGGCGAGTCAGCTCCTGCTGCATCCGCGCGATGTGGCGGGTTTCGCTCACGATGCGCGCCCGCATCGCCTCCACCGCACGCGCGACCGCGGCCAACTCGGGCGGCCCGGACTCGTGGACGGGGCGGTCGAGGTCGCCCTCCGACACCTGGTTGACCTGCGACACGAGTGTGCGCAGCGGGCGGGTGAGGGAGTTGCGGAGCAGCAGGATCGCCGTTGCCCAGGAGATGAGGCCGACCAGGGCGAGCGCCAGCGTGAGCCAGTTCGCGGCCGTGCGCGCCGCGGCGGCCCGGGCCTCTTCCGCCGCTTCGAGCGAGTCGACCCGGGCGCGCAGCTCCCTCAGCTTGCCGCGCAACGCTGCCACGTGCTGCTGTTCGGACTGCTTCTCGGATGGCGAGAGGTTCAGCGGGCCCGGACTGCGGCTGCGCGCGATCAGCGGCTCGACGGAGTCCTGCCGCCACTCCTGCGCGGCGACGTTGATCTGGTTCAGCAGGTCCTGCACCTCGGGGTCGTCGGCGAGTCGACGCCCCACGGTCCGGTGGAACTGGGCGGCGTTGGCCTGGTCGGCCGCGTAGGCCTGGAGGTAGGCGGGGTCGTCGGTCAGCAGGAACGCCTGCAGGCGATTCTCCTGCTGGGCGTAGGTCGTGACCAGGTTGGCGGTGCCGTTCTGCGCGGGCACGACATTGGTGATCAGCTTCTCCGTCGAGTCCTCGACCCGCTGCCGCAGGGCGAACATGCCGCCGGTGATCACCACGGTCACCACCAGCAAGGCCCCGACGAGCGCGTAGAGGCGTCCCAGCAGGGAAAACCGTCCTCGCCGTCCTGGAGCCATCCCACGAGTATGCGAGACCGGCGCGCACCGCACTGCCCAGGCGAACCCCCAGGTCACGCCGTCGTGGGGATGGTGGCGGCGAGGCGCCGGAAGACCTGTCGAACACCCGGCCAGGCACTCGGTCCCCGCCCGACCCGGCCGAGCGCGGAGCCGGAGGTGATACTACCGCTGATGTTACTATCATTGACGGTAGTAAGTTTGGTGGTAGTAATCCTGGAGGCGGCGCGCATGGTGGACTTCGTCGGTCGGCGGGACGAGCTGGCGACGTTGGAGTGCGAGCTTCAGAAGATCGCTTCAGGGGTCGGTGGGGAGCGGCCAGGCAGGTGCGTGATGTTGCGCGGGCGGCGCCGCGTGGGCAAATCGCGCCTGGTCGAGCGCTTCGCGGAGCGTTCCGGGGTGCCGTTCCTGTTCTACGCGGCAACCGGCGCGTCTCCCGAGGCCGATCTGATCCGGCTCGCCCGGGATGCTCAGGCGTCGAACCTCCCGCTGGCGCACCTGATGTCGGCCGCGCAGCCTCGCAACTGGGACGCCGCCTTCGACGTGCTCGCGGCCGCGCTGCCCTCGGACCAGCCGAGCGTCGTGGTCATCGACGAGGTGCCGTACCTCATGGACGCCGATGGAGCTTTCGAAGGGATGCTGCAGCGGGCCTGGGACCGAGCCTTGGAGGCCAAACCCGTGCTGCTGATCCTCATCGGCTCCGACCTGTCGATGATGGAGGCGCTGAACAGCTACGGCCGTCCCTTCCACCAGCGCGGACGGGAGATGGTGCTGGGTCCGCTGAACCCCGCAGAAGTCGGCCGCATGCTGGACCTGGAGTCGGCGGAAGCGTTCGACGCCGCGCTGGTCACCGGAGGACTCCCGCTGATCTGCGCTGACTGGCCGCGCGGCGCAGGCCTGTGGGACTTCCTCGACGAGGCGCTGAACGACCCCGTATCGCCGCTGCTGGTGTCGGCGGAACGGTCGCTGGCTGCGGAATTCCCGCCGAACGCGCAGCCGCGCAGCGTCCTGTCGGCGATCGGCAGCGGGGAGCGGACCTTCACCAACATCGCACGAGCGGCCGGAGGGATCGGAGGGACGTCGCTGCAGCGATCCCTGGAAACGCTCCTCGAAAAGCGGGCGGTCGCGGCCGAACTGCCCCTGTCGACGCGTCCGTCGAAGGAGCGGCGGTACCGGGTGACGGACTCCTACCTGCGGTTCTGGCTGCACCTCGTCGGCCCGTTCATCGAAGAGATCGAGCGGGGGCGGGGCGATCTGACCCTGGCCCGGATCCGGGAGAACTGGACCAGTTGGCGTGGACGGGCGATCGAGCCCGTCATCCGCGAGGCGCTCGCTCGGACGCTGCCCGACGACAAGCTGCCGGAAGCGCCTGCCGTGGGCGGGTACTGGACCCGCAGCAACAACGTCGAGATCGACATCGTCGGGGCGGACCGAGCTCCCATCGCCAAGGAGCTGCGCTTCGTCGGTTCCATCAAGTGGCTGGAGCAGTCCCCCTTCGACCAGCACGACCTGGTCGCCCTCCACCGCCACCGCGCAGCGCTCACCGACGAACCTGTTCCCGTCGTGGCCGTCACGCGCAGCGGGGCGGACTGCTCAGGTGTTGATGCCGTTTACGGGCCGGCCGATCTGCTCAACGCCTGGCCGCTGTAGGTGCTCTGTCCGCTCTGCTCCGTGTGGGTTGGGCGGAATTGGGGGAGGGCTCGGCGTACATCTACTCAGCTCGGAGACGTTCTTCAACGCTGCCGAAACACCCCTGCTGACCTGCACCATCGTGGTGCGAACGACAGTCGGGCCGGGGAGCGGTGATGATCGAGGAGAACCGGAGGATCGGCAGGCCCATGTGCCGTTCGGCGAACTTCGCCGTGGTGCTCAGGGTTGCCCAGTGGGAGCTCGACCAGGTGGCCTTCCGGCTGCCCAGGGGCGAGGTCTCCCGGAGCGAACGACACAAGTTGGCCGACGTGCTGACCGAACTGGCCGACCACCTCCGCGACTACGAGGGCTGACCGGCGGCCGGGTGAACCCGGGACCTTTCGGGGTTCCGTCCGACCACGGGACTGCTAGCGTCGGACGGGTGAGTCCGGTACTCGTGATCGGCGCGGGCGTGCACGGCCTGACCTGCGGGGTCGTGCTGGCCGAAGCGGGTCGGCACGTGCGGATCCGCACCGCTGAGCGGCCCCGCGAGACGACCTCGGCGGTCGCCGGGGCGATGTGGGGCCCAGCGCGGCTCAAACCACCGGAACGAGTCCTGTACTGGGCCACCCTCTCGCACGCCGAGTTCACCGCGCTGGCGCGCGACGAGGACTCCGGCGTGCACCTGGCCGCCGGCCGCATGGCGGCGCGCATCGACCTCGGCGACGTCGTCCCGCCCGAGACCAAGCTGATCCCCGACCTGCACCGATGCGGTGAGCAGGAGCTGCCCGAGGGCTTCGTCTGGGGATACCGGGGAACCGTCCCGCTGATCGACATGCCCCGCTACCTCGACTACCTCCTGGCCCGGTTCCAGGCGGCCGGTGGCGAGATCCTGCTGGCGTCCGTGTCGTCGCTGGCCGACGCCGTCGCCGAATCGGACACCGTCGTCAACTGCACCGGCGTCGGGGCGCACGAACTCGTCGGCGACCCCGGCGTGCACCCGGTGCTCGGCCAGCACGTCGTGGTGCGCAACCCCGGCATCGACGAGTACTTCATCGAGCTCAGCGAAGGCGGCGAGTTCACGTCCTGGATGCCGCACGGCGATCGCGTGGTGCTCGGCGGCGTCTCCGTCGACCACGACTGGCGGCGGACACCGCGAGCCGAGATCAGCGCGCGGATCCGTCGCCGCGTCGCCCAGCTCGAACCGCGACTCGCCGACGCCGAGGTCCTGGAGGAGACCGTCGGGCTGCGGCCGGGCCGCGACTCGGTGCGGGTCGACGTCGAGCACTTCGAAGGCGCCCGCATCATCCACGACTACGGCCACGCCGGCTGCGGCGTCGGGCTGTCCTGGGGATGCGCCTTCGAAGTAGCCGACCTCGTCGAGGGCTAGGAGCTGTTTCGCGGTTGCCTTGCTCGGCGGTGCCGACCGGGTAGGTCGTGAAAAGAGAACGCGGCTCCGCCGCATCTTCACACCGCTAGCCGAACTGCTCCACGACGCTGTCGATCTCCTGCGCCAGGGACGTGTCGTTGCTGGTGATGCCGCCCTTGAAGTGCGTCGACAGGGAGAACGTCACCTTGTTGAAGCGGATGTCGATGTCGGGGTGGTGGTTCTCGTTCTCGGCGATCTCGGCGATGCGCATGACGGCCTGGATGCCCTGCGGAAACCCGGGAAATTCGACCACGCGGACGATGTTGTCGCCATCCCGGTGCCACTCCGGCAGGTGTTCCAGGGCCTCGGCGATCTGCGCGTCGGTGAGGAGTTCGGTCATGCCCTCATGGTGCCCGAGTGAGAGCGAATCGACCGCCTGCGACGTGCCCAGTCTGAGATCGAGCTGAGAATCCGGTCGATCACTGTGAGAAGGCCCTGAGACCGGATGCTCCCGGCGGGTCGCGGTCGGCATGCTGGTGACCATGTTGCCTCGGGTTCTGGTGGTCGACGACGAGCCGGGAGTGCGGACCGCGCTGCGCCGCGGGCTGTCCGCTGAAGGCATGGAGGTCAGCGTCGCCGCCGACGGCCCCGAAGCGCTGCGCCTGGCCATGACCGGCGCCTTCGACGTCGTGCTGCTCGACGTCATGCTGCCCGGCATGTCCGGTTACCGGGTGCTGGAGCGGATGCGCGAGCAGGACGTGACCACGCCGGTGCTGCTGATCTCGGCCAAGAGCGGCGAGGTCGACCAGGCCGACGGGCTCGACCTCGGAGCCGACGGCTACCTGGTCAAGCCCTTCTCCTTCCTGGTGCTCGTGGCTCAGGTGCGGGCGCTGCTGCGGCGGCGCGACAACGCCGGCCAGCAGGCGTGCCTGCGGGTCGGGGCGCTGGAGATCGACCGCAGCAACCGCGAGGTGCACTGGGACGGCCAGCCCGTCACGCTCTCGCCGCGCGAGTTCGGGCTGCTCGTCGCGCTTGCCAGCCACCCCGAGTCGGTGGTGCCCAAGGACGACCTGCTGCGCATGGTGTGGGGCGAGGAGCAGTTCGTCACCCGCAACGTCGTCGAGGTCTACGTCGGCTACCTGCGCCGCAAGCTCACCGCCGTGGGGGCCGGGGAGCTGGTGCAGACCGTGCGCGGGCAGGGCTACCGCGTGTGCGCGCAAGCATGATCAGGAGACTGCGCGGCTGGTGGCAGCGCCGCACCATCCAGTTCCGCACCAGCGTCGTGGCCACCGCCGTCGCGTTGATCGGTCTCGGAGTGGTCGCGCACGCCGGGACCGGGATCGTCAGCTGGCTGCTGATCGACTCCGTCGACGCCGACCTCAAGCGCATTGCGGGCGGCACCGCGAGCCACGTCGCCGCGGGCTCGCCCGTCGTCGGCCGACCCGACGTGCGCGTGCTCGGCGAGAACGGGGAGCCGGTCGACGGCCTGCCCAGCGCGAACCTGAGCGAGTGGCAGATCGCCGAGCTGAGCGCGGGCAGCGGCGTGCTCGACTTCGAGGCGCCCGCCGAGCTGCACCGCTGGCGAGGCGTCCCGGTCACCGACCCCGGCGGCCGGCACCTGCTGGTGGCCGCCGAAGCCCGCCTGGTCGGCTTCGCCGACACCGCCGGACGCACCGGGAAGCTGCTCAGCTTCGGATCGGTGCTGGCAGCGGCCCTGGTCGGCTTCGCGACCTGGCTGGTCGTGCACCGGTCGCTGCGGCCGGTCGACCGCATCCGCAGCGCCGCCGCCGGACTGCCCGAGGGCGAGCGGCTGCCGGTGCCCGAGGCCGCCGACGAGATCCGGGCACTGGCCGAGGAGCTCAACGCGATGCTCGCCCGCCGCGACGCCGACACCGAACGGCTGCGCCGGTTCACCGGCGACGCGGCCCACGAGCTGCGCAACCCCGTCGCCTCCATCCGCGCCCAGGCCGAGGTCGCGGTCATGCACCCCGACCCGGAGATCGCCCACGAGACGCTGCAGGACATCGCTCTCGAAGCGCAGCGGCTGTCCACCCTGGTGGAGAGCCTGCTCGCGCTCGCCCGCGCGGAGCGCGAGGTCGAACCGACCCGGCCGGTGGACCTGGCGGCGGCCGTGCGCGCGGCCGCCGAACGGCTCGGCGGTGACGTCGAACTGGACGTGCCCGAGGACCCGGTGCTCGTGCTGGCCGCGCCCGCCGAGGTCTCGACGGTGCTGGAGAACATCATCGGCAACGCCCGGCGCTACAGCCGGACGCTGGTGCGGGTGTCGGTGCAGGCCGAGCCGGGGATGGGCGTGCGGCTGCTGGTCGACGACGACGGCCCCGGCATCCCGGCCGAGCACCGGCCGCGCGTGTTCGACCGGTTCTACCGGGTCGAACCCGACCGGGCCCGCAGCACCGGCGGCGCCGGGCTCGGGCTGGCGCTGGCGGCCGAGGCCGTGAACAGGCGCGGCGGGTCGGTGCGCGCCGGCGAGGCGCCCTCGGGCGGTGCGCGCATCGAGGTCCGCTGGCCGGCCGCGCGCTGACGTCGGGCAAGATTCGTGAACGTGGCGGTTCTGCGGAGTACCGGTCTGATCGAGGCACCACTGGCCACCGTGGGGGCCGCGCTGCGGCACACCCCGACGGCCGAGACCGGGTTGGCCTCCCTCGGCATTCGCGGCCGGTCGCTGACCAGCCCCGATTCGCTGCTGGTGCCCGGTGATGAACTCGCGTTCCGGCTCTCCGCGTTCACCTTGACCACGCGCATCGTGCGGGCCGACGCCGACGGGCTGAGCTCGGTGCTGGTCGCCGGGCCGCTCGCGCAGCTGCGGCACGAGACGGTCCTGGCGCAGGTCGGCCCGCGCACGCTGCTCACCGACTCGGTGCGGTGGACGAGCCCGCTCGGCCCGCTGGGCAGGCTCGGCGACGTCGCCGTGGGCCGCCGGTTGGTGCTCGACGTGCTGGCCGCCCGCATCCGCGCCGTCCGCGAGCTCGCCGAGTCCTGGGCGGCGCGGAAGATCGTCGTGGGCACCGCGATCGTGCACGAGGGACGGCTGCTCGCTCAGCAGCGCAGCTACCCGGCCTCGCACGCCGGCCAGTGGGAGCTGCCGGGCGGCCGCGTCGAACCCGGCGAGGACGAGTCCGAGGCCGTGGTCCGCGAGTGCCGCGAAGAGCTCGACGTCGCGGTCCGCCCCACAGGCCGCCTCGGCACCGACGTCCCGCTGGACAACGGCATGCTGCTGCGCATCCACACCGCGGAGCTCACCGACCCCGCCCAGCAGCCCGCAGCGGTCGAGCACCGCGAGGTCCGCTGGGTGAGCGCAGCGGACCTGCCCGCCCTCGACTGGCTCGACACCGACCGAGTCCTCCTGCACACCTTGCGCGAGCTGCTCAGCGCCTAGCGTTCGAGCAGCTCAGCGGGGTCGAACGACAGCGGGAACGGCAGATCGGTCTCGAAGGGCTCCGCCTGCGCGGAGCTCGCGTGGGTGCGGTACTTGCCGTCTTCGAGGCGGAGCAGTTCGATCTCGACGCGGCGGAGCTGGTAGTTGACTGCAACGCGCATGAAGTAGGGGATGCCTGCCTCGGCGCACTTCTCGGGCTTGTCGACGCGGTCGTTGCTCTTGCTCGATGGCGACACGCACTCTCCAGCGAGCAGCACCTCGTCCGGCGGGATCCAGGTGCGTCCGTGCCCGGGCTGCCTGAGCGCCACGAAATCGGGCTCGATCCACTTCTGGACGTCGAGCAACACGTTGACCGTCAGGTAGAAGTGGTGTCCCTCCTGCTCGGCGGCGGTTTCCAACCGCTTGCCGAGCTGCCACACGGCGAACATGTTGGCCGTACCCTCGCGCGGGCTCGTGATCAGCTTTCCGTCCAGGCACTCGTACTTGGCCGGGGGCATCCCCGGGATCGGCAGGTACCTGTCGGCGAGCTCAGGCGTCCACAGCCCGTCGAGGTCGACGAGCGGGTCGAACGGACCTTCCGGGTCGAATGCCGGTGCTGCCACGGCGGCACTCCTCTCGACCCGGGGCTCGATGTCGCTGTGCATCACAACAGTACCCATGCGGCCAAGTTGCACGGTGGTGATCAGCGGGCGCCAGGGGATCCACCCGGTTCCGGGTCCAACCTCCGTGAAAGTGGTTGCTCTGAGTGAGTGAGGGGTTTCGCGGGGTGTGCGGCGGGGAGTCCGATTTCCGGTTTTTCGATCTTGTTCTCGTTGGATTCAACGGGCGAATTTGATCGGCAAATGCCAGGTGGGGGAGTTACATTGAAAGAATGTTTGTAGTGCTGCTGCAATACACCGCGCCAGAATCGGATATCGATGCCCAACTGGTAGATCACTACGAATGGGTCACCCAGCATTACGACGCAGGCGACTTCATCGCCGCAGGTCACCGGCACCCGCGCAACGGGGCGGTGATCATCGCTCGTGCGATGTCCCGCGGCAGGCTGGACGCCATCCTGGCGACCGACCCGTTCGCCCTGCACAAGCTGGTCCGCTACGAGGTCGTCGAGTTCCAGGCCTTGCGCACGATCCCGGAGCTGGCCGCCTACGCGGACCCGCTGACCACGGTCGCGCAGCGCTAGCCGCCGACCTGCCCCGGGCTGCGGTGCCGGCGCCGCGGCCAGGTCACTTCGCGTCCTTTTTCTTGGCCTTCTTCTGCGCCTTTTTGACCTCGGCCGCTTTCTGATCCTTGAGCAGTGTGCGCAGAGCCACGATGGGGCAGCTCTTGCACGGTGGTTGCGAATGGCAACATTTTTTCTTGACCTTGATGGTGCCTTTGCCCACGGTGCTTCTTTCCGGCGCTGGGGACGGGGTTGCGGCCGAGCGTAGGTGAACCTAACCCGACCTGGCGAACTTGATGTTCGCCGGCTGTTCGCTGTTGCGCTGCGCACGTGCGCGTCGGTCCGGGATGTGCTTGCACTACGCTGGAGGGGGCCGCGTGTCGACGTAGCGCCCCCGCAACCCGCGGGGTGCCGCCCGAAATGAGCTCCGCAGCAGCGGCGCAGTGGAGCCGCGGCCGGTGCCTGGAAGTCAGCAGGCGCCATGCGGGGAGATCCGCATCCGGTGCCATCGCCCAGCGGTGCATCACATCGACGAACCGCCGCGACCTTTCCGCGCCGAGCCATGGAGTACCCGCGTGTCCGCCACCAGCGTCGCCGCCCCCACGCGCAGTGATCTGCGCAACGTAGCCATCGTCGCGCACGTCGACCACGGCAAGACCACCCTGGTCGACGCGATGCTGCGCCAGTCCGGTGCCTTCTCCGAACGCGCCGAGCTCGTCGACCGCGTCATGGACTCCAACGACCTGGAACGTGAGAAGGGCATCACGATCCTGGCCAAGAACACCGCGATCCGTCGCGAGACCGAAGACGGCCCGGTCACCATCAACGTCGTCGACACCCCCGGCCACGCCGACTTCGGCGGCGAGGTGGAGCGCGCGCTGTCGATGGTCGACGGCGTGACCCTGCTGGTCGACGCCAGTGAGGGCCCGCTGCCGCAGACCCGCTTCGTGCTGCGCAAGGCGCTGGCGGCGAAGCTGCCGGTCATCCTGGTCGTCAACAAGGTCGACCGCCCCGACGCGCGCTGCGCCGAGGTCGTCGAAGAGGCCCACGACCTGCTGCTGGAGCTCGCGAGCGAGCTCGACGGCGAGGTCGACCTGGACATGGAGGCCATCCTCGACCTGCCGGTCGTCTACGCCTCCGCCCGCGCCGGCCGCGCCTCGATGGAGCAGCCCGTCGACGGCGAGCTGCCCGACGAGGAGAACCTGGACGCGCTGTTCAAGGTCCTGCTCGACCACGTGCCCGCGCCCATCGCCGACTTCGACTCGCCGCTGAGCGCGCTGGTCACCAACCTCGACGCCTCGTCCTTCCTGGGCCGCATCGGCCTGTGCCGGATCCACTCCGGCACCATGCGCAAGGGCCAGACCGTCGGCTGGTGCCGCGAGGACGGCAGCGTCGAGAAGGTCCGCCTGACCGAGCTGCTGATCACCGAGAACCTCACCCGCGTGCCCGCCGAGGAAGCCTCCGCGGGCGACCTGGTGGCCATCGCCGGCGTCCCGGACATCACCATCGGTGACACCCTCACCGACCCGGACAACCCGAAGCCGCTGCCGCGGATCACCGTCGACGACCCGGCCATCTCGATGACCATCGGCGTCAACACCTCGCCGCTGACCGGCCGCAACGGCGGCACCAAGATCACCGCCCGGCAGGTCAAGGCCCGCCTGGACTCCGAGCTGATCGGCAACGTCAGCATGAAGGTGCTGCCGACCGAGAAGCCCGACGCCTGGGAGGTCCAGGGCCGCGGTGAGCTGGCGCTGGCCATCCTGGTCGAGAACATGCGCCGCGAGGGCTTCGAGCTGACCGTCGGCAAGCCGCAGGTGGTCACCAAGACCATCGACGGCAAGCTGTGCGAGCCGTTCGAGCGGCTGACCATCGACGCCCCCGAGGAGCACCTCGGCGCCGTCACCCAGCTGCTGGCCGGCCGCAAGGGCCGCATGGAGACCATGGACGGGCACGGCACCGGCCGCATCAAGCTGATCTACGTGATCCCCTCGCGCGGCCTGATCGGGTTCCGCACCGAGTTCCTCACCGAGACGCGCGGCACCGGTATCGCCAACCACGTCTTCGAGGGCTACTTCCCGTGGGTGGGCGAACTGCGCACCCGCCACAGCGGCTCGTTGGTCGCCGACCGCTCCGGCCCGGCCACCAACTACGCGCTGCTGCAGCTGGCCGACCGCGGCTCGTTCTTCGTGCAGCCCACCAGCGAGGTCTACGAGGGCATGGTCGTGGGCGAGAACCCGCGCGCCGAGGACCTCGACGTGAACATCACCAAGGAGAAGAAGCTCACCAACATGCGGTCCTCGACCGCCGATGAGCTGGAGAAGCTGGCCAAGCCGCGCACCCTCTCGCTGGAGGAGGCCCTGGAGTTCTGCTCCGGCGACGAGTGCGTCGAGGTCGGTCCGGAAGCGATCCGCGTCCGGAAGATCACCCTGGACAGCACCACCCGCGGTCGCGAGCGCTCCCGCCAGAAGGCCCGCGACAACTCTTGATCTCGTTGATCGTGGTCGTTCTGCTTGGCGGTGCGAGCAGGGGAACCTGAGCGGCGCTGTGGACTCCGCGCGCCTCGACTTATGTATGTCCAATACACGGCGTCGAGGCGTGCTCGCCACAGCACCGCTGGAGAACCCCCGGCGGTGCGAGTTGCTCAGGTGGGGTAAGGAGAAAGCGCCTTCGGCGCTTGCCTGACGGTTCGGCGCTTGCCTGATGGTGGTGGCCGCTGGCGTTGGCGGGACCCCGGGGACGATCATCGGATCGGTTGCGGAACCATGGGGGGCTCTCGCGCGTCCTGCGTTCGGATGATGTCGTCCGGACCTGCGGGGCGCGTGGCCCGGGGTGATCCTCCGGCGGCCGATGTGAGGGGAGGTTCGGCGTGACCCAGGGTCGACGCCGCGCACTGGGCGCGGTTCCCCTGCTGGTGACCGTCGTCAGCCTGGTCGCGGGCTGCACGGACGCTCCACCACCGCAGTTGGTGGAGCCGGGTCCGACGACCAGCGCACCCAGCACGAGCACTCCCGCGCAGCCGATGCCGATCGAGGTCGTCGTCGGCGTCGACGAGCTCGAAGGCGGGTTCAACCCGCACACCCTCGCCGACCTGTCGCCGACGAGCTCCGCGCTCGCCGGGCTGATGCTGCCCTCGGTGTTCCGGCCCGGCCCGGACGGCGGGCTGCAGCTGGACACCAACCTGATGGAGTCCGCCGAGATCGTCCCGGACGCGGAGAAGTTCACCGTCCGGTACCGGATCAAGCGGCAGGCCAGCTGGTCCGACGGCGCCCCGATCGCCGCCGAGGACTTCGTCTACCTGTGGGAACAGCTCCGCTCCCAGCCCGGAGTGGCGGACCCGTCCGGCTACCGGCTGATCGACGACGTCGCCTCCCGGCAGGGCGGCAAGACCGTCGACGTCACCTTCAGCAAGCCCTTCGCGGGATGGCAGACGCTGTTCAACAACCTGCTGCCCGCGCACCTGCTGCGCGCCGCGCCGCGCGGCTGGGGAACCGTCCTCGACGACGGCTACCCGGCTTCGGGCGGCCCGTTCGCGATCCGGCAGATCGACCTGGACCGCGGCGAGATCATCCTGGAGCGCAACGACCGCTACTGGGGCCCGCCCGCGCAGTCCGACCGGATCGTGCTGCGCGCCGTCGACAAGGCCCGCCAGGTCGAGGCGCTGCGCAGCGGGGACAGCCACATGGCGCTGTTCAGCGCCGACGCCGGGACCGTGCGGTCGCTGCGCGACCTGGGCGACCAGGTGCAGATGATGACCGTTCCTCGCCCGGCGACCATGGAGATGCTGCTGCGGCAGGACAGCCGCGCGCTCGCCGACGTCAAGGTCCGGCAGGCCGTGCTGGCCGCGCTCGACCGCCCCGCGTTGATCGAGGCCGGAACCGGCGGCGGTCCCGGTGAGCAGTTGCAGGCCCACGCGCAGGTCCTCGCGCCGTCGGAGCACGGCTACACGCCCACCGAACCCGCCGGTGCCTTGCCGAAGCGTCCCGATCCGGCGCAGGTCGAGCGGCTGCTCACCGAGGCCGGGTACCAGCGCACGGGCGGTTCGTGGATCCGCGACGGACGTCCGCTGAACCTGGTGATCGCCGCGCCCTTCGAGCACGAGGGCTACATCAGCATCGCCGAAGCCGCCGCCCAGCAGCTCCGCGCGCAGGGCATCCAGGCCACCGTGGTGACGCCGACCGGGGACCAGCTCTTCGGGGACATGCTCGCCACCGATCCGCACTCCGCCGAGGCGGGCACCTCGGGCACCGTCGACATGGCAGTCGCGCCGCGCCCGGCCGGCGGCGACCCGGCCGCCACCATGGCCTCGTCCTACGGCTGCCCGGGTGTGGACCCCGACAGCGAGCAGCCGCTGCCCTACAACGCGGCCGGATTCTGCGACGAGCTCCTGCAACCCACCATCGACGCGGCCCTGTCCGGACGGATGTCGTTCCAGCAGGCGTCGGCGAACGTCGAATCCGTGCTGTGGCGGGACGCGATCGCCCTCCCGCTCTACCAGCAGGCGCAGGTCCTGGCGCTGAGCAACGAGGCCACCGGCGTCCAAGCGGGCAACGGGTTCGCCGGGCCGTTCTCCACGGCAGCCCAATGGCTGGGAACACCAGCAGAAAACGACGGCTATTAATGCTTTGAGATCAGCCGTGGTCGTTGTGCGTGGTGCGGGTGGCGGAACCTGACACGCCTTCTGGCTCCGGGATCCGCGACTTGAGTATTTCTATACGCGGCGCTGCGGCTGTCCTCCCCAGAGAGCCGCTGGCGAACCCGCGGCGGTGCCGGTTGCTCTGGTGGGGTAGTGAGAAAGCACCTTCGGTGCTTGCCTGGCGTTGGGGGCTTCGTTGTTGTTCTTCTGGGGCGATTAGGCTGGACCGGTGACGCTGACGGCCCCACCGCGGTTGCTGCTGGTACACGCGCATCCAGACGACGAGACCCTGTGGACCGGCGGGACGATCGCCCGCTACGCCGCTCGCGGCGTGCAGGTCTACGTGGTGACCTGCACCCTCGGCGAGGAAGGCGAGGTCATCCCGGAGAGCCTGCAGGGGCTGGTGTCGGATCAAGCCGACCAGCTCGGTGGCTACCGGGTCGGTGAGCTCCGCTCGGCCTGCGCCGCGCTGCGGGTCGCCGACCAGCGGTTCCTGGGTGGTGTCGGCCGGTGGCGCGACTCCGGGATGCTCTGGGAGCAACCCGGCCAGGCGACCGCCCGCCCCGACGCCCATCCGCGCGCCTTCGCCATCGGCGACCGCGAACCGCAGGTCGCCGCGCTGGCCGACATCCTCGACGAGGTCAAGCCGCAGGTCGTCGTGACCTACGCGGAGGACGGCGGCTACGGGCACCCCGACCACATCCGCGCCCACGAGATCACGCGCGCGGCGGTCGAGCGCGTCCCGGACGTGGACCGGCTGTTCTACGCGGTGCCCTCGCGCGATGCGCTGGCCGCCGGTCTGGCCGACCTCGCGCGTTCCGACGACCTGCCCTTCGACCTGCCCGAACCGCACGAGCTGGCCAGCGTCGCCGACGAGACGATCACCACCGTCATCGACATCGCCGAGCACCTGCCCGCCAAGATCAGCGCGCTGCGGGCGCACGGCACCCAGGTCAAGGTCTGGGTCGAGCAGTGGCGCAACGGCGACGGCGTCGCCTCCTACGCGCTGTCCAACGGCGTGGCGCACCCGGTGGTGACCGCCGAGCACTACGTCCTGGCCACCGGCCCGTCCGAGGGCTGCGAGACGGACCTGTTCGGCGGGCTCGGGGTGAGCGGCACCGAACCGGTGGGGGACCGGTGACGCGTCCGGAGAGGACCCTGTTCGGCTTCCTGCTGCTCGACGCGGTCCTGCTGGCGATCCTGGAGCTCATGTACCTGCCGCTCTACATCGGCTCGGTGCAGTTCCCGATCACCGCGGCCGTGGCGGCCGTGACGACTCCGCTGCTGGTCGCCGAGGCCGGCCGGATCTCCCGGAGCCGCCGCGTCGCGGGCGCACCGCTGGTCCTGTGGTTCGCGGTGGTGCTGGTGTTCGGCGTGTTCGGGCCCGGCGGTGACGTGGTGCTGCTCGGCAGCGACTGGCGCACCCTCCTGCTCATCGCCGGAGGCGCCCTGCCCAGCGCCATGATGCTCGGCATCGTCCTCGCCAAGCCCGCGCGCTGACCTCCCGGGGAGCACCGCGGAGTGTCGTGTGGGCGAACACCGCGTTCTCGCGCCCGGTCGTCGGCCCCGGTTCGGCAGAATGGGTCCCGGGAGGACCGATGGCCGAAGTGTTGACCGATGAACGCGTCGCAGCCGTGCTGCGGCCGTTCGTGCGGGCCGCGACGCCCGTGCTCGCCGCGCTGCGCGAAGCCGACCCCGTTCGGCTGCGCGGGCGGGAGATCGACGCCCTGGGCGACGGGGCGATCCACAAGCTGCTGCGGCAGCTCGACTCGATGCAGCTGCCCGGCAGCTCCACGTGGGACGCGATGAGCGTCGACGAGCGCTGCGACTGGTGGACGCTGCGCGTCGGCCGGTTCCTGGCGCTGGCGGCGGGGCTGCCGCGGTTCGGCGGGGTGATCACGTCCCGGCTCCCGATGCGCAACGCCCTGGGCATCACCGGGCAGAGCCTGGTGCTGTGCGCGATCGCCGGCGAGCACGGGGTGACCGATTCCGCCGTCAAGGTCCAGCTGATCGCCGAGGTGCTGCTGGGGCGGAAGATCAGCCGCGAGCTGGCCGCCGGGTCCGCCGAGGACGACGCGCGCACGCAGGAGCTCACCGAGGACCTCGACGCCTCGAAGCGCAAGCACGGTAAAGCGACCGTGAAGGCCGTCGTGCGCACGGTGTGGCGGATGGCACGTGCGGTGTGGGAGTTCGATTCCGAACTCGACAAGAGACCCCAGGGACGGCTGCACCACCAGCTCCTGGGGAACCTTCCCGTGGTCGGTGTTGTCGGTGGTTACCTGGGAGAACGTTCGGCCCTCAAGCGGATCGGCCGGAAGGGTGCGGAGTGGTTGCACCAGAACGGTTTACGCCGTTAACGCCCCCGGCGTAGAGTCGTCGGGACTCCCGAGCTGTGGGACCAGTTACGCGCTCAGGGGGGTCCGAGAGATACTGTCAGCAGTCGCGCCAGGAGATTCCTGAGCGTGCGTTGGACAACGCTTCGAGCAGGAGTGCAACCGTGACCTACGTGATCGCCGAGCCCTGCGTGGACGTGCTCGACAAGGCATGCATCGAAGAGTGCCCTGTCGACTGCATCTACGAGGGCGGGCGGATGCTCTACATCCACCCCGATGAGTGCGTCGACTGCGGTGCCTGCGAGCCGGTCTGCCCGGTCGAGGCCATCTACTACGAAGACGACGTGCCGGACGAGTGGGCCGCCTACACGAAGGCGAACGTGGACTTCTTCGACGAGCTCGGCTCGCCGGGTGGCGCTGCGAAGGTGGGCAAGGTCAACAAGGACGTCGAGCCCGTCACGAGCCTGCCGCCTCAGGGCGAATGAGTTCCGCGACCGGCCCGGGCGCAGCAGCGTCCGGGCCACGGCTTCCTGACTTCCCCTGGGACTCGCTGGCGCCGCACAAGGCGACCGCCAACGCCCACCCGGACGGCATCGTCGATCTGTCCGTGGGCACCCCGGTCGACCCGGTTCCGGCGAAGCTCCAGGAGGCTCTCTCGGCCGTGGCGGAGGTGCCGGGCTACCCGGCCACGCACGGCACTCCGGCCCTGCGCGAAGCGGCCGTGGAGTCGCTGCGCAGGCGCTACGGCATCACCGGTCTGGAACCGGACGCGGTGCTGCCGACCATCGGTTCCAAGGAACTGGTCGCCTGGCTGCCGACGCTGCTGGGCGTGCGGCCCGGCGACGTCGTCGCCATCCCGGACCTGGCCTACCCGACCTACGAGGTCGGCGCGAAGATCGCCGGCGCCGAGGTCGTCCGGCTCGCCCCCGGTGAGCTGCCGCCCGCCGGGACCAGGCTGCTGTGGCTGAACTCGCCGTCCAACCCGACCGGACGCGTGCTCACCGCCGACGAGCTCGGCCGGATGGTGCGCGCCGCCCAGGACATGGGCGCCGCGGTGGCCTCCGACGAGTGCTACCTGGCGCTGGGCTGGGACGCCGAGCCGGTCTCGGTGCTGCACCCCTCGGTCGGCGCCGCGCGCGACGGCCTGCTGGCCGTGCACTCGCTGTCGAAGTCGTCGAACCTGGCCGGTTACCGGGCCGGGTTCGTCACCGGTGATCCGGCGCTGGTCGCGCGGCTTCTGGAGCTGCGCAAGCACGCCGGGATGATCGTTCCGCGGCCCGTCCAGGAGGCGGTCACCGCCGCGCTGCGCGATGACGAGCACGTCGCCGCCCAGCGCGAGCTCTACGCCGCCCGCCGCGCGGTGCTGCGTCCCGCGCTGGAATCGGCCGGGTTCACCATCGAGCACTCGCAGGCCGGGCTGTACCTGTGGTCGACCCGGGGCGAGGACGCCTGGGCGACCGTGGAATGGCTCGCGCAGCGGGGAATCCTCGCCGCGCCGGGCACGTTCTACGGGCCCGACGGCGCCCGCCACGTCCGCATCGCGATGACGGCCACCGACGAGCGGATCGCCACCGCGGCGAAGCGCTTGGGCTCCTGATCGGACGGTTGGTCCGAACCGACCCGTGCGCTCGTGCCCGGTCGGTTCGGACCACGACCGCAGGCCGGTCTCACACCTCGGCCGCGGCTCCGCTGAGGGCGCTCCAGGACTCCGGCCACCGAGCGCGTCGGTCTGCTTTGCGGACCTCCTCGCGTTCCACGAGACGTCCTGCGGCGAAGGCGATTCCGGCATCCGGGCGCGGCCCGAAGCCGTCCAGCAGCGCCCGGATCCGCTCCTCCGCGACGCAGGCGTCCTGGTGCTCGCCGAGGACGTCCTGGAAGCCCTTCGTGGTCTTGATCAGCCGCTTCACCGGAGCGCCGAGCAGCGGTTCGGCGAGCTCGGCGGTGTAGCGGACCTTCTTGCCGTCGATGCGCAGCGCGTGCAGCTCGGCGTCGGCGGGCTCGGCCGGAAGCCGTTCGACGGCCTTGCGGAGCTTGCCGCACTGCCGCCGCACCAGCCGCCGGAGCTGCGACGCGGCGTCCACATCGGAGCCCCGGCCGGGGAGTTCCCGGGTGGCGCGGGCCAGCAGTTCCAGCAGGTCCTGGTAGCGATCGCTGTCCAGCGCGGCCAGCATGTCGTCCCTGGCCCTCAGGTACTCGGTGTCGAGGCCGGAGACCAGCTGTTCGGCGGCAGCGCGCTCGGTCTCGGGGAGGTCGGCGAACTCCGAGCGGAGCCGTTCCAGCAGCACGTCCAGGTCCCGGACCGGTCCGAGAGCCCTGCCCAGCCAGCCCAGCTCGGCGCGCAGCGGCTCGGACTCCTCGCGATCCAGGAACGGGCGCGCCGAGCGCAGCATCGCGCGCATCCGCCGCACCGACACCCGCATCTGGTGCAGCTCCTCGGGATCCTCGCCGACGCGCGTCCCGGCCTCGTGCGCTCGCAACCGCGCGTCCAGCCCGGCGCGGACGTGAGCCGCGATCGACGCCTCGCGCCCCACCTCCGCGGGCTCGGCGGAGAGCACGTCCTCCAGAAGCCGGGAAACAGCCATCCCCCATGCTAAAACGGACAACTCACCCGACAGCCTGCTCCGAACGGACCAAACTCAGCGGAAAGGGCCCCTCCCACCTGCGGCGGAAGGGGCCCTTCTCAGGTCGAGCTCCGAGATCTCGCGCACGCGGCGGAGTCGCGAGGAGCTTCTGATCAGTCGTTGGCGTGCAGCGCTGCGTTGAGCTCGACCTTGCCGCCGGAGCGGGTGGTGACCTCGACGGCGCCGGTGGTGGAGTTGCGGCGGAACAGCAGGCCGTCGTTGCCGGAGACCTCGGAGGCCTTGGTGAGCGTGCCGTCCGGCAGCGTGATCTTGGTGCCGGCCGTGACGTACAGGCCCGCCTCGACGACGCAGTCGTCGCCCAGCGAGATGCCGATGCCGCCGTTGGCGCCGATCAGGCAGCGCTCACCGATGGAGATGACCTCCTTGCCGCCGCCGGACAGCGTGCCCATGATCGACGCGCCGCCGCCGACGTCCGAGCCGTCGCCGACCACGACACCGGCCGAGATGCGGCCCTCCACCATGGACGCGCCCAGCGTCCCGGCGTTGAAGTTCACGAAGCCCTCGTGCATCACGGTCGTGCCGCTGGCCAGGTGCGCACCCAGCCGGACCCGGTCCGCGTCGCCGATGCGCACGCCGGAGGGCACCACGTAGTCGACCATGCGCGGGAACTTGTCGATGCTGTAGACGGTCACCGGACCGCGCGCCCGCAGCCGCAGCCGGGTCGCCTCGAAGCCCTCCACCGGGCACGGTCCGTGGTTGGTCCACACGACGTTGGCCAGCAGGCCGAACTGACCGTCGAGGCTCACCCCGTGCGGGCGCACCAGGCGGTGCGACAGCAGGTGGAGGCGCAGGTAGACGTCGTGCGCGTCGGCCGGGGCATCGGCCAGCTCAGCGATGTCGACGCGGACCGCGATGACCTCGACGCCGCGGGCGTCATCCCGCCCGAGCAGGGCGACACCGGCCTCGCCGAGGGACTCGGCGGCCTGCTCCGCGGTCAGCTTGGTCGTGCCGGACTGGCCCGGCTCGCTCAGCTTGACGGTGGGGAACCAGGTGTCGAGAACCGTGCCGTCATCGGTCACGGTCGCCAGGCCCACGCCGTGGGCACCCGTGGTCTGCGGGTCGGGGATGTTCGCGCTCATACCCAAAACGGTAATCGGCAACGCGGCGCTCGGCCTGCACGGGGTGGGGCGTTCTAGTTCTTCAGCGCACCCGGGAGGTGACATCCGGTGGTGACCGTCAGTATCGTGCCGCGCGAGGTGCCGAAGGTGTAGACCGCGCCGTAGGAGTCGTTGCCGGTGATCTCGTGGTCGCCCGTGCGGTTGACGATGATCTCCGGTTCGCCGAACCCGTACTCCGCGGTGATCGACCGGACGATGGACACCGCGCTCGGCCAGTCCACGTCGGCGACCGGCTGCGCGGCCCGCCAGGACTGCAGCACCCGGCTCTCGGCGTCGGCGCCGGAGAACTCCGAGCAGTCCACCTTGGTCTCGGGAGCGGACACCGTCCAGCGCAGCGGCCCGACCAGGCGATCGAGCAGGTCTCTCAGGCGCTGCTGCATCTGCTCGTACTGCGCGCTGATCTGCTCGATGCTCGGACGCTGCTGAAGCGCACTTCGCGGGTCCAACACGGGTACCCCCGTCACGGTCGGACGTAGATCCGGACGTAGAGAAATGATGCCGGATAGCCGATCTTGACCGGACCCGGCACCCCCTCTGAGTTCCCTGTGAGCCTCGACACTCAACCGAACAGGTTCAGCACGACGCCCATCAGCACCAGCGCGACCAGCGGTCCGGCCACGAGCCCCACCAGCCCGACGACCACCGCAGTGCCCGTCGAGCCCGGCCGCCGGACCCGGAACCACAGGAACGCCGGCCCGGCCAGCAGCACGAGCACGGACACCGCCGTGGCGGCCCCGGCGGGCGTGCAGCCGCCGTGCCCGCCCGGGTGGCAGGGCACGGCCGCGCTCCAGATGCCGATGAACGCGGTGAAGGCCGCGATCGGCAGCGCCGCGAGCGTGGCCAGCACGGCGAAGACCACCGCCGCCGTGCGGCCGCTGGTGTCGGGTGCGCTCACGACCTCACCCCTTCGCCGACTGCAGCAGATGACACCCGGTCCGCACGCTCAGGACGGTGTTGGCGGCCGCGCCGAGCTGCAACCGGGCGCCGTAGGGGTTGTGCAGCTCGATCTTGTGGTCGCCCGGCCGGTCGGTGACCACGTGCAGCTCGGTGAACCCGCGCGACGCACCCACCTCGGTGGCGATCTGCAGAGCACGCGGCCACTGCTCGTCCGGGATGCCGCCCTTCTGCATCCACGTGGCCAGGGTGCGCTGCTCGGCACCTCGCACGTCGGCGAAGTCCGGGCACGCCGACTCACCGGTGTTGCCCTCGTCGGTGAACGCCGGTAGCCCGATCTCGGCGACCAGCCGTTCCCGCAGCTCCTGCTGCATCCGGTCGTAGTCGGCCGCGACCTCTTCCATGCTGGGGCGCTGCCGCAGTGCGTTGAGCTGGTCTTCCATGCTTTCCCCATCTCCTCCGCCGGCTGCGCACCCGGAGAGGAGCGCGGCGCTGAGGATCAGTGTGGCGAATCGCCTCATGAGAACAGGTCCTTGATGTCCGAAACCCGGTCGCCGCCCCAGTCCTGGACCGCCGAAGCGCCTTCCTGGACCTGGTGCGGGACGTACGACAGCCCGTCGCCCACCCCGTTGGTCTTGCCCTCCACCGCGTTCTCCGGCACGCCGCCGACGACCGAGGCGATGTTGTGCTGGCTGGTGGTGTCCGGGTCGAGGTAGTCGCTGTGCCCGGTGACCTGCCCGCCCTCGTCGGACTTCTCGGTCGACAGATCGGTGAACCCGTCCATGTGCGACGGATCCCCGCCGAATCGGGCGAAGTCGGCCACCGGGTCGTCCTTGGCCTCCAGCCGGTAGGTGTGGCCCTCCGGGACGTTCAGGTCCTCGATGTCGTTGGTGCCGACGCCGGGGGAGCCGTAGATGATCGCGTCGTCCACGCCGTGCCCGCCGCCCTGCAGCGCGTAGCCGGTGGTGGAGGAGCCGTAGGAGTGGCCGATCGCGGTCAGGTGCGGATCGGTCTCACGAGAGCTGTTGATGCCCTTGTAGAACTCGTTGAGCTTCGCCCCGCCCTCCTCGGCCGACTTCGAGCTGGCGACGGAATCGCCCAGCAGATCGGTGTTCTCGGACTCCTGCGGGGCCTCGTAGCCGAGCCAGAACACACCGGCGACCTCGCCCTCCTTGCCGGACCGCATCATCTCCCGCCGGGATTCGGCGACCAGCTCCTGGGTTTCGGCGTCGGCGCCCTTCAAGCTGCCCTCGACGGTGGTGGTGTACCCGGGGGTGAACACCGAGACGTGGTCGGCGGTGTCCACGTCGCCCACGGCCACGGCGGTCTTCAGCCGCTCGCCTCCGGCGTCGAGGACCAGCAGCTGCCGGTTGTCGCGGGCGATGGTGTCCTCGACGGCGTCCAGGCCCTTGAGCTTCGCGTCGATCTGGTCGGCCTTCTCCTGCTCGTCCTCGCTGATCCCGCCCTGCGCCAAGCGGTTCCGCTCGTTGCGCAGCCGCGCCCGGGTGTCGTCGAGGTTGGCGCGGTTGGACGCGTCGCGCACGACCGCCGGGATGCCGTCGCGGTTGCCCAGCCACGCGGGCGGGTTCTCCCGCAGCGCCGAGCGCTGCTCGTCGGACAGCGACTTCCACCACTCGGCGTTGGCCTGAGCGGTGTTGTGCGGCGGCTTTCCGGCCGAGGCGGCGAGAGCCTTCAGCTCGTCGGTCTCGGCTGCGTCTGCCAGTGATGTGCCCTTGCCGGGTTTGATCTGGTCCTTGTCCGCCGCGGTGAGTGCCTTGGCGAGTTCGGCGTCGATGGCTTCGGCCTGGTCGAGGATCTTCTCGATCTCGGTGACCAGGTCGTCGCGGACGCGGGTGCGTTCGGCCTTGACCTGCTCCAGCTGGTCGCCCGGAACGTTCTCGGGCGGGGCGACGTCGCGGACGCCGCCGTCCTCGGTGATCTGGAAGCCGTGGGCCTGGGCCTCGTGGTCGGTGGTGTCGACGCGGTGCTTGAGCGCGGTGACGTCGTCGGCGGCGGTGGCGACCGCCGCCCGGACCGTGGCGACCTCGGCGACCAGCGAGCGCATGTCCTCCAGCAACCGCCGGTGCTGCTCGGCGGAGCGCTGGGCGGCCTCGCCGGTCCAGCCGTCGGGGTTGCGGGCACCGTCGAGCTCGTCCTGGAGGTTGATCAGGTCGTCCCGGCGCTTGCCGAGGTCGCTGTGCACCGCGTCGAGGCGGTCGGCGTTCCAGTGCCGCACGTCGGCGTAGTTGACCACCCCGCTCACCGCCCGGCCGCGTCGATGGCGCGGGCGTTGTCGGAATCGCTGCGCTCGTAGGTCTTGGCGGCCGCCGCCAGCGATTCGCCGTGCGCCGTCGCCCGGTCGCTCCACGTCGTGAGCGCGCGCTGCCAGCTCTGGGCGACCCGGGTGGCCGCGCCCTCGCTCTTCCCGCCGGGAAGGGCGTCGGCGATGTCGGCCGCCGGTTCGCCGAGCTTGATCCGCGCCGCCTGCTCACCGGCGTGGTCCGCACTGCGCCCCGCCTGGTGCAGCGCTTCCGGTTCCGCCCTCAACCCCATGTCAGCCTCCGCGAGCCCACCAGTTCGATGCGGGAGCCTAGCCCGCTGATCATCGGTTCGATGGGGGTTCCGCCGATCCGGTTCCCGCCGATGCGGCCCGCGCAGGTCAGCGGGGTAGCCTGCCGGTCGTGACCGCTTCGTTGGACCTCACGTCGGACCCCGTCGAGCTGACCGCCGCGCTGGTGGACATCCCCAGCGTGTCCGGGTCGGAGAAGAACATCGCGGACGCGGTGGAGGAGGCGCTGCGCGCGCAGGCCCCGCACCTGGAGGTGGTCCGCAACGGCGAAGCCGTGCTGGCGCGCACCCACCTCGGGCGCGACACCCGCGTCGTGCTGGCCGGGCACCTCGACACCGTGCCGATCAACGACAACCTGCCTTCCCGGCGCACCGGATCCGGTGACGACGAGCTGCTGCACGGGTGCGGCACCACCGACATGAAGAGCGGCGACGCCGTGATGCTGCACCTGGCGGCCACGCTCACCGAACCGCGTCACGACCTGACCTTCGTGTTCTACGACTGCGAGGAGATCGAGGCCGAGCGCAACGGTCTCGGCCGCATCGAGCGCGAGCTGCCGGAATGGCTCGACGGTGATCTGGCGGTGGTGTGCGAGCCGTCCAACGCGGCGATCGAGGCGGGCTGCCAGGGCACCATCCGCGTCGAGGTCCGCACCACCGGCACCCGCGCGCACACCGCCCGCGCCTGGATGGGGGAGAACGCGATCCACGCGGCGCAGCCGATCCTGCAGAAGCTGGTGGACCACGAGCCGCGCAACCCGGTGATCGACGGGCTCCAGTACCGCGAGGGGTTGCAGGCCGTGAAGATCACCGGCGGGATCGCGGGCAACGTCGTCCCGGACTCCTGCGTGGTCACCGTCAACCACCGCTTCGCCCCCGACAAGTCCGTCGAGCAGGCCGAGGCCGAGCTGCGGGAGCTGTTCTCCGGCTACGAGGTCGTGGTCACCGATCTGTCAGCGGGCGCCCTCCCGGGTCTCACGTCGCCGGCCGCCGCGCAGCTGGTCGAGGCGTCGAAGTCCGAGCCGGTCGCCAAGCTCGGCTGGACCGACGTCGCCCGCTTCGCCGCCCGAGGCCTCCCCGCGGTCAACTTCGGCCCGGGAAACCCCACCCTCGCCCACACCCAGCAGGAACACGTCCGCACAGCCGAGATCCGCCACTGCGCCAACACCCTCCACCGCTTCCTCTCCTAACCCCCGACCCTCACCCGAGCACAACCGGATTACGGCCGTATTCAGGTCCCCGATTACGGCGGTATTCCGTTCCCCGGACACGGTGGTGGTCCGGTCGGTGCCGGATTACGGCCGTATTCAGGTCTCCGGTTACGGCGGTAATCCGGGTTGGTCCCGGAAAACCGCCGTAATCGTGGACCTGATTACCGGCGTATTCGGGTCACCCCCGGCGGGGTGGAGGGGTCAGGCCGTGCCCAGGACCTCGGTTTCGGTGGGTTCTTCTGTGGCGCGTTGCTTGGGGAGGGCCGGTGCGGGGGTGGGTTCCTCCGGGAGTTCGGCCGCTTGGCGTTCGGCTTCGGTGAGTTCTGGGGCTTCGGCGAGGTCCGAGGTCGCGGGTTCTTCTGGTTCTTCCGCGGGGGTTCGGGATTTTTCGGCGGCCGGCTGGTGGATGCGGTCGACGAACTGCAGGAGTTCCACCGGGAACGGCAGGACCAGGGTCGAGTTCTTCTCCGCCGCGACCTCGACGACCGTCTCCAGGAGCCGCAGCTGCAGCGCGGCCGGGGTGTCGGCCATGACGTGCGCGGCGTCGGAGAGCTTGCGGGAGGCCTGGTACTCGCCGTCCGCGGAGATCACCCGCGAGCGGCGCTCGCGCTCGGCTTCGGCCTGGCGGGCGATGGAGCGCTTCATCGACTCCGGCAGCGAGACGTCCTTGATCTCCACCCGGTCGATGTGCACGCCCCAGCCCAGCGCCGGGCTGTCGATCATCAGCTCCAGGCCCTGGTTGAGCCGCTCGCGGTTGGACAGCAGGTCGTCGAGGTCGCTCTTGCCGATGATCGACCGCAGCGAGGTCTGCGCGACCTGGCCGACCGCGAACAGGTAGTCCTCGACGTTGACCACGGCGCGCGCGGCGTCCTCGACCCGGAAGTAGACCACCGCGTCCACCCGGACCGTGACGTTGTCGCGCGTGATGCCCTCCTGCGCGGGCACGGGCATCGTGACGATCTGCAGGTTGACCTTCTGCAGCCGGTCCACCGCGGGGATGATCAGGGTGATTCCAGGGCCGCGGGTGCGCTCCTGCAGCCGACCGAAGCGGAACACCACGCCCCGCTCGTACTGCTTGACGACCTTGGCGCTCGCGGCGACGCAGACGACACCGACCACGAGGATTGCGATGAGCAGTTCGATGAGCATGACCGGCTCCCGGGCTCGCGGAGGAACGGCCCGACGGCGCCCGAACGCCTGCGTAGATCGCGGAGCAGATCTGCGTGTCGCGCCCGGCTCGCGTCGCCGGCGCCGCTAGATCTTTTCTTTCGATCGTACGCCGCGAGACCGCCCTGTGAATCCCCCGTGAACAGGCATTTCACCCTGGCTGTGCAGCGGCGGGGCGGTTCCGAGAACGATCGGCGCGTGCGTAGGCTCGACGCATGACAGTCGATGGCCAGTGGGGTGAACCCAACGGTGCGGAACGTCCGCACGAGAAGCAACGCGGCCCCGTGGTGCTGCGCCGCTCGCGGCTGAGCGAGCCGACGACCACCGACCAGCGCCTGCTGGACTCCAGAGGCCCCTCCGACTGGGTGCACACCGACCCGTGGCGGGTGCTGCGCATCCAGGCCGAGTTCGTCGAGGGCTTCGGCGCGCTGGCCGAGGTGCCGCGCGCGGTCACCGTCTTCGGTTCCGCCCGCACCCCGCGGGAGCACCCCGAGTACGCCGCCGGCGTGGAGCTGGGCCGGGCGCTCGCGGGCATCGGCTGCGCGGCCATCACCGGCGGCGGTCCCGGCACGATGGAGGCCGTCAACCGCGGCGCCTCGGAGGCCGGTGGCCTGTCGATCGGGCTGGGCATCGAGCTGCCCTTCGAGCAGGGCCTGAACCCGTGGGTCGACCTGGGCGTCAACTTCCGGTACTTCTTCGTCCGCAAGACGATGTTCATGAAGTACGCGCAGGCGTTCATCTGCCTGCCAGGCGGTTTCGGCACCATGGACGAGCTGTTCGAGGCGCTGACCCTGGTGCAGACCAAGAAGGTCACCAAGTTCCCGGTGGTGCTGTTCGGCAGCGACTACTGGCAGGGCCTGTACGACTGGATCCGGGACCGGATGCTCGAGGGCGGCAAGATCGGCGAGAAGGACATGTCGTTGCTGCACGTCACCGACGACATCGAGGACGCGGTGTCGATCGTGCAGGAGGCGTACGGGGCGTGGGAGGCGGCGCATTGAGCAACGATGTTTCGGTCTGCGTCTACTGCGCGTCCGGGCCGGTGCCGCAGCACTACCTGGACCTGGCCGCCGAGGTGGGCCGGAAGATCGCCAAGCGCGGCTGGACCTTGGTCTCCGGTGGCGGCAAGGTCTCGATGATGGGTGAGATCGCCCGCGCCGTCCGCGCCGACGGCGGTCGCACCATCGGCGTCATCCCGCGCGCGCTGGTCGACCGCGAGGTCGGCGACACCGACTCCGACGAGCTGCTGGTCGTGGACACCATGCGCGAGCGCAAGGGCCTGATGGACGCCCACGCGAACGCGTTCCTGACGCTGCCCGGCGGCATCGGGACCTGCGAGGAGCTGTTCGAGATCTGGACCGCGCGCTACCTGGGCATGCACAGCAAGCCGGTGGTGCTGCTGGACCCCGACGGGCACTTCCAGGGCCTGCTGGACTGGCTCCGCAGCATGGTGAGCACCGGTTTCGCCTCGCAGAGCTCGTTGGACGTGCTGACCGTGACCGCCGACGTCGACGAGGCGCTGGACGCACTGGTCGCCTGAGCCGGATCAGGACGCGCCGACCGCCGTGCGGATCAGGTGGGTGAGCGCCGGCAGCGGGATGTCCGGGCGGACTTCGCCGAGCACCGGCGCGAGCCGGATCCAGAACGACTGGACGCGGGGAGCGCTGGGCCGCTCGGTGGCCAGCTCGTCGACGAGCTCGGCGAGCCGCCACTTCGCCTCGTCGAGGTCCAGGCCCGGCTCGGGGTGCTGGTCCAGGACCTCGACGAGCGAGTTCAGGTAGACCCGGATCTGGTCCAGGGCGGACAGCTGGGCCGCGTGCTCGGAGTCGTCCCGGCGGTTCGGGGCGCTCCGGGCGAGCAG
This sequence comes from Saccharopolyspora endophytica, assembly GCF_018070075.1. Lineage (GTDB taxonomy): Bacteria > Actinomycetota > Actinomycetes > Mycobacteriales > Pseudonocardiaceae > Saccharopolyspora > Saccharopolyspora endophytica. The sequence goes on from NZ_JAGPXE010000013.1 coordinate 40,073, forward strand.
GCCGGCGCCGTTGGTCGTGTCGGCTTCGCGGTCGGCCACGGTATCGGCTCCTGATCGGATCGGCCGGGGAGAGCAGGTCTCCGTTTCTCGATCTCCGAGTGTGCTCGGTTCAGCCGATCGGGAGCCTCCGTTCGGGTTCATGCCACCCGAACGGCCGACTCACGTTGTTGTGATTCACATCATGCGGGTCCTGATCGCGAAAGGACCTTGGTCCTCTTGTGCGGAGCCGGTGACAGTGCAGGGAAATATCCGTAGAGTCACTACCTGTGAAGGCTGATGCGCTCCGCGGCCACTTGGACGCCCTGCTCCTGGCCACCCTCGACGGCAAGGCGTTGCACGGTTACGCGATCATCGAGGCTTTGCAGGATCGCAGTGGTGGCGCCCTCGACCTGCCCACCGGCACGGTCTACCCGGCGCTGCGCAGACTCGAGCGAGCCGGATTCGTGCAGAGCTCCTGGAGCACCGTCGGCGGACGCCAGCGGCGCACGTACCGGCTCACCCAAGCGGGATCCCAGACCCTCCAGGCCGAACGCCGCGCCTGGCGGGAGTTCACCCACGCCATCGAAGGCGTCCTGACCGCCCCGGCCAAGACCTGACGGCCGCCTCGACGGTGGATCCGTTCCGGTCTCCGGCTGTCTGACGGACGGTCGGTGGGCCGTGCCACGATTGGTTCGTGGCTAGTGCGCTCATTTACCTGTTCGTGGTGCTGGCGGTCGCGGCCGTGGTGTACCTGCTGGCTTCGCTGGTCTTCGGACGCGGCGAGCAGCTGGCGCCGTTGCCGCCCGGCTCCACGCCCACCCGGCTGCCCTCCGCCGACGTCGAGGGCTCCGACGTGCGCGCGGTCCGGTTCCAGCAGGTCCTGCGGGGCTACAAGGTCACCGAGGTCGACTGGGTCCTGGACCGGCTGGCCGGCGAGCTCGACGAGCTGCACGGCCGGATCGCGGTCCTGGAGCGCCAGCTCGACGTCGCCGGGCAGGAGCTGGACAAGGCCCGCAGCGCGGTGTCCGAAGGCGGTGCCGAGGATGAGTGAGAGCGCGGCGGTCATCGGCGAGGACGGTCGCGCGCGGTGCCCGTGGGGCGCCGGGCAGCCGGACTACATCGCCTACCACGACCAGGAGTGGGGCTTCCCGCTGCGCGGTGAACCGGAGCTCTACGAGCGGATCACACTGGAGTCGTTCCAGTCCGGCCTGTCCTGGCTGACGATCCTGCGCAAGCGGCCCGCGTTCCGGGAGGCGTTCGCGGGCTTCGACCCGGCCGCCGTCGCCCGGTTCGGCGAGGACGACCGGCAGCGGCTGCTCGGCGACGCCTCCATCGTCCGGAACCGGGCCAAGATCGACGCCGCCATCACCAACGCCCGCGCCGTCCTGGAGCTCGACCAGCCGCTGGACGACCTCCTGTGGTCGTTCGCCCCGCCGCCGCGCCCGGACTCCGAACGTCCGGTCAAGCTCGGCGACGTCCCCGCCATCACCGACGAGTCCAAGGCGATGGCCAAGGAGCTCAAGCGCCGCGGCTTCGTCTTCGTCGGCCCCACCACCTGCTACGCCCTCATGCAGGCCACCGGCATGGTCGACGACCACCTCAAGGACTGCTGGCGAGTCTGACCCCGGCGGTGACCCGATTTCAGCGGAAGTCAGGAACCGGACTTCAGTGGAAATCGGGTCACCACCGGTGGGTCGGCGGGTCAGCGACCGGTGAAGTTCGGGGTCCGCTTCTCGACGAAGGCGGCGACCGCTTCCTTGTGGTCGGCGGTGAGGCCGGCTTCGTTCTGGGCGCCCGCCTCGACGGCCAGCGCCTCGTCGAGGGCCTCGGCGGAGGCGGCCTGGACGGCCTCCTTGATGCGCGCGTAGGCGAAGGTCGGGCCCGCCGCCATCCGGGTCGCCAGCTCCATCGCGACGGACAGCGCGTCATCGACGACCTGGTTGACCATGCCGATGCGCAGCGCCTCGTCGGCGGGCACCGGCTGCGCCAGCAGCAGCATCTCCATCGCCCGGCCGTAGCCGATCAGCCGCGGAAGCGTCCAGGACGCGCCGGAGTCGGTCGACAGGCCGACGTTGGCGAAGGCCATCAGGAACTTCGATCCGGTCGCGGCGATCCGCAGGTCGCTGGCGTAGGCCAGCGACGCGCCCGCGCCCGCGGCGGTGCCGTTCACGGCGGCGATCACGGGCTTGGGCATGGTCGCCAGCGCCTTGGTGATCGGGTTGTAGTGCTCCTCGACGGTCTTCAGCGGGCTCGGGTCGCCGGTGGACAGGAGCTCGATGTGCTCCTTGAGGTCCTGGCCCGCGCAGAACGCCTTGCCCGAGCCGGTGATCACCAGGGCTCGGACCGAGTCGTCCGCCGCGGCCTCGCGCAGGGCCGTCAGCAGCGCCTGCTTGAGCTCGATGTTGAGCGAGTTGAACGACTCAGGGCGGTTCAACGTGAGCAGCCGCACACCCGCGGTGTCCTCGGTCAGCAGTACGTCGGTCACTCCAAGCTCCTTGCCTTGACGTCCGTTGTGGCGGGTCGCGCGAGCACTTCCACTGTGGACCGCGCGGCCGGCGCGCCGTCCCGGGTGGACGGTGTCCCCGCTGGTCGACGGGATGGCCGCCGCGAGATCGGTGACACGCCGGAGCGAAACGACTCCTCACGGTGATCGCGGAAGCCTCCCGCGATGTGCCGAACGGCGTCGAAACACCCCACACGAACGGTGAGTCTGCCAGCCGTCGGCGATATTCGACCAGCGCACGGGCGACACGAGTTGATCGGTTCGGTTTCGTCCATGCCTCGGGATAGGGGAGAATGGGCGTGGACCCGAACTGGTTGTGGCGACCAGCGGGGGAAGATTTCACGGAGGGAGCACGCTATGGCGGCCATGAAGCCCCGGACCGGTGACGGTCCCCTCGAGGTGACTAAGGAGGGACGCGGCATTGTGATGCGCGTTCCGCTTGAGGGTGGTGGGCGGCTCGTCGTCGAGATGTCGGTCGAGGAGGCCAAGAACCTGGGCGACGCCCTGGAGTCGGCTACCGGCTGAGGCCGCCAGGCGGCCTGGGACGCGCTGCCGGCCGGATCCGGTCACGGCGCCTCCCGGCCGAGGCGACAACTCATGATCACGTCGACGAGTGGCGAGAACGCTTCGCCGCTGTCGGGCCCCGGTGCCGAAGGCGGCGCCGGGGCTCTCGTCGGCACCAGTTCGAGTTCGCACGGCCCGGCCCGTGCAGGAAGGTCTTCTCGTGCCCGGTTCCTCCGTGTTCCGTTCCGCCCAGCCCGCCCGCGGGGTGGAGCCCGAGCTGCCCGTGATCCCGACCGCTCTGGTCGAAGTGGACGTGGTGCAGCGGTGGCGGGACGGAGTTCCAGGCGCGACGGCGGTCTTCGACGGCGAGGCCGGCCCGGACCTGGCCGCTGCGGCCGAACCGTTCTTTGTGGACGCCGATGTCCTCACCGCGATCGGCGCGTCGGCGTCGGCCGGTGACGCGAAGGCGTTCCCGCTGCGCTCCGGCGGCACCGGCTGGGTCGTCGGCGTGGGTTCCGGCGAGCCGGCGAAGTGGCGCACCGCTGGTGCGGCGCTGGCCCGCTCGGTGCGCGACCGCCTCTCCAACGCCGTCGACGCCGAGTCCGAGCCCGGTGACCTCGGCGACGCGTCCGACGCCGACTACCTGCAGGTCCAGCTGCCCGACGACGCCGGTGACGAGCTGGTCGGCGAACTGACCCTCGGCCTGGCGCTGGGCGGTTACCGGTTCAAGGTCACCGCTGATGCCGCGCCGCCGCGCCTGCGCAAGGTCCTGCTGGTCGCGCCGGAGGGCGCCGACGTCGCCGCGCTGCGCGAGGCGGTGCGCCGCTCGCGCGAACTGGCGGCGGCCACCGCGCTGGCCCGCGACCTGGCCAACGCCCCTTCCAACGTCAAGGACCCCGCCTGGTTCACCGGGCTGGCCGCTGAGCTCGCGGGTCCGGTCCCGAACCTGACCGCGACCGTGCGGGACGAGAAGTGGCTGACCGACAACGGTTTCGGCGGCATCCTCGCGGTCGGCGGCGGTTCGTCGCGCCCGCCGCGACTGCTCCAGCTCGACTACCGGCCGCAGGACGCGACCGGACCGCACCTGGTGCTGGTCGGCAAGGGCATCACCTTCGACACCGGCGGCATCTCGCTCAAGCCCGCCGACGGCATGCACCTGATGCGCACCGACATGTCGGGTGGCGCGGCGGTCATCGGTGCGCTGCTGGCGATCGCCCGGCTCGGTCTGCCGGTGAAGGTGACCGGCCTGGTGCCCTCCGCCGAGAACCACGTCTCCGGAACCGCGTACCGGCCCGGCGACGTCGTGCGGCACTACGGCGGCAAGACCACCGAGGTCGGCAACACCGACGCCGAGGGGCGGATGGTGCTGGCCGATGCCATGGCCTACGCGGTCGACAAGCTCCAGCCCGACCTGCTGGTGGACGTCGCGACGCTGACCGGGGCGATGAAGGTCGCGCTCGGGCTGCGCACCGGCGGCCTGCTGGCCACCGACGACGAGCTGGCCGAGCGGATCACCGAGGCCGGCGCCCGGGTCGGCGAGACCTGGTGGCGGATGCCGCTGCTGGAGGACCACGCCGACGCCGTCGAGGGCTCGCTCTCCGACGTCAAGCAGACCCCGGCCGGTCCCGGTGGCATCACCGCCGCGCTGTTCCTGCGCGAGTTCACCAGCGGTGCCCGCTGGGCGCACCTGGACATCGCGGGTCCCGCGCGGGCCGACAAGGACTACTCCGAGGTGACCGTCGGAGGTACGGGCTTCGCCGCCCGCACCCTCGCCGAGCTGGCCGCTTCGCTGGCCTGAGTCGCTCGCCACCCGTGATGACCGGCACGCTCGCGGGCGTCGGTGATCGGTCGGTGTTTAACGTCTAAACCATGGTGTCGGCTGGACGTTTGCGCAGGATCCGGTTCGCGCTGCTGCTCGGCGCGCTGGCCCTGTTCGCCCTGCTCTACGCGCCGCAGCCGGTGCTGCCGCAGCTGGCGGACGAGTACGGCCTGAGCCCGGGCGCCGCCGCGCTGCTGGTGTCGGCCGCGACGCTCGGGCTGGCGGTCTCGGCGATCCCGCTGGGCACGCTGTCGGAGGCGATCGGCCGTCGCCGCACCATGATCACGACGTTGGTCATCGCCGAAGCCCTCGGGCTCGTGCTGCCGTGGGTGCACTCGTTCCCGCTGATGGTCGGGCTCCGGCTGGTGCAGGGCGCGGCCATCGCCGGGCTCGCCGCCGTCGCGACCGCCTACCTGGCGGACGAGACCGGTGGCGTGCGGCTCGGCACCACCGTCGGCCTCTACGTCGCCGGGACCACCATCGGCGGCATGACCGGCCGGCTGCTCGGCGGCATCGTCGGCGACTTCTGGGGCTGGTCCGGCGGCGTGCTGGCGGTCGCCCTGCTCGCCGCCGCGTGCACCGTCGCGTTCGTCGTCCTGCTGCCGACCGAACGGCACCACCAGCGGCAACCGCTGCGGTGGAAACCGCTGCTCGGCGGCCTGAGCGCGGCGCTGCGCGATCCGGGGCTCCACCCGCCGTACCTGGTCGCGGCGCTGGGCATGGGCAGCTTCGTGACGGTCTACAACGTGCTCGGCTTCCGCATCACGGCACCGCCGCTGCTGCTGCCCCCGGCGCTGGCCGCGCTGGCGTTCCTCGCCTACGCGGCGGGCACCGTCACCTCGGCGCTGGCCGGGCGCGCGGCCGACCGCTGGGGGCGCGTGCGGGTGCTGCTGAGCAGTCTCGCGGTCACCGTCGCCGGGCTCCTGCTGATGCTGCCGGACTCGGTGCCGGTGATCCTGGTCGGACTCGTGATCTTCACCGGAGGCTTCTTCGGCGCGCACTCGGTCGCGAACGGCTGGGTCGGGACCAGGGCATCCAAGCAGGCCCGAGGCCAGGCGTCCGCCCTCTACCAGCTCGCCTACTACGGCGGCAGCAGCATCGGCGGAGTCCTCGGCGGCATCGCCTACGGCGCCTGGGGCTGGTCCGGCATGACCCTCCTGCTCACGGCCTGGCTAGCCCTGGCCGCCGCCGCAGTCCTGTTCTCCCGCCCCAGCCCAGTCCCAAGCGGTTGACCCGATTTCAGTGGAGATCAGTCCCCCGATTTCCACTGAAATCCGTACCGGGACTTCCACTGAAATCCCGCACCCCGACCCAGGACCCCGATTTCCACTGAAATCGGGGTCAGGATTTCCACTGAAATCGGGTGGAGTGGGACGGGTGTGCCCTCTGGGGAAGGGGTGGAAGGAGGGGAACGCCTGGTCAGGTGGCGTCTGTGTCGTACGGGGGGCGCTCGCCCGGGGAGAGGGGGCGTTCGGCCGGTTTGGGGGTGGCGGCCGGGGATTGGCCGTTGGTGCTGGTGGGGGCGGAGCCGTTGAGCGGGGAGGAGTTCTTCTTGAACTCCTCGAACGGGTTCTCGCCGTCCAGGAGGTGCTTGGTCACGGCCGTGCGCGGGTTGAAGTTCCGGACGCTGCGGAGCTCGTCGAGCGGCTTCTTCAGCTCGTCGAACTCCGGGCCGATCTCCGAACGGATCTGCTCGCGGGCACCGGTCGCGTACTCCTTGATCTGGCGGACCGCCTTGCCCAGCCACGCCGCACCCTCGGGCAGCCGCTCCGGGCCGAGCACGAACAACCCGACCAGCGCGAGGATCAGGATCTCGGGCCAGCCGACGCTATCGAACACCTCTCGACTCCTCTGGGATCCTCGTGGCTCGCGAACCGACGCCGAGCTGCCGACATCGCCAGCGTACCGACCGGGTGACGCCGGTCGAAGGGGGGAACTGGCGCAACTTCGCGCCGTGTCCTCCCGGTGGCCCGCTGTTCATGCCCTTGTGATCGGTCATTTCAGCGTCACGTCGAGCACCAGCTCGCGGCCCTGCCGGACCACGGTCACGGGGACGCGTTCGCCGACCTGGTGCCGGTCCACCGCCACGATGAGTTCGTCGGCGCTCCCGACCTTGCGGTCGCCGACCTTGATGATCACGTCGCCTTCGGCCATCCCGCCACCTGCGGCGGAACTGCCGTCCTGCACGTTCTGCACCTGAGCGCCGTCGGCCAGCCCGTCGCTGACGGACTTCACGTTGACGCCGAGGTCGGCGTGCCGGACGGTGCCGGTGCGGATGAGCTCCTGCGCGATGCGCCGGACGTCGTCGATCGGGATCGCGAACCCGAGTCCGATCGAGCCGCCCTCGCCGCCCGAACCGAGCGTGCGGATCGCGCTGTTGATGCCGACCACCGCGCCCGAACCGTCGACCAGCGCGCCACCCGAGTTGCCCGGGTTGATGGCCGCGTCGGTCTGGATGGCGTCGATGACCGCGTTGGTGTCGGTGCCCTCGCCGGCCAGCCGGACCGGCCGGTGCACCGAGCTGACGATGCCGGTGGTCACGGTGCCCGCCAGGCCCAGCGGCGAGCCGATGGCGATGACGTCGTCGCCGACCCGCAGCTCGTCCGAGTCGCCGAGCTGGGCGACGGTCGGGTTGGAGACCTCGACCTTGAGCACCGCGAGGTCGGTCTTGACGTCGCGGCCCACGACCCGGGCCGGGGCCCGGGTGCCGTCGTGGAAGACCGTCGAGACCTGCGCGTTCGGGGTGTCGGCGGCCATCGAGACGACGTGGTTGTTGGTGACCACGTAGCCGTTGCCGTCGATGACCACGCCCGAACCGGAACCGCCCTGCCCGCCGATGCGGACCTCGATGGAGACCACTGCGGGAACCACGCGCTGCGCCACCTGGGACACCGCGCCGCGCGGCCGGTCGCCCGAGCCCTGATCGACCTCGGCGAGCGTGACGTCCGGGTTGACCAGCGGGTTCCCCTCCTCGGCGGTGATCCGGCCGAGGAAACCGCCCACGAGGCCGACGAGCAGCGCGACCACGCCGAGGATCGCCAGCGCGCGCGGGTGCACGCGGTGGCCGAAGAGCACTTCCCGGGCGCTGAGCAGCGGTCCCCGTTCGCGTTCGCCGTCGTCGTCGAGCTGCTCCTCGGACACCGCGGGTGGGCCGAGGATCGCGCCGGCCGCCGGGTCCCGCCACGGGTCCCGGTCGCCGGAGTTCCACAGCGCCGGGTCGGGTTCGGTCTCCGGGGTCATGGGATTCTCGCCCGGCGCGCGTTGCAGCGGGTCGCTGCTCTGCGGCGGGCGGCCGAACGCCTGCACCAGCGCGTCCGGCGGGGGAGGGGCCTGTTCGATCCCGCGCGCGGCCAGGCCGTGCTCGTCGGGATCGAAGCTGCCCGACACGCCCTGGGGGCGGGCGAAGGCGTTGCGCTGCGACGGGTCGACCTCGGGCCGGTCCAGGGGGCGCGGCTGGAGCCGATCGGGCGTGTGCCCGTTGCTGTCGTGGGACCGGGCGGGAGCGGGAGCGAATCGGTCCGCGGGCACGCCGCGGCCCGTCATGGCGCCGCCCTGCCACGGGTGCACCGGCTCTGCCCCCTGCTGACCTCGTGCAGGGTCGTCCCGGCGCGCGCCGGGACCCTGCGCGGGCGTTCCTGGCTGGTCGCTCATCGCTCCCCGGGCTGTCCGATCGGGCTCGTCGCTTCGAGTGGATCACACGGGCGCGCGGCCCGCCTCACCGGCATGGTGCCGACGACCCCATTTTGCCCGCAGCTCGGTGAAGTCCGCGTGGAGTGGGCGCGAAATCGCCAGCCCGCTACTTGGCGGGCGGCGCGGTGGAGGCGGTAGCCGGCGGGGCCGGCGCGGATGGCGCGGGTGAAACGGATGCGACCTGCGGTTTCGGCGCGGCGGAGCTCGCCGGAGCGCTTTCGGACGGCAGCGCGGTGCTGCCCCCGGCCGGGATGACGGCGTTGGTGAAGGCCCCACCGGGAAGCGGTACGGGAGCACCCGGCAGCGGATGCCCGTCCTCGTCGGTGATGGGCAGGTTCATGAACGCCAGAGCACCGAGCACCAGCCCGGAGAACACGACGCCGGCGCCCTGCTTGGTGCGCCGCGAGGCCCGCCGGTCGGCGGAGTCCTCCGGCGGGTCGTCGTAGGAGGTGACGCTCGTGCCCAGCGGCTGCTGCGAGCCGCCGAGCGGCGTGGACGACCCCAGCACCGGTCCGCTGCCGAAGCGCTTCAGGCGTTCCGGGCGGGACACGGTGACGAGCTGGCCGTCCTCGGTCAGAGCGAGGTTCTCGGGCTGTGCGGGGAGTTCGGCGCTGGAGGGGATGGCCTGCAGCGCCTGCAGGAGCTCCGGCGAGACCGACGGGGTGTCGGCCGCGCGGACCGCCGCGCGGGCCTGCCGCTGAGCGGCGGCGTCCGCCGTGCACGCGGGGCATCCGGCCAGGTGGGCCACCGCGCGGTCGTGGGCGCTCGGGCTGAGCTCACCGTCGACGAAAGCGACGAGAGCGTCCAGCGCGAGGTGCTGCTCGGGCAGCCCCCACCCCCGCAGAACCGTCATCCGTCAATCCTCCCGGCTTGTTCGCGACGCGCTTCGAGCGTGGACTTCAGCATCTGGCGCCCGCGGTGGATCCTGCTGCGCACGGTACCCAGCTTCACGCCCAGGGTGGTACCGATCTCCTCGTAGGAGAGGCCTTCGACGTCGCAGAGCACGATGGCCGCGCGGAACTCCGGCGGCAGCTTGTCCAGCGCCGCCTGCAGGTCGGGATCGAGGTGGGTGTCGTGGAAGACCTGCTCCGGCGTCGGACCGCCACCGGGCAACCGGTCGGTGTCCTCGGGCAGGCCCTCCATGCGCAGGCGGGACCTGCGGCGGGCCATGTCCAGGAACAGGTTGGTCGTGATCCGGTGCAGCCAGCCCTCGAACGTGCCCGGTTTGTAGGACGCCAGGGAGCGGAACACCCGGATGAAGGTCTCCTGGGTGAGGTCCTCGGCGTCGTGCTGGTTTCCGGACAGGCGGTAGGCGAGCCGGTAGACCCGGTCCGCGTGCTGCCGAACCACTTCGTCCCAGCTGGGCGGGGTCCAGGCGGCTTCCTCCGCGCCGGGCGAGACGGTGCTCGGCGTAACGCTCTTCTCGTGGGACCGGTCGGTGCCGGGGGCCACGCTCATCGGCTGTGTTGCCATCGGGCGAAAAGCCACCTCCTGTGGGCTTGCATCTACCAGAACGATCGGGGCGGGAGCGTTGTTCCCGCGCCCCGTTCACCGGTGAGACGCCGATGGGTGTCGGTGTATGACGGCTACTGTCGTCCTCCCTGGTGAAACCGGCATGAAAGCGGCCTGAGAAGGGCCTGAGAGTCTGGGTGAGGCTGCTCTCACCCACTCGGCCCTGCACCGTTGATCACTCAGCGTGACGGAATGTCGCGCATGGAAACGGCCGTCTAACGATGTCGTCCGGAAACATCATTTGCGGGCGGAACGCCGATAACCTTTCGCGTTGTGATACCCGAGAGGTCGGTGGCCCGCTACTCGATGAGCGGCTATGAGGTGGGCGAGCAGGCACGTGCCCGCCCGATCGGTGATGGTCCGCAGGGCCAGCCGGTCGGTGCGTCGTCGCTGCACGTGCTTCAGTTCCTCGCTGCCGCGCTGCGGGCCAAGGCCGTCGTCGAGATCGGCACGGGATCCGGTGAGAGCGCCCGCTGGCTGCTCCGCGGGATGGTGCCGGACGGCGTGCTGACCTCGATCGACGCCGACCCGGCCAACCACCGCACGGCCCGGGCGGCGCTGCGCGAGGAGGGCATCGCGCCCGCGCGCACGCGGTTGATCAACGGGCGCGCGGTGGAGATGCTGCCGCGCTTCACCGAAGGCGGCTACGACCTGGTGTCGGTCGGCGTCGCCAGCACCGACTACCCCGACTACCTGGAGCTGGGCGCGCGGCTGCTGCGGCCCGGCGGGGTCATCGTGTTCGCCGGGGTCCAACTCGGCGAGCACGACCACCGCAGCGCGCTGGCCGCGGCCATCCGCGCGCTGGTCAAAGCAGTGCAGGACGACGAGGACCTGGTCCCGGTGACGTTGCCGACCGGCCCAGGCCTCCTCGCCGTCGCGAAGCGCTGACTTTAGTAGTCACACGCCGCCTGGACTCCGTGCGCCACTCCTTTGGTGTGCCAATACACGGCGTCGCGGCGTACTCGCCAGACGACGTGTGAGAACCCGCGGCGGTGCGGGCTGAGTCCCACACATGAAGCAGCGGCTGCCGCCGCAACCCCGCATCGTGCCCTCAGGCCGGGGACACCGACAGGAGCTTGCCCGCCAGGCCTCGGGCGCGGGTGCCGAGGCGCTTGGCGATGTCGCTGAGGGCCGCGCCCGCCGGGGAGTCCGGCTCCTGCAGCACCAGCGGTTCGCCCGCGTCGCCGCACTCGCGCAGCCTCGGGTCCAGCGGGATCTGACCCAGCAGCGGCACCTCGGTGCCCAGGGCGCGGCTCAGCGAGTCGGCCACGATCTGGCCGCCGCCGGAGCCGAAGACCTCCATGCGCTGGCCGTCGGGCATCTCCATCCAGGACATGTTCTCCACGACGCCCGCCAGCCGCTGGCGGGTCTGCATGGCGATCGCGCCGGCGCGCTCGGCGACCTCGGCGGCCGCCTGCTGCGGGGTGGTGACCACCAGGATCTCGGCGTTGGGGATCAGCTGGGCGGTGGACAGCGCGACGTCGCCGGTGCCCGGCGGCAGGTCGAGCAGCAGCACGTCCAGGTCGCCCCAGAAGACGTCGGAGAGGAACTGCTGCAGCGCGCGGTGCAGCATCGGTCCGCGCCAGACCACCGGGGTGTTGCCCGGGGTGAACATGCCGATCGAGATGACCTTCACGCCGTGCGACTGCGGCGGCATGATCATCTTCTCGACCTGGGTGGGCTTGCCGCCGGCTCCCAGCATGCGCGGCACCGAGTGGCCGTAGATGTCGGCGTCGACGACGCCGACGGACAGGCCGCGGGCGGCCATCGAGGCGGCCAGGTTGACCGTGACGCTGGACTTGCCGACGCCGCCCTTGCCGGAGGCCACGCAGTACACGCGGGTCATCGAGCCCGGCTCGGCGAAGGGGATGCGCGGCTCCTCGGCGTCGCCGCGCAGGCTGCGGCGCAGCTCGGTGCGCTGCTCGTCGCTCATCACGTCGAGCTCGACCTGCACCGAGGACACGCCGTCGACGGCGGAGACGGCGTCGGTGACCCGCTGCGTGATCGTCTCGCGCATCGGGCAGCCCTGAACCGTCAGGTAGACCCCGACCTCCACCGCGCCGCCGTCGCCGATGGACACGCCCTTGACCATGCCCAGGTCGGTGATCGGCTTGCGGATCTCCGGGTCCTCGACCTTCGTGAGGGCCTGGCGGATGGCTTCCTCGGTCGGTGCGGACTGCGTACTGGTCACGGTTACCTCGACAAGCGTTGGTGAACGTGGTGGGGACGGGAACGAATCCCGCCGAACCAGAAAAGGGTCTCACACCCCTATTCGGCAGTTCCCATGTTACGGACGAGTAGCCCACGAGGGGAAACGTCATCGCCGCCGGTGGGGCCGTGACCCGGTGTGCTTAGCCGGGGGCGCTGAGGAGTCAAGGGGATGCGGACAGTAATATCCGTCACGTGGCCGAGACGGCTCTGGACCGATTACCGACTCGAAACGAATTGTTGGCGTACCGCAGTTTTCTGCGCGCACACGCCCGGGTCACGCGCTGCCTGGAAGGCGATCTGATCGCCGAGCAAAGGCTGACACTGGCCGCTTACGACGTGCTGGAAGCGCTGACCGAAGCGCCGGAGCAACGACTCCGGATGACCGAACTCGCCGATGTCGTGCTGCTCTCCCGCTCGGGGGTGACCCGACTGGTGGACCGGCTCGAGAAGCTCGGACTGGTGCGCCGCGTGCGGGTCGACTCCGACGGGCGCGGCGTGCAGGCGGTGATCACCGAACGAGGTGAGGGACGGCTGCGGATGGCCGCGTCGACCCACCGCCACGGTGTCGCGCGCTACTTCCTCAACGCCGCCGACGGCGAGCTGGAGACCCTGGTGCGCGCCTGCGAACGGCTGGCGGACGGGGGTGTGCCCTCGCCCCCCGGGCAGCGTGCGCAAGCATGAGCGGGTGAACTCCCCGATCAAGGCGGTCGGCCTGGTGCGGTACGTGGACCAGCGGTTGTTGCTGGTGCGCTCCCAGGACCAGGAGGCCTTCTACCTGCCCGGCGGCACGATCGAACCGGGCGAGACCGAGCAGCACGCGCTGCACCGCGAGGTCGCCGAGGAGCTCGGGGTCGTCCTGCGCGAACCCGAGTTCCTCGCCCGCTACCGCACCGACGCGGTCGGGCGCGGCGACGGCGTCCAGGTCGATCTCGCCTGCTACACGGGCGCTGTCGACGGCGAACCGGTCGCCTCGGCGGAGATCGCCGAGCTCGGCTGGTTCACCCGCGCCGAGTACGCCGTGCACCGCGTCACGGCTCCGGCGATCGTCGAGCTCTTCGCCGACCTCGACCCCGGGCTATGACGTGTGCCCCCGGCCGGTGCGGGCCCTGCGCTTCTCCTGCGGGCTCTCCAGTCCGGGGATCTCCTCGCGGAGGCGGTCGAGCTCGCCGCGGATGTAGTCGCGGGTGGCGACCTCTCCGATGGCCAGCCGCAGCGCCGCGAGTTCGCGCGCGAGGTAGTCGGTGTCGGCCTTGGTCTGCGCCGCCCGCGCCCGGTCCTCCTCCAGCGAGACCCGGTCGCGGTCGTCCTGCCGGTTCTGGGCGAGCAGGATCAGCGGCGCCGCGTACGACGCCTGCGTGGAGAAGCACAGGTTCAGCAGGATGAACGGGTAGGGATCCCAGGCGAATCCGACCGCGAGCAGGTTCACCGCGATCCAGCTGATCACCAGCACCGTCATCCAGAACAGGAACTTGCCGGTCCCCAGGAACCGGGCGATGCGCTCGGAGACCCGCCCGAACATCTCCGGGTCGAACGAGACGTTCAGCCGGCGCTCGGCGCGGGGCTGGTCCAGCCGGCGGTGGGTGAGCAGCTCGGGCATCAGCGGGCCTCCTGGGACGTCGGCTCCTCCGGTTCCCGGTCGGGCAGGCCGCTGTGCCGCCATCCTCCGGGGAGCAGGTGGTCGAGCAGGTCGTCGACGGTGACCGCCCCGATGAGGTGCTCCTCGTCGTCGAGCACCGGCCCGCACACGAGGTTGTAGGCGGCGAAGTAGCGGGTGAGCTCCGACAGCGACGCCAGCGGCGGCAGGCTCGCGAGGTCGGTGTCCAGCGCGCCGGCGACCAGCGTGGACGGCGGTTCGCGCAGCAACCGCTGCAGGTGCACGCACCCCAGGTAGCGGCCGGTCGGGGTGGCGCTGGGCGCGCGGCAGACGAAGACCATGCTGGCCACCGCGATCGGCAGTTCCGGGTTGCGGGCCATCGCCAGGGCCTCGGCGATCGTGGCGTCCGGGGTGACCACGAGCGGTTCCGGCGTCATCAGCCCGCCCGCCGTGTCGGCGGAGAACTTCAGCAGGCGCTTGACAGGCTCGGACTCCTCCGGGGCCATCATCTCCAGCAGCCGGACCTTGTCGATCTCGGGCAGTTCGGCGAGCAGGTCGGCGGCGTCGTCGGGGTTCATCGCTTCGAGGACGTCGGCGGCGCGCTCGTCGTCGAGGTAGGCGAGCAGGTCCTTCTGGTCCTCCTCGGGGAGCTCTTCGACGATGTCGGCCAGCCGCTCGTCGTCGAGCGCTTCGGCGACCTCGTAGCGACGCTTGGTCGGCAGCTCGTGCAGGGTGCTCGCGACGTCGACCGCGCGCATCGTGTCGAACATCGACAGCAGCTGCTGCACGCCCTGCGGGCTGCCGGTGACCTCGGCGAACTCCAGGCCCTCCACCTGGTCCCAGTCCAGCACCTTCGTCGGTCCGCGCCGGCCCAGCCTGCCGGTGCGCTCGCGGACCGCGAGCTTGGTCAGCTGCCAGTCGCGGGTGCGGGTCTGCTCCAGCGCGGAGTCGACCAGCACCGCCGAGGCCGACTCGATGCGCACCTGGGCGTCGAGCAGCTCGCCGAGCACCAGCATCTCGTTGGGGCGCTTGGTGAAGGCCCGCAGGTTCACCGAGCCGGTGGTGAGGGTGACCGCGGCGGCCTCGATGCGGGTGACCCGCAGCATCGGCACGAAGATCCGCCGCCGGGTGGGCAGTTCCACGACCAGGCCGAGGACGCGCGGCGGTTGCCGCCGGACGCTGAGCGCGGCGACCACGTCGCGGACCCGCCCGATGGGTTCGCCGTCCGGACCGAACACGGACAGTCCTGCCATCCGGGCGGCGAAGACCCTGGTAACGGCCACCATGTCGATCAGGCTAGGGACAACGCGCCCACCTCGCCGGACGGCGTGATAGACACCTGGCATGAGCATGGTGGAAGGTGCGCGGCGCAGCTGCCTGGCGGTGCCGGGGTCGAGCGCGAAGATGATCGACAAGGCTCGCGGGCTGGCGGTCGACCAGTTCTTCCTCGACCTGGAGGACGCGGTCGCCCCGCTGGCCAAGGCCGAGGCGCGGGACCGGATCGTCGGCGCGCTCAACGAGGGCGGCTGGGACGGCAAGATCCGGTCGGTGCGGGTCAACGCGCTGGACACCGAGTGGACGTACCGCGACGTGGTCACCGTCGTCGAAGGCGCCGGTGCCGAGCTGGACTCGATCATCCTTCCGAAGGTCTCCGCACCCGATCACGTGCGCTGGCTGGACCTGACGCTGTCGCAGATCGAGCGCGCCCTGGGCCTGGAACCCGGGCGCATCGGCATCGAGCCGCAGATCGAGGACGCGCGCGGGCTGGTCGAGATCGACGCCATCGCCACCGCATCTCCCCGGGTGGCCGCGCTGATCTACGGGCCCGCCGACTTCATGGCCTCGATCAACATGCGCTCGCTGGTCGTCGGGCACCAGCCGCCCGGGTACGACGTCGGCGATGCCTACCACTACGCGCTGTTCCGCATCCTCACCGCGGCGCGCGCGGCCGACGTGCAGGCCATCGACGGGCCGTACCTGCAGATCAAGGACGTCGACGGGTTGCGCGCGGTCGGCGGTCGGTCCGCCGCGCTCGGCTTCGACGGCAAGTGGGTGCTGCACCCGGCCCAGGTCGACGCGGTCAACGAGCTCTTCTCGCCGCGCCAGGAGGACTACGACCACGCCGAGAACATCCTCGACGCCTACGAGTGGCACACCTCCGCCGCGGGCGGCAAGCGCGGTGCGGCGATGCTCGGCGACGAGATGATCGACGAGGCCTCCCGCAAGATGGCGCTGGTCATCTCGGGCAAGGGCCGCGCCGCCGGAATGTCGCGCACCGACCGCTGGACTCCGCCGGAGGAGTGACTCGGTCGTCTCGATTCCACCCGCGGTGCCCCGATTTCAGTGGAAATCGGTGCCCTGGTCTCCGCTGAGATCGGGGTCTCGCCCTGAATAGCGGCCGAATCCCCGGCCCGATCGCGGTACGTTCGGGATCGTGGATTCTGGGGACGAGCTGCGCTTGGCGCTCGCCATGCGCGGCGGTGCGAGCATGGCGGTGTGGATCGGCGGAGCCGTCGCCGAGATCAACGCGCTGCGCGAATCGTTGGACGGCACCGGGGAATCCGAGCACCC
Organism: Saccharopolyspora endophytica; assembly: GCF_018070075.1. Lineage (GTDB taxonomy): Bacteria > Actinomycetota > Actinomycetes > Mycobacteriales > Pseudonocardiaceae > Saccharopolyspora > Saccharopolyspora endophytica. The sequence goes on from NZ_JAGPXE010000013.1 coordinate 56,456, forward strand.
GTGGGCCGCGCTCGCGCGGCTGGCCGGGTACCGGTCGGTGAGCGTCGACGTGCTCGCGGGCGCCTCGGCCGGTGGCCTCAACGCCGCGCTGATGTCGGCGACGCTGGTCTACGGGATGCCGTTCGAGCGGATGCGGCGGACGTGGATCCAGCTGGCCGACCTGGAGGCGATGGCCCGCCCGGTGCCGAAGTTCTGGCAGGGCGGCCCCGCTTCGCTGCTGGAAGGCGACGACTACTTCCGCGCCGAGCTCGCCCGCGTCATCCGCGACAACGCCCCGCCCGCCGAGCAGCAGCCGGGCCGCCGCGCCGACATGCTGCTCACCGCGACCCTGCTGGATCCGCTGGTGGAGCCGCACTACGACGCCCGCGTCGGGCCGATGCCGCTGGAGCGGCGGGCCGCGCGGCTGACCTTCCACCACGAAGGCCGTGCGGGGGACCCGCTCTCGGACTTCGGCGATCTCGACGACACCGCGCTGCGCCTCGCGCACGCCGCGCGCGCCACCTCGTCGTTCCCGTTCGCCTTCGAACCCGCGAAGGTGCGCTCCGGGCCTGGCGAACCACCGGCCGGCGAACCGAACATGCTGGGCCTGTTCTCCGAAACCAGCACGGGCACAACGCCGTTCCGGGTGATCGACGGCGGGGTGCTGGACAACATCCCGGTCACCGCCGCGATCGAGGCCATCGCGGCGGCCCCGGCCGACCGGCCCACCCGGCGCTTCCTGCTCTACCTCAACCCCGATCCGGTCGTCTCGCACGGCCAGCGGCGCGGTTCGGGACGTGCGGTGCCGGTGACGGTGGCGGCGCTGCGCGGCCGGTTCACCCAGGAATCCCTGCTGTCGGACCTCGACGAGCTCGCCGAGCACAACCGGGCGGTGGACGGGAACGCGTTGCGCCGCAAGGCCTTGTTCGCCCCGGTGCGCGAACGTCCCGAGCGGTTGGCCGAGCACGTCGCGTTCGTGGCGGCCGATCACGCGGTGGTGCGGGCGGAACTCGACGCGCAGGCGGTGCACGCGCTGCTGACCGACCCCTCGGGTTCGGAGGACGGGACGCTGCTGCCACCGGTGATCGGTGAGCCGCTCGCGGAGTGGTCGGTGCGCGCCCGCGACCTGCTTCCCGACCGGCTCGCGGCACTCGCCCGCCAGACCGGTCCCGAGATCTTCGACGACGCGCACGGGCTGCGCACCGCCGCGCAGGAGTGCCTGGGCTGGGCCTGGGACGTCGAACGCTCCGCGCAGGTCGGTGCGTGCAAGGCGCAGCTGTACCGGCTGCGGGCCTTCGCCGGGGTCCTGGCCGGTCACGCCGACCGCTACTGGATCAACGGCGCGCGGCTGGAACCGATCGTGGAGACCACCGAGCTCGACGACTGGATCCGCAGGGTCCAGCGCCGCCGCGAACGGCTGCAGCACCGGCTGCCCTCGCCGATCGAGCCGCTGCTGGGAGCGGTGCTGCGCGCGGTTTCCGACGGCGACGGGTTCCAGCAGGCGCTGGCCGAGTTCGCCGCCGAGCTCCAGTCCATGGTCGAGTCCTCGGGAGCGGACGCGGCCCCGGACGCCGACGGGGTGGACGCGGTGGCGAGAGCCCGGGAGGTGCTGCACGACATCGCCGACCGCCTGGCCGAAGCGGCCCCGGCCAGGCCGGGACCCGTGGCGGCCGAACAGGTCGGCTACGCGCTGCTGGAGACCACCGCACGCCGTCCCGAGGTGCTGCGGCAGCTCGTCGTGCTGACCGCGCCGCTGGACGTCGGCCGCGCTCCGACCACGCGCATCGACCTGCTCCGCGTGGTCAGCGACGAGCACACCCCGCTGCCGTTCACGGCGCTGCGCCGCGACGGCGCACTGCGCATCGAGGACAAGATCCGCGGCCTCGACCTCGGCAGCTTCGGCGCGTTCCTGTCGGCGAAGTGGCGCGCCAACGACTGGATGTGGGGCCGGATGGACGCCGCCGCCACGCTCGTCGGCATGCTCGCCGACCCGCAGCGCCTGGTGCGGCACGGCGATCCCGAGCGGCTGAGCGAGTCGCTGCGCGCCGTCGTCAGCAGTCCGACCGAGGCCGAACTCGGTGCGCTCGACGAATCCCGGGCCGAGCGGTGGCGCGGGTTCCTCGCGGAGGTGTGGTCGCGCCACGCGGCCGAGGTCCGCGCCGAGCTCGACGCGATGTTCGCCGCGCCCGACGACCAGCACCCGCTGACCGAGACCCGCAGGCTGCTCACCGAGCGTCTGCAGTGGACTATCGCGGCGGTGGAGGTCCCGCACGTCGAGTCCGTGCCGACGGGTGCGGCCCCGGACGGCGGTGCCGAACCGCCGGTGCCGCAACCGGACGAGCTGTCCCGCTCGGTGGAGAGCTTCGACGTCGGCCGCCAGCGGGTCCGCGACCTGGGCGAAACGCGCCTGCTGTCGCTGGCCACCCGCTTCGGCCTGCTCGGCCACCGCGCGGCGCAACCGTCCGGGGGCGGTGCCCTGCGGTTCCTGGGGCGTGCGGCGATGGCGCTGGTCAAGCCGCTGCTGATGCTCGCCGCGTTCGCGGTCGCCGCGCCGAGGCGGGCCGCGCTGCTCGGGTTCCTCACGTCCTTCGCCCTGACGATCACCGCGGATGGCCCGATGTTCGGCCCCGTAACGCTCCTCCCGGGTGACTGCCCGCCGAGGGCGATGTGCGCGGTGCAGTCGTCGACCAGCGGATCGGCGTTGATCGACTTCTCCGGTGCCGACGTCGGCGACTGGGCTCCGCTCGCCGCGCTGTCGGTGCTGGTGTGCGCGATCTGGGCCGGCCGCTGCTTCACCAGACCCTTCGGCAGCGGACTCGCGCGCTGGGCACCGGCGCTCGCGGTCTGCGCTCTCCTGCTCGCCGCGGCGCTCGGCGTGCACAGCACCGGCCTGCGCCTCGGCCCGCTCGGGGTCGTGCTGGCCGCGACCGCCCTGACCTGGTTCGCCGCGGTGGCCTACCGCGTGCCCGCCAGGATCGGCGCGACGTTCCTGACCCCGCTGATCTCGCTGGGCCTGCTCTGGCTCGTCGCCGAGGACCGGGCGGACGTCGGCACCTGGCTCATCCTCACCGCGTTGGCCCTGGCCTACGTCCACGTCCTCCACGCGAGCACCGTCGACGTCCTCAACCCGCGTCCGAGACCGGCCTCCGCAGGCCCGGCCACGCCCGCGGGTTCTCGCCGAGAGCCCAGCGCCGACCTCGTGCCGCGCGCTTGACGCAGGTCAGCGCCCCGCTCCCGACCCGGCGGGGCTGACCACCCCGCTCAAACCCTCACTCGAGCGGGGTGGGTATCGGGTGCGCATCAGTGCGGGGACGTTCATGATCTCGGGGGGATACTGCGAGGTAGCCTGGTCGTAGGGGCGGTTCGTCCCGGGATTTGCAGTTCAACGGAGGTGTCAGCGGTGTCCAACCCCTTTACCGGCGCGAGCCGGCCGGCGCCGGGCACACCCAACCTGCCCACGCCACCCACCGGCTGGCCGATCGGTTCTTACGGCAAGTACGAAGAAGCGCAGCGGGCCGTCGACCACCTGGCCGACAGCGACTTCCCCGTCCAGGAGGTCACCATCGTCGGCGTCGACCTGATGCTGGTCGAGCGCGTGACCGGCAGGCTGACGTGGGGACGCGTGCTCGGCGGTGGGGCCGCCTCGGGCGCCTGGTTCGGCCTGTTCGTCGGCCTGATCATGGGCATGTTCACCCCGCAGGGCAGCTGGATCGCCCCGGTGCTGGCCGGTCTCGGCGCGGGCATCGTGTTCGGCCTGGTCTTCGCCGCCGTCGGCTACGCCTCCACGCGCGGCCGTCGGGACTTCTCCTCGGCCAGCCAGCTGGTCGCGGGGCGTTACGACGTGCTCGCCCAGCCGAAGCACGCCGAGCAGGGGCGTGATCTGCTCGCCAAGCTCGCCATGCGCCCTCCGGCTTCGTAGGTCGTTCCTGTTCACTGACAACTGCTCAGTGGTCTCGTTGCTTGGCGGCTCGGGTTCACTGCCACTACTCAGTGGTCTTGTTGCTTTGCGGTGCCAGAAGCGGAACCTGAGCGGCTCTCTGGCTCCGGGATCCGAGACTTGTGTATGTCCAATACACGGCGCTACGGCTGTCCTCCCCAGAGAGCCGCTCAGAACCCGCGGCGGTGCCGGTTGCTTGCTCGGGGTAGTGAGAAACCGGCTTCGCCGGTTGCCTGACGGGGTTCAGAAGCATCTGCGGCTTCGCCGCTTGCACCGAATCGGGAACCCCTTCCGGCCCCTGTTCTCGGGTTGTCGGGATCGTCTTGGTTTCAACGAAACCCCTGCTCCGGCCGCCGAAACGGCTAAGTGATCCGGGGCTAATGGGGGAGCGGTTGCATCGGTCGTTCACCGGTTCTTCACGGGTTGGCAACAAGGCGCGGGAGTGCTTGCCCTCCGTGATCATCGGGCCTTAGCTTTCCAGCCACCGGCTGACCGCCGGTGGTCGTGGTGCGACGGAGCGTTGGCGAATCCCGGGAGCTCGGTCGCACACGCGACCAGGGCACCGGAAGGACTGATGGTGAAAGTTCGCCGCACTCGTACGGCGGCATTGCTGGGCGCGTCCCTGGTGGGCGCGTCGGCGTTGACCGCATGCGGCCAAGCCGCAAGTGCCAACACGATCAACCTCTACAGCGCACCCGAGGAGAACCTGCAGCACAACGTCGACCGCTGCAACGCCGCAGCCGCGGGCAAGTACGACATCGTCTACCACAAGCTCCCCCGAGACGCCGACGGCCAGCGCGAGCAGATGGTGCGCCGCCTCGCCGCCGGGGACACCGGCATGGACCTGCTCTACCTCGACGTCACCTGGACCGGCGAGTTCGCCGAGGCCAACTGGGTCCGCGAGTGGACCGGTGCCGACAAGGCCGAGGTCGAGCGGGACACGCTGCCCGGCCCGCTGGAGACCGCGACCTGGCAGGGCAAGCTCTACGCCGCGCCGAAGAACACCAACGTGCAGCTGCTCTGGTACCGCAAGGACCTCGTGCCCGAGCCGCCGAAGAGCTGGGGCGAGATGATCTCGACCGCCCAGCGCCTCAAGCAGGAGGGCAAACCGCACTGGATCACCCTGACCGGTGCGCAGTTCGAGGGCCTGTACGTGCACTACAACACGCTGCTGGAGTCGGCGGGCGGGCACGTGATCGGCGAGGACGGCAAGACCGCCGTCGTCGACCAGGGCGCGGTGCGCGGGCTGGAAGCCCTGCGCGACCTCGGCAACGCGGGCGTCACCAGCCCCGGCATGAACAACGCCGAGGAGGACGACGCGCGGCAGGAGTTCGAGACCGGCCAATCGGCCTTCGAGCTCAACTGGCCGTTCGTCCACGCCTCGATGCAGGAGGAGAAGCCCGAGCTGGCCGCGAAGGTCGGCTGGGCGCGCCTGCCCGGCCTCGACCCGAACGTGCCCAGCAAGTCCACCATCGGCGGCGCCAACTACGCGGTCAGCAGCTACTCCACCAAGCCGGAGCTGTCCTTCGAGGCCGCGAAGTGCCTGCGCGACAAGGAGAGCCAGAAGTTCTCCGCCATCAACGACGGCGTGCCGCCCACCATCGAATCGCTCTACAGCGACCCTGAGCTGCAGGCCGAGTACCCGATGCACGAGACGATCCTGCACGCCCTCAAGGACCCGGGGATGCGACCGGTGACCCCGGCCGCGCAGAACGTCTCGACGGTGCTGTCCAACATGCTCAGCCCGATCGCCGAGATCGATCCGCAGGCCACCGCCGAGCGGATGCGCCGCGAGGTGCAGAACGCCCTGGAGTCCAAGGGAGTGATGCCCTGATGGCGACCGCAGACGCGCTCAGCGACGGCAAGCGGGCCGAACGCCGGCTGGGGATGCTGCTGGCGGCCCCGGCCGCGCTGGTGATGATCGCCGTCACCGGATGGCCGATCCTCTACGCGTTCTGGCTGTCCTTCCAGCGCTTCGACCTGAAGTACCCGGACCAGCGCGAGTTCATCTGGTTCGACAACTACATCACCGTGCTCACCAACACCTACTGGTGGAGCGCGTTCTGGGTGACCATCCTCGTCACCGCCGTGTCGGTGCTGGTCGAGTTCGTGCTGGGCATGTCGCTGGCGCTGATCATGCACCGGGCGCTGGTCGGCAGGGGACTGGTGCGCACGGTCAGCCTCATCCCGTACGGCATCGTCACGGTCGTCGCCGCGTTCAGCTGGCGCTACGCCTGGACTCCGGACACCGGCTACCTGGCCAACGCCATCGCCCCCAGCGGGGCCCCGCTGACCGAGTACGGCAGCGCGCTGGCGATCGTCATCGTCGCCGAGATCTGGAAGACCACCCCGTTCATGGCGCTGCTGCTGATGTCCGGGCTCGCGCTGGTGCCCGACGACCTGCTCAAGGCCGCGGCGATGGACGGAGCGGGCGCCTGGCAGCGGTTCGTCAAGGTCATGCTGCCGGTGATGAAGCCGGCGATCCTCGTCGCGCTGCTGTTCCGGACCCTCGACGCCTTCCGCGTCTTCGACCACATCGTGGTGCTCACCGGGGGAGCGCAGGACACCTCGTCGGTATCGGTGCTCGCCTACAACAACCTCATCAAGGGACTCAACCTGGGCATCGGATCGACGATGTCGGTGCTGATCTTCATCGCGGTCGCGCTCATCGCGTGGATCTTCGTGAAGCTCTTCGGCACCGCGGCCCCGGGCAGCGAAGAGAAGGGGAGGGGCTGATGGCCGGCCTCGGCGGGACACCGACGCCTGCGCGCAAAGCCAAGTGGGCCGCGCTCAACGTCATCGTGGTGGCCTACGCGCTGCTGCCGGTGCTGTGGATCCTGTCGCTGTCGTTCAAGACCTCCGACACCCTCTCCGACGGGAACCTGATCCCGCGCGAGTGGACGCTGGAGAACTACGCGGCGATCTTCTCCACCACCGAGTTCACCCGCGCGCTGCTGAACTCCATCGGCATCGCGCTGATCGCCACGGCGATCGCCGTCGTGCTGGGCACCATGGCCGCCTACGCCATCGCCCGGCTCGACTTCCCCGGCAAGCGAGCGCTGGTCGGGGCGTCCCTGCTGATCGCGATGTTCCCGCAGGTCTCGCTGGTCTCGCCGCTGTTCGACATCGAGCGGACGGTGGGCCTGTTCGACACCTGGCCGGGACTGATCCTGCCCTACATCACCTTCTCGCTGCCGCTGGCGATCTACACGCTGTCGGCGTTCTTCCGGGAGATCCCGTGGGAGCTGGAGAAGGCGGCCAAGATGGACGGCGCCACACCCGCGCAGGCGTTCCGCCGGGTGATCGCACCGCTGGCCGCACCGGGCGTGTTCACCACCGCGATCCTGGTGTTCATCTTCTGCTGGAACGACTTCCTGTTCGCCATCTCGCTGACGTCGACGGCGAACTCGCGGACGGTTCCGGTGGCGCTGCAGTTCTTCACCGGCGACTCGCAGTTCGAGGACCCGACCGGGACGATCTCCGCCGCCGCCGTGGTGATCACCATTCCGATCATCCTGTTCGTGCTGTTCTTCCAGCGACGCATCGTGTCCGGACTGACCTCCGGCGCAGTGAAGGGGTAAGCAAGTGGCCGACATCGTGCTGGACAAGGTGACCAAGCGCTACCCGGACGGGGCGCTGGCGGTCAACGAGGTCAACCTGGAGATCGCCGACGGCGAGTTCGTGATCCTGGTCGGTCCGTCGGGCTGCGGGAAGTCCACCACGCTCAACATGATCGCCGGGCTGGAGGACATCAGCGGCGGCGAGCTGCGCATCGGCGGGCAGCGGATGAACGAGCGCGCGCCCAAGGACCGCGACATCGCGATGGTGTTCCAGTCCTACGCGCTCTACCCGCACATGACCGTGTTCGAGAACATGGCCTTCCCGCTGCGACTGGCCAAAGTGGACAACGCGACCGTGAAGGACAAGGTCACCGAGGCCGCGAAGATCCTCGACCTGAGCAACCACCTGGACCGCAGGCCGGCGAACCTCTCCGGCGGTCAGCGGCAGCGGGTCGCGATGGGTCGGGCGATCGTGCGCAGCCCCAAGGCGTTCCTGATGGACGAGCCTCTGTCCAACTTGGACGCCAAGCTGCGGGTGCAGATGCGCACCTCGGTGTCGAAGCTGCAGAAGCAGCTGGGCACCACCACCGTCTACGTCACCCACGACCAGACCGAGGCGATGACCCTCGGCGACCGGGTCGTGGTGCTGCGCGGCGGCGTGGTGCAGCAGGTGGGGCCGCCGCAGCACCTCTACGAGAACCCGGCGAACCTGTTCGTGGCCGGCTTCATCGGCTCACCGGCCATGAACTTCGTGCCGGTGGAGCTCGCGGACGGCGCGCTGCGCAGCGCCCTCGGCGACGTGCCGCTGCCGGAGCGGCTGCGCAAGGCCGCGGAGGCCGCCGACGCGCCTCGGGACCTGGTGCTGGGCATCCGCCCGGAGCACTTCGAGGACGCCGCGCTGGTCGACGACGCGGTCAAGACCAGGGGAGCGACGTTCACCGGTGAGGTGGACGTGGTCGAGGAGATGGGCTCGGACAAGTACGTCTACTTCACGCTGCAGGGCGCCAAGGCCAGCAGCGCGGAGCTCGACGAGCTCGCCGCCGACAGCGGCAGCTCCGAGGTGCCCACCGACGACGGCCAGGTCGTCACCCGCCTGTCGGTGGAGTCGCGGGCCCGGGAGAACGAGCAGCTCTCGGTCTGGTTCGACACCGACAAGATCCACCTGTTCAACCCGAAGACGGGCGAGACGATCAGGTAGCGCATGAGCGGGGGACGGTTCTCCGGCCGCCGGGCCTGGAGCAACCGTCCCCTCCGCGCGGTGATCAGAGCTGGTTCGCGATGAGCACGAACTCCATGGCGATCCAGCCCGCGATCAGCGCGACGAGAAAGGTGAGCTTGCTGGAGAGCAGGCGAGTCATAGCGGTGCCTCCCTACGTGAGAACGAGATTCTGGTTGCTGCAGATCCGTTTTCACGATGTGGCCCGCGGTCTACCCGGGCGGGGGCCGTCAGCGCGCGCAGGCGCTCGGCGCGGGGACCACGTCCCACATCGCGCCGGGTTTTCGCTGCACCCAAGCGGAGTGCCGGAACAACTTCTCGGCGATCTCCCGGCGAGACACGGGACTTCGTCTCGCGGTGAGGAGTCGCAGCTGGGTGGGCGCGGTGGTGTGCGCTTGCATGTCGGACCTCCTCACTTCCACGTACGACATCGGTTCGAGCGCCGGAATCGTTACAGCCACTTGTTCTTCCGGAAGATCTTGAACAAGACCATGCAGGCGATGAGCATCACGACCATCACCATCGGATAGCCGAACTTCCAGGTGGTTTCGGGCATGAAGTCGAAGTTCATGCCGTAGATCCCGGCGATCATCGTCGGTGTGGAGATGATCGCGACCCAGGCCGAGATCTTGCGCATGTCGGTGTTCTGCTGGAGCGTGATCTTGGCGAGCGTGGCGTCCACCAGCGTGGTCAGCAACTCGTCGAAGGCGCCGACCATCTCCGACACGCGCGCCAGGTGGTCCTCGACGTTGCGGAAGTAGGAGCGCACGTCCTCGGCGATCATCGGCGTGTAGCCCTCGGCCAGCCGCTGCATCGGCTTCGACAACGGCTGCACCGCCCGCCGCAGCTCCATGACCTCGCGCTTCATCAGGTAGATCTGCTCGGCGTCGATCTTGGTGCGCGGCTCGAAGACCTCGGCCTCGATCTCGTCGATGTCGTCCTGGATCGCCTCGGTGACGTCCAGGTAGTTGTCCACCACCGTGTCGGCCACCCCGTGCAGCACCGCAGACGGGCCCAGCGCCAGCTGCTCGGGGTCGTCCTCCAACCGGCAGCGGAGGTCGCTCAGCTCGGCGTGCTTGCCGTGCCGGACGGTGATCACGAAGTCCCGGCCGAGGAAGACCATCAGCTCACCGGTGTCGACGATCTCGCTGGTCGCGGTGCGGTGCGCGGTGTCGGCGTAGCGGACCGTCTTGAGCACCATGAACAGCGTGTTGTCGTAGCGCTCCAGCTTGGGCCGCTGGTGCGCGTGCACCGCGTCCTCGACCGCGAGCTCGTGCAGCCCGAAGGTCTCGGCGATGCCGTTGATCTGCTCCTCGGTCGGCTCGTGCAGCCCGATCCAGACGAACCCGGTGCCGCGCCGGCGGACCTCTTCGATGGCGTCGGCGTGGTTCCAGGTCCCGTCCAGCCGGTGGCCGTCGACGTAGACGGCGCAGTCCACCACGTAGGCGGACATCGGCGCGGGCTTGCGCGCGAGGGGCTGGGCCGCGCGACCGTTGCGGTTGCGCAGGCCGAGCGAAGGCAGGTTCGGCACGACGGCCTCCAGGGGGTTCCGGGGCCCAGGAACGTGCGTGGCGCGAGACCGGTGTTCCGGTCAGCGGTCATCCGGACGATCGTCCGGACGCTGCACCGCGGCGGTGTTCCCTCGGGCGGAGATCACTCTCGCTTGCGGGGTCTCGCATCCCGGCCGGGCCCCTGACGGGCCGGAGAACCAACTCGCTCAGATCAGCGACGGGCCTTCTCGGCGGGGATGCGGTTGGTACTGCACGGAAGCGCGCTGTCGGTACTACTGCTCACGATCCCTCACCTCCCGAAGGTCATCCACCACAAGGGGTGGGCACTGCATCAGCCAACCGGGAACCATACTCCGTCCGGGTGGGCTGCTGACAACTGCGTCGAACTCACGTCACAGGTCGCAGCGGTGGTACGAACGCGAAAGCGGACCAGTCGACTAATTCGGGCACTCGGAAAGGGCTCCACTCGGGGGTCGATCCACCGATCGTCACGCACTCCGTCGGAGGCGCGTAACCCGGCGGCATTCCCGCTCACTCGTTGCGGGGTAAACAACCCCAGGACCGCAGCGCCTCGGCCAAACCGGCCGTGAGCGCTCCATTTCGATCGAGTGTGGCGAAAGTCGCACCGTCCGCCCAGATTGCGTCCGCGGCGTCGTCACCAGCGGAAAGAACCCATTCATTGGTCCGGCAGGAGTAGTCGAGGATCTCGAAGGTTCCGCGCGGAGCGGGTCGCTCGACCCGGCCGATGAGATCACCGACCGTGACGACGAGTCCGGTTTCCTCGAAAACCTCGCGCCGTACCGCCGAATGATCGGATTCTCCGTGCTCCACCCGGCCCCCGGGTATCGACCACTTGCCCCTGCCAGGATCATTGGCCCGTTTGACCAGGCACAACCTGCCTCGGGGGTCAAAAATGAGAGCTCCGACGCAGCGGATCACGGGATTCTCAGATACGATCATCAACACGGAGGGTAGTTGGTCCGGGCCTGCCCGGAAACGACTGACCCAAGTGCGGTACAAAGCTGCCGTAATGGGGCGGAGTGCGGTACAACGGATCAGCAGGCGCCTGTGCTACTCAAGGGCTTTTTCGGACGGGGTGCGTCACAGTGAACATGAAGAAAATCCTCACCTGGGCAGTGGTTGCTTTCCTCCTGTTCTTCTTGTTTTCCGCGCCGGACCAAGCCAGCAATGTCGTGAACGGCATCCTGGCCAGTCTTCGTGGGGCTGCAGAAGCTGTCATCACCTTCATGCAGAACCTCTTCCAGGGATAAGGCGAGAATCGCGGGGAGGCGGGTGCGTTGTTCGCTCCTAGGGATCCCGACGAGTACCTGCTGGACTCCGAACGCCGGGTGATCCGGGTTCGGCGTCACTGGGCCAGCTTGGTGTGGGACCTGTTCGAGGCGGCGGGGTTGCTCGTCGGACTCGTGCTGGTGTCGTACCTGCTGCCCGCCGGCAGCTCCTGGCTGTTCCAGAACATCCTCTGGTACGCCGGTCTTGTCGTGCTGATCCGCTTCGCCTACCAGGTTCTCGACTGGTACGTGGAGCGCATCGTGGTGACCGACAAGAGATTCTTGATGACGAAGGGGATCTTCACCACCAACGTGGCGATGATGCCGGTCACCAAGGTCACCGACCTGACCTTCCACCGCTCGCTGATGGGCCGGATGTTCGGGTACGGCACGCTGATCGTCGAGTCAGCGGGCCAGATCCAGGCGCTCAACCGGATCGAGTACGTCCCCAACCCGACCGAGGTCGAGGACGCGATCTCGGGCTTGGTGTTCGGTGACAAGAAGGGCCAGCAGCAGGACCGCTTCTCCATGCTCAAAGCCCGCCGCGCAGCGGTGGGCAAGCGGAAAGCGGCCAAGCTGTAGTTCTCGTGGTCCGGTGATCCCGGCGTGGCCGGGATCACCGCCGCGAGGCATCCTCGCGGCCGGTCATGGGTCACACTGAGGTGTGCTCATCGACCTGCACGCGCATTCCACCGAGTCAGACGGGACCGACACGCCGGCCGAGCTGGTGGCGACCGCGGTCGCTGCCGGGTTGGACGCGGTCGCGATCACCGACCACGACACCACCGCCGGTTGGGCGGAAGCCGAACGCGCCGTGCGCGAACTCGGTCGTCCCGGAACGTTCCGGTTGGTCCCGGGAGCGGAGCTGTCCTGCTCCAGCCCCGACGGTCGTGGTGGCAGGGTCACGGTCCACCTGCTGGCCTACCTGTTCAACCCCTCGTCCCCCGCGCTGGTGCGCGAGCAGTCGCGGCTGCGCGCCGAGCGCCGCGAGCGGCTGCACCAGATGGCCCACCAGATGGCCTCCGACGGCTTCCCGATCGACCCCGAGGCGATCATGGCCGGGCTGCCGCCGGACTCGCCGGGCGGACGCCCGCACCTGGCGCGCGCGCTGGTCGCGGCCGGAACGGTCGCCAGCGTCGACGAAGCCTTCGCGAAGTACCTCAGCAGCAGCGGCAGCTACTACCTGCCGCGCACCGACACACCCGTGCACCGGGCCATCGACATGATCGCCGAGGCGGGCGGCGCGACCGTGCTGGCGCACCCGTTCGCCCACAAGCGGGGGCCGGTGGTCAACGCCGAGGTCGTCGCCGAACTGGCCGATCACGGGCTCGCCGGGGTCGAGATCGACCACCCCGATCACGACGAGCCCACCCGGGCGAAGCTGCGCGAGCTGTCCGCCGAGCTGGACCTGATCCCCACCGGCAGCAGCGACTACCACGGCACCAACAAGACGATCCGGATCGGCCAGGAGACCACGGCCCCCGACTCGTTGGAGCGAATCATCGCCCGCTGCACCGGGAGCAAGGTCATCAGCTGATCTGCCGGTCGGCCGTTCTGCGTAGTGTTGTCGGCGTGCAGCAGCAGCTCGGCCTGGAAGGCATTCCCGGGAAACTCGTGCGGGTCACCCCCGCCCGCCTGTCGACGTGGGCGGGATGCCCACGCCGGTACCGCATGACCTACCTCGACAGACCCGCTCCGAAGCGCGGAGGGCCGTGGGCCAACGCCACGCTCGGCGCGGTCGTGCACAACGCGCTGAAGGCGTACTTCGAGCTGCGCCCGGAGAAGCGCACCCCGCAACGCGCGGAGGTGCTGGTGCACCGGCACTGGAAGTCCGACGGGTTCGCCGACGCCGACCAGGCCGCTGAGCACCGGCGACGCGCGCAGCGCTGGGTCCACGACTACGTGGCGGAGCTGCCCGCCGACTTCACCCCGGTGGCCATCGAGCGCTGGGTGTCGGCGCCGGTCGGCGAGATCATCGCCGAGGGCCGGGTGGACCGCGTCGACGAGCGGGACGGCGAGCTCGTCGTCGTCGACTACAAGACCGGCAGGCACGGGCTGCGGGTCGACGACGCGAAGAACTCGCTGGCACTGGGTCTGTACGCGCTCGCGGTGCGCAAAACGCTGCGCCGACCGTGCAACCGGGTTGAGCTGCACCACCTGCCGACGGGTACGGTCGCGGCCTGGGATCACACCGCCGAGTCCCTCGACGGACTCCGGGAACGCGCCGAAAGGCTGGCGGGTGAGCTCCAGGAGGCAACCGACGCACTGGAATCCGCGTCCCCGGGCTCCAGCACCGTTGCGGAGACGGCGTTTCCGGTCAGGACCGGACCGCACTGCTCCTGGTGCGATTTCCGGGCACACTGCACCGAGGGACAGCAGGCCGCACCGGATCTGCGACCCTGGTCGCTGCTGGGGGACGGATGAGCTTTCGACCGGAGGACGGGCCGATGCACGCACCAGCCCCGCAACGCCGAACACCGCCCCGCACGCGGCACATGCCGCCGGGCGACGGTGCGCGCCGGATGCCGCCGCCCCATCCGCGCCGCGCGGCCCCCGAGGCCCGGCGCACCCGCCCGCACCGCCACGAACTCGCCCGGTCCCGCCAGGTGAGCACCGCGGGAACCACCCTGCGCAGCTTCACCGGTGCGCTGGCGATGGGATCCCTGGTGCTGGCGCTGGTCCTGATCGGCGTCCAGTTCTGGGCCACCTCGCACGGGCAGCAGGGGCCGGGTGTCGCCTCGGTGATCTCGCAGGTCGTCGCGGGTCTCATCGCCGTCGCGCTGCAGACCTACGCCGACCGCAACCGCGATCGCAACGGCGGTCTGGCCGTGGTCGGGGTGCTGGTCGTGGTGCTGGGATCGCTCTGGTTCTGGTGGTGGTGACGGTCTAGGACCGCCACCCGCTCCGAAGGGCCTCCCGCGCGGGAGGCCCTTTTTCGCGGTCAGCGCAGCGCGACCAGGGTGTCGCCGCGCTGTTCCAGCACGACCGGCCCGACCGAGTTGAGCCGGACCGGGCCGGTGTGGTCGCCGCGGTCGACGGGGATGACGCGCTCGCGGACACCGGTCACCGGGTCGAGGACGGCCATGCCGCCCTGCACCGGCATCACCAGCCGGTTCGCCAGCGAGGTCCCCGCTCCCAGGGTGTCCGGGACGGTCCACAGCGGGTCGAGGGTCTTCGGGTCCAACGCGATCGTGTCCGCCCCGGTGTGCCAGTAGATGCGGCGGCCGATGGCGGTGCTCTCCACCCGCACGTTGTCGTCGCTCGCGAGAGGGCCGGTGCGGACCGGGTGGGTGGCGACCACGCGGCCGGTGTTGTCGAACAGCACCAGCTGCGGGTCGTCGCGCATGACCACGGCGACCCGCTCGTCGGTCACCGCCACCACCGAGGCGTCCCGGCTGCCGAGGGAGACGCTGAAGACCTCCTCGGGCTTCTCGTCGTCCTCGGGGTGCGTCTTGATCGTCGTGACCCGGCCCGTCTCTCCGGGGCAGTTCTCGATGGCGGCCGCGCGCTCGTGCCCGACCGCGATCGAGGAGTAGGTGCAGTCCGGGCGTTCGATGTTGTTGTCCGGGTTCTTCAGCTGCGGCGGGATGCCGAACTGCTGGGTGCGCACCAGGTCGGAGCGCCAGCTCTCGAAGGAGCGGCGGCCGGTCGCGGTCAGGTAGGTGCCGTCGCCGAGCAGCCGGGTGCCGAACTCGGCGTCGGTGTTGCGCTGCGGGCCGCGCTCACCGGTCGGTCCCCGCAGCGAGGTCACCTCGCTGCAGTTCCGCGACTTGGCGAAGACGGCGACGGCCCGGTCCCACTCGGTGCCGATCGTGCACAGCGGGATGTCGCGCGCGTAGCGCCAGGCGACCCGGCCGGTCAGCGGGTCGTGGCCGAGGACCTCGTTGCCGTTGCCGGTGACCACGGCCGGCGATGCGATCACCGGCACCGGGGTCGCCGCGCTCGGCGCCCGCCAGATCTCGTGCAGGGCGCCCGGAACCGACGTCGGCACGGGTGGTTTCGGCAGGGGTTCGGCCGCGGTCTCCGAGATCGTCGCCCGGGCGTCGCTGTTGAACCACAGCACTCCCGAGCCGATGAGCGCGGCCACCACGATCACCGCGACCGCGACCAGGTCACCCCGAGTGCGCCGCTCCGGCCGGACCAAACCAACTCCCCCAAAGTCTTCGACGGGCTCCCGGCCCGGAGCTTACCCGCGCGCGGGAAAGGGCCCTGACACGAAGAAATCTCGACCCCCTGAGGAGGTCGAGATTTCCGGGTGTTCGCAGGTCAGGCGTTGTCGGTGGACTCCGTGGAGCCCTCGCCGCCACGACGGCGACGACGGCGGCGCGGACGGTCGCCCGCGTCGGCCGAACCGGACTCGGCGGCGGCCGGGGCCTCCGACTGCTGCGCGCCGACCTCGGCGTTGACGTCGTCACCGCTGCGGGTGCGACGGCGGTTGCGGCGCCGGGTCGGGCGGGTCTCGGCGTCGGAGTCCTGCCGGGCACCGCTGGTCGGCTCGGCACCGCCCTCGGACTTGCCGCCGCGGGTGCGGCGCCGGTTGCGGCGCGGCCGCTTGGCCTCGCCCGACTCGCCCTCCGGCTCGGCGTCCAGCCCGGCGCGCGTGCGCTTGGCCAGCGGCAGCCGCCCGGTGACGTCGGTCGGGATGCTCAGGTCGGTGAACAGGTGCGCCGAGGTGGAGTAGGTCTCCACCGGCTCCGGCTTGCCCAGACCGAGGGTGTCGCTGATCATCTTCCAGCGCGGTTCCTCGTCCCAGTCGACCAGCGTGATCGCCACGCCCTCGCGACCCGCGCGGCCGGTGCGGCCGATGCGGTGCACGTAGGTCTTCTCGTCGTCCGGGCACTGCAGGTTGATCACGTGCGTCACGCCGGCCACGTCGATGCCGCGAGCCGCGACGTCGGTGGCGACGAGGATGTCGACCTTGCCGGAGCGGAACGCGCGCAGCGCCTTCTCCCGGGCTCCCTGGCCCAGGTCGCCGTGCACGGCACCGGCGGCGAAGCCGCGCTCGGTGAGCTCGTCGGCCAGCTTCTGGGCCTGCCGCTTGGTGCGGCTGAAGACCATCGCGAGACCGCGGTCCTCGGCCTGCAGGGCCTTGGCGATCAGCTCGGACTTGTCCATCGAGTGCGCGCGGTAGATGAACTGCCGGGTGCGCTCGTGCACCGCGCCCTCGTCGGCCTGCTCGGCGCGGATGTGCGTCGGGCGGGTCATGAAGGTGCGGGCCAGGGTCAGGATCGGTCCGGGCATGGTCGCCGAGAACAGCATGGTCTGCCGCTGCTCGGGAACCATCCGCAGGATCCGCTCGATGTCGGGCAGGAAGCCCAGGTCGAGCATCTCGTCGGCCTCGTCGAGCACGAGCGTGGAGACCTTGCCCAGCACCAGGTGGCGCTGCTCGGCCAGGTCCAGCAGGCGGCCCGGGGTGCCGATGACCACGTCGACGCCGTTGCGCAGCGCGGAGATCTGCTCCTCGTACGGGCGGCCGCCGTAGACGGCGAGGGTCCGCACGCCCAGGTGCTTGCTCGCGTCGGTGAGGTCGCGGGTGACCTGCAGGCACAGCTCGCGGGTCGGGACCACGATCAGGGCCTGCGGGGTGCCGTCACCGGCACCGCCCACGCGGTGCAGCAGCGGGACGCCGAAGCCCAGGGTCTTGCCGGTTCCGGTGCGGGCCTGACCGATGAGGTCCTCGCCGCGCATCGCCAGCGGGAGCGTCAGCTCCTGGATCGCGAAGGTCCGCTCGATGCCGCCGTCGTTGAGCGCCTTGACGATGTCCGGGTGGACGTCGAGCTCGGCGAACGTCGGCGGGAGGTGCTCTTCGGTGACCTCGTCCGCGGGACTGCTGGAGATGTCGGGGGCGCCGCCCCCGGTCTGATCTTCGAGGCCACCAGGGGCCTGGGTGTTCGTGAACGTCAGAATGATCGCCTCTCTCGGTACCTGCGCGCGTTCCTCCCGATTCGGGCCGATCCCGTGGCGACGTCCTCCCGGCACACGGCGGCCGCCGTTTCGCGGCTGCTCGGAGTGCTCGTGGTCACCGACGTAATGGTGCGCGCCTTCGTTTCGCTACAGCGGCGAATACCCCGCTGGCTGGTTCGTTGTCTCATCGGCATCGCATGCGCGCCAAGGCCGTCGAGCCGTTCGCTCGAGCCGCGTCGCGCCGACATGTCCGGGGCCGTCTCGCTCGGGCGCCCGTCGCCCGGTGACGTTTCGGGGAGCCGACCCCACGGTGTTCGACCGCGTCGTCTGGACGCCGATTGCTCCTCCGAGTTCCAGGATACCTGTTCTTCAGCCAAAACTGACGTGGCGCGTATAACTCGGGCGTGCCGACGGTTACGCTCGCAGCCATGAACGAGGCTGACCAGCGGGCCACCATGCCGGGTGAAAGTGACGAACGTTACCAGGAAGGCGTCGTGGACCTGCTCGCGGCGCTGGCCTACGGTGAGCTCTCGGCGTTCGACCGCCTCGCCGAGGACGCGCGCACCGCGCCGACGCTGACCGGCCGAGCGGCGCTGTCGAGCATGGCGGCGGCCGAGATCGGCCACTACCGGATGCTGGAGCAGGCGCTGGCCGCCCGCGGGGTCGCGGTCGACGAGGCCATGCAGCCCTTCGCCCAGCCCTTCGAGGCGTTCAACTCCTCCACGGCACCGCACTCGTGGCTGGAGTCGCTGGTCAAGGCCTACGTCGGCGACGGGCTGGCCGCGGACTTCTACCGCGAGGTCGCCGAGTGGCTGGAGGCCGACACGCGCGAGCTGGTGCTGACGGTGCTGGCCGACACCGGCCACTCCGCGTTCGCCGAGCGCGAGGTCCAGGCGGCCTGCGCCGACGACCGCTCGCTGCGCGACAAGCTGACGCTGTGGGGGCGCCGCCTGCTGGGCGAGGCGATCACCCAGGCCCAGTTCGTGGTCGCCGAGCGCGACGCGCTGGCCGAGCTGATCATCAAGGGCTCGGGGGACCTCACGGGCA
Organism: Saccharopolyspora endophytica; assembly: GCF_018070075.1. Taxonomy (GTDB): domain Bacteria; phylum Actinomycetota; class Actinomycetes; order Mycobacteriales; family Pseudonocardiaceae; genus Saccharopolyspora; species Saccharopolyspora endophytica. The sequence continues at coordinate 74,899 of NZ_JAGPXE010000013.1, forward strand.
TCGGCGCGATGTTCCGACGCCTGCAGAGCAACCACACCAAGCGAATGGGCCAGCTCGGCCTGGGCTGATTCGCTCTTAGCGAATGGCCAGATCCGGTGCCTGGCGGGGTGGCTGGGATAGCCTTGGCCGGTCACATCGTTTCTAGTGCCCTACGGAGGTTCGGCGTGGAGGTCAAGATCGGCGTCGTGGACAGTCCGCGCGAGCTGACGGTCGACAGCGGGCAGTCCCCGCAGGAGATCGAATCGCTGGTCTCCGACGCGCTGAAGAACGAGGCGAGCGTGCTGGCGCTGGACGACAGCAAGGGGCGGCGCATCATCATCCCGTCGACCAAGATCGCCTACATCGAGATCGGACCGGCAGACGTGCCGCGCGTGGGCTTCGGGGTCGGCTGACACCCGATTCGAGCTGGTCGAGGGGCATCCCGGGTTTCCGGGGCGCCCCTCGTCGCGTTTCAGTCCAGCTCTTCGTCGGGGACGACCTCCAGGTAGGTCTCGTCGAGCAGGTCGAGGTTCTCGTCCGGGTCGAGGACCAGCCCGGCCGAGCGCAGCACGCCGTCGATGCCGGACCAGATGACCTGCGCCAGGTAGGTGGTGAGGTCTTCGCGGCTCATCGTCTGCCGGTCCAGCCACCAGTCGCCGCTGGCCTGCACGAGTCCGACCAGGCCGTGGCTCCACACCTCGACGCCGCCGGAGTCCAGGCCCAGCGCGCGCATGTAGCGGCCGAGCAGCCTGGCCAGCGAGTTGGCGATGACGGTCTTCTCGTTGGACACCGGGTCGCTGGCGACGGGCCGGTCGGTGAAGTTGCGTTGCACGACGAACCGGTAGAGGTCCGGGTACTCCTCGATGAGGCCCAGGTAGGCGTCGAGCAGCCGCCGGATCAGCTCGTTGGCGGAGCCGTTGATCTTGAACAGCGGCCGGAGCCGCTGCATCAGCAGGTCGGTGCCCCACTCGCCGACGGCGACGTAGAGGTCGCTCTTGTCGCTGAAGTGCCGGTAGAGCACGGGTTTGCTGACGCCGGCCTCGGCGGCGATGTCGTCCATGCCGACTTCCGCGCCGTGCTCGCCGATCGCGCGAACGGCCGCTTGGACGAGTTCGGCGCGCCGGGCCAGCCGGTGCTCGCGCCACCGCTCCTTGCGGGCGTCGCCCTTGTGCTCCTCGTTTCGGACAGCCTTGACATGCCGGGCACTGTGACTCACGCTACCTGAGGTTACTGTTACCACCGGTAACACGCAATCTTGATGGAGCGGAATTGCAGACGGTTACTCCCGCCGAGCTCACCACCAGCGACGGCGCCCGGCTGCGGCTGATCGACGAGGGTCCTGCGGACGCCCCGATCACCGCGGTGTTCGTGCACGGCTGGACGCTGAGCAAGCACACCTGGGACCGCGTCGCCGCCGGACTGCCGGCTGCGGCCGGGCGCAACGTGCGCACGCTGCGCTACGACCTGCGCGGCCACGGCGGCAGCCGCCCGGCCGAACCCGGTGACGCCACCATCCGCCGCTGCGCGGACGACCTCGCCGAGCTCATCGCCGACCGCGTGCCCGAGGGCGAGCTCGTGCTGGCCGGGCACTCGATGGGCGGAATGACGATCATGGCGCTCGCCGAGCAGCACCCGCAGCTGTTCGACCGCGTGCGCGGGCTCGCGCTCGTGGCGACCTCCTCGGGCAACCTCGCCGAGCCCAGCTTCGGCCTGCCCAAGCCCGGTGCGGACGTCTTCAACGCCGGTGAGCGGGCGCTGCGCCGCTACCTGGCGGGCGCCAAGGGGCAGCGGGTCAGCGGCGCCTCGGGCTGGTTGCGACCGGGTGTCCGGTGGCTGCTGTTCGGCAAGCGTCCGCAGTCCGACGACGTGGCGGCCACGGCGTCCTGGCTGGCCGGGTGCCACCCGGTGAACATGGCCGGCTATCGCGAGTCGCTGGCCGCCCACGAGCGCGCCGAGGCCCTGTCGAGGTTCGACGGCATCCCGACCCTGATCTTCGCGGGCGGCTCGGACCGCCTCACCCCGCCCGACCACGCGGAGAAGATCGCCGCGAAGCTGCCGGGCGCCGAGTTCTACCTCTACCCGGGAGCGGGCCACATGCTCCCGCTGGAGCGCGCGGAAGAACTCACCGCCCGCCTGGCCACGCTCCTCTGACGTCACCCGACCAGGCGAAGGATTCGAATTTCGCGCGAAATTCGAGCGGGAAACCTCGGACTCGAATTTCGCGCGAAATTCGAATCCCCCACGTCGGGAACGGCGCTGACCTGCGGGGACGCGGTGTCGCGTGAGGTGCGGGGACTCGTCGGGTCAGGGCGTCTGGAGGGGGAAGCCCGCCAGGCCCTTCCAGGCGAGGGTCGACATCAGGTTGACGGCCTCGTCGCGGGGGATCTTCTGCTGCTCGTCGAGCCAGTCCCGGGCGGTGACCTGGGCGAGGCCCACGAGTCCCACCGCCAGGAGGCGGGCCCGGGCGGCGTCCAGCCCGGCGTCGGCGGTGACGGCCTCGGTGATCGCGTCGATGCAGCCGGAGAGGGAGTTCTCGACGGCCTTCTCCACGGCGGGCTCACCGCGCAGGTCGGACTCGAACACGAGCCGGAACGCCTGGTCCTCGCTGGCGACGAACTCGTAGAACGCGCCGATGGCCGCGCGCACGCGCAGCTTGTTGTCGGCGGTCGATTCTATCGCCGTGCGGACCCGGCGGACGAGCTCGTTGCCGTGGGTCTCCAGCAGCGCCAGGTACAGCTCCAGCTTGCCGGGGAAGTGCTGGTAGAGGACCGGTTTGCTGACTCCCGCGCGCTCGGCGATGTCGTCCATCGCCGCAGCGTGGTAACCGTTGTGCACGAACACGTACTGCGCAGCTTCGAGCAGCTGCGCCCGGCGCGCGTCGCGCGGCAACCGGATTCCCTTGTTCGGCTGCGCGGTCCCGGTCATCCTCGCCTCTTCCTTCCGCCGCGATCGGTGGCCATGCAGCCCCCAAACTTCCCCGACTCTACTCGCCAGTAAAGCCGCTTACCGCAATCCGTCCGGTTCGGACTGCATCCTGTACCGATGACGACGCGTGCGACCGACGTGAACCTGCACCGGCCTGCGAGGCGGAACCGGCTGGATCGCGACGCCCTGACGCGGGTGCCGCTGGTCGACGGCCTCCCCGCGCTGGATCCCCACCTGCGTCCGCCCGAGGGCCGCAGGATCGACCTGCCCGCGGCCGAGGACTCCGGCCCGGCCTGGTTGCACGTCCGCGAGACGGAGGGGCCGCCCGGCGCGGAGGCCGCCGTTCACCTGCACGGGCTCGCCGGGTCGTCGACGAACTGGACCGACCTGGCCGCCCAGATGTCCGGACACCTGCGCAGCGTCGCGGTGGACCTGCCCGGATTCGGCCGCTCGCAGCCCCCGGCGGGCTTCGGGTACACGCGGCAGGAGAACGCCGACCTGATCATCCGGCTGCTGACCGAGCTGGGCGCCGGAGCGGTGCACCTGACCGGCAACTCCTTCGGCGCGGCCGTGGCCATCGAGGTCGCCGTGCGCCGCCCGGACCTGGTCAGCACGCTGACGGTGATCTCCCCGGCGATGCCGGACCTGCGCCCGAGCCCGAGCCGGATCTCCGATCCGCGGCTGGCCCTGGCGCTGCTGCCGGTCGTCGGCCCGCCCACTCGCCGCAGGCTCGCGGAGGTCACCCCGCGAGAGCGCGCCGAGCAGCTGGTCCGGGTGTGCTTCGCCGAGCCGGACCGCATCCCGCCGCACCGCCTGGACGAGGCGGCGGAGGAGTTCGCCGAGCGCGCGAGCCTGCCCTGGGCCACCGCCGCGCTGGCTCGCACGACCGTGGAGCTGATGCGCTCCTGGGTGTCGCCGCCGGCGCGCTCGCTGTGGCGGTTGCTGCCCCGTGTCGACGCGCCCGCCCTGGTGATTTGGGGTGACAACGATCGGGTGGTTTCAGTCCGCAAGGCACCACGCACGGCGACGCTGCTCCCGCGTGGACGGCTGCTCGTGCTGCCGCGCACCGGCCACGTCGCCCAGTTGGAGCGCCCTGCGATGGTGGCGCGCGCGGTCCTGGGGCTCGCGCTGTCCGACACCTGGTGAAACGCGCTCCTACGCAACAAGGGTGATCTTTTCGGCGGTGCTCACCCCCAGTGGTCGGTGTGACGGAGTTGGCTGGTCGGGCTGTGGCACGCTAGTGGGGTGAATCGCCCGCCGCAGCCCTCCAGCGACTCCGTGGAAGACCGCCATCCGGCGGACCGTTCCGCGCGTGAGTCGCGTGGTCTGGCGGACCGCACGCGGCGGCGGGGCGAAGCCCCCAGGGGCGAGCCGCTGGCCGCGTCCTGGACGCCTGAGCCGTCGGAGGGCCACTACCGGGCGAGGCACCGCAAGAGCGTCCTGGGCCGCTACGGCTGGCGGGTCTACGCGCTGCCGCTGCTCGTGGTCATCACCGCGCTGGCGGTGCTGCAGACCGCGCGCCCGGGCGACGTCGACGCCGCGCTGACCGGGCCGCCGCCGATCGCCGAGCAGGGGCCGGGCGAGCCGATCGTCCGCGAGGCGCCGCCGAGCCAGACCTTCCCGGTCAACATGTTCTCCGCCGACCTGCCTCCCGGCGGCCCGATCCCGGAGACCGGGGCCCGCACCTTCCAGGTGCTGCCCGGCACGTCGCCGGTCGTCGGCTCCGGGCAGCTCTACCGCTACAGCGTGGAGCTGGAGGTCGGCGTGCAGCTGCCCGACCCCAACGCCGAGTTCGGCAACCTGGTGCAGACGACCCTGTCGGACCCGCGCAGCTGGACGAACCCGCAGGCGGGAGGCATCTCGCTGCAACGGGTCGACTCCAGCGGTCCGCGCCCGGACTTCCGGGTGATCCTGGTCAGCCAGCAGACGGCCCGCGAGGCCTGCGACTACACCGCCGGGGTGCCCTACGACAGCTCGTGCCGCAAGGGCGACATGGTCTACCTCAACGCGGCCCGCTGGGTGCGCGGTGCGGTGTCGTTCGAAGGTGACATCGGCAACTACCGCCGCTACGCGATCAACCATGAGGTCGGCCACGTCTTCGCCAACAAGCACGTCGGCTGCCCCGGTCAGGGAGCGCTGGCCCCGGTGATGATGCAGCAGACGTTCAGCGTCGCCAACAACGAGCTGCACGACCTCAACAAGGTCGCCGACCAGGGCACGAAGATCGATGCGAACGGTTTCGTCTGCCGCCCGAACGCCTGGCCGTTCCCGGTCGCGCCCGGCTTCTAGACCAGGCTTCCCGCGAGCCCCTCGCCGTCCCGAATGTTGGGAGTAGTTTGGGTTGGGGAATCGGATCGTTCAGGCTTGCGTTGCAGATTCCGTGTTACCCGTTGGGCGACACGTGGACGCTTTTGAGGCACCGGCCGCTCTCGCAGCGAGCGGTGCCGCCACCAGAGGAGGAGCTGGGAATGTCCGGCGCAACGTCGCTACCGCCGCTGGTCGAGCCGGCGTCGGAGCTGACCAAGGAAGAGGTCGCGCGCTACAGCCGCCACCTGATCATCCCGGACGTCGGGATGGACGGGCAGAAGCGGCTGAAGAACGCCAAGGTCCTGGTGGTCGGCGCCGGCGGGCTCGGTAGCCCGGCGCTTCTGTACCTGGCCGCGGCCGGGGTCGGCACGCTCGGCATCGTCGAGTTCGACGAGGTCGACGAGTCGAACCTGCACCGCCAGGTCATCCACGGGCAGTCCGACCTGGGCCGCCCGAAGGCCGAGTCGGCGAAGGACTCCATCGCCGAGGTCAACCCCTACGTCCAGGTCAACCTGCACCAGACGCACCTGACCTCGGACAACGCCCTCGACATCTTCCGCGACTACGACCTGATCCTGGACGGCACGGACAACTTCGCCACCCGGTACCTGGTCAACGACGCCGCCGTGCTGCTGGGCAAGCCGTACGTGTGGGGTTCGATCTTCCGCTTCGAGGGTCAGGCCAGCGTGTTCTGGGCCGAGCACGGGCCGCAGTACCGCGACCTCTACCCCGAGCCGCCGCCGCCCGGCATGGTGCCGTCGTGCGCCGAGGGCGGCGTGCTGGGCGTGCTGTGCGCCTCCATCGGTTCGATCATGGTCAACGAGGCCATCAAGCTGATCACCGGCATCGGTGAGACGCTGCTGGGCCGGCTGATGATCTACGACGCGCTGGAGATGAGCTACCGCACCGTCAAGATCCGCAAGGACCCGAACGCCGACCCGATCAACGAGCTGATCGACTACGAGGCGTTCTGCGGGGTGGTCTCCGACGACGCGCAGCAGGCCGCGTCGAACAGCACCATCACGCCGCAGGAGCTCAAGGACATGTTCGATCGGGGCGAGAAGTTCGAGCTGATCGACGTCCGGGAGCCGCACGAGTACGAGATCGTCAAGATCGACGGCTCGAAGCTGATCCCCAAGGACCGCATCCTCTCCGGTGAGGCGCTGTCCGAGCTGCCGCAGGACCGCAAGATCGTCCTGCACTGCAAGTCCGGTGGCCGTTCCGCGGAGGCGCTGGCGGCGCTGCACAAGGCCGGCTTCGCCGACGCCGTGCACGTCGGCGGCGGTGTCCTGGGCTGGGCCAACCAGGTCGACAAGAGCCTGCCGACCTACTGATCGAAGTCGCGCCAGAGCGGTGCGCCGGTTCCTGGAGAACCGGTGCACCGCTCTTGCGTTTTCCGGAGCGCCTGCTGCCCATTCCCCGATCTTCGAGGTAGCGTCTGGCGCGTGAGTGCTACGCCGGAGCCGCCACCGCCGCACGTGTGCGCGGCGTTCGGCGCGCGTGTCGAAGAGCCCGAGGCGCTGGAGGGCGCGGTCGCGTGGCGTTGCGGCGAGATCGTGCTCAAGCCGGCCGCCAACACCGCCGAAGCCGCGTGGGTCGCGCAGACCCTCGACGTGCTGGAACCCGACGACGTCCGGATCTCGCGCCCGGTCCGCTCGACCGACGGCCGCTGGGTGGTGTCGGGCTGGTCCGCCAGCCGCGACGTCATGGGCCGTCCCGAGCCCCGGCACGACGAGGTCGTGGCCATGTCGCTGCGTCTGCACGCGGCCAGCAGGTTCCTGTCCCGGCCGCGGTTCCTGCAGCTGCGCCAGGACATCTACGCCCTGTCCGACCGGATGGCGTGGGGGGAAGAGGACTACGCGCTGCCGCAGGAGAAGGGCGGCAGGCTCTACGACGTGCTGGCCGGTTCGCGGCGCCCGGTGCAGCTGCAGGCGCAGGTCGTGCACGGCGACCTGTTCGGCAACGTGCTCTTCGCCGGCGACGCCTCGCCCGGGGTGATCGACTTCAACGCGTACTGGCGGCCCGCCGAGTGGGCCGCGGCCGTGGTGGTCGTGGACTCGCTGGCCTGGGGCGGAGCCGATCCGGCGATCGTGGAGCGCTGGTCGCACCTGACCGACTGGCCGCAGGCGTTGCTGCGCGCCTTGCTGTTCCGGCTCGCGGTGCACGCGCTGCACCCGCGCTCGTCGGCGAAGACGCTGACGGGCTTGGAGCGCGCGTCGAAGGTCGTGCTCGAAGTCCTGTGACGGGCTTCGCCTCGGTGCGCGCGGGTGGTTGTGTGACGATGGGCGCGTGCAGGACGTTCTGAGCGGTTTCACGGTCGGGATCACGGCGGAGCGCAAGGCCGAGGAGATCGGCAACTTGCTGGCCCGCCGAGGTGCTCGCGTGCTGTTCGGCGCCGCGATGCACACGGTTCCGCTGCCGGAGGACGGTGAGCTCGCCGACGCCACCGAGCGGGTCCTCTCGGCCCCGGTGGACTTCGTCGTGGCGATCACCGGCATGGGTTTCCGGGGCTGGTTCGAGGCCTCGGGCGAGGCGCTGCCGGCGCACCTCGGCGATGCCCGGGTGGTGGCGCGGGGCGCGAAGGCCAAGGGCGCGGTGCGCGGGGCCGGACTGCGCGAGGAGTGGACCTCGCCGAGCGAGGAATCCGCCGAGATCCTCGACTACCTGCTGGAGCAGGGCGTGGCGGGCAAGCGGGTCGTGCTGCAGGTCCACGGCGACCCGATGCTCGAATTCCGCCGCGCGCTCACCGAAGCCGGGGCCGAGGTCGTCCCGGTCACGGTCTACCGCTGGACGGACCCGGTCGACCTGGAGCCGCTGGATCGCCTCATCGACGCGGTCATCGCGGGCGAGGTGGACGCCCTGCCGTTCACCAGCGCTCCCGCCGCGACCAACTTCCTGGCCCGCGCCGACCGCACCGACCGGGGCGAGGCGCTCCGGAAGGCGCTGCGCGACGACGTCCTCATCGCCTGCGTCGGCCCGGTCACCGCAGCGCCCATCGCCAAAGCCGGTCTGCCCCACGCGATCCCGGACCGGGCGCGCACCGCGGCCCTGGTCCGCCTCGTCACCGAGGAGCTGCCCAACCGGGACGCCTGATCCCGTTCGAATTTCGCGCGAATTTCGAGGCGGGACTTTCGCACTCCAATTTCGCGCGAAATTCGAATGCTCGCCCCGCGAAGCGGCCCTGACCTCGGCGGACACGCGAGGGGGTCGCCCTTCGGGTGAGGTCAGCCGCTCCAGCGGTGTTGGCGCATGTTGACCCTGCCGTCCTGGGCCAGGACGCCTTCGGCGCGGAGGAGTTCGAGCTGGCGGTGGCGGATGTGGTCGGCGACGGTGCCGTTGGAGCGCAGCACGCGGTGCCAGGGCAGGTCGGCGGTGTCCTCGGACATGATCCGCCCGACGAGCCGCGCTGACCGGAGTCCGGCGAGCTCGGCGACGTCGCCGTAGGAGAGCACCCGGCCAGGGGGGATCGACGCGACCACGGCCCGGACCCGCTCGAACGTCTCCTCATCCACGCACCGAAAGCTACCGCACGGCTGAACGCTCCCGATCGCCTCGCGGACGGTTCCGGTCCGAACCGCCCACGATCGATGTCGCTCGTGCCGGGTCGATTCGGGCCAGAACCGGAAACGGCCCGCCCCCGGGTGGAAGGGGCGGGCCGTCGCCTGCGGGGACCGAGCGTCAGCCCTGGAAGCCGGCGACGATCTTGGAGAAGTCCCAGTCCTGCTGGTCGATGCCGCTGCAGGAGTCCACGGCACCGCCGCTGCACGGGCGGTCGCGGTTGACCGACCAGAAGGTGAAGCGGCCGAGGCCCTTCTCCTTGGCGTAGTCGGCCATCTTCTGGAACGCGGCCTGGTCGACGAGCTCGCCCTCGACGTCGGTCTTGCCGTTCATCGACGAGATGCCGGAGTGCGCGTAGGCGTCGGCGTCGGCGTAGCCGAAGCTGGCCTTCAGCGCCTCCTTGAGGCCCTCGGTCGCCGAGATGGTGTCCGCGGCCATGTCGGAGCCGTTGAAGTCGAACGGCATCTGCGTCCACACGTCGATGTTCGCGCCGACCTCGGCGGCCTTGGCGAACATCGCCTTGCCGTTGTCGTTCGGGCCGGTGGTGGTGGTCGGGAAGGTGACCACGGTCAGCAGGCCGGGGTTGGCCTCCTTGACGATCTTCAGCGCCTCGACGACCTCGTCGCGGGAGGCCTGGTTCTCGAACTCGGTGGCCTCGATGTCGATGTCGATGGCCTTGAGCCCGTAGGCGTCGATCACCTTCTGGTAGGCGCCGGCCAGCTGCTGGGCGTCGCCGCACACCTCGCTGAGCTTGGTGCCGGAGTAGCCGCCGATGGACGGGATCACGTCGCCGCCGGCGCCGCGGATCGCGTCGATGGTGGCCTTGTCCTGGCCGTCGAGCGGGCGCTGACCGTCCCAAGCGGGGTTGCAGCCGCCGTCCGAATTGATGAAGGCGAGGGTGAAGTCCTTGATGCCGGTCGCGTTCATGACGTCGGCGGGCGCGGGCGGGCTGCCCCAGCCGTTGTACAGGTACGGCGAGGCGGCGACCGGGCTCGTGGCGGCGCTGGGCTCTTCGGCGCTGAGGGCCGGGGCCGCGCCGATGGCCAACGTGCCGAGAACGGCGGCGCCGGCGAGCAGGCTCGTGCGGATCTTGCTCACGCTTCCTCCTTCTTCGGGGTTGCGTCGCGCGATCGGGGCTGCGCGAATTCGCAGGTCACGGGCGGGGGAGGCCCGCGATGGGAGGAAATCTGCCAGACCGCAAAATTGGTTTGTACCACCAAACGTCGGAGCGCGATCCCAGCATTCACAGTTGGAAATCCCGGAGAACTCGGGCACATTCCGGCGTGCCCGGAACCGATCTTGTCCCCTCGGCGTGGTTCCATTCGGTGCGTGCCTCCCGCGAATTCGCCCGTGCTCGTGCGCCGCGCCGAGACCGCGCGCCGCGCCACGACCTGGGACGAAGCGGGCCGGCGCGCGCTGGAGCACTCCTTCGGATTCCTCCGCGTGCTGGGCGGTCCGGGAACGGGGAAGTCGACGCTGATCGCCGAGATCGCGGCCGACCGGATCCGAAACCGGGGCGTGTCACCGGAGAACGTCCTCGTGCTCACCTCCAGCCGCCGCGCGGCGTCGTGGATGCGCACCGAGATCACCCGGTTGCTCACCGGATCCGGCGAGGACGTGCGCACCGCCCCGGAGCCGCTGGTGCGCACCGTGCACTCCTACGCCTTCGCCGTCCTCCGGCTGCAGGCGGTGCGCGACGAGCTCCCGCCGCCGCAGCTGCTCAACGGCCCCGACCAGGACGCCCTGGTCCGCGAACTGCTGGAAGGCGACGTCGAGCAGGGCGCCCCCGACTGGCCGGAGCCGCTGCAACCCGCCTTGACCGTCCCGGGCTTCGCCGAGGAGCTGCGGGACCTGCTGCTGCGCGCGGCCGAACGCGGCGTCGACCCGGATCGGCTGATCGCTCTCGGGCGCGAGCACGGACGCCCGGAATGGGTCGCGGCGGGACGGTTCGGCCGCCAGTACGAGCAGGTCACGCTGCTGCGCGGTGCCGGAGGCTCGCAGGCCCCGGCCCTGGACGCCGCGGAGCTCGTCGGGTCCGCGCGCCTGGCCTTCGCCACCGACTCCGGGCTGCTCATGGCCGAGCAGGACCGGGTCCGGTACGTGCTGGTCGACGACGCGCAGCACCTGGACCCGCAGCAGTACCGGCTGATCCGCACGCTCGGCGACACCGCCACCGAGTTCATCCTCGCCGGTGACCCGGATCAGTCCGTCTACACCTTCCGCGGCGCCGACCCGCGCTGCCTGCTCGACGCCGATCCCGGCGGCACCGACACCACCGTGCTCACGGTCGATCACCGCATGTCCAAGTCGGTGCGAGAAGCGGTGCAGCGCTTGGCCTCCCGGCTGCCCGGCCACGGGCCGCAGCGCCGCCTGGTCGAACCCGAGCCGGAGTCCGAGCAGGACGAGACCGCGAGCGGCGCGGTGCAGGTGCGGTTGCTGGCGACCGAGGCGCAGGAGGCGGCGTGGGTCGCCGACCAGCTCCGCCGCGCCCACCTGCTCGACGAGATCCCCTGGTCGCGGATGGGTGTGGTGGTGCGCTCGACGGGCCGGTCGCTGCCGGTGCTGCGGCGCGCGCTGCTGGCCGCCGGGGTGCCGATCGCGCTGCCGGTGGACGACGTGCCGCTGCCGCAGCGCGCCGCCGTCCGCCCGCTGCTGACGCTGCTGCGGTGCGCGATCCGCCCGCACGAGCTCGACGCCGACGCGGCGGCGGTGCTGCTGTCCTCGCAGCTCGGCGGCGCCGACCCGCTGGCGCTGCGCCGGTTGCGGCGCGGCCTGCTGCGCCTGGAGTCGGCGTCGGGCGGCAGCCGTCCCAGCGGCGAGCTGCTGGTCGAGGTGCTGCGCGACGGCGATCGGCTGGCCGCGCTGGAGGACTCGGCCGCCGAACCCGCCCGCCGCGTCGCGGCCCTGCTGCGCACCGCGCAGGAGTCGGCGGACAACGGCCAGAGCGTCGAGGAAACCCTGTGGCGGGTGTGGAAGGCCTGCGGGCTGGAGAAGCGCTGGGTCGCCCAGTCCGAGCGCCACGGCGTCACCGGCGCGCAGGCCGACCGCGACCTGGACGCGATCGTGGCGCTGTTCGACGCCGCGGCCCAGTTCGTCGACCGGTCACCGGGCAACGACGCGGCCGGGTTCGCCGACTACCTCACCGACCAGCAGATCGCCGGGTCCTCGCTGGCGCCGACCGCGCCGCGCGACAACGCGGTCCAGATCCTCACCGCCCACGCCGCGACCGGCCAGGAGTGGGACGTGGTGGCGGTTCCCGGTGTTCAGGAGGGCAGCTGGCCCGACCTGCGGCTCCGCGGATCGCTGCTGGGCGTGGAGCACCTGGTCGACGTGCTGTCGGGGATGACGGCGGAACGGGTGTCGGCGACGGCGCCGCTGCTGGCCGAGGAGCGCCGGTTGCTGCTGGTCGCCGCCAGCCGCGCCCGGCGCAGCCTGCTGGTCAGCGCGGTGCGCGGCGAGGACGAGCAGCCTTCCCGGTTCCTCGACGAGCTCGACGGCGTGGAGAGCGACCCGGATTCCGCGGAACGCCCGATCGCCCGCCCGGAGCGCGGTCTCACGCTGGCCGACCTCGTCGGCGAGCTGCGCCGGGTGGTCTGCGACTCCGAGGAGCCCGAGGAGCGCAGGCGCCGCGCGGCCGGGCAGCTGGCCCGGCTCGCCGCCGACGGCGTGCCCGGCGCGGACCCCGACTCCTGGTACGGCCTGCCCGCGCCGTCCACCGACGCGCCGCTGGTCACCGGGGACGACCCGGTCAAGGTCTCGCCCTCCACTGTGGACATCCTCGCGAAGTGCCCGCTGCGCTGGCTGGTCGAGCGCAACGGCGGCCAGGACACGGCCGAACTCGCCGCCGTCACAGGAACGCTCGTGCACGCGCTGGTGCAGGCCGCCGCCGACGGCGCCGACACCGACCAGCTGCACCAGGCGCTCGACGAGGCCTGGCAGACCATCGACGCCGGGGCGCCGTGGTTCTCCCGCAAGGAGCGCAAGCGCGTCGAGGGGATGCTCAACGCCTTCGTCGTCTGGCTGGTGCAGTCCCGCGCCGAGCTCACCCAGATCGGCGTGGAGCGCGACCTCGACGTCACCGTGCAGGGCCGCGAGGGCGGCCCCTGGCTGCGGCTGCGCGGCCGGGTCGACCGGCTCGAATCCGACTCCTCGGGACGACCGGTCGTCGTCGACGTCAAGACGGCGAAAGCGCCGGTCAGCAAGGGTGATGCCGAGGAGCACCCGCAGCTGGCGGTCTACCAGCTGGCCGCCGCGCTCGGTGCCTTCGGCGACGAGCAGGAGCCCGGGGGAGCCCGGCTGCTCTACGTCGCCAAGTCCGACCGCAAGGGCTCGGCGACCGAACGCGCGCAGGAACCGCTCGACCAGGAGAAGATCAAGGTGTGGCTCGACGTCGTGCACAGCGCCGCCGAGTCCAGCCTCGGACCGGCCTACGTGGCCAGCGAGAACACCGACTGCCCGCGCTGCCCGGCGCGCACCAGCTGCCCGGTTCACCCCGCAGGTAGGCAGGTTTCGCAGTGATCAGTCCACAGCGGATCGCCCAGGCCCTGGGCCTGCACCAGCCCACGCCGGAGCAGGCCGAGGTCATCGCCGCACCACCCGAACCGGCGCTGGTGGTGGCCGGTGCCGGGGCGGGCAAGACCGAGACGATGGCCGCGCGCGTCGTGTGGCTGGTCGCCAACCAGCTGGTCACGCCCGAGCGCGTGCTGGGCCTGACGTTCACCCGCAAGGCCGCCCGCCAGCTCGCCGACCGGGTCCGCGCCCGGCTGCGCAGGCTCGCCGGGTCCGGCCTGCTCGACGAGGTCGATCCGAGCGGGCAGCTGCGATCGGCGGTGCTCACCGAAGAACCGACCGTGCTGACCTACCACGCCTACGCCGGGCGCATCGTCGGCGAGCACGGGCTGCGCGTGCCGGTGGAGCCGGGCGCGCGGCTGCTCACCGCGACAGCCTCGTGGCAGCTCGCGCACCGCGTGGTGGCGAGCTGGACCGAAGACCTCGACACCGACAAGGTGCCCACCACGGTCACCAGCTACCTGCTGGCGCTGGCCGGTGAGCTCGCCGAGCACCTCGTGAGCCCGGACGAGCTGCGGGTGCACGCCGAGAAGCTCTGCGAGGCGGTGGAGAACGCCCCGCGCGCCAAGGGCCAGCGCGCCAACCTGCCGCAGGACCTGGTGAAAGTCGTCGCCGCGCAACGGCTCCGGACCGCGATGCTGCCGCTGGTCGAGGAGTACGCGCAGCGCAAGCGCCGCGAAGGCGCGATGGACTTCGCCGACCAGATGTCGCTGGCGGCCAACCTCGCCGCCGGGCACCCGGAGGTCGTCGAGGGCGAACGCGCCCGCTACGGCGCGGTGCTGCTCGACGAGTACCAGGACACCGGACACGCCCAGCGCGTCCTGCTGCGCTCGCTGTTCGGCGGCGATTCCGCGTCCCTGCCGGTGACGTCGGTGGGCGACCCGGCGCAGGCGATCTACGGCTGGCGCGGCGCGAGCGCGGCGAACCTGCCCCGGTTCACCACCGACTTCCCGCGCACCGAGGCCGACCACCTGGCTCCCGCGCACCGCTACGGGCTGCTGACCAGCTTCCGCAACCCCGAAGAGGTGCTGCGGATCGCCAACGCGGTGTCCGAACCGCTGCGCAGGATCGGCCTGGAGGTCGACGAGCTCCGCGCTCGCGAAGGCGCCGACGACGGCGACATCCGGGTGCTGCTGGCCGAGCACGTCCGCGCCGAGCGCGAGTGGGTGGCCGACCGGATCCACGCCCAGTGGCAGTCCTCGATCGACGAGACCGGCCGACCGCCGACCGCCGCCGTGCTGGTGCGCCGCCGCGCCGACATGGCCGACATCGCGGTCGCGCTGCGGGAACGCGGACTTCCGGTGGAGGTCGTCGGCCTCGGCGGGCTGCTGGACGAGCCGGAGGTGCGCGACCTGGTCAGCGCGCTCCGGCTGCTCGTCGACCCGCTCGCGGGCACGGCCGCCGCCCGGCTGCTGACCGGTTCGCGCTGGCGGATCGGAGCCGCCGACCTGGCGGCGCTGTGGGAGCGGGCGCGCGAGCTCGGCACGCAGTTCTTCGGCGAACCCGAGTCCGACGACGCCACGGCCGTCGTCCACGCCGCGCTGCCGGGCGAGAACGCCGAGCAGGCGGGCCTGGCCGACGCCCTCGACGATCCCGGCCGGCCCGAGCGCTACTCCGAGCAGGGCTACGACCGCATCCGCAGGCTCGGCGGCGAGCTCGCCGCCCTGCGACGCCGCCTGGACCAGCCACTGCCGGAGCTCGTCGCCGACGCCGAGCGCACGCTGCTGCTGGACATCGAGAGCCTGGCCCGGCCGGGCGGTGTGGGTCGCATCCACCTCGACGCCTTCGCCGACGTGGTCACCTCGTTCGCCACGGCCAGCCCGTCGGCGACGCTGCCGTCGCTGCTGGACTACTTCGCCGCCGCCGAGCGCGCCGAGGACGGCCTGGAACCCGGTGAGGTCGAGGTCGCCGACGACCGCGTGCAGATCCTCACCGTGCACGCCGCCAAGGGCCTGGAGTGGCAGGTCGTGGCCGTTCCGCACCTGGTCAACGACGTCTTCCCCGGCAAGCGCAAGTCCTCGTCCTGGCTGCGGTCGGTGACCTCGCTGCCCGCCGAGCTGCGCGGCGACGCCCCCGACCTGCCCAAGCTCGACGTGGACCGGCTCAACGGCCTGGACCGCAAGGAGCTCAGCGAGGCGCTGGGCATCCACGACGAGGAGTTCGAAGCCCGTCGGCTCGCCGAGGAGCGCCGCCTGTTCTACGTCGCGGTGACCCGCTCGGAGCGCACGCTGCTGCTGTCCGGGCACTGGTGGGGCGAGAACGGCGACCGGCCCAAGGGCCCGTCGGACTTCCTCACCGAGACCGCGGAGGTCGTGCACGGCGACCGCGTCGGCGTCATCGACGAGTGGTGCCCGACGCCGGACGAGGACGCCGAGAACCCGCTGGCCGACGAGGTCCGCTCCGCCGAGTGGCCGGTGGATCCGCTGGGACCGCGTCGCGAAGCCGTTTCCGAAGGCGCGGAGCTGGTCCGCACGGCTCTGTCCGCCGTGGATTCGATCGAGGTGGACGAGGACCCCGACGGCTGGGCGCGCGACGTCGACGTCCTGCTGGCGGAGCGCGCCGCCGCCGCCCAGCGCCGCGAGGAGGTCCGGCTGCCCGACCACCTGTCGGTCAGCCAGCTCGTCGAGCTCGCCGGTGACACCGACGCGCTGGCCCGCAGGCTGCGGCGGCCGCTGCCGTACCCGCCGAACCCGATGACCCGCCGCGGAACCGCGTTCCACGCCTGGCTGGAGCACCGGTTCACCTCCTCGGCGCTGCTGGACGTCGACGAACTGCCCGGTGCCGCCGACGATTCCGCTCCGATGCACGAGGACCTCGCCGAGCTGCAGAAGGCGTTCCTCGAAGGCTCCTGGGCCGACAGGACCCCGCACCGCGTCGAGGTGCCGTTCGAGACCCAGGTGGAGGGCATCGTCCTGCGCGGCCGGATGGACGCGGTCTTCGCCGACCCCGACGGCGGCTGGACGGTCGTGGACTGGAAGACCGGCGGAGTCCCCAACGGCGACCAGATCCCGTCGCTGTCGGTGCAGCTGGCCGCGTACCGGTTGGCGTGGGCGGAGCTGTCGAAGACCCCGCTGGAGAAGGTCCGGGCCGCCTTCCACTACGTCCGCCACGACTACACGCTGCGACCTGCGGATCTCCGGGACGCCGAAGGTCTTCGCGAGCTCATCACCGCGGTTCCGAAGAATCCGGAAATGAGTACACGTTCGGGTGGTGGAGCTTGAGTTCGGAGTGCGCGGCGGTCGACTATGCCCGCGATGAACACCGACTGGAAGCTCACCACTCCGCCTGAATCCGCAGTGCGCGTGGACGCCGAAGTTCTCGCCATGCGCGCCCCTCTGGTGCGGGTCCACCGCGACGATGAGGGCACCTGGTCCTTCGAGGGCCCGAGTGCCACGGGTCGGGAGTCCAAGCAGACCAAGCTGCAGGCCGTCGTCGGCGCCTGGCCGCACGTGGCGGCGCTGTCCGAGCTCGACGCCGGGACGGCCGTCGTCTGGTCCTGGCGGCAGCACGGCTGGGCCGTGGAGTTCGAGTGCGAATGCGGCACCTGCGAGCAGCCGGTGGCAGGCGACATCGATCGCCAGAACTGGCCATCGGAACTCCAGCCGCACACGATCATCAGCGTCGAGCAGGTCGCGCTGTCAGGCCAGCGTCCGCTCACCGACATCATCAGCACCCCGGGCGGCATCGCGATGCTCGGCCCCGGCGATCACCGCCGCACGGTCGACCTGATGACCCCGGTGGCGCTGGCCAACGTCATCCGCCGCTGGCCGCACACGGTCCAGGCGATGCGCGTTCTCCAGGAGAACCGCGGAATGCGCTGGAACCCCGACGGCCTCAACTGGCACGAATACGCCGTCGCCTGACCCTTTTCAGGCCGCGCCCGCGCTGTTTCAGGTGTGGGACTCAGCCCGCACCGTCGCGGGTTCTCAGCGGTTCTCCCGGGAGGACGCCGCGACGCCGTGTATCGGCACACATCAGGAGTGGCGCCCGGACCCGGAGGGCCGTTGAGGTTCCGCTACCCGCACCGCCAAGCAAGCCGAGTGAATTTCACTCGTTTCAGGCGTTCTCGGTGAGTTGCGGGTGTTCGAGGAGTCGCGAGTAGAGGACTTCCAGCAGCCAGCGCCCGAACATCGACGAGCCGAATTCCGCGGCGCGGTTCTCCGGCGGGATGACGAGCTCGCCGGAATCGTCGGGCCCGGTCGTGACGACGCCGGCGCCGTAGTAGTCCAGCTCCAGCATGGACAGCGCGTCGTACCGCTGCTGACCGGGCAGGACCACCGCGCACGGCGCGAGGGACAGCAGCATCCCGCAGGCGCGCAGCGCGCGGGACGGCTTGGACACCGGAACGAGAATTCCGATCAGGTCGACGGCGGCCACCGGCAGCTGGTCGTGGTGCTCGGGTTCCGACCACGCCTTGAACCACGCCGGGTTGAGCTCGGGCTCCCAGCCGTTGTTCAGGCGCCATTCGTGGACGTCCGGCCGGATGCGGGCGACCGCGGTGAACCGGGTGTCGAGAACATCCACATCCGGTACTAATCTCCCGTCCCAACCGAGAGCGCGGGCCGCGTGCTGAAGCTGCTGCACGGTCGCATGGTAAACGCCCGGACCCCGATTTCGGGATGGTGTTTCCCCAATGGTTCGACACAATTCCGGGCGGTCCTCTTCCGGATGTGCGGAGAGGTTACTGTTCAACGCCGTGAGTGGTCACAACGTCGGGGAGCACGACTCATGAATCGAGGTCCCAGCCAGCTGTTCGGCAGGCACAACGCCGAGGAAGAGCTGAGCACCAGGCCCGATCACGCGCTCGTGGGCGTCATCCGCATGCCGGGCACGGTGACGAGTCCGGTGCGCTCCATCATCCGCCGCATCCTGGGCGCCATGGTGGCGCTGGCCGCCACGGTCGCCATCGTCTACATCGGCCGGGACGGCTACCGGGATTCGGCGGGCGGCGAGCTCAGCGTGCTCGACGTCGTCTACTACGCCACGGTGTCGCTGTCGACGACCGGTTACGGCGACATCACCCCGGTCAGCGACCGGGCGCGGCTGGTGAACGTGCTCGTCATCACTCCGCTGCGCGTGCTGTTCCTGATCGTCCTGGTCGGCACGACACTGGAAGTGCTCACCGAGCGCTCGCGGCAAGCTTTCAAGATCCAACGCTGGAGGTCCAAGGTGCGCGACCACGTGGTCGTCATCGGTTACGGAACCAAGGGCCGTTCCGCGGTCACCGCACTGCTCGGCGAGGGTGCCGACCCGGGCCGCATCGTGGTGGTCGACACCGACCGCGCGTCGCTGGAGTCGGCGTCCGCGCAGGGCCTGGTGACGGTCAACGGTTCCGGTACCCGCTCGGACGTGCTGCGCGTGGCGGGCCTGCCGCGCGCCCGCGCGATCGTGATCGCCCCCGCCCGGGACGACACGGCGGTGCTGGTGACCCTGACCGCCCGCGAGCTGGCCCCGAAGGCGCAGATCGTCGCGGCGGTCCGGGAAGCGGAGAACGTGCACCTGCTGCGCCAGTCGGGCGCGGATTCGGTGGTGGTCTCCAGCGAGACGGCGGGCCGCCTGCTGGGCATGGCGACGTCGACGCCGTCGGTGGTGGAGATGTTCGAGGACCTGCTCAGCCCCGAGGTGGGTCTGGCGATCGCCGAGCGCGAGGTGGAGCGCCAGGAGGTCGGCGGTTCGCCGCGGCACCTGACCGACATAGTGCTGGGCGTGGTCCGCGACGGCGAGCTCTACCGGGTGGACGCCCCGGAAGCGGACGCGATCGAGGCCGGCGACCGGCTGCTCTACGTGCGAAAAGTGACGCCGCCGCAAACGTGACCTTCTCACAACGGGTCTCGGGCACTTCCGGTTCCGGGTTTCTGGGACTATCGGTGTCGTGGGAAGCACGCGAGGTTCGGCCTCGGTGGCGTCGATCCTGCTCGTCCTGGGCGTTCTCGGCGTTGTGGTGGCCGGTGTGACGGTCTGGCCGCTGGTCGCGGCATCCGGGCAGACGCAGGTCGCCGAACGCCGGGCGCAGGCGGTCGTCGTCGAGCCGCGCCCGTGCGGGGCGCGGGCGGCCGGTGACGTGGTCGAGGTGCAGATCGACGGCCAGACCCGCCGCGCCACCTTCGACGGCTGCGGGCACACCCGCGGTCAGCGCCTGGACGTGATGGTCCCCGCCCGCGCATCGGGGGACCTGAGGGTCACGCCGGTGAAAACCCAGCAGACCGAACTGGAGGCGCTCGCCTGGCGCACCCACATCGTGCTGATCACCCTGGCCGCCGTCGCGGGCGGAGGCTACGGAATCCTCCTGGGCCGCCGCTAATCCACGTCGCTCGGCGGTGAGAGCCACGTGTTGCACTGGGTGATCTCGTTCTTGCTGAACCCCTGATCGACCCAGGTGGAGTTGGTCTGGATGCTGCCGTGGTCGTCGACGTCGCTGTTCTCGTCGCCGCGCGCGGCGGAGTCGCGCAGCGCGGGGAAGATGAGGTCGTTGCTCACGCCGCCGTTCTGCAGCGCGGCGAGGGTCATCCCCTCGAAGCAGGTGGCTTGCAACTCGGAGCGCCGGGTGAGTTCGAGACCGGCCTCGGTCTCGGCTCCGGCGTTGGCCGACGCGCTGCCGTAGGCGGCGTTGATGCCGGAAAGCCGTTGCAGCGCATGGCCGAACTCGTGCGCGAACTGCCCGAGGAACACCCCGGCCTCGCTCCTGCCCTCGATCTCGGAGTAGTAGCGCGCGGTCATGTAGATGGTGTTGTCCTGCGGGCAGTACAGCGCCGTCTGGTCCCAGGTCCGCAACCCGCACGGCGTGTCGACGTCGTCCCCGGTGGTGACGACCCTCGGTGTGTCGGTGGGCAGGTTCGCCTCTTGCAGGGCCGGTTCCCACGCCTGCATCAGGCAGGGCAGCGCAGCCTGGTAGAAGGCGTCCTGCGAGGCCACGTCGGTGGAGAAATCCGGCAGCGGGCACGGCGTGGTGACCGCTCCGTTCCCGTCGATGTTGATCGGGTTGTCCCCGAGCTTCGGCACGGGCTGCTCGGTCCCGAGGTCCTCGGAGGTAGAGGTCTCCTCGGAAGTGCTCGTCTCCGCGGTGGTGTCGCTGGTGGTCGTCGTCGTGGTCGCCGCGATGGGCGGGTCCACCGGTTCGTCGGCTCTGTTGGCGGACACGGAAGCGGCCACGGCCCCCACGGTCCCGATCCCGAACAACGCCACAGCCGCCAGCACGAGCCCGACGACGAGCCCGGTGTTGTTCCGCTGCGGCGCCTGCTGCGCGAACTGAGGAACTTGAGGAATCGGCCCGGTCGGGCGCTCCTCGAACGGCACCCACGGGGCGTGCCCGTAGCCGGGCGGCGGAACTTGCCCAGGCGGGCCCTGCCCAGGACCCGGACCCTGCCCAGGCCGGGAAGGCTGCTGCCACTGAGGGGGCTGCCACTGCGGAGGCACGGGAGGCGTCATGCCCGGAACCCCATCGACCACCGCCGAGCGCCCTCAGCCACCCCGCCCGACCACAAAGCCTTCATCCCACCGACTTCCACCCAGACCCACAACGGCCTCAAACCCTAACCCCACGAACACCCCACCGAACCAGGAACGCCCGAACCAACGCCGAGACCGCACCACGGCACCGTCAACGGTCACCCGAGCGGCAGTTCTGGCCCGAACCGTCCGTGATCAAGGTCGTTTCGCCCCGGTCAATTCACACCAGAACTGCCCGAGTTCATCCGCGGCCGCTTCCGGGCCGGACCTGCTTGGAGCGCATGCCCTTCGACGTGGGCGGGAGCCACCACAGGATGCCGAGCGGGATGGCGATGATGAGTTGGATGATGCTGCCCGTGTTTCCTTGGCTGAGTGTGACCGTTCCGTTGACCAGGTAGAACAGGCAGCAGATCGTGACGAGCACGCGGCCGATCTGGCTTCCCCTGAGCATGGCTAGCATGCTGCCGCCGATTCCGAAGAGCAGGGTCAGCACGGCTGCTGCGAGGACCAAGGAGCCGAAGAGGAAGTCTCCCTCGCCGAAACCGCTCTTCACGCTCATGACGGTCTGGAGAAGAGCACCGCCCATGGAGATCAGCGATGTCACGATCGCGGACACGATCAGCGTTGCGGACGGCGGAGAACCCTGCACGGCGTAGCCGGGCGGCTGGCCTGCGTAGGGGTAGGGCTGAGATGGGTAGGGCTGCCCCGGTTGCGGGAAACCGCCTGCTGGCGGCCCCATTCCCGGCGACCGCCCCGGTTCGGGGCCTTGCTGCCAGGGTTGCTGCGAGTTCGGCGGACCAGATGGGTTCACGCCGGCAATGTAGCTGCGGTCCTGCACCTTCGGAGTCCCTTTCAGTAGTCCCAGGTGTGTTCGTGGTGGTCTTGGCGGTTGGCGATGGTGGTGCATTCGGGGCAGCGTTCGGTGATTGTTTTGCTCTGGGGTTCTCGGGGCCACGGGGCGGCTGTCGGAATGAGGATCCACGTTTCGCAGAGTGCGGGAACCCAAGCGCCGGTATATACCGAACCGGGAAGTGTCGTCATCGCATGACGAATCTTGAAACCTGAGCCGACGATCCAGAACACATCTGCGCGCTCACGGCGGAACACGTCGAAAACCATCCCTTTGAGTCCTTTGCTTCCCAAGCCGTGGAACCGGAATGGGATGGGAAGTTAAGTTCGTTTCGGCAGTTCATCCACCCGTGAAACGTTTCCCCGAGAACCGAAGCAGTGAAACGGAATTCGAAACAGGGGAGCCGGTCACGAAGTACCCGGAGGTCAGGGTGTCGGCGAGATCCCGCCTGTTTCGCGTCAACCTGGGCGCGGAGCTTCGAACCCTTCGCGAGCGCACGAAGATGTCCACCCGAACGGTGGCCACGCGATTGGGCACCAGCCCGGCATGGGTGAGCAGAACCGAAACCGGCGCCCGCTTCCCGACACCGGACGAGGTGGGCGCGCTGTGCGAGCTCTACGGAGCGACGGGGGAGATGCGCGGCCTGCTGGTCGCCAAGGCCGAGTCCAACGACGGCACGACGATCAACCTGCCGTCGGGCGACAAGTACACCGACCAGCTCGCGAACATCATGCTGCTGGAGACCGAGGCGCGGAGGGTGACTGGCTACGAGATAGCTCTCGTCCCAGGGCTTCTGCAGACTCCTGAGTACGCCCGGGAGATGATCTCCGCACTCGACCGGCCGCAAAGTGAGATCGAGCGTCGGGTGGCAACTCGTATCGGCCGTCAGGCCGTCCTTTCACGTCCGAACGGCCCAGAGCTGAGGTTCTTGCTCGATGAGTTCGTGCTTCGCAGGTTGATCGGGGGATCAGCGGTGATGAGCAGGCAGCTTCGGAAGATCGTCGCGGAAGCTGCTTGGCCCAATGTTCATGTACGCGTCTTGCCGGCTTCGATTGGTGCGCACCAGGGCCTTGACGGGACGTTCGCCATCTACGAGTTCGCGGCGTTGGAGACCTACGTCTACCTGGAGAGCAGGAAGGGCGGAACTTTCATTAATGACGCCGAGGTGACCCAACAGTATCTTGACACCAGAGATGCGCTTTGGGACGAGGCGTTGCATGAGGAAGAGTCGGTCGCGCTGATCGACACGTTGGCAGAGGGGCTTACCGGTGGCTGATCTGGTCTGGCGGAAGAGCAGTAGGAGCGGCACCTCGACGAACTGCGTCGAGGTTGCGCAAGCCGCTGACGAGGTTGCGGTCCGTGACTCCAAGAACCCGGACGGTGGTCATCTGCTCATCGCCACAGGCCAGTGGGGGAGCTTCCTTGGTGGCCTCAAGGGCGGCCGTTTTCGCTCGGTTCAGTAGATGATCTTGGCGCTGTGACCTGGTGCGGAGCTCGTGCCCGGCCAAGTTTGTCCAGATTCTTCGGAACCGTCACGCGCGCGGGCGCGTCAAGCTAAAGTAACCACGGTTCATGGGGGATCACAGGGTCCGGAGGATCTGGGATGACTAGCGCAGAGGGTGGGTTCGCCGCCGCCAAAGAGGGCCTGAAGGCCGTCAGCGGCCAAACGCAGTGGATCAACTCGCAGGTCGGTGCGGGCAAGCTCGCACTGAACCCCGAAGTCGCTGAGCAGGCGGCGAAACGCGTCGAAGAAGAGATTCGCGAACTTGCCAGCGCATTCCGCGATGCACGACGCCTCGGCCGCGTTGAGGGGCTCGGTGACTATCCGGATGGGCAGCAGCTCGCGAAGCGGTTCCAGGACAAGGCCGCCGATTCGCAGGCCGGTGCCCTCAAACTGATCCGTGACCTTCAGGACGAGCTGCAGAAGCAGGCGGACGCGTTCCGCGAGGCTGCCAAGGACTACCGCACCACCGACGAGCAGAACGCAGACGATCTTAGGCGAGGTATGCAGTGAAGAAGGTTTCTCGGACGCTGATCGCAGGGGCCGCCGGTGTGGCGCTGCTCGGTTTGTCTGCGTGTTCGGGCAACAGCTCCGGTGGGGCTCCCGAACCCGCCCCAGCGCCGCAGGGGAAGCCCATCGCCAGCTTCGACCCCTGCACCTTCTTCACCCCTGAGGAACTGACTTCACTTGGGGTTTCCACGCAGTCTCAGGACGGCGGTGTGGTCTCGTTCGAGCCCGGCTGCGAGTGGGAGGGCGAGAAGATGACCCTCACGCTTCTGAAGAACGCCGACCAGACCGTCGAGTCCTATGAGAAGAACGGCAACTGGGACAGCTACTCGAAGAAGAGTATCGGTGGACGTAGTGGTGCCGTCGCCGTCGAGTCGGGCGCGACTGGCCAAGGTGGTTGCACGGTTCTTGTAGATGCTGGCGGCGGTGTCGCGGTTTACGGCATCGATGGCGCTATGCGGGATTCGGTCGATGCGTGTGGTGAGACCGAGAAGGTCGCCAACCAGACGGCGTCGAGACTTCCGGAATGACCTGGGGGAGACATGGGGATTTTCGACACGATTGAAAACGCTGTATCTCCTGCTTTCGGTTGGGAGAGCCAAGCGGAGGAAGACCGCAAGGCGCACACAGCCGAGGCTGAGCGGATCGCTCAGCAACAGCAGTCGGAGCTCGCGCGTGGGAACTCGGGTCTGAATGTCAACTCTTACGACTCACCTGCCATCACCCAGTGCATCAACTGGGGTGGCTACAGCCACGCAGACATCTTCAAGACGAATCAAGAATCGATTCAACCTGCCAGCGTGGGCGAGACGGCGGACGCGTGGATCAAGCTCGCGAAGGCTCTCCGCGAGCGTGGCGAGAGCTACCACACGGACCTGGCCAACATCGTCCAAGGCGGTTGGCAAGGTGAGGCTGCGGACGCTGCGTCGCAGGTCGGGAAGCCCGCATCGGACTGGATGAAGGCCAGCGCCGACGCTTTCGAGATGACCGGCAACAACCTCCAGGCCGCTGGAGACGCTGCTGGTCATTCGAAGAAGATGGTGCCCGAGCCCGAGGGATTCAGCTGGGGAGAGGCTGCCGCTTCCTCTATCCCCTTCGGAGTCGCAGGTGGTGGCATCAACGCGCTCTCCCAGATGGAGGAGCAGGAGCAGGCCGAGAAGGCTGCTCAAGAAACGATGGGGCGGGTGTACAGCCCGACGCTGACGCAGGTGGACGCGAAGATGCCGCAGTACACCGCGCCTGACGGGTCGACCACGAATCCTCCGCCGGTTCCGCCTGGTGGCGGCACCGACTGGGGCGGCGGCATGGGCAGCGGGAGCAACGTTCCCGGTGGCTCCGGCTCCGGCTCCGGCTCCGGCTCGGGTGGTGGCTACTCCGGTAGCGGTCTGCCCGGTGGTTCCGGCAGCGGGATCCCCGGTGGCGGCTACTCCGGCGGTGCTTACCCGGGTGGGAGCAGTCCTGCCGGAACCGGTGCTGCCTGGGCGAATCCGCCGGGTGGCGGCCTCCCCGGCGGAGGTCTGCCGGGTGGTGGCACGCCTGGTGGCGGAACTCCCGGCGGCGGAGCAGGTCTCGGGCTCGCGGCCGGTCTCGGTGCTGGTGCCGGAGCAGGCGCGGGTGCGGGCGGTCGCGCCGGTGGCGTCGGTGGTGCGGGTGCTGGGGCTCGTGGTGCCGGAGCCGGCATGGGTGCGGGTGGCCGGGCCGGGGCCGGTGGTCTCGGTGCGGGTGCCGGTGCTGGTGCGGGCGCTGGAGCCGCGGGTGCCGGTGGTCGTGGTGCCGCCGGTCGCGGTGGCATGGGCGGCATGGGCGCCGGTGCCGGGCGGCGCGGTGAGGGTTCCGAGGACGACGAGCACGAGCGTCCTTCCTGGCTCGAGGAGCAGGACGACGTGTGGATGAACGACATGCCCAAGACGGCACCGCCGGTTCTCGGCGAGTGAGCGGGCTTTTCACCTGATCGGAGTTGGTGACGCGATTTCCGTCGAAATCGCGTCACCACTTCGAGCCTTCCTTTTTTGCTTCCACGAGTGGGAGAAAGCTCAAGTGAGTGTGTTGGGTCGGTGGCAGTTGCCGCCGGTGCACCTGGACATCGTGCTCAAATACCTGCGGATCGACGGTCTCACGCTGCCGATCAGCACCCGGTCCTTCGGCCGCACCGCCGATCAGTTCTCGGTCATCGGAAAAGCGGAACTGCCGATCATGGAGGCCAACGGCGTCGTCGCTGACGACGAGGTCGTGCCGCCGCTGGTCGACGCGCTGAAAACCCTCGCCACGCCCTACCTCTGGGTCGATTCGATGTGGTTCCCCGAGCCGGGGAGCGACCACTGCTGGCGCACGGTCGCGGTGTTCACCGAGGGCAACCGGATCGTGCTCGGCGTCCAGGCGCCCAGCGAAGATCCCCAGCGCGGCGGACTGCTGACCGTCGAGGTGCACCAGAACGCGCCGCTTCCCGGAGTCGTGCTCGGCACCCTGCCGCCCGCCAAGCCCGGCAGCTACGGCCCGATCCGCGTCCCGCACAGCTCCATGCAGGGCGATCAGGTCGAGGACTACGACCCGTCGAGCATGATGGAGACCGCCACCCGCAAGCGCGGCAGCAGCGGTGACCAGCAGGTCGAGCTCTACGAGAAGATCGGCAAGGCGCAGCACGTGCGCATCGGTCAGATCGCCGCCAACATGCGCGACCAGCACGGTCGGCGCCGCCGGACCCCGGTGGTGTCGTGGTTCGACAACGCCGAACCGGACGGCCGATACCTCAACCGGGTGGAACGCGCGAGCACCGGCGAACCGCTCTACGCGCTGCTGCCCGCGGACGCCGGTCTGATCGGGAACGAGATCAACTCGTTGATCAACCAGGTCCGCCAGGGCTGAGTCCGTTCCGGCTGGTCGGTATGTCGCATCGAAGCAGGTCAACGGCCTATTCGGGGTTGCTCCGGTTGTCGTCTCGCGGGGTGGCCGGAGTGTTGCGACACGCCGAAAGTTGTCGAAGGGGGCACACACAGGTTGACAGCCCGCACGTAGGCTGCATGGCATGGTCGAACCCCAGCTGCATCGCGTCACCTTGCCCAACGGGCTGCGCGTGGTGTTGGCACCGGACTCGGCGGCGGGCCAAGCATCAGGTCAGGCCCCTGTGGTCGGTGTCAGCGTGCACTACGACGTGGGCTTTCGCTCCGAACCGGAAGGGCGCACCGGTTTCGCCCACCTGTTCGAGCACCTGATGTTCCAGGGCAGTGAGAGCCTCGAGAAACTCGCCCACTTCCGCCACGTGCAGGGCTCCGGCGGCACGTTTAACGGTTCGACGCACCAGGACTACACCGACTACTACCAGGTGCTGCCCTCGGCGGCCCTGGAGCGCGCGCTGTTCCTGGAAGCCGACCGGATGCGCGCCCCGAAGATCACCGAGGAGAACCTGGCCAACCAGGTGGACGTGGTCAAGGAGGAGATCCGGCTCAACGTCCTCAACCGCCCCTACGGCGGTTTCCCCTGGATCCTGCTGCCGCCGGTGCTCTACTCGACCTTCGCCAACGCGCACAACGGCTACGGTGACTTCACCGACCTCGAACGGGCCACCGTCGAGGACTGCGCGGCCTTCTTCGACACCTTCTACTCGCCCGGCAACGCCGTGCTCACCGTCGCCGGTGACCTCGACGTCGACCGGACGATCAAGCTGATCGAGAAGCACTTCGGCGACGTTCCCGCCCGCCCGGTCCCGCAGCGGCCCTCGTTCGGCGAGCCGTTCCCGACCAGCGAGGTCCGCGGCAAGCACACCGACCCGCACGCGCCGCTGCCCGCCGTCGCGCTCGGCTACCGGCTGCCCGACCCGGTCGGCGAGCTCGACGCCTACCTGGCCAACGTCGTGCTCTCGGCGATCCTGTCCGACGGCGACGCCTCCCGGCTCCAGCAGCGCCTGGTGCACTCCGAAGCGCTCGTCGTCGACGTCAGTGCCGGCACCGGCCTGATGGGCGCCCCGCTGGACGCGCGCGATCCGGACACCTTCACCTTCACCGCCATCCACACCCCCGACGTCGGGGTGGAGCGCGTGATCGGGGCGATCGACGAGGAGCTCGACAAGATCGCCTCCGACGGTCCCACCGAAGAGGAACTGCACCGCGTCACGGCCCGCTGGGCGGCCAGCCTCTACCGGGAGCACGACCGGGTCATCTCGCGGACGCTCGACCTCGGCAGCACCGAGCTGCTGCACGGCCGCGCCGAACTGATCTCGGAACTGCCCGACAAGATCGGCCAGGTTCGCGCGCAGGACGTCGCGGCGGCCGCCAAGGCGCTGCGCTCCGACGCGCGCGCCGTGCTGGAGATCGAACCCGCTGGTGACGAGAACGGAGGTGCGGCATGACCCGCGCAACGCACCGCAGCGCCGAGGAGATCGGCCGCACCGAGGCGGGCCCGCGCCCGCTGCCGCCGCTGGGTGAGCCCCGCGTCGGCGCCCCGCCGGCCGGTGTCGACACCGTGCTGCCCAACGGGCTCCGCGTCATCGCAGTCCGCCACGGCCAGGTGCCGATGGTGGAGATGCGCCTGCGCATCCCGTTCGCCGGCGAGGCCAAGGAGCACCCGGCTCAGGCCGAGGTGCTGGCCGAAACCCTGCTGACCGGCACCGCGCGCCGCGACCGCGTCAAGATGGACACCGACCTGGCGGCCGTCGGCGGTGACCTGCACGCGGTCGTCGACCCCGAGCGGCTGAGCATCGCCGGGGACGCGCTGGCCAGCGGCCTGGACGCGCTGCTCGACGTGCTCGCCGACGCGCTGACCGGCGCCACCTACGCCGACGACGAGGTCAACGCCGAACGCGCGCGGCTGGTCGAGCGGATCGGCGTGGCCCGCTCGCAGCCGCGGGTGATCGCCCGCGAAGAGCTCCAGCGCCACCGCTACGGCGACCACCCCTACGTCCGCGAGGTCCCGCAGGCCGAGGACGTCGCCGAGGTGACCCCTGAGCAGGTCCGCGCGCTGCACAGCGCCGCCGTGCTGCCGCGCGGATCGGTGCTGGTGCTGGTCGGCGACATCGACCCCGACGCCGTGATCGGCGAGGTCGAGCGCGCCCTGGCCGGCTGGAAGTCCGAGGACTCCGCCCGCGAGATGCCGGCCCTGCCGCTGGTCACCGGCGGCGACGTGCGGCTGGTGCACCGGCCGGGCGCCGTCCAGTCGCAGCTGCGGTTCTCCGCGCAGGCGCTGGCCCGCACCGACGAGCGCTACCCGGCGCTGCAGATCGCGAACCTGGTCTTCGGCGGCTACTTCTCCTCGCGACTGGTGGAGAACATCCGCGAGGACAAGGGCTACACCTACGGCGCGCACTCGTCCTTCGAGTTCACCAAGGGCAACGGCACGCTGCTCGTCGACGCCGACACCGCCAGCGAGGTCACCGCTGCCGCGCTGCTGGAGACCCGCTACGAGCTGGCCCGGATGGCGCTGGTGCCGCCGTCGGAGTCCGAGGTCGAGTCCGCGCGGCAGTACGCGATCGGCGGGCTGCTGACCTCGACCGCCTCGCAGTCCGGCCTGGCCTCGACGCTGTCCGCGCTGGCCGCGGCGGGCCTGGACCAGAACTGGCTGACCGCGCACGCCGAGCGGCTGCGCGACGTCACCGTCGAGCAGGTCGCCGAGGCCGCGAAGCTGTTCGCGCCGTCGGAGTTCACCGGCATCGTCGTCGGCGACGCCGACAAGCTGGCGGACGAGCTGCGGCTGCTGGGCGGCGTGGAGCTGCCATGACCCGGTTACCGGATGGAGCGCAAGAATGACCTGCGAAGTGTTCGCCGGTGCGGGCTTCCAGCTCGACTCCCCGCCGCTCCTCTCGCGGTCCACTGTGGACCGAAGGGAGGAGCTGCGGGAATCCCTCGACGGCGGCGCGAAGTTGTGGCACACGGGCAAGGTCGTGCTCGTCGACGCCAAGGGGCGCACCCAGATCGGCGAGGACTCCCGGCTGATCGTGCAACCCGCCGTCGACTTCGGTGACCGCCCGTCGCCGAACGCGGTGCTGCTCGGCGTCGAGGACGACGTCAGCTACTGGGCGCTGCGCACCGACCACGACGGTGCGCAGGAGGGCTGGCGGGACCTGCGTTCCGGCGGCGCGCTGCTCAACGACACCGATGCCGGACTGCTCACCACGGCCGTCGGCCTCCTCGGCTGGCACGACAACGCCCGCTACTGCGCGGTCTGCGGCGCGGCGACCACCCGCGTCCGCGTCGGCTGGGCGCGGCGCTGCTCCGGCTGCGATCGCGAGGAGTACCCGCGCACCGATCCGGCGGTGATCTGCCTGGTCAGCGACGGCGAGGACCACGTGCTGCTGGCCCGCCAGCCGATCTGGCCGCAGTACCGCTTCTCGGTGCTCGCCGGGTTCGTCGAGGTCGGCGAGTCCCTGGAGGCCTGCGTCGCGCGCGAGATCCAGGAGGAGGTCGGCGTCGAGGTCTCCGGCATCCGGTACCTCGGCAGCCAGCCGTGGCCGTTCCCGCGTTCGCTGATGCTGGGCTTCGCCGCCGTCGCCGACCGCAACGCGCCGCTGGTGCCCGCCGACGGCGAGATCGAGGAAGCGCGCTGGGTCCACCGGGACACGATCCTCGCGGCGCTGGACGCCGAAGGCGACCCGGTGGACGGCCTCCGCCTGCCACCGGGCGTCTCCATCGCGTACCGAATGATCAAGGGCTGGGCCACCTCCAAGCCCTGACACCTCGCCACACCCAGGGCAATTCGAATTTCGCGCGAAATTTGAGTCCGAACTTTCCGGCTCGAATTTCGCGCGAAATTCGAATCCGCCCCCCGGGGTCGGGCGTGTCCGCGCTGGTCAAGGTCGTGGGGACGCGATCTGGGCGACACACGGTGGTGGGTATCGCCTGAGCGGCGTGAGGGGTCTGCGAGGATGCCTGCATGGCCGATCAACCGCGTCTCCTGGAAGGTTTGGACCCGGAGCAGCGGCAGGCCGTCATCGCACCGCGCGGACCCGTGTGCGTCCTGGCCGGTGCGGGAACGGGGAAGACCCGGACCATCACCCACCGCATCGCCTACCTCGTCCAGCGCGGGCTGGTGACGCCCCGGCAGATCCTGGCCGTGACCTTCACAGCGCGCGCCGCGGGCGAGATGCGCACCAGGTTGCGGGAGCTCGGAGCCGCGGGGGTGCAGGCCCAGACCTTCCACGCGGCGGCCTTCCGACAGCTCCGCTACTTCTGGCCGCGCGTCCACGACGCCCAGATGTGGCAGCTCACCGACAACAAGTTCCGCCTGGTCATGCAGGCCGCGAACCGGCTGGGGCTGTCCACCGAGCGGGAGGACGTGCGCGACCTCGCCAGCGAGATCGAGTGGTCGAAGTCCTCGCTGATCAGCCCCGAGCAGTACCCGGCGGCCGCGCAGCAGGCCGGTCGCGAGACGCCGATCCTGCCCGAGCTGATCGCCAAGGCGTTCGCGGGGTACGAGAAGCTCAAGAGCGGCGCGCAGCTGCTCGACTTCGACGACCTGCTGCTGCACATCGCCGCGATCCTGGAGGACCGCGAGGACATCGCCGAGGAGTTCCGCAGCCAGTACCGGTCCTTCGTCGTCGACGAGTACCAGGACGTCAACCCGCTGCAGGCGCGCGTCCTCGACGCCTGGGTCGGAAACCGCGACGACCTGACCGTGGTCGGCGACGCCAACCAGACCATCTACTCCTTCGCGGGCGCCTCCCCGAAGTGGCTGGTCAACTTCCCGCGCAAGTACCCCGAGGCGACCGTGGTGCGCCTCGAACGCGACTACCGGTCGACCCCGCAGGTCGTGGGCCTGGCCAACCAGGTCATCGGCGCCGCGCGGGAACGCCCGGCCGGGACCCGGCTGAAGCTGGTCGGCCAGCGCCCGGACGGTCCGCGCCCGGACTTCGCCGAGTACGACGACGAGACCGACGAGGCCGACGCCATCGCGCGCAAGATCGCCCAGCTGGCCAAGCGCGGCGTGCCGCTGTCGGAGATCGCGATCCTGTTCCGCGTCAACGCCCAGTCCGAGGTCTACGAGAAAGCGCTGTCCGACGCCGAGATCCCGTACCAGGTGCGCGGCGGCGAGCGGTTCTTCGCGCGCGCCGAGATCCGCCAGGCCATGGCCACCCTGCGCACCGCGATCGCCCGCGACACCGCCGCCGAGGACCTGCCCGGGACCGTGCGCGAACTGCTCGTCGAGGTGGGCCTGACCGACGAACCACCGGCCGGCGGGTCCGCCCGCGAGCGGTGGGAGTCGCTGATCGCCCTGGTCGAGCTCGCCGAAGGGCTCGTCGCCACGGTTCCCGACGCCGATCTGCGTCGCTACGTCGCCGAGCTCGACGCCCGCGCCGAGGCGCAGCACCCGCCGACCGTCGAGGGCGTCACGCTCGCCTCGCTGCACGCGGCCAAGGGACTGGAGTGGGACGCGGTGTTCCTCGCGGGTCTGGTCGAGGGAACCTTGCCGATCCAGCACGCCGACACCGATGCGGCGGTGGAGGAGGAGCGGCGGCTGCTCTACGTCGGCGTCACCCGCGCCCGCGAGCACCTGCACCTGTCCTGGGCGCTGGCCCGCGCCGGGGGACGCAGGTTCCGGCGCCGCAGCCGGTTCGTCTACAACCTGGTGCCCGACGGCCACCCGGCCGCGCTGCCGAGCAAGGCCAAGCAGCCGCAGCCGCCCGCCCGGCAGGCCGCGACGATCAAACCGCAGTGCCGGGTGTGCTCGTCGACGCTGGTCAGCACCATGGACATCAAGCTGGGGCGCTGCTCGGACTGCCCGTCCGACGTCGACGAGAACCTGCTCGAGCAGCTCAAGGCGTGGCGCAGCGAGCGCGCGCGGCAGCTCAAGGTGCCCGCCTACGTGGTGTTCACCGACGCGACCCTGACCGCGATCGCCGAGCAGCGGCCCGCCGATGAGTCCGCGTTGGTGGGGATCTCCGGGATCGGTGCGACCAAGATCCAGAAATTCGGCGGCGACGTTCTCGCCTTGATCAATCGGGTGAACTAGCAAAACCGCAGGTCAAAAATATGTTGCGGGTTGTACCTCGCGGCACATAACCTCGTAGACACGCGCGGGCCGAGTTGGTCCGCATTCGCCGACGGAGACCGAGAAGGAGGTGGGGACAGTGAAGATCTTCGAGACCACGCACGCCCCGCACTCCTTCATGGCCGGGGTCGTTTCGCTGCTCACGGGCACCTTTGTGCCCGCCGCCGCCATTGCCAATGATCTGCGCGTCGAAAAGCCGCGTGGCTACGGCTTTGTCCCGGCGACCCTGCAGCACCCGCGCAGGTCGGTCCGTTGGTCTTTCCTGGATCCGCTGATCTAGGAGAGCCCCCAGGCTTCTCAGAAGGCCGCGGACCTGCACAACGGGTCCGCGGCCTTTTTGTGTTCCTGGTTGATCCACAACCGCAACCACATCCATCCACAACCACAAGTCGCCTGCCATCGACTACTGGAGGAAGTCGTATGTTCACCGCGAGTGTGCCGATACCCGAGTCGGCCGTGGACTCGCAGTTCGAGCCCGAGCAACCCCCGGGCTCATCGCTGCAACGCCGCTTGCCCTGCCGCCGGGACCCGGACCTGTGGTTCGCCGAGAGCCCGTCCGACCTGGAGCAGGCCAAGGTCCTGTGCAGCGACTGCCCGATCAAGACCGAGTGCCTGGCCGGCGCGCTGGATCGCTGCGAACCCTGGGGGGTCTGGGGCGGCGAGATCTTCGAACGCGGCGAGGTCGTCGCGCGCAAGCGCAGGCGCGGTCGTCCGCGCAAGCACCCACGTCCGGAAGAAGTCGAACCCCGCAAGCAGGAGCGAGCAGCATGACCAACACCACTGGACTGATCCACCCGAACAACGCGGAGATGCGCATGTACCCGACCGAGGAGCTGATCCGGATACATAGGAAGGAGATGATGGCCGAAGCTGAGCGACAACGCGAAGTTCGCTCGATGGCGGCCGGTCGCAGATGGCGGGCGATCGCCCGCTACGCGGCGAGAAGAGCCGAATCCGCTGAGCAGCGCTGAACTCCGTGATCGCGCGCTCGCGGGTGCCGCGTCGGCCGTCGCATTCCGCGGCGGCCGACGCATTCTTGCCGAACCGGCAAACCGACGTGCGTGTTTCGCGGTGCCAGGTCTAGTGTTCCGGCTTGTGGGAGCACATTCGCATTCGCATTCGCATGACAACATCGACTGGGACGCGCACCTGGAGCGCCTGCGCGCGGCCGACGACTTCATCGCACCGGACATCACCGAGGTGGTCGCCAAGCTGTTGCGGCCCGGGGACCACTCGGCGATCGAGATCGGAGCCGGTGCCGGCGGCACGGCGGCGATCCTCGCGAAGGGCCTGGCGCGCAACGGTGGCGAGTCGCAGCTGACCATCGTCGACACCGCTGAACAGCTGCTGACCGCGGCGGGGGAGCGGGCGTCGGAGGCCGCGGAGGGCGTCACCGTGCGCACCGTGCGGGCCGATGCCGCTGCCGACGCGCTGGCCGACGAGATCACCGGGGCCGGTGCCCCGCCGCAGGCCGACCTGGTCTACGCGGCGTTCGTCGTGCACCACCTGCCCGACCAGCTCGCCGGTCTGCGCAGGTTGGCGGGGCTCGTGAAGCCCGGCGGGCGGCTGGCGGTCGTCGAATTCGGCCTGCAGACCAGGGTGCTGCCCGCCGACATCGGGATCGGCGGACCCGGCCTGGAAGCCAGGCTGGTCAGCGCGAGCGAGCAGTGGTTCCAGCAGATGCGGACCGAGATGGACGGCTCGGTCCGGCTGCCGATCGGCTGGCCGAAGGCCATGACCGAGGCCGGGCTCGCGGACGCCACCTCGTTCAGCTACCTCATCGACCGGCCCGCGCCGTTGGACGAATCCGGCCGGGTCGCGGCGCTGCGCCAGCTGTCGATGCTCCGCCGCGACGCCGACGAACGCCTCGCGGCCGAGGACGTCGAAGCGCTGAACCAGCTGCTGGACCCCGAGGGCGAGCACTACGCGGGCAACCGGGACGACCTCTACTACCTCAGCGCCAACACCGTCCACGTCGGCACCAAGCCCGCCTGACGCTCTCCTGACCTGCGCAGATGCAGGGCGGGAGATGCCTCCATTCGAATTTCGCGCGAAATTCGAATCGCACTCGGTGGGGTGGTGGCTGCGGGTGGTGGGGTTGGTCAGGCCTCGGCTTCGGCGAAGCCGGGTTGCCACTCGGCGATGATGTCGCGGGTGGCGACCTCGGCGTCGAGCTGGCACAGGATGCCCGTCGCGCCCAGCGTGACCCGGTGGATCAGCAGGTAGTCCGGCGGCAGGTTCAGCAGCCTCCCGGTGCGGAAATCGGGGCTGCTCAGATCGGAGACGCGTTCGGCCTGCCGCTGCAGCCAGCGGCGGGTGAAGTGGAAGCTCTCGGTGCGCGCCGGGTCCACGAACGGCGCCAGGTAGGCGAGCACGTCCTCGGCCCGCAGCTCCTGGTCCGGCTGCACGAACCGCTCCTCGCGCAGCAGCTCCAGCAGCTCGATCGACTGGTCGTGCAGAGCGAGCCTGATCATCTTGCCGAACGTCGGCGGCAGGCCGCCGGGAAGCCGCGAGACCGCGCCGAAGTCGATCACGCACAGCCGCTCGTCCGGCATCAGCATGAAGTTGCCCGGGTGCGGATCGGCGTGCAGCAGGCCGACCTTCGCCGGGGTGGAGAAGTGGAACTCGGCCAGCAGCCGGCCCGCCAGGTTCCGCTCGGCCTGCGAGCCCTCGGCGATGATCTTCGAGAACGGCGTGCCGGTCACCCACTCCGTGACCACGACCTTCGGCGCGCTCGCGATCACCGCGGGTACCACGACCCGCTCGTCACCGGAGAAGACCTTCGCGAAGGTGCGCTGGTTGTCGGCCTCGATGCGGTAGTCGAGCTCCTCGACCATCCGCTCCTGCAGCTCCTCCAGCAGCGGCTTGACCTCGGCGCCCGGTGCCAGCGACTGGAACAGGCGGGAGAACCGCATCAGCTGCCGCAGGTCGGAGCGCAACGCCTCGTCGGCGCCCGGGTACTGGACCTTGACCGCCACCTCGCGGCCGTCGTGCCACACCGCGCGGTGCACCTGGCCGATGCTGGCCGAGGCCGCGGGCTCGTCGTCGAAGGACGCGAAGCGCGTGCGCCACGAGGCGCCCAGCTGCTCGGTCAGCACCCGGTGCACGCTGGAGATCGGCATGGGCGGCGCCGCCGACTGCAACTTGGTCAGCGCCTCGCGGTAGGGGCCGGCCATCGCGTCGGGCACGGCGGCCTCGAACACGCTCAGCGCCTGACCGAACTTCATCGCCCCGCCCTTGAGCTGCCCCAGCACCGCGAACAGCTGCTCAGCGGTCTTGGCGGCCACGTCAGCGTTGATCTCGGCGGCGTTCTGGCCGGTCAGACGGCGTCCCCAGCCTGCAGCGACCCGTCCGGCGACGCCCAGTGGCAGGCTGGCGAGCTTGGCGGTGCGGTGTGCAGCTTGGCGGGGAATGTCGGCCACGAATTCTCCTAGGTGCGCGCAGGAAAACCCTCTCGAAGACCGAAAGCCATGCGGTCGCCATTCGGAAAACGAGAAACCCATCAACATGCTAGTCGTTCAAGAGCGCGTCGTGGGTTGTGATCGGCATTCTGGTTGAGCGGGGTTCGTTCCCGCGGCCGAATGGGTTGGGCCGACGGGAACGGTTAAGCGACTCAAAACGGATTTACCGCTTCGGGAACCCCCAGGAAACCGGGGCGGGGTGGGCCGCTGGCGGCCCACCCGTGCCTGTCACGCCTTGCCGAGGATGCGGGTCATCTTGGTCCCGCACACGGGGCACGTGCCCTTGGCCATCCGGCGTCCGTTGGTCTCCGAGACCTCACCGGAAAAGTCGCGCTTCTCCCGGCACTTCACGCAGTAGCCGTTGTACGTCTCGGCCACGGCTCCCCTCCTTCTGGTAATTGACCCAGCGCCACAGCTGGATCGCCGGCGCCCCCTGCGGGCGGCTGGGGGAACCGTACAGGCGGAGTAATTGAGATGCATGCATTGAGAGCATGGCATGTTCGACTCGATGGAGTAATCATTCGTCCATTGATGGGAACTTGACCTTGAGGTGCAGCTCACAGGGGGAACCGTTTGTCGGAGCCAGTCGCTAGGGTCCACCTTCGTGGCTGAACCGCAGGTCGAGGTCCGCCGCAGCAAGCGCCGCCGCCAGACGGTGAG
The DNA here is from genome assembly GCF_018070075.1 of Saccharopolyspora endophytica. Taxonomy (GTDB): domain Bacteria; phylum Actinomycetota; class Actinomycetes; order Mycobacteriales; family Pseudonocardiaceae; genus Saccharopolyspora; species Saccharopolyspora endophytica. The sequence continues at coordinate 111,635 of NZ_JAGPXE010000013.1, forward strand.
CGCCTATCGCGACGGTGACAAGATCGTGGTGCTGCTCCCGGCTCGGATGAGCCGTGCGGAGGAAAAACGCTGGGTGGCGGACATGCTGAGCCGTCTGCAGCGCAGTGAGACGCGACGCCGATCCCCCGCGCGCAACTCGGACGAGGCGCTGGTGCAGCGCTGCCGTGAGCTGTCCGTGAAGTACCTGGACGGCAGGACCGATCCGAGCAGCGTTCGATGGGTCCCGCCGATGCGCACCCGCTGGGCCTCGTGCACGCCCAGCGAGGGCACCATTCGAGTGAGCGAGCGGCTGCGAGATGTACCCGGATGGGTGCTCGATTACGTGCTCGTCCACGAGCTGGCGCACCTGCTCGTGCCCGGCCACGGCGCCGACTTCTGGAAGTGGGTCGAGCGCTACCCGAAGAGCGAACGCGCTATCGGCTACCTCGAAGGCGTGGTCGCGGCGTCCCAGCTCCAGGTCGGCCTCACCGACGACGAGACCGAGGACCCCGAAGCCTCCTGACCCGGACGCAACACCACCCGTCCACCGCGAGGTGCGGTGGACGGGTGGTGGGCGTGGATCAGGACTTGGCGTCGCCGTTGGAGCCGTTGGAGTCCGAGTCGTCGTCGGAGGAGTCGCCCTCGGACTTCTCGGCTTCCTCGGCGCGGCGGATGGCCGCGATCGGGTCGTCGAGGTCGGAGTTCGAACCCCAGCGGTCGGCGAAGTCCAGCGGCTCGTCCAGGTCGGAGCTGTCGGGCAGCAGGTCCGGGTGGTCCCAGACCTGGTCGCGGGCCTCGGTGCCGTGGCGCTCGGCCATCAGCCGCCAGAGGTTCGCCGCGTCGCGCATCCGGCGCGGGCGCAGCTCCAGCCCGATCAGCGTCGCGAAGGTCTGCTCGGCCGGACCGCCGCTGGCGCGACGCCTGCGGACCAGCTCGCCCAGCGCCTCGGCGCCCGGCAGCCGCTCGCCCAGAGCGTCGGCCACGACCACGTCCACCCAGCCCTCGACGAGGGCCAGCAGCGTTTCGAGCCTGGTCAGCGCGGCCTGCTGCTCCGGAGTGGTCTTCGGTTCGAGCATTCCCGAACCCATCATCTCCTGCATCGACGCGGGGTTGGACGGGTCGATCTTGCCCGCCAGGTCCTCCAGCGCCGAGGTGTCGATGTGGATGCCGCGCGCGTACTCCTCGACGGTGGCCAGCAAGCGCTGAGCCAACCACGGGACGTGCCCGAACAGCCGCTGGTGCGCCGCCTCGCGGGCGGCCAGGAACAAGGTGGCCTCGCTGATCGGCCGGTCCAGCCCCTCGACGAACTTCTCGATGTTGGCCGGAAGCAGCGCCGCGGTCCCGGACGGTCCCAGCGGCAGCCCGACCTCGGTGGAGGTCAGCACTTCGCCGCCGAGCTGGGCGAGTCCGCTGCCCAGCTGCGATCCGAAGGTCATCCCGCCCATCTGGCCGAGCATGTTCAGCAGCGGGCCGGCGGCCTGCTTGGCCTCCTCCGGCAGCGCCTCCAGCCAGGCCGAGGACATGCGCTGCGCGATCGGGTCGCACAGCCGCTGCCACACCGGCAGGGTCTTCTCGACCCAGTCCACGGAGGACCATGTCTGCACCGCGCGGACCCCCGCGGGCAGCGAGGTGCTGGCGTCGAGCCACAGCTCGGCGAGGCGGACCGCGTCCTCGATCGCCTTGACCTGCTCCTGGCTGGGTCGTTCGGTCCGCTGGTTGTTGTGCAGCTGCTGCACCGCGAGCTGCTTGGCGAGGTCGTAGTTGACCGGCCCGGACTGGCCGCTACCGCCACCGGAGTGGCTCAGCGCCTGGCCGAGCTGGGTCAGCATCTGGCCGAGCTGCCCGATGTCGAAGTTGCCGCCCGGTCCGGGCATGCCGACGAAACCGAAGGGGTTGTCCCCCGGGTTGTTGCCGGCTCCACCCTCAGAGCGGCCTTGCGACGAGTCGCCCTTGTCGGGGTCGTCGGGGTCCTGCGAACTGAACCCGAACGGCATATTGGTCATAGTTCCACCGTACGCGGCCTCAGCCGCCCCTAAGAAGATGTCGTGGCTCTGGTCTGTGCGAACACCCGGGCACATCGCCAAGAGCGAACACGTACGCTGTCGCCTCGTGAACCGCCGTACCTGGACGCTGCTGACGAGTGTCGTGCTGGTTGTCGCCTTCGGTCTCCTCGGCGCGTTCGCGCGGGTGCCGTTCGTGGCGCTGGGCCCCGGGCCGACGTACGACACGCTCGGCCTGGATGGCGACCACCCGGTGATCGGCGTCGAGGGGCACGAAACCTACCCGACCGCCGGTCACTTGAACATGACCACCGTATCGGTCACCGACCAGTTGTCGCTGTTCGGTGCGCTGGGCCTGTGGGTCTCCGGTCGCTACGCGCTGGCTCCGCGCGACGTCTACTTCCCGCCGAACAAGAGCGAGCAGCAGATCGAGCAGGAGAACACCGAGGCGTTCAACGACTCGCAGACGACCGCCGAGACCGCGGCGCTGCGCTTCCTCGGCTACCCGCACAAGGTGCTCGTCGGTCAGATCGTCAAGGGCAGCCCCGCCGACGGGACGCTGGAGCCCGGCGACCGGCTGCTCAACGCCAACGGAAAGCCGGTCACCGACGCCGCGTCGCTGAAGGCCGCGCTGGCCGGGACCAAGCCCGGCGACCGGGTGGAGATCCGCTACCAGCGCGCCGACCAGCCCGAACAGGTCGCCAGCGTGCAGCTGGGGCGCAACGACCAGCCGGGCGGCGACCAGTCGCAGGGCTTCCTCGGCGTGGGTGCGACCGAGCGCCCGGACGTGCCGTTCGAGATCAAGATCAGCCTCGCCGACGTGGGCGGCCCCTCGGCCGGCCTGATGTTCACGCTGGCGATCATCGACAAGCTGACGCCCGGCGAGCTCAACGGCGGCAAGTTCGTCGCGGGCACCGGCGAGATCGACCCGGCGGGCAACGTCGGGCCGATCGGCGGCATCCCGTTCAAGATGATCAAGGCCAAGGAAGCCGGCGCCACGACCTTCCTGGTCCCGGCCGAGAACTGCGCCGAGGCCAAGTCCCAGGCCCCCGACGGCCTCCAGCTCGCCAGGGTCGCCAACCTCGTCGACGCCACCAAGGCGATGGAAGCGCTCCGCGTCAACCAAGCCCCGGCGGCCTGCTGAGGCACGACCGATTCCAGTGGTCGTCCTCCGTGGTCGCACCGCCACGCAGAACGACCACGGAGAACGAGTCCGAGCTCAGGCGAAGGTGGCGCTCAGGGCCTTGATCAGGTTGGGGGCCAGCGAGGGGTCGCTGAAGACCTCGTCCTCCTCGCCGCGCAGCCGCATGACGCAGGACTGGCCGCCGCCGTCGCGCAGGACCGCGGCCACCAGCCGGGCTTCGCGGCGGTCGGGGTGCTCGGCGGCGAGCTTGCGGGCGCCATCCTCGTCCTCCGGCAGCGCGGCCTCCGCCTCCGGCGGCAGCACGACGATCTCCTGCACCAGCGCGCAGCCGACGACCTGCTCAGGCCACTCGATGCGGGCCAGCGCCTCGCCGAGGTCCTCGGCGGGCAGCGACTCCTGCGCCAGCGGCGTCAGGGGAGAGGCCACCGGGTCGAGCTGGTCGGCCATCTCGGGAGCTGCGGCGATCATCGTCTCGGTCGCCACCAGGGCGAAGATCTGCGTCGGCTGGTCCCAGCCGGCGGAGGCGACGAACTCCTCGACCTCGCGGGTCGCGACGGGAAGGGCGAACCCCAATTCCTCTGCGGAAGGCATGGCGGCAATCGTCGCAGAACCGCCTCCGACGGGGGCAGGCGCGCCGAGTCGAGCCGATCGATACCGATCTGTGTCCGAAAAATACCGTTCGCGCGGGGCCTTCCAGGAACTTCACACCTGGGTCGTAGAGTTGAACATCACGAGGGAATCGTGTTCTCCGACGCGATTGCCAAGTTCAGCTGACCGTCCCCAGGAGCGTGCGCTGTGGCCATGCGGCCCCCGGTAGGAATGCCGAAACTATCCCGGCGAAGCAGAATCCTGCTGATTCTGGGCGGGGTCGTCCTGCTCGCCCTGATCCTCGGATCGCGGCTGCTGGGCGCCTACGTCGACTGGTTGTGGTTCGGCGAGGTCGGATACCGACAGGTCTTCACCACGCAGGTCGCCTCGCGACTCGGTCTGGGCATCGTGGCCGCCGTCTTCCTCGGCGGGGTGCTGCTGCTCAACCTCTGGATCGCCTACCGCAACCGCCCGGTGTTCGTCCCGGTCAGCGGCCCGGACGACCCGCTGACCCGCTACCGCACGGTCATCACCGAGCACTCCCGGCTGTTCGGCCTGGGCGTGCCGATCCTGATCGCCGTGATCGGCGGGCTGGCCGCGCAGGCCGACTGGCAGACGCTGCAGCTGTTCCTGCACAGCGTCCCGTTCGGGCAGACCGACCCGGAGTTCGGCAAGGACATCAGCTTCTACGTCTTCCAGCTGCCGTTCTGGCGCATGGTGCTGTCCTGGGCGTTCATCGCGGTCACCGTGTCGTTCCTCGGTGCGCTGGTCACCCACTACATCTTCGGCGGCATCCGGCTCACCGGCCGCAGCGGCCAGCTGTCGATGCCCGCGCGGGTCCAGCTCGGCGTGCTGGCCGGGCTGTTCGTGCTGCTCAAGGCGGTCGACTACTTCTTCGACCGGTACGACCTGCTGCTGTCCCAGCGCAACAACCTGTTCACCGGCGCCAGCTACACCGACCTCAACGCGGTGATGCCGGCGAAGCTGATCCTGATGTGCATCGCGGTGTTCTGCGCGCTGGCGTTCTTCTCGGTGATCTTCCTGAAGAACCTGCAGATCCCGGCGCTGGCGACGGTCCTGCTGCTGCTGTCCAGCGTCGTGGTCGGCGCGGTGTGGCCGGCGCTGCTGGAGCAGTTCTCGGTCCGCCCGAACGCCAACCAGCGCGAGGCCGTCTCCATCGAGCGCAACCTGGCGGCCACCAAGTCCGCGTTCGGCATCGGCGACGACAAGGTCAACTTCGTCGACTACCCGGGCAAGACGCAGCTGCAGCCCAGCGAGGTCGCCGACGACAAGGGCACCATCCCCAACATCCGGCTGCTCGACCCCAACGTGCTGTCGGCGACGTTCACGCAGCTCACGCAGCAGTACAACTTCTACGGCTTCCCCGACAAGCTCGACGTCGACCGCTACCGGGACGCCAACGGGCAGCTGCAGGACTACTTGGTCGCGCTGCGCGAGATCAACACCGACGGCCTGGCGGTCAACCAGCAGAACTGGATCAACCGGCACACCGTCTACACCCACGGCAACGGCTTCATCGCCGCACCGGCCGACCGGGTCGACTCGACCTTCAACGAGGGCGCCACGCAGGGCGGCTACCCGGTCTTCCAGATCAGCGACGTCGCCAACAAGGGCCAGGGCGGCATCCCGGTCGAGCAGCCGCGCGTGTACTACGGCGAGCTCCTCGGTCCCGACGACTACGCCATCGTCGGCGGCAACCCGGGTGAGGCCCCGCGCGAGTACGACACCGACACCCAGCAGTTCACCTACGACGGCCGCGGCGGCGTGCCGATCTCCAACCCGTTCCAGCGGCTGGCCTTCGCCGCCTACTACGGCGAGCGGAACTTCCTGTTCAGCGGTGTGATCGGCGAGAACTCGAAGCTGATCTACGAGCGCAACCCGCGCGACCGCGTCCAGAAGGTCGCGCCGTGGCTCAAGCTCGACGGCGACCCGTACCCGGCGGTGGTGGACGGCCGCGTCAAGTGGATCGTCGACGGCTACACCACGCTGAACAACTACCCGTACTCGAAGCTGACCGAGCTGGGCGAGGCCACCAACGACACCCTCACGGGCGTCGAGCGCCAGCCCAACCAGCAGATCAACTACATCCGCAACTCGGTCAAGGCCACGGTCGACGCCTACGACGGCACCGTCGACCTCTACGCCACCGACGAGAACGACCCGGTCCTCAAGACCTGGGAGGGCGTGTTCCCCGGCGTGGTCAAGCCGGCCAGCGCCATCTCGCCGGAGCTGCGCGAGCACTTCCGGTACCCGGAGGACATGTTCAAGGTGCAGCGCAAGTTGCTGACCGAGTACCACGTGGACAACCCGGGCGACTTCTTCTCCACCCAGACCTTCTGGGAGGTGCCCAACGACCCGACGGCTCGCGGCACCGTCGGCAGCAGCGAGGGCCAGCAGCCGCCCTACTACGTGCTCGCCCAGGTCGAAGGCCAGGAGCAGCCGAACTTCCAGCTGACCAGCGCTCTGACCGCGCTGCGGAGGCAGAACCTCTCGGCGTGGGTGTCGGTGTCCTCGGACCCGCAGAACTACGGGCAGATGACCGTGCTGCGGCTGCCGACGAACACGCTTACCCCGGGTCCGAACCAGGTCCAGAACCAGATGGAGTCGACCCCCGAGGTCACCGAGAACCGGACGCTGTTCAACAACCCGAACGTCACGGCGATCTTCGGCAACCTGCTCACGCTGCCGGTGGCCGGTGGGCTGCTCTACATCGAGCCCATCTACATCCAGCGCAACGAGCAGGAGTCGTACCCGCAGCTCGCGCGGGTGCTGGTGTCCTTCGGCGGCAAGGTCGGCTTCTCCGAGACCTTGCAGGGGGCGCTCGACCAGGTCTTCGGTTCCGGAGCGGGCCAGGGGACCCAGCCGGGCACGCCCGAGGGGCAGCCCCAGCAGCCGGGGCAGCCGCCCGCACCGGGGACGCCGGAGGCCAGCCAGGAGATCGGCGCGATCCGCGAGGCGCTGGAACGGGTCCGCAAGGCCCAGCAGTCCGGCAACTTCGCCGAGATGGGCCAGGCGTACCAGCAGCTCGACGATGCCATCAAGAGCTTCGAGCAGGGGCAGGGCACCGGCGGCTGAGCCGTCCGTGTGGAAGTCGGCGGGGGGGGGCCCCCGGGGCGGTCCCCCCCCCGCCGACGCATCTGAAGGCCAGGTCAGGGCGGGTGCGGAGCGCTTAGCCACCCCCGGTTTGAACGGCCGTGACCCGGTCCGTAAGCTAGTACCTACAACAGAACGAAGCGGCTGGAAACTTCAGCCGACGGCGCGGGGTGGAGCAGTTCGGTAGCTCGCTGGGCTCATAACCCAGAGGTCGCAGGTTCAAATCCTGTCCCCGCTACTGGTTTGGTGTTCAGTCCCCCTTGGCTTCGCCGAGGGGGACTTTCCCTTTTCTTCGATGTCTTTACGGGGGCCGAGTCCCCGTAAGCCCCCACGGTGCGGTGGTTGCCTTCGGGCTGATCGTGACCGCTGGGTTTCCGGCTTCTTGAGCTGGGGAAATCGGTTTCGGGACCCCCGTGTGAAGAGCGGTTTTCGGGGGTGTAGAGTTCCATTTACAACAGAACGAAGCGGCTGGAAACTTCAGCCGACGGCGCGGGGTGGAGCAGTTCGGTAGCTCGCTGGGCTCATAACCCAGAGGTCGCAGGTTCAAATCCTGTCCCCGCTACGAGAGAAAAAGTGCCTCCGGTCATCCGGAGGCACTTTTCTTCTGCCTTCAGTCCTTCAGGCCTTCGGCCCACTTGCGGGCGCAGCCGGGGGAGCAGACCCTGCCGTCGCCTCGGACCACGGCCGTTTGGCGCATGGTGCGGCCGCAGACCATGCAGGAGTCCGTCTCGGCGCCGCGCTGCACCGGGACCATGGACTTGGCTCGTTCGGTGACCTTCTGGGTCACCTTCTCCTTGCTCTCGTTGACCTTGGTACGCAACCAACTGCGATGCACGCCCGAACCTCCTGCTTTCCATGCCGTGCGCCCGCCGGCGACCCGGCGGCCAACAGCAGCGTGAGGGTTACCACCTGTAGTTGTGCAGTTTCAGAACGTGATAGCACCTCATTGCGCGGCCAAGAACCCCCATACAGGCGAACGAACGGCCGGGCGGTTGCAATGCGTGCATCTACCAGGGCTGCATTCGGGTGGGATCTGTGATCATCGAGCCCCCGCGCGCCGAAAAACCGGTAATCCCGTCCTGGAACCAATGGCGGAATGGTTCGTCCACTCGGACCAGTCAAGTGCAACCACTGTGGACAGAAGCGCCGACCACTGTGGACAGCTCCGTCGGGACGTGGCACCGTTGGTGTCGTGAGCGAGCTGAATGCGACATCCGCTGCCCTGTTGGGACTACTGCACGAAGGGCCGAAGACCGGTGGCCAGCTGGTCGCCGCGGCCACCGAGCGCTTCGCCGGGTTCTTCAGCGTCACCCGCAGCCAGGTGTACCGCGAGCTGCCCGCGCTGACCGAGGACGGTCTGCTGCGCCTCGGCAAGCAGGGACCGCGCTCCAGTCAGCAGTACGCGATCACGGCCGCGGGGAAGAAGGCCTTCAAGTCGTGGCTGAACACCGCGCCCGGGCCTGACAACGTCCGCAGCCCGCTGATCCTCAAGCTGGTCTACTCCGGCACCCTCACCCCGCGCCAGCGCGCCGCGCTCGTCGAGTCCGCCCGCGCGCAGACCGCGGTGAAGATGGACGAGGCCCGCAACGCCGCCAAGACGGCGGGCGACCCCTACGAGAAGGCCGCCGCCGACTTCACCGTCGCTTACAACCGCGCCATCAACAAGCTCCTGGATTCCATCCCCGACTGAGCCCCGGGTCCGCTCGCGAACAACGGCTGCGCCGCTCGATCGGCGCAGCCGTTGTTCGCGTTCGCCCGCAGGAGAAAGCCGATCAGTGCCGTCCTCGTGGGCGGCCGCTCACCGGTGAAGTACCCTGAGCACTGTGAATCCCGACGTCGCGGCCTCCCTCAAGGAACTGTCCAACACGCTCGAAGGCATCGAGAGCGTGATGGATCTCGACGCACTCCGCGCGGAGATCTCCGAGCTGGAGCAGGAGGCGGCCAGGCCCGATCTCTGGGACGACGTCGAGAACGCGCAGCGCGTCAGCAGCCGGCTCGTGCACCGGCAGGCCGACCTGCGCCGCATCTCCGAACTCCGCCAGCGCGTCGAGGACCTCGAAGTCCTCTACGAGCTCAGCGAGGACGAGGACGACAGCTCCGGTCTGGCCGAGGCCGACGAGGAGCGCGACCGCCTCGCCAAGGACCTCGAAACCCTGGAAGTCCGGACCCTGCTCTCCGGCGAGTACGACCAGCGCGAAGCGATGGTCACCATCCGCGCCGAGGCCGGTGGCGTCGACGCCGCGGACTTCGCCGAGATGCTGATGCGCATGTACCTGCGCTGGGCCGAGCGGCACTCCTACCCGGCCGAGGTCTACGACACCTCCTACGCCGAAGAGGCCGGCCTGAAGTCGGCGACGTTCCGGGTCAACGCGCCCTACGCCTACGGCACCCTGTCCATCGAGCAGGGCACGCACCGCCTGGTGCGGATCTCGCCGTTCGACAACCAGGGCCGCCGCCAGACCTCCTTCGCCGGTGTCGAGGTGCTGCCGGTCGTCGAGGAGACCGACCACGTCGAGATCCCGGAGAAGGACATCCGCGTCGACGTCTTCCGCTCCTCCGGTCCCGGCGGGCAGAGCGTGAACACCACCGACTCGGCCGTGCGCATCACGCACATCCCGACCGGCGTGGTGGTGTCCTGCCAGAACGAGAAGTCGCAGCTGCAGAACAAGGCCGCCGCGATGCGCGTGCTCCAGTCCAAGCTGCTGGCCCGCAAGAAGGAGGAGGAGCGCGCCGAGCTCGACGCCCTCAAGGACGGCGGCTCCAGCTGGGGCAACCAGATGCGCTCCTACGTGCTGCACCCGTACCAGATGGTCAAGGACCTGCGGACCGAGCACGAGGTGGGCAATCCCGACGCGGTTCTCGACGGCGACATCGACGGTTTCCTGGAAGCCGGGATCCGCTGGCGCCGCCAGCAGCAGAGCGTGGCCTGATCGACGCCCAGCGCGTCCGTCAAAATCCCTGGTCACAAGTGGTGCGACCACCTCTGTGGGTGAGTGTGGGTCGCCCTATCGGGCGGGGGTAAACTCCCGGCCGTGATCCGCCTTGAGCACGTGTCCAAGACGTACAAGACGTCGACCCGGCCCGCTCTCGACGATGTCTCTGTGGGCATCGACAAGGGCGAGTTCGTGTTCCTCATCGGGCCATCGGGCTCCGGGAAGTCGACGTTCATGCGCCTCCTGCTGCGCGAGGATGTGCCCAGCCGTGGCCGGGTCTTCGTCGCGGACTGGAACGTCGCGAAGCTGCCCCGCCGCCGGGTTCCCCGGCTGCGTCAGCGCATCGGCTGCGTCTTCCAGGACTTCCGGCTGCTGAACAACAAGACCGTGGCCGAGAACGTCGCGTTCGCGCTGGAGGTCATCGGCAAGCCGCGCGCCGACATCCAGCGCGTGGTGCCGCAGGTGCTGCAGCTGGTGGGCCTCGACGGCAAGGCCGACCGGATGCCCAACGAGCTCTCCGGTGGTGAGCAGCAGCGCGTCGCCATCGCGCGCGCCTTCGTCAACCGGCCGCTGGTGCTGCTGTGCGATGAGCCGACGGGAAACCTGGACCCCGACACGAGCCAGGACATCATGCTGCTGCTGGAGCGGATCAACCGCACCGGCACCACCGTCGTGATGGCCACGCACGACCACGGCATCGTCGACTCGATGCGCCGTCGCGTCGTGGAGCTCAGCCTCGGCCGGGTCATCCGCGACGACGCCCGTGGCGTGTACGGCGTCGGCCGCTGATCCGGCGCGACCCGATCGCCCGGCCCGTGCACCCGAGGACACACACCCCCGAACGGCAGGAAAGCTGACCCAAGATGCGTGCGAGCTTCGTATTCAGCGAGGTCGTCAACGGCCTTCGGCGCAACGTGACGATGACCATCGCGATGATCCTGACGACCGCCATCTCGGTGGGTCTGCTCGGTGGCGGTCTGCTGGTGGTCCGGCTCATCGACAAGATGCAGGACACCTACCAGGACCGCGTCGAGGTCGTGGTGTTCATGACCGACGACGTCAGCGCCAATGACACCGACTGCAGCCAGCAGCCCTGCGCCTCGGTCATGTCGTCGCTCAAGAAGGCCGAGGGCGTCGAGTCGGTCAAGTACGAGAACCGGGAGCAGGCGTTCGCCAGCTTCAACAAGGTCTTCGAGTCGCAGCCGGAGCTCAAGGACGTGGCCCGCGCCGAGGCGATGCCGGCCTCGCTGCGCGTGAAGCTCACCGACCAGGAGCGCTTCCCGCAGATCCAGGCCGAATTCGCCAGCAAACCGGGCGTGGACAGCGTCGTCGACCAGGCGGAGTACCTGGACAGGCTGTTCGACATCCTCAACGGCGTCCGCAACGCGACGTTCTCGATCGCGCTGGTGCAGGCGTTGGCCGCGCTGCTGCTGATCTCCAACACCATTCAGCTCTCGGCGTTCACCCGACGCACGGAGACCGGCATCATGCGCCTGGTGGGCGCGACCCGCTGGTACACGCAGCTGCCGTTCCTCCTGGAAGCGATGGTGTCGGGTCTGATCGGTGCGGTGCTGGCGATCGCCGGCCTGCTGATCGCGAAGGCGGCGTTCATCGACAGGGTCATGGGGCCGGTGCTGGGCACCGGCATCATCCCGGCCGTCGAATGGGGCGACATCGCGCTGATCTCGCCGATCCTGCTGCTGGTCGCGGGGGCGATCTCCGCGGTCACCGGTTACGTCACGCTCCGCCTGTACGTGCGGCTGTAGCCTGGTGCTCGGCGGCCCCTGCGGAAGGGGTCGCCGAGTTCGGCTTAACCGGGTGACACGAGGACTAGAGTTGTTCGCATGGTGAAGGAACGCGGCCGCAAGGTCATCTCGCAGAACCGCAAGGCGCGGCATGACTGGTCGGTGCTCGACGTCTACGAGGCCGGCATCGCGCTGACCGGGACCGAGGTCAAGAGCCTGCGCCAGGGCAAGGCGCAGCTCGTCGACGGCTTCGCCACTGTGGACGACGGCGAGGTGTGGCTGCGCAACGTCCACATCCCCGAGTACACCGAGGGGACATGGACCAACCACGAACCGCGGCGCTCCCGCAAGCTCCTGCTGCACCGGCACGAGATCGAGCGGCTTGTCGGCAAGATCAAGGAGAGCGGGCTGAGCCTGGTGCCGATGTCGCTGTACTTCAGCGACGGCAAGGCCAAGGTCGAGCTCGCGCTGGCGCGAGGCAAGAAGGCGCACGACAAGCGTCAGGACATCGCCAAGCGCGATATGGAACGCGAGATCCAGCGCGCCATCGGGCGCGCGCGAAAGGGCCGGCGCTGACTTGACGGCACCGCAAGACGACAACCGAATCCCCGCTTGGCTGGACGAACTCGGCTTGCCGGGTCTGGTCGACATCCACACCCACTTCCTGCCGCCGAACGTGCTGGACAAGGTGTGGGCGTACTTCGACAACGCCTCCGAGCACTACGGGATGCGGTGGGACATCTTCTACCGGCACGACGAGTCCACCCGGGTGCGGCTGCTGCGCGAGTTCGGGCTGCGGGCGTTCGCCCCGCTGGTCTACGCGCACAAGCCCGCGATGGCCGCGTGGCTCAACGACTGGGTTCGCGACTTCGCCCAGCGCACGCCGGATGCGGTTCCCACCGCCACCATCTACCCCGAACCCGGCGTGGGCGACTACCTCGCTCGCGCGCTGGACGCGGGTGCCCGCTGCGTGAAGATGCACGTCCAGGTGGGGTCGTTCGACCCGCGCGACCCGCTGCTGGACCAGGCGTGGGGCCTGCTCGGCGAGACCGGCGTGCCGGTCGTCGTGCACTGCGGGAACGGTCCGATCGCCGGCGCCTACACCGGGCTGGACGTCTTCGAGGGCGTGCTGCGCAGGCACCCGAGGCTGACCGCGGTGCTGGCGCACGCCGGAATGCCCGACTACCTGGCGGCGTTGAACCTGGTGGAGCGCTATCCGCGGGTTCACCTGGACACGACCATGGTCGGTGTCGCGTTCAGCGAGAAGTTCGCGCCGCTGCCCAAGGACTGGGCCGCCCGGATCGCCGCGCACCCCGACCGGATCGTGCTGGGCACCGACTACCCGAACATCCCGTACCAGTACGCCGACCAGCTCGCCGCCATCGCCGACTGGGCCGGCGGCGACCCTCGACTCGGCAAGCCGTTCCTGCGCGCGGTGCTGCACGACACACCGGCGAAGCTGCTGGGCTTGAAGGTATGAGGGATATGGGAATGATCGCCGGGGCCCGACGCGTTATCCTGTTGGACACCGGTTCGAAAACCGGTAGCAAGTGGAGCATGGACATGGGGGTGAACGGTTTCGACTCCGTACGTTGATCCTTGGGAAGCGTGCCGGTGCAGGCGGGAGACCACCGTGAGCGTCGCCGCAAACTAATAAGCGCCGACAAGAGTCAGCGCGAGTTCGCCCTCGCCGCCTGAGCGAGGAGCGACTCTGTCGGACCGGGAACGCCTCCGTCCCGGAATCCGGCATCAGCTAGGAGGCTCCACTGCGAGGTTCGGTCGCGGAACCTCGTGGGACATCAAACAGCGACTGGGCTCGTCACACCGGCTGGTTCGCGTGACCGGTGGAGCCGAGTAGAGGCATAGCGGACTGCGCACGGAGAAGCCTTGGTGAAGCGACGGAGGACCCGGGTTCGATTCCCGGCACCTCCACGGACCTCGGGGCGGGGTGTGTTCGCGGAATGCGCGAACCATCTCGCCCCGTCGTGTTGGTTGCGGGGGCCGAGCCCCCGCAGGCCCCCACGGTGCGGTGGCTGCGTTTCGTCGGCTCCTTGGGTGGAGATGCGTTCCCGGCCTGCTCACGAACGAGCTCGCCGTGCTTTGGGGTTGGCTCGGCGGCCCTCGGGTGTGTTCGCGGAATGCGTGAACCGTCTCGCTCGGTCGTGTTGGCTCGCCGTCGGGGCGTTCCCGGCCTGGTCTTCGCACGGACCCGGCTTCGCGCTCTGGTCTCGTCTGCCGCTTCTTCCCCGCGTTCACGGGGTGACGATGGTGAAGTTCGGGTTCGGGTTTGCCAGGTAGTTGAAGAGTTCGGTGATTCTTTTCGGGTTTCCGGTTGTTGTGGCGCGGCCTTGGGCAGCCAGGTCGTCGGTGGTCGTGGTGCCGAGGAGGACTTTTCGGAGGTCCTGCTCTTCGAGGGTGACCTCGGCGTCGGGTTGGCCTGCCGCCGGACCGGTTCCCCTGATGTGGACCATGACCCCGTTGCGGAGGCGCTGGGTGTGCGTCCGGCCGCCGTCGACGTTCCAGCGGATCGTGATGTCCGCGTCCCAGCACTTCGGACCGTCCACCCTGATGGCCAGCGCCGCGAAGAGCTGGTCCAGGTCCAGCGCGCGGAGCACGTCCGGTGACGAGGTCACCGTGGGCGTGCCGACCGGTCCGTGGCGCAGTTCGTGCGCTCCCATGAGGTAGAAGTTGCGCCAGGGGCCGTTCTCGCAGCCGTAGCCGAGCTGCTCCAGGGCGTCCGCCTGCAGCGCCCGGGCCTCCTCGTGGTCGGGCCGGGCGAACACCACGTGGTTGACGACCTGCACGACCCAGCGGAAGTCACCCTTCTCGAAGGACTCGCGGGCTCGTCGGACCACCTCGTCGGCGCCGCCCATGAACTCCACGTACCGCTCGGCGGCCTCGGCAGGAGGGTGCTCCCACAGGTGTGCGGGGTTGCCGTCGAACCAGCCCAGGTACTTCTGGTAGATCGCCTTGGTGTTGTGGCTGACCGAGCCGTAGTACCCGTGGGTGTGCCAGGCGCGTTCCAGCCCGGGAGGCATCTCCATCCGCTCGGCGATCTCCAGCGGCGTCATGCCCTCGTTGATCATCCGCAGCGTCTGGTCGTGCAGGTAGGCGTAGAGGTCGCGCTGCTCGGAGAGGAACTCGACGACCCGGTCGCGGCCGACCACGGGCCAGTGGTGGGAGGCGAAGGCGATGTCGGAACCCTCGGCGAACAGGTCGATGGCCTCGGTGAGGTAGTACGCCCAGGCGTGCGGGTCGCGCACCTCCGCTCCGCGCAGCGTCAGCAGGTTGTGCAGGTTGTGGGTGGCGTTCTCGGCCATGCACAGCGCGGCGTGGTCCGGGAAGTGGATGTTGAGCTCGGCCGGGGCCTCGGTGCCCGGGGTGAGCTGGAAGACCATCCGGATCCCGTCGACCGTCTCCGACTGGCCGGTCTCGGCGATGTCGTGGGTCGGCGGCACCATGCCGAGAGCACCGGTCGAGGTGGTCGGGCCCAGACCCGCGCCGATCTGCCCCTGCGGCCCCTTGGCCAGCGCGGCTCCGTACATGTAGGCCGCGCGGCGGGCCATGGCGGTGCCGGCGTAGACGTTCTCGCTGACCGCGTGCGCCAGGAATCCTCGCGGTGCGAGCACCGGGATCCCGGCCGCGAGCTCCGCCTCGGTGACGACACCGCGCACTCCGCCGAAGTGGTCGGCGTGGCTGTGCGTGTAGAGCACACCGGTCACCGGGCGGTCGCCTCGGTGACGCCGGTAGAGCGAGAGAGCCGCGGCGGCCGTCTCCGCGGACAGCAGCGGGTCGATGACCAGGATTCCGCGGGACCCTTCCACGACCGTCATGTTGGACAGGTCGAATCCGCGGACCTGGTAGATGCCCTCCACGACCTCGAAGAGCCCGTGCTCGACGCACAACCGGCTCTGCCGCCACAGACTGGGGTTGGCCGTGTCGGGGCAGTCCTCGGCGAGGAATCCGTAGGCGTCCAGGTCCCACACGACGGTCCCCGACGAGTCGCGGATGAGCGGGTCCTCGGCGGTGCCGAGGAAGCCGCGGCGGGCGTCGTCGAGGTCGCGCGTGTCGTCGAACGGGAACATCTCCCGCACCGCCGCGTTGCCCGCCGCGATCGCCGGTCGGGCGGGCTGAGAACCGGTTTCCAGGGACATCACGACCTCCCGTTCGGCGGGCTCTGACACCGCCTCGGCGACCTCCGGCCATCGTCACCGGGGACGTCCGCGGGCGCCAACCGGGCCCGGCAGGCCGCGTGCCGACCCGTCCGGGTGACACGAGCAAGGCGCAGGTGGGAGGTGCGGGCTCGCGTTCGGAATGCGCGCGCAGCGCGGGAACCTACGCTCGGTTCGGGCGCTCGGGAGGGCGGTGCGGATGGCGGCGAACGCGTCGGGGGAACGGCGGGACGGACCGGTTCCGCTGCTGCGCCACGCGCAGATCGCCTGCGTGTACTTGGCCGTGGGCGTGCTCGCGGTCCTCGCCTACACCGTTCGCGGCATGCTCGTGCTGGTGTTCCTGGGCTTCTTCCTCGCCCTCGGCGTGGAGCCGGTGGTCGGCTGGTTGCAGCGGCATCGGTGGCGACGCGGTCTGGCGGTCGGTGCGGTCGTGCTGGGGCTGCTGATCTTCCTCGGAGCGGCGATCCTGCTGGTGCTCGTCCCCGCGTTCAGCCAGATCGGCCACTTCGTCGAGCGCGTCCCGAACCTGGTGTCCGGAGTCGGGGCGAACCTCGAATCCGGTGAGCTGCGCGCCCATCTGCGCGATCCGGCCTTGCACGAGCAGGTCAAGGCGGCGGCGAGCAGCGCGGCGAGCGTCGCCGTGCAGGCGCTCACGGCTGGGTTCGCCGCGCTGGGAGTGGTTTTCGGCGGTGTCTTCGCCGCCTGCACCGCGGGCGCGCTGATGGTCTACTTCTCGCTCGCCATGCCGCGGCTCCACAGCGCCGTGGACCGCTCCGGCGAAGGGCACCCGGGCCGGGCGGACGCCTTGCGAGCCGCGATGGGACGGGTCGGCGGCTACGTCACCGGTCAGATCGTCGTGTCGTTGTGCGCCGGTGCCGCGTCGTACGTGTTCTTCCTGATCGTGGGCGTGCCCTATCCCGCGCTGCTCGCGGTGGCGGTCGCGCTGCTGGACACGATCCCGCAGATCGGCGCGACGCTGGCCTCGCTGGTAGCGACGTTGGTGGCGTTGAGCCAGGGGCTCTCGCCGGCCGTCATCACGTTGCTGTTCTTCGTCGTCTACCAGGCGGTGGAGAATTACCTGATCGCACCGCGGGTGTTCGCCCGGACCGTCGAGCTGAGCCCGCTGGGGGCGTTCGTCGCGATCCTCGTCGGAGGTGCGCTGGCCGGTGTGCTCGGCGCGATGCTGGCGCTGCCGGTGGCCGCCGCGTTGAAGGTTCTCGTCCACCACGCGCGGGTCGAGATGCGGGAGAGCGCGACGTGATCCCCGGAGACGCTCGGCGACGATGTTGTGCACCGGGCCGAAAGTCCTGGTCAGGCTGCGGATTCGGGGAAACGGAGTGATGCTGGCCCAACAACACCTCGGCGAGGAGGAGGCGTTCGACATGTCCAGTCCGAACACGGGACGACAGGCCGGCGGCGAACGGCCGACCGAGCAGCAGGTATCCGAGCAGCGCCAGGCGCCCGAGCAGCGGCAGGGGTCCGAGCAGCGGCATGCGGCCGAGCCGCAGCAGGCGGATGAACAGCAGCAGGCGGCCGGGCAGCGGCAGGAATGGGCGATGTCCAGGGCCCGGTCGGACGCCGGTGGAGCGGGATGGCTGGCCTTCGGCGGCTGGGTGCTGGTCCTGGCCGGCGCCTTCAACATCATCGCCGGGTTGACCTCGCTGTTCCGCCCCGACTACTTCGTGGTCGGCGGTGGAGAGCTGCTGGTGTTCAACTTCGACGCGTGGGGTTACATCTGGCTGGCCTTCGGACTCCTGCAGCTGCTGGCCGGTGCGGGGTGCCTCGCCGGGCAGCGGTGGGCGCGGATGACCGGGATCGGCCTGGCCGGGTTGTCGGCGATCGGGCACCTGACCTTCCTGGCGGCCTTCCCGCTCTGGGAACTCGCCTCGATCGCGCTCGCGGTGCTGGTCATGTACGCCCTGGTGGTTCCGGACAAGAACGCCGTCGCCTGAGCGCAGCGGCGGTTGTGATCCGGAGTCCAGGATCGGGTTCGTCCGGTCAGTTCGGACCAGAACCGCCCGCGGCCGATGCCGCTCGGGTGCTCGCCAAGCGGACCGGGTCGCTCGCACCCGGTCCGCTTTGTGGCGGGTGGGACGGCTGAGCTCGATTTGGAACGAACGAATTTCAGATCCTCCCGATAATGTGATGCCGGACACGGCGATCTGCGTGACATCTGGCCTACGTTTACCCCCATTCGGAGTAGCGCTCATCACGCTACGACCACTCCGAGTGATGGGAGCCGATGTGGGTGAGACAACGGGCGGCCGGACCCGCTGGCGCGTGTTCGGGCTGGTGCTGCTGGTCGGGGTCTTCGGAGTCGGGCTGATGTTCACGGGCCTGTCGCAGGGCGCGATCGCGGCCTCCTTCGCCGTGGCCGGGACCAGCTACAAGGCCTCGGCCGACAGACTCGACGCGCAGGGCGTCGTGCAGTACGGCTCCGTCGACCGCAGCGCCGATCAGGCTCATCCGGTGCTGGTCAACGGCTTCCGGAAGGCCAAGCTCGACAACTTCTGCCAATCCATCGTGGTCCCGGGGCTGCCCGCGGTCGGCGACATCACCGTGAAGATCGCCGCACCGGGCGGGATGAGCGCGGACAACCTGGTGCTCGGCATCGAGGAGGTCACCGGCGACATCACCCTGAACAACGTCGAGATCGGCCGCGACGCCGGAACCATGGACAAGGGCCCCAACGGCGCGATCGGTGACGCCGGGACGTTCGGCATCCAGGCCGACAGCACGCAGATCACGGGTCTGCGCCAGGTCGCCTGGTCCACCACGGCGTCCACGCTCAAGCTCAACCAGGTGCAGATCAAGGCCAGCGTCGGCCGCGACGAGTGCTTCTGACCGGGGGTGAACTCATGGCTGCGAACAACACCAACCGCGCGAAGTTCCGCCAGTGGCGGCGTTCTCGCCCGTTCTGGGCCGGTTTCTGCACGCTGGCGTCGGGGCTGCTGATCCTGTTCCCGCCGTACGCCTCGCTGAAGTTCGGCGACATCGTCGTCTCGCTGAACACGCTGACCGGGATCTCCGCGATGGTCATCGGGGTTCTGCTGGTGTGCTGCGGACTGTCGTTCTGGACCCGGCAGGAGTTCCGGATTCCCGCCGGGGTCGTGGCGCTGCTGCTGTCGGTGGCCGCGATCGTCACGGCCAACCTCGGGTCGTTCCTGCTCGGCACCCTGCTCGGCGTGGTGGGCGCCGCGCTCGGCATCGCCTGGACGCCCCAGGGGCGCCGGCGAGCCGCGGCCGAGGAGTCCGACGTTTCCGCCGGCCCGGCCGGGGTCGCCGGAGGCCATGCGTGAGTTCGCCGAGACTTCGCCTGCTCGCGGGCGTGCTCGGCCCGGTGCTGGCGCTGGGCGTGCTCGCCCCGGCGGCATCCGCGCAGGAATCCGGCGGCGGTCCGCTGTCGGTTGTGGGGGAGCTGCTGGCTCCGCCCTCGACGTCGACGGCTCCCGCGCCCACCTCCGCGCCCGCGCAGGCACCGGCGCCTGCGCCTGCTCCCGCTCCGGTGCCGGGGTCGAGTCCGGCCCCGACCCCTGCACCAGCTCCGGCACCGATCCCCGCACCGGCGCCCGCACCGGCACCCGCACCCGCGCCGGCTCCGAAACCGCCTGCGCTGCCGCCCGCCGGGGACTCCGACACCGCGCCCGGCCCCGGTCGGTCGTGGACGATGACCGCCAGCGCCCTGAAGCTCGTCGGCTCGCGGTACCGCGGCGTCGTCGAGCGCGACGGGGTGCGCACGCTGCACTTCACCGTCGACCGCCTGGAGATCACCGATCTCGTGCAGCGCGGCGACCTGGGCAACGGCAAGATCCTCCGCACCGCAGCCCGTCCGGGCAGCGTGTCGCGGGTGGTCAACGGCCCGGTCGAGCTCTACACCCAGGAGCTCACCGGAACCCTGGCCATCGCCCGCACCACGCTCACCGCGGAGTCGCTGGCCGTGCCTGACCTGGACCTCGGTTTCCTGCAGCTGCCCGAGCTGACCTTCACCGACGCAGTCGTCCGCAACACCGACCTCGCCGGTGGCACGCTGACCATCCCCGGTGGCCGGGTCAGCATGGAGTGATCCTCACGCGCGGGCACGGTGCAGGAGGTGCAGGAAGTACGGGGTGCCGATGAGCGCCGTGATCAGCCCGGCGGGCAGCTGGTCGGGTGCGATCGCGGTGCGGCCCGCGGTGTCGGCCGCGCACACCAGGATCGCGCCCAGCAAGGCCGCGACCGGCAACGACCGGCTGTGCTTGCGGCCGACGACCGCCCGTGCCGCGTGGGGTGCGACCAGTCCGACGAAGGCGATGACGCCGATGGCCGCGACCGCCGCGCCGGTCAGCACCACCGCGCACAGCAGCAGCGCGAGCCGCGCCCGGGGCACCGGAACGCCCAGCACGCGGGGAGTTTCGTCGTCGAGCGAGAGCAGGTCGAGTTCACCTCGGGCGCCGATGAGCAGCGGGACCGCGACGACGATCGCCAGCGCGATCGGCACCAGGTGCTCGGGAAGCCGCCCGTAGGTGGAACCACCCAGCCAGGTCAGCGCCTTGGTCTCGTTCCACGGGTCGGTCAGGGTGATCAGCAGCGTGATCAGCGCTTGCGTTCCGGCCTGCATCCCGAAACCGATGAGCACCAGGCGCTCGCTGGAGAACCCGCCGCGCGCCGCCACCGCGAACACCACGGCTGCGGCCAGGGCCGCGCCGACACCGGCCGCCGTCGCCTGAGCCCAGAAGCCGAGCGCGGGAGCGAACGTGATCACCGCGACCGCACCGACGCCAGCGCCGCCGGAGGTTCCGAGAATGCCCGGCTCCGCCAGCGGGTTTCGGGTGACGGCCTGGATCGCCGCACCCGCCAGGGCCAGGGCGGCGCCCGCGAGCAGGGCGGCGAGGACGCGCGGCACGCGGTTGCCCATCACGTTCGACACGATCGGCCCCGCCTGCCCGCCGACCCAGTTGCCGACATCGCCGAGCAGCAGGATCCGGTCGCCCAGCAGCACGGACGCGACCACGACCAACGCGGCGAGGACCACCAGGCAGGCCAGCACGAGCCGGGACCGCAGCACGCTCACCGCACCTCGCGCGCCCGCCGCCGGGGGTTCGGACACCGCGCCCGACACGCGGATTCCGCGCGCCAGCACCACCAGGAGCACCACGCCGAGCACCGTCGTCACCACGCCCGCCGGAACCTCCAGCGCGCCCTGGGCACCGATCACCGCGCGCAGCAGGACGTCCGCACCGAGCAGCAGCACCACGCCCGTCGCGGCCGAGACCGGGATCAGCGCGACGTGCCGGTGCAGGCCGGGCACGACGTTCGCGGCGAGCCGCACCAGGGCCGGTGCTGCCAGGCCGACGAAGCCGATCGGCCCGGCGAGGGTGACCGCCGAGGCGGCCATCAGCACCGCCAGCGCCACCGCGCCCAACCGGGTCCGTCCCACGTGGACACCCAGGGTCCGCGCGTGGTCGTCGCCGAGGTGGATCAGGTCGAGCTTGCGGGCCAGCACCAGCAGCCAGAGCAGCGCCACGAGCACCACCGGCGAGAGAGCGCGGACGCCGTCCAGGCCGTTCTGGCTCAGCGATCCCGCGCCCCAGGCGAACAGGCCCTGGGTCTCCTCGGAGAACAGCAGCAGCAACATCTGCGTCACCGAGCTCATCGCCAGCGCGAGCGCCGTTCCCGCCAGCACCAGCCGCACGATCCCGGTGCCGCCGGTGCCCGAGAGGCCCAGGACCACCAGCGCGGCGCACAGACCTCCGGCGAACGCGATGCCCGCCATGCCCAGCAGCGGGACGGACGCGCCGAACGCCGCGACGGCGACGATCGCCAGGTGGGCGCCCGCGGACACCGCCAGCGTGTCGGGCGCGGCCATGATGTTGCGCGACACCGACTGCAGCACCGCACCGGCCGCTCCCAGGGCGGCTCCCACCAGCACCGCCGCCAGCAGGCGGGGGAGGCGGGACTGGAGGATCACCGCCGCGTGCGCGTCCGGGCTCAGCACGTCGACGTCGGCCGTCCCCTGCGTCAGGTGCAGCAGCGAACCGGCCGCGATGAGCGCGACGAGCCCGACGACGACCAGCGGCAGCCGGGGTTTCACGCCCGGACCGCGGCGATGGCCGCGTCGACGAACCGCTCCATCGACTTCGGGCCGCCGAACGTCCACAGCGAACCGGGCAGGTGGTGGACCTCGCCGCGCTGCACGAACGGCAGGTTCGTCCAGATCGGGTTGCCCGCGAGGTTCTCGGCGAACGGGTCGCCGGAGGTGGCGTTGTACCAGAACGGGACGTCGCCGAGCGTCGTCAGGCCCTCGACGTCGGTCTGCACGAGCCCGTAGGCGGGGTCGCCCTCCAGCTGCCAGGCGCTGGGCAGTCCGATCCGGTCGAAGACCGATCCGACCAGGGACCCTCCGGTGTAGGGGCGGATGGTGACCGAGCCGGCGTTGACGTAGGCGTCGGCGAAGGCCACCGGCTTGCCCGACATGCCCGCCCGCTGGACCGCGGTCCTGCCCTGCTCGATCTTGGCGTCGAACTCGGATTTCAGCCGCGCGGCGGCGTCCTCGGTCCCGGTGGCCTTCGCGAGCAGGTCGACGTTGCCGAACATGGCGCCGATCGGGTCCTGCGCGTTGCCGCCAGGGATGACGATGACCGGGACCTTCGCCTCGATCTGCGCGAGCGCGCCCTCCGGGAGGTCGCCGGTGACGACCACGAGATCCAGGTCGAGCGCACCGAGCGCGTCAATGCTCGGCTCGCCGCGGGTTCCGATGTCGGCGACGGAGGCGTCCAGCGGGGCGGCGGTCGAGTACTGGCCGTATCCGCGCACGTCGGAGATGGCGGCGGGCATGACGCCGAGGGAGACCAGGTATTCGGCGGCGTTCCACTCGGTGGCCGCGACCCGCGTGGCCGGGTGGTCGAGCCGGACCTCCTTGCCGCGCGAGTCCACGACGCTCACCGGCGGGCCGCCGGCCTCCGGCGCCGGTCCTGTCGGTGCCTCGGTCGTGCCGCAGGCCGTCGACGTCGCCGCGAGGGCGAGAGCGGTGGCGATGAACGCACGTCTGGTGCGCATGGTGACTCCCTTGGGGCTAGAGCGAGGCGGCGTTGAAGCGTCCGACCGCGCGGGTGTGGATGCGTCCGTCGGCGCGGTGGACCTCGACCTCGATGCCGTAGGCGCGGGTGAGGTTGGCGCTGGTCAGCACGTCTTCCGGGGTGCCTTCCGCGCTGATGCGGCCGTTTTCGAGCAGCAGCAGCCGGTCGGCGACGGCGGCGGCCTGGTCGAGGTCGTGCAGGACGACGCCGACTCCGACGCCGTGCTGATCGGCGAGATCGCGCACCACGTCGAGGATTTCGACCTGGTAGCGCAGGTCCAGGAACGTCGTCGGCTCGTCGAGCAGCAGCAGCCCGGTGTCCTGCGCGAGGCAGCCCGCGAGCCAGGCGCGTTGGGCCTGACCACCGGACAGCGCCTGGACCGGGCGGTCGGCGATCGCCCTGAGCCCGGTGAGCTCCATCGCCCGCTCGACCGCGGCCGGGCCGTCCGGGTCGTGCCCGGTCCAGCGGGAGCGGTGCGGGTGGCGGCCGAACTCCACGAGTTCCCGCACGGACAACCCGCCGGGCGCGGTGCGCTGCTGCGAGAGCAGGGTGATCCGCTGAGCGAGGTCCTTGGCGGACAGCGCGCGGAGTTCGGTGCCGTCGGCGAACCGGACCTCGCCCGATGCGGGCGGGTGCAGTCGCGCGAGCGCGCGCAGGAACGTCGACTTCCCGCTGCCGTTCGGGCCGATCAGCGCGGTCACGGTCCCGGCGCGCAGCGTCACCGAGGCGGCGTGGACGACGACGTCGCGCCCGTAGGCGACGTCGATCTCCTGCGCGGACAGTCCGACCGAGGCCTGCGATGAGTAGCGAGACACGCGATCACACTAAAGTGAGCCTTGCCTAACTCTCAAGGCAGGTGTGCCGATCCGGACAGTTCTAGTCCGAATCGCCCGTGGTCGATGTTCGGTGGGCCCGGAGGCCCGCGCCGACGAGCGGTGCGGGGTTGCCGCGCTCGTGCCCACCACCACGACCCCTGTACAGGAGCGCTGCGATGCACATCCCCGCCGAGATCCCCGCAGGTCGCTACCGGCTCCGCCGCTGGCGGCCGTCCGACGCCGAGCAGGTCCACCAGGCGTGCCAGGACCCCGAGATCCAGCGCTGGACGACGGTCCCCGTGCCCTACACCGAGGCGCACGCCGAGGGCTTCGTCGCAGGCGCCGACGGCTCCCCGCTGTTCGCGGTGACCGCGCACGGCGACGACGTGCTGGGCTCGTTCGGCCTGATCGCCGTGGAGGACGACCGCGCCGAGGTCGGCTGCTGGGTCGCCCCCTGGGCTCGCAGGCTCGGGGTGGGGGAGGCCGCTGGCCGCGCTCTGGCGGGCTGGGCGCTCGACGACGCCGGGCTGACCGGGCTGGAGTGGATCGCGGACGTCGCCAACGGGGCCTCGCTGCGGCTGGCCGAGCGCATCGGCTTCACGCCCGCCCGGATGTTGCCCGGCCACCTGGAGAACCGCGACGGCACCTTCTCGGACGCCGTGCTCGCGGTGATGCGCGAGACCCGCTGACGTTCGCCGTCGACTCGACCGCGCTCATCGCGGATTCCGGCACCGCTCCGCCGATTTCGGCC
This sequence comes from Saccharopolyspora endophytica, assembly GCF_018070075.1. Lineage (GTDB taxonomy): Bacteria > Actinomycetota > Actinomycetes > Mycobacteriales > Pseudonocardiaceae > Saccharopolyspora > Saccharopolyspora endophytica. The sequence continues at coordinate 135,931 of NZ_JAGPXE010000013.1, forward strand.
ACGACGAGAGGAATCGGCGGGCGCTGGTGTCGCCGTGCGACGCGAGCACCCGGTTCACCGGCGCGCAGGTCAGCCCGCCCGCCGGTGTCGAGTTCGCCACCCCGGAGGAGGCCGCCCGGCCGGTCCTCGGCACCCTGGGGCGATGATGACGGTGAACAGGCGCTGAAACCGAGCGTGGCAGAATGCGCCTGTTCGAAAAACCCAGAGTATCCACACGACCACGGGCGATGAAGGGTTCGGAACCGGTGACCGAGAGCAGCACACCGACGATGCAGGACGCGCTGCTGGCGCTGCAACGCTACTGGACCGAACGAGGTTGCATGATCATGCAGCCGTTCAACACCGAGGTCGGAGCCGGGACCGCCAACCCCGCCACGATGCTGCGGGTGCTCGGCCCGGAGCCCTGGCACGTCGGATACGTCGAGCCCAGCGTCCGCCCTGACGACGCCCGCTACGGCGAGAACCCGAACCGCCTGCAGACCCACACCCAGTTCCAGGTGATCCTCAAGCCCGACCCGGGCAACCCGCAGGAGCTCTACCTGGGCAGCCTCGAAGCGCTGGGCGTGGACACCAAGGCGCACGACATCCGCTTCGTGGAGGACAACTGGGCCTCCCCGGCGCTGGGCGCCTGGGGCCTGGGCTGGGAGGTCTGGCTCGACGGGCTGGAGATCTCGCAGTTCACCTACTTCCAGCAGGCCGGTGGCCTGGTGCTCGACCCGGTGTCGGTGGAGATCACCTACGGCATCGAGCGCATCATCATGGCGCTGCAGGGCGTCGACCACTTCAAGGACATCCGCTACTCCGACGGCGTCTCCTACGGCGAGATCTTCGGCCAGTCCGAGTACGAGATGAGCCGCTACTACCTCGACGACGCCGACATCGAGGCCACCCACCGCATGTTCGACACCAGCGCCGCCGAAGCGGACCGGCTGCTGGACCTGCGGTTGCCCTCGCCGGCGTACGTGCACGTGCTCAAGTGCAGCCACATGTTCAACGTCCTCGACGCGCGGGGTGCCATCAGCACCACCGAGCGCGCCAAGGCGTTCGGGCAGATGCGCAGCCTCACCCGCCGCGTCGCCCAGCTGTGGGCGGAGCGCCGCGACGAGCTCGGACACCCGCTCGGCGTGGTCGAGGCGGCACCTGCCGCGACGGCCGGTGAGCTGCCGACGGTGAGCGAGCCGTCGACGCTGCTGTTCGAGATCGGCCTGGAGGAGCTCCCGCACGCCGACGTGTCCACGATGGCCGGTTCGGTGCGCGACTCGCTGGAGTCCAAGCTCGCCTCGACCCGCCTGGCGCACGGCGAGATCAGCGCCTTCGCGACGCCGCGGCGCATCATCGTGCAGGTCGCCGACGTCGCTCCGGCCGAGCCGGACGCCGAGCGCACCGTGCGCGGCCCGAAGACCTCCGCCGCCTTCGGCGAGGACGGCACGCCCACCAAGGCCGCCCAGGGCTTCGCGGGCAAGCACGGCGTCTCCCCCGAGGAGCTCAGCCGGGTCGAGGCCGACGGCGTCGAGCACGTCGCGGTGGTGCGCACCGAGCAGGGCCGCACCGCCCCGGTCGTGCTGGCCGACCTGCTCGCCCAGCTGGTGGGGGAGCTGCGCGCGGACAAGAACATGCGCTGGCGCGACCCGAAGCTGTCGTTCAGCCGCCCGGTCCGCTGGCTGCTCGCGCTGCTCGGCGACACCCCGTTGCCGGTGGCGGTGTCCTCGCTGGTCAGCGGCACCACGACCCGGGTGCACCGCACCGCCGCCGAGCCCGAGGTCCCGGTGGCCTCAGCCGACGGCTACCTGGAGTTCCTGGCCGGGCACGGCATCGTCGCCGACGCCGCCGAGCGTCGCCGCACGATCGTCGGTGCCGCCACCGAGCTCGCGGCGAGCGTCGGCGGCACCGTCGACTTCGCCGGTGAGGCCGGATTGGTCGACGAGGTCACCAACCTCGTCGAGCGGCCCAACCCGATCCTGGGCGGTTTCGCCGAGCGCTACCTGGAACTGCCCGAGCAGATCCTCACCACCGTGATGCGCAAGCACCAGCGCTACCTGCCGGTGCGCGGCGAGAACGGCCTGCTGCCGCACTTCGTGGCCGTCGCCAACGGCGACTGCGACGTCGACCTCGTCCGCGAGGGCAACGAGTCGGTGCTCCGCGCCCGCTACGAGGACGCCGCGTTCTTCTGGCGCGCCGACCTCAAGCGCAAGCCCGAGGAGCTGCGCGAGGGCCTGCACAAGCTGACCTTCGAGGAGCGCCTGGGCTCGATGGCCGACCGCGCCGACCGCATCGCCCGGGTCGGTGTCGCCCTCGGCGCCGCGACCGGGCTGTCCGGGGCGGATCAGGAGACCGTCGCGCGCGCCGGTGCGCTGGCGAAGTTCGACCTCGCCTCGCAGATGGTCGTCGAGCTCTCGGGCCTGGCGGGCACCATGGCCCGCGAGTACGCGCTGCGCGCGGGCGAAACCCCAGCCGTGGCAACGGCTCTCGCCGAGATGGAGCAGCCGCGCGGAGCCGGTGACAAGCTCCCGGAGAGCAACCCGGGCGCTGTGCTGGCGCTGGCCGACCGGTTCGACCTGCTCGCGAGCCTGTTCGCGATCGGTGCCAACCCGACCGGCAGCTCCGACCCGTTCGGGCTCCGCCGCGCCGCCGGTGGTGTGGTGACGATCCTGCGCGCCACCCCGGCCGCCAGCGCCATCACGCTGCGGGCGGGTCTGGAGGCCGCGAGCGCCGAGGTCGCCTCGCAGGGCTCCGCGCTCAGCGACGAGGCCCTGGCCGAGGCGCACGAGTTCATCGTCCGCCGCTACGAGCAGCAGCTGCTCGACGCCGACCACGAGCACCGGCTCGTGCAGGCGGTCCTCCCGCTCGCCGACGCCCCGGCGGTGGCCGACACGACGCTGGCCGAGCTGGAGAAGCGGATCAACGACGAGGACTTCGCCGCGCTGGTCGCGGTGATCCAGCGGGCCCGCCGCATCGTCCCGGAGGGCACCGAGCCCGCCTACGACGCGGACCGCCTCACCGATCAGGCCGAGCGCGACCTGCACACTGCGGTCGCCGAGGTCGCCGACCGGTTGTCGGACACCACGACCCTCGCCGAGTTCACCACGATCGCCGGGCCGCTGGTGGCCCCGATCAACACGTTCTTCGACGAGGTCATGGTCATGGCCGAGGACGCCGAGCTCCGCAAGGCCCGCCTCGGCCTGCTGTCCACCATCACCAGCCTCGCGGACGCGGTCCTCGACTGGCGAGCCCTCTGACACCCACCACCAACGGGGCCCGGATCCGCAGTGGACCGGGCCCCGTTGACGTGCGCCTCAGCCCGCCAGGGTCAGGGTGGGGAGGTCGGGGCTGGTGGTGCCGACGACGACCTGTCCGTGGAGGTAGGGGACGCGCAGGGCGGCGAGGCCGTCGGCGCTGATCCGGGTGCCCGGGGTGGTGGCTCCGGCGAAGGAGATCTCCACGGGCTCGGGGACGGCGGCCTGGGCGCGGTCCCAGCTCTCCCTGGGGCTGGTGCGCTTGCGCTCCTCGTACGAGGAGTCCCGGAACCGCAGGAAGGTGCTCAGCACCTCGGGCAGCAGGTGGTCCTCGACCTCCTCACCGTCCATCGGGATGCTGGTGATCACCACGACGTCCGAGAAGTGGCCGGTGCCGTAGGCCAGGCGCACGTCCCGCAGCTGCAGGCCGAACCCGGAGGTGCCGACGACCACGGGCTCTCCTGGTCCCTCGGCGAGCACCGCGAGCGGGTGACCGAGCGCGAACGCCGCCTCGGCGACGGTGGGCCTGGTCTTGCGCGAGATGTGGACCAGCCGCAGCGCGTCGTCGTAGCTGCGGCCGGTCTTGGCGGTGAGGTCGCGGGCCTTTTCCTCATCTGACTTCCGGGTCATCGAGCGGGTCTCCCCAGGGGTGTTGGGACGTTGATCGAACGCTAGCGGCGCCCCAGGCGATACCCAACCCCGAGATTCGACCCCGACCCGCCTGACCTGCTACGACCTCGCGAACTTCAGGGTGTCAGCAGGCGTCCATGCCCGCCACGTCCTCCAGGCCGAAGTCGGCGAGGTACCCGTCGTCCTTGAACGCGAAGAGGTAGCGCACTCCCGGCCGTCCCGGAACGTCCGCGCCGTAGGTGAAGTCGGTCGGCGGCACGTTGTACAGGTCCGGGTAGATCGCCCGGACCTGGTCGAGGGTCTGGCCGAACCCGGCGCCCTCGGGCGTCCGCATCCTGTCGGTGCCCTGGATCTCCACCACGCCGCGGGTGGGGTGGACGAACACGCCGTTGCCGGGATGGCCCTGGCCTTCCTCGGGCCGGAAGTCGAGGACGTTGCAGCCCTGCGGCGGCTCGCCGGGCGTCTCGTCGACGACCAGGCCGGTGGCCAGCGCGTCCTGCTCGGACTGGCCCAGGCACAGCGTCTTGTAGCAGTCCGGCCCGATCGGGACGGGTTCCTCCGCGGCGTTCGCGAGCCCGGTGCCCCCGACGGTCAGCGCCGCGGCCAACGCCCCCACGATCCCCAGTGCACGTCGCATGGTCACTCCCCAGTGAGTCGGTACGTCCAACACCCAGCAGACGTCCCGGGCACCCCGGAGGTTGCCGCGGGGGGTTCCCGCGATTCAGTTCGAGCAGCGATCGTTTTCGCTTGGTGGAGGCCGGTTTCCGCGTCAGTCGAGTTCGATGGGGACGGTGCCGAGGACCCCGTAGCTGACGGCCCAGTACACGACGTAACCGGCGAGCAGCACGAAGCCGTGCCAGCGGCGCAGGCGCCCGGTGGACAGGAAGTACGCGGCCAGCGCCGTGAGCACCACGAGCGCGGGCAGGTGCCAGCCGAGAACGCTCGAATCCACCACGAGACCCCCTGCGAGCAGGATGATCCCGAGCTTGCCGGTCACCGAGAACACGACGCTGCCGATGACGTTGCCGACGCCGATCTCCGGAGCTCCGCGCCGGGTGGGCTCGACGGTGAGGAAGATGTCCTCGATGGTCAGCACGAGCGTGGCGATGGTGGCGCCGAACAGGGTCCCTTCGAGGCCGAAATCCTCCAGGATCCCCTCGGTGCCCATGCCGGTGGCCCACGCGCCCGCGATGAGCCCGGCCAGTGCGAGGACCGCGAGCGCGGCACCGGCCCAGCCGGGCAGCCTGCGCGCTTCGGCGAAGGGCATCCGATCGGCGAAGCCGGGCTCCTTCGGCACGTCCGGAGGCAGCTCGACGACCGCGGTCCCGCCGCCCTCGCGGGTCGTCGCGAACGCCTCGTACAGCTCGGCGTCGCGGAACACCGGTCGTGCGCCCCGGGATTCGCGCACCACGACGTAGCCGAGGAACGCCACGAACAGCGCCAGCAGCACCAGGCCGACGAACACGTTCATCGGCGCGAACGCCACGAACCCGATCAGGACCAGCGGAGCGACGGCGAACAGCACCAGGTAGTCGCGCGGGATGTTCACCTTCGTCGGCGTGAGGATCGCGGCCAGGGCGAGCACGACCCCGGGCAGGGAGAGGGCCGTGCCGAACACGATGCCCAGCGCGACGCCGTCGAGCTCCTCCATGTTGAGGGCGACGCCGAGGAAGATGTCGTCGAATTCGATACCGGTGAAGATGATGGCGAGGAGGAACACCGAGATCCGGAGGCCTGCGGCCATTCCGACGAGGTATCCGACGAGCTTCTCGGCGCTGTAGATCAGCAGGGCCGCGCCGGCGGCGAAGATCAGTATCGATTCCATGGGCGCCTCGAAACATCGTGCCGACGGTGCTCGCTGGTCAAAACACCATCGCGTCGCCGAGGGCGGGTGGCAACCCGTTGCTCGACGGGCGGAATCGCATTCGCAATGAACGGGTGGTCGAGTGCAACCGGCGGTCGGGTGTTGCGGCGATGCGGGAGACTGTGGGTGTGACGGCTGGGGCGTGGTTGATGCTGGTGTACCGGGTTCCGGGGGAGCCGACGAGGCTGCGGGCGACGGTGTGGCGCCGGTTGAAGGCCGCCGGGGCGGTGTACCTGGCGAACTCGGTGGCCGTGCTGCCCGAATCCGCCGAGGCCGAGCGGGCGCTGCGCAAGCTGCGGGCCGAGATCGAGGGCATGGGCGGCACCGGGCAGCTGCTGCGGGCCGAGGCCCTGGCGGGGCAGGACGAGGTCGTCGCCGCGTTCCACGGTGCCCGCGACGCCGAGTACGAGGAGGTCCTGTCGCGCTGCGAGGACTTCCAGGCCGAGATCGACAAGGAGACCGAGGCGGGCAAGTTCACCTACGCGGAGCTGGAGGAGAACGAGGAGGACCTCGCCAAGCTCCGCCGCTGGCTGGACAAGATCCGCGCCCGCGACACCCTCGGCGCCCCGCGAGGGGCGGAGACCGTGGCGGCCGTGGACGCCTGCGCCCGGGCCCTGGACGCCTTCGCCGAACGCGTGTACGCCGCTGAGGCGAGCACCTGACCGGATGGCGTCACTCACCAAGCCCTACCTGCGATGTCTAACCATCGTTACACTCGTGGCATGACACTGGTGACTGCCCTGCTGAGCCTCGCCGCGGGTCTGCTGCTGGCCTGGCTGGCGCTCGTGGTGGTCCTGCTGGTGATGTGCCCGCGCAAGGGCGTGCTGTCCGAGGCGCTGCAGCTGCTGCCGGACACCCTGCGCCTGCTGCGCAGGCTGGCGGTCGACCCCGAGATGCCGCGCGGGGTGCGGGTGCGCCTCGGCGCCCTGCTGGCCTACCTCGCGCTGCCGTTCGACCTGGTGCCCGACTTCGTCCCGGTGCTGGGCTACGCCGACGACGCGATCGTCGTGGTGGCGGTGCTGCGGTCCGTGGTCCGCCGGGCGGGTCCCGACGCCGTGCACCGGCACTGGCCGGGTTCGGACGACGGGTTCGCGGCGTTGTCGCGGCTGGCGGGTCTGCCGCAGCGCACGCTCGACTAGCGCGGATTTCACGCTTTTGGAATAATCCAGCGGGATTATCGGGTCGATTCTGCTGAAATGCCGCCCGAATTTCTTGCGCGGAAACCCCGAACCCGAGGAAACTCGGTCTATCCATTCGGCCTTGTTCTTCGGGGGTGAAATCCGGTGCGGTTCGACGTGCTGGGGCCGGTTCGAGTGCGGCACGGCACCGCGGAGGTACCGGTTCCAGGGCTGTTGCGGCAACGCCTGCTCGCCCTGCTCCTGGCTCACGCCAACACGCCCGTCTCGGCCGAGTGGCTCTCGGCCGCGCTGTGGGGCGGTGAGCCGGAGCGGCGCGGCGGCAGCAAGCTGCACCTGCTGGTCCACCGGCTGCGCAAGACCCTCGGCGAACCCGAACGCCTGGTCTCCGACGCGGGCGGCTACTGGATGCACGTCGAACCCGACGAGCTCGACGTGGAGCGCTTCGAAACGCTGCTGGACCTCGCCGAGCGCAACTTCGACCCGCAGCGCCGGGCCGACATGCTGCGCCAAGCCCTGCGCCTGTGGCGCGGAACCCCGTACCAGGACCTCGACCTGACCGAGCTGGCCGGCGAGGCGCAGCGCATCGACGAACGCCGCCTGGTCGCGCTGGAACAGCTGCACGCGGCCGAACTCGACTGCGGCAGGCACGCTTTCATCATCGCCGAGCTCACCGAGCTGGTGCGCGAGAACCCGCTGCGGGAACGCCTGCACGCGCTGCTGATGACGGCGCTGTACCGCTCGGGCCGGCAGGCCGACGCGCTCGCGGTCTACCGCCGCGCGCGCCGCACCGTCGTCGACGAGCTGGGGCTGGAACCCGGCCACGCGCTGCGCGAGCTCGAACAGCGCATCCTCGCCGGCGAGCACATCGAGTTCGAGCCGCCCACCGCGCGCCCGGTGACGCGCCCGGCGCAACTTCCGCACGACGTACCGGGTTTCGTCGGCCGCGATTCCGCGCTGGCCGAACTCGACCGGCTCAGCGAGAAGCCCGAGGTGCCCATCGCCGTCGTCGCCGGCACGGCCGGGGTCGGCAAGTCCGCGCTGGTGACGCACTGGGCGCACGCCGCGCGGGACCGCTTCCCGGACGGGCAGCTCTACGTCGACCTGCGCGGCTACGGCCCGGACCAGCCGCTGACCACCACCGAGGTGCTCGCCGGATTCCTGCGCGCCCTGGGCATTCCCGGCGACGCGATCCCCGCCGACGCCACCGAGCGCGCCGCCCGCTTCCGCACCGTGGTCGACCAGCGGCGGATGCTCATCGTGCTGGACAACGCCGCCGCACCGGGCCAGATCCGCCCGCTGCTGCCCGGAACCCCCACGAGCTTCGTGGTCGTCACCAGCCGCGATTCGCTGTCCGGGCTCAGCGCCCGCGACGGCGCGTACCGGCTGGTGCTCGACCGCATGGAGGCCGACGAGGCGCACGCGCTGCTCACCGACCGGCTCGGTGAGCAGGTGATGAGCGCTGAAACCGCCCAGCCGCTGATCGAGCGGTGCGCCCGGCTGCCGCTCGCGTTGCGGGTCGCCGCCGAACGCATCCACCAGAGCACCAGCCGCGACGTGGGTGAGCTGCTGGAAGACCTCACCGACGAGCAGCGCGGACTGGACGCGCTGGACACCGGCGACGAGCACACCTCGGTGCGCGCGGTGTTCTCCTGGTCCTACCGGAACCTCCCCGACGACGCGGCCCGCCTGTTCCGGCTCTACGGCTTCACCTGCAGGCACGCCGGCCACCGCATCGGCGTCTTCGCGCTCACCGCCCTGCTGGGCGCCGACGACGTGCAGACCACGCGGCGCCTGCTGGACGTGCTGGTCCGCGCGCACCTGCTCACCGAGGTCAGCTACGGCCGCTACGAGATGCACGCGCTGCTCGGCGACTACGCGGCCGAGCTCGCCGAGCTGGAGCAGGACCGACCGGCGATCGTGGCCCGGCTGTTCGGTTTCTACCTGCACACCGCCGACCAGGCGCTGCGCATCCTGCAGCCGACCCGCGACCCGGACGCGGGCGGTCTGCCGCGACCGGTGGCGATGCCGACCCTGTCGAACCAGGAGTCGGCGGTGAACTGGCTGGACACCGAACGCCCCAACCTCATGTGCGCGGCGGAGAGCGCCGCCAAGGCGGGCATGAACGACCTGGTCGACCTCCTGTTCCGGATGCTCCACGACTACCTGTCGGGCGAAGCCCGCTCCTTCGACGACGCGGAACGCCTCCGAGCCCTGGCAGCAGGAGCCCCGGCCGAAGACTGCTGAACGGGTGGTGAACAGCGCGGGAATTGGTGGAAGAACCCGGTCTGCCGAGGTGTGGGGGTTAATACCGTTACGACCCAATTCGTTTCGCGGAGGCGGTCGTGACTGGGTTCCCGTGGCAGGAGATCCTCGCAGTTCTCGGTGTGCTGATCCCGGTGATCGCGTTCGTGTGGGAGTTCGCGATCGTCGGGCGCAAGCGGCTCGGCTACCGGATACAGATGGACACCACGCCCTCCGGGCTCAACACCGAGCACGCCCGGGCCTGGCAGCGGTTGGAGCGCAGGTCCGGTGAGCGGCTGAAGCACCCGTCCTTCGTGCTGATCCGCATCGAGAACATCGGCAGCGCGCCCATCAACACCGGCGACTACGCCACGCCCGACACCGACAACCTCGGCCTGTCCGCCAGGTTCCCGGGGCGCACGGTCGCCGGAGTGCTGGTCACCGAGCTCAGCGATGACAACCTGGAGAGCTTCTTCCACAAGGACAAGTGGCCGGACGCCAGCGACGAAGAGGAGGAGGACGGCCACAAGGTCGGCATCGTCAAGCTGCCGAAGGTCAAGCTCAACCCCGACGACCACTACAAGGTCCTCGTGGTGCTCGAACGACCGGGCAAGCAGGAGGGCACGCTGCCCGAGCCCGAGGTGGTCGGCACCATCACCAAGGCCGGGGACGGCCGGATCTCCAAAACCCGCGGCCAGACCGGAACTCCGCGCTGGGTCGTCGCGCTGATCTGCTTCCTGCTCATGGTCGGCCTGACCGAGCCGTTCATCTTCGGCCAGACGATGGGAACGGGTGCCCCGCTGGAATGCGCCGAGGGAACCCTGAAGGTCACCGGTTCCACCGCGTTCAAACCCGTGGTGGAGCAGGCGGCCAAGAGCTACGAGGACTACTGCTCCGGCGCGGACATCGACACCAGCGGAATGCGCGGCAGCGTCGCCGGCTTGCAAGGGCTGGAAGGCGAGGCCGATCCGAAGCTCCGGGCGAACACGGTGGTCTTCTCCGACGGGAGTGCGGCGGCCGGCTCACCGGCCCTGGTTCCCCGGCCGAAGGCGTTCATGCTGTTCAGCATCATCGCCAACCCCGGAACCGAGGTGCACAACCTGACGCAGGACCAACTCCGCCGGGTGCTGCGCGGCGAGGTGCGCAACTGGGCGGAGCTCGGCGGCAAGAACATTCCGGTGGTCGTGGTCGACCGCGAATCCGAGTCGGGCACCCGGATGACGTTGGAGGAGCGGTTCTTCGGGTCCTCCCCGCAACCCGGCGAGAACTCGACCGACTGCGAGCAGGTGCGCGGCGACGCCACCGGGCAGGTGCTGCGGTGCCGCCGCACCAGCACCCCCGCGATGCTGGAGACCGTCGCGAACACCCCCGGTGCCATCGGCTACAGCGAGTCCTTCGCGGCGAACAGCAACCCCGGCGTCATCGAGGTCCGCATCGACGGGCAGGCCGCCGACTTCGACGCCGCGGAGGCCGGCGCCTACCCGTACTGGCAGACCGAGTACGCCTACACCTACGGCGAACCGGCGCCGGAGTCCCTGCCCGCGAAGTTCCTGCGCTTCCTCACCTACCAGGAGGGCGTCGACATCCTCCGGCACTCCGGCCACCGCCCCTGCGCCGAACTCCGCGACGCCGTCAGCTGCGAACCCTCCGTCCCGGAGTAACCCACCCGGGCGACGAATTCGAATTTCGCGCGAAATTCGAGCCCGAACTTGGGCGTTCGAATTTCTCGCGAAATTCGAAAACCCCTGGTGCCGCGGTAACCCGTTGGGGGTGAGGGGTCAGGGGGTGGTGTTGGGGTCGGTCCGAAAAGTTTTGCGGCAGTGGCGGATCATCTCGCGCGCGGCGACGTTCGCCTCCGGTCGCCAGGTGATCGCGAGCAGGGCGGGATCGGTGGCGTCGGTGATCGGCAGCGCGGTGAGACCGGGGTGCTCGGTGGCCATCGACTCGCTGAGGATCGCCACGCCGAGCCCGCGCAGCGCCAGGTCGGCGATCGCGCCCGCCGCACTGGCCTGCAACGCGATCACCGGCTCCACGCCGCGCGCCGCGCAGGCCCGGTCGAACACCGACCGCAGCCCCGTTCCGGGCGGCATGCAGACCACCGGGTGCGCCGCGAGTTCGCGGAGCGCGACCGCGCGCCCGGCGAGCTCGTGACCTTCGGGGACGGCCGCGACCAGCGGTTCGCTGAGGATCGTGAGGGTTTCCAGCCCGTCGGGCGCGGATTCGGCACCGATCAGGGCGAGGTCCAGCGACCCGCTGCGCACGTCGTCGACGAGCCGATCGGAGTTGCCCTCCCGCAACGACAGCTCCACGCCCGGGTGCGCGCGGTGGAACCCGGCGAGCGCCTCGAACAGCGGCGTGACCGTGCAGCCGATGACCATCCCGACGTCGAGGTTCCCGCGCAGCAGCCCGGTGATCTCACCCACCGCCTGCCCCACGGCACCTGCCGCGGCCAGCGCGCTGCGCGCGTGCTCCAGCGCCGCCTTGCCCGCCGCGGTCAGCTCCGCCGCACGCGCGGACCGGTCGAACAGCTCCGCCCCGAGCTCCTTCTCCAGCCGCCTGATCTGCGCGCTCACCCCGGACTGGCTGATGTGCACGCGCTGCGCGGCCCGGGTGAAGTTCCGCTCCTCGGCCACCGCGACGAAGTACTCCAGCTGCCGCAGATCCATAACCGCTGATTCTAGATCCCATCAGAACCATCTGTTGGACTTCTGGTGAGGGCGGACGCAGGCTGGAGCCATGACCGGGAGGAGAACTGACATGCGCGAGAAGGCCGGCGAACCCGAAGACCTGACCAGGCTCTTCGTCGAACGCAGCAACGCAGGTGACGCCGAGGGGGTGGCCGAGCTCTACGAACCCGACGCGGTCATGGCCTACCCGCCCGGCGAGACGACGGTGGGCCGCGACGCGATCCAGGCCCTCTGGGAGGAGGTCCTGGCCAACCGCCCCCACTTCGAACCGGAACCCCCGCTGCCCACCCTGATCAGCGGCGACATCGCCCTCACCGCGACCCCGCCCCAGGACGGCACGGGCGCCCGAGCGCAGGTCGCCCGCCGCCAACCCGACGGCACCTGGCTCCGCCTCCTCGACCAACCGGAGTTCCGCCCGCCCCGGTGACGAGCGGTCAGTGGAGGCGGGAGAGCCAGAGGTGGTCCTGGGCCCTGGTCATCGCCACCAGGCGTCGGCGCTCGTGGGTCTCGCGGTCCTCCCGGGAATCAGCCGGGGGAGCGGGTTCGGCGGGGAGGAAGACCGTGCGGAACTCCGCTCCCTTCGCCTCCAGGACCGTGCCGACGAGGGTGTCGGAGGTGTCGCGGCCGTCCCAGGTCGCCAGCGGCAGAGTCGTGATGCCGGCGTCCCGCAGCACGCGCAGCCAGTGCTCGGTCGCCGACTCGGACTCGGTGATGATCGCCGCCGACGAGCCGTCGTCGAGCGCGAGCAGCGCACCCAGCAGCGCGCGCTCCTGGTCCTTGCCGTGCCACTCGACGACGCGCCCGCCGCTGCGCACCGGCAGCGCGGCGCTCAACGGCAGCGACGGCCCGTCGTCGTAGCGGTTGATCGCCTCCACCTGCCCGGCGCGTTCCAGCACCATGCCCCGGTTGCGGTAGTCGTTGCGCAGCACCTCACCGCGCCCGTGCAACGAGATCCCGGCATCGGACAACCGCCAGCCACCGGCCAGGGCCTGCTGCTGACCGTCCCCGACCAGCAGCAGCTGGTCCGGTTCGTCGCCGCTGATCGCGTGCGCCAGCCGCAGGCCGATCAACGTCAGCTCCTGCGCCTCGTCGACCACGACCGCGGTGTACTGCCGGGGCAGCGGCCGCCGCTCCAGCTCGGCGAGCGCGCGCTTGAGCACGTCGTTGTGGTCGAAGACGCCGTGCTCGGACAGCTCCCGCTCGTAGTCGCAGTAGAAACGCCAGGCGTGGGACCGGAAATCAGCCGGCAGCTGACCGCCCCGGCCCTTCCGGGACACCGTCCGGTAGGCGTCGAGCGACGAGATCCCACGGCCCTTGATCACCCGGTCGATCTCGTCCTTCCAGTACTCCCGGGAGTTCCGGACACCGCGCAGCACCTCGTCCCGCGACCACACCGCGTCGAAGGCCCGCAGAACCTCCTGCTCGTCGACGTCCGCCGAACGCCCGCGCCCGGCGAGGAAGTCCCGCGCCCACCCGTGCAGCGAGGTGAACTCGATCTGCCCGGACAGCTCCGGGGCCATCTGCCCGAACCGGCCGGCGGCCCGCTCCGGAACCCGGTCCAGCGGTGCGGTGTAGAGCAGCTTGCCGTCACCGCGGCGGGCCAGGTAGGCCAGCCGGTGCAGCGCGAGGGTGGTCTTGCCGGTCCCGGCCGGGCCGCTGATCTGCGCCGGACCGGAGAAGCTGCGGCGCACCGCGCCCAGCTGCGCGTCGTCGAGGAAGTAGCGCCAGTCCCGGAACGGTCGCCGCGACGACGGGGCGACCGGCTCCTGCAGCACCTCGGGAACGCTGCCGCGCTGGTGCGGGATGCGCTGCGAGTTCCACATGATCGGCGTCAGGTCGAAGGTGCGGCTGTCGAGGTGCTTGGCCAGCGCCAGCGCCTCGTCGGCGGTCAGGATCCGCTCGCCGCGCTTGAGCAACCGGTCCAGCTCGTCCTCGGTGATCGCCAGGTGATCGACGCTGCGGCCCTTGCGCCCGGTGTGCTCTATCGGGTGCACCACCACGGTGCGCAGCACCGACTCGCTGAGCATCCCGGACCCGATCGCGGCCCCGGCCAGCAGCTCGGCGGTCCACACGAACGCCGCCCGCGAGTCCTCCCAGTCCGGCTCGGCTTCCCGGAGCAGCACCACCAGCACGCCCATCCGGCCGACGAGCACCAGGTCCGGCCGCTGCCGGGGAGTGTGCGGTGCGAACTGGTTGAGCAACGGGTATCAGCCGTTGTCGCGCTCGGCCGCGAAGCGGTGCAGGACTCGCTTCTGCCACGTCGGCAGCGGCCGGTCCCGCAGCTGGGCCTCCGCTTCGCGCCGGAGTAATTCCTGGCGGTGGTGGAAAGTCCCGGTCACGGCGCCTCCTGTCCAGCTCCACCAAGCTTGATCGCGCGCAGCCTTGAACACGCTCGGTATCGACATTAATGCGTTCCGTTGCGATTTCGAGCGAGTTGGGACGGTGTCACCTGGATGTAGCAGGGGGCTGATCGTTGACCAGGAACTCCAAAGTGGAGATCGGCAGCGCGCCGTGCCCGAGGACGGTGTCGTGGAACCGGCTGATGTCGAAGTCCACGCCCAGCCGCTGCCGCGAGGCGTCCCGGATCCGCTCGATCTCCAACCGCCCCACCAGGTACGACAGCGCCTGGCCGGGGTAGACGATGTAGCGGTCGACCTCGGAGGCGGCCTCCAGGTCCGACAGGGTGGTGCTGGAGATCATCGTCTCCAGCGCGCGCTGCCTGCTCCAGCCGAACTCGTGCAGCCCGGTGTCGACGACCAGCCGCGCCGCGCGCAGCAGGTCCTGCACGACCATGCCCAGCCGCATCAGATCCCCTGAGTACAGCCCCATCTCGTCGGCCAGCCGCTCGGTGTAGAGCCCCCAGCCCTCGGTGTAGGCGTTGAACCCGGTGAGCCTGCGCAGCAGCGGCAGCTCGGTCAGCTCCTGGGCCAAGCTGATCTGCAGGTGGTGGCCGGGAACGACCTCGTGGAAGGCGATGACCTCGGCGGCGAACCGCGGGCGCTGCTCGGCGCGCAGCGTGTTCGCGAAGTACACGCCCGGCCGCGAGCCGTCCAGCGCGGGCGACATGTAGAAGCCGATCGGCGTGCTCTCCGACGGGGTGCCCGGCACCGGCCGCACCTCGCACGGCTGCTGCGGCAGCCGCCCGAACCAGCGCGGCGCCTCCGCGGTCGCCCTGTCGATCGCCACCCGTGCGGCCGTCAGCATCTCGTCCGGTTCGTCCCAGCACAGCGACCGGTCGGTCTGCATCCGCCGCAGCACCGCCTCCGGATCGGGTTCTCCCCAGAGCCGTTCGCCCAGCCCGGAGATCTCGGAGCGCAGCGACGCCAGCTGCGCGCGCCCGATCTCGTGCAGCTCACCGGGGGTGTGCTCGGTGGTGGTGTGGGCGTGGATGAGCCGCTGGTAGATCTCGTGCCCCTCGGGCAGCCAGCACAACCCGGGGTGCTCGGCGTCCCGCGCGTGCGGGGCGATCTCCCGCGCCAGGACCTCGCGGTACTCGGCCAGCGCCGGGTTGACCACGTCGCGGATCAGGCGTTCGCGCTGCTCGGCGAGGTCGTCGGGGAGCTGCTGGGTGAGCAGCGGGTCCTGGTCGGGGTTGGCCAGGCGGGAATCCAGGTCCGCGATCGCGCCGTCCAGCAGCAGGCGCACCGGAACCCGCCCGGCCCGCACGCCTTCGCGGTGACGTTGCGCGGCAGCGGCGGTGAAGTCGGGGATGCGGGCGATCCGCCGCAGGTAGTCCTCGGCCTGCTGCCTGCCGCTCACCGGCACCTGCCCGAGGTGGAACAGCAGGCCCGCGACCGGCGCGAACAGGTTGCCGATCACCGTGTACTCGGGGGCGCGGGCGTCGAGCCGGTCGACCGTGGACTGGGCGTGCTGCACGACGACGGCGACGGTCAGCCGCTCCTCCAAGCTGGAGTGGGTGGTGTCGACGGCCATCGCCCGCACCCGGATGTCCTCGGCGTGGTCGCGCTGGGCGAGCTCCGCCGCGGCCGAGATGTCCGGCAGCAGGTGATCTCGGCCCGGCAGCCCGTAGAGCGAGGCACCGATCGGGTCGGAGTCGAGTTCGAGATCGAGCAGTTCTTCGGCGAGCTGATCCGGCGTCGTCACGCGAACAATCCTGCCCCTCCGGACCGACATCCGGCAGGGCGACGCGGAACGGGATTGGTTGAGGGGACAATGAACCCGTGGACCCGCTGCACGATCCGGACGACGAGACCCTGCTCGACCCCAGGCAAGCCCGCGAGCTGGCCGGGCTGGTCGAGACCGCCCGCCTGGCCTCGGCCGTGGTCCGCTACGGCATGCGCACCCGGGTGGGCGTGGCGACGGTCGTGCTCAACCAGGACAACCCGCTGCCGGTCGCCAACCACGCGTGCGCCCTGTGGGGCACCGGCGCGCAGGTGGCGGGCACGCTGATGGAACTGGAGCAGGTGTTCGCCGAGGCGGGGCGGTCCGAAGCAGTCGTCTACGCCTCGCCCACCACGGTCGGGGAGATCGAGGGCATCGCCGACGACGCCGCCTGGCGCGCGGTGGAGGAGCAGGTGGTGCTGCTGCACCGCACCCGCGGCTTCAGCCGCGGCGTCACGCGCCCCGCCGAGGACCGGGACCTGGAGGGCATCGTCGAGCTCTACGCCGACGAGACCGGCCTGTCCGAGGAGGGCGAGCAGCGCCTCGCCCGCCACCTGGCGCATCGCTTCGACGAGAACCGCAGCGTGCTGCTCGTCGTCGACGACCCGGGCGTCGACCGGATCGCCGGCTTCGTCCAGGGCTTCGTCGAGCGCGGCGTCGGCCTCGTCGAGCAGGTCGTGGTCCGCCCGGGCCGCCGTCGGCGCGGCATCGGCCACGACCTGGTCACCGAAGCCTCCGAAGAGCTCCGCCGCATGGGCGCGCTGCTGGTCGCCGCCCACACCGAGGAAGGCGGCACGGCTCAGCGCTTCGCCGAAGCAATCGGCTTCGACGTCGCCTACGGAGTAACCGCCTACGCCCGCAGAATCGACGACTTGCTCTAAGACCGTGGTTCCGTGGTCGCTTTGGTCGGCGGTGCGGGTGGCGGAACCTCAGCGGTCCTCTGGGTCCGGGCGCCACTCCTGATGTATGCCAATACACGGCGTCGCGGCGTCCTCCCCAGAGAACCGCTGAGAACCCGCGGCGGTGCGGGTTGAGTCCCGCACTTGAAGCGACGGCAGTGGCTTTGCCGCATTTGTGAACATCTTTCCTCTGTTCCACGATCTGGGCTTCGGCCGCGTGGGTGAGGTGCGCGCCACGAAAGCGCTCCGGCGGAATTTCCTCGGCCGCATACGGCGTTGGTTGCTGTGGCTCGAACTGTCCAGAACCCGGGAGGAAGCCTGTGTCCAGCGGCTCAGCGTCAGAGAAGACCACCACGAGCCAGGGCCTCTCCTCCCTGCCCCGGGAGATCTGGATCCTCGGTGCGGGCAGCTTCATCGTCGCCGTCGGCATGGGCATCGTCGCCCCCGCGTTACCCGCGTTCGCCACGAGTTTCGACGTGGGCGTCACCGCCGCCGGGTTCATCGTCAGCGCTTTCGCCATGATGCGCTTGCTGTTCGCCCCGCTGAGCGGACGTCTGGTCTCGGCGGCGGGCGAGCGCACGATCTACGTCATCGGCATCACGATCGTCGGCATCAGCAGCACGGCGTGCGCGTTCGCCGATTCCTACTGGCAGCTGCTGATCTTCCGCGCGCTCGGCGGCATCGGTTCGACCATGTTCACCGTCGCGGGCGTGGGCCTGCTGATCCGGATGTCGCCGCCGCACCTGCGCGGACGCGCTTCGGGCGTGTGGGCGACGAGCTTCCTGCTGGGCAACGTCTCCGGCCCGATCGTCGGCGGCGTGATGGTCGGCTACTCGCTGCGGCTGCCGTTCGTCACCTACGGCATCGCGCTGTTCGCGGCCGCCTTCCTCGGCTGGTTCCTGCTGCGCAAGTCGACTTTGGCCGCCCCGCTGGGTGATGACGCGACCCCGTCGATGCCGCTGGGCGAGGCCATGCGCATGCGCTCCTACGTCGCCTCGCTGCTGTCGAACTTCGGCAACGGCTGGGCGGTCTTCGGCGTCCGCATCGCCCTGGTCCCGCTGTTCGTGGTCGAGGCCCTCAAGGCGCCGCAGTCGATGTCCGGCATCGCCCTGTCGGTGTTCGCCGTCGGCAACGCCGGCGTGCTGCTGCTCTCGGGACGCATGACCGACCGGCACGGCCGCAAGCCGATGGTGCTCATCGGCCTGGTCGTCTCGGGCGTGGCGACGGCGTCGCTGGGCTTCACCACGTCGGTCCCGGTGTTCCTGGCGGCGTCGCTGATCGCGGGCATGGGCGCGGGCGTGCTGAACCCGGCGCAGAACGCGGCGGTCGCCGACATCATCGGCGGCAACAGGCGCGGCGGAACGGTGCTGGCGACGTTCCAGCAGGCCGCTGACCTCGGCGCCATCCTCGGACCGCTGATCGCCGGGGTCCTGGCCGACACGGTCTCCTACCAGGCCGCGTTCCTGGTCACGGGCGCCACGGCGGCCCTCGGCCTGCTGGCCTGGGTGGGTGCTCCCGAGACCCGTCCGCGGCCGGAATCGGGCACCGAACAGGTGCGCGCCGCGGCCTGAGGTGTTGATCGCCCTCGTTGCGGGTACTCGGGTGTGACGCCGCCGGCGTTGCGGTTGCCCCTGCCCGATGCGGGAGGACGAGATGAACACCACCGGTATTCCGGGGCACGAGCTGACCGAGGACCTGCTGCTGCGGGAACTCCGGCACCTGCACCAGACGCGCAACGAGACGTTCCTGCACGGCTCGCCGGACGCGCTGCGCGAGCACACCGCCCGCACGTTCGAGCTGGAGCAGGAGTACCTGCGCCGCCATCCGGAGCGCGACGTCGACCCGCGTCGAACGCGCGATGGTGCACGGGGGGAGCCGCAGCATGCCTAGTCCACGCGTGGTGATCATCGGTGGCGGACACGTGGGCCTCACCCTGGCCCTCCGCCTGCAGAAGAAGCTGGACGCGGGTGAGGCGAGGGTGACGGTCATCGACACCCAGCCGCACATGACCTACCAGCCGTTCCTGCCGGAGGCCGCCGCCGGTTCGCTGGAACCGCGTCACGTGGTGGTTCCGCTGCGCGAGGCGCTGCGCCGCTGCGAGGTGCTGACCGCGCAGGTCAACCACATCGACCACGCCAACCGGTGCCTGACGGCGACGCTGGGCGATGGCAAGGCCGAGACGCTGGACTACGACATCCTGGTCCCGGTCCCGGGCTCGATCTCCCGCGCGCTGCCGATCCCGGGCCTGGCGGAGGAGGGCGTCGGGTTCAAGACCATCGGCGAAGCCATCTACCTCCGCAACCACGTTCTGTCCAGATTGGACATCGCGGCGAGCACGGAGGACGAGCAGTTGCGCCGGCGGCTGCTGACGTTCCTGTTCATCGGCGGCGGCTACGCGGGCATCGAGGCACTGGCGGAGCTGCAGAGCATGGCACGCTACGCGATCCGCAGCTACCCGCAGCTGTCCGAGCACGACATGCGCTGGGTGCTGGTGGAGGCGATGGGCCGCATCATGCCCGAGGTCAGCCCGCACATGGGCGAGTACACCAAGCAGCAGCTGGAGAACATCGGCATCGAGGTCAAGCTCAACACGACCGCGAGCTCCCTGGTGGACGGCCACGCGGTCCTGTCCGATGGCGACGACTTCCACGCGGACACCATCGTCTGGACCGCCGGCGTCAAACCGCACCCGATGCTGGAGGACAGCGATCTGCCCCGAGACTCCAAGGGGCGCCTGGAATGCACGACGAGGCTGCAGGTCAAGGGCACCGACAACGTGTTCTCGGCGGGGGACTGCGCCGCGGTCCAGGACCTCACCAGCAGCGACCCGGAAGCCCTGACGAGCCCCTCGGCCCAGCACGCGGTCCGCCAGGCGAAGCTGCTGGCGGACAACATCATCGCTCAGCTGCGCGGCGAGGAGCTGCAGGAGTACCGGCACAAGCACGCGGGCTCGGTCGCGGGCCTGGGCCTGTTCCGGGGCGCGGCGGAGGTCTACGGCATCAAGCTCAAGGGACTCCCGGCGTGGCTGCTGCACCGCGCGTACCACCTGATGAAGATGCCGACGACGTCCCGCAAGGCCCGCATCCTCGGCGACTGGCTCCTGGAACTCCCGTTCCGCCGCCAGGTGGTAGCCCTGGGAGAACTCCACGACCCGAGAGCGGAGTTCGTCAAAGCCGCCAACACCAGAGGCCTCCCGAAACCCCGCGGGACGACCGCCGCAGGATGATCGGAGTGACCGTCCTCACGGAGTCCCCACGACTCCGTGAGGACAGGTACCGTCGATGAAGACGGCAGCAGGCGTTTGCCCAGTTCAGGGCTGGTTCGCCACTGTATGGGGACCCCCTGAAAACGGCCCCGAACGGCTGTTGTACTGTATTGGCACACGAGATGAGCGGGGCGGAAACAAACCGAACACCTCGGGAGAACAAAACAAGGGGCTGTGGCGCAGCTGGTAGCGCACTTGACTGGCAGTCAAGGGGTCAGGGGTTCGAATCCCCTCAGCTCCACCGGTAAGAGGGTTCCCGCAGGTCAAAGCCTGCGGGAACCCTCTTTTTCTGTTCTTGGTCCACCTCCCGGAGTCAAGCACGCCGCTCATGGAAACCTTGACTACGGAGATTTGAAATGGCTGTATTCGATCTTGGCAAGCTCACTGAGGGCCTGTCGAAGGTGTGGTCCGGTTACCTGCGTGACTGGGACCGCAGCCTGCGTTCGGTGAACCATCCCGAGACCACCCGCTACAACTATGTGCTCGCCGCCGCGCAGTTGGCTCGATACCTCGCCGAGCACTCCCCGGACCCGGACGCTGACGACGCCGGTGAGGACCCGACGGAGGTCTCACGCGATCACATCGAGGCGTTTCAGGCGTGGATGATCGAGACCCGCTCGGCCTCCACCGCATTGAATAAGCACAAGGCATTGCAGGTGTTCTTCGGTTGGCTGATGAACGAGGAGCGCGATATCGACCGCTCGCCGATGGAGCGCGTCCGCAAACCCGCAACACCCGCAAAGCTCATCCCGGTCATCGAGGAAGACGTGACTTCGCAGCTACTGGAGACCTGCGCGGGAAAGGACTTCTTGAGCCTGCGGGATCAGGCGATCATTCGGCTGTTCGCCAATACCGGCGCGCGGTTGTCCGAGGTGGCTCAGCTCACCGTCGATGATGTGGATCTCAAGACTGAGACGGTGGTCTTTCACGGCAAGGGCGCTAAGGACCGCCGGGTGCGTATTGGGGCACGCACCGCGCGAGCGGTGAGCCGGTACCTGAGGGCCCGGTCCAAACGCTCGGGCGCGGATCTTCCCGAATTGTGGCTCTCAAGCCGGGGTGGCAAGCCGTTGCATGCCAACGGCATCAAGATTCGTCTCAAGCGCCTCGGGAAGCAGGCGGGGATCAAGAATCTGCACGCTCACCGTTGGCGCCACACCTACGCCCACGAGTGGAAGGCCGCCGGCGGAGACACCGGCGATCTGATGCTGGTGCTGGGCTGGAGTACCGAGGCGATGGCCCGACACTACGGTGCGAGCGCTGCGGCGCAGCGCGCGCAGGTGGCCCAGGATCGGTTTGCGATCGGCGATCTCTAAGCTCACGAGGGTGGTGTGGGGCCATTCCCCACACCACCCTCGATTGGCAGTTCGGCCTGTGCGTCCTCTTAGCGATCTGGCTGATCGGAGCGGTCCTTGTTTCGGCGTCGTGTCGCGGCGGATCGTTCGGCGAGAGCGAGCATGTAGGCCACTCGCGCGTGGTACGCCCGATGCGCTCGTTCGTCAGGGGTGAGCACGCCGTCGGGATCAACCTGCTTCTCGAACTGGGCGAGGAACGCTGAGGTCCCCGAGCGGGTACGTGCGGAGCGATCCGCCGTGTTCGCCCACGAAGCATGCGCCGCGATCCGCGCGCGCCGACGGCGCTGTTCGGGAGTGAGTTCCGAGCGTTTAGACATCATCACCGATCCTCATCCTCGACTGCGATTCCTGGGCACGTTCGGCGGCAGCACTGGCGCCGTAATGCCGCGCCATAGCGTCACTGCTCCAGCCCAGCACCAGCATCAGATCGCCGGTGTCTCCGCCGGAGAGTTTCCATTCGTGGGCGTAGGTGTGGCGCCACCGGTGGGCATGAACCCGCGCGATCCCGGCACGTTCTCCCAACCGGCGTAGGCGCAACTTGATGCCGTTGGCTCGCAACGGCACGCCACCGCGTTCGGCAAGCCACAGCTCGGGAAGTTCCGAACCCGTGTGCCGTGCGCGTGCTCGGAGGTATCTGCTCAACGCCCTTGCGGTCTTTGGGCCCATCCGGACACGTCGAGTTTTCCCGCCTTTGCCGTGATAGACGAGGGAGTCCGTGCTCCAGTCGATGTCCTCCATGCGCAGATTGGCCACTTCGGAAAGCCGTGCGCCGGTGTTGCAGTACAACCGGATCATCGCTTGGTCTCGAAGGTTCATGAATCCAGAGCCTTTGCAGGAGTCCAATAGGCGCGTCGTGTCGTCGGTGCTGATGACCGGGACCAACTTCGTCGGCGGCTGCGGAGCCCGCACCCCTTCCACTGGAGAGCGGGTCACGGCCTGTTCGTCCTCGGCCAGCCACTGGAAGAACTGCTGCAGGCACTTGTGCTTGTTGAGCGCGGTTGAGGCAGAACGAGTCTCAATCATCCATGCCTGGAATGACTCCACGTCCGCACGCGACACAGCTGCTGGATCCTCGGCGGCATCGCCGACTGTGTTGGCGGCGACGTATCGTCCGAGTTGAATAACCGCGAGCAAGTAGTTGTACCGCGTCGTCTCCGGACGCCCAGTCGAACGCAAACACCTGTCCCAGTCCCGAACCAGGCAACGCCACGACTCGGACAAGCCAGCCGACAAGCTCTCGATATCCACTTCACCCTCCCCAAACCAGAAGCTCAGTCGCGCGGCGCGCTGCTCGCGTACAACGCTAGCTCCGGATTCGAAAAATCCGTCGCACACTGCTCGGCTGGCCACGGTTGCCCGCGTTTGTCCCCATAGGAAGGAGTTAACCGAGAACCAAAGATCGATAGGTAGTCTGCGGATCGGGGTGGCGCACGAGCTGGGCAGCGCCCTTTTAGTGCCAGTCGCTCTTCTGCATGACTGCTTGGACCCGGGCGCCCGGCGCCGAGGTCGTCACGGGGCTTGCCGTCGAGGACGAGGGTGTCGGCGGCCAGGCCCCTCGGCGAGGGTGTCCTCACCGAACTCAGGCAGGCGGTGGCTGCGGCCGAATCCTGTTTGACCTCTGAACTCGCGCGAGCCTCACCCACCCCCACCACGGGTGACGTGGCACGATTTCGCAGGTCAGAACTATGAGCTAGGAGCCAACGATGGAGCAGGATCGGGACCTGTCCGGAGCAACAGCGGTCTACCGGTCGACCGGTTACCCGGGCGCCGGGTGGTATGTGATGCCCGACGGCGACGTGGTGCTCCAGCGGCCATCGGGCGAGGTCGATAAGACGATCATGAGCCCGGAATCCCTGGAGTCTGCGGCTTCCAGATCGTCGGTCTGGTACCTGGAGACGCCGGCCGAAGGCGAGAACTCGGAACCACCAGCGGAGCAGGGCTAGGACCACCATGCGCACGATCATGATCTGCGGGTGCGGGGGCAGCGGGAAATCCGAGCTGGCCAGCCAGCTCGGCCAACGGCTGAACCTGCCGGTCATCCTCCTGGACATGGAGTACTACGACGAGCACTGGAACGCTCTCGATCCTGAGCTGTTCGCCCAGCGCCAGCGCGAGCTCGTCGCCGCCGACGAGTGGATCATCGACGGCAACTACGCCACCACGATGCCGATCCGGCTTGGCAAAGCCCAGACAGTGATCGTCCTCGACATCCCACCCACTGGTCTGCCTGTGGGGGATCGTGCAACGCCGCTTCCAGCACCGTGGCGACGACGACCATTCCCGTCACCGGCGCGGCCGCATCAACTGGGGGTTCGTCAAATACGTCCTCAGCTACCGGCGCAAGATGCGCCCCCGAGTCGAGCGTTTGATCGCCGAGCACGCTGTCGGCACCGTGATCCGGCTGCGCGACCGCGGCGAGGCCCGCCGCTTCGTCGACTCGATACCAAGCCGCTCGTGACCAGGCGTTCTCACCCGTCGCGAGGAGACGGCGGTCGAGATGCCCAGGGGTCGTGTTCGTCAGGGTCGCGCGGGCTGAGGATGCTCGCCGGGACCAGTTCGGTCAGCTCCAAGGCCTGCGAGCCGTTTCGAGCAGCGACGGCGAACTCGACCAACCCCCAGAAATCACCGCCGGTGTTGAGCAGATGCCAGCTGCGCAACAGCCCCGGCACGCACGCCCCTGCGTTGATGCCGTAGGCGCGCAGCCACAACGGGACATCGCGCATCGTCCCGGGGCGGGGCAGAAACAGGCGATCGCAACGCACCCACACCGGCATCGGCTCGGGCAGCGTCCGGTGCGCCCGGACGCGATAGTCGGGCGAAGCCTGATTGGACGATGGATCGAACATATGTTCTTATAATGACTGACCGGGCGTCGTGGGGGAAGCACGGCACCCGGTCGAGCGCAGGCCACCCCGGTGATGCACCCGAAATCCGGGGCGGGCCTGCGCACACGCCTTCCGGCGAATCAGCCAACGGCGTCCAGCAGCGCCTTACGCTGACGTTCGCCGAGCCCGCCGAGCTTCCGGTTCTCGGCGATCTGAGCCTGCTCGAGCAGCTGGGTCACCTTCGCGGGGCCGTACCCGGGCAACGCCTTCAACAGCTGCGTCACCTTCGTCTTCTTCACGATCTCGTCGGTGTCGGCGCGCTTGAGAACGCTCTCCACGGTGGTGGCTCCCGTCTTGACCCCCTCCAGCAGCTCTGACCGTGCACGTCGCGCCGCGGCGGCCTTCTCCAGGGCTTGCTTGCGCTGTTCCTCGGACAAAGTGGGCAGTGCCATCGACATTCCTTCCGTTCGACGATTCGGCGGACATCATGACCTGGGACGACGACAACTCAGCCCGCACGTAGGCCTCGGCGTGTCGAAGAGCGGTCTCGCTACTGGCGCGGGGGTGTGGTGAGCGGCTTTGGCCGTGGAGTGCGACGCGCTGTCAGGGATTCGGGTGAGAATCGGGTTCGGGTACTGGAATCACCGTGGTCCCTGTGACCGTCCGGCGAGAGGAACCGCCCATGCCCATGCACCCACGAGCCCGCCGCAGGAGCAGTGGCGCGACGAGCGCGACCGGGATGCCAGGGTCGGGACAGGTGCGGCTGGCCGACCGGGACGTCGAGGTCGCCGACCTGAAACAGCGCCCCGACCGCTACACCGGGTTGTTCGGGCGTGCCCGCAGCGAAGTCGGCCACGCGGTGTGCCTGTGCAGGAGCGACGAGGTGGTGCGGTTGGTGATCCGCTGCCGGTCTGGGCGGTATCACCTGGCCAACTGGCCCGCCGGTGGCCACCAGCACGCACCCGGCTGTTCCTGGTACCGCAGCCCGGCCTCGACGTCAGGTCGAAGCACCTACGAACCGGCGATCAACGTCACCGAGGACGGCACCTCGATCCGGTTGTCCGCCCAGCTGACCCTCCACGGTGTCTCCACCGATCCATCCACCACGCATGTCCCGGTCGCGGCGAAACCTGGTTCCTCGGAGCCATCCACTACGACCCAGCGGCGCGCGATGGGGTTGTTGGCCTTCTTGCACTACCTCTGGGAATCGTCGCAGCTCAACGTGTGGCACCCCCGCACCGGACGTCGGGATTGGCGTGCGTGCCGGGCGCGACTGGTCGAGCAGGCTCGTGACTGCCGCGTCAACCGCAGAGAGCTGGCGGAGGCACTGTGGATCGTGCCGCCGTTCCAGAGTGAGGACGCCGAGCGCATCAACGCCGACTGGGACCGTTTCCTCGAGAGCTTGACCCCCGGCCGTTCCCGGCGCCGCGGGTTGGTGCTCGGGCAGATCCGCCAGATCGCCCCCACGAAATACGGCTTGCGGATCGGATTGGCGCACCAGCGGGCCCCGCTGTACGCCTCCCAGGAACTCATGGACCGGTGCACCCGCTCCTATCCGGTCGCGCTCGCCGCGCACGCGAGGGAAACCGGACATCAGGTAGTACTTCTCTTGATCGAGCGCAGCCCCCGGGGCTACCCGGTGATCAAGGACCTGGCAGCGATGCTGACCACCACCTCGTACGTGCCGGCCGACTCCAGCCACGAAGCGGAGATGGCCGACGCGCTGACCGCCGCCGGGCGCGCGTTCGTCAAGCCCATGCATTACGACGGGGGAGGGGTGCACCCGGATTTCGTGCTCGTCGACGAGAGCCCGGAGACCTATGTGGAGGTCTGGGGCGTGCGCGGCCGGGAGGACTATGAGGCCCGGAAGCGTGCCAAACAGGAGTTTTACCGGGAGTCCGGCAAGAGGCTGTTGGAGTGGGACGTGCGTGACCCGCTGCCTGACCTCGGGCGCTGACCCCGGCGAGCTTGCCGCTGGGCCGGTTCCGGCATCGCCCTATGCCCTGGTTAGCTAGTGGAGCTGGTCGTCCCGGACACCGGTCGCGCATCGGTGCTGTCCAGGCGGCCGAACGCGCGGGACAGGGCCAGCAGCTGCTGGGTATCGGCGTCCATGCCTGCGGCCTCCGGCGCCGCGAGCACTGAGGCCACCGACACTTCCTCACCGGCGGCGGCGGCGGCGGCGGCGGCGCGCGCGAGCGCGTCGCGCACGAGCTCGGCCTGTTGCTCGGGAGTCTTGCTCGAGTCAACAGGTTCGGCGACGAACGGGCTCAGACACACCAGCCCGTCCCGGCATTCGATGACGCGCCGGTAGTACCGCAGCCGCATCTGGCGGAGCTGGAGCGCTTCGCGCAGCGGAGAGACCTGCGGGAACAGTGCGATGTTGTCGAACTGCGCGCACAGCGCTGCCCACAGCGGACGCAGCTGGCGGTAGTGGCGGCGCACCTCGATCCACATCCGGGCTTTGACCAGGCCCGTACGGACTCCGGGATAGCCGATTCCCAGGAAGAACGCCACGATCCCGATGGCCAAGATCGGTGTTGTCCACGTTGCGGTGCCGGGGATCGGGTCTTTGCCGGAGACCAGCCGTCCTGCGGTGGACAGGACTCGGGGCGTGTGGGTTCCGAGGCAGTTCACGGCCAGGCCGGCGGCCGCCACACGCAGGCTCAGGCGGGCGCGCGACCGGGTGTGGTCGGCCGTGGTCCAGGCGAGGTACGCGCCACGTGCGGTCGCGTAGCTCATGTAGAGGTTGCCGATCAGGTAGAAGGCCAGCACCGCCGGTGCCTCGCCGGCATGCTCGTAGCTCGCGCCCTGGTGGGCCTCGTCTGCCGCCGCGAAAGCCGCCACCAGGCCACCGCTGGCGACCAGGGCGAACACGACTTCAAGCCAGCCGCGCGAGCCGACCGCTGAGGGGGCGACGCTGGCCTGCAACAGCACCAGCAGCAGCGCGAAGAAGAAGGTGAGGATGACGTTCTGGATCAGCTTCGGTGACTGGCTCGGGAAGAACTCGGCCACCGCCGGAATGCTGACGGCCAGCTGGGCGGAGAGCGCGATGAATACCAGGACGGTGCACATGGTCACGACCCGGAGCCCCTTGTCGTGTGGTGCCCGGATCAGCTGGGAGAGTTTCCAGATCGCCGCGACCGTCGCCGCGGCCCACATCAACAGGTTGGGTAGCGCCATCACAGCCATCCCTGGTGGTCGTCGAAGGCCCCCCGCAGTCGGCGGGCGGCATCGGTTTTCCGATCGGGAGAGAACTGCAAGCGATCCAGCAGGGTCGCCCACTCCTTGATGACCGTGGCCACCATCTCGGCCTCGCGCTCGAACGCCGGCCCATAGCCGTCTCGGCGCAGCGCGCGCAGCACGATTTCCGGGGGAATGTCCGGAAAAATCTGCTGCCAGATGTCGTCGTCGTTCTCATCGCTGCCGTGGCCGCTGATGATGTGGCCGATTTCGTGCAGGATGATGTGTTCTTGGTGCGCGACGGTGGTGTCGCGCTGGTACAAGATGTAGTCGGCGTCCGCTGTGCCGATCCAGAGCCCGAACACGCCCGGCGCGGGCAGCGGGTAGGCGCGGAGCTTGATCGGGCGGCCGCGGCGTTGTCCCAAGCGGTCGCACAGCTCGCGCACATCCAGCGGTGCGTCGAGCTCAAGTTCCCGCAGGAGGCTCTTCACGCCTCGGCGTAGTTGCAGGTCGTTGCGCCAGCCTCGGGAGTCGTTCTTCATCCGATCGACTCCGTGAACAGGCGGCGAAGCACGTCCGCTGTCGCCCACGGGTGGCTGACCAGTCCGTTGTGGCCTCCCGGCGTCTCGACGAGCTTGCAGTCGAGCTCGGCGGCGAGCTGCTGGGCGCAGCGGTATTCCCACTGGCCGCGGGATTCCTCGCCGCCGGTCACGATCACCGGCGGCCGCGCTGGTCCCGTGAGCTGGTCGAGATCGAGCGCGGCGGTGCGCACGGCGGGAAAGTCGTAGGTGAAAAAGCGCCGCAAGTTCGCCTCGACGTTCCCGACCGGCGGGGCCGGGCCGGCTCCCGGTTCCTGTGTTCCTTCGCGGCTGCCGCCGAGCGCGACGAAGCGGCGGATCGCGGCGCCGACGTCGTCGCGCGCGAGCTCGGCGACTTCATCGAGCCCGGCTTCCTGGTCGGGATCGCGCACCAGCGAGGCCATCGGCGGTTCGTGGGCGACCAGGAGCGCCACCTGATCGGGATGGCGGGCGGTGAGGTGCAGCCCGATCACGGCGCCGATGCTGGGGCCAACCACGCGAGCAGGTTCGGAGGTCAGCGCGGCCAGCAACGCTGCCGCGTCGTCGGCATGGGTGGCCATCGTCAGCGGCTGCGGGTCGCGGGTGACCGTGCTGCGGGACAAGCCGCGCCGGTCGTAGCTGATGACCTGGTGTTGCTGCGCCAGCTCCGTCGCCAGCTGCTGGGTCGCACCGGTCTCACTGAGTCCACCTTGGATGAGCAAGACCGGGGGGCCTTCTCCACACGTTTCGTAGTAGAGCTCGGCCCCCTCGGTCGTCACCGTCCCCTGATCTACGTGCACATCCCACCCCCGGCAGGTCTGGTCCACCTTCACGTTTACGTTCTGTCGCTCTTTTGCGCACCTCGCCTCGCGGGCGCGAAAGCCTTTATGCAGAGCAGAACCAGCTGGTGGTGATGTGCACTTCACTCGGACGGGTTGTCGTCCCGTCCCGCCTGGAAGTCGATGAACTCCATCACGCTGCGCAGCTTGTCCGGTGAGAGCTCGCTGGCGCGGGTGGCCAGCTGCCGGACGTTCTGCTCACCGAGGCGAGCCAGGAGCTCGTACTGGCGGTTGAGTTCGCGCCCTCGCTCGGTGTTGGAGAAGTATTCGATCGGCACCTGGAAAAACTCTGCGAGCGCCACGACCACGTCGTGGCTCGGCCTGTTCTTGCCGTTGATCAGGTCATAGAGGTACGCGCGGGACACCCCGACGGCCTCAGCGACCTCCGGCTTCTTGTAATTCGAGCCGTCTTCGCGTTTCACACTCTCAAACAGCCGGCTGAGCTTGACCGCGAAGTCCTCGCCTCGCTCTGCCTCGGCCACTGTGTCCACCTTCTCACCCACATGGTGTCTTGTATCGCGGACTTCAAAGTCAACTGTCCGGAAAAGTTGACAGCTAATCCGGGTCACCTTACGTTCGAAGTACCTTGTCCAGAATACCTGACAGGATCCGCCGGAGCATCGGCCACTCAGGGGAGAGTTGATCGCCCCGGACGGAGAGTGACGGGACACGAGCCCGTCGCGTGAAGGACGGCTGTGGGGGCCGCCCTTCGCCAATAGGGGAGTGCGCCGGCCGCGGGCCGGCCGAACAGCGTGGGAGCCGATCCAGCTCTTTCGCGGGAGGTACCGCATGAATAACCACTCGGGCATCTGCGCCTGACGTAGCGCTCCTGGCGGCGCTGGAACCGCCCTCTTCAACGAGCGCTACCCACACAAGTCCCATACGGGCAGACCGCGGTGGAAGCGGTTTTGGTGATTCCGCCACACCGTGACGCATCCCTTTTCCGGCGCACCCGCCGGAGTGATCACTGTCGTGATTTTTGCAGCTCAGAAGCCCTTTGGGTGCTGAGTGAGGGACAACGCGTCCTCGAATCGCCCGGCCTGCCCTGCCGCTGATCGCGCGCCACATCGCGCCTCGGACCGGTGCACGCACCCCGAGGCCGTGGACCAACGCGCCTTCATCACCGCCCGGCCCTGCGCACAACGGCCGGGAAAGGAGACGAAATCATGGTTGCTTCAGGGCAGAACTCGCTGGGGCACAACGGTTTCCGCAACGCGACGACCGCCTCACTCGCCCGCACCGAGCAGGGCGAGCCTTCGGAACCACCGGCGGCGGGCACCACACCGCCGTCGCTGCCGGAGCCGGAGCGCACGGCCACCGCCACCCAGTGGCCGTGCGCTCCCTCCCCGGCCGATACCGAGCAAACGCAGCCCCACGGCCTCGCTGACCAGCCCAGTCCGGCACCCGCCGAACCCGGCAGTCTCGAGGACCGCGACCGCCGCCTCGCCCGAGCCGCGAGCCAGGCGTGGCCGGAGCTGCCCACGGCAGACATCGTCGGCGCGGTCGAGGCCGGGCAGTGGGCTGCGGCCGCCGAGACGACGTCCTCCAGCAACGACGCTGGCGACCAGACGGGCCTGCGCACGGCCGCACAGACCGGTCAGGCGGCGGCCGCTGTGCAGCGGCAGGGACTGCCGCCGATCAGCGACACCCACGCGGACTGGGCCGGATTCGGCGAGGTCATCCCGGTGCTGGCCGCCTCACCCGGCGCCGGAGCGTCCCTGGTCGCCACCGTGCTCGCCGACGCGTTGCAGCTCGCCGAGCAGCGCGTGCTCCTGGTCGATACCGCCGATCCCGCGCGCTCCGGCCTGGCCGCCGCGGCCCGCTCGGAAGGCCCGGCCCTGGACGGCCCGCATCCCTCGGTGCGCATCCGGTTCTCCTGGCGCGCCCAAGCGCTGCTGGCACGGGTGGAGACCGAGCTCCCGGTGATCACCCCGGGCATGGTGCCGCCCCCGCGCTTCTTCAAACCGAAGCACCAGTCGGTGCAGGCCACCGTGGTCGACCTCGGTCACGACGCCTGGCGCGTGGCCGCGCATCCACTGGCCGGGGCCGGGGCCTGGCTGCGCGCCGGGACTCCGACGCCGAAACCGGTGCTGGTCTGCCGGGCCACCCGCCCCTCACTGCTGCACGCCGAACAGGTCCTGGCTCGCCTGGATGCCTGGAACCGCTCCGGTGCCACGACCTCGCCGACCCAGCTGGTGGTCGTCGGCGCGAAGCGCTGGCCCACCGGCGTGCGCGGCAGTGCCGGACTCCGCGTGTCCGGCCTGCTCGACGACGCGGTCTTCCTACCGCACGACCCGGACATCGCCACCACCGGGATCCGCGCCGAGGTCACCCCGACGCGGCTGCGCGCCGCCATCACCCCATTGCTGCGCCGCTGGGACCTGCTGCCCCAGACGGCGTCGTCGGCCGGGCGGCTGCCCGGCCTGTCCCGCCGCTCGAAGGGAGCCACATCATGGTGATCCAGCAGCTCGCAGACACGGCCCTGCCCGTCCTGGCCCAGATCCCCAACCCAGGACCAGTGGCCCCGCCCGGCTCCGAAAAGGTCATCGAGGCCGTCGGCAACGTCAAGTGGGGCGCCGGCGTGGCGTTGATGGTCGGCTTCTTCATCGGCCTGCTGGTGTGGGCCGGTGGCCGGTGGGTCGACCACCACCGCGCGGGCAAGATCGGCGTGATCATGATGCTGTGCGCCCTCGGCGGCGGCATTTTGTACGGGGTCGGCTATCAGCTGATCAGCCACTTCGCGGCGGGGGCCTGAGTCATGGCCCCTCCTGTCACGAACCAGCAGCAGCGCAGGCGCCGAGCCGGTCTGGGCCTGGCGGCCATCGTCGTGATGGTCCTGGCCGTCGTTGCGATGGCGGGCGCGCTGGTGGTCTCGCACTACGTCACTGACCGGCCCGCACCGGCTCCCGCCCCGCCCCCGTCGAGGCCGGATCCGGATTCGGGCGGCTGGGACCTGGCGGCTGAGCACGCCCTGGCGAGTGCCCCGATGGCGGCACTGCCAGCGCAATCGGCGCAGCCGCAGCCGATGACCACCGAGCGGGCCGGTGAGCCCATCACCGTTCCCGCGCCCATGCAGACCGCCGGGCGCTGGATCACCGGCGGGTTCCCCGCCACCCCAGAGGGTGCGCTAGGGCAGCTCACCGCCCTGGATGAGGCCGCGATGCGCGGCGGGGATCCGGCCACCTACGCACGCGGGTTCCGCGAGCTGGCGTTGCCGGGTGCCCCGCAGCCGGACACCACCGGGCTGTACTCGCTGCTGCGCTCGATGCGCAGCAGCGCCGGGCTCCCGCCCACCGGCGCGGTGCTGGACCTGACCGCGAACTACCAGGTCACGCACGGCCAGATCAAAGGCGTCACCGATGGCGGCCGCTACGTCGTGGCCTGCGTGCTCGGCCAGTTCTCGGTCGACTACCAGGGCCAAACCCTCACCGCCGGTGTCGGGGATTGCCAGGCCCTGCGCCACGTCGGCGGGGACTGGCGGATCTCGCCCGGCCCGCTCCCCGCACCCGCCCCAAGCGCGTGGCCGGGCAGCGCGGACGCGGTCCATGCCGGGTACCGGGATCTGAAGAGGGGTGGCTGAGATGTGGCCCTTCGACGACATCGGTAGCGCGATCGGCGGCAAGCTCAAAGAGCTGGTCAGCTCGGCGTTTGAGACGGCGATGCAGGCGTTGTGGGACGCCAGCCTGTGGATCCTGCGGGAGGCGTTCCGGCTCGCCGACCAGTTCTCGGTGTTCACAGTGGACACACGCGAGGGTCCGATCTCCGTGCTCTGGCCCATGATGCTGTGGATCTCCGGCGTGCTGGCGCTCGGGCTGTTCTTCTGGCAGATGACCATGACCTCGCTCCGAGGCGGGCGCGGGTTCATGCGGCTGATCGGCGGCCCGGTTCAGTACGGGATCGCCCTGGCGATCACCGTCGGCATGGTGGCGGGGTTCCTCACCGCGGCCGACGGACTCACCCACGGCATCCTCCAATACGGCCTTCAGTCGACCAACTTCCAGGACGCGCTCCAGCACACGACGTTCGCCGACGCAGCCCAGGACGGTGTCAAGGCGGTCGTGCTCGGGATCTGCGCGTTCATCGGGGTCATCCCGGCGGGCATCGGCTACGTGCTGGAGATGCTGTTCCGCGAGGCCGCGATCTACGTGCTCGTGGCCACGATCCCGATCACCGCCGCGGGGCTGCTGGCCAACGTCACCAAGGCGTGGTTCTGGAAGGCCATCCGCTGGATCTTGGCCTGCATCGCCATGAAGCCGGTGCTGGCGATGACGCTGGTGCTGGGCGTGGCCATCTCCGGCGGGTCGAAGGGCCTGTCCGGGCTTCTGGCCGGAGTCGGGGTCCTGATCATTTCCCTGCTGATCCCGTTTGTGCTGTTCCGGCTGTTCGCGTTCGTCGATCCGAACTCCGATGCCGGTTCGACGTTCCGCGACGCCCTCGCCGGTGTCGGGGTGTCCTCCTACGGCTCTGGCAACCCGGCGATTCAGGCCGCGAACGCCCTTGCCGGCGGCGGCTTCGGTGGCGGGGGCGGCGGCAGCGATGCGCAGGAGTCGGCCAACGCCGACCGCTTCGATTCGGCGATGGCCGACTACGCCGACGGCGAGATGGACAACCACGGCGTCGGCCACAGCTCCGGCGGTTCCAGCGGTGGCGGGGGCGGTGGTGGCGGCGGGGGCTCCGCATCGCCGTCCGCAGCAGACCCCGGCGGCGACGGCGATGACGACGTCCTTGGCGGCGACGGCGCTGCGGCCCCGCCCGCTGCGGCCAACAGCGGCCGCGTGACCTCCTCCGACGGCATCGGCCCGCAAGGCGTCGGCGGCGGCGCCGACGGCACCGACGGCTTCGGCGGCGACGGCGGTGGCGGTGGGGGTGGCAGCGCAGGCGGTGGATATCCCGAGCCGCCTCCTCCTGAGCCTCCCGACTACGGACACGGCCCCGACGACGACGGCGGTGGCGGGGGCGGCGGTCCCCGCGGCGGCGGTGGTGGCGGTGGACCCAAGAACAACGGTGGCGGCGGTGGCGCTGCTGCCTCTGACGACGTGGAAGCGGCGGTGGTCGTATGAGTACCAACAACGTTCGGATCTATCGCGGTCTGGCCCGGCGCGAGCACGCAGGCTGGATCATGGGACTGACCCCGTTGCAGGCACTGACCTGCATCGTGCTGGCCGTTCCGGTGCTCTGGACCGTCAGCGCAGGCCAGTTCCTCACCGCCCTGATCCTGGCCACGATCTGCGGGTTCGTCGCCTGCCTGGTGGTCGTGCCCGTACGCGGGCGGCCGGCGTTCCGCTGGCTGGCGCACCTGGTGCTGCACCAGCTCGGCGTGCTGTTCGGCTGGTCGCGCTGGCAGTCCAAGGCCGCATCGGGCCTGCCGGTCGATCCCGACGAGCCGGATCTGCCCGGTGTCCTGCAACGGGTCTCGTTCCCTGACGGTCCGGTGTTCAAGGACCGCGGCCGGATCGCGCTGATCCACGACACCGGCGACGGCCGCTGGGGCGCGACCGCGCGCCTGACCCACACCGGTGTTGGGATGCTCAGCAACGAGCAGTGCGAACGGCTGGCCTCCCGGCTGGGCAACCTGCTGCTGAGCATCGGGCATCGCGACGTGATCGACCGGATGTCGCTGCTGGTGCGCACCGTGCCCGACGACGGCACCGAGTACACCGTGTGGCGCTCGAAGCACGAGGTCGACCAGGCGCCGCCACTGGCCCGTCAGGCCGCCGACGAGCTGGACCGCACCATCGGCGCCGTCTCGGTGCGCCACGAAATCTTCGTGACCATCTCCGGCACCGAAGACGCGCTGCGCAAGCCGGCAGCCGCCGCTGGCGGCGGGACCGAGGGACGAGCGCGGGTGCTCTACCGGGTGCTCGAGGGTCTCGAGGACCCGCTCAAGGCCCTCGGCGCCGACAGCGTCGAATGGCTCTCCGGCAGCGGACTGGCCGAGGCCATCCGCACCGGCTTCAACCCGGACAGCTCGGCGGTGTTGCGGGCCGGGCACCTCACCGGCGATGGCCAGCAGGGCCTGCCCAAGGCCGCCGCCGGGCCGACCGAGGCACCCTCGCCGCCTCGGCGCCGCTATGACCACGACGCGTACTCCACCGTGAGCTACAGCGTGCTCATGCCCGAGGCGGGCACGGTGTTCGGCAGCCTCTCGCCACTGCTGGCGGTCAAAACCGCAGGTGAACGCCGGTGCCTGGCAATCCATTACGAGGTCATGGACGCCCGCCGAGCCTCGCGGGCGGTGCAGAACTACCGGTTCCGGGCCGGTGTACTGCGCGATTACAAGAGCTCGAAGGGGTTCTCGGCCTCCGCATCGGACGAGCGGGAAGCCAGCGGCGCCCGTGCGCAGGAAAAGGCGGTGGCCGCAGGCCATTCCATCGTGCGCTACGCCGCCGCCTCGGCGGTGACGGTGCCCGCGCACTGGAACGTCGAGGACCACGCCGCCCGCCTGGAAAACGACGCCGCCGGCCGGTTCCGGCTGCTGCGGCTCGATCTCGCTCAGGATTCCGCGTTCGTCGCCGCCTGCTTGCCGGTCGGCGTCGGGCTGCCGCGCGCACGGGGAGGTTTGCTGTGAAAACCCGCATGAACGAGCGCAGCGCCGCACAGCTGCTGGCCGACTTCGGTGCCCCGCCACCGAGCAAACCGCGCACACCGAACCGGCCTACGGCGCAGAAGGAGCGAGTCAACCGGCCCATCGCCCCGCGTCGCGGCCTGGCCCGGCCCGGTCAGGGCTGGGCTCCGGTCGAGGCCCCGCTGGCGGTGTATGAGGCGGCCACACACGAGATCGGCGGGCTGTTTCCGCTGCTGGCGGCCAACGGCGTGCCCGCTGTGGGAGCCCGCATCGGCTACGACACCGTCAGCGGAGGCGCGTTCTACGCCCACCCCATCGAGTGGGTGCTGCGCGGGCTCGGGACCAACCCGAACATGGTGATCTTCGGTGAGCCCGGACGCGGCAAGAGCAGCACCGTCGTCGCGTTCTTGCTGCGCATGATGCTCTTCGGCGTCCGCACCCTGATCAGCGGCGACGTGAAAGGGGAGTACTCGCCGCTGCTGCGGGCGCTGGACATCAACCCGATTGCGCTGGGCCGGGGCTCCTCGGCGCGACTCAACGCCCTGGACCTGGGGCCGCTGGCCAGCCGGTGGGATTCCTGGTCGGTCGACCGGCAGCGCGAGGAGCTGGACGGGGTGCTCGGCCGGTGGGTCAAGCTGCTGACCGCGCTCGCCGAAGCGCAGGGCTACTCGCCGACGGTCACCGACGAGGCGGTGCTCTCGCAGGTGCTGCGGCGCCTGGTCGGCGCCGCCGACGGCTACACCCACCTGCGGCCGGTCACCATCCCCGACGTCCAGCGCGAACTCGCCGACCCGGACACGGCGTTGTGGGAGGACACCCGCTTCGCTGACCGGCGTCAGTTCCTCGACACGCTGCGTCCGATCACCGACGCGCTGGCCAACCTGGTCAGCGGTCCGCTGGCCGGGCTGTTCGACGAGCCGACGAACTTCGAGCTCGACTGGGCCGCGCCGATCCAGTCGATGGACCTCTCCCTGCTGCGCAGCCGCGGGGACCAGGCAGTGGCCGTGGCGCTGACCTGCTTGGGCTCCTGGTCGTCGATGATCACCGACCTCCAGGACGACGGGGAGATCCGCATCGTCGTGCGCGACGAGGTCTGGCGGCAGATGCGCCTCGGTCCAAAGGCCGTGCAGGCCGTCGACTCCGACCTGCGGCTGTCCCGTGCGGAGAAGAAGATCCAGATCCTCGTCGGCCACAAGCCCAGCGACTTCCTGTCCGTGGGCAACGCCGGCTCCCAGGAAGTCGCGATCGCCAAGGACCTCCTGGCGCTGTGCTCCACGCGGATCCTGTTCGGCCAGTCCACACGGGTCGCCGACGAGCTGGCCGAAGATTTCGTCCTGTCCGGCAAGGAATCCGACGTCACCACGGGCTGGTGCATGGAGCGCACCGGCCGGGCGCTGTGGAAGATCGAGAACAACCCCGGCTACAAGGTCCAGTCGGTGCTGTCGCGCACCGAGAAGCACACCTTCGACACCAACGCCCAGCTGCGGGCCGGTGGGGACCGGTAGGCGGCCATGTCGGGGTCGAGCAAGGGCACCGTGTGGTCGATGGTCGCCGTCGCGCTGACGGCCTTCATCGTCATGCCTGCGGCGATGGTCGGGGTCGCGGTCCTGGCGGTCTCCGGGAGCCTGGGCATCGCGTTCGGCGGCTGCCACGGCGACGGCGGCCCCGGCGGGGGCGGGCAGCAGGTCGGCGACCAGCAGTGGTCCGGCGAGCAGATGACCAACGCCCAGACCATCACCTCGGTGGTCCAGCAGCGCCACCTTCCCAAACGGGCCGCGGTCCTGGCGATTTCCACCGCGATCGTCGAG
The DNA here is from genome assembly GCF_018070075.1 of Saccharopolyspora endophytica. GTDB lineage: Bacteria > Actinomycetota > Actinomycetes > Mycobacteriales > Pseudonocardiaceae > Saccharopolyspora > Saccharopolyspora endophytica. The sequence continues at coordinate 173,137 of NZ_JAGPXE010000013.1, forward strand.
TCCCGGCTGATCAACGTCCACTACGGAGACCGCGACTCGCTGGGGCTGTTTCAGCAGCGCCCGTCGATGGGCTGGGGTTCGCCGGAGGAAGTCACCAACCCCGCCTACGCCACCGGGAAGTTCCTCGACCACCTGGTGCAACTCGACGGCTGGCACACCATGCCGCCGGGCGTGACCCAGCAGAAGGTGCAGGCATCGGCGTTCCCCGACCGCTACGCCCCGCAGGAACAGCCCGCCAGCCAGCTGATGGACAAGTTCTGGACCGGCCCGGACAACCCGGTCCCGCCGCCGAGCGGCGGGGATACGGCCCAGCAGGCGTCGGCCAGCCAGTCCGCGCTGGGCTGCCCGGACCAGGGCGCATCGAACATCCCGCTCGATCCGGCCAAGCTCCCGCCGGGCTTCCAGCTGCCGAGTGACCCGAAGCAGCGCGCGGCCGTGGAGTTCGCGCTGAGCAAGCTCGGCGCCCCGTACGTGTGGGGCGCGAAGGGCCCGGATGCCTTCGACTGCTCCGGGTTGATGCAGGCCGCGTGGGCTCGCGCCGGGGTACCGATCTCGGCGGGCACCTACGGCCAGAAGGACGACGGCCGCGCCGTCGGATCACTCGCCGAAATCCAGCCCGGTGACCTGGTGTTCATCCCCGGCTCGCTCGGCTCCCCGTCCGATCCGCGGCACGTGGGCATGTACGCCGGCCACGGCGTGATCGTCAACGCCTACGACTCCTCCACCGGCGTGATCCTCGAACGCCTCGATGCGTGGGCGCCCCAGGTCGTGTCCATCCGGCGAATCGCCGAACCCACCACACCGCCACCACCGCAAGGGAGTCCGCAGGCATGAGCAGCAACCACCGCATTGCACCCACCGCCGATCGCGACCTCGCGCTGATGGGCGTGCTGGTTTCCGTGCTCGGCGCACTGCTGGCCCTGGCCGCCGGGCTCATGGCCGGCGCCGCAGCCGCCACCGTGGTCGCCGGTGGCCCCTGGCAGATGCCCGGCTTCGACACCTGGGTGTCCGGGGTGTTCGCCGTGCTCGGCAACCCCGCCGATCCGGCTGCGGGCCTCGGAGCACCGTGGGCCCCGGCGCTGGCCGGGCGGCCGGGCCTGTACTGGACGGTCACGCTGGCGATCATCGCGACCGCGGTGGCTGTCCTGGCCACGGTGGCCGGGCTGGCCTGGCGCCGGTTCGGCCCATCGCAGCCCGGTCACGCCAGCCGGGAGGACATCCGCCGCGAGCTCTCCCTGGAGGCGGCTCGGCGCACCGCCGAGTGGACCCGGCCGAGCCTGAGCCCGCGCGAGCGGCGCCGCGCACCGCTGGAACAGGTCGCCGCACCACTGCACCGCGGCCCGAACCACCAGGTCATGTGCACACCGCTGGAAAACCCCACCGGCGCCTTCGCACCCACCCAATCCGGCAAGTCCCGCACGGATCTTGTGCACAAAGCGCTCGCCGCACCGGGCGCGCTGCTGTGCAGCACCACGAAACCCGACTTGGTCGAGTTCGCCGCGCTGGCCCGCACCCGCCGCCGAGAAGCCGGTCCCGTGCTGGTCTTCGACACCACCGGGCAGGTGCACTGGCCCGCGCAGGTCCGCTACTCGCCGGTGACCGGGTGCCAATCGTTCACCACCGCGCGCCGCCGCGCCGAAACGCTCGTCGATGCCGCAGCGGTGGGCCTGGAAAACGTGGGCGGCAACGACAAGGTGTTCCGCGAGCGCGCGAAGATGGTCGTGCAGTCCTACCTGCTCGCCGCCGCCCACGCCGGGCGCGGAGTCGCCGACCTCGTCCGGTGGGCGATCACCAAACCGCCGGACCAGGAGCCGGTCGAGCTGCTGCGCCAGCACGGCTTTCCGGAGCTGGCCGACAACCTGCGCTCCGAGATCGGCATGGTCGCTGAGACCTCCGACGCGGTGTGGCTCAGCGTCCGCCGGGTCATCGAGCCCTGGCTGGACCCGCACCTGCGCGAGCTGTGCTCCCCGAAGCCGGGGGAGGAGTTCGATCCTCGCTCGTTCATCGGCAATCAGGGGTCGCTGTTCCTGGTCGCCGGGGAGCACCAGGCCGCCCAGGTCCGGCCGGTGCTGACTGCGCTGGTCGAGGACATCCTGACCAACGAGCAGGAGATGGCGCTGTCGTACCCGTCGCGGCGGCTTGATCCTCCGGCCACCAACGACCTCGACGAGCTCTTCGACGCCACGCCGGTGCCGCGACTGCCAGAGATCCTGGCCGATTCGGCAGGTCGGGGCGTGATCATCCACTGGGCCGCGCAGTCGCTGGCGCACCTGGACACCCTCTACGGCGAGAACGGGCGCCGCCAGCTGCTGGACAACACCACGACACTGACGCTCTGGGGCGGCATCAAGGACCCCAAGACCTTGGAGTGGATCTCCACGATCGCCGACCACCACGAGCGGCGGCGCTACCAGCAGCAATCCGATGGCTTGTTCGGCATCGGCCGCACCTCGGTCGGCACCGAGTCCGTGCCGACCTACCGGCCCGGCGCGGTGCGCACGGTCGACCGCGGCCGCGTCCTGGTCTTCCACCGGCACCTCAAGCCGATCTTGGCCCGCACGGTCGATGTCAAGCGCCGCAGCGACTGGAAGTCGCTCAAGGCCGACGTTGACGCGGTGCGCAACGGCGAGGTCCCCGTGTCCCCGGATGGATACGCCCTGACCAGCTCCGCGCAGCCCGCAGCGCCCGCCTACCAGGAGGTGAAGCCGCTGTGAGCGAGGACGACATCACCCCGAACCGCCGCCGTCGTGAACCCGCAACGGACGAGCCCAGCGAGCACGATCCGGCCAACACCGAGGAGCTGGACAAGCAGCTCAGCGCGATCACCGAGGTCGTCGGCGGGCTGGCCAAGAAGGTCAACTCGCTCCGCGAGCGCATCGACGCCCTCGAAAACGGCGACACCGGCGACGAGGACGAGCAGGACGACAAGCACGACCGGCCCGCCGCGTGGGTGGTGTTCACCCCGCCGGCCGCGGCCGAGGACCGCCAGCACCGCAAGGACGGACACAGTCCGAACTGGACACTGGATAACTTCGTGGCCTGGTACAACGCCACCTACGTAGGACTGGCCGGTGGTCCCGCCACGCCGATTCCCGAGTGCTGGCGCCAGCATCCCGGCCTGGCGATGGAGGTCGCCACGCTCGCCTACAGCTGGCGGCGGGCCAACGTCGGCGCCACCGCCAACGTGCGCGACGCCCAGTACTGGCATCACACCTGGCGGCCCGGTTTCGCCGCCCGGCTCAACGAGTGGACCCACGCGCACTGCATCGACGGACGACACCGCCCCGCCGGGGCCAGCGTCCGCCCTGACCGCTTTACCCAAGCCACATCCGAAGAAGCGCACGTCAGAAAGGAAGCGTCATGACCGCCACCGCTCCACGCCAATCCAGTCCTCGTCCAGCACCAGGACCGCGCTGCCCGGAATGCCAGGTACCCACCCGCTGGCTGCCGCACCCGTTGCTGCGGTGGTTCTGCCCCGACTGCGAGGTGTCCTGGCGCGATCCCTGCCAACCAGGACTGCGTGAAAACCCCAGCGCCACCGTCAATCCGTTCGCACCAGCACTCGTGGAGATCCCGTCATGACCGACTACGACACGCGCTCCTACACCGCTCGCCGTGCCATCCGCGCCGCCGAGCCGACGCCCCTGCACACCGCGCACCGCGTCATCGGCGTCGAGCACACCGTCCCGGAGATCCTGCCCGGCAGCCTGCTCGCCAGCCGCGGAGAACAGGTGTGGGCCACCGGATCGCTGATCGCGATGTTGGAGGACGCGACCTGGGAAGTCGTCGCTCCGCACGTGCCCGACGAACGCGCGCTGGTCGGCTGCGGCGGCGTCTACGAGCACACTGCACCGACCCTGCCGGGCCAGCAGGTGCGCATCGAGGTCTACCGCACCTATGTGCCCGAGGGCGGCGGAAAGCAGCTGTGGACCGTGCGTGCGGTCAACGTCGCTACCGGTCAGCAGGCCGGCGTCTTGCACCACGAGGTGGCCACCCCGAATCGCGCGCGGTTCTACCGACGGCTTCGCGCGCGGATGTGAGGAAAACCAGCACGTGACCAGCACAACGACGCACAGGGAGCCCGACCATGATCTTCCTCGAATGGCGCCCCGCTGCACCGTCCTCGTCCCGCTCGACGACGGCCCTCGGCGCGGCCGCGGCCACCGCCGCAGCCGGGTGGATGCTCACCGCCACCCGGCTGCACGCCCGCACGCGCCAGCTGCACCGCGCCCACCGTGACCCCGTCACCGGACTGCTCACCCGAGCGGCCTTCGAGCCGGCCGCCCAAGCGGCGCTGCGCCACCGAGACTGCACGGTCGGCCTGGTCGACCTGGACGGATTCAAGGCCGTCAACGACACCCACGGCCACCAGGTCGGCGACGAGGTGCTGCGCACCGTGGCCACCCGGTTGAAAACCCAGCTCGGCCACCTGGCCGTCGTCGGCCGGATCGGCGGTGACGAGCTGGCCTTCGTCACCCCCGGACTCCGTCCCGGTGACCTCGACGCGCTGGTCTCCGCGCTGACCACGCCAATCCCGACCACCAACGCGGGCCTGCTCCAGGTCGGGGTCTCGCTCGGCATCAGCACCCTCGGCCGCCAGGCCGGGCTCTCGGACGCACTGGTCGCGGCCGACCTGGCCATGTACGAGGCCAAATCCACCCGGCAGGGCGGCGGATGGCGCGTGTGCTCGCCGCGCTCCCACGCAGCCGCCTTACCCGCACTGTGCCCCGCGCCCCGCCAAGAAGCCCGTGCATTCGGGCCCGCGACACAGGAGGTGAACCAGCGATGAGCGCACACTGGGAGGACCGCGCGGCGTGCCACGGCACGATGCTCGAGCTGTGGTTCGGCCCCGACGACTACGACGAACCAGTGGACCAGACCCGCTGGCGGCAGCGCCGTGCGACCGAGTTCTGCGCGAGATGTCCGGTGTGGACTGAATGCCTGTCCGCCGAGCTGGTGCGGCCGTTGTCCGAGCAGCACGGAATCCGCGGCGGGCTCACCCCTCGCGCGCGGGAGCGGCTGCTGGCGCGGTGGCGCGAGGCCGGGCTCGTGCCCGAGCACCGCCCGCCGGACGACGTCGACCTCGTGCGCACGCTGCTCACCGAGTCAGGCGAGTCAGACCTGCTGCCCGCCAGGCGCTACTGCTCCAGCAACTAGTGAGATAGTGGCGCCCGGCGGGGTCGCGCACGCGATCGCCCGTACAGGATCGTCAAGGGGAGCACGATGCCGATCTGGCTGCTCATCATCATCGACGTCGCGGCCGTCGGTTTCGCCGTGTTCCTGGCCTTCAAGCTGCCGCACGACCCGTGGCGAATCACCCCGTCGCTGGTGGTGATGTTCCTGCTGACGATTCTGCTGGGGGCCACCATTGACCCGCGGGCGTTCCTGCTCACCGCGGGCCTGGTCGCCGCGTTCGCCACCGGCCGCACCGTCTACCGGCTACGGCAGTCCCGCTCGGCGCCGAACAAGTAGCCCCGCCCACCGGGTTGCCGGCCCGGCGTGAGGTACCGAGATCGCCTTCCGGGTCATCCGGCGAGCAGCGCACGGCAGGGGCAGGCTGACCAGGGTGGTTGCTCTGCATCCGCCGATTCCGGTGGCCGTGGCCGCTCGCGCCCAAGAGGTTCCCAGCGACCGCGACCGGTGGGCGTTCGAGCCCAAATTATCGACAGGGTTCAGAAGCTGTCCGCTATCCGCTCTTGTCAACGTGCCGTGTACTGTCGCCGAGCCCGTGCCTGCTACGGATTCGTCGCACGTCGGTGGTGGTACTTCACGAAGCCCTCGACTGCCTGGGCGGTGACGCCGATCTGTTGCCCGATCCACCTGTAGGAATGCCCAGACCTGTGCAGTTGAGCGGCGATTTCCCGGACCTCGACGACCTCCTTGTGGCCGCCCGCACCCTCATCGACCCGGATTACGCGCTGCGCACCGGCTGCTGGTGACGCGCCCAGCGCGACTTCGAACTACCGGATCCCGCGCGCTTTGTGGATCAGCCGGGGCCAGTCATGCCGGTGGGCGCGATCTCCGAAGCGATCACGCCCACCGGTATGGGAGGAACACGGAGCCTGGACCCCCTGGCTCCGAGCTCACGCGCATGCGGATCGCGCGCGACTACATGGAACGCTCACCCGTGAGGTTGGGACAGACGAGACCCGCACGATCCGCACAACGCCACTGTCGACCCCAGCAGCCCCAGCCAGCAAACTCGCCTCGCGTACATCACCCACCCGAGCCACGGGCCCCAGGGTGTGAAGTCGCGGCGGAGGACCCCCGGATCACCCAGACCCTGAACATAGGACAAAGACCCACGTCAGGGCCGTATGCTTGATTCCAAGCAGTGGGAAGGGGTCGCTGATGGCCGAGTGCAACCACCTCACCTGGGCAGACCTCAACCACCTCACCCGAGGCGAGCTGCTGGACCGTCTCGAGGCCGAGCAGGAGTATTGGGCTCGCCAGGAAAATGGCGGGTTCACCGACGCCGATCGCGCCAGGCGTGAGGAGTTCAGCCGGATCCTTCGCGCGGTGTGCGCCCCAGCCGAGTTGGCCGAGGAGGTGGGCCACACCGCGGCGTGGCTGGCGGGTGAGTGCTCGACCGACACCTCGTACTGGGACCAGATGCCTGGTCATCGGGTCACCGCGCGGCGCAGGCGCGGCCGGTGATCAGCCAGCGGAGACCGGCTGGAATCCCGGCAGCGGCACATGGGCACCGTCGTAGCCGACCACGACGTCGTAGCCACGATCGCTGGCCGAGGACGCGCAGCGTGCGCACCCGTTGAGCTCGAACGGAGCCAACCCCGGGCCCATCCTGACCGTGTCGGTTCGCAGGCCACGACACAGCACCTCCTGCGCCACGGGATCCAGCAGGTGGATCGACAGTCCGCCGGTCGAGCCGACACACATCAACTCGGCCCGTCCCGGGCCCCCGGGAGCCGTTTCCAACGTCATGGGTTCCTGCCTCCATCGGTTCGAGTGATCGGGGCGACAGGTAACCAGCCTGGCCTCATCGCTGTCGAACCCGTCGCCGTGCTCTGGGTGACGGGCTCAACGACATGAGGCCGGGACCCGGGCGGGAAAGGCTGGCTTAGGCCGGGAGCCGGAAGGGCCGGTCGGTGAGGCCCTCGCGGGCGCGGGCCAGGGTCATCTCGCTGCGGGTGATGCCGAGGTGGGCGCAGTGCTCACCGGCTCGTGTGGCGCAGTCGGGCCCGCTCCAGGCGGGCATGCGGTGGCAGGCCCGGCACTGCGGGCACTCCGTCACGCACAACACCCCGGGTGGGGATTCGACGATCACGCAGGTGAGGAAGCTCCGGGCGCCACAGACTTCGCAGCTGGCCGCGGGCGGGCAGAAGGTGGTGTCGTCCAGGTTGATGTGTTGCGGGGAGTCCAGGGTCGTCATCGAGTCGCCTCTTCGGCGCGCATTGCCCTTGGTCAGGTCCTCCCACGCACCGGTGTGGCTTCCTGCGGGCGGGGCCGCAGTCACACGGTTACGTGGCCGAGCGGCGGGTACGTAACTCCCCCTCTTGAGCCCGGCGCCTTGGCACCAGGGTGCCAGACCCGAACGGTTTACACACGCACTAGTGGGCGAATCTGAGTGCACCACGGTGTGCGCGTGCGCGGTTGTGCGCAGGCTGTGCCCCGACCAAGGTCTTTCGGCTCTTCACGCCTCACGTTCATTGTCGAAGACTGACGTTGCCTGCCTGGGCGGGCGGAAGGACAGCCACGGCCGCTGGCGCCGTCGGTTGTCCGCCAGTCCACTGACATCGACGATGACCCGCCCCCAGGCGGGCCCAGTTATCGGCCCTGCCTGTACCTCCCTTCAGGCGGGGTCGTTCGATGTCGTGCAGGTTCTCCTCGGAGGGGAGGTGATCGGCGATGGCAACGCCCGTCTGGGGCGGCGTGCTGTCGTTTGCTCGGCCTGGTGACCTTGCCCGTCCAGTTGTTCACCGCGACTGAGGACCACACGGTCCGGTTCCACCAGTACGAACGCGGTACCACCGACCGGATCCGCTATCAGCGGATCAACGAACGCACCGGCCGCGAGGTCGACTACTACGAGATCGTCAAAGGCCGAACGGTGCAGGGACGGGTCGTGACCGTCGAGGACTCCGAGCTCGACGAGATCGCGCCCGGCCGCTCGCGATCGATTTCCATCACGGCGTTCGTCGACGTCGACGAGATCAACCCGGCCTTCTTCGGCCGGACCTACTGGCTCGCGCCCGACACGTCCGATCACCGGCGTCCCTACACCCTGCTGCACCAGGCCATGTCCCAAACCAACCGAGCAGGCATCGCCACGTGCGTGCTCCGCGGCCGGCAACATCTCGCGCTGGTCCGTGCTGACGAGCATGCACTGGCGTTGACCACACTGCGCTGGCCCGATGAGCTCCGCGATCCCACCGCCGTGCTCGGCCGGTCCACCTCCGGCGAAGAGCCGAGCGAAGACGAGCTGCAGGCCGCCACCACGGTGATCAACGCGATGAGCGGCCCCTGGAAACCCCAGGACTACGAGGACACCTACGCCGTCCAGGTTGAGCAGCTCCTCCAGGCCAAGGCTCAAGGCGCGCTGCCCGCGGCGGCTCCCGCCCCGCCCGAACCCACGTCCGTGAGCGATCTCGAACGTGCACTGCGGGCCAGCCTGGAGTCGGCCACGTCCCGCCGTCGTGGCGCCTAGTTCCGGTGGCGAGCGTGAGCAGGCAGTGGCGTGACGGTGCCGCCGCGGCGAAGGGCCTCGTTGTCCAGGGTGAGCCGCCGGATGGTGTCGGCGTAGAGGTCGATGGTGCGGCGCAGGTCGGTGTTCTCGCGGCGGAGCCGCTGCACCGTGGCCTCGGCGTTCTCGGGTGCGCCGGTGGCCGGTGCGCTGGGCTCGATCGCGGCGCGAGCGCGCGGTTGGAAGTAGTCGGTGATCAGGTCTTGGTAGTGGCGGTAGAACGTCGCGTGAGCGATCCCGAGGTGGCGCTGCACGGCGGTGATGGTGGGGCAGCGCCCGTTGGCGGCGGCTTCGGCGAGGACGGTGTCCATCGCGGCGCGGACGGTCTCGGCGGTGGGCAGGGGGCGTTTCACGAGGTCTCCGGGGTGTGGCGGGCGAGGAACTCGGCGAGCTCGTCGTGTTGCTGCTGTAGGCGGTGGCGCACGTAGGGCGCCAGGCGGTCACCGTCGGCCAGGGCCTGGTCGAGCTCGGCCAGGCGGTGCGCGAGCGTGTCGCGGTTGTCGGGCGTGAGCGTGGTGTTGCGGCAGGCCAGCGGCTGGCAATCGCCCATCACCGGGCCCTGTTCGGTGTCGTTGTTCTTGCGTCGGCACAGGGCCCGGTCGGGGTTGTAGACGCAGGTGATGAAGGTTCCGGGATACAGGTGCGGGTCGTGGCGGGCCATGATCCGTGCCAGCCGTGCTTCGTCGGTGACGACCCGGCCTTCGAACACGGCGTGCCGGGCGAACTCGGCCAGGCGTTGCTGGGCCTCGGCCGCGGCAGGTCCGGTGAGCTGGGCCGTTTCGGTGCTGGTGTCGGCGAGGAACTGGCCGCGGGCCAGTGCGTCCTCGGCGGCGACTTCGTCGCGAAACCCCGAGGCGCTGGTGCCGGCGTAGCCCTCGAACATCTGGATCCGCTGGTGGCGGTACTGCAGGGCCCCGGCGATGGTGCCGCCCGGGCGGCGCGCGATGAACCAGGCCAGCGTGCGCCGGAACTGACGGGGAGCCAGGTGCACTGGCCGCCCGTGATCAGCGATGCCGTCCGTGCGGTCGTGGGCGGCGACGTAGCCGTTGATCCAGGCGATGAACTCGTCGAGGTGACGGCCGGTCGTCGAGTTGGTGACCAGGCGGCCGTGCTGCCCGCGGTTTGGTGCCTCGGGTGGGAGGGCGAACAGGTAGGGCTGCTCGGCGGGGTGGAGTCGTTCGAGGACAGCTACGGCCCGCGCCACGGGTGCGGTGACGATCCAGGTGGCGGGAACGCCTTCGGGCCGTTCGCCCTTGAAGGCGAGGCTGTGCAGGCGGTGCCGGTAGATGCGGCCGGTGGGGTCACGCTGCACGGTGACGCAGCCGCGCTGGAGGTGCTTGATCTCGGAGTCCCGCATCCCGGACAGGTAGGCGATCACGATCCAGCATGCGATCTGCAGCAGCCGAGCCAGCCGTCCGGCGCGCTGGCGCGACAGCCTCGCGTGTCGTGGTGGGCTTCCGAGCAGGTCGGTGATGGTGGCCAGCATGTCCTGCTCGATCCGGTCGGCCTGGCGGGCGGTGAGGATGTCGTCGGCGAAGTCGTCGACCCACCGCATCGCCCAGGTCATCAGCGGCCCGATCACGGTCTCGGGGATCCGGTCGGTGGTGTTCTCCCGCACGCGACGCTGGGATCGCGACCACGCCCGCCAGAGGGCGATGCGTGCGGGATCGCTGCGCAGGTGCTGCTCTCCGAGCCGGGCGCGGTAGAGCCACAGCATCCGGATCGCCCGGCGGTGCCCTCGGATGTGGTTCGCGGACAGCCGCTGGGCCACCAGTTCGTCGTGGTAGTCGCCGAGCTGCTGCTCATCGAGATCAGTCAGGGTGTGGCCGTGGTCGTGGAGCCAGTGCAGGAACGTGCGGAGGAGGGTGAAGTAGCTGTAGATGCTCGCGATCGACAGCTTCGGCTCCCCGGGCGGCCGATCGCAGGTCAGCAGCGCCAGGCACAGGCGTTTGACCGGTTCCACGAACTCCGCAGGCACGGTGGTGAAGTCGAGCTTGCGCGACCCGATGTCGACGCGCAGCAACGCCGGCGTCAGATCCCACACGTCGTCGATGAACAGAGAGCTGTCGGCCAACGTGGCGCGAGCGTGCAGCCGACGGGTGGCCAGCACCTGGATCTGCCCCCGCCACGACGCTGTCGCAGTGGAAGCGGTGGTCATTGCGCCTCCCTGGGGCCGTCGAGAAGATCCAGCGGCAACGTGGGCTTGTGCTGCGCTGCGGCAGCGCGCTGGGCGGCACTGAAGCGGGGCAGGATCCCGGTGGTGATGATCTGCCAGGTCTGGCCATGCCGACGGGCCCAGTGCTCGGCGTCGTAGCGATCCAGGTCGGCTTGCAGGCGGTCTTGCAGCGCCAGCAACGCGGGCAGGTGCCGTTCCAGGACCAGCGCGTTCGGGCAGTGCAGGCAGGTCAGGAACGATTCGCGGCACTGACCGCCGCCATCGGGCCCGGTGGTGATGTCCAGGCAGGACGTGACCAGCGTGTCCAGTTCTCCGGCGTGGGCCTGCCGCCAGGTGTGCTCCGGCACGCGCTCGGGCTGCGGGTTGGCCGGGTGGACCGCCACAGTGCGGGCGTGCTGTTCGGCATCGGTGATCGCGTCGGTGAGTACCTCGGCGGCCCACTCGGTGATGAAGGGGTCGTGGCGCAGGTAGTGGGCGTAGGACGTTTCCGCGGTGTTGGTCAGCCGAGCTGACGGCAAGTGCCCACCCACCGCCTTGGCGGTGCGGACCTCGACCGTCTTCCTGATGCGGGTGAGCAGCAGTTCCAGCGGCGCGCCCGCGTCGTCGACCAGACCGTGACGGCGTGCCCAGTCGCCGAGCTTGAGCTTGCGGGCGAGTTCAGCGTCGAACGGGCCGATATGCCCGGCCGTGTCGACGTGCAGGTACCGGCCCCGTCCGGTGCCCGCCCAGATCGACCACACCGAGCTCGTTCCGGAAAAGGCCCGGCTGCGGGCCATCAACTGGTGTAGCAGCAGGTAGAAGCTGCCCGGGGTGCTCAACTGCCGTTGTGGGTCGGCCGCCGTGCTCCAGTGCACGGTGGACAACGCGTTGGCCTTGCCGCGTCGCCGCTTGGTCACTGTCAACGCCACCGCCTGGCCCTCCAGAACCCGGTGCTGGGCGGGCAGCTCCTTCAGCGTTTCCGGATTCCGGCCGGTCAACGCGGCGGCGTAGACCATCAACGGCGCCAGGTCGGCGTCAACGACGAACAGCTGGCGGGCCGCAGCCGAGCGAGCGGCAGCCTGCTCACCGAACGGAATGTCCCGGTAGTCCACCCGGACATGGCCGGTGCGGGCCATGTCCGCCAGCTGCTCGGCCTGCTTTCGCTCGGCGTCGGTGAGTAGGCCCGGTTCCTGGGTAAACCGGGTCAGGAGTCGCTCGCCGGCGGCAATCCGGTCCCGGATCGCTGCCACATCCGAGCGTGCCGCGGCCACGATCGCGCTCAACTCGCGGTCGGAGTACCCCGGCCGCGAGTCGGACTGCACGTCCAGGCCGTGACCGCGTTGCCACAGGTAGTCGAGCAGGGCGGGATCAAGGCGCGCGGCGGGCAGCTCGCGCAGCACCAGCATCAGGTCCTGCAGGTTCTTCCGAGCCGTCTTCTCGCTGCAGGTCTGCAGCCGCGTCAGGCGATGCCGCTCCAGGTGCCGGATCCGCAGCTCCTCCACCCGGAGGGGCGGATCGGCGAGCCCGGCCAGCACCACCAGGAACAGGCGCAGCGTCTGCCACTGCGCGGTCGCGGCGCGCTGGGTTCGTCGCCCGCCACCCGGGCCCACGCGCGCCGCGAAGGCCGCCGCGAGGTCGGCATGCAGGGCCGCCAGCGGCAGCTCGGCGAACCGAAACACCCGCTCGCGGCCGTCTTCACCGGCGAACCGCACCACCGGGCTGCCCTCCTCGCCGGGCTCCACCGACGGACTGGAGTAGAAGCCGCGGGGCACCGCGGCCACCTGGCCGCGTCCGGTACGCGCACTCACGCGCTCACCTCCGGGCCTTCCTGCCAGCCTTCGGGGCTGTACCCGGGTGGTTCCCACGCCCCGTCGGGCACCAGCGCCAGGCGGGTACGCATCTCCAGCTCCTGCAAGGTGTGCAGGTACAGCGCCGTGGTCGTCACCGAGGTGTGGCCCAGCCGGATCCGCACCCAGTTCAACGGATCACCGAACACGCGCTGGTAGGTCAGCCGCTGGCCTTCGTTGAGCTCGCCCAGGGCCTGAATGTGGCCGCGCCACAGCAATTCCAGCGTGATCACCGCGAACGAGTGGCGCAGCATGTGCGGGGTCGCTGACAGGTCCACACCCTGACCTGCGCACCGGGCGTTGGCCTCGGCGAACACCTGCCGCCAGCCCGACACCGACATCGGCATCCCATGCTGGTTGAGCCACAGCATCGCCGGTTCCCACCCCTGCTCGGTGGCCATCAGAAGACGCCGCCGCTCACCCGGGCTCAGCCGGTCCACCCCAACCCAGCGGCCACCGAGCCGCACCCGCGGCTTCGCCGGATCCTCCACCAGCAACGACCGGCTGGTCGGGGTGTAGGCGCCGCGCTGCCGAGCCTCCTCGACGATCTCCCGGCGGTCCCACTCCAGGTAATCCCGCACGTCCCGCAGCACCGAGATCGGCACGTAGATCGCCCGCCCGGACCCGCCCTTGGCGATCGCATCGGGAAGCACCGTGCGGGCGTTGACGATCCCGGACCCCGTGCCGGGCAGCTCCGGCACCTCGAACAGCGTCAGCGACGCCTGTTCGGTCAGCCTCAGTCCCGTGCGCACCATCAAGTCCGCGAACGCGCAGTTCCGCGCCGCCCACCGACCGCGGAACTCCCTGCGGGGAAGCTCGTCGGCGTCGAACCCGCACACCCCAACGTTGCGCCACCGCCGATACGAGGCCGGAGGCAACCACTTCACCTCCCGCCGCGGCCCAGCGTGCGAGGACTCCGCCGGCACCTGTCGTCCTTCTCCCCGGCCCGGCCACGGCGACCACGGCGCTGCTTCGCGCTGCCGGATCGGGTTCGCCCGCACCAGATCCTGCTCGAAGGCCCACAGGTAGAACTGGTTGACCGTGGCGACCTCTCGATCCCACGTGGAGTCCTGCACTCGTGGCCCGCGCTCATCCCGGCGGCGCCACCACTCGTAGGCCGCCCGGTCGTCCTCCGTGGCGTCCCGCCATCCTCGGCCGTCGCGCGCTGACCACAGGAACGAGAAGAACGTCCGCAGATCCCTCGCGTGCGCGACCTGCGTGTTCCACGGCGAATGCGCCAGCCACACCGAGAAATACCGGTTCAGCGCCACGTCGTACTCACCGCGCGGCCCCAGCAGGAACGGCTGGTCCTCCGGTGCACGCGCGGTCGAGTCCTCCGGTACGCGCGAGAACAGCCCGGGAAGCGCCCGCATCAGTGCGGTGTCCTCGCGTGGCCGCACCGGCTCGCTCCGGGTGAAGTGCACCCGCCAGCCCATGATCGACATGACGGCGGAGGCTACTACCGGACAGTTCAAAAGCGCATAACCGAAACTCGACGGCTACCGGGTGATCGCGTTCGCTGGACTCGGACTGCTGCAATCCCGGCAAGGCCGGACCGCCCTGACCACCCGGTTTCCAGAAGTCACTGCGGACCTCGCCACCCTCGGCCGCGACGTCGTCCTCGATGGGGAACTGGTCGCGCTTCGCGGCGGGCACCTCGAGTTCGCCTCACTCCAGACAGGACCCGCACGCCGCGCCCGCGAGCACGTCACCGTCATCTACATGGCCTTCGATCTCCTGGCCACGGGTGATGAGGACCTTCGCACCAGGTCCTACCTCGACCGGCGTGCCGCACTCGCCGACCTGCTCGCACACCCTCGACCGCACCTGCAACTCGTCACCCACACCCTCGACCCCAACGCCGCTCGCGAATGGCTGGACCCGAGCTGGGGCGCGACCGGCGTCGAGGGTGTCGTGGCCAAGCCCCGCACCTCGCGCTACGGGCGTCGGTGCGGCTGGCTCAAAATCCGCCGAACCCTCACCACCGAGGCCGCGGTCCTCGGCGTCTCCGGTGCCGACTCGCTCGTGCTCGGAGCGCCAGGCCACGCCGGGGGATGGCGGATCACCGGAATCTCGCTGCCCGTACCAGCGGCACTTCGCGCTGAGCTGGCCGCCCACCTGAAAGCCGATCCGGCCCGGCTCGACCCCGTGCGGCTACCGGGCACCCTCGGCGGCCTGCCGGGCGACCAGGACCAATTGGGATAGATGCAACATTGATGCATCGGCGGATACCGCGCTGAGCAGCAGGTCAGCGGGAACAGTAGCGCCCAGTCGACTCCCGCCGTCGTTGAGGTGAGCTGGAAAAACAGGAGACCGGCTAGATCAAGAGCCACAATGTTGTGTTTAATGCAACACCGTGGATCAGGTGGATTTGCCGGGTACCGCGCGCTCGGTGCTGGCCGACGGGGTGGTGCATCTCGACCCGGCACCGGCGGTGTTCGCGGCGATGTTGGAGGGCTGGGCGCGCCAGCAGCGTGTCCGGTTCTTACGCGACGAGACGATCAAGCGGCGGCTTGATCTGCTGCGGCGCCTGCACCGGTTCTCCGAGCTGTACCCGTGGCAGTGGAACGTGGGCGAGGTCGAGGCCTTCTTCGATCACCTGCGGTCCGGTTCGCGGCCGATCGCGGCCTCGACCGCGCGGGGCTATCAGACGGACCTGCGGATGTTCCTGGACTACCTGGTCGATGCCCGTTATGGCTGGACCGAGCTGTGCAGCGAGAAGTTCGCGGAGGTGCCGCGACAGCTGCTGCATCCGGAGAACAGCGTCGTGCACGCCGCGGAGTTCGAGGGGCGGCCGGGACGCCGGCCGTTGAGCTACGACGAGGTCCAGGAACTGTTCGACGCCGCCGACGGCAGGGTGGAGCAGATCCGGGCCCGAGGCCGTAAGGGCGCACTGGCCGCCCAGCGCGGGGCGGCGATGCTCAAGACCATCTACGCCTTCGGACTACGTCGCCGCGAAGCCTGGGGCCTGGATGTGGTCGACTTCCGCCGCAACCCGAAAGTGCGGGAGTTCGGCCAGTTCGGCGGCGTGTTCGTCCGCTGGGGCAAGTCCTCACGGGGCGGCCCGCCGAAGCGGCGCACGGTGCTGCTGGTGCCGGAGATGGACTGGGTCGTGCCGGTGCTGGAGCAGTGGGTGGCCGAACTGCGCCCGATGTTCAGCCCCGGCAAGCACCCCGCGGTGTGGATCACCGAGCGGCGGGGCCGGTTGAGCTACCGCAAGATCGACCAGCTCTTCGCGGTCGTGCGCGACGAAGCCGGTCTGGACCCGGAGCTGGATCTGCACTGCCTGCGCCATTCCTACGTCACGCACCTGATCGAGTTCGGTTACCCGGAGAAATTCGTCCAGGACCAGGTAGGCCATTCCTACGCCTCGACAACCGCCCTGTACTCCGGGGTTTCCGACGAATACCGCAACCGGCTGCTGACCAGCGCGCTGCGGTCACGCACCAGCGACCTGTGGGAGAGCACCCCGTGATCAAGAAGATGGGCATCGACTGGCACCTGCGGCTACGGATGGCCGAGCAGGGGATGTTTCAGACCTCCGACCTCGTGCCGTTGCTGGCCGAGCGGGGAATCCACCTGTCCCGCGAGCAGGTCTACCGCCTGGTGGCCCAACCGCCGCAGCGACTGTCGATGGACGTGCTGGCCGCCTTGTGCGACATCCTCGGCTGCCAGCCCAACGACCTCATCGAGGTCCAGGTCGTCAACGAGGAACGCCGCAAGACCGCCGAGCAAGGGCGTACGGCCGCGCCGCCGGTGCGGCGCAGCACGATCCGGCGGCCGGACTGATGGCGAAAACCACGACCCGCGAACGGGTCGCGGCCACCCTCGCCGCGCGTGCCCGGGTGCTTGACCACCTGGTAGCCCACCTCCCCGGCGTTGACCGGGACCAGGCGCGCGAGATCCTCATCGCGGTCAACGCCGACGGCTACACCGGGCTGCGCAACCTCGACGCGCACTTGCAGACCAACCCCGACGCGCTGGTCGCTGGCTCGCCGGAGTGCCCGACCGTGCTGGTGAGGCTGGTGCAGCACCTGGCCGCACGCGGGTTTGCCGTCGTGCTGGTGCCCTGCGCAGGGTGCGGTCGCACGGACAAGCCGTTGCCGCTGCAGGGAACCGGCGGACGGATCTGCGATACCTGCTGGGTCCGCGATCCCTCGCGACATGAGCCGTGTGCACGGTGCGGGAAACGTCGGCGGCCGCAAAAGCGGCAGCCCGACGGCTCCGCACTGTGCTCCAGCTGCCACGCGAACCCTCAGTACCGCTGTAGCGGTTGCGGCCAGGTCGACATCGCCGCCGCACGCGGTCCGGACGGACCGCTGTGCCCTCGCTGCTACGAGTCGACCACGCGTCCTCGGCGTCGCTGCGGCCAGTGCGGCGAGGTCCGGATCATCAACAAGCGCGACCCCGACGGTGACCGGGAACTGTGTAAGCGCTGCAACCACACCATCGCGCAGTGCTCGCGCTGCGGCCGACGGCGGCCGTGCCGCAGGGCCGCCACGGATGCGCCGGTGTGCCGTTCGTGCGTGGACGTTCCCACCTCGCCGTGCGCTCGCTGTGATCGACCGCGCCCTGTCGCGGCTTACTGGCCCATCGGTGGTGTCTGCCGGGACTGCTACCGCACCAGCCGAGCCAACCCGAAGCTGTGCCCGAGCTGCGGGCACATCCGGCCCCTCATCGGGCACGATCCCGCCGGGCGCGACGCGTGCGGGCCGTGCTCAGGCGCGGACGTCGACTACGCCTGCCGCACCTGCGGATCCGGCGCCGAGGAACTGTTTCACCAGGGGCGATGCGTGCGTTGCGTGGCCGCCGAGCGGCTTCGGTGCAAGTTCGTCGACGAGAACGGCGACGTCCCCGCGGCACTGCAGCCGCTGCTTGACTCGCTGGCGCGGGCCGAACGCGCCCGATCGGTCCTGGAATGGCTGCGCCGCGACAACAGCGGCGCCGAGATCCTGCGCGGCATGATCGGCCGCGACGACATCAGCCATGCCGCCCTCGATGCCCTGCCACCAGGGCCAGCAGTCATCGCGCTGCGCGCCATGCTCGTCCATCTGGGCATCTTGGCGAAACGCAACGAGGCCCTGGCCGCAGCCGACGCCTGGGCCGAGCGCACCGTACGAGCACTTCCCGAGCATCACCGCCGCATCATCGCTCCCTACGCTCACTGGTCAGCCCTGCGCAGCGCCCGCCACCGCGCGGAACACAAGCGATTCACCGAACACAGCGGTGCCCGTGCCCGCATGCTGATCAACGTGGCCATCAGCCTGCTGACCTGGGCAGAAGAGCGAAACACCAGCCTGGCCCAACTCACCCAGGCCGACGTCGACGAATGGCTGTCCGCAGGCGGGAACCGCCTACAGTCCCGCCACTTCCTGCGTTGGGCCCGGAGACGACGACTCGTCGGCGAGCTCGATCTGCCCCGCCACCGCAGCAGTGATCCGCAGGACTTCCTCACCGAAGATGACTACGGGCGACTCCTGCAGCGTTGCCTGCACGACCAGGACGTTCCGCTCGACGTCCGGGTCGCCGGCGCGCTCGTGGTCGTCTTCGGGCTCCATGTGGCCCGGATCGTCGAACTGACCACCGACGACCTCGATCTCGGCAGCGAGCCACAACTGCGGCTCAACGGCCACTGCCTCGTCCTGCCACCAGTGCTCGGCTCTCTGCTTGCCCAGCACGTCGGGACGGCCACCACCACGTCCCTGGTCGGGCGGTCGGGCACACCCGCGAACTGGCTGTTCCCGGGGCAACAAGCAGGTCGGCCACTGGCAGCGGCCAGCTTGGTCTCCAAGCTCACCGCCCACGACATCCCCACCAGGATCAGCCGCAACTCAGCCCTGCTCAGCCTGGCCAGCGACCTCCCAGCAGCAGTGCTGTCCACCCTGCTCGGGCTCAGCGAAACCGCGGCGGTCCAGTGGGTGCGCCGAACCAAACGGGACTGGCACGCCTTCCTGCAAGCCCGAGCGCACGATCAAGCCCACCAGCGGCGAAGTTGAGGCGCACCGCCACTGGCTTTGGGTCGCGAGGTTCTGGGGCCGGTGCCGTCGGGTCACAGGCCGAAGGCTCCGCCCTCGATGAGGATGAGCAGACCGATGGCGATCAGGACCACGGGCAGCACGATGTGGCCCCAGCGGGCAAGCGTTTTGGCAACGACCGGACGCGTGGCGAAGAACCGGCCCGCGACGCACCACACTGCCACCAGCCCGAGAAACACCACGACGTACACGCTCATCCCGCCGATGCCAGCGGTAGCGAAGACCGGCACATAGACGCCGATGTTGTCACCGCCGTTAGCGAGGGTGACCGCAGCAACCGCCAGCGGGCCCGGCCCGCCCTCCCTCACCGGTGTCTCGTCATCGTCGCCGCCGTTGCGGTGGTTCTTCCACGCCTGCCACGCGGCCTTGAGCCCCAGCGCCAGCGGCAGCAAACCGAGATAGGGAATGGCGGACTTCGGCAGGAAGGTAGCGCCGAACGCGGCAGCCACGGCCACAACGAGGATCGCAGCAAAGCCCAGGTACTGGCCCAGCACGATGCGACGCCCAGAGCCTCGGTGCCCGGCGCCCTGGGCGAAGAACAGCGCCAGGATGACGATGTCGTCGATATTGGTGACGGCGAACAACCCAGCTGCCTGCCCGATGGTTCCCAGGTTCACGAGTGGCGCTCTCCTCCGATGCGGGTGTCCCGGCGAGACTACGAGACTCAGCGCTTGTTCCAGCTGCTGCCGGAACTCGCGAGCAACGCCAGATGCCCGCCGCCGAGCGGGTTCAGGTGCGGGTGGCCACGCCGAGGAGGTAGTCGCCGCCGATGTGGGTGCGCCAGCTCTCGGAGGCTGTGAGGCCGTGGCGGGGAAGTTCGGCGAGGAATTCTCCGGCGGTGAAGCGGTTGTCGGTGGGGTGGTCGAACAGTCGCTGGTAGGTGGGGCGGGCGAGTGCGGTGGCGGTGACCTCGTCGAAGTAGAACCGTCCGCCGGGTTTGAGCACGCGGGCGACTTCGGCGAGGGCGTCTCGCCAGTTGGGGATGTGGTGGATGATCGCGAAGTCGAACACCGCGTCGTAGCTGGCATCTTGGCCGCTGCCGAAGGGCGCGAAGCCGGTGCGGAGGTCGGTAGCGCTGCCTTGGGCGAGGTGTACGCGGCCGGTGTGACGGGCCAGGCGCTTGCGCGCTCGGGCAATCATCGCTGGGTCGAGGTCGACGGCGTCGACGTGGGCGGCGCCGAAACGGTCGAGGATGAGCCGGGTGCCGTAGCCGGGGCCGCAGCCGAGTTCGGCCACCAGGCCGCCGGGGACACGTCCGCCGAGGTTGATGAGCTCCCGGGCCTCGTAGCGCTGCAGCCACCGCCGGGGCGGGGAGTTGACCAGCATGGATTCGATCCGGTTCATCAACATGGTTGCCGTCACTCTCGATTCATCGTCGGAATCTGGTTATTATCGTTCTATGGCGATGAATAGCACAGGGGCATGTCCCGCGTCGAGCACCGGGGCGGATGTTGCTCCGGCGGTGGCGTTGTTCCACAGCCTCTCGGATCCGACCAGGTTGGCGATCGTGCAGCGGTTGGCCGGTGGAGAGGTCCGAGTGGCGGACCTGGTCCGCGAGTTGGGGTTGGCGCAGTCGACGGTGTCGGCGCACGTGGCCTGTCTGCGTGACTGCGGCCTGGTGGTGGGCCGTCCGCAGGGCCGGCAGATGTTCTACGCCCTGGCACGTCCGGAGCTGATGGACCTGCTGGCGTCGGCGGAGACCCTGTTGGCGGCTACCGGTAGCGCGGTGGCGTTGTGCCCCACCTACGGCGCCGGTACACAGGCCGCCGTCGAGGAGACCGAGGAGGTCGGGCGATGAGTGACGCCTGCGGTTGCGGCGGCGACGAGCCCCGCACTGGCGAGGAAGCCGCCGAAGGCGAACCGGAACGCCTGTGGCAGATCTTCGAACTGCAGGCCGCCGCCGTATCGGGAGTGCTACTGGCGGCGGCGTGGATCTCCGCATGGGTGGGCGCGCCGGAGATCGCGGTGACGGTGCTGGAGTGGCTGGCGCTGGCCGCCGGCGCTTACACCTTCGTGCCCTCCACTCTGAAGCGGCTGGTCAAGGGCAAGATCGGGGTCGGCACGCTGATGACGATCGCCGCAGTGGGTGCGGTGATCCTCGGCGAGGTCGGCGAAGCCGCCATGTTGGCGTTCCTGTTCTCCATCAGCGAAGGGCTGGAGGAGTACTCGTTGGCCCGCACCCGCCGCGGGCTGCGTGCGCTGCTGGACTTGGTGCCCGAACAGGCCACAGTGCTGCGCGACGGTGTCGAAGCTGTCGTCGCTCCTGCCGAGCTGCGCGTCGGCGACACGATGCTCGTCAAGCCCGGTGAGCGGATCGCCACCGACGGCATCATCCGCGCCGGCCGCACGGCCCTGGACACCTCGGCGATCACCGGCGAATCGGTGCCGGTGGAGGCGGGCCCTGGTGATGAGGTGTTCGCCGGGTCGATCAACGGCACCGGGGTCCTGGAAGTCGAGGTCACCAACGCCGCCGAGGACAACTCGCTGGCCCGGATCGTGGCCATCGTGGAGGCCGAGCAGTCCCGCAAGGGCGCAAGCCAGCGCCTTGCCGACCGCATCGCCAAACCTCTTGTCCCCGGCATCATGGCCGCCGCCGCGCTGATCGCCGTGGTCGGCAGTCTGTTCGGCGACCCGGTTACCTGGATAGAGCGAGCCTTGGTGGTGCTGGTGGCTGCGTCGCCATGTGCACTTGCGATCTCGGTACCGGTCACGGTTGTCGCGGCAGTAGGTGCCGCAAGCAAGCTCGGAGTGCTGGTCAAGGGCGGTGCCGCGCTGGAAGGTCTCGGCAGGATCCGCGGTATCGCACTGGACAAGACCGGCACCCTCACCCGCAACCAGCCGGCCGTGATCGACGTCGCCACCACAGGCGCTGCCACCCGCGAGCAGGTCCTCGCTACGGCTGCCGCGTTGGAAGCACGTAGCGAACACCCCCTCGCCAGGGCGATCCTGGCCGCCGTCGATGGCGTCACCCCCGCCACGGAGGTCGAGGCGGTCACCGGCGCCGGGCTGGCCGGCACTTTCAACGGAGCCACCGCCCGGCTAGGCCGCCCCGGCTGGCTGGACGCCGGGCCCTTGGTCGACGAGGTGGCTCGGATGCAGCAGGCCGGCGCCACCGCGGTCCTGGTCGAGCACGACGGCACCCTCATCGGTGCCATCGCCGTGCGCGACGAGCTGCGGCCGGAGGCCCGTGAAGTCGTCGACCGCCTCCGCAACGGTGGCTATGAGGTCGCGATGCTCACCGGTGACAACCACGCCACAGCCGCCGCCCTTGCAGCCGAGGCCGGCATCAACGACGTGCACGCCGAACTGCGGCCCGAGGACAAGGCCCGCCGCATCGAGGCACTGCGCGGGCAGCGCCCCACGGCGATGGTCGGCGACGGCGTCAACGACGCCCCAGCCCTGGCCACCGCCGACCTCGGCATCGCGATGGGCGCGATGGGCACCGACGTGGCCATCGAAACCGCCGACGTCGCGCTCATGGGCGAAGACCTCCGGCACCTGCCCCAAGCACTGGACCACGCTCGACAAGCGCGGCGGGTCATGCTGCAAAACGTCGCCCTGTCCCTCGGGCTGATCATCGTGCTAATGCCGCTGGCCCTGTTCGGCATCCTCGGCCTGGCCGCGGTGGTGGCCGTGCACGAGCTCGCCGAGGTCGTCGTCATCGCTAATGGCGTCCGCGCGGGCCGCACCCGCCCGCTCGCAGCCCTCCAGCAAACGCTGGGCACTGAACGCCACGCCGTCGAGGCACAAGCGTGACAGCCCCAGCCACTACCCGGTGAGGGCCAGCCGCCTCGGCTGGCCCTCACCGGGTAGCGATACTGCCACGACCGACCGGTCCTAAAAGCTGTGGCGAATACGGCAGGTTCGGAATACGTGCACTACGCCAGCTATCCGTGACGATCTCACCCCCGGAGACCTCCCAGATCCCCGTGATACCTGGCCGTAATCCGTTCTCGGTCGACTGCGTAGCGGGGGAGCCGGTGGTGTGCTCGGTGAACCTGGGCACCCATCGAGGACTCGATGTAGTGCTCATGCCGCGTCGGTGGCGATCACGCCGAGCGCCGCACACCGGTGACGGGGCAGGAACTCCAGGGCCAGGAACCTCGCCAGATAGTCGATCGGTCTGGTCACGAACGGGATGTCGCTGTCGTCGGTCCATCCCTGGGGCTCGAACCGGGTGTTCACAAACCGGGCCACGATTTCCTCGAGCGGCATCCCGTAATGCAGCGCCTCGGTGAGCAACTCACCAAACGCCTCCAACATCCCTCGTCCGAAGCTCCCGTGCTTGGAGTGCGCGATGTGGACATCTACAGGCCGGCCATCGGTATCGGCGGAGACGAACACCGTGAAGTCCGTACCGCCGATCGAGACGTCCGTGGTCATGCCCGGCCGCGTCCGGGGGAGATGCTGCCGGACGACAGCGGGGGTGACGCTCATCGGGCGGGCGGGCTCGGCGACGACCACAACAAGCTCCTCAAGCACAATCGATAGATGCAAAACCGGTGATGGACCACTAGATGTGGTGATCGTATCGACGGGTACCGACAATTTCGGACAGCGGCGCGTCACCCGTTCGGTCAGAAGCCGGAGTCACCAACCGATCCGACGGCAGTCGGCCCGCACTGGCCGCCGAATAGCCGTCCAGCCGTATCAATCCACGCCCCAGTCAAGAGAGGAACCCCGGAAACACCTGGGTTTCAGGGGTTCTCTGGTTTTCAGGCTGATACGGGGTCAGAAGCCCATGCCGCCCATGCCGGAGTGGAACCCGGAGCCCTGGTCGAGCTCTTCGTCGTCGTCATAGCCGTAGCGCTCGTAGGAGCCCTCGTTCTCGCGGCGGGCCTCGTCCTCGTCGCGGGAGTCGAGCCAGCGCTCGACGTAGTCGTCGCGGGAGTCCTCGCGGGTTTCCAGGACCTCGTCGCGCAGTGCTTCGATTCGTTCGGTGGTGTCGTCGCGCTGGAAGTTCTCGTTTGGGCTGGTCATCGTGTGCCTCCACTTGTCGGTGATCGTCCGCCAGGCATCGGCCTTGGCGGTCTGGCCGCCGGGTTCGGGCCCCAGCGGCACGTCCGGGTCGTTCGTGCGGATGTTGAAGGTCTCGCGGTAGGCGGCCGCGAGCCCGGCGACGTCGTCCCAGCGCTCGGCGGCGGTCTCCTCCTGCGGCCGCGTGCCGAGCCGCGCGGCCCAGTCCGGGCGGTCGTAGGCGACGTGGTCGCGTAGCTCGTCGACCCGGGTCGCCACGGCGGTGGTGATCTGGTCGAGGTGGTCGGCGAGCTCGGGAGCGGCGTCTCGCACCGTGCGGTGCGGGGCGGTCAGCCAGGGCAGCACGGGCTGCTCGCCGGCGCCCTGGTCGCGTTGGTCGGTGAGGTGGTCGACGACGATCTGGGCGGCGTAGCGGTGGGCTTCTGTCGGGTCGGCGGGCCACTCGGCGAGCTGCCGTGCGGCGTCGGCGACCGCCGCGTCGGCGTCCAGGCCCTCGGCGGCGCCGGCGGCGGCGTGCCGCCACACCAGTCGCCAGTCGTCGGTGACGTCTTCGTCCGGCACGACTGCGGTGGTGATCGTGTGCCACCGGTCGATCTGCTCTGCACTGGGGTCGGCGAAGCGGGCGGGTGGCTCGCGGTCGGCGATGTGGGACTCGATGCGCCACCGCAGCACCGCGGCCGGGTCGGCGCTGTGCTCGCGGCCGCTGCTGGCGGCGGCGCGCGCGACGAGCCGGTCGGACTGCCAGCCCAGCGTTTCAGCGCGGCGCAGCGTGTCCAGCAGCTTGGGCTCGGCGGGTTGGCCGAGCGCGTGGGGGGCGTGCTCGGCCAGGGCCTGGTGCGCGACGTGGTTGAGCAGTTCGCGGCTGGTGTTGTGGTGGCGCTCGGCCAGCACCGACAGCGGTTCCTCGGTCCGCTCGCTGATGGTGTCGGTGAAGGTGTCCAGCAGGTCGTCGACGTCGATGCCGTCGCGTAGCCGCTCCACCTCGTCATGGCTCGTGCCCGTGGTCTGGTCGGTGCTGGCGGTCTCGGTGGGAGGTCCCCACTGGTCGATGAGGTCGTGCCAGGCGCGGGCACGCAGGCCCTGGCTGTCGGGCTGTTCACCCAGCGGGTGAGCCGGGTCGTCGCTGGTGACGCCGTAGGTGTCGCGGTAGGCGGCGGCCAGACCGGCCACGGTGTCCCAGCGTTCGGCCAGTGCGGGATCCTCGGGGCGTGGCCCCAATCCGGCAGTCCAATGTGGCTGTTCGGCGGTGATCTGGGCGCGTAGTTCGGTGTGGCGATCGTGGATGGCGCTGTTGAGGCGCTGGAGGTAGTCGCGCAGCTCGTCGCTGAGGCTGGTGTGGTCGGGGCGGGCCATCCACGGCAGTGCGGGCGACCAGCCAGCACCGGCTTCGCGCTGCTCGGACAGCGCGTCCGAGACCGCGTCGGCGGTGTAGCGGTGGGCGTCCATCGGATCGGCTGCGGGCCGGTCGGCGAGCCGGGTGGCGGCGGTGGTGACCGCGGCATCGGCGTCCAGGCCCTCAGCGCTGGCGGCGGCCGCCAACTTCCAGACCTGCGTCCAGGCCGGTTCTTCGACGTCGGCGGTGGCGTCGTGGCGTTCGACGATCCCGCGCCAGTGGTTGATCTGGTTCATCGTGGGCGCGGCGGTGCGCGGTGGTGGTTGTTCGTGAAGCAACTGCTGCTCGATGCGCCATTGCAGCACCGCAGCGGGATCGTCGGCGTCGGCCAGCGCTCCCTGGGCCAGGGCGGCGGGTACCAGGTGCTCGGCCTGCCAGCCGAGGTCTTCGGCGTTGCGCACGGTCTGGCGCAGCGCCCCGGTGGCGGGCTGCTCCAGCAGGTGGGGCACGTGCTCGGTCAGCACCGCCTCGATGCGCTCCTGCGAGCCGAGGTGCGCGACGAAGTCGTGGTGGCCGACCAGGGTGTGCAGCGACTCGGCCTTGTCCAGGGACGCGCGCAGTTCCTCGGTCGCCGAGGTCTCGGCCGAGGACCGCTCAAGTGCGGCTTCCAGGACGCCCCGCCCGGTGCGCTCCAGCGGGGTTTCCTGGTGGCTGTCGATCGTGTGCTGGACGGTCTCGACGTAGACCTGGTTGTCGTACTCGGCTCGGGTCATCTGGGTGTAGAGCTGTTCACGGGACAGCCCTTGGGGCACGAGGCTGTGCGACGAGCCGCCCTTGACCGACATGCCCTGCGAGCGGTTCACGGTCGCGGCGTAGGCCAGCTCGACGTGCTCGGCGACGTAGTTGGGCGGCAGGATGATGCTGCCGCCGCTGACCTGGTGGCGCAGCTTGATTGCGCCGCTGGCGCGGACGTTCTGGACCTCCCAGGTGTCGCCGTTCTTCACGAAGTCCCGGCCTCCGAACAGCGTTTTCAGCCGGTCGTTGCGGCGGGTGACGACGAGATCGCCCTTGCTGGCTGCGGTGCCGTCGTGCAGCCGCACGGCGCGTCCGTCGTCGACGTCCCCGCGGTCCAGCCGCAGCTGGCGGGCCTGGTGGTTGAGGGCGACGACGTCGTCGTTGGCGGGCACGATCAGCAGGGACGGCCGTCCGGCGTCGAGGTCAGAACGCCAGGCGTGGTGCGCGGCCTCGCGCATCGTCTCCCGGGAACCTTCGTGGACCCAGCCCTGCTCGAAGTAGTAGTCCAGGCCGCTCGCATCGCCCCTGTGCAGCTTGAGCGAGGCCGCGGCCTGGTCCTGGTCGGCGAACCGCACGACCTCCCGCAACCGCAGCGCACCGTTGTTGTGCTCGAACCAGCGCACCGCCCCGCCGGCCTCCACTGAAGCGAGCTGCTTGTCGTCACCGACCAGCCGCACGTCCGCACCCCGATTCAGGGCGTAGCGCACGACATCGTGCAGCGTGTGCGTTCCGGCCATCGCGGCTTCGTCGATGATGAGCACATCCCCGCGCGTGAACGGGAACGCGCGCTCGGCGCTGCCCATCTGCATTGCCGTGGTGACCTGGTGCAACGTGTGCGGCCGCGCGTCGATCGAGGCTCCGAGTTCCTGGGCGGCACGAGCGCTCGGTCCGAACGCATAGACCTCGCCGGCTTCAGCACGCCAGGCATCGGCGAAGACTCGCATCGCGGTGGTCTTGCCTGCCCCGGCTGGTGCATAGAGCAGCTGCACCCGCCGCCCGGACGTCGCGAACCCGGCCACCGCACGCGTCTGACCCGCGTTGAGTTTCGCGCCGCCGACGGCTCGCCGGACCGTGGCCTCGCTGATGCGCACCCCGTCGTGGCGCCGTCCCCACGCGGCCAGAGCTGCCTCTTCGCGCAGTGTGCGGTGGGTGGTGAACCGCTGGGCGTTGTGCTCAACGAACACCGATTCGCCGTCGGAGCGCCGCAACGCGGAGGGCTCTTCGACCGCAGGCGGGGCGTGGAGCGAAACGGTGTCGGCATCGCGGAGAACCGCATCGACGACCTGGTCGATCACCTGGTCACGGGTGCCCTCCGGCACCCTCAGATGAGCAGTCTGGCGGTGTGCTTCGGCTGCGAGGTTCCACTTGTTGAAGTGGCTGAAGTGATCCGAGACCGTCGCCAGAGTGCCCGCGGCGAGCTCGTCGACGTCGACGTCGGCGACCGCCTCACCATGGCCGGAAAACAGCCGGGTGCCGAGCGTGGCGAGCTCGTTCGGCCCGACCGTCTCGATCGCCTGATCACGCCACCGGCGCAGATGCTGCGCCAGCGAACGTGGTTCCTGTTTGGGGTCGCGGGTGTCGTACTTGGCGCAGCGGCTGATCTCACGCAGTTCGCTCGGGCTCGGTTCGCGGTCGTGCTCGCGCCGGAAGTCGACGATGCGGCGGGCGCGGTCGGCCTCCACCTGCGACGAGCGTTGTGAAAACCCTTCCAGCAGCGCGTCGGAGACCCCGTCGAGTTCCCAGCCCACCCGCTTGAGATCGAACCCGCCTTTGGCACGTTCACTCCAGCTCGCACCGGCCTCGCGGAACAGGTCCCGCAGGCGGCTGTCGTAGTACTCGCTGGTGGTCACCGCCGCAGCCAGCACAGTGCGCCCGTCCAGGCTCGTCCAACGCCCGTCGGCCCCCTGAACCTTGGCACTGATGGGCACATGGGTGTGCAAGTGAGGATCACCCGCACGCGAGTCCCAGTGCTCGAACAGCGCGGCGGTGATGCCTTTGACGTCGACCTGGGCGTAGCCGCCGTCTCCCTTGCGGGTGTAGGCGGCGTTGTTCTCGAAGTACTGCAAGGTGTCGCGCACGGCCTGGCGGTGCAGCTCGACGATCCGCTCGCGGGTGGCGTCATCGGACAGCGCCCACGCCACCGAAACCGACTTCGGCGGCGCGAAGACGAGCTCGTAGCCCGACGTGGCGGATTTCAGTTCCCGCTTCTGTTCGGCCAGCCACCGCTTGAGCTCGGCGTCGCTGGGGTGCTGGCCCTCGTGCTCGTCGGCGTACGCCTGCACCTGCACGTCCCGCCGGATGCTCGCGCGAGTGGCCTCATCGATCGGCGCGCCGATCGGCCGATCGTTTTCGAGGTTGTAGGTCTTGTAGGCGTCGATGACCTTGCTGCGGAGTTCGTCGGCGCCGCTGTGCTGCCGGAACCGGTAGCCGAGCTTGGTCGCGGCCAGGGCCTCGGCTTGCGACGCGCCATCAGCGATCATCTCGGCTTCGATGCGGTCGGCCTCCGGGTGCCGGCCCTCGCCGAACAGCGCATTCATCTGCGCCGCGGTGACCTCACCGTCCACGCCGAGCGCGGCCGCGCCGCGCCCGAACCACTGCCCGGGTGGGTAGCCGTGCGCGGTGTAGTAGTCGGACAGGGATTCGCCGGGTTCGAGCTCCCGGTCGCCGCACGCCACCGACCCGGTCAGGTACTCGTACCCGCCGGGTGAAAGCTTGCGAACACCGATCACCCCAGCACCTCTGTCATCAGCGATTTCAGTCAGGCCGACGTACTCACGCTAAGCAGGCCAGGGCGGCTGCCCGTCGCAGACTCAATCGATACAGAACCGGGGAGCATGCAGAATGCAAGACGTCCTGTGTGTCGGTGAGGGGGCAGACCAGGGGGGACCGGCGGCACGGTCGGCGGGTGAGATGCCGGCCGAAAGGCGACCGGGGGGTTACGGCGCGGAAGCGGGCCGGGCGCGCGGCGGGATGTGGGCGGCGACCAGGCGGGAACCGTGGGAAGCGCGCACGAAAAAGACCCCCGGTCGCATGACCGGGGGTCTTCGGGGGCGGGTGGCCGCTAGGCGGCCAGCGCGGCGGGTTCGGCTGCGGCGGCGGGCGCGTCGTCGGCGGCGCTGGGCACGACTGACAGCGCGGGCGCGGACTCCAGCGCGCGGCACCCGGCGCACTGCCCGTCGTCGGCTGGCAGGTGGCGGACGTCGCGCGGGCTGCGGTCCTCGCCGCAGGTCTGGCAGGCGGCCAGCTCCGGCGCGGCGGGCTGCTCGGCGGGCTCGCTGGCGTTCGCGGCCGCCCAGGCGGCGACGGTGTCGCGATCGGTCTGGTGGCTGTAGCGGCTCCACTCGGTGCGGAGGTGTTTCAGCGCGCGGGGGTAGTGCTGGTGGATGTAGGCGCACAGGGCCTCGATCGCCTGGGCGCGGGTGGCGTTGTCCGGCACCTGGATGCCGGGGCGGCCCAGCTCGCGGCACTCCTGGCACAACCCGTCGCGGTGGGCGCGGTCGGCGCGGCTGGGTTCGATGTTGCAGCCCAGGGCCACGCACGGGCGGCCGCCGTCGCGAACGGCGGTGGTGCGGGGGTCGGGCCGCTCGCGGTCGCGCGCCACCGGGTTGATGGCCATGCGCTCGTAATCGACGGCGTAGCCATCGGGCCGTTCGCCGCGCTGCGGGGCGTCGTCGACTCCCGCACGGGTGGCGGCGTACTCGGTGACCGCGCGGGCCTCGGCGCGGGCCTTGCGCTGGGCGCGGCGGAGTTCCGGCCGCACCTCGGTGCGGACCGCGCCCCCGGCGCGGCGGCGGGCGTTCTCGATCGCTTGCCGGTCCCAGCGCGAGGCGCGGTC
Source organism: Saccharopolyspora endophytica (assembly GCF_018070075.1). Lineage (GTDB taxonomy): Bacteria > Actinomycetota > Actinomycetes > Mycobacteriales > Pseudonocardiaceae > Saccharopolyspora > Saccharopolyspora endophytica. Next base: position 202,815 of record NZ_JAGPXE010000013.1, read on the forward strand.
GGCCTGCGGCTCGGGCCGCTCGCGCTGTTCTCCGGGGCGCGGTGCGCACGCCGCGATAACGGCGCGGTCGCGCTCGTCGGCGCGCTTCCAGTACTCGCGGAGCCGCTTCACCCCGGTACGCGGGTGCTCGGCAAGGATCCGGCCGCACTCGGCCAGCGCGGAGATTTCGCGGGCGTCCGCGCTGGTCAGCGTCTCGCGCCACTGAGCGCGGGCGGCGCGGAGGTCGCCGGTGCGCAGCAGTGCGGCGACAGACAGAACCGAGTCAGAAATCGTCACAGAATGCGACATAGAGAACCCCAAAGTCAGCGGTTTTTGCGCAATCGCCAGGCTTGGCCTTCCCGGCGGCTTACGACTCTTATTCTATCCCGAATTGCCGACTCGCGGCAAGTTCAATCAGGGCTTTTATTTCTATTTTCTGCAATTCGCCGGATCAAGTGAACCACCCTCTGGCCTGCGCGTTTGAACGAAAAAGGCGGGTTGTCCTCGCTAAATGGGCCCGTTCATTAGTCGCGCATTCCCTTTCTTTCCCCGCCCCTTCGACATAGGCCAATCCCTCCCGTGTGGGGCTGTCGGGTCAAGGTCGGGGCCCCGCAAATTCCCGAAATTGTTCGGAGCTTGCGGAGAAGAATTTCGGGAATTTTGGGGTGGCCTTGACGCGGCAGTCCCACACGTCGAGACAATCCGGCCGCGAAGGGCCGGGGGAAAGAAGGGGAATGTCTTCATTGTTCGGAGCGCAGCGGAGAACAATCCCTGCCTCGCTCGCCCGGCACTGCGGCAGGCTCGTGTGACCGTGGCGAGCGGGACACCGGATATGGGCAGGCGACCGGCCGGGCAAGGCGCCGGGCAGGGTCGGCCTGCCGCTTGTTGGCACCATGCGTCACGGGTGGCGGCTACACTGATCGGTGCTTGGCGACACGGGCCTCAGCGGGCCCTGCGCACGCCAGGCGAGTGTGTCGGCGCGGTCTTGGCCGAGCCACCTCGCGGTGGTAAGCCCTTCGGGGCTTCCGCGCACGGCACGGCGGGCGCGCCCGGCTTCGGCCGGGCGCGCCCTCTTCATCTGCCTTCTTCCTTCCCCTCCGAAGCCGCGGGTTCCCGGCGCGTCGGGACGCTGCGGGTTCGGGCCGTCTTAGCGTCGAGCTCGTACGGCACAACCGTCAGGGGAGGGAGCGGACATGGCCGAGTCATCTACCCGGGGCCGGCGGCCGCGCCGGTCGACCAGGATCAGCCAGCGTCTGGAGCGGGCCCGGCAGCGCAACGCCGATCAGCTCGCCGAGCAGAGATGGCGGGAGCAGCGCGTTGAGGATGCGTTGCGCGAGTTCATCGAGGCCGGAGAGGCCATCGCCGCTGAAGATGCCGCCTGCGAGGCGAAGGTGGCCGCCCTCCAGCGCAAGATCGACGCGCTGTGTGCCGAATCGCGGGAGCGGGTCACCGGTGAGCACACCCGGCAGGCGCAGGCGGCGTTGGCGATCCACGAGGCGGGCCGCACGGTCGAGCAGGTGGGCGAGCTGCTTGAGCTGCGCAGTGAAAAGGAAGCAAGACGGCTGATCACGGCGGGCCGCACGGCCGCCGAGGCGGGCAGTGGCCCGGCGCAGGAACGGGATACGGTCCCGGCGAAATCGTCCGGGCACAGGCCGACGGGGGCAGCGGCGGGCGAGGAGACCACCGGAGCGGTGTCAGGGGAACAGCGACAGCTGCGCGGGGTCGATGGTCAGCAGCACCGCCCGGACTCGGGTTTCGTCCCAGCCGCGGTCGCGGACGGCGGCCGCCAGAACGCGTGAGTGCTCGGCGCGCTCGTGGCGCAGCAGGCCGGACCACCGGCGGATCCACCAGCGTGGCCGCCCGCCGCCTCGGCCCTTGGCGGCCATGCGGCGCAGGTTGTCGGCCTGGGTCGACGGCCAGAGGTGCCCGATCACCGGGTCGGGATGGGCGCGCACGCAGATCGGGTTGTCGCAGACGGCGTGCTCGATCACCTGCCCGAACTGGACGGGAATGCCCAGCTGGTAGGCGACGGCGAACCGGTGGACCTTGACCGTCCGCTCCCGACCGCCGCGCGTGGCCGAGAAGGTTCCGTACCCGTCGTCGGAGATCGCGCCGGTCCAGATCGCGCAGTGCTCGTCGGGTCCGAACACCACCCGGCGGTAGAACCGCTCGATCTCGGCGGCGTGGGCAATCGGGTCGACGACCAGCGCGTCGGTCAGCGGCGCCGCCGGTTTCCGGTCCGGGTGGGCG
>NZ_JAGPXE010000014.1 GCF_018070075.1 Saccharopolyspora endophytica
AGCTAAGCTCCCCAGCGCTGATGGTACTGCACTCGCTAGGGTGTGGGAGAGTAAGACACCGCCGACACAATCCTTATGAGCGGGGCCGGTTGATCCGAGCAGGATCAACCGGCCCCGCTTTTTCGTCGTGGTCTCCGGCCGTGGTCCCGGCCGGTCGCAGCGTGTTGACGAGCTGTACGATTTGTAGAAGGCGGTTCGGTCGTGGCTGTTCAGTCCCGCTCGGGGCTTGGATGACAGCACGGGCGCAGGTGGTCGATCAAGACCCCGCGATGACGGGCGCGCTAAGCCAGGGCTACTACCTTGGTAAGATTTTTTGGCTTTTCTTCTTCAGGAGGTTCGGTGTCCGGTTCCGACGACAAGCGCGGCGGTCCCCGCCGCGGGGCCGGTGCCGGCCGCAGCGGCCAGGGCGGCCGCGGCAACTACGACCGCAAGCCAGGCGGCAACTCGCAGGGCCGCGGTTCGTACGGTGGCCCGCGCCGCGACAACGATGGTGGTCAGCGTCGCTTCAACGACCGGGACAACCGGGGCGGCGAGCGCGGCGGCTACCGCAGCGACCGCAACCGGGATGACCGGGGTGGTTTCCGCAACGACCGCAACGATCGCGGTGGTAACCGGGGTGACCGGGACAACCGGGGTCCGCGTGATGACCGCGGCGGATTCCGCAACAACCGCGACCGGTTCAACGACAACGACCGCCGGGGCCCGCGCGACGACCGCAACCGGGACGACCGCGGTGGCGCCCGCCGTGACGATCGTCCGCGTCGTGACGACTTCCGGCGCGACGATCGCCGTGATGATCGTCGGGACAACCGTGGTGGCGGTTTCAACCGGGATGACCGTGGCCGGGACAACCGGGCCGGCGACCGCGGTGGGTACCGCAACGACCGCAACCGCGATGACCGCGGTGGCGTCAAGCGTGACGATCGCCCGCGTCGTGATGACCGGGACAACCGCGGAAGCTTCAACCGCGACGACCGCCCCCGCCGTGATGACCGGGGTGGCCGCGATGGTTTCCGGCGTGACGACCGTCGTGATGATCGTCGGGACAACCGTGGTGGCGGTTTCAACCGGGATGACCGTGGCCGGGACAACCGGGCCGGCGACCGCGGTGGGTACCGCAACGACCGCAACCGCGATGACCGTCCGCGTCGGGACGACCGGGGCGGTTTCAAGCGGGACGACCGTCCTCGTCGTGATGACCGGGACAACCGCGGGAGCTTCAACCGCGACGATCGCCCCCGTCGTGACGACCGGAATCGGGATGACCGTCCGCGTCGGGACGACCGCGACAACCGCGGCGGCTTCAAGCGCGATGACCGCCCGCGCCGCGATGACCGCGGTGGCCGGCGCGACGACTTCAAGAAGAAGGACGGCTTCCGCAAGGACGACGGCGGCTTCAAGCGCGACGGAGACCGCAGGCCGGAGCGCAAGGACGACGACGCGCCGAAGCCCGTCGAGCCGGAGCTCCCCGAGAGCGGTGTCGACCCGTCGGAGCTGGACCCGGAGGTCCGCCGCGAGCTGCTGTCGCTGCCGAAGGGCGCTGCCGACAAGGTCGCGCAGCACCTGGTCGCAGCCGGTCAGCTGATCGACGAGGACCCCGAGCGCGCTCTGGCGCACGCCCGCTTCGCGCGGCAGAAGGCGTCGCGAACCCCGTCGGTGCGCGAGGCCAACGGTCTCACCGCCTACCTGACGGGCGAGTGGAACGAGGCGCTGTCCGAGCTGCGCGCTGCGCGGCGGATGGGCGGCGGCCCGGGCCACCTGGCGATCATGGCCGACTGCGAGCGGGCGATGGGACGTCCGGAGCGGGCGATCGAGCTGGTGCGCAGCGAGGAGGCGTTGCAGCTCGACAAGGAGGACGAGATCGAGCTGCGGATCGTCGCGGCCGGCGCGCGGCGCGACCTCGACGAGATCGAGGCGTCCGTGGTCAGCCTGCAGATCCCGGAGCTGGACCCGAAGATCCAGGAGCCGTGGAGCGCCCGGCTGTTCTACGCCTACGCCGACAACCTCCTGGCCGCCGGTCGTGAGCGGGACGCCTTCACCTGGTTCGTCCACGCGGCGCACGCCGACGACGAGGAGGAGACCGACGCTCCCGAGCGCCTCGAGGAGCTCGCGGTGCAGCTCGGTGGCCCGGAGGTCGTCGAGGAGCTGGTCAACGAGGCCGAGGCCGCAGCGGGGATCGACGACGACGATGACCTCGATGAGGACGACGCCGACGGAGACGACCTCGACGGCGACGCCGACGACCTCGACGAGGACGAGGACGAGGACGACGCCGAGGAAGGCGACCTCGATGAGGACGTCGACGAGGCGGACGACGCGAAGGCCGACGAGGACGGCGGCAGCGCCGAGCCCGCGGCCGAAGGAGGATCGCGGACGCGGTGAGCGGCATGCTGCTCGACGATCACGACGTCGTGCTGTTCGACCTGGACGGCACGGTGTACCGGGGCGGGGAACTGGTTCCCGGCGCGCTGGAAGCGATCCAGCAGGTGCACGCCCGCGGCGTGCCGGTCCGCTACGTCACCAACAACGCTTCCAAGCCCGATCAGGCGGTCGTCGACCACCTGGTCGGGCTCGGGCTGAAGGCCGAGCGCAGCGAGGTGAGCACCAGCGCCCAGGCGGGTGCGGCGGTGCTCGCCGAGAAGCTGCCCGCCGGTTCCCGGGTGCTGGTCGTCGGTTCCGCGGCGCTGGAGTCCGAAGTGGACCGGCTCGGCCTGGTGCCGGTCAGCGAGTTCGCCGACGAGCCGGTCGCGGTGGTGCAGGGCCTGTCCACGGAACTGGGCTACCGCGACTTCGCCGAGGCGTGCCTGGCGATCCGCGACGGTGCGCTGTGGGTGGCGTGCAACGCCGACCGCACGCTGCCCACCGAACGCGGGCTGATGCCCGGCAACGGCGCCCTGGTCGAGCTGCTGCGCGCGGCCACCGACCAGGACCCGCTGGTCGCGGGCAAACCGGAGCGCCCGCTGCTCGACCGCGCGGTCTCCTCGGCCGGAGCCGACCGGCCGCTGATGGTCGGGGACCGGCTGGACACCGACATCGCCGGCGCGGTGAAGGCCGGCATGCCCTCGCTGATGGTGCTCACCGGCGTCAACACGCCTCGCCACCTGCTGGAGGCGGCTCCCGGTGAGCGGCCGAGCAGCGTCGCCGCCGATCTGCGCGGCCTGTTCTCGTCCCAGTCCGAGGTCGCCATCGCCGCGCAGCCGGCGTGGTCGGTGACGGTCGGCGACCGGCTCGAACTGGCCTCGCGAGGCGAGGGCGACGAGCTCGGTGCGCTGCGCGCGCTGTGCGCGGCGTGGTGGTCGGCGGGTTCCGGCCCGGTGCAGGTCGAGGGCAGCGACGACGCGGCCCGTGCGGCGCTGCGAGCGCTGGACATCGACTGACCTGACGGGAGCGGCGCCGATCTGTCGGCTAGCGTGAAGGTGGTGTCGCGCAACGCTCGCGCCCACCGGTGATCGAGGGGAGTACCCGCCCATGACCTCTCCGTGGCAGCAGCAGGCGCCCAACCCGGCGATGCTGGCGCGTCAGGCCGACGACGGGCAGTCGGCGATCGACGCGATCTCCGCGGCGATGACCGAGCTCGACGAGGTGCGCGACCAGCCGGTCGCCGAGCACGTGCAGCGCTTCGAGAACGTGCACAGCTCGTTGACCGAGGCGTTGTCGAAGGCCGACCACCTGCAGTCCCAGAACACCCCTCGGAGTTGACGAAGTGCCTCGCAAGGCGCGCCTGGACGCCGAACTGGTTCGGCGCGGGCTGGCCCGATCCCGGGAACACGCTGGAGAACTGGTCGCCGCAGGCCGGGTGAGCGTGCGCGGCATGATCGCGCGCAAGGCCGCCACCGCCGTGGAGATCGACGCACCGGTGCTGGTCACCGACGACGTCGACGACCCGGGCTGGGCTTCGCGCGGTGCCCACAAGCTGGTCGGCGCGCTGGAGGCGTTCGAGCCCGGCGGGCTGTCGGTGGCGGGCAAGCGCTGCCTGGACGCGGGTGCTTCCACCGGTGGGTTCACCGACGTGCTGCTGCGGCGCGAGGCCCGCGAGGTCGTCGCGGTCGACGTCGGCTACGGCCAGCTGGTGTGGAAGTTGCAGACCGACGAGCGGGTGCACATCCACGACCGCACCAACGTGCGGTCGCTGACGCCCGAGGACATCGGCGGTCAGGTGGACCTGGTGGTCGCCGACCTGTCGTTCATCTCGCTGAAGCTCGTGCTGCCGGCGCTGGTCGCCTGCGCCACCGAGACGGCTGATCTCGCCCTGATGGTCAAACCGCAGTTCGAAGTGGGCAAACAACGGCTAGGCTCGGGTGGCGTGGTGCGCGATCCGCAGCTGCGCGCCGAAGCGGTGCTGGAAGTGGTCGACTTCGCCGCCGAGCACGGATTGGGCCTGCGCGACGTCGTCGCCAGCCCGCTTCCGGGCCCGTCCGGGAACGTCGAGTTCTTCGTCTGGCTGCGGCCGGGCGCCGAAGCGGACCACGACCGCGCCAGCAGCATGGTGGCGGACGCGGTCGAGCGCGGACCGCAGACTTCGACCAGGAATTCATCCCGGCAAGGGAGTGGGAGTTGACCCGACGGGTGCTGCTGGTGGTCCACACCGGCAGGGAGCAGAACCTGCGCACAGCGGAGAAGGTCGCCGGTCGTCTGCTCGACGCGGGGATCGAGGTCCGGGCGCTCGCCGGCGAAGCCGATGAGCTGCGGGATTCCGCGTGCGAGGTCGCGAGACCGGACGAGAACCCCGCCGTCGGCACCGAGCTCGTGCTCGTGCTCGGCGGTGACGGCACGCTGCTGCGCGCCGCCGAACTCGCCAGACCCGCCGGGGTGCCGCTGTTCGGGGTCAACCTGGGCAGGGTCGGGTTCCTGGCCGGTGCCGATTCCGACGCCCTCGACGAGGCGATCGCCGCCGTCGTCGAATCCCGCTACCACGTCGAGGAGCGGATGACCCTGGAGGTCACCGCGACGCTCAACGGTGACCAGGTCGCCGCCACCTGGGCGCTCAACGAGGCCAGCGTGGAGAAGAGCAGCCGGGAGCGGATCCTGGACGTGGTCGTCGAGGTCGACGGCCACCCGGTGTCGGCGTTCGGCTGCGACGGCGTGCTGTGCTCGACCCCGACCGGTTCCACGGCCTACGCGTTCTCCGCGGGCGGACCGGTGGTGTGGCCGGACGTCCAGGCGCTGCTGGTCGTGCCGAGCAACGCGCACGCGCTGTTCGCGGGACCGCTGGTGGTGTCGCGGGATTCCCTGGTGGCGATGGAGATCGACCAGCACGGGCACCACGCGGTGCTGTGCTGCGACGGTCAGCGGCAGTTCGACCTGCCGCCGGGTGCGCGCGTGGAGGTCGTCGGCGGTTCCACGCCGATCCGCCTGGTGCGCCTGCACGACACGTCGTTCACCGATCGGCTGGTCCGGAAGTTCGAGCTTCCCGTCCAGGGATGGCGCGGACCTGCCAAGTAGCGACCGCCCGCCGAACAGATCGAACACAGTGTCTAACGATTTCGGTGGCGATCACCGCAGTGGGGCGTTCTCCGGGGCTCAGTGCCGATAGGGTGCTGAGTGTGTTGGCGGAGATGCGTATCCAGGGACTGGGCGTCATCGACGACGCCACGCTCGCACTGCACGCCGGCCTGACCGTGGTCACGGGTGAGACGGGCGCGGGCAAGACGATGGTGGTCACGGGACTCCATCTGCTCAGCGGCGGCAGGGCCGACGCCTCGCGGGTCCGGTCCGGTGCGCAGCGTGCCGTCGTGGAGGGCCGTTTCGCGACCACCCCGGACTCACCGGCGGCGAAGGTCGCCGGCGACGCCGGTGCCGAACCCGACGACGACGGAAGCCTGATCGCGCTGCGCACGGTGACCTCCGACGGGCGTTCGCGGGCGCACCTGGGCGGGCGTTCGGTGCCCAACGGCGTGCTCTCGGAGCTCTCCGAGCAGGTGCTCGCGGTGCACGGGCAGAACGACCAGCTGCGGCTGCTGCGCCCCGGCGAGCAGCGCGCGGTGCTCGACCGCTTCGCCGGTGAACCGGTGCTGCACGTCCTGGCCGACTACCAGCGGGTCCGCACCGAGTGGGCCGAGGTGGTGGGCGAGCTCACCGAGCGCACCGAGCGGTCCCGCGAGCTGTCCCGCGAAGCCGACCTGCTGCGCCACGGGCTGGCCGAGATCGAAGCCGTCAACCCCGAAGCGGGCGAGGACGTTTCGCTGGTCGACGAGGCGCGGCGACTCGCCGACGTGGACCAGCTGCGGGAGATCGCCGCGGGCGCGCAGCACGCGCTGTCCGGTTCCGCTGACGCCGACCCGGAGGCTCCGGGCGCGATCGGGCTGATCGGGGAGGCCGCCCGGCGGCTGTCCTCCTCGGAGGACCCGGCGCTGCGGGAACTCGAACCGCGCGTGGCCGAGGCCGTCGCGGTGCTCTCCGACGTGGGCGGCGAACTGGGCGCCTACCTGGACAAGCTCGACGCCGACCCGGCCCGCCTGGAGCAGGTGCTGGCCCGCCAGGCCGAGCTCAAGCAGCTCACCAAGAAGTACGCCGCGGACGTCGACGGAGTGCTGGCCTGGGCGGAGGACGCCCGCTCCCGGCTGTCCGGGATGGACACCTCCGAAGAGGCGCTGGCCGCGCTGGCGGCCCGCCGCGACGAGCTCGCGGTGGAACTCGCCGAGCACGCCAAGGTGCTCAGCGCCGCCCGCGCCGAAGCGGCCGTGCGCCTGGCCGACGCGGTCTCCGAGGAGCTGTCCGGACTGGCGATGGCGCAGGCCAAGTTGCAGGTCCTGGTGCACGCCAAGGAAGCCGAGGACGGCGACCCGAACGGGATCCCGGTCGACGACCGCAGGCTGCACGCCGGGCCGGAAGGCGTCGACGAGGTCGAGCTCCAGCTCATCGCGCACTCCGGTGCGCCCGCGCTGCCGATCCACAAGGGCGCCTCGGGCGGTGAGCTCTCCCGCGTCATGCTGGCGCTGGAGGTCGTGCTCGCCGACGCGGACACCGTGCCCACGCTCGTCTTCGACGAGGTCGACGCCGGCGTCGGCGGCCGTGCGGCGGTGGAGATCGGGCGTCGGCTGGCCCGGCTCGCGCGCACCCACCAGGTCATCGTGGTCACCCACCTCCCGCAGGTCGCGGCGTTCGCCGACCGGCACCTGGTGGTCGACAAAGGCCAGGTCGACGGCGGTCTCACCAAGAGCGACGTGCGGCTGGTCGCCGACGAGCGCCGGGTGGTGGAGCTCGCGCGCATGCTCGCGGGCATGGAGTCGACCGAGACCGGGCGCGCGCACGCCGAGGAGCTGCTCGAGACCGCGAACACGTACAAGCTCACCCAAGAGAAGTTCGGCCGAAAGGCCAAGACCGCCAAGAAGAAGTCCTAGGGCTCTGTGGTCCTCGTGCTCAGCGGTGCGGGTAGCGGAACCTCAGACGCCTTCCGGCTCCGGGATCCGAGACTGATGTACGCCAAATACACGGCGCTACGGCTGTCCTCGCCAGAAGACGTCTGAGAACCCGCGGCGGTGCCGGTTGCTCGGGTGGGGCACGGAGAAAGCGCCTTCGGCGCTTGCCTGACGGGTGGGCTGCTCCTGGATGACTGGGCTGGTTAGTCCATTGCGTGTTGCGGTATATGGCGCAGTGGTTTCGGCGTGGCGCGGCCACGATCGGTGATGGGTTTGTCACCATCGGCGTATGAAAATCAGCGGACTGCTGACTCGACAGCAGGAGGACCTGCCCGGTCTCGCCGGGATCGCCAGGGTGGAACGCCGCTCCGGTGATCTGCCGCGCCGGGTCCGCGCCGGTGACATCGCGGTGATCGACCACGCCGACCTGGACCGCCGCAGCGCCGAGGCACTGGTCGCGGCCGGGGTGATCGGTGTGGTCAACGCCGCCCCGTCGATCTCCGGGCGCTACCCGAACCTCGGTCCCGAGGTGCTGCTCGCCGCCGGGATCGCGCTCGTCGACGGCATCGGCAGCGACATCCTCAACCAGGTCAAGGACGGCGCGAAGATCCGCCTGTTCGAGGGCGGTGTCTTCGCCGGGGAACGCGAGCTGGGCCGCGGCGTCGAGCAGGACGCCAACTCCATCGCCGACCAGCTCATCGAGGCCAAGGCCGGGATGGCCACGCAGCTGGAAGCGTTCTCCGCCAACACCATCGAGTTCCTGCGCACCGAGCGCACGCTGATCCTCGACGGCATCGGCGTTCCCGAGCTGTCCGGCTCCATGGAGGGCCGGCAGGTGCTGGTGGTCGCGCCCGGGTACGGCCACGCCGACGACCTGCGCGCGCTCAAGCGCTACATCCGCGAGTACAAGCCGGTGCTGATCGGCGTCGAGGGCGGCGCCGACTCCCTGCAGCGCGCCGGCTACAAGCCGAACGTCATCGTCGGCGCCCCGGACACCGTCAGCACCGACACGCTGCGCAGCGGTGCCGAACTGGTCATCCCCGCGCACCTCGACGGGCACGCGCCCGGTCTGGAGCGCATCCAGGACCTCGGCGTGGGCGCCATGACCTTCCCCGCCTCCGGCAACCCGGAGGACCTCGCGCTGCTGCTGGCGGACGCGCACCAGGCGAGCCTGGTGGTGACCGTCGGGTTCCAGGCCACGCTCAGCGAATTCCTCGACCGCGGCCGCTCGGGTTCGAACCCGTCGACGTTCCTGACCCGGCTGCGGCTGGGCAGCAAGGTCATCGACGGCCCGGCCGTCGCCGCTCTGCAGCGCAACCGCACGCCGATGTCGGCCGTGGTGCTGCTGGTGCTGGCGGTGCTGCTGGTGGTCGCCGTGGCGCTGCTGGTGTCCGGGCTCGGCGCCGCCGCCATGAGCCAGATGGCCGACACCGCCGGTGTCGTGTCGGCTTACTTCAAGGGGCTGTTCTCGTGATCACGCTGCGCTACCACATCGTCTCGATCGCCGCGGTCTTCCTCGCGCTGGCCGTGGGCGTGGTGCTGGGCACCAGCTCGGTCAGCGAAGGCCTGCTGACGGCCGTGAGCGGGGAGAAGCAGGAGCTGCGCGCTCAGGTCGACGAGCTCGGTGCCGAGCGCGCCCAGCTCAAGGCCCAGGCCGACGCCGCCGACCGGTTCGACACGACCATCGCGCCGATGGCCGTGCGGGGTCAGCTCTCCGGCCGCAGCGTGGTCGTGATCAGCTCCGCCGACACCGACGACGGCCACCGCGCCGCGATGACCGAGCTGCTGCGCGACTCCGGCGCCGACATCACCGGTGAGGTTCGCCTCGGCGAGGCGCTCACCGACCCGGACCGCACCGATCAGCTGCGCGGCGTCGTCACCCAGCTGCTCCCCGCCGGGGTCCAGCTGCCCACGGCGGCGGACCCGGGCACCCTCGCCGGTGGCCTGATCGGCCCGTTGGCGCTGGTCAACCCCCAGACCGGGCAGCCGCAAGCCGCCGATGACGCCCGCGCGGCGGCGCTGTCCGGCCTGGCCGGCGGCGGCTACGCGACCGCGTCGGAGGGGCTGCGCCCCGCGCAGCTGGCGGTGGTGCTCACCGGCGGTCGCATGGAGGGCGACAACGCGGCGGACCGGGCGACGGCGCTGGCGCGCTTGGCCACGCAGATCGACCGCTCCGGGCAGGGCGCGGTCCTGGCCGGTACGACGGGCTCCGCCGACGGGCGCGGCGCGGTCGGCGTGGCGCGCGTCGACCCGGCGATGTCGTCGAGCCTCTCCACGGTGGACAACGCGGAGACCGGTGCCGGTCGCGTGGCGGTCGTCATGGCCGCCCGCGAGCAGGCGGACCGCCAGGCCGGGCACTACGGTGTGGCCAGCAGCGCGCAGGGACCCGTGCCGGGCACCCGCGGCGCTTCGTGACCCGCGGGTTCGCCCCTGGTCGTGCGCGGTTCACCGAGACGTCACGGTTGACCGGCCGGTAGACCGCCGGATGGCGGTTGACCCGGCCGGTTCGCCATTTCCAGGAAGGGCGGGTCTCGGTGCGGGCCCCGACCGTCGTGCGTTAGGCTGGAATTCCGTGGGAGCGACGGATCCAGCCGTCCTGCCAGCGCAGAAATCCAGCCAGGCGACGGCTTGACCACGGGGAGCTTTTGTTGGTGCCGCAAGCACGCACGATCAAGCATGTTTTCGTAACGGGGGGCGTTGCCTCGTCGTTGGGGAAGGGGCTCACGGCGTCCAGCCTGGGCGAACTGCTCACCTCCCGCGGCCTGCGGGTGACCATGCAGAAGCTCGACCCCTACCTGAACGTCGATCCGGGGACGATGAACCCCTTCCAGCACGGTGAGGTGTTCGTCACCGAGGACGGCGCCGAGACCGACCTGGACATCGGTCACTACGAGCGGTTCTTGGACCGCGATCTGACCCGCAACGCCAACGTCACCACCGGCCAGGTGTACTCCGCGGTCATCGCCAAGGAGCGCCGCGGCGAGTACCTGGGTGACACGGTGCAGGTCATCCCGCACATCACCGACCAGATCAAGGCCCGCATCCGGGCCATGGCCGAGCCCGACGAGAACGGCGTCACGCCCGACGTGGTGATCACCGAGGTCGGTGGCACCGTCGGCGACATCGAGTCGCTGCCGTTCCTGGAGGCCTGCCGCCAGGTCCGCCACGACGTGGGCCGGGACAACTGCTTCTTCCTGCACGTCTCGCTGGTGCCGTACCTGGCGCCGTCGGGCGAGCTCAAGACCAAGCCCACCCAGCACTCGGTGGCGGCCCTGCGCAACATCGGCATCCAGCCCGACGCGCTGGTCTGCCGCGCCGACCGCGAGCTGCCTTCCGACCTCAAGCGCAAGATCGCGCTGATGTGCGACGTCGACACCGACGGCGTGGTGGCCTGCCCGGACGCGCCGTCGATCTACGACATCCCGAAGGTGCTGCACAGCGAGGGCCTGGACGCCTACATGGTGCGCAGGCTCGGGCTGCCCTTCCGCGACGTCGACTGGTCGGTGTGGGGCGACCTGCTGGACCGGGTGCACAACCCGTCCGAGCGGGTGCGCATCGCGCTGGTCGGCAAGTACGTCGACCTGCCCGACGCCTACCTGTCGGTGACCGAAGCCCTGCGCGCGGGCGGGTTCGCCCACCACGCCAAGGTGGAGATCTCCTGGGTCGGTTCGGACACCTGCGAGACCGACTCCGGTGCGGCGCAGGCCCTGGCCGGCGTGGACGGCGTGCTGATCCCGGGCGGGTTCGGCGTGCGCGGCATCGAGGGCAAGCTCGGTGCCATCCGCTACGCGCGCACCAACAACATCCCGGTCCTCGGGTTGTGCCTGGGCCTGCAGTGCATGGTGATCGAGACGGCCCGGTCGCTGGGAGGTCTGGAGCGCGCGAACTCCACCGAGTTCGAGGAGCCCTGCCAGCACCCGGTGATCAGCACCATGGCCGACCAGCACGACGTGATCTCGGGTGACCGGGACATGGGCGGCACGATGCGGCTGGGTTCCTACCCGGCGAAGCTGGCCGAGGGCTCGCTCGTCGCCGAGGCCTACGGCACGACCGAGGTCCACGAGCGGCACCGGCACCGCTACGAGGTCAACAACTCCTACCGGGACCGGCTGAGCAAGGCCGGCGTGGTCTTCTCCGGCACCTCGCCCGACGACCGCCTGGTCGAGTTCGTCGAGCTGGACCGCGAGATCCACCCGTTCTTCGTGGGCACGCAGGCGCACCCGGAGCTCAAGAGCCGTCCGACCCGCCCGCACCCGCTGTTCGCGGCGTTCGTGAAGGCGGCCATCGACTACCAGGCGGCCGAGCGGCTTCCGGTGGAGCTGGAGACGGCCGCTTCGGAACCGGAGTCCGAACCCGCCGGAGCCTGATTCCTCGCAGGTGAGCGGCCCGCACGACCGGTGACGGTGGTGCGGGCCGCTTCATCGGTGGGCGATCGGCTCTAGGGTGGTGCTCGTGGAGACCACGGGTAGCGGTGTCGCGCGCACCAACGGAGAGCACGAGTTCACCACGCTGGCCAGCGAAGACGTCTACGTCGGGCGGATCCTGGCGCTGCGGGCGGACGAAGTGGGCATGCCCGGCGGAGGTCACGCCCGCAGAGAGGTCGTCGAGCACTACGGCGCCGTGGCCATCGCCGCGGTCGACGAGCAGGACCGGGTCGTCCTGGTCCACCAGTACCGCTATCCGATCGGCCGCAGGCTGTGGGAACTTCCCGCCGGTCTGCTGGACGTCGCCGGTGAGCCGCCGGTGCGCACCGCGCAGCGCGAGCTCGCCGAGGAGGCGGGGTTGGCCGCTGAGGACTGGTCGGTGCTGGTCGACGTGGCCACCTCGCCGGGCTTCACCGACGAGGTGGTGCGCGTGTTCCTCGCCACCGGCCTGTCGGAGGTGACCCGTCCCGACGCCGTCGGCGATGAGGAAGCGGACCTGATCATCGAGCGGTTCCCGCTGGCGGAAGCGATCCGGATGGCGTTCGCGGGGGAGATCGTGAACGGTCCGGCGGTGGCCGGTCTGCTGGCCGCCCAGGCGGCCCGCAGCGGTGTCGCGCAGACCCGCCCGGCCGACGCCGAGTGGGTCGACCGGCCGCGGCGATTCGCTGCCCGGTGAAGGGTTTCGAGTCGCTGCCGCCGGGATTGCGCACCGCCGTCGGCGAATACCTCGACCACCTCGCGGTCGAGCGCGGAACCGCGCGCAGCACGCTGGACTCCTACGCCCGCGACCTGCGCCGGTACGCGGAATTCCTGGTGGCGCAAGGCGTTTCCGGGCTCGACGAGGTGCGCACCGAGCACCTGGCGGAGTTCCTGGCGCAGCTCCGGGAAGGCGTCGAAGGCCGACCGCCGCTGGCGTCGTCGTCGGCGGCGCGGGCGCTGGTGGCCGCGCGCGGCCTGCACCGGTTCGCCCACGCCGAGGGCAGGATCGCCGTCGACGTGGCGCGCGAGGTCGCGCCTCCGAGCCCGCCGAAGCGGCTGCCGAAGGCGCTGTCGGTCGACGACGTCGGACGGCTGCTGGAGCACGCCGGCGGGGACGATCCGCGCGGGCTGCGGGACCGGGCGCTGCTGGAACTGCTCTACTCGACCGGGGCGCGCATCTCCGAAGCGGTCGGGCTCGACGTCGACGACATCGACCGCACCGACCGCACCGTTCTGCTGGACGGGAAGGGCGGCAGGCAGCGGCTCGTGCCGATCGGGCGTCCCGCGCTGGCGATGCTGGAGGCGTACCTGGTGCGGGCGCGGCCGGTGCTGGTGGCGCGCGGGCGCGGCAGTTCGGCGGTGTTCCTGAATTCGCGCGGCACCGGACTTTCCCGCCAGAGCGCGTGGAACGCGTTGAAAACGGCTGCGCAACGGGCGGGAATCGCGGAAACGGTTTCGCCGCACGTGCTGCGCCATTCCTTCGCCACGCACCTGGTCGAAGGCGGGGCGGACGTGCGCGTGGTGCAGGAGCTGCTGGGGCACGCCTCGGTGACGACGACGCAGGTGTACACGCTGGTCACGGTCAACACGCTTCGGGAGGTCTACGCCACGGCACATCCGCGCGCACACCTTTCGGGGTGAGATCACCGCTTGCGCATGCGCGTGATCAACGAAAGCGGTAGATCTTCATCACACGCACATCACGAACTTCCGCCGACCCAATTACCGACACGACGGCGAGGCACGTTGCCGCAGGTCGTTTGAGCGACTTAGGCTGCGATCGATCGCCACCGGTACCGAAGGAGTCAGATCGCCATGTCGTTGCCGCATCCTTCCGCCGCCCGGCGGCCTCGGGGCGCGGTCGACCTGAGCATCGCCCCCGAGACCACAGGTCCTGCGGCCAACGCCGATCAGAACCAGGACGCCCGCGGTCTCGGTCCGACCGGTCGGCCGCTCCGGCACATCCCCGAACCCCCGCTGCTGGACGAGCACGGTCCCGCGTCGGTGCTCGCCATGTGCAACCAGAAGGGCGGCGTAGGCAAGACCACCTCGACGATCAACCTCGGTGCCGCGCTCGCGGAACACGGACGCCGGGTGCTGCTGGTGGACTTCGACCCGCAGGGCGCGCTCTCGGTCGGTCTCGGCGTTCAGCCGCACCAGCTCGAGCAGACGATCTACAACGTCATCATGGAGCGCGGGGTCACCGTCGAGGACGTGGTGCGCCGCACCACCGTCGAGGGCATGGACCTGCTGCCCAGCAACATCGACCTCTCCGCCGCCGAGGTGCAGCTGGTCACCGAGGTCGGCCGCGAGCAGACGCTGCACCGCGTGCTGCGGCAGTCGATCGAGGAGTACGACTACATCCTGGTGGACTGCCAGCCCTCGCTCGGCTTGCTCACGGTGAACGCGCTGGCCGCTGCCGATGGCGTCATCATCCCGCTGGAGTGCGAGTTCTTCAGCCTGCGCGGGGTGGCGCTGCTGATCGACACCATCGAGAAGGTGCGCGAGCGGCTGAACCCGAAGCTGGAGATCAGCGGCATCCTGGCGACGATGTTCGACCCGCGCACGCTGCACTCCCGCGAGGTCATGCAGCGCGTGGTGGAAGCCTTCGGCGACGTCGTCTACGACTCGGTGATCAACCGGACGGTGCGGTTCCCGGAGACCACGGTCGCCGGCGAGCCGATCACCAGGTGGGCGCCCCGTTCCGCCGGTGCCCAGGCGTACCGGGCGCTGGCCCGCGAGGTGATCGCTCGATGACGCGTCGGGTCGCCCTGCCCGGAGCCGCGGAACTGTTCCGTACTACTGTTCCTCGGACGGATCAGGGCTCCGCGCCGCAGGAGGACCCGAAGCCGGCGGCCCCGGTCAAGGAGCAGGGGCGGGCACGGTCGGCGGGTTCGGGTCGGCGCAAGCACGATTCGAAGATCACCGTGTACGTGTCCGACGAGGAGTTGCTGGGTTTGGAGCAGGCTCGGCTCGCGTTGCGGGCGGACCACGGCATCGCCGTGGACCGCGGCCGCGTCGTGCGCGAGGCGATCGCGGTGCTGCTGGCCGACTTCACCGAGCACGGTGCGGACTCGGTGCTGGTCCGGCACCTGCGGGAGTCCGGCGAGTGACCGATGCCCCACAACCCGGCGCCGAACTCGCACCGTCCGACGCCGGGATCGATGCAGCACAACAGGATTCCGCGTTAGCGGAGACCGAGGCGAAGTCCGGTGACGGGAAGTTCACCGTTCGGCTGGAGAACTTCGAAGGCCCCTTCGACCTGCTGCTCCAACTGATCTCCGCGCACGAGCTCGACGTCACCGAGGTGGCGCTGCACAAGGTCACCGACGAGTTCATCGCCTACACCCGCACGTTCGGTGAGCACTGGGACCTGGACGAGACGACCGAGTTCCTGGTGGTCGCCGCGACGCTGCTGGACCTCAAGGCCGCCCGGCTGCTGCCCGCCGCCGACGTCGAGGACGAGGCCGACCTCGCGCTGCTGGAAGCCCGCGACCTGCTGTTCGCGCGGCTGTTGCAGTACCGCGCCTACAAGCAGGTCGCCGCGCTGTTCGCCGAGTTGGAAGCCGGTGCGCTGCGCCGCTACCCGCGCTCGGTGTCGGTGGAGGAGCGCTACGAGAACCTGCTGCCGGAGGTGGTGATCGGCGTCGACCCGCAGCGGTTCGCCGAGATCGCCGCCTCGGTGTTCCGGCCGAAACCGCCGCCGACGGTGTCGCTGGACCACATCCACCAGCACGGGGTGTCGGTGCGCGAGCACGCCGCTCTGCTGCGGGTGCGGCTGGCGGAGAAGGGCACGTTGACCTTCACCGACCTGGTGTCGGACTGCGGGCACACCGTCGAGGTCGTGGCCAGGTTCCTGGCGCTGCTGGAGCTGTACCGGGAGAAGGTGCTGCAGTTCGAGCAGGACAGCCCGCTCGGCGAGCTGCAGGTGACCTGGGTCGGCGGCAGCCTCGCCCAGGCGCAGGCCGAGGCCGAGGCGCAGCGAGCCACGAAGGAAGAAGAGGAGTACGGCTGATGGCCGCCGAAGCGGAACCCGAGGTCGACGTGCAGCCGGAGGAGGTGACGGGCGCGGAGGAAGCTCCCGCCGAACCCGGCCCGGAGGCCGTGGCCGACGAGGCGGTGGAGACCCCCGGTGCTCCCGACCTCACCGCCGATTCCGAGCTGGACGCCGCGCTGGAGGCGTTGCTGCTGGTCGTGGACGTGCCGGCGGGGGACGAGCTGCTCGCGGAGACGCTGGAGCAGCCGGTGGCCCGGGTCCGCTCCGCGCTGCGGAGGCTGTCCGAGGCCTACGCGGAGAGCGAGCGCGGCATCGACCTGCGCTACGTCGGCGACGGCTGGCGCTTCTACTCGCGCGAGAAGTACGCGCCCTACGTCGAGCGCTACCTGCTCGACGGGCAGCGGACCAAGCTGACCCGCGCTGCGCTGGAGACCCTCGCGGTGATCGCCTACCGTCAGCCGGTGACGCGCTCCCGCGTCGCGGCGGTACGGGGTGTGAACGTGGACGGCGTCATCCGTACCCTTGTGGGGCGCGGTCTGATTAGCGAGGCCGGCACCGACCCGGAGACGGGCGGCATCCTGTACTGCACGACCGAGCTGTTCCTGGAACGGCTGGGGCTGTCGTCGCTCAAGGACCTGCCGCCGCTCGCACCCCTGTTGCCCGAAGTGGATTCGATCGATGACGTCTGAACGCCGTTCCCCGTCCAGTGCCGCGAAGGACCCCAACGACGAGGGGGTGCGCCTGCAGAAGGTGCTGTCGCAGGCGGGTGTCGCGTCTCGGCGGGCAGCCGAGGAGATGATCGTCGAGGGCCGCATCGAGGTCAACGGCGAGGTCGTCATGGAGCTGGGCCGCCGCGTCGACCCGGAGACCGCGGTGATCCACGTCGACGGCAGCCGGGTGATGACCAACACCAACCTGACGCACCTGCTGCTCAACAAGCCCGCCGGGATCCTGTGCACGATGTCCGACGACAAGGGACGTCCGTGCATCGGTGACTACCTGCGGGAGCGCCAGGGCAAGCTGTTCCACGTGGGGCGCCTGGACCAGGACACCGAGGGTCTGCTGCTGATCACCAACGACGGCGAGCTCGCCAACCGGCTGATGCACCCGTCGTACAAGGTTCGCAAGACCTACATGGCCGAGGTGCTGGGACCCATCCCGAAGGACCTCGGGCAGCGGCTGCGCGAGGGCGTCGAGCTGGAGGACGGCCCGGTGAAGGTGGACCGCTTCAAGCTGGTCGACCAGAACCAGAACCGCGCGCTGGTGGAGATCGTGCTGCACGAGGGTCGCAAGCGCATCGTGCGCCGGCTGCTCAAGCACGTCGGGCACCCGGTGCAGCGCCTGGTGCGCACCCGCATCGGCGACGTGCAGCTCACCACCGAGCGCCAGGGAGCGATCCGGCCGCTCAACGGCCAGGAGATCGCGTCCCTCTACAAGATCGTCGACATGTGAGCTTCAGCTGAGAACACTCCGCGGCCGGGACTTCCCGGCCGCGGATTTCTTCGTTCTGGGCGGTGCACCGCTCACGCGGTCTGAGGCTTGCGCATCAGGACCGCGCGGGCGAGGGGCTCGACGACGCGGGCCGCGACCGGGCCGATGATGGCCATGAGCAGGACGTAGGCGGTGGCCAGGGCCGCGAGCTCGCCGTCGACCGCGCCGGAGGACACCGCCAGGCCCGCGATGACGATGGAGAACTCGCCGCGCGCCACCAGGGCCGCGCCCGCGCGCAGCCGGCCCATCCGGGCCACGCCCTGCATGCGGGCCGCGATCCAGCCGGTGAGCACCTTCGTGGCGCAGGTCAGCGCGGCCAGGCCCAGCGCGATCGGCAGCACCGGCGGGATCTGCACGGGATCGGTGTTGAGGCCGAAGACGACGAAGAACACCGCGGCGAACAGGTCGCGCAGCGGCTCCAGCATGCGGGTCGCGTTCTGCGCGGTGGACCCGGAGATCGCGATGCCGAGCAGGAACGAGCCGACCGCGGCCGAGACCTGCAGCTCGGAGGCCAGCCCGGCGACCAGCAGCGCGGCGCCGAGCAGCCGCAGCAGGAAGACCTCGGGGTCGGGGCTGTCCACGATCGCGGAGACGTACTTGCCGAAGCGCAGCGCGATCAGCAGCACCACGGTGATCACCAGCAGCGAGATGCCGACCGCGGTCAGACCGCCGACGAAGCTGACCCCGGCCAGCAGCGCGGTGAGGATCGGCAGGTAGACGGCCATCGCGAGGTCTTCGAAGACCAGGATCGACAGGATCACCGGTGTCTCGCGGTTACCGAGCCTGCCCAGATCGCCGAGCACCTTGGCCACGATGCCCGACGAGGAGATGTAGGTGACGCCGGCCATCGCCAGCGCGCCGATCGGGCCCCAGCCCAGCATCAGCGCCACGATGGCTCCGGGAGCGGCGTTGAGCACGATGTCGATCAGCCCGGCCACCCAGGAGCGGCGCAGCCCGGTGACCAGTTCGCCTGCGGAGTACTCCAGCCCCAATAACAGCAGCAGGAGCACCACGCCGATCTCGGAGGCGATGTGGGTGAACGGCTGGATGCCGTGCAGCGGGATCAGTCCGCCGGTGCCGAACGCGACTCCACCGAGCAGGTACAGCGGGATCGGTGATATGCCGATCTTCCACGCGAGTCTCCCGAGGATGCCGAGACCGAAGAACACCGCTCCCAGCTCGATTAGGGAGATCGCCGTGTCGTGCACCGTGTTTCCTCTCGCGTGTTCCCTGCGTATGGAGTTGTGACGGTCGGTCGGCGTCGACCTTCGCCGGCCGTGCTCTGCCGGCTCAGCCCTGGGTGAGGATCTCCCCGGCCGCCCGCAGCCCTTCGGCCGTGCCCACCACGACCACCAGGTCACCGGCGGCGAAGACGAAGTCCGGCCGCGGCGACGGGTGGACGACGCCCTCCCGCACCACCGCGACGATCGACACCGAGGTGCGGGTGCGCATCTCGGTGTCGCCCAGCTCGCGGCCCGCGTAGGGCGAACCGGCGGGGACCGGCAGCTGCCAGGTGGTCACCCCGGCGACCTCCCGCTGCTGCTCGGCGAGCTTCGACACCAGCTGAGGCGCCCCCAGCAGACCGGCCAGCGTGCTGGTCTCGGTGCTGGACAGCTCGACCGAGGCGGCGACCTTGTCCGGGTCCTCGTGGTCGGAGACGATCAGCTCGAAACGCCCGTCCCGATAGGTGATCACCCCGACGCGGTGACCAGATCCAGTGGTGAAGTCCTGGCGCGTGCCGAGCCCCGGCAGCGGAGTCACAGTTACGTCCACTCTTGCAACCCTAAAGGGCTTTGCGCGTATTCCTTGATCCGCCCGGGGGAAGTTCCCGGTCTCGGTCCGGTTCCGATCCCGAACCGGACGCGATTGGGATTCACCGGTAGCGGCCAGGCAGAATGGTTGGTTGGTTCCGGCGATCCGCCGGGAAGGATTCCGTGAACGGGGAGGAACGGCGACGTGGCGCAGGCCAGGCTTCGTGGAGTAGTGGCTCTCGACGGACCGTCGGGTACCGGCAAGTCCACGGTGTCGAAGAAGTTGGCGGCGGCTCTCGGCGCGACCTACCTCGACACCGGTGCCATGTACCGGGCGGTGACGCTTGCAGTGCTGCGCGCGGGTGTCGATCCCACCGACGCCGCGGCGGTGACCCGGGTCGCTCGCGCCGCCGAGCTGGGCATGGGGACCGATCCGCTCGCGCCCGCCGTGCGGCTCGACCGCGCGGACGCGGAACCGGAGATCCGCGGCCCCGAGGTCACCGCCGCCGTCTCGGCGGTCTCCGCGGTGCCCGAGGTTCGCGAGCTGCTGGTGGCGATGCAGCGCGAGCTGATCGGCGAAGCGATCGAGGAGCCGGGCGGCATGGTCGTCGAAGGCCGCGACATCGGCACGGTCGTCGTGCCGGACGCGGGCCTGAAGGTCTACCTGACGGCCTCCGCGGACGCGCGCGCCGCGCGCCGGACCGCGCAGGACGCCTCCGACGGCCGCGAGAGCGACCTGCGCAGCACCCACGCCGACGTGCAGCGCCGCGACGCGCTGGACTCCGGCCGCGCGGTGGCTCCGCTGCGCCAGGCCGAGGACGCCGTCGAGGTCGACACCACCGACCTCGACATCGCCGGGGTGCTCGAACAGCTCACCAAGCTCGTGGAGTCGCGCGGCCTGCTGGGAGGTGCGGCGTGAGCGAAGAACTTCCCGAGGGCGCCTCGGCCGGCCTGCACCGCGTGGCCCGGTGGATCTCGCGCTGGCCGCTGCGGCTGCCGTTCCGCGTGAAGGTGCGCGGTCGCGAGCACATCCCGCGCAGCGGTCCGGTGGTCCTGGTGGCCAACCACAGCTCGCTGCTGGACGGTCCGCTGCTGCTGGGAATGGTTCCGCGCCCGATGGTGTTCCTGATCAAGCAGGAGATGTTCAGCGGTGCGCTGGGCTGGTTCCTGACCCGCATCGGGCAGATCGGCGTCCGGCGCGGTGAACCCGATCGAACCCCGCTGCTGACCGCGGTCCGCGTGCTCAAGGGCGGCGGCGTGGTCGGGGTGTTCCCCGAGGGCACGCGTGGTTCCGGGGAGATCGACAACGCCCAGCACGGGGCGGCGTGGCTCGCGCGCGCCTCGGGGGCGCAGATCCTGCCGGTGGCGTGCCGGGGCACCCGACGTCCCGATGGATCGGGCCGTAGGCTGTTACCCAGGATCGACGTGTTGTTCGGGGAGCCGATTTCCCCGGCGGGCGGCAAGGGCCGCGCCGGGCTGGTGGCGGCCACCGAGACCGTCCGCAACGAACTGGTCGAGCTGATCGCCGAGTTGGATCGGCAGGTCGCCGACCGGACCACTGACGATGTGAGAGGTAAACGAGCGTGACCGACGAGTCGCTGGAGGACCTGGACGGCACGTGGTCCGACGAGTCCGAATGGGCGGAATTCGACGAGGCCGCCGCGCAGGGCGATGAGGCGCCGCCGAAGCCGCAACCGGTCCTGGCCGTGGTCGGACGCCCCAACGTGGGCAAGTCCACCCTGGTCAACCGCCTGCTGGGGCGTCGTGAGGCCGTCGTGCAGGACACCCCGGGCGTGACCCGGGACCGCGTCGCCTACGACGCGTTGTGGAGCGGACGCCGCTTCACCGTCGTCGACACCGGCGGTTGGGAGCCCGACGCCAAGGGGCTGCAGAGCGCCGTCGCGGCTCAGGCCGAGATGGCCATGCACACCGCCGACGCGATCGTGCTGGTCGTCGACGCCAAGGTCGGCGCCACCGCCACCGAGGAAGCCGTGGCCCGCGTGCTGCGCCGCTCGAAGCGGCCGGTGATCGTGGTGGCCAACAAGGTCGACGACGAGCGCGGCGTGTCCGACGTGCACTCGCTGTGGTCGCTGGGCCTGGGCGAGCCGATGCCGGTCAGCGGTCTGCACGGGCGAGGCTCGGGCGACCTGCTGGACCGGGTGCTGGAGGCGCTGCCGGAAACCCCGCGCGAGGTCTTCGGCGCCACCGGCGGACCTCGCCGCGTCGCGCTGGTCGGCAAGCCCAACGTCGGCAAGTCCAGCCTGCTCAACAAGCTCACCGGCGAGGACCGCTCGGTGGTGCACGACGTCGCCGGCACCACCGTGGACCCGGTCGACTCGCTGGTCGAGCTCGACGGCCAGGTGTGGCGCTTCGTCGACACCGCCGGCCTGCGCAAGCGGGTCAAAACCGCCAGCGGCACCGAGTACTACGCGTCGCTGCGCACCAAGGCCGCCATCGAGGCCGCCGAGGTCGCGATCGTGCTGGTCGACGGTTCGGAGCCGATCAGCGAGCAGGACCTGCGGGTGATCACGATGGTGGTCGAGGCGGGACGCGCGCTGGTGCTGGCCTACAACAAGTGGGACAAGGTCGACGACGACCGCCGCAACCAGCTGGAGAAGGAGATCGACCGCGAGCTGGTGCGGGTGCGCTGGGCGGAGCGGGTCAACGTCTCGGCGCTGACCGGCCGCTCGGTGGCCAAGCTGGCGCCGCAGCTGCGCACCGCGCTGGACTCCTGGGACACCCGGGTCTCCACCGGTCGCCTCAACGGCTGGCTCAACGAGCTGGTCGCGGCCAACCCGCCGCCCGCGCGCAGCGGTCGTCAGCCGAAGATCCTCTTCGCCACCCAGGCGCAGACCCGGCCGCCGACGATCGTGCTGTTCACCACCGGCTTCCTGGAGGCCGGCTACCGGCGGTTCCTGGAGCGCAAGTTCCGCGAGACCTTCGGATTCGTCGGCAGCCCGGTGCGCATTTCCGTGCGGGTCCGCGAGCGCAAGGCCAAGGGCAAGCGCTGAGCCGGTCGTCCGCGGGTGGTGCGTGCGCTGAGGACATCCGCTCCCGTTAGTCTGCTGGCGACCCTCGGGAACGGCGGAGGTGAACCGAGAGGTGGCGGCAACCGACGGCGGCGGGCCGATCCGGGTCGTGCTGGCCGACGACGAGCCGATGCTGCGACGCGGGCTCAAGGTCATGCTGGAGAGCAGCGGCACCATCGAGGTGGTGGCCGAGGCCGGTGACGGTC
This sequence comes from Saccharopolyspora endophytica, assembly GCF_018070075.1. GTDB lineage: Bacteria > Actinomycetota > Actinomycetes > Mycobacteriales > Pseudonocardiaceae > Saccharopolyspora > Saccharopolyspora endophytica. Next base: position 22,236 of record NZ_JAGPXE010000014.1, read on the forward strand.
ACGGACTGCTCACCCAGGTGCGCGCGCACCGGCCGCACGTCGCCCTGATCGACGTCCAGATGCCGGGCAAGGACGGGCTCACCGCGCTGCGCGAGGTGGCGCGGTTGCCCGAGCCACCCGTGTCCGCCGTGCTGACCACGTTCGACCTCGACGACTACGTCGCCGACGCGCTGCGCTTCGGCGCTCAGGGGTTCTTGCTCAAGGACGCCGAGCCGGAGGTGCTGGTGCGCGCGGTGCAGGACCTGGCCGGAGGCGGCGCGGTGCTGGACCCGAGGATCACCGCGCGGCTGCTGCCGCGGCTGCGCGTCACCAGCGACAATGCCCGCGAGCTCGACCTGGTCAAGGCGCTGTCCGCGCGGGAGCGGCAGGTGCTGCAACTGCTCGCCGACGGTCGTTCCAACGCCGACATCGGTTCCCGGCTGGGACTGACCGAGGCGACGGTGAAGAGCTACGTCTCCACCGTCCTGTCCAAGCTCGGCGCGCAGAACCGGGTGCAGGCCGCTCTGATCGCGCAGCGGGTCTCCGGCGTCGGCGGTGCGCGGTGAACGGCGTGAACTGGCGGTTCTGGGGCCTGGAGGTCCTGGCGGCCGGCCTGCCCGTTGCCGCCGTCATCGCCACCCCGGACCCGATGGGCTACAAGGTCCTGTCCGGGTTAGCGGCGGGACTGCTGCTGCCGTTGCGGCATCGCTGGCCCCGGCTGGCCGTGCTCCTGTGCATGCCGGCGATGGCCGGTGGCCTGGGCTGGGCGGCGATCCTGGTGGCGATGTTCCGCCTCGGGCGGGTGCGTCCGAAGCCGCCCGAACTGGCCGGGTGGGTTCTGCTGACCTGCGTGGTCGCCGTCGCGCCCGTGCTGATCACGCAGTCGCTGACACCCGGCTCGATCCTGCTGACCCTGGCGTTCGTGGTGCTGTCGGCGGGGGCGCCCGCCGTGCTGGGGCTGCTGGTGGCGCTGCGCGAGCAGCTGGCCGAGAGCCTCCAGCGGCTCGCCGACGCCGGTGAAGTGGTCGCGCAGGCCAAGGCCGAGATGGCCAAGTCCGAGGAGCGCGCCCGCATCGCCCGGGAGATCCACGACGCCGTCGGCCACCACGTCACGCTGATCGCCGTCGAGTCCGCCGCGCTCGGCGCGAGCAGCGGTGAGGCGTCCGTGCGCGAGGCCGCCACGCGGGTGCGCGGGTTGGCCAAGCAGGCGCTGGAGGAGATGCGCACGACGCTCGGGCTCAGCTCGAGCACGGCCGAGGCCGAGGCCAAGACGATCACCGACCTCGTGGGCCAGGCGCGCGCGTCCGGTGTGGACGTCGAGCTGACCGGCGAGCTGGAGCACCACGAGGTGCCGGGCGCCGTCGAGCGGGCGGCCTACCGGGTCGTGCAGGAAGCGCTGACCAACGCCTCCAAGCACGCGCCCGGCGCGGGGGTCCGGGTGGACCTGAGCAACCGGGCCGACGCGCTGCGCATCGTGGTCACCAACGACGCCCCGGACGCCGAGCCGATCACCGAGCTCACCGGCGGAGCCGGGCTGGAGGGCCTGTCAGAGCGGATCCGCATGGCCGGCGGCGAGCTGGACGCGGGCCCGTCCGAGGACGGCGGTTTCCGGCTCGTCGCGCTGCTCCCGCAGGATTCCTAGCGCGCCAACGACGCGCGCAGGAAGTCGACCTGCATGAGCAGCAGGTTCTCGCTGGTCGTCTCGTCGGTGGGCATGTGGCTCACGCCCGCGAGCGGGAGCACCGAGTGCGGGCGTGCGGCGGCGGTCAGCGCCGCCGACAGGCGCAGGCCGTGGGCCAGGACCACGTTGTCGTCCACCGTGCCGTGCACGATCAACATCGGGCGTTCCAGCTTCGCGGCGTCGCGCAGCAGCGAGTTCGCCTCGTAGACCTCGGGCGAGGTGTTGGGATCGCCCAGGTAGCGCTCGGTGTAGTGGGTGTCGTAGAGCCGCCAGTCGACGACCCCGGCTCCGACGATGGCGGCGTGGAAGACGTCCGGGCGGCGCAGCACGGCCAGTCCGGCGAGGTAGCCGCCGAAGGACCAGCCGCGGATCGCCACCCGGTCGAGGTCGAGCTCGGGGTGTTCGGCAGCGGCGGCGTGCAGCGCGTCGACCTGATCCTGCAGCGGCGGACCGGCCAGGTCACCGGCGATGGCCCGGTCCCAGTCGGGCCCGCGCCCGGCCATCCCGCGGCCGTCGGTGATCAGCACCGCGAAGCCCTGGTCGGCGAACCACTGTGAGGTCAGGTAGCCCTGCTGGCGGGCCAGCACCCGCTGGGCGTGCGGGCCGCCGTAGGGGTCCAGCAGCACCGGCAGCGGCCCGTCCGCCGCGGTGTACCCGCTGGGCAGCAGCAGGGCGCTGCGCAGCTCGCGCTCCCCGAGCCGCAGCAGCCGGACGTCGAGGTCCAGGCCGTGGGCCTCGGCGTGGTTGTCGATCTCGGCGATCGTCCGCTCACCGCGCCGCACGACCACGCCCGTCCGGGCCCGGTCCAGGTCGCTGGTGGCCACGACCAGCACGTCGCCGCCGCGGGTGCCGGTGTGCACGCCGAAACCGCTGGTCAGGCGCTCGTGCCCGGTCGTGGTGACGCGGTAGAGGTGCACCTCGGCCGGGTCGTCCTCGGAACCGGAGACCAGCACGTCCTCGGTACCGATGTCGACGATGCCGCGCACCTGCAGCGGAGCCGCCGTCCACGGCCGGTCGCCGACGACCAGGCGGTAGGCGCCCTCGGCGGCGTCGATGCGCACGAGCTCACCGCCGGGAGTCCACGACGGCCAGCCCGGCTTGATGTCGATCCAGTGCGGGTCGGTGTCCCGGTGGATCTCGGTGGTGGTGCCGGCCTCGGTGTCGACGGCCAGCAGCAGCTGGGTGCGCTGGTCTCGGGTCTGCACCGCGATCAGCGGGCTGCCGTGCCGCGACCAGTGCGCCGTGACCAGGTACGGGTAGGCGCTCCGGTCCCACTCGACGGCGACGCGTTGCCCGTCCAGCCCGATCGCGGCGAGCGTGACCTCGGCGTTGGCGGTCCCGGCGGCCGGGTAGCGGGTGGCGACGGGTACGCGGTCGGGGTGGGCGGGATCGCCCAGGTACCAGTGCCGGACCGGGGTTTCGTCGACGCGCGCGACCAGCAGCTCCTCGCCGCTGGGCGCCCACCAGTAGCCGCGGTGGCGGTCCATCTCCTCGGCCGCGATGAACTCGGCGGCTCCCCAGGTGACGTTGTCGCCGTCCGGTTCGGCCAGGGCGCGGTCGCCGGAGCCGTCGGCGGCGATCACGCGGAGCTGACCGGCGGAGAGGTAGGCGATGTGCCGTCCGTCGGGGGAGGGGCGCGGGTCGGCGACGGGCTGCTGGACCGGGAGCTCGCGGGCGTCACCGGTGGAGACCTCGGCGATGAACAGGCGTCCGGACAGGGTGAACACGACCTGCTCGCCGTTGCGGTCGGTGCTGTAGCCGGTGATTCCGGTCGCCCGTTCCCGCGCGCGTTCCCGCCGGGCCTGCTCTTCGGCGGTCACCTGGTCGTCGGCCTGCAGCTTCGCCGGGTCCACCAGCAACCGCTCGGCTCCGGTGGCGGTGTCCAGTGCCCAGAGCGCCGTGGTGCGGTCGGTGCCGCTGGTGGAGCGCAGGAACAGGACGCGCGCGCCGTCGCCGACGACGGTGAAGTTGCGTGGCGCACCGAGGCTGAACCCCTGCGTGCGCGCGCTCCGGCGAGGAAACGATGCGGACGACATGCGAACCAGCCTGCCATCACGCACACCCCGATGCCGCACCAGGTCCGGTCATTCCCACCGGTGCCACCACCACGCGTCGACCGATGTGCCCGGCACCGTGGACACCCCTCCACGACCGGCACCGGACCTGGACACCACACCTCCGCCACCTCCACGAGGGCCCCCGAACACCGCCGTTTTCGGGGGCCCGATTACCGCCGTTTTCCGGGGCACGAGGCGCCTGATCCCTGACTTGCACTCCCACGACCGGATTTCAGTGGAAATCGGGATGCGGATGTCAGTGGATCTCCGCGTTCCGATTTCCACTGAAATCCGGTTCTCCGGTGAGGAACTGACGCTGGGGTGGGGGATTCGCCGGTGTGTTGGGAGGGGGTGGAGGTGGGTGCGGCGGGCATGGTTCGGGGCGATCCAGCAAGGCCCGCAGCGGTTTCCGGAGTTCCGGGGTGCGCGGGCCGCCGGCCCCGAGACGGATGAGAACTGCACCATGCACCTGTCGATCGTCGTGCCGTGCTTCAACGAGGAGCACGGATTGCAACGGCTGCGCGACGCGCTGGTCGAGGCGCTGTCCGGACACGTCCGGGATTACGAGGTGATCCTGGTCGACGACGGCAGCACCGACCGCACGTTGTCCGAGGCCCGGCGCCTCAGCGAGCACGACCCGCGGTTCCGCTACGTGTCGTTGAGCCGCAACTTCGGCAAGGAGCCCGCGATGCTCTGCGGGCTCCGGCACGCCCGCGGCCACCGGGTGGCGCTGCTCGACGCCGACCTGCAGCACCCACCGCGACTGCTCCCCCGGATGCTGGTGCTGCTCGACACCGGCTACGACCAGGTCGTCGCCCGGCGCAGCCGCTCCGGCGAACGGGCCTGGCGGACCGCCTCGTCGCGCGCCTACTACCGGCTGGCGAGCCGGTGGCTGGACGTGCGGCTGCAGGACGGTGCCGGGGACTTCCGGGTGCTGTCGCGGCGCGCGGCCGATGCGCTGCTGTCCCTGCCCGAGCACCACCGCTTCTCCAAGGGGCTGTTCGCCTGGATCGGTTTCGACACCGGCTGGGTCACCTACCGCAACGTGCCGCGCGAGACCGGTGAGTCGCGGTGGCGGCTGGCGGACCTGGTCGATCACGGCATCGACGGGCTGACCGCGTTCAACGACAAGCCGCTCCGCCCGGCGATCTACCTCGGACTGCTCGTCGCCGGTCTCGCGGGCGTGCTCGCAGCGCTCACCGGAGCCGAGAAGCGCTGGGCAGCAGTGCCTCTCGGGTTGGGCGGTGTCCAGGTGCTGATGCTCGGCGTTCTCGGGGAGTACGTCGGTCGCGGTTACGCCGAGTCCCGGCGGCGGCCGCACTACCTGGTCAAGGAGACCGGTCCGGTACCGGAGCCGCTGCCCGGCGAGCACCGGTTGTGCACCGCGGGACTGGTGTCGTGATGCGGCGGCTGATCGGGTCCTCGCAGTTCGGCCGGTTCGCGCTGGTGGGCGGGGTGAACACCGGCGTGCACTGGGCGGTGTACCTGGCGCTGTGGCTGGTGCTGCCGTACCTGGTGGCGCACGCGCTGGCCACCGGCGCGGCGATGCTGTGCTCCTACGCGCTGAACTGCCGGTTCACCTTCCGGGTGCGGCCGAGCGGGCGCTCGTTGCTGCTGTTCCCGCTGTCGAGCCTGGTGCTGCTGGGCGTGAGCACCTCGGCGGTGGCGCTCGCGGTGGCCGTGTTCGGGGTCGATCCGAGGCTCGCGCCGCTGGTGGGGTTCGCGCTGGTGCCGGTGACGTTCATGGCCAGCCGCTCGGCGCTGACCCGCCCGGACCGCGGTGAGTGGCGCGGTGCTGCCGGGGTGGGGCTGACCGTGGCCGGGCTCGGGACGTTGCCGCTGCTGGTCAACCCCTCGTTCTACTTCGCCGACGACAGCGCCGCCCAGTTCCTGCCGATGTGGCACCGCCTCGGCGAGCGGTTGCTGGCGGGCGAGTGGGCGCTGGGGCTGGAACCGGATTCGTGGATGGGCGGGAACCTGGCCGCCGAGTCGCTGTTCGGCATCTGGAACCCGGTGCACCTGCTGGACTTCGTCGTGGTCGCGCTGATCGGCGACCTGGCGGTCGCGGCGGCGGTGGTGAAGATCCAGTTCCTGGTGCTGCTGGCGGTCGGGACCTACCTGCTGAGCCTGGGCTACGGGGCGAAACCCGCTGCGGCGTCGGTGATGTCGGTGGCGCTGCCGGTGTCCGGGTTCGTGCTGCACTTCCAGGCCGCGAGCTGGGCCGGTGGGCTGATGGGTCTGGCGTGGCTGCCGTGGGCGTGGTGGGCGCTGCGCCGGTACTTGAACGGAGGCGCACCGGCGGTGCTGCCGTTCGGGCTGTGCTACCTGTGCGTCTCGGCCGGAGACCCGTACGGCCTGCTCGCGTTGTGCCTGGTCTTCGCCGGGCTGGCGGTCGAATCCGGGCCGCGCCGGTTGGTCGCGATCGGTGTCGCGGTGGCCGGGTGCCTGCCGCTGGTGTTCTGGCCGGTGCTGGCGACCGCCGCGGTGGGCTGGAGGTCCGGTCGCGAGCTGTTCAACTCCGGTCTGCTGGTGCCGGGCATCGGCGATCTGCTCAACGCGAGCACGCCCGGGTTCCTGCCGCAGATCATCTCCTTCGGCGACTACCGGATGACGGTCCCCGCCACCTTCCTGTCGTGGTTCGCCGTCCCGCTGCTGCCCTGGCTGAGGTGGCGCGAGATGCCGTGGCGGCGGTGCACCGCGGTGGTGCTGGTCGCGGGGTTCTTCGCACTGCTGTGCCTGGGCCCGTCGAACGTGTGGATGTTCCGCTGGCCGCTGCGGCACATCGCGGTCGTGCACCTGGCCGTGGCGGTGCTGCTGTCGGTGGCGTTGTCCAGCGGCCTGCGACGGGACCGCGCCTCGACGCGCACGGCGGCCTCGGCGCTTCTGATGCTGGCGGGCGGCTACCTGGCCTTCGCGGCTTGGCCCGCGCAAGCGCCCAAGCACCTGCTCGGACTGGTGCTGGTCGCCGGGCTGCTGGCGTGGGCCCTGCGCGGCAGGGTGTTCCCGGTGCTGCACCTGGGGACGGCGTTGGTGCTGGGGCTCCAGCTGCTGTGGTTCCCGATCAACCGCGACGTCGCCGACTACAACTTCCCGACCGACGTCGACGCCCTGCGCCGCGCCCACGCGCCGCTGCGCGGCGGCACGGTGGTGCAGGTGGCGGCACGGGAGCGGATCCCGCCGGAGCACATCGCCGACCGCAGCGCGTGGTCGGACCTGCTGCTGGGCAACATGCCGGCCGCTGCCGGTGTCGCGAGCCTGGTGTCCTACACCGGGATCGGCCACGACGCCCTGCACACGTCGTTGTGCCTCAGCTACTTCGGCGGAACGTGTCCGCGTGCCTACGATCGACTGTGGGGTCCCGATCGGCTCGCCGACCAGCTCAAGGCCACCCACGTCGTGGTGCAGCGACGGCTGCGCGAGGTCACCCAGCCGCCGCCGGGCTGGCGGATCGCGCACCGCAGCGGTGAGGTCGTCGTGCTCACCCGCATCGCTCCGGTGCCGTGGCCGCAGGGGCGGTTGAGCGCGGCTCGCGGGGTTGAGGTGCTGGAGGACGTGCAGCGCGGCGCGCGGACCGAGACCGTGAGGTTCACCGGGAGCGGGGACCTCGTGTTCGCGCGGCTGTTCTGGCCCGGCTATCGGGCCACTGTGGACGGACGTCCGGTGCCGATGTCCGCGACCGGACCGGGGCTGCTGCACGTGCGGGTTCCGCGTGAGATCTCCGGCGGGACGCTGACGTTGTCGTGGTCGCCACCGGGCGCCGAGGTGGGGCTGCTGCTGGTGGTCGCGGGGGCGCTGGGCGCGCTGTGGATGTCGTGGCGGTGGGCGCGATGAGAACTGCCGCGCTGCTGCTCGCGGTCGCGTTGCTGCTGGTCGCCTCGGGGGTCGCGGCGGCGGGTTCACCGAGGCCGTCGCACCTGCAGGTCGTGGCGCACCCCGACGACGACATGCTGTTCATGAGCCCGGACGTGCCCTTGGCGATCCGCTCGGGTGTTCGGGTCACGACGGTGTTCCTCACCGCCGGCGAGAGCGACGTGCGCCCGCCCGCGGACTACGCGGCGAGCCGCCAGGCCGGTGCTCGCGCCGCGTTCGCGGCGATGGCCGGGGTCGCCGACGACTGGACGCGCTCGGCGCTGGACCTCCCCGGAGGTCGCTGGGCGGAACTGCACCGGCTCCGCGGGCGCCCCTCGGTGGGCCTGGTGTTCCTCGGCCTGCCCGACGACAACGACCCGCGCGCGCGGCACGCGCTGAGCGAGCTCTGGCGGAATCCGGCGCACCGCGTGGAGACCGTCGCCGCGACGGGGTCGGTCGTGCCCGTGACCGGCCACGACCGCGGTTCAGTGATCGATGCGCTGATCCGCCTCCGGGAGCTGTTCGCGCCGACGCTCGTCCGCACCCAGGACCCGCGACCGGACCCGCGCCACCAGCAGCAGTGGGGGAGCGCCCACGACCACCCCGACCACCTCGCCACCGCTCGGTTCACCGAAACCGCGCTGATCGGAACCGATCTGCCGCTGCTGCACTACCGCGATTACAACGTCGCCGACGCACCGCCGAACCTCCCGCAACGCGTGGTGGAAGCAAAGCGCGCGGTGTTCGCCCGCTACGCCGAGCACGATCCGCTGGTCAGCCTCGACGAGCCCTACGACGCCTGGCTCGCCGCGATGCGCCTGCGCAGGCCGTGGGGAACGCGGTGGCTGACCGGCGGTCGCCACGCGCACGTGCGCGGCCGTGACCTGGTGATCGGGGAATCCGTTGTGGACACACCCGGGTTCGATCCGCGCGAGGGGTCGGCGTCCTTCGCCGATCCCGCGACGCTGCTGGTGCAGGACCGGGATTCGGGTGCGGTGTGGCTCAAGGCCGCGGGCCGGCCGTGGCGGTCTCTGGGCGTGCCACCGCCGCGGGAACCGGGCGTGGACCTCGGGCCGCCGTCGGCGGTGTCGGTGCGGGGGCGCGTGGTGGTCGCGGTCCGCGACTCCGGCGGCGGGGTGAGCGTCCGCGACACCGGGGCGTGGTGCCGGCTCGGCGGCTCCGACGTGGGCGACGAGGTGTCGGTGCTGGTCTCGGGGAGCGGCGGGATCCACGTGATGGCCGCTTCCCGGAGCGGGATGCTGCACTGGCGGCTGACCGACTCCGGATGCGGTGCGCCCCTTGCTTCCTCCGAGCGTCCGGTCGGCGCCATCGCCACCACCAGCGGGTACGCCGCCTACCGCGACTCCCGAGGCGATCTGGTGGTGCTGGCCGAGCACGCGGGGTGGAAGCGGGTGCGGACCATCGCGGCCGGGGCGATCTCCGACCCGGCGATCGCCCCGGGCCCGGTGCTGGCCGCCCGCAACGCCGACGGACTCCTGCAGATCTTCCGGCCGGACGGCACGACCACTCTCGGACCCGTCGAAGGGCAACCCGCCTTGTCGCCGAACGGAGATCAGGCCGCCGCCCTCACGGGCGACGGCCTGATCAGGACCTTCTCCGTTCCCTAGGCCGAAGCCCCAGCGGCTTCCGGTGCCCCGGCGCGCGGCGCGCGGTGCTCGCCCGGGTCGCTGTCGTCCTTCATGCGCAGCGACAGCACGCCCACCGCCAGGTACATCAGGCAGAACACGATCGTCGCGCCACCGCCCCCGACCAGCGGGTACAGCACCGTCACCACGACCGGGCCGACGAAGGCCGCGCCACCGGCGCCGAAGTTCAGCACCGCCAGCGCCGAACCCTTGTCCTTGGTGGCGACCATCGAGGGCATCAGCGCCGACAGCGGCACGAAACCGGCGAGCAGCAGGCCGTAGACCACGCCGAGCACGGCCGCCACGGCGAAGCTCTGCGAGGCCACCGAGCTGAAGTACCAGAGCGGGGTGGCGATCGCGCAACCCAGGCAGCCGAACCAGGTCACCGTGCGGCGCCAGCCGAAGCGGTCGCCGAACACGCCGAAGAACAGGTTCGCCGCGATGTTGGCGCCGTAGGCGATCGAGGCCAGCGACGCCACCTGCGCCGCGGTCAGGAATCCGCCGTCCGGCGCCGCAGGCCCGAAGGTGAACGGGAACATCGCGAAGAACCCGTACTGCGGCGCGGTGTTGACGATGCGGATCAGGCCACCGGCGAGCACCCGGCGGTCCCGCCACAGGATGTCCACGCCTTCCGCGAGCCGCTTGAGGCTGCGCGGGTTCTCCACCGTCTCATCCGCGATCGGCTTGAGCCCGTGCTCCTCGCGCACCGCGAAGGACCCCAGCAGCACGCCGACCGTCACCACGACCAGCGACAGCACCAGGGTCTCGTAGTCGCTGAGGCCGAACACGCCGATCGACAGCGCCGCCAGCGCGGCACCCAGAGTCGGCAGACCACCGGTGAAGGCGAACCAGAACCAGCCGGCCACCGAACCGCGCATCTTCGTCGGGCTCGCGACCTGCGCCCACGCCAGGAACGAGAACGCGAACAGCGGATACGCCAGGCCGCGGATGCCGTAGGTCGCGACGATGAACGCTCCGCTGTGCGAGGGCAGCGCCACGAACAGGAACAGGCACTCGAACCCGACCCACCACGCACCGCCGAGCCACATCACCCGGCGCGGACCCCAGATCGCAGAGAGCGTTCCGGAGAACCACGCCGCGATCATGGCCGCGACACCGTAGAGGGTGACCGTGGCGAACGAGGCCGTCGCGCCGGGCAGCGCGCCGCCCTCGGGTCGCTGCAGGTAGTCGGACAGGAACGTGGTCTCCACGCCGTCGCCGATCATGAAGATCAGCACGGCGACGAAACCCCAGAAGAGCTGCCGCGGAATGCCTATGCGGTCGAGGAAGCCCGGGTACCCGGCTGCGGACGTTTGGGACATCACTGTCTCCAACAAGGTCGGATGTGTCGGTGCGTCGCCGCACCTAGCCAACGAATGTCGGCCATCATGCACCCTGTGGAAGTTAACGCACAAGATGTTAAACCGCATCAGTGGTCATTTTGCTCAGCGGCGCGGGTGGCGGACGCCGAGCAGCTTCGCGGGCTCCGCGCGCAGCTCCTGCATGCCAACACGACGTGCACGCCGCGAAGCCGCTGAAGAACCCGCGGTTGTTTGAGGAGAAAGCGGCTGCGTCGCTCGCCTGACGGGGCGCGCTCAGCTCGTCGCGGACAGGCGGACCTCGGTCTGCTCCCGCATCTCCTCGACCAGCGCGTCGTCGAGCTTCCCGGCGAGCAGGACGTGGTCGAAGGCGCTGACCGGGGCGAGCTGGTGCAGCGCCGAGCGGGCGACCTTGCTGGCGTCCATCATCAGCACCTTGGTCGTGGCGCTGCCCATCATCGCGCGCTTGACCAGCACGATCTCCTGCTCCTGGTGGTAGGTCAGGCGGGCGTTCATGGCGGAGGTGGACAGGAACACGATGTCCACCGAGAACGTCGAGATCATCTCCTGGCACGGCAGGCCCAGGTAGGAGTCGTGCGTGCGCGAGTATTCGCCGCCGAGGCCGATGAGCCGGATGTCGGGCACGTCGCGCAGCGCCTCTTGGACCTGCCGGTAGTTGCTGACCACGGTCAGCGGGCCGACCTCCGGCAGCAGCCTGGCCAGCGCGAGCGCGGTGGTGGAGTCGTCGAGCATCACCGACATGCCGGGCGTGATGAACCGCAGGGCGTCGGCGGCCAGCGCCTCCTTCTCGGCGGTGTGGGTGTGCAGCCGGAAGTCCGAACTGGACTCGAACACCGTGGACGGCTGGGCCGAAACCCCGCCGTGGTACTTGCGCAGCAGGCCCCGCGTCGCCAGGTCGTCGAGGTCGCGGTGCACGGTCATCAGGCTGACCCCGGTCAGCGTGGACAGCTCCGCGGCGCTGGCGAACCCCTGCGAGAGCACGTGATCGACGATCTTCTGCTGTCGCTGGAGGCGGGGGGACTGCTTCTTCGGTGCTGACGCCATGGGCTCATCTTGCCTCGTCGGGTGCGCGGAGCGGCGCAGACCTGCCGGAGTATCACTCTACTAGTGACAGTTAACGGCCTGAGTGTTAATTTGGGTGCATCAGTGATTGGCGGGAGGTACGTATGACCCAGCCGGATCGGCCGAACAGCGCCCACAGCGCGGTCGTGTTCGACATGGACGGCGTCCTGGTCGAGAGCGAGCACCTGTGGGAGCGGATGTGGACCCGCTTCGCCGCGGCTCGCGGACGCACCTGGACCGGGCAGGAGACCCGGCAGGTCCAGGGCATGAGCGCGCCGGAGTGGGCCGCGTTCCTCGCCGAGTTCAGCGAGGCCGCTGAATCCGCGGTCGAGACCGAGCGGATCGTGGTCGACGACATGATCACCGCGCTCGACGACGGCGAGATCGACCTGCTGACGGGCGCGGAGAAGATGGTCACCGACGTCGCCGCCCGTGCACCCATCGCGCTGGCCTCCTCGGCGCCGCGACGGCTCATCGACGCCGTCCTCGACCGCCACGGGCTGACCCCGCACTTCTCGGCGACCGTGTCCAGCGCCGAGGTGCCGCGCGGCAAGCCGAGCCCCGACGTGTACCTGGCCGCGGCCGAGAAGCTCGGCCACGAGCCGCAGCACTGCCTGGCCGTCGAGGACTCCAGCAACGGGTTGCGCGCCGCCGCCCGAGCGGGCATGACGGTGGTGGCCATCCCCAACGGTGACTACCCGCCTGCCGAGGACGCGCTCGCCGGAGCCGCCCACATCGCCACCGACCTCGATGACGTGCGGCTGAAGCTGGTCGGCTCGCTGCCGCAGGCACGCTGAACTGAGCTGAGCTCGCACACCTCGCGACAAAGGAGTCCGGAGATGACAAGCGTTCTGGCCGCCGGCGACCACTTCGTGCACCCCGAGGTGTTCGTCGACGCCCTGCGCCGCGCGACCACGCGCGAACTGCGCTTCGACACGCTGAAGCTGCCGTGGCCGGTGGAGCCGTTCGGCCCGGTCGGCAACGTGCAGGAGGCCAGCGGCACCGAGCAGCGGCTGCTCGACGCCCTCGGCGACAACGAGATCGTCGCCACCCAGATGGCGCCGTTCACCGGAGACGTGCTGAGCGCCGCCGAGAACCTCAAGTTCGTCGGCGTGTGCCGGGGCGGCCCGGTCAACGTCGACCTGCAGGCCGCCACCGACAACGGCGTCATCGTCAGCTACGCGCCCGGTCGCAACGCGGCCGCCGCGGCCGAGTTCGCCGTCGGGCTCATGCTCGCCGCGCTGCGCCGGATCCCGGGCTCGGACGCCGAGCTCAAGGACGGCAACTGGCGCGGCGACTACTACGCCTACGAGAACGGCGGCATCGAGCTCGAAGGCTCCACCGCCGGACTCGTCGGCTACGGCGCGATCGGTCGCATCGTCGCCCGCGTGCTGCGCGCGTTCGGGGCGAACGTCCTGGTGGCCGACCCGTTCGTGAACTCCGCCGAGGTCGCCGGCGAGGGCGTCGAACTGGTCGAGCTGGAGGAACTGCTGCGGCGCAGCTCGGTGGTGAGCCTGCACGCGCGGCTGACCCCCGAGACCCGCAACCTGCTCAACGCCGACAACCTCAAGCTGCTGCCGGAAGGCGCGGTGCTGGTCAACTCGGCGCGCGGCGGGCTGCTGGACTACGCGCCGCTGCCCGACCTGCTGCGCACCGGCAAGCTCGGCGCGCTGGCGGTCGACGTCTACGACATCGAACCCCCGCCGCGCGACTGGCCGCTGTTCGACGCGCCGAACGTGATCACCACCCCGCACCTGGCCGGTGCCACCCGCCAGACCGCGCACCGGGCGGCCGAGATCGTGGCCGGTGAGGTCGCCAGGTTCCTCGACGGGCAGCGGCCGCGGTTCGTGGCCAACCCGGACGTGCTGGCGAAGTTCGGAGACCTGCGGCCATGATCATCGGAGTGGACGTCGGCACTTCGGTGACCAAGGCATCGCTGCTGGGCCGCGACGGGTCGGCGCTGCTGACCCGCGGCGTGCGCTCCACTCTGCACCGGCCCGCGCCCGGACTGGTGGAGCAGGACCTCGACGAGGTCGTCGATTCGGTCGTCCAGGTCGTCCGCCAGGTCGCGGCCGCCGCCACCGAACCCGTGCAGGCCCTGGCCATCACCGGCCAGGGCGACGGGCTGTGGCTGCGCGACGAGCACGGGCGCGGCGTCGGGCGCGTCATCTCCTGGCTGGACGCCCGCGCCGCCGGTGTGCTGCGCGACTGGGAGGCCAGCGGCGTGCAGCGGAAGGTGCACGCGCTGACCGGTTCCGGGATGTTCCCCGGTTCGGCCGGGCCGCTGCTGGCCCACCTCGCCGAGCACGAGCCGGAACGCCTCGAACGCGCGGCCGTCGCCGGGTACTGCGTGGACGCGATCGTCCAGCGCTTCACCGGTGAGGTCACCGTGGACGCCTCCGACGCCTCGATGCCGTTCCTCGACGTGCCCGAGCGCGTGTACTCGACCGAGGCTCTGGAAGCCTGCGGCATCGCCGAGCACCGCCGCCTGCTGGCCGACACCACCCCCGTCGGCAAGCTCTTCGCGCTCTCCGGCAAGGCCGCGGCCGAACTCGGGCTGCCGTCCGGACTTCCCGTGTCGGCCGGGCCGTTCGACCTGCCCGCCTGCGCCTTCGGCTCCGGTGTCAGCGACATCGGCGACGGGAGCCTGGTGATCGGCACGACGCTGGGCTGCCAGGTGCTGCGCGACGAGGTCGTCATCGACCCCCGCGGCGAACCCGCCGGGATGTGGCTGGCCACGCCGATCCCGCAGCGCTACCTGCGGGTGATGCCCGCGATGGTGGGCACCGCCAACCTGGACTGGGTGCTGTCCACGACGGGATCGAGCGTCGAGCAGCTGGAAACCCTGCTCGCGCAGAGCAGGCCGGGAGCCGGTGGCGTGTCGGCGCTGTCGTTCCTGTCCTCCTCGGGCGAGCGCGCGCCGTTCGTCGACTCGCGGGCGCGCGGCCAGTTCACCGGGCTGTCGCTGGAGACCACGCCCGCCGACATGGTGCGCGCGATGTGCGAGGCGGTCGCCTACGCCGCCCGGCACAACCTGGAGAGCGCCGGGCTCAGCGGAGAGGTCGCGGCCTGCGGCGGCGGTGCCCGTTCGCAGGCGTGGAGCCAGATCTTCGCCGACGTCCTCGGCCGGCCGCTGAACGTCCCGCACGAAGAGGGCGTCGGCGCGCGGGGAGCGGCGATGACCGCGTGGGACTCGCTGGGCGAACCCGTCGACCGGGAGCAGTGGGCCGCCGACCGGCGCGTCGTGCACCCCGACCCTCGAGCCGTGGAGTTCTACGACCGCGGCTACCACGACTACTTGACCGCCATCGAACGCGCCCGGCCGCACTGGGCGCCCGTCGAGGAGGGCTGACGTGACGCGCTTGTACGATGATCCGGCCACTTTCACCGAGGACATGGTCACCGGTTTCGTGGCCGCGCACCCCGATCACGTGCGCCGCGTCCCCGGCGGCGTGGTGCGCTCCCGACCGGCCCGGCCGGGCAAGGTCGCCGTGGTCACCGGCGGCGGATCCGGCCACTACCCGGCGTTCTGCGGGGTCGTCGGGCCCGGTTTCGCCGACGGTGCGGTGATCGGCAACATCTTCACCTCGCCCTCGGCCGCCGACGCCTACTCCGTGGCGCGCGCGGCCGACCGAGGCGCTGGAGTGGTGTTCTCCTTCGGCAACTACGCCGGCGACAACATGAACTTCGGGCTCGCCGTGGAACGCCTGCGACGCGAGGGAACCCGCGCGCACAACGTGGTCGTCACCGACGACGTCGCCAGCGCTCCCACCGAGGAGCAGGCCAAGCGGCGCGGCGTGGTGGGCGACTTCGTGGTGTTCAAGGTCGCCTCCGCGGCGGCCGAGGAGGGCTACGACTTCGACGAGGTGGTGCGCGTCGCCGAGCACGCCAACGCGCGCACCCGCAGCCTCGGAGTCGCCTTCGACGGCTGCACGCTGCCCGGCCAGGACCACCCGCTGTTCGAGGTGCCCGAAGGCCGGATGGGCCTGGGCCTGGGCATCCACGGCGAGCCCGGCGTGTCCGAGACCCCCATGCCCTCGGCGTCGGAGCTGGCGAAGACCCTGGTGGACGGCCTGCTGGCCGAGGCCCCGGCCGGAGGTGGTCGGGTCACGGCGATCCTCAACGGGCTCGGTGCCACCAAGTACGAGGAACTGTTCGTGGTGTGGGGAACCGCGTCGCGGCTGCTGGCCGAAGCCGGTGTCGAGGTCGTGGCCCCGGAGGTGGGCGAGCTGGTGACCAGCCTGGACATGGCCGGCTGCTCGCTGACCCTGACCTGGCTGGACGACGAGCTCGAACGGCTCTGGCTGGCCCCGGCCGACACTCCCGCCTACCGCAGGGGAGTCGTCGAACCGTCCACATCGGACGTCGAGGTCGAGGACCCGGTGGTGGCCGAACCGGAGGTCGTGGTCGCACCGGAGCAGGGGCAGGCCACGGCCGCCGAGGTGGTCGCGTCGTTGCGCGCGGTCGCAGACCTGTTGCGCGACAACGAGGACGAGCTCGGGCGCCTCGACGCCATCGCGGGCGACGGTGACCACGGACGCGGCATGACGCGCGGCAGCTCGGCGGCGGTCGACGCCGCCGTGGCCGCAGCGGCCCAGGGCGTCGGTCCCGCAGCCGTGCTGCTGGCGGCCGGCGACGCGTGGGCGTCGAAGGCCGGCGGGACTTCGGGAGTGCTGTGGGGAGCCGCGCTGCGCTCCTTCGGCGACCTGCTGCCCGACGACCGCGAGGCTCGCGCGGCCGACCTGGTGGCCGGTGCCGCGGCCGCGCTGGCCTCGGTGCAACGCCTCGGACGCGCCGAACTCGGCGACAAGACCCTGGTCGACGCTCTGGTGCCGTTCGCCGACGAGCTCCGCGGCGCGGTCGACGAGGGCAGCGGCGCCGCCGCGGCGTGGCGTCGCGCGGCTGCGGTGGCGACCAAGGCGGCCACCGCCACCGCGGAACTGCGGCCCCGGACGGGCCGGGCCAGGCCGCTGGCCGAACGCAGCGTGGGAACACCGGACCCGGGCGCGACGTCGCTGGCGCTCGTGCTCACCCGGGTCGGGGAGCTGATCGGCGAACACCGCGAAGGGGGAGAGGACCAGTGAGCGAAGAGCCGTACCGCATCGTCGTCGGATCCGACGACGCCGGGCTGGAGTACAAGAACGCGCTGAAGAAGGACTTGGAGAACGACTCCCGGGTCGCCTCCGTCGTCGATGTCGGTGTCGGCAACGACGAGCACACCGCTTACCCGCACGTGGCGGTCCAGGCCGCCCGGTTGGTCGCCGAGGGGTCGGCCGACCGGGCGCTTCTGGTGTGCGGGACCGGGCTCGGCGTGGCCATCAGCGCCAACAAGGTGCCCGGGATCAGGGCTGTCACCGCGCACGACAGCTACTCGGTCGAGCGGTCGGTGCTGAGCAACAACGCGCAGGTGCTGTGCTTCGGGCAGCGCGTGATCGGGCTCGAACTGGCCCGCAAGCTCGCCGGTGAGTGGCTCGACTACCGTTTCGACACGAGTTCGGCCTCGGCCGAGAAGGTCGCGGCGATCGACGGCTACGAGGGCACCGGGGTGGCCTGTTGAGCGGGAAGGGATGAGCGCATTGCGTTTGGCCGAGCAGCGCGGCGAGGTCATCGACATCGCGCGGCGGATGACCTCCGACCGGCTGGTGGTGGGAACCTCCGGCAACGTGTCGGTGCGCAGCGGCGACCTCGTCGCGGTCACGCCCTCGGGCGTGGAGTACGACGAGCTGCGGCCGGTGGACATCCCGCTGGTCGACCTCAGCGGTGAGGTCGTGGAGGGCGAGCTCAAGCCCACCTCCGAACTGCCGATGCACCTCACCGCCTACGTGGAGCACGACGCGGGCGCGGTCGTGCACACCCACTCGCTGCACGCCACGGCGCTGTCGCTGCTGCGCGACGAGGTCCCGGCCGTGCACTACCAGCTGGCCGACTACGGCGGTGCCGTGCGCGTCGCCGACTACGCCACCTTCGGCACCGACGCCCTCGCAGTGTCGATGTCCGAGGCGCTGCGCGACCGCAACGGCTGCATCCTCCGCAACCACGGCACGGTCACCATCGGCAACAGCCTCACCAAGGCCTACAACCGGGCCCGGCAGCTCGAATGGCTCTGCGAGCTCTGGCTCACGGCGGCCAAGCTCGGCGACCCGGCCGTGCTCTCCGACGAAGAGCTCGCCCACTGTGCGACCCTCTTCGCGGGCTACGGCCAATCGGTTCGCTGATGCTCGCGCGTGCACCGCTCGGTGTGATGCCCGGCTGTTAACACCGGTGTGATCCGGGTTCGTCCCGGTGAAACGTGGTGCCTGAAGCATGGGGGCATGACTCCCAGCGAGCACCGTCGAGCCCACGGGGACTGGACCCGCGAGATCATCGAGCTGGCCGCGCTGTTGCTGGTCGCAGGCGCGGCGAACCTCGTCGTCACCGGCGTGCGCAGCCACTCCGCCGCGACGCTGGTGCTGATGTCCCTCGGAGCGGCCCTGCTGGTGGCGGGTGCCGCGCGGTGGTGGTCGCGCCGCGGGACCGTCACGGCCGAGGACGGTACGGAACCGGTCCCGTCCGAGGTGGCGTTCGTCCCGCAGAACCTGTGGCGGCTGCGGGCTCGCGTCACCGACACGCCCGGCCGCCTGGCGAAGCTGGCCGGGGCGCTGGCGGCGCTCGGCGGCGACATCCGCACCATGCAGGTGCACCCGGTCGCGGACGGGGCGGTCGACGAGGTGCTGCTGCACGTCCCCACTCGGATCCGGCACGCCGACCTGGTCGGCGCGGTGGAGAGCGCCGGCGGCTACGACGTGACCGCCTCGCGGGCCGATGTCCGCGAGCTCGACGACGTGCCCACCCGCACCGCCACCCTCGCCAACGACCTGGTCAACGGCCGGACCGACCTGGTGCGGGGTCTGCGCTCGCTGCTGGGGCACGTCGACGTGCGCTGGCAGGAGGAACCCGAGCCGTCTATGGAAGCCGGGGTCTTCACCGAGGATGCGCTGTGCCTGGCCGAACCCGGCGGCGGGTTCCTCGTGCTGACCCGGCCCGGAGGCGCGTTCACCCCCGCCGAGTTCGCCCGCTCCCGCGCACTGGTCGACCTGGTCACCAGCTGCCGCGCCCGCGTTCGGCCGACGGAGCGGACCGCGACCACACCCGGCGGGATCGAGCTGACCCTGCGCCCGGCCGATCGCGCCGACCTCGACCTGGTCGCTGAGTTCCACGAGCGCTGCTCCAGCGCGGCGCGGTTCCGCCGCTACTTCAGCCCCGGACCGGCCCCGGGCGAACGCGGGCTGCGACGCCTCCTGACTCCGGCGCTGGGGCGCTCCACGCTGGCGCTCGGACCGCAGGGCGAGGTTTTGGGGATGGGGAACCTGATGTACGACGGCGACAGCGGCGAGCTCGCCCTGCTGGTGCGCGACGACTGGCAGCGCCGGGGCGTCGGTGCGGTGCTCGCCCAGCACATCGTCGACCAGGCCGCTGAGCTGGGGATCACGACGCTCACCGCGCACACCCACGTAGACAACACCGCGATCTCCCGGACGCTGCGGAGCGCGGGCATGAAGCTGGTCGGTGCGCCCGAACCCGGCGAGTGGAGCTGGTCGCGCGACCTCACCTCGCTCGCACGGGCCGAGTAGCGCTCGCCGAGCGGCCCGGGACTCAGCCGAGTCCCGGGGCCGCTCGGCTTTGCGCGGTTCTCAGGCCACGCGGGCCGCCGGCGGGAGGTTCGCCGGGGTGCCGATGGGCCACTGCGCGGGTTCGGGCCCCAGCTCGGTGAGCTCGCGCACCTGCAGCGCGCACCAGGGGGAGACCTCGGTGTCACCGGAGAGGACCCCGGTGCTGAACTCCTTCCAACCCAACCACCGAGTCGAGGCGACCTCGTCCGGGTTCGGCGCGGGGGTGCTGTCGGTGAAAGCGACGAACACAGGGCACATCTCGTTCTCCATGACCCCGTTGTCCATTGTGGCCTGATAGCGGAACGCGGGCAGCGCCAGTTCGAGCCCGCGCACCTCCAGGCCGAGCTCTTCACCGAGCCGGCGGGTGATGGCGGCCTTCATCTCCTCCTCCGGAGCCGGGTGCCCGCAGCAGGTGTTGGTCCACACGCTCGGGAAGGTCCGCTTGTGGTGCGCCCGCTGGGTGAGCAGGAATTCGCCGTGGTCGTTGAACACGTAGCAGGAGAACGCCAGGTGCAGCGGCGTCTCCTGGTGGTGCACGGTCGCCTTGTCCTCGACGCCAATCGCCTGGCCGGCTTCGTCGAGCAGGACCACCTGTTCCACGTGCGGTACCTCCATGGGGTAGTGGGGTGTCGCCCCAGCTTGCCTCAGCACCGCCGGGAGAACAACGCGAGCCCCGATCGGGCCGAGCGCACCGAGCGTCCGGTTGTGCTCCGCAACCGTGAAATCCCGCCGCGAATACGGGAAAAACGTGTTGCTGAGGCGACTTTTGGTCAAAACGGTCTCCCTCGTGATTTCCGCCGATACGTTCGCCTGGCGAATACGCGATCGATCGAGATCGACTCCGACATCGACGAAGGGGATCGCGGAGATGCCGAACCGCCCGATGCTCGCCACCGCTGCCGCGCTCGCGGCGGCCGCAGCGCTGGTGCTGCCCACCGCGGCCGTTGCCGACAACAGCGCACGCGCCGGTGCCATGGCCGTGCAGGACCACCTGCAGGAACTGCAGAACATCGCCGGTGCCAACGGCGGGAACCGAGCCGCCGGCACGCCCGGCTACCAGGCTTCCCTGGACTACATCAAGGGCAAGCTCGACGAAGCCGGTTTCACCACGTCGGTCCAGGAGTTCGACTCCCTCGGCGGTCCCACCTACAACCTGATCGCCGAAACGCCGGGTGGCGACGCCAACAAGGTCGTCATGTTCGGCGCCCACCTGGACAGCGTGGGCGAGGGGCCGGGGATCAACGACAACGGAACCGGTTCGGCCGCGATCCTGCAGGCCGCGCTCGACTACGCGGCCGGCGGTGACACGCCGACCAACAAGCTCCGCTTCGCCTTCTGGGGCGCGGAGGAAGAGGGCCTGGTGGGCTCCACCCACTACGTGGAGACGCTGCCGGAGGCCGAGCGCGGGAAGATCGCCGCCTACCTGAACTTCGACATGGTCGGCTCGCCCAACGCCGGCTACTTCACCTACGACGGCGACGACTCCGACGGCGTCGGCGCCGGTCCGGGCCCGGAGGGCTCGGCGCAGATCGAGAAGCTGCTCAACGACTCGCTGGGTGCGGCCGGTGCGCCCGCCGAGGGCACCGATTTCGACGGTCGCTCCGACTACGGTCCGTTCATCGAGGTCGGTATCCCAGCCGGTGGCACCTTCACCGGCGCGGAGCAGACCAAGAGCCCGGAGCAGGCCGAGAAGTGGGGCGGCCAGGCCGGTGAGGCGTTCGACGCCTGCTACCACCAGGCCTGCGACACCGTCGAGAACGTCGACGCCCAAGCCCTGGAACGCAACTTCGCGGCCATCGCCAACGCCGTGAAGACCTACGCGGCGCAGTTCCCGCAGCCGTAGATCTCAAGCCATCGGGAGAGGGAAGAGGCCGTCCCCGGCAGCACCGCAGCGCAGGCGGTGGCTGCCGGGGACGGCTGTTCTCGCGCATCAGTCCCATGTCTGACGGGCCTACATCAATGGATTGATGCGCGATCTGTTCTGGGGCAGTTCAATTTCTCCTGTCGGTTCGATCGGGAACCGAGCGCACCGGGCACCGGGTGAGAGCGCCGTGCCGGTGCAGATCCAGGAGGTGGGCGGCTGTTGACCGGACCGTACCTGCTGCCCGCCCACCTGGACCCCGCGCAACCGCGCTACCAGGCCAGCTTCGCCGTCGAGGTGGACGGACGCCGGATCACCGCGCACGCCGGGCAGACGGTCGCCGCCGTGCTGATGTCGCTGGGGTTGACCTCGTGGCGCGAATCCGGCGGTCGTGGCCGGAGGCGCGGGCTGTTCTGCGGGATCGGCGTGTGCGCCGAATGCGTGCTGCTGGTCAACGGAACCCCGGGCGTTCGCGCCTGCCTGCGGTCGGTCGAACCCGGCGACGTGATCAGCACCCGCGGCAGGGAGGAGCGGGGATGAGCGTCGTCGTCGTGGGTGCGGGCCCGGCCGGCATGACCGCCGCCCTGAACGCAGCCCGAGCCGGGGCCGAGGTGCTGCTCGTCGACTCCTCGACCGCACTGGGCGGGAAGTACCACCAGGCCCCGCCCGAGCAGTTCGGCCTCGCCCAACCGCAGCGGATCCGGCGAGGGCAGGGGAGTGTCACGACCCTCGCCGAGGAGGTCGGCGCGCACCCGCGCATCCGGCGGTTGTCCGGCGGCGTGAGATCGCTGGACGGGCACGACGTCCACGTGACCACCGGCCCCGGGGGCGCGGGGGAGACCGCCCACGCCGACGCGCTGGTGCTGGCCACCGGAGCGCACGACCGGGTGCTGCCGTTCCCGGGCTGGGAGCTGCCCGGCGTGTTCACCGCTGGGGCCGCGCACGCGCTGGCGAGTGGCCAGCGGATCGCGGTGGGAAGTCGGGTGCTGGTCGCGGGAACCGGGCCGCTGCTGCTGCCGGTCACCGAATCGCTGCTGGGTGTGGGAGCCGACGTGGTGGCCGTGCTCGACGCGGGGAGCCCGGCGGCCTGGTTGCGGCGAGCACCGGATCTGGCCGGGCAGTGGGACAAGCTCGCCGGGTTCGCCGGTTACCTGCGCAGGCTCGTCGGCAACACGCAGTTCCGCACCCGGGCCGGTGTCGTGGCGGCGGTCGGCGAGGAACGGGTCAAGGAAGCCGTGGTCGCCAAGCTCGACGCGCGGTGGCGGCCGGTCCCGGGCACGCACCGGAGGATCCCGGTGGACGCGATCTGCGTCGCCCACGGCCTGGAACCGCGCCTGGAACTCGCGAGAGCGGCGGGTTGCGCGATCGAGGACGGCTTCGTGCGGGTCGACGGAGCGCAGCGGAGCTCGACGCCGTGGGTGTTCGCGGCTGGTGAGGCCACCGGCATCGCCGGAGCCCGAGCCGCAGCGGCCGAGGGCGCCGTCGCGGGCCTCGCCGCAGCGGTGCACGTCGAGGCGGCCGCGTGGCGCGAGGTCGAAAAATCCGCTCGCCGAGCCATGCTCGTCGTCCGATGTGGACAGCGCTTCGGCAGGGCGATGGCGTCGGCGACCCGCATCGGTGAGGACTGGAACGAGTGGCTCACCCCGCAGACCGTCGTCTGCCGCTGCGAAGAGGTTCCCTACCAGGCCCTTCGGGACAGCGCGCCCGCCCAGCGCGACGCGAGCTCGCTGAACCTGTCCTGCCGCGTCGGACTGGGGTCCTGCCAGGGGCGGATGTGCGGGCGCAACGCCAGCGAGCTCGCCGAGAACCTGATCCGGACGTCCGCGAAAGAGCCCCCGGTCGCCTGATTCCTGCCATCATGTGCCGCATGGCCGAATTGCGGACAGCGCACACCGCGGATCTCGACGTGGCGAGCCTGCGCGCGGCGCGCGGGCTGCTGTGGGACGTCTTCATCGAGGACGACGCCATGACCGAAGCCGACTGGGAGCACTGCCTCGGCGGCATGCACGTGCTCGCCTGGGAGGGTGATGAACTGGTCGGGCACGCCGCGCTCGTGATGCGGCGCCTGCTGCTCGGCGACCGCGCCCTGCGCACCGGTTACGTGGAGGGCGTCGCGGTGCGAGGAGACCGCCAGGGCCAGGGCATCGGCGCCGCCCTCATGGCCGAGGTCGAGCGCATGATCCGCGCGGCCTACGACCTCGGCGCCCTCGGCGCCAGCGAAGCCGGCCGCCCCTTCTACGAAGCGCGGGGCTGGAAGCCCTGGCCCGCGCCGACCAGGGCTCTCACGCCCACCGGGATCCACCCGACGCCCGACGAGGACGGCTGGATCTACTACTACCCGGCCGGGGCCGCCCTCGACCGCAGCATGCCGCTCACCTGCGACCCCCGCCCCGGCGAACCCTGGTGATCGCGCCGGCCTCCCACCGATGACGAACGGGGAACCCCGCCGCAGCGGGGTTCCCCGTTCGCTCGCGCCGCGATCAGGTCTGCGGATAGCGGTGGTAGCCCGGGAAGTTGCCGTAGAGCTGCTCTCCCGGAGGCCCCTGGGTGACAGCGTGGACCAGGTGCTGGCCCCCGACGAACGCGCCCTTCCACGACGCGCCCCGGCCGCCGAACGGCTCGTCCCGGTCACCGCGCGAGCGCGGCTTGTTGATGCCGACCTTGAACGCCTGGACGCTCTCGGCCAGCTCGGCGGCGAACGATTCGTCGTCGCAGGCGACGGTGGCGACCAGCGCGCCGTTGGAGGCGTTCATCTGCGCCAGCAGCTCGGCCTCGGTGTCGACCACGACGATGGTGTCGACCGGCCCGAACGGCTCCTCGTGCATGAGCCGGCTGGCGCCCGGCGGCGCCAGCAACGTCACCGGTGCGGCGTAGGCGGAGACGTCCTGACCTTCCAGGAAGTGCCCCTGGGAGCGGTCGCCGTGGTGCAGCGGAACGGCACCGTGGCGCAACGCCTCGGCGACCCGGCCTTCCAGCTCGGTCGCCTTCGCCGCCGAGATCAGCGGGCCGAAGTCCAGCGCGGGCGGCTCGCCGTTCTCGCCGGCCAGCGGGTGGCCGAAGCGCACCGACTGCACCACCGGGAGGTAGGTGGCGAGGAACTTGTCCACCAGCTTCCGCTGCACCACGAACCGCGGGTAGGCGGTGCAGCGCTGCTTGGCGTACTCGAAGCCCTTGCGCAGGTGCGCGCTCAGTCCGTCCCAGTCGGAGAACTCCCACAGGCCCCAGGTGTTGAGGCCCTCCTGCTCCAGCATGTGCCGCTTGCCGGTGTCGACCAGCTGCGCGGCGATCTTGCCGCCGTTGGATCGTCCGCCGACGAACGCGAGCGCGCCCACCTCGGGCGAGCGCACCAGCGGGTCCGACAGGGCCGACCCGTCCCCGGACAGCAGCGTGGCCGGTAGCCCGGCGCGGGCCATCAGCGCGTGTGCGACGGTGAGCGTCACCGCGCCGCCCTGCGTCGGTGTCTTGGCGATCACGGCGTTGCCGGCGAGCAGCTGCACCAGCTCGGCGTGCACCAGGACGCTCATCGGGTAGTTCCAGCTGGCGATGTTGCTCACCGGGCCGGGCAGCGGCTGGCGCTTGTACGGCGCGCCCTCCACGTCCTGGTTGAGCATCTGCTCGGTGTGCTCGGCGTACCAGCGCACGCCGTCGAGGCAGCGATCGACGTCGGCGCAGGCGGCCTTCCACGGCTTGCCGATCTCCCAGGCGAGCAGCAGTGCGAGGTCGTCGCGGACCTGCGACATGGCCTCGACCGCGCTGGTCACCGCTTCGCGACGCTGCTCGAAGGTCGTCTGCGCCCACGCCTGGTGGGCCCTGGCCGCTGCGCGCACGGCGTCTTGCGCGGTCGCGGCGTCGATCTTGGGCAGCTGGGAGAAGACCGTGCCGTCCACCGGGGTGACCTGCGGGGCGGGCTCCCCGACGGCCTGCCAGCGGCGGTCGATGAGGTTGCGGGGCACGCCGTCGTCGAACGCCTCCGGCACTGCGGCGATGGCCCGCGAGAGCACCGCCGAAGCGGTGTGGTGATCGGGAACCCGGAGTGTCATACGCCCTCCTCAAAAGATTGGGATGGGGTGCCGGGAGGCATAGGACTATGCCAGGTCGTGAGGCGCCGCGCCTGCTGCAATCGTACGAATTCGAACAAAACGTACGTGCGTCTTGTGAGCCCTTTCAGGGCCTCGCCGCTCCGCCGGGATTGGGAAAACCGGCGAAACCGGAACCCGGAATTGTCCTGATGGCGGCTACCGGTGTGACGTTCGAGCTGCCGCGAGAGCCGGTTACTGGCGGGTACTCGCCAAGTTCTCCGAAATTCGGCGCGGACTTCCTTGAATGAAGGAGCTTTTCGCGCTCCGAACGGAGGAAAACATGCGTCACGCAAGGTACCTCATCGGTGCGGTGGCAGCCTGCACGGTCGTCTCGGGCACGGCCGCACCGGCCTTCGCAGCTGATTCCGACTCCGCATCCGCCGCCGAGAACTACGTCGCCCTGGGCGACTCCTACGCCTCGGGAACCGGCACCCGGGAGTACTTCGAGGACAGCGGGAGTTGTCTTCGAAGCCCCAAGGCATATCCGCAGTTGTGGGCCGACTCGCACGGAGTCGCCAGCTTCGAGTTCGCGGCCTGCTCCGGTGCCGTCACCGACGACGTCAACGCCGACCAGCTCGGCTCGCTCAGCGCCGACACCACGCTGGTCACCATCTCCATCGGCGGCAACGACATCGGATTCGTCGACGTCATCACCAGCTGCGTCGCCGGTACCGACCAGGGCTGCGACAACGCCGTCAACGACGCCTCCGAGAAGGCCCACAACGAGCTGCCGGCCAAGCTCGACACCACCTACGCCAACATCCGCTCCGCCGCGCCCAACGCCGAGGTCGTGGTGCTCGGGTACCCGAAGATCAACGAGATGGGCGACTGCGGGATCCCGTTCTACTCCGAGTACAAGCGCCAGCGGATCAACGAGGGCGCCGACGAACTCGCCTCGGTGATCTCCGAACGAGCCTCGGCCGCCGGGTTCTCCTTCGCCGACCCGCGAAGCGCCTTCGAAGGGCACGGCGTGTGCGCCTCCGACGAGTGGATCAACGGGCCGAGCAACCCGATCCAGGAGTCCTTCCACCCCGATGTCGACGGGCACGCCAACGCGTACCTGCCGACCCTGAACTCCGTCACCGGCTGACACTCCCGGAGGCGGAAGAGGCGTGTCGCGCGGAGAAACCTCCCGTCGTTCCGTGCGGCACGCCTCGTGCAGCCATCGCTGGTGTCACAAGGTGGGGACGAGGCCCCCGTCGCAGCGGATCGCGGTCCCGGTGATGTAGGAGGCGTGGGCGCTGCACAGGAACGCCGCCGTGGCGCCGAATTCGGCGGGCTCGCCGTAGCGCTTGGCCGGAATCGCAGACTCTCCCCGGGCGCGGACCTCCTCGATCGGCAGGCGTTCGCGCTCCGCCGTGGCGCCGTCCAGCGACGACAGGCGGTCGGTGGCGATCCGGCCCGGCAGCAGCAGGTTGGCGGTGATTCCCTCGTCGGCCACGTCGATGGACAGGCTCTTCAGGTAGGCAGCCAGCGCGCTGCGACCGATGTTGGACAGCGCGAGGTTCGGGATCGGGGCCTCCACGCCGCTGGAGGCGATCGCCAGCAGCCGGCCCCAACGGCGCTCCCGCATCCCCGGCAGCACGCCGCCGACCAGCTTCTGGTGCACCAGCAGCAGGTTCCGCACCGCCTCGGCGGTGTCGTCCGGACCGACCTCGGAGGCGCTGGCCGGGCGCGGCCCGGGGCCGTTGAGCACCAGGATGTCGATCTGCCCCAGCGCGTCCTGCGCCGCCGACAGCAGCTTCTCGGCCCCGCCCTGCGCGGTCAGGTCCACCTCGACGCCGGTGGCACCGGGCAGTTCGGCGGCGATCGCCTGCGCGCGCTCACCGCGACGGCCGGACACCACCACGTTGACGCCCTCGGCTGCCAGCGCCCGCGCGGTCGCCTCACCCAGTCCACCTGTCGAGGCGCAGACCAGCGCATTGCGGCCGGCGATTCCCAGATCCATCAGTTCTCCATGTTCTCCACGGCCGCCAAGTGCCGATCCAGTTGTTTCTCCAGGCTCTCCGGCATGCCGGGCGCAGGTGCTCGCACCCGCGATTCGGCGATGAGGCCCCGCCGGCGCAGCGCCTCCTTGCGGATCGCCAGCCCGATGCGGGCCTGAGCCTCGAAGTTCACCAGCGGCAGGTACCGCAGGTACGCCTCGAGCGCTGCCTGGTAGCCACCTCGCCGCCACGCGTCCACGCAGGCCTTGAGCCCTTCGGGGAACGAGAACCCCGTCATCGCTCCCGCCGAGCCCGCGGCCAGCTCGTCCAGCAGTCCGACGCCGCCGAGCCCACCGAAGACCGGCACACCGGTGCGCGCGGTCAGCGTGGCGATCGTCGGGGGAGTGGGCGGGGCCTCGGCCTTGACCGCCACCACCGATTCGACCTGCTCGACCGCCGAGGCCAGGTCGACCGCGCTGATCGACACGCCGGTGACCAGCGGGTAGTCCTGCACGACCAGGCCGGCGCCGGTCGCCGCGTGCAACGCGTTGAGCTGGGTGGCCAGCAGCGCCGGGTCAGGGGTGTTGACCTGCACCATCGCCCCGGCCAGCCGGTCGCCGACCACGTCGGTGGCCAGTTCGACCTCTTCGGTCACGGGTGCCGGCGAGGTGCTGGAGGCACCCACCACGATCGGCAGGTCCACGGTTTCCACCACGACTTCGAGCACCGCTCGCTTCTCGGCCGCCGACAGGCGCACCGCCTCGCCGAAGACGCCCAGCACGGTCAGCCCGGTGACGCCGATCCGGCGGTAGTGCCCGACGAGCGTGGCCAGCGACGCCAGATCGACGTCCTGTGTGGACTCGGTGAACGGGGTGGCGACCACGCCCCAGACGCCGGGAGCGAGCGGATCCGCAGCCATCTGCACCCTTTCAGCCAGCGGCTCGACCGGCGATCTTATGCACGTCGAATCAGATCGCGTCAAGGTCGCGCCCCGTGATCTCGGCCAGTCCGAGGGGGCGCCCACAGCGCATCCGGCCGAACGGCTCGCCGGTTCGGAAGTCGATTTCGCCCACAACGCGGCCTCCATCGGCTATGGTGGACGGCGATGCCGGACGGGTCCCCGCCCGCCGAGCACTCACCCAGACTTACGCGGTCGCGCACCGCACAGCAGGCCGAGCCGGTCCCAGGCGCCATCCAGGACCGAGCCCGGCTCCCGGATGGCCAAAAGGGAGGGGCGGCGGAGCGCCGCCTCGGTCATCCGCGTGGAAGAGCCCGCTGGCCAAGCAGGTCAGCGGGTTTTTTCGTTCCCGCAGGGCGGTTGGTGGTCCGGTTCGTGGTGATTTCCTGCCGGTCGGTTGATCTTGATCTCGGCTCACGTCCTATCATTGCCGGGCGTTCTCATTGCAGCTCGTTGTTGCCGCGCGGTCCGGGAGGCGGGGAGGGTAGTGCGCGGGGTCGACTACTACGAACTCCTCGGTGTGGGGAGCGACGCGACACCGGTCGAGATCAAATCGGCTTATCGGACGCTCGCCCGCAGCATGCACCCCGACGTCGGGGGTAGCGACGGTGCGTTCCGGCTCCTCCAGGAGGCCTACGAGACGCTCACCGACCCGGTGCGCCGCGCTTCCTACGACAGCGCTCGGCGCCGTCCGGTCGAGGCAGAGGCCGCTCCGCCGAGGCGTCCGCGACGGCCGGGGGGAACCAGGCGGCCCGGCCGCGACTTCGGGGAGGACCCCGACTACGTGCCCCGGATGCCGCGGGTGCGGCTCGACGACCTCGACTGGTGGGACGGCGTCGACCCGCAGGCGCGAGTGCAGTACCTGCCGGTTCTCGGCCCGGACCGGATGCCGACGTTCGCGCTGGTCGGCGCCTGGTCGTTGCTGCTGCTGGCCGGGATGGCCGTCGAGCTCAACGCGGTGCTGATGGCCACTTGGCTGGGACTGCTGATCAGCTCCGGGGTCGTGATCGTGGTGCTCCTGCGCCGCCACATCGGCGCCCACCGGGAGCACCGGATGTTCACCGCCGAGTTCGGCAACCAGCGCATCTTCGGGCTGCCCGACATCCAGCACGAGCGGGCCCAGCTGCTCACCGCCGAGCTGTGCGCGAAGTACCTCATCCGGTTGCCCGGTGTGCGGGTCTTCCACGGTCTGACCTGGCCGGACTCGGTGTTCGAGGACGTCCACCACGCGGTGCTGTGCGGACGCCGGTTGGTGCTCGTGGAGTCCAAGAGCTGGCTGCCCGGCCACTACACGACCGACGAGAAGGGGTCGCTGTGGCGCAACGGGCACCCGTTCCGCGGTGGCGTCACCCGGCTGAACGAGGGCGTGGCCAACTTCGAGGCGCTGCTGCCCGAGGTCGAGGTGCGCGGTGCGGTGCTGATCTACCCCAGCCGAGCAGGCGAGATCACCACCGTCGAGCAACCTGACGAGCAGGTGGTGCCGATGACCCCGGCGCAGTTCGTCAAGGACATCGGGCACTGGCTCGCCCAAGACCCGGTCACCGTGGACCGCGACGTCTTCACCACTGTGCTCGACCAGTTGGTGGACTGACACCCCTTTCGTCGGCGACACCGATGAGTTTCCAGCGCGCGTCGAGTCGATACCTGCGATCGAATCTCAACAGCGCGTTTGGGAAGGGTGCGTCCGAATGACTACGAGTGCGAACGAGACCAAGGCTCCGCCGGGACGGGCGGTCAACATCGGGCTCTGGGTGCTGCAGGTGCTGCTCGCCGCGTTCTTCGTCTTCGCATCGGTCCCGAAGCTGCTCGGTGATCCGATGGCCGTGCAGATGTTCGACCTGATCGGCTTCGGGCAGTGGTTCCGCTACCTGACCGGGTCGGTCGAACTGCTCGGTGCTATCGGCCTGCTGATCCCGCGGCTGTGCGGGCTCGCGGCGTTCGGGCTGGCGCTGGTGATGGTGGGCGCCGTGCTGGCGCAGATCTTCCCGCTCGGCGCCCCCGTGGTGGCCCTGTCGCCGCTGGTGCTGTGCGTGGTGCTGCTGCTCGTCGCGTGGGCTCGGCGCGGCACCGTCCCCTTCCTCGCCCGATCCTGACAGTTCCGACCTCAACTGAGTGGAGTGATGACGATGGCCATGAAGACCTTCCTCAACCTGCCCGTCAAGGACCTGAATCGTTCGGTGGAGTTCTTCACCGCGCTGGGGTTCACCTTCGACCAGAACTTCACCGATGAGAACGCCACCTGCATGGTGATCAACGACGACAGCTACGCGATGTTGCTCGTGGAACCGTTCTTCAAGTCCTTCATCACCAAGGACCTGGCGGATTCGACCAAGGTCACCGAGTTCATCACCGCCCTCACCGCCGACTCGCGCGAGGAGGTGGACCAGCTCGTGGCGAAGGCCCGCGAGGCGGGGTCGCCGCGCATCGGGGAGGTCGTGGAAGAAGGCCCGATGTACAGCCGGAGCTTCGAGGACCCGGACGGGCACACCTGGGAGATCTTCCACATGCCGCTCGACTGAGGGCTGCGATCAGCCGTTCGCGGCGGGATCATGGTGCGGGCACGAGCGGCCCCGGCGAACGGTCTTCCTCCGACGAAGGAGCACGAGCGTGACGAACCCGCACCAGAACGTCAGCTTCGCCAGCAACGGGCGGACCGCCCACGGCTACCTGGCGACTCCCGGGCGACCGGGCCCGGGAGTGGTGGTGATCCAGGAGTGGTGGGGGTTGACCGACCACGTTGCCGATGTCGCGAACCGCTTCGCCGCCGAGGGCTTCGTGGCCTTGGCCCCGGACCTCTACGGCGGCCACACCACGCACGACGCGAAGGAAGCCGCCCGGATGATGCAGGAGCTGCCGGTCGACCGGGCGGCGCGTGACCTGGCAGGCGCGGTGGACTACCTGCTGGGGCACGAGCTGGTGACCGGGTCGGCCGTCGGCACGGTCGGCTTCTGCATGGGAGGCAAGTTCGCGCTGGTCCTGGCCGCTCAGCAGGGTGACCGCATCGGCGCCGTCATCCCCTTCTACGGGATTCCGCCGGTCGAGACGGACTTCTCCGCGATGACGGCACCGATGCTCGGACACTTCGGCGAGTACGACCGCGGCGTCACGGTGGACGCCGTCGGCGAGGTGGCGGACAAGATCAAGAAGCAGACGGACGTCCACCCCCAGATCCACGTGTACGCGGCCGGCCACGCGTTCTTCAACGACCAGAACCCCGCTTCGTACCACGAGGAATCGGCCCGCGTCGCCTGGCCGCGCACCCTGGACTTCCTGCACCGCCACCTGGGCTGAGCTTTCCCGCTGTGGAGTTGTCAAACAACAGCCGTGCTCTGGAGGGGCGTACCGGGTGGACCGGTCTCCGCGGAGGCCGGTCCTCGGTGATCATCTGACGGCGCCTGGCTCGTGATCCCGTGGTCTGGGGACCAGCAGGTGAGTCACGTCGCGTTGGGCGGAATTCCTCGCCACGCCACCGCATCCAGGTGCTCGCAACCGGTGTCGGGTCAGTGCCCGAGTCGTCGAACTCATGTGCCCATTGTGCCGCCGCGCATTCGAAAACGCGAGCGAATGGCGATCGCTGGATGGGATGATCCACCTGATCACGCTCCGAAATCGATTGGAGCGGAGAGCGTTTCATCACACCACTGCGGAGTGACCGTCATTGCTGGCCCGCGAACCGCACCTTCTCCAAGGGCGGCAACGAGTCTCGACCGACGAGCCGGTCAGGGCGGAAGTCCCGGAGCTCGGGAGCGGCTCCACCACCGAGCACCTCGGACGCGGCGAGTCTGCCGAGCAGCGGTCCCAGCGTGACCCCGCTGTGCGTGGCCAGCACGTAGACCCGACCGGTCTCGCCGAGGAAGCCCGCCGCCGTCAACCCGTCACCGGGCATCGACCGCTGTCCGACCCGGAAGGACTCCAGCACCGCGCCGGAGGTCCCCGCCAGCAGGTCGTTCAGCCGCCGGCACAGCTCCTGGGCGTGGTGGCCGTCCACCGCAGGCGGATTCGCCGGATCCGCGTCGGCGTCCAGGTCCAGGCCCTGCACCACGAGCCGCCCGCCGCCGTCGGGGCGCACGTTCAGGGCAGGCGTGGTGAGCACGGCGTCCAGCCGCGTCGGCAGCGCAGCGGTGTAGCCCAGCAGTCCGACGGTGGCCGATCCGGCGACGTCCGGATCGGCCATCGCCACCCGGTGCCCGGTGGTCGTGGTCAGCGCCTCGGTCCACCGCCCGGCCGCGAACACCACCGCGTCGGCGGTGGCGACCTCCCCGTCCGACAGGGTGATCCGCACCCCGTCCCCGGTCTCGGACACCGAGACGACTTCGGCCGGGCACCGCAGCTCGGCACCGTTCTCGCGGGCCTCTCCCCACAAGCGCGCGACCAGCAGAGCCGGGATCAGGTGGCCCTCGGTGGGGTAGTGGGCGATGTCCCGCACGCCGTCCGGAACGAGGAGGTCGGGCACCAGGTCGCGGGCCTGCGACGGCCCGATCCACTCCACCGGGTAGTCCCGCTCCTCCAGTTCGCGCACCGAGGCGGCCAGCCGTTCGGTCCCGGCCGGGTCCGCGGCCCACTCGATGTTCCCGCCCAGCGTCAGCCACGGCGCGCACCGGCCCGGCGAGGCCGCCAGGACGTCGTGCTCGGCCATGCCCGCCACGTTCAGGTCGTGGTACGGGCGCGGGTTCTTGCTGTGCGAGTTCACCCAGGCGAACGAGGTGTTCGAGGTGCCCGCCAGCGGCGCGGTGCGTTCGAAGACGGTGACCTGGGCACCTGCGAGGCTCAGCGAGCGCGCGATTGCCGCGCCCAGGACACCCAGGCCGATCACGGCGATGTTCATGCTCGGACTGCCCTTTCGTTCTCGACTGCGGGACGGGTGGGGGTCAGCAGCGCGGTTCCCAGCACTGCCACGGCCGAGACGGCGATGCCGTAGACCGCGTAGGGCACGGTGGTGTCGGCGAGCTGGGCGAGGGCGCACCCCAGGATGCCTGCGACCATGCCCGCGATGGCGGCGGCCGGGGTGAGCCGGCGTCGCCGGTGCAGCAGGTACCCGAGGAAGATCGGCGCCGCGAGCGCCGCCGCGGAGTAGGCGTAGGTCGCCACCAGCCAGGTCAACGCCTTCGGGAACAGGATCGCCAGCACCGCGGCGAGCACCGACACGCCGACGGTGATCATCCGCGAGAGCGTCACGGTCTGCCGCTCACCGGCCTGCTTGCCCGCGATGTTCTGGTAGACGTCGCGGGTCAGGTTGGCGACCACCGACTGCAGCGCCGCACCGGTGGTGGAGATGATGGTGGACACCAGGAACGCGCCGAAGACGATCACCAGCCAAGCCGGCAGCTGGGTGAGCAGCCAGCCTGCGGCGTCCTCCTCGTTGGCCAGGCCCGGGTTCATGGAGTGAACGGCGAGGCCGATGCACCCGGCGTAGACGCCCCCGATGAGCATCGTCAGGCCCGACAGGCCGAGCCCGCGACGGGCGTCGGAGACCTTCTTGGTGGCGAAGACGCGCTGGTAGTAGAGCTGGTTGGTGAGGGTTCCGGGCAGGATCGCGGCGACCCACAGCCAGATCTGGTCCCAGCCGGCCGCCGTGAACCCCTCCCAGCCCCACAGCTGCTGCGGGACGGTCGCGGTGATCTGGCCCCAACCGCCTGCGAGGTGGACGGCGTAGGCGGCCACGCCCAGGGACATGGCGATCATGAAGATGCCGAACACGAAGTCGGTCCAGGCGACCGAGGTCAGGCCGCCGGGCAGCACGAACAGCAGCGACGCCACCATGATCACGAGGATGAGCGTGGTCGGTGACACACCGGTGAGCTGACCGAAGAGCTGCGCGAACGCCACGAACTGGGTCGCGAGCCAGCCGAACGGCACGACCAGGGCGGCCAGCGCGGCGATCGCGATGGCCAGCCGGTTGCGGCCGAAGAGCTTGGTGATGATGTCGGGAACGGTGGTGAAGCGCTGCTCGCGCAGCCACTTCGCGATCCACATCAGCACCAGGAATCCGACCAGCACGCATCCCTCGTAGAGGAAGACCGACCACCCGGAGCGGTAGCCGATGCCGACGTGCGCGATGAGCACGCCGCCGCCGGTGGCGGTGGCGAACTGCGTGATGATGACGACGATCAGCGGCAGCGATTCACCCGCGGACAGCCAGTCCGCGGAGTTCTTCGCCTTGCGTCCGAAGTAGACGGACATGCCGATGCCGAATCCGATGACCAGCAGGCTGGCGATGATGATCCCGGCGATCTGGCCGGTGGAACCGGTGAGCATGGTTGGCCTCCAGTGGGCTCACAGCGGGAAGCGGTTCGGGTCGAGCGTTGCGATGTCGTGCGAGGTGCCTCCGGTCAGCGCGAGGTCCGCGCCGATCTCGCCGAAGGCGGGCGCGAGCTTGAAGCCGTGCCCGGAGAACCCGGTCATGACGGTGGCCCGGCGGTGGCCCGGGAGCGGACCGAGCAGGGCGTGGTCGTCGGGGGTGAAGCCCTCGGCGAAGGTGCCGGTCCGCATCGGGTGCGGTGTCACCCCCGGCAGCAGTCGCGCGGCGGCGGCCGAAGCGGCTCGTGCGTGGTCGGTGGTGGAGGTGCGCGGGAGGTCGTCGGGGCCCTCGAGGTCGGTCCACCCGAGGTGGTGCGGCACGATCTTGATCGCGACTCCGTCGAGGGCGGGGAAGCAGGAGAACCCGGCTTCGGGGTGCCTGCGGATGGCGATGGGAAGCGACTCCGGTGAGTGCGCCGCGACGTCGCGCGCGGCGAACCAGTAGGCGGTGATCAGCCGAGCCTGGACGGGGAGGTCCCGCAGTGGCGCGAGCTGTCGCGCCCACGGGCCGGGTGCGAAGACCGCGTGGTCGACGTCGAAGGTGGTGTCGTTGCTGGTGATCCGCCAGCCGTTCGCGGTCTCGGTGGCGTCGGTGACGGGGTGGTAGGACAGGATCCGAGCCCCCGCCGCCTCGGCGGACCGCAGCGCGGCCTGCACGGCGGGTTCCGGTCGCAGCACGCCTGCCGCCGGGTCGAGCACCATGACCTCGCCGTCGTCGATCCGGTGCTGAGGGAACCGCTTTCGCGCCTCTGCGGTGTCGAGGACCTCGTGGTCGAGACCGGCGTCCTCGGCGCAGCGGCGCACGGCGGCGACGTCGGGGTTGTTGTGCGCACCGATGGTCAGCCCGCCGCACATCGTCAGCAGTTGTGCGTCCGCGCCGCGTTCCAGCTCGCGCCACAGCGCTTCGGCGCGTTGCAGCAGCGGCACGTAACTGGCGCCCTCCTTGTAGGCGGTGCGGAAGATGCGGGACTCGCCCGCTGAGGCGCCCCGGTCGTGGCCGGGGCCGTAGGCGTCGAAGGCCAGCACCTCGGCTCCGCGCAGCGCGAGCCGCCAGGCCGTCATGGCACCGATGACGCCGGTGCCGATCACCGCGACGCGAGTCATGAACGCTCCTCCAAGGTTTTCCGGGCAGGCTGAACGAACGGTTCCGTCGTGAAACCGTTGTGGGTGAAGGGGAATCAGCGGTCCTGCGTGGACAGGACGCTGTGCTCGATGAAGAACTCGACGAGGTCGGGCCGGATGATGTGCCACATGGCTTCGGCGAGCTTGCCGTCGGTGAGCCAGGTCAGCCGCCGCAGCCGGATCACGGCCTGGCCGGGGGTGAGGTGCAGCCGGGACGCGGTGTCGTCGTCGAGCAGCACCGGGTCGATGTAGACGCGGGACTTGGCCGCGGGGACGCCGTTGCGGGAGAAGTAGTCGTGCACGGTCAGGTGGGCCAGGTCCTCGTCGAGCAGTCGTGGTGCCAACGAGAACGGGACCGCGGAGAGTTCGACGGCGATCGGGTTGTCGTCGACGTCGAACTTGAGCCGGCGCAGCTGCGTCACCGGCGCGTCGTCGTCCACCCCGGGCATCTCCACGTCGGCGTCGCGCGCCGGGATGACCGCAGCGGAGTCCACCGCGTGCCGCCCGGGGATCTCCGGGCCCTGCAGCGCGGGGTTGACCAGGCGCAGCAGGTTCTCCTGCCGCGCACCTTCGGCGACGAACGTGCCGCGCCGACGGTGTCGTTCCACCAGCCCGGCTTGGGCCAGTTCGGTCAGCACCCGCTGCGCGGTGGCACGGCTGACCGAGTACTGCTCGCGCAGCTCCGCCTCGGTGGGGAGTTTGCTGCCGGGCAGCAGCGCACCCGAGCGGATCCGCTGCTCCAGTTCGGTGCGGATGCGCAGGTACGCCGGGGTTGCCATGGACGGAATCTAGCTCCGCGCATTTGACCGGTCAATAGAAAATTCGAACGGTCAAAAGATGTGACGCCATGTTGACGCGCGTTGACCCGCAGGCAACACGGTGCCTCCGGGTCACGGTCAGCGGGCGCGAGCCGTGCAGGGGCCCATCCCCGAAGCCGTCCGTGGACTCCTGGCGCAGCGCTTCCAGCAGCGTGCGCACGGCGTTCTTGGTGCCCGCGTAGACGGCTTGCGTCGGGGCGATCTGCAACCCCGAGGTCGACACCGTGGTGACGAGGTGCCCGAAGCCCTGGCTCCGGAAGACCGGAAGGGCGGCGGCGAGTCGTCGACGTCGAGGTCGGTGAGGGGTGCGATCCGGGCGACTCCGGCGTTGCTCACCAGGACGTCGAGGCGTCGAGGTGTCCCGTGGTGGGTCGTGAACGCCGATCAGACGCCGTCGCCAACCGCGACCGGATCGTCGAAGCCGCGCGCGCGGAGCTGAGCAGGACCAACGGTGCGGTGGCGGACCTGAAGCTGCACCGGGTCGCCAAGGCGGCCGGCGTGGGGCAGGGCACGCTGTACCGGCACTTCCCGACCCGCGAGCACTTGCTCGCCGAGGTGTACCGGCACGAGCTGGCCGAGCTCGTGGACGCCGCCGGACCGCTGCTGGCCGAGCACCCGCCGCTCCGGGCGCTGACCTGCTGGCTGCAGCGGTTGGTCGAGTACGCGCGGGTCAAGCGCGGTGTCATGGCGGCGATCGAGGCCTCGGCGTGGCGCGATCTCCACTCGGACCAGCACCAGCGCCTCGACGACGCGCTCGAGGTGCTGCTCGAGCAGGGGAGGGCCGCCGGCGAGGTGCGCGACGACGTCGGCGCGGCGGACGTCATCCTGCTGCTGGGCGGGTTGGCCCGCGTGTCCGAAGCCGAATGGGACGCGCGGGCTCAGCCGATGGTGTCGGTCATCGTCGACGGGCTTCGCGCGCGTTGATCGAGGAAGCGGGAAGCCGGTGTCCCGCAGCGCGCCCCCGCGACTAGGTCAGGATTGCGAGGCAGTCGACCGCCACTGCGCCGTTGTCGTCGATCAGCAGTGGGTTGACGTCGAGTTCGGCGACGTCGTCGGCGAGGTCGTGGGCCAGCCAGGACAGCCTGGCGACGGCGTCGGCCGCGGCGTCTAGATCGCGCGGTGCCTGACCTCGGACGCCCGCGAGGACCTTGCTGCCGCGCAGGGAAACCAGGAGCCGCTTCGCCGAGGCGGTGTCCAGGGGTGCGACGCCGACCTGGCTGTCGGCGAGGACTTCGACGAGGACGCCGCCGAGCCCGACCACCACGACCGGGCCGAACGCGGGGTCGCGCTTGATGCCGACGATCAACTCCGTGCCGGTCGTCATCCGCTGCACGAGCAGCCTGGCGTCCGGATCCAGTCGCAGCAGGTCATCGGCCGCTTCCAGGATCTCGGCATCGGTGGACAGGTTCAGGCGCACTCCGCCGATGTCGGACTTGTGACCGATGGTGCGGGACAGGAGCTTCACCGCCACGGGCGTGCCCAGGTCGTGCGCGGCGGCGACCGCGCTCTGCGGGTCCTTGGCGGGGAAAGCGCCCGCGCAGGGCACTCCGTAGGCGGCGATGAGCCTGCTGGACTCGTGCTCGTCGAGCTGCCTGCGTCCGTGATCGCGCGCTTCGCACAGGATCGCGCGCACCGCGCGGCTGTCGATGTCGCGCGGCCGCTGCGGGCTCGGCGGGGCCGGGCGCAGGCTGTACCCGGCCAGCGCGCCCAATGCCGCGGCTGCGCGCCCGGGGTCCGTGAAGCACGGAATCCCCAGCTCTCGCAGCCACTCCCGGGGACGTCCGCTGCCGCCGGTCCACACCACGACCAGCGGCCGGTCGGTGGCGCGGTAGGCGTGCTCGACGGCGCCGATGAGCTCGTCCGCGACGTGGTCGGAATTGCCCAGCAGGACCGCGATCATGTCCGAGCCGGGGTGCTCCACCGCGATCTCCAGGGCGCGCCGCAGCATCGCCGGGTCGCTGATCAGGTTCGCGGTGAGGTCCACCGGGTTGCGCGGGGAGCCGAAGGCGGGCAGGACCTCGGCCATCCGGTGCTGCCACTCGGGTTCCCACGGGGAGACGTCCAGGTCGTGGCGGGCGGCGGCATCGGCCATCAGCACGCCGGCGCCGCCGGACAGCGACAGCGTGGTCAGGCGCCTGCCCCTGGCCCGGCGGCCGTCGGCGAAGATCATCCCCGCGTCGAGCAGGTCCTCCATCCCCTCCACCCGGACCACGCCGAACTGCCGCACGACGCCGTCGAAGACCGCGTCCTCGCCGGCCAGCGACGCGGTGTGCGACGCCGCGGCCCTGGCGCCGGCGTCCGACCGCCCGACCTTGACCGCCAGGACGGGTTTGTCCAGCTCGTGGGCTCGGCGCGCCACGGTGAGCAGTTCGCGGCCGTCGTGGACGCCTTCCAGGTAGGCCATCAGCACCCGGACCTCGTCGAGCTCGACCAGCCCGCCCAGCAGCTCGGCGACCGACAGATCGGCTTCGTTGCCGGTGTTGAGGAAGTTCGAGATGCCGATCCCGGCGTGCTGGGCGGCGGAGAAGATGAAGGTGCCGAACGCACCGCTCTGGCTCACGAAAGCCAACGGCCCCTCGCGCAGCTGGAAGTCCCCGTCCATCGCCGAGGTGAACGTCGGCATCGCCTTGTCGCGCAGGCTGAACATGCCCAGGCAGTTCGGCCCGAGCACCCGGATGCCGGTTTCGGCGACGACCTCGCCGAGCTGCTGCTGAAGTCGCGCTCCCTGCTCGTCGAGCTCGGCGAACCCCGCCGCACCCACGATCGCCGCCGGAATCCCCCGATCGGCGCAGTCCCGAACGGCGTCGACGACCTGGTCGGCGGGAAGCATGATCATCGCGAGGTCGATCTCGCCGTCGACGTCGGCCAGCCGCGGGTGAGCGGGGAGTCCCTGCACCCGCGCGCGCACCGGGTTGATCGGCAGCAACCTGCCCGCGTAGCCGAAGCGCTTCATCAGCGCGATCGCGCGGCCGGAGAGCTTGACCGGGTTGTTCGAAGCGCCGAGGACCGCGATCGACCTCGGGTGCAACATGCGGTGGATCGCCGGATGCGGGGCCGTGGTGCCGTCCATCGCGCTCCATCCCACCTGGCGCGTTGGCGCGCCGGTGTTTTCGATGCGTCGCGCCCGCAGCGTCGCGGGCACCGGGTTCGAGGCTAGGCGAGCGTCGCTCCGGGGCCAAGACTCGAATCAACGTCCCTCCACTGTGGAGCATGTGGTGCAGTCCACTCGCGAGATCGCTAACTCCAGAGCTTCGCGAAACGAAGTAACGGATGAGTAAGCGTTCGCAGGACGTTGTTGACATGAAGAACACGGGAGGGCATTCGTGGCTGCCGACCGACCGGAGAGTCGGGCATGGTGGATCTGGAGCGTGGCGGTGGTCGCCTACCTCGCCGCGGTATTTCACAGGGGCAGCCTGGGGGTTGCCGGGACGCAGGCGCTCGATCGGTTCGACGTCGGACCGGCCGCGCTCAGCGCGTTCACGGTGCTGCAGGTCGGCATCTACGCCGGCATGCAGATTCCCACCGGTTTGCTGGTGGATCGCTTCGGCGCACGCCGGGTGATCACCACGGCGGTGTTGTTGCTGGGGACCGGCCAGGCGCTGTTCGCGCTGGCCGACACGTACGCGATGGGGCTGGCCGCGCGCGGTGTGCTGGGCCTGGGCGATGCGTTGATGTGGGTGAGCATTCTGCGCCTGGTGGCGGCGCACTTCTCGGCGCGGCGCTACGCGCTGGTGGCCACCATCTCCAGCGCGCTGGGGGCGCTGGGAGGTGTCGCGGCCACGTTCCCGTTGGCCGCGGCGCTGCGCACGATCGGCTGGACCGGGACGTTCCTGCTGGTGGGTGCGCTGACGATGGCCTACGCGGCGGTGACGGTCTCGGTCGTGCGGGACACCACGCCGAAGGCTTCGGCTCCCAAGAGCGGGGGAGCGGTGCTGGCTCAGGTGCGGGACGCGTGGTCGGTGCCGGGAACGCGGCTGGCGTTCTGGACGCACTTCTGCACCATGTTCGTCTCCGGTGCGCTGACCCTGCTGTGGGGTTTCCCGTACCTGGTCGACGGGCTCGGCGTGGCGGCCTCCACGGCGAGCGTGCTGCTGAGCCTGCTGATCATCGGCCAGGTCGTGGGCGGCCCGCTGGTCGGAGCGCTCATCGGTCAGCGCCCGGAGTGCCGGATGTGGCTGGTCATGGGCTATCTCAGCCTCAACGCGCTGTCGTGGTGCGCGCTGCTGACCTGGCCGCAGGGTCGCCCGCCGCTGGCGGTGATCGCGGTGACGTTCCTGATCTTCGCCATCGGCGGTCCGGTGTCCTCGGTGGCCTTCGCCCTGGTGCGCGACTACAACTCGCTGCGCCAGGTCGGCACCGCCACCGGTGTGGCCAACGCCGGCGGGCACTCGGCCACGGCGCTGGGCGTGCTGACCGTGGGTCTGGTGCTCGACATGTTCGAGTCGATGCCCGGCGGCTCGGAGTACCGGGTGGCGATGCTGGCCCTGGTCGCGCTGCTGATCTTCGGCGCCTCGCGCACCTGGGTCTGGTGGCGCCGTGCCCGCGCCGAGGTCTTCGCCGCCGCGCAGCGCGGTGAGCAGGTGCCGGTGCTGCTGCACCGCCACCGCTGGGACCTGGAGATCCCGCGCCGCGAGGCCGTAGCGGCCTGAGCACGCATCGACTGCGGTAGGGGAACCTGAGCGGCTTCGTGGACTCCGCGCGCCACGAAGCCGCTCAGAACCCCCGGCGGAGCCGATTGCTCAGGTGGGGCAAGGAGAAAGCGGCTCCGCCGCTTGAGACGAGGCGGAGCCGCTTTCTCAGAGCACGGTGGAGAGGTGCCAGGGGACGAATTCCTCTTCGCCGTAGCCGAGTTCCTCGCTCTTGGTCTCCTCGCCCGAGGCGACGCGCAGGATGTGCTGGAAGATCTGCTCGCCCATCTGCGCCACGGTCATCTCGCCGTCGGCGATGACGCCGCAGTTGATGTCCATGTCGTCGGTCATCCGCTCGTACAGCGGCGTGTTGGTGGCCAGCTTGATGCTCGGCGCCGGCTTGCAGCCGAACGCCGAACCGCGCCCGGTGGTGAAGCACAGCAGCTGCGCGCCGCCCGCGATCAGCCCGGTGGCGTTGACCGGGTCGTAGCCGGGGGTGTCCATGAACATCAGCCCGCGGTCGGTGATCGGCTCCGCGTACTGCAAGACGTCGACGAGGTTGGTGGTGCCGCCCTTGGCGGCCGCGCCGAGCGACTTCTCCAGGATCGTGGTGAGCCCGCCCGCCTTGTTGCCGGGGGAGGGGTTGTTGTTGATCGAGCTGCCGTCGACCTGGACGTGCTTCTCCCA
This sequence comes from Saccharopolyspora endophytica, assembly GCF_018070075.1. Lineage (GTDB taxonomy): Bacteria > Actinomycetota > Actinomycetes > Mycobacteriales > Pseudonocardiaceae > Saccharopolyspora > Saccharopolyspora endophytica. Next base: position 63,874 of record NZ_JAGPXE010000014.1, read on the forward strand.
CCAGTCGATCCGGTCCACCAGCTTCTCGCCGACCTCGCGGCTGACCGCGCGGCGGGTGAGCAGGTGCTCGGCACCGTAGATCTCGGTGGTCTCGCCGAAGACCGCCGTGCCGCCGTGGCGGATCAGCAGGTCCGCCGCCGCGCCGAGCGCAGGGTTGGCGGTGATGCCGGAGTAGGCGTCCGAGCCGCCGCACTCCATCGCCAGCACCAGCTTGTCGGCGCCGACGGTCTGCCGCTGGTGGGAGTTGGCGATCGGCAGCATCTCCTCGATGCGCCGAACGCCCTCGGCGACGGTCTTCTTGGTGCCGCCGAACTCCTGGATGGTCATCGCGTGCACGGGCATGTCGTCGGGCAGCTTCAGGTCCTCGGTCAGCGCCCTGACCTGGTTGACCTCGCAGCCCAGCCCCAGCACCAGGAGTCCGGCGATGTTGGGGTGACCGGCGTAGCCCTGCAGCGCCCGGCGCAGCACCTCGAAGCCCTCGTTGCCGCGTCCGCTGTGCCCGCAGCCGAGGGTGTGGGTGAGCGGGCAGATGCCGTCGACGTTGGGGTAGTCGTCGAGGATGCCTGAGGCCTCGACGCGGCGGGCGATCATCTTCGCCGCCGTGGCCGAGCAGTTCACCGAGGTCAGCACCGCGAGGTAGTTGCGGGTGCCGACCCGGCCGTCGGGCCGCACGAAGCCCTGGAACGTGGCGCGCTGGTCCTCGGGCACGTAGTCGGTGGTGGTGACGTCGGCGCCGAAGGCGTGTTCGCGCTGGAACTCCTGGTAGGCGACGTTGTGGGTGTGGACGTGCTCACCGGCGGCGATGTCGCGGGAGGCGAACCCGATGATCTGCCCGTACTTGCGCACCTCCGCCCCCTCGGCGATGTCGGCGGTGGCGACCTTGTGCCCGCGCGGCACCGCGTTCGTGATCTCGAGTCCGGAGTAGGTGCCGGGCTCGATGTCCTGCCGGGCGATGAGGACGGAGTCCTCCTCGTGCAGGCGGAAACCCAACTGGTCCAAGGTCGGCGACGACAACCCGATCACCCTCGCTTCAGAAATGTGAAGTCACTTCGTCGTGGTGAACCGGGTGCTAAACGTGCGAACGCCCGGTGTCACCGCGCACCGCGATGACCCGATTCTCACGCCCCGAACAAGCCGACGACAGCGCCGGCCGCAGTCCGCCACCCGAGTCGGCCCGTCGGGCCCCGAGGTGGCACCCCGATTACGGCGGTATTCCGTGTCCTGAACACCGCCGCAATCCGGGTGCCACCCGGAATACCGCAGTAATCAGGTTCCGGATTACTGCCGTAATCGGGGTCGTACCCGGAATACCGCCGTAATCGGGTGACGGATTACGGCCGTATTCGGGTCAACTGCGGAGTCGGGGTGGGTGTGGGAGGTGGCGCCGTGGTCGTGCGGGGTGTCTTGGGGTTCTGCTGGGTTGTGGGGTGGGTCGGGTCAGATGAGGGAGGCGCACATTTCGCCGATCATGTACGAGGGGGCGTTGGTGTTGCCTCCGGTGATGCTGGGCATGATCGAGGCGTCGGCCACCCAGAGGCCGTCGACGCCTCGGACGCGCAGTTGGGGGTCGACGACCGCGCGCTCGTCCACGCCCATGCGGCAGGTGCCGACCGGGTGGTAGACGGAGTGGATCCGGGTCGGCAGCTCGCGCCGCAGCGCGGTCTCGTCGAAGTACTTCGGGCCGGGGCTGAGCTCCTCGGTGACGTCCGCGGCGATGGTCTTGTTCGCCATGATCTCCCGGATCATGCCCATCGCCTCGATGAGGAACTCGGTGTCGGCCGGTTCGCTGAGATAACCGGGGTCGATCACCGGCGAGGCCGTCGGATCGGTCGAGGACAGCCGGACCTCGCCGCGGCTCTGCGGGTAGATCAGCGTCGGGAAGATCGTGATCGCAGGACGAGTGTCGGTCCGGTAGAGCTTGTCCTCGTCCTGGTTGGGCGTCGGGTAGCTCCACGGGATCGTGTGGATCTGCATGTCCGGCACGTCGCCCTTGGCGCGTGAGGTCTTGACGAAACCGACGGTCTCGAAGAGCGTTCTGCCGAGCCAGGACTCACCGCGCTTGCCCAGGGCTTCCTTGAGCATCCCGGAGGCCATGTAGGTCGCGGTGGAGCGGTGCAGGGCCTTCTTGGTCACGAACGTCATGGGCACGAACAGGTGGTCGTGCAGGTTCTGGCCCACCGGCAGGTCGGCCTTGACCTCGATGCCCTTCTCCTTGAGGTGACCGGCCGGGCCGACACCGGAGAGCATCAGGAGCTGCGGCGATCCGACCACGCCTGCCGAGACCACGACGCCGCTGGAGGCGCGCAGCGTCTCCTTCCGGCCGCTCTTGGTGTCGATGATCTCCACGCCGGTGGCGCGGCCGTTCTCGATGATGACGCGTGCGACGTGCACGTGGGTGCGCACGCGCAGCGACGGCAGCTCGCGGTTGGTCAGGTAGCCGCGCGAGGAGCTGTAGCGGCGGCCCTTGCTCGCGCTCTGCTGGAAGACGCTCACGCCTTCCTGGGACTCGCCGTTGTAGTCGTCGATCCGCGGCACGCCGAGGGTTTCCTGCGCTGCGGCCATGAACTGCTCTCCGGCCGGTGTGATGTCCTTCTGCCGCGTGACCTCGATGGGGCCGCCCGCGCCGCGCACGTCGCTGGCGCCCTCCTCCCAGTTCTCCAGGCGCTTGAAGGCGGGTAAGACGTCCTGGTAGCTCCAGCCCTCGCAGCCCTCGGCGGCCCACGAGTCGTAGTTGTCCTTGTTGCCGCGCACGAACAGCATGCCGTTGACCGAGCTCGACCCGCCCAGGACCTTGCCCCGGGTCATCGGGATCTCGCGTTCGTGGGCGTGCTTCTGCGGGGTCGAGTACTGCTTCCAGGTCACCTGCTTCTTCAGCTGCGGCACGACGTGCAGCACGGAGATCATGCCGGGCACGGTGACGGTGGGGAGGTCGTCCTTGCGCCCGGCCTCCAGCAGGAGCACGTTCGCCCCGCGCTCGGCCAGCCTGCCGGCCACGACGGATCCGGCGCTGCCCGCGCCCACGACGATGTAATCGGCATCGCTCATTTTCGTCCAACTTCTCCAGTGGTCGCCGTTGACTGCTCCGGTTCGCGTGGTCACGAACGGCTGGAAATGGTTGTTGCGTCGGCGAACCGCATCGTCAGCTCGCCTATGTGGTTGGTGAACAGGGACTTTCGCGGAAATCCGAGCCGCCGCAGGTCGTCGCTGATCGGGTGATCGCCGAGTTCCACCCGCGCGCCGGCGGGGCGCATCCGGGTGCCGCCGGCGCGCATCGTCCACGGGGTTCGCCGCAGGACGCCGTCGCGGTGGGTGTAGGCGTCGAGGGTCATCGCGCCCATCGCGGAGGGAGCGGGTACGCCGCGCCCGAACTCCAGCGCGACGACGGGACGGTTCTCCAGCCGCACCTCGCAGCGGGTGCGCTTGCCGCGGGTGCTGACGTCGATGGTGGAGATCTCCTTGGGGAATCCCCAGATGTTCTGCCCCGCCTCGCAGGTGAAGGTCTGGTCGACCGGCAGCCAGTGGATGAAGACGCCGGTCGATCCGCGCACGCCGGGCTGCCTGCACATCAGCGCCACCAGGAACTCGTGGTACTCGCCCAGGTCGCAGTCGAGGTAGTGGATGAACCCCAAGGTCGCGGGAACCCGTCCCGGGATCGGGGTGACCGGTTCGAGTCCGGCGGCGGCGAGGGTGTCGCGCGCGGGCCCGGCGGGGACCAGGAACTGCGCGGTGATGCCGGTGGCCGCGCGCACGTCGACGGGCATGTGCACCCGTTCGCCCTGCACCACGTGCACGGAGTTCGTGAGAGGCTTCTCGTGCACCGCTGACCTGCCCTTTCCTCGTGTGCGGGTACGTCTTCGGACCACCATCACCAAGCGACAGTCATACAGATAATGGTTATGTGTATGTCCACAAGTCAAGGGTCCGATCGCGCGGCTCAACTCCGCGCGGTGGCCTCGCGGGTGCGGATGCGGCGCAGCATGCGCGCGTCGGCGAGCCCGACGGCCCGCGCGGCGGACTCGGCGGTGGCACCCCGGCCGAGCAGGTGATCGGCCCGCTCCAAGCGCAGGATCTGCTGGTAGCGCAGCGGTGTCAGTCCGGTGGCCTGGGTGAACGAGCGGGTGAGGGTGCGTTCGCTGACGCCGACGGTGGCGGCGAGTTCGCTCAGCGGCAGGGGGTCGGTGAAGCGGGCGTCGATGATGTCCTGGACCCGGTGCACGGCGTCGTCGAGGTGCGCGCGGTGCCGCAGCATCGCGCTGGCCTGCTGCTCGTCGCCGTTGCGGCGCGCGTAGACGACCATCGCCCGGGCCACCCGCGCCGCCTCGCCGGGACCGTGCTCGTCCGCCAGCAGGTGGAGCGCGAGGTCGATGCCGCTGGCGATGCCGGCCGAGGTCACGACCCGCCGGTCGGACACGAACAGCACGTCGCGCACCACCGAGGTCGCCGGGTAGCGGCGCGCGAGCTCGTCCTGCAGGTCGTGGTGGGTGGTGCACCGGCGGCCGTCGAGGAGTTTCGCCTGGCCCAAGATGTCCGCGCCCGAGCAGACCTGGCGATCGTGCCGCCCGCCGCGTGGTGGGAGCGCAGCTTCTGCGCGGTCGCCGAGTGCAGCCGGGGCCAGCGCGGTGGTTCGGGCACGCGCGAGCCGGGGACCAACACGAGGTCGTCGGCGGTGAGCTCGGGCCATGCGGTGTCAGCGCGCAGGGGGAGGCCCTGCGCGCTGATCACCTCGTCGTGCTGGGAGACGTAGCTGAGCTCGTAGTCGCGCCCGAGTTCGGCAGCGGTCGAGAACACCTGCGCCGGGCCCGCGAGGTCCAGCAGGTGCAGTCTCGGCAGTAGCAGGAAGACGACACGGCTCACGATCCGGTCAGCGTACTCCGGTCACCTCAGCGACCGTCCGGATCGAGGCGAACCGGCCGGCCAGCGCGTACTCGGTGCGCGCGATGATCTCCTCGGTGCGCAGAGTCCGCGGATCGGCCAGCAGATCCTCTACGCCGCGGTCGGCGGGAGCGTCCCGGTGCGCGACCGGGTTGGTCGACGTCGCGTCGATGACGAACGAGACGTCGTAGCCCAGGTCGGAGCCGACCCGCGCGGTCGTCTCGCAGCACTGCTCGGTCCGGATGCCGCACACGGCGAGCTCCCGGACACCTCGCCGCGTGAGCGTCTGGTCCAGATTCGTGCTGGTGAAGGCGTTGTGCGAGGTCTTGACCACGGTCGGCTCACCTTCGTCGGGTGTGAGTCCGCCCAGCAGCCGCAGGTGCCCGTTGACCGGGTCGAACACCCCGCCCGAACCGGGCTCGCTGTGCAGCATCCACACCACGAGGTCCCCTTCGGCTCGGGCGTGGTCGACGAGCCGCGAAACCGACTCGGCGATATCGGGATGGGACATGGTCCGCCACAACGGCAACCGCTGGAAGGACTCCTGGACGTCGATGACGAGAAGCGCTCTGTTCACGCCACGATCCTCCGCCGGAACTCGTCTCGGCAGAAGGCACGATCCCGCCACTCGACCGCACGATCCGGTCATCCCGAACCGGCTCTCACGGTTGTTCGCCCTTGAGCGTCTCGTTGCAGGTGCGGCAGGTCGGGAAGCAGACCCAGTCCATTTCGGACGGTTGGGCCATGGGTGTTTCCCGGTCGCAGACGGCCGTTTCGGTCGGGGTTCCCAGCCAGCGGTGGCCGCGGAAGGCGTGGCGGGTGCCTCCGCTGCCATCGGGGTTGGGGATCGGCAGCCAGTAGTGGCGCTGGGTTCGTGCTTCGGAAGACACCGCGCTGTCCCTTCTCGTGAGATGAGGGCTCGGTCGGCGGCGCCGAGTCGGGGAGGAGGGCACCGCCGACCGAGCTGCCAGGAACATCGGCAGGCGGGGCGGTGAATGTAGGACTCCTAATGTTGTTTCGCTCGAAAGGGGGATCTTCTCGGGGCGCCCGGCGATCGATACTGATCACGACCCGTTCGCACCACGGAGGCACCTCTCGATGGCCACGACCCCGACCGTTCGGCGACTGCTGCTGTCCAACGAGCTCAAGCGATTGCGGGAGCAGGCCGGGATCGACCCCGACAAGGCCGCACGCCACCTGGGCTGCCGGACCAGCAAGATCAGCCGCATCGAGCTGGCGCAGAGCAGCATCCAGGCCGGTGACGTGAAGCTGCTCAGCGAGCTCTACGGTGCCGAAACCGACCACGCCGAAGTCCTGCTCGACCTCGCGCGCGGCCAGAACCAACGAGGGCGGTGGGCCGGCTACCGCGCCGTCTACCCGGACTGGTTCCGCCTGTTCGTCGACCTCGAACGAGACGCCGCAGCCCTCAAATCGGTCGAGGTCGAAGTCATCCCCGGCCTCCTCCAGACGGAGAACTACATCCGGTCGCTGTTCGAGGACGGCCACATGCTCGATCCGGAAGATGACATCGAGACCATCGTCCTGGCTCGATGTGAACGGCAGGAACTGCTCACCAGGCAAGATCCGCCCCGGATGTCGTTCGTCCTCTCGGAATCGTGCGTGCGCCGTCAGGTCGGCGGGCCCGAGGTGATGCGCGAACAGCTGCACCACCTCATCGAGATGACACGGCTGCGCAACGTCCAGATCCAGGTCCTGCCCTTCAACGCCCGGAGCAACGCCGGGCACATCGCCTACCGCTTCACCCTGCTCGACATCCCCGCTCCCGGGTTCGGCTCGACTCTGGACTTCGTGTACGTCGAGTCCCACGATGACGCGCAGTACCTCGACGCCCATGAATCCGTGTCGAGTCACGCCGTCTTGTGGGACCGGTTGCAGGCTGCCGCTCTCGGACCGGTGGAATCGCGTGATTTCCTCGTCGAGGCGGCTGAACAGATGGGTTAGTGCATTCGAGAGGGGCGATTTCGATGGCAAACCACGTTCCGGAGAACGAGGTTCGGTGGACCAAGAGCAGTTACAGCTCCGGGAAGGCGCAATGCGTTGAGACCGCGGCTGTTGCGGGTGGTCGTCTGGTCCGCGACAGCAAGTTAGGGGAGCGGAGCCCGATCCTGGCCGTCGGAAGCGACGAGTGGGCGGCCTTCTCGCGCAAGATCAAGTCGGGCGAGTTGAACCAGCGCTGATCACCGGCCCAGGGGTGAGCGCTCCCGGCCGCTCGAAGCGGGAGCGCTCAGCCCTGAACACCGAGGTCAGGCCATGGGCGGGGTCGCCACCGCCGTGACGTTGCAGTAGCCGAACGGGCCTTCGGCGTCCTGGAACGTCGTGGACGCCGTGGCCACGCCGTCCTGGCTGAGGTGACCGGTGGCCTCCATGCCGATCTCGGGTGAGGACGGCATGCGGCTGAGGGTGAGCGTGTAGTCGGCGTTGATGAAGCCCAGCGCGCCGCCCTTGGGCATGTTGGCCAGCGGGCTGGCGTAGTCCGCGGCGGTGGCCGTGCGGACGAACGGGGACATGGTCTCGCCCTCGACCAGGTCGTGGGTGTCGCGGAGCCAGGCCCGGCGGGCGCCCGCGTTGGACCAGTCGGTCGGGGCGCCGGACTCGTCGAGCATCCAGATGTCGAACGGCGGCTCCCACTGGCCGGCGGAGGCCGGGGGCGGGCCGAGTTCGGCGGGTGTGGGCATCGACCACGGCGGGGTGGTGGGAACCTCGCCCTGGGGCTGCTCACCTCGGCGGAGCAGGACGGCGCTGCCTCGGGCGACCGCCTTCTCACCGGAGTAGATCGTGGCGTCGGCGACCCGGATGCGGCGTCCGTCGCGAACCCGCTGCGTCTCGACGCGGACCGGTTCGAGCTGGGCGCTGCGGAACAGGTCGACCGTCAACCTGGCGAACTGGAAGTCCTCCGCGCCGTGCTCCAGCTCCAGCGACCGCGCCAGCAGGCCGCCGAACAGCCGGCCGTGCATCATCTGCGGCGACCACGGGCTGCTCGCGTGCGGGCCCGGGACCAGCAGGTTCCCGTCGGGGCGGAAGAACGGCTCACCGGTGATGTCGACCATGGGCGGAGTCTAGAACGCCGGACCCAGGACGTCCGATGTGCGCCTGGACACCGTGGCGCTGGGCAGGGTGGTGGCGGTCAGCCGCGAGGCTTGGCGAAGGTGGACGCGCAGGTCCAGGACTCGTCGGCGTCGGCCCAGGCGCGCTCGCTGCTGAGCAGGGCCACCGCCGAGGTCTTGAGCTCGACGGACTCGCCGGTGAGCAGGTGGACCAGGTCTTCCAGGCCCGGGTTGTGGCCGATGATCGCGGTCGTCATCGCTTTCACCGGCATCTCCCGCACGATCGCGAGCAGCTGGTGCGCGGTGGCGTCGTAGATGCGCTCGTCGAAGCTGACCTGCGGTCCGGCCGGGATGTGCGCCCCGGCGAGTTCCCAGGTCTCGCGGGTGCGCAGGGCCGGTGAGCAGCGCACGGCCTCGATCGCGTAGGCGTTGTCCCGAAGCCAACGACCGACCGCGGGAGCGTCGCGTCGGCCGCGCTCGGCCAGCGGCCGCTCGAAGTCCTCCACACCGTCCGGGTGCGCGGACTTCGCGTGCCGGACCAAGATCAGCTTCCGCCGCGCGTTCGTCATGTCACGTCCTACGAGCTCGCCGTTGAATCGGCTCCAACAGTACCCAACGCCCACCGGCACCCGCGCTGCGGAAGGCCCGCGATGTCCGCTGGTAGCAGGTCTTCATCCGGTGTTGGCCGCGCGTTGGGCCCGGGGCGGGATCGTTCCACTGTGGAGGGTCGGGAGGCCCCGACCCTCCACGGCTGCGCCCCTCAGCCCTGGATCAGGCCCGGCTTGCCTGCCTGGATGGTGAAGGTGGCGCGGTCGGACAGGGAACCGCCGGGGGCGGTGACCTGGTCGACGACGCGGTAGTCGGCGGTCCAGGAGTCGTGGGTGATGGTGTTGCGGACGTAGCCGCGCTTGCGGTTGATGAACTTGATGTGCGGGTTCTCCTGCAGCTGCACCGCATCGCTCGGGTTCTGGTCGGAGCCGTTGCCGCCCGAGGTGATCGAGGTGCCCACCAGCTCCACGCCGACCGTCGCCGAAGCCGGGTCCTCGAAGTCGGCCTTGATGTCGGCGGCGTAGTTGGCGTGCACGTCACCGGTGATGACCACCGGGTTCGAGACGCCGGTCATGCGGTCGCGGAGCAGGTTGCGCTCGGCCGGGTAGTTGTCCCACGCGTCGTTGCTGAACGAGTCCGCATCGCCTGCGGCGAAGTCCCGCTGGCTGAAGAACACCTGCTGCGCCAGCACGTTCCAGCGCGCGGTCTGGCCGGAGAGGTTGTCCAGCAACCACTTCCGCTGCTCGGCGCCGAGGAGGGTGCGCTCCGGGTCGGCGACCTGCTCCGGCGGCACCTCCTGGTCGTCGCGGTACTGGCGGGTGTCCAGCAGGTGCACGTCGACCAGGTCGCCGAAGGTCAAACGGCGGTGGATGCGGATGTCCGGTCCGGACGGCCGCTGCGCGCGCCGCAGCGGCATGTGCTCGTAGTAGGCCTGGAACGCCTGCGCGCGGCGTTGGCGGAACACCGCCGGGTCCTGGTCGGGCTCGGTGTCGGGCTGGGAGAGGTCGCCCGCCCAGTTGTTCTCCACCTCGTGGTCGTCGAAGACCACGGCCCACGGGAACGCGGCGTGCGCTGCCTGCAGGAACGGGTCCGCCTTGTACTGGCCGAGCCTGGTCCGGTAGTCGGCGAGGTCCATGATCTCGTGCGCGGGCACGTGCGGACGCCCGATCGAGCCCGCGTCGCCGCCCTCGTAGATGTAGTCGCCGAGGAAGGCCACCAGGTCCAGGTCCTCGTCGGCCATGTGCTGGTAGGCGGTGTACTGCCCGGCGACGTAGTTCTGGCAGCTGGCGAAGGCGAAGGAGAACGTGTCGAGGTTCGCGCCCGGCGCCGGGGCGGTCTTGGTGCGGCCGACCGGGCTGAGCTCGCTGCCCGCGCGGAAGCGGTAGAAGTACTCGGCGCCCGGCCGCAGGCCCGAGACCTCGGCGTGCACGGAGTGCGCCGAGGCGCGCTCGGCCTGCTCGGTGCCTTCGGCGACGACGTCGGTGAACCGCTCGTCGGTCGCGACCTGCCACTGCACCGGCACGACCTGGTCGGGCATGCCGCCGAAACCGTCCTCGGTCAGCGGCTCGGGGGCTAATCGGGTCCACAGCACCACGCCGTCCGGCAGCGGGTCACCGGAGGCGACGCCCAGCTGGAACGGCTCGCGGATCCGGCCGGTACCGGCACCGGCGGCACCGGCCAGCCCGGAGGTGCCTAGCGCCGCAACGCCGATCGCGGCCGAACCGGCCAGCAGCACCTGGCGGCGGTTGGGGCGGAAGGAGTTCGAGGTCATGCTCCACCTGTTCGGTCAGTTCGGGTAAACCGGACTGACGCTATGGAGCACAGATGACGTCCCGGCGAACCCCAGGCGGATTCAGGACGGACTCTTGACCTGGGCAGAGGTGGGCTCAGCCCTGGGAGAGCTGGTCCAATCCCGCGCGGAGGTCGTCGAAGTTCATCACGGGAAAGACGTCGATCTTCGCCTCCAGGTTGGAGAAGAACGGGTCGAGCATCGACACGAGCTGGGACTCGTCGGCGATGTCGCAGATGAACAGCGCCGTGCGCTGGCCGTCCTGCGGCAGGAAGTAGGAAGCCTCGGGCTTGAGCTGTTCGTGAGCCCGTTCCATCGCCACCTTCATCGAGCCGTCGGCCACTGCGGTGTTGGCCGCCTGCAGGCCCGGCCTGATCCTGATGAGCATTCGCATGGTCTCCGCCCCCTGCCATCGCATCGCGGAGTGCCGGGTGGGCACCCCGTCGACCACACCAGTGTCAGCCGCGTCCGGGAGCCCGGGGACCGGCCGAAAGTCCTGGCGTCAGGCGCGGAAACCGCGGACGTAACGCCGCTGCCAGGGAGTTTCGACCGCGCGGGGGTGGTAGTGGGCGCGGACGAAGGCCACGGCTTCGCCGGGCGGGACGCCGTCGAGGATGGCGAGGCAGGCCAGCGCCGTGCCGGTGCGGCCGCGGCCTCCGCCGCAGGCGAGTTCGACGCGTTCGCCGGGTGCTCGGCCCCACGCCTCGCGGAGGGCGTCGGCGGCGTCGGCGCGGTCGGTGGGGAGCCGGAAGTCCGGCCACCGCACCCAGCGGGAATCCCACTCGACCGAGGTGGGGCGGCGGCCCAGCAGGTGCAGCGCGAACTCCGGGCGCGGGCCGTCGGGGAGGGGTCTGCGCAACCCGCGTCCCCGGACCAGGCGTCCCGACGGCAGTGCCAGCACCCCAGGTGCGTCGGCGTCCCAAGCGGCCATGCGAGGAGTTCTACCAACCTCCGCCGGTGGATGCGGGACACTTCGGGACGTGGCGGTCGATGACACCTGGGCCGGGCTGGCCGACGAGTTCGCCGACGGGGCGTACGCCTCGGTCAAGGGGCGCGTGCGCACCTACGTGATCCACCGGCAGCTGGGGGAGCACCTGCCGCCGCCACCGGCGAGGGTCCTCGACGTCGGAGCCGGTGCGGGGCACCAGTCGTTCCCGCTGGCCAGGGCGGGTTACGAGGTCGTCCTGATGGACTCCTCGGCGGGCATGCTGGACAAGGCGCGGCAGCGGCTCCCCGAGGACGTTCGGCAGCGGGTCACCTTCGTCGAGGGCGACGGGGCGCACGCCTCGCAGGCGGTCGGCGGAGAGCGCTTCGACGCCGTGTTGTGCCACGGCGTGATCGGCTACCTCGACGATCCCGAACCGGTGGTCGACCAGCTCTGCCGGTGCGTCGTTCCCGGCGGTCTGGTGTCGATCATGACCGGCAACGCCGGGGCGATGGCAGTGCGCCCCGCCCTGGAAGGGCGGTGGGCCGACGCGCTCGCCTCGTTCGACACCACCCGCGAGACCGGTGTGCTCGGGCTGCCGACCCGCGCCGACACCGTCGAGGAGATCAGCGATCTCATCGACGCGCGCGGAGTCCGGCCCGTCCAGTGGTACGGCGTGTGGCTGTTCGTCGACTGGCTCGACCTCGGCGGAGCCGCGCTCGACCCGGACGACGCCGACCAGCTGCAGGCCGCGGCCGAGGTCGAGCTCGAAGCAGGTCGGCGCGACCCCTACCGGCAGCTCAGCCGGCTCTTCCACCTCGTCGGCCGCGCGGACCGCTGAAACCGCGCCTCCACTCCGCGACATCCCCGTTGCCCGCCAGGCCGTCGAGGGACGAACCCCTGATCAGACGCGATGGGAACCAGACCACCCCACGCGAAACCTCGAACTCACCCACGCCAGGACACTCCCGGAGAGCCCCTGGCCCGGCGCCCGATTCGAATTTCGCGCGAAATTCGAGTCGCACGGCGAGGCTTCGAATTTCGCGCGAAATTCGAATTTCTTCACCCGGGAGGGTGGCGGGGATCGGGGTGGTCTCACGGGGTTGGTCTGCTGGGGAGTCGGATTTCGGCTTCGTCCCAGGGACCCGTGCTTCCTCGCGGCGTGTAGTGGTCGAGGCGGTGCGAGGTGGCGATGATCCGGCGGAGCTCGGTCAGGTCGGCGACGTGGCCGGCCGCTTTGGCCTGGGTGAGGAGGTTTCCGGTGGCCGTGGCTTCGACCGGGCCCGCCACGACGGGGATGCCCAGGGCGTCGGCCGTGAGCTGGCAGAGCAGTTCGTTGCGGGCGCCGCCGCCGACGAGGTGGACGACGTCGACGTCCCGGCCGGAGAGCGCGGCGGCCTCGCGGATGGCGCGGCGGTGGGCCAGGGCGAGGCTTTCGAGGACGCAACGGACCAGAGCGCCCCGCGTCCGCGGAACCGGCTGATCGGTCTCGCGGCAGGCATCGGCGATGCGGGCCGGCATGTCGCCGGGCGCCAGGAACCGGGTGTCCTCGGCGTCGACGACCGCGGTCAGCGGTTCCGCCCGCGCCGCCTCGGCCAGCAGACCGGGCAGGTCGTGCGAGGTCAGGCCCCAGGTTCGGAGGCTCTCCTGGAGCAGCCACAGGCCCATGATGTTGCGCAGGAAGCGGACCGTGCCGTCGATGCCGAGCTCGTTGGTGAAGTTCGCGCGGCGGGCCTGCTCGGTGAGCACCGGGGCGGGCAGTTCCAGGCCGGTCAGCGACCAGGTGCCGGTGCACACGTAGGCGAAGTTCGGGGACCGGGCGGGAACCCCGACCACCGCCGAGGCGGTGTCGTGCGAACCGACCGCCACCACCGAAGTGCCGGTCAGACCGGTCTCCTCGGCCACCGGCGGCAGCAGCTCGCCCACGACGTCGCCCGGTCTGCGCAGCGGGGGCAGCAGCGACGGGTCGATGCCCGCGGCCCGCGCCAGCTCCGGTGACCACTCGTGCGTCCGCGCGTCCAGCAGACCGGTGGTGGAGGCGTTGGTCAGCTCGGCCCCCACCTGGCCGGTCAGCCAGTACCCGATCAGGTCCGGGATCAGCAGCAGCACCTCCGCCGCCTCCAGCGCCGCGCCCTTCGACGCGGCCAGCTGGAAGATCGTGTTGAACGGCAGGAACTGCAAGCCGTTGCGGGCGAACAACTCCGGAGCTCCGAACGAGTCCACGAAGGACTCCGCGACCGCATCCGTCCGCGAGTCCCGGTAGTGGAACGGCTCGCCCAGCAGCGAGCCCGAGGAATCCAGCAGGCCGTAATCGACCGCCCAGGAATCCACCCCGACCGACACCGGGCGACCAGCCTCGCGCAGCCCGATGAGCACCTCGCGGAACAGCCCGACCGCGTCCCAGTGCAACCCGTCCGGCAGCGGCACCGGGCCGTTCGCGAACCGGTGCACCTCCGCGGTCTCCAGCCGCCCGGCGGTGAGCCGTCCGAGGACGACCCGCCCGCTGGACGCGCCCAGGTCCACCGCGGCGAACGTCGGCGACTCCGTCGTCATCCGCGCACTCCCTCAGCGCAGGAACGCCGCGGCGACACCCGCGTCGACCGGCACGTGCAGTCCCGTGGTGTGCGTGAGATCCCCGCCCACCAGCGCGAACACCGCCGCCGCCACGTGCTCCGGCAGCACCTCGCGCTTGAGGATGGTGCGCTGGGCGTAGAACGCGCCGAGCTCGTCCTCCTCCACGCCGTAGACCTTCGCCCGCTGCGCGCCCCAACCACCGGCGAAGATGCCCGAACCGCGCACCACGCCGTCGGGGTTGACGCCGTTGACGCGGATCCCGTGCTCGCCCAGCTCCGCGGCCAGCAGCCGCACCTGGTGCGCCTGATCGGCCTTCGTCGCGCCGTAGGCGACGTTGTTCGGGCCCGCGAACACCGAGTTCTTGCTGGCGATGTAGACGATGTCGCCGCCCATGCCCTGGGCGACCATCACCCGCGCCGCCTCCCGCGAGGCCAGGAACGAGCCGCGCGCCATCACGTCGTGCTGCAGGTCCCAGTCGGCGACCGTCGTCTCCAGCAGCGGCTTCGAGATCGACAGTCCCGCGTTGTTGACCACCAGGTCCACGCCGCCGAAGGCCAGCGCCGCGGCCCGGAAGGCCTCGGCGATCTGCTCCTCGTCGGTGACGTCGACGCGCACCGCGACGGCCTTGTCCGGTCCGCCGAGCTCGTCGGCCAGCGCCTGGGCGTTGTCGAGGTCGAGATCGGCCAGCACCACGCACGCGCCCTCGGCCGAGAGCCGTTGCGCGGTCGCCTTCCCGATCCCCGAGCTCGCCCCGGTGACCAGCGCGACGCGGGTCGCCAGCGGCTTGGGCCCGGGCATCCGGGCGAGCTTGGCCTCCTCCAGCGCCCAGTACTCGATGCGGAACTTCTCCGCCTCGTCGATCGGCTGGTAGGTGGAGATCGACTCCGCGCCGCGCATCACGTTGATCGCGTTGCGGTAGAACTCGGCGGCCACGCGCGCGGTCTGCGCGTCCTTGCCGAAGGAGAACATGCCGATCCCCGGCACCAGCACGATCGCCGGGTCCGCACCGCGCATCGCGGGCGAGTCGGGTTCGGCGAACCGGTCGTAGTAGGCGCGGTAGTCCTCCCGGTAGCGCTCGTGGAGCTCCTTGAGCCGGGCCACCACCTCGTCGAGGTCGGCGTCGGGACCCAGGTCGAGCACCAGCGGACGGACCTTGGTGCGCAGGAAGTGGTCCGGGCACGAGGTGCCCAGGGCCGCCAGGCGCGGGTGGTTCTCGCGCGCCAGGAATTCCAGCACCTCAGGTGCGTCGTCGAAGTGCCCGACCTGCGGGCGGTCGGTGGAGGCCAGGCCGCGGATCACCGGAGCAAGCTCGGCCGCGCGCCGCCTGCGCTGCTCCTCCGGCAGCGGCTCGAAGCCCTCGATCACCGGCCCGAACGGCTCGGGCCTGCCGCGCTCGGCGATGAACTTCTCCGCGGTGCGGATGATGTGCAGCGAGTTGCGCGCGCACTCCTCGCTGGTCGCGCCCCACGCGGTGATCCCGTGCCCGCCCAGCACCACGCCGATGGCGCTGGGGTTCGCCTCTTTGATCGCGGCGATGTCCAGGCCGAGCTGAAAACCGGGACGCCGCCACGGAACCCACGCGACCTGGTCGCCGAAGCACTCCGCGGTCAGCGCCTCACCGTCGGCGGCGGTGGCCAGCGCGATGCCGGCGTCGGGGTGCAGGTGGTCGATGTGGGCGGCCTCGACCAGCCCGTGCATGGCGGTGTCGATCGACGGTGCCGCGCCGCCCTTGCCGTGCAGGCAGTGGTCGAAGGCACCCACCATCTCGTCCTCGCGGTCCACGCCCGGGTAGACGTCGACCAGCGCCCGCAGCCGGTCCAGCCGCAGCACCGCCAACCCCGCCTCGGTCAGCGTCCCCAGATCGCCACCGGAACCCTTGACCCACATCAGCGGAACCGACCCACCGGTCACCGGGTCCGTGGCCTCGCCCTTGGCCGAGGCGTTGCCCCCGGCGTAGTTGGTGTTGCGGGGGTCCGCGCCCAGTTCGTGCGAACGCGCAAGCAGCGCAGCCACTTCGGGATGCGTCGAGCTCATGTCAAACCTCTCCGTGCTCAGCGGAACGGGAAAATCCTCAGGCGCCCCAGCCCGCGGGGGTGCCGTCCTTGCGACCGGCGATGATCTTCTCCGCGTAGCCGGAGCGGTGGTAGGCGGCGATGGGGTCGGGGTCGATGCCCATGCCCTCGCGGACTTCGGCCAGCAGCGGGCGGACGTCGGTGTTGTAGGCGTCCATCAGCACCGCGTTGGCGCCGAGGACGTCGCCCTCGCGCTGCGCGCCGGCCAGGGCGTCGCCGTCCACCAGCAGGGCTTTCGCGGTGGCCTCCTGGACGTTGAGCACCGAGCGGATCAGCGCCGGGATCTTCGGCTCCAGGTTGTGGCACTGGTCGAGCATGAACGCGACGTTCGCCGATTCCTCCAGGGCACCGGCGCGCACGATCTCGTGCATGATCCGGAACAGCTGGAACGGGTCCGCGGCACCGACCATCAGGTCGTCGTCGGCGTAGAAGCGGCTGTTGAAGTGGAACCCGCCCAGCCGCCCGCGCCCGAGCAGGAACGCCACGATGAACTCGATGTTGGTGCCCGGCGCGTGGTGCCCGGTGTCGACGAGCACCTGCGCGCGCTCGCCCAGGTCCAGGCAGTGGGCGTAGGAGGTGCCCCAGTCCGGGACGTCGGTGGCGTAGAACGCGGGCTCGAAGAACTTGTACTCCAGCAGCATCCGCTGGTCCTCGCCCAACCTGTCGTAAGCCGCGCGCAGCGCCTCCGACAGGCGCTGCTGGCGCTCGACGAGGGAGTCCTGGCCGGGGTAGTTGAGGCCGTCGGCGAACCACAGGCTCAGCGCGTCGGACCCCGTGGCGTCCATGATGTCGACGCACTCCAGCAGGTGGGCCTGCGCCTTGCGGCGGACCGCCGGGTCGGGGTTGCAGATGCTGCCGAGCCTGTACTCGTCCTCCTGGAAGGTGTTCGGGTTGATCGCGCCCAGGGACAACCCCAGGGATTCGGCGTGCGCGCCGAGCGCGGCGTAGTCGTCGACCCGATCCCAGGGGATGTGCAGCGCGACGCTGGGGGCGATGCCGGTGAAGGCGTGCACTTGGGCGGCGTCGTCGAGCTTCTCGAACGGGTCGCGCGGAACGCCCTCCTGCAGGAAGGTCTTGAACCGCGTCCCGGAGTTCCCGTAGGCCCAGGAGGGGGTTTCGATCCGCTGCGCGGTCAGCGCCGCCTTGACGGTCTTGCGGTCGGCCATCGTCGCTCCAGTGCGCGTCGCCAGTGCTTGAAACGTTTAAATCCCGTCGTTCACGGTAGGTCGCGGGTATGGCGGGAGTCAATTCCCCGAAGAGGTTTTGAGAGAACAGCCCTCGTCCATTCGGACGCTTGACGGGCGTGGGGCCGCTCTCTAGTGTGCTCGCCACATAAAACGTTTCAAGCGCCGTCTGCGACCCGGGTGCGGACGACGTCGATGAGCTGCATGAAGGACAACGATGACTTCATCCGCAGGCGTCCGGCAGAGCGAGCACGCCTCGTCAGGACAGCACTGGAAATGGTCGTTCGTAGCGGCGATGGCCAGCTACATCGATGCGGGCTCCATCGTCGCCGGCTCCGTCGCGCTCAGCGTGTGGGTCCAGGCGTACGGGCTCACCGACAGCACCGTCGGCCTGCTCGGCGCGCTGAGCTCCAACGCCATCTCGGCGGGCGTGGGCGCGCTCGTCGGCGGCTACATCTGCGACCGGTACGGGCGCAAGAAGATCTACGCCTACGACCTGCTGCTGTACATGTTCGGCACGCTGTGGCTGATCTTCGCCGTCGACACCTGGATGTTGTTCGTCGGCTACATCCTGGTCGGCCTCGCCGTCGGCGCGGACATCCCGGCCTCGTGGAGCCTGATCACCGAGTTCTCCCCGGCCCGCAAGCGCGGCAAGCTCGGCGGCCTGTCCCAAGTCATGTGGTCGTTGGGACCGATCGTGACCCTCGCGCTGGGGCTCGCGCTGCAACCGCTCGGGATGCTCGGCATGCGGCTGTTGTTCGCGAGCCTGTTCGTCGCCGCGCTGATCACCTGGTGGATGCGCCACGGCATCGGCGAATCCGCCCGCTGGGAGCAGGAAACCACCGACACCGGCCCGGTGAAGTGGGGCGCCGCGCTGCGCCCGCTGCTCACCGGCAAGGGCCTGCGGCTGTCGCTGATGCTCATCGGCATGTACGGCATCTGGAACCTCTTCGCCGGCACCAACGGCTTCTACACCCCGTACCTGCTCAAGGCGTTCGGCAGCCAGAGCGACGCCGCCAGCGTCGGGC
The DNA here is from genome assembly GCF_018070075.1 of Saccharopolyspora endophytica. Taxonomy (GTDB): domain Bacteria; phylum Actinomycetota; class Actinomycetes; order Mycobacteriales; family Pseudonocardiaceae; genus Saccharopolyspora; species Saccharopolyspora endophytica. The sequence goes on from NZ_JAGPXE010000014.1 coordinate 81,932, forward strand.
TCCAGTGCCTGTACTTCCTGCTGGTCGCGGTGTTCACCGTGCTGGTGTTCATGCCGTTCAACGACCGGTTCAACAGGCGGTTGATGCTGGCGCTGTCCACCGTGATCCAGGCGGGCGGCATGCTGCTGCTGGCCGTGCTGCCGCTGAACTTCGGCACCGCGCTCGGGTACATCGTGGCCATCGGCATCGGCGGTGGTTTCGGCGCCCAGCACTTCTTCCAGATCTGGTCCGGCGAGCTGTTCCCGACCAAGCTGCGCAGCACCGCGCAGGGGCTGATGTTCGCCGTGGTGCGCATCGGTCTCGGCTTCTGGAGCTTCTTCGTCCCGATCATCACCGCCACCGGGTTCCAGACGCTGGCCTACATCCTGACCGCGTTCATCGTGATCAGCGGTGTCATCGGCGTCATCTGGGGGCCGAAGACCGAAGGCCTGACGCTGGAGGAGATCGAGCAGGAGCAGGGGTGGGCCAGGTGATGCAGCGGATCTGCTTCGTCCTGCACGTCAAACCCGACCGGGTCGAGGAGTACCGGCAGCGACACCGCGCGGTGTGGCCGGAGATGCGCCAGGCGCTGCACGACACCGGCTGGCGCAACTACTCGCTGTTCCTGCGTCCCGACGGAACCCTCATCGGCTACCTGGAGTGCGAGGACTTCGAGGCGTCCCGCGCGGCCATGGCGGAGAAGGAGGTCAACACCCGCTGGCAGGCGCAGATGGGCGACCTCTTCGACGGGACCGTCGCGCCCGACGAGGCGATGCGGCCCATCGAGGAGGTCTTCCACCTCGACTAGATGGTGAAGGCGAGGTGGGTGACGAGCTGCTCGCCGAGGGCCTCGTCACCGTCGAAAGCGACCGAGGGCAAGGCCTTCTCGGGATCGACGCGGCCGCCGCAGAGCCGGGTGAACACGCCCAGCGGCAGCGTGATGCGGACCGAGGCCTCCCCGGGCAGCGACTCGACCACCTTCGCCCGGCCGTCCACCGCGACGTGCAGCGCGCGGGAGCCGAGGTCGAAGGTGACGCTGGATCCGTCCGGTGCGCCACCGCGCTTGCCGACGACGAAGCCCAAGGCCGTGGTGATCTCGTCGACCGACAGGTCCGCGCACTCACCCTGCTCGCCACCGGGCAGGCCGACGGCGTCCCGGACGTCCTGCTCGTGCATCCAGCAGTCGAACACCCGGATCCGCATGAACCGCGCGTAGGTCTGCTGACCCGCCGGGGTCATCGCCGGTGCGTGGAACTCCTCGTCCGACATCGCCCGCAGCGATGCCAGCCGCGCGGAGGTGACCTCCCGGAACTTCGCCAGCACGGCCTCGTGGGACTGCGACCGGAAGTGCGCCACGTAGCGCTCGTTGCGCGCGCCGATGTCGTTGTGCACGTGCGGCAAGGACTCGACGTCCCCGCCCGCGTCCGGGGTCGGCTCACCGCTGAGCATCAGCTCGGTGCCGATGAGGTGCGCGGCGACGTCGCGCACGCGCCAGCCCGGCAGCGTCGTGTCCTGCTCCCACTGCGCGTCGTCGAGCCCGGTCAGCAGCCGGTCCAGCGCGTCCCACTCGGCGGCGAGCGCTTCCACGATCCGTTCCTTGTCCAGCACGCTCCGACACAAGCACCCCGCGCCCGTCGGGTCAACCGCGTTCGGTGAGGCAGACTGCGGGGCATGCGTTCGGGTGTGCAGCGCGGCGCGATCGCCGTGGTCCAGGTCTTCGGGCTGGCCGTGTGGTTCTCCGTGTCCGCCGTGGTCCCCACGCTCCGCCAGGAGTGGGGGATCAGCGCGGCAGCGGCGGTGTGGCTGACCGGATCGGTGCAGCTCGGGTTCGTCGTGGGCGCCGTCGGATCGTCGCTGCTGAACCTCGCCGACCGGATCCGCCCGCACCTGCTGCTGGCCACCAGCGCCGCGCTCGCCGCCGGGTGGACGTTGCTGCTCGCGGGCCTGGTCGACGGCATGGCCGCCGCGATCCCGCTGCGCTTCCTGACCGGCATGTGTCTGGCCGGGGTGTACCCGGTCGGCATGAAACTGATGGCTTCCTGGGCGCCGAGCCGGGGACGCGGTCTGGCGATGGGACTGCTGATCGCGGCGCTGACCATCGGCTCGGCGCTGCCGCACCTCATCGGCGGTCTCGGATCGCTGCCGTGGCGCGCGGTGCTGGTCGCCGCCGCCGGCACCGGGCTGCTCGGGGCGCTGGTGGCGGTGACCGTCGTGCGGCCCGGACCGCACCTCGCCGCCTCGGCGGCGGTGCACAACCCGCGCTACGCGCTGACGATGTTCGCCGAGCGCGGTCCCCGGCTGGCCAACCTCGGCTACTTCGGGCACATGTGGGAGCTCTACGCGCTGTGGACGTGGATCCCGACGTTCCTGCTGGCCAGCGAGGCCGGCCGGGAGCTGCCGGCCTCGACGGGGATCACGGTGTTCATCACCATCGGCATCGCCGGTGCCCTCGGATGCCTGCTCGGCGGGTGGGGTGCCGACCGCTACGGACGTTCCCCGGCGGCGGTGGCCGCGCTGGTGATCAGCGGTGCGTGCTGCGTCCTCTCTCCGCTGGCCTTCGACGCCGGACCCGCCGTGCTGGTGGTGTTCTGCGTGGTGTGGGGCGCGGCGGTGATCGCCGACTCGGGCGTGTTCTCCACGTCGCTGAGCGAGGCCGCCGACCCGCGGTTCGTGGGCACCGCGCTCACCGCGCAGACCGCGATCGGCTTCGCCCTGACCGTGGTCAGCATCCAGCTGGTCCCGCTGCTGGCCGACGCCGTGGGCTGGCGGTTCGCGTTCCTGCTGCTGGCGCCCGGACCGTTCGTCGGCGCGATCGCGATGGGAAGGCTCGGGACCCGGCGGGCGCGGTGAGTGGAAACGCGCCGCTCGCGCTGGTACTCACGGGGGAAACCCGGCAGACGGAGGAGGCGTTGATGAGCGACGTGTGGCCCCACGGCAAACCCCAGGTCGGCGAGACCGCCGAGCTGTCCCGCACCATCGGACCGACCGACATCCGGCTGTTCACCCAGATCAGCGGCGACCGCAACCCGCTGCACTACGACGTCGACGCGGCCGAGTCCTCGCAGTTCGGCGAGATCGTGGTGCAGGGCGGGGTGACCAGCGCGGTGCTCAACGCCGTGGTGGCCGAGAAGCTGCCCGGACCGGGAACGGTGTTCCTCAACGTGAACTGGAACTTCACCGCACCGGTCCGGCCGGGCGACACCATCACCGGCCGCGTGCAGGTCGACGAGGTCCGCGACGACAAGCCCATCACGAAGCTGACCACCACCGTCAGCCGCGACGACGGCACGACGGTGCTGGAGGGAACGGCGGTCTGCTTCACCATGGCCATGCCCGGTTCGAACGGTTAGCGTGGTGAACGGCTCGCCGAAAAGCCCTGCGCAGCAGGTAGATGAGGAGGCCGCATGCTGGACGCGATCGTCATCGGTGCCGGGTTCTCCGGGCTCTACATGCTCCACCGGCTGCGCGGGCTCGGCATGTCCGCCGCGGTCCTCGAAGCAGGCGACGGGGTGGGCGGGACCTGGTACTGGAACCGCTACCCGGGCGCCCGCTGCGACTCCGAGAGCTACTACTACAGCTTCTCCTTCGACGAGGACCTGCAGCAGGAGTGGCGCTGGAGCGAGCGGTACCCGCGCCAGCCGGAGATCCTGGCCTACCTCAACCACGTCGCCGACCGCTTCGACCTGCGCCGCGACATCCGGTTCGGCACCCGCGTCACCGCGGCGTCCTTCGACGAGGGCTGGACGGTGCGCACCGAGCGGGGTGAGGAGCTCCGGGCGCGGTTCCTGATCGGTGCCGTCGGGTGCCTGTCGTCGGCGAACGTGCCGGAACTGGAGGGCCTGGATTCCTTCGCCGGCGAGTGGTACCACACGGGTCGGTGGCCGCACGAGGACGTGGACTTCACCGGCAAGCGGGTCGGCGTCATCGGCACCGGGTCGACCGGCATCCAGGCGATCCCGGTCCTCGCCGAGCAGGCCGCGCACCTGACGGTGTTCCAGCGGACCCCGAACTTCAGCGTCCCGGCCCGAAACGCGCCGCTGGACGAGGAGTTCCAGGCCGCGGTGCGCGCGGAGTACGCCGAGATCCGCGCGCTGCAACGGCAAACCGGCAACGGCCACCCGTTCCGCATCTCGCCGCACAACGCCGTGGACACCTCGCCGGAGCAGCGGCGGGAGGTCTACGAGGCCGCCTGGCAGCGGGGCGGCCTGCGCTTCCGCGCGGCCTTCAACGACCTTCTGAGCAGCCAGGACGCCAACGACACCGCTGCGGAGTTCATCCGGGAGAAGATCCGGGAGACCGTGCGCGATCCGGAGGTCGCCGAGCGGCTGCTGCCGCACGACCACCCGTTCGCCGCCAAGCGCCCGCCCATCGACACCGGGTACTTCGAGACCTACAACCGCGACGACGTCACCCTCGTCGACGTCCGCGAGACGCCGATCGTCGAGGTCACCGAGGGCGGGGTGCGCACCAGCGCGGCCGAGCACCAACTGGACGCGCTGGTGTTCGCCACCGGCTTCGACGCGATGACGGGACCGATGCTCGGCATCGACGTCCGCGGCGCGAACGGCACCCTCGCGGAGAAGTGGCGGGACGGTCCGCAGAGCTACCTGGGCCTGCAGGTGGCGGGGTTCCCGAACCTGTTCATCATCACCGGTCCGGGCAGCCCGTCGGTGCTGACCAACATGCCGACCTCGATCGAGCAGCACGTCGACTGGATCGCGCGCTGCCTGAAAGACCTGCGCGACAACGGGTTCGAGCGCATCGAGGCCACCGAGGAGGCCGAGCGGGCTTGGGGCGAGGAGGTCCAGGCGGCGGCGGACCGGACGCTGCTCCCGCAGGCGAAGAGCTCCTGGTACCTCGGCGCGAACGTCCCGGGCAAACCCCGGGTCTTCATGCCCTACGCCGGCGGTCTCGCCCACTACGCCGCCCTCTGCGACGACGCGGCCACCCACGACTACGCGGGCTTCCACCGCTCCTGACCCTCCCGCATCGCGTTCGCTCGGGTTCGGGACATTCGTCGTGGTGGTGCCGGGACATCCGCCGAGGCGGTGGTGGGTCATCGCACCGACGATCGGGGAGTGCCGCGGATGTTTGGATTCTCGTGCGGACAAGCGCACCGGCTGAGCCGGGCGAGTCGATCGAGAGTGGGATCACCGTGACGGGACCGGAAAAGTCCAACGCCAAACGCCCGTTCCGCGCCGACCACGTCGGCAGCCTGCTGCGCCCGCAGCGGCTGCACCAGGCCAGGCAGGACCACGCCGACGGTCGCATCGATGCCGCCGAGCTGCGCGGTGTCGAGGACGAGGCGATCCGCGAGGTCGTGAAGGCGCAGCGCGACGTGGGCCTGAAGTCGGCCACCGACGGCGAGTTCCGCCGCGCCTACTGGCACCAGGACTTCATCCTGCAGCTCGACGGGATCCGCCAGGGCGACGCGACCACGACCGTGCGCTTCCAGAACGCCGACGGCGTGGTGGAGTGGCAGCCGGCCGCGCTGCAGATCGCCGGCAAGGTCGGCCTGTCCGAACCGATCTTCCTCGACGCCTTCCAGCACCTGGCCTCGGTCGCCGAGGGCGTCACGCCGAAGCTGACCATCCCGTCGCCGAGCATGGTGCACTACCGCGGCGGCAAGACGGCCCTGGACCCGGCGATCTACCCGGACGTCGAGGAGTTCTGGGGCGACCTGTCCGCCGCCTACGCCGCCGAGGTCCGCGCGCTGGCCGACGCGGGCTGCACCTACCTCCAGCTCGACGACACCAGCCTGGCCTACCTCAACGACGAGAAGCAGCGCGCGGTCATCGCCGAGCGCGGCGAGGACGCCGAGCGCCAGCACCTGCGCTACATCGAGCAGATCAACGCCGCGCTGGCCGACCGCCCGGCGGGCATGGCCATCACGACCCACCTGTGCCGGGGGAACTACCGCTCGTCGTGGGTGGCCGAGGGCGGGTACGACTTCGTCGCCGAGGCGCTGTTCGGCGAACTCGACGTCGACGGGTTCTTCCTGGAGTTCGACGACCACCGCTCGGGCGGTTTCGAGCCGCTGCGCTACGTCCCCAAGCACAAGCGCGTCGTGCTGGGTCTGGTGACGACCAAGCGCGGCGAGCTGGAGAGCAAGGACGACCTCAAGCGCCGGATCGAGGAGGCCACCAAGCACATCGACCTCGACCAGCTCTGCCTGTCCCCGCAGTGCGGTTTCTCGTCCACGGTGGAGGGCAACGCCCTGACCTACGAGGACCAGATCGCCAAGCTCCGGCTCATCGTCGAGACGGCCGCCGAGGTCTGGGGCTGACGAGTTCCGCGGCGATCGCGCCGACGATCGCCGCGGACCTCCTTCAGTCCTCGACGGTGATGGCCAGGGCCGGGCAGACCGCGGCCGCGTGGTGGACGTCGTCGGCGAGTTCGGCGCTGGGGGAGTCGGTGAGCAGGACCGCGATGCCGTCCTCGTCGCGCTGGTCGAAGACGTCCTCGGCGGCCATGACGCACTGGCCCGAGGCGACACACTTGTCCTGGTCGATGGTGACCTTCATGAGCGGGATTTCCGTTTCGTGGTGGGGTGTTCGGGTTTACCAGGTGACGGGGAGCTCGTAGACGCCGTAGACGGCGCCGTTGTGCTTGAACGGGATCTCGTCGAGCTCGACAGCGGCCCGCAGCGTCGGGATCCGCTTGTACAGCGTGCTGTAGACGACCTGCAGCTCCATCCTGGCCAGCGGCTGGCCGAGGCATTGGTGGACGCCGAAGCCGAAGGCGACGTGCCTGCGGGCGTCGCGGGTGAGGTCGAGGCGGTCGGGGTCGTCGAAGACCTCCGGGTCCCGGTTGCCGATGTCGTTGGGCATGATGACGCCCTCGCCCGCGCGGATCAGCTGCCCGCCGACCTCGATGTCCTCCAGCGCGACCCGGCGGCGCCCGTTGTGCGTGATGTGCAGGTAGCGCAGCAGTTCCTCGACCGCGCCGGCCACGACCTTGGGGTCCTCGGTCTCGCGCACCAGTGCCAGCTGCTCGGGGTGCTCCAGCAGCGCGAGGGTGCCCAGGGCGATCATGTTGGCGGTCGTCTCGTGCCCGGCGATGAGCAGCAGCACGCCCATCTGCGCGACGTCCGCGCGCTCCAGCTCACCGGCCTTCACCCGCTCGCACAGGCCGGAGAGCAGGTCGTCGCCGGGGTTGTCGAGCTTGCGGCCGACGAGGTCGTCCAGGTAACCGGTGAGGTCGCCCATCGCCTCGGCGCGCTGCTCGGGCGTGGCGTCCCTGCGGATGATGACCTTGCTGTTGTCCTGGAAGAAGTCGTGGTCGGAGTAGGGGACGCCGAGCAGTGCGCAGATCACCAGCGACGGCACCGGCAGCGCGAACGCCTCGACGAGGTCCACCGGTTTCGGTCCGGCGAGCAGCGCGTCGATCTGGTCGTCGACGATCTTCTGCACCGCGGGTCGCATCGCTTCGATGCGCTTGACGGTGAACGGCGCGGTCACCATCCGGCGCTGCCGCGCGTGCTCCGGGTCGTCCATCAGGATGAAGCTGATCTTCGAGCCGCCGGGCGGCGCGGGCACGCCGCGCGGGTAGCCGGGCCGGTCGGCGTCGGAGCTGATGCGCGGGTCGGCGAGCACCGCGCGCTGGTCGGCGTAGCGGGTCACCAGCCACGGCGTGGTGCCGTCGGCGAGCCGCACCCGGTGGATCGGTGCCTCTTCCTGCAGGGCCTTGAGCCGCGGCGGCGGGTCGAAGGGGCACCCCGACGCGCGGGTCATGGGGTATTCGGGGATCTCCGCCTCGTCGGCCGGGTGCAGCGTGTTGGTCATGCCGACCTTCCTCGTGATCGTGGTCGTGCTGACCCGAAACTAGTGGGACCGACTGGATTAAGTCAACTGACTGAATTAGGCTATCCGGGACGACACCGGACAGTTCGAACGAGAGGTTCCCCGAGCATGCGAGCAATTCCCGGCAAAGCGGAGAAATCCGCTGCTCCAGGGGAAGATCGATCGAACCTCGTGGTCCTGGTGCTGGCCTTCGCCGGCATCTCGGTCGCGATGACCCAGACCACGGTGATCCCGCTGGTGCCGATGCTCCCGGGCCTGCTGCACGCTTCCGCGGCCGACACCGCCTGGGCGGTCACCGCGACGCTGCTCGCCGGCGCCGTGGCCACCCCGGTCGTCGGGCGCCTCGGGGACATGCACGGCAAGCGGCGGATGCTGCTGATCAGCCTGGCGATGCTCATCCTCGGTTCGGCCCTCTGCGGCGTGAGCAGCTCGCTGCCGATGATCGTGATCGGCCGCGTCATGCAGGGCCTGTCCTCCGGCGTGATCGCGCTGGGCATCAGCATCATGCGCGACGAGCTCCCCGCCGAGCGGCTCGGCTCGGCGACCTCGCTGATGAGCGCCTCGCTCGGCGTCGGCGGTGCGCTGGGCCTGCCCGCTGCCGCGTTCCTCGCCGAGCGCACCGACTGGCACGTGCTGTTCTGGACCTCGGCCGCGCTCGGAGCGTTGGCCACCGCGCTCGTGGTGACCTTCGTGCCCGAGTCGCCGGTGCGCTCCGGCGGGCGCTTCGACCCGCTCGGCGCGCTCGGGCTCTCGGCCGGGCTGATCTGCCTGCTGCTGGTGGTGTCCAAGGGCGCGAGCTGGGGCTGGGGGAGCGCGACCACGCTCGGGCTCGCCGCTGCGGGCGTCGTGGTGTTCGGCGTGTGGGGCTGGTGGGAGCTGCGCGTGGCCGCGCCGCTGGTGGACCTGCGCACCATCACCCGCCGCCAGGTGCTGCTGACCAACATCGCCTCGGCGGTCTTCGGCTTCGCCATGTTCGCGATGTCCCTGGTGCTCCCGCAGGTCCTGCAGCTGCCCACCGGAACCGGCTACGGCCTCGGGCAGACCATGCTCGCCGTCGGCATCGTGATGGCGCCCTCCGGTCTGGTGATGATGGCGATGTCGCCGGTCTCGGCCCGCACCTCGAAGGCACGCGGGCCGAAGGTGACGTTGATGATCGGTGCCGTGGTCGTCGCCGCAGGGTACGGGCTCGGCGTGGTGTTCATGTCGCAGCTGTGGCAGCTGATCGTCGTCTCGAGCGTCATCGGCGCCGGGATCGGCCTGGCCTACGGTGCGATGCCCGCGCTGATCATGGGTGCCGTTCCGGTGTCGGAGACCGCTGCGGCCAACAGCCTCAACACGCTGATGCGCTCCATCGGGACCTCGGTGTCCAGCGCGGTGGCCGGGGCCGTGCTCGCGCAGATGACCACCGGCTTCGGGCCGATCACCGTGCCGTCGCAGGCGGGCTTCCAGGTGATCATGGGCATCGGCTGCCTCGCCGCCCTGGCGGCGCTGAGCATCGCGGCGTTCCTGCCCGGCAAGGAGCGGCCCGTCGAGGCCGTTCTGGTCACCGCGCGTGCGGCGCGCTGAAATCGGTTGCGGGCGGTGGTTGAATCGTTCGAGGAGCGCGGTGCGACCGGCCGCGTCGAGAGCTGCGTGAGGAATGCGTGATGAGTGAGGCTGCGCCGCCGGTCCCCTTCGACCCCGAGCTGGAGGTCTTCCTGAAGTCCATGCCCAGCACCGGGATGGGCTTCACGCTGGAGGACGTTCCGAAGCTGCGGGAGATGTCGCGGCAGTTCACCACCGACGAGCAGCTCCAGGCCGACGGGTTCACCGTCGAGCACCGCGCGGTTCCCGGGCCGCAGGGCGCTCCCGAGGTGCCGCTGGTGATCGTGCGGCCGTCCGAGGCGACCGGTCCGCTGCCGGTCGTCTACTCGATCCACGGCGGCGGCATGATCATGGGCGATCACCGGCAGGCGCTCGACGTCATGGCCACCGAGTGGGGCCGCGAGCTGGGGTGCGCGATCGTGTCGGTGGACTACCGGGTGGCGCCGGAGAACCCGCACCCCGCACCGGTTCAGGACTGCTACGCCGGGCTGAGCTGGATCGCCGAGCACGGCGCGGATCACGGCTTCGACACCGAGCGGATCGTCATGACCGGCGGCAGCGCGGGCGGCGGGCTGGCCGCCGGAGTGGCGCTGATGAGCCGGGACCTCGACGGGCCGAAGACCATCGGGCTGCTGCTGCAGGCCCCGATGCTCGACGACCGCAACGACACCCCGTCGGCGCACCAGATGCGCGGGCTGGGCATCTGGGACCAGCAGGCCAACGAGGTCGGCTGGACCGCGCTGCTCGGCGATTCCCGCGGCGGCGGCGACGTCTCGCCCTACGCGGCTCCCGCGCGCGCCGAGGACTTGTCCGGGCTGCCGCCGACGTTCATCGACGTCGGCTCCGCCGAGACCTTCCGCGATGAGGACGTCGCCTTCGCCACCCGCATCTGGCAGGCCGGCGGAGTCGCCGAACTGCACGTCTGGCCCGGTGGTTTCCACGGGTTCCGGATGTTCCCCGGAGCCCAGCTGAGCAAGTCGGCCGCCGAAACACGGACGGCGTGGCTTCGGCGCATCGTCAACACCTGAGCGGTCGCGGGTTCTGAGTCCGAACTGACCGGACACGCAGGACCTCGATCAGGCTGAACGAGCGGATTCGAATTTCGCGCGAAATTCGACCTGGAACTTCGGATGTCGAATTTCGCGCGAAATTCGAACGGCCCCCTCCGGTCAGTCGCCGGCGCGGGTGGTGGCTGCCGGGATGGGCTCGCCGCGGGGCGGGATGGCCTCGGCCTCGGCGGGGTCGACCGAGGCGACCGAGCCGTCGGCCGTGGCCTCGGCGATGGCGTGCATGGAGTCCAGCGCCGAGGTGATCTGGAACTGCTCGTGCTCCGGACCCATGTCGCTGAGCTCGATGAGCACGCTGCCGCTGCCCAGCAGGCCGTAGGCGTTGCGGGCGATGCCCTGGTAGTCGCCGCCCGGGTACTGGGAGACGTTGGCGCCACCGGCGTCCATCGCGGACCGCGCGACCACCGAGACCTGCTTGGCCAGGTTCAGCGGTTCTTCCGCGACGCCCGGAGTCGTCGGCCACATCAACGACGCGGTGATCTCACGTCCGTCGCCGCCGACGTAGCGGCCCTGCATGTGGTAGTCGACCGAGATGTGCGGCTGGAAGTCGGCGTGGTGCCGTCGGATCAGACCCGCTTCGGTCGCCGGGTTGTCCTCCGGTGCCACCGCGGGGTCGTGGTAGCGGTTGATGTCGTAGCCCTTGCCCGCTTCGCCGAACTCCGGATCGGCGTCCGGGTCGTAGTTGTAGCGCCAGTTGTGCTCGTGACCGTCGGGGTTGGCGCGCACCACCACGTCGACGGTCACCTGCTCGCGCAGCCAGCGCTGGTGCTGATCGTTGCCGATGCCGACCTCGCGCAGGAATTCCAGGGCCGCAGGGGTTCCCAGCGGCTCGTCACCGTGCTGCTGGGTGACGTAGAGGATGCGCTGCGGGCCGTGCCCGACCCGCGCGCTCCACACCGGCCGCTGCTGGTTGCTGGCGCCGATCGGGGTCACCCGGACCTCACCGCGGCTGCGGACCTGCAGGTCGAGCAGCTGCCGGGCCAGTTCCTCGGTGCTCGGCCGCGGGGCGATCTCGCGCGCCGCGCCCGCCGGAGCGACGAGCCCGAGCGCCGTCACCACGGCGATCAACGCCGACAACAGGGCACAACGTATGGAATTCGACATGACGACGAAGTCTGCAAGCCCGGACCGGCAGCCGCAAGATCCCTACAGGTCGCGTCGCATGCAGGCCCTCGGCCACGCGTCCAGCCCGGCGACCGCCTCGGCGGCGCGGATCTCCCGCAGCCCCGGGGTGAGCTCGTCGTCGGCGAGGTACCGGAACCCGCAGCGCAGGTAGTAGGGCCCGTTCCAGGCGACCTCGGTGAAGGTGGTCAGCGTCAGCGCCGGCAGGCCACGATCCCGCGCCCAGTCCGCGAGGGTCTCGATGAGCCTGAAACCGATTCGCCGACCGGCATGATCCGGGTGCACGGAGACCTGCTCGACGTGCGCGCACCCGTCGACGACCTCGGCGATCAGGTACGCCACCGGAACGTCCTCGACGACCGCGACCCACGCCCGCCCGGCCTCCTGGAACTCCCGCAGCACCGCCGGGGACGGAGGTTCGTCGGAGGCCACCAGGTCCATCGCGACGTCGGCGAACGGCCTGCCCGCCGCCCGCTCCACCTCGCGCAGCATCGGAAGATCGTCTTCCTCGGCCAACCGGATCATCACAGCACCTCCCGCACCAGCTTCGCAGCTCCCGCACCCTGGTACCGGATTTCAGCGGAGATCCGGGGCGACGTGGTGTGCCTGGCCGGGGGAGCGTTGTCACTTCGGGTGATGGTGTCGCAGGAGCGTTGCGGGGCGTGGGCGGTGGATGTTCCCGATGTGGATTGCGCGACGCCGAACGCGGCGCGGATCTACGACTACGACCTCGGCGGTGAGCACAACTTCGCGGCCGATCGCGCCGCGTGGGAGGAGATCCAGCGCGCGGTGGCGCCGACGGGGCCGTTCATCGCCCGCGCCAATCGGGCGTTCCTGCAGCGCGCCGTGCGGTTCTGCCTGGACCGAGGGATCGACCAGTTCCTGGACCTGGGCTCGGGAATCCCGATCGTGGGCGACGTGCACGAGATCGCGCAGTCCCGCGATCCCCGGGCGCGGGTGCTCTACGTCGACGTCGAGCCGGTCGCCGTCGCGCACACCCGCCACCTGCTGGAGAGCGACGACGGCGAAGGCATCGTCCACGCCGACGTCCGCGATCCCGACGCCGTGCTGGGAGCGGCGGAAACCGTCCGCCTGCTGGACTTCTCGCGCCCGGTGGCGCTGCTGACGGTGGCCGTCCTGCACTACATCACCCCGCAGGAGCAGGCCGGGATGCACCGCTACCGCGACGTGCTCGCCCCGGGGAGCGCCGTGGTGATCTCCACGCTCACCGCCGACGAGCGCGAGGAGGAGGCCGCCCGCGTCGAGCGGTTCTTCGCCGAGAACGCCGCCACCCAGGTCACCTTCCGCACCCGGGACGAGGTGCGAGCGCTCTTCGACGGCACCGAGCTGGTGCCACCCGGAGTCGTGTGGACCCCGCAGTGGCGCCCCGACCCGGCCGACCCCCACGGCTGGGAACCGCACCGCGCGGGCTGCTGGGCCGGCGTGGGCCTCGTGCGCTGACTGCTAGCATCGCACCGCCTCGTTCGAGGCGTTCCCCGCCGGAAATCCACCGGCCTCCGCACCTCCGCTGTTGGAGGCGGTTTCACGCCGCCGCGGCGCACGTGCCCGGATTTGCTCGGCAACGCCCGGTACCTCGCGCTGAACGGCGCCGGGGCGGTGTCCGAAGTCGTGGCGGTGGGCGTGTTGCTCACGGTTCCCGCGGTCGTGCTCGGGGTCAGGTGTGGGTGAGGAAGGTGTTCAGGTCTTCGCGCTGGGGTGAGGTGGCCGGGCCTCGGTGCTGGACCGACAGGGCGGCTGCCGCGTTGGCGCGGAGTGCGGCCGTGGGCAGGTCCGCGCCTTCGAGGAGCATCGCGGCGAGGACACCGCAGTGGGTGTCCCCGGCTCCGTTGGTGTCCACCGGGGTGACCGGGAAGCCCGGGATGCGTTGCGTGGCACCGCCGACGGTGAGCAGGCAGCCCGACGGGCCGTCGCGCAGGACGACCGCGGCCGAACCGCCCAGCCGACCTGCCAACTTCCCGGCTGCGACCTCGGAGTCGGTCGCGCCCGCGAGGACGCGGGCCTCCTCGGCGTTGCAGCTGAGCACGTCCACCCTCGGCAGCACCGCGTCGAGCACGTCGACGGGGATGTCGGCGACCAGCGGGCACGGGTCGAGCAGCACCCGCGAACGAACCCCCGGCAGCCAGGCCAGCAGCGCCTCCCGGTTGGAGGGGTGCAGCAGGCTGTAGCCGCTGAGGTAGACGACGTCGGCCGCCTCGGTGCGCACCTTCGCCAGCTGCTCCGGCAGCAGCCGTCCCTCCGCGCCGACGCCGGTGACGAACGTGCGCTCGCCACCGGACTCCACCAGAGCGACGCAGATCCCGTTGTCCGAGTCGGGCTGCTGCGGCTGCGCGGCCTCGATCCCCTCGGCGCGCAGCGCTTCTCGCGCCTGGTCGGCGAAGCGCCCGGTGCCGTGCGCGCCCGCGTAGACCACCTCGGCGCCCGATCGAGCGGCGGCGGCCATCACGTTGAACCCGCCACCGGGCAGCAGTTCGGTGCTCTCGGCGAGCACGTCACCGCCCGTCGGCGGCAGCGACGGCACCCGCATCACCAGGTCCAGCACCACCTGGCCGGTGTGCACCAGGCGCCCGGTCATGCCGCGGCCTTGCGGCTGCCGCCCAGCAGCGCGTAGACGCCCGCGGAGATCACGAAGGTGATCACCCAGCCCAGCCCATTCTCGCCCAGCCAGGTCTCGGCGAGCAGGCCGGTGAAGAAGTCGTTGCTGCTGAACAGGTATCCGACCACGATGGCCAGCGCCCACGCGAAGAACGCGCGCGGCTCGACCCCGCCCCGGTACCAGTAGGAGCTGGTGCTGCGCATGTCCATCAGCCCGGCCGGGTCGTAGGTCGTGCGGTGCAGCATGTCGGTCAGGAACACGCCGAGCCACGCGGTGATCGGGATGGCCAGCAGGCTGATGAAGGTGACGAACGGGTCGTAGAAGCTGTCGGCGACGAGCATGAAGTAGATCGAGCCGAGGAAGGTCACGACCACGTCCACGGCGACCGCGTAGACCCGCTTGATGTTGATGCCCATGGTCAGCGTCGACAGCCCCGCCGAGTACACCGACAGGTGGTTGGACAGCAGCAGTCCGCCGACCGCGGCGATCAGGTACGGAACGGCCATCCACGCGGGCAGCATCGCGCGGATCGCCGCCACCGGGTCGCCGGCCTCGGCCAGCGCCGGATCACCCGCCGAGAGCAGCGATCCCAGCGAGATCAGCAGGATCAGCGGGATGCCCGCGCCCACGGCGGCCGAGGCGACCAGCGAACCGGCCTTGACGGCGGGGGACTGGTACCGCGACATGTCCGCCGAGGCGTTCGCCCAGCCGATGCCGGTACCGGCGGCGATCGTGCCGATGCCCGCGATCACCACGCCGATCGGGGCGGGGGAGGCCGCGCCGACCGCGTGCCAGTCGATGGTCGCGACCAGGCTGATCGCGACCACGATGTTCAGCGCGCCGAAAACCCACGTGGCCCAGCGCTGCACGGCCACCAGGACCTTGTGGCCGAGGCCGGAGACCACCATCGTCAGCAGCTCGAAGATCGCGATGCAGATGATCGTCAGCAGCGGTGTCGCCTTGGCCTCACCGGCGGTGCCGAACAGGATCGCGCACAGCGACAGCAGCGCGAACGCCGCCGTGGTGGTGTTGACGGTCTCCCAGCCCAGGCGGGAGATCAGCGACACCACGGTCGGACCGGCGTTGCCGTGCACGCCGAAGACCGCGCGGGAGAGCGTCAAACCCGGTGCGCCGCCGCGTCGTCCGGCGATCGAGACCACGCCGACGATCGCGAACGAGCCGACCGAACCGATCACCGCGACGATCGCCGCCTGCCAGAAGGACAGACCTTCGGCGACGAGCGTCGCGCCCAGGGGTAAGCCCAGGATCGAGATGTTGGCGGCGAACCAGACCCAGAACAGCTGCATCGGATGGCCGGTGCGCTCCTCCTCCGGAACCGGCTCGATCCCACGGGTCTCCAGGGCGCTCTCCGCGTTCTCGGTCGTGGCCTCGCGGACCATGCGATCTCCTTCAGCTGCTGGATTTCCTCAGTTCGAGCAGGCCGTCCACGGCCGGTTCCAGGTCGAGCGCGTTGACCTCGCGCACCTTGGTGAGCAGGTCCGGGGGGAAACCGGAAAGCCCGTGCTGCGCACCGAGGATCGCGCCGAGCACGGCGGCGATCGTGTCGGTGTCACCGCCGAGACCCGCGGCCGTGGTCAGCGCCTCGACCGGCGTGTCCCCCAGCGCTTCGGCGAGGGCGAAGGCGGCGACCATCGACTCCTGGACGGCGACGGACGTTCCGATGACCTTGGAAACAGCGTAGGACAGAGTGGTTCGGTCCATGCCCCGAACCCAGCGACGAGCCCACCGGATTCGGCAGGCGATGTCGCCACCCGCGCACCACCAGCCCTTGCGGGCGCCGAGAGCGGCTGCGTGCTCGCCCTGGTCGAGCGCGGTGGACAGGTCGGCGCCGTCGATGCCCGCCGACACGGCGGCGGCCACGGCGGAAGCGCCCGCGATGCCGACGTTGGTGTTGTGCGTGAGCTTGCTGGCCGCCGCGACCGCCTCCACCAGTGCGCCGAGTTCCGGGGGAGTGGCGATGGCGACCGGGGTGATGCGCATGGCCGCGCCGTTGGTGGTGCCGCCACGACCGGCCTCCTCCGGATCGGTGCCGGATTCGAGCAGCTTCAGCGCGCGCTTGGTGGACGGGCCCAGGAGGTCCGCCAGTCCGCGCGCGACCATCCCGGCTTCCCAGTCCAGCAGCGCCTTCCCGAAGACCATCGGGTCGATCGTGCCGGAACCGCCGATGAGCAGGTCGGCGACCAGCACGGCCTGCTCGGTGTCGTCGGTGATGGTGCCCGCGGGCAGGTTCGGCGAGATCGGCTGCTCGGCGACGGCGTCGCGCAGCGATCGGATGAATCCGTAGTGGGTGACGATGTCCTCGCGGGACATCGATTGCGTCGGCATGCCCAGGGCATCGCCGATCGCCAGTCCGTAGAAAGCGCCGAGCGCGCGGTCGCGTGTGCTCATGGGCGGCCAAACGTCAGGTGGAACTGGAACCGGTTGGGGTCGAGCAGGCTGGTGACCTGCTCGACGAGCTGCCCGTCGGCGGTGACGCTGGTGCGCACCGCCTGCAGGAACAGCTCGCCCTCGGGGCGTTCGAGCAGCGCGGCCATCCGGGCGGACAGCGCGTGGGTGCCGATGCGCTGGTCGCCGGAGCCGGCGACGAGCCCGGCCGAGAGCAGGGTGGCTGTTATGGAACCGTCGAGCAGCCCCTTCTCGGGCAGCTCGCGCAGTTCTCCGACCGCCGGGATCAGGGAGGTCTCCACCGACACCGGTCCGACGGCCCGATCCCGGCGCAGGCGGCGTATGGCGATGAACTCGTCGAGTCCGAAGCGCTCGGTGAGCTCGGCGTCGGTGGTGAGCTCGATGCCCAGCAGCTCGGTGCTGATGTCGAACCCGGAGTCGGCGAGCGCGGTGGCCCAGCCGACCGTCTGGTCGAGGGTGACCCCGTCGAAGGTGACGAAGGAACCGACGCCGCTGCGGGTGGCGATGAGCTCCTGGCGCTGCAACTCTGACAGGGCGCTGCGCACTGTGCCGCGGCTGACCTGGTACTTCTCCGCGATCTGGTTCTCGCCCGGCAACTGCTCACCGCGCGCGAGTCGCCCCGAGCGGATCTGCTCGGTGAGCTCGGCGATCAACCGGTCACGTTTCCCGAAGGGAACCTGTCCAGTCCTGTTCATTCCTGTACAGTAAGGCTACTGACTGGTAGGCACAACATATGCCACGCTGACGGAGTAGTGGTCGCGTTTCGGGAAGCCCGTTGCGCGAGTTCCCGGATCATCCATCGGCCCGGGGGCACCAGCCCCCCTTGGTGGAGCCGTAGCGCCAGCGCGTGTCGGGCGGCAGGTACTCGCCGTGCAGCACCCAGCCGTCCTCCTGCCGCGACCAGTGCAGGATCTGCTCCTCCCACGGGCGGCACATCAACTGCCTGCGCTCCTCGGCCTCCCGGCACACCTCCCACGTGCGCACCGCGCCCTTCCACAAGCGGCCAAGCCTCGACACATCTGCAGATGATGCGACCGCCCACCGACATGCGAAAGGGCCACGCCGGAGGATCTGGCCTCATCGGCGTGGCCCGTTCGAGCGAGTCCCTACAGCGTCTCTACCGTGTTCGGGTACAGCTCCTCGATCGCCTCGACGTGGTTGTCCGCCACGGCCTTCCGCTTGATCTTCAGGCTCGGGGTGACCTCGTTGTGCTCGATGGTCAGCTCGCGAGGCAGGATCGTGAACTTCTTGATCGTCTCGTGCCGGTTCAGCGTCGCGTTGAGGTCCTCGACCGCGGCCGCCACCATCTCGTGCGCCTTGGGGTGCGCGGCCAGCTCCGCGTAGGACAGCCCGCCCAGGTCGTTGGCCTGCGCCCACTCGACGATCGACTCCTCGTCGAGGGTCACCAGCGCGGCGCAGTAGGGCCGCTTGTCGCCGAAGACCACCACGTTGCTGACGTAGGGGCACAGCGCCTTGAACTTGCCCTCCACCGACTGCGGAGCCACGTACTTGCCGCCGGAGGTCTTGATCAGGTCCTTCTTGCGGTCGGTGATGCGCAGCCGGCCCTGCTCGTCGAGCTCGCCGATGTCACCGGTGTGGAACCAGCCCTCGGCCGTGAGCACCTCGGCGGTCGCCTCCGGCATGTTGTGGTAACCGCGCATCACACCGCCGCCGCGCAGCAGCACCTCGCCGTCCTCGGCGATGCGGACCTCGGTGCCGGGCAGCGGCTGGCCCACCGTGCCGATGCGGAAGTCGTTGGTGCGGTTGACGAAACTGGCCGCGGTGGTCTCGGTCAGCCCGTAGCCCTCGGCGATCAGCACACCCGCGGCGTGGAAGAAGCGAGCGATGTCCGGAGCCAGCGCGGCGCTGCCGGAGATGAAGAACCGCAGCCTGCCGCCGAACTTCTCGCGCAGCTTGGAGAAGACGAGCTTGTCGGCGACGGCGTGCTGGACCTTCAACCCCAGGCCCGGCTCTTGCCCGTCCTGCTGGAGCCGGGAGATCTCCAGGCCCACGGCGCAGGCCCAGCGGAAGATCTTGTACTTGAGCTCGCCGCCCTCCTTGGCCTGCACGACGACCTTGTTGTAGATCTTCTCGAAGATCCGCGGCGCACCGGCCACGAACGTCGGCCGCACCTCGCCGAGGTTGTCCACGATCTTGTCGATCCGGCCGTCCACCGCGGTCAGGTAGCCGGTGCGGATCTGGCCGACCTGCAGGACCTTGCCGAACACGTGCGACAGCGGCAGCCACAGGTACTGCACGTCCTCGGCGGTCATCTCGCCGGTGGCGTGCATCGCCTCGGCCACGTAGACCCAGTTCGACTGGGCGAGCCGCACGCCCTTGGGGTTGCCGGTGGTGCCGGAGGTGTAGATGAGCGTCGCCAGGTCGTCGATGCCGACCGCCTCGACGAGCTGGTCGAACAGCTCCGGCTCGGCCTCGTGCTTGGCGCGGCCCTGGGCCTCCAGGTCGGCCAGGCTCAGCACCCAGTCGCCGTCGGCGGTGCCGTCGAAGGTGATGACGCGGGTCAGCTCGGGCAGGTTCTCCCGCTGCTCGCGCAGCTTGGCGATCTGCTCGTCGTCCTCGGCGAAGACGATCGTCGAACCGGAGTCGGAGATGATGTAGGCGCAGCCCTCGGCTGTGGTGGTGGGGTAGATCGTCGTGGTGGCGCCACCGGCGCACATCACGCCCATGTCGGCGAGGATCCAGTCCATCCGCGTGCCGGCCAGGATCCCGCACCGCTGCTGCGACCCCAGGCCGATCGCGTGCAGCCCCAGCGCGATCGCCCGCGCCCTTTCCCAGGTCTGCGACCAGGTCAGCGAGCGCCACTGCCCGTCTTCGGGGTAGCGGAACGCCTCGCTGTCGCCCGACCGCTGGACGCGATCGCGCAGCATGTCGGGGACCGAGCGGAATTCTGAGGAGATCGCGGCAGGCATGGGCCGGAACGTAATCGAGGTCACGCACCCGCGCAATGAGGTTCGGACAAATCGGGAGGGGTCGTTCCGATCTGTTACCGACGAGTTGCCTTCCGGGACGAACTCGCAGGTCGGTGCTCCGATCGCACCGGAGGCGGACCCGAGGGTTCGGCGGGCCCGCCAGGTGCGGATCGGGTCGGTGGATCATGGAACGGCCCCGGCGTTCCCGGCTAGGAGGACGAGGGCGAGCACCGACAGCACGGTGACCACGGCCGCGGGCGGGCCGAGCACCGACCGGGCGATGGTCGCCAGGCCGGACATCGCCCGGGCCAGCACCACCGCCGCCGCGAACAGCGCGACCAGGATGCCGAACAGCATTCCTTGCAGGACGGAGGAAACGGTGTCAGGGGTGACGACCGGTGGGTCGTTTGCCGCCAGCACCTCCGGGAGTATCGTGAACATGCGAGCTCCCTTCACGGGTGTTTCCCGTTGTGAGGGTGATCGTGAGTGCGCGCAGCGCCCCCGGTCGTGGCCAAACGATTTCCGGGGGCGTTCGCATGTCCGGCCGGCGATCCGCCGGCCGCGCCTCCGATGGATCCGAGACGCCGAGCGCCCGCTCCGCGGTGAAATTTCACTTCTTCGTTGAAGTTCTTCTCCGCCGAGTGAAACGCGACGCCGTCAGTATGCGATTACCTCAACAAACCGTCAATGTCTTTGTGGGGCAACAACTTGCCGTTACGCACCCGAGGTGTCAGTATCTGCTGGTCTTCAGCGGTTCAGTGAAGTTTGGTGAAATTATCCGAACGGAGTGAAGGAGACGGCGCGATGGCCCGTCCCGGTAACCAGGGCGGAACCGGACGGCTCGGCTCGCGACTGCGCGAGCTGCGCGAATCCCGCGGTATGACGCAACTTCGGCTGGGCCGGTGCCTCGGAGTTGCGGTGTCGAGCATCTCCTCCTGGGAGAGCGGGGCGAAGCTCCCGCCGCTCACCCGATTGGCCGATTACGCGACGTTCTTCGCCGCCGGCGCCACCACCGGCGGGGTCCCGCCGGAGAACCAGCTCACCGGTGAGCAGCGCGAAGAGCGCCTGCGGCTCAAGCAGGAGCTCGACCGCCTGCGGACGGCGCTGGACGAGACGCGCGACCCCGCGGAAGCCGAAGCGAGGCAGGACTTCTGGCACTTCCCCGACGGCGGGCCGGTCCTCATCGTCACCGGCGGGCTCAGCGAGAAGCACTGGTCCCCGCTGGGCACCCCCAGCGAGCCGAACTTCCTGTCGCTGGCCCGCTGCGCCGACCTCGACGCCGCGGTGGAGCTGTTCGGGACGGTGCGCGCGGCCAACCCGCGCTCCGAGGTGGAGATCCGGCTCGAGAACCTCGGTGACGACGACCTGCGCGCCCACCTGGTGTTCCTGGGCAGCGGCGCGGCCAACCCGTGGGTGGAGTGGCTGACCGCCGAGTGGCCGGTCCGGCAGGTCCTCGACGAGGACGTCCCCGACGGGTCGGTGTTCGAGATCGACGGCGAGCGCAGGCTCAAACCCGGCTTCCGCGGTGATCAGCTGGTCGAGGACGTCGGCATGCTCGCGCGGATCCCGAACCCGAACAACATCCGCCGCACGCTCACGTTCTGCAGCGGGGTGTTCACCAGGGGAGGGTTCGGCGCGGTGCGCTGCCTGACGGATCCGCAGGCCAGGGACCGCAACCTCGCCTACCTCCGCGGCAACGTCGAGGACCTCGACCGCTTCGGGGTGCTGATGCGGGTTCCGGTGATGCGGCACGTGACCGGCACGCCCGACCTGCAGAACCCGGCGAACCGGCTCTACGAGTGGCGACCGAAGACCTGATCGCGAGGAGGCAGCGGTGGTGAGTGCACAGCGGTCCGGTCTCGGCGCACGGCTGCGGGAACTGCGCCAGGGGCACGGCCTGACCCAGGGGAAGCTGGCGCGGGTGCTCGGCGTGGCGGTCTCCAGCGTCTCGCAGTGGGAAGGCGGCGTGAAGGTGCCGCCACCGCCGCGTCTCGGCGACTACGCGACCTTCTTCGCGGCCGAGAACCCTTCGAGGAACGGGAAACTCCCGTCGACGGCCTCGCTCACCGAGCAGGAGCGCCGGGCCCGCGCGAAGCTCAAAGAGGAGCTGGACGCGCTCCGGTCCCACCCGGAGGATTCCGGCTCGGCGCAGGGGTTCTCGGAATTCTGGAGGTTCCCCGACGGCGGTCCGGTGCGCATCCTCACCGGCCGCGTTCCCGCCCGGAATCTCTCGCCGCTGGCCTCGCCCGAGCGGCGCAACTACATCGGGATGTCCTCCTACGCCGACGGCGACTCGTTGATCGAGCTCTACGGGCACGTCCGGGCGCTGAACCCCGCGTCGGACGTGCGCTTCGACATCGCCCGCCGCATCGACCCCCACGACCTGCAGGCGCACCTGGTGCTGCTGGGCAGCCCGGCGATGAACCCGATGCGGCGTCAGGTGCGCTTCGGCCTGCCGGTGCGCCAGGTCGAGGTCGACGACCTCGGGCACGGAGAGGTCTTCGAGGTCGCCGAGGAGTCCCGGCAGTACCGGCCGACGCTGCACGACGACCGGCTCATCGAGGACGTGGGCATGCTGGCGCGCTTCCCCAACCCCTACAACGTGCGGCGCAGCCTGACCTTGTGCAGCGGTGTGTTCACCCGCGGCGGGTTCGGCGCGGTCCGCTGCCTGACCGACCCCGAGCTGCGCGAGCGCAACCACGAGCGCCTCAAGCACCGGATCGCCGACCCGGACAACTTCGGGATGCTGATGCGCGTTCCGGTCGTGCGCAACGCGACGGCCACCCCGGACCTGAGCAACCCCGACACGTGGCTGCGGGCGTGGTCCCCGATCAAGTCCTGAGAGCTCCTCCGCGTCACCAGGGGTGACGCTCCCGCGCTCGGTGGGCGATTTGTCGGGGCTGCTGGTTACCGTCGTGGCAGTTCCCGGAAGCTGAGGAGGAGTCATGGCGGAAGTCGATGCGGTGCAGCCGAACGGGACGCCCGCGTGGATCGACCTGGGGATCCCGGACCTCGATCGTGCGATGCAGTTCTACGGCGCCGTGTTCGGATGGGAGTTCGACGTGGGGCCCGAGGAGATGGGCCGCTACACGATGTGCATGCTCCGGGGTAGGGAAGTCGCCGCGCTCATGCCCAGCCACGACCCGGGTGCGACCGAGTTCTGGTGGAACGTCTACTTCGCCACCGATGACGTCGCCGGCACCGTGTCCAAGGCGGAGGCCGCCGACGGCCAGGTGATCACCCCGCCCATGGACGTGATGGACAAGGGGCGGATGGCGATCCTCAAGGACCCGGTCGGCGGGCAGTTCGGGCTCTGGCACGGCAACCGCCACATCGGCACCCGCCTCGTCAACGAGCCGAACACGTTGCTGCGCAACGATCTCGTCACCCCGGACCCGGGGCCGGCGCGCGAGTTCTACTCGAAGGTCTTCGGCTTGAGCACGGACAGCGAAGGGCACCTCGGCGAAGGCGACTTCACGTTCCTGCGCCGCCCCGACGGCCACGAGATCGGCGGCATCCTCGGCGACCCGTCGGCCACCGCTTCGTCCTGGGGCACGCTGTTCATGGTCACCGACGCCGATGCCACCGCGCGACGCGCCGCCGACGCGGGTGGCGTGGTCCAGCCGCCCTACGACATGGCCTACGGCCGCATCGCCGAGATCAAGGACCCGTTCGGCACGCCCTTCACCATCGGTGCCGCCAAGACCGGCTGACCGCCTGCGTGATCGGGATCTCCTCCGGGTGTCGAACAGGAGCTCAGAGCCGTGACGCCGACCCCGCCGGACGCCGCGCGGGGTTGTCTCGCGCCCGCGGGTGGTTAGCCTGAGGGTGCTGGTGGTTCGTCCGGTCGAGCGGTGAGCGCGATCGGACGAGGCAAGAGGGAACCCGGTGCGAATCCGGGACTGCCCCGCAGCGGTGAGCGGGAACGACCGCCGTCATGAGCACTGGACGTCACAGGTCCGGGAAGCGACGGCCAGTAGGTCCGGTCTTGCAGACGAGACCGGGTGCCCGCGAGTCCGAAGACCTGCCACCCGCGCGCGCACCGACGGTGCGCGCTGGTCCGAGGTCTCGCGGGAGGACCTGGCGGACGATCAGCGGGCGACGTGCGTCCGCTGGTCGGCGCACGCCTGTCGCGAAGTCCTCGACCGACCACGTCGAGCTCGCGAGGAGAGAGCGTTGACCAGCAAGATCGGATCCACCGTACTCGGACATCCCCGGATCGGACCGAACCGGGAGCTCAAGCGCGCCCTGGAGTCCTACTGGGCGGGCCGCAGCGGCGAGGCGGACCTGCGGGAGGTCGCGCGCCGGCTGCGGGAGGACACCTGGCGAGGTCTGGCCGAAGCCGGCCTCGACTCGGTGCCGGGCAACACGTTCTCCTACTACGACCACGTCCTGGACACCGCCGTCACCTTCGGCGCCGTCCCGCGCCGCTACGCCGAGCTGGGGCTCGGCGCGCTGGACACCTACTTCGCCATGGCGCGCGGCACCGAGGCCGTGCCGCCGCTGGAGATGACGAAGTGGTTCGACACCAACTACCACTACCTGGTCCCCGAAATCGGCCCGGACACGCGCTTCTCGCTCAGCGACCGCACCGCCGTCGAGCAGTTCCTCCAGGCGCGCGAGCTCGGGGTGGAGACCCGGCCGGTGCTGGTGGGGCCGCTGACGTTCCTGCTGCTGTCCAAACCGTCCGAAGAGGACTTCGACCCGCTGGACAAGCTCGCCGAGCTCACCGACGCCTACGAGCAGCTGCTCGGCGAACTCCACCGGGCCGGTGCCCGGTGGGTGCAGCTCGACGAGCCCGCGCTGGCCGCCGACCGCGCCCCGCAGGAGCTCGACGCGCTGCGCAACACCTACCGGCGCCTCGGCGACCTCGCCGAACGCCCCGCGATCCTCACCGCCTGCTACTTCGGCGATCCCGGTGACGCGCTCGGCGTGCTCGGCGCCGCGCCGATCGAGGGCCTCGCGCTGGACCTGGTCACCGATCCGTCCACTCAGGACCGAGTCGCGGCCACACCCGGGTTGCGCGACAAGGCCCTGGTCGCGGGAGTGATCGACGGCCGCAACATCTGGCGCGCCGATCTCGACCGGTGCATGACCACGGCCGCGACGTTGCTCGGCTCGGCCGCGGAGGTGGGTATCGGCACGTCGTGCTCGCTGCTGCACGTGCCCTACGACGTCGACGCCGAGACCACCCTCGATCCGCAGGTCAAGCCGTGGCTGTCGTTCGCCGCGCAGAAGGTCCGCGAGGTCGTCACCCTCGGCCGGGCGCTGCGCGAGGGCCGCGACGTCGTGGAGACCGAGCTCATCGAAGCGCGAGCGGCGGTGGCCGACCGGGTGCGCGCGGAACGGGTGCGCGACAACCGCGTTCGCGCGCGGCTCGACTCGCTGCGACCGCAGGACTCCCGTCGCACCGACTACGCGAAGCGGCGGGAAGCGCAGCAGAAGTCGCTCCGCCTGCCACCGCTGCCGACCACCACGATCGGCTCGTTCCCGCAGACCACCGACGTCCGCAAGGCGCGGGCCGCGCTGCGCGCCGGGCGCATCGACGCCGCCACCTACCGGCAGCGGATGCGCGACGAGGTCGAGCGGGTCATCGCGCTGCAGGAGGACATCGGTCTGGACGTGCTGGTGCACGGCGAACCCGAGCGCAACGACATGGTGCAGTACTTCGCCGAGCAGCTCGACGGTTTCGCCGCCACCGACAACGGGTGGGTGCAGTCCTACGGCTCCCGGTGCGTGCGGCCACCGATCCTGTTCGGCGACGTGCGGCGACCGGAACCGATGACCGTCGAGTGGGCCGAGCACGCGCAGCGGCTCACCGAGAAGCCGGTCAAGGGGATGCTGACGGGTCCGGTCACGATGCTGGCGTGGTCGTTCGTCCGCGACGACCAGCCGCAGGCCGACACCGCCCGCCAGGTCGCGCTCGCCATCCGCGACGAGGTCCGCGACCTGGAGGCCGCCGGGATCCGCGTGGTGCAGGTCGACGAGCCCGCGCTGCGCGAGCTGCTGCCGCTGCGCGCCGAGCAGCGGCCGGCCTACCTGGAGTGGGCGGTGGAGTCGTTCCGCCTGGCCACCTCCGGGATCGCCGAGGCGACCCAGATCCACACCCACCTGTGCTACTCGGAGTTCGGCGACGTCATCGACGCGATCGTGGCCCTCGACGCCGATGTCACCAGCATCGAGGCGGCCCGCTCCCGCATGGAGGTCCTCGCCGACCTCAACGAGGTCGGTTTCGACCGGGGCGTGGGTCCGGGCGTCTACGACATCCACTCACCCCGGGTGCCCGCCGAGGAGGAGATGGGGGAGCTGCTGCGGGCCGCTCTCAAGGCCGTCCCGGCCGACCGGCTGTGGGTCAACCCGGACTGCGGTCTCAAGACCCGCGACTACCCGCAGGTCGAACCGGCCCTGCGCAACATGACCGGCGCAGCCCACCGCACCCGCCCCTGATCCAGCGGCTCCCCACCACCAGCGGCTCGTGCTGGTGATGATGGCACCGGGCCGTTCTGGTCCGAACCGTCCGCGATCGAAGTCCGGTCGGTTCGGACCAGAACGGGCCCCGGGTGCGTCAGTCCCAGGTGAGCGCCGCGCCCGACTGGTACTCCGTCACCCGGGTCTCGAAGAAGTTCTTCTCCTTCTTCAGGTCCATGGTCTCCGACATCCACGGGAACGGGTTGTCGGTCTCGGGGAAGACCGGCTCCAGGCCGAGCTGTGCGCAGCGGCGGTTGGTGATGAACCGCATGTACTGCTCGCACACCTCGGAGTTCAGCCCGAGCATCCCGCGGGGCATGGTGTCCCGGCCGTAGGCGTTCTCCAGCTCGCACGCCTCGCGGAGCATCGTGCGCGCCTCCTGCTGGAACTCAGCGGTCCACAGGTGCGGGTTCTCCAGCTTGATCTGATTGATGCAGTCGATGCCGAAGTTCAGGTGGATCGACTCGTCGCGCAGGATGTACTGGTACTGCTCGGCGATCCCGACCATCTTGTTCCGCCTGCCGAGCGACAGGATCTGCGCGAACCCGGTGTAGAACCACATGCCCTCGAAGATCACGTAGAACGCGATGAGGTCGCGCAGGAACGCCTGATCGGCTTCCGGCGTGCCGGTCGCGAACTCCGGGTTCTCCAGGTTCTGGGTGTAGCGCAGCGCCCACGCGTCCTTGTCGGCGATCGACGGGATCTCCCGGTAGGCGTTGAACAGCTCGCCCTCGTCGAGCCCGAGGCTCTCGCAGATGTACTGGAACGTGTGGGTGTGCACGGCCTCCTCGAACGCCTGCCGCAGCAGGTACTGCCGGCATTCCGGGTTGGTGAGGTGCCGGTAGACCGCGAGCACGATGTTGTTGGCCACCAAGGATTCCGCGGTCGCGAAGAACCCGAGGTTGCGCTTGAGCATGGTGCGCTCGTCCTCGGTGAGCCCGTCGCGGGACTTCCACAGCGCGATGTCGGCCTGCATCGACACCTCGGTGGGCATCCAGTGGTTGTTGCAGCCCGCGAGGTACTTGTCCCAGGCCCAGCCGTACTTCAGCGGCAGCAGCTGGTTGACGTCCGCCCGGGAGTTGATCATCGCCTTCTCGGAGACGTCGACCCGCCCGCCGTCGCGGTCGATGGTGCCGAGTCCGGTGGTGGTGCTCATGAGCTCCTTCTCCTGGGGGATCACTGGCAGGCCTCGCAATCGGGGTCCTCGACCGAGCAGGCGGCGGCGGGAACGGCGTTGAGCTTGCCGTCGGTGCCGCGCAGCGTGGACTTCTCCACGTGGGTCGCGCTGGACGAGCGCAGGTAGTAGGTCGTCTTGAGCCCCTTGCGCCAGGCCAGCCGGTAGAGCTCGTCGAGCTTGCGGCCGCTGGGCGTGGCCAGGTACAGGTTCAGCGACTGCGCCTGGTCGATCCACTTCTGCCTGCGGGCGGCGGCCTCGACCAGCCAGCGCGGCTCGATCTCGAACGCCGTGGCGTAGAGGGCTTTCAGCTCGTCCGGGACGCGGTCGATCGGTCCGAGCGACCCGTCGTAGAACTTCAGGTCCGCCACCATCGCCTCGTCCCACAGACCGGCGCGCTTGAGATCGGCCACCAGGTGCGGGTTGACGACGGTGAAGTCGCCGGACATGTTCGACTTGACGAACAAGTTGCGGTACAGCGGTTCGATGGACTGACCGACGCCGCAGATGTTGGCGATGGTCGCCGTCGGCGCGATGGCCATCACGTTGGAGTTGCGCATGCCGCTGCCGCGCACGCGCTCCCGCAGCGACGACCAGTCCAGCGTCGAGCTCCGGTCCAGGTCCGCGCTCCCGCGCGCTTCCCGCACGAACTCCTGGGAGTCGATCGGCAGGATTCCCCGGCTCCACAGCGAGCCCTCGAACGAGGCGTAGCGCCCGCGCTCCTCGGCGAGCCGGCTGGAGGAGTCGATGGCGTGGTAGCTGATCTCCTCCATGCTGCGGTCGGCGAACTCCACGGCGTCATCCGACGACATCGGGATCCGCAGCTTCAGCAGCGCGTCGGAGAAGCCCATCAGCCCCAGCCCCACCGGGCGGTGCCGGCTGTTGGAGCGCTCGGCCTCGGGGATCGTGTAGAAGTTGATGTCGATGACGTTGTCGAGCATCCGCACGGCCGTGCGCACGGTCGCGGCGAGCCGGTCGCGGTCCAGGCCGTCGGCGGTGACGTGCCGGGCGAGGTTCACCGACCCGAGGTTGCACACCGCGACCTCGTCGGCGGCGGTGTTCAGGGTGATCTCGGTGCACAGGTTCGACGAGTGCACCACGCCGGTGTGCTGCTGCGGCGAGCGCAGGTTGCACGGGTCCTTGAAGGTGATCCACGGGTGCCCGGTCTCGAACAGCATGGTCAGCATCCGCCGCCACAGCTCGACGGCCCGAACCCGCCGGGACACGCGGATCTCGCCGCGGTCGGCCGCCGCCTCGTAGTCGCGGTACCGCTCGGCGAAGGCCGCACCGTAGAGGTCGTGCAGGTCGGGTGTCTCATCCGGGGAGAACAGCGTCCAGGACTCGTCGGCCTCGACGCGGCGCAGGAACTCGTCGGGCACCCAGTTCGCGGTGTTCATGTCGTGGGTGCGCCGCCGGTCGTCGCCGGTGTTCTTGCGCAGGTCCAGGAACTCCTCGACATCGATGTGCCAGGTCTCCAGGTACGCGCACACCGCGCCCTTGCGCTTGCCTCCCTGGTTGACCGCCACCGCCGTGTCGTTGGCGATCTTCAGGAACGGCACCACGCCCTGCGACTCGCCGTTGGTGCCGTGGATGTGGGCGCCGATGCCGCGCACCGGGGTCCAGTCGTTGCCCAGCCCGCCGGAGTACTTGGCCAGCAGCGCGTTGTTGCGGTAGGAGCTGAAGATCGACTGGAGGTCGTCGTCCACAGTGGTCAGGAAGCACGAGGACAGCTGCGGGCGGGTCGTGCCGGAGTTGAACAGCGTCGGCGTCGAGCACATGAAGTCGAACGACGACAGCAGCCGGTAGAACTCGATGGCACGCGCCTCGCGGTCGTCCTCGCGCAGCGCCAGGCCCATCGCCACCCGCATGAAGAACGCCTGCGGCAGCTCGAAGCGGACGCCGTCGTGGTGCAGGAAGTACCGGTCGTAGAGGGTCTGCAGCCCCAGGAAGTCGAAGGCGAGATCGCGCTCGGCCTCCAGCGCCGCGCCCAGCCGGGACAGGTCGAAGCGGGCCAGCTCCGGGTCGAGCCGCCCCAGCTCGATGCCCCTCCGCACGTAGTCGGTGAAGTAGGAGGCGTAGCGGTCGCGCATCTGCTCCTGGTCGGTCTGCTGCGGCGCACCGGCCAGGTAGCTCAGCGCTTCGCCGCGCAGCTTGTCCAGCAGCAGTCGGGCGGTGACCAGGGAGTAGTTCGGCTCGGACTCCACCAGCGTGCGCGCCGACATGATCAGCGCCTCGCCGAGTTCGGCGTCGCCGATGCCGGGGTAGACGTTGCGCTCGACCTCGGTGAGCACCGCCGACGGGTCCACGTCGGCGAGTCCCGCGCAGGACTGCTCGACCACAGTGGACACGCGGCCGCCGGTGAGCGGAATGGGTTCGGACAGTGCGGTGTCGGTCACCGGGACTCTCTCCTCGCGAGCTCGGAAGGCATGCCCGGAACCGGCGGCAGCACGCGAGGACGCGACGGAAGCGAAGACCATCGCATGTCCGCGTGGACCCTCCCGCGAGGTCCCGGACGGCGCGCACGGGCGTGCGCGCGCCGATGGCAGGTCTTCGGACTCACGGGCGTCCGGTCTCGTCTGCAAGACCGGTCCTACTGGCCGTCGCTTCCCGGACGCGTGGCGTCCAGTGCGTGATGACGGCGGTCGTTCCCGTTCACCGCTGCGGGGCAGTCCCGGATTCGCACCGGGTTCCCTGTTGCCACACCGGACCCGCGCGGGCCCGGTGAACCACCAGCGAGCGACACTCTACATCTTGGGTCTGACTCGTCCACCGACACCAACATGGGCGTGTCGGCGGGAGAAATGAGTCACTTCCCGAACCACGTCGACAGGTGGGGGAGGAGGTCCTGCTGATCGTGTCCGACCCATGCCACGTGACCGTCCGGGCGCAGCAGGACGGCGGGCGCGTCGAGCTCGTCGCCGACGCCGACGTGATCGACCCGGTCGGCCCAGCCCTCGACCGAGAGCTCGCCGGTCCGGTCGAGCAGCAGTCCGCGCCCGGCTCGCATCAGCTCGTAGAGGCGACCCGGCCCGAGCTCGAGGTCGCGCATGCGCCTGCCGATCAGGTCGTGCTCCCCGCCGAAGTCGTAGCGCACGTCCAGCGCGATGATCTTCTCGGTCAGGTGCCGGTTGACCTCGTCGAAGTCCATCAGCTCCGACACCAACCGCCGCACCGCCCGCGCGCCCGGCTCAGTGGACATCAGCTGCATCTGCGCGCGCGTGTTGTCCAGGACGGCGGCGGCCACCGGGTGCCGTTCGTCCTGGTAGCTGTCGAGCAGATCGCCCGGTGCCCACCCTGCGATCTCCGCGGCGAGCTTCCAGCCGAGGTTGAACGCGTCCTGGAGACCGAGGTTGAGCCCCTGGCCGCCGACCGGCGGGTGGATGTGCGCGGCATCGCCCGCGAGCAGCACGCGGCCCGAGCGGTAGCGCTCGGCCTGCCGGGTCGCGTCGCCGATGCGCGCGAGGCGGCGAGGGGAGTGCGCGCCGAAGTCGGTGCCCGCGATCGCCTCCAGCCGGCCGGTGAGCTCGTCGAGGCTCGGCGGTGTCGAGCGGTCCTCGGCCACACCGTCCGCGGGCACCACGACCCGGGACCACTCGCCGTCGAGAGGGCCGACGCCGAACCGCTTCTGGGTCTTGCGGACCTCGTCGGTCACCGCGGCCATCGTCTCCGGCGACGCGGTCACCTTCACCTCGCCGAGCAGCGTGTCCACTCTGGACGGTTCGCCGGGGAACCCGATGCAGCACAGCTTGCGCACGGTGCTGCGACCGCCGTCGCACCCGACGAGGTAGCGCGCCCGCAGCCGCGAGCCGTCTGCGAGCTCGGCGGTCACCCCGTCCTCGTCCTGATCGAGCCCGACCAGCTCGCAGCCGCGTCGGACGTCAACTCCCAGCTCCGCGGCTCGCTCGGCCAGCAGCCGCTCGGTCGTGGTCTGCGGGATGCCCAGCACGTAGCCGTGCGCGGTGTCCAGCCGCTCGGGCGCGGGCTTGGAGATGGCGGCGAAGAACCCTCCGAGCGGGTACTTCGTCCCTTCGGCCAGGAACCGCTCCAGCATGTCCCGCTGGTCCAGGACCTCGATGCTGCGCACGTGCAGACCCAACGCGCGCACGAAGTCCGTGGGTTCTGCGGCCTTGTCCACCACGACCACGCCCACCCCGTGCAGCCGCAGCTCCGCCGCCAGCATCAGACCGGTCGGACCGGCACCGGCGACAACAACGTCGATCATCTTTCAACCCCCGGTCACACCGTGCCGCGAAGTCATCATCTTCGCAGCTCACGGCTTCAGGTCGGAGATTCTGCGGCATGCCCGGGGGCTTGCCGCAAGCCCCCGGGTGCGCTATACGTTGAGTACGGCGGGGAAACAGCGCCACTGCGTCACCGGGCTTGGAACAGCTCCACCACGTTGCCCGACGGATCGCGCAGCAGGACCTGCTGACCGCCCGGACCGCTGATGACGTCATTGCGGAAATCAACACCTTCGGCGCGCAGCCGATCCACCTCGGCGGCGAGGTCGTCGACGATGAGGTGGATGCGGTTCCAGCCGCCGGGCCCGGGGACCGCGCCGTCCGGCATCGCCCGGCCCGCCGAGCTGGTCGGACCGCTCAGCAGCAATCGGAGGTCACCCCTCGTGACGTCGGCGAACGCCGGCGCGAAGTCGTTGCGGACGGTGAAGCCGAGATGGCGCGCGTAGAAGTCGACGGCCTTGTCGACGTCATCGACCATGTACCTGACGCTGACGAAACCACTGGCGTTGTCGGCCATGGTCTCCTCCTTCGTGGTCACATCCTGCGGATCGGTGGGTTCACAGTGATGAGCCCGGCCGGAGGGACGGTGTGACAGGTGGCGGAAGACGATCGGCTCGCTCAGCGGTTCGAGCAGCAGCGAGGGCAGCTGCGCGCGGTGGCCTACCGGATGCTCGGATCCGTGACCGACGCCGAGGACGCGGTGCAGAACGCCTGGCTGCGCCTCAGCCGAGCCGAGCCCGACGAGATCGCCAACCTCGGTGGCTGGCTGACCACGGTCGTCGCTCGCGAAGCGCTGCACCTGCTGCGGTCGCGCCGGCGCCGCCGCGAGGAGCTCGTCGACACCGACGCCACCCCGCTGCCGGATCCCGTGGTCTCCGCGGTCGAGGGCGAGGACCCGGAGCAGCGGGCGCTGATCGCCGACTCGGTCAGCCTCGCGCTGCTCGTGGTGCTGGAGTCGCTCAGCCCGGCCGAGCGGTTGGCCTTCGTGCTGCACGACATGTTCGACCTGCCCTTCGAGGAGGTCGCGCGACTGGTGGACCGCACCCCGGTGGCGGCCCGGCAGCTCGCGAGTCGCGCGCGGCGACGCGTCCGCGGCGCCGCGCCACCGACTCCCGACCAGGACATCGGCAGGCAGCGCGCGATCGTGGACGCGTTCTTCACCGCCGCGAACGCCGGCGACTTCAACGCGCTGGTGCGGTTGCTCGCCCCGGACGTCATCTTCCGCGCCGACTACGGCGGTGAGAGGCCGCCCGCGGTGTACCGAGGGGCGGAGACGATCGCCCGGCAGTCCCGGGCGAGTCGCGGCGCGGAAATTCACCCGGTGCTCGTCAACGGCCTGCCCGGCGTGGTCACCGCCCGGTCCGGCCGCCCGGTGTCGGTCATGGCGTTCACCGTGGTGGACGGCCGCATCGCGGAGATCGACGGCATCCGCGACACCGACCGGGTGAAGCGACTGACAGCAGGAGTCGTCCGGTTCGGCGAATGACCAACCGAACCTGCAACCGCTAGAACGCCTCTCGCTGAATTCGCCCCACGATCTCATCCAGGGTGAGCGTCTCGGAGACAGTGCGTTCGTCGATCAGGTCGAGCCGACCCGCCTGGTCGAACCACTCGCTCATCTCCGCGGCCCCGAACTCCGCGGATTGCGGTCGCGTCGCGTGCCGCCGCAAGGTCTCCGACCAGCTGATGTCGAAGTAGTAGAAGGAGCTCCGGCCCGCGTGGTCGTCGCGGAGGGAACGCAGCATCGCCCCGTAGCGGGCGGCCGACAGGATTCCTTCGAGGATCACGTGGAATCCGCGATCCAGCGCGAACCGCACGGTGTTCGAGATCAACTCGATGTTCGCCCCACCAGGCCGATCGCGCTCGCGCAGCAGGATCCGGCGCAGGTAGTCCTGCTCCACCAAGGCCACGCCGCGCCCTGCTCGCCGACGCAATTCCCGCGCCGCAGAGGACTTCCCAGCACCGGAAGGCCCGCGAAGAACGATCAGCCGAGTGCCGTGGTCACCGGTTCTCATGGGCGCGGACCGGGGCCCACGCAGAACTCGTTGCCCTCCGGATCCGCCATGACCACGTGGTGTCCTTCCGCTGTGTCCAAGACGGTGGCCCCCGCAGCTAGCAGGCGGTCGGCTTCGGCCCGGACCCTCGCCCACCTCTCGTCGTCGGTGCCGTGCCCGGGGACCCGGATGTCGAGGTGCAGGCGGTTCTTCGCCGTCTTGGGTTCGGGCACCTTCAGGATCGACAGACGCGGACCGGTGCCGTCGGGCGACCGGAGCCATGCGCCGTCATCGTCGGAGCCCTCGGGTTCGCCGAAGCTGGCGAGCCACTCCGCTCGGGTCGCGAACGGTGCGGGCGGTGGTTCGTCGACGTAGCCCAGCGCGGTCTTGTAGAACGCGGCCAGGACCGCGGCGTTGGCGCAGTCGAGCGTCAGGTCGAAACCGATGTCCATGCCGGGACCGTACCGGCGATGTCCGACATCTCAGCTGCGCTCGGCCGAGTCCGCGTCGCAGCGGAGTCAGGGCGGTGCCGCGTCGAGCCGCGTCTCGGGCCTTCTTCGAAGTCCTCGCCTGGCAAGGAGAACCGGGTGGGACGGGTGAGTTACCGGGCGCTGCGGAAGTTGTCTGCTGGGACGCGGAGGGTTTCTCCGGTGGTGGCGGTGATCTCGACGGCGTCGGGGAGCCAGGTGACCTCGCGGAGGGCCGGGGGTTCGGAGCCGAAGGCGAGTGCGACGGGGTAGTAGTAGGACGCGGCGTCGGGGCCCAGGCGGAGTTCGTAGCGGGTGTCGGTGACCGTGCGGATCTTCATCAGGTAGAGGTCGCTGGACCACCGCGCGCCCGAGTGCTCGTAGGTCACGCCGGCGTCCCCGGAGGTCTCGCGGTGCAGCACCTGAGTGCGCAGCGTGATCGACGGACCCACGAGGAGGATCGCGGCCAGCAGCGCGGCCGACACGGCGACGATCGAGAACGTCCTGCGCACCGGCGGGAGTATGCCAGCGGTGGGGCCCGCGCCGACGCGCGGACCCCACCGGCCGGTCAGTGGATGTGCGAGCCGCCGTTGATGTCGTAGGTGACACCGGTGAGGTAGCCCGATTCCGGTCGGCACAGGAACGCGACGACGTCGGCGACGTCGGAAACCCGACCGGCGCGGCGAGTCGGGATGTCGGCGATCATCGCGGCCTTGCGCTCCGGGTCGAGCTTGCCCGCCGTGATGTCGGTGTCGATCAGGCCCGGGGCCACCGAGTTCACCGTGACACCCGACGGGCCCAGTTCGCGGGCCAGCGCGCGGGAGAACCCGAGCAGCCCGGCCTTGGCCGCCGAGTAGGCGACACCGCCGAAGACCCCGCCGCCGCGCTCCGCCGACACCGACGAGAGGTTCACGACGCGTCCGAAGCCCCGCTCGGCCATGCCACCGACGACCCGCTTGGTCATCAGGTAGCTGCCCCGGACGTTGACCTCGAAGACGTGGTCCCACTCCTCGTCGGAGACCTCCAGGAACGGGACGGGGGAGGTGATTCCGGCGTTGTTGACCAGCGCGCCGATCTCCGGCAGTTCCGACTCGACGACGGACACGGCGGCGTCCACGGCAACCTTGTCGGTCACGTCGCAGCCCGCGCTGACCGCGGCCACGCCGTGCGCCTCGGCGACGGCGTTGGCGGTGTCCTTCGCGCTGGCCTCGTCGAGGTCGAGGACGGCGATGTTCCAGCCCTGCCCGGCCAGCGCGTGCGCGATGCCCTGCCCGATGCCGCGGCGCGAACCGGCTCCGGTGACGATGGCTGTGCGGTTGTCGGTCATGCGATCTCCTTGGTGGGTCAGCCGAGCTCGGTGAGCACGCGCTCGCGGATCTGCGGCACCGAGAGCCCGTAGCGGTCGTGCAGCGTGGGCAGCGCGCCCGCGGCCAGGAACTCGTCGGGCAGGCCGATCGGCACGATGCGCTCGCCCACCCCGGCGAAGGCCAGGCAGGACGCCACGGACTCGGCCAGACCCCCGACGACCGTGTGGTTCTCCAACGTCACCACCAGCCGGTCCCGTCCGACGGCGGCCAGGATCGCCTGCCGGTCGAGGGGTTTGATGGTCGGCACGTGCAGCACGGCCACGTCGACGTGATCAGTGGCGAGCTCGGCGGCGGCCGACAGTGCGCGCATCGTCATCAGCCCGCTGGAGATCATCAGCACGTCCCGCCCGGTGCGCAGCTCAGCGGCCTTTCCCAGCTGGAAGCGGTAGTCGTACTCGTCGAGCACCGTCGGCACCGCGCCGCGCAGCAGCCGCAGGTAGGTGGGGCCGGGGGAATCGGCCAGCTGCGGCACCGCCTGCTCGATGTCCACCGAGTCGCACGGGTCCACGATGGTCAGCCCCGGGACGCCGCGCAGGATCGCGACGTCCTCGGTGGCCTGGTGGCTCGGTCCGTAACCGGTGGTCAGCCCCGGAAGTCCGCCGATGACGTTGACGTTGAGCCCCGGCTCGGCGATGTCCAGGCACAGGAAGTCGTAGGCGCGCCGGGTCGCGAACACCGAGTAGGTCGAGGCGAAGGGAGTCAGTCCGACCTCGGCCATTCCCGCGGCCGCCGCCAGCAGCGACTGCTCGGCCATGCCCATCTGGAAGAACCGCTCCGGGTGGGCGTCGCGGAAGACGTGCATGTCGGTGTACTTGGCGAGATCCGCTGAGAGCCCCACGACGTCCTGGCGCTGCTCGGCGAGTCCGGCGAGCGCGTGCCCGAACGGGGCCTTGGTGGTCTTCTGGCCCTCGTCGGCGAACGAGGCGATCATCGCCGACGTGGTGGCCTTCTTGGTCGCGGTCGTCATGCGCCGGCCTCCTGCAGGTGGTCGCGTGCCAGTTGCCACTCGTGCGGTTCGACCCGCATGAAGTGCGCCTTCTCCCTGGTTTCCAAGAACGGGACGCCTCGGCCGACCCGGGTGTCGCAGATCAGCACCGACGGCGAACCCCGGTGCTCGCGCAGCTCGTCCAGCGCTGCGACCAGGGCGTCGATGTCGTTGCCGTCGACGCGGACGGCGTTCCAGCCGAAGGACTCCCACTTGGCCTGGATCGGCTCGGTGCGCAGCACGTCGACCGTCGGGCCGTCGGCCTGCAGCGCGTTGACGTCGACGAGGACGATCAGGTTGTCCAACCCGTGGTGCGAGGCGGCCAGCGCCGCCTCCCAGGTGGAACCCTCGTCCAGCTCGCCGTCCGAGAGCAGGTTGTAGACCCGAGCCGGATTCCCCTTGTGGCGCAAGCCGATCGACATCCCGACGGCCACGCCGAGCCCGTGCCCGAGCGAGCCACCGGAGATCTCCACGCCGGGCGTGTAGCTGGCCATGGCCGACATCGGCAGCCGCGAGTCGTCGGCGGCGTAGGTCTGCAGCTCGTCGGTGTCGATCACCCCGGCCTCGGCCAGCGCCGCGTACAGCGCGATCGCGTAGTGGCCGATGGACAGCAGGAACCGGTCGCGGTCCTCCCACTCCGGATCGTCGGGCTGGAACCGCAGCTGGTCGGAGTACATCACCGCCAGCACGTCGGCGACCCCGAGCGCCTGGGCGATGTAGCCCTGGCCCTGGAGTTCGCCCATGTCCAGGGCGTTCTTGCGGATGCGGCGCGCCGACTCCGCGATCCTGCGCGTTCGATCAGACAACTGCTTCCTCCTTGCCGGTGGCGGCGCGCTCGACGGCCGCGACCTCCGCCTTCTGGACAGGGCCCCACGTCTCGCGGGTGAGCACCGCCGCGACCAGGCCCAGCACGCCGTAACCGCTGAACAGCAGCGCCGGTCCGAGCCAGCCGGCCTGCGCGTACAGGGCGGTGGCGATCATCGGCGTGAAACCCGAGACGACCGCGGAGATCTGGTAGGCCAGCGATGCCCCGGCGGTGCGGGTCTTGGTCTCGAACAGCTCCGAGAACCAGGCGCCCTGGACGCCTGCCAGCGAGTTCTGGCAGATCGCGTAGCTGATCACGAAGGCGATCACGATCAGCACCGCGGAGCCGGTGTTGGCCATCAAGAACATCGGCACGCCCCACGCCACGGCGGCCACGCATCCCAGCAGGTAGATCGGGCGCCTGCCGAAGACGTCCGAGAAGTGCCCCCACAGCGTGGTGGCCACGATGCCGATCCCCGCGGCGGTGGTCAGCGCCAGCAGGCTCAAAGACCCCGAGGTGGGCGAGGTGTCGAGCTCCAAGTAGGACAGCATGAACGTCACCGACACCGCGTAGCCCGCGGTCTCGACCACGCGCAGGCAGAACGTGCGCAGCACGTTGCGCCAGTCGTCGCGCAGCACCTCCAGGATCGGGTTGCGCGCGACCTCGCCGGAGTCCTTGAGCTCCTCGAACTCCGGCGACTCGTCGATCTTGAGGCGGATCAGGATGCCCACGACGATCAGCACCGCCGAGAGCAGGAACGGCACCCGCCACGTCAGCGTGCCGCCGAGTCCCGCGCTGAGCAGGAACGCCAGGTTCGCCAGCAGCAGGCCGACGGGGAACCCGGCCTGGGTGATGCCGGTGTAGAGACCTCGTTTGCGCCAGGGCGCGTGCTCGAAGGTCATCAGGATGGCGCCGCCCCACTCCGCGCCGAAGGCGAGGCCCTGCACGATGCGGACGGCCACCAGCAGCACCGGCGCCCAGATGCCGACCTGCTGGTAGGTGGGCAGGCAGCCGATGAGCACGGTGGCGATGCCCATCAGCAGCAGCGAGGACACCAGCACCGGCTTGCGGCCGATCCGGTCGCCCAGGTGACCTGCGATGATGCCGCCCAGCGGGCGCGCGGCGAAGCCGACGCCGAGGGTCGCGAAGGACATCAGCGAGGCCGACAGCGGGTCGGAGCCGGGGAAGAACGCGTCGCCGAAGTAGAGGGCGGCGGCCGTTCCGAATCCGATGAAGTCGTAGGTCTCGATGGTCGCGCCGACCCCGCAGCCGACGGCGACTCTGAACTTCTCCGGGCTGCCGTGCACCGACGCCCGGGATGGGGAGCTTGCCATCGCGATCCTCCTTGACCGGGTGGCTGAATGTTGAGTGTCAACATTCAATGTTGACAGTCATCATAAGTCCGGTCGGGGGCCTGTCAAGGACGGATCGTCCGTCCCGCGCTCGGGCTCAGCCCTTGCTGTTGAGCAGCGTGACGGCGGCCTGCATGTGCTCGCGGAGCACGCGCACGGCGGTGTCGGCGTCGCCGCGTTCAACGGCCTCGACTATCGGCCGGTGGTGGTCGGCGGACATCGGGAAGCGCCGGTTCTCGGTGGACGCGCTCATCACGACCACCCGGATCGGGCCCTCCAGGTGCCGCCAGGTGTCGAGCAGGATCGAGTTGCCCGACAGCTCGCACAGCTGGGCGTGGAAGGCGAGGTCGGCTTCCAGCTGCTCGCTGAGGTCGCCGGTGGCCGCTTCGAGCTTGTCCAGCGCCGAGTGCAGCTCGCCGACCACCTGCGCCAGCCGGTCGGACTCGACGATCTCGGCGACCGCCTGACCCTCCAGCGCGCAGCGGACCCGGAACAGCTCGTCGATCTCGTTCGCCGACAGGCTGCGCACCCGCAGCATGCCGCGCACCCCGGGCGTGACCAGGCCTTCCTGCTGGAGATGGCGCAGCGCCTCGCGGACCGTGCCGCGGCTGATCGACAGCTGCGAGGCGATCTCGACCTCGCCGAGGTGATCACCCGGCCCGTACCGCCCGGTCAGAATCGCCTCGCGCAGCGCCACCAGCGCGCGCTCCCGCAGAGTCAAGCGATCCAAACTGCGCAAACCCTCGTCCACCACGCCCGAATGATAGCCCGATGTCGACAGTCAACCGGCGAGCAGTCGGGTCTGACGCTCAGATCCCCCGCGCGACGCGCGTACGCCCCCCGCCGAGCTCTCACCCAGGAGGGCGAGAATTCCAATTTCGCGCGAAATTGGAGTGCGATACCTGGCGCTCGAATTTCGCGCGAAATTCGAAGGGGCTAGCCCTGCAGCGTGGTGGACGGGGTGCAGCCGTACTTGTCGCGGTAGGCGGCGGCGAAGCGCCCGGTGTTGGTGAAGTTCCAGCGCGCCGCCACCTCGGCGACCGTGGACGTGCTCGCCGCCATCAGGTCCTCGTGGGCTCGGGCGAGCCGGATGTCGCGCAGGCACGCCGACGGCGTCGCGCCCACGTACTCCTGGAACCCCTCCTGCAGGCGGCGGACGCTGACACCGGCGATCTCGGCCATCTCGGCGGCCGTCCACGCGTGCGCGGGGTCCTCGCGCAGCCGGTCCAGGACGCGGTTGACGATGCGCGGCCGGGCGGGTGCACAGCTGCGCCGGTCGGGGTGCATGGCCAGGAGGAATCCCGTCATGATCGTGCTCGACAGCTGCCGCTTGAGGACGTCGTCGCACAGCATCGCGTTGGTCTCGCCCAGATCCGCCGTGAGGTTGCGGACGAAGTGCAGCCAGCCGCGGGTGGCCGCGCTGCGCCGGTCGATCTGCGCGGGCAGGTCCAGTCCGCCGCGCAGCGGAGAGGCCAGCACTCGGTCGGCCTCGCGTTCCAGGCAGGCGCGGTCGAACTTGACCCCGACGACGGTGCACTCCGACGACCAGCGGGTGATCGGGGTGGCGCGGTTGGGCGGGAAGATCGTCCCGGTGCCCTCGCCGGAAATCACCTGGTCGCGGCCGTGCCGGGACTCCAGGCGACCGGCCAGCGGCATGTTGACCTCGTAGGCGTCGGGATAGGCGCACTCGATCGCCACGTCCACGCCCCAACCGATCCGGCCGACGGTCACCGGGCCCAGGTCCACGGTGTGCATCGCCAGGTCGAGCCGGTCGGTGGTCGACAGCGGGCGCAGCTCGTGCGGGAAGTAGGCGCCGGTGACGGCGCGGATCGCCTCGCTCCAGTCGCGCGTCGCCGCCCGGTGGACGGCCTCCTCCGACGTTCCGGTCACCCTCTCGCCCCCTCGTCCTTGAGCCGGCTTGCCAGGGATTAAACCGCCCGGGAACGCGATGGTTAAGCGCTCGGAGCGGGTGAATCCCGATTTCGTCGCGCAATCCGTCCCGGCACCGCGCCCAGCGGCTCGACCGCTCCCGCCGATCCGTGGTGTTTTTCCTGCTGACACCGCCCGGACGGCGATCCCGGACCCGCTGCGGAAGGAACCGATCTCCCGAACTGCGAGCGCGCAGGAGGAATTGCGATGACGATGACCACGCCGAGCTGGATCGCGGACGTGACGATGGAGCAGCTGGAGCGCGACCCGTACCCGTTCTACGAGCGGCTTCGCGCCGAAGCTCCGCTGGCCTACGTCCCGGCGCTGGGCTGCTGGGTGGCTTCCACCAAGGAGATGTGCAAGCGGATCGCGGGCACCGACGACAGCGACTTCGAGGGCGTCATCGCCCCGGCCGGCCGGCGCACCTTCGGCGACCCGGCGGTGCTGGACGCCAACGGCGCCGAGCACGACGACCTGCGCGCCATGGTCGACCCGGGGCTGCAGCCCAGCGAGGTGGACCGCTACGTCGACGGCCTGGCCCGGCCGATCGCCCGCCGCTACCTGGAGGCGTTCGAGAACGACGGCGAGGCGGACCTGGTGTCGCAGTTCTGCGAGCCGGTCAGCGTGCGCAGCCTCGGCGACCTGATGGGCCTGCGGTCGGTGAGCTCGGACAAGCTGCGCGAGTGGTTCCGCAAGCTCAGCGTGTCGTTCACCAACGCCGGTGTCGACGAGAACGGCGACTGGGCCAACCCGGACGGCTTCACGCCCGGTGACGAGGCCAAGGCCGAGATCCGCGCGGTGGTGGACCCGCTGCTGGACGCCTGGACCGTCGAGCCCGACGACAGCGCGCTGTCGCACTGGCTGCACGACGGCATGCCACCCGGCCAGGTCCGCGACCGCGAGATCATCTACCCGAACCTCTTCGTGTTCCTGCTCGGTGCGATGCAGGAACCGGGGCACGCCATGGCCTCCACCATCGCGGGCCTGTTCACCCGCCCCGGCCAGCTGGAACGCGTCATCGACGATCCGTCGCTGGTGCGCAGGGCGATCACCGAGGGCGTGCGCTGGACCTCGCCGATCTGGTCGGCGGTGGCGCGGCGCAACCACCGGGACATGACCATCGAC
The DNA here is from genome assembly GCF_018070075.1 of Saccharopolyspora endophytica. Taxonomy (GTDB): domain Bacteria; phylum Actinomycetota; class Actinomycetes; order Mycobacteriales; family Pseudonocardiaceae; genus Saccharopolyspora; species Saccharopolyspora endophytica. Next base: position 123,364 of record NZ_JAGPXE010000014.1, read on the forward strand.
GGCATCGAGCTGCCCTCCGGTTCGGTGGTGATGATGTCCTACGGTTCGGCCAACCACGACGAGAACGACTACGCCTCGCCCGCGGTGTTCGACCTGGACCGCACGCCGGTGCCGAACCTGGCCTTCGGCGCGGGCAAGCACGCCTGCGCGGGAACGTACTTCGCGACCGAGGTCGTGCGCATCGCGCTGGAGGAGCTGTTCGAGGCCATCCCGAACCTGGAGCCCGACACCGATCACGAGGTGGACTTCTGGGGCTGGGGCTTCCGCGGCCCGATCGAGCTGCACGCCGTGTGGGAGGTGTGATGGCCGCGCCCGAGATGGCCCACGAGGTCCGCATCGATCCGCTGGGCCGGTCGACGACATGCCCTGCGGGGCAGTCGATCCTGGAGTCCTGCCTGCGCGATGACATCTGGTTGCCGCACTCCTGCACGCAGGGGACCTGCGGCAGCTGCAAGGTGAAGGTGCTCTCCGGCGAGGTCGACCACCGCGAATCCTCGGAGTACACGCTCACCCCGGCCGAACGGGAGTCCGGGATCGCCCTGGGTTGCCAGGCCACACCGATGTCCGGGCTGGTGCTGGAGCCCGTCGAGCAGGTCGACCCCGACGACGGGGTGCCGCGCCACCCGCTGCGCGACCACACCGGGACCGCGGTGGTGCTCGACGACATCGCCCGGGACGTCCGGCGGCTGGTCGTCGAGCTCGACGAACCGATGGCCTTCAACCCCGGGCAGTACGCCGAGATCCGCGTGCCGGGAACCGAGGTGGCGCGGCAGTACTCGATGGCCAACCCGCCGTCGGAGACCTCGCGCCTGGAGTTCCACGTCCGGCGCACTCCCGGCGGGATCGCCACCGACGGCTGGATGTTCGCAGGCCTGGCGGTGGGGGAGCGCGTCGAGCTCAAGGGGCCGCTCGGGGACTTCGGAATGCCCGTGGCGCAGGAGGAACCGGCGATCCTCATCGCCGGGGGCACCGGGCTGGCGCCGCTGAAGTCGATCGTGCGGCACGCGCTCGCGCACGACCTAGCCCCGGAACTGCACCTCTACCACGGCGGCCGGAGCAGGCAGGACCTCTACGACGTCGAGTTCTTCGAGGACCTGGCGCGCGAGCACCCGAACTTCGGGTACCGGCCGTGTCTGTCCGAAGAGGACTGGGAGGGTGCGACCGGGCTCGTGACCGACGTGGTGCTGGCGGACTTCCGGTCCTGCCGGGGACTCAGCGCCTACCTGTGCGGTCCGCCGGGGATGGTCGAGGCGGGGGTCAAGGCGCTCAAGCGACGGCGGATGGCTCCTCGCAAGATCCACCGGGAGGAGTTCCTCGACGCCTCGCACGCCCCGAGGTGAGAGCTCGCCCCGCGCCACCTCGGTGGCGCGGGGCGAGATCGCTAGAAGACGACGCCGGCGTCTTGGGTGAGGAGTTCGTCGGTGGCGCGTTCGGCCACGGCCGCGATGGTCATCGAGGGGTTGCAGGCTGCGGTGTTGCCCGGCATGAGGGCGCCGTCGAGGACGTAGAGCCCGCGGTGGCCGTGCACCCGGCCGGCGAGGTCGCAGACCACGTTCATCGACGCGCCGCCCAGCGGGTGCCAGGTGTTGGGCACCAGCGAGGTGGTGTCGAGCCGGACCGAGCCGTTGCCCGCGACCGCGGCGACGCGCTCGTCGATGCGCTCGGCCAGCACCGAATCCGCCTGCGACGGCCAGTCCAGCACGGCGTCGTCCTTGGCCGAGTCGTAGACGAAGCGGCCTCGTCCGGAGCTGACGCCGTAGCCGACCAGCATCGTGGTGCGCAGGTCCGGCATCGGCGGCAGCGACGCCTGGATGACCGTGTTGGCCAGCGTCGGGTCGTCCCACTCCTTGCTGCCGTAGACCACGGGGCCGCCCTGCGGCGCGCCGAAGTCGTCGGTGAAGTTGGTCCAGGTGTAGATGCGGTCGCCGTTGGAACCCCAGTTGGAGCCGAGACCGTCGGGCATGTCCGGGATCTGGTCCTTGGCGGCGGCGCGCATCAGCAACCGGGTGGTGCCGGCCGTGCCCGCCGCCATCACCAGCGCACCGGTGGTGATGATCTTCTGCTCCAGCACGGTGCCGTCGGTGGCGATGCGGTCGACGTGGACCTGCCAGCGGCCGTCGCGGGTCTTGGCGACGTCGGTGACGTTGTGCTGCTCGGCGACGGTGACCTTGCCGGTGGCCTCGGCCTGGGCGATGTAGGTGACGTCGACGGAGTGCTTGCCGCCGTTGTTGACGCCGAACGCGCAATCACCGTTGGTGTAGGAGGGTTTCATCTCGCCGCGGAGCTCGCGCAGCGCGTAGTCCCAGTCGATCGGCATCGGGATCTTCTCCACCGAGAAGCCGGCCCGCTCGACGTTGCGGGCGAAGATCCGCGAGGCGGCGTAGGTCTCGCTGTTGATCAGCTCGTCCGGGGCGGTGGCGATCCCCAGCATCTCGGCGACCCGCCGGTAGTGGACGCGGTCCATCCGGGCGTAGTCGAGCCGCTCGGGCATGTTGGCGTTGAAGACCTCTTCGGTCGGCTGCAGCGTCATGCCCTGGTAGAGCAGGGATCCGCCGCCGACCCCGGCCGCGCACATGATGTCCATGCCGTTGCCGGTCACGCGCTCCAGCAGACCGGTGTAGCGCTCGAACGGCGGCGGGGAGATCCCGAACAGCGACGGTCCCGAACCCAGCCAGAAGAACCGCTTGTCCGGTGCGGCCAGAGTGGGGAAGGTGTCGGCGTTCGGGCCGGTCGGCCAGCGCTTGCCCCGTTCCAGCACGAGCACCGGGACCCCGGCCTGGGCGAACCGCAGCGCCGTCACGCCACCGCCGAACCCGGATCCGATGACGACCACCCGGTGCTCCTCGCGGGTGAGGGGCACGCGGCCGGCGGCGTTCGCGTACGGGCCCAGCAGGGACAGGCCTGTCGCCGCGGCGGTTCCGGCGAGCAGGGTGCGGCGGCTGAGTTCGGGCATGCGGTACCTCCACGGCAGGCGTCGTCGTCGACTGAGCCGGGAGCTTATGGAGCCGAAACGAGACATTGAACTGGTCGACGATCTCACTACTGGCTAGTAAGTTAGGTCCCCGTGCGGTCTGTCGGAGGTGAGCGGTGCTGAGCTCTCGCCGTACCGACGCGCGCCGCAACCGCGAGGCCATCCTGCGCACCGCCGATGAGGCCTTCGCCGAGGACGTCGACCTGGTGCCGCTGTCGGAGATCGCCCGCCGCTCCGGACTGGGCCGCGCCACCGTCTACCGGCACTTCTCCGACCGCTACGCGCTCGGGATCGCGGTGGCCGAGAGCAAGCTGCACCTCCTGCGCGAGCTCGTCGCCGAGTGCGACTTCATCGAGGTGCTGGAGGAGCTGTTCGAGGAGCAGATCTCGCGGCGCCCGCTGGTGCGGCTGTTCCGCGAGCTCCCGCCCGCCGATCAGCGCCGGTACGCCGGTCAGCTGGTCGCGATCCTGGCCCCGGGGCTGCGCGAGGCGCAGGAGGCCGGTGTCATCCGCAGCGACGTCGGCCCGGACGACCTGGCCCTGATCTGCGAGATGGTCGAAGGCGCGCTGTCCTCGCACCTGCCGGCCCCAGGAGGCGTGGAGTCGGTCCAGCGGGTCGTGGAGGTCATGCTCGGTGGTCTGCGGGCCTGATCAGGGCTCGCCGGCGAGGACCTGCTGCATTCGGGCGGTGACCAGTGGTCGGCGGGAGTCGTGGTGGGGGAGTCGGTGCGCGAGCTGGCCCAGGATCTCCAGGTCGTCGGTCGGGTGGTCGCGGAACAGCGCCCACAGCGCCGCCACGTCCCCGCGGTCGAGGACGGCGTTGCGCAGCGAGGCGAACAGCTCCTCCCGCTCGTCGCGGATCGCGGGCGCCTCGCTGGCCTCCAGCAGCGGTCCCCGGTAGGTCTCCGAGGCGGTGCGGATGTCGCCGTCGTGCAGCGCGCGGCGCACGGTGAGGAAGTCCGCGTCGACCGCCGCCTGCAAGCGGTAGGGCTTGGTGGCGATGACGTGCTCGCCCAGGTGCGTGCGCAGCCGGTGGATCTCCGCGCGAGCGGTCACCGGGTTGCCGCGCTCGCCGTAGAGCTGGAACGCCAGCCGGTCGGCGGTCAGGCCGGCCGGACGCATCGCCAGCAGCGTCAGGATCTCCGCGTGCCGCAACGACAGCGGGACCTCGCGCCCGTCGAGCACCGCGCGCGGGCCTGCGGAGTTCAGGAACGACAACGACAGCACGGGACGCGGACGGGTTCGCGCCGCCGACGAACCGGGCAGCCGCAGCAGGTATCCCTCGGCGAGCCGCTCCAGCACCGCTTCGCGGCCGTCGGCGAGCGTGACCCGGCCGTCGGTGACGTCGACGCGCTCGGGCAGCAACGACGCGCCCGGTTCCACCGCCAGCACCCGCCCGGTGCGGGTCAGCAGCGCGCCCGCCTCGCCCCGCAGCGCTCGCAGGTGCGGCATGTTGCGGGCCCGGAGCTGCTCGTCGCGCGCGGCCATCCGCGCGCGCAGGTGGCTCTCGGCCAGCTGCGCGGCGGCGCTGACCAGCGACACCATCGCCGGGTGCACGGTGCGCAGCGGCCCGCTGATGTCCACCGATCCCAGCACGTCACCGGTGTCGGGGTCGTGGATGGGGCTCGCCGCGCAGGTCCAGTCGTGGTAGGTGCGCACCAGGTGCTCGGCGGAGTAGATCTGCACCGGTTTTCCCACCGCCAGGGTGGTTCCCATCGCGTTGGTGCCGATGGCCTCCTCGGCCCACCGGGTTCCCTCGCTCAGCCGCACCCGGTCGGCGCGGTGCTGGACCTCGGAGTTGCCCTCGCGCCAGAGGATCAGCCCGTCCCGGTCGGTCACGATCATCACGTGCATCGCCTCGTCGGCGACGTCGAGCACGGTCTGCCGCAGCACGGGAATCGCTGCGGCTAGGGGATGTTCGGTGCGCATGTCGCGGACCTCGTCGCGCTCGCAGACCACCGGTGCCTCGCAGGAGTCGGGGTCGATCTCGGCGGCCAGCGAACGCTGCCAGGACTCCGAGACCAGCGTCCGCGGTGAGCGGGGCGCGCGGTCGCCGCGCAGCACCGCGTCCCACACGCGCCCCAGCAGCGATGCGTACTCCAGCGGGTCGGCCAGCATCGTCGCGGTGGTGGGATCCTCCTCGGTGCGCACCCTGCCTCCAGTCCCGACGTCGGCGTCGACGCGTGAGTGGTCATGATGACCACGCGCCGACGCCGGGGACAAGAGCGCCACCCGCCACCAGGACCAAAACCGTCCGTTCGGTCAGGCACCCGGTCGTTGCAACCTCGTTGCAACGTGAGGCGCGACACGATTCCGCGCGACAACGGAAGTTCTCGTGCAGGAGGCAACGCATGACCAAGTACGCAGCGCCGGGTACGCAGGGCAGCGTCGTGGCCTACGAATCCCGCTACGACCACTACATCGGCGGTGAGTACGTGGCCCCGGCCAAGGGCGGGTACTTCGCGAACCCGACGCCGGTGACCGGTGCGGACTTCACCGAGATCGCTCGGGGCACCGCCGACGACGTCGAGCGCGCGCTGGACGCCGCGCACGGCGCGGCCCCGGCCTGGGGTCGCACCTCGGTCGCCGAGCGGGCCACCGTGCTCAACCGGATCGCCGACCGCATGGAGGCGAACCTGGAGCGGCTGGCCGTCGCCGAGAGCTGGGAGAACGGCAAGCCGGTCCGCGAGACCCTGGCCGCCGACATCCCGCTGGCCATCGACCACTTCCGCTACTTCGCCGGAGCGATCCGCGCGCAGGAGGGCAGCCTCGGCGAGGTCGACGACGACACGGTGGCCTACCACTTCCACGAACCGCTGGGCGTGGTCGGCCAGATCATCCCGTGGAACTTCCCGATCCTGATGGCCGTCTGGAAGCTGGCTCCCGCGCTGGCCGCGGGCAACGCCGTGGTGCTCAAGCCGGCCGAGCAGACCCCGGCCTCGATCCACGTGCTGGTCGACATCATCGGCGACCTGCTGCCCGCGGGCGTGCTCAACGTGGTCAACGGCTTCGGCGTGGAGGCGGGCAAGCCGCTGGCCTCCAGCAACCGGATCGGCAAGATCGCCTTCACCGGTGAGACCACCACCGGGCGGCTGATCATGCAGTACGCCAGCGAGAACATCATCCCGGTGACCCTGGAGCTGGGCGGCAAGAGCCCGAACATCTTCTTCGACGACGTGGCCGCGGCCAACGACGCCTTCTACGACAAGGCGCTCGAAGGGTTCACGATGTTCGCGCTCAACCAGGGCGAGGTGTGCACCTGCCCGTCGCGGGCGCTGATCCAGAGCGGCATCTACGAGAAGTTCCTCGGCGAGGCCGTGGAGCGCACCAAGGCGGTCAAGCAGGGCAACCCGCTGGACACCGAGACCATGATCGGCGCGCAGGCCAGCAACGACCAGCTGGAGAAGATCCTGTCGTACTTCGACATCGGCAAGCAGGAGGGCGCCAAGGTCCTCACCGGTGGTGAGCGGGCCGACCTCGGCGGTGAGCTCTCCGGCGGCTACTACGTGCAGCCGACGGTGTTCGAGGGCCACAACAAGATGCGGATCTTCCAGGAGGAGATCTTCGGGCCCGTCGTCTCGGTCGCCCGCTTCGACGACTACGCCGACGCGATCAAGACCGCCAACGACACCCTCTACGGCCTGGGTGCCGGGGTGTGGTCGCGCGACACCAACACCGCCTACCGCGCGGGTCGGGAGATCCAGGCCGGCCGGGTGTGGGTGAACAACTACCACGCCTACCCGGCGCACGCGGCCTTTGGCGGCTACAAGCAGTCGGGCATCGGCCGCGAGAACCACAAGATGATGCTGGAGCACTACCAGCAGACCAAGAACCTGCTGGTCAGCTACTCGCCGGACAAGCTGGGCTTCTTCTGATGGAGCCCGCCAGGGTCGCCGTGACACCGGAGGCGGCGCAGTTGCTGCGCCGCCTCCGGGCCGACCACGGTCCGCTGATGTTCCACCAGTCCGGCGGGTGCTGCGACGGCAGCGCCCCGATGTGCTACCCGGCGGGGGAGTTCCGCACCGGCGGTTCGGACGTGCACCTCGGAGACCTGGAGGTGGACGGGGAAGCGATCCCGGTGTGGATGTCGGCGGCGCAGCACGAGTACTGGAAGCACACGCACCTGACCATCGGCGTCGTGCGCGGCCGGGGCAGCGGGTTCTCGCTGGAGGCCCCCGAGGGGGTCCGGTTCCTGATCCGCTCCCGGCTGCTCACCGACGACGAGCTGGAGGCGTTCGGCCTCGCCTGATCGGCGGCGTCGTTCGAAGGGGGGCGATGACGGGGCCCGCCCCACCCGGGTGGGTCCCGCTCGCACCCGCTCCCGCCACGGTCAGCGGAAATCCGGGCCGACCGCGGTTCGCGGTGTGGTTCAGGTCACGTTTCGGACTAGGATGGGTCGGGGTTCGGCCCGTCGGCCCGATCGGTGGTCGTCGAGGTCCGCGCCGCGCACACCCCCGCTCCGGTGCCTGGAGGATGCCTGATGACAGTGCGAAGCCGGGTGCCCAGCTCGACCGAACCCGAGGTCGCCGAGCTGGCCGGACCCCAGATCGCGCCGCTGAGCGGCGACTCGCCCGGGCTGGCGAAGTTCCACGTCCCGGAGGTCGTGTTCGGTCCCGGCGCGCTGGCCGAGCTCGGGCACTGCGCGCGGCGGCTGGGCGCGCGCCGCCCGTTCCTGGTCACCGATGGCGGGCTCACCGAAGCCCGGTGGGCCGCCGAAGCCGCCGGGCACCTCGACGCGGTCGGGTTGAAGGCGGTCGTGTGGGACGCCGTCACGCCCAACCCCAAGGACCACGAGGTCGAGGCCGCCCACCAGCGCTACGCCGAGTCCGGGGCCGACGTGATCATCGGCGTCGGCGGCGGTTCGGTGATCGACGCGGCCAAGGGCGTGGCGATCCTGTCCGGCAACGGCGGCCGGATCCTGGACTACGAAGGCGTGGACCAGGTGGTGAACCCGATCCCGCCGCTGGTCATGGCACCGTCGACGTCGGGGACCGGCGCCGACGTCTCGCAGTTCGCGATCATCACCGACACCGCGAACGCCACCAAGATCACCATCCTCAGCCGCGCGCTCGTCCCCGAGATCTCGGTGATCGACCCGCGGCTGCTGACCAGCATGCCGGACTGGCTCAACGCCGCCACCGGCCTGGACGCGCTCACCCACGCCATCGAGTCCTACGTCTCCCGCGCGCACAACACCCTCACCGAGCAGCACTCGCTGCACGCCGCGAAGCTCATCACCGGCAACCTCGCCCGCACCCTGTTCCGCCCCACCGAGGCCGAGCCGCGCGTGGCCATGGCGCAGGGAGCCCTGGAAGCCGGGATGGCCTTCACCAACGCCATCCTCGGCGCCACCCACGCCATGAGCCACCAGGTCGGCGGGCTGCTCGACGCCCCGCACGGGGTCATCAACGGGGTGCTGCTGCCGCACGTGATCCGCTTCAACGCCGAGACCGACCCCTCGCGCTACGTGCCGCTGGCCGCGGCGATCGGGATCGACACGGCGGGAGTTCCCCCGGTCGAAGTGGCCTTCACCCTCGCCGACAGGGTGCGGGAGCTGGCCGACGTCGTCGGCGTCCCGCAGACGCTGCGCTCGCTCGGTGTGTCCGATGTGGACGTGCCGGTGCTGACCCGCAACACGCTCAAGGACGCCTGCCTGACGACGAATCCGCGCGAAGCGAGGGCGACCGACATCGCGGGACTGTTCCGGGCGGCGCTGTGAGCGGTGATGCAGGGACCACGGGCGGCGACTTCGGCGACGACCTCGGCGTCCTGACCGGGCTGCGCTCCGGCAAGCGCTCGTTCTACCCGGAGTACGTGCGCTCCGCCGAACGCCTCGAATGCGCCGTGCAGGCGCTCGACCGCATCTCCCGCGCGCTGGTGCGCACCGTCGAAGGCCCCCGCACGCTGGTCGAGGCCGTGGTCCGCGCCGCCGCCGAGCACCTGCAGGCCGACCGGCTGCTGCTGGGCATCGCCGACGGAGCCCTGCGCGCGGCCCGGCCCCGGTTCCTGCTGCTGCACCACGGCGAGCTCGTCGACGACGAGGACCGCCTGCCGCCGGAAGCGCGCGAGCAGCTCGACGTGATCCGGACCCGGCCGTGGGAGATCGAACTCGCACCCGGCGGCCCCGGCTGGGTGCGGGCGCCGATGACCCTGGACGACGAGCCCGTCGGCGGCATCGTCGGCTGGCCGGGCGACGTGCAGGTCGCCGACACCGACCTGGCGATCATGCGGGTGCTGGCGAACCAGGCCGCCGTCGCCGTGCACAACTCGTTCCTGTTCCACGCCGCCGCCCAGCTGCGCGGGCGCACCGAGCAACTCTCCGAGGCCGCGGCCCAGCAGGCCAGGGATCTCGCCGCCCGCAACGCCGAACTGCAGGAGACCCAGCGGCGCCTGGTGGAGGCGATGCAGCGCCAGGCCCTCGACGACGAGCGCCACCGCATCGCCCGCGAGCTGCACGACACCGTCACCCAGTACGTCCTCAGCGCCGGCATGACCGTCGAGGTGTGCCGTTCCGAACTCGCCGAGATGGGCCCGCAAGCCCAGGAGATCGCCGAGAAGCTCGCCCCTGCCAAGGGGCTCACCCAGCAGGCCGTGGAACGCCTGCGCGCGGCGATCTACGCGCTGCACCACGGCGCCGAAGAACCCCCGGGCTCGCTGCCGGTCCTGCTCAAGCAGCTGTCCACCGTGCACCTGTCCAGCGAGCTGAAGGTGGAGGTGCGGGTGGCGGGCAGCCCCGCTCCGCTGCGACCGGAGGACGAGAGCTCGATCCTGCGGCTCACCGGCGAGGCGCTGTTCAACGTCGTCTCGCACGCCGGAGCCACGCGCGCCGTCGTGCAGCTCGTCTACCAGCAGCAGCAGCTGCGGCTGACGATCTCCGACGACGGCACGGGCGATCCCGCGCAGCTGCGGCGCTCGCTGAAGCTGTCCTCGGCGACCGATCTGGCGGGCCGGCACCGCGGCCTGGCCAACATGGCCGCCCGCGCGCAGGAGCTCGGCGGGACGCTGGGCATCCGCCGCTCGCGGATGGGCGGCGTGGCGTTGCAGCTGCGGGTGCCGCTGTCCTCGACCCGGGAGGTGATGTCGTGACCCCGCCGGTTCCCGACCAGCGCACCCCGCGCGGGCAGGTGCGGATCGTGCTCGTCGACGACCACGCGATCGTCCGGCACGGCCTGCGCTCGGTGCTCGAACGCGAACAGGACCTGCACGTGGTCGGCGAGGCCGCCACCGCCGCCGAGGCCGTCGACGTGGTCGCCGCCGCCCGCCCGCATGTCGTGCTGCTGGACCTCAAGCTCTCCACCGGCGACAACACCGAGGGACTGCACCTGTGCGGGCAGCTCACCGAGCTGCACCCGGGACTCGGGGTGCTGGTGCTGACGACCTTCCTCGACGGCGGGCTGGTCGTCGAGGCCATCCACCGCGGTGCGCGGGGCTACGTCGTCAAGGACGTCGACACCACCGAGCTCGTCCGCTCCATCCGCGCGGTGGCCCGGCGGGAGAGCTCCTTCGACTCCCGCTCGGCCGCGGCCATGGTCGAATCGATGCACTCGCCGTCCAGCGATCCGCGACTGACCGAGCGCGAGCTCATCGTGCTGCGCGAACTCGCCCACGGGCTCAGCAACCGCGACATCGGGGCGAAGCTGTTCATCTCCGAGACCACGGTCAAGTTCCACGTCCGCAACATCATGCGCAAGCTCACCGCCACCAGCCGTGCCGAAGCCGTCTACGAAGCCAGCAAGCTCCACCTCATCTGACGAATCCCCCCAACCCCGAATCCACAAGAACCCCCACCTGACCAGCGCAGACACGCCCGACCGCGGGGTGGGATTCGAAATTCGCGCGAAATTCGAGGAGCGTTCGTGGGGCTCGAATTTCGCGCGAAATTCGAATGGGGGTCAGGCGTCCGTGCGGATTTCGAGCCAGCCTCCGTGGTGGTCGGTCACTTCGTAGGGGTGTCCCGTGCCGGCGCCGAGGTGGTGGAGATCAGCCCGGGTGAAGGTTCGGACGTGGCCGAAGGCCGCGGTGGGCTCGTCCTCGTAGGGGACGGCGATGACCACCCGGTGGCGGGCGAGGCGGAGGGCTTCGGCGATCACCGCATCCCCTCGGCCGGGTTCCAGGTGTTCGAGCAGGTGCATGGCCGTCACCGTGTCCACTGTGCCGTCGGGCAGCGGGACCTGGGTGGCATCGCAGACCAGCGTGTGCATCCGATGCCCTCGGGTCGCTGCGACCGTCTCCAGCAGGCGCATGCTGCCCGGTGCCAGGTCGGAGGCGATGACCGAGTGCTCGCCCCGCTCGTCGAACAGCAGCGGCAGGAACCCGAAGCACGAGCCCAGGTCCAGCACCCGCCCGGGCGGGACGAGCCGCAGGACCCGCTGGTACAGCGGGGCGAAGTCGGCGATGGAGGAGTGCGGCGCGCAACCCGCCGGAGTCGACCAGCACTCCCGTACGCGCGCGAGGGTGTTGTCGTAGAACGTCGTCCACGCCCGCAGCGGATCGTCGATCACCGACTGCACCACCTCGGTGAACACCCGCTCGAAGACCTCCACCCCGCTGAGCCAGCCGGGCGCGAACAGCTCGTCGGCGAGGACGCCCGCGAGGTTGTTGTCCAGCTGATCGGGCTGCAACCAGTGGCTGATCTCCATCCGGTGATCGCGCCGGTGCAGGCAGAAATGGCCCGTGCGGGTCACCTGCCCGCGCGCGTCGCACGGCGAGTCGTGACGGGAGACGGTGACCAGCGGGTCGTGGCCGTGCGGGGCGAGCGGATCGATGTGGTGCAGCGCCGAGCGCTCCCCGGCGCTCACCGCCCGGTCACCTCCGTCGCGATGGACTCGGCGGCCTTCGCCAGACCCGACAGGTCGCGCACCACCTGCACCCGGTCGCAGTGGTCGGCGTAGTCCGGCAGGTCGCAGCGCCCCAACCGCCACGAGTAGCGCGGTTCCGGTGTGAGCCAGATGGTTTCCCGCGACCGGCGCGCGATCTCGGTCAGCGCGTCGACGTTCGGGTCGTTGCCGTTGCCGCGCCCGTCACCGAGGATCAGCACCGTGGTCCGCCGGTTGAGGCTGTTGCCGAACTCGTCGAGGAACGTCGCGAAAGTGGCGCCGTAGTCGGAGTTCCCGTCCACGTCGAGAACCCCGCCCTGCGGCAGACCGTCGAAGACCAGCCCCAGCGCGCGCTCCAACGGGTGGTCGGTGAACAGCTCCGAGATCTCCACCGGGTCGTCGACGAACGCGAACGTGCGGACCTGCGTGAACAGCGATTGCAACCCGTGCACCAGGTGCAGCGTGAAGCGCGCGGTGGAACGCACCGACAGCGACACGTCGGCCAGCACGATCAACCGCGGCTTGTCCTCCGCCCGGGTCACCGTGACCGGCCGGAACGGGACGCCGTCGTAGCGCATGTTGCGCCGCATCGTGCGAGCCGGGTGCACCCTGCCGCGCGGGGTGTTGCGGCGCTTGCTGGTCGGCGCGCCGCGCAGGCTGTGCACGATCCGGCGCAGGGATTCCTCCAGCTGCTGCCGCTCGCCCTCGTCGACGCGGTCGAGCCGGCCGGTGGTGACCTCACGCGACTCCTTGGCCGTGCGCTCCATCTCGGCGAGCTTGGCCAGGTGCTGCTTGAGCAGTTCGGGCAGGTTCTCCAGCACCCCGGTGAGCTGCCCGCGCGGCGTCGAGTCGGGTTCCTCGTCGTCGGCGAGCCAGTCCAGCAGCGTCTGCTCCTCGGCGATGCTCAGCCGGGTGTCGATGCGGTGACCGGTGTGCTCGGCCAGCGACCCGGGCGTGCCCGCGTTGTGCAGGTGCTCGGTCTCCAGCTGCACCGACGGCACCGAGCTGCCGCCCGCGCTGCTGTTGTCGCTGGAGAACACCACCTCGTCGGTCATCGACGCCAGGTCGATCTTGTTGCTCTCCTGGTGCAGGTTGTACTGCTGGGCCAGGTCCTCGGGGTCGAAGTAGTCCCGGATATCGGCGGGTTTGGCGTGGGTGTGGCCCTCCTGCGGCGTGTCGCCCGGCTCCTCGGAGACCGTGAACGACTGGAGCTCGCCGGTGTCGGAGAGGTCGTCGTGCTCGTGGGTGTGCTCGTGCTCGTGGTCGCCGGGAACGACCGGCCGCAACGCGAAGAACGTGTCGAAGACCTCGTCGAAGATCTCCTCGTCGCGCCGGTCCTTGATCATCGCGACCTTCAGGGCGTCGCGCAGCGCGTCGCGGTCGTCGAGCATCCCGGGCTGGGCGGCGCAGCGCATCGCGTCGGTGGCCTCGGACACCGAGATGCGAAGGCCGAACAGGCGCAGCAGGCGGACGAACCGGTGCAGAGCTGATTCCACGGCCCGCTCCTCACGACTTGCGCCGGGTCGCCGACGAGAACGAGCGATGTCCCTGACCGCCCGTCGACCGCCGGCCGGAATCGTTGGAACCCGGTGCACCGTAGTAGGAGTCGTCGTGCCGCCCGGGTGCGTCCTTGGCCGCGCGCACCTCCCGGCCGTCGACCTCGTCGTGGTCGTGGTCATGCCCGTGTCCGTGCCCATGCCCGTGCCCGTGGGCCGGCAGCTGGTGCGGGATGTCGCGGTTCGGGTCGGCCATGTGCCCGATGACGTCGAGCGCCTGGTGCAGGTCGCGCTCGTACTTCACGACCACGTTCACCGTCTCCGCGAGCACGTCCGAGCCGAGTTCGTCGGCGCCGAGGACGGCCAGGGTGCGAGCCCAGTCGATGGTCTCGGAGATCGACGGGGCCTTGCGCAGCTTCAGCGCGCGCAGCTGCCGCACCACCGAAACCAGCTGCTCGGCCAGGTTCTCGGGCAGTCCGGTGTTCTTGGAGCGGACGATCTCCAGCTCGCGGTCGTGATCCGGGTAGTCCAGGAACAGGTGCAGGCAGCGGCGTTTCAGCGCCGCCGACAGGTCGCGCGTGTTGTTGGAGGTCAGCACCACGTACGGCGGCGTCGTCGCGGTGTAGGTGCCGACCTCGGGAACCGACACCTGGAACTCCGCCAGGCATTCCAGCAGCACCGCTTCCAGGGCCTCGTCCGCCCGGTCCACCTCGTCGACCAGCAGTACCGCCGGCTCATCACCGCGGATGGCCTCCAGCAGCGGCCGCGCGGCCAGGAACCGGTCGGAGAAGAATAGGCTGTCCTGCTCGCCGATCCGGTCGATCGCGGTGGACAGGTCCGGTGCGTCGGCGATGATCTCGCCGATCTTGTCCCGCAGCATCTGCGTGTAGAGCAGCTGCTTGCCGTAGTCCCACTCGTAGAGCGCCTTGCTCTCGTCCTGGCCCTCGTAGCACTGCAACCGCAGCAGCTTCCGGCCGGTGGCCTCGGCCAGCGTCTTGGCGAGCTCGGTCTTGCCCACGCCCGCAGGGCCTTCCAGCAGCAGCGGCTTGTCCAACCTGGACTGGAGGTAGACGGTGGTGGCCAGCCTGCGGTCGGCGATGTAGCCGTGCTCGCCGAACCGGTTGATCACCTCCTCCACCGACTCGAAGGGCTTGTCGCCGGGCTGATCCGCGATGTCGTCGAGCACTGCGATACCTCCGGAGTTCGAGCGGTGCGGTGGTGGGAAGGCCGTGGTGCCGCGCGGTCGGAGGGCGCGACACCACGGCCGGTCCGGGGGAGGGATCAGGTCAGCAGGTCGTCCAGATCCCCGGTCATGCAGTGCTCGACCACCGGGCGCACGGTGTCGAAGGTGCACTCCTTGGCGTTGCCCGGGGTGCAGGCGTCGCCGAGGACGTGATGGGTGATGCGGTCGACGTCGCCGGAGTCGCCCTTGATCTCCTTGGCCTGCTCGTAGAACCTCGTCGGGCCCTGGCCCAGCCGGTTCTTCGAGTAGCTGTCGGCGTTGACGTCGACGAACCGCTCCGGGATGCCCACGTCGCGCAGCAGCCGGATCGCGGCGTTGAGCGCGGCATCGGCCGCCTGCGGGTCGGTCATGCCGTGGGTGTCGATGCCCATCGCCTCGGCGATGTCGGCGAAGCGCTTGTAGGCCACCGGCATGTTGAACGCCCACACGCGCGGCAGCGCGACGGCGTTGTTGAGCCCGTGGTGGGTGTCGTAGAAGGCGCTCACGGCGTGCGAGATCGAGTGGATGATGCCCAGACCGCCTGAGTTGAACGCCTGCGCGGCGATGTACTGCGCGTACATCATGCCCTCGCGGCCGGGCAGGTCCTGGCCGTTCCACACGGCCTGGCGCAGGTTCTCGGCGGTCAGCTTGATGGCGTGCAGCGCGTTTCCCAGCGACGGCTGGAAGTTCAGCCGCGACACGTACGGCTCGGAGGCGTGCGCGAGCACGTCGAAACCGCACTGCGCGGTGTAGTCGACCGGGCAGTCGTAGTAGAGCACCGGGTCGTCGACGGCCAGCGTGGTCACCGAGTTGTCGTCGAAGGCGACGTACTTGTGCGGGTTGCCGGGATCGGTGGTGGTGTCGGTGATGACGTAGGCCCAGGACGTCTCCGAACCCGTGCCCGCCGTGGTGGAAACCGCGATGTGCGGCGGGTTCTTCGGGTTCTCGGACTTGTTGAAGCCCTCGAACTCGTTGACGTTGCGGCCGTCGTGGGCCACCGAGATGCGCGCGCCCTTGCAGGCGTCGTGCGAGGAGCCGCCACCGATCGACACGAACGAGTCGCAGTGGTTCTCCTGGTACATCGCGACGGAGTCCATCACGTTGTAGTCCTTGGGATTGGACTCGACCTGGTCGTAGACCACCACCTCCAGACCGTGGTAGCGCATCGACTCGACGATCTTGTGCACGATGTCGGTCCCGCGCAGGCCGGAGGTCATCACCAGCGTCTTCTTGAAGCCCAGCTTCAGCGCTTCCGGGCCGATCATCTCGTGCGAACCGGGACCCAGCAGGGCGCGGGGGAACGGGTGGAACTCCTTGATCGGGAACGGCTTGAGCAGTTCGTCGACCTGCATGTCGCTGTCCTTTCCACGCGCGTCGTTGCACGTTGCTCTCCGGCCGGGCGAAGGGGGGAGCCCGGCCGGTTCCGGGGGACGTCGGCGTCGAACCCGGCCACGTCCCGGAAGCTAGTGCCCCAGATCACGCGGGGAGAACGGGTGCGAACCAAGACCCCTCGTCCGAGAACCCGGTTCCGGACGAACGGGGAGGGCGGTACCCGTCCGATCGGACAGGTACCCCCGCCCGACCTGTTCGATCGGACGGGTGGGGGTGAGCCCGGTCGCACGGTGCTCGCGGTGGCGTCTGGGCCTAGCGTGGTGCGGCATGGCGGAGTGGTTCGAAACAGTGGCGGAGGCGCACCGGCGCGCCCGCAGACGACTGCCCAGGTCGGTGTACCTGGCGCTGGTGGCGGGCAGCGAGCGCGGCGCCACGCTCAACGACAACATCAGGGCCTTCGGCGAGCTCGGCTTCGCGCCGCGCGTGGCGGACCTGCCGGCCGAGCGGGACATGTCCACGACCGTGATGGGGCAGGATCTGTCGCTGCCGGTCCTGGTGTCACCGACAGGCGTGCAGGCCGTGCACCCGGAGGGCGAGGTCGCGGTCGCGCGGGCGGCGGCCGAGGTGGGCACGGCGATCGGCTTGTCCTCGTTCGCCAGCCGTACCGTCGAGGACGTGGCCGCGGCCAACCCGAAGACGCTGTTCCAGGTCTACTGGGTGGGCGACCGGGAGAAGGTGCTGGCCCGCGCCGAGCGCGCCCGGGCGGCCGGCGCGAAGGGCCTCATCGTCACGCTCGACTGGTGCTTCGCCACCGGGCGCGACTGGGGGAGCCCGCCGATCCCGGAGAAGCTGGACCTGCGCACGAAGCTGAGCTTCGCCCCGCAGGGACTGCTGCGGCCCCGGTGGCTGCGCGGGTTCCTGCGGCACGGGCTGCCGGACCTGACCACGCCGAACATGGTGCCGCGCGGCGAGCCGGCGCCGACGTTCTTCGGCGCCTACGGCGAGTGGATGTTCACCCCGCCTCCGACCTGGGAGGACATCGCCTGGTTGCGGGAGCGCTGGGGCGGGCCGTTCATGATCAAGGGCATCACGCACCCCGACGACGCCCGACGCGCCCGCGACATCGGTGCCACGGCGATCTCGGTGTCCAACCACGGCGGCAACAACCTGGATTCCACGCCGGGCACCATCCGGCTCCTCCCGGCGATCGCCGACGCCGTCGGCGAGGACGTGGAAGTCCTGCTGGACGGTGGGATCCGGCGCGGCAGCGATGTTGTCAAGGCGCTCGCGCTGGGCGCCCGGGCCGTCCTCATCGGCCGCGCCTACCTGTGGGGCCTCGCGGCGGAGGGCCAAGCCGGAGTCCGCAACGTCTTCGACATCCTCCGGTCCGGCATCGACTCCTCGCTGCTGGCCCTCGCTCGCCCCTCGATCGACGAACTCACCCTCGAAGACCTCATCATCCCAAGAGATTTCACCCGTCACCCCGTCTCCGAGCACTGACACGCACGGCACACCACGTCACCTCCCCGGGGTGGGGTTCCGGATTTCGGGTGTTCGGGGCGGGACCACGTCGAGGGGAGAGACGGTGACGCCGGTGCCCCGTCCTCCTGAGGGCGGGCACCGGCGTTGGTCGGGGTGGGGGGTCAGGTGAGGGAGAGGGCGGCGCTGAGGGCTGCCGCGATGAGGAAGGCCGTGCCGCCCATGAAGGTCTCCATGAGGGTCCAGCTCTTGAGGGTCGTGCGGATGTCGATGTTCATGTAGCGGTTGAACAGCCAGAAGCCCGAGTCGTTGACGTGCGAGAGCACGGTGCCGCCCGCGGCGACCGCGACCACGACCAGGGCGATCTCCGGTTGGGAGAGCCCGAGCTCGTGGATGAGGGGAGCCACGATCGGCGCGGTCGTCACGATCGCGACCGTCTTGGAGCCCAGCGCCACGCGCAGCGCGGTGGCGATCAGGAACGCCAGCACCACCACCGGCAACGACGTCCCGGCCAGCAGGTCGGCGAGCGCCTGACCGGCACCGGTGGCCTCCAGGACCGCGCCGAACACCCCGCCCGCGCCGGTGACGAGCAGGACCAGCGCCACCGGTCCCAGCGACGCCGACGCGGCCTTCTCGATGCGCTCCATCGAGAACCCGCCGCGCAGCCCCAGCACCCAGAACGACAGCAGTGTGGCGACGGTCAGCGCGATCACCGGTGCGCCGATGAAGGTCAGCACCTCGCGGACCACACCCTCCGGGAGCACGACCTCGGCGAAGGTGTTGAACATGATCAGCACGACCGGCAGCAGGATCACCCCGACCGTCACCCGCAGCGACGGCGGAGCCTGCGTCGTCACGCCGCCGCCGGAAGTCCCGGCCTGCTCGCGCGCCTCGCCCAGCAGCTGCGTGGGAACGGGCGTGCCGAGCTTGTCACCGACGCGCGTGCCGAAGAGGTAGGCGCCGATGAACCACGCCGGAAGTCCGCAGATCAGGCCCATGATTGTGACCCAGCCGAGGTTCGCGCCCAGCAATCCGGCCGCGGCCACCGGACCGGGGTGCGGCGGCAGCACGGCGTGCATGATGGCCAGTCCACCGACGGCGGGCAGCGCGATGCTGATCACCGAACGGCCGGAGCGCTGCGCCACCGAGTAGATCAGCGGCAGCAGGATGATGAACCCGACGTCGAAGAACACCGGGATGCCGAAGATCAGCGCGGTCAACCCGACCGCCAGCGGAGCCCTGCGCTCGCCGAACGCCGCCAGCAGCCGACCGGACAGCACCTCCGAGGCCCCGGATTCCTGGATCAACCGGCCGAGCATCGCGCCCAGCGCCACGATGATCGCGATCTCGCCGAGGGTTTCGCCCATCCCGTCCTCGAGCAGGCCGGGGATCTCGGTGGGGCTGATGCCGGCGACCGCCGCCACCGCCACGCTGACCACCAGCAGGGCGACGAACGCGTGCAGCTTGGCCTTGATCACCAGCAGCAGGAGCAGCGCGATCCCGCCGGCCACGAGCAGCAGCAGCGCCCAGGGCGGCAGCGTCCACGCGGTCTCCGGCGCCTCCTCGGCGGCCAGGGTGATCGCGCTGGGTAAGTCCATCGATCTGGCAGGCATCGTTGCCTTCCTCCGTCAGGGTGCACTCCACCAGGCGACCGAGAGACGGAACGCCGCCCCACTCAGCTCCCGGAAAACCGCCGTAATCGGGTCCCGGAAAACTGCCGTAAACAGGTCCCGGAAAACCGCCGTAATCGGGTCCCCGAAAACGGCCGTAATCCGGGGCCGGAGAACTGCCGTAATCGGGGGACTGAGAACTGCGGTTTTCGGGGTTGGGTTTCGATCGCCTGGGGGGTGGGTGGGTCAGGTCCGGTCGAGGGCGGGGCGTTTGGGGTCGAAGGTCCAGCCCGGGATGAGGTGCTGCATGGCCGCGGCGTCGTCCCGGGAGCCGAGGCCGTGCTCGAGGTAGAGCTCGTGGGCGGCCTGAACCCGGTCTTCGTCGAGTTCGACGCCGAGCCCAGGTGAGGTGGGAACCGGCAGCAGGCCTTCGGAGATGCGCAGCGGCTCGCGGGTCAGCCGCTGGCCGTCCTGCCAGATCCAGTGCGTGTCGATCGCGGTGATCTCACCCGGTGCCGCCGCCGCGACGTGGGTGAACATCGCCAGTGAGACGTCGAAGTGGTTGTTGGAGTGCGAACCCCACGTCAGACCCCAGTCGTGGCAGAACTGCGCCACGCGCACCGAGCCGCTCATGGTCCAGAAGTGCGGATCGGCCAGCGGGATGTCCACTGCGTTCGCGCGCACCGCGTGGCCCAGCTGCCGCCAGTCGGTGGCGATCATGTTGGTGGCGGTGGGAAGCCCGGTGGCGCGGCGGAACTCGGCCATGGTCTCCCGGCGGAGTAGCCGCCCTCCGCGCCGCACGGGTCCTCGGCGTAGGCGAGCACGTCGCGCAGTCCGCGGCCGACCTCGATGGCCTCGGACAGCAGCCAGCCCCCGTTGGGGTCCACCGTGATTCGCGCGTCGCCGAACCGTTCGGCGAGCGCGGTGACCGCCTCGGCCTCCTGCCTGGCGGGCAGCACGCCGCCCTTGAGCTTGAAGTCGCGGAACCCGTAGCGCTCGCGCGCGGCCTCGGCCAGCCGCACGATCGATTCCGGGGTCAGGGCCTCCTCGTGCCGCAGCCGCGTCCAGTCGTCGGTGCCGTCCTCGCCGGTGAGGTACGGCAGGTCGGTCCTGGTGCGGTCGCCGACGAAGAACAGGTAGCCCAGCACGGGGACTTCGGCCCGCTGCTGCCCGTCACCGAGCAGTTCGGCCACCGGCACGCCGAGGTGCTTGCCGAGCAGGTCCAGCATCGCCGACTCGATCGCGGTCACCGCGTGCACGGTGACGCGCAGGTCGAAGGTCTGCGCGCCGCGTCCGCCCGCGTCGCGGTCGGCGAAGCGGGCGTGCACTTCGCGCAGCACCGAGCGGAGTCGTGCCACCGGCCGCCCGACGACCAGCTCCGCCGAGTCCTCCAGCGTCGAGCGGATCGGCTCACCACCGGGCACCTCGCCGACTCCGGTGCGGCCGTCGGAATCGGTGAGCACCAGCAGGTTCCGGGTGAAGAACGGCGCGTGCGCACCGCTGAGGTTGAGCAGCATGCTGTCGTGCCCGGCGACCGGGATCACGCGCATCTGGGAGATCACGGGTGTCATGTTCGCTCTCCGTGTGGTCAGTGCCTGCCGGGTCGGCCGTCGATCCTGCGCAGCAGCCCGTCCGGGTTGCCGTCGGCCAGCGAGCTGGGCAGCAGCGCGGCGGGAACGTCCTGGTAGGCCACCGGTCGCTGGAAGCGCTCGATGGCCAGCGTGCCCACCGACGTCGTGCGTGAGTCCGAAGTGGACGGATGTGGTCCACCGTGGACCATGGCGTGACCGACCTCGACGCCGGTCGGCCAGCCGTCGAACAGGATCCGGCCCGCCTTGAGCTCCAGCACGTCCAGCAGCTCGGCCGCCTCGGCGTGGTCGGCGTCGGCCGCGTGCACGGTGACGGTCAGCTGGCCCTCCAGCGACTCGGCGACCTCGCGGAGCTGCGCGACGTCGCGGCAGCGCACGACGACCGAGCAGGACCCGAAGACCTCCTGCTGCAACGACTCGTCACCGATGAACGCCTCGGCGTCGGTGACCACCAGCGCCGGGCGGCACGCCACCGGGAGATCCGTCTCCGGCCCCTGCGCCAGCACCTCCACCGCGGGGTGCTCGGCGAGCCGGGCCACGCCCTCGGCGTAGGCGCGGGCGATGCCCGGGGTGAGCATGGTGCCCGCTTCGCGCTCGGCGACCGCGTCGGCGGCGGTGTCGAGGAAGGAGCGCAGCTCCGGCCCGTCGACGGCCACCACGATGCCCGGGTTGGTGCAGAACTGCCCCGCGCCCAGCGTCAACGACCCCACGAACCCGGTGGCGATCTGCGCGCCGCGCTCGGCGAGCGCGCCCGGCAGCAGGAACACCGGGTTGCTGCTGCTCATCTCCGCGTAGACCGGGATCGGCTGCGGCCGCGACCGCGCGGCGGCCACCAGCGCCAGACCCCCGGTGCGCGAACCGGTGAAGCCGACCGCCTGAACGCGCGGATCGGTCACCAGCCGTGTGCCCAGATCGGGCCCCTCGCCGAACAGCAGCGAGAAGGTCCCGGCGGGAAGTCCGAGCTCGGCGACGGCGTCTGCGATCGCCCGGCCCACCAGCTCGGAGGTCCCCGGATGGGCGTCGTGGCCCTTGACCACCACCGGGCACCCGGCCGCCAGCGCCGAGGCCGTGTCGCCGCCCGCCACCGAGAAGGCCAGCGGGAAGTTGCTCGCGCCGAACACCGCCACCGGCCCCAGCGGGACCTGGCGCTGCCGGATGTCCGGGCGCGGGGGCGTGCGCTCGGGCAGGGCCGGGTCGATGCGCGGGATGTCGTGGTCGCCGGTGCGCAGCAGCGTTGCGAACATCCGCAGCTGCCCGGTCGTGCGACCGCGCTCGCCGGTCAGCCGCGCCACCGGCAGTCCCGACTCGGCGTGCGCGCGCTCGACCAGCGCGTCGCCCACCTGCTCGATGTTGTCGGCGATGCGTTCCAGGAACCGCGCTCGCTCGGCGATCGGCAACCGCCGGTAGGGGCCGAACGCCTCCGCCGCTGCGGTGCAGGCGCTGTCGACGCCGATGGCGTCGCCGTGGCCGAACGGTGGTTCCAGCTCGGACCCCGTGCTCGGGTCGATCGCGCGGATCTTCTCGCCGGAACCGGACACCGGGGTGCCGGCGATGATCATCTGTCCGGTCGGTTCGGTCATGCTCGCGCCTCCGGAACGCGGTCGATCAGCTCGGTCAGCATCGCCAGCTCGGTCTCGTCGAGGTCGACCAGCGGGGCGCGGACCGGGCCCGCCGGACGGCCGATGGCGCGCATGCCCGCCTTGACGATGCTGACGGCGTAGCCGGCGCTGCGGTTGCGGATGTCGCAGTAGGGCAGCACGAACTCGTTGAGGTACCGGTAGACCGCGACCCGGTCGCGCTCGCGGACGGCGTCGTAGAAGCGCACCGCGAACTCGGGCACGAAGTTGTACATCGCCGAGGAGTAGGTCGTCACGCCCATCTCCAGGTAGGGCAGTGCGAACGTCTCGGCGGTCGGCAGCCCGCCGACGTAGGTGAGCCGGTCCCCGACGCGCGAGTAGATGCGGGTCATCTTCTCGATGTCGCCGACACCGTCCTTGAACCCGATGAGGTTCGGGCACTCCTCGGCCAGCCGCGCGACCGTCGTGTCGGAGTAGACGGCGTTGGCACGGCTGTAGATGATCACGCCCAGGTCGGTGGCCGCGCACACCGCGCGGACGTGCTCGACCAGGCCCTCCTGCGGTGCCTCGGTGAGGTACGGCGGGAGCAGGAGCAGGCCGTCGGCTCCCGCGCGCTCGGCGGCGCGCGCCAGTTCGACTGCGGTGGCGGTGCCGTAGCCGGCGGGGGCGATCACCGGGATGTCGGCGGGCACCTCCTGCACGGCGGCCGTCACCACGGACTCGACCTCCGCGGGGGTCAGCGAGAAGAACTCGCCCGTCCCGCCCGCGGCGAACAGCCCGGTCGCGCCGAAGCCGGAGAGCCAGCCGATGTTGTCCCGGTACGCGGCCTCGTCGAAGCTCAGGTCATCGCGGAAGTGCGTCACCGGGAACGAGAGAAGCCCGCTGGCGAGCCGTTCGGCGGCTTCGGCGGGCGAGAAGCGGGACATCGTTTCCTCCAGGTCCGGTGCTCGGTCGGAGCTGACGTTAGAGCCGGTCATCGATGCGCGTCCAAATCCGATTGAGCATCCACCGATACCGGCACGGCATCGAAGCTGGCGGTGGCCCCGTCGCGGCCGGAGAAGAGACCTGATGTCGCGGAGCTACGTCGGGACGCGCAGGTGCGGTGTCGCACGCCGGCGGACGACCCGGACCGCCGAGGGGCGCACGCTCGACGAGTCGGAAGCGACGGGGGAGCGGACATGCGAGCTGTGGTGGCGATGATCGGCGAGGACCTGGCCGAGGCGTACCGGGGTGGGACGCGGGTGGAACGGGCCTGCTACCTGGTCGCCGCGGTGCTCGTGACGAGCGGGATCTTCCACCTGGGGGTGCTCCTCGCGACGGGAGGGACGTGGAGCGGGCCGGTGTCGTGGCGCAAGCCGACGACCTTCGGTCTCTCGTTCGGGCTGACCGTGGCGACGCTGACCTGGGTCCTGTCGTTCCTGCCGATGGCTCAGCGCACGCGGGCCCGGCTGCTCGCCGCGTTTGCGACCGCCGGCGCGGTCGAGGTCGCCGGCATCACCGCGCAGGCGTGGCGGAGGGTTCCCTCGCACTTCATCCCGCCGGACGGGGCGACCGGGCTGGACCAGCTCGCGGCCGTCGCAGCGGCTTCGGGCGCGGTGGTGATCGTGGCGGTGGTCGTGACCTCGACCGTGCTCGCGCTGCGCCGTCACGCCGAGGTCGACCCGGGGACGCTCCTGGCCCTGCGGGTCGGGTTCCTGGCGCTGCTGCTGGCCATGGCGATCGGCGTGCTGATGCTGGCGGGCGGCCAGGTGCTGACCCGCACGCAGGGCGACGTGGCCCCGGCGTTCGCGTTCACCGCCGTGCTCAAGCCGGGCCACGCCGCCACCATGCACGGCGTCCTCGTCCTGCCCGCGATCGCCTGGCTGCTGCGCTTCACCTGCAGCTCAGAATCCTTCCGGCTCACCGTGGTTCGGTTGGCAGCGGCCGGTTACGGCGCCTTCGCGGCGATCGTGGTCGCCGAAACCCTCGCGGGCATCGACCCGCTCGGTGCGGCCCCGCTGATCGCGCGGGCCCTGCCGCTCCTGGGCGTCGCGGCCCTCGCCGCGGCGGTCGCGATCACGCTGCACCAGCTCGTCCGGAACCCGTTGCCCGAAGCCCGAACGGCTCGTCAGCGGTGATCAGCCCGTGAAACCCATTCCCCGACGGCCGGTCTCGTTGAGCTGGTCGTAGGTGAAGCGGCCCTCCCAGTCGCGTTCGTAGTGCTCGGCGGGGAAGTCGGTGGGGCTGGAGCCGGTCAGGAACGCCTGGCGGACGCTCGCGGCGTACTCCTCGTTGCGCGGGCACCACGGCGCTGCGGGGATGTACATGACGTTGCCCCACCCGCGCTGGTCGGCGACCGGCGCGACGCTGTGGATCATGTCGCAGTGCCACCACACCGAGTCGCCCGCCTCGACGTCGGGAATCCCGACCAGGCCGTCGAGGAGGTCCGAGTGCCACTTGGAGTCGGCGGGGAAGACCTGGTTGGTGGTCACCCCGCACATGTCGTGGTCGGGGGCGTCGGGCAGCAGCGGGCGCAGCATGAGGTAGGCCATGGCCTCCGGGATCGGCACGGTGTGCAGCACGCCCTGGTCGTGGGCCATGTCCGACAGCGCCGTCCAGCCCTGGAAGGTGCGGAACGCCGAGCACATCGTCGATCCCGGGTACTGGCTGGCCGAGGTGCGGTGCGCGGCGTCCCACGGGTCGTACCGCTCGACGCTGCCGTCGAAGAGGTGCCGGAAGGCCCGCTGGTAGGACGCGGTCATCCACAGGTCCAGCGTGCCCGGGTCGCTGTGGGTTCCCAGGCCCGCCGAGTCGGCGCCCTCCGGGCGGCGCCGGATCCGGTCCGGGTACAGCGCGTCGCGGTCCGGGTCGAACCAGCGCACGCCGTGCGACTCGTGCTTCCAGAAGGAGTTCAGGAACGACTGCACCCGAGCCGTCCGGTCGCTCTGCCGCGCCCGCATCTGGGCCTGCGACCAGTAGATCGGGTAGATCTCCGGTGTGGAGCCGACGCTGCCGAAGAAGTCGTCGCCCGGGCCCCGGTAGTTCTCGAAGAACGCGTTGCGCTCGACGTAGTGGACGATGCTCTCGTCCCAGAGCAGCGCCTGCGCGCGCTCGAAGTGCCCGCGCACCACCGCGCAACCGCGCCTGCGCACCGCCTCGACCTGCTCGGGCGGCACGGTGCCCGCGGCGATGTCGGCGTAGTCGATCACCGGCCAGACCGCTTCGCCGCGCTCCCGCAGGTCCCGGATCTCGGCCACCCGCGAGCGGACCTGGTCCTCGACGACGGCGAAGACCTCTTCGACGCTGCGCCCGGACGCCTCGATGCGGGCGCGCAGCGCGGCTTTGATCTCCCGGATCGCGCCGGAGAGGTCCGCGGGCGGGGTTTCCCAGTGCGGCAACGACGGCAGTGCCCTGGCTATGGTGGTCATCCCTGAACTCCTTTGGTCAGGACCCCTTACTAACGAAGTGGTGGGCCGAAGGTAATCGGAGTCGCACATTTAGGCAACACTCCTGACTAAACTGGTTCGGTGCCGACCGCCAAGCCCTCGCTGGAGCTGCTGCGCTCCCTGACCGACGAGCACGTGCTGCGCGCGATCATGGAGGGCGAGCGGCTGACCCGCACCGAGATCGCCGCGCTGACCGGCATCTCGAAACCCACGATCTCCGACAGCGTCCGCAGGCTCACCGAGGCCGGCGTGCTCGTCGACACGGGGGAGCGGACCACCGGCAGGGGCAGGGCGGGCTCCTACTACTCGCTGGTGCCCGAGACGGGCGCTGCCCTGGTCGCCGAGATCACCCCGCGCGGAGTGCGGGCCGAGGCCGTCGACGCCTTCGGCGCCGTCGTCGCCGGTGCTCGGGCCGAGCTGGGGCGCGCGGCGGGGCAGGAGGAGGCGGTGGCCGCGCTGCGCGAGGTCGCCGGGGAGCTCGCCGATCGAATGCCGCTGCGCTGCGCGGTGATCAGCGCCGCGGACCCGGTCGATCGCCGGACCGGTCGGCTGGTGCAACTGCCCGACGAGCCGTTCCTCGTCGGTGACCTCGACCCGGTCGCCGTGCTGGCCCCCTTCGTCCCAGGCGACGTCCTGGTCGACAACGACGTGAACTGGTCGGCCCGCGCCGAGCGGGACGGCGGCTGCGCCTCCGGCGTCGACGACTTCGTCTACCTGCACCTCGGCGAGGGGCTCGGTGCGGCGGTGGTCGCCGACGGCGAGGTCCGCCGCGGCGGCAGCGGGCTGACCGGCGAGATCGCCCACGTGATCACGACCGGTCCGGACGGCTCGGCCGTCCACTTCACCGAGTTCTTCCGCGAGACCGACCTCCGCCAACCCGACACGACCGCCATCGACGTCGACGCCCTCCGAGCGAGCTACGGCGACGTCCTCCCGCACCTGACCGACGCCATCCGCGGAGTGCTCCTGGCGATGATCGCCTTCGCCGACCCGCAACTGGTCGTCCTCGGCGGCACGTGGGGCCGAGACCCGGAAGTGCTCGACGCCCTCACCCGAGCGTCGCCCGCACCCCGCGAGGTCACCCTCGCCGCCGCGACGCTCGACGACCCGGAACTCACCGGAGCCCGAACGCACGCGACCGACGCCCTTCGCACCCAGATCATCCACCACGCCAGCGAGCAGTAGGGCGACCCCCGATCCCCTCGCGAGCGCTGCCCGAGGTGCTGGAACAGGTTTCAGGAATTTGGTTCGGGCGGGTGGTGTTCGGCGTTGCTGCGGGGATTCGGGTGGCTCACGTCGGCGCCGGGAACGTGGGGTGGCTGGCGCTCGCGGGCGTGCTCGGCATGGCGTGGGGAACGACGACCCGGTGGCTCGAACTCACTTGTGCGGCACGCCGGCGACCAGGCCGCCGTCGACGACGAACTCCGAACCCGTGGCGAACGACGACTCCTCGCTGGCCAGGAACACCACGAAGGTCGCCACCTCCTCCGGGTCCGCGGCCCGGCCCAGCGGTGTCCTCACCACGTCCTCGGGCAGGTTCTCGGTCATCGGGGTCCGGACCATGCCGGGGTGGAGGGAGTTCACCCGGATCTTGTGCGGCGCCAGCTCCAGCGCCGCCGACTTCGCCAGTCCCCGCACACCCCACTTGGTGGCGACGTAGCCGTGCGCCCAAGCGCTTCCGCGCAGTCCCTCGACCGATGAGATGTTCATGATCGACCCGCCACCGGCCGCCTTCATCGGTTCCACCACGGCCTGGATGCCCAGGAACGTGCCGGTGAGGTTGACGTCGAGGATCTGCTGCCAGCGGGCCAGGTCGAAGTTCTCGAGGGTGCTGCCGTTGACGATGCCCGCGTTGTTGACCAGCACGTTGAGCAGGCCGAATTCGCCGACGGCGACGTCGACGGCCTGCTTCCAGTCGTCCGGCTCGGTCACGTCCAGGTGGACGTAGCGCGCCGCGTCGCCGAGCTCGGCGGCCAGCGCCTCGCCCTCGTCGTCGAGGATGTCGCCGATGACGACCTTCCCTCCCTCGGCGACCAGGGCCCGAGCGTGCGCGGCGCCCATGCCCCGGGCGCCACCGGAGATGATGGCTGCTGTGCCGTCCACGCGTCCCATGCCCGACGACGTTACCCGAGCGGTAGAACATGTTTCAATATTGTGCTTGGGTCGGCGGCGGCCGGGGTGGCGGTGACCAGGTAGATCATCCCGCCGACGGGACGATTACGATGCTCCGGATGACCGCATTCGACGATCTCGACCTAGAGCACCTGGACACCTCGATCCTGCCGGAGCGCCAGCAGCGCATCCTGGCCACGATCCGGGAGTGGGTGGTCAAGCACGGCTACGCGCCGAGCACTCGGCAGATCGGTGAAGCGGTCGGGCTGCGCTCGGCCTCCTCGGTGTCGCGCCACCTGGCGAGCCTGGAGGAGAAGGGCTTCCTGCGGCGCAGCGAAACCCTCTCGCGGCCCATCGACGTGCGGATCTTCCTGCAGGACCGGCAGTCCCGGCCCACCGACGAGCAGTCCGTTCCGGTCCCGGTCGTCGGTGACATCGCCGCCGGTGCGCCCATTTCCGCGGAGGAGCACGTCGACGACGTGCTGACGTTGCCGCGCGAACTCACCGGGCGCGGCAACGTCTTCGGACTGCGGGTGCGCGGTGACTCGATGGTCGACGCCGCGATCTGCGACGGCGACATCGTCGTCGTGCGCCAGCAGCCCGAGGCGCACTCCGGGCAGATCGTCGCCGCGATGCTCGACGACGAGGCCACGGTCAAGGTGTTCCGCCGCCGCAACGGCCACGTCTACCTCGAACCGCGCAACCCCGCCTACGAGGTCATCGACGGCGACGACGCCGTCATCCTCGGAACCGTCGTCTCCGTCCTGCGCAACGTCTGATCGTCAGGCCTTTCCCGTCAGGCGTGGGCCCTCAGGGCTTCGATGAGCCACTCGAAGTTGGGGACGTGCGGGTCGAAGGCCGGCCAGCCGTTGAGCACGCCCAGCAGTTGCCAGTAGCGCTCCACCCGGCGGTCGGTGAAGGTCTCGACCGTGTCGGCCAGCGCGAGCCGGTCCTCCGAGCTCAGACCCGGGTCGACGATGCGGTCCAAGACCTCCTTGCCCCGTGCGGATTCCGGGGCGATCCCGTCGCGCAGCGCCGCGGCGCCGTGCTCCATCGTCTTCTCCGGCGAGTAGCCGCCGGGCTGATCGATGCCCTGCGAGCCGGTCACCGCCATCTCGCGGCAGCGACGCCGGAAGTCCTCGTCGCTGACCAGCTCGGCGAGCTCGATCCAGGCGTCCACCTGCTCGGTCGACGGATCCGCCGGTAGTGCGGCGGGCATCGAGCGCATGCCCTGGGCGATGTTCGCGCCCGGAGCGTCGTCGTCGATGCCGTCGAAGGTGCTCTGGACGAAGTCGTCGATGATGCGCTGCCGGTCGTCGGCCGACATCTTCGCCACCTCGTGCATGGTCCTCATCTCCTCGGTAGTGGTTCCACGTCGAGCGATCCACCGCAGCACCGACCGCCTGGCCTGCAACGTGCGCAGTTCCGCGTCGAGCGCGGCCAGGTGCGCCTCGGCCACGTCCTGGACCGTCACCTGGCTGGTCAGCACCCTCCGCACCGACGGCAGGTCCAGGCCCAGTTCCCGCAACGTGCGGACCAGGTCCAGGCGCGCGACGGCTTCGGCGTCGTAGAGCCGGTAGCCGCCGGCCGAGCGCCCGCTGGGCGCGACGACGTCGCTGTCGGACCAGTAGCGGATGGTGCGCACCGCCAGCCCGGTGCGTTGCGCCAGCTCACCGATGGTGAACAGCTCGGGGTTCTCGCTCACGGGATTCACCTTCGACCTTCCACCGGCTGGAGACTCAAGCCCATTTTCCAGGTTCCCTCGAAAATCGATGAGAGATTACCTAAATGTACCTATCATGAGTCAGGATGGGGAAGAATGGGGTGGGCGATGAGCGAGGCGAAGATCTACAAGTCCGAGCGGGGGAGGCTGGCGATCGAGCGCTCCTACCGCAAGCTGCTCGACGACTGGCCGGTGCCCGCGAGGCGGCGAACCGTCGGCACCTCGCTCGGTGCGACGTTCGTGCTGGAGGGTGGCCCTCCGGACGCGCCGCCGCTGGTGCTGCTGCACGGCTCCGGGACCAACACCGCGATGTGGCGCGCGGAGTTCCCGGAGTGGTCCAGGCATTTCCGCGTGCTCGCGCTCGACCTTCCCGGCGAGCCCGGCCTGAGCGCTCACGTGCGCCCGCCGCTCGACTCCGACGCGCACGCCCGCTGGCTCGACGAGGTCTTCGAGGCGCTCGGCCTGGAGGACGCGGCGGTGGTCGGTGCCTCGCTGGGCTCCTGGGTCGCGCTCGATCACGCCGTGCGGCGGCCGAGGCGGGTGAACCGGCTGGTCTTGCTGTGCCCGACGGGAATCGGCAGGCAGACCTACGGCTGGCTGCTCCCGGTGATCCTGCTGCGGCTGCTGGGCCCGTGGGGTCGGCGCCGGTCGGCGGCGAAGGTCGCGGGGCTGGACGACGCGCCGTTCCTGGACTACCTCGCCGAGATCTACCGCGCGTTCCGACCTCGGACCGAACGGCTCCCGGTGTTCACCGATGCCCAGCTGGCCGGCCTGCCGATGCCGGTGCTGGCGATCGCGGGGGAGCGCGACGCCATGTTCGACACCGCCGAAACGCGCCGCAGGCTCCGCAACGCGCCCCGCGCGACGGTGCGGGTGCTGCCCGGCGTCGGGCACTCCGTGGTCGGTCAAGCGGAGCGCGTGTCGGCGTTCCTTGTGACGAAGTCCACAGTGGAGTAACGGAACAGATTGTTACCGGGTCATTTTGGTTGCTGCACGACCGGGTGATCCTTTGTGGATCGTTCCTCACGGCGAAGCCTGAGATGACGCCCGATCGGTGCACGGCGCCGATCGGGCCTCTTCAGTTTCGATCTTGGTGCGACCGATACCCCGGACGAAGCGGACAGCGGAAGATCCGCTTCGTCTTCATCAACGGGAGGAGCGGGATGACCGCGGTCGAGCTGAATCGATACGGGCCGGCGCCGGAAAGCCTGGCGCTGAACTGTCCACTGTGCACCGAGGAGGTCCGCTGGCTGGAACCGCCGCTGCTGCGCTGGTTCTGCCCGGACTGCGCGGTGTTCTGGCGCCACCCGTGCGAACCCGGCCTGCTGGAGGACCCCATCCGCACCGGCGGCGTGGTGATCACCACGGCACCGTCGCTGCTGGGAGGGGACCAGACGTGACCAACACCCAGACCGTCCAGGTGCACGCCTGCACCCGCACGATCACCGCCGCGCACACCGTCCCGCGAATCCTGCCCGGGACGCTGCTGGCCAGGCGCGGCGAACCGGTGCTCGCCACCGGCACGATGATCGCGATGCTGGAGGACGCGACCTGGGAGCTGCTGGCCCCGGACGTGCCGGACGAGTTCGCGATGCTCGGCTGCGGCGGCGTGTACGAGCACACCGCGCCGACGCTGCCCGGGCAGGTGGTGCGCATCGAGGTCGAGCGCGGCCCCGCGCCCGACGTCGGCCGCCAGACCTGGACCGCCCGCGCCTTCAACGTCGACACCGGCCAGCAGGCGGGCGTGCTGCACCACCAGGTGGCCACCGTCGACCGCGAGCGCTTCTACCGGCGGATGGGCCGATGAGCGGAGTCCTGGAGGACGCGGCCTGCTCGTCGCCGACGGGGGCAGGCCGCCCAGGACCGGGATCTCAGCCCAGCGCCGAGCGGAGTTCCTCCGGCGTGGGCAGGGTGTCGAAGACGACCTCGGCGCCGGCGGACCGCAGTTCGTCGGCGCTGTAGGAACCGGTGGCGACCGCGACGAGGTGCGCGCCGGACTCCTGGGCCGCGCGCACGTCGTTGAGCGTGTCGCCGATGAGCACGGTCCGCGCCGGGGCGAAGTCGATCCCGAGCTTGTCCGCGGCGCGCTCCCGGGCGATGGGCACCAGCCCGCCTCGCCGCAGGTGGTCGTCGCCGAACGCGCCGATGTCGAGGTCGACGTGGTCGAGGAGGCCGAACGCACCCAGCTTGATCCGCGCCACCTCGGCGGTGTTGCCGGTCAGCACGCTCTGGTGCACCAGCGGATCGGCGTCGAACGCCACCAGGGCCTCCCGCGCTCCGGGCAGAACCCGGCCGTTGTCGGCCAGTTCCACCCGCACCTCGTCGAAAACGCCGGCCAGAGCGGTGGTCATCGCCGCCACCAGCTCACGGGTCGGTTCGATGTCGTGCGAGCGCAGCATGTGGTCGATGGTGCCGAGGTCCGTGCGGCCGTCCATCAGCGCGGGCTGACGCACCGGCTGTCCGGTGACCTGCGGGAAGATCCGCTGGTAGGCCGCTCCGCCCAAGCCCAGGGAGTCGATCAGCGTGTGGTCGACGTCCCACAGCACCAAGCGCTCGTCCACGTCGTGGCTCCTCGTCGAGTTCGGTGGTGAAGTGGCGGCGCCACTTCCTGTCTCAGCCCTCCTGGCGCCGGCCGACGGCATGCATGCCGCGGACCTCCTCGCGCAGCTGCTGGATCTCGGCGAGCAGGATCGCGGTCTGGTTCTCCTCGGCGATCTCGTGCTCGCGCGCGACCTGCGATTCCATCGCCGAGACGGTCACCGCGATGAACAGGTTGAGCACGGTGAACGTCGTGACGGCGATGTAGGAGATGAAGAAGATCCAGGCCAGCGGCTCGGCCTCCATCACCGAGCGGGCCACCTCCGACCACGCCTCACCCGTCATGACCTGGAACAGCGTGAACAGCGAGGCGCCCAGGTCACCGAAGTACTCGGGCGCGACGGTGCTGAACAGCTTGGTCGCGATGACCGAGCCGACGTAGAGGATCAGCCCCAGCAGAGCGGCGATCGAGGCCATGCCCGGGAGCGCTCCGAGCAGCGCACCGACCACCCGGCGCATGCTGGGGATGGCGGAGATCAGCCGCAGCGCTCGCAGGATCCGCAACGCCCGCAGCACCCCGAACGAACCCGAGGTGGGCAGCAGCGCGATGCCGACGATGACCGCGTCGAAGCAGTTCCACGGATCGCGGAAGAACTTGGGCCCGTGGGCGTAGAGGCGTGCGGCGAGTTCGACGGCGAAGATCGCCAGCGCGATCCGGTCCACCGCGTGCAGCAGCTCTCCGTGCTCGGCGACCAGCGCCGGGGAGGTCTCGCAGCCCAGCGTCACCGCGTTGACCAGGATGACGCCGATGATGAACTGCTGGAATCGCGGCGCGTCGACCAGCGCTCGTAAGCGTTCCCGTGTGGTCACTGTCGTCCCCCGACGTCGTGCTCCAGATGATCGCCGATCAAGCTAACCGGCTCGACCCCGGAATCCGCGGAGGCGCGACCGACTGTCGCGCACCGCACAGCGCGGCGGCGGGTCACAGACGCCGCTCGTGGAGCCGGCGCACCGCGGGGGCCAGCTCGGGGTCGGGTCCGTCGACCTCGGCTTCGGGCACGATCGCCTCGATCGGCAGCGCCGCGACGGGGGAGACGGGCAGCCCCAGCTCGACGGCCCACCGGCCCAGCTGTTGGGTCGATGACGCGTAGACGATGCGGCCCAGGCCGACCCAGGCGTGCGCCGCCGAGCACATCGGGCAGTGCTCACCCGAGGTGTAGACGGTGCACCGCGGACGCACCTCGGCGGTGAGGTTCTCGGCCGCCCACCGGGCGATCGCGAACTCCGGGTGCTGCGTGCCGTCCCCGCTCGCGACGTGGTTGTGGTCCTCGAACAGCACGTCGCCCTCGGGCGAGACGAGCACGGAGCCGAACGGTTCGTCGCCGGACTCCAACGCGCGCTCGGCGAGCACGACGGCCCGCCGCAGGAAATCCCGGTCAACTTCGCTGATGGCCATGCGACGACGCTATCGCGGAGGCGCTCGAGCTCGCCGGGATCCCGGTGGGACACCGCCGTTCGACGGGGCCGCGTCTCCGCCGAGCGCCTTCTCCCGAGGCGTCCACGATTTCAGTGGACATCGGGGACCCGGTTTCAGTGGAAATCCGAATCCCGAATTCCACTGAGATCCGAGAGTTCACCCGGGCGGGGGTGGGATCGGTTGAGGGGGAGTGGGGAGGGATCGGGCATTTCGGGGAGTTCTGGGTGTCGGGGGGGTTGTGGGTTCGCGGTTTGGGGGTTTTCCCGGTGGTGGCGGGGATAGGATCGTTCGGGGAGTGAGGTGCCGGTGCCGGCCGGTTTTCGGGTGTTGGGGGATGTGGTGGAGCACGTCGTCATCAGCGGGGGAGGGATCGCCGGGACGGCGCTGGCGCTGGCTCTGCGGACCGCGGGGATCGCCGTGACCGTCGTGGAGGCGCGACCGGCCGACCACGGTGAGGGCGCCGTCGTCCGGCTCAACCCCAATGGGATGGACGCGCTGCGTGCTCTGAACGCCCACCAGCCGGTGATCGCGCGGTCGTTCCCGCTCGTGCGCACCGAGCGGATCAACCCCGACGGCAGCCGGATGGGGTACGCGCTGGGCGCCGACCCGAGCTCGCAGCGCGGTCTGCCCCGGGTGATGCACTGGCCGGTGCTGGCGTCGGTCCTGCGGGAGCAGGCCGTCGAGCGCGGTGCGGTGTTCCGCCACGGCAGCCGCGTCGTGGACGCCGAGGTCGGCGCGACGGCGGCCCTGTCGCTCGCCGACGGCAGCCGGGTCGACGGCGACGTCCTCGTCGGCGCCGACGGCGCGAACTCGTTGGTGCGCGGGAGGATCAACCCCGACGGCCCGGAACCCGAACGGCTGGGCACCCGCACCATCTACGGCTACGCCTCCGAACCGGGCTGCGAACCGCCGCCGCCCGAGGTGATGCGCTCCTACGTGGGCGCGAAGGCCTTCTTCGCCGCCACCCGCGATTCGCTCTCCGGCGGCTGCTTCTGGTTCACCAGCCTGCGCGCCCCGGCTCCCCGCGGCCGCGACGAGCCGCAGGGCCCCGACGGGCTGCGCGTCGAGATGAGCGAGCTGTTCGCCGGCGACGGCACGATCGCGCCGACCGTCATCGGCAACTCCGAACGCGTCCTGTCCTTCGACGACCACGCCCTGCCGAGCGTGCCGCGCTGGCACACCGACCGGGCGATCATCATCGGCGACGCCCTGCACGTCGCCCCGCCGGCGTCCGAGCAGGGCGCGGCGATGGCGCTGGAGGACGGCGTCCAACTGGCCCGCTGCCTGCGCGACCACACCACCCCGGCGGCCGCGTTCGCCGCGTTCGAGCGGATGCGCCGGGACCGGGTGGAGGCCGTCGTCGCCGCCGGCCGGATGGGAACCAGCCGCGCTCACCACCGGCCGCTGGCCCGCCGCTGGCGCAACCTGCGCACCAGGACCAAGCGCTACTTCACGTGGCAGCGCACGCCCCCGATGGGCGGGGGCTGGGCCTACGACCACCACATCGACTGGCCGGAGAGCACCGCGTAGTCGCTGGTCCTTGGCCTGGCATGAGATGTGGGACACACTGTGGCGGTGCGTCAGGAGAGCTTCGGGGCAGCGCTGCCGGTCGGGGAGGACCCGCACCGCCACGCGCGGCTGCTCGCTCGCGTGCACGACGCGACGGTCGCCGGTGAGGTCCCGCCCGCGCGACCCCGCCCGGTGATCGGCGCGTCCTGGACGCGCGTGCGCTCACGAGGAATCGACCCCGAACGCGGCCGCACCGGCCGGTTGCTGGGGGCCGACGAGCTCGTCGAGCGCAGGCGCGAGTCCGGGATGTCGGAGGTGCTGCCGCTGCTGCGCGGCAAGCTCGCCGGTGTCGCCGAGCAGACGGCCAACATCATGGTGATCACCGACGCGGACGGCCACCTGCTGTGGCGCGACGGGAGCACCGCCGTGCGCCGCAACGCCGACGCGCTCGGGTTCGTCGAGGGCATGAGCTGGGGCGAGGACGTCGTCGGCACCAACGCCATCGGAACCGCGCTGGTCACCGGCCTGCCGATCCAGGTGTACTCCGCGGAGCACTACGTGCGCACCCACCACGCCTGGACCTGCGCGAGCGCACCCGTGCACGATCCCCGGACCGGCAGGCTGCTCGGCGCGGTCGACCTCTCCGGGCCCGCCTCCACCGTCAGCCCCACCACCCTCGCGCTCGTCGAGACCGTGGCCCAGCTGGCCGAGTCCCAGCTGCGCACCGCCCACCTCGAAGCGCTCGAAGCGCTGCGCGGCAGCGCCGTTCCCCTCCTGTCGCGGGTCACCGGACCTGCGGTGGTGACCGATGCGCACGGGTGGGTCGCCGCGTCCACCGGCATCGCGCCGGTCCACCACGTCGCGCTGCCGGCCGAGTGCGGCGCAGGCCGAGCGTGGCTGCCCGCGCTCGGCGACTGCGCCGTGGAACCCGTGCCGGGCGGCTGGCTGGTGCGGCTGATCGACGACGACCCGGCCTCCGCGCTCGACGAGCGCACGCGGGTGCGCGTGGACCTTCGCTGCTCGCAGGCCCGCGTCGAGGTCACCTCCGCTTCGGGCGGGTGGAGCCACCCGCTGACCCCCAGGCACGCGGAACTGCTGTTCCTGCTGGCCGCGCACCCGGACGGGCGCACGGCCGCGCAGCTGGCCGCCGACGTGTTCGGCGACGAGCTGCGCACGGTCACGGTCCGGGCCGAGATGTCCCGGCTGCGCCGCAACCTCGGCGGCCTGCTGGCCAGGCGGCCCTACCGGTTCAGCGAGAACGTCGAGGTCGAGGTGCTGCGGCCGGACGACCCGGGCTCGCTGCTGCCGCACTCGATCGCCCCGGCGGTGCGCGGCGGCTGACCAGCCGGTTGCAGCCCCCTGCAACCCGTGCGCGGCGGAGTTCGGTGTGGCTCCATGACTGTGTCATGTGATCGCCACCACTGAGGGCAACGACGCCCGCGCGGGAGGTATTTCCGTGAGCCAGACCGTGGAGCACAACGCGACCCGGACCCGGGTCGAGCACTGGATCTCCGAGTTCTCCGAGGCCATCGCCGCCCGGGACGCCGACCGGGTCGCGTCGATGTTCGGCGAGGACAGCTACTGGCGCGACCTGGTCGCGCTCACCTGGAACTTCAAGACGTCCGAAGGGCGCGAGGACATCGCCGCCATGCTGCGGGCGACGCTGGAGCACGCGGCCCCGAGCGGGTTCACCGTCCTGGGGGAGCCGACCGAGGCCGACGGCGTCACCGAGGCCTGGTTCTCCTTCGAGACCGCCGTGGGACGCGGCACCGGCCACCTGCGCCTCGCCGGCGACGAGGCGTGGACCCTGCTGACCACCCTCGACGAGCTCAAGGGGCACGAGGAGCCGAAGAACCACCGCAGGCCGAGGGGTGCCGAGCACGGCGCCAACCCGGACCGGGTGACCTGGCGCGAGCAGCGCGAGACCGAGCTCGCCGAACTCGGTCACACCCGCCAGCCGGAGGTCGTCATCGTCGGCGGCGGTCAGGGCGGCATCGCGCTCGGCGCGCGGCTGCGCCAGCTCGGCGTGCCGACGATCATCGTCGAGCGCAACGAGAAGCCGGGGGACTCCTGGCGCAGGCGGTACAAGTCGCTCGCCCTGCACGACCCCGTCTGGTACGATCACCTGCCCTACATCGACTTCCCGGACAACTGGCCGGTCTTCTCGCCGAAGGACAAGATCGGCGACTGGCTGGAGATGTACACCAAGGTCATGGAGCTCAACTACTGGGGCTCCACGACGGCGCTCAGCGGCAAGTACGACGAGGACGAGGGCAGGTGGGAGCTCGTCGTCGACCGCGCCGGGGAGCAGGTCACGCTGCGACCGCGCCAGCTGGTGATGGCGCTGGGCGTGTCCGGCAAGCCCAACGTTCCGGTCTTCCCAGGCCAGGACCGGTTCCGCGGCGACCAGCACCACTCCTCCCAGCACCCCGGGCCGGACGCCTACCAGGGCAAGAAGGCGGTGGTCATCGGGTCGAACAACTCCTCGCACGACATCTGCGCCGCGCTGTGGGAGGCCGGTGCCGACGTCACCATGGTGCAGCGCTCCTCCACGCACGTGGTGCGGTCTGACTCGCTGATGGAGCACAGCCTCGCCCCGCTGTACTCGGAGGAGGCCGTCGCGTCGGGCATCGACACCCGCACCGCCGACCTGATCTTCGCGTCCATCCCGTACCGGATCCTGCACCAGTTCCAGAAACCGGCGTTCGACGTGATCCGCGAGCAGGACGCCGAGTTCTACGAGCGCCTGGCCGCGGCCGGTTTCCAGCTCGACTTCGGTGACGACGAGTCGGGGCTGTTCATGAAGTACCTCCGCCGGGGCTCGGGCTACTACATCGACGTGGGTGCGTGCGAGCTCATCGCCGACGGCAGCATCAAGCTCGCGAACGGCGACGTCGCCGAACTCACCGAGAACGAGGTGGTTCTCGCCGACGGAACCCGGCTGGAAGCCGCTCTCGTCGTCTACGCAACGGGTTTCCGGTCGATGAACGGCCTGGCCGCCGACATCGTCGGGCAGGAGGTCGCCGACAAGGTCGGCAAGGTGTGGGGCCTGGGCTCGAACACCACCAAGGACCCCGGCCCGTGGGAGGGCGAGGAGCGCAACATGTGGAAACCCACCCAGCAGCAGGGGCTCTGGTTCCACGGCGGCAACCTGCACCAGTCCCGCCACTACTCCCTCTACCTCGCGCTGCAGCTCAAGGCGAGGGCGGAGGGGATCCCCACTCCGGTCTACGGCCTGCAGGAGGTCCACCACACCTCCTGATCCCGGGGGCGGGGTGGGGCCAACCCCCATCCTGCCCCGACCTAGATCACTTCGGTGCTCGATCGGGGGCATCAGGCGCTAGGCTCGCGGCGTGATGACGGCGGAACCGGTGGTCTTCGGCCGTGAAGCGGAGCTCGGCGAGCTGCGGCGAGCGGTGGCGTCGGTGGTCGACGGCACCGGCGGCGCGCTGTGGATCGAGGGCGAACCCGGCATCGGCAAGACCGCGCTGCTGAACCAGGTCGTCGTCGAAGCCGCGCTCCAGGGCTGCGCCGTCCGCAACGCCACCGCCGACCGGCTCACCCAGCGGTTCCCGCTGCGGCTCGTGCTGGACTGCCTGGGCGTCGGACCCAAGTCGGAGGAACCGGAACTGCGGGCGCTGCACGAGCGGTTCTCCGGCGCGGCCGACGTGCCGGTGCCGTCGGTCGCCGACGAACTCGCCGGGCACGTCGCCCGGTGGTGCGCGAACGCCCCGATGGTGCTGGTCGTCGACGACGTCCAGTGGGCCGACGAGGCGAGCCTGCTGGTGTGGCAGCGGTTCGCTCGACTCGCAGAACAGCTGCCGCTGCTGCTGGTCGCTGCCGCGCGCCCCACGCGCAGCCACACCGAACTGCGCGCCGGGGTCCGCCGGATCGCGCTGCCACCGCTGGACGACGCGGCCGTGGCGAGCATGGCCGCGAAGCTCACCGACTCCTCCAGGATCGGACCCGAACTGCGCCAGGCGCTGGCCGGAGCGGCCGGGAACCCGCGCTACGTCGGCGACGTCGTCGCCGCCCTGACCCGCGAGCGCAACCTGGTGGTCACCGACGGCAGGGCCGAGCTCGCCCTCGGCGAGGCCGGGGTGCCGCGCCCGCTCGCCGAGACGGTCGTCGAGCGGCTCGGCTTCTTCGACAGCCAGACCATCGGCCTGCTGCGCATTGCCGCGTTGCTGGGCTCGACCTTCTCCGTGACCGAGCTGTCCACCGTCTCCGAACGCCCGGTGTCGGGACTGGTCGGCTACGTGGAGCAGGCGCTGGACACCGGCGTGCTGGTGGAATCCGGGCTGCAGCTGAGCTTCCAGCACCCGCTGGTCCGCCGGGCCCTCTACGAGACCACCCCGACGGCGCTGCGGCTGGCCCTGCACAACCAGGCCGCCCGCGTCCTGCAGGACTCCGGTGCCTCGGTGGAACGGGTCGGCGAGCAGCTGCTGTCCTCGATCTCCCTCGGCGACGCCGAAGTCGACGACTGGGGCTTGGACTGGCTGGTGCGCAACGGGCGCGCGCTGGCCCACCGCGCTCCCGCCTGCGCGGCCGACCTGCTCGAAGCCGCGCTCGTCCCGCTGCCCGCGAACGAGCAGCACCGCGACGTCCTGCTGGCCGCCCGCGCCCTCGCGCTGGTGCAGCTCGAACGCTCCGAGCAGGCCCACGATTTCAGCGCGCGCGCCCTCGACGAGGTCACCGACCCCTCCTGTGCGGCCGAGCTGACCTGGTACCTGGTGTGGTCGCTGACCGCGCGCCGGATGGCCGACGAGGCCGCGGCCGTCATCGCCGAAGCCGACGCCACCGCCGGGTTCGAACTCCGCTGGCTGGCCCGGATGCGCGCCAAGCTCGCGCAGGCGAAGTTGATGAGCGGGAACTTCACCGACGCCGAGCGCACCGTGGACCGAGCGCTGGCCGAGGCCCACGAAGCCGACGACGACTACGCGCTGGGACTCGCGCTGCACGTCCGAGGAACCGCGCGAGCCCGCAACAACGACCTCGCCGAAGCGCTCGTGTGCTACCAGCAGGCCGGTTCGGCGCTCGGCGACGCGCTGGAGAACGCCGACCTGCTGCTGCAGGTGCTCAGCAACCGGATGATGCTGCTGTTCGCCCTCGGGCACGCCGAGGAGGCCGGGTTCGCGCTGCACGAGATGCTGGCCATCGCCGAGCGCAGCGCCACCCCGTCGCGGCTGGCGGTGGTGCGGCTGTCGGCGGCCAACCACTACTTCACCGTCGGCCGCTGGGACGACGCCGCGGCCGAGCTGCAGGCGGCCGGCGAGCTCACCGCCGAGATGAGCTCGCACCAGCTCCGCTGGTTGCACGGGTTGTGGGCGATGCTGGCCGGGTACCGCGGCGAGCGCGAGGTCTTCGAGCAGCAGCTCGCGGTGGCCGGGGAAGCGACGCCGGACTCCCAGGAGAACGCCGGGTTCCTCATGGTGGCCGGTGTGCTGCGGGCCGAGATCGAGGGCGAACTCCAGCGCGCGACGGCCATCCTCGCCGAGGCGCTGGACACCAGCGAGCGCTTCGGCAGCAACTACGTGTGGCTGCCGATCCTGGTCCGGCTCGCGCTGCAGACCGGTGACGAGGAGACCGCCACCCGCGCCACCAACGCCTGCGTGCAGGGCGCGACGGTGGGCGCCGCGCCCAACATCCTCGCCGCCGCGCAGCACTGCCGGGGCCTGCTCGAACGCGACCCGATCACGCTGCGCGCCGCCATCGAGCACTACGACAAGACCCACCAGCCGCCCAAGCGCGCGCGGGCGCTGGAGGACCTGGCCGCCGTCCTCGCCGAACGGGGTGAGATCCCCGCCGCCCGCAAGGCCTACGCGCAGGCGGCGGAGATCTTCACCCACCTCGGCGCGAACTGGGACCTCGAACGCGCCGCGGCCAGGATGCGCCCGCACGGCATCCGGTCGCCGCGCGCCAAGCGGCTTCGCGCCACCACGGGATGGGAAGCGCTGACCAAGACCGAACGGCAGGTCGCGCTGCTGGTGGGCGACGGGATGTCGAACCCGGAGATCGCGGCGCAGCTGTTCGCCTCGCGGCGCACCATCGAGGTGCACGTCTCGCACGTGCTGGCCAAGCTCGGCGTGCGTTCCAGGGTCGAGGTCGCGGTGGAGGCGACCGGGCACCGGGCCTGACCGCGCTCCCGTGACGCGGCTGCGACCTGCGGGAAAGGGTCGGCCCGTTGATCTCGGCGAGCCGGGCGGAGATGCTGGGTCCGGTTTTCGGTGCGGCGCGCGCTGCGCGGTGGTGAACAGGAGAACGGGTGGACGTCGAGGAGTACCTGCGGCACGACGGTCTGGGACTGGCCGAACTGGTCGCATCGGGGCAGGTGACCGCGGGCGAACTGCTGGAGGCCGCCCGCAGCAGGGCGAAGGCGGTCAACCCCGCCATCAACGCCATCGTCGCGTGGCTCGACGAGCACGCCGACCAGCGCGTCGCCGGCGAGCTCTCCGGTCCGTTCGCCGGGGTCCCGTTCCTGCTCAAGGACCTGGGGCACCACCTCGCCGGGGCGCCGAGCTCCGACGGGTGCCGCGCGTTCGCCGATCGCACGTCGGCCGTCACCGACACCGTCGTGCAGCGCTGGCTGGACGCCGGGCTCGTCGTCTTCGGCAAGACCAACACGCCCGAGTTCGGCTCCAAGGGAGTCACCGAACCGGTCCTGTTCGGCCCGACCCGCAACCCGTGGGACCTCCGGCGCACCCCGGGCGGCTCCTCCGGCGGTGCGGGCGCGGCCGTCGCGGCGGGGATCGTGCCGGTGGCGGCGGCCAGCGACGGCGGCGGATCCATCCGCATCCCGGCGGCCTGCAACGGACTGGTCGGGCTCAAGGCCGGCCGCGGTTTGGTCCCCGCGGGG
Organism: Saccharopolyspora endophytica; assembly: GCF_018070075.1. Classification (GTDB taxonomy): domain Bacteria; phylum Actinomycetota; class Actinomycetes; order Mycobacteriales; family Pseudonocardiaceae; genus Saccharopolyspora; species Saccharopolyspora endophytica. Next base: position 165,095 of record NZ_JAGPXE010000014.1, read on the forward strand.
CCGGTGGAGAGCGAACCGCTCAACGGCCTGGCCACCAGCGGAGTCCTCTCCCGCACCGTGCGCGACACCGCCGCGATGCTCGACGCGCTGATCGGCCCGGAAGCGATGAGCCCGTTCGCCACCGCGCTGCCCGACCGCCCGCTGTCCCAGCAGCTCGACGAGGAGCCCGGCACGTTGCGCATCGGCTACACCACCCGGTGCGCGCTGCGCGAGCGACCGCACCCGGAAGCGGTGCGGGCCGTGGAGCGTTCGGCGGAACTGCTCACCAAGCTCGGGCACGAGGTCGAGGAGGTCGACCCGCCGCACGACGACCGCCAGCTCGGCAAGGACTTCCTGCTCGTGTGGTTCGTCCACCAGGCGGACGAGGTCGACCGCATCAAGCGCGAAACGGGCTGCGGCGATGACGCTTTCGAGCCCGACACGCTGATGATGGCCGCGCTCGGCCGGATGACCGGCGCCGTCGCGCTCTCGCAGGCACAGGAGCGGCGGCGCGAGCACATCGCCGCGCTCGCCGGGTTCCACAGCCGCTACGACCTGCTGATGACGCCCACCCTGGGCGAACCGCCGATCGAGGTCGGATCGCTGGCGACCCCGCCCGCGCTGCAGACCGTCTCCAGGCTGCTGGTGCGCACCCGGACCACCCGCGTGCTGCGGTTGCTGGGCATGGTGGACCAGCTCGTCGAGAAGAACCTGGCCTGGGTTCCCTACACCCAGCTCGCCAACATCACCGGGCGCCCGGCGATCAGCCTGCCGCTGCACCGCACCGACGCGGGCCTGCCGATGGGCGTGCAGTTCGTCGGCCCGCTCCAGAGCGAAGGACTGCTGCTGCGCCTGGCCCGCCAGCTGGAGGTAGCGGCCCCGTGGTCCCTGGAGACACCGCTGCTCGAAGCCGTGTAGGGAGTGTCGAGCGATTCCGCGGCGGCTCGCTCAGTCCGGCCAGTCGGGGTGGCGCTTCTCCAGGAATGCGGCCATCCCCTCGCGGGCGGCGGGGAGTTGGGAGGCCGCGGCCATGACCTCCAGGGCGATCGCGTAGGCGTCCTGCTCCGGGCGGTCGAGCTGGGCGTAGAGGGTCTGCTTGCCGAGGGCTTTGCTGGTGCGGCTGCCGCGCGTCGCGCGGGCGAGCAGGTCGGCGACGGCGTCGTCCAGGACGTCGTCGGCGGCCACCCGGTTGATCAGGCCCCAGTCCAGCGCTGTCGCGGCGTCGATGACGTCGCCGGTGAGCGCCATCTCCATCAGCCGCTTGCGGCCGATGTTGCGGGCCACCGGCACCGCGGGAGTGTGGCAGAACCAGCCTCCCTTGCCGCCGGGCAGCGCGAACCCCGCCGAGTCGGCGGCCACCGCCAGGTCGCAGGCGCCGACCAGCTGGCACCCGGCGGCGGTCGCCAGGCCGTGCACCTTGGCCAGCACGACCTGCGGCACCGATTGGACGGTGTCCATCAGCTCGGTGCACAGCTGGAGCAGCTCGCGCACGCCGGTGAGGTCGCGCGCGGCGACGTCGCCGAAGTCGTGGCCGGCCGAGAACACCGGGCCCTCGCCCGCCAGCACGATCCCCGTCGCGTCGGACTCGCCGGCTTCGCGGAACGCCGCGAGCAGCTCGACGAGGTGCTCCTGCGACAGGGAGTTGCGGCGCTGGGGCCGGTTCATCGTGATCGTGATGGTCGCTTCGTCCCGCCGGGTCAGGATGTGCGCGTAGTCACCCATGATCCGACGGTACCGCGAGCGGAGATCGACAACCGGAATTCGCGCTTCCAATTGGTCGAACCACTTACGCCGAACGGCGGTACAGGCGGTCGCTCCGCCTTTGAACAATGCCGGTACCGCCGCTGAGAACCGCTCGAATCCGACGAGTTTCCAGCGGCGGTTCGATGGGGAGGTGCGGGCATTGGCGTTGCCGGACGAGTTCAGCCGTGGCGAGCGGTTCACCGCGGTGACCACGGGACTCCTGGTGGCGTTGCTGCCGGTCCTGGCCGTGCGCGGGGATTCCGCGTTGGAGATGGGGGAGCAGCGGCCGCACTCGGCCGGCCGGGCTCCGACGCCGCCGGGCGGCAGCAGGACGGGCGTCAGCGGACGCGTGCCCCACGACCCGGTCCTGAGCCCGCGGTTCCACGAGGACCTGCGGCGGGGTGGGATCGAACGCGGAACCGGCCGGTTGGGGCGAATCCCGTCCGGGACGCTCGGGATTCCCGGTGTCGTGCTCGCCGCGTACCAGCGGGCGCAGGATTCGCTGGCGAAGTCGGATCCGGGGTGCGGCCTGCACTGGTCGGTGCTGGCGGGCATCGGGCGCGTCGAGTCCAACCACGCGAGATCCGGGCAGATCGACGCCTCGGGGCGCACGCACTCGCCGATCCTGGGACCGCGGCTGAACGGTGGTCCGGGCATCGCCGCGATCCGCGACACCGACGGTGGCGGGCTCGACGGCGACGTGGTGTGGGACCGCGCGGTCGGTCCGATGCAGTTCATCCCGTCGACCTGGCGCTCCTACGCGCACCGCGGAGCCGATCCGCACAACGTCTTCGACGCCGCCGCGACCTCGGGCCGTTACCTGTGCGCGGGTGGCGGGAACCTGCGCGATCGCGCGCAGCTGGCCGCCGCTCTCTTCCGCTACAACCCGTCGGAGACCTACGTCCGCACGGTCCTGGCCTGGGCGGACCGCTACGCCCGAGGCGTCGTCCCCACGCCGGGCCTACCGCCCGGAGCACCGGATCCGACGCCGTCCATGGCGGGAAGTCCACCGTCCGGCGCGGTGGTCGCGATGGCGCCGCCCGGCGCCGCTCCCGCGGGTGCGCCACCGGCTCCGGCCCCTGCTCCAGGACCGGCACCGGCACCGGCACCGGCGCCCGCCCCTGCCCCGGCTCCCGCACCTCCGCCGCCGCCTCCACCGGCACCCGCGCCCGAGCCGACGCCGACCCAGCCGCCGCCGCCACCTCCGCCGCCGAGCGAACCTCCGCCGCCGAGCGAGCCGCCCCCGCCGAGCGAACCTCCGCCGTCCAGCAGCACGCCACCGCCGGAGCCCGCGCCCACGACCTCACCGGCGGCGGCGACCACGACGACGGAACCCGCGGGATAGCGAGAAGGGGCGCAGCACGCGGACCCGCGCTGCGCCCCTTCCGGTCTCGCCGGGATCAGTACAGGTTCACCAGGGCGTCCTTGGTGAACGGGACGAGCTCGTGCTGGCGGTCCTCCAGGACCTTCTGGCCCCACAGCGGGTCGGCCAGCAGCGCGCGGCCGATCGCGACCATGTCGAACTCGTCGCGCTCGAAGCGCTCCAGCAGCCGCTCGATGCTCTCCACGCCGGCGCCCTTGCCCGCGAGCGAAGCGGCGTCGAAGATCGCGTCCAGACCGACCGACCCGACGGTGATGACGGGCTTGCCGGTGACCTTCTTCGCCCAGCCCGCGACGTTGAGCTCCGAGCCCGACTCCGGGAACTCCGGCTCCCAGTAGCGGCGGCCGGAGGCGTGGAAGGCGTCGACACCGGCGTCGGCCAGCGGCGTGAGGATCGCCGAGAGCTCGTCGGGGTTCTCGGCGAGCTTGGCGTCGTAGTTGTCGGCCTTCCACTGCGAGAAGCGCAGCACGACGGGGAAGTCGGGGGCGACGCGCTCCCGGATCGCCTTGACGATGTCGACCGCGAACCTGGTGCGCTCGACCGGGTCTCCGCCGAAGGCGTCGGTGCGCCGGTTGGTGCGCTCCCACAGGAACTGGTCGATGAGGTAGCCGTGCGCGCCGTGCAGTTCGATGCCGTCGAAGCCGATGCGCTCGGCGGCCCACGCGGCCTCCGCGAAGGCGTTGATCAGGTCGTCGATGTCCGACAGCGTCAGCGGGGAACCGGCGCCCGGCTCACCGTCCAGGCCGACGCCCGACGGGCCGACGACCGGGGCCTCCGGGAACGGGCCGGCGCCGGCCGGGCGCTGGATGCCCACGTGCCACAGCTGCGGCATGATCTTGCCGCCCTCGGCGTGCACGGCCTTGACCACGCGCGACCAGCCCGCCAGCTGCTCCTCGCCGTGGAAGCGGGGGATGTCACCGCTGAAGCCCGCCGAGGCGTGGTCGACGTAGGTGCCCTCGGTGATGATCAGGCCGGTGCCCGCGGCGGCGCGGCGCGCGTAGTACGCGGCGACGTCCTCGCCGGGGATGCCGCCCGGGGACTTCTGCCGCGTCATCGGCGCCATCACGATGCGGTTGGGCAGCTCGGCCGAACCGAGGGTGAACGGGCGGGCCAGTGCCTGCGAAGCGCGACTGCTCACAGCGGTGATCTCCTGTCGATGCGTTCCAGGCGTGGAGTCCCGGAGCTTCAAGTGTGCAAGACAAACTTACATATTCGATTCAGGAAACTGCAACTGTGACAGTCGCTATTATGGGGGCGTTGCTAGACTTCGGTGCGACTCGGGGACGGAGGTGAGGAGATGCTCGACATCCGGTTCTGCCGCGCGCTTCAGGTGATGATGCGGCTGGCCATCGCGGCCGAGGAGGGCTCGGAGGTCCGCAGCTCCACGCAGTTCGCCGAGGAGCTGAGCACCAACCCCAGCCTCGTGCGCAAGCTGCTCGTCCCGCTGCACGCCGAAGGGCTCGTGATCTGCACCAAGGGTCGCGGCGGCGGTGCCAGGCTGGGCAGGCCGGCCGAGGAGATCACGCTCGCCGACATCTACCGCTGCGCCGTCGGCGACAAGCCGCTGTGGGCGCGCTCACCCGACGGCGAGCACGTGTGCATGGTCGCCGCGCGCACCGGCGAGTTCTTCGCCAACCTCACCGCCGAAGCCGAACGGGCCGTGCTGGCCTCCTTGGGTGACCGCACCCTCGCCGACAGCGTTCGCGAGATCCGCGCGCTGGAACCGGCGCATCGATGACTTGCGGTTGACGCGACGTCAACTGGTTGTCTGGTCGCCATGAACCCGCTGGAGCACACGCCGCTGACGATCGGCCAGGTCGCCGAGCTCGCCGACGTCTCACCCCGCACCGTGCGGCACTACCACCAGATCGGTCTGCTGGGCGAGGCCGAGCGGGACTCCGCCGGCCGGCGGCTCTACCGGACCTCGGCGATCGCCCGCCTGCTGCTGGTCCGCAAGCTCGTCGACCTCGGTCTGAGCCTGGCGCAGATCGAGGGCGTCGCCGACGGGACCACCGAGCTCGCCGACCTGCTCGACGGCGTCGAGCGCGACCTGGCCGAGCAGGAGCAGCGCATCGCCCGGCAGCGCGAGTCGCTGCGCCTGGTGCGCGCCGCCGGCGGCGCTCCGGCGTTGATCGGCGAGATCGGCGACGAGAGCGAGCAGATCGCGCGCCTGCGGCGCCACGCCGGTGTTCCCGGTGACCAGCAGCGGGACATGCTGCTGCTCGTGGAGAAGGCGTTCGGCCCGCAGCGCGCCGTCCTGCAGGCCGCCACCGACAGCCTCGCCGACAGCGACGAGCACCTGCGCGCCTTGGCCGCCCGGGTCACCGAGCACTACGACCACCTCGCCACGGCCGAGCCCGACGATCCGAGGGTCGAGCAGTGCGCCCAGGACCAGCTCGAACTCGCCGACGCGGTGCGCGAAGCAGAACTCGCGGCGGGTATCGACGGCGACGCCCTCTGGCGGGACCTGGCCGCCGAGGAGGAGCAGGACCCGGAGATCAAAGCCCTCGCCATCCAGGCGATGAACTCCGAGGTCCCGCAACTCTCACCGGCGCAGCACCAGGCCCTGCGCCGCTACCTGCAGAAGGCCATGGCGGCTCAGACGCGCCCCGCGTAGTCCGGGGCGTCTTCGAGGCGGGCGTTGAGGGCCTCGGCGATGTCCTCCGGGAACGGGGAAGTGCGGCCCTGCTCGGAATCCACGTGCAGGGCGACGAGTTCCGTCGTGGCCCGCAGGACGTCGTCCACCACCATCTCGTGGCACAGGCGCAGCTTCTTGGCGCCCACCTCGACGACCCGGGTGGTGATGAGCATCTCCGAGTCCGGAGGTACCTCGCGGAGGTACCGGACGTGGGCCTCGACCGTGTAGAGCGAGCAGCCGGTCCGCTTCAGGTGGTCGGAGTCCATGCCGATCCGCTCCATCAGGGCGTCGGTGGCGAAGCCGAAGACCAGCACGTAGTAGGCCTCGCTGAGGTGACCGTTGTAGTCGATCCACTCAGGACGGACCTGCTGCCGCATCATCATCGCGCCCCCCGGACCTCGTTGACCGCGCGCATCACCGCGATGACGGCCTTGTCCCTGTCGGCCACCAGCTCCGGGATGCTGCGGCCGTCGGCCGCCTCCTCGCACCCGTCGACCATGCGGTCGCGCAGCTCGGGGGTGAGCTCCGGAGCCTCCAGCCGGGTCCACGGCGACTTCAGCGACGGCCCGAAGTGGTCGAGCATGTGCGCCATGCCGCCCTCGCCGCCGGCGAGGTGGAAGGTCAGGCACGGCCCCAGCAGCGGCCAGCGCAGACCGGGCCCCTCGGTGATGGAGGCGTCGATCTGCTCCACGGTCGCCTCGCCGTTGTCGACCATGTGCAGCGCCTCGCGCCAGATCGCCTCCTGCAGGCGGTTGGCGATGAAACCGGGCACCTCGCGGTCCATCTTGATCACGTGCTTGCCCGCGACCTCGAAGAACTCCGCCGCGAAGTCCACCGCCCACTGCTCGGAGGACTCGCCGCCGACGACCTCCACCAGCGGGATCAGGTAGGGCGGGTTGAACGGGTGCCCGACGACCAGGCGACCCGGGTTCGCGCAGCGGGTCTGCATGTCGGTCATCGGGTAGCCCGAGGTCGACGAGGAGATCACCACGCCCGCCGGGGTCGCGGCGTCGATCTTGGCGAGCAGGTCCTGCTTGAGCGCGAGGTCCTCGGGCGCGCTCTCCTGCACGAACTCCGCTTCGGCGACGGCCTCCTCGAGGGTGTCGGCGACGGTGAGGTTGTCCCGGGATGCGCCGTCGGCCAGCCCGAGCTCGGTCAGCGCCGGCCAGGCGGCGTCGACGAGCCGCCGGAGCTTCTCGGCCGCGTCGGGCGCCGGGTCCCACGCGGTGACCCGGTAGCCGCGGGCCAGGAAGTGCGCTGCCCAGCCGCCGCCGATCACTCCCGCGCCGATGCAGGCGACGTGGCGGACCCGCGATGCGCTCTCGTTGTCCACAGTGGATTCCCTTCGGTTCAGGAGCGGGGCTTGAGGCCGAGCTTGGCGCGGGCCTGGTCCGGGGTGGCGATCTTGGCGCCCATGCCCTCGATGATGGTCACGGCGCGCTCGACCAGCTGCGCGTTGGTGGCCTTCACGCCGCGGCTCAGGTAGAGGTTGTCCTCCAGGCCGACGCGGACCTGCCCGCCGAGCAGCGCCGACTGCGCGACCCACGGGAGCTGGTTGCGGCCGATGGCGAAGCTCGCCCAGTTCGCGCCCTCCGGCAGCATGTTCACCATCGCCTGCAGCACGCCGGGGTCGACCGGAGCGCCGTAGGGAATGCCCATGCACAGCTGGAACAGCGGCGGGGCGTCGATGAGGCCCTCTTCGATCATCTTCTTGGCGAACCACAGCTGGCCGGTGTCGAAGATCTCCAGCTCGGGCTTCACGCCCAGCTCCTGGATGCGCTTGGCGCCCGCCCGCAGCATGTCCGGGGTGGAGATGTAGAGCTGGCTGCCGTCGCCGAAGTTCAGCGAACCGCAGTCCAGCGTGCAGATGTCCGGCAGCAGCTCCTCGACGTGCGGCAACCGCTCCAGGCCGTTGACCAGGTCGGTTCCGTCGACCGGCTTGAGCGGGTCGTCCTGATCGATGAACAGGTCGCCGCCCATGCCCGCGGTCAGGTTCAGCACCACGTCCACGCCGGACTCGCGGATCCGCCGCACCGTCTCGCGGTAGACCGACACGTCGCGGGTGCCCTGGCCGGTCTCGATGTCACGCACGTGCACGTGGACCACGGCCGCGCCCGCGTTCGCCGCCTCCACGGCCGACTGCGCGATCTGCTCCGGGCTGACCGGCACGTGCGGGCTCTTGCCGACGGTGTCGCCGGCGCCGGTGAGCGCCGCGGTGATGATGACCTCTTCGTTCATCGCTCTTCCTTCAAGCTCGTTGCGGTGCGGACCATCTCGCGTCGGATGGACTCGTGGGGCGCCCGGCGCGTCGGCTCCGCGAAGCGGCCGGGGGAGTGGCGGTGGATCGTGGCGGCCGACGTCCCGCGCACCGGCGCGACGCGCGCGGCGATCATCTGCCGGGCCGCCTCGTGGAACCGGGGCCGAACCCGCTCGACCCACCCGCCGTCCAACACGCATCGGACCGTACCGACACCATGCGCAAATCGCAACATTCAACTGAGGAATCAGTCAGTCGCAATCCGCTGGTCGGGTGCCCGACGCGCCCCCGCAACCGAATACGGCCGTATTCCGGTACCTGAATACGGCGGTAATCCGGTGCCTGAATACGGCGGTAATCCGGTGCCTGAATACGGCGGTAATCCGGGTTGTGGGCTTGATCGGGCGTGTGGCGGGGTCAGGGGGAGGTGTGCCGGTAGCCCTCGACGGCGACCCGGGCGGCTTGGGCGGATTTCCGGACCACGAGGTCCGGGGTGTAGCCGTGCTTGGTGAAGACGCCGTTGAGCCAGAAGGTTCCGTAGCCGTGGGCCTGGGTGAACAGCTGCTCCATCAGCTCCAGGGCGTCGGCCGGGGCGGCCACCGCCATGGTGCGCAGGAGGAACTGATCGGTGAGGCGGCGGGTCTGGTCGTGCAGCTCCGCGTAGCGGGCGCCCTGCAGGACCTCGGCGTTGATCAGGTCCATGCCGACCCGCTGCCGGATCAGGTACCCGGTGTAGGTGCCCGCGGCGGCGGCGAGCCCCTCGACGGGATCGTCGTGCTGGCCGGCGGCCTGCTCGACCTCGTCGGCCAGCTGGTGGGCGACCTCGGTGGCCACGGCGGCGACGAGGCTCTCCCGCTCCGGGAAGTGCCGGTAGGGAGCGCCGGGGCTGACCTTGGCGCGGCGGGCGGCCTCGGCGACGGAGAAGCTCTCGACGCCGCGTTCGGCGATGGCCTCCAGCGAGACCCGAACGAGCTCGGCGCGGAGGTCGCCGTGGTGGTACTTGCCGCCCATGTCCTGGATCACATCTTTCGATCGGAATATGTAAGAGCCCTCTTACGTCCCAATGTAAGAAGGCTCTTACATCGAGAGCTCGTGCACAAGCTGTTCCATGGAGGGTTCATGAGCACGATCACGAACGCTATCGCCGTTCCGTCCCCGGGGGCACCCCTGGAGCAGACGACGATCACGCGACGTGACCTGCGGCCGGACGACGTGCTGATCGACATCGCCTACGCCGGCATCTGCCACAGCGACATCCACCAGGCCCGCGAGGACTGGGGCACCGCGATCTTCCCGATGGTCCCGGGCCACGAGATCGCGGGCACCGTCGCCGCCGTCGGATCGGCGGTGACGAAGTACCAGGTCGGCGACCGCGTCGGCGTCGGCTGCATGGTCGACTCCTGCGGTGAGTGCGAGTACTGCCAGGCCGGGACCGAGCAGTTCTGCGTCAAGGGCAACGTCCAGACCTACAACGGCGTCGGCTTCGACGGCGAGAACACCTACGGCGGCTACAGCCAGCAGGTCGTGGTCTCCGACGCGTTCGTCTGCGGCATCCCGGAGGGCATCGGCCTCGACGTCGCCGCCCCGCTGCTGTGCGCGGGCATCACCACCTATTCGCCGCTGCGCCAGTGGGGTGCCGGCCCCGGCAAGAAGGTCGCCGTCGTCGGTCTGGGCGGCCTCGGCCACATGGCGGTCAAGCTGGCCGCCGCGATGGGCGCCGAGGTGACGGTGCTCAGCCAGAGCCTGAAGAAGCAGGAGGACGGCCTGAGGCTCGGCGCGAAGGACTACTACGCGACCAGCGACGAGTCGACCTTCGAGACCCTGGCGGGCCGCTTCGACCTGATCCTCAACACGGTCTCGGCCGAGCTGCCCATCGACTCCTACCTGGGCCTGCTGCGCGTCGGCGGCGCCATGGTCAACGTCGGTGCCCCGGGCACGCCGCTGTCCTACAGCGCGTTCTCGCTGATCGGCGGCAACAAGTCGCTGGCCGGTTCGATGATCGGCGGCATCGCCGAGACCCAGGAGATGCTGGACTTCTGCGCCGAGCACGGCATCGGCGCGGAGATCGAGACCATCTCGGCGGACCAGGTCAACGCCGCCTACGAGCGCGTCACCGGCAGTGACGTGCGCTACCGCTTCGTCATCGACACCGCCACCATCGGCGCCTGACGAACGATCGAGGAGGACCCGGGGCCGCCGATCGCGGGACGTGGCGCCCCCGGGTCCTCGCGCTCAGTCCGGCCGGTAGACGTGCAGCGCGCCGTCGCGGGCCGCGAACTCGAAAACGGTTCCCTTGAGCGAGACCTCGCCGTCGCGGGCCAGTGCCACGGGCGCGCCCAGCACCTCGACCCGAACCCGGTCGCGCTCCTCCTGCACGTACGCGCGGTTGTGGAACAGCGCCCCGGTCAGGGCTCCGGCGATGAACCGGGTCCGGGAGAACGGCAGGTCCGCGCGGATGTAGCGGACGTCCAGCACGCCGGTGTCCAGCCTCGGCCGCCAGGTCGGAGCCAGTCCCTTGGGCTGATACCCGTTGCCACCGGCGAAGAACAGCCAGATCTTGCGGTCGATCCCGTTGATCCGCACCGGGATCGGCTCGGCGCTGGCCAGCACCCGCACCAGCGCCGCCGCTCCGGCGGGCCACTTCCCCCAGCGGTGCTCCCACTTCTCGCGCAGCCGCACCATGTCCGGGTAGCCGCCGAGGCTCGCGGTGTTGACGAACCACTGCTGCGGCACGTCGTCGACCTTGACCGTGCCCAGATCCACGTTGACCGCCGAACCGGCGCGCAGCGCCCGCACGGAGTCGTAGGTGCTGTTCACGCCGAGATCGCGTGCGAAGTGGTTGAGCGTCCCGCTCGGCACCACCAGCAGCGGCAGCCCGCGCACCGCGGCCACCGCGGCCGCCGCCGCAACGCTGCCGTCCCCGCCGGCGACGCCGAGCGCCTTCGCGCTCCCGGTGGCGTCGAGGTGCTCGTGCAGCTGATCGGCCAGATCGGCCCCGGGCAGCGGGTAGACGAAGTCGGCGCGCGGCAGCAGTCCGGCGAGCTCGGCGGTGGGATCCCGGGCGGGATCACCGGAGGAGGGGTTGACCAGCAGCACCAGCCCGTCGCCCTCCTCCATCGCGACGGTGCGAGCGCTGGGCCTGGCGATGCTCGGCGTGGAGGGCCGCACCGGCCACCAGCGGCTGGTGGCCGCAGCGATGCCGGTGCCGATCGCGGCGCCGAAGAGCACGTCGGTCGGCCAATGGACCCCGGTGTGCACCCGCGAGTACGCGACGGCCCCGGCCAGCGGGAGGAGCGCCATTCCCAGCTCGGGGGACTCCATCCACACCGCGGTGGTGAACGCGGCAGCCGAGGCCGCGTGACCGGACGGGAACGAGGACGACGACGGGGGCGTGCTGAGCCTGCGGCGCACGGGCAGCAGGTTGGCGGCCGGACGGCGGCGGGGGAGCAGCGGCTTGCCGATGCCGTTGGTCACGGCGCTGGTGAACGCGATGGCGCTGGCCCCGCGCAGCGCCGCTCGACGCAGCCGCCCGCGCCTGGTCGCCAGCACGGCGGCGATGCCGAGCCACAGCTTGCTGTGGTCGGCGAGGTGGGTGAGCCGGCGCAAGGCCGGGTCGGCGGTGCTGCGCGGCCACGAAGCCGAACGCAGCACGAAGCCGTGGTCCGCTGACTTCAGCCGACGGATCACGCGAACGCTGTTGAGCACGTCGCGACACTAGCCGGTGCGGCTGGAGCTCAGCGACCGTCGGTGTCGCGGAAGATGACCCAGCGCATGACGCTGTACATGTAGACCGCTTCGCACAGGCCCGCGAGGAGCCGCGACACGTGGTACTGCGTGCCCAGCGCCGCCAGTCCGCTGCCGAGGCCGAGGATGAAGGCCAGGTAGTTGATGAGGATCGCCACCGCGTAGAGCGCGGCCTGCGGTCCGACGGGTGCGTGCGAGCGGAAGTTCAGCGCGCGGTTGAGCACGAAGCTCAGCGCGAAGGCGATCAGGTAGGCGACGGTGAACGCCACCGGCACCGGCCAGTGCAGCACGCTGCGGAACAGGGTGAGCAGCAGCAGGTCGAAGGCGAAGGTGGAGCCGTTGATCAGCGCGAAGCCGAGGAGGCTCGGCGCGACGACGCGGGAGAGCCCGAAGGGGAGTCTTCGCGTCACGGCTTCCATCGCGGCGTGGAACCGCTGCCCTCGGTCGGGCTGGGACTGCTGTGCGGTCGGCTCGGCCTGCTGCCCGGCGGTCATGACGCAAACCATGGCATGCCCGGTTGAACGCGACCCGCTGAGGGGTCGTGCACGTGGCGATGGCGCCTATTACTTCAGTGATAAGTGAAATCAGTCCTAAAATCCGGTGAACTCGCGGAAATCGCAATTCGATCCACAATGGAATGCGAATGGAATTCGCCGCATTCGGAACGGAGGGGCACCCCGCCGTGAAGATCGACATCGGATGGCGCATAATTGATTCCGGCAGCGCGTGCTCTCCTGCCCAAATTTCGCTCTTTACCTACTTTTCGCTGGTGAGAACTGTGTCCAAGCACGCTCAGCCCCGCCCGGAGGCCGGTATTTCCCGGATCGCCGAAGGTGGGCGCACCTGTCCGCTCCCGTCCGACATGATCGCCCTGCACGGTCCGTGGGGCACCCGCCGAGCCAAGCGCCGCCTGGTCTCGACCGGCGTCGTCACCGCCGACGTCGGCGCCCGCGCCTGACCGATCCTCCCTGCGGCGAGGTGGAGGCCGCGAGGCCGGTTCCACGCCTCGCGGCGGCGCCGCCCGGTCCTTCGACACCCCTCTGGGGTGTGGTCCTCGACCCGGCGGCGGTAGAAAGGACGCCATCGGTGTCCCCGAACTTCGCAGGAGGCGGACCATTCGCATCGAGCGGCCTGTCACCAAAGCCGCCCTGGTGGTCAACGTGCACTCGCGCACCGGAGGCAAGGCCTACGCCTACGCCCTCGACCGGTTGCGCGAGCTCGGCGTACCCCTGGGCGCCACCTACCCGCTGCAGGACCCCTCGCGGTTGGTCGAGACCGTGGACTCGGCGGCCAGGAGCGGCCACGACCTGATCATCGTCGGCGGTGGGGACGGCAGCGTCAGCTCGGTGGTCGACTGCCTCGCGCACCGCGACGTCCCGCTCGCGCTGCTGCCGCTGGGCACGGCCAACGACTTCGCCCGCACCATGCACATCCCCGACGACCTCGACGGGGCCTGCCAGACCATCCTGGGCAGCCACATCGTCGACGTCGACCTCGGGCTCTGCGGGGACAACTACTACGTCAACCGCGCCTCGGTCGGCATCGGCGCGGAGGTCGCGCAGGCCATGTCGCCGCGGCTGAAGCGCTACGTCGGGCCGCTGGCCTACCCGGTGGCCACCGCCAAGGCGTTCTTCAAGCACCGGCCGTTCGGCGCCAAGCTGACCTTCCCGGACGGCGATCACGAGGACCGCGAGTACGACAAGCTGCTCCAGGTCTCGGTCGCCAACGGTCGCTACTTCGGCGGCGGGCAGCTGGCCGCCAGCGACTCCGGCATCGACGACAACTCGCTGGACATCACGGTCATCCGGCAGGGCAACCTCCGCCAGCTCGCCGACGTCGTGCGCGGGCTCAAGACCGGCAAGTCCAGCGATCAGGTCGAGCACATCCGCACCCGCGCGGTGCGGATCGACACCGGGGGCGAGCTGCCGATCAACATCGACGGCGAGGTCGTCTCCAGCACTCCGCAGACCTTCGAGGTCGCGCGCAACGCCCTGCACGTGGTCGTGCCGCGCACCTGGACCGACGGCGAAGCGCCGGAGTAGCTCAGCTGTAGGGCGACGGGATCGGCAGGTCACCGCGCAGGGTGTACCGGCCGACCTCGATCCGCTTGTAGGCCACCGGGTCGTGCAGGCTGTGCGTGCGCAGGTTGCGCCAGTAGAGGTCCATGCCCACCGAGTTGGCCGTGGCGCGGGCGCCGGTGAGCTCGAAGACCCGGTTGGCGATCTCCAGACCGACGTCGATCGCGCGCTGCTTGGCTGCTGAGACGAGAACCGCTGCGCGGCCCCGCTGTTCGCGCGTCACCGACTCGCGGTCGGCGTGCAGCAGCTGCGCGAGGTTGGCCCCCGCCGCGTCGGTGAGCGTCTCGGCCGCCCACAGCTTAGACTGCAGATCGCCGTACCCCTCCAGCACGTAGAACTCCTCGGTCCCGGAGTTCTTGCCCTCGCCGCCGTAGGGCCAGGCGCGGGTGTGGCCCCGGGTGTAGGTGACGCCGGCGCGCAGCGCAGCCTGGGCGATGCCGACGTAGAGGTTGGCGAACACCAGGTGCAGCGCGGGCACGTGCAGGGTGCTGAAAGCCGACGGGCGGAACTGCTTGTCGACGTACCCGGCGGCGCCGGACCACGGCACCCGGACGTCGGTGATCTCCACGCTGCCGGAGACGGTGAGCCGCTGGCCGAGGTTGTTCCAGTCATCGCCGAAGGTGATGCCGTCCTGCTGCGCGGGCACGACCGCGAACACGCTGTTCCCGCTGGATTCCAGCGTTCCCTCCATCACCAGCAGGTCGGCGATCTTGCTGCCGGTGGAGAAGAACTTCTTGCCGCGGTAGAGCAGGGTTTCGCCCTCATCGGTGACGACGAGGTCGTGGTCGCGCGGGTTGACCACGCCGCCGAAGAAGTGGCCGCGGGAGGTGTAGAGCTCGTCGACCTCGGCGATCTGCTCGGGCGTGCCGACCAGGCGCATCGCCCACGCCCACACGTAGTGGTGGCCGAGCAGCTGCCCGATCGAGCCGTCCCCGGCGGAGACCTCGCGCACCACGCGGCAGGCGGTGGTCCAGTGCTGCTCCGCGCCACCGTGCTCCGCGGGTCCCAGCAGGGTGACGAGTCCGGAGTCCTTGAGCAGCTGGACTTCTCGCGTCGGAACCGCGCCGGCCCGGTCGCGCTCGACGGCGTCGGCGGCGAGAACCCCTGCGACGTCGCGGGCTCGCGCGATCCACCCTTCGGCGGACGATGGCCTGGGCTGTTCGGCCCAACGTGAAATCTCGTTGCTGCTCAAGGCCATCCCCTCCGAGCGAAGCGAAAACGCCACGACGAGAAGCACGATAACGCCCCCGTCGTCGCGGTCTTCCCGCGCCCGGCGAACTTTCCGGCCTCAGGTTCCAGCGGCGTCGCGGGTTTCGGTGCGGTCCGTCGCCGGCGGCGGAGGAGCGGAGAGCCGGGAGATCTCCTCGCGGAGGTCCGGGGTCATGTCGATGTCGAGCGCCGCCAGCGAATCGGCGAGCTGGTCGAGATCGCGGCCGCCGATGATGGGCGCGGTGACCGCCGGGGCCGACATCGCCCAGGCCACCGCCAGCGTGGCAGGCGCGACGCCCTGCTGGGCGCAGAAGTCGGTGAACTTCTCGGCGGTGACGTAGTCGGACTCCTGCCCGTAGCGCCGGGCGTAGCGCTCGTTGTCGACCAGGCGCCCGGTCTCGGGGCGGCGGCTGGTCCCGTACTTGCCGGTGAGCAGACCGCCGCCGAGCGGGCTGTAGGTGATCACGCCGAGCTTCTCGGATTCGGCCAGCGGCATGATCTCCACCTCGGCCTGCCTGCGGACGAGGTTGTACATCGGCTGGATCAGCTCGAAGCGCGCCAGTCGGTCCTTGGCCGAGATCCCCAGCGCCTTGGCGATCTGCCAGGCCGCCCAGTTGCTCACCGCCGGGTAGCGGATCTTGCCCTCCCGCTGCAGGTCGTCGAGCGCGCGCAGGGTCTCCTCGATCGGGGTGTGCTCGTCGAAGGCGTGCACGAAGTAGAAGTCGATCCAGTCGGTGCCCAGGCGCCGCAGGCTGGCCTCCACCGCGCGCACCAGGTACCGGCGGGAGGAGCCCTGGGCGTTGATGTCGGGACCGGTGGGGAAGAACGCCTTGGAGCTGAGCACGATCTCGTCGCGGCAGTCGGCGATGAGCCTGCCGAGGATCTCCTCGGAACGCCCGCCCGCGTAGACGTCGGCGGTGTCGAAGAAGTTGAGGCCGAGCTCGCGCGCCTGCTGGAACATCTCTGCCGCGGTCTGCTCGTCGGCGTCCGCGCCGAACGACATCGTGCCCAGGCACAGCGGTGACACGCGAACGCCGGTCGCCCCGACGGTCCGGTACTCCATCACGTTCCTCCTGTGGTCGGTCGGTCCACAGTGTCACGCATCGATCACCCGCCGTCAGGATTTCCTCCGCGCCGGCCGCCGAACCGGATGGTGATGCTCCGGAAGAGCCCGTTTTCCCAGTTCGGAGGCTGCGTAGGTGCCCGGGGGTCCAGGGCTGATCACACGTCCGGGTTAGCCTGGTCTGGGTTTTTCCCGAGCAGAAGGGCTACGCGTGGCAGAGGTGGGCGCGCTGCTCGCAGGCCGGTACCGGCTGGAGCGGCGACTGGGCAGCGGCGGCATGGGCGTGGTGTGGCTGGCCGCCGACGAGCTGCTGGGACGCCCCGTCGCGGTCAAGCAGCTCAACCCGAGCTCGGTGTCGAACCCCGAGCTCGTCGAGGAGGCCCGGCAGCGGGCGATGCGCGAGGGCCGCATCGCCGCGCGCCTGCACCACCCGAACGCGGTGGCCGTCCACGACGTGATCGAGCAGGACGGCTTCCCCGTGCTGATCATGGAGTACCTGCCCTCCCGCAGCCTCGCCGAGGTCCTGGAGGACAAGGGGCGCATGACGCCCGGTGCGGTGGCGAGCATGGGCGCGCAGACGGCCGCCGCCCTCGACGCCGCTCACGCCGCCGGGATCACGCACCGCGACATGAAGCCGGGCAACATCCTGCTCAGCGACGACGGCACCGCCAAGATCACCGATTTCGGCATCTCGCACGCCGTCGACGACGTCGCGGTCACCCAGACCGGCATCATCGCGGGCACGCCCGCCTACCTGTCTCCCGAGGCCGCTCGCGGGCACGCGCCCACGCCCGCCTCGGACGTCTACTCGCTGGGCGCGACGCTCTACGCCGCCGTCGAGGGCGTGCCCCCGTTCGGCGCGGACGCCGACAACTCGATCGCCCTGCTGCACGAGGTCGCGGCGGGGGAGATCCGCCCGCCGCAGCTGGCCGGTGTGCTGGCCCCGGTGCTGACCCGGATGCTGCACGTCGACCCCGCTCAGCGGCCCACGCCCGCGCAGGCGAGCGAGGCGATGCACGCCGTGGTCTCCGGAGCTCCGTCGCCGCTCCCGCCGGTCACCGACCCGGACATCACGCAGCCGGTGCCCCGGGTCCCGGCCGGTACGCCGAGCCAGGGCACGCGCCTGAACAACGTTCCGGTCCCCGCGCAGCGACCCGCTCGCTCGCGGCGCTGGATCTACGCGGCCGCCGGTGCCGCCGCGGTCGTGCTGGTCCTGCTGGCGTTCCTGCTGCCCTCGGGCGAGCAGGAGCAGCCGGTGGAGCGGTCCGCCACGGCCGCCGAGCTCGAACGCGTCGTCTCCGACTACTACGCGCTGCTGCCCGAGCACCCCGCCAACGCGTGGACGCGGTTGGGCACCGGGCTGCAGGCGCAGGGGCTCGCGGGCTACGAGGGCTTCTGGTCGAGCGTGGCCGACGTGCGCGTCATCGAGCCGCCGAGGACCAGCGCGCCCAACACCGTCCTGGTCGGGGTCGAACTGGTCATGGCCGACGGGGTTCGCATCACCGAGCACCACCAGTTCGGACTGCGCGGCGCCCGGCAGCCGTTGATCGTCTCCGACGCGGTCCTGAACTCCTCGACCAGCACGCCGCCGCCCCCGCCTCCGCCTCCGCCGCCCGCGCGGACCGAACGCCCCGAGCCGCCCGGCAAGGAGAAGCGGGAGGAGAACAAGGGCAACGAGGACCGCAAGGGCGAAGAGGACAAGAAGGGCGAGGACAGCTGACCCTCGCAACCCCCGGACGGGAGGGTGGAGTCGTGCGCACGTTGCTCGTGGACAACCACGACTCCTACACCTACAACCTGTTCCACCTGCTGGCCCGGGTCAACGGCTGCGAGCCGCACGTGGTCACCAACGACGCGTCGGTCGACCTGGACGACTACGACAACGTCGTCCTCTCGCCCGGGCCGGGCACTCCTGAGCGTCCGCGCGACTTCGGCATCTGCGCCGACGTCCTGGCCAGGGCGACCGTGCCGGTGCTGGGGGTCTGCCTCGGTCACCAGGGCCTGGCGGTGAGCGAGGGCGCGCGCGTCGTGCCGGCCCCGGTCGCGCGGCACGGTCACCTCACCCGTGTCGAGCACGACGGCGACGAGATGTTCGCCGGGATCCCCACCGGCTTCGGCGCCGTGCGCTACCACTCGCTGTGCGTGGCCGAGCCGGTGCCGGAGGAGCTGCTGGTCACCGCGCGCGCCGAGGACGGGGTGGTGATGGCGTTGCGGCACAGGCGGTTGCCGCGCTGGGGCGTGCAGTTCCACCCGGAGTCCGTCGAGTCCGAGCACGGCGAGCGGCTGCTCGCCAACTTCCGCGACCTCGCCACCCGCAGCACACCGCGGACCGCGCGACGGGCGCCGCGAAAAGCGGCGCCGCGGAGGAGGTTCCGCGCCAACGTCGTGGAGCTCGACGGGGCGGTCGACACCGAATTCGCGTTCACGCGGCTGTTCTCGGAGTCGGAGAACGCCTTCTGGCTGGACAGCTCGCGGGTCGAGGAGGGGCTGTCGCGGTTCTCCTTCCTCGGCGACGATTCGGGTCCGCTCGGCGAAACCCTGGTCTACCGCGTCGGTTCCGGTGACGAACCGGTCCTCGACCGGTTGCAGCGGGAGCTGGCGCGCCGCGAGGTCGAAGCGCCACCGCTGCCGTTCGACTTCACCGGTGGGTACGTCGGCTACTTCGGCTACGAGCTCAAGGCCGACTGCGGCTCGCCCAACCGGCACCGCTCGCCGACCCCGGACGCGGTGTGGACCTTCGCCGATCGCTTCGTCGCGGTCGACCACCAGCAGCAGCGCACCTACCTGGTGGCGCTGAGCGAGGGCGAGGACCGGTCCGGTGCCGTCGACTGGCTCGCCGACACCGCCGCGCTGCTGTCGGAGCCGGTCCGGCTCGACGAGCCCGGTGACGGTGAGGCCGACGGAGTCGAGCCCGCGTTGGCCCGCGACCGCGCCGAGTACGTGCGCGACGTGCTCCGGTGCCAGCAGCACCTGCTCGCGGGGGAGAGCTACGAGATCTGCCTGACCAACTCGGCGGACCTGCCCGCCGCGGAACCGGCGTTGCGGACCTACCGACGCCTGCGTCGCCGGAATCCCGCGCCGTACTCGGCTTTCCTGCGCGCGGGAGGTGTCGAGGTGGCGTGCTCGTCGCCGGAGCGGTTCCTCAAGATCACCGCCGACCGGGTCGTGGAGGCCAAGCCGATCAAGGGCACCGCGCCGCGCGGCGCGACCCCCGAGGAGGACGCGCGCATCCGGCGGGAGCTGGCGGCAGACCCGAAGACGCGGGCCGAGAACCTGATGATCGTCGACCTGATGCGCAACGACCTCGGCCGGGTGTGCGCGGTGGACACCGTGCACGTGCCCGAGCTGATGGCGGTGGAGACCTACGAGACCGTGCACCAGCTGGTCTCCACGATCCGCGGTGCGCTGCGCCCCGAGCACGACGCGATCGACTGCGTGCGCGCCTGCTTCCCGGGCGGATCGATGACCGGGGCGCCCAAACCGCGCACGATGGAGATCATCGGCGAGCTGGAGGACCGGCCGCGCGGCGTGTACTCCGGCGCGATCGGCTACCTGGGCTGCTCGGGCGTGGCCGATCTCAACATCGTCATCCGCACGATGGTGCTCGTCAACGGGCGCTGGCAGGTCGGCGCCGGTGGCGCGATCGTGCTGGCGTCGGACCCGGAGGCCGAGTTCGACGAGATGCTGCTCAAGGCCGCCGCGCCGACGCGCGCGCTGCCGCCGTCAGTCGGAAGCGCGCATGGCGGTGGCCAGCAGAGCGGCAGCCGGGCCGGTGAGCTGAAGGCCTGAGCGCCAGACCGCGTGCAGCGGTCGGCGCAGGTCCAGGTCGGCGACCGGGACCTCCACGAGCCGCTTCTCCGCGAGGTCGGTGGCCACGGCGAGCGTGCTGAGCACCGCCGGACCGGCGCCGGCGACGACCGCGTTGCGCACCGCCGTGGTCGAGCGCAGCTCCAGCAGCGGGGCCACCGGCGTCGCGCCGACGTCGGCCAGCGCCCGGTGCAGCGTTTCCCTCGTGCCCGAGCCGTGTTCGCGCACGATCACCGGGGTGGCGGCCAGTTCGCTGGGGGTCAGCGGTCGCCGCAGCGTCGACCAGGGGTGTCCGGGCGGGGCGATGACGACCATGCGGTCGCGGGCGACGTAGCGAACCGAGACGCCCTCGGGCGGGTCGGGGGTTTCGATGAAGCCGAGATCGGCCTGGCCGTGCCGGACCGCTTCGGCCACCGCCGCGGAGTTGGTGACGTCGAGCTCCAGGTGGACCTCGGGCAGGGCTTCGCGCAGCAGGCTGATCCAACGCGGCACGAGGTATTCGGCGATGGTCATGCTCGCCGCCACCCGCAGCTTGGACTCCTGCTGGGCGCGCAGCGCGCGGACGCCGTTCATCAGCCCGTCGACGTGCGCGAGGACCTCGCGCGCCCAGCCGCACACCATCTCCCCGGCGGGGGTGGGCGTGCAGCCCTGGCGGGTGCGTTCCAGCAGCGCCAGGCCGAGCTGGCGCTCCAGCCGGTTGAGCCGCTTGCTCGCCGAGGGCTGGCTGATGCGCAGCTCGGCGGCGGCCGCGCCGATGCTGCCCAGCTCGCCCACCAGCACCAGCAGGCGCAGGGATTCCGAATCGGGCGCGGTCATGCCCGAAGGGTAGGTCCTGGAGCGCTGCTGTGGGGAGCTGGCATTCCACTCGGCTATGACGACCTGCTCGGGCGACGGCTACCGGGTCGCCGCGCGGTCGGCGAACCTGGCCGGTGTGAAGATCCTGCCCAGCGCTGACGCCCACCTCGTTCCGGGACTCGTGCTCACCGGCGCGGCCGTGGCCGTGTCGATGCTGGTGTCCTCGCAGGTCCCGGTCCTCAGCGCGCTGACAGTCGCGGTCGCGCTGGGCGTGGTCGTCGGGAACGTCCCCCGCCTGCCCGAGTGGGTTCGGCCCGGACTCGCGTGGGTGGCGCGCACACCGCTGCGCGCGGGGGTGGTGCTGCTCGGGTTGCAGCTGAGCATCGGGCAGATCCTCGGGCTGGGAGCGGGCACGGTGCTGGCGGTGCTCATCACCGTGGCGGTGACCTTCGCCGGGACGCTGTGGCTCGGACGGGTGCTGGGAGTCTCGCGAGGGCTGTCGCTGCTGGTCGCGACCGGGTTCTCGATCTGCGGGGCGTCCGCCGTGGCGGCCGTGGAGGGCGTGGTGGACCGCGAGGACGAGGACGTGGCGACCAGCGTGGCGATGGTGACGGTGTTCGGCACCGTCGCGATGATCGCGCTGCCGGTGACCTTCGCGGCCACGGGTGTCGGCGCCGACCTCGGCGGGCGGATCGCCGGGGCGGGCGTGCAGGAGGTCGCTCAGGTCGTGGCCGCCGCCTCGCCGCTGGGTGCCTCGGCGGTGGCGCTGGCGGTGGTGGTCAAGCTCAGCCGCGTGGTGCTGCTGGCCCCCTTGGTGGCCGGCGTGAGCCTGCTCGGCCGGCGGCGCGCGACGGCGACGCGACCGCCGATCATGCCGATGTTCGTGGCCGGATTCCTGGCGACCGTGGCGCTGCGCAGCAGCGGGGTGCTGCCGGAGTTCGTCGTCGACGTGTCCCGGCCGGTCACCACGCTGCTGCTCACCGCCGCGCTGTTCGCGCTGGGCACGGCGGTCCGCGTCGAGGCGCTGCTGCGCACGGGACCGCGCGCGTTCGCGCTGGGCACCTGCTCGACGATCCTCGTCGTCGCCCTGGCCACCGCGACGATGGGCGTGCTCAGCCAGTAGCGGGCAGCAGCCTGCGCAGGGCGCAGTCGGCGGCCGTGGTGAGTTCGTCGAGGTCCATGCCGGTGCGCCCGAGCGCGACGATGCCGAGCTGGGCGGCCAGGACGGCCCGGGCGAGTTCCTCGGTGTCCGCGTCGGGGTCGACGTCGCCCTCGCGCTGGGCGCGGTCGAGCGCTTCGGTCAGCACTCGCGTGGTCGCCTCGTAGCTGCGGCGGGCCTCGGCGGCGACGTCGGGCATGCTCATGGCCAGCTCGGCGGTGGTGTTGGCCAGCAGGCAGCCGCGCCGGGCGCCCGTGGCGTCGCAACCCGGACCGCGCACGAAGTCGCGGACGAAGTCCACGCCCCGCTTCGCCGCGGCCAAGCGCTCGCGGAGCATGCGGTCGTTGGCCTCGTCGTAGTCGCGCAGCACGCGCAGGAACAGGCTCCGCTTGTCGCCGAACGCGCCGTAGAGACTGCCCTTGCCGAGGCCGCTGGCGCGCATGAGGTCGTCCAGCGAGGTCGCCGCGTAGCCCTTGTCCCAGAACTCCTGGCGGACCGCCGCGACGACACCGGCTTCGTCGAACTCCCGGGGTCGTGGCACGGCACGAGAATACGACTTCTTGACCGGTCGGTCCAGAACGGGCAGAGTTGTGGACGGAACGGTCCACAACTCAGGGAGGTGGGCGGCATGGCCGTCCTGCAGGACAAGGTCGCCGTGGTCACCGGTGGTAGCAGCGGAATCGGGCTCGCGATCGCGCGAGCGTTCCGCGACGAGGGCGCGACGGTGTTCATCACCGGCCGCCGGAAGGAGGCGCTCGACGAGGCGATCGCCGAGCTCGGCGAGGACGTCACCGCCGTGGTCTGCGACTCCTCGAAGCTCGCCGATCTCGATGCCCTCTACGAGGCGGTCCGAGAGCGGGCGGGGCACGTCGACGTGGTGGTCGCCAACGCCGGCATCGGCATCGACGCGCCCTTCGGCGAGGTCACCGAGGACCAGTTCGACGCGCAGTTCGGCGTCAACGTCAAGGGCACGGTCTTCACCGTCCAGAAGGCGCTGCCGCTGCTGCGGCCGGGCGCGTCGATCATCCTCACCGGATCGACCGCCGCGACGCACCCGCAGCCCGGCCTGGAGATCTACGCGGCGACCAAGGCCGCGGTGCACCACCTGGCGCGCGGCTGGGCGCACAGCTCCGGGGCGCGCGAGTTCCGGGTCAACGTGGTCTCGCCCGGCATGGTCCCCACGCCGGGCCTGCTCGACCTCGTCGACGCCGAAACCCGGGAGCAGGCCCAGGGGACGATCCCGCTGGGCCGTCATGGCAAGCCCGAGGAGATCGCGGCGGCCGCGGTCTTCCTGGCCTCGGACGCCGCGAGCTACGTCAACGGCTCGGTGCTCGCCGCCGATGGGGGAGTCGGGCAGGTCTGATCCGTCGGTCGAGGTCGGCCGGTACGCGCTGCTGGGGCAGGTTCCGGAACCGACCTGGCGCACGTGACCGGACCCCGAAGAGGGGTGCGGGCCACAACGCCGGCATCCCTCTTCACCGCGCTCGCCCCGCGTCAGAGCCGACCCGCTCACCCAACCCCAGCCGACTCGTCCCATCCCGGGCCACCCACGGCTTCTCAAACTTCGCGCGAAATGTGACACTCCACCACAACGGCGAGAACGGGCCCTGACCTGGCAAGACTCGGTTGGACGCGCGGGCGCCGCGGCGACGAATTCGAATTTCGCGCGAAATTGGAAGGCTCCGAGGGGCGTCCGAAATTCGCGCGAAATTGGAATCCCGCATCGGTGTTCACGTCGAGGCCCTGCGCCGAGACTCCGCGCGAGGCGCTGCGCGGGGTCGGTGGTGGTGCGCTGGGTTGTGATGTGCGGCAAGTCATAGGTGCGGTGGGAACCGGGACGGTGATCTCTCCGACCACTGGAACGTGGGATCGATCGCGAGGAGCAGTGGTGCGGTGGACGAGATCGGTGTGATCGGAGCCGGTGGCGAAGGGCTGGCCGTGGTCGCCCACCTGTCCTCGACGGGGCATCGGGTGCGGTTGTGCACCCGAAACCCGCAGCGGGTGGCGGGCATCCGGGGCGGAGGTGAGATCCGGGCGACCGGCGAGCTGGCGGGCCGGTTCCCGATCGCGCAGGTCACCGCCGAACCGGCGGAGCTGGCGCGGCGCTGCCGGGTGGTGGTGATCGCCGCGATCACCACCGCCTACCCGGAGATCGCCGCGTCGCTGGCCCCGCACCTCACCGCGGACCACGTGATCGTGCTGTTCTCCGGGAAGCTCTGCGGCAGTGCGGAATTCGCCGCTGCGCTGAGCGGTGCCGGAGCTCCGGAGGTGGACGTGGTGGAGACCGACGCCCTGTTCGCCGCCCGTCCCGACGGCGACGACGGCGTGCGGGTCCTCGGCACGAAGCGGTGGAACCTCGTCTCCGGTGCCACGCCCGGTGCAGTCGAGCGCAGCGCCCCGATCGTCCGGGAGTGGTTCCCCTGGCTGGAGACCGCCACCAATCTCGTCCACAGAGGACTCACCGACTTCGGCGCGGTCGCCCACGCGCCGATCGCGCTGGCCAACCTCGGCACCATCGACCGCGGCGAGGAACTGCTGTTCTACCTCGACGGCGTCTCCTACCGGACCGTGGCGCTGCTGCGCGAGGTCGAGCGGGAATTCCGCGAGGTCGCCACCGCCTACGGCGCCACCCTGATGCCCATGCCCGAAGTCCTCGACCGCTACTACGGCTGCACCACCACGAGCCTGCTGGACGCGATGCGCAGCGCGGCGCCCTACAAGACCATCCTCGCGCCCGGGTCTCTGGACCACCGGTTCCTGCACGAGGACATCGCCTCGACGCTGGTGCCGCTGGAAGCCCTCGCCGACGAGGCGGGAGTGGCCACGCCGATGGTCGGTTCCATCATCACCGTGATGTCCACGCTGTCCGGAAAGCCCTTCCGCCACAGCGGAAGGACCCTCGAACGGCTCGGCTGGGCCGACCTCGACCACGCCGAGATCCACCGCGCGCTCAACCCCGGGAGAACCGCCGGCGTTCGAACTGCGCCGCCAGCGCCGGGTAGCGTCGCGGCAGCAGTCTGACCAGCAGGTCCACCAGTTTCGCGTCGTTGCCGACCAGGACCCGCTGCTTGCCCGCTTCGACGCCGTCGACGATGATGCGGGCCGCCTGCTGCGGCGGCATCTTCAGCAGCTTCTCGTTGTAGGTGCGCACGCGCGCCTCGTCCACGGGGGTCACCTCACCGCGCTTGCGCGCGTCCTCCAGACCGGCCGAGGCGATGTTGGTGCGCACCCCTCCGGGATGCACCACGGTGACCTGCACCGGGTGCCCGGCCATGAGCATCTCGGCGCGCAGGCTCTCGGTGAACCCGCGCACCCCGAACTTGCTGGCGCAGTAGGCGGTGCTGCGCGGCTGGCCCATGATGCCGTTGAGGCTGGACACGTTGACCACGTGACCGTCGCCGGAGGCGATGAGGTGCGGCAGGAAGGCCTTGCTGCCGTGGATCACGCCGAACAGGTTGACCCCGAGCACGCGCTCGTAGGTCTCCCAGTCGTTGTCGGCCACCGCGCCGCCGGCGGCGATCCCGGCGTTGTTGTAGACCTGGTGCACCACGCCGAAGTCCGCGGCCACCGACGCCGCGTAGGACTCGACGGCCTGCCGGTCGCTGACGTCCAGCCGAGCCGAGCGCACCTCCGCGCCCAGCGCCTCGAGCCGGTCCGCGGTGGCGGCCAGGCCGGTCTCGTCGACGTCCGACACCGCCAGCCGCGCGCCGCGGCGGGCCAGCTCGAACGCGACCTCGCGCCCGATGCCCGAACCCGCACCGGTGACCACGGCGACCTTGCCGCGAACCTCGCTCATCGGGCCGACTCCTCCGCTGCGGTGGTGATGTGCTCGGTGGTCATCGCCACCAGCCGGTCGATCAGGCCGGGTGCGATGTGGTGGCCCATGCCGTCGATCTCGACGTAGCGGGCGCCGGGGATGGCCGCGGCCGTGGCGCGACCGCCGCTGACGTGCACCATGCGGTCGGTGTCGCCGTGGATCACCAGCGTCGGCGAGGTGATCCGGCGCAGCTCCGCCGTGCGGTCGCCGCTGGCGTGGATCGCGCTGATCTGGCGCGGTCGGCCCTCCTTGGCCCGGGCGCCGCCACCGCGTTCCCACAGCCCGGCGGCCCACGCGCGTTCGAGGTCGTCGTCCGGCGGGAACGACGCCGAACCGATGTGCCGCAGCATCCACAGGTGCCGCTCCACCGACTCCTCGACGGTGTGCGTCGGGCCCTTGGCCATGCGCACCAGCGTCGACCGCGCCGGCTGGCCGACCGCGCGCGCACCCGTGGTGGAGAAGATGGAGGTCAGCGAGTCGACCCGGTCGGGGTGCCGGGCGGCGACGGTCTGGGCGATCATGCCGCCCATCGACATCCCCAGCAGCTGCACGCGCTTGAGCCCCAGGTGGTCGAGCAGACCGACGGTGTCGGCGGCCATGTCACCGAGGTCGTAGGCGTCCGGCCGGGGGCGGGCGAACAGCTGGCGCAGCCTGCCCGGCGGTGGTGTGCCGATCCGCGACGAGCGGCCGGCGTCGCGGTTGTCCTGGCGCACCACGCGGAAACCGCGCTCGGTGAACCCGTCGACCAGCCGCTGCGGCCACGAGGTCAGGTCCAGGCCCAGCCCCGCGATGAGCACCAGCGGTGTCCCGTCGGCCGGGCCGTCGACGCGGTAGCAGATCCGGGGTCCCGCGGGCAGGTCGACGAAGAGGTCCTCGCTCATCGGGTCACCTCCGCGCGGGCCTCGGCGCGCGAGAACCGCAGCTCGGGGTCGGTGACGCTGTCCGAGCGCAGCAGCTTGACGTCGGAGTGGTAGCTCAGCGAGGTCAGCCACGGCATCCGGTCGCCCTGCTGGGGCAGCTGGTCGACCGAGCGCTGGATGTAGCCGGCGCCGAAGTCCAGGAACGGGCGCTTGGGCATCGCCGGGTCGCTGGGAACCGGCCGGCAGATGTCGAGCCCGTAGGCGTCCATGTGGGTCAGCAGGCGGCAGAAGTGCTCGCACAGCAACCCGATCTTCAGCGTCCACGACGAGTTCGTGTAGCCGATCGCGAACGCCAGGTTCGGCACGCCGGAGAGCATCATGCCCTTGTAGGCGATCGTGTCCGGCAGGTGCACCGGTTCGCCGTCGACCACCAGCGGCACGCCGCCGAAGGGCTGCAGGTTCAGGCCGGTGGCGGTGATGATGACGTCCGCCTCCAGCTCCGCGCCGGATTCCAGCTGCACGCCCCGCTCGGTGAACGTCTCGATCCGGTCGGTGACCACCGAGGCCCGGCCCCGCCGGATCGCCTTGAACAGGTCGCCGTCGGGCACCGCGCACAACCGCTGGTCCCACGGGTCGTAGGGCGGGTTGAAGTGGGTGTCGACCGGATAGCCCTCGGGCAGCGCCTTGCTGTTGACGTAGCGGATCAGCTTGCGCGCGGTCTTCGGGAAGCGCTGGCAGAAGCTCCAGATCAGGCGCTGCTGCAGGATGTTCTTGCGCCGCGCGATCGCGTAACCGCGCTCGGGGCCGAAGAACCGCCCCGCGATGTTGGCGACGGCGTCCTTCTTGGGCACCGGCATGATGTAGGACGGCGTGCGCTGCAGCATCGTCACGTGCGAGGCCGTGTCCGCCATCGCCGGGACGAGCGTGACCGCCGTCGCGCCGCTGCCGATCACCAGCACCTTCTTGCCGGAGTAGTCCAGGTCCTCCGGCCAGTGCTGCGGGTGGACGATCGGGCCGGAGAAGCGCTCCCGGCCCTCGAAGTGCGGGGTGAACCCCTCGTCGTAGCGGTAGTAGCCGCCCGCGCTGAACACCCAGCGCGCGCTGAGCCGGTGGCGAGCGCCGGTCTCGGGGTTCTCCACGTCGACGAGCCAGCGCGCCTGCGCCGAGGACCACTCGGCGCCCACCACCTTGTGGTGGAAGCGGATGTGCGGTTCGAGGTCGTTCTCGGTGATCGTCTCGC
The DNA here is from genome assembly GCF_018070075.1 of Saccharopolyspora endophytica. Lineage (GTDB taxonomy): Bacteria > Actinomycetota > Actinomycetes > Mycobacteriales > Pseudonocardiaceae > Saccharopolyspora > Saccharopolyspora endophytica. The sequence continues at coordinate 192,865 of NZ_JAGPXE010000014.1, forward strand.
GCAGGTAGTCGAGGATGCGCGGTGCCGAGGCGATCGACTCCTCGTCCCGCCACGGCTTGAACTCGTAGCCGAAGGTGTGCAGGTCGGAGTCCGAGCGGATGCCGGGGTAGCGGAACAGGTCCCACGTCCCGCCGGAGGCGCCGCGCGCCTCCAGGATCGCGAAGGACTTTGCCGGGTGCGAGGTCTTGAGGTAGCGGCCTGCGCCGATACCGGAGATCCCGGCCCCGACGATCAGGACGTCCAGGTGCTCGACCGGTGTTTCGGTGGTGGTCATCGTGCTGCTCCCCGCGCGGACCGACTGCTCTCTCCCCGGGAAGCATGCCCGGGGCCCGCTGACTTGCGCCACAGCGACATGCACCAGGATCATGCGGAGATGGTGCCGAATGCTGCGTCCGAGTGGCCGAGGGTGTCCCCGCGCGTGCGGGAGCTGTTCCGGCGGGGTGCCGAGATCGCGCTGAACCCGCACGCCGAGTGGGTGGAGGAGCTGCACGCCGCCGCCCTCGGCGGTGCGCGGGTCCGGCTGGTCGCCGAGGACCCCGCGCTGGCCGCCGCGACCCGCCGCGCCAACCTCGCGAACCTGCTGCACTGGGCGGCCGCCAACGTCCAGAACCCCGGGCGCAGGGTTCCGGCCAACACCAGCTCCGAACTGCTCGAAGCATCCCGCGACCTGGTGCGGCGGGGTTTGGACGAGACCGCGCTGGACTCCTACCGGACGGCGCAGAACGTCGCGTGGCGGCGCTGGATCGAGATCGCCTTCGGCCTCACCGACGACCCCGACGAGCTGCGCGAGCTGCTCGACGTCTCCGCCGTGTCGATCGGCACCTTCATCGACGACACCGTCGCCGCCGTCAGCGAGCGCATGCAGCACGAGCGCGACGAGCTCACCCGGGGCGCGCACGCGGAGCGCCGCGCGGCGGTGACGCTGCTGCTGGAAGGCGCGCCGATCGGGCAGGCGCGGGCCGAGAGCAGGCTCGGCTACCGGCTCTCCGGACCGCACACCGCCGCCATCCTCTGGAGCGGCGCGGAAGGGTCCGAGCAGGTCGAGGCCGCCGCGGAGGCGGTGACCCGCGCGGCCGGTGCCGACCACCGGCTCACCGTCATCGCCAGCGCCGCGGCCCTGTGGGTCTGGCTGCCCGTGGCCACCGCGCCACCCGTGGGCGAACTGGCAGCGCTCCTGGCCGACCACCCCGACGTCCGGGTCGCGGTGGGTCGTCCCGGCACGGGCGTCGAGGGCTTCCGCCGCAGCCACCTCGACGCCGCCACCACGCAGCGCATGGTCGCCCGGCTCACCTCACCGCAGCAGGTGGCGCGCTACCAGGACGTGCAGCTGGTGTCGTTGCTGACCAGCGAGCCCACCCAGACCGACGAGTTCCTGACCGACACCCTGGGCGATCTGCGGCACGCCGACGCCGAGACGCGCACCGCGGTGCTGACCTACGTGCGCGAGCTGGGCAGCACCACGCGCACCGCCGAACGCCTCTACACCCACCGCAACACCGTGCTGCGCCGCCTCGCCAGGGCCGACGAGCTGCTGCCGCGCCCGCTCGCCGAGAACGCCCTCGCGGTCGCGGCGGCGCTCGAAGCCCTGCACTGGCGCGGCACCGGCTAGGACCGCCCGGCGGGGAGACGGCCCAGGAAAGCAGCGCCCGTCTCATCTCCAGCGGGGTGCCCCGGATTCCAGTGGAAATCGGAACCCGGATTTCCACTGAGATCCGGGACGCCGGGTGGCCACCACGGGTCTGGACGGTCCCGCGACCCGGAACACCGCCGTGATCGTGCGGTGCTCCGGACGGGGTCGGCGGGTCACGTTCGGCGTTGATGATCAGTGCGCCTCCGGGCCCGGGCCCGGGTGGGGAGCGGGTGTGCGGTTGAGCTGCTCGTGCGGACGCACTCGGAGTCCTTGGTGCGAGAAGCGCTCTCCCGCAACGGGAAAATCCTGCTGGGGGATACAATTTTTGACTATTCGGTGAACTTCGGGGGCAATGGTCTTCACCCGCGCCTGAAGCTCCGCGATGCGCACGCGGTTTGCCCGGTTCGGCTCCCCGCACGGGTGTCGGTCAGCGCTCAAGGGCGCTGGCCGACACCCGTGCGGAGCTCCTCGAGCCTGCCGCCCGGGAGGGGGGAGCGGAGCGGAGGGGTGGAATCGCCGGTGGCGGAACGCAAACCGCGCAGGAAGTCGGCGACCGCATCGGTGGAACTGCGCCGCGGGCTCCAGCCGAGCTCCTCGCGGGCGCGCCCGGTGTCCATCATCGGCAACCGCAGGAACGCGTCGAACAGGTCCGGTGACGCGGGCACCAGGTGCAGGTTCCAGGCCGCCGCCAGAACCACGCGCACCAGAGACGCCGGAACCGCTGCGGTGCGGGCCTGCAGCAGATCCGCCAGCGCGCTGAAGTCCACCACCGGATCCGCCGCGACGTTGAACGCGCCCCTGCTGTCGGACAGGATCGCGAGCCGGTAGGCCTCGCCGACGTCGTCGCTGTGCACCGCCTGGAAGCGCAGCCCGGTCGGCAGCGGCAGCACCGGGAGGAGTTCCGGCCGGGCGAGGCTGTTGGGCAGGAACGGTCCGATGAACAGGCGTCGCTGCTGCTCGGCGGATTCGGGCTTGAAGCAGAAGGCGGTGCGCATCCGGACCACCCGGATGTCCGGGTGCTGCCGTTCGAAGGCGTCGAGGAACCGCTCCAGGTAAGCCTTCTCGCGGCTGTAGGCCGCCGCCGGCCACCCGTGCGTCGGCCACGTCTCGCTGACCGAGCGCCCGGCGGGCCCGGGGGAGTAGGCGGCCACGGACGAGGCGTAGACGAGGTGGCGCACCCCGGCGGCAACAGCGGCCTCGAACACCCGGATGCTGCCGAGCACGTTGTTGCGCCAGGTCGTCACCGGGTCGTGGGTGGGCTGGAAGAGCCAGCCCAGGTGCACCACGGTGTCCACCGAGGCGAACCGGCCGACCAGGTCGTCCTCCCGGACGTCGGTGCGCTCCCACCGGACCCCCTGGCCCTGCTCGGGCGGTTGCCGCCGGGACAGCGCGGTGATCGCCTCCACCTGGGGGTCGCCGCGCAGCGCGTCGACCACGCTGGTTCCGATGTTGCCGGTGGCGCCGACGATCGCGACTCGCCGGGAACTCGCGGACGCTGCCATGAGGACTCCTGCCATCGGTCCGGACGGTCTCCCCACAACGGGTTCCCAGCAGGCCGCGGCACAAACGCGTCGCCGAGGTGCGGGGTTTGCCCGGTGCCGCCACCGGAAAGAACGTGGTGGTGAGCTACCGAGGAGGTGTCCGGTGAAGGCGCTGACATGGCGAGGACCGCGCGACGTGCGCGTCGAGAACGTGCCCGACCCGAAGCTGGAGGCCGACACGGACGCGATCATCCGCGTCACCAGCAGCGGGATCTGCGGCTCCGATCTGCACCTCTACGAGGTCCTGGCCCCGTTCCTCGACCCCGGCGACGTCCTCGGCCACGAACCCATGGGCGTGGTGGAGGAGACCGGGTCCGCGGTGGCCGACATCGCGCCGGGGGACCGGGTCGTGGTGCCGTTCAACATCTCCTGCGGCCACTGCTGGATGTGCGAACGGCGCCTGTTCGCCCAGTGCGAGACCACGCAGGTGCGCGAGCACGGCAGCGGCGCCGCGCTGTTCGGCTACACCAAGCTCTACGGCAGCGTTCCCGGCGCCCAGGCCGAGTACCTGCGGGTGCCCCAAGCCCAGTTCGGTCCCATCAAGGTGCCGGAAGGACCGCCGGACGAGCAGTTCGTCTACCTCTCCGACGTGCTGCCCACCGCGTGGCAGGCCGTCGAGTACGCCGACGTGCCCCAGGGCGGCACGGTGGCGGTGTTCGGGCTCGGCCCCATCGGGCAGATGGCGGCGCGGATCGCCCTGCACCACGGGTTCCGCGCCCTCGGCGTCGACCGGGTGCCGGAACGGCTGAACATGGCCGAGCGGCACGGAGTTCGCACCATCGACGCCGCCCAGCGGGACGACGTCGCCGATGCCGTGCGCGAGCTGACCGACGGTCGGGGAGCGGACTCGGTGATCGACGCCGTCGGCATGGAGGCGCACGGCTCACCCGTCGCCGAACTGGGGCAGAAGGTCGCCGGGGTGCTGCCCGACGCCGTCGCCGAGCCGCTGATGTCCAAGGCCGGGGTCGACCGCCTCTCCGCGCTGTACGAGTGCATCGACAGCGTCCGCCGGGCGGGCACGATCTCGCTCAGCGGCGTCTACGGCGGCATGGCCGACCCGATGCCGATGCTCACCCTGTTCGACAAGGGCGTTCGGATAGCGATGGGGCAGGCCCACGTGAAGCGGTGGATCCCGGACCTGCTGCCGCTGGTCGGCCACGAGTCCGACCCGCTCGGCGTGCGCGACCTGACCACCCACCACCTCCCGCTGGACGAGGCCCCGAACGCCTACGACATCTTCCAGCGCAAGGTCGACGGCGCGATCAAGATCCTCCTGGAGCCCTAGGTGAGGTCGAAGGGGAGGAGCTGCACGCAGCGGTCGAACTTGGCCCGGAGCTCGTCCTCGTCGGCCGCTCCCAGGTAGACGGCGAAGAGCTCGTAGCTGTAGCTGTCCTGCGCCGGGAGGTCCGAGAGCCGCGCTCCCCGCTCGGCGATGATGTCCACAGTGGCCCCGGGGAGCTCCTCGGCGAGCCGGGCGAGGTCGTCATCCGAGGGGGTGGAGTTGACCACGGCGTCGTCGAAGACGCGGTGGAACCACTTGGCGGCGATGCGGTGCGGGCCTTCGCGGCTGGGCATGGTCGGCTCCTCGCCGACCGCCAGCTGCACCATCGCCTGGTGGTTGGGCATGCCGTCGACCAGCTCGAACAGCGGCGCGTGCGATTGGGACAGCCGCGGATTGATCTCGAGGATGTTGACCGCGTCGGTGTCGGTGTCCCAGAAGAACTCGATGTTGAACGTCGAGTCGTTCAGCCCCATGTGCTCGATGACCTCGCGGCTGATCTCGATGATCCGCTCCTGCACCTCCTCCGGGGCCTGCGAGGGGTACTGGTAGCGCAGGAAGCTGGAGGAATCCGGGTAGCACAGCGAATCCACCACGCCGTGCACGTGGGCGCGGCCACCGTGGACGTAGCCCTCGGTGGTGAGCTGCTCGCCGCGCACGGCCTCCTCGGCCAGGCACGCCATGCCCCCGGCCTCCTCGATCGCCGGCGGCAGCTCCAGCTTGGAGAGCAGGAAGTCGAAGGCCCGGCCGATGCGGCCGATGCCGTCCCGGATCTCGGCCGCCGCCGCGCGCAGCTGGTCCTCGTCGTCGGCCTTGAACGCCAGGTCGGAGGAGAAGGACTTGACCGGCTTGAGCCACATCGGGAATCGCATCCCCGGCGGCGTCTGCGGATCGTCCAGGTCGACGATCGCGAAGCCCGGGTGCGCGTCGGTGACCTCGCGCTGCACCAGTCGGCTCCAGTACTTGTGCTCGCACTTGACCACCGATTCCAGACTCGGCCCCGGCAGACCGTTGTCGGTGGCCAGGACCGGGACCATCGAGCTCACCGGGAAGTCCCAGTAGCCCACGATCGCGTCGATCGGCTCCGAGAAGTCGTCGAGGCGCTGCTGCGCCTTCTCCAGCAGCTCCTCCAGGCCGATGTCGCCGTACATCAGCTGCTCCTTGTCCAGCAGTGCGTGGAACCGGTACGGCGCGAGGTGCTGGAGCTCGCGCATCAGGGCGAGGTTGCGTTCGTCGGGTCCGAGCAGGAACACGTTCTTCGGCCGCTTCGTCACACCACCCCGCGTACCCCGGCCACTCGGAGGTTGAACCCGCAGGAGCGCCGGGTACTCGGCGGGGCGCCGAGGACCAACCGACGTGGAGGACGTCATGGAACAGCCGCCCAGCAGCGCTCCGGCCCAGCAGCAGACGCCGCCCGGCACCACCGAGCCGATGCGACCTCGCCCGCGCGACGAGATGCGCGACTACGTCGGCTCCGGGCACCTCGCGGGCAAGCGGGCGCTGGTGGTCGGCGGGGACTCCGGGATCGGGCGAGCCGTGTCGGTGGCCTTCGCCAAGGAAGGCGCCGACGTCGCGCTGGCCTACGTCGACACCTCGGAGGACGCCGACGCCGAGCGCACCGCCGAGCTGGTGCGCGAGCAAGGTCGCGAATGCCACCTGTTCCGCGGCGACGTCGCCGAGGAGAGCTTCTGCACGCGCCTGGTCGACGACGCCGCCGAACGGCTCGGCGGCCTGGACGTGCTGGTCAACCACGCAGGCACGCAAGCCGCGCAGGACGACCTGCGGTCGATCACCACCGAGCAGTTCAAGCGGACCTTCGAGGTCAACGTCTTCGCGGTGTTCTGGTTGTGCAAGGCGGCGCTGCGGCACCTGCCCGAGGGCGGGGCCATCATCAACACCGGGTCGGTGAACGGGTTGCGCGGCAACAAGGACCTGATGGACTACTCGGCCAGCAAGGGCGCGGTGCACGTGCTCACGCAGTCGATCGCCCAGTCCCTGGCGGCCTCCGGTGTCCGCGTCAACTGCGTGGCGCCCGGTCCGGTGTGGACGCCGCTGATCCCGGCGACGCTGCCGGAGGACAAGGTGGAGGGTTTCGGCGAGCAGACGCCCATGGGGCGCATGGGCCATCCCGACGAGATCGCTCCGTCCTACGTCTTCTTCGCCTCCGACCGCCTCTCCAGCTACTACACCGGCGAGGTGCTGGCGCCGGTCGGCGGCGAAACGCACCCCGGCTGACGCGCCCGAGGAGATCGATCAGTTCCCGGTTGAGCGCGCCGACATCCGGGTAGGCGGGTGGGAACGACGCCGACACGGACGATCGGAGGGTGCGGCATGGCCGACACGGTGGCCGACTACCTGCTGCGACGACTGCGGACCTGGGGCGTGGAGCACGTCTTCGCCTACCCCGGGGACGGCATCAACGGGATCCTCGCCGCCTGGGAGCGGGCCGACAACGACCCGCGGTTCATCCAGGCCCGGCACGAGGAGCTCGCCGCGTTCGAAGCCGTGGGGTACGCGAAGTTCTCCGGGGAGGTGGGGGTTTGCGCGGCGACCGGCGGGCCCGGCGCCATCCACCTGCTCAACGGGCTCTACGACGCCAAGCTCGACCACGTGCCCGTGGTGGCCCTCGTCGGGCAGCAGGCCAGCACCTCCCTCGGCGGGGCCTACCAGCAGGAGGTCGACCTCTCCTCGCTGTACAAGGACGTCGCCGAGTACGTGCAGTTCGTCTCCACCCCGCAGCAGCTGCCCAACGCGCTGGACCGCGCCATGCGCACCTCGTTGGCGCGCAGGACCGTCACGGCCCTGATCATCCCGAACGACGTGCAGGAGATGACCTACTCGCCGCCGACGCACGCGTTCAAGATGGTGCCCTCCAGCGTCGGGATCTCCGAGGCGGTCACCACGCCCGCGGAGGCGGACCTGGAGCGCGCCGCCGAGGTGCTCAACGCCGGCGAGCGCGTGGCCATCATGGTCGGCCAGGGCGCCCGGAAGGCCGCGGGCGAGGTCACCGCCGTCGCCGACGTGCTCGGGGCCGGTGTGGCCAAGGCGCTGTTGGGCAAGGACGTGCTGCCGGACGACCTGCCGTGGGTGACCGGTGCGGCGGGGCTGCTGGGCACGCGACCGTCCTGGGAGTTGATGCGCGATTGCGACACCCTGCTGATGATCGGCGCGAGCTTCCCCTACAGCCAGTTCCTGCCCGAGTACGAGCAGGCCCGCGCGGTGCAGATCGACATCGATCCGACCATGATCGGCATGCGGTACCCGTTCGAGGTGAACCTGCTCGGCGATGCGAAGGCGACGCTGTCGGCCCTGCTGCCGCGCCTGCGCCGCAAGCAGGACCGCGCCTGGCGGGAGGAGGTCGAGTCCGGTGTCCGGGACTGGTGGGAGGTGATGGAGCGCCGCGCCGGCGTCGACGCCGACCCGCTCAACCCGGAACGCGTGTTCCACGAGCTGTCACCGCAGTTGCCCGATGACGCCATCATCACCGCCGACTCCGGTTCCGCGGCCAACTGGTACGCCCGGCACCTGCGCGTGCGCGGCCGCATGCGCTGCTCGCTGAGCGGGACCCTGGCGACCATGGGACCGGGAGCCCCCTACGCCACCGGCGCGAAGTTCGCCCACCCGGACCGGCCGGTGATCGCGCTGGTCGGGGACGGCGCGATGCAGATGAACGGCATCAACGAGCTCATCACCATCGGCCGGCACTGGCGCGAGTGGCAGGACCCGCGGGTGGTCGTGGGCGTGCTCAACAACGGCGACCTCAACCAGGTCACCTGGGAGATGCGGGCGCTCAACGGCGCTCCGCAGTTCCTCCCTTCGCAGCGGCTTCCGGAGTTCGACTACGCGGAGTTCGCGCGCAGCGCGGGTTTCCGGGGCATCCGGGTCGCCGATCCGGGCAGCGTCGCCGACGCGTGGGCCGAGGCGCTGAGCAGCGATCGGCCCTGCCTGATCGACTTCGTCACCGACCCGGCCGTGCCGCCGATCCCGCCGCAGGCGGACTGGAGCCAGGTCGAGTCGATGGCCGAGGCCATGCTCAAGGGCGACCCCGACGCGTGGTCGGTGGTCACCGAGGGCGTGAAGTCCAAGGCCCAGGAGTTCCTCCCGCGCCGTCGCTGATCCGGCGCGAAACGGCGCCCCCGGGAGTCCCGGGGGCGCCGTCGGGTTCAGCGGTTCTTCCGACGCTCCGGTGGGACGCGGGGTCCGGTGTGGAGCAGCGAGTTCGCCCGTCCCGTCCTGCTAGGAGCGCTGTCCTGGGACGCCGAGGCCTCCTTGCTCGGTTTCATCGGGCTGTGCTGCGCGACTTCGTCGCGAACCCTCTTGGTGAATTGGCGGATCCGGTCACCGGGCATGCCCACCACGTCCTCTCCTCGTTGTCGTTTCCGGGGTATGAAGCGGCATTTCCTTCGCACCCGTCGGGTTGTCACCGGGGGGCGCGTGCCAAACACGCTGGTGGGAACAGAATTGGCGGTGGCGATCAGCTGCCGGCCGCTTCGCGCAGAGCGGGCAGCAGCTTCTCCCGCGCGAAGCCGAAGAAGCCCGCGGGGTCGGCGTCCACGCCGACCTGGACCAGGGCGACGTCGGTGAAACCCGCCTGCCAGTGGGCCTGCACTGCCTTGACGATCGGATCGACGTCGGGACCGCACGGGATGCCCGCGGTGACGTCGTCGAGCCGCACGTGCTGGGTGGCGGCGGCGAAGCCGGCGGGACCGGGCAGCTCGGCGTTGACCTTCCAACCACCCGCGAACCAGCGCAGCTGCTCCCAGGCGCGCCGGGCGGCGGCGTCGGCCGACGGGTCCCAGCAGATCGGCTGCTGACCGTACTTGCGCTGGTCACCGCCGGTCGCGGAGTCCCAACCCCGGCAGAGCGAGGCTTCGGGCTGGACGGCGATCATCGCGTCGGACAACGGGGCGAACCGCTGCACCGACTGGTCGCCGGACACGGCGGTGGCCACCGGGACCCGCTGCTCGGGCAGGTCCCACAGCTTCGCCGAGTCGACCCGGTAGTGGTCGCCGGTGAAGTTCACGTGGCCGCCGTCGAACAGCGAGGAGATGATCCGCAGCGCCTCGGTGAGCATCTCGTGGCGCACGTTGACCGGCGGCCAACCCTGGCCGATGACGTGCTCGTTGAGGTTCTCCCCGGCCCCCACGCCGAGCGTGAACCGGTCGTCGGAGAGCAGGCCGATCGTGGCGGCCTTCTGCGCCACGACGGCCGGGTGGTAGCGCATGATCGGCGCGGTGACGAAGCTCAGCAGGTCCATCCGCTCGGTCATCTGCGTGACCGCCCCCAGGACGCTCCACGCGTAGGGGGAGTGGCCCTGCTCGTCCAGCCACGGCGAGTAGTGGTCGCTCATCACCGCGAAGTCGAAGCCCGCGCGCTCGGCCGCGGCCGCCTGCTTGACCAGCTCGCGCGGCCCCGACTGCTCCGTCATCAGCGTGTACCCGAACCGAACCATGTTCCCCGCCCTCCGGTGCTCGCGGTCCTGCCCGCGAGTAACCGCGCAGCGTCGCGGTGAAACGTGCGCGCGCCGGGCATGGCCGGATCGACTGATGGGTAGTCAGCGAGTGACGCCCGGGACAGTCGAGGCGAGCGAGGAGGACGCGTGCGCGAGGTCGACGAGCTACCCTGCGAGATCAAGCAGGAGGAGCACATCTGGATTCCCCTGTCCGACGGGACCCGCTTGGCCGGGCGCATCTGGCGGCCGGTCTCCTCCGACACCGAGCCCGTTCCGGCGGTGCTGGAGTTCATCCCCTACCGGCTGCGTGACCTCACGTCGTTGCGCGACTCCATCCACCACCCGTACCTGGCCGGGCACGGCTACGCGTGCGCCCGCGTGGACCTGCGCGGGAGCGGCGACTCCGACGGGATCCTCACCGACGAGTACCTGGAGCAGGAGCTCGCCGACGCCGAAGAAGTGCTGGCGTGGCTGGCGGAACAACCGTGGTGCACCGGGCGGACCGGCATGATGGGCATCTCCTGGGGCGGTTTCAACGCCCTGCAGGTGGCCGCCAGGAGACCGCCGAGCCTGGGGGCGATCGCGGCGCTGTGCTGCGCCGACGACCGCTACGCCGACGACGTGCACTACATGGGCGGATGCCTGCTCAGCGACAACCTGTCCTGGGCGAGCACGATGTTCGCCTACACCTCCTGCCCGCCCGATCCGGAGGTCGTCGGCGACCGCTGGGAGGAGATGTGGCGCGAACGCATGGAGGAGAGCGGCCTGTGGATCGACACCTGGTTGCGCCACCAACGCCGTGACGACTACTGGCGACACGGCTCGATCTGCGAGGACTTCTCCGCGGTCGAGTGCCCGGTGATGGCCGTGAGCGGCTGGGCCGACGGCTACTCCAACGCCGTGTTCCGGCTGATGCAGAACCTCGACGCGCCGCGCCGGGGCCTCATCGGGCCGTGGTCGCACAAGTATCCGCACCTGGGGCGGCCTGGTCCTGCCATCGGCTTCCTGCAGGAGCTGGTGCGCTGGTGGGACCACTGGCTCAAGGACGTCGACAACGGGGCGATGGACGGGCCGATGCTGTGCACCTTCATGCAGGAGAGCATGCCGCCGTCCACCAGCTACGAGGAACGCCTCGGCCGCTGGGTCGGCGAGCCTTCGTGGCCGTCACCCCACGTGCGCCGCACCCGGTTCCCGTTGGGGCAGAACAGGATCGAGCGACCGGACGAGGGGCAGGGCGGACGGCCGCTGACGGTCGCCTCGCCGCTGTCGGTCGGTCAGTACGGCGGCAAGTGGTGCTCCTACAACGCACCGCCGGACCTGCCCTACGATCAGCGCGAGGAGGACGGCGGGTCGCTGGTGTTCGACACCGAGCCGCTGGCCGAGCGTTGCGAGATCCTGGGCGGACCGCTGGTGGACGTGTGCGTGGAGGTGGACCGGCCGGTGGCCATGCTGGCCGCGCGGCTCTCCGACGTCAGCCCGACCGGGCAGGCGACGCGCGTGACCTACGGCTTGCTCAACCTCACCCACCGGGACGGGCACGACGCCCCGAAACCGCTGGAGCCCGGTGTGCGGTACCAGGTTCAGTTCCGGTTGAACGGAGTGGCACAGGCCTTCCCGGCGGGTCACCGCATCCGGCTGGCGCTGTCCACTTCGTACTGGCCGCTGGCGTGGCCACCGCCGGAGCCGGTGCAGCTGACCGTGCACCCGGCCGAGAGCGAGCTGGAACTTCCGATCCGGCCGGCGGAGGAGGCCGATGAGCTGCCCACGCCGCTGTTCGGCGAACCCGAGGGAGCCCCCCCGGTGCCCGCGAAGCAGATCACCCCGGGGGAGCAGCAGTGGCAGGTCAGCAGGGACCTGGCCGACTACAGCTCGTCGCTGGAGGTGATCAAGGACCTGGGGCTGGCGCACTTCGAGGACATCGACCTGGACGTCCGCCGGCGCGCCACCGAGCTCTACAGCTGGGTCGGGGAGGACTTCGACTCGGTGCGCGGCGACATCGAGTGGACGATGGGATTCACCCGCGGCGACTGGTCGGTGCGCACCAGCACCCGCACCGCGCTGACGTCCACGGCCACCGAGTTCCGGCTGCACGCCGAACTCGACGCCTACCTGGGCGACGAGCGCGTGTTCTCCAAGAACTGGGACCGCCGCATCCCGCGCGACCACGTGTGAGGTCCGAAGAGCGTTGCCGCGCCGGGGAAACGACATCCCGG
>NZ_JAGPXE010000015.1 GCF_018070075.1 Saccharopolyspora endophytica
CCGGTCCTCGTCGTCATCCTGCGATGCTGTCGTGTCGCCGTCGGTCACGATGATCCCCTTCCAGCCGAAAGCGGACGCTTCCAGCCTGTCGGATCACCGCCCCACACACAAAGATCAGGACACTCCCTTTCCACTGAAGCCGGGGACCGGATTTCAGTGGGAATCGGGGTCCTGGTGCTGCCGGTCCGGGGTTCGTCGGGAGAGGTGCGCCGGGTTCAGGGTCGGGGTGCCGGGCTCGGGTACCGGCAGTGCTCCGGTGGGGCGCGGGGGTGTTGCGGGGTCCGGGTCGGGTTCGGGGTGCTGCGGTGGGGTGCCTGGTTCGGGGTCGGGTGGGGTTTCTCGTCGTGCTGGTGTGGGATTCGGGAATAAGCTGGTGGTAGTCCCTGGAGCAGCGTGGAATCCGCCGATTCCCCGGTCGGCTCGGTGGGAGACCAAAGGCGGTCTTGTATGGCAGAGGTGCACCGGCTGGACCCGATGTCCCGCGTCCCCGGCAACACCACCGTGTACGGGGCGTGGGAACGCTTCGTGCGCGGGGAGGACGACCTCCGCGGCGTGCGGCCGGAAGTGGCGATCTCCTGGCACCGCTGCCGCGACCAGTACCGCGTCGATCCCGGCCTCACCAAGGCCCCGATCGCCGTGGCGGAGGTCGACCACACGCTCGAACACGACGTCGTGTTCGCCGAACTGGGGTTCCGCGCGGCGTCGGTGGCGCACGAGGTGAGCAACAGCGGCGGCGTGGTGACCGTCGCCGACGCCACGGGCCGGATACTGGCCGAGTGGGGCGATCCGGCCACCCGCGAGATCGCCGCCGAAGCCAACCTGTCGACCTGGTTCTGCTGGTCGGAGCAGGCAACGGGCACCAACGGCATGGGAACAGCGCTGGAGTCGCACGCGCCGGTCGTGGTCCGCGGCGCCGAGCACTGGTGCCAGGCGTTCCACGACTGGACCTGCGCGGGCGTGGCGGTGCGGGACGTGGTGACGCGCGAGCCGATCGCGGTGCTCAACATCTCCTGCTGGCGCAGCGAACCACCGACCTCGGCGGGCGCCTGGCTGAGCAACGCCGCCACCCGCACCCAGCGCACGCTCGTGCAGCGCGCCAAGGACGGCAGCGCTGAGCTGATCGCGGCCTTCCAGCACGCCCGTTCCCGCTCAGTCGTGGCGCTGGCCGCGCTGGACCCGGCGGGACGCGTCGTGATCGCCGACGACACCGCAGGCGTGCTGCTCGGCGTGCCGAGCTCGACGCCCGCGACCGATCCGGCGGTGCGGTGGAACCCGAGGCTGCCCGAGGTGATCAAGGCCGCCCGCTACGCCGTCAAGCAGGCGTCCCGCGACCCCGACTGGATCGGCACGACGCAGGTCCACACCCACCTCAGCGACGAACCCAGCTCGGTGAGCATCCGGCCGGTGTTCCTGTCCGGGCACCTGGTCGGCACCCTGTTCTCCTTCGGCGTCGCCGAGGGCGAGCAGCTGCCGCGCGTCGAAGGCGGTGCGAACCACCGCGGCAGGCCGGACCGGATCGTGGCGATGCGGGAGAACCGGATGGTGCTGCTGCGGCTTTCGGAGGTCGCCTTCGCCGAGTCGGAGGGCAACGACGTCTGGCTGTCCACCGACCAGGGACGGTTGCGCGCCGCCTCCGGCAGCCTCGACAAGCTCGAAGCCGAGCAGGGCGACGCCGGATTCCTGCGAGTGCACCGCCGGTACGTGGTCAACGTGGGACGCGTCCGCGAGGTCGAACGCCGGTGCAAGGGCGAACTGCTGCTGGTGATGGACACCGGCGCGGACGCGATGGTGCCGGTCTCCCGGCGCAACGCCCCTGCCGTGCGGCGGGCGCTGGACATCTGAAGGCGCCGGAGGGAGGTGCGCGATGCCGGAGAACCCCGATGCCGTGGCGGTCACGCGCAACTACGACCAGAGCGTGCGGCGGCGCGTCGAGAGCGCCCGGAACCACCCGGCGGCGGGCGGGGACAACCGCGACTGGTGGCCGCACCGGCTCGACCTGCGGATCCTGGCCAAGCACCACCCCGCGGCCAACCCGTTGGGTCCGGACTTCGACTACCCGGCCGAGTTCGCGAAGCTCGACCTCGACGCCGTGGCCCGCGACATCGACGAGGTCCTGACGACCTCGCAGGACTGGTGGCCGGCCGACTTCGGCCACTACGGGCCGCTGGTGCTGCGCATGGCGTGGCACAGCGCCGGCACCTACCGCATCAGCGACGGCCGAGGCGGGGCGAGCACGGGGATGCAGCGCTTCGCGCCGACCAACAGCTGGCCCGACAACCGCAACCTCGACAAGGCCCGGCGCCTGCTGTGGCCGGTCAAGCAGAAGTACGGCCGCAACATCTCCTGGGCCGATCTCATGGTCTTCGCGGGCAACCGCGCGTTGGAATCCATGGGCTTCACCACGCTGGGCTTCGCCGGAGGCCGCGAGGACGTGTGGGAATCCGAAGCCGACGTCTACTGGGGCCCGGAGCGCACCTGGCTCGCCGACGAGCGCCACACCGGCGTCCGCGACCTCCAGCAACCCCTCGCGGCCGACGAGATGGGCCTGATCTACGTCGACCCGCAGGGACCCTCGACGCTGCCCGACCCCATCGCCGCGGGCAAGGCCATCCGCACGACGTTCGGGCGGATGGCGATGAACGACGAGGAGACCGTCGCGCTCATCGTCGGCGGGCACACCTTCGGCAAGTCCCACGGAGCCGCCGATCCCGCCCGTCACCTGGGTCCTGAGCCGGAAGGCGCGGGGCTGGAGGAGCAGGGGCTGGGTTGGAGGAGCGGCCACGGCACCGGCACGGGTGCCGATGCCATCTCCAGCGGCCTGGAGGGGATCTGGACCCCGACGCCCACCCGGTGGGACAACTCGTTCCTGGAGACGCTGTTCTCCTACGAGTGGGAGGTCGTGCTCAGCCCGGCCGGGCTCTGGCAGTGGGTGCCCCGCGAGGGCCGAGGGCGCGGAGCCGTTCCCGACCCCCACGACCCGTCGGCGACCCGCACGCCCACGATGCTGACCACCGACCTGGCGCTGCAGGAGGACCCCGCCTACGAGAAGATCGCCCGCCGCTTCCTCGCCAGGCCTGACGAGCTGGCCGACGCCTTCGCGCACGCCTGGTTCAAGCTCACCCACATCGACATGGGACCCCGGCAGCGCTACCTCGGACCACTGGTCCCGGCGGAGTGGTTGATCTGGCAGGACCCCGTGCCCGAAGCCGACCACGACCCCGTCGACGCCGACGACATCGCCCGGCTCAAGACCCGAATCCTCGACCACGGCATTCCCGTGCCGCAGCTGGTGTTCACCGCCTGGGCGTCAGCGGCGACCTACCGCGACAGCGACAAGCGGGGTGGCGCGAACGGGGCTCGCATCCGGCTGGCGCCGCAACGCGACTGGCAGGTCAACGATCCCGACACCACCGGGCCCGTGATCGCCGCCCTGGAGGGTGTCCAGGAGCGGTTCAACACCGAACAGACCGGGGGGAAACGGGTTTCGCTGGCCGATCTCATCGTCCTCGCCGGCTGCGCGGCCATCGAACACGCATCCGACGGCGTCCGCGTGCCCTTCACGCCAGGGCGCACCGACGCCACCCAGGAGTGGACCGACGTCGACTCCTTCGCCGCGCTCGAGCCCACCGCCGACGGATTCCGCAACCACACCGGCCCGCACGCTCCGCTGCCCGCCGAGCACCTCCTCGTCGACCGCGCCAACCAGCTCACGCTCAGCGCGCCCGAGATGACCGCGCTCATCGGCGGACTCCGCGCGCTCAACGCCAACCACCACCGGTCACCGCTCGGCGTCCTCACCACCCGGCCCGGGAGGCTCAGCAACGACTTCTTCACCAACCTCCTCGACATGAGCACCGAATGGGCTCCTGAATCAGGCACTTTCGAGGGAAAAGACCGGGCGACCGGTCGCGTTCGGTGGACTGCGAGCCGAGTGGACCTCACCTTCGGGTCGAATTCCGAGCTGCGCGCGATCGCCGAGGTCTACGCCAGTGACGAAGCGACGTTCGTGCACAACTTCACCCGTGCCTGGGACAAGGTCATGAACCTCGGCAGGTTCGGTGTCTGAGCGGTAGTTCCGGCCTTGCGAGCGGTACGGGCGCCCGGTCCGGCGGTCTCCGGTTTTGGCCACCCCGCACCCGGCGTAATGTCCGATTCGGTACAGGGAAATTGGTTTGACCCACTGCTGTTCTCCCTCGCACACCTGACTTTCTCGAACCGCTTTCACGAATTCGGTTCGCAGCACATCATCTTCGGGTGCGTTCGGGAGACGGATTCACGAGGAGGTGAGGTCCGATGACGACAGCGAAGGAACGCACCGACATGCTCAACGCGGTCGGTCTGGACGTCCAGAACGGGGCGACGATCGGCCGGGTGCTCGGCACCGGGAACATCGAACAGGCCACCGAACGGGCCGACGGCACGATGGAGGCCACGGTTCGCATCGAACCGGACGAGATCGCTTGGGATCCTTCGATCCTGATCCTCCCGCACGGCGGCGACCTCGAGCTGACGCTCATCAACGACGACCTGAACACCCACTGCGCGCTGCTGCCCAGCAACGGCGACAGCAAGTTCATCTGGCTGGTCAACCACTCCAAGGGCATGGCCAAGCTCAACCTGGATGGCCCCGGCTACTACTGGTTCAGCTCCCCCACCGGCAACGACGAGGGCCGCGGCCTCACCGGCGCCATCGTCGTGCTCGGCGAAGTACCGCCGGAAGCCCGCCTCGACCGCCCCGACCAGCCGCGCCCGTAGGGAGGACCGAACCATGACCGTGGAATACGTGGACGCCGGTGAGGCGATCAACCAGGGCATGCTGACCAGCGCGCCCCGGAACGCACCGGACGTGGCGATGAGCGTCGGATACGAACGGCTGCTCGACGCGCGTTCCGAAGCGCACAACTGGCTCACCTACTACGGCGCGTACGACGGGCAGCGCTACAGCCTGCTCGACGAGATCAACACCGAGAACGTCAAGAGCATCGGCCCCACCTGGATCTTCCAGGCGGGCACCGCCGGCATGATCGCCGGTGCGTCGACCTACGCGTTCGAAGCGACGCCGCTGGTCGTCGACGGCGTCATGTACGTCTCCGGCTGGGACGGCTGGGTGTGGGCCCTCAACGCCAAGACCGGTGAGCAGCTGTGGCGCTACAAGCACGCCGTGCCCTACGACGTGTCGCTGTGCTGCGGCAACGTCAACCGCGGTGTCGCGGTGGCCAAGGGCAAGGTCTTCACCGTGACGCCCAACGCCCACCTCCTCGCGCTCGACGCCGTCACGGGCGAGAAGCTCTGGGACAAGACCACCGGCGACGTGCGGGCCGGGGAGAGCGCGACGCTCGCTCCGCTGATCGTCAAGGGCATGGTCATCGTCGGCAGCTCGGGCGGCGAGTTCGGCGTGCGCGGCCACCTGGACGCCTTCGACCTGGAGTCCGGCGAGCACCGCTGGCGCTGCTACACGATCCCGAAGCCGGGCGAGCCGGGTTCGGACACCTGGCCGGCCGACGGCGAGGCGTGGGCGCGCGGCGGCGCCAACCCGTGGGTCACCGCCACGTTCGACCCGGAGACCAACCTGCTGTACGCGGGGACGGGCAACCCGGCACCCGACTTCGACGGCGCGGTCCGCGAGGGCGACAACCTCTACACCGACAGCGTCATCGCGGTCGACGTCGACGCGGGCGAGATCCGCTGGCACTACCAGTGCACCCCGCACGACGTGTGGGACTACGACAGCACCATGGAGAACATCCTGTTCGACCAGGACGGGCGCAAGATGCTCGGCCACTTCGACAAGAACGGCTACTTCTTCGTGCTCGACCGCACCAACGGCGAGCTGATCTCGGTCACGCCCTACGTGGACCGGATCGACTGGGGCACCATCACCCGCGACGGCAAGGTGACGCCCAGGAAGTACCCGGACGCCGAAGGCGAACCGGTCCACTTCTACCCCGGCCCGGCCGGTGCGAAGGAGTGGACGCACGCCGCCTACAGCCCGCGCACCGAGCTGTTCTACGTCCCGGTGCAGGACGTCGGCGCCACCGCCACGCGACGTCGCCGCGAGTTCCGCGAAGGAATCCCCTACTGGGGCGCGGGAGTCCAGGTCGACGCCGACGACATGCGCGGATGCATCAGCGCTTTCGACTCCAAGGGCGAGGAGAAGTGGCGCTGGCGCAACAACCTGCCGATGTGCTCCTCGGTGCTGACCACGGCCGGAGACCTCGTCTTCGCCGGCACGCCCTCGGGCGAGTTCGTCGCCCTGGACGCCCGCAACGGCGAGAAGCTGTGGGAGTTCCAGTGCGGTAGCGGCCACCACGGCAGCCCCATGACCTACTCGGTCGACGACAAGCAGTACGTCGCCGTACCGGTCGGCTGGGGCGGCTGGATCGAGGGCTTCCTCCCGGGAATGCTCGGAGCCGGCCACGGCAGCGCCCTCATCGTCTTCGCGCTGCCGGACATCCCGGCCATGCGCTAGGCGATCCCGAACCCGGCCCCGGGAGTGGGAGTTTCCTCGGAAGCCTCCACCCCGGGGCCGAGTCGTGCCATGCTCGCCGGACCCGGATCGAGGAGGAGCAGGTGCCGATCGCGCAGCGCAGCGGAATGAAGATCGCCTACGAGGTCGTCGGTGACGGGCCACCGCTGGTGCTGCACCCGGGCATGTTCCAGACCGGCGAGCAGTGGACCAAGGCCGGTTACACCTCGGTTCTCGCGACCACCCACACGGTGATCACGGTCGATCCGCTCGGGCTCGGCGCGAGCTCCGCCCCGGTGACGCCCGCCGACTACTCGCTGGCCCGCCGCGCGGAGTCCGTCACAACCGTCCTCGACGACCTCGGCCTGGGCGCGGCCGCGTTCTGGGGCTACTCGCTCGGCGCCTTGACCGGCTACGCCGTCGCGGTGCACGCGCCGGAGCGGCTCACCCGCCTGATCGCCGGCGCCTTCGACCCGATCAACGGCTTCCGCTCGGCGGTCGAGGCCATGCTCGACGACCTTGGGCTTCCCGCCGACACCGATCCCTGGCCGCTGATGCAGCAGGGCGCGCGCACCAACCCCGCGTACGCGGCCGTCATCGACGCCGTCGGCCCCGAGGCGCTGCGGGCGAACTACGAGGCCTTCCGCCACGAACCTGGCGTGCACGAGTCGCTGGAGCGCAGCCCCGTCCCGCTGCTGATGTACGCGGGCACTGCCGATCCCTGGCACGAACCCATGCGCGCCTTCGCGACCCGGACCAGCACGCCGTTCGCCTCCATCCCGGACGCCGACCACGTCCAGGCCTGGCGCAGCACCGCCGAGGTCCTGACCCACGCCCACCCGTTCCTCACCCGCGGTCAGTTCTGGTCCGAGTTGAACGGGCAGAGCGGGCGATGATCGTGGACGGTCGGGACCGGAACCGCCGTCACGGAAGTTCGTCGGGGGCGACCGCTTGACCGGTGCGCGGGGAGATCGCTCCCGGGCAGAGCCCCTTGCCCTCCAGGACCTCCGCGATCCTGGGGATCGCTTCGAGGGTGTTGGGCGCCCAGTCGTGCATGAGGATGACCTGGCCGTCGGTGAGGCGGGCGTTGGCCTCCACGATCTGGTCGACCGTGGCGTTGTTCCAGTCCAGGGAGTCGACGTCCCAGATGATCTCGGTGAGGCCGTGGGACGCGGCGACCTCGTGCAGGGTCTCGTCGGTCTCGCCGTAGGGCGGGCGGAACAGGTTCGGGGTCCCGCCACCCACGCCGGCGATGGCCGTCTGCGCGCGTGAGATCTCATCGTCCATTTCGGACCGGGTCAGCCGCGTCATGTGCTGGTGGCCGTAGCTGTGGTTGCCGACCCACATCCCCGCGTCGACCTGCTCCGCCACCAGCGCGGGGTGGGCATCGGCGCTGTCACCGCGGTTGAACATCGTTGCGCGCAGGCCGTTCTGCCGCAGAACGTCCAGCAGTTCCGCGGTGGTGTCGCCGGGCCCGTCGTCGAAGGTGAGCCCGACGTAGCCCGAGCACGTGGGCTGAGCGGAGGCCGTCGCAGGGGCCACCAGAACCGCCGCCACCAGGACCGCACCGGCGACGCCTCCGCGCGCCCTCGTTCTCGCTGGCATGCCCACCGCATCCTCTCGACCGCGCTGACGGGAGATCCGACCGACCGAGTATGCGGTGGCGTCGAGGCACGGTCAAACACTTGTTTTCGAAATGGTTTCGGACCTGGAAACGTCCAACGCCTCACTTTCACGACGTTTTCACGTTGAAGCGCAACCACTTCGAGTTGACCCAGCCGAAGGAGACGGCCGAGCGGCGTAAGGATCGGTCAGTTTTCCGAAACTTTCTCATCCGGATGCGGTCGAGAAGTACCTCTTGTGATGATTCGCCCGGATCGCTACCGTCCCTAAAACTTACACCGTTAGTTATCTGGGTCACAGCCGCCTCAACTCCCCCGGAGGTCGACCGAATGGCCGCCACCGCGACGAGCGCGCGACGAGTAGCGCTCGCCAGCCTCATCGGCACCACCATCGAGTGGTACGACTTCTTCATCTACGGCACCGCCGCAGCGCTGGTGTTCAACCAGCTGTTCTTCCCGAAGTTCGACCCCGTCGTGGGCACCGTCGCCGCCTTCGCGACCTTCGCGGTCGGCTTCCTCGCCCGCCCCATCGGCGGCGTGCTGTTCGCGCACTACGGCGACAAGCTCGGGCGCAAACCCATGCTCATCGGCTCGCTGATGCTGATGGGCGTCGCGACGCTTCTGATGGGGCTGCTGCCGGCCTACGCCACGATCGGCGTGTGGGCCCCGATCCTGCTGACGCTGCTGCGCTTCGCCCAGGGCATCGGCGTCGGCGGCGAGTGGGGCGGAGCCGCGCTCATGGCCGTCGAGCACGCGCCCAAGGGCAAGCGCGGTTTCTACGGGAGCTGGCCGCAGGTGGGCGTGCCGGCGGGCCTGCTGCTGGGCAACCTGACGTTCACGGCGCTGTCGGCGAACATGTCCGAGGAGACCTTCCTCGCGTGGGGCTGGCGAGTTCCGTTCCTGTGCAGCGCGGCGCTGATCGTCGTCGGCTTCGCGATCCGCCTCAAGATCAGCGAGAGCCCGGTGTTCCAGCAGGCCGTGCAGCGCGACGAGAAGGAGCGCGCCCAGCGGATGCCGGTGATCGAGGTGCTGCGCGAGCACCCGAAGACGATCCTGCTCGCCGCCGGGTCCTTCCTCGCCACCAACGCGACGTTCTACGTCGGCACCACCTGGATCGTCTCCTACACCACCAAGACCCTCGACTACGAGCGCACCACGATCCTGAGCGCGAACGCGTTGCTGGCGGCCGTCGACATCCCGCTGATGATGGCGTTCGGCCTGCTCTCGGACCGCCTGGGCCGGCGTGGCATGTCGCTGGGCGGGATGCTGGCGCTCGCCCTGTTCGCGGTGCCCTGGATCATGCTGGTCGACAGCGGTTCGATCGGGCTGTTCCTGCTGGCCGGGCTCGTCGTGCAGGCCTGCCGCACCGCCGTCTACGGGCCGCAGTCGGCGTTCTTCTCGGAGCTGTTCAGCACCCGGCTCCGCTACAGCGGCGCCTCGCTGGCCTACCAGATCGCGGCGATCCTCGGCGGCGGCA
Organism: Saccharopolyspora endophytica; assembly: GCF_018070075.1. Lineage (GTDB taxonomy): Bacteria > Actinomycetota > Actinomycetes > Mycobacteriales > Pseudonocardiaceae > Saccharopolyspora > Saccharopolyspora endophytica. The sequence continues at coordinate 9,566 of NZ_JAGPXE010000015.1, forward strand.
TCGCCCCGATGATCTGCACCGCGCTGTTCGCGGCGACGGGGAGTTCGCTGTCCATCGCCGGGTACGTCGTCGTGCTGTGCCTGATCTCGTTCGTGTCGACCTACATGCTGGCCGAGACCTACAAGCGGGACCTCAGCGACGCACCGACTCCGACGAAGCTCTGAGCGCACTTCCTTGCCAGGCACACGGTGATCCTCGATGATCCGCAGGAGCCCGAACCCCACCACAGGCCGAAGGGGACCACCGTGTCCGAGGACGTCGTCGAACTCATCCTGGCCGATCACCGCCGCTTCGAAGACCTGCTGCGCACCCTGCGCAGCTCCGCGGGAGACCGCAGGTCCGCGCTCGGCGAGATCGCCGCACTCCTGGTCGCGCACGCCGAGGCCGAGGAATCCGAGGTGTACCCGGTGGTGCGCAAGCTCTCCGCCGAGGACGCCGAGGACGTCGACCACGGGGCCGAGGAGCACGCGGAGGGCCACGAAGCGCTGCTGGCGCTCATGGAGTGCGGCGAACCGGGATCCGAGGAGTGGGACTCCCGGCTGGAGGAGCTCAGCGAGTCGTTGACCCACCACCTCGACGAGGAGGAGCGCACCGTCCTCAACGACGCGCGGGCGCAGGTCGATGCGGACCACCGCGCCGAGCTCGGCGAGGCGTTCACGGCCAAGCGCCGCGAACTCATCGACGCCGACTGCGGCCGCCTCGACAACGTCCGAGCCCTCGTCCGCAGCAAGGGACCATCAGAGCACCAGCACTGAACCCACGCGCGCACCAACGGGTTCCGGCAGCTCACCCAGCTGCCGGAACCCGCGCGCCGATCGCCTGAGCGGCGAACCGCGGTCACGGGGTGGGGATGTTGCCTCCGTCGACGCGGTGCTCGGTTCCGGTGATCCAGGACGTCCTGTCGGAGACGAGGAACGCGACGAGCTCGGCGACCTCCTCCGGGCGACCGGGACGGCCCAGCGGGATGCCGCCGAGCCCGCGCATCAGCTCCGCGCGCGCCGCGTTCAGGTCGGTGTCGATCTGCTCCAGGAGGTGGCGGGCTCCTTCGGTCTCGACGAAGCCCGGCAGGACCGAGTTGACGCGGATGCCGTGCGGTCCCAGGTCGTTGGCCAGCCCCTTGCTGTAGGTGGCCAGCGCGGACTTGGCGCTGGCGTAGGGCAGCGGGGCCGCGGAGGGGATCCGGTGGGCGATCGAGGTGACGTGCACGATCGCGCCGGAACCTCGGCCCACCATCGACGGCACGAGAGCTCGGTTGATCCGCGCCGGTGCCAGCAGGTTCACCTCCAGCGCTTCGCGCCAGTCCTCCTCGTCGTAGTCCGCGCCCGGCTTGGTCCCGCTGGAGTGCCCGCCCGCGTTGTGCACGACGATGTCCACACCACCCAGTTCCGCCAGCGCCTCCGAGGCCACGTGAGCGGCACCGTCGGGCGTGCTGATGTCGGCGGCGATGAACACCGGGGCGACCGTCGGAGCCGCCGAGCGGGCCGTGGTGGCCACCGCGGCGCCCGCCTCGACGAGCCGTCGCACGATCGCCGCGCCGATGCCCTTGGTCCCGCCGGTGACCAGGGCGCGCCGGCCTTCGAGGTCACGCGTCATGGCGCTGCTCGTTCCGGACGATCAGCAGGGCGCCGATCTTCGGGCCCGACGACCTGAAGTAGTAGGTGAGCACGAGCGGGTCGGGCAGGCCGGTCTTGTCGAAGGTGCCGTCGACGGCCGCGGTCACGACCTCGATGCCGTGCACCACCTCGCGTTCGCTGACCCGCATGGTCGCGTTCACGGCGTGCAGCTCCTCGTCGAGCCAGCGCCCGATGGCGGCCGCGCCCCGGAACTCGCGACCGTTGTCGTGGACCAGCGCGTCCGGTGCGAACGCGTCGATCCCCGGTTCGTTGATGAAGTCGTCCACTGCTGTCATGCGATCCACGCTAGGGAGCCCGACTCAGACGATCCATATCTCAGAAGCCGTTCCTCATGTCCGATCGTCTGCTAGCCTCGACTTGTGGACATCGTGGGCGAGGCCATCGCGTCGATGCGGGCGGGAGCGCCGACCGCGGCGCGCTGCTCCCTGCGGGCGCCGTGGGGCATGCGGTTCTCCCGCATCGGCGGCGCCGGTTTCCACGTGCTCCTGCAGGGCTCCGCGCTGCTGCTGCCGCCGAACGAGCGGGAGCCGATCCGGCTCAACGTGGGCGACGTCGTCTTCGTCTCGCACGGCCGCAGCCACGCGCTGGTCGACGACCCGGCGAGCCCCCAGTTCGCGATGCCCGAGACCGGCGACGACGATCTGCTGATCCCGCAGGGCGACGGGGAGATGACCTCGATGCTCTGCGGCTCGTACTACCTCGACGACCTCCGGCCGCACCCGCTGATCGCCGCGCTCCCCGAGGTCATCCACCTGCCCGCGCAGATCGGCGGGGAGCCCCGGGTTCAGTCCATCGTGGCCCTTCTCGGGTCCGAGATGGACGAGCGCGCACCGGGTTCCAGCGCTGCCGTTCCCGCGCTGCTCGACCTCCTGCTGCTCTACATCGTCCGCACCTGGTACCGCAGGCAGGCCGAGCAGGGCCGCGGCGGGTGGGCCGCAGCGCTGCGGGACCCCGCGATCTCCACCGCGCTGGGCCTCATCCAGAACTCCCCCGCCGCGCCGTGGACGGTGGCGGGACTAGCCGCCGAGGCCGGGCTCTCCCGCGCCACCTTCGCCCAGCGCTTCACCGACCTCGTCGGCTCGCCGCCGCTGACCTACCTGACGTGGTGGCGCATGACCCAGGCCGGCCGAATGCTCGCCCGCGACGACCAGCCGCTGTCGGCGATCGCCCGCCAGGTCGGCTACCAGTCGGAGTTCGCCTTCAGCAAGGCGTTCAAGCGCGAGTTCGCCGTCTCCCCCACCGCCTACCGGCGGCGGCAGGGGGACGGCGCTCGCGTGGTGACGGCGTGATCAGCGCTGGTAGCTGTCCTCGTCGAGGCCGCTGAGGGTGGGGTCGTAGCCGACTTCCCCGACCTCGTACATCGAGGTCATCCAGTGGTAGAAGTTGTCGCCCCGCTCCCGGAGCAGGTCGTAGAGCCGGCGCATCAGACCGGCTCGGACCTCCGCCATCTCCGGGTGCGGGTAGCGGTTGATGAGCTCGTCCGGGTCGGCTTCGAGGTCGTAGAGCTCGTTGACCGAGTCCGGGTTGACCACGAGCTTGTACCGGTCGGTGCGCAGCATCCGCTGCGGGTACGGGAAGTGGTGCCCGTGGAACTCGCAGACGATCTCCTCGGGCCACTCCACACCGTCCTCATCGGACACCAGCGGGAGCAGGCTGCGGGAATCCACGGCGGGTTCCGGGTCGATGCCGGCCAGTTCGAGGATGGTGGCGGTGCAGTCCAGCAGGCTGACGAACTCCGACCGCGCCACTCCCCCGGGCTCGCCGGGCACGCGCACGATGCCCGGCGTCCGGTAGATGTCCTCGTACATCGCCGGTCCCTTGTCGTGCAGCCGGTGGGAACCGGTGAACTCGCCGTGGTCGCAGGTGAAGAACACCGCCGTGTCCTCTGCCAGGCCCAGGCGGCGCATCGCGTCGAGCACCCGGCCGATCTCGTGATCGATGAGCGCCACGTACCCCCAGTACACGGCGATCAGCTTGCGGGTGGTCTCCAGCGGCATCGTGTCGAAGGTCCAGTGCGCGCTGTAGTTCTGCTGCACCGGGGGTTTGCCGTGGAAGGTCTCGGCGACCGAACGCGGCAGCGGCACCTCCTGCGGGTCGAACATGTCGAAGTACTCGTCGGGGATGATGTAGGGCAGGTGCGGGCCGAAGAAGCTCAGCTCCAGGAAGAACGGCTTGTCGTGCTCGCGCACATCGGCGGCGTAGCGCTCCAGCATCTCGATGGCGCGGGTCGCCAGGTAGTGCTCGAAGGTCGCCTCCACCGGCTGGTGCAGCCGCGCCGCCAGCAGGTTGCCCGGACCGCCGTTGGGCAGGGTGCCGCGGATGCGGTCGCTGATCTCGTACGGCGGCAGGCCGTTGTCGGCGAGGTAGGTCAGGTAGTCGGGGTGGTCGACCGGGTTGTGCCAGCCCGGGAGGTCCGGCCCGTCGAAACCGAAGTCACCGGCGGACTTCTGCGTCCCGACGTGCCACTTGCCGATGAGCCCGCAGTTGTAACCGCGGCCCCGCAACGCCTCCGAGAACGTGAACTGCCCCTCGGGCAGGTCTTCGATGTAGCCGACGTTGCGCTCGTAGTTGGCCAGCAGCTTGTGCCGGAACGGCGCCTGCCCGGTGAGCAGGCTGGCGCGCGCGGGCGTGCAGATGGCGGTCGGGGTGTACCAGCGGTCGAAGCGGGTGCCGGTGGCGGCCAGCTCGTCGAGGTTCGGCGTCGCCGCCCTCGGGTTGCCGTAGGCGCCGAGGGTGTCGGCCCGGTGCTGGTCGGTCATCAGGAACAGGATGTTGCGCTGGTTCACGGTTGGCCCGCCGAGGTGAACAGGTCGCCGGTGTAGTAGTTCTCGGGCCCGGTGCTCCGTTCGAGCTGGCCGGTCCCGGCGAAGTAGGAGTCCATCGTGGACAGCCAGTTCCGGACAGTGCCGTCGGCCGTCAGCCGGTCCAGCTCCTCAGCGCCGAGCACCTGCACGTTGGCGGCGTCGGCGCGCACCTGCGCCGGGTCCTTCTTGAGCAGCTCGGCGGTCAGCTCGACGGTGCGCTCGGCGTTGGCCGAGCGGTACCGCATCGCCTCGCGCAGCACCGCCAGCACGCGCCGGGCCTTGTCCTGCTGACCGGTGACGACGTCGTTGCCCGCGACGAAGACGGTCGGGAACTCCATCTCCCCGCGGAAGTCGGAGTTGCGGGCCAGCTCGACCAGCCCCGGGACCTGCTTGCGGATCGTGTCGATCGCCGGGTACCAGAACCCGGCCGCGTCGATGCGCTTGGCGGAGAAGGCGGAGACGATCGTCGAGGCGTCCATCGGCACGACCTTGACGTCGTCCTTGGTCATGCCCGCCCGGCGCAGCGCGAGGTCGAGGATCATCTCCCCGGAGGTGCCCTGCGGCACCCCGACGGTCTTGCCCCGCAGGTCGGCCATGCTGCCGGTGCCGGGCTGGGCGATCACGCGGTCGGCGTTGCCGAGCGTGTTCAGCGCGACGACCTTGGCCTGACCGGAGGCGGGCAACCACATCGCGCCCGGCCCGATGTAGCCGAAGTCGAGGTCACCGCTGCCCAGCGCCTGGATCTGCAGCGGTCCGTTGGTGAACACGCTGGCCGTGGCGTCGAGACCGTGCTTCTCCCAGAGCTTCTGGTCCTCGGCGACCGCGAGGAGGCTGGCTCCGTTGTAGTCGCCGATGTAGCCGAACCGGACCTCGTTGGACGCCTCCGAACCGCCACCGCACCCGGTGAGCGCCACGACGAGTCCGGCGAGCGCGCCGGCGAGCCATCTCTTCCTGCTGGTCATGGCGTCCTCTCAGTCCCGCGCCGGGAGGGCGCGGTCGTTGTCCTGGTGGTAGACGGAGTTCCAGACCCGGTTGCGCAGCGCGGTGAACTCCGCGCTCAGCCGGACCTCCTCGGTGCGCGGATGGGGCAGGTCGACCTCGACGGCGTCGTAGATGCGGCCCGGCCGGGAAGCCATCACGATCACCCGGTCGGCCAGGTAGACGGCCTCGTCGACGTCGTGGGTGATGAACAGGACCGTTCGCCGCTCCTGGTCCCACGCGCTGAGCAGCTGGTCCTGGAGCTTGACCCTGGTCAGCGCGTCGAGTGCCCCGAAGGGCTCGTCCATCAGCAGGATCGCGGGGTTCACGGCGTAGGCGCGGGCGATGGCGCAGCGCTGGCGCATCCCGCCCGAAAGGGCCTTGGGCAGCACGTCGGCGAAGTAGGTCAGCCCGACGACGTCGATGAAGTGCTCCGCGCGCGCCCGCCGCTCGTCCCGGGGCACGCCCGCGATCTTGAGGCCGAACTCGACGTTGCCGCGCACGGTCAGCCACGGGAACAGCGCGTACTGCTGGAAGATCACCCCGCGGTCCGGCCCGGGGCCGGAGACCGGGACGCCGTCGACGAGGGCGCGTCCCGCGGTCGGTTCCTCCAGCCCGGCGAGGATGTTGAGCAGGGTGCTCTTGCCGCACCCGGAGGGGCCGACGACGGTGACGAACTCGTTGTCGGCGATCTCCAGGGACACGTCGTCGAGCGCGACGAGCCGATGGCGGCCGAGGTCGAAGGACTTGGTGACGCCGTCCAGGGCGATCTTGGGGTTCACCGCTGCTCCTGCCATCCGGTCAGCTTGCGTTCGGCGAGCAGCAGCAGCCGGTCCATGGCCAGGCCCAGGACGCCGATGGTGATCAGGCTGACGAAGATCGTCGGTAGGTCGTAGTACAGCTGGGCGTTCTGCATCCGGAAGCCGAGACCCTCTTGCGCGGCGATGAGTTCGGCCGCGACCACCGTCGCCCACGCCGAGCCGAGGCCGACGCGCATGCCGACGAGGATGAACGGCGCCGACGCCGGCACCACGACGCGGCCGAAGATCGTCGCGTCGCCGGCGCCCAGCACGCGCGCGGCGTTGATCAGCGTCGGGTCGACCGTGACCACTCCCTGCAGCGTCGAGATGACGCAGGCCAGGAACGCGGCCAGGAAGATCACGAAGATCTTCGGGACCTCGCCGATGCCCATCAGCACGATCGCCAGCGGGATGATGGCCAGCGGCGGGATGGTGCGGAAGAACTGCACCCACGGCTCGGCCAGCGCGCGCACCGGCCGGTACCAGCCCATCAGGAAGCCCATCACGACCGCCAGCGCGGTGCCCAGCGCGAACCCGGCCAGCACCCGCCCGAGGCTGGCCGCGGTGTCGTCCAGCAGCGTTCCGTCAGCGGCCATCTCGACCGCCCTGGCCGCGACCTCGGGTGGTGCCGGGATCTTGATGCCCAGCGCCGCCAGCGCCCACCACACCCCGATGCCGAGCAGGATCGAGGCGGCGTTGAGCACCAGCGGTGCGCTGCGCCGGCGCGGCGCGGGCCCCGGATCGGCCTTCGGCGCGGCGTCGCGCTCGCTGAGAACTGCCATGGTGGGGGACTCCTTCAGGCCGGAAGTGCGCGGATCGGCGCCGGTTCCGGGTAGTCGGCGAGCAGGGGTGAGCTGCGGAAGAGCGCGGCCAGCGCGCCGGTGGCGCCGTCGTCGTCGGCGAGCCGCGCGCAGCGGAAGGCCGGTTTCGCGGCGACCCACGGGAACAGCTCGGCGCCGACGGTGTCGCTGGTCTGCTCGACGATCACCGGTGCCAGCCGGGCGATGTCGCCGCCGATCACGACCTCGGCCGGGTTGAACACCATCGCCACCACGCCCACGGCCCGCCCCAGCGCACGCGCCGCGTCGCGCAGCACCTCCTCGACGACGGGATCGGTGGAGCTCGCCAGCTCGTCGAGGGAACCGACGTCGGCGCCGCGCTGCCGGCAGGCCGCCAGCATCGCCGGGACCGAGGCGACCGTCTCCAGGCATCCGTCCTTGCCGCAGCGGCAGCGGCCACCACCCGGCACGACGGTGACGTGGCCGAGTTCGCCCGCCAGACCGGTGGCGCCGGGCACGAGCCGCCCACCGATCACCAACGCTCCCCCGACGCCGTCGGACAGCCGCACGTAGAGCACGTTCTCGGCGCTGGCGTCACCTGCGAGCGCTTCGGCCAGCGCCGCGAGGCGGGTGTTGTTGTCCACCATCACCGGCGCCCCGAAGCGCTCGGCGAAGGAGACGTCGACGTCGTCGCGCGCGGCGGCGAAACCCGGGCCGAACGCGCCTTCCGGGGCGTGCGGGGCCGACGAGCGCGGATGCGGACCGGTGACACCGATGCCGATGCCCTGCAGGGCCCGGAAGTGCACGCCCCGCTCGGCGCCGAGGCGGTCGATGAGCGCGAAGGCGGTCTCGATGCGCTCCGGCCACCCCGTGCTGTCGTCGTAGGTCTGACGCCCCGAGGCCAGCACCTCGTGGGCGGCGTCGGCGATGGCCACGCGCACCCGCCGGTGCCCGAAGTCCACGCCCAGGAACTGCCCGGAGTTGGGGTCCAGCGCGAGCCGCTCGGCGGGCCGGCCGCTGCCCGCGCGCGACGCCGCATCGGTGTCGACCACGACGACGGCGCCGTGTCGCAGCAGGTCACGGGTGATCTCCGAGATGGTGGTGCGTGACAGGCCCACCGCCCTGGCGATCTCACCGCGGCTCAGCGCGCCCCGCTCGCGGAGCGCGCGCAGCACCCGCTCCTGGTGGGTGTGCCGCACCAGCGCGTGCGCCTCGCCTGGCAATCGCATGTCGGACATGCTCGAACGCCTCCATTTTTCCGGCAAGGGTCCGACAGAATTGTTCTGCGGAGTGGAACTCCCTCCGCTGAGCTGCACGAGCGCCCCGACCGATGAGTTTTCGCCCGGCCGGGAGTCCACACGGGCAGACATTCGAGATCAAGGAGAGTTCTTCAGATGCGCACCCTCATCAGCTCGGCTTTCGTCTCGCTCGACGGCGTCGTGGAGGCGCCCGGTGGCGAGCCCGGGTACCGCAACTCGGGTTGGACCTTCAAGCACGTCGAGTTCCTGCCGGAGGCGTTCGAGATCAAGGGCCGGGAGCAGCAGGAGGCCACCGCGATGCTGCTGGGCCGGGTCAGCTACGAGGCGTTCAGCCCGGTCTGGCCGTCGATGGAGGACTTCGCCGAGTACAAGGACATGCCCAAGTACGTGGTGTCCACCTCGCTCACCGACGACGCGCTGGTCGGCGACTGGGGACCGACGACGATCCTGCGCTCGGTGGACGAGGTCGCCGCGCTCAAGGAGACCGAGGGCGGGCCGATCATCATGCACGGCAGCGCGGCCCTCAACCGCGCGCTCTCCGACGTCGGGCTCATCGACCGCTACCACCTGCTGGTCTTCCCGCTCCTGCTCGGCGCGGGCAAGCGCCTGTTCAGCAGCTCCGACAAGGACGCCCAGAAACTCCGGCTCGTCGAGCACGAGGTCTACTCCAACGGGATCCAGAAGAACGTCTTCGACGTCGTGCGCTGAGGTCCGGCGGGCTCGGCTCCGGCCGAGCCCACCGGTGCTTCAGCGGGTGCGGACGTCCTCGGCCAGCACGCGGGCGATGTTGCGCTCCGCGAGGGCCGTGATGGTGACGAACGGGTTGACGCCGGTGCTGCCCGGGATGAGCGAGCCGTCGGTGACGTAGAGGTTGCGGTAGCCCTTGACCCGGCCGTAGAGGTCGGTGGCCTCACCCAGGACGAGTCCGCCCAGCGGGTGGTAGGTGAACCGGTTCTCGAAGGCCCTGGTGTCGCCGAACAGGTCGTAGCGGTAGCTGGTGCCGTTGACCGAGTTGATCCGGTCGAACAGCTGCTCGGCCGCGTCGATCGACGGCTGCCCTTGCTCCTCGCGCCACTGCAGGACGGCGCGGTCGGCTCCGGGGTCGTAGCGGAACGAGCCGCGCTCCGGGTTGCGGGTGATCGCCAGGTACAGGCTCGCCCACGTCTCCACACCGGCCGGGACCGGCGCGATCTCGGCGAACACCGGGTTCACCGGGTCCTCCCACGCGTCGATGCCCATCGCCGGCATGCCCGATTCGAGCGGTCCGACGAGGTCGCGCATGTGGTTGGCGCGGCCGAGCATCACGTTGCCGTTGGTGCCCCAGCCCTCGCCGACCGCTTCGCCGAGATTGGGCAGCTTGCCGGTGTCGCGGGCTCGCACCAGCAGTTCGGTCGACCCGAGGCTGCCTGCGCCGAGGAACAGGTAGTCGGTGGTCAGCTGCCGGACGTCGAGCACGTTGCCCAGCTCGTCGATCCGGCGCACCGACAGCGCGTAGCTGCCGTCCTGCTGCTGGGCGATGTCGCGGACCTCGCTCAGCGTCTGGATGGTGACGTTGCCGGTGCCCAGGGCGGCGGCGAGGTAGGTCTGGTCCAGCGAGCGCTTGCCGTGGTTGTTGCCGTAGATGACCTCCGACGCCAGCGCTGAGCGCGGCACCAGGCCGTCCTCCTCGCGCCGCATGTAGTCGAAGTCGTAGACGCTGGGCACGAACGTCGTCTTGTACCCGGCCTTCTCGGCGGCGGCGCGGGACACGCGTGCGAACTGGTAGGAGTCGCAGGTCTCGAACCAGTCCTGGTCGATGTGGTTGGTGCCGAGCATCGAGTTGGCCAGCGGGAAGTACCTGCCGTACATCTCGTCGGCGTCGACCTCGGGCAGGATCTCCTCGAAGTACCAGCGCTTCGGGGTCACCGCCATCGCGCCGTTGACCAGCGATCCGCCGCCGACGCCGCGCCCGACGTAGACCGACATGTCGCCGTAGTTGACGCGGTCGAGCACGCCCGCGTAGGGCTCGATGTCGCGGTTGGCGATGTCCAGCCACAGGAACGAGGCCAGCGGGGCTTCGGTGCGGTTCTTGAACCACATCGCCCGCCGGTCCGGGGCGAGCATGTCGGAGAAGATCTTGCCGTCCTCGGCCGGGGTGTTCCACAACCGGCCCATCTCCAGCATCACGGTGGGCACGCCCGCAGCGCCGAGCCGCAGCGCGGTGACCGCGGCGCCGTACCCGGTTCCGATGACCACCGCCGGGGAGTGCTCGGCGGCCCGGGCGGAGTGTCGTGTCGAGATGGTGGTCAGCCCGAGAGCTGAGGCGGAACCGAGAGCGGCCATGCCCATGAAGCGGCGGCGGGAGGTTGGAGCGCGCACACCGGCCCTTTCTGTCGTTGACGCAGCCTTACAACTGTTGTCAACGATGTAAAGGTCAGGAGGTGACGCCCAATCCCGGGACGAGATGCCGGTGCAGGTAGGCGCGCAGCTTCGAGTCCGAGCGCGATCGCTCGCTCTCGAACTGCACGAGCGACACCAGCCACCGCAGGCAGGTCTCGGCGATCTCCTCCAGCTCGTCCTCCAGCTCCGGCTGGAACTCCAGCAGCGGCAGCAGGAACGAGCGCGACAGCTCCAGGGCGCCCGGGCCGACCGCGTCGCCGTCGAACAGGATCGTGCCACGCTGCGGGAACGCGATCGGCGCCAGAGCGGGGCTGCTGCGGAACTCCGAGCGCGCCGCGACCATGACCTCCACGACGTAGTCGGCGGCCGACGACGCCTCCTCGCGCGCCCGCTCTATCACCCGTGAGATCACCTGGACGGCAGCGGCTTCCAGCGCCTCGGCGGCGAGCTGGTCCAGGGTTCCGAAGTGCGCGTAGATCGTCGGACGGGACAGGCCCGAGAGCCGGGCCACCGAGCTGATCGACAGGCCCTCGTAGCCCGCGGTCGCCATCCGCTGGATCGCGGCGTCGACGATCCTGGTGTGCACATCCATCGGGGCAGTATGCCGGTGAGGAGAGGTGTCAGGTTCCGCCACCCGCACCGCGACGCACGACGAGTCCAGGAACGGATTCCGAGCTCAGCGGGCGACGAACGTGCTGAGCAGGGCCTGCACCTCGTAGACGTCGACGCCCTTGCCGAACTGCTGCGACACCGGCTCGGCGGTGCTGGAGATCCAGATCTTGAGCTCGGCGTCGAGGTCGAAAGTGCCTGCGGTCTCGACGGAGAAGTGGGTGATGCTGCGGTACGGGATCGAGTGGTACTCGGTCTTCCGGCCGGTCACGCCCTGCTTGTCGACGAGGATCAGGCGCCGATCGGTGAAGATCAGCGAGTCCCGGATCAGCTGGTAGGCGGCGTGGATCTGCTCGTCCTGCGCCAGCAGCCGCCCGTACTCCTTCGCCGCCGCCCGGGGGTCGATCCCCGAGGCGTTGCCCATCATCCCGCCGAACAGACCCATGCCCCGCTCCTCACCGACGATCACTTCCGCCACCACCGTACCGAAACTCCGCGGGGGGCCGGATCGAGTCGCGGGCGAGCATGAGAACGCCGGCCGGTCCGCGGATGTCCGCGGGCCGGCCGGCGCCGTCGAGAGGTTCGAGAGCCCCTAGCCGGTGACCGCCACGTGGCCTTCGGTCACCTCGGGCGCCGGGGCCGTGGGCAGCTCTTCGGCGACGTCCTCGACCTCGTCGGAGTCCGACGGCGGCTGGTGCGCCGGGGGCTTCTCGTGGTCGGGCTTCTCCGGGTGGTCGGGCTTCTCCGGGTGGTCCGGCTTCTCCGGGTGCTCGGGCTTCTCCGGCTTCTCCGGGTGGTCCGGGTGGTCCGGGTGGTCCGGCTTCTGCGGGTGGTCGACGATCGGCGCGTTCACGCACTCGACGTCCTGCGGCGAGCCGATCGGCGCCACCGCGCCCAGCACCGCGACGTTGTTGCCGCAGAGCTGAACCGGCAGCACGCTGAGGTTGTTGTCGTTGCCGATGTTGACGCCGTCGTTGTCGGTGCTGTCGGCGGACGCCGGCGCTCCGATCAGCATTCCAGCGCCCATGGCGAGAACCGCTGTCCAGTAGGCCGTTTCACGGAAGGTGCGCACCGCTACCCCACTTTCTCCAGTGGACAACGCGCGAAAAAGGGTCACGTCTCCACGAAAGGTCTGAGATCAATTGCGGAGCGAACGCTAGACCCACCCCGAGATCACCGCCACGCGAGCGAATCGCCCTCTGAGACCTGGACATTTCCCCTGACCTGCGACGATGCGGAAAAAGGGGATCAAAACACGCGGCAAACCATCCACTTGATCACCCGTTGGAGCTTCGTTGATCACCCGGACGAGCGATGAAGATCGGTCCTGAAAGCACGGTCCGCGCCAACACCGTCACTCACCCAGCTGGCGCGGCCGAAGCGGAACGCTCACGGGCTCCGGGACGTTCGGCGCGCTCGCCGTCAGCACCCCACTTGGCCCGGTCGGGGGATCTTGGGCCATTCGCCTCCCGGGCCGCTCTCGCTTTCCTAGCACCGCCTCTCGCCAGCGACAGACCTGGGGGAAGCGTGATCGATCCGCGCCGCGAAGCGGTCCTGATCCTCAACCGGCACGGGCGGTTCGAGGACAGGACCGCCGAGGTCACCGCGTACCGGACCGGCGAGGACCGGACCACCGTCACCTTCAGAGGGGGCAAGAGCTACCCCTACGGCGCCGACAAGGTCCGGGTCCTGCGCGACCCCTCGGCCACCGCGCTCGACGCGGACGCGCGGGTCGAGGTCGACGGGGTCGTGTGGAGCAGCGCCCGCGAGATCCTGACCTTCCGCTCCTCCGGAAGCCCGGCGTGGTGCCGGGTGCGCTACTCGGTGCGGGGAGCGGACCGGTACCGCGACTACCCGGCCGAGCGGGTGAAGGTCGTGACCAACGCCGCCCGATCCGCGGGCGCGGCGCGGATCCTGGACTACTGGCGCGAGATCATCTCCCGGCTGCCCACGAGCCGCCACATCAAGGACCTCGTCGGCCACATCCGGTACCAGAACCCCGACGACGAGGTCGTCGACAGCTCCGTGATCTCGGTGTTCGACCTGCTCTACAGCCGCTACTCGCACCGGTTGAGGGCCTTGGCCGATCGGATCCGCCCGGTCACCGGTCCGGGGACATCGCGTGGACCGCGCTGCACGACGTCCTGGCCGAGGAGCTCTACTCGCACCTGACCGTCGTCACGCAGGTGCTGCTCAAGAACCTGTTCCCCGACACCGCTGACCTCACCGACCGGCAGCGCAGGTACGTCCAGCGCCGGGCGTCGGTCGACTTCGTCCTCTACAACCGCGTGACGAACGAACCGGTCCTCGCCGTCGAGGTCGACGGCTTCGCGTTCCACGAGAACGAGCCCGCGCAACGGGAGCGGGACGAGACCGAGGACCAGATCTTCCGCACCCGCCGGCTGCCGCTGCTGCGGCTGCCCACGACCGGCAGCGGCGAGCCGGACCGGATTCGCGCGGCGCTGGACGCGGCCGAACCCGGCTGAGCCGCTGGGTGCTCCCGAGGCGGGAGGATCGCGCCCGGCAGTGCGCTCGCCTCCCGCCTCGGGCCCCTATCCCCGCACCGTGGTGCGCTGGCGCCCGAGGTGCTGGACCTCGATGTCGACCACGTCGCTGGGACGGAGGTACGGGCGCGGCTCCGGGTGCAGAGCCGCGACTCCGGCCGGGGTTCCGGTCAGGACCAGGTCCCCCGGGTGCAGCGTCATCAGGCCGCTGAGGTGCGAGAGCAGCTCGGCGACTCCGAAGACCATGTCGGCCGTGCTGCCCCGCTGACGATCGGTCCCGTTCACCCGCAGGTCCAGGCGCAGGGCCTGCGGGTCGGGGATCTCGTCGGCGGTGACCAGCCACGGGCCCAGCGGGCTGAAGGTGTCGTGGCACTTGCCGCGCACCCACGTCGGCCCGCTCGTGAGGTGCGCCCGCTCGGTGACGTCGTTGGCGGCGACGTAGCCGGCCACCGAGCGCAGCGCTTCCGCCGGGTCCGGGCAGGAGCGCAGCCGGGTGCCGATCACGACGCCCAGCTCCACCTCCCAGTCGGTGTGCGCGCTGCCGGGCGGCAGCACGATCTCGTCGTTCGGACCGGTGATCCCGCTGCTGGGCTTGAGGAACACGATCGGTTCCGCCGGGGGTTCGGCACCCGCGGCCGCGGCGTGGCAGCGGTAGTTCAGGCCGATGCCCACGACCTTGCCCGGTGGCGCGATCGGCGGACCGAAGCGCGTCGCGGGCAGCTCCGGGAGCGCCTCGCGACCGGCGTCGATGGCCGCGAGGCGTTCGGGATCGGCGAGCAGGTCCCCGTCGATGTCGTGGGCGAACCCGGACACGTCGCGGACCAGGCCCGCAGCGTCCAACACCCCCGGCCGCTCGGCGCCGGGTTCGCCCACCCTGACCAGTCTCACGACCGGCCCGCTACCGCGGTCGGAGCGTCGGCGCCGGACTCGGCCAGCTCCTCGAACTCGTTGACCGCGTCGATCTCGGTGCCCATCGACACGTTGGTGACCCGCTCGACGACGACCTCCACCACCACCGGGACCCGGTGCTCGGCGACGAGCTTCTTGGCCTGCTCCAGCGCGTCGAAGATGCCCTCGGACTCGAACACCCGCAGCGCCTTGCAGCCCAGCCCTTCGACGACCTTGACGTGGTCGACGCCGTAGCCGGCGAGCTCCGGCGCGTTGATGTTGTCGAAGGACAGCTGCACGCAGTAGTCCATGTCGAAGCCGCGCTGCGCCTGCCGGATCAGCCCGAGGTAGGCGTTGTTGATCAGCACGTGCACGAACGGGATGTTGAACTGCGCGCCGACCGCCAGCTCCTCCACCAGGAACTGGAAGTCGTAGTCGCCGGAGACCGCGACCACTGTGGACTCCGGGTCGGCGGTGGCCACTCCGAGGGCGGCGGGCACCGTCCAGCCCAGCGGACCGGCCTGGCCCGCGTTGATCCAGTGCCGCGGCCGGTAGACGTGCAGCATCTGCGCGGCCTGGATCTGCGAGAGCCCGATCGTGGAGACGTAGCGGGTGTCGGGTCCGAACGCGCGGTTCATCTCCTGGTACACCCGTTGCGGTTTGATCGGCGCCGCGTCGAAGTCGGTCTTGCGCAGCAGCTCGGCCTTGCGCTCCTGGCACTCCCGGCTCCACCCGCCGCGATCGGCGAGCCTGCCCTGCTGCCGCCACTCGCGCGCGACCTCGACGAAGACCTCCAGCGCGGCCCGGGCGTCGGACACGATGCCGTAGTCCGGCGCGAAGACCCGGCCGATCTGGGTGGGTTCGACGTCGACGTGGACGAACGTCCGGCCCTCGCGGTAGGTGTCGAGACCTCCGGTGTGCCGGTTGGCCCAGCGGTTGCCGATGCCGAGCACGAAGTCCGACGCGAGCATCGTCGCGTTGCCGTAGCGGTGCGCGGTCTGCAAGCCGACCATGCCGGCCGCCAGCGGGTGGTCGTCGGGGATCGCGCCCCAGCCCATCAGCGTGGGCACGACCGGAACGCCCAGCGTTTCGGCGAACTCCACCAGCAGGTCCGAGGCGTCGGCGTTGATGACGCCGCCCCCGGCGACGATCAGCGGCCGCTCCGCGGCGTTGAGCATCTCCAGCGCGTGCTCGACCTGCGCGCGGGTCGCAGCCGGTGTGGCGACCGGCAGCGGCTCGTAGGTGTCGATGTCGAACTCGATCTCCGCCAGCTGCACGTCCAGCGGCAGGTCCAGGAGCACCGGACCCGGCCGGCCCGACCGCATCAGCTGGAACGCCTTCTGGAACGCGCCCGGGACCTGGGCCGGTTCCAGCACGGTCACCGCCCACTTGGTGACGGGCTGGGCCACCGACTGGATGTCGACCGCCTGGAAGTCCTCCTTGTGCAGCTTGGCGACCGGGGCCTGGCCGGTGATGGCCAGGATCGGGATCGAGTCGGCCGAAGCGGAGTACAGCCCGGTGATCATGTCGGTGCCCGCCGGCCCCGAGGTGCCGACGCAGACGCCGATGTTGCCCGCTTCGGTCCGCGTGTAGCCCTCGGCCATGTGCGAGGCGGCCTCGACGTGGCGGGCGAGCACGTGGCGGATGCCGCCGTGCTTCTTCATGGCGCTGTAGAACGGGTTGATCGCGGCGCCGGGCAGCCCGAAGGTCTGCGTGGCGCCCTCCTTCTCCAGGATGAGGGCGGCGGCGTCGACGGTGCGCATGCGCGTCATGTTCGTCCTCGTTTCGGCTGGTGGTCAGGTGTCGCTGAGACCGGAGAGTCGTTCGACGCCGCGCAGCAGCGCGGAGTGGTCGAGCCCGCCGTCACCGTTGGCGCGAGCGGAGGCCATCAGCTGCGCGAGCAGCGAGCCCAGCGGCACGACCGCACCGGACTCGCGGGCGGCGGCGGTGACGATGCCCAGGTCCTTGTGGTGCAGGTCGATGCGGAAACCGGGGGCGAAGCTGCGGTCGAGCATGTTGCGCCGCTTCTGCTCCAGCACCGCCGACCCGGCGAGCCCGCCGCCGAGGACCTCCAGCGCGGCTTCGGTGTCCACGCCGTAGGACTCGACGAGCACCACGGCTTCCGCCAGCGCCTGGATGTTCGAGGCCACGATCAGCTGGTTGGCGGCCTTGACGGTCTGACCCGCACCGCTCGGCCCGACGTGCACGACGGTCTTGCCGACGTGGTCGAAGACCTCCGCCGCGGCGGCGAAGTCCGCCTCGGAGCCACCGACCATGATGGACAGCGCCGCGTTCTTCGCACCGGCCTCGCCACCGGAGACCGGGGCGTCGAGCAGCCGGAACCCCTTCTCGGCGGCCGTGCCGGCGAGCTCGATGGTGACGTCGGGGCGGATGCTGGAGAAGTCGATGATCAGCGCGTCGGGCTTGGCGTTGGCGAAGACCCCGCCCTCACCGGTGAGCACGTCGCGCACGTCGGGGCTGTCGGGGACCATCACGCAGACGATCTCGGCGCCCGCGACGGCCTCGGCGATCGAGGCGGCGGAGCTCCCGCCCGCCGCCTTGAGCGGGCCGTACTTGTCGGGAGTGAGGTTGTAACCGGTCACGTCGTGGCCGGCGTTGGCGAGGTGCACGGCCATGGGGCTGCCCATGACGCCCAGGCCGATGAACGCGATCGAGCTCATTGCTTGTTTCCTCCTCGGATCTCTTGGTTCAGCTGCGGCGTTCGCGCGGGAGCCAGTCGAAGGGGCCCGCCTGGCCGCTGGCCTTGTACTCCAGGCCGACCCAGCCGCGGTAACCGCCGCGTTCGAGCGCGGCGAGCTGCCGCTCCAGCGGCAGCGAGCCCGTGCCGGGTTCGTTGCGGCCCGGGTTGTCGGCGATCTGCACGTGCGCGATGCGCCCGATGTGGTCGGCGATGACCTGGTCGCCGTCGTCGCCGTTGACCGCCAGGTGGTAGAGGTCGGCGAGCAGCCCGAGGTTGGTAGCCCCGGCCTCGGCCTCCACCCGGTCGATGACCGCCAGCGCGTCGGCTGCGGTGCGCAGCGGGTAGGGCTGGGGGCCGCTGACCGGCTCGACCAGCACCGTTCCGCCGATGCGGGCGGCGGACTTCGCGGCGAGCGCTAGGTTCTCCACGGCCAGGGCGTCCTGCTCCTCGGCGGAGGCGTCGTCGACGCGGTTGCCGTAGAGGGCGTTGAAGGCGGTGCAGCCCAGGCGTTCGCCGATCTCAACGGTGACGTCGACGTTGTCGCGGAACTCCTGGCTGCGCGCGGGCCACGAGACGAGCCCGCGGTCGCCGCCGGGCATGTTCCCGGCGAAGAAGTTGAGCCCCACCAGCCGCACTCCCGCGTCCTCGACGGCGCGGACGAAGGCGTCGACGTCGCGCTGCGCGGGCACCGCGGTGTCGAACGGCCACCAGAACTCGACGGCGTCGAAGCCGGCGTCCTTCGCGGCGGCCGGTCGCTCCAGCAGCGGCAGGTCGGTGAGCAGGATCGAGCAGTTGACCTCGTAGGGCAGTGCGTGACTCATCGCGACCGTCCTAATTCCGTATCGTGGATCTTTGTTTCCGTTCCACAGAATAGTGGCGGCCATCACCGGACCTTGTCAACACTTTGTTTAAGCGAGCCGGGTTCGATCACGACTGGGTACGGTGGCGGACGTGTCGCGCCCGTACGTTCTGCTCAGCGTCGCCGTCAGCGCGGACGGCTTCATCGACGACGTCGGCCCGCAGCGGTTCCCGCTGTCCAACGCGGACGACTTCGACCACGTCGACCAGGTGCGCGCCGAGTCCGACGCGATCCTGCTGGGCGCGGGCACCGTGCGCCGGGACGACCCGCGACTGCTGGTCCGCAGCACCGGCCGGTGCGCCGAGCGGACCGCGCGCGGCCTGCCGGAGCACCCGCTGAAGGTCGTCGTGTCCGGCAGCGGCGACCTCGACCCGGCCCTGCGGCTGTGGCAGCGCGGCGGCGGCAAGCTCGTCTACACCACCGACGACGGCGCGCGGGCAGCGCGCGACCGCGTGGGCGATCTGGCCGAAATCGCTTCACTGGGAAGGGAAATCGACTTCGCCGCGCTCGTGGACGACCTCGCCCGGCGGGGCGTCGAACGGCTCATGGTCGAGGGCGGGACCTGCATCCACACCGAGTTCCTCAAAGCCGGTCTGGCGGACGAGATCCGGATGGCGATCGCGCCGATGCTCATCGGGCAGGCGGGCGCGCCGAGGTTCCTCAAACCGGACGACTTCCCCGGCGGTCCGGCACGCCGCTTCCACCTCGAAGACGTGACCCGGCTCGGCGATGTCGCCGTGCTGCGCTACTTCCCGAAGATCACGTCCGAGAACGGCTGAGCCACAGCACGTCTCGCCCGAACGACCACACCAGAGCCAGCAGCGCGCAGGCCACCAGCGCCCCCGCGTGCGGCACGATCCCCGACGACGCCACGACGAGCACGATCCCCTGCACCGCGGCCACGGTCTTGCGGGCGAAGCTCGGCGGCAGCTCCCCGCGAAGCCGCGGCAGCACCCACGACGCGGCCACGAACACGTAGCGCATCACCCCGATCGACAGCACCCACACCCCGAACGCGACGGCGACGTGCGCGCTGAGCACCAGGATGAGGAACGCGTCGACCTCCATGTCCAGCCGCGCCCCGAACACCGAGACGGTGCCGGTGCGCCGGGCCAGCCGACCGTCGAGGAAATCGCTGATCAGCGCGAGGACGCCGAGAGCGACGATGATCGCGGGCCCCGCCCCGTCGACCACCAGCGCTGCGATCACCGCGGTCAGCGCGGCCCGCACGAGCGTGATGCGGTCGGCGTGCCCGAGCGAGGTCCGGTCGTGCCGGCGCATCGAGCGGCGCAGCAGCACCAGGGTGACGATCGCGCAGCCGATCCCCGCGCCCCAACCGGCCGGTCCCAGACCGGCGGTCGCGGCGACCGCGCCGAGCGCGCACACCTGGACGGCCGCCCACGTCAGGTGCTCGGCTGTGTTGCGGTGGAGTTCGATCATCGCCACTCTGGTTCTCGGAGGTCGTCCATGGCAGAGGCCACGCGAGCATTGTGGGTCACCGCGGAGGGCGTGTGCGAGATCCGGCGCGCCGCGCTGCCGGAGCGTTCGCCGGATCAGGTGCAGGTGCGCACCCTGCACTCGGCGATCAGCCGGGGCACCGAAGGCCTCGTGCTGCGCGGGCGAATCCCCGAGTCCCAGCACCAGCGGATGCGGGCGCCGTTCCAGGAGGGCGAGTTCCCGTGGCCGGTCAAGTACGGCTACCTCAACGTCGGCGTGGTCGAACGCGGGCCCGCCGAGCTGGAGGGCCGCACCGTGTTCTGCCTGTACCCGCACCAGACCCGCTACGTGGTGCCCGCCGACGCGGTCACCGTCGTGCCCCCGCAGGTCCCGCCCGAGCGAGCCGTGCTCGCCGGAACGGTGGAGACCGCGGTCAACGCGGCGTGGGACGCGGCCCCGCTGGTCGGTGACCGGATCGCGGTCGTCGGTGGTGGCATGGTCGGGTGCGCCGTGGCCGCGATCCTCGCCCGCGTCCCCGGTGTCCGGGCGCAGCTGGTCGACGTCGACCCGGCCCGCGAGACGACCGCGCGCGCCCTCGGCGTCGACTTCGCCACCCCCGAGCGCGCCCGCGAGGAGTGCGATCTCGTCGTGCACGCCAGCGGCCACCGGCAGGGCCTGGTGCGCGCGCTGGAACTGCTCGCGCCGGAGGGGCGGGTCGTCGAGCTGAGCTGGTACGGGGACGCGGAGGTGGGCCTGCCGCTGGGCGAGTTCTTCCACTCCCGGCGGCTCACGATCCGCAGCAGCCAGGTCGGCGTGGTCGCGCATCCGCGTCGCGGTCACGCCGAGCGGATGTCGTTGGCGCTGGACCTGCTCGCCGACCCGGCCTTCGACGCCCTGATCACCGGTACGAGCCCGTTCGACGACCTGCCCGAACTGCTCTCGGGCGAGCTTCCGGCGCTGTGCCACCGGATTGACTACCGTGCGGGTCATGCTCGTCCGTGACACGACCGACGACGTGCGCGACCGGCGAGCCGAGGTCGCGGTGCTGCCGATCGGCAGCCTCGAACAGCACGGCTCGCACCTGCCGCTGGTGACCGACACCGTCATCGCCTGCACCATCGCCCGGGAGGTCGCCGCCGCCCACCCCGTGCAGCTGCTGTCGCCGGTGACGATCTCGTGCTCGCAGGAGCACGCCGCCTGGCCGGGAACCGTGAGCATCTCCGCGCGCACCCTGCACCTGGTGGTCACCGACGTGTTCGAGTCGCTGCGCCGCTCCGGCGTGCCGAAGCTGGTGCTGGTCAACGGCCACGGCGGGAACTACGTGCTGTCCAACGTCGTCCAGGAGGCCGGCGGGGACATGGCGCTGTTCCCGGCGGCGCGCGACTGGGACGAGGCGAGGGAGGCCGCCGGCGTCGAGACACCGGCGCGCAGCGACATGCACGCCGGCGAGGTGGAGACCTCGATCCTGCTGCACGCCCACCCCGATCTGGTCCGCCCCGGTTACGAGACCGGTGATCACCTCGCCGACGACCGCAGGCACCTGCTCACGACCGGGCTGCCGCGCTACTCGGGGTCGGGCGTCATCGGCAGTCCGTCGCGGGCCTCAGCTCGCAAGGGCCGAGACCTGCTCGCCGGGCTCGTGGCGGCGTTCGGCGGCCACCTGGCGGCGCTCGACTGAACGGCTGACCAGCACGAACACGCCCGGCAGCGCGGCGATCACCGCCAGCACCCCGTAGGCCACCGAGGTCGCCAAGCCCTGCGCCGGGTCCCACCCGGTGGCGGCGAAGGCGACCGCCAGGAACGCCTCCCTCGGTCCCCAGCCGCCGACGTTGATCGGCAGCGCCATCACCAGCAGCGCGAGCACCAGCAGCGGCAGCAGGGTCGCGACCGGGACGTCCGCGCCGGCGACCCGCGCGGCGACCAGGAACAGCACCAGGTGCCCGGCGACGGTCGCGACCGAGGAGACCGCCACGGGCGTCAGGGCCCGCCGGGTCAGCACCCCGCGACGCGCGTCGCGCCAGAACGTCACCGCCGCGCGGCGCACCGCCGGGACGAGCAGGCTCAGCCCCGCCACCACCGCCGCGACGACCAGCCCCGGAGCGAGTGCGAACGGCAGCGCCGGGCCGGTCAGCAGCACGACGGCCGCAACGGTGATGAGCGCGATCTGCCCGGCGAAGCGTTCGAGCACGACGGCGCGAACACCACCGCCGAGGTCTCCGGAGCGATTCCCGTGGCTGACCGCGCGGTGCACGTCGCCCAGCACCCCGGCGGGCAGCACGGCGTTGAGCAGCAGCGCGCGGTAGTAGTCGGCGACCGCCGCGCGCAGCGGGAGACGCAGTCCGAGACCGCGCGCGACCACGCACCACCGCCACGCGCTGCACACCGTGGTCGCCAACCCGATGCCCAGCGCCGCGAGCGCGGTCGTGACGTCGAGGGCGCGCAGCCCGTCGAGGAAGGCGTCCGTGCCCAGCCGCCACGCCAGCAGCGCGAGGATCCCGGCCGCGACGAGCACGCGCAGCCAGGGCCACAGCCGGCGGATCACGCCCGGTCCCCCGGTATCGCGAGCAGGTCGGCGTGGTGGACCAGGACCCGCAGGTCACCGGATCGCCGCCGCAGGTAACCGGGTGCCGCTGCGGCCAGCTCGGGTTCCTGCTCGCAGGCCGCACCGACCCAGCCGCGCAGCCACTCCTCGGTCAGCGGTCCCGGGCCGAGCAGCCAGGGGCTCGGGCGCGTCAGCACCCGCGCGCCGAGGTCCTCGAACGCCGCGACGGCGGTGGGCACCGCGTCGGGTCCGAGCAGGTGGCGGCGTTGGTGCTGGTTGAACGCCGCTTGGAACCGCTCGTCGAGCGGCTCCGGCGGTTCGAGCTCGACGTGCCCGACGACGGTGAGGGTCAGCAGGGCGGGGCAGCGGGCCTCGACGCAGGCGGCGGCCAGCGAGCGGACTTCGGTCCCGGTGAGCACGTCGAGCAGCGCGGAGGCGGTGACCAGCGACGTTCCGGCCAGGTCCGTCGCGCGCAGTCCGGCGATCTCGGCTCGCCGGGTTTCGACGGTGACGCCCTCGGTCGCCAAGGCGGCTTCGGCGAGCGCGAGCAGCCGCGGATCGCGGTCGTGCAGGACCCAGTGCTGGGGGCGGTCGAGCCGGCCGGCCAGCCACCGGCCCATCGAACCGGTGCCGCACCCCAGGTCGTGGATGACCAGCTCGGAGTCCGGCAGCGACTCGCGGAGCGGTCCCAGCAGGTCCGCCGCGCGGGCCTCGGCATCAGCGCGTTCGCGGAGCGCCAGCCACTCCGGGGCGAAACCGGCGGCGGTCATGCCTCCAGGCTAGTCAGCGCGGCGGCCAGCTGTCGCGCTGTCGAATCCCAGGTCGGCAGCTGATCGCGGCGGCGCAGCGCCGACTCGCGGAGCCGGGACCGGAAGTCCGGGTCGTCGGACCAGCGCCGCAGCGCGTCGGCGAGGGCCGCGGTGTCCCCGGGCGGCAGGAGCAGGCCCCCGTCGCCGAGCGCGTCCGGGACGGCGCTGGCGATCACCGGGATGCCGCGCGCCAGGGCTTCGGTGACGGCCATGCCGTAGGTCTCGGCGAGGGAGGGCTGCACGAGCAGGTCGGCGGCGGCGTAGGCGTCGGCGAGCTCCGCTCCGTGCAGCGGCCCGCGCCAGCGGACCCCCTCGTGGTGTTCGAGCAACCGCCGCACGCGGTCGGGATCGGGGGCCGGGCCGACGAAGTCACAGGTCAGCGGGAGGCCCGCGAGGGCTTCGACGAGCACGTCGTGGCCCTTGCGCGGTGTCAGCGACGCGACGCACAGCAGTCGTGACACCCCGTCGGTTCCGGGCACGAGCGCTGCGGGTTCGGTCCCCGGAGTTGCGGTGCGCACGCGGTGGAGACCGTGGTGGCGGGCGAGCCGCTGCGCGGCCTGCGGGCTCGTGGCGAGGACGAGGTCGGCGGCGCGCAGGGTCGCGCGCTCGGCGGTGTCCAGCCGCGCCGCGGTCGCCGGGTCGAGCCCGGTTTCCTCGGCCAGCGGCAGGTGCACCAGGACGGCCGTGCGCAGCCGGTCGGCGTGGGTGCCGAGGATTTCGGGAACACCGCAGGCCATGAGCCCGTCGATCAGCACCGCTCCCCCGTCCGGCACTGCTGCGAGCACCTCGGCCAACCGCTCGCGCGCGTCGTCGCCGGGCTGCGGCCAGGTTCCCGCGATCTCCGTTTCGCGCACGTCGAAGCCCAGCGCCGCCAGGCCCGCGGTGGCGTGGCGGTCGTAGACGGTGCCGCCGCTGGGCCGGTCGCCGGCGGTGACGACGAAGTGGAGTCTCACAGCGCGCGCTCGTAGCCGGCCCAGGCCACGTGCGATTCGTGCAGCGCGACGCGCAGGCCGCTGAGCCCGCGCGCGGATTCGCCGAGGGCTCCCTCGTGGACGCGGTCGGCGATGCGATCGGCGATGACCTTCGCCAGGAACTCCGTCGAGGTGTTGACCCCGGCGAACTCCGGTTCCTCGTCGAGGTTGCGGTAGTTCAGCCCGGCCAGCACCTCGCCGAGCTGGTCGGTGGCGCGTCCGATGTCGACGACGATGTTGTCGGCGTCCAGCTCCTCGCGGGTGAACGTCGCGTCCACCACGAACGTCGCGCCGTGCAGGCGTTGCGCGGGACCGAAGACCTCGCCCCGGAAGCTGTGGGCGATCATCACGTGGTCACGAACCGTCACGGTGAACAAGGTGACCTCCGGTGGTCTGCCGGTTACTGTCGAGACTTCGACCGAGCGTAATGACTGCTGGACCAGGTGACGAGAGGACCGGATGCACGAGCGAGCCACCAGGCGCGAGGACACCATCCGTGACGAGGACGTCGCCGAATCGCAGTTGGCGACGCGACGCGCGAACTTCCGCTGCATCGCCTTCCGCGACCCGGTCGACGGGGTCGAGCACCTGGCGCTGGTCCTCGGTTCGGCGAGCGAGGACGTGCTGGTGCGGATCCACTCGGAATGCCTGACCGGCGATGTCTTCAGGGCGCTGCGCTGCGAGTGCGGTGATCAGCTCCGCCTCGCCCTGGACCGGATCGCCGACGAGGGCTCCGGGGTGCTGGTCTACCTGCGCGGGCAGGAGGGGCGCGGGATCGGTCTGGTGGCGAAGGTGCGCACCCAGGTGCTGCAGGACTCGCGGGGACTGGACACCGTGGACTCGGCGACCGCCCTCGGCTATCCCGTCGACACCCGCGACTACGGCCCGGCGGCGAGGCTCCTCCGGCGGCTCGGGGTGCGCTCGGTCCGGCTGCTGTCGAACAACCCGGACAAGGTCGACGCGCTGGAGACCTCCGGCATCGCCGTCGTGCGACGCCTTCCGCTGCTGGCACCGGCCAACGAGCACAACCTCGGCTACCTCACCGCCAAGCGCGACCGGCTCGCCCACGACCTGCCGCACATCGCCGCGCACGTCATGGAGTGATCAGCGCGCCCGCCACGGGCCGCCGCGCGCCAGCGACAGGACGAATCCCGCCAGCGCCGCGAGCCCCGTAGCGGCCGCGGCCACCGCGAAACCGGTGCGCACGGCCGGGTCGTCGGCGTCCGCCGCGTAGGAGGCCACGCCGGAGGAGCCCAGCCAGGTGGTCAGGATCAGCAGCGCGACGGCGGTTCCGGCGGCCTGGGCGCTGTTGAACAGCATCGAGCGGATCCCGTTGGCCACCGCCCGGCGGTCGCTGCTGACACCGGCCATGATCGCGCCGGTGTTGGGGGCGGTGAACAGCCCCGTTCCGCCTCCGATGAGGCCCAGCCACAACGCCATCAGCACCAGCGGCGCACCGGGCGTCGCCAGCTGGCCGGCCAGGCCGGCGGTGCCGAGCACGACCAGCAGCGCGCCGAGGCTGGAGAGGGTGCGCGCCGACCACCGCGAGGACAGCCGTCCGCTCAGCGGCGCGCACAGCATCATCAGCAGCGCCAGCGGCATCACCACGAAGCCGGCCTCCAGCGCCGTGCGGTGCTCGACCATCTGCTGGTGCAGGCCCACCAGGACCACGACTCCGGCGCGGCAGAAGGAGTTGAAGAACGCGGCCCCGTACGCCTGGCCGCGCCCGGGGCGGCGGACCAGCTGGAAGTCCAGCAGCGGAGCCGAGATCCGCAGCTCCACCAGCACGAACGCCGTCAGCAGCGCGATGCCCAGCAGGATCGCCCCCGGCACCCGGAGGTCGGTCGCGCCCCACGGCCCGATGCGGTTGATACCGAACAGCAGCACGGCCAGGCCCGCGCTGGAGAGCACCGCTCCAGCGACGTCGAAGCGCTCCCGCGGTCCGCGTGCGCGCGGGATCTTCGGCAGCAGCTTCGCAGCCAGCACGACGGCGAGGATTCCGATGGGCACGTTGACCAGGAACAGCGCGTGCCAGTCGGCGAAGGTCACCAGCAGCCCGCCCAGCGCCGGGCCGATCATCTGGGCGATCGACGCGGCGGTGATGTTCAGGCTCAGGCCGCGCACGAGGCGGTCCGGCGGGAAGACGTCGGTGAGGATCGCGGTCGTGTTGGTGACGGTGGTGGCCGCCGCGATGCCCTGCAGCACCCGCAGCACGATGAGCGCGGTGGCGTTGGGCGCGAGGGCGCACAGCAGGCTGATCACGGTGAAGCTCACGAGACCGGCGAGGTAGATCGTCCGCCGCCCCAGCATGTCGGAGATGCGGCTGAACACCAGGATCGACGCGGTGTTGCTGAGCATGAACGCCACCAGGAACCAGTCGGCGGTGGCAGCGGGGACCTGGAAGGACGCCGACAGAGCGGGCAGCGCCAGGTTCAGCGAAGTGGCGTTGACCAGCACCAGCATCAACCCGAGCGTGGTCACCCCGAGCGCCCGCCGACACCGACGACGAACCTCCCGCTCGTCCTCCGCCTGTGGAACCGCCGCATCGCGTCCACTCGCGTCCTGTCCGCGCCTGGTCACGATCAGCACTCCTTCGGGTCTAAAGCATCCTAACCCTCCTCCCGATTCATCCTGGTCACGGTCATCTCCTGGTGGCGGTCCCGGTCCGAACCGTCCGCGATCGACGTCCGGTCAGCTCGGACCGGAACCGCCCTCCCTCACGCCACTGCTACTGCTGCGGACCTTCCGAGCACCGCTCCGCTTGCGTCGAGGGCTTCCACCGCTGCGAAGGCGTGGGGGCCCTGGACGTCGATCTTGGTTTCGAAGCCGGCCTTGGGGGCGTCGAGGACCGGGGTGAGGTCCTGCTCGTCCGGGCCCGCGAGGACTCGCCAGCCGGTCACCTCGGTGGCGCCGTTCCAGCTGGCGTAAACGCTGGTCACGCCGTCACCCGGCTTCCCGGCGACCGCCGGGGCATCGGTGGGCTTGCCGACCCACTGGGCGCGGTAGGCGCGGTAGGAGCCCATCGACTCCGCGAAGCGGCCGTGGAACAGCACCTCGTTGTTCGGGCCGAACTCGCTGAAGTACGGCTTGCCGCCCCAGCCCACGAACATGTGCCCGTTGGGCAGCATCTGGGCGTTGCCCTGGTTGGGCGCCAGCAGGCCCTCCGGGCTCTCCGCGCTGCGCAGCAGCGTCGCGGTCTTGGCCGACTCGTCGACGTTGAGCGTCATGCCGCGCGACTTGCCGCGCCCTGCCGCGTCGGCGTTGTCGAACAGGCTGATCGAACCGTCGGCGTGCCGGCGGACGTCGTGCTGCCAGGCGAACGCCGCGTCGTCGCCCATCGTGAAATCGCTCTTGCGCCCGCACAGCCGCCACTTCACGTCGCCGTTGCGGCGGTCGATGCGGTAGACGGCGTGCGTGCAGCGCGCCGAGATCAGCAGCGCGTCGCCGTCCTCGCAGATCGCGTTGAGGTGGATGTAGTCGTGGAACGCCTCCGGGTCCTTGGGGACCGGGTAGAACGACTCGTCCAGGCCGACGTGCTCCAGGCTGTTCCACTCGAAGACCAGCTCACCGGAGGCGATGTCGATCTCCTGCACGACGTTCTCGAGGACCTTCGAGTTCGGCTGCCCGCCAACGGGAGTCGTGTCCACCCGCACCTCGCGGTAGGCGATCAGCAGGGCCGTTCCCTGCGGGGTGATGATGAACTCGTGCAGGTCACCGGTCAGCCCGTTGACCGGGGCGACTTCGGCGATGCGGGTGTAGGTCTCGTCCAGGAGCACGAACTTGCCGTGGCCGAACCCGGGCGGCACCACGACCTTGCCCTCCCAGAACGTCAGAACCGGTTTCCCCTGGTACTGCTGGACCTTCAGGTCGAAGTTCACGCCCTCGGTCGCGGGGCCGAACCAGACGGCCTGCCCGGTGTCGTCCATCAGCATCGAACCCGGCTGGATGGGCGCGCGCGGAGCGGGCGCGTTGACGTCCATCGTGCTCGCACCCGTGGGCGTGAGCAGCACGTGCCCCGGCTCGGTGCCCGCCGCGGGGGTGATGATCTCCATCAGCGGCGGGTGCAGGTCCGGACGGCTGACCAGGTCAGCGCCCAGCACACCGGCGGACGACCGGGGCGCGGCCTGCGCCGTGCCCGATAACGCCGCGGGCACCAGCGGCGCCGCGGCCAGCATCCGCAGCACCGATCTGCGGTCCAACTTGTTGGCGGACATAGGTCTCCTCGACGAGGCTCGAACTGTTCATGTGTGCGGCGAAGCCGCTGTTCCAGGTGTGGGACTCAGCCCGCACCGCCGCGGGTTCGCCAGCGGTTTCGTGGCGAGTACGCCGCGACGCCGTGTATTGGCATACATCAGGAGTGGCGCACGGAGACCACGAAGCCGCTCAGGTTCCGCTACCCGCACCGCAAAGCAAAGCAATATCCTCGAGCAGTTGTGGTCAGGATTCGAATGGTGAGGTGAACTTGCCCTCCCGCTGGGTCTTCTCGACGAGGTCGCGGATCGAGCCGGAGTCGTTGACGTGCGGGAAGGCCTGCCCGGGGACCGGGACGCCGAGGAACTCGCACAGCCGCTCCCAGCCCTCGCCGACCTTGTAGACCAGCAGCCGGTCGGCCGGGACGGCTTCCTGCACGGCGGCGTTGTGGGCCTCGAAGACCTTGATGGCGTGCTCGCGGTCGTCGAAGCGGCCGTCGAAGGTTCCGTTCCAGATCATCCGCTCTATGGTCGGCCGCATCCTGGTGCTGAAGTCGTCGTCGGACGGCGGCTCCTGCACGAACTGGTAGATGGTGTTGAAAACGCTGTCGTACCAGCGCTCCGGGTCGCGCACGGTGAGCAGCACCTTGGCGTCCGGGTAGAAGTCCATGAGCTCGCGCCAGAACGTGCAGCCCGGCCAGTCCACGGTGGACTCGAAGCCGCCGAGCACGGTCTCCCAGTCGTCGACCTCCCCGTCCAGGGCGCGGTCCCAGTCCTTCGCGCGTTCGGGCTGCGCGATGACCTCGAACATGTGGTAGCACGGCGCGAAGCCGAGGTGCTCCAGCGCCGCCTTCATCGACGCGGTTCCGGTCCGGCCGAAACCGGCTCCGATGATCTTGACCATTGTCGCTCCTTCGTCGTGCTGTTCGGGTCTTTCAGCGAGCGTCGGTGATCAGGACGGCACCGACCGTCGCATGGCTGGACTCGTCGATGAGCACCGCTCCCCCGGTGAACCTGTTGCGCTCGTAGGGATCGCAGAACACCGGTTGCGCGAGCCGCACGGTGATCTCGCCGATGTCGTTGAGCTCCAGCGACTCGGCCGGCCCGCGCTCCAGGGTGGTGACGTCGAGCCGTTCGCGGACCTCGGTGACGATCGCCTTGACCACGCGGGTGGTGTGCTTGAGCAGCAACCGGGTGCCAGGGGTGAGCGGGGCCTTCGGCGACATCCAGCACACCGAGGCCGTCAGCTCCTCGGCCGCGGTCGGGGGTTGGTCGACCGCGCAGAGCAGGTCGCCGCGGCCGACGTCGATGTTCTCGGCCAACCGCAACGCCACCGACTGCGGTGCCCGACCGCGTTCCAGCTCCCCGTCGGCGGTGTCGACGGCGACCACGCGGCTGCGCATCCCGGAGGGCAGGTGCAGCACCTCCTCGCCGGGTGCGATCGATCCGCCCGCGATCTGGCCCGCGTAACCCCGGTAGTCCTGCTCCTGCGCGCGGATCGCGTACTGCACCGGCAGCCGGAACAGGCCCGTCTCGTCGACGACCTCGACCTGCTCCAGGTGCTCCAGCAGCGACGGCCCGTCGTACCAGGGCATCGCCGCGGAGCGGTCCACGACGTTGTCGCCGCGCAGCGCCGAGATCGGGATGGCGGTGACCTCGCGCAGGTTCAGCCGCTCGGTGAACGCCGCGAACTCCTCAGTGATGGCGCGGAAGACGGACTCGTCGTAGTCGACCAGGTCCATCTTGTTCACCGCCAGGACCAGCTGCGGCACGCGCAGCAGACCGGCCAGCACCGCGTGCCTGCGGCTCTGCTCGGTCAGCCCGTTGCGGGCGTCGACGAGCACGATCGCCAGGTCCGCGGTGGAGGCGCCGGTGACCATGTTGCGGGTGTACTGGGCGTGGCCGGGCGTGTCGGCGATGATGAACGCCCGCCGCGCGGTCTCGAAGTAGCGGTGCGCGACGTCGATGGTGATGCCCTGCTCGCGCTCGGCGCGCAGCCCGTCGGTGAGCATGGCCAGGTCGAGCTGCTCGTCCCCGCGCTCCTTGCTGGCCACCTCCAGCTGTTCGAGCTGGTCGGCCAGCAGCGACTTGGAATCGTGCAGCAGCCGCCCGATCAGGGTCGACTTGCCGTCGTCGACGGCGCCCGCGGTGGCGAAGCGCAGCAGGCTGTCGGCCGGGGCGAAGACCGGTTCGGTGGTGGTCATCAGAAGTATCCCTCCCGCTTGCGGTCCTCCATCGCCGCCGCGCTGGTGCGGTCGTCGGCGCGGGTCTGGCCGCGCTCGGAGATCCTGGTCGCGGCGATCTCGGCGATCACCTCGGACACCGTCGCCGCCGTCGACTCCACGGCACCGGTGCAGGTCATGTCGCCGACGGTGCGGAACCGCACGGACCGCTCGACCAGCTGCTCGTCGGCTCCGCGCAGCAGGAACGGGTTGTCGGCCAGCAGCATCCCGTCGCGCTCGAAGACCTTGCGGTTGTGGGCGAAGTACAGCGACGGCAGCTCGACGTCCTCGTGGTCGATGTAGGTCCAGACGTCGCGCTCGGTCCAGTTCGACAGCGGGAAGGCGCGCACGTTCTCGCCGGGGTGGATCAGCCCGTTGTAGAGGTTCCACAGCTCGGGGCGCTGGTTGCGCGGATCCCACTGGCCGAAGGTGTCGCGGAAGGAGAGCATGCGCTCCTTGGCTCGGGCGCGTTCCTCGTCCCGGCGGGCGCCGCCGAACAGCGCGTCGAAGCGGTGCTCGGCGATGGCTTCCAGCAGCGAGGCCGTCTGCAGCCGGTTGCGGCTGGTCAGGCCCTCGGGTTCGGTGGTGCGTCCGGCGTCGATGGACTCCTGCACCGAGGCGACCACCAGGCGCACGCCGAGTTCGGCGGCGCGGCGGTCCCGGAAGTCGAGGACTTCCTCGAAGTTGTGCCCGGTGTCGACGTGCAGCACGGGGAACGGGATCGGCGCCGGGGCGAACGCCTTCTCCGCGAGCTTGAGCAGCACGGCGGAGTCCTTGCCGCCGGAGAACAGCAGCGCAGGGCGGTCGCGCTCGGCGACCACCTCGCGGATGAGGTGCACCGCCTCGGATTCCAGTACGTCCAGACGAGACAGCCCGGCGGGCATCAGCGACTCCCCTCGATTCGGTCGGACAGGGCGGCGAGCAGGTCCACGGCCAGCTCGCGGCGGCAGACCAGCAGGTCGGGCAGCCACGGGTCGGGGCGGTCGTAGACGAGTTCGGTGCCGTCGAGGCGGCTGGTGTGCAGTCCTGCGGCGCGGGCGATGCCGACCGGAGCGGCGCTGTCCCACTCGTACTGGCCGCCGCCGTGCAGGTAGGCGTCGACCTCGCCGAGGACCACGGCGGTGATCTTGGCGCCCGCCGACCCCATCGGGACCAGGTCGGCACCGATCTCGGCGGCGATCGCGGTGACGAACTCCGGCGGCCTGCTGCGGCTGACCGCGATGCGCGGGCGCTCGATGGCGCGCGTGGGCTGCTTCGGCGGTGCGCCGGTGTCCAGCACGACGCCCTGGGCGGGCAGGGCGACGGCGGAGGCGATGACCTCGTGGCGTTCGGCGAGCGCGACGTGCACCGCCCAGTCGGCGCGGCCGGGCTCGGTGAACTCGCGCGTGCCGTCGAGCGGGTCGACGATCCAGACTCGTTCTCCCGCAACGCGTTCCGGACCGGCGACGCCGTGCTCGGACAGCACCGGATCGGCCGGGCGCTCCTGCGCGAGCGCCTCGACGAGCAGCTGGTGGGCCGCGGCGTCACCGGCGTCACCGAGCGCCCGGGGTTCCGCCGCGGACTCCTCTCGCAGCTCGACCAGGCGCTCGCCCGCTCGCCGCGCCAGCCGCGCGGCCAGCTCGTGGTCGTCGCTCACCCCACTACCTCCCTGTGATCACTCGCGGCGGTCTCCCGCCGCGACGACATCGCGTTGCGCAGCGGTGGAATCACCGCGCCGAGCAGCACGACCAGCAGTCCCGCCGACACGCCCGGCAGGACGTCGGCGCCGACCATCATCAGCCCGGTGGTCACCAGCATCCCACCGAGCAGCACCCGCACCGGACGGTCGGGAACCCGCGCCGAGATCAGCGATCCCACCAGCACTCCGGGGATCGAGCCCGCCAGCAGCGAACCGACCAGTCCGATGTGGACATCACCGGCGAACAGGTGGCCGATCGCCGAGACCAGCACCAGCGGCACCGCCTGGACGAGGTCGGTGCCGACCAACCGCGCCGAGCTCAGCCCGCGGTTGAGCAGCAGCAGGACCACGATGATGATCGACCCGGAGCCCACCGAGGTCGTGCCCACCACCAGGCCGGCGACCGCGCCGAGCAGCACCGTGGGCGCCGGGCGCACCCGCGTTCCGTCCGATGTGGAGGTTCGGCGCGAGAGCAGCATCCTGGCGAACAGCGTGATCGCGGCCAGCAGCACCGCGCCGCCCACGATCTCCTTGAGCACCGATTCGGCCCCGCTGCCCAGCGATCCCGCCAGCAACGACCCGGCCGCCGCGCACGGCAGCGAACCCAGGCACAGCCAGCCGACCAGCTTGGGCTGCACCGTGCGGCGCCGCAGGTGCACCGCCGCGCCCAGCGGTTTCATCACCGCCGCGGCCACCAGGTCCGAGGACACCGCGGCCAGCGGTGGCACGCCGAAGACCAGCGTCAGCAGCGGCATCGTCAGCGCACCGCCGCCCATGCCGGTCACGCCCACCATCAGGCCGGTGAGCAGCCCCGTCGCCGCTACACCGAGGTCCACGACCGCACCCAGCCCCGCTCGCGCAACAAGGTCACGACGTGCCCCACGGCCTCGTCCTGCGACAGCTCGGAGGTGTCCAGGACGAGGTCCGCGTCGTCGGGGACCTCGTAGGGAGCGGAGACGCCGGTGAACTCGGGCAGCGACCCGTTGCGCGCCTTGCGGTAGAGCCCCTTGCGGTCGCGCCGCTCGCACTCCCCCAGCGGCGTGGCCACGTGGACCAGCACGAACCCGCCCGCCTCGTGGACCATGCGGCGCACCGCGTCCCTGTCGGCGTGGTACGGCGCGATGGGCGCGCAGATCGCCGCACCGCCGTGGCGGGTGACCTCGGCGGCGACGTAGCCGATGCGGCGGACGTTGCGGCTGCGGTCCTCGGCGGAGAACCCGAGTCCCTCGCACAGCGTACGGCGGACCACGTCGCCGTCGAGCAGCGTCACCGCGCGGTGGTCGTGCCTGCTGAGCTCGTCGCGCAGCGCCCGGGCCAAGGTCGACTTGCCCGCGCCGGACAGCCCGGTGAACAACACGGTGAACCCGCGCGCCGTCAACGGCGGGTGGAGCCTGCGCTGCTGCTCGGCGATGGCGGGCGTGGTGAACCAGTCGGGCAGCGCAGCGCCGCTGTCGAGGAGTTCGCGCAGGCCTTCGTCGCTGAGCCCGGGACGGCTCTCGGAGGGGGCGACCTGCGCGGCGGGGCGCCAGCGGTCGGCGTGGTCGCGCACCACCTCCGGGGCTTCGATCGCCTGGACGGGGGCCTGTTCGAGAGGGCCGGCCGAGAGCAGGTGGGTGGCGCCGTAGGCGGCGGCGACGTGCGCGGCGAGCAGGGCGTCGCGCTTCGGGTCGGCGCGGCGCACCAGCGGGACCGGGACGATCGTGGTGCCCTCGGGCAGTTCCGGGCGGGCGGCCAGCACCGACTGGACCAGCGCTTCGGGACGCGGTCCGCTCATGCGCGGCAGGATCAGGACGTGCGCGTCGAGCTCGGCGGCCAGCTGGCGGATCTGGGCGAGCTCGCGGTGGTGCAGCGGGGACTCCGGCAGCACGCCGAGCACGGTTCCGGCCGGGAGCGCGGCCCGGACCCGCTCGGCGGGCGGGCGCATCCGGCGCAGCACTCCGGTGGGTTCCTCGGCTGCCACCAGCGGGCCGGCCGGGTGCGCGCCGGCCTCGTCGGACCACGGGGCTTCGTTGCGGATCACCGCGACCGGGGCGCCTTCGACGTCGCGCAGCTCGATCTCCTCGGCCGCGGCGATCTCTTCCGGGACCGTCAGAGTGATCGGTTCGGGCCAGGGCACGTCGGCGTCGAGGCGTTGGCGGGTGCGCACCGACTCGACCTCGTCGGCGGTGAGGAATCCGCGCAGCGGCGGGAAAGCGCCGTCCAGCAGCAATTCCACATCGGACAGCTCGGCGGGTTCGGGAACCCAGATCGCGCGGCGTTGCGGACCGGCGGAGACCTCCGTGCTCCCGCCCGGACGATCGGCATCCGTTCCGTTCGCGCTCACAGGCACCTCTGTCCTCTGATCGAGGGACGAACCGGTCCATCCCGTGGGACATCTGGATCCATACGGTGGCCGACCGCCCCCGGACGGAGAAGCCCGGTGACCAATACTCGCCAGTTCTGATTTTTCCCAGGAGGAGAACCGAATTCAGGCCGCGCGACCTGCCACAACCCGACAAACCTCGCCCTCCGGGACAGCAACGGAACCAGGGGGCGCGCGCACGCGGAGGAAGGCACACCGGCACATAGCCGAGGTGAACGGAAGATCACCTTCCGTTAACAGAGCCAGCGGATTTTCCCGTTTTTCCGAGCGCGCCGACCGCCCGGTGGCGAGCGGTCGGGGCCCGAACCGAGCGGGCAGACGTCGGTCGCGGACGGTTCGGACCAGAACCGCCCACGATCACCGGACGCGAGACGCCGGTGGGGTTCAGGAGCCCTTCGGGTAGCCGAAGCGCATGATCGCCTGCGGGATGAGGGACGTGCCGAGGCGTTCGGCCAGGCCGGCGCGGACCTCCGGCACGTGCAGCGGCTGGGTCATCATCGACACCGACAGGCCGGATCCGGCGGCCTCCAGCCACGCCCGCTCGACGGCTTGACCCGCGCGCAGGTGGTCGATCGCGCGGTCGCCGCGCGTGCCCACCAGCAGCACCGACTCCTCGCGGAGCAACCGCGCCAGGACGGGCTCGTCGGGCAGGCGCGTGGTCATGGCGGTCAGCCCGGCCGCCGCCAGGCCGCCCAGCCCCTCGGACTCGCTGCGCAACCGCTTGCCCTCCGGAGTCACCCACCCGGCCAACTCCCGGGTGTAGCCGGCGTCGGCCTGGAACCCGGTGGCCGACCGGCTCAGCATCCCCGCGACCTCGGCGGCCTCGGCGTCGGAGTTGATCCAGCGCCCGCCGCAGCGGGTGCCCGCGGCGGCGTCCCAGATCTTCTCGCGGAGCAGCTCCGGCACCGGCTTGCCCGAGAACGGCTCCCGGTGGCTGCGGCGCTCCGGGATCGCGCGAGCCCAGGCCGCCTCCCTCGGGCTCGGGTCGGCGGGCTCACCGGCGTTGACGGCCGCGGAGACCAGTCCCCCGGAGGCTCCGAGCTCGACCTGCGCGCTCCACCCCAGGCTGCGCACCGCCAGCACCAGGTTCATCACCGCCGCACCGCACGAGATGCGCTGGTCACGACCCTCCGGATCGTGCTGCATGCGCCGCGCCGGGTCCTCGCGCAGCACGGCGGTGCGCCGGTGCAGCGTCAGCGACCACGGCCGGCTGTTGTGGACCGACGGAGCGCGCGAGACCGCCTCGCCGAGCTCCCCGATCTCGACGGGCGACCACTCGACCTCCAGCGCCCGAACGTCAGTGCGAGCTCTCTGCGCGACACCCATCTGATTCCTCCCCCGACTGGATCCGCCCCGGTCAGGACGGTACGGCCGCCTAACGCACCGCGCCCCGACCGACTCTTGAGAATCCAGGCCACCCGGGGACCCGCACAGGGGACAAAGTCCCGACCACCCGGACATCGCGCCTCATCAGGCCAGGTGGCCGACGGCAGGTGTGACCTATCTCGTCCCCTCGCGCGCGACCAGGTCAACTATGTTCGGCACCATGACCTCACGCCCGGCACCGCTGGACCTCCCGATCGTCGGACTCGCCGCGCTGTTCGCCACCTCCGGGACGTTGCACCTGGTCAGGCCCCAGATCTTCGAACCGCTGATCCCGTCCGCGCTGCCCGCGCCCCGCCGGGTCGTGGAGGTCTCCGGAGTCGCCGAGCTGGCGTGCGCCGCCGGGCTGCTGCACCCGCGCACCCGCGGCGCCGCCGGGCTCGCCAGCGCCGCGCTGCTCGCCGGTGTCTTCCCCGGCAACGTCAAGATGAGCGTGGACGCGGGCAAGCGCGCGAAGCGCAAGGGCGGAGCGGCACCGGCGGCGTTCTTCGCCGGCACCCTGGCCAGGCTGCCGTTGCAGTGGCCGATGATCCGCACCGCGCTGCGCGCCGCCGGGCGCTGAACCGCGCTCTTAGAACGCGCAGGGGAGCTCCAGCACCCCGTTGACGAAGCTGGTCCGCTGGCGGACCGGTTCGCCGGTGGCGTGGATGTCGGGCACCCGGGTGAACAGCTCCCGCAGCATCACCGCGATCTCGCGTCGCGCCAGGTGCGCGCCCAGGCAGAAGTGCGGGCCGCGCGAGCCGAAACCGAGATGCGGGTTGGGGTTCCTCGTGATGGTGAACCGGTACGGGTCGACGAAGACCGTCTCGTCCCGGTTGGCCGACGCGTAGTACATGATCAGCCGGTCACCGGCGCGGAAGCGGTGGCCGAGCAGGTCCACGTCGCGCGTCGCGGTGCGCCGCATCCAGTT
The DNA here is from genome assembly GCF_018070075.1 of Saccharopolyspora endophytica. Classification (GTDB taxonomy): domain Bacteria; phylum Actinomycetota; class Actinomycetes; order Mycobacteriales; family Pseudonocardiaceae; genus Saccharopolyspora; species Saccharopolyspora endophytica. Next base: position 46,264 of record NZ_JAGPXE010000015.1, read on the forward strand.
GACCGGTGTCGCGTAGCGGATGACCTCCTCGATGGCGGCGGGCATCCGCTCGTCGAGGTCGGACAGCAGCAGGTCGCGCTGCTCCGGGTGGTCGGTGAACAGCGCCAGCGCGTGCGAGAGGGCGTTGCGGGTGGTCTCGTTGCCGGCGACGACCAGCAGCACGAAGAACTTGCCCAGCTCGGCGTCGCTGAGCGCTTCGCCGTCGACGTCGCCGCGGACCATCGCGGTGACGATGTCGTCGGCCGGGTGCGCCCGCCGGTCGCGGGCGAGCTCGCCCATCAGCTCGTGCATGAACCGCGCGCAGTCGACCAGCACCGCGGATCGGGGCTTGCCGCTCGGGTCCTGGTGGTCGGGGTCGCCGATGGCGGCGATGAACGCGTTGGTCGCCTCGACGACCTCGGGCCGGGCGGATTCGGGAACGCCCATCATCCGGCACACGATCTCCAGCGGCATCGGCTGGGCGACCTCCGCGACGAAGTCGCACGGCCCCCGCTCCACCAGCGCGTCGACGATCTCGCCGGCCAGCCGGGCGACGTCGTCGGTCGCCCTGGCGATCATCCTCGGGGTGAAGGCGCGGGCGACGATGCGGCGCAGCCGCGCGTGACGCGGGTCGTCCATGCTCATCATCGACCCCAGCAGCTCCGCCACCTCCGGCGGCGGGTCGTCGAGGCCGACGGCGATGGGTTCCGAGCTGAACGCCTGCGGGTTCCGGCTGACCTCGGCGATCTGGTCGTAGCGGGTGATCGCGTAGAAGCCGGGGCCGTCGTCGCGCGGGCAGAACACGGGTTCGTCGGCCGCGCGGAGCGCCGCGAACGTCTTGTCCCACTCCGAGCGCGGCTGGGCCCAGAAGTCGAGGTCGGATAGATCGATCGTGGTCATCTTGTCTCCCAAGTCGATCACCGACGCTAGGTTCCCCCGCTTGCACTCGGCTTTCACCGGCGGGATCGATCCACCATCGCCGCGGGGCGCTCCCAGCGGTTAGCGTCGCCGGTCATGACCCCTCGCGAGCGCACCGTCCGCCTGCCGACGCACGACGTCGGGGTCCTGGAATGGGGGCCGGTGGACGGTGAACTCCTGGTGGCGCTGCACGGTTTTCCCGACACCGCGTGGACGTGGCGCGCGGTCGGGCCGCTGCTGGCCGAGGCCGGGTACCGGGTGGTGGCGCCGTTCCTGCGCGGCTACGCGCCCTCGGACGTCCCGGTCGATGGCGACTACTCGGTGAGCGCGCTCGCCGCCGACGCCGTCGCGCTGTACGAACGCCTGGGCGGCGACTCCTCGACCGCGCTGATCGGCCACGACTGGGGCGCGATCACCGCGGGTGCGCTGGCCGCCGACCCGTGCTCGCCCTACGCGCGCGTCGCCCTCCTGGCAGTGCCTCCGCTGGCCTGGATGAACCCGACCCGGGCGGTGGCCCGGGCCTGGCTGTCGGGGCTGGTCAGGCAGCCGCGGCACTCCTGGTACATCGCCTACAACCAGGTCCCCGGCCTGGCCGAGCGGAACTTCACCCGGCTGGCCCGGCACCTGTGGCGGGCGTGGTCACCGGGCTACGACGCCACCGACGACCTCGCCCACCTCGCGCGCGCCGTCCCCGACCAGGTCCGGGCGAAGGCCGTCGTGTCCTACTACCGCGCCCTCGCCTCGCGCGGCAGCCGAGCGGCGCTCGCCGAACCCCGGAGCCCGCTGCTCTACCTCCACGGCGACCGGGACGGCGCGATCGACCCGCGCTTCTTCGCGGTCGCGCGGTCCCGCATCGCAGCGCCGTCGAGCGCCGCGCTGCTGTCCGGGGCCGGGCACTTCCTGCAGCTGGAGAAGCCGGCCGAGGTCACCGGCCTGCTGCTGGACTTCCTGCGCTGAGCCGCCACAGCGAGGTGATCTCGTCACGCCTGGCCTGGTGGAGCGGGTCGGTGGTGTCCGAGGCCTTGGGGTGGCTCGGCGCGGTGTCGTAGCGGTCCCGCACCTCCAGCCCCGCGGCGGCGATGCGGTCGAGCAGCGCGGCGCGGGTCCGCAGGCCCAGCCGCTCGGCGAGGTCGGAGAGCACCAGCCAGCCCTCCCCGCCGGGGTTGAGGTGCTCGCGGAGGCCGTCGATGAACCGGTGCAGCATGTCCGAGTCCTGATCGTAGACACCGAGTTCCAGCGCCGAGGTGGGTCGCGCGGGGATCCAGGGCGGGTTGCACACGGCGACGTCGGCACGTCCGCTCGGCCACAGGTCGGTCTCCTCGACCGTGACCCGCTCGGCGAGGCCGAGCCGGTGGAGGTTGGCGCGGGCGCACGCCACGGCGCGCGGGTTGATGTCGGTGGCCACCACGCGCGCGCCGCGCCTGCCGAGAACCGCTGCGAGCACACCGGTTCCGGTGCCCAGGTCGAACGCGACGGGGGGTTCGACCGGAAGCGGCGCTGCGGCGACGAGGTCGACGTACTCGCTGCGGACGGGCGCGAAAACGCCGTAGTCGGGGTGGATCCGCTCGCCGAGCGCGGGAACGTCCACGCCCTTCTCGTGCCACTGGTGGGCGCTGACCACTCCGAGCAGCTCGGGCGCGGACACGCACATCGGCTCGCCGGTGGGCGGGCCGTAGGCGTGCAGGCACGCCTCGCGCACGTCGGGTGCGCGATCCAGCGCCAGCGTGCGGTCGGGTTCGAGCACCAGCAGCACCCGGCCGAGCAGCTCCGCCCGCTCGGCGCGCGCGGCGCGGTGCGCGCGGAACAGCGACGCCGCGTCGCCCTCGGGCTCAGGACGGCGGCGCAGGCGGCGGTCCAGGTCCTGCACGAGGCGGCGCGCCGCGTGGAAGTCACCGCGCCAGATCATGGCGGTGCCCGCCTCGGCGGTGCGGTGCGCGGCTTTCGCCGTGGTGCGGTCGTCGACGACGACAACGCTGGCCGGCGCGGGGGCCGAGTTCTCGGAATGCCAACGGGCGGAGTTCGGTGATCCGTTCTCGGACCAGCTGATCGTGGTCATGGTCTGCTCCTGCGGGGACGAAGGTGCCTCGGGTCGGGCAGCTCTTCGTCGCAGGAGCGGCGATCACCTCGAACCATGTCCGTGACCACGGCCGATCCCTCGTCGAGTCGGGCAATCGTCTCACACCTGCTCCCCGCGCTGGGCCAGACGATCGAGTTTCGTGCGCTGACCGGGTGGCAAGAACGGGAAAACCGCCGTCTTCCAGGGAGAATCGAGACCGCGACCGCGTCAGGGGGTGCTGACATGTCCGGTGCGCTCTCGGGATCACGACCGAACATCGTGCTCATCGTTCTCGACGACCTGGGCTACGGCGACCTGAGCCGGTACGGCTCGCCGGTCGCCACGCCGCGCATGGACGCCGTCGGAGGCGCGGGGATGACCTTCCGGCAGGCCTGCGCCGGGGCGCCGATCTGCACCCCGTCGCGCACCGCGCTGCTGACCGGCCGCTACGCGCAGCGCGTCGGTCTGCCGCAGGTGCTGTGGCCGGAGGAGGACCGCGGGCTGCCGGAGTTCGAGCACACGGTCGCCGAGGCCTTGCGGGCGGCCGGGTACGCCACCGGGATCTTCGGCAAGTGGCACCTGGGCGATCCGCGGCTGACCGGCAACCCGTGGGACGCGCGGCCCCGGTTCCTGCCGTCCGCGCACGGTTTCGACCACTTCTGCGGGATCCCCTACAGCAACGACCAGGGGTGGGGCGACCAGCAGCGGCTGCCGCTGTACCGGGGCGATGCGGTGGCGGTGGACGACGTCAACACCGAGCAGGGTCAGGAGCGGCTGGCGGGCGAGTACACCGACGCCGCGATCGCGTTCATCCGGAGGAGCGTCGCGCGCCAACGGCCGTTCTTCGCCTACGTCCCGCACAGCTCCGTGCACCAGCCGTTCCACGTTCCCGAGGAGACCGGTGGGGCCGACGGCCGCTACCCCGACGTCATCCGCGAGGCCGACCGGCAGGTGGGCAGGCTGCTCGACGAGCTGCGCGCGCTGGAGCTGGTGGAGTCCACGCTGGTCATCGTCACCAGCGACAACGGGCCGTGGTTCGAGGGCAGCACCGGCGGGTTGCGGGGCCGCAAGACCGATCCGTTCGAGGGCGGTCTCCGGGTGCCGTTCATGGTCCGCTGGCCCGGCCGGGTCCCGGTCGCCGAGAACCGCTACCCGATCTCGTTCGTGGACGTGCTGCCGACGCTGATCGACCTGGCCGGGGCTCCCCCGCCTCCGGCTGATCGGCCCATCGACGGCATCAGCATCGCTCCCGCGCTGGCGGGCGAGCCGATGCCGCCCGGTCGCACGCTGTACTTCTACGGCGACCTGGAGGAGGGCCCGACGGGCGAGGTCGACCCGGACGCGGTGTGGAACGTCGCCGCAGCGCGCCAGGACCGGTGGAAGCTGCTGTGGCCGGCGACGGTCTGGCCGGAGCTGGGCCGCGAGATGCTGGTCGACCTCGAGACCGATCCCGCCGAATCCACCGACGTCGCCGCCACCCACCCGCTGATCCGGGATTCGCTGGCCCAGCGCGCCCGCATCTTCAACGACGAGATCCTGCGCAACCGCGCCGCCGCGATCGAGCGCACCCGGCGGCACCGGGGAGGCGGATGAGAAACTTCCCAGGTGAGCGTGAAGGATCTGTGCCCCTGCGGACTCGGCGAGCCCTACGGCGAGTGCTGCGGACCGCTGCACGCCGGTGAGCGCGAAGCGGCCACGGCCGAGCAGCTGATGCGCTCGCGCTACTCGGCGTTCGCGGTCGGCGACGCCGACTACCTGCTGCGCACCTGGCACCCGAAGACGCGCCCGGCGGAGCTCGACCTCGACCCGTCGCAGCGGTGGCTGCGCCTGGAGATCCTCAGCCGCACCGGCGGCGGTCCCTTCGACGCCGAGGGAACGGTGGACTTCCGCGCCCTCTACCGCCTCGACGGTGCGACCGGGTCGCTCACCGAGCACAGCCGCTTCACCCGCCGCGGCAAGTCCTGGCTCTACGTCGACGGCGACCACGACTGAGCGGTTCCCCAGCGGCGGTCAGCCCGCGTCGAGGATCCTGCTGAGGAAGCGGCGGGTCCTGTCCTCCCGGGGATCGCCGATGACCTCGTCGCTGGTGCCCTTCTCGACGATCACGCCCTCGTCGAGGAAGAGCACCTGGTCGGCCACCTGACGGGCGAAGCGGATCTCGTGCGTGACGATCACCGTGGTCCAGCCCTGCGAGGCGAGGTCTTTGATCACCGCCAGCACCTCGCCCACCAGCTCCGGGTCCAGCGCCGAGGTGGGCTCGTCGAACAGCACGAGCTTCGGCCTCAGCGCGAGTGCCCGCGCGATGCCGACCCGCTGCTGCTGCCCGCCGGAGAGCTGGAACGGGTAGGTGTCGCCCCGGTCGCCCAGACCGACCTGGTCGAGCAGCGCGCGGGCCTCGGCGACGACCTCCTCGCGCGGGCGGCGCTGCGCGATGACGGGGCCTTCGACCACGTTCTCCAGGACCGTGCGGTGCGGGAACAAGTTGTGGGCCTGGAACACCATCCCGCTCTGCCCGCGCAACCGCTCGGTCTCCCGGCGTCCGGCCCTGCCGGTCGCGAGCCCGGCGAAGTCGACCTCGACGTCGTCGATGGCGACGACACCGCGTTCGGGGACCTCCAGGGCGTTGAGCGACCGCAGCAGCGTGGACTTGCCCGAGCCCGAGGCTCCCAGGACCACCGTCGAGGTCCCGGCCGGGGAGTCGAAGTCGATGCCGCGCAGGACGTGCCGGTCGCCGAAGGACTTCTCCAGCCCGCGGACGCGGATGCGGGGGGTGTGCTCGGTTTCGGTCATCGGGCCACGTACCTGTCCAGTCGCGTTTCCAGTCGTTTCTGCGCCGCCGACAGCGCCACGCAGATCACCCAGTAGTACAGCCCCGCGAACGCGTACAGCGCGAGGAACTCGTTGCTCTCCGCCGCCGCCAGCTGCGATTCGCGGAACAGCTCGGTCAGCAGCACCACCGAGCCCAGCGAGGTGTCCTTCAGCAGCGACAGCAGGGTGTTCGACAGCGGCGGGACGGCGGTGCGGGTGGCCTGCGGCAGGATGATCCGGCGCAGGGTCTGCGGGTAGTTCAGCCCGATCGTCGCGGCCGCCTCGAACTGCCCCTTCGGCACCGCCAGGATCGCCGAGCGCACCACCTCGGCGGCGTAGCCGGCGACGTTGAGGCTGAAGGCGATGACCGCGGCGGTGAACGGCGGGAACTTCACGCCCAGCTGCGGCAGCCCGTAGAAGACGATGAACAGCTGGAGCAGCAGCGGCGTTCCCCGGATGATCGAGATGAACGCCCGGGCCAGCCCGGAGAGCACCCGGTAGGACGAGATCCGCGCCAGCGCGACGAGCAGCGCCAGCGCCAGCCCGATCGCGAAGCTCAGCGCCGTGAGCGGCAGCGTCACCTGCACCAGGCCGACGAACATCGGCCACGCGGTGTTGCGCACGACCTCCCAGGTGGACAGGTGATCGCGCCCCTGCGACAGGTCGGCGCTGCCGCCGTCGGGGACCGAGACGTCGGCCTTGAAGTACTTCTCGGAGATGCCGCGCAGCGTGCCGTCGGCCTTGAGCGAGCTGATCGCCCGGTTGGCCTCGTCGAGCCGCTCGCGGTCGTCCTGCCGGAAGGTGAGGACCTGCTCGCTGGTCTCCGCACCGGCCTTGCCCGCGACCTCGACGTCACCCGATCCGGTGCTCGCCTGGTAGTCGAGCACGGCGATGTTGTCGTTGACGATCGCGTCGACCCGGCCTTGGGTGAGCAGCGCCGCCGCCTGGGCGAAGCCTTCGACGGACTCCACCCGGGCACCGGCGTCGCGGGCGATGTCCGCCCAGTTGCTGGTGGCCGATTCGGCGGTGACCTTGCCCCGGAGGTCGTCGAGGGTCTTGATGCTCTCGTCGCCGGTGCGCCGGACGATCACGCCGTGGGAGTAGGTGTAGGTGTAGGACAACCCGTACTTGGCCGCGCGTTCGGCGTTCTTGGAGACCTGGTTGGCCACGACGTCGATCCGGCCGGAGTCCAGCGCGGGGAACACCGCGTCCCACTGGGTTTCGACGAATTCCAGCCGCCAGCCCGCGCGCTCGGCGATCGCCTCCACGACCTCGATGTCGTAGCCGGTGAGCGCACCCGATCGGGGGTCGTGGAACGAGAAGGGCGGGTAGGTGCCCTCGGTTCCCACTCTGATCACGGGTTGCCCGGCGTCCTGCGCGGCGGCGACACCGGCCTGCGCGGGGGCGACGATCACCAACGTCAGCAACAGCAGCGCGCACCTGAGCGCATGCCGCATCGGCCACTCCTCACCGTCCACAGTGCTCGGTTCGAGCACTGTGGACGGGAGCATACGACCACCGCCGCGACGCCGCCTCAAGATCCACTATGTGGGAGCCGGGATTCCGCGCCCTCCCACCACCAGGCGGTTTCATCGGGCACGATTCCGGCATGGCGAACGGTTCACACGCGGTTCTGGCGCTGCACTGGCAGGTCAACGTGATCAAGCCCGAGGGGTTCTTCGGCGGCATGCTGGCCGATCCGGTGGCCCGCAGCGGCGTGGTCGAGCGCGCGGCGCGCTTCCACGCCGAGGCGGCCGCGCCGGTGGTGTTCACCCGCTTCACCGTCCCGGAGGGCGAGGGGCGGCTGGTGCGCAACACCGAGTTCATGCGCGCGGTCGGCGAGGCGCAGGAGCTCTTCCGCCCCGACTCCCCCGGCGCGCAGCTGATCCCGGAGATGTCCGGCGCCCTGGACGTGGTCGACAACCAGAAGCTCTCCGGCCTCGCGGGCAACGACCTGGCCGACCGCTTGACCGCCCGGGGGATCGACACGCTGCTCATCACCGGCGTCGCCACGAACCTGACGGTCGAGCAGACCGCCCGCCACGCCACCGATCTGGGCTTCACCACCCACGTGATCACCGATTGCACGACGGCGGCGGACCCGGCCGCGCACGAGGCGGCCGTGGCGAACCTGAACCTCACGACCGGCGGTTGCCTGAGCAGCGCCGAGGCTCTCGCGCGCCTCGGCGGGTGATCACCTGGCCGGTCGGGGGCTGAAGTCCGCCGGGGTGAAGGTGAAGACCGTGTAGGCGCGGTCGTCGAGGGTGAACCGGGTGTGCTTGCTCATGCCGAGCGCCCGGTTCACCTTCACCGCGCGCTGGTTGGTGTTCTCGACGAACACCGCGGCGCTGGGGTACCGGTCGCCGAGCATGAGGGCCATGCCCGACAGCAGCATCCGGACGACGCCCTTGCCGCGGTACTTCGGCGCGACCACCACCGGGCCGCAGTGCAGGACGGGACCCTCGAGGTTCTTGGTCAGCACCGCGGTCCGCTGCCCCGGCCCGGGCAGCGCGCTGTCGCCTTCGGCGGTCAGCAGGACCCCGGCGAGCTTGTCCTTGTCCTCCACCAGGAACGTGCCGGGACCGCCGGCGAACGCCTCCAGCGCCTCCTCGTCCCACTCACCCGGGACGAACCCCTGCTCCCCGCGCTTGGCCTCGGGCACCGCGCTCTCCTGCGCGGACTGGAGCAGTGCGAGGATCGCGGGCCGGTCCTCCTTGGTGGCGAGACGAACAGACATCGGCATGGCCTGAGCCTAACCGGGCCTGTCACCAGCGGCGTTGCCCGGTTCAGGTTGACACCGGGCCGAACGGCTCGGCAGCTCCTGGGCAGGCGCTCAGGTTCCGCTACCCGCACCGCCACGCAACGCATGAACTCAACAGTTCCTAGTGGTACTGGTGCACGACGGCGTGGCCCTTGCCTCGGCTGATCAGCGCGCGGTTGACCGGGACCGTGAGGACGAAGGCGATGGCCAGGGCGGCGGCCAGCGAGAGCCAGAAGAGCCAGCTGGTCAGTCCCGCGTCCATCGCACCCGGGATGAGCACCATGAACAGGTTGTCGACGATCTCCATGACGGTGATCGACAGGGTGTCGGCGGCGAAGGCGACGCCGATGGCCGCGCCGAGGCCGACGCCCGCGCGCAGCACGGGGAGGATCGTCAGGCTGTAGCCGAACAGGAACGCCAGTGCGATCGCGAGCACGATCGTGGCCAGGTTCCCCCAGCCCAACGCGGTTCCGATGACCATGCCGAGGACTTCGCCGATGGCGCAGCCGGTCAGGCAGTGCGCCGTGGCGCTGATCGCCGAGCGGGTCAACGCCCGCTTGTCCTGCTGCTCGACACCGCCGTGGTGGTGCTCGTGGTCCATGATGCCCTCCCCGCAACGGTCCACCATCATCCTGAGTTCGAACATACCCCTAGGGGGTAGGGGTGTCAACGATCGACATCGACACCCGGACAGGACCTCTGACCTGCGATTTCGTGACCCGAAAAAATCTGTTGCCGGTGGAACGGGACGCGGCATAGCCTGCGGGCACACAGGAAAGGAGGTGGTCCGACGTTGAATACCAACAGGACTTGTGAGGTGGCTGTCCGCTAGGACCGCCCACGGCACAACAGCCGACCCGACGTGCGCGAATCCCGAAAACCTGTGGATCCCGACGCGGGAGCGGTCGGCGAATACCAGGCAGCTACCCGGCCCCGGAGCCCCGAACTGCGTCCGGTTCGGCCTTCTCGATCGAGGAGGAAACGGCTCCGGGGCTGCTGCGCACTCAGGGCCTCAGCGCTGGGCCGATCCCTTGACCGCGCGCAGGTGACCGGCTGCGGCGACCTCCAGGTGCACCAGGTCGCAGGAGATGCTGGCGAAGGTGTAGCCCTGGGCGAGTCGCGGTCCGGCCCCGTCGCCGTCGGAGACGTGGAACCCCGCGGCGATGCCCGCCTCCGCCGCCGCGCTCCGGATCGTCTCGACCGCGGCCTCGAACTCCTCGGCCACGTCGGGATCTCCCGGGTGGGCGCCGCCGACGGCCAGGCACAGGTCGGCCGGGCCGACGTAGACGCCGTCGAGCCCCGGGGTCGCGCAGATCTCGCGAACGTTGGCCAGGCCCTGCGCGGTCTCGATCATCGCGATCACCACCGTCGACTCGTCCGCTTCGATCGGCCGGGGACCGACCCGCAGGCCCGACCGCATCGGACCGTAGGAGCGGCGCCCGCGCGGCGGGTAGCGGGTGGCCTCGACCGCCGCGGCCGCGTCCTCGGGCGTGTCGACCAGCGGGACGATGACTCCGGCGGCTCCCGCGTCCAGGGCGTGGCCGATCCCGCTGGGCTCGTTCGCCGCGACGCGGACCAGGCCTTTCGCACCGCCGGCGGCATCGATGGCCAGCAACGCGTTGATCATCCCGGAATGGCCGATGAGCCCGTGCTGGACGTCGACGACCAGGTAGTCGTAGCCCACCCGCGCGATCCGCTCGGTGGCCGCCGGGGCGTCCAGCGCGATCCAGTACCCGACGAGCTCCTCACGAGCGCGCAGTTCACGCGCGAATTCGGCTGCGGACACGGTGTTTCCTCCCGGCGTGGCGATCGGGTGCTCTCACGTCGTTCCTACCGACCCGCACACCGCGTTCCAACAGCCCGCGCCGGGGCGTCGGCTCACAGGCCGAACAACGACACGACCGAGACCAACGCCAGCCCCACTACAGCGAGTGCACCGGAGGTCACCGCGAGGCGCTGCGCGAGGACCTTGCGGCCGACCATCGCGGCGGCCGTTCCGACTATCAGCGCGAGCGGGATCAGCACAGCGCACAGCAGGTCAAGAGGCGCCATCGCCTGATCCCTCCCCGTAACGACGTCGTCAACTCCCGGTGGGCGGCCACCAACGTAACGATCAGGAGCGCCACCGTCCACACCTCACGGTGCGTGATATCGGGCACTTGGCTCGAACCCGCCACCACCCCACCGGGTCGTCGTCACGAGCGCGGATCGCGCAGGCCGTAGACGCGCTCGGCGTTGTCCCGGCCGATCATGCGGGCCACGCGGAGCGCGTCGTCGACGTTCCAGTCGCCGGATTCGACGTGGTGGGCCAGTGCCCGGCTCATCCCCCTGCGCCAGAGCCGGGCACCGAGGTGGTGCAGCTCCGGCAGGCCCCAGGCATCGGAGGAGTAGAGGACCTTGGCGAACGGGGCGAGTTCCAGGGATTCGGCGATCACCGCCTCCGAACGCGCCCCGGTGTGGTTGATCGCCAGCCCGACGTCGAAGTGGACGTGCGGGAAGACCTGGGCGAGGTAGGCGGCGTTGCGGTGGAACGGGTAGCAGTGCAGCAGCAGCAGGTCCACGCCGTGCGGCTCGACGTTCTTGATGAACCGGGTCAGCAGCAGCGGATCGCAGCGGTGCAGTTCCAGGTCGGGATCGCCGTAGGCGGTGTGCAGCTGGATCGGCAGTCCGCGCTCCACGCCCGCCCACAGCGCGAACCGCAGCAGCACCGGATCGCTCACCCGCGCGGCGCCCTGCCGGAGCCACGCACCGGCCGCCCGGACGACCTCGGCCTCACCGGGCGGCTCCGGGTCGAAGTCGAAGCCGTACCGGTAGGCGATGATGCTCTTCAGGCCCACCGCCGACCGGCTCGCCAGCGCCTCGCGGAACCGCGACGGCAGCTCCGCCGCCGAGACCCCGGATCCGGCGACCTCCTCCAGCACCGCCTCCAGGCGGACGACCTCGTGGACCGGCTTTCCCGACAGCTCGGCGAACTCCGCCACGCCGAGACCGCCGTCCAGGCCGGTTTCGAGCAGCACGCACCCGACCCCGGAGGCGTCGAGCAAGCGCCGGGTCACCTCGTCCCAGCCCAGCGCTCCCCTGACCGCCAGGTACTCCTCGGGCGAGGCGTGCGGCGCGAGCCCCAGCACGGGGGCGCACCACCGGCGCACGGCGAACCCGAGCGGCGAGTCGAACTGCGTCATCCACGGCGGAACGGCGCGGTCGGACTCGGTGAGCAGGCCCTCGAACTCCGCCCGCCCGGGATCAGCGGGCAGCACCCCGTGCGCGTGGTGATCCACCAGCGCGATCCCCTCGATCTCCGCGGCCAACGACGCCACGAGCACCACCACCTCTCGAAACCGGGCGCGCCCGAATGTACCCAGTTCTCGCGGGCGCGGCGCGCGATCCGGCGAGATGATCGGATTCGGGTTATTGTCGTTTCGCTCCAGCGAAATTCACAGTCGATTGTGGACGGTGTCGAGTGGATCGGTGTGTGGCGCAGGGCAGGATCAAGACCCGGTTCGCCCGGTGGGACCTCGCCGGCAGCGGCGAGCTGACCCGCCAGGACGTCGAGCGCGAGGCCGAGCGGATCGCCGGTGCCTTCGGCGTCGACCCGGCCCACCCGGCGGCCTCGCGCCTTCGCGCCTCCCTCGGCGCGCTCTTCGACCTCTGCGCCGATCAGGCCGGGGTCTCCCGCGACGGGACGATCACCGAAGCGCAGTTCTCCACCCTCTCCGAGGACCTGATCTTCGAACAGGGCGAAGCCGCGTTCAACCGCGCGCTGCGCCCCGTCATCGGCGGCGTCGTCGGCGTGTGCGACCGCGACGGGGACGGCAGGATCGACCGAACCGAGTTCACCCGCTGGCTGATCATCCTCGGCCTCGACGAACAGCGGGCCGGGGAGGCCTTCGAGCGCATCGACGTCGGCGGCCGCGGAACTCTGTGCCTCGACGAACTGCTCTCAGCGATCCGCGAGTACCACTACGGCAGGCTCGACGTCGAGCTCATCGCGGGCTGATCCGCGCCGAAGCGCTCGGCGGCGATCGCGGTGACCGTGCGGCGGCAGACCTTGCCGGTCGGCGCCAGCGGCAGTTCCGGCAACCGGAGCAGGAACTCCGGGAGCTTGCGCCGCTCCAGCCCGCGGTCCCCCTCCAGGAACGCGGCGACCTCGTCCAACGTCAGGTCCTCGGTCCCGGCGGCCTGGCTGATGCAGGCGCACAGCCGCTGACCCAGCTCGTCGTCCGGGATCGGCACGCAGGCCACGTCCACCACGCCGGGATGGGCGCCGATCTCCCGCTCCACCTCGGCCGGGCTGATCTGGAAACCGCCGCGCAGCACGGCGTTGTCCATCCTGCCGAGGACGTGCAGCCGTCCGAGCTCGTCCAGCACGCCCCGGTCACCGCTGCGCACCCACCCGCCGCGCGTGCGGTGGCGTTCGTCGAGCTCGGTGTCGGCGACGTAGCTCAGCGGCGTCATCGGTCCGCGCGCCCAGATCTCCCCCGCCTCGCCGGGACCGGCGTCGCGCCCGACCTCGTCGACGATGCGGATCTCGGCGACCTCCGGGTCGGGTGAGCCGGTTCCCGCCCCCTCGCCCGTGCCGGTGAGCGCTGTGTGGCAGTTGATGCCGTCGGATGACCCGTAGACGGTGATGACCCGCGCGGCGAACCGGCGGGTGCACGCGCGGGCGGTGACGTCCGACAGCGGCGCCCCGCTGGAGACCACCGCCCGCAGGCTCGACAGGTCCTCGTCCGCTTCGGCGGGGTGCTCGGTGAGCCTGCGCAGCATCGTGGGCACGCCGAACAGGTGGGTCGGCCGGTGCCGGGTGACCGCGCGCAGCGCATCGCCCGCGTCGAAGCGGTCCTGCAGGACGACGGTGGCGCCGAGCGCGGCGATGCTCACGTGGGTGACGAGCGAACCGTAGGAGGACGCGAGCTTCATCAGCGCCAGGGCCCGCATCGGCTCGTCGCCGCCGCTCAACGCACGCACGTAGTTGGCCCGGCCACCCGCCATCGCGTTGTGCGAGTAGGCGATCATCTTCGGTTCGGACTGCGAGCCGGAGGTGACCAGGATGCGCACCGGTGCTTCGGGGTCGAGCTCCGGCGGGTGCCAGTCGGCGCCGCTGTCGAGGTCGTCGAAGACGTGCGCCGCGCGCAGCGTCGGCAGGCCTGCGGCGACCTCGGCATCAGCGGGATCGCTGAAAATGCCTGCTGCTGCTCGGGATCGACCCAGCAGGCTGATCGTGTCCTTCGTGCCGCTCCCTCCGGGGTAGGCCAGCACGACGGCTCCGATGGCGGCGACCGCGAGTTCCGCGACCACCATGCGCCACCCGTTGGGCAACCGGATCCCGATGACGTCGCCCTGACCGAATCCGTCGGCGCTCAGGGCTGCGGCCACGCGCCGCACCGCCTGGTCGAGGTCCTGGTAGGTCAGCGTCACCTCGCCGTCGATGACGGCTTCGCGTGCCGGGTGCGACCGGACCCGTTCGGTGAACAGGTCGTAGATCGGCCGGTCCGGGCACAGTCCCTGCTCGACCCAGTGCGCGCGCAGTTCGGCGGGCACCAGGTCGCGGATCTCGATCCCGTTGCGCGACGTCCAGGTCATGCGAACTCCCAAGGAGGTTGCGGTGACACGTGCGTGGTGTGGTTCAGGGCGCGCTTGAACCGCGGGTCGGCGGCGAGTTCGCGCAGGTCGGTGCACACCGGTGTGCCGTCGGGCAGCACCATCCGGCCGTCCCGCTCCAGCAGCCGCGCGGGGCCTGCCGGGCTCCGCGGGATCACTCCCGCGGCCGAGTAGAGCGAGCTGTCCACGCGGGCGCCGAGCCCGGTGCGCTCGCGGCGCAGCAGCGCTGCCAGGACGCCTGCCGCGCAGACCAGTCCGCCCATGATGTCGGTGAGCGTCATCAGCGACGGCGCGCGATCCGGTTCGGTGGCGGCCAGGCCGCTGTGGGCCTGCACGAGGAAATCGGTGCCCAGCGGCGGATCCGGCCAGGGCAGCGGTGCCCACCCCGACGCCCACGCGTGGACCAGACCGGGTCTGACGCGGGCGAGTTCGTCGGCATCGAGGCCGTCGCGTTCGGCACGACCGGGCGCCCAGTTGTGCACGAAGGCGTCGGCTCCGGCCACGAGTTCGCGCAGCTCCTCCCGCCCGGCAGCGGTCTTCAGGTCGATCTCGGTGACGCGCTTGCCGTCGTTGAGCACCCGGAACCGGGCCGAGCGGTCTCCCGAGATCGGCGGGATGCCGCGCATCGGGTCGCCGCCCGGCGGCTCGACGCGGATCACCTCGGCGCCGAGCATCCGCAGCACGTGCCCGGCCATCGGGCCCTGGATCCGGCGCGTCGATTCGACGACGACGATCCCGTCCAGCGGTTCGCCTCCCGTCCAGGGACGAGCCCTCGACGATCCCGGCAGGTCCCGGAACGTGCAGGCGGGAACCCTAGTCGGCTGGCCCGGCTCATCGCGGACCGGCAGGACGCTGACCTCCGCCTGCCCGGCGGCCTTCAGCAGATCCCGGAACGGGAACCGGCGCGTGCGGGACAACAGCGATTCCGGGAGCGCGCAGGACGCGGTGGCGAAGCGCTGCTGGAACGGCCACCAGCCTGCGGCCACGTCGGCGGGCTCGGCACCGAGGTGGTTCCAGAACCGCTGCCAGCCTTCGGGATTCAACGTTTCGAGCTCGAACCGGATGCCGTCCTGCGACCGGAACGGCGGGCGCGGCCCGCATGCCCACCGCTCGCCCCAGTCGTCGTCGGTGGTGGCCACCGCGAGGTGCTGGCCGACCGCCAGCAACGCCGCCTGCGCTACCGAGGTCCGCACGGACTCGACCCGGGCCCCGCGCGCCCGCGCCAGCTCGGCCGCCAGCATCCCGTGGGCGGCCAGGACTCCGGCCACGGCCGAGGCGTAGTCGACGCCGAGTCGCCTCGGGCTCCCGGACGCTCGACCGTGGACGTGCATGATCCCGCAGGCCGCCTGCACGGCGGATTCGTCGCGCAACGCCATCTCCACCGGCCCGGGCCAGTCGATGTCGCACCAGACGGCGGGAACCTCTCCGAGCTCGCGCAGCAGCCCGGCCGCCACCCGCTCGGCGATCACGACGGCTTCCTGCCCTGCACCGAGTGCAGAACGCTCGACGACGCCCGGAAACCCGGATCGCGCATGACCTCGCGCACCCGGATCAGCTCCGCCTCGGTCATCCCTGCTGCCAGCAGACCTTCCCGCAGGTGGAAGGTGTGGTTGTGCTGCAGCCCGAGCTCGGGCGAACCCGCGTGGCGGGAACCGATGTGCGGGCGCGGGTCGATGTCGACCAGCCCGGCCGAGCGC
Source organism: Saccharopolyspora endophytica (assembly GCF_018070075.1). GTDB lineage: Bacteria > Actinomycetota > Actinomycetes > Mycobacteriales > Pseudonocardiaceae > Saccharopolyspora > Saccharopolyspora endophytica. The sequence goes on from NZ_JAGPXE010000015.1 coordinate 62,081, forward strand.
ATCGCGAGCGGCGCCTTGCGGCCCCACTCCGGGTCGCCTCCCCGGGAGCGCATGTGCTCGGTCTTCGCCGCGAGGAACTTCTCGTAGACGGCGGCGTCGGTGGCCAGCAGCACGGGCTCGTAACTGGTGTCCAGCTCGTCGATCTGCAACCACCCGCCCGGCTTCAGCGCCGTGATCAGCTTGTCCAGCACCGCGTTCCGCTGCGGGACGTGCTGCAGGACCATGCGGGCCACGATCAGGTCGAAGCGCTCGGCGGGAAGCGGATCGGTGGCGATGTCGTGCTCCACGACCGTCAGGTTCGGGTGCGGTTCGACGTCACCGGGGGCGATGTCGCCAGCCAGCACGCTGCCGGTGGGGGCGACCCGCTCGGCCAGCCAGCGGGCGACGCTGCCGTGCCCGGTGCCCACTTCGAGGCAGTGCCAGCCGTCGGTGACGCCGGTGGCGGCCAGTCGTTCGGTGGTGATGTGGTCGTAGGACGCGGCGAGGCAGCGGTGCTGCTCGGCGTAGTGCGGGCCGTCGTTGGTGAAGACGTAGGCCTGGGCTGTCATGTCCACCGTCCCGTTCCGTAGGTGTCGGCGCTTCCGGTGAGCCGCGCCAGCAGTTCGAGCCTGCGCACCTTGCCGGTGCCGGTTCGAGGCACGTCGTCCCACCTCAGGACGACGGGTGCGGACATGGCGGGCAGGCCGTGGCACGCGTGGCGCCAGGTGTGCTCGGACAGCTCTCCGTCGCTGGTGATCACGACCGGCAGCGGAGGTTCGTCCGCGCGGGCCAGCAGCACGCATTCGATCGCGCGCGGAATGCGTTCTTCCAGGGTGTCCTCGGTGGCCACGCAGCTCCCCTCGGGAGCGCAGTCGACCTCGCGATCCACCAGGTGCACGCTGCCGTCCCTGGCGCGGATGCCGAGATCGCCCGTGTTCCACCAGTTTCCGACCTTCTTGGCCGCGAACCGCTCCGATTCGCCGAGGTAGTCCAGGCACAGCGCGCGGGTCCGGGCCAGCAGCAGCCCCGGTTCGCCGGGCCGCACCGGCTGGAAGGTGCCGGGGTCCACCAGCTTCAGGCGCGTCTTCAGCGGGATCGGCCGGCCCGCGCGGTGCGTGGCGGAGCGCCGCCGCTGCACCGATCCGCGGTGGTGGATCCGGAACGTCAGCGGCCCGGTCTCGGTCTGCCCGAACCCGTCCAGCCACAGCGGGTGCTTCCGGCCGCTGGCCTTGAGGAACGCCCGCACGGTGGGCGGGTGCACCGCGTCGTAGGTGCTGATGAACAGCCGCGTGCGGCGGAACGGGTTGGCCAGCCGCGCGGTCAGCGGCTTGAGCCGCACGAACGAAGCGGGCAGTCCCTCCACGACCGTCGGCGGGTGCTGCCGCAGCACCGGGTCGACCTGGTCGGGGTCCTGACCGGTCAGGACGACGATCTCGCGCGGCGCGGTGCTCACGGCCACGGCCGTCCAGCAGAACGTCCTCCCGTGGGCGTAGGAGCTGGCGGTGGCCAGCACGTCGTCCTTGCGGATGCCCACGACCGGTGTCGGGAGCGCCTCGAAGCGGGCGAGGTTGGCGATGATCGACCGGGTCGAGTGCACCACGAGCTTGGGCACCCCGGTGGTGCCGGAGGTGTGGGTGATGACCAGCGGTTCGTCATCCCCGCGCCGGTGCGGCTGCGGAACACCGCTCCCCCGCAGCTCGTCGAGGCCGACCGCGCCCGGAGCCGGTCCCGTGCTCACGGTCGTGCGCGCGAACGAGGCCAGGTCCACGCCCTCCTCAGCGGCCCGCTCGAGCAGTCCGGGCGAGGTCACCAGGACGTCCGGCTCCAGACGCTTCAGCAGCGCCGAGGCCGTCTCGGCGGGAAGCCGGCCGGACAGCTTCGCGGGCACCGCACCGGCGCGGACGGCGGCGCAGGCGAGCAGGTCGATGTCCCAGTGGTCGTCCTTGAGGATCGCCACCCGGCTTCCGGGCCGCGCGCCCGCCTCCCACCACCAGCCGGACGCAACCCGCACGAGTTCGGCGAGCGCGGGCACGTCGTGATCGGTGCCCGCGTCGGGCGCGATGTCGAACGGGCGGTCCAGGTGCACCGTGGTGGCGTGCCCTCGCGAGGCGGCTCGGTCGAAGAGCGCACCCATGTCGTGTGGACGCAACGCGAACTCCTTCGTCAGACCGGAATGGCGGCGCCGAACCTGCTCAGCGCGCGGGAGGCGGCCAGCGCGGCGGTGCGGACCGCCCCTTCGCTGTGCGGGCGCAGGTTCACCCAGTCCCCCGCGTAGTCCACCGGCCCGATCGCGCGTCCCCGGAAACCCGGAAGCGCGGCGAGGGCCGCCGGGGTGCACTCGGGCAGTGCGTGGGCGTGGCGGTGCACGTGCGCCGCGCCGCTGACCGGCACGTAGCGCCGCGCGGCCTCGGTGACGCGGGAGGCCACCTCGTGGTCGGGCGCGGCGAGGAGCTCCGGGGTGGATTCGGCGTTGACGACCGCCGTCACCATCCCCGTGCCCGCCGGGACGCGATCCGGGTGCTTGAGGTGGTCGAAGAGGAGCGCCGCCAGCAGCTCCTCCTCGGCGCGCGGGGTGATCAGCAGGTAGGGCCTGCCGGGCAGCGCGACCGGGGCGTCGAGCGGGATGGCCACCTTGATCGCCGAGGTGAAGGTGCAGGCGGTCAGGAATTCCGATTCAGCCGCAGGCGGATTGGCGTGCAGCGCGGCGGCCACAGGAGCGGGCGCGCACAGCAGCACCTGCCGCGCGGTGATCACGTCCTCCCCCACCCGCAGCCGCGCGGAGTCACCGTCGGAGACGACTTCGCTCACCGGCTGCCCGGTGACCACGTCCAGCTCGGCGGCCATGCGGCGGCACGGCAGGTCCATCCCCTCCCGGTATGTGCGCCAGGTCGACGCGCTGCCGACCGCCTGCTGCATGCCGAGCAGCACCGCCGCCGAGGACCGCCGCGGGTCCCAGAGGCAGAACGACGCGGCGGGTTGGAGCAGGTAGTCGTGCACGTCGGGGTGGTGGCGGGAGGCGAGCTCGATCACCGTGGCATCGCCCAGGATCGAACTCTCCGGGCGCTCCGGGTCGATGCGCGTCGGCAGCCGCAGCAGGTCCAGTCGTGCGCGCGGGGACAGCCCGGCTCCGGTGAGCAGGCCGCGCGCGGAACCGAATCCGAGGTGCGCCTCGCCGTCTCGCCACATCGCGATGGGACGGCCGATCGGTGGCACGTCGGCCGGGCGGAAGCCCAACCGGCGCAGCAGGTCCCAGGTCGCCGGGTAGCCGCGCGGGGAGATCTGCTCGGCGCCGGTGTCGATCGCGCAGCCGTCGACGCGGGCGGTGGCCATGCGCCCGCCGACCCGCTCGGCCGCTTCGTAGACCCGCACGTCCAGCCCGGCGCGGCGCAGTTCGGTGGCAGCGGTGAGCCCGGCGATGCCCGCCCCCACGACGGCCACGTCCACGTCGGGGCTCATCCGATCGCCACCAGGACGTTGGCCAGCACCAGCAGGGCCACGCACGTGCGGTGCGCGGTGAAGCCGAGCTTGCGCGCCCGCATGATGTCCCCGACCGCGAAACCCAGGTGGTACTGCCGCGCGCGCAGCGCGGTGGCGGGCAGCACCAGCAGCGCGAACCACCACGGCGCCACCCCGGTGACCGACGCCAGGGCGCCCAGCAGGAACTCGCCCACCGACAGCGCTCCGATGAACCGGGCGTTGCCGCGCTCGGTGGTCAGCGCGGCGACGGTCGGACGGCCCACGGCGCGGTCGCCGTCGACGTCGTTGGTGTTGGAGTACACCCCGAACATCAGCGGGCCCATGCCGAACAGCACCGCCTGCACCAGCACGAACCCGGAGAACTCACCGGTGATCAGACCGTGCGGCGCCAGCACCAGGGTCATGCCCAGCACCACCAGGAACGCCTCCTGGAAACCGCGGTAGCTGAGCTTGAGCCCGTAGGAGTACTGCAACGCGGCGGCGAACACCACGACCAGCAGCACCACGCTCCACATCGGACGGTGCGGAGCGGTCAGCACCGCCGCCGTCCACAGGGCGGCTCCGGTCGCCGCCGCGCCCCAGGCGAACCGGAGCGCCTGCGACTCGGTCAGCGTTCCGGCGACCAGCGGTTTGCGGAGCTTCTTGCGCAGCCGGTCGTCGGGGCCGTAGTTGACCAGGTCGCTGCCGTCGCGGTAACCGGTGACGTCGTCGAAGGCGACACCGGCCACGATCACCGCGACCTCGCCGAGAAGGAACAGCAGCAGCGTCACCGGTTCCGCGGGTGCCGCGGAGGCGACGATCAGGATGCCCAAGTAGTAGTCGTAGACGTCGAACTTGCCGAGCCGCAGGTAGTCCCGAACGCTGCCCGTCGGCCGGCTCTCCACGACCTCAGAGGTCATGCGCACCCCCCGCTGAACTCGCGCACGGCGTCGGCGACGCGCTCGACCTCGTCGTCGGACAGGTGCGGGTACACCGGAAGCGCCAGGATCCTCGCGCAGGCGCTCTCGGCGCCCGGCCACCCCTCGCCCACCGGGGCGTGCGGCGCGAACGCGGGCTGCTCGGGCAGCGGGCTCGGGTAGTACACGTGCGAGCCGATGCCGCGCGCGGCGAGGAACGCGCGCAGCTCGTCGCGCCGGTCGCTCTGCACGCAGTAGACGTAGTAGCACCGGCCGTCGCGCCCGGGCGGCGGTGGGACGACGTCGGGCAGCGGGGTGAAGCACGAGGTGTAGTGGTCGGCGATGTCGGCGCGACGCGCCAGCCGTTCGGCCAATCCGGAGTAGCGGTAGGTCTGGAACGCGGCCTGGATCTCGTCGAAGCGGCTGTTGGTGCCCACCACCTCGTGCACGAACCGGGTCCGCTGACCGTGGTTGCGCAGCATCCGCACCCGCGCTCCCAGTTCGGCGTCACGGGTCACCACCGCACCGCCCTCCCCCGGCATGCCGAACGACTTGACCTGCACGAACGAGTAGACGCCCGCCTCGCCCCACAACCCGGCCGGGGTTCCCGCCAGCACCGCGCCCTGCGCGACCGCGGAGTCCTCGACGAGCCGCACCCCGCGCGAGGCGGCGATCTCGGTCAGCCGGGGCATGTCGGCCATGACCGAGAACATGTGCGCGGGCATGATCGCCTTGGTGCGGTGGGTGATCCGCGCGGCCACGTCCGCGGGGTCGACGACCCCGGTGCCCGGGACGACGTCGGCGAACACCGGCTGCGCACCGGCTTCCAGGACGGACGAGGCCAGCGGAGCGCACCCGAAGGCCGGGACCACGACCTCGTCACCGGGACCGATCTCCATCGCGCGCAGCACGAGCACCAGCGCGCTGGTGCCGCTGCCGCAGGCGACGACGTCGGCCGCGCCGAGGTCATCGCGCAGCGTCTCCTCGAAGAGCCGGGTGCGCTCGCCGAGGATGAACTTCTGCTCCGGTGCCAGGCCGATCTCGCGGACGAGGTCGAGCATCACCTTGCGGTCGTTGTCGAACAGGTCGGGCGGGAAGAACGGGATCTCCATCAGGGCCTCCCGGCGTAGAACTCGCGGACCGTCGCGCACACCCGGTCGACCTGCTCGGGTTCGAGGTCGGCGTGCAGCGGGAGCGCGAGAGCTCGGGCGCTGGCGGTCTCGGCGCGCGGGAAGTCGCCCCGGCGGTGGCCGTGCGCGGCGAAGCACGGCTGCAGGTGCAGCGGTGCCGGGTAGTAGACCTCGGTGCCGATGCCCCGCTCGGCGAGGTGCTCGGCCAGCGCATCGCGGAGCTCCACCTCGATCAGCTGCACGTAGAACACCGGTGCGTCACCGGGATCCGGCAGCCGCACGACGCCGTCGAGGCCGGAACGGTAGCGCGCGGCGAGTTCGGCGCGGCGGGCGATGTCGTCGTCGAGGTGCCGCAGCTTGGCCAGCAGGATCGCGGCCTGGATGTCGTCCATCTTGCTGTTGGTGCCCGCCAGCGCGGTCTCGGTCGAGATCGCCGGGAAGTCGTTGAGGGTCCGGCCGGCCCGCCCGTGGTGGCGCAGCGCCGCGACGGTGTCGGCCACGTGGTCGTCGTCGGTGAGGACCGCGCCCGCGTCGCCGAGCGCGCCGAGCGTCTTGGTGGGGAAGAACGACAGCACACCGCCCGCACCGTGCAGACCCGCGTGGACACCGCCGTGGCGCATGCCGATGGCCTCGGCGCTGTCCTCGACCACCGTCAGCCCGAGGTCCCGCGCGACCTCGTTGATCCCGTCGACGTCGGCCATCCGGCAGAACAGGTGCGCGGGCATCACGAAGCGGGTGCGCGGTGTGGCGACCCGCGCGATCTCCTCGGGGTCCAGCGCGCAGGTGACGGGGTCGATGTCGGCGAACACCGGTGTGCCGCCGGTGAGGACCACGGCCGTGGCGGTGGCGATGAAGGAGTACGCGGGGACCACGACCTCGTCCCCGGAACGGACGCCGAGGGCCCGCAGCAGCAGGACCAGCGCGTCGGTCCCGCTGTTGACGCCGACCACCCGCCGCGCGCCGGTATATTCCGCGAGCGCGTTTTCGAGTTCGCCGACCTGCTGCCCGTGGGAGAACTTCCCGTTGTCGAAGACGTCGCAGATGCGGCCGCTGATCTCGGGCCAGAGCCTTTCGAAGGTGCGCGCCTGGGTGAAGAACGGAACAGGTCCTTCCGCCACTCCCCCAACGAATTCCGTCCCGAGGGACACCGTCGACCAACCCCCTGTGAAGCGCTCGGTACCGCTGCCGGACCTAGATCGAACCTAACGAGTCCTGATCGTCTCCGACGGCTGGAAGAGCCATCTTCACTCCTTCCAGTGAGACACCGTTTTTCCGTCGGCAGAACGACTTCCGGCTCCCGAGGTGATCTGTACAGTCGGCCGGAGCCCGGGATCTCCGGCGCTCCCACTCCACCTACTGGTCCACAGAGGACATCCAACGATGCTGCAACCCTTCGTGATCGGGCTCGGCCGTGCCGGATCGGGCCTGCACCTGCGGGTGCTGGCGCAGGCCCGCGAGGTCGCGCCCGGGCTGTTCGCCCCCGGTCCCGTGGTGGCCTGCGACACCGACGCGAGACGGCACCGACCGGATGTCACCGCGACCGACTCGATCACCGCCGCGGCCGCGCTGCTCGACGCGAACCGGACCGTCGCCCACGTCTGCACGCCACCGCAGGGGCGCGCGGCGGTCCTCGCCGAACTCGCCGAGCACGGCTTCCGCCGCATCATCGTCGAGAAACCGCTGGCCACCGACCTGGACGAGCTCGCGGCGATCAGCACGCTGCGCGAGAGGCACGACCTGGACATCGCGGTGGTCAGCCACTGGCTCGATTCCCGGCTCACCGAGCACCTGACCGGGCTCGTCGGGCGCGGCAGACTGCTGTCGATCACCTTCGACCAGGACAAACCCCGCTTCACCCGCTCCTGCGCGACCAGCGGGCACCCGACCGCGTTCGACGTGGAGCTGCCGCACTCGCTCGGCGTCGTCCTGCGGCTGGCCGGTGCCGCCGAGCTCGCCGAGGCCGAGTGCGCCGACATGCGCTTCGCCGACACCGTGCTGCCCAGGCTGGGCAGCGCCCGGCTGGCGCTGACCCACGCCAGCGGCGTGCGCAGCGAGATCCGGTCCGACCTGACCGCGCCGATCCGGCGCCGCCGCATCACCCTCGAGCTCGACGGCGGGCGGGTCGTCGGCCACTACCCGATCGGGGCCGACGACGACCACGCGCAGCTCGACATCAACGGTCGCAGAGCGGTTTTCCGCGACGACGCGCTGACCCGCTGGATGGTCCGCACCTACCTCCACCACCTCCGGCCCGCCGGCGAGCACGGCACCTTCGGACTGCACGCCGACATCATCCGACTGCTCACCGCGGCCAAGGAGAGGACGCTCGCGCATGCACGCTGACCAGCTCGCCGGGATCGGGGACGAAGCCGCCGCCGCGCTGCCGGAGCAGATCGCGGCGATCACCGGGCTCGGCTGGACCGGCATCGAGCTGCGCGCGGTCGACGGCCTCGCGCTGGCCGACCTGGACTCCTCGCGGTTCCTGCGGGTGCACCGGGCGGTCCGGGCCGCCGGGCTGCGCGTGGTGTGCCTGGATTCGCGCATCGGCAACTGGTCGCGTCCCATCACCGCGCCGCCGACGGCGGACCTGCGGGAACTCGACGTGCTGGCCGAGCGGTGCGCGAGCCTGGGCACCCGCTACATCAGGATCATGTCCTACCTCTCCGACGGGCTGGACGAACCGGAGTGGCAGGCGCGCGTGCTGGACCGGATCGCGCTGCTGGGCGACCGAGCGGCCCGCCACGGCGTGGTGCTGCTGCACGAGAACTGCTCGGGCTGGGCCGGTTCGGACCCCGAGCGGATGCTGCGGCTGGTGGACGCCGGTGGACCGTGCCTGCGGCTGCTGTTCGACGTGGGCAACGGCATCGAGCACGGCTACGACGCCGCCGACGTGCTCCGGCGGATCCTGCCGCACGTCGAGCACGTGCACGTCAAGGACGCCGTCGGCTCTCCCGGCCACGCCGAGTACGTGCTGCCCGGGGACGGGGACGCGCGGGTGCGCGACTGCCTGCGGATGCTGCTCGATCACGGCTACACCGGCGCGTTCTCCCTCGAACCGCACCTGCTCACACGGCCGCACGAGGGACTGGCCGCCACCGATCCGGCTTCGTTCCTGCGGGCCGGGCGACGGCTGGAGGAGCTGTTGCAGGCCGCACCCACCGGCGTCGCCTGATGCCCTTCACCGACGACGACTGCGCGCTGCTGCTGGAACTGCTGGGCACGCCGACGGTCAGCCCGCTGGAGACGGCGGAGACCCCGCAGCTCTGGCAGGCCCAGCGCCGCTACGCCCGCGCCGCCGAGGAGATCGGGTTCCAGGTGCTGCACCACGGCCCGCCCGATCCGAAGGTGCTCGACCGCTCCGACGTGCCCGAGGTCGTGCGCCGCGCGGGACCGGGCTTCCTCGACGCGCAGCCGAACCTGCTGCTGCGCCTCGGGCCCGACCTGCCGCGATCGGCGACGGTGATGTTCAACGTGCACCTGGACACCGTCGCGGGCCTCGAACCCGCCGGCCTGCACTCGGGACGGTTCACCGGTCGTGGCGCGATCGACGCGAAAGGCCCTTCGGTGGCGCTCCTCTCGGGAATCCGGGACGCCCTGGCCGCCGAACCCGCACTGGGGCGCGATGTCTCCGTGCTGGTGCAGGTGGTGTCGGGCGAAGAGGGCGGTGCGATGGGCACCTTCGGCACCCGGCCGCTCGTCGAGCGCGGTCACGTCGGCCGGCTCAACATCTGCTGCGAACCCACCGGCCTGCGCTACCTGCCGCGGTCCACGGCGTCGATGACCGCGCGGGTGCGGGTCGACGGCCACGGCTCGATCGACGACCGGCCCGACGCCGGTCACAACGCGACCGTGCTGCTCGGGTTCCTCGCCCAGCACCTGGCCGACAGGCTCGATCCGGCCGACCGCTCCGGCCGGTTGTGCGTCGCCGGGCTGCGCACCGGAGACCTGCACAACCGCGTCTACGGCTCCGGTGAACTGCTGCTCAACCTCTCCTACGCCACCACGGCCGAGGGAGCCGACGCCGAGGTCGCGCTGCACCGCGAGATCGAGGCCGGGCTCGACCGGTTCCGGGAGCTGTTCGCCGGGAGCCGCGAGTTCGCCCGCACCGCGCGGGACGCGGCGGCGATCACCCGCGTCGACTGGCTCAAGCGCGGCCTGCCCTGCCTGGACAACAGCGACCCGTGGGCCGAGGACCTCCTCTCCCGCTCCGGCGCGCAGCGCTGGCCGGACGACGAACCGGGCTTCACCTGCGACGCGATCTGGCTGCACGACCTGCCCGGCAGCTACACCGCCGTGCTCGGGCCCGGCCGCCTCGACACCAACAACGCCCACGCCGAAGGCGAGTACGCCGACCGCGCCGAGCTGGAGGAGTTCGCGGCCGTCGTCTCGGCCGTGCTCACCGGGTTCGCCCGGCACCGCACCGGAGAGGAACACCACGATGCACCCGCAGCCTGACGTCGTGCAGGTCCCGCACGAACGACTGCACCGCCTGGTCACCGAGCAGTTCCGCGCACGCGGCGTGCCCGACGAGCGCGCTCGGCTGGCGGCCTCGGCGCTGTGCCACGGCGACCTGTGCGGGTTCGACTCGCACGGCGTGTTCAACCTGCCCCGCCTGTACCTGCCGCTGTTCGACGCCGGCCGCGTCGACCCGCGCGCCGAACCGGTCACCCGGACCGATCTGGGCGCCTGCGCGACGATCGACGCCGGACGCGCGCTGGGCCTGTGGGCGGCGTCGGAGGCGATGGACGACGCGATCGAGCGCGCCCGGCAGCACGGGATCGGCCTCGTGTCCGTTCACGGCGCCACCCACTTCGGCTGCGCGGGTTTCCACGCGGCACGCGCCGCCGAGCAGGGCCTGATCGGTGTCGTCGCGAGCAACTGCGGCGGTCAGCGCATCGCCCGTCCCCCGCACGGCGCGCTGCCTCTGCTGGGCACCAACCCCCTCGCGGTGGCCGCGCCCGCGTTGCCGGAGCACCCGTTCCTGCTGGACATGAGCACGACCGTGGTGCCCACCGGCAAGGTCCGGGTCGCCGCCGGGGACGGCGCGGCGGTCCCGCGGGGGTGGCTGGCCGACGACACCGGGCGCCCGGTCACCGATCCGAGCGCCTTCGACGACGGCACCGCCCACCTGCGCTGGCTCGGCGGAGACCCCGACACCGGTGTCTACAAGGGATTCGGCCTCGGACTGGTCGTCGAACTCCTCGCCGCCCTGCTGTCGGGTTCCGCCCTCGGCCCCACCCGGGAGGCGCTGCTCGGCGACGCCGGGCGCGACGACGACATCGGCTACTTCGTGCTGGCCATCGACGGCGAGCGGCTGCGTCCCGGTTTCGCCGAGGCCGCGCGGGCGATGTTCGGCGCGGTCCTCGACTGCCCGCCCACCGGCGAGGTGCACTACCCGGGCTGGCGGGAGGCGGAGCGGGCGCTGCGCCGGCGGCGGGACGGCGTTCCGGTCCGTCGGGGACTGCTCGTGCAGCTGCTCGAACTGGACGAAGCGGTGGTCGGCTGATGCGCCGAGTCGCGGTCGTCGGGCTCGGCGCCATCTCGGCGTACTACCTCGCCGCCATCGACGCCGATCCGGAGTGGCGGCTGAGCGCGGTGTGCGACGTGCGCCCCGAGAAGCTGCGCGGGTTCGCACCGGAGGCCCCGGGCTTCCAGGACCACCGGGAGCTGTTCGGGCGCGTCGAGCTCGACGCCGTCATCGTCACCGCCCCCAACGACGTCCACGCCGAGGTCTGCCGGGACGCGTTGCGGCACGGCATCGCGGTGTGCGTGGAGAAGCCGCTCGCGGTCGCCCTGGCCGACGCCCGCGAGCTGGCGGACCTGTCCAGGCGGCTGGGAGTTCCGCTGCTGACCTCCTTCCACCGCCGCTACAACGACAACGTGCTCCGGCTGCGCTCCGAGGTCGCCGCGCGCGGCGGGGTGACGGCGATGCGGGTGCGCTACCTGGAGCGCATCGAGGAGCACATCGGCGGCGACACCTGGTACCTCGACCCGGCCCGCTGCGGGGGCGGGTGCGTCGCCGACAACGGGCCCAACGCCTTCGACCTCGTCCGGCTGTTCCTCGGCGACGTCGAGCTGGCGCACGCCGCGGTCAAGGAGGAGCGCGGAACCGACCGGCAGGCCGTCGTCGAGCTGGAATCGACCTCCGGCGTCCCGGCCGTCGTCGAGCTGGACTGGTCGCACCCGGGCGAGACCAAGGACGTGGAAGCGCTGCTGGCGGACGGGACTCGGCTGCACGCCGACATGCTGGCCGGGCACCCGGGGTTCAAGAACTCGCTGTGGCACGAGTACCGCGGAGTGCTCGACGCCTTCGCCTCCACGACCGGCACCGACCCCGGTGGTCTGGCCGCGCTGGAACTCGTGCACGCGGTCTACCGGGAGGCGCGGTGAACCCCGAGGAGGACGGTCCGAAGAGGACGTTGACGGCACGGGTCGTCAAGGTCCTGGTGCATCACCGCCGCGAGCGCGGCATGTCGCTCGAACCGCACGCGAGCCGCTGCGTCAGGGCCGGTGACGTGCACGAACTCGTCACCACCGACCACGTCGAGACGGCGTCGGGAGCGCGCATCGACCGGGTGGCGTTCCTCGGCTTCGCGGAGTTCGACCGCGGCGGCGTGATCGACCGCGGTGACCGGCTCCGCATCGCGGACCGCGTCGTCGGCTCGGTGCTCGGCTTCGACGCCTGCCACTTCCCCAACCACTACAACATCCTCATCCACACCGAAACACCGCTCAGCGGCAGCGATCTGGATCTGCGACCGGAGGAGGAGCTGACGTTCGCCCAGCCTCCGGAAGCCGATGCCCCAGGCGTGGGACTCAGCTCGCACCGCCGCGGGTTCTGAGGCGGTTCTCCTGCGAGGACGTGCCGACGCTGCGCACTGGACGCACATGAGCCGGCACGCCCGGAGCAGGAGGACCGCCCGTTCGGGGGTTTCCGCCACCCGCACCGCTGAGCGGGCGCGAACGCTCACAGGTGCTGCACGTTCTCGCCCGCGAGCTTGCCCCGGGTGTCCAGCAGCAGGCACCGCGAGGCGACCAGCCGCACCGGGTCGTAGCAGGAGTGGTCCTGCAGCACGATCGCGACGTCGGCCTCCCGCAAGCCTTCGTCGAGGTGCTCCACGCGGTGCAGCCGCCGGCCCACGACCTCGAACCCGGGCACGTGCGGGTCGTGGTAGGCGACCTCGGCACCGGCGCGCAGCAGTCCGGCGGCGACCGGAACCGCCGGCGTCTCGCGGATGTCGGCGATGTCGGGCTTGTAGCTCACCCCGAGCAGCAGCACCTTGGCTCCGTCGACGGGAGCACCGCTGCCGCGCAGCATCTGTTGCGCCCGGGACACCACGTGCTCGGACATCCGCTCGTTCACCTCGCGGGCGGCGGCCAGCGTCCGGAACGCGAAACCGGCGCCTTCTGCGGCATTTTGGAGGTAGACCGGATCGACCGGGATGCAGTGGCCGCCGACACCGGGCCCCGGCTGGAAGGGGGCGTAGCCGAAGGGCTTGGTGCCCGCGCAGTGCAGCACGTCCCACACGTCGATCCCGATCCGGTCGCAGAACAGCGCGACCTCGTTCACCAGCGCGATGTTGACGTAGCGGTAGGTGTTCTCCAGCAGCTTGGCCATCTCCGCCTCGCGGGTCCCGCGCGAGACCACGAGGGTGTCGATGAAGCGGCCGTAGAACGCCACTCCGTACTTGGCGCACAGCGGGGTCACACCCGCGACCACCTTCGGAGTGTTGCGCACGCCGAACTGCGGGTTTCCGGGATCGATGCGTTCCGGCGAGTAGGCCAGGTGGAAGTCCTCACCCGCGCGAAGCCCGCTGCCGCTCTCCAGGATCGGGCGGACGACGTCCTCGGTCGTCCCCGGGTAGGAGGTGGATTCCAGCACGACCAAGGTGTTCGGCCGAAGGTTCTCCCCCACCGCGCGCGCGGCCGCGCGGACCGAGCTCAGGTCCGGAGCGCCGTCGGTGAGACCGGTGGGCACGCACAGCACGACGGTGTCGGCGTCCGCGATCACCGAGGGTTCGTTCGTGGCGCGGAACCCCGCGGCCACCATGTCGGTGACCGCGGAGTCCGGGACGTCGGCCACGTGCGAGCGCCCCGCGTTGAGCCCCGCCACCACCTCGCCGGAGATGTCGAAACCGGCGGTGCTCATACCGGTCTCGTGGGCGCGGGCCAGCAGCGGCAGACCGACGTAACCCAGCCCGACGACGACCAGGTCGAATCGCGGATCGGTCATGCCTTGAAGCTGCCGAACGCCGGGAGCTCGTGGGCGCCGTGCTCGGATTCCAGCGGAACTCCCAGTCCGGTGCAGTCGGGCGTGGCGTGCAGCGTGATCGCGCGGTCGGTGTCGTTGATGACCACGTGTGTGCCCACAGGCAGAGCGTGACATCCCTGCGGGCTCTGGAACTTCTCCACCGGCACGAGGGCGTCGGCGATGAACACCAGCACCTGGTCCGACGGTGCCTGCGCGACGGCCGTGCTCGCGATTCCCGTAGCCAGCACACCGGACGCGAGAAGCACAGCAGCGAAACGCGCAATTCTCATGGAATATTCCCTTTCGGTTCTTACCGGTCGCGGCGCCTCCGCAACCAGGCAGGAGGGGACGGGGACGCGAACTGCGGAATCCCCCGGAGAACAACGGGGCGGACTGTAGCAACGGCCGAAAACCCGCGCAGCGAGAAGACATCCGCATTCGTGGGACCGCATCGATAGTGCGCTCGATCGTGCGACACGGCCTGCCGCCGGGACGGAACCGTGCTCCCATTCTGAACCGAAGGACGAACGATGCCCTTCATCCCCTTGTGAACGAAGGAGTTCAATCCGCATGCTTTCCAAACTCGGCACGAAGTCCGGCATTTTCAGCGCCGCTGCGGTTCTCGCCGCCGCCCCACTGCTCGCAGGCGCCCTGACCGCGCAGGCCGACCCCTCCCCCGCGCCTGATGCCAAGACACTGCTGACGTGCGACCTGACCGGATCGGCCGCGTTCTCCCCGGCGCTGTCCGCGAACCCGCTCGGCGCGAACACCCAGATGAAGGTCGACGGCGAGGCGGCCAACTGCAAGCCGGCCGGCCGCGCCGCCGAGGGAATCGTGAGCGCGACGTTCACCGGCGACCTGGCGGGCAAGATGTCCTGCACCTCGCTGCCGCGCGATGTCGGCGGCGACGTCGACATCACCTGGAAGTACGAGGACGGCAGCACGAAGACGAGCAAGGCCGACTTCAGCCTCAACATGCAGGGCGACCTCAGCAACCCGGGTCAGCCGGTCACCGGTGCGTTCACCGGCAAGACCGTCGACGGGGAGTTCACCGACGCCCAGCACAAGGGCAGCGGCCAGTTCGACATGGCCTCCGCTGCGGGCGGCTGCCTCGCCGGCGGCCTGTCGTCGCTCGACTTCGGCGGCAAGTACGAGCTGAGCCAGTAGGTCCGCGGTGACCGAGGGGCGGAGCTGCGGCTCCGCCCCTCGCTTCGTTCGCTAAACCAATCAAGCGCGCTTGATTTTTCTGAGGCGCGGGCCCACCCTGGTCGGCATGGCCAACGTGGGTGCTCTGCTGGACGACATGTGCGTGGAAGGCGACGAGCT
The DNA here is from genome assembly GCF_018070075.1 of Saccharopolyspora endophytica. Lineage (GTDB taxonomy): Bacteria > Actinomycetota > Actinomycetes > Mycobacteriales > Pseudonocardiaceae > Saccharopolyspora > Saccharopolyspora endophytica. Next base: position 77,140 of record NZ_JAGPXE010000015.1, read on the forward strand.
CGACGAACTCGTCGCCGAACTGGACGAGGAGCAGTGGGCGCTCCCCACGCCCGCCGAGGGGTGGACGATCGCGCACCAGATCGCCCACCTGGCCTGGACCGACGACGTGGCGCTGCTGTCGGCGACGGATGCCGACGCCTTCGCCGCCGTCGTGGACGAGGCCGCGCGCAACCCCCTCGGCTTCGTCGACGAAGGCGCCGAGGAACGCGCCCGCGCCCGGCCCGCCGACCTGATCTCGACCTGGCGCCTCGGTCGCGCCCGGCTCGCCGAAGCGCTGCGCGGCGTCGAGGACGGGCGCAAGCTCCCCTGGTTCGGACCGCCGATGGGCGTCGGTTCGATGGCCACCGCACGGCTGATGGAGACCTGGGCGCACGGCCAGGACATCGCCGACGCGCTCGGCGTCACCCGCACGCCCACCGCGCGGCTCCGCAACGTCGCGCACATCGGCGTGCGCACCCGCGACTTCGCCTACGCCACCCACGCCCAGACCCCACCGACCGAACCGTTCCGCGTCGAACTGGTCGGTCCCGGCGGGGAAGCGTGGGAGTGGGGCCCGGCCGACGCCGCACAGCGGATCACCGGTCCCGCGCTGGACTTCTGCCTGCTCGTCACCCAGCGGCGCCACCCCGACGACCTCGCCGTCGAGACCGTCGGCGCCGACGCCGCGCACTGGCTGACCATCGCGCAGGCGTTCGCCGGTGCCCCCGGCCACGGCCGGAAGCCGGGGCAGCACTCGTGATCGGCGCCGACCCCGAACTCCTCCGGATCGGCAACTGCTCCGGCTTCTACGGCGATCGGCTCTCCGCGATGCGCGAGATGCTCACCGGCGGCGAGCTCGACGTGCTCACCGGCGACTACCTGGCCGAGCTGACGATGCTCATCCTCGGTCGCGACCGGCTCAAGGACCCCGATCTCGGCTACGCCAAGACCTTCCTGCGCCAGCTGGAGGAGTGCCTCGGCCTCGCCTCGGAGCGGGGTGTGCGGATCGTGGCCAACGCCGGTGGCGCGAACCCCGCCGGTCTCGCCGCGCGGATCCGCGAGCTCACCGACCGGCTCGGGCTGGACGTGTCGGTCGCGCACGTCGAGGGCGACGACCTGACCGCGCGCGCCGCCGAACTCGACCTCGGCTCACCCCTGGTCGCCAACGCCTACCTCGGCTGCTGGGGCATCGCGGAATGCCTGAACGCCGGTGCCGACGTGGTGGTCACCGGAAGGGTCACCGACGCCTCGGTCATCGTCGGACCCGCCGCGGCCCACTTCGGCTGGGATCGCACCGACCACGACGCGCTCGCGGGAGCCGTCGCCGCGGGTCACGTCATCGAGTGCGGCACGCAGGCCACCGGCGGCAACTACGCGTTCTTCACCGAGATCGCCGACCTGACCCGGCCCGGTTTCCCGATCGCCGAACTGCGGCGGGACGGGTCGAGCGTGATCACCAAGCACCCCGGCACCGGTGGCGCGGTCACCGTCGACACCGTGACCGCGCAGCTGATGTACGAGGTCCAGGACGCGCGTTACGCGGGACCGGACGTCACGACCAGGCTCGACACCGTCGAGATCGGCCAGGACGGCACCGATCGGGTTCGGATCAGCAGCACGCGCGGCGAAGCCCCGCCGCCGGAGCTCAAGGTCTCGCTCAACGGCCTCGGCGGGTTCCGCAACGAGATGGCCTTCGTCCTCACGGGCCTGGACGTCGAGGCCAAGGCCGAACTCGCGCAACGCCAGCTGGAAGCCGGGCTGGTCCGGCGACCGGCCGAGCTCACCTGGACGCTGTCGCGGCTCGACCGGCCCGACGCCGACACCGAGGAGCGGGCGAGCGCGATCCTGCGCTGCGTGGTGCGAGATCCCGACCAGGACGTGGTGGGGCGCGCGTTCTCCGGCGTGGCCGTGGAGATGGCGCTGGCGAGCTACCCCGGGTGCAGCCTCACCAGCGTCCCCGGCAAGGCCTCCCCGTACGGGGTGTTCACCGCGGGGTACGTCGACCAGGCCCAGGTGCCGCACGTCGCGGTGCTCCCCGGCGGCGAGCGCGTCGACGTGCCACCGGCCTCGGAGACCCGACGGCTGGAGGCGCTGCCCGAACCCGCTCTGCCGCAACCGCTTCCGGACGGACCCAGCAGGCGGGTCCCGCTGGGCACGTTCGTGGCCGCGCGCAGCGGCGACAAGGGCGGCAACGCCAACGTCGGCGTGTGGGTGCGCACCGAGCAGCAGTGGCGCTGGCTGGCGCACGCGCTCACCGTCGACCGCCTGCGCACCCTGCTCCCGGAGGCCGCCGAGCTGCCCATCACCCGCACGGTGCTGCCCAACCTGCGGGCGCTGAACTTCGTCGTGGAGGGCATCCTCGGCGAAGGTGCGGCGTCCCAAGCCCGTTTCGACCCCCAGGCCAAGGGACTCGGCGAATGGCTGCGGTCCCGGCACATCGACGTTCCGGAGGCGCTGCTGTGAACCCGTGGGACGACGACGAGCGGCGCGTGCTGCGCGACACCGCGCGCCGCTTCGTCGAGACCGAGGTCCTGCCGCACCAGGACCAGTGGGAGCGCGAGGGTCAACTGCCCCGCCGGCTGCACGAGAAGGCCGGTGCGCTGGGCCTGCTCGGCGCCGCGCTGCCCGTCGAGGTCGGCGGTGGCGGCGGTGACCTCATCGACGCCGCGGTCATCGCCGAGGAGATGCACTACGCCGGCTGCTCCGGCGGCACCTTCGCCTCGCTGTTCACCTGCGGAATCGCGGTGCCGCACATGGCTTCCGCCGGTGATCCGCGGCAGATCGAGCGCTGGGTGAGACCGACGCTGGCCGGGGACAAGATCGGGTCGCTGGCCATCACCGAACCCGGTGGCGGTTCCGACGTCGGTCACCTGCGCACCCGCGCGGACCGCGACGGCGACCACTACGTGGTCAACGGCGCCAAGACGTTCATCACCTCGGGCTGCCGCGCCGACTACGTCGTCACCGCCGTGCGCACCGGCGACGACGGCGCGGGCGGGGTGTCGTTGCTGGTGGTGGAGAAGGACGCGCCGGGGTTCACCGTCTCCCGCAAGCTGGAGAAGATGGGCTGGCACGCCTCCGACACCGCCGAGCTCTCCTTCACCGACGTCCGCGTCCCGGCGGAGAACCTGGTGGGACCGGAGAACTCCGGCTTCCTCCACATCGCCCAGGCGTTCCTCAGCGAACGCCTCTCGCTGGCGGTGCAGGCCTACGCCAGCGCGCAGCGCTGCCTGGACCTGGCCGAGCAGTGGTGCCGCGACCGGGAGACCTTCGGCCGCGCGCTGATCACCCGGCAGGCCGTGCAGAACACGCTCACCGAGATGGCCCGCAAGATCGACGTCGCCCGCGTCTACACCCGGCGGCTGGCCGAACGCGCCGTCGCCGGTGAGCAGGACCTGACCGTCGAGGTGTGCTTCGCCAAGAACACCGCGGTGGAAGCCGGCGAGTGGGTCGCCCACCAGGCGTTGCAGCTGTTCGGCGGGCTCGGCTACATGCGCGAGTCCGAGGTCGAGCGCCAGTACCGGGACATGCGCATCCTCGGCATCGGCGGCGGGACCACCGAGATCATGACCGGACTGGCGGCGAACCGATTGGGGTACCGAGAATGACGATCCTGCGATCCGCGCTGGACACCGGTTCCGGGGAGTACGCCGAGGCCGCTCAGGCGATGCTCGACAAGATCGCCGAGGTCGACGAGGCGCACGCGACGGCGGTCGCCGGTGGTGGCCCGTCGAAGGTCGAGCGGCACCGCAAGCGCGGCAAGCTCACCGCCCGCGAGCGCATCGAGCTGCTCCTCGACGAGGACTCGCCGTTCCTGGAGCTGTGCCCGCTGGCCGCGTGGGGCAGCGACTTCCAGGTGGGCGCGTCGGTGGTCACCGGCATCGGTGTCGTCGAAGGCGTCGAGTGCATGATCGTCGCCAACGACCCGACCGTGCGCGGCGGCACCTCCAACCCGTGGACGCTGCGCAAGTCGTTGCGCGCCAACGAGATCGTGGAGCGCAACCGGCTGCCGGTGATCTCCCTGGTCGAGTCGGGCGGTGCGGACCTGCCGACGCAGAAGGAGGTCTTCATCCCGGGCGGCGCGCTGTTCCGCGATCTCACGCGGCTGTCGGCGGCCGGAATCCCCACGATCGCGCTGGTCTTCGGCAACTCCACGGCCGGCGGCGCCTACATCCCGGGCATGTCCGACCACACGGTGATGGTCAAGGAGCGCTCGAAGGTGTTCCTCGGCGGACCGCCGCTGGTGAAGATGGCCACCGGGGAGGACGCCGACGACGAGTCGCTGGGCGGGGCCGACATGCACGCCTCCGTCTCGGGTTTGGCGGACCACTTCGCCGTTGACGAGCCGGACGCGCTGCGCATCGGCCGCTCCATCGTGAAACGCCTGAACTGGCGCAAGAAGGGCCCGACCCCGCGCGCGGAGGTGCGCGAGCCGCTGCACCCGGCCGACGAGCTGCTGGGCGTCGTGCCCACGGATCTGAAGGTGCCGTTCGACCCGCGCGAGGTGATCGCCCGCGTCGTCGACGGCTCCGACTTCGACGAGTTCAAGCCGCGCTACGGGTCGAGCCTGGTCACCGGTTGGGCCGAGCTGCACGGATACCCCGTCGGCATCCTCGCCAACGCGCGCGGCGTGCTGTTCTCCGAGGAGTCGCAGAAGGCCACCCAGTTCATCCAGCTGGCCAACCGCGCCGAGACTCCCCTGCTGTTCCTGCACAACACCACCGGCTACATGGTGGGAGCCGAGTACGAGCAGGGCGGCATCATCAAGCACGGCGCGATGATGATCAACGCGGTGTCCAACAGCAAGGTCCCGCACATCTCGCTGCTGATGGGCGCCTCCTACGGCGCCGGCCACTACGGCATGTGCGGCAGGGCTTACGACCCGCGCTTCCTGTTCTCCTGGCCCAGCGCGAAGTCCGCCGTGATGGGCCCCGCCCAGCTCGCCGGGGTGATCTCGATCGTCGGCCGCGCGGCCGCGGAGGCCAAGGGCCAGCCGTTCGACGAGGCCGGTGACGCGGCGATGCGGGAAGCGGTGGAGAACCAGATCGAAGCCGAGTCGCTGCCGATGTTCCTGTCCGGACGGCTCTACGACGACGGCGTCATCGACCCGCGCGACACCCGCTCGGTGCTGGGGATGTGCCTGTCGGCCATCCACAACGCCCCGATCGAAGGCGCCGAGGGCTTCGGCGTCTTCCGGATGTGAGGTCCTGAAGCGATGATCACCCATGTTCTGGTCGCCAACCGCGGTGAGATCGCCCGGCGGGTCTTCGCCACCGCCCGCCGCATGGGCCTGTCGACCACGGCGGTCTTCTCCGACACCGACGCCTCCGCTCCGCACGTCACCGAAGCCGACGTGGCGGTCCGGCTGCCCGGCGACACCCCGGGCGAGACGTACCTGAGGGCCGAGCGGCTCGTGCAGGCCGCGCGGTCCACCGGTGCCGACACCGTCCACCCCGGTTACGGGTTCCTCTCGGAGAACGCCGCGTTCGCGCAGGCGGTGTCCGACGCCGGGCTGCGCTGGGTGGGTCCGCCGGTCCAGGCCATCGAGTCGATGGGCTCCAAGGTCGAGGCCAAGAAGCTGATGGCCGACGCCGGAGTCCCGGTGCTGCCCGAGTTGAACCCCGAGGCCGTCACCGAGTCCGACCTGCCGGTCCTGGTCAAGGCCTCCGCAGGCGGCGGCGGTCGCGGCATGCGGGTGGTGCGGACGCTGGCCGAGCTGCCCGAGCAGCTCGACGCCGCGCGCCGCGAGGCCGAGTCGGCATTCGGCGATCCGACCGTGTTCTGCGAGCGCTACCTGGAGACCGGGCGGCACATCGAGGTGCAGGTCCTCGCCGACGCGCACGGCACGGTGTGGGCGCTCGGCGAGCGCGAGTGCTCGATCCAGCGCAGGCACCAGAAGGTCGTCGAAGAAGCGCCGTCCCCGCTGGTCGAGCGCATCGGCCCGCGGATGCGGGAGCGGCTGTTCGCGTCCGCGCGGCTGGCGGCCTCCGCCATCGGCTACGAGGGCGCGGGGACCGTGGAGTTCCTGGCCGACGAGCGGGGCGAGTTCTTCTTCCTGGAGATGAACACGCGCCTGCAGGTCGAGCACCCCGTCACCGAGAACACCACCGGAGTCGACCTGGTCCGGCTCCAGCTGCAGATCGCCGACGGCCACGCGCTTCCCGCCGAACCTCCCGCCTCCCGAGGTCATTCGATCGAGGTCCGGCTCTACGCCGAAGATCCCGCGCACGACTGGCGCCCGCAGAGCGGAACGCTGGAGCGCATCGAGTTCGACGACACCGCAGCGGAGTTCGCCGTCTTGAGCTCTCCGGGGGTCAGGCTGGACTCCGGTTTCGCCGGCGGGGACGCGGTGAGCATCCACTACGACCCGATGCTGGCCAAGGTCATCTCCTTCGGCGAGAGCCGGGAGGAGGCCGCGCGGCTGCTGTCCGCGAGCCTGGCGCGAGCCGAGATCCACGGCCTGATCACCAACCGGGACCTGCTCGTGCGCGTCCTGCGGCACCCGGCGTTCCTGGCCGGTGACACGGACACGGCGTTCTTCGACCGCCACGGCCTGCAGGCCCTGTCCCGCCCGCTGGCCACCGACGACACCGCCGACCTCGCTGCGGTCGCCGCCGCGATGGCCGCGGCCGCCGAGAACCGGCTCACCGCGCGGGCCAACGCCCGGATCCCGTCGGGATGGCGGAACCTGCCTTCGGTGCCGCAGACCAAGACCTACACCTGCGGGGACCGCGAGATCGAGGTGTCCTACCTCGCCAAGCGCACCGGAGTCGAGGTCGCCGACCACCCGGGGCTCGCGCTGGTGGAGGCGACCCCGACCCGCGTCGTGCTCGACGTTCCGGGTGAGCACGGTCCGGTCCGCCGGAGCTTCGCCATCGCCCGCTACGGCGACCGCGTCCACGTCGACTCCCCGCTCGGGCCGGTCGCGCTGGCGCGCGCGCCGCGCTTCACCGACCCCGCCGACCTGGTCACCGAGGGATCGCTGCTGGCCCCGATGCCCGGCAAGGTCATCCGCCTCGCCGCCGCCGTCGGGGACCGCGTCACCGCAGGTCAGCCGATCCTCTGGCTGGAGGCGATGAAGATGGAGCACACCGTCGCCTCCCCCGCCGACGGCGTGCTCGGCGAGCTCGACGTCGTCGCGGGGCAGCAGGTCGAGGTGGGAACCGTGCTCGCCGTGGTCGACACCCCGGACACCGAGGAGAACGCATGAGCTTCATCGAGACCGACGAGCGCAAGGAGCTGCGCGCTTCCGTCGCCAAGCTCGCCCAGCGCTACAACCACGTCGACTACGTGCTGCCCAAGGCGCGCCGGCACGAACCGCTCACCGAGCTCTGGTCCGAGGCGGGCAGGCTCGGGTTCCTCGGCGTCAACATCCCCGAGGAGTACGGCGGCGGCGGTGCCGGGATCTACGAACTCGCGCTGGTGCAGGAAGAACTCGCAGCCCAGGGCGCCGGGCTGCTGCTGGTCGTGGTCTCCCCCGCGATCTGCGGCACGATCATCACCAAGTACGGCACGCCCGAGCAGAAGCAGCGCTGGCTGCCCGGCCTCGCCGACGCCACCACCACGATGGTCTTCGCCATCACCGAACCGGACGCGGGCTCGAACTCGCACCACATCACCACCACCGCGCGCCGCGACGGCGACGACTGGATCCTGCAGGGCCAGAAGGTGTTCATCTCCGGCGTCGACCAGGCCGACGCGGTGCTGGTCGTCGCCCGCACCGAGGACTCCCGCACCGGCAAGCTCAAGCCCGCGCTGTTCGTCGTGCCCACCGGCACGCCGAACTTCGTGGCGCAGCCGATGGAGATGGACATCATCGCCCCGGACCGGCAGTTCACGCTGTTCCTCGACGACGTGCGGCTGCCCGCGGACGCGCTGGTCGGCGAGGAGGACGCGGCGCTGATGCAGCTGTTCTCCGGGCTCAACCCGGAACGCATCCTCGGCGCCGCCCTGGCTACCGGCATGGGCCGCTACGCGCTGACCACGGCCGTCGACTACGCCAACCAGCGGCAGGTCTGGAAGACCCCGATCGGCGCGCACCAGGGCATCGCCCACCCGCTGGCGCAGCACAAGATCGAGGTGGAGCTGGCCAAGGTGATGATGCAGAAGGCCGCCACGCTCTACGACGAGGGTCTGGACCTGGAAGCCGCCGAGGCGGCGAACATGGCCAAGTACGCGGCCGCCGAGGCAAGCATCGCCGCTCTGGACCGCGCCATCCAGACCCACGGCGGTTCCGGCCTGACGGCCGAGCACGGCTTGGCCGCGATGCTCGGCGCCGCCCGCATCGCCCGGGTCGCTCCGGTCAGCCGTGAAATGATCCTCAACTACGTGGCCCAGCACAGCCTGGGTCTGCCGAAGTCGTACTGAGCCGGATCCGGTCAGCACCGGTGGGGGGATGAGGAGAATGTCGTCGCGCGAGCCGAAGCAGGACCGCAGCCGGGCGACGCGGCAACGCCTGCTGGAAGCGACCATCGACTGCCTGGCCGACCAGGGCTGGGAGGCCACGACGGTCACCGCCGCGGCGCAGCGCGCGGGTGTGTCGCGCGGTGCGGCGCAGCACCACTTCCCGGCTCGCGAGGACCTCATCACCGCGGCCCTGGAGCACATGTTCGACGCGCGGATGGCCGAGATCCGCGCGGAGAGCACCCGGCTGCCCGAAGGGCCGGGACGGACCGAGTTCGTGGTCTCCAGGGTCGTCGACCACTACACGGGCGAGCTGTTCAAGGCCGCCCTCCAGGTCTGGACGGCGGCCGCCGCGGACCCGTCCCTGCGGGAGCGGATCGTGCCGCTGGAGGCGAAGTTCGGCCGGACGGTCCACCAGACGGCGATCGAGCTGCTCGGCGCCGACGACAGCGACCCGACCACCCGACGCCTCGTCCAGGCCACCCTCGACCTCGCCCGCGGACTCGGCCTCGCCGACGTCCTCACCGACGACTCCGCGCGGCGCCGGAACATCGTCACCCAGTGGGCGGCGACCCTGCACGCCGCTCTCCCCCAGTCCTGAAAGTGACGAAGGGCCCGCGACTCCCGCACGTGGTGCGCGGAAGTCGCGGGCCCTTCGCAGGTTCTCCGCTTACGGGACGACCTGGACCTCGTCGCCGACCTGGAGCTTGTCGAAGAAGACCGTGGAGGACTTCTTCGACAGGTGGACGCAGCCCGCGGAGCGCTCGGTGAGGCTGCCCTGGTGGAACGCGACGCCGGTGTTGGTGAAGAACACCGAGTTCGGCATCGGTGCGTCGAATTCCTTGCTGTGGTGGTCCTTGTCCTTCCACGTCACGTGGAAGACGCCGGCCGGGGTGGGGCTCTCCGGGCGGCCGCCCAGCGCCGAGGCCTCGCCGTAGTAGACCTCGCCGGCGCGGATCAGCCACGCGCGGTTCTGCGAAAGGCTCACGCACGCATGCGCGGTCGCCGTGCACGGCGTGCCGGGGACGAGCTCGGGGGCCGGCGCCGGTTCTGCCGCCGCGCTGCCCGCGCCGAGCGGCAGCACGGTGGCCGCAGCGGTCACCGACACCATCGCGATCCTGCTTAACATGGGCTCTCCCAACGTTCTCCGCCTCGCCCGGAACCTCGGTTCACGCGAGGACGGGACCAGGGACCTGGCTTTCAGTGATCATGCCAGCACACACTGTAGCGGAGCCGATTTCGGTGCGGTCGCGAAATGCCGGAACTCCACCCGCTGCGCCCAACCGGCCTGTCAGCCGGCGACGCGACGCACCGAGTGGACCTCACCCATGTACTCGACCTCTTCGACGGTGACGTCCTGGCCCTCGGTCGGGGCGTGCACGATCTTGCCGTTGCCGATGTAGATGCCGTCGTGGCTGGCGGAGCTGTAGAAGAAGACGATGTCGCCGGGCTTCATCTCCGACTGCGACACCGAGCGGCCGGCCGACACCTGCGAGCGCGTCGAGCCCGGCAGGTCGACGCCCGCCTGCTTGTAGGCCCACTGCACCAGCCCCGAGCAGTCGAACTCCTCGGGGCCCTTGGCTCCGAACACGTACGGCGAGCCCTGCTTGCCCAGGGCGGCGTTGACCGCCTTGATCGCCGCACCCGAACCGGCGAGCTGACCCACGGCGCTCTCCACGCCGGACAGCGCGTCCTTGTCCTTCTCGCTGAGCTCGTTGTACTGCTGCTTGACCTTGGCGACCTGGGAGTCCATCTCCTTCTTGCGGCCGGCGATGTCGCCCTCCAGCCGCGCGGCGTCGGACTCGGCCTTGGCGGCACCGGCGCGCGCGTCCCATGCCTGGCGGCGGGCGCTCTCCGCGCGGTGCGTGGCGTCGGCGTAGGCGCGCACGGACTCGGAGTTGTGCTGCGCCATCAGGTCGAGCGTGGAGGCCCGGTCCAGGAACGCGTCCGGGGTCTCGCTGCCGAGGACCGCGGCGATCGAGTTCATCTGCGAGCCCTTGTAGGAGGCCTTGCTCAGCCGGTCGACCTGGCCGCGCAGCTGCTCCTCCTGCACGCGCGCTTCGCCGGCGACCCGGTCCGCCTGCTGGGCTTCGGCGTTGAACCGGTCGAGGTCGTGGCGCTTGGCCGCGTGATCGTCCTGCGCCTTCTTGTAGTCCTCGGTGATCACCTCGGCCTGGCGGGACAGCTCGCGCAGCTTCTGCGCCGCCTGCGACGCCTCGCCCGACTCGGGCTCAGCGGTGGCCGGGGTGCTGCCGAGCATCACGGTGGAGAGCGCGGCAGCCGCCACCAACGCGGTGCGCCTCGGAGTTGGGTTGGCGTTCGACATGGGGAGCCGATCACTCCTTCGAGTGGGTACTGCGGCAATGGGCGGTCACCCTAGATCCCCGCCGCTGGACCTCCCGGAACCGGGCGAAGCACCCGCCATCCGGCCGTGCGCAGGAGAAACGGATCAAGTGGCGGGCGGTCGTCCGCGTGGTGGGGACCGCTGGCAGATCGTGATCCTTCGCACCGCCGGAATCCGCTAACGCCGGGCTGCCCTGGAACGACGTGGCGCGGCGTCCGGCGGAACCCGCTGCGACACAGGGACGCCGCCGATGGCGCGCCCGGTCCAGAGGCGTTGCGTAGTCCCGCCAAAGTGGTCTAGACCCATTGACTCTGTGGCGTGGTGCACATACTTTCCACCGCGCCGGTAGCGGAGATCTCCGCAGTGCGAAATCCGGGGCCGAGCGCGCCGCGCTTCCGGATCGATTCACGACCCGACCGACAGGCCGGGTCGCCATGAGGGGAGAACCCTGTGACGAGGAAACCGATCCGCTGGGCGGCGCTGGCCGCCGGCCTGCTGATGCTGCCGATCGCCGGAGCCATGACGGCGCAGGCCGCGCCCGGTGAGCTCAAGGCCGCGCCGTACTACATGCCGCTGGACAACGAACCGCAGGACATCGCCGAGGCGATCCAGACCAGCGGGCAGAAGGACTACATCTTCGCCTTCGCCCTGGCCCCCTCCACCGACTCCTGCACCCCCACCTGGGACGGCAAGGTCGGCCAGGAGATCGCCACCGACACCGCCGTGAAGGCCAAGGCCGACGCGGTGCGCGCCGCGGGCGGCAACATCTCGGTGTCCTTCGGCGGCTACAACGGCATCGAGCTCGCGACCGCGTGCGCCGACGCCACCGCCCTGGCGGACGCTTACCAGCAGGTCATCGACAAGTACGAACTGACGCACATCGACCTCGACATCGAGGGCGACGACCTCGGCGACGTGGCAGGCGAGACCAAGCGCTTCGAAGCCATCAAGATGCTCAAGGAGCGCAACCCCGACCTGCACGTCACGTTGACGCTGCCGATGACCACCGTCGGGCTCAACGAAGCGGGCAAGGCCGAGATCCAGCGCGCCAAGGACATGGGCGCCGAGATCGACCTGTTCAAGATCATGGACTTCGACTACGGCGGCCCCGGGCAGGACATGGCCAACAGCGCCATCTCGGTCGCCGAGGCGTTCCACAAGCAGCTGCGCGAGCTGCACCCCGAGTTCGACGACGCCGCGGCCTACGCGCGCACCGGCGTGATCCTCATGAACGGTCACACCGACCAGCCGTCCGAGCTGTTCACGCCGGACACCTTCCGCGCGCTGCTGGACTACGCCGAGCAGAAGCAGATCGGCCGCCTCTCCTACTGGGCGCTCAACCGCGACCGCGTCTGCACCCAGCCCGGCGGATGGGCTGACGGCAAGTGCAGCAGCGTCGAGCAGCAGCCCTACGAATTCACCAAGATCATCGCCGAGTTCCAGTGAGCCCCCGGAGTAGCACCATGCGCATTCCCCGAAAGCTCGTCACCGCCCTTCTCGCGGGCTCGATGCTCCCGCTGGCCGCGGGTTCCGCCCTCGCCCAGGAAGCCCCCGCCGAGATCAAGTCCGCTCCCTACATCGACGTGATGCAGGAGAAGCCCACCCTGGCCGAGGTCGCCAAGGCCACCGGCCAGCAGCACTTCACGCTCGCCTTCGTGCTCGGCAGCGCCGCCGGCTGCACCCCGATGTGGGGTGGCGAGCGGGCCGTCGACGACCCGGCCATCAAGGGCCAGATCGACGAACTGCGCGCCATGGGCGGCGACGTCATCGTCGCCACCGGCGGCGCCATGGGCCCGTACCTGGAGAGCGTGTGCGGCACCGCCGACGAGCTGCTGGGCGCCTACAAGACGATCCTCGACGCGACCGGCGCCAACCACCTCGACGTCGACGTCGAGGCGACCATCCCGCACGACGTCGTCAACGAGGCGCTCGCCAAGCTCCAAGCCGAGCGCGGCACCAAGGTCAGCTACACGCTGCGCGTCCAGGCCGATGAGACCGGCCTCGACCCCTACTCGCTGCAGGTGCTGCAGAGCGCCGCCGCGCACGGGGTCGACGTGCTGGTCAACCCGATGGCCATGGAGTTCGGCTCGCAGAAGCCGTGGGGCGACGCGGTGATCGCGGCCGCCGAGAGCACCCTGAAGCAGATGAAGGAGATCTGGCCCGACCTCAGCGACGCCGACCTCAAGGCCCGCCTGGGCGTGACGCCGATGATCGGCCGCAACTTCAACGGCAACATCTTCACCCAGGACCACGCCCGCCAGCTGCTGGACTGGGCCAACGCCAACGGCATCGGCCTGCTGTCTTTCTGGTCCGCGGGCCGCGACAACGGCGGCTGCCCGGGCGGCGCCGTGTCGCCGACGTGCAGCAGCATCGAGCAGCAGCCCTTCGAGTTCACCACCCTCTTCAAGGGCTTCGGAGCCTGATCGCCCACGACGCCGGCGGCCCCGCGGGTCGCCGGCGTCGTCATGTCCTCAGTCCGCGACGCACTCGTAGGTCGTGCGCACGTACTCGCGGGTCTTGGCCGCCCCGACGAGCTCGGCGGCCATCTTGTTCATCGTGTAGGCCATGGTCATCCGCCGGTCGAGGTCGTTGACCACCACGGCGCCTCCGTGGCCGACCCACCAGCAGATCCGCCCGGACGGCGTGGGCATGAGATCAGGTGTGGGCAGCGCGTACCCCATGCCGAAGGGGATGCGGTGACCGAGAACCCGGTCCGGGGAATCGGATTGGACCTCGAAGATCCGCTCCACGGTCTCCGGCGACAGGTAGGTCCTGCCGTCGAGGGTGCCCCCGTGCGAGACCAGCGACTGCAGGCGCGCGACCGAGCGGGCGTTGCCCTGGCCGTTGAACCCGCCGAGCTCGGCGCCGAGGAACTCCCGCGTGGTGGTCACCTTCATCGAGAACAGCGGGTTGAGCAGCGCCCGCTGCCCGAACTCGCCGAGGTCGGGCGCGTGCGGCGGCGATTTGAGGACCGCGACCCGCTCGTCCGCGGATTCCGGCGCGCCGAGCCAGTAATCGGCACCCAGCGGTTCGGCGTAGTCGGTGCGCAGCACGGTTCCGGCGGACCGCTCGGTGACCCGCTGCACGAGCTCGCCGAGCAGGTGGCCGTGGCTGATCGCCTGGTAGCCCGACCCGTTCCCCGGCTCGAACCACGGCTTCTGCGCGGCCAGCAGCGCCGCCGCCCGGCGCGTGTCGTAGAGGTCGGCCACGGTCATCTTCTCGTCCCAGCCCGGAAGTCCGCTGGTGTGCCCGAGAACGTGCCTGACCAGCACCTCGTCCTTGCCCTCGGCGGCGAACTCCGGCCAGTAGCGGGCCACCGGCGCGTCCAGGTCGAGCTCCTGCGCATCGGCCAGGCCGAGCACGACCAGGGCGAGCATCGTCTTGGTCACCGAGAAGGTGTTGACCAGCGTGTCCCTCTCCCACGGCACGCCCTCGCGGGCTTCGCCGCCCCAGATGTCGACCACCGTCTCGCCGTCCTGGACGACGCAGATCGAGGCGCCGCGTTCCTCGCCTTCGCCCAACCGGCGTTCCAGGAGGTCGCGCAGCGGCGCGAAGCGGGGTGCGCAGTGACCGTTCATCGGGTGGCTCGCTTTCTGCCTGCGGCGATCTCGCGGTGGAGATCGCGCACGTACCGGGCGAAGTCGAGTTGGATGGTATGCCGAGGTGCGTCGTAGTACTGCCGCAGATGCTTGCGCTCGTCGTGCGCCATCATCCGCCGCATCTCCGCCCTCGCGGGCGCCCGGTACTCCCCGGTGAGGTGCGCGGCGATGAGCTTGCTCTGCTGCTCGGCGAGGTTGACGATCGTCGGCGACGCCTGCGCGAGCCCGGCGAAGTACAGGTTGTCGATGCCGGGCTTGAGGATCCGCTTGAACAGCGGGAACCGGTGCTCGGCATCGGGTTGCAGTTCAGGGTCGTCGAAGAACGGGAAGCTCATGTTGTAGCCGGTGGCGAACACGATCACGTCGGCCGCGATCCGGGTGCCGTCGGTGCACTGCACTTCCGAGCCGTCGAGCCGCTCGATGCCGGGGACGCAGGTCAGATCGCCGGAACCCGCCTTGGCCAGGAAGTCGACGCTCACCGACGGGTGCGCGGACAGCGGTTCGTGGTCGGGTTCGGGCAGGCCGTAGTCCCGCATCGCGCCGACGTTGTTCTTGATGGCCTTGCGCGCCAGGCGCAGCGCGAGCCGCTTGGGCATCCACGGCGGCATCATCAGCTTGTCGGCCGGCTTGCCGCCCCGGTACTTCGGCAGCACCCACACCCCGCGACGTGCGGAAACCCAGACGTGCTCGGCGATGGAGCGGTGCGACAGCTCCGCGGCGATGTCCAGCGCGGAGTTGCCCATGCCCACCACCACGACCCGCTTGCCGCGCATGTCCACCGGTGAGAACGGGCTGCGGTAGGAGTGGCTGTGCAGGGTCGTCCCATCGAACTCGCCCGGGTACTGCGGGGTTCGCGGGTCCCAGTGGTGACCGTTGGCGACCACCAGCGCGTCGTACTCGCGCGTCTCACCGCTGCTCAGCCGGACTTCCCAGTTCCCGCCGGAGGTTCGCCGGGCGGCCTCGACGCGGGTGTTGAAGGTGATGGTCTCGCGCAGGCCGAAGTGCTCGACGTAGTCCCGGAAGTAGCGGTGGATCAGCGTGTGGTGCGGGAAGTCGGGCCACGCACCGGTCGCCGGGAAGTCCTCGAACTGCAGCCGGGTGGTCGAGGTGTCGATGTGCAGCGATTCGTAGCAGGCGGAACGGCCGTTGGGGTTGTCGAAGTACCAGTTCCCGCCGATGTCGTCGGACTCTTCGAAGCAGTCGTAGCGAACTCCGGCGTCGCGGAGCCGCTTGGCCGTGGTGAAGCCGGAACACCCGGCGCCGATGATGCAGACCACCGGATCGGAACCCATCGGCAACCTCCTCGTCGCGATGCGATCGGCGATCGACTCTGCCATTTCGCTGACGTGGTGTCCAGTGAGTGGGCAGCTGTATGGTCGGGGCCGTGACCGACACCGAGCGCCTGACGCTGCGGCAGCAGCAGAAGCAGCAGACCCGCGCCGCGCTGCTGGATGCGGCCCGCCGGCTGTTCGTCGAGCGCGGCTACGCTGCGGTCACGGTCGACGACGTCACCTCCGAGGTCGGCTGCAGCCGAGCGACCTTCTACCTGCACTTCAACGGCAAACCCGACGTCCTGCGGCGGATCGGCGCCGAAACGACGCAGCAGCGCGCGGTCTCGGTCTACGCCGACCTGGACGCGGTCCTGGCCAGCGGTTCGCGGGACCGGTTCACCGAGTGGCTGCGCCGCGCCCTCCACTGGTTCGAGGCGAACCGAGACATCCTGCCGGTGTGGGACGAGGCGGTGGCCCTGGAGCCCTCCTTCCGGCCGATCGCGACGGCGGCGGTCGCCGAGCTGCCCGCCGCGATGCCCCGATACCTGCAGCGGTGGGGCGCCTCGCGCGGCGATGAGGCGCGCTTGCGGGTCGGACTGCTGGTGACCCAGCTGGAGCGCTTCTTCACCCGCTGGGCGGTTCAGGGCACGTTGGACACCAGCGACACCGATCCCGCGGAAACGCTCACCGACATCTGGTACCCGGCGCTGCTGCCACCCGAGGAACGCCACTCGGCCGAGCAAGCCTGAAACGGGTTACGGCCCACACCGTTTCACTGAGTGATCGTCTTGATCACCCTATTTAGCGATGCCTTGTCGCTCGCGCTTTCGAATGCCGTCGGGCATCATTTAGCACATGAGTTCGAATCCGATTTCCTCCGCGGCCACTCGTCCCGACACTCGCGCTCAACCGTCCACAGTGCTCATCAGCCCGCCTTGGTGCGGCTGGTTGAACGCACCCTCGGCAGCGCTCGTTGAGCCATCCAGATCACGAGACCCGCCATTCCTCGGCGGAGGACGCCACTCCGACCCCACGGTCGGTTGACCCAACATGTCTGCGGCACTTGTTGTTTGATAACTGCAGAGTGGGAAAATGCGGAACCTGGGGCATCCTGTGGTCGCCGCGCGAGTCCAGCGGGTTCGCGCGGCGACCTCCCGGGGCCGACGTTCGGCCGAACCCGACGCGTGGGGCGAACCGAACGCGACCCGTGCCACGTGTTGAGAACAACCCGACATCACAACGGAAGAGCCCCCATGCCGATCCCCGCCCCCGACTTCGACCAGATCTTCACCGACGGATCCCGCCACTCGATCCCCGGACTCGGCGACGCCACCGTCCAGCTGCGCCAGGAGACCTCGCTGTGGATGCCTTCCGGGAAGGTCTACGCCGGCGAGCCCTTCATGTTCGGTTCGTCCGACGACGGAGCGTTCGTGCAGGAGGTCCCGCCGGGCACCTACCCGGTCGTGCTCGCCGAGGCCCGCTTCGGCGAGCCCGATCAGTTCAGCTGGTACCAGGCCGTGGCGGCGATCAAGATCCAGGTTCGCGACGAGCCGGCGACCTCCTGGGAGATGGCGCTGGTGGGCGACCAGGACGCCTCGACCCTGGACGGCGACTCCTACTTCGGCTACCCCGTCGACGGCGGCACCGGTGGTTTCATCGACGCGGCGAACCTGTCCTTCTGCGACGACGAGGAGTACGTCGACCGCGTGCTGGAAGCCCTGGAGGAACGGGACTACACGGGCGCGGGACGACTCGCCGACGAGCAGGACCGGACGGTGGTCGTCGTGTGCTCCTCCGGCGGCGGCGACGGCCACTACCCGACCTGGGTGGGGCGCAACGCCGGCGGCGAGATCACCTGCTTCGTCACGGACTTCTTCATCCTGACCGACGACGGTGACGACGAGGACGACGACGAAGGCGACGGCGGTCCGCTCGACGCGCCCGACTACGCACCGGGCGATTACGCCACCGGCCACGAGATGCGCACCGGGCAGACGCTTCGCCGCGAATCGCTCACCTCGGAGAACGGCCGGTTCTCGTTGGTGCACCAGGACGACGGCAACATCGTGCTCTACGAGAACGAGTCGATGCGGGCGTGGTGGGCCTCGAACACCTGCGGCGCGGACACCGCCCTCTGCGCGCTGCGCGAGACCGACGGCCTCGTGCTCTTCGCCCCCAGCGGCAGGCGGATCTGGTCCACCGGCGCGGTCCGACCGGCCGCCACGCTCGTGGTGCGCGACGACGGCAATGTCACCATCACCGACGTCGACGGCGAGATCGCCTGGACCTCCGACAGCACTGCGGCCGTCCCCGGCGGCCCGGCGGCGATCGGTGACCGGATGCTGCCCGGCCAGACCCTGGGACGCCAGTCGCTGACCTCCCCGTCCGGCCGTCACACGCTGACCCATCAGGACGACGGGAACCTGGTCCTCTACAGCAACGAGGGGCGTGGTGCGCTCTGGGCGTCGAACACCCAGTTCCACGGGACCGGCCGCTGCAAGCTCCTCGACGACGGCGACCTCGTCCTCTACGACAAGCGCGGCGGCGCCGTGTGGTCCACCGGCACGGCGGGCAATCCGGGCGCGCAGCTGACCGTCGGCGACGACGGTCTTGAACTCCGCAACGCCGACGACGTGGTCGTCTGGAGCGTCCGCACCACCCCGGGAACGCAGCTCACCGACGGGCACTCCCCGCTGTCGGCCGCCACGTCGGCGATCGCACCGACCGCCATGACGATGGCCGAGCCGCTGCAACCGGTCGTGGCCGCCGAGCTGACCGCAGCCACACCGGCGATCCCCATGGGGCAGTCGGTTCCGGCCCAGGAATGCGTTCCGGCGGAGCCGTCGGAGAGCTGACCTCGGCCCTCCCCGTCACGACCTGATGGTGGTCACTCCGCTGCGGCGATCGGCTGCGGCTTCGCGGGCTCCTCGTCGTCGACCTTGTCCTCGCCCCGGCGGCGGAAGAACTGGAACCCGGGGATGCCGGCGATCGCCCGGCGGACGTCGTAGGTGACTTCGAGGAGCTCGTGGATCTCGGGACCGACTCGGTCCAGGGTCCGCAAGATCGGCAGGATGTCGGTGAGGATGTGCTCGGTGAGCTGCGGAAGCTCGTCGACCAGGCGGATCGCCGCATCGACCTCGGCATCGGAGAGCTCCTCGACGAACCTGTCCACCAGCGGTGCGGCCTTCTTCGCCGTGGGCGAGTACAGCGAGAGGAGCTCGTCGGCGTTGGCCGAGGTGCGCTGCGCCTCGGCGACGGTGTTGGCCGCGTCGTCGCAGATCCCGTTGGCCCGCCGCACGACCGATTCCGCCATGGTCGAGACCTGGCCGGCTGCGGCCACGATGGGAGCGGCCGCCACTGCGACCGCGCGGGCGTCCTGGATCGTCTCCTCGGCGTCTGCGACGGTTCCGCCGGCGCGCTGGACCAGGTCTTCCACCTGGTCCACCACCGTGGAGATGCGGCCGACCAGCTTCTCGGTCTCGCCGAGAAGTCCCAGCACCCGGACCGGAGCGGTGGCGGCGGCCGTGGCCGTTTCGGCTGCCCAGCCCACCGTGGACTTCGCCAGGCCGAGGACGTCAGAGGGCGTCGGTACGCGGAACACCATGGCCTCCACTGTGCACACCGGTCAGGATCCACGCCACCATCTCACGGCGCATCGGTGGTCAGGACATGGGCCAGCACAGGCCGCGACCAGCGGGTCGGCGTCGCGACATCCATGTCGACCAACGGCGGCGTGCCGTGAAGGCCACAGCCGTGGACCGGACGAGGTCCGGTGCCAGGCACGAGGTGCTCCGCTCCTGAACCGGCTAGGTCACGCGGGCGCGGTCTCTCTCCCCGTCGGTGAGGAACAGCGCCAGCGCGCTCCCCCGCTCGACCAGCTCCGCACGCTGGGCGCGTGAGAAGGAGTGCAGCGCAGCGATGTTCACGGTTCCCCCGGCGACCTTCCAGGTCCCGGCGACGCGACCGTCCACCAGCACGACGCGTTCGCCGGCCACCGACAGGCCGCGGTGCTCGTCGTCGATGATCCGGCTGCGGTCGTCGTAACCGAGGATGGCGTTGTCGAACGCGGGCAGGAACCGCACGGGCGCGGGCACGTCCGGGTCCGGGCGCGGCGCGTCGGGCAGATCCAGCAGTTCACGCCCGCGTTCATCCCGGAAGGACACGAGCTCGTCACGCACCGCCTTCACCGCGCCCGGCAGGCCGGCCAGCCCCGACCAGGCGCGGATGTCGGCGGTGGCGGCCGGGCCGAACGCGGCGAGGTAGCGGCGCACCAGGTCCCGGCCGACCTGATCGTCGGGTGACTCCTGGTCGACGTCCCGGCCCAGCCAGGAGGACACCGGCAGGTAACGGGCCGCCCCGCTGGTGCGCCACAGACCTCGCGGCGGCAGCTGCACCACGGGAACCAGGGCTCCGACCACGGCTTCGCCCAGAGCGCGGAGGCTCTGCTCGGGCCAGCGGTGGGCGATCGCTCTCGCGAGCTTGGACTGCGAATGCGGTTCGCCCTCCGCCAGCACCTCCCGGCCCGCGGCCGCGAGCTCGCCGAGGTCGACCTCCTCGAGCTCGCGCCGGTAGACGCCGAGGACCCGCTGCAACAGCATCGCGTCGTGCCGGGACCGCCAGGACAGGACGTCCTCGGCGGCCAGCAGGTGCATGGTGCGGCGCATCAGGTGCGTCCGCACCACTCGCCGGCGGGTCAGCAGCTCCGAGAGCTCCGCCGGATCGAAGACGCGCATCCGGGACCAGAGGCCGACGAACGGCTCCTGCGGTTCCTGTGCCTGCACGCCGCACAGGTGCGCAACGGCATCGCGGGGCGCGAGGTCCGCCGGTTGGAGCAGGAGCTGCCGGGCCAGCGTCGCGCGGTTGAGCGCGCGGGTGTCGAGAACGGGCATGCGCTCAGGTGGTCGTCTGGCCGTCGATGGTCTCGCGGATGATGTCCGCGTGTCCGGCGTGCTGCGCGATCTCGGAGATCACGTGCAGCAGCACGCGGCGGGCGCTGAGCTCGGTCCCGGGTTCGTTCCAGGGCGCGTCGGGCACCGGGTGCGTGATCAGCAGGTCGGGCAGCGCGGTCACGATCTCCTCGGTGCGGGCGGCGACGTTCTCGCAGCGCTGCACGATCCCTTCGAGGCTGTCACCCGGCAGCATCTGGAAATCGTTGATCCGGTCGGTCATCCACTGCGGGTACTCGCGCGCCGTGCCGGCCTCGATGTCGCCCCAGGTGACTCCGTCTGGCAGCGCGAAGGACATCGCCGACGGCCCGTCGGTGATGAACCGCAGCCACGACTCCTCGGTGCTCGTGACGTGCTTGACGATCCCGCCGAGGCACAGCTCGCTCTTGGTCGGGCGCTCGCCCAGCTGTTCGTCGGTCAGTCCTCGGACGGTGTTGAGCAACTGGCCGCGCACGGTGGCGAGCTCGGCGAGCAGGTCGGCCTTCTCAACGTCGAGTGCGGTGTGGGAAGCAGTCATGAGAGCAGCTTGGCACCGGTAGCGGTCAGTTTCTGTCCGCTACTGCGGGCACGATGGGGTGCATGCGGAAAACTTCGACGCGATTGCTGTCGTTGCTGTCGCTGCTCCAGGCGCGCCGGGACTGGCCCGGTTCGGTGCTCGCCGAGCGCCTGGAGGTCAGCGACCGCACGGTTCGGCGCGATGTCGACCGGCTGCGGGAGCTGGGCTACCCGATCGCGGCGGTCAAAGGACCGGACGGCGGGTACCGGCTGGAAGCGGGCAGCAACCTGCCGCCGCTGCTGTTCGACGACGACCAGGCGGTCGCGCTCGCGATCGCGCTGCGCATCGCGACCACGGCGGGAGCGGGCATCGAGGAGGCCGCCGCCCGCGCGCTGATCACCCTCCGCCAGGTGATGCCCTCGCGGCTCCGCCACCGGATCGATTCGTTGCAGATCACCGCGGTCGAGCGCAGCACCGCCCAGCGCGTGGACAGCGAGGTCCTGATGGCCCTGAGCGTCGCGGTGCACGCTCGGGAGGAGCTCCGGTTCGACTACACCGGCTCGTCCGCGCCTCGCCGGACCCACCCGCACCACCTGATCACCTGGGGCGGGCGCTGGTACCTCGTCGCCTGGGACCTGGAGCGCGATGACTGGCGCACCTTCCGCGCCGATCGGATCACCCCGCGCGTCCCGACGGGTCCGCGCTTCACCCGGCGCGAACTCCCCGGCGGCGACGTGGCCGCGTTCGTCAGGGCCAGGTTCCAGGGGGCGGAAACATGGCCGTGCCAAGGAGAGGTCGTCCTCGACCTGCCCGCGGGGACGGTTTCCCGCTACACCTACGACGGCGTGGTCGAGGAGCTGACCGACGACCGCTGCAAGCTCACGCTGGGATCGTGGTCGTGGAAGGCACTGGCCGCAGAGCTCGGGAAGTACGACGCGGAGGTGGAGGTCATCGGACCACCGGAGCTCCGAACCGCCTTCTCCCAGCTGGCCGATCGCTACGCCCGAGCAGCGGCGGACACACCGAATCCCTAGGCCGGGAGGTCGTTTCAGGCTCGCTGGTTCCCCTTGCCACCGGTGTAGGGGTGAACGGCGGCCCGGCCGGCGGCCGCCCCGTAGCGGCAGACCAGCAGGAGGTAGACGGTCAGGATTTTCGGTCGAGCGGTCACGATTTCCGAACTCCTTCTCTGATGCGATGTTTCGCACTTCAGGTGGTACCGCATGATCACGAAGCCGCAGGCGAGCGCGGAGCGTTTCGTCGCTTTTTAACCCGTACGAACGACCGGATTCGACCTTTCAGAGCGGGCGCACCACCCGGTCGTGCGCGAAAGTCGTTTCGCGAACAACATTCTCGTACGCGCCGTGACGGCTCACGGTTCGATGAGCCCCGCACGGATCGCGTAACGGGTGAGTTCCAACCGGTCCTTCATGCCCAGCTTCGCCATGAGGTTGGAGCGATGTCGCTCCACCGTCTTGATGCTGATGACGAGCAGGTCGGCGATCTCCTTCGAGGAGTGCCCCTCGGCGACGAGCTTGAGGATCTCCTCCTCCCGATCGGTGATGGCCCGTTCGGGAACGGCCTCCCCCTGGCCCGCGCGGTCGAGGTAGCTGCGGATCAGCGAGGTCACCGCCCCCGGGTACAGGAACGGTTCGCCGCGCATGGCCGCGCGGCACGCCTCCACCAGGTCGCGGTCGGCGACGGACTTGAGCACGTAACCGGACGCACCGGACTTGAGCGCCTCGAACAGGTACTGCTCGTTGTCGTACATCGTCAGGATCAGGATGCGCAGGTCCGGCTGCAGCCGGGTGAGCTGCCGGGCCGCCTGCAACCCGGTCAGCCGGGGCATGGCGATGTCGAGGATCGCCAGGTCCAGCTCCCCGGCCTGCGCGAGCTCGACGGCCTCGGCCCCGTCGCCGGCCTCGGCCACGACGGCGAGGTCGGGTTCGTTGTCGAGGATCAGCCGGACTCCGCGACGGACCAGCACGTGATCATCGGCCAGCAGGATGCGGGTCGTGTCGGTCATCGGCCGCCCCCGGTGTTGATCGGCACGTCGAGCCGGACTTCAGTGCCGCCCTCGGAGACCGGTTCGACGGCCAGCGTCGCCCCGGCCAGCAGTGCGCGCTCCCGCATTCCCCGGATGCCGGCGCCTTCCGGGGAGTCCCCGATGCCCGCGCCGTTGTCCCGCACCCGCAACCGGACCTCCGAGGGCTCCACGTGCACCAGCAGGTGGATGCGGGTCGCACCGGAGTGCCGGACCGCGTTGGTGATGCTCTCCTGCGCCACCCGGTAGATGACCAGCTCGACCTCCTCGCCCAGCTCCGGCAGCTCGCCCTTGATCCGGCACCGGGCGGCGACGCCGTGGACCTCGCCGGTGAGCGACTTCAGCGCGCTGGCCAGGCCGAGCTCCTCCAGCACCCCGGGGCGCAGCCGCCGGGCGATGCGGCGGATCTCGTCGAGGCTGTCGCGGGTGGTCTCCTGCACCTGGTGCAGCGCGTCGGACACCGCCTCGGGCGCCTCGTCCGCGACCCGCCTGAGCTCCAGCAGCACCGCGGTCAGGCTCTGCCCGACCTCGTCGTGGAGCTCGCGGGCGATGCGGCGGCGCTCGGCCTCCTGCGCGGACAGCGCCTGGGCGTTGCTGGTGGCGCGCTCGAACTCCAGCCGGTCCAGCATCGCGTTGAACGCCATGATCAGGTCCGCGATGCCCCCGTGCCCGGACACCGGCGGCCGCGATCCCGGCCGCAGCAGGTCGATGGTGGTCATCGCTCGGGTCAGCCGCCGCAGCGGCAGGAACCCGATGCGCAGCAGCACCGCGTTGGCCACCAGCATCGCGACCAGCCCGGCGACCAGGATCAGGCCTTCGGCGGGCAGCACCGGCGTGGACACCGTGGCCGGGCTGAGCACCAGCAGCACCGTCGCTCCGGTGAGCACGGCGGCGTTGAGCAGGAACACCCGCCAGAACAAGGACACGTCCCGCACCTCCTGAACGCCCATTCGACCACCGGTCGCCCTTCGAACACCCATACGGGTCGTGCGCACCAAAAATGGGTGTCAGCCCCGATGGCCAACAGACGCTCTCCTGGGTGAAGCTGGCCGGAGGACTAGCGCAGAGGAAGAGCGACAAGCGTGACGACAGCCGGATCCGGCGGTGGGCAGAGCCGCCGGAAGATCAGCTGGGATCTTGTTCGAGCCGGTTGCGTGGTGCTGGTGATGCTCTATCACTCCACGAGCCTGAGCGTCTTCCTCCACCCCGAGCTGGAGCCGAGGACCTTCGAGTTCCCGTATCAGGTCGGGGCCAGCCTGCTGCTGGTCGTCTCCGCGTACTTCGCGTGCGTGACGATCCGCCGCGGCTCCCTGCTCCGCTACTGGTGGGGCCGCGTGGCCCGACTGCTGCCGTCGTTCCTGGCGGCCGTGGTGGTCAGCTACTACGTGCTGCGGGCGTTCCCGATCGAGGGCTGGTTCTTCCCCCTGCCCGAGGACCTGCGAGCCAACCTGCTGATGCTGTGGCACTGGAAGCCGCAGTTCTACCCCTTCATCGACGGCTCGCACTGGACGGTGCCGCTGCAGCTGATGGGCTTCACCGTCGCCGCCCTGCTCTACCGGAGCTGGTGGGGCCACGGTCGCAGGATCGTGATCGTGCTGTGGGTGGCGGTGCTGGTACCGCTGGCGCAGTGGCCGATCCGGATCGCCGAGCCGATCGACGAGACCTACCGGACCGTGGTCGACGGGGTCGGCATGCACCGCTGGCACCTGTTCGTCGCGGGAGTGGCGATCTGGATGTGGTCGGTCAAGCGCCTGAGCACCCCGCACTTCGCGGCTCTGCTGGCGCTCTGCATGGCGGCGCAGGAAGTGCACAACTACACGCGCACGCCCGAAGGTCTGCTGGCCGACACCGGCTCGTCGGTGGCCGTGGCCATCGGCATGTGCCTGATCGCGCTGGTCGCGCGCTCCCCCGACATGGCGATGCCGCAGCCCGCGCGACGCGCGATCAGCTGGTTCGCCGGCATCTCCTACGGCACCTTCCTGATGCACCAGGCCATCGGCTACATCGTGCTGCGCAAGCTGCAGGACGTGGGGGTCGACACCATCACGCAGACCCTGGCGATGCTGGTGACGGGCACGCTCCTCGGGTGGGTGCTCACCCGCGCGGTGGAGCAGCCGGCCCACAAGCTGCTCATGAAGCCCTTCAAGCAGGGTGGTGGCGCGGCTCGCACCCGGGAAACAAAAACGGTCGGTCCGCGTTGAACCCGGTGTGAAAAAGATCGGGTTCCTGTCCTTCGGGCACTGGTCGGCCTCGCCGCACTCGCAGACGCGCACCGCGGCGGACGCGCTGCACCAGGCCGTCGACCTCTCCGTCGCAGCGGAAGAGCTCGGCGCCGACGGCGCCTACTTCCGCGTGCACCACTTCGCGCGGCAGTACGGCTCGCCGTTCCCGCTGCTGGCGGCGATCGGCGCCCGGACCAGCCGCATCGAGATCGGCACCGGCGTGATCGACATGCGCTACGAGAACCCGCTCTACATGGCCGAGGACGCGGGTTCGGCCGACCTCCTCTCCGACGGCAGGCTGCAGCTCGGCATCAGCAGGGGATCGCCGGAGCAGGTGATCGAGGGCTGGCGCTACTTCGGCTACCAGCCACCGGAGGGCCAGACCGACGCGGACATGGCGCGCACCCACACCGAGGTGCTGATGGAGGTCCTCAAGGGCGAGGGGTTCGCGCAGCCCAATCCGCGGCCGATGTTCCCCAACCCGCCGGGACTGCTGCGCGTCGAGCCGCACTCCCCCGGCCTGCGGGACCGCATCTGGTGGGGGTCGAGCTCCAACGCGACGGCGCGGTGGGCGGCGAAGCTGGGGATGAACCTGCAGAGCTCCACGCTCAAGGACGACGAGAGCGGTGAGCCGCTGCACGTCCAGCAGCGCAAGCAGATCGAGGCGTTCCGCGAGGCCTGGCGCGCCGAGGGGCACGAGCGCGAGCCGCGGGTGTCGGTCAGCCGCAGCATCTTCGCCATCGTCAACGACCTCGACGACATGTACTTCGGCGGTGACGACAACACCGAGGACAAGATCGGCAACATCGACGCCAACACCCGCGCGATCTTCGGTCGGTCCTACGCGGCGGCGCCGGACGTGCTGGTCAAGCAGCTGGCCGAGGACGAGGCGATCGCCGCGGCCGACACCCTGCTGCTCACGGTGCCCAACCAGCTGGGCGTGGACTACAACGCCCACGTCATCGACAGCATCCTCCGCCACGTGGCCCCGGAGCTCGGCTGGCGCTGATCGCGCTGCAGGGCGGCCGGGCGCCCGGCGGCACCCCGAAACTGGATGAGCCAGTTGGCCAGTTCGGTATTGACTTCGGGCTGCGTTTCACGGAAAGTGGCTGAGCCAGTGAGCCACTGTGCCGCGCACCACACCCCCTTCGTGGTGCGCGGGCCGCGCAGGCAAGGAGGCAAAGGTGCCACCCGAAGTCATATCCATCCTGGTGCTGGTCGCCGCGTTCGTCATCGCCACGACGCTGTCGGTGAACATGGGAGTGCTGTGCTTCGCAGCGGCTTTCCTGGTCGCCACGGTGTTCGGCGGGCTGTCCGAGGACGACATCTTCGACGGCTTCCCCGGGGACCTGTTCGTGGTCCTGGTGGGCGTGACGTTCCTGTTCGCGATAGCCCGGGCGAACGGCACGACCGACTGGGTGGTGCAACGCGCCGTTCGGTTGGTGGGCGGCCGGATCGCGCTGATCCCGTGGGTGATGTTCGGGATCGGCGCGCTGCTCACCGCGATCGGTGCGGTCAGCCCCGCCGCGGTGGCCATCGTGGCTCCGATCGCGCTGAACCTGGCCGCGCAGTACCGGATCAACCCGCTGCTGATGGGCGCGATGGTCGTGCACGGCACGCAGGCGGGCGGTTTCTCGCCGATCAGCATCTACGGCAGCATCGTCAACGAGGTCGTGGCCAACAGCGGGTTGCCGGGCAGTCCGCTGGTGCTGTTCCTGGGCAGCTTCGCCGCCAACGCCGTGATCGCCGGGATCGTGTTCGTGGTCTTCGGAGGCCTGCGGCTGCGCAGGGGCGCCGAGGCCCGGCGGCTCATCGCGACGGGTTCGGGCGGCGGTGCGGAGGTCCCCGACAGCGAGCCGGTCGAGGAGCTGCGGCTCAACCGCGACCGCGTGCTGACGCTGACCGGTCTGGTGGTCCTGGTGGTCACCACGCTCGGCTTCGGGCTCGACGTCGGCCTGATGGCGATGAGCATCGCCGTGGTGCTCAGCGTCCTGTCGCCCAAGACCGGCAAGGCCGCGCCGAGCGAAGTCGCGTGGCCGACCGTGCTGCTGATCTGCGGTGTCCTCACCTACGTCGGCGTGCTGGAGAAGATGGGCACGATCGACTACGTGGGCCACTCGGTGGCCGGCATCGGCGTTCCGCTGCTCGCCGCTCTCCTGCTGTGCTACATCGGCGCGATCGTGTCGGCGTTCGCCTCGTCGGTCGGCATCATGGGCGCCCTCATCCCGCTGGCGGTGCCGTTCCTGCAGACCGGCAGCGTCGGACCGATCGGCATGATCACGGCCTTCGCGGTGGCGGCCACGGTCGTCGACGTGAGCCCGTTCTCCACCAACGGCGCGATCGTGCTGGCCAACGCCAAGGACGTGGACAAGGACGCATTCTTCCGGAAGCTCCTCATCTACGGGGGCGTCGTCGTGGCAGCCACCCCGCTGGCGCTCTGGATCCTGCTGGTCCTGCCGGGTTTCGGCTGAGCGAGGTCAGTCCGCCAACCACCACAGGAGCCGGTAGTGGGCCGTGCGGTCCGGGTCGGGAGCGACGCCGTAGGCGTCCAGGAGCGCGTCCTCCCAACCCGGACCGTAGTTCCACAGGGTGGACCAGGTGGCGACGGCGAGGTCGGCCCAGCGGTCGGCCACGCCGAGGCTGCCGAGGTCGACGTGGCCGGTGCACCGGTCACCGTCCCCGATGAGGGTGTTGGGGGCGCAGGCGTCGCCGTGGCAGACCACCAGGCGATCGACCGGAGGAGGTTCGGCGAGGAGGTCCAGCGCCTCGTCGACTCCGCCGATGCGGGCGAGCTCGGGTGGCCGGTCCGCCAGGTCGATCAGGCCTGCGGTGGCGCGTTGCCGAGCGCCGGCCAGCCGCGATTCGGTTGACCAGTCGAACGGGCAGCTCTCGACGGGTAGTGCCTCGTGCAGTGCGCGCAGTCCGGAACCGATGGCGCGCACCGCGGTCTCGGGCTGGGAGATCCAGCGGTCGTCGACGGCTGAGAGACCGGGCAGCCCCGCGGTGACCATCCAGTCCCCGGTGCTGTCGGAGCCGTGGTCGAGCACGCGCGGCACCGAGGCGTAGCGGCCGGCCCAGCGCAACCGCTCCACCTCGGGAGCCAGCGGGAGGCCGTCGGGTGACCACTTCACGAACTGCGCGCGGGGTTCCGATCCGATCCGGAAGGTCAGCCCTCCCAGCTCGTTTCGCCACACCGCCCGAACCGGACGGCCGCCCGCGATGGCGCGGACCACGGGCGGCGTCCCCACCGGCTCACGAGGTGCTGAAGCGATCACAGCACCATTCTTCCCGCTCTCAGACGAGTTGACCGCCCTGCACGACGTGCGTGATGTGCTTGGGCTCGGCGAGCACGGCGATGTCCTCGAGCGGGTCGCCGTCGAGGACGACCAGGTCGGCCACCGCTCCTTCGCGGAGGGTGCCGATCTCGCCGCTCATGCCGAGCAGGTCGGCGGCGGTGCTGGTCGCGGAGCGGATCACGTCCAACGGCGGCTGGACCTCGCTGCGGATCCGGAACTCCTCGTTCTGGTGACGGTGCATGCCGCCGAGCAGGTCGGTGCCGTAGGCGATCTTCACGCCGCCTCGGTGCGCGGTCTCCAACGCGGCCAGTCCGGCGCCGAGCACCTCGTCGACCTTGCGCCAGCTGTCCTCGGGCAGGCCGAACTCCCGACCTTCGGTCTTGAGCGCCCAGTAGGTGACCAGCGTGGGCACCAGGAACGCGTCCTGCTCGAGGAATTCGTCCACGTTGGACTCGTCGATGAGGTTGCCGTGCTCGATGGAGCGGATGCCGGCGCGCAGCGAACGGCTCACCGAGCGCGCCGTGTAGGCGTGGGCGGCGACGTAGCGGTTGGCGGCCTCGGCTTCCTGCACGATGGCGTGCAGTTCGTCCATCGAGTACTGGGTGGAGTCGATGCGGTCGGTGGGCGAGGCGACCCCGCCCCCGGCCATCACCTTGATGTGGTGGGCGCCCTTGCGCAGTTCGTCGCGGGCGGCGGCGCGCACCGCGTCCACGCCGTCGGCGATGCGGCCCAGCCCCGCGCAGCACTGGTGCCCGTCGTGCACGCGGGTGCCGCGCGGGCGGCTGTCGCCGTGCCCTCCGGTCTGGCTCAACGCCTTTCCGCAGAAGGCGAGCCGCGGCCCGCGAACGAGCCCTTCGGCCTGCGCGTCGGCGAGCCCGAAGTCCGCACCCGAGGCGTCGCGCACGGTGGTGAAGCCGCGGTCGAGCATCCCGCCCATGATCCGCGCGGAGTGCGCGGTGGCGTAGGACGGGGACCAGGTGGTCAGCGCGCCGAGGTCGGCGGTGGCGGCGGTGACGTGCACGTGGCCGTCGATGAGCCCGGGCAGCACCGTCGCGCCGGACAGCTGCACCGTCCGGGCCCCGTCCGGTGCCCGCAGCCCGCGGCCGATCTCGACGATGCGGCCGTCGGCGCACAGCAGGTCACCTTCGGCGTACTCGCCGGTGTCGACGTCGAGCAGCTTGCCGGAGCGCAGCAGCAGGGTGGTCACGATGTCGGTCCTTCCTCGGGTTCGTCGATGCGCTGCACGAGCTCGCTCAGCGCGGGTGCGGCCAGCACCGCCAGTTCTCCGGCCCGCGCCACCTGGGGCTGCCCGTAGGCGCCGGGGGCGTCGAGCAGGTTGAGCACGCCCAGCGTGCCGGACTCGCCCACGACCGGGACGTTGATCACCGATCCGCAGCCGAGTTCGGCGATGAGCCGGTGATCGGCGAAGACCTCGCGCACCGCGGCCTCGTCGGGGCCGAAGTAGGGCAGCTGCGCGGTGATGCACCGGTCCAGCCACCCCGCGGCGACCTCGACGGACTTCTCGCCGCCCACCGGGTACTGCTCGGGGTGGCTGCTGTGCGCGCGGTGCAGCACGCCGCGGCCGGGCAGCCACGCGAGCACGGTGAACAGCCGGACTCCGACGTCCTCCCGAACCCGTTCCTCCACTTCGGACAGCGTCATCGCGATACCGCCTTCGTCTCGTCGGTTTCGGTGAGGTCTTCCAGCGACCGGCCCGCGGTGGACAGCCCGAACAGCAGGGTGCACACGACGCCGACCGCCAGCACGGCGGTGGTGAGTCCGAAGACTCCGGCGAATCCCAGGGATGCGGCGGAGATGCCGATCACCGAGGGCGCGATGATGCTGCCGACGCGGCCAAATGCGCTGGACAGACCGGTTCCCGAGGCCCGGATCCAGGTCGGGAAGACCTCCGGGGTGTACGAGTAGACCGCTGCGTAGGTGCCGTTGAGGAAGAACGACAGCACGGCCGCCGAGGTCGTGATCAGCACCGGGTCGGTCATCTGGCTCATCCAGAACGCGCTGGCCGCGGCCCCGGCGAGGTAGAGGGCGATGGTGTTCTTGCGATCCAGGTACTCGCCCAGCCAGGCCGCGGAGAAGTACCCGGGCACCTGCGCGAGGTAGATGATGATCGAGAACTCGAAGCTCTTGGTGACCGTGATCCCCTGCTGCACCAGCAAGGTCGGGATCCAGGTGAAGAAGCCGTAGTAGGAGAAGGTGATCACGAACCAGATCAGCCAGGTGATCGCAGTGCGCCGGGCCATCGAGCCGCTCCACAGGTACTTCAGCGCGGAGACCAGCCCGATCTTGCGCGCCTCGGCCGGCTTCTCGACCACGGCTTCGGGGATCGGCGGCAGCGGGGCGCGGGTGGCCGCCCGGACCTTCTCCTCCAGGTCGACCACGACCTTCTCGGCCTCGGCCGTCCGCCCGTTGGCCAGCAGGTATCGCGGTGATTCCGGTAGCGATCGACGCCACCACAGCAGCATCACGATCGGCAGCGCGGTGATGACCTGGGCCCAGCGCCAGCCCTCGGGGACCGGCTGCACGACGAACCGGCCGAGCAGCGCCGCGGCGACGAAGCCGAAGGAGAAGAACCCGGCGAGCGCGCCGACGAACCACCCCCGCCGAGCGGCGGGCACGAACTCGGACAGGAACGGCGCGATGATCGCGCTCTCGGCCCCGGCTCCGAACCCGGCGAGCACGCGGGCGCCGAGGAAGATCTCGTAGTTGGGCGACAGAGCTCCGATGATGGAGAACAGCGCGTAGACGGCCAGCGCCCACATCATGACCTTGCGGCGGCCGATGCGGTCGCCGAGCAGTCCGGCGCAGGTGGCGCCGAACAGGAAGCCGAAGGGCGTGGCCGAGCCGATCAGGCCGAGCTGGGCGTTGGTCAGCCCCCACTCGTCCTGGACGCTCGGCAGCAGGAACGCCACCACGGCCGAGTCCATGCCGTCGAAGGTGTAGCCGAGTCCGCCTAGCAGCAGCAGGAGGTAGTGCGGCCGGCTCAGCGGGAGCCGGTCGAGTCTGGCCAGCAGGGACACGGTTGCCTCCAGGTGAGGGGTGCGTCCAGGTGAGTCGCAGCACCGAGCGAAGTGTCCAGCAACATATAGTGCAGTAATCACAAACTGCAATACCTGTTGCGTTTTGAGCTCGTTAAGCTGGGCGTCGACGAGGGGAGCCCGATTGACCACCGAAGCCGAGCCCGACGGGTTCGAGAGCTGGTTGCGCGGGCGCGTTCCCGAACGCGGCTTGCGCAGCAAGGGCGCCTCGGTTCTGCAGGTGCTGCTCACGCAGCCCAGGCGGGTCTCCTACAGCTCGGCCGCGGAGGCCGCCGAACTGGCCGGCGTCAACGTCGCCACGGTCAGCAGGACCGCCCAGACCCTGGGGTTCAGCGGCTGGTCCGACCTGCAGCAGGAGCTGCGGGCCCGCTACCTGTCCTCGCTCAGCGCTCCGGAAGTGGCCGCCGCGCAGCAGACCGAGGGAGAGCTCGGCGGGGCCTCGCTGCGCCGCGACCTGGACTCGCTGGCGGTGCTCAACCGCCGCCTGGACGAGCAGCTGCTGCGCACCATCGCCGAGGCGATCGCGCAGTCCCGGCGGACCGTGATCGTGGCCAACGGGAGCTACTTCTCGGTGGGTTCCGCGCTCGGCCACAACGTGCAGCTGGCCGGCTACGAAGCGACCGTCGTGCACGACGACGCCGAGCTGGCCAACGCGGTCTCCCGGATCGAACCGGGCGACGTGCTCATCGCGATCAGCTTCTGGCGGCTCTACCAGAGCACGGTGACCGCGGCCGAGGAGGCCCACGACCGAGGTGCGCGGGTCTTCGCCCTCACCGACGCGGCCAGCCCCGCCCTGGCGGCGGCATCCGAGCAGATCGTGCTGATCCCCGCCGAAGGCGTCGCCTTCTTCCCGTCGCTGGCACCCGGACTCGCGGTCGCGCAGGCGATCGCCGCCCAGCTCTCCACAGTGGACCCCGAGCGCACCCGGCGTTCCATCGAGGCGGCCGAGACGCAGTGGTCGCGGTTCAGGCTCCTGCACCGCAGACCGCGCCGCGACTGACCACCGATGAGTTTCCCGTCCGCGAGCGGTCCACCCTGGTGACGACCACCGGAAAGGACCAGGACGATGAAGCTGACGGTGAGCACGTTCCTCTCGGTCGACGGCGTGATGCAGGGCCCCGGCGGCCCGGACGAGGACCGCAGCGGCGGTTTCGAGCGCGGCGGCTGGCTCGCGCCGCTGTTCGACGACGAGGTCGGGCAGTTCATGGACGCCATGTTCGGGCGGGTCGACGCCTTCCTGCTCGGGCGGCGGACCTACGACATCTTCGCCGCCTACTGGCCGAAGGTCGACGACCCCGACGACCCGATCGCGACCCCGCTCAACGCGCTGCCCAAGTACGTCGCCTCCACGACTCTGACCGACCCGAGCTGGGCCCGCACGACGGTGCTCAGCGGCGACGTCGCGGCGGCGGTGCGCGAGCTCAAGGAGCGGCCCGGTGAGGAGCTGCAGGTCCACGGCAGCGCCACCCTGGTGCGGTTCCTCCTGGAGAACGACCTGGTCGACGAGCTCAACCTGATCACCTTCCCGGTGATCGTCGGCCAGGGGATGCGGCTGTTCGCCGAGCGGGGCCTGGACACCGAGCTCGAACTCGCCGCGAACCGCACCACACCGAACGGCGTGGCGATCCAGACCTACCGCACAGCGGGCCGCCCCCAGTACGGGACGGTCGGGGACTAAACGAGCACGTGGGGAACGGAGAGGCCGAGCCGGTCGAGCTCGGCCTGCTCGGTCTCGGTCGGGGTGCGCCTGCCGGTGCCCACCAGGAGCGCGTCGACGTCGGAGAACGAGTCGGGGAACGGTGTTCCGGTGATCTGCTCCAGCGCCGCCCTCGACGCCGCCGCGGATTCCGGCGCCGGTCCGGGCACGTGCGGAAGGCGGGCGACCAGGTCCAGGTGGTGCAGGGTCCACTCCACGACGTAGGCGTCGAGGTAGTCGGCGACGGTGAGGACCTGGTCCTTCGTGCCGATCCTGCCCGTCGGGTCGGCGAGCTGCGCGGCACGTCCCGCCGCCGAGCCGAGGTCGTCGAGGTGGAACTTCAGCAGCCACGGCTCCTCGTAGGCGGCGGCCAGCCGGACCGTGAGCGCGTCCAGCGGGTCCTCGCCGGTCGGCGGCTCGCTCGCGATCTCCCAGTAGGTGATCGCGTCGCGTGTCGGCTCGGCCTCCTCCGGTGTCGCGAGCGTGATCAGGACGTCTTGCGCGTCGATGATCAGGTGGCACACCAGATCTCGCACCAGCCAGCCCCGGCACCCGGACGGCTGCAGCAGGTCGTCGTCGGCGAGGTCGGCCACGGCCGAGCGCAACGACGCCCACGAGGCGGTGAACAGCTCCATCCCGCCACCGTAGCGACCTGACCGGGCTCAGCCCGCCGAAACCCGGGCGCGGAGCCCGTCGAGCAGCAGTTGCAGGCCCTGCTCGAAATCAGCGGCGCCATCGGGGTTCCGGTCGATGGCACCGGCGCTGGCCGCCTGCATCGCGGTCTGCTCCTCGACCGTGTGACCGAAGACCAGGTGCAGGATCGCGCGGGTGCCCACGTCGACCAGGTCTGCGGGCAGTCCGCCGTCGCCGAGCGCCGAGCGCAGCGCGGTCGCGGGCTCGCGGGCGCCGAGCCCGAAGGTGTGCGCGGTGACGACGACCTCGGCGCCGTCGCGGTAGGCGAGCATCGCGTCGCGCAGCTCCGCGCAGATCTCGATCGCCCGCCGGTCCCAGCGCTCGGCGCGGCGGGGCCTGCTGCCGCGCTGGAGGATCTCGTCGGCGACGGCCGCCAGCAGCGACTGCTTGTTGGGGACGTGGTGGTAGAGCGCGCTGGGCTGGACGCCGAGCTCGGAGGCGAGCCGGCGCATGGTGAGCGATTCCAGCCCGTACTCGTCGAGGACCTCGATGGCCCGAGCCACGACATCGCTGCGGTGGTAGCGCACTCGAAACCTCCAGTTGACCGGTCGGTGCCCCCAGTCTAGCCTGAACGCCGTTCAGGTGAACACTGTTCAGGTCGACTTCGGGAGAGGACCCCATGGGCACCACCTTCGATCAGCTCGCCGAGGCGGTCCTAGCCGGAACTCCGGCCACCGCCGACGACGCGCTCGCCGTCCTGCGCGCCGACGACGCCGACCTGATGTCCGTCGTTGCGGCGGCGGGCAGGCTGCGGCGGGCGCACTTCGGCAACACCGTGAAGGTCAACTACCTGGTGAACCTGAAGTCCGGTCTGTGCCCGGAGAACTGCAACTACTGCTCGCAGGCCCTCGGCTCGAACGCGCCGATCCTGAAGTACTCGTGGCTGTCCAAGGACGAAACGCTGCGGCAGGCGGGAGCCGGTCTCCAGGGCGGGGCCAGCCGGGTGTGCATGGTCGCCTCCGGTCGCGGCCCGTCGAACCGCGACATCGACAAGGTCACCGAGATGGTCGGTGCGCTCAAGTCCGAGCACCCGGACGTCGAGGTGTGCGCCTGCCTGGGGCTGCTGTCCGACGGCCAAGCCGAGCGGCTCAAGGACGCCGGGGTGGACGCCTACAACCACAACATCAACACGGCCGAGAGCCACCACGACACGATCGTCCAGACCCACACCTACGCCGACCGCGTCGACACCGTGGGCAAGGCGAAGGAGGCGGGCCTGTCGCCGTGCTCGGGCCTGATCGCGGGACTGGGCGAGACCGATGAGCAGCTGGTCGAGGCGCTGTTCGCGCTCGAGGAGCTCGAATCAGACTCGATCCCGGTGAACTTCCTGATGCCCTTCGACGGCACCCCGTTCGAGAACACCTGGGAGCTCTCCCCCACCCGCTGCGTGAAGATCCTGGCGATGGCGCGGTTCGTCTGCCCGGACCGGGAGGTCCGGATCGCCGGTGGCCGCGAGATGCACCTGCGCTCGCTTCAACCGCTCGCGCTGCACGTCGCCAACTCGATCTTCCTCGGCGACTACCTCACCTCCGAGGGCCAGGAGGCCGAGGCCGACATCGCGATGATCCGCGACAACGGCTTCGTCGTGCTGGGCTCCGACGAGGAGATCGCGCAGCGGCCCGTCGACCCGGCTATCCGGCGCCGGGGCGCGGGCACCGACGTCCTGCCCAACGCGTGATGGGTGCGGCGGACCTGCTCGCCTTCGACCGCGAGCACCTGTGGCACCCCTACACCTCGATGCTCGCCCCCGCGCCGACGCGGCTGGTGACCGGCGCTTCGGGCAGCCGGATCGCCATCGACGGCGTCGGCGAGGTGGTCGACGGGATGGCGTCGTGGTGGTCGGCGATCCACGGCTACCGGCACCCGGTGCTCGACGAGGCGCTGCGGCAGCAGGCGGAGCGGTTCTCGCACGTGATGTTCGGCGGCCTCACCCACGAGCCGGCCGTAGAACTGGCCAGGCGCCTGGTCGAGCTCACCCCCGACGGGCTCGACCGGGTCTTCCTCGCCGACTCCGGGTCGGTGAGCGTCGAGGTCGCGATGAAGATGGCGCTGCAGCACCAGCGCGGCGTCGGGCGGCCCGAGCGGACGCGGTTCCTCACCGTGCGCGGTGGATATCACGGCGACACGTTCGACTGCATGAGCGTGTGCGATCCCGACGGCGGCATGCACTCGATGTGGTCGACGGTGCTGCCGGATCAGGTCTTCGGCGCACGACCGCCGGGGATCGGCGGTGACGTCGCCGAGTGGGCGTCGGGCTTCCGCGCACTCGCAGCCGAGCACGCGGGAACCCTGGCCGGGCTGATCGTGGAACCGCTGCTGCAGGGCGCGGGCGGGATGCACCCCTACCCCGCCGAATGCCTGCGGGTGTTCCGCGAGGTCGCCGACGAGCACGGGCTGGTGCTGGTCTTCGACGAGATCGCCACCGGTTTCGGGCGCACCGGAACGCTTTTCGCGTCCGAGGCGGGCGGCGTCAGCCCGGACGTGCTGTGCCTGGGCAAGGCGCTGACCGGCGGGTACCTGACGCTGGCGGCGACGCTGTGCACCAGCGAGGTGGCTCGCGGCATCTCCGGCAGCGATTCGGGCGTGCTCATGCACGGTCCGACGTTCATGGGCAATCCCCTGGCCTGCGCGGTCGCCTCCGCCAGCCTCGACCTGCTCGCCACCGGCCGGTGGGTGCACGACGTGCGGCGGATCAACCGCGGTCTGCAGGCGCTGCACGACATCGACGCGGCCGAGGTGCGAGTGCTCGGCGCAGTCGGGGTGGTGCGGCTCGATCACCCGGTCGACGTCGCCGCGGCGACCGAGGCCGCGCTCTCCGAGGGCGCGTGGCTGCGCCCGTTCCGGGACCTGATCTACACGATGCCGCCGTACGTGTGCACCGACGAGGACGTGGCGACGCTGTGCGCCGGCATCGCCGCGGCGGTGAAGGCCGGATGAGCTGGGACGGGTGGCTGGCCGAGCAGCGGGAGGCTCGCGAGCGGGCGGGCCTGCAGCGCGCGCTGCGGGCGCGCTCGGTGGACGAGGACGTCATCGACCTGGCGAGCAACGACTACCTGGGTTTGAGCGCGCATCCCGAGGTGCGCCGGGCCACCGCCGACGCGGCGCTGGCGTGGGGCGCGGGCTCGGGCGCGTCCCGGTTGGTCACCGGCACCACGACGGCGCACGGCGAGCTGGAGGCCGAGCTCGCCGGGTTCACGGGCCGGCGGTCCGCGCTGGTGATGTCCAGCGGCTACCACGCGAACCTGTCCGCGGTGACCGCGCTCGCCGACCGCGACGCGCTCATCGTCTCGGACGCGCACGTGCACGCGTCGCTGATCGACGCGGCCCGGCTGTCCCGCGCGACGATCCAGGTGGTGCCGCACAACGAGGTCGACGCGGTGCGGGCAGCGCTGGACCAGGCCGGTGGGCGGCGGGCGCTGGTGCTGACCGAGTCGGTCTACTCGGTGCTCGGCGATGCGGCACCGCTGCCCGAACTGGCTGAGATCTGCGCCGAGCGGGGCGCGTTGCTGCTGGTCGACGAGGCGCACGGGCTGGGTGTCGTGGGCGATCGCGGCCGGGGTCTGGTGGCCGGACTGGGCGAGGCTCCGCAGGTCGTCATGACGGCGACCCTGTCGAAGTCCCTCGGCGCGATGGGCGGCGCTGTGCTGGGGTCGGAGGCGTTGATCGACCACCTCGTCAACCGCGCGCGGCCGTTCATCTTCGACACCGCGCTGGCTCCCGCACCCGTCGCCGGGGCGCTGGCCGCGCTGCGCCTGCTGCGCGAGCGGCCCGAACTCCCCCGGCGGGTCCACGGGCGGGCCTCCGAGCTCGCCGACCGCCTCGCGGTGAGCCGGTCGGCGGGTGCGGTGCTGTCGGTGCCGATGCCGTCTCCGCAGGTGGCGCTCGCGGCGCAGGCCGCCGCGCTCGACGCCGGGGTGCGGGTCGGCTGCTTCCGGCCGCCGTCGGTGCCCGACGGCGTGTCGCGGCTGCGGATCACCACCCAGGCCGGGATCGGCGATGAGCCCTGGGAGCACGCGGTCGAGGCGCTGACGCGCGTCGTCGAGCAGCACGGAGGAGCACCGTGATCGTCTTCGTCACCGGAACCGACACCGGGGTCGGCAAGACCGTGGCCACCGCGGCTTTGGCCGTCCACTTCGGACCCGACGTGGTGGTGGCCAAGCCGACGCAGACCGGCGATGACGAGCCCGACGTGGAGGTGGTCCGCCGCCTGGCGGGCTGCCAGGTCGCGCAGTTCACCCACCTCCCGGACCCGCTGGCCCCGGACACCGCCGCCCGCCTGCGCGAGGTCGACATCCCGACGATCGGCGACCACGCGTCCCGCGTTCGCGAGCTCGCCGGAGCGCACCGCACGGTGATCGTGGAGGGTGCGGGCGGTGCCCTGGTCCGCCTCGACACCACCGGAGGCACCCTGCCCGACCTCGCCGCCGACCTCGCCCGCGACCACGAGGTCCGGGTCCACGTCGTCACCCGGGTCGGCCTGGGCACGCTCAACCACACCGAGCTCACCGTCGAGGCGCTGCGCTCGCGCGGCCTGGAACCGGTCGGCCTGGTGCTCGGCGCCGTGCCGGAAGAACCCGGCCTGGCCGAGCGCTGCAACCTCACCGAGCTCCCCCGCACCACCGGCGTGCCCGTGCTCGCCGCGCTTCCCGACGGGGCGGGCGCGCTTCGGCCTCACGAGTTCCGCAACCGCGCGGCGTCCTGGTTCCGAGTGCGCTGACGGGTGTGCGCAGCGGGTTTTCCTCCTATCGAAAACCCCTTGTCCGCTGCCACCGGCTGCCGCCATGGTGTGGTCAGGCGCACCTGGGATGTCTGGGGGTGGTGCCGGGTTCCTCCCGATGCCCGGCGCAGCCCCGGGTGCGGCCACTCAGCACCGGGCCGCTCGCCGGCAGCCGGATGACTGCGTTCCCGGAGGCGCAGCACTACCTCGGCGTGACGATGCGGTGGTCGAAGGCGTAGACGATGGCGGCCGCGCGGTCTCGCAGATCGAGCTTGACGAAGATGCGGCCGACGTGGCTCTTCACCGTCACCTCGGAAATGCCCAGTTCCGCGGCGATCTCGGAGTTGGACAGGCCTCGTCCGATGAGCACCAGGACGTCGCGCTCGCGCGAGGTGAGCTCGTCGACGGCGACCTCCGGTGCCGGGGACGACGAGCGGTAGGCGGTGAGCACGCGCCCGGTGACGGCCGGGTCCAAGCACGCCTCGCCCGCGGCCAGCGACCGGACCGCGCGGATGACGTCCTCGGCCGGGGAGTCCTTGAGCAGGAAGCCGCTCGCGCCCGCGCGCAGGGCGCCGGAGAGCAGCTGGTCGTCGTCGAAGGTGGTCAGCACCAGCACCGGCGGGGCGTCGTCGGTCGCCTGCAGCCCGCGGGTCGCCTCGATGCCGTCGACGTGCTTCATCCGCAGGTCCATCACGACCACGTCGGGCCGGTCGGCGGCGACGGCCGAGGCCACCTCCGCTCCGTCCGCGCACTCCCCGACTACGGCGAAACCGTCCTTGCGACGCAGGATCCGCCGCAGCCCCGAGCGCACCAGCTCCTGGTCGTCGACGAGCAGAACCTTGATCATCGGGCCTCCCCCGGTGTCGGCAGCAGGTCGTGCGGTTCCGGTGAGAACTCCGCGCGCACCACCCATTCGTCGCCGGCGGGACCGGCTCGCAGGCGTCCGCCCAGCAGTTCGGCGCGCTGGCGCATGCCCGCGATGCCGTTGCCGGGCTCGGCCGCTCCTGCCGCGCTCGGCAACGCGTTGCCGACGGTCAGCACCACGCCGTCGTCGACGACCAGCCGCACCAGCGCGGTGGT
The DNA here is from genome assembly GCF_018070075.1 of Saccharopolyspora endophytica. Taxonomy (GTDB): domain Bacteria; phylum Actinomycetota; class Actinomycetes; order Mycobacteriales; family Pseudonocardiaceae; genus Saccharopolyspora; species Saccharopolyspora endophytica. The sequence continues at coordinate 116,979 of NZ_JAGPXE010000015.1, forward strand.
TCCCGGGGAGTGCTTGACGACGTTGGCCAGCGACTCCCGGGCGATCCGGTAGAGCGCGAGGCCCGTTGCGGCGGAAACGGATCGGGCGTCGCCGTCCACCTCGTAGGTCACCGGGACACCGGCTCTGACGACGTCGGAGACGAGATCGGCGATGTCGTCGATGCCCGGCTCCGGGCGGACCTTCGACGGTTCGGCGTCCAGGAGCCCGACCGTGCGGCGGATGTCGGCGATCGCCTGCCTGCCGAGTCGTTCGGCGTCGGTGAGCGCCTCGACGGCGTCGTCGACGTCGCGGTCCTCCTGCAACGCCCGCCTGGCACCGGTGAGGTGCAGCAGCGTGATGCTCAGCGAGTGGGCGACGACGTCGTGCACCTCGCGCGCGATGCGGCGGCGCTCGTCGTCGGCGGCCTGCACCGCCCGCTCGGCCTGCACCTCGCGTTCCCGCTCGAACGACCGCAGCTGGGTCCTGATGATGAAACCGGTGGCCCAGCCGAGCGCGACCGTGACCAGGGACAACGGCAGGCCGTAGCCGAGGTGCCCGACGGCTGCCGCCGCGGTCGGGACCAGCGCGGCCAGTGCGGCGACCGTCAGGCTCACCCGAACCGAGGTGACGGCCGCGCACTCGGCGAGCATCACGACCAGGATCAGCGGCGCGAGGTCGTTGGGCACCGGGTGCACCAGCAGGATCGAGGTGCCCAGCATCGCGCACCCGGCCACGCCGACGGGCCGTCCCGAGTCCGGGATCGGCGTTCCGACCAGCAGGTACACCACCGGCAGGATCGCGAGCAGACCGCCGACGAGCGTCCAGTCCGCGACCTCGGCCGCCAGCCGCTGCACCACCGCGACCGCCGACACCACCACCAGGCACGCGTGGCCGGGCAGCACCACCGCAGGCGGGTAGCCGAACGGCAGCGCCGCGGCTCGGCGGTGCACGTAGCGGATCAGACCCTTCATCCGGGCCAGCCTAGAACGCCGCCCGGCCCGCCGGAATCGTCGCGGACTCCTCCTCAGGTAGGAGGTGGGACCGGGCCCGCAGGACGATGTGGGCGCGGTCACCCGCCGATAGCGTTGTGGTCATGACGACCTCGACCGCCACGTCCCCCAGCGAGCACCGGCGCCGCTGGTGGGAGTCCGCGACACCCTCCGGGTCCGGGGAGCTCGCACCGTCCCCGGCCGGACCGGTCGACGAGCTGGGCACGCCACCACCGCTGCACGGGTCCGGGCCGCTGCTGCAGACCCTGCGGTTGGGCCGCGACCAGGGGCGCGTGCTGTTCGGGGGAACCCGGCTCCACGGTGACGTCTTCCGCGTCAACACGCTGCTGGAGAAGCGGCCGCTGACGATCACCTCGCACCCCGACCACGTGAAGTCGCTGTTCACCGCCGGTCCGGCCCTGGCGCCGTCCACCGCCGGGCAGTCGCAGCTGCGGCCCATCGTCGGCGAGTCGGTGCTGACCGCCACCGGTGAGCGGCACCGCAGGCAGCGCAAGCTGCTGATGCCGCCGTTCCACGGCAAGGCCATCGCCCGCTACCGCGAGCAGATCCTCGACGCCACCACCCGCGAGATCGACGGCTGGCAGCCCGGTTCCCGGATCCGGCTCGCCGACTCCGCCCAGCAGGTGACCCTCGACGTGATCATGTCCGGGGTGTTCGGCATCGACTACCGCTCCAACGAGTCCGAGCAGCTGCTGCGCAGGCGGCTGCGGCAGATGCTGGCGCTGTCGGTGAGCCCGCTGGCGCGGGTCAGCGAGCTGGTGTCGATGCGCAGCGCGGAGCCGGTGGGGGTGCAGAAGTGGGGGCTGGCGCACCTCGACCGCGCGATGCTGGCGGTGATCGCCCAGCGCCGCGCCGCGCACGTGCCCGGCGAGCGGCACGACATCCTGTCGCTGCTGCTCGACGCCCGCGACGACGAGGGCGCCGGGCTCACCGACGGCGAGCTGCGCAACGAGCTGCTGACGCTGGTGCTGGCGGGGCACGAGACGACCGCCAACTCCATCGGCTGGGCGTTCGAGCGGCTGGTGCGGCATCCCGAGTCCTACGGCAGGCTCCGCGACGCGGCCCGCGCCGAGGACGACGGCGGCTACGTCGACGCGACGATCCACGAGGCGATGCGGGTGCGCCCGGTGATCCCGATGCTGGGCAGGCGGGTCATGTCCCACTGGCGTTTCGGCGACTGGGTCGTGCCGGAGCGGTCGCGGGTGCTGATCGGAGTTCTCTCGCTGCACCACCGCGAAGACCTCTACGCCGACCCGTTCCGCTTCGACCCGGACCGGTTCGTCGGCGTGAAACCCGGCTCCACCACGTGGATCCCGTTCGGCGGCGGCGACCGACGCTGCCTCGGCGCGACTCTGGCGATGGAGGAGATGCGCATCCTCACCCGGGAGATCGCCCGCCGCACCGACCTGAGCGCGATCGATGCGGCGCCGGAGCGCCCGGTGCACCGCAACGTCACGATGATCCCCGGGCAGGGCGGCGCGGTGGAGATCGGCTCGGTGATGCCGTGATCTCCGACGTGGTCTGCGCTACTTCCGGCTAACCCCGGACCACCGCTCGGCGATCAACCTCAGTGGGGAGACACCCCGTTGACGGGAAGCCGAACGATGAGCGCTGAGACGAACACCCGAATCCTGCTGAAGAACCTCGCCCCGCTGCGGGCGCAGGCCGAACCCTACGAGGACTGGCGGCGGCTCGACCGCGATGCCGCGGCGGCCGCCCGCCGGATCCTGGCCTTCGAGCTGCCCGGCCGGCGCACGTCGGTGAACGCCGAGCGCTGAACCGCTCAGGCCCCCGGGGCCAGCGCCTCGGCGTCGAAGCCGACCGCTTCGAGCGCGCTCCTAGGATCGGCGACGAGCTTGCGGGCTTCGAGGTCCATCAGGCCCAGCACGCAGGTGATGTCGGCGGAGATCGTGCCGTCGGCCTTGGTGATCACCGTGTCGAGGTGGAAGGACTTCCCGGAGCCGAACTTCGCCTCGCAGGACGCCTCGATGTGCTCGTTGGCGCGCAGCTCGCGCCGGAAGTTCACCGTCGTGCTCAGCAGCACCGGCGACAGCTTCCGGGTTACCAGCCCGTCCCAGTCGCACCCGGCCGCCTGGAACCCGGCGACCCGAGCCACCTCGCCGTACTGGTGGTACACCGCGTGGTTGACGTGGCCGAGCGCATCGAGCTCGTAGCTGCGGACCTGGAGCGGAATGCGAAAAGTCACGAACCCACGGTAAGCAGAGGTCACCGCGTGGGTGTCGCAATCATGACGAGGATCGCAGCGCCCACGCCCCCGTCGCCGGGCTACGGGAGCTGGTAGTCGCTGTCGCGGGCGTCGGTGATGGCCATGTGGCCGGGGGCGTGACCGATGGCGAACGGCGGCTTGGACTGCATCACCGCGGCCTGCGGCGTGACCCCGCAGGCCCAGAAGACCGGGACCTCACCGGGGCGGACCTCCACGGCCTCGCCGAAGTCGGGTGCGCCGAGGTCGGTGATCCCCAGGGCTTCCGGAGAACCGACGTGCACCGGGGCTCCGTGCACCGCCGGGTATCGGGAGGTCACCCGCACGGCGGTGGCGACCAGTTCAGCGGGGACGGGACGCATCGACACCACGAGCGGACCCGAGAGCCCTCCGGCCGGTCGGCACTGCCGGGAGGTCCGGTACATCGGCACGTTGCTGCCCGCCTCGATGTGCCGGACCGGGACACCGGCCTCCAGCAGCGCGGCCTCGAAGGTGAAGCTGCACCCCACGAGGAAGCTGACCAGGTCCTCCCGCCACAGGTCGACGACCTCGGCGCGCTCCTCCACCAGCTCGCCGTCCCGGTAGACGGTGTAGGCGGGCAGGTCGGTGCGCAGGTCGCCCCGGAAGAGCGACGCGCTGGTCTCGCCCGGCTCGGTCACGTCCAGCACCGGGCAGGACTTGGGGTTGCGCTGGGCGAACAGCAGGAAGTCGTAGGCGTGCTCGCGCGGCAGCGAGATCAGGTTCGCCTGCGTCCACCCGGCGCTGAAGCCCGAGGTCGGCACGCGCAGCCCACCGCGGAACGCTTCCCGGGCCTGCTCGGGTGACATGTCCTTCGCCATCGTGGCCTCCTCAGATGCAGCGGAAGTGGACGTGCTGGCCGGGTCGCGCCTGCGCGGCCTTGGCCACGTCGGCGGCCGGCACCACGCCGATCACCGGGTACCCGCCGGTGACGGGGTGGTCGGCCAGGAACAGCGTCGGGGTTCCCAGCGGCGGCACCTGGAGTGCGCCGGCGACCATGCCCTCGCTGGGCAGTTCCTCGGTCCGGCTGCGCTCCAGCACCGGTCCGTCGAGGCGCATGCCGACCCGGTTGCTCTCGGAGGTGACCTCGTACGGCGCGCTGACCAGCGATTCCAGCGCTTCGTCGGTGAACCAGTCGGCGCGCGGGCCCGGTTGGACCCGCAGCACGATCTCCTCGGCGGGACCGGCGACGGGCGCGATGTCCACGACCGGGAACCGCGAGGGCGGCGCACCGATCGGCAGCGCGGCACCGGGCCGGAGCTGGTCGGGACCGAGTCCGGAGAGCACGTCGGTGGAGCGCGAGCCGAGCACCGGTTCGACGTCGATGCCGCCGCGCACCGCGAGGTAGCTGCGCAACCCGATCGCCGGGACGCCGAGCCGCAGCTCCGCTCCGGCGGGCACGCGCAGCACCGCGTTCGCGGCCGCGCCTCGACCGTCGACCGAGAGGGGGCACGGTGCTCCGGTGAGCGCCACGGTCACGTCGCGGGTGGGGCGCACGACGAGCCCGCCGAAGGTGACCTCGATGGCAGCGGTGTTCTCGTCGTTGCCCACCAGCCGGTTCGCCAGCCGCAGCGAGGGGGCGTCGGCAGCACCGGAGGTGCCCACGCCGATCCCCGCCAGGCCCGGTCTGCCGAGGTCTTGAACGGTGGCGAGCGGGCCGGTGGCCAGGACTTCCAGTGTCATCCGATCTCCCGGAACCGCACTCGCACACCCGGGCGCAGCAGCGCGGGCGGATCGCGGTCGATGCTGAAAATCTGCAGGTCGGTGTGCCCGATGAGCTGCCACCCACCGGGCGATTCCCGCGGGTAGATGCCGCTGAACGCGCCCGCCAGCCCCACGGCTCCGGCGGGAACGGCGGTGCGCGACTCGGACCGGCGAGGCACCACGAGGTCTTGCGGGCCGCCGCTGAGGTAGCCGAAACCCGGTGCGAATCCGCCGAAGGCGACCTTCCACTCGGCTCCGGTGTGCTTGTCGACGACCTCGCGCTCGGTGAGCCCGGTCAGCCGGGCGACCTCGGCGAGGTCGGCGCCGTCGTAGACGACCGGCACCTCCAGCTGCTCGCCCTCCTCGCGCAGTCCGCCGCGCGGTTCGACGGCTCGCACCGCGGCCTCGATCGCCTTGACGTCGGACCGCTGCGGATCCAGTTGCAGCAGAAGCGTTCTCGCCGCGGGGACGAGGTCGATGACGCCTTCGGGCGGTGAGTCGGCGAGCGCCGCGTACAGCGCGTGCACCTCCTGCAGATCGGCCAGTTCGATCAGCAGTCCCGAGTCGGCGCAGGGCAGGAAGCGCATCAGCTCCCTCCCGCCACGAACGGCCGCAGCACCACGCCCGCCCCGCTGAGCCGGTCGCGCACGGCCTGGGCGATGGCGACCGCTCCCGGGCTGTCGCCGTGCACGCAGATCGAGTCGGCGCGCACCTGGATCTCGCTGCCGTCGACGGCCCGGATCGGCTCGCCCGCGGCGAGTGTCAGGCAGCGCTGGGCGATCTCCTCGGGGTCGTGCAGCACCGCGCCGGGTTCGCGCCGCGACACGAGGGTGCCCTCGGGCGTGTAGGCGCGGTCGGCGAAGGCTTCGCGGAAGGTCCGCAACCCTGCCCGCTCTGCCTGGGAGAGCCACTCCGAGCCGGGCAGGCCGAGCACGGCCAGTCCCGGGTCGAAGGCGCGGACCGCTTCGACCACGGCGGCGGCCTGCTCGGCGTGGTGCACGATCGCGTTGTAGAGCGCGCCGTGCGGTTTGACGTAGGCGACCTCGGTGCCCGCCACGCGGGCGAACCCGGCCAGCGCGCCGATCTGGTAGATCACGTCGTCGGTCAGCTCGCGCGGGGGCACGTCGATGAACCGGCGGCCGAACCCGGCCAGGTCCCGGTAGCCGACCTGCGCGCCGACCGCCACGCCGCGCTCGGCGGCCCGGGTCACCGCCGCGCGGATCACCACGGAGTCCCCGGCGTGGAAGCCGCAGGCCACGTTGGCGCTGGTGACCACGTCCAGCAGCGCTTCGTCGTCGCCGAGTTCCCAGCGGCCGAAACCTTCGGCCAGGTCAGCGTTGAGATCCATGTTCGTCCTCACTTCCACAGCGCCGCGATGCCGCCGACCGAGTTGACGCCCAGGTAGACCGTCAGCAGCCAGGCGACCGCTCCGACCACCAGCAGCCAGCGCGGGTAGCGGTAGCCGCCGAGCAGGTCGCCGCGCCGGGCGGCCACGAACATCAGCACGCCGAAGCCCACCGGCAGGATCAGCCCGTTGAGCGCACCGGCCAGCACCAGCAGTGTGGTGGGCGCCTGGTCCAGCAGCACGAACACCAGCGCGGAGATCGCCACGAACGCCACGACCAGCCAGTTGCGGGCCTTCTCCAGCGAGCGGGAGAAGGTGACCAGGAAGGACACCGAGGTGTAGGCGGCGCCGACGACCGAGGTGATGCTGGCTGCCCAGAGGATCATGCCGAACAGCCGCAGCCCGATCTCACCGGCCGCGTGCTGGAACGCCTCGGCGGTCGGGTTGGCCGAGCTGAGCGCGACGCCGCCGGCGACCACGCCGAACACCGCGAGGAACAGCACCAGCCGCATCACACCGGTGACCAGCAGCGACACCACGGAGCTGCGGCTGACGTCGGTGATCTGCTCCGGTCCGGTCACGCCGGCATCGACCAGCCGGTGCGCCCCGGCGTAGGTGATGTAGCCACCGACGGTGCCGCCGATGAGCGTGGTGATGGCCAGGAAGTCGACCTCGCTCGGCCACACGGCCTGCACCAGCGCCTGGCCGACGGGAGGCGCGGAGGAGAACGCGACGAAGGCGGTCAGCGCGATCATCACGATCCCCAGCACCACGACGATGCGGTCCATCGCCACACCCGCGCGCTTGCTGAGGAAGATGCCGATCGCGATCACCGCGGACAGCGTGCCACCGATCTTGGCGTCGAGCCCGAACAGCGCGTCCAGGCCCAGCGAGGTTCCGGCGATGTTGCCGATGTTGAACACGAGCCCGCCGAAGACCACCAGCGCGGCCATCACGTAGCCGAGGCCGGGCAGCACCTTGTTGCCCAGGTCCTGGGCGCGCATGCCGGAGACGCCGATGACCCGCCACACGTTCAGCTGGACGGCGATGTCGACCAGGATCGACACCAGGATCGCGAAGGCGAAGGCGGCCCCGAGCTGGATGGTGAACTGGGTCGTCTGGGTGATGAAGCCGGGCCCGATGGCGCTGGTGGCCATCAGGAACACCGCACCGAGCAGCGTGCTGCGCTTCCCCTTCGATCCGTTCTGCCGGGGTGTGCTCGTCTCGGTCATGGCACTCCGATCCCGCGGTGGCTGTGGTTCGGAACAACATAGAGAATTGTTGAACAATCCCGCAATACCCCGTTTGGAACTTTCCCGTTAAACTGTTGATCACCTGCACCTACTGCACAGGGAGCCGGCTTGACCGCGACCGATCCGTGGGCTGACCTGCTGGCGGCCGACCGAGCGCTGCTCGACCGCACCAGCACCGCCGAGCGGGTCGCCGACGTGCTGCGGCAGCGGATCATCGATGGCGCCCTGTCCCCCGGCACCCGGCTGTCCGAGGAGAGCGCGGGCAAGGCCCTCGCGGTCTCCCGCAACACGCTGCGCGAAGCCTTCCGGCTGCTGGTGCACGAACGGCTGCTGGTGCACGAGTTCCACCGCGGCGTGTTCGTCCGGGTGCTCTCCGCCGAGGACGTCATCGACCTCTACCGGATCCGCCGCCTGCTGGAGACCAGCGCGGTGCGCCGCGGCGAGAACCCCGACCTGGTCTCAGCGGTGGACCGCGCGGTCAGCGACGGCGAGCGCGCGGCGACCGAGGAGCGCTGGTGGGACGTGGGTACGGCGAACATGCGCTTCCACGAGGCGCTGGCCGCGCTGGCGGGCAGCCCCCGGGTCAACGACACGATGCGCCAGCTGCTGGCCGAGCTGCGCCTGGCGTTCCACGTCATGTCGCGCCCCGAGGAGTTCCACAAGCCCTACCTCGGGTTCAACCGCGAGATCGCCGACCTGCTCACCGCGGGACACCGCGAGGCAGCGGCGGAGAAGCTCGACGCGTACTTCGACGCCGCCGAGACCCAGCTCGTCGCCGCCTACCGCACCTACCAGGACTGAGCGAAGACCACGCTGGTCAGCAGCACGTGGACGGCGGTCCCGCCGAGGATGCTCAGCACCGGGTTGCGCTTCCACAGGTGCAACCCGATGGTCGCCGCCAGCGACAGCGCGGTCGGCGCGTACGCGGTGGCCTGGGTGTCGTGCAGCGTGTAGACGGCGAGGATCACCATGACGCCGACCGGCATCCGCGCGCCGAGGAAGTGCACGGTCGCGCTGCTGCGCAGCGGTGCGAGAGCGGCGAACGGCAACGCCCGCAACGCCCAGGTGACGGCGACGGACACGGCCACCGCGCCGGCGATGTGGATCGGGTCAGGCATCGACGTCCTTCTTCCGCAACACGATTCGGCTCACCAGCAGGCAGGCGGTGAACAGCCCGAGGGAGACCAGCAGCATCTGCTCGGGGAACAGCAGCGCGCTCACCAACGCGCAAACCATCGCCAGCGCCGGGACGGGAACGCTGCGACGCGCCCGGTAGGCGTCGATGGCCAGCACTACGAACAGCGCGGTGAGCGCGAAGTCGAGACCGTCGAGCTGGAACGGCACCAGCGCCCCGAACAGCGCGCCCAGCGTCGCGCCCGCGACCCAGTAGATGTGCAGCAGCACCTGCAACCACACGATCCGCCTGCCGCTCCACTCCTGCGCCGCGGGCCCGGTCGACAGCGCGTAGGCCTCGTCGGTGAGCGCGAAAGTGCTGTACACCTTGCCGATTCGGCTGCGCACCCGGTGCAGCGGGAACGACAGCGCGTAGAACACGTGCCGGAAGTTGACCAGCAGCGCCGTCACCGCGACGTGCGCCAGCGGCGCGGCGGCCACGACGAGGCCGATCAGCAGGAACTCCAGCGAGCCCGCGTAGATCAGGGCGGCGAACGCCGTCGCCCACCACCAGTCGAGACCGGCGTGCACCACGAGCAGTCCGAACGCGATGCCCAGCGGGATCATCGCGAGCCCCACGGAGCTCGAATCGCGCAGAGCACCCCGCAGGTCGGCGCGCGGCGAGGAAGCGGTCTCAGCGACCAGGACAGCAGGCATGGCTGCAATTTTAGGTGGCGAAGGAAGTAATGTGGTTGCCGTACGTGCCCGGTTTCCGACCGCGAGAGCAACATCATGTCGATGGATGACCTGGATCGCGCAATAGTGTTCCACCTGAGCCAGGACGGCAGGTTGACCAACGTCGAGCTCGCCCAGCGGGTCGGCCTCACACCCGCCCCGTGCCTGCGCAGGGTCAAGCGCCTGGAGTCCGAGGGGATCATCACCGGCTACCGCGCCCGCATCGACCCGGCCGCCACCGGCCGCGGCTTCGAGGTCATGGTCTCGGTCGAGATCAGCATCAACGACCTGCAGACCGTCGAGGAGCTGGAAGGCGCCATCACCGCCTACGACGAGGTCGTCGAGGTGCACCGCCTCTTCGGCCGCCCCGACTACCTCATCCGCGTGGCCGTGGAGGACTCGGCGACCTTCGAAACCTTCCTCACGACCAAGCTCATGGCGCTGCGCGCGGTGGCCAGGGTCGACTCCCACATGATCATGAAGAAGCTCAAGACGAGCGACTGACCTCGACGCGCGTGGGTCAGGCGCGGCAGCGGGTCCGGTCGGCGGTGATCAGGGCTGGTCTTCGGTGGGCAGCGTGATGTGGCCCGGGTGCGACCAAGTGCAGCGAGCGCCTCGGCCTGCCGCACCCGCGCCAGGTCGTCCCGGTGGAACACCGACCGCAGCGGCGTCATGCGCACCCCCAGGGGACGCGGGACTGCGCCGCTGACGGCCCCAATCCCGCCTTGCGCAGGGCTTTCTACGTGGTGCCGGGGCGGTTGTGGTTTCCGTGCCGCAGCGGGTGCATCGCTTCCGGGGCCCCGGCCGGCGTCACCGGCGACCCCTTCGCGGAGTCCTGCGCCTCCGCCGGTTCCGCCCGGTGCTCCCCCGATCCGGGTTGCGCACCGCGGCGGAGCTCGTCGAGCCGCTGCCGCATCATCTCGACGACCTGCGGGCGGTCGTTGTGCTCCTGCTCGTACTCCAGCACGCGCGTCAGCTCGTCCTGACCGAGCGATCGGATCATGTGCTGCAACGACCCCGTCGACAACTGGTCGTAGTCCGGCAACGGGAAGTCCTGCTCCTGCATCGGGAGCCTCCTCGGGAACTTTCGGGCGTGACTCGGCGGGGGCTCGCCATCAGCCCCCGCCGAGGGGAAACCGGTTGAGTCGCGCGGACTTCTCGGACCGGCGCTGGGAGTCACCCGTCCTGGCGGAAGGCGTCCTTCGCGTTCTCACCGGCCTGCTTGAGGTTGCCCTTCGTCTGCTCGGTCTTGCCCTCGGCCTCGGTCCTGCGATCGCCCGTGGCACTGCCGAGCTTCTCCTTGGCCTTGCCCACGGCCTCCTCCACCTTGTGGCGGGCCTTGTCCATCGCAGACATCTGAACACCCTCCTCATCCTCGGGAGACCACGGTTTACCCGGGAGCCCCGGTCGCGAAACGTCGAGCCCGGCGGTCACGCGTCGCGCACCTTGCGGCGGTGGCTGGTGTCGCAGAAGGGGTAGTTCTGACTGCGGCGGCACGCGCACACGGCGACCACGAAGCGGTCGGAGTCCACTGTGGTCCCGTCCTCGAGCACCAGTCGCACGGGACCTTCCACCAGGACCGGCCCTCCGGGGACGACGGTGACCCGCCTGAGGTCGGGGTCAGCGCGGCCGGTCCGCACGGATCACCACCAGCTCCTCGCTGCGCTGCCCGCGCCGGATCAGCCCGCGGGCCTCCAGCACGGCCGCGCGCTGGTCGAGAACCGGGCCGAACGCCTGCGCTTGGCGATCCACCACAGCGGCTTTCAAGCCCCCGGCGCGCAGCCGCGCCAGCGTCGCCTCCACATCGGCCAGATCGGACTGCACCAGCATCAGCGTCCCGCCACCGCCCAGCAGCTCGGGCGCGCGAACGCACAGCCGGTCGATGACCGCGCGGCCGTCGTACCCGGCGTCCCACGCCCGCGCCGCGCCGCGCGGGGGCTCGGGGCCCTGCGCGGGCACGTAGGGCGGGTTGGCCAGCACCACGTCGAACGGATCCGGGTAGTCGCGCGCCAGCGCATCGCCCCGCTCCGCGCGCACCGGCAAGCCGCGCAGCCAGGCGTTCACACCCGCCACCGCGACGGCCGCGATCGAGACGTCCACGGCCGTCACCTCCGCGGCGCCGATGCGCGCCGCCGCCAGCGCCAGCGCACCGGTCCCGGTGCCCACGTCGAGCACCCGGCCGCCGGGCTCGATCCCGGCTTCGCTCAAAGCCCGCGCCAGCAGCCAGGTGTCGCCCTGCGGCCGGTACACGGCCGAGGTCCTCAGCAATCTCATGACCCACAGGTTTCCGCCCCCGCCGAGTCGCAAACCACGAGCTCAGAGGTTTGACCACGCCCTCGCCGGGGAAAGCAACGCCATGCAGGCCGGATCGCAGCCACGGGGAGGAGCGCGCCGGTGAACACTCCCGCCGTCGAGAACGCCGAGCCGGCGGTCGAACAGGCTCCCGAACCCTCGCGCACCTTCGGCGTCGAAGAGGAGTTCCTCGTGGTGGATCCGGAGAGCCGCGCGCCGTCCGGACGGGGTCCGGCGGTGCTGGCCGCAGCGGCCGACCTCGATCCGCAGCACGGCTTCCACCCCGAGCTGCTGACCAGCCAGGCCGAGGCCGCCACCGGCGTGTGCACCGCCTCGGCGCAGCTGCGCGGGCAGCTGCGCTCCGCGCGCGAGCGGATGAGCCGCGCGGCGCATGCGGAAGGACTGGCGCTGATCTCCTCCGGGACACCGCCGTTCCCGGGCGAACCGGGCGCGATCTCACCCGGCGCGCGCTTCCACCGGATCGCCGAGACCTACCGCGCGGTCGTCACCGACTACCAGGCCTGCGGCTGCCACGTGCACGTCGGCGTGCCCGACCGCGAGCAGGCCGTGGCCGTGATCAACCACCTCCACCCGTGGCTGCCGTCGCTGCTGGCGATGTCGGCGAACTCGCCGTTCCACCTCGGCGCCGACACCGGCTACGCGAGCTGGCGCCTGGTGCAGCAGACCCGGTTCCCCGGCTCGGGAATCCCGCCGCGGTTCCGCTCCGCGGCCGAGCACGACGAGCACGTCGCGCGGCTCGTCGAGTGCGGAGTTCTCGTCGACGAGGCCATGTCTTTCTGGCTGGCGCGGCCCTCACCGCACCTGCCGACGGTCGAGCTGCGCGTCGCGGACGCGGCCACCACCGTGGGCGAATCCCTGCTGCAGGCGGTGGTGACCCGGGCCCTGGTGCGGACGGCGCAGCGCGAGCTGGACGCCGGCCGCGAAGCCCCGGAGATCGATCCACGACTCGAACAGGCGGCCGTGTGGACCGCGGCCCGCCACGGGCTCGACGGGCCCGGCATCGACCTGGTGGCGCGGCGCCGTGCGCAGTCCGCCGAACTCGTCCACCGCATGATCCGCTGGGCCGCAAGCGAACTCGAGGAGACCCGCGAGCTGGCGACGGTCCGCAAGCTCGTCGCCGGACTGCTGCACTGCGGCACCGGCGCCCGACGGCAGCGCGTTGCGGCGGCCCGAGGCGACCGGGCGCTGCTCGCAGCCATCCGAGTCGAGGGAGGGGTGCGATGACCAGCCTGCCGGAACCGCGCGGCCCGCTGTCCGCCGCGGTCACCGCCACGCTCCGCCGGGAACCCCCGGCCCCCGCGCCGCCCCCGGAGCTGGCGCACGACCGCGACCCGTGGGGGCAAGACCTCGCGATCGCCCTGCACACCTGCTACGAGCTGCACTACCGCGGGTTCGACGGCGTCTCGCCGGAGTGGGAGTGGGACCCGGGCCTGCTGGCCCTGCGCGGCGAGCTCGAACGCGTCTTCCTGGACGCGCTGCGCGCCGGCACCGACGTCTCCGACGACGTCACGGCCGTGCTCGACGAGCTGCTGGTGGAACCGGTTCCCGGCAACGGAGTTTCGCACCACCTGCGCGACCGCGGGCAGTGGTGGCAGGTCCGGGAGTACTTCGCGCACCGCTCGATCTACCACCTCAAGGAGGCCGATCCGCACGCGTGGGTCATCCCGCGCCTGCAGGGCCAGGCGAAGGCGTCGCTGGTGGCGGTGGAGTTCGACGAGTTCGGCGGCGGGCGCGGCGAGCGGGTCCACTCCCAGCTCTTCGCCGACCTGCTGACCGGTGCCGGGCTGTCCGCCGACTACCTGCACTACCTGGACGTGGTGCCGGAGCCGCAGATCGCCATCGTCAACCTGATGTCGCTGCTGGGCCTGCACCAGGGATTGCGCGGTGCGCTGGTCGGGCACTTCGCGGCCGCCGAGATCACCACGGCGCCCAGCGCGCAGCGCCTCGCCAAGGCCCTGGACAGGCTCGGGGCGGCGCAGGAGTGCGTCCACTTCTTCGCCGAGCACGTCGAGGCCGACGCGGTGCACGAGCAGGTCATGCGCCGGGACGTGATCGGCGACCTGCTCGACCGGGAACCGCGGCTGGCCGAGGACGTCGTCTTCGGCGTCCGCGCCACCGAACTGCTCGAGGGCAGGCTCGCCGACCACCTGCTGAGTGCTTGGGGCCGCGACGAGACCTCGCTGCTGCACCCGCTCGACGTCCCTGAACCCGCCGCGAGCAGCTGAGCCCCCGCCGAGAACCGACGCCACCACGGGAGTCATGCGAATGAGCACACCAGCGCAGATCGGCATCAGCGGACTGGCGGTCATGGGGCGCAACCTGGCGCGCAACTTCGCGCGCAACGGCTACGCCGTCGCGCTGCACAACCGCACTCCCGCCAGAACCCGCGAGCTCGTCGACGAGTTCGGGCACGAGGGCGCGTTCGTCCCGGCCGAATCCGCCGAGGACTTCGTGGCAGCGCTCGAACGGCCGCGACGACTGGTCATCATGGTCAAGGCCGGTGACCCCACCGACGCGGTGATCCGCGAGTTCGCACCGCTGCTGGACACCGGGGACGTGATCATCGACGGCGGCAACGCGCACTTCGCCGACACCCGCCGCCGCGAGCTGGAGCTGCGCGAACAGGGCATCCACTTCGTGGGGACCGGCATCTCCGGCGGGGAGGAAGGCGCGCTGCGCGGTCCGAGCATCATGCCCGGCGGCTCGGCGGAGTCCTACGCCTCGCTCGGCCCGATGCTGGAGAAGATCGCCGCCAAGGCCGACGACGGCGCACCGTGCGTGACGCACGTCGGAGCGGACGGGGCCGGGCACTTCGTGAAGATGGTGCACAACGGCATCGAGTACGCCGACATGCAGCTCATCGGCGAGGCGTACCAGCTGCTGCGCGACGTCGCCGGGTATCCGCCGAAGGAGATCGCCGGCATCTTCCGGGCCTGGAACACCGGCAGGCTGGACTCCTACCTGATCGAGATCACCGCCGAAGTCCTGTCCCACGTGGACGCCGCGACGGAGCGACCGTTCGTCGACGTGGTCGCCGATCAGGCCGAGCAGAAGGGAACCGGGCGCTGGACGGTGCAGCTGGCGCTGGAACTGGGCGTTCCGGTCTCGGGCATCGCCGAAGCGGTCTTCGCCCGCTCGCTGTCCGGGCACACCGCGCTGCGCGAGGCGTCGCGCGGCCTGGCGGGGCCCACCCCGCGCGCGCTCGGGGAAGCCGAGGCGGCGAGGTTCGCCGACCGGGTCGAGCAGGCGCTGTACGCGTCGAAGATCGTGTCCTACACGCAGGGGTTCCACGAGATCGCCGCGGGCAGCGCCCAGTACGACTGGCGGCTGGACCTCGGTGCCATCGCCGCGATCTGGCGCGGTGGGTGCATCATCCGCGCGGCGTTCCTGGATCGCATCCGCGCGGCCCACGACAACCGCCCTGACCTGCCGAGCCTGCTCTCCGACGACGAGTTCGCGGAGGAGATCGCCGAAGCCCAGGACGACTGGCGCGCGGTCCTCGTCGCCGCCACCGAACAGGGCGTTCCCGCACCGGGTTTCGCCGCAGCCCTCGCCTACTACGACGCGCTGCGCGCCGAACGCCTCCCGGCGGCGCTCACCCAGGGCCAGCGGGACTTCTTCGGCGCCCACACCTACCGCCGCACGGACCGGGAAGGCGCCTTCCACACCCTGTGGGGCGGCGATCGCTCCGAGGTCGAGGTCTGATGGCTGTGAGGACTCGTTTTGCTTGGCGGTGCGGGTAGCGGAACCTCAGCTGCTCTCTGCCTCCGGGATCCGAGACTGATGTATGCGCCAAATACACGGCGCTACGGCTGTCCTCCCCGGAGAACCGCTGAGAACCCGCGGCGGTGCGAGCTGAGTCCCACACCTGAAACAAAAGCTAACGCCGCCTTTTTCAAGGCCCTTGGCCGAGCGCCCCTCAGCGGGACTCGTGCTCGGGTGGCCTCGCGGCCGGAACCGCCAGGGCTGACGGGACCAGCAGGGCCGCGACCAGCAGCAGGGCGTGCAGGGTGCCGACCTGGTCGGCGAGGTAGCCCAGCAGCGGTGGGCCGGCGAGGAACGCCGTGTAGCCGATGGTGGAGACGACGCTGACGCGGGCCGCCGCGCGGGCCGGGTCGTCGGCGGCCGCGCTCATCCCGACCGGAAATCCCAGGGACGCACCGATTCCCCAGATCGCAGCGCCCAGGAACACCAGCGGGAGCCAGGTCCCGAAGACCACCAGCAGCACCCCGATCCCGGCGGTGGCCATGGTCGCCCAGAGGACCCTCGTGCGGCCGAAGCGGTCGAGCAGCACCGTGCCGACGACGCGGCCCGCGGTCATGGCGCTGAGGAACACCGCGAAACCGACCGCGCCGAGCCACGGCGGGATGTCGTAGCCGTCGACCAGGGCGACCGCCAGCCAGTCGTTGGCGGTGCCCTCGGTCAGCGCCATCGCCAGAACCATCAACCCCACCAGCAGGGTTCGCGGTTCGGCCCAGACGCGGACGATCCCGCCTCCGGGCGACTCCTTCTCCTCGTCGTCGTGCGCGGGCAGCAGGGACGGTGCCGCCAACGCCGGGATCACCGCGACCAGGACCGCCGCACCGACCAGGTGCACCACGATCGGCACGCCCAGTCCGGCGCAGGCCGCCCCCACCCCGGCTCCGATGACGGTGCCGAGGCTGAAACCCGCGTGGAAGCGCGGCATGATGGTGCGGCCGATCCGGCGCTCCACCGCTGCGCCGTCGATGTTCATCGCCACGTCCCACACGCCCGTGCCCAGTCCGAACGCGAACAGGCCCGCAGCGGTGACCCAGACATCGCCGAACACCCCGGCACCGGCGCCGGCCAGCGCCACTCCAGCGGCGTCGAGCACGGCGGCACCGGTGATGGCCGCTCGGGCGCCGAAGCGGTGCACCAGGGCTCCCGCCAGCGGCAGCGCGAGGATCGACCCGACGGAGATCGCCAGCAGCAGCCTGCCCAGCTCGCCCGGCGAAACCGACAGCGCATCGCGCGCTTCCGGGATCCGCGACATCCAGCTGGCCATCGCGAACCCGTTGAGCGCGAACACCACGGCAACAGCGTTGCGAGCACGCAGCACACCGGAATCGGCGCGCGTTTCGACCGCCACCACAACCCCCAGCATCGATCCAGACCGCGCACCAGTCTGCGGGCGCCGCCGTGGAGCGGTCAAACCGATTTCCAGGAATCTGCCCCGTGTCAGGTCAGGCTCGCGCGTGGTTGTCGAAGCCGGTGGGGTCGTGGGCGGAGATGACGTCGACCTCGCCCGCGAGGTCGCGGAGCCTGTTCTGGTTGTTCACACGCGCGCGGTTGTCCACCGCCATCGCGCGCTGGAACGCGCGCAGCGCGGGCGGGCAGTGCGGGGGCTGCGACATCTCCCCGTGCCAGAAGTACGCGTCACCCGCGTGCAGCAGCCATCGCGCGCCCGCGTTCACGGCGACGCCGACGTGACCGGTGGTGTGGCCGCCGAGCGGGACCAGCAGGATCTCCTCGGGCAGCCCGTCGAGTTCGCGCACCGCCTCGAACCCGAACCAGTCCTGCCCGGACCGGTCCTCGTGGACGGACCACTCGGGTCCGTGCGCCCACTGCGCCTCGCGGTAGCGCATGTCCGAACTTCCGGTGGCAGCGCGCAGTTCGGGGCCGTGGACGTGCACCTTGGCCTGCGGGAAGTCCCGCAGGCCGCCCGCGTGGTCGAGGTCGAGGTGGGTGAGCACGACGTGCCGCACGTCGGCCGGGTCGAACCCGAGCCGCCTGACCTGCGCGACAGCGGTGGTCGCCGGATCCAGCTGCGGGTTCATCATTAGCCGGAACGCCTTCGGCAGCGAGGTCCGCGCCGGGTCGGAGTCCGCGCTGCCGAAACCGCTGTCGACCAGCACCAATCCGCTCTCGGTCTCGATCAGCAGGCAGTGGCACACCATCCGGGCCCGGCGCAGCACCGAGCCCTCGCCGTCGATCAACCGGCCGCCGAAGGGCCGCATCGGACCGCAATCCAGGTGATGAACCAGCATCTCACCACCCTAGCGATCAGCCGCCGGCCATCGCTCCGATGATCATGTAGGGCTCCTTGCCGACCGCGACCTCCTCGGGCAGCGGGTCGTCGAGCGGCTCGTTGGACAGGTCCTGCTCGCAGGCGAAGAACCTGATGAACGCACGCCGCTTCTTGGTGTCGTGATCGCGGACCGTGCCGCGCAGCGCCGGGTAGCGGGCCTCCAGGGCGTCGAGCACGAGCCGCTGCGTCGGGACGCCGTCGACCTCGACGACCACCTCGTGCTCGGGGATCTTCGCCAGCGTGCGCAGGTGCGCGGGAAGCAGGATGCGGATCATCGCAGGGTTTGCACCTCCACCGACAGGACCGAGGGCAGGTTGTTGACGATGGGCCGCCAGGTGTCGCCGGAGTCGGGCGAGACGTAGACGTCGCCGCCGGTGGTGCCGAAGTAGATCCCGCAGTCGTCCAGCTCGTCGACGGCCATGGCGTCGCGCAGGACGTTGACGTAGCAGTTCTCCTGCGGGAGGCCCTTGGTCAGCGGTTCCCACTCGGTGCCGCCGACGCGGCTGCGGTACACGCGCAGCTTGCCCTCCGGCGGGAAGTGCTGCTCGTCGCTGAGGATCGGCACGACGTAGACGGTGTCGGGCTCGTGGGCGTGCACGTCGATCGGGAACCCGAAGTCGCTGGGCAGGTCGCCGCTGATCTCGTACCAGGACTCGCCCGCGTCATCGCTGCGCATCACGTCCCAGTGCTTCTGCATGAACAGCACGTCGGGCCGGTCGCGGTGCAGGGCGAGGCGGTGCACGCAGTGGCCGACGTCGGCGTCCGGGTCCGGGATCTGGCCGGACTGCAGGCCCTTGTTGATCGGCCGCCAGGACTTGCCGCCGTCGTCGGTGCGGAACGCGCCCGCCGCCGAGATCGCGATGTAGAAGCGGTCGGGGTTGTTCGGCGCCTGGATGATCGTGTGCAGGCACATGCCGCCCGCTCCCGGCTGCCAGTTCGGCGCCGATTCGTGCTCGCGCAGCGCGGGCAGCTCGTGCCAGCTGCGGCCGGCGTCGGTGGTGCGGAACAGCGCCGCGTCCTCGACGCCCGCGTAGAGGGTGTCCGGGTCGGTGGCCGAGGGCTCCAGGTGCCAGACGCGGGTGAACTCCCACGGCCTCGGCGTCCCGTCGTACCAGAGGTGCGTGCCGGGCGTTCCGTCGTAGGAGAAGTGGTTGTCGACCGGTTCCCAGCTCCTACCGCCGTCGTCGGAGCGCTGGATCTGCTGCCCGAACCAGCCCATGGACTGGGAGGCGAACAGGCGGTCGGGGTCGACCTTGGAGGCTTTCAGGTGGTAGAGCTCCCAGCCGCCGAAGTGAGGGCCGTCGACTTCCCACGACTCGCGCTTGCCGTCGGCGGTGAGGATGAACGCTCCCTTGCGGGTGCCGACGAGGACTCGGACACGACTCATGAGTGGCTCCCTGCGCTGGTCAAGGCTGGTATCAAGCTCAAGGTAGGCCCGCTGCGAGGGGTTGTCTTCTCCGATCTTGCGCAATCGGAGCGGCCAGCGGCGGCAGCGCCACCAGCACCGGAGCCGACCACGGAGGCACGACCCGCAGGGTGATCTCGCGGTGCTCCGGAGGCCGTCGGGGGCCGATGACCAGCGGTGCGGGTGAGCCACCGACGACGTTCCAACCGGGCACCAGCTGCTGGGCGTGGTCGGCCCGGGCGGAGAAAGCGGTCGCCAACACCCAGTAGGTGCCCCGCGGGATGCCGGTGAGCGCGAAGCGCCCCTGCTCGTCCAGCAGCGCTCCGACGATCGGAACGCCGCGCGGGGTGCGCTGCGCGAACAGGCCCACGTAGATCGCGGCGGCGCCGCCGAGCGCGATGCGCGCCGAGAGGTCGAGGTGGACCTCGCCGGTGACGACGCCGCCCGAGTCGTCGTCACCGGGCACCAGCACCGGGCGCGGCGGTGCGTCGCTGAGCAGGTCGGGCAGCCTGCGGAAGCTCACCGGGGACAGGCCGATCTCGGCTCTGAAGCGGCGGGTGAACGTTCCCACCGAGCTGAAGCCGACCTCGCAGCAGATGTCGACGACGCGTTCGTCGGTCTCCAGCAGCAGCCGCTTGGCCCGCTGGAAGCGGTGCGCGGCCAGGAACCTCCCGGGCGGCTGGCCGTGGGCGCGCTCGAACGCGCGGGCGAGGTGGAACGGGCTGTAGCCGACGTGGTCGGCGACGTCGCCCAGGGTGATCGGCTCCCCGGCATGACCCGCGATGAAGCGCGCGGCTTCGACTGCGACGTCCGGCATCTCCGACTACCCCCGATCGGCCCATCCAGCTACAAGCGTGACGGTACCGAGCACACCCGACAATCCGGACCCGAAACCGGGGGTGCGCCCGTTGCTGACACGTTCGTGCGTCGCCACACCGCGGTCCTGCCGAGCTGGATTCGACATCGGGTTGAGATTCGGCTGGGTTAGGGTGATCGGGTTTGATCTTGAGTTCGGGGAGTGGACGTGCGGAAGCTGGTGCGGCGGGTCCGGTCCCGGTCCGATTACGCGTGGTACCTGGCGGTGCGCGAGTGGCCGTTGCTGGTCGTGGCGCTGGGAGTGCTGCTCGGTGCGGTCGTGGTGCTGCCGGTCGCGGTGGGCGCCGTGCTGGCGCTGATCGCGCTGGTGCTGGGCGTGGCCATGCTGACCGGTGATCTGCGCGGGTTGCACCGCCGCTGGTCGGGTCATGAGTTCACCCCCGCCGAGGAGCCGTTCCCGCACGCCGAGATCGGTGTTCCGGCCTCCTACCCCGCCGCCGTCTACAGCCACCTGCCCGGTGTCGGGACGGCGCTGCTCAGCGACGAGATCGACCGCGCCGTCCGGGAACGCCGCTTCGCGGTGCGGATCGCCGAGCAGGCGTACCGGCCGGCGCCGGAGCTGCGCACGACCGCGCCCCACCTGCCGACCCTGCACTCCTCGGACCGGCCGCTGTTCAACGGTCCCGTGGTGGGTCTGCGCTCGGACCCGCTGCCCGGCGGCGGTGACGCCGAGGTGCGGCTGCACCGGACGCGCTACTTCGACTTCCAGGTGTCCAACGAGCTGTGCGGGATGCGGATCACCGACCCGGAGACCGGCGCGGAGTTCGACCTGCGTCGGAGGTTGCTGACCGACACCGCGGGCCGGTTGCGGGGTCTCGACGCCGGTGAGCTCGCCGACGTCGTGGGGGTGTCGACGCTGGCGTTCACCACCGACGGGCTGCTGCTGATCGTCGGCGACGGCGATCCCTCGGGCAGCGGTTCGCTGGAACCGCGCGACCTGCTCACCGCCGACGGCTCGCCCCGCCGCGACCTGGCCGAGGTGCTGGTCACCGGCATGGAGCGCGAGCTGCGCGAGGAGACCGGGCTGACCGGGGGTTCCGTCGCCGGAACCGAGCTCACGGGTTTCGCGCGCTGGATGGACCGCGGCGCGAAGCCGGAGTTCTTCGGCATCACGCTCCTCTCGGTGTCCAGCAACAACATTCCCGGTTCGACGCTCGACTTCGTCGACATCGACCTGGCGACGATGAGCCGCGAGCTGCGCGCGGGCGCCAACGTCCTGGAGGCGCCCAGCCTTCCGCAGCCGCTGCGGGAATCCGGCTCGCTGCCACTGCTTCTGGCGATCCGCGCGGCGGCGCTGCGGTAAGGGATTCCCCTAGTCCCCGGTCGGGAAATCTCCAATGGCGGCGTCTCGGGGCCGTCCCTAGCGTTGAGCGACAACGCGGACGCGTCCGTCTCCTCGACCGACAGGACTCGCCATGCCCGTGCTCAGTGAGAACGGCGCCTCGCGCGCCGGTGTCAGACGGATCGGCCTGGCCAGCGGGGTCGGTTCCACGCTGGAGTTCTACGACTTCGCCATCTACGGCACGGCCGCGGCCCTGGTGTTCGGGCAGATCTTCTTCATCAGCGGCGACGAGTGGTTCGGCTCGTTCCTGGGACTGGCGACCTTCGCCGTCGGGTTCCTGCTCACCCCGCTGGGAGCGCTGCTGTTCGGGTGGATCGGCGACCGCTACGGGCGCCGGTTCTCGCTGCAGCTGACGTTCGTGGTGATGGGTTCCTCGACGCTGCTGATGGGCGTGCTGCCGTCCTACCTGGCGATCGGCATCACCGCGCCGCTGCTGCTGATCGGGCTGCGCATGCTGCACGGGCTGGCGCGCGGCGGGGAGATCGGCGGGGCCGCGGTGCTGGCCGTCGAGCACGCGCCGCCGCACCGGCGAGGTCTGTACGGGTCGTTCGCGACGATGGGCTCGCCGCTCGGGCAGCTGCTGGCCAACCTGGCGTTCGCGCTGGTGCTGCTGATGCCGATGCACGCCGTGATCGACTGGGGCTGGCGCGTGCCGTTCCTGATCGGCGGATTCGTGCTCGCCCTCGGCGTGTGGGCGCGGCGCGGCATCGATGAGACACCGGAGTTCGTCGCCCTCGCTCGCGGGCGCGAGGTGCCGTTGCTGGCGGTGTTCCGGGACGACTGGAGGCGGTTGCTGCTGGCCGCAGGCGTGAACCTGGGTCTCAACGCCAACATGTTCATCCTCGCGACGTTCATGCTGTCCTACGCCACGGCCGCCGAACCGCAGGGGCTCGCGCTGCCTCGTCAGCCGATCGTGGTCGGCAGCATGATCGGTCTGCTGTGCCACGCGATCACGATCGTGCTGGCCTGCTGGTTGTCGGACCGGGTGGGCCGCAAACCGGTGATGATCTCCGGCGCCGTGGGCGCGCTGGTGTACGCGCTGGTGATGTTCCGGATCGCCGACATCGGCACGCCGCTCGCGGTGGGCCTGGCGGTCATCATCGGGTTCACCATCGGTGGATTCCTGTGGGGACCGCTGCTGACGTACTACTCGGAGCTGTTCACCGTCGAGCAGCGGCAGTCCGGCGTGGGTCTGGCGTTCCAGATCGGCAGCGTGCTCGGCGGCGGGTTCGCTCCGATGATCGCCAACCGCCTGATCGCCGCGACCGGCAGCTCGACGTCGGTCGGCTGGTACATCGCCGCCGGCCTGCTGGTGTCCCTGCTGTGCCTGCTCCGCCTGCCCGAAACCGCGCCCGCGCGCACGAGAGGAGCCCGATGACCGAGTCGACCATCGCCGCGCTGACCAGGCGGATCGAGGCCCTGGAGGCCGAAGCGGACATCCGCCGCATCCAAGCCCGGTACATGTTCCTGTGCGACTCGCCGTGCCCCGAGTTCGCGGTGCGCGACGACGCCGAGCGCATCGACGCGATCATGGAGCTCTACGCCTCCGACGCGGTCTGGGAGGGTGTCGGCGAGCACTACGACGGCCAGTTCGGCCGCGCCGAGGGGCACGCGGCGATCCGGGCGCACTTCGAGCGGTTCTGGAGCCGGGAGCGGCACCCGGCGCTGCTGCTCAACGCGCACTACCTGACCTCCGAGCAGATCCACGTGACCGGTGACGAGGCGACCGGGTTGTGGATCCACGTGCAGCCCTGGCTGTTCGCCGACGGCAGCGGTCTCCTGCGCTCCAGCCGGCTCAACAACGCCTTCCGCCGAGAACCCGAAGGCTGGAAGATCACCCGCACGCGGACGGAGAACGTGTTCATCGCACCCCTCCCCGACCGCTTCGCCTCCGACCACCCGACGACCTCGGTGCTGCTGCGGGAGTAAGAACTGTTGAGGGATTGGTTTGCATGGCGGCGCGGGTGGCGGAACCTGAGCGCCTTCGTGGTCTCCGTGCGCCGCTCCTTGAGTGTGTCAATACGCGGCGTACCGCGTACTCGCCACGAAGGCGCTGAAGAACCCGCGGCGGTGCCAGCTGCTCAGGTGGTGGAAGAGAATGCGGCTCCGCCTAACGCCAACGGACCTATCCGCCCCGGGGCGTTGCTGCCTAGTCTTGGACTTCCCCTGGTTCGCCTGGAGGGACGATGACGACGCTTTCCGCGCCGGTGGTGCACATCGTCGATGACGACGAGGCGCACCGGCGGTCGCTGGTGTTCCTGCTGCAGACCGTCGGCGTTCAGGCCCTGACCTATCCGGACGCCGCCGGATTCCTCGCCGAGTTCGACCCCGGCGAGCCCGGTGTGGTGATCGTGGACGTCCGGATGCCGGGCCTGAGCGGCTTCCAACTGCAGGAGGAGCTCTCCGAACGGGAGTACCCGGCACCGGTGATCTTCTGCTCCGCGCACGGCGACATCCCGATGTCGGTGCGGGCGATGCGCCTGGGTGCGGTGGACTTCCTGGAGAAGCCCTACGAGCCGCAGCGCATGCTCGACGTCGTCCAGGACCAGCTGCGCGAGGCCGAGCAGTGCTTCACCGCCCACACCGAGCGGCTGCGCGTGCGCGAGCGGGTCGCGTCGCTGACGCCGCGCGAGCGGGAGGTGCTGCGGCTGGTCGTGGACGGGCGGTCCAGCCAGCTCATCGCCCGCGACCTGGGCACGAGCGTGAAAACGGTTGACGTGCACCGGGCCCGCATCAAGGCAAAGACCGAATCCGAGAGCCTGGGCACCCTCGTCCGGGACCTGCTCCAGCACGGGGTGGAGGTTTAGGCCTCTTCGACTCCCCGGGCCGTTGCCAGCAAGGCGGTTTCGCCGTCGCGATGGCCGATGAGCTGGATTCCCAAGGGCACTCCGCTCTCGTCGCGCAGACCGGGGATCGCGGCCGTCGGGAGGCCGAGCGCCTGCCAGGCGCGGCTCATCACCGGATTTCCGGTCGCGTCGAGCCCGCGCGGAGCCGGCCCCGGGGCTGCGGGGCCGATGACGGCGTCGCAGGACTCGGTGAGCCGCGCCAGGCGCCGGTCGGCCTCGACGACGACTCGCCGGGCCGCGTCGTGCTCGGCGTCGGTGATGGCCGCTCCGGTGCGCAGCAGGGTGGCGAGGGGGTCGCTGAGCCGGTCGGCCGCGGCGAGTTCGTCGGCGCGTTCCCGCGCCGCTTCGTAGGCCATGACCACCGGGTGCGCTTCGGTGAGTTCGGCGATGAGCTGCTCCTCCGGGAAGGCGGTGACCACCGCGCCCCGGTCGGTGAGGTTCGCGCAGGTCTTCTCCAGCGCCGCGCTCATCGCGTCGTCGACGCCCAGCGCGGAGGCGTTCCAGCGCAGCAGGCGAGGTGCGCGGTTCGGGGGCGGTTCCGGGGTGCCGGTGAGCGCCGACCAGGCCAGGGCGAGGTCGTCCGCCGAGGCGGTGAACACGCCGTGCGAGTCCAGGCTCGGCGCCAGGCCCACGACGCCGTCGGTCGGGAACCTGCCGTGGCCCAGCACCAGCGAGGCGACGCCGCAGAACGCGGCGGGCCGGGTGACCGAGCCCGCGGTCTGCGAACCGAGCGCGAGCGGGACCTGCCCGGACGCCACGGCTGCGGCCGATCCGCTGGACGACCCGCCCGGGGTGCGCTCGGGCGCGGCCGGGTTGCGGGTGGGACCCGGGGAGAAGAACGCGAACTCGGTGGTCACGGTCTTGCCGATCGGTGTGGCCCCGGCGGCCCGCCACGCCCGCACGATCGCGGCGTCGGCGGTCGCGGGTGGGGCGTCGGCGCGCAGCGCCGAGCCGCAGCGGGTCGGCGCACCCGCGAGGTCGATGATGTCCTTGACCGCCAGCGGAACTCCGCGCAGCGGGCCGTCCGCGAGAGCGGGTTCGGCCACGTGCTCGACCCACGCGCGCAGGACGGGATCGGTGTCGGCGATCCTGCCGCGGCTGCGCTCCAGCGCCTCGGCGGGGGTGGTGCGCCCGGCGGCCAGGTCGGTGACCAGCTCCCGCAGCGACCACGGGTTCCACATCGTCACGGTCGCTCCCACTCGGCGTCGGCGACCCAGTAGTCCATGCCGGAGGCGCTGACGCCGTGCCGCCACGGCGAGGTGCGGCGCAGCAGGGGCTCGACCTCGGCGGTGGCGGCGTCGGCGGCCTCCGGGCCGTCGGCGTGGACCAGCCAGTGCACCCACTCGACCTCGCGGCCGGAGGCGTCGTGCACGAACAGGTCGACGTGCCGCCAGCCGTAGCCGTGGGTGTCGTTGTAGCAGGTCAGCGTCATGTTCCGGTCATCCACGATGTGCTCCCGCGAGGCTGTGGAACTCCCGCTGGAAGTACACCAGAGCGCCGCTGCCGGAGCGCGTGATCACCCGCTCGACCTCGACGAACATCACCGAGTGCGACCCCTGCGCCCGCACCTGCCCGAGGCGCCCGATGACCGACGCGGCGGCGTCGCGCAGCACGGGCACCTCCGCGAAGTCGCAGACCACCCCGGCGAACCGCTCGTGCATCGGCAGCCCGGTCGCGCCCGCGAACCGCAGCGCCAGGTCCTGCTGGCCGGAGCCGAGGACGTTGACGCAGACCCGCTCGTTGCCCGCCAGCACGTCGTGGGCGCGGCTCGCCCGGTGCACGCACACCAGCATCGTCGGCGGTTCGTCGGTGACCGAGCAGGCCGCGCTGACGGTGATGCCGGCGCGTCCGCGCGGGCCGTCGGTGGTGACGATGTTGACCCCGGCCGAGAGGTTCGCCATCGCCGCGCGGAACTCCCGCTGGGCGGGCGTCAGATCCGCCACGGTGCCTCCTCCCCGCTGGTTCCCCTCGAAACTACGGCCGCCGACCGCCTTTCGGATATCGAGGATTCCCCGGCGCGTCCTGAAGCTTTCCCCTAGAACCCGCATCGGCAGCGGACTCCTGCGCCGAGGGCAGGGAGAAGCCGAACACCGAGCCGCCGCCGTCTCGCGGCCGGCACCAGATGGAGCCGTGCTGGCGGTTGATGATGCGGTAGCTGAGCGCGAGCCCGATGCCGCTGCCGTGCTCCTTGCTGGTGAACGACTCGGCGAACACGTCCTTGCGCACACCCCGGCCTCGGTCGGCGACGGTGACGGTGCCGCCTTCGTCCCGGCTTTCGGTGACCAGCTCGACCCGACGCTGCTCGGCGTCGCCCTCGACGATCTCGTCGATGGCGTTGAAGCACAGGTTGAGCACCACCTGCCCGGTCAGCACCCGCTCGCAGCGCACCAGCACCGGCTGATCGCTCAACCGCACGTCGACCTCCACGCCGGCGGCCGCGGCGCGCAGCCGCACGAAGTACAGGCACTCGTCGATCACCGCGTTGAGGTCGGCGACCTGCTCGACGTGCTCGAGGTGGCCGACGAACGACCGCAGCGCGCTGACGATCGCCGAGACCCGGTCGATCTGGCGGTTCGCGCTGTCCAGCCCGTAGGCGAGTTGCCCGGTCGTGCCCTCCGGAACCTGCCCGGAGGTCTCCAGCACCTGCGCGCGGGCGTGCACCCCGGCGATGAAGTTCGCGGCCGCGGCCAGCGGCTGGCCGAGCTCGTGGGCGATGGCCATCGCCATGTCGCCCATCGCGTTGTAGCGGGCCAGGTAGTTCTCGTGGCGCAGCTCCAGCTCGCGCCGCTCCTCGCCGCGGACCCGGGTGGAGACGTCGTGGAGGATCATCAGGAAGGCGTCGACGTCGCGCAGCCGCTCCAGGCTGCCTTCCAGCGTCACCGGCTCGGCGCCCGGGATCTCCAGCCGCACCGGCTCGACGGGGTCGGCCGCGGCGGCGGCCTGCTGCCAGCTGACCTCGGTGCCGTCGCGGCGCAGCCGGGCGTGGGACTCCAGCAGCAGTCCGACGGGTGGATCGGCGTCACCCGACAGGCCGAGGTGCGCCAAGGCGGTGTCGGTGGCGAAGCGGATCGCGCCGGCCGAGTCGAGCATGAACGCGACCGTCGAGGTGTGCCGCGCCAGCGCGTCGACGTAGGAGGTGGTCTGGCGCAGCTCGCGCTCCACGCGCTGCTCCCGCTCGACATCCCGGAACTGCACCATCACCGCTGGTCCCTGGGCCAGTTCGACCCGCACCGCGATCGCCTCGGTGGGGATGACCCGGCCCGACCTGGATCGGTAGTGCCACTCGATGCGGCTCATGCCGTTCTCGACCGCCTCGTGCAGCCACGCCCGGCCGATCACCCGGTCGTACTGCTGGGCGGAGCTGCTCATGTGGTTGGCCTTCAGCGGGCGCAGCTCGGTGACGCTCCACTCCAGCAGCGCGCAGGCCGCCGGGTTGGCCCACAGGATGTTCTTGGTCGCCGCGTCGTGGATCAGCACGCACAGATGGGAGGCGCGCATCATCGCGACGAAGTCGGAATCCACCAGTTCGGGCGCCTGCGAGTCGACCACCATTGGGCCAGGCTAGATCCCGGTGGCCCGGTGCGCGGATAGGTCTTCCCGCCACCGCGGCTGAAGGATTCCCCTACCCGGCAGCTGGGCAATCCCGATGTCGCACCTCGTGGCCGCTGCATAGCGTCGGATCGCAACCGGACGACAGGAGCGTGCCATGCCCCAGGGATTCGCCGGCGACGCGGCGTGGGAGGCCGTGCTGGCCGAGCTCGCCGAGCGCCGCGAGGAGTTCCACGCGCAGTCCTACGTGCCTCCCGACTTCGTCGCGCGGCTCAAGGAGCTCGGCCTGTTCCGCGCCTCCACACCGGCGAGGTTCGGCGGCGAGCCGATGCCGCCGCCGGAGTTCCTGCGCGGTGTCGAGCGCATCGCGTCGGTGGACGGGTCGACCGGGTGGGTCGCCGGTTTCGGCTCGGCCGGAACGTACCTGGCGTGCCTGCCGCTGGACACCCAGGCGAAGCTCTACGCCGACGGGCCCGACGTGGTCTACGGGGGCGCGATGTTCCCGGTCAACCCGGTCACCCCGACCGAGCGCGGCTACCTGGTCACGGGGCGGTGGCGGTTCGCCAGCGGCTGCATGGCCGCCGACGTCCTCAGCGTCGGCATCCCCGGGGACGCCGACGGCGACAACCGGCCACGCGCGGCGATGCTGCGGCCCGAGCAGGTCGAGATCGTGCAGGACTGGGACGTCTCGGGGATGCGAGCCTCGGGCTCGTTCGACGTGGTCGTCGACGACGTCGAGGTGCCGCGCGAGTGGACGTTCATCCGGGGTGGCGGGGCGTGCGTGGACGAACCGCTCTACCGCTACCCCACCATCGGCTACCAGGCGCAGGTGCACGCCGCGGTGGGCCTCGGGGTGGCGCAGGCAGCGCTGGACTTCGCCTCCCGGGCGGGTTCCCGCACCGGTGTCACCGGCGCTCCCCCGCTGGCCGACCGCGCCTACTACCGCACCGGGTACGCCCAGGCCGTGGCCGCGATGCGCTCGGCGAGGGCGTTCTACTACGAGGTCGCCGAGGAGGTCTGGGACGCGGTGGCCTCCGGCGGCGAGGTCGGCGACGAGCACAACGCGATGATCCGGCTCTCGGCCACCCACCTGGCCGCGACGGCGGCGCAGGTCGTGCACGAGGTGTGCGGTTTCTCCGGGACCTCCACCATCGACAACTCCCACCCGCTGCAGCGCATGCGCCAGGACTCGCAGGTGCCCGCGTTGCACGCGTTCCTGATGCCCTCGATGTACGACGCCGCGGGCGCCGTGCTGCTGGGCAGGCCGCCGACCGTTCCCGGATTCCGCTGATCCCGCCACGACACAGGAGTTGCCATGGCCCATCCGCCACTGCGCGTGCTGTTCTGCATCGGCATCAACCAGAACTTCTTCGACCTCCCGCGCGACGGGGTCACCGCCGGCGACGTGTGGACGGCCTTCGTCGAGATGATGGACGGCATCAAGGCGCTGCCCGGGGTCGACTTCATCGGCGACATCGACGACGACAGCCACCTGGTCGGGCCGTCCGACTCCTGGCCGTGGACCTGCTACCTGCTGGCCGACGTCGACACCCAGGAGACGGTCAAGGCCGCCTGCAACCTCTTCCGGACCGTCCAAGTCGGACAGTCGGACTGGAAGCTGTGGAAGTACGCCAAGATCGAGGCCCGGATCGGCCGGGCGCTCACGCCGCGCGAGTACTGAGGTGAGACGATGCACTCCGAGATCACCGCGAGCAACGTCCACGACCTCGCGCCCGCCGACCTCGTCGCACCCGACCGGGTCGCGGGCCGGATCTACACCGACCCGGAGATCTTCGAGCTGGAGATGACCCGGATCTTCGAGCGGACCTGGGTGTGGGTCGCCCACGACAGCGAACTGCCCGAGCCGGGCACCTTCAAGTCGACCCACGTCGGCAGGCAGCCGGTCATCGTCACCCGGGACCGGCACGGCGAGCTCCGCACGATGCTCAACCGCTGCCGCCACCGGGGCGCGAGCGTGTGCGAGCGCAAGACCGGTCGCGCCAACGGTTTCACCTGCCCCTACCACGCCTGGTCCTACGGCCTGGACGGCTCGCTGCGCGGACTGCCCTACCCCGACGGCTACAACGGGGTGATGGACCGCAGCGGCATGGGCCTCAAGCGGCTGCGCACCGAGTCCTACGGCGGGATGGTCTTCGCGACCTTCGCCGACGACGCCGAACCGCTCGCCGAGTTCCTGGGCGATGCGCGGACGTGGATCGACCGGTTCATGAAGCAGGGCGGCGGGTATCCGGTGAAGGTGCTGGGCACGCACCGGTTCCGGTTCAGCGGCAACTGGAAGATCCAGCTGGAGAACACCACCGACGGCTACCACTTCCCGATCGTGCACCGGGCCTGGATGGCCTCGGTGGACGCCGAGACGGCCAACATGATGAGCTTCATGACCGATCCCGCGGCCATCACGCACGATCTCGGCAACGGGCACTCGGTCATGCAGATGGTGCCCGAGCACTCCGACCTCGACGCCGACGACGGCACCGAGAAGCTCCAGGACCGCTTCGCCGGTCTCATCTCCCAGCTGGAGTCGGCGGGCGTCGAGCAGGCCGAGGTCCGGCGGCTCGTGCGGGCGATGCACGGAACCGGGTTCAACCTCAACCTGTTCCCGAACGTGTCGATGTCGATCTCGTTCTTCCGGGTGCTGCGCCCGATCAGCGTGGGCGAGACCGAGATCGAGCACATCGCGATCGGCCCGGACGGGCCACCGGAGATCACCGGCCCGGTCAACCGGGAGCGGCTGCGCGCTCACGAGCACTTCCAGGGCCCGTTCGGCTTCGGCACGCCCGACGACGCCGAGGGCTGGGACCGCGTGCAGCGCGGCACCGCGGGCGCCCCGGAGATGCCGATCATGGTCAACCGCGGGCTGGGGCGCGAGAAGCCCTCGCCGGAGGGCTGGCCGACCTCCCACGTCACCGACGAGACCGGCATGCGCGCCGCCTACGAGAAGTGGAAGCAGGTGATGGGCGATGACTGAGCTGCGGACCCCGACGACGCTCGGCGACGTGCGCGTGTCGCGCGCGATCGAGCTGGTGTGGCGGGAGGCGGACCTGCTCGACCGCAAGGACTACGTCACCTGGCAGGGGCTCTACGCCGACGACGGCGTCTACGTCGTCCCGATCGACCGCGACGCCGAGGAGTTCGACGACGTCCTCAACATGGTCTACGACGACCAGCGGATGCGGCGGCTGCGGGTGAACCGGATGACCGAGGGCTACGCGATCGCCGCCGTCGACTCGGCGATCACCGTCCGCACGGTCTCCCGCTTCGTGACCACCGAGGTCTCCGACTCCCAGGTGTCGTTGCGGGCCGCGCAGGTGCTGGTGGCCTACAAGCGCGGCACCCACGACCTGTGGGCCGCCGACGTCGACTACACCGTCCGGCTGGGCACCGCGCCCGCCGAGGACACCATCGCGCGCAAGGTGATCCGGCTGGTCAACAGCGAGGACGCGGTGCCGGCGGCGGGATTCCTGCTATGACCGCCGTGGTCACCGGAGGCGCCAACGGGTTGGGCCAGGCCATCGCCCGACGCCTGCACGCGGAGGGGCAGGCCGTGGCGATCGCCGACGTCGACGGCACCGGAGCGGTGGAGCTGGCCGCCGCGCTGGATCCCAGCGGTGAGACCGCGCGCGGGTACTCCGCCGACGTGGCCGACCGCGCCGCGCTCGCCGGCCTCCTGGACTCGGTGCTCGCCGATTTCGGTCCGGTGCGGGTGCTGGTGAACAACGCGGCCCGCACCCGGGCCACGCCGCTGTTCGAGATCACCCCGGAAGAGCTGGAAGCGGTGATGGCCGTCAACTTCACCGGGACCTTCAACGCCTGCCAGATCTTCGGCGCCCACATGGCCGAGCAGGGCTACGGGCGGATCGTGAACATGGCCTCGCTGGCCGGGCAGAACGGCGGCACGGCCACGGGCGGCCACTACGCGTCGTCGAAGGGCGCGGTCATGTCGGCCACGAAGGTCTTCGCCCGCGAGCTCGCCGCCCGGGGCGTGACGGTCAACGCCGTCTCCCCCGGCCCCCAGGACTCCCCGATGGTCCGCGACATCGTCGGCGAGCAGAACCTGGAGGCGTTCCAGCGCACCATCCCGGTGGGCCGCCTCGGCGACCCGGCGTTCGTCGCCGACGTCGTCGCCCTGCTCGCCTCCCCGGGAGCCCACTCGGTCACCGGCGCCTGCTGGGACGTCAACGGAGGCCTGTTCATGCGGTGACCGGACATCTCGGTTGGGTAACGCGGCCAACCTTTCCCGGCCACCGGCGTTTCTCCCACATCACCCCGAGGCGATCCGCCTGATCGGGGCTGGGTGAAGGAGAAACATCATGCGCACGCCCACTTTCAGCACGCTCGCGCTGCTGGGCCTGACCGCGGCCCTGGCGGCTGCGCCGGTGGCGCTGGCCGAAACGTCCGCGACCGAACCGGTCCCCGGCGAATCGACGACGACGGAACCGACCACGACGGAGCCCTCCGAGCCGGGCTACCCGCCGCCGTCGCCGTTCATCCACATCACCGGCGACGGCCGGCCGCAGCCCGGTGACGACATCGGGGTCGTGGTCGGGTGCCCGTTCGAGCCGCGCGAGGCCCATTCGCCCGTGCTCGACATCGGCGCCTACGAGCAGGTGGAGACGCCTTCGGGCATCAACACCTACGTGGCGCCCGCGACCATTGACCCCAAGACCGTGCCGGGCGACTACCCGGTCACCGCGTGGTGCGGTCGAGGACAGCACCTGAAGTGGACGTTCACCGTCTACCCGCCCGACGCCGCGGACGACGGCGACGAGGCGACCGCGCCGTCCGGGAGCAGCGGCGCGGAGCCGCGGCAGGTGACCCGGATCCCGAAGGGCGCTCCCGAGACCGGTGGTGGCCCGGAGAGCGTTGATCCGGCCAGGTTCCACGCTGCGGTGAGCCGGTGAGCCGACTCCGCGCGGTGCTGCTCGCAGCGCTGATCGGGTCGCTCACCAGCTGCGGTGGGGCCGCCGTGGAGGGCCCCACCGCACCTCCGGCACCGATCACGCGGGCGAGCATCGCGCTTCCCGCCTCCGACCCGGTGGCACTGCGCATCCCCGCCATCGAGGCCACCTCGACGCTGATCCCGCTCGGGCTCAACGCCGACGACACCGTCGAGGTGCCGCCGGTGGAGACGCCGATGCAGGCGGGGTGGTACCGGTTCGGGCCGACGCCGGGGCAGCTCGGCCCGGCGGTGATCCTCGGGCACGTCGACGGCGGCGGCCAGGACGGGATCTTCGCCCGGCTCCACGAGATCCAGCCCGAGGACGAGGTGATCGTGACCCGCCGCGACGGCCGCACCGCTAGGTTCACCGTCACCCGCGTCGCGCAGGTGCCCAAGACCGAGTTCCCGGCCCAGGAGGTCTACGGCAACAGCGATGCCGCGGAGCTGCGGTTGATCACCTGCGGCGGAGCGTTCGACGCGGAGCGCGACAGCTACCGCGACAACGTCATCGCCTACGCCACGCTGACCGCCGGTGCGTGATCGCACCCTTGTCCGCACGCACGGTGTCGCTTAGCGTTCGACCGGGCGCGAGGGAGGAGCCACGTGGGTGCAGCGGATCGGGACATGCGGGCGGAAGTGCTCATCGACGCCCGCCCGGAGCACGTCTGGCGGCTGCTGACGCGGACCAGGACCCATGCGGACGCCAGCCCGGAGCTCGTGGCGATGCTGCCGCTCAAGCCCGGCGGGTTCCGGCGCGGGCAGTGGTTCCTCGGCCTGAACCGGCGCAAGGCGGTGGTGTGGCCGACCCGCAACGTCGTTGCGGTCTTCGAACCGCAGCGGCGGCTGGCGTGGGACACCACGACCAGCGGTGCCCGCTGGACCTTCGAGCTCGAACCGACCGACTCCGGAACCCGCCTGGTCCAGCACCGCGTCCTCACCCGGACGCTGCCGAAGATCAGCACCGCGTTCGCCACCTTCGCGCTCGGCGGCGAATCCGAGCACGCCGACGAGCTCGAAGCAGGAATGCTGGAAACCCTCCGCCACATCAAGGCGGCGGCCGAGCAATAGAGAGTGCGGGACTCAGCCCGCACCGCCACGCAGAGCAGAGCAAGTTCTGAACCACGCCTAGGTGGACACGCCGACGTAGACCGTGTTGGCCGACGTGCCTCCGGTGTAGTGGTTGTCGAAGCTGACCACGTGGGCGGTGACGTCGTCGAAGACCTCGGCGAGGTCGCGGGTGAAGCCGTCCTCCGGCGGATCGTCGGACCACAGCGCGAAAACGCCGCCCGGGCGCAGGTGCGCGGCCATCGCGCGCAGGCCGTCGGGGGCGTAGAAACCGGCGTGCCCGCTGTCGAGCACGTTCTGCGGGGAGTGGTCGATGTCGAGCAGGATCGCGTCGAACCGGCGACCTCCGTCGAAGCCGTCAGAAGATGCGGCGAGCGCGAAGAAGTCCCCGTGCACGAACCGGTTTCGCGGATCACCGGTCAGCTCGGGCGCGAGCGGGAGCAGCCCCTGCTCGTGCCACTCGATGACCTCGCCGAGCCCTTCCACGACCAGCAGCGACCGCACGCGCCGGTCCTCCAGCGCGGCCCGCGCGGTGTAGCCCAGTCCGAGCCCACCGACCACGACGTCGAGCTCCGAACCCGACGACTTGGCCAGGCCCAGCCGCGCGAGCTCGACCTCGGCGACGGTGAACAGGCTCGACATCAGGTACTCGTCGTCGAGCTTGACCTCGAAGACGTCCACGTCGAGCACCGGGTCCCGGCGCCTCCGCAGGCTGATCGCACCGATCGGCGTCTCCCGCCAATCGAGCTCCTCGAACCGCACTCCCACAGCGCCACCTCTCCCGAAAACGACGACCCTACCCGCCACCTGGCCCAACGCCCCGCAACCCGTCCCCTCGGGACCGAGACGGCGTTTTCACCGGTATTTCCGGATGCCGCAACGTTCGAACGTCAGGCGGCTCCCTCCGCAACGATTGCGGCTTCTCTGTACACGGTTGCCTCGCTAACGTTGCCCGCCAGCGTGGTGTGGCAGTTCACATCGAGGCGGGCGCACCGTTGCGTCCACAGTGGAGGCATTCGTGGTGGAGGACGCTCTCGCGCCGTCGCGCGGACCGAGGAACGGCGTGGGGGCACAGCTCGTGCGGCGCAAACCCATCGCGGACCTCGTCGCCGACAGCGGGCAGGGTCAGGGCGGCTCGCTGCGGCGTTCGCTGGGGCTGTGGCAGCTGACCATGCTCAGCGTCGGTGCCACGCTGGGCACCGGGATCTTCGTGGTGCTCGGCGAAGCGGTGCCGCTGGCCGGACCGGGCGTGGCGCTGGCGTTCGTCATCGCCGGTGTCACCGCGCTGCTCTCGGCGCTGTCCTACGCCGAGCTCGCGGGCATGATCCCGGTCGCCGGATCGTCCTACTCCTACGCCTACGCGACGATGGGCGAGCTGGCCGCCTGGGTGTGCGGCTGGTGCCTGATGCTGGAGTACGGCGTGTCGGTGGCGGCCGTCGCGGTCGGCTGGGGGCAGTACGTCAACGAGCTCCTGCACCTGGTGGCGGGTGTGTCGCTGCCCGAATCGCTGAGCTCCCCGCCGGGCGACGGCGGGATCCTCAACGTGCCCGCCGCCGTCGTCGTGGTCCTGGCGATGGTGGCGCTGCTGGGCGGCGCGCGGGAGAGCGCGCGGATCAACACCGCGATGGTGCTGATCAAGACGGCGACGCTGGTGCTGTTCTGCGCGCTGGCGTTCACCGCCGTGCAGGACGGCAACTACTCGCCGCTGCTGCCGCTGGGCATGGGCGGGGTGAGCGCGGCGGCCGGGAAGCTGTTCTTCTCCTACATCGGCTTCGACGCCGCCTCCACCGCCGGATCGGAGGCCCGCGATCCGCAGCGCGACCTGCCGCGCGCGATCATGCTGTCGCTGGTGCTGGTCACGGTGCTGTACTGCCTGGTCGCGCTGGCCGCGGTCGGCGCGATGCACTGGACGCTGTTCGAGGGCACCGAGGCGGCGCTGAGCAAGGTGCTCGGCGGCACGACGGGGTCGATCCTGCTGTCGGCCGGTGCGATCGTGGCGGTGGCCAGCGTGGTGCTCACGGTCCTGTACGGGCAGACCCGGATCCTGTTCTCGATGTCGCGGGACGGGCTGGTCCCTCCCCTGTTCTCCCGGGTCGACGAGCGGACCGGGGTCCCGCGGGCGAACACCCTGCTGGTGTCGGGCTTCATCGCGGTGCTCTCGGCCGTGGTTCCGCTCGGTGAGCTCGCCGACGCCACCAGCATCGGCACCCTGTTCGCGTTCGCGCTGGTCAACCTGGCGGTCGTGGTCCTGCGCCGGCGCAACCCGGAGCTGCCGCGCTCGTTCCGGGCGCCGCTGGTGCCGCTGGTGCCGCTGCTGGGCGTGCTGTCCTGCTGCTACCTGATGCTGAGCCTGGGCGCGGCGACGTGGGTGGCCTTCGGCGTCTGGATGCTGGCAGGACTGCTCATCTACTTCGCTTACGGACGGCGGCGCTCTAGTCTGTCGGATTGATGCTCACCGTCGCACTGGACCAGGGTCCGCTCGAACGCCACACTCCGCAGGCGGCGCTGTCGCGCCTCGACGAGGTCGCGCGCCGCGCCGCAGCCGGAGGCGCCCGGCTGCTGGTGTGCCCGGAGATGTCGGTGACCGGCTACAACATCGGCGCCGACATCGAACGGCTCGCCGAGCCCGCCGACGGACCCGTTGGCAGGCGCGTCCGACGCATCGCCGCCGAGCACGGGATCGGGATCGTCTACGGCAATCCCGAGCGCGTCGGCGACGCCGTCCACAACACGTCGTTCCTGATCTCGACGACCGGTGAACTCCTCGCGGCCTACCGCAAGACACACCTGTACGGACCGATGGAGCAGAAGTACTTCCGGCCCGGTGACGTGCCGGTCGTGCAGGCCGACTTCGACGGCGTCCGCATCGGCCTGCTGATCTGCTACGACATCGAGTTCCCCGAACCGGCGCGCGCCCACGCGCTGGCGGGCACCGAGTTCCTGGTGGTGCCGACCGCGCTGCTGCCGCCGGAGGACGTCGTGGCCGAAACCCTGGTCCCGGCACGGGCTTACGAGAACCAGATGCACGTCGCCTACGTCGACCGCTGCGGCAGCGAGGACGAGCTCAGCTACATCGGCAAGACGTGCCTGATCGCCCCGGACGGCACCGAACTCGCCCGCGCGGGCAGCGGCGAGGAGCTGCTCTTCGCCCGCGTCGACCCCGCAGCCACCCCCGCCGCCAGGCGGGTCAACACCCAGCTCGCCGAACGCCGTCCCGACCTCTACGCAGGCCTGACCGAGACCCCCTGACGGGCTCGAAATGCCCGTCACATCCCCCACCTCAGCGAGGCTCTCAACGCCCTGGCCCCGCCGTCACAGGCCCGATTCGAATTTCGCGCGAAATTCGAGCCGGAAGTTTGGCGTTCGAATTTCGCGCGAAATTCGAATTCTCACGCTCTGAGCGAACGGTCGCAGGGGCGGAGTCGCTCGTGGCCACGACGTCGTCAGCGCCCCGCGGGGGCATCACCAGTGGGCGTGCTGGTGGGTTCGGGTGCGGCGTCGAAACTTCCGCGTGCCCTGGCCTCCCGCGGTCACGGCACGACCCGCTGGGACCGCGCCTCACCGGGATCGGGTCCACGGCCGGTTTCAGTGGAAATCGGGACCCGGATTTCCACTGAAGTCCGGCCCCACCCGCTCGGCCTCAGCGGGACCGGGCCATTCCCGCGATGGCGATGTGGGCGTTGTCGGCGGCGTCGCGGGCCTGGGCGAGGTGGGTCCGGGCGCGGTCCAGCCACTGGTTCGCGGTGAGGGCGGATTCGACGGGGTCACCGGCGAAGGGGCCTTCGACGTTGGTGAGCTCACCCGCGCACGCGCGGTCCACGAGCCCGTCACCGAAGCTGCCCAACGCGGCGTCGAGCGAGGTCAGGAGCTGGCGAAGCGAGCCGAGCGTCCAGTAGACGTCCTCGCCCAGGGCATCCGCGCCGGTCTGCCGGGCCGCGATGAGCACGGTGTCCCGAGCCGCGCGGTACGCCTGGTCGGGCTGTTGTGGCTTCACGAGGACCCAGTGTTCACCGGATTCGACATCAGCGAAAGTTACTTGTTCTGGAACACTGGGTTAGCCTGGCTGAATGCCCCTGGACCCGCGCCGCCTCCTGCTCCTGCGCACCGTTCGCCGGACCGGGAGCGTGCTGGCCGCCGCCCGGCTGCTGCACCTGACCCCCTCCGGGGTGTCGCAGCACCTCACGAAGCTGGAGAACGAGCTGGGCATCGACCTGGTGGACCGGGAGCAGCGCGGCGGCGGCAGGACGATCCGGTTCACCCCGGCGGGCAACGCGCTCGCCGATCACGCCGGTCGGGTCGCCGAGGCGCTGTCCGAGGCGGAGCGGGACATGGAGCAGTTCCGCGAGGGACCGGCGGGCCCGTTGCGGATCGGGGGTTTCTCGGTGGCGATCAGCGAGCTGGGGGCGCCGGTGGCCATGCGGATGGCGGCGGCGAACCCGGCGCTGGACCCGCACGTCTACGAGATCTCCGAGTCCGAGCGGCTGCACGCCCTCGCCACCGGCGAGCTGGACCTGATCCTCAGCGAACGCCCCGGCGCCGACGGACCGGAACGCCCTCCCGGCGTCGTCGAGGTGGACCTGATGCGGGATCCGTTCCGCGTGGTCGTGCCCGCCACCTGGCCGTCGGACGCCGAGCCGGCGACGCTGCTCGCGCGGCGGTGGATCACCACGTCGTTCGGCCCCGCGACCCGCCGCCACCTGGAGCGGATGTGCCGCGAGCACGGGCTCGAACTCGACTCCTACGACATCGGCACCGGCACGGCGCCGACGCTGCTCGGGCTGGTGGCGCACGGGCTGGGCGCGACGATCATCCCGTCGCTGACGCTGCGCCAGAACCCGTCGCCGAAGGTGCGGCTCAGCAACGCCATCGCCGACCCCGGTTCCCGCGTGCTCACCTGCCTGCACCGGGAGAACGCGCCCGCGATCGTGCACCACATGATCAACGAGCTCCGCCACTACGCGGCCACCGAGCTGCAGCACGTACCGTCGGGGTGACCGACGAAAGCCGACGAAGGGCAACGGATTGCGCAAGGTCAAGGACCTCACCGGACCGGGGATCACCGACCACCTGGGCATCGGCGGCACGGACCTGGGGGTCACCGCGGTCGCACCGGACGGCCGACTGGTGGCGGTGTTCGGCGACACCTTCGACCGCGCCGGGGTCGGCGGACCGGGCTGGCGCTCGCCGGTCGTGGTCTTCGGCGACGCCGCCAGCGCGCTGAGCGGCATCCGCTGGACGGGCTCGTACGGGCCGCGCAGCGACTACGCCGACCAGGCCCTGCCCTACGAGCACGACTCGGTCATCCACGGACGCCCGGTCAGCACCGTGCTGCCCACCGATCTCATCACCATCGGCCGGGAGATGTTCCTGCACGTGATGGTGTGCCAGGGGCTCGGCAACGTGCACTGGACGGAGATCCACCGCTCGACCGACAACGGCGAGACCTGGGAGCACACCGGGGCCACCTGGCCCGGCGACGCGCACGGCGGCCTGTTCCAGATGCTGACCTGGGAGCTCGGCGACGACGGTTTCGTCTACGCCTTCTCCACCGGTTTCCAGCGCGACAAGGGCCTGATCCTGCAGCGCGTGCCCGCCGAGCGGATCACCGACCCCGGCGCGTGGCAGGGCTGGGGCTTCCGCGACGGCCAGTGGGCGTGGCACAACCCGCCGACGGTGGCGCTCACCGGCTCCTACGGCGAGCTGTGCCTGCGCAAGGTCGAGAACCGCTGGCTGCTGGCGCTGTTCAACGCCGGCGACTACCGGGTGGACGTGCTCAACATCGACGAGCCGACGTCGAACCTCTACGAGGCGGTCCGCGGCACGGTCCTGCACGGTTGCGCGTGGGGCTGCGAGGATCACGGCGCCGGTCACGTCGCCCAGCTCTACGGCGGCTACATCGTCCCCGGGTCCACGCTCGACGACCTGCACCTGGTCGTCAGCCAGTGGAACACCGAGCGCAACTGGCCGTACCGGGCGATGCAGTTCGCCGGCACCGCGCCGCGTCCGGGCGACCGGCCGCTGCCGCCTCCCCCGCCGCCGGGCGAGTCCGGGGGCGTGCTGCGAGGTGCGGCGAAGCTGGCGCGGAGGTTCCTGAGCTGAGTGAGTTGGCGCACCGGACCACGGAGGTTACTGGCGGGTAATATACGCTCTCGGGTCATGAGCTCCCAGACTCCGACCTTCGCGCTCTGGAACAAGGCCTCCCGGGTCTTCGGCGGCCGCGGACTGTTCTCGCTGAGCGTGGCCCTCAAGGCGCCCTACTTCCGGACGATCCTGCCGATGGTCCAGGAGATGAAGCCCGGCCGCTGCGTGGTCACCTCGCCGAAGTGGTGGGGCGTGCACAACCACATCGGCACCTACCACGCCATCGCCGCGTGCAACCTCGCCGAGGTCGCGATGGGCATGGTCGCCGAGGCCACCGTGCCCACCTCGCACCGCTGGCTGCCGAAGAAGATGAACGTCGAGTACCTCGCCAAGGCCGAGACGAGCCTGCGCGCGGTCGCGGAGCTCGACGCGATCCCGGAGTTCGGCGACGAGGGCCAGGAGATCGACGTCCCGGTCAACGTCTACGACAAGAAGGACCAGGTCGTCGTCCGCGCCACCATCACCATCTGGGTCACCCGCAAGAAGAAGTAGTCCCGAGACGCGGAAAGGCCCCGCCCTGAACAGGACGGGGCCTCACCACGGCGTGAGCCGCTGCTTCGAGCGCGGGACTCAGCCCGCGCTCGAAGCAGAGCGACCGCGGATGCTCGAACCGCGAGGATCAGACCAGGTCGTAGCGGTCGAGGTTCATGACCTTGACCCAGGCCTTGACGAAGTCCTCGACGAACTTCTCCTTGCCGTCGGCCGAGGCGTAGACCTCGGCCAGCACGCGCAGCTCGGAGTTCGAACCGAAGACCAGGTCGGCGCGAGTACCGGTCCAGACGACCGCACCGGAGGCGTCGGTGGCCTCGTAGGTGGACTTGTCGTCCGAAGTGGACCGCCACGTGTAGGCCATGTCGAGCAGGTTCACGAAGAAGTCGTTGCTCAGCACGCCCGGCTTGTCGGTGAACACGCCGTGGTTCGAACCGTCGTAGTTCGCACCCAGCACGCGCAGACCACCGATGAGGACCGTCATCTCCGGGGCGCTCAGGGTGAGCAGGTTGGCCCGGTCGATGAGGCTGTACTCGGCGGGGAGCTCCGCGGCCTTGCTGGAGTAGTTGCGGAAACCGTCGGCGATGGGCTCCAGCGCGTCGAAGGAGTCCGCGTCGGTGTGCTGCTCACCGGCGTCGACGCGACCCTGGGTGAAGGGCACCTCGATGCTGGAACCCGCGTCGGCGGCGGCCTTCTCGACGGCGGCGGAACCGCCGAGCACGATCAGGTCGGCCAGCGAGACCTTCTTGCCGAAGGACTGCTGCACGCCTTCCAGGGCCGAGAGCACGCCCGCCAGCTGGTCCGGGTTGTTGACCTCCCAGTTCCGCTGCGGCTCCAGGCGGATGCGCGCACCGTTGGCGCCGCCCCGCTTGTCGCTGCCGCGGAAGGTCGAAGCCGAGGCCCACGCGGTGGACACCAGCTGCGACACCGACAGGCCGGTCTCCAGGATCTTGGCCTTGAGCGACTTGATGTCCTCATCGGACAGGGTGTCGTTGTCGTTGGCCGGCAACGGGTCCTGCCAGATCAGGTCCTCGTCCGGGACCTCCGGGCCGAGGTACAGCGACTTCGGACCCATGTCGCGGTGGGTCAGCTTGAACCAGGCGCGGGCGAAGGCGTCCGCGAACTCGTCCGGGTTCTCCATGAAGCGGCGCGCGATCGGCCCGTAGATCGGGTCGACCTTGAGCGCGATGTCGGTGGTCAGCATGTTCGGCGCGATCCGCTTCGACGGGTCGTGCGCGTCGGGCACCGTGCCCTCGCCCGCGCCGCCCTTCGGACGCCACTGCCAGGCACCGCCCGGTCCCTGGTAGACCTCCCACTCGAAGCTGAGCAGGTTCCACAGGAAGTTGGTGGTCCACTTGGTGGGCGTGGAGGTCCAGGTGACCTCGATGCCGCTGGTGATGGTGTCGGCGCCCTTGCCGGTGCCGTAGTTGTTCTTCCAGCCCAGGCCCTGAGCCTCGAGACCGGCGCCCTCCGGCTCGGCCTCCAGGTTGGAGTCGGGGGCGGCACCGTGGGTCTTGCCGAAGGTGTGACCACCGGCGATCAGCGCGAGGGTCTCCTCGTCGTTCATCGCCATCCGGCCGAAGGTCTCGCGGATGTCGCGCGCGGCGGCCACCGGGTCGGGCTGACCCTCCGGGCCCTCCGGGTTGACGTAGATCAGACCCATGTGGGTGGCACCCAGCGGACGCTCCAGCTCGCGCTCGCCCGACTCGGTCGAGATGCGCTTGTCGCTGCCCAGCCAGGTGGTCTCGGCACCCCAGTAGACGTCGTCCTCGGGCTCCCAGTCGTCGACGCGGCCGCCGCCGAAGCCGAAGGTCTTGAAGCCCATCGACTCGAGCGCGACGTTGCCGGTGAGGACCATCAGGTCCGCCCAGGAGATCTTGCGGCCGTACTTCTGCTTGACGGGCCACAGCAGGCGGCGGGCCTTGTCCAGGCTGACGTTGTCCGGCCAGGAGTTCAGCGGGGCGAACCGCTGCTGACCGCCGCCGGCGCCACCGCGGCCGTCGCTGATGCGGTAGGTGCCCGCGGAGTGCCAGGCCATGCGGATCATCAGCGGGCCGTAGTGACCGAAGTCCGCCGGCCACCAGTCCTTGGAGTCCGTCAGGACTTCCTGGATGTCCTTCTTGACCGCGGCCAGGTCCAGCGTCTTGAACTCGGCGGCGTAGTCGAAGTCCTCGCCCAGCGGGTTCTTGTTCGGGTGCTGCTTGGCCAGGATCTTCAGGTTGAGCCGGTTCGGCCACCAGTCGCGGTTGGCGTCACCCTGGGTGGGGTGAGTCAGGCCCCCGTGCGCGACCGGGCAACCACCGGTTTGGTTCGTCTCTTGGGTGTCAGGGCTGTCAGACACGGGAATCCTTCCGAATTTCAGTGCAGTTCTTCAGCGGATTCGGGGGCGCAGGCTGCGCAGAGCCCCCAGTAGATGACCTCTGCCTCGTCTATGACGAAGCCGTGGGAGTCCGACGCCTCCAAGCAAGGCGCGGCACCCACGGAGCAGTCGACGTCGTGTATCTCGCCGCACGACCGGCACACGACGTGGTGGTGGTTGTCTCCAACCCGCGCTTCGTAGCGGGCCACGGAACCCATCGGCTGGATCCGGCGCACCAGGCCCGCGACGGTGAGCGCGCGCAGGACGTCGTAGACGGCCTGGTGGGACACCTTGGGCAGGTCGTGGCGAACCTGTCCGATGATCGAATCGGTGTCGGCGTGCGCGTTCTCGTGCACTGCGGACAGCACTGCCACCCGAGGTCGCGTCACACGCAGCGCAGCCTCGCGCAACATGCGCTCGTAGTCCGCA
Organism: Saccharopolyspora endophytica; assembly: GCF_018070075.1. Classification (GTDB taxonomy): domain Bacteria; phylum Actinomycetota; class Actinomycetes; order Mycobacteriales; family Pseudonocardiaceae; genus Saccharopolyspora; species Saccharopolyspora endophytica. The sequence goes on from NZ_JAGPXE010000015.1 coordinate 160,184, forward strand.
GTCGTCGTCACGCCCTGCAGCCTGCCGCATTTTCTTGAACTAATCAAGTCAAAGCGGCCCATCATCACCATCCCGAGTGATCCGGATCCACCCCTCCGCACGTGTGATGGGTGCGGAACCCCCGCGCACGATCAGCGACCGGAAGCGAGACATCCGTGCCCGTACCAGGTTTTCCACCGAACGCACTGGACGACGACGGCGATCCGAAGTGGATCACCGAACTGGCCGCCGCGGATCCGAACCACGTCCTGCACGTCGTCCGGGGCCTCGACCCCCAGGCCGCGCTGGAGGCCATCGGCGCCAAGCCGCATCTCATCCAGCCGTGCGAGCTGCCCGCCTCCAAGCCCGACGACTGGACCTCGCTGCCGGGCGCGGCCCTGGGCATCGAGCCCGGCACCGCGGCCGCGCTGCTGGCCGGGCAGGTCGGCGACTGGACGTTCGTCTACGACGACTCCGGGCACACCTTCGAGGAAGCGACCGAGGCGCTGTCGGCGTCCGGCCGCACCGCGGCGACCAGCGTGTTCACCATCAACGCCGACGCGAGCATGACGTTCTCCGTCGACGGTGAGGAGGTCGTCTGGATCAACGTCGACGACCTCCTCGAGGACGACCTCGACGACTTCCCCGAGGAGCTGCGCGCGGCGTTCGAGGCGGCCGGCGTCGTCGAGGACGAGGACCTGGAGCCCGGCCAGTTCGACTACGCGGTGACCATGCGCGCCACCTGCGCCCTGGCCGGCCTGACCTTCACCATCGAGGAACTCCGCGCCCTCCCCCTCATCGGAGCGTCGTTCGGGTGACCCCGGGGCGGACGCCTGGACACGTCGCCGCGGGTCACTTCGCCGCGGCGGCCTCCAGAGCCGGGCGGAACTGGTCGAGGGCGTAGGGCAGGGACAGCGGTGACGGGGTGTTGAGGCCGCGATCGTCGGGTAGGCCATAACGGTGCCCGGCAGCTGGTCGAAGCCCGGGATCTGCGACAGGCCGCCCGGTCACCGCCGTTGATCATGAACGCCACCAGGTCCGCGCGCAGCAGGTCCACGCGCTCCGGGCTGACCCTGATCCGGGCCTGGTGGGCGGCCCTGCCGTCAGGTGGTGGAAGAGGATGCGGCTCCGCCGCACTCATCAACAGCCACTAGCCCCGCGGAGATCGGGCCGGGAACCGCGACGAATCGAAGATCACCTCCGGCGCAGCCGCACCGGCAGCCCGTCGACCGGGACCGGCAGCGACACGTAGTCCCACTTGACCTCGTAGTCGTCCGGGACGCTCCAGGTGTAGGCGCGCAGCATCTCGTGCAGCAGCAGCTTCACCTCCAGCGTCCCGAAGTGCAGGCCGATGCACTTGTGCGCCCCACCGCCGAAGGGCATCCAGGCGAAGCGGTGCGACTTGTCCTCCCGGCGGTGCTCGGCGAAGCGCTCCGGGTCGAAGTCGAACGGGTTCGTCCAGTGGTCCGGGGAGAAGTGGTTGACCAGCGGTGAGACGCCGACCATCGTGCCCGCGGGCACGTGGTGGCCCAGCACCTCGGTGTCGCGGACGGTCTCGCGCACCATCGACGGCACCGGCGCCACCAGCCGCAGCGCCTCCTTGATCACCAGGTCCAGCGTGTCGAGCTTCTCCAGCGCCTCGATGTCGGGGATCTCCTCCCCCATCGCCAGCGACTCGGCGCGGGCCCGCTCCTGCCACTCGGGGTGCTTGGCCAGGTAGTAGGCCGCGGCGGAGCTGGTGATGGTGGAGGTGTCGTGGGCGGCCATCATCAGGAAGATCATGTGGTTGATGACGTCGTCGTCGCCGAACTGCTCGCCGTCCTCGCTGCGGGCGTGGCACAGCGCGGAGAACAGGTCGTCGCCCTCGACCGCGCGGGCGGTCCCGATGTTGTCGGCGAAGTAGCGCTCCAGCAGCTTGCGCCCCGCCAGGCCGGCCGCCCAGCGCCCGCCCGGAACGGGGTAGCGCACCACGGCGGTGGCCGCGCGCACCGAGTCGACGAAGGCGCGGTTGACGCGGTCGGCTTCCTGACCGCTGCGCCGGTCCATGAACACCCGGGTCGCCACGTCGAGCGTCAGCTGCTTGAGCAGCCAGTACAGCCGGGTCTTGTCCTGCCCGCCCCAGGAGGTGACGCCTTCGCGCAGCGTCGGGCCCATCTGGTCGACGTAGCCGGTGAGGCGCTGCCGGGTGAAGGCCTGCTGCATGATGCGCCGGTGCCCGAGGTGCTCCTCGAAGTCCATCAGCATCAGGCCGCGGTGGAAGAACCTGTCGATGAGCTTGCGCCAACCGCCTTGGGAGAACGCCTTGTCCTTGTTGACCAAGGCGGCCGAGGTGGCTTCCGGACCGCCGAGGGTGACCATGCGCTGGCCGAGAGAGTAGGCCCAGGAGACCGGGCCGTAGAGCTCGAACCGGCGCAGCGCGAACGCGGGACCGTAGCGCATGAAGTCCAGCGAGTGGCCGATCAGCGGCGCTCCGGCGTCGCCGAGCACGGGTTTGAGGCCGCTGCCGGGTGGTGGTGGCGCGAGTTCGGTGACGGGCCACTGCTTTTCGAAGATGCGCTGGTCGACCGAGCGCGGCAGCGGCATCGAGGTGAGCGGCGGAACCCGCCGTCGTATCGCTTCGTTGACCTTCTCCAGCTGGAAAACCATTGCTGCTCCTCCCCCTTTGGAAGAACGGCGTGGTCCTGCCGAGTTTTCGGCCGACCGTCGAGCGACCACCTCCGCCCTGAGGACGACCTGAGCGGGGAACAACCTCGGTGAACGACAAGAGGGGGATCAGCTCGTGAACTCAGCGGAACGGGCTCTGACACGGCTCGTGGTGGGAACGTCGTCCCACCGATACTCGCACCGCGCCACCCCGGGGTCAACATCACACCGGCACTGGCACATGATCGGGGTCTCATCCCCGCTGTCACAGACGCGGTGAACATCAATCGAGGAAATACCAGTTCACACCGTGTCCAGAGTGGACACCAGCCAGTCGTCGCCGACCTTCTCCATCGTCACCCGGACCCGAGCTCCCTCGATCAGCGGAGCCGGTTGGCGGCTGCTCGTGGTGAGCTGGTTGATGAACGCCAGCAGCACCACCTGCCGGTCGGTGGCGGTGACGACCCCCAGCGCGGACAGCGTCGTGCGCGTGCTGATCCGGTCGCGGACGGCGGCGGGGCGGATCATGGTGCGCTGGAGTTCGAGGTAGTCGCGGGCGAAGCCGCCGGTCACCGCCCTCTCGGCGGCGGCCAGGTCGCGGTCGAGCGATTCGTGGCTGTAGCTGAGCACCTCGGGGATGCGCCGGGTCGCCACCTCGGTGGCGGCGGCCCGAGCCGCTGCGACCCGGGCGGCGGCGGCCTGCCGCTGGTGCAGGACCACGACGGCGGCCGTGGCCGCCAGCAGCACCACCACGACCAGTGCGGTGGCGATCCGGCGGCGTCCCGGGTTCTCGGCGACGTCCCGCTCCTCGACGGCGTCTGCGGTGGTGGTCATGGCACGAACTCCAGGTTGGCGACGAGCCAGGTCTCGCCGGTCTTCTCCAAGGTGATCCGCAACCGGTACTGGCGCAGCTGGCCCTCCGGTGACGCCGCGTTGCCGACCGTGGCCCGCACCGCGGCGAGCGCGACCGCCGTCGTGCCGTCGGAGCTCGACAGCGCCGCCTCGACCACCTCGCCCCGGGAGGTCACCTTCGAGCCGGTGACGATGTCGCGGAACGCCGTGCTCTGCTGGGCGAACTGGTCCCTGAAGTCACCGGTCGCCAGCGCGGTCAGGCGTTGGGAGTCCTTCTCGACGGTCTGCGCGCTGATGTTGGTCAGCCCCAGCGCGGCCTGCCGCGCGACGACGACCGCCTGCCGGTCGGATTCGTCCCGCTCCGCGGCGGCTTCGGCCGCGTTGTGGAAGTGGGTGCCGAGCGCGGCGAGCCCGATCAGCAGCAGCGTCGCCACCACCAGGCCCCCGGTGCGCCTCACTTGAGCAGCAGATCGTGCCATGTGGTCGGCTCCCCTCCCCGTTGTTCAGCCACGTCACCGAGCACCAGGAGGTGACCGTCGGGCAGCATCGCGTTGCCGGTGCTCGGGTCGTAGGAGGCCACGACCTCCTCCGGTCGCGCCCCGCACGCGGCCGCGGTCGGCCCGCGGCGGCCGGGATCGTTGGCGCACGGGTAGTTCCGCGTTCCGCGGATCGACCGGGGATCGTCGGGAGCGACCTTGCAGTACTGGTCCGGTGGTGTCCGCGCGGGCGAGGTGTCGTCGAAGGAGCGCTGCTGCGACATCGGCGTGTAGCCCGAGTAGCAGGGCGGCGTGCTGTTGACGGAGAAGCGGATGCCCAGGTGGGCGCTGCCGGGCGCGGCACCGGGTTCCTGGACGACGCGTTGCAGCGCCGCGGTCATCGCCGGGTAGAGCACCAGGGTCTGGGAGACGCCGGGCAGCTGGGTCCGGATCACCTGCCCGGTGGCGTCCAGGTCGGCGAGCAGGTGCGGCAGCGCCGGCATCAGCCGGTCCTGCAAGCCGATCAGCTCCTCGGCCGCGGGCGGGGTGCGGGCCAGAACCCCGCGCAGGTCACCGTCGCTGCGCCGCAGCTGCTCGGTGAACGAAGCGAGATCCCTTAGAGTGGAACGGGTTTCGGGTGCGATGTCGCGCTGCGTGCGCAGGAACGGCCCGAGCTCGGCGATGAGCCCGACGGTGGGTTCCAGGTGGAGCCCGGCCTGGTGCAGCACCGTCCTGGTGTTCTCCAGGAGGGTCGTGACCTGCGGTTCCCGACCTCGCAGTCCGGTGGTGAGCTCGTCGAGGACGACGTTGAGCTCCGCCTGCGGGATGGAGGCGGCGAGGTCGTCGAGGCTGGTGATGAGCTCGTCGGTGCGTGGCAGCGTCGTCGTGTCGGTGATGCGGTCGCCCGGTGCCAGCCAGGGCGGTCCGTCGCCGGACGGGGTGAGGTTGACCGACTGCTCCCCGATCGCGGACTTGCTGCGGATCGCGGCGCTCACCCGCGCGGGGACGCGCACGTCGTCGTCGATGCCGAGCGTGGCCACCGCGGTGCCGTCGCCGAGGTCGATCGAACGCACCTTGCCGATCTCGACGTCGCGGTAGCCGACCATCGCGCCCGGGTGCAGACCGGTGGCGTCGGAGAACACGGCGGTGACCTCGTACTGCCCGAAGCCCAGGAGCTGGCGCAGGTCGAGGTAGTTGACCAGCACCGTGCTCACCCCGAACACGGTGAGCACGGCGAAGGCCGCGAGCTGGAGCCGCACTCGTCTGGTGAGCATCAACCACCTCCCAGCAGGTCGCCGAGCAGCGGCAGGGCCGGGTCCGGCGGCGGGTTCGCGGGTGGCGGTGACGGCGGTGGTTCCTCGACGGGCGAGCCGATGCCCAGCGGGCCGCGGATCGGGTCGGTGGCCTGCAGGGCGGTGCGGGCGGCGTCGAAGACGGTCTCGACGGGAGTTCCGGCCAGCAGCCCGGATTCCAGGCTCGGGACCGAGAGGTCCAGGGTCACCGCCAGGTTCAGGAAGTCGCCGCGCACGATCTTCTTGTAGGTGCTCAGCGGGAACAGCAGGGTTCCCAGCGTGTCCAGGGACCTCGGGACGTCGTCGCCGGCTGCGACGAGCTGGTGCAGCGTCGGGCGCAGGTCGTGCACCGTCGCCAGCAGGTCCTCGCGGGAGCGGTTGAGCACGTCGGTTCCGACCGCGCCGAGCCTGCTGGAGGCGTCCAGGGCCGAGCGCAACGCGTCGCGCTGCTCGTTGAGGACGCGGATCCCCGGTCCCAGCTCGTCGAAGGCGCGGCCGAGCCGCTCGGAGTTCGCGCGCAGCCGAGCGGCGAGCCCGTCGACGGCTTCGAGGGAGCGGATGATCTGCGCCTTCTGCTCGTCGGCGGAGCGGGCGAGGACGTCGAGCCGGTGGATGAGGTCCGCGGCCTGCTGCTCGTTCCCGCTCAGCGCCCGGTTGAGCTCGTCGGTGATCACCCGGACCTGGCGCAGTCCCCCGCCGTTGAGCCACAGCGACAGGGCGGCCAGCAGCTCCTCGGTGCCCGGGTAGCGGTTGGTGCGCTCGGCGGGGATGAGGGCACCGTCGCCGAGCCGTCCCACCGGGTCGGGCGGGGCCGCCAGTTCGACGTACTGGGCGCCGAGCAGGCTCTTCTGCCCGATGCTGGCCACGGCGTTGGCGGGCAGCACCACGCCCGGGTCCAGGCCGATCTCGACCTGCGCCTGCCAGCCGTGCAGACCGATGCTGCGGACCGCACCGACGGTGACGTCGTCGACCTTGACCTCCGAGCGCGGCACGAGGTTGGCGACGTCGGCGAAGCGCACCACCACGCGTCGCGCGTCGGTGCCGCTGCCCGGTCCGCCCGGCAGCGGCACCATCCGGGCGCTGTCGACCGCGCACCCCGCCAGCAGGCCGGTGATCAGCAGGAGGGCGATCAGGCGCATCACGGCCCTCCCGGTGGCGGCTGCTGGTGCGGGTTGCCGGGCCGGTGCAGCGGGTCCAGGCCGACCGGCAGGTGCGGTGCGTCCAGGGGTCGCAGCAGCGGGTCCAGCGCCGCCCGGCAGTCGTCGATGGTGCCGCCGGCGGAGAACACCATCTGGCAGCTGAAGGTGGACAGGCTCGCGGTGTAGGGGATCTGCACCCGCGTGCTGGCCGAGCCGGTGACCGGTTCGTAGACGTTGTAGAGGTTGGCCAGCGACTGCGGCGCGATGTGCAGGACCTCGGCGAGGTCGGCGCGGCTCGCGGCCAGCGTGGCGGTGACCTCGCGCAGCGAACCGACGGTGTCGCCGAGCTGCTGCTCGTGGGTGCGGGTGAAGTCGGTGATCGTGCCCAGCGCCCGGTCGGAGGAGGCCAGCGCCTGGCTCAGGCTCGCGCGGTTGTCCTCGGCGAGGGCGCTGATCGAGGCCAGCTGGGTGGAGAAGGCCCGCAGCCGCTCCTGGCTCGCGTTGAGGTTCGAGGTGAACTCGTCGAGGTCGCGCAGGCTGCCGAACAGGTCCTCGCTGCCCGCCGCGACCGTGGTGGAGGTCCCGGCGAGCGCGTCGAGGGTGCGGCGGAACTCGGGCCCGTTGCCGCCCAGGTTGGCAGCTCCGGCCTCGATCGCGCGGGACACGGCGCCGTCGCGGTTGGCGCCGCCGGGCCCGAGCGCCTTGGCCAGTTCGGTGAGCTCGGCGTTGGTCCGGTCCCAGTCGGCGGGCACCAGGGTGCGCGATCGCGGGATCTCGGCGTCGTCGGCGAGCACCGGCCCGCCCCGGTACACCGGCGCGAGTTGCAGGTACCGGCCGCTGACCAGGCTCGGCGCGACCAGGGCGACGGAGGTGTCGGCGGGGACCGCGCGGTCGGCGTCGTAGCCGAAGCGCACCCGCACGCCCGTGCCCTCGGGCACGATCTCCTCGACCTCCCCGACCCGCACGCCCAGCACCCGCACCTCGTCGTCGACGTGGATGCCGCTCGCGCTCGCGAAGTGGGCGGTGGCGTGCTTCTGCCCGTCGGCGGACAGCAGGTGGGCCGCGGCGGCCACGAACAGCACCGCGCACAGGATCGCCAGGGCTCGGCGAATCATCGGTTCCCCCTCCCGAGCAGCTGTTGCAGGCCTGGAACCGCGTTGGTCGGCGGGATGTTGGCGAAGTAGGCGTCCAGCGCGGGCATCGTGGAGACCACCTCGCCGAGCGTGCGCAGCATCGGCACGGCCTCGTGCACGGCGGTGGTGATGTTGTCGCGGTTCTCCCGCAGGATCGCCAGCACCGAGTGCAGCTCGGCCAGCGCCGGCCGCAGCTGCGCGTCGTTCTCCCGCGCGAGCGCGTCGAGCTGGTCGGCGGTGGTGGTCAGGTCGGCGAGCAGCCGTTCGATGGCGGCCTGGCGCTCGTTGAGCGCCGCCAGCAGCACCGTTCCCTCCTCGAAGATCGCGCGCAGGTCCGCATCGTGCTGCGCCAGAACCCGCGTCGTGGCCCGCGAGTGCTCGAGCAGCGACCGCAGCTCGGTGTCGCGGGCGTTGACGCTCTCGGCCAGCCGCCGCAGCCCGGTCAGCGCTCCGGGGACGCTGCGCGCGGTTCCTTCGAGCGTTCCGGCGACGGTGTCGATGGCCGCGGTGAGCCGCTCGGTGTCCAGCCGCGAGGTCTGCTCGGTCAGGCCCTGCAGCGCCTGGGTGACGTCGAAGGGCGCGACGGTGCGCGACAGCGGGATCTGCGCGTCGTCGGGGAGCTCGCCGGGCCCGGCGGGGGCGAGGCTCAGGGCCTTCTCCCCGAGCGCGCTCTGGGCCTTGATCGCGGCGGTGCTCGTCTCGCCCACCCGCAGGTCGGGCTCGTCCACGGTGAAGGAGACGAGCACGTCGGTGTCGCGCAGCTCGACGCCCTCGACGCGGCCGACGGTCATGCCCGACACGACGACGGGATCACCTTCGACCAGTCCCCCGGCCTCGGCGAACACCGCCTGCAGTCCTCGTCCGGCCAGCAAGGGCGAGATCGCGTCGCCGCTGAGGGAGAACAGCACGGCGATCGCGATCAGCACCGAGCCGATCACGCCGAGCCGCGAGTCGGTCATGTCAGTTCCCCGCTTCCTCGGCGCAGCGCCGCACGTCGCTGTCGATCCACGGCGTGTGGAGGTATCCGCCGGTCGGGGCGCTGGTGCGGACTCGCACGCTGCACAGGTAGGCGTTGAAGAAGTTGCCGTTCACGCCGATCCGGCCGATCCGGCGGTACGCCTCGGGCAGTTCGCGCAGCGCGGTGCGCAGCTGCTCGTCGTGGGCGTTGAGCGTGCCGGAGAGGGTGCGCAGATCACCGATCTCGGCGTTGAGGTCGGGGCGCAGCCGCGGCAGCAGGTCGGCGGTGGACGCGGTCAGCCCGTGGAGGTGGTCGACGGCGCCGGTGACCGAGCGGTGGTCGGCGCTCAGCCCGCCGACCAGCTGCCGGGTCTGCGCGATGACGTCGGAGACCTGCCGGTCGTGCTCGTCGAAGGTGGCGAGCGCGGCGTTGAGGTTGCCGATGACGTCGCCGATGAGCCGGTCGCGGTCGGCGAGGGTGCCGGTGACCGAGGCGAGGGAGGTCAGGAACGAGTTCAGCGCCCCGGCCTCGCCCTGCAAGGTCTGGATGAGCGAACCGGACAGCTGGTTGACCTGCTCCGGCGACATGGCCTGGAACAGCGGCTGGAAGCCGCCGACCAGCACGTCGAGGTCCAGCGCGGGCCGGGTGCGTTCCAGCGGGATGACACCGCCCGCCAGCGGCGGTCCTCCCCCGCCTTCGGCGAGTTCGAGGTAGCGGTTGCCGACCAGGTCGCGGTACTTGACCGCCGCGAGGGTTCCGCCGGTCAGCGGCGGTGCGCCGGAGACCGACATCGTCACCAGCACCGTCGCGTCCGGCCGCATCCGCAGCTCGTCGACCTGACCGACCCGCACCCCGGCGACGCGCACGGGGTCACCGGGTTCCAGGTACGACACGTCGGCGAACACCGCGCGCACCTGCGTTTCCGCTCCGGCGCTTCGGGTTTCGGCCAGCAGGACGCCGATGTAGCCCGCGGCGAAGGCGGCGATCGCGAAGAACACCGCCAGCTTGATGACCTCGCCCCTCACCGGCCACCTCCGATCGGTGAGAGCGGGCCGAACAGGTAGACGGCGAGCAGGTCCGGGTTGATCGCGACGGTCTCGTCGTGACCGGAGTACGGGTTGGCCCCGGTGTCGTAGTTGACGTACGGCGGGATGCCCTGCACCTCGGGCAGCCCGTGGCACTGCGGGCCGGTGTCGACGCCGGTCTTGGGCAGGTTCTCCGGGTACCGGTATGCGGGGGCGCCGGGCAGCAGGCTGACGGTGACGTGCGCGTTGGGGTGCGTGCCGCCGAACTCCGGGCCTCCGGTGACCGCGCGGATGAGCTCGCCGTTGCGCACCACGCCGCCGAAGAAGCACGGCACCGCGGGCGAGTAGCGGTGCAGCAGCGCGGTGCTGGGCGCGAGGGTGTCGAGCGTGGTCACCAGCTGGTCGCCGTGGCGTTCCAGGTGCCCGCCGGTGGTGTTGCCGAGTTCGGTCAGCGACAGCAGGAACGCCGCGAACGCCCGGTGCCGCTCGGCCAGGGTGGTGCTGGTCCCGCCGAGGTTGGCGGCGGTGGTGGTGAGGTCGTCGGCGACGGCCCGGTAGTCCTCGGCGACCGCGGCGATCTCGGGCAGGCGCGCTTCGAGCTCGGGCAGGTGCGGGTTGAAGGCGCGCAGGTAGTCGTCGGTACCGGTGATCAGCTCGCCGATGCGCTCACCGTTGCCCCGCAACGCCCCGGAGACCGAGGTCAGGGCCGCGTTGAGCTTGCTCGGCGGCACGCGCTGCAGGGTGCGCACGACGTGGTCGAAGGTGTGGTCCAGCTCGACGTTCACCCGAGCCCGGTCGATGACGGCGCCGGCGGCGATGTGCTCGCCGGATTCCCGTCCGGTGCGCAGCTCGACGTACTTGGCGCCGAACACCGTGGTCGGGACGAGGTTCGCCGAGAGCTCCGCCGGTATCCGCTCGGCGTGCTCGGGGTCGAGCTCGACGCTCACCTTCGCGCCGGTCCCGTCGGTGGTGACCTCGCTGACCGAGCCGACCTCGACGCCGCGCAGCTTGACCGGTGAGCCCGGTTCCATGAGCAGTCCGGAGCGGTCGGCGAGGACGGTGATCGGCACGACGCGGTCGAAGACCCGGTGGTACTGGGCGATCGAGAGCACCGACAGCAGCACCAGCAGCGCCGTGAACCCGGCGCCGGCCAGCACGTGCCTGAAGTTCACCGCCATCACCCCGAGATGTGGACCGAGGAGTCGGAACCGTAGATCGCCAGGTCCAGCAGCAGGTCGACCAGCATCACGCCGATCAGCGAGCCGCGCACCGCCTTCCCCACCGCCTGGCCCACGCCCGCCGGGCCGCCGGTGGCCGCGAACCCGTGGTAGCAGTGCACCGACATCACCACGACCGACATGGCCAGCGCCTTGACGAACGACCACAGCAGGTCCGTCGGCACGAGGAACGCGCTGAAGTAGTGGTCGTAGGTGCCCCAGGACTGCCCGTAGGCGACGGTCACGACCAGCCTCGTCGCGGCGAACGAACCCAGCACCGCCAGCGAGTACAGCGGGATGATGGCGACGAACCCGGCGATGATCCGGGTCGTCACCAGGTACGGAACCGACCGGACCGCCATCACTTCCAGCGCGTCGATCTCCTCGCTGATCCGCATCGCCCCGAGCTGCGCGGTGAAGCCCGCGCCGACCGTGGCCGTCAGCGCCACCCCGGCGATGACCGGCGCTGCCTCGCGGGTGTTGGCGTAGGAGGAGACGAACCCGGCGAGCGCCTCGACCCCGACGTTGGCCAGCGAGGAGTAGCCCTGCAGACCGACCTCGACGCCGATCGCGGCGGTCATGAACACCACGATCACGACCGTCCCGCCGATGACCGCGAGACCGCCGGTGCCGAGGCTGACCTCGGCGATGAGCCGCAGCACCTCGCGCTTGTAGCGCACCAGGGCGGTCGGCACCGACGCGTAGACCCGGCCGTGGAAGACGACCTGGCGGCCGGTGTCCTCCAGCTTGCGCAGCGGTACCCGGATCACCTCGGCCCGCTTGGATCCACCGTTCGCCACGGTCAGCCCCTCGCCTGCAGGAACACAGCGGTGATCAGCGAGTTCGCGGCGAACAGCAGGATGAAGCTGAACACGACGGTCTGGTTCACCGCATCACCGACGCCTTTCGGACCGCCCTTGGCGTTGAGGCCGAGGTGGCAGGCGACGAGGCCGGACAGCAATCCGAAGACCGCCGCTTTCAACTCGCTCACCAGAAGATCATCGATTCCGGTGAGAAGTGTGAGATTCGCGAGGAAAAGACCCGCGCTCGCATTCTGCACGAGCACCGAGAACAGGAAGCTGCCCGCCAATCCGACGAAGGTCACCAATCCGTTGAGCGCCAGCGCCACGACCGTGGAAGCGAGAACTCGGGGAACCACGAGCCGCTGCACGGGATTCAGGCCCATCACGCTCATCGCCGCGATTTCGTCGCGGATCTTCCGCGCGCCCAGATCAGCGCAGATCGCGGTCGCACCCGCTCCGGCGACGACCAGGACGCTGACCATCGGCCCGATCTCGCGCACCACCGCCAGCCCCGCTCCGGCCCCGGCCAGGTCTGCGGCGCCCAGCTCGGTGAGCAGCTGGTTGAGCTGGAAGACGACGATGACGCAGAACGGGATGGCGACCAGCAGCGTCGGCACCACCGACACGCTCACGATCATCCACGCCTGCTGCAAGAACTCCCGGAGCTGGAAAGGGCGCCGGAATCCGTGGCGGAACACCTCGACCGACATCCGGTAGAACGACCCGACGGGAGCACTGATCCTGGCCGGCCCGGAAACCACCATCGACCGACCTCCCCTCGGGCAAGCGGAAATCTACGGCGACGCAGGAATCGCCCCTGCGGGAAATGACAGGAGAACGACACCCGGAAAGGCACGTGCACGAGCGAAGAATCGGTGACGGCTGGCTGCGTGGTGCGCACGATAGTCGCATCGCACACCCCCACCGTCAACAACCCGAAAGCGAAACACCGCCCAGCAGAGGGAAAACCAAACCCACCCACTGCTCCGACAAGGTGAAATTCCGCTGGTCCCCACCGCTGCTCGTCGGCCACACCCACCCGTTCAGTGGTAACCAATCGCTCGAAAAGCGCTATCTGTCCGCACGATCGCCAACGGATGATCAACGGGTGGAACATGGGGGCTCAGCAGAAGACGTCGATGCGGGTTATTTGCCCGCGCAGGACAGTTTCGTCACTCATGCGGGCGCGGACCTCTGCGCCGAGCTGCGCGGACTGGGCACTCGCGCCGGCTTCGACCGCAACGAGCTGTTGCTGCTGGTCGACCGGCCGAGTGATCACGTCCTGCTCATCGAGCGCGGATTCGTCAAGGTCCAGCTGGCGGGCAACGGTCGCGACCTGATCGCGGGTCTCTACGGCAAGGGCGAACTCATCGGCGAGCAAGGCGTGATGGAGTCGAAGCCCCGCAGCGCCACGGTCGTGGCCCACACCGCGTGCGAGGCGACGAGGATTCACCACAGGGACTTCAAGGAGTTCCTGCGGCGACATCCCGAGCTGCCGCTGATCCTCGGTCGCATCGCGTACGAGCGCCTGCACCGGGCGGATCAGCGCCAGATCAACCTGGCCTCGCAGGACGTGCCCACGAGGGTGTGCCGTCAGCTCCTCGCGTGGGGCCAAGCGCTCGGCGAACGAACCCGCGACGGCGTGGCCATCAGCGGCTTGAGCCGCAAGGACCTGGCTCAGTGCGTCGGCGCCGGCGAGGCGACCGTGGACGCGGCGTTGAAGCAGCTGGGCGACCGGGGTCTGCTTCGCACCCGCCGACTGACCTTCGTGCTGCCCGATCCCCACCTCCTCCGCGGCTATCTGCGCGCTCGTCCGATCACATGAAGTAGTCGAAAGAACACGCGCATCTCCCTGATTTCAGGGAGATGCGCGTCCATCCACTCGGCAAGACTCCGTTCACCCACCCAGAGTGACGGAACGGAGTCGACCCTTGCGCCGAACGAATGACCCATCGCTGATGCCCGAGCACTGCGCCCTGCTGACCGCGGACACGATCGAATCGGGCGGGACCAAGCCGGAACACCTCGGCAGGATTCCCCATCTCGTGGAGACGATCGTGGCGGAGGCCTCGAGCGAGGTCGGAATCGCCGAGAACGCGCACCGCAACGGGCAGTTCAGCGGCGACGGCTTCCTGCGGGCCTACCCGAGTCAGCACCTCCCCGCGCTGATCGACCTGGTCGCGTCGATCGACGCGCTGCTGATCCGCCACAACCTGTCGGCCAAGCCCGAGATCCGGCTGCGCATCGCGTTGCACCTCGGCCCCTTGCCGGCTGAGTTCGGGCTGTACCGCCCCAACATCGACGTGTGCCGGCTTCTGGACGCCGACGAGTTCCAAGCGCTCGTCAAGCGCTGGCGTTCCTCCCTGCCCGCCGACCGGTTCACCACGGCGCTCATCCTGTCCGACGACGCACATCGAGCGGTCTTCGGCGGCGACTACACCCGGGCCATCACCCGCCACGACTTCGGGCCGATGAACATCGAGCACAAGGAGTTCGACCAGAAGGCCTGGGTGCGCATCGCAGGTGTCAACCCCGCGCAGCTCACCGAGCCGTCTCGCGAGGCTCCGCCGGTCTCGTCGGAGCCTGCTGATGACACGCGCTCCGCAGGTCACTCGATCAGCAACAGCGGCGGCAACCAGGGAATTCAGATCGCAGGCGACCGCAACCACGTCGAACAGCAGCCGCGACAAGTCCACGTCACGAACTACACCGGCGAGAACAACTACGGCATCAGCGCAGGTCATGTCAGCGGGTCGATCAACTACACCACCCGGGAGTCGCGATGAGCACCGTCGAAGCACCGGAACGCACCGCGGATTCCGACACCACTCCCCTGAAAAACGACGCGAGGAAGACCGACTCCACGAACACGGTCAACAACGAGACGAAGACCAACAACGGCGTCAACGTCGGCCATGTCAGCGGCTCGGTCAACTACAACAACTACACCGGTTCGGCGTTCTCCAAGCCGGATCTGCACGACTTTCGCGTCTCCGACCACGATCTGGAACGCGCCAAGAATCACTTCGTTCCCTGCCCGGGCTACGACGATGCCCTGGCAACGTTGAAGAAGAGCAATCTCGTTCTTCTAAGAGGCAAGGGCACCGGCAGGTCGCTGGCCGCGATCCGAATGCTGGTCGACTGCGGTGCGCGCACGATCTCACAGCTCAACGTGCGTCGTTCGTTCGACAGCATCACCGACGAACAACTCGACAGAGAGGGAGGGTTCATCTGGCAAGGAACCGAATCGCAGTGGCAGCAGAAGATCGCGCCCCACACGGCCGAGCGCGTGGCAACCTGGGCTCAGCGGAATCAGTGCTACGTGGTGGTCATCGTCGACGAGGCGTTGGAAGTCGGCCTCCAGAAGTTCGAGGGCCGGCTCGGTCGACCCGACTCCACCCAGGTGGCGAGGGAGTTCCTGCGATCGCACCCGGATTGCCCCACAGATCTCGTCGACACGATCCTCACCGAGGACTTCCGCGCACATCTCCGCGATGACTCCGCGCCGAACGAGGCGGAGTTCGTGGCCATCCGCGCGTGGGACGTGCACGAGGGCGAGCGAGAGCTGGAGCCCGCACTGGCCGATCTCTCGCGCGAAGGCCAGTACCTGGTAGCAGACTGGTTCCACGAGGATCGGTCGACGATCGAGTACGCCATGCTGGTTGCCATCTCCGTCTTCACCAACCGCGACTACGGCGACGTGATGAGCGCCGCCGAGGAGTTGGAGGAGATGATCGCCAAGGCGGACAACCCGGATGACAAGCGTCTCAGACAGCGGAAGATCTTCGACTTCAGCAAGAGCGTCATCCTCAGCAGCTTGAACGCGACGACGACGTGGCATCCCCATGCCAAAGGGGCCAGTCTCTTCCGAGAGACCGTCCACTTCAGACGATCGGACTGGGCGAAGTGGGCCTTCCGCCGAGCCTGGCTCGAATACGACCTGTTCCGCCCGGTGATCGTGGACTGGATGGCGCGCCAGGCCAAGAACGGATTCCAGTGGTACTGCGCGAAAGCCTTGCACGACGTCATCACCGGTCTTCCCCACACCGACCCGTTGGAACACATCAAGACGCTCGCGAGCAAGCAATCTCTGACTTCCAACGAACTCGCCGCAGAGCTCCTGGCGAGGTTCGCCGACGATCCCGGCACGAAGGACTTCGTCGAACCGCTCGTTCGGACCTGGTGCACGGGATCGCGCTTCCACCGCAAGTGGACTGCGGCTCTGGTGTACGCCACGGAGCACGGCGTGCGTGATCCGGAGCGAGCGATGACCCGGCTCGAGACGATCGCTCGAAGCGATGCCAAACTCGTTCCGGCCGTCAAGGTCGCGGTGACCTCGCTGTTGAGTCGGCCGGTCAACCGCGAGCTGATCCTGCGTGCGCTCGTCGAGTGGACGCGCCCGCACGGCCACCGCCGCGACGCCGAACAGCTGACCAATCTCCGCTCCGTCGGCCTCGACTGCGCGCAGGCCGCGCTCGGTCTCACCGACCCGAAGAACTACCTGCAATCCCTCCCCAAGCAGGAGAACCCGATTCTCGTCGACCCGCACCCGTGGCTGGTCGCGCGACTCTTCCGGCGCGTCTTCCTCGATCAGCAGACGCGCAAGTCATCGCTGCGAGCCCTGCTCAGCCTGTGCGAGCAGTGCGAGAAGAACCCTCGCAGCGAACGAGCACGTGGCTTGGCGCAGTTGGTCGCCACCGTCGCCCCGGACCTCCACCGGCACGATCACCATCCGCTCTTCGAGGACTGGAAGACGGAGTACCCGGGCAACTCCGGCCGGGTCGATCGTGCCTTCAGTACCGTGCAGTTGCTTCATCAGAGGTACGCGTCCCCGTCCCCTCGGACACACGGGTAACAGCGTGCGATTCCTCGGAGTCGTGGAGGCGGGAGAGTTCTGCTGGGAGTTCGGTGCGCTTGCGGACGTTGAGCTTGCGGTAGACGCGGGTGAGGTGTTGTTCGACGGTGCTGACGGTGATGTAGAGGCGGCGCCCGATCTCGCGATTGGTCTGGCCTCGGGCGGCGAGTTCGGCGACCTTGCGCTCCGCCTCGCTGAGCAGCGGCGTTCCCGCCGGGGTGGGGGCGGCTTCGGGGCGGGCCGCGTCGAGGGAGTCGCGGAGCCGGTGCGACAGGATGTCGGCCTGGCAGGCCTTGGCCATCTGGTCGGCCTTGCGCAGCACCAGGCGGGCGTTGCGGAGCTGCCCGAGCTCGTTGTGCGCCTGGCTGAGGTCGGCCAGCGCGCGGGCGAGTTCCAACCGGTCGCCGCAGCGCTCCAGCAGCTGGATGGCTTCGCGCAGGACGGCGACGCGCTGGCGGGGGTCGCTGCACGCGGCCAGGACTCGCAGCGTGATCGCGAGGATGCGCACGCCGCCGGAGGTGCCGGCGAGCTGCTCGGCGACGAGTTCGCGGGCCTCGCGTCTTCTGCCCAGCAGCAGGTAGGTCTGGGCGAGGTCACCGCGCCACGGGATCGTCGTGGGGATCGCCGGGTCACCGGCTCGCATCCGGGCGGCGACCCGTTCGAAGGCGTCCAGCGCGGCGAGGGTGCGTCCGCTGGTCAGGTGGTGCCTGCCGGTGGCGTGCAGGTGGCGGATGCCGAAGGTGGTCGCCGCCATCTCGTCCGGGACAGGGCGGGTGAGCAGTTCGGCCGCGGTGTCGTGCCTGCCCAACGCCGAGTTGACCAGGATCAGCGTGGACAGCGGCAGGCCCACCAGCACTCCCCACGTCTGCGGGTGCAGCAGTCGCAGCGCCTCCTGCGCCTGGGCCTCGGCGGCGATGAGGTCGCCGCGACGCCACGACATGTCGGCGCGGGCCGCGCCGATCAGCGCCCGCGCGGTGGTGGCGCCCTGCCTGCGGGCCTGGGCGATGAGCGCGTCGCACCAGTGCCGGGCCCGGTCGGCGTGGCCCACGTGGTCCAGGGCCAGCACGGCGGCCGCGGCCGCGTCGGGCAGCACCTCACCCGCGCAGCACTGCAGGAGGTGCTCGGCGGCGCGCAGCACCTCCCCCGGCACCTCGCGGGTCCACGTCCCGACGAGACCGGCGGTCGCCTGCCACGAGGCATCTCCGCTGTTCAGCGGTTCGACGTCGAGGGAGCGGCCGTGGATCCACTCGGCGGCGACGCGCAGTTCGGCGGCCTCGCGCGGATGGGGTTCACCGGCGTGCGCGCGCGTGATGCGCAGGAGCTCTCCCGCCGCGCCCGGATCGCCCTGCCAGAGCCGCAGGCGGGCCACCGGGACGGCGTCGCGCCAGCACAGGTCCCTCCGGTCGGCGAGCGGGCCGAGGTGGCGGGCGGCGATGGCGGGGTTGATGCGCCAGGCCGCGCGGACCAGGGCGGCGCGCAGCTCGACGCGCTCGCCGTCGTCCTCCGAGGAGTTCAGGGCGAGCTCCAGGCAGCCGACGGCGAGTTCGGGATCGTCCACGAGGGACTGCTCGGCGGCGTAGCGCAACGGGCGCATCGCCCAGCGGCCGGGCACGGCACCGGCCGCGGTGAGGTGGCGGGCGATCTCCACCGCTGGGGCGCCACGTCGGTGCAGCAGCTCAGCCGCTCGGGCGTGCAACCTGGCCGCCTCGGCCGGCTCGAGGCTCTCCAGCAGGACGTCGGGATGGCGCAGGTGGTGGTCGCGGAGCAGCCCGGCCGCGCCGAGCGCGTCGAGCACGGGACCGACCGAGCGCGCGGTCATCGCCAGCAGCTCGGCGACGAGGGCCGGCGATGCCGAATCACCGAGCACCGCAACCCCTTCGGCCACGGCGAGGAAGTCCGCGTCCCAGCGGGTCAGGCAGTCCAGCACGGCCCGCCGGAGGTGCGGACCCACCACGAGACCGTCTTCCAGAAGTGCCCCGAGCAGGAACGGGTTTCCGCCGCTGAGCTCGAACGCTGTTGTGGCGCAGACGTCTTCGCTGTCGAGGAGTTCGGCCACGCCGGCGGGCGTCAGCGGGGCGAGGTCGATCCGGTGATCGGGCTGGCGGGCCAGCTCCGCGTGCGCGGATTCGCGCGCCAGGTTCGGGCGCTCCCACTCGGTCAGCACCAGCAGCACGCGCGCGGAGGTGATCCTCCTGCGCAGGTAGAGCAGCGCCTGCTGCGACTCCGGGTCGGCGAGGTGCACGTCGTCGACGGCCAGCACCACCGGGCGTTCACCGCCCGACTCCAGCAGCAGCGCGCCGACCTCCTCCAGCGACCGGACGTCCAGCGGCGACTCGGCGAGGCGAGCCACCTTGTCGCGCACGACGGGTTCCGCACCGGCGAGCAGCTGGGTCACCACGCCCAGCCGCAGCTCCCGCTCCGCGCGCGAACCCACCGCGCGCAGCAGCGCCGCCCGCTCTCCGACGAGGTCACCGAGCGCGTCCAGCAGGGCGGTCTTGCCCGTGGCCAGCCCACCGCCGATGAGCACGACCCGACCCCTGCCCCGCTCGCAGTCGGCCAGGGATTCGGATATTCGGGCTAACTCGCTGGTTCGTTCGGTCAACATCGGTGACTCCGCATTTCCCACGCGCACAACGGTTCTCGGCTCGTGACCGATGCCGTCGCGCTCAGACGCCGCCTACACCGCTCCGACGTCGCCGGTTCCGGAGCGGTTCCGCGACGAACGCGAAGTCCCGATTTGCTTCCCGAACGAAAATCGTCCGGACGTGACCGGCGGCCACGCCCGGACTCACCTCACCTCCGCGAGAGGGCCTTCTGCAGCTCGTCCTTGGTCATCTTGGAACGGCCTTCGATGCCCTCCCTCTTGGCGTCCTCGTAGAGCTGCTGCTTGGTGCGGCCGCCGGGCCCCTGGCGGTTCCCGGAGCGCTTGCCGCCACGCCGCTGCGGCGGGATGTCCTCGGTGGAGACCTTGCTGCGCTGCTTGGCCGTCCCCTTCTGCGCGCGGTTCTTGTTCACCGTCCGGGCCGCGATCTCCTCCGCCCGGCCCTCGCTGGACCCGCGCTTCTTGGTGCCCTGCTTGATGTGCTCGTACTGCCGCTCCTCCTTGGAGTTCCACGCGCTCTGCGGCATGACGTCCCTCCCGTCACGAACGGTCGCAACTCCCGATGACCTACCCGGCACCACCTCCCGGCAAACACCTGCCGAGCCCGGGCGTTCAGCCGTCGATCGGGGTGAGGTCCTCCAGGGCCTTCTTGTGGTCGTGGCGGTAGACGATGGAGCTGCGGAACTGCACGATCTCGCGGCGGTTGCTCAGGCTGTCGACGAGGAACGCGTGCAGCGCGGGCACGTCGCGAACGCCGACGTGCAGCAGGAAGTCGTCGCCGCCGGCGAGGCCGAAGATCGCGATCACCTCGGGCATGGCCAGCGCGTCGGCGTGGAACTGGTCGATCAGCTGACGGCTCAGGGGCCGGACCTGGACGAACACCATCGCCTCCACCGCCCGGCCGAGCGCGTGGCGGTCCACGGCCGCGTGGAATCCCGTGATCAAGCCCCGGGCCTCCAGGCGCCGGACGCGTTCGGAGCACGTCGAGGGCGCGGCACCCACGAGCTCCGCCAGGTCGCGCATGGGAATCCTGGCGTCTCGCTGGAGAGCCTCCACGATCAGCCGGTCCGTCCGATCCATGTTCGGATTTTCACTCACTTCCCGAACATAACAACGAACTGGAAGAACCAACTGCCGAATCCGTACCAGACTGGCTACGTGAGCCGATCAGATTCCTCCCCAGAAGCACTCGACCACGAACAGCTGCGCGTGGTGCGCGGACGCCGCTCGGGCGTCGTGATCGCCGTGGCCGTCCACTCCACCCAGGCGGGCCCGGCCATCGGCGGCTGCCGGATCAAGTCGTACCCGGACTGGCGCGACGGAGTCGACGACGTCGTGCGCCTCGCCCGCGCGATGACCGAGAAGGCGGCGCTGGCGAGGCTGCCGCACGGCGGCGGCAAGGCGGTGATCATGGACGCCGACGCCGTCCTCGACGAGCGGGACCGCCTGCTGGTGCTCGAAGACCTCGCGGAGGTGATCACCTCGCTCGACGGCGCCTACCTGACCGGTCCCGACATCGGCTCGACCCCGGCGGACATGGAGATCCTCCACCGGCTGACCGGCGGACTCGCGTTCTGCCGGCCGGAGTCCAGCGGCGGGAGCGGCAATTCGAGCACCGCCACGGCCCGCGGTGTGCTCGCCGCGCTGGACGCGGCGGCCGACCACGTCTTCGGCACCGGCGCCCTCGCGGACCTGCGGGTCGGCGTGATCGGGTACGGCAGCGTCGGACGCCTGGTCGCCGACGAGCTCGCCGCGCGCGGATGCGCTGTGACCACCGGCGACCTCGACGGGAGCAGGCGCGCGACCGCCGAGGCGGCAGGGCTGACCTGGAGCACCGAGGACCTGCTCGACGAGGAGTTCGACGTCCTGGTCCCGGCCGCCGTCGGAGGGCTCCTGTCCGAGGAACGGGCCCGGACGTGCCGAGCGAGGCTGATCGTCGGACCGGCCAACAACCAGCTCACGCACGACGACGTCGCCTCCACCCTCCACGAGCGGGGCATCACGTGGGTGCCCGACGTGGTGGCCGGCGCGGGAGGCATCATCCACGCCGTCTGCCGCGAGGAGCTCGGCCTCACCGAGGAGGAGACCACCCCGCGCATCAGCGCGATCGGCACGACGGTGACCGAGATCCTCACCGGCGCGCGCGACGGCGGAACCACCCCGCAGGTCGCGGCCCGAGACCTCGCCGCACGCCGCACAGCGGTTCCCGCCTGAGCGTGGACGAGGGGACGGTCCCGGCGGGAACCGTCCCCTCTGCGGTGGGAGCCGTCAGCCGGCTCCGGCGCCCGCGCTGCGGAGCAGGCGGGCCGCTTCGAGGGCCACGGGGTCCATGTCCGGGGGTGGGGCGTCGGCGAGCCGGTCGAGCTCGGCCCGCATCCTCGGGTCCCAGAACATCGTGATGTGGTGGGCCACCTCCCGCGCCGCCTGGCGGGACGGGAGGTGCGCGAACTGGATGGCGATGTCGTTGGCCATCCGCACCTGCGGCGAGACGTCGGCGCTCATGATTCGGTCAGCACCGCCTCCCGCTGCTCGGCGTCGGCCTTCTCGGCGCTGGTCTCCCTGGCGACCTGCACGGCGGTGACCTTGTACTCCGGGCAGTTGGTGGCCCAGTCGGAGTTCTCCGTGGTCACCACGTTCGCGCCGGTCACCGGGTGGTGGAACGTCGTGTACACCACGCCCACCGGCATCCGGTCGGAGATCTTCGCCCGCAACGACGTCGTGCCGACCCGGCTGGACAGGTTCACCACGTCGCCCGAGGAGATGCCCCGGTCCTCGGCGTCGTGCGGGTGGATCTCCAGCACGTCCTCCGGGTGCCAGGCGACGTTGGCGGTGCGGCGGGTCTGCGCGCCGACGTTGTACTGCGACAGGATGCGCCCGGTGGTGAGCACCAGCGGGAACCTGCGGGTGCTGCGCTCGCGGGTCGCCACGAACGGGGTGAGCACGAACTTGCCCTTGCCGCGCACGAACTCCTCGGCGTGCATGATCGGCGTGCCCTCGGGCGCCTTGTCGTTGCACGGCCACTGCACGCTGCCCAGCTCGTCGAGCTTGCCGAACGAGACGCCCGCGAAAGTCGGTGTGACCGAGGCGATCTCGTCCATGATCTCGCGCGGGTGGTCGTAGTGCATGTCGTAGCCCATGGCCTGGGCGATCTCGCAGGCCACCTGCCACTCGTCCTTGCCGCTCTTGGGCACCATCACCGGGCGGACCCGGTTGATCCGCCGCTCGGCGTTGGTGAACGTGCCGTCCTTCTCCAGGAACGAGGTTCCCGGCAGGAACACGTGCGCGAACTTGCTGGTCTCGTTGAGGAACAGGTCCTGCACCACGACGAGCTCCAGCGCCGACAGCGCCGCCGCGACGTGCTGGGTGTTGGGGTCGGACTGGGCGATGTCCTCGCCCTGCACGAACAGGCCCCGGAAGCTGCCGTCGACGGCGGCGTCGAACATGTTCGGGATCCGCAGGCCCGGTTCGGGCAGGATCGGGCGCTCCCAGAGCTTCTCGAACACCTCGCGCACCGCGTCGTCGGCGACGTGCCGGTAGCCGGACAGCTCGTGCGGGAACGAACCCATGTCGCAGGAGCCCTGCACGTTGTTCTGCCCGCGCAGCGGGTTGACGCCCACGCCCTCGCGGCCGATGTTGCCGGTGACCATGGCGAGGTTGGCCATGCCCATCACCATCGTCGAGCCCTGGCTGTGCTCGGTGACGCCCAGCCCGTAGTAGATCGCGCCGTTGCCGCCGGTGGCGTAGAGCCGCGCGGCCTCGCGGACCTGCTCGGCGGGAACACCGGTGATCGACTCGACCTCCTCGGGGCTGTTCTCCGGGCGGGCGATGAACTCCGCCCAGTCGTCGAAGCCCTCGCAGCGCGAGGCCACGAACGACTCGTCGGTCAGCCCCTCGGTGACCACCACGTGCGACAGCGCGTTGACCAGCGCGACGTTGGTGCCCGGCGCGAGCTGCAGGTGGTGGGAGGCCTCGACGTGCGGGCTGCGCACCAGGTCGATCCGCCGCGGATCGATGACGATCAGCTCCGCGCCTTCCCGCAGCCTGCGCTTCATCCGGGAGGCGAACACCGGGTGCCCGTCGGTCGGGTTGGCGCCGATCACCACGATGACATCGGAGGCCGCCACCGACCGGAAGTCCTGCGTGCCCGCCGAGGTCCCGAAGGTCTGCTTGAGGCCGTAGCCGGTCGGCGAGTGGCAGACGCGGGCGCAGGTGTCGACGTTGTTGTTGCCGAACGCCGCCCGCACCATCTTCTGCACCACGTAGACCTCCTCGTTGGTGCAGCGCGAGGAGGTGATGCCGCCGATGGAGTTCGAGCCGTGCCGGGCCTGGATGTCGCGGAACTTCTCGGCGACGTAGGAGATCGCCGTCTCCCAATCGGTTTCGCGCCACTCGTCGGTGGTGCTCTCCCGGATCATCGGGTTGAGCTGCCGGTCCGGGTGGGTGGCGTAGCCGAAGGCGAAGCGGCCCTTGACGCAGGAGTGGCCCTCGTTGGCTCCGCCGTCCTTGTACGGCACCATCCGCACCAGCTCGTCGCCGCGCAGCTCGGCCTTGAACGAGCAGCCCACCCCGCAGTAGGCGCAGGTGGTCAGCACCGAGCGGGTCGGCATGCCCAGGTCGACCACCGACTTCTCCTGCAGCGTGGCCGTCGGGCACGCCTGCACGCACGCGCCGCAGGACACGCAGTCGGACTCCAGGAACGGATCACCGGCCCCGGCCGCGACCTTGGAGTCGAAGCCGCGACCCTCGATGGTCAGCGCGAAGGTGCCCTGCACCTCGTCGCAGGCCCGCACGCAGCGGGAGCACACGATGCACTTGGAGGCGTCGAAGTCGAAGTAGGGGTTGGTGCTGTCGGTGGGCGCGTCGAGGTGGTTGGCGCCCTCGTAGCCGTAGCGGACCTGGCGCAGCCCGACCACGCCGGACATGTCCTGCAGCTCGCAGTCGCCGTTGGCCGCGCAGGTCAGGCAGTCCAGCGGGTGGTCGGAGATGTAGAGCTCCATGACGCCCTGCCGCAGCTTCTCCAGCCTCGGCGTCTGGGTGCTGACCTTCATGCCCTCGGTGACCGGTGTGGTGCACGAGGCCGGGGTGCCCTTGCGTCCGTCGATCTCCACCAGGCACAGCCGGCACGAGCCGAACGCCTCCAGGCTGTCGGTGGCGCACAGCTTGGGGATGTCGGTGCCGGACTCGGCCGCGGCGCGCATCACCGAGGTGCCCTCGGGCACTGTGACCGCAACGCCGTCGATCTCGACGGTGATGGTGGCCTCCCCCGGTCTGGCCGGGGTGCCGTAGTCGGGTTCCTTCAGCAGACCCATCGCCTACTTCGCCTCCTTCAGGAAGTCCTCGGGGAAGTGCGCCAGCGCGCTGCGCACCGGGTTCGGGGTCAGCCCGCCCATCGCGCACAGCGATCCGTCGGTCATCAGCTCGCACAGGTCGCCCAGCACGGCGAGGTTGCCGTCGCGGTCCTCGCCGCCGACGATGCGGTCGACGACCTCGACGCCGCGCACCGCGCCGACCCGGCACGGGGTGCACTTGCCGCAGGACTCCTCGGCGCAGAACTCGAACGCGAAGCGCGCCATCGCCGCCATGTCCACGGTGTCGTCGAAGACGGTGATGCCGCCGTGGCCGAGCATCGCCTGCGCCTCGGCCAGCGCCTCGTAGTCCATCGGCAGGTCGAACCGCTCCGGCGGGACGTAGGAACCCAGGGGCCCGCCGATCTGCACCGCGCGCACCGGCCGCCCGGACCGGGTGCCGCCGCCGTAGCCGTTGACCAGCTCCTCGATGGTGATGCCGAAGGCCGATTCGAAGACGCCGCCGCGCGCGATGTTGCCCGCCAGCTGGAAGACCTGCGTGCCGCGCGAGCGCTCCACGCCGAGCTCGGCGTAGGGCCGGCCGCCGTCGGCGAGGATCGCCGGGACGCTGGCCAGGGTGAGCACGTTGTTGACCACCGTCGGCTTGCCGAACAGCCCGGTGATCGCCGGGATCGGCGGCTTGGAGCGCACCATGCCGCGCCTGCCCTCCAGGCTCTCCAGCATGGAGGTCTCCTCGCCGCAGATGTAGGCACCGGCGCCGACGCGCACGAACAGGTCGAACGTCAGCTCCGATCCGAGCACTCCCTCACCGAGCCAGCCGACCGCGTAGGCGGCGTCGATCGCGCGGCGCAGGGTGCGCACGGCGTCGGGGTACTCGGAGCGGACGTAGATGTAGCCCTCGGTGGCGCCGACCGCGTGGGCGGCGATGGTCATGCCCTCGATGAGGCAGAACGGGTCGCCCTCCATGAGCATCCGGTCGGCGAAGGTCCCGGAGTCGCCTTCGTCGGCGTTGCAGCAGACGAACTTCGCGGGTCCTTCGGCCTTGAGCACGGTGTTCCACTTGATGCCCGCGGGGAATCCGGCACCACCGCGCCCGCGCAGGCCGGAGGTGGTGACCTCCTCGACGACCTCGGCGGGTGCGGCGGCCAGCGCCGCGCGCAGTCCGCGCAAGCCGCCGTGCGCTTCGTAGTCCGATGTGGACAGCGGGTCGGTGACGCCGACGCGGGCGAAGCACAGCCGCTGCTGGTCGCGCATCCACGGCAGGTCCTCGACCACGCCCTGGCACAGCTCGTGGTCGGCACCGCGCAGCATCCCGGCCGCCAGCAGTTCCGGCACCCGGCCCGGGGTGACGGGGCCGTAGCCGACGCGACCGCGCTCGGTCTCGACCTCGACGAGCGGTTCGAGCCAGAGCATGCCGCGAGAACCGTTGCGCACCAACCTGATCGGTTCGTCGGCCGCCCGCTGGAGGGCTGCGGCGACCTCGTTCGCGCCGACGGAGACCGACGCGGAGTCCTGGGGTACGTAGACGGTGATCACGCGTTGCCCTCCGCGAGGATCTCGACGAGCCGGCTGCGGTCCACCCGGCCGTGCAGCCTTCCGTTGACCTGCGCGGAGGGTCCGAGCGCGCAGTTGCCCAGGCAGAACACCTGGTCGAGGGTGACCGAGCGGTCGGGGGTGGTCTGGCCGACCTTGACGCCGAAGACCTGCTCGGCGTCGGCCACGAGCCGTTCCGCGCCGACCGACTGGCACGCCTCGGCGCGGCAGATCTTGACCGTGGTGGTGCCCGCGGGTTCGGATCGGAAGTCGGTGTAGAAGGAGATGACCCCGTGGACGTCGGCCCGCGAGAGGTTGAGCTCCTCGGCCAGGACCGGAACCACCTGCGGATCGATCCAGCCGAACTCCTGCTGGAGGTGGTGCAGGATGGGAAGCAGGGCTCCGCGCTCGCCCCGGTGCGCTTCGACAACGCCGCGCACGCGTTCCGCTATCGTCATCTGCGGCTCCACTCCGTTGTAGATTGGGTCTACCGTCGCGCCGCGTCGCCCAGAGTTCAACGCACGCGTTTTTATGCATCGATAAGCACCGCGTATCGATGCGCACTCCGCGTCACCGAATTGCTCGCATCATCGCTGGACAGGACCTTTTTCCGAACTATTTCCGCGCCTTTTCCGGCTTTTTCGCGCACGCTGCGACACCGGCTGCTACCAGCGTTTTCACCCATACGCGTCAGTTCATGATCGTCTTTTCGGGCACCGCAGGCAGTGCCGCTGGTTTTCGCTCCCCTGCCGTTCATGCGAGCTCGTCGCGCACTCGTCCCACCCGGCTTGCCCAGGTGTCACGAGTGCGCCTAACTTGAAATTCCAGCGCGGAATTCGGGAATTGTCGCCAACCCACCCGGCTCCCGCTGCGGCCGGAAACCGCCACCGGCCGAGACGAACCTGAGGAGAATGCGATGACCTGGGAAACCCCTGAATACACCGTGATCGACGTCTGCGCCGAGGTCACCGGCTACCTGCACCGCGCCGACGAGGACTGATCCACCGCTCCCACCACGCGGCTCGAACCGCACGAGTGCCGCAAGGGCCTCACCAGATCCGCCCGCCGGATCGGTCGAGGACCTTGCGGCACCGTCGTCAGCGGGGCCGGTGCGACCGCCGGCTTCACCGGAGCTCCGGCGGAAGGAGTGGCGTCGATGCCCCCGGCCACGCATCGAGTCCGAGTGTGCCGACTGCACGAGTTCCCGCCCGGAACCGTGCGACGGCTCAACACCCTCCCGCCGGTCGCGGTGTTCAACGTCGCCGGGCGGCTCTACGCGATCGACGACGTGTGCTCGCACGCCTGGGCGGTCCTCAGCGACGGCCACTTCGACGGCACGTCGCTGGAGTGCCCGGTGCACCTGTCCCGCTTCGACGTCCGCAGCGGAGAACCCCTCTGCCCTCCGGCCACCGAACCCCTCCGCACCCACCAGGTCGAGATCTCCGGAGACGAGGTGGTGGTCCACGTCGACATAGGCCGCCCGCTGTGACGCCTCGAAAATTGTTCCTGAACTCGTTCTGCACGGCGGTGCGGGTGGCGGAACCTCCTCCTGGACTCCGTGCGCCACTCCTTGAGTATGTCGATACGCGGCGTCGCGGCGTACTCGCCAGGAGACGTATCAGAACCCGCGGCGGTGCGAGCTGCTCAGGTGGTGCTCTCAGCTCGCGGCTACGCCGCTTGCACGCGGTTCAGGAGCCCGTTTCAGAAGACCACCACGGAGCGCAGGACTTCTCCTCGTTGCATCTTGGCGAAGGCGTCTTCGACCTCGTCGAGGGTGATCTCCTCGGTGACGAACTTGTCGAGGGGCAGGCGGCCCTGCTGGTGGAGGTTGGTGAGCATCGGGAAGTCACGGCTGGGCAGGCAGTCGCCGTACCAGGAGGACTTCACCGCGCCGCCCGGCCGAAGACGTCCAGCAGCGGCAGCTTGATCTCCATCTCCGGGGTCGGCACGCCCACCAGCACCGCCGTGCCCGCCAGATCGCGGGCGTAGAACGCCTGCTCGAAGGTCTCCGGCCGGCCGACGGCGTCGATGACGACATCCGCGCCGTTGCCCCCGGTGAGCGATCGGACGGCGGCCACGGTGTCGGTCTCGGCGGCGTTGACGGTGTGGGTGGCTCCGAACTCCTCGGCCCAGGCGAGCTTCTTCGGGTCCCGGTCGACGGCGATGACCTTCTCCGCGCCCGCCAGCGCCGCTCCGGCGATCGAGCCGTTGCCGACCCCGCCGCAGCCGATCACGGCCACCGAGTCACCGCGCGTCACGCCACCGGTGTTGATCGCCGCGCCGATCCCCGCCATGACACCGCATCCGAGCAGCGAGACCACGACCGGTCGCGCCGCCGGGTCGACGCGCGTGCACTGACCGGCGTGGACGAGCGTGCGCTCGCTGAACGCCCCGATCCCCAGCGCGGGCGACAGCTCAGTGCCGTCCTCCAGCCGCATCGGCTGGTCGGCGTTGTGGGTGTCGAAGCAGTACCAGGGCTTGCCGCGCGAGCAGGCGCGGCACTGGCCGCACACCGCGCGCCAGTTCAGCACCACGAAGTCGTTCTCGGACACGTCCGACACACCAGGGCCCACCGCCTCGACGACACCGGCGGCCTCGTGGCCGAGCAGGAACGGGAACTCGTCGTTGATGCCGCCTTCCCGGTAGTGCAGGTCGGTGTGGCAGACACCGCACGCCTGCACCCGCACCAGCACCTCGCCGGGTCCGGGTTCGGGCAGGTCGATCCGCACCACCTCGACCGGCTCGCCCTTCCCCCGTGCGATCACCGCGCGCGACTTGATCATCTGCTGCATCCTCTCGGCGAAAAAGGCGCCGGTGGCGGCGAAAGCGGTCGGGGACGCCTCGCGCCGCCACCGGCGTGGCCCGACCCGGCACGCCGGGTCGAGACCGGTCCGTGCCGACACCCTCGCGCGCCGGTTCCGGAGTGGACAACGAATCCGGTACCGGCGGCGGGTGATCAGGCACGAGCGGCGGGGTTTCGGTGACGAACCGCGGTCACTCCGCAGCCGCGCGCGGGCGGCGGTAGACCGGTTCGGGAGCGGCGCCGGGCGTCTCGTTGGCGCGGTCGACCGCGTCCTGCACGAGGTGGTGGTCCGGCGAGAACGTGCACACCGGGTCGGTGCGCGAGGCATCGCCGGTCAGCGCGAACGCCTGGCACCGGCAACCGCCGAAGTCGATCTCCTTGCGGGAGCAGCTGCGGCACGGGTCCGGCATCCAGTCGGTTCCCCGATATGCCTGGAACGCGGGCGATTTCGCCCAGATCCAGTCGAGCGGGTGCGTCAGCACCGACGGGAAGTCGAGGGTGTCGATGTCGGCGGCGACCGGGCACGGGTACGCCGACCCGTCCGGTGCCACGGTCAGCGCGGTGCGCGCCCAACCGCCCATGCACGGCTTCGGGTAGGGCTCGTAGTAGTCGGGCAGGATCCACAGCAGTTCCATCCGGCCGGCGAGCTCGGACTTGCGCCGCTGGTAGACCTCCTCCGCCGCGGCGAGCTGCTCGCGGTTGGGCAGCAGCACGTCCCGGTTGCGCAGCCCCCAGCCGTAGTACTGGGTGTTGGCCAGTTCGAGCCGTTCGGCTCCCCACGACTCGCAGACGTCGATGATGGCGTCGAGCCGGTCGAGGTTGAGCCGGTGCAGCACGACGTTCATGTTCAGCGGCAGCCCGGAGTCGACGATGATCCGCGCGGCCTCGCGCTTCTTGTCGAAGCGCTTGGTGGCGGCCACGAGTTCGCTCGCCTCGGCGGTGTCACCCTGGATGCTCAGCTGCACGCTGTTGAGCCCGGCCGCGACCAGCGACTTCGCCCGTTCCTCGGTGAACCCGAGACCGCTGGTGATCAGGTTGGTGTAGAGCTCGCAGCCGCGCGCTTCGGCGACCAGCTCGGCGAGGTCACCGCGCACCAGCGGCTCACCGCCGGAGAAGTGCACCTGCACCACCCCGAGGTCGGCGGCCTCGCGGATCACCCGCAGCCAGTCCTCGGTGCCGATCTCCTCGTCCCGCCGGCGCAGTTCCAGCGGGTTGGAGCAGTACAGGCAGTGCAGCGGGCACTGGTGGGTCACCTCGGCCAGCAGCCCGTAGGGCGCGGGGATCATCCGGACACCACCCAACCTTGGTCGTGCGCGTCGTCGAGGAACGTCAGCACTTCGTCGATGAGCCCGGTGGCGCCGAACTCCTCCTCCAGCCGGTCGACGAGCTCCCGCACGGTCCGGGTCCCGTCGCACAGCCGCAGGATCGCCGCGCCCGAGGCGTTGAGCCGCACCACGCGCTCGGGCAGCAGCAGCAGGTCGGCGTCGCGGACCTTGTCGCGCTTGAGCATCGCCTTGGGCACCAGGCGCGGTGTGCTCCCGGCGTCCATCACTCGGCCTTGCCGTAGGCGAGCTGCACCGCGTCGAGCAGGGTCCACAGCACGTCGCACTTGAACTCCAGGGCGCGCACGCAGGCCTCCTGCTGCTCCCGGGTGCGGGCGTTGTCGAGGACCAGGCCGAGCAGGTGGGCGATGTCGGCGGGCTGCTGGGTCAGCCGGGTCCGGAAGTACTCCAGGCCCCGCGAGTCCAGCCACGGGTAGTGCTTCTCCACGTCGACGATGCGGCGGCTGAGCAGGTCGGGCGCGAACAGCTCGGTCATCGCCGAGGCCACCGCCTCCAGCCACGGCTTGTGCCTGCAGAAGTCGACGTAGGCGTCCACGGCGAAGCGCACGCCCGGCAGCACGGTGCGGGTGTCGTGGAGCTCGTCGCGGGTCAGGCCGACGGCTTCGCCGAGCCGCACCCAGCGCTCGATGCCGCCCTCGACCTCGGCGGTGCCGTCGTGGTCGGTGATGCGCTTGATCCACTTCCGGCGTTCGGCGGCGTCGGGCAGCTTGGTGAGGATGAACGCGTCCTTCACCGGCAGGTTGATCTGGTAGTAGAAGCGGTTTCGCACCCAGCCGCGGAACTCCTCCTCGGTCAGGTCACCGGCGTGCATCCGCTGGTTGAACGGGTGCAGGTGGTGGTAACGCGCCTCGCCGACCGCGCGCAGCTCCGCCTCGAACTCCTCCGACGACCAGGGCCTCATAGTTCGACCTCCAGACCCGCACGTCCCACCTCGATGCCCAGCGCCGCGAGTTCCGCTCGCTCGGCTGATCCCTCGTCGAGGATGGGATTGGTGTTGTTGACGTGGACGTAGATCTTGCGACGGGCGGGCAGCGCGGCCAGGTGCCGCGCCGAACCGTCCGCACCGCTGACGGGCATGTGTCCCATGGACCTGCCGGGCCGATCACCCGTTCCGCTGCGGGACATCTCGTCGTCGGTCCAGAACGTGCCGTCGACGAACACGCAATCGGCGTCGGCGACCTGCTCGGCGAAGTGCTCGTCCCAGCTTGGCACGCTCGGGGCGTAGACGGCGGTTCCACCGCTCACCTGGTCGTGCAGCACGTAGCCGATCTCCCAGTCGCCGGGACCGGCGTGGTGCCCGACGTAGCGCGGCGGTTTGCTCCCGGTGGCGAAAGCGGTCACCTGGAGCCGTTCGTCGAGATCGACGGGCTTGCCGATCTCCACCTCCCGCCACCGCACGTCGGCGTAGTCGGAGACCAGGTCCCGCACCGGGAAGTGGTCGGTGAGCGCGGCCAGCACGGGCGCCGTGCCGAAGACCTCCAGCGACGAGCCCTCCCGGAGCACCAGGAGCCCGATCGTGTGATCGAACTCGGCGTCGGTGAGCAGCACTCCCGCCACCGGTGTCTCCCGCGCCCCGGGACCGGGGTGCAGGCTGGGGTCGGAGTTGATCTGGTGGTGCACGTCGGGTGTCGCGTTGAGCAGGAACCAGCGGTCACCGGTGCCGGAGACCGCGAGGCCCGCGTGCGCCGAAGCGCGCTCCGGCGCGGTGCGGACCTCGCGGCATCCGGGGCACGCGCAGTTCCACTGCGGGTACCCGCCACCTGCCGCGACGCCCAGGCAGTGGACGAGCACGGCCGTCAGCGCTGGTGGTAGTAGCCGGTGACTTCGGCGCAGACGTCGATCACCGTGTACTCAGGGGTCTCCCAGGTCATGATTTTCCTCCTCGGTTCCGCGTTCCAGCAGTTCACAGCCTCAGCGATCGGTCGCTGCGGTGACAACCGATCGCCGACCGGCGGCGCGGAACTCCCAACGAACGGCATCGCCGCGACGACGAGCGGTGCACCTCGAGCTTGCGCCCGATCCCGCCGTCCGGCAGCGCGGTTGCGCGGGTCAGACCCCCAGCAGACGACGGATTTCCGGGGCGTGGCGCCGGGAGACCGGAACGAGCTCGGGCACGCGGGGGTCGGTGACGAGGAACAGCTCGCCCTTGGTGCCGCGTTCGACCTCGGCGACCCGGCGGAGGTTGACCAGGAAGCGGCGGTGCACGCGGCGGAAGCCGTGGCGGCTCAGCGCCTGGTCGACGTGGTCCAGACCCCTGGTGGCGGCCAGGATCCGGCCGCGGTCGGTGCTGAGCCACACGGTGTTGCGGTCCGCTTCGGCGTAGCGGACCTCCGAGGGCGCGAGCAGCACCAGGCGGTCGTTGCGTACCCCGATGACCCGGGGCGGCATGGGCACGGCCGCGCCCTCGCCCGCACGGCCGTAGGGCTCGCCTTCCTGCAGCCCGAAAGCGCAGAGCATCCCGACCACGCGGTCGGCCTCGGTGATCGGCCGCAGCGTCGCAGGAACCGCTCCGTCGCCGGCGACACCCAGCTGGGCGTATCCGCTCCACTGTGGATTCTGCGCGGCTCGTCCCGCCGCCCAGCGCACCACATCGGACAGTTCGGCGATGTCCGGCCTGGACCGCTCGGCGGGTTCGACCGCGCCGCGCGAGGCCGGGGCGTCGGCGGGCAGGCGGAGCATGGACAGGGCGGCGTCGTTGGCCACGACGACCTGGCCACCTCGGTCGAGGGCGACCAGCGGGCCGCTGTGGTCGGTGCGCTCCTGCTTGAACGCCGCGCACACCCGCTTGGCCTCGCCGACGGCCCTGCGGTGGATCTCCTGCTCGATGCAGGACGCGGCCTTCTGCAGCCATCCCGGGACCTCCGGGGAAAGCGTTGCGCCCCAGCGGGAGATGTTGATCGAGGCGATGGCCGAGCCGGTCACCACGTCGCGGATGGCGATGCCCGCGCACGCCCACTGGTGGAAGCCCTCGCACCAGTGCTCGGCGCCGGTGACCGTGACCGGGCCGGTGACCTCGAAGGACGTTCCCATCCCGTTGGTGCCGGTGCACTGCTCCGACCACGACGACCAGGGCGCCATGTTGGACAGCTCGGCGCGGCGGCGGGCCGACGGGTCGCCCCAGGTGCCGAGGATGCGCCCGGAGCCGTCGGTGACCGCGACGACCCCGCCGTCGAGTTCGACGTCCCGCCCGGCCAGGGCCCCGAGCCCGCCGAGCTGGGTGAAGATGACGTCGTTGTCCGGCCCCTGATCGTGGTATCCGGGAGCCGGCGGAGCGACGTCGAGCGCGGGGTCCACTTCGTACTGATCGCGGCAGCGGTACCAGGAGGCGAGGATGTCGGGCCGCACGTCGGAGGTGATGTCCCCGCCGGTCGCGAACGCCTCCCACGCCCTGGTGACCTTCGACGCGGTGGCCAGCGAATCCCCGCCAGTGCTCGACGCGATTCCCAACGGCGGGACCAAGCCGGCCATCACGACCTCCTCGTCGCACATCGCATCCGTCATCGACCCACCGGACCGTGACCCCGATCACGCTAATGGGGGTTAACGTTCAGGGGCAAGCACGGCCATCCACTTGCAGCAGTCACCGCGCGTGCGGTTGATCTAGCCGCCCGCCGCGGAAAACCACCGATCGGGCGTTCCCCGAACGCCGAATCCTCCCTCCGTACATCAACTTTCACGATTCCGCGCTGCCCCTCCCCCGCACCCCCCGCCGGGGGGAGGCCGGGAACCGGCCCGCTCCGTAACGTCGAGGACTCGCCGCCGAGCAGCGGACCGCTTGCCGAGGGCAGGCCGCTCGAACCCCAGCGCGCCGGAGGACAGCGCCGACGGAGGGAGTTTTTCGTGCCCGACAAGCAACTGCGCATCCACCGCGCCCGAGCCGAGCGACCGAACCCGCGCCCCACGATGCTGGGCATCGCGGGCGACAGCGCCGCGGGCAAGACCACCCTCACCCGCGGTCTCGTCGAGGCCCTCGGAACCGAGCGCAGCACCTCGATGTGCGTCGACGACTACCACCGCTTCGACCGCCGGGAGCGCAGGGACCTGCCCTTCACGCCGCTGCACCCGGACTGCAACTACGTGGAGATCATGGAGCAGCACCTGCGGCTGCTGGCCACCGGCAGTCCCATCCTCAAGCCCGTCTACGACCACTCCGGTGGCGAGCTGACCCGGCCGGTGCTGGTCGAACCGCACGAGTTCGTGCTGGTGGAGGGCCTGCTGCCGCTGCACACGAAGCTGTCCCGCGCCTGCTTCGACGTCACCGTCTACCTCGGTCCGCCCGAGGACGTGCGAGCCGCGTGGAAGATCCAGCGCGACACCGCCAAGCGCGGCTACCGCGCCGAGCAGGTCAAGGCCGAGCTGGGCCGCCGGGAACCCGAGTCCGCGCGGTTCATCCGGCCGCAGCGCGATCTGGCCGACATCGTCGTCTCGTTCGCCCCGATCGACGGCCGCGACGACCCGCCCGGCACCCCGCTGTCGGCGACGATCCTGATGCGCCCGACGATCCGGCACCCCAACTTCACCGAGATCCTGGCCAAAGCGCCCACCAAGGCGATGCACCTGGCGCTCAAGCGCGACACCGACGGACGCCCGGTCGACGCCCTGCACATCCACGGCCACGCCCCGCCGGAGGAGAGCACGATGGTCGCCAAGGCGATCTGGGAAGGCCTCGACGTGCCCGACCCGATGCCGGACTGCCTCGGCAGGCTCGACGACGGCAGGCGCAACGAACCGCTGCGGCTCGCCCAGCTGATCCTGCTGCACCACCTCATCCGCGACGGCGACTGAGGTTCTGCTCCTCGACCCGTGTCCGCTCACGGCTGCGCCGCGGCGACACCTCCGCAGGCCCCACCGCTGCCGTGGCCGGAGGATTAGCATCGCGCGCATGCTCCTGCGGCAACTGGAATACCTGACGACCCTGGCGCGCGAGAAGCACTTCGCCCGCGCCGCAGAGGCGTGCTACATCTCGCAACCGGCGATGTCGGCGGCGATCCGCAAGCTCGAAGCCGAACTGCACGTCCAGATCATCCAGCGGGGGAACCGGTTCATCGGCTTCACCCCGGAGGGCGAGCGGATCCTGAAGTGGGCCTACCGCATCCTCGCCGAGCGGGACGCGCTGATCGAGGACGTCGGGGCGATGCGGGAAGGGCTCAGCGGGCGGCTGCGGATCGGGTGCATCCCGACGGCGCTGTGCGTGGTGCCGATCCTGACGTCGCTGCTGTGCCAGGACCAGCCCCGGGTGCGGGTGCAGGTGAGCTCGATGACCTCGATCGAGATCCAGCGGGGGCTGTCGCAGTACGGGCTCGACGTCGGCGTGACCTACATCGACAACGAGCCGCTGACCGGAGTGCGCACCGTTCCGCTCTACAGCGAGCGCTACCTGCTCCTGGCCGCCGAGGACGACCTCGACGACGGGGAGTCGGCGACCTGGGCGGAGGCCGCCGAGCACCCGCTGTGCCTGCTGTCGGAGGACATGCAGAACCGGCGCATCCTCAACTCGGTGTTCGAACAGGCCCAGGCGAAGCCGCAACCGGCGGTGGAGACGAACTCCATCAGCGCGCTCTACGCGCACGTGCGCGAGGGGCCGTGGGCCACCGTGCTGCCCCATTCGTGGCTGCTGCGGTTCGGGGTGCCGGAGGGCATGCGCGCGGTCCCGCTGGCGGAGCCGCAGATCAGCAAGACGATCGGGCTGGTCCTGCACGACCGCGACCCGGAGCCCATCCTCGCCAGGGCGTTCGTCGACACCGCCCGGAGGGTGGACCTGGACGAACTCCTCGACGCCACCACCCCCGGCTGAGCAGCACCGCGTCAGCTACCGGAGATGCCCTTGCCTGCGTACCCTTTTCCGATGGGCCTGGTCGAGGAGCCGTTGCGGCTGGTGGTCGTCGAC
The DNA here is from genome assembly GCF_018070075.1 of Saccharopolyspora endophytica. Classification (GTDB taxonomy): domain Bacteria; phylum Actinomycetota; class Actinomycetes; order Mycobacteriales; family Pseudonocardiaceae; genus Saccharopolyspora; species Saccharopolyspora endophytica. The sequence continues at coordinate 196,030 of NZ_JAGPXE010000015.1, forward strand.
GACCACCAGATGGTGCTCGACGGCCTCAAGGCGATGCTGGAGCCGCACTCCGAACGGGTGCGGATCGTCGGCGAGGCGGGCACTCCGGCGCAGGCCGTCACCGAAATCCTGCGGCACGAACCGGATGCGGTGCTGCTCGACATCCGGCTGCGCGGATCCAGCGGTCTGGACCTGTGCGGGGAGATCCTGGGCCATCGGCCGGACTGCAAGGTGGTCTTCCTGACCGTCTACGACGACGAGCAGTACCTCTACCAGGCGTTGCAGTTGGGCGCGTCGGGCTTCTTGCTCAAGCGGGTGCGCGGTTCGGAGCTCGTGGAGTACCTGACGCGCATCCACGAGGGCGAGGTCCTCATCGACCCGGCGCTGGCCAGCAGGGTGGCGAAGTCGGCGGCGCGGATCCGCAACGGCGAGTTCTGGCCCGGCGCGCACCTGGGCATCACCCAGCGCGAGAGCGACGTGCTGTCGCTGCTGGTGGCGGGCATGTCGAACCGGGCGATCGCGACGAAGCTGTTCATCTCCGAGGAGACCGTCAAGACCCACCTGCGCGGGCTGTACCGCAAGCTGGAGGTCGGCGACCGGGCCGGTGCCATCGCGGTCGCGCTGCGCGAAGGGGTGTACCGGTGAAGCGCAGCTCGCTGGGGATGGCCGACGCCGAGCAGGAGGCCCACCTGCTCATGCGCATCATCGAGACCATCTCCTCGCGGCTGGACCTGGACGAGATCGTGCAGAACGTCGCGGCGATCATCACCGAGATGACCGCGACCGACGTGTGCTTCGTGCACCTGCTCGACGACGACCGGCAGCGGCTCCGGCTCTGCGGCGCGACCCCGCCGTTCGACCGGCTCGCGGGACGGGTGGAGCTGGCGGTCGGCGAGGGCATGGCCGGCTGGGTCGCCGCGCACGGCGAGCCCGCGGTGATCGTGGAGGACAAGCGCGCCGACCCGCGCTACAAGTACATCCCGGAGCTGCACGGCGAGGAGTTCACCTCGATGGTGTCGGTGCCGATCCTGACGCGGCTGGGCCACCTGGTGGGCGTGCTCAACCTGCACAGCAAGCGGCGCCGCGAGTTCGGCGACGACGTCGAGCTGCTGCGCTCGCTGGCCGGTCTGGTCGCGGGCGCCATCGAGAACGCCCGCCTCTACCGACGGCTGGCCGACCGCGAGGAGGCGCTGGAGCGCTTCACCGAGCGGATGGTGCAGCTGCAGGAGTCGGAGAGCAGGCGGCTCGCGGGCGAGATCCACGACGGCATCAGCCAGCGCATCGTGAGCATGTTCTTCCACCTCTCGGCGGCCCGCGACCTGGTCGGCGACGACGCCGCCCGGGCCGAGCAGCAGATCGCCACCGCGCAGGAGCTGGCCGGGGCGGCGCTGGACGAGACCCGCTACGCGATCGCGGGCCTGCGCCCACCGGTGCTCGACGACCTGGGCCTGACGGCGAGCCTGCAGAGCCTGGCGCGCGGGATCGCCGACCTGCACGTCCACGTCGACGCCGGGATCTGCGACGTCCCGGAGTTCCTGGAGAGCGCGCTCTACCGCAGCGCCCAGGAGGCGTTGCAGAACGTCCAGAAGCACGCGCAGGCCGGGACCGCGGTGATCCGGCTGAGCACGACGCCCGCCGGGGTGGTGCTGCAGGTCAGCGACGACGGAGTGGGGTTCGACCCGGCGGCGCTGCGCGCGACTTCCGGCCCGACCGGCCACGGCCTGCCCGGCCTGCGTGAACGCGCGCGCCTGCTCGGCGGCACGCTCGACGTGCGCAGCGCCCCGGGCTCCGGCACGACCCTCACGCTGACCGTCCCACCCCACCAGGAATCGGCCTAGGTGCCACCCGCACCGCTGAGCAAAGCAAGTCCCCGAACAGCTCCTAGGGCTTGAAGTCCACCGGTTCCAGGCGGATGAGGTCGTCCAGGCCGCAGTCGTCCTGGGTGTCCACGATGCGGCTCGCGTGCCGCAACCTGGCTCGTTCCAACATGTTCCGGACCGTGCGGGCGTTGGCGAAGCGGGGTTGGGCCCGCTGCTCGTCGAGCAGCTCCCGCATGACCTCGACCGCTTCACCGCCCAGCCGGTAACCGTCCTGTTCGGACATCAGCTCGGCGATGGAGCGCAGCTCGTCGAGGTCGTAGTCGCCGAACTCGACGTGGTGGGCCACCCGGGAGCTCATGCCCGGGTTCGAGCGGAAGAACTCCGCCATCCGATCGCCGTAGCCGGCGAGGATCACCACGACGTCCTCGCGCTGGTTCTCCATGACCTGCAACAGGATCTCGATGGACTCCTGGCCGTAGTCGCGTTCGTTCTCGGCGCGGTAGAGGTAGTACGCCTCGTCGATGAACAGCACGCCGCCCATCGCCCGCTTGAGCACCTCCTTGGTCTTCGGCGCCGTGTGCCCGACGTACTGGCCGACGAGGTCGTCGCGGGTGACGGCGACCAGGTGTCCGCGTTCGAGGTAGCCGATGCGGTGCAGCAGCCCGGCCATCCGCATCGCCACGGTCGTCTTGCCGGTGCCCGGGTTGCCGGTGAAGCACATGTGCAGGTTCGGGCGCGTCGAGCTCACCCCGAACCGCTGCCGCACGCGATCGACCAGCAGCAGCGACGCCACCTCGCGGATGCGGTCCTTGACCTCGTGCAGCCCGACCAGCTCCGCGTCGAGCGAGGCCATCAGCTCGTCGATGCCCGCCGCGTCCCGCTCCGCCGCGAGATCCACGCGTTCGGTTCTCGCGAGAGCGGTTTCGGCTTCCTCCGTTGCTCTTTCGCCGGGTCGCATGCCGAAACCCGGCCGCGTCACCGTGCTCACGACGGGTACCGCTCGCCCTTCGGGCGGTCCAGCGCGTAGGCGTGGGTGCTGTAGCGCAGCCGCCGGTCCGCCGCCTCCTGCCGGTCGAGCCGGAACCCCGGCTCGTCGGAGGGGCGGTTGACCAGGAACGTCAGCGCCGTGGTCTGCCTGCCCAGCGAGGCGTCGTAGGCGTTGACCCGGATGTAGTGCTGCGGGTACGCCCTGCGGCACTCGTTGACCTCGTAGAGCACGCCGGCCGCGTCGACCAGGTCGAACATCGGCAGTCCCCACATGTCCCAGTAGTTGTTGCGGGGGTGCGGGTCGTCGGTGAACTCCACCGACAGCGGCCATCCGTTGTCCAGCGCGTACTGCGCCTGCGCCCGGATCTCGTCGTCGGTGAGCTCCGGGAGGTAGGAGAAGGTTCCCTGGGTGATGCGCATGTCCGGTCTCCTCACACCAGCGTCGGGGTGTCGATGACGTCCGGGGTGTCGGTGGAGTCGTAGTCGAAGCTCACGTCACCCCACAGGGCCAGCGCCGTGTCGAGCTCGCGGCTGTGCCGCGCCGCCTTGCGCAGGATGTCCGGCCCCTCGGCGAGGAAGTCCCGGCCCTCGTTGCGCGCCTTGATCATCGCCTCCAGCGCGACCCGGTTGGCGGTGGCGCCCGCGGCGATGCCCATCGGGTGCCCGATCGTGCCGCCGCCGAACTGCAGGACCACGTCCTCGCCCAGGTGATCCAGCAGCTGGTGCATCTGACCCGCGTGGATGCCACCGGAGGCGACGGGCATGACTCCCGGCATCGACGCCCAGTCCTGCTCGAAGTACAGGCCCTTGGCCGGGTCCGGGTCCGCCTTGTTGACCCGCAGCACGTCGTAGAACCCGGCCACCGAGTTCGGATCCCCTTCGAGCTTGCCGACCACCGTTCCGGCGTGGACGTGGTCGACGCCGGCCAGCCGCATCCACTTGGCGATGACCCGGAAGCTCACGCCGTGGTTCTTCTGCCGCGTGTAGGTGGAGTGCCCGGCGCGGTGCAGGTGCAGCAGGACGCCGTTGGCCCGCGCCCACTTGGCCATCGACTGGATCGCGGTGTAGCCGACCGTCAGGTCGATCATCACCACGACGCTGCCGAGCTCCTTGGCGAACTCCGCCCGCTCGTACATGTCCTCCATCGTCGCGGCCGTGACGTTGAGGTAGTGGCCCTTGATCTCACCGGTTTCGGCCTGGGCGCGGTTGACGCCCTCCATGCAGAACAGGAACCGGTCCCGCCAGCGCATGAACGGCTGGGAGTTGATGTTCTCGTCGTCCTTGGTGAAGTCGAGACCACCCCGCAACGCCTCGAACACCACCCGCCCGTAGTTGCGCGCGGACAACCCCAGCTTGGGCTTCACGGTCGCGCCCAGCAGCGGGCGCCCGTACTTGTTCAGGTACTCGCGCTCCATCACGATGCCGTGCGCGGGCCCCTGGAAGGTCTTGGTGTAGTGCGGCGGGATCCGCATGTCCTCCAGCCGCAACGCTTTGAGCGCCTTGAACCCGAAGACGTTGCCGATGATCGACGACGTCAGGTTCGCGATCGAGCCCTCCTCGAACAGGTCGAGGTCGTAGGCGATGTAGGCGATGTGCTGGCCGGGCTGACCCGGAACCGGATCGACCCGGTAGCACTTGCCCTGGTAGTGCTCGTAGGTCGTGAGCCGGTCGGTCCACACCACGGTCCAGGTCGCCGTCGACGACTCCCCCGCCACCGCGGCACCGGCCTCCTCCGGCGGCACCCCGTCCTGCGGGGTCACCCGGAACGCGGCGAGCACGTCGCTGGGCTTGGGCTCGTAGTCGGGCTGCCAGTACCCCATCTCGGCGTAGGGGATGACCCCTGCGCCCCAACGCTCGTTCTCGGCTGCCATGCGTCCTCCCCGGGATGAGTGGATGCGTTTGACGATGGCCGCCGATTGAGCAACTGTCTATCAAGGATCCCGTCGCGATTCTCAAGTGAATGGTTGATGATGACGCTCACGCAGCTGCGCACGTTCCTGGCCGTGGCCGACACCGGCTCGGTGCACGCCGCCGCGCGCCAGATGTTCGTGACCCAGTCGGCGGTGTCGGCCGCGCTGAACGCGCTGCAGAAGTCCCTCGGCCTGCAGCTGCTGGAACGCGACGGGCGGGGCCTGCGGCTGACCCGCGCGGGCGAGGTCTACGCCGACCACGCCCGCACCGCCCTGGGCCTCCTCGACCAGGCCCGCACCGCCGCCGCCGCGGAAACGGACCCGGAACGCGGCGAACTCCGCATCGCGGCCCTGACCACCGCCGGCGAGCAGATCCTGCCCGGCGTGCTGGCGAGCTTCCGCGAGCAGCACCCGCACGTCGGAGTCCGCCTGGAGGTCGGCAACCGGGAGCACGTCCGCAGACTCCTGGAACGCCACCAGGTCGACCTGGTCCTGGGCGGACGTCCCGAACCCGGCCGCGAGGTCGAGGTCCTCGCCACTCGCCCCCACGAGCTCATCGTCGTCGCCAACACCCCCGGCCCGGGGACGCCCGCCTGGCTGTCGGCTCAGACGTGGCTGCTGCGCGAACCCGGTTCCGGCACCAGGGCGATCACGGAATCCTTCCTCGCCCAGCTCGAACTGGACCCACCGCCGCGCACCCTCACCCTCGGCTCCAACACCGCGGTCATCGAATCAGCCGTCTCCGGCCTGGGAGTCACCCTCGTCTCCAAGGACGCGGTGACCCGCCACCTCACCGAAGGCCACCTCACCGAGATCCCCACCCCGGCCACACCCCTGCCGCGCGACTGGCACCTGACGACCAACCCAGGTCCCCAACCCCCCACAACAGCCCTCTTCACCCACCACCTGACAACAACAGCCCACTTCACAACCCCCTGACCCCAAGAGAATCCCCAGAAACACCCCACCCCAAAAACCCCCGAACTCCACCCCCAGCCCCCCACAGACCACCCCGCTTGTGGCCACCCACCACCCCAGCCGAGGCGCTTACTCCGCTCCCCGGGTCCGAGGTCCGGATTTCAGTGGAAATCCCCAACCCGATTTCAGTGGAAACCCGGCCCCAGGTTCCCCACGAACCCCCGGTACCGGATTTCCACTGAAATCGGGACCCTGGGCGACCACCACGACTCCGGGCGGTCCCACGACCCCGAATACCGCCGTAATCAGGCACCGGATTACGGCCGTAATCAGGGACACGATTACTGCCGTAATCCGGTGCTCTGGACGGGACCAGCGGTTCATCGGTCGACGGTCCCCGCCGGAGCCATCACTCAGCGGGGCGTTCCGAGTTCCACTGAAATCGGGGGGACTGTCGGGGTAACGGTGTTTCCAGCCTGACGCGCCGGGCGTGGGTCCGGCGGGATGGGCACTGTGAGTGATGAGCTCTGACGCTGTGAGCGCAGACCGGAAGAAGATCGGCAAGTCGGATCG
>NZ_JAGPXE010000016.1 GCF_018070075.1 Saccharopolyspora endophytica
GTTATTTTTATCTGCTATAGCCAAGAGGCGGCCCCGACAGGGTGGGCGGGGCCGCCTCTTCGTCGTTGAGGGCCGCTGCCACGTACGCGCAAGCGGCGAAGCCGCTTCCTCATTCACCACCTGAGCAGCTCACACCGCCACGGGTTCCGACACGTCGTCTGGCGAGGACGCCGCGACGCCGTGTCTGGCATGCATCAGGAGTGGCGCACGGAGTCCAGGCGGCGTGTCAGGTTCCGCCACCCGCACCGCTGAGCAGGGTGACCGAAGACAGGTTCCGGATCAGTACAGGAAGCGCTGGCCCGGGTCGACCTTGATGTGCAGGAGGCTGGGGCCTTGCTTGCCGGCGAACTCCTCGGGCAGGGCTTCGGCCAGCTCCTCCGGGGTCTGGATGAGCTTGGCCGGGCAGCCGAGGCTGGTGGCCAGAGAGACGAAGTCGATCCCGCCCAGGTCCACGCCCGGCAGCTTGCTGCCACCGGCGGCCTCGCCCAGCACGGCCACCGCGGCGTACCGCGAGTTGTCCATGATCACGAACGTGACGGGTGCCTGCTCGCGCACGGCCGTCCACAGCGACTGGATGCCGTACATGCTCGAACCGTCGCCGAGCAGCGCCACCGTCCGCCGCGCGGTGTTGGCCATGCCGACGCCGACCGCGGCGCCGACGCCGTAGCCCAGCGCGCCGGAGAAGCCGGTGAAGAACCCGCCGTCGGTGGAGCGGACGGGGAAGTACTCGTGCAGGTCGTTGCGGTGGCTCGGGGTCTCCTCGACCACGGCGGCGTCGGCGGGGAGCTGCCCGACGAGGGTGTCGAAGACGTAGGAGGCCGTCATCGGCGTGCTGGCGGCGGGCTTCTCGGGCCGGGCCATGGTCGTCGGCGCCGACCGGTCCAGGTCCTCGACCAGCGCGTTGACCTGCGGAACCGCGTGCGCCATCGTGCCCATCACGCCCCGCCCGGAGCGGGCGCGGGCCAGCACGTCGGCGTCGTCGTTGACCAGGAACAGCTCGGGCAGCGCGACCTCGGCCTCACCCCGGTAGACGTGGTAGGTGAACGCCGGAGCGCCCCACACCACGACCAGGTCGTAGCCGGAGAGCTCCTGGCTGAGCAGCCGCTGCTCGGGCTGCAGGAACCCGGCGAAGCACGGGTGGTCCTCCGGGAAGGAGCAGCGCGGCGACATCGGCGGTGCGTAGACGGCGGCCTTGGTCTTCTCGGCCAGCCGCACCATCTCGTCCACGACGCCGTCGGCGTCGACCGCCGGGCCGGTCACGAACGCGGGCCGCTCGCAGTCGCGCAGCGCCTCGGCGAGCCCGGCGATGGCCTGCGGGTCGGGCGCGAAGCCCGGTGTGCGCGGGCGCGCGGGGACCTCCACGCCGGGCTCGTCCCAGTCGTCGGCGGGCACCGACAGGAAGACCGGACCGTACGGCGGGGTCGTCGCCATCTGGTAGGCGCGCACCAGCGCGGCCGGGACGTCCGCGGCCCTGGCCGGCTCGTAGCTCCACTTCACGTAGGGCTTGGGGAAGTTCGGCGCCTCGGTGGCACCCAGGAACGGTTCGTTGAACATCAGGCTGCGGGTCTGCTGACCAGCGGTGATGATCATCGGGGTGCGGTTGCGGTAGGCGGTGAACACCGCGCCCAGCGCGTGCCCGACACCACCGGCCGAGTGCAGGTTGACCAGCACCGGTTCGCGGCGGGACTGCGCGTAGCCGTCGGCCATCGCGACCACCACGGACTCCTGCAGCCCGAGCACGTAGTGGAAGTCGTCCGGCCACCCCGTCAGGAAGGGGACCTCCGTCGTGCCCGGGTTGCCGAACACCGTGGTCAGCCCGAGCTCACGCATCAAACCCCGGGTGATGTCGCGAACCGTGCGATCCTCGCTGCCCATTCGTACTGCCTCCTCGCCCCACCGATCGTCGTGCTCCATCACAGCAGACCGGCTTCGTTAGCGGTAGTAAACATCAGATGCCCCGAACGTCCCCGAAGCACACGGTCTTGCGGGTGAAGACGTAATAGCCCTCGTTCTCCCCGCACGCGGACTCCGGGTCCTGCCCACCGACGACCCTGGTGACCTGGTCCTCCGACCGGGAGCACTCGATCTTCAACGGCAGGACGCCCTCGTCCTCCTGGAAGGGCGTCAGGCAGTCGCCCACCTTGACGTCGAGGACGACGCAGTAGGCGTTGCCCTCGGAGTAGTTGACGTAGTCGTCGCCGCACTCGGCGAGCCCGCGGTCCTGGACGTCGACGACCTCGTAGTCCGACTCGGCCGAACCGCAGTCGGCGGAGGCCATCGGACCACCCCGCTCGTCGAGCAGCTCCACGCAGTCGCCGGCCTCGACCCGGTTGCCGGCGATCACCGCCAGGGAGATCCCGATGATGCCCCCGGCCAGCAGCAGCACGCCGCCGACGACGAGCCCGACGATGAGACCGGTGCGCTTCTTCTTCGGCGGCGGCGGAGGTGGTTGCTGGTTGCCCGCGACCTGGCGCCAGAAGGCGTCGGAACCCTGCTGCGGGTACGGGTAGCCCTGCTGCGGGTGCTGACCGGGCCAGCCGCCCGGATACGGCCCGGACTGCGCACCGTGAGGATCCGGTTGCGGTGGGTAGGTCACAAGTCCTCCGTGGTCGAGTTCGCCACCCGCAATCTACCCAGCCAGGGAAAACGCGTTCCTACGCGGCATCGCGGCGCAGCACGAACACGAACGGCGCGGCCATGCCGCGCAAGTCCATCGCGCACAGCAGCGTGTCGTCGTCGACCTTGCGGAACGGGTCCTGGATCGGCAGCGCGTCGTAGACCATCGCCGCCGAGGACACGCCCCGGTACTCGACCATCCGCAGCCGCGCGCGGGGTTCGCTCGTGGTCATCAGCGGCATCACGATCCGGAACAGCTTCGCCACGACGGGGTTGTTGAGCTTGTCGGCGATGCCGAGCATCAGTCCGACCGGCATGAACGCCGGGTTGATGCTCACCACGCGACCACCGGAGGCGGCGAACAGCAGCGGATGGGCGTCCTCGGGGCCTCCGAAGCGCTTGCCGTACCAGCCGAACCGCTCCAGCAGCCCGTCGAACGGGTTGCCGGTGTCGATCCCGTTGCCCCGCCAGGTGCCCACCAGCTCCTCGACCCGCACCGGGGGCAGCGAGTCGAACAGTTCCAGCACGTCCTCCAGGCGGGCCCCGGGCTCCAGCTCCCGCAACCGCTCCCCCGCGTTCTCCGCAGCCATGTCACTCCTCGCACCCGAACAAGATCGACGAAACGCTCCCACCAGCCGGGCACCACCACAATCCCCCGACCGCCGGGCGACGCACCTGCCCGGGAGACCCTCCGGCCCGGGCGAGCAGGCGATGTGTGTCACTTCGGGCCCCCGCTGGGACTGGACCCGGCGGGGGCGGTGTTGCCCGGGTGGAATACTGGGCCGGGAGTCCTGCCGGTGGCTGCCGACAGTGTTGATCACCTGCGGAAACTCCACCCGATCCCCGAGGGAGCGCTCACCTTGACCGACGGACCTCTGATCGTCCAGTCCGACAAGACGTTGCTGCTCGAAGTCGATCACGACCTCGCCGACGACGCGCGCACCGCCATCGCACCCTTCGCCGAGCTGGAGCGCGCGCCGGAGCACGTGCACACCTACCGGATCACGCCGCTCGCGCTGTGGAACGCGCGCGCCGCCGGGCACGACGCCGAGCAGGTCGTCGACGGACTGGTCCGCTTCTCCCGCTACCCCGTGCCGCAGCCGCTGCTGGTCGACATCGTCGAGACCATGGGCCGCTTCGGCCGGCTCCAGCTGACCAACGACCCCGCGCACGGCCTCGTGCTGGTCTCCGTGGACCGCGCCGTGCTCGAAGAGGTCCTGCGCAACAAGAAGATCGCCCCGATGTTCGGCGCCCGCCTCGACGACGACACCGTCGTGGTGCACCCCAGCGAGCGCGGACGCCTCAAGCAGATGCTGCTCAAGGTCGGCTGGCCCGCCGAAGACCTCGCCGGCTACGTCGACGGCGAGGCGCACCCCATCGAGCTGGAGCAGAACGGCTGGAACCTGCGCGACTACCAGCGCCAGGCCGTGCAGTCGTTCTGGGCCGGTGGCTCCGGCGTCGTCGTGCTGCCCTGCGGCGCGGGCAAGACGCTGGTCGGCGCAGCGGCCATGGCCGAGGCGGCGGCGACCACGTTGATCCTGGTCACCAACACCGTCGCGGGCCGCCAGTGGAAGCGCGAGCTGATCGAGCGGACCTCGCTGACCGAGGAGGAGATCGGCGAGTACTCCGGGGAGAAGAAGGAGATCCGGCCGGTCACCATCGCGACCTACCAGGTGATCACCCGCCGCTCCAAGGGCGAGTACAAGCACCTGGAGCTGTTCGACTCCCGCGACTGGGGCCTGGTCGTCTACGACGAGGTGCACCTGCTGCCCGCCCCGGTGTTCCGGATGACCGCCGACCTGCAGTCCCGCCGCCGGCTCGGCCTGACCGCCACCCTCGTGCGCGAGGACGGCCGGGAAGGCGACGTGTTCTCGCTGATCGGCCCCAAGCGCTACGACGCCCCGTGGAAGGACATCGAGGCGCAGGGCTGGATCGCGCCGGCGGAGTGCGTCGAGGTGCGGGTGACGCTGACCGACAACGAGCGCCTGCAGTACGCCACCTCCGAGGCCGAGGAGCGCTACAAGCTGTGCGCGACCGCGCGCACCAAGGCCCCGGTGGTCAAGGCGATCCTCGACCAGCACCCGGACGAGCCCGCCCTGGTCATCGGCGCCTACCTGGAGCAGCTGCACGAGCTCGGCGAGGCGCTGGAGGCGCCGATCATCGAGGGCTCGACGAAGAACAAGGAGCGCGAGGAGCTCTTCGACGCGTTCCGGCGCGGCGAGATCAACCGGCTCGTCGTGTCCAAGGTCGCCAACTTCTCGATCGACCTGCCCGAAGCCTCGGTCGCCGTGCAGGTGTCGGGCACCTTCGGGTCCCGGCAGGAGGAGGCGCAGCGGCTCGGCCGGCTGCTGCGGCCCAAGGCCGAGCGCAAGCAGGCGCACTTCTACTCGGTCGTCTCGCGCGACACCTTGGACACCGACTACGCCGCGCACCGGCAGCGGTTCCTCGCCGAACAGGGCTACGCCTACCGGATCGTGGACGCCGATGACCTCCTCGGCCCGGCCCTTCCGGACGTGGGGTGACGGAAACTCCGGGTGAGCCCCGGATAGCTGTCATCCAAAAGGGGTCCGCGTTCGGCTGCTTTGCAGCTACCGTTGCGATGAACGAACGCAGCGTCTGAGCTGCAAGACACTGGAGATCGGATGGAAACCGAGCACCAACGGCCGGCGATGGGCGGTGCGCACCGCTTCGTCGGCCTCGCGGAGAACCTGGAACGGTACGCCGGCGCCCCCACGGGAGCCGAGCCGCCGAACGTGAACGGCACCAACCGCGGCTACGGTCTGGTGTTCTTCCACCTCGAAGAACTCCATCTGACGACGGTGATCAGCAGCGGCCTGCGGTTCCAGCCGCTCGGCGCCCACCCCGCTCAGGAGCTGGCCTGCACGGTCTACCGGGAGCAGGCCGAAGCCGCCCGCCACCTGGTCGACCTCACCTCGGAACTGCTGGTGCAGAACCGCACCTTCCTGGTTCCCGACCAGATCGTGCCGAACGAGAAGCCGCTGCTGCCGGGCACCGAGTTCCACGGCGTCCTGGCCAGCGGGCATCCGATCTTCCCGTCGGAGTTCACCCGCTTCACCGACCCGGAGGGCGTCGAGCAGCTCCAGGTCTTCACCCTCCTCCCGGTCACGCTGGGCGAGCTCAACTACATCCTCGACCACGGCGTCACCTCCCTGCGGCAGCAATGGGCCCGCTTCGAGGTGGACGTCTTCGACCTCGGCCGCCCGAGCGTCGCCTGACCCCACCCGACGCGCCTGATCACTCGTCAACCCGATTTCAGTGGAAGTCCGGAACCGGATTCCAGTGGGAATCGGGGGTCGGACTTCCACTGAAATCGGTGCACCTCGAGGGCGCGGAGGCGGGTCCGGGCTGAAAGGATTGGGTCATGGCGAGCTTCGATCCTGCGGAACTGGACGCCGTGCGGGTGTACGCGTTGCCGATGCGGAACCGGTTTCGCGGGATCACCGTGCGGCGCGGGGTGCTCATGTCCGGGCCTGCCGGGTGGGGCGAGTTCTGCCCGTTCGAGGACTACGACGACGCCGGCTCCGTTCCGTGGCTGAAGGCGGCGTTCGAGGCGTGCGGTGAGCACTGGCCGGAGCCCGTCAGGGACAGGATCCCCGTCAACTGCACCGTTCCCGCCGTGTCCGCCGAGAAGGCCGCGCAGATCGTGGCGCGCTCCGGGTGCCGGACCGCGAAGGTCAAGATCGCCGATCCCGGCCAGACCGCCGCCGAAGACCTGGAGCGGGTCGCCGCCGTCCGGGACGCGCTCGGGCCCGACGGCGCGATCCGGATCGACGCCAACGCGGCGTGGGACGTCGACACCGCCATCAGCCGCATCCGCGAGCTCGACGCCGCCGCTCACGGCCTGGAGTACGCCGAGCAGCCGTGCCCGAGCATCGAGGAGCTCGCCGCCGTGCGGCGCAAGGTCGACGTGCGCATCGCCGCCGACGAGAGCATCCGCCGCGCCGAGGACCCGATGCGCGTGGCCGTGGCCGGAGCGGCCGACGTGGCGATCATCAAGGCGGCGCCGCTGGGCGGAGTCCGCCGAGCGCTGCAGGTCGCCGAGGCGTGCGGTCTGCCGTGCGTGGTGTCCTCGGCGGTGGAGACCAGCGTCGGTCTGTCCGCGCAGCTGGCGCTGGCCGGTGCGCTGCCCGAGCTGCCGTTCGCGTGCGGGCTGGGCACCATGACGCTGCTCGACGGCGACGTGGTCGCCGATTCGCTGCTGCCCGAGCAGGGGTTCCTGCCGGTGCTCTCGAAGCCCCCGGAGCCCGACCCGGCGCTGGTCGCGGCCGCCACTCCGCCCGCCGACGTGCAGCGGTGGTGGCTTGACCGGCTCGGCCGGGTCGGAGCCCTCCTGCGGGACTGAGCCCCCTTACGAGGCGCGCTTGCGGGCGCGGCGCTTCTTGAAGCGGCGCAGCACGATGAACGCCACCAGGAGGCCGATCGCCGCGGGGGCGGCCCGCTTGAGGACCGGTGCGCCCGCGGTGCCCAGCAGGTCGATGGCCTCGTCGTTGGCGGCCGGCTCGGCGACGGTGGTCGGGCTCGGCGAGTCGGCGCTGGCCGGGGTGACCCGCCAGCTGGTGTCCTTGCGGGCCGAACCGACCGCGGCGCCCGCGGCCGCCGAACCCGCCGCCGCGGCGGCACCGTTGCCGTTCGCGCCACCCGGGGTCTCGGTGCTCTGCGGCTCGGCCGACGCCTTCTCCTGCGCGGCCGGGGCCTCCTGCTCGGACTCCAACTTCTTGGCGAGGTTGTCGGCGAACTGGTTCAGGATCTTGCCGCCCACCTCGGAGATCAGGCCGCGACCCAGCTGAGCGGGCTTGCCGGTGACCTTGAGGTCGGTGTCGACCGTGCCGGAGGTGGTGCTGCCCTCGTCGGTCAGCGTGACCACGACCGTCGCGGCGGCGGTGCCGCTGCCCCGCGAGTCCTTGCCGCTGGCGTCGATGACCAGGCGGCGGTTCTTCTCGTCGATGTCCTTGAAGACACCGGTTCCCTTGTACAGCAGCGTCACCGGTCCGAGCTTGACCTTCACCGAACCGGCGAACTCGTTGCCCTCGGCCTTGGTGAGCGTGGCGCCGGGCATGCACGGAGCGACCCGCTCGGGGTCGGTCATCGCCTTCCACGCCGCATCGATCGGCACCGGAACGCTGAACGTGTGCTGCATTTCCACTGGAAGGTCCTCCTGATTGACCGTGCTCGGCTCAGGCGCAGAGCCATCGTTTCAGTCTGAAGCTATAACGCAGTCCACCCACCAGCCTCCCAGGCCGGACGGCGCGCCGATAGCCCGATCGGCTCAGCGGGAAGGACCACCCGCCCACGAGAACGATTCGGGTCTGGCGGCAATTCCCCTGGATCGCCGCCAGACCCGATCTTCGCCGGAGCGGATCAGCCGCCTGCCGCCGCCAGCACCGCACGTCCCGTCAGCACCTCGGCGAGGTGCTCCCGGTAGTCGGCATCAGCGCTGGAATCGCCTGTCGCGCTGGTGCCTTCGGTCGCGTGCCGGGCGGCCGCGCGGACCGCGTCGGCCGTGGCCTGCTGGCCGACCAGCGCCTGCTCCACACCCATCGCGCGGATGGGGGTGGCGCCCATGTTGGTCAGCGCGATGCGCGCTTCGGCGATGGCGCCGCCGGAAACCCGCACCGCTGCGGCGACTCCGACGATCGACCACGCCTGGGCGACGCGGTTGAACTTCTCGTAGTGCGCGTTCCAGCCGGTCCACTTCGGCATCCGCACCTCGACCAGCAGGTCGGTGGGTTCCAGCGCGGTGGTGAAGTAGTCGACGAAGAACTCCGAGGCCGGGACGGTGCGCCGGCCCGAGGGACCGGCGATGACCATCTCCGCGTCCAGCGCGAGCGCCGGGGCGGGCAGGTCACCGGCCGGGTCGGCGTGCGCCAGCGAACCGCCGAAGGTGCCCCGGTGGCGCACCTGCGGATCGGCGACGGTGCGGGTGGCCAGCGTGATCAGCTCGGCGTGCTGCCGGATCAGCGGGTCCCGCTGCACCTCGTGGTGGGTGGTCATGGCGCCGACGACGAGCGTGTCACCGTCCTCGCGGACGCCCCGCATCTCGGGGATGCGACCGACGTCGACGATCGTGCTCGGATCGGCCATCCGCATCCGCAGCACGGGCAGCAGGCTCTGCCCGCCGCCGAGCACCTTGGCGTCCTCGCCCGCCGCCGCCAGCGCGGCGACGGCCTCGTCCACGGTCGAGGGCGCGACGTATTCGAACTGGGCCGGGATCACCGGGCACCTCCCTGGGGATTCATCGAGCCGAGTCCGCCGCCGGCCTCCGGCGCCGTCTTCCCGGACGCGCGAGCTCCGGTCACCGCCCGCCACACGCGCTGCGGCGAGCAGGGCATCTCGACGTCGTTGACGCCCATCGGGCGCAGCGCGTCGACGATCGCGTTCACCACCGCGGGTGTGGAGGCGATCGTTCCCGCCTCCCCCACGCCCTTGACGCCCAGGGCGTTCGAGGTCGCGCGGGTCTCGGTGCGGTCGGTGGTGAACTCCGGCAGGTCCGCCGCCGAGGGCACCAGGTAGTCGGCCAGCGTGCCCGTGGTGAGCGTGCCGCCCTCGTCGTAGACGGCCTCCTCGTAGAGCGCCTGCGCGATGCCCTGGGCGAGCCCGCCGTGCACCTGGCCCTCCACGATCAGCGGGTTGATCACCGATCCGATGTCGTCCACGCACACGTACTTGCGGATCTTCACGTGCCCGGTCTCGGTGTCCACCTCGGTCGCGCAGAGGTGGGTGCCGTGCGGGAACGAGAAGTTCTCCGGGTCGAACGTCGCGTCGGAGTCCAGGTTCGGCTCCACCCCGTCGGGCAGGTCGTGCGCGGCGAACACCGCGAGCGCGACCTCCCCCATCGCCACACCCCGATCGGTGCCGCGCACGCCGAACCGGCCGGAGGAGAACTCCAGGTCCTCCTCGGCGCATTCGAGCATGTGCGCGGCGATCGGCCGGGCCTTGTCGATGACCTTGTCGGCGGCGGCGACCACGGCCATGCCGCCCACGGTCAGGGAGCGGGAGCCGTAGGTGTCCATGCCGCGCGGTGAGACCTGGGTGTCGCCGTGCAGCACCTCGACGTCCTCGAAGGCGACGCCGAGCCGGTCGGCGACGATCTGGCTCCACGCCGTCTCGTGCCCCTGGCCGTGCGGGGACGAACCCGTGACGACCTCGACCTTGCCGGTGGGCAGCATGCGGATCGCCGCGTGCTCCCAGCCGCCCGCGCCGTAGGACAGCGAGCCCAGCACCCGCGAGGGCGCCAGCCCGCACATCTCGGTGAAGGTGGAGATGCCGATGCCCAGCTGGACCGGGTCGTTCTCGCGACGGCGCCGCTCCTGCTCCTCGCGCAGCGAGGTGTAACCGAACAGCTCCATCGCCTTGTCGGTGGCGGCCTCGTAGTTGCCCGAGTCGTAGGTCAGGCCCGCGACCGTGTCGTAGGGGAACTCGTCGTGGGCGATCCAGTTCTTGCGCCGCACCTCCATGGGCTCCATGCCCAGCTCGGCGGCGAGTTCGTCCATCATCCGCTCGATGCCGAAGGTGGCCTCCGGTCGTCCGGCGCCGCGGTAGGCGTCGGTCGGCGTCTTGTTGGTGAACACGTTGGTGCAGCTGAAGTGGTACGCCGGGATCTTGTAGATCGAGTTGAACATCAGCGCGCCCAGGATCGGCACGCCCGGGGTGACCAGCCGCAGGTAGGCGCCCATGTCGGCGAGGAGTTCGACCTTGAGCCCGGTGATCCGGCCGTCGCGCGTCGCCGCCATCGACAGCTTCTGGATCTGGTCCCGGCCGTGGTGCGCCGACACCATGGTCTCCGACCGGGTCTCGGTCCACTTGACCGGACGGCCGAGCCGCTGCGCCATCAGGAACGACAGGACCTCCTCCGGCGTGACCTGGAGCTTCCCGCCGAAACCACCGCCGACGTCGGGTGCGATGACCCGGATCTTGCTCTCGGCGACGCCCAGCGTCATGGCCAGCATGACCCGCAGGATGTGCGGGACCTGGGTGGCCGACCAGACGGTGATCTGCTCACCGGTCGGGTCGACGACGACCGAGCGCGGCTCCATGAACGCCGGGATCAGCCGCTGCTGCCGGAAGGTCCGCTCGACGACGACCTCCGCGCCGGACAGGGCCTGCTCGACGTCACCGCCGGTGCCGGCCTCGGCCGAGTCGAAGGTCCACACGGCGTTGGTGTTGGTGCCCAGGTCCTGGTGGACCAGCGGTGATCCCGGTTCGATCGCCGAGGGCATGTCCAGCACGACCGGCATGTCCTCGTAGTCGACGTCGATGGCGTCCATCGCGTCGCGCGCCTCGGCGGCCGAGCGGGCGGCGACCATCGCCACCGCTTCACCCGCGAAGCGCACCTCGTCGACGGCCATCGCCGGGGCCGCCGGGGCCTTCATGTCCTCGGTGATCGGCCACGCGCAGGGCAGGCTGCCCTGGACGTCGGCGATGTCGCGGCCGGTGACTACCGCGACCACGCCGGGAGATTCCTTGGCGGCCTCGGTGTCGATCGCGGTGATCTTGGCGTGCGCCATCGGTGAGCGCAGGATCGCCAGGTGCAGCGTTCCGCTGGGCGCGAGGTTGTCGGTCCAGCGCGTGCGGCCGGTGATCAGCCGCGCGTCCTCCTTGCGCTTGCGGGAACGCCCGAGTTCCGGCTCTGCCACAGCGGTCATGACTGGCGACCTCCCGTGGCCTCGGCGCCGGTCCGCTCGTCGGCGGGCTTGCGCTGCATGGGCGTGTCATCGGTGTGCTCGGCCGCGGGGCCCGCACCGGGTTCCATGCGCTGAGCGGCGTCGCGCACCGCTCGGACGATGTTCTGGTAGCCCGTGCAGCGGCAGAGGTTTCCCTCCATGCCCTCGCGGACCGCCTGCTCGTCGGGTTCGGGGTCCTCGGCCAGCAGGTCCAGCGCCTGCATGATCATGCCGGGGGTGCAGAACCCGCACTGCAGCGCGTGGTTGTCGTGGAAGGCCTCCTGCAGCGGGTGCAGCTTGCCGTCCTGGGCCAGTCCTTCGATGGTGGTGACGTCGTGGCCGTCGGCCTGGACCGCCAGGACCGAGCACGACTTCACGCTGTGGCCGTCCATGTGGACGGTGCAGGCACCGCAGTTGCTGGTGTCGCAGCCGACCACGGTGCCGACCTTGCCGAGCCGCTCGCGCAGGTACTGCACGAGCAGCGTTCTAGGTTCCACTTCATCGGTGTACTTGGTGCCGTCTACGTTGACGGTGATGCGGGACATGGAACGGCCTCCTCGCCAGGAGCGCGGACGTTCGGGAACACGACTATCCGCCGAGTGACGGATGTCACTCCGCTAGAGGGTCCTACTCCGTCCCTGCGAGAGCAAGCGGGCTCAGTCGTGGTGGATCGGGCCCTCCACGTCCGAGAGCCTCACACCGCGGCCGCCCCAGCGCAGCGCGATCAGCTCCGCGGCGATGGAAACGGCGGTCTCCTCCGGGGTCCTGGCACCCAGGTCGAGACCGATCGGCGAGGACACGCGGGAGAGCTCCTCCTCGGTGACGCCCTCCTCGCGCAGCCGCGTCAAGCGGTTCTCGTGCGTGCGGCGCGAACCCATCGCGCCGATGTAGCCGACGTTCATGCGCAGGGCTTCCTTGAGCACCGGCACGTCGAACTTCGGGTCGTGGGTGAGCACCATGACCGCCGTGCGCTCGTCGAGGCGCCCCTCCTCAGCCTCCTGGGCGAGGTAGCGGTGCGGCCAGTCCACGACCACGTCGTCGACGCCCGGGAACCGGCTGTTGGTCGCGAACACCGGACGCGCATCGCACACCGTCACCCGGTAGCCGAGAAAAGCACCCATCCGGGCCATGGCGGCGGCGAAGTCGATCGCGCCGAAGACGAGCATGCGCGGCGGCGGCTCGAAGGAGTTGACGAACACCCGCATGCCCTCGCCGCGGCGCTGCCCCTCCGGGCCGTACTCGATGACACCGCTGCGACCGCTGGCCAGCATGCCGCGCACGTCGTCGACCACCGCGTCGTCCACCCGCGACGCGCCGAGCGTGCCGCGCACCCGCTCGCGCCAGATCAGCAGGTGGGTGCCGACCTTGGCCTGCTCGGGGTGCTCGATGACGGTCGCGACCGCCACCGGCTCCTCAGCGCGCACCGAAGCGGCGACCTCGTCGAGGTCGGGGAAGGTCTCGCGGTCGATCCGCTCGACGAAGATGTCGAGGATCCCGCCGCAGGTCAGGCCCACCGCGAAGGCGTCGTCGTCGCTGACGCCGTAGCGGCGCAGCACCGGCTCCGAACCCTGCAGGACCGTGGAGCCCTCCTCGTAGACGGCGCCTTCGACGCAGCCACCGGAGACGCTGCCCACGGCCTCGCCCTCCTGCGTGACCAGCATCGACGCACCCGGCGGGCGAGGGGCGGAGCGGAAGGTGGCCACCACGGTGCCCAGCCCGACGGACTCGCCGGCCTCCCAGCGCTTGGTCAAGTCATCCAACACGTCACGCACGGTGCACCTACCTCCACGGGCCGTCCTGGCCCCTCCAAGCATCCACCCGGGTCGGCGTCAGGCGAAACCGACCGGGACGCCGGGGAGCTGCTCCCCGGACTGGGACAGTCTGCGAACCCACGACCAGATGTCTTCCAGCGACCGCAGACTGTGACCGGCCACCATTCGGTCAACGTGCGGGAGGGCCGCCACAATTCCGGATTGCACGGGTTGATACCCGTCGTGGCCCGCGTGCGGGTTCGCCCAGATCACGCCGCGAGCCAGTCGGCGCAGCCGGCGCATCTGCTCGGCCAGGTCGGTGGCGTCGCCGCGCTCCCATCCGTCGGAGAACAGCACCACGACGGAGCCGCGCGCCATGCCGCGCTGCCCCCACCTGTCCAAGAACACCCGGAGAGTGTCGCCCAGTCGTGTGCCGCCGGAGAAGTCGGGGACCGCGCGAGAAGCCGCCTGCAGCGCGGATTCCGGATCGCGCTGGCGCAACTGCCTGCTCACGCGGGTCATCCTGGTGCCGAGCGTGAAGACCTCCGTGCTCGCCGGAGCCCGGCGGACCACGACGTGCGCGAAGCGCAGCAGCGCGTCCGAGTACGGGCTCATCGAACCGGAGACGTCGATGAGCAGCACGACGCGGCGCGCACGCCGCGAGCGGTGCTGCCGGGGCAGCCGCACCGGCTCGCCCCCGGACCGCAGCATCGCGCGCAGCGTGGCGCGCGGGCTCAGCGCTCCGCGCTTGCCGGGTTGGCGCCGCAGCGCCGGGCGCGTCGGAGGTTCGGGGCGCAGCACCGCCAGCATCCGGCGCAGGTGGTCGCGCTCGGCCGCGCTGAGCTCGGTGACATCGCGGTTGCGCAGCACCTCCGCGTCGCTGGCGGCAGCCGCGAGGGGATCGTCGGACTCCCCCTCGCCCTCGCCGTCGGACGTCTCGGCGGTCAGCGCCGCGATCTTCGCGGGGCGCGACACCGGCTTCCCCGGCTGCTCCACCTGCATCGGCTCCGCGCTGAACCAGGTCTCGAAGGCCGCGTCGTAGCGGGCGACGTCGTCGGGCTCGGAGCACAGGGTCAGCCGACCGGCCCAGTACACGCCCTCGCGCTCCTCCACCCCCACCTGCTCCACGGCGGACAGGAAGCTCTGCACCCGGTTCGGCCCCACGGCCATCCCCGAGTGCCGCAGAGCCCGGGCGAACCCCACCAACCCGGTCACGGTCTCCGTCATCAACACCCCTCCAGGTCACCCCTAGTGCACCGGACTTCAGCGGAAATCGGGGACCGGATTTCCACTGAAACCGGGGACCCGAGTTCCACTGAAACCGCGGTCCCGAGTTCCACTGAAGTTCGGTCAGGGAGGGGTGAGGACGCCTGATGAGCGGACTCGTTCCGCGTCCTCCCGGTACTTGAGGACCGCGCCGAGGGTCGTCGCGGCGGTCTCCGTGTCGAGGGAGTCCGCGCCCAGGGCCTGGAGGGCCTGGGTCCAGTCGAGGGCCTCGGCGACGCCCGGGGGCTTGAGGAGCTCCATCTGGCGCATCCGCTGGAGGGATGCCGCGACCTGCTCGGCCAGGCGACCGTCGACGCCCGGCAGGCGCCGGCGCAGGATGGCGACCTCCCGTTCCAGGTCCGGGTGCTCCAGCCAGTGGTAGAGGCAGCGGCGCTTGAGGGCGTCGTGGACCTCGCGGGTGCGGTTGGAGGTGAGGATGACGATCGGCGGCTCCTCGGCGCGGACCTCGCCGTACTCCGGGATGCTGACCGCGTACTCCGAGAGCACCTCCAGCAGGAACGCCTCGAACTCGTCGTCGGCGCGGTCGATCTCGTCGACCAGCAGCACGCACGGCGCCTCCTGCAAGGCGCGCAGCAGCGGCCTGGCCAGCAGGAATCGCGGGGTGTAGAGGGAGGACTCGGCGGCGTCGGCGTCGAGCTCACCGCCGGAGGCGGCTTCCAGGGTGCGCAGGTGCAGCAGCTGCCGCGGGAAGTCCCAGTCGTAGAGCGCCTGGGCCGCGTCGATGCCCTCGTGGCACTGCAGGCGGATCAGGTTCACGCCGAGCGCCGCCGCCAGGGCCTGGGCGAGCGCCGTCTTGCCGGTGCCCGGTTCGCCTTCGGTCAGCAGCGGGCGACGCATCCGCATCGCCAGGAAAGCCGCGGTCGCGATCCCGTCGTCCGGCAGGTAACCGGTCTCGTCCAGCGCCGCCGCGACCTCGGCCGGTGATTTCATCTCGAGAGCGTCAGCCACCCCCCGAGCCTATTCGACCGGACGCATCCACCCCATAGGATGCGCGTCGGTCGAACTAGAGGTGGGGCATGAGCAGGTTCAAGGGGTTCCCGGCGCACGTGGAGAAGCACGTCGGACGCGTTCGGGGTGCCGACAGCCGGAGCGCCGGTGGGCGGGAGCGGGCCTACAACCTCGTCTACTGCGACCACGCCGACGGCACGCACGTGACCGTGCTGACCAGCGGACTTCGCGAGCACACCGCCGGGGCACCGCTGCCTCAGGAGCTGCTGTGCACGCTGCGCCGCGATCAGGAGGTCTACGCCAAGCACCTGGTGGGCGTGGTCGCCGAGCTGCTCACCGAGTCGCAGGCGCGCGTCGGCTACGGCGCGCTGATCATGAACGACCGCATCCTGCTGCCGGACACCGCGATCGCGGGCGCGATGGCCGCACCGCACCCGTACCTGGGCGACGAGTTCGACGTCCTGCTCGACGAGGGCGTCCCGGTCCTGCAGCTGATCACGCTCGTCCCGATCACCCGCGCGGAGTCGCAGCTCGTGGCCCGCTTCGGCCGCGACGCCCTCTACGACAGGTGGGAAGCCCAGAACACCGACCTGGTCGACATCTACCGAGACGACGCAGGCAGCGGGCAGTTCTAGTCCGGCCCGACCGGGTTGATCGCGGACGGGCCGGACTAGAACCGCCGCCTAGCGCAGGCCGGGGGCCTCGGTCAGGAAGGTGTCGAGGACTCCGTCGGCGACCAGGACCTGACCCGCCGGGCGGACCTCCGCGGTCGTGGAGCGGATGCGCTTGGCCGCGTCCACCGCCCAGCGCGCCTCGTCGAAGCGCGCCTTGGCCATCGCCTCGTCGCCGGAAGCCCGGGCTTCCAGGCCGTCGGCCGTCGCGAGCAGGGCCTGACCCCACTGGTCGGTCGCGGTCAGCCAGTGATCGGTGTCGGTGACGAAGTCCCTCGGCGCCCCCGCGCGAATCCGCTCCGGGGCGCCGGCGACGAGCTCCGCGTAGGCCCGCAGGTCCCGCACCGCCGCGCGGCGGTCGCCACCCGCCCACGCCTCGCGGAACGCGTCGAGGCGGCGGGACAGCTCCGGAGCGGGCGGCAGCCAGGCCGAACCGTTGGCGACCGGGGCCATGTGCTCCAGGTCGAAGAACGCCAGCAGCGCTTCCACCGTCGCCGGGTCCGCCTGCACGCCGGGGGAATCACCGGCGAGCCGCTTGCCCGCCAGGTACTCGGCGGCGGCCCGCCAAGCCCGCTGCGGGTCGAAGTCCTCGTCGTTCCAGGCGAAATCGGCCGCACCGATCTCCACGACCTTGCTCGCCGCCGCCTGGTTCATCGGGTTGACCACGTCACCGGCCAGCTGGTCGCTGAGACCGCGCTCCCGCTTGTCGTAGGAGCCGAGCATGATCCGGCCGCGGGAACCGTTGAAGTCGTTGACCGGGTAGTTGTCCCACAGGAAAACCTTGCGGCCCCAAACGGTTTCGGCCTGCTTGGCGTCGGAAACGGTGATCTGGCGCGGGATCACGCCGTCACCGGTCCACATCACCAGCACCCTCGGGTCCAGCGCTCCGCGGATCGCCGTCTTGTACTCCGAGTCCTCGACGTCGGAGTACTCGGTCGGCACGAACTGCAGCGGCGCCACCCCGGGATGGGTGTCGACGAACTCGCGCTGCACCTTGTTGAGCAGGTCGGCCTGCGCCCGCCCGGCCGAGCCCTCCGAGGGGCGGCCGTAGGCGCGCTCGTCACCCGCGCAGTTCCAGCGCGTGTAGGAGATGTCGTCCAGCGGCAGCGAGAAGTCGCGGATGCCCTCGTCGTACATGGCCTGCAACTTCGCCTGCAGCGCCTGGAAATCGCGCGGGTCGCTGTAGCAGATGGAGTTGCCCGGCGAGAGCGCGAAGGTGAACTTCACGTGGTGCGCACCGGCCTGCCGGATCAGCTCGCGGACCTCCCCGAGCTCCTGCGCCGGGTAGGGCTCGCGCCACTTCTCGCGGTGGTACGGGTCGTCCTTGGGCGCGTAGATGTAGGTGTTGAGCTTGACGTCGCCGTAGAACGCCAGCTGGTCCATCCGCTCCTGGTGCGTCCACGGCGGGCCGTAGAAGCCCTCGATCGCGCCGCGCAGCGGCATCGCCGGCCGGTCCAGCACGGTCACGCCCGCGATGCGGCCGGGCGAGACGAGCTGCCGCAGCGTCTGCACCCCGTAGTAGGCCCCGGCCGGGTCGGAGGCCCCGATGAACACCTCGAACTGGGTGTCCGGGCGCGCGGCGAGCACGTACGCCTCCTCCTCCATCGGGACGGGGGCGTTCATGCGCGTCTCCTGCAGGCCCTTGACCACGGCCGGCGAGGTGCGCTCGCCGATCCGCACCCGCAGCGAGGCGTCGGTGGCGGGAGCCCCCGGCTCGCGGATCGCGACCTCGTCGGCCCCGGCGAGTTCGAGCACCTGCTGGGCGAGGTCCTTGGTCTGCTGGTCGACCAGCGGGTCCACCACGACCTCGACCTTGCCGCGGACCGCGACGTCGTCACCGATCCTGTCGAGCAGCTCCGGCTGCGGCACCACCGACGGCACGCCCTCACCGGGCAGCGCGTCGGAGCTCTGCGGGGCCGGTTGCTCCGGTGGAGGCGCGGAGTTCGTGCACCCGGCCAAGGCCATGATCCCGGCCACGCACACCGCGAACGACCTGGACAAACCGCGCATCGAGCTCCACATCCAATCCACCGGCGACGTCCCCAGTTCAACACACCCGCAGATGACCCGACCGGGTCACCTGCCCGCGTGACGCAAAGCAGAAGGGCCGCCCCCGACGGGGACGGCCCTTCTCAGCTTGGGACTGGACTCAGAAGCCCATGCCACCCATGCCACCGGTCGGGTCGGCGGCGGCAGCCGCGTCCCCGCCCTTCTCCGGCTTGTCCGCGACCACGGCTTCGGTGGTCAGGAACAGCGCGGCGATCGACGCGGCGTTCTGCAGCGCCGAGCGGGTGACCTTGGCCGGGTCGATGACGCCGGCCTGCACCAGGTCCTCGTACTCGCCGGTCGCGGCGTTGAGGCCGTGGCCGGAGGTGAGGTTCTTGACCTTCTCCGCGACGACGCCACCCTCGAGACCGGCGTTGACCGCGATCTGCTTGAGCGGAGCCTCGACGGCCAGCTTGACGCTGTTGGCACCGGTCGCCTCGTCGCCCTCGAGCTTGAGGCCGTCGAAAGCGGTCTGCGCGGCCTGCAGCAGAGCCACGCCACCACCGGCGACGATGCCCTCCTCGACCGCGGCCTTGGCGTTGCGGACCGCGTCCTCGATGCGGTGCTTGCGCTCCTTGAGCTCGACCTCGGTCGCCGCACCGGCCTTGATGACCGCAACACCGCCGGCCAGCTTGGCCAGGCGCTCCTGCAGCTTCTCGCGGTCGTAGTCGGAGTCCGAGCGCTCGATCTCGGCGCGGATCTCGTTGACCCGGCCGGCGATCTGCTCGTCGTCGCCCGCACCCTCGACGATGGTGGTCTCGTCCTTGGTCACCACGACCTTGCGGGCCTGGCCCAACAGGCTCAGGTCAGCGGTGTCCAGCTTGAGGCCGACCTCTTCGCTGATGACCTGACCACCGGTGAGGATGGCCATGTCCTGCAGCATCGCCTTGCGGCGGTCGCCGAAGCCCGGGGCCTTGACGGCGACGGACTTGAAGGTGCCGCGGATCTTGTTGACCACCAGGGTCGACAGGGCTTCGCCCTCGACGTCCTCGGCGATGATCAGCAGCGGCTTGTTGGCTTGCATGACCTTCTCCAGCAGCGGGAGGAGGTCCTTGACGTTGGAGACCTTGCTGCTCAGCAGCAGGATGTACGGGTCGTCGAGGACGGCCTCCATGCGCTCCGTGTCAGTCACGAAGTACATCGAGATGAGGCCCTTGTCGAAGCGCATGCCCTCGGTGAGCTCGAGTTCGAGCCCGAAGGTGTTGCTCTCCTCGACGGTGATGACGCCTTCCTTGCCGACCTTGTCCATCGCCTCGGCGATGAGCTCGCCGATCTGGCGGTCGCCGGCGGAGATCGCGGCGGTGGCGGCGATCTGGTCCTTGGTCTCGATTTCCTTGGCGTTCTTGAGCAGCTGCTCGGCGATCGCCTCGGTGGCCTTCTCGATGCCCTTCTTCAGAGCGATCGGGGAGGCGCCGGCCGCGACGTTGCGCAGACCCTCGCGAACCAGGGCCTGGGCGAGCACGGTGGCGGTGGTGGTGCCGTCACCCGCGACGTCGTCGGTCTTCTTCGCGACCTCCTTGACCAGCTCGGCCCCGATCTTCTCCCACGGGTCCTCGAGCTCGATCTCCTTGGCGATCGAGACGCCGTCGTTGGTGATGGTCGGCGCGCCCCACTTCTTCTCGAGCACGACATTCCGGCCCTTGGGGCCGAGCGTCACCTTGACGGCGTCGGCGAGGGTGTTCATGCCGCGCTCAAGACCGCGGCGGGCGTCCTCGTCGAACGCGATCATCTTGGCCATTGCGGTGTGGTCCTCCACCTGTCTGGACGCCGACGGTGCACACTGGGGCGTGCACGACGGCAGGACTCTGCTCGGCCAGGCTCGGTGCCCGCGACGGACGATCGCGCGACGACGCCGTCATGTGGCGCCGCCGGAACGACCTCACCGTCCCGACCTGGCACTCAACCTTGATGAGTGCCAGTACCGTGTTTAGCACTCACCGATGGCGAGTGCAAGCGACCTGCCTCGGTCTCACCCTCCGGCGGTCGGCACCGACGTGGGCAGCTCGGCTGTCGAAGGCGTGCTCCCGGAGCTCGAACCGCTCCCGGACGTGGCCATCACCACGAACAGCAGCACGATCACCAGCAGCGCGACGCCCACCAGCACCGGCACGATCCACTTCGCCGCGCCGCCCGACGAGGTCTTGGTGAACGACGAGGACCCGGCGGGCATCGGCGGGCGCAGCCGCACCGGCTGCTGCTGGTAGCCGGGGTAGGACTGCTGCGGGTACGGCCCGGTCTGCTGGGGCATCTGCTGGGGCATCTGCTGCGGGAACGGCTGGGACGCGGGGTTCGCGGGCTGCGGCACCGGCTGCTGCGCGACGCGCGGCGGCGCCGGGGCCTCCCCGGCGGCCGGGCCGAGCGCGGCGCGGGCCGCGGCGATCAGGTCCTGGCAGCTCGCGTAGCGCTGGTCGCCGCGCTTGGACATGCCCCGGCGCAGCACGTCGTCGATCGGCGGCGGCAGCAGCACCAGCGATCCGGGCGTGGGCGGCTCGGCACCCAGGTGCCCCTGGATGACCTCCTGGACCGAGCCCGGGAACGGCGGACGCCCGGTCAGGCAGGCGAAGAGCATGCAGGCCAGCGCGTACTGGTCGGTGCGGCCGTCGACCGGCTCGCCGCGCAGGTGCTCGGGGGCGGCGTAGGTCGGCGAGCCCAGGAAGTCGCCGGAGGACGTGCGGTGGCCGGTCGCGCCGCGCCGGGTCAGCCCGAAGTCGGCGAGGTAGACGTGCTCGTGCGACGACTCGCGCGAGGTGACCAGCACGTTGGCCGGCTTGAGGTCGAGGTGCACCAGACCGCGCTCGTGCAGCATGTCCAGCGCTTCGGCGATCTGCCCGAGCAGCTCCAGGCTGCGCTTCGGCGAGATCGGCCCGTCGGAGATCAACCCCGCCAGATCGGTGCCCTCGACCAGCCGCATCGCGATGAACAGCATGCCGTCGACCTCGCCGAAGTCGTACAGCGGCACGATGTTCGCGTGGTCGATCGCCGAGGTGTTGCGGGCTTCGTCGACGAAGCGCTCGCGGAACTCCGCGTCGCCGGTGATGTGCTCCCCCATCACCTTCAACGCGACCTTGCGGCCGAGCCGGACGTCGGTGGCGCGGTACATCACGCTCATCCCACCGCGACCGAGCACGCCGTCGATCTTGTAGTGGCCGAGCCTACGACCGGTCAAATCTTCCGACACGTCCCGCAGCCTAACCGGCTGAGATCACGTGCGGGTGCGGGTTTCGCGGGAGGACGCGCTGCGGCCCGGTCCCCCGACCGGGAGAACCGGGCCGCACGACGACCTGGTGCGAAGTTCTCTTCAGACCTTGCGAACGCCGTCGGCTTGAGTTCGGCCATCGCGGCCGGCTTTCACCTCGAATTCGACCCGATCCCCTTCAGAAAGGGTGCGGAAACCAGACATGTCGATTGCGGAGTAATGGACGAACACATCGGATCCACCGTCCGTCGCGATGAATCCGTAGCCCTTCTCCGAGTTGAACCATTTGACCGTGCCGACCGCCACGGCGTCCTCCTCAAGAAATGTGATGCACGGCGCTAGCGCCGCTGGAGCATCGGCCACACTACTCCGGAAAATCGGGCTCGTCGCGGGTCCGGCAATACGACTTTTCCGTTAAACGCTGGGCCGAACGGGTGGCCTCTCCGGACACGTTCCGTCATCAACGGGAGCTAATTCCCCCGACTGTCGCAATCGCTTTCAAACCCGAACCAGAACCGGCAACGAATGCCCCGAACGGGAAAGGCGCTCGCGATGACGATCGGCGCGAATGGGTCAGACCAATTGCGGTCCGGCGCAATGAGCGATCGTTTTCAACGAGCGAAATCAGGAACGCGGACCGAGGCCATTCGCGCGCAACCAGCCGACCAGGCCGCGCGGGTTGCGGGTCTGGGTCAGCACCTGTCCCGGCCCGGCGAAGTCGAAGACCAGGCCCTCGCCGCTCTTGAGCGACTGCGCCACGCCCTGGTTCATCTGCCGCAGCTGGCTCTGCACCGTGTCGGCGTAGGCGACGACGTGACCGGTGTCGATCGTGATGTACTCGCCGGGCTGCAGGGTGACCACGTCCAGCGCGCCGTAGCAGGCCACCACCGCCGAGCCGTGCCCGCTGAGCCGGGTGAGGAACCCGCCCTCGCCGCCGAAGAGGTTCTGGAAGCCGCCCCACTGGGCCTCGACCTGCACCGTGCTCGCCGAGGCCAGCCAGCAGCCCTTGGTCACGCACCAGCCGACCCGGCCGTCGAGCTCCAGCACGTTGAGATCACCGGGCAGCGTCGGCGCCACGTCGACCCAGCCGCCCTGCTGCGGTGCCGTGTAGGTGGAGACGTAGAACGACTCGCCGCCCAGCGCGGATCGGGCCAGCGACTTGAGAAAACCGCCCTGCGCGCGCGACTCGACGGTCACCCCGTAGCTGGTGGCCAGCATCGACCCGGACTCCACCCGCACCGGCTCCCCCGGTGCCAGCATCAACCGGGCGACCCCGTACGACGGCGTGTGACGAGTACGGACCTGCACAGCACAACCCCCTTTACCGGCCCCACCGGTCGGCGCGGGCACGGCGATTCTATGTAGGTGGTGCCGAGGCCGGGGAAGTCCGCGCCACACCCGGAGAACCGGTGCTGGAGAGCGCGGGCGCCGGGCGAACCGGGCATTGTGCCATCGCGCCGTGGAGCGACCAATCCCACGCCGATGGCGACACGGCGGGTGCCGATGACAGATGATGCGTGCGTGTCGTCCAACAACCCCGCCCACGAGCTGACGTCGGTCGCCGATCACCGGGCGAAGGTCGCTTCGCTGCTGACCCGCACGCCGGTCGAGACCCGTCCGCTGCAGAACTGCCTCGGCCTGGCCCTGGCCGAGGACCTGGTCGCCCCGATCTCGCTGCCGCCGTTCAGCAACTCCGCGATGGACGGCTACGCGGTCCGCTCGGTCGATCTGACCGAGGCGACGCAGGACGAGCCGGTGAAACTGCCGGTCTCCGAGGACATCCCGGCCGGCCGGGTGGACGTGCCGCCGCTGCAGCCCGGCACCGCGCACCGGATCATGACCGGCGCGCAGCTGCCCCCGGGCGCCGACGCGGTGATCCCGGTGGAGCGCACCGACGCCGGCACCGAGACGGTGGCGCTGTTCGGTTCCGTGCAGCCGGGCGCCCACGTGCGCCGCGCGGGCGAGGACGTCGCCGCGGGAACCATCGTGCTCACCGCGGGCACCAGGCTGGGCGCCGCGCAGCTGGGCGTGGCCGCCGCCGTCGGCATCGCCGAGCTGCCCGTGCACCGGCCGGTGCGGGTGCTGGTGCTCTCGACCGGCTCCGAACTGGTCGCGCCCGGGGAAGAGCTGCAGCTCGGGCAGATCTACGAGTCCAACGGGCTGATGCTCGCCGCCGCCGTGCAGGAGGCCGGGGGTGAGCCGACGATGCTGCGCTTCGTGCCCGACGACGTCGACGCCTTCCACGAGGTCCTGCAGGCCCACCTGGACTCCGCCGACCTGCTGATCACCTCGGGAGGGGTCAGCGCAGGGGCGTACGAGGTGGTCAAGGACGCCCTGGCCGGCAACGGCGTGGAGTTCACCAAGGTCGCGATGCAGCCGGGGATGCCGCAGGGCTGCGGCCGCTACCGGGACGCGTTCGCGGTCGTCACGCTGCCCGGCAACCCGGTGAGCTCGATGGTCTCGTTCGAGGTCTTCGTGCGTCCGGCGATGCTGGCCGCGGCCGGGCACGCCACGACCACGCGGCACCGGCGGCAGGCCGTGCTGGCCGAGTCGCTGGTCGCCCCCTCGCGCAGGCAGCAGTTCCGGCGCGGGGTGTTCGACCCGGCATCGGGCGAGGTCAGCCTGCAGGGAGCCCCGGGTTCACACCTGCTGGGTAGCCTCGCGAGGGCGAACTGCCTGCTGGCGATTCCGGAGGACGTGACCGAGATGCCCGCTGGGTCCACTGTGGACGTGGTGTTGCTGGACTAGATCAAGTCGATATCGCTTGTCCCACCATCGTTGACGGTTCGACTTCCGGTCGCGAAGACTGCGAGTCCGACCTTCCACTTCCCCTCCGGAGTTTTGCACGTGCGTGGCCCCTGGCGCGCCGCCTTGGCGCTGGCGTTGCACATCGGTTTCTTCGTCGTGTCCCTCGGCCTGGTCACCGGCCTGCTGCTGATGGCGGGCATGACCTTCCGCCGCGACACCGTCGGAGGGATGAAGGTCGCCTTCGCCGCCGTCGTCGTGGGCGCGATCTTCGTCATCGGCCTGCGGGCGGTGCTGCGCAACCGGGTCCGCCCGCGCGGCGTGCCCGTGGACCGGGTCTCCCAACCCAACCTGTGGCGCACGATCGACCAGCTCGTCGACGCCACCAACTCCCCGCTGCCCGACGAGATCCGCATCACCTCCGAGCCGAGCGTCGTCATCCGCGAGGACACCGCGCTGCTCGGACTGCGCACCCGCACCCGGTACCTGGAGATCGGGCTGCCGATGCTCGCGGCGCTGACCACCTCCGAACTCGGCGCCGAGCTGGCGCACGCGGTCGGTCGACTCACCGGCCGCAGCAAGCTGACGGTGACCGCCCACCGGGTGCTGGCCAGCGTCCAGCGCACCGTCGACGGGCTCACCACGGGCCCGGTGAAGTGGCTGTTCGTCGGGTACGCCCGGTTGTTCACCGCCATCGCGGTCACCACCACCAAGGAGCTCGTGCTCGCCGGGGACGCCGCCGCGGTGCGCGTCGCGGGCAAGCGGACCGCGGTGATGGCGCTGCGCAAGTCCGTCGCTGTCGAGATCGGCTGGCGCGAGTACGCCGACGCGTACCTGAGCATGGCCGCCGGCATCGGCCACGCGCCCGACGTGCTGCTGGGCTTCCGCAGCTTCATGGACCACCCGGCGCGCAAGCCCGCGCTGGCAGAGCGCGCCAAGCAGGCCATCGCCGAGGAGCGCGGCGAGCTGCCGGTGCGCGCCAGGGTCGAGCTGATGAAGCGGCTCAAGGCCGCCGACAAGGAGGCCGACGAGCGCCCGGCGTTCGCGATCCTGCGCAAGCCGCGCAACGCCGTTCCCGAGCTGGAGGACCGGCTGCTGGTCGACTCGCTGGGCCCCCGGATGCAGTGGCCGGAGGTCGTCCGGCAGGCCGGCGCGGCGCAGGCCGCCGAGAAGGCCGCGCAGCTCAGCGCGGCGGCCCACCAGTGCGGGCTGGGCGTGGACCCGACGATCCAGGGCATCCTCGCCGCCATCCACCGCGGCCACGGCCGCGATCTCATCAACCCCGTGCTCAACCCGGGCCTGCACCCGTCGATGATCGACCAGACCGCCGAGGACACGCTCACCGAACTCCTCGGCTGCACCGTCATCGACGCGCTGATCTGCGCCCGCCGCGCCCACCACGAGCTGGACTGGGGCGGCCCGCCCGCGGTGCGGCTGGCCAACGGGCGCCCGCTGGACCCCGACCGCCTGGTCCGCCCGGCCGTCGCCGACCCGCGGCTCATCCCCGGGCTGCACCGGGTGCTGGTCGACCTGGGCGTCCCGCTGCACCACACCCGCGAGCCCGCCGAGGAGCCGGAGCCCTCGCTGGCCGGGATCGTCAGCCCGGTGCAGTGCTCCGGCGAGGCCTACGACCTGCTGGTCAGCGACCGCGGCCTGCTGCTGCTGCCCAGCGACGCCAGCGCCGCGAAGCGGCTGCTCGCGGGCACCCTGGCCCGGCTCAGGGAGGCGGAGCAGGAGCAGCTCAGCGAGCTGGCCTCGCAGCCGGTCAACGAGCTGCGAGAGCGCTCCGGAGCGCAGTGGGTGGACAGCCGCGACGTGGCCAGCGCCCGCCTGCACCAGGAGAAGGCCGGCTGGTCGCTGGAGATGGACCTCTACCTCGACGAGTACGCGATGTCGACGCTCGACGAGGTGCGCGTGGCCCCGGGCAACGACGACGGCGTGTCCGTGCTGACCCTGCACAGCACCGCCGACGGCGTCGAGCACGGAGATCCGTACCACGGGCTGGACGAGCTGATGGGAGCCCGCATGGAGCTGGACGAGCCCGCCCTGTCCCTGGAATGACCGCCACCCTGACGTGGAGACCCCAGGCGTCTTGTTGACGCGGAGTTACTGAATGCGTTCCCAACGTCCTCCGTTAGCGGCTACGGAGATGCTGTGAACTCAATTACACTAGAAACCGCGTCACGAAACGTTGATCACCTCCGTCTCCTTCGTGTCCGCAACGGCACCCTCGCTTGCCGGGTGTCGCGGACCGCGAAAAGAGGGCCGTGCGCCGTCGGGGGGCGCACGGACCCGAAATCAAAGAGGCCGTTCGGCACCTACGGGGAGGCGCCGAACGGCCTCTTTGTTCTCTTGTGGGGGGGTCGTGGTCGTTCTGCTGAGCGGTGCGGGTGGGGGAACCTGAGCGGCTCCGTGGACTCCGCGCGCCACTCCTCATGCATGCCAATGCACATCGTCGCGGCGTGCTCGCCACGAAGCCGCTCAGAACCCCCGGCGGTGCAGGTTGCTCAGGTGGGGCAAGGAGAAAGCGACTGCGTCGCTTGCCTGACGGTTGGGGGGTTCACCCGTACGTGTGACTCTTGGTCGTGTGGGCGGTAGCATTCCGCTTGAGATACGTGCAGGTCATGTGGGTTGTTCTTGATCGACTGCGCCCCCTGGCGACGGTGGGAACGAGGCGTCCGCGATGCTGTACGTCTACGGCGCAGGCAGGACTACCGCGCCGCGCTGACATGACCTCCGACGCAGGGGCGCGACTACCTCGATGAGCAGCACCCAAGAGAGCCCGCTGGCGCACCTGATCGCGCTGGCCAAGGACACCGTTCCGCCGATGCACCCGGCAGGCAGGCCGTTCGTCATCGGCGCCGCCGTCGCCACGCTGGTGCTCCGCCGCATCTGGCGCCCGCTGGGCGTGGTCGGCGCCGTGCTCACCGCCTGGTGCGCGTGGTTCTTCCGCGAGCCCGCCCGCACCACCCCGACCCGCGAGGGCCTGGCCGTGGCCGCCGCCGACGGCGCCGTCGCGCACGTCGAGAGCGCCGTGCCGCCGGCCGAGCTCGGCTTCGGCGAGACGCCGATGATCCGCATCAGCACCTTCCTGACCATCTTCGACGTGCACGTCCAGCGCGTCCCGGTCAGCGGCAAGATCGACAAGATCGTCTACCGGCCGGGCAAGTTCCTCTCCGCCGACCTGGACAAGGCCAGCGAGGACAACGAGCGCAACTCGATGGCCATCCGCGCCCAGGACGGCACCCGCGTCGCCGTCGTGCAGATCGCCGGCCTCGTCGCCCGCCGCATCGTCTGCGAGGTCGCCGAGGGGGACACCGTGACCGCGGGCAACACCTACGGCCTCATCCGGTTCGGCTCCCGCGTGGACCTCTACGTCCCCGCCGACAGCAAGGTCCTGGTCGAGCCCGGCCAGCGCACCATCGGCGGCGAGACCCCGCTCGCCGAACTGCCCAGGGGGAAGCGCGACCGATGAGCATGCGGACCACCCCCGGCGTCCGGCTCCTGCCCAATGCGATCACCGTCCTGGCGATGTGCGCGGGCCTGTCCGCGATCCAGTTCGCCCTCAACGGGCAGCTGACCTTCGCGATCGGGTCCGTCGCCGTCGCCGCGGTGCTCGACGGCCTCGACGGCCGGATCGCCCGGCTGCTCGACGCCACCTCCAAGATGGGCGCCGAGCTGGACTCCCTGGCCGACGCGATGTCCTTCGGCGTGGCCCCGGCGTTGACGCTCTACGCCTGGCACATGCAGGACAACCGGGCCGGTTGGGTGGTGTCGCTGATCTTCGCGGTCTGCATGGTGCTGCGGCTCGCCCGGTTCAACACGCTGCTCGACGACGCCGAGCAGCCGCCGTTCACCAAGGAGTTCTTCGTCGGCGTGCCCGCCCCCGCGGCCGGCCTGCTGGCGCTGCTGCCGCTCGCCCTGACCGCGCACTTCGGCTACCCGGGTTGGTGGGCCAACCAGAGCGTGGTCATGGTGTGGATGGTGCTAATCGCCGCGCTGGCCGTCAGCCGGGTGCCCACGCTGTCGCTGAAGACCGTGAAGGTCCCGCCGAAGTTCGTGGCCCCGCTGCTGGTGGGCGTCGCGCTGCTGGCCGCGCTGGTCGTGGTGTTCCCGCTGATCTCGCTGGCCGTCGCGATGGTGCTGTACCTGCTGCACGTGCCCTACGCGGTCTACCGCTACCAGTGGCTCTCGCGGCACCCGGAGGCGTGGGACGCCGCTCCCCGGGAGCGCCGGGCGATCCGCCGCAACACCCAGCGCCGGCTGGGCATCCGCCCCCCGCTGCGCCGCAGCGTGGCCGGTGCAGCGCGCCGCGTGCGACTCCCCCGCCGCCCCACCGGGCCGGGGCACCCCCGGCGCAGCTGGCGCCGCCTCGAACTCCGCCGCAACCGCGACGACTACTGAGGCACGTGGCGGTTCTGGTCCGGGCGAGATCGACATCGATCGTGGACCGTTCGGACCAGAACCACCCTGCCCCCACCCCCGCTGACCACGTCGCTAGCCGCTGCGAGCGGCTAGGGTCGGTGGGGTGGCTTCGATCAGCTTGACCGCCCGCGTCTCCACGTCCGCCCGCGACACCCGGCGCGGGGTCGTGCGGCTGCACCCCGAGGTGCTGGACGCCCTGGACCTGCGACCGTGGAGCGCGGTGCGACTCACCGGCGCGCGCGAGACCGTCGCCCTGGCCGCCGCCGCGGAGGGCACCTCACCGACCGGGTTCCTGCTGCTCGACGACGTCGCGCTGCTCAACCTCGGGGTGACCGAGGGCTCTTCCGTGGCCGTGGCCCCGGCGCAGGTGGAGGTCGCCAAGCGGGTCTCGATCACCGGCTCGCGGATGGCGCGGGCGACCGTCTCTCCCGAGACCGCCCGGCTGGCGCTGACCGGCAAGGTCTTCTCCCTCGGCGACGCGGTGTCGCTGCTGCCGCAGGACCTCTCGCCGTCCTCCTCGTCCCGCGCGGGTGAGGTGCGGCGCCAGATGTCCGCCGCCATCGGCCTGACCTGGACCAACGAGCTGATCACCGTCGCCGCGACCGAGCCCGCCGGCGCCGTGGCCGTCCAATCGTCCACAGTGGTCGAGTGGCTGGACGGGGCGAACTCCGAGAACCGCTCCGCCGCAACCGAGTCCCCGTCGCAGCCCGCGGCGCCGGAGCCCGTCGACGAGCCGCACGCCGCCGTGCCGCTGACCGACCTGGTGGGCTCGCGCGACACCGCGCGCCGCCTGACCGAATGGCTCCGGCTGGCCTTCGACCAGCCCGAACTGCTGCGCAGGCTCGGCGCCGAACCCCGGCTGGGCGCGCTCATCAGCGGCCCGCCCGGCGTCGGCAAGGCCACGCTGGTGCGCGCCGTGTGCGCCGAGATCGGCGCCGAGCTCGTCGAGGTCGCCGCCCCGACCATCGCCGCCCTGGAGGCGCGCACCGCCGCCACCCGGCTGCGGGAGGCCGTCGACCGCGCCACCGCCGCCTCCGGCGACGGGGTCCTGCTGCTCACCGACGTCGAAGCGCTGCTGCCGGAGTCCGACCCGCCGCCGCTGGCCACCGTCGCCCTGGAGACGATCCGCGACGCCATCGGCCGCGACGAGCTGGCCGTGATCGTCACCAGCTCGAAACCGCAGTCCGTCGATCCGCGGCTGCGCGAGCCGGGCCTGGTCGACCGCGAGCTCACCATCGGGCTGCCCGACGACACCACCCGCGCCGACCTGCTCGGCGTGCTGCTGCGCGGCGCCCCGCTCGACGAGGACATCCGGTTCGCCGAAATCGCCGAGCGCACACCGGGTTTCGTCGCCGCCGACCTGCTCGCGCTGTGCCGGGAAGCCGCCCTGGGCGCCGCGCTGCGCCACCGCGACGATCCCGCCGACCCGCGCATCCGCCGCCAGGACCTGCTGGACGCCCTGACCTCGGTGCGGCCGATCTCGATGTCCACATCGGACAACCTGCAGACCGGCGGGCTCACCCTCGACGACGTCGGCGACATGACCGAGGTCAAGCAGGCCCTCGCAGAGACGGTGCTGTGGCCGCTGCAGTATCCGGATTCGTTCACCCGCCTGGGAGTCGATCCTCCCCGCGGCGTGCTGCTCTACGGCCCGCCCGGCTGCGGCAAGACCTACCTCGTGCGGGCGCTGGCGGGCAGCGGCCGGCTCAACGTGCTCACCGTCAAGGGCGCGGAGCTGATGGACAAGTGGGTCGGCGAGTCCGAGCGCGCCGTCCGCGAGCTGTTCCTGCGCGCCCGGGGAGCCTCACCCGCGCTGGTCTTCCTCGACGAGGTGGACGCGCTGGCGCCGCGACGGGGTCAGTCCTCGGACTCCGGTGTGTCGGACCGGGTGGTCGCCGCCCTGCTCACCGAGCTCGACGGCGTGGAACCGATGCGCGACGTCGTCGTGCTGGCCGCCACGAACCGCCCGGAGCTCATCGACCCTGCCCTGCTGCGCCCCGGCCGCCTGGAACGCCTCGTCTACGTCCCGCCGCCGGACGCCGAAGCCCGCCAGGCCATCCTCACCGCGGCGGCGAAGAACACCCCGCTGTCCGACGACGTCGACCTGGCGGAGCTGGCCGGAACCCTCGACGGCTACTCGGCCGCCGACT
Source organism: Saccharopolyspora endophytica (assembly GCF_018070075.1). Lineage (GTDB taxonomy): Bacteria > Actinomycetota > Actinomycetes > Mycobacteriales > Pseudonocardiaceae > Saccharopolyspora > Saccharopolyspora endophytica. The sequence goes on from NZ_JAGPXE010000016.1 coordinate 30,517, forward strand.
GCACGGCCCTGGTCCGCGAAGCAGCGCTCACGGCCATGCGGGAATCGATCACCGCGGCCGAGGTCACGGCCACCCACCTCGCCACCGCCCACAAGGCGGTCCGCCCGTCCCTGGACCCGGCCCAGCTCGAAACCCTCGCCGCCTACGCCGACAACCACCGCTGACCCCATCACCACGCGAAAGCCCAGCCCCACCCCTGACCAGGACGTACACGCCCGAGCGCGGGGGGTGATTCGAATTTCGCGCGAAATTCGAGTCGGAACTTTCGCGTTCGAATTTCGCGCGAAATTCGAACGGCCCTGAGCACGGCGTCGCGGACGTGCGGGTGCGTGCGGGCCGAGGGCTCGAACTTCGCGTGGGTTCGAGGGGTCACTTCCCGACGGAAGGACCCTTGTAGTCGTTGGTGATGATGGCGATGAGGCCTGGTGTGGCGTCCTGTATCCCGTCGAAGCGGGCGTCGGCGCGGGCGCCGATGCGGGCGGCGAGCTCCTTGGCCTGGCGCTCCTCGTCGGTGCCGGGCCGGAAGTAGACCGTGGTGGTCGGGATCTTGCCCTTGGCGTAGTTGCCGACCTCGGGCACGTCGTACCCGGCCTTGCGCAGGTCCTCGGCGGCGCGGTGCGCCAGCCCGGAGATCGTCGAGTTGTTGTAGACCCGCACGATGATCTGCTCGCTGCCCTTGCCGGACCCGACCGGGACGTCCTGCCCCGAACCCGGGGTCTGGGCGTTGCCCGGACCCGGCTGCTCGGTCGTCGGCGGTTGAGCCGCCGGGGGCTGGACCACCGGCGGCTGCGCGGCCGGAGGCTGGACCGGCGGCGGCTGCACGGGCGGAACGACCGGGGACGGCGCGGGTTCCGGCGGCGGCTGCACCTGCGAGGTGGGCTCCTGCGGCAGCGGTTGGGCGGTGTCCGAGGACTCGCCGGACATCAGGGTCACGGTCCCGAACACGGCCGCGAGCACGCCGATTCCGATCAGACCCAGGCCGATCAGCTTGGCCCCGCCGGGCCCGCCGGACGGTTCCCCAACACTCATCAGTGCAACTCGATTCCCAGTCGTTGAGCGGCCCTCGCGCGCTGTCGTGCCGCCCGTGCCTTGCGCAGTCTCTTGATCAGCATAGGGTCCGCGCTGAACGCGGCGGGGGAATCCAGCAGCGTGTTGAGCAGTTGGTAGTACCGCGACGCGGACATGTCGAACAGTTCCCGGATCGCGATGTCCTTCTTGCCCGAGCGCTTCCACCACTGCGCTTCGAAGGCGAGGATCCCCAGCTCCCGATCGGTCAGATCCCGGTCCGCGGGGCCCTGTTCGGGCTCGTCCGGCGGCGGTTCGACGATCCGCTCGATGGGCTGGGTGATCGGCTCGGCGAGGGTCAGCCGCCGACGCTCCGGCGCCTGCTGACGCCCGTGCGTGCGCGCGAGTTGTTCGCACTGACGGGCGATCTCCTGCGCGGTCAGCATCTGAGCGGCGTCCATCCGGCTCCTCGCCTCGCGATTCGGTCGCGGAGAATCACATGGCTGTCATTCCCGGTGACCAATTGAACCATGCCGTGATCCGGACGGTGAGCCGATCACACCCCCGTTTCGCGCGCAAGAGCGCACCCGGCCGGGCCACCTGGGCAACCGATAGAGTCCGCGCATGGCTGTTCACCCCATCCGCGTCTACGGCGACCCCGTGCTGCACAACCCGACTCGCCGGGTGGAGCGCTTCGACGACGAGCTGCGCGCTCTCGTCGAGGACATGTTCGAGACGATGGCCGCCGCGAACGGGGTGGGCCTGGCAGCCAACCAGATCGGTGTCGACCTGCGGTTGTTCGTCTACGACTGCCCGGACGACGAGGGCGTGCAGCACCGCGGTCTGGTGATCAACCCCGAGCTGACGACCTCGGACGTCCCGGAGACCATGCCCGACCCGGACGACGACTGGGAGGGCTGCCTGTCGGTCCCCGGCGAGTCGTACCCGACCGGCCGGGCGAGCTGGGCGAAGGTCACCGGGTCCGATGTGGACGGAAAGCCGGTGGAGGTCGAGGGAACCGGGTTCTTCGCGCGCTGCCTGCAGCACGAGACCGACCACCTCGACGGCTACGTCTACCTGGACCGGCTCACCGGCAGGCACGCCCGCGCGGCCAAGAAGATGATCAAGCGCAACGAGTGGGGCGTGCCCGGCCTGAGCTGGGACCCGGCCGAGATGGGCGACCCGTTCGCCGAGTGAGCCGCGTGCGGCCGGACGGATGAACCTGTTGTCATCGGCCGCCGCTCCCCCGTAGCCTCGGCCGCGAACAAGTCAATCCGCGGGAGCTCGCACCAACAGCGGGCTGAGAGGGCGACTGGAGAACTCCGGGGTCGCCGACCGCACGAACCTGACCGGGTAATGCCGGCGTAGGGAGTGGACGGCAATGGCCGACGTGTATCCGAACGCATCCGGAATCACCACGGGACCCATCGAGGGGTCCCGAAAGGTCTTCAGCAGCACCGAAACCGGGCTGCGAGTGCCGTTCCGCCGCATCGAGCTGACCAACGGTGAGCACCTCGACGTCTACGACACGTCAGGGCCGTACACCGACGACAACGCCACCGTGGATGTCCACAGTGGACTGCCTCGAACGCGAGCGGGATGGCAGGACGGACGCGAGCACAACACCCAGCTGGGCTGGGCGAAGGCGGGCGCGATCACCCGCGAGATGGAGTACATCGCGCACCGCGAAGGGGTTTCGCCGGAGTTCGTGCGCGACGAGGTCGCCTCGGGCCGCGCGGTGATCCCGGCGAACCGGTGCCACCCGGAGAGCGAGCCGATGATCATCGGCAAGAACTTCCTGGTCAAGGTCAACGCCAACATCGGCAACTCCGCCGTCACCTCCTCGGTCGAGGAGGAGGTGGAGAAGATGGTGTGGGCGACCCGCTGGGGCGCCGACACGGTGATGGACCTGTCCACCGGCAAGCGCATCCACGAGACCCGCGAGCGCATCCTGCGCAACTCCCCCGTGCCGATCGGCACCGTGCCGATCTACCAGGCGCTGGAGAAGGTCGACGGCGATCCGGCCTCGCTGACCTGGGAGATCTACCGGGACACCGTGATCGAGCAGTGCGAGCAGGGCGTGGACTACATGACCGTGCACGCGGGCGTGCTGCTGCGCTACGTCCCGCTGACCGCCCAGCGCGTGACCGGGATCGTCTCGCGCGGCGGGTCGATCATGGCGGCCTGGTGCCTCGCGCACCACAAGGAGAGCTTCCTCTACACCCACTACAGCGAGCTGTGCGAGATCCTGCGCGCCTACGACGTGACGTTCTCGCTGGGCGACGGCCTGCGGCCGGGCTCGATCGCCGACGCCAACGACCGCGCCCAGTTCGCCGAGCTGGAGACCCTCGGCGAGCTCACCCACATCGCCCGCGAGCACGACGTGCAGGTGATGATCGAGGGGCCCGGTCACGTGCCGATGCACAAGATCGCGGAGAACGTCCGGCTGGAGGAGGAGCTGTGCGGTGAGGCGCCGTTCTACACGCTCGGACCGCTGACCACCGACATCGCACCGGCCTACGACCACATCACCTCCGGCATAGGCGCGGCGATGATCGCCCAGGCCGGCACCGCGATGCTCTGCTACGTCACGCCCAAGGAGCACCTCGGCCTGCCGAACCGGGACGACGTCAAGACGGGCGTGATCACCTACAAGATCGCCGCGCACGCCGCCGACCTGGCCAAGGGGCACCCCCGAGCCCAGGAGCGGGACGACGCGCTGTCCACCGCCCGCTTCGAGTTCCGCTGGACCGACCAGTTCAACCTGTCGCTGGACCCCGACACCGCACGCGCCTTCCACGACGAGACGCTGCCCGCGGAACCGGCGAAGACGGCCCACTTCTGCTCCATGTGCGGCCCGAAGTTCTGCTCGATGAAGATCACCCAGGACGTCCGCAAGTACGCCGAGGAGCACGGCCTCACCAGCGTGGAGGCCATCGAGGCGGGCATGGCGGAGAAGTCCGAGGAGTTCACCCGCACCGGCGGCGAGGTCTACCTGCCGCTCGCGGCCCAGGACTGACGGAGCGCTGGGGCGGCTCCTGCCGAGCCGCCCCAGCGTCAGAACTCGTCGGTGGGGATGGTGAGGTCGAACGGCGCCGGCAGCTCGACCGGCTTTCCGAACGGGAACCGCTCGCGCATCCGGTAACTGCCCTCATGCGGTTCCGAGTGCAGGAAAACCGCCGGGCCGTCCGCAGCGAAGCGGTCGATCAACGAGTACAGCGGCACCTCGGCTTGCCCGTAGGCCCACAACTTCTCCTTGCGGTCAACATCGGCGTTGCCCTTCGAGGTGATCTCTGCGACCAGCAACGCCCGTTCCACCGGCACTGGGCCCGGAGTGTCATCACTCGGCAACTCACCGAACGGAATCACTGCGATGTCCGGAACGAACAGACACCGCCGAAGCGGTATCGCGACTCCCGCAGTCTGAAAGACACCCCATTCATCCGGGATGGCCCGGTCCAGTGCTCGCTGCACACGAGCCGCGATTGCGTTATACGGATAACCCGGCGGCGGGGACATGACGATGGTCTCCTCAACGATCTCCGCGCGCCAAGCCTTGTCCGGCAGGTCCAAGTGCTGCCAGGTCTGCACCAACTCGTCCCACGTCGAGTACGACGGTGCCGGAGCAGCATTCATAGCGCGGTCACCTCCTGTGTTGTTGTCATCACGCACAGTACTCACCGCCTCTGACAATCTTGTGATCTGCCTGGTCACGAGCCTATCCGGAAACCATCGAGGCGTCAGCAGCTACGCCGTCGGAGGGGATCACGCGGCACGTAGCATTCTGGGAATGCACGACGAGACCGCTCCGCCCACCGCGCTGACCATCGCCGGATCGGATTCCGGCGGAAGCGCGGGCATGCATGCCGACCTGCGGACCTTCTTCGCCTGCGGGGTGCACGGCATGACCGCCGTGACGGCGGTGACCGTGCAGAACACCGTCGGCGTGACCGGGCTCGTGGAGATCCCGCCGGAGACGGTGGCAGCGCAGATCGACGCGGTGGCCTCCGACATCGGCGTCGGCGCGGCCAAGACCGGGGTGCTCGCCTCGGCCGCCACCATCGACGCCGTCCTGGACGCCTGCGACCGGCACGGGATCGGGCGCGGCGGCAGGACGCCGTTCGTGGTGGATCCGGTGGCCGCGTCGCGCAGCGGTGAACCGCTGCTGCGGACGGACGCGCTCGACGCGCTGCGCCACCGGGCGTTCCCCCGGGCCACGCTGGCCACCCCGAACCTCGACGAGGTGCGGCTGCTCACCGGCATCGACGCGCGCACCCGCGAGGACCTGCTGGACGCGGCCAAGGCGATCCACGCCTTCGGACCGGAGTGGGTGCTGATCAAGAGCGGTCACCTGCCCGACGATCCCGAGTGCGTCGACCTGCTCTTCAACGGCACGGAGTCCATCGAGTTGCCCGGCCCGCGCTACGCCACCGAGCACACCCACGGCGCCGGCGACGTGTTCGCCTCGGCGATCACCGCCGCGCTGGCCAAGGGCGCCTCGATGCCGGACGCGGTGCGCGGGGGCAAGCGGTTCGTCACCCGCAGCGTCGCCGACGCCTACCCGCTCGGCTCCGGAGTGGGACCGGTCTCGACCTTCTGGCGGATCAGCCCTCGCTCGTACTGACCAATCATTTGAGTGATTCTCGTCCGCATTCTGTAACCCGATAGGTGCTACTCGTCGACATATGTTGGAGAGGGGCGTAACTCCAGGCGCGGAACCTGGAGGGCGCGGCGAGGGACGACAGGGGTTTGCGAGAGCGTGGCTAGAGCGGTGTTGACAAGGGCACGGGGATGGATGGCCACCGAGGCGGGTGCGCCGGATCCTCGGCAGCGCCAGTACGTGCTGCTGGTGGTGCTCGCCGTGATCGCCGGAACGTTCGCGGGCTGGTTCTTCGAGCTGCAGACCCCGGTGCTGCTGGGAGCGCTGACCACCGTGCTGGCGCTGACCGCCACCAGCGGTCAGGCGCTGCGCTCCGACCTGCGCAGGTTCATGTGGCTGACGCCTGCGCTGGTGCTGATGATGGCCGTCGGCCCGATGCTGACCAAGGTCCCGGTGCTGGCCGGGCTCGCCGTCGCGGTGGTCGTGTTCGGCACCGGGATGCTGCCCGCGCTGGGTGAGCACTACCGCATCGGCGGGCAGATCTTCGCCGCCGCGACCCTGGTGACCACCACGACCGGCATCGGCAACGACCAGCCGTTCCTGGTCCTGCTGGCCTCGACCGCCGCCGGTGGGCTCTTCGCGCTGCTGCTGCGGGTGATCACCGGGGTCGGCGACCCCGGGCACGCGACCCGCGTCGCGGTGGCCCGGACGCTGCTGACCCCCGGTCCCGGCGTGCTCGAATCAGCCGCCGCCGCGTGGCGCGCCGACGGTTCCAGCACCTGGCTCGGGCAGGTCCTGGCGGGTTCTGCGCGGTTCCGAGCCGCCCGCGAGACGCTGCTCGCGCAGGCCCAGCAGAGCGACCGGATCGAGGCCGAACGGCTCCGCGAGATCGTCGCCGAAGCCGACCTGGTCGCCGCCGAGCTCGCCCGCGCGATCCGCTCCCGCGCCTGCACCGGCCTGCCGATGGCCGCCCGCCGCGACCCCGCCCAGGCCGTCATCGCCCGGGGCGGGCGGCAGGACATGCCCGACGCCGTCGCCGGCGTGAACCAGGGCCTGGACCGGATCCGCGCCGCCGTGGTCAACCGCGACGAGAGCCCGGTGCCGCCCGCCGAGGACGGCGCCCTGCGGGAGCGGCTGCTGGGCGCGGTGCGCGCGCACCTGTCGTTCCGGTCCTCCCTGTTCCGGCACGCGCTGCGCTGCACGCTGGCCGTCGCGGTCGGCATGGTGATCGTGCTGCTGCTGCGCGATCCGTCGGCGTCGAGCCTGCTGCTCGCGCTGTACGTGGTCCTCGCTCCGGCGGCCCGCGACAGCATGACCGGCGCGCTGGAACGCACCGGTGGCGCGGTGCTGGGCGTGACCGCCCTGGCCATCCTGATCACCCTGCTGCCGGGCGCCTACCTGCTGATCCCGCTGGTCATCGGCGGAATGCTGCTGAACATGCCGAGGCTGCGCGCCGAGTACCAGGTGGTGCTGGGCTGCCTGATCGTGATCACCGTGGTGGATCAGGCGATGGCGCTGGACCGCCCGCTGGTCAACGTCGGGATCAGCTTCGCCGCCAACACGGCGGTGGGTGCGGCGATCGCGCTGATCGTCGGCTACGTGAGCTACCTGGTGCTGCCGAGCAGCATCGTCCCGGACGTGCGCGGCGCGGTCCGCTCCACCGTCTGGTCGGTCTCGGAGCTGCTGCGCAGCGTCCGCGCCTCCGGCCAGGGCGCCGATCTCCCGAAGGCGCTGCAGGCCGCGAACGTGCTGGCGCTGCGCCGCACCCAGGACCTGCTGGGCATGCCCGCGCTGCTGGACGGCACCGGCGAGGAGACCGACGACAACCACGCCACCCGCGCCGCGGCGATCGCGCTCGACGCGCTCCGCCAGGACGTCGCCACGCTGGCCTTCCGGCCCGCCGAGGAGCGCAAGGTCGCGGTCCCGGCGCTGCGCGCGGTCGACGACCTGCTGGGCGGCAAGTCCACGGCGAAGATCCCCGACATCCCGGCCAGCGGCGCCCCGGCCTCGGAACTCCTGGCGAGCTCCCTGGTCGAGAACGCCCTCCACGCCCGCCAGGCCATCGACCGGACCTTCGGCTACGACAACCCGTGGAAGAGCTACACGATCAGCTTCGTCCGCCCCGAACGCCTCCACATCCGCTGAGACCGGGGGTCGGTTTCGCCGCGCGTCTCGGCCGGTCAGAGAAGGCCCGGGTTGGGGCTCGAACAACCCCAACCCGGGCGAGCGGTCAGACGCCGTAGGGGTTGTCCGGCACCCACGGGCCATTGCCCCAGTTGCGGGGATACCCGGTCGCCATCGGCCTCCTGTGCGCGAGGGCCCACATGATCGGGCAGCAGACCTGCGAAATCAGAAGCATGAGCACGTACATGTATTCGGAATTCATTGATCCTCCTTGAGTTCGTTCGGAACGAAAACGACGCTATCCACCCCGAAACGGGATTGTCGAATCTATTCGCAATAGCCGCCAAAAATCCGCCAGGCAGCCGATAAAACCCCTTGGCGAGAACTTGGCAAAAACAAATACCCCCGCCCGAATCCGGCAAACCGAATGGCAGATTCCTGGCGAGATCGTGGCGAGAATCTGGCGGAGACCTGGCAAGTTCTCGCCATCCTCCCTGTTCAGAGTTGACCTTGCCTCAACAGCTGTCTAACCTCCGGCGGTCTTGACGCCTGGGGGACTTGCTGGAATGACTTTGAGTCGAGAGCTGCTCGACGCCGTGGAGAGCCTGAACAAGGGACTCGGCGTCCGCAAGCGAGACCTGCGCAAGAAGCTGGGACCACTGCGCAGGACGTGGCAGATCGAAACCACCAATGCCGCCGAGGTGATGGCGCGGACCATCATTCGCGTGCGCCAGTCCGTAGCCGATCTCGATGCCGCGAAGCTGGAGATCGCAAGGGTCAGCTACAACCTCGATCCCGATCCCGTGCTCAACCCCCTCAATCACGGTGACCGCATCAAGGAGCTCAGCAAGCGCCTGGGGAAGGGAAATTCCGCGCGGACCCTCGACCGCGGCGTCGAGGTCATACGTGATCACATCGCGGGAAAGCTGAACAGGCCCTGGCCGCCGATCTCGCCGGACGAGATCAGAGCGGTTCTCGATCAGGAGCGGAGCCCCGCCGTCGCGGGAGCGGCACCCGTCGCCGGCTCGGGGGCTCCGACCACCCCGAGAACAACACCCCTGAGCAGTTCGATCACGATCACGCAAGGACCTCAGGCAGCCTCCGACTACTTGGTTCAGCGCTTCCTCGCGAGCCCGCTGCTCGTTCCGCGCAACGACAAGCACGTCGCCGCAGTCGCCGACATGGCGAGTTTCGGGAGCTGGATCTGCGCCTTCGAGGACATGGGGCGACTCGACGCCTATCGCAGGGCGGCACAACCGGACTGGGGCGGAACACCTCTGAACCTGACCGGCGCCGAACTCATCGCCCACTTGCGTCGCCGCGGCCGCCGCGTGGGCATTCTGGTGAACCCGCTGGCCGACCGCGACGGCGACCTCACCGGAACCCTTCCGCTGCCTCCCGAACTGATCGAGCAACTCCGACAAGCGCAAACATCAGAGCAATGAGCGGGTAGTTGCCCGATCAATTTCAGAATCGGGGAACCAGCCACGGCGAGAAGGATCAGTGCGGTATCTTCTCGCGCATGACTCGAGCGACGGAGCCGATTCGTGGCCGCTTCTCCGCCGACCCGCAGGAAATGCGCGAGTCCGCGAACAGGGTCCGCAAAACCACCCACGACTTCAGCTCCGGGTCCGTTCTGAAGTACCAACTCGGTGCCGGCGAGGTCGGCAACGAAACGCTCAGTGCGGAGCTGGCCGAATTCCAGCGCACCTCGTCGGCGACCTTCGACCTCTTGCTCGCCGATTCGACCGAGCTGGTGAACCGCGTGGTCGACGCGGCCCGCGACTACGAGGACCTCGACAACGGATTGGCAGACCGGCTCTCCGCGATGCTGCGGGACCAGTAGCGAGCGAGAACCGATGAACGACCTGATCCCGATTCGCGGCAACGCCCTCGGCCTCGCCGGCGAGTGCGATCGGCTCAAGGCCCTCGCCGACCGGCTGGAGTCCGTCGGCGAGACGATGCGCCTGGTCCGCACCGCCACCTGGGAAGGACCTGCTCGCGATCGCTACGACGAGGTCCAGTCGGCGATCGCGCTGAACTGGCTGCGAGTAGCGGACTCACACCGTCAAGCGGCCACCGCGCTGACCGGCTACAGGGGCACGCTCGAATACCTGCAGACGCTCAGCAACTCGCAGCTGGCAGAAGTGCGGGAGAGCGGGTATCAGCCGGACGCCGTCGCGATCGCGCGGACGAATCTCGATCGTTGGCACCTCCAGCTCGACGGCGAGGGGCGGCGAGCCGCCGAGGTGATCAGGAAGGCGAACCTGGAACTCGTTTCCCTGCGCCGCGTGCTGGGCGTCGTCCCGCAGCAACGGGCACCGGAGCCCGAGGAAAGAACCCCAGAGCCGAAAGCGACCTCGGAGCAGACGCAGGACCAAGAGGCGCCTTCACCTCAGACACCGACTGCGTCGCCCTCGCCCGCGCTCGCGTTCGTCGACAACGACGAGTACCGACGCCTGCTGCGCGATCTGAACGCCGCAGTGCTCGACGCCGTGCAGAGGTGATCAGCAGCGGAGCGGTTTGGGCCCGACCATGATCGACGTCCGTTTCGCCTGGTCAGGTCGGACCAAAACCGTCGGGGGTCAGCCCATGGGCGTGCCTGGGCTTGAGGCTTGGGCCCAGAAGCGCTGGGGGATCCTGCCCGCTTGGGAGGCCAGGCGGCCCGCTTCGACGGCGCTGCGCATGGCCGTGGCCATGCGCTCCGGGTCCTGGGCGCGGGTGACGGCGGTGGCCAGCAGGACCGCCGAGCAGCCGAGCTCCATCGCCAGGGCGGCGTCGGAGGCCGTGCCGATGCCCGCGTCGAGGACGATCGGGACGGTGGCGCGGGACACGATCATCTCGATGTTGTGCGGGTTGCGGATGCCCAGCCCGGTGCCGATCGGCGAGCCCAGCGGCATGACCGCCGCGCAGCCGACCTCCTCCAGCTTCAGCGCCAGGACCGGGTCGTCGTTGGTGTAGGCGAGGACGACGAAACCCTGGTCCACCAGCTGCTCCGCCGCGTCCAGGAGCTCGATCGGGTCGGGCAGGAGGGTGTCCTCGTCGGCCACCACCTCCAGCTTGACCCAGTTGGTCTCCAGGGCTTCGCGGGCGAGCTGCGCGGTGAGGACCGCTTCGGCGGCGGTGCGGCAGCCCGCCGTGTTGGGCAGTGCCTCGATGCCGAGCTTGCGCAGCAGGTCGAGGACACCGGTGCCGCCACCGGCGTCGGCGCGGCGCATCGCGACGGTCGTCAGCTCGGTTCCGGAGGCGATCAGCGCGCGCTCCAGCACGGCGAGGTTGTTCGCCCCGCCGGTCCCGGTGATCAGCCGCGAACCGAACTCGCGGCCGGCGATCAGCAATGGGTCGTCCACGGTCACCCTCCTTGCACTGCGGTGAGGACTTCGATGCCTGCGTCGGCGTGCAGCTCCGTGGTGGGCCACGACGCGCGCGGCACCACCGCGCCGTCCAGCGCCACGGCCACGCCTCGTTCCGGCACGCCGAAGTCGTCCAGCACGGACGCGAGCGTGGCGCCCGCGGCGACCTCCCGTGCGTCGCCGTTGATCACGACGTTCACTGCTGCCCTCCCAAACGGCTCGGATCGGTGGCCTTGATCAGCGGTTCCGGCTCTTCGCCGCGCAGCAGCGCCAGCACGGCGTCGACGGTGACCGGCGTGAGCAGGAACCCGCCCCGGTGGTGTCCGGTGGCGGCGAGCACTCCCGGCTCCAGCCAGCCGATCACCGGCAGGTTGTCGGTGGTGCTCGGGCGCAGCCCGGCGGTGGCCTCGACCAGCGCGTACTCGGCGATGCCCGGCATCACGGTCTCGGCGTCGGCGAGCAGGTCGCGGACGCCGCCGACGGTGACCTCGGTGTCGAAGCCGACCTCGTGCTGGGTGGCGCCGAGCACCACTCCCCCGTCGTCGCGCGGCACCAGGTAGCAGGGCCTGCCGCGCACCGGGCCGCGCACGGTGCGGGTCGGCGGGGGCAGCGCGGTGGCGCGTCGCCGGAGCCGCAGGATCTCGCCCTTGACCGGGCGGATCCGATCGGTGAGCGCCGGGTGCAGCGAACCCGAGTGCGCGCCTGCGGAGATCACCGCGACGTCGCACTCCACAGTGGACTCGGCGAGCTCGACCGCGCCTGCCCGGACCGCCTCGGCGCGTTCGGCGATGAACTCCACGCCCGCCGCCTCCGCCGCTGCCCGCAGCGCGGTCAGCGCCAACCGGTTGTCCACCGCGAGATCACCCGGGACCTCCAGCCCACCGCGCACCGCCGGGCCCAGCGAGGGCTCCCGCCTGCGCAGTTCGCGGCCCGTCAACCGGGTCACGCTGCGGCCCAGCCCGGCCAGGTATCCGGCGACGTTGTCGAGCTCTTCGCGGTCGGCGCCGTCGACGCCGAACATCAGCGTGCCCTCGGTGCGCAGCCCGGACGGCAGACCGGACGCGCGGCCGAGCTCATCGGCGAAGTTCGGCCAGCGGTTCAGCGACGTCGAGCCCAGTTCGAGCAGTTCTTCCTCGCCGGGCCACGCCTCGGCGAGTGGTGCGAGCATCCCGCCCGCGACGTACGAGGCACCTGAGGCGGGGGCCGGATCGACCAGGCTCACCCGGTTCCCGGCCGCTGCGGCGCGCCAGGCCACCGACAGGCCCACGACTCCGCCGCCCACCACGACGACATGATCGGTTCGTTTCCCAGACAACTCCACGCTCCCTGCGCCGGCATGACCCGGATCAGGTTCGACGGTCGGAGCCCTGCGCTCCCTCTCAGCCCGGTCCGCCGGGCTCCCGTGCTCACCACCGTCCACCGTACCCGTCAACAGATCGCCACGTCAGCGCCTGGTCCGGAGGATCTGCTGAAAGGGATCACCTCGCTTGGCGGTGGAGTTGAGTCCCGCGCGTGAAACAGCGGCTAGCCGCGTTTTCGCAACAGCTAGGCTGGGGACATGCCTGGATTGGACGGCTTCGGGATTCGCGCTCGCCTGGCCGAGGCGAAGTTGTACCTGTGCACCGACGCTCGCAGCGAGCGAGGTGACCTCGCGGAGTTCGCCGACGCCGCGCTCGCCGGTGGTGTCGACATCATCCAGCTGCGCGACAAGGGCCCGGGCGGTGCTCCGCTGGAGGCCCGCCACGAGCTCGCCGCGCTGGAGGTGCTGGCCGAGGCCTGCGTGCGGCACGGTGCTCTGCTGGCGGTCAACGACCGCGCGGACGTCGCGCTGGCGGCGGAGGCCGACGTGCTGCACCTGGGCCAGGACGACCTGCCGGTGGACCTCGCCCGCCGCGTCGTCGGCGACCAGGTGGTGATCGGTCGCTCGACGCACGACATCGCCCAGGCCGACGCGGCGGCGACCGAGCCGGGCGTGGACTACTTCTGCACCGGGCCGGTGTGGACGACCCCGACCAAGCCCGGACGTCCCGCCGCGGGCATCGACCTGGTCCGGCACACCGCCGAGCACCGGGGGCACGGCCGTCCGTGGTTCGCCATCGGCGGCATCGGTCCCGAGAACGTCGACGAGGCGATCGAGGCGGGTGCCGAGCGCATCGTGGTGGTCCGCGCGATCACCGCCGCAGACAACCCCGAAGCCGCCGCCCGCGACCTGCGGGCGCGGCTGCCCTGATCTGACGACGAACGACCCCCGGGGCCGAAGATCCCGGGGGTCGTCGTGCGTGACGTGGTGTCAGCGGGAGCCGCTGTCAGGCGATCACTGGGTCAGCAGGGAGACGCCGTAGGCCGACAGGGCCTCGTTGACCGGCTGGAAGTAGGTCGTGCCACCGCTGGTGCAGTCGCCCGAACCGCCCGAGGTCATGCCCTGGGCCTGGTCGCCCGAGATGAACGAGCCACCGGAGTCGCCCGGCTCGGCGCAGACGTCGGTGCGGGTCAGGCCCTCGACGGTGCCCTGCTCGTACTGCACGGACTGGTTCTTGGCCTCCAGCGTGCCGCAGTGCCAGCCGGTGGTGGAACCGGAGCGGCAGATCGACGCGCCCTCCGAGGCCACCGTGGAACCGGCCACGGCGACCGTGCCGCCGTTGTAGTCGTTCACCGCGGCCTGCGGGGTGTCGTCGGTGCCGACGGAGATGAAGGAGTGGTCATCACCGGGGAAGGACGAGCCCTCGAAGGTGCCGCTGGGCTCGGTGGTGGTGTCGCCCGTCCCGCCGCAGTGGCCGGCGGAGACGAACCCGCCCTCCACGGCGAAACCGACGGAGCAGCGAGCGCCGCTGCCGATGTAGTAGGCGTTGCCACCCACCACGTCCATCAGCGTCCGGGGCTGCTCCTGCGACTCGACGACCTTCACCGCTTCCGCGGGCACGCCCGCGGCCTGCGCGAACTGCGCGGCCTCGGCGGCGGCACCCGGCTTGACAGTGACGACGACGGCGTTCTGCTTGTTGCTCGCGTACCAGCCGGTGACGCTCTTCGGCGCCTGCGCCTTGCCCGCGTTGAGGCCGTCGACGACCCCGTTGAGCTGCTGGGTGCTGAAGGCGACCTGGCGGACCTCGGCACCGGCGGCGCGGACCTGCTCGGAGCGGGCGGCGTCGGTCACGCCGACCACGAGCTTGCCCGTGGCGGAATCGAAGTAGGCGCCGCCGAAGGAGTCGGCTAACGCGTCGCGCAGGGTGCTCTCGGTGCGCTGAGCGGCGGACTCGAGCTGGAGCCGGTCGAGGGCCTGCTCCTCGGTGAGGCCGAGGTCGCGCTGCATCGCGTCGAGCAGCGTGCCCGCCACCGGGACGGCGGTGGGTGCGGTGGCGGTGGCCGGCATGGTCAGCGCGGCGACCGTGCCCGCGGTGACCAGAACGGTCCCGGCAATGCGAGCCGCGAGTCTACGTTTCATCTCGTGTCTCCCTTGTAATGACCTGATCTCTCAAGGCCCCGTCGCCGGTCCAGTATCAGATTTTCTCAGGGGAATCACATCCAGCTTTTAGCGCAATGTGCGCAAAACAACTCCGATTGCCTCTTGATCAACATCTGAATGAGGCGCATTTCACCGTTTTTCGCATTTATCGGATCGGCAGCTCCGGAGCGGCCGACTCGGGTGCCGGTTCGGTGGTCGAGGATTGCGTTGCGGGCGAACCGGTTTCGCTCGGCTGCTGCGTCGCTGGTTGCGTCGGCGGCGCGCTCGGGGCGGGTTGTTGCGAGCTGGTCGGCGGAGCGGATGGTTCCGGCGTCGGCGTCTCACTGGTCGGCGCCGGTTCGCTGGTCGTGGGCTCGGCGGGCTCGGTCCTGACCGGAGCCCGCGGGGCGGGCTGGAGCACCCGGCCGAGCGTCGTGCCGTCACCGCCGGACAGCGGGCGGCCGGTGAGGCCCTCGAAACCGGTCACCAGCAGCATGCTCACCGCGAACACCGCCGCGCAGGTCGCGCCGACCAGGGTCCAGCGCCCCCACCTGCGGCGCGGCACCGGCGGGGAGAGCACGGTCCGGGTGCCGGCGCGCTCGGCGGCGGGTTCCTCGACGGCTTCGCCACCCGGCCACTGCAAGCCCGTGACCTCGATCTTCCGGGTCGCCGCCTCGGTTCCGGAGACCTGGGTGGACTGGGTCCGGCGCTGCCGCAGCACCGAGGCCCGCGCGGCGGCGACGACCGCCTTCTCCCTGGTCTTCTCGATCGACCGCTGGTAGAGCGCGCCGCCGATCGTGATGATCACGCTGGTCAGGCCCGCGCCCACGACGGTTCCCGCGACGCCGAGCCGCGAGCCCAGGAAGGCCGCCGTCACCGACGCCAGCGCAGCGCCACCGACCTGCGCCGGTGACACCTGCGTCTTCTTCTCGCTCTGCTTCTCCGGCTGATCTTCAGCCGAATCCGCTCCGCCCCTCGCCATTTCCCTCACACACGCAATTGGAGTCGCACATCTGCATCACCAACGCGCGCGCGGGGCCGGATTGCTCCGCCTCGGCCTCTTTCGTGAGGACTCCCACGACGTGTAACGAAAAGCGGTGTCGCTGCGCGAAAACGCGATTGCGCACCGTTATGCGATCAAGCGGGCGGGTTGAGCCGCGCGACGAACTTGTACCGATCTCCGCGGTAGATGGAGCGGACCCATTCGACCGGTCGGCCCTCGGTGTCGAAGGAGTGCCGGGACAGCAGCAGCATCGGCAGGCCGACGTCGGAGCCGAGCAGCTCGGCCTCCTCCGGGCTGGCCAGGGCGGTCTCGATGGTCTCCTCGGCGTGCCCGAGCTCGACCTCGAAGGTCTCCCGCAGCACCTGGTAGAGCGACCCGCCGGACTCCAGCTTCGCGGTCAGGCCGCGGAAGCGGGCCAGCGGCAGGTGCGTGGTCTCTATCGCCATCGGTTCGGCGTCGGCCAGCCGCAGCCTGCGCAGCCGCAGCACGGCGGAGCCGGCCTTGGTGCCCAGCAGGACGGCGAGCTCCTCGTCGGCGGCTTCCTCGACGACCTCGAGCAGCCGGGAGGTCGGCTGCCTGCCCTGGGCGCGCATGTCCTCGGTGTAGGAGGACAGCTGGAGCCGCTGGGCGACCTTGGGCTTGGCGGCGAAGGTGCCCTTGCCCTGCACGCGGAGCAGCCGGCCTTCCACGGTCAGCTCGGCCAGCGCCTGGCGGACGGTGGTGCGCGAGACGTCGAACTCGGAGGCCAGCGAGCGCTCGGTCGGGATCGGCGAGCCGGGCGGCATCGACCTGAGCAGGTCGAGCAGGTGCTGCTTGAGCCCCCAGTACTTCGGTTCCCGTGGTGCGCGGCCCTGCGAATCCGCCCCGCCGGACACGGTCGTGTCGAGCATCGTTCCTCCTACCCGCCGCAGCCTGACCTCCGAGCATGCCCGACCGCGCGGCCCCGCGAAACGCGTCTCCGGCAGATCGTCCGCACTGATCAATTCAGACTTTGGTGTGCGTGCACACTAACGCCGATTCCTGTTGACAATGAGTGTCGCTCACCACAATCCGCGACGCCCCGGCGGCTGTGGTGAAGGCGACCATCGGACGAACGATGGTGCTCTCCGGTTCCGGACCGGGTAGAATTGGTCTGGACCTTATGGAAGGGATGGGCCGAGATGTCCGCCACCCCCGGCACCCACATGAAGCACGAGATCGGCCAGCAGCCCGCGATCTTCGCGGACCTGCTGGCCGCGCAGGAGCAGTTCGCCGAGGTCGCGGCGGTCATCGCCGAGCGCCGTCCGCGGTTCGCGCTGCTCGCGGCGCGCGGCTCCAGCGACCACGCCGCGCTGTACGCGAAGTACCTGATCGAGGTGCTCCTGCAACTGCCCGTCGGCCTGACCTCACCCTCGACCACCACGCTCTACGGCGCACGTCCGGACCTCACCGACGTGCTGCTGCTGACCGTCAGCCAGAGCGGCGGCTCGCCCGATCTGGTCGCGGTCACCGAGTCCGGCCGGGCCAGCGGCGCGCTCACCGTCGCGGTCACCAACACCACGGACTCCCCGCTCGCCTCGGCCGCCGAGCTGTCGCTGAACATCCGAGCCGGGGCGGAGCAGGCGGTCGCCGCCACCAAGACCTACAGCGCCACGCTGCTGGCGTTGTACCTGCTCATCGATGCCATTCGCGGCGGACGTGCCGCCCTGGCCCGAACCCTCCCGGACCTCGCGGCCACCACGCTCGCCGACCCGGCCGACCCGGTCGAGGAGGCCGTGCAGCGGTACCGCTTCGCCGGCCGGATGGTCACCACCGGACGCGGGTACTCGCTGGCCACCGCGCACGAGACCGCGCTGAAGCTGGCCGAGACCAGCTACCTGTCGGCCCGCTCCTACAGCGGCGCGGACCTGCTGCACGGCCCCGTCGCCGCCATCGACGCCGAGACCGCGGTGCTCGCGCTGTGCAGCGCGGGCCTGGGCGGCGAGTCGACGCGCGAGGTCGTCGAAGCCGTGCACCAGCGCGGAGCCGACATCTGCGCGATCGGCTCGGCGGCGTCGAAAACCCCGGCCGCGCACCGGATCCCGGTCCCGGAGTCGGCCGAGGAGATCGCTCCGATCCTGGAGATCCTGCCCGCCCAGCAGCTGGCCCTGGGCCTGGCGCTGGCCAGGGGCATCGACCCCGACAACCCCCGCGGCCTGCAGAAGGTCACCAAGACGACGTGAGAGGTCAGAGGTTGTAGATCTCGCGGGCGGTGGTGTCGAAGACCGCCGCCCGCTCCGCATCGCTGAGCCCGGCGGTCAGGTCCTTGGCCACGCCGAGGACCTCGGCGTAGGAAGCGGCGAGCAGGCAGACCGGCCAGTCGGAGCCGAACATGATCCGGCTCGGCCCGAACGCCTCCAGCACCACCTCGGCGTAGGCACGCAGCCGGGACGGGTCCGGTTGCGCCGCCCAGTCGTCCTGCGTGACCAGGCCGGACAGCTTGCAGACGACGTTCGGGTGCGCGGCGAGCGCGCGGATCCGGCTCGCCCACGGTTCGAGCTCTCCCGCGGCCACGTCCGGTTTCGCGCAGTGGTCGAGCACGAACGTCATCTGCGGGAACTGCCCGGCGGCCTTGATCGCGGCGGGCAGCTGGTGCGGGCGGACGAGCAGCTCGTAGAGCAGCCCGGAGTCCTCCACCGCGCCGAGCCCGGCAAGCACGTCGGGCCTGATCAGCCAGTCCGGGTCGGGCTCGTCCTCGACCTGGTGCCGGATGCCGCGCAGCCAGCCGCCGGAGGGATGGGTCTGCAACCGGCCGATCCGCTCGCGGGCGTCCTTGGCGGTGAGGTCGACCCAGCCGACGACCGCGGCCACCCGGTCGACGGTCTCGGCCAACACCAGCATCTCGGGGGTCTCGTCCGGATCGGCGACCGTCTGCACCAGCACGGTCGCGTCCACCGAGGTTCCCCGCATCGCGGCCTGCAGGTCAGCCGGGCGGAAGTCGCAGCGCAGCGGATCCATCTCCGGGCCGGTCATCCAAGGCTGGTCGCGGACGTCGAGATCCCACAGGTGATGGTGGGTGTCCACGGTCATCGAGCGCCTCCGCGAATGTCCACATCGGACTGAACGCGGCAGGCGCTCGTACAGGCGTCGCCCATGTTTTCTCTTCTCCCCGACGGATGAAACGACGTGTCGATGTATATCGGCTCTCCGCGTCGGAGACCAGGGCTCGAATTGGCCACTTCCCGTCGCGGCGCCCGCCGATCGCGCCGCGCGAGAGTACAAAGAGCGCATGCACGGTGATGACACGGCCCTCGTCCTCGGTCTGGATGTCGGCGGCACCAGCAGCCGCGCGCTGGTCAGCGACCTGACCGGCCGCGTGCTGGGCACCGGTGAAGCCGCGGGCGGCAACCCGAACTCGCACCCCGCGCCCGACGCGGTCGCGCAGATGGCCGGCGCCGCCCGCGACGCGCTGGGCGGCCACGACCCGGCTGCGGTGCGCGGATGCGTGCTCGGCATGGCCGGGGTGAGCAAGATGGCCGATCCCGCGTTCGGCGAGTTCTTCCGCAGCGAGTGGGCCCGGCTCGGGTTGGGCTGCGAGACCACGCCGGTCAGCGACGGCGTGGTCGCCTTCGCCGCGGGGACCCCGGAACCGACGGGCACGGTGCTCATCGCCGGCACCGGCGCGGTCGCCGAACGCGTCGAGGACCACCGCACCGCGGGCACCATCGGCGGCTGGGGGTGGTTGCTGGGCGACGAGGGTTCGGCCTACTGGCTGGGCCGCGAAGCCGTGCGCGCCACCCTGCGCGCGCTGGAGCGCGGTGCCCCGGTGGAGGGGCTGGTCGAGGCGGTGTGCGGTCACCTCGGCGTCGCTCCGGAGCGCAAGGCGGTGATCACGGCGGCCAACGCGAGCAAACCGATCCACCTCGCCGAGCTCGCACCGCTGGTCACGGGCGCGGAGGACGACGCGGCCGAGGACATCGTGCACCGCGCCGCCGTCCTGCTGGCCGACACCGCGGCGACGGCCCGACCCGATCAGCACTCCCCGGTGGTCCTGGCCGGTGGTCTCCTCCACCCGGACAACCGCATCGGTCAGGCGCTGCGCGCCGAGCTCGAAGCCCGCTCCTGGCCGGAACCCCGCACCGCAGGCCCCGGTGCAGCAGCCGCAGCCTGGCTAGCCGCCCTCCCCCTCACCCAAGACCCGAACTCCCTGCACAAAACCCTCCTCCCCTGACCCCACCGGATTTCCACTGGAGTCCGGGACCCGTTTTCCACTGAAATCCGGTCCCGGACACTGAAATCGGGGGTTGGAGTTCCGCTGAAATCGGGTCAGGAGAGGCCGACCTCGGTGAGGGCGTTGCGGATGACCTGGAGTTCGGACTCGTCCGCCTCGACCAGGGGGAGGCGGGGGGCTCCCACCTCGTGACCGAGGAGGTTGAGGGCCGCCTTGACCGGGATGGGGTTGGTGGTGACGCCCAGAGCCGAGTAGAGCGGCTTGAGGGAGGCGTCGATCTCGGCGCGGCGGGCCGGGTCGGTGACCATCTGCTTCATCTGCGGGCCGACCAGGTGGCTGGCGACGAGGATGCCGCCGACGGCGCCCAGGTCCAGGGCCTGCGCGAAGCCGTCGTCGTTGCCCGCGTAGAGGCCGAGGCCGTCGATCTGCGCCAGGGCGTCGTTGTCGGCCTGCTTGACGTAGTCGAGGTTGTCGATCTGGCCGAGCTCGGCGAGCAGGTCGTTGTCGAGCGACAGGCCGATCCGCGACGGGACGTTGTAGAGCACCACCGGCTTGTCGGTGGCCTTGCCGATCTCGGTGAAGTGCCGGACGAGCCCGCGCCGGTTGGGCTTGTTGTAGTACGGGGTCACCGACAGGATGCCGTCGGCGCCGATCTCGGTGACGCGCTCGGTCATCCAGCAGGCGTGCGCGGTGTTGTTGGAGCCGGTCGAGGCGATCACCGTGACGCCCTCGGGGCGTTCACCGACGGCCAGCTCCACCAGCCGCAGGTGCTCGGCGTCCGACAGCGTCGGCGCCTCGCCGGTGGTGCCGCACACCACGACACCGTCGGAGCCGTTGGCCAACAGGTGCCGGAACAGGTTCAGGAACGCTTCTTCGTCGACCTTCTGCCGGTCGTCGAACGGGGTCACGATCGCGGTGATCACGCTGCCGAGAGACATGAGCGCATTGTGCGCCCGCGCCTCGGAGGTGTCACATCGCGGGCTCCCTCGGATGGCGCATGCCCGGGTGGTCGTCGGGCAGCGAGCGGCGCAGCACCCACCAGCTCGCCGCGATGCACACCGCCACCAGCGGCCAGGTCAGCACGACCTGCGCGATGGTCAGCGCCCCGGTGGCCCCGGCCAGCCACAGCGGGATGAACACGACCAGCCGCACCACGTACTGGCCGACCCACACCCAGCTCGCCCGGCTGTAGGCACGCATCAGATCGGGGTCGCGCCGCCACTTGCGGCCCTGCCGCAGGGCGACGCCGACGACCACGCCCAGCAGCGGCCAGCGGATCGCGATGCTGGTCATCCAGGCCAGCGCGCTCAGCGCGTTGCTGGCCAGTCGGGGCAGGAAGAAGTCGGCGGCGTCGCCGGTGCGGATCGCGATGAGCGCTCCCAGCATCACCGCCAGCAAGCTGATCAGGACCGCGAGCGGGCGAGCGCCCTTGCGGAGCCGGCAGCCGCCGAGGACGGCACCGACCACCACGGCCGCCGCGCTGCCGATCACGATCGACTCGCCGCCGAAGAACCAGCCGGCACCGAAGGCGACCGGCGGCAGGCTCGCGTCGATCGCGCTGCTGCGCCCGCCGAGCAACCGCATGAACGAATCGCGATCGTCCCGGCCCGTGTCCGTCTGCCCCTGCGTCACGACACTAAGCCTGCCCTAACTTCCGCGGGGGGCCAAACCCCGGCCTCATGACCGGGTGGCTCTCCCGGCGAAACGGTCACCCCACCTCTACCCGAGGCGGCGGGCTCGTTCCACCAGCGTCGCGATCTCCGCGGCGATCGTCGGCTTGTCGGCGGGCTGGCAGGCCACGGCGTCCTGGCCGTCGACCCGCTCGCCCCGCATCGCGTAGCGGCCCTGGTCGGTGTCGAACCAGATGAGGTTGGGCACGCGCGCCCGCCGGGCACCCGCGACGACGAAGTGACCGAAGCGGAACTTCGGCCTCGACGTCACCGCGCGCAGCTCGGGCAGGCCCTCGATGTCGGCGTCAGCGGGCATGCCGCCGCGCCGGTCGGCGACCGCGCGCAACGCGGGACCCGCGCCGACCGGGGCGTCCGGCAGCAGGTCGGCGGCGGTGCGCGGCAGGTCGCTCGGCGGAAGGAAGGTCATCCGCATCCCCCGGCCGTCGAAGATCCCGAGCACGCCGACCTCGCCGGTGGCCACCACGCGCGCGGCCAACCGGTGCCCGGCGCGGACGTCGAACAGCCCGGCCGCGGCGATCGACACCTCCGAGCTGCACAGCAGGTACAGCGCGTCCTCGACCTCGGGTTCCGGGCGCCCGTTGCGGGCCAGCCCCGCGGACTCCAACTCCTGCCACACCCGCTGGGCGACGACGTTGCGGTCCTCCGGGAGCTCCGCGATGCGCGGCAGCTCGAACGGGTACTGCCGAACGGTGAGGTTCAGCTGCTCACCGAGCAGATCGACCGCGGGGGCCGACAAGGTGATCGTCTCAACCATCACAGCTCACATTTCGCGTCAGCGGTAGCCAGTGTTATCAGTGCGCCCCGGCCCGACCGGCCCGAAGGCCGGTTCGCCAGGGTTTCGCCGCGTCAGAAGTCCCGGAAGCTCGCCGGTGACTCGCCGAGCACCGGCGGTGCCACGAGACGGCCGCCGTCATCGTCGTCCCACAGCTCGTCGGCCTCGATGAGGAACTGCGGCACGGCGCCGCTGCCGGTCTCGCCCGGCTTGTAGCCGGAACCGGCGCGCAGGTCGTCGCCACCCTCGCGGCGCTCTTCCTTGAAGTCGTCCGCCGACCACGAGGTGTTGCGCCCGTACCCGGCGCGACCCGTGCCGTTCGCCCAGGCACCGGCCGAGCCCATCGGGCCGAACCCGCCGTCGGCGCGTTCGTTGATCTTCGGCGTGCGCGCCGTCCTGCTCTTCGGACGCTCCTGGTCCTGCTGGGGCGGTTCCGGTGGGCGCGGAGGCTCCGGCCGGCGCGGCGGTTGCTGCGCGACCGGCTGCTCGGGCTGCTGCGGAGCCGGCGGAGGCCCCGGTCGTGGCGGTGGTGCCATCGGCGGCGGGCCCTGCGGACGCGGCGGGCGCTGCTGCCCGCCGTTCGGCGGCGCGGGCGACCCCGCAGGTGGCGAGGGGTGCTGCGGAGGCGGAGGCCCGGCCGGGCGACCCGGTGGCGGGCCTGCCTGCGGCATCGGGCCGCTCGGCGGACCCGGCGGCGGGCCCTGCGGGCGCGGACCGCTCGGCGGGCCGACCGGTGGCATTCCCGCGGGCGGGCTCGGAGGCGGGCCGTCCGGGCGCTGGGCGGCGTCCGGACGCGGCGGTAACGACGCCTGCTCCGCGAAGGGCGCTTCCGGCGGCTCGGACATCGGAGGCTCAGGCCGCGGGGGCTGGGCTTCCGGCGGCTCGGGCATCGAGGGCTCGGGCGTCGGCGGGTGAGCCACCGGCTGCTCGGGCATCGGCGGCTCAGGCATGGGCGGCCGGGCCATCGGCGGGTGGGGCGGGCGTGGCGCCTCGACCGGTGGCGGTGCGTCGGAGACCTGCGGAACCGGACCGCTGGGCGGACCGTCGGTCAGCGGGCCGCGCAGGACTCCGTCGCGCACCTGCGGCTGCGGACCGCTGTCCGGAGCCGGATTCGGCGCGGGACGCGGGTTTTCGGCGGGCGGGAGCAGCGAACCGCTCAGGCTCGCGCTCTCCGGCCGGCCGTGGCGCGGTTCGTCGGGCTCCAGGGAACCGGACATCTCGGCCGGTCGCGCCGGAGCGCCACCCAGATCGCCCGACAACGAGGGCAGACCGCCGGTGGACGGGCGCGAGGGTTCGGTGACGGGCCTGCTGGCCGGTCCGGACCCGCGCTGCTCCTGCTCGAAGCGGTCGGGGAGTTGTTCCGCCCGCTGCCAGAACGCGAACGGGTGCGGTTCGGCGGCGAGGGCGGCCATCTCGGAGCGCACGTCGAAGTGCCCCGGGCGCTGCGCCGGCGGAGCCGGGCGCGCGGGAGGTGCGGGCGGTGCGGGAGGCGGACCTCCGGGTCCGGCGTCGCTCAGCGAACCTCGCAGCGGCGGGTCCGCTCGGCGCCTGCCTCCCGGTTCCGGAGCTCGCCGGTTCGGTGCCTCGAAGCCCGCCGGCCCCGGCGCGGACGCCGGATTCTGCGGTGCCGTCACGATTCCCCCAGATCTGCAGGACGGTTGCGGAGACCGACGATCAGAGTCGCGGTCCTCGTGGAATCGACGCAATGCCCCATGTCGTCGTTCCCCATCAACCGGACACGACGACAAGCGCGCGAAACACCCGCTCCGGCGTCCTGCGAGCGGACGCGCGTCGAGCTGTGACCTGCAGCGATCGCGTCATCGTGAGCCCCCTTGTCACTTCTGTTACCGCCGAAGGACATTAGCAGCTGGCGTTCACCCGTATCGGTGTTTCCTGCCAAGATCCACCTTCTCGGCCGGTGACGAGCGGATACACCGCACATCAAGGAAGAGCATCGTTTCGGCAAAGTCAACAGACCAATCGGACATATTTTCTAGACTTGCCAGTGCCGTTTGTCACTTGGCGGGAACCTTCGGTGGCGTAGGTACGTTCCCGAGGGCCACTGTTGATTTCGCACCACCACGGGGTGCGGGGATGAGCAGGAGGGACGAGTCGAAATGGGATCGGGGCGCTGGGACAGCTTCGTCGCGCTGGGAGACAGCTTCACCGAAGGTCTGGCTGATGCCACTGCCGAGACCGACGTCTACCGGGGGTGGGCGGACCGGTTGGCGCTGCACATCGCCGAGCACGACCCGGATCTGCGCTACGCCAACCTGGCGGTGCGCGGGAAGCTGATCCGCCAGATCGTCACCGACCAGGTGCCGCAGGCCATCGAGCTCAAGCCGTCGCTGGTCGCGCTGACCGCGGGCGGCAACGACATCATCCGTCCGGGCAGCGACCCCGACCTGGTCGCGGCGCTGTTCGAGGACGCCGTGAGCCGGCTCCGCGCGGCCGGGGCCGACGTGCTGATCGGCACGGGTTTCGACACCGCGCGCACCCCGGTGCTCAAGCACGTGCGGGGCAAGGTCGGCACCTACAACTCGCACCTGCGCTCGATCGCCGACGCGCACGGCTGCTACGTCATG
Organism: Saccharopolyspora endophytica; assembly: GCF_018070075.1. GTDB lineage: Bacteria > Actinomycetota > Actinomycetes > Mycobacteriales > Pseudonocardiaceae > Saccharopolyspora > Saccharopolyspora endophytica. The sequence goes on from NZ_JAGPXE010000016.1 coordinate 55,278, forward strand.
GACCTGTGGTCGATGCGGGTCCTGCAGGACCCGCGCGCGTGGTGCGAGGACCGGCTGCACCTGTCCGCCGACGGCCACCGCCGCGTCGCGCTGCGCGCCTGCGACACCCTCGGCCTGCCGACGTCGGAGGACTGGAACGAGCCCTGGCCGGACCTCGACGAGCGCAGCTGGCAGGAGCAGGCCGCCGAGGACATCAAGTGGGCCCGCGAGTACCTGGCCCCCTGGATCAGCCGCCGCCTCCGAGGGGTCTCCAGCGGAGACGGCCGCACGGCCAAACGCCCCTGCCTCGAAAAACTCCCGACGAACTGCGGCTAGAGAACACGAAAGACCGTCAGGCAAGCACCGAAGGTGCTTCCTCCTTCACCACCTGAGCAGCTGGCACCGCCGGGGGTTCGCCAGCCGTGCTGTGGCGAGCACGCCGCGACGCCGTGTAGTGGCATACATCAGGAGTGGCGCGCGGAGTCCACAGCGCGGCTCAGGTTCCCCCACCCGCACCGCCAAGCGGGACCACCAAGGGACAAAAGAAAAACAGACGCTCGGGCGGCTCCCCCGAACCGTCCGAGCGCCTGCACACCCCCACACCCGGGAGCCCCGGATGCCCTGAACCCCCTCGTGGTCGTCCCGACCGCGTACGGCCGGGACGACCGGGGCGACAATCCCCCCTAGGACTTCCCCCAGAGCCGCCCTCGTGCGGATCAAGCACGGATTGATCCGCACGATCAAGTTCGCAGCCGGGACTACACGTCCGCTAAACGCGGACTAAACGCTCTGTCCAGCGATCTCGTCGAGGCGCTGGCGGACCTCTCTGACCTTGGGAGATCCCTCCATCTCGAAGATCGCGAGGGCCGTTTCCCAGCGGGTGCGCGCGACCGGGATCTCGCCGCGCAGCCTCGCGGCGTCGCCGAGGCCGAGGTTGGCCGAACCCTGGCGCACCGCCGAGCCGCACTGGCGGGCGACGTCGAGGGCTTCGTGGTGGAAGCGCTCGCCGTCGTCGAGCCTGCCGAGCTCGATGCTGACCTCACCGCAGTTGTTGAGCACCATGGCCAAGGTCTCCAGGTCGTCGGCCTCGCGGTAGAGGTCCTCGGCCTCGCGGAGGTACCGCAGCGCGGCTTCCAGCTCGCCGTTGACCTGCTCGACCATCGCGAGGTTGTTCAGCGCGCCCGCCACGAAGTAGCGGTCGCCGAGCGAGCGGTAGACCTTCAGCGCGTCCTTGGAGTGCACCTTGGCCTCGTCGTAGCGGCGCAGCCGGAACAGCACGCTGGAGAGGTTGACCTGCGTCATCGCCAGCCGTTCGGAATCCCCCGTCTGCACGGCGACCTGGTAGGACTCCTCGTAGTGCGCCAGGGCCTCGTCGAGGTTGCCGGATCGGGCGCAGGCCACGCCGAGACCGGCGGACATGAGCACCTTGCCGACGGGATCGCCGACGGCGCGGGCGGATTCGGCGCCGTCGGAGTAGACGCGCATCCAGTCCTCCCACGGGCAGCGGACCATCAGGTAGTTGAACTGCAGGCGGGCCAGCGGCCAGGCGAGGTCGTGCAGCCCGGCGGCGTTGGCGGCGCGGACCGCGGTGACGAGGTTCGGCCACTCGGCGTCGAACCACTCCAGGGCCTGCGAGCGGGACCCGATGTCGGGGTGGTGGTCGCCGGCGTCGGAGAAGTCGAGCTCGTCGCGGGCCGGGCGGAGGAAGCGGCGCGCGTGGTCGGCGGCGCACAGGTAGTAGCGCAGCAGCCGGCGCAGCGCCTCGGTGTCGCCTTCGCCGGCGGGGAGTTCGCGGGCGTAGGCGCGCAGCAGGTCGTGCATGCCGAACCGGTCCGGTTCCGGCTCGGTGACCAGGTGCGCGAGCGCCAGCGCGCGCAGCCGGCGCTGAGCGCCCGCCGGGTCGGTCCGGCACAGCGCCGCCACCGCGTGCGCGGTGAAGGTCTGGCCGGGCACCAGGCCCAGCATCCGGAAGGTCTCGGCGTGCAGCGGCGGCAGGCTGCGGTAGGAGATGTCGAAGGCGCGGCGCACGCTGGTGTCGGCGTCGTCGTCGATGTCCAGCGCCTGCAACCGGGTTCGCTCGTCGGTGAGCTCGTGCACCAGGTCGGAGACGCCGCGGGCGGGGTTGGCGGCCAGCCGGGCGGCGGCGATGCGCAGCGCCAGCGGGAGTCCGCCGCAGAGCTCGGCGAGTTCGGCGGCGGCGTCGGGTTCGGCCGCGGACTTGCCCGGCACGCCCGCGCGGTCGAGCAGTTCGATGGCGGTCTCGGTCGACAGGGTCTCCAGCGGCAGCACCCGGGCGCCCGAGCGCACCACGAGCCCGTCGAGCCGGCGCCTGCTGGTCACCACGACCACCGAGGCGGCGCTGCCCGGCAGCAGCGGCAGCACCTGGTCGGAGTCGCGGGCGTTGTCCAGCAGCACCAGCACCTTCCGCTTGGCCAGCAGCGACCGGTAGAGCGCGGTGCGGTCGTCGAGCTCGACGGGGATCGCGTCGGCGGCCACGCCGAGCGCCTTGAGCATGCTGGTCAGGGCCTCGCCGGGGGTGAGGGGTTCGTGCTCGGAGTCGAAGCCGCGCAGCGAGGCGTAGAGCTGGCCGTCGGGGAACTCCTCGGCGACCCGGTGCGACCAGGTCAGCGCGAGCGCGCTCTTGCCGACGCCCGCGGTGCCGGTGAGCACCGTGATCAGGCTGGAGCTCTCCTCGTTGGCCTCCCGCATCGCGTCCAGCGTCGACACTTCCAGCCGCCTGCCGACGAAACCCGCCGGAGCGGGCGGCAGTTCGGCGGGCACGGGTCGGCGGATGCCCAGGCCGGGTTCGACCCGGCTGGGGTGGTTGCGCAGCGCGGGGTCGTCGCGCAGCAGCTTCTCGTAGAGCTCGCGGAGTTCCGGTCCGGGGTCGATGCCGAGCTCGTGGGACAACCGGTGCCGCAGCTCGTGGAAGCGGGCCTGCGCCTCGGCCCGGTGCCCTGCGCGGTAGTTGGCGAGCATCAGCTGACCGGTGAGCCGTTCCCGCATCGGGTGCTGGTCGACCAGGGTGGACAGTTCGGCGATGAGCTGGTGGTGCCTGCCGAGTTCCAGGTCCGCGGCGACCCGCTCCTCCAGCGCCAGCAGCCGGAGCTCGTCGAGGTTGGGCGCCACCATCCGGTAGAGCCTGCTGCCTGCGATGTCGGCGAGCACGGGCCCGCTCCACAGCGACAGGGCCTCGGTGAGCAGGCGTGATCGCTCGGCGGGTTCGAGTCCGTGGGCGCGGTTGATGAGGTTGCGGGCGCGGTGGGCGTCGATCCGGTCGCCGTTGACGCGCAGCAGGTATCCGGGTGCCCGGGTGATGATCTCGGGCCCGTCCTTGCCGAAGAACTTGCGCAGCCGGGAGACGTAGCCCTGGATGATGGTGCGCGCGCTGGCGGGCGGTTCGTCGTCCCACAGGGTGTCGATCAGCCGGTCCATCGGCACGACCTGGTTGGGTTCCAGCAGCAGGCAGGCCAGCAGCGCCCGAACCGGCATGCGGCCCGTTTCGAGGGGGACGCCGTCCAGGTGCACCTCAAGCGGACCGAGCAGGCGGAATTCGAACCCTGCGGTCCTCTCTAAGCTGCCGTGCGGCGTCATTCTCACCCAAATTCGACTTCCGGCCTGTCCCCCGCGCCCGACACACGGTAGCGATCGGCCCTGCGCGCCAGGCCGACGCGTTCATCAGGGTCACACCAATGGAGTATGCCCGAATTACCAGGTGGAAGATCGGATTCCCATTTTTCGAGCGCGTTCACGCAGGGCGCGAGTCCCGGAACCTCTCCCAGCGGGAAAGGCGGGCAAGTAAAGTCTGAGGGCGTCGATCACCCGAACGAGTGGCGTGCAGGACGCCGCGGAAGGAGCACCACCCGTGCCGACGACGTCCACAGTGGTCGATCGCGCGGTGGGCTGCCTGCTCGGCGGCGCCCTCGGCGACTCGCTCGGCACCCTGGTGGAGTACGCGCCGCTGGAGGACATCCGCGCCGAGTTCGGCCCCGACGGGCTCACCGAACCCGCTCCCCAAGCGATGCTCGGCGACGCCACCCAGATGGCGCTGTTCGCCGGTGAGGGCTACCTGCACGCCTGGACCACCGGCAACAGCGGCGGGCAGTGGCGACCGGTCGAATCCACCGCCGCAGCGCTGCGCCGCTGGCTGCTGACCCAGCAGGAGGACAAGCCCGCCCCCGGCGCCACCGGACTGCTCGCCGAACCCGAGCTCTACGTCAGCCGCGCACCCGGGCTGACCAGCCTGCGCGCGCTCGAAGAACCCGAGCTGGGCACGCCGGACCGGCCGCGCAACACCTCCAAGGGGTGCGGCGGCCTGGACCGCAGCACCCCGATCGGCTTCTCCCCCACGCCCGAGATGGCCTACCAGCTGGCCTGCCAGTGCGCGGCTCTCACGCACGGCGGCGTCGGCGGCTGGGCCTCGGCGGGCGCGCTGGCGCTGATCGTGCACCTGGTCGCCGTGCAGCAGCGACGGCTGCCCGCTGCGGTCGACCAGGCCGCGGGCCGCGTGCTGCGGGAGGACTACGAGACCGCCAACGCCCTCGCCGAAGCCGCCACCCTGGCGCGGCTCGGCGCCAGCGTCGGGCACATCGAACGCCTTGGCCAGGGCTGGGTGGGCCCGGAAGCGCTGGCCATCGGCGTCTACTGCGCGCTGGCCCTGCCCAAGCCCGAGCAGTTCGGCGACGCCATCCGGCTGGCGGTCAACCACTCCGGGCACAGCGATTCCACGGCGGCGGTCACCGGCAGCATCCTCGGCGCCCGCCACGGCACGGCCGTCCTGCCCCGCCCGTGGCTGGCCCGGCTCGAACTGGCCGACGTCATCGAGCGCATCGGCCACGACCTCGGCGCCTCCTGCTCGGGCGAGCACTTCAACGAACGCCGCTACCTCGGCCTCGCCTGACCGAGCGGCGCATTCGAATTTCGCGCGAATTCGAGGCCGAAGTTCGGGGTTCGAATTTCGCGCGAAATTCGAATCCCACCCCGATCGCCCGGCCTTGACCTGCAACAACACGCCCGAGCGCGGGGGGCTGTTCGAATTTCGCGCGAAATTCGAACAACTCGTTGGGCGTGGGGCTCACTCGGCTGGTGTTGTGGGGAGCGCGGGGCGCAGCGCGGAGACGGCGGTGCCCAGGTAAGCGATGTTGAACGCGATGTGGAACGCGACCAGCGCCCTCGCCGGCTGGGTCACGGGGTGGATGTCGCCGAAGCCGACGGTGCCCGTGACGGTCAGGGAGAAGTACAGGGCGTCGGTCTTGGTGCTCAGTCCCGCCACGGCGTCCGGGGCGTGCGCGGCCATGGCGTAGTAGACGGCCGCGAAGAACAGCACCGCCAGGTAGAAGGCCGCCACCACCCAGGCGATCGACGTGCGCCCCGAGCGGTACCCGCGGACCTGGGAGTAGACGAGGGCCGCGATGACGATCAGGCCGACCGCGAACGCGGCCACCGCCCAGACCGTCCCGCCCAAGCCGCGCTCGCCGACCGGCAGCAGGTAGTAGCCGGTGGTGCACAGCGCCACCGCGAAGGCGGTGCTGGCGAGGTTGTACGTCCTGGGCACGGCCGCCAGCCTCGGTCAACGCCGACGGCCGCGCCAGTCAGGCCGGGACGGGGGCCCGGGATGCCCGGGCGAGCCGGCGGGTGCCGATCGCCCGGCAGACGAGGTAGATCACGAACGAGATGATCGTGACGAAGGCGCTCACCGGAGCGCCGGGAGCCAGCGAGAGCAGGATGCCGCCCAGGACCGCCACCTCCGCGAACACCACGGCCAGGACGGTCGCCCGCACCGGGCTCGCGGTGACCCGCGCGGCGGCCGCGCCGGGCGTGACCATCAGGGCCAGGACCAGCAGCGCACCGACGGTGTAGACGCCCAGCGCCGTCGCGACGCCGACCAGGACCGCGAACAGCGGGGTCAGCACGCGGGTCGGCACACCGCGCGCGGTCGCCACGTCCGGGTCGACGCTGGCGAACAGCAGCGGCCGGTAGACGAAGGCCAGCACCACCAGCACGACGATCGCGGAACCGCTGAGCAGCAGCACGTCGGAGGAGTCGACCCCGACGATCTGCCCGACCAGCAGGCTGAACTTGTTCGCCGTGCGCTCCGGGTTCAGCCACAGCAGGAACACGCCCACGCCGAGCCCGAAGGACAGGATCGCGCCGATCACCGAATCGCGTTCGCTGTGCTTCTGCCCCAGCAGGCCGAGCAGCAGCGCGGCCACCACCGCACCCGCCAGCGCGCCGGCCCCGACGCTGGCGCCGACCAGCAGCGCGGCGGCCGCGCCGGTGAAGGCCAGCTCGGCGGTGCCGTGCACGGCGAAGGACATCTTGCGGGCGACCACCAGCGGCGCCAGGCATCCCGACACCAGGCCGAGCGCGGCGGCGGCCAGCAGCGCCTGCTGCACGAACGGGTAGCCGAGCAGGTCGATCATGGTGTCGAAGTCGAACACCTTGCTCAGCGACTCCATCACGTCGTTCACGCTTCTTCCGCCCCCACCACGTGGTGATCGTCGTTCTCGGCTCCGGCCACGACCAGCCGCCCGCCGACGCGCGCGACCTCGACGTCGGTGCGGTAGAGCTCCGAGAGCGTTTCGGAGTTCATCACCTCGTCGGGAGTGCCGATCCGGAACCGGCCGTCGACCAGGTACAGCACCCGGTCCACCAGTGGCAGCACCGGGTTGATCTCGTGCGTCACGAACAGCACGCCCGCGTTGGTGCGGCGGGCCTGCTCGGCGATCAGCCGGGAGACCTTGCGCTGGTGCGAGAGGTCCAGCGACAGCAGCGGTTCGTCGCACAGCAGCACCGACGGGTCGCTGACCAGCGCCTGCGCCACCCGCAGCCGCTGCTGCTCACCGCCGGAGAGCAGCCCGACCGGCATCGTCGCGTACTCGGTGGCCTCGACCGCGCGCAGCGCGTCGGCGACCCGGCGCTTGCGCTCGCGGCGACCGCCGATGCCCAGGCCCCAGTGGTGCCCGTCGAGACCGAGTCCGACGAGGTCGCTGCCGCGCACGGTCACGTTGGCTTCCAGCGCGCGCTGCTGCGGGATGTAGCCGATCCGGTCGCTGCCGCGCCGGGCCGGTTCCCCTCCGATGTGGACGATCCCGGAGTTGAGCTCCTGCAGGCCGAGCAGCACGCGCAGCAGGCTGGTCTTGCCGGACCCGTTCGGGCCGAGCACGGCCACGAACTCGCCCGGCGCGACGTCCAGGTCCAGGCCGGACCACAGGGTCCGCTCGCCGTAGGCCAGCGTCGCGCCGCGCAGCGAGACGGCCGGAGACCCGGCGGCGGCCTCAGCCGCCACCGGGCCCGGGGTGGTTTCCGCGACTCGTTCTGAGGTCATCGGTTGAGCGCACCTTGCAGGGCGGTGATCTGCGCGTCCATCCACTGCACGTAGCTCTGGCCCTGCGGCAGGGTCTCGGTCATCTCGACGACCGGGATGCGCTGCGAGTCGGCGGCGGTGCGCACGTTGCGGGTGACCGGCGATTCGGTCTGCGGGTTGTAGATCACGGCAACGGCCTGGCGGGCGTTGATCGCGTTCTGGATGTCGGCGACGGCGGCGGCCGACGGGTCGGTCTCGGCCTCGATGGCGTTGACGAACGAAGGCGGGGTCACGTCGTTGAGCTTGGCGGCCTCGACCATGTAGTGCGCCACCGGTTCGGTGACGATCACCGGCTTGCCCTGGTGAGCTGCGGCGATCTCGCCGACGCGGCCCTCCAGACCGGCGACCTGCTGCTCGAACGCCGCGGCGTTGGCCTCGAACTGCTGGGCCTTGGCGGGCTGCATCTTGCCGAGCTCGGCGGCGACCTTGTCGGCGACCTCGTGCACGGCGTGCAGGTCGTACCAGACGTGCTCGTTCACGGAGTGGTCGTGCCCGGCGTGCTCGCCGGCGTGGGGCTCGCCCTGCGGCGGCGCGGGCTGCTCACCCGCGTGCTCATCGGCGTGCGGCTCACCAGCGTGCGGCTCTCCGGCAGGCTGCTCACCCGCGTGCGGCTCACCAGCGTGCGGTTCGCCCGCGTGCGGTTCACCGGCGTGCTCACCCGCAGGCTGCTCACCCGCGTGCGGCTCACCCGCGTGCTCGCCCTCCGGCGGCGCGGGCTTCTCCTGCTCGGAATCGACCGCCTGCACGGTCGGCTTGGGGTTGTCGCCCAGCACCTGGGTCATGAACTCGTCGTAGCCGCCGCCGTTGAGCACCACCAGGTTCGCGTCGCTGATCTTCGCGGCGTCCTGCGGGCTGCTCTCGTAGGAGTGCGGGTCGGCCGAGGCGTCGTTGATGATCGACTCGACCTCCACGGCGTCGCCGCCGACGGCCTGCGCGACGCTGCCCCACACGCTGGTCGAGGCGACCACCTTGATCTTGTCGTCGGGCCCGGGGGCGGCGGTCTCACCGGAGGAACAGCCGGTCAGCGCGATGGCGCCGACGGTCAGTCCGGCTAAAGCGGTCACAGCAGGGCGGCTGCGGACGGTCATGGATGCACTCCCGGGTGATCAGGTCAGGACGCTGTCGAGCGACTCCAGATGCGAACGGTAACGGAAACCGTTGTCAACTTCAGTCTAAGCACCCTTCAACCAAACGCTCCAGCACCAGGCGTATTTCCGAACGCGACATCGACCACATGCAGCAAGAACGCCTCCGCCCGGAATCCAGGCGGAGGCGTTCGCACGATCACCTGCCCCGCAGGAGACGGCGGCGATCGAAACTGCTCTCAGATCTCGCGCGAGCCGAGATCAGGCGGCCAGGCGGTCGCCCGTTTCGGGGTGGAACAGGTGCACCTCACCGGCGTCGCGGAGGGCGACCTTGACCTGCTGGCCCAGGGCCGGAGGCGTGCGGCCGTCGGCGCGGACCACGAAGCGCTCCGAGGAGCCGCCGACCGAGATCGAGCCGTGGATCAGCGCGTCCGCACCCAGCTCCTCGACCAGCTCGACGGTCATGTCCAGACCGTCGGCGTCGCTGGAGGTCAGCTCCAGGGCCTCGGGACGGACGCCGAAGGTGACCTCCTCGAGGTCGCCGGCAGCGGCCAGCGCCTCGCGGGACAGCGGCACCGTGGTGCCGTCGAGCACCGCGCCCTCGCTGGTCAGCGGGACCGTCTTGAGGTTCATCGCCGGGGAGCCGATGAAGCCCGCGACGAACGCGTTGGCCGGGTTCTCGTAGAGCTCGCGCGGAGTCGCCACCTGCTGCAGCAGACCGTCCTTGAGCACCGCCACGCGGTGGCCCATCGTCATCGCCTCGACCTGGTCGTGGGTGACGTAGATGGTCGTGGTCCCCAGCCGCTTCTGCAGCGCGGCGATGTTGGCGCGGGTCTCCACGCGCAGCTTCGCGTCCAGGTTGGACAGCGGCTCGTCCATCAGGAAGACGCTGGGTTCGCGGACGATCGCGCGGCCCATCGCGACCCGCTGGCGCTGACCACCGGAGAGCGCCTTGGGCTTGCGGTCCAGGTACTTCTCGAGGTCGAGCATCCGCGCCGCCTCGGTCACCTTCTCGTTGATGACCGCCTTGGGCGTCTTGCGGAGCTTGAGCGCGAAACCCATGTTCTCGGCGACCGTCATGTGCGGGTAGAGCGCGTAGGACTGGAACACCATCGCGATGTCCCGAGCCTTGGGCGGAGTGTTGGTGACATCGTTGCCACCGATGGAAATACCACCCTCGTCGATGTCCTCAAGCCCGGCCAGCATGCGCAGCGCCGTGGACTTTCCGGAACCGGAGGGCCCCACCAGAACGAGGAACTCGCCATCGGCGACGTCCAGTTCCAGCTGGTCAACCGCCTTGACCGGCGGGCTGCCGGGGTAGACGCGAGAGGCGTTGACGTACGCGACCTCAGCCATTTGTGACACCCTTCACTACAATCGGTCCCCGAGAAAGTAGCGTCGTTTTGACCGAACGTCACCCCACCGACTGTCCCAATTCCGGAGCGTGATCACCCGGCGTCGCTCCGTGTTCATCATTCGAACATCAGTGGGACGTAGGTCATGCTCGCTTCACGCTCGGGTTCTGAACCGTTACGGTTCCTCCATGGCGCGGTCAACGAATGCCCGGCGGCCTGCGACCCTCGCGTCGCTCGCTGCGGAACTCGGGGTTTCCCGGACGACGGTGTCGAACGCCTACAACCGTCCGGATCAGCTGTCCCCTGAGCTGCGCAAGCGCGTCCTGGAGACGGCGCGGCGGCTCGGCTACCCGGGACCGGACCCTGTCGCACGCTCGCTGCGCACCCGCAAGGCGGGTGCCGTCGGCCTGCTGCTCACCGAGAACCTCTCCTACGCCTTCCGCGACCCCGGCGCCGTCGGATTCCTGGAAGGACTCGCGCTGGCCTGCGAGGACGCCGGTCAGGGCCTCACCCTCATACCGGCCAGCCCGGAGCGCGAGGACGTCGCGGCGGTGCACCGCGCCGGTGTCGACGGCTTCGTCGTCTACTCCGTTCCCGAGGACGACCCGCACCTGGCCGCCGTGCTGGAACGCCCCGTGCCCGTGGTGGTCTGCGACCAGCCGCGCCTGGACAACCTCGACTGGGTCGGACCGGACGACCGCAAGGCCATCAAGGCCGTCGCCGACCACCTGATCGGACTCGGGCACCGGCGCATCGGCGTGCTGTGCATGCGCCTGGCGCGCGGCCGCAACGACGGCCCGGCCACCGTGCAGCGGCAGGCCAACGCCAGCTTCCACGTGCAGAAGGCCCGGTTGACCGCGCTCGCCGAGGAGTTCAGCGAGGCCGGCGTGGACTGGACGACGGTGCCCGTCGTGGAGCGCTTCGACCACACGCTGGACTCGGGCGCCTCCGCCGCCGCTCAGGCGCTGGAGATCGACCCGGAGATCACCGCGCTGGTGTGCACCTCGGACATCCTGGCGCTCGGCGCGCTGCGCGAGGCCGAGAACCGCGGCCTGCGCGTGCCGGAAGACCTGACCATCACCGGTTTCGACGGCATCCCGGACGCCGAGCGCGCCGGGCTCACCACCGTCCGCCAGCCCTGGCTGGAGAAGGGCCGCGCGGCGGGCCGCCTCCTGCTGGAGACCAGCGAACCGAGCCGTCCCAGGCACATCCAGCTCGAAACGCAGCTGATCACCGGCTCGACGTCGGGTCCGCCCCGCTCCGGCGAGGAGTTCTGGTTCGGACCGTAACCCCTGACCAGCACTGCTCGAATTTCGCGCGAAATTCGAACGCCGAAGTTCGGACTCGAATTTCGCGCGAAATTCGAATTCCCCACCCGGCCGGGTGACTGCGCGTGGGAACCCGGTGGGGTGCGTGGTCAGTAGTTGGCCCACTCGCCCTGGGCGTAGTCGAGGATCGTGGGGTGCATCAGCGTCGAGGGCGTGAGATCCGGGAGCCGGGCGCGGTCCGGCGGGAAGGTCTGCGCGGCCCGCAGGGTCTCGGCGTCGAGGGAGCGCAGCGGCGGAACGTCCTGCGGCAGGCGGGGTTCCGACGGCTCCTCCCCCTGCGTGAACAGGTGGAACCCCCACTCCCCGAAGGCGGGCACCGACACCTCGTAGGGCGTGGTGCGCAGGCCCAGCGAGCGCAGCGTGGCCTCGACGCACCAGTACGCCTTCGGCGCGAAGTACGGCGAGCCCGCCTGCACGACCGCCCGTGCGTGGTCGGACATGGCCTGGGAGACCAGGCCGTAGAACTCCGCCGAGTACAGCTTGGCCGTCGCGGTCGAGTCCGCGTCGGGCATGTCGACCATGACGACGTCGTAGCGCTCGCGGTTCTCCCGCAGCCAGCTGAAGGCGTCGCCGGCCACCGCGCGCACCCGCGGGTCGTCGAAGGCGTTGCGGTTCAACGAGGACACGCGCGGGTCCGTGCGGGCCAGCTCCAGCACCGCCGGGTCGAGGTCGACCAGCGTCACCTCCCGGACGTCCGGGTAGCGCAGGACCTCCCGCAGCGCCAGGCCGTCTCCGCCGCCGAGCACCAGGACCCGCCCGCGCGGACCGTTCATCGCCGGGTGGACCAGCGCCTCGTGGTAGCGGTACTCGTCGACGGAGCTGAACTGGAGATCGCCGTTGAGGTACATCCGGGTGTCCTTCGCCCCGCTCAACGACACCGACTCGGTGAGCACCACGTCCTGGTAGGGCGAGCGCTCGGCGTGCACCACGGGATGGGCGTAGAGCGCCTGGCGCGCGGTGACCTCGAAGTCGTCGGCGTAGGCGTACGCCCCCAGCAGCATACCGCCGACCAGCATCGACGCGCCGATCAGCAGCAGCCGGGCGCGCTTGGTCAGCTCGCGGCGGAACACCGTGAGCACCAGTCCCAGACCGGCGGCGGCGTTGAGCATCCCGACCAGCAGGGCGCCCTGCACCTGCCCGAACAGCGGCAGCAGCAGGAACGGGAAGGCCAGGCCGCCCACGAGCCCACCGACGTAGTCGGCGGCGAACAGGTCGGCCACCGCCGAGCCCGCGTCCTGCCTGCGGATGCGCTGCAGCAGCACCATCAGCAGCGGGATCTCGGCGCCGATCAGCAACCCCAGCACCAGCGCCGTCGCGATCAGCGCGGGCAGGTACAGGCTCAACCACGCGAACGCCGCGTACAGCGCGAGAACGCTGAGCCCGCCGAGCAGCGCCAGCAGCAGCTCGATGCCGGCGAAGGCGGCGGCGGCCCACGGTTGCAGGGGTTTCGCGGCCAGCGCGCCGATGCCCATCGCGAAGACCATCAACGACAGCACGATCGACGCCTGCCCGATGGTGTCGCCGATCAGGTAGCTGCCGAGCGCGACCAGCGCGAGCTCGTAGACCAGTCCGCACGCGGCGCAGACGAACACGGCCACCAGCACCGCGAACCGCGCGGTGCGGCCTCGCGGTGCTTCGGTGGTCTCGTCCTGCGCCGGAGCGGCTTCGGTGGTCGTCAATAGATCGCTGCGGCCATGAGCACCGCGAGCACCACGTGCGCAGCAGCCGACACCCAGGTGGCCGGGTGCATGTCCGGCGAGGCCAGCTCGTCACCGAGCTTGCCCGGCGTGATGGCATCGATGAGCAGGAACGACAGGCTCATCAGCACCAGACCGAGCAGGCCGTAGGCGACCGTGCCGACCAGGCCGAGCAGCAGGTCGTCGGCGCTGGCCATGATCGCGGTGGTGAGGATGACCCCGACGCCGAGCAGGCCGGAGACCAGCAGCAGCGCGGCGTTCGGGTTGCGGTTGACCCAGATCAGGTCGCGCAGCTTGCCGGGGGTGGCGAGGTCGACGAGCACGTAGCCGAGGGCCATCATCGCCACGCCGATCACCCCGTAGGCGACCGCGGCGAACAGGCCGGCGAGCAGTTCGTTGAGCAAGGTGGTGTGCCCTTCCCGTGTCGTGGTGCGTCAGCGCGGGAGCCCGGCCGGAGCCGCCCGCGGAGGTCGTGGTCGGTGCGCGAGTCCGCTCATCATTTGCCGACTCCGGGTCCGCCGCCGCGGAAGCTCTCGCCGCGCGTGGACGTCCAGCCCCACACGTGCCCGACGTGGCTGTGGTAGCGGTGGTAGGCGCGGTCGGCGTCCATCAGGTGGATGACCGATCCGCTCTGGTGCGGCTGGATGATCACGGCGTCGTCGGAGTAGCGCAGGTAGATGCCCGAGGCGTCGGAGGACTGAGCCTGCGGTCGCCACTTGGCGGTGATCTCGGCGGCGACGGTCTTCGGCGGCTTCGGGCTGGTGTAGGCCTCGTTGTCGTCGTCACCGGCGATGTCGAGGTGCGCGGCGCGCGTGTAGTTGTGCGCGACGTAGCCGCGCGCCCCACCGCCACCGGCGAAGATCATCACCAGCCCGACGATCAGGGCGATCACCACGGCCACCGCCGCGATGACGATCCAGTACCTGGGTTTCATCGATCAATCCGCCGTCGGGTAGATGAGAACGTCGTAGCGGCTGAGCTTCTCGCCCGCCGTGGCCTCCCACGCGGCGCCGCCGTAGGACTCGAAGCCCAGCAGCGCGCCGTCGGAGGTCTCGTAGTCGTGGTAGCGCACGGTTCCCTCGGCATCGAGACCCGTCGTGGCCTCGCTGCGGAAGTTCGCCTCGCCCGACTCGCCCGAGCGGTAGGTGCGTCCGTCGTGCTCGACGGTCGCCTCGCCCGGGGCGCCGACGCCGGTGACCGGCGTCCACAGCGTCAGGATCAGGTCCGGGTCCTCCTCGACCGCCAGCCACACCTGGGTGCCCTTGGCGTCGTCGAGCAGGTGCTCCGACCAGCCCCAACCGCCCTCGTCGAGCCGGAGGCTCCCGCGCACGGTGTAGGTGGTCGAGCGGATCTCCACGATGTCCCCGGCCTTGAGCGCGCGGGGATCACCTCGCAACGAGTCCTGGTCGCCGGTCCCGAAGGGGTCCTGCGGCACTCCTGCCCGGGACTCCCCCTGCCGGGCCGCTCGCCGCGCTCGCATCCCGAGCACCACGGCAACGACCGCGACCACGACCAGCAGCAACACCAAGACGACCAGCAGCTCGGTCATTCCGGTACGCCCCTTCCGCACGATTTCAGCGCCGAGGCTATCGCCCGCAGATCACCCGAGTGGCCCAAAACCCCGAAACGTGACCTGCGGCGGCGGGAAAAGCCGAACGGGCCGGTCACCAAGCGGTGAACGGCCCGTTCGGGGATCGATCAGGCGGACAGCAGCTGGGCGCAGCGGATCAGGCCCAGGTGGGAGTACGCCTGCGGGTGGTTGCCCAGGGAGCGCTCCGCGATCGGGTCGTACTCCTCGGACAGCAGGCCGGTCGGCCCCGCGGTGTCCACGATCTGCTGGAAGAGCTCCTCCGCCTCGGTGCGGCGACCCGTGAGCAGGTAGGACTCGATCAGCCACGCCGCGCAGAGGTGGAAACCGCCCTCGTCACCCGGCAGACCGTCGTCCCGCCGGTAGCGGTAGACGGTGGAGCCGCTGCGCAGCTCCGCCTCGATCGCGGTGACGGTGGCGCGGAACCGCTCGTCGGACGGGTCGATCAGCCCCGACAGCCCGACGTAGAGCGACGCCGCGTCGAGGTCGGAACCCTCGTAGGCGGTGGTGAACGCCTGCACGTCCGGGTGCCAGCCGTTCTTCACCACGTCCTCGGAGATCTGGTCGCGCAGCGGGACCCAGCCGTCCTCGACCTTGCGGCCGTAGGTCTCGGCGATCTTGATCGCGCGGTCCAGGGTCACCCAGCACATCACCTTGGAGTAGACGTGGTGCCGGGGCGCGTCGCGCTCCTCCCAGATGCCGTGGTCGGGCTCGAACCAGCGCTTGCCGACCGCGTCGGCCATCGCCGTGACCAGTTCCCAGTCGTTGTCCCGGACCGTGCCGGTGGCCTGCGCCAGGTGCGCGATGAGCTCCACGACCGGACCGAACACGTCCAGCTGGACCTGCTGGTCGGCGAGGTTGCCGACGCGCACCGGACGCGAACCGGCGTAGCCGGGCAGGCTGTCGATGACGGCCTCCGGGCCGAGGCCGGTGCCCTGCAGCGAGTACAGCGGGTGCAGCCGCTCCGGGCCGGGAACGGTCTCCAGCACCCGGTGCAGCCAATCCAGGAACGCCTTCGCCTCGGCGTTGGAACCCAGCGTGACCAGCGCCTGAGCGGTCATCGCGCCGTCCCGCAGCCAGCAGTAGCGGTAGTCCCAGTTGCGGACGCCGCCGATCTCCTCCGGCAGCGAGGTGGTCGCGGCCGCCATGATCGCGCCGGTGTCGGAGTGCACGAGGCCGCGCAGCGTCAGCGCCGAGCGGGCCACCAGGTCGCGCTCGACCTCCGGCAGCGACAGGGTCTTCATCCACTCCGACCAGTACGCCTCGGCCTCGGCTCGGCGGGCGGGCTCGTCGGTGGGCGTGAGGTCCTCGGTGCCGCCGCGCATCTCCAGCACGACCGGCTCGCCCTCGGTGAGCTCGATGACGGCCTTCGCCGACTGGTGCACGCCGTCGGAGGCGATCTCCCACTGCACGCCCGGCGAGTACACCACCATCGGCTCGGAGGTGCCCTGCACGCGCAGGCCACCGGCCTCCGGGGTGATTCGCACCGGCACCTGACCGAACTCGGGACGTGGTGCGAACTCCACCGACACCGTGGTGCTGCCGCTGATGACCCGCACCAGGTCGGTGCGGTGGCTGTCGGTGCCGTGCGCGAGGTAGTCGGTGACCAGCAGCCGCGACCAGCGGGTCTCGACCGTCATGGTGTTGGGCACGTAGCGCTGGCCGAGCGGCAGCGGGCTGCGCTGGCCGCCGTTGCCGCCGACGTGCGGGCGGATGCTGAAGTGACCGGCGGCGGGCCCGCCGAGCAGATCGGCGAACACCGCTGCCGAGTCGGGGCCGGGGTGGCACATCCAGGTCATCCGGGCGTCCGGGGTGACCAGGGCGATGTTGCGCTCGTTGGACAGCATGGTCAGCCGCTCGATGGGCGGCGCCTGCTCGCCGTAGAGCCAGGTGCGCCGCTCCTCCATGAGGAACGCCAGCACGGTGGCCACGTCGGTGGTGCTGCTGATCCGGTGCGCGGCCAGCGAGTCGCCCTCACCGACCTTGATGCCCAGGTCAGGGCCCTGGAGCCGGGCGAACGCCTTCTCGTCGGTGACGTCGTCGCCGAGGAAGATCGCGGCGGTGGCACCGACCTGGTGGCGCAGCGCGTCGAGGGCGTTGCCCTTGTCGGTCTGCACCACGGCCAGCTCGATGACGGCCTTGCCCTCGGTGACCTGCACGCCGTCCCACTGCGCGGGGCCGTTGCGGACGGCGTCGACGACGGCCTCCGACACGTCGTGCTCGGCGCGGCGGACGTGCACCGCGACGCTGGCGGGCTTGGCCTCCAGCGTCACGCCGGGCTGCCCGCGCACGATGTCCTGGACGGCCACCTGGAGTTCGGTGCGCAGCTGGGTGGCCTCGGGTTCGAGGCCGTGCACGAAGCCGACGTCGAACTCGGAGCCGTGGCTGCCGACGAGGTGGACCTCCGCGGGCAGCCGGGACAGGGTGGCCAGGTCGCGCAGCGCGCGACCGGAGATCACCGCCGTGGTGGTGGCGGGCAGCGCGGCGAGCGACCGCAGCGCGTGCACCGATTCGGGTAGCGGTTTGGCCTGAGTCGGATCGGCCACGATCGGTGCGAGCGTGCCGTCGTAGTCGCAGGCGACCAGAAGTCGAGGCGTCCGCGCGAGCTGCACGATCACGCGTCGCAGCTCCGCAGGCAGGGCTTCGGCGGTCAACGCCATACTCCTTGGGGGCGGGTCAAGTCTGGATGGATCGATCCGGAACGCCTGCGGCGATGACCGTCTGCTGGCGACCGGTTCTGCTCAGTATCGCCGACGTCGTGCGATCCGTGTTCCGGACCGGTTACCGCCAGCTACTCCACGAGGGGTGCGCCCAACGCTTCGAGGAACGACCGCGCCCAGCGGTCGACGTCGTGCGTGAGCACTTGCCTACGCAGAGCGCGCATCCTACGGCGGCCCTCCGCCTCGTCGATCTCCAGGGCGGCGAGCAGCGCGTCCTTCACGCCGTCCAGGTTGTGGGGG
The DNA here is from genome assembly GCF_018070075.1 of Saccharopolyspora endophytica. Taxonomy (GTDB): domain Bacteria; phylum Actinomycetota; class Actinomycetes; order Mycobacteriales; family Pseudonocardiaceae; genus Saccharopolyspora; species Saccharopolyspora endophytica. The sequence goes on from NZ_JAGPXE010000016.1 coordinate 72,636, forward strand.
TTCACCAGGAAAGCGCTGGTGAGTTCCGCGGCGGCTCCGGCGAACTCGCTGAGGACCAGTGCGCCACCCAGGTCGTAGCGGCAGGCGACGTACTCCTTGCAGACGAGGTTCATCCCATCGCGCACCGGGGTGACGACCATGACGTCGGCGGCGGCGTAGAGCGCGACGAGGTCCTTCTTGTTCACCGACGTGTGCAAATAATGCACGGCCGGGTGACCGACCCGCCCGAAGAGACCGTTGATCCGGCCGACCTGGCCTTCGATGTCCTCGCGCATCTGCTTGTAGTGCTCGACGCGCTCCCGGCTGGGCGTGGCGACCTGGATCATCGTCACGTCCTCGGCCTTGATGTGGCCCTCGGCGAGCAGCTCGTGCATCGCGTGCAGCCGCACGTCGATGCCCTTGGTGTAGTCGAGCCGGTCAACGCCGAGCATGATCTTGCGCGGATTGCCCAGGTCGGCGCGCAGCTTCTTGACCCGCTGCTGGACGTCCTTGCTGCGCGCCAGCTTGTCCAGCTCGGTGGAGGCGATGGAGATCGGGAACGCGCCGACCCGCACGGTCCGGTCACCGACCTGCACGACACCCGGCCGGTTGCGCACGCCGACCTGGCCGCGGCTGGGCTCGAAGCCGGCGAGCCTGCGGGCCAGCCAGAGGAAGTTCTGCGCGCCGCCGGGCCGGTGGAACCCGACCAGGTCGGCGCCGAGCAGGCCGCGCACGATCTCGGTCCGCCACGGCAGCTGCATGAACAGCTCGACCGGCGGGAACGGGATGTGCAGGAAGAAGCCGATCCGCAGGTCGGGCCGGAGCTCGCGCAGCATCGCCGGCACCAGCTGGAGCTGGTAGTCCTGCACCCACACGGTGGCGCCTTCGGCGCTGACCTCGGCGGCGGCTTCGGCGAAGCGGCGGTTCACCCGCTGGTAGGCGTGCCACCAGGAGCGGTCGAAGACCGGCGGCACGACCACGTCGTGGTACAGCGGCCACAGCGTGGCGTTGGAGAACCCCTCGTAGTACTCGGCGAACTCCTGGGCCGACAGCCGGACCGGGTACAGCTGCATCTCGTCGTCGTCGAAGGGCTCGACGTCGACGTCGGCGACACCCGGCCAGCCGACCCAGGCTCCGCGACGGGCGCGCAGGAACGGCTCCAGCGCGGTGACCAGCCCACCCGGGCTGTGCTTCCAGCGCTCGGTGCCGTCCTCCAGCTTCTCCAGGTCGACGGGAAGCCGGTTGGCGACCACGACGAAGTCCGCCCGGTTGGAACTCCTGTTGGGCCCGTCGCCCTCGCTCACCGGAAACCCTCCTGCCGTGTATCCACCTGTAGTTGTGAGGCTACTTAACCCGCACCGCCGCCGCGTGCTTCGTGTGGACCAAACACACCCGCGTGTTTCGGTCCGGATGGGGTCTTAACTTCGTTCCCGTTGCGGAACGCGGCAAGTCGGCGTTCAGTCCAGGCGCCGTCTGCTGGGGCGCAGCGGTCCGGACAGCCTCGGTCCGGAGATCCGCCGCTCCAGCCGGCCCAGCCTGCTGCGCACCGGCTGCGCCAGGTACTCGCCGAGCACCACGCCCGCACCCAGTGCGAGCCCGGTGGCCACCGCCAGCATCAGCGTCGTCACACCGGCCGGGCTGCGGAGCACCGACAGCTCGAACAGGCCCCGGTAGGTCGCCAGGCCGGGCAGCAGCGGCGACACGGCGGAGACCGCGACGACCAGCACCGGGATCTCCAGCCGACGGGCGACGATGCCGCCCGCGAAACCGACGATGGTGGTGGCCACGGCCCCGGCCAGCACCGGGTTGAGCGCCAGGGTGTCCTCCCTGATCAGAATCGCGTGCGCCCCGGCCGCCACACCACCGCCGATGCCCGCGATCAGCAGCGGGCTCGGCGGCGCGTAGCTGGCCAGCGCGAAGCACGCCGAGGTGGAGGCACCGGCGAGGATCTGCACGGACAGTTCCAGCGCCGGTGTGCCCACCTGCGCTCTGCCCAGCGATTGGGCGTCCAGCCCGGCCACGGTGTCGCCGCCTATGCGCAGCCCCACGTACAGCGCCAGGACGACGCCCGCGATCAGCCCGGCGGTCATCATCGCCAGTTCGGCCATCCGTCCTGCCGCCGTGACGTTGTAGCCGGTGATGGCGTCCTGCATGGAACCGACGACGGTCATGCCGGACAGCAGGACGATGATGCTCGCGGCGATCGCCAGCGGCGGGTTGTGCAGCACCCCGACCGCGAAGGCGCCCAGCGCGAGGCTGGTGGCGACCACGCCGCCGACGGCTTGCTGGAAGAAGAACGGCAGGGCGCGCTTGTTGAGCAACCGCCCGATGCGGTCGACCAGCGCGGTGGTGCCCGCGGCGACCAGCGGCAGGAACGGGTCCTCGGCGACGCCGAGCAGCACGGCCAGCGACGCGGCCATGCCCGCCCAGGCCAGGGTCGCGACCCAGCGCGGGAACGGGTGCGGCGCGGTGGTGATCCGGTCCAGCTCGGCGTAGGCGTCGCTGGCGCTGATCTCGCCCGCGGTGATCCGCCGCAGCAGCTTCTCGACGTCGGCGAGCCGCGTGTAGTCGATGGAGCGGTTGCGGACGACGCGCAGCGAGGTGATCGGCGGCTGCTCGGTGCCCCGGTAGCAGGAGACGGTGATCGACGTGTAGATCACGTCGACCTCGCAGTGCGGCAGACCGTAGGCGCTGACGACGCCGATGATGGTCGCGGTGACGTCGGAGGCACCGGCACCGCTGGCCATCTGCACCTCACCGATGCGCAGGCCGAGGTCCAGGACCAGGTGAACGGTTGATTCGTCGGGCAGCGAGGGCCCGAAGACGACGTTGCGAGAGCCCGGGACGATCGTCTGCTCGGGGTCGCGCCGCCGCAGCACACCACGCGCGCGCTGCGTGATTCCCACCGCGGTCTTTCCTTCCTGCCGCGCCCCGCGAGCGGAGCGCCGCCGTGGCTGATCTTCCCCTCGGGCATCGCCTGTCATGAGCGGACCGTTGCACTCGGCATCTGTGGCTTCCATCACCTGGTCGTCGCGGCAAGCGCGGCCGCTTCCCAGCCCGGGTGCCGCGGCGCTTACGATGTTCGCGCACACATCGTTCGTGCGTCGCCGCTGTAGCTCAGCTGGTAGAGCGCCCGCCTTGTAAGCGGATGGTCAGGGGTTCGAGTCCCCTCAGCGGCTCCGAGCGTACCTGACCAGGCCTTTTAACTGACCGGGTACGGCTGTGTCCGTTCCGCCACAGCCATCGGGGTGAAATTTGGTCCCGAGACCAGCGAAAATGTAACGCACTGCCCTCAACCTGCGATTACGACCCACCTTTTCGGCGGGTCGAAGATCACTTCATCAGGGGCGCTGGACATCGGACGACCTAGACCTATACCGTTCCTGCGGATGTCGATCGTGAATTCTGGTGGGGTTTGCTGGTGCGCATTGTCGTTGACGATCTGACAGGTCCGGAGATCGAGGCTTTCCTGCACGGCCATCTCAGCGAGATGCGGGCGATCTCCCCTCCCGGGAGCACGCACGCGCTGGAGCTCAGCTCCCTGCGCCGACCTGGGGTGACGTTCTGGTCGGCGCGCGAGGGGGACACCGTGCTGGGCTGCGCGGCGATCAAAGAAATCGATCTTGAACACGCCGAGGTCAAATCAATGCGAACCGACCCCGGGCACAAGAATCGCGGAATCGCGTCACAACTGCTGAAGCACATCATCGGCGAATCGAAACTCATGGGCTACACCCGGCTGAGCCTCGAAACGGGTTCCGCGGAATTCTTCGAGCCGGCGCGCAAGCTCTACCTCAAACACGGCTTCGCCTACTGCGAACCGTTCGCCGAATACCGCAAGGACCCCAACAGCGTCTTCATGACCAAGGTCCTCTGACCCTCCGGCGGGCAGCACCCCCGGGCACGATCGTCACCAGTGGACGGTTCCGGTCCGAACCGACCGGACGAAGCGGACACGACACGGGTCGGCTCGGACCGAACCCGCCCGGCTCCGCGGGTCCGCCTCGGCGATGCGGCGCATCATGGGGGCGTGGGCGCTGAGGTGACGATGACCGATCGGCTGTTCCGCGCGGCCGTGTGGCTCAAGGGACTGGACGCCGTGGCCCAGCTGGCCGGCGGCCTGCTGCTGATCTTCTTCCCACCGCACGCGCTGACCCGGATCGCGCACGGCGTGGTGACCCGCGACCTCCTCGGCCCGCCGACCGGTCCGCTCGCCGGGCACTTCGAGGAGGCCGTGCGCCACTTCTCCGGTGGCGCCCGCGCTTTCGTGATCGGCTACCTGCTGGTGCACGGCCTGATCAAGCTCGTCCTGGTCATCGCGCTGCTCCGCAAGGCCGTCCGCTGGTACCCGGCCGCGATCACCGCGCTCGGGCTGTTCGTGCTCTTCGAGCTGGTGCGCGGCGTGCAGACGCACTCGTGGGTGCTGCCGGTGCTGACCGTGCTGGACGTCGTCATCATCGTGCTGGTGATCAAGGAGTACCGGGAGTTGCGCCGAAACCCCGCCTGACGGAACGATCTCCGCGATACCCGGACACCGGCCGAGTCCGAATTCCGTTGGGAAATACGTGGAATTGCAGTGCGGTGATTTCCCATTAATTGGCGAGTTGTGCTCAAGCAATGGACAGCATCACTCTGTCGAGTGAAGGTCGATTTCGGTCCTCGCCCCATCCGCGAACCGAAGGAGACCAACGTGTCGCTCGTCCGCAATCTCGCCGGACTCGCCGGTGCCGTGATCGCCGGCGGCCTGCTGGCGGTACCCGCCCAGGCAGCAGATACCGCTCCGCAGGACGTCCAGCCTTACATCATCGATGGCCGCGAGGTGGACAGCGCGCCTTGGGCGGCCCGCCTGTTCGTCAACGACCAGGAGACCTGCACCGCGTCCATCATCGCCCCCGAGTGGGTCCTCACCGCTCAGCACTGCGTCGCCGACGCGGCCGACGGCAACGGCCTGAGCTTCAACATCGGTGACGTCGACCAGACCAAGGGCGAGCACGCCAGCGCCATCCCCGGCGAGGTGCACATCCACGACACCGCCGACGTCGCGCTGGTCAAGATCGACCACGCGGTGCAGACCGAGTACGCCCCGCTGGGCGATGCCGGCACCGTCAACCCCGGCGACACGGTCCAGACCTACGGCTGGGGCGCGACCTGCACCGACAAGCCGGAGATCGAGTGCCAGGCGCCGATCCTCAAGGTCGCCGACGTCAACGTGACCGGCGTCAACGGTGACTGCACCGACTACCGCGGCGGCCAGGCCATCTGCGCCTCGCGCGGTGACGGCATCCCGGCCGGTGGCGACTCCGGCGGCCCGATGTTCGCAGGTGACAAGCAGGTCGGCGTGGCCTCCACGAGCGACCGCGCGACCTCGACCGCGTACGTCAACATCACCGAGTACCGCGACTGGATCTCGTCGCTGGCCGGAGTCTGATCGACCTCTTCCCACGGGGACCCGGACGCAGGCACGGGTCCCCACACGCGGGCGCACTCGCCCGGGACGTGCCGGTCCCGGAGAGTGCGCCCGCTGCCATTTCCACCGGATCCGGCGGTATTCGCAACACCGGAAGATTTCCTGCACGGCGATGATCAATCACTCTTGAATTTACCGTTTCCGCAGGTCAGAGCACGCCGGAAATTGTCCTGCAAATCCCAGAAGATGGGGGCTAGCACCGGCCGAGACGGCGGATCAACGTTTCTGTAGTGCTTCTCACGTGTAAAATTGCGAATCGCCTGGTAGATGCCGGAAGAAAGGCGCCAGAACCTGACTCAACACGGATGTTCTGTTAAGTTGGCAAAACATGACCGGCGATAAACCGAGCCATAAACACGAAGATCGAAATGGCGGAAGCGGTTCAGCCGGACGGTTGGAGATCGACACTCCGGTCGTCGCGGACGGCCCAGAGCTCTACCGGATCACACGCGATTCGGCAGTGCTCGATGTGAACTCGTCCTACGCATATTTGCTGTGGTGCCGGGACTTCTCGCAGACCTCCGCGGTGGCGCGTGTCGACGGTGCGGTCGTGGGCTTCGTGACCGGATTCATCCGGCCCGACGCCCCGGACACCATCGTGGTGTGGCAGATCGCCGTCGATGCCTCCCAGCGCGGGGGTGGCGTGGCAGGCAAGCTGCTGAACCACCTGCTCGACCGCGTGCAGGGGCGCGGCGTGCGGTTCCTGGAGACCACGATCACCCCGGACAACACCGCGTCGATCAAGCTATTCAGCGCACTGGCGCGCGACCGAGCCGCAGAGATCAACAGCAGCGAGTTGTTCACCGCTGACCTGTTCCCCGACTCGCATCTGGGGGAAGACCTGTACCGCATCGGGCCGCTCGACGCCGCCTGAGGAACACCCAATCTTGTTCGTCCCGCCAAGCGCCGGGCGCCCGCGCGCCGTCGGCCGAACGGAGGATCCGTGAACGACATCTTCGCCAGCCTTGAATCGGAAGTCCGCAGCTACAGCCGAACGTGGCCGACCACGTTCGACCGCGCGGTCGGCAGCTACCTCTACGACGTGGACGGCACCGGCTACCTCGACTTCTTCGCGGGCGCCGGCGCGCTCAACTACGGCCACAACAACCCGGCCCTGAAGCAGAAGCTGCTCGACTACATCGCGCGTGACGGCGTGACCCACGGCCTCGACCAGGCCACCAAGGCCAAGGCCGAGTTCCTGGAGAGCTTCAACTCCAACGTGCTCCAGCCGCGCGGCCTCAACTACAAGGTCCAGTTCCCCGGCCCGACCGGCACCAACTCGGTCGAGTCGGCGCTGAAGCTGGCCCGCAAGATCACCGGCCGCGAGTCGATCATCAGCTTCACCAACGCCTTCCACGGCATGACGCTGGGCTCGCTGTCGGTCACCGGCAACTCGATGAAGCGCGGCGGCGCGGGCATCCCGCTGGTGCACGCCACCCCGATGCCCTACGACGACTACTTCGACGGCCAGGTGCCCGACTTCCTGTACTTCGAGCGCATGCTCGAGGACAGCGGCTCGGGCCTCAACGAGCCGGCGGCGGTCATCGTCGAGACGCTGCAGGGCGAGGGCGGCATCAACTCGTCCCGTCCCGAGTGGCTGCGCGGCCTCTACGACCTGTGCCAGAAGCACGGCATCCTGATGATCGTCGACGACGTGCAGATGGGCTGCGGCCGGACCGGTCCGTTCTTCTCCTTCGAGGAGGCCGGCATCCAGCCCGACATCGTCTGCCTGTCCAAGTCCATCGGCGGCTACGGCATGCCCCTGGCGGTGACGCTGATCAAGCCGGAGCACGACGTGTGGGAGCCGGGCGAGCACAACGGCACCTTCCGCGGCAACAACCCGGCGTTCGTGACCGCCAGCGAGGCGTTCCGGCTGTACTGGTCGGACGACGAGCTGGAGAAGGCCACGATCGCCAAGGGCGAGCGGGTCGGCCAGGTGCTGGAGGAGATCGCCGCCGAGCACGGTGGCGCGATCGCCAAGGGCCGCGGTCTGGCCCGCGGTCTGGGCTTCGAGGACACCAACGTGGCGGGCAAGGTCTCCAAGGCGGCGTTCGACCGGAAGCTCCTGATGGAGACCTCCGGCCCGTCCAGCGAGGTCCTGAAGATCATGCCGCCGCTGACCGTCACCGACGAGGAGCTGGAGAAGGGCCTGGCGATCGTTCGCGACTCCGTTAAGTCCGTTCTCGCCTGATTTCGACGCTCATCGCACGGGGTCGGGAGGGTGAAAAGGCCGTCGATCGGCTTTCGCCTCTCCCGGCCCCGGCACGTCGTGCGGCAAGCTGCGTGCGGGCGAGTACCCGCGCAGTGCACCACTGAACAAAGATTCGCAGGAGGAAACGTGATCGTCCGGCACCTCTCGGATATCGAGGACACCGACGCCGACATCAAGACCGAGAACTGGCGCAGCAAGCGCATTCTCCTGGCCAAGGACAAGCTGGGCTTCTCGGTGCACGAGACCACGCTCTACGCCGGCACGGTGAACGACTTCTGGTACGCCAACCACATCGAGGCCGTCTTCATCACCGAGGGTGAGGGCGAGGTCGAGAACAAGGCGACCGGCGAGGTCCACCAGCTCAAGCCGGGCTCGATCTACGTGCTCAACGACGCGGACAAGCACCAGGTCCGCCCGAAGACGACCATGAAGACCGTGTGCGTGTTCAACCCGCCGGTCACCGGTCGTGAGGTCCACGACGAGAACGGGGTCTACCCGCTGATCGTCGAGGACGACGTCGCCAGCTGAGTTAAGCGACGCGCGCGGCGGGTACCCCGATGACAGGGGGGACCCGCCGCGCTGTCTTTGACCACCAGGGTTTTCCCCACGCGCCGACGTGGGGGAACGCGGGCACTTGACGTGTGCCGCTTCTTACCGAGGAACCGAGAACGGCGGGCGGTGTCCACCAGGACATCGGCCCGCTCCGGCGGGAATTCGCGAAGGAGGCGCAACCCATGACCCTCGCTGATCTGAGCACCACGGACCGCTACCCCACCCGGGGCTCCGATTCGACGTTGCTCGATCGGACCGATCCGACCGTCTGGTCCGGTGTCAGCACCGGACCGGCCGCGCAAGACGAGTTGGCCGCTCACGATGCCAAGGGCTTCCACGTGGTGGAGGGACTGCTGTCCCCCGCCGAGGTGCAGGCGCACTGGCAGGAGTTGGAGAGGCTGATGCGCGATGAGAGGGTCCGCAACGACGAACGCACCGTCGTCGAACGTTCGTCGAACGAAGTCCGCTCCATCTTCGAGGTTCACGAGATCAGCGAGCGGATCGGGGCGCTGGCTCGCGATCCGCGAGTGCTGGACCGCGCCCGGCAGATCCTGGGCTCGGACGTGTACGTGCACCAGAGCCGGATCAACTTCATGCCCGGCTACCGCGGTACGGGTTTCTACTGGCACTCGGACTTCGAGACGTGGCACGCCGAGGACGGCATGCCGGCCATGCGCGCGGTCAGCATCTCGATCGCGCTGACCGACAACTACCCGTTCAACGGCGGTCTGATGATCATGCCGGGCGCGCATCGCACGTTCGTGTCCTGCGCCGGTGAGACCCCGGAGGACAACTACAAGTCCTCGCTCAAGCAGCAGAAGGTCGGCGTTCCGGCCGAGGACAACATCACCAAGCTGGCCTACGAGCACGGGATCGAGCAGTTCACCGGCCAGGCGGGCTCGGCCCTGTGGTTCGACTCCAACTGCATGCACGGCTCGGGCAACAACATCACGCCCTACCCGCGTTCGAACATCTTCATCGTGTTCAACAGCGTGGACAACGCCCTGGTCGAGCCCTTCGCGGCGAAGTCCCCACGACCGAACCACGTCGCCTCCAGGGACTTCACCCCCCTGAGGCGCTGATCCAACCCCCGCCCGGAGCCCTCCAGGAGCCAGCCCGGAGCCCTCCAGCGAGGGCTCCGGGCGGGGAGACGCGCGCCGATTCGAATTTCGCGCGAAATTCGAGTGCCGAAGTTCGGGCTCGAATTTCGCGCGAAATTCGAATCCACCCGCGGGACCGGACCGTTCGGAGCGGGCTCAGCGGACGGGGTGGGCGGCGAGGACTGTGCCGATCTCGGCTGCTGCTGCCGGGTCCAGGAGGGGGTACCTGCCTCCGGCGACGAAGCGCTCCGAGAGCTCGAAGGTGATCGTCTCGCCCTCCGCCAGGAAGTTGGCCGTGGCCTGGGCGTTCGTCGCGACGTTGTCCGGGTGCGTGATGGCGATGTCGGCGTAGGTCGCCGCGAGGTACGGGCTGGCGAACTGCGTGAACGAATCGCCCACCATGCGCACCGGCTCGGTGATCATGCCGGGTTTGGGCGAGGACTTCAGGTGCAGCGGCTGGTGGAAGTCGCTGGGCTTGAACTGCGTGTTGTCCGCTCCCCCGTCCGGCGCCAGCGAGTAGGCCTGGATCGGGACCGTGCGGTCCTGGCCCAGCAGGTCCGGGATGTCGGCCGTGTGCGGGTACTGCCGCGACGGCGCCATCTTCCACGTGCCGGTGATCCCCGGCGACAGCCGCTCCGCGAGCTGGTAGACCATCGTCGCGCCGCCCTCGTGGGTCCAGTGCGTGTCGATGTCGTGGTAGATCGGGCGCCCGTTGCGCTCGGCGGTCTGCCGCAGCGGGGCGCGCAGATCGATCGCCCCCGTCGCCTTCGGGACCTCGCGCCAGAACGCCTCCCGCTCGGCGGTGGAGCAGTCCTCGCCCGGGTAGCTCTCCGGCAGGTGCTCCGGGTACGCGGTGGACTTGTCCGGGGCGATGACCAGCTGGAACTTCCGGCCCGAGGACTCCACCACCTTGCGCCAGGCGCGCAGCCCGGCGATCACCTCCTCGGTCGACCGGGACGGGACGCAGCGGTAGGACACGTCGTGGCCCAGGTACAGCCAACCGTCCTTGCCCTCGATGACCGGCGGGAACACGCTCTCGTCGATCGGCGGCTTCGCGTCCACCTGCCCCGCGCCCACCGGCGAGCTGTGCGAACCGCCCGCCAGCGGAGCCGGTTCGCCGAAGACCCCCCTGCTGATGCCGTTGACCGCCTGCACCGCGCCCTTGCGGAACGGCAGGTGATCGGTGGCCCACCCGTTCAGACCGGTGAAGAACCCGAAACCCTCGGTGACGCTGGGGAACTCGGCCAGCGGCCGGTTCTCCAGCTGCTCCGGCCGCGCGCCGAACAACCAGCTGCTCAACGGGGCGCTGAAGAACGCCAGCGCGCAGATCAACGCCACCAGCTGACGCCTGCCGTGCCGAGGCCGGTGCAGCGGGTGCTCCCGCGGCAACCACGCCTCGTGCACCGGCGGCAGCTCAGGTGTTCTCATCGCTCACGCCCTCGTGATACATGTTGAGCAGTTGCTTTGCGGTGCAGGTAGCCGAACCTGAGCGGTTCCGTGGACTCGGTGCGCCGCTCCTGATGTATGCCAATACACGGCGTCCCCGGCGTACTCTCCACGAAACCGCTGGCGAAACCGCGGCGGTGCGAGCTGAGTCCCACACCTGAAACGGTGGCTCCGGCGCATCCATGGTCAGCTCCTAGAACTGGTAGTACAGGAACGGGCTGAACGTGCCGGTGGCGACCAGCAGACCCGAGTAGCCCAGGCCCGCCGTGAGGACCGCCGCGCGCACCGCGTACGCCTCGCGGGTGCGAACGGCCTCCAGGAAGGGGCCGGTTCCCGAGCCCGCGGGCAGCAGCACCACGATCAGCGCGACCAGCAGGAAGACCAGGCGCTGGTGGGTCACCGACGCCGAGACGATGTCGGTCAGCCCCGCCAGGTCCGGCACCAGCATGTGCCCCAGCATCCCCAGCGCGCTGCCCAGGTCCGGCGCGCGGAAGAACACCCAGCCGACCACCACCAGCAACATCGTCAACGCCCGCCGGCCCAGCCGGAAGCGCCGGTCCGACGGTGCCGTCGACCAGCCGAAGCGGCGTTCCAGCACCAGCAGCGAACCGTGGAAGAGCCCCCACACCAGGTACGTCCACGCCGCGCCGTGCCAGAAACCGGTGAGCACGAAGATGATCGTCAGGTTCCGGTACGTCTTCGCGGTGCCCAGCCGGTTGCCGCCGAGCGGGATGTAGACGTAGTCGCGGAACCAGCGCGACAGCGACATGTGCCAGCGGCGCCAGAACTCGGTGATCGTCACCGAGGAGTAGGGCCGCGCGAAGTTCTCCGGCAGCCGGAACCCCAGCATCCGGCCCAGCCCGATCGCCATGTCCGAGTAGCCGGAGAAGTCGAAGTACAGCTGCATCGTGTAGCCGATCGCGCCCAGCCAGGCGATCGCGAACGTCATGTCGTGGGCGGGAGTCGCGAAGCAGGCGTCGACCATCGGCGCCAGCGTGTCGGCGATGACGACCTTCTTCGTCAGACCCCACGCGAAGCGCGGGAAACCGGCCGCGATGTCGTCGAGCCGGTGCGTGCGGCGCTGCGGGAGCTGATCGGCGATCTCCCGGTAGCGCACGATCGGACCCGCCACCAGCTGCGGGAACATCGCGATGTAGGTGATGAACGAGACCGGGTCGCGCAGCGCGGGCCGCTCGCCCCGGTAGATGTCCACCACGTAGGAGATGTGGTGGAACGTGTAGAACGAGATCCCGATCGGCAGCGCCAGCTGCAGCACCGGGTAGTCGCCGCCGAACCAGCGCGCCAGCACCGCCAGCTGCTCGGTGGCGAATCCCGCGTACTTCCAGATCAGCAGGATCGTCAGGTTGAACGCGACCACGCCGATCAGCAGCCACCGGCGGCGTTCCCGCTGGCCCGGCCACTCGGCACCCGGTTCCAGGCGACGGCCGACCAGGAAGTTCACCGCGATGCACGCCAGCAGCAGCACCGTCGTGCCGCCCGCGCCGCTGGCGTAGAACACGAGGCTGGCGACCGCGACGACGACGTTGCGCCCGCTTCGAGGTGCCACCAGCACGACCGCGAGCACGGCCGGCAGGAAGTACCACAGGAACAGCGGTGAAGCGAACGACATGAAGGGCCTCGGGTGCGGGAGGCCCACGCCTCCTCGGTCGGTTACCGGAGAAGGAGCCTAACCGAGGCCCGCACGCCGCATGCCCGGAATGGACCGGGCTCTCACCCTCACCTGATCCGGCGCCGCCTGGCCACCTCGGACAGCACCACACCGGCCGCGACCGAGGCGTTGAGCGACTCGACACCGGTGGACATCGGGATCGACACCGTCTGGTCGCAGGTCTCCCGCACCAGGCGGGACAGGCCCCGGCCCTCCGAGCCGACGACGACCACCAGCGGACCGGTGGCCAGCTCCAGCTCGTCGGAGGTGATGTCGGAATCGGCGTCCAGGCCGATGACCATCAGCCCGGCTTCCTTGTAGTCCTTGAGCGTGCGCGTCAGGTTGACGGCCTTGGCGACCGGCAGCTTCGCCGCCGTGCCCGCGCTGGTCCGCCACGCCACCGCCGTGATGCCCGCGCTCCGGCGCTGCGGCACGACCACGCCGTGCGCGCCGAACGCGGCCGCCGAGCGGATCACCGCGCCGAGGTTGCGCGGGTCGGTGACCCCGTCCAGCGCCACGATCAGCGGCGGCAGACCGGTGTCGTGCGCGGCGGTCAGCACCTCGCCGGGGTGGGCGTACTCGAACGGCGGCACCTGCAGGGCCAGACCCTGGTGCATCGCGTTGCTGGTCAGCCGGTCGAGCTCCACGCGCGGCACGTCGAGCACCGGGATGCCGCGGTTCTTGGCCTCGCGGACCGCCTCGGTGACGCGGTCGTCGACGTCGATGCCCTGCGCCACGTACAAGCCGGTGGCCGGGACGCCCGCGCGGACGCACTCCACGACCGGGTTGCGCCCGGCGACGAGCTCAGGCGCGTTCTCGGCCGAGGCCTGGCGCTTCGCGCGCTGCTGGTCGGCCTTGGCGCGCTGGTCGGCGCGCTTCTTGGCCGGGTGAGTGACGCGCTCCTCGGCCTTCGGCGTCGGGCCCTTGCCCTTGAGACCGCGGCGTCGCTGCCCGCCGGAACCGACGACCATGCCCTTCTTGTTGGTCTTGCGCACACCACCGCGGCGCTTGTCATTGCCGGCCACGAGTTACCCGTCTTTCAATGTCCACGTCGGACCGTCGGGGGTGTCCTCGACGGCGATCCCGCCCTCCTGCAACCGGTCCCGCAGCAGGTCGGCGGTGGCGAAGTCGCGCTCCGCACGCGCCTTCTGGCGCTGTTCGAGCACCAACCGCACGGCTTCGCCGAGCGCGTCGTACGCGGCGTTGCCGCCGTCCTCGGCCCACTGCGGCGACAGCGGGTCCAGACCGAGCACGCCGGTCATCGCGCGCACCGCGGAGGCGGCGGCGCGGGCCGCCTCGTCATCACCGCGGTCCAGCGCGGCGTTGCCCTCTCGGACCGCCGCGTGCACCGCGGCGGTGGCCTGCGGGGTGCCCAGGTCGTCGTCGAGGGCCTGGGCGAAGTCCTCGGAGACCTCGCCCGGCTCGACCGAACCGGTGCGGTCGACGACCTTGCGGACGAAGTTCTCGATCCGGCCGAACGCCGAAGCCGCCTCCTTCAGACCGGCTTCGGAGAACTCGATCGTCGACCGGTAGTGCGGCGTCACCAGGTAGTAGCGCAGCTCGACGGCTCGGGCGCGCTCCAGCACCGCCGGGATGGACAGCACGTTGCCGAGCGACTTCGACATCTTCTCGCCGCTCATGGTGACCCACGCGTTGTGCATCCAGTACTGCGCGAACCCGTCACCCGCCGCGTTGGACTGCGCCAGCTCGTTCTCGTGGTGCGGGAACACCAGGTCCAGGCCGCCCCCGTGGATGTCGAACTCGCCGCCCAGGTAGAAGGTGGCCATCGCCGAGCACTCCAGGTGCCAGCCCGGACGACCGTGACCCCACGGCGTCGGCCAGCTCGGCTCACCCGGCTTGGCGCCCTTCCACAGCGTGAAGTCGCGGGGGTCGCGCTTGCCGGAGGCCAGCGACTCGCCCTGCTGCACCTCGTCGAGGCGCTGCCCGGACAGCCGGCCGTACTCGTCGCCGTAGGAGGCGACGTCGAAGTAGACGTCTCCGCCGGAGGCGTAGGCGTGACCCTTGTCGATCAGGCGCTGGATCAGGTCGATCATCTGCGTGACGTGCCCGGTGGCGCGCGGCAGCACCGACGGCGGGAGGCAGCCGAGCCGGTCGTAGGCCGACTCGAAAGCGCGCTCGTGCGTGGACGCCCACTCCCACCAGGGCCGACCGGCGTCGGCGGCCTTGGTGAGGATCTTGTCGTCGATGTCGGTGACGTTGCGCACCAGGCGCACGTCGTAGCCCGAGTGCTGCAACCAGCGCCGCAGCACGTCGAAGTTCAGCCCGCTGCGGACGTGACCGACGTGCGGAACGCCTTGCACGGTGGCACCACAGACATAGATCGACGCCACTCCGTCGCAGCGCGGGTGGAACTCGCGCGTCGTGCGGGTCGCTGTGTCATGTAGGTGCAGGCTCACGCCCCCGATGGTACGGGGAAGCACTTCGGGGCAATCACGACAGGCCGATTGTCGTCAAGGGCGATCCGAAGCCCGGGTTTTCAGCGCAGCAGGTCTCCCACCGCGTCGATCAGGCCGGTCGGGCGCTCGGCGGTGGGCGCCGGGTCGACGATCGCGACCTGGCATCCCACAGCGGCGGCGCCGCCGTCGGCCTCCTCGCTGTCACCGACCATCAGCGCCTCCTCGGGAGCGACGCCGAGGCGCTCGCAGGCCCGCAGGAAGATCTTCGGGTCCGGCTTGATCACCTCTTCGAGGTAGGACAGCAGGAACTCGTCGACGTGCTTGCTGATGTCGAGCCGGTCGAAGGCCGGGCGGATGTCGAAGGCGATGTTGCTGATCACGCCGACCTTCACGCCCTGCTCGTGCAGCCGGCGCAGCACCTCGGCGGTGTCCGGGTACGGGGTCCACTGATCGGGGTCGATCAGCCGCGCGTAGAGGCTCTCGGCCTGCGCGTCCGGGACTCCGGAGCTGCGCAGCACCTCGACGTAGACCTTGCGGTGCAGCACGGGGTCCAGGTCGCGGTTGTCCCAGGCTTCGATGAACTCGTCACCGAGCTCGGTGATCCGGCCGGTCGGAGCGGTCATCCGGCGCATGATCTCGGCCTGCGCGGAGAGGTCGAAGGGGCTGCCGTCGGCGTCGGTGAGGTCGGAGTACCAGGACGGGTTCTCCTCCAGGCGGAACAAGGTGCCGGAGAAGTCGAAGATCACCGCTCGCAGAGTCACACCAGCAACGGTATGCGGGTTCGGCGAAGCGGACATGAACATGCGGTCAACCTCACGACCGGGAGCGAGGAATTCCCCCGTTCGCCGCGTCCCGTTCCGGGAGCGGGCGGTTCCGGAGCGAACCGCCCGTCCTCCTCACGCTAGAGCTGCCCGCACTGGACGCGAGATTCCGTATTGTGGAAGTGGTGGCTCTGGTCGTTCTTCATCGGGAGGACTATGGCCGCAACGCTCGCCGAGGCGCTCAGCCACAGCAGCACGACCGCCAGCGCGAGGTCGAGCTCGTCGCCGAGCGACCAGAGCACGACCGACACCGGCCACATCACCAAGGGCTGCACAACGAGCAGCCGACGCACCCACCGGTTCCGCTCGATCAACATGGTTCGAGCATCCCGCGCGGGGACCCCGGATCAGAAGAGCGCCGCCCCTGAGTTTTCCCGGACTCCAACTACCCGACACACCGGGGTACCTGCTCGTTACTCAGCGGAAAACCAACGCGGTCGCGACCGCCGCGATGCCCTCGCCGCGACCGGTCAGGCCCAGCCCGTCCGAGGTCGTGCCCGCGACCGACACCGGAGCTCCGACCGCCTTCGACAGCACCTGCTGCGCCTCCTCGCGGCGCTTGCCGATGCGCGGGGCGTTGCCGATCACCTGCACCGCCGCGTTGCCGATCGCGTAGCCGGCGGCGTCGATCCGGGCGCGGACCTCCTCCAGCAGCTCCGCGCCGTGCGCCCCGGCCCAGCGGTCGTCGCCGGTCCCGAACACGGCGCCCAGGTCGCCCAGGCCCGACGCCGACAGCAGTGCGTCGCACAGCGCGTGCGAGGCCACGTCGCCGTCGGAGTGCCCGGCGCAGCCGTCCACGCCCGGCCACTGCAGCCCGGCGATCCAGCACTCGCGGCCGGCCTCGACCGGATGCACGTCGACACCCTGCCCGACGAACGGCAGACGATCAGTCACTTGGGGGAACTCTCCTCGGTGGCCAGCACGGCCTCGGCAACCGCCAGGTCGAAAGCGGTCGTGATCTTCAAGGCGTCGGGATGTCCGTCGACGGTGCGCACCTTGCCCCCGACGCGCTCGACCAGCCCGGCGTCGTCGGTGGCGATGTCGCCCGCAGCGGCGTAGGCCTGCCGCAGCACGTCGATGTTGAAGCCCTGGGGGGTTTGCACCGCCCGCAGCGGTGCGCGGTCGACGGTCTCCACGACCGTTCCCGAGTCGTCGACCTTCTTGATCGTGTCCGTCACGGGGAGTACCGGGATCACGGCGGGCGCACCGGCCTCCACCGCGGACACGACATCGCGGATCATGGTCGCCGGGGTGAAGCACCGCGCGGCGTCGTGCACCAGCACGACCCGGGCCTCCGGAGCCACCTCCGCGACAGCGCTCAGCGCCAGGCGCACCGAGTCGGTTCGCTCGGCGCCGCCTGGCACCACGTGCGCGTTCGGCAGCGTGGCGAGCTCGGCCGCCACGACCTCGACCTGGTCGGGCGGCGAAGCCACCACGACGTGCTGCACGCAGCCCGAGCCCAGCAGGCCCCGGACCGCGCGCAGCAGTAAAGACTCACCCTTCACCGGAACCAGCGCCTTGGGCGTGCCCAGCCCCAAGCGCACCCCGCGACCAGCTGCGGGGACCAGCGCGACAACGCTCACGCTTCAGCCGTTTCCGATGATCAAACCGCGGCGGCGAGGACTTCGTCCAGCAGTGTTTCCGCCTTGCCTTCGTCAGTGCCCTCCGCCAGCGCCAATTCGCTGACCAGGATCTGACGGGCTTTCGCCAGCATTCGCTTCTCGCCTGCGGACAGGCCACGATCCTTCTCGCGTCGCCAGAGGTCGCGCACCACTTCGGCCACCTTGTTCACATCGCCGGAGGCGAGTTTCTCGAGGTTGGCCTTGTACCGACGAGACCAGTTCGTGGGCTCCTCGGTGTGCGGGGCCCGCAACACGTCGAAGACTCGATCCAGACCCTCTTGACCGACGACGTCCCGAACACCGACGATCTCGGCGTTGTCAGCGGGAACGCGCACCGTCAGGTCGCCCTGCGCGACCTTGAGGACGAGGTACTGCTTCTCCTCGCCCTTGATCACACGAGTCTCGATTGCTTCGATGAGCGCGGCACCGTGGTGCGGGTAGACGACGGTCTCTCCGACCTTGAAAACCATGTGTCCTCTGCCCCTTTCGCTACCCCCACTTTAACACGTAGGGCAACTGGGCCTCGACCACCTCACCATCCGTAATTGCAGGTCAGAGCATGGACGGGACTTGACAAGACCCGCTCCGACGTGCAAGGCAGCCCTCTTCGGCCCTGTGAAACCATCCACTATGGACCGTCCGGACGGGTGGTCTCCCGGGCCTGTCGGAGCCCCGCGATACGTAGTTCGGCAAGCCCCTGCACGACCCCCGGGGGGTGGGGATTAAGCTCCACGTGGTTGTCCGGCAATCAGGAAGGGACGCTGCAACCGTGAGCCGCCCTCAGCACCTCAAGGCCGTCCGCCTGCGGTTGATCCCGGCCGCACTCGGACTCGGCGCCGTCGTCGCCCTCGCTGGCTGCAGTGCCGGTCAGATCACCGAGACCGACACGCAGGTCGCCGCAGTCAACGGCGGCAGCGGTGACGCGAAGCAGGTCGCCGTCCGCAACGCCACCCTCTCCTTCCCGACCGAGGGCGCGTTCTACCGCGCCGGCTCGTCGGCGCCGCTGGAGCTCGTCCTGAGCAACGAAGGCCCGGACGACAAGCTCGTGCGGGTCACGAGCCCGTACGCGGCATCGGCGCAGGTCAGCGGCACCAGCGACCTCCCGAGCAACACCGCTCTGCACGCGACCGGGCCGTCGGCGCAGCCGGCGACCGCCGACCAGCGCACCGTGCAGATCACGCTGAACGGGCTCAAGCAGGACATCACGCCCGGCGTGACCATCCCGGTGACGTTCGTGTTCGCCAAGGCCGGTCAGGTCACCATCCAGGTGCCGATCGGCGAGGACCACAACCCGCGCCCGGAGCACGGCAGCCCCACGCCGGGAGGCCACCAGGCCGGCGGCGGTCACTGACCCGAAGACCTCACCTGAAGCCCGGGAGCGCCCCCAGCGCCCCGGGCTTCAGCGCGTTCACACCCCGTCTCACCCCCACACCACCCCACCCCCAACCCGGATTACCGCCGTATTCAGGAACCTGATTACCGCCGTATTCCGGGGCCTGATTACCGCCGTATTCCGGGGCCTGATTACGGCCGTAGTCCGGGACACGATTGCGGCCGTAGTCCGGCTGGATCGCTGGGGTGGCCGGGGGCCTTCGCTCGTCGGGGTTGGTGTGCGTGAGTCGGGTGGGGTGATCGTCGGGGTGGGTGGATAGCCTCGGCGCGTGCCGCCCAAGACTCGTTCTCCCCGTCCTGCGTTCCGCTGCGCCGATTGCGGCCACGAGGTCGCCAAGTGGGTCGGTCGGTGCCCCGGGTGCCAGGCGTGGGGAACCATCGAGGAGGCCGCGCCCGCCCGGCCTGCGCTGGCGAAGGTCTCGGCCGGTGCGCCGAGCACCCCGGCGCGGCCGATCGCCGAGGTCGACCTGGACTCGGCGCGGTCGGTGTCGACCGGCATCGGCGAGCTGGACCGGGTGCTGGGCGGCGGGATCGTGCCCGGAGCCGTCGTGCTGCTCGCCGGAGAACCAGGTGTGGGGAAGAGCACACTTCTGCTGGAGGTCGCGCACCGGTGGGCCTCCGGGTCCTCCCCCGGCGCGTCCCTGTACGTCACCGGCGAGGAATCGGCGGGCCAGGTCCGGCTCCGCGCCGAGCGGACCGACTCGGTGCACCCCGAGCTGTTCCTGGGCGCCGAGAGCGACCTGTCGGCCGTGCTGGGGCACGTCGACGCGGTCAAGCCCGGCCTGCTGATCGTCGACTCGGTGCAGACCGTCCAGTCGCCCGACTCCGACGGCAGCCCCGGCGGCGTGACGCAGGTGCGCGCGGTGACCACGGCGCTGGTGGCGCTGGCCAAGGAGCGCGGGCTCCCGGTCGTGCTGGTCGGGCACGTCACCAAGGACGGCGCGGTCGCCGGGCCTCGCGTGCTGGAGCACCTGGTGGACGTGGTGCTGCAGTTCGAGGGCGACCGGCACTCCTCGCTGCGGATGCTGCGCGGCGTGAAGAACCGCTTCGGCCCGTCGGACGAGGTCGGCTGCTTCGAGCAGCGCGACGACGGCATCGCCGAGGTGCTGGACCCGTCGGGCCTGTTCATCAACCGGCAGGAAGCGGCCGTGGACGGGACGGCGGTGACCGTCATGGTCGAGGGCAAGCGCCCGCTGCTGGTAGAGATCCAGGCGCTGCTGATGAAGACCGAGATGGCCATGCCGCGCCGGTCGGTGAGCGGGCTGGACTCGGCGCGGGTGTCGATGATGCTGGCGGTGCTGGGCAAGCACGGGCACATCCCGACCGGCTCGCACGACGTGTTCGCCGCGACGGTGGGCGGCAC
This sequence comes from Saccharopolyspora endophytica, assembly GCF_018070075.1. Lineage (GTDB taxonomy): Bacteria > Actinomycetota > Actinomycetes > Mycobacteriales > Pseudonocardiaceae > Saccharopolyspora > Saccharopolyspora endophytica. The sequence goes on from NZ_JAGPXE010000016.1 coordinate 92,676, forward strand.
CAAGATCGGTGAGCCGGCCGCCGACCTGGCGATCGCGATGGCCGTCGCGTCCTCCCAGACGGGACGGCCGCTGCCGCCGAACCTGGTGGTGATCGGCGAGGTCGGGCTCGCGGGTGAGATCCGCCGGGTCAACGGCGTGGGACGGCGCTTGGCGGAGGCCGCGCGGCTCGGGTTCGACCGCGCGCTGGTGCCACCGGATCCGGGACCGCTGCCCAAGGGCATCAAGGTCACCGAGGTCGCGACCATCAAGGACGCCCTGAAGCTGGTCCGCCGCCGCAAGCAGGACTCGGATTAGGGAACCACCCGGAACGGGGTGGGCGCGCCGGAGATCGAGGTGAGCCGGGCGACCGCCAGGTAGTCGCCGGGCGGCACCCGCTCCTGGCGGGCGGCGCAGCCCGGAACCGAGGTCAGTCCCTGCCAGAGCACGTCGTTGCGAACGGGTTCGCCGGGTTCGAGGACCGGCCGCTCGTTGGTCGATTCCGCGTAGCAGTCGTTGCTGGACCACACGTGACGTCCGGCGGGGGTGGTCACCTCGATCTCGCGGAGCATCCGGTTCAGGTCGCGCACGCAGGGGCGGGGACCGGTGTTGGTGACGACGACGGCGAGCCCGATGCGCTCGCCCGTCCGGAACGCCGGCTGCCCGACTTCGGAGGCCACGCGCAGCGTCTGGTCCGGGCACGCTTCCGGCCCGTGATCGGCGGCCACCGCCACGGGCTGCTCCGGCGGTCTGGCCACGTGCTGCTGGGTGGTGGCGGACGGTTCACCGGTGCCGGTGATCAGGGCGACCACGCCCCACCCGAGCAGTGCCACGACTAACGCGGAGACGGAGATCGCCACGACGCGGCGACGCCAGTACACCGCGGGAGGCAACGGACCGTTCGGATCAAGCACGAACCGACCGTAACCCGAAGGCTACGCTGAATGGACCCCTCGATGATCGCCCGATGGGGCGTATCCGCTGCTGCGGAACGTGATCAACGGGCTTCTTCCGGGCGATCACCGGTCGCCTGGCAGTATCTGAAGACGCCATGAACACTCCCACCACCGGAGCCGACACCCGGCTCGACCTCGACGCCCTGGCCGACTGGTTCACCGCCACCGCCCGCCCGCTGCCCTGGCGCGCCGCCGGCGTGACGGGCTGGGGCGTGCTGGTCAGCGAGACGATGCTGCAGCAGACGCCGGTCAACCGCGTGCAGCCGATCTGGGAGGAGTGGATGCGCCGCTGGCCGCGTCCCTCCGACCTCGCCGCCGAATCGCAGGGCGAGGTGCTGCGCGCGTGGGGCAAGCTCGGCTACCCGCGTCGCGCGCTGCGCCTGCACGAGGCCGCCGGGCGGATCGCCGCCGAGCACGGCGACGTGGTTCCCTCCGATGTGGACACCCTGCTCGCCCTGCCCGGCATCGGCGCCTACACGGCCCGCGCCGTGGCGGCCTTCGCCTACGGCAGGCGCGCTCCGGTCGTCGACACCAACGTCCGCCGGGTCGTGGCCCGCGCGGTGCACGGCGCCGGCGACGCGGGACCGCCGTCGACCAACCGCGACCTCGCCGACGTGGACGCCCTGCTGCCCGCCGAGGACGCGCCCGCGGCGACGCTGTCGGCGGCGTTGATGGAGCTCGGGCAGGTCGTGTGCACGGTCCGCTCGCCGAGCTGCGAGCGGTGCCCGATCGCCGCCGACTGCGCCTGGCAGCACAACGGCCGACCGGCCTACGCGGGCCCGCCGAAGAAGGTGCAGAAGTTCGCGGGCACCGACCGGCAGGTGCGCGGCAGGCTGCTGGACGTGCTTCGCGGTGCGAGCGGCCCGGTCACCCGCGATCAGCTCGACGCGGCGTGGAACGAGGCCGGTCAGCGCGATCGCTGCCTGGACTCCCTGCTGGTGGACGGGCTCGTCGAGCAGACCGACGACGGCCGCTTCGCCCTCCCCGGAGAGCGCTGATGGCCGACGCGCTGGTGTTCCGCTTCGACGACGAGACCGAGTCGCGGATCCGCGACCTCTGGAAACGCCTCGGCGAAGCCGGAATCCCCGGCGCCGGCGACCGCCCGAGGGTGACGCTCGCCGTCGCGGGCAGCATCCCTCCCCCGGCGCGCAAGGCGCTGCGCGGCGAGCTGGAGCTGCTGTCGATCCCCGATCTGTGGCTGCACACGCTGGGCACGCTGCCCGGTGACGAGCGGATGCTGCTGCTGGGAGCGGTCGTCGACACCGAGCTGCTGGCGGTGCACTCGGCCGTGCACGACGTGCTCGCGGGCAAGGTGAAAAACCCGTCGGCCTACTACTTCCCGGGCGCCTGGATCCCCTGCTGCGTGCTCGCCAAGGGCCTCGACACCGATCAGCTGGCCACCGCCTTCAGCACCCTTCTCCCACCCGAGCCGGTGCGAGCGGCGGTGCGCGAGATCAGCGTCGTCGACACCGGCACCGGCGACGCGGAAACCCTTCTGACGACCAGGTAGCCGTCGGACAAGCGGCGAAGTCGCTTCTCAGTGCCCCACCAAAGCAACTCGCACCGCGGGGGGGTTCTCAGACGTCCTCCGGGGAGGACAGCCGCAGCGCCGCGCATCGACATGCTCAAGTCGCGGATCCCGGAGCCAGAGGACGTCTGAGGTTCCCCCACCCGCACCGCCCGGCAAGCCGACCACGATCTTTCCGCTGAAGTTGCCGACCTTGGGTTGAGCGGCCACTTTGGACGTGCACGACCTCCACTACTGCGGGAGGAGAGCTGATGTACGTCCTCGGCGCGGGAATCCTCGCGCACGGGATCGCCGCGAAGGGGCCGGAAGGCGTCGTGTTCGCCAACCTGGATCTTCGCGTCGAGCCCGGTTCGCTGACCGTGGTGACCGGGCCGAGCGGTTCCGGGCGCACGTCGCTGCTGCTCGTGCTGTGCGGACGGCTGCGGATCATCACCGGCGAGCTGGACGTCGACGGGTTCCCGCTGCCGCGCAAGGCCCGCAAGGTGCGCAAGCTGATCCGGCCGGCCCGGCTGCGGCCGGGATGCGAGCTGGAGCCTCGGCACCGGGTCCGGGAGGCGATCACCGAGCGCAGGCTCATCAGCGGCACCAACAAGGCCTCCATCGAACTGGGCCTGGAGCTCGTCGGGCTGGACGTGGACCGGTCGCTGCTGATCAACGAGCTGCCCGCGGAGGAGCAGCTGCTGCTCGCGGTCGCCCTCGCCGCCGCCCCGGCGCCGGCCGGGATCGTGGTGGACGACGTCGACGCGGGCCTCACCCAGTCCGGCCGGGCGCGGGTGTGGGCGGCGCTGCACGAGGTCACCAGGATCGGGATGACGGTGATCGCCAGCTCCACCGACCGCCCGCCCGGGGACGTCAACGTGGTGCGCCTGCCCGCGGGCCGGTTCTACGAGCCGACCGCGGAGATCGAGCTGGCGGGGAAGGCCGGCAGGTGAGGGCCGTCCGGCTCGCCTGGCTGGAGTTGCGGCGCTTCCGCGGTCCGCTGCTCCGGCTGGTCCCGCTGGTCCTGATCCTGGTGCCGCTGCTGTACGGGGCGCTGTACCTGTGGTCGAACTGGGACCCCTACGGCAAGCTCAACCGGGTTCCGGTGGCGGTGGTCAACAACGACCGGGCGGTGGACCGCAACGGCGAGCACCTCGACGCGGGCGTGCAGTTCATCCGGCAGCTCAAGGTCAACGACGTCTTCGACTGGCGCTTCGTGCGCGGCACCGAGGCGCGGCGCGGGCTCGCCGAGGGGCACTACTACTTCGTCATCGAGGTCCCGTCCGATTTCAGCGCCAAGCTGGCGGCGGCCGCCGACGGCGACCCGAAGCGGGCGGCGGTGCGGCTGACGAAGAACGACGCCAACGGCTACATCGCCGGGATCATGGCCGACACCGTCGAGACCGAGCTGCAGAACCAGATCAACGCCGCCGCGCACGCCAGCTACGCCCGCGCGCTCTACGGCGAGCTCGGCCACATGCGGGAGAAGCTGCAGGCCGCGTCGGAGGCGTCGAAGAAGCTCGTCGACGGCACCGGGCTGAGCATGCAGGGCACGGCCGCTCTCACCAGGGGGCTCGGCGGGGTGCGGGACGGCACGAGCCTGGTCTCCAACGGCGTGCGGGACATCTCGGAGGCGACGGCCCGCCTGGACGGGCAGCTCAACAGCATCGCCGACTTCACCGCCGATCAGCTTCCCGGCGCGGTCAACTCGCTGGTCCACGCCAGCGGTGTCGCGGTCAGCGGGCTGACGTCGATCTCCACCGCGACGGGGATGCTGGAGCAGCAGGCCGCCGACGGGCTCTCCGCGGTGCAGCGGCTCGGTTCCGCGCACCCGGAGCTGCGCGGTGATCCGGCCTACCAGCAGGCCCTGGACACCTCCCGCCGACTCGCCGGTGGCGCGTCGGCGGCCGATTCCCGGGCGCGGGAGTCGCTGCGAACCGCGGAGGAGGCCAGCCGCCGGGCGCGGGCGCTGCAGGCCAGCATGGGGCCGCTGCAGGAGCGGGTCCGGTCGATCACCGCGCCGGTGGACACCCTGCACTCCGGGACGACGCAGGTGGCGGCGGGCTCGCAGGGCATCACCGGCGGCCTGAACTCGCTGGTGGCGGGCAGCACCGTGCTGCAGACGGGCGCGGGTCAGCTCAACGGCGGCTCGAAGGACCTGCAGAAGATGATCAACGACACGCTGCACCGGATCCCGCCGACCAACCCGACCCAGGTCGCGCGCGCCGCCGAGGTCCTGGGCTCGCCGACCGAGATCCGCACGGCCAACCTCAACCCCGCCTACGTCTACGGACGCGGTCTGGCCCCGTTCTTCTTCGCGATCGCGCTGTGGGTGTTCGGGCTTTTCGCGTACCTGCTGCTCAAACCGGTGAACCTGCGGGCGCTGGCGGACCGGATCAACCCGTTCTCGATCGCCGTCGCCGGGCTGCTGCCCGCCGCGGCGCTCGGCGTCATCGGCGGTCTGGTGCTGTTCGCGGTGGTCAACTTCGGTCTCGGGCTCAACCCGGTGCACGTGCCCTGGACGCTCGGGATCCTGTCGCTGGCGGCGGTGACGTTCGTGGCCATCGACCACCTGCTGCGCACCGCGCTCGGCGCGATCGGCGACCTGCTGTCGCTGGTGCTGCTGATCGTGCAGCTCACCGCGTGCGGCGGCCTGTACCCGATGGAGACGGCACCGGGCCCGTTCCAGGCGATCCACCCGTTCCTGCCGATGACCTACCTGGTCGACGGGTTGCGGGTGACGATCTCGGGCGGCCTGGCGATGCACCTGTACCGGGACGTCGCGGTGCTGGGCGGCGTGCTGCTGGGGGTGGTGCTGCTGACGACGCTCGTGGTGCACCGGCAGCGCACGTGGACGCTGGGGCGCCTGCACCCGCAGATCGAGCTGTGAGGCGCAGCGGGAGTGAGATCGACGAGACACGGTGCTCGGCGGGAAACGCTCGTAGGGTTGAGCCATGGCTGTTGTGAAGATCAATGCGATCGAGGTCCCCGAAGGTTCCGGTCCGGAGCTGGAGAAGCGCTTCGCCTCCCGCCACGGCTCGGTCGACGACGCGCCCGGCTTCCTGGGATTCGAGCTGCTGCGCCCGGTCAAGGGCGACAACCGGTACTTCGTCTACACGAAGTGGGAGACCGAGGAGGACTTCCAGAACTGGGCCAACGGCCCGGCCAAGGAAGCCCACGCGGGCGAGCGGAAGAACCCCGTCGCCTCCGGCTCCAGCCTGCTGGAGTTCGAGGTCGTGCTGGGCTCGCACCCGGAGAAGTGAATCAGCCGGCGACGCGCAGGGTCGTGAACACGGCCCTGTGGTCGCTGCCCGGGATGTCGATGACCTCGTAGTCCTCCGCGCGAACGCCGCCCGAGGACAGCACGTGGTCGATGGCCACCGGCGGGGCGGTCCAGTCCGCGGGCCACGTCGGCGTCAGACCCGCCCCCACGGTGGCTGCGGCGTCGAGGTAGCCGCGGCCGATGAGGTCCTTGAGCCGAGTGTGGTCGAGGGTCGCGTTGAAGTCGCCCGCCATCACCCGGGGCTGCCCGGTCAGCGACGGCTCGGGCAGCGCGACCAGGTCGTGCGCCCAGACCCTCGCGGTGTCGGCCCCCATCGGGTAGAGCGGGTGGACCGCCACGAACTCCACGTCCCGGCCCACCGGCACGTTCACCAGCGCTGACGGTTGCGCCAGCGTCGTCGGGGGCACCAGCGCGAGCTCGCGCAGCGGGTAGCGGGAGACGATCCCGGTGCCGTCGGCCTTCGGTCCCGGCTGCACGACCCGGTTCGGCAGCTCCGCGAACAGGCCCGCCCGATCGAGCTCGGCGACCATCTCCGGGGTGAGCTCCTGGAGGCTGAGCACGTCCACCCGCCTGCCCCGGACCTCCTCGACGATCTTGGCGGCGTCGGCGGCGCCGAAGTAGGTGTTGACCGACAGCACCCGCAGCGGCTCGCCCTCAGCGGCCACCTGGTCCGGCAGCACGCGCGGGACGACGGTGTAGATCAGCGCGGCCGTCGCCAGCAGCGCGAAGAGCACGTTCAGCCAGCGCCGCAGCAGCAGCCCGAGCAGCACCAGGACCGCCCCGGCGACCACCGCGTACGGCGTCAGCGCGGTCAGCGCCACGGTGTAGCGCTCGACGTCGAGCTCGACGATCGGCAGCGCCGCCCAGCCCAGGAAGGCCAGCGTGAGCAGCGACAGCAGCGCCGTCATGCAGCCACCGCCGGGTTTGCGGGCGATGTCGTCGTCCACCGGCTCGTCGACCACCTCGTGCGCCGTGCGCGTCATCCTTGCCTCCGTCTGCTCCCCAGCCCCCGGCCATCCGGACGTTCGGCGCCCCCGAATGGTTGCGTTCCAGCCTGCCAAAGATCACCGGACACGCCGAGGAGTGCCACAGGTCACACGCGCTCGGGGCGAAACATCGAAATCCGCTGGAATCATGGAATAAACGGACAAACGACCCCCGGAGTTCGCCCCGCATGGATCTGACGACGACAGCCGCCACGTCCGCCCAGCCCACCGGCTTCACGGCCTGGGTCATCGGGGTGATGGAAACCCTCGGCGGTCCCGGCGCGGGCATGATCATCGCCCTGGAGAACCTCTTCCCGCCGATCCCGTCCGAGCTGATCCTGCCGCTGGCCGGGTTCACCGCGAGCCGCGGCGACATGTCGCTGCTCGGGGCGATCCTGTGGACCACGCTGGGCTCGCTGGTCGGCGCCCTCGCGCTCTACTGGCTCGGCGCGAAGCTGGGCCGGGAGCGGACGCGCGCGATCGCGGCGAAGCTGCCGCTGGTGAAGCTCTCCGACGTCGACAAGACCGAGGCGTGGTTCGCCAAGCACGGCGTGAAGGCCGTGTTCTTCGGCCGGATGATCCCGCTGTTCCGCAGCTTCATCTCGCTGCCCGCCGGGGTCGAGCAGATGCGGCTGAGCACGTTCGCGCTGTTCACGACGCTGGGCAGCCTGGTCTGGAACACGATCTTCGTGCTCGCCGGCTACCTGCTCGGCCAGCACTGGTACCTCGTCGAGCAGTACGCGGGACTGCTGTCCCGGGCCGTGGTGATCACCTCGGTGCTGACCGTCGTGGTGTTCGTGGCCCTGCGGATCCGCAACAACCGCCGGGACCAGGCGATCGCGGAGGCGCCCACGGTCCAGTTCGCCCGCGTCCAGGCCGACCACCCCACCGAGGAGATCCACCGGATCCGCTGATCCGCGCGACCGGGCCCAGACGGCGAACGGCCCCCGCACCGAGTGGGTGCGGGGGCCGTTTCGCGTCGGTGGATCAGGACTCGGTGTTGCCGTTGTCCTGCTTGTCCTCGCCGTGGGCGGAGACGCCGACCGGCGGGGCGTCCGGCACCGCGGACGGCTTGGGCTCACCGCGGAAGGTGAAGGTGGCCTTGTCGTCCGGCCCCTCGCCTTCCCAGCCCTCGACGTCGACGATGACGATCTGACCCGGCTCGACCTCGCCGAACAGGATCTTCTCGGACAGCTTGTCCTCGATCTCCCGCTGGATCGTCCGGCGCAGCGGCCGCGCACCCAGCACCGGGTCGAACCCGCGCTTGGCCAGCAGCTTCTTCGCCGTGTCCGTGAGCTCCAGGGCCATGTCCTTGCCCTTGAGCGCCTTCTCCACGCGGTTGGAGAGCAGGTCGACCATCTGGACGATCTCGGACTCCGTGAGCTGGTGGAAGACGATCACGTCGTCGATCCGGTTGAGGAACTCCGGCCGGAAGTGCTTCTTCATCTCCTCGTTGACCTTGGACTTCATCCGCTCGTAGTTGGACTCAGCGCCCTGACCACTGGAGAAGCCCAGGCCGACGGCCTTGGAGATGTCCTGCGTTCCGAGGTTGGAGGTGAAGATCAGCACCGTGTTCTTGAAGTCCACCGTGCGGCCCTGGCCGTCGGTGAGACGACCGTCCTCCAACACCTGCAGCAGGGTGTTGTAGATCTCCTGGTGGGCCTTCTCGATCTCGTCGAACAGGACCACGGAGAACGGCTTGCGGCGGACCTTCTCGGTGAGCTGGCCGCCCTCCTCGTAGCCGACGTACCCGGGCGGGGCGCCGAACAGCCGCGAGGCGGTGTAGCGGTCGTGGAACTCACCCATGTCGATCTGCACGAGCGCGTCGTCGTCGCCGAAGAGGAACTCCGCGAGCGCCTTGGACAGCTCGGTCTTACCGACACCGGACGGGCCGGCGAAGATGAACGAACCGGACGGGCGCTTCGGGTCCTTCAGACCGGCGCGAGTGCGGCGGATCGCCTGGGACACGGCCTTGACCGCGTCGTTCTGGCCGATGATCCGCTTGTGCAGCTCGTCCTCCATGCGGAGCAGACGGGTGGTCTCCTCCTCGGTGAGCTTGAAGACGGGGATGCCGGTCCAGTTCGCCAGCACCTCGGCGATCTGCTCGTCGTCGACCTCCGCGACGACGTCCAGGTCACCGGCCTTCCACTGCTTCTCGCGCTCCTCCTTCTGGCCGAGGAGCTGCTTCTCCTCGTCCCGCAGGCGGGCGGCCCGCTCGAAGTCCTGCGCGTCGATCGCGGACTCCTTCTCGCGGCGGACCTCGGCGATCTTCTCGTCGAACTCGCGCAGGTCCGGCGGAGCGGTCATGCGGCGGATGCGCATCCGCGCGCCGGCCTCGTCGATCAGGTCGATCGCCTTGTCCGGCAGGTACCGGTCGTTGATGTAGCGGTCGGCCAGGTTCGCCGCCGACACCAGGGCGCCATCGGTGATCGACACGCGGTGGTGCGCCTCGTAGCGGTCCCGCAGACCCTTGAGGATCTCGACGGTGTGCTCCAGCGACGGCTCGCCGACCTGGATCGGCTGGAAGCGGCGCTCCAGAGCCGGGTCCTTCTCGACGTACTTGCGGTACTCCTCCAGCGTGGTGGCACCGATGGTCTGCAGCTCACCACGGGCCAGCATCGGCTTGAGGATGCTGGCGGCGTCGATCGCGCCCTCGGCGGCACCGGCACCGACCAGCGTGTGGATCTCGTCGATGAACAGGATGATGTCGCCGCGGGTCTTGATCTCCTTGAGCACCTTCTTCAGGCGCTCCTCGAAGTCACCGCGGTAGCGGGAACCGGCGACCAGCGAACCCAGGTCGAGGGTGTAGAGCTGCTTGTCCTTGAGCGTCTCGGGCACCTCGCCCTTGACGACCTGCGACGCGAGGCCCTCCACGACCGCGGTCTTGCCGACACCGGCTTCACCGATGAGCACCGGGTTGTTCTTGGTGCGGCGCGAGAGGACCTGCATGATCCGCTCGATCTCCTTGTCCCGGCCGATGACCGGGTCGAGCTTGCCCTCGCGCGCTGCCTGCGTCAGGTTGCGGCCGAACTGGTCCAGCACCAGCGACGACGACGGCGTGCCCTCGCCGCGGCCGCCGGCCTCCGCCGGCTCCTTGCCCTGGTAACCGGACAGCAGCTGCAGCACCTGCTGGCGCACCCGGTTGAGGTCCGCACCGAGCTTGACGAGCACCTGGGCGGCGACGCCCTCGCCCTCGCGGATCAGCCCGAGCAGGATGTGCTCGGTGCCGATGTAGTTGTGGCCGAGCTGCAGCGCCTCCCGCAGCGACAGCTCCAGCACCTTCTTGGCCCGTGGGGTGAACGGGATGTGTCCGCTGGGGGCCTGCTGCCCCTGGCCGATGATCTCCTCGACCTGCTGGCGCACGCCCTCAAGCGCGATACCCAGCGACTCCAGCGCCTTGGCGGCGACACCCTCACCCTCGTGGATCAAGCCCAGGAGAATGTGCTCGGTGCCGATGTAGTTGTGGTTGAGCATCCGGGCCTCTTCTTGGGCCAGGACAACCACCCGCCTCGCGCGGTCGGTGAACCTCTCGAACATTCGCACTCCCTGACTGCTGCGCCGGCGGTCTAGTTCCGGGACACGGCTTTAGCGCTACGCCGCGATCCACGACGGGTTCAGCACTCTTGGGGACCACTGTAGTAGCCAACCCCGGTCGCGGTCCGTGCCCGCTACGCCACATTCTTGCCCGGCACTGTGCCCAACGGCGCGTTGGCCTGCAGGATTCCTGATCTCGGCGCCGTTCCGCTGAGCGCGAACAGCGCGCGTCGGATCGTGACGCACCGTGTTCACGGCTGAGCGCCGGACCCTTCTCCGGCCCGCCTTCCCCCGATCGGGACCACCATGGGAGTACCCGCAACGGGATCGGGAATCACGCGGGCCCGGAGGTCGAAGACGTCGGCCAGGAGCTCCTCGGTGAGCACCTCGCCCGGCTCGCCCGACGCGACCACGGCGCCGTCCTTCATCGCGACCAGCCGGTCGGCGTAGCGGGCGGCCAGGTTGAGGTCGTGCAGCACCATCACCACGGTCCGGCCGCTCTCGTCGTGCAGCCTGCCGACCAGCTCCAGCACGTCCACCTGGTGCGAGAGGTCGAGGTAGGTCGTGGGCTCGTCGAGCAGCAGCAGGTCGGTGCCCTGCGCCAGCGCCATCGACAGCCACGCGCGCTGCCGCTGACCGCCGGAGAGCTCGTCGAGGGTGCGTTCGGCCAGGTCACCGATGCCCGTCATGGCCAGCGCCTCGGCCACCGCCGACTCGTCGTCGCTGGACCACTGCCGGTACCAGGACTGGTGCGGGTGCCGTCCGCGCGCGACCAGGTCGGCCACCGTCAGGCCCTCGGGCGCCGCGGGTGACTGGGGCAGCACGCCGAGGACCCGGGCGACCTCCTTGGTCGACATCTTGTGGATCTTCTTGCCGTCCAGCAGCACCTCGCCGCGCTGCGGCGCCAGCAGGCGGCCGAAGGCGCGCAGCAGCGTCGACTTGCCGCAGCCGTTGGGTCCGATCACCGCCGTGATCGTGCCGCCGGCGACCTCGAAGTCGAGGCCGTCGACGACGACGCGCTCGCCGTAGGCCAGCTTCAGGTCCCGGGCCCGGAGGCGGTCGGCGACAGCCCGGGCCTGGTCCTGCTCGGGGCGGGTAGAGGCGGACGCGGTCATGCTCGGACCTCCCGGTACCGACGGATGAGCAGGTAGATCAGGTACGGGGCGCCCAGGATCGCGGTCACGATGCCGACCGGCAGCTCCAGGGTGCCGAACGCGGTCCGGGCGATCACGTCCGAACCGACCACCAGCGCCGCGCCGAGCACGGCCGAGGTCAGCAGCGGCGGGCGCGAGGTGCGCGAGACCCGCAGCGCGATCTGCGGGGTGGCCAGCGCGACGAACTGGATCGGGCCGGCCGCCGCGGTGGCGATCGAGGCCAGCACGACCGAGGCGAACAGCAGGAAGCCGCGCGCGAGGTCCATCCGCACGCCGAGGCCGCGGACCGTGTCGTCGTCGAACTGCAGCGCACCCAGCACGTGGGCGCCGACGAGGGCCAGCGGGACCAGCACGGCCAGCGCGATGGCGGTCGGCACCACGTGCTCCCAGCCGCGCGCGTTGAGGCTGCCGGTCAGCCACACCATGGCGCGACCGGCGTCGTTGACGTCGCCGACGGTCAGCAGCCAGTAGACGGCGTTGCCCGCCAGCGCGCTGACGCCCACGCCGACCAGCACCAACCGGTAGGAGTCCACCCCTCGCCGATAGGCCAGCAGGTACACGGCGACGCCGGTGACCAGGCCGCCGACCAGCGCCACCACCGGCAGCCCGTAGTCGGACAGCGCACCGGACAGGCTGCCCGCCGTCCCGGCGAACACGATCACCCCGACGGCCGCGCACCCGGCGCCCCAGGTGATGCCGAGCATGTCCGGGCTGGCCAGCGGGTTGCGCGCCAGCGCCTGCATGATCGCGCCCGCCAGGCCCAGCGCGGCACCCACGAGCAGCGCGGTCAGGCCGCGCGGCATCCGCAGCTCCCAGATGATGATCGACTGCGCGCGGTCGCCGCCGCCGAACAGCGTGCTGAGCACCTCGGCCGGGCTGATCTGGTACTCGCCGATCCCGACGTCGAGGACGAACACCGCCAGCAGCACCACGAGCCCGCCGACCAGCGCCAGCAGCGGCCGGAGCCGGAACACGCCGGAGAACGGGCCCACGCGCAGCGGCCGCCGCCCGGTGACCTCCTCGACCGGCCGGTCCTGAACGGTCGCCGTCATAGCCGCACCAACTTCCGGCGTCGCACGAGAGCGATGAAGAACGGGGCGCCGACCATCGCCAGCATCACGCCCACCTGCACCTCGGCGGGCCGGGCGACGATGCGGCCGAGCACGTCGGCCAACAGCACCAGCGAGGAGCCGAGCAGCGCGGCGAAGGGCAGCAGCCAGCGGTAGTCGGCACCGGTGAAGTAGCGGGCGACGTGCGGCACGACCAGGCCGACGAAGCCGATCGGTCCGCAGATCGCGACGGCCCCGCCGACCAGCACGCTCACCGCGGCGATCCCGGCGCGGCGCGCCCAGACCACCCGGTGGCCCAGCGAGCTGGCCACGTCCTCGCCCAGCGACAGCGCGTTGAGGCTGGTCGCGTTGGCCAGGCCCAGCACGAGCCCGACCACCACGAAGGGCGCGACCTGCGGCAGCACCGACGGATCGGTGATGGCGATCGAGCCGACCTTCCAGAAGCGGTAGGTGTCCATCGTCTGCTGGTCGGTGAGCACCAGGGCCGAGGTGATCGCGTGCAGCAGCGAGCTGATCGCCATGCCCGCCAGCGCCAGCGTCACCGGCGTGGCGCCGCCGCGGCCCATCGAGCCGATCGCGAACACCGCCAGCGCGCCGATCAGCGAGCCCGCGAATCCGAACCAGATGAAGCCGAACAGCGTGGTGATGCCGAAGGTGTAGACGGCGAGCACGACGCCGAGCCCCGCGCCCTGGGTGATGCCGAGGATGCCGGGGTCGGCGAGCGGGTTGCGCGTGTGGCCCTGCATCAGCGCACCGGCCAGACCGAGCGCGGCTCCGGCCAGCACGCCGGCGACGGTGCGCGGGATCCGCAGCTCCTGGATGATCAGGTCGTTCTCGGTGCCGCCGGGCGCGACCAGGCCGCTCCAGACCTCGGCGAGCGGAATCGTCTTGGCGCCGACCGCGATGCTCAGCACGACGCTGGCCAGCAGCACGAGCAGCAGGATCCCGATGCCGGTGAGGCGGCGGGAGCGTCTGCGCTTCAGGCGCTCACCAGGTGCGGCGGACGCGGTTTCCGACGTGGGCGGCTCGGTGAGAGCCTCCGTTCGAGCCACGTCCCACTCCCCTTCGGTGTTCACCCGGACGTTGCCCAGGTTAGGACAACCTAAGCCGCACGGACAGAGCGGGTTCGGATGTTCGCCATCACAGCCGCGAGCGGCGGGAGTTGTTCGAGACCTCGGACGAAAAGTGGAGGAGCTGTTGCGGATGTGCGGCCCGGACCGTTACGCCAGCGGTTTTCCGGGAAAGTTGATCAATCGCGGGGAAACCGCGTAAATGAGTTATCCGAACGCAACAAAAGGCGTTCACCGGGCCCCGACGACCCGGCAAACGCCTCTTGAACGCGACTTTCAGTTCGCCTGGTGGTACTGCTCCACGATGTCGGCCGGGATACGACCGCGGTCCGACACCTTCAGGCCGCGCTTGCGCGCCCATTCCCGAATGGCCTGGTTCTGCTCGCGGTCCGCACTGGTGGAACCACCGGTGGAACGCGCGGCCGCACCCGGACGCGGACCCGGCTTCTTGCGTCCACCGGCGCGGCGCGCGTTGGAGACGTAGTTGGCCAGCGCCTCCCGCAGATCTCCGGCATTGTCGGCGGAAAGGTCGATCTGGTACGACACACCGTCCAATCCGAACTCAACGGTTTCGTCGGCCTGCCCACCATCCAGATCGTCGACAAGGGTGACAGTGACCTTCTGCGCCATCTTCGAAGTCCTCCCCGAGCAAAAAATTGTGCTTTAGCGGGACAGCAACCATCTGCCGGGAGCGGAAACCCCCTCGCCAGAACGCCAGCCGCACTTGGGCAAGTACGGCAGCGACACTTGGAAGTGCGCCAATAGCCGTCGCCGACACATTCTGGGGTCAGGTTAGCGCAGGGACTCCGATAATGCACTCATCCGGTCCACAAAATTCTGTTGAGCCACCCTGATCGGGTCATTCCGGGCGGACCAACGGGAACAGGATCGTCTCCCGGATACCGAGACCGGTCAACGCCATCAACAACCTGTCGATACCCATTCCCACGCCACCGCTGGGAGGCATTCCGTACTCCAGAGCGCGCAAAAAGTCCTCGTCGACCGGCATGGCCTCGTCATCTCCTGCCGCCGCGAGCAGGGCCTGCTCCTCCAACCGCTGCCGTTCCACAACCGGATCCACGAGTTCCGAGTAACCGGTCGCCAGCTCGAACCCGCGAACGTAGAGATCCCACTTTTCCGCAACACCCGCCTTCTCGCGGTGCTGACGTGTCAACGGGGAGGTCTCCACCGGGAAGTCGCGGACGAAGGTGGGAGCGGTCAAATGGTCACCGACGGTGTGCTCCCACAGCTCTTCCACCAGCTTGCCGTGACCCATCTTCGGATCGACCTGCACACCGAGGGCGTCCGCGTGCTTGCGCAGCGCTTCAACCGGAGTTTCCGGGATCACCTCGGATTCCAGCGCTTCCGACAACGACTCGTACATCGTCAGCGTCGCCCACTCACCGGAGAGGTCGTACTCGGTTCCGTCGAACCACGTGACGACCTGAGAACCGGAGACCCGTTCCGCCGCTTCCTGGATGAGCGACCTGGTCAGATCGGCCATGTCGTTGTAATCGGCGTAGGCCTGGTAGAACTCCAGCATTGCGAACTCGGGCGAGTGGGAAGAATCACTGCCTTCGTTCCGGAAGTTTCGGTTGATCTCGAAAACCTTCTCGATCCCACCGACAACGCAGCGCTTCAGATACAACTCCGGCGCGATGCGCAGGAACAGGTCGATGTCGAAGGCGTTGGAATGCGTGGTGAACGGGCGAGCGGCGGCACCGCCCTGCAACGTCTGCAGCATCGGGGTTTCCACCTCGATGTATCCGCGCTGTTCGAAGGAATCACGCAGCGAGCGCTGCACCGCGGCCCGGGTGCGCACCGTTTCCGCGGCCTGCTTGCGCACGATCAGGTCGACGTAGCGCTGGCGGACTCGCATTTCCTCGCCGAGTTCCTTGTGCATGACCGGAAGCGGACGCAGCGACTTCGCCGCCATCCGCCATTCATCGGCCATCACCGAAAGCTCACCGCGCCGGGAGGTGATGACCTCACCGTGCACGAAGACGTGGTCGCCGAGGTCCACTTCGCCCTTCCAGGACGTCAGCGACTCCTCACCGACCTGCTTGAGGCTCAGCATCGCCTGCAGTTCGGTCCCGTCGCCGGCGCGCAGCGTGGCGAAGCAGAGCTTGCCGGTGTTGCGCAGGAACATCACGCGGCCTGCCACACCGACCTGCTCGCCGGTCGCGGTGTCGGGCTCCAGGCCCTCGTGGGCGGAGCGGATTTCGGCCAGTCCGTGCGTGATGGGCAGCGTCACCGGGTACGGGTCGACTCCGGCGTCGAGCAGGCGCTCCCGCTTCTCCCGCCGGATCCGCATCTGTTCCGGCAGGTCTTCGACGCCGTCAGCGCTTGCCGGGGGATTGGAAGTGTCCTGGTCAGTCACGCAAAACAGGGTACGTAGTGACTTGAATTGGGCTTCCGGCGGCCTGCTTAGCGGTGCGGGTGGGGGGACCTCAGACGTCGTCTGGCTCCGGGCGCCACTCCTGATGTGTGCCAATACTCCCCGGACGACGCCTGAGAACCCCGGCGGTGCAGGTTGCTCAGGTGGGGCAAGGAGAAAGCGCCTGCGGCGCTTGCCTGACGGTGCGGGCCTTGCCGCTCGGCGGCTTTTTTGATCAGCGGAAGTTGCGGTCGTAGACCAGGCGCAGGCCCAGGAGGGTGAGGTCCGGGACGTGGTGGGTGATCGTCGTGGATTCGGAGAAGACCAGCGGGGCCAGACCTCCGGTGGCCAGCACCGTGGTGGGGCCTCCGTGGGTGGCTTCGAGTTCATCCACGATTCGGCGGACGAGTCCGTCGACCTGACCCGCGAATCCGAAAAGAATTCCGGATTGAAGGCATTCCACCGTGTTCTTTCCGATGACCGAGCGCGGCCGGACCAACTCCACCTTGCGCAACTGCGCCGCCCGGGAGGCCAACGCGTCGAGCGAGATCTCCACACCCGGCGCGAAGGCGCCGCCGAGGAATTCGCCCTTGGCGGAGATGACGTCGATGTTCGTCGAGGTGCCGAAGTCCACGACCACGCAGTTCGTGGCGTGGAGGTGGTGCGCGGCCAAGGTGTTGATCACCCGGTCCGCGCCGACCTCCTTCGGGTTGTCCACGAGCAGCGGAACGCCCGTGCGCACGCCCGGCTCCACCACCACGCGCGGCACGTCGGTCCAGTAGCGCTCCAGCATCACCCGCAGCTCGCGCAGCAGCGCCGGGACCGTGGACAGCGCGGCGATGCCGGTGATCCGCTCGGCGTAGTCCCCGATCAGCCCCCGCATGGTCAGCGCCATCTCGTCGGCCGTCATCCGCGGCTCGGTGCGCATCCGCCAGTCCCGGACCAGCGTCGCGGCGAGATCCGGCGGGTCATCGACGTCGTCGTAGAGCCCGAGGACGATGTTGGTGTTCCCGACGTCAATGGCCAGCAGCACGGAAAAGGATCCCTTCACACGAAAAGCACAGGTCAGGCAACCGGCGAAGCCGGTTTCTCCTCACCCCACCTGAGCAACCCGCACCGCCGCGGGTTCTCAGACGTTCTCTGGGGAGGACAGCCGTAGCGCCGTGTATTGGACATACATCAGTCTCGGATCCCGGAGCCAGAGGACGTCTGAGGTTCCGCTTCTGGCACCGACAAGCACGGGGACCACAGAGCTCTTGATCAGTTCTCCGGCTGCTGAAGCAGGGCGTCGAGCTTGGCGGCATCGTCTGTCTCCGCATCGGCCTGCGAACTCAGGAGCCCCGACCCCTCCGGCGCATGGCCGGGATCGACCCCGAGATCAACCGGCTTGTTGTCGGCGTCGACGAAGATCACCTTGGGCTTGAAGTTGCGGGCTTCGAGCTCGTCCATCACGCCGTAGGCGATGAGGATGACGATGTCACCGGGCTCGATCAGGTGCGCGGCGGCGCCGTTGATCCCGATCACCCCGGAACCCCGCTCGCCGGTGATGACGTAGGTCTCCAGCCGGGCGCCGTTGGTGACGTCGACGATCGCGACCTGCTCCCCTTCGAGCAGGTCCGCGGCCTCCATCAGGTCCTTGTCGACGGTCACCGAGCCGACGTAGTGCAGGTCGGCCTGGGTGACGGTGGCCCGGTGGATCTTGGACTTCAACATCGTGCGGAACATCGCTGACCTCCTAGGGCCGGTTCACTCGCCGAGCAGGACCATCGCGTTGTCGATCAGCCTGGTGGCGCCGACCTTCGCAGCCACCAGCAGTCGCGCTTCACCCGAGGCCGGAGCCGGTCCCAGCTCGGGGTCCCGCAGCTCCAGGTAGTCCGGCTGCACCAAGGGCTCGGTGGCCAGCACCTCGCGCGCGGCCTTGAGCACCGCCTCCGGGCCGCCGACGGCCGCGTGCGCGCCCGCGGTCAGCGACGCCGAGATCGCCAGGGCGGCACGCCGCTGGTCGGAGTCGAGGTAGACGTTGCGGCTGGACAGGGCCAGCCCGTCGGACTCGCGGACGGTCGGGATGCCCTGGATCTGGGAGTCCAGGTCGAACTGCCGCGCCATCTTCCGGATCAGGACCAGCTGCTGGTAGTCCTTCTCTCCGAAGAAAGCCAGGTCGGGGCGCACGATGTTGAGCAGCTTGAGCACCACGGTCAGCATGCCGTCGAAGTGCCCCTTGCGGGTCGCGCCCTCCAGCTCCTCGCCCAGCGGCCCGGCGTGCACCGACAGCTCGCGCCCGCCGCCGTACATCGCGTCCACGGTGGGCGCGAAGACCAGGCCCACGCCGGCCTCGCGGCACGCCTCGACGTCGGCGTCGAAGGTGCGCGGGTAGCGGTCGAAGTCCTCGTTCGGGCCGAACTGGAGCGGGTTGACGAAGATCGACACCACCACGACGGCGTTGATGTCCTGCTTCGCCCGCTTGATCAGCTCCAGGTGACCGCGGTGCAGCGCGCCCATCGTGGGCACCAGGTGCACCTTGCGGCCGGTCGCCCGCAGGGCGCGGGTGACGCGCGCGAGCTCCGCCGGGTCGGCGTGCACGGTCAGCTCACCGCGCTGGTAGCCGGGGTTGTTGGTCATCGTCGACTCCATGTCTCCGCCGCGAAGATCGCGGATCAAGCCTGTTCCTCGTCGAGGGCCTCGTGCACGCGCGCGGCGACGTCACCGCGCAGCAGGCCGCTCCGCTCGGCCCGGACCGCCGTGCGGCGGGCCAGTTCCCGGTAGCCGGGAACGACGTCCGGGTCGGCGTCGGACAGCGCGCGCAGGTGCCCGCGCACGGTTCCCGAATCTCCGCGCACCACCGGACCCGTGTAGGCCCGGTCGCCGAGGCGCAGCGCGTTGTCCAGCGACGCCGACAGCAGCGGCGCCATCACCCGGCCCGGGACCTCCACCCCGGCGTCGCGCAGCAGCTGCTGGCACTCGTTGACCAGCGTGATCAGGTGGTTCGCGCCGTGGGTGAGGGCCGCGTGGTACAGCGGGCGGGCCTCTTCGGGCAGGCGCACCGGCTCCATGCCCAGCTCGATCGCGATGCTCTCCGCGACGCTCCAGCCGGTGAGCTCGTCGGCGGTGATGACCATGCAGGCGTCGGACAGGCGCTGGACGTCCTCGGCGCGGCCGGTGAAGGTCATCGCGGGATGCATGGCCATCGGCAACGCGCCGATGGCGGCGGCCGGCTCCAGCGCGGTCACGCCCTGCGAGCCCGAGGTGTGCATGATCAGCTGCGAGCCGTGCAGCGCGTCGGCGGTGACCAGGCCCTGCACCATGCCCGGGATCGCGTCGTCCGGGATCGCCAGGACCAGCAGTTCGGCCTTGCCCGCGACCGCGTCCGGCGGCTCGACCGGCACACCGGGCAGCAGCTCCTCCGCGCGACGCAGCGAGGCGTCCGAGACGGCGGAGACCGCGACGACCTCGTGCCCGACCCGCTGCAGCGCGGCGCCCAGCACGGCACCCACCCGACCAGCGGAGATCACTCCAACGCGCAGCCGTGGGCCCGTGGGTTCAGCAGACATCGCCACGTGTTCCTCCCATACCGTTCCAGTCCCGCTACCGGGTACCAGACAGCGCCGCGAGAGTAGCCCCAACACCCGGTGCCGGGGCTACTCCCCGACCGTCAAAGGTGGCGAGAACCACGCGAACGAGCCCGCTCACCCGCGCGGCTTCGGGACTCGGCGGGTCAGCTCGTCGATGTTGATCCTCGCGGTCTGGATGGCCTCCTGGCGCCCTGCCGCCGAGCGGCGGGCCTGCTTGAGGTCGGCGATCAGCTTCTCCCGGCGGGCGCGGCGAGCGGCGCTGGTGGTGCGGCCCGCCTCCGAGCGGTGCTGCAGGAACGCCAGCTCGGTGACCGCGATCTGGTAGTCGCGCACCGACTTCGCGGCCTGACTTCCCGCGTGCCGCTTGACCTTGCGCAGCCAGCCCTGCCTGCCGGTCAGGCTCGCCAGCAGGTCGATCTCGCTGCGCGCGACGAGCCCGGCCCGCTCCAGCTTCGGCAGCTGCGCGATGACGATGCGCTGCTCCCGCTTGCGCTGCCACACGATCAGCGCGAGCGTGCCGAGGAACACCGGCACCATGATCAAGAAGTAGACGTTGATGAAACCGGCCCCACCGAGGAACGTCGCCGAGTTCCACACCGCGTGCAGCAGCACCGCCACCAGGTAGCCGGCGATCAGCCAGCCCAGCTGCTTGAGCCGGGTGCGAGCGCCCCACGCGAAACCGACGGCGATGCCGAACATCGCGGTGAACAGCGGGTGCGAGAACGGCGCCAGCACCCCGCGCAGCACGAACAGCGCCACGACCGCTCCCCCGGTCACGCCGCCGTCGGCGAAGGCCTTGCCGAAGTAGAGGATGTTCTCGGTGAAGGCGAAACCGGCGGCGGTCAGCGACGCGTAGACGATGCCGTCGACCAGACCGTTGAACTCGGCGCGGCGGCGCATCCACAGGCCCACCACGAACACGGCCTTGGCGGCCTCCTCCACCAGCGGCCCGATCACCGCGGTCAGGAAGAACTTGTGATCGGCCTGGCCCAGCAGCAGGTTCGCCACCGACTGCGAGGTGTTGTTGAGCAGCAGCGAGCAGGCCGTCGCACCGCCCGCGCCCCACAGGAACGCGCCGACCATCAGCATCGGCGGCTCGGGCTCCCAGCGGTCGATCCAGACCGTCGCGGCCACCACGACACCGACCGGCAGCAGCGCGGCGACCGCGCCGAACACGGCTGGCAGCGCACCGACCTTGGACGTCGTGATCCCCAGCATGATCAGCCCGATCATCCCGAGCAGGATCAAGCCGGCGATCGGCCAGCCGACGGCGTGGTGCTTGCGGCTCTGCAACCGGCGCGCGCGGGAGACGTCAGCGACCGGCTCCGCGTGATCATGACTCGACACGCCCCAGACCCTAGAGAACCGGATCCGCGACTGACCGAATGGTTCTGCTTTTGTTCCCCTGACCGTTGTCCGCCGGGGAACTCACGAGCGGCGACGGCGGCGGGGCTGGCCGTCGGCGCTGCCGCCGTACGCGGCGAGGAGGTCGTTGACCGACGTGCCCGCGGTGTGCGCGCCCGCCGGGTCGGGGCTCGGCTTCTCGTAGGCCGTGCGATCCGGGCGCTGCGGTCCCGGGCGACTCGGGAAGGCCTGGGACATCTGCGGTTTCGGGGCCTGCGGCTTCGGCTGCTCGAGCGGGACCTCGCCGGACAGCCGGGCCATCACGTCCGTCTTGGCCGCGGCCGGCGTCGGGGCGGGCTGCTGCTGGACCGGCTGCTGGATCGTCTTCGGCCGCTGCGGGCGGTGCTGGACGAGCTGCGTCTCGCCCTGCGGGCGCTCGCCGAGCGAACGCACCCGAGTGGACTCGGCGCGCAGCGCGACCCGCTCGAAGAGCACGTCACCGCCGATCACCTGCTCCAGCGTCGTCCGCAACTTCGCCAGCTCGGCCTGCAACGCGCGGATCTGACCGTCGGACTCCTCCGACGCCCGGCGCCGGGCCTCCGCCTGGGCTTCCAGCTCGTACTCGCGCCGCGCGGCGATCTCGCGCTCCAGCTCCAGCTCGTAGATCCGCTGCCGATCGGCGGCGGCCTGCTCGCTCTCCAGGACCCGGTGCCGCAACCGCGCCACCGCGAACGCGCCCAGCAGCGCGGCCCACAGCGCGGCGATCAACCCGAGGCGGAGCATCCGGGCGTCGTTGCTGAGGACCAGCAGCGACGTGGCGGCCGCCGCGAGCACGAGCGCACCGCCCCACAGGAGGGTGGATCGCCCGTTGCCGGGGTCGGTCTCGGTAGTGCCGCGCTCGGACATGGCGCCCACCGTACAAGGCGGTTACCAGTTCGAGATCTGAAGGTGCGCCGAACCGTTCGCACGTTGCTCGCAGCAGCGGAACGGTGACTGCTCCGAACAGCCCATCGGGTGGGCGGTTTCACTCGTCCTCGTGAGGATCATCCGGCTCATCGGGATTGCGCAGGCAGTGCTCCAGCCACAGTCCCGCGCCGATCAGCGCCCCGGCGCTGACCAACCCGACGACGGCGGCGAAGGTGTCCGACCGCGCGGCGTCCACCGAGCTCATCATCGGCAGCAGGTGCGCCAGGAGTCCGATCCAGACACCGGCCATGATCGCCCCGGCCAGCGACGACGCCTTCGCCAGCGCCACGGCCCGCGCCGCCGTCAGCGCCTCGACCGGCTCGACCCCGGGCTTGCGCCGCACGCGAGGCCGCAACACCGCCGCCAGCACCACGTCCACCGCGGCGATCAGCAACAGCGTCGCCCCCGCCAGCAACGGCAGAGGCGGCAGCTCCCCGTACATCAGCTGGCAGAGCAGGAAGATCACCACGGCCGCCACCAACCCCGCGGCCACCAACTGCCCGGGCTTGGTGAACGTCATCTGCTCAGTGCTTCGCGGAGACACCCCACCAGCATCCCACCTCCCCCAACCCGGCGGTCGCCTCCCCAGGACCCGGATTTCAGTGGAAGTCGGAACCCGGATCTCCACTGAGATCGGGAGTCGGACTTCCACTGAAATCGGGGGACCGAATGCGCACGGAGACCGCGGACCGGACTTCCACTGAAGCCGGGGACCGAACTTCCACTGAAATCGGTGACCGAACTTCCACTGAAATCGGTGACCGGATTTCCATTGAGATCTGGGACAGCACGTGAGGGCTGGGGCGGCCTCTGCGGAGCGGGCGTGGTGCCCCTGCGGGAGGTGCGTCCCTAGTGGAGGGTGAGGTCGTCTCTCAGGTGGACGTCGTTGCGGTCCGAGTCCGGGAGGGCGGCCAGGAGGTCGGCCACGGGGCCGTGGCCCGGGAGGTGGGCTTCGGGGTCCAGCGCGAGCCAGGGGATGAGGACCGTGGCTCGGGCGGGGGTTCCCGGGTGCGGGAGGAGGAGGTCCGGGTGGTCGCTGCGGACCTCGTCGACCACCACCACGTCGACGTCGAGGGTGCGCGGTCCCCAGCGCTGCTCCCGGATGCGTTCGGCCTGCTGCTCCAGGGCCTGGGCCCGGCGGAGCCAGCCCCACTCGTCGACGTCCGGGGACTCGACGATGAGGACCGCGTTGAGGAAGTCCGGCTGATCGGTGACGCCCCACGGCGCGGTCTCGTAGACCGGCGAGGCCGCCACCAGCTCGTCGGCGAAGCCCTCGACGGCCAACCGCAGGTAGCGCAGCCGGTCACCGAGGTTCGAGCCGAGGGACAGGACCGCTCGGCTCACGCCGGCACCACGGTGCCGCGGCCACCGCGGCGCGAGCGGCGGATCGTGACCGCGACGTCGGCGAAGGACAGCGGGATCGGCGCGTGCGGTTTGTGCAGCGTGACCTCGACGGCGTAGGCCCGCTCGTCCTTCATCACCTCGTCGGCGATCTCGCCGGCCACCGTCTCGATGAGGTCGCGCGACTCGCCGCCGACGATCCCGGCGGCCATCTCGGCGAGCTCGCCGTAGTGCAGCGTCTTGGTGAGGTCGTCGGTCGCCGCGGCGTCGCCCAGGTCGAGCCAGACGGTGATGTCGACCACGAAGTCCTGGCCGTCCCGCTTCTCGTGGTCGAACACGCCGTGGTTGCCGCGGACCTGCAGGCCCGTCAACGTGATCCGGTCAGCCAACGCACTCGCCTCCGCTCCGCCAGGCGGCGGTCACCGCCACCGCGTCCAGCGAGCGCCGCACGTCGTGCACCCGCACACCCCACGCTCCCCTGTCGGCGGACAGCGCCGAGACCACGGCCGTGGCCGTCTCGCGGCCTTCAGGCGGGCGCGGCGTGCCGTCGTCATCGGCCAGCAGCGCACCCAGGAACCGCTTGCGGGAAGCGCCCACCAGGACCGGGAAGCCCGCGTCGACGAGGCCGTCGAGGTTCTGCAGCAGCTGCCAGTCGTGCCTGCCGGTCTTGGCGAAGCCCAAGCCCGGGTCCAGCACGATCGCCTCCTCGGCGACCCCCGCGCGCACGGCCACGTCGACCTGCCGCAGCAGCTCCTCGCGCACGTCGGCGACCACGTCGCCGTACTCGGCGAGGGCGTTCATGTTCTTGCTGTGGCCCCGCCAGTGCATCAGCACCCACGGCAGTCCGGTGTCGGCCGCGACGTGGGCCATCTCCGGGTCGGCGAGGCCGCCGGAGACGTCGTTGATCACCGCGGCACCCGCTCCCGCGGTCGCCGCGGCGACCTTGGCGCGCGTGGTGTCCACGCTGACCGGCACGCCCGCCGCGACCAGCTCGCGCACGACGGGCAGCACCCGCTCGATCTCGGTGGCGGCGTCCACGCGCTCCGAACCGGGCCGGGTGGACTCACCGCCCACGTCGATGATGTCCGCGCCCAGCCGGTGCATCTCGACGCCGTGCGCCACCGCCGCCGCGCGGTCCAGGTAGCGCCCGCCGTCGGAGAACGAGTCCGGCGTGACGTTGAGGATGCCCATCACCGCGCAGCGCGCCGGGTTCGGCAGCTTCGGGTGCATCAACGCCCCCTGATCAGCGACAACGCCTCGGAGCGGGACGAAGCCGAACTGCGGAAGATGCCGCGCACCGCCGACGTCGTGGTCGTCGAACCGGCCTTGCGCACCCCGCGCATGCCCATGCACAGGTGCTCGGCGTCGATCACCACGATCACGCCGCGCGGCTCCAGCCTGCGCACCAGGGCGTCGGCGACCTGCGAGGTCAGCCGCTCCTGCACCTGCGGGCGCTTGGCGTAGAGGTCGACCAGGCGGGCCAGCTTGGACAGCCCGGTCACCCGGCCCTGCGAGTTGGGGATGTAGCCGATGTGCGCGGTGCCGTGGAACGGCAGCAGGTGGTGCTCGCACTGCGAGTACACCGGGATGTCGCGCACCAGGACGAGCTCTTCGTGGGCCTCGTCGAAGGTCTTGTCCAAGACCTCGTCCGGATCGGTGTAGAGCCCCGCGAACAGTTCCTGGTACGCGCGGGCGACGCGCTGCGGCGTCTCCCTCAGGCCGTCGCGCTCGGGGTCCTCACCGGCTGCGATGAGCAGTTCCCGGATCGCGGCCTCGGCGCGCGCCTGGTCGAACTGTGGAAGGTGGGAAGAGCCGTCGGGGCGGGAGTCCCCCGCCCCGATCGGCTCGTCGACCGCACTGGTCACTGTTGCTTTCCTCCACTGGCTTTGGCAGCGCCCTGGCGGGCGCTGCGCCCGCCAGTATCAGCGGCCGTTGTTGCCGCTGCCGTTCTCCCTGCCCGAGTCCTGGCCCTCGGGCCGCTCGGACTGCGATTCACCCTGCTGCTCGGACGACTGCTGACCGCCGCGCTCCCAGGAGGGCGTCCAGTTGTAGTTCGAACCGGACGGGTTGGTCGCCGGGGTCCATCCAGGTGGTGCACCGTAGTTCGGCGGCACCGCGGAGGGAACCTGCTGGCCCGACTGCGGCTGCTGGATCTGCACCGTGCCCTGGTTGGCGCCCGCGCCCGCCGGGGTCTGCTCCTGAGCCGGAGCAGGCGTCCCGTTCTGGACGTTCTGCGAAGGCGCCGGGGTCGGCTCCTCCACGACCGGGGGCCACGGCTCGCCGCGCTCCTTGGCCAGTTCACCCGGGGTCTTGACCGGCGGCTTCTCCGACGGGGTGCGCCCGCCGAAGTCGTTGAACGCGGTGATCCGCGGCCGCTTCTCGACCCGCGAGAAGACCCGCTCCAGGTCCTTGCGGTTGAGCGTCTCCTTCTCGATGAGCTCCAGCACGAGGTCGTCGAGCACGTCGCGGTAGGTGTTGAGCACCTCCCACGCCTCGGTGTGCGCGGCCTCGATCAGCCGGCGCACCTCCTCGTCGATCTCGTGCGCGACCTCCAGCGAGTAGTTCGGCTGCTGGCCGGCGGTGCGACCCAGGAACGGGTCGCCCTCCTCCTTGCCGTACTTGACCGCGCCCAGCCGGGCGGTCATGCCGTACTCGGTGACCATCGCGCGGGCGATCTTGGTCGCCTGCTCGATGTCGCTGGAAGCGCCGGTGGTCGGCTCGTGGAACACGAGCTCCTCCGCGGAGCGGCCGCCGAGCGCGAACACCAGCCGACCGATCATCTCCGAGCGGGTCATCATGTCCTTGTCGTCCTCGGGGACGACGAGCGCGTGACCACCGGTGCGGCCGCGCGGCAGGATGGTGAGCTTGTAGACCGGCTCCAGGTCGGGCATCGCCCACGCGGCGAGAGCGTGTCCGCCCTCGTGATAGGCGGTGATCTTCTTGTCCCGCTCCGAGATGATCTTGCTCTTGCGGCGCGGGCCGCCGACGACGCGGTCCACCGCCTCTTCCATCGCGGCGGCGTTGATCAGCTGGCCGTTCTCGCGGGCGGTGAGCAGCGCGGCCTCGTTGACCACGTTCTCCAGGTCGGCACCGGAGAAGCCGACCGTGCGCTTGGCGAGCCCGTCCATGTCGACGTCCTGGGCCAGCGGCTTGCCCTTGGAGTGCACGCCCAGGATCGCCTTGCGGCCCCGCAGGTCCGGCGCCGAGACCGGGATCTGCCGGTCGAAGCGGCCCGGACGCAGCAGCGCCGGGTCCAGGATGTCCGGGCGGTTGGTGGCGGCGATCAGGATGATGCCGCCGCGCGAGTCGAAGCCGTCCATCTCGACGAGGAGCTGGTTCAGCGTCTGCTCGCGCTCGTCGTGACCGCCGCCGAGGCCGGCGCCGCGCTGGCGGCCGACCGCGTCGATCTCGTCGACGAAGATGATGCACGGCGCGTTCTGCTTGGCCTGCTCGAACAGGTCGCGGACTCGGGAGGCACCGACACCGACGAACATCTCGACGAAGTCCGAACCGGAGATCGAGTAGAACGGCACCCCGGCCTCACCTGCGACCGCGCGGGCCAGCAGCGTCTTACCGGTACCGGGCGGGCCGTAGAGCAGCACGCCCTTGGGGATCTTCGCGCCGAGGGCCTGGTAGCGGCCCGGGTTCTGCAGGAAGTCCTTGATCTCGTGCAGTTCCTCGACGGCCTCATCGGCGCCGGCGACGTCGCCGAACAGCGTCTTGGGCATGTCCTTGGTGAGCTGCTTGGCCTTGGACTTGCCGAAGTTCAGGACGCGGTTCCCGCCGCCCTGCACGTTGTTCATCATCCACATCAGCAGCAGCACGAGCAGGCCGATGGGGACGAGGTAGAAGAGCATCTGCACCCAGAACGAGTCCTGGGTGACCTTGGTGTTCCAGGTGGGCACCTGGGAGTTGCGAATCTCGCCGACCACCTGCTCGGTGGCACCGGCGGGGTAGTTCGCGATCAGCTGGTTGCTGCCCTGGAAGTTCTGGCCGTCGTTGAGGGTCAGCCGGACCCGCTGCTCCTTGTCCTCGATGGTCGCTTCTTTGACCTTGCCCTGGGCGATCTGTTCCAGGGCCTGCGAGGTGGAGACTTCGCGGTAGGCACGAGTCTCGTCGAAGAGCACGCTGAACGCGTAGATCAACAGAAACGCTGTCAGGATCCACAGCAGCGGGTTGCGGAGCAGGCGCTTTCGGTCCATTCACTTGCGGCCGACGGGCGGCCTCGACCCTCCCTGACTGTTACTTCGGGTGACGGCGCCCGATGCGAACACCCGCCATCAACCCCTTCAGACCAGCGTACCGGCCGATGCGCGGGCACGACCATGCCGCGCCCAGCACAGGGCGCCCAGCCTACTAGGATCGCCCCGCCCGAAGCGGGCGGGACGATCGAAATCCCCGCCTCACACGCCTGAGGTGTAGACCTTGGGGTCGAGCGTTCCGATATAAGGCAGATCACGATAGCGCTCTGCGTAGTCGAGACCGTAGCCCACGACGAACTCGTTCGGGATGTCGAAACCGACGTAGCGCACGGGCACGTCCACCTGCACGGCGTCGGGCTTGCGCAGCAGCGTGCAGACCCCCAGCGACGCGGGGTTGCGCGACCGCAGGTTCTTGAGCAGCCAGGACAGCGTCAGGCCGGAGTCGATGATGTCCTCGACGATCAGCACGTGCTTGCCCGCGATGTCGCGGTCGAGGTCCTTGAGAATGCGCACCACGCCGGACGAGGACGTCGACGAGCCGTACGAGCTGACCGCCATGAACTCCAGCTGCGCGGGCTGCGGCAGCGCGCGGGCGAAGTCGGTCATGAACATCACCGCGCCCTTGAGCACTCCGACCAGCAGCAGATCACCGCCCTGCTGGTAGTCCTCGTCGACCTGCTTGGCCAGCTCCGCGACCTTGTCCTTGATCTGCTGCTCGGTGATGAGCACAGAAGCGATATCGCCGTCGTACACGGCTCGGCTTCCCCTCTTGTCGGATCAACAATTCCCCAAGCCGGAGACCCGCCCCGACGATCGTGCCGGTGCACCCTCAGCCATTCGGCGGCTTGCGGTCCGCCGTCTCCACCCGCAGCCTGCCATGCGCCCGGCGCAGCACAAAGTCGCCCGGCAGCGCAGGACCGCCTTGACCCCGCCACTCGGCGATGAGCGCGTCGGCGGAGCGCAGGTGCGCATCAGTCATTTCGGGCACCCCCTCGGATCGGAGCCAGTCCCGCAGCACGCGCCGCCGGACCGCTGCCGGGAGCAGCCGCAACCGCTCGCAATCCAGGCCGTGATCGGCGCGGACGCGGGAGAGCTCGGCCGCGGCGACGGCCTCCAGCGCGTCGGAGTCCTCCCGCAGCTGGCGGGCGGTGCGGGCCAGCGCCTCCGCGACCCCGCCCTGCAACGCGTCTTCCAGCAGCGGCAGCACCTCTGTGCGCAACCGCACACGGGTGAAGCGGGCATCGGCGTTGTGCGGGTCGTGCCAGGGTTCGAGGCCCTGAGCCCGGCAGGCGGCCTCGGTGCTCGTCCGGCGGACGTTGAGGAACGGGCGGGCCCACGGCGGGTCCAGCGGGCGCATCCCGGCGATCGAGCGCGGCCCGGAACCGCGGCCGAGCCCCAGCAGCACCGTTTCCGCCTGGTCGTCGAGGGTGTGGCCGAGCAGCACAAGCGAATCGCTCGGGCGCTCGGCCCGCAGCGCCGCGTATCGCGCCTTGCGCGCCGCCGCCTCCAGACCGCCCATGCCGTCCACGTCGACCTCCACGACCTGCGCGGGAAGACCGAGGCCGGCCAGCTGCTCCACGGCCCGCTCGGCGACCACGTCGGAGCCCACCTGCAGGCCGTGGTTCACCACGATCGCCTGCGCGCTCGCCCCGATCCGGCGCGACACGTGCGCGACGGCAGCGGCCAAGGCCAGCGAGTCCGCTCCGCCGGAGCAGGCCACCACCAGAGGCGCGCCCTTGAACGGAGCCGCCTCCGCGGATTCCAGCAGCCGCCGCACGGCGGTCCGGGTCTCGCTCACGACGGGCTCAGGCGGCATCCTCCGATTCTCCCCACCCGGCCCGGATCCGCGCGGGAGGCCCGTCAGCCGTGGACCCGGCGGATCCAGGTGTCCGGGGCGGTGATCTCCGCCCTGGTCGGGAGGTTGTCCGGGTGCGCCCAGACGGCGTTGAAGTCGGCCATGCCGATCCGGCCCACGACGTGGTCGGTGAACGCAGCACCCTGGGCGTACTGGCGGATCTTGGCGTCCACGCCGAGCAGGCTGCGCAGGATGCGGTCGAGCAGACCACCGCCGTTGCGGCGGTCGGTGAAGCGCTGGCGGATGGTGCCCACGCTGGGCACGACCTGCGGCCCCACGGCGTCCATGACGTGGTCGGCGTGGCCCTCCAGCAGCGTGGAGATCGCGATGATCCGGTCCAGCGCGGCGCGCTGCTCCGGTGATTGCAGGAGTTCGAGGACGCCGAGCATCCCCGGGCTGGATTCGGCGCGGCGAGCCGAGCGGGCCTCGCGCACCACGTTCGGCAACCTGGTCAGCAGCTCGGCGGAGCCGCCCTCCATCTGCGAGAGGAGCCGTCCGAGGCTCGCCGCGAAGTGCTCGCGCAGCCACGGCACGGCGTTGAACTGCAACCGGTGCGTCGACTCGTGCAGGCAGACCCACATCAGGAAGTCGTCCGCCGGCACGCCCAGCGACTGCTGCGCGGCCACGATGTTCGGCGCCACCAGCAGCAACCGCCCGCGCTGGCCCTCGACGCGGGACTCGCCGTAGGGGTCGAACTGGCCGAGGACCTTGCCGCCCAGGTAGGCCAGCACCACCCCGGCCTGCACGCCGGCGCTGCGCGCGCTGATCTCGCCCAGCAGCTCGCCACCGCGCGGCGGCACCGAGTCCGCGGCCGACAGCGCGGCCCCGGTCAGCTCGGCCAGGCCGAAGGCCGCACCGCGCACCCAGTCCGGCCGGTCCACCACGTCGCCTTCGGCGATCGGCAGGTCCAGCCCCAGTCCGGTCGTCTCGCGGACGTGCGTTTCGGCGTCGACGCTGAAGCGCCGCAGCGAACGGACCGCCCGCCCCGCTTCGGCTCGCGGGACCTCGGGCCCCGGCTTCATCAACCGGACGGCGGTGCCCACGGCGACGTTCCAGTCCAGCGCCCGAGGCGCCTCGGCGGACGACGGCAGGGTGGCGGGTCGGGCGTTCACATCACCGACCGTACTTCCAAAATGGCCGGTGGTCACCTTGCGGAACTGGTCAGGTACCGGAAGGTGAGCGGACTTTTCCCTGAACAGGCGCGGCGCCCGGTCGACGACCTAGCGGCAGCCGCAGCTGCGCAGGGTCTCCACCAAGTCGTCGAGAGCCGGGCGGGCGGGCCCTGCCAGGGTGCCGTTGGACATCATCGCGAAGACCAGAAGTCGACCGTCCCGGGTGACCACGGATCCGGCCAGGCTGTTCGCCCCGTCGAGCGTGCCGGTCTTGGCGCGCACCCATCCCTGGCCGGGAGTGCCCTGGTACCGGTCGACGAGGCTGCCGCTGCCGCCCGCGATGGGCATGCCCGGGAGCAGGGCGCGCAGCTTCGCCGAGGACTCCGGCAGCACGCCGTCCGGTCCGGCCGGTGCGGTCGCCCTGAGCATCAGCTGCCCGAGCAGCCGCGGCGGGATTCGGTCGTCCATGGACAGACCGCTGGCGTCGGCCATCAGAGTTCCGCTGATGTCGAAGCCGTGGCGCTGCAGCACCTCGAAGACCGCCTTCGTCCCACCGGCGAACGACGGCTCCTTGCCGGTGGCGATGGCGACCTCGCGGGTCAGCGCCTCGGCCAGGAGGTTGTCGGAGTGCAGCAGGACGTTCTCGACCAGCTCGCTCACCGGCGCGGAGTGGACCTGACCGAGCACCTGCGCGTTGGCCGGGGCGGTGCCCTGCGCCGCGGTCGCGCCGCCCAGCCGCTTCGCCAGCTCCTGAGCGGCCTGCAGCGCGGGAGTGGGAGCGCGCGGGCTGTAGTCCTCCTTCGGATTCGCCCGACCGCCGTCGAGCATCACCGGCTCCATCGGCGCGTGGAACCCGGCGGCGACGTCCTGCGGCAGCCACCCGGAGGCCGCGGCCGGTCCCCGGTAGCGGCTCGTGTCGACCAGCACCGTGTTCACGTTCCCGCCGGAGGCGGCCTTGACCTGCGACACCAGATCGTCCAGCTTCGCCGCGCCCGGGTACACCGACTCCTGGTCGCCGGACAGCGAGGACAGCGTCAGGTCACCGCCGCCGACGAGGACCACCGTGCCCGGCTGGTTCCCGCGCACGACCTTGGTCGTCAGGCGTGCGTCGTGGTCGAGCGTCAGCAGGGCCGCGCTCATCGCCAGCAGCTTCCCGGTCGAGGCCGGCATCAGCGGCTGAGCGGGGTTCTGCTGCCACAGCACGTCGCCGGTGCGGGCGTCCATGACGACGCCACCGAGCGTGCCCAGCGCCGGGGCGGACGCCGGACCGGCCAGCGCGGCGCTGAGCCCGGACTGCGACGGCACGGGCGCGTTCTGCCCCAGCGGCTTGATCTCGGGGTCGAGCCGGACCGGTGCGGGCGGGTCGGCGATCTGCGCCTTGCTCAGCGCGTCGACCAGCGACGGACCGAACGCGACACCGGCTCCCAGCAGCACGACCAGGGCGATCGCGATGCCGATCAGCGGGCCGCGTCCCTTGCGGGCGGTCTTCGTCCCGCCCGGCTGCTCCTGCGACGGGATGTGCTGCGGCACGGCGCGCGAGGCGAACGGGTCGGTGGTGTCCTCGGGCTGGTACGGCGCCTGCGGCGTCGCGATCCCCGCGAAGTCCTCCGGCCGCGCGTAGGACTGCCGGGCCTGCGGCGGCTGCTGCGCCTGCGGTCCCGGCGCGGGCGGCGCGATGCCGACCGTCGGGTCGGCCTGCGGGACGGCGAGGCCCGCGAAGTCCGAGGCGGAAGCGGTGCGCGCGACGTCGACGTCGATCCGGTCGATCCACTGCGTCTGCTCGGCCGAGGACTCCGGCGGAGCGGATGCCCGCAGGTCCTTGAGGTCGATGCGGCTGGTCTGCTCGGCGGCGGACTCCGGCGGCTCCTGCTTGCCACCGGGCGCGGCCAGCGCTTCGTCGAGCGCGGCCCGCGAGATCTGCTGCGTCTTCTCCGCCGGACGTTCCTCCGGCTCGGCCGCCGGCTTCTCCTCGGGCGCCTCGGCGGGGATCGCGGCGAACATCTGCGTCTGCTCGGCGGGCCACTCGGGCTCCACTTCGGACGACGCGGGCTCCGGCGCTGCCTCGGTCTTCTCGTCCTCGACGACGTCGGGGGAGGTTCCTTCTTCCTCCGACGTCGCCGAGTCGTCGGAGGCGGGTGCGACCTCGTCTTCGGCGGGTTCGGGCTCGGCCTGGGAAGCGGAGGTCTCCGTCGACGCTTCCGCTTCGCCCTCGGCCGCTTCGTCCTCCTGCGCCGACTCCGGCTCGGTCGGCTCTTCGGAGGCCTCGTCCCGGGAGGTCTCGCCGTCAGCTTCCTCGTCCTGGGAAGCCTCGTCCTCGGAGACCGCGTCCTCGGTCGTGTCCTCGGTTGTCGTCTCCGACTGCTGGTCCTGAGCAGTCGTGTCCGACGGCTGCTCCTGAACGGCCGGTTCTTCGTCCGACCCGTCCTGGGCAGAAGCCTCTGCAGGGCCTTCCTGATCAGCGGTTTCGTCCCCGGATTCCGCTGCGGTCGCGGCTTCCTCGCCGGTTCCGGCATCGGTGGCCGCGGGCTTGGTGAGCTTCTGCGTCTCGGCGACGGAGCTCTTGACGTCGGCCTTGGCGAGCTTCGCGGTGCTGCCGGCGCCGTTGCCCTCGGAGTCGTCGCCGAAGAGGCTCCCCGCGACCCGGACGGTGGCGGTGGGCGCATCGGCGGATGTGGTCTTGGTCCCAGAATCGGGTGCGCTCGAACCGCTCTTGCCCGCATCGGGTTCGGCTGCGTCGGTTCCGGCGGCGTCGCCGACTTCGGTGCTCACCTGGCGCTCCGCCGGGTTGCTTGCGGGCGGGGTGTTCTCCGACGTCTCAGCAGCTCGATCCGGGGACGGCGCAGCGGTGCGCGGCCGGTCTTCCTCGCCCGGCGAGGCCGCTTGGACGTCGGTTTCGGACACCTCACCCCGGGTGTTCTGGGGTTCGGGCACGTGCTCCTCCTCGACTGGAGGTCAGACTGCCAGATTGCGAGCTCTCGCACTGCGGTGGGGCCAGGGCGCCGAGCGTGGTCCACACTAGACGTGGTCGCGCGCGCGAGCGTGCGGACTGCATCCGACGCAAGACGAGTGAGGAACCGCGTGGACTTCGACGTCACGATCGAGATCCCCAAGGGGAACCGGAACAAGTACGAGGTGGACCACGAGACGGGCCGTATCCGTCTCGACCGGACGTTGTTCACCGCCACGCAGTACCCGGCCGACTACGGGTTCGTCGACGACACCCTGGGTGAGGACGGCGACCCGTTGGACGCGCTGGTGCTGGTCCAGGAGCCGACCTTCCCGGGTTGCCTGATCAAGTCGCGCGCCATCGGCATGTTCCGCATGCGCGACGAGAAGGGCGGCGACGACAAGGTCATCTGCGTTCCTTCGGACGACCCGCGTCAGGAGCACCTGCAGGACATCCACCACCTGTCCGAGTTCTACAGGCTGGAGATCCAGCACTTCTTCGAGGTGTACAAGGACCTGGAGCCGGGCAAGAGCGTGGAGGGCGCCACGTGGGTCGGCCGTGCCGAGGCACAAGCCGAGATCAAGAAGTCGTACGAGCGCGCCAAGGAAGCCGGCCACTGACGCCGTTCCTGGGCAACACCGGAAGACCCTCCTCGCGGACGCGTGGAGGGTCTTTTCGTGTCAGAGGAGTTCTCCACAGCTGTGGACAGTTCTCCCCACCCCTGTGGACAACTGGGGACAACCTGGGGAAGAACGCTCATCGGTGCCGCGTTCTCGCAGGTCGGGGCACACTCCCCAGGGGCGAGCCGTCGAACCGCCGCAGCAGCACCACGGGGTCGGGCGACGCGTGTTTTCCACAGCCCCGGACGTAGGGCCGCCGCTCCTGCGGTTGGTAGAACCAGTTCAACTCGACCTTCGCGCGCGCCACCGCGCGCCGGCGCGCCAGGCGCCGCCGCAGCCACCGCGCCACTCCCACGGCCGCGACTCCCGCCACGGCCACCATCAGCCACGTCATCGCACTCCTTCCTCCGAGGAAGGGATGCCCGTTCGGCGAGATCATGATGACGTCGCGGCCGGAGATCACCCTGATGGCCCCAAATTCAACGTGTGTTGATTTCACGTGCGCGGCGGAGTTATCTTCGAGCTGACGCACGAGGAGGTGGTCGCCGTGCCGGTGCTGCGACTCGACGAGGTCCGCGCGGGAACGGGCGAGGTGGTCGGCGGCAAGGCCGCCAACCTCGGCGAGCTGATCGGTGCCGGGTTCCGGGTGCCGCCCGGCTTCGTGATCACCACCGCCGCCTACGAGGAGGTCTGCCGAGTCGCGGACCTGCTCGACGGGCTGCCGGCGTCAGCGCCGAAGATCCGCGACCGGATCACCGCCACCGCTCTCCCACCGGGACTGGCCACCGCGATCACCGACGCCTACGCCGAGCTCGGCTCGGGACCGGTCGCGGTGCGCTCCTCGGCGACCGCCGAGGACCTGCCCGACGCGAGCTTCGCGGGCCAGCAGGACACCTACCTCAACGTCATCGGCGCCGAAGCGCTGCTGGACGCGGTCCGCCGCTGCTGGGCCTCGCTGTGGACCGACCGCGCCCTCTCCTACCGCGAGGCGAACGGGATCGATCACTCCTCGGTGCGGCTCGCCGTCGTCGTGCAGGAGATGGTCGACGCGAGCGCCGCCGGGGTGCTGTTCACCGCCGACCCCGTCACCGGGAACCGGGGGGACTGCGTGATCGACGCCAACACCGGGCTCGGCGAATCAGTGGTCTCCGGTGCGGTCTCCCCGGACCACTTCGTGGTGTCCGGCGACCGGGTCACCAAGCGACTCGGCGACAAGACCACCCGCGTGCGCGCGGTCGCCAGCGGCGGCGTGGAGACCGTCGCCCAGGACTCGGCGGCCCCGTCGATCAGCGACGAGCAGGCCCGGGAACTCGCCGAGCTCGGCCGGGAGGTGTCGCGGCACTACGGCGCCCCGCAGGACCTGGAGTGGGCGATCGGCGCCGACGGCGTGTGGCTGACCCAGTCGCGGCCGATCACCACGCTGTTCCCGCTGCCCGCCGAAACCGAGGACGGGCTGCGGATGTACCTGTCGGTCAACGTCGCGCAGGGCGTCTACCGGCCGCTGACACCGATGGGCGTGGCGACGCTGGGGCTGCTGGCCACCGGCGTGCTGCGCGAACTCGGTCTGCCCGCACCGGGTGCGCGGCCGGCGCCGTTCCGACCCGTCGACGGGTGGCTGTTCCTCGACATCACCGGCACCACCGGGAACCGGGTCGGCCGCGCACTGCTGCCCCGGTTGATGGCGGCCGCGGAGGCGCGCACCGGCCGCGTCTACGAGTCCCTGCTCGACGATCCCCGGCTGCCGCGCAAGCCCGGCGCGACGGCGCGAACGCTGCGCGCGTTCGGGCTTCTCCTCGCGCGCAACCGGATTCCGCTGCTGTTCGCCGGGGTCCTGCGCGATCCCGCACGCGCACGCGCCGAGGCGTTCCGCCGGGTCGACGAGCTCCGCGCCGAGCTCGCCTCGCCCGAACCGAGGACCGCGCGAGAACGACTGGACACGGCCAGGCACGCGCTGCTGCGGAGCACCGCCCCGCGCATGGCGTGGGTGGCTCCCCGGATGATGCCGATCCTGCTGCTCAGCCGACTGCTGCCGACGCTGGTCCGCGCGACCGAGGCGGAGATCCACGTGGTCCTGTCGGGAATCCCCCACAACGTGACCACCGAGATGGACCTGGAGCTGTGGGCCATCGCGCAGCGCATCGGCCCGGAGGTCGCCGACCTCCCCGCCCACTACCGGGACCGGGCGCTGCCCACCGACGTGCTCCGCGCGCTCGACGACTTCCTGGCCAGGCACGGACATCGCACGGCGGGTGAGATCGACGCGGGAGTGCCGCGCTGGTCGGAGGAACCCGGCCAGGTGCTGGCGCTGGTGGAGAACTACGCGCGGACCGGCGAAGCCGGGCACGACGCGGGAGAGCGCTTCCGGCAGCGCGCCGAAGAGGCCGTGGTGCAGGCCAGCGAGATCGTGTCCCGGCTGCCCAACCGGGTGCACGCCGGGCTAGCGAACTTCCTGCTCGACCGGGTCCGCCGGCTGGCGGGGATGCGCGAACTGCCGAAGTACTGCGCCGTCCTCGGGATCGCCGCCGCGCGGGGACACCTTCGCCACATCGGCGACGAGCTCGCCTCCGCTGAGCGCATTTCCGACCCGTCGGACGTGTTCTTCCTGGATTACGAGGAACTCTCGGAGATGATCGACGGCTTCGACCACCGCGAGCTGATCGCCGCCCGGCGGGCGACCCACGAGCGCGAGCTGCGCCGCAAGCACCTGCCCAGGCTGCTGCTCTCCGACGGCACCGAGCCCGAAACCCTGCTGGCCACAACCGCGAGCGGGAACGCGCTGCGCGGCACGTCCGCCTCGGCGGGCACCGTCACCGGGATCGCCAGGGTCGTCCGCGACCCCGCGAACGCCCGGCTCTCCCCGGGCGACGTCCTCGTCGCCCCGTCCACCGACCCGGGCTGGACGCCGCTGTTCCTGACCGCCTCCGGGCTGGTCATGGAGATGGGCGGACCCAACTCCCACGGCGCCACCGTCGCCCGCGAGTACGGGATCCCCGCTGTGGTCGGGGTTCCCGACGCCATCACGCGCATCACCGACGGCCAGACCATCACCGTCAACGGTTCGGCGGGCGTCGTCGAGCTGTGAAACCCCGCCGGGTGGCCACTCGTGCGAAAAGGGCGGTGCGCGCCGGGAAGCGCGCACCGCCCTTTTGGTCACGCCCTCGCCGGGAGGGGTGTGGCGAGGCGTGAATCTGGTTGCGTCGGGGGCCTTTCGCCCGGTGCGGCCGGCGGGTTGGGGTTGTGCCGGCCCGTCGACGGGCGGTCAGGGTCGGGGATGTCAGTTGCCGAGCTGGGTGGTGGAGCCGAGCGGGCCGTGGGAGACGACGTCGTTGACCTTGTCCAGCGGGGAACCGGTCTTGCCGGTCAGGCCCTGGACGTCGCTGACGACGGGAACTCCGCCGACCAGGCCGCTGACCGGGTCGCTCTTGCCGGTCGGCAGCGGAGCGCCACCGAGCTCGGTGTTGCTCTGGGTCACGTTGCTGACCGTGTCGCCGACGACGTTGGTGGGCAGCTGGCCGGGCTTGGTCTGCGGGGCCTGGGTGACCTGGTGCAGGGTGCCGGTCAGGGTGGTGGGCAGGGCGTCGGCGGCACCGCTCTTGCCGACGGGCAGCGCATCGGCGACCGGAAGGCCTCCGAGGACGTCGCTCACCGGACCGAGGGCGTCGAGACCGGGCAGTCCGCTCTTGCCGACGGGCAGCGTGGAACCGACCGGAAGGCCTCCGAGGACGTCGCTCACCGGGCCGACGGCGTCGAGACCGGGCAGTCCGCTCTTGCCCGCGGGCAGCGTGGAACCGACCGGGAGCGGGGCCTCGTCGAGCGCGGAGGCCGGGTTGAGGTTGTGGGTGTGGCCGGTGCTGGCGTTCTGCACCGCCTCGACGACCGGCTTGAGCAGGCCCGCGGCGGGGGTGCCGCCGACGACCTGGCTGACCGGGTCGCCCGAGCGACCGGTGAGGTGCTCTTCGAGCGGAACCACGTCACCGACGGTCTTCTGCGCCGAGGCGAGGGTTCCGGCGGCGTGGAACGCGGTGTTCGCCACGCCGTTGTCGGTGGGCAGCGATGCCGGCAGCTGCGGGGTCTCGGCAGCTGTGGCCGTGGCCGCGAAGCCGACGGCGCCGGCGCCACCGACCAGAACGGCGGCCGCCGCGGTAAAGGTGCGCTTCATCGCAATGCTCCTCTCTGCACAGGCCGAGTCCTGTGCGCCCGGCGGAGATTACGGAAGAAGCACCTGACACTATTCAGCGATCACGTCAGTAGGAAATATCAACAACCTGTGATCGCCATGCGCGGCATTCTTTTCACGATCGAGGGATAGCCCACCGATCTTGATTACTGCATGAGCCCGTCGTTGACTCCCGACGGCAACCGTCGGGCCCGTTCGGCGCGCAAAGCCTCGACGGCTTCGGCGAATTCGGCGTACGCCTCGCGCTCGGAACCGAATCGGCGGTAGCGCCCCACTCGCAGTTCCACGGACTCGTACTCGCGCTCCAGCGCGTCGGCGGTCTCCTGCCAGGAGGCGGCGCGGTCGCGGTGCTTGGTGTAGCCCGCGTACGCCGCGGAGACCGCCACCAGCAGGCTCAGCCCGATGGCGAACCAGCGGATCTCCGGGACCGCGGCGGCGGTCGCGGTCGCCGTGGCGGCGACGATCGATCCGCCGATGACGACGGCCTGCAGCGCGCTGTCCTTCCAGCGGTCGCTGCGCGCCTCGTGCCGGTAGCGCTCGATCAGCTCCGGCAGCTGCGCCCGGTAGCGCCGGTGCGCGTCGAGCAGGTCGCCGGTCCCCAGTTCGTCCAGCAGCATGTCGCGGTGCGCGCTTTCGAGCGCGCGCAGGTCGGTGTCCACCGCGCGAACCTTAAAGTGCTGCCGGTAGACGTAGACCGCCGCCACGCCCGCGGACGCGGCGACGATCACGAACGTCACCGCGGCGGGCACCACCGAGGCCGATAACGCCAGCAGCGTGGCCCCCACTGCGGCGAGCAGCAGGTTTCCCGGGACGGCCCACGCGAGCAGCAGCCGCTGCACGATGCGCTCCCGGTAGAGCTCCTCGGAGCGCTGGGCGATCCGACGCTCCCAGTCCCCCTGCTGGCGGTCCTCGGCGAGCACCCCACCGCCGACGATCCCGGCCGTATCCACTCGCTCCATCACATGTCCTTCCAGCGCGTTAGTGCGATCGAAGTAGCTCCCGGAGTTCCACGACAATCGGCCAGGAGGGTGACTCTCGACTGGTCCTTTAGGTCCATCATCGACTGCGCCGAGTGATCACCGCTGGCCTCGAACGCCGCGAACCCCGCAATACCCGGCAGTGATAACAGTGAGTGGCGCGATGCCGGAGAGTGCTGGGCGGTTCCGGGTCAGGACACTGTGGCAGCGCCGCCGGATCACCGTTCAACCGGGTGGCAGAACGGTGTTCCGGCGGCGCGCCGATGCGCTGGAGCTACGTCAACAGGGTTAACGCGCTGGCCGCTCCTGCTTTTGTTCCGTGGGCCAATCGGTCAGCAACCGCGGCTCTCCGTAGAACGAGACCGGGTCGACCGCTTGGCCTTTGATCTCGATCTGGAAGTGCAAGTGCGGCCCGGTGGATTGACCGCGGTTGCCCATCGCGGCGATGAGATCACCGGATTGCACCTTGTGACCCACCGGAACGTAGGCCGAATCGATGTGGCCGTAGGTGGAAACGGTGTCGTTGGGATGCGCGATCCTGATCCACAGCCCGTACCCGCTGGCGGGGCCGGAATCGATGACCGTGCCCGCGGATGCGGCCCTGATGGGTGTGCCGACGTCGTTGGCGATGTCGACGCCCTTGTGCATCTCGCCCCACCGCATCTCGAACCCGCTGCTGATCACCCCGCGCGTCGGGGCCAGCCAGGGGGCGGGTCGGCGAGCTGGTGGTCCGGATTCGATCGGGGGTAGGGCCGTGGTGTGCGCGACCTCGCGCACGGCCGGGATATTCCGCTCGGGGTGGGCATCCTGCACAGCGACCGTCGCTGCGGTTATTCCACCGGCGCAGAGCCCGGCGGTGAGCAGGAAACCGAGAACATCATTGAATACGGGTCTTTTTCGCAATGCCATTGTGTTTTCACTCCTGGCACCGTCGGCGTTCTGCGCCTCCGGCTCGGTGAATCCTGTTGGCATACGCCGGACGAATTCATCCGGCGTCGGGGCAGCCCGAAAAAGATTGGAGCCGAGCGCCGCATTCAGCGCATTCCCAAATAATCGATCTCCGACCCTCGACTTGTGTTCATCGTCAATGGGTGGACCGCTCCGCGCGTCCACCACAAGAATCGATTCGAGCACCCAGAGTCCACTGTGGTCGCGATT
Source organism: Saccharopolyspora endophytica (assembly GCF_018070075.1). Taxonomy (GTDB): domain Bacteria; phylum Actinomycetota; class Actinomycetes; order Mycobacteriales; family Pseudonocardiaceae; genus Saccharopolyspora; species Saccharopolyspora endophytica. The sequence continues at coordinate 132,858 of NZ_JAGPXE010000016.1, forward strand.
CCCGGTGAACGGTGCGGCACCCGTCCCGCCCGGTCCGGGGAGGGGCCACGGAGGGTGCACGGCGGTGAATGAGTTTCCGGTTCAGCGCCCGGAACGGCTTACCACCCGACCGAGAGTCACCCGATCAGGTCAAAGCCGGTGGGCTTTCCGGCGCGTCGACGCGTTCCTAGGCTGACGAGCAGGTCGAAACGGGAGGGGTCGAGCATGGACGAGGACCGCATCGAGACGCTGGCGGTGCACGGCGGCGAACGCCGACCGGGCCCCGAGGGGTCGGTGGTGTACCCGATCTACCAGGGCACGGTGTACTCGGTGCCGAGCGGAACCGACTACCACGACCTGCGCTACATCCGGTTGAACTCGACCCCGTCGCAGTCCTACCTGCACGACAAGCTCGCCGCCCTGGAGGGCGCCGAAGCGGGGCTGGCCACCGCGTCCGGGATGGCCGCGATCTCCACCGCGCTGCACAGCGTCCTGCGCAGCGGCGACCACCTGCTGGTCGGCGACTGCCTCTACGGCGGCACGCACGACTTCCTCACCCACCACGCCGCCGACTTCGGCTGGAGCTACACCTTCATCGACCCGCACCGCCCCGACACCTGGGAGGCCGCGCGCACCCCGAAGACCAAGGCGGTGCTGGTCGAGAGCATCACGAACCCGCTGGTCAGGGTCGGCAGGCTGCCCGAGGTCGCGGAGTTCGCGCGGGCGAACGGGCTGGTCGGCCTGATCGACAACACCTTCGCCACACCGGTGAACTTCCGCCCGCTGACCGCCGGTTTCGACCTGGTGCTGCACAGCGCGACGAAGTACCTCAACGGGCACTCCGACATCGTGGCCGGCGCGATCGTCGGAGGCGCCGAGCACGTCGAGCGAGCCCGCACCACCGCCAACCACTTCGGCGGCAGCCTCGACCCGCACGCCGGGTTCCTGCTGGCCAGGGGCTTGAAGACGCTGGCGCTGCGGGTGCGCGCGCAGAACGAGAACGCGTTGCGGCTGGCCGAGTTCCTCGCAGCGCGGCCCGAGATCGAGCAGGTCAACCACCCGGGCCTGGACTCCCACCCCGACCACGCCCGCGCCGCGGAGCTGTTCGACGGCTTCGGCGGCATGCTCAGCATCCGCCCGGCGGGCGGGGTCGCGGCGGCGCAGAAGCTCATCGACGCGCTGCGGCTGCCGTTCGACGCGCCCAGCCTCGGCGGGGTGGAGTCGCTGATCACGCGACCGGCCGTCACCTCCCACGCGGGCATGAGTCCGCAGGACCGGCTCGCCCTGGGAGTCACCGACGACCTGATCCGGATCAGCGTCGGCGTGGAGGCCTCCGAAGACCTCATCGACGACTTCGAACGAGCCCTCGCGGCGTCGTGAAAGATCGCTTGATCAGCCCCGTTGGCAAGTTGTCGCAGATGGCGGCTTCGCCCGATGGCGCTGGGTAAGTTCGTTCTCGTGACTCCTCCGCTCGGCGGGGCTTCTGGCCCGTACTACACCGTGGGTGAGGTCGACGATCACGACGAGATCGTCCCGATCATCCCCAGGGACCAACCGTTCGTTCCGCCGACCGCAGTCGAAAGAGAGCTCTGCTCAGCCATCGTCGACGAGGACCCCTGGGCCTACCTGTGCGTGGTGGCCGCGACCGGCGTCTACCACCCGGTGGCGCTGGTGCACGCGCACAGCAACCCGGCGAAGCGGCAGATGGTGACCTCGACGCTGGGAGACGGCCGCATCGCGACCTTCGTCTACACCCAGGACATGCTGCCGCGACCGCACCCCTACCTGGTGTACGAGTTCGTCTCGCTGCGCACGCTGTCGGAGATCATCACGGACGAGGTCGAGGTGCTGGCGGTCAACGCGAACACGCCGTGCGAGCTGTACCTGGAGGTCACCGACGAGGAGCGGGAGCGCTGGCAGGCGGCTCACGAGCGCTTCGGCGCACCGGGTCTCAGCGGCAACCGGCTGGTGACCCGGTTGAGCGGGGGCGCGGAGCCGACCGAGCTGCTGCACGGCCTGGCCTGCGGTGCGCACCTGTGCTTCCTCAACGGCGAGGCGTGGAACAACCTGGACTGGCACGGGCTCGGCTACAGCGGCGAGGTGGAGCGGCTGTCCGAGGGCTGGGGCGTGAAGGTCCGCCAGGACTGGATCAACCTGCAGAACCGGCTGCTCAACTGCGATGTCAGCACCTCGGACTGGGATTTCGTGCTGGGCGCGCGGAACTTCCTGGTCAGCACCGAGGGTCCGCAGGTGGATCCGCAGCGGTGGCGGGAGTGCGTGGAGGCCACGATCCGCAACAACATCGCGGCGAACGTCCCGGGCGCGTCGGCCGAACGCGGCGGGAGCCCGGAGGTGGACTCCTACGCGGACTTCCTGTGCGGGCTGGTCGGCACGATCATCCGGTACGAGGCGCGGTTCCGCGCCGACGAGCTGCTGCCGCCGAACGGCTACGTGCGCACGGTCGCCGCCTGGGACCTGGGCCGGGCGTCGAAGATGGCCCGCTGGGGACGCGGGGCCCGGTACGCCACGCAGGCGGAGATGTACGAGGCGCTGGACCTGGTCGGGCAGGAGGTGCGGTCCCGCTACTCGTCGTGGGAGGAGTTCTCGGTCGGCTACGTCCTGGGCCGCTGCCTACACTTCGACGACGAGGCGTTCGGCGCCACCTACACCGACGTGCTGGAGGCGCACCGCGCGCTGCTGACCGAGCACGGCAGCCCGTGGCTCACCGTCCCGTTCCAAACGGAGAGGTGAGCTCCGGATCACTCCCTCACTTCACCGCTCCCCGCTGATCGCTCTGAGCTGGGATGTTCGTGGGTTTGGCGAGAAGTCGCCAATAACAATGCATGCCGAACGCGCTCGTGTTGTCACCTGATCGAGTGGTGTTTGTCTACCATCAGCGGGTCCCGCGATGACCCGGCTGTATTGGACCGACGTTGAGCGAGCAACCGAGTACGAGATCCGGCCACGGGCTCTGGCTTTCCCGCGCCGCCCTGGGGTTCGTCGCCCTCGCCGCGCTCATGGGCTGGGGTGCGAGCTTCGTCGGCCTGCACGCCTACGGCCAAGACCAGATGGTCGGCTTCAGCTACTGGACCGCCTGGCTGATCCCGGCCACCTTCGACGGCGCCGCCTTCGGCGCCACGCTGATCACCTACCGCGCCTCGATCTACGGCCGCAGCGCCGTGCGCGGCCGGCTGCTGATGTGGACCTTCACGGCGATCTCGTCGTGGATCAACTGGATCCACCAGCTCACCCCCGAAGCGCGCATCGTCGCCGCCGGTCTGCCGGTCGCCGCCGTCGCGGTCTTCGACGTCGTGCTCGCCGAGCTGCGCGCGGACTTCGAGGAGCGCCACGGGAAGCGCCGCCTGCGGCTGCGCCCGGGACTGCTCGTGCTGCGCTGGCTGGTCGACCGCGACGGCACCTCCGGCGCCTTCCGCCGCCAGGTCACCGACATCCCGGTCTCGGAGATCGCCGGTCTCGGCAAGCAGGACGAGGTCGTCCGGCCCGCGGCGATCGCCTCCGCTGCCCCGGAGCCCGAACCGGTTCCGGCGGAACGCGCGCCCGCGCCGCCTCGACCGACCCAGGAGCTCCCGCCGCAGACCGTCGAGAGGCGCCCGGAACCCGAGCCCGTGCGGGAACCCGACGTCCGCGAGCCCGTCGCGCACGAGCCCGCCGTCCGCGACCCCGAGCCGCCGACCCAGGCGCGCGAAACGGCCGCAGCGGAACCGGAGACCACCGAGCGCGACGAAGCGGTCGACGAGAACCGTTCGGAGGAAACGACTTCCACCGAGGAGCACGACGAGCGCCCGAACCTCTCGGAGCAGACGCTCACGCTGCCACCGGTTCCCGCGGACCCGCTCAGCGACGAGGACAAGCGGACCTTCGCGCGCCGCGACTACCGGCTCTCGCTGGAGATCGGCGAGCCGATCACCGGCGCCCAGCTCGGCAACCGCTACGGCTTCTCCGAACGCTGGGGACGCCGCCAGATCGCCGCGGTCCGGGTCGAGATGGAGCAGGACGAGGACGCCCGCGACCTCGTCGCGGCTCACTGAGCGGTGGCGCTCACGCCCCGGCGGTGAGCGCCTCCACCAGCGCCTTGCGGTGCTGCCGGGTCTGCTTGGGCATGTTCCAGCCCAGAACGCCGACCGCGCGGCCGTCGCGGTGGTGCAGCTCGACGAAACGCCGCTCGGCGCGGTCGCCTTCCACCACGGTCACCTCATCGTCGGGCGAGAGCACCCCGTAGACGTGGATCTTCGCGTCGAACTGGTCGGTCCAGAAGTACGGGACCGGCCGGTAGGCGCGGTCCTCGCCGAGGATGTTGTCGGCGACGGCCATCGCCTGCTCGCCGGCGTTGGTCCGGTTCTCCAGGCGGATGACCCCGAACTCCGGGTGCTCCCACCGCGCCACGTCACCGACGGCGTAGATCCCGTCGGCCGCGCGGCACCGGGAGTCGCAGACCACCCCGCGGTCGAGGCGCAGCCCGCTGCCCTCCAGCCAGCCGGTCACCGGATCAGCGCCGATGGCCACCACCACGACGTCCGCGGGCAGCACCTCGCCACCGGCCAACCGGACCCCGCTGACCTGACCGCCGTCGCCGATCAGGCCGTCGACGGCGGCGCCCAGCCGCAGCCGGACTCCCCGATCGGTGTGCAGTTCTCCCAGCGCGGCAGCGGCTTCCGGACCGAGCTGAGCGGCCATCGGCGCCGCGAGCGGGCCGGTGAGCGTCACGTCCAGGCCCATCCCGCTCGCGGTCGCGGCGATCTCGCTGCCGAGCACGCCCTCCCCGACCACGACCAGCCGCTTCGCCGCCAGCAGGTCGGCGCGCAGCGCGACGCTGTCGTCGAGCGTGCGCAGCACGTGCACCCCGGCGAGCCCGTCCTGACCGGGCAGCCTGCGCGGTCGGACTCCCGTGGCCACCACGATCGAATCGGCGCGCAGCTCGCGCCCGGACTCGGTGCGCAGGGTGCGGGTGGCGGCGTCCAGCGCCACGGCCGGATCGCCCAGCAGGAACTCCGCGTCGAGCTCGTCCAGCGCCTCGGGGCTGCGCAGGCTGGTCCGCTCCGCTTCCCACTGCCCCGCCAGCACCTGCTTGGACAGCGGCGGCCGGTCGTAGGGCGGGTGGGTTTCGGCGCCCAGCACCGTCATCGATCCGTCGAAACCCTTGCGCCGCAAGGCGTCCGCTGTGGTCAACCCCGCTGCCGCGGCACCCACGACGAGAACTTCGCTCACGTTCGGCGTCCTCTTACAGCTCACTCGGTGACGGGCGCCAGCCAGAGGCCGGTGAGCGCGTCGATCACGTTCTGGGCGGTTTCTTCCCAGGTCAGACGGGCTGTTCCCTCGGCGAGGGCGCGTTCCTGCTCGGCCATCATGTGCACCAGCACGTGCCGGGTCATGTCGTTGCGCACGATCTTGGCGCGCAGCGGGAGGTCGGGCTGGCAGTGGTTGAGACCGTCCATGACGCGCATGAGCGTCGGCCCGGACAACGACTCGGCGACGACGAGTTCGCGCAGCCCCGGGTCGCTCATCAGCTGAGCGGTGAAGCGCGCGAGCGTCGAGCCGCGCAGCGAGGCGTGGTGCTCGACCGAGGGCAGCACCAGGCAGGTCAGCCAGTCGCGCACCTCGCGGGAGTCGCCGATCTCGCCGAGCAGCCGCTCGCGGTTCGCCTCGACGGGTTCGGCGTGCCTGCGCACGATGGCGCGCAGCAGGTCGGCCTTGGTGCCGAAGTGGTAGCCCACGGCGGCGTTGTTACCCTGACCTGCGGCTTCGCTGATCTGCCTGTTGGACACGGCGAAGACGCCCTGCTCGGCGAAGAGCCGTTCAGCGACGTCGAGGATGCGCTCCTTGGTGGCACTCGCCCGGGAGGTCGCGGCACTCATGCGCGCCAGCTTAAGTCACGTGACTGATTTTTAGCTACCCAGCAGACTCGCATAGCGCTCCAGGTCGACGTTGCCACCACTGATGATCACACCGACTCGCTTGCCCTCGAACTCGGGTGCGGCCTCTCGGGCGGCGGCGAACCCGAGGCACCCGGTGGGCTCGACGACGATCTTCAGGTAGGTCGCGAACAGCTTCATCGCCTCGACGAGCTGGGCATCGCTCGCGGTCCGGATGTCGTCGACGTCCCGCCGGATGATCTCGAAGGTGTGCGTGCCGAGGTGCTGCGTCTGCGCCCCGTCGGCGATGGTCCGGGGCGTGTCGATGTGCACGATCTCGCCGCTGCGCAGCGACCGGAGCCCGTCGTCGCCGGCCTCCGGCTCGACCCCGAGCAGCAGGCAACCGGGCGACAAAGCCCTGGTGGCCAAGGCCGTCCCGGACAGCAGTCCTCCCCCGCCGAGCGGCACGAACAAGGCGTCGAGCTCCCCGACGTCCTCGAAGAGCTCCTTGGCGGCGGACCCCTGCCCGGCGATCACGTCCGGGTGGTCGTAGGGCGGGATGAGCGTCAGCCCCTGCTCCCGGGCCAGGGCGTCCCCGATCTCCTCGCGATCCTCGGAGTACCGGTCGTAGCGCACGATCTTGCCGCCATAACCGCTGGTGGCGACCACCTTCGATGCCGGAGCGTCATGCGGCATCACGATCGTCGCGGGCACCCCCAGCAGCTGAGCCGCCAACGAGATCGCCTGGGCGTGGTTCCCGGACGAGTAGGTCACCACCCCGGCCCGGCGCTGCTCGTCGGACAGCTTCGACACGGCGTTGAAGGCCCCGCGGAACTTGAAAGCCCCCATCCGCTGGAAGTTCTCGGCTTTGAAGAAGACCTCGGCCCCCACGAGCTCGTCCACCAGCCGAGACCGCAGCACAGGAGTCCGATGCGCCACCCCCGCCAACCGCCCACCAGCAGCCACCACGTCCTGGAACTCGACCATCCCGACCCCTTCGCGCGTCACGGTGAGTGCCCTCCCGGGCAGGGCGACAGTTCTACAAGGCCATTGATCATGGGCGATGACGGCTTGAACTGTCCCCTGCCCCAGGGCACCACCCGGAACCCCGCCGAACAACGGCCACTCACCAAGACGTGGACTCCCCTCGGCCGCAGAACCTGCCGCTCTCCACCGCCCCGCCACGCGCTGCCACCCCTCGGGACGAAATCTCGGCTCGTGCGAACAACCTTCGGCGGAGCTGTTGCGTCTTGTGGACGTGGACCGGCGCAGACGCCGGTTCTCACTGGGGATTGGGCCTGGACGGCGTCTTCGCCGTCCTGCACAGGAGGATTTCATGGCACGACGAGCTGTTCTGGCCGCGTTGGTCGCGGCACCGTTGCTCGCCGGCGTGGGCGGTCCGCCCGCATCGGCCGCCGAACCGAGCACGGTTTCCGGCACGGTCTTCCACGACCTCAACGGCGACCGCGAGCGGCAGCCGGACGAACCCGGCGCGGAGGGCTTCCGGGTGTCGGTCAACCCCACCTCCGACGACGCGGGATACGCGGCGTTCACCGACGCGAGCGGGCACTACCACATCAGCGGCATCACCTCGACCGGCAAGTTCTCGGTCCAGCTCGACGGCGCCGGGCACGAGCACACCACGCCGTGGGCCGTCGGGGGCTCGTTCGGCCACGGCGGCGTTGACGCCGTCCAGGACTTCGGCATCAAGTAACCGCGAGTCGAGCAGAGGACCGCAGGCCACTGGGGGTGACCTGCGGTCCTCTGCCGCTCGCAGGTCAGCCGGGGCGGCTGGTGGCCATCTTGACCGCGAAGAAGCCCAGCAGGGTGCCGGAGGCGACGCGCTGCGCGCGGAGCACGCGGGGGTGCCGGGCCAGGTACCCGGCGAGCGCCGCGGCGGTGAGCACGATGAGGCCGTTGACGGTCATGCCGACGACGATCTGCGCCATGCCGAGCTGGAGGAACTGCCACCACGTCGCCCCCAGCGCGGGGTCGATGAACTGCGGGATCAGCGCGGTGTACAGCAGCGCGATCTTGGGGTTCAGGAGGTTCGTCAGCAGGCCCGTGCCGAACAGGCGGGCAGTCGAATGCGGCACCAGATCGCGCAGTTCGAACGGCGATCCGCCGCCGGGGCGCAGGATCTGCCACGCCATCCACGCGAGGTAGGCCGCGCCCAGCAGCTTCACCACGTGGTACGCCTCCGGCACCGCCACGAACAGCGCCGACAACCCGGCAGCGGCGGCGACCAGGTAGACGAAAAATCCGAGCCCCACCCCGGCCAGCGACACGAGACCGGCACGCCGTCCCTGCGAGGTGGCTCGGGAGGCGAGGTAGACCATGTTGGGCCCGGGCGTCAGCACCATGCCCAACTCCACGATCACGACACCGAGCAGCGAGGCGAGCGGCACGAATTCCACCCGCCGAACCTACCGGGCGGTGCGAAACGAAACCGGCCACCTCCCGATTTCTCGGGAAGTGGCCGGTCACCGCTGAGCCGCCTAAGGGAATCGAACCCTTGACCTACGCATTACGAGTGCGTCGCTCTGGCCGACTGAGCTAAGGCGGCAGTGCGCGGACAAGTGTAGCTGGCCTGATCCGGAGCCCATCGGGACCCCCCGGGCACGGTCGCTGACATCGATGTCCGGACTGTATCGAAAAAGCTTTGACATCGATGTCCAGCACCCTGTTCAGTGTCCTCCGAGAGCGGCGGAGCGGCCGCGCGACCAGCGAGGAGGTGCCGGGGTGGGCTTCGCGACGACCGAGGCGGTCGTGGGCGTCGACGTGGGAAGCACCGAGATCAAGGCGCTCGTCGCCGATCTGAGCGGTGTGACGCTGAGCGTCCAACGAACGGCCACCGACTGGCACCGATGCGCGGGCGGCGGCAGCGAACTGCCCGTCGACGCGCTCCTCGACCGCGTGCTGTCCGCGCTGTCGGAGGCCGTGCGGGTGGCCGAGGAATCCGCGCGGCGGCTGACCGTCGTGGGCGTCGCCATCACCGGCATGGCCGAGTCCGGCGTGCTGCTCGACCGCGGCGGAGATCCGCTGCACCCCGTCATCGCCTGGTTCGACCAGCGCGGCGCCGAGGAGCTGGCGCTGCTGCCCGACGAGCTCGTCGACTCCTTCAGCGGGCGCACCGGTCTGCCGCTGAGCCCGCTGTGCTCGTTCGCGAAGCTGAACTCGCTCGCCGCGCAGGGCATTTCGCCACGGCTCGCCGAGAAGTGGCTCAACGTCCCGGAACTCGTCGCCGCGGCGCTGGGCGGCGAGTCCGTCACCGAACCCTCGCTGGCCTCCCGGACCGGGCTGCTCGACCAAGGCGCCCGCGGACCGTGGGAACCGGCGTTCCAGCAGCTCGGCCTGCCGACCTCCGCGCTCCCGCCGCTGACCACCGCGGGCACCCCGATCGGCCGGGTCGACCACCCGGGCGTCCCCGACGCCGTCCGGGGAGCGGTGATCACCGTCGCCGGGCACGACCACCCGGTCGCCTCGGTCGCCAGCGGCGTCTGGCACGGGGAGCACCTCTTCGACTCCTGCGGCACCTCCGAGGCGCTGCTGCGCGTCGTGTCCGCTCCGCTGCGCGACGACCAGCGCCGGCGGCTCACGGCGAACGGCGTCGCGCAGGGCGCGCACGTGCTGCCGGACCGCTGGATCCTGCTCGGCGGCACCCGCGGCGGACTGCTGCTGGACCGGGTCCTCGCGCTGCTGGGACGTCAGGACCAGCGAGCGCGGGCGGAACTCGACGAGCAGGCCCTCGCCAGTCCCGGCTCCACGGGCTCGGTCGTGATCAGCGGTGCGCATGCGCGCAGCGAGCACGTCTCGGTCCAGCTCGTCGGATCCGACGTCACGCCCCTGACCACCTGGTCGGCAGCGCTGGAGCACGCGATGGCCGAGACGGACGCGGTGATCGAGCTGATGTCCGCCGAAGCCGGGCCGCACGAGCACGTCACCGCCGCAGGCGGGTGGACGCGGATGCGCAGCTTCCGCGCCGCCAAGCAGCGCAGCCTGCCCGCCGTCGAGTACGCCCGGGTCGACCAGCCCAGCGCCTACGGCGCCGCCCTCTTCGCCGCGCAGGCCGCCCGGTCCGCCGCAGGCGAGACCGGGGTGTCCGCAGTGGACATCGCCCGCGAATTCACCGGAAACACCCTCACAACCGCAGGAGTTCAGCTGTGACCCTCGCCGACATCGCACGATCCGACGGCACCTTCGCCATCGTGGCCCTCGACCAGCGCAACACCCTGCGCCGCATGTTCACCGCCGCCGGACAGCCGGTCGACGACGACGTGCTGCGCACCTTCAAGGGAGACGTCATCGCCGGGCTCTCGCCGAGCGCCAGCGGCCTGCTCGTCGACCCCGACTTCGGCGTGCCCGCGGCGATCGCGGACGGCAACCTCGCCCCCGGCGCCGGTCTCGCCGTGGCGGCGGAACCGTCCGAGCGCGGCAAGTTCGGCGACGAACCGCTCACCCGCCGGGAACCCGCGCAGAACGCCGCGTGGGTGCGCGACATGGGCGGCCACGCGGTGAAGTTCCTCGTGCAGCTGCGCGCCGACCGGGACCGCGCGCTCGGCGGGCGGGACGTCGCCGCCGAGGCGCTGGACGCCACCGCGCAGGTCGTCGCCGACTGCCGCGCGGACGGGGTCCCCTCGGTGGTGGAGAACCTGATCTACCGGCTGCCCGACGAGACCGAGCTCAGCCCCGAGGCCCGCGCCGACGCGATCATCGAGGCCGCCCGCGCGCTCAACGACCTCAAGCCCGACCTGCTGAAGCTGGAGTACCCGGGCTCGGCCGAGGCGTGCCGCCGGATCGCCGAAGCGGTCACCGTGCCGTGGGTGGTGCTCTCCGCCGGTGTCGGGTTCGAGGAGTTCCAGGAGGTGCTGCGCATCTCGTGCGACGAGGGCGGTGCCTCGGGATTCATCGCGGGCCGCGCGTTCTGGAAGGACGCGGTGGCGCTGGAGCCGTCCGAGCGGCGCCCCTTCCTCTCCGACACCGCCCGGCGCCGGCTCGACGCCTGCGCGGCCGCCATCGACGGCAGGGCCACGCCCTGGACCGCCATCGCCGACGACTGATCCGCACCCGAGAACCCAGAGGAACAGGAACTCCACCGGCAACGAAGCCGGAGAGAAGAGGTCCGACCGTGGTCACCACACCGGTCACCCCACCCACCCCCGCCAACGCGAGAAGAGCCGTCGTCGGCGCCACCGCGGTCGCCGCGCTCGGCGGCCTGCTGTTCGGCTACGACACCGGTGTCATCTCCGCAGCGCTGCTCTACATCGCCCCGGCGTTCCAGCTCTCCGAGATGTGGCAGCAGATCGTGGTGGCGTCGCTGCTCGTCGGTGCGATCGTCGGCGTCGCGGTCGGCGGCATCGTCGCGGACAACCTCGGCCGCCGCCGAACGCTGTCGATCACCAGCCTGGTCTTCACCGTCGGCGCGGTGATCTCGGCGGTGGCGCCGAACCTGCCGACGCTGCTGGGTTCTCGGTTGCTGCTCGGCTTCGCGATCGGCACCGCCTCGCTGTCGGTGCCCGCCTACATCGCGGAGATCGCACCGCCGGAGAGCCGCGGCCGGCTGGTCTCGATCAACCAGATCATGATCAGCTCCGGCATCCTGTTCTCCTACCTGGCCGGGTTCCTGCTCGCGGACGCCGCGGCCTGGCGGTGGATGCTGGGGCTGGCGGCCGTGCCGTCGCTGCTGATGTTCGTCGGTCTGCTGAGGCTGCCGGAGAGCCCGCGCTGGCTGGTCTCCCGAGGCCGCCCGGACGACGCGCGAGCCGTGCTCCGCAAGGTGGTCGGTGCCGACCGCGTCGAGTCGGAGCTGACCGCGCTGTCCTCCGCGGTGACCGCCGAGCGGAACGTGACCTATCGCGACGTGCTCCGGCCCTCGCTGCGACCGGCGATCTACCTCGGCATCGGGGTCGCGGCGGTGAACCAGCTCGTCGGCGTCAACGCGATCACCTACTACGCGCCGACGCTGCTGACCAAGGCCGGTTTCGGGGAATCCGCGGCGATCCTGTCGTCGGTGGGCATCGGCATCGCCAACGTCGTGTTCACGCTGGTCGGCCTGCTGCTGATCGACCGGGTCGGGCGTCGGCCGCTGCTGCTGGTCGGTCTCGGCGGCGTGGTCGTGTCGCTGGTCGTCATCGGACTGCTCTACGCCGTCACCGACCTCAGCGGCATCTGGGCCGTGGCGCTGGTGGCCTTCCTGATCATCTACGAGGCGATGTTCTCGGCCAGCATCGGTCTGGCGATGTGGCTGATCAACAGCGAGATCTTCCCGACCGCGCTGCGCGGCAAGGCCGGCAGCTTCGGGATGTTCACGCACTGGGGCCTGAACCTGATCATCTCGCTGACGGTGCTGAGCGCGTTCGAGGCGTTCACCCCCAGCGGCCTGTTCTGGCTCTACGCGGCCTTCGGCCTGATCGGCTTCTTCTACCTGAAGAAGTACCTGCCGGAGACCCGCAACCGCACGCTGGAAGAGGTCGAGGGGATCCTGCGGGCGAGGGCGCGGAAGTGACCCCGGTCGCGCTCCTGATCTCCGGCGAACCGGCCAGCGGCAAGACCACGTTGGGCGCAGCGGCGGCCGAGCGGTACTCGGCCGCCCTGCTCGACCTCGACGTGATCACCGGCCCGCTGACCGAGCGGTTCGGCGCCCGACTGGACGCCCCGGAGGTGCGGGAAGCCCGCTACGCGGCGCTGCTCGACACCGCGGCGGACACGCTGCGGGTCGGCACCTCGGCGGTGCTCGTCGCCCCGTTCACCGCCGAGCGCGCCGACCCGCGCCGGTGGTCCGCCGCCGCCGGGCGGCTCCGCGCCGCAGGTGCCGAACCGCTGCTGGTGTGGGTCGACTGCCCGCCGGAGGTGATCGTGACCAGGATGCGCGATCGGGCCGCCGCGCGAGACTGCACCAAGCTGGACGATCCGGCGAAACTGCTGGCCACGCGGCCGATCGAGCCGGTCGCGCAGCACGTTAGAGTCGATGCGACAACGCCGATGGCCGAACAGCTCGCCGAGCTCGACCGGCACTGCCCGAGCGGAAGGGAGCAGGCGTGCGCACAGGCAACGCCACGCTCTACGACGTGGCCGCTGCGGCCGGAGTGAGCCCGAAGACCGTCTCCCGCGTGATCAACGGAGCCGCCGGGGTCTCCGAGGCCACCCGCCAGCAGGTGCAGGCCGCCATCGACGAGCTCCACTACCGGCCGAACTTCCACGCCCGCTCGCTGCGCGTCGGACGCGACGAGGCCATCGGCGTGGTGCTGGAATCGCTGTCGGACCCGTTCTTCGCCACGATGGCCAGCGTCATCGAGGAGCACGCGCTGCAGCGCGGCCACGTCGTGCTGGCCTCCAGCGTCGGCGGCGACCCGGAACGCGAGCACAAGCTGGTGCAGAGCCTGCTCCAGCGGCAGGTTTCCGGCCTGATCATGGTTCCGGTCAGCGGTGACCAGAGCTACCTGCGGGCGGCGGCGGGGCAGACCCCCGTCGTGTTCGTCGATCGCCTGGCCCAGCCCGACGGGCTCGGCGCCACCGTGCTCGGCGACGACTTCGGCGCCGCGCAGGCCGCGACCAAGCACCTGCTGCACTCGGGCCACACCGAGATCGCGCTGATCGGCGACCGCCCCGACGTCTACACCACCGCCGAGCGGGTCCGCGGATACCGCAGCGCCCTGGCCGAATCCCGCGTCGGAGTGCGCGAAGACCTCGTCAAGACCGGCATTTCCAGCGCGACGGAAGCGCGCAGCGCGCTGGACGAGCTGCTGCGCTCGGAACACCCGCCGACCGCGGTGTTCTCCTCCAACGCCCGCTGCTCCCTCGGCGTCGTGCCCGCGCTGCACGCTCGCGGCCGGACCGACATCGCGTTCGTCAGCTTCGGCGACTTCCCGATGGCCGACTCGCTCTACCCGGCGGTCACGGTCGTCGACCAGGACCCGGCGGCGGTCGCCCGGACCGCGACCGAGGAGCTGTTCGAGCAGATCGACGGTTCGGCGGCCACCGAGGCACCGCTGTCCCTGCCCTTGCGGCTGGTTCCGCGAGGTTCCGGCGAGATCCCGCTCGCCGCGGTCAGCAGGATGTGACCCAGGCGTCACCGAACGCCGTTGTGATCGTTGATACCTCCACCGAGGCAGTGACGCCTATCACGGAGGATGTCGGATGCGCGCCTTTCGTCGGCTGTGCGCCTGCGCGGCGGTCACCATGGCGATCGCCGGGACGTCGATGCCCGCAGCTCTCGCGCAGAGCGCGTACCCCACGACGCCGACGCCGCAGCCGCAGAACCCGGGCCAGCCTCCCGGGCGCGTTCAGGAGGACATCCCGCGGCCGGTCATCGGCGAGGCGGGGACGATGCTCGGGATCGTGCGCCTGCTGCCCGCGACCGCACCCGGTGACGCGTTCTTCAACGACCCCGAGTTCGAGAGCAAGCTGCCCAAGCAGGCCGTGCTCGAAGCCGGCATGGGTCGCGCCGTGGCGCAGGTGAACTCCGAGGCCTACCTCGCCCACGAGCACTCCGTCGCCGAGGCCTCGCCGTTCGGCACCGGCATCATGGGCCACGTCCCGCAGGTCCCCGGCGGCCTCTCGCAGAACGCGCTGTCCGACCACGAATCGCCCACCACCAGCGCCCTGGCGCCGCCGTCCTCCCCCGCCGACCAGCTGGTCAGGCTCAGCGGGCTGAACGGCACCGTGCACGCGCGGTGGAACCAGGAGACCGGGCCGTGCGGGGTGGCTCCGCTGTCCGACGCGCGCTACTCGATGGCCTCCGGTTCGGCGCTCAACCAGGTCCCCGGGCTGGGCGGTTCGGTGCTGGAGGTCCCGTCGATCGCCGAGGCGCGCTCCAGCGTGCGGCTCGCCGACGTCCCCGGGCAGACCGGCAAGGCCGTGACCTCGACGTCGGAGCTGCAGATCTCGCAGGTGAAGCTGTTCAGCGGTTCGCCGCAGGAGATCTCGGTCGACGTCGTCGGACGACCGGTGGTGGTCGCCACCGCGACCGGCGACCCCACCACCACCCGCGTCGATTACACGGCCCCGGTGCTGCGCATCAGCCAGGGCGGCCGGGAGATCGCCGTGCTCGACGCGGCGAACCCGGCCGCGGACGTGCCGATCCCCGCCGTTCCCGGCCTGGACCAGCGGGTCCTGGACCTCGGGGTGCTGCGGCTGAGCCTCGGCGAGCTCAAGCAGGAGGCGATGGGCAACGAGATCCGCGGCACCGCCCGGCTCTTCGACCTGAAGCTGCTCGACGGCACCAAGCTGGGGCTGCCCACCGCACTGGCCCAGATCTCCTTCGGCGAGCAGGTCGCGCGGGCCGCGGCTCCCGCGGGCGGCGTCCACTGCGATCCCCCGGTCGCCGGCGCCGCGGGCGGAGCCGAGGCCACACCGGCCGCCTACCACCAGGCGCGCACCCCACCGCTCGCGCTGACCAGCGGCAGCTACTTCGCGGTCCCGATCTTCTGGACCGGCGCGGGACTGCTGCTCCTCGGCTCGATCATCGTCGCGGCACTACCCCGCAGGAACGCGAAGCACTGATCACCCGGTGAACAGCGTGGCGAGCATGGCCTCGACCGCGATCAGCGGTTTGACGTTCTGGGTCAGGGCCGTGCGGCATTCCAGGACCGCCTCCAGGCGGCGCAAGGTGGACTCCGACGTCCACTCCGCCGCGGCCTTCGCCGAAGCGCGGGCGAAATCCGGGTGGTTGAGGACGGCCTGCGAACCGGTGCGGGTCACCAGGACGTCCCGGTAGAAACCGGCCAGGTCCACCAGGGCCAGGTCCAGGGCGTCCCGCTGGGAGCGGGTGGCGCGGGACTTCTGGCGCTTCTCCAGCTCCTTCAACGCCGCGTTGGCGCCCCGGGTCGCCGACGCCGTGCCCTTGCCGGTCCCGCCCGCGCCCATCGCGGTCTTGAGCTCCTCGCGCTCGGACTCGTTGCGGTCCTCGTTGGCCGTGACCGCCTCGGTCTCGGCCAGCTTGACCAGACCGGACGCCGCGGTGAACACGTCGGCGAAGCGCTGCAGGCCGAGCGGGACGCGCAGGACGGACTCACGGCGCTCGCGGGCCAGCTCGTCGGTGGCCAGCCGGCGGGCGCGGCCGATGTGCCCGCCGCAGACCTCCGCGGCCCACTCCGCCAGCTGCGGCTCGATGTCGTCGCGCTCGCGCAGCACCTCGGCGATCGCACCGGACAGCGGCGTGCGCAACTGCAGGACGCGACACCGCGAGCGGATCGTCACCGAGACCTCCTCGGGGTGGTCCGACGGGGCGCACAGCAGGAACACCGTGCGCGGCGGCGGTTCCTCGACCGCCTTGAGCAGCGCGTTCGCCGCGCCCTCGGTGAGCCGGTCGGAGTCCTCGATGAGCACCACGCGCCACTGCCCGGTGCTCGGCCGCCGCGCGGCGGCCTGCACCAGGGCGCGCATCTCCGCCACCGAGATCGACAGGCCCTCCGGCACCACCAGCTTCACGTCCGCGTGGGTGCCGTGCAGGACCGTCCGGCAGGCGGTGCACTTCCCGCAGCCGGCAGTCGCGGGATCCTCGCACTCCAGGGCTGCGGCGAAGGCACGAGCCGCGATCGAACGACCGGACCCCGGCGGGCCGGTGAACAACCACGCGTGCGTCATCGCACCCGGCGGGACCTGCTCACCCCGGACCTGCCGACGCGCCGCGTCGGCCGCCGCGTGCAGGGTGCCGACGGCGTCGGGCTGGCCGACGACCTCCGCCCACACCCCGGTCGCGGGTACCTCCGGAGCGCCGGTGCGCATCGCGTCAACTCCCTCGTGCCGAGCTATCGGGTCACGACTCTACGATGCCGCACCGACGCAGCGGTCAGGACTTCGAGGTGGTCGACTTCGACGACGTCGACTTCTTGGCCGCCGTCTTCGTGCCCGTCGACTTCGACGCCGCGGTCTTGGTGCCGGTGGACTTCGACGCGGTGGTCTTCTTCGCCGACGTGCTCTTGGACGCGGTCGACTTGGACGCCGTGGACTTCTTCGCCGGAGCCTTCTTCTTCGCCGGAGCCTTGGCCCGGCGCTCCGCCAGCAGTTCGACGGCGCGGTCCATCGACAGCTCCTCCACCGCGTCGCCCTTGCGCAGCGACGCGTTGGTCTCGCCGTCGGTGACGTACGGGCCGAAGCGACCGTCCTTGATCACCAGGGCCTTGCCGGTGTCCGGAGCCTCGCCCAGCTCGCGCAGCGGCGGCACGGCGGCGCGCCGGCCCCGTTGCTTGGGCTGCGCGTAGATCTTGAGCGCCTCGTCGAGGGTGATCGAGAAGATCTGGTCCTCGGTCTCCAGCGACCGCGAGTCCGTGCCCTTCTTCAGGTACGGGCCGTAGCGGCCGTTCTGCGCGGTGATCTCGTTGCCCGACTCCGGGTCGGTGCCCACCACGCGCGGCAGCGACAGCAGCTTCAGCGCGTCGTCGAGCGTCACGGTGTCCAGCGACATCGACTTGAGCAGGCTGCCCGTGCGCGGCTTGGACTTGTCGCCCTCCGGCAGCACCTCGGTCACGTACGGACCGAAACGCCCTTCCTTGGCGACGACCTCGTGACCGCTCTCCGGGTCGGTGCCCAGGCTGCGGCCCTCCATCGGGGTGGCGAACAGCTTCTCGGCGATCTGCACCGTCAGCTCGTCCGGCGGCAGGTCATCGGGCAGGTTGGCCCGCTGCGCCGTCTCGTCCTCCAGCGTCCGCTCCAGGTAGGGCCCGTAGCGGCCGACGCGGACGTAGATGGTGCGCCCGTCCTCGTCGTCGAACATCGGGATCGAGTTGATCGCGCGCGGGTCGATCTCCTCCACCGACGAACCGACCAGCTTCTTGAGCCCGCCGGCGCGGCCGATCGAGTCCTCCGGACCCACTTCGCCGCCGAAGTAGAAGCCGGCCAGCCAGCGGGTCCGCTCCTCGCGGCCCTCCGCGATGCCGTCCAGCTCGTCCTCGAGCGCGGCGGTGAAGTCGTAGTCCACCAGCCTGCCGAAGTGCTGCTCCATCAGCCCCACCACGGCGAATGCGATCCACGAGGGAACCAGGGCCGAGCCCTTCTTCCACACGTAGCCGCGCTCCTGCACGGTGCTGATGATCGACGCGTACGTCGACGGGCGGCCGATGCCCAGCTCTTCGAGCGTCTTGACCAGGCTCGCTTCGGTGAAGCGCGGCGGCGGGTTGGTGGTGTGCCCGTCGGGCTCCAGCTCCGGCGCCGTGATCGGCTGGTCCTGGGTGAGCTGCGGCAGCCGCGACTCGGCGTCGTCGGCGACACCGCCCGCCTCGGAGTCCACGGCCTCGACGTAGGCCTTGAGGAAGCCGGGGAAGGTGATGGTGCGACCGGACGCGGCGAAGGTGCACTCCTCACCGCTGCTGGCGGTGCCGCTGATGCGCACCGACAGCGTCGTGCCCTTCGCGTCCGCCATCTGGGAGGCGATGGTGCGCTGCCAGATCAGCTCGTAGAGCTTGAAGCCGTCGACGTCGTTGGACAGCTCGCCTGCCACCTCGCCGGGCGTGCGGA
The DNA here is from genome assembly GCF_018070075.1 of Saccharopolyspora endophytica. Lineage (GTDB taxonomy): Bacteria > Actinomycetota > Actinomycetes > Mycobacteriales > Pseudonocardiaceae > Saccharopolyspora > Saccharopolyspora endophytica. Next base: position 151,160 of record NZ_JAGPXE010000016.1, read on the forward strand.
AGCTCTCACCCGCGGGACGGATCGCCTCGTGCGCCTCCTGCGCGTTCTTGACCTTGCGGTTGTACTGCCGCGGCTGCGGCGAGAGGTACTGCTCGCCGTAGAGGTCGCGGGCCTGGTTGCGCGACGCCGCGATCGCCGTCTCCGACAGCGTCGTGGAGTCGGTACGCATGTAGGTGATGTAACCGTTCTCGTACAGCCGCTGCGCCGTGCGCATCGTGCGGTCCGCCGAGAAGCGCAGCTTGCGGCTGGCCTCCTGCTGCAGCGTGGAGGTCATGAACGGCGCGTACGGCTTCCGCGTGTAGGGCTTCTCCTCGACGCTGGAGACGCTCAGCCGGGCGTCGGTCAGCGCCCCGGCGAGCTGCCGGGCCTCGGCCTCGGTGAGGACCTTGGTGTCGGAGTTCTTCAGCCGCCCGTCCGGACCGAAGTCGCGGCCGGTGGCGAGCTTGGAGCCGTCCACCGAGACCAGGCGGGCCCCGAAGCGACGCGGCGAGGCGTCCGGGCCGGCGTCCATGGTCGCGGCGATGTCCCAGTACTCGGCGGAGACGAAGCGGATGCGCTCCCGCTCGCGCTCGACGACGACGCGGGTCGCCACGGACTGCACGCGGCCCGCCGAGAGCTTCGGCATGACCTTCTTCCACAGCACCGGGCTGACCTCGTAGCCGTAGAGGCGGTCCAGGATGCGGCGGGTCTCCTGGGCGTCGACGAGGTCCTGGTCGAGGTCGCGCGGGTTGGCGGCAGCGGCCTGGATGGCGGACTCGGTGATCTCGTGGAAGACCATCCGGCGGACCGGGACCTTCGGCTTGAGGGTCTCCAGCAGGTGCCAGGCGATGGCCTCGCCCTCGCGGTCACCATCCGTGGCGAGGTAGAGCTCGTCGACCTGCTTGAGGGCGTCCTTGAGCTCGGTGACCGTCGACTTCTTGTCGGCGCTCACCAGGTACAGCGGCTCGAAGTCGTTCTCGACGTCGACACCCAGTCGCGCCCACGCCTGGCCCTTGTACTTCTCGGGCACGTCCTTGGCGTTGCGCGGCAGATCGCGGATGTGCCCACGCGAGGACTCCACGATGAAGTTAGAGCCGAGGTAGGAGGCGATCTTCTTGGCCTTCGCCGGTGACTCGACGATCACCAAGCGCCGGGTAGCGGAGCCGTTCCCGTTGGGAGACCCCGAAGCCCGACCGGCCCCGCCGCCGGCCTTCTTCGTTCGTGTCGACCCAGCCAACGCTTACCTGCTCTCTTCTTCCGGAAGCATCCCTTGCACCCGGCGCCCATCCGTTCGTGTCCCTGGAGTGTGCGCGCCGCACGGTTGGCCGTGCCGCACCGGGAAGGCACAGGGTTGCATATAACACGTCGATATTCGTCGACGTCTTGTTGTACGAACGTATCGGGTTACCCAGGTGTTCCGTTTCGTGACCTGGCGTGATGTGCGTCAACCCGCTCAGGAGACGAGCGGAATCATTCCCTCGATCGCACCATCGGGCAGCGGTCCCACCAGCTCGGCGAGCCTGGCCAGACGCCTGCGACCGGTCACCCGCAGGGCCGGTCCGCCCGCCCTGACGCCGACCGTCTTGGTCGGCAGCCCGCAGCCGCGGAGCGCTTCCGCGAGCGGCTCGTGCGTGTCGGGAGCGTGCGGGTCGAGCCCGAGGCGGTAACCGTTGTGGTCCGCCGCGCCCGCAGCGAGCGCCCAGATCCGCAGCGCCCATCCGTCCGGCACGAATCCCGACGGTACAGACTTCACGGCGCCGCGCAGCCAGTGCGCGGCCAAGCCGGTGAGGTCGGAGCGGAACGCGGTGCGGACCAGCGGCCGTCCTTCGTCGGAGCGGCCGAGCTCGGCCTGCACTCCCCGCTCGGAGCAGGCGGCGAGCAGGCAGCGGGCGCGCCACTCGGCGTCGACGACCACCGACAGCCGCGCCGCGGTCCCGCGGCCGAACCCCACGGCCTGACCGGGTCCGCACAGCATGCCCGCGAGGTCGGCGACGTCCGCCCGCCGAGCCTCTGCCGAGTAGAAGGACAGCTGGTCCACGATCGGGATGCTAGAACAGCAGTTCGAGATTATCCACCAACGTAACCCGATCGATTGAGTCCCGACGCCTGGTGGACACGATTTCAACGGAAATCGCGGTGCGGAATTCCACTGAGATCCGGTTCCTGATTTCCCTTGAAATCGTGACGTCCACGCAGGCGAGGGGCGTTACTGGGGTTGGCCGGGCTGGGCGGGGGCGGGTTGGCCCGGGGCCGGCTGGGCCGGGGCCGGGTTGAAGAACGGTTGGCAGCCCGGGGCCTGCTTCGCCGCGGCGGCGAGCTGCTGGTTCTTCTCCAGGGCGCCGAACTTGCTGTTGAGGTCCACCTGCGAGCTCTTCTGGAGCTCCGCCTGCAGGGCGGTCATGCCCTCGGTGAACTTCTGCTTGTCGTTCGGGTCGACCTGGTCGGCCTTGGCGCGGGCGCCGACCAGGACGTCGCGGATCTGGACGAAGCCGTCGCGGATGCCCTGGTTGACCTGGTCGCCGCCCTCGATCGGGGACGGCGGCAGCTCCTGCAGCCCGCGCACCGTGCCATCAGCGGTCTTGCTCGCGGTGTCGAGCCGGGCGACCACCGAGTTCTTCATCGCCTGGGTGTTGCTCTTGTCCACCGCGGGCAGGCTCTTCTGAGACGCGGAGAAGTCGTTGACCAGCCCGCACAACCGGCCTGCCCACTCGACGCCTTCCGGGCCTGCCGCCTTCGGCGGAGCCGGGGCGGGCTCGGGGGTCGGTACTGGTGCCGCACCGCAGGCGCTCAGGGCCAGCGGGATGGCCGCGAGCGCCGCGAGGGACGTCGCACGGAACCTCATTGCGAACTCCTCACATGGATCGGAGTAGCTCTCGCTGTGCGCTCGGACTCTCTCGTACCGCCACACCTCCCGGTGAACCCGGGGTCACCCGTTGCAGCGCTCGGCCTGCTCACAGCGATGGGCGCCACCCGAACCGGGTGACGCCCATCGTTGAGACCGATCTAGGCCGTGTTGGGGAATGCGGCGGTAGCCGCTGTTTCAGGTGCGGGACTCAGCTCGCACCGCCGCGGGTTCTGAGGTGGTTCTCCTGTGAGGACGTGTCGACGTGGTGCATTGGCATGCATGAGTCGGCGCGCCCGGAGCAGGAGGGCCGCCTCAGAGCCCGCTACCCGCACCGCCAAGCAAACAGCTCCTAGGCGGGAGCGCCGTTGATCGTCTTGTCGTCCGCGGGCTCGTCCGCGATCGCGGTCGAGCGCCGCTTGGAGATCACCACGGCGACCACGATCACCGCGAGCGCGACGAGCGCGATGCCGACGGAGACCACCGGGTTGGCCGACTCGCCGACGGTGAAGTAGACGATGGCGGGCGCGATCAGCACCGACACCAGGTTCATCACCTTCAGCAGCGGGTTGATCGCCGGCCCGGCGGTGTCCTTGAACGGGTCACCGACGGTGTCACCGATGACCGTGGCCGCGTGCGCCTCGGACCCCTTGCCGCCGTGGTAGCCGTCCTCCACCAGCTTCTTGGAGTTGTCCCAGGCGCCACCCGAGTTGGCCAGGAAGATGGCCATCAGGGTGCCGGTGGCGATGGCACCGGCCAGGTACCCGGCCAGCGGACCGACGCCCAGGCCGAACCCGACCGCGATCGGAGCCAGCACCGCCAGCAGACCCGGCGTGGCCAGCTCCCGCAGCGAGTCGCGGGTGCAGATGTCGACCACCCGGCCGTACTCCGGCCGCTCCGAGCCGTCCATGATCCCCGGCTTGTCCTTGAACTGGCGCCGCACCTCGTAGACCACGGCACCGGCCGCGCGGGACACGGCGTTGATCGCCAGACCGGAGAACAGGAACACCACGGCGGCACCGATGATCACGCCCACCAGGACGTTCGGCGCGTAGACGAAGTACTCCGCGGGAGGCAGCGCGCCCGCCACGTCGGCCAACGCGAGGCCGATGGCGTCGGTGTAGGAACCGAACAGCGCCGTCGCCGCCAGGACCGCCGTGGCGATCGCGATGCCCTTGGTGATCGCCTTGGTGGTGTTGCCGACCGCGTCGAGCTCGGTGAGGATCTTCGCGCCCTCGCCCTCGACGTCACCGGACATCTCGGCGATCCCCTGCGCGTTGTCGCTGACCGGACCGAAGGTGTCCATCGCGACGATGACGCCGACGGTGGTCAGCAGACCGCACCCGGCCAGCGCGATCGCGAACAGCGCCACCGGCAGCGAACCGGACAGCAGGAACGCGCCGAACACGGCCGCCGCGATGACCGCGCCGGTGTAGACGGCCGACTCGAAGCCGACCGACAGCCCGGTCAGGATCACCGTGGCCGCACCGGTCAGCGAGGACTTGCCGACGTCCTGCACCGGACGGTGCTCGGTGGCGGTGAAGTAGCCGGTCAGCTTCAGGATGATCACCGCGAGCAGGATGCCGATGATCACGGCCAGCAGTGCGATCAGCGCCGGGCTGCCCGGCGTCGCGCGCACTTCCTCCGACACGCCGGAGAGCTCGGCGAAGGTGCTCGGCAGGTACAGCATCGCGGCGATCGCGCACAGCACAGCCGAGATCCCGGCGGAGATGTAGAACGAGCGGTTGATCGCGGTCAGCGCGCTCTCACCCGTGCGGGCCTTGGTGATGTAGACGCCGATGACCGCGGTGAGCACACCGATGGCCGGCACGATCAGCGGGAACAGCAGCCCGTGCCCGCCGAAGGCGGCGGTGCCCAGGATCAGCGAGGCCACCAGCGTCACCGCGTAGGACTCGAACAGGTCCGCCGCCATGCCCGCGCAGTCACCCACGTTGTCGCCGACGTTGTCGGCGATGGTGGCGGCGTTGCGCGGGTCGTCCTCGGGGATGTTGTTCTCGACCTTGCCGACCAGGTCGGCACCCACGTCGGCGGCCTTGGTGAAGATGCCGCCGCCGACTCGCATGAACATCGCCAGCAGCGCGGCACCGAAGCCGAAGCCCTCCAGCACGCGCGGAGCACCGCCCGCGTAGACCAGCACCACGAGTGCGGCGCCGAACAGGCCGAGGCCGACGGTCATCATGCCGACCACGCCACCGGTGCGGAACGCCACGCGCATCGCCTTCTCGCGGCCCTCACCGGGCTCGCGGGCCGCGGCGGCCACGCGCACGTTCGCGCGGGTGGACAGCCACATGCCGAGGTAACCGATGGCGGCTGAGAACGCGGCGCCGAACAGGAAGAACACGGATCGGCCGATGCGCTCGCCGAGGGTCTCGGCGGGCAGCGCGAACAGCACCAGGAACACCACGACCGCGAAGATCGCCAAGGTGCGGAACTGCCGGTTCAGGTACGCCGACGCGCCTTCCTGCACGGCCTTGGCGATGTCCTGCATCTTCGCGGTGCCCTGGCCTGCGGCGAGGACCTCCTTGATCAGGACGTAGCCGAAGGCCAGAGCGGCCAGGGCGATGACCATCACGACACCGACGACTGCGTAGTCGATGCCTGCGAGCTCGATTCCGGTGGCTTGCTGGGCGAGGTCCATCCGGGTTTGCGAGCTCGGTGGTGCAGCGCCCTGGGCCCAGCCGTGCTGGACCGGGGTGAGCAGGGACATCCGTCCTCCTGGGTTGTGCTCGGTTCTCACACCGGCGGCCCCGCACGCTCTTACCGGGCCCCGATGCGCGGTAGGCGGCCCCGCCCGGTACGGCCTGTGATCGTGCGCTGGCCGTCCGTGGCGACGTCGTGGATCGGGAGTCTATTCAGACCCCAAGTGGCTTACCTCACGGTGTGATGCGCAACTCGTCTCGACGTGCAGATCCGTTACCGAATAATCGATTCAGAGCGGTACTTGATCCCCTGTTCGGACATATTTCGATTTGGACCGATCGGGTGACATGAGGTATGGCGTGTCGCGACGGGATCCGCGAGGACCCGTCCGCCTTCCGGAACACGCTCCGAAGTTGCCCCGAAGGTGGGACATGAGCCGACTCGCGGAGGGGAACACCTGTGCGGGCGCCGATCAGAGCTGTGCAAGGCTGAACGACGTGCGCGAGGAGGACAAGGGACAGCGGCTGCTCCGCCGCGTCGTCGCCGGGATCCCGGCCGACGAGTCGCCCGTGACGCACGTCGAGCACCGGCCGGCCCGGCCCGCCCAGACCACCGACTGGCCGAAGTGGGCACCGCCCCGGCTCGTCGAGGCGTTCCAGGAGCGCGGCGCGGACGAGCCGTGGATCCACCAGGTCGAGGGCGCCGAAGCGGTGCACGACGGCGAGAACGTCGTCGTCGCCACCGGCACCGCGTCCGGGAAGTCGCTGGTCTACCAGCTCCCGGTGATCTCGCAGCTGCTCGCCGACCCCAAGTCCACCGCGCTGTACCTCTCCCCCACCAAGGCGCTCGCCGCCGACCAGCTGCGCAGCATCTCCGAGCTGGAGCTCCCCGAGCTCCGCGCGGTGAGCTACGACGGTGACACCCCGCAGGCCGAGCGGGACTGGGTGCGCCAGCACGGGCGGTGGATCTTCACCAACCCCGACATGCTGCACTTCGGCGTGCTCCCGTCGCACGGGCGCTGGGCGCACTTCTTCCGCAGGCTCACGCACGTCGTGATCGACGAGTGCCACACCTACCGGGGCGTGTTCGGCTCGCACGTCGCACTGCTGCTGCGCAGGCTCCGGCGGATCGCCAACCGCTACGGCTCGGACCCGGTGTTCGTGCTGGCCTCGGCCACCGTGTCGGACCCCGCCGAGCTCGCCGAACGGCTGACCGGCGCTCGCTGCCGGGCGATCACCGAGGACGGTTCGCCGCGCGGGGCGCGCACCGTCGCGCTCTGGGAACCGCCGCTGCTGGACGACCTCGTCGGTGAGAACGGCGCCCCGGTCCGCCGCAACGCCGGCTCCGAGGCCGCGCGGATCCTGACCGAGCTGGTCATCGAGGACGCCCGCACGCTGGCCTTCATCCGATCCCGGCGCGGTGTCGAACTCGCCGCGCTCGCGGCGCGGCGCGCGCTGTCCGAAGTGGACCCCTCGTTGCCGGACCGGGTCTCCGCCTACCGCGGCGGATACCTGCCCGAGGACCGCCGCGAACTGGAGCGGTCGCTGCTGGCCGGGGAACTGCGAGCCGTGGCCACCACCAACGCGCTGGAGCTCGGGGTCGACATCTCCGGTCTCGACGCCGTGGTCGTCGCCGGGTACCCGGGCACCCTCGCCTCGTTCTGGCAGCAGGCCGGACGCGCCGGGCGCGATGGGGACGGCGCGCTGGTGGTCTTCGTGGCGCGCGACGACCCGCTGGACACCTACCTCGTGCACCACCCGCCCGCCGTGCTGTCCCGGCCGGTCGAGGCGACCGTGCTCGACCCCGCCAACCCGTACGTGCTGGAACCGCACCTGGCCTGCGCCGCGGCCGAGCTGCCGCTCACCGAGGAGTCGTTCGAGATCTTCGGCGGCGACGCCGCGCAGCGGGCGGTCGAGGCGCTGACCGCCGACGGCGTGCTGCGGCGACGCCCGCACGGCTGGTTCTGGACCGCCCGGGAACGGCCGCACCGCAACGTCGAGCTGCGCGGCTCAGGCGGTCCGCCGATCGCCGTCGTCGAAGGCGAATCCGGCCGCATGCTCGGCACGGTGGACCCCGATTCCGCCTGCTCGACGGTGCACCCGGGAGCGGTGTACCTGCATCGCGGCGAGTCCTTCGTCGTCGACGAGCTCGACCTCGACGCGGCCATCACGCTGGTCCACGAGGAGAGCCCGGACTGGACGACCTCGCCGCGCAACGACGTGGACATCTCCGTGCTGCGCACCGTCGAGAGCCACGACACCGGTGCCGGGGTCACGGTGCACCTGGGCGAGGTGGAAGTGACCTCGCAGGTCGTCGGCTACCTGCGGAAACGACCGACCGGCGAGGTGCTGGACCAGGTTCCGCTGGACCTGCCCGCGCAGACGCTGCGCACCCGCGCCGTCTGGTACACGGTCGGTCAGGACTTGTTGATGGGCAGCGCGCCGGGGGGCGCCGGGCTGGAACCGGCGCGCATCCCCGGCGCGCTGCATGCCGCCGAGCACGCGGCGATCGGCCTGCTACCGCTGTTCGCGACCTGCGATCGATGGGACATCGGCGGGGTCTCAACCGCTCTGCACGCCGACACCGGGGAGGCAACGGTGTTCGTGCACGACGGTCATCCGGGTGGAGCCGGATTCGCCGACCGCGGTTTCGCCGCATTGGTCCCATGGCTGGCCGCGACGCGGGAAGCGATCGCTTCCTGCGACTGCCCGGCCGGATGCCCGTCCTGCGTTCAGTCGCCAAAGTGCGGGAATGGCAACGAACCGCTGGACAAGGCAGGGGCGGTGGCTGTTCTCGATGCGGTTTCGGCCGTGCTTCGGGGTAGCACCGGCGGTCCGGGTGGGCCGCCCGACCGGGCACGATGAGCACTGGGGCTGGCTGGTGCGTGCTCGCGGGAATCTCGTGACCGGTCGGGCCGGGGAGCCCTGGGCGCGGAAACCGGGCCCGTTCGGTGCGTCACGGCCGCAGGATCACCTGCTCGCTGCGAGAACCTCCGCCACGTTCTCCGGTTGGTCGATCTCCAGTGCGGTCCGGAGCGCGTCCTGGACGAACTCCGGGCTGGGCAGCTGCCAGGCGCACACCTCGGGCTTGACCCTCCAGTGCACCGCACCGCCGGGGTAGACCGACGGTGGCAGCGGAACCCAACTCCCCTTGCCGTGCAAGCGGATTCCGCTCTGCTCGGCCAGCTCGCCGTTGAGCCGACCCCCAGGGGACATCAGGAAGAACCAGCTGCCGGTCGGGGTCGCCACGATCGGCACCGGGAATCCGCCGGCGCGCAGCACCTTCGCCGCCCGCCTGCCGATCGCGATGTCGACCTCGATGGCGTCGGCCTGGAAACCGGTGGCGAGCAGCAGGTTGTAGGGGTGCTCGTCCCACCAGGCCATGACCTCGTGCAGGTCCGCCCCCAGACCGTCCTGCCAGTCGGCCCGGACGGGGGTCGGGCCGTGCAGCTGGCGGCCTCGGCGACCGAGCCACTCACCATCTCGGGGGAAGGTTCCGGGCAACACCGACCAACCACGCGACGCGAAGTCGATTGCCTGCACTCGCAGGTCGATCCGGCTGCTGGTCAGCCCGGCCGGGTGGGCCGGGACGCCGCGGAAGGCGCTCTGCCACCTCTCCGCAGACCATTGCATCTGTCTCCGCCTCCTCGTTCAGCGGTGAGCGGCGTCGTGCGCCTTGAGGTCGACCGGCCGGATTTCGGGGTTCCGGCCGATCCCCCGACCTCCTTGTCGGGTGGACCTCGGTTCGTGGCGAACCTGGGCTCGCCGCTCACACATTCAAAGAAACGTCATCCAGCCCCGGGGCGTACAGACCCGGTGCGACGACCGGTCGTTCGGCGACGATGAACGTGAAAGATCCAACACACGCGCTGAAAGCTCGGTAGCGGCGCCGGTGGCGCTTCGCCGACCGCTCCACTGCCCGCCGGACCGCTCGCCGACCGCTCGTCGTACTGCCCGCGTAATACGCGCGGCTCAACCTGGGGCCGGTCCGGCGCGGGCCCGTGCGCTCGGAGGTTGCCGTCCGGCCAGCGGTCCGGACAGCTCTCCCGCCACCTCGACGCGGACCTCTCGACCGGTCAGGGTGCAGGTGAGCAGGCGCGTCCGCATCCCGCCGGTCACCCGTCGGGCCTGCGCGCAGGCGAGTTCGGGTCCACCGATCACGTGAGCCGCAGCGGCCAGCGCCGCGAGATCGGCGGCGCCTTCGGCCCGCTGCCGGGCGGCGGTGGCGGCGCCGAGCTGCACGAGCCACCCGAGCAGCACCAGGACGACCAGCGACAGCACCGCGGCGAGCACCGTCGCCGAACCGCGGTCGTTCATCCGCCCTCCCCGGGTTCGAGGATCGCGACGGCGTCGGCGCGCAGCCAGTGCGCGCTGACGAGGACCTCGACCTGGTCACCGCGGATCACGTGGGCGTAGTGCGCGCCGACGGGCGCGATAGCGCGCACCGCCCGCTCCGCCCGGGGCGCGTCTCCCCGGGCGAGCAGGCGGGCGGCCTCGACGGCGGCGTCCTGGCAGCGGAGCTGGCCCAGCACCGCCATCCCGCCGACCAGCAGCAACCCGAAGACGGCGACCAGCGAGCAGATGCCCAGCGCCGCCTCGACGGTCACCGAGCCCCGGTCGTTCACGTCCCCGCTCCCTGCAAACCCCGCTGGATGAGGCCGGTCAGCGCTTCTTCGACCGAGCCGCTGGTCACCACGGCGTAGAGGGTGGTCGCGAAGGCCACGGCCGCGAGCGTGCCGACCGCGTACTCCGCCGTGGACATCCCGTCGTCGCCGGTCAGCGCGGCCCGCAGGCGTCGGATGAGGTTCCGCATCGTCTTCTCCTCGTGTCTACAGTGGATTGATCGGGATCCGGTCGAACATGCCGAGCACGACCGGGAGCACTCCCAGGCACAGGAACGCGGGCAGGAAGCACAGCCCCAGCGGTGCCGAGATCCACACGGCACCGCGCTGAGCCCGCACCTCCGCCAGCTCGGAGCTGCGCGCCCGCGCGCGGTCGGCGAGCTCGGCCGCCACGTCGGCGAGCGCGCTGCCGGTGCGCGCGGTCCTCCGCGCGGCGCGGGCGAGTTCGGCCGTGTCCGGGTCCCGCAGCGCCGGTTCCCACCCGGCAGCGGCGTCCGAGCCGAGGGCGAGGTGGTCGGCGACCTCGTTCAGCGTCCGCCGAGCGGTGCCGACGACCTCGACCGCCACGGCGCGCACGATCACCGGCACCGGCAGCCCGGCCCGCATCCCCGCCGCCAGCAGGTCCCATCCGGCGGCGAGCACCAGCGGGTCGGCCCGTTCCTCGCGACGGGGACGCGGTGCCACCGGTGGGCTCCGGCGCAGACCCAGCCGGTGGCGGGTCGGGGCGACGGGGACCAGCAGCACGGCCACGGCCGCGGTGATCAGCGCGAACACCTGGCTCATGTCCGCACCACCGACCTCGTCAGCCGCGAGCTCCACAGCACCCCGGCGATCAGCAGGGCGGTCCCGACGAGCAGGAGCAGCTGACCGGCGGGACCGCTGCCGAACACCGCGAGCGGCGAGGCACCGGCGGCCTGCCCGAAGCCCAGCCCGAGCACCGGCAACCCGGTGAGCACTCCCGCCGTGGCACGCGGGCCGGCCATCTTCGCGCTCACCTCGCGGCGGAAGGAGGTGCGCCGCTCGACGTCGCGGCGCAGGCAGTCCAGCAGTTCCGCCAGCGCGACGCCGTGCCGTTCGGCCAGGTCCCAGGCCCGGGTCAGCCGTCGCACCGGCGCGCGTGGGCGTCCCGCCAGCGCGGACACGTCACCGCCGAGCCGGGCGGTCGCCGCCAGCTCCCGGAAGAGCGCGGCGACCCCCGGGCCGGCTTCGGCGGCCGCGCCTTCGGCCGCGTTCGCCGGGTGCGCGCCCGCGCGCAGCTGCGCGACCAGCAGCCGCATCGCCTCGGCGAACTCGTCGTCGAGCGCGAGCTCCCGCCGCTCGTCGCGGGTTTCGCGGACGTGCCTGCTCGCGAGCAGGGTCAGCGCGATCGCCGCGCACGAGCCCGCCGGACCTGCGGTGGCGAATCCGGCGATACCGGTCGCCACCGGCAGCAGGCGTTTCGGCCTCGGCAACCTCAGCGGTGCGCGCTTGAGTCCGGGGAGCCGGTGGCGGGTGGTGAGCGCGGGCCAGCACAGCAGTCCGGTCGCGGCGAGCAGGGCGCTCGTGATCAGCACGGCAACGCACCTCCCCTGGACTCCAGCAACGCCGCCAGCTCCTCGCGGCCCACGTCCCAACCGGTTTCGCGCTCCCAGGCCGGTCGCACGGTCACCTGATCGCCCGACCGGTGCAGCACCCCGATCGCGGCGAGGCGCCTGCGGCGCACCTGCAGCACGACCTGCACGGCGGCGGCGAGCTGGCTGTGCAGGGCACCGCGGGAGAGCCCGCCGAGCGCGGCCAGTGCCTCCATCCGGGCGGGCACCTCTCGCGGCGAGTTGGCGTGCAGCGTTCCGCCGCCTCCGTCGTGCCCGGTGTTGAGCGCGGCGAGCAGCTCGCGCACCTCCGCACCGCGCACCTCGCCGACGACCAGGCGGTCCGGCCGCATCCGGAGCGCTTGCCGCACCAGCTCGCGGACGCCGATCTCACCCGCGCCTTCCACGTTCGGCGGCCTCGTCAGCAGTCGCACCACGTGCGGGTGTCGGGGCCGCAGCTCTGCCGCCTCCTCGACGCACACGATCCGCTCGCGGTGCCCGACCTCGCCGAGCATCGCCGCGAGCAGCGTCGTCTTGCCGCTGCCGGTTCCGCCGGTGATCAGGAACGCGAGCCTGCGCGCCACGATCTCGCGCAGCACCGCGGCGCTGCGCTCGTCGAAGGTGCCCGCCCGCTGCAACGCAGCGAGGTCGTGCGCGGCCGGGCGCAGCACCCGCAGCGAGATGCAGGTCCCATCCCCGGCCACCGGCGGGAGCACCGCGTGCAGCCGGACCGAGCGGGTGCCGCGCTGCGGCATCCAGGCGTCGACCCACGGCTGGGCGTCGTCGAGCCGGCGCCCGGTGGACATCGCCAGGCGCTGCGCGAGGTGGCGCACCGAGTCCTCGTCGGCGAAGCGCACCGGCGCGGGCCGCAACCCGTCGCCCCGGTCGACCCACACCTTCTCCGGCGCGGTGACCAGCACGTCGCAGGTCGCCGGGTCGTCCAGCAGCGGGTCCAGCACTCCCGCACCGGAGAACTCCTGCTGGACGACGCGCAGCGCGGCGAGCACGTCGGCGTCGGCGACCAGCCCACCGGACTCGGCGCGGACCGCATCGGCGACGGCTGCCGGGCTCAGCGGCGAGCCGTTGCCCACCAGTCGGTTCCGCACGCGCGCCAGCAGTTCCCGATCCACGGACATCACGGACCTTCCCTTCCACCGGCCGAAAACGGCAGGACGGCATGGCCGATCGAGCGGGATCGGCCTGGGTTCATCGAGGGTTCAGCGCGGTACCGGCGACTCCGCCGAGGCGAGCTCGGCCAGCACCGCACCGGCCGCTGCGGCCAGCGGGCTGCGGCGGTGCAGCGCGGAGACGAGGTCACCGCGGTCAACGGCGGCGGGCAGGCGCGGCTGTGGTCGCATCGTGGCGAGCACCGGCGCGCCGGCCGCCCGCGCGACGTCGCGCGGTCTCAAGCCGCCCGGGGATGGTCCGCGCACGACCAGCCGCACCCGGCATCCCGCGCGTTCGGTCACCGCGGCGACGACGCGCGCGGCCGCCGCGCACGCGCGCACCTCCGCGGGCACGACGACGACCACGAGCTCGGCATCGCCGAGCACCGACTCGTCGGAGTCACCCGGTGCTGGGCAGCGCGGCAGGTCGCACACCACGGTCGCGCCGGAGCGACGACCGGCCCCGAGCACCGCGCGCACGCCTTCCGGCGTCAGTCCGCTCGGCGTCCGGTCCCGGTCGCAGGCGAGCACTGCCAGTTCGCCGCGTCCGACCCGCTTCTTCGGCAGCGCCTCGCGCAGCGCTCCGGCACCGAGCCGCCCGGTGCCGACCGACAGCCCTGACCAGCGCACGCCCTCGTCGCGCTCCATGCCCGCGGCGAGGTCGAGGCCGCCGCCGTACGGGTCGCAGTCGACCAGCAGCGACCGGCCGCCGGAGCGGGCGGCGACCACCGAGGCTGCGGTGGCCAGCGCCGAAGCACCGGCACCACCGCACCCGCCGAGCACTGCCAGCACGCGGCCCTCGCCGACCGGTGCGTCCACGGCGTCGGCCAGCAGCTCGATCAGCTCGTGCTCGTCGGAGGGCAGGGTCAGCACCCGCTCGGCGCCGATGTCGAACGCGGTCCGCCACAGGCGTTCACCGGTCGTCCGGCAGACCAGCGCGACACCGCGTCTGCGCGGCAGGCCGTGGTTGGCGCACGCGGCGGCGGTCGGCTCGTCGAGCAGCACCAGCGGCGCCGCGCGCCACGCCGCGGGCAGCAGCCGTGGCGCGCGCTCGATCGTTCCGGCGGAGGCCGCGGCCAGCCGCGAGACCTCCTCCGCCAGTTCGGCGTCGCGCACCACCAGCAGCGGACGCGCGGTCTCGGGCGTGGGCGGGTGTGCTGCCGCGGGCATGACGGGCTCCCTGGATCAGGACTTTTCGGAGGAAAACCACTTCCGCATGGGCCGGAAGAAGGAGCGTTGTGCCGCGAATGGCCGCTCGTTATCCAAAGTGACCGGAAGCGCTGCCGACTGCCAAGCGATTTCTGAAATCTGTGGATGAACCCGTTCGCTGTGGATAACTCATCTTCCCTGAAAGAGTCACACCAGGGACGCATAAGAAACGAAGGCAATTCACATTTCGCTCGCTCGAAGACTGTTGCGCGAGCACGAACTCCCCGCAGGTGGGAGCATCCGAATACGAGACGACCCCCGCCAGGGGGGAGGGGCGGGGGTCGTCGTAGTTCAGCTCCGGGGGGTCGAGCTGAACTGGTCCGGACTTGCCGGACTCCCCACACTGTATCCCGCAGATCCCTAGTAATGCCTCCCGTCCATTTGAGGGAACGTCTTTGCTCTCAGTGCCCGACAAACTGCCTCTACCCATTCATTCGTGGCAGAAAAACCAACCCGGACGGCGAGCAACTTTCCGACAACCACACGGTGTGTGAAAAATCGCTCTCCCCCAGCAGCCCACCGGACAAACAGCCCAGGAACGTGCGCACATGACCGGAACCAGCCTGGAAATGCCACGTCGACGCGACTCGTATGCTGTCGGCGTGACTGAGCCCGCGAACCCCGCCGCCGCTTCCGGACGCCGGGTGGCCGCGTTCTTCGACCTGGACAAGACGATCATCGCCAAGTCGAGCACGCTCGCCTTCAGCCGCCCGTTCTTCCAAGAAGGGCTGATCAACCGCCGAGCGGTGCTCAAGAGCGCCTACGCGCAGTTCGTCTTCATGCTCGCCGGCGCCGACGCCGACCAGATGGACCGGATGCGCGCGCACATCACGTCGCTGTGCACGGGCTGGGATATCGACCAGGTCAACGCGATCGTCGAGGAGACCCTCCACGACATCGTCGACCCGCTGGTCTACAAGGAAGCCACCCAGCTCATCACCGACCACCAGGACCAGGGCCACGAGATCGTCGTGCTGTCGGCCTCCGGCCAGGAGGTCGTCGCCCCCATCGCCAAGCTCCTCGGCGCCGACCACTGGTCCGGCACGCGCATGGTCGTCTCCGAGGGCCGCTACACCGGCGAGGTCGACTTCTACTGCTCCGCCGAGAACAAGGCGGTCGCGGCCCGCGAACTCGCCGAGAAGCACGACTACGACCTCGGCGAGTGCTACGCCTACTCCGACTCGGTCACCGACATGCCGCTGCTCGAAGCCGTCGGGCACCCGACCGTGGTCAACCCGGACCGGGGCCTGCGCAAGGAGGCCGTCCAGCGCGGCTGGCCCTCGCTGGCCTTCGAGCACCCCGTCTCGCTGCGCGCTCGCATCCCCACCCCGTCCCGCGCCGCCGTCACCGCAGCCGGTGTCGGGCTCAGCGCCGTGGCCGCCGCCGGCGCGACGTGGTGGGGCGTGCGCGCCTGGCGTCGCAGACGGTGACCGGAAGCGCTGGTAGATCACTCCTCGGTTCGCCCTGAAGGACCCTTGCAGTGACGGGCGTCACGGTCTACAAAGGGAAGTGCGGACCCTGTTTGGCCAGGGACGTTGTGGAGGAGAAACAGCGTCCACCCCTCTCAGGCTCCGCGCGCGAGACTTGGAGCACCCACGCGTCGCCGCAGATAAGGCTGTCGTGCACAGGGTTGCGTCACGGGACGCCGGACGCCTAGCCCGAAAGTTACGACGAACAGCACGCCTGGTAACCCAAGAGCTCGCGCAGAGAGGGCGGCGCCCACCACGGGCGCCGCTCTTTTGCGCGCTCAGGGCGAGCGACGAAATCGACTTCCGCTCGCCGCATCTCACCGAGGGCGGTCGCGCGAATCCCGCAACAGCGCAGGAATCAACGATCGGATCAGTCCGGATCGTTGACCTCCCCTTTTCCTGTGAGTAATTTCCTCATTTGTCCTCGTTTGTGGTGAACAGTTTCCGCCTGGTGCAGGGAGGCCGATGTGGCCCTGAAGACCCGAACCCGACGCGCCGTCGTCGCGTTGAGCGCGCTGGCCGTGGGAGCCGCCGCGCTGACCACCACCGGGAGTGCTCTGGAACCTCGGGCTCGGACCGCCGACGAGCTGCTCAGGGAGATGACCCTGGAGGAGAAGGTCGGGCAGCTGTTCGTCACCTACGCCTACGGCCGCACCGCGGACACGCCCGACCCGGTCAACCGGGAGGAGTTCGGCGTCGACACCCCGGCGCAGGTGGTGCAGAAGTACCACCTCGGCGGGATCATCCACTTCACCTGGTCCAACAGCCTCTACGAGCCGAAGCAGATCGCCGAGCTGTCCAACGGGCTGCAGACCGCCGCGACCAGTTCGGGCGCGCAGGTGCCGCTGCTGATCTCCACCGACCAGGAGCAGGGCCAGGTCACCCGGATCACCGAGCCCGTCACGCAGCTGCCCGGCAACATGGCGCTCGGCGCCGGCCGCAGCCCGCAGGACGCCGAGCGCGCGGCGGCCATCACCGGCCAGGAACTGCGCGCCATGGGCCTGAACATGAACTTCGCGCCCAGCGGTGACGTCAACGTCAACCCGGCCAACCCGGTGATCGGCGTCCGCTCGTTCTCCTCCGACCCGACGCTGGCCGCGCAGTTCACCGCGGCCCAGGTGCGCGGTTACGAAGACGCCCAGGCCGCCGGTGAAGGCGTGTCGGCCTCGGTCAAGCACTTCCCGGGGCACGGCGACACCAACACCGACAGCCACACCGCGCTGCCGGTCATCGAGCACGACCGGCAGCAGTGGGAGCAGCTGGACGCGCCGCCGTTCAAGGAAGCGATCGCGGCCAACACCGACTCGGTGATGAGCGCGCACATCGTGGTCCCCAAGCTCGACGACTCCGGGCAGCCGGCCACGCTGGCCCCGAAGGTGCTCACCGGCATGCTGCGCCAGGAGCTCGGCTACCAGGGCGTGGTGTTCACCGACTCGCTGCAGATGGAGGGCGTCCGCCAGCAGCACCCGGATTCCGAGATCCCGGTGCTCGCGCTGCAGGCGGGCGCCGACGTGATGCTGATGCCGCAGAACCTGCAGGTCGCCATCGACGGCGTGATCGCGGCCGTCCACGACGGGCGGCTCACCGAGCAGCGCATCGACGAGAGCGTCTCGCGGGTCCTCAAGCTCAAGGAAGGCCGGGGGGTGCTGGCCAACCCGTTCGTCGACGTGTCCGAGGTGGACTCGATCGTCGGCAACCAGCAGCACCTCGCCGACGCCCAGCGGATCACCGACCGCAGCACGACGCTGCTGCGCAACGACGCCGCGCTGCCGCTGAAGTCGCCCGGCAAGGTCTTCGTGACCGGCGCGAGCGAGAAGGGCACCCAGGCGCTGTCCGACTCGGTGCGGGCGCGCGGACCGCAGAGCTCCGCGCTGGCCACCGGCACCAAGCCGACGCAGGAGCAGATCGGCCAGGCCGTCGAGCAGGCCAAGGCCCACGACGTCGCGGTGGTGCTCACCAGCGCCGCTTGGAACCCCGACAACGCCGGGCAGCTGGACCTCGTGCGCGCGCTGCAGGCGACCGGCAAGCCGGTCGTGGCGGTGGCCGTGCGCGACCCGTACGACGCCGCGCACGTCGACGTGCCCGCCTGGATCGCCAGCTACTCCGACAAGCCGGTCGCCATGGAATCGGTCGCCAAGGTCCTCTTCGGCGAGACCACGCCCGCGGGCAAGTTGCCGGTCCCGGTGCCCGAGCCTGGTAAGCCTGGAACCGACAGGTATCCCTTCGGCTTCGGTTTGGCCTGGTGAACAGCATGAGCGGTATCGGCAGGCGGCGTTTCCTCACCGCCTCGGCCCTGGCGGTCCCGGCCGTCGGCGTGGCGTCCAGTTCGGCCTGCGCGGCCAAGCCGGCGCAGGTCGCGCCCGGTGCGGTGCGCACCGGCGCGGACGTGCTGGCGAGCAGGGACTTCTCGGACCTCGCCGGGCGCCGCCTCGGCATCGTCACCAACCCGACGGGCGTGCTGTCCTCGCTGGATCACCTGGTGGACGTGATGCACGCGGGCGGCAAGGTCGACATCGCGGCGGTGTTCGGGCCCGAGCACGGGTTCCGCGGCACGTCGCAGGCCGGCGGGTCCGAGGGCGACTACCGCGATCCGCGCACCGGGTTGCCGGTCTACGACGCCTACGGCGCCGACGCGGCCAAGCTCGCCGAGCTGTTCCGCAAGGCCGGTGTCGAGCAGGTCGTCTTCGACATCGCCGACGTCGGCGCCCGCTTCTACACCTACATCTGGACGATG
This sequence comes from Saccharopolyspora endophytica, assembly GCF_018070075.1. Taxonomy (GTDB): domain Bacteria; phylum Actinomycetota; class Actinomycetes; order Mycobacteriales; family Pseudonocardiaceae; genus Saccharopolyspora; species Saccharopolyspora endophytica. The sequence goes on from NZ_JAGPXE010000016.1 coordinate 169,409, forward strand.
TACACGGCGATGCAGGCCGCGCAGCAGCTCGGTCTGGGATTCACCGTGCTGGACCGGCCGAACCCGGTCGGCCCGCTGGTCGCCGGACCGCAGCTGGACCCGCGGTTCGCCTCCGGCGTCGGTGAGCTGCCGATCGTGCAGCAGCACGGCATGACCGTCGGCGAGCTGGCGAGGCTGTTCGACCGCGTCCACCTGCCCTCGCCGCTGCCGCAGCTCACCGTGATCCGCGTGGAGGGTTGGCAGGGACGCACCGCCGACACCGGCCTGCCGTGGGTGCCGCCGAGCCCCAACATGCCCACCCCGGACACCGCGGCGGTGTACCCGGGAACCGGGTTGTTCGAGGGCACGACGTGGTCCGAGGGGCGCGGCACGACGCGTCCGTTCGAGATCATCGGTGCGCCGGGCGTCGACTGGAAGTGGGCCGAGGAGCTCAACGGGCTGGGCATCGAGGGCGTGCGGTTCCGCGAGACCTACTTCGTCCCGACGTTCTCCAAGCACGCCGAGCAGCCCTGCGGTGGCGTGCAGCTGCACCGCACGGGTGATCTCGACCCGATCCACCTCACCGTTGCGATGTTGGTCACAGCCCGACGGCTCTATCCCCAGCTCTTCTCCTGGCGAGAGGATGGGATGGTCGACAAGTTGTCCGGCTCGGACCGGCTGCGCGGCATGGTGGACGCGGGCGCCGGCGTTGGCGAGATCACCGATTCCTGGCGGCAGGACGTCGTCGACTTCCGCCGGCATCGCGATCCCTACCTGCTCTACCGCTGAGGGGGCTTTCGATGGGCAAGACCGTGCTGGCCGCCGTGGCGCTGCTGTCGCTGACCGCGCTGGGCGGCTCCGCCGTGGCCGCGCAGGGACGAGCGGCAGGGCACTTCGACCGTCCCCAGGACGGCTTCGCGCCCGCCGAAACGCTGCTGCAGGACGGCACGCCCTCGGGCATCGGACTCGACCCGGAGCCGATCGACGACGCGTGGCGGCAGCTCGCGGCGTGGACCGAGAAGACGCCCGACCTCGAACACCCGATGTACGCCGGTGCCGTGGGCCTGCTCGCGCACGACGGCGTGGTCGTCAGCCGCACCGCCGCCGGCGAGCAGCTGCGCTACGCCGACGGCAAGGGCACCGAGCTCCCCGCGCAGGACCAGGAACCGATGCGCGCCGACACGATCTTCGACGTCGCCTCGATCAGCAAGCTGTTCACCTCGATCACCGCGCTGCAGCTCGTGGACGACGGGAAGATCTCGCTGGACGATCCGGTCGCCGAGCACCTGCCGGAGTTCGCGGTCAACGGCAAGCAGGGCATCACCGTCGAGCAGCTGCTCACCCACACCTCCGGGCTGCAGGCCGAGGTGCAGCTGTGGAAGCTGCCGCCGGAGCAGCGCATCCCGTCGGTCATGGCGCTGACCCCCGAGCACCCGCCGGGCACGAACTACGAGTACTCCGACCCGAACATGATCACCCTCGGCGTGCTGGTCGAGCGGGTCACCGGGCACCCGCTGGACCAGGTCGTCCAGGAGTGGATCACCAAGCCGCTGGGCATGCCCGACACCGGCTACAACCCGCCGGCGTCGAAGCTGCACCGCATCGCGGCCACCGAGTTCCAGACCGACCCGCCGCGAGGCATGGTGCGCGGCCAGGTGCACGACGAGAACGCCTGGTCGCTGGGTGGCGTGGCCGGTCAGGCCGGTGTTTTCTCGACCGCCGACGACCTCGCGAAGCTCGGGCAGGCGCTGCTCAACGGCGGGACCTACGGCGGCACCCGGATCCTCTCCGAGCGCACCGTCGAGAAGATGCTGACCGACTTCAACACCGAGTTCCCCGGCAACTCGCACGGTCTCGGGTTCGAGCTCGACCAGCGCTGGTACATGGCCGGGCTCAGCGCCCGGCGCACCGCCGGGCACACCGGCTACACCGGGACGTCGCTGGTCATCGACCCGGCGTCGCGGTCGGTGGCGGTGCTGCTGACCAACCGCGTGCACCCGTCGCGCGAGTGGGGCTCCAACAACCGCGCCCGCCAGACCCTGGCCCAGAGCATGGCCCGCGCGCTGGCGGTCTTCCCCCGCCACGGCCGCGAGTCGTTCCACGCGCCCGGGACCGCGACGCTGACCAGCGCGCCGCTGGGCCCGGCGGACGGGCCGCTGGAGGTGTCCTTCGACGCCTTCGTCGACACCCAGCAGGACGCCGACGGCACCGACGCGCTCACCGTCGAGTCCAGCTCGGACGGGGTGAACTGGCGGCCGGTGCCGCTGACCGCGTCCGGTCCCGGAGCCCCGGAAGGTCCGCAGCCCGGGCTGGCGGGGTCGGGGCACCGCGCCTGGTGGAAGGTCAACGGCGAGGTTCCCGCCGACCCGGGCAAGAAGGTCCAGCTGCGCTGGCGCTACGACGTCGACGCGCAGTACGAGGGCCGCGGGGTCAACGTCGACGGCCTCAAGGCCACCGACGGCGACCGCACCCTGCTGGACTCCGAGCGCGACTCCACCGAGCTGCACCTCGACGGCTGGACCTCCACCCCGCGCTGACCCCGCGGCCTCCGAACTCGTCCGTCGCGAGCACGTTCACGCCTCGCCGGCGATCATCGAGGTGCCCACCGCACCCGGGATCCGCGACGCCCGCGAGGCGGGTTCCGGTCAGATGACGTGATCGCGCGGCACGCACCCGCCGAGCAGGTGTACAAGTCGATCTCGGGGACCGGGTACTTAGCCCTCATCGAACCGCGCGGCGGCGATGCAACCTGGACCAGTGCGCGAACCGTCTACCCGACGGATACTCAAGATATGCATTGACCTGCACAAGAAACGGTTAGTAAGTTTCCCACATGGCCATTACGGAAATCTCCGCTGAATCGAGCGAGGGCAGCCCCCTCGTCAAGATTCGCTCGCTGTTGCCCGGACTCGCGCGGGCCGAGCAGCGCGTGGCCAACATCGTGCTCGCCGATCCCGCCTCGATCTCGCGCCGCAGCATCACCGAAGTCGCCGAGGCGGCGGGCACCAGTGAAACGACCGTCACCCGCTTCTGCAAGGCGATCGGCGTCGGCGGATACCCGGACCTGCGGATCGCCCTGGCCGCCGACACGGCGCGCACCTCGACCCGCGATCGGGAGCTGGGCGGCGACATCGGCCCGGACGACGGCATCGGCGACATCATCTCCAAGGTCGGCTACGCCGACGCCAAGGCCGTCGAGGAGACCGCGGGCCAGCTCGACGCCGCATCGCTGAACGCGCTGGTCGACGCGGTCGCCACCGCGCGTCGCATCGACGTCTACGGCGTCGGCGCCAGCGCCTTCGTAGCCCTCGACCTCCAGCAGAAGCTGCACCGCATCGGACTGGTCAGCTTCGCCTGGTCGGACACGCACAACGCGCTGACCTCGGCCGCCGTGCTCGAACCCGGCGACGTCGCGATCGGCATCTCGCACACCGGCGCGACCACCGAGACCGTCGAAGCGCTGCGCGAGGCCAAGCGGCACGGCGCCACGACCGGAGCGATCACCAACTTCGCGCGCTCCCCGATCACCGAGGTCACCGATCACGTGCTGACCACGGCGGTGCGCGAGACGACCTACCGGTCCGGCGCGATGGCCAGCCGGATCGGACAGCTGACCGTGATCGACTGCTTGTTCATCGGTGTCGCCCAGCGGCACCTGGAGCAGACCAAAACGGCGCTGGAAGCGACGCGCGAGGCCGTCTCCGGACATCGCCTCGGCAGTCGCCCCGATCGGCGCCGGCACAAAGAGGCGTGATGCATCGCGCCGCGGCCGGCCTCGAACAATCGAACAGGAGGCATGAATGAGCCGGGATCACGCGATTCGCGTCGCATCGCCGACCGAGCAGACCAACCCCCGCACCCGCGACATCGACCTGCTGCCCACGCTGGACGTCCTGCAGCTGTTCAACAGCGAGGACCGCACGGTGCCGGAGGCCGTCGGTCGCGTGCTGCCGGAGCTGGCGGAGGCAGTCGACCTCGCGGTGGCGGCGCTGCGGTCCGGTGGCCGGGTGCACTACGTGGGCGCGGGAACGTCGGGGCGGCTGGCCGTGCTCGACGCCGCCGAGCTGATCCCGACCTTCAACGCTCCCCCGGACTGGTTCATCGCGCACCAGGCCGGCGGCCCGGAGGCCTACCAGCAGGCGGTGGAGAACGCCGAGGACGACGAGGACGCGGGTGCCCGCGAGATCCGCGCGCAGGGCTCCGACAAGGACTTCGTGTTCGGCCTGGCCGCCTCCGGCCGCACCCCGTACGTGATCTCGGCGCTGGTCGCCGCGAAGGAGATCGGCGCCAGCACCGCGCTGCTGACCTCGAACCCGAACCCCGGCGAGGTCCCGGCCGACGTGGTCATCGCCGCCGACACCGGCCCGGAGCCGATCAGCGGCTCGACCCGGATGAAGGCGGGAACGGCGCAGAAGCTGGTGCTCACCTCGTTCTCGACCGCGGTGATGATCAAGCTGGGCCGGGTCTACTCGAACTTCATGGTCAGCATGCTCGCGACCAACGCCAAGCTGCGCGGACGCACGATCAACATCCTGCAGGAGTCGACCGGCGAGTCCGAGCAGACGTGCGCCGACGCGCTCACCGCGGCGGGCGGCGACCTCAAGACGGCCCTGGTCCACCTGCTCTCCGGCGCCGACGTCGAACGCTCGGCAGCGGCGCTGGCCGTGGCCGACGGCCAGGTCCGAGACGCCCTCCGGAGCCTGGAGGGCTGAGACGCCCGCTGGCGGCGAGGTCTCAGGCCTCGCCGCCCGTCAGGCCATCGACTTGGCGACGACTCCGAACGCCTCGGTCATCAGGTCCCAGAAGCGGCCCTGGTCCAACCTGGTCGGGACCAGGGCGTTCCTGGACTCCGCCGAGGCATTGAAGTCGGTGACGGTCATCCCCGAGGTGAACCGGCCCTGCGTCTCGACGTCGACCCGCGCGGGCACGGCGTCCATCAGGGTCGGGTCGATCAGGTAGGCGATCGCGCAGGCGTCGTGGATCGCCGGGCCGAGCTCCCGGTAGTCGGGGGACTGACCGTAGAAGTCCAGGCACGGCGTGAGCAGCTCGGATTCGAGCCGCCCCAGGCCGGCGAAGCGGGTGCGGACCTCGGTGTTCGCGCGGGCCTGGTGGGTCAGGTCGAGCCCGATCATGACCGTCGTCCAGCCCGCTTCGAAGGCCACGGCGGCGGCTTCGGGGTCGGCCATGATGTTGAACTCGGCCGCCGGAGTCCGGTTGCCGCGCGTGTAGGCGCCGCCCATGATCACGAACTCGGCCGCCCACTCGACGATCCGCGGCTCCTTGCGGACGGCCAGCGCGATGTTGGTCAGCGGACCCGTCGCGACCAGGCTGATCTCGCCCGGAGCCGCGGCCAGCGTCTCGATGATCAGGTCCACCGCGTGGCGCGGGTCCAGCTCGGTCGCGGTCTCCGGCAGCACGACCTCGCCGAGCCCCATCACGCCGTGCACGTCCCCGGCGTTGATGCCCTCGCGCACGAGCGGCCGCCCGGCGCCGCGCGCGACCGGCGCGGTCATGCCGTAGTAGTCGCGCAGCCGGAGCGAGTTCTCGGTGGTGAACTCCAGCGGCACGTTCCCGCCGACGGCGGTGATGCCCACGACGTCCAGCCGCGGATCGCCGTGCGCGAGCGCCAGGGCCAGCGCGTCGTCGATGCCGGGGTCGCAGTCGATCAGGACCTTCTTCACCGTCAGCCCTCCTGAACGGCGTCGGCGATGGAAGCGGCCTCGCGGGCACCCGCCTCCAGCGCGGAGCAGCAGTGGACGATCCAGGCCGCGACCGCGTCGGGGTCACCGGTGGCGAAGCCCAGCGCGCGCTCGGTGTAGTCCTCCTGCCTGCGGAAGTAGGCGACCTCGGGGACGACGAGCCCCTTCGGGTCCAGGCCGCTGCCGATGACGGCGAGCCGGGCGGCGGCGCGGGCGATGACACCGTCGGCGTGGCCGAACGGTGTCAGCGCGAGCAGTTCTCCGTGCACCACCGCGGCCAGCACCGGCCCGGCACCGTGCGCCTTGGGCTCGGTGATGATCTCGCTGAGCAGGTCGAGCCGTTCGGAGATCACCGGGTCGGCGTGCGGCCGGCCGAGCTGGTCCGGGTCGTCGACGAGGTCGCTCGCGGCGAGCACGTGCATCCGGGCCAGGGCCTGCCGGGGCGCGCGCTGCCAGGTGGGCAGCAGCGTGCCCATGGCCTCGGCGACGCGCAGCGATCCGGCCAGCAGCGGGTCGCTGACCTCTCCGGACTCGGGGATCTCGGTGGCTCCGCCCGCGACCGCGGCCGAGGCGCGGGCCGCGCGCACGGAGGCTTCGGCGGCGGTGGCGGGCCAACCGCGCCGGTTGGCCGGATGCCGGTGCACCTCGTCGATGGCGGCACGTGCGGCGGCCACCGCGTCTGTGACCCCGTCGAGCTCCAGCAGTGGTGCCAGCGATGGCTTGTCGTTCACGACTCCAGACGCTACCGGCCGGTACCGGAAACCCCGGCGAGCGGCCCGCGTGCGAGTTGTGCCACAGTTGCAGCCACGTTGCACGTGTTCGACTCCGCGTTACCGCAGGACAACGCACCGGAAGCATTGCGGAGCCGGAGGGTGACGGTATGAATCCGGTCCGTTGCGACCGAATGGTCTGAACCAATCAAGCGAAACCTCTGTTGCAGTGAACCAGATCGCACTACGGTTCCCCTATCACTGCATTCACATCTCCAGGGAGGTTCTGGGCAATGAGTCAGCCCGACGGGCAGAGCAACACGCTCGACAACCTGCTGACGGAAAGCAGGACGTTCCCGCCGTCCGAGGATTTCGCGGCGCAGGCCAACGCCACGTCGGCGCTCTACGGCCAGGCCGATGCGGACCGCGAGGCGTTCTGGGCCGAGCAGGCATCGCGGTTGCAGTGGGACACCGAGTGGGACCAGG
>NZ_JAGPXE010000017.1 GCF_018070075.1 Saccharopolyspora endophytica
ACGATCACCCGGGCACCCTGACCCCGCAGCGACTCCGCCGAACCCTTACCCACATCACCGAAACCACAGATCACCGCGACCTTGCCACCGATGAGCACATCCGTGGCGCGGTTGATGCCATCCACCAGCGAGTGCCGGCAGCCGTACTTGTTGTCGAACTTCGACTTCGTCACCGAGTCGTTGACGTTGATCGCCGGGAACAGCAGACCGTCGGACTTCACCAGCTCGTAGAGCTTGTGAACACCCGTGGTGGTCTCCTCCGTGACACCCTTGATCTCCGCGGCCAGCTTCGTGAACCGCTGCTTGTCCGCCGCCACGGACTTGCGCAGGGTCTCCAGAACGACCTTGAACTCCTCCGGGTCATCCGCGCTCGGCTGCGGCACCGCACCCGCGGCCTCGAACTCCACACCCTTGTGGACCAGCAGCGTCGCGTCGCCACCATCGTCGAGGATCATGTTGGCGACCTTGCCGTCACCGAAGTCCCACAACTGGTCGGTGCACCACCAGTAGTCCTCCAGCGTCTCGCCCTTCCACGCGAAGACCGGGACACCGGCCGGGGCTTCCGGGGTGCCCTTGCCCACCACGACCGCGGCAGCGGCCTCGTCCTGGGTGGAGAAGATGTTGCACGACACCCACCGCACCTCAGCACCCAGCGCGACCAGCGTCTCGATCAGCACCGCAGTCTGCACCGTCATGTGCAGCGAACCCGCGATGCGGGCGCCCTTCAACGGCTGCGAAGCCGCGTATTCCTTCCGCGTGGCCATCAGACCCGGCATCTCGTGCTCGGCCAACCGGATCTGGTGCCGGCCGGCCTCGGCCAGGCCCAGGTCCTTCACGGCGAACTCGAGGCCGTTGACCTTCTGCAACTTGACGCTCATGACTTCCCTTCTGTTTCTTTCTGATCAGCAGCTGATGGACAGCGGAATCAGGTGTTGAAGTACTTGGCTTCCGGGTGGTGGGCGATGATCGCGTCCGTGGACTGCTCGGGGTGCAGCTGGAACTCCTCCGAGAGCACGACGCCGATCCGCTCCGCCTCCAGCAGGTCGACGAGCTTGGCCCGGTCCTCGATGTCCGGGCACGCGCCGTACCCGAAGGAGTAGCGGGCGCCCCGGTAACCGAGCTTGAAGAACTCCCGCACGTCGGAGGGGTCTTCCTGCGCGACGTTGCCGCCGTTGGCCCAGGCCATCTCGCGCCGCACGCGGCGGTGCCAGTACTCGGCCAGCGCCTCGGTGAGCTGCACGCCCATGCCGTGCACCTCCAGGTAGTCCCGGTAGGCGTTCTTGGCGAACAGCTCGTTGGCGAAGTCGGCGATCGGCTGGCCCATGGTCACCAGCTGGATCGGCAGAACGTCGACCTGCCCGGTCTGCTCGGCCTGCTCCCGCGTGCGGAAGAAGTCGGCCAGGCACAGCCGGCGGTCGCGCTTCTGCCGGGGGAAGAAGAACCGGTGCCGCTCCTGGGCGTCGGGCTCCTCCTTGTCCAGCACGACGAGGTGGTTGCCCTCGGTGACGCACGGGAAGTAGCCGTAGACCACCGCCGCGTGCTGCAGGATGCCCTGCGTGGACAGCTCGTCGATCCAATGGCGCAGTCGCGGCCGGCCCTCGGTCTCGACGAGTTCCTCGTAGGTGGCGCCTTCGCCCTTCTTGGCGCCGCGCAGGCCCCACTGGCCGAAGAACGTGGCCCGCTCGTCCAGCAGCTGCAGGTAGTCGTTGACCGCGACTCCCTTGACCACCTTCGAGCCCCAGAACGGCGGCGTGGGGACCTCGACGTCGGCGGCCACGTCGGACCGCGTCGTGTCGTCGTAGCCCGGCTCGTCACCGGCCTCGGCCTTGCGCTTCTCGGCGATGCGCTGGGAACGCGCGCGACGTTCCTTGCGCTCGGCCTTCTTGGCCTCCTCCTCGGCGTCCTCCTCCGGGGAGTCACCGCGCTTGATGGCCATCAGGCGGTCCATCAGGTGCAGGCCCTCGAAGGCGTCCTTGGCGTAGCGGACGTCGCCCTCGTAGACCTCGTCGAGGTCCTGCTCCACGAAGGAGCGGGTCAGCGCCGCGCCACCGAGCATCACCGGGTACTTGTCGGAGATCCCGCGGGAGTTCATCTCCTGCAGGTTGTCCTTCATGATCACGGTGGACTTCACCAGCAGACCGGACATGCCGATCGCGTCGACCTTGTGCTCCTCGGCGGCCTCGATGATGGCGTTGATCGGCTGCTTGATGCCGATGTTGACCACGTCGTAGCCGTTGTTGGAGACGATGATGTCGACCAGGTTCTTGCCGATGTCGTGGACGTCGCCCTTGACGGTGGCCAGCAGCAGCTTGCCCTTGCCGCCGGAGTCGTCCTTCTCCATGTGCGGTTCGAGGTAGGCCACCGCCGCCTTCATGACCTCGGCCGACTGCAGCACGAACGGCAGCTGCATCTGGCCGGAGCCGAAGAGGTCACCGACGACCTTCATGCCGCCGAGCAGGTCCTCGTTGATGATCTGCAGCGGGGCCTTCTCCTGCATGCCGGCTTCGAGGTCGTCCTCGAGGCCGTTGCGCTCACCGTCGATGATCCGCTTCTGCAGGCGCTCGAACAGCGGGAGCTTGGCCAGCTCCTCGGCGCGCGAGGCGCTGGAGGACTTGGCGGTCTGACCCTCGAAGAGCTCCATGAGCTTCTGCAGCGGGTCGTACTCGCCATCGCGCCGGTCGTAGACCAGGTCCAGGGCGACCTTGCGCGGCTCCTCGTCGATCTTGTTCATCGGCAGGATCTTCGAGGAGTTCACGATCGCCGAGTCCAGCCCGGCCTCGCGGCACTCGTTGAGGAACACCGAGTTGAGAACCTGGCGCGCGGCCGGGTTCAGCCCGAAGGACACGTTGGACAGACCCAAGGTGGTCTGCACGGCCGGGTGGCGCTTCTTGAGCTCCTTGATGGCCTCGATCGTCTCGATGGCGTCCTTGCGGACCTCTTCCTGACCGGTGGTGATCGGGAAGACCAGGCAGTCGATGATGATCGCGGACTCGTCCAGACCCCAGTTGGTGGTCAGGTCCTCGATCATCCGCTCGGCGACGCGCAGCTTCCAGTCCCTGGTGCGCGCCTGGCCTTCCTCGTCGATGCAGGTGACCACGACGGTCGCACCGTGCTCGCGGACCATCTCCATGACCCGGTGGAACCGGCCGCCCGGTTCGGTGCCGTCCTCGTAGTTGACCGAGTTGACCGCGCAGCGCCCGCCCAGGTGCTCCAGACCGGCCTCGATCACGTCGGGCTCGGTGGAGTCGACCATGATCGGCAACGTCGAGGCGGTGGCCAGCCGCGAGGCCAGCTCCCGCATGTCGTGCGTGCCGTCGCGGCCCACGTAGTCCACGCACAGGTCGAGCATGTGCGCGCCCTCGCGGGTCTGGGCCTTGGCGATCTCGACGCAGTCCTCGTAGCGCTCCTCGAGCATCGCCTCGCGGAACGCCTTGGACCCGTTGGCGTTGGTGCGCTCACCGACGTTGAGGATCGAGGCGTCCTGCTCGAACGGGACGCTCTGGTACACCGAGGACACCGACGGGATGATCTCCGGCGTGCGCTGGGTGGGGGTGGTGCCGCCCACGGCCTCGGCCACCGCGCGGACGTGGTCGTTGGTGGTGCCGCAGCAGCCACCGACCAGCCGTGCGCCGTAGTCGCGCACGAAGCCCGACAGCGCCTCGGCCAGCTCCTCCGGCTGCAGCGGGTACACCGCACCGTTGGGACCCAGCTCCGGGAGGCCGGCGTTGGGCATCACCGACAGCGGGATGCGCGAGTTCTGGGCCAGCACCCGCAGGTGCTCGCTCATCTCGGCCGGCCCCGTCGCGCAGTTCATGCCGATCAGGTCGATGCCGAGCGGTTCCAGCGCGGTCAGCGCCGCGCCGATCTCGGAACCGACCAGCATCGTGCCGGTGGTCTCCACCGTGACCTGCGCGATGACCGGCAGCTTCTGGCCCGTCTGGGCCATCGCGCGCTTGGCGCCCACGATCGAGGCCTTGGTCTGCAGCAGGTCCTGCGAGGTCTCGACCAGGAAGACGTCGATACCGCCGTCGAGCATGCCCAGCGCCTGCTCGTAGTAGGCGTCGCGCAGCTTCGCGTAGGGGGCGTGACCCAGGGTGGGCAGCTTGGTGCCCGGCCCCATCGAGCCCAGCACGAACCGCTTGCGGTCCGGCGTGGAGAACTCGTCGGCGGCCTCCCGGGCCAGTCGCGAGCCCACCTCGGCCAGCTCCCGGATGCGCTCCGGGATGTCGTACTCGGCCAGGTTGGCCCAGTTGGCGCCGAAGGTGTTGGTCTCGATCGCGTCCGAGCCCGCTTCGAGGTAACCCCGGTAGATCGAGGTCACCACGTCGGGCCGGGTCACGTTGAGGATCTCGTTGCAGCCCTCCAGGTTGGCGAAGTCGTCCAAGCTGAGGTCGTAGGCTTGCAACGCGGTTCCCATGCCGCCATCGGCGACGAGCACGCGCTCGTCGATGGCGGACAGGAACCCGCTGGGATCGTGGTCTGACATGCCGCTACTCCCCGTTCGTCAGCGCAGCTTCGGCCCGACCTCGGCGGCAGCCTCGTCGCCGTAGGCCTCGGCGATGCGAGCCAGGAACGAATCCCGCTCGACGTCGTATTCCTGCGGGCCGTCGGTCTCCAGCGACACGGTCGCCAGCGTGCAGCCCAGCTGCAGCGAGCGCTCCAGGCCCAGGCCGCCCTTGAGGCCCGCGAGGAAGCCGGCGCGAAGCGCGTCGCCCACACCGGTCGGGTCGCCCTTCTGCTTCTCCTTCGGGGGCTCGACCAGCAGCGTCGGCTCGCCCTTGGCCTCGACCTGGACGCCCTTCGCGCCGAGCGAGGTGACCCACTTGCCGACGCGGCCCAGGACGTCGTCCTTGGTCCAGCCGGTGCTCTGCAGCAGGAGGCCGTGCTCGTACTCGTTGGTGAACAGGTACTGCGCGCCGTCCACGAGTTTACGGATGTCCTCGCCTTCCATGCGGGCCAGCTGCTGGCCCGGGTCGGCGAGGAAGTCGTAGCCGCGGTCCCGGCACTCCTCGGTGTGGCGCACCATCGCCTCGGGGTCGTTGGCCGAGATGACGACGATGTCGAGACCACCGAGGCGGTCGGCGACGGGCTTGAGCTCGATCTCACGGGCCTCGGCCATCGCACCGGCGTAGAACGAGGCGATCTGGTTGAGATCGGTGTCGGTCGTGCACAGGAAGCGCGCCGTGTGCTTGGTCTCCGAAACGTGCACGGACTCGGTGTCCACGCCGTGCCGGTCCAGCCACGCGCGATAGTCGTTGAAGTCCTGCCCGACGGCGCCCACCAGCGTCGAGGTCACGCCCAGCTTGCCGAGGCCGAAGGTGATGTTGCCGGCGATGCCGCCGCGACGCACCTCCAGCTCGTCCACCAGGAACGACAGCGAGACCTGCTCCAGCCGGTCGGCCACGAGCTGGTCGGTGAACCTACCGGGGTAGGACATCAGGTGGTCGGTGGCGATCGAACCGGTCACCGCAATCCGCACTTCAATAACTCCTTCACCAGGGCAGGCTGCGGGGAATTCCCCATGCGGGCGGCGCCCCGCAGCCTGCGACAGCTTCGTCGGTAGTGCCCGGAGGACACGTGGAATGGCACGCGGCCGAGGCAGGCGGCGCGTTCGCCGCTCGCCTGGCCACCTGCAGCGTGCACCGTCGCGGACCCGGAGGCCGGTTCTCCTGCGAGGACGCCTCGACGTCGTGCATTGACATGCATCCGTCGAGGCGTCCGGGGGCAGGAGGGTCGCCTCAGGTGCCGGTCGGCACCGCTGCGTTCGCCGTTCCGCTCTTACAGACCGGCAGCGCTCTTGAGAGCCTCGGCGCGGTCGGTCTTCTCCCACGGCAGGTCGACGTCGCTGCGCCCGAAGTGACCGTAAGCCGCGGTCGGGGCGTAGATGGGCCGAAGGAGGTCGAGGTCACGGACGATGGCGCCGGGGCGCAGGTCGAAGACCTCGTTGACCGCGGCCTGGATCTTGACCGGGTCGACGTTCTCGGTGCCGAAGGTCTCCACGAACAGCCCGACCGGGGCGGCCTTGCCGATCGCGTAGGCGACCTGGACCTCGATGCGGCCGGCCAGACCGGCGGCGACCGCGTTCTTGGCCACCCAGCGCATGGCGTAGGCCGCGGAGCGGTCGACCTTCGACGGGTCCTTGCCCGAGAAGGCGCCACCACCGTGGCGGGCCATGCCGCCGTAGGTGTCGACGATGATCTTGCGGCCGGTCAGACCGGCGTCACCCATGGGGCCACCGACGACGAAGCGACCGGTCGGGTTGATCAGCACGCGGGCGTCGCCCGAGTCCAGACCGGCCCGCTCCAGCTCCGGCGCGATGACGTGCTTCTGGATGTCGCCGACCAGCTGGCCGTCGAGGTCGATCTCCTCGGCGTGCTGGGTCGAGAGCACCACGGTGTCCAGGCGAACGGCCTGGTCACCGGCGTACTCGATGGTCACCTGGGTCTTGCCGTCGGCGCGCAGGTACGGCAGCGTGCCGTCCTTGCGGACGTTGGTCAGGCGACGCGACATGCGGTGCGCCAGCGTGATCGGCAGCGGCGCCAGCTCGTCGGTGTCGTTGCAGGCGTAGCCGAACATCAGGCCCTGGTCGCCGGCGCCCTGCTTGGCGATCTCGTCCTCGCTGCCCTCGACGCGCTTCTCGTGCGCCTCGTCGACACCCTGGGCGATGTCCGGGGACTGCTGACCGATGGCCACGTTCACGCCGCAGGAAGCGCCGTCGAAGCCCTTCACCGACGAGTCGTAACCGATCTCCAGGACCTTCTCGCGGACCAGGGTCGGGATGTCCACGTAGGCCTTCGTGGTGACCTCGCCGGCGACGTGCACCTGGCCGGTGGTGACCAGGGTCTCCACGGCGACGCGCGAAGCCGGGTCCTGGGCCAGCATCGCGTCCAGGATCGAGTCGCTGATCGCGTCGCACATCTTGTCCGGGTGGCCCTCGGTCACCGACTCACTGGTGAACAACCGGCGGTTGATCTCACTCACGACTGCTCCTCACCTCACAAGCTTTGCAGCTTTGATCCTTGCGTACGGTAGTCAAGTTATTTACCGGGGGGACCTAGACTCGGGCGTGAATGATGCCCCACGCGAGGTTCCCCGCCTTGCCCCCCGACACCCAGTTCTTGAGGCCGGTCTTCATCTTGGTGCGGTAGGCGTCACTGATCTTGTCGGCAAGATCACCCTCTCGCGATTCCAGCTCCTGCAGGACTCGGCCGTAGTGGATGGCCAGGTACTCGGTCAGGTCGTCGAACTCGAAGGTCTGCAGACCCAGTCGGGCCAGCTCACGGCGGTAGAAGCCGGGCGACCCCATCGTGTCCAGGCTCAGCCGATCGAGGATCGGGCCGAGCTCCGAGCGCTTGGCGGAATCGGCCGCCATCGGGTCGGTGAACAGGAACGACCCGGTCGGCTTGAGGACTCGGCTGACCTCCTCCAGCACGCGCGGGCGGTCGCCGCTGTGCAGGATCGCGTCCTGCGACCAGACGATGTCGAAGGCGTTGTCCTGGAACGGGATGTCCTCGAAGGAGCCGTCCTTGACCTCGATGAGCTCGTCGAGCCCCGCGGCCCGGTTGAACTCGACGTTCCGGGCGTTCTCCACCTCGGAGAGGTTCAGGCAGGAGACCTTGCAGCCGTAGGTCTTGGCCAGGTAGCGGGCCGCGCCGCCGTAGCCCGCGCCGATGTCGAGGATCTTGGTATCCGGGGTGATGTCGACCTTGGAGGCCATCCGCTCGACGGTGCGCCGGGAGGCGGTGTCGATGTCCTGGTCCGGGGTCTCGTAGAGGCCGACGTGAATGTCGTTGCCGCCCCAGACGTGGTAGTAGAAATTGTCCGCGTCTTCGGAGTTGTAGTAATCGCGGGCGGTGTGCACCGCGGTCGAGTAGACGTCGGCGAGATCGTCTTCCTCGACGTACTTCTTCTCCGCGACGTGGATGTAGAAGTCCGGCTCGCCTTCCTGGTAGGTCTCCTGGAAGTCGCCGTAGGTGTCGATCCGCTGGAACCCGACCTCGCGCATGAGGCGGCGGACGTAATTCTTCCGCAACGGGTACATGTTCAGGAAGAATTCAGATTTGTCCGGGAAGGTGTACTTGAACCTCGCCAGACCCTCGTCGACGTAATCCGGCTCGGCGGAAACGTCCTCACCCGCGTAGTAATAGGTGTGCTTCGAGCTGAATCCGTCGTCCAGAATTGAGTCGTAATTCCGCTGATCGATGATCAGAACGCCGTCGTGCTTCAGCATGGCGTAGAACTCGGCCAGGGTCTTGCGCCGATCCCGCTCCGAGAACAGGTGCGTGAACGAGTTCCCGAGGCAAATGATCGCGTCGTATTCGCCGTGGACGTCACGATTCAGCCAGCGCCAGTCGGCGTGCACGACGCGCAGAATGTGCCCGCCGTACTCGAGCCCGTTCTGGAATGCTTTGGCCAGCATCTGCGGGCTGCCGTCGGCGGAGACGGCCTCGAAGCCCTCCTCCAGCAGCCGGACCGAGTGGAACCCGGTTCCGGTGGCCACATCCAGGACGGACTTGACTCCACGAGCCTTGAGCTGGTCGATGAAGAAGCTGCCCTCGCTCTCGTAGCGCTTCTTCCAGTCGATCAGATCATCCCACTTCTCCACGAATCCACCGACGTACTCGTGGGTGTAGTGGTCCGACTCGCGGACTTCCAACGGATTTTCGCCGAAAACCTGCTCTTCACGCGCCACGAGATCGGCCGTGTCAGGCGAACCAGCCTCGTCAGAAGTCAAGTCGTCCACGCTCTTGGCCATTTTCACTCCCACCACTCACGTTGGTCATGCGCCAGCCCACGCACTTCAGGCATGCGCAAATCCGTGCCACGAGCATGTCGTCTCGCGGCCGTGCGGGTCGCCACTGCGAAAAAAGGCAACACCTCCGACCGGCGCGGGCAGCCGAGAAAATGCTCAAGGCCGCAGCACCAACGCCGATCGCACTCGGTCGGCACCCTTGCCAACCGGCGTGACGCATTTCCGTGCGTCGCTTAACCAACCTAGGCGAAGGAGATCACGAAGCAAGCGTACAAACGTGTGACGGTAATCACCGCAATGCGATGAATGCGTGATTCCCATTGTCACCCTGGGTGAAAAAATGCGCGACCACCAGGGGATATTGGAGATCATTTTGAGGTCGATAACGATCACGCGAGTGCAATAAAACACCGGAAGATGTACACTAACGCGCGCCCGATATAGCACAATGTTTGCGCTATATCAAGAGTTCCGATCGACAAAGATTTTGTGAATAGCCGATGCGGCGGTTGACTTTTTGCTCCCCGTAACCCTTGCATCGAAGAGCGGAGCACGGATGTTACGGCTTTCCGGTCCGCAGCGCCATAGCTTTTTCAGGACTATCCGTCAATCGGTGCATCCGCCCTGGCAACGCCGAACCGATCCAGCGCCCCGGGCGGCGCCGACACCGTCCGGACCGGGAGCGAACCCGGGCCGGATCACGGCGCCAGCGGCCCTCAGTCAGCTCCTGAGGCCGGGGAAGTCCTCATCGCGGTACTCACCCCGCGCGCGCTCCCCCGAATCGTGCAAATCGCTCTCCCTGCCTCGCAGCTCCACCCGCCGGATCTTGCCGGAGATGGTCTTGGGAAGTTCGTAGAACTCCAGCCTCCGCACGCGCTTGTACGGCGCGAGGTTCTCCCTGGCGAACCGCAGGACGGACTCGGCCGTGCGCTCGTCGGGCTCGTGACCGGCGGCGAGCACCACGTAGGCCTTGGGCACCGACAACCGCAGGTCGTCCGGCGCCGGCACCACCGCCGCCTCGGCGACCGCGTCGTGCTCCAGCAGGACGCTCTCCAGCTCGAACGGTGAGATCCGGTAGTCGGAGGCCTTGAACACGTCGTCGGTGCGCCCGACGTAGGTGATGTAGCCGTCCGCGTCCCGGGATCCGACGTCCCCGGTGTGGTAGTGACCGCCGCGGGTGACCTCGTCGGTGCGGTCGGTGTCGTCGGCGTAGCCGGTCATCAGGCCCACCGGCCGGGGCTGCAGGGCCAGGCAGATCTCGCCCTCGTCGGCCTCCTCCCCCGTCGCCGGGTCCAGCAGGACCACGTCGAAACCGGGCAACGCCCGGCCCATCGATCCCGGCCGCACCTGCTGACCAGGGGTGTTGGCGACCTGGACGCTGGTCTCGGTCTGGCCGAACCCGTCGCGGATGGTCACGCCCCAGGCCCGGCGCACCTGCTCGATGATCTCCGGGTTCAGCGGTTCACCGGCCCCGACGACCTTCGCCGGCGGGGTGCTCAGCGAGCCGAGATCGGCTTGGATGAGCATCCGCCACACCGTCGGCGGCGCGCAGAAGCTGGTGATCGCGCAGCGCTGCATCTGCTCCAGCAGCCCGGCCGGGTCGAAGCGCGAGTAGTTGTAGATGAACACCGTCGCCTCGGCGTTCCACGGCGCGAAGACGTTGCTCCAGGCGTGCTTGGCCCACCCCGGCGAGGAGATGTTGAGGTGGACGTCCCCGGGTTCCAGGCCGATCCAGTACATCGTGGACAGATGCCCCACGGGGTACGAGACGTGGGTGTGTTGCACGAGTTTCGGCTTCGCCGTGGTTCCCGAGGTGAAGTACAGCAGCATCGGGTCCTCGGCGCGGGTCGCCGCATCGGGGGTGAAACCCGGATCCGATCCCTCGCTTTCGGCGTAGGAGTGCCATCCCTCCACGATGGACCCGACGGCGATGCGGGTGTAATCGCCCGGAACGTCGGTGAATTTCGCCGCGTCGTCCGATGTGGTCACCACGTGCCGCGCCCGGCCGCGGTCCACCCGGTCGCGCAGGTCCGCCGAACCCAGCAGCGGGGTCGCGGGGATGATCACCGCGCCCAGCTTCATCGCGGCCAGGATCGTCTCCCACAGCTCGACCTGGTTGCCCAGCATCAGGATCAGCCGGTCGCCGCGGGCGACGCCGAGCCCGCGCAACCAGTTGGCGACCTGGTTGGAGCGGCGGGTCATCTCCGCGAAGGTGATCTTGCGCTCGCCGCCCGCGGCCTCGACGATCCACAGCGCCAGCGCGTCCGGGCGGCGCTCGGCGATGGTGTCGAACCACTCCAGCGCCCAGTTGAACTCCTCGAAGCGAGGCCAGCTGAACCCCTGCCTCGCCACGTCGTAGTCCTCGCGATGCCGCAGCAGGTAGTCGCGTGCGGTCCGGAACGTCTCACCAGGCGCACTCGCCGTCGCTTCGCCGAACACCCCGGTCCCCCTTTCGCCTCGGCTGCGCTGCCGGGGAAAGAAGTGGACCATGTCCACGACGGGCTCGGCCACTCCGACGAGCCGAGGCGATTGCTCCGATGTGCGGGTCCTGGCTCGTCGGCGTTGACTCCTCGTGCGGTTGTGGTCATTGTTGTTGATTACTGGTGATTTTCTTTCGGAATTTCCGGCGTCAAGGAGGACACCGTGTTCCGACCTGTCACAACGATTGCCACCGCCGTCCTGCTCACCTTCTCCGGAGTACCCGCTTCGATGGCCGCACCCGAACCGGCCTGGCAACCCCAGGCACCACCGCTGACCACGCCGTGGACCGACCAGGTCGGCCCCGACAACGCCCTGCCCGAGTACCCGCGCCCGCAGCTGACCCGCGAGCGCTGGCTGAACCTCAACGGCCTCTGGGACTACACCGGCGGCGACAACGCCACCGAGCAGATCCTCGTCCCCTACCCGCCGGAGTCCGGTCTTTCGGGCGTGCAGCGCCACGACGACCAGATGCTCTACGAGCGCATCTTCGACGTGCCCGCCGACTGGTCCGGCCAGCGGCTGATCCTGCACTTCGGCGCCGTCGACCAGCGCGCGGAGGTCTCGGTCAACGGCAAGCAGGTCGCCGTGCACGAAGGCGGCTACACCGCCTTCTCCGCCGACATCACCGACGCCGTCGAACCCGGTGCGCCGCAGCGGCTCACCGTCGCCGTCTCCGACGGCAACGAGACCCAGCCCTACCCGGTGGGCAAGCAGCGCAACGACCCCGGGGGCATCCTCTACACCGGCGCCTCCGGCATCTGGCAGACCGTCTGGCTCGAACCCGTCGCCCCGGCGCACATCACCGGGCTGGACATCACCCCGGACCTGACCGGTTTCGGCATCACCGGCAACGCCGCCGCCGACAACGGCGAGCAGGTCGAGGTCGCGGTGCGCGACGCCGAGGGCAACGAGGTCACCAGGACCAGCGGCCCGGCCGGCGAGCCGGTGCGCGTGGACGTCCCGCAACCGCACCTGTGGACGCCCGACGACCCGTACCTCTACGACCTGACGGTGCGGCTGCTGGGCGCTGACGGAGCCGTGCTCGACGAGGTCGGCAGCTACACCGGTCTGCGCACGACCGGCCTGGTCAACGACGAGCAGGGCCGGCCGCGGATGGCGCTCAACGGCAAGATCGTGTTCCAGCACGGTCCGCTGGACCAGGGCTACTGGCCGGACGGCATCTACACCGCGCCGACCGACGAGGCGCTGCGCTTCGACCTGGACAAGACCAAGGAACTGGGCTTCAACATGGTCCGCAAGCACGTCAAGGTCGAACCGGCGCGCTGGTACTACTGGGCCGACAGGCTCGGCTTGATGGTCTGGCAGGACATGCCGTCGCTGCCGATCGACCTGGCCATCCCGCCGGAGGACAGCCCGCCTCCGTCGGAGGAGATGAAGGCCCACTACCGCGCCGAGTGGGTCGACATCATCGACCAGCTGCGGAGTTCGACCTCGATCGTGGCGTGGGTGCCGTTCAACGAGGGCTGGGGTGAGTTCGACACCGCCGAGATCACCGATCTGACCCGGCGCACCGACCCGACCCGGTTGATCAACCCCTCCAGCGGGGTGAACTGCTGCTACTCGCTGCCCGACAGCGGCGCGGGCGACATCTACGACGACCACACCTACGTGGGTCCCGGTGCGCCGACGGTGAAGGACGGCCGGGCGATCGTGGACGGCGAGTACGGCGGGCTGGGCCTGGCCGAGGAGGGCCACCTGTGGCCGGGCGAGCCCAGCGCGTACGAGATGACCGAGAGCAGGGAGCAGCTGACCCAGCGCTACGGCGAGGTCAGCGACGAGCTGGCGCGCATCATCGGGGCCAACGGCCTGTCGGCGGCGATCTACACGCAGACCACCGACGTGGAGAACGAGGTCAACGGTTTCCTCACCTACGACCGGCAGATCATGAAGCCGGACGTGGCCTCCGTGCGCGCGCACAACACCGCCGCCATCGAGGCGGGAAGCCGGTGAGGAGTCCGATGAGATCAACGGAGATCAACAGACGTGGTGCGCTGCTGGGGGCCGCAGGGGCGGCCGGTGCGATGGCGGCCCTGCCCGGGGTCGCGCAGGCCGCGCCCGGCGGTCCCCCGACCGCCAGCGGGCACCTCTACGAGATCGGCGCCGGGAAGCATCGGGTGGTCGTCGGCGGCGTGGCCGCCTCGATGCTGTCCTGGAAGGCCGACGGCCAGGAGATGCTGCTGACCCACGACCCCGACGACGTCGGCGAGGGGTACCAGGGCAAGACGATCCTGCCGTGGGCCAACCGGATCGACCACGGCGCCTACACCTTCGAGGGCCAGGAGCTGCAGGTCGCGATCACCGAACCGGAGCGGGACGCCGCGCTGCACGGGCTGATGAGCTTCGTGGAGTGGTCGCCGGTGCACCACCGCGCCGATTCGGTCGTGCTCGAGCACGTCCTGCCGCCGGACTACGGCTACCCGTTCCAGCTGGCGTTCCGCATCGAGTACCGGGTGGACGACCGCGGTTTCTCCAGCACGCTGTCGG
Source organism: Saccharopolyspora endophytica (assembly GCF_018070075.1). Classification (GTDB taxonomy): domain Bacteria; phylum Actinomycetota; class Actinomycetes; order Mycobacteriales; family Pseudonocardiaceae; genus Saccharopolyspora; species Saccharopolyspora endophytica. The sequence continues at coordinate 13,739 of NZ_JAGPXE010000017.1, forward strand.
CGACCAACGTCGGGCGCGGCCCGGCGCCGTTCGGCACCGCCAACCACACCTACCTGGCGGCGGCTCCGGGCAGCCGGATCGACGACATCGCGCTGGAGATCCCGGCCGACACCTACTACGTGGTCAACGACCGGCTCATCCCGACCGGCACCGCGCAGGTGGAGGGCACCGACTACGACTTCCGCACCGCGCGGCCCATCGGCGACACCACGATGGACACCGCCTTCACCGGCCTGCACCACTCGGGCGGTGAAGCGGTCGTGCGCTTCGGGCGACCGGACGTCGACGTCGAGCTGTGGGTGGACGAGACCCACCGGTACCTGCAGGTCTACACCGACGACGATCCCAGCACCGACCGACCGGGCCGGGCGGGGTTGACCGTGGAACCGATGACGTTGGCGCCCAACGCTTTCGTCACCGGTGACGGATTGATCGTCCTGCAGCCGGGGCAGACCCACACCGGCAGCTGGGGCTACCGCCTCGCCGGGTGACCGCGTGACGTTCGGGGGGTGGAGGTTTCAGCGCGAACCTCCACCCCTCGATGACCGTTAGGGTGGTGCCCGTGGCCGAATACATCCAGATCCCCACGCCGGCAGGCAAGTTCGACGCGTTGACCGCCGGCCCCGAGGAAGGGCGTCCGGTGCTGCTGCTGCACGGATTCCCCGAAGCGGCGGTCGAGTGGAGCGAGCAGCTGGGCGTCCTCGGCGGCGCCGAGTGCTTCGCCGTCGCACCCGATCAGCGCGGCTACTCCCCCGGCGTGCGCCCGGGGCAGGTCGCCGACTACCGCATGAACGAGCTCGTCGGTGACGTGCTGGCCATCGCCGATCACTTCGGTTGGGACCGCTTCGACCTGGTCGGGCACGACTGGGGCGCGGCGGTGGCCTGGTCGGTCGCAGCCGAGCACCCCGACCGGATCCGCACGCTCACGGCGGTGTCGATCCCGCACCTGGACGCCTTCACCCAGGCGGTCCGCGAGGACGAGGACCAGCAGCAGCGCTCGGCCTACATGCAGGCGCTGCGCTCCTCCACGGCGGAGAAGACGCTGCTGGCCGACAACGCCGCGAAGCTGCGCCGCATCTACTACCCCGGCGTTCCCGAGCACCACGTCGACGACTACGTGCAGCGGCTCACCGAGCCGGGCGCGCTCACCGGGGCGCTCAACTGGTACCGGGCGTCGCGGTTCAACGAGGAGATCGGCCCGATCACCGTGCCGACCCTGTTCGTGTGGAGCACCGAGGACGTCGCCGTCGGGTCGACCGCCGCGCTGGCCACCGAGCAGCACGTCACCGGCCCGTACCGGTTCGAGATGCTGCAGGAGGTCTCGCACTGGATCCCCGAGGAGGCGCCCGAGTCGCTGACCCGGCTGCTGCTGCAGCACCTGCTCGCGCACCCCGAGTGACGTCTTGCCGGTCGTCGTCCGGGCGGTGAGCATGAGATCGGTCCGGGTTTCCGACGCGCCGTAGGAGTGCTCGTGAAGGGTTCCGAAGGTCTGCTGGCCACCGCAGCCGCCGCCGGTGTCGACATCTGCTTCGCCAATCCCGGCACCACCGAGATCCCGCTGGTCGAGGCCTTCGACCAGGAATCCGGGGTGCGCGCGGTGCTGGGGCTGTCCGAGGGCGTGGTGACCGGTGCGGCCGACGGTTACGGCCGGATGACCGGCAGGCCCGCGCTGACGCTGCTGCACCTCGGGCCGGGATTCGCCAACGGCATCGCGAATCTGCACAACGCGCGTCGCGCTCGCACCCCGATCATCAACCTGATCGGCGAGCACGCGTCCTGGCACCAGTCGGCCGACGCCCCGCTCAACAGCGACATCGAGTCGTTGGCGCGTCCGGTGTCGGGCTGGGTGGGGCGGACGACCTCGGCGTCGACCGCGGCGAGCGAGTTCGCCGCGGCGTACCTGGCGGCGCTGCGCGACCGGCTGCCCGCGACGCTCATCGCCGCGGCCGACCACATGTGGGGCCAGGGCTCCATGCCGGTCGAGGTGCCCGCCGCGCCCGACCGCCCGCAGGTGGACGAACAGCGGGTCGCCGAGATCGCCAAGGTGCTCTCGTCCGGGCGCCGCCCGGTGCTGCTGCTGGGCGGACAGGCGCTGGAGAACCCCGAGGCCATCCGCACCGCCGTGCGCATCGCGGCGAAGGCCGGTGGCGAGGTGCTCGCCGAGCGCGGAAGCGCCCGCGTGGAGCGCGCTCCGGGGATTCCTCCGGTGCGGATGTTGCCCTATTTCCCGGAGGCCATGAGCGCCACCTTCGAGGGATTCTCCGATCTGATCCTCGTCGGGGCCCGCACGCCGGTGTCGTTCTTCGGCTACAAGGGCCAGCCCAGCCATCCGCTGCCCGACGGCGTGAAGGTCCACGAGCTGGCCGATGCCGACGCCGACGCCCTCCACGCCCTGGCCGCGCTCGCCGAGGCGACCGACAGCGCGGCCGAGAAGCTCCCGAAGGCGAAGCGTCCCGAGGTGACGGCTCCGACGGGCGCGCTGGACGCCGACGCGATCGCGGCGGCGATCGTGCTGACCCAGCCGGAGAACGCGATCATCGTCAACGAGGGCGTCTCGTCCTCGGCGGCCTATCCCGCGATCGCCGACGCCGCGCCCGCGCACTGCGAGCTCTCGCAGACCGGCGGTGCGATCGGCATGGGGATGCCGGTGGCCACCGGTGCCGCGATCGCCTGCCCGGACCGCGCGGTGATCAACCTGCAGGCCGACGGCAGCGCCGCCTACACCGTCCAGGCGCTGTGGACCCAAGCGCGCGAGAAGCTCGACGTCACCACGGTGATCTGCTCCAACTCGCGCTACCGCATCCTCGACGAGGAGCTCCGGCGCGCGGGCATCGACGATCCCGGCGCCGCCGCGGCGTCGATGACCAGCCTCGCCGATCCGGCCCTCGACTGGCTGCAGCTGGCCCGGGGATTCGGCGTGGACGCCACCCGCGCCACCACCGGCGAGGAACTCCGCACCGCCCTGAGCCGTGCCGTCACCGAATCGGGCCCGCACCTCATCGAAGCGGTCCTGTGACCCGCTGAGGACTCGACATGCGAAGAGCCCCACCGCTCGGTGGGGCTCTTCGACGTCACCGGGTTCGCCTCAGATGGTCCAGGTGTCGTTGCCGTTGAGCAGCTTCTGCAGGTCCGCGGGCTTGGAATCCGCCGCCTGAGCGACCTGCTCGCGGGCGAGGTCGTCGTAGGTGGGGCGGACGGTGTTGCGGAAGACGCCGGTGATCGCCGGGCTGAGGTCCTGGCCGCCGAGGCGGGACAGGGCGAAGGCCAGCGAGGGGTCCTCGCGCTCGGCGTCGTGCACCACGACGTCGGCGGCGTCCACTTCGGACAGCTTGGCGACGCGGAGCCCGTCGGGGCCCTGCACGACGCCGTAGCGCTCGTCCTCCGGTCCGAACACGATCGGCTCGCCGTGGGCCAGCGAGACGATCCGACGCTCCTTCTCCTCGTTGTCCTTGAGGACGTCGAAGGCGCCGTCGTTGAAGATCGGGCAGTTCTGGTAGATCTCCACCAGCGCGCTGCCCCGGTGCTCGGCGGCGGCCTTGAGCGTCTCGGTGACGCTCGCGCGATCGGAGTCGATCACCCGCGCCACGAACGACGCCTCCGCGCCCAGGGCCAGCGACACCGGGTTGAACGGGTAGTCCAGCGAACCGGCCGGGGTCGACTTGGTGACCTTGCCGACCTCGCTGGTCGGCGAGTACTGGCCCTTGGTGAGCCCGTAGATCCGGTTGTTGAACAGCAGGATCTTCAGGTTCACGTTGCGGCGCAACGCGTGGATCAGGTGGTTGCCGCCGATGGACAGCGCGTCGCCGTCACCGGTGACCACCCACACCGACAGGTCCGGCCGCGAGGTCGCCAGACCCGTCGCGATGGCCGGGGCACGTCCGTGGATGGAGTGCATCCCGTAGGTGTTCATGTAGTACGGGAACCGGCTGGAGCAGCCGATGCCCGAGACGAACACGATGTTCTCGCGCTTGAGCCCCAACGACGGCAGGAAGCTCTGCACCGCGTTGAGCACGACGTAGTCGCCGCACCCCGGGCACCAGCGGACCTCCTGGTCGGACTTGAAGTCCTTGGCCTTCTGCGGCGCATCGGCGGCCGGCACCCCGGCCAGCCCGCCGAGCGACGGCATTCCCAGCTCGGTGGCGGTCACGCGGACACCCCCTGCAAGACATCGGTGAGCACGTTCTGCAGTTCTTCGGCCTGGAAGGGCAGACCGGCGACCTTGGTGTAGGACTGCACGTCGACGAGGTAGCGGGCGCGCAGCAGCATCGCCAGCTGGCCGAGGTTCATCTCCGGCACGATCACCCTGTCGTAGCCGCGCAGCACCTCGCCGAGGTTGGCCGGCATCGGGTTGAGGTACCGCAGGTGCGCCTGCGCGACCTGCAAGCCCTGCGCCCGCACCCGGCGGCACGCCGCGCCGATCGGGCCGAACGACGATCCCCAGCCCAGCACCAGCACCCGGGCTTCGCCGCTCGGGTCGTCGACGGTGAGGTCGGGGACCTTCACGCCGTCGATCTTGCGCTGCCGCAGCCGGACCATGTGGTCGTGGTTGTCCGGGTCGTAGGAGATGTTGCCCTTGCCGTCGGCCTTCTCCAGACCGCCGACCCGGTGCTCCAGCCCCGGCGTGCCCGGAACCGCCCAGTCGCGGGCGAGGGTCTCCTCGTCGCGGACGTAGGGCCAGAACTCACCGGAACCGTCGGTGGCGTTGGGCTCGGTGGCGAACTCCACGCTCAGGTCCGGCAGCGACGTCACGTCCGGGATCAGCCACGGCTCGGAGCCGTTGGCGATCGCTCCGTCGGACAGCAGCAGCACCGGCGTCCGGTACTCCAGCGCGATGCGCACCGCGTCCAGCGCGATCTCGAAGCAGTCCGCGGGCGAGCACGGAGCCAGCACCGGCACCGGGGACTCGCCGTTGCGCCCGTAGAGCGCCTGCAGCAGGTCGGCCTGCTCGGTCTTGGTCGGCAGACCCGTCGACGGGCCGCCTCGCTGGATGTCGCACACCAGCAGCGGCAGTTCCAGCGCGACCGCCAGACCGATGGTCTCCGACTTCAGCGCCAGACCCGGACCCGACGTGGTCGTCACACCCAGCGAACCGCCGAAGGAGGCGCCCAGAGCGGCGCCGACACCGGCGATCTCGTCCTCGGCCTGGAAGGTGGTGACGCCGAAGTTCTTGTGCTTGGCCAGCTCGTGCAGCACGTCCGAGGCCGGGGTGATCGGGTAGGTGCCCAGGAACACCGGCAGCTCGCTGCGCTGACCCGCCGCCACGATCCCGTAGGCCAGGGCGGTGTTGCCGGTGATCTGCCGGTAGGTGCCCTCCGGCAGCTTGGCCGGAGCGACCTCGTAGGTCACCGCGAACGACTCGGTCGTCTCGCCGTAGTTCCAGCCCGCGCGGAAGGCCAGCACGTTGGCCTCGGCGATGTCGGGCTTCTTGGCGAACTTCTCGCGCAGGAACCGCTCGGTGCCCTCGGTCGGCCGGTGGTACATCCACGACAGCAGACCCAGCGCGAACATGTTCTTGCAGCGCTCGGCGTCCTTCTTGCCCAGGCCGGTGTCCGCCAGCGCGCCCTGGGTCAACGTCCCCATCGCCACGCGGTGCACGGCGTACAGCTCGTCGAGGACCTCGCCCTCCAGCGGGTCGCCCTCGTAGCCGACCTTGGTGAGGTTGCGCTTGGTGAACTCGTCGGTGTTGACGATCAGGATCCCACCATGCGGAAGATCGCCGAGGTTGGACTTCAGCGCCGCCGGGTTCATCGCCACCAGCACGTCGGGCCGGTCGCCGGGCGTGAGGATGTCGTAGTCGGCGAAGTGGAGCTGGAAGCTCGACACGCCCGGGAGCGTGCCTGCGGGGGCCCGGATCTCGGCCGGGAAGTTCGGCAGCGTGGCCAGGTCGTTCCCGAAGGCCGCGGCCTCCGAGGTGAACCGGTCGCCGGTCAGCTGCATGCCGTCACCGGAGTCACCGGCGAAGCGAATCACGACCCGGTTGAGCTTGCGGGTCCCGTTCGTCCGGTGTCCGTTCGTCGCACCCAATTGATCCGTTCCCCTTCAATTGCAGGCAACGTTCGTCCTGTGGCGAACGATACAGGTCCGGGAGTGGCCGCGATCACGGAGTCGATCTTGACGACCACCGTGCGCGATCCTCTGCGCGGAACGATCCAGTTCCAGATCCCCGCGCAGGCAGGAGTACCTGTATCGATGGTGCAACCGGGAGGTGAACGGACGCTACGGGCTGTTCATCGACAAATTTGTGATCTGCCACACCATGACCGCTTCCCATGATGCGGGAAAACGATCGCTCAACTGGCCGATGCCCACCCGGGGCCGGGTCGGATTACATCTCAAGCCGGACTACAAGTCCGGTCGAGCCTGCCCGTGGAGGACACCATGCCGCTGCACCCGGAAGCCGAACCCTTCGTCGCACAGGCGAAGCAGCTGTTCCCCGACCTCGGCGGCGAGGTGACCGACGCCGCGACGGCCCGCAGGCTCTCGGCGGCCAGAGGCGATGACCGGCCGCGACCGGAGGTCGAGCGCGTCGAGGACCGGCTGATCCCGGGCTCCTACGGCGTGGAGATCCCGGTGCGGATCTACTGGCCGAGCACCAGGACCGGGCTGCCGCTGCTGGTGTACTTCCACGGCGGCGGCTGGGTCTTCGGCGACCTGGAGTCCCACGACGGCCTGGCGCGCTCGCTGGCCAACGAGGTCGGCGCGATCGTGATCTCGGTGGACTACCGGCTCGCGCCCGAGCACCGCTACCCCGCCGCCGTCGAAGACGCCTACTCCGCGACGGTGTGGGCCGCCGCCCACGCCGAGGAGCTCGGCGCCGACGCCTCCCGGCTGGCCGTGGCTGGCGACAGCGCAGGCGGCAACCTCGCGGCGGTGACCTGCCTGCAGTCCCAGGAGCGCGGCACCCCGGACCTGGCCTTCCAGCTGCTGATCTACCCGGTCACCGACCACGACTTCACCACGCCGTCCTACGTGGACAGCGGGCCGGACTGCCTGCTGACCAAGCAGCACATGATGTGGTTCTGGGACGAGTACGCCCCCGACCTGGAGGTCCGCGACCACCCGCACGCCTCGCCGCTGCGCGCCGACGACCTCACCGGCCTGCCGCCCGCGCACGTGCTCACCGCGGGCATGGACCCGCTGTGCAGCGAGGGCAGGCGCTTCGCCGAGCGCCTCAAGGAAGCCGGTGTGCCGACCTCGACCCAGCACTGCCCCGGACTCTTCCACGGCTTCGCCCCCGACGCCGAGGCGATACCGGTCGCGGCCGAGGCGATGCGCGAGGTCTACGCGGTGCTGCGCACGGCGCTCGGCTAGCGTTCCCGCGCCTGCAGTGGTGCGCTGGGGGCGAGACGAGAGCGGGGTGGGCCAGGTGGCCGACGAGGTCGATGTTGTGGTGATCGGCATGGGGCCGGGTGGCGAGGACGTGGCCGCCCGGCTCGGACGCGCCGGGTTGTCGGTGGTCGGTGTCGAGTCGCGCCTGGTGGGCGGCGAGTGCCCGTACTACGCGTGCATCCCGACCAAGATCATGGTGCGCGCGGCTGACGCGCTGGCCGAAGCGCGCCGCGTGGATGAGCTGGCCGGGTCGTCGACCGTCCGGCCGGACTGGTCCCCGGTGGCCGCTCGCATCCGCGACGAGGCCACGACCGGCTGGAACGACGAGATCGCGGTCCGCCGGTTCGAGGGCACCGGCGGCCGGCTGGTGCGCGGGGTCGGGCGGATCACCGCTCCCGGCGAGGTGACGGTCGGCGAGCAGGTGCTGCGGGCCCGGCGCGCCATCGTGCTCAACCCCGGAACCGAACCGTCCGTCCCCCCGATCGAGGGCTTGGCGGGCACTCCGTTCTGGACCAACCGCGAGGTCGTGTCGATCGAGAAGGTCCCGGAGTCGCTCGTCGTGCTGGGCGGCGGCCCGGTGGGGCTGGAGTTCGCGCAGGTCTTCGCCCGGTTCGGCAGCGAGGTCACGGTCATCGAGGCGCAGCCGCAACTGCTCCCGCTGTCCGAGCCGGAGGCCGCCGAGGTCATCACCGACCGCCTGCTGGCCGAGGGGGTGCGCGTCCGGGTCGGGAGCGCCGTGCAGCGGGTGTCCCACGACGGGCGCTTCCAGATCTCCACCGAGGGCGAGCAGTTCGAGGCCGATCACCTGCTGGTCGCCACCGGCAGGCGCACGGACCTGGCCGCGCTCGGCGTGGCGGCCGTGGGCCTCGACGACACCGCCCGCACGATCTCCGTCGACGGCCGGATGCGCGCCACCGACGGCGTCTGGGCGGTCGGCGACGTGACCGGGCACGGCGCGTTCACCCACACCTCGGTCTACCAGTCGCGGATCGCGGCGGCCGACATCCTCGGCGAGCAGGTCACTCCCGCCGACTACCGCGCGATGCCGTCGGTGACGTTCACCGATCCGGAGGTCGCCACCGTCGGGCTGACCGAGACCCGAGCCGTCGCCGAGCTCGACCGGGTGCGCACCGCGATCTCCCGGCTGCCCGAATCGACCAGGGGCTTCATCCACAAGGTCGGCAACGAGGGACTGGTGAAGCTGGTCGCCGACGGCGATCGCGGTGTGCTGGTCGGCGCCACGGCCGTCGGCCCGTCCGGCGGTGAGATCATCGGCGCGCTGGCCGTCGCGGTGCACGCCGAGGTCCCGATCTCCCGGCTCAGCGAGATGATCTTCGCCTACCCCACGTTCCACCGGGCGATCGAACCCGCTCTCGACGAGCTCGCCGCTCCCTAGTCGCGGGCCGCGCCCCGGCGGCGCTTGCGCTCGTACATGTCCTGGTCCGCGGCGTGCACCAACTCGTCCCGGGTGGCGTGCGGGTCGGTGGTGATGGCGAGTCCGACGCTGGTGCGCAGCCGCAGGGTCGTTCCGCTCACCGTCACCTCCCTGTTGAGGCGCTGCTCGATGCGGTCGCGCAGCGCGGCTGCTTCGGCTGCGCTCTCGACCAGACCCACCACGACGAACTCGTCGCCGCCCAGGCGCGCGACCGCGTCGCCTCCGGGAACCGCCTCCTGCAGCTCGTGGGCGGCGGCGATGATCACCTTGTCCCCCACCAGGTGGCCGTACTGGTCGTTGAGCGGTTTGAGCTCGTCGAGATCGGCCACGATGACGGCGAGCATCCCGTCTCCCCGGGCGATCCTCCTGAGCCCCAGGTCCATCAGATCGGCCAGCATCGTGCGGTTGGCCAGCCCGGTGAGCGGGTCGTGCAGCGCCAGCTGCGCCAGGCGTGCGTCGGCGAGGCGGCGCTCGCCGATGTCGTCGTACTGGCTGACCACGAAGGCCGGCTTCCCGCTGGCCCCGGGAACGGCGGTGGCGCGGATCAGCATCCAGATCGCGTGGCCGTCCTTGCGCCGGTAGCGCTTCTCGATGTTGACGCTCTCCACCGCGCCGTTGACGAGGTCCTCCAGCGCAGCACGGCCGCGGTCGTCGTCGTCCTCGAAGGTGACCTCGCTGAAGTGCTTGCCGAGCAGCTCATCTCGGGTGTAGCCGAGCATGTCGCACAGCGTGTCGTTGACCTCGGTCCAGTGCCCCTTGAGGTCCAGCAGCGCCATGCCGATCGGGGCGTTGGCGAAGCTGCGCTGCCACAGCAGCTCGGCCTCGCGGCGGCTGGTGATCTCCTGGCTCTGCGAGAGGAAGTAGACGGGGGCGCCGAAGGCGTCCCGGATGAACGAGCGCGAGACCAGCACCCAGATCACGGTCCCGTCGGAGCGGATGTAGCGCTTCTCCAGCGGCACGTCCGACTCGATCGGCCCCTCGTCGTCGACGTCATCGGGATGCGTCACGCTGCGGTAGTCGCGACCGACCAGCTCCTCGGGGCGGTAACCCAGCATCGTGCAGAACGCATCGTTGACGTGCAGGTACTTGCCCTGCAAGTCGATGATCGCCATGGCTGCCGCAGCCTGTTCGAAGAGCGGCTGCCAGGGGTTCGGCGCGGCGTCTCCGCCCGGTGGTGAGGAGTGGGACATACGAAACGCACGATAGCCGCCGCGCACCGGGCACGCATCGACTGACGAAGACCACATCTCCGCGTAAGACTCCGAACACGGTGCGTTACTATCCCGGCACCGATCCAGTCGAGCGCGGAGCGTGTGCAATGGCGGGAACCTCGGTGGGGCGTGCCGTCGATCAGATCCGGCGGATGCTGCGCAGTCAGGAACTGCTCCCGGGACAGCCCCTGCGGCAGGAAGCGCTGGCCGAACGGCTGGGGATGAGCCGGGTTCCGATCCGGGAGGCCCTCAAGTCGCTGGAGGCCGAAGGCGTCGTGCGCCACCAGCCGAACGTGGGCTACGCGGTGACCCGGCTGTCCTCCGACGAGCTGCAGCAGTCCTACCTGATGCGCGCAGCGCTGGAGTCCACGGTGCTGCGCCGGGTTCCGCAGTTCAGCGATGCGCAGCTGGTCGACCTGCGCGAGCTCAACCGGAACATCGAGGCCGCCGCGGAGGCCACTGACGTGCTGCGGATGACCGAGCTCGACCACGACTTCCACTTCGTGATCTTCCGGAGCTCCCGTCTCGACCTCATCGTCGACGAGATCGAGCGAATATGGACCATGACCGAGCCGTACCGCTCGGTCCACTTCTACGACCAGGGCGCTCGGCGACGCCTGGTGCGCGAGCAGCGCATGCTGATCGACGCGCTGCGCAAGGGCGAGACGGCCACCGCGATCTCGATCATGGACGCGCACCGCAACAGGCCGGCGCTCCCCCTGCCCGCCACCTTCGGCGCCGCGATCCCCTCGGCGCGCTGACGTCGTCGCGGTACTAGAGCGATTCGATGCGGGCGGCGATGCCGTCGAGGACGCGGCGCAGTCCGTACTCGAACGGGACGTCGGCCTTGCGCGGGCGGCGTTGCGCCACCGCGTCCATGACCTCGCAGACCGTCGGGAAGGCCTCCTGCTGACCGAACTCGGCCAGCATCGCCGCGCTGATCATCTGCGGTTCGTCGGAACCCCGGTCCGCCACGAAGGGGGCGCTGCCCCGCACGAAACCGTTGACCAGCAGCACGATGTTGAGCATGTCGGCCGGTCCGAGCCCGGTACCGCGCAGCGCCGCCAGCCCCGCTTCCAGGAAACCGACCTCGTTCGGTCCCATCACCCGGGGCCGGGTCACCAGCGCCAACGCCCACGGGTGGCGTTCGAAGACGCTGACGTTGGCGCGGGCCCAGGTCGCCATCGCGCTGCGCCAGCCGGTCCGCTTGCCGATGTCGGGGGGAGCGCCGATGGCCGTGTCGAGCATCAGGCTGGTCAGCTCGTCCTTGCTCGGCACGTAGCGGTAGAGCGACATGGTGCCGACGCCGAGCTCTCCGGCGAGCCGTTGCATCGACAGCGCTTCCAGGCCTTCGGAATCGGCGAGCCGGACGGCCGCCTCGACGATGCGCGGCAGGCTCATCGTCGGTTTCGGTCCGCGCGGTGGGCGGCTCCTGTCGCCCCAGAGCAGTTGAGCGCCACTGGGTTGGACGTGTCGATCGGTCATCGCTGTCCATCCTCGTGCTCGACGTCGGCGTCCTCGTCGCGCGTAGAGGTTACGCCGAACGGGTGAGCAACCCGTGTTCTGCACGGCGTGTTCGGAGATTCGCGAGTCCGGTTCGGCGGCATCACCCCCAGCCGATGCCGCCGAACCGCCCCGACCCCATCGCGTCGCAATCCCCTACTGCGTGCGGCATACGCATATTACCGCACGGCCCCGACGGCGAGATCTAGAGGAGTTCCTCCGGCACGTCCACCAGCCGAGCGCGCAGGAACTCCCCCACCGCCTTGCCGATCGGGTCGACCCGGAGGTTGCTGGAACCGCCGGTGCCCAGCAGTCCGCGCAGCACGAAGTGGACGGCGCGCAGGTTCGGGAACTCGTGCCGCACGATCTCCAGCCCCGCGGCCTCCGGCATCAGCCGGCGCAGCTCGTCGGAGGTGAGCAGGCTTCGCAGCCACGGCCAGGCGTCCGGGTTCGACACCCACAGGCCCACGTTGCTGTTGCCGCCCTTGTCGCCTGCCCTGGCGTGCGCGACGCGTCCCAGCGGCGCACGCCGAGTCGAACGCGGTTCCCACGGCGGCGGCGCGGGATGCTCTGGCTGGGAGGGCTTTTCGACGGCCGCGCACGGTTCGATCTCGATGCGGGAACCGTCGTCGAGGACCACGACGTGCCCGACCGCACCGACGTCCAGCAGCGCGGGCCAGTAGTCGATGCGCGTGCTCGGCGTCGCCGCCTGCCGTGCAGCGGTGTCGGTGAAGAAGCCCGGGATGCTCGACAGGTACAGCTGACCCACGCCGGCGACCAGTCGTTGCAGCGGTTCGCGTTCCGCCGCGGTGGCCATGATCCTCACCTGCACGGTGGCGTGCCACTGCCGCTGCGGATCCTCGGCTGCGACACCGATCGCCGAGACGTCGAGCTCGGCCTCGGCGTCGTCCAGCAGCGCCTCGGCCTGCGCGCGGATCAGCGCCACCTTCTCCTCGATGTCGAGACCGGTGGCGTAGAGGGTGGTGACGATCTGGTGACCGATCGGCGCGAACAGCGCCACCTTGGTCGTCGGCGGTGGCGGCGAGCCGGTGGCGCCCGACAGCTGAACCCGGTCCGGCCCGATCTCGCTGAGCCGCACGGTGTCCAGGTGCGCGGTGACGTCCGGGTTGAGGTAGCGCGGGCCCTGGATCTCGTAGACCAGCTGCGCGGTCACGGTGTCCACTGTGACCGCTCCGCCGTGCCCGGAGTGCTTGGTGATGACGGTCGTCCCGTCGGAGTCGATCTCGGCGATCGGGAAGCCGGGTGCGACCAGGCCGGGGATCTCGGTGAAGCCGGAGAAGTTGCCGCCGGTCGTGTGCGGCCCGCACTCGATGATGTGCCCGGCGACGACGGCCGCGGCGAGCCGGTCGAAGTCGGTGGGCTCCCACTCGTGCCACCAGGCGGCGGGGCCGACGGTCAGGGAGGCGTCGGTGACCCGCCCGCACACCACGACGTCGGCTCCGGCGCGCAACGCCGTGGCGATGCCCCAGCCGCCGAGGTAGGCGTTGGCCGCCACCGGTCGCCCTCGCCAGCTCGACAGAGGTTCGCCGGTGTCCACGCTGGCCAGGCCGTGCCCCTCGGCCTGCAGCTCGTCCAGCCTCGGCAGCACGTTGTCGCCCTCCACGTGAGCGACCCGCAGGTCCGCTCCGGCTTCGGCGACCAGCCGCCGGACCGCCTCGGCCAGCCCCGCCGGGTTGAACCCTCCCGCGTTGACGACCACCCGCGTGCCGCGCTCGGCGATGGCGGGAACGTGCGGTTCCAGCTGCGTCAGGAAGTACTCGACGTACCCGCGCGACGGGTCGTTGCGGTGCCGGGCGGCGAGCATCGCGAGGGTGAACTCGGCGAGGTAGTCACCGATGAGGACGTCGACCGGGTCTCCCGCCATCGCCTCGTCGAGCGCGCTGCGCCTGTCTCCCAAGTATCCCGAGAAGCCTGCGATCCGAATCGGCCCAGCCATAGATCCCACCTCATCCGGGGTCGGCGAACTCGTCGGTGACGCTAGGCACAGTGAGGCGACGAGCACAAGAACGCGGCCGAGGCCCGATCTTGACTGCGCGCACGCGCGGCCCTTAACGTTCGCTAAGTTCCGCCGTGCACGGTTTCGCCCTGCAGCGCGCGGTTTTCACAACCCTGCCTGGAGGAAGAGCCCGTGTCGACAGCAGAGCGGATCAGCTGCACCGTCACCGATGGAGTGGCCGACGTGCGGTTGAACCGCCCCGACAAGCTCAACGCCATCGACCAAGCGATGTTCGAGGAACTCGTCGCCACAGGCGAACGGCTGCGCGCGGATTCCAGCGTGCGCGCGGTCGTGCTCTCCGGCGAGGGGCGCGGGTTCTGCGCAGGGCTGGACTTCAGCGTCTTCGGTGAGATGGCCGAGGGCGCTCGCCCGCCGCGCCTGGAGACCGACGGCCCGGCCAAGGCCCTCGCGCAGCAGGCCGTGCACATCTGGACGCTGATGCCGCAGCCGGTGATCGCCGCGGTGCACGGCGTCTCCTACGGCGGCGGGTTGCAGATCGCGCTGGGCGCCGACATCCGGCTGGTCGCCCCGGACGCGCGGCTGTCGGTGCTGGAGATCAAGTGGGGCATCAACCCCGACATGACCGGCACCCAGGTGCTGCCGGAGCTGGTGGGCCGCGACGTCGCCAAGGAGCTGACGTTCACCGGCCGCGTGGTCAGCGGCGAGGAGGCCGTCGCGCTGCGGCTGGCCACCCGCGTGGAGGAGGACCCGCACGCGGCGGCCTTGGCGCTGGCGCGCGAGATCGCGGGCAAGAGCCCGCAGGCCATCCGCGAGTCCAAGCGGCTGCTCGACCTGGCCGGGCGCATCCCGCTCGACGAGGGCTTCGAGGCCGAGCAGGTCGCGATCCACTCGCTGATCGGGACGCCGAACCAGCTGGAGGCGATCTCGGCGAACCTGGAGAAGCGCACTCCGAACTTCGCCGACCCGGCCTAAGGGCTGTTTAGGAATCACTTTGCGTGGCGGTGCGGGTAGCGGAACCTGAGGAGTTCCTCCTGCTCCGGGCGCGCCGGCCAATACACCACGTCGACACGTCCTCACAGGAGAACCACCTCAGAACCCGCGGCGGCGCGAGCTGACTCCCGCACCTGAAACAGCGGCTCCGCCGCATTCCTCAACAGGACCTAGGTGCTGAACAGCTCCTAGTCCAGGTCGGTCGCGGCGCTGGCCTGCACCGCGTCCGCCACGGCGGCCAGCGCGGGCGAGTCGAGCTTCCACTGCTGCCAGTACAGCGGAACGTCCACGCCGCGGTCCGGTGCGATGTCGACCAGCGCACCGGACCTCAGCAGCGGGTCGGCCTGCACCCGCGGAACCATCCCCCAGCCGAGGCCCACCACGATGGCCTCGACGAACCCCTCCGAGGAGGGGACGAAGTGCCGGGGACCACCGGCGCCCCGACCTCCGGTGATCGAGCGGGCGAAGGCGTCCTGCAGGTCGTCGTGGCTGTCGAAGATCAGCACCGGGACCTCGTCGAGGACCTGCGCGAGCGACCGCTCCCCCTTCCGCCCCGGAGCCACGCACGCCAGGTAGCGCATGTGCCCGAGCCGGCGCACCGAGCAGCCCTGAACGGGGTCCGGGGTCGAGGTCACCGCCGCCATCACCCGGCCTTCCCGCAGCAGCGTCGTGGTGTGCGACTCGTCGGCGCGGTGCAGCTCGAAGCAGATCCCCAGGTCCTCGCGAACCCGCGCCAGGGCCGGCACGAACCAGGTGCTCAGCGAGTCGGCGTTGACCGCGATCGGCAGCGTGTTCGGCGCGCCGCTGCCCGACATGCCGAGCTCGGCGGCCACGTCGCCCTCCATCCGCGCCAGCTGTCGGGCGAAGCGCACCACGACCTGGCCTGAATCGGTGAGCTGCACCGGCTTGCTGCGGATCACCAGGACGCGCCCGGTGCGCTGCTCCAGGGCTTTGAGCCGCTGGCTGACCGCCGACGGCGTCACGTGCAGCGCGGCGGCAGCGGCGTCCAGCGTGCCGCTGTCGACCACGGCGAGCAGCGTCCGGATGTGCTCCAAGGGCAGATCGAAGTTCACATCTCCTAATGGTAGTTCAGAATCTTTAGCTGTACTGTTCACCGATCGGCACCTAGCGTCGGCCGCATGGCAAACGCCCTGCTCCCGATGTCCGCTGGTTTCGCGACCTGCATGTCCCTGATCGTCTCGATCGGAGCCCAGAACGCCTTCGTGCTGCGCCAAGGTCTGCGACGGCACGCCGTGCTGCTGGTGGTGACCATCTGCGTCGTCTCGGACGTCATCCTCATCGCCCTGGGAGTGGGCGGCTTCGGAACGCTGGTGACCAGCTCGCCCACGTTGCTCACCCTCTGCACCGTGATCGGTGGCTGCTTCCTGCTCTGCTACGGATTCCTCGCCGCCCGGCGGGCGCTGCGCCCCGCCTCCGGCCTCGAAGCCGGTACGGGCGAGACACCATCGCGCAGGCGGGCGGCGCTGACGTGCCTGGCCATGACGTGGCTGAATCCGCAGACCTACCTGGAGACGATCCTGCTCATCGGTTCGGTGGCGGCCGGCTACGGCGCGATGCGCTGGGAGTTCGGGGCGGGCGCGCTGGCGGCCAGCTGCGTGTGGTTCGTCGCCCTGGGCTTCGGGGCGCGACTGCTGACCGGGTTCTTCTCCCGGCCGGGTTCGTGGCGCGTGCTCGACGGTGTGATCGCGGTGATGATGGTGTCGCTGGGCACCAGCCTGCTGGCAGGCGCGTGAGCTGTGGATTCATCCGAGGTGGTCACTTGATGGTGTTGTCCTGCAGCGGTTTTCGCCCGTGACCACCTGATCGTGTAGGCGGCTTTCGCTCGCACTTTCGAACGCCGAGATGCATTATTGACACATGCGTTCGACAGGATTCACCCCAGGCTCGTCGCCCACCACCGATGAAAAACTCTTCACTTCAACGCTGTTCGGTCACCAAGAGCAGGATTTCAATGCCGGATCGCGACATTCGCTCCGACATGGAACTCATGTGCCTGTCGAGCAACGCTGCCGAGCTGTGGCCCGAGAGCCACCGCCCGGCACGCGCTGACGCCCGAACGTCTTTGACCTCACCGATCCTCACTTGGCCGGTGCTCCCGGCGACATGGTGCTTGATAACTGCAGAGTGGGAAGAAGCGGGCGCTCACACCCCCTCCGGGCGAGCAGGCCACTCCGGCATGAACTCGGGGTAGTCCTGGCTCACCCGGAGGGGGAACTCCGGCGGCCGCTTGGCCAGGAACGATCCGATCCCCTCGGCCGCGTCCGCCCCGGCGCCGAGCACGTTGATCCCCTTGGAGTCCAACCGGTGCGCCTCCCACGGCGATGACGCGGAGAGCATTCCCCACATGAGCTGGCGGGCCACCGCCACCGACACCCCCGAGGTGTTCTCGGCGATCTCACGGCAGATCGAGCGCGCGGTGGGGATCAGCTCGTCGTCGGCGACCACGCGGGACACCAGGCGGCCCGACAGCGCTTCCGCGGAGTCGAAGAGGCGCCCGGTCGCGGCCCACTCCATCGCCTGCGAGATGCCGACCACCCTAGGCAGGAACCAGGACGAGGCCGCCTCCGGGAGGATTCCCCGGCGGGTGAACACGAACCCGAACTTGGCGCTCTCGGCGGCGATGCGGATGTCCATCGGCAGCGTCATGGTCACTCCGACGCCCACCGCGGCACCGTTGAACGCGCCGATCACCGGCTTGCGCATCGCCGCCACCCGCAGCGCCACCGTGCCGCCACCATCGCGCGCGACCCCGTCGACCTCGCCGAGTTCGCGGTGGGCCTTCGCCCGCACGTCGTTGTTCTCGCCGTTGAAGGTGTCCTCCCCCGCGCTGAGATCCGCGCCCGCGCAGAACGCTCTGCCCGCGCCCGTCACGATGACCGCGCGGACCGCGTCATCGGCCTCCGCGGCGTCGAAGGCCCCGATGAGCTCGCCGCGCATCACGTGGGTGAACGCGTTGAGCTGCTGCGGGCGGTTGAGGGTGATCGTGGCGATTCCCTCGGAAACCTCGTATCCGATCTCGGTGTACGTCATCGCACCATCCGTTTCGCGGGTTTGAAAACGACCTTGCGCAGTGGAAAAGTCCGGTCTGCAATCACGAGCGCAGAAAGCGGGGCACCATGTCCGACGTCGAGTACCGGCAGTCCGCGTTCACACCGCCCGCCGGTGCCACCGACATCCTGCTGGTCCGGCACGGCGAGTCCGCGCCCGCGGTCCCGGGCCGGCCCTTCGACCTCGTCGATGGGCAGGGCGATCCGGAACTGGCCCCTGCCGGCCGAGTGCACGCCGAGCGGGTGGGCCGGCGACTCGCCGACGAGCGGCTGGACGCCCTCTACGTCACCAACCTCCGCCGCACGAGTGAGACCGCCGCTCCCCTGGCCACCCGGCTCGGTCTGGTCCCTCAGGTGGAGAAGGACCTGCGCGAAGTCCACCTCGGCGAGTTCGAAGGCGGGCTGTTCCGGCAGAAGGTCGCCCAGAACGACCCGGTCATCCAGCGGATGCACAGCGAGGGCCGGTGGGACGTCATCCCCGGTGCCGAACCCGCTGAGGCGCTGCGCGATCGCGTCGCCGGAGCGATCGGCCGGCTCGCCGCCGCCCACCCCGACGAGCGCATCGCGGTGTTCACCCACGGCGGTGTGATCGGCGAGATCATGTCCATCGCCAGCGGCAGCCTCCCGATGGCGTTCCTCGGGGCGAGCAACGGTTCGATCTCGCAGATCGTGGTCACCGCCGAACGCTGGATCGTGCGGCGGTTCAACGACACCGCGCACCTGGACGGCGGGCTGGACGAACAGCCCGCCGCCCTGAGCTGACGCCGCGTCCAACGCGCTACTTCAATCCCAGCGCCCGGACGGCCTCGGTCGGATCGCCCGGCGCGACCAGCGCGATCGCCGGTGTCGTCACGCCATTGTCGACGTACTGCTGCACGCGTTCGCGGCAGTACGCGGCCGGGCCGTGCACCACCAGGTCGTCGACCACGCTGTCCGGGATCGCCGCGAGCGCGGCCTTGCGATCACCGGCGTCCCACGCCTCCCACATCGGGGTGAGCTCGTCGCGCCCCAACCACTCGTGGAAAGCGCGGTAGACCGGCACGTTCATGTAGGCGGCGATGTGCCGCCGCGCCAACGCCCGCGCCGTGTCCGGGTCGGTGTCGGGCATGACGAAGATGCGCGCCACGACCTCCTTGTCGGGGCCGCCCTCCCGCACGTAGGGCACGACGGTGCGCACGTCGTCCGGCGACAGCCAGTTGATGATCGCGCCGTCGGCCTCGCGCCCGGCCAGCTTCAGCATCCCCGGGCGCAGCGCGGCCACCAGCACGGGCGGCACCGGATCGGCCACCAGACCGGCGGTGAAGCCCTTGACCTCGAAGGTGTCGTAGGACTCGGTGACCTTCTCACCGCTCAGCGCGCGGCGCAGGAACCGCACGGTGTCGCGCACCCGCTTGTACGGCTCGTCGAAGGGGATGCCGTTCCAGCGCTCCACGATGACGTTGGACGAGGTGCCCACGCCCAGCGCGAACCGGCCCGGGGCCGCCGCGGCGAGCGTGGCCGCGCTCATCGCCAGGGTCGCCGGGCCGCGCGTGTAGACGGGCACGATCGCCGTGCCCAGCCGCAGTTGCGGAGCCCACGTGGCGGTCAGCGCCAGCGGGGTGAACGCATCGGCGCCGTTGGCCTCCGACGACCACACGTCGGTGTAGCCGAGGTCGGGCAGTTCGGCGATGAGTTCGCGCTGCTCCGGCAGCGAGAGCTCGGGCAGCGGAACGGAGATGCCCCAACGTCGATCCACGAATATCCCTTTCAGTTCAGTTCGCGTAGCGGGCTTTGAGCTTGCCCTTCACGAGTTTTCCGGTCGGTGTGCGCGGCATGTCGTCGACGAAGTCCACGCTGCGCGGCACCTTGTAGTGAGCCACCCGCTCGCGCGCGTGGTCGATGATCTGCCGCTCCAGCTCCGGTCCCGGTCGCGCGCCCGGCGCGGGTTGCACGACGGCCTTGACCGCCTCGCCCATCTCGGGGTCCGGGACGCCGAAGACGGCCACGTCGAGGATCGACGGGTGCAGCGCCAGCACGTCCTCGACTTCCTGCGGGTAGATGTTCACCCCGCCCGAGATGATCATGAATGCCTTGCGGTCGGTGAGGAACAGGTAACCGTCCTCGTCGAGGTATCCGAGGTCGCCCGTCGTCGCCCAGTTGAGGTGACCGGGATGTTTGGCCGAGCGGGTCTTCTCGGGATCGCCGAGGTACTCGAACTCGATCTCCTCGCGTTCGAAGAACACGGTGCCGACCTCACCGGCCGGCAGTTCGTCGCCTGCTTCGTCGCAGACGCGGACGACGCCGAGCAGGGGGCGCCCCACCGAGCCCGGCTTCTCCAGCCATTGCGCCGAGTCGATCATCGTCATGCCGATGCCCTCCGTGGAGGAGTAGTACTCCTGCAGGATCGGGCCCCACCACTCGATCATCGCCCGCTTGACCTCGATCGGACAGGGCGCGGCGGCGTGCACGGCGTTGCGGTGGCTGGAGAGGTCGTAGCGGTGGCGGGTCTGCTCGTCGAGCTTGAGCATCCGCACGAACATGGTCGGCACCCACTGGCTGTGGGTCACCTCGTAGCGCTCGATCGCCTCCAGCGCCCGCTCGGGTTCGAAGCGCTCCATCATCACCACGGTCCCGCCGATGGCGTGCACCGCCGCGCAGTAGCGCAGCGGAGCCGCGTGGTAGACGGGTGCCGGGGACAGGTAGACGGTGTCCTCGTCGAAGCCGTAGAAGCCGCGCAGCAGGTCGACCAGGATGTTCCCCGCCTCGTGCACCTGGCGGTCGGGCAGTTCCGGCCGGATTCCCTTGGGACGGCCGGTGGTTCCGGAGGAGTACAGCAGGTCGGCACCGCACGGTTGCACCGCCGGCACCTCGGTCGAGGCGGTGGCCAGAGCCTGCTCGTAGTCCTCGTACCCGGCCACCGCCCCGCCGTAGGCCAGCCGGACGCGCACCTGCGAGGTCAGTTCGGCGACCTGCTCGGGCAGCGCCCCCAGGCCGGCCGAGACCACGAGCGCGCTAGCGCCGGAGTCGTTGACGATGTAGGCGGCCTCGTCCGGTTGCAGGTGGCTGTTGACGGCGCAGACGTACAGGCCCGAGCGCACGCCGGCCCAGTACACCTCGTAGGCGTGCAGGTCGTTGTCGGAGAGCACGGCGACCACGTCGCCCTTGGACAGCCCGGCGGCGCGCAGCGCGTTGGCCAGCCGCAGCGAACGCTCGTCGAGTTCTCGATAGGTCAGCACCTCGCCCGAGCCGGCCATGATCAGGGCCGGTTTGTCGGGCGTGGTGACGGCGTGGACACCTGGGTACATGCGGCTCCTCCTTGAACCTCGCGTACCGCCTTCGATTACCTCACTTGACGAGTCCCTCGACCTTCCCGAACAGCCGGCTCGACTGCTCGGCGCTGGGCACCACGAACTTGCCCTCGGCCTCCACCAGCACCGCGTCCGGTGCGTCCGCGGTGCAGATCGTGGCCTTCGACTCGGTCCAGCGACCATCGACCCGCTCGACGCGACCGACGATCCGCAGCGGGGTGGTCAGCGGCACCGGCCGCCGGTAGCGCACCGACAGCTGCACCGTCATGCCGGGCGGCGCTCCACCTGCGGCGTGGGCGTGCCCGAGGATCTGGTCGAGCAGCAGTGCGCTCATGCCGCCGTGCACGTAGCTCGGCGGCCCCTCGTAGGCCAGCCCGAGGGTGCAGGTGCCCACAGCGGCACCGTCGACGATCTCCACCTGCATCGGAGGGGCGATCGGGTTTCCCGGACCCACGGCCGGGCTGTAGAGGCGGCGCGGGCGCCGACCGTCGTCCACGGCGGCCAGCTGTCCGCGCTCGCGGCGCACCGCGTCCAGCGGGGGCACGAGAGCTCTCACCTGCGAGGTGATCTCGCGCAGGGTCTCGGCGTCCGCCTCGGTGGACACCGCGGCGTCGGTGAGGTCGCGCAGCGCGGAACCGAGCTCTCGCACCGCCTGCCGGCGTTCCCGCAGTTCGTCTTCGCTCTCGGCGGTCACGTTCGCTGATCCCTCCGGGGTCCCGATCAGATTTCGGCCTTCAGTTAAACCCGTCGCCCGCCCTCCAGTCCAGACAGACCGGCCGGTCGGTATGAGTTCCTTCCGGTACCTCACCGGATAGGCTTCGCAGGAGGCGAGTCGGGAGGTGTCGTGCCGCAACAGCGTGGAGAGCACTTCGTCCGCGCGGTGGAGCGGACCATGTCCGTGCTGCGGGCGTTCACCGCGGAGCGGGCCGAGCTGTCGCTGACGGAGGTCGCCCAGGCCGCGGACCTGGACAGGGCCGGTGCTCGCCGCATCCTGCTGACCCTGGTGGAGCTCGGCTACGTGCAGCAGACCGACCGCCGTTACGCGCTGACGCCCCAGGTGCTGGAGTTCGGCCACGCCTATCTCACCAGTCGGTCGTTGCCGCAGATCGCCGAACCGCACCTGCAGGAGCTGACCAGGCAGGTGCGTGAGATGACCGCGATGGCGGTGCTGGAGGGCACCGAGATCCGCTACATCGCTCAGGTGCCGAGCCCGAAGCTGCTGTCGGTGACGATCCCGGTCGGCACCCGGTTCCCCGCGCACGCGACCTCGATGGGCAAGGTGCTGCTGGCCGCAGTGCCTCCGGAGCGGCTGGAGGCCAGCCTCCGCTCGGTCGAGCTGGCACCGGTCACCCCGCACACGGTCACGACCCGCCAAGAGCTGCTGGCGGAGCTCGCCGCGGTGCGCAAGCGCGGATTCGTGATCGCCGACGACGGGCTGGAGGAAGGGCTGCGCGGCGTGGCCGTCCCGGTCCGCGACGCTGACGGCCGGGTGTTCGCCGCGGTCAACGTCTCCCTGTACAAGCACGCCTCCACCGAGGAAGGCGTTCAGCGCGAGATCGTGCCGCTGCTGGCGCGCACGGCGGCGCGCATCGAGGCCGACCTGCGGGTGCGGCCCGGAAACCGCTGAACAACGGTTCCCGGGCCGCACCTGGCGTCCCCGTGGCGGGTCTAGGAGCAGGTCCCTCAGGCGTCGGGGTCCTCGACATAGGTCTTCTCCGCGACGTGGATGTGGAAGTCCGGCTCGTCGACCGGGTTCTCCTGGAAGTCGCCGAAGGTGTCGATGCGCTGGAACCCGACGTCGCGCAGCAGCCCGCGCAGGTAATCCCTGCGCAGCGGGTACATGTTCAGGTGGTACTCGCTGCCGTCAGGGAACTCGTAGCGGTACCGGGCCAGCCCGTCGTCGACGTGGTCGGGAACCGCTTCGACCTCGGTCCCGCAGTAGTAGTAGCTGCTCTTGCCGCCGGCCTTGCCGTCCAGCAGCGCGTCGTAGTTGCGCTGGTCGATGATCAGCACGCCGTCGTGCTTGAGCATCGCGTAGAACTCGGCGAGCGCCTTGCGGCGGTCGTGCTCGCTGAACAGGTGCGTGAACGAGTTGCCCAGGCAGATGACGGCGTCGAACTCACCGTGCACGTCGCGGTTGAGCCAGCGCCAGTCGGCGTTGACCACGCGCAGCAGGTGGCCGCCGTTGTCGATCCCGTTGCGGAACGCCTTGGCCAGCATCTGCGGGCTGCCGTCGGCGCTGACGGTCTCGAACCCGGCCTCGATCAGCTGCACGGAGTGGAATCCCGTCCCGGTCGCCACGTCCAGCACGCTGCGCACTCCGCGGGCCTTGAGCTGGTCGACGAAGAACCGGCCCTCCCCCGCGGCGCGGCGCTCCCAGTCGATCAGGTCGTCCCACTTGTCGACCATGCCGCCCACGTATTCCTGGGTGTAGTGGTCGGTTTCGCGGACCTCGAGCGGATCGTCACCGAAAACCTGCTCGCGAATTCCGGTCAGGACGTTCTCGGTCATGCCTTCTTTTCCTCACATCGCTCGACAGTGGTGCGGCGCGCGCGATCGCCGAATTCAGCAGCGGAATTCCGATGCGCCCGACGCTAGTCCGATGAATCCGAACAGCAAGACCCCTTCACCGCCCCGGCACGGCGGGACCACCGCGTGGCGTTGGTGACACGCGACGACGAAGGGCGCTTCGACCAGTGGGTTCACACGAGATCACCTCGGCGCTCGACTCGTGGGGGCCACGCCTTCGACGCGGTTCGCCCACCGAACCCGGCGATCGCTGAGCGAATTCCCAGCCTCACCGGAACGGGGTACCCTGGTGATCTCGAATGCCACGCCGAGGTGCGAAATCGGTCCGCCCCGGCCGCATTCGAAGGACGGTGAGCAAAGTGCGACACCGATCAGCTCTCTCCCGCAGAACCTTGCTCACCGGGGCACTGGCCACCGGAGCGCTCACCATGACCGGCAACACCACGGCCTGGAGCTCGCCCACGCACTTCGACAACCCGCTGGCGCTCAGACGTGCTGACCCGCACATCGTCCGCCACAGCGACGGCGCCTACTACTTCACCGCGACGGTCCCGACCTACGACAGCGTCGTGCTGCGCCGATCGGCGACGTTGCAGGGGCTGGCCACGGCCGAGGAGCACATCCTCTGGCGCAGGCACGACAGCGGGGAGATGAGCAGGCACATCTGGGCACCGGAACTGCACCACGTCGACGGACGCTGGTACGTCTACTTCGCGGCGGGCAGTTCGGAGGACATCCAGTCCATCCGGATGTACGTGCTGGAGAACTCCCACCCCGATCCCCTGGCCGGAACCTGGGTGGAGCGGGGCCGGATCAGCACCCCGTGGGACACCTTCGCCCTCGACGCCACGACCTTCGAACACCGAGGTGTCCGCTACCTGTCCTGGGCCCAGCGCGAACCCGGTGTCGAGACCAACTCGAACCTCTACCTCGCCCCGATGGACGATCCGTGGACGCTGGGCGACCAACCCGTGCGCCTGTCGATGCCGACTCACGACTGGGAGACCCGCGGGTTCCGGGTCAACGAGGGTCCGGCGGCGCTGGCGCGCCACGGCAAGGTGTTCCTGACGTTCTCGGCCAGCGCCACCGACAGCAACTACTGCCTCGGGCTGCTCACCGCGTCGGCCGACGCGGACCTGCTCGACCAGGCGTCGTGGGAGAAGAACCCGGAACCGGTGTTCGCCACCAACACCGGCACCGGCCAGTACGGGCCGGGGCACAACAGCTTCACCGCCACCGAGGACGGCGCTGACGTGCTCGTCTACCACGCGCGCCCGTACGACGCTGAAGTCGGCGATCCCAACCGGCACACCCGGTTGCAGACGTTCGAGTGGAAGCACGACGGATCACCGGACTTCGGCGTGCCGGTACCGGACTGAGAACGCGAAAAAGCGGTGCCCCGGCCGAAACCGGGGCACCGCCTCCACGCGCTCGAAACTCAGACCATCGGGCGTTCGGTCGGCTCGATCGGAGCCGGCAGCACGTCCCGGCCGACGAGGTAGCGGTCCACCCCGGCGGCCGCCGAACGGCCTTCGGAGATGGCCCACACGATCAGCGACTGGCCGCGACCCATGTCGCCCGCGCTGAACACGCCGTCCACGCTGGACATGAAGTTCTCGTCGCGGGCGACGTTGCCGCGCGCGTCGAGTTCCACGCCCAGGTCCTCCAGCAGACCGGGCTTCTCCGGACCGACGAAGCCCATCGCCAGCAGCACCAGCTGTGCCGGGATCTCCCGCTCGGTGCCCGCCACCGGCTCGAAACCGGAGTCGGTGCGCTGGACCTCGACCAGCCGCAGCGACTGCAGCCGGCCCTGGTCATCACCCACGAACTCCTGGGTGTTGACCGAGTACAGCCGCTCGCCGCCCTCCTCGTGGGCGGAGGTGACCCGGTAGAGCATCGGGTAGGTCGGCCACGGGTGCGCCTCGGAGCGCTCCGCCGGCGGCTGCGGCATGATCTCCAGCTGCGTCACCGAGGCCGCGCCCTGGCGGTGCGCGGTGCCGACGCAGTCGGCACCGGTGTCGCCACCGCCGATGACCACGACGTGCTTGCCCTCGGCGTGGATCGGCGAGCGCTCGAAGTCGCCCTCCTGCACCTTGTTCGCCAGCGGCAGGTACTCCATCGCCTGGTGCACGCCGTCCAGCTCCCGGCCCGTGGCGGGCAGGTCGCGGGCCTGCGTGGCCCCACCGGCGAGCACCACCGCGTCGTAGTCGGCGCGCAGCTGCTCCACGGTGACGTCGACGCCGACGTTCACCCCGGTGCGGAACTCGGTGCCCTCGGCGCGCATCTGGCCGAGCCGCCGGTCGAGCCGGCTCTTCTCCATCTTGAACTCGGGGATGCCGTAGCGCAGGAGTCCGCCGATGCGGTCGGCCCGCTCGTAGACCACGACGCTGTGGCCCACGCGCGTCAGCTGCTGCGCGGCGGCGAGCCCGGCCGGGCCCGAGCCGATGACGGCGACCTTCTTGCCGGTCCGCTTCGACGGCAGCTGCGGCTTGACGTAGCCGGCTTCCCAAGCCTTGTCGATGATGGAGATCTCGACCTGCTTGATGCTCACCGGATCGCTGTTGATGCCGACGACGCACGCGGCCTCGCACGGGGCGGGGCACAACGTCCCGGTGAACTCCGGGAAGTTGTTGGTCGCGTGCAGCCGCTCGATCGCGGACTCCCAGTCGTCCCGCCACACCAGGTCGTTCCACTCGGGGATCAGGTTGCCCAGCGGGCAACCCTGGTGGCAGAACGGAATTCCGCAGTCCATGCAGCGGCCGGCCTGCTTGGTCAGCCGCGGCTGCTCGAATTCCAGGTAGACCTCGCGCCAGTCCTTGATGCGCACGTCCACCGGGCGACGCTGCGGAGTCTCCCGCGGCGTCGTCATGAATCCCTTGGGATCAGCCATGAGCCGCCTCCATGATCGCCTCGTTGACGTCGCGCCCTTCGCGTTCGGCGGCGCTCTGCGCCTCCAGCACCCGCTTGAAGTCGCGGGGCATGACCTTGCCGAACCGCTCGACCGCGGTGTCCCAGTCGGCCAGCAGCTCGCGGGCCACCGCCGACTCGGTCTGCTCGTAGTGCCTGCGCACCCGGTCGTGCAGGAACTCGCGGTCTTCGTCGTCCAGCGCTTCCAGGTCGACCATCTCGGGGTTGATCCGCTGGGGATCGACGTCGAGCACGTAGGCGATGCCGCCGGACATGCCTGCCGCGAAGTTGCGGCCGGTCGTGCCGAGGATCACCGCGCGACCACCGGTCATGTACTCGCAACCGTGGTCGCCGACGCCTTCGACGACGGCGATCGCACCGGAGTTGCGGACGCAGAACCGCTCGCCGACGATGCCGCGGACGAACAGCTCACCGCTGGTCGCGCCGTAGAGCAGCACGTTGCCCGCGATGATGTTCTGCTCGGCCACGAACGGCGCCTTCGCGTCGGGCCGGACCACGATCCGGCCACCGGAGAGGCCCTTGCCGACGTAGTCGTTGCCGTCGCCCAGCAGCCGCAGGGTGATGCCCCGCGGGACGAACGCACCGAAGGACTGCCCGGCGGAACCGGTGAGGGTCACGTCGATGGTGTCGTCCGGCAGGCCTTCGCCACCCCAGCGCCGGGTCAGCTCGGAACCGAGCATCGTGCCCACGGTCCGGTTGACGTTGCGCACCGGCAGGTCCAGGCGGACCGGAGTGCCTTCCTTGAGCGCGCCCTCGGACAGCTGGATCAGCGTGTTGTCCAGCGCCTTCTCCAGACCGTGGTCCTGCTCGGTGGTCTGGTGCAGCGATGCGCCCGCGGGCAGCTCCGGGACGTGGGTGATCGGCGCGAGGTCCAGGCCCTGGGTCTTCCAGTGCCGCACGGCCTCGGAGGTGTCGAGCAGATCGGCGTGCCCGATGGCCTCCTCGAGGGACCGGAAGCCCAGCTCCGCCAGGTACTCCCGCACCTCCTGCGCGATGAACTCGAAGAAGTTCACCACGTACTCGGCCTTGCCGGAGAACTTCTCGCGCAGCTTCGGGTTCTGCGTGGCCACGCCCACCGGGCAGGTGTCGAGGTGGCAGACCCGCATCATGATGCAGCCCGAGACCACCAGGGGCGCGGTGGCGAAGCCGTACTCCTCGGCACCGAGCAGTGCGGCGATCACGACGTCGCGGCCGGTCTTGAGCTGACCGTCGGTCTGCACCACGATCCGGTCGCGCAGGTCGTTGGCCAGCAGCGTCTGCTGCGTCTCGGCCAGGCCCAGCTCCCAGGGACCGCCGGCGTGCTTGATCGACGACAGCGGCGAAGCACCGGTGCCACCGTCGTGACCGGAGATCAGCACCACGTCGGCGTGCGCCTTGGACACGCCCGCCGCGACCGTGCCGACCCCGACCTCGCTGACCAGCTTGACGTGAATGCGCGCCTGGGGGTTGGCGTTCTTCAGGTCGTGGATCAGCTGCGCCAGGTCCTCGATCGAGTAGATGTCGTGGTGCGGCGGCGGCGAGATCAGCCCGACGCCGGGCGTGGAGTGCCGCGTCTTGGCCACCCACGGGTAGACCTTGCCGCCGGGCAGCTGCCCGCCCTCGCCCGGCTTGGCGCCCTGGGCCATCTTGATCTGGATGTCGTCGGCGTTGACCAGGTATTCGCTGGTGACGCCGAAGCGACCGGAGGCGACCTGCTTGATCGCCGAGCGCCGCGAGTCACCGTTGGCGTCCGGGGTGAACCGGTCGGCGTCCTCCCCGCCCTCACCGGTGTTGGACTTGCCGCCCAGCCGGTTCATGGCGATCGCCAGCGTCTCGTGCATCTCCTGCGAGATCGACCCGTAGGAGATGGCGCCGGTGGCGAAGCGCTTGACGATGGACGAGACGGGCTCGACCTCGTCCACCGGAACGGGCTTGCGCACGCCGTCGCGGAACTTGAACAACCCGCGCAGCGTCATCAGGTCGCGCGACTGGTCATCGACGGCCTCGGTGTACTCCTTGAACACCTCGTAGCGCCCGGAGCGCGTGGAGTGCTGGAGCTTGAACACCGTCTTGGGGTTGAACAGGTGCGGTTCGCCCTCGCGGCGCCACTGGTACTCGCCGCCCACGGCGAGCGAGCGGTGCGGCGCCTGCACGCCGTCGACCGGGTAGGCGCGCCGGTGCCGTTCGGCGACCTCCGCGGCCAGCACGTCGAACCCGACGCCGCCGAGGCGCGAGGTGGTGCCGGTGAAGCAGCGCTGCACGACCTCGTCGCCCAGGCCGATGGCCTCGAAGATCTGCGCACCGGTGTAGGAGGCCACAGTCGACACGCCCATCTTGGACATGGTCTTGCGGACGCCCTTGCCCAGCGCCTTGATCAGGTTCGCGGTGGCCTGCTCGGCCTCGGTCCCCTTGATGACGCCGGTGCTGACGAGATCCTCGACAGTGGCCATCGCCACGTAGGGGTTAACGGCAGCGGCTCCGTAACCGATGAGAAGAGCGACATGGTGCACTTCGCGGACGTCGCCGGCCTCGACGATCAAGCCCACCTTGGTGCGATCCTTCTCCCGCACGAGGTGGTGGTGCACGGCACCGGTGGCCAGCAGCGACGGGATCGGAGCGCGCTCGGCGTCGGCCTGGCGGTCGGACACCACGAGCACGTGCGCCCCGTCGGCCACCGCGGCCGAGACCTCGTCGCAGATCTCGTCCAGCCGCGCGCGCAGCGCCGCTCCCCCACCGGAGACCTGGTAGGTCGCGTCGATGACGGCGGGCTTGAGGTCAGGCCGGTCGCCGTCGTCGTTGATGTGCACGATCTTGGCGAGCTGGGCGTTGTCGAGCACCGGGAACGGCAGCACCAGCTGGTGGCACGCCTCCGGGGCGTGGTCGAGCAGGTTGTGCTCGGGTCCGACGTGGGTGCCCAGCGAGGTCACCAGCTCTTCGCGGATCGCGTCCAGCGGCGGGTTGGTGACCTGCGCGAACAGCTGGGTGAAGTAGTCGAACAGCTGCCGCGGGCGCTCCGACAGGGCGGCGAAGCCGGTGTCGTTGCCCATCGAGCCGATCGGTTCGGCACCGGTGGTCGCCATGGGCTGCAGGAGGACGCCCAGCTCTTCCTGGGTGTAGCCGAAGACCTGCTGCCGGTGCACGAGCGAGTCGTGCGAGGGCAGTTCGCGCTCGCGCTCGGGCAGGTCGCCCAACCTCACGACGCCCGAGTCCAGCCACTCCTGGTACGGGTACTCGTCGGCGAGCTCGCCCTTGATCTCGTCGTCGTCGATGATCCGGCCGGCGTCGGTGTCGACCAGGAACATGCGGCCCGGCTGCAGCCGGCCCTTGCGCACGACCTTGTCGGCTTCGAACTCCAGCACGCCGACCTCGCTGGCCAGCACGACGAGTCCGTCCTCGGTCACCCAGTAGCGACCGGGACGGAGACCGTTGCGGTCCAGCACGGCGCCGATCTGGGTGCCGTCGGTGAAGGCGACCAGCGCCGGACCGTCCCAGGGCTCCATCAGGTAGTTGTGGAACTCGTAGAACGCCTTGCGCTTGGGGTCCATCTCGGCGTGGTTCTCCCACGCCTCCGGGATCATCATCAGCACCGAGTGCGGCAGCGACCGGCCACCGAGGTGCAGCAGTTCGAGGACCTCGTCGAAGGTCGCCGAGTCGCTGGCCTCGGGCGAGGCGATCGGGTACAGCCGCTTGAGCTCACCGGGGATGAGGTCGGTGTCGAGCATGCTCTCGCGGGTCCGCATCCAGTTGCGGTTGCCCTTGACGGTGTTGATCTCACCGTTGTGCGCGATGAACCGGTACGGGTGCGCCAGCGGCCAGGAGGGGAACGTGTTCGTGGAGAACCGCGAGTGCACCAGGCCGATCGCGCTGGCGAAGCGCTCGTCGCCCAGGTCGGGGTAGAACGCGCCCAGCTGTGCCTCGGTGAGCATGCCCTTGTAGACGATGGTGCGCGCCGACAGGCTCGGGAAGTACACGTCGGCTTCGTGCTCGGCGCGCTTGCGCACGCAGAACGCCCGACGCTCGAACGCCAGCGCCGTCTCGGCCTGCTGCCCGTCCTGGGCGCCGATGAACAGCTGCCGGAAGTTCGGCATTGTTTCGCGCGCCGAGGTGCCCGCGCAGTCCGCTGCGATGGGGACCTCGCGCCAGCCGAGCAGGCGCAGCCCTTCCTCGGCGACGATCCGCTCGATGACGGCCACGGCTTCTTCAGCGGCGGCGTCGTCGGCGGGCAGGAACGCGGTACCGGCCGCGTAGGTGCCGGCTTCGGGGAGCTCGAACGGCACGACTCCGCGGAAGAACGCGTCCGGGATCTGCGTCAGCAGCCCGACACCGTCGCCGGTCTCGGGATCGGCACCCTTGGCGCCGCGGTGCTCCAGGTTGCGCAACGCTGTCAGTGCTTTGTCAACCAGGTCGTGACTCCGCCGACCGCGAAGGTCGGCGACGAACGCGACACCGCAGGCGTCGTGCTCATAGGCCGGGTCATACAGACCACTGGCTTGGGCGCTACGCTGCGCCACGCTTCTTGCATGGTGGGATTGGGGCATCGGACCTCCCGTCGACAGGTCGCGGCGTGCAGCAGGGCATGACTCAGCCACTGCGAACCGCGGAACCTTTGGGGGCACTGACGAATAAGGATGCGCCGTTGCACTCTCGGTCAGTTTGAGGCACTGTACAGACCCAGCGGCTCGAAAGCTACCGCTAGGTAACTCGACGTTAAGTAAACGTGACGACTCTCAGACTGTGAGACGTCGTTGTCGCAAAGGCCGGGAGCCCGAGAATTGTGCACCACACATCTGTCCTAAGGCGACAGCTGAGGACCATCAGTGGTGTTGTTCACGATCTTCTTGCGCAGTACCGAATGCAGTCCGAATCGCAGCTCACGCCATTCGGATTCGGTTCAGACCCGCACATTTCCGTAATTGTTGGTACACGGTCCGCAGTCGAGGGCGCAATCACCCGAATGCGAATGCGCTTTCAGACACCAGCCGGTTCCGGCAGCGGGGAGGGCTGAGGCGCGGCGCTGGCCTGCTCACGGCGTGCGTAGCGCACCAGCAGGACGACGAGAACCAGCCCCAGCGCCGTGTAGGGGTTCCCGAAAAGGTGCGCCACCACGTCCCACGGCGGACCGGCGGGCATCCAGTTGAACGCCGCCGCCAGCAGCGTGACCAGCGTCCACGCGGCCACCCCCAACCAGGCGAAGCTGCGCCGCCGGACGGCGAAGGCGAGCAGCACCAGAAGGCCGGGAGCGGACCACACCCAATGATCCGACCACGACGTGGGTGAGATCAACAGCGCCAGAAGGGCGTTGGCCGACACCGCGAGCACCGGTTCCACCCGGCGGATGGCGAACGCGACCGCGATCGTGGCGGCGACCGCCAGCACCAACCACAGCCCGTTCTGGGCGACGACCGGAAGTTCCATGCGCACCAGCGCGCCCATGATGGACTGGTTGGTGTGGAAGGCCGACCCGCTTACGCCGTGCGCGGGCCCCTTGCCGAACCAGTACTCCACGGCCGCGGAGTAGTTCAGCGCGAAACCCGACAGCGTGGCCAGCGCCGCGGTGAGCACGGCGACGGCGGCGGCGCGGTAGTCCTTGCGGAAGACCAGGAACAGCAGGAACGCGGCCGGGGTCAGCTTGATGGCCGCGGCCAGACCGATGAGCAGCCCCCGCGGCCAGCGCGGTGATTCGGCCAGGCAGTCGGCCATGACCAGGCCCATCAGCAGGATGTTGACCTGCCCGAGCCCGAAGGACGAGTAGACCGGCTCCAGGAACAGCGTCCAGGGCAGCAGCACCATGGCCACGGCCAGCGCCCCGCGCTTGCCCACGGCGGGCCACAGGTGCCGCGTCACCAGGTACAGCGTGCCGCCGATGGCGGCCAGGTCCAGCAGGTAGAGCGCGATGAGACCGGCGCTGAAGGGCAGCAACGCCAGCGGTGCCAGCGGGGCGAGCGCGAACGGCGGGTACACCCACGGCAGGACGCGGCCGATGCTCACCGTCGGCGCGGTGTTCATGATGTCGCCGCCGGCCAGCCAGGTGTGCACCGCCCAGCGGTAGACCTGGTAGTCGATGGCCGACTCCTCGCCGATCCCGGCGCGAGGGGTGAGCAGCAGCAGGCCGAGCGAGGCCAGCACGAGCGGAACGGATATCAGCGTGATCGCGCGCGAGTTCGCCACCACGAAGGCGCGCAGGCGGCCAGGCAGACCGCCGAGGTCCAGATCAGGAACGGTGCCGATCCGTACCGTGGCCACCCTGTGTCCTCTCGTCCGAGCGGCACCGGCCGTGGTGCGTGATCGTCCGATCACAGCGAGTTCGCCGAGCCGCGGGAATTCCCCGGTGAAGCCGGAAAACCTTAACCCACCTCGCGCGCGCTCCGGCATGCGCCTCGCCGGTCACGATCGGATCTTCAGCCGACCACATCCACCGGTTCGAGGACCTTCGCCAGCAGTTCACCCAGCTGCGCCCGCTCGGCCTCGCTGAGCGGTTCCAGCAGCGCTCGCTCGCGCTCCAGCTGAGCCGGGAAGACTCGATCCATGATCTCCCGGCCGCGATCGGTGAGCCGCACGTCGACCTCACGCCGGTCGCGGGCGGAGGTGCTGCGGGTGATCAGGCCTTCCTCCTCGAGCCGTGCGAGCCGCTTGGTCGTGGCGGCGCCGGAGGACAGCATCTCCTTGGTGAGCCGGCTGGGGCGCAGGTCACCGCCCGCCCGGCGCAGGGCGCTGAGCACCTCGAGCTCCATCCGGGACAGCCGCAGGTCGTCGAGGACCTCGTCGTGCCGCTGGTTGGTCAGCGCCGCGAGCCTGCGCACCCGCCCGATGACCTCGATCGGGGACAGGTCCAGGTCCGGGTACCGCTCGCGCCATTGATCGCGGATCCGCCCGACGACGTCCAACGTCACACTCCTTCACGAGTAAAACACCTTGTAATATTTTACTAGTGAACGGTTCTTTGCTCCAGACCTTGCGCACCCGAGACGCCCTGCGCATCTCCTCGATCTTCGGCGGCGTGCTGGTACCCGCGCTGCGAGTCGGCGTCTCCTACGCCGTGCCGATCATCGCGCTGCTGGCGGCAGGGCGGCTGGACCTCGCACCGTTCGCCGCACTCGGCGCCTTCACCTCGCTGTACTGCCGCGTCGACCCCTACTCCCGCCGGGCCTGGTTGCTGCCGGTCGTGGCCGCGGGCCTGACCGCCAGCGTGGCCGCTGGAGCGGTGACCTCGGCGTTCGACGCCGGCGGCGTGGTCAAGGTGCTGGTCCTGACCCTGGTGGCGACGCTGGCCAAGGTGCTGGCCGACGTGGTGCGGCTGGGTCCGCCCGCAGGGCTGATGTTCGTCTTCGCCGCAGGTGCCGCCGCGTACTCGCCTCAGACCTGGAGCGGATTCGCCGAGGTCGTCGCGATCACCGCGGCCTCGGCGGCGCTGTCCTACGCGCTCAGCATGGTGGGCGGTGCGCTGCACCCGACGGGTCCGCACCGGTTGGCGACAGCGCGGGCGCTGCTGGCGGTCGCCGACCACCTGGAGGCGCCGAACGCGGCCGCCCGGCGCCGAGCCCACATTTCCCTGCACCACGCGCTCACCGCGCTGCCCGCCGGTGAGCGCAGGACGACTGCGCTGCTGCGCGGACATCTCGCGCACGCGCTGCACCTGCTGCACCACCCTGCGGACGCGGCCGCGGACCTGCGCACCGCCGCCAAGCGGATGCGTCGCGGTCGCGTTCCGGAGCCGGACCAGGACCGGCCGCTGCCCCGGCCGGTGGTCGCCGAACGCGCCGGACTCGCCGAGTTCCGCACCAACGCGCTGCGGATGGCGGTGGCCTCGCTGGTGACCGGGCTGCTGGCGTCGACGTTCCAGCTCGACCACGCCTACTGGGCGGTGGTCTCGGTCAGCTCGGTCCTCCAGTCGCACAACACCGCGACGACCTGGCAGCGCGCGGTGCAGCGCACCGCGGGCACCCTCGCCGGGTCGCTGCTGGCGCTGGGCATCTTCGCGGTCGACCCCACGCCGGTGACGATCCTGGTGGTGATCGTGGTCTGCCAGATCGCCGCGGAGCTGGTGGTCATGGCCAACTACGGGCTCGGCCTGACCTTCGCCACCCCGCTGGCGCTGTGCCTGGCAGCGCTGAGCCAGCCGACCGACCGCCTGCAGCTCGTCGCCGAGCGGGTGGGCATGACGGTGTTCGGCGCGCTGCTGGGCGTCGGGGTCTGCCTGGTGCTGACCAACAGCCGGGCGCGAACGCGGTTGCGCGAGGCGCTGGAGGGCTGCCGCCGGGCCGCCCGGGACCTGCAGCGCTCCCCCGCCGATCCGCAGGCGCGCGAGCACCTGCTGCGCGCGCTCTTCGCGCTGCGCGACGCGCACCAGGTCGCGGCGGGCGAGCCGCTGCACCCGCACCACGGTGACCAGGAGGTCCTCGACACCGAGCACGAGGCGTACCGGCTGCTGGCCGCCACTACGGCGCCGGCCGGGCGAACCCCGTCCGGCTGACCCCTCTCACCTCGTCCGGTCGATCACTCGACTCCGAGGCGGGCGAGCAGCTCCGCGCGCATCGCGACGAACCCCGGGTCGCCGACCTCGCGCGGGCGCGGCAGGTTCAGGACCTGGTCGTAGCCGATGCGGCCCTCGTGCATGACCAGCACGCGGTCGGCGAGCAGCAGCGCCTCCTCGACGTCGTGGGTGACCAGCAGGATCGCGCAGCCGTGCCGCTGCCACAGCTCCCCGACGAGTTGCTGCGCCTTGAGCCGGGTCAAGGCGTCCAGAGCCGAGAAGGGTTCGTCGAGCAGCAGCAGGTCCGGTTCGCGGACCAAGGCCCGTGCCAGGGACGTCCGCTGCGCCTCGCCGCCGGAGAGGGCCTTCGGCCACACGTCCACCCGGTGGCCGAGGCCGACTTCTTCCAGCGCCGCGACGGCTCGCTGCTTGTCCGGTCGGCCGGGCAGGCCGAGGACGACGTTGTGCCACACGCGCTTCCAGGGCATCAGCCGAGGCGACTGGAACGCGACGGCACGGCGTTCGGCGACCTCGACGGCCCCGGTGACCTCCTGGTCGAGGTCGGCGAGGATGCGCAGCAGCGTCGACTTGCCGCAGCCGCTGGGCCCCAGCAGCGCGACGAACTGGCCGGGCTCGATGTCCAGGTCCAGCTCGCGCAGGACGGTGCGCTCTCCGAAGCTGCGCGAAAGACCCCGCACCGCAGCCGGTTTCGTGGTCACTTCCCGCTGAACGCCGGCCGCCATGCCAGCACCACCCTTTCCAGTCCGCGAACGATGAAGTCGGCGACGAGGCCGAGCAGGGCGTAGAGCACGAGGCAGACCACGATCACGTCGGTCTGGAAGAACTCGCGCGCGGTGTTCATCTCGTAGCCGATCCCGGCGGAGGCGTTGATGGTCTCGCCGAAGACCAGCGCCAGCCAGGCGGATCCGAGCGCGTAGCGCAGACCGACCAGGGCGTTGGGCATCGCTGCGGGCAGGATCACGTGGCGGACCTGCGCGAGCTGCCCCAGTCCGAGCGTCTTGGCGGCCTCGACCAGTCCGGCGTCGACGTTGCGGATGCCGCCGTAGATGTTCATGTACAGCGGGAAGGTGACCGCCAACGCGATCAGCACGACCTTGGGCTCTTCGCCGATGCCGAACCAGATGATCAGCAGCGGGATCAGCCCGATGACCGGGACGGTGCGCAGCATCTGCATCGGCGCGTCGATGAGGTCCTCGCCGCGCCGGAAGAGCCCGGACAGCGTGGCCAGCAGCGTCGCCGCCACCACGCCGATGACCAGGCCCGCGCCGACGCGCTGCAGCGACACGGCGATGGCCTCCTGCAGCCGCCCTTCGGCGAACAGATCCGCGCCGGTCGCCAGGACCGTCGCCGGGGAGGCG
Organism: Saccharopolyspora endophytica; assembly: GCF_018070075.1. Lineage (GTDB taxonomy): Bacteria > Actinomycetota > Actinomycetes > Mycobacteriales > Pseudonocardiaceae > Saccharopolyspora > Saccharopolyspora endophytica. Next base: position 49,825 of record NZ_JAGPXE010000017.1, read on the forward strand.
AGCGTGTCGTCGCTGAGCACTCCGGTGGCGCTGAGCGCCTGCCACAGCGCCACCAGCGCGACCGGGCTGATGAGCTTGAAAGTCCAACGGGGGATGCGGGATTCGCGTCGGGCGGTGCGGGTGCGCACCTGGGTGACGGGTATCTGCTCACCCGTGCGCACGGGTGTCAGGTGTGTGGTCATGAGGGCTCCACGGGCGTGGGCGGACATGCGGAAGCGACCACCGGAGAGGGCTCAGCACGGTGGTGCGGGAGAAGAGGAGGAGAGCAGCGTCAGGCGCGACACAGCGCCGAGGAGACGCGGGAGAAGTCCACGTAGCCCCGGATCGTCAGTGGCACCGACGGGATCATGGCGATGACGCTAGACCGCACTTCGTCGGCTGTAAACGGGGCCCCACGTGCTGAGACGTCGCACCGTCCGCCCAGGTCAGATGCCAGATGAGCTAGGTTGTCGGGGTGATCGAGGAGCTCCTGCCCGACGTGGTGGCCACCGCCGAGACCTTCGACGACCCACCCGAGGCGACGCTGTTCGACGCCGAGGCGGCCGAGATCGTCAAGGCGATCGCCAAGCGCCGCCGCGAGTTCACCAGCGGCCGCTGGTGCGCGCACCGGGCGATGCGCGCGCTGGGCGTTGCGCCGGTGCCGCTGCTGCGCGGCGAGCGCGGAGCACCGCAGTGGCCCGCGGAGGTGGTCGGCAGCATCACGCACTGCGCCGGTTATCGGGGCGCGGCCGTGGCCCGGCGGCGACAACTGCGGTCGGTGGGGATCGATGCCGAGCAGCACGAGCCGCTGCCCGACGGCGTGCTCGACGTCGTCTCGCTACCCGAGGAGCGCGAGCACATCGCGGAGCTCAGCGCCCGCGACCCCGACATCTGCTGGGACCGGATCCTGTTCAGCTGCAAGGAATCGGTCTACAAGACCTGGTACCCGGTGACCGGCGAGTGGCTCGGTTTCGAGGACGCGGAGCTGGAGTTCGGCGCGGGCAGCTTCACGGCCCGGTTGCGCAAGACCGCCGGCGGGCTGACGGGTTTCAGCGGTCGCTGGCTGGTCCGCGACGGGCTCGTCCTCTCCGCCATCGCGCTGGAGGGCTGACCGAAACGCGTCTTCCCGCCTCCCGAACGGCGCGGGAAGCGGGAAGACGTCGTCATCAGAGCGGATTCGGTGCGATCACGCACCGTTCTTCAGGGCGCGCGCGACCTTGACCACGCGGTGGGCCTGAACGGACGCGGCGGCGCGGGTGACGTCACCGACCTTGTTCTCGCCCTGAGCGTCGACGTGGCTGGTGCCGTAGGGGTTTCCGTCGACGAACTTGCTGCCGTCGGTGTAGCCCGGCGCGACCACGATGCCACCGAAGTGGTGGATGGTGTTGTACAGCGCCAGCAGCGTGGACTCCTGCCCGCCGTGAGCGGTCGAGCTGGAGGTGAAGCCGCTGTAGACCTTGTCGGCGAGCCTGCCCTGCGCCCACTCGCCGCCGAGGGTGTCGATGTACTGCTTGAGCTGGGCGGCGATGTTGCCGAAGCGGGTCGGCGAACCGAAGATCACCGCGTCGGCCCACACGACGTCGTCCGGGGTGGCCTCCGGCACCGAGCGGGTGGCTTCGACGTTGGCGCGCCAGGCCGGGTTGCTGTCGATGGCCGAGTCGGGTGCCAGTTCCGGCACTCGGCGCAGCCGCACCTCGGCGCCCGCCGCCTCGGCTTCGGCGACCAGGGTGTTGGCGATCTCAGCGCCGATCCCGGTGGACGAGTAGTAGATGACGCTGACCTTGACGGCGTTGCTCACGGTCCAAAACTCCTGTTCACGCGGCAGATCGCCCGAATCGGTCGATCTCTTGCAGGCAAGACAATACCGAGGAATTGTCTTCCTCGCAAGCGACTTTCCGGAAAATGTCTTCATGTAGCATCGGGCTCCACGAACATGCAGTGAAGGAGCGTTGCGTTGAACGAGGCGATCGGTCCGGACAGCGCCGTCGACGACGACGAGATCGTCACCTGGTGGGGCCTGGTCATCGAGGGCTACCACGTCACGGCCGCCAAGCTGGCCACCGCGATCATGGACGGGTACGGCCTGCCGATGGCCTCCCTCGACATCCTCCTCCGGCTCGTGCGCTCCCCCGACAACAGGATGCCGATGACCAAGCTCGCGCGTGAGGCGGCTCTGAGCAGCGGCGGGTTCACGAAGGTCGCCGACCGGCTGGCCAAGGCCGACCTGATCTGCCGGGTGCCCAGCGAGACCGACCGCCGGGTCACCTACGCCGAGCTCACCGACCACGGCCTCGACGTGGCCAACCGCGCCCGCGAGACCGCGGCCCAGGTCCTGCGCGAGCACGTCCTCACTCCCCTGGGCCAGGACGACTCGCGAGCCTTGGCCCAGGCCATGCGCACGCTGCGCGAGGCCAACACGCCCGAGGACTGAGCCCGGTTCACATCCCGAGCGGTGTCGGCACGCATCAGGAGCGGGCGCGCGGAACCCGCTGCGCCGAGCGACCTCTGAACAGCTGCTAGAGGACGTCGGCGACCGCGGTGCCGGTCTCGTCCAGCGCCAGGCCGAGGTCGGCGCGTTCGACCAGCCAGCGGCTGGGCCGATAACGCGGGTCGCCGGTCGCGGAGTGCAGCGCGCGCAGGATCGTCAGCACCCGGCGCGCTCCCAGCTGCTGACCCCACTCCAGCGGTCCGAGCGGGTAGCCCAGCGCGAGGCGCACGGCGGTGTCGATGTCGCCGGGTGTGGCCAGTCGCTGCTCGGCGATGAAGCAGCTGGTGTTGACGATCGCCGCGAGCAGGCGCTGGGCGATCATCCCCGGGCCGTCGCGCACGATGGTCACCGCGCGTCCGGTCGCGGCCAGCGCCGCCCAGGCCGCGCGGGCGACGTCCGGGTCGGTGGCCGGGTGCACGGTCAGCGTGCAGCGGGTGGGGTTGCTCAGCGGGTCCACGCCGCAGACGCGCTCAGCGGGCAACCGGGCCGACAACGCCGCCGAGGCCGCGCTGTGCCCGTAAGGCGTGACCAGCACGATCTCCGCCGAGGACGGTTCGCCACCGCGCTCGACCGGTACGCCCGCCTCCGCCAGCGATTCCAGCAGCGCGGTGTCGTCGGCCCACACCGTCGCGCCCGTGGCCTCCGGTGCGACGGCCTCGGGCCGTTCCTGCTTGACGCCGTCCTCGTAGCGGTAGAACCCCTCCCCCGTCTTGCGGCCGAGCAGTCCCGCCTCCAGCCGCGCGCGGGTGATCGGCGACGGGCGCAGCCTGGGGTCGCCGTAGTAGCCGGTGAAGATGCTCTCCATCGCCGGGTGCGTGACGTCCAGCCCGGTGAGGTCCATCAGCTCGAACGGCCCCATCTTCAGCCCGAGCACGTCCCGTGCGATGCGGTCGACGTCCTCCGGGGTCGCCAGGTCCTCCGCGAGGATCTGCAGCGCTTCGGTGACCAGACCGCGTCCGGCGTGGTTGACCAGGAATCCGGGCGTGTCGGTGGCCCGCACCGGCGTGTGCCCCAGCCGGCGGACCAGTTCGGTGAGCGCGTCCGGCAGGTGGGCGGCCGTGCGAGCGCCGGGGATGACCTCGACCAGGCGCATCAGCGGCACGGGGTTGAAGAAGTGCAGGCCGGCGAGCCTGCTCGGGTCCTGCAGAGCGGTGGCGATCGAGGTGACCTGCAGCGAGCTGGTGTTGGTGGCGAACGCGGTGTGCTGCGGACAGGTCCGTTCGAGCTCGGCGAACAGCTCGCGCTTGGTGTCGAGGTCCTCCCGGACGGCTTCGACGACCAGGTCGCAGTCGGTGTCGCTCAGCGGGTCGGAGATCGCAACGAGCCGGTTCGTCGCGGCGGCGGCCTCCTCGGCGCTCATCCGCCCCTTGCTCGCGAGCTTGTCGTACATCCGGCCGATCTCGGCCACCGCGGTCTCGACGGCCTCGGGTCGCGCATCGGCGAGTTCGACGGTGATGCCGGCGGCCGCGCAGATCTGGGCGATGCCGCGCCCCATGACGCCGGTGCCGATCACCCGCACGGTCTTCACGCGCTCCGCCCACTCGCCCGGCAGCATGGTCGACTCCTTCGTTGACGACACCGATTCCGGTCAGCTTCGCACGCCTCGCCGAGACCGTCCAATACCGAATTCACACCCCGGTGAGACGCGTTCGGACATAATCGCCGCGTCCTACGATCCGCGCTGAAGCTGTGCTACCAACGAAAGAACGACGTCCGAAACGGCGGCGTTCCAACGCGAAGGAGCAAGTGATGCGCGAAGCGGTGATCTGCGAGCCGCTGCGGACCCCGATCGGCCGGTTCGGCGGAGTGTTCAAGACGGTGTCGGCGGTGGAGCTGGCCGCCACCGCGATCAAGGGCCTGCTGGAGCGCACCGGGCTTCCCGGCGAGGAGATCGACGAGGTCATCCTCGGCCACTGCTACCCCACCTCGGACGCCCCGGCGATCGGCCGGGTCGCCGCGCTGGACGCGGGGCTTCCGGTGGAGGTCGGCGGCACCCAGATCGACCGCCGCTGCGGGTCGGGCCTGCAGGCCGTGGTCGACGCCGCGATGCAGGTGCAGACCGGGGTCAGCGACGTGGTGCTGGCCGGTGGCGCCGAGAGCATGAGCAGCGCGCCGTTCTACACCACCGAGGCCCGCTGGGGCATTCGCGGCAGCGGACTGGAGCTGCACGACTCGCTGGCCCGCGGTCGCACGACGGCGGGCGGCAAGAACTACCCCGTTCCGGGCGGGATGCTGGAGACCGCCGAGAACCTGCGGCGCGAGTACGGCATCGCGCGGGAGGAGCAGGACGAGCTGGCGGTCCGCTCGCAGCAGCGCGCCGCCGAGGCGCAGCAGGCCGGGCGCTTCGACGACGAGCTGGTGCCTGTGCCGGTGCGCTCCCGCAAGGGCGAGGTCGTCATCGACGTCGACGAGCACCCCCGGCCGGACACCACGCTGGAGCAGCTCGCCGGCCTCAAGCCGGTGCTGGGCAAGAACGACCCGGATGCGACCGTGACCGCGGGCAACGCCAGCGGCCAGAACGACGCCGCTTCGATCTGCGTCGTCACCACCCCGGAGAAGGCCGCCGAGCTGGGGCTCCGCCCCCTCGTGAAGCTGGTGTCGTGGGCGCGGGCCGGTGTGCCGCCGCGGACCATGGGCATCGGTCCGGTGCCGGCGACGGCCAAGGCGCTGCAGCGCGCCGAGATCGGCCTGGCCGATGTGGACCTCATCGAGCTCAACGAGGCCTTCGCGGCGCAGGTGCTGGCCTGCACCCGCGAGTGGGAGTTCAAGCCCGCCGACTTCGACCGGCTCAACGTCAACGGTTCCGGCATCTCCCTCGGGCACCCGGTGGGCGCCACGGGTGGCCGGATCCTCGCGACGCTGTCGCGCGAGATGCAGCGCCGCGAGGCCCGCTACGGGCTCGAGACCATGTGCATCGGAGGCGGGCAGGGCCTGGCCGCCGTCTTCGAGAGGGTCTAGACGCCGCTCAGCAGGAGACGATCCACAGTGGAGGGCGGGCGGTCGTCGGTGGCGAGGACTAGGCTGGACGGCGTTCTCAGCGATCTGTTTCGAGGAGCTGTTCATGGCGATCGCCACCGCTGACAAGGTCGACCGCGAAGCGCTGCTGGAGTTCCTGCGACCGAGGCACAAGGGCGTCCTGGTCACCACCCGAGCCGACGGTCGGCCCCAGATGTCGCCGCTGACCTGCGGTGTGGACACCGAGGGACGGCTGGTCATCTCGACCTACCCGGAGCGGGCCAAGACGCGGAACCTGCGCCGCAACCCGCAGGCTTCGGTGTGCGTGGTCTCCGACGAGTGGAACGGCCCGTGGGTGCAGGTCGACGGCACCGCGGAGGTGCTGGACATGCCCGACGCGCTGGACGGGCTGGTCGAGTACTTCCGGTGCATCTCCGGCGAGCACCCGGACTGGGACGAGTACCGGGAGGCGATGGTTCGCCAGGACAAGTCGCTGATCCGGATCACCATCGACCGCTGGGGCCCGATCGCCACCGGCGGTTTTCCGGCGCGACTCGCCCAGGACTGAACTCGTTCGCCTGACGCCCCGGTCCCGCGCGGACCGGGGCGTCAGGCCGTCCGGACCCGGACGTTGAACGCCCGGGAGAAGCGAGCGCTGCGCAGGAACACCGACAGCAGCATCAACCACCCGAAACCGACGCACAGCGCGATGCGCTGGTAAAGCCCCGCGTGGGGCTCGAAGTCGGGAACCCGGGCGAAACCGAGCACGGCCAGCACGAATCCGACCGCGCAGGCCACCGCGGTCACAAAGCAGTAGGCGGCCCACCAGGGGTGTTTGGTCGACCAGAACAGCCGGCCCTGCAACCAGCTCGCGACAGGAACCCCCAGGAACACCCCGATCGAGAAGAACTGGTGGAGCACACCGGTCGCGGTGATCTCCCCCACCTCACCCGGCGGGTAGCCGTTGATCGGGTCGGCGGTGAAGAAACCGGCACCGATGAGACCGACGCCGATCACGATGATCAGACCGGGAATCCACCAGTCGCCGCCTAATCGCAGCAGCACCGACCGCGCCCCGAACGCGAAGCTGGTGACCAGGACACCGCTGATGCAGAAGTTCACCGCCTGCGCCCAGCCGAGCGAACCGATCGCCAGCGAACTCACCGAGTGGCGGAGCGGGTCGTAGTCCGACCGCACCGAACCGAGCACCAGGAACACGGCCACGAACAGCACCGCGCCTGCGGTCCCGCAGCGAAGCAGCGTCCGTTCATCCCGAGCCTGCAGCATGCGCGGCAGCCTAGCCGGTGACATCACCTCCAGATCCCGCGGTCGTGACCAGCATCGCCGCGCGCTCAGCCCCGTCCCAGCGCGCGGACGGCCGCGCTCCCGCCGATGAGCAGCACCAGGGCGGCCACCGCCCAGCGCCGCTTCTCCTGCGTGGTGTGCCCGGACTCGTCGGCGTCGGGGTCCTCGGACACCGGCGCGGGCGAGGCGGTTTCCGGCGGTTCGGACGGCTCCTCGACCGGTTCAGGCGGCACGGGGCCACGGGTGGGCGTGGGCGTCACCGTCTGAGCGGGCCGCGTGGGAGCCGACGTCGTCGGGGGCGCCGTCGTGGGCGGTGCGGGTGCCGGCGGCGTTGGTCGTGTCGTTGTCGGTGGTGGCGGTGTCGTCGTTGGCGGCGGAGTCGGTGGTGGACGTCGCAGGCATCCCGCGGCGTCGGAACTGGACATGGTCGGCACTTCGCCCAGTTTCACCAGAGTTCCGCCGCTGCCGATCCGGTACGTCCCGCCGCTGTGGTTGGCGGTGACGTAGAGCGCCCGGTCCCGCCCGATCACGACGGACCCGTAGCTGTCGGGCAGCAGACCCGGCAGCCACACCACCGGATCGACCGCGCCGGTGCGGTGATCGATCCGGACCACCGCCGGGATTCCCGCGTAGGTCTGGGCGACTCCGTAGAGCAGCCCGTCGGGGCCGACGTCGAAGTCGTCGACCCCGAACGGACCGTGGTGCTCGTCGAGCTGGACCGAGGACAGCACGTGCCGGAACGTCGGGCTCGCAGGATCGAGGTCCACCGCATGCAGGTGGTCGTCTTCGAGGACGTACCAGCGGTCTCCCTCGATCGCCCCCGCCGTCGGGTGGCCCAGCGGGTTCCACCGGGTGTCGGCACGCCCCGCGACGACCGGTCCGAGGTCCAGCGGTGGATCGCTCGGCCGCAGCACGACCACGTGACCGCCGTCGGAGAAGCCCGACGCGATGCCGTAGGCGAAGCCCTGCGCGACCGAGTACCCGAGAGCGTTCACCCGGTACGGCAGCGCACCGACCCGGGTGTCGCTGAAGTCGGGCAGCACCACCCGGTGCAGCACCGAGGTGCTGCCCCGGGTGCGGACCTGCAGCGCCTCGCACGCCGGATCCGCCTCGGCGGCCGGGGCGACCACCGCCGCCAGCAGCGCGAGGGCGCCTGCTAGCCCGGCCCGAGACGTGCGAGCGCCCACTGGAACGCCTCCGGTTCGATCCGCGACCCGCCGCTGAACGGGTTCTGCAACTGGAAGATCGCGAACAGCAGGAGCGCCAGCGCACCGGCCAATGTGGACACCAGAACGATGTGCGGGAACAACTTCGTGCCACCGAAGAGGTTCGGCAGCAGCACGCACACCAGGCTGCCCACGATCAGCACGAACCAGACGACCGCGACGACCCCGCGGTCGAACGCCCGGGTGAGCCGTTCGTGCCGTTCCGCGTAGACGTCCTTGAGCTTGTCCAGGGCCTCGGACTTGCGGTCCTCCTGGAACTCCCCGTCGGCCGGCGCGTTGACCACCACCGTCCGGATCTGGTCCAGCCGTGCCCAACCCGGTCCACCGACCGGAGCTCCGCGCTGCATCTGCGGCCATTCGGCGCCGACGACGCCGTCGAGGTAGGCCACGCTGTGCCCGCGCACCTCGGCAGCCGTCGGCGCCGGCAGGGACTCCACGGCCCAGGACACCGCCACCAGGTCTTGAGCCTCCTGGTAGGCGCCCTCCCGGGCGTCGCTGACCGCGTCGAACAACGTCACCAGCACGAACGCCAGGACCACGGCCTGCAGGCCGCTGACGATGGTGAAGACCTGCCCGGCGGCGTCGTTGTTGCTCGGCCTCCCCTCGTCCTGACCGATCCTGCGCACCAGGTAGCCGATCAGCGCCGCACCCAGCGATGCGCCGAGCACCCAGGCGGTTCCGCTGAGGACCAGGTTCACTCCGCGATTCCCGCGGTCGTCTCGCGCACGACGTCGGGTTGTCGCGGCGCGGGCACCACCGGCGCTTCGGGCTCCAGCAGGTCACCGACCTCGCAGCCCAGCACCCGGCAGATGATGTCGAGATCGTCCAGCTTCAGGCTGGCGGGGGTCTTCGACCACAGGCCGGACATCTTCCCGGCGGAGATCACCAGGCCGTGCTCGGCGAATCTCCGCTGCAGGTCGGTGGCCTTCCAGATACCGCGCTGCGCCGCGACCAACCGCAGGTTCCACTTCACGCGAAATCGCCTCCTGGAGAGAAGAGCTAATCTGTTCGCCGATTCTGATGGTCCTTCACCTATCTCGACCGAACCCGGGAAACACCCGGCAGAACCACATCCCGAACAATACGCCCAAGATCGCCGGGAATTGGATAACCCGATTCGTGGAATTCGAGTTCACACATCCGTCGCCCGGGTGGAGCAATGCGGTCCCGAAATCTCCCGTTCCACCGCCCCCGGCAATGGGTCACCAGGCTGATCCGACCCCGGATACGACTAGCGCGACGGGAGCTGAGCGCCACCCTGCGTGGCGCAATGGGACCATCAGGTGATCATGGCACTCCCCCGCGCTGACCACCGTGTATAGCGCCGTTCGGCACTTTCGGGTGACTGTACGGCCGAGTGGGCTGGTGCTAGCGTTCCACCCGGAAGCAACGCCGGGGCCGCCAATCCGACCCGGACAACAATTCCTTCCATCCCTCTCGAATTCCTCGACGACATTCGCCGATTCACCTTTCGCGTCCACCTTCGCGCCGGACCGAACCCATCGAGCACTCTCCCGACGATTTGTCAGCTCTATGATTGGTGGTATTTCTGTCGTGACTGCGACCGATCCGAACCCCGCCGACACCGAAGCGCCGCAGTTGAGCCTGAGCACCGCCGCGGCCAGGAATCTCGCGACCACGACCAAGTCGGTCCCGCAGATGCAGGGCATCACCTCGCGGTGGCTGCTGCGCATGCTGCCGTGGGTGCAGGCCGCGGGTGGCGTGTACCGGGTGAACCGCAGGCTCAGCTACACCCTCGGGGACGGCCGGATCACCTTCAGCAACACCGGGGCCGACGTCCGCGTCATCCCCCAGGAGCTCCAGGAACTGCCACTGCTGCGCGGTTTCGACGACGAGGCGGCGCTGCGCGCGCTCGCCGACCGGTTCGTGCAGCGCCAGTTCGAACCGGGCGAGGTGATCGCCAACTCCGGTGCCCCGGCCGAGGAAGTGGTGCTCATCGCGCACGGCAAGGTCAACAAGATCGGCACCGGCGAGTACGGCGACCAGACCGTGCTGGAAGTGCTCGCCGACGGCCAGTACTTCGGCGCGCAGGTGCTGGCGGGCGATTCCGGCGAGTGGGACGCCAGCTACAAGGCGGTGACGCCCTGCACCGTGCTCTCGCTCGGCCGGCAGACCTTCCAGGAGCTCAACGGCTCCTCGGAATCGTTGCGCGAGCACGTCCGGGAGGTCCTCGCCGGGCCCGGTCGCCCGCACAACCCGCACGGCGAGGCCGACATCGACATCGCATCGGGCCACTCCGGCGAACCTTCGCTGACCGGAACGTTCGTCGACTACGAGCTGGCACCGCGCGAGTACGAGCTCAGCGTGGCCCAGACCGTGCTGCGGGTGCACAGCCGGGTCGCCGACCTCTACAACCAGCCGATGAACCAGACCGAGCAGCAGCTCCGGCTGACCATCGAGGCGCTGCGCGAGCGCCAGGAGCAGGAGCTGGTCAACAACCGCGACTTCGGCCTGCTGCACAACGCCGACCTGCGGCAGCGCATCCCCACCCGGACCGGACCTCCGACGCCCGACGACCTGGACGAGCTGCTGACGCTGGTGTGGAAGGAACCCGGCTGCTTCCTGGCCCATCCGCGCACCATCGCCGCGTTCGGCCGGGAGTGCAGCAAGCGCGGCCTGTACCCGCAGAGCATCGACCTCGGCGGGCACCAGGTTCCCGCGTGGCGAGGCGTGCCGATCCTGCCGTGCGACAAGTTGCACGTCAGCGACAAGCGCACGAGCTCGGTGCTGCTGATGCGGCTCGGCGAGCAGAACCAGGGCGTGGTCGGTCTGCACCAGACGGGCCTGCCCGACGAGTACCGACCCGGGTTGTCGGTGCGGTTCATGGGGATCAACGAGCAGGCGGTCATCTCCTACCTGGTCAGCGCCTACTACTCGGCGGCGGTGATGGTTCCGGACGCGCTCGGCGTGCTCGAGCACGTCGAAGTGGGCCGCGAGAGCTGACCGCGCGGGCCGGTCACGCAGGCCGGCCCGCTCCTCTCCCCGATCAGAGGAGTTGACACACCGTGACCGCCACCGAGAACCCGGCTCTGAGCCTGAGCACGCAGGCTGCGCGCAGGCTTTCCACGACCACCAAGACGCAGCCGCAGATGCAGGGCAGGACCTCCCGCTGGTTGCTGAGGATGCTGCCGTGGGTCGACATCGAAGCGGGGACCTACCGGGTCAACCGGCGGCTGACCTGCGCGGCGGGCGACGGCCTGATCACCTTCACCAACACCGGCGACCAGGTCCGCGTGATCCCCCGCGAACTCACCGAACTGCCGCTGCTGCGCGGCTACGACGACGACTCGGCGCTGAGCGCTCTGGCCGACCGGTTCGTGCAGCGCCACTACGAGCCGGGCCAGCTGATCTCGGTCGGCGGGGAACCGGCGACCGAGGTGGTGCTGATCGCGCACGGCAAGGTCGACAAGATCCGCAGCGGCGAGTACGGCGAGGACACCGTCACCGACACGCTGGCGGGCGGCAGGTTCTTCGGCTCCCAGGTGCTGGCGACCGCGCAGTCCACATGGGACAGCACCTACCGCGCGGTCACGCCCTGCATCGTGCTCGCCCTCGACCGCGCGGCGCTGCACGAGGTCACCAGGCAGTTCGACGAGCTGCGCGCGCACGTGGCCGCCGAGTACGCCTCGCCGGCACCGGCGACGAACAAGCGCGGGGAGATCGACATCGCGCTGGCCTCCGGTCATTCCGGCGAGACCGCGCTGCCCGGAACGTTCGTCGACTACGAGCTGGCACCGCGCGAGTACGAGCTCAGCATCGCGCAGACCGTGCTGCGAGTGCACAGCCGGGTCGCCGACCTCTACAACCAGCCGATGAACCAGACCGAACAACAGCTCCGGCTCACCGTCGAGGCGCTGCGCGAGCGCCAGGAGCACGAACTGCTCAACAACCGCGACTTCGGCCTGCTGCACAACGCCGACCTGCAGCAGCGGCTGCACACCCGCACCGGGCCGCCGACCCCGGAAGACCTCGACGAACTGCTGTCCCGTCGCAGGAAGTCGCGGTTCTTCCTGGCACATCCGCGCACCATCGCCGCGTTCGGCCGGGAGTGCAGCAAGCGCGGCCTGTACCCGCAGACCACCGAGGTGCAGGGGCACGCGGTCCAGTCCTGGCGCGGCGTGCCGATCCTGCCCACCGACAAGATCCCTATCAGCGCCAAGGGCACCACCTCGATCCTGTGCATGCGCACCGGCGAGGACGACCACGGCGTCGTCGGGCTGCGCCAGACGGGGGTCGCCGAGGAGCACGAACCCGGGCTCTCGGTGCGCTTCATGGGCATCAACGAACAGGCGGTCCTCTCCTACCTGGTCAGCGCCTACTTCTCCGCCGCGGTGCTGGTCCCGGACGCGCTCGGCGTCCTGGAGAACGTCGAAATCACCCGCTGAGCGAAGGGAACCCGCAATGACCACGATGCAGCAGGACGCGAACCGCGCCGGTCAGGCCTTCGAGGCGCTGACCAGCAGCCGAACCATGGTCGAGCCGGCGTTGCGAGCGGCGGTGGACCGGCTCCCGGACCGGATGCGCCAGGTCGCCGGCTACCACCTGGGATGGCTCGACGAGCGCGGGAACCCGGTGCGCGCCGACCGGGGCAAGGCGATGCGGCCGACCATGGTGCTGCTCAGCGCCTCGGCCGTCGGTGGCGATCCGGCGGACGCGGTGCCGGCCGCGGTGGCCGTGGAACTGGTGCACAACTTCTCGTTGCTGCACGACGACGTGATGGACGGCGATGTCACGCGCCGACATCGGCCGACGGCGTGGACGGTGTTCGGCAACGCCACCGCGATCCTGGCCGGCGACGCGTTGCTGACGCTGGCGGCCGACGTGCTCGCCTCCTCCCAGCACCCGGAGGCGGCCAGCGCGGTGCGGATGCTCAGCAGCGCGGTTCTCGGCCTCATCGACGGGCAGAACTCGGACCTGGAGTTCGAGACGCGTGCCGACGTGGACGTCGCCGCGTGCCAGCGGATGGCCCGCGACAAGACCGGTGCTCTGCTGGGGGCCGCGTGCGCGCTCGGCGCGCTGCACGGCGGCGGCTCGCCGGAGCAGATCACCAGGTTGCGCAGCTTCGGGGAGCGGCTGGGGCTGGCGTTCCAGCACATCGACGACCTGCTGGGGATCTGGGGCGATCCGGCGATGACCGGCAAACCCGTGTTCTCCGATCTGCGCACCCGCAAGAAGACGTTGCCGGTGGTCTCGGCGCTGACCTCGGGATCCAGCGCGGGCCAGCGGCTGGCGTCCCTCTACTACCGGGAGCAGCCGCTGGTCAGCGGCGAGCTCGCCCAGGCCGCGGAGCTCGTCACGCTCGCCGGCGGGCGGGCGTGGAGCCAGGCCCAGGCCGATGAACTGCTCGCCTCGGCGTTGACCGATCTCCGCAGAGCGGAGCCGGAGGAGGACGCGGCAGAGGCGCTCACGGCACTGGCCCACCTGGTGACGCGCCGGGACCACTGAGTCCCGGCGCCCGGAAACGACGGCTCCAGCCACCACCGCCGCCCCTCCTGGCTGGAGCCGTCCCCGGTCTCCGGGCGGTTCGCCTCGACGCGAACCGCCCGGTTCAGCCCTTCCGGCGGCTGCGGGCGAGCAGGCCGATGATGCCGGCGGCCACCGCGGAGATGACGAACGAGGTCAGCGCCGCGCTCATCCAGGTGGGGACGGTGAACCCGATGGCCTCGCGGGCACCGGTCCACAACGCCGTCCACCAGCCCAGTTCACCGGGGTTGATCAGCTGGAAGGCCGCGAAGCCCAGCAGCCAGGCGATCAGCATCCCCCAGCGGGAGGGGGCCTGCGCCGAGACGTCCCACTCGCGGTTGCGGGCGTTGTAGAAGTAGTCCACCGCCAGCACGCCGAACATCGGCACGAACACCGAACCGATCAGCAGCAGGAAGTTGGAGAACTGCTCGATGTCCATCGTCAGCGCGGCCAGCGTGCTGACCACGCCGACGATCAGGCTCAGCAGCCGCCGATCGGTGCTGGGGCGCAGGTTCTGGATGGACACCGCGGTCGAATAGGTGTCGGCGAAGGACTGGTCGACCTCGCGCAGCACCAGCACCGCGAAGAACAGCACGCCCAGCGGCGCCGCCAGCAGCGGGTCGAAGGCCTTGTCCCCGTCGAACCCGACCAGCGCCAGACCGAGCAGTCCCAGCAGGTAGCAGGCGATCTGGGTGACCGAGTAGCCGACGGTCGCCGCGGTGAACGCGCCGCTGGCCGACCGCGAGTGCCGCGAGTAGTCCGAGGCGACCGGCAGCCAGGACACCGCGACGGCCAGCGCCGCGTCGGCACCGGGCCAGAACCCCTCCCAGGACCCGTCGTTCATCGGCGGCAACGGCTGGAGCAGCAGCTGCACGAAGAAGTAGACCATCGCGATGAGCACGGCGATGCTCACGTAGCGGCGCAGCAACCTCAGCGCACCGAGGGGGCGCAAGGTCAGCGCGGTGGTGAGGACTCCGGCGATGAGCACGTACAGCCACTGCGGCCCGCCGCCGAACAGCGCCTCGGCGCCCTGGGCGATCACCAGCAGCTCGAACGTCCCCCAGCCGACCAGCTGGAGGATGTTGAGCACCGTCGGCAGGTAGGACAACCGGGTGCCGAACAGGCCGCGCAGCAGCATCATCGCCGGTGCGCCCGTGCGGGCTCCGGGGATGGCTGCGATGCCGACCATCAGGCTGCCCAGCACGGTCCCGACGACGGTGGCCGTCACCGCGGCCGCGAAGGACAGCTGCGGCACACCGGCGGGCGCGAGCACCGCGAGCGCACCGCTGAAGCCCAGCAGGCTCACGCCGAGGTTGCCCCAGAAGGCTCCTTGGTCGAGCACGCCCAGCGTTCTGGGTGCCGGTTCGTCCAGGGTGTTCGGAACTTCGGACCGTTCGACGTCAAGCGCCATCGACAGCTCCCTACGCCGGCATTATCCGGACAGGTTCTGCGGTCGGTGGCGCGCTGCGTGCCACCCTCTCAGCCCGATCCGCCCGAGCTCCCGCGTGGATAAGTCGGGCAGACCCTACCTGATCGGGTGAAGCGGGGTAAGTCAGCGCCTCCTGTTGCCGAACAACCCGCGGGTGACCTCGCGGCCGACGGCGCTGGCCGCGGAGCGGAAGAACGAGCGCACGGCCGGGTTCTCCATCGTCTTCTGGAAGATCCCGGCTTCCTCGCGAGCACCCTTATTCTGCTGCGGGGCCTGCCCCTCTTCCGCGGGCTCGGCGACCTTCTGAGCGAGCTTCTCGTAGGCGGACTCGCGATCGATCGTCTCGGAGTACTTGGCGTGCAGGTCGGAAGACCGGGCCGAGGTGCGGACCGCGTCCTCGCCGATGGTGCCCATCAGCGAGCGCGGTGGGCGCAGCCGCGTCCAGGCCACCGGTGTCGGCGCGCCGGTCTCCGACAGCACGGTCACGATCGCCTCCCCGATGCCGAGGCTCGTCAGCGCCTCGTCGAGCTGGTAGTGCTCGGTGGTCGGGTAGGTCTTCACCGTCTTGGACAGCGCCTTCTGGTCCTCGGGGGTGAACGCGCGGATCGCGTGCTGGACGCGGGCGCCCAGCTGCGAGAGCACCGGGTTGGGCAGGTCGGTGGGCAGCTGGGTGCAGAAGAAGACGCCGACTCCCTTGGAGCGGATGAGCTTCACGGTCTGCTCGATGCGGTCGAGGAACGCCTTGGACGCGTCGTTGAACAGCAGGTGCGCTTCGTCGAAGAAGAACACCAGCTTCGGCCGGTCCAGGTCACCGGCTTCGGGCATCTCCTCGAAGAGCTCGGCCAGCAGCCACATCAGGAACGTGGAGAACAGCACCGGGTTGGTCTGCACGTCATCGAGCTCGAGGAGGTTGACCACGCCCTTGCCCTCGAACTGCCGGAGCAGGTCGGCCACTTCCAGCTCTGGTTCGCCGAAGAACTCGTCCCCGCCCTGGGCCTCCAGGTTCGACAGCGCCCGCAGGATCACCCCGGCGCTGGCGGCCGAGACACCACCGATGCCCTTGAGGTCCGCCTTGCCCTCGTCGCTGGTCAGGTACTGGATGACCGACCGCAGGTCCTTGGTGTCCAGCAGTCCGAGCCCGCGCTGGTCGGCCCAGTGGAAGATCAGCCCGAGGGTGGACTCCTGGGTGGCGTTGAGCCCGAGCACCTTGGACAGCAGCAGCGGCCCGAAGCTGGTGATCGACGCCCGGATCGGCACCCCGCGGCCGCCGGTGCCCAGCGAGAGGAACTGCACCGGGTAGGAGGAGGCCTGCCAGTCGTCGCCGACGTCCTGGGCGCGCGTGGTGAGCTTCTCGCCGCCCTCGCCGGGCTGGGCGAGCCCGGAGAGGTCGCCCTTGATGTCGGCGAGCACGACGGGAACCCCGGCGTCGGAGAGCTGTTCGGCCAGCAGTTGCAGCGTTTTGGTCTTGCCGGTGCCGGTCGCGCCCGCGACCAGGCCGTGCCGGTTGAGCGTGGCAAGCGGGATGCGCACCTGGGCCGCGGCATCGGCCTCGTTGTCGATGACCACCGCCCCGAGGTCGACGGCGGCTCCGCCGGAGGTGTACCCGGCCGCGATCTGCTGCGCAGCGTTGTTGTCGGTCACCGCAGTCTCCTCCCATCGGCACGTTCCCTTCGAAAGGTAGGTCGATCCGGCCACCGAGCCGGGGAGTGCCACTCGGTCGAGGGACATGCGGGCGCGTCCGCACTAGCACCCCGAACGAGCCGTCAAAAGGCTCGTTGACCACCGGAAAGATCTCCTTCGACGGCATGGGATGCATCGCTCGTTGGAGTTAGAGTCTGGTCGGACCACATGGCTGTGAGCGAGCGTGCGTGAGGAGTGCGTCGTGACCGGATTGGACCGCCTGCGGGCGCGCGTCAGAACCGAGGAATCCCTGGTCGTGGCGTTCTCGGGTGGCGTGGACTCGGCGCTGCTGGCCGTGGTGGCGCACCAGGAGCTGGGATCGCGGATGCTCGCGGTCACGGCCGTGTCCCCGAGCCTGGCGGCCGAGGAGCGCAAGCGGGCCAAGCGCTTCGCCCGCGAGCACGGCCTCGCCCACGTCGAGGTCTGCACCGACGAGGCCGATCGGCCCGAGTACGCCGCCAACGACGGAAATCGCTGCTACCACTGCAAGTCCGCGCTGTTCGACGCGGTGGAGCCGCTGGCGGCGACGATGGGCGCCACGATCGCGCTGGGCACCAATGTGGACGATCTGGGCGATCACCGTCCGGGCCAGCGCGCGGCCGCGCAGCGCGGCGCGATCGCGCCGATGGTCGACGCCGGGCTCACCAAGGCCGACGTCCGCGAGGTCAGCGCCGAGCTGGGTCTGTCCACTGCGGACAAACCGGCCGCGGCGTGCCTGGCCTCCCGCGTCGCCTACGGCGATCCGGTCACCCCGGAAGTGCTGGCCCGCATCGAGCGGGCGGAGGCCGCCGTCCACGCCCTGGGGTTCCCGGTGTGCCGGGTCCGCGCGCACGGTCAGGGCACGGTGGCCCGCCTGGAGGTGCCCGCCGAGGACATCGACCGCGCGGCAGCGCACCACGCCGAGCTCGACGCCGCGGGCCGGGAGGCGGGCTTCGAGTTCTGCGCGCTGGACATGGCCGGCTTCTCCAGCGGCCGGATGAACGTGCTGCTCCCGCTGCTGCCCACCCGGACGGCGTCATGACCGGCTTCAGCGATCTCGGCTACGCCAGGGTCGACACCGACCGGGAATCCCGCCAGGGGCTTCCGGAGGTGGTCTACGGGCCGGGCAAGCGGCCGGAGGAGATCACCGGCATCGTGACCGAGCTGCTGGCGCGCAGCACCGGCCCGGTCCTGGTCACCAGGGTCGAACCCGAGGTCGCGGCGGCGGTGCGGGTGCCCGGGGGCGACTACGACGAGACGGCGCGGCTGCTGGTGTGGCGACCGGCCGAGCAGCGCGATTTCCGGTTGTGCGTGGCCACGGCGGGCACGTCGGACTGGCCGGTCGCGTCGGAGGCGGACGCGGTCGCCTCCGCGATCGGCCTGCGCACCCACGTGGTCCGCGACGTCGGGGTGGCGGGCATCCACCGGCTGCTCGCCGCGCGCGAGGACCTCGAGCAGGCCGACGCCGTGGTCGTGGTGGCGGGCATGGAGGGCGCCCTGGCCAGCGCCGTCGGCGGCCTGGTGTCGTGCCCGGTGATCGCGGTGCCGACCTCGACCGGGTACGGAGCCTCGCTGGAGGGCGTGACGGCGCTGCTGGCGATGCTCACCTCCTGCGCTGCCGGGCTGACGGTGGTCAACATCGACTCGGGGTTCTCCGCCGCGATGGCCGCGCACCGGTTGGCCGTGGTGGCCCGGCGATGATCCTCTGGCTCAACCCCGCGACCGGGCTCTCCGGCGACATGCTGCTGGGCGCGCTGCTCGGGCTCGGCGCCCCGCTGGAGCAGGTGCGATCGGCGATCGAGTCCACCGGTCTGCGGGGCTGGTCGCTGGACGCCGAGCAGGTCCAGGTGGACGGGATCGCGGCGACCAAGGCGGTCGTGACCGCGGACGACGACGCCCCTGAGCGGCACGCGGCGGAGCTGATCGAGATCGCTTCCCGCGCGCGGCCGGAACCCGTTGCGCAGCTGGCGGTTTCCGCGATCCAAGCGATCGCGGAGGTGGAGGGCCGGCTGCACGACCGCGATCCGGCGGAGGTGCACCTGCACGAGGTCGGCGGGCTGGACACCGTCGTGGACACCGTCGGCGTGGCGGCGGCGTTGCACGAACTGTCGGTCACCGCAGTGCATTCCGCTCCGATCGCGCTGGGGTCGGGCACGGTCCGCTGCGCGCACGGCGTGCTCCCCGCGCCCGCTCCGGCGACGTTGCGCCTGCTGGACGGCGCGGCGGTGGTCGGCGCGGACCTCGCCGGGGAGACGGTCACGCCGACGGGCGCGGCCCTGGTCGCGGCGATGGGCACCCGGTTCACCCCTCCCCCGGCCATGACGCTCGGTGCCACCGCCTACGGGGCCGGGACCAAGCGCTTCCCACAACGCCCGAACGTCCTGTCGGCCTCGCTGGGGTCCTCCAGCACCGAGCCTGAGACGATGGTCGTGGTGGAGTGCAACGTCGACGACGTCACCGGCGAATCCCTGGGCCACGTGGTCGAACGGCTGCTCGACGCCGGCGCGGCCGACGCGTGGACCAGTCCGGCGACGATGAAGAAGTCCCGTCCCGCCCACGTCCTGCACGTGCTGTGCGCCCCCGGTGTCGAGGCGGAGCTGACCGAAATCGTGGTGGCCGAGACCGGCACGCTCGGCACCCGCCGGCACGAGGTCCAGCGCACCGCGCTCCCCCGCCGCACCACGACCGTGTCCGTGCGGGGGCATCGGATCCGCGTCAAGCACGGCCCGCACCGCAGCAAGCCCGAGCACGACGACGTCGCCGCCGCGGCGAAGGCCCTCGGCCTCCCGCTGCGCACCGTCACCGACATAGCCCTGGACGAGGCGCGCGGCTGAGGTCCCTCCCGAACTCACCGGTGACGGTCGGTCCGGCTCGGTACCCTCCGCAGCATGGCCATCAAGTTCGAGAACGTCGGCATCGCGGTGCGCGACCTCGACGCGACGATCTCCTTCTTCACCGACCTCGGCCTCACGGTCGTCGGCCGCACCGCGATCAGCGGTGAGTGGGCCGACACCGCCGTGGGCCTCGACGGCAACCACGCCAACGTGGCGATGCTCCGGACGCCGGACGGCGGGCACCTCGAGCTGTTCGAGTACCTCCACCCGGAAGCGATCGAGACCGAGCCGACTCGTCCCCACGAGATCGGCATGCACCGCGTCGCCTTCTCGGTCGACGACATCGACGACGCCCTGGCGATCGCCGCGAAGCACGGATGCCGTCCGCTGCGCGGCGTGGCGACCTACGAGGACGTCTACAAGCTCACCTACGTCCGCGGCCCCAGCGGCATCCTCGTGATGTTCGCCCAGGATCTGAAGAAGAGCTGACGGCGCACGCGATCGCCGACCGCGACGAGACCACCGGCCGCCGGGTGCGCGGGCCCGAGGATGCCGAAGAGCATCAGCGTCGAGGTCGACCGCTTCCGGGGTGCCCAGCGACGATTCAGATGGTGCCGACGAGCTTGTCGGGCGTGATGGGCAGGTCTCGGACGCGGACGCCGGTGGCGTGGTGCACCGCGTTGTCGATGGCGGCCGCGGTGCCGCAGATGCCGATCTCGCCGATGCCCTTGGTGCCCATCGGGTTGACGTAGGGATCGTCCTCGTCGATCCAGTCGACCTCGATGTCTCCGACGTCGGCGCACGCCGCGACGTGGTACTGCGCCATGTCCCGGTTGATCACGTGCCCGTAGCGCGGATCGACGTGGGCCTCCTCGTGCAGGGCCATCGACATGCCCATCGTCATGCCTCCCATGAGCTGCGAGGCACCGGTCTTGGCGTTGACGATGCGCCCGGCGGCGAAGATGCCGAGCATGCGCGGCACCCGCACCTCGCCGGTGTCGACGTTCACCCGCACCTCGGCGAACTGAGCGCCGAAGCTGTGCATCGCGTAGGTGCCCTGATGCGGGTTGTGGGGCATCCGACCGGTCACCACCACACCTTCCTCGGGAACCGGCTCGCCGTCGGGCAGCTCCATGCGCAGCCGGCGCGCGGCGTCGACGATCGCCGAGCCCCAGCAGGTGATCCCGGTCGAACCGCCCGCGCCGGAGGCCCAGGGCAGGTCGGTATCGCCGATGCTGAGCACGACACGATCGACGTCGGCGCCCAGGGCGTCGGCGGCGATCTGGGTCAGCGCGGTCCACGCGCCGGTGCCGATGTCGACCGCGCCGAGCAGCACCCGGTACCGGCCGTCGGGCCTGGCCTGGATGGTGGCCTGGGTGCCGGGCTGCGAGTTGACCGGATAGGTGGAGGCGGCGACACCGGTGCCCACCAGCCACTCGCCGTCGCGGCGGGCGCCCGGGACCGGGTCGCGGTCGGCCCAGCCGAACCTGCGGGCGCCTTCGCGCAGGCAGGCCACCAGGTTCCGGCTGGAGTACGGCAGCCCGGTGTCCGGATCGGTCTCGGGTTCGTTGCGGATGCGGAACTCGATGGGGTCCAGCCCGCAGGCGATGGCCATCTCGTCCATCGCCGTTTCCAGCGCGTACATCCCGGGGCACTCGCCCGGTGCCCGCATCCACGTCGGCACCGGCAGGTCCAGCTGCGCCAGCCGGTGGGTGATCCGGCGGTTCGGTGCGGCGTACATCGTGCGCGTGGGTTTTCCGGCCAGTTCGGGGAAGCTCTTGAAGCGGGCGTCCTGTGCGATCACGTCGTGGCCGATGGCGGTGAGGCGTCCGCTGGAGTCTGCGCCGAGCCGCACGCGCTGGATCGTGGCGGCGCGGTGCCCGACGACGGGGAAGACCTGCTGACGAGTGAGCACGAGCTTCACCGGGCGCGGTTCGACGCGCTGGGCTGCCAGGACGGCGGCCACCAGGTGCGCGTGCGCGGGTCCCTTGGACCCGAACCCGCCGCCGACGTGCGGTGCCACGACGTGCACGTTCTCGGCGTCGACACCGAAGAGCTCGGTGAGCGCGTCGCGCACCCAGTGCACGCCCTGCGTGGAGTCGTAGACGGTGAGCTCGCCTTCGGACCACGCGGCGGTCGTGGCGTGCGGTTCCATCGCGATGTGGTGCTCCTGCGGCACGGTGTAGACCGCGTCGTGCGCCATCACCGACCCGGCGAACGCGGCGTCGAGCTCGCCCTGGTCGAGGTCGTCGTCGGCCGGTACGAGATCGTCGCGGTCGGCGTCGAGGTCCGCGTCGTGCTCGTCCTGATCGTACTCGACGCGCACGAGACCGGCTGCGGCGCGGGCGATTTCGGAGGATTCGGCGAGCACTACGGCGATCGGCTGTCCCCGGTAACCGACCTGCGGTGATTGCAGGACCGCGAGTTCGGCGTCGTCGGTGGAGGCGAGCTCGGGAGCGTTGTGGTGGGTGACCACGTCGAGCACTCCGGGCTCGTCCAGCGCCGCGGTCGCATCGATGGTGGTGATGCGCCCGCGCGCGATCTGCGATTGCACCAGGTGGGCGTGCACGGGCTTGTCGACCGGGTGTTCGGCCGCGTAGAGCGCGCGGCCGCGGACCTTCGCCTCCCCTTCGAGGCGGTCGAGTGGAGCTCCGAGGATTCGGGTGGCGGCGGTGCTCATCTCGACACCCCCGCCAGGTCCGCGAGCGCTCCGGTAATCATGTTGCGCACCAGCTGCACCTTGAAATCGTTACCGGGCAACGGATTCGCCGCCTCCAGCTCGGCATCGGCGGCACGGCGGAAGTCGTCCGCGGTCGCCGGCTCACCACGCAGCACCTGCTCGGCGGTGGTGGCCCGCCATGGCTTGTGCGCCACCCCGCCCAGCGCGAGCCGCACGTCGCGGACCGCGCCGTCGGCGACGTCGAGGGCGGCCGCCACCGAGACCAGCGCGAATGCGAACGAGGTGCGATCGCGGGCCTTCCGGTAGCGGGACGTCACCGCGAAGTCCAGCGGCGGCACGTCCACCGAGGTGATGAGCTCACCGTGTTCGAGCACGGTGTCGCGTTGCGGTTCGTCGCCGGGCAACCGATGCAGGTCCACCAAGTCGATGCGGCGGCTTCCGCCGGGACCGACGGTGTTGACCACGGCGTCGAGCGCGGCCAGCGCCACCGCCATGTCCGAGGGGTGGGTGGCCACGCATTCGCGGGAGGCGCCCAGGATCGCGTGCTCCCGGTGGAAGCCCTCGCGGGCCGAGCAGCCGCTGCCGGGTTCGCGCTTGTTGCACGGCGTCGTGATGTCCTGGAAGTAGCCGCACCGGGTGCGTTGCAGCAGGTTTCCCCCGGTGGTGGCGAGGTTGCGCAGCTGCGGGGAGGCACCCGCGAGCACTGCCTGGGACAGCAACGGGAAGCGCTGACGCACCAGCGGATCCGCAGCCAGCGCGCTGTTGGTGACCGAGGCACCGATGCGCAACGTGCCGTCGTGGTCCTCGATCTGGTCGGAGGTCAGCGGACGCACGTCGACGAGGACTTCCGGCGCGGCGACCTCCAGCTTCATCAGGTCCACGAGGTTGGTGCCACCGGCCAGGTACTCGGCTCCGGGCGTCTCGGCGAGCACGCTCACCGCCGAGTCCACGTCGGCGACGCGCTCGTAGTGGAAGGGTCTCATCGGGTCACCGCCTCGTTGACCGCGCGAACGATGTTGGCGTAGGCGCCGCACCGGCAGATGTTGCCGCTCATGCGCTCCCGGATCTCATCGTCGAGATCGGCGCCCTCGGCGGTCACAGCGCTGGGCTCTCCCGCCTTCAGCTCTTCGACGGCGGCGACCGCGGAGACGACCTGGCCCGGTGTGCAGTAGCCGCACTGGAAGGCGTCGTGCCGGATGAACTCGCGCTGCACCGGGTGCGGCTCACCGTCCCCGAGGCCGTCGGCGGTGCGCAGGTGAGCGCCGTCGTGCGCCACGGCGGGCATCAGGCAGCTGTTGACGCGCCGGTCCTCCAGCAGCACGGTGCAGGCGCCGCACTGGCCGTGGTCGCAGCCCTTCTTCGCGCTGGTGATCCCGAGTCGTTCGCGCAGCGCGTCGAGCACGGTCGTGCGGGTGTCCACGGTGAGCCGGTGCTCGGTGCCGTCCACGAACAGCGTGATGTCGGCGTCCACGTTCCCTCCAACGTCGTGCGTCCACCTCGCTTACCCGCACCCGCGCCGACCCATGCACGACCGATCAGTGCAGGTCGCGCCACGGGTCGGATTTCTGGGCGAGGCGGCGGGCCATGTTGCTCAACCCGTACGAGCGCGGGTTCACCCGGCCGAGCTCGTCGAGGTCGAGCGGGGTGGCCGCCGGTGCTCCGGGGCGTGCGCGCAGCGAGTAGGGGGCGATCATGGTCTGGCCGTAGGCGTTGCGGTTGGTGTCCAGGAAGATCCGGTCGCCGCGCTTGTTCTTGCGCTGCTCGGTGGTCAGCCGCTGCGGATCGTCGCGCGCGGCGCGATCGGCCAGCTCGCGCACCTGGGAGCGGACCTCGTCGAACACGCGGTCGCCGTTCAGCGGTGCGGCGATGTGGAATCCCTTGCCGCCGGTGGCCTGCAGGTGCGGGACGAATCCTTCATCGGCGAAGCGCTCGCACATCGTGCGCACCACATCCCGCAGCGTCGCGATCCCGACGTCCTCCGGCGGGTCGAGGTCGAGCACCGCCAGCACGGGGCGCTCCAGGTCTTCCACTGTGGACAGTGCGATGTGGAATTCCAGGCACGCCTGGTCGGCGAGGTAGAGCAGCGCGTCCTCGTCGTCGACGAGCACGTGGTGCACCGGGGATCCGCCGCCGCGCTGCGGAACCGGAGCGCGCGGGATCCGCTCCGGGAAGTGCCTCGACGCCTCCTTCTGGAAGAAGCCCTCCGCGCCGATCCCGTCCGGGAACCGGCGCAGCGTCACCGGCTTGTCCCGCGCGTGCGCGATCAGCTGGCCGGACACCGCCCGGTAGTAGTCGAACACGTCCTGCTTCCGGAAGGAGTCCTGCGGGTAGAGGACCTTGTCCGGGTTGGACGGTCCGGTGCGGTCCTGCGTCTCGTTTCGCGGCATGGCAGTGCAGTACCCGGGCGCCGGAACCCCTATTCACCTGGTCGTGAGCAGCGTTCGCAGCACATCGTTAAAACATTCGGGTGACAACGGGAACCGTTGGCCGTTCTTTTTGTTCCTATTGGCTGTAAGGGAGTTGCGGCGAACGCCGAGCAAGGAGATCTCGATGGAGCAACACGTGTACGCGGAACTCATCGGCGGCCCCGAGGACGGCCGGTCGTTCATCATCCCCGCGGTCGACGCGGACTTACCGATGGGCGAGTTCGCCTTCCCCTCGCCCCGCGACGGGGAGGACCCCTGCTCGCCCTACGCGTGCTACAACCGGCGTGACCAGCGCCCCGACGGCGTCTGGCGCTACCAGTACGCCGGCGAGCAGAACGTCGCCCCCTAGGAGCTGTCGACGAATCGCGCTGCTGGGCGGCGCCGGCTGAGTCCCACCTGAGACAGCGGCTCCGCCGCGTCCTCAGACAGCACCTGGCCCGTCCGGGCGTCAGGGGGCTGTGCCAAGCTGCGGCCATGCGGATCGCCACGTGGAACGTCAACTCGGTAGGAGCCCGGCTGCCCAAGCTGCTGGACTGGCTCGGCACGGCCGAGCCCGACGTGCTGTGCCTGCAAGAGCTCAAGTGCGCCGAGGACGCCTTCCCGTTCGACGAGGTCGGTGAGCTCGGCTACGAGATCGCCGCGCACGGGACCGGCCGCTGGAACGGCGTCGCCGTGCTCTCCCGCGTCGGCCTGACCGACGTCCGCCGAGGGCTGCTCGACCAGCCCGGCTTCCAGGCCGACGGCTCGATGTTCGAGACGCCCGAGCCCCGCGCGGTCGCCGCGACCTGCGGCGGGGTCCGCGTCTGGTCGGTCTACGTGCCCAACGGACGCGAGGTCGGGCACGCCCACTACGACTACAAGCTGCGCTGGCTGGACGCGCTGCGCGCCACCGCGGTCGAGGAGCTGGCCGCCGACCGCCCGTGGGCGGTGCTGGGCGACTTCAACATCGCCCCCAACGACGAGGACGTGTGGGACATCGCCGCCTTCGAGGGCTGCACCCACGTCACCCCGGAGGAGCGCAAGGCGCTCACCGCGCTGACCGAGTCCGGCCTGAGCGAGGTGTACCCGAGGGCGCTGAAGTACGACGTGCCGTTCACCTACTGGGACTACCGGGCGCTGCGGTTCCCGAACAACCAGGGCATGCGCATCGACCTCGCCTACGGCAACGCGGCGTTCACCGGCGCGGTCACCGACTCCTACGTCGACCGCAACGCGCGCAAGGGCAAGGGCACCTCCGATCACGCCCCGGTGGTCGTCGACCTCGACCTGGGCTGATCCGCCCGGCACGTCCGGGCGGCTATCTTGCGTGGCGAACCACGCTGCGAGGAGGAGCCACGACGTGCCGGATTCGCTCTGCCACCACACCGCCACCGAACTGTCCGCGCTGATCCGGGCGCGGGAGGTCTCGGCGCGCGAGGTGATGCAGGCCCACCTGGACCGCATCGAGCTGCTGAACCCGAAGGTCAACGCCCTGGTCTCGGTGGACCCCGAGCGGGCGCTGGCCGCGGCCGCCTCCGCCGACGAGCGGCTGGCCTCGGGCGCCCAGGTCGGTCCGCTGCACGGGTTGCCGATCGCGCACAAGGACACCCACGACACCGCGGGCATCCACACGACCTACGGGTCGCCGCTGCTGGCCGACAACGTCCCGGACCGCGACGAGCTCGTCGTGGAACGGCTCAAGGCCGCGGGCACGATCGCGATGGGCAAGACGAACGTGCCCGAGTTCGCGGCCGGTTCGCACACCTTCAACCCGGTCTTCGGCACCACCGCCAACCCCTACGCGCTCGACCGCTCGGCGGGTGGCAGCAGCGGTGGCGCGGCGGCCTCGCTGGCCTGCCGGATGCAGCCGCTGGCCGACGGCAGCGACATGGGCGGCTCGCTGCGCAACCCGGCGTCGTTCTGCAACGTCGTGGGCCTGCGGCCCGCACCGGGCCGGGTGCCGACGTGGCCGGACCTCGCGGCGTGGTCGACGCTGTCGGTGCAGGGCCCGATGGGCCGCACCGTCGCCGACGTGGCGCTGATGCTCTCGGCGGTCGCCGGGCCCGACGACCGCAGCCCGATCGCGATCAGCGAGCCCGGCTCGGTGTTCCAGGGCTCCCTGGAGACCGACCTGTCCGGGCTGCGAGTGGCGTTCTCGGTGGACCTCGGCGGCGAGCTGGTGGTGGCCCCGCAGGTGCGGGCGGTGCTGGAACCGGCCGCGCAGGTGCTCGCCGACATCGGTGGGGTCGTGGAGGAGGCCGCGCCCGACCTGACCGGCGCCGACGAGGTCTTCCGGACGTTGCGCGCCTGGCAGTTCGAGATGGCCCTCGGCGAGCTCCGCGACGCCCACCCCGACCGGATCAAACCCAGCCTGCGCGACAACATCGACGCGGGACGGGCGCTGACCGGCGCCGACGTGGGTCGCGCCGAACGGCTCCACGCCGATCTCTACCACCGGGTCCGCGAGTTCTTCGGCCGCTACGACGTGCTCGCGCTCCCGGTGAGCCAGGTGCCGCCGTTCGACATCGATCTGGAGTTCCCCACCGAGATCGGCGGCGTGGCCATGCCGTCCTACCTCGACTGGATGCGCTCGGCGTACTGGATCTCGGCCACCGGCTGCCCGGCGATCTCGGTCCCGGCCGGTTTCACCACGCAGGGCCTCCCGGTCGGACTCCAGCTCGTGGCCCCGCACCGCGGCGAACGGCGGCTGCTGGAGATCGCCCACGCCTTCGAGCGGGCGACTCAGCACGCCGCCGTCCTCCCCCCGCTCTGACCGTCGAGGAGCCGTTTCAGGTGTGGGACTCAGCTCGCACCGCCGCGGGTTCTGACACGTCTTCTGGTGAGGACAGCCGTAGCGCCGTGTGTTGGACATACATCAGTCTCGGATCCCGCAGCCAGAAGACGTGTCAGGTTCCGCCACCCGCACCGCCAAGCAAAACAACCCATCAAGAACCTAGCCGCGGTCGGCGGCCGTGGCGTGGTCGTAGTAGCCGAGGACGCCGGTGGCACCGTGCAGGGCGAAGCCCGCTTCGGGCGTGGCGGGCTCGCCCGCGGTCTCGACGATCCGGCGGAGGGTGGTGTCGACGAGCGCGTCGAGGTCCCGCCAGCGTCGCGCCGGGTCGCCGCCGGCCGGGGCGTCCTCGGCGAAGTCCTCGGTGCACCGGGCGAGCCCGTCGCGCAGCAGCCGCGCGTGCTTCATGAACTCGCCCCGGCCCCAGCCGGGAGCCAGTTCTTCGGCGTGCGCGGCGAGAAGACCCGCCATGTGGGCGATGTCCTCGACGTGGTTGCCGAGCCACTTGCGGCGCCGGTGGATCGATCCCAGCTCCGGCCACCGCTTGCGCGCGGCCTGCCGGGTCCTGCCGGTGACCGCGCTCAGGTCGGCCAGGCTGGCGCCCAGCCACACGCTCTCGGCCGACGCCGCTTCGGTCTGCTGAGCCGCGGCCTCGGCCACGAGCTCTTCGGTTGCCAGCGCCGCCTGCAACCGCGCGAGCGATGCCGCCCGCCGCTGCTGCTCATCACCCACGTCGGAGCCCTTCGGGCCGGGATCGCGGACCTCCACGACGACCTCCGCGGCCACGCGCTCGACGAGCCGGGCTGCTTCCTGTGCCGACACGACTCCCCCTCTCTGTAAACCCGAGGTTCACAGTAGCAGTGTGAACCTCGGGTTCACAACGTCGAGCTCCTCTGCTTAGCCGGAAGGGGCACCCCTTCGTGTCCACAGTGGACATCACGGCGGTGAATTTTCGCGACTGCCATGCGAAACCGGACGCCCAGCGCCTTGCATCGACTGGTGAACACAGGTTTACTCACCTGGTGAACACGAGTTCACGCCGGGAGTGAGGAGTCTGATGAGCGTCGCCGGGTCCGCTTCGTCCGCAACGCGCAGTTCGAAAGTGGTCATCATCGTGCTCGCCTCGTGCGGGATCGCGGTATCGCTGATGCAGACCCTCGTCGTCCCACTGCTCCCCGAGTTCCCCCACCTGCTCCACACCACCGCCGCCAACGCCGGTTGGCTGGTCACCGCCCCGCTCGTCGCGGGCGCGGTGTGCGCGCCGGTCACCGGACGGCTGGGCGACATGTACGGCAAGCGCCGGATGCTGCTGTTATCCCTGGCCACGATGGCGGTGGGCAGCGCGATCGGAGCGGTCAGCGACGACTTCACCGCGGTCCTGATCGGCCGCGTCCTGCAGGGCGCGGCCGTCGGCGTGGTGCCGCTGGGCATCAGCATCATGCGCGACGAGCTGCCCGAGGAGCGCGTGGGCTCCGGGGTGGCGCTGATGAGCGCGACGCTGGGCATCGGCGGTGCGGTCGGGCTGCCGATCACCGGTGTGGTCGCCCAGGAGCTCAACTGGCACTGGCTGTTCGCCGGAGCGATGGTCTTCGCCCTCGTCGAGATCGCGCTGATCCTGTGGGTGGTGCCGGAGTCCTCGCTGCGCACGGGCGGGAAGTTCGACTTCGTCGGCGCCGTGGGGCTCTCGGTGGCGCTGACCTGCCTGCTGCTGGCCATCTCCAAGGGCAACGAGTGGGGCTGGTCGAGCGGCCTGGTCCTCGGCCTGCTCGCCGGAGCGATCGTCGTCCTGCTGCTGTGGGGCGCCTACGAACTGCGCAGCGCCGCTCCGCTGGTGGACCTTCGGGTGTCGGCGCGGCCGACGGTGCTGCTGACCAACATCGCGTCCGTGCTGGTGGGCATCGCGATGTTCACCGGCTTCCTGGTCGGTTCGCAGCTGCTGCAGGCCCCGCCGGAGACCGGCTACGGATACGGCCTGTCGCTGGTGGTCGCGGGCCTGGTCCTGCTGCCCATCGGTGCCGCGATGGGCCTGTTCTCCCCCGTCTCGGCCCGGATCTCACGTCGCTACGGTCCGCGCACCACGCTCATCCTCGGCGCCTGCGTGCTGGCGCTGGGCAACCTCGGCGGTTCGCTGCTGCACGACCCGCTGTCGGTCGTGGTGGTGAACCTGACGATCGCCTCGATCGGCGGCGCCCTGGCCTACGGAGCGCTGCCCGCGCTGATCATGCGGTCCGTGCCCACCACCGAGACCGCCGCCGCCAACGCGCTCAACAGCCTGGCCCGGTCGATCGGCACCTCCGGGTGCAGCGCGATCGTGGTGGCGCTGACCACCGGATCCCTGGTGCACGTGGCCGGCGGAACCTACCCCTCGATCAACGCCTACTCCTGGGTGTTCGTGGTCGCCGGCGGAGCCGGACTGGTGGCCGCGCTCATCGCCGCGGCGACCCCGGCACCGCCTCGGTACGAGGCTGTTACCCATCGGGTGGCCTTCGCGGTGGGGGGCTCGCGCTAGCCTGAGGTGCATGCCCACCACGGGGTCGATCGAGGAGCAGCGCCGCGACGCGTGCGCCACGCGGGAAACCATCCTGAAGGTGGCGAGGCGGCGCTTCTCCTCCTGCGGTTACGCCGACGTGACGCTGCGCGACATCGCCGCGGACGCCGACGTCAGCGCCGCGCTGGTGGTCAAGTACTTCGGCAGCAAGGAAGACCTGTTCGCGCAGGCCTCGGGTTTCGAGCACGACGCCGAGCGGCTGCTGGACTGCGAGCTGCCGAACCTCGGCGAGCACCTGGTGCGCACGCTGCTGGACTACCACGAGCGCACCCAGGGCGATCCGCTCGTGCGCGCGGTGTTCACCTCGTCGCGCCCGGCGGGCGGCCGCTTCCGCGACAACTTCGAGTCCCAGCTGGTCACCCGGCTCGCCGATCGTCTCGACGGTCCCCGGGCGCGACTGCGCGCCGAGCTGGTGTGCAGCCACCTGATGGGGCTCGGCGCCGCGCGCCTGGTGCTGCGCACCCAGGCGATCAGCGCCGAGCCCACCGAAGAGCTCGTGGCCCTCACGGCACCGCTGATCCAGCGGTGGATCGACGGCCCGCTCTAGGTGTTGTTCAGAGCGCGGCGGAGCCGCTGTTTCAGGTGCGGGACCCAGCCCGCACCGCAACAACCCATCAACGACTTCTAGGCGGAGCGCCCCAGCACCGTGGCGTGCGGGACGCCGTCGAGCGCCTTGGCGAACTGATCGATGACGTCGGCCAGCGGTCCCGCGCTGTCGTCGTGCACGGCCAGCTCCTCCCCGACCAGCGAGAGGTGCTTGTCGAGCAGGAAGAAGCTCTGCACGGCGTGCCGCGCGCCCAGCGAGTGCACCACCGGGCGCAGCGCGTAGTCGATGGCCAGCACGTGCGCGACGCTGCCGCCGGTGGCCAGCGGCAGCACGGCCTTGCCCGCGAATCCGAACTGCGGCAGCAGGTCCAGGAACGACTTCAGCAGACCCGAGTAGGCGGCCTTGTAGGTCGGCGTCGCCAGCACGATGCCGTCGGCCGCCGCGACCTGCTCGACCGCCGCCGAGATCGCCGGGTCTGAGACGTCGGCACTCAGCAGCGCCTCGGCGGGCAGCGTCCGAACCCGGAGGTGTTCGGTGGTGCGCCCGGCCGCGGCCAGCCGCTGCGCGATGTGCTCGCCGATCTTCTCCGTCTTCGAGGTGCGCGACGGACTTCCGGAAATGACCAGGACGGTGGACACGAACTGCTCCCTGAATCTGGCCCTCTGCGGACCGTTACCGGGTTCGGCCGGAGGCGGCGTCACCCCTGACTTCGTGGTTTCGTCAGGAGCGACAGCCCTGCGCCGTCAGGCGCCGCAAGTCGAGGTGCATCCGCCTGCTGAGTCTCGGAGTGGTCACGGACCCCATCGTCTTGGCGGTGCGCTCGCGGTGTCAACGAGCGGTCGCCGGATCTCATCTGGCGGACGCCGGCGGCCGGACTTCCCGTCCGCACCTCTGGCCATCGAGGTGTCCGGGAGACGAAGCTGTCGGCTGAACTACGAAGGAGGATTCATGTCATCAAGCCAGACCGCGCTGTGGCACCCGTTCGCGGACATGTTCGAGGTCAAGAGCAGCAGCTTCTGCGTGACCAAGGCCGAGGGAGTCTGGATCTACGACGACTCCGGGCGCCGCTACCTCGACGGCACCGCGAGCCTCTGGTACGCCAACGCCGGGCACGGCCGCACCGAGATCGTCGAGGCCGCCGCCGCGCAGATGCGGGAGCTGGAGTCCTACTTCGTCTTCAACGACTACACCAACCCGCCCGCCGAGGCGCTGGCCACGCGGCTGTCCGAGCTCGCCCCGATGCCGGGCGCCAAGATCTTCCTGACCACCGGCGGCGGTGAGGCCATCGACACGGCCGCGAAACTCGCGCGGCAGTACTGGGCGCAGCGCGGGCAGCCGCAGCGCACCCACATCCTCAGCCGCGGCAACGCCTACCACGGCACCAACGGCATGGGCACCAGCATCGGCGGCATCGAGGCCAACCAGACCGGGTTCGGTCAGCTGGTCCCCGAGACCGGCCGCGTCGCGCACGACGACGCCGAGAGCCTGCGTGAGGCCATCGACCGCATCGGCCCGGAGAAGATCGCGGCGTTCTTCGCCGAGCCGGTGATGGGCGCGGGCGGTCTCTACCCGCCGGAACCGGGTTACCTGGAGGCCATCGCCAAGATCTGCGCCGAGAACGGCATCCTGTTCGTCGCCGACTCGGTGATCTGCGGCTTCGGCCGGGTGGGCACCTGGTTCGGCGTCGAGCGCTGGGGCCTGCAGCCCGACATGATCACCTTCGCCAAGGGCGTGACCAGCGGTTACCTGCCGCTGGGCGGTGTGGTCGTGGCCGAGCACGTCGCCGAGCCGTTCTGGGAGGAGCCGGGACGGGTGTTCCGCCACGGCGCCACCTACTCGGGACACCCCACGGTGGCGGCTGCGGCCATGGCCAACCTCGACATCCTGGAGCGCGAGAAGCTCGTCCAGCGCTCCGACGAGCTGGAGCAGCCGCTGCACGACGCGCTCAGCAGCGTCGCCGACCACCCGGCGGTCGCCGAGGTGCGCGGTGGCGTCGGCCTGCTCGGCGCCGTCGAGCTCACCGCTGAAGCGCTGCAGGCGGGCGGTCTGCCCAAGCTGCAGAAGAAGATCCGCGAGCTCGGGGTGATCGTCCGCCCGCTGGGCAAGGCGCTGGCCGTCTCGCCGCCGCTGATCATCACCGAGGACGAGATCGGCCTCATCGGCAAGGCGTTCGCGGAGGGTCTCGACTCCCTGGCCTGACGCGCAGAGGGTGCCGGAGCGGCCTCGACACGCCGCGGCCGCTCCGACACGCGCGGCGCCCGATCGCCGTTCACCCCCTCGGTTATTACAGCGGCCATCCGTCTGGAACTTCCCCGTTGTGGAACCGATACGTCCGGAGGTGGTCCCGACCTGCTTTCGTCACGTACGTTTTTCACCAGATCGTGCGTCGTCGCAGATGGAGAAGGCTGTCGGCGGCGATTGCGATGTTCGCGGCGGCCCGCCGATCCCGGGCCGAACGGTGAACGGCAAGGCCGAAAGCAAAAGGGGCCCCTGCGTACAAGCCACCCAGTAGAGTTGGCAAAATACGGCTTCCGGGTGATCGAAAGCGCAGTGGGGGCGGACGGAGGAACTCAACCAGGTGAACACTCAGACCGCACAAGTCGACGACCTTCGACTGATCGCGCTCCCGAGCGCGGTGAACTGCACCGAGATGTTCGTGCGGTTCTCCCTGGCCGAGTGGTCTCTGCGCGAGATGACCGACATCGCCACGCAACTCACCGGTGCCCTGGTGACCGCGGCCGTGGACGCCGCCGACCAGAAGAACCCCGGTTTCATCACCGTCCGCCTGCGCTTGAGCGGTGAGAGCCTCGTCGCAGAGGTCCAGGACGAGCAGGCCACCGTTCCCCCGCAGCTCGCGCCCGGGTTCGCCGAAGGCCGCTGCGGTGCGACGGCGCTGCGCACCGGCGGCACCCTGGTGTGGTGCGAGATGCCGCTGCCCAGCGGCGTCAAGGCCGACTCCGTCCCGCTCCCCCGCCGCTCCCGCAAGAAGAACGCGATGGCGCCGCAGACCACCGAGGAGACCGCCGAGGTCGACCCCGAGGTCATCAAGCGCCTGCTCTCCGGACTGAGCAACGGCGGCTTGGACTGACAAACCCCGCCGAGCGGTCACCCCGCTCGGCGGTGCCGGTTGAGTCCCGCGCCTGCAACGACGACTCCGCCGCGCTCCCGAACCAGCTCCGGCGCAGGGCTGGTTGACCTGGGCCTTGTTTCGCCGGGCCGGACCGCGGGCACCTTTCGGGGCATGGACCAGGCACTGTTCCGCTCCGAACTGGCACAGCAGCTGCGGGTGGACTCGATCCGGACCAGCACGGCCGCCGGTTCCGGGCACCCCACCTCGTCGCTGTCGGCGGCCGACCTGCTGGCGGTGCTGCTCGACGGACACCTGCGGCTGGACTTCGAACGTCCGGACAACCCGGCGAACGATCACCTGATCTTCTCCAAGGGCCACGCCTCGCCGCTGCAGTACGCCGCGTTCAAAGCGGTCGGCGCCGTCGAGGACGACGAGCTGCTGACCTTCCGCAAGTTCGGCAGCCGGCTCGAAGGCCACCCGACACCGATCCTGCCGTGGGTGGACGTGGCGACCGGCTCGCTGGGCCAGGGCCTGCCCATCGGCGTGGGCCTGGCGCTGGCGGGCAAGCGGCTGGACCGGCTGCCCTACCGGGTCTGGGTGCTCTGCGGCGACAGCGAGATGGCCGAGGGCTCGGTGTGGGAAGCCCTGGAGCACGCCGGGCACGAGCAGCTGGACAACCTGATCGCGATCATCGACGTCAACCGCCTCGGCCAGACCGGACCCACCATGCACGGCTGGGACCTGACCTCCTACACCGCGCGAGCCCAGGCGGCCGGCTGGCGCACCATCGAGATCGACGGGCACGACCTCGACGAGATCGAATCCGCGCTGACCCAGGCCGAGGACGGCGACGGCCGCCCGGTCGCGATCATCGCCGCCACCCAGAAGGGCAAGGGCGTCGCCGAAGTCGCCGACAAACCCGGTTTCCACGGCAAACCGCTGGCGCACGCCGAGGAATCGATCGTCGAGCTCGGAGGGCTGCGCGACCTGCGGGTCAAGCCCGCCAAGCCCGACGCCGACGCCAAGCCGCACGTGTTCGACACCGGCAGCGGCGGACTGCCCGCCTTCGAGGAGGGCACCGAGCTGGCCACCCGCAAGGCCTACGGGCAGGCGCTGGCCGCGCTGGGAGACCGGCGCGGGGACGTGGTGGCCATGGACGGCGAGGTGTCGAACTCGACCTTCGCGGAGCTGTTCCGGGATGCCCACCCGGACCGCTACTTCGAGATGTACATCGCCGAGCAGCAGCTCATCGCCGCGGCGGTGGGCATGCAGGTCCGCGGGTGGTGCGCGTTCGCCTCGACCTTCGCCGCGTTCCTCTCCCGCGCCTACGACTTCGTCCGGATGGCCGCGGTGAGCCGGGCCGACCTGCGGCTGATGGGTTCGCACGCCGGCGTGGCGATCGGCGAGGACGGCCCGTCGCAGATGGCGCTGGAGGACCTGGCCGCGTTCCGCGCGGTGCACGGCAGCACCGTGCTCTACCCGTGCGACGCCAACCAGACCGTGCAGCTGGTGACGGCGATGGCGGACCTGCCCGGCATCAGCTACCTGCGCACCAGCCGCGGTGCGATGCCCGTGATCTACCCGCCCGGCGAGCAGTTCCCGATCGGCGGTTCCAAGGTGGTCCGCGACGGCGACGACGTGACGCTGGTCGGTGCCGGGGTCACGCTCCACGAGGCGGTCAAGGCCGCGGACGTCCTGGCGCACGAGGGCATCGAGGCGCGGGTGATCGACCTGTACTCGATCAAACCCGTCGACTCCGGCACGCTGCGGCGCGCCGCGACCGAGACGGCAGGACTGGTCACCGCCGAGGACCACTGGCCCGAAGGCGGTCTCGGCGAAGCGGTGCTCAGCGCGCTGACCGACCAGCCCGCGCAGGTGCGCACGCTCGCCGTGCACGAGATGCCCGGTTCAGGTCAGCCCGCCGAACTGCTCGGCCAGGCCCGCATCGACGCCACGGCCATCGCCGAGAAGGCCCGCGAACTGGCGTCCTGAGGGTTTCCGCGCGTTCGGCCCGGGTAGTTGGTGGGCGAGGTTTCCGAACGGAGGAATCATGGTGCTGGCCGATCGCGCGGACATGCTGCGGGTGCTCTGCCACGTCCGGTTCCCCGCGACCAAGCGGGAGATCGTGCAGCAGTGCGCGGAGCTCGGGGCCGGTCCTGAGCAGATGGACCGCCTCGACGAGCTGCCCGAGGGCACCTACGTCGAGGCCGACACGGTGCTGCAGGCCCTGCCGCACCCGATGCACGACTGACGAGTCACGTCTCCTCGTGCCGGCGTCCGGTGAAGCACGCCGCGATGGCGCCGGCGGCAGTGATCATGCCCAGCGCCGCCGAGGTCCACACCAGGCCGCTGGCCAAGGACAGCAACGACAGCATCGCGGTCAGCGTGAGCGCGGTGAACACCAGGACTCGGCGCATCAGGCCCCAGCCCGGCTCGCCTTCGAACCGCTCGAACTTCTCCGCGAGCTCAGGGTCTGCGGACTCCAGCGCCGTTTCGATCTCGGCGAGCATGTCCCGCTCGTGCTTGCTCAACATGACGAGCTCCTAGTGACGTCCCCTTTGACCCCAACGAGGTACTCGCTCCTCAACTGCCGCACGCGGCCCGTGGAGCTCATCCAGGCTCGCACGTGATCGCCTGCCACCCCTACGCTGCAGTCGGGTGATTTCGGCCCGCCGAAGGACCGCCCGATGATCACGCTCCGTCGCCGGTGACTACGAGTAGTGCAGAACTCCTCCGACGCGCTCCGCGCCGAGCTCGTCCTGCAGGACCAGGACGTCCAGGTGCGCCGCGGTTTCGAGCACCGCCATCATCTGGTTGAACACGTCGAGGTCGTCGAAGGCGCGCTCGCGCCGGGTCCAGGTCAGCGCCCGAGCGGCCTCGTAGGCCGTGCTCGCACCGGCCGCGACGACCGCGGCGGTGCCCACCAGCCGCGCGTCGTGGTGGGCCAGCAGCTCGTCGACCCGGTCGTGGACGCTGTCGGTGACGGGCCCGTGAGCGGGCAGCAGCCGCATGTCCGGCAGGCCGCGCACCAGCCGCAACGAGGCCAGGTAGTCGCGCAGCGGGCTCGCGGTCGGCGCCTGCTCGAAGCCGATGGACGGGGTGATGTGCGGCAGCACGTGATCACCGGCGAACATCAGCCCCGCCTGCTCCTCCAGGAACACCAGGTGGCCACGGGTGTGCCCGGGCGTGGGCATGGCGCGCAGCTGCCGGTCGGACAGGCCGAGGTCGGTGGTGGCGTTGATCCAGGCGTCGGGCCTCTCCCAGACGTGGTTGCGGGGCGCGTCCGAGCGCACGCTCAGCAGCGCGTCGCGGACCGGTTTCGCGCCGTGCTCGGCCAGGAGCTCCAGCTGGCGGTCCATGGACCGGTGGTCCGGGGACATGAGCCGGTCGAGGGTGTGCCGCTCCTCCTCGCCGAGCATCACCTCGGAGCCGAACTCGCGGCGCAGCGTGAGCGCCTGCGTGTAGTGGTCGCGGTGCGCGTGGGTGACCAGGAAGCGGGTGATGTCGCCGGCACCGGCGCCGATCTGGGCGAGCGCGGCGTCGAGCTGCCGGCGGGATTCGTCCAGGGCCCAGCCGCCGTCGACGAGGGTCAGCGAGTCGCCGTCGGCGATGGCGTAGACGTTGACCGCGCGGAGGCCGTCGTTGGGCAGCGGCAGCGGGATCCGGTGCACGCCCGGCGCCACCTCGAACGCCCCCGGCTCCATCCACTCGTACCGCGACTCACCCATGGCGACACCTCCAGAGACCCGATCCACCAGCTCTACCACACATACCAACCGGTTGGTGTGTGGCAACGCTCACTGGTGCAGTAGACTCCCCGGATCCAGATCACCCATGCGTCCACTGTGGACGCGGGAGCGGACGTTGACCTTGTTGGCGCGAGAACCGCGGGTTCTCGCGGTGTGCCGATCGCGAACGGGCGGAGACCGCGTGTCGTTGCCGGAAGAGCTGTCCGAACAGCTTCTCGGGTCGATCATCGACGGGACCTACCCGCCCGGTGCCGCGCTGCCCTCCGAACCCGAGCTCGCCGAGCTGTTCTCGATGAGCCGGCTGACCGTGCGCGAGGCCGTCAAGGCGCTGCGGGTGCAGAACGTCGTGCGCATCGAGCGCGGACGCGGAACCTACGTCAATCCGCCGGCCGAGTGGACCTCCCTTCACCCGATGATCCGCGCCGCGACCTCCCCCGGAGCCGATCCCGAGGTCGTCGCCGGGATCCACGAAGCGCGGCGGATGCTGGAATCCGGGATCGCCGAGCTCGCCACGATCAAGCGCACCGACGCCGACCTGCGGCACCTGCGCGAGCAGCTGCGGAAGATGCGCGAGGCCGACACGCCCGAAGCGGACGCCACCGCCCACATCGCCTTCCACCAGGCGATCGTGCGCGCCACCGGCAACGCCTTCGTCCCACTGCTCTTCGAACCGTTCATGCGGCTGCTGGCCGAGCTGCCGGTGGAGACCGACCCCGGTGCGATCGCGCGCCACGAGCGGCTGCTGACCGCGATCGAGGCCGGCGACCCTGCCGAGGCGCGCCGAGTCATGGCCGCTCACCTGCGTTCTCAGCAGAACCGACCGCGAACCGCGTAACCTCGGCCGCGCATGATCGTTGATCTCCCGGAATTCCCGGGAGGTCTGAATGCGTCGCTCATTGCTGGCCCTGCTCCTCGCCCTGCTGACCGGGCTCGCCGGTCTCACCGCCGCCGATGCCGCACCGACGTCCGGGTGGACGGCCCGAGCCGAGGAGCACCCCGGCTCGGTGACCGAGACCGACGTCGAGGTCCCGATGTCCGACGGCACCGTCCTGCGCGCCGACGTGCGACGCCCGGCCGACGCCGAGGGAAACCCGGTCGAGGGCCGCTTCCCCGTGCTGCTGACCATCACCGCCTACAACAAGTCGATCATCAGCGGGCCCAGCGCCGCGGCGATCGACAGTGACCCGGACTTCTTCGTCAAGCGCGGCTACGTGCACGTCACCGTCGACGCGCGCGGCACGGGCTCCTCCGCCGGCGACTGGCAGGCGTTCAGCGCGCGGGAGAACACCGACTCGGGCGAGATCGTGAACTGGGCGGCCTCACCGGAACGGCCGTGGAGCAACGGCGCGGTCGGCATGCACGGCGCGTCGTACATGGGCATCAGCCAGCTGTTCGCGGCGGGCAACCGGCCGCCCGGGCTCAAGGCGATCTTCCCGCAGGTCCCGGCCGTGGACACCTACCGCGACGTGGTCGCCTCCGGCGGCGCGCTGGACGTCGGGTTCATCCCGCTGTGGATGGGCCTGGTCACCGGAACCGGGCTGATCCCACCGGCTTACGGCCCCGCCGAGCCGGACAACGCGCTGCAGATGTACCTCGACCGCGTCCAGGGCGCCACGAGCTTCACCGCGCCGACGCTGCTGGAGGCCACCCTCGGCCTCAACGCCGCCTTCGACGGCCCCTTCTACGCCGAGCGCTCCCCCGCGAGCGTCCTCGACCGCATCGACGTGCCGACCTTCCTGGTCGGCGGCGAGTACGACCTGTTCCAGCGCGGCACGCCGATGGTGTTCGACAGCCTGCGGCAGCGCGGCGTCCCGGTGAAGATGATCTTCGGCCCGTGGGACCACATGCAGGGCAGCGGGGACGGCATCGCCGAGGCCGGGCACGGCACGCTGCAGGAACTCCAGCTGCGCTGGTTCGACCACCACGTGCGCGGGCAGGCCGATCCGTCCCTGGACACCGACATCCCGCCGCTGACCTACCACGAGATCGGTTCCGGGCAGTGGTTCGAGGCCGACCAGTGGATCGGTGAGCAGCGCGCCCGCAGCTTCCAGCTCTCCGGCACCTCGCTGCCCGGACTGCCCGGCGGGCTCGTGGACTCCGACCCGCAACCGGGTCGGAGCACCGTCGCACCGCTGCCCGTCTCCGGGCTGTGCACGCGCTCGACCAACCAGTGGACCGCGGGAATGCCCAACGCCATCGGCATCGCCCAGCTCTGCCACGACAACCGGTGGAACGACCTCTCCGGCGCGGTGTTCGAGACCGAGCCGATGACCGAGGCGATGCGGATGCGCGGCCCGATCAACGCTCACCTCCACGCCTCCACGCCCACCGGCAACGGGATGCTGTCGGTGTCGGTGTCCTCGGTGGCACCCGACGGCGCGGTCAACCGGCTCACCGGGGGCTGGCAGGTGCTCTCCCACCGAGCCCTCGACGAGTCGCGCTCGCGCTACCTCGACGGCGAGCTGATCCAGCCGTTCCACCCGTTCACCGAGGAAGCCCAGCGCACGATGGAGCCAGGCGAGGTCGAGCCGGTCGACGTCGAGGTGTTCCCGACCGCCGCGGTCATCCCGCCCGGCCACAAGCTGCGGATCTCGGTGCAGGCCTTCGACGTTCCGCACCTGCTGCCCACGGTGCGCGACCTGCCCGCCGCGCTGTCGCCCGTTGCCATCCACAACTCCCCGGAGCATCCTTCGGAGATCACGCTGCCCGTCATCCCGGCCACGGAGGGAACCCGATGACC
Source organism: Saccharopolyspora endophytica (assembly GCF_018070075.1). Taxonomy (GTDB): domain Bacteria; phylum Actinomycetota; class Actinomycetes; order Mycobacteriales; family Pseudonocardiaceae; genus Saccharopolyspora; species Saccharopolyspora endophytica. The sequence continues at coordinate 89,714 of NZ_JAGPXE010000017.1, forward strand.
GTTGCGGTCACCGACATCGTCGACACCGCCCGCTACCCGCTCCACGATCCCGGCGGCGAGGGCTGGGTCCGGGCAGTGGAATCCGTGCGCGCGGAACTGCGCGAATCCGGGTGCAGCGTGCTGCGCGACTTCGTGGCCGCCGAGCACCGGGAGGCGCTGCGAGCCGAGTGCGCGAGCATCGCCGATCGCGCGTACTACGAGGAGCAGACGGTCAACGTCTACAACACCGCGCCCGACGACTCGCTGCCCGACGGGCACCCGGCGAGGCGGACCACGTTGCGCGGCAACGCCTTCGTGGCGCGCGAGGACATCCCGGCCGAGCACCTCATCCACAGGCTCTACACCGACGAGCTGTTCCAGCGCTTCCTCGCCGACTGCCTGGAACGGCCCCGGATCCACCCGCTGGAGGACCCGCTGGCCGGGCTCGTGGTCAACATCGTCAACCCGGGCAAAGAGCACCCGTGGCACTTCGACACCAACGAGTTCGCGGTCAGCATGCTCACCCAGCAGCCGCAGGACGGCGGGGTCTTCGAGTACTGCCCGCACATCCGCTCGGCCGAGTCGGAGAACTTCGCCGACGTCGGCGAGGTGATCAACGGCGGCGGCCGGGGCCGGGTGCGCCAACTGCCGCTGCGACCGGGGGATCTGCAGCTGTTCCACGGCCGGTACGCGTTGCACCGGGTCAGCGCCGTCGCAGGGGAAGTCGCCCGGCATTCGGCGATCTTCGCCTACAGTGATCGTCCAGGGGTGGTGGGATCCGCGGAACGCACCCGGCAGCTTTTCGGCCGGGTGACCGCGGCTCACGGGACCACCGCCCGCACCGACGACCTGCTCGACTGAGGCGTTCGTCGAAGCCCCGGCGGTGCGAGCCGCTCGGGGCTCACCAGGACGAGAGTGGCTCCGCCACTTCGAAACAGGACCTAGAGACGATCGAGGTTGCTTTGCGCACCAGCACTTTCGGCAACGAGGACGCGCTCCCCCGGGTTCCGCTGCCCACGCTCGAGGACAGCGGCGCCCGGTTCCTGCAGTGGTGCGCGCCGCTGCTGAGCGAGGACGAGCTGTCCGCCACCCGGCAGGCCGTCGAGGAGTTCCTCAACTCCGACACCGCCAAGGAGCTGCACGCCTCCCTGACGGCCTACGCGGGCCAGGACGACGTGCACAGCTGGCTGGACGAGTTCTGGCGCGACCGCTACCTGGGCCGCCGGGACCGGATCGCGCTCAACGCGAACTTCTTCTTCCTGTTCAACGACACCGACGACGACCAGATCACCCGCGCGGTGCGGCTCATCGCGGCGTCGGTGGACCACAAGCTGGCGCTGGACACCGAGTCGGTGCCGCCGACGGCGCGGCGCGGACAGCCGCTGTCGATGCAGCAGCACCGGTACCTGTTCTCCACCACCCGCATCCCCCGCGCCGAGCGCGACGGGGTGCGGGCGCCCAACACCCCCGAGCAGCCCGGCCCCAGCCAGGCCCGGCACATCGTGGTGTTCTTCCGCGGCAACGCATTCCGCCTCGACGTGATCGGGCAGGACGGCGTCCCGCACACCCTCGACGAGCTCGCCGAAGCGCTGCGCCAGGTCATCGCCACCACCGACCGCGGACCCGGGGTCGGCGCGCTGACCAGCCACGACCGCGCTCGCTGGGCGGCCAACCGGGAGGCGCTGCTGGTCGACAACACCGGCTCGGTCGACGTGATCGAGACGGCGCTGTTCTGCCTGGCGCTGGAGCACGAGCTGCCCGCCGACACCGACGGCAAGTGCAAGCAGCTGCTGGCCGGGGACCCGACCGACCGCTGGTTCGACAAGGGCGTCACGCTGATCGTGTTCCCCGACGGCTCGGCGGGCATCAACGGCGAGCACTGCCTGCTGGACGGCACCACCATCGTCGAGTTCGTCGACTCGCTCATGGCGGGCACCGCCGAATCCCACTCGCAGTCCTCGGGCGCGGCCCCGCAGGGCGCGCCGGAGCCCCGGGCGCTGGAATTCCGCCTCTCGCCCGAGCTCTCCGGCGAGATCGAGGCGGCCGCCAAGGACTACACGGCCTACGCCGACGCCACCGCGACCCGCACCGTGCGCTTCGACGACTTCGGCTCGGAGCGCTCCAAGGCGCTCGGCGTCTCGCCGGACGCGTTCGTGCAGATGGCCTTCCAGCTGGCGCACCGGCGTTCCAAGGGCTTCACCGGCGCGACCTACGAGTCCATCGCGACCCGCCACTTCCACCACGGCCGCACCGAGGCGATGCGGGTGGTGACCCCGGAGATCCTCGACTTCGTCGCGGCGATGGAGGATCCCGAGGCCGACCGCTCCACCCGCGAGCAGGCGTTCCGGCGCGCGGCCGACGCGCACGTCACGCGCGCCAAGGAGTGCCAGGCCGGGGACGCCCCCGAGCAGCACCTGTGGGAGCTGCAGCTCATCGCCGGCCGCCGGGGGCAGGACTTCGCGCCCGCGCTGTACCCCTCGCCCGGCTGGCAGAAGATGCGCGACGACTACCTGAGCACCAGCGCCGCGCCGTCGGTGAACATCCAGTACTTCGGCTTCGGCGCCACCAGCGAGCACTGCATCGGCGTCGCCTACGTGCTGCTGCCGCAGAGCTTCAACGTGCACCTGAGCACGCCGCGCACGGTCGGCGAGCAGATGACCGCCTTCGCCGACCAGCTCGCCCGCGCGATCGACGAGCTCGCCGACCTCGTCGGCACCGGATCATGAGCCTGACCGGAGAGCGCAAGGCCGACTTCAGCGACATCTACGCCCAGCCGGACCCGCGGGCGTACGTCTCGACGCTGGAGCGGTTCGAGTACCAGATCCCACAGCGCGCCACCCCGATCTTCCGCGAGGTGATCGGGGCGGCGCGCCCCGGGCGCGTCCTGGACGTCTGCTGCTCCTACGGCATCAACTCGGCGCTGCTGAAGTCCGCTCAGGACCCGCGCGAAGTCCTCACCCGCTACACCGATCCGTCGGCGGCGCGGTGGTCGGCCGCCGAACTGGCCGCGGCCGACCGGGAGGAGTTCACCGGTGACCTCGACGTCGTCGGCTTGGACGTGTCGGAACCGGCGATCGCCTACGGCCGCGAGGCGGGGCTGCTGACCGACGGGTGGGCCGAGAACCTCGAAACCACCGACCCCTCGCCCGAACTCGTCAAGGGGATCGCCGACACCGGCCTGATCATCTCCACCGGAGGGGTTGGCTACGTCGGCCTGCCGACCTTCGAACGGCTCCTCGGCGCGATCGACCGGCCGCACGAGCTGTGGCTGGCGATCTTCGTGCTGCGCGTCTTCGACTACTCCGACATCGCCGGGCTCCTGGCCGACCACGACCTGGTCACCGAGCGATTACCCGGGACCTTCCCGCAACGCCGCTTCGCCGACACCACCGAGCAGCAGGCCGCCGTCCACGACGTCGAACGCCAAGGCCTCGACCCCGAGGGCCTCGAAGCAGCCGGCTGGTACCACGCCCACTGCTACCTCACACGTCCCCGCAACGCCGAAGCCCCGCTCACCACCACCTGAACCCGCCCTGCCCAACCCCGCCCAGGCCCCCTCGAATTTCGCGCGAAATTCGAATGGCACCCCGCGCCCGGGCGTGTCTCAGCAGGTCACAGCCCTGAGGTCCGGGCTGGGTTCGAATTTCGCGCGAAATTCGAAGGCTGAAGTTCGCGGCCGAATTTCGCGCGAAATTCGAAGGGGTGGAACGTGTTGTCGGCCCCTGGGTGGTTGCTCGGGGCCGACGACGCGATTCCGGGTTACTTGATCTCGCAGAGGGTGGTGCCCTGGGTGACGGAGTCGCCGGGCTTGGCCGTGAGGCCGGTGACCGTGCCCGCCTTGTGGGCGGTGACCGGGTTCTCCATCTTCATGGCCTCCAGGACGGCGATCTGGTCGCCCTCGGCGACCTCCTGACCGTCCTCGACCGCCACCTTCACGATGGTGCCCTGCATCGGTGCGGCGACCGCGTCGCCGGACACCGCGCCGCCGGCCTTGCCCGCGGCGCGCTTGCGCGGCTTGGCCTTCGCCGCCGGAGCGGCCGAGGTCGCCGCGAACTCCGCCGGCAGCGAGACCTCCAGGCGGCGACCGCCGACCTCGACGAGGATCGTCTGCCGCTCCTCGGGTGCCTCGCCCGCTTCAGCGGCACCGGCGAAGGGCTCGATGGTGTTGTCGAACTCGGTCTCGATCCACCGGGTGTGCACGGTGAAGCCGTCGGTGCCCACGAACGCCGGGTCGCGCACGATCGCGCGGTGGAACGGCAGGACGGTGGCCATGCCCTCCACCTGCATCTCGTCGAGGACGCGGCGGGCGCGCTGCAGCGCCTGCTGCCGGTCGGCGCCGGTGACGATGACCTTGGCCAGCAGCGAGTCGAACTGGCCGCCGATGACGCTGCCGGTCTCCACGCCCGCGTCCACGCGGACGCCCGGGCCCTGCGGGGCGACGAACTTGGTCACGGTGCCCGGCGCGGGCAGGAAGTTGCGGCCCGCGTCCTCACCGTTGATGCGGAACTCGATGGAGTGGCCGCGCGGTTCCGGGTCGGCGCCGAGGTGCAGCTTCTCGCCGGAGGCGATGCGGAACTGCTCGCGGACCAGGTCGATGCCGGTGGTCTCCTCGGAGACCGGGTGCTCGACCTGCAGCCGGGTGTTGACCTCCAGGAACGAGATCGTGCCGTCCTGGCCGACGAGGAACTCCACGGTGCCCGCGCCGTAGTAGCCTGCCTCGGAGCAGATCGCCCGCGCGGCCTCGTGGATCCGGCTGTGCTGGTCGTCGGTCAGGAACGGCGCCGGGGCCTCCTCGACGAGCTTCTGGTGGCGGCGCTGCAGCGAGCAGTCGCGCGTTCCCACCACGACGACGTTGCCGTGCTGGTCGGCCACCACCTGCGCCTCGACGTGCCGCGGGCGGTCCAGGTAGCGCTCGACGAAGCACTCACCGCGCCCGAAGGCGCTCTCGGCCTCGCGGACCGCGGAGGCGAACAGCTCCGGGATCTCCTCGATCGTGCGCGCGACCTTCAGGCCGCGACCGCCACCGCCGAAGGCGGCCTTGATGGCCACCGGCAGCCCGTGCTCCTGGGCGAAGGCCACGACGTCGTCGGCGCCCGGGACCGGGTCCTTGGTGCCGGGCACCAGCGGCGCCCCGGCGCGGGTGGCGATGTGGCGGGCGGTGACCTTGTCGCCGAGGTCGCGGATGGCCTGCGGCGACGGGCCGATCCAGATCAGACCGGCGTCGAGCACGGCCTGGGCGAAGTCGGCGTTCTCCGACAGGAACCCGTAGCCGGGGTGCACGGCGTCGGCGCCGGAGCGCTTGGCGACGTCGATGATCTTGTCGATGTTCAGGTAGGACTCGCCGGGCGTGGAACCGCCCAGCGCGAAGGCCTCGTCGGCCAGCCGCACGTGCTGCGCGTCGGAGTCCGGCTCGGCGTAGACCGCGACGGAGGCGATGGCCTCGTCCTGGCAGGCGCGGATGACCCGCACCGCGATCTCACCGCGGTTGGCGATCAGGACCTTGCTGATCGGCGTCACGTCCACAGTGGTCAACTCCTCATGTACCCGGCGCGACGCCGGAGAAGGCGGAAAACGTCAAGTCTGGGAAACGAGGTTCAGCCCGGCAGGGCCGAGGCCCGCCACCCGTGCGGTCCCGGCCGGAGCGGGCGGCGGCCCGCCGGGTGGCGCACCGCCGCGACCGGGTCACCCCACAACGACATGGGCTCGGGCTCGTCCTCGGGCGTCTTGGCGGCGGCCGCGCCGGCCAGCGCGGCGGCCACGGCGGCGATCTCGACGTCGTCGGGATCGCCGCGCACGATGCGCAGCACCGGCCGCTGCGGGGTTTGCTCGCTCATCGGATGGCTCCTCGCTTCGCCGATCACAGCGGGATGTTGCCGTGCTTCTTGGCCGGCAGGCTCGCTCGCTTGTCGCGGAGCATGCGCAGCGACCGGGCCACGTAGCCGCGGGTCATCGACGGCGGGATGACCGAGTCCACGTAGCCCCGCTCGGCGGCGGTGTAGGGGTTGCACAGGGTGTCCTCGTACTCCTGCTGCAACCGCGCGCGCAGCGCCTCGACGTCCTCGCCGGCGGCGGCCGCGTCGGCGAGCTGGCGCCGGTAGAGGATGTTGGCCGCGCCCTGCGCGCCCATGACCGCGATCTGCGCGGTCGGCCACGCCAGGTTGATGTCAGCTCCGAGGTGCTTGGAACCCATCACGTCGTAGGCGCCGCCGTAGGCCTTGCGGGTGATCACGGTGACCAGCGGGACGGTGGCCTCGGCGTAGGCGTAGAGCAGCTTGGCGCCGCGCCGGATGATGCCGTTCCACTCCTGGTCCGTGCCGGGCAGGAACCCGGGCACGTCGACGAAGGTCAGCACCGGGATGTTGAAGGCGTCGCAGGTCCGCACGAAGCGGGCGGCCTTCTCGCTGGCGCCGATGTCGAGCGTTCCGGCGAACTGGGTCGGCTGGTTGGCCACGATGCCCACCGGCTGGCCCTCGACGCGGCCGTAGCCGGTGATGATGTTCGGCGCGAACAGCGAGGAGACCTCCAGGAACTCCTCGTCGTCGACCACGGTCTGGATGACCTTGTGCATGTCGTAGGGCTGGTTCGGTGAGTCCGGGACCAGCGCGTCGAGCTCGCGGTCGGCGTCGGTGATCGCGTCGGCGATCGCCCCGGCGCCGGTGTCGGCGCCCTCGAAGACCGGGGCCTCGGAGAGGTTGTTGCTCGGCAGGAACGACAGCAGTTCCTTGACGTAGCCGATCGCGTCGTCCTCGTCGGAGGCGAGGTAGTGCGCGTTGCCCGAGCGCGAGTTGTGGGTGTGCGCGCCGCCGAGCTCCTCGAAGGTGACGTCCTCGCCGGTGACGGTCTTGATGACGTCCGGGCCGGTGATGAACATGTGCGAGGTCTTGTCGACCATCACGGTGAAGTCGGTGATGGCCGGCGAGTACACCGCACCGCCCGCGCACGGTCCCATGATCAGCGAGATCTGCGGGATGACGCCGGAGGCGTGGGTGTTGCGCTTGAAGATCTCGGCGTAGAGGCCCAGCGCCGCCACGCCCTCCTGGATGCGGGCACCGCCGGAGTCGTTGATGCCGATCAGCGGGCAGCCGGTCTTGAGCGCCAGGTCCATGACCTTGACGATCTTCTCGCCGAAGACCTCGCCGAGCGAGCCGCCGAAGACGGTGAAGTCCTGGGAGAACACGCACACCTTGCGGCCGTCGACGGTGCCGTAGCCGGTCACCACGCCGTCGCCGTAGGGGCGGTTCTCCTCCATCCCGAAGTTGGTGGAGCGGTGCCGCGCGTGCTCGTCGAGCTCGACGAACGAGCCCTCGTCCAGCAGCATGTCGATGCGCTCGCGCGCGGTCTTCTTGCCCTTCTCGTGCTGCTTGGCCACCGCGCGAGCCGAGCCGGCGTGCACCGCCTCGTCGTTCCGCCGGTACAGATCCGCCAGCTTGCCCGCGGTCGTGTGGATGTCGGGCACATCAACCGGCGGCTGACCGACCGGCTCCGTCGCGCTGCTCATGCAACCAACCTGTCCTCGTTACCTGCTCGGTTCCAGTATCCGCAGGTCTGCGCGCAGCCTGTCGCCGTCGGTTCGGCGGGCGGATCTGTCTCGCCGGAGATTAATTGCCGGGGGTTGATCGAGTCAAACGCACAAGTGACCGAGCATTAGCCGCGCCGAGGCGCTCCAGCCGGGTTCTCCTGCCTTTTCTCCCTCTAAGTGAACGGCTGGTAGCGCGCCGGTTCAGCCTTCGACGGGCGTTTCCAGCATCAGCGCCGAGCCCAGGCGCAGCACGGCGACGGCGTCGCGGATCGGGCCGGTGCGGGCCATGTCGTTGGCGGCGGTCAGCGCGGCCTGCACCAGGATCCGGGAGCGCACCGGGTCCAGCTCCGGACGCGCCTCGCACAGCAGTCCGACCCACTCGGCGACGTAGGAGTGCTGGGTCTGGCGCGCGCGGTGGCGTTCGGCGGCGGGCAGGTGGCCGACCTCGCTGACCAGGATGTCGATGAACCCGCCGTGGTCGAAGGCGAAGCGGATGTAGGAGCGCAGCAGGGCCCGCAGCGCCTCGGCGGGGTCGGCCTTGGTGGCCAGGGTGCGTTCCAGCTCCACCTCCAGCCACGCGTTGCCCCGGGTGATCACCGCGCTGAGCAGCTCCTGCTTGCTGGCGAAGTAGTTGTAGAGGCTGGGCCCGGCGATCCCGGCCGCCGCGCCGACGTCCTCGGTGGTGACCTTGGTGTAGCCGGCGTCGGCGAACAGCCGGGTGGCCGCGGCCAGCAGCAACCGCCGCCGCGAGGCTCGTCCGGAGAAGCGCTCCAGCTGGTCGGGGCGCGCTTCCGGGCGCGGCGCGAGCTCCTGCGGCGGCAGGGTGCCGATGATCACCACCATCTCGCGCAGCAGGCGTTCGAACTCGCCTCGCCCCAGCTGCACCTGGTGGTAGGAGGGGCTGGTCAGGACGCTGAACATGCACCAGGCGCGGAACCGCGCGTCGGCGTCGCCGAGCTCGGGCCGGAAGGCCCGGGCCAGGCCGGTGAGCCCGCGCGCGACCTCGCGCAGTTCGCCGCGCAGCACGTCGCGACGCTCCTCGGGCAGCCGCCGGGATTCGCGCTGCCAGAGCACCCCGAGCTGCCGGTGGTCGAGCGCGGTCGCGGCCAGCCGCGCCACCACGTCCTCGACGTCACCCGGCTCGGCGGTGATCTCGACGAACGGGTGCAGCTCGTCGAGCACGACGTGGGTCAGCAGCTGCTGCTTGCCCGCGAAGTGCCGGTAGAGCGCGGAGGACCCGACGCCGACCGCCTCGGCGATGTCGCTCATGCCGACCTGGTCGAAGCCGTCCCGGTGGAACAGCTCGGCCGCGGCAGCGGTGATCAGCGCTCGCCGGTTCCGGGGCCGCGTGTTGCGCGCGGGCGGACTGCCCACCTCGGCCATCACCACCTCCGTTCGCTCCGGGTGCCGTGCCCGGCTGAGGCTATTTCGCCACGCGAAGCGGAACAACCTCGACTCATCCCCACCAGCAGCACCGCGGTTTCGCCCGCGCGATTCCCGCTGTTCCCGCTCTCGTTGCGACGTGGTGGTGGCGGGCTGATACTCGCCGTGCCGATGCGGACGATCGGCATCGCCCCGGTGGTCCGTTTTGTCCTACGTGGATGGCTTGTCGTCGTCGAAAACCGCAGAACCTTCGGATAATCTGCGAACGCCTCATTGTCACTACTGCTCACAGTGGACGGAACCACATGTCCGAGCTCGCTCGAAGCCTCGGCGTCACCGACACCGACGCCCGCCGCCGATGGATCGCCGACATCCTCGTCGACTCCTTCTCCGAACTCATGGAACGCGACCCGGCGGCGTTCCGCACCAAGTTCCGCAAGATGGCGGCCGACCCGTTCGCCTTCTACCGGGGCACCGCGTGCCTGTTCTACGCCGACGTCAACCGACTGCCCGACCCGTGGGCCGACGAGCGCACCAGCAGGGTGTGGATCCAGGGCGACCTGCACGCGCAGAACTTCGGCACCTACATGAACGCCTCCGGCGTGCTGGTCTTCGACGTCAACGACTTCGACGAGGCCTACCTCGGGCACTTCACCTGGGACCTGCAGCGCTTCGCCGCGAGCCTGGCGCTGCTGGCCTGGAGCAAGGCGCTGCCCGACGCCGACATCGTGGCCTTCGTGCGGCGCGCGGCCACGTCCTACCTCGACCAGGTCCGGTCCTTCGCCACCCAGAGCGGCGATTCCGACTACTCGCTGCGGCTGTCGACCACCGACGGCACGATCCACGACCTGCTGCAGCAGACCCGGCTGCGCAGCCGCACCGGCCTGCTCGACCGGCTCACCGAGGCGGAGGGCTACGACCGGCGGATGCGGCGAGGCCCGAACATCCGCCAGCTCGACGACGCCGAGCGCGGCAGGGTCGAGGAGGCGTTCGCGCGCTACCTGGAGACCATCCCGCAGGAGAACCGGATGCGGGAGGTCGCCTACACGGTCAAGGACATCGTCGGTTCCAGCGGCTTCGGCATCGGCAGCGCGGGGCTTCCCGCGTACAACGTGCTCATCGAGGGGCCGACCGAGGCCCTGGAGAACGACATCGTGCTGTCGATGAAGCAGGGCAACGTGGCCGCGCCGTCGCGGGTGGTCACCGACCAGCGCATCCGCGACCACTTCGAGCACCACGGGCACCGCACGGCCCTGTCGCAGCGCGCGCTGCAGGCCCACGCCGACCCGATGCTCGGCCACACCGAGATCGGCGGGGTCGGCTACCTCGTCGACGAGCTCTCGCCGTACGAGTCGGACCTGGAGTGGAACGACCTGACCGAGCCGAGCGACATCGTGCCGGTGCTGGACTACCTGGGCCGCGCGATCGCCAAGATCCACTGCGTGTCGGACGCGCAGTCGGACAACCAGCTGGTCGACTTCCAGGTCGAGGAGGCGATCCTCAAGGCGGTCGGCGACCGGGAGCAGGAGTTCGTCGACTGGCTCGTGGACTTCGCGCTGCACTACGCCGACGTCGTCCGCGACGACTACCGCCTGTTCGTCGACGCCTTCCGCAACGGCGAGATCGGCCGGGTCACCGCCACCGCGGGCTGAGCCTCACCCGGCGGCCCGCAGGGCCTGGAACACCGGGCGGCGGTGGATCCGGAACCCCATCCGCTCGTAGAGGGCGATGGCGCCGGTGTTGGTCGTGACGGCGTGCAGGAACGGCTGCTCGTCGCGCGACCGGATGCCGGCGACCAGCGCCCGGACCAGGCGGGCCGCCAGTCCCCGGCCGCGGTGGGCCGGGTCGGTGCACACGGCGCTGATCTCGGTCCACCCGTCCAGGCGCATCCGCTCGCCGGCCATCGCGATCAGCGCGCCGTCGCGGCGGATGCCCAGGTAGGTGCCTAGCTCGATGGTGCGGTTCCCGAAGGGGCCGGGCTTGGTGCGCCGGACCAGGTCGAGCATCTCGGGCACGTCAGCGGTGGTGAGCCGGACCGCCTCGGGATCGGCGGCTCCGGTCACTCCGTCGTCGATCATCTGGACGCCCGGGAGGTCTTCGAAGGTCTCCCAGCCCTGCGGTGGCGTGCGCGGCTCCCCGGTGATGACCATGAAGCCGCCCGGCCCTACGAGCTTCGCCGCATCGGCCCACGCCCCGGCGTCGGGCTCGGTGGGCAGCGCCGCGAAGGGCGAGACGTCCGGCGCGTAGCGCGCGACCTCACCGGATCGCTCGGCGAGGTCCGCCTGCGCGCCGTTGAGCGCGTGCCACACCGGGTTGTCCAGTCGTTCCAGGCCGTTGGGCACAGCAGTCCCCCGTGTTCGGTCGTTTTCGGCGACAACCGCCCGCGCGACGACGTTGTTCCTCACCAGGTCCAGCGAGTGGCGGCGGCCACCTCGTCGGGGGTGGCCTCGCCGAAGCGGGCCGCTTCGCCCCTGCGGACGGTGAGGATCGCGTCGTGCAGTTCCGGTTCCAGCGCCTCGGCGAGCACCTCCGAGCCGGCGAGGGCGTCGGCGGCCTCCTCCGGCCCGGCCGGGAGGCGTTCGATCCCGGCCTCGGCGCGGTCGGACTCGGTCAGCAGCGCCGGATCGCCGGTGATCTCGTCGGGCAGGGTGAGCTCCTCGCGCACACCGGCGAGCCCGGCTGCGACCACCGCTCCGGCGGCCAGGTAGGGGTTGGCGGTGGCGTCGAAGCACTTGATCTCGGCGTTGGCGGCCCAGGACTGGGTCCCCTCGGTGCCGGTGATCAGGCGCAGGGCGGCCTCCCGGGTCTCGCGTCCCCAGACCTGCCAGATGCCGGCCCAGCGGGACGGGCCGAGCCGCAGGAAGCTCGCCGGGTTGCCCGCCCCGATGGCCACCAACGCGGGCAGTTCGCGCAGCACACCGGCCAGGAACGCCTCGCCGTCCGGTTGCAGGCCGTAGCGGCCGCGACCACCGGCGAACAGGTTCCCGCGCGAGTCGTGCACCGACAGGTGCAGGTGCGCGCCGGCACCCGCGCCCTCCGGGACGAGGCAGGGGGCGAAGCTCGCGCGCCAGCCGTGGCGGAGGGAGACCGCGCGGATGGTGTGCCGGGTGAGCACCGCGTCGTCGGCCGCGCCCACCGGGTCCTTGGCCGCCACCGACAGCTCGGCCTGCCCGAGCGCGTACTCGGGGTGGAACTGGAGCACCTCCAGCCCCTGCTCGCGCAGGGTTCGCACCAGCGCCAGCCCGTAGTCGGCGAGCGCTTCCAGCCGCACCTGCCCGTACCCGGATCCGGTGACGGCGGGCACGAAGTCGTCGGTGCCGGGCTCGGCCAGGGCCCACTCGTGCTCGAAGGCGGCCGAGACCGTCAGACCCATCGAGGCTGCCGCGGCGACCTGCCGGGCGACGAAGTCCCGCTGGCAGGCCACGAACCGCGGCCCGTCCTGGGTGTACTTGTCCGCGGGCGCCCACGCCCACCCCGGCATGGCCACCAGCCTGGTGAGCCGGCTGATGTCGGGGATCAGGCGCAGGTCGCCGTCGGGACCGCCGAGGTGGGTTCCGCGCAGCATCACGTCGTCGAAGGTGAAGGTCTCGAAGCAGGGCGAGGCGCCGAGCCCGTAGCGGGCGAGCTCGGGCAACCGGTCCAGCGGTGCGGTCTTGACCCGCACGATGCCCGCGTTGTCCACGAAGGACAGTTCCAGCAGCTCCACGCCCTCGGCCCGCAGCCGCGCCGAGGCGGGTACCAGCTCGGCCGGCTCCGCTGCCGGGATCCGATCACCGCTCATGCACCCACGGTAGTCGCCGCAGCGCACCGGTCGCAGCGGATTCCAGCGCGCGCACGCCCGCTCCCCCGCGATCGGCGGTGGGAGCGGGCGTGCGCGGTGCTTCTCAGGGCTGTTGCAGAAGGCGGCGGTAGCCGCTGCTTCAGGTGTGGGACTCAGCTCGCACCGCCAAGCAGATGAGCCCTGAACAGCCCTCAGTTCTGCTGCTGCGCCAGGAGCTGTTCGAACGGGACCGGCTCGTCGAACGGGTCGGCGGCCCGGACCGCCGGTCGCTGCTCGATGAGCGCGGCCAGCTCGCCTGCCGCGCGCTCGACGCGGTCGGCCAGCGTGCTGTCACCACCGGTGGCCCAGTCCTCCGAGGCCGCGTACACCGAGGTCGGCGCGACCACGGCGTGCAGGTAGGCGAACATCGGCCGCATCGCGTGCTCCAGCGCCAGCGAGTGCCGGGCCGAACCACCGGTCGCACCGATGACCACCGGCGTGCCCGCCAGAGCGTCCTTGTCGATCACGTCGAAGAAGGACTTGAACAGCCCGCTGTAGGACGCCTGGAAGATCGGGGTGATCGCGATCAGCCCGTCGGCCTCGCGGACCGCTTCGAGCACCTCCTCCAGCTCCGGGCCGGCGAAGCCGGTGACGAAGTTGTTGGCGATGTCGGTGGCGTGGTCCCGCAGCTCCACGACCCGGACGTTGACCGGGGTGTTGCGCGCGGTGGCCGCGGCCAGCCGGTCGGCCAGCATCCGCGTCGAGGACGGGGTGCTGAGCCCGGCCGAGATCACGACGATGTCGCGCTCGCTCATTTCGCGACCTCCTGCTTCTGCTCGTCCTGCTGCTTGGCCGCGAGCAGGGACTGGTGGGTCGGGGCGTCCGGCACGTGCGCGGGCTTGAGCTTGGCGAACTCCTCGCGCAGCACCGGCACGACCTCCTCGCCGAGGATGTCGAGCTGCTCCAGCACCGTCTTGAGCGGCAGACCGGCGTGGTCCATCAGGAACAGCTGGCGCTGGTAGTCGCCGACGTTCTCGCGGAAGCTCAGCGTGCGGTCGATGACCTGCTGCGGGCTGCCGACGGTGAGCGGGGTGGCCTGGCTGAAGTCCTCCAGCGACGGTCCGCCGCCGTAGACCGGGGCGTTGTCGAAGTAGGGCCGGAACTCGCGGACTGCGTCCTGGGAGTTCTTGCGCATGAACACCTGGCCGCCGAGCCCGACGATGGCCTGGTCGGCCTTGCCGTGCCCGTAGTGCTCGTAGCGCTGCCGGTAGAGCCGCACCATGCGCTTGGTGTGCTCGGCCGGCCAGAAGATGTTGTTGTGGAAGAACCCGTCGCCGTAGTAGGCGGCCTGCTCGGCGATCTCGGGCGAGCGGATCGAGCCGTGCCACACGAACGGAGCCACGCCGTCGAGCGGACGCGGGGTCGCGGTGAACGACTGGAGCGGGGTGCGGAACTTGCCCTCCCAGTCGACGACGTCCTCGCGCCACAACCGGCGCAGCAGCGCGTAGTTCTCGATGGCCAGCGGGATGCCCTGCCGGATGTCCTGGCCGAACCACGGGTAGACCGGCCCGGTGTTGCCGCGGCCCATCATCACGTCCATCCGGCCGCCCGCCAGGTGCTGCAGCATCGCGAAGTCCTCGGCGATCTTCACCGGGTCGTTCGTGGTGATCAGCGTGGTGGAGGTCGACAGGACGAGGTTCTTGGTCTGGGCCGCGATGTAGCCGAGCATCGTCGTCGGCGAGGAGGCCACGAACGGCGGGTTGTGGTGCTCGCCGGTGGCGAAGACGTCGAGTCCGACCTCTTCGGCCTTGAGCGCGATCCGCACCATCGCCTGAATCCGCTCGGCCTCGGTCGGGGTCCGGCCGGTGGTCGGGTCAGTCGTCACGTCACTGACCGAGAAGATCCCGAACTGCATTGTGAACTCCCTACTGAACCCGAGCCCGCTTTTTTGTACGAGCTTCAACTACTTCCGGGAACGAGTCTTCCCTACGAAGTATTCCAGGGGAACCACGGCACTCCTCCAAGGCGACGCAGGTCACATCCGAGCGCCTTCCCGAGCCGACTCACCGGTGGCGTGTGGGCACCCGGGGACGTCCGGCCCGCTGCGTAAGATGCCCGCCGTGGCGTCTCCTGAAACCGCGACCGACCAGACCACCGAACCCCTGCAGGTCCTGCGACGAGTCTTCGGCTACGACTCCTTCCGGGGCACCCAGCAGGAGATCATCGACCACGTGGTCGCAGGTGGCGACGCCCTCGTGCTCATGCCCACCGGCGGCGGCAAGTCGCTGTGCTACCAGGTCCCGGCGCTGGTGCGCCCCGGAGTCGGCGTCGTCGTCTCCCCGCTGATCGCCCTGATGCAGGACCAGGTCGACGCGCTCGGCGCGCTGGGCGTGCGAGCGGGATTCCTCAACTCCACGCAGAGCTACCAGCAGCGCCGCGACACCGAGGACGCCTACCTCAACGGCGAGCTGGACCTGCTCTACCTCGCCCCCGAACGCCTCCGGCTCGACTCGACGCTGGAGCTGCTCGCGCGCGGCGAGGTCGCGGTCTTCGCCATCGACGAGGCGCACTGCGTGGCGCAGTGGGGTCACGACTTCCGGCCCGACTACCTGGCGCTGTCCGTCCTGCACGAGCGCTGGCCCGACGTGCCGCGCATTGCGCTGACCGCCACCGCCACGCCCGCCACCCGGCAGGAGATCGCCACCCGCCTGCAGCTGACCGAGGCGCGGCACTTCGTCTCCGACTTCGACCGGCCCAACATCCAGTACCGGATCGCGCCCAAGAGCGACGCCCGCAGGCAGCTGCTGCAGCTGCTGCAGACCGAGCACCTGGGCGAGTCCGGCATCGTCTACCGGCTCTCCCGCGCCGAGGTCGAGCGCACCGCCGAGTTCCTCACCGCCAACGGCGTCACCGCGCTGCCCTACCACGCGGGCCTGGACAAGGCGGTGCGCGCGAAGCACCAGTCCCGGTTCCTGCGCGAGGACGGGCTGGTCATGGTCGCCACGATCGCCTTCGGCATGGGTATCGACAAGCCCGACGTGCGGTTCGTGGCGCATCTGGACCTGCCCAAGTCGATCGAGGGCTACTACCAGGAGACCGGTCGCGCGGGTCGCGACGGACTGCCCTCGACCGCGTGGATGGCCTACGGCCTGCAGGACGTGGTGCAGCAGCGCAAGCTCATCGACAACTCCGAGGGCGACGAGGCGCACCGCCGCACCCAGAGCAGGCACCTGGACTCGATGCTGGCGCTGTGCGAGACGGTGAAGTGCCGGCGTTCGCAGCTCCTCGACTACTTCGGCCAGCCGGATTCGAGCCCGTGCGGCAACTGCGACACGTGCCTGAACCCGCCGGAGTCCTGGGACGGCACGGTCGCCGCGCAGAAGCTGCTGTCGACCGTCGTGCGGTTGCAGCGGGAGCGCAACCAGAAGTTCGGGGCCGGGCAGATCATCGACATCCTGCGCGGCAAGAAGACCTCGAAGGTCGAGCAGTTCCGCCACGACGAGCTCAGCGTCTTCGGCGTGGGCGCCGACATCAGCGACAACGAGTGGCGCGGTGTGATCCGTCAGCTGCTGGCCCAGAGCCTGCTCGCCGTCGAAGGCGATTACGGCACGCTGGTGCTCACCGACACCAGCTCCGAGGTGCTGCGCCGCGAAGAGCCGCGGCAGGTGTGGCTGCGCACCGAGCCCGCGAAGAAGCCCGCGGCCAAGGCGAAGGCCCGGGATTCCAAGCGGGTGCCGCAGGACATGCCGCCCGAGGTCGAGCCGGTCTTCCAGAAGCTGCGCGCGTGGCGGATGGAGGTGGCCCGCGAGGAGGGCAAGGCGCCGTTCATCATCTTCCACGACTCGACGCTGCGGCAGATCGCCACCGTCGCACCGTCGACGTTGGACGAACTGGCCACGATCAGCGGCGTCGGCGAGGGCAAGCTCAACCGCTACGGCCAAGGCGTGCTCGACGCCTTGGCCGCCCCGGAGGAGTGACCGGGCGTTTAGACTTCGCGTCTGAGAACGGGTTTTCGGAGGAAGCGGGGCAGATGAGCGACTGGACGGCCGGCACTCCACTTCGAGGCGTGAACACCACGGTCGCGCACAACGCGCGGGTGTGGAACCACTGGCTGGGCGGCAAGGACAACTACGAGGTCGACCGCAACGTCGGCGACCACATCCAGGACATGTTCCCGCTGATCGCCGACGTGGCCCGCGCCGACCGCGCCTTCCTCAAGCGCGCGGTCGCCCACCTGGCCGGTGAGGCCGGCATCCGCCAGTACCTCGACATCGGGACCGGGCTGCCGTCGGCCGACAACACCCACCAGGTGGCGCAGCGGATCGCCTCGGACTCGCACGTCGTCTACGTCGACAACGATCCGCTGGTGCTCACCCACGCCCGCGCGCTGCTGACCAGCTCGACGCTCGGCCGCACCGACTACATCGAGGCCGACGCCCGGCACCCGGGCGAGATCCTGCGGGCGGCCTCGCGGACGCTGAACCTCCAGAGCCCGGTGGCCGTGATGCTGCTGGGGATCCTCAACTTCATCCCCGACACCGCCCAGGCCACCGCCATCGTCAGGCAGCTGGTGGAGGCGATCCCGTCCGGCAGCTACGTGGTGATCAGCCACCCGACGACCGAGCTCGACGGCGAGGCCAACCGGGAGGCGATGGCGTTCTGGAACGACAACGCCACTCCCCCGATCACCGCCAGGGGCGGGGACGAGATCGCGGCGTTCGTCGAGGGCCTCGAGGTCCTCGAGCCCGGGATCGTCTCCTGCGCCCGCTGGCGCAACCCGGACGAGTCCGAGCCGAGCGTCCCCCAGTACGGCCTGATCGCCCGCAAGCCCTGAGGGCGGGTCACCTCTCGCTGTCGAGCTGGGCCATGAACGCGGTCGGATAGCGGTCGCCACGCACCGCGTCGCGCGGGATGAGCTCGTCGATCCGCGCGAGGTCGCCCGCGTCGAGCGCGACGGCGTTGCTGCCGATCATCGAGTCGACCTGCTCCAGGCGCCGCGCGCCGACGACGGGCAGGACGTCCTCGCCCTGCGCGGCGACCCAGGCGATGGCCAGTTGCGCGACGGTCGCGTCCTTCTCGGCCGCGATCTCGCGCACCCGGTCGACCAGCGCTTGGTTGTGCTCGCGGTTGCCCTCCTGGAAGCGGGGCATGAACGACAGGCCGCCGCCGATGGCACCGCTGCCGCCGATGAGCCCCCGGGAGAGCACGCCGTAGGCGGTGATGCCGATGCCGAGCTCCCGGCAGGTCGGCAGGATCTCGTCCTCGATCGTGCGGGTGAGCATCGAGTACTCGATCTGCAGGTCGCTGATGGGTGCCGCGGACGCGGCGCGGCGGAGGGTGTCCGCGCCGACCTCGCTGAGGCCGATGTGGCGGACGTAGCCCTTGTCGACCAGCTCGGCCATCGCGCCGATGGTCTCCTCGATGGGGACGTCGGGGTCGAGCCTGGCGGGCCGGTAGACGTCGACGTGGTCGACGCCGAGGCGCTGCAGGGAGAAGTGCAGGAAGTTCTGCACCGCCTCGGGACGCGCGTCGATGCCGAGCGAGGCGCCGTCCGGCCCGCGCATGGCGCCGAACTTCACCGAGAGCACGACCTCGTCGCGGTCCCGTTCCCGGAGCGCGCGGCCGATGAGCATCTCGTTGTGGCCGTGACCGTAGAAGTCGCCGGTGTCGAGGACGTTGCCCCCTGCGTCGAGGTAGGCGTGGATGACCTTCAGGCTCTGGTCGTCGTCGGTCCGGCCGTAGACGCCGGACAGGCCCATGCAGCCGAGTCCGGGCGAGGTGGCGGTGGGACCGGTGACGCCGAGGCGGCGGGTGGTGAGCTGAGCTGTCATGCCACCACCGTGGCCGCTCCCGCCGAGGGCGCACAGGCCCGCTTCATCCAGGGACGCGCGCTCCCTGGCTGCCGGGCGCGGTCAGGTCGAGAATGGGTGGCGTGATCGACCGACCGGGACTCGCCGACTTCCTTCGCCGCCGCCGCGCGCTGCTGCGCCCGTCCGACGTCGGCCTGGCCGAGGGGCTCCGCCGGCGCACCCCGGGTCTGCGACGGGACGAGGTCGCCCAGCTCGCCGGGATCTCCACCGACTACTACACGCGCCTGGAGCAGCAGCGCGGTTCGCACCCGTCCGAGTCCGTCGTGGCCGGTCTGGCGCGCGCCTTGCGGTACGACCTGGACGAGCGCGACCACCTGTTCCACCTGGCCGGCCTGACCCCGCCGCCGCGCCGCGCGGGCGGGCACGTCCGCCCGGGCCTGATCAGCCTGGCCGACCGGCTCACCGACGTCCCGGTCGTCATCTGCACCGACCTCAACGAGGTCCTGTGGCAGAACCCGCTGGCCATCGCCCTCATGGGGGACCACCGGTCGTACCGGGGGCGGCATCGCAGCATCGTGTGGCGCTGGTTCACCGAACCCGAGGTGCGGGCCGGGATGCCCGGCGAGGACTGGACGCACAACTCGGCGGCCCAGGTCAGCGACCTCCGCGCGACCTACTCCCGGCGCGCGGGCGAGCAGGACATCACCAGCCTGGTCGAGGACCTGCTGGAGTGCAGCGAGGAGTTCCGCGAGCTCTGGGAGCGGCACGAGGTCGGAATCCGCCACCTGGACCGGAAGCGCTTCATCCACTCCGAGGTCGGCGTGGTCGAGATCAACTGCGAAACCCTGCTCACCCCGGACTCGGACCTCAAGCTGCTCGCCTACTTCCCAGCGGAGGGCACCGACGCCAGGGAGAAGCTGGACCTGCTCCGGGTCATCGGCACCCAGGACCTGCACCCCAGCCCCTGATCCCGCAGTGACCCCGCTCACGCGCCAGGGCGTGCAATCGAACACCGGCGCGACCGAAAAGGCGCTCTGACCAGGGACTTCTTGCTCTTGTGGCTGACGTCACGCGCGCTCGTGCGCGCAGGCGTTTTCGCTGGTCGCACATGAACACCTTCAGTTACCCTCCGCAATCGATCAGGGGTAGCAGGCCTGTGTATCCCCTGTTCGCGTGAAGGCATCTTGAAGCTGCGACTACCCCTGGTTACCTTCGATGAGGCGAGTTACGGAAGGGTCACGGCGGCAGCCGTCCCCGACGACAGCCGGAGCCCCCGAACGGTTGGGACCGCTTCCGCTCGCACCCCCGGACAAGCCCTGCGCTCCCGAAAGGAAGGTCGTGTTCCGCCAGCGTCTTCTCCAAGTGCTCCCGGAGTCCGTTCGCGAGGACCCCACCCGCCTGACGCATGGTCTCGCCGCTGCCGCGGTCCTGGCCATGGCCACCATCGCCCCGACGGCTCAGGCGCTCGCAGCACCCACCCCCGAACCTGCGCCCGCCGTCGCCCCCGCGGCGGTGTCGCAGACCTCCCCGTAAGAACCCCACGATCTGAGGTGGACCGGAATGCCACCCCACTTCCGGTCCACCTCTCACCAACTCAGCTCACCGACGCCGCCGCTTGCCGTCGAACGTGTAGCGCCCCGGCCCCGGGGTGTCGATGGTCGTCTTGCCGTGCGTCATGTTCCGGCTGAACCGGCCGAGCTTGAACCCCCACGACGTGATCCGCGTGTTGTGGACGTTGAGGTAGATCGGCCCCAGTCTCACCCTCCTGTGCAGGTGAAATCCCATTTCTCGCACCTCCGCAGTACGTTCGCTTCACCGCTCGCGAGCCGAACCCGCGGCGAGCCGGGCACAAACCCCAGCAAATCACACATCGGACACCTCCAGCCACAAAGTCGATCTTCGCCGGTCACTCGCCCCACCCCGAGCGCGAGTGACCGGCGACTTCGGCGGCGAGGCGGCACGCTCATGAGCAGCGGTCACCGGGCGCGAGGAACGCCGGAGCATCGCGACGGGTGTTCGAGGACCGACGCGCGGCCCGTTACGGTAGCTTCCCTACCGCTGGGTAGGGCTTGCTCGTTGTGGGAACGCAGGGTTGCGTCGTTGTTCGAGGTCGACAGATGAACCGTTGGATGGGCCGGCTGACGCGGGCTTGGTGGCAGTGGGCGCGCAACGGCGCCGCCATTACCGCGCGGACCCGGGAAGGCCGCCGGTTCGGGTCGATGGGAGCCCGCAGTCATCTCGCGTTCCCGCAGGGAGCGCTGACCGGCTCCGAACGCATCCACATCGGCTCGGACTGCATCATCAACGAGCACTCGGTGCTCTCCGCGGGTCTGCCCGGAGCCGATCTGGGCGACGGCGATCCGATGATCGTGCTGGGTGATCGCTGCGTGCTCGGTCGCAACTCCGAGATCCTGGCGATGTCGTCGGTGGTGCTCGGTGACGACGTGTGGACCTCCAGCCGCGTGACGATCGTCGACCACCACCACCGCCACGACCTCACCGACGTGCCCGTCGCCGCGCAGTGGCCGCTGCCCGTGCGCCCGGTGACCATCGGTTCCGGGACCGTGATCAGCACCGGATCGGTCATCCTCGCCGGGGCTCAGATCGGCGAGAACTCCATCGTCGCCTCCGGCGCCCAGGTGACGGCCGGGACCTATCCGCCCAACAGCGTGCTGGCCGGAGTTCCCGCGCGCGTCATCCGCACCCACACCGCCGTCGAGGCCGACGCCGTCTAGCTTGCGAGGAATTCCAGGGCGAGGACCTGCACCTCGCCGACGCCGAAGCCCAGCAGCGCGCCGGTGGCGATGAGCATCCACTCCTCCTCGCGGAAGGCCGGGCGCAGCAGCTCCTCGAACTCGTCGGCCTCCAGCTCCTGCATCTTGCTGACCAGGGTGTTGCGGATGTCCATGGCGTCGGCGGCGTAGTCCTCGACGTAGCTCATGGTCTCCGGCAGCCTGCTCATCACCATCTCGGCGATGCGGCCCTTGAGGTCCTGGTAGCGGCGCCCGCCGACGGCGAAGACCACCAGCGGTTTGGCGATGCTGGTGCGCCTGCTGAGCTCCTCGTCGACCTTGCGCGTCACCAGCGCCAGCACCTTGTCCGACAGCGGTCCGCGCATCACCTCTTCGATGACGTTGCGCGGGGTGACGATCTCCCTGGCGATCAGCTCGCCGTACGCCTCGGAGACCTCCTTGCGGCGCTTGAGGAACAGGCCCTGCCACTCGAAGAGGCCGAAGTAGGTGGTCGGCTGCTGCGGCCGGAAGATCATCTTCAGCGCGAGCCAGTCGGTGAACCACCCGGTGAACAGGCCGAACAGCGGCATCAGGATCGGCGCCTTGAACAGCACCCACGCCGACATCTGCACCAGGCCGATGATGAAGCCGAACACCGCGCCGGAGCGCCGGATGAACTGGAACTCCTTGCCGCCGGCCTCCAGGAAGATCCGGTTCAGCAGCTCCTTGTCCCGCACGAGCGCGGTGACGACCATGGACTTGAGGTCGAAGACGTTGTCCACATCGGACTTGATCTCGTCCATGATCTCGGCCAGCATGCGCGGTGCGTCGTTCTGCACCCGCTGGATCATGGCCCGCCGCACGATCTTCGGCATCGCCTCCCACACGCCGGGCTGGTAGGTGGAGCCGACCTCCTCGACGATCTCCTCGATCGCGTGCCGGAGCGGTTTCTCGACCTCGGCGACGATGCGCTCGGGGTCGAGCCGCTCGACGACCTCCTGCGGACTCAGGAGCTGTTCGGTGAGCGTGTCGCAGGCGATGCCGGCCATCTTCGCCGCGTGCTTGGGGACGATGCCCTGCCAGCCCAGGAACGGCTTCTTCCCGCGGAACTCCACCGGGTAGAACATCATCTTGATCGCGAGGATCTTGGTGACGTAACCGATCAAGGCGGCCACGAGCGGGATCGACAGGTAGAGCATCCAGTGCTCGCCGAAGTCCTGGAGGATCGCGCCCATCTCACACCCTTCCCCGGAAAACCCCGAAACCGCCTGCGCACCCCGCCGCAGTGGCTGCGACCATACCTGTCGCGACTACGCGTTCAACGCGTCGCCGGTGGTCGGCAGGACGGTCGGATCGCATCGCTGCCAGAACCGCGCGCCCAGCTCGGAGATCCGCACGCTGCGGCGCACCACCTTCGTCGACTTCGCCGAGCGCAACGCTTCCCGGATCCGCGACTCGGTCTGCAGGATCTCGTACTGGTCGTCCATGGCCTCCAGCTCGGGGCCGATCTCGACCAGTCCCAGCGCGTGCAGGCGGCTGAGGTAGAGCGGAACCTCCTCGTGCAGGGCCACTCCCACCGCACGACCGACGGTCGAGCCGTTGCGGAGCGCGAACCTGCTGGTCCCGCCGATGCCGGCGCGCTCGGCGACGTGCACCACGGGATAGGCGGCACCGTCACCGAGTCCCGCGAGGATGCGGGCTTCGTCCGGGGTGATCAGCCGCAGGATTCCGGCGTAGAGGCCTTCTCGGGCCTCGGCCTTGCTCGCGGTCGCCGAGCGGAACAGCAGCTCGGACATCGCCTCGCGCAGCCCGTCGTGGCCGTTGGCGACGTCCTCGTCCTCGGGAGCCTCCGGATCCGGGTGCTCCGCTTCGTCCTCTTGGCGTTCGTCGACGGAGTCCAGCCAGACCCGCACGCCGGAGGCCACGACCTTCTCGATGGCCTGCACCTGGCGTTCCACCTCGACGCCACCGGGCAGTTCGCGGACCAGGCCCATACCGGTGCGCGCGACATCGCGTCCCACCCGGCTCGCCAGGCCCAGCAGCCCGCCGATCACGTTCGAGCCCGTCGCCTCCGCGGCCTCGTGGTGCTCCTCGACGTGCCGGCTGAGCTCGATCTCCCCTGCCACTCGGCCCCCTACCTCAACTCGTCGCGACCCGCCCCGACGCGGATCAGCGATCTGCGGAGTATCGCCCGAACGGCCCCGCCCGATCCAGGCCGGGGTCGTGGGAAGCACCGCGCCATTCCGCTCCGGGCAGCATCAGCGCACGTCGGCGGCCTGGTTTCGGCGCACGGCGAAGGGGGAATCACTGTGCGCGACAGCCATCACGCCACGAGGAGAGCGACGTTGGCGAAGGGCAAAACGGACGTTCAGGTCCGCAGGATCTACGAGGCACCGGCCGACCGGGATGGCAACCGCGTGCTGGTGGATCGCGTCTGGCCGCGCGGCATGAGCAAGGACGACGCCGCTCTCACGGAGTGGTGCAAGGAAGTCGCGCCGTCGACGGAGCTGCGCAAGTGGTACGGCCACGACCCGGAGAAGTTCGACGAGTTCCGCCGCCGCTACCGCGCCGAGCTCGACGGGCCGGAACGAGCTGAAGCGCTCGGGCACTTGCGCGAACTGGCAGCGCGCAAGCGGCTGACGCTGCTGACGGGCACCAAGCACCCGGACATCAGCCAGGCCGCGGTGCTGTCCGATGTCCTGACCAGCTGACGCGGCATCGTCGCGGAGCGTGGTCAGTCGGCGACGGCTCGGGTTCGCAGCACGTTCTTCTGCAGCTTCCCGGTGGAGGTCTTGGGCAGCTCGCCGAAGGCGATCTTCTTCGGCGCCTTGAACGCGGCGATGCGGGCGCGGACGAAGTCGATCAGCTCGGCCTCCCCCGCGCTCGACCGCGCGCGCAGGCTGACGAAGGCGACCGGGACCTCACCCCACTTCTTGTGCGGCGCCGCGACCACCGCGGCCTCCAGCACGTCGGGGTGGGCGGTGAGGGCGTTCTCGACCTCGATGGAGGTGATGTTCTCGCCACCGGAGATGATCACGTCCTTGAGGCGGTCGCGCAGTTCGACGTAGCCGTCGGGGTGGCGAACGCCGAGGTCGCCGCTGCGGAACCAGCCGTCGAGGGTGGCGTTCTCGGTGGCCTCGGGGTCGCGGTAGTAGCCGAGCATGACATCGTTGCCGCGCAGCAGGATCTCGCCCGGCGTCCGCCCGTCGGCGGGGACGTCGTTGCCCTCGGGATCGGTGACGCGGACCGGTTCGGCGACGACGTTGGCGATGCCCTGGCGGGCGATCAGCCACGCCCGGCGCTCCGGGTCAGCGCTGTCCCACTCCGGTTGCCACTCGCAGACCACGGCGGGGCCGAAGGTCTCGGTGAGCCCGTACAGGTGGCGGATGTCGAACCCGAGCTCGCTCATCCTCGCCAGCAGCGCCGGCCACGGCGGTGCGCCACCCGCGAACACGCGCAGCACGTGGTCCAGCGTCCGCGCGTCGGGGTGTTCGGCGAGCATCGTCAGCACGGTCGGCGCGGCGCAGAAGTGCGTGATGCCCTCGGCATCGATCGCGCGCCAGACTTCCCCGGGATCGACCTTGCGCAGGCAGTGGTGCACGCCCCCGGCAGCCGTCACGGCCCACGGGAAGCACCAGCCGTTGGTGTGGAACATCGGCAGGGTCCACAGGTACTGGGACGAGGTGTCGAGCTTGGCGTGGTAGGCCATCGCCAGGGCCTGCAGGTAGGCGCCCCGGTGGTGGTACATGACGCCCTTGGGGCGGCCGGTGGTGCCGCTGGTGTAGTTGATCGACAGCAGCGACCGCTCGTCGGTCACCTCGACCCGGTGCGGTTCGGCCGCGTCGACCAGGTCGTCGTAGGACTCCGAGTCGATCACCGGGATCGACCGCTCCCCCAGCACCTCCCGGAACTCGGCGTCGACCAGGACCAGGCTCGCCCCGCTGTGCTCCACGACGTAGGCGATCTCCGACGGGGCCAGCCGGGTGTTGAGCGCGACCAGCACCGCACCGGCCAGCGGGACGCCGTAGTGCGCCTCCAGCAGCAGGTGGGTGTTCGGCGAGAGCACCGCGACCCGATCACCGGGTTCGACTCCCCGCGCGGCCAGCAGCCCGGCCAGCCGCTGCGCGCGGTCCCAGAGCTGGGCGTAGGTGTCCCGGCGATCGCCGTCGACGACCGCCGGCCGGTCGGCGAACACCGCCGCCGCGCGTTCCAGGAAGGACACCGGACTCAGTTCCCGAAAAGCGATCCCGGTCAACCTGAAGCCTCCTTCTGCACCCGTCGTCGGGTGCGCGGAGCATAACCACCCGGATCCGCCGGGGCGAGAGTTCGCGAGCGCGCAACGGTCCGGCGAGACTCGGAGGCCCGGCACGTCGCACGACTCGATCTCAGCGGAAGCGTCGAGGCAGGTGCGATCCCGGCAGGCGACCTCGGAGCCGATCGAAGCCGTCCACAGTGGCCTCACGACGTGGTCGACGCGGCCCATCCCGGCCACCTTCGTTGATCACCGAAAACGTTGCCCGCTGAGGTGTGTTCCGCGAGAACCGGGGTACTCCGAGTTTATCCATTCGGATGCCGAACAAGATCTCGCGAGGAAGAGACCGAAGACGCAGATGCTGCGAACGCGGGGAGGCTGCTTCCGTGACGGTGGCAAATAACCAACAGAGCCGAAGTTCCGCTGTTTCCAAGCAACAGGCGAGCAGTCTCGCCGACGTCGTGGACCTCATCTTGGAGAAGGGCTTGGTGATCGATGCGTTCGTGCGCGTCTCGCTCGTCGGCATCGAGCTGATCACCATCGACGCGCGCGTGGTGGTCGCCAGCGTGGACACCTACCTGCGCTTCGCCGAGGCGACCAACCGCCTGGACCTGCACGAGAAGGGCGGCAAGGACCTGCCCGAGCTCGTCGAGGGCGTCACCGAGAGCGGTTCGCAGGGCAAGACGAAGGGAGTGATCGAGGCGGCCAAGGACACGGTCGACGAGTTCCGCGACAGCAGCCGCGAACGGGAGAAGGAACCGGCGCGACCCAAGCGAAGCGCCCAGCGGAGGGAGAAGGAGGAATGACCGCGCAGGCCGATCACCAGCAGAGCCGCGCCGAGACGAGGCACGGTGCGTACGTGTACGGGATCACGCGTGAGCAGGAGGCCGGGCCTGGTGCTCTCCCGACTGTCGGGGTTGAATCCGAGGTGCGCGTGGTGTCACGTGGTGGGCTGTCGGCCTTGATCAGCGATCTGGAGATCAACCGTCCGCTCGGCACACCCGCCGACCTGCTGGCGCACGAACGCGTGCTGGACGCCGTCGCAG
Source organism: Saccharopolyspora endophytica (assembly GCF_018070075.1). Taxonomy (GTDB): domain Bacteria; phylum Actinomycetota; class Actinomycetes; order Mycobacteriales; family Pseudonocardiaceae; genus Saccharopolyspora; species Saccharopolyspora endophytica. The sequence goes on from NZ_JAGPXE010000017.1 coordinate 116,195, forward strand.
TCGAGACCACCGTGCTGCCCATGCGGTTCGGCGCGGTCCTCGCCGATGCCGACGCCGTCGCCGACGAACTCCTCGAACCCCATCGCGACGAGTTCACATCGGCGCTGGCCGAGCTCGACGGCACGATCCAGTACGCGGTCCGCGGTTCCTACCTCGACGATGCGCACCTGCGCGAAGTCGTCGCGGAGGACCCCGTGATCGCCGAGTTGCGGGAGCAGCTGCGCGGTGTCGCGGAGGACGCCGCCTACGAAGAACGCGTTCGGCTCGGAGAACTGGTCCACGACGCGGTGGTGGCCAAACGCCGGGCCGATGCGGAGCAGCTGGTCCTGGCGACCGACTCGGCGACGCTGCGGTCGCGAGTCCACGACGTCGTCGGCGAATCGGAAGCCCTGCACGTGTCCTTCCTCGTCGACCGGGATCAGGTCTCCGACTTCGAAGACGCGCTCGGAGAACTCGCGCAGCGGTGGGCCGAGCGGATCGGCCTGCGCCAGATCGGCCCGCTCGCGCCGTACGACTTCGTGCCGGAGGACTGACATGGGTTTGATCACGGCGTTCCTCGACCTCCCCTTGAAACCGGCCCGAGCGACGGTGTGGGTGGCGGAGAAGCTCAAGGACGCGGCGGAGGCCGAGTACTACGACCCGGCGGTGGTGCGCAACGAGCTGGCGAAGGTCGAAGACGCGCACGCCGTCGGGGAGTTGACCGACGAGCAGCGGGACGACCTCCAGATGGCGCTGTTGGACCGTCTGGTGGAGGCGCAGAACCTGACCGAGGAGACGTGATCCGCAGTGGCCGGTGATGCCAGGGACGACGCGAAGCCGCGCAGGGAACGCCCGCCGTCGCGTCGGGCGTCGGAGCCCACCGAGCGACGACGTCGCCGTCGCGACGAGGAGCAGGAGAACGCACCACGTCGCCAGGAAGTCCCCGCTCAGGAGCGGACGCGGCAGCTCGGGGCCGCGGAGGCCGCGAAGCTCGCGGTCGATCACGTCACGGCGCTCACCGGGCGCGAATCGGAGGGAGTGACCTCGCTGGAACGCACCGACGACGGCTGGCTCGTGGGCGTCGAAGTCGTCGAAAGCCGCCGCGTGCCCGACAGCACGGACCTCCTGGCCGTGTACGAGGCGGCGGTGGACCACAGCGGCGAGCTCGTCTCGTATCGCCGCGTCGACCGCTACGCGCGAGGGCGCGGAAACGAGCGCTGATCGAGGGAGGACCCGGATGACGGAGCCGAACGGTGGCAGGACCGGCCCTCCGGCGAGGTACGGGCAGGCGGGTGCGCTGTCGTCCCGGTCCGAGTCCGCGAACCTCGCCGACATCCTGGAACGCGTGCTCGACAAGGGCATCGTCATCGCCGGCGACATCCGGGTCAACCTGCTCGACATCGAGCTGCTCACCATCAAGCTCCGGCTCGTGGTGGCCTCCGTGGAACGCGCACGGGAGATGGGCATCGACTGGTGGGAGCACGACCCGTCGCTGTCCTCGGGGCAGCGCGACCTCGTTCACGAGAACCGCCGCCTGGAGCGGAGGGTGCGCGAGCTCGAATCCGGTTCCGCAGAGACACCCCCGAACACCGAAGAGGACGAGGAGCGGCGTGGTGGTTGAACCGTTGACCTACGTGTACGCGATCGCTCGCGGACAGGACGCGAACCTCCCGTCCGAGTTGGAGGGAATCGCCGGCTCGACCGTCCGCTGGGTCGAGGTCGCGGGCCTGAGCGCGCTGGTCAGCGACGTCGCCGAGGACGAGTTCGGCGAACCGGCGCTGCGCCGCAACCTGGAGGATCTCGACTGGCTGGGCAAGGCGGTCCGCGACCACAACCGGGTCGTCGAGGCGGCCGCGAGCGTCCGGCCGGTGGCGCCCATGGGGTTCGCCACCGTCTACTACAGCGACCGCCGCGTGCGCGAGTGCCTGGCGGACCGGGCGGACAGGTTCGAGACCGTGCTCGACCGGGTCACCGGCCGAACGGAGTGGGGCGTCAAGGCGTACGCGGACATCTCCGCCGGTCAACCCGGTTCGAGCGAGCCCCGGGGCGAGCGGCCCGGCGCCGCGTACTTGCAGCGGCTCCGCCGCCGCGAGGAGAGCCGTGAGCAGGCGAAGGAGGAGGCACTGCACCACGCGGCCGAGGTTCACGCGTCGCTGGTCGAGCTGGCGGAGGAGTCGACCGCCCACCCACCGCAAAGCCGCGAGCTCGCGGGCTACGACGGTGTGATGGTGCTCAACGGCGCTTACCTGGTCGACGACACCCGCGAGGGCTCGTTCAAGGAGAAGCTGCGAGAGCTGGCGCACGGCCACCCGAAGTTCAGGTTCGAACTCACCGGGCCGTGGCCGCCGTACTCCTTCGCCACGATCCTGGAAGACGAGCGGGAGCAGCGATGACGTCCGAGGAACCGGCACCGGTGGAGCTGCGCGGACCCCAGGACGTCGCGCTCGTCGACCTGCTGGACCGGCTCCTGGCCGGGGGCGTGGTCATCGCCGGCGACATCACGATCTCGCTCGCGGACGTCGACCTCGTCCAGGTCTCCCTGCGGGCGCTCATCACCTCCATCCGCGCGGAGACCACGGGGCAGGAGGGACCACCGGCGTGACCGAGCCGAACGACGACGCGCACGCGCGATCGCGACGCCTGCAGAACCGGATCGAAGCGGACTCCGAGTCGATCAAGCGCGACCTCGTGCGCCTGGTCCTCACCCTGGTCGAACTCGTGCGTCAGCTCATGGAGCGGCAGGCGCTGCGCCGGGTCGACGAAGGCGATCTGTCGGAGGAGCAGATCGAGGAGATCGGACTCGGCCTCATGCAGCTGGCGGAGGCCATGTCCGAGCTCCAGGACCACTTCGGGCTCTCCCCGGAAGACCTCAACCTCGACCTCGGACCGCTCGGTTCGTTGCTGCCCGAGGAACGGGATCGGCCGTGAGCGCTGCTCCGACGCCGTGCGCTTCCCCGAGCGGCATCAGAACTCGAAGCCGCCCGGTTTTCCGTTGCGGTCGGCGATGAGACCGGCCAGCGTGGCGATGGCGATCTCGGGCGGCGTGCGCGAACCGATGTTGAGCCCGATGGGGCGGTGCACCCGCTCGATCTGCGCGTCGTCCACGCCGAGGTCGCGCAGGGCCTGGACGTGCGGGCCCTCGTGGCGCGGGTTGCCCATGATCCCGATCCAGCGGGCTTCGTGCCGCAGCGCGTCGCGCAGCACCGGTCCGAGCTCGTCGCGGTGGTGGTCGGTGACGACCAGGTCCGTGCCGGGGCTCAGCTCCGGCACCTCCGCCAGAGCGTCCAGGCCCGCGGCACGTTCCGGGTCGGGCTCGATGAGCATCGTGGCGTAGCCGAGGTCCCGGCCGTAGCGCAGCAGGTGTTCGGCGACGGGCGAGGCGAAGACCGCCGCCAGCACTCGCTGCCCGGATTCGGCCGGCACTTCACCGTGCGCGACCGCGCACGCGGCATCCTCGGTCATGCGCCCCAGCATGCCAGCCGCTCCCAGGCCGGGACCACCACCGCTACAGCCGCGTGGCGGTGGCCAGCCACGCGGGGACGTCCACCTGCGCGCCCTCGGCGACTCCGTGGGCCTGCGCGTGATCACCGCGCGCGACGCCCCGGTAGGTGCTCGGGCGGACGCGCTCCAGTCGCCAGCCATCGGTGAACACGCGCGGGAACACCGACTCGGCGACGCGCGGTCCGAGCGCGGGCTCGGCGTCGGCCAGCGCCAGGACGTGGACCGTCGCCCCCGGCCGGCACACCCCGTGCAGGCTGCGCAAGTAGCGCAGTTGGTCCTCCTCCCCGAAGACGTGGAACAGGGCGCTGTCGACGACCGTGTCGAAGGGCCCGCCGGTCAGCGCCAGCGCGTCGGCGGACTCGAAGCGCGCGGGCACGTCGCGGGCGGCGGCGTTGGCGCGGGCGAGTTCGATCGCGTGCGGCGCCGAGTCCACGCCCAGCACGTCGTAGCCGAGCTCGGTCAGCAGGATGGTGTGCTCGCCGGTGCCGCAGCCGGGGTCGAGCACCGCTCCCCCGATCTCACCGCCCCGTTCGAGCTCGACGATCGCCTCTTGCGGCGCGCCGATCACCCACGGTGCGGTGCCCGCCACATACGCCTCGTCGAATACTGAGCGATCCACAGACGTTCCCATGAGGTGTCCCTTTCATCTGAGCAGGTCACCTCAGCCTGCGACCTCCACTTAACTGGAGGTCAACACCTCGGCGAGCCCCTTTCGCGCGGGGACCACCACACCCGCGGTGCCGCGGCGGGCTGAGCACCTCCAACCCGCGCCGGACGTGACGCGAACCACTCCACGATCAACTTGGAATTACGGCGCGCTCACTTATGTTGGTTGATAGTGACAGACTCAAGTAGATGGCGGCGATGCTGAGCAACACCGTCACGAGGAGGTAAGTAATGGCGACGTTCTTCGGACCGGTCGGTGGCCCGTTCGACGAGTACTTCGCGCGCTTCTTCGGGGCCGAGGACTCCACGGGCGGCTCGCGCCGCGTCGACATCACCGAGCTGATGACCGAGCAGGCGCAACAGCTGGTCGGCGAGGCCGCGAAGTTCGCCCGCGACCGCGGGCAGGGCAGCCTCGACGCCCTGCACCTGCTGTGGTCGGCCGCCAAGCAGGAGCCGACCCGGGCGCAGCTCGGCCAGCTGGGCGTGGACACCGAGTCCTTCGCCAAGCAGGTCGAAGGCCACCTGCCCGCTGCGAGCAGCCCGGTCGACGAGGAGTCCGTCTCGCTGACGCTGGCCGCGCGCACCGCGCTGGCCGACGCCCACCGGGTGGCTCGCGCGCTGGGTTCGACCTACATCGGTCCGCAGCACCTGCTGCTGGCGCTGTCGGCCAACCCCGAGACCGAGGCCGGCCGCCTGCTGGCCGGCGCCGGTGCGGGCCCCGAGGCCCTGCGCGACGCCGGGCAGCGGCCCGCCCCGCAGCAGGCGCCGCAGTCCAGCCCGAGCGGCGGCCAGACGCCGACGCTGGACGAGTACGGCCGCGACCTCACCGAGCAGGCCCGCGACGGCGGCCTGGACCCGGTGATCGGCCGCGCCGACGAGATCGAGCAGACCATCGAGATCCTGTCCCGTCGCACCAAGAACAACCCGGTGCTGGTCGGTGAGGCCGGCGTCGGCAAGACCGCGCTCGTGGAGGGACTGGCCCAGGCCATCGCCTCCGGTGACGTGCCCGAGGTGCTCACCGGCAAGCGGGTCGTGCAGCTGGACCTCTCGGCGATGCTCTCCGGCACCCGCTACCGGGGTGACTTCGAGGAGCGGATGACCAAGGTCATCGACGAGATCGCCGAGCACAGCGGCGAGCTGATCGTGTTCATCGACGAGCTGCACACCGTCGTCGGCGCCGGTGGTGCCGAGGGCGCGATGGACGCGGGCAACATGCTCAAGCCGCGCCTGGCTCGCGGTGAGCTGCACGTCGTCGGTGCCACCACCCTCGACGAGTACCGCAAGAACATCGAGAAGGACCCGGCCCTGGAGCGCCGCTTCCAGCCGGTCCAGGTCCCCGAGCCGAGCGTGACCGACACGGTGACGATCCTGCGGGGGCTGCAGGAGCAGTACGAGAAGCACCACAAGGTGAGCTACACCGAGGAGGCCGTCCAGGCCGCCGCGAAGCTGTCCGACCAGTACATCAACGACCGGTTCCTGCCGGACAAGGCCATCGACCTGATCGACCAGGCCGGTGCCCGCAAGCGGCTGAACGCCGGTGTCGCCGACGACACCGAGCTGCGCGAGCGGGTCGAGCGGCTGGAGCAGCACAAGAACGAGGCGGTCGCCGAGGAGGACTACGAGCGCGCCTCCGCGCTGCGCGACGAGATCACCGCCGCGCAGGCACGGCTGGAGCAGGGCGGTTCGGGCGTGCTGGAAGTCGGTCCGGCCGACATCGCCGAGGTCGTCTCCCGAGCGACCGGTGTTCCGGTGGCGCGGCTGACCGCCGAGGAGAAGGTCCGGCTGCAGAACCTGGAGTCGGAGCTGCACGAGCGGGTCGTCGGGCAGGACGACGCGGTGCGGGCGCTGGCCCGCGCGGTGCGGCGCTCGCGCAGCGGACTGGGCGACCCGTCCCGTCCGGTGGGCAGCTTCCTGTTCCTGGGTCCGACCGGTGTCGGCAAGACCGAGCTGGCCAAGGCGCTGGCGGAGTCGCTGTTCGGCGACGAGCAGCGGATGATCCGGCTGGACATGAGCGAGTTCCAGGAGCGGCACACCGCCAGCCGGCTGGTCGGCGCCCCGCCCGGGTACGTCGGGCACGGCGAGGCCGGTGAGCTGACCGAGGCCGTGCGGCGCAACCCCTACTCCGTGGTGCTGCTCGACGAGATCGAGAAGGCGCACCCGGACGTGTTCAACACCCTGCTGCAGGTCCTCGACGACGGCCGCCTGACCGACGGTCAGGGCCGCACGGTGGACTTCAGCAACACGGTGCTGATCATGACCAGCAACCTGGCTTCGGAGGTCGTCTCCAGCGCGGGCGGCAAGATCGGCTTCACCGCCGGCAGCCCCACCCAGGACCTGGAGGAGCGGGTCATGCCGAAGCTCAAGGACGCCTTCCGGCCGGAGTTCCTCAACCGCATCAACGAGATCGTGGTGTTCAAGCGCCTCGACGGCGAGCAGCTGCACACCATCACCCGTGCCCTGCTGGCGACCACCACGAAGCGGCTGGCCGATCTGGGCGTCGAGGTCGTCTTCGACGACGACGCGGTGGCCTGGGTCTCCGACCGCGGCTACCAGCCCGAGTTCGGTGCGCGGCCGTTGCGCCGGGCCATCGAGCGGGAGGTCGACGACAGGATCAGCGACCTGATCCTGGACGGCGAGCTCACCGAGGGCACCCGGCTGCGGGTCGGCACCCGCGACGGCGGCCTGGACCTCCAGGTGGAGGCCCCTGTCGCCGCGTGACGGCCGAGCGAGACGAGAGGCGGGCACCTGCGGGTGCCCGCCTCTCGTCGTGAAAACGCCCCATCGCAGGTCACAGGGTTGTGGGTTGCTGCGGACGTCGCCTGGATTGACCCTTCACAGCACGTTCCAACGTTGCGATACTTGTTCAACCAGGCGGTACTACCCGGTGGAGGTGGGCCATGCTTCCCAGGGACGAACGGCGCCGCCTGCGCGAGATCGAGCAGCAGCTCGTCGACGAGGATCCCAGGCTCGCACGCAGGCTCAGCCAGACCAGCACCTTCGGTTACCTGCGCGCTCGCGTCTCCGCCCGGATGACGCTGGCCGCCTGCGCGGGCGTGCTGTCGCTCATGTGCCTGTTCCTCAACGAGGGCGCGGCGGCGCTGACGGCCGCGGCTCTGACGGGGTTCCTGCTGATCTCCCGCACCTGGCGCATCGAGCTCCTCTGATCATCCACTGTGGCCGGTTCGTCCCGTTCCGGCCGGGAAACGCCCTGCGCCCGAACCCTTTGCGCGCGCCCGGCACCAACACGCCGGTGGTGTGTCGGCTTGGTGCTCCCGAAGGCCTGCGGGGAGAATCGGCGGCGAATTCGAGTCCTCTGGGTTGGGAGTTCGCCATGACCACAGTCGCCTTCCTCGGCGCCGGCACGATGGGCGCGCCGATGGTGCGCAACCTCGCCGCCGCCGGATTCGACCTGCGGGTGTGGAACCGCACGCGCAGCCGGGCCGAGCCGCTGGCCGAGACCGGCGCGGCCGTCGTCGACTCCCCCGCCGAGGCCGCGCGAGGCGCGGACGTCCTGGTCACGATGCTGCTCGACGCCGACTCGACGCTCAGCGCCGGCCGCGAGGCCGCCGCCGCGCTGAACACCGGTGGCGTGTGGGCGCAGATGGGGACCATCGGTCTGCCCGGAACGGAGGCGGTGTGCGCGGCCGCGGCCGAGATCGGCGGTGTCACCGTCGTCGACGCCCCCGTGCTGGGCACCAAGCTCCCCGCCGAGAAGGGCGAGCTGGTGGTGCTGGCCGCAGGCGCTCCGGCGGTGCGCGAGGTCGTGGCGCCGCTGTTCGACGCGGTCGGCTCCCGCACCCAGTGGGTCGGCGAGGACCCGTCGCAGGCCGGCGGATCTCGGCTGAAGCTCGTCGCCAACAACTGGGTGCTGACGCTGACCAACGCCGTGGGCGAATCGATCGCGCTGGCCGAGGACCTGGGCGTGGACCCATCGGAGTTCCTGGCGGCGATCAAGGGCACCGCGACCGATTCGGCCTACGCGCACATGAAGGGCGCCGCGATCATCAGCGGCGAGTTCCCACCCGCGTTCACCCTCAGCGCAGCCGCCAAGGACGCCGGTCTGGTCTCCCAGGCGGCCAGCGCCGGCGTGCGCCTCGACCTGGCCGAGGCGGTCAGGGCCCGGTTCGCCCGAGCCCTGACCGCGGGCCACGCCGACGAGGACATGGCCGCCGTGTACTACGCGTCCAAGCCCTGACTCACCGCACCCGGCGTTCGGCGGCGACGGTGAAGCTGCCGTCACCGCGGATGTCCCGGGAGGATTCGCCGACGTGGACCCGGTACTCCCCGGCCGCGACGGTCCAACCGCCCGCCAGCTCGTCCCAGTAGGACAGGGCCGGGTCGGTGAGCGTGAACTCCACCGACGCCGAGCGCCCCGGATCGAGGGTGAGCTTGGCGAAGCCCTTGAGCTGCCGGGGCGGCTGCGGCACGTCCTCGCGCGGCGAGGGCAGGCCGAGGTAGAGCTGCGGGACGGCGTGCCCGGTCCGGTTGCCGGTGTTGGTGACGACCACGCTCACCTTCTCACCGGAGACGCGCAGGTCGGAGTAGGCGAAGGAGGTGTAGGAGAGGCCGTGGCCGAACGGGAACGCCGGTTCGATCTCCTCGGCGTCGTAGTGCCGGTAGCCGACGAACACGCCTTCGGTGAAGTGCACGTCCAGGCCCTTGCCCGGGTAGCGGGCGATGTCACCGGCGGTGGGCACGTCGTCGTCGCTGTCCGGGAAGGTCAGCGGAAGCCGACCGCCGGGGTCGACGTCGCCGAAGAGCACGCACGCGAGCGCGGTCCCCGCGTTCGCACCCGGGTACCAGGCCTCCAGCAGCGCGCGGGTGCGGTACCGCCACGGCGTGGCTACCGGACCACCGGTTTCGAGCACGACGACGGTGTTGGCGTTGGCGTCGAGCGCGGCCTCGATGATCGCGTCCTGGTCGGCCAGCGGGTTGCCGAGCGCGGGCGGCGGGAACTGGGCGATGCCGGAGTCCAGGTCGAGGTTCGGCTTGTCGAGGAACTCCGACATCATGTCCGAGACCACGACCACCGCGATGTCGGCGTTGCGGGCGGCCTCGGCCGCCGCGCCCGGCGTCGTGCCGGGTTCGTGGACGACGGTGATGCCGGCCTCGGCGCCGCGCCGCTGGATTCCCTGCAGCGGGGAGACGAAGCTGTACGGGGTGGTCGAGGACGAACCGCCGCCCTGCACGAACTTGTCGGCGGCCTCACCGATGACCGCGATGGTCTTGCCGCGCAGCGCGGCCGGGTCGAGCGGCAGCAGTCCGTCGTTGCGCAGTAGCGTCATGCCCTGCTCGGCGACGTGCCCGGCGGTGTCGAGGTGTGCCTTCTTGTCGATCTGGCTGTCGTCGTTCGGGTAGGCGGGGCGGTCGAAGATGCCGTGCGAGAACATCGTGCGCAGGATGCGGCGAGCGTGTTCGTCCACATCGGACGTCGCCGCCTGGCCGGTGGCCAGGGCGGTGCGGATCGCGGCCGGCGAGTACACCAGCGCGGGCCACGGTTCGAAGTCCATCCCGTTGGCCAGCGAGTTCCCGGTGGAGTGCATCGCGGCGTAGTCGGCGATGGTGTAGCCGGTGAAACCCCACTCGTGCTTGAGCAGGTCGTTGAGCAACCACTGGTGCTCGCAGGCGTACTGGCCGCCGACCCGGTTGTAGGAGCCCATGACCGCGCCGACACCCGCTTCGCGCACGGCGGCCTCGAACGGCGGCAGGTAGATCTCGCGCAGCGTGCGCTCGTCGACCACGGCGTTGTAGAGCATCCGCGAGCCGACGACGCCGAGGACGCCTTCCTGCGTGTAGGCGGCGAAGTGCTTGACGCACACCATCACGCCTTCGGAGTGAGCTCCGGCCGCCCAGCCGACGCCGATCCGCGAGGACAGGTACGGGTCCTCGCCGAAGCCTTCGAAGGCGCGGCCGGAGGTCGGCACGCGCAGCACGTCGACGGTCGGGCCGAACACCACGTCGTTGCCCTTGCACCGCACCTCGTTGGCCACGGTGGCGCCGTAGGTCGTAGCCAGCTCGGGGTCGAACGAGGCGGCCAGCGACACGCCCGAGGGCATCGAGGTGCCGCTGCCCTGCCGGGAACCGACGGGGCCGTCGCCGTAGTAGACCGGTGGGATCCCGAGCCGTTCGACGCCGTGACCGGTGCCGGTGTGCCCGGATCCGGCCGCACCGGCCAGGTCATCGCCGCCGAGCAGCGAGATCTTCTCGTCCAGGGTCAGCTCGCGCAGCACCATCGCCGCTCGTTCGTCGGGCGAGCGCCCGGGGTCGCACCAGGCGTGATCTCCGCAGCGACCCGGTGCGGCCGCCGCCGTTCCGGTCGGCAGCACGGTGGCCAGGCCGGCGATCCCAGCGGCGGTCATGAGCGTCCGACGATTCACTTGCTGCATCTGGCGCAGGGCCCCTCTCACTCCGTACGTCGTACGATTTCGCCCAGTTTCCGCCAGAGAACGGCGTGGATCATCCTCCACATGCAGGCACATGAATGGTCCGATCGCGACGTCCAACGCCGCGCGACCGGGCGGAGAAGGGGCGCCGGGGCTTTGGGCTCTGCCCCGTCGCGCCGGGTCGGCGCAACGTGGAACCCTCCCGCTGATGCGATCGCCACGGGAGCACACACCCAGGGGGTTCGCGATGACGGTCTCACCCGACCAGCAGCAGCTGATGCGCTACCAGGCCCAGGCACGTTCACCCGTGGCCGCGTACCTGATGCTCGCCGTGTTCGGCGTGCTCGGGGTGCACCGGTTCTACGTCGACCGCGAAGGCACCGGCATCGCCCAGTTGGTGCTCACCCTCACCCTCGTCGGCTTGCCGGTGACGTTGGTGTGGGTCTTGGTCGACGCGTTCCTCCTCCACCGGTACATCACCGAGTGGAACCTCGATCTGGTCCAGCGGCTCAGCACCGCCGAACAGCCCCTGAACGTTTAGGAGTTCCGCGAGGCGGCACCGAACGCGGTCAAGCGTTGCCTCCGGTGCGCGGCCATGCGGACCGGCGCGTTGGCCACGCCGTAGCCCGCGTAGCCCTCGATGCGTTGGACGAGTTCGAGGAACACCCGCGAGCCGAACAGCTCGGTGAACAGGTGCAGGAACTCGCCGCCCGCGTCGCGGTCGTAGAGCACCGAGCAGCGCCGCAGGGTCTCCAGCAGCTCCGGGCGGAGACCGAAGCGGGCGTCGAGGTCGTCGTAGTAGTTGTCAGGGATCGGCAGCACCGGAGCACCGGAGGCGCGCAGCTGCTCGGCCGCCGCGATCACGTCGGTGCAGGTGAAGGCGATGTGCTGCGGATCGCGGACGGCCGGGGCCCACTCGCCGCGGCGGACCAGGGTGCCGTTGAGCGCGATGCGCACCGAACAGGTGGCGTCGACCATCCCGCGGTTGCGGACCATGCCGAACGGCGCGGCGTACTCGGTGATCTCCTCCGGTTCCAGGCCGAGGACCGAGCGGCAGAACAGCGCGGCCTCGTCGAAGTGGTCGAACGGCTGGGTCAGCGACACGTGGTCGATGCCGGTGACCCCCAGCCCCCGCCCCGGAGCCGCGGTGTCGCGGAAGTCCGAGAGCCAGCCGTCGGGTGCGGCGGTGTCGCAGAAGAACACGCCGGTGCCGTCGGGCGCGGCGACCGAGGCCAGGCCCGCTTCCTGCGGTCCGTGCTCGCGCGGCAGGATCGGCGAGCTCATCGCCTCGGCCCGCCGCGCCGAGCGCAGCGGGTCCGAGCTCTCCACCGCCAGCGCACCGATCTCCGCGGTGTCCGGGGCGGACGCGGTGGTGTTGATCAGCACCCGCGCACCGCCCTGCTCCCAGCGCCGCACGGGTTTGCTGCGGTGTTCCCCGGTCTCGGTGAAGCCCAGCGCGGCGAGCCCCTCGGCCAGCCGGGCGGCGGTGGCGGGGTCGGCGACGAGTTCGGTGAAGGCGTACCCGTCGAGGTCGGGTGCGGGTTCGGCGACCGGGATCCCGAGCTGCTCCTCCAGCAGCCGGAGCGACCGCATCGCGTCCACGGCAGCGGGTTTCGGATCGGTCTGCCTGAAGACGTCGTTGAACACCTCCAGCGACAGCGGCCCGGTGTAGCCGGCTTCCAGGACGTTGCCCGCGAAGGTCGTGAGGTCGAACGAGCCCTGCCCGGGGAACAGCCGGTGGTGCCTGCTCCACTGCAGCACGTCCATGTCCAGCTTCGGCGCGTCGGCCAGCTGGAGGAAGAACAGCTTCTCGCCGGGGATGGTGCGGATCAGCGACGGATCGCCGTCGCGGGAGAGCACGTGGAAGGAGTCCAGGCACAGCCCCAGCGCCGGGTGGTCCGCGCGGCGCACGATCCGCCAGGAGTGCTCGTAGGTGTTGACGAAACGTCCCCAGGCCAGCGCCTCGTAGGCCACCCGCATCCCGCGCGCTTCGGCGCGGTCGGCCAGCGTCCGCAACTGCTCGGCGGCCAGCTCGTCGTCGTCGACGGCGTCCGGGGACACCGTCGAGCAGACCAGCACCAGGTCGGCGCCCAGCTGCTCCATGACGTCGAACTTGCGCTCGGCGCGGCGCAGGTTGTCGCGCAGCCGCGCGGGCGGGACTGCTTCGAAGTCGCGGAACGGCTGGTAGAGGTCGACCGACAGGCCCAGGTCTCGGCACCGGGCGCCGATCTCGGCCGGGGACGCGGCCGAGGCGATCAGGTCGTTCTCGAAGATCTCCACGCCGCTGAAACCGGCCGCAGCGGCGGCGGCGAGCTTGTCCTCCAGGGTGCCCGACAGGCAGACCGTGGCGATGGACCGTCGTGGCTCAGACATGCGCTCCCTCCAGTTCGGCGAAGTGCCGCAGCATCCGTTCGGCGTTCGGTTCCAAGCCGGTGAACAGCCGGAACGCGTCCACCGCCTGGAACACCGCCATGCCACCACCGTCGAGCACCCGGCAGCCGCGTTGGCGGGCGGCGACGACGAGTTCGGTGGCCAGCGGCCGGTAGACGACGTCGGCGACCCACATCTCCGGCCGCAGCAGTGCGGCGGGCACCGGCAGCCCGGGGTGGGCGGCCATGCCGGTGGGCGTGGCGTGCACCAGACCGTCGGCCTCGTCCAGCTCATCGTCGAGCCGCCCGCCGGCTACCGCGCGTTCGGGCAGGGAGGCGGCCAGCTCCGCGGCGCGGTCGGCGTCGAGATCGACGATCCGGACCTCCCCCGCTCCCAGGCCCAGCAGCGCGTGCGCGACGGCGGCGCCGGCACCTCCGGCCCCGAGCAGCAGGACACGGTCCAGGGCGACCTCGGGCAGTCCTCGCTGGAGGCTGCGGGCGAACCCGGAGTGGTCGGTGTTGTGGCCGATGGCGCGCGTGCCGTCGAAGACGACGGTGTTGACCGCGCCCAGCGCTGCGGCGTCGGCGTCGACCTCGTCGAGGTGATCGAGCACGAGCTGCTTGCAGGGGTGGGTGATGTTCAGCCCCCGGTAGCCCTCTGCGCGGGCGCGGGCCAGCAGCTCGCCGACGGCGCTCGGCGGTTCGCCGAGATCGTCGAGGTCCCACCGCAGATAGCGGTAGTCCAGGCCGAGCTCGGCGGCCTCCCGCTCGTGCAACGCCGGGCTCAGCGACGGGCCGATGCCCGATCCGATGAGCCCCACCAGGTAGCCGTCGTGCACTCCGCACTCCCCATTAAGTAACGAACTAGCTAGTTAATTGTAGGCACACGAGGCCCTCCCCCGGAAGACTCAGTGCATTAGAGTGGCGCTGAAGTGCAACAACCGCAGGGGAGCATCGTGGCCGCACCGACGTCCGACACCGGAGCGATCAAGCAGCGCGACGCCGACCGGACTCGCGCCGAGATCCTGCGGGTGGCCACCGAGGAGTTCGCCGACAAGGGCTACGCCGGCGCCCGGGTGGACGAGATCGCCGCGCGGACCAGCACCACCAAGCGGATGATCTACTACTACTTCTCCGGCAAGGACCAGCTCTACCTGGCGGCGCTGGAGAACGCCTACGCGGTCATCCGCGGCCTGGAGAGCCAGGTCGACGTGGACGCGCTCGAACCCGCCGAGGCGATCCGCCGGCTGGCCGAGCTGACCTTCGACCACCACGAGTCGCACCCGGACTTCCTGCGGCTGGTCAGCATCGAGAACATCCACCGCGCCGAGCACCTGACCAAGTCGGAGCTGCTGCCCGGGCTGGCCGGGCCAGCGGTGGAGGTGCTCGACGGAGTGCTGCGGCGCGGGCGCGAGAGCGGGCAGTTCCGCGAGGACGTCGACGCCCTCGACGTGCACATGATGATCAGCTCGTTCTGCGTCTTCCGCACCGCCAACCGCTACACGTTCCAGGCGATCTTCGAGCGCGACCTGCTCGACCCGAAGCGGCGCGACCACTACCGCCGGATGCTCGGCGACATGGTGCTCGGCTTCCTGTCACAGGACTGAAACACGGCCTTGACACACGTTCGCGGGCGCTTCACAGTCTTGAGAACTAACTAGATGGTTCATAAGTCACCGCGCAACGGTGCACGGACTTCCTGGAGCAGACAGTGACCGACGGCCCGAGAGCCACCCAGGGCAAACCGCGCAAAGCCGCGATCGCCGCGTGGATCGGAAGTGCGCTCGAGTACTACGACTTCTTCATCTACGGCACCGCCGCAGCGCTGGTGTTCAACAAGATCTTCTTTCCCACCTCCGACCCCGCGACCGGCACCCTGCTGGCGCTGGCGTCCTTCGGCGTGGGCTACCTGGCACGGCCGATCGGGGCGTTCGTCCTCGGCCACATCGGCGACGCCTTCGGCCGCAAGCGGGTGCTGGTGTTCACCGTCCTGCTGATGGGGATCTCCACGGTCCTGGTCGGATGCCTGCCCACCTACGACCAGATCGGCCTGGCAGCACCGGCGCTGCTGGTCGCACTGCGCCTGCTGCAGGGCTTCTCGGCAGCGGGCGAGCAGGCCGGGGCGAACTCGATGTCGCTGGAGCACGCACCGGCGCACCGGCGCGCCTACTACACGAGCTTCACGCTCAGCGGCACGCAAGCCGGGCAGATCCTGGCCACGGCGGTGTTCCTGCCGGTCGCCGCGCTGCCGGAGGAGCACCTGGTCAGCTGGGGCTGGCGAATTCCGTTCTGGCTCAGCGCGGTGGTCGTGATCGTCGGACTGGTGATCCGCAGCAAGCTCGACGAGACCCCGGTCTTCGTCGAGGAGGTCGCCGACGCCAAGCGCGAGAAGACCCCGCTGCTGCCGCTGTTCCGCGACCACTGGGCCGACGTGCTGCGGGTGGTCGTCGCATCGGTGATCGCGGCGGTGAGCACCATCTTCACCGTCTACGCGCTCAGCTACGCGGTGAACACCGTGGGACTGGCCAAGACGCCGATCCTGTGGGTGGGCGTGCTGGCCAACATCGTTGCGCTGGCGGCGATCCCGCTGTGGGCGGGGCTGGCGGACCGGGTCGGCCGCAAGCCGGTGTTCATCGGCGGCTCCGCCGGGTGCGCGGTGCTGATGTTCGGTTACCTGTGGTCGCTGTCGGTCGGCAGCTGGGCGCTGATCTTCACCTTCGGCATCCTGCTGTTCGGCGTCGTCTACAGCGCCACCAACGGGATCTGGCCGGCCTTCTACGGCGAGATGTTCCCGGCGAAGGTGCGGCTGTCGGGCATGGCCGTGGGCACCCAGATCGGTTTCGCGCTGGCCGGGTTCTCCCCCAGCATCGCCGAGGCCATCGGTGGTGGGCGTGAAGGCTGGGTCTACGTCGCGCTGTTCACCGCGGGCCTGTGCGCGCTGAACATCATCGCGGTGGCCTCCGCCCGCGAGACCCACCGGGTTCCGACGCCCGAGCTGGGCGCGCGCAAGACCCCCGCCACCGTCTGACCCACCCGGCTGGGCACATCCCCTCCCGACCCCGATTTCAGTGGAACTCCCGGACGGATTTCCACTGAAATCGGGGTCGGTGATGTCCACTGAAATCCGGGACCCGCGGTGTTTCGAGCGCGTGCGGCGCGCAGCCGATCCCGGCCCGTGGGACCGGGGGCTCGTGCGTTGACCTGCGGGCGGGGTGCTGCGAACATCCGTGGTCGTGTTCGCCCGGAACGCCTTCTCCTGGCGCCTGCACGTCGATCTGCGACGGCAGGCCAGCTCCATCTGTCCGGCTCCGTAGAGCCTTCGAGGACTCCCGGGCGGTTCTCGTCTCGAGCCCGTCCCACTCGCTGATTCCCGGGCGGTTCTGACCAGAACCGACCGTCCCCTCACGCGCGCCCGCTGACCTCGCGTCATCGGGTGGATTCGTCGTGCCTCGCAGATGGAGTGAACACCGTGCGCCGTCGTGATTTCCTTTCCCTGGCCGCAGCCGGTTCGGCCGCCGGACTGCTCGCCGCGTGCTCCGGAGGCCGCGGCGGTGATGCCGCCTCCGCACCCGTCCCGCCGCCGATCCCGCCCGACCAGCTCGCCGGGGTGACACTCCGCGTCGGCGACCAGAAGGGCGCATCCCAGTCGCTGCTGCGCTCGGCCGGGCTGGACGACTTCCCGTACGAGGTCGAGTGGGCGACCTTCACCTCCGGCCCGCCGCTGTTGGAAGCGCTGTCGGCGGACGCCATCGACATCGGCGGCACCGGCAACACTCCCCCGCTGTTCGCCGCCGCGGCCAAGGCCGACATCAAGATCGTCGCCGCCTCCCAGGGCAACGTCGCCAGCGACGCGCTCGTCGTCCTGCCGAACTCCCCGCTCCATTCCCGGGACCAGCTGCGCGGGCGCAAGATCGCGGTCGCCAAGGGCAGCTCCGCGCACGGCCAGATCCTGCAGACGCTGGCGGCCGTCGGACTCACGCCCGACGACGTCCAGCTCGTCTTCCTGCAACCCGCCGACGCGCTCGGGGCGTTCGAGCAGGGCGCGGTGGACGCGTGGGCGATCTGGGACCCGTACTTCGCGCAGGTCCAGCTCGAATCCGGTGCGCGGGTCATCGCCGACGGGCGCGGTGGAGGGGCCAACGGCTACAGCTTCCAGGTCGCCGGCACCGACGCCCTGGCCGACGCCCGGCGCAACTCGGCGATCGCCGACTACCTCGGGCGGCTGTCGCGGGCGTACCGCTTCGCCGACACCCACCGCGAGAAGCGCGCCCAGGCGTGGTCGCAGGACACCGGGCTGCCCATCGAGGTCACCCGCAAGGCCACCGAGCTCGGGCCCGACCTGCCGATCCCGCTCGACGACAAGGTCGTCCGCTCGCAGCAGCAGCTCGCCGACGCCTTCGTGGCGGCTGAGGAGATCCCGCGCAGGTTCGCCTTCGCCGACTACGTCGACCACCGCTTCGCGAGCCGGCTCGCGACCGTCTAAGAGGAACTCCCCCCATGCCCATCACCACGCACTGGTTCCTGCCCACGCACGGCGACGGCCGGTCCGTCGTGGACCGCCCGCACACCACGCCGACCGGGGCCGACACGCCGCGCCGACCCGACATCGACTACCTCGCGCAGGTCGCCCAAGCCGTGGAGCACCTCGGCTTCACCGGCATGCTCACCCCCACCGGCAGCTGGTGCCAGGACGCCTGGATCACCACCGCCGCGCTGCTGGCGCGCACCAAGCGGATCAAGTTCCTGGTCGCGTTCCGGCCGGGTTCGCTGTCGCCGACGCTGGCCGCGCAGCTGGCCAGCACGTACCAGAAGGTCTCCGACGGGCGGCTGCTGCTCAACATCGTCACCGGTGGTGAGTCGACCGAGCAGCAGCGCTACGGCGACTGGCTCGACCACGACGAGCGCTACGCCCGCACCGACGAGTTCCTGGCGATCATGCGCGCCATCTTCGCGGGCGAGCCCGTCGACTTCGACGGTGCGCACTACAGCGTGCGCGGCGCGACGTCCTTCGAGCCCCCGGCACCGGTCCCGCCCTTGTACTTCGGCGGATCCTCGGAGGCCGCGCTGCCGGTGGCGGCCCGGCGGGCCGACGTGCACCTGACCTGGGGAGAGCCGCCGGCGGCGGTGGGGCGCAAGGTGCAGCGGCTGCGGGAGCTGGCCGCCGAGGAGGGCCGCGAGCTGCGGTTCGGCCTGCGCGCGCACGTCATCACCCGCAACACCAGCGCCGACGCGTGGGACACGGCGCAGCGGTTCCTGGAGCAGATGGACCCCGCCGACGTGGCGGCCTCGCAGGCCAAGATCGCCAAGACCGAGGCCGTCGGGCAGCAGAAGATGGCCGCGCTGCACGGCGGCGTCCTGCCCTCCAGCGCCCGCGACCTGGAGGTCCACCCGGGACTGTGGGCAGGGGTCGGACTGCTGCGCGGCGGGGCCGGAACCGCGCTGGTGGGCAGCCACTCCGAGGTCGCCGACCTCATCGAGGAGTACCACTCGGTGGGCATCGACGAGTTCGTGCTGTCGGGCTACCCGCACCTGGAGGAGGCGTACTGGTTCGGCGAGGGGGTGCACCCCGAGCTCGCGCGGCGGGGCCTGCGCGAGAACAGCTCGCCCGAGGCCGTGCGCGACCCGGAGCCCGCGCCGCACTGACCCCGGACGCGAATCGGCCCCGGCCTGAACTGGCCGGGGCCGATCTCGTGCATCAGTAGCGGTTGCCGCCGGGTGCCGGTCGCTGCGGAGGGCGACCGCCCGGGGCGCCGGGGCGACCCGGTCCCGGGGGCTGG
The DNA here is from genome assembly GCF_018070075.1 of Saccharopolyspora endophytica. Taxonomy (GTDB): domain Bacteria; phylum Actinomycetota; class Actinomycetes; order Mycobacteriales; family Pseudonocardiaceae; genus Saccharopolyspora; species Saccharopolyspora endophytica. Next base: position 134,870 of record NZ_JAGPXE010000017.1, read on the forward strand.
GCGCCGGGACGACCGGCGCCGGGCGGCGGGCCCGCGGGCGGGTTCCCGCCGGGACGGCCCTGGTTGGGGGCGCCGGGGCGACCCTGACCGGGTGCTGCCGGACGACCGCCTTGGTTCGGCGGGTTCCCCTGCGGGCGGCCCTGGTTCGGGGCGGGACGGCCACCGCCTGGCGGCTGACCGCCGGGACGGCCCTGCTGACCGGCCGGGCGGGCCTGACCTGCTCCGGCCGGGCGACCCTGGTTGGCTCCCGGCCGCGCACCGGGCCGACCGGCGGGCGGCTGCGCGCCGCGCTCCGGACGGGAGGTCTCCGCGCGGGACGGCCCGCGGTCGTCGCGGTCGAAGTCCATGTCGAAGTCGTCGTCATCCCGACGCCTGCGACGGGGCATGCGCAACGGGGCCTTGCCCGCCTGCTTGCGGCTGTTGATCCACAGGTCGAAGCCGAAGATCACCAAGGCCATGATCAGGAGCATCAGGCCGAGCAACGGCACTTCCAGGACCAACGCCGTCACCAGCGCGAGTACCAGCATCGTGATGATCGGTACCCACGCGAACGGGTCGATCCGGTTCAGGATCGCGGAGACCCCGCCGGAATCGTCGTGGTCCGCGTCACGTGCCATCGAGACTCTCCAACTTCACTCTGCGCCCGGCCGCGGAAGTGTACCGGAGGACGACCCCCGGACCCGCGACCGTCACCCGACCATGCGGGCCCGATCACGCCTGTTGTACGCCATCACTGACCGGCCAGGCGGACCTGGACGCCCCAGAGGTCCGCCACACCGGGCGCGGCGCGGACGCGCTCCCGCGTCTCGCCGCTTCCGCCGCGCGGACCGCTTCAAGATCATACTCACGAAGGGGTTTCCCTTTGTTCACACCTGCACCTCTCCGGCGCGGCAATGCGAACGCGGGCGGCTGACCAGGCATGGGCTCGAATTTTTACCGGTAGGCACCGATCCCCCTAGTTCCCATCCGCTGAATTACACAGTCCACTGTGGCCTCATTGCCAATTGAACAGTATTTCGGTCACTCACTGTTGATCATCCGGCGGCCGGGCGGTCACAGTGGATGATCTGCGCAGTTCGACTGCACAGCAGTCGGTTTCACGCCACCGGAGAACTCTGTGAAGACCACCTCGGTTACCTTTGATCGTCAAGATCACGGGTGCTGCTGCGCCCGCCAGTCACTTTCCGGCGAACACGGAGCCGGAGTCGTAAGCCAGATTGATCGAGGCTGCAATGAGCACTGCCGACGCGACCCTCGGCGATCTCACGAGCAGGCAGTTGCACAACCTCTGCCGAGTCGTGGGAATGGACCGGACCGATCCGCTCCGATTGCTGGGGGAGGTCCTGGGAGCTGCCCGCGACCGCCCGCTGGCCCAGCCGCCGCTGTGGCCGTCCGACGTCGCCGACGACGCCACCCCGATCGAGTTCTCCGTCCAGGTCGACGACGGCGGGGGCCGCCACCTGCGGATCCTCGCCGAAACACTGCCCGCCGCACCCGGACCCGCCGCCAACCTGCACGCCGCCCGGGACCTGGTCACCGCCCTCGCCGAGCGCTACGACCTGGCGCTGGACCGGCTGCGCGCCGTCGAGGACCTGTTCAGCCCGGAAGAACCGCGGGGCAGGTTCTCCTGGTGGTTCTCCTTCATCTTCGACGCCGACGGGCGTCCCCGGTTCAAGATCTACTTCAACCCCGACGTGCACGGCGCGGACCACGCCCCGAAGGTCGTCCAGGAGGCGTTCACCCGGCTCGGGCTGGACGGCGCTCACCCCACCGTCGTCGATTACGCGCTGCGCCGCGAAGCCGACCGGCTGACGTTCTTCGCCCTGGACCTCGACAACAGCCCGCAGTCCCGGGTCAAGCTCTACGTCTCCCAGCACGACGCGCGCATCGACGACGTCGAGCGGGCCGCCTCCGCGGTTCCGGGCATCGACCGCTACCAGGTCGGGGACTTCTGCCGGACGCTGGCGCCCGGTGTCGAGCGCTTCCCCGGCCGCCCCCTGGTGTCGAGCTACTCCTTCGTCGAAGGCGACCGCGAGAAGCCCAGCAACTACAGCATCTACCTGCCCCTGCGCGACTACGTGCCGGACGACTCGGTGGCCCGCGAGCGCGTCCGGCGGCACCTGCGCGACCACCGGATCGACCCGGTGATGCTCGACGAGGTCATCGGCGCGCTCACCGACCGCGACCTGGCGGCCCGGGCCGGGTTGCTCGCGCACGTCTCGCTGCGGTTGAGCCCCGATCAGACCGGAACCACGATTTACGCCTCCTCCGAGGCCTACGGCGGCACGGCGCCCGAGAACTAGAGCTTGGTGATGAGTCGCTGTGCTTGGCGGTGCGGGTGGCGGAACCTGACACGCCCTCTGGCTCCGGGATCCGAGACTGATGCACGTCCACGGCGCTACGGCGCCCTCCCCAGAAGACGTGTCAGAACCCGCGGGGGTGCGAGCTGAGTCCCACACCTGAAACAGCGGCTACCGCCGCCTTCTTCACACAACACCCAGCCGCAACCACATCGAGGAGCACACCCCATGCCGCACTTGCGCCCCTACGTCTCCGCCGTCGTGCGCCGCATCCCCATCACCACCCGCGAGCAGCGCGTCGAGGCGCTGGATCTCGCGGGCCACAACCCGTTCAACCTGCCCGCCGACCAGGTGAGCATCGACCTGCTGTCCGACTCCGGGACCGGCGCGGTCTCCGTCGACCAGCAGGCGTGGGCGCAGCGCGGCGACGAGCGCTACGCGGGTGCCGAGTCCTACTACCGCTACCGCGACGCGCTGCGGGAAGTGGTGCCCTACCGGCACCTGCTCCCGGTGCACCAAGGACGCGCCGCCGAGCGGGTCCTGTTCACCGCGCTGCTCGGCGAAGGCAGGATCAGCCTGAGCAACACGCACTTCGACACCACCCGCGCCAACGTGGAGCGGCTGGGCGCCGAGGCCAGGGACCTGCCGAACCAGGAGCTGTTCGACCTCGACAGCGACCACCCGTTCAAGGGCGACATCGACGTCGCCGCGGTGCGCGAGGTCCTCGACGGCCCCGACGGGCACCGGGTCGGGCAGATCCTGGTGACCATCACCAACAACGGCGGTGGCGGGCAGCCGGTGTCGATGGCCAACCTCAAGGAGATCAGCGCGCTCGCGCGCGAGCGCGGGGTGCCGCTGATCCTCGACGCAGCGCGGTTCGCCGAGAACGCCTGGCTGGTCATCCGCCGCGAAGCCGGGTACGGGGACAAGACTCCGCTGGAGGTCGCGCGCGAGGCGTTCGAGCTCGCCGACGGTGCCGTGGCCAGCCTGAAGAAGGACGGCCTGTCACCGGAGGGAGCGTTCATCGGCCTCAACGACACCGATCTGGCCGACCGGTGCGAGGTCGACGTGATCGCCACCGAGGGGTTCCGCACCTACGGCGGGCTCACCGGGTCCACGATGGAGCAGCTGGCGCAGGGCTTGCGCGAGGTCGTCACGCCCGAGTACCTCGCCGACCGCGAGCACGAGGCGGCCTACCTCGCCGAACGCGCGCACCACGCGGGCGTGAGCACGATCCGCCCGTCCGGCCTGCACGGCGTCTACCTCAACGCGGGTCGGCTGCTGCCGCACCTGTCGCCGGCGCAGTTCCCGGGGCACGCGCTGGCCTGCGCGCTCTACCGCGAGGGAGGGATCCGCTGCGCCGAACTGGGTTCGCTGTACTTGGGCGCTCTCGACGAGAACGACCGGCTGATCTCGCCCGCGCCGTTCGAGCTGGTCCGGCTGGCGCTGCCGCGGCGGGTCTACGACCACAGCCACCTGGAGTACGTGGGCGAGGTCCTCGCCGAGATCGCCAAGTACCCCGAGTCGGTGCCCGGCTACCGGATCACGGAGAACCCACCGATCCTGCGCCACTTCCGCTGCCGGACCGAGCCGCTGAGCTGAGCCCCGTTCCCCGGGTACCCGACGCCGGGTACCCGGGGCGGGCGGTCAGGTCAGTCCCGAAGGCGTGCGGTCGATCGCGTGGCGCACGAGCGTGACCAGCGCGTTCTTGCACAGCTCGCGCTCACGGGCATCGCAGATGACGATCGGGACCTCGGCCGGGATCACCAGCGCGTCGCGCACTTCCTCGGGTTCGTACTGGTAGCCGTCGTCGAAGATGTTGACCGCCACCACGAACGGGATGCCGCGCCGCTCGAAGAAGTCCACCGAGGCGAACGCCTCCTGCAGCTTGCGCGTGTCCACCAGCACCACGGCGCCGACCGCGCCGAGCGCCAGGTCGTTCCACAGCGGCCAGAACCGGTTCTGGCCGGGGGCGCCGAACAGGTACAGCACGATCTCGTCGGAGATGGTGATGCGGCCGAAGTCCAGCGCGACGGTGGTGGTCTCCTTGCGCTCCACGCCGCTGAGGTCGTCGATCCCCTCGCTGGCGACCGTCATCTCCTCTTCGGTGGTCAGCGGCGGGATCTCGCTCACCGCGCCGACCATCGTCGTCTTGCCGACACCGAAACCACCGGCCACGACGAGCTTCACGGGTATCGGGGCGGGATTTCCGCCATCGTCGGCGTCGTCCCGGCCGGACTGCACCGGAACGGCTTGTTCTGACCGGGTTTTCGCCTCGGTCACCTCAGAGTTTGCAAAGCCCACGGTACACCTGTTCCAAGATTTCTCGGCTGACTTCGGTACGAGGCGTGCGCACGAAGACCGCACCGTGATCGAGCAGGTCACCGCACAGGACCCGGACCACTCCCATCGGCTGTCCCAGCGCGACGGCGAGCTCCGCCAGCGACACCGGGCGGTGGCACCCCTCGAGGATCGCTCGGTGCTCGGGAGTGAGTTCCAGCCTCGGGGTCTCCGGTCGCGGCTCGACGGTGACCACCTGGGTCGCCGTGTCGAGCCGGTGCTTGTGCTGCCCAGGGGTCCGGCCGCGCGTGATCGTGTACGGCCGGACCATGGGCCCGGCTTCATCGTCGTACCACGCCTCGTCCACCGTCAGGTCCTCTCCGCCGCCAACCCGTGCAGCTCGCGCGGCGCGGCCGACAGGAAGGATCCGACCCGGGTGATCAGGCGGCCCATCTCGTAGGCCACCAGCTCGATGTCGGTGTCGGCCGCCGACAGCACCGCCAGGCACGCGCCGCTGCCCGCCGCCGAGACGAACAGGAACCCGCGCTCCATCTCGACGTGGGTCTGCGCGACCTGGCCGCGACCGAAGTCCTTGCTCACGCCCTTGCCGATGCTGCGCATGCTCGACGCCGCCGCGGCGAGCTTGTCGCCGGCGTCGCGGTCCAGCCCGGCGGACTTGGCGATGACCAGGCCGTCGTTGGACAGCACGACGGCGTGGTCGGCTCCGTGCACGCCGTGCACGAAGTCGTCCAGCAGCCAACTCAATTTCGAAGCTGTCTCGGTCATGCCCACCTCACACGCGCTTGCTTGTCGTTTGATCTGGTCACGTGTCGCCGCCATCGGATTCGTCGAAACCGCCCCGGAACGCCCGGCGGAACCCCGCCAGCTTGCTCGGCGAAGCGATCATCGACTGCTCTTCCGCGTCCGGGTCGTCCTTGAGGCCGTCGGCCAGGTGCGTCTGCGGCACCCGCTTGGGCAGGCAGGGACGGTTCGCCTTGCCGCCGCCCTCGCCGCGCTCGGCTTGCTGCTCGGGAGCGGGCGATGCCTTGGCCGGCCACTCGTGGTCGGGTGTCTCGGCGGCCCTGCCGGGGGCGGTCGACTGGTCGGTCATGGTCCCATTCCAGCTCAGTTCGCGCGGCTGCGGCACCAACGTTCGTTCGGGCCGCGCACCGTTGACCGGCTGTTGCTCCAGGTTCCCGGCGAGCTCGCGACGGCGGTCCAGAGCGCTCACCGGCACCTGCACGGTGTCGCCGTCGCCGCTGTGGCCCGCCTCCAGGATCCGGTCGGGCAGCAGGACCGTGGCGCGGGTCCCGCCGTAGGCCGACACGCCGAACTCCACCGAGATCTCCCGGCGCGAGGCCAGCCGGGCGGCGGTGAACAGCCCCAGCTGCTCGGCCTTGTTGTTCTCCAGCACGAGCCGGTCGAACTCCGGCGGCTCGTGCATCATCTCGTTGGCCCGCTGCCGGATCTCCGGATCCATGCCCAGGCCCTGGTCGGCGATGTCGATGGCGATGCCGCGCGCGACCTCGTGGGCCCCCACGTGCACCTGCGTGTTCGGCGGCGAGAACGCGGTGGCGTTGTCGATGAGCTCGGAGATCAGGTGGATCGCATCGCCCACCGCCGAACCGTGCAGCATCACCTCCGGCACGTGGCCGATGACCACGCGCGAGTACTGGTCGATCTCGGAGACCGAGGAGCGCAGCACGTCCATCAGCGCGACCGGGCGGCTCCACCGGCGACCGGGCTGCTGGTCGCCGAGGACCAGCAGGTTCTCCACCGTGCGGCGCGCGCGGGTGGTGGCGTTGTCCAGGTCGAACAGCCTGGCCAGCTGCTGGGAGCTGTCCTCGTTGCGCTCCAGCTCGTCGATCGTGGTGTGCATGCCGCGCAGCAGCCGCTGGATGCGGTGCGCCATGCCCACGAACACCACGCGGGCGCCCTGCCTGGCCCTCGTCTCGCCGACGGCCGCCTGCACCGCTTCCTGCTGGAACAGCTGGATCGCGTGGGCGACCTCGCCGACCTCGTCGCTGCCGTAGTGGCCCAGGGCCACCAGCTCGGCGTCGACCTCGACCGGCTCGCCTTCGCGGAGCCTGCGCACCACGTCCGGCAGCCGCTCGGCCATCGCCAGCGATTCGGTGCGCAGTCCCTGCAGCCGCGTCAGCAGCGCGTCGTCGATGACCGTGCGGTAGACGCGGCGGGCGAAGAAGAACGAGCCCACCGACACCGCCAGCGCCACCAGGCTGCCGATCAGCACCGTCCACAGCGTCCCGGTCGCGCGGCTGACCGCGCCGTTGGCGACCAGCTCGCTCTGGGTGCGCACCAGGTTGGACATCTCGGCACCGATGTCGTTGGTCATCCGGCGCCAGTCCTCGACGCGCAGCTGCGGCCGCTCGTTCGGGCCGAAGGCCCCGTGCTGGACGAGCTGGTCCTCCGCGGCCACCAGCTGCTTCCAGTCCGGGTTGGCGATCATCGCCTGGTACCGCTGGCGCACCTCGGGCAGCATCGTGGTCATGTTGGCCTGCACGATGGCGTGGTGGCTGACGATGTAGCCGGTCAGCTCGCGGTGCTCGGCGGGGCTGAGCTCACCGCTGGTGAGGATGGTGCCGACCATCGAGGACTCGCGGGAGAGCGTGTCGGACGCGCGGAACAGGCCGACCGCGGCCAGCGAGCCCTGGCGGGCCTCGGAGTCGGGCGTGATGCGCGACTGGATGTCGAAGAGCTTGGTCGCGGTGGCGAACATCTCGTCGTAGAAGGCGTTGAGCTCCTCGACGGTCGCCTGGCGGCCGGCGATCCGCTCGCGCACGGCGGGCAGCTGCCTGAAGTAGCCGTTGAGCTGGTTCATCGGCGCGATGACGTCGGCGGGCGCCGATTCCAGCACCGGGGCGGCCTTCGCGTTGAGCTCGTCGAGGGCGCTGTCGGTGGCGCGCTGCTGACCGGCGAGCTCGTTGATCCCCGTGCCGGGCTGGCTGATGACCTCCAGGCTGCGCAGCCGCTCGCGCTGGACCTGGTCGAGCGCGTTGACCGCGGGCAACGACATCGACTGCACGCCGGACGCGATCTGGCGGGCGAAGAACGCGTCGAAGGCGAACAGCGAACACCCCACCGACCACAGCACCGCGACGACGACCCACGGGACGAACACCGCCCAGGTCAGTCGCGACCGGATCGAGGAACCGCCCGGGCGTTGTCTTTCTGGGCCTGGCGAGGATTGGGAGTCGTCTTGGGTCGTCACTTCCACGTTCTTTCCATCGATGGTCTTTCGCCCACGCCAGGGCGCATCCCGGCGGTCCGACATCGCGTGCCCTCGATACGCCAGGCACCTTATCGGATGATCTTCACTCAATAGTGGAGGTTGGCGGGTATTCCCCACCACAGCTGGACGGACGAGACCTCCACCGGGATTTTTCCCACTGAACCGCGACCGTGGGAAAAAGGTGTGAAAAGCCCCGGATGCGCACGGGGTGAACCCCGATAAAGGAGCCTTCGAGGTCACTCGAATGGAGTCCGGACCCCTTACTGGCGGAATTCCCCCGACGATTCTCGCGATCACCCCGGAATCGGGCCAAACCGACGGATTCAACCACCGCGATGAGCCTCGTCGGCGGCTTCCCGCAGTAGCGGAGCGCGGGCCGGACCCGCGAGCCCGAGGTGGTAGAGGTGCAGCTGGCCCGCTCCGGCCGCGCGCACCCGGCGGACGTGGTCGACCAGGCCGCCGGCCTGCGGTCCGACGGCGGTCACGTAGGCGCCGACGTCGTCGACCCCGGCGTCCTTGGCCGCGGCGACCTCCTCCGGCCCGGCCGAGTTCCAGCAGGGCACGACGACGCCGTCGACCTCGCCGGCCGCGCGCGGCGTCAGTCCCGGCAGGGCGCCCGTCGCCCAGGCATCGGCGCTGCCGTGCAGCAGGACCCGGCGACCCGTGCCGATCGCCTCCAGCACGGCGCCGCGCAGCAGGTCGGTGGCCGCAGAACGGGTCTCGAGCAGGGTTTCTCGCAGGTCGGCGGGCAGTTCGTCGTCCACAGCGGTCAGATCGCCGGTGGCGATGACGCGGCGGACCTCCGTGCGCAGCGCCTCCCGCACCCGCTCGGCGTCCAGGCCGGTCCAGCCGCGCGCGCACGCCGCGCAGCAGCAGACCGACAGCAGCCGGGCCGCCGCGGGTGACCAGACCGCGTCGGTCTTCTCGTGCTGGTGCTGGTGCACCGCGCCGAGCTGACCGCACGCCTCCAGCACCACCGAGCGCACGTCGAGACCGTCCAGCGCGGACCGGGTGAGCCGCACCGCGTAGTCGCGCACCTCGGCGTGCGACGGGCACAGCGCCCACGGGTAGACCTCGCCGAAGCAGTTGCGCACCGCGACGTCCGGGAACCGCCCGCCCAGCAGGGAGTTGTGGGTCAGCACCAGCCAGGCGGCGACGTCGACGCCGCTGCGGCGGAGCTCCGCGACGGCCTCACCGGCGCTGTCGGGCCCCACCCAGTCCGGTTCGGCCGGGCGCAGCCTCCCCCAGCCGGTGCCCACCGGCCGGTAGAGCGCGGCGTGGCGGGCCACCACCGCGCTGCGGGTCTCGTCGAACGGCGTGGCCGCGCGAGCGCTGTGGTACGCGACCGCGACGGCGACCTCGTCCACCCCGGACGCCGCGACCCGGTCGGCGAACCCGGGCCGCACGTCCCAGGGATAGGCGTAGCCGGTGACGTGCGCGCTCACCGCGCGGCCGCCGCTGCGGCGCCCTTCGCGGCGCGGTCCAGCACGTCGAGCATCTCGTCGACCTCCTCGGTCCGTTCGGAGGCGACGGCCCCGAGCCTGATGAACAGGGCCAGCGAGACCAGGATCGGCGTCGCCACGGTCGCGGTCTGACCGGCGTCCACGCCGTAGTAGAGCACCGCGTAGGTGATCAGACCACCGGCCCACGACACCAGGGCCGCGCGTGAACCGCAGCGGCGGAACCACGGCAGCATCCCCAGCAGCAGCGGCACCGAGATCGGCCCCATCAGCGCCGCCACCCACGACACCACGATCGACAGCACGCCACCGAGGTTGTCCGCCTGGGTGGCCACCAGCATGCTCAGCGCGATGAAGCCGAACGTCGCGATCCGGCCGGCGCGCAACCGCTGCACCTCGCCGAACGCGCGGGCCTTGCGCCACAGCACCGGCAGCATGTCCCGGGTGATCACCGCCGAGATGGCGTTGGCGTCGGAGGCGACCATGGCCATGGTGTGCGAGAACATCCCGGCCAGCACCAGACCCACCATGCCCGCGGGCAGCAGCTTCTCGGTCATCGCGGCGTAGGAGGTCGTCGGGTCCTCCAGCCCCGGCACGAACAGCGGCGCGGCGAACATCGGGAACATCAGCACCAGCGGCCAGACCAGGTACAGCGCCGAGGACAGCAGCGCGCCCCTGCGGGCGGCGTGGTTGTCCGGCGAGGCCATGTAGCGCTGCGCCAGGTTCCACATCCCGCCGTTGTACTCCAGGGTTTTCACCAGCACGTACACCAGCAGGAAGACGGTCGTGTAGTCCTCGGTGACCGGCGAGAGGTGCCCAGCGGGCAGCCGGTCCCACAGGGTCCACAGCCCCGAGATCCCGCCGAGCGAGGACAGCACCGCCCAGATCATCACGATCCCGGCCAGCCCCTGGATCACGAACTGCCCGAAGTCGGTGAGCGCGTCCGCCCACAGCCCGCCCGCCGTGCAGTACAGCAGCGTGACGCCACCGGTGACCAGGATGCCCGCCAGGATCGGCACGCCCGCGAAGGACTCCAGCAGGATCGACACCGCGAACCACTTCGAGGCCACGTCGAAGACCTTCAGCGAGGCGCCGCTCCAGGCCAGCGCCTGCTGGGTGGGGATGTTGAAGCGACGGGCGAGGAATTCCAGCGGCGAGGCCACGCCGAACTCGGCGCGCAACCGGTTCCAGCGCGCGGCGAACAACCAGGCCCCGATCGCCACGCCGATGCCGATGGAGGCGAATCCCCAGAAGTAGACCGTGACGCCCTGGCTGTAGGCCACTCCCGCGTAGGCGACGAACAACACCGCGCTGTAGCCGGACATGTGGTGCGAGATCCCGGCCAGCCACCAGGGCATTCGACCCCCGGCGATGAAGAAGTCCTTATCGGTCTTGACCCTTCGGTGCGACCACCAGCCGATGCCGATCATCAACCCGAAGTACCCGATCACCATGACCCAGTCCAGCGCGTGCACCGGCCCACCCCTTCACATCCGATGGCTTGGAACTCCGCGGCTTTCGAGCTCGCTGCGGGATCGTCGTCGACCCGGGCGCGTGCGCCGGATGTGGTGCTTGCTCGCCCAAGGGGAGGAAAGCGCTTCCCAATTGGGCCGTACGGACCTCACGGATTTCCCGCGAAGCCCTGAACAATTCGTTTCGTAAAGTTCCGGAGCCGGACGCTAGTATGGCGTCGATCACATGTCAACCAGCGTTCGGCGCGGCACCACGCATCCGGAATTCCTTGATGCGAAGGGAAAACACCTTGTCGGAACGCATCTTGATCACCGGCGCAGCCGGCGGCATCGCCACGTTGATGCGGCCTCGGCTGCGCCGCGAGGGCCGGACGCTGCGGCTGCTGGACATCATTCGACCCGCGCCCGCGGCGGACGGCGAAGCGGTCGAGATCGTCGAAGCCAGCGTCACCGACCCCGAAGCCATGGCGCGGGCCTGCGCCGACGTCGACGCGGTGGTGCACCTGGGTGGCCACAGCCGCGAGAACAGCTGGGCCGAAACGCTTTCGGTCAACATCGACGGCACCCGCACCGTGCTGGACGCCGCCCGCCGCACCGGCGTCCGGCGGGTCGTGCTCGCCTCCAGCAACCACGTCGCCGGGTTCCGCCCCCTCTCGGAGGCCGCGACGCTGGCGGCGGACTCACCGCCGCGCCCGGACACCTACTACGGGGTGAGCAAGGCCGCGATGGAGGCGCTGGGCAGCCTCTACCACTCGCGGTTCGGCATCGACGTGATCTGCATCCGCATCGGCGCGTGCTTCGAGACCGTGGGCGACGAGCGCGGGCTGGGCCTGTGGCTCTCGCCGGACGACTGCGCGCGGCTGCTGGAATCCTGCCTGTCGCACCCGTCTCCGGGCTACCGCGTCATCTGGGGCGTCTCGGACAACGCGCGACGCCCGGTGCCGCTGACCGAGGCCGCCGAGCTCGGTTACGCGTCCCGCGACGACGCGGAGGCCGTCTTCGCCTCCCGCGTCGCCGCGAACACCTCGCACGAACTGCTCGGCGGCCCGTTCACCTCGGCTCCTCTGGGGGAACCGAACTAGGACTGCTTGCGGGCCTTCTTGGCGGCGCGGCGCATCTGGATCATGCGCGCCGTGCCCGCCAGCCACACGAGCACGCCGCCGACGATCGCGGCGAACAGCAGGGCGAGACCGATCGGTAGGCTGAACTCCAGGCCCAGGAAGTGCACGGTCACCGCCGCGAAGTTCTGCGCGACGAAGATCAGCAGGAAGACCAGCACGACGCCCGCGATGGCCAGCGCGGTCCACAGCACGCCGGTCCGGCTCTGCGGCGCGAGCTCGTGCTTGCCGCCACCGGAACGCTCGACGGGCTCCCCCGCCTTCTCGACGGCCCCGCTGCCACCGGCGGTCCCCTCGGCGTCCTTGCCGTTGGTGCCCTCGGCGGTCACGTCCTCGGCCGCCGCGCCGTTCGCGCTCGGCTCCACCGCCCCGGACTCCCGCTCCGACCCGGCTCCAGCGTCCTTCGACCCGTTCTCAGACATACCGATCATCATCAACCGCACCCCGGCCCACGCCCCACCCCACACACCGCTCCGTCACCGGTTCGATATCTCACGTCCCCCGGACCCGCGCGCACCGCGTGAGGGTTGCGACCCGAACCGACCGGACAAAACGGATTCCGATCACGGCCGGCCCGGACCACAACCGCCCACCCCCACCCCGATGGACGCCTGAACCGCAATCACCCGACGGACACCGGCCCCACCCGGCGCGCCCCGTTCCGCACCGGGTTCCACGATCACTCACGTCATCCGCACCCTGAATACCGCCGTAATCCGGTGCCGGAATACGGCCGTATTCGGGGACCCGATTACTGCGGTAATCCGGGTTGGGAGTGAGGTGGGGTGGGGCTTCTGCGGGGTCAGGTGAAGGTGGATCCGTGGGAGCGGAGGAGGGATGCGTTGGTGGCGAGGAGGTCTTGGGGGTCGCGGTCCGTGGTGTCGATTTCCGCTACGTGCCAGGGGGTTTCGGCGACGGATTCGAGGACGGCGGGGACGTTCAGGGCCCCCGTGCCCAAGGGGGTTTGGGGAGCGTCTCGGGTGGCGGGGCCGTCTTTGAGGTGGACCGCCACCGCACGGGAGCCGAGCGCGTTCAGGATCCGGGTGGGGTCGGCTCCGGCCGCGATCGCCCAGTAGACGTCCAGCTCGGCGAGGACCTGCGGGTGGGTGCGCTGCCACAGGCGGTCGTAGGCGGGACCGCCGGGCAGCTCGGCCCACTCGAACCAGTGGTTGTGATAGCCGAGCCGCAGACCGTCCGGGGCGTCGGCGGCGGCCTGGCCGAGGGCGTCGGCGAAGGCGTCGAGGGCCGCGGTGTCGGTGAAGGTGTCCTCGCCGAATCCCGGGATCTGACGCGGGTGCGGGATGAACGCCGTGTCGGCGCCGAGCTCGGCGCACTCCTCGGCCAGCTCCCCCACGCTCGGCAGAGCGGCGTGCGTCGCCGAGACCGCCAGTCCGGCGGCGTCGAGGTCGGCGCGGAGCTTGCGGGTGGCGGCCAGCCGTTCGGCCTGGCTCTTGGCCAGCGAGCCGAGGCCGAACGGTTCGACGTAGCGGAAGCCGATCTCGGCGAGGCGGGCCAGCGTCGCGGGCTGATCGGCGGCCAGCTGGTCGCGGACGCTGTAGAGCTGAACGGACAGTGTCGGCAAGGACCTCACCCCTTCAGGGAGGGAATCAACCCACGATCAACGGCCGGAGGGTGCGCTGGGCGATGCGCAGGCCCTGCGTGATGCGTTCGTCGTCGCCGCCCCAGACGGGGTCCTCGTGCTCGACCGACAGCGTGCCGGTGAACCCGTGCTCGTAGAGCCGGTCCACGACCTTCGGCCAGTCGACCTGGCCGAGGCCGGGCACGCGGTAGCGCCACCAGCCCATGTCCCAGGGGTTGCCGCCCTTGTCGACCTTGCCGAAGAAGCCGTAGCGGTTGCGCGCCGCCGGGTCGAGCTCGACGTCCTTGGCCTGGGCGTGCACGATCCGGTCGATGTAGGGCGCGATGGTCTCCACCGGGTCGATCCCGATCCAGGTCAGGTGCGAGGGGTCCCAGTTGAGGTAGAAGCCCAGCGAGAACATCCACTCCCACAGCTCCGGCGAGTAGGCCAGGTTGCCGGGGTAGCCGTCGGGGTGCCAGCCCTCCATGACGCAGTTCTCGACGATGAGCTTCACACCCCGCTCACCGGCGTAGTCGACGAGTTCGGGCAGCACCCGCTGCCCTTCGGCGAGGTTGTCGGCGACGGACTTGGTCCAGTCGCGGCCGATGAACGTCCCCACGTAAGGCACGCCGAGCGCCTGGGCGGCGTCGATGGAGTGCTTGAGGTGGGTGCGGATCTCCTCGCGGCGCGCGGGATCGGGGTGCAGGTTGTTCTCGTAGTAGGCGAACGCCGACAGCTCCAGGCCGTAGCGCTGGAAGAGGTCCTTGGTCGCGTCGACCTGCTCGGGGCCGAACTCGGCGACCGGCAGGTGGGCCGCTTCGAAGTCCCGGCCGCCGGTTCCCGGCCAGACCGCGACCTCCAGGGCCTCGTAACCGTTGTTCTTGGCCCAGCCGGCGCACTGCTCCAGCGTCCACTGCGGGAGGCAAGCGGTGAGCATTCCGAGTCGCATCATCACACCTTCGTCCAGGAGCCGTATCCGGATGCGCGCACGACCGCGTCGACCAGTCGGGCCGAGCGGAGTCCGTCGGTGAAAGTGGGGAGTCCTTCGGGGTCTCCGCCGTCGATCGCCGCGTAGGTGTCGGCGACGAAGGCGTCGAAGCAGTCGGCGTAGCCCTGCGCGTGCCCGGCGGGCAGCTTGGAGAGCCTGCGCTGCTCGGCCGACCCGGTGCCGATGTCGCGGGTGAGGACGCGGTTGCTCTCGGCGCCGCCGAGCCAGATCTGCTCGGGGTTCTCCTGGTCGAACACCGCGCTGCCGCCGGAACCGTCGAGCTCGAACCACAACCGGTTCTTCCGGCCCGCCGCGACCTGCGAGATCGTGGCCGAGGCGAGCACGCCGGAGCCGGTGCGCAGCAGCAGCGCCGCGGTGTCCTCGGTGCGCACCGCGACCCGCTCGCCGACCTCGCCGCTGGGGCCGCTGAAGCTGGCTCCCCCGGCGGCCGGGCGGGTGGGCACGGCGATGGAGAACTCGGCGAGGACGTCGGTGAAGGTCTCCCCCGACACCCACTGCACGAGGTCGCACCAGTGCGAGCCGATGTCGGCGAAGGCCCGCGACACCCCGCCCTGGTCGGGGTCGACGCGCCAGCCGGAGGCGTCCGGGTCGAGCATCCAGTCCTGCAGGTAGCTGCCGTGCAGCAGGTGCCAGTCACCGAACTCGCCGGCCTGCCGCCGCGCCCGGATCTCGCGGACCAGCGGGTGGTAGCGGTAGACGAAGGGCACGGTGGCGACGAGTCCGCTGGCGCCGGCGGCCGCGGCCATCCGCTCGGCCTCCTCCAGCGAGATCCCCAGCGGCTTCTCGCAGATCACGTGCTTGCCCGCGGCGAGCGCGGCTTCGGCGAACGGCGCGTGGGTGGCGTTGGGGGTGCAGATGTGCACCACGTCGACGCGGTCGTCGGCGAGGACCTCGTCGAAGGAGGCGAACGCGCAGACGTTCCACTCCCCCGCCTTCTCCAGCGAACGCTGCGGCGTGGACGCCAGCACTCCGGTGATCTCGGCGCCGGCGAGCAGCGCGGAGCGGCGGTGCACCTCGCCGATCATCCCGGCGCCCACGATCGCAGCGCCGCGCCTGGTGTTCCCAGGGCTCACGCGCCTGCCTCCCTCGGTCGGTTCCGATGTCAACGACGGGTGTCTCACGCCCGATTTTCGTCTTCACTCACGCTAGGACCCCACATTTATGCCGACAAGAGCTACAATTTATTTTCTTTTCGGTCATAAATAAGCGGTAAATACGGCAGAGGGGGCGACCGTGGGATGGGATCCCGTCCGGTTGACGGTGCCGAGGACGTCAGGGCGCGCTGACGCGGACCTGGTGCTCAGCGGGCTGACCAGGCTCATCGCCTCCGGCACGGCGGAGAGCCGCGCCGAGCTGGTCAAGCACACCGGCCTGGCCCGCTCCACCGTCAACAGCCACCTGGACGCGCTCATCGCGGCCGGGGTCGTCGCCGAGCGCGGCGCGCTCAGCGGAGGCGGCCGGGGACGTCCCGCGCACCGGCTGGCGATCGCCCCGCGCGCCGGGGTCGTGCTCGCCGCCGACGTCGGCGCCCACAGCACCCGGCTGGCGGTGGCCGACCTCGGCCAGGACCTGCTCGCCGAGACGCAGGTGTCGCTGGACCTCTCGGTCGGGCCGGAGCAGGCGCTCGACGTGCTCACCGAGCACCTGCGGGACCTCCTGCGCAGCACCGACGTCGCCGCCGACGAGGTCAAAGCGCTGGTGATGGGGCTTCCCGGCCCGGTCGATCCGCGCATGGGCATGCCGGTGCGGCCGCCGATCATGCCCGGCTGGGACGGCTTCCCGGTCGGCGACACGATGGCCGACCGCTTCGACTGCACCGCCTCGGTCGACAACGACGTGAACCTGATGGCCCTCGGCGAGGCCCGCGCGCTGCCCGCCGAGGAGTCCCCGCTGCTGTTCCTCAAGATCGGCACCGGGATCGGCGGCGGCATCGTCTCGGCGACCGGAGAGCTGCACCGGGGTTCCGACGGCGCGGCCGGCGACATCGGGCACATCCGGGTGCCCGGCGCCGACGACGTGATCTGCCAGTGCGGCAACGTCGGCTGCGTGGAAGCGGTGGCCTCGGCCGACGCGGTGCTGCGCGGGCTGCGCGCCGAGTCGGGCGGGCCGGAGACGATAGAGGACCTGGCGCGACTGCTGCGCGACGGCGATGCGCTGGCCATCCGCAGGATTCGGGCCGCCGCGGCGACCATCGGCGAGGTGGTGGCGATGCTGGTGCACTTCTACAACCCGAAGCGGATCGTCCTAGGTGGACTGATCACCTCGGTCGGCGACGACCTGCTCGCCGGGATCCGCAGCGTCGTCTACCGCCGGGCGCTGCCGCTGGCGACCCGGCACCTGTCGCTGGCCAACAGCACGCTGGGCCGCTCGGCGGGGCTGGCGGGCGCGGTCGTGGCGGGGATCGAGAACGTGCTGTCCCCCGAGGGGATTCACCGGCTGGTGCGCGACATGCCTTGACACCCGGTAACCGCGCCGCAACCATGTGATCGTCTCACGCCGCCGTTCGACCGGTGACCGGGTTCGTCCCGGGATCACCGCCGACGAACCGCGAAGCGGAGACATGCCATGCCCTCATCCCGGCCCTGGGCCGCGTTCGCCGTCGCGGCGCTGCTCCTCGGCGGCTGCGCGAGCCCTCCCCCGGCTGGTCCGCCGGGCGAGCACGCACCGCAGGTCGCAGTCGCAGAGCCCGGATCGGCCCAGGGCGCTCGCGGCGAGGTCACCATCTGCGGGGTCCGCAACACCGGAGTCTTCGAGCACCTCACCCAGGAGTTCAACGCGCGCGGTGGTGGGCTCAGCGCGCGCTACGTCGAGATCGGCCAGGACACCGACTCCACCCGCGCGCAGGCGTTGCAGCGGCTCGAAGGCGGGTCGTCGGAGTGCGACATCTACCTCACCGACGTGACCTGGACCAGCGAGTGGGCGACGCAGGGCTGGCTGCTCGACCACAGCAGGCTCACCGAACGGCACCGCGACGAGCTGATGCCGTCGACGTGGGAAACGGTGCGCTACGCCGGGCGCGACTGGGCGGTCCCCTTCTACACCAACGCCGGACTGCTGTTCTACCGCGCCGACCGGGTTCCGCCGCCCACGACCTGGCGCGAGGTCTACGCCCAGGCCGGGCAGGACCGCTCGAAGCGGGTGCAGATGCAGGCCAAGCGCTACGAGGGCCTCACCGCGAACTTCCTGGAACTGCTCTACTCCGCAGGCGGTTCGGTGATCGACGACTCCGGCCGGGTCACCGTCGACTCGCCGCAGACCCGCGCGGTGCTGCGCTTGATGGCGCAGGGCGTGGACTCCGGGGCGATCGACCGCGCGTGCCTGACCTACGACGAGGACTACGCCCGCCGCGCCTACGAGTCCGGATCAGCCGGGTACCTGCGCCAATGGCCCAGCGCGCACAAGCTCATCAGCGAGACCTCGGCGGGACCTGTCACCCGAGCGGCGGCGTTGCCCGCCTTCGACGAGGGCAGCCGGCCGGCCGCGGTGCTCGGCGGCTGGAACCTGGCCATCGCCGCCAAGTCCGACGACCCTGGTGCGGCGGTCGCGCTCATCGACTACGCGACCAGCGCGGAGTTCCAGAAGAAGATGGTGATGCGCACCGCCCAGGCCCCGGTGTTCGCCGCGCTCTACGACGACCCCGAGGTGCGCGCCGAGCTGCCGTTCATCCCGCAGCTCAAGGAGTCGCTGCTGCACGCGAAACCGCGTCCGCGCTCGCCGGTGTACGCCCAGGTGTCGCGAGCGATCTACGACAACGCCTACGAGGTGATCTCCGGGCAGACCGACGTCGAGTCGGGCGTGCGGAAGATGGCGGCGGACGTCGAGTCCGCGCAGGAGACGTTCTGATGAGCCGCGTCGACGCCCAGCAGCGGCGCACCGCGGTGTGGATGGTCTCCCCCGCGCTGGTGATCATGTTCCTGGTCGCCGCGGTTCCGATCGGCTACGCGATCTGGTTGTCGCTCAACGTCTACAGCGTCCGGCGGGCGGGTCTGTCGCACTTCGTCGGCCTGACCAACTACTGGAACGCGCTGGTCTCCGAGCAGTGGTGGCGTGCGTTCGGGCAGACCTTCCTGTTCGCCTTCACCTCCGTCGCGCTCGAAGTGGTCATCGGGGTGGCGATGGCGCTGCTGCTCAACGTGGCGTTCCGGGGCCGCGACCTGCTGCGCTCGGTGCTGCTGGTGCCCTACGCGGTGCTGACGGTGGTCTCGGCGATCACCTGGCAGGCCATGTTCGAGTCCAACCTCGGCCTGGTCACCGGCCTGCTGCGCGCCCTCGGCCTGCCCGGCGGCGAGCAGGTGTGGCTGGCCGAACCCGGCTACGCGATGGCCGTGATCATCGCCGCGGACGTCTGGAAGACCGCGCCGTTCGTCGCGCTGCTGGTGCTGGCCGGGTTGCAGGTCATCCCCGGCGACGTCTACGAGGCGGCGGACCTGGACGGGGCGAGCCGCCTGCAGACGTTCTGGCGGGTCACGCTGCCGCTGCTGCGCCCGGCGATCGCCCTGGCGGCGATCTTCCGGTTGCTCGACGCGCTGCGGATCTTCGACCTGCCGTTCGTGCTGACCAAGGGCTCCAACGGCACCGAGACGATGTCCATGATCGCCTACCAGGAGCTGCGCGAGCAGCGGCTGATCGGGCAGGGCTCGGCGCTGTCGATCCTCACCTTCATCACCGTCATGGCCGTGTCGCTGGTCTACATCCGCTTCGCAGGCGGCAACATTCGCGACGTCGCGGAGGAGAAGTCATGAGCCGCCCCGTGGTCCTGCTGTTCGGGCTGGTGGTGATGCTGGCCTCGCTGGTGCCGTTCTACTGGCTGGTCAACACCTCGCTCAAGACCGGCGCCGAGCTGTCCTCGGGTTCGCTGGTGCCCGGTTCGCCGTCGCTGCGGAACTACCTGGACGTGCTGGCCGACGAGGACTTCCTGACGGCGCTGGGCAATTCGCTGGTGGTCGGGGTGGTGACGACCGCGCTGGCGCTGCTGCTGGCCTCGTTCGCCGCCTACGCGCTGGCACGGCTGAAGCTGCCGCGCAAGGGCATCGTCCTCGGGCTGGTGCTGTCGGTGACGACGTTCCCGGTGATCGCCATCGCCGCGCCGATGTTCACGATCTGGCGCGACATCGGCCTCTACGACACCCTCGCCGGGCTGATCATCCCGAAGCTGACCTTCGCGCTGCCGATGGCGATCTTCGTGCTCACCTCGTTCTTCCGCGAGATCCCGTTCGAGCTGGAGGAATCCGCGCTGATCGACGGGGCGAGCCCGTTCACCGCGTTCCGCGCGGTGATCCTGCCGCTGGCCGTGCCCGGCATCGCCACCACGGCGATCCTGGTGTTCATCTCGGTGTGGAACGAATTCCTGCTGGCGGTCACGCTCACCTCCACGCCGGAGGCCCGGACCGTTCCGGTCGCCATCGCCTACTTCTCCGGAACGAGCGATTTCGACCACCCGATCGGCACTATCAGCGCGGCCTCCGTGCTCGTCACCCTGCCACTGCTGGTACTCGTGCTGGTCTTCCAGAAGCGCATCGTGGCCGGTCTCACCGCCGGCGCGATCAAGGGCTGAAGCCACCGCAGAAGAAGGAGTCCCTTGATGAGTGACCCCACGTTCCGGGTCGGAGTCGTCGGCGTCGGCTGGGCTGGGCAGCAGCACCTCGCCGCCTACCAGGCGCTGCCCAACGTTGAGATCGTGGCGATCGCCGGACAGGAGGCCGACATGCTGGCCTCGCTCGGCGAGCAGTACGGCGCACCGCACCTGTTCGAGAGCTGGGAGCAGCTCGTCGAGCTTCCCGACCTGGACGCGGTGAGCATCGCGGTGCCCAACTTCCTGCACGCCCCGATCGCCGTCGCCGCGCTCAAGCGCGGACTGCACGTGCTCAGCGAGAAGCCGTTGGCCCGCAACGGCATCGAGGGCAGGCAGATGGTCGACGCGGCGCGTTCGGCCGGCCGGGTGCTCGACGTGGCGTTCAACCACCGGCTGCGCGGCGACATCCAGACCCTCGGCGGGATCATCCAGAGCGGCGAGCTCGGACGGCCCTACTACGCCAAGGCGTCCTGGATGCGGCGGCGCGGCATCCCCAAGATCGGCAGCTGGTTCACCAACCGCGAGATGGCCGGTGGCGGGCCGCTGGCCGACATCGGCGTGCACGTGCTGGACTACGCGCTGTTCCTGCTCGGCGAGCCGAAGGTGGAGTCGGTGAGCGCGGTGACCTACGCCGAGCTGGGTCCGCGCAACATCGGCGGCATGAAGTGGGAAACCGCCCAGGCCAAGGGCGGTTTCGAGGTGGAGGACTTCGCCTCGGCGTTCATCCGGCTCGAAGGCGGCGGGACGCTGGTGCTGGAGACCTCGTGGGCGGCGTTCCGCAATCCCACCGACCTCATCGACTTCAGCGTCCTGGGCACCGAGGGCGGCGCCGAGCTCAGGGCGGTGGGCGCCACCAAGGCGCAGGTCGGTGACCTGCACGTCTACCGGGACGTCGACGGCGAGATCGCCGACTACCAGCCCAGCGCCGAACCCGGGCGCGCGCACGCCGCGGTGGTGGAGAACTTCGTGCGGCTGCTGGGTTCTCCGCAGGAGTGGCCGGACAACGACGGCTCGCAGGCGCTGCGCCGCGCGGAGGTCATCGACGCCTGCTACCTCTCGGCCGCCGAGAAGCGGGAGGTGGCGGTCGCGTGAGCGGTCTGCGCATCACGGTCTGGAACGAGGGCGTGCACGAGGCCGAGCAGGACCCTCCGGTGATGGCCGAGATCTACCCGGACGGCATCCACGGCGCCCTCGCCGAGGGGATCCGGCAGGGGCTGCCGGAGGCCTCGGTGCGCACCGCCCTGCTGGCCGACCCGGAGCACGGGCTGCCCGAGGAGGTGCTGGCCGACACCGACGTGCTGCTGTGGTGGGGCCACCGCGCGCACGGTCAGGTCGACGAGGCGGTGGTGGATCGGGTGCAGCGGCACGTCCTGGGCGGCATGGGGCTGCTGGTGCTGCACTCCGGGCACTTCTCGAAGATCTTCCAGCGGCTGCTGGGCACGACCTGCTCGCTGGGCTGGCGGGACGCGGCCGAGCAGGAGCTGGTGTGGACGGTCGCCCCGCACCACCCGATCACCGAGGGCGTGCCGAACCCGCTGGTCATCCCGGAGCAGGAGACCTACAGCGAGTTCTTCGACATCCCCGCGCCGGACGAGCTGCTCTTCATCTCGTCCTTCGACGGCGGTGAGGTGTTCCGGTCGGGCGTGACGTTCTTCCGGGGTCACGGCCGGATCTTCTACTTCAGCCCCGGCGATCAGCGCTACCCCGTCTACCACCAGCCGGAGATCCGCAGAGTGCTCACCAACGGCATCCGCTGGGCCGCCCAGCCGGGCCGCCCCCGCACGGCTCCCGACGTCGCCAAGCTCGACCGCCACTGGCGCTGACCAGCCCCGTTCGAATTTCGCGCGAAATTCGAGGCCGAAACCTGCCGTTCGAATTTCGCGCGAAATTCGAATCCCTCACCCGGTCAGGCGACGGGGCCTGGGAAGTAGTGCTTCGGGTCCGCGCGCTTGTGCGGGGGTGGGTAGTTGCGGGGTGGGGTTTCGACCAGCGGGGCGTCGGCGGGGAGGCGGCCTTCCGCCCGGTTCCAGGCCGCCCTGGCTCGCGGGTGGAAGCGGAGCTTGAAGGGGACGAGGCTCCACAGCGCCGCGAACACGCGGCCGACGACGGTGAGGAGGAGTTCGTCGCGGCGGGTCCAGCGCAGGCCGAGCTTCTCGCGGATCGGCGGGTCGTAGCAGCCGGTGGTCAGCCAGTGCATGAGCCGCGCGATCGGCGGCCGCACCCACCGCCACGCGGGCTCGGGCAACCACCGCATCAGCGGCGGCCTGCCGATGCGGGAGAGGTCGCGGACGTCGAGGGTCGCCTTGTTGACCTCCAGCACGTCCCGGCACATGTGGTCCCAGTAGCGCTGGAAGCTCGGCCAGTCCGGCGGGACCGGGCGCATGCTCATGCCGTAGAGCCGGTACCACTGCACGCCCTCGGCGTAGACCTGCGCCTTCTGCTCCTCGGCCAGGGGCTTGCCCAGGCGGTCGTTGATCAGGATGGGCATCACCAGGAACGTCGCGTGCGCCCAGAAGAACGTCTCCGGGTTGAGCGCGTGGTAGGGCCTGCCGCGCTGGTCGACGCCCTTGATGCCGTTGTGGAATCCGCGGACCAGCTTCGCCGTCTCCGCCGCGCGCGGGCCGTCGTAGACCACGCCGCCGATCGGGTACAGCGATCGGTAGAGCCGCTCCCAGCGCTCGTCGAAGAACTCCGAGTGCTCCTCCACGCCCGCGCCCAGCTGCGGGTGCATGTTCTGCATCGACCCGGCCCACAGCGCCAGCAGCAACCCGCGCCAGTCGCCGAAGTAGCGCCACATCAACGAATCCGGCCCCAGCGGTTCGGTCATCCGACGCTCCGTTCGATGTGAGCACGGCCGTCATCAAAAGTAAGCAGGCCGACACGCAGCGTCAATGCCGCACGCCCGGACGGACGCCGCCGGGATCCCGCCTAGACTCGGGGGCCGGAGGTGGTCAGGCCGTGACCAAGAGCCAACTCGGCATCCTGCTGGTGCGCACGCTGCTGTTCTTCGCCGTGGCGGTGGCCCTGGGCGTGATCAACGGCTGGCCGTCGTACGCCGTCATCGCCGTGGCGCTGACCGGTGGTGCGGCGCTCGTCCAGCTCGGCGGCTGGTTGTGGATGCGCCGCGCCGAGCAGCGCGGGACGGCAGCGGAGAAGCCGGCCGCGCGCAGCGAGTTCCTCTGACTGGCCACAATTACCCCCCTGGGGTATAAAGGTGGTGGGTCCACCGACCCAGGGGAGGTAATTCGATGCACGGCTACGCCCACAACAAGGACGACTACGCCAAGCGACTGCGTCGCATCGAGGGTCAGGTGCGCGGTCTTGCGCGCATGATCGACGACGACGAGTACTGCATCGACGTGCTCACCCAGGTCTCGGCCACCACCAAGGCGCTGCAGGCCGTCGCGCTCGGGCTGCTCGACGAGCACCTCAAGCACTGCGTCTCCGAGGCGATGTCCGAGGGCGGCGAGCAGGCCGACGCCAAGATCCGCGAGGCCAGCGACGCCATCGCGCGCCTGGTGAAGTCCTGACGGACCTGCCCGTGCGCACCGGAGCGTTCCGCTGGGCCCTGCTGGTGGCCCTGGCCCTCGGCGTGGTGCTCATGCACCACGTGCCCGCGCAGCACGACGCGCACCACGCCCAGCACGCGGTCAGCGCGCACGCCCAGGTCCAGGCCTCCGACGACGCCGCGCCCGACGGGCACGACGCGCTGCACCTGTGCCTGGCGGTCGCCGCGAGCTTCCTCGTGCTGCTGGCCCCGCGGCTGCACCTGGCCGCCGTCGTCACGGCCGAGATGTTCCTCTCCCGGATTCGGCGCACACTGCAACGGGCGCGACCTCCGGACCCCTTACCTCGGCGGCTCGCCGCACTCTGCGTACTCCGGCGCTGATCGGCCTCCGGACCGGCCCGACCCGGTCACGCCCGATCACGCCCATTCGAAGACGAGGTAATTCGTGATGAAGCACGCCCGCACGGGCGCCGCTGTGCTCGGCGCCGCCCTGTCCCTGTCGTTCCTGGCCGGCTGCGGCCAGGCGGAGACCCCCGCTCCGGCGGCTCCGCCCGCTCAGACCGCACCCGCGCACAACGACGTCGACGTGATGTTCGCCCAAGGCATGCTGCCGCACCACCAGCAGGCCATCGAGATGTCCAGGATGGCCGCGCAGAACGCCGGCTCCCAGCAGGTCAAGGACCTGGCCGCCCGGATCGAGGCGGCGCAGGGCCCGGAGATCGACAAGCTCAACGGCTGGCTTCGCGACTGGAACGCCCAGCAGTCCGGACATGGAGGGCACGGCGGACATGGTGGTCACTCGATGACCGGCATGATGTCCACCGACGAGATGGCGAGCCTCGGCCAGACCAAGGGCCCCGAGTTCGACCAGAAGTTCCTCATGCTCATGATCAAGCACCACGAAGGTGCGGTCGAGATGGCCCGGACCGAGGTGGAGAAGGGTCGATTCCCCGACGCCCAGCAGATGGCGCGGGAGATCATGATCAGCCAGCAGTCCGAGATCGACTCCATGCGCACGATGCTCACCCAGCACTGAGCGAGCGGCTGCCCGGGTCCGCCGGGCCCGGGCAGCCCGCGCGGAACCCGGAATTCACAGAACTGTCATCGATTCCGGGAATACTCGTCCACAATGGACTCATAATTCATCGTCTGTAATCCGCATCACAGAGAATTCCTGATTTCTCCGGAACAAACGCGGCTTCCACCACGCTCTACGTCGGGTACTGGACGACATTTCCGGAAGGAAGCGATGGAAGACGTTGCTGTGCAATCCCCGGCGGCGCCGGCCCGGACGAGTGATGTCCGCGCCGACGAACCGACCGGGCTGGAGCGACTGCGCATCATCGTGGTGCTCGGGGCGCTGATCGCCCTGGGGCCGCTGACCATCGACATGTACCTGCCCGCGCTGCCCTCCATCGGCGCGGACCTGGGGGCTCCCGACTCCACCGTGCAGCTCACCCTCACCGGGACGCTGCTCGGCCTGGGGCTGGGACAACTGCTGATCGGCCCGCTCTCCGACGTCGTCGGACGCCGCAAGCCGCTCATCGCCGGCACCGCGCTGCACATCCTCGCCTCGCTGGCCTGCCTCATCGCGCCGAACGTCGCCGTGCTCGGCGGGCTGCGCGTGGTGCAGGGAGTCGGGGCGGCCGCGGCGATGGTGGTCGCGATGGCGGTGGTGCGCGACCTGTGGTCCGGGCGTGCGGCCGCCACCGCGCTCTCGCGGCTGATCCTGGTCATGGGCATCGCACCGATCCTGGCGCCGACGCTGGGCGGCGCGGTGCTGCTGTCGACCTCGTGGCGCGGGGTCTTCGGCGTGCTGGCCGCGCTCGGTGCCGCCCTGCTGGTGCTGGCGGTGCTCGCGCTGCCGGAGTCGCTGCCGCCGCAGCGCAGGCAGGAACCGCACTTCGCGCCCGTGCTCAAGACCTACGGCAAGCTGCTCACCGACCGCGAGTTCGTGCTGCTGCTGGTCGTGGCCGCGCTGGCGATGACGGCGCTGTTCTCCTACGTGTCGGGTTCCTCGTTCGTGCTGCAGGAGCAGTACGGGCTCAACCAGCAGGCGTTCGGGCTCGTGTTCGGAGCGGGTGCCGTGGCGCTGATCGGCGCCTCGCAGCTCAACGTCGTGCTGCTCAACCGCTTCACCACGATGCAGATCGTGGTGACCTCCCTGATCGTGGCCACCGCCTCCGGGCTGGTGATGATCGCCCTGACCACCACCGGCATCGGCGGGCTGGTCGGATTCCTGGTGCCGTTGTGGCTGGTCCTGGGGTCGATGGGCTTCGTGATGCCCAACGCCCCGGCGCTGGCGCTGGGGCGGCACGGCGAGGCCGCGGGAACCGCCGCGGCACTGCTGGGCGCCTGCCAGTTCGGGCTCGGCGCGCTGATCGCGCCGCTGGTCGGAGTGCTGGGCAACGACGGACCCGCGATGGCGGTCATCATGACCGCGGGCGCGGCGGTCGCCCTCGTGGCCCTGGCGGCGGTGGTACGGCTCAGCAACCGAACCGTGGCCGCTGCTTGACCCCGGATCGGGGTGGCCGACCTCTAACATCACGGCTGGGCGGTGGCCCCGCCCAGCCGTGAGGAGGTCTGCGATGTCCGAGCCCAACGAAGTCGACCTGGACAAGCCCAACGCCGCGCGGGTCTACGACTACTACCTCGGCGGCAGCCACAACTTCGCCGTCGACCGCGAGATGGGCGACGAGGCGATCGCGATGTGGCCGGAGCTGCCGCAGATCATGCAGGCCAACCGCGCCTTCCTGCGACGCGCGGTGCACTGCTGCGTCGAACAGGGCGTCCGGCAGTTCCTCGACCTGGGCTCGGGCATCCCGACGGTGGGCAACGTGCACGAGGTGGCGCAGCTGGCGGCGCCCGGCAGCCGCGTCGTCTACGTCGACACCGACCCCGTCGCCGTGGCCTACAGCAAGACGTTGCTGGCCGACAACGCCGACGCCGACATCGTGCGCGCCGACGCCCGCGATCCCGAAGCCGTCCTGGCCTCCGACGAGGTCACCGCGCTGCTCGACCCGGGCCAGCCGGTGGCGGTGATGATGGTGGCGCTGCTGCACTTCATCGGCGACGACTCCGCACCTCGCGAGATGATCGCGCGGTACCGGGACGCGTTGGCGCCGG
The DNA here is from genome assembly GCF_018070075.1 of Saccharopolyspora endophytica. Classification (GTDB taxonomy): domain Bacteria; phylum Actinomycetota; class Actinomycetes; order Mycobacteriales; family Pseudonocardiaceae; genus Saccharopolyspora; species Saccharopolyspora endophytica. The sequence goes on from NZ_JAGPXE010000017.1 coordinate 161,544, forward strand.
GCAGCTTCCTGTGCATCTCGCACGCCACCGACGAGGGGCGGCCGGACGTCGCCGGCGAACACGCCGACCTCTACAAGCAGCGGACCGCCACTCCTCTGACGTTCCGCTCGCGAGCAGAGATCGGCGGGTTCTTCGAGGGCTTCGAGCTGGTCGAACCGGGCCTGGTCTTCATGCCGCAGTGGCGACCGGTCTCCCCCTCGGAAGTCGGCGACAACCCGGAGCGCATGACCGGGCTGGTCGGCGTCGGCCGGAAACTATGACCGGACGCGGCGCTTGCGGCCGGTAACCTTGTTGTAGATGACCAGCACGATCACCGCGCCGATGACCGACCCGATCCAGCCGGCGGGCTCGAAGCCGCGCAGACCCACGGTGAACAAGCCGAACAGGAAACCGCCGACCGCGGAACCCACGACGCCGAGGACGATCGTCATCAGCAGGCCGATGTCGTCCTTGCCCGGCACGATGGCGCGGGCCAGGAAACCGGCGATCAGGCCGAACACGATCCAGCCGAGAATTGTCAGGAACACCGAGCTCACCCGTTTTCGCTCGCGGACAGTGCGAAATCCCAGGCTACTCCGATCATGCCCGCCCAGTCGCGGTGATCGTCTTCACCCGGGTTTCGAGGCGGTCACGAAACGGCTGACCTCGAGCATCGGGCCGATCGCCAGCCCGGGATCCCTGCCGAGGCGGACCGCCGCGTCCTCGCTGGTCTCGGCCTCGCTGTTCCAGCCCAGCTCCACCAGCAGATCCGGAGCGGCAGGGCGGCCGTCGTCGTGCAGGATCGCGCTGACGTCCATGCCCTGCTGCTTGCCGTACTCGGAGATCTTCGCGTCACCTGCGATCTTGCTGGTGTCGTGGAACTCCTCCACCGCCAAGCGACTTCCCGGCGCGGACAGGTCGGTGATGGCCTGCAGGAGCCCTCGTTCCGCCTCGCCCGGCAGATACGGCAGCAGCCCTTCGGCCAGCCATCCGGTGGGAACGCCGACGTCCAGGCCGGCGGCGATCAGCGCGGCGGGCCAGTCCTCCCGCAGGTCGATTCCCAGCATCCGGTGCTCACAACCGGACTCGACCCGATCGAGGATCTCCCGTTTGAACTGGAGGACTTTCGGCTGGTCCAGCTCGAACACAGCGGTCCCGTCGGGCCAGTCGAGCCGATAGGCGCGCGTGTCCAATCCGGCGGCCAGGATCACGAACTGGCGCACGCCGGATTCGGCGACCTGAGCGAAGAAGTCGTCGAAGAAGCGGGAGCGGACACCGATGTAGTGGTCGATGCGCTCGGCCCAGCGGCGCCCGTCGTCGGGGATGGCCGCCAGCTCCTCCGGCGTGGTCGGGAACGCCATCCCCTGGCCCGCGGCGCGCACCAGCGTCTGGGCGTGGGGGTCGTTGATCAGCCGGTCGTCCCGGCAGCTCTCGATCGCGCGCCCGGCGGCCACCGCCAGCGCGGTGACGCCGATGCCGCTGACGATGTCCCAGTCCTGTTCTGCCACTCCCCGATCGTAGGCGGCGAACGCCGTCGGCGCGGGACGTGCGACGGGGTCCGAAATCACCTGCCGAACAGGTCATTTCGGACCCCGCGCACCTCAGGCGGGTTTGCGCGCCTCCACGAAGCGGCTGGCGTCGGCCATCTCGCCGAACATCCCGCTCAGGTCGCGGCCGTAGCCCCGCGCCTTCGCCTCAGCGCCTTCGACCTCGGTCTTCCAGCCCAGGCCTCGCAGCACGTCCGGGGACTCGGGGCGATCGTCGGAGTGCAGCAGGTCGCGCATGTCCAGGCCCCACTCCTGGCCGAAGTCGGCGAGGTCGTCGTCCTCGAAGAGCCGGCGGACGTCGTTGAAGTCCTCCACCGCCAACCGGCTGCCGGAGGCCGACAGCCGGTCGATGCTCGTCAGCAGCTGCTGCTCGGCCTCCGGCGGGAGGTAGGGCAGCAGGCCCTCGGCCAGCCACGCGGTGGGCACCTCGGTGTCGAAACCGGCCTCGGTCAGCGCCGAGGCCCAGTCCTCGCGCAGGTCGATCGGCACCGGCCGGTGCGCGCACTTCGGCGCGGCGTCGAGTCCGTCGAGGACGGTCCGCTTGAACTCCAGGACCTTGGGCTGGTCGATCTCGAAGACGGTGGTGCCGACAGCCCAGTCCAGGCGGTGGGCACGCGCGTCCAGGCCGGAGGCCAGGATCACCACCTGCCGGACACCGGCCTCGCCCGCCGCGGCGAAGAAGTCGTCGAAGCAGCGCGACCGCACGCCCATGTAGTCCTCCATCTTGGCCTGGGCCCAGATGGAGTCCTCCGGCAGCTGCGCCACCTCCTCCGGCGAGGTGGGCATCGGCGCCGGCGCGTCGGCGGCCTTCACGAACGCCGCGGCGAACGGGTCCGACATCAGCCGGTCCTCGCGATGGGTCTCCAGCGCCCGCGCCGCCGCCACTCCCAGCGCGGTCAGCCCGACGCTGGTCACGATGTCCCATTGCTGGCCAGTAGTCACCCTCGCGCCCCTTTCGGTTCCCGCGCTTCCCCCGGAAACCTCATCCGTTCCGGTCACTCAGCCGAACTCGCTGAGCAGAAATCGGTACTCGCCGTGACCGTAACAAGTTAGTTGCGCACATCAACTAAACGTGCGTTAGGGCACATCTCAGAGCGGACGAAGTGCCGAAAGCCGCACAACCAGGCGAAATGCTCAGCCCGGGCGCGTGCGCGACGAGTCGCTCCAGCGCGCGAATTCGACGGGCCAGAAGCAAAAATGACGGGTCGTGTTCAGCTCACCGTTGCACCGGACCACAGAGATCCACCCATGTGGGTGATCAGCGGCCGAGAAAATTGTGCCGTTCAGCGCATAGACTCCCGGCCCGTGACTGCACTACCGCACAGCTCGACCGAGGCGGCCCTTCGCGACGCGGTGGACACAGCCCTCATCGACTTGCTGACCAAGCCGAACACCCCGGCTGACCGCGCCCGCCAGGAACTGATGCGCGCGGTGGGGCTGCTCGACGAGCACCCGCAGATCGCGGTCTCCGCGGACGCGGCGACCGCGGTGCGCACCGCCGCGGAGCACCTCGCCCACGGCGAGCGCGCCAACGCGCGCACAGCGCTGGTCACCGCCCGAGGCCGGCTCTCCGCGCCCGGTTCCCGGCAGGCCGCGCGCAACAACTGACGGTCCGACTTCCTCAAGCCCGGCGCGACGCAACCCGCGCCGGGCTTGAGACGTCTTCAGGCGAAGCACGGTTCGCTCTGGAGGAACATGTCCGACCACCTCGCTCCCCCGCCGGTCGTCTCGCAGTACCAGGTCCCCGCACCCCCGTTGTTCGACTCCTTCTGGCCCCGGCCCGAGAACGGCGTGCCCCGAGCGCTGCCCGCAGCGCTGATCACCGGTGTCGCCGCAGCCGTGTTCCTCCCGCTGGAAGGCCCCGGGATCGGCTGGACGCTGTTCGGGCTGTGCGCGGCGGCGGGACTGCTGTTCGCCGTGCGCGACGTCCGGATCGGGCAGGTGCTGTGGGTGGTCACCGGCCTGCTGCTGCTGTCGGTGTGCGCGCTGCGCAGCGCCGAGTGGCTGGCGGCGCTGTGCGTGCTCACCTCCGCCGTCGCGGCGGCGCTGGCGATCAGCCGCGCCCGGGCGGTCCGGGAGCTGGTGCTGATGGCCGTGGCGGTGCCGATCGCCGCCTGCCGGGCGCTGCCGTGGACCGCGCGCGGCATGCGCGGCCGGGTGCGCGGCAGCCGAGCCCTGCGGATGGGCTTCTCGGTGCTGGTCGCGCTGCTGTTGCTGCTGATCTTCGGGGCGCTGTTCGCCGGCGCCGACGAGAACTTCGCGCGGATCGCCGACGCGGTCGTGCCCGAACTGGACTTCGAGACGTTCTTCCGCGCGACGTTCGTGTTCGCGCCCTTCACCCTGCTCGCCCTGGGCGCCGCCTTCACCGCGCTGCGCCCTCCGAAGCTCGACGCGCCCGGCGGTGAGCGGCGCACGCTGCGCGGAGCGGAGTGGGCGGTGCCGATCGGCGTGCTGGTGGCGCTGTTCGCGCTGTTCATCGTCGTGCAGGCGGCGTCGCTGTTCGGCGGTCCCGCGCACGTGCGCGACAGCGCCGGGGTGACGTTCTCCTCCTACGCGCGCAACGGGTTCTGGCAGCTGACGCTGGTGACGATCCTGACCCTGCCGGTGATCGCGGCCGCCGCGCGCTGGGCGCCGAGGCGCACGCGGGCCGAGCGGAACCTGCTGCGCGGCCTGGCCGGGGCGCTGGCGGTGCTGACGCTGGTGATCGTCGGCTCCGCGCTGGCGCGGATGTGGTCCTACCAGGACGCCTACGGGTACACGGTCCTGCGGCTGCTGGTGATGACCTGCGAGATCTGGCTCGGCGTGGTCTACGCGATGATCATCGCGGCGGGCGTGCGGCTGCGTGCGCACTGGTTGCCCACGGCGGTGCTGGGCACCGCGATGGGCGCGCTGCTGGTGCTGGCCGGGCTCAACCCGGAAGGCGCGGTCGCCGAGGCCAACGTCTCCCGCTTCGAGCACACCGGCAAGGTCGACCCCGAGTACCTGGCGGAGCTGTCCGCGGACGCGCTGCCCGCGATCGAGCGGCTCCCGGCCGACATCAAGGGTTCGGTGGTCCTGGACATCAACGCCAACGCGGGTGAGATGTCCTGGCGCTCCTGGAACCTCACCGACCAGCTCCACCGGCCCTGAGCCCATCGCCCGATAGTGGGGCCTGGGGTGCGCGACCTCTCGCGAAGTCGCGCACCCCTCGCTCAGCGCAGTTCGCCGAGGCGCTCCCGGTACTCCTCACCGCTGAGCTCGCCTCGGGCGTAGCGCTCGGCGAGGATCATCCGCGCGCTCTCGGTCGCCGAAGGCCGCCGCGTCCTGCGCAGGATCGCGTAGATCGCGGTGACGATCAGCGACGCGATCAGCACCATCCACACCAGGCCGAAGATCCAGAACGGACCTCCGCCGTGGCCTCCGGGTCCGGGCCCGGGGCCCCACTGCATCAGTAGTTCGGTCACCATCGCTGCTCACCTTCCTCGTCGGTGATTCCCAGCATCGGCGCCGACGGCGATCCGGTCGTCCGACCAGGAGCGACACCCGTGCTACCGTCCGCGACGTAGACCGGGACCAGCGGTGTGCGCAGACCGCGCACGCGTCCCCGGAATCGTTGGCCGTTCACTCTCGGTTGCCATCCCGTTTCTTGCGATCACCAGAGCATTCGGGGTTTGGTGGTCGAGGCGGGATTTCCCCGCAACTACGCGAGGAGCTCGAGTTGGACGCAGCTGAGATCGCAGGCCCCAAGCCCATGCTCGCCGGACGCAGGCCGTGGGGTCCGCAACTGTCGGTGTACGTGTTCATCCTCGGCCCGTTCCTCGCCCTGGTGGCCGCCGTGCCGCTGGCGTGGGGCTGGGGCTTGAACTGGTGGGACGTGGCGCTGGCCGCGGGCTGGTACGTGCTGACCATCCTGGGGGTGACGGTCGGCTACCACCGCTACTTCACCCACGGGGCCTTCCGCGCGAAGCGGTGGCTGCGCATCACCCTGGCGGTGGTGGCGAGCATGGCGGTGCAGGGACCGATCATGCACTGGGTCTCCGACCACCGCAGGCACCACGCCTTCGCCGACCGCGAGGGCGACCCGCACTCCCCCTGGGCCTTCGGCACCTCGCCCGCCGCGCTGGTGCGCGGGTTCTGGCACGCGCACATGGGCTGGGTGTTCGAGCGCGACCTGACCAACCAGGAGCGCTTCGTCCCGGACCTGCTGGCCGACGCCGACATGCGGCTGGTGCACAAGCTGTTCGGCCCGCTCACGGTCGCGACGTTCCTGCTGCCGGGTCTGATGGGCTGGTTGATCACCGGGACCGCCTGGGGCGCGCTGACGGCGTTCTTCTGGGCCGGGCTGGTCCGGGTGGCGTTCCTGCACCACGTGACGTGGTCGGTCAACTCAATCTGCCACCTGGTGGGCGAACGGCCGTTCAAGAGCCGGGACAAGGCGGCGAACTTCTGGCCGCTGGCGATCCTGAGCATGGGCGAGTCCTGGCACAACCTGCACCACGCGGACCCGACCTGCGCGCGCCACGGCGTCCAGCGCGGTCAGATCGACATCTCGGCACGGGTGATCTGGCTGTTCGAGAAGGCCGGCTGGGCCCACCACGTCCGCTGGCCCACCCCGACGCGCCTCTCCCGCCTGTCCGTCGGCGAGGACTGACTCAGCGCCGGGCCGAGGTGCAGCGGATGCACAGCTTGGCCGCGGGCAGGGCTTCGAGGCGTTCCTTGGTGATGCGCTTGCCGCAGCGCTGGCACTGCCCGTAGGTGCCGTCCTCGACGCGCCTGGCGGCCTCGTCCAGCGCTTCGAGCTCGGCCTTGGCGTCGGTCAGCAGGCCCTGGGTCTGGGCCCGCTCGTAGGCGATGGTGACGCCTTCCGGGTCGTGCTCGTCGTCGTTGGTGGTCCAGGTCGCCGACTCGACGATGGACGTGAGGTGCCGCTGCAGCGACTCGATGCGGTGCTGCACCTCGGTCCGGTGGTCGGCCAGGAGCCTCTCCGGCGACTTGCGCGCCATGCTCGGTCAACGCCGTGCGGGCGGCTTTATTCCGACTCGGCGCCGCTGGTCACCGGTTCGGGCGCCGGTTCCGCCCGCGCGGTGCGGGACCGGGCCAGGCTGGCGACCGTGGTGATCGCCAGGGTGAGCACGATGAAGCCCAGCGAGGCCGCGATGCCGATGTCGGGGACCGGGAAGTGGATCTCCTCGACGTGCGACCCGTGCAGCGCCTCGACGATCAGCTTGAGGCCGATGAAACCGAGGATGACCGCCAGCCCGTAGCTGAGGTAGATCAGCCGGTCGAGCAGCCCGCCGATGACGAAGTAGAGCTGCCGCAGCCCCATCAGCGCGAAGGCGTTGGCGGTGAAGATGATGAAGCCGTCCTTGGTCAGCCCGAAGATGGCCGGCATCGAGTCCAGCGCGAAGATCACGTTCGCCAGCCCGAGCGCGGCCACGACCAGCAGCAGCGGCGTGAACATCCGCTTGCCGTCGACGCGGGTGACCATCTTGCCGCCGTCGTAGGTGTCGGTGGTGGGCACGAACCGCTGCAGCGCGCGGATCATGCCGCTGCCCTCGTCGTCGGGCTCGTCACCACCGGCGTCGCGGGCGACCTTGATCGCGGTGTAGATCAGGAACGCGCCGAAGAGGTAGAACACCCAGTTGAACGCGGCGAGCACCGCGACACCCGCGGCGATGCACGCCGCGCGCAGCACCAGGGAGATCAGGATGCCGATGTAGAGCACCCGGTGCTGGTGCTCGCGGGGCACCGCGAAGCGCGACATGATGATCACGAAGACGAACAGGTTGTCCACCGAGAGGCTGTACTCGGTGACGTACCCCGCGAAGAACTCCGCGCCGCTGGTGGAACCGGCGAAGGCGAACAGCAGCGCGCCGAAGAGGGCCGCGAGCGCGACGTAGAAGGCCACCCACAGGCCGGCCTCCTTGACGCTGACGGCGTGCGGCCGCCGCCCCACCACGAGCAGGTCTGCCGCGATCAGCCCGAGCAGCGCGACCAGCGTCACCGCCCACACCCACACCGGGAAGTTCATCCGCGTCCCCTCACACCGCTCGCCGCACGACCTGTCCCGTGCTCGGACGAGTGAATGCAGAATACTGTATGGAAAAACGGATCCCCGGAGATCAGCGGGACGATTCCGAGCAATTCGGACGAAAAATCATGCCGCGCGGATCGAAATCACAGCAGGACGAGGACGTTTGAACCCCTACGTCCGATTCATCCTCGACGGCACCGTTTTTCCGATCGTCCACACTGGACCCAGTTTCCCACGCGAAGCGGAATGCTCTTGCTCCGGTCGCCGCGAGTCAAGGCCTGGCGGTCAGCACCGCGAACCAGCGCCGGTCGACCTCGCCGACCCGCGCGCTGAAACCGGTGGCCAGCGCGGCGATGGCGTCGGCACCGACGCGCGCCCAGCGGAAGGTCCGGCCGCGCCGGCCCGCGTCGACGACGCGCCCGGTACCGCGCCAGACCCCGGCTCCGGGAGGCTCGACCTCCACCCACGCCACTCCCCCGGGCCGCAGCAGGCGGCGCACCCGGGCCAGCAGCGCGGTGGGGTCGCCGCCGATGCCGATGTTGCCGTCGACCAGCAGCGCCTCGCACCAGCTGCCGTCGCCCGGCAGCGGGCCGAACACGTCGCGGCGCAAGGCCATCGCACCCCGGGCGAGGGTCATCTCGACCGCCAGCGGTGAGCTGTCGATGCCCAGGCACATCACGCCGGTGCCGGTGAGCGCTCCGGCGAGCCTCCCGGGACCGCAGCCGATGTCGAGCACCGGACCGCGGCACGCCGCCAGGACGTGGCGGTCGGCGGTGTCGGGCTCGGAGATCCAGCGGTGCCCGGGCAGCGGCCGGGCCGAACCGTCGCTGGTCTCCAGGGTGGTCGTGCCGCCGCGCAGCGCCGCGTCGAACTCCCCGCTCACCTCGGGCACCCGGCCAGGGCTGCGGCGAAGCGGGTGCGCGGAACGCCCGAGGCCACCGCGCAGGCGTCGTGCATCGTGTCGACGTCGACGAGCTCGGGCAGCGCGTCGACCCGCACTCCGGCGGTGCGCAGCGCGTTGAGGGTGCGGCGGCCGGTGTCAGGACGCGAGGTGGGGATGTCGGCGAGCAGGCCCGCGAGCCGGGGATCGCGGAAGCCGATGGCCCACCATCCCCCGTCGGCGGCCGGGCCGTAGACGGCGTCGGCACCGACCAGCCGGTGGCAGGCGTCGGCGAGCAGCTCCGCGGTGACCTGCGGGGTGTCCATGCCGATCTGCAGCACCGGTAGTCCCGGGTGGGCGGCGGCGGTGTCGGCGTGGGCGGCGGCCAGGCGCTGCGGGAAGCCTTCGCCTCGCTGGCCCAGCAGCGTGCCGCGCGCGAACCGCTCGCGCAGTTCGGTGGCGCGGGCGGCGTCGTCGAGGTCGCCGGTGAGGGCGACGACGGGGTGCGCTCCGGGGGTGGAGTGGACGGCGTCGAGCGTGTCGAGCAGGCTCGCGGCGGCGAGCTCGGCGGCCTGCTCGGGCGTGGCGGGAGGGCACAGCCTGGTCTTGGCCAGCCCGGGGACGGGCGCCTTGGCGACGACGAGCAGCGCGGTCATCGCAGCACCCGCGCCATGTCGCGCGTCGCGCGCAGCGTGCCGCGCACCGAACCGGAGACCTTCGAGCGGGTTCCGGCGGTGCGCGGCCGGTACTCGACGTCGGTCTCGACGATCCGCCAGCCAGCCCGCCCGGCCTTGAGCAGCAGCTCCAGCGGATAGCCGAAGGCGCGGTCGGCGACGTCGAGGTTCAGCAGATCAGCACGCCGGACGGCGCGGATCGGCGCGATGTCGTGGACCGGGACGCCTCGCCTGCGCAGCAGGGCGGCGATGAGCGCGTTGCCCGCGCGAGCGTGCGCGGGCCAGGCTGCGGGCGTGGCCGGGACCCGCCGTCCCACCACCAGGTCCGCACCGGACCGCACCCGAGCGACCAGGTCCGGCAGCACCGCCGGGTCCAGGGAACCGTCGCAGTCGGCGAAGCACACGATCTCGGTGACCGCGGCGTGAAGACCGGTGTGCACGGCGGCTCCGTAGCCGCGGCGGGGTTCGGCGATCACCGTCGCACCGCGGGCGGCGGCGATGTCCGGGGAGCCGTCCCGAGATCCGTTGTCCACCACCAGCGCCCGGTACCCGTCAGGCAGGGCCGCGAGCACTCCGGGCAGGGCGGCGGCTTCGTCCAGGCAGGGCAGCACCACGTCGACTTCGTTCACGACACCCATGCAAGCGCACAGTGGACGAAGACGAAAAGGTCTGCGGCGCTTACCGAATCCTTACGCCGGGCGAGTTCTTACGAGGTTCTGACGGATCCCTTCCGCGCGTTGGCCGAGGGCTCGTGCGCGACTACCTTCACGGCGGTGCCCACCCCGTCCCGCCGCGCGCAGCTGATCGCGCTCGCCACCGCTGCGCTGGTCGTCGCCGCCACGGCGATCGCCGGTGTCGCGCTCAACCGCGCCGGCGTTCCGCTCCACGCCGACGCCGCCCCGCTCTTCGGTTTCCTCAACCCCCACGTCGGACCTGGCACGCCCCTGGCCGTCGCGCTGGCGATCGCCGTGGTCGTGTGGGGCCCGCCGCTGGCGTCCCGGCTGGCGTGGCGCGGGTTGCTGGCCGCGAGCTACGCAGCGGCCCTGGCATGGACGGTCTCACTGGCGCTGGTGGACGGGTGGCGAGCCGGGATCACCGAGCGGTTGACCGACTGGACCGAGTACCTCCACGACGTGCCCCGGGTGCACGACATCCCCGCGATGATCGACGAGTTCACCCAGCATGTCCTCGCGGGGCAGCCCGGATCCTGGACGGTGCACGTCTCGGGCCACCCACCGGGTGCGCTGCTGGTCTACACGTGGCTGGACCGGCTCGGGCTCGGCAGCGGCACCTGGGCGTCGGTGGTGACGCTGCTGGTGGGAGCCCTGGCGGCGGTCGCGGTACCGGTGACGGTCAGGGCTCTGCACGACGAGCGGGCGGCGCGCGCGGTGGTCCCGTTCGTGGTGCTCTTCCCCGGAGCCGTGTGGATGGGCGTGTCGGCCGACGGCCTGTTCACCGGCGTCACCACGACCGCCATCGCCCTGCTGGCGCTGCGCCGAGCGCTGCCGTCCCTGCTCGGCGGGGTGCTGCTCGGATCGGCGCTGTTCCTCAGCTACGGGCTCACCCTCGTGGCCGTGATCGCCCTCGCCGTCGTGCTGGTCCACCGCTCCTGGCGCTCGCTGCTGATCGCCGGGTTCGGTGCGTCGCTCGTCGTCGCCGCCTTCGCCGCCTTCGGGTTCTGGTGGCTCGACGGCTACCACCTGGTGATCCAGCGCTACCACCAGGGAGAGTTCGCCCAACGCCCCTACGCCTACTGGGTGTTCGGGAACCTCGGAGCCCTGCTCCTCTCAGCCGGTCCCCTCACCGCAGCCGCCCTCCCCCTCGCCACCTCCCCACCCCCGACCACAACCCGGAATACCGCCGTAATCAGGACACCGAAAACCGCCGTATTCAGGACGCGGATTACCGGAGTAATCAGGACAACCCGGAATACCGCCGTAATCGGGTCCGGGAGTGTCCTGATCTTTGTGTGTGGGGCGGTGATCCGACAGGCTGGAAGCGTCCGCTTTCGGCTGGAAGGGGATCATCGTGACCGACGGCGACACGACAGCATCGCAGGATGACGACGAGGACCG
>NZ_JAGPXE010000018.1 GCF_018070075.1 Saccharopolyspora endophytica
CCTGGTCCCACTCGGTGTCCCACTGCAACCGCGATGCCTGCTCGGCCCAGAACGCCTCGCGGTCCGCATCGGCCTGGCCGTAGAGCGCCGACGTGGCGTTGGCCTGCGCCGCGAAATCCTCGGACGGTGCGAATCGGTCGTGGGCTTCGTTGCTCACGGACACTCCCTGATGCTCGGTGCGCGGTACTGGGCACGCAACGTAAGCAACTCCCGTGATCTCTGGCACCACCTGCGCGACCGATCGTCGTGCTGACGGGTCCGAACGCCCCTGCACCGCGACGAGCGGCGGATGAGCGGTCTCGCTCACGTCAGCCGAACGGATTAGCATCCCAGCATCCATCAATGGCGATTTGGGGATCTCGATGCCGGTACCGACCAACCGCACGCCGTCAGGCGCGTGGTCGTTGCGGCGCTCGGACTCCGAATCGGTGCTGCGCACCGCGCGCCGCCTGGCCGTGAACCTCCGCGCCGGTCCCGCCGGACCCGGGGTGCCCAGCGCGCTGCGCGACCTCCGTCGGCTCCTCGACGTGAACGCGGTCGGGATCAGCGACCTGTCCGGGTCGCTGCAGTGGTCCGGCAGGTCCAAGGCCGAGCCGGACGCGGTGACCTCGGTGGCCGACGTGCTGCACACCGAAACCCGCAGCGGCCGCCCACCGCTGGTGGCCATGCCGCTGCTGGTGCAGGAGGAGCTCGTCGGGGTGCTGGTCATCGACGGCGAGGTCCGGATGTCCGCGGTGCGCGAAGCCACCGCCTGGGTCGAGGACGCGCTGGAGCACGGCAGGCTGGAGCACTCCGCGGAGCTGGCCGCGCAGTCCGAGCTGCGCGCGCTGCGGGCCGAGATCTCCCCGCACTTCATGTACAACGCGATGACCGTGATCGGCTCGCTCGTGCGCTCCGACCCCGAGCGCTCCCACGAGCTGATGCTCGACTTCGCCGAGTTCATCCGCTACGGCCTCGCCCGGCACCGCGACTACACCACCGTCTCCGACGAGTTCCACGCCATCGAGACCTACCTCGCCCTGCAGCGGGCGGTGCTGGGGGAGCGGCTGCGGGTGCAGATCCGCGTCGCGCCCGAGGTGCTGGCCGTGGCGATCCCGTACCTGGTGCTGCAGCCGCTGGTCGAGAACGCCGTGCGGCACGGCATGGAACCCCGGTTCACCCCGGGTTCCGAGGGCGTCGGCACCGTGCAGGTGCGCGGCGAAGCCGAGGGCAACGACCTGGTCATCAGCGTCGAGGACGACGGGGTCGGCATGGACCCCGCGCACGCCGAGGCGATCCTCGCCGGGCACGGACCGGCCGACTCGGTCGGGCTGGCCAACGTCGACCGGCGGCTGCGCAGCGTCTACGGGGCCTGGTACGGGCTGGTCGTGGAAACCGCCGAGGGAGCGGGTACCCGAGTGGTCGTCCGCGTCCCGCGATTCCATCCGGGAGTGGTGCCGAGTTGAGCGAAGGACTGCGCGCGCTGGCCGTGGACGACCTCCCGCCCGCGCTCGACGAGCTGTGCAGGCTGCTGCGGGAGGCCCCGGAAGTCGCCGAGGTCGCGGCGGCCTCGGACTCGCTGAGCGCGCTGCGCACCTTGCAGAGCGACCGGTTCGACGTCGTGTTCCTGGACATCTCCATGCCCGGGCTGGACGGCATGGAGCTGGCTTCGCTGCTGGCGAAGATGAGCGAGCCGCCGGTGATCGTGTTCGTCACCGCCTACGAGCAGCACGCCGTGCAGGCCTACGACATCGGCGCCGTTGACTACCTGCTCAAACCCGTTCGCGCGGAACGGCTCTCGGCGGCGCTGGATCGCGTCACCCGGCTGCTGGCCACTGAGGACGTGGCCGAACCCGTTCCCTCGCAGCCGGACGCGATGGTCGCGCTCCCGGTCGAGACGGCGGGGCGAACCCGCTACGTGCGGCGCAGCGAGGTGCTGTTCGTCGAGGCGCACGGCGACTACGTGCGGCTGAACACCCGCAGCGGCGTGCACGTGGTGCGCATGCCGCTCTCCCGGCTCGAGGAGTACTGGGAGGGAGCCGGTTTCGTGCGGGTGCACCGCAGCTTCCTGCTGTCGCTGGACGCGGTGCGGGAACTGCGCAGCGACTCCGCCGGGGCGCTCAACGCCCACACCGACGCCGGGGACGTCCCGGTCAGCCGCAGGCACGCCCGGGACCTGCGGGAGCGGTTGCTGGACAACGCCCGTCAGGCCGAGATCACCCACCCGCGGGGGCGCGGATGAGCGGTGGGCCGAAGCGGGTGGCGGTGACCAGCCCGCAAACCCGGGTGGCGCACGCTCGCCGCATGATGCGGCGGCGTTGGCGAGCACCGCGCCTCGAACCGGGGGAGGCCCTGCGTGCCAGGTCCCTGCACCGGGCGCAGCGCAGGCTCGGCGCGGTGACGCTGCTCCTGCTGTTCGCGCTGGTCTTCGGGCTTCCGCTGGTGTTCGCCGCGGCTCCGGCGCTCGACGAGGTGCGGGTCCTGGGCGTCCCGGTCTCCTGGGCGCTGCTGGTGCTGCTGCCGTTCCCGGCGATGGCCGCGCTGGCGCGGTGGCAGCTGCGCGCGGCCGAGCGCGTCGAGGAGCGCTGAGCCGTGTTCGCGCTGCTGGCCGTCGCGGTCGTCGTGCTCCTCACGCTGCTGATCGGGCTGCGCGGGGTGGCGGCCATGCGCACCACCTCGGACTTCCTGGTCGCCTCCCGGCAGGTGTCTCCGCTGGTCAACGCGGCGGCGGTCTCGGGGGAGTACCTCTCGGCGGCGTCGTTCCTCGGCGTGGCCGGGCTGATGCTGTCCAACGGCGTGGGCGCGCTGTGGTACCCGGTGGGGTTCACCGCCGGGTACGTGGCGATGCTGGTGCTCGTCGCCGCCCCGATGCGCCGCTCCGGTGCGCTGACGGTGCCCGACTTCGCCGAGGCCCGCTTCGCCTCGCCCGAGCTGCGGCGGCTGGCCGCGGTGGTGGTGCTCATCATCGGCGGGCTGTACCTGGTCCCGCAGTTCCGGACCGCGGGACTGGTGCTCAGCGTCGTCAGCGGGACGCCGTACTGGGTGGGCGTGGTCATCGCCGGGACCGCGGTGTCGGTGACGCTCGCGCTGGGCGGCATGCGGGCGGCGACCTACGTGCAGGCGTTCCAGTTCTGCCTGAAGCTGCTGCTGTTCGTGATCCCGGCGGTGTGGCTGGTGCTGCAGGTGGGCCCGGCGGTGCGGCACGAGGCGCTGCACCCGGTGCAGTTCACCCACTTCGCCGAGGACACCCCGGTGACGTTCCGCGTCGCGGTCGACCTCGACGTCACCGAGCCGGTGACCGCGCGCGACGCCGAGGGACGGCCGGTGCCGCTGCCGCCGGGCGCTCACGAGATCGAGGCGGGGCGGACGCTGACGTTCCCCGCCGGTGCGGCGGTCCCCGAGATCGACGGCATGGACGTGCCGGGCGGGCCGGACTGGCGGCGACCGCTGCTGGACCTGGAGAACGCCGGTCATCCGCTCCTGGGGACCTGGGCGGTGCTGGTGGCCACCATGTTCGGAACGATGGGGTTGCCGCACGTCATCGTGCGGTTCCACACCAGTCCCGACGGGCGAGCGGCACGCCGGGCCGCGGCCATCACCGTGCTGCTGCTGGGCAGCTTCTACCTGTTCCCGGGCATCTACGGCGCGCTCGGCCGGGTGCTCGTGCCGCAGCTGTACCTCTCCGGCGTCACCGACTCGGTCGTGGTCGGGCTGCCCGCGCAGGTCGACACCGGCTGGGTCGGCACGGTGTTCACCTCGCTGCTCACGGGCGGGGCGTTCGCGGCGTTCCTGGCGACCTCGCTGGGCCTGCTGCTGGTGGTGTCCGGCGCGATCTCCCACGACCTCACCCCGGGCGGTCTCGGCCAGCTGCGCTGGACCGTGCTGGGTGCGGCGGCCGTGGTCGTCCTGCTCGCGCTGCAAGCGGCCCACCTGTCCGCCGGCGTGCTCGTGACCTGGGGGTTCACCGTCGCGGCCGCCACGTTCTGCCCGCTGCTGGTGCTGGGCATCTGGTGGCCGCGGCTGACCCGGACCGGAGCGCTGTGGGGCGTGCTCGTCGGGCTGACCGCCACGTCGGGAGCCATCGGCGCGACCCTGTTCGGCCCGCAGCTCGACGGCGTACCCGCGATCCTGCTCGCCCAGCCCGCTCCGTGGGCGGTCCCGCTGTCCTTCGCCACCATGATCGCGGTCTCGCTGCGCGGGAAGACCCCGACGTGGGCGGAGACCGCCGTGCTGCGCCTGCACCTGGACGAACCGTCGCGCTCCCGAACGCGATGTTGAACCGCAGGTAACGGGCCGGAGACGGGCGCGACCGCTCGTCCCGGTCGGCGCGCCGTTCGTCGACCGTTCGTCTCGTGCGGCGGTCATCGGTCCCGGACGGCTCCCGCTGCTGCTCGCGGCTTCCTTAACGTGGCGCTCCTCACACGTTAGGGAGGATCCGTGAGCACCACCGACTCGGCCAATCCGCCGCCCACCGAAGATGTGTGGCACGAGGCCCACGCCAGCGAGGACTTCGCCTTGCTGCGCCGGCGGCTGCGGGCGTTCGTCTTCCCGGTCTCCGCGCTGTTCCTCGTCTGGTACCTGGTCTACGTGCTGCTGGCCGACTACGCGCACGGCTTCATGTCGATCAAGCTCGTCGGCAACATCAACATCGGGCTGGTGCTGGGCCTGCTGCAGTTCGTGTCCACCTTCGTCATCACCACGATCTACGTGCGCTACGCCAACCGGAACCTGGACCCGGTGGCCGAACGCATCCGCGCCAAGGTCGAAGACGCCTCCTGAAAACCCTGAGGAGTAGCTGGGATGTACCACCTCGCGCAGGGGTTGCAAGGAAGCAACCCGCTGCTCAACATCGGAATCTTCGCGGCCTTCGTCGTGGTGACGCTGGTCGTCGTGCTGCGCGCCAGCCGCAACACCCGCAGCGCGGCCGACTACTACGCGGGCGGCCGCGCGTTCTCCGGGCCGCAGAACGGGATCGCGATCGCCGGTGACTACCTGTCGGCGGCGTCGTTCCTCGGCATCGTCGGCGCCATCGCGCTCTACGGCTACGACGGGTTCCTGTACTCCATCGGCTTCCTGGTCGCCTGGCTGGTGGCGCTGCTGCTGGTCGCCGAACTGCTGCGCAACACCGGCAAGTACACGATGGGCGACGTGCTGGCCTTCCGGATGCGCCAGCGCCCGGTGCGCGCCGCGGCGGCGACCTCGACGCTGATGGTCAGCTTCTTCTACCTGCTGGCGCAGATGGCCGGTGCGGGCGTGCTCGTCTCGCTGCTGCTGGGCGTGTCCAGCGGGAGCGGGCAGGCGCTGGTGATCGCGATCGTCGGCGTCATCATGATCGTCTACGTGCTGGTCGGCGGCATGAAGGGCACCACCTGGGTGCAGATCATCAAGGCGGTGCTGCTCATCAGCGGCGCGGCCGTGATGACGGTGTGGACGCTGGGGCTCTACGGCTTCGACTTCTCCGGCCTGCTGCAGGCGGCGGTCGATCGGGCGTCCTCCGGTGAGAAGCTGCTCAACCCCGGTGCCAAGTACGGCAAGTCCGAGACAAGCAAGCTGGACTTCCTGTCCCTGGGTATCGCCCTGGTGCTGGGCACAGCGGGTCTGCCCCACGTGCTGATGCGCTTCTACACGGTGCCGACCGCCAAGGAGGCGCGGCGCTCGGTGGTGTGGGCGATCTGGCTGATCGGCCTGTTCTACCTGTTCTCGCTGGTGCTGGGCTACGGCGCGGCGGCCATCGTGGGACCGGAGACGATCAAGAACGCGCCGGGTTCGTCGAACTCCGCGGCACCGCTGCTCGCCCAGGCGCTGGGCGGACCGCTGCTGCTCGGGTTCATCGCCGCGGTCGCCTTCGCCACGATCCTGGCCGTGGTGGCGGGGTTGACCATCACCGCGTCGGCGTCGTTCGCCCACGACATCTACGCCAACGTGATCAAGCGCGGGAAGGTCGAGGACAAGGACGCGGAGGTCCGCGTCGCGCGGATCACCGCTGTGGTCATCGGCGCGGTCGCCATCGTCGGCGGCATCCTGGCCCGCAACCAGAACGTCGCGTTCCTGGTGGCGCTGGCCTTCGCCGTGGCGGCTTCGGCGAACCTGCCGACGATCCTGTACTCGCTGTTCTGGAAGCGGTTCAACACCTCCGGTGCGCTGTGGAGCATCTACGGCGGTCTGGTCACCACCGTGGTGCTGATCGTGTTCTCCCCGGCGGTGTCCGGGACCGAGGACTCGATGCTGCCGAACGTGGACTTCCACTGGTTCCCGCTGCAGAACCCGGGTCTGGTCTCGATCCCGGCGGCGTTCTTCTTCGGGTGGTTGGGCACGGTCCTGTCCAAGGAGCACCTGGAGGACAAGTACGCCGAGATGGAGGTTCGCTCGCTGACCGGCGCGGGCGCTGAGAAGGCGTCCGCACACTGACCGTCGTCCTGCACGGCGGTCCCCGGTGGGCCGGGGCGCGATCCCCTCTCGCGCCCCGGCCCACCGCGCGTTCCAGGCGCTCGCAGAATTGAGTCCGGTCGCGGAATGCGGTTCGGCCGCAGAATGACGAAGAGGAATCAAAGACTCCGTTTCGGGTGGGCAGGTTCACCCCTTTCCCGTCAGGGCCGAAGGCGCGCAGGCGAGGATCCGGCATCGGCCGTTCGCCTCCGTCGCACGGGCGCTGTTCGCGGCTCGTGGTTGGTGCGAACGGGTTCACCGCGCCTGCTTTGGGCGAATTCCGGTGAGGTCCGCAAGGCTTTGGCGAAAAATGCTCGTTCCCGCGACGAATAGTTGATTGCGGGTGAAACCAGGCTAATCTTCTTCTCGTCCGATGATTTCTCTGGCCCCACTGGCACTTTATCGGCTCACTCATTGATCGGTGGTCTGACCGATCGCCTTGATCGACTCCCTTGCAGCGGATCCCGCGCGCCCGGATCGGGCCGCTGATCCCTGAGCGAAAGGCGTCCGATGAAACCCAGAACCGCAGCACGAATCACCGGAGCGGCGCTGGTCGCCGCTGGAACGGTCGCAGCGCTGACCGCACCCGCGACCATCGCCGAACCCGCCGGTCCACCGGTGTCGCCGGAGCTGGTCGCGGCCATGCAGCGCGACCTCGGCCTCACCGCTGACCAGGCCGTGGCGCGGCTCGGCCAGGAGGCCGTCGCCGCACGAGCGGACAGCGCGCTGCGCGAGGCGCTCGCGGGCAGCTACGGCGGCTCCTACTTCGACGCGAACCTGGGCAAGCTCGTCGTCGGGACCACCGACGCGGCGAAGTCCGACGAGGTGCGCGCGGCCGGTGCCGAACCCCGGCAGGTCGCCGCGAGCGAGCAGCAGCTCGACGGGATCGTCGAAGCCCTCAACGGCCGCGGCGCGCAGGCCCCCGCGGCGGTGACCGGCTGGTACGCCGACGTGCGGGAGAACGCCGTGGTGGTGACCACCCGGCCCGGAACCGCCGAGCAGGCAACCGGTTTCGTGCGCGACGCGCAGGTCCCGCAGGAATCGGTGCGGGTGGTGGAGTCCCCCGCGCAGCCGGAGACCTACGCCGACGTCGTCGGCGGCTACGCCTACTACACCGCCTCCGGCGCGCGGTGCTCGATGGGCTTCGCGGTCCAAGGTGGATTCGTCACCGCGGGCCACTGCGGTGCGCCGGGTGGTGCTCTCACCCGGCCGACCGGATACTTCGCCGGATCGTCCTTCCCCGGCAACGACTACGCCTTCGTCAACACCGGCAGCGACGACACCGGATACCCCCTCGTCTACAACTACAACAACGGGTACGTCCGGGTGTCCGGGTCCGCGGAAGCCCCGCTGGGTTCGTCGATCTGCCGCTCCGGCTCCACCACGGGCTGGCACTGCGGCACCGTGCTGGCCAAGAACCAGTCGGTGCGCTACCAGGAGGGCACGGTCAGCGGGCTCACCCGGACCAACGTCTGCGCCGAACCCGGAGACTCCGGCGGTTCGTTCATCTCGGGCAACCAGGCCCAGGGGATGACCTCCGGCGGCTGGGGTGACTGCCGCACGGGCGGCGAGACCTACTACCAGCCGGTCCGAGAAGCCCTCTCCGCCTACGGGTTGACCCTCCTGACCCAGTAGGTGGTGACGCTGTTGCTGCGACCCGGCCGACCACCGGGTCGCAGCAACGCGTTCCCCCCGAGGGATTCCGCTCGCTCAGGAAGGCACCAGGGCCTTGGCAGCGAGCGGGACGCATTCGCAGGTCACCGGCAACTCCGCGAACCGCTCGCCGTCGGCGTAACCCGTGACTCCCGGGGTCGACAGGTGGACCCGGCCGGCGCGGTAGGTCGTCACCTGCGGGTGCTGGACGTGCGTTCCGGGGTAGATCGTGGGCAGCAGCCGCACGATCTGGTCGCGCCGGGCCGGTCCGATGACGGTGACGTCGAACAGGCCGTCGTCGGGCACCGCGTCCGGGCAGATCCGCATGCCGCCGCCGTAGGTCTGGCCGTTGCCGACCGCGACCAGGATCGCCTGCGTCGACACCTCCTGGCCGTCGAGCTCCAGGACGTAGTCCAGCGGACGCAGTCGGGCCAGCTCCACGAGCATCGCGAGGTTGTAGCGAAGCTTGCCGCGCGGCCACTTCAGCCGGTTGGTGCGCTCGGTGACCAGGGCGTCGAAGCCGCCGGCGAACGCCGTGCCGAACCAGCGGTCGCCGACGCGTCCCAGGTCGATCGGGCGCACGGCGCCGTCGAGCACCACCTGCGCGGCGGACACCGGGTCGTGGCGCGGGACGCCGAGCATCCGGGCGTGGTCGTTGCCCGTTCCGGCGGGGATGACGCCGAAGGGCGTGTCCGTCCCGGCGACCGCTTGCAGCGCGGTGTTGACGACTCCGTCGCCGCCGCAGGCGACCAGCGCCCCGGTCCCCGCCGCGACGGCTCGGCGTGCGAGCGCCAGCGAATCCGCCTCGTCCCGGCCCACCAACACCGTCGCCGACGCGCCGGACGCCCGCAGGTGTCGCAGCGCGCGCAGCGCGACGGCGGCGGTCCGGCCCTGGCCGGAGCGCGGGTTGACCAGCAGGGCGATGTCGGTGATCACGGGATCAGCTTGCCGGGGTTGAGCACGCCGGAGGGGTCCACAGTGGACTTGACCGCCCGCAGCACCTGGACGCCGAGCTCGCCGATCTCGTCGGTCAGCCACGCGCGGTGGTCCACGCCCACGGCGTGGTGGTGGGTGATGGTGGCTCCGGATCGGCTGATGGCGTCGCCCGCCGCGCGCTTGGCCCGCATCCACTGCGCCACCGGGTCCTCGCCGCGCCCGCAGGCCACCGTGAAGTACAGCGACGCACCCGTCGGGTACACGTGCGAGATGTGGCACATGACCAGCGGAGGGGTGCCCTGCGCCTGCAGCGACTCGGTGAGCGCCGCGCGCACGGCGTCGCAGGTCTCCGCCAGCCGCGACCAGGTGCACGCGGTTTCCAGCGTCTCCACCACGGCGTTGACGTCGAGCAGCGCATCGCGCAGGTACGGGCCGTGGTAGCGGCCGTGGTCCCACTTCTCGGCCGGTCCGGCGCCCAGCGAGGAACCGCCGGCTTCGGCGAGCAGTTCCGCCACCCGCGGGCGGGCGGCGATGCGGGGCCCTTCGTAGCGCGTGATCATCAGACATCCGCCGGTCTGCTCGCCGCTGCCGACGTCGTGCGCCGTGGCGAGGTTGATCATCGTCTCGGCCTCGTCGGAGAGCCGGGCGACGGTGGGCAGCGCGCCTTCCTGGGCGAGCAGCCGCAGCGCCTTCGCGCCGGTGGCGAAGTCCGGGAACGACCAGGCCTCGGATTCCACCTCCTGCGGCGTCGGGTGCACTCGGACGGTCACCTCGGTGATGATCCCCAGCGCGCCCTCCGAGCCGAGGAAGAGCTGCCGCAGGTCCGGCCCCGCCGCGGACGCGGGAGCCCGGCCGAGGTCGAGCTCGCCGTTCGGGGTCGCGACGCGCAGCCGCACCACCTTGCCGTCGAACCGGCCGTACCCGGCCGACGCCTGGCCGGAGGAGCGCGTCGCCGCGAACCCGCCGATGCTGGCGTGCTCGAAGCTCTGCGGGAAGTGGCCCAGGGTGAAGCCGTGCTCGGACAGCAGGGCCTCGGCCTCCGGGCCGCGCAGCCCCGCCTGCAAGGTCGCGGTCTGCGACTCGGCGTCGACCTCCAGCAGGCCGTCCAGCAGCCGCAGGTCCAGGGCGATGACCGAGCTGAAGCCACCGCGCTCCGGCTCCACGCCACCGACGACGCTGGTCCCGCCCCCGAACGGGACCACCGCCACCCGGTGCTCGGCGCACTGCGCCAGCACCGCGCACACCTGCTCGTGGGAGCCGGGCAGCACCACGGCGTCGGGCGCGGACTCCGCCTCGCCGGCGCGGCGGCGCAGCAGGTCCGGGGTGCTCTTGCCGCCCGAGTGCAGCAGCCGGGTGTCGTCGTCGGTGCGCACGCCGTCGTCACCGACGATCGCGGCCACCGCCGAGCGGACCTCGGCGGTCAGTCGCGATTCCCCGACGCGCACCTGGGAGCGGCTCACCGATGGGGTGTCCCGGCGTTCCACGCCGAGCCCCTGCTCGATGAGGGTGCGCACCTCCTCGGAAACGGGGCTCGCCCCCTCGGCGGTGCCCCAGGCGTTCCACTCCTGCTCCGGGGTGCGGTGCTCAAGTTCAGTCATGCGTTACAGTTTTACATATGACGTCAAGCCGTAACGAAGATGCCATCCTCGACGCCGCGAAGCAGTGCGTGCTCGCGGTCGGCATGCGGCGCACCACCCTGGCGGAGATCGCCCGCCGCGCAGGGGTGAGTCGCCCGACGGTCTACCGGCGCTGGCCCGACGTGCGAACGCTGTCCGCGGACCTGCTCACCCGCGAGCTCGTCGCCCTGATCCCCGCCGACACCGGGGAAGGGACGCGCGAGCACGGGATCGACGGGATCGTGCGCACCGTGTCGGCCGTCCGGCAGCACCCGCTGTTCGTCAAGATCCTCGAAACCGACCCGGAGCTGCTGACCACCTACGTGTTCGACCGGCTCGGGGCCAGCCAGCAGCGCATCCTCGACGTCCTCACCGCCGCCATCCGCAGCGGGCAGGACAGCGGCACGATCCGCCGAGGAGACCCGGACGAGCTCGCCGCGATGGTCCTGCTGCTGGCGCAGTCCGCGGTCCTGTCCGCCCGCATCGTCTCCGACGCGCTCCCCCCGGAACGCCTCGACGCGCAGCTGCGCGTCGTGCTCGACGCCTACCTCAGCCCCCAGGAGTGATCTGATGATCTCGCTGAACGCCGCCCGGCGCACCAGGGACCTGACCGAGCTCGCCGACGGGGACGAGGTCGACCTGCTCGTCGTCGGCGGTGGTGTGACCGGCGCGGGCGTCGCGCTGGACGCCGCCTCGCGCGGCCTGAGCGTGGTGCTGGCCGAGAAGCACGACCTGGCCTTCGGCACCAGCCGGTGGAGCTCGAAGCTGGTGCACGGCGGACTGCGCTACCTGGCCTCCGGCAACGTCGGGATCGCCTACGAGAGCGCCGTGGAACGCCGCATCCTCATGGAGCGCACCGCGCCGCACCTGATCCGCCCGCTCCCGCAGCTGGTGCCGCTGCTCTCGGGCGTCGGCGCGAAGCAGGTAGCGCTGGTGGCCGCCGGGTTCGTCGCGGGCGACCTGCTGCGCCGCGGCTCCGGGACCTCCGGATCGGTGCTGGCCCCGCCGCGGCGGGTCTCCCGCGTGGAGACGCGGCGGATGGTGCCGACCGTCCGGCAGGAAGGGCTGCGCGGCGGCCTGCTGTCGTGGGACGGTCAGCTCGTCGACGACGCGCGGCTGGTGGTCGGCCTCGCGCGGACCGCGGCGTCGCACGGGGCTCGCGTGCTGACGCGCTGCGCGGCGGAGGAGGTGACCGGTGACGGTGCCGTGCTGCGGGACCGGCTCACCGGCGAGACCGTCGACGTCCGAGCCCGGAAGGTGATCAACGCGGCCGGGGTGTGGGCCGGCGAGGTGGCGCCGGGACTGCGCCTGCGCCCGAGCCGCGGAACGCACCTGGTCGTCTCCGACGCGGTGTTCGGCGGGCTGGACGCGGGGCTGACGGTGCCGATCCCCGGCACCACCAACCGATTCGTGTTCGCGCTTCCCGCCGGCCACGGCAGGGTCTACATCGGACTCACCGACGAGGAGCAGGACGGCCCGATTCCCGACGTGCCGACCGCCTCGGCCGAGGAGATCTCCTTCCTGCTGAAGACGGTCAACTCCGTGCTGGCGCGACCGATCCGCGAGCAGGACGTGCTCGGCACGTACTCCGGCCTGCGGCCCCTGCTGGACGCCGGTGGCGGTCAGAGCTCGGACCTCTCCCGCGAGCACGCGGTGATCACCGGCGACAACGGCGTGATCAGCGTCGTGGGCGGGAAGCTGACGACCTACCGCAAGATGGCGCAGGACGCCGTGGACGCCACCGCGCTGACCACCCGGCCGTGCCGCACGCGGGAGCTCCCCCTCGTCGGCGCGGCGAGCTCCGCACGACTGTCCACCGTGGACGCTCCGCAGCGGTTGATCTCCCGCTACGGAACGGAGGCGACGGCCGTGATCGCCGAGGCCGGCGGTGACCGGCGACTCCTGCAACCCATCGACGGGGTGGACATCACCCCGGCCGAACTGCGCTTCGCGGTTCGGCACGAGGGCG
Source organism: Saccharopolyspora endophytica (assembly GCF_018070075.1). Taxonomy (GTDB): domain Bacteria; phylum Actinomycetota; class Actinomycetes; order Mycobacteriales; family Pseudonocardiaceae; genus Saccharopolyspora; species Saccharopolyspora endophytica. Next base: position 12,580 of record NZ_JAGPXE010000018.1, read on the forward strand.
CTCTCGACGTCTCCGACCTGCTCGACCGGCGCACCCGGCTCGGCCTGGTCGCGGCCGACCGCGAGCTCGCGACCAACGCCGCCGAGGAAGCGCTGAGCCTGGGCTGACGGCACCTGGCGTGGCCGCCGGACTAACGCGCGTGGCTGGGGGAGGCCGTGCGTGGTGGTCCGGCGAGGTCGCTCTGGGCGTAGACCTCGGTGAGCACGCGCAGTGCTTTCGTGGCTTCGCGGGGGCTGATCCAGAACGGTTCGTCCTCGTCGAGCCGGGCGTAGAAGTCGCGGATGAGCGCTTCGTGGGACGCGCCCCAGTAGGAGCGACCGTTCGAGCCCGACCGGCGTTCGGCCACCGTGCGGACCCGCCCGTCGGCGTGGGTGATGGTGAGGTCACCGCGGATCGAGAGGGTGCCGCGCTCGGCGGTGATGTCGAGGGTGACAGGTGCGTGGACCACGTTGGCCAGCGAGCCGAACACCAGGCTGCGCGCTCCGCCGTCGTGGGTCAGCAGCATCTCGGCGGTGTCCTCGACCTCGATGAGGTGCCGGCGGGTGGAGGCGCGGCCCTGGACGTCGACGACGTCGCCGACGAGCCACTGCACCAGATCGAGGGTGTGGATGGCCTGGTTGATGAGCAGCCCACCACCGGCGGTGGCCCACCTGCCGCGCCACGGTTTCGCGCGGTAGTAGTCCGGGGTGCGGGTCCACATCACGGTCGCGGTCGCGCCGAGCACCGGGCCCAGCTCGCCGGAACCGAGCACCTCGCGCGCGGCCTGCGCGGTGGCGTTGTACCGGTTCTGGAAGCACACGCCGACCCGGCTGCGGCCGCGCTCGGCGGCCTCGACCAGGCGCTCGGCTTCGTCGAGGGTGTGGGCGAGCGGTTTCTCGACGAGCACGTGCACGCCGGCGTCGAGCAGGTCCAGGGCCACGGGCGCGTGCTGGTGGTGCGGAGTGCAGACGTGGGCGACGTCGGGGCGCACCGCGTCCAGGAGAGCGCGGTGGTCGGCGAACCCGGCGACGCCGCAGCGCTCGGCCGTCGAGGTCAGTGCCGCGGGGTCGGTGTCGCACACGGCGACGAGCTCGACGTCGTCCAACGCCTCGATCGCCTCCAGGTGCACGGTCGAGACGTCGCCGCACCCGATGACGGCCGCTGTGATCATCGGTGCTCGATCCCTTCCTCCTTCAGCAGGGCCGTGAACGCCTGCCACGCCTCGGTGAACAGCTCGGGACCGGAGAACCCGCCGAGGCTGTGCGCCTGCGACAGGTGCGGTTCGAGGGAGAAGAACCCGTCGAAGCCGTCCTCGCGCAGCGCCCGGACGGTCTCGGCGACCTCGCCGTCGCCGCGTCCTGCCGCGCACACCTCACCGTCGGCGAGGTGCGCGTCCTTGATCTGGACGTACTCCAGGTGCGGGCGCAGCGCTGCGTAGCCCTCGGTGAAGGGCCGCACGCCCACCTGGACGAAGTTGGCGGCGTCCCACGCCGCGCGGAGGTTCGGCGACCCCACCGATTCGAGCAGGTCTACGCAGCGGCGGGGGATGTCGCCGTAGATCTCCTTCTCGTTCTCGTGCAGCAGGACGACGCCGCCCCGCTCCGCCACCTCGGCGAGGGCGCGCATGCGGCGCAGCACCTCGTCGCGGGCGTGGTCGGGGTCGCTGCCGGGGCGCATGAAGAACGAGAAGACCCGGATGTAGGGGGCGTCGAAGCGGTGCGCGACGTCCACGGCGTGACGGGCGCGGTCGAGGTGGGCCTCGAAGTCCTCGTCGAGGAAGATCTTGCCGATCGGCGATCCGATGCTCGACACCCGCAGGCCGCGGGTGTCGAGCAGGTCCTTCGCCCGGGTGAGCTGCTCGTCGTCGAGGTCGAGAACGTTGGTGCCCCACGCGCTGCGGAACTCCAGGTACGACAGTCCGAGCTCGCCGAGCAGCGAGGCCTGCTCGGTGAGCTCGGGCGAGATCTCGTCGGAGAATCCCGAGAGCGTCCACATGCGGGGTGCTCCTCACTGAGCCGGGTCGAGAGGTCTTCCCCACCATGATGGGTGATCCACGGCACTCCTACGGGTTGCCGCTTGTTGCCACGCCCGACCGGAGCAACGGCCGGAAACAGCTGGCAACCCGTGGCCGTCCCGGGGACGAGCGCGCAGAGTCACCAGTGCACCTCTTCGGCAGGAGGCGCGGCCACTCGCTCGCGAGACGAAGGAGAAACGCCCATGTCCAGGAAGGTCCGGCTCGGGATCATCGGTTTCGGGGCCCAGGGCTCGGCGTACGCGAAGTTCATCGAGGACGGCCTGGTCCCCAACGTCGAGATCGGCGCCATCGCCGACGTCCAGGCCGCCAGGCGGGAGGCCGCTGCCGAGCACGGCGTCCCGGTGCACGAGGACCACGAGTCGCTGCTGGCCGGGGGAGAGGTGGACGCCGTCGTGACGACGGTGCCGCACTACCTGCACCCGCAGATCGGCATCGACGCGCTGCGGGCCGGTGTCCACGCGCTGGTCGAGAAACCGGCCGGGGTCTACACCAAGCAGGTCGAGGAGCTCAACGAGTGCGCCGCCCGGCACCCCGAGCTGACGTTCGCGATCATGTTCAACCAGCGCAACAACCCGCTGTACCAGCGCATCAAGCAGATCGTGGACGACGGCGAGATCGGCGCGATCCGGCGGACGAACTGGATCATCACCACCTGGTGGCGCCCGCAGGGCTACTACGAGCAGTCGGCGTGGCGCGCCACCTGGGGCGGTGAGGGCGGCGGCGTCCTGGTCAACCAGGCGCCGCACCAGCTCGATCTGTGGCAGTGGATCTGCGGCGTCCCGAAGTCGGTGTACGCCAAGGTCGCCTACGGCTTCCGCCGAGACATCGCCGTGGAGGACGAGGTCACGGCCGTGGTCGACTACGGAGGTGGGGCCACCGGCACCTTCGTCACCGCCGTCCACGACCTCGCCGGGACCGACCGGCTGGAGATCCTCGGCGACCGCGGCAAGATCGTCGTCGACGGTTCGAAGACCGCCACCGTCACCCGCCTGGTCGACGACGAGCGCGCGCTCTCGGACCGCATGGGCATGGACGACGTGCGCAAGCTCTTCAAGGGCGAGGTGGACCCGACGACCTACTACTCCCAGGAGGTCATCGAGTTCGAATCCGCCTGGGGCGCCCAGCATTCGGGCGTTCTGGAGAACTTCGCGGCGAACGTCCTCGACGGCACGCCGCTGCTCGCGCCGGGCAGCGAGGGCGTCAACGGGGTGCGGCTGGCCAACGCGATCCACCTGTCGAGCTGGCTCGGCCACGAGGTCCCGCTCGACTTCGACGAGGGCCTCTACCTGGCCGAGCTCAACAAGCGCATCCGCGCGGAGGGCGAGTTCCCCGAACGCCCGGCAGGCGCCTGACCCCGCAGCAGGACGCCCTGGCTCCGCCTCCCGCAGGCGGAGCCAGGGCGTCCTGTTGTCGGCCGGGAGAGCAGGTCAGGAGGGGGTTCGGCTGCAACTACTGGCAACCGCTTCTGTCCCGCTGTGACGTCTGTCGCAATGGTGTGCACCTCGGGCTGGACGACGGGTGAGCACCGATCGTCACCGCCGCCCAGCCTCTCGCACCCGCGGTCGCCCAACGACGAGCGCCCGGCGAAAGGACGTACCCGATGAGCGTGAACCACGCGGACGGTTCCGACTCCTCCGGCAGAGCGAACACCGGCAACCTCACCGCGGCCCCGGAGGAACCCGGTGCGGCACCCGTGAAGGGCCGTGGCAAGGCGATCGGCTCCCTCGCGGCGGCCAGCGCGGTCGACAACTCCGAGAACAGCCTGATCAACACGTTCTTCCCGCTGATCCGCGACGCCTTCGGGCTCAGCCTCGGCGCCCTGGGCATCATGGCGAGCCTGTCGCGGTTCGCCCGCATGATCGCCGGACCGCTGTGGGCCATGGCCGCCGACCGGTTCGGCCGCAAGAAGGTGCTGTTCATCGTCACCGGTCTCTGGGGCGCGTGGACCGCGGCGGCCGGCCTCGCGCCGAACTTCACGACGCTGCTGATCCTCTACAGCATCGGCGTCCTCGGCACCGTCGCCTCCGAACCGATCACCAACGGCCTGCTCAGCGACCTCTTCGACGACGAGCAGCGAGGGCGCGCCTTCGGCACGGTCCGCTCCCTCGGATCGCTGATCGGCATGGGGCTCGGGCCGGCCATCGCCCTGTTCGCCAACGATCCCAACGGGTGGCGCTACGGCATGTTCGCCATGGGCGGGCTGAGCGTGCTGTCCGGCTTCGCCATCCTGGTCTTCGTCCGGGAACCGCAGCGGCGCAGCGCCGTGTCCGACGATCCCGACGTGGGTCGGTTCCGCCTCGCCGACGCCGTGAAGCTGTTCAAGATCCCCACGATCGCGCTGCTCGGCGGGATGCTGCCGCTGGTGACCAGCCTCGTGCTGTTCACCTACTTCGTGACGTTCATGGTCGACGCCCGCGGTTGGGGCGTGCCCTCGGCCGCGCTGCTGTACTCGGTGTTCTCCGGTGGCATGGCGCTGTCGTCCTTCTTCGGCGGGTTCCTCGGGGACTGGTTCGTCCGGCGCTTCGGCCACAGGGGACGGATCATGCTGATGCAGCTCTACCTGGTCGCCGTGGCCGGGATGTCGGTGGTGGCGCTGCAGATCGACTGGGGCAAGGGCATCGTCGCCTACGTCGTGATGTTCCTGTTCGGCCTGATCATGCTGATCGGCTTCTCCGCCTGCGTGCTGCCGATGGTCTCGGCGGTCGCCCCCAAGCAGCTGTCCGCGACGGCCTTCGCCGTGCTGTTCTCCCTGATCCAGGGCGGACTTTCGGCGCTGCTGACGCTGGCCATGGGATTCCTCGGCGAAACGCTGGGCCTGACCCAGGTCATGCTCTACCTCGTGACCGTTCCGTACCTGCTCAACGCGGTGTACTGGTTCGCCTTCTACAAGACCTACCCGAAGGACGTCGCCAGGCAGGACGAGCGCACGGCCGCCGTCGAAGCAGGGACCTTCTGATCCGATCTCGCACACCCCGACGACGATGGGAGAACGCATGCCAGTCCTCGGCGTTCAGATGATGATGGTCAAGCAGCAGGTCGCGGAGCAGGGCATGTTCCCGGTCCTGCGCCAGCTGCGCGACCTCGGCTACGACGCGGTCGAGGTCTCGCAGATCCCGATGGACGAGGCCAACACCGCCGATCTCGAAAAGGGCCTCACCGAGCTGGGTCTCGACGTCGGAGCGCTGTCCGTCGCGCTCAAGCGCAACGCGTTCGCCACCGGCGACAGCCTCGACACCGACTTCGACAAGATCGTCGCCGACTGCGGGCGCCTGGGCACCCGCTACGTGCGGATCGGGATGATGCCCTACGAGGCGATGGCGTCCAAGGACGCCTGCGAGGCGTGGGCGGCCGAGTGCGAGCAGCAGGCTCGGCGACTGGCCGGCGAGGGCATCACCCTGCTCTACCACAACCACCACGTCGACCTCGCCCAGTTCGACGGTGAGCGGATCTTCGACCTCGTGCGCAGAGTCGCGTCCACGGTGGCCTTCGAGGTCGACCTGTACTGGGTGCAGCGCGGCGGCATGGCCCCCCGGGACATGCTCCGGCAGTACTCCGGCGTGTGCAAGACGATTCACGTCAAGGACTTCCGGGTGCTGCCGCTGCCGCCGGAGGCGGTGGACCTCATCGCCTCGGGAGACCCCGAGGACCGGGCGAAGTTCATGACCCTGTTCAACACCAACGTGCAGTTCGCGGAGGTCGGCCAGGGGAACATGAACTGGCCGGACCTGCTGCCCGCGGCCGAGCTGGCGGGGGCCGAGTACTTCTTCGTCGAGCAGGACGACCAGTACGGCCGCGACCCGATGGACTGCCTGCGCGACTCCCGCGAGTACCTCCGCAGCATCGGCTACTGACCGCACTCGATCGTCTCCCCGCGTGAGGGCTCGTGCTCCGCCTCACGCGGGGACTTGACACGCTGGAAGCGGTCTGGCTAACGTTCCGGCCCGACGGGCAGGACCCGTCGCACAACAGAACATTCGCTCGCGGCTCGCCGCGAGTGGTTACTAGAGACGCAGAGAACAGTAACCCGTGCACGCACCGGGGGACTGTTCTCTTTTTTCATGCCCGGAATCGGTTCTCCCGCCGATCCCGAGCACCCGCACTCACCACAACGAGGTGGCCACGATGAGAACTGCCCGGGACTGGGCGAGCTACCTGATCCTGTCGATGACGGCGGGGATCATCTTCCAGGTCGCCTACATCCGGTTCGTGTTCCTCGAACCGACCTACACCGCGCTCGGGCTCACCGGCCAGGAGTACGGCACCGTGATGGCCGTCTTCGGCGCCGTCGCGGCGGTGATGTACTTCTTCGGCGGCTGGTTCGCCGACCGCTTCTCGCCCCGCTCGCTGATCGTGGCCGCGCTCGCCGGAACCGGTGTCGCCGACCTCTACCTCACGACCACCCCGGGCTTCACCGGTGTGCTCGTGGCGCACGTGGTGATGGCCGTGACCGGCATGGCGCTGTACTGGTCGGCGCTGGTCAAAGCCATCGGCATGCTCGGGGACACCTCGCAGCAGGGCAGGCTGTTCGGCTTCCTGGAGGCGGTGCGCGGCGTGACCTCGACGCTGATCGGCGGGTTCGGGGCGGTGCTGGTCGCCCGGGCGGTCGTGCCCTCGGACGGGTGCTGGCGCTGATCCGGATCTACGGCGTGCTGGCCTTCGTCTTCGCCGGGCTGGTCTGGTGGGTCGTGCGGGTCGACCGCGAACGGCTCGCCGCGCTCGGGAGCAGCGCGCTCACCCTGCGGCAGCTGCTGGACGCGGCCCGCAACCGCTACACCTGGCTGCTCGGCGGCTCGATCATGCTGATGTACTGCTTCTACACCACGCTCGGCTACTTCTCGCCGCTGCTGGAGAACGAGTTCGGCATGGCCGCCGGGCTCATCGGCGCCATCGGGGTGGCCCGCACCTACGTGTTCCAGTTCATCGGGGGTCCGCTCGGCGGGGTGTGCGTGGACAAGATCACCCGGTCCACGGCGGGATTCCTGCGCTGGATGTTCGTGGGCGCGGCGGTCATCTCGGCGGCGTTCCTGCTGCTGCCCAGGCAATCCGGGCTGAAGTGGGTGGCGCTGGTGCTGATGTTCGCGCTGTGCCTGATGGTCTTCTGCAGCCGCGGGGTCTACTGGGCGGGTGTCGCCGAGGTCGGCATCCCCGAGCGGCAGCGCGGCGGTGTCATCGGCCTGGCCTCCGGCCTGGCCTACCTCCCGGACGCGTTCCTGCCGCCGCTGGCCGCCTGGTGGACCGGAGACCCGGCCGCCGGTGTGCCCCAGCGCGGCGGCGGGTACGACTCGATGTTCCTGTTCCTGGTGGCCGCCGGGGTGCTCGGCGCGGTGCTCACCACGATCATCCTGCGGTCGCGACGGGCGCGCGAGGCCACCGGCCCCGAGTTCGCGCCGGCCGCGTGACCACTTCCCACACTCAAGAAGGGCGATTCATGGACATCCGCGACTTCTCGCTCGACGCGTTCTCCCTCGCGGGCAAGAACGCCGTCATCACGGGCGGCAACACCGGCCTGGGTCAGGCGTTCACGCTGGCCCTGGCCAAGGCGGGCGCCGACGTGTTCGTCCCCAGCGTGCTCGACGACGACGGCACCACCCGCGAGCTCGTCGAGGCCGAGGGCCGGCGGATGGAGTTCCTGGACGTCGACATCACCGAGGCCGGGGCGCCTCGCCGGGTGATCGAGGACTGCGTCTCCCGGCTCGGCTCGGTGGACGTGCTGGTCAACTCCGCCGGGATCTGCCGGATGGCGCCGGTGGAGGACTTCGGCCGCGAGCAGTGGGACCCGATGCTCGACGTCAACCTCACCGCGCCGTTCGAGCTGGGCCGCGAGGCGGCCCGGTTCATGACCGAGCAGCGCTCCGGCAAGATCATCAACATCGCGTCGCTGTTCTCGTTCCTCGGCGGCCAGTGGTCCCCGGCCTACGCCGCGACCAAGCACGGCATCGTCGGGTTCACCAAGGCCTACTGCGATGAGCTCGCGCAGCACAACATCCAGGTCAACGCCCTCGCCCCCGGCTACTTCGCCACCGCGATCACCGAGCGCACCCGGGCGGACGCCCAGGCCAACCAGCGGGTCCTGGACCACATCCCGGCCGGGCGCTGGGGCGAGGTCGCAGACCTGATGGGCGCCACCGTCTTCCTGGCCTCCCGCGCTTCCGACTACGTCAACGGGCACGTGCTCACCGTCGACGGCGGCTACCTCACCCGCTGACGCATCCCGCAACCCACACGGAGGAAACCTTGACCGCACCAACGGCATTCGACAACGACGAGATCGTCGCGCGGCTGCGCGAGATCGTGGGCGACGAACGGGTGGTGACCGACGAGCAGGTGCTGCGCGAGGCCAGCGTGGACCGGTTCAAGAAGTACACCGCGGTCCACGGCATCTTCGACGGCCCGCTGCCCAGCGCGGTCGTGCGCGCCGCCGACACCCGGCAGGTCGCCGAAGTGCTGGCCTTCGCCGACGAGCACCGGATCAACGTGGTGCCGCGAACCGGACGCACCGGCACCGAGGGCGGGCTGGAGACCAGCGTCGAGGGCACCATCGTGCTCGACGGCTCCGAGATGGCCTCCATCGTGCGCATCGACGAGGAGAACATGCAGGCCACCGCCCAGTGCGGGGTCCCGCTGCAGGTGCTGGAGGACGCGCTGCGCGAGCAGGGCCTGACCACCGGGCACTCGCCGCAGTCCAAGCCGCTGGCGCAGATGGGCGGACTGGTGGCGACCCGCTCGATCGGCCAGTTCTCGACCCTCTACGGCGGCATCGAGGACATGGTGGTCGGGCTGGAGGCGGTGTTCCCGGACGGCACCATCAGCCGGATCAAGAACGTCCCGCGCCGCGCGGCCGGGCCGGACATCCGGCACGTCGTGATCGGCAACGAGGGCGCGCTGTGCTTCGTCACCGAGGTCACCGTCAAGGTGTTCAAGCACCAGCCGGAGAACAACCGCTTCCACGGCTACCTGATCGACGACGTGCGCACCGGTGTGTCGATCCTGCGCGAGGTGATCACCGAGGGGTTCCGGCCGTCGGTGGCGCGGGTGTACTCCGAAGAGGACGCCGCGCAGCACTTCTCGCACTTCGCCGACGGCAAGTGCGTGCTCGTGTTCGTCTCCGAGGGTCCGAAGGGGATCGTGGAGGCGACCAGCGCCGAGATCGAGCGCGTCGTCTCCCAGCACCCGCACACCGCCGTCGACCCGGCGCTCGTCCAGGCCTGGTTCGACAACCTCAACTGGGGACCCGACAAGATCAAGGCCGAGCAGGACACCATGCTCGCCGAGCAGCGCCTGGGCTACACCACCGAGGTCTCGGCGGACTGGTCCAGCGTGGGCGCGATCTACGACGCGGTGATGCACCGCATCCGCACCGAGTACCCGCACGCCGCGGACCTGACGATGCTGGGCGGGCACTCCTCGCACAGCTACCAGACCGGCACGAACATGTACTTCGTCTACGACTACGCGATCAACTGCGAACCCCGCGAGGAGATCGAGAAGTACCACAAGCCGCTCAACGCCATCATCGTCGAGGAGGCCCTGCGGCACGGTGGTTCGATGGTGCACCACCACGGCATCGGCAAGTACCGCGCGCAGTGGACCGAGCAGGAGCACGGCAGCGCGTACCAGATGCTCGTCCGGCTCAAGGAAGCCTTCGATCCGCGCGGGATCATGAACCGCGGGACGATCTTCCCCGCGGACTGAGCAGGCAGGGCGGCCGCAACGGCGCGGCCGGCCCTTCCCGCCCAGGAGATGGTTGTGATTGCGACGGAGCCGCTCAGGTTCCGCCACCGAGCGAAGCAACCGATGAAGAGATCTTGCTTGGAGAGGCGATGACGGGTTACCTGATCGGCATCGACAACGGGTCGCAGAGCACGAAGGTGACGATCTTCGACGAGCGCGGCAACCCCGTCAGCCGGGGGCGGCAGGCCTTGCGCCCCAACCACACCCCGAGTCCCGGGGTGGTCGAGCACCCCGACGACGACCTGTGGTCGTCGGTGGGTGCCGCGTGCCGCGAGGCGATGGCCGGTTTCCCGGGTGACCCGGCCGAGATCGCCGGTGTCGGGCTGTGCACCATCCGCTTCTGCCGCGCGCTGCTGCGCGCCGACGGAACCCTCGCCCAGCCGGTGCTGAGCTGGATGGACGAGCGGGTCTCCCGGCCCTACGCCCACACCGACGAGTCGGTCGCCCGCGTCACGACCTCCTCGGGCTACATCACCCACCGGCTGACCGGGGAGTTCCGGGACACCGCGGCGAACTACCAGGGCATGTGGCCGATCGACACCGACACCTGGCAGTGGTCGAAGGACCCGGAGGTGCGGGAACCGGTGGGCATCCCGCAGGAGATGCTCTTCGAGCTGGTCATGCCGGGGGAGACCCTGGGCGGGGTCACCGCGGCCGCCGCCGAGCACACCGGTCTGCCGGTCGGCCTACCGGTCGTGGCCACCGCCAACGACAAGGCCGTCGAGGCGCTGGGGTGCGGGCTGCGCGGATCGGGGGACCTGCTGATCTCGCTGGGCACCTACATCGCGAGCATGACCGTCGGCGAGCGGAACGTCCGCGGCGCCACGGGGTTCTGGACCAACTTCGGCAGCGTCCCGCACGAGTACCTCTACGAGAGCGACGGCATCCGGCGCGGCATGTGGACCGTGAGCTGGCTGCGGGACCTGCTCGGCGAGGAGGTCGTCGAGGGCGGGCGGCGAGCCGGCCTGAGCCCCGAGGAGTACCTCAACGCGGGTGCCGCGCAGGTGCCCGCGGGCTGCGACGGCCTGATGGCGGTGCTGGACTGGCTGGCACCGACCGACGCGCCGCACCGCAAGGGCGCGTTCCTCGGCTTCGACGGGCGGCAGGGGAGGTTCCACCTCTACCGCTCGGTGCTGGAGGCGATCGCGCTGACGATGTACGACCGGGCGGGCGCGATGGCCGACGAGCTGGGCACCGGCTTCGAGCGGGTGATCGTCTCCGGCGGCGGAGCGGGTGCCGACGTGATGATGGGCATCATCGCCGACGTCTTCGGCGTTCCCGCGGTCCGCACGGCGGTCAACGACGGCGCCGGGCTGGGTGCCGCGATCTGCGCGGGAGTCGGTCTCGGGCGGTTCGCCGGTGTGGACGAGGCGGTGGCCGCGATGGTCTCGGTCGGCGAGGAGTTCCGGCCCGACGAGGCGAACCACGAGCTCTACGCGCGACAGCACGAGGTCTACCGGGACATCACCCGGCACACCGACGAGGTGTTCCGCCGCTCCGCCCGGATCTTCGGCTGACTCACATCGCCCAGACGTCGGTGTTCGAGGAGGCGATGGCCGCCGCGCCGGCTCCGAGGGCGGCGACCACGTCGTCCTTGTCGCACACCAGGCCGCCGGCGATGATCGGCACGTCGATGTCCGCGCGCAGCCAGGTGATCACCCGGGGCACGCAGCCGGGCAGGATCTCGACGTAGTCGGGCTTGGAGATCGCGATCTGCCTGCCGAGGTTGTGGTAGGAGAACGAGTCGACCAGGAAGAACCGGTGCACGCCCAGAAGTCCGTGCGCGCGAGCGGCTTTCACCAGAGCGGCCTTGGAGCTGAGGATCCCGTCGGCGCCGGTGGTCTCCCGCACGAACTGGACGACGATCTCCTTGGCGACGAAGCCCTCGACGAGGTCGACGTTGACCAGGACGGTCTTCCCCGCGTCCTTGAGCCGTTGCACCAGCGACGGCACGGTGAGCACCGAGCCGTAGAGCAGGAACACGACCGGGCACTCCGACCGGAGCGCGGCATCCAGCCCGGCATCGTCCTTGACGCTGGCGATGACCGGGTTGTCGAGCAGCAGATCCTCCATGATGACGCCATGCTCTCACATGACGCACCGCGCATGACCTGCGGCGTTGCGGAGTTCCGGGGCGCGAGCCGGCGTCAGGACTCGAGCTGTTTGCGAGCGCCTTCGAAGAGGGTGGAGCAGGTCTCGACCAGGACGGTCGGCTGTTCCTGCCGCCCCCGGTGGAGCCAGTCGACGAGCAGGTGGTTCACCGCGCCGACGAGGCCGAGGGCGGCCAGCCGCTGCCGGTCGCTCGGGGCGGACTGGTCGTCGAAGCGCAGCCACACGGCGGTGGTGATCTCGGCGAAGTCCCGCAGGACCGCGTGCCTGCGGTCCTCCAGCTCCGCGGAGATCCCCACGACCTCCAGCAGGATCACGCGGGCGCGGCGGGTGTCGGCGGTGAGGTGCTCCACGAACGCCGAGAGGCCGCGCCAGGTCACCGCGTCGGCTTCGATCTCGTCGTCGAGCGCGGCGACGGTGGCGGCGCGGAGCCGGTCGATCAGCTCGTCGTAGAGCGCCATCAGGCAGGCGTGCCGGTCGCGGAAGGACTCGTAGAAGTAGCGCTCGGTGAGCCCGGCCTGCCGGCAGAGCTGCTTGACCGACGTCGCCGGGTAGCCCTGGGAGGCGAACAGCTCCAGCGCCGCCTCCAGCAGCGCCTCGCGGCGTTGCCGGGTGCGCTCGGAGGCGTCGAGCCCGGAGTAGCGGCGACCCTGTCGCTGCTCGTGCGCGGCGTTCTGCGTCATCGCTCTTTCCTCCGGTCGGCTTCTGTGGCATCCTACCCATCACATTTCTGACACACTGCCGTGTCAGATCGGGGAACGGAGGACGGGGATGGCGCACTCACTGCAGGGCCGGGTCGTCGCGGTGACCGGAGGGGCGCGGGGGATCGGGCGCGCGATCGTCGAACGGCTCGCCGCGAGCGGAGCGCGCGTGGCCATCGGCGATCGCGACCTCGAGGCCGCGCTCGCCACTGCGCGGGAAATCCCGCGCACCGTCGAGGCCTTCGACTGCGACGTGGCCGATTCGTCCTCGTTCGGCGGGTTCCTGGGCGCGGTCGAGGGCCGGTGGGGGCCGATCGACGTGCTGGTCAACAACGCCGGCGTGCTGTGGGTCGGCCGCTTCGACGAGGAACCGGAGGCGGCCACCGAGCGGCAGCTCGCGGTCAACCTGCACGGGGTGATCCGGGGCGTGAAGCTGGCCGCGCCGGCGATGCGCGCCCGCGGGCGCGGCCAGATCGTCACGGTCGCCTCGGCGGCGGCCAAGCTGTCCCCGCCCGGGGAGTCGACGTACGCGGCCACCAAGCACGGCGTGTTCGGCTACCTGACGGGCGTGCGCGCTGAACTGCGCGGCAGCGGCGTCGCGCTGTCGGTGGTCATGCCGGCGGTGGTCGACACCGAGCTCGCCGCGGGTACCGCCCCCGGTGCGGCGCGGCTGCTCAGCCCTGGTGAGGTCGCCGACGCCGTCGTGGCGGTCATCCGCCGTCCGCGCTTCGAGGTGACCGTGCCCGGCTACGTGGGTCCGCTGACGCGGTGGGTCAACCTCCTGCCCCAGCGCGCTCGCGACCTCGTGCTCCGGCGCTTGGTGCCCGATCAGGTCGCCGCCAAGCCGGACGAGGAGCTCCGCGCCCGCTACGAATCCCGATACGTGACCGCCACCGACGGCGAGGAGACGACGGGATGACGACCTCACCACCGGCCCAGATCACCCGCCCGATCCCCGAGTTCGAGGGCGTCCACGGCATCTGGCCGCGCGGCGAGCGGCTGCGGGCGGTGCGCGCCGCCGCGGAGAGCTACCGGGAGCGCTTCCTCGCCCAGGGGCACGTTTCCGCGATCAAGAGCATCGACATCGCCGCGGCGCCCTACCCGACGCGGTTCGCCTTCCAGGGCTACTCGGTGCACGTCAACCCGATGATCTCCATCATCAACCGGATGTTCGTCATCCAGTTCGAGGGGTTCGACGGCCGGCTCAAGACCCTGGTGTGGGAGCCGACCGTGGCCGCCGGTTCCGCCGAGGCGCCGTTCTACAACAAGCTGCAGGCGCTGAGCCAGAAGCTGGGGGCCGAGAAGCTCTTCGTCAAGTACTACAACGACCCGGATGCGGTGCTGCCCGGTCTGGGGTTGAGCAACTCCGACGTCGACTACCTCAGCTTCGACCACCTGCACGTGCAGGACGTGCGCATGATCCTCGGCAGCAGCACGCCGATCCCCGGCGAGCCGGCACCGCGCGAGCCCCTGTTCCCGCACGCGAAGCTGCTGGTGCACCGCAAGGAGCTGGGCACCTTCGAGTCGATGCACCCCATGCAGTGGGCCTGGTACGTCGAGCGCGGCATGGAAGGCGTCTCCACCGACCAGCTCGAGATCATCGACGGCGACGTCGAACTCGGTGTCGGCGTCAGCCTCCTGTGGACCCCTGGGCACACCGACGGCAACCACTCGCTGGTCGTCAACACGCCCGACGGCGTCTGGGTCTCGTCGGAGAACGGCATGGCCGCCGACAGCTGGCAGCCGGAGCTGTCGAAGATCCCCGGTGTGAAGCAGCAGGCGCGCTTCTACGGCCGCGAGGTGGTGCTCAACGCCAACACGCTGGAAGACTCCCTGGACCAGTACGACTCGATGGTCAAGGAGAAGACGCTGGCGTCCTACTCGCCGAAGGCGCCGCAGTGGCTACAGATCATCCCGTCCTCGGAGTGCGCTCCGTGGAAGCGGCAGTGGCCCGTCGTCCCGACGCACACCCACGGCGGGCTCGACTACGGCACCATCACCAAGCCCGGAGGGGCGGGCGTCTGAACCGGACGCGACGCGGCCGGTGTTCAGGGGGGAAGGGGGACGGGTAGTCCTCGCGCGTGGAGCGAAAATGGGAGCGGCGCGACTACGAGCGGGGACTACCCGGCTACCACGATCCCGGGGTGCGCTACCTGGGAGCGCCCGCGGCGCGGAGCGCCTTGACGCTGCGGCTGTGGTTGGCCGGGTTCGGACTCGTCTTCTGCACCGCGGCGGCGGTCGGGCTCTTCGTGCTCGTCCCGCCGTTGGCGTGGTTCGCCTGGGTCCTGGTCGTGCTCGCGGTCGCCGCGCTGGCCGACTTCATCTGGGTGCTGCACAGGAAGCGCCGCGGCGAACCCGGCTAGGAGCCGCCGTCAGGAGCGGGAGGAGTCCAGGTGGTGGTCGGCGGTGTCGGCGAACTCCCACCACGCGAGCGGGAGCCAGTCGCCGCTCACGAAGGCGTCGACGGCGGAACCGCGGCCGTGGGTGACCACGGTGGTGCCCACGGGATAGGTGACGCCGGACATGCCGGTGACGGGAACGAGCAGCTTTCCAACGCGCCTTGCCACGTCTCCTCCGGTTGATTCGGGTGAGGTGAATCGCAACGCCCTGATCAGGGCAAAGCGTTCTCATTGATTGCGAAATTCTAGCCACCGTGTCAAGTGCCCAGAATTCATCTGAGACGACCAACTCATTTTTCGGTCGTTTGTTGGTGCGCGTCCATTTCTGATCATTCATGCGCGCCGGGTCAGGTGTCGATCTTTTCCAGGAATTGAATGCGGACGGTCTCGCCGCCGGGCACGTCGAGGCCTCGGAGTCGCAGGGGAGCGGCATCGGTTCCGGGCGAGCCGGTGACCACGAGTTCGACGGTGCGTCCGGCGGCCAGTCCCGCGTAGCGCCCCGGGCGCGGGAGCGCGGTGCCCTCCGGGAGAACCACCTCGTGGCCGCTGGTGAGCGCGCCCTCCACCTCGTGCGGACGGCCGAGCGCGCGAGCGGCGGCGAGGAGGTCGCCGCGCTGCAGGCAGCCGCGGATGTGGGTCGACGAGCAGTCCGCCCCGTCGGCGGGCATCAGGTGCACCCCGCGGGTGGTGAAGCCGTGGCGGGTGCCGAGGCGCCGCAGGGTGTCGACGTCACCGGCGCCGCGATGCCCGAAGGTGAAGTTGGCGCCGACCACCACGCTGCTGGCGTGCAGCGCGTTGACCAGCACGTTCTCGACGAACTCCGCGGGGCTCATCCGGGCCAGCTCGGGGGTGAACGGCAGGACGCACACGCGGTCGACGCCGAGCTCGCGGGCGAGGCCGGCCCTGCGTTCGACGCTGCTCAGCGCCGAGGTGTCGCGCGGCAGCCCGAGCACGCGCGCCGGATGCGGGTCGAAGGTGACCAGAACGGTGGGCAGACCGGACTCGGCCGCGGCGCGCAGTGTGTTCTCGATCAGCCAGGCGTGCCCGCGGTGCACGCCGTCGAACACGCCGATGGTGACCGCGCAGGACGGCCAGTCGGCGGGAACGTCGCTGAGCCCGCGCCACACGGTGCGCTGCCGGAGAGCTTCGCGGACCACGGCTACCCCCAACGGATTTCGGGATGTGCGCTGGTGGAACCGCAGTCGACGCGGAAGCACCGGACCTGCGCCGGCTGCGGTTCTTCGAGCACGCTAAGCAGCCGCCGAACACCCCGCGATCCGCCAGGCGCACTCGCTGTCCGGAAACCGCAACCGCCGTCGACTTCGTCAGCCCGGAGTCGTCGCGGGGAAGTGGTGGATGAGCTCGCGGGTGTGGATGCGGACGCCGTCGCGCGGGCGTCCGCCGGCCATCTTGGCGACCTGGAGGCAGAAGCGCACCCACATGTTCAGCTGGATCTCCTTGGCCAGCCGCAGGCGGGTGTACAGCAGGTGGACGAGCCGGCTGCCGGGCCGCGCCCAGGTCTCGATCTCGAAGACGATCGCGCTTTCCTCCGGCGCGGCGCTGAACTCGATCTGGCCCGCTTCGAGGTGCCCGCGCAAGGTGGCGAAGCGGAACGAGGTGTCCGCGCGGCCGATGACGCGCACCGGACCGTTCCACGGCCCCGGCATGCGCACGACGCAGTCCTCCCCGAGCTGCAGCGGACTCCGCTGGGTGTGCGATCGGTCGAACGTCGCGACTTCGTTGGGCAGAGCGCGGTTGAAATCGGCCATCACCATCTCCATCAGCTCCGGCGCGCCGAGGTCGGGTTCGTCGATGACGACGCTGAAGTGCCGGTGGAACAGGGGTCCCGCTCCATCGCAGAGCTGCTGGCAGCGCTCGTCGAGGTGATCTCCGGGGACGTCGGCGGGCAGGTCCGACTCGTCGCCGGGTTCCTCGCGGCGGTGCAGGGGAGTGGTCAGCCAGAGGTAGCGCCAGGAGACCAGCGCCATTCCGAGCGCCGAGCGGATCACGATCGGCACGATGCGCGCGGGCGAGACGTCGGCTGTCACCTCGTTCCTTTCGCGTGGACGCTCTCAGACGGGCATGGTGAAGGTGTGCCCCTCCGGGCGGCAGGCGAAACCCAGGCTTTCGGGAGGACCGATGTTCGTGCTGTTGCTACACCGGATCGGACTGCGCAGCACGCAGCTGCACCTGGCGTCGATGGCCGGGGTCGCGCTGTGCCTCGGCTTGTGGGTCCGCGCCAAGACCGTTGATCAGCAGGAGCGCGGCAATGCCGAACGCCGCGCCCTGTTCACCGGGTTGTGGCCGCCGACGTTGTGGTTGATCGGTGACTCGTTGCGCGAGTTCGAGTGACGGTGCGCCTCCCTCGTCCCACGGGCGCCACGCAGCGCGCTCGCGCGCTGGCGGGTTTGCGGAGCAGGGCCGTGAACTTCACCGAGGACGAGCCGCATTCGCCCGGAGGTGAGTGGAACTTCGACACCCACCGTCGTTTCCTCGCCCGCGAAGCGCCGGGGCCTCCGGAACCCGGTGGCGCGTGGGACATCGCCCGCGCGTTCGTGCGCGACTACGAGTTCTCCGATCCCGACCGCGTCCGCGCCGTCTACGACGGCCGCGAGGAGTTGCTGGGCCGGAACATGCTGCTGGAGGGGCGGTTCTACGGCTTGCGGTTCGACATGGGCGTTCGGGTCACGGTGGTGATCGACGAGACGCGCGAGGGCGACCGCAGGGTGTGGGGCTGGGGTTACGAGACGCTCGAAGGGCACCTCGAACGCGGTCGCATGACCTACGAGGTCGTCAAGGACATGGGCTCGGGGGCGGTCGAGTTCGTGATCACCGGGTTCTCCCAGGACGACCCGGCGCTCGATCCGGTGCTCCGGCTGGGCTGGCGCCTGTTCGGCAGGCCCACTCAGCTCGGGTTCTACCGGCGGTGCGGGGCTCGGATGTACGAGCTCGTCCGGGCCCGCCTCGCCGACGGGTGCGGCGCCACCGGCGAGCGACGTCACGACGGGCTGCTGCTCGCGCCCTCGGACGCGCGGCCGGGGCCGTTCGAGCGCTTCGCGCTGCGCATCGACCACCCCAGCTCCGGGCACGAGCGATGACACCCGTGCACGAGGAGGCGACGTTCACCTCGTGGTGGCTCCGCCCGGTTGGCCGCGGGGTCCAGCGGGTATTCGGGGCCCGCAGTCCCGCTGCGGTTCGATCGGAGGAGATTCGCATGGCCGAGGAAGCTCGCTCAGCGGTGCTCGCAGGTTTCGACGGCACGGAAGCGTCCCGCGAAGCGGTCCGCTGGGCCGCGCAGGAGGCCTCCAGCAGGCGTTCGCCGCTGCTGCTGGTGCACGTCCTGGCACGGCCCTTCCAGCACTCCATCCCGATGCGCATCCCCGACGAGGACGAGGTCATGGGGAAGCTGGCGGACGCGGTTCGCCGTGAGCTGGAATCTCTGGAGGATTCCTGCAGGGCGATGGATCCCGACCTCGACGTGCGCAAGAGCATCCCGATCGGGGACGCGGCGGAACTCCTGATCGAGCTCGCCGGTGAAGCGGAGCTGGTCGTGCTGGGCGGCCCGCTGGTCGGTGCCCGCACGGATCGCCTGGGGGTGACCGCGGCGGAGGTGATCGCTCGCCGTGCCGCTGCCCCGATCGTCGTGGTCCGCGGCGAGACCACCTCGGCGGAGGACGCCCCGGTGGTCGTCGGGGTCGACGGGTCCGCCGTGAGCACCCGGGCGATCGGCTTCGCCTACGAGTCCGCCGCCCGGCGCAACCGCCCGCTGGTGGCCGTGCACTCCTGGGGCGAATCGGCGTTCAACCCGTTCGACATCGTCGACGAGTGGGACACCGACCGGAGCGAGTTCCGGGACAGGGCCGACGAGGTGCTCGCCGAGTCGACGGCCGGGTGGGGTGAGCGGTACCCCGACGTGCGGGTCCGCCACGTGGTCGGCGCGGACCAGCCCGCGCACCTCCTCCTCGGCGAGGCCGACGGAGCGAACCTGCTGGTGGTGGGCAGCCACGGGAGGGGGCCGGTGCGCCGCGCCTTCCTCGGGTCGGTCAGTCACGCGGTGCTCAACCAGGCGAACTGCCCGGTGGCGGTGCTGCCCGCGGAGTGACGGCGGTTTTCCCGCGCGGCCGACCGGGTAGGGCGTGGTGGCCTGCGGGTTTCGACGGTGAGGAGTGGGCACCATGCAGCGAGGCTCGGACAAGCACGGACCGATGAAGGACGACGAGCTGGAGAAGGAGATGGAGGGGCACCTCCGCGGCGGCGGCAGTCAGCGAGCCGACGAGGCGCTCGAAGCCGAACCGCCCGCGGACGACGACCCGAAGACCGACATCCGCCCCGACCCTCCCGCGGGGAGCTGAGCTCGGTCAGCGCTCCTGCTCGCCGCGGGCGGCGGTGGGCTCCGCCCGCGTGCGGGCGATCTTCCACAGCACCACGGCGAGGGCCGCCAAGGTGGGCGCCAGGAGCACGGCGGAGTTCGAGACGCCCGCGACGGTCTGCTGGAGCCACGCCTGCACGGCGAACTGGGTGTCCACATCGGTCAAGCCGCCGAGGTTCGCGGTGCCCTCGGTGAGGACGAACATCAAGCCGATGGCCACGAACACCAGCCCGGAGACGATGTTGGTGGTGTGCAGGCGAAGTGGACCGATCGCGACCTCGCGCCCGCGCAACCACGCCCGCCGTCCGAGCTGGAACCGCTCCCAGAGCAGCGCGAGCAGGAACAGCGGGAAGGCCATGCCGAGGGCGAACACGGCGAGCAGCACCGCACCGTAGAGCGGCTCGCCCCCGGCGGCCGAAACGGTGAGCACGCTGCCGAGCAGCGGCCCCGCGCAGAACCCGGCCAGCCCGTAGACGGCGCCCAGCGCGTACACCGACAGCCCGGAGGAGATGTGGATGCGCCCGGTCAGCTGCTGCGCCGCGGTGAACCCGAAGCCCTTGCCGGAGATCTGCAGCACGCCGAGCCCGATCAGCACCACACCGCTGAGCAGGGTCAGCGTCGTGCGGTGCTGGGTCAGCAGCGCGCCGAAGAACCCCGCGGCGGCCCCGAGCGGGACCAGCGTGGTCGCCAGACCCAGGTAGAAGACCCCTGACCTGGCGACCAGCTTGCCGAACCCGTCGAAGGCGTAGGCGAAGAAGGACGGGAGCAGCATCGCCGAGCACGGGCTGATCAGGGTGAGCAGCCCGCCGAGGAACGCGCCGAGCAGTCCGATCTGGCTCATCGCGCGGCCGCTTCCACCCGCTCGATGGTCTGCACGAACTGGTCGAGCGGCTGAGCACCGAGGATGGGCTCATCGTTGACCAGGAACGTCGGCGTGCTCGACACGCCGATCTGCGAACCCTCGATCGCGTCGGCCCGGATGGCCTCCAGCACGGCCGGGTCGTTCATGTCCGCCTCGAACTTCGCGATGTCGGTGATCCCGACCTGCTGCGCGTAGCCGACGAGCTTGTCGTGCGGCAGCGACGGGTGGCCCTTCTCCGGCGCGTCCTGGTAGATCGCGCCCACGTACTCCCAGAACTTGCCCTGGGCCGCAGCCGCCCGGCCGGCCTTGGCCGCTGCGAGCGATTCCTCGCCGAAGATGGGGAAGTCGCGCCATTCGATGCGCAGGACGCCGGAGTCGACGTAGCGCTTGATCAGTTCGGGCTCGATGTCCCGGGTGAACTTGGCGCAGAACGGACAGCGGTAGTCGGAGTAGTTGAGCATGACGACCGGAGCGTCGGGCTTGCCGAGGGCCAGCGGGTCGCCGGGGGCGCGGCGCGCCAGCTTCACCAGCGGGCTCTCCTGCTGCTTCTCGGCCTGCTGCGGCGCGGCCTGATCCGAACCGCCTGGGGAGGTCAGCATGTTCCCCAGCAGGAACGCGGCCACGACGGCGAGCACCACCGCGGTCACGTTCAGCCACTTCTTCTTTCCTGCGCCGCTCATCGGTCACCACTCTCCTTCAGCTCGGGCAGCCGCGAGCCTACCTACGACGAGCTGTAGTAGTTGAGCCGGGACAGGGCTCCAGAGGGTGATGTCCGCCATTCGGCGCCTGGGGGTGCGGTGAAACCGCTTCGGGCAGCCGCGTTTCAGCGGTTGCCGGGAAGCTCGGCGGAGGACGTCGTCAGAGGAGCGAGATGCCGAAGCAGTACAGCAGGACCAGGCAGGCCACGACGCCCACCGCGACGACGGCCGGGGACGCGGAGACGACCGCGGTCGCCACGTAGCTCGTCCGGTGCAGGCTCCCCGGAGCCGAGTTGTTCAGCCAGTGCAGCCGCAGCTGCAGGGATTCCCGCGACATCGCCAGCGAGGCCGCGGGCGCCGCGTCACCGGTCACCGCGCGCAGCGCGGCGCGCACCGACCCCGCGCCGCAGTGCCGTGCGGCCGCGGCATCGGCGGCGAGCTCCACCAGCACGCGGACCGTCGACGGTGCGATCCGGAACAGCGGCACGAACGGCAGCGCCTGGGCGAGCGCGGTCATGAGCAGCACCAGGGCGTGATGTCGCCCGGACAGGTGTGCGCGCTCGTGCGCGAGGACGGCTTCCCGGGTCTCGGCGTCGAGCCGCCGCACCCCGGTGGTCGCCACGATCGCCCCGCGCCGGCCGCCGATGCTGTAGGCCACGGGCGTGGCCTGCTCCAGCCACAGCACGCGGGATTCCGGGTCCTCGCGGGAGAGCAGCCGCACGGCCGTCATGTGGCGATGCCGCTGGGCGGCTTCCCTGCGGACGAGCCCGGCGGCCGTGACCAGCACGTGCAGCACCGCGCCGGCCACCAGCGCCGCTCCGCCGAGCCGGAGCAGATGCTCCCAGGCGCTCGCGTGTCCGTGCACGACGTTGACGCAGCTCTGCGCCATGCCGATGACGCCGTCGACGCTCCCGTTGTTCGGCACAAGCAACAGCGTCGCGCCGGCGATGGCGGCACCGATCGCCGCCAGCGGGGAGGCGACCCACCCGGCCAGCGCGATACCGGGACGCACCCGGGGGTGGAGCAGCGGCCGCAGGTACAGCGGCCCGAAGACCGCGATCACGACCGCGCCCGCGAGCAACCCGATGGCGATCGTCATGCCCGTCCGCGCCCCTTCTCCAGGGCTCGGCGCAGCAGCTCCGACTCGCGCTCGGAGACCGAGGCGGCGAAGTGCAGCAGCACCGACTCCGCGTCGCCGGAGGAGTCGAGGACCTCGCGCAGCACGTGCGCACCCGCTTCTTCCCGCGAGCGCGCGGGCCAGTAGCCGTAGGCGCGGCCGGTGCGGGCGCGGTCCACCCAGCCCTTGTCGTGCAGGCGGTCGAGGACCGTCATGATCGTGGTGTAGGCGAACTCGCGCTCAGCCGGTAGCTGTTCGAGCACGTCGCGCACGCGAAGCCGCTCGTCGGCCGCCCACAGGACGTCCATGACCTTCAGCTCCAACTCACCCAGCCCGAGCATCGCACCTCCAACGCCGTCAGTTTAGGTGACGGCCGGGACCGCCTCGGGGGAGCGGATCCGGCGAGCGCGTGATGTCGTCCACGCCTCGCCCTCGTGCTCCGTTCGGCCTGTTCTGCTGGAGGGCAGGTACCGGCGCCGGACGAGAGGGAGAGATCCTGTGCTCACGCTGAGCGAAGTCGCTCACCAGACCCTCGCGGTTCGGGCTGGTCGCGGGTGAGCGCGCTCCTGCTCGGGGCGGTCGCGATCGGCATCGCGGCGGTCGTCGGCGGGATGTCCGGCTTCGCCGCATCGCTGCTGGCCACGCCTGCGCTCCTGCTGATCGGCTACGAGGTCCCCGCGGTCGTCGTGGTCAACCTGACCGTGACGGTGGTGACCCGTCTCGTCGTCGCGATCCGGAGCCGCGCGGAGATCCGCGGCAGGCAGGTCTGGCTGCTGATGTGCGGCAGCGCGCCCGGAGCGGTGCTGGGGGCACTCACCGTCGGGCTCCTTCCGCCCGAGGTCCTGCGGGTCACGGCCGGTGTCGTGGTCGTCCTGCTCGGGATCCAGCTGCTGCTGCCGGTGCGCGGGGTCAGGCCGATCGGCCGGACCGAGCACGTCGCCACCGGGGCTCTGAGCGGCTACCTGTCCACCACGACCTCGCTCAACGGGGCACCGGTCGCGGCGCTGCTGGGCCGGTGCCGGTTGCCGGTCTCCGCCTTCCTCGCGACGCTCGCCTGCTACTTCGTGATCACCAACCTGCTCTCGCTGGGGATCTTGGCGGTGGTCCGGTTCTCGGACCTGCCGCACCTGTGGCCGGCCCTGCCGGTCCTGGTGGTGGCCGGTCTCGTGGGCAACGCGGTGGGCACGAGGATCTCGACCAAGCTGTCCGCGCACGCGTTCGCGCGGATCGTCGCGGCGCTGGTGATCGCCTCCGGCCTGGCCACGGTGTTCACCTGATCCGCCAGGTCAGTCGTCCCGCTGCGCGCGGTCGCGGAGTCGGTCGAGGAGGCCGTCCAGCGCGGTCAGGTCGTCGTTGCTGAAGTCGGCGAAGAGCTCCCGCAGGTTGCGCGCGTGCCCGACCGCCGCGCGGTCGAGGATCTCCCGGCCGCTGCCGGTGATGGCGGCGAAGGAGATGCGCCGGTCGGTGGTGCAGGGGCGGCGCTCGACGTAGCCGGCCTTGTGCATCCGGTCGATCAGGCGCGTGACGCCGCCGGTGGTGAGAGCGATCTCGTCGGCCAGCGCTCCCATGGTCAGCTGCCCGTTCTCCGAGCGGGCCAGGCGGATGAGGACCTCGAACCAGGCGTGGGGCAGCCCGACTTCGGTCTCCATGGCGGGGCCGAGGCGCTGTTCGAGCCGACTGTAGGACTCCACCAGGCGCCCGAACGTGGTGATGAGGCGGTCGTCGATCGGGGAGGGCACCGACCGAGCGTACCGCGTCGGTCGTTGACTCGTCAGACGTTGACTTCGTGAACTATCGATGATTACCGTGGCAACATCTGACCAGTCAGGGAATGAGGAGGTGGGGACGTGAGCGGCTTCCCGGAGCCGGTGGTGCTGGAACGCGGGGACGGTGCCGGTCCGCTCGTCGTGCTGCTGCACGGGCGTGGCTCGCGCGAGAGCGAGATCATCGCCCTCGCCGACTCGCTGCCCACCGGCCTGTCGTACGCGGCGGTGCGCGCACCGATCGCGGAGGGCGACGGATTCGCCTGGTTCGCCAACCGCGGCATCGGTCGGCCGGTCGCGGAATCCCTGCGGGCCACCGTGGACTGGTTCCGCGCGTGGCTCGACGACGTCGCGCCCGAGCGGCCGGTGCTGCTGGCCGGGTTCAGCGGCGGTGCCGCGTTCGCCGGTGGCCTCCTGCTCGACGACCCGCGGCGCTTCGCGGGCGCGGCGATCCTCTGCGGCACGCTGCCCTTCGACGCCGGGGTGCCGACGACTCCGGCGAGGCTGGCAGGGGTCCCGGTGTTCCTCGCCCACGGCGAGCAGGACCGCGTGATCCCGCGTGAACTGCTCGACCGCACGTGGGACTACCTGACCGGTGCCTCCGGTGCACCGACCTTCGCCCTGCGCTCCTCCGGCGGTCACGGCGTGACGCCCGAGGTTCTGGCGAACCTGGGGGCCTGGCTGGACGAGCGCGCCGGGTTCCTGCAACGGTACGGCTCCGGCCCGCGAGTTCTCCAGCGGTGGGCGGATTTCCCCGACGGCCTGCCCGAACGTCGCGGACCACGTCCCGAGGTCAGCGACACCATCCCGCAGCAGCAGCTGTCCGACAACGCGCCGCCGGAGCTGCAGGAGGAGCTGTTCCGCCGGATCGCCGCGCTGCCCGGGGTCAACAGCGCGCAGTCGGCCATCTCCGTCCCGGGTGCCCGCGGGTTCATGCTGACGCCGCCGCACGCGGGCCCGCCCGAGGCGTTCCTGGTGCCCAGCGCCGGCGAGTTCGCCCACCTGCACCCCGGTTTCGACGGGTCGCTGCACGTCGCGCTGCCGGTGGGGTTGGCGGCCGAGGCGATCGCGCGCGGCTGGGCGGTCGCCCACCCGCTGGCCGGAATTCGGCTGACCCCCGGAATGGTGCTGGTCCACGGCCCGCGCGACGAGTCCGAACTGGACACCGTCGCGGCCGTCGTCGCGACCGCCCGGGCGTGGGCGGCCGGTGAGGCGTTGAGCCCCGCACATGCGTCCCGGACTTCTCCGGGCAAGCGAGAACTCGCACCAGTAGAAGGAGAGATCAAGTGAACAAGCCCTCGACCGCCGGTGACCTGCTGCTGCTCGTCGGCCGCGTGGTCATCGGAGCCGTGTTCATCGCCCACGGTCTGCAGAAGTTCCTCGAGTGGGGCATCGCAGGAACCGCCCAGTCGTTCGGCCAGATGGGGATTCCGCTGCCCGGCGTCTCCGCGTGGGTCGCGGCCCTGGTGGAGACCGTCGGCGGCGCGGCCCTGGTGCTGGGCGCCGGGCTGCCGGTGGCCGGAGTGCTGCTGGCGCTGAACATGCTGGGCGCGCTGGTGTTCTACCACCTGCCGACCGGTTTCTTCGTCTCCGACGACGACGGCGGCATCGAGTACGTGCTGGTGCTCGCGGCGGCCTCCCTGGCACTGGCCTTCCGCGGCGGCGCCTACACGCTGGACAACGCCCTCAACCGCAACAAGGACGCAGCGGCGGCCTGACCTCCCCGTCTCGGTCGAGGCAACCCCTCGACCGAGACGGCCAGGCCCGAGCAGGGCGACCAGTGCCGGAGCACTCGGCTACCACCGCCGATGCACCTCTTCGGCCCAACCGAAGTGGTCCGCGACCCGGTAGGTCCGCCCGGACCGCGAGGTGACCGTCCCGGAGAACCGGCCGAACACCTGATCCTCCCTGCTGAGGACGATCTTCTTGTCGAACTTCGAGGCGCGGTGGAACACCGGGCGGAACTCCACCTCGACGCCGCTGCCGCGAATCTGCCACGGCGCCATCCAGTCGCCCGGGTCGTAGACCCAGTCGAGCTCGTCGCTGATCTTCTCGATGCGACCGTCGATGCGCAGCGAGTTCTCCGTGGACGGGGTGCCGTCCGTCCACTTCGCACCGAACTGGAGACCGATCTCGTGGCCGTCGGTGACCCCGCTCGCCGACGCCCAGTTCCACACGATCGAATACGGCCAGCGTCCCCGCCCGTGGTCCATCGTCGCGTAGGCGCCGGCACCACCGACGGCGTGCTCGCGGCGGTCGAACGAGATCCGGCCGGTGACGGCCAGACAGTTGTCCTTCCGCGTGTACTGGAAGACCCGGTCACTCCACGGGACCAGGACGCCCATCGACTCGTGATCCTCACCGATCTCCACGAACAGCTCCGCCGTCACGCGCTCGGAGTTCGCCGACAACCGGACGCCGCCGTCGCACGGGTGGATCCCGACGTCGACGCGCTTTCCGCTGCCCACGATCGGCCGGCTTCCCCACGGGGCGGACATGGCGTGGTTGCGCTGCAACCACTTCACCTCGGCGTCGGACACCGACTTCGAGGTCGCCAGGTCCAGGCAGAACAGGGAGAACCCCGACTTGTAGTCGGTGTCGGAGATCGAGAACGCCAGCACCACCTCGGGCGTGAAGACGCACCAGTAGTCGAAGCGCTTGTTGCGGCCCCAACCCGTGAGGTTATCGCGGTGCCGCGGGAATCGGCTCCAGCCGACCGCACGGGGGTTCAGCCGGCCGTTGGGCAGGCACAGGTCGACGGTCTGATCGATTTCTCGTTCCACTTCGCGAACTCCAGACGAAACGGGGAGCGCTGTCCCGGCGGGCTCCCGCACGGCAGCGCGGTTGACCGGATCAGGCAGGGCTCTTGCCCAGTTCCTTGAGAATCCTCGGGTACTCCGCGTCCAGCTTGTAGAACAGCAGCAGCACGATCATGAGCAGGCTGACGATCACGGGAACCCAGATGAACAGGGCCGAGATCATCGAGATCGCCTCGGGCGACTGGGACGCCTGGGCGCCGACGTAGCCGCTGAGAGCGAGGCTCCAACCGATCAGTGCGCTGCCGAGGCCGGTTCCGATCTTGATCCCCATGCTGGCGCCGCTGTAGATCAGGCCTTCGATGCGAGTTCCGGTTCGCCACTCGCCGTACTCCATCGTGTCGGCCAGCATCGCGAAGATGATGCCCATGACGGCGGCCTTGCCGAACCCGCGCACCACCTGTCCGACGGTGGCGAGCGCGACGTTGTCCGGGTCGATGAGGATGATCAGCGATCCGATGACCGCGACGGCGCAACCGGTGATCGCGGTGTTGCGCTTGCCGAAGCGCTTCGCGACCGGGACCACGAACAGGATGCCGATCAGCGTCGCGAGGGTCAGCGCGGTCGCCAGCGCACCGACCATCGCCGGGTCACCGACGACGTACTTCGCGAAGTACACGGCCATGCCCGCGGTGATGCCGTTGAACACGTACATCAGCATCAGCACGACGGTGATGATCGCCCAGTACTTGTTGCGCAGCAGGGAGGTGAGCCCGTCCCTGACCGAGGGGCGGGCGTCGTCGGCCTGCACGCGCGACGTCGGGTCGGTGCGTTCCACAGTGGATCGGAACGTGATGAAGTAGATCGCGGCGGCGGCGATTCCGTACACCACGAACACCGAGACCCAGCCCGACTGGCCGCCCCCGAGCGCCTCGACGAACGGGATGGTGACGTTGCTGATCGCGATGATCGCCACGTAGGCGCCGATCATCTTCGCCACGTTCAGGACCGAGCGCTGGTGCTGGTCGTAGGTCATCAAGGCGCCGAGCGTCCCGTGCGGGATCTCCACCGCCGTGTAGATCAGCAGGGCGACGTTGTAGGTGACGATGACGTAGATGATCGTCGTGACCTCGCCGCTGCCGCCGGGGATGGTGAACAGCAGGACCGCGGCGATGGCGAAGGGAACCGCGAGCCACAGCAACCACGGTCGCGCCTTGCCGTGCTTGGAGCGGGTCTTGTCGAGGACGACGCCCATCACCACGTCGCTGACACCGTCGAGGATCCGCGAGAAGAACATGACGGTGCCGATGACACCGGCGGCGATCCCGGCGACGTCGGTGTAGAAGAAGACCAGGAAGGTCGAGATGCCGGTCCAGATCACGTTGTTGGCGGCACCGCCCATCCCGTAGCCGATCTTCTCCCAGCGGCCGGGCTGCGCGGAGACCGCGCTCCTGGATGCGTCAAGACTTCCTGATTGCGTCGACATCGGCGTCCTTGCCTCAGATCTTCAGTTCGAAGTGCGGTGGGCCTGCGCGGTGCGGGGGTCGGCCGAGCAGAACGGCCGGAAGACCGCGCCATCGCTGATGAGCCGGCAGGCCAGGGCGCGGGTGCGCACGGCGATGACCTCGTCGGGGCCTGCGCTCGCGGTACGCGAAGGATCTTCACTGATGGATCGAGGTCCGGTCCAATACCGAATCAGTCCTGCAGTGAGACTCCACGCAGAACAAACGAGGTCGGGGCAGGACGTGCGCCGTCAGCGCGCCGATGTCCGGGGTGGGGCGGCCGGTTGTTCACCACGGGAGCCACATCGGACTGAGCGGCGGACGTTGGGGCCCGCCCGTGCGTCACGCGCGCGTGGGTGCGTCGCGGGGCGCTTACCGTAGGCGCGTGGAACGTCGTCAGCTTGAGTACTTCCTCGCCGTGGTGGACCACGGCGGGTTCACCGCGGCCGCCGCTGCGCTGCACGTGGCGCAGCCGTCGCTGTCGCACTCGATCAAGGTGCTCGAACGGGAGTTGGGCGCGGAGCTCTTCCACAGGTTGCCCCGCAGCGTGCAGCTCACCTCGGCGGGTGCCGCGCTGATCGACTCCGCGCGCCGGGCGTTGCGCGAGCTGGAGATCGGCCGGGCGGCGGTGCGGGACGTGACCGGGTTGATGGCCGGCCGGTTGGACCTGGTCACGTTGCCCACGCTCGCGCTCGACCCGCTCGCGGAGGTGATCGGGCGGTTCCGCGCTCGTCATCCGCAGGTTCGGGTGCGGTTGAAGCAGCTGGAGTTCGGCGAGGGCGTGCAGGCGGCGGTGCGCAGCGGTGAGGCGGAGCTGGGCCTCGCCGACGCGATGCCGCACCCGGCCGATGACCTGGAGAGCGCGCCGGTCGGTGAGCAGGAGCTCGTCGTCGCGCTGCCGCCGGGCAGCGCCCTGCCGCCGGAGGGGCGGATGACCGTCGAGGACCTGCTGACCCGGGACGTGGTGACCGGGTTCGAGGGCACGCTGGTGCGCGATCTCCTGCGCGCCGAGGCCGAACGGCGCGGTGTCGAGCTCAACGTCGTGGTGGAGGTCGGGCACCGCGAATCAGCGCTGCACCTCGTCGTCGCCGGTGCCGGGTGCGCGGTCCTCCCGCACCCGCTGGCGAGTCTGGCCGAGCTCAAGGGCGCGGTGCTCTGCTCGATGGAGCCGCCGCTGAACCGTCGGATCAACGTCTTCCAGCGGCCGGGACGGCTCTCTCCCGCCGCGCAGGAGTTCCTGCGGATGCTGCTTCACCAGGACTGATAGAAGGCCACTATCGGATGCCCTGAAAATTCGTCTTTGTGCCGTTCGGTCGGGCGCGGTCCAATCGCCGTTGTGACTGACACCACTAGACTCCTCTGCGGCAGCGTCGCCGATCTCCGGCCCAGGGTGGTCACCCTCGGCACGGCAGGAGGGCCCCGTTGGTGGCCCGGTGCGGATGCCGGCGAGCGCTCCGGCATCGCCACCGCCGTCATCGTCGGCGACCGCGCCTACCTCGTCGACGCCGGTCACGGCGTCGGGCGGCAGCTGAACCTGGCGGGCATCCAGGTCAGCTCCTTGCGCGCCGTGTTCCTCACGCACCTGCACTCCGATCACACCGTCGACCTGGCGAGCCTGGCGCTGTTCGGCATGTTCACCTTCGGCGCGGACCAGCACCCGATCCGGATCATCGGGCCCGGCGACCGCGGCGCGCTGCCGCCCGTCGCCGCCCACGCGGTGGTGCCGCCGACGCCGGTGTTCGCCGAGCAGCCCACGCCCGGCACCGCGGCGATGTTCCACCACCTGATGGCCGCCCACGCCACCGATCTCAACGACCGCGTGCTCGACGCCCTGCGCCCCAGCCCGCTCGACCACTTCCTGCCCGAGGACATCCGCATCCCGGAGGACTCCGGGTACCACCCGAACGACAACGCGACACCGGACGACGTGCGGCCCTTCGAGGTCTACGCCGACGAGCTGGTCACCGTCACCGCCACCCTCGTGCGCCACCCGCCGATCGCACCGGCGTTCGCGTTCCGCTTCGACACCGCCGCGGGGTCGGTCACCATCTCCGGTGACACGGCGCCCTGCGACAACCTGATCCACCTCGCCCGCGACACCGATCTGCTGCTGCACGAGGCGATCGACTTCGACTGGGTGCACCGCAGCTACTCGGGTGGAGGCCCGACCGCGCAGGCCTCGATCGAGCACCACACCAAGTCGCACACGAGTCCGCAGCAGGCGGTCGACATCGCCAACGCGGCGGGCGCCAAGGCGCTGGCCCTGCACCACCTGGTGCCCGGCACCGCGCCGCGATCGGTCTGGGAGAGCGCGGCGCAGCGGTGTCACGGCGACTTCTTCGTCCCCGACGACCTCGACGTGCTGCCCTTCGGGACGTCGCTCGGAGCTCATCTCGCGCGCGAAGGGGTGGTCGCACCATGAGCCAGACCACCGGAGCCGCGCAGCGGGAATCCACTTCGGACACCCTCAACACCCGGGAGATGCGGCGCATCCTGGCGTCGAGCTTCATCGGCAGCGCCATCGAGTTCTACGACTTCATCCTGTACGCGACCGCCGCCAGTCTCGTGTTCGGCAAGTTGTTCTTCGCCGGGATGCCGCCCGCCGTGGGGCTTTTCGCCTCGTTCAGCACGCTGGCCGTCGGGTACGTCGCCCGTCCGCTCGGTGGGGCGATCTTCGGTCACTTCGGCGACCGGCTCGGGCGCAAGGGCGTGCTGATCGTGTCCATGGTGCTGATGGGCGTTGCCACCAGCGCGATCGGCATGCTGCCGACGAGCACGCAGATCGGGGTCGCGGCACCGACCCTGCTGGTCGTGCTGCGGCTGGTGCAGGGCCTGGCCGTCGGTGGTGAGTGGGGCGGCGCGATGCTCGTCGCGCTCGAGCACGCTCCGTCGACGCGCCGCGGCTTCGCGGCCAGCTTCGCCAACATGGGTGGCCCGGCCGGTGCCGTGCTCGCGACGCTGGTCATGTCCGCGGTGTCGACGTTGCCGGACGCGCAGTTCCTCAGCTGGGGCTGGCGGGTGCCCTTCCTGCTCAGCATCGTGCTGATCGCCATCGGACTGGTGATCCGGTTGAAGGTGGCCGAGACGCCGCTGTTCCTGGAACTGGGGGAGAAGGCCGAACGGCGCAAGATCCCGCTGATGGAGGTGATCACGCAGTACCCGCGGAACCTCGTGCTCGGCATCATCGCCGGGATGAGCTCCTACACCGTGCAGGGCCTGATGACCGTGTGGGCGGTGGCCTACGTCATCGAGCTGGGCGTGGGCCGGACCGGCGTGCTCAACGTCAAGGCGGTCGGGGCGACGCTGACGATCGTGGCGATCTGGTTCGCCGCACGCCTGTCCGACCGGTTCGGCCGCAAGCCGGTGATGTTCGCCGGCATGCTCGCCGGTGCGGTGCTGGCGTACCCGATCATCTGGCTGCTGCAGACGGGCACGCTGTGGGGCTTCGCGATCGGGCTCTTCCTGGCCAACGGCATCGTTCAGGGCGTGATCTTCGGGCCGTTCGGCGCGTTCGTCGCCGAGCTCTTCCCGACCCGGATGCGCTACACCGGCGCGTCGCTGGCCTACCAGACCGCCTCGACCCTCGGCGCCGGGTTCACCCCGGCGATCGCCTCCGGGCTGGTGCTCGCGGCAGGGGGCCACTTGTGGCTGGTGGCGTTGGTGTGGGCCCTGTCGTTCCTGGTCTCCACCGGCTGCGTGCTGATGACCCGCGAGGGGCGCGCGGTCGACCTCGCCGGGGAGACCAAGTAGTGGTCGACCTCGCCGGTGCCGGACGGATCTCGAGTCCGTCCGGCACCGGCGGGCTTCAGCGGCCGGTGTTGGTGAGCGCGAAGAACTCCTGCCTGGTCTGGGGGTCGTCGCGCAACGACCCCTGCAGCGCGGAGGTCACCGTGCGGGAACCGCCCGCCTGCACGCCGCGCAGCGACATGCACAGGTGCTCGGCCTCGATGACGACGCCGACGCCCTGGGGCGCCAGCTTGTCCTGCAGCCAGTCGGCGACCTGCTTGGTGAGCCGTTCCTGCACCTGCAGGTCGCGGGCGAACAGCTCCACGACCCGCGCGAGCTTCGACAGTCCGAGGATGCGCTGGTCGGGCAGGTAGCCGACGTGCGCGATCCCGTGGAAGGGCAGCATGTGGTGCTCGCACAGCGACTGCACCGGAATGCTCTTGGCGAGCACCAGCTCGTCGTAGCCCTCGTCGTTGGGGAACGTCGTCAGGTTGAACTCGCGCGGCGTCAGCAGTTCCGCGTAGCTGGCCGCCACCCGGCGCGGGGTGTCGGCCAGGTGCGGGTCGGAGGGGTTCTTGCCCATGGCGATGAGCAGGTCGGTGACCGCCCGCTCGGCCGCGTCCAGGTCGTAGCCCTGGCGTCCGTGCACCACGTGCAACGCCCTGACCCCGCCGCGCTCGGGCAGCACGTCGTCGGTCAGGTCGACCGCGCCTCCGGCCGGCGGCCTCATCGCGCACCGCGCCGGGACGAGTGCGCGACGGCGAGCCTGGCCAGCGCGACCGCCGCCACCAGCAGACCGACGTCGCGCAACAGCAGGGACGCCTGGTAGCTCGGGCCGGACGAGGCTCCGGTGCGGGACCGGGTGGGTGCCGGAACGTCGGATCTCATGGCACGCCTCCTTCTAACGTAAGTAAATATTGACGTTAGAACCGGCGGATGTCTTTCGTCAATCCTCGCTGGCGTTAGAATGCGGAGGTGGACGAACCTGCTGTGAGCGAGGACCTGGCCGCTCGGGTCGCGGCGGTCGCCGCGCTGGACGAGCCCAGCCGACGGCGGCTGTACGACCACGTCGTGCGGCAGTCGGAGCCGGTCAGCCGCGACGAGGCGGCGGCCGCGGTCGACCTCGCGCGCACGACCGCCGCGTTCCACCTCGACCGGTTGGTGGCGGAGGGGCTGCTCGAGGTCAGCTACGAACGCCGCACCGGCCGCACCGGTCCGGGCGCGGGCAGGACGGCGAAGCTGTACCGGCGTTCGCAGCACCAGGTCGGGGTGTCCCTGCCCGAGCGTCGCTACGACCTCGCGGGCCGGTTGCTCGCCGCCGCGGTCGCCGAGGCGGAGGAGACGGGGGAGCGGCCTCGCGACATCGCCGACCGGAAAGCCCGCGAACTGGGCCGCGAACTGGCGCGCGACGCGGCGGCTGACGGTGCCGCGGCCGATCCGGCGCTGACGGCTCTGCAGGTCCTCGAGGCCCACGGTTTCGAACCGCGGGAGGAGGGCGCCGAAGTCGCGCTGGTCAACTGCCCGTTCCACGCCCTGGCCCAGGAGCACACCGCGCTCGTGTGCGGGATGAACCTGCAGCTGTGCAGCGGGCTTCTCGCCGAAGCCGGCGTCACCGCACTGGCCGCCCGCCTGGACCCGCGACCCGGCCACTGCTGCGTCCGCCTCACCCCGAAAACCGACCCCCAACCCTGACCGGCCCGAGCAGCAGTCGCCCTCGCAGCGCTGGAAGGTGTCGAGTCCTGGTCTGAGGTGCAAAGCTGCGGACTGTTGCCGTCACGGCGGCGGAAGGCAGCCGCTCGACGCGCATCCCGTCCCGGATCCGGAAAGGCATGTCGTGTCGAACGCCGCTGCTCACCCCGCTCACCGCCGCGTCGTGGGTGTGCTCGTCGCTGCACAGGTCCTCAGCGGAGCCGGGCTCGCCGCCGGCATCACCGTCGGTGCCCTGCTGGCCCAGGACCTGCTCGGCAGCACCGGCCTGTCGGGTCTTCCCAGCGCCCTGTTCACCATCGGTTCCGCCGCCGCGGCAGTGCTCGTCGGGCGCCTCTCGCAGCGGTGGGGGCGGCGCGCGGGGTTATCGCTGGGCTACGGGGCCGGGGCCCTCGGCAGCCTCGGCGTCGTCGTGGCAGCCGCACTCGGCAGCGTCGCCCTGCTGTTCTCCGCGCTGTTCGTCTACGGCGCCGGCACCGCTGCCAACCTCCAAGCCCGCTACGCCGGAGCCGATCTCGCACCCGAGCAGCACCGGGGCCGGGCCGTGAGCACCGTGCTGATGGCCACCACGCTCGGCGCCGTCGCCGGACCGAACCTGGCCACGATCACCGGTGATCTGGCCGACGCGCTCGACATCCCGCGGTTGGCAGGGCCGTTCCTGCTCGCCGCGGCCGCCTACGCCGCTGCGGCGCTCGTGCTCTGGGTGATGTTGCGGCCGGACCCGCTGCTGACCGCGCGCGAACTCGCCGCGAGCGCTCCGCAGGAAACCGGTGCGCGGCAGCGCGTCACCGGCGTGTCCGGAGGTGGCGGTCGACTCGTGCTGGGTGCGTCGGTCATGGTCCTCACGCAGCTCGTGATGGTCGGCATCATGACGATGACCCCCATCCACATGCAGCACCACGGCCATGACGTGGGTGCCGCCGGTCTGGTCATCGCCGTGCACGTGGCCGGCATGTACCTGCCCTCGCCGATCAGCGGCCTGCTCGCCGACCGGTTCGGCCGCCTGCCCGTGGCGACCGCCGCGGCCATCACCCTGCTAGCGGCCGGTCTGCTCGCCGCTTTCGCCCCGCCCCACTCGGTTCTGCTCCTGGCGCTCGCCCTCGGACTGCTCGGTCTCGGCTGGAACTTCGGCCTCGTCAGCGGCACGGCGATCATCACCGACACCGTTCCGCTCGCGACCCGCGCCAAGACCCAGGGAACGGTGGACGTCGCCATCGCCATCTCCGGCGCGGGCGGCGGCATGGCCTCCGGCCTCGTCGTCGCCGGCAGCGACTACGCCACCCTCACGATCCTGGGCGGAGTCCTCGCACTCGCGATCATCCCGGCCGTGGCCTGGACCGCCCGAACCCGCTCGCCCGAGTCCCTGGCGTGAAGCGCGGTCTCCCGCTCGCGGGAGACCGCGCGGACCGGCTACTGCCGCTGCCCCGCCGGCAGGACGAAGGACACCGCGAGCGCGAGCAGCGAGATCATCACCGCGACGCCCAACGCCCACTGGTACCCGCCGGGCTGGCCCACCAGCGAGGAGAGCACCGCGGTCCCCAGCGACGCGCCCACGTTGAACGCGGCGGAGTTCAGCCCGGGCAGCAATCCCTGGTTGTCGGCGGGGGAGTACACCACACCCATGGCGTTGAGCATGATGTTGGCCATCCCGGCCGCCGTCACGCCCAGCAGCACCGCGCAGCCGACGAGCACCGCAGGGGAGGAGAGCCCGAACACCATGACCACCAGCGCCACCACGCTGCCGAGGACCCCGATGCGGAACACCTTGCGATACCCGATGTTCTGCGCGAGCCGACCGGCGAACGGCGCGACCAGCCAACCGACCAGGGCGTACGGCGTGAGGTAGAGCAGCGACGCGGCGCTCGCGCTCATCCCGAAGCCGTCCTGGGCCAGCAGCGGCAGGACGAAGTTGATCGCCGCGAAGACCCCGGCGAGCGTCAGCGTCGTGGTGAGCAGCAAACCCCACGTACCGCGGTCGCGCATCTGCCGCACCGGCACCAGGCTGTCCGGGCGGCGTCGCTCGACCAGGACGAACACCGCGAACAGCGCCACAGCCGCACCGATCAGGAGAGCGCTGCCACCGGAGATCCCGACGGTGAGCAGGCCGATCGTCGTGCACAGCAGGGCGACACCCCGCCAGTCCATCCGCGCACCCGCTGAAGGCCGGCTGTCGGGTAGCCACCGCCACACCAGTCCAGCCGCGATGAGCCCGACGACGAGGATCGACGCGAAAACACCGCGGAAACCGACGGTGTCCACGATGGCGCCGCCGAGGAGGGCGTCGACTCCGGCGACTCCGCCGTTGACGCCCGTGATGATCCCGACGTGGACGCCGAACCGCTCGGGCGGCACGGCGTCCCGCAGCACCATCAGCGACATCGGCACCAGCACGCCGCACACGCCTTGCACGCCGCGCGCGGCGTAGAGGACTTCGATGTTCGGCGCGAGGAGGCCGATGACGGTGCCCGCGTTGGTCACCGCCACGACGGCGAGGATCACCGGCCGGCGACCGACGATGTCGGACAGCCGGGGCAGGAACACCCCGAACAGCGCGGCCGACAGGAAGAAGACGGTCGCTTGGAGGCCGACCTGCTCGGCGCTGGCGTCCAAGCGCTCACCGAGGTCGGTGACGGCCGGGCTGAGCATGGTCGCGTTGAGCTGGAAGAGGACCACCGCGCTGATCAGCGCGGCCATGAGACGGCCGACCGGGGCCTGCTGCCCGCGGTGGTCGGCCAAGCGCACGTGCTCCATTGAACGCACCACTTTCCGGAATCAGGCCGGGCGCATCGTGGCGCCCGGGGCGTTGAGCACGCGCGCGGCGAAGGCGTGCCCGTTCGTGCAACAGGTTTCGACGGCAGCGCCCTCCAGGAGCGCGGTGAGGAAGCCCGCGGCGAACGCGTCCCCGGCGCCGGTGAGATCGCGGACCTCCTCGACCGGGGCCACAGGAACGTGGTGGGGCGCGGCACCGGGAGCGAGCACCGCGGTCGGGTCGGGGCCGTTCTTGACCACCACGGTGGTCTTCGCCAGCACGACGTCGTGCAGTCCGAGCAGCTCGGCTTCGGCCGCGTTGGCCAGCAGGAGGTCCGGTTCGAGCTCGGCGACGAGGTCGAGGAACCGATCCACGCCGTGATGGCGGAGCATTCCGGTCGACGAGGCGTCCAGCGACACCGAGCCGCCCTCCGCCTGAACACTGCCGACCGCGGCGATCGCGGCTTCGCGGACGGCGCCGCCCGCGAAGGAGTACGCGGGCACGTGCAGATGCGCGAGCCCGGCGGTCCAGGACGGCTCCACGTCGTCGAGCAGCACCGAGGCGCCCCGGTCCGGCAGCATGGCCCGCTCGCCGCGCTCGTCGATGAGCACCACGATCGTGCCGGTGCGGCCGTGGCGCTGGACCCGGACGTCCACGCCGTGCGAGGAGAGCTCGGCCACCAGCGCGTCGCCGGCGAAGTCGGCGCCCACCGAGCCGAGGAAGCGCGTCGGGCAGCCCGCGAAGGCGGCGACGTTGGCCGCGCTCCCGCCGCGCACCCGGTGGACCTCCACCTCGGTGTCGGTGGCCTGTTGCAGAGGTTCGCGCAGCCAGACGACGACGTCCTCGACGAGGTCGCCCAGCACGCCGAGCACTTTGCTCCCCATCACGCCCCCATCGCCTTGGCGATCTCGGCGCCGAGCGAGACGTTGTTGCGGTACACGGCGATGTTGACGTCCAGGCTGCGGCCGCCGGTCGCCCTGACGATGTGGTCCAGCAGGAACGGGGTGGTGTCCTGGCCGACGATGTTCTGCTCGCGGGCCGCCTGCCACGCCTCGGCGACCACGCGATCGTGCAACTCGGGCGGGAGCTGCTCGTCCGCGGGAACGGGGTTGGCGATCAGCAGCGCTGCCCGCAGGTCCAGTTCCCGACGGGCGCGGGCCATCGCAGCCGCTTCCCGGGGGTCGGACACGGAGAAGTCGATCTCGTGCCCGGAATCCGCGACGTAGAAGCCGGGGTACCGGTTCGTCCGGTAGCCCACGACCGGAATGCTGAGGGACTCCAGGCGTTCCAACGTGGCGGAGATGTCCAAGATGGACTTCGCGCCCGCGCTGACCACGAGGATCGGCACGTCGGCGAGCGTGAAGAGGTCGGCCGACTCGTCGAAGCTGGTACCGGCGCCTTCGTGGACACCGCCGAGACCACCGGTGGAGAACACCTCGATGCCGGCCTTGTGCGCGAGCAGCGCCGTGGCCGCGACGGTGGTGCCGCCGGAGAGCTCCTTGACCGCGGCGATCGGGAGGTCTCGCACGCTGACCTTGACCGCGTCGTCCTCGTTGGACAGCCGCTCGATCTGGTCGTCGGTGAGCCCGATCGTCGGCACGCCGTCGACGACGCCGATCGTGGCCGGGACCACTCCGGCGTCGCGGAGCCGGGTCTCGGCTTCCCTGGCGACCTCCAGGTTGCGCGGGCGCGGCAGCCCGTGCGTGAAGATCGTCGACTCGAGCGCGACCACCGGGCGACCGGCGGCGACCGCGTCACGAACTTCCGTTGACACCACGAACATCTGCGCGAACCTCCGACTGGATCTCTGGCTGGTGGCGAGAAATCTAGAGCCGTCAGTGCGTGGGAACAACGAACAATTCGGACGTGACTGATAGCGTCACGCTATGGGTGTGACGTTGCGGCAGCTCGAGGTCTTCGTCGCGGTCGCCGACGAGTCGCACTTCGGCCGCGCGGCGCAGCGCCTGCACTGCTCGCAGCCGGTGGTGAGCCAGGAGATCCGGCGCCTGGAAGGTGCTGTCGGCACGACGTTGTTCGACCGCTCGACCCGGACCGTGGCGCTGACCGAGGCAGGCGCGGCGCTGCTCGACGACGCCCGCGCGCTCTGCGACGCAGCGGGCGCTTTCGTCGCCCGCGCGCGCCGGCTCACCGACGTGCGGTCGCGTCGGCTGCGCATCGCGGTCACGCCGAGCGTGATGGACGAGATCCTGCCGGTGGTCCTGCGTCGCGCGGAGTCGGCGATGCCGAACGCGGAGCTGCTGGAGGTCCCGGTGGAGACCGGGGAAGTTGCGGATGCCCTGGTGAACCGCGACTGCGATGTCGGGCTCGGGCGGTTCGTGACCCCGCCACCGCACCACCGGTCCGACCTGGTGCGCACCGAACCGGTTCTGGTGGCGCTGAGCGAGCACCACCCGCTGGCCGGGGAAGGGGCGATCGACCTGGCCGAGATGGGTGATCTGCCGCTGCTGCTCTGGCCACGCGAGCAGAACCCCGGCTACTACGACGAGCTGATGCGCATCTGCGCCGACCGCGGTTTGGACCCGCTGGTGCTGGTCAGCCCACCCCGCATCGTCGGCGGGCGGTCGTACCTGATCGCCGACGCGCGCGCGTTCTCGCTGATCCCGGCCTCCACCGCCGGTCGGGTCACCGACGGCGTGCGAGTCGTGCCGCTGCGCCGACCCGCGACCCTGCCGCTGTCGGTGATCTGGCTCGAGCGGGATCACCGGCCGGTGGTGGCGGAGTTCCTCGACCTGGTCCGTCAGGTCGGGGCCGAGCTGGCGGGTGAGCA
Source organism: Saccharopolyspora endophytica (assembly GCF_018070075.1). Lineage (GTDB taxonomy): Bacteria > Actinomycetota > Actinomycetes > Mycobacteriales > Pseudonocardiaceae > Saccharopolyspora > Saccharopolyspora endophytica. The sequence goes on from NZ_JAGPXE010000018.1 coordinate 51,571, forward strand.
GCGGCCTCCGCGCAGGTGAGCCGGGCGGTGCCCGCGACTTCGATTCAGGGTTGCACTGAACGCAATTAGGTTGCGTAACGAGTCTCTTTGGGGGCATCTGCAGTAATGCGTCTAGTCGACGCGAGAACGTGCACTCCACCTGCGAATACGTGACATTCGAGCGGCCCTGTGGGCCCAGGTGGGCGTTGACAGTCTGGCGGTCGGTCCCTACGTTGCAGAAATCGCAACTGTGTTGTTTCTAGTGAGTCAGGCTAGGTGAAAGGGGACGGTGCGGGTTCGCGCCTGCATCGCCGACTCGACCCATCGGGGAGTGGGCAAGCATGCCTTCCAGCACGTCCGATCCCGGGCGGAGAACGCCTGCGCCGTCGACGATGCGCCGCGTCGTCAGCGCCAGCTTCATCGGCAACCTCGTCGAGTGGTTCGACTACGCCGTGTACGGCTACCTCGCCACCACGATCGCGAGCGTGTTCTTCCCGGGCACCTCGCCGACCGCCGGGCTGCTGGCGACGTTCAGCGTGTTCGCGCTGTCGTTCGTCATCCGGCCGGTGGGCGGCCTCTTCTGGGGGCACTTCGGCGACCGGTTCGGCAGGCGCAACGCGCTGTCGCTGTCGATCCTGATCATGTCCGCCGCCACCTGCGTGATCGCCCTGCTGCCCGATTACGCCGCCGTGGGCATCGCCGCACCCATGCTGCTGCTGGCCACCAGGCTGGTGCAGGGCTTCTCGGCGGCAGGCGAGTACGCGGGAGCCTCGGCGTTCCTGTTCGAGTACGCGCCCGAGGGCCGGAAGGGCGCCTACACCAGCGTCGTTCCCGCCAGCACCGCCTGCGGGCTCCTGCTCGGTTCGGTCGTGGTCACCGCGCTGACCTCGGTCCTCTCGGACGAGGCCATGGCGTCCTGGGGGTGGCGGGTTCCGTTCCTGCTGGCCGCGCCGCTGGGGCTCATCGGTCGCTACATCCGGCTCAAGCTCGAGGACACCCCCGAGTACCGCGAGCTGGAAGGCCGGCAGTCCGCCGCGCAGGCGCCGCTGCGGGACGCCTTCGCGCACAACAAGGGCCGGCTCCTCGTCGCGTTCGGGGTGACCAGCCTCAACGCCGTCGGGTTCTACATGCTGCTGAGCTACATGCCGACCTACCTGTCGACCGAGCTCGGGCTGGGGGAGACGAGCTCGTTCGTGTCCACCGGCGTGACGCTCGTGGTCTACATCGGGGCCGTGCTGCTCATGGGCCGCCTCTCCGACCGGGTCGGTCGCGCGAGGATGCTGACGCTGGCCGGAGCGCTGTTCGCCGTGCTGGCGGTCCCGGTCTTCCTGCTCCTCGGAACGGCCGGAGTGGTCGGTGTCGTGCTGATCCACACGGCGCTGGGCATCGTGCTCAGCACCAACGACGGCACGCTACCGGCCTTCTTGTCGGAGCTGTTCCCGACGCACGTGCGCTACAGCGGTTTCGCGCTCAGCTTCAACACCGCCAACGCCCTGTTCGGCGGGACGGCTCCGTTCGTGGCCACCTCCCTGATCCACGCGAGTTCCGACCCGGTCGCCCCGGCCTGGTACCTCGCCGCCGCAGGGGTCGCCGCGGTGCTGGTCATGCGCGCCGCGCGTCACGTTCCACCCGGTGCCGACGCCGACGGGCCGGCACCGGGGTCCGCACAGTGCAGCACCGATCACGAGAAGGGATCTGCTCGATGAGCATGGAACGCCTCAAGACCATCCACAACGGACAACGCGTCGCACCGACGTTCTCCGAGGCGGAGATGCGGCGGCGAGTGGACGTGCTGCGCCGGCGCATGACCGAAACGGGCGTGGACGCGGTCGTCTTCACCAGCTACCACAACATCAACTACTACAGCGACTTCCTCTACACGGCGTTCGGGCGCAACTACGCGCTCGTGGTCACGCAGGGCAGCCACGTCACCGTGTCGGCCAACATCGACGCCGGGCAGCCGTGGCGGCGGAGCTTCGGCGACAACGTCGTCTACACGGACTGGCAGCGCGACAACTTCGAGCACGCCATCGCCACGGTGCTCTCCGACGCCGGAGTCACCAAGGGGCGGCTCGGCGTCGAGGGCGACGAGCTGGCGCCGGCGCTGCGCGCGCGGATCGCCCGGGTCCTGCCCGGGTTCGAGTTCACCGACGTCTCCGCGACCGCTATGGCCCAGCGGATGGTGAAGTCGCCCGAGGAGATCGCGCTGATCAAGGAGGGCGCGCGCATCGCGGACCTCGGTGGGGCCGCCGTGACCGCAGCGGTCGCCGAAGGCGTGCCCGAGTACGAGGTGGCGCTGGCGGGCACCCAGGCGATGGTCCGCGAGATTGCCCGGTCCTTCCCCGACGCCGAGCTGCGGGACACCTGGGTGTGGTTCCAGTCCGGGGTCAACACCGACGGCGCCCACAACTGGCCGACCTCCCGGAAGGTCCAGCGCGGCGACCTGCTGAGCCTCAACTGCTTCCCGATGATCGCCGGGTACTACACGGCCCTGGAGCGCACCCTGGTCTACGGCGAGGCCAGCGCGGCCCAGCTGCGGTACTGGGAGGTCAACACCGCGGTGCACGAGCGCGGCCTGGAGCTCATCCGCCCCGGAGCGGTCTGCGGGGACATCGCCGCGGAGCTGAACAAGGTCTACGACGAGCAGGAGCTGTTGCAGCACCGCACCTTCGGGTACGGCCACTCCTTCGGCGTGCTGTCGCACTACTACGGCCGGGAAGCGGGCCTGGAGCTGCGCGAGGACATCGAGACCGTCCTCGAACCCGGGATGGTCGTGTCCATGGAACCGATGATCACCATCCCGGAGGGGCAGGAAGGAGCGGGCGGGTACCGCGAGCATGACATCCTCGTGGTGACCGAGAACGGCGCCGAGAACATCACGCGCTTCCCCTACGGACCCGAGCACAACGTCCTCCCCGCCTGACGGCGGATCGCAGGCCACGCCGGTCTCCGGGTTCGGAGGCCGGCGTCGTCGCGGTCCCGAGCGGTGTGCGGCGGTGCGGGAGGGCACGACGATGAGCGACAACGACGAACTCGACCGGCAGGAGGCCAGGAGCGCCAACTCGGTGCTGCACAACGGCATCCGCGTCCTGCGCTCGTTCTCGGTGGACGAACCCGCGCTCGGCGTCACCGAGATCGCCCGCAGGGTGGACCTGCACAAGAGCACCGTGTCCCGGTTGCTCAACCAGCTCGAACAGCTGGACCTCGTCCTGCGCGACCCGGAGAGCGGGCGCTTCCGGCTCGGTCTCGGTCTGATCGGCATCGCCGGTCCGCTGCTGGCCAACCTCGACGTCCGCCGCGTGGCCTACCCGTCGCTGGAGCGGCTCACCGAGCGCACCGGCGAGACCAGCGCTCTCGTCGTGTGGAGCGGCCACGAGTCCGTCTCCGTCGAGCAGGTCCCGAGCCCGAAGCTGGTCAAGCACACCACCCCGATCGGGACGCGCTACACCACCGCGGCGAGCTCGTCGGTGCAGGTGTTCCTGGCCGAGCTGCCGGAAGGGCGCGCCCGAGAACTGCTGGAACGGGGGCTGGTGCGCTCGGAGCGCCGGGACGACGCCGAGGTGAGCGGTTACCTCGAACGACTCGCCGCGGTGCGGAGCTCGGGCGTGGCGATCAACGCCGGTGAAACCCACGTCGAGGAGGTCGGCATCAGCGCGCCGGTGCGCGACCACCGCGGACACCTCGTCGCCGCCCTGCTGCTGTCGGCGCCCAGCTTCCGCGTGTCGGAGCAGCTGCGCGACCAGCTCGCGGGAGTGGTCCGCGAGACGGCCGCGGAGATCTCCACCCGCTTGGGCGCACCGGGGTGCGACGGCGACGGGCCGCCGCACCCCTGAGCGGTCACACCGGCACGTCGGTCAACCGCTCGTGGGTCCGGGCGGGACCGCACAGCGGCCGGGCGTGCGCTGCGATCTCGGCCAGCGAGGTCACCCACATGCCGTCGAGCGATCGCAGCAGCTCCAGCAGCCGGTCGAGGGCGTGGGCCTTGGCCGGGCGCCCGGACAGGAACGGGTGGGCGGTCAGGACGAAGCAGCCGCCCTCGGCGTGGCGCGTCGTGGCCTCCAGCGACCACATCTCCAGCGCCTTCAGCGGGCTCTCGATGACGCCGCTGCCCGTCCAGCCGGGGTAGAACGCGAACTGCTCCCAGTCGTCCAGCGACCAGTCCACCGGGATCTCGACCAGCTCGGTCGAACCCGGCCCGGAGCTGGTCATCAGGTACGGGACGTCGTCGTCGAGCAGGCTGGAGTCGTAGCTGAAACCGCGTTCGGCCAGCAGTTTCGGGGTGTGCCAGTTCATCTCCCACCACGGCGCGCGGTAGCCGGTCGGCCGGACACCGGCGACGCGTTCGAGCGCCTCGAGCCCCCGGTCCAGGTACTCGGCCTCCTTGCCCTCGTCGAGCCCGCGCATCGACTCGTGCACGTACCCGTGGTGGGCCACCTCGTGACCGTCGTCGACGATCGCCCGCACCGTGTCGGGGTAGCACTCGGCGGTGTAGCCGGGGACGAAGAAGGTCGCCCGCACGTCGTGGCGCCGCAGCACGTTCAGCAGCCGCGGCACGCCCACCCGGGGGCCGTAGGACTGGTGCCCCATCAGGGACATGCGCTCCACCGAGCCGGGATCCTGGACCAGGGCGCAGGATTCGGCATCGACGTCGAAGGTCAGCGCGGCCGCGGCGCGAACACCGCGCTGCCACGGGAAGGATCCGGGAGTTCCGGACATGTTCACCTCGTTCCACATCGGAATGGCACTGCTCAGGAGGGGGCGTGATCGGGCAGGTCGCGCTTCGGCAGCTGCTCGGGCAGGTGACGGCGGTGCACGCGCGGTCCCAGCACGGCGTAGAGGGCCGCCGAGACCAGGCCACCGGCCAGCCAGGAGAGGTCGATGCCTCCCATCGCGCCGGCGATCGGTCCCTGGAAGACCTCCAGGACGCCGTGCATGAACAGCCAGGTGGAGACCACGCCCGCGCCGAAGGAGACCACCGCCGCCCAGTTGACGTCCGGCAGGAGGGGGCTGCCGACCGGCGCGAACAGCCGGTCCGTGCGGCTGTTGTCGCGTTCGAGCGCGAAGAAGTGGACGAGCATGATCCCGGCCCAGGAGGCCACCCAGGCGACGAGCGAGACGAGCCAGGAGTCCAGCACGGACGCGAGGTCGCCGTGGAAGACGAACAGCGCCACGCACAGCATCGAGAACACGCCCACCAGGACGCTCAGCGTGCGGCGCGAGGCCTTGACGTCCAAGGCCTGCGCGGCGACGCCGAAGGTGTAGATGTTGAGGATGTTCGTGGCGATCGGCCCGTGCACCACCAGGAAGAGCACGGGCACGGCGAGCGAGCCGTAGTTGTCGACGATCAGGCGTCCGGGATCGGCCTCGCCGTTCTTGGTGGCCAGCGAGGCGCCGAGGACGCCGAGCCAGACGACCGGGAGGAACTGCCCCAGCGTGCTGGCGAGGTAGAGCCTGCGTCGCGGCACGGTGGTGCTGACGAACCGCGAGTAGTCGGCCGCGTAGGTGAACCAGGTGATGCCCCAGCCGATGCCGATGGCGGTCATGACGGCGGTCATCGCGCTGAGGCGCTCGATGCCGGTCAGCACCTGCCCCGGCGGGCCCGCGTAGCTCCAGTCGATCTCCAGCCCGGTCCAGGCGACCAGCGACATGAGGACCAGCACGGCGATCGTCGGTGGGACGGTCCAGCGCTCGAAGCTGGAGATCGCGCGGTACCCGAACCAGGAGATGAGCACCTGGGCGCCCATGATCAGCGCGGCCACGCCGAGCTTCGCGCCGTGGTTCTCGGCGGCCGGGTCCACCACGCCGAGCTCGCTGAGCAGCGCCATGACCAGGTCCAAGATGATCCAGGTGTTGACCGCGCACCACCCGACGGCGAGCAGCGCCTGGATCGCCGCGGGCAGGTACGCCCCGCGTCGGCCGAACGCGGCCCGGGACAGCACCATCCCGGTCGCGCCGGTGCGCTGGCCGAGCAGCACGAACAGTCCGAACAGGGCCATCCCGACGAAGTTGCCCGCGATGAGCACGATCAACGTGTCGGACAGCCCGAGGCCGAGCTCGATGCCCAGCGCCCCCAGCACCCAGTTGATCGGTGCGATGTTCGCGCCCGCCCAGATCCAGAACTGCCCCGAGACCCGGCGGGTTCGGGACTCGTCGGGGATCGGTTGGAGGCATTCCTCCAGGTCGCCTCTTGCGGGGTCGTCACCTGCCGGACTCGTCATCGGGTCTCCCCTCCACGCTGGCCTTGGCGAGATCTCATGCTTCTGGCCGGGGAGGGAGGAAACAAGGTACATTCCGTCAACCAAATGTCGATCGCAGTTGGACGATCTGTCATGAAGATGTCGCTCGACGAGGTGCTGCGCCACCGCAGCGTGCAACGCGGGGAGCCGGTGCTCCTGGTCGGTGCCGAGGCGGGTGCGCGCAGCGTGCGGTGGGTGCACTCCAGCGAAGTCATCGACATCGCCCCGCTGCTCCGGGGCGGGGAGCTGCTGCTCACCGGGGGAGTGGTGCTCTCGGAGGTCTCGCCGTCGCGCCAGCGCTCCTACGTCCGCGAACTGGCCGCTCGCGGTGTCACCGCGCTGGCCGTGGAGACCGCCAGCACCGGCCTCGGGATGCCGGACGCGCTGATCGACGAGTGCGCCAAGCAGGGGTTCCCGCTGATCCGGTTCGACCGCCCCGTCCCCTTCGTGGAGATCACCGAGGGCATCAACGGCCTGATCATCAACGATTCGGTGCAGCGGCTGCGCCTGGCCGACTCGATCTCCGACGCGCTGTCGGCGGAGCTCACCTCCGGCGCCGGTCTGCCCGAGCTCACCGCCGCGCTCGCGGAGCTCACCGGCGCCGCTGTCGTCGTGCGGGATCGCTCGGGTGCCGTGCTCTCCCGAGCACCGGAGCGGGGAGCGGGTGACCTGGGCGAGGTCGTCACCTGGCGCGCCACGGTCGCCGTGCACGGCATCAGCACGGCGAACCTGGAGGTGCTGGCCGCGCCCGGTGCCGACCCGCTGGTGCTGGAAGCCGCGCTCGGCCGCGCGCCGCAGTCGTTCGCCCTGGCGCTGCTGCGCGCGCAACCGCCCACTCCGCGGATGCGCGCCACCCGCGCCCTCTTCCAGCACCTCCGCGATCCCTCCGCCGCGCACGACGACCTCGACGTCCTGCTCGCCAACTCCGGCCTGGCGGGCACGGACGCCTTCGTCGCGGTCGTCACCGGTGGCGACGACCCGGGGGTGCGCGAGGCGCTGGAGCAGCAGTTGCAGCGGAACGGCCGGATGGCGGTCGGTCACGCCGATGAGCAGGAGTACCTCGCCCTCGTCGCGCTGGACGCGCGGCGGCCCGAACGCTCCCGGCGGGACCTGATCGACGACGTGCGCCAGCTCGGCGTGCTCGGGCCGGAGCACCCGGCCGTCGGGATCGGGCCGCTGGTCAGCGGGAGCGGCGGCATCCCGCACGCGGTGGCCGAAGCGCGTCGCTGCCTGCAGCTGGACCTCGCCGACGGCGAGACGACGCGGGTCGTCGACGCCGCCGACTGGTCGCTGCACCGGCTCGTGCACCAGCTCGACGCCGACGAAGTCCTGCAGCGGTTCATCCGCGAGCAGCTCGGGGCGTTGCTCGACGAGCCGCGCGAGACCAGGGAGCGCCTGCTGCGGACCCTGGAGGTCTTCTTCGACTGCGGGGCCAACAAGACCCGGGCCGCCGAACGCCTGCACGTGCGCAGGCAGACCCTCTACCAGCGGCTGGACAAGCTGTCGGCGTCGCTGGGGATCGACGTGACCGATCCCGAGAAGCTCGGGGACCTGCACGTCGCGGTCCGGCTCCGCAACGTCCTCACCGGCCGCGGCCGGTGAGGACCCGCGCGGGTTCCGAGGAGGAGTTGTTCCCCGCCGAGTCGAGGTGCGCATTTTTTCAACCCGGCGAGGCCGAATGTGAAAGTTTGTTCGGTGCTTTGTATTGCGCGGATGTGTCGTGCGGGTTGCGGGTTTCGGCGCCCGATGACGTTTTCGAAACCGCGTTGTGTGGCGAGAGTCGCCAAAATATCCTAAGCGGACGAAAACCTTCGCGGACCGGTTTTGCTGCGTGAAAGTTGTTCGGGCCCAGCGGTACTGGTGTCATGAACAGCAGGTTCGCCGTTTTTGAAGCGCGATTTCGCGATTATCATGCGCGTTGTGCGAGTGATCCGCACGTGCCTTACAGTCGATCGCGAACTGCAGTGATGCGAGGTGATTTCATGAATCTCACTCCGTCTGACACGGAGAAGTTGCTCTTGAGCGTCGCCGGAATGATCGCCCGCGATCGACGGGAACGCGGCGTCCTGCTCAACCACCCGGAAGCGGTCGCCCTGCTGTCCTGCTGGGCGATCGAGCGCGCTCGGGAGGGCTTCACCGTCGACGCGCTCATGAACGAGGGGAGGCGCGTGCTCACGCGAGAGGAAGTCATGGAGGGCGTGCCCGAGATGCTCTCCGACGTGCAGGTGGAAGCGACCTTCCCCGACGGGCGCAAGCTCGTCACGATCACGGAGCCGATCTCGTGATCCCCGGCGAGGTCCGCGTCCGCGAGACGCCCATCGAGCTCAACGCCGGCCGCGAGCGGCAAACGCTGCTGGTGGTCAACGACGGCGACCGTCCCATCCAGATCGGTGCGCACCTGCACTTCCCGGACGCCAACCCGGCGCTCACCTTCGACCGCGACGCCGCCCAGGGCTACCGCCTGGATTCGCCCGCGGGCACGTCGGTGCGCTTCGAGCCCGGCGTGAGCAAGCTCGTGGAGCTGGTGGCGCTGGGCGGCACCGGGCACGTGCCCGGCCTGCAGATCCGCGATCGGGAACTGCCGACCTACACGCGCGAACCCAGGAAGGTCGTCCCGTACGGAACCCCGGGGTCCGAACCCGAGATGCCCGGCACGGCCTCGCCTCCGGCGCGGGCGCGGGTCACCGACGAACCAGTCAACGACGAATCGACCACCGGCGAGCGCGGTGGCGATCAGCAGCACTCCGAGGAGGGGCAGTGAGCCAGATCGGTCGTCGCGAGTACGCGAAGCTGTACGGGCCGACCACCGGCGATCAGGTCCGGCTCGGCGACACCGACCTGTGGATCGAGATCGAGCAGGACTTCTGCGTCGGCGGCGACGAGGCGGTGTTCGGCGGCGGGAAGAGCATCCGCGAGTCCGGTGCGCAGGGCATGACCACGCGCGCGGAGGGTGCTCTCGACCTGGTCATCACCAACGTGATCGTGCTCGATCACTGGGGCGTCGTCCGCGGTGACGTCGGCATCCGCGACGGACGCATCGTCGCGGTGGGCAAGTCCGGCAACCCGGACGTGATGGACGGCGTGCACCCGGACCTGAAGATCGGTCCGACCACCGACGTCATCGCGGGGGACCGCAAGATCCTGACCGCGGGCGCGATCGACACCCACGTGCACTTCCTCACCGAGATCGAGATGGCCGAAGCACTGGCCACCGGCACCACGACCGTGGTGGGCGGCGGCACCGGGCCGACCGAGGGGTCGAAGGCCACGACCGTCACCCCTGGATCCTGGTCGCTGGCCATGATGCACCGGGCCCTCGACCACCTGCCGCTCAACGTCATCCTCTTCGGCAAGGGCAGCACGGTCAGCGCCGAGGGGCTCGCCGAGCAGGCCCTGGCCGGTGCGGGCGGGTACAAGGTCCACGAGGACTGGGGCGCCACCCCGGCGGCCATCGACGCGGCGCTGCGCGCGGCCGACGAGTACGGCCTGCAGGTCGCCCTGCACGCGGACAGCCTCAACGAGACCGGCTACGTCCAGCACACCCTCGACGCGATCGGCGGTCGCGGCATCCACGCGTTCCACTCCGAAGGCGCCGGTGGCGGGCACGCCCCCGACATCATCGTCGTCGCGGGTGAGCCCAACGTGCTGCCGGCCTCGACGAACCCGACCCTGCCGCACACGGTCAACACCGCCACCGAGCACCTGGACATGCTCCTGGTGTGCCACCACCTCAACCCGCAGGTGCCCGAGGACCTCGCGTTCGCCGAGTCGCGCATCCGCCCGACGACGATGGCGGCCGAGGACATCCTGCAGGACATCGGCGCGATGTCGATCACCTCGTCCGACGCGCAGGCGATGGGGCGCATCGGCGAGCTGGTGTGCCGCACGTGGCAGGTCGCGCACGTGATGAAGAACCAGCGCGGACCGCTGGGCTCGTCGCTGCCCGCCGACAACGAACGCGCCCGCCGCTACGTCGCCAAGTACACGATCTGCCCCGCCGTCGCGCACGGCATCGACCACGAGGTCGGTTCGGTCGAACCGGGCAAGCTGGCCGACCTCGTGCTGTGGGATCCGGCCTTCTTCGGCATCCGCCCCTTCACCGTGGTCAAGGGCGGTGCCGCCGTGTGGGGTGCGCTCGGAGATCCCAACGCCACGATCCCGACACCGCAGCCGGTCATGATGCGCCCGGCTCTGCCCCACGGACCGGGTTCCGCGCCGCACCTGTCGGTGAGCTTCGTGGCGCAGGCCGCGCTCGACGACGGCCTGGCCGACAAGCTCGGCCTGCGGCGCAGGCTCGCCGCGGTGCGCGAGACCCGCAGCGTCACCAAGCACGACCTGCCGAACAACACGGCGCTGCCGCGGATCGAGGTCGACCCGGAGACCTTCAACATCAAGATCGACGGCGAGCGGGTCCGCCCGAACCCCGTCGACACGGTCCCGCTCGCCCAGCGCTACTCGTTGTTCTGAGGAGTGGGTGATGGACCCGGACCTGGGAGCGATGCTCCTGGCAGATGCCCGTCTCCCCACCGGCGGGCACGCGCACTCCGCCGGTCTGGAACCGGCGCTGGCGGCCGGTCTCGGCCGCGCGGAGGTCGCCGAGTACCTCCGCGCTCGACTGCGCTCGGTGGCACTGGTCGACGCCTCGGCCGCCGTGCTGACCCTGCGGGCGGCCGGGGAGCAGCACGTCCGGCTCGACGAGATCCACGACGCGCTGCTGGCGCGCACGCCGACCGAGCCGGTGCGCGCGGCTTCCGCCCTGCTCGGGCGGGGGCTGGTCCGGCTCGCCGAGCGGTTGTGGCCGGACCACCCGGCCGTGGCCGCGCTCGACGCGCTCGGTCCGGGGCCGCAGCGCCCCGTGGCCCTCGGCGTCGTCGCGGCCGTCATGGGGCTCGACGAGTCGCGCGTCGCGCGGGCGTGCCTGTACGAGGACGCCCAGACCGTCGCGGCGGCGGCGCTGAAGCTGCTGCCCGTCGATCCCGTCGACACCGCGCGTTGGATCTGGGAATCGGCGGCGGTCGTCCGCGAATCCGCGGAGATCGCCGTCGCGGTCACCTGCCCGGCCGAGATGCCCGCCGTGACCGCACCGCTGGCGGAGCACTGGGCTCTGCAGCACGAGAACAGCACGAGGAGGATTTTCGTTGCCTGAACACGAACACCGCGACAGCAGCGCTGCGTCCCGGCCGCTGCGGCTGGGGATCGCCGGGCCGGTCGGCACCGGCAAGAGCACCCTGATCGCCACGCTGTGCCGGCAGCTCGCCGACGAGCTGGAGCTCGCGGTGGTCACCAACGACATCTACACCGACGAGGACGCCCGGATGCTGCGCGCCGCAGGCGTTCTCCCCGTCGAGCGGATTCGCGCCGTGGAGACCGGCGCCTGCCCGCACACGGCGATCCGCGACGACGTCACCGCCAACCTCATCGCCGTGGAAGACCTGGAGCGCGCGTTCAGGCCGCTGGACGTCGTCCTCGTCGAGAGCGGTGGCGACAACCTCACGGCGACCTTCAGCCCCGCGCTGGTCGACGCCCAGATCTTCTGCATCGACGTGGCCGGTGGCGGTGACGTCGCGCGCAAGGGAGGTCCGGGCATCGAACGAGCCGACCTGCTGGTGATCAACAAAACCGACCTCGCCGAGCACGTGGACGTGGACGTCGCCCAGATGATCACCGACGCCGAATCGGTGCGCTCGGGACTGCCCACGCTCGCGCTGTCCCGCACGGATCCGACGGCCGTCGGTGACCTGTGCAAGTGGGTGCACCACCTCGTGGCCGAGCACCGCCGGGGCGAGCACACCGCCGTGGACCCGGGTCCGATGGCCCCGCACGTCCACCACGGGTGATCGCGCGATGGCAACGGTGTCGATCGAACTCGTCGACGGCGTCGCGCGGGCCACGGTCCTGCAGGCGGGGGATCACCTGCGCCCCCGCCTGCTCGGGATCGACGGACCGCGCGTGCGCATCGCGCTCGTCGGCGTGTGCGCCACCCTGCTCGCCGGAGACGACCTCCGACTGGAGATCTCGGTCGGCAGCGGCGTGCACCTCGAACTCGTCGAGCCCTCGGGCGTGGTCGCCTACGACGCGCGGGGCGGTCACCAGAGCTGGGCCGCCGACGTGCACGTCGCAACCGCAGGCTCGCTCGTCTGGGACGCGGCTCCGTTCGTGGTCGCGGGCGGTGCCGACGTGGACCGGCGCACCGGCATCGTCCTGGACGACGGCGCGGTGGCCCTGCTGTCGGAAACCCTGGTGCTCGGGCGCAGCGGCGAAGAGGGAGGTCGGTTGCGCTCGACGATGCGGTGCGCCCTGGCCGGCCGCGACCTGCTGATCGAGGAGCTCGACCTGCGCTCGCCCGAGCTGAGGAAGGCGCCGGGGATCCTCGGCGACTGCCGGGTGCTCGCCACCGCCGCGCTGCTCGGCGCCCGTCCGGACGAGCGGGTCTCCCCGCCGGAGACGCCGCTCGCGGGTCCCGGGTCCATCGCCCGCTCGCTCGCCCCGCACGCGCACAGCGCCGACGAGGCCCTGCGGGGCACGTGGGACCGCTGGCGGAGCTTCGTCGCCTCCAGCACCGCTCCTGAACCCGGTGGGGAGGACGGCGAGGGCGATCCGCGTGAGAACCCCGATCGGGCCGGTGCCTTCAGCGTGATCTGAGGTCCGCTCAGCGCGCGGGATCGTCGTCCGGGAGGCCGAGCAGCTCGTGGAACCTGCCGTGCGGGTTCGCCCTCGTCGGGAGCGCTTCGACGAACGGCAGCAGCTCTCGCTTCGCGACCTCGTAGACCCTGCGCAGCTCGGCCACGGGTTCGGGGTGGTCGTCCACGCGCAGGTCGAGGTACGGGTACGGCTCTCCGCTGCTCACCCGCAGCGCCGCGCTCTGCTTGCCGCGCCTGTCCCCACCGGCCCGCTGGCCGGCTTCCAGGGACAGCAGCAGCCGTTCGTGCAGCGGCTCGTCGGCGGTGGCCTCGAACGATTCGACCATGGCGTCGATCGTCCGGCCGTCGACGAGCATGTTGCCCGCGACCGCGAATCCCGGTCCCGTCCGGTGGCCGCTCCACGGATGCGTCTCGGTCCCGGTGTGAGCGGCCGAACCGCCGTGCCTGTCCACGATGGACACCTGACGGGAATCCGCACCGGGGTCGGCGTCCAGGAGCCGGCGCAACGTCTGCTCCGCGGAGTGCTCTTCGAGCAGCTCCAGGCCGTCGACGCCGAGCAGCGGGTTGATCAGCGCCTGGGTGGCCACGCTGCCCGAGGCCGCGTCGGTGAACACCGCCAACGCCCCGATGGCGGGCATGCGCGTGCTGACCGCGACTCCCGCCCGCCCGGAGGCGACGTCGTAGGCGGCGATCGAGAAGGTACCCACGTGCACGGTGCGCTCCCTGCGGGGTTCGGGGGTTTCTTCGCGCTCGCTCAGCGGCCGGCGAGGCGTTCGGAGACTTCGTGGCCGGCGGCCTTGGTGGCTTCGGCGATGTCGGTGACGACGTCGCCGAGCCGGGAGGTCGGGCCTGCCAGGGCGAGGGCCGCCACGACGCGACCCTTGTCGAAGACCGGTGCTCCGACCCCGGTGATGTCGGGCAGCGTCTCACCGCGGTTGATCGCGACCCCGGCCTTCGCGACCTCGTCGAGCTCGCGGCGGACCTGGTCGAGGCGCGGCACGTCGTCGAGGTGGCCGGTCAGGTAGTTCTCCCGGAACCGCTCCGTGCCGAAGGCCAGCAGGCACTTGCCCGAGCTGGTCGGGTAAAGCGGACGCCGGACGCGCAGCGGAGCGGAGTAGCGGATGGGCTGCGTGGATTCGATGGCGTCGGTGTAGACGAGAGAGCTCCCGACCGGGGAGGCCAGCATGACGGTCTCGTTGAACTGGCGGTGCAACTCCTCCATGGCCGCGCGGGCGGCTTCGGCGACCGTGGGCGGTGCCGCGGCGAGCAGGGCGCTGATCGCCGGGCCGATCGTGTAGGCGCCGCCCTGCTCGCGCAGGTAACCGTCGGCGACCAGGCCCTTGACCAGGCCGTGCAGCGAGGACCGGGGTGCGTCCAGCTCGGTGGCGAGCTCGGACAGTCGCACCCCGGACCGGCGCGATGCGGCGAGTTCGAGGATGGTGGTGATCCGCGAAACGGTCCGGTGCGCTTTGGCTGCTCCCGATTCGGCAAGTGGCACTGCGTTCCCCATCGTGTTGACCGACCCCGGCTGGTGTCGAACTTACCGCCGGTGGTCCAGGCCCTGCCGCCCACTGCTTCGGCGATCCGCGCCTCGTCGGCCTCGACGGTCTTGATCTGGTCGAACAGCGCGCCCGCGGCGATGAGCGCGGCTCCGCCGACGAACATCAGCGACACCGCCCAGGTGGCGTGCCCGGGCGTGGCCGTGACGAGGGCGAGCGCGGCCACCGGGGCGAGCCCGCCGGAGAAGGCGCCGCCGACCTCCCGACCGGTTCCCAGCCCGGACACCCGGGTCCGCGTCGGGAACTGCTGCGAGAGGAACGCGCCCTGGGCGCTGAGCATCGCGGGCACCACGATGCCGGTGGCGAGGATGAGCGCGATCCAGATCGCCACGTGCTGCCCGGAGTCCAGCAACCAGAAGAACGGGAAGGCCAGTGCCGCGGTGGCCAGCGCGCCCACCAGGATGACCGCCTTGGCGCCGACGAAGTCGCAGATCCGGCCGGCGATCGGCACCGTGATGATGGCGCAGGCACTGGCCAGCGTGATGCCGAAAGCGCCGACGTTGGCGGGCACGTCGCGGAACGTGGTCAGGTAGGACAGCGAGAAGGTCTTGAAGATGTAGCTGACCCCGTTGTAGCCCAGGGTGACCGCCATGACCACGGCGAGACCGCGCCAGTTCGACCGCAGCAGCGAGCGCAGCGGCTTGGCCTTCGCGCCGGCCTGCGCCGTGCGGGCCGCCTTCTCGAACTCCGGGGTCTCGGGCATCTGGCGTCGCACCCAGAAACCGAGTCCTGCCAAGGCGAAGGTCGCCACGAACGGAATCCGCCATCCCCAGTCGAGGAGGAACTCCTCGCTCAAGCTGGTCAGCACGGTGACGGTGAGCGAGGACGCGAACAGCCCGATGTTGACGCCCAAGGCGGGCAAGGAGCTCTGCCGCCCGCGGGTTCTCGCGTCGGCGTGCTCGTAGGCCACCGCGGTCGCGCTGCCCAGCTCGGCCCCGGCGCCCAGCCCCTGGAGCAGGCGCAGCACCACCAGCAGGATCGGCGCGATGAGGCCCACCGAGGAGTAGGTCGGCAGCAGGCCGATGAGTCCGGAGGAGATGCCCATCAGCAGGAAGGTGGCTGACAGCACGGTCTTCCGGCCGAACTTGTCGCCGATCAGGCCGAAGGCGATGCCGCCGAAGGGGCGGGCGAGGAAGCCGACCGCGAAGGTGGCCATCGAGGCCAAGGTCGCCGTGGTCGGGTTGCTCGCGGGGAAGAACAGCTTGCCGAAGACCAGCGCGGCCATCGAGGCGTAGAGGTAGAAGTCGAACCACTCCAGTGCTGAGCCGATCACCACCGCGGGCCCGACGGCCTTGCGGGAGGACGGATCTGGCGGTGCGGCGTTGTTCAGCGTCATTGCTCGAATCCTCTTCGACGGTGGTGCTCGCGGAGATCGCGTGAGAAGCCGCGCGGGGCGTTCGTAAATACCAACGAGGCGTCGCAATCGGGAACATAAGAAGTGAAACGAGTCACTGTCAAGCGGTTGACAGCGCCGCCGCCGCGGAAGAGTCTATTCCCATATCAGTTGTGATGTTCGCAAATACGAACACGAAAGGCCGGGGCATGCACTTCGAACTGTCCGAGGACCAGGCGAATCTCAGGGCGGGAGCGCGGGAACTGGCTCGCAGCTTCTCCGACGACTACTGGGCCGGCTGCGACGCGGACACCCGGTTCCCGTGGGAGTTCTACAACGCCTTCGCCGAGGGCGGCTGGCTCGGCATCGCCATCCCCGAGCAGTACGGCGGTGGCGGGCTCGGAGTCCTCGAAGCCGCGCTGCTGCTGGAGGAGGTGGCCGCCTCCGGTGCCGGGATGAACGGGTGCAGCACCATGCACCTGACCATCTTCGGGCTGAACACGATCGTCAAGCACGGCAGCGAGCAGCTGCGCGAGGAGGTCCTGCCCGCTGCCGCGGACGGCTCGCTGCACGTCTGCTTCGGGGTCACCGAACCCGACGCGGGCACCGACACCACCCGCATCTCGACCTTCGCCGAGCGCGTCGACGGCGGCTACCGGATCAACGGCCGCAAGGTGTGGATCACCAAGGCGGGCGACTCGCAGAAGATGGTGCTCATCGCGCGGACCACGCGGCGCGAGGACGTGTCCCGGCCGACCGACGGCATGTCGCTGTTCCTCATCGACATCGACCCCGAGCGCGTGCACCTGAGCCCGATCCCCAAGCTCGGCCGCAACGCGGTCTCCTCCTACGAGGTGGTCATCGACGACCTGTTCGTGCCGGAGAGCGCGCGGATCGGAGCCGAAGGCGACGGTTTCCGGTACCTCCTGGACGGTCTCAACCCGGAGCGGATCCTGCTGGCGCACGAGGCGCTCGGCATCGGCCGCGCGGCGCTGGACAAGGCCGTGCGCTACGCCCAGGAGCGCGTCGTCTTCGACCGGCCGATCGGCCAGAACCAGGGGATCGCCTTCCCGCTCGCCGAGGCCGCGACCCGGCTCGACGCCGCCGAGCTCATGGCGCGCAACGCCGCCTGGCGCTACGACCAGGGGTTGTCGTGCGGGAAGGAGGCGAACATGGCGAAGTGGTTGTGCGCCGACGCCGGTTTCCACGCCGCCGACCAGGCGATCCAGACCCACGGCGGCATGGGCTACGCCCGGGAGTACCACGTGGAGCGCTACTTCCGGGAGTCGCGGATCCTCCGGCTCGCCCCGGTCAGCCAGGAGATGGTCCTGAACTACGTGTCCCACCACGTCCTCGGCCTGCCCAAGTCCTACTGAGCGCGCAGACGAACAGGATCACCGATGACCACACCTGAACCCACGGGCAGCCTCCGCGGTCTGCGCGTCCTCGACCTGTCCCGGATCCTCGCCGGGCCGCTGTGCGCGCAGATGCTCGCCGACCACGGCGCCGAGGTGATCAAGGTCGAGCCCCCGGCCGGCGACGACACCCGCACCTGGGGGCCGCCGTTCGTCACCGAGTCGATGAGCGCCTACCACGCCGGGATCAACCGCAACAAGGCCAACATCTGCCTGGACCTGACCGAGCCGGAGGGCCGGCGGCTGCTCGGCGAACTGCTCGCCGGAGCCGACGTCGTCGTGGAGAACTTCAAGACGGGCACGCTGGCCAAGTGGGGCTTCTCCGACGAGGTGATCGGCACGCGCTTCCCGCAGCTCGTGCACTGCCGCATCACCGGTTTCGGCACCGGCGGGCCGAGGGGGTCGGATCCCGGCTACGACGCGATCCTGCAGGCCTACGGCGGGTTGATGAGCATCAACGGCGAGCGGACCGGTCCGCCGCTGCGGGTCGGCGTGCCGATCGTCGACATGGTGACCGGCATCTACGCCTTCTCCGGCATCCTGCTGGCGCTGCACGACCGGCGCACCACCGGACGCGGCCAGCTGGTGGACTGCGCCCTCCTGGACACCGCCGTGTCGTTGCTGCACCCGCACTCCTCGGCGTGGCTGGCCTCCGGGAAGACCCCGCAGCGCACCGGCTCGGCGCACCCCTCGATCGCCCCGTACGACACCTTCGAAGCGGCGGACGGGCTGATCTTCATCAGCGGCGGGAACGACCGCCAGTTCCAGACCCTGGTGGACGTGCTGGGGGCACCGGCGCTCGCCGAGGACCCCAGGTTCACGACCAACGCCGACCGGGTGGGCAACATCGCCGCGCTGCGCGAGCTGCTGGCCGAGCCGATCAGCACCAGGAAGCGCCACGAGCTCAGCGAGGCTCTGGTGGGCCGGGGCGTTCCCGCCACCCCGGTGCACCACGTCGGCGAAGCGCTGACCGATCCGCAGGTCAGGCACCGGGAGATGGTCGTCGAGCGCGACGACTACCGCGGCATCGGCCTTCCCATCAAGCTCGGCAGAACTCCCGGCACCGTCCGGTCGGCGCCGCGCGAGCAGGGCACCGACACCCGGCGCATCCTCGCCTCGCTCGGGTGCAGCGAGGAGCAGATCACCGCGCTCATCGACGCCGACATCGCTCTCGGTGCGGGCGGTGACGGGACGTAGGCGCGCTCACCGGTCTCGCCGGGTGCCGGTCAGGTGCCGGGTGAGGACGTGGGCTTCGTGGAGCAGGAGTGCGCCGAGCTCCGGTTGGCGCGCCGGTGTGAACCGCGACTCGATGCCGGTGAGGGTCAGGGCCCAGGCGGGTTTGCCGGTGCGGTCGAACACGGCGGCGGCCATGCCCCAGCTGCCCTCGACGACCAATCCGGGGTTCACGGCGTAGCCGAGTCGGCGGGTCCGGTCGACGCGGGTGCGGAGAGCCTCGGGGGAGTGGTCCTGGCCCCAGCGGGCGGTCAGGTCGGTGGCTTCGAGGTAGGAGTTGATGTCGGCGTCGTCCTGGAAGGCGAGCAGGACCAGGCCCGCCGAGACGACTCCGAGCGGGAACCGCGCGCCTTCGTAGAGCACGAACGAGCGGATCGGGAAGTCCCCGTCCTCGCGCAGCAGGCACACCGTCTCCCGACCGCGCAGCGCCGAGAAGAACGCGCTCTCACCGGTCTTGGCGGCCAGCCGGTGCACGCTGTCGCGCGCGTGGTGGGTGACGTCGTACCGGCTCCCCGCGGTCTGCCCGAGCAGGTAGAGCTCGGGTCCGAGGAACCAGTTGCCGGTGTCCAGGTCGCGGTCGACGAACCCCTCGTCCGCCAGCGAGCTCAGCAGCCGGTGCGCGGTCGGCCGGGGGAGCCCGGCCTGGCGTGCCAGGTCGGTGGTCGTCGTGCCCGCCGCGTTCGTCGTGGACAGCGCGCGGAGCACGGTGCCGATCTTGCCGACCAGGTGGGCGTTCGGACCGTCGCTCATGCCCGCCATCGTAGCGTCCATTGAGTGAACGCTGTTCGGTCGAGTCGGTCATCGAGCGAGCGGATCGCACCCGAAAAAGCTCCGAACATTGCGGTAGCGGCCTCGGAAGTCCTTTACTTCCCGGCGTCCGTCAAGTGGACGTGGGAGAGGTGATGAGGTGTCGAAGCTGCGTTCCGACGCGGAGGAGGCGCTGCGCGGTGTGCTCACCGACGGCATGACGCTCGCCGTCGGTGGGTTCGGCCTGTGCGGTGTGCCGAACGACCTGATCGAGGTCGTGCGCGACAGCGGCGTCAGGGATCTGACGGTGGTGTCGAACAACATGGGCGTGGACGGCAAGGGCCTCGGGCTGCTGCTGGAGAACGAGCAGGTGTCCAGGGTGATCGCGTCGTACGTGGGGGAGAACAAGCGGTTCGCCGAGCAGTACCTGGACGGGACGCTGGAGGTGGAGTTCGCGCCGCAGGGGACGCTGTCCGAGCGGTTGCGGGCCGGTGGCGCGGGCATCGCCGCGTTCTACACCCGTGCGGGCGTGGGCACTCCGGTCGCCGACGGCAAGCCGCTGGCGGAGTTCGACGGGCGGACCTACGTCCAGGAGCGGGCGATCGTCGCCGACGTCGCGCTCGTGCACGCCCACACCGCCGACCCGGCGGGCAACCTCGTCTACCGCGCGAGCGCGCGCAACTTCAACCCCGTCGTGGCGACGTGCGGGCGGGTGGCGGTGGTCGAGGTCGAGCACCTCGCCGATGAGCACCTGGACCCCGAGCGGATCGTGACTCCCGGCATCCACGTGAACCGCCTGGTGCGGGCCAAGCCCCGGGTCAAGGACATCGAGAAGCGCACCGTGCGCCCCCGAGCCACCGCCTCGACGAACTAGGAGCAGCACATGAGCTGGACTCGTGACGAGATGGCCGCCATCGCCGCCGCCGAGCTGCGCGACGGCGACTACGTCAACCTCGGGATCGGCATCCCGACCCTGGTCGCCAACCACGTCCCGGACGGCGTGGAGGTGACCCTGCAGAGCGAGAACGGGATCCTCGGCGTGGGCCCGTTCCCGTGGGAGGGCGAGGAGGACGCCGACCTCATCAACGCGGGCAAGCAGACCGTCACGGTCAACCCGGGCGCCAGCTACTTCGACTCGGCCGCCTCGTTCGGCATGATGCGCGGCGGGCACATCGACATCGCGGTGCTGGGAGCGTTGCAGGTCAGCAGCACCGGCGACCTGGCGAACTGGACCATCCCGGGTTCCCTGGTCAAGGGCATGGGCGGCGCGATGGACCTGGTCGTGGGTGCCCGACGCATCGTCGTGCTCACCGACCACGTGGCCAAGGACGGCACCCCGAAGCTCGTCGAGCGCTGCACCCTGCCGCTCACCGGGGCCGGTGTCGTCAACCGGATCGTCACCGACCTGGCCGTGCTCGACGTGACCCCGGACGGCCTGCACCTGGTGTCCGCGGCACCGGGAGTCACCCCGGACGAGGTGCAGGCCAAGACGGGAGCTCCCGTCCACCAACCGGCTCCCGCGGGCGCCTGACCGGCTGCCGGTTCAGGCTTCGGTGCGCTCGCTGCCGAGGTCCTCCGGGCGCAGCAGCGGGTTGCCCGCGGTCTCGCGCAGGCTGAAGGCGGCGACGAGCCCGACCGCGGCGGCGACCATGAGGTACGGCCCCGGGACCAGAGTGCTGCCGGTGGCCGCGATCAGGACGGTCATCAGGTAGGGCACGGTGCCGGCGAACAGCGCGGCGGTGATGTTGTAGGCGATGGACAGCCCGCCCTGGCGGACCCGGGTCGGGAAGATCTCGGCGGACCACACCGCGTAGGTGCCCAGGATGGCCGAGAGCACGACGCCGAGCGCGAGTCCGCCGATCCACGTCCCGACGAGTCCCGTGCGCATCGCCAGGTAGGCGGGGGTGGACAGGACGAACAACGCGATGCCCGCACCGATCAGGACCGGCCGCCGGCCGATCCGGTCGGACAGCCGACCGAAGACGGGCACGAGGACCAGCCCGATCAGCGAGATCGCGGTGGACAGCAGGGCGGCGTCGCCGGAGGAGTGGCCGAGGTGGTCGGTCTCGTAGGTCACCAGGTAGGTCAGGATCGCGTAGAACGGCACGTGCATCATCGTCATCAGGCCGGCGACCTGCAGCAGCTGCGTGCCGTTGTTGCGCAGGAGCTCCCGCACGGGCCTGCTGGGCACGGTGTCGGCCTCTTCGAGGGCGCGGTACTCGGGGGTGTCCTCGATCTTGTTGCGGATGATGAAGCCGACGACGCCCAGCGGCGCGGCGATGAGGAACGGGATGCGCCAGCCCCACGAGGTCAGCTGATCCTCCGAGAGTCCCACCGACAGCAGGAAGAACACGAACGAACCCGCCAGGAACCCCAGGAGCGAACCGACTTCCAGCCAGCTGACGCCGAAACCGCGCCGACGTCGGGGTGCGTGCTCGGCGAGGAAGCTCGCGGCGCTGCCGAACTCGCCGCCCGCCGCGAATCCCTGCAGCAACCGCAGCAGCACCAGCAGCAGCGGTGCCGCGATCCCGATCGTCGAGTACCCCGGCAGCAGGCCGATGACGAGCGTGGCCCCGGACATCAGGAAGATGACCAGCGACAGCGTGCGCTTGCGGCCGATCCGGTCGCCGAGCGGCCCGAACACCAGCGCCCCGACGGGGCGGATGCCGAACGACACCGCGAAGACCCCGAACACGGCGAGGAGTCCGGCGGTGGCGTCACCCGCGGGGAAGAACACCGAAGCGATGGTGCTCGCGAGGTAGGCGTAGGCGGCCCAGTCGAACCAGTGCACGAAGACGCCGACCGCACCCGCCGCGACGCTGCGCCGCAGCGTCGCGGGATCGGCTGTTGTCTCGATGAGCTCTCTGGCGGGAGCGGATTCAGGTGCGGTCATCGGTGGCCTCCTCGGACCGGATCTCATGTGGACGCTAGAAGCCGCCCGCAACATCGAACAAGAAGAAATAAACGGAGCAACGCATCGCAAAGATCTATGCGCTCCGCTCGCGCCCGCCCCGAAACGCACAGCTGATAGCGCCGAAACGAGAACGTCATCAACCCCCGGACCTCACCCACGTCCCGGCTCACCAAGAGCACCGACTCGCAGGAGACCCGGCACCCTGCCTTCCTCCCCGAGAGAACACCCACCCAGGCATCACCCCGACCCCAGCGGACCCCACGACCCTGAAGCCCACCCACCCGACGCGACCCGCAGCCGTGCCACCGCAGTCACCGAGGCCGGGCGGTCTTCCGGATTTCAGTGGAAATCTGTGAGCTCGCTTCGCCAAGGTGCAGGTGCGGGGGAGTGCGGTGGTTATGGGGTGGTGGCGCGGTCGGTTCCGGTCCAGGCCAGGGCGATCGAGGCGTCGAGCAGGGCGCGTTGGGCGGTGCCGCCGACGCAGTGGTCGGCGAACTCGCGCTGGTGGTTGATCGCCGGTAGCGAGCCGATGCCGATGTAGGGGTGGATGGCGGGCACCACCTGCGAGACGTTGCCCATGTCGGTGGAGGCCCGGTTCATGCGGGACGCCGTGCCGTCCGGGGCGAATTCGCGGCCGAGCTCGACGGCGTTGGCGCGGTAGGCCTCCAGCGCCGCGTCGTCCGCGCGGAACTCCGCGTAGGGCTTGCTCTCCGGCTCCACGGTCAGCTCGCTCCCGGTGGCCAGCGCCCCGGCCTCGAAGGCGCGCATCACGCGCGGCTCCAGCTCGGCCAGCTCCGCGAGCGTCTCGGCTCGCACGTACCAGCGGCCGGTGGCGCGCTCCGGGATCGCGTTCGGCGCGTCCCCGGCGTGCGTCACGATCCCGTGCACCCTGGCCGATGCCGGGATCTGCTGGCGGAGCAGCCCGATGGCGACCTGGGCGACGGTGAACGCGTCGGCGGCGTTGATCCCGGACTCGGGGTAGGCGGCGGCGTGGGCCGACTTGCCCGAGTAGGAGATCTTCGAATGGCTCACCGCGAACGGCCGCGCCTCGGCGACGTCGACGGGCGCCGGGTGCACCATCATCGCCAGGTCCACCCCGGCGAAGGCGCCGCGGTCGAGCAGCTCGATCTTGCCGCCGCCGCCTTCCTCGGCGGGAGTCCCGTAGACCTCGACCGTCACGCCCGCGTCGTCGGCCACCGCCGCCAGCCCCAGCGCGGCGCCGATCGAACTGGCCGCGATGAGGTTGTGGCCGCAGGCGTGGCCGAGACCCGGCAGCGCGTCGTACTCGGCGCACAGCGCGATCCGCTGGGGGCCGGTGCCGAAGCTCGCGTGGAACGCGGTGTCCAACCCGAGGTAGGCGGGGGTGACGGTGAACCCGGCCCGGTCGAGCAGTTCGGGCACGGCCGCGGCCGCCCGGTGCTCCTCCCACGCCGTCTCCGGGTCGGCGTGCAGCCGTTCCGACAGGCCGATCAGCTCCTCGGCGTGCCGGTCGATGACGGTGCGAGCGGCGGCTTTCATGCCCGTCACGAGTCGTCTCCCGGGACGCCGTAGGACGGTGCGGAGGAGGGGTCGAGCCCGCGGGTCACGTAGTCGTCGCGCTGCGGGAGCCACACGTCGAGCAGCTCGTCGAGCCGGTCGATCGGGTCGTCCGCCCAGTCCACCCGGAGATCCGTGACCGGCCACTCCACATCGGACACCACGACGAGGCCGGCGGAGTGCACGGGGCCTTCTTCGCCCCCGGCGGCGAGCCCGGCCCGCAAGGCGGTGACGAGCCGCTGCTCCAGTTCCCCGGTGGCGGCGGTGAAGGCGTCGACGATGGCCTGCGGGACGTGCTCGCCCGCCAGCATGTTGCCCGCGGCGACGACGCCGTCCGCGGTGGCCGATCCGTGCGTGCCCAGGGTCCTCGCACCGCTGCGGGCGAAGCCCGGGCCGGTCGCCCCGAGCGCGGTGAGCTGCCGGTACTCGACGTGGTCGGTGCCGGTGGTCACCTCGCGGAGCGCCCGCGCGGCGTCGCCGTGCTCGGCGAGCCGGTCGAGCAGGTGACCGCCGAGCCGCGGGTCGGTGATGTTCTGGGAGGCGGCCGCGCCGATGCCCGGACGCAGGTGCGCGACGCGGGCGACCACGGCGGGGCTGGACGAGCTGGCCGCGATGCCGAACCGGACGCGGTCGCCGGTGCGGTCGCGGGCCACGATCGAGAAGGTCACTTCTCCTCCTTCGGGATCACGGCGATCGCGTCGATCTCGCACAGCCACTCGGGCCGTGCGAGCGCGGAGACCACCACGCCGGTCGAGATCGGGTGCACGCCCTTGGTCCAGCTGCCGACGACGCGGTAGACGTCCTCGCGGTAGCGGGGATCGATGAGGTAGATGGTCAGCTTGACGAGGTGTTCCATCCGGCTACCCGATTCCTCGAGCAGCATCTTGATGTTGGCCATCGCCTGCTCGGCCTGGGCCGCGGCGTCGCCGATGCCGACGGATTCGCTGGTGTCGAGGTCCTGCCCGATCTGGCCGCGCACGTAGACGGTGTCGTTGGCGACGACGGCCTGGCAGAGATCGTTGTCGAGGCTCTGCTCGGGATAGGTGTCGCGGGTGTTGAACGGTCGGATGCGACGGTGAACTATCACTTCATGGCCTTTCCCTGGGACTTCGTCGCACGCGTCGGCGGCGTCATCGCACCAGCCTGAACTCGCCACCGAGGTTCTGTCCAGTAGATGTTTCCGGATCAATGCATCGGAATAACTGATGCGATATGCATCGGAATATCAGATGCACATGACAGAAAACATCTGTTGGACACGGGATCTGTCGGCGGCGAGGATCCGGTGAGAAGCAGTGGTGTGGAGGCGAACCGGGCGGATCGCCCGCCGGTCCCGAGTGGAGGTCCGTGGATGTCAAGCCGAGAGGTCGAGGCCGTCGTCGTGGGCGGGGGGCAGGCCGGTCTGGCGATGAGCGAGCACCTGAGCGACTGCGGCGTGCCGCACGTCGTCCTGGAGCGGAACCGCATCGCCGAGCGCTGGCGCTCGGAGCGGTGGGACTCGCTGGTCGCGAACGGACCGGCGTGGCACGACCGGTTCCCCGGGCTGGAGTTCGTCGACCTGCCGCCCGACGCGTTCGCCTCGAAGGACCAGATCGCCGACTACTTCGAGGCCTACGCCGAGAAGATCGCCGCGCCCATCCGCACCGGCGTCGAAGTCACCTCAGTGCGGAAGAAGGAGGGGCGAGCGGGTTTTCGCGTGGAGACCTCGGAAGGGCCCCTCGACGCCCGCTACGTCGTGGCGGCGACCGGACCCTTCCAACGGCCCGTGATCCCGCCGATCGTGCCGCGCGACGCCGGACCCGTGCAGATCCACTCCAGCGAGTACCGCAACCCCGAGCAGTTGCCCGGCGGTGCGGTGCTGGTGGTCGGAGCCGGGTCGTCGGGAGTGCAGATCGCCGAAGAACTCCGACGGTCGGGCCGAACCACCTACCTCTCGGTCGGCCCGCACGACCGTCCGCCGCGCCACTACCGCGGACGTGACTTCTGCTGGTGGCTCGGCGTTCTCGGCAAGTGGGACGCCGAAACCCCGCCGTCGGGGGCCGAGCACGTCACCATCGCGGTCAGCGGAGCGCGCGGTGGCCGCACCGTCGACTTCCGGGCGCTCGCCGACCTCGGGATCGACCTCGTCGGGATGACCGGCTCGTTCGACGACGGAGTCCTGCGCTTCGCCCCGGACCTCGGCACCAACATCGCGCACGGGGACGCGAACTACCTGGCGCTGCTCGACGAAGCCGACGCCTACGTGGCGCGCAACGGCCTGGACCTGCCGGAAGAGCCCGAGGCACGTGAGCTGGGCCCGGACCCCGCCTGCGTCACCGATCCGACCCTCGAACTCGACCTCGCCGCCGCCGGTGTCCACTCGATCGTCTGGGCGACCGGCTTCGCCGTCGACTACGACTGGCTGCAGGTCGACGCGTTCGACGAGAACGGCAGGCCGGAGCACCGCCGCGGCGTGTCAGCCGAGCCGGGCGTGTACTTCCTCGGCCTGCCGTGGCTGGCCCGCCGCGGATCGAGCTTCATCTGGGGCGTCTGGCACGACGCCAAGTTCGTCGCCGATCACATCGCAACCCAACGCAGATACCTGAGCGCGGAGCCCAAGCCGATCGATCAGCCCGCGTAGAGGTCGCGGCACAGGTCCCGGAACTCCTGCGCACGGCGGGTGAGGCGGACGCCGCGCATCGAGGCGACGACGATCTCCAGCGACGGCACGTCGTCGGTCAGCTCGAGCGCCACCGCCCGGGACCCCGAGTAGGTGGTCTCGTCCGGTGGCCGCTGGTTGAGCAGGGCGAATCCGTGCCCGTTGGCGACGAGGGCCCGGACGGTCTCGTAGCCGCTGGCGCGGTGGCGGATGCGCGGTCGCACTCCCGCGTCGCTGAGGATCGATTGCAGGTAGTCGCGGCTGTGCGGCAGGTCGAGCAGCACCATCGGCTCGTCGGCGAGGTCGCGGAGCGAGACCTTGCGGCGCTTCCGCCGCGCGAGCCGGTGGTCCTCGGCGACCAGGACGTAGGGCGAGGCCGTGCCCACGACCTCGCGTTCGATGTCGTCGTCGAGGTCGTAGCCGTAGAGCAGGGCGAGCTCGGTGGCGCCCGAGCGCAGGGCCGCCTTGAGGGCGTGGTGCTCGCCCTCGCGGAACGACAGGTGGACCCGCGGGTGCCGGGCCTCGAACTCGGCCAGCAGACCGGGCAGCCGGAACGGTGCGAGCGTCGCGAAGCAGCCGACCGCCAGCGTGCCGACCAGCTCCGTGCCGGATTGCCGGGCGGTCTCGACGAGTTCCGCGCCGTGGGCGAGGAAGTCCAGCACCCGCTTGTAGAACTCCTCACCCGCGGTGGTCAGGCTCAGCCCCCGCGCGTGGTGACGCAGCAGGAACTGCACCCCCATCTCCTTCTCCAGCTGAGCGATCGCGGTCGACACGGCCGACTGCGAGACCAGCAGCTCGTTCGACGCCGCGGTCATGCTCAGGTGCCGGGCGGCGGCCTCGAAGTAGCGCAGCTGCACGAGGGTGAAGGAGGGCTCGCTCATGGCGACATTCTGCCTCCCGCGCCGGTGCGCACGACGCAGGTCGTGGGCCGGTCCCGAACGGTCTTCGGGTTCAGCCCGGCCACCGCCGCGCGGAATGGCGATCAGTTGGCTGCCGGGCTGCAATGGGACGGATGCACCAGACGAGCGGGCGGTCCGGCCGCGCGGACGAGGGGAGGTGCCGTGCCACGAGCCGAGCTGGACGCCGCGCACATCACCGACCCCGCTCTGCGCCGCTCCTACGAGCTCTGCCGCGGCCTCCACGCCCGCCACGGGAGGACCTACTTCCTGGCCACCCGCCTCCTGACCCCCGCGCAACGGCCGTCGGTGCACGCCCTCTACGGCTTCGCCCGCTGGGCCGACGACATCGTCGACGAGCCGCGGGAGCACGAGGAGCCCGCGCGGTGCGCGGAACGGCTCAGCGGCCTGGGGGCCGAACTGATCTCGGGCATCCGGAGCGGGAGCTGCTCCGATCCGCTGCTGGCCGCCGTGGTCGACACCGCCGTGCGGCACGGGCTGCCCAGCGAGCTCTTCGAGGACTTCCTGAGGTCCATGCGCATGGACCTCTCGGTGCGCGACTACCCGAACCGGGACGCGCTGGGCACCTACATGCGCGGTTCCGCCGAGGTGATCGGCTTGCAGGTGCTGCCGGTGCTGGGCGCTGTCGTCCCGCTCGACGAGGCCGCGCCGCACGCGGCAGCGCTCGGCCGGGCGTTCCAGCTGACGAACTTCCTGCGCGACGTGGCCGAGGACCTCGAACGCGGGCGCGTCTACCTCCCCGCCGACGAGCTCGCCGCGCATGGCGTGGACCGGGAGCTGCTCCTCTGGTGTCACCGGCACCGCCGCACCGATCCCCGGGTGCGCGCGGCGCTCGTCGAACAGCACGCGCTCACCCGGGAGATCTACCGGTTCGCCGAGGTCGGGATCGGGATGCTGGACCCGGTGTCGCGGCCCTGCGTGCAGACCGCGCACGCGCTGTACTCGCGCATCCTCGACCGCATCGAAGCCGACGACTTCGCGGTGTTCACGCGCCGCGCGGTGGTGGGCAAGGCCTACCGCGCGCGCATCGCCGGGGCCGCGTTGTTCCGGGCCGTCCGGGCGCGCGAGCGCGGTGCGCACCGGCCCGCGCCCACGAGAGGTGCGCGGCCGTGAACGCCGACCAGTGGCAGTACCTGCTCGTGATGGCGGGATGCCTCCTCGTCGTGCTCCCGCTGGAGTGCCTCGGCGCACGCGTGCTGCGCGAACCGGGGAGGATCGCCGCCGCCGTGCTGCCCGTGGCGTTGGTCTTCCTGGTGTGGGACGCGGTGGCCGTCTGGGCCGAGGTGTGGAGCTTCAACCCGCGCTACACGCTCGGGGTCTCGCTGGCCGGGATCGTGCTGGAGGAGTTCCTGTTCTTCCTGGTCGTCCCGCTGTGCGCGTTGTTGACCTACCAGTCCGTCGAGGCGCTGACGCGGCGCGGTCGACGCGCCCGCGGCGACGTGGAGGTGCACCGGTGACCGGGCTCGGGTACACGCTCCCGGCGCTGCTGTCGGTGGGCGTCGTGGTCCTCCTGGAGTGCGCCGTCCTGCGCACCGGGCTGTTCGCCAAACCGGCCTACTGGATCTCCGTGGTGATCGTCCTGGCGTTCCAGATCCCCGTCGACGGGTGGCTGACCAAGCTCGACGCACCGATCGTCCTCTACGATCCCGCGCACATCAGCGGCATCAGGTTCCCGTGGGACATCCCGGTCGAGGACTTCCTCTTCGGCTTCTCCCTGGTCACCGCCGTGCTCCTGGGGTGGGAGCGGCAGCGCCACCGACGTGGTCGAACGGGGGCCGCGCGATGAGGCGAAGGCAGACCGCGCTGCGCGCCCGCGCCGTCCCGGCGACCTTCGACGGCGCAGCAGCGTCCTACGACGCCCTCGTGGCGGCCGATCCCGGGTACCACCGCGACCTCCGCGCCTCCGCGAGCCGCATGGGACTGCCCGGCAGAGGTGCTGGGCTGCGGGTCCTCGACGCCGGTTGCGGCACAGGGGCTTCCACGGCAGCGGTGCTGGACGCGGCGCCGCTCGCGCAGGTCGTCGCGGTCGACGCGTCCGAGCAGATGCTGCGCTGCGCTCGGCGGAAGCCGTGGCCGCCCTCGGTGCGCTTCGCGCACTGCCGCGTCGAAGACCTCCCGGAGAACGGACCTTTCGACGCCGTCTTCGCCGCTTACCTGGTCCGCAACCTGGACGACCCCGACGAGCAGCTGCGCGCGTTCCGGAGGTTGCTGCGCCCGGGCGGCAGGCTCGTCGTGCACGAGTTCTCGGTGCGCGATTCGATGCGGGCGCGGGCGGTCTGGAACCTCGTGTGCTGGACGATCATCATCCCCGCAGGAACCGCGGCGAGCGGGAGTTCCGCGCTGTACCGGTACCTGTGGCGCAGCGTCCGGTCGTTCGACGGGGTGGAGCGCTTCCAGCGGCGACTGCGGGACTGCGGTTTCACCGATGTCGAGACCCGGACGGTGTCGGGGTGGCAGCGGCGCGTGGTGCACACCTTCCTCGCCAGGGCACCGTCTGGGAACACCCCCGATGCGTGACCAGGGCTGCGCGGACCCGCGGGCGGTGCGGCACCGGGCACCGCCCGGAGTCGCCGATGCGGGCGCGCTCGGGCGCAGGCCCCGAGTCGTGGTCGTCGGAGGTGGCATCGCCGGGCTGTGCGCGGCGACCGGCCTGGCCGAGCGGGGCGTGGAGGTGGAGCTCGTCGAGCGCAACACCCACCTCGGCGGTCGCGTCGGTGGCTGGACCGAGCGGTTGCCCGACGGCGACGAGGTCGCGATGAGCCGCGGTTTCCACGCCTTCTTCCGCCAGTACTACAACCTGCGGAAGTTGTTGCGCAGGACCGACCCGGGCCTGGAGCGCCTCGTCGCGCTGCCCGACTACCCGCTGGTCGATGCCGAAGGCCGGGTCGACACGTTCCAGGGCCTGCCCCGAACACCGCCGTGGAACGCGCTGCTGTTCGCCTTGCGCAGCCCCACGTTCCGCCTCTCCGACCTGGCCGGCCTGGACCCCCGCGCGGCGGCGCCGCTGGCGACCGTGTCGGTCCCCGAGACCTACGAGCGCCTCGACCACGTCGACGCCGCGACGTTCCTCGACCGCATCCGCTTCCCGGAAGCGGCTCGGCACCTGGCGCTGGAGGTGTTCTCCCGCAGCTTCTTCGCGGTCCCGGAGCAGATGTCGGCGGCCGAGCTCGCCACGATGTTCCACATCTTCTTCCTCGGCTCCAGCGAAGGGCTGCTGTTCGACGTTCCGGACGCGGGTTTCGAGCGGAGCCTGTGGGACCCGCTCCGCACGTACCTGACCGCGCTCGGCGTCGGGTTCGACCTGGGCACCGCGGTGTCGGGGATCGAACGCGGTTCCGACGGCACCTACCGTGTGCACCGCGACCGGGGCGCACCTCTCGACGCCGACGGCGTGGTCATCGCCGCTGACGTGCGGGCGCTGCGGCAGCTCCTGGACGACTCGCCGGATCTGGAGGCGCCCGGCTGGTCGGAGTCGGTTCGCGGGCTGCGCAACGCTCCCTCGTTCTTCGTCCAGCGGCTCTGGCTGGACCGGCCGGTCGAGCCGCACCGGGCGGCGTTCCTGGCCACCAGCGGCCACGGCCCGCTCGACAACATCAGCGTGCTCGACCGCTACGACGGTGAAGCGCGCGGCTGGGCGGCCCGGCGCGGTGGCTCCGTGGTCGAGCTGCACGCCTACGCCGTGGCGGAGCACCCGGGGGACTGCGCTCGAACCCGCCGCCTGCGCAACGACCTGGTGGGTCGGCTCCACGAGCTCTACCCCGAGACCGCCCGAGCCGGCGTCGTCGCGGAATCGGTGCTGTGGCGCGAGGACTGCCCGCTGTTCGGTGTCGGCGATTTCCTCCGGCGGCCGGGCGTGAGGACTCCGCACGCAGGCCTCGTGCTCGCCGGCGACGGCATCCGGATCGACCTGCCGGTGGCGCTGATGGAACGGGCCGCGACCACGGGTTGGCACGCAGCCAACCGGCTGCTCGGTCACTGGGGTCTTCGGGGGCACGAGCTGCGCTCGGTTCCCACCTGCGGTCGCAACGGCGTGCTGCGGCGGCTGGCCCAGCGAGAAGGGAGGACTCGGTGGTGAACATCCGCGACCAGTGGCCCGAGAGGTGGCCCCTGCAACCGGTTCCCAGGGATGCGTGGGCCGAGCAGCACCCGACCTACCCCGAGGCCGAGCCGCGCATCATCCGTGCCGCACTCGCGCGGGCCGAGCGCCGCACCGGCGGCAACTGGTACGTCTTCGCGGGTAGCCGCCAGGTTCGCGCCGACCGGCCGCTGGGCTTCCACGTCGCGGGGACCGAGCTCGTGGCCTGGCGCGATCGGTCGGGAGCGCTGCAGGTCGGGCCCGGTGCGTGCCCGCACCTCGGGGCTCCGCTGAGCGAGGCCGCCGTGCACCGCGGCGCCCTCGTGTGTCGGTGGCACGGGATGCGCTTGGGCAGCCGCGGACGGCCCGGTTGGAAACCCTTGCCCAGCCACGACGACGGCGTTCTCGCTTGGGTCCGGCTGGACGGCGCGGGCGATGAGGAGCCGCTCGACGAGCCGGTGATCGCCGCCCGCCCGGTGCCGCGCCGCAGCATCGACGCGGTCATGGCGGTGACCGGTGTCTGCGAACCGTCCGATGTGGTCGCCAATCGCCTCGATCCCTGGCACGGCGCGTGGTTCCACCCGTACTCGTTCACCCGGCTCCGCGTCCTGGAAACCCCGCCGGTCGACGGCCCGGCACCTGTCGAGGACCGCTTCCTCGTCGAGGTCACCTTCCGCGTGGCGGGACGCCTCGGCGTTCCTGTCCTCGCCGAGTTCACCTGCCCCGAGGCGAGAACCGTGCTGATGCGCATCATCTCCGGGGAGGGCGCCGGCAGCGTGGTCGAAACGCATGCCACGCCGGTGGGGAGCACGGCCGACGGGCGTCCGCTGACGCAGGTCGTCGAAGCCGTCGTCGCGACCTCGCCCAGGACCGGATTCCTGCTGGCCAGGAACGCGGCGACGCTGCTGCGACCGGCCATGGCACGAGCGGCGCGCAGGCTCTGGCGGGACGACCTCGCCTACGCCGAACGCCGCTACGCCGTCCGGACCGGGCGGCACGATCGCGCAGGGCGGAAGCCCTGAGGCTCGCTTCAGTCCGGCATCTCGCCGGTCGTGGCGAATTCGAGTCGGCGGGCCACGGACACGGACTGGTCCGCGAAGCGCTCGTAGAACCGGGCGAGCAGCGCGAGGTGCATCGCGGAGGCCACGCCGTGCGGCCAGCTGTCGTTGCGCACCGCGGCGTCCAACCGGCTGCTCAGAGCGTCGACCTCATCGTCGGTGCCGCTCAGCCAGGCGGAGTCCGCGGGGTCGGAACCCCGGATCAGCTCTTGCAGGGAACCGGCCATGGTCACGGTCACCTCGCCGAGGGCGGCCACGATGTCGGCGACCTCGTCGTGGACGACCGGGTCCGGATGGCTGTAGCGGACCAGGCCCGCGACGTGGGCGGCCAGATCACCCATCCGCTCGACCTTCACCCCGCAGTACAGGACGGCCAGGACGGTGCGCAGATCACCGGCCACGGGTGATTGCAGCGCGAGCAGCCGCTGGGCGTGGTCCTCGCAGGTGTTGCGAGCGTCGTCGAGCTCGGCATCGGCGGTGAGGACCTGCTCGGCCAGCGACACGTCACCGGTGGTCACGGCCTGTGTGGCGAGACGCATGGCCTCGGCCGCCTGGCCGACCATCGCGGCCAGCTGCTCGCCGAGCTCCTCGAGTTCGCCGTGGAACGCTTCACGCATCTGATCTACCCTAACCGGACATACCAGCTCGTGCGTGATCGGGAACGGCCGCGTTCCGGGCCGGGGTTCGCGGCCCAGGTCAGCGGCGATCCTGGAACCTCAGTCGGATGTGCGGGCGTCCAGGAAGCGGCGGCGACCGAAGTCCAGGTCCACGATTGGCTCCGGGTACGACAGCCCGCGGCGCTGGTCGTCCGGGAGCTTCCACGGCGCGTGCACCGCCGGGCCGTCGATGCCGCGCAGTTCCGGCACGTACCGCCGCACGTAGTCCCCGCGCGGGTCGTAGCGCTCGGCCTGGCGCTGCGGGTTGAGGACCCGGTTGGGCCGGGTGTCCGTGCCGGTTCCGGCCACCCACTGCCAGTTCATCTGGTTGTTCGCCACGTCCCCGTCCACCAGGTGCCACAGGAAGTGCCGGGCACCGGCCCGCCAGTCGTGGTGCAACGTCTTGGTCAGGAAGCTCGCGGTGATCATCCGGGCGCGGTTGTGCATCCAGCCCTCCCGCAGCAGCTGGCGCATGCCCGCGTCCACGATCGGATATCCGGTGCGCCCCTCCGCCCAGGCGCGCAGCTCCTCCGGCGCGTCGCGCCAGTCGTCGCCGCGAGGTCGGTAGTCCTCGATCGAGGTGCGCGGGTTCGCGGCCAGCACCTGGTGGTGGAAATCCCGCCAGGCCACCTGCCGGACGAACTCCTGCGCGCCCTGGGTGCGGGTACCCACCCGGTGCACCACCTCGGTCGGCGAGAGCGTGCCGAAGTGCAGGTGGGGCGACAACCGCGAGGTGCGATCCCCGGCGAGGTCGTCGTGCCCGGACGAGTAGTCGTCGACCAGACCGTCAGCCCATTCCGACAGCAGGCTCCGGCCGTTGCGCTCGCCACCTCCGACCAGGTCCTCGGCCGGGTCGCCGGAGCTGATCTCGGCGGCCTCCGGAACCTTCCCCGGGTCGAGGTCGGGCATGCGCAGCCGGTCCGGTGGGGGCAGCGGCGACCGCTGACCGGTTTCCTGCCAGCGCCGGAGGTAGGGGGTGAACACCGCGAAGTGCGCGCCGCCGCCGGACGGGGTGATCGCACCGGGCGCCACGGCGGTGATCGACGCGTCGTGCAGGTGCACCCTCGCGTCGAGCCCGTCGACCAGCGCGTCCTGCCTGCGCTGCGCGTGACCGCTGACGTCGGCGGCCAGGTGGACGTCGGTGACGTCGTGCTCGGCGACCAGTTCCGCCAGCTCCTGCCGCGGATCGCCGCGCCGGACGACCAGGGCTGCACCTCGTGCGCGCAGGGCGTCGTCCAGGTCGGCCAGGCTGAGGGCCAGGAAATCGGCGCGGTTGGGCCCGGCGAACCCCGTTCCGGTGATCGCGGGATCGAGGACGAACAGCGGGATCACCCGGTCCGCGCCGGTCGCCGCGGCGTGCAGCACCGGGTTGTCGTGCACCCGCAGGTCGCGGGTGAACAGGGCGACGGCGACGGTCATCGGAAAGCACCTCACGGGTCTCGGTCGTGCGGGTCAACAGGATGCCCGAATCGTTCGGGCACGACCCGTCCCGCACGCCGCGGCGAGTCGGCGATGGCTCTGCGGAGCCCCTCGGTTCGAGGAACCATCGCGGTATGCGGTGCGTGGTCATGGGTGCGACGGGTTACATCGGTGGGCGGCTGGTGCCCGAGCTGCTCGACGCCGGGCACCGGGTGCGGGTGTTCGCCCGCTCCCCGGAGAAGCTCGACGACATGCGGTGGCGCGACCAGGTGGAGGTGGTGCAGGGCGACGTCTCCGATGCCGAGAGCGTCGCGCGGGTGCTGTCGGACGAGCAGGTCGTCTACTACCTGGTGCACTCGCTGACCAGCCGGGATTTCGTCGCGCTGGACCGCGCCGCCGGGCGCACCGTCGCCGACGCCGCTCGGGAGGCGGGCGTCGGGCGGATCGTCTACCTGGGCGGAATCGTGCCGGGGGAGCAGGAGCTGTCGCCGCACCTGGCGTCGCGGACCGAGGTGGGCCGGGTGTTCGCGGACTCGGGCGTGCCGACGATCGTGCTGCGGGCGGCGGTGATCATCGGCTCGGGGTCGGCGAGCTTCGAGATGTTGCGGTACCTGTCGGATCGGCTGCCGGCGATGGTCACGCCGCGCTGGGTGCACAACCGGATCCAGCCGATCGCGGTGCGCGACGTGCTGCACTACCTCGTGCGCGCCGCCGAGATCCCCGCGGAGACCAGCGGGGCGTTCGACATCGGTGGTCCGGACGTGCTGACCTACCTGGACATGATGCACCGGTACGCGAGGGTCGCCGACCTGCCGCGGCGGGTGGTGCTCCCGGTGCCGGTGCTGACGCCCTGGTTGTCGGCGCAGTGGGTCAACCTGGTCACCCCGGTGCCCAAGGCGATCGCGGTGCCGCTGATCGAATCGCTGGTGCACGAGGTGGTCTGCCGCGACCACGCGGTGGCGGACCACGTCCCCGACCCCGAGGGCGGCTTGACCGGCTACGAACGCGCGGTGGAGCTCGCGCTGGCGCGGATGCGCAGCGCGGAGGTGCCGACGCGGTGGTCGGACGCCACCGGACCGACCGCCCCGTCGGATCCGCTGCCCAGCGACCCGGAGTGGACCGGTGGCAGCGTGCGCGAGGACGTGCGCGAGCAGAGCACGGCGGCGTCGGTGGAGGCGTTGTGGGAGGTCATCGAGTCGATCGGCGGCGAGCACGGCTGGTACTCGTTCCCGCTGGCGTGGTCGGTGCGCGGCTGGGTCGACCGGCTGGTCGGTGGCGTGGGGCTGCGGCGGGGACGCCGGGACCCGCATCGGCTGCACGCCGGGGAAGCGCTGGACTGGTGGCGGGTCGAACACGTCGACCGCCCCAGGCTGCTGCGGTTGCGGGCGGAGATGAAGGTGCCCGGTCGCGCCTGGCTGGAGCTCGGCGTGGAACCCGCCGACGACGGCGGCGCGATCTACCGGCAGCGCGCGGTGTTCGAACCGCACGGGTTGACCGGACAGCTGTACTGGGCGGCGATCTACCCGTTCCACGGTCTCGTGTTCGGCGGGATGGTCCGCAACATCGCGAACGCCGCCGATCTCCGGCGCGCACCTCGAACCCCGCGCTGAGCGCGCCCGGTTCGCGCGGTCATTCGGTTCGGACGGACCAGTGGCTGAGCAGGATCAGCGCCACGGCCAGCGCTGCGGTGGTGAAGAAGGCCGCGCCTTCGCCGAGCACGAGGCACAGCAGGGCCAAACCCGCCGTCGTGAACCCCAGCGCTCTGCGCGTGGTCCCCCAGTCGCGGAACCGGGTCCGGGGGTGGGTCAGCTCGCCGGCCAGCGCCGGATCGTCGGTGCGCAGCTGTCGTTCCATCTCTCCGAGGATGCGGATCTCATGGCGTCGAAGCATGGCGTCCTCCGGCGGTCGGCGGGCCTGGTGAGGCAACCATGCAGACCCGCCACCGGTACGGGTAGGGCCGATAGGCCCTCCCTCCCTCGCCCGGGACGGGAACAGGTGAGCGGCCTGGCCGAACCGGAGCGCGTTCGTGAAGAATCTCCGGTGCCGGCTCGGCACGTCCGGGCTCAGACTGACGCCTACTGATTGGGACACGACCTATGCGGACCGTTCCGCTCGGAACGAGCGGTGCTGCAGCCCCCAACGTCATCTCCGGGATGATGCGGATCGCGGACAAGACCGATGAGCAGATCCGCGAGCTCTACACCACGGCCCGCGAGGCCGGGATCGACTTCTTCGACCACGCGGACCTCTACGGCTTCCGTCACCCGGGAGGCGGCACGCACCACTGCGAGCGCAGGTTCCACGAGGCGTTGGGGCTCTCCGCGGCGGAGCGCGAGCAGATCACGCTGCAGACGAAGACGAGCATCGTCGACGAGGAGTGGCACTACGACTCGTCCTACGAGCACATCGTGTCCTCCGCGGAGGATTCGCTGCGGGCGCTGGGCACGGACTACCTCGACGTGCTGCTGCTGCACCGCCCGGACGCGCTGGTCGAGCCGGACGAGGTGGCGCGCGCTTTCGACGAGCTCGAATCCGCTGGGAAGGTGCGGAGCTTCGGCGTCTCCAACCACACACCGCGGCAGATCGACCTGCTGAAGACCGCTGTGCGGCAGCCGATCGTGGTCAACCAGGTGCAGTTGTCGGTGACGCACGCGACGATCGTCGCGCAGGGCCTGGCCGCCAACACGGCCGTCGACGACGCGCTCACCCGCGACGGCGGTGGCCTGGTGGAGCACTGCCGCATCAACGGGATCACCGTCCAGGCGTGGTCGCCGTTCCAGAAGGGGGCCCAGGGCGGGGTCTTCCTGGGCGACGCGGAGTTCCCGCGGCTCAACGCGATGCTCGACGAGCTCGCGGCCGAGTACGGCGTCACGCCCCTCGCGATCGCCACGGCGTGGATCACCCGCCACCCGGCCGGCATGCAGGTGGTCCTCGGCACCACCACCCCGCAGCGCATCACCGATGCCGCCGCGGGCTCGGACATCCGGCTCACCCGAGGAGAGTGGTACGGCCTCCTCCAAGCAGCAGGCCACCACGTGCCGTGACGCGGACACCCGTGGGAATGAAGGACACGACGCAGGACCCTGCGCTCGGCCAGGAAAGACCTGGCCTGGGTGCTGCCTCGCAGAACCGGGCGGAGATGCGGACCGAGTTGCAAGCAGTGGGTGTACTCGCGCGCTGGACGTGGGTTGATCGGGTCGCGCGTGTGGTCACCGAGGTGCTGCCGCCCTCCGTGGTCGTGACTGTGTTGCCGCTGATCGTGGCGTGGCAGGCGACCCGTGCCGCGGGCCCGACGCTGGGGTGGGGGCTGCTGGTGGCTTTGACCAGCAGCGTGCTGCCGATGGGGGTGATCGTGTGGGGTGCGCGTTCGGGGCGGTGGGACGGGCACCATGTCCGCGATCGGAAGGGCAGGCTCGTGCCCTTCCTGGCCCTGATCGTGCTGAGCAGCATCGGTTTGGCGCTGCTCATGGCTCTGGGTGCGCCGTGGATGTTGGTGGCGCTGGACGTCACGATGGTCGCCGCCTTGCTGGTCACCGGGACGATCACGATCTGGTGGAAGGTGTCCTTGCACGCCGCCGTGGCCGCCGGCGCGGCCGTGGTGCTGGTGGTTCTGCACGGGCCGGCCTGGTTGCTGTCATCGCTGGTCGTCGCGGCGATCGCGTGGTCGCGGGTCCGGCTTGGTGACCACACGACGGCACAGGTCGTGGGTGGTTCGGTGGTCGGCGCGGCCGTCGTCGGGGGACTGTTCGCCGTCCTGGTCTGACGGGTCTCGGGTCAGTTGCGCGGGTTGAAGTGTTGGCGTTCGAGGGCCAGGGCGACGAGGACTCCTGCGAGCAGGCCCCAGAACGCGGAGTTGATGTTCAGGGGGTTCACGCCCGAGACGGTGACGAGGAAGGCCAGCAGGGCGCCGAGGGTGAAGTTCGTGCTGAACGCCGTGACGAAGGCGCCCTGCAAGGCTCGGAGCATGGCCAGGCCTCCCAGCACCGCGATGAACGCCGGGGGCGTGGCCAGCATGAAGCTGACGAACGCCGGGGCGAACAGGCCGACGACGATCGCGCCGAGCCCGCACACGATGCCCGCCGTGTACTGGCGGGAGCGTTCGGTGGAGGCGACCAGGAGCGCGTTGGTCGGGCCGGTCAGGCAGGTCGAGACCGCGCCGACCGCGGCGGCCGGCAACGACCAGAGCCCGCACAGGACCGCGGCCACGTTCGTCGGCGGGTTGTGGCCTGCCTGCTTGAGAACCGCTGTGCCCTGGCCGTTCTGGACCACCAGGACCGTGATCGCCAGCGGCACGACGAGCTCGGTGATCGCCCGCCAGGAGAACTCCGGGGTCTGCAGCATCGGCTGGGCGAGCCATCCCGCGCTGTCGAGGCCGAACCGGCCCGACGCGGCGACGGCGAGAGCGCCGGCGGCCAGCGCGCCGAGGATCGGCGGCACCAGGCGTCCCGCGCGGGGGAATGCGCTCAGCAGCGCGAAGACCGCGATCATGGGCACGGCGACGCTCATGTCCGAGCCGGTCGCGGTGACGAGGTCGAGCCCGAACCGCAGGAACACCCCGGCGACCATCGCCATCACGATCGGCATCGGCAGGGCGGCCATGATCGTGCGCACCCAGCCCGTGAGGCCGATCGCGAGGATCAGCAGCGCGGTCACGACGAACGCCCCCAGGACCTCCGGCCAGCTCAGGTGGTTCAGCGATGCGCCGACCACCACGGTGCCCGGGATCGTCCAGAAGAACGCCAGCGGCTGCCGGTAGACCCAGGACGCGATGGCGGTGAGGATGCCGTTGAGGAAGAACACCCCGAACACCCACGACGCCAGCTGCGCCGAGCTGAGGCCGCCGTGGGTGCCCGCCGAGAGGATCACGGCGATCGGGCCGCTGGCGGAGAAGACGAGACCCACCACCCCGCCCGCGACCGACGCCCCGCTGAGGTCCCGCAGCACCCGGCGCGGCCCCGTGGCGGGGGAGGCGGGACGTTCGAACCGCTCCCGGTGGACCGGCTTCTCGGTGTCGACGTCGTCGAGCGTGCTGGTCACGAATCCCCCTCGGGCGGAGAAGATGCCGGGCGTCCACGACGGACACCCGGCATCGGTGGAGTCCTGCTGAGAGCTGTTGAGCCGTGCGGCGGAAGCCGTGCCGCCCTCAACAACCGTCCTCAGCCGGTGATCTTGTTGGGGTGCACTGCCAGGGGTGTGACCTCGATGTTCATGTACGGGAACAGCGGAAGCCCGGACAGCACGGAGTGCAGCTCGTCGTGGTCGGCGAGGTCGACGACCGAGACGTTCGCGTACTCGCCCGCGATCCGCCACAGGTGCGGCCACTTGCCCTCGCGCTGGAGCTTCTGGCTGTACTCCTTCTCGCGCGCGAGGAGGTCGGCGCGCTCCTCCGGATCGAGGTCCGGCGGGAGGTTCACGTCCATGCGGATGTGGTAAAGCACGAGTGTGTCTCCTGTGGACTGATCGGTCAGGCGGGGTCGAGGACGAAGCCGTACTCGATGGCCTCGCCACCGGAGACCGGCTTCGGGGCGAGCATCAGCTCGGGCTTGACGGCCGAGGCGATGTCGTCGTCGTTGTGCTCGTCCCCCGGGAAGTACAGCTGCGCCGTCAGCAGCTCGTGGCCCGGTGCCGACACCTTGACGTGCAGGTGCGCCGGACGCCACGCGTGCCAGCCGGCCGCGGAGATGAGCTTGCCGCAGGCCCCGTCGGTGGGGATCTGGTACGGAGCCGGGCGAACCGTGCGGATCTCGAAGTTGCCGTCGGCGTCGGTGGTGAACGACGCGCGCAGGTTCCACTCCGGGATGTTCGGCGCGAACTGCGAGTAGTAGCCGTCGGCGTCGGCGTGCCACAGCTCCACCTTCGCCCCCGCGAGCGCGGAGCCGTTGGTGGAGGTGACCTTCCCGGTCCAGGTCAGCGGCGTGCCCGATTCGTTCTCCCGCATCGGGACCGACCCGCTGGAGCCCTGCTCGGGGGCGTCCGGGACGTAGTACGGGCCCTCGATGGTGCCCTTGTTGCCCTCGCGGTGTTCGGTGGCGACCTCCTCGACGACGTGCTCGACCCAGACGTCGAGGAACAGCGGCCACTCGCCGTCCTCGCCGACGCTGATCAGCCACGCCTTGAGGGCGTTGTACTCGTCGTAGGTCACCTTGTGCTTGCGGATCGTCTCGTGGACGGCCTCCAGCACCTCGCGGGCGAGGGTGCTGACGCGCTCGGGCGGCGTGTTCTCCACGCCGACCAGCTTGTCGCTCTTGAACCGCTCGGTGGCGTTGGCGCCGGAAGCGGCGGCGGTGGCCGCATCAGAAGCGGTGGTCATGGAATCCTCCTCGATTCGTGGTGGGTCAGGAGTCCTGGCGGTAGTGCCGGAGCTTGTCGGGATCGAGTTCGGCGCCGAGACCGGCGCCGGGTCGGACGGTGAGCTCACCGTCGCTGATGCGCAGCGGTTCGGCCAGCAGGTCGTCGCTCATGTCCAGGAAGTTGGACAGCTCGCCGGCCCGGCGGGAGGTCAGCGAGTAGGCGGCGCCGAAGGCGACGCTGCACAGGGAGCCGAGCTGGCCGTCGATCTGGTTGCCCATCACGACCTCCAGCCCGAGCCCTTCGGCGAGGTGGTGGGTGCGCTGGGAGCGGGTGAACCCGGTCCGCGCGGTCTTGATGCTCACCGCCGTGGCAGAACCGCCGAGGATCTCCCGGGTGACGTCGGCGGGGGAGACGGCGGATTCGTCGGCGATGAACGGCACGTCGAGCTGCTGCACCAGCCAGCGCCGCCCGAGCACGTCGTCGGCCGGGCACAGCTCCTCGGCGAAGAGCAGGTCGAGGTCGGCCATCTCCTTCATGGCGCGCGCGGACTCGGCGGCCGTCCAGCCCCGGTTGCCGTCGACGTAGAGCTCGACGGAGTCGCCGAGCCCTTCGCGCAGCGCGCGCACCACGGCGGTGTCCAGGAACACCGGACGGCGACCGACCTTGACCTTGAACGTGGTGATTCCGTAGTTGTCGCGCATCTTCTCGGCCTCGGCCAGCATCGCGGCCGGCTCGTCGAAGCCGAGCATGTGCGACACCCGCATCCGGTCGGTGAAGCCGCCGAGCAACTCGGTCACCGACACGTCGAGGGTGCGGCCGAGCGCGTCCCACATCGCCATGTCGATGGCCGACTTCGCGGTCGGGTTCCCGACGGTGCGCCCGAGCCTGGCGTGCGCGGTCTCGCGGTCCAGCAGGCTCAGGCCCACCAGCTGCGGAGCGAAGATCGAGTCGATGACGGCGACGATCCCGGCCTGGGTCTCGCCGTAGGTGAACGGCCGCGGCGGTGCCTCGGCCACGCCGACGATCCCGTCGTCGGTGTGCACCCGCACCAGCACGTGCTCGGCGGCGTGCACCTCGCCGGAGGCGAAGCGCAGCGGCTTGCGGTACGGGATGGCGAACGGGATCGCTTCCACCTGGGTGATCTTCATGAACCGGCCTCTGCTGGTGGTCGTGCGGACGGGAAGACGTCCTCCAATTCGGCGAGGACTGTGTTGACCAGGGGCGAGCTGGTCTCGCGGTGCCAGGCCAGCGCCAGCTCGACGGTCGCCGCGCCGGCGAGGTCCCGGAACACCACCCCGGCCAGCGGCAGCGAGCGCGCCGAAGCCGGAACGACCCCGACTCCCAGACCGCCCGCGACGAGGGCGAGCAGTGCCGCGGTCCCCGGGGCCTGGTGCTGCTGGTGCGGGGTGAACCCGGCGTCCCGGCAGCTGCGCAGCACCGCCGCGTGCACGACGGAGTTGCGCCCGTCGTAGGTCACCAGCGGTTCGGCCCGCAGATCGGTCGTGGCCACCACGGGCTCGACGGCCAGCCGGTGGTCGGCGGGCACCGCCAGCACCAGCGGCTCGACCTCGATCACGCGGTAGTCGATGTCGTCACCGGTCACCGGCGGCCGGAGCACGCCGACGCCCAGCGAACCGTCGCGCAGCTGCTCGCACTGCTCGGCGGTGAGGAGTTCGGCGTGCACCTCCAGCTCGACCTGCGGAACGCGCTGGGCCAGCGCCCGGGCGAGGTGCGGCAGGTGGGAGAACGCGGCCGTGCCGGTGAACCCGACCCGGACGAGCCCCAGCTGCCCCTCGCCGATGCGCTGCACTCCGCGCACCCCGGCGTCGACGGCGGCGAGCACCCGCTGGGCCTCGCCCAGGAAGAACTCGCCCGCCGGTGTCACGCGGACCTGCCGGGTCGTGCGGGCCAGCAGCGCGACGCCGAGCTCGTCCTCCAGCTGGCGGACGGTGTGCGAGAGCGCGGGCTGGGCGATGTGCAGCTGCTCGGCGGCGCGACCGAAGTGGCACGTCTCGGCGACGGTGACGAAGTAGCGCAGGTGGCGAAGCTCCACGGCGGGCCTCCTCCCTCGTCCTCGTCGCCGATTTTTCTCACGGTAGGCAACCCGCTCATCGAAGACAAAGACTTGGTTTCGCTCGATTGATAAACAGCGTGGATGAATAACACCCTAAGCCAGGTCTGGGTATTTGCCTGGTGTGACCGGCACCACGAGGTGTCATGGTTCCCAGTCATGCCACGGCGGCCAGTTGTCGCCGCGAGGCCGATCAGAGTCGATCTGGGCCGTTGGAGGATCCATGACCGAGATGCTGAACCACGTGTCCGCCGTCGTCGCAGACGCTGTCGTGGAGGACCGCGAGGCCGGGGTGTACCGGGCCAACCGCCGGATCTTCACCGACGAGGAGATCTTCGAACTCGAGATGAAGCACATCTTCGAGGGCAACTGGATCTACCTCGCCCACGAGAGCCAGCTGCCGAACCCGGGTGACTACTTCACGACCTACATCGGCCGCCAGCCGGTGGTCATCACCCGCGACAAGGACGGCGAGCTGCACCTGCTGATCAACGCCTGCGCTCACCGCGGTGCGATGATCTGCCGCCGCAAGGCCGACAACCGCACGACGTTGACGTGCCCGTTCCACGGCTGGACGTTCCGCAACGACGGCAAGCTGCTCAAGGTCAAGGACCCCGACGGCGCCGGCTACCCGGACTCGTTCGACACCGGCGGCTCGCACGACATGACCAAGGTCGCCCGCTTCGACTCCTACCGCGGTTTCCTGTTCGGCAGCCTCAACCCCGACGTGAAGCCGCTGAGCGAGCACCTGGGCGACACCACCAAGGTCATCGACATGCTCGTCGACCAGTCCCCGGACGGGCTGGAGGTGCTGCGCGGCGCGTCCACCTACACCTTCGACGGCAACTGGAAGGTGCAGGCCGAGAACGGCGCCGACGGCTACCACGTCACCGCCACGCACTGGAACTACGCGGCGACCACGGCCCGGCGCGGCACCGGCGAGTCCAAGAACAGCACCAAGACCCTCGACGCGGGCAGCTGGGGCAAGTCCGGCGGTGGCTACTGGTCCTACCCCAACGGTCACCTGTGCCTGTGGACGTGGGCGGGCAACCCGCAGGACCGCCCCCTGTGGGACCGCATGGACGAGCTCAAGGAGGAGTTCGGCGAGGCCAAGGGCGAGTTCATGGTTCGCGGCTCCCGCAACCTGTGCCTGTACCCCAACGTGTACCTGATGGACCAGTTCTCCACGCAGATCAGGCACTTCCGGCCGATCGCGCCGGACAAGACCGAGGTCACCATCTACTGCATCGCCCCCAAGGGCGAGAGCGCCGAGGCGCGGGCCTGGCGGATCCGACAGTACGAGGACTTCTTCAACGCCTCCGGCATGGCCACTCCCGACGACCTGGAGGAGTTCCGCTCCTGCCAGCTCACCTTCCGCGCCACCGCCGCGCCGTGGAACGACATGAGCCGCGGGGCCGAGCACTGGCTCACCGGCCCCGACGAGGTCGCAGAAGCACTCGACATGCCGGGCGTGATCTCGGCGGGCAAGAAGAACGAGGACGAGGGCCTCTACCCGGTGCAGCACGGCTACTGGCAGCAGACCATGCAGGCCGCCATCGCCGCCGAACGCGCCGCCGAATCCCAGTGACCCCCTCTGCGCCAGGAGAGTTCCCGATGACCGTCCACGCTGACGCCACCGCCACCACCACCGGAAAGCCGATCACCCAGCAGGACATCGAGCAGTTCCTCTACCGCGAAGCCCGCTACCTCGACGACCGCGAGTTCGAGAAGTGGCTGGAGTGCTACGCCGACGACGTCGTCTACTGGATGCCCTCGTGGGGCGATGACGACCTTCTCACCGAAGATCCGCAGACCGACATCTCGCTGATCTACTACCCGAACAAGGGCGGCCTGGAGGACCGGGTCTTCCGCATCCGCACCGAGCGCTCCAGCGCCACCTCGATCCCGGAACCGCGCACGAGCCACAA
The DNA here is from genome assembly GCF_018070075.1 of Saccharopolyspora endophytica. GTDB lineage: Bacteria > Actinomycetota > Actinomycetes > Mycobacteriales > Pseudonocardiaceae > Saccharopolyspora > Saccharopolyspora endophytica. The sequence continues at coordinate 96,217 of NZ_JAGPXE010000018.1, forward strand.
CATCAGCAACGTCGAGCTGATCGAGCGCCGCGGCGACATCGTGGACGTGCGCTTCAACTGGCACACCATGTACTTCCGGTACAAGACCGTGGACCCGTACTACGGGACGTCGTTCTACACCATCGACTTCTCCGGACCGGCGCCGCTGATCCGCCGGAAGACCGTGGTGCTCAAGAACGACTACATCCACCACGTCGTCGACGTGTACCACATCTGAGCGAGGCGGCCATGACTCACCAAGTCGCGCTGTCCTTCGAGGACGGTGTCACCCGGTTCATCACGTGCGCTCCCGACCAGACCGTGGCCGACGCGTCCTACCGGCAGCGCATCAACATCCCGCTGGACTGCCGGGACGGCGCCTGCGGCACGTGCAAGGCGTTCTGCGAGTCCGGTGAGTACGACGGCGGGACCTACATCGACGACGCGCTGACCGCCGACGAGGCCGAGCGCGGCTACGTGCTGCCGTGCAGCATGTCCCCGAAGTCGGACCTGGTGCTGCGCATCGCCAGCACCTCGGCCGTGGCCAAGACGCAGGCGGCGACCTACCCCGCGACGCTGACCGCGCTCGAACGGCTCTCGCCGACCACGGTGTCGGTCACGCTGAAGACGCCGGACCGCGACAAGCTGGCGTTCCTGCCCGGCCAGTACGTCAACATCGCGGTGCCCGGCACCGACCAGACGCGGTCGTACTCCTTCAGCAGCGCGCCCGACGAGGAGCACTTGAGCTTCCTGGTCAAGATCACCCCGGGCGGGGTGATGTCGGAGTACCTCACCGAGCGCGCGAAGGTCGGCGACGAGCTGTCGTTCACCGGCCCGCACGGCAGCTTCTTCCTGCGCGAGACCGATCGCCCGGTGCTGCTGCTGGCCGGTGGGACCGGGCTCGCGCCGATCCTGTCGATCCTGCGCAAGATGCGGGCGTGCGGATCGAAGCGCCCCGCGCACCTGATCTACGGCGTGACGACCGACGACGACCTGGTCGAGACCGACGCGGTGACCGAGCTCGCGGCCGACATCGAGAACCTCACCTGGGACTACTGCGTCGCCGACCCCGGCAGCGCAGCGCCCAACAAGGGCTACGTCACCAAGCTGATCCGGGACGAGCACCTGCACGGCGGCGATGTCGCGGTGTACCTGTGCGGACCGCCGCCGATGGTGGAGGCGGTGCGCAAGCACTTCGCCGACGACGGGTTCGAGCCGACCGGCTTCTACTACGAGAAGTTCGCCCTCGCCGCCACTGCGGCTCAGGAACCGGCGCCCGAGCCGGCTCCGGAACCCGAGCCCGAACCGGAACCGTCCGCCGAGGTCGAACCCGAACCCGAACCGGAACCCGAGCTCGTGCCGGAGGCGAACCCCGGCGGGAGCCGGGAGGTCGCCGGGCAGAACCTCTTCCCGGACGTCGCGATCCCGGCCCTGCACGCCGGGTTCGAGCGGTCGGCGGGGGAGGAGACGGTCACCGCGAGCCTGATCGCCGGGCAGCGGATCTGGCAGGGCACCGGCAGCGGCAGCCGCGCCCTCGATCCCGGTGCGGCGCTGATCGAGAACGCCGAGGCCCGATCCATCGCCGGGCAGGAGGTCCTGTCCCCGCCGTCCGACCTCGAACCGCTGACCGCACCCGCGCCCGGCGGGTACGAGATCGGCGAGGAGCACCCGTCGGTGCACGAGTCGGACGCGGTGTTCGAGGCGCGCCAGGCGCTGGAACTCGGTGCGCTCGAACTCACCATCGGCAGGCTCACCTCGCAGCAGCTGGCCGGCTACCGGCTGCTCGCCGAGTCCGCCGTGCCCTACGTCGAGGGCGACCGGTTCGTCGACGCCGCCCAGTACACCGAGACCAACGCGGCCTTCCACGACTACCTGTTCACCCTCACCGGCAACGAGCACCTCCTGCAGGCCTACCGCGCGCTCGGCGTGAAGGGCCACATGGAGACGACGCTGCGCAACGCCACCTGGTGCCACCCGCGGTGCACGCAGGACCACCTCGACATCGTCAGCGCCTTCGAAGCGGGCGACCGCACGACCGCCCGACGGCTGATCGCCGAGCACGCGGACCGCTCGAAGGTCACCACCCGGCGCGCGATGGCCGACGCCGAGTCGGCGAAGCGGCCGCGGTTCATCACCCCGGGACGCTTCGACGGCAAGGTCGTCGTCGTGACCGGATCGGCCCAGGGCATCGGCGAGTGGACCGCACGCCGGGTCGCCGCCGAGGGCGGCGATCTCGTGCTCGCCGACCGGTCGGAGCTGGTCGAGGAGCTGGCCGAGGAGCTCTCGGGCGTGGCCGTGGTGGCCGACCTGGAGACCTGGGAGGGCGCGCAGGCGGTGGTGGACGCGGCGATCGCTCGCCACGGCCGCATCGACGTGCTGATCAACAACGTCGGCGGTGCGATCTGGTTCAAGCCGTTCACCGAGTTCACGCCGGAGCAGATCGAGGCCGAGCTGCGCCGGTCGCTGCTGACGACGCTGTTCACCTGCAGGGCGGTGCTGCCGTCGATGAGCGAGCGCGGCACCGGTGTGATCGTCAACGTCTCCTCCGCCGCCACGCGCGGCGTCCACCGCATCCCGTACTCGGCGGCCAAGGGCGGCATCAACGCGGTCACCGCGTCGCTGGCCCTGGAGTGCGCTGACTCAGGGATCCGAGTGGTCGCCACGGCTCCCGGCGGGACGGAGGCACCACCTCGGCGGATCTCGCGCGGCGGCTCCGCGCTGGAGACGGACGAGGAACGCGCCTGGTTCCAGGCCCACATCGACCAGACCGTGAGCACCTCGCTGATGAAGCGCTACGGAACGCTGGACGAGCAGGCCGCGGCGATCGCCTTCCTCGCCTCCGACGAGGCGTCCTACATCACCGGCAGCGTCCTGCCGGTCGCGGGCGGCGACCTCGGTTGACGCCGGTCGGGACGGGGGCGAGACGTGCCCCCGTCCCACCTCTCGCACGTGCGGCCTCGCGCCGCCGGTTCGGCCTGATCAGGCCGCTTTCCTCCCTCCGACGAATCGGGAGCCCCCCCATGTCCGAAACCGACTCAACGACGCGTCGGCGCCAACGAACCGTCTCCTGGGTCGTGGCCCTGTCCACCATCGTGCTCGTGTTCGACGGCTACGACCTCGTCGTCTACGGCACCGTCCTGCCCACCCTGCTCAAGGACCCGACCCAGCTCGGGGCGATCACGCCCGGCCAGGCGGGCACCCTCGGCAGCTACGCGCTCATCGGAGTCCTCGTGGGCGCGCTGGTCGCCGGCACCCTCGGCGACCTCATCGGCCGCCGCCGGATCATGCTGATCAACCTCGCCTGGTTCTCCGTCGGGATGGGCGCGACCGCGCTCACCCAGAGCGTCGCCGCCTTCGGCATCGGACGCTTCTTCACCGGGATCGGTGTCGGCGCGCTGGTGGCCACGGTCGGACCGCTGGTGGCCGAGTTCGCCGATCCCGGGCGGCGGAACCGGCTCAACGCCATCGTCTACAGCGGAGTGCCCGCCGGTGGCGTGCTCGCCGGGCTTCTCGCCCTGGTGCTCGACGACGTGGTCGGCTGGCGCGGGCTGTTCTGGATCGGGGCCCTCCCGATCGTGCTCGTGCTCCCGCTGGCGCTGGTGAAGCTGCCGGAATCGCCGAAGTGGCTCGCCGCGCGCGGCAAGGTCGAGCAGGCGAAGGCGCTCGCCGAGCGCACCGGGATCGAGCTGCGGACCGAGCCGGCGGCACCGGCGGGCAGCGTCCGCGCGGGATTCCCCGCGCTGGCGTCGAAGGACCTCGCGTGGCCGACGGCGCTGCTGGGCCTGATGAGCTTCGCGGGTCTCCTGCTGACCTACGGCCTCAACACCTGGTTGCCGCAGATCATGGCCAACAACGGCTACGGCAAGACCTACTCGCTGACGTTCCTGCTCGTGCTCAACCTCGGCGCCATCGTGGGTGGCCTGGTCGCGTCGCTGTGGGCCGACCGAGCCGGGGCCAAGCGCGTGGTCGCCACGACGTTCGTCCTCGCGGCGGGCACCCTCGCGCTGCTCCCGCTGAAACTCCCGCTGTTCGTGCTGCTGCTGGCGGTCGCGGTGGCCGGGATCGGCACGATCGGAACGCAGGTGCTCATCTACGGTCTGGTGTCGAACTACTACCCGACCAGGGCGCGCGCGGCCGGTGTCGCGTGGTGCGCGGGCTTCGGGCGGATCGGCGGCATCGTCGGTCCCGTCGTCGGTGGCCTGCTCGTCGGGGCGGGCCTCGGCGGAACCACGGCGTTCTACCTGTTCGCCGCCGTCGCGGCCGGTGCGGCGGCGGTGACGTTGCTGGTGCCCCGCTCGCACGACGAGGAGGAGGCGGCGGAACGACCGCTGGTCGCAGCGGCGGCCGGCAGCTCGAACCCGGTCTAGGCTGTTCGGCGCCGTTGGCGGTGCGCCGGCCGCGTGACTCGACGGTCGCCGTGGCGATGAGTCACCGTGGACGCACCGGCGGCCTGGGACCAACGACGAGGTGGACGTGACACGACCGGCGCAGCCGCTGATCGGGCGGACCGAGCTCGTGGCCGGTCTGGAGCAGACCCTCCAGACCGGCCAGAGCCGTTTCGTGCTGCTCAGCGGGCCGCCCGGGATCGGCAGCTCGACGCTCGCCGAACACCTCGTCCGCCGCCACGACGGTCCCGTCCTGCGCGCCACGGCCGCGGAATGGGAGCCGGAGCAGCCCGGATCCCTGCTGGCCCAGCTCGTCCCGGGCCTGCCGACGTCGAATCCGCTTGCCACGGCGGCAGAACTCGTCGCCCGGCTCGCACCGAGAACGGTGCTGGTGATCCACGACGCGCAGTTCGGCGACCTCGACTCGCTGCGCACCCTCGCCTCGGCCCAGCGCCACCACCCGGAAGCCGCGCTGCGGGTGGTGGCGACCTCCACCACCGGCGATCGGCGGGCGTCGGCCGAGGTCCTGGACCTGCTCCCGCGCATCGCGACCGACGCACCGCGCATCCCGCCGCTGGACGCCGCGCAGATCAGCGAGCTGGCCGCCGCGCGGGGAGTCGCGCTGCACCCGTCGATGGCCGAACGCCTGCGGCGGCACACCCTCGGCAGGCCGCGACCGGCCGTGCAGCTGCTGACCGAACTTCCCCGCGCCACCTGGTCGCAGTTCGAACCCACCCTGCCCGCACCCGCCTCGGTCCAGGCCCTCGTGCGCGAGAGCCTGGAGACGTGCACCCCGAGCGCGCGCGGGTTCGCCGAGGCCACCGCCGTGCTGGGCACCGACGCCCCGGTCCGCAACGTCATGTCCCTGGCCGAGCTCGACGGCGAACCGCTGCCGCTGATGGACGAAGCCACCGCCGCCGGCCTCGTGGCGCTGGCCCCGCGCGGGCTCACCTACGTCAGCCCACCCGACCCGATGGTGCGCGCCGCCGTGCTCACCGTCCTCGGACCGGCCCGACGCGCTGCGCTGCAACGCCGAGCCGCCGAACTGGTCGACGACCCGGTCCGATCCCTGCGACTGCTGGTCGCCGCCAGCCCCGTGCCGGACGCCGAGGTGGCGGGTCGGCTCGAAGCCCTCGCCGGTGAGCGCGCGTCCGAAGGAGCCTGGGGGACCGCGGCGACCCTGCTCAGCGACGCGAGCCGGCTCACCGACGACCCGCAGCACCAGCAGGCGCTGATCACCCGCGCGGTCGACGCGCTCATCGGCGCGGGCGACGTCTTCCGCGCCACGGCGCTGATCCCCGAGGTCGAGAGCATCCGCGAAACCCCGCTGCGGGACGCCGTTCTCGGCTACCTCGCCATGGTCCGAGGGCGCGCGGCCGAAGCGGGCAGCAGGCTCCGGCGGGCCTGGGACATCGTCAACACCGACCGCGAACCCGAGACCGCGGCGCTGATCTGCCAGCGCTACGTGCTCGACGCGCTCTGCCGCTACGACGGTCGCGACCTGGTGCTGTGGGCGGATCGGGCCATCGAGCTGGCGGGCCCCAACACGCCGACGGCGGTCGAAGCCGAGGCCATCCGCGGACTCGGCCTGGCCGCGACCGGCAGCGTGGTGCTGGGCCAGCGCCACTACGACGAGCTGACCGCCCGGCTGCGCCACGGCGCGCAGTGGCAGCGCGCCACGATGGCCCGCGGCTGGATCAACCTGCTCACCGATCGTGTCGACGACGCCCGGGTCGACTTCGAGAGCTCCATGCCCACCGCCTACCTCGGCGGTTCCGCGCGGATCTCGTTGTGGGCCCGCGCCTGGCTCGCCAGGGTGCAGTTCCTCACCGGGGAGTGGAACGAGGCTCTGGCCACCGTCCGCGAAGCGATGGACATGCAGGAGCGCACCGGGATCCTGGTGACCGGCCCGCTGCTGCTGTGGACGGCCGCGGCGGTGCACGCGCTGCGCGGTGAGTTCGCCGAGACCGAGGAGGTCCTGCTCAAGAGCGCGACCGGTGCGGGCGACTACCAGATCATGCGCGTCCCGAGCCAGCTCGCCCGAGCGCACGTGGCCGAGGCCCGCGCCGATTCCGACGGCGTGCTGCGCGCGCTGTACCCGCTGACCCGCCCGTCACCGAGCACCAGCACCGATGAACCCGGCCACTGGCCCTGGCAGGACATGTACGCCCACGCCCTGGTGCTGCTCGGCCGGCTCGACGAGGCCGACGAGTTCCTGGTCCCGCACGAGAAGCTGGCCGCCAAGCGCGGCCACACCTCGATGCGCGCCCGGCTCACCGCCGCTCGCGGCCGCCTGCACGGCGCGCGAGGCGACGTCGCGGCGGCGTCGGCGGCGTTCGACGAGGCGCTGGAGCTGATCAGCGGCCTGCCGCTGCGCTACGACCAGGCCCGCATCAACTTCAGCTACGGCCAGACGCTGCGCCGCCTCCGCCGCCGCGCCCGCGCCGACGTCGTGCTCAGCGCCGCCCGGGACGGCTTCGCCGCCATGGGCGCCACCACCTACGTCGAGCGCTGCGACCGCGAGCTCAAAGCCGGTGGCGTGCACCGGACTCGACCGGAACCGACCGCGGACGCCCTGACGCCGCAGGAGGAATCGGTCACGCGACTGGTCGCACGGGGACTGTCCAACAAGGAGGTCGCGGCGGAGCTGTTCCTGTCCAGCAAGACCGTCCAGTACCACCTCACCCGCGTCTACGCGAAGCTCGGCATCCGCTCCCGCGCGGAACTCGCGGCCCGCAACAACCCCGGCCTGCCTCAGCAGGACTGACGCGGCTGCTTGATCAGCTCCAGGACCTCGCGGAAGGCGGGGTTGTCGCTGTCGTGCAGCCACTCGAAGAGCACCATCTCGGTGGTGACGACGTCGGCGCCGTGGGAGCGCATCCGGTCGAGCGCGCGCTCGCGGTCGGTCTCGACGCGGCTGCCGACGGCGTCGGCGACCACCGCGACGTCCCGGCCGCGTTCCAGCAGCGCCAGGACCGTCTGCAGCACGCAGACGTGCGTCTCGCACCCGGTCACGACGACCGTGCCGGGTCCGGGGTCGAACCCGGCGGCGAAGGACGTCTTCGGCTGGGCCGGTCGCGGCAGCAGCTCGGCGATCTCGCCGACGGTCGTGCCCAGTCCCGCGGGGTTCTGCTCGCTGGCCCGGGCGTCGACGCCCAGCCGCGTCGCGGCGCGGACCAGCCGCGCGTTGTTGTCCAGCACGGCGGAACCGCCCGCGATGGCCGGCATGAGACGTTCCTGCAGGTCCACGACCAGCAGGACCGAGGAGTTGGCGTGCAGCAGCGGCATGGCACCAGCCTAGGCACGACCTCCCGCGACGGCTTCCCGGCGACCCGCCCTCAGCCGGTGCGCACGGTGCCGAGCTGGGTGCGGTGGAGGTTGGACTCGGTGAAGCGCTGGGAGACCGAGCGGATGATGTCGGTCATGGCCGAGGCGGCCGGTGTCGGTGGCCTGCTCGCGTTGCGGGCCAGCAGGATTCGCCGCGTCGGGGCGGGCACGTCGTCGGCGAAGTGCACCAGCCGCACGTCGTGGCGGCGGTTGGTCAGCGCCAGGCGCGGTGCGATCGCGATGCCCAGGCCCGCGGCCACCATCGCCTGCGCCTCCTGGTAGTCGTGGGATTCGTAGGAGATCTTCGGGTCGAAACCGGCGAGCCGGCAGCTGCGCCGCAGCACCTCGGCGACCGGGTGGTTGTCGGCGCGGATGATCCACTCCTGGCTCGCCAGATCGGCCAGGCTGATGCGCGGCTCCTCCAGCAGCTCGGAGTTGGCGGGCACGACCAGGACCGTCGGGTCGTCGAGGAGGTGCTCGACGTGCAGCGCCTGCTCGTCGATGCGGTTCCAGTCGTAGTCCCACAGCAGCGCCAGCTCGACCTCGCCGGTGTCGAGGAGTTCGAGCAGCTCGGCGAACAGCGCGGAGCGCACAGCGGTTCGCATCCCCGGGTGCTTGCGGGAGAACCGGGTCAGCGCCAGCGGCAGCAGCGAGGCGCTGGCCGTCGGGAACGATCCGAGTCGCAGCGTGCCCCGGTCGAGCTGGGCCAGGGACTCCAGATCCGCTTGCGCGCCGCGGAGTTCGCGGCGGATGGCGCGGCCGCGCTCGGCCAGCGCGTGCCCGGCGTCGGTGAGCCGGACCCCGCGTGGCAAGCGGTGCAACAGCGGTTGCCCGACCTCCGCTTCCAATCTGGACATCTGCTGCGACGCGGCGGACGGCGTGATGGCCAGCGCGTCGGCCGCGGCGGTGAGCGAACCGAGTTCGGCGGCCTCCACCAGCAGCAACACCCTGCGGACGTCGAGCACCGAGCCTCCCAAGAGCCTTTAGCTTCGCTTAAGCCAGCGTAAGGATATGAACATTGTACTGAAGTCACCGGTCTTGTCAGGGTGAGCGCCAACGATTCGGAGCGAGGAAGAAGGTTGGCGTGCACGTTCCGGCAACGCTGGTCCGCGGTGGTACCAGCAAGTGTTGGCTGTTCGACGAAGCCGAGCTGCCCACGTCGGTGAGCGACATCGAGGCGCTGCTGGTCAACGCCTACGGTGCCGCTGATCCCGTCCAGCTCGACGGCATCGGCGGTGCCACCCCGACCACGTCGAAAGCCGCGGTCGTGCGGCCCTCCGGCACGCCCGGCGTGCACGTGGACTACCTGTTCGCGCAGGTCGGCATCGGGGTCGGGCGCGTGGAGTGGGGCAGCAACTGCGGCAACTGCGCGACCGCGATCGCGCTGTGGTCGGTGGCCCGGGGCCTGGTCCCGGTCAGCGGTGATCGCACCCGCGTGGTCCTGCGCAACACCAACACCGGCGCGGTCCTCGAGGCCGAAGTCGACACGCCGCACGGGCAGGTGACCGAGTTCGGCACGCAAACCGTTCCGGGAACCCGAGCCGGGGGAGTGGCGGTGGGGTTGACCTTCCTGGACCCGGCCGGCGGCACCACCGGCGCGCTGCTGCCCGCGGGCGAGGTGGTCGAGGAGTGGGAGATCGACGGGCTGCGGGCCCGGGTCACGATGATCGACGCCGGTGCGCCGATGGTCCTGCTGGACGCCGAAGGCCTCACCGGCGCCGAGAACCTCCGCGAGATGGGCGATCTCGTGGGACCGCTGCGGCGGTTCCGGCACCGCGCCGCCGAACGGATGGGGCTGACCTCACCCGGTGCGGCCGTCAACGACGCGGTGCCGAAGGTCGGCATCGTCGGGCCGCCGCGTGCCTACCGGACCCAGCTGGGCGACGAGGTCGCCGCCGCCGAGCACGACGTGTCGGTGCGGATGCTGTCGATGAACGCTCCGCACCCGGCGATCGGGCTCACCTCGGCGGTCGGCGTCGCGGTCGCCAACCTCCTCGACGGTTCCGTCGTCCGCTCGGCGTCCAGCGCCCCCGGTGCGACCGAGCTCCGGATCGCCACTGCAGCCGGTGTCATCGCCGTCACCAGCGGTGATCTCACCACGTCGGGGCCGCGGCGGGTCACCGTCCGCCGCGCCGCCCGCATCCTCTGCGCGGCCGACATCGTGGTTCCCGAGTCGATTCCCGCCTAGCATTCCGCCTGATTCCCACCTCAAGGACAAAGATGTCTGCTGAAATGATCTCCATCGGCGCGCTCGGCGTGATGTTCGTCGTCGCGACCCTGTTACCGATCAACATCGGGATCCTGGCCTTCATCGGCGCGTTCGTCGTCGGCACCGCATCGCTCGGGCTCACCGAGGACGAGATCTTCGAGGGGTTCCCCGTCTCGTTGTTCGTCACGATCGTCGGTGTCACGTACCTGTTCTCGGTGGCGCAGCGCAACGGCACGATCGACCTGCTGGTGCGGGTCGGGATCAGGCTCGTGCGCGGCAAGGCCGCGCTGGTGCCGTGGGTGCTGTTCGGCGTCGCGGCGGTGCTCACCGCCTTCGGCACCTTCACCCCGGCCGCGGTGGCGCTGCTGGTGCCGGTCGGCATGAACTTCGCCTACCGCTACGGCATCAGCCAGCTGATGGTCGGCATGATGGTCATCAGCGGCGCCCACGCCGGAGCCTTCTCGCCGATCGCGGTCTCGGGTGCGCTCGTGCTGGGGATGGTCGGCAACACCCCGCTCGCGGTGTCCCCGCTGGCGCTGTTCCTGGCCAGCTTCGGGTTCAACGTGCTGCTGTCGGTGCTGACCTTCCTGCTGCTGCGTCGCAGGACCCCGGAGGCCTCTGCCGAGTCGGTCGGGGAGGACGTGGAGGCCGCGGCCGAGCCGAAGGTGACGTGGCGGCAAGGGCTCACGCTGGTCGCGCTGGCGGCGCTGGTGGTGGGGGCGCTGGTCTTCCACCTGGAGATCGGGTTCCTGGCCCTGGTCGCGGGCGCGGTGCTGGCGCTGGTGGACATGAAGAACCAGTCCAAGGCGGTCGAGGGGATCAGCTGGTCCACCATCCTGCTGGTCGCGGGCATGGTGACTTACGTGGAGATCCTGGAGAAGGCGGGCACGATCGAGACGATCTCGCACGGCGCCGCCGGGATGGGAGCCCCGCTGTTCGTCGCGCTGCTGCTGTGCCTGGTCGTGGCGGTGGTGTCGGCGTTCGCCTCGTCGACGGCGATCCTCACCGCGATCATCCCGATCGCCGTGCCGCTGCTGCTGGCCAGCCACCTCAGCGCGGTCGGGCTCGTCGCGGCGCTGGCGATCTCGACGACGATCGTGGACACCTCGCCGTTCTCCACCAACGGCGCGCTCGTGCTCAGCAACGCCCGAGGCGTCGACCGGGAGCGCTTCTACAGGCAGATCATCGGCTACACGGCGGGAATCGTGGGAATCGGCCCGATCCTGGCCTGGAGCTTCCTGGTCGTGCCCGCCTCCCTGTGACCTCGAGCACCGCCGGCGCGGAACTCCGTGCCGGCGGTGCTGTCACGTCGTGAGGTTCCGCGTCGGCAGCACCCAGGTCCGCACGTGCCGGACGAGGGCCACGAGGCGTTCGGTGGTGGCGTGGGTGGGGTCGACCAGGCGGCGTTGCAGCAGTTCGCGCCCGGAGGCGTGCACCATCCTGGCGGTGTACTCGGGGTCGGGCATGCCTGGGAAGGTGCGTTCCAGCTCCTGCTGGAGGAAACGCAGGACGAGCTCCTCGGATTCGGCGAGGCGCTGGTGCAGTTCCGGGGGAGCGCCCTGGGGTGGGAACAGGAACAGCCGCCAGGTCGCGGGATGCTCGTCGACGGCGTTGAGCACGCCGCAGAAGGTGCTGACGAGCCGGTCCTCCTCCGGGATTCCGGCGAGCTGCGAAGTCGCTCGTGCGAACTGGATTCCCGCGCGCTCGGACTCGCGGTCGACGAGCGCGACGAACAGGCCCGCGATGTCGCCGAACAGCTGGTAGAGCACCGGGCGCGTGATGCCGGCGTCCTCGGCGATGCGGTTGGGCGTCGCGGCGTGGAAGCCCTCCGCGTCGACGATGCCGTGCGTGACGTCGAGGATCTGCTCGCGGCGGTCGGCCGAGCTCATCCGCTTGCGCGCGCTGGGGGATCCGCTCACCCTTGACACTCTAACTGACAACCTGTCAGTCTGAATTAACAGGTTGAAAGTTGAGGTGTTGCCATGGCGCTCCACCATCCTGAACTCGCCGAGCGCGTCCGCGAACAACGTCGGCGGATGCCCGATCTCTACGGCTCGATCGACTTCGACCGCACCCCGCACCGGTTCACCACCGACCCGCAGGTGAAGTCCGACCTGCCCGCGTGGGTCGCCGATCGTGACTCCGTCCTCGCCGACGAGCGGGCCGTCGAGCTGATCCGCACGACCACCATGCTCGGTGACGTCGTCGCCGACCCCTACGCGGCTCTGGCCAAGCAGCACGGCGCCAAGGGGTTGATCGACATGCTGCGGAAGGCCTGCCGGTCGGGCGTGGACTCCGTCGCCGACGCGCCCGACGAGCTGCGCGCGTTCATCGCATCGATGGAAGCGGCGCCGGAGTGGCTCGACGTCGAGCTGGTCGAGGAGGGCGCGCGGCAGCTGCGCATCGGGGCGGCGTTCCTGTCCCCCTACATCACCCGCGGCGCGTTCCTCGCGACCTTCATCAACACCTACGCCGCCCTGCCGATGGCGCTGACCGGTGCGCTCACCGGGCGCCGTGCCTCCCGCCGGGTCAACGAGACCGCGAACTTCTTCGCGGTGACGACGTTGCCGGGAGCCCTGGAGCGCTACGGGGAGGGCTTCCAGGCGGCCGCCATGGTGCGGCTGATGCATTCGATGGTGCGCTGCAACGCACTCATCAGCCCCGAGGGATGGGACCCCGAGGTGTACGGGGTGCCGGTGCCGCAGGTCGATCAGATGCCCGCCGGTCTGTTCAACATGTACCTGGCGGCGGTGCTCGCCAGGAGCGCCGGCCGCGACGAGTTCTCCCCGCGCGAGCGCGCGATGCTGGAGTTCAGCCGGTACCGGTGCTTCCTGCTCGGTCTGCCCGAAGAGCTCCTGCCCACCACGGCGTCCGGGATCATCGAGGTCTTCCACGCGCGGGCGGCGACGCTGCGCCGCGGCTTCGACGACGCGACCTGCGGGGAGCTGGTCCGCTCCACCATGGCCGCCGACCTCCGGCAGCGGAACTCGTTGCTCGACCAGGCCGCCGAGACCGTGGAGCGCAGCTGGAGCCGGGCCTTCTTCCTCGGGATCTGCGGCGGCGACCTCAAGCGGGCCGAGGCCATGAGCGTCCAGTTCGGACCCGTCGACGCCGCGTGCGTGGCCGCCACCGCGCCGTTCGTGCTCGGCCGGTTCGTGGCGATGTCCGTCGTCGCCGGCCAGCCCCTCCTGCGGAAGCTGACCGACTGCTACACCACCCGCGTGGTCAAGCAGCGGCTCGCCGAGTACGGAAATCCCGAGTACACCACCGATGCCGCCACGTACCCCCGCAGAGCGACCAGCGGTGCCACCTGACCCGGTTCCGCGGACCGGCGAGATCGAGAAACGCCTGTCGGGACCGGTTTCGCCGGGAGTCTCACGCGGTGGGGGTGACGTGTCCGCACGACGTTGGTAGCGTGTTGGGAAATGCCCGCCGTGCAAGCGGTGTCGTGAATCCTGGTCGGTGCGGGCCCACGTAGGGTGACGCCGCGGTCGACCGGATCGCGTTGGAGCGGAGTCACATTCGTCCCGATGGACGCAGAAGCAACTCCGTTCCCACCTGTCTCAGCGCGCGACTCCGAAGGGCCACCGCTGTCGGCGCTCCGATCTTCACCCGGAAGAATGATGAATTTCCGGGTATTTAGTCCTGACCAGGCGTGGAGTGATGCACTCTACGTAAGAAAGCCTGGCGATCTTCGGGTGTGGTACGGAGACTTTCGGCCATGGAGCAAGCCCCTACTCACACTCCGTACACGCCCGCCCAGTACCAGCGGGTGCGCAACGACTACCCCTTCAGCTACGACCCGTGGGGTTCGACCGAGCCCGCGGAGACCGAGACCGCAACAGCCGACCCGTCGATCGACGAGGCTCCCCGGCCGTCGTCGATGGACAAGCTGGGCGAGCTGTTCAAGCAGATGCCTCGCCCCCGTCTTCCCGAGCACGTCGGTCTGAAGCGTGCGCCCAAGCGTCACGGCGTGACCGCCGTGGTCGTGGCCGCCGCGCTGTTGAGCAGCGGGGCCACCGCCGCCGCGACCTACGGGATCGCCTCGTACGCTTCGCAGCCCTCCGCCTCCCCGCAGGCGACCGCGGCCGCCGTGCAGCCCAGCGTCGTGTCGCTCGACCTCGTCGGCCCGGACAGCAAGAGCACCGGTAGTGGCGTCATCGTCGACGAGGGCGGGCGGATTCTGACCAACAACCACGTCGTGGCCAAGGCGGCCAACGGCGCCAAGCTCACGGTGACGTTCAACGACGGCAAGAAGGCACCGGCCCGGGTGCTGCAGCAGGATCCCCGCGCCGATCTCGCGGTCGTCCAGGCCGACGGGGTGAAGGACCTGACGCCCGCGAAGCTCGCCTACGGGCCGGAGCCCGAGGTCGGTCAGCAGGTCATCGCCGTCGGTTCGCCCCTGGGCCTGCCCGGCACGGTCACCAGCGGGATCGTCAGCGCGCTGCACCGCAGTGTTCCGACCGGGAACGGTGCCGGACTCGCCAACGCCATCCAGACCGACGCCGCGATCAACCACGGCAACTCCGGTGGCCCGCTGGTCAACATGGACGGCGAGGTCGTCGGCATCAACACCGCGGTCGCAGGTAAGAAGGGCAACGAGGCGGCCGGACTCGGGTTCACGGTGCCGATCGATCAGGCCCGCGGGCTCGTCGACGGACCTGCCCGGTAGAAGATGTCACCAACCGCGCCGGTGCGGGCCGACACCGTGGTCGGCGAGGTTCTCGCGAATCTGCTTGCGGGCGCGGTGCAAGCGGCTCACCACCGTCCCGATCGGGACGTCGAGCGCGATCGCGGCCTCCGCGTAGGAGAGGCCCTCGATGTCCACGAGGGCGATCACCCTCTTGTTCGGCTGTCGCAACATGCCGAGGGCTTTCTGGACGGCGTAGCCGAAGGAGTCGTCGACGACGACGCTCTCCGGTGAGACGTGCGGTGCGGGATCGCTGATGGTCTCTTCGCGATCGCTGGTGCCGAAGACGAGCAGAGGAGTGCGACGGCGAACCCTGCTGACGTGGGTGTTGTGGAGGATCCGCAGCAGCCACGCACGTGGGAAGTAGCCGTCGAAACTCGTGATTCCGCGGTATGCCAGCAGCAGTGCGTCCTGAGCCAGGTCCTCGGCGTCGGCGGGTTGGTCGGTGAGCGACCGCGCGACCCGCAGCAGCAGCGGGATCTCCGGGACGATGTACCGGTCGAACAACTGCTGCCTTTCGACCACGGAGAAAGTGTCGGACTTGTCCACTGCCTCGACACCCCCTTCTTCGTGGAAGACACCTGCTCGTCGCGACTGACCCGGCGCACCGTGACCGCGTGGAGCGACACCGTTCACCACTACCGTGGACAGAGCTCGAGGTCTTCCGTTCAATGCCAATCGTGTTGTTCTTCCGAGCGATCCGGCTTAATGCCAAGCATCCTGGGTATGCGAGGTGGCATTAAGGGCACAAAGTCACACACCTGAGATGTGGGCCAGTGCCCGCCCCGAATCGGGATTGAGACCGAGAACTGCGGTGTAGACTCGGGATTGTCTGCACCCACGCGAGGTGAGGGCCGGGAAGGTGGTGTGCCGTGCCTGCATGGTTCGAACCCCTGCGGCGAGACCACCGGTCACAGCAGTGGGCGCAGCGCGCCAAGGACGAGCGCACCAGGCAATGCGTGGAGGCGCTTTCCCTGCTGCAGCGGTACATCGACCGGGACCTGGACGCATCGGAGCTCGAGGAGTTCGAGCGCCACTTGGAATCCTGCCGGCGGTGCGAGGCGGAAACGAAGCTGTACCTCGACATCAAGCGCAGCCTCGCGGATCGCAGGGGCTTTCTCGACAACGCGGCATCGTTCAGGTTGCGACAATTCGCGATGGACTTGCGCGACCGGGATTGAAATTCACCGACATCACGGCATTCTTGCGAACCACACGAGTGACAACGCGGCGGCCGCGACCATTGAGATGAGCGCGGAGAGGAAGAACCAGCTGCTGATGTCGACCGGAACGATCGGCGGCGTGACCGACTCACCGATGTTGCTGTAGATGGCCTGCAGCTGCGCTTCGTTGGCGGCGGTGAACGTCAGACCGCCGGTGTCCCGGGCGAAGCGCTCCAATTCCCGGGTGTCGAGCGGAACGTCCACGGGGCCCCTGGAGAGCTGGACCTTCCCGGTCGGCGTTCCCAGGGCGATCGTCGAGACCGGGACCTTGGCGGCGCGTGCCGCGTCGATCGCCGCCTCCGGCGGTGGGCCCGTGTTGCTCGCACCATCGGAGAGCAGCACGATTCCCGCTGAACTACCGCCCGTGGTGCGCAGGGTGTTCAGCGCCGTCAGCACCGCCTGGCTCAGGGACGTGTTCGACTGGAACTGCAGCCTGCCGAGAGCGTCGGTGACCGCCTGGTGGTCCTGCGTGGGCGGGACGTCGACGTTGGCCGAGGCCGCGAAGCTGACCAGCCCCACCCGGGTGTCGTCCGGAACCGAGTCCAGGAAGTCCCGGACCGCGGACTTCATCACCTCGGATCGGTTCGGCGGTACGTCGTTGGCCAGCATCGACGGGGAGATGTCCACGGCCAGCATGACCACGCTGTCCCGCGACGGGTCGGGCATCCGAACGGTCGGCCCGGACAGGCCGAGCACCATGATCAGGGTGGCGAGCAGCAGCAACGCGGGCGGTACGTGGCGGCGCCACGCCGGTCGCTTGGGCATCACCGAGGCCAGCAGGTCGAGGTTGGTCAGCGTGACCGTGTAGCGAAGACGCCGTCGCTGGACGAGAAAATAACCCACCGCCAGGGCAGCGACGAGCACGAGAAGCCACAACCATGCCGGTGTCGCGAAGCTCAGACCACCCATGATGACCGCCGATAGCCGTATTGTCGGTGCCGCCGGAGCTGGAAGAAGCGCACCAGCTGGCCGATCCAGTCCTGATCGGTGCGCAGCTGCAGGTGCTCGGCTCCGGCGTTGCGGATGATGTAGGCGATCCGTTCCCTCTGCTGCCGGGCCGCCTCCTCGTAGCGCTCGCGCAGCTGAGCGTCGAGCGTGTCGACGGTCAGCCTCGATCCGGTCTCCGGGTCCTCGACCGCCAGCGATCCGACCGCGGGAAGCCGCATTTCGAGCGGGTCGACGAGCTCCACGGCGACCACGGTGTGGCGTTGGGACAGCCGGTGCAGCTCGTTGGCCCAGCCCGGCTCGACCAGGAAGTCGGAGATGACCGCGATGAACCCGCGGCGACGTGCGACGGTCCCGACCTGCGTCAGGGCGGGCCGGAGGTCGGTGCGGCCGACGGGTCGTTCGGGACGGGCGCTGCGGGTGTTGAGCTGCGCGATGCGGTGCAGCGTCGCCTGCAGGTGGATCTTCCCCGAGCGGAGCGGCCTGACCTCGGAGTCGCCGTCGAAGAGCAGCACCGCGCCGATGCGGTTCGCCAGCCACGTGGCGGCGAACCCGAACGCGGCGGCGCCGAACAGCGCGAGTTCCCGCTTCTCGCCACCTCGGGTGCCGAAGGACTGGCTCGCGGACAGGTCCACGACCAGCCACACGTCGAGCTCGTGATCCCGGATCGGGTCGCGGACGTGGGTGTGCGTCGTGCGGGCCGAGAGGTTCCAGTCGATCATGCGCACGTCGTCGCCGGGCACGTAGAGCCGCCCCTCACCGGCCTCGTCGCCCGGCCCAGGGAAGAATCCCTGGTAATCGCCGTGCACGGCTCCGGCCAGCCGCTGCGAGATGAGCAGTTCCAGCTGAGCCAGCACCCGTCGGGTCGCCGGCTGCTCGTGGTGGGCCCGCATCAGGACCGACCCCACAGGGAAGACCTGGTCTTGGCCGGCCGCGGCTGGTGCACGCGGTCCAGGAGCTTGTGGATGATGTCGTCAGCGGTGACCCCGTCGGCCAGCGCCTCGTAGGTCAGGACCAGCCGGTGCCGCAGCACCGCGGGCGCGAGGTGGTGGACGTCTTCAGGAACCGCGTAGCCACGGCCGTGGATGAGGGCGAACGCCCGCGCCGCGGCGATCAGGCCGAGACTGGCTCGCGGACTCGCGCCGACCGAGAGGTAGGGCGCGATGTCGCCGAACCCGAGCTCGCTGGGCGTGCGGGTGGACATCACCAGCGCCACCGCGTACTCCATCACCAGCGGATCGACGTAGACCTGGGTGGCGGCGTCCTGCAGCGCGGTGAGCCGCTCGGCGTCGAGGACCTGCTTCGGGACCGGTGTCCCGGTGCTCATCCGCCGCACGATCTCCAGCTCGTCGCCGGCCTGCGGGTAGTTGATGAGGATCTTGACGAGGAAGCGGTCCCGCTGCGCTTCGGGGAGCGGGTAGACGCCCTCGGTCTCGATCGGGTTCTGCGTGGCCATCACCAGGAACGGGCGCGGCATCGCCCACGTCTGCCCGCCGATGCTGACCTGCCGCTCGGCCATGACCTCCAGCATCGCCGACTGCACCTTCGCCGGTGCGCGGTTGATCTCGTCGGCGAGCACGAAGTTGGTGAACACCGGTCCCAGCTCGATGTCGAACTCCTCGCGCGAGGCCCGGTAGATCCGCGTCCCGACGATGTCCGACGGTACGAGGTCGGGGGTGAACTGGATGCGGGTGAAGTCCACGTCGACGGCCTGGGCGAGCGTCTTGATCGTCAGCGTCTTGGCGACTCCGGGCAGCCCTTCGAGCAAGCAGTGGCCACCGGCGAGCAGGCACACGACGATCTCCTCGGTTTCGGGCTCGTGGCCCACGATGACCTTCTTCAGCTCCCAGAGCAGGCCGCGCATCACCTCTCCTTCGCGGTGGCGGAGGATTTCGGATTCCTCACCCAGGTTCCACGCCGTGTTCTCGTTCATTGGTCGAACTCCCGCCTGGTAGAGATCTCAGGTGTGGCTACCCGCCGAATATCCGAGCGCGGCACGGGCGAGCGCGGTGCGGTCGCGCAATCGCATGTGCGCGTAACCGCTTTCGACGATCTCGTGGTGGACGAGTTGGCTCACCACGCGGCTGATGCTGGTGCGCTGCACGCCGAGCAGTTCGGCGATCATCTGGTGGGTCAGGTGCGTGACGTCGGAATCGGCGAACTCGTGCAGCAGCAGGGACGAGACCTGCGCCCGCAGATCGCCGGCCAGCATGTCGAGCAGTCGGCGTTCGTAACCGGCCATCCGGCACGCCATCGCATCGCTCCACCGCAAGGCGAACGCCGGGTAGCGCTGGATCAGCCAGCGGAACTCGTCGCCGGGAAGGCGGATGATGTCGGTGTCGAGCAAGGCGGTCGCTTCCTTCTCCGCCCGGATCTCGGTCATCACCTCGACGTCGCCCACTATCCCGCTCTCCCGCAGGAGCATCAGCGTCGCCGAGCCGGGGCTGCGCAGTGCCACGAGGCCCCGTTCGATGATGGAGATCGCCCCCACTTTCGCTCCCACGCTGAAGATGCGGTCTCCGGGGGAGAGCTTGTGGTGCCGCAGCTTGGGTGCGAGCACGCGAAGCGCGGCGCGCAACTGCTGGTCGATGAACGAGGACGTCCCGGAGAGGGGGTCCCGGTGCGGCGCGGTGTAGGCGGCCGACGGCCCCGTCGCCGGGTCGTGGGATCTCGCTGACGGGGCCGGTTCGCCGGTGGCGCGCGACGGTGTCTCCGACATCGTTGCGCCTCCTCCGCTGTAGTGGTGTGCCTCGCTCCGAGGAGTCGCAGCGAGGCACACCGAGTGACTATCAGTTGGGACCGTCGTCGTCCCGATCGTTGTGCTGGTTGTTGTTCTGATCGGTCTGGTCGTCGTCCCGGTTGTTGTTCTGGTTGTCGTCCAGGTCGTTGTCCCGGTCGTTGTTCTGGTCGTTCAGGTTGTTGTCCTGGTCGTTCCGGTCGTTGTCGCGGTTCAGGTCCTGCTCGTCGCTCTGCTGAGTCGCAGGTGCCCGCTCCTCGAGACCGTCCTGATCGGACCTGTCCGACTGGTCGGGTGCGGGAGCGGTGGTGTCGCCGCCGCCGCCCAAGCCCCGGTTGGCCAGCAGGTTGCCGTTGCCCTGCTCGTCCTGGACCGCGTTGTTCTTGATCGTGATGGAGTCCGAAGCCTCAGCGGATGCCCGGTTGAAGCTGACCAGGACGCTGCTCTCATCGACCTCGACGACGTCCCTAGCGTCGATCCTGTCGCCGGCCGAGGTGACCAGCTGGAAGCCGGCCGGGTCGTAGTCCTTGCCGTCGTCGATCGTCTCGTCGAAGTCCAGGCGGACCTGGCCGGTGTCGGAGTCGACCGAGGCGCCCGTGAGATCCGGACCCGAGGTGAGGCTGCCCGACCTGTCGCCACCGACGCTCTGGTCACCCACGGCGTTCGGGGTGGCGGAGCCATCGGACGACTGAGCGGCACCCTCGTCCACTGCGGCCAAGCTGATCTGGTCGCCGAAGTCCTGGATGTCCGGGTACGCGACGCGAATGGTGTCGGGTGAGGGCTGCACCATGCTGTCGCCCTGGATCGCCTTGCCGTCCGCGGTGTAGACCGTGAACTTCTTGGCGTCCTCGGCGGTCACCGGCTGATCGAACTTGTAGTCGAACTGGGTCTTGCCGATCAGTCCGCTGGTGGAGGCCAGGTTCGGTCCGGTGGTGTCGTCGCCGACAGCGCTCGGTGCGTTCTTCACGCCCCGGGTGTCGGTGACGGCGTCCGCGTTGGCGAACTGCTTGACGCCGTCCTCGACCTGGGAGTCGAACTGGACGGTGACCGTGTCGTCGTTGGAGGTGACGATGGACTGACCCTCGATCGCCCTGCCGTCACGGGTGTACAGGCCGAAGTTGGAGGCGTCGGCTCCGCCGCCGTCCTCCTTGAGGTTGCGGTCGAAGACGTACGTCACCTGGTCGAGAGTGTCGTTCTTGTGCGACCTGTCCGTGAGCCGAGGAGCGTCGGTGCCGCTGACGTTGGCCTCGCCGCCCTGGAGCTCGTTGGTGTTGGGCAGGTTGGTGCGACCGCTCTCGTTCTGCACCGCCTGGGAATCGGTGATGGCGACCGTGTAGGCGTCGACATCGGTTCCGGGCGCGTACTCGGTGAGCACCGTGTTGGTGTCGCCTTCCTTGATCTGCGCGCTCTGCGCCTTGACCGAGGCGTTCGTGGCGAAGCCGGACAGCTGGAAGGCCGCCGGATCTCCCACGTCGCTGACGGACTCGGCGAAGCGGTACTCCACCTGCTCAGGCGCGTTGTCGTCGAGGTCCTGGCTGACGACCTCCACCGACTCCACGGTCATGCCGGTGTCGATCCCGCCGTTCATCTGATCGCCACGACCCTCGTCCGTGTCGGGCTGTTGACCGCCAGGAGGTTGCTCCTCGAGGCCGGGCGGCGGTGCAGGGGGTGCCGGAGCAGGCGGAGCCGGAGGCGGTGGCGGTGGCTGGGCAATCCCGGTACCACCCATCGCGATCAGCACGCCGCTCGCGCTGGCGGCGGCGATTACTGCTGCCGTGCGGCGCTTCCTCTCCGTGCCTGCTCGTTTGTTGTTGGACATCACGGTCTCCTCCCGCATGTCATGCGAATCCGTACACGAGGAAACGCCGACCGTGAGGAAAACCTTTCGAATTGTTCGGAATGCGACGAAGTGAGCCCGAAGGCGGTTGCCACCTGGCGAACTTCTCACCGCCAGTGGGACCGAATAACCGAAGTGGGGCGGGGAACGCGCGAAATCGCCGCGCGTCTTCGAGGGTTCACGCCCGGGTGAGCTCCTCGGCGTCCTGCTCGCGGAAGTGCCGGACGAGAGCGGTGACCGCTTCCCGGCCCGCCCGGTTGGCGCCCACGGTGGACTGCGAAGGACCGAAACCCGTGAGGTGGACGCGTGGTTCGCCGACGACCTGGGTTCCGCGCACCTGGATGCCGCCGAGATCGTTGCGCAACCCGAGCGGGTCGAGGTGCGCGAGAGCGGGCTTGAATCCGGTCGCCCACAGGATCGTGTCGACCGGCGTGAAGGTCCCGTCGGCTTCGCGGACGCCGGTCGGTTCGATCGCGGTGAACATGGGGCGGCGTCGCAGCGCGCCTCTCGCCTCGGCGGCCAGGGCGTACGGCGTCCACAGGAGATCGGTGTAGGACACGACGCTCCCGGCGGGTCTGCCGGCCTCCACGTCGGCGGCGACCTTCGCGACGACCTCGCGCCCGGCCGAGCTGTCGAACTCGCCGTCGCGGAACACCGGCTCGCGGCGGGTGTACCAGAAGGTGGTCGCCACGCGGGAGATCTCCTCCAGCTGCTGCAGCGCGGAGATGCCGCCGCCGACGACGGCCACCCGCGAGCCGGCGAAGTGCTCGGCGGAGACGTAGTCGCGGGTGTGCAGCTGGGCGCCGGTGAACGTCTCCTGCCCGGGGTAGTGGGGCAGGACCGGGTTCGACCACGTCCCGGTGGCGTTGATGATCGCGCGGGTGATCCACGACCCGTGATCGGTCTCCACCACCAGGCTCCTGTCGGGGCCGGGGCGCACGGCGGTGACCGCCACCGGCCGCAGGATCGGCAGCGCGGTCGCCTCCTCGAAGGCGTCGAAGTAGCGCGGCACCGCCACGCGGCTGGGCTCGTCCGGGTCGACCGGCGGCTGGGTGAGCCCGGGCAGGTCGAAGATCCCGTTCACGGTCGCCATGCGCAGCGACTCCCAGCGGTGCCGCCACGCCCCGCCCGGCGCCTGACCGGCGTCGAGCACGACGAAGGTCCGCTCGGCCTCGGGGTGGTCCAGCGCGCCGGCGAAGTCCCGGCGCTGGAGGTGGTAGCCCGCGGACAGGCCGGACTGGCCACCGCCGATGACCACCACCGTCGCCGCGCGGGGCCGGCCCTCCGGCGGCGTGGGGGGATCGGTCCGCGGGTTCGCGGGATTCGGGGGCACCTGCATGCTGCTCTCCGGACGTCGCACGGCTGCGCATGCCGTTCAACAACAGGCACGACCACGAATTCCGGCCGGTGGCGCAGGACACCTTCCCGCAGGACCAGCTCGTCCGACCCCGGCGCGCCGAGGCCGCGGATCTGTGCTCGGCGGGGCTCACCTCGTACGCTGGCCGCGCGAACGGTCCGCGCCTGGAAGGGGAGGTCCGCCTTGGCTGCCGAGTGCCCCCGCGTCCACGACTTCGTCGAGCGATGGGCGACCGAGAAACCCGAGGTCGAAGCCGTGTCGTTCGGCGAGCGGCGGGTGAGTTGGGCGGAGCTCGACGACCGGGTCCGGCGCGCGGCCGGGGTGCTGCGGTCGTCCGGGATCGGACCGGGAGACCGCTTCGCCGTCGTGGACAAGAACCACCTGGCCTGCCTGGAGCTGACGCTCGCGGCGTCGTTCACCGGAGCGGTGAACGTGGTGGTCAACTTCCGGCTCGCGTCGGAGGAGCTGGTCCACGTGCTCAACGACTCCACCGCGGAGGTCGTCGTGGTCGGTGCGGAGTTCGCCGGGTTCCTCGACGAGATCCGCGGGCGGCTGCCGCGCGTGCGCGAGGTGATCCTGCTCGGCGGTGATGAGGACGAGTACGAGGCGCGGCTCGCCGCGGCCGAGCCGGTCGCGCAACCGCACCGATCCGCCCCGGAGGACTGCTTCCTGCAGCTCTACACCTCCGGCACCACCGGCTGGCCGAAGGGCACCATGCTGACCCAGCGGAGCATGACGGCCCACGCGAACGCCCTCACGCCCGCGTACGAGCTGGAGGAGTCGTCGACGAACATCGTCGCGATGCCGCTGTTCCACGTCGGCGGGACCAGCTGGGCGCTGGGCGGCATGAGCGTCGGCGCGCGCACGATCCTCGTTCGCGAGGTCGCTCCTGCGGCGCTGCGGGACCTCATCGAGGCGAGCCGCGCGACGCACGCGTTCTTCGTCCCCGCCGTCATCCACGCGCTGATCGACGACGGCGCACGCGCGCGCACCGCGATGGCTCACCTGCGCGTCCTCGGGTACGGCGGCTCACCGATGCCCGCTCCGCTGATGGAGCGCGTCCTGAGCGTGCTGCCGACCCCGCTGCACTCGGTGTACGGGATGACGGAGATGTCGGGAGTGTTCTGCGCCCTCGGCCCGCAGGAGCACCGCGACGAGCAGCGCACCCACCTGCGCGCCTCCGCCGGCCGGCCGCTGCCGGGAACCGAGGTGCGCGTCGTCGACCCCGCCACCGGCGACGACGTCGAGCCCGGTGAGCTGGGTGAGTTCTGGGTCCGGTCCGAGCAGCGGATGGCCGGCTACTGGAACATGCCGGACGCCACCGCCGAGACGATCACCCCGGACGGGTGGCTGCGCACCGGCGACGCCGGTCGCCGCGACGGCGAGGGCTACCTCTACATCGAGGACCGCGTCAAGGACATGATCATCACCGGCGGCGAGAACGTCTACCCGGCCGAGGTCGAGCGGGTGGTCCTGGAGTTCCCGGGGGTCGCCGACGTGGCGGTGATCGGCGTCGCGCACGACAAGTGGGGCGAAACCGTGAAGGCCGTCGTCGTGCCCGACGAGGGCGAATCCCTCGACGAGCAGGCGCTCATCGACTTCACCCGGTCCAGGCTCGCCCACTACAAGTGCCCGACGTCGGTGTCCGCCGTGTCCGCGCTTCCTCGCAATCCCACCGGCAAGATCCTCAAGCGCGTGCTCCGCTCTCAGCTCTCGGACTCCTGAGAGGGCGCTGGTCAGACCCCGGGGCGGATCTCGTGGGCCGGGGATCCCGGCACGATCCGGTTGCGGGTGCCGCCGAGCAGCTCCACCTCGGTGGTGACCACGTCGCCCGGCCGCAGCGGCGGGCGGAAGTCCGGGCCGTACCGGCCCCACAGCTCGGCCAGGCACCCGTTGCGGCACGTGCCCGATCCCAGCAGGTCACCGGGCCGGATCGAGGTCCCGCGCGAGGCGTAGGCGGCCAGCGCGGGGAAGCTCCAGGCCATGTTGTCCAGCGCGTCGGTGCCGATCTCCTCGTCGTTGACCAGCACCCGCATGGTCAGGTCGTAGGAGGTGCCCGAGGCGCGGTCGCGCAGTTCGTCGGCGGTCACGAACACGGTGCCCAGCGAGGTGGCGGTGTCCTTGCCTTTGGCGGGGCCGAGCCTCAGCCGCATCTCGTGGAACTGCACGTCGCGCGCCGAGAAGTCGTTGAACACCACGAAGCCCGCGATGTGCTCGGCGGCCTCCGCCACGGTGAGGTCCCTGCCCGCGCGGCCGACGACGGCGGCCACCTCCAGCTCGAAGTCGAAGCGCTCGCAGCCGGGCGGCACGGGCACGTCGTCGTGCGGGCCGACGGTGGCGTAGGGGTTGGAGAAGTAGAACGCGGGGATCTCCCAGAACTCCTCCGGGGCCACGGCGTTCGGATCCAGGTTCCTGGCGATGCCCGCGGTGTGCTCGGGGAAGGTGGAGAAGTCCCGCACGGTCGGCGGGTCCAGCGGCGCCATGAGGTCGGCCTCGTCGAGATCCGGTCCTCGGGCGGCGGTGCGCAGCGAGGTGTCTGCGGTGTCGGCCAGCCTGCCGTCGTCGGCCAGCAGCGTCGGCAGGTCGAGTCCTGCGGGCAGGTCGATCAGGACGTCGTCGTCGAGCACGGCGAGTCTGGGGCCTTGATCCGAGCGGTGCCGGACGATGCGCATGATGCCTCCTCGAAGAGCCACGGCGATGCTAGGCAGCCGGAGGTGCCCGGCGGAAATGCGCGGATCGGCTGGCTGGTATTCGCGCGGTGGATGGCTCGTAGGATCGCGGCGGTGACGATGCGGGAGGTACGGGCGTGAATCTGGGACAGGTCGATCTCAACCTGCTGGTCGTGCTCGACGCGCTGCTGCGCGAGCAGAACGTCACCCGCGCCGCCGAGCGGCTGCACATGTCCCAGCCAGCCACGAGCACCGCCCTGGCTCGGCTGCGCAAGCTCCTGGGCGACCCGCTGCTGGTCAAGCAGGGGCGCTACCTGCGGTTGACGCCGCGCGGTGAAGCGCTCGTCGAGCCGGTGCGGGAGGTGCTCGGGACGATCGAGCAGCACATCGTCGCACCCCCGGACTTCGACCCCGCCCATGACGAGCGGACCTTCAACCTGGCCTCCAGCGACTACGTCGGCGTCGTGATCATGCGCCCCCTGCTGGAACGGGTGAACGGGCTGATGGCCAACGTCCGGCTGGAGATGGGTGCGCTGTCCGGTGATGCCGCGCGCATGATCGAGCGCGACGAGATCGACCTGGTCATCCTGCCGGAGGTGCTGGCCGAGAGCATGGTGGCCGGTTCCTGCTCGAGCGCGCCGGTGGTCCGCGACCGGTACGTGGGAGCGGTGTGGTCGCAGCACCCGCTCGCGGGCGGATCGCTCCCGCTGGACGCTCTCACGCGGTACCCGTACCTCGCCTACGCGCCGCCGAACGGGTGCAGCCTGATGGACGAGGACATCGAACGGGCCGGAGTCACCCCGAGAGTGGAGGTCACCTCGGTCAACTTCATCACCATGCCGTTCCTGATGGCCGGCACCGACCTGGTGACGATCATCCCGGAGAGCCTCGGCAAGCAGCTCGCGCCCGCCGCCGGGATCGAACTGCTGGAACCGGAGTTCCCGCTGCGCCCGGTGCGCGAATCCGCCTACTGGCACAGCCGCCGGGACGCCGACCCCGCGCACCGCTGGTTGCGCGAGCAGCTGCTGGCCGTCCTGCCATAGCTGGTATTCACACCGCGCATTTCCGCGATCACCCCGTCCGCCCATAGCGTCGAACGCGTCGAAGGAGGACGCGATGACACGACGGGTGGACGGCTACGCCCTGGGCACTTTCTCCGACGGTTCCGGCGGTTTCGCCGGTCTCGTCGCGGGTGACCGGGTGCTGCGGCTGGAAGGTGCGGGGACCGTTCGGGACCTGCTGGACGACTGGGAGACCACGCGCAACGAGCTGCCTGAGCTCGCGGCGGCACTGTCGAGCGGCGGTGGGATTCCGCTGGCGGAGCTGACCGTTCAGGCGCCGGTGGAGCCGCGCCAGATCATCCAGGCGGGCGCCAACTACCGGAGCCACGTCGCCGAGATCGTGCTGTCCAGCCGGGAAGCAGACGACACCCGCAGCGATGAGGAACTGCGCTGCGACGCCGAGCGCATGATGGACGACAAGGCCCGCACTGCAAGCCCGTTCTTCTTCAGCGGCCTGCCCGCGGCGATCTGCGGACCGGACGACGACGTGCTGCTGCCGGCCGAGTCCTCGCAGGTCGACTGGGAGGTCGAGCTCACCGCCGTCATCGGCAAGACCGCGCACCGGGTGCCGCGCGAACGCGCCATGGAGCACGTCGCCGGCTTCACCGTCTGCAACGACGTCAGCGCGCGCGACCTCCAGTTCCCCGCTGAGCACCGGCCGCTGGGCGGTGACTGGATCCGGGCGAAGAACCGGCCCACCTTCCTGCCGACCGGGCCGTTCATCGTCCCGACCGAGCAGCTGGCGGACTACCGGGAACTGGAGATCACCCTCGACCTCAACGGGGAGCGCAAGCAGTCCGACGTCGCGGCGAACCTGCTCTTCGACGTCGAAGCGCTGGTGGCTGCCGTGTCGACGGCCACCACGCTGCACCCGGGTGATCTGATCCTCACCGGCAGCCCCGCGGGCAACGGCGGCAAGTGGCAGCGCTGGTTGCAGCCGGGTGACGTGCTGGAGGCGGGGATCTCGGGCATCGGCGTGCAGCGCAACACCTGCGTCCCGGAGCCCCGATGAGCCGGACGGGCCCGGGCCGGGCGCAGGAGGTCTCCGACGGGATCCACGCCTTCGTGCAGCCCGACGGGAGCTGGATGATCAACAACAGCGGTTTCGTCGCCGGTTCCTCCGGGGTGCTGTGCGTGGACGCCTGCGCGACCGAGCGCCGCACCCGCGACCTGCTCGCCGCCATCGCCGAGGTGACGGCAGCACCCGTGCGGACGCTGGTCAACACCCACCACCACCCGGATCACACGGCGGGCAACGGGTTCTTCCCGAACGCCACGATCGTCGCGCACGAGCAGGCCCGCCCGGAGATGCGTGCGCTCGGCCTGCCCGGGAACGACGGCATCTGGTCCGATGTGGACTACGGCGATCTCGAACTCCAGCTGCCGTTTCTGACCTTCGCCGACCGGATCACCGCGTGGGTCGACGACCTGCGCTGCGAGCTGATGCACCCCGGACGGGCCGCGCACACCACCAACGACGTCGTGGTGTGGATCCCGGAGCGCTCCGTGCTCTTCGCCGGCGACCTGCTGTTCAACGGCGGAACCCCGTTCCTGCTCTCGGGATCGGTGCGCGGCTCCATCGACGTCCTCGAACACTTCCTGGCGCCGCTCGGGGCCACCACGATCGTGCCCGGCCACGGTCCGGTGTGCGGCCCGGAGGTCATCGACGAGGTGCTGGACTACCTGCGCTTCGTCCTCGACCTCGCCGCGCGCGGCCGGGAAGCCGGGGTGAGCCCGCTGGAACTGGCCCGGGAGACCGACCTCGGCCGGTTCGCCGACTGGACCGACGGTGAGCGCATCGTCGGCAACCTGCACAGCGCCTACGCCGAGGAATCCGGGCTGCCGCTCGACGCCGGAGCCGCGCTGCGCGACATGGTCGCCTACAACGGCGGCCGCCCCCTGACCTGCCTGGCTTGAAAGACCTTCCCACGCACCGAGGAGTGCCCGCATGTCCGAGATCTTGCTGTCCCAGCTCGCCCACGTCGAGCTGATCAGCCCGAAGCCCGCCGAGACCGTCGAGTGGATGAAGGAGGTCTTCGGCCTGGAGGAGACCACCCGCGAGGGCCAGTCGGTCTACCTGCGCGGCTGGGCGGAATGGCTGCACTCGAGCCTCATCATCACCGAGGGCCGCGAACCCGGTGTCGGCCGGATCGGCTGGCGCGCCTACGGCCCTGAGGACCCGGAGATCGTCGCCAAGCGGCTGGCCGACACCGAGGAAGCGGTGGGCTGGGTCGACGACTGGGCCGGGCACGGCGCCACCTACCAGTACCGCGCCCCGCACGGCAGGCACCTGCACGAGGTGTTCTGGGACGTCGAGCGCTACCAGGCACCGCCGGAGCAGCAGGACCCGGTGATCAAGAACCGGCCGCAGCGCTTCTCCGGCAAGGGGATCGGGGCCCGCTACCTCGACCACGTCACCATGCCGACCCAGAACATGCTCGGAGACATCGACTTCTACAAGCGGCTCGGCGCCCGCCACACCGCGCAGACCGAGGTCGAACCGGGCTTCGAGGTGTTCTCCACGTTGACCTGCAACGGAATTCGCTCCACGCACGACCTCGCGCTGGTCCCCGACTTCAGCGGCATGACCGGACGCGCCCACCACATCGCCTTCCGGGTCGACCAGCGCCAGGACGTCGAACGCGCGGCCGAGGTCTTCCTGGCCAACGACACGCCGATCGAGTTCGGGCCGGGCGTGCACGGCATCGACGAGATCACCTACCTCTACGTCCGCGAGCCCGGCGGGTTCCGCATGGAGATCAACGCCGGCGGCTGGGTCAACACCATGCCCGACTGGGAGACCACCACCTACCAAGCCGCGGGAGGCAACCCGGGCCAGAGCATCTGGCGCAACGTCGAAGCGCCCGAGGGCTTCCACGAGTCCTGGCCGCTGCCCGCGGGCGAGGCCGCAGAGAAGCAGGACGCGGCCGTCGCGGGCGAGAACGTGCGCGACTTCTTCGGTGAGCAGGCGGGCGGATCGCGATGAGCGTGCGACGCGTGCTCATCATCGGCGGCGGGATCGGCGGTCTCTCGGCGGCCATCGCGCTGCGCCGCACCGGCGTCGAGGTCGAGCTGATCGAGAAGAACGCCGAGTGGACGGTCTACGGCGTCGGGATCATCCAGCCCGGCAACGCGCTGCGAGCTCTGGACCAGCTCGGACTGGCCGAGCAGTGCGCGGCGCGGGGATACCCGATGCGCGGCGTGCGCAGCCTGACCGCCGACGGCGAGACGGTGCTCCGGGACGACACGCTGCCGTCCGTCATCCCGGGCCTGCCGCCGAACAACGGCATCACCCGCCACAGGCTGCACGACATCCTGGTCTCGGCCGCGCGGGAGGCCGGTGCGGACATCCGGACCGGCGTCACCGCGTCCGCGGTGGACCAGACGCCGGGTGAGGTGCACGTCGGGTTCAGCGACGGGCGGCAGGGCTCCTACGACCTCGTGGTGGGCGCCGACGGCCTGTACTCGCGGATCCGCGAGCAGCTCTTCGGCTCACACCTCAAGGCCAGGTTCACCGGGCAGGTCGCCTGGTGCATCAACCTGCCGCGGATCCCCGAGCTCGACCGGCTGTGGGTGTACCGGGGTTCGCGGGGAACGGCGGGATTCGTCCCGCTGGCCCCGGACCTGATGTACATGCTCACCATCGAGAAGGTGCCCGACGGCGCCCCGCTGCACCTCCCGCAGGAGGGGCTGGCCGCGGAGTACCGCAACCGGCTCGCCGAGTACGGGGGAGCGGTCGCCGAGCACCGCGAATTGGTGCGCGACGACGCCGAGGTCGTCTACCGCCCGGTGGACAACATCCTGCTGCCCGAGCCCTGGTACCGGGGCCGCGTCCTGCTCATCGGCGACGCGGCGCACGGAACCTCCCCGCACTGCGGGCAAGGCGGCGCACAGGCCATCGAAGACGGTGTCGTGCTCGCCGAGGAGGTCGCCGCGCACGACTCCGTCGAGCAGGTCCTCGACGGGTTCATGCGGCGGCGCTTCGAGCGCTGCAAGACCGTCGTCGAGGGTTCCGAGCGCATCGGCCGCTGGGAGCAGGACCACAGCCTCGACATCGACCCCGACGCCGCGGCCTACGAGGTCACCATGGCCGCGATGGCCCCGCTGTGACCGAGCTTGGAGGAAAGACGATGCCCAGCGTCGATGTGCACGCCCACCTCGGAGTGCCCGCCGTCGACGAGCTGATCGCCGACGAACCGGGCCTGGCGCGGCAGCGCGCCGCCGACGCGGCCGCGCTCGGACCGGAGTCGGCGTCCTACAACGTCGAGCAGATCCGCTCCCTCGCGGTGAAGCTCACCGACGTGGACGTGCGCATCGCCGCGATGGACCGCGCCGGTGTGGACGTCCAGGCCGTGAGCCCGGTGCCGCTGCCGCACGCCTGGGCGGAGCGCGGGCTCGCCGAGCGCATCACCGCGCTCACCAACGAGGCCGTCGCGGAGTGCTGCTCCCGGCGGCCGGACCGGCTGGTCGGCATCGGCGCCGTCGCGCTGCAGCACCCGGACCTGGCGGTGGAGCAGCTGCGGACCGCCGTGCGGGAGCTGGGGCTGCGCGGCGTGCAGATCTCCACCTCGGCAGCACCCGGGGTGGAGCTCGACGACCCGTCCCTGGCGGAGTTCTGGGCCGCGGCGGACGAGCTCGGCGCCGCCGTGCTGATCCACCCCTGGGGCTGCACGCTGGGGGACCGGCTCAACGCCTACTACCTGTTCAACACCGTCGGCAACCCGGTGGAAACGGCCCTGGCGCTGTCCCGGCTCGCCTTCTCCGGTCTGCTCGAGCGCCACCCGAGTCTGCGGATCTGGTCGGCGCACGGCGGCGGCTACCTCGGCAGCTACCTGGTGCGAGCCGATCACGCCTGGCAGGTTCGGGGCGACGCCCGCACCACCGAAGCACCGCCGAGCGAGCTGCTGCGCCGCACCTTCGTGGATTCCCTCGTCTACACCCCGCAGCAGCTGCGCCACCTGGTCGACGCGATGGGCGCCGGGCAGGTGACGCTGGGCAGCGACTTCCCGTTCGACATGGGCGTCGAGGACCCGGTGGACCGGTTGCTGGCAGCCGGCCTGGACGCCACCACCACCGAAGCGATCCGAGGGGGCAACGCCGCGCGGCTGCTGGGCCCGCTGCCGTCGGTCGGCTGATCGGCCCGCGGTCTCCCGCTCGCACCGTTCGGGTAGCTTCCACGGCAGCAGGACCACTGGTGCGCCGGCCGCGGTGCGCGAACGAAGGCGGAGGACCCGATGCCGGACCGGATTTTCCTGGACAAGCAGACACCGACCGCGTTCAAGGCGCTGACCGCGACCGCGACCGAGATCCGCGCGAAGGCGCGCGAGATCGGGCTGGACCGCGTCCTGATGGAACTGGTCAACGTCCGCGCGTCCCAGCTCAACGGGTGCGCCTTCTGCCTGGACCGGCACACGCAGCTCGCGCTGGAGGCCGGGGACACCGCGCAGCGCCTGGGCGTGCTGCCGGCCTGGCGGGAGACCGACCTGTTCAGCGACAAGGAACGAGCGGCCCTGGAGCTGACCGAGGCGGTGACGCTGGTCGCCGACCAGCACCCGGACGACGCCACCCTGGCTCGTGTCCGGACGGTCCTGTCCGACGACGAGGCGTCCGTGGTGACCTGGGCGGCCATCACCATCAACGCCTTCAACCGGGTCTCGATCCTCTCCGGCCACCCGGTCCGCCCCCGACGCAGCGCCTAGTCCGCACCGTCCGGTCGGGAAGCGCCTCTGTCACGGCCGGCCTCGGCCGCTGCCTGGTTGGCATCGCCGCTGGTCGCCGCGCGCGAGGCCAGTTCTCGGTAGGTGAGCGGGGTGCGCTCGAAGCGGCCCTCGTGAGCGGCGATGGCGTCGCGCCGTTGGCGGTGCTCGGGGTGGCGCGCTTCGAACTCCCTGCGCGCCTCCACCGCCCGGCGCCAGTGCGTGACGGTGTCCCGATCCCCGTTGTTGAGGCCTTCCCAGGATCGCGGCGCCGACGTCATCGGCGCAGGGGGTGCGGCGAGCCCGTGCATCGAGGGGGAGGGCGGGCGGCGTCTGGTCGTCGCTCCGCAGTCCGGGCAATCGGGCGCCGGCGAGGACCACGAGGGGACCATGCGCTCGAACCTGGTCCCGCAGGTGCAGGCGTAGTCGTACATCGGCATGACCAGCTCACCTCCGAGTGCGGTGCCCGGCCCGCGAGCGGGCCGGGCGGTGGGTCACGTGTAGTAGTTGCCCGGGCCGGTTCGGAGCCGGGTGATCTGCTCCGGGTCGTGCCCGTAGATCACCTGCGCGTTCGTCCGCTCCTGGATGCCGCGGATCTTCTCCACGGATTCCAGCCAGGCCACCGAGTCGTAAACGATGCCCGCGCCGATGGCCGGCGGACCGTAGGACTCCTTGCGGTACAACGAGTCCGAGGCGAAGAGCATGGTTCCGGCGTCGGCGAGGTCGACCTGCAGGCTCATCGTTCCCCACGTGTGGCCGGGGGTGCGCAGCAGCGTGACGCCGGGCAGCAGCTCGGTGTCCTCGTTGATCGTGCTCATCTCCAGCCCGTCGTAGTCGGACTTGATGTGCGCGCCCTTGTTGTAGCCGTCGAAGGAGAACGCGCCCTCCTTCTCCTTCTCGTCGACGATGATCGTCGTGCCGGCCCGCTGCCAGAACTGCGCGTTGGCCGCGTGGTCCATGTGCAGGTGCGACAGGACCAGGTAGTCGATGTCGTCGGGTGCCAGGTCCAGCTGCTTCAACCTGGAGTCGAGCCACTCCTCCTCGGGAGCTTTGTCGACCGGGAAGAACTGGTCGAGGCCGGTCGGGCCCCAGCGGTCCTCCCAGTCCCGCGGGACTCCTGCGTCCCACATCAACTTCTGACCGTTCGGGTGTTCCAAGTAGACGACGTGCGTGGGCACTTCGACCCAGTCGCGCTGCTTGTCGGGCTGGTTCCGCGTCGCCATCCGGGACGGGTCGATCAGCAGCCAGGTGAGGTCGGCGTGCATCGTTCCCGTCGGGATGATCGTGACCTTGATCTTGTCGTTGTCGGACATCTCGAGCCTCCCTCACTCGTGCACGATGACCCCGCGGATGAGCTTTCCGTCCTTGAGGTCCTGGTAGCCCTCGTTGACCTGGTCGAGCGAGTACGTCTGGGTGATGAGCTCGTCGAGCTTGAGACGACCGGCGTTCCACAACCGCAGCAGCTTGACGATGTCGTACTGCGGGTTGCACGAGCCGAACTGCGCGCCCCTGATGACCTTCTCGTTGCGGGTGAACATCGCGCTGGGGAGCTGGATGGTCAGGTTCTCCGGGTTGGCCTGCCCGACCACGACGATGGTGCCGCCCTTGCCGACGATGTCGAAGGCCTGGCGGACGACGATCTCGTCCATGACGCCGACCGTCAGGATCGCTTGGTCGGCGCCTTGGCCCCAGGTCAGCTCGTTGACCTTGGCGGCGGCTTCGTCGGCGTCGGCGAAGGCGTGGCTCGCGCCGAGCTTGAGCGCGGTGTCGCGCTTGAACTCCACCGGGTCGACGACCACCACGTACTTGGCCCCGGCGTAGGCCGCGCCCTGCACGGAGTTGATGCCGACACCGCCCGATCCGTAGATGACCGCGGTGTCACCGACTTTCACGCCGCCCGCGTTGACCGCGGAGCCCCAGCCGGTCGGCACACCGCAGCCGGCGAGAACCGCCACCTCCAGCGGGAGCCACGGGTCGACCTTGACCGCCGAGCGGGCCGGGATCGTGGCGCGCTCGGAGAACGTGCCGAGCATGCACATCCCGCCCAGGTCCCGGCCGTCGCGGTGGTAGCGGAAGGTGCCGTCGGGCATGTGGCCCTTGAGGATGTTCGCGCCCAGGTCGCACAGGTTCGAATGCCCGGAGGCGCAGTACCGGCAGATGCCGCAGCTGGGCATGAAGCTGCACACCACGTGGTCGCCGGGTTCGACGTGGGTCACGCCGGGCCCGACCGCCTCGATGATCCCGGCGCCCTCGTGGCCACCGACGATGGGGTACCGGGGCGCATTGCCGTAGACGCCGTCGGTCAGGTGGAGATCGGAGTGGCACAACCCGGAGGCGGTGAACTTGATCCGCACCTCCCCGACGCGTGGTTCGTCGACGTCGAGTTCGACGATCTCGAATTCCTTGCTTCCCTCTTCCAGGACTGCAGCGCGGGTCTTCATCGATCACCTCTGCGGGCGTGGTGGAAGTGCGAGGACGCTGGTGGCGGGGCCGGGTGGTGCGCGGCCCGTTCCTGCGGTGACGTCGGTGCCGGCGGAGTCTGCGATTCGAGCCGGAGCGGGCACCGGCCAACTGCCGGGAACCGGCATTCAGATATGTACGGCCAAAGCTTCGCCAGTGTCTCGCCGGCCTTCGAGAGTGTCAAACCGGAAATCGGAGAGATGCGTTCACGTCCGGGACGTTATCGCTGGAAGTGGGCGTTGACAGCCCGTGTTCGCGCTTGCAGGATTGGCCGTACATTGTCGTCGACCTGCGCGGTGCTCCGCGGCGATCCCGGTTCCGGGCTCGCGTGGCACGGGCCGTGCGCGATCGGGAGCGCGGATGGACTCGGCCGCTGAGGCGCTGGCGCGATGGGCGCACGAACTCGTCCCCGATGCCGAGGACCTGGGGCTCGCGCAGCGCTCCTTGGTCGACACCCTCGCGGTCACCCTCGCCGCCCGCGATGACGACCTGGTGCGGATCTCCGCCGGGTTACCCGACGCGGCGCGCTGGGCTGCGGTCGGGCACGTCCTGGACTTCGACGACCTGCACATGGAGTCCACCGCTCACATCAGCGTGGTGTGCGTGCCCGCGACGCTCGCGGCGGGCGGCGATGCGCGCGCCTACCTGGCCGGTGCGGGTGTCATGGCGCGGATCGGGATGGCGCTGGGCTGGTCGCACTACGCGAGCGGGTGGCACGCGACCTGCACCGCCGGTGCGCCCGCTGCCGCCGTCTGCGCCGCCGTGGCTCTCGGGTTGTCGCGCGAGCAGATCGCGACGGCGATGGCCCTGGCGGTTCCGGCCGCCGGGGGAGTGCAGCGCGCGTTCGGGTCGTCGGGCAAGTCGTTGCAGGTCGGGTTCGCCGCGGATGCCGGTGTTCGCGCGGCTCGGCTGGCGGCCGCCGGGGCCACGGCCGACCCGACCGCGGTGGACGCCTGGCTGCGCCTGGTGGGAGGCGATCCCGAGCGGATCGACGTGAACGGACCCGCGGTTCCCGGTGGTCTGGCGATCAAGATGTTCCCCTGCTGCTACGCGCTGCAACGGCCGATCAGCGCGCTGCGCGAACAGCTCCCCGCGCCGATCACCCCGGCCGAGGTGACCGGGATCGAGGTGCGCACCCCGGCCTGCGCGGTGCAGCCGCTGATCCACCACCGCCCGAACACCGGTCTGCAGGGCAAGTTCAGCATGGAGTACGCCGTGGCCACCGCGTTGCTGGACCCCCACCCCGGCTTCGGCAGCTTCACGGACCGGGCGGTCAACCGCCCCGAGGCCCAGCGCCTGCTGAAGCTCGTGAAGGTGACCGAAACACCCGGTGGTGACTGGCTTCTCGCCGGACAGGTCGCCATCACCGCGACGCTGGCGGACGGGACGCGGCACGACGTCGCCCTGCAGTTCCCCCCGGGATCACCCGGACGCCCACCGTCCGAACAGGACATGACGGCCAAGATCGCCGACTGCGGCGAGGACGTCCCAGCCTTGCTGTCCGATGTGGACTGGCATCGAGCTGCGGAACTCCTGGCCGAGCATCTTCCCGGGGAAGTCGTCCACGACCAGGAGAAGGAACCCGCGTGAACAGCCTCAACGAACAAGAGCAGGCCATCGTCGACACCGTCCGCGACTTCGTCGACCGCGATGTGCGCCCGGTGGCTCGCGAGCTGGAGCACGCCAACGACTACCCCGAGAAGCTGATCGAGCAGATGAAGCGGCTCGGCATCTTCGGCCTGGCCATCCCCGAGCCGTACGGGGAGGTCGCGGTGTCCACGGCGTGCTACGCACAGGTCACCGAGCAGCTCGCGCGCGGCTGGATGAGCCTGGCGGGGGCCATGGGCGGGCACACCGTGGTCTCCAAGCTGATCCACACCTTCGGCACCGAGCAGCAGAAGCAGCGCTACCTGCCGAAGATGGCCACCGGCGAGATCCGGGCGACCATGGCGCTGACCGAACCCGGCGGCGGCTCCGACCTGCAGGCGCTGACCACCAGCGCGCGCCGCGACGGCGATCACTACGTGATCAACGGTGCGAAGACCTGGATCACCAACGCCCGCCGATCGCAGCTGGTCGCACTGCTGTGCAAGACCGATCCGGACGCCGAACCCCGGCACCGGGGCATCAGCATCATCCTCGTCGAGCACGGCGAGGGGTTCACGGTCTCCAAGGACCTGCCCAAGCTCGGTTACAAGGGCGTGGAGAGCTGCGAGCTGTCCTTCGACGACCACCGCGCACCCGTCGACGCGCTGCTCGGCGAGGAGGAAGGCCGCGGTTTCGCCCAGATGATGAAGGGCTTGGAGATCGGCCGCATCCAGGTCGCCTCCCGGGCACTGGGCGTGGCCCGCGCCGCGCTCGACGACGCGCTGCGCTACTCCCAGGAGCGGGAGAGCTTCGGCAAACCGATCTGGAAGCACCAGTCCGTCGGCAACCACCTCGCCGACATGGCCACGCAGTACACCGCCGCGCGCCAGCTGGTGCTGCACGCGGCCGACCGCTACGACAGCGGGCAGCGGTGCGACATGGAAGCGGGCATGGCCAAGCTGTTCGCCTCCGAGGCCGCGATGGAGATCGCCCTCAACGCGGTCCGCGTGCACGGTGGCTACGGCTACTCCACCGAGTTCGACGTGGAGCGCTACTTCCGGGACGCGCCGCTGATGATCGTCGGCGAGGGCACCAACGAGATCCAGCGCAACGTCATCGCGTCCCAACTGGTCGCGCGCGGGGGACTCGATGGATGATCACCCCATGACCACCGCGAATCCGGGACGACCGACGGGCCTTCGGGCATGAGCACCAGGGAGCACGGCGGCGAAGCGGCGTACAAGGTCCTCGCCCGCGAACTGCGGCAGGCGATCCTGCAGCGCCGCTACGTCGACGGTACGCGGCTGCCCACCGAGGCGGAACTGGCCGACGAGTACGAGGTCAGCCGCCAGACGGTGCGCCGCGCCTTCCACGACCTCGTGGCCGAGGGCATGGTCTACCGCGTGCCCGGCCGGGGAACGTTCGCCGCGCCGCGCGACGGCCAGTACCTGCGCCAGTTCGGTTCCATTGAGGACCTCATGGGGCTGTCGCTGGACACCCAGCTCGAAGTGCTGCGGCCGCTGCGGCGCAAGGTCGACATCGACGCGGCCAGCAGGCTGCGCTTGGACAGCGACGTCGTGCACACCGTGGTCTTCCGCCGCACCCACGAGGGCGACTCCTTCTGCCACACGACGGTGCACCTGCACCCGGCGGCGGCCGCCGCGCTCGGCGACGTGCCGGAGCTGGGGCAGGCCGGGGCCGTCAGCGACGCCACGATCATCGGCCTGCTCGACACGCGGTTGCCGACGCCGATCGCCGAAGCCGAGCAGAGCATCACGGCCGCCTCCGCGGATCAGACGCTCGCCGACGCGCTCGGGTGCGGCATCGGTGATCCGCTGCTGCGCGTCGACCGCATCTACCTCACCACCGATCAGCAGCCGGTCGAGCTGGCCATCAACCACTTCTTGCCCGAGCAGTACTCGTATCGCGTGAAACTCCGTCGCAGCACCCACTAGCGCTGCGTCGTTCGACACCGGGAGGTAAGCCCATGCTGCCGCTGGAGGGCATCGTCGTGGTCGCCCTGGAACAGGCCGTGGCCGCCCCGTTCGCGACCCGCCAGCTGGCCGACCTCGGCGCGCGGGTGATCAAGGTCGAACGGGCCGGCGGCGATTTCGCCCGCGACTACGACACCACGGTCAACGGGATGGCCAGCCACTTCGTGTGGCTCAACCGCAACAAGGAGAGCGTCGTCCTGGACCTCAAGTCCGATGAGGGGCGGCGGACGATGGACGAGCTGCTCGCCAGGGCCGACGTGTTCCTGCAGAACCTCGCGCCCGGTGCGGCGGCGAGGCTGGGCTTCGGCGCCGAGGAGCTGCGGTCCCGTCACCCGAGACTGATCGTCGGGGACCTGTCCGGCTACGGCAGCGACGGCCCGTACCGCGACAAGAAGGCCTACGACCTGCTCGTCCAGTGCGAAGCCGGGCTGGTCTCCATCACCGGTGGCCGGGACGAGCCCGCGAAGTCCGGGATCTCGGTGGCCGACATCGCGGGCGGGATGTACGCCTACACCGGCGTGCTCACCGCCCTCTACGAGCGCGAACGCACCGGCGAGGGAAGCGCTTTCGAGGTCTCGCTGCTGGACGCGCTCGCGGAGTGGATGGGTTTTCCCTACTACTACACGGTGTACGGCGGCACGTCGCCTGCGCGCACCGGTGCGCGGCACGCCGCGATCGCCCCGTACGGCCCGTTCCGCACGGGAGGCGGAGCGCAGGTGTTCCTCGCGGTCCAGAACGACCGCGAGTGGCGGAAGCTGTGCGAGGCGGTGCTGGCGCTCCCCGAACTCGTCGAGGACCCGAGGTTCGCGACCAACCCCGATCGCGTCGACAACGAGCGGGAGCTCACCACGACGATCGAGACCGCGTTCGCCGAATTCGCGGCGGACGAGGTCGTGGCACGACTGGATCGCGCGCAGATCGCCAACGCCCGGATGCGCACCGTGGAGGAGTTCGCCGACCACCCGCAGCTCGCGGACCGGAACCGCTGGCACGAGGTCGATTCGCCCGTGGGGCCCCTGCGAGCCCTGCAACCGCCGGTGACCCTCGCAGGCCGCGCACCCCGCATGGACCGCATCCCCGACGTCGGCGAGCACACCGACGCCGTCTTGGCAGAGCTCGACGACGACCCCGCCTGACGAGAGGTCGCGAACACCGGCTCGCCTTCGTCGTCCGTGCGGTGCGGTCCGGGGTGGCGCAGACTCGGGGGAGTGCCGTCCGGACTGGAGAGCGACGCATGGGCAGGGTGATCAGCGACATCACGGTCTCGGCCGACGGGTACTCCGCCGGGCCGAACCAGAGCGAGCAGCGGCCGTTCGGCGAGGACGGCGGCGACGGCTGGGGCAGCGAGCTGCACGCGTGGATGTTCGACGGCGCCGACGAGAACCGCGCCGAGATCGACCAGGTGGCCGCCGCGGGCGCGTTCATCATGGGCCGCAACATGTTCGGCCCGGTGCGCGGCGAGTGGGACCGCCCGTGGAACGGCTGGTGGGGTGACGATCCTCCGTTCCACGCGCCCGTTTTCGTCCTCACCCACCACGCGCGCGAACCGCAGCCGATGGACGGCGGCACCACGTACCACTTCGTCACCGACGGGATCGTGTCGGCGCTCGCCCAGGCGCGCGCCGCCGCAGGCCACCGCGACGTGGCGGTCCAGGGCGGCGCGACCACCATCAACCAGTACCTGGCCGCAGGTCTGGTCGACGAGCTGCGGCTGCACATCGTGCCGCTCACCCTCGGCGCGGGCACGCGGGTGTTCGAGGGCGTGCCACCGCTGAAGCTGGAGCAGGTGACCGCCCGAGGCGCGAGCCGGGTCACCCACGTGACCTACGCCGTGCGCCCCTGAGACGGGCGGTTGCGGCTGGCGAAGGTGCGGGCCTTGTTGCGGTTGCCGCAGACCTGCATGGAACACCAGCGGCGGCTGCGGTTCTTGGTCGAGTCCCAGAACACCCACCCGCAGTCCTCGGCGGGGCAGCGCTTGACCCGCTCCACCTCCCCGGTGATCAGCACCGTGGCCAGCGCCACGACCAGCGTCGCGAGCGCGCGCGAGGCGCCGGGCAGTGGCGATGGACCGGTTCGACGGCGCGCGTTGTTGTGGCTGGCCAACGCCCAGCTCCTCGTCGAACCGGAGATGATCGACACGTGCCGCACCGGACGCTCGGTTGGCGAGGGTCCGGTGCGACGACCTGCGCGGTAGGGCGTGGTGGGTCTACCGCTGTTCGACGGTGGCGGCCCGAACACCTCCATCGCTGGACTGGGCGCACACCTCGGGCGGGTAGGCGCGGACGTTGCGGTTGCGGACGGTCCAGGAGCCGTCGGCGGCGACGGTGGCGGTGCCCAGCGGGGCCGCACTGGTGTCGCAGGTGGTTCCGACGACGCCACCCCGGTAGACGCTCACCGTCTTCCCGGTTCCAGCGGGCGAGACCGCTCCGTTGACCCGCAGCTCGTTGGGCTTCCACTGGGCTCGCGTGGTGGCCACGACATCGGTGCCCTCCGCGGGAGCCCCCAAGATCTGCTCGGTTTCGATGATGGTCGCCTGGAGCGCGCCGCGCTCGGTGCTGTAGTAGCCCTCGGCTTCCAGGAGGAGTCCCTCATGACCCTTGAGGTCGGCGAAGGTCTTCTCGTCACCGGCGCCGTCGACGATCCTCGCCGGCCAGCGCGGGTCGCTGTTCAGCTCGACCTTCGCCCCTGCGACGGTGATGCTCTGCTCGTCGGGTGCCACGCCCATGAAGGACCCGACCAGAACGTTCTCGGCGAACTCGACGTACACCGATTCAGCCTCGAAGGTCACGCAGGACTGCGTCGGATCGTTCGGAGCGGGGGTGTAGGTGGCGGTGCCGTGCGCGATGCCGGTCGCGGCGCCCTCGATGGTGGGCAGCGCGGGGTTCATGAGGTCGGTCAACGTGATGTTGCCCGTCTCCTGGTCCAGGTTCTGGGTCTTGACCAGGAGCTCGTCCGGGATGTGCAACGTCGCACCGTTCACGGTCATGGTCCGGGCCGCTTCGTCGACATCCGAGATCTTGCCCTCGAACTCCCAGAAGTTCTCCGCGGGATCCGTGGGCGGGGCGTGGCTCACCGGGACCGCCGGTCCCTCCCCGCAGACGCCGGCGGCGGGTGCGACCCCGCTCCCGACACCGACCAACGCCGCAGCCAGACCGATGGACGCCATCGCCGCGACCGCACGCTGCCTCCTCCTCTGCGTCTTCCTCTTCAGCAACATCTGGATCCTCCTCGGCCCGATGCGAGTGCTCATCGCTGCTTCCTCTGAAACATCGCGTGGTCCGAAAGTGACCCATCGACGTGAACCCCGGAAGCCCAGAAGAGGGTGGACCCCAGCCCCCCAAAAGTGGGGTGGTGCTCTCGGTGGTCAGCGGAGCTCCACGATGGTCGACCTCATCGGCCGAGCCCGGCCCCGGGCCCCGACGCGGTTTCCCCTCTCTTGGCATGGGTTTCGCGCCGGTGGCCAGGCGGGGATGTGGGAGCACTAGGGGCAGGAGCGGGACAGGGTGGACAGCGGCAGCGAGGTGAAGGTCAGCCTCTCGGTGTAGTCCTGCTCGCCGACCTCCGCGAAGATTCCGACGCGGCCGTTGGGCAGCATGGTCATCACCGAGTAGCCCGAGGGACCGTCGTGGAGCTGGTGCTGCGCCGGCCAGGTGCTGCCGTTGTCGCAGCTGATCCGCACGGTGAGGTTCTCCCTGGCGGTCGTGCTCGCTGGATTGCTGAACAGCAGCCAGTCCTGTCGCGGACCTGTCGTCGTCGGGTTGACCCGGATCTCGTCGGCGTTGACGCGGGGGTCGATGAGTTGCTCGTGGGGTACCGGGTCGCTGAAGTTGTGCCCACCGTCGCTGGAGGTCGACAGGAGGCGATTGGTGCCGTTGCCAGCCCTGCTGTTCTGCACGATCGTGCCGTCCGCGAGCTCCACCGGCTTGCTCTCGTCGGTTCCCGCGGCGAGAAGTTCACCGCGCTGCCAGGTGTTTCCGCGGTCATCGCTGTAGATGTTGCCCGAGTGCACGGCGCCTTCGGCGTCCTTCACCACGATCGGCTGGATGAGCCGACCGCTCATCGTCCGCAGGCCACGCCCCGAGGAGGTGAACACGGCGCGCCAGCTCGGATCCTTGACCTGGGGGTTGAGGTCGACCGGCTCGCTCCAGGTGATCCCGTCGTCATCGCTGTGCATCACGCGCACGTGCAGCGTGTTCGGGTCGTCCGGGTCGGAGGTACCGGGCTGGGAGTCCCAAAAACCGACGTTTCCCGCGCTGTAGGTGCAGAACAGGAAGATCCGGCCGGTGGACGGGTCGTTGACGAGGCTGGAGTCGCCGCACCCCTGCGGACCGGGATGGTTGACCACTTCGCGCGGCTCGCTCCAGGTGGCCCCGTTGTCGGTGCTGCGCCGCACGAGCACGTCGATGTCGCCCGGGAGATCGGAGGACTGGTTGTTGCGCTTGTCGAACGCGGCGAGCACGGTGCCCTCGCTCGTGGTGGTCAGTGCTGGGATCCGGTAGGTCACCGACGGCGGAGTGCTCACGGCCAGGTCGGTGGATTGGGCTGCGGGGGAAGGGGTTTCCGACGCCTGCGCGGATGCGTGGGTCAACGCGGGCAAGGCGGCGAAGGCGGCGGTCATCGCGACGGCGCGGCGAAATGAGCGTGAACGGATCGGTTCCACGGTCGGACTCCTCGGGTGGTGGACGACGCGGAGAAGAGATCAGAGGTAGAGAGATGACGTCATACCTCTTGTTCGATGCCTGGATACTTAAGCAGCCCCCTGCGGTGACCGTCAAGATTCGCCGAGGCGCGCTCCTGAGGATTGCTCCTCGTTGCCCCCGCGGGCGAGCGCGAGGCGTTCCCGCACGGGGGAGTAGTGATCGTCGACCGCGCGGACGAACGCGCTGACGTCCCGTTCGCGCGCGGCTCCCACCATCCGGCGGTGCGCGTCGATCGTGGTGCGCTCGTCCTCGGGGGTGATCAGCTTCAGGTGCGGGGCGACGATCGCGTAGACGTCCCAGAACGCCGAGGACAGCTGGTGGACGAGAGCGTTTCCCAGCGGTTCCACGAGCAGTGCGTGAAAGCTGCGGTCCGCCTCGGCGAAGCTCGTACCGGCTCGGGCGCAGGCCTGCATCTCGTCGACGAGTGAGTCCAATGTGTCCAGTTGTGGAGCGTCGATCGCGTTGATGATGCGTTCGGCCATGCCGCGTTCGATCAGCTCTCGCATGTCGACGAGGTCGGCCAGCGTCTGGAAGTCGTCGGCCGGGCTGAGCAAGCCGCGGAAGGTCAGTCCCTCCACGAGCGCCGAGAGGCTGAGGCGGCCGACGTAGGTGCCGTGGCCGTGCCGGACATCGACGATGTCGAGCGCGTTGAGCGTCTTCACCGCCTCCCGGATGCTCGTTCGCGAGGCGCCCAGCGCGTCGCACAGCTCGGCCTCGGTGGGCAGCGGATCACCTGGGCGCATCTTGTTCTCGAGGATGTAGTGCTTGATCCGCTCGGTGACCTCGTGGCCGCGCGCCGGTCTTCCGGAATGGGGCATTGGGGACATCGGCAACCCTTGACCTCCCTGGTGAGTGCGATTACGGTCACATCTTATCACCTTTGTCGGACGTCATACGTCTTATGTCCGCAGCTCCCGGGAGGCAACGTGCCGGACCAGATTCGCGCGGCCCTCGATCGCCGCAACTTCCTCCGATTAGTGGGAACCATCAGCGCCGCAAGTGCTTTCACAGGCGGTTTGGCGGCCTGTGGTGGGCCATCGTCGACCACCGGCGCAGGTTCCGGCGGTGACGTGAACACCATCGAAGCGGGGATCTCCTACGGCCTGTCCACCGGATTCGATCCGATGACCTCGTCCGGTGCCACGCCCGTCGCGGCGAACATGCACGTGTTCGAGGCCTTGG
Source organism: Saccharopolyspora endophytica (assembly GCF_018070075.1). Classification (GTDB taxonomy): domain Bacteria; phylum Actinomycetota; class Actinomycetes; order Mycobacteriales; family Pseudonocardiaceae; genus Saccharopolyspora; species Saccharopolyspora endophytica. The sequence continues at coordinate 140,255 of NZ_JAGPXE010000018.1, forward strand.
TCGACCTGGACCCGGTCACCGGTCAGCCCTACCCCGCGCTGGCCACCGCGATGCCGCAGAAGACCGGTGACACCACCTACCAGGTGTCTCTGCGGGAAGGGGCCGTGTTCCACGACGGCTCACCGGTCACCGCGGACGACGTGGCGTTCAGCTTCAACCGCGTGCTGGATCCGGCCAACGATTCGTTGATGGCGCAGTTCGTGCCGTTCCTCGCCGAGGTGCGGGTCGTCGACCCGGCGACGGTTGAATTCGTCCTCCAGCACCCCTTCGAGCTCTTCCAGAGCCGCGTGTCGGTGATCAAGATCGTGCCGCGCAAGGTCGTGGAGGCCGATCCGGAGGGATTCGACGCCAAGCCCGTGGGTTCGGGGCCGTTCCAACTGGTCGAGGCCACCCGCGAGGACAAGATCGTCTTCAAGAAGTGGGAGCGCTACAACGGTCCCAAGCCCGCCAAGGTGCAGAACATGGTCTGGCGGTTGCTGTCCGACCCCTCGGCTCGGGTGAGCGCGTTGGAGTCGGGTCGGGTGCTGGCCATCGAGGACGTCCCGGTCATCGACATCGAGCGCATGCGGGCCAAGGCGAATGTCGAGTCCGTGCAGTCGTTCGGGCAGCTCTTCCTGATGTTCAACTGCGCTCAGGCCCCGTTCTCGGACAAGCGGGTGCGCCAGGCGCTGCACTACGGCATCGACACCGACAAGATCGTGCAGACCGCGATGGTCGGCAACGGCTCCGCCGCCACCAGTTACCTGCACCGGACCCACCCGGACCACCGCGAGGCCGGCACCGTCTACCGGCACGATCCGGAACGGGCGAAGCGGCTGCTCGCCGAGGCCGGGGTGTCCAACCTGTCGTTGACCCTCATGACCACCGACACCGGGTGGGTCAAGGACATCGCGCCCCTGATCAAGGAGAGCTGGGACGCCATCGGCGTGCCGACCCAGCTGGACGTCGCCGCGTCGTCCGGCCAGTACAACAAGGTGGAGTCCGGGGCTTTTCAGGTGATGGCCGCGCCGGGCGACCCCTCGGTGTTCGGCACGGACACCGACCTGCTTCTGAGCTGGTTCTTCACGAGTTCGACGTGGAGCGAGAAGCGGTTCCGCTGGGCCGGTAGTCCCGCGCACGACGAGGTGCTCGATCTCATGGGCCGAGCCTCGCGCACTGCCGATGCGAACGCCCGGAAGCAGTTGTGGGGCCAAGTCATCGACATCATCTCGGACGAGGCACCGCTCTACCCGATCGTGCACCGCAAGCTGCCGACCGCGTGGGACCAATCCGGGTTGCCCGGCTTCCGGCCGATCCCGACCACCGGTCTGTCCTTCCTGGACGTCGGTCGCGCCTGAAGGTCCCCTGCGACTCGTCGTGGGCGATTCCTGAAACCCCACCTGGTACGGGATCACCGGGCAATGTTCGAAAACCCGGCAGCAGACCCGATGTCGCGACGGTGGCGCGCGCTCGCGGCGGCTCGAGGCGAAGACCGGAACAGGCACCGAACTTCCCCAGCCGAGGTGGGCTGCCGCCGCGGTCGCTCCACGGCGCCCCACCTCAACTCGGCCGGCTCAGGGGAAGTTCGCAGCGAGCGAGCGGTCCTTCCACCGCCGACGAAAGCTAGGACACCCAAATGGTCTCATTCCTGCGGCTCGCAGTCCGCCGCATAGCAGTGTTGCCGGTGATGGTTCTCGGCGTCACCCTCCTCGTCTTCGTGGTGCTCCAGTTCTCGCCGGTCGATCCGGCGATGACGGCGTTGGGGCAGGGTTCCTCCCAGCAAGCCCGCGCGGCGTGGCGGGCGGAGCACGGGCTCGACGATCCGGTTCCGGTGCAGTACCTGCGCTTCCTGGGCCAGCTGCTCCAGGGAGATCTCGGTATGACGGCGCCGCCCAGCCAGCCGGTCGCCGATCGGATCGCCGTCGCCTTCCCGCTGACCGTGCAACTGACCGCGCTCGGCCTCGGCCTGGCCGTGGTGCTCGCCGTGATCATGGGTGTGACGGCGGCCGTGAACCGGGACCGGTGGCCGGACCAGGTGATTCGCCTGGTCTCCGTCGCCGGGGTCGCGATTCCTTCCTTCTGGCTCGGGATCGTTCTGATCCAGCAGTTCGCGCTGAACACGTCGATCTTCCCCACCGGCGGGTACACCAACCCCGGGGACTCCTTCGGCGGTTGGCTCTCCACGATGGCCTTGCCGGCGATCGCGCTCGCGCTCCCGGTGGCGGCCTCGTTGTCCCGTCTGGTGCGCACCTCGATGATCAACGAACTCGACCGGAACTACGTCCGCACCGCCACCGGCAACGGGCTGCCCCGATGGCTCGTGCTCCGCGCGGTACTGCGCAACGCGATGCTCACGCCCCTGACCGTGCTGGGGCTGCGGGTGGCCTACCTGCTCGGCGGGGCCGTGGTCATCGAAACCATCTTCGACCTGCCCGGGATGGGCAAGTTGATCCTGGAAGGGGTCACGGGCAACGACACGGCTCTGGTGCAGGGCGTGGTGCTGGTCATCGCGATGGCCTTCCTGGCCGTGAACCTCGTCGTCGACCTGATGTACCTGCTGGTCAACCCGCGAATCAGGACGGTGTGACATGCGCGGACGCCTAGCCACGAAGCTGTCCCGGCCGGGGATCCGGTTCCGCTCGCTCCCAATGCGCTCCCGCATCGCGCTGGGTCTGCTCGCCGTCGTCGCGCTGGCCGCGGTGCTGGCGCCCTTCCTTGCGGTCGACCCGTTGCAGACCGGTGCCCCGGCGCAGCCGCCCAGCGGTGAGCACCCCTTCGGCACCGATCGCGCCGGTCGGGACGTGTTCTCCCGCGTCATGCACGGCGGGCAGTACTCCCTCGTGATCGGCCTCGGTGCCACGCTGTTCGCTCTTGTGCTGGGCGGTGCGCTGGGCGCGCTCGCCGCCACGTCGAAGAAGTGGATCGACGAAGCGCTGATGCGGGCGCTGGACGTGGTCATGGCCTTCCCCGGCATCGCCTTGGCCGCGGTGCTGGTGGCGGTGTTCGGCACCAGCATTCCGGTGCTGATCACGACGATCGCCGTCGTCTACGTCCCGCAGCTGGCCCGAGTGGTGCGCGCCAACGTCCTGGCCCAGTACGGCGAGGACTACGTGGCGGCCGAGCAGGTGATCGGCGCGAAGCGCTCCTACATCGTCGTCAGGCACGTGGCGATCAACTGCGCAGCACCGGTGCTGGTGTTCGCCACGATCCTCGTCGCGGACGCGATCATCCTCGAGGCGAGCCTGTCGTTCCTCGGAGCGGGCGTTCAGGACCCGGCACCGTCGTGGGGCAACGTCCTGTCCTACGGCAGGCAGATCCTGCTCTCCGGTGGTTGGTGGGCGACCCTCTTCCCCGGCTTGGCGATGCTGCTGACCGTGCTGGCGCTGAACATCCTCGCCGAGGGCATGACCGACGCCTCGGCATCCGCCGCGGACTCCGATCAGGACGGCTCCAACCGCGAGGAGCGCACCGCGGAAGGCGGGGAGGCTCCCCCGGAGGCACTGGCACTGCTGTCCGAGCGGGCGCGCAGCAGGCAGCCGCGGGTGGCGCCGCTGCCCGACGACGCCCCGGAACTGCTCGCCGTGCGCGACCTGTCGATCCGGTTCCCGGACCGCTACGGCGATGTCGCCGTCGTCGACGGGCTGTCGTTCACCGTGCGGGAAGGCGAAACGCTCGGCCTGGTGGGGGAGTCCGGCTGCGGGAAGAGCATCACCAGCCTGGCGATCACCGGGTTGCTGGCCCGCAACGCCGAGGTCAGCGGTCGGATCGAATACCGCGGGCAAGACCTGCTGACGATGTCGTCGGCGCAGCGCCGGGCGTTGGCCGGTCACGAGATCGCCATGGTCTACCAGGACGCGCTGTCCTCGCTGAACCCCTCCGTCCTGGTCGGCAAGCAGCTCAAGCAGCTGACTTCGCGTGGGGCCGCGAGCACTCCCGCCGAACTGCTGGAGCTGGTCGGACTCGCGCCCGAGCGCACCCTGCGCAGCTTCCCGCACGAGCTCTCCGGCGGGCAGCGCCAGCGGGTGCTCATCGCCATGGCGCTCTCGCGCAACCCGCGGCTGCTCATCGCCGACGAACCGACCACAGCGCTCGACGTCACCGTCCAGGCCCAGATCGTCGAGCTGCTGGAGCGGCTGCGAGACGAGCTGGGGTTCGCGATGGTGCTCGTCTCGCACGACCTCGCCCTGGTCGGGGACCTCGCGCACAACCTGGCCGTGATGTACGCGGGTCAGATCGCCGAGGTCGGTGGTACCCGCGCGGTGCTGGCCGATCCGGCGCACCACTACAGCCGCGGCCTCATCGGCTCAGTGGCCTCGCTGGAGTCCGGCGCGACCCGGCTGCACCAGATCCGCGGCGTCGTCCCGGCGCCGGGGGAGTGGGACGCGGGCTGCCGGTTCGCCTCCCGCTGCGCGGCGGCCACCGACCTGTGCCGCGACGCCAAGCCCGGCCTCACCGCGCGCGGCACCGACCACGTCCTGGCCTGCCACCACCCCGCTGGTTCGGCGGTCCTGGAAGGGAGCAAGCCTTGATCGAGCTCGACGGCGTGCACGTTCGGCACCGTTCCCGCAGCGGCGGGGTGTTCCACCGAGAGCGGGTGCACGCGCTGACCGATGCGAACCTGACGGTGCGGCAGGGCGAAGTGCTCGGCGTGGTCGGCGAGTCCGGCTGCGGCAAGTCCACGCTGGCCAAGGTCCTGGTGGGCTTGCAGAAACCCACCGCGGGCACGGTCAACTTCCACGGCCACGACCTGTGGTCGATGCCGGTCGCCCGCCGGAGGCGCGAGTTCGGCGCCGAGGTCGGCGTGATCTTCCAGGACCCGGCCACAGCGCTGAACCCGAGGTTGACGGTCGGCCGGATCCTGCGGGACCCGCTCGACGTCCACCAGCGCGGCACGCCGAAACAACGCGGCGAACGCGTCGAGGAGCTGCTCGACCTGGTCGGCCTGCCCGACCACGTGATCGGTGCGCTGTCCGGCCAGCTCTCCGGCGGTCAGCGGCAGCGGGTGGCCATCGCGCGCGCCCTCGCGCTCGGCCCGAAGCTCGTCGTGGCGGACGAGCCGACCAGCGCGCTGGACGTCTCGGTGCGCGCTCAGGTGCTCAACCTGCTCGTTGACCTGCGCGAAACGCTGAACCTGGGCATGGTCTTCATCTCCCACGACATCCAGACCGTCCGATACCTGGCCGATCGCATCGCGGTGATCTACCTCGGACGCGTCGTCGAGGAGGGGCCGACCGCCGACGTCGTCGGCGAGACCGCCCACCCGTACACCGAAGCGCTGTTCTCGGCCACGCCGAGCCTGCTCGACAAGACCGAGCGCATCGTGCTCACCGGCACGGTCCCGTCGGCCACCAGCCCACCCAGCGGATGTCCGTTCCGCACCCGCTGCGGTCGGGCGGACGACGCCTGCGCCGCTGCGTTCCCAGCGGAATCGGCCCGCGACGGGCACCGCTGGCACTGCATCCACCCCGTTCCCGCGAGGAGTGCTTCGTGATCGCCCGAAAACCCCGCTACACGGGTGTGATCCCGCCTGTTGTCACCCCGCTCACCGACGACGGTGACATCGACGTCGGATCCCTGGAGCGGTTGGTCGCCTTCCTCATCGACGGCGGGGTGAGCGGACTGTTCGCCCTGGGGAGTTCCGGCGAGGTCGCCTACCTCACCGACGCCCAGCGCCGACAGGTGCTCGACGTCATCATCGGTGCCGCGGCCGGGCAGGTCCCGGTCGTCGCGGGCGCCATCGACACCACCACGAAGCGGGTGGTCGAGCGGGCGCGTGCGGCGCAGGAGCAGGGTGCCGACGCCGTGGTGGCGACCGCTCCGTTCTACGTCCGCACCGACGACGACGAGACCGACCGGCACTTCCGGGAGATCGCCGGCGCGATCGACATCCCGCTGATCGCTTACGACGTTCCGGTCGCCGTCGGCCGGAAGCTCGACACGGCACGCGTGCTAGCACTGGCCGAAAGCGGCGTGCTGGCCGGGATCAAGGACTCCAGCGGCGACGACGTCGGGCTGCGCAGGCTCACCCTCGGTGCCGCGGGGTTTCCCGACTTCGCCGTCCTGACCGGTCATGAAGTGGTAGTGGACGGCGCCATGATGTCCGGTGTGGACGGTGCGGTTCCCGGGCTGGCGAACGTGGACCCGCACGGATACCACGCGTTGCTGAAAGCCGGTGGTGCGCAGGACTGGGCGCGTGCCAAGCAGGAGCAGGACCGCTTGGCGGACCTGTTCGGCATCGTCGACGTCGCGCGGCGCGGCACCGCTTCGGCCAGCGCGGCGGGACTCGGCGCGTTCAAGACCGCGCTCGTGCTGCGCGGAATCATCGCCGGCAACGCGATGTGCTCGCCGATGCGTGCCCTCGACGAATCCGAGAGCCGTTCCATCGCGGCGATCCTGCAGCGCACCGGAGTGCTCTGATGGTCATCGCCGGAGGAGGGAGGGGTCCGCGATGACGCTGAACGTCGCCATCATCGGTGCCGGTGCGATCGCCCACGACCACGCCGCCGCGCTCGACGGGCTGTCCGGAGTGCGGGTCTCGCACGTGATCAGCTCCGATCCGTCCAGGGCGGCTGCGGTGGCGGCCCGGGCGCCGGGGGCCGTCCCCACCGCCGAGGCAGCCGCAGTCCTGGCTGATCCGGCGGTGACCGGGGTGAGCATCTGCACCGCGACACCGACGCACGCCGCGTGGGCGTTGCGCTCCGCAGAATCGGGCAAGCACGTGCACGTCGAGAAACCGGTTGCCCTGTCCCTCACCGATTTCGACGCGATGGCCGAGGCGTGCCGCCGGGCGCGGGTGGTGTTCATGGTCGGGCAGACCGTGCGCTTCCAGCCGGTGGTCGCCGAACTCGCCGCTGCGGTGCGAGCGGGCGATATCGGCACACCGCGCCTGCTGCACCTGTCCTGGTACACCGGGCACACGTGGCCGGGCGGATGGCGTGCGTGGCAGCTGGATCCCGCCAAGTCCGGTGGCCATCCCGTGCACAACGGCACGCACGCGCTCGACCTGGCCACGTGGCTGTTCGAGCGGCGGCCGATCCGGGTGTTCGCCCGGGGGTTCCCGACGTTCGCCGCGGACCTGCCGACGCCGGACAGCTTCCACCTGACCGTCCGGTTCGACGACGGTTCGCTGGCCTTGATCGAGTTGTCCTACGGGCTGACCAGGTCGGGGGATTTCCTCCGGCGCTACGTGCTCGCCGGTGAGCGCGGTACGCTCGCGCACTCCACCGAGGACGAACCCGCGCTCATCTCGGAGGCGGCCAAGCCGGCTCCGGCCAGCATCGCGGGAGCGATGGACCGCCAACTCGACCACTGGGTGCGGTTGATCCGAGGTGAGGCGGAGCCGATCGTGCGCCTGGACCAGGTTCGCGCGACGCTGGCGACCGCGTTGGCCGCGCAGCAGTCCCTGATCACGGGTCAGCCGGTGGAGGTCGACCATGCTTGATGTGGCGTTGTTCTCCGGAGTCCGGCACGCCGCCGAGTACGGGCCGCTGCTGGCCGACACGCGCGGTGTGCGGCTGGTGGGGGTCTACGAGGAACCCGACGTCGAGGAGTGGATGTGGGAGGCTTCCGGGCGCGTGGCCGATGAGCTCGGGGTCCCGCTGCTGGGCGAACCTCCCCGGGTTGACGTCGCGGTGGTGTGCAGCGAGCCGACCCGGCACGCACGTCTGGCGGCCGGCGTTCTGCGCGGCGGGGGTCGGGTGCTGGTGGACAAGCCCGCGGCCACCGAGCTCGGGGATGCCGCCGACCTGGTCCGGCTCTCCGGTGCGGACGGCGAGCGGTGCGCGGTCATGTCCCGCGTGCTCGTCCCGGGGCTCCGGCGCGCCAGGTCATGGGTGGACGCGGGCCACATTGGATTGCCGCGGCACGTGGACGTGGAGTTCCTGGCGCACGGCGCGCGCTTCGCCACGTCGGTCGAAAGGCCGGGGCTGGTGGTCGATCCGAGGCTGTCCGGAGGCGGGGAGCTGCTGAACTTCGGCGGGTACGCCATCGACGCGATCAGGCACCTCACCGGGTGCGCCGTCGTCGAGGTGCACGCCGAGACCGGGACGTTGTTCTCCGCCGCGCACGCCGAGCACGAGGTGGAGGACGTCGCCGTCCTGTCGCTGCTCCTGGAACGCGGGGTGACCGCGACGGCCACCGTCGGCAGGGTCCCCGCCGCTCCCACATCGGGTCCGAACGCGGCGACGTTGCGGGTGATCGGCTCTCGCGGATCGTTCGCGGTGGACGACGACTCGCCGGCCCTGCTCCGGTACGGCGACGACGGCTCGGTCACCGCCAGGAGCGCGGGCGGACCCGCCGCGCGTCAGGGGATCGAAGCAGTGCTGGACGACGCCGTGGCGGCCTTCGCCGCGGGACGTCCTCCCGCGTACACGATCCTCGACGCCCACTGGACGCTGTCGGTGCTCGACGCGGCCTACCGATCGGCTGCCTCGGGGACGCCGCAGCATGTCCAGTCCTGATCGATCAGGAGAAGACGGATCGGCCGGCTGATCTGCGCTGTTGCTGATCAGCCGGCCTTGGGGTGTGCCTGGTCAGGCGCCGCGCCAGACCGGGGGGCGCTTCTCGGCGAAGGCGCGGGCGCCTTCTTGGGCGTCGGCGGAGCGGAAGACCGGAGACGCGATCTCGGACTGGCGGCTGAACGCTTCCGCGTCGGTCCAGTCGACGGCGCCGGCGACGATCTGCTTGGTGGCGCGCACCGCGAGCGGTCCGTTCTCGGCGATCCGCGCTGCCAGCGCGCGGGCCTCGTCGAGGGCCTTCCCGGGTTCGGTCAGGGCGTTGACCATGCCGTGCTGGTGGGCGACCTCGGCGGCGAGCGGGTCACCGGTGAGCGCGACCTGCATCGCCAGCTGGTAGGGCAGCGTCTTGGGCAGCCGCAGCAGCCCGCCCGCGGCGGCGACCAGGCTGCGCTTGACCTCCGGCAGCCCGAACTTGGCATCGCGGGCCGCCACGATGAGGTCCGCGCTGAGGGCGAGCTCGCAGCCGCCGGCCAGCGCCCAGCCCTCGACCGCCGCGATCAGCGGCTTCGTCGGTGGCTTCTCCGTGAGGCCGCCGAACCCCCGGCCGGGGATGCTGGGCCGCTCGCCGCGGGTGAAGGCCTTGAGGTCCATGCCCGCGGAGAACGTGCCCCCGGCCCCGGTGAGGATGGCGATGGTCAGGTCCGAGCGCGCTTCGAACTCGTCGATGGCGGCGGCGATGCCGTCCGCGACCGAGCGATCGACGGCGTTGCGGGCCTCGGGGCGGTTGATGGTGATCAGGGCTACCCCGTCGGCGAACTCCGTCAGGACGCTGTCGGTCATAGCGGTGTCTCCTTCGCTGCTGCTGTACCGCACCCGAGCATGCGTCGCCGTCGATCAGTCGGCAAGGATGTGGGGTTGTTAAGCCGTTGCGGGGAGAGAACCACAGCGGCGGGGGGGGGGGGGGGG
>NZ_JAGPXE010000019.1 GCF_018070075.1 Saccharopolyspora endophytica
GAATACCCGCACAACTCCCCCACGAAAAAACCGTTGTTCAGGATGTTGTGATGCGACAACGTCGCACCCTTCGGAAAACCCGTCGTCCCCGACGTGTACTGAATGTTGATCGCATCATCCGCCGACAACGTCGACTGCACCGATCGGACGCGCTCACGATCGGCCAGGCGCCCCGCATCCAGCAACCGCTGCCAGCTCGGGTCGTCGAAGTACACGACCTCGTCCAGGGCCGCGCACCTGCCGCGCACCTCCTCCACGATGGCCACGTAGTCCGAGCTCTTGAACGACTTGGCCGACACCAGCATCCGAACCCCGGCCTGGTTGAGCACGAACTCCAGCTCGTGCGACCGGTACGCGGGGTTGATGTTGACCAGGATCGCGCCGATCCGCGCCGTCGCGTACTGGGTCAGCGTCCACTCGGCGCGGTTGGGACCCCAGATCCCGACCCGGTCGCCCTTGACGACGCCCGCTTCGAGCAGACCGGCCGCGACGACGTCGACCTCCGCCAGGAACTCCTGATAGGTCCAGCGACGACCCGTGGACACCTCCACCAGCGCGTCCTGGTCGGGGAAGCGGGCGGCCGTGCGTTCGAGGTTCTCCCCGATGGTGTCGCCCAGCAACGGCACGTCCGAAACCCCGGACGCGTAGGACAGCTCGACCGCAGGCACGTTTTCCTCCCGGCAGGTGGCGTGTGTTCGTGACCGCACACAGTAGGGACCGGCAACGTGCCCGCGTTACACCCGAATTGGGGTAGGCCCGGGTGTCACGGCAGCAGCCAGGCGGATCGCGCGCGCACGACGGCCTCGTGCCGGGTGCGCGCCCCGAGCCTGCGCATCGCCGCGCGCAAGTACGCCTTCACCGTCTCGGGCGCGAGCGAAAGCCGTTCCGCCACTTCGACGTTGGTGCAGCCGAGCGCCACCTGCGAGAGGACGTCGATCTCCCGCCGGGACAACCGGAGCTGCGGTGCCGGCGCGGTCTCGCCCGACCGCAGGTCGGTGAGGCGCTGCGCGACCTCGTACATCCGGGTCCGCAGGTTCGCGTCCTCCACCGACCCGGCGATCGCGCACAGCTCGGAGTGCACCGACCGCAGCTCTTCCAGGTCGGCCACGTCGGCGACGTCGGGGCGCCGGGTGGCCGCGACCGCCTCGGCCATCGACATCCGCCGGTCGACCTCGTCGCGGACCGCCAGTTCGGCGGCCAGGCGCCGCCCGGCCGCGACCAGCGAATCCCGCGCCCGGTCACCGACGGCGACCCGCTGGCGGATCGCTCCGTAGAGGACGGCGCGGCACTTCCCGCGCACCCGCACGGGGACCGCGAGCACCGCCGACAGCCGTTCGGCCATGACCGGGCCGTCGTAGTCGTGGGTGATGTGCCGGGCGGCTCCGTAGTCGACGACGCCGATGGGCCTGCCGAACGCCAGCGCCTGGCCGCCGACTCCCCTGCCCTCGTGCACCTCCAGGTCGCGCAGGCGCGTGGTCAAGGTGCCGAAGCACTCGGTGAGCCGGACGCTGGAGCTGGTGACCTCGCCGCCGAAGGCGACCGGGAAGTCCGATTCGGACGACACCGAGCGCAGTTCAGCGCGCAGCGCGTCGCGATCGTCGGGCCGCAGACGCGCTTCGCCGTTCGTCCGGTCGTCAGGTCTCCGCGTCACGGCGCCGTTGCCGTTTCCGCTGCCGGCCATAGTGTCCGTCCTCCATCGGCTGATCGACGCGTTCCGGTTCCGCGCCGAAGACACCCACCCCGTAGTGGCACTGAGTTGCACGACTATACCCGCCATTCGGCCGCTGAAACGATTCCCTCCGCGCACAACACGCCCCGCCTACCCACTTACGGGGGCATCCATACGGGTGGTTGTTCGAGCACTTCGCGTAACGAAATCATGACGCCGGTCACAGCCCCGTACCCCTGACCTCCGGTGATCCGGTTCCGCCTCCTCGGCACTGTCCGTGACCTCCCGATCACCCCATCTCGGGGGTATTGGAAGCGGAATCCGGTCCTGCAACATGACTCGCCAACCGACTCGCAGCGACGAGTACGCACCAGGCGGAAATACCACCGCGACACCGAGTTTCCCGAACCTCGCGACGCTTCCGAACTGACAAGCCCGTCGAAAGGTTGAGCCCCATGCGCTCCAGTCGCACGGACACCACCGCACCCGGCGCCACCAGCCCCAGCAGGCGCCGCTTCCTGGGATACCTGCTGGCGGCGCCCACGCTGGTGGCCGCCGCCGAGCTCGGCGGCGGATCCCTCCTCGGCCCCGCGGCAGCCGCCGCGACCGGCGCGGGCGTTCCACCGACCCCGCAGGTCGCCGACCACGTCGACCTCACCGACGGACTGGTCTACGCCGCGCGCCCCACCGCGAACCTCATCTCCATCCAGCTCAACGAGGACGGCTCGGCCACCTTCGCGCTCCACCGCACCGAGGTCGGTCAGGGCCTGAGCACGGCGATCGCGATGCTCATCGCCGAGGAGCTCGAGTTACCCCTGGAAAAGGTGCACATCACCCTCGCCGACGCCCGGCCCGAGCTGGTGTTCAACCAGCTCACCGGTGGTTCGGCCTCGATCAGCGCGCTGTACTGGCCGGTGCGCACCGCGGCCGCGATCGCCAAGGGCCGGCTGCTGGAGGCCGCGAGCCACGTCCTCGGCGAGCAGGCGGACCTGCTCACCGCCAAGCTCGGGACGATCACCTCGGCGGCGGGCAACGCCATCCCCTACGGCGACCTCGTGCACAAGGCCGCCAGCGACACGACCACCGAGGTCCAGGTGGACCTCAAGCCCGAGTCGGAGTTCAAGGTCGTCGGCAAGCCGACCAGGCGCATCGACGCGCTGGAGGCGGTCACCGGGCGCAAGAAGTTCACCACCGACCTCCAGGTCCCCGGCGCGAAGCCGACGATGGTCTGCCGCCCGCCGACGATCAACGGCACCGTGCGCGCGGTGAACAACATCGACCAGGTGCGCACGATGCCGGGCGTCACCGACGTCGTGCAGATCAGCAGCGGTGTCGCCGTGCGCGGCGAGACCTTCGGCCAGTGCATCGACGCGGTCAACGCGCTGGACGTGTCGTGGGGACCGGGACCGGTCGACGACGAGTCCGACGCGACCGTCGAGCAGAAGCTCAAGGCCGCGACACCGCCCCCGGTGATCCCGCCGACGCCGGCCACCCAGACCTTGGAGCGCCAGTACACCTTCGGCTTCGTCAACGGCAGCGCGCTGGGCGTCAACTCCGCGATCGCCGACGTCCGGCCCGACCGGGCCGAGATCTGGTCGACGGTGAAGGTCCCGATCGTCGCGCAGGCGGCCATCGCCCAAGAGCTCGGGCTCGCGCAGCCCCAGGTGACGGTGCACGTGGTGCCCGGTGGCGGTTCGTTCGGCCGCTGCCTGTTCCACGACGCCGCGTCCGAGGCCGCCGAGATCTCCCAGAAGCTCGGCAAGCCGGTCAAGCTCATGTGGCACCGCGCCGACGACTGCAGGCAGGGCCGCGTCCACCCGATGTCGGTGGGCACGATCCGGGCGTCGTTCACCAACGACGTGATCAGCCTGGAGCAGCACCTCGCCGGTGTGCGCACCGACTTCAGCCACGGCTTCGGCGAAGCGCTGACGTCCACGGCGAGCCGCCTGCCGCTGGGAGGGTACTCGATCTCCGAGGTCATCTTCACGCTGACCACGCCGTCGCTGTACAACTTCGGCGTCACCAAGACGCTGCTGACCGAGACGCACCAGAGCCCGGCCAACAACCAGAAGCGCGGCGGTTTCAACACCGGCAGCACGCGCAACGTGTACTCGCCGGACGTGGCGACCACGAGGGAGCTGTTCGTCGACGAGCTCGCCGAGACGATGGGCATGAACCCGTACGACTTCCGGCGCAAGTACGTCAAGAACGAGAACCTGCTGAAGGTCCTGGACAAGGCCGCTGAGGTCGGCGGGTGGGGGCAGCCCACGCCGGACGGCGTCGGCCACGGGATCGCGCTGCACCACGAGTACAAGAACACGATGGCCTGCTTCGTGGAGATCGACTGCCGCCCGGAGACGGTCAACCGGCCGGTCCGCGACGGGGTCACCGGACCGAGGGTGACGCGGGGCGTGCTCGTCACGATCCCCGGGCACATCGTGGTCAACCCGCTCGGGCTCGAAGCCATGATGCAGGGCGGCTTCATCGACGGTCTCGCGCAGGCGCTGACCGCCAGCGTCCACCTCAACGAGGGCCGCATCGCCGAGGCCAGCTGGGACAACTTCTTCTACTGCCGGCAGTGGAACCTGCCGTTCGAGTTCACGCCGGTGATCCTGCCCGCCGAGGAGAGCGAGATGCCCTCCGGTGGCGGCGAGATGGGCGTCGCTCCCGCGTTCGCGGCCACCGCCTGCGCCTACCGCGCGGCCACCGGCAAGACCCCGACGTACTTCCCGATCAACCACAACGACCCGCTCGCGTTCGAGCCCTACCCGCACGTCCCGCCGTTGCCGCCGTCGCCGACCAACGGCCTGGACCACACCTACTGAGGAGGCAGAATGCCCGAGCACACCTTCAAGCTGAACGGCAAGCAGATCACGGTGGACGTCGAGGACGACGTGCGGCTGCTGTGGGTCATCCGCGACCTGCTCGGCGTCACGGGTCCGAAGTACGGGTGCGGGATCAACGTCTGCAAGGCCTGCACCAGCCACATCAACGGCAAGGCGTTCAACCCCTGCTCGGTGCAGGTCAAGGACGTCGAAGCCTCCGATGAGATCACCACGATCGAGGGCCTGCCGGACACCGTCGGCGAGGAGCTGCACCCCATGCAGGAGGCGTGGCTCGACCACGACGTCGTGCAGTGCGGCTACTGCCAGCCGGGCCAGATCATGGCGGCGGTGGCCAAGGTGAAGCAGGCCCAGGCGAAGGGCCGGGAGATCACCGACGCCGACATCGAGGAGATCCGCAACGTGTGCCGCTGCGGCACCTACTTCCGGATCCGGGAGGCCATCAAGGACGGCTCCACCAGGATGTGACCCCATCGCGAAGGGCCGCGCGCGGTGCGTGCGGCCCTTCGCGAGCGTCAGCGCTGCTCGGCGACGGGTTCCAGGCGGACGATGACGCCCTTGGAGGTCGGCGTGTTGCTGACGTCGGCGACGCTGTCGAGCGGGACGAGCACGTTGGTCTCCGGGTAGTACGCGGCGGCCGACCCCCGCGCCGCCGGGTAGCCGACCACGCGGAAGTTCGCGGCCCGCCGCTCGACCCCGTCGTGCCACACGCTGACGATGTCCACTGCGGAGCGGTCGGCGATGCCGAGCTCCTCGAGGTCCGCGGGGTTGACCATCACGACGCGGCGGGCGTCGTGGATGCCGCGGTAGCGGTCGTCGTTGGCGTACGGGATGGTGTTCCACTGGTCGTGCGAGCGCAGCGATTGCAGGACCAGGTACCCGTCGGGCGCCGAGAGCCACTCGAACTCGTTGGAGCTGAACACCGCCTTGCCGCTCGGCGTGCGGAAATCACCGCTGTTGACCGGGTTCGGCAGCAGGAAGCCGGCCGGGTCGGCCACTCGCCGGTTGAAGTCCTCGAAGTCGGGAACGACGCGGGAGATCCGGTCGCGGATCGCGTCGTAGTTCGCCTCGAACTCCTCCCACGGGATGGCCGGGTCCTCCTCCAACGTCCGGCGGGCCAGCCGGGACAGGATCGCGACCTCGCTGAGCAGCGCCTCCGAAGCGGGTTCGAGTCGGCCGAAGGACGCGTGCACCATGCTCATCGAGTCCTCGACGGTGACGAACTGCTCCACGCCGTTCTGCACGTCCCGGTCGCTGCGACCCAGAGTGGGCAGGATCAGCGCGGTTTCGCCGCACACGGTGTGGGAGCGGTTGAGCTTGGTGGAGATGTGCGCGGTCAGCCGGCACTGGCGCATCGCCTTCTCGGTCACCTCGCTGTCCGGCGAGGCGCGGACGAAGTTGCCCGCCACGCCGAGGAAGAGCCGCGCGCGTCCGTCGAGCATGGCCCGGATGGAGTCCACCGAGTCCCAGCCGTGCTCCTTCGGCGGCGTGAAGCCGAATTCCGCTTCGAGGGAGTCCAGGAAGGACTGCGGGACGCGTTCCCAGATGCCCATGGTGCGGTCGCCCTGGACGTTGCTGTGCCCGCGCACCGGGCACGCACCGGCACCGGGCTTGCCGAGGTTGCCGCGCAGCATCAGGAAGTTGACGATCTCGCGGATGGTGGCGACGCCGTGCTTCTGCTGGGTCAGCCCCATGGCCCAGCAGGCGATGACGCTGTTGCTGGCCAGGACGCGGTCGCGCACCTGCTCGATCTCGGCGCGGGTGAGCCCGGTCGCGGCGTGCACCTCGTCCCAGGACAGCTCCCGCGCCTGGCGGGCGAACTCCTCGAAGCCCGTGGTGTGGGCGCGGAGGAACTCGTGGTCCAGGACGGTGCCGGGGGCGGCGTCCTCGGCTTCGAGCAGCAGCAGGTTCAGCGCCTTGAACAGCGCGAGGTCACCGCCGGGGCGGATCTGCAGGAACTGGTCGGCGATGGCGGTGCCCCGGCCGAGCACGCCGCGGACCTTCTGCGGGTTCTTGAACCGCATCAGCCCGGCCTCGGGCAGCGGGTTGACCGCGACGACCTCGCCGCCGTTGTGCTTGGCGCGTTCCAGCGCGGTGAGCATCCGCGGGTGGTTGGTGCCCGGGTTCTGGCCGATGACGAAGATCAGGTCGGAGTGGTGCAGGTCGTCGAGGCTGACGGTGCCCTTGCCGACTCCGAGCGTCTCCTGCATGGCCGAGCCGCTGGACTCGTGGCACATGTTGCTGCAGTCCGGCAGGTTGTTGGTGCCGTAGGCGCGGGCGAACAGCTGGAGCAGGAACGCGGCTTCGTTGCTGACCCGCCCCGAGGTGTAGAACAGGGCCTCGTTCGGCGAGTCGAGCGAGCGCAGTTCCGCCGCGAGCAGGTCGAGGGCGTCGTCCCAGCTGATCGGCTCGTAGAAGTCCGAGTCGGAGCGCTTGACCACGGGTTCGGTCAGGCGTCCCTGCTGGTTGAGCCAGTAGTCGGACTTCTCGGCGAGCTCGGCGACGGAGTACTGCTGGAAGAACTCGCGGGTGACGCGGTGCGAGGTCGCCTCGTCGTTGACGTGCTTGGCGCCGTTCTCGCAGTACTCGTTCATCGGCCGGTGCTTCGGGTCCGGGTCGGGCCACGCGCAGCCGGGGCAGTCGATTCCCTTGCCCTGGTTGAGGTTCAGCAGCGTCAGCGCGGTCCGGCGCGGCGAGGTCTGGCTGAGCGAGTACTGCAACGCGTGCCCGACCGCCGGCGCCCCGGTGGCCCACGTCTTCGGCGCGGTCACCTTCAGATCGTCGACCGGATCTTCCTTACGACTCATGCTGCGGCCGTTCCCCTGTTCATCCCTCGCGCACCGTTGCGCCACTGTGGAATCGCGACTCCCGCCAGCTAATGCCGATCTCGAACCGAAGTCAAAGAACCGACACCTATGGGTCGATAACCACCTCTTCTCGACCTGCCCCGAAACCCCGAGATTCCGCGAACCAGCAGGTCACAGCACCGCTGCGTCCCACATTCCGATTCCCGCACGAACCCGGACTGTGCCCGGCATCACTCCGGCAACCGACACCCCGCGAGCACGCGCACCCCGATTTCAGTGGAATTCCGGAGTCGGATTTCCACTGAAATCGGGGACGGATTCGCGGGGCCCGGATCGGCGTTACCGAGCCCGCAGGTGCTGTAGCTGCGGAGCACCCGGAGGAAGAGCTGGCG
Source organism: Saccharopolyspora endophytica (assembly GCF_018070075.1). Taxonomy (GTDB): domain Bacteria; phylum Actinomycetota; class Actinomycetes; order Mycobacteriales; family Pseudonocardiaceae; genus Saccharopolyspora; species Saccharopolyspora endophytica. The sequence goes on from NZ_JAGPXE010000019.1 coordinate 7,712, forward strand.
CTGTCGCTGAACGCCGCGTACAGGCTGCCCTTGCCGAGCCCGGTGGCCCGCATCAGGTCTCCAGCGAGGTCGCGGCGCAACCGGCGTCCCAGAACTGATCGCGGACCGCGTTCAGCACCTGCTGCTCGTTCGCCGCAGGCGTCGTCCTCCTCGCCAGCCCGCAGGCCTCCTACGTCACCGGCTCAGCGCTTCGCGCCAGGCCGATTGATCCGCGAAAGATCCGGTGCACGGCGTTAACGATGGTCGTCGGGACTCCTGCGCGCTTGGGCACGCGCGCACGTGAACCGTGCTTCGCGGTCCCGGACCCCGTTGCCCGGGACCGCGAAGCACGTGGGGATCAGCCGGCGAGGGCGCCCGCGATGCTGGCGCACAGCTCGTAGGTGGCCCAGAGCCCGACCCCACCGATGAGGGCGAGGATCGTGGTCTCCCACCACTTGTTGGCGTAACCGTCGGTCATCAGGGAGCGCTTGGTGGTCATCACGATGAGCCCGACGATGATCATGGGCACGGTCAGCACGTTCACCGAGTTGCCGAGCAGGGTGATGATCACCATGCCGGGCATTCCGGGCAGCGAGAACACGATCGGCACGGTCATGATCACCGTGAGGATGGCCCAAAACAACGGGTCGTAGGAGAACGCCTCCTTGTCCGCCACGCCGGCCAGGTCGCGGTGGGCGCGCAGTCGTTCCAACCGATCGGGACGGGACTTGTGCAACGACTCCACGAACATGCGCACGAACACGCGTGGCTGGGTGACGATGTTGTTGAACACGGTGAAGAAGATCGCCAGCCACATGATCGGCGGCCCGGCCGGTCCGATCGCCTTCTCCATCATGCTCGCGAGCCCGTCCGCGGAGGACACGCTTTCGCCGGTCCCGTGCAGGGTCTCGGCCGCGACCACCCACACCGCCAGCACCAGGCCGAACATCACGAAGCTGCCGAAGCGCAGGTCCAGCCGCTGCAACTTGAGATATCCGGGTCCGCGCCAGCCCTTCTCGTGCATCAGGTACGGGTAGAGCAGGTTGGCCGCCGAGCCGCCGACAGCACCGATGAGACCGACCGCTGTGCTCGCCGCCGTGATGTACCCGGCTTCACCGGGTGGCATCTCGAACAGCAACCCGCCGAACAGCTTCGGCACGTCCAGGCCGGTGCCGATCAACGCCAGCAGGAAGCAGACCACGAGCACTGCCATGGTGATCTGGGCGACGATCTCGAGCCCGCGGAAGTGCCCCTTGCGCCGTGCCGCCAGCGCGTAGGCCACGGCGGTGGTGAACACGGCCCACAGCGGGATGCCCCAGCTGCCCAGCGGCAGGATCGGCCGAAATAGGGCGTCGAGCGCGGTCGCCGCGGCCAGGGTCAGGAAGGAGACGTAGACGAACCCGAGCACGCAGGTGGTGGCCCCGATGAACATCGGGAAGCCCTTCCACACCCTGCCGTAGCCGTCCAGGATGGTCTCGTCGCCCACCGAGTTGCACAGCTGGTACTTCGACATCGCCGAGACGATGAAGTACCGGGAGAAGGTGGCGACCACCAGCGTCCAGATCAGCGCGTAGCCGAAGGTGGAGCCGGAGACCGAGGCACTGATGAAATCGCCCGTCCCCAGCCAGGACATCACCACGACGATGCCCGGCCCCATGCTCCTGAGGAAACCGGACCAGGTCTCGGGGGGTCCGGGGTGCTTCACCGCCGCGGTATTCGCGTTGACTTCACTAGCCATGGTTGCTCCGTTGCAAAGGCCGAGTTTCAGCCGCCGAACCAGGAGGGCGACACGCGAACGTGCTTGATGGCCCGGCGGAAGTGGGTGAAGGCGACGTGCAGGTCGCCGTCGTCGGTCTGGGTGATCGAGGGGTAGGACAGCTCTCGGTTGAGGCCGTCGCGGGAGTTGTTGGTCAGGCAGTAGCCGTCGCCGACCTCCACGTCGCGGCGAACCGGCCAGCTGCGCCCGCCGTCGGCGGACAGGGCCACGGTCAGCGGGGCGCGCGGGGCGCCCCAGAACGCGGTTCCGGGCGGTCGGTCCTCCGCCGCGGCTGGGTCGGTGATCGCGTCGCCGTCGATCTCGTCGTAGAGGGAGGCGCGGCGCTCGGTGGCGTCCGCGGCGCTGCTGTGGTTGTAGGCCAGCGCGAGACGCCCATCGCGCAGTGCGGTGATCTGGATCGATGAGTTGTTGTTGGGCAGCTCGGTCGGTTCGGGTTCGCTCCAGGCGATGCCGTCGGTGGACCGGCTGGCGAAGATGGCGTCGGCCTGACGGCGTCGGAACAGCGCGAGCAGTCCTCCCTCGGCCAGGGGCACCACGTTCATGTGCACGCACCCGGTGCTGCCCGGGACCTCGTGGTGCGACCAAGTGGCGCCCTGGTCGTCGGAGACCAGCACCGCGCTGGTGTCCTCGTCTCCGCGCCACCGGCCCGTCTCCGGACGCACGCAGTGGAAGACCGGAAGCAGCCAGCGGCCGGATTCCAGCACCACAACGGGTTGCCGGACGAACACACCACCGGTGTCCGAAGCGGGGACGAGGGTGCGCGGCGAACTCCAGCTGCGTCCCTCGTCAGCGGAGACGACGAGGCGCACCTCGGCGGTGTCCTGGTCCCCGGAGTGCTGCGCGGTGTACAGCAACCAGAGATCGCCACCGGGCGCGGGGAAGAGGACCGGATTCTGCTCGGAGCGCTCGGGGTCGGCCGAAACCTGGACAGGTTCGCTCCAGCGCCCCGCGCGATCGAGGCGGGCGAACCAGACGTTGATGTCGGAGAGCCCTTCCTGCGTCCCGGCGAACCAGGCGCAGCCTAGCTCGCCGCTGGCCAGCGGCATGAGGTTGGCGGCGTGCGATTGCGCGGTGCCCGCGCTCAGGTAGGCCTCGAACCGGCTCGGCTCGACTTCGCGGAGCACGCCGTCGACGATCAGGTCGGTCATGACTTCGCCGCCTCCAAGTGCTCGCCCGCCACCCGTTCCAGGTGCACCAAATCGCAGGCGACGCTGGCGAACGTGTAGCCCTGTTCCAGCCTGCGCGCAGCGGACGCGCCATCGGGCGTGTGGATGCCGGCCGCGATTCCCGCTTCGGCTGCCGCGTCCTTGATGTCCGCCACCGCCTGCTCGAATTCCTCGGCCACGGCCGGGTCGCCCGGGAACGCTCCGCCGACGGCCAAGCACAGGTCCGATGGGCCCACGTAGACGCCGTCGATCCCCTCGGTCGCGCAGATCTCGCGGAGGTTGGCGAGGCCTTGCGGGGTTTCGATCATCGCCAGCAGCACGGTGCTCTCGTCGGCATCAGCCGGGCGCGGTCCGATCCGCAGTCCCGAGCGCATCGGGCCGTAGGAGCGTCGTCCGCGCGGCGGGTAGCGCGTGGCGGCCACGGCCGCACGGGCGTCCTCGGCCGAGTCGACCAGCGGGACGATGATCCCACCCGAACCCGCGTCGAGGGCGTGCCCGATGGCAGCGGGATCGTTGGCTTCCACCCGGGTGAGACCGACGGACCCACCACCGGCGTCGATGGCCATCATGGCGTTGAGCAGCCCGGAGTAGCCGAGCAGGCCGTGCTGGGCGTCGACGGCGACGTAGTCGTAGCCGAGCCGGGCGATGCGCTCGGTGCCGATCGGGTTGTCGAGCACGACCCAGTACCCGACGACCCTCTCGCGGGCGCGCAGCTTGCGCGCGAATTCCGCTGCGGACAAGGGTTTTCCTTTCGTTTGCGACGATCTCAGCGGTTGTATGCGGGCATCGGACCGCGCAGGAGCTCACCGACGGAGTCGCACGCCTCGACCACGTCCGACGGGAGCGGTCCGGCCCCCAGCGCAGCGATGTTGGATTCGAGCTGGTCGACCTTGGAGCCGCCGAGCAGCACGGCCGAGGTGGCCGATTTGCTGAGCACCCAGCGAAGCGAGAGCTCCACCAGTGGGATCGCGGCGTCCTCGGCGACGCTGTGGAGGCGTTCGATCGCACCGAAGAGCCGCTCGTCCCAGTAGCGCTTCCGGTACATCTCGGCGAGCCGCGAGTCTGCGAAGCGTCCCGAGGAGGGATCGCGCTCGAAGCTGTGCCTGCCGGTGAGCAGTCCGCCGGCCAGCGGGTTGTAGACCACGGTCAGCAGACCTGTCGTGTCGGCGAACTCGACGTACTCGTCCTCGACGCGACGGGCCAGCAGGTTGTACAGCTGCTGGGCGATGACCGGGCGCGGTGCGCCGACCTCGTCAGCGACGTGGTTGAGCTCGGCGATCTGCCAGGCGGCGAAGTTGGAGACGCCGAGGGCACCGATCTTCCCCTCGTCGACCAGGCTCGCGACCGTGGTGAGCGTGTCGGCGAGCGAGGCCGCGCGGTCGGGCTGGTGCAGGTAGAACAGGTCGATTCGCTCCGCGCCGAGCCGCGAGAGACTCCCGTCGACGCTGGCCCGCAGGCCCTCGGGCGACAGCGGCGAGTGGTCGCCCGCGTCCGGGTGCGGCATGCCCGCCTTGGTGGCCAGCGAGATGCGGTCGCGCCGAGCCGGTAGGAGCTCACCGAGGATGCGCTCGGTCTCGCCGCCCGCGTATCCGTTGGCCGTGTCCACCGCGGTGATGCCCGCGTCGAGCGCGGTGTCGAGCATCTTCGCCGCTCCGGCAGCATCGACGGTGTCGCCGAACGTCATCGTCCCGAGCACGAGGGACGACATGGGCACCTCGACGCCAGGCACCTCCAAATGCGAAAAGTTCATGCGGGGACTCCTCGGGGGAATGCGGTGGCCACCCGGCCTCGTTGCGTGGATCACCATCGCAGGACTGCGCGTTTCGCGCAATAGCGATGGCGCGAAACACGCAATTCCGCTAGCGTGGCCACCAAGTCGCACGACCGACCCCGGACAAGCCGCAAGCACCGCGCTGAACTACGACGAGGAGCCGGAATTGCTGGAAAACGGACTTCTCGCACTGGCCGACGACCTGTCCGGAGCCGTGGAGACAGCTGCGTGCCTACGAGCCCTCGGCCAGTCCACGACGGTCGAACTCGCGCGGCAGGACTCTTCCCCAACTGCGCACAACGCGCAGTCCGTGGTCGCGGTGGACCTCGACATCCGCTCGCTCCCCGCCGCCACGGCGGGTCGGATCACCTCCACCGCCCTGCGTGGTGCGGGGGACCGCGGCGTTTTCGTCAAGATCGATTCGCAGCTTCGCGGCAACGTCGGCGCGGTGCTGACCGCCGCCGCGGATCGACCGCTGGTCGTCGCACCCGCACTGCCCGCTCTGCACCGGTCCGTGGTCGGCGGTGTCGCGCACCTGCACGGCGTCCCGCTGCACCGCTCGGCCGCGTGGCAGGTCGAGGGCGCGTCTCCGCCGCGCAGCATCGCCGAGGCCCTCGCGCCGCTCCCCTGCCGCACCATCCCGCTGGGGACGGTCCGCTCGGCATCGCTCCGCGCCGCCTTGGCCGAATGCATCGCCACGGATGAGGTTCCGATCTGCGACGGTGAGGTGGACGCCGACCTCGACGCCGTGGTGGCCGCAGCTCCGGATGGGGCTCGACTGGCCGGTTCAGGTGGCCTGGCCGCGGCCATCGGGCGCACCGCGCCAGCACCCGCCGACGAAACTCCGATCACAGCAACGGGAAACCCGCTGCTCCTCGTGGTCGGAACGGCTTCACCCGAGGCCGCCGGGCAGTTGCGCGTCGCCGAGCTGCGCGGAATGCGCACCGTGACCTGCGGCACCGCCGACCTCGTCGGTCAGGGCATCAGCGAGTCCGCTCTCTCCCGCGCGCTCGTCGCACTCGAACGCGGACCGACCGCCCTGCGCATCGACCCGTCCGAGCCGGTCGCACCCGGGTGGTCGCGAAAACTGGCCCGGGGGCTGGCTTCCACTGCCGCGGGTGTCGTCGAACGCCAACCCGGCCCGGTCGACGTCGTTCTCACCGGCGGTGAGACCGCTCGGCTGGTGCTCGACGCGCTCGGCGTGCGCACGCTGGTCCCGGTCGGCCAGATCCACCACGGTGCCGTGCACAGCCGCACCCCCGCCGGTACGTCCGTGGTGACGCGTCCCGGCAGCTTCGGCGAGAGCGACAGCCTCGCCCGGATCGTTGAACACCTCCGTCCCGCTGTAATCGAAAGGTCGCCCAAGTGAACAGTGCCTCCACCACACCCGTGATCGCCGTGACGATGGGCGACGGGGCCGGAATCGGGCCCGAGGTCACCGTCGGGGCGCTCCTCGACGAGGCCACCGCCGGTCGGTGCCGTCCCATCGTGATCGGCGACGCCGGCCGCTTGCGGAAAGCCGCCCGCATTCTCGGTGTCGACACCGAGGTGGTCGCGGTCGACTCCGTCGACGACGCGGTCTTCACCCCGGGCCGGATCAACGTCATCGACCTCGGCCTGCTGCCCGCTGACCTCCCGTGGGGCGCGGTGTCCTCGGTCGCCGGTGACGCCGCCTACCACTACATCCGGGTGGCGAGCGAGCTGGCGACGAGCGGTGCGGCGCAGGCCATCTGCACCGCACCCCTGAACAAGGAGGCGCTGCACGCCGCCGGGCACGTCTTCCCGGGCCACACCGAGCTGCTCGCGCACCTCACCGGCACCGGCGAGGTGTCGATGATGCTGGCGACCCCGGCGATGAAGGTCATCCACGTGACCACCCACATCGGGCTGATCGACGCCGTCGCCGCGATCGAGCCCGGCATCGTCGAGCGCACCGTGCGCCGCGGTGACCGAACGCTGCGCGACTCGGGCATCGAGTTCCCGCGCATCGGCGTCTGCGGCATCAACCCGCATGCCGGCGAGAACGGCCTGTTCGGCTACGGCGAGGAGGACGAGAAGATCGTCCCCGCGCTGGAGAAGCTGCGCGCCGACGGCATCGACGCCCAGGGCCCGCTGCCCGCCGACACCGCGTTCTTCCTCGCCACGCGTGGCGAGTACGACCTCATCGTCGCGATGTACCACGACCAGGGCCATGGGCCGGTGAAGGTGCTCGGCATCGAGACCGGCGTGAACATCACCGTCGGCCTGCCCGTCATCCGAACCTCGGTCGACCACGGCACGGCCTTCGACATCGCGGGTACCGGCAAGGCAAGCAGCGAAAGCATGGTCGAAGCCATCCGCCAGGCCGCGAACCTGTGCGCGTGAGCTGAACGGGGGACGAAGCGATGTCCTACGGTGCACGGGAGCGCAGGGCCGCGATCCTGCGCTTGGCCGGCTCCTCAGGTTTGACCAGCGTCGACGAACTGTCGAGCACGTTCGGAGTGACGGCTTCGACGATCCGGCGAGACCTCGCGCAGCTGCAGGCCGCAGGCAGGCTGGCCCGGACCTACGGCGGCGCGATGCCGCTGGCGCACGAAGCGTCACTGCGGCAGCGCAACGGCGAGGCGACCGAAGCCAAGCAGGCCATCGCCCGTTGGGCGGCCGATCAGGTGCAGTCCGGCGAAACCGTTCTGCTCGACTCCGGCAGCACCACCACGGCCCTCGCCCGCGAGCTGTCGCACCGCAGCGACCTGGTGGTCGTCACCACGGCGATCACGGTGCTTCACGAGCTCGCCCACGCAGATCTGCACGTCGAATGCCTGGGCGGGGCGTTGCGGCAGCTCAGCCAGGGGTTCGTCGGTCCGCTGACCGAGGCCGCCCTGGAACGCCGGACGTTCGACCGCGCGTTCCTGGGCGCCGACGGCGTCACCGCCGAGCACGGCATCTGCGAGGCGGATCTGGAGCAGACCCGCCTCAAGGAACTCATGGCGCAGCGAGCCGACCACGTCTACGTCCTGGTGCACGCCGACAAGCTCGGCCAGCGGCCCTTCCGCGCGCACACCCCGTTGAGCCCGCAGTGGACCCTCGTCACCGACGACTCGGTCAGCCCCGGGACCTCAGCCCACTTCCACGCCCAGGGCCTCAACGTGGTCGTCGCCTCAATCAGCTCGCCTTCGGGGTGAGGACGACCGGGAGGGTGCGCGGGGCGTGGACGTGGACGCTGCGGCGGTAGGTGAGCTCGGACGGGTCGGCGACGACGCGCAGGTTCGGGTGGCGGCGGAACAGGGCCTCCAGGGCGACTTCGCCCTCCAAGCGCACCAGGGCCGCGCCGAGGCAGCGGTGGATGCCGTGGCCGAAGGCGACGTGGCCGCCGGTGTCGCGGTCGGGGTCCAGGACGTCCGGATCCGGGTAGCGGTCCGGGTCGCGGTTGGCCGCGCCGGTGGACAGCGTCACCGACTCGCCCCTGGCGATCTTCACCCCGCCGATCTCCACGTCCTCGGTGGCGAAGCGCAACGAGGCGTTGAGCGCCGGTGACAGCCAGCGCAGCAGCTCCTCGACCAGCGAGGGCACCTTCGCGGGGTCGGCGAGGCGGGCGCGGGCGGAGTCGTCGTCGACCAGCGCCCGGACGCTGTTGGTGATGAACACGGCGGTCGTCTCGTGGCCCGCCATCAGCAGCAGCATGGCCATCGCGACGATCTCCAGGTCGGAGAGCCGGTCGCCCTCGTCGGAGGCGGAGATCAGCGCGGACAGCAGGGCGTCGTCGGGCGCGGCACGCTTGGCGGCGACCAGACCTTCCAGGTAGGTGGCCATCTGCGCGGACGCTCGGGCGAGCTCGTCGTCCGGGCACTCGTCGATGAGCACTGTGGACAGTCGGGCGAACTCCTCGCGGTCGATCTCCGGGACGCCCAGGAGTTCGCTGATCACCACCATCGGCAGCACGATCGCGAAGCGGGCCACCAGGTCGACCGGTTCGTCCTGCGGCAGCTCCGCCAGCAGTTCCTCGGCGAGGGATTCCACGCGCGGGCGCAGCGTGGCGATGCGGCGGGCGGTGAACGCCTGGGTGACCAGGCTGCGCAACCGGGTGTGCTCCGGCGGGTCGAGCGAGGTCAGCATGTGCGACATCGGGGCGGGCAGCCCGGGCGGGGCGGAGGCGCGCTCCTCGGCGGGCAGGCTGGAGCGCCAGTCCTTGGCCAGGCGTTCGTCGGTGAGCCCGGCCTTCACCTCGTCGTAGCGGGTGACCAGCCAGCTGCGCCCGCCCTCGAAGTCGACCTCCTGGACGGGGCAGGTCCGGCGCGCTTCGGCGAAGGCCGCGTGCGGGTCCTGCCAGTACTGCTCGGTGAAGGAATCCTTCTGCGTCGCACCGGTCATCGGGTTCTCCATTCCGTGAAGTGCCGCGGTCAGCGCAGGGCGTCGCGGTAGCGGCCGAGCGCGCGCAGCGCCATGCCCTGCGCCAGCGCCGGGTTGCTGTAGCGGCTGACGTGCCGGACGTACTCGTTGACGCTCTCCGAAGGCCATCCGCCGCCGGGTTCGCGCTGGTCGAGCAGCCAGTTCAGCCCGTCGCGCACCGACTCCGGGGAGGCGCCGGCGGCGAGCAGCCCCGAGATCGCCCAGCCGGTCTCCTCGACGGTGGCGGGCGCGCCGTGCCCGTCGCCCCACGAGCCGTCGGCGTGGCGGGCCTGCTCAAGCCACGCCTTCGCGCGCCGAGCCGGTTCCTCCTCGGCGCGACCCGCCTTGGAGAAGGTTTCGAGCACGGCGGCGGTGGCCATCGTGTGGTGGCGGTACCAGACCGATTCGAACGAGCCGTCCGGCAGCTGGGCCTGGGCGAGCCAGCTCAGCGCGCGGCGAACCCTGCGGTCGTCGGCCGGGATTCCGGAGTCCAGCAGCGCGTCGACGGCCTGCACGGTGGTCATCGGGCACGGCCCGCTGTTGGCGACCTTGGTGTTGCGCACGCACAGCCCCCACGAGCCGCGCGAGTCCTGCAGCCGGGTCAGCCAGTCCACACCCAGCTCGATCGACTTCGCCTGCGCGTCACCGGGCATCCGGCACAGCACGGACAGGATCTCGCTGGTCTCCAGCGTCGACGGCCAGCCCGCGGTCCCGGCCCAGCCCCAGTAGCCGGGCGGGCAGCCGAAGGCCAGGAACGGCCGGTGCTGCTGCAACCGCACGAACAGCTCGGTGGACGCCGCCAGCCTCGGGTCGTCGGCGTAGCCGGCTTCGGCGAGACCGCGCGCGGCGTACATGGTCCACGCCGCGTCGAGCGGGCCGGTCTGCCACCACCCGTCGGGGTCCATGGTCGTGCGGAACCACTTCACCGCGGCGTCGACGAGGTCCGGCGCCAGCTCCGCGCGGGCCAGCCCGGTGCACACCAGTCCGGTGACCCAGGCGTTCTCGCACCAGGCACCGGTCGAGCCCTCGTGCTCGTGGACCTGCCGGATCGCCTTGAGCGCGTTGGCCTCTCCCAGCTTGGCCAGCAGGCGGTGGAAGCGGTTGAGCGGCTTGTGCTTGGCCTGGGCCAGGCCCAGCGCGAACGCCATCGGGATCCGCAGGTCGAACAGCTTGCGGTACAGGCTCGGGACGAGCGCCACTTCCAGCGGGAACCGGCGCATCTCCTCGTGCGACAGCCAGCCGACGAAGCCGTAGTACTGGCGGCACCACGAGACGACCTCGGGGTGCGGAATCGCGTCCAGGCCACCGAAGTCGGCCATCCAGCGCTGACCGGATCTCACGGCCTCGGCGCTGCCCTCCGGGTCCACCAGGTGCAGCACCGCCGAGCTCACCGCCGTCGGCCCGGCTTCGCTGTCCAGCCCCGGCACCATCGCCCAGCCGCCGTCGGCGTTCTGGGTGCGCCGCAGCCATCCGGCACCGGCCTCGATCAGGTCGGCGCTGTCCCGCGGGTCGGCGTGGTGCAGCGCGGACAGCGCGCCGACCGTGCCCAGCGTGGAGGTCAGGTTGTCCTCGCAGTAGTCGAACACGCCGTCGGCGCGCTGGGCGAGGAACAGCGCCTCCGCGCCCTCGCTGATCGCCTGGTCGAGGACGTCGGGCTCGGGCTGCACCGTCGTCATGCGGATTCCTCCAGTCCGACCGCGCACGAACCGGGCACGGCCTCCTCCTCAAGGATGTCGCCGAATGCGCGGCTGCGGATCGCTTGATGAGATTCGTTGCCCGCTGGACCGTTTCGGCTGGCCGGACTCTACGCGAGCAGATCGCGTTTCGACCATATCCGCAGACCTGCCACGACGAATTTCCACGAGATTCCGGCAATTTCCCGGATAGCCGGTAAATTCTCGCCCCGCCCACGGTGAACCGTTCTCGACCCCGCGGACGTGATCTTCGGATTTTCCCGGTATTCCCGAGAACGGGTTTCTGATAAGCCTTTTCTCAGCGACGATTCGTTGACAAGCGCGAGGACGAGGAATGAAGATCGTCCTCGTCAGGCCATCGGCGAGAGAAGGACGCACTCGGACCCGCCGGTCCGTTCCGCCTGATTCCGGTCTTCCAACTTCCGCGTCGAGCCCGCGCGCTCGCCGGAACAATGCGTGCGCACGTCAGGAACGGAGATCAGCCTGTGCCCACCATTCGGCACCAGTTGTCCCTCAACGAGAACTTCGCGGCACCCCTGCCCGGCGTGCGCGAGGCCATCGTGCACAGCTCCGACCGGGCCAACCTGACGCTCGACGCGATGTCGGCGGGGCTGACGCGCACCATCGCCGAGCACGTCGGGCTGGACTCCACCGAGGTGTTCGTCGGCCCGGGTTCGGGGGCGCTGCTCCAGCAGTTCCTCACGACCTTCGCCGGTGGCGGCGAGATCGTCCACGCCTGGCCCTCGTTCGAGATGTACCCGCTGCTGGTGCGCTGCGCAGGCGCGACGCCGGTCGCGGTGCCGCTGCGCGATGACGCCCACGACCTGGCCGCGATGGCCGACGCCGTCACCGACCGCACCAAGATCGTGCTGCTGTGCAACCCGAACAACCCGACGGGCACGGTGTTCGGGGACGACGAGGTGCGCGCGTTCCTCGACCGGATCCCCTCGGGCGTGCGGGTTCTCATCGACGAGGCCTACGCGGACTTCGCCGATCGGTCCGCGATCGCCCGCGGCATCGATCTGGCCGCCGAGGACCCCCGGGTGTCGGTGGTGCGCACGTTCTCCAAGTCCCACGGGCTGCTGGGGCTGCGGGTCGGCTACCTCGTCGCCAACGAGGCGGTGGTCAGCGCGCTCACGCCGGGCTCGTACTTCTTCCGGGTCAGCACCGTGGCGCAGGACGCCGCGCTGGCCGCGCTGCGGGCCGAGGACGTCATGCGCGAGCAGTGCGCGGAGGTCGCCGCGCAGCGCGACCGGGTGCACACCGGGTTCACCGGGCTGGGCCTGGACGTCCCGCGAAGCCACGGCAACTTCCACTGGCTGCGCTTCGGCGAGGCCAACGACGAGTTCGTGCGGTTCTGCGACGAGTTCGGCGTGCAGGTGCGCACTCTCGCCGACGGCGCCGGCGTCCGGGTGACCGTCGGCACCGCCGAGGCCAACGATCTGGTGCTGGACCTGACCCGGCGCTTCCTCGCCGGTGACAGGGCCGGCGCCCCGCAAACGGGTAGCGCGTGAGATGACCGACGACACCGGAATCGGCTCGCCGGAATGGGTGGAGCTGCTCAGCCGCGAGATGGGCAAGCGGTGGTCGGCGGTCGCCGATCGCACCGAGCAGATGGCCGGGCACGCGCTGCTGGCGCCGGGCAAGATGCTGCGGCCCGTGCTGCTGCTCACCTCCGCCGAGGCCACGGGCGGTGACAGCGCCCAGCTGCTCCCGGCCGCGCTGGCCGTGGAGTACCTGCACGTGGCCACCCTGGTGCACGACGACATCATCGACGACGACCGGCTGCGCCGTGGCCGTCCCACCGTGCACGCCGAGTACGGCATGGCCGACGCGCTGGTCACCGGTGACTTCCTGATCCTGAACATGGTCACCTCCCTCTCGGAGTGCACGGCCGTACCGCCCGCGGCGGTGCTCGAAGCGGCGCGGGTGCTGGCCGGGGCGGGTTCCGACGTGTGCCGCGGCCAGGTCCGGGAGGCCGAGATGGCCGGTGACCTGAGCTGTCCGGTGAGCGACTACCTGGAGATGGCGGCGCTGAAGACGGGCGCGCTGTTCCGGGGCGCCTGCCGGGCCGGGGCGGTGCTGGCCGGAGCCACCGGCGAGCACGCCGACGCCGTCACGCGCTACGCCGAGCACCTGGGCGTGGGGTTCCAGATCTTCGACGATCTCCTTCCCTACCTGGGTGATTCGACCGGGAAGCCGGCCACCAGCGATGTCGCCAACCTGCGTCCCACCCATCCGGTGCTCGTCGGCCACGAGGTCGCCGACGACGAGGGCAGGGAGCGGTTCGCCGAGGCGCTGTCGGGCCGCTTGCCCGCCGAGGAGTCCCACGCGCTGATGCGCGAGCTGCTGATCGCCACCGGGGCGTTGGAGCGGAGCAGGCGGCGCGCGGCCGAGGAGATCGCGGCGGCGCGGGACAGCCTGGACGGTCTGCCGGGTGCGGCGGCGGTCGAGCAGATGCGCGGGATCGCCGAGCTGGCCATCGACCGGAGCCGGTAGGCCATGCGCGACCGCTGGGCGCGCACGCGCCGAACCCTCTGGGCGCACGTGCAGACCTTCCGCCCGTACACGCTGTGCTACCCGGTGCTGGTGGGCGTGGCGGGCGCGGGCGTGACCGGTGAGGCCGGGCTCGCGGAGTTCGTCATCGCCGGGTTCGGCACGGCGTTCGGCTGGCTCGCCGCGCACTACCTCGGCGACTACTTCGACCGCGAGCTGGACCGGGTCGCCAAGCCGCAGCGGCCGATCCCGTCGGGCCGGCTGGCACCGGGCACCGCTCTCGCCTGCGGGATCGGTCTCGCCGTCGCCGCGACCGCCCTGCTGACCTGGGCGAACTTCCGGGCGCTGCCGCTGGTCGCGGTCGCGCTGTCGGGCGTGATCGCCTACAGCCGGTTCTGCAAGGCTCGGGGGCTGTCGGGGAACCTGGTGCGCGGTCTGATCACGGCCACGGCGTTCCTCATCGGCGCGATGGTGGCCGCTCCCCTGCCCGGGTGGACCGCGCTCGGGCTGTCGCTGGTCTTCCTGCTGCACGACACGGCGTCGAACCTGGTCGGCACGATGCGCGACGTCGACGGCGACCGCGCGGCCGGGTACCGGTCGGTGCCGGTCCAACGCGGCCAGCGCTACGCCGCCCGGCTGTCGGTGCTGCTCTACGTCTCGGCGATCGGCATCGCCGCGCTGGCTCTCGCGCTGCCGCACCGGACCGGGTACCCGGTGCTGCTGGCGGTGGCGGGCTGCGCCGGGCTGATCGCGGTGCTGCCGCTGCTGCGGCTCGCGCCGACGCTGAGCCAGGCCCGCGCTCTGCGGGCCCACGAGGTGCTGGTCGCCGAACGCCTGGTGCTCGCCGCAGCGGTCCTCGCCGTCACCGTTCCCGTTGTCCCCGTGGTCGCGCTGCTGCTGCCGGTGCTGGTGTTCAGCGTCTGGACGCAGGCGGCGATGCGCTCGCGCCACGAGATCGCCGAGAAGGAGGCCCTGCCGACATGAGTTCCCCTGCCGCGGAGCGCGCGGACGTCGTGGTGTGCGGGGCGGGTGTGGGCGGCCTGGCCGCCGCGCACGCGCTCGGATCGCTGGGCCTGCGGGTCGTGGTCGCCGAGAAGCGCCCGACGGTGCCCAGGATCCCGAAGGGCGAGGTCCTGCAGCCCGGCGCGCTGCGGATCCTGGATGACTGGGGCATCAGCGAGGTCCTGGAAGACCGCGGCGCGGTGCGCCTCTCGTCGCTGGTCGCCGTGGAGGCCAAGGGCCGGATGGCGCTGGACTACGCGCAGCTGCCGGAGGGTTCGAACTGGCTGCTGTCGGCCGACCACGAGTCGATCCTGATGGCTCTGGCCGACCACCTGCCCGACACCGTCGACCTCCGCCGGGCAACCCCGGTGCAGGACGTGGTCCGCGACGACGCCGGGCGCATCGCGGGAGTGGCGCTGAAGGGCTCGGGCGAGGTCTGGGCACCGCTGGTGGTGGCGGCCGACGGGGTGTCCTCGCGGTTGCGCCGGGCCGCGGGCATCGAGGCCGACCGCCAGGACTACCCGCACCGGCTCGTCGCGCTGGAGATCCCCGACGTCCCCGACGCCGCCCGCGAGGTCGTCGCCTACACCACCTCGCGCGGGCTGCGGATGCGCTACCCGCTGCCGGGCGACCGGGTCCGGCTCTACGTCCAGATCGAACCGGACGAGTTCCGGGGCGTGGGCCACGACGCGGTGCTGCGCTGGACCGACGAGCTGATCGCCGAACTGCCCGACCTGGCGGACTTCGGGGACCAGCTGAGGACGTGCGTGGCGGACCGGCAGACGCTCCCGGTGTCGCACTTCGAGGCCTCCGGGCTGTCGGCGCCGGGCATCGCGCTGGTCGGCGAATCGGCGCACTCGGTGCACCCGATGGCCGCGCAGGGCATGAACAGCGCCATCTACGACGCGCGCGCCCTGAGCGCCTGCCTCGCTGCGGAGTCCGATGTGGACACCGCGTTGCGCGAGTACGAGTCCCGACGCCTGCCCGAGATCAACCAGATCGGCACCATCAGCCACAACGCGGCGCGGATGCTCACCGACCTGTCGTGGGTGGGTCGCACGATCGGACGTCGGGCGCTGCGCAACACCGGCGCCAACCAGCGGCTCAGCTTCACCGTCATGCACAACCTGTCCGGTCTGGGCCTGCACCCGCTGTCGCCGTTCGATCGGCTCTGCCAGCTCGGACTGCTGCCCGACCCGCGGTCGCGGCGCCGGCCCCGATGGGCATGAGGACCGGCGCCGCGCAGGCCTCAGGGCCTGCCGCACTCCACGACGACGAGGCCACCCGGCCAGGTCCGGGTCTCGATCACCTTCAGGCCCGCCTCGCCGGCCAGCACCTCGAAGTCGGCGACCGTGCGCTCCTGACCTCCCAGCAGCACCAGCGACTGCAGGTCGAAGGAGGTGTTCTGCTGGGCGTGGGCGTCGCCCGCGAGGACCTCCACGATGACGACGCGACCGTCACCGGCGGCCTCGGCGCAGCGCCGCAGGATCGCGGCCGCGTTCTCGTCGTTCCAGTCCGTCAGCACGCGGGAGACGAGGTAGACGTCCCGGCCCTCCGGCAGCGCGTCGAAGAAGCTGCCCGGGACGAACCTGGCCCGCTCCGCGACCCCGGCCTCGGCCAGGAACACGTCGGCCTCCGCGGCGACCGCGGGCAGGTCGAGGACCTCGCCGTCCAGGTGCGGGTTGGCGCGGACGATCTCGGACAGCAGCGCACCCTGCCCGCCGCCGACGTCGATGACGCTGCGCACCGGCGCCCAGTCGAACTCCGCGGCCAGCACCGGCCCGGTCTGCCACGCGTAGGCGACCATGACGTCGCCGAAGAAGCGCCGCAGGTCGTCGTTGCGCTGGTAATCGTCCCAGAACGGGGTGCCGTGAACCGTTCCGTAGGCCGAGTTGCCGGTGCGGACGGAGTGCAGCATCCCGCTGAAGGCCATGTCCATCCGGGCGCCCGGGCCGTCCAGGACCAGCCAGTCCTTGAGCCACGTGCCGTCCTCGGCCAGCAGCCGGCGCGACAGCGGCGTCAGCCCGTAGGAGCCCTCGCCGGTCTCGGCGAACAGGCCGATGCTCACGAGGTGGCGCAGCAGCCGTTCGAGGGATTCGCGGTGCGCGCCGGATTCGGTCGCGAGCGGGCCGATCTCGGTCGTGCCGCCGGCGATCAGCTCCGGCAGCCGCAGCGTCACCGCGACGCGGATGGCGAAAGGTGTTGCCAGGTCGATGAGCTTGGCGAGTTCGAGACTCGTTTCGCGCGATTCCTCGGAATCCATGGATCTCTGCTTTCTTCCGGATTGAAGACCCGTCCGCCTCCGTGCTTTTCATCCTTACCGACCGCCGAACACCGCGTCAACGACAGCGGCGAGAACACGTCCGCACGCCGGGGAAACCGGCACGCGTTGGCGCGAGCCTGCACGAAAACCCTTGAGCACGAACGGAAGTTGAGGTGACCGTCCCATGACGAGCATCGACGTACGTCCCGCCTCCGGCGCGCTGGGCGCCGAGGTGCGCGGACTTGACCTGGAGTCGCTGACCGAGGACTCCTTCGCGCAGCTGCACGCGCTGCTGGTGGAGAACCTCGTGCTGTTCTTCCCCGAGGCCGAACAGCTCTCCCCCGAGGCGCACAAGGCGTTCGGCCGGTTCCTCGGCGAGCTGGAGGTGCACCCGTTCCTGCCCAAGCTGGACGGTCACGACGAGATCGTCGTCCTCGACTCCGATCAGGGCGCGAAGGCCGACGTCTGGCACACCGACGTGACCTTCCAGGCGAGCCCGCCGATCGCCTCCATCCTGCAGATCGTGCAGTGCCCGCCGCGCGGCGGCGACACGATGTGGAGCAACCAGCACCTCGCCTACGAGAACCTCTCGGCACCGCTGCGGGACTTCCTCGAAGGGCTCACGGCCGTGCACGCCTTCACCCACCCCAACGGCACCGTCTTCGAGGCCGAGCACCCGGTGGTCCGCGCTCACCCGGTCACCGGCAGGCGCTCCCTGTACGTCAACCGCATGTTCACCCTGCGCATCCCGCAGCTGCGCCGCGCCGAGAGCGACGCGCTGCTGGGCCACCTGTTCAGCTCCTCGGAACGCCCGGAAAACGTCTGCCGGTTCAGCTGGAAGCCCGGCGCGATCGCCATGTGGGACAACAGGGCGACGCAGCACTACGCGGTCAACGACTACACCGAGCGCCGCGTCGGCCGCCGGGTCACCATCCTCGGCGACGTGCCGAAGGGCGAAGAACCGCGCTGGCCACACCTGACCGACGCGACCACGGCGGCGGACTTCCGCAAGGACTCCTGACCCGCGCGCTCCCCGGGCACCGCGCCCGGGGAGCGATCGGGCGTGACCGGATCGGCGCATTGTCACGCTCACCCCACCGCGGCTACGCTCGTCGCTTCTTCGTCTGCCTTAGTGCGCAATGTGGGGATTGGGCTTTATGAGCAGAACTCTCGCTTCGGTGAAGGACGACGGTCCGCCGTCGTTACCGCTGTTCCACGGGGTCGTGCAGGTCCTGGAACTCATCCGCGCGCTCTACGGGCGACGGCACGAGCGGACCAGCGACAGCGGCGGCGGTCTGCCGATGCTGTGCCTGGTCAGGCCGCGGGAGCTGGAGGGCCTGCTGCCGGCGATCGGCGAACGGCTCAAGAGCGCCGAACCGCACCGGGTTCCGCACGCCTACATCCGCCTGGCGCCCGCCGCGGCCGATCCCAGGGACGCCGACCACACCGCGCAGACACCGCTGCCACCGCCCGAGGTCGACACCGTCCGGGGCCTGCTCGCCGACATCGCCGAGCAGCTCAACGGCCCGCTCAACGCCCAAGCCGGTCGGATGCGCTTCCCCCGGTTCAGCCTGGCGCTGTGGTTGATGCGGCAGGACCTGTCCGGAACCGAGATCCCGAGGCGGGAAGCCGAGCTGCGCAAGCGGCTGTGGCGGCGCGACCCCGCGCAGCGGATCGCGGAGCTGATCAACACCAACACCGCCGACGCCCCGGACCGGACGGTCTGGTCGGTACTCAAGGTGCTCGCCCTGGTGCCGTGGCTGTGGTTCCAGCTCAAGATGCACTGGCGGCTGCCGCTGATCGGCGGCTACCGGTGGTTCCGGCGGCAGAGCTACCTGGCACCCGAAGTACCCGGGAACTTCCTCGGGTTCGCCGAGCGGCTCACCGAGAACGAGTGGAACAAGGAGGTTCCCGAGCAGGTCGCGAAGTTCCTGATCAACACGCTGCTGGAGGACCTGCGCCGTTCCTACCGCCGCTTCCCCTGGCGGTTGCGCGGCAAGTGGCGCACGACCTACACGACGGTGCTGCTGGACAACGTCACCCGCTCCAACGGCGGCTACGCGCTGCTCAAGCTGGTCAACGACATCCGCAACGAGACCGGCCTGGTCGATCCGCTGCTGCTGATCACCACGAGCTCGCTGGTCCCGCCGCACGCCGTCGAGCCGACGGTGGACAACGTCCAGGACGTCGTGTCGCAAGCGCACGAGGCCGACGAGCAGGGTTACCGCGCGTGGCGGCACAAGCTCGACGAGGCGCGGCGGGCGCGCACCGACATGACCTGGTACCTGCCGGTCGAGATTCCCCCGGCGGCGACCGGGGATTCCCGCAAGAGCGAGATCCGGCGACATCTGGCCGCAGCCGACAAGTACACGCTGCCTCCCCCGCCGTGGTGGTCGCGGCGAACCCTGCCGGTCGCACTGCTGCTGGGGCTGGCGGGCGTGGGGGTCTACGCGTACTCCGCGTTCAGCACCGCGCACTGCGGCATCCTGTTCCAGCCGCCCTGGTACTGGCTCGGCACCGCACCCGGGCTGACCAGCATGGAGAACGAGGCGGGCGAGTGCGTCGGCGTCACCGACGGCACCTTCCTCGCGGAGTTCATCGACGACGCACCACCCGGCCAGACCCAGCAGGCCGCGCAGGAGGCCGATCCGATCCTGACCGGCCTGCGCGCCATCGGTGACACGATCGCGCAGCAGAACCAGTTGGCGCTGGACAAGGCCGCGGAAACGGGCCGACCGGTCCTCACGCTGGTCTACCTGGGCGATCTGTCCCCGGGAGCGGGCGCGTTCAACCTCTCGGCCCAGCACGAGACGCTCGCCGGCATCGCGGTGGCCCAGTACGACCAGAACTTCGAGCCCAACACGCCGCTGGCCCGGGTGCTCATCGCCAACGGCGGCAAGGACATGGGTCACGGCGTGGAGGTCGTCGACCGGCAGATCGCCGAGCTCGCCAAGCGGGATCCCGGCATCATCGGCGTGATCGGCCTCAACTACAGCCGCGAGGAGACCTTCGAGGTCATCGAAAGGCTCGGTGCCGCAGGGCTTCCGACGGTCGCGTCGACGCTGTCCTACGACCACATCCCCGACCGCTCACCGCTGTACTTCCAGGTCTCGCCGCAGAACGTCACGCAGGCCCGGCGAGCCGTCGAGTTCGCGGGCGAGCAGGGCCGCACCGCCGGGGTCAAGATCTACAGCGACGGCGTCGACCCCTACAGCCGCAACCTCGGGACCGACGTCGAGAACGAGTTCCGCCGCGTCCACCCCGGGGCGACGGTCCAGTGGCTCAACGAGGACCCGCACACCGCCGGCCGGGAGACCTGCAAGGCGTCGCAGGACGAGCTGGTGTACTACGCCGGGCGCGGCACCGAGTTCCGGGAGTTCCTGGACGGCGTGGGCAGCGGCTGCCCGACCGACGTCCCGCCCATGATCCTGGGCAGCGATGACGTGGCCAGCCACGTCGCCAACCGGGCGGCGCGCTTCGCCAAGATCGGCATCCCGTACTACTACCAGTCGTTCGCGGTGGCCCCGAGCACGCCGGACCCGAACGACTCCGGGCGCACCGTGGTCGGCCCGGCGCTGGACTTCTACTGCACGCTCAACATCATCATCGCCGGGGACGATCCGGCGATGCCTCCCGACGAATGCCCGCCCAGGGAGGGGAACCTGTCCCTGGACGGGCACGCCGCGCTCGCCCACGACGCCGCGAGCGTCCTGCTCAGGGCCGCCAACCAGCTCGACCGAGGTGGCCCGATCCCGATCACCGCCGGCACCGTGTGGCGTCAGATCAACGCCAACCAGCACCAGACCGACGAAGACCTGCCGTCGAAGTACGGGCTGGTGACGGGCCAGATCGACTTCGGCAGCGACACCAACAACCGCGTCCCGAAGGACAAGACGGTCTGGACCCTGCACGTGGACCAAGCAGGTCAGGTCTCGGTGCCGTAGCTGTCACGCGTCCCGGCGCTGGACGTAGACGCGGTTGCCCTCGGGACCGGTCCACTCCATGCGGACCACACCCGCCACGGCGGCGTGCGGGAGCTTGTCGGGTTCGTGCCAGTGACCCGCGACCGGGTTCCGGAAGAACGTGGCCCACAGCTGCCCGTCGGCGTCGACGAACAGGTTGTTGTGGCCCGCGCCGATGCCGCCGGTCCAGCGCTTCGAGTAGGGCCCTTCGAAGTGGTCCGAGACCGCGATGATCGCGTCGTACTGGTCCCGCTCGCCGTCGGGCGTGTAGGCGTGCCGCAGGGTGTCGCCGCTTCCCGTGGTCTTGTTCCAGGCCGCGTGCACGAGGAAGTACTTCCCGCCGTGCTTGATCACGTGCGCGCCTTCGAGGTAGGGCTCGGGTTCGTAGCGCGTCTGCTGGAACTTCGGGAGGTTCGTCTTCTGGACGATGTCCTCCATGTCGTCCTGGAACTCGGCGTAGAGGTCGTTGTGCAGCACCAGCCAGGCCTTGCCGTCTTCGGCGTAGAGGCCGCCGTCGATGTGGTAGTAGACGTTCGGGTCGACGCCGTCGGGCGCACCGGGGTTGAGCTCGCCGAAGGGCTTGTCGAGGTTGCCCTCCACGACCCGGTACGGGCCTTCGACGCCGCCGTCGCTGACGAGCATGAACGAGCCGACCTTGCGCGAGTGGTCGCCCATGCACGCCACGACGTACCAGGACCCGCGGAAGTGGTGCACCTCCGGCGCCCACACGTCGCCGCGCTTGTCGGCGCCCTCGCCCGCGTAGCGCTGCCACGGCGCGACCACGGTCCGCCCGGGTTCGTTCTCGCCGACGAACTCCGGCGACCACACCTTGCCCTTCTCCGCGTCGGGCCGGATTCCGGTGGTGTCCACCAGCTTCCACGGCCCGTCCAGGGATTCCGCGGTCCACACGAAGATGCCGTCGTTCCACGGCGACGCGGCAGGCAGGCCGGGGACCCGGGTGGTGCCGGTGGCGACGTAGACGGGCCGGCCGTCGACGACGAAGCAGTTGACGTAGGTGTCGCGAATCCAGACCCGGCCCAGCTCCTCGTCCCGAGGGCGGAGTTCGAGGTCGAGGATCCGGGAGTTGTCGTCCCTGGGCTCCAGGTCCAGGCGGGTGTCGGCGGTTCCGTAGGGCTCCATCGGAGGCCAGTTCGGCGGGTGTTCCCGCTGAGACGCCCGTTCCCGGCCCCATCCGGTCGCGGGCAGGAAGGTCGCCATCCCCAGTGCACCGGCGGTCCCGAGCAGCATGGACCGCCGGTTCAAAGACGGGCCGGTCGCGGAATCGGACATGCGCATTCCCCTCGTCGTCGCACGCATCTGACCGACTTCCCCCATCGGCCACGTGATCGACGCTACTGCGACTCACCGGTTTCGGAAGGGAAAACGGAGGTCCCGGCGCACATCGGTTCGCGCTCACACGAACGGAGGTTGCTTCGACGTGACCTAGATCACGTAACCGGTGTGCTCTGGATGAGGGCGTGGGAGCCCTGCGTCCGCCACGCCTCACCTGAGGCGTCCAGCGAAGCCACGACGTCGGCGGGAAGTCCCACGACGACTTCGGACTTCAGCACCCGCAGGCTCACCACCGGACCCGGCAGTCGCACCGCGACGTCGTCGAACGCCGTGGTCGGCTGCCAGTGGCGGTCTCCGACGAGTCGTCGGTAGTTGAGGTCGCCCTTGAAGATCGTGACCGCGGCCGAGGCGAGCTCGGCGCGCAGGTCCTCCGGCATGGCACCGAATTCCTTCGGCCCGCAGAAGAACGGGTGCGCCCGCACCCCGATCCGGCCCTCGCGCAACGCGTTCTGGACGCGTTCGCCCACCGCTCCCGCTTCACCGGGCAGATCGCGCAGGTGGTGCAGGACTTCCAGCACATCGGTCGGGGTGGCGTCGGAGACGTAGTAGGGGCCGGGCTTGACGTGCAGGACGACCCGGTCGGCACGCCCGGTGGTGAGCAGCCGGTCGATGAGCACGAGGTCGGCGGCGAGCTCACCCGCCGAGTTGTCGGCGACGAGGTGGACGACCCCGGGCTCGCCGAACAACGACCAGAACTCCTCGGGCGAACCCGCGACCAGTCCCGAGGTGGCACCGCTCGCGTCGGTGGACAGCTGGAACGCCAGGTCGGCCTGGTTGCCCCACACCGCGGCCTGGACCACGGCGGCGTCCCGGTCGGCGTCGCCGAGGTGCGGGAGCTCGTCGAGGGCCTTGAGCGTCTCGGCGGTGGCCGCGTTGTGCAGCTCGGCCCGCTTCATCGGCGCGAACGGGTCCACACCCCGCCAAGGCCCCGGAGCGAAGAACCCGGTCGCGGCCAGCAGCTTCCGGAAGAAGTAGCTCTCAGCCCACAGGAACGAGGTCTCCGCCCACGGCCGGCCGACCTGGCCGGCGATCCAGCCCGCCCACACCCCGTGATCCGGCGCGTCGTCCTCCAACGGCTCGACCACGCCCCCGGTCGACTCCCGCAACAACGCGGACAACGCCTCCCGCACGTCCGGCCCGAACGGGGTCGCGGCGCACAACCGCTCGATCATCACCGGATGCCGCTCGTGGAACACCCGCCACCCGAACGACCCGACCTCCCCGATCCCGATCTCCGACGCGTCCACCGAACCGCCTCCCACCAGAACCGCAAGACCACCTCAACCGGGCAGCGACCCTACCAACGCAGCACCCCACAACCCCGCAACCACACCCGGCGGTGCGGGGCAGGGGGTATCGAGTGTCCGTGCAAGTGGTCGCGTCTCCACCCGGGTTTCCCGATTTCAGTGGAGATCCTCCGTCGAATTTCAGTGGAAATCGGAACCTGGATTTCCACTGAGATCCGGGAAGGTGGGTGACCACCGCGCGTCTGGACGGCCCCCGGGGCAGTGGTCAGGGGTCAGTGCGGTCCGCTTCGTCCAGGTATGCCTTGATGCGGTAGTCGACCTGGATGTCGTGGTAGGTCACGTGCGGTCGGACCGGGCTCGGGAGGTGGGTGCGGTCGCTTCCGGAGGTGGAGCGGTCATCGGCGTCCCCGGGGAAGTCGACGCTGGTGTCGGGCACCTCGCTGAAGGTGATCTCGTCGGCTCGCACGGTGCTCGTGAAGGTCACGTCCGGTTCGTCCTCGGTGGTCATCGGCGTCGTTCCCTTCTGGACGGACGCGATGTGGTGTCTCGGTTGGTGCGACGGGTCCTGCGCTCGGATTCCCCTGTCGCGCGGCGCTTTCGAGGCGGTGGCTTCTCGGATTCGCCCTCCTCGTCGGAACTCCCGCCGCCGACGACCTCGCGCGCTCCCTTGCCGGCTTCTTCAGCGGTGCTCCCGACGTCCTCGACGGCCTCACCGGCTCCGCTCCCGACCTGCTCGGCAGCCTCACCGGCTCCGCTCCCCACCTGCTCAGCAGCTTCGCCAGCACCACTGCCGACCTGCTCAGCAGCCTCACCTGCGCCTTCGCCGACGCTCTCGACCGCGCTTCCGGCGCCCGACCCGACCTCCTCGGCCGCCGAGCCCGCGCCCTCACCCACGCTCTGAACCGCACCACCGGCACCGGAGCCGACGTCCTTCACCGCGGACCCCGCGCCCTCACCCACGTTCTCCACCGCACCACCAGCACCAGCGCCGACCTCCTCGACCGCGGACCCGGCGCCCTCGCCGACGCTCTCCACGGCACTACCGGCACCGGAGCCGACGTCCTTGACCGCCGACCGCGCACCTTCACCCACGTCCTCGACGGCCTCGCCGGCACCCGCGCCGACGTCCTTCACCGCGGACCCGGCACCTTCACCGACGTCCTCCACGGCGCGTCCGAGGCTCTTGGTGAGGTTCTCCAGGATCTGGGGGTTGCGGTCGATCGTCGTCAGGACCCGGTCGAGGACGTTGGCGACGTTGTCCAGGCGGACGTTGAGGTGGGCCTGCGCTTCCACACCCTTGATCTGCAGCGCGACGCGGCCGAGCTCGGCGTCGACACCGACGTTGAGCTTGAGCAGGTCGAGGACCTCGGCTTGCAGGGAGACCCGCGCGCGGAGGTTCTCCACCTCCAAGCTGATCTCGTCGACCTTGACCATCGGGATGTCGAGGTAGACGTCCGGGTACTCGTCCTTGCGCCCGCCAGCGGACGCGGACACCCGTTCGCCCTCGGTGCCGGCTTCCACCAGCTCGGCGTCGTACTGGCCCTCGCCCTGCTGCTCGTCCCTGTCGGCCATCGTCGAATCCCCTCACTCCTGCGTGGTGGGCAGGCGCGGTCCACGCTCGTCCAGCCTTGGTCGTGGGGGGCTCGGCGGAGAAGAGGACTTCGACTCTACGAACCGCGGCAGCGCGCTCCTAGGTTCGGTTGGGAGCACCTGACTTGGCCGCATCACGCGATCATGGGGTTGACCAGCGCCAACGTCGTGGCTGCTCGCACCTGGACGATCAGCGGTGCCGATGTGTGCGCGTATTCGTCCGGGGGTACGTCTGACTCGGACTGCACTTCGCAGCCCGAGGATCTCATCGCTCCAGCAGGAGGTCGGGATGAAGCAGGGACCTCAGATGGCGACGGCTGTGGCGCTCGGCTACGCCCTCGGTCGCAGCCGCCGGATGAAACTGGCGCTCATGGTCGGCGGGGTCGTTCTCGGACGCCGCATGGGCGATCCCAAGGAGCTGCTCGCGAAGGCCGGCGGAGCGGTGGACCCCTCCGGCGAAGTCGGCGGCGCGCTCCGCGACCGGCTCGTCGAAGCGGCCAGGACGGCGGCCATCGCCGCGGCGAGCAACGAGATCGAGTCCATGAGCGACAACCTCTCCGAACGAGCCGCGAAACTCCGCTCCCCGCAGTCGGATTCCTCGGAATCCTCGGAATCCGAAGAAGACGAACAGGAATCGGCCTCCTCGGAGGAACCGAAGGCTCCGCAACAGCGCTCCTCGACCGAGGACGACCAGGAATCGACCTCGTCGAAGTCCGAGGACGAGCAGGAATCGGCGTCTTCGGAGACCGAGGACGACCAGGTGAGCGAGTCGAACCAGCGCACTCGCGCACCGCGCAAGCCCTCCGCCCCGCGTGCGGCCACCCCGAGGAAGAAGACCTCGGCGGCGTCGTCCAGCGGATCGAACCGCAGGTCAGGTGGGAACGATGGCTGAGACCGATCAGCGCGACAAGAGCCTGGCGGACGAGCTCCCGCTCGACCGCCTCAAGGACGCCGGGCAGGAACTCCTCGAAGCGGTGGTCTCCCGGGCGGTCGGCTCGGTCACCGGCAAGGTCACCGGCCTCACCGACAGGCTGACCGGCGTCGCCGACAACGGCGGTTCCGGCCTGACCGCAGCGCTCACCGGCGCCAAGGACCTCGCCGAGGGCAAGTCTCCGCTGAAGTCCGCGCTCGGTGCCGGAGTGGCCGGGGCGAAGGACAAGGTCAAGCAAGCCGTCGGCGGAGGCGGCAGTGGCGGTGGCGGCAGCAGCGACGCGAAGGTCGTCAACATCATCGAGGAGTTCGACGTCGGCATCCCGCTCCGCGTCGCCTACAACCAGTGGACCACGTTCGAGGACTTCCCCAGCTTCACCAGGAAGGTCGAGAAGGTCGAGCAGGAGTCCGACGAGAAGATCAGCTGGCGGGCCCAGATCTTCTTCTCCCACCGCGACTGGGAATCCACCATCATCGAGCAGGTCCCGGACGAGCGGATCGTGTGGAAGTCGACCGGGGCCAAGGGCTACGTCGACGGCGCCGTGACCTTCCACGAGCTCGCCCCGACGATGACGCGCATCCTGCTCGTCCTCGAGTACTACCCGCAGGGGTTCTTCGAGAAGACCGCCAACCTCTGGCGCGCCCAAGGTCGACGCGTGCGGTCGGATTTCAAGCACATCAAGCGGCACATGATGACCCGCACGATCCTCGACCAGGACGAGGCCGAGGGCTGGCGCGGCGAGATCCGGGACGAGGAGGTCGTCAAGACCCACGAGGAAGCGCTCGACGAGGAGGAGAAGGCGGACCAGGACGAAGAGACGGACGAGGACTTCGAAGACGAAGACGAGACCGAAGACGAGACCGATGAGGAAGACGAGGAGGAAGACGAGGAGGAGCGGGTACCCGCTCAGGCCTCGCGGTCCAAGTGAACCGCTTCTCGTGATCAGGACCACGTCGATTCCGCGCACGGCTGTGTCAACATCGGTGAACCATCCCGCCTGCGCAGGGTCCACGACCCGACCACGAGGAGACGAGTGTGCAACTGAGCACCATCAGCCACGACGTCACCGACGGCGTCCTCGTCGTCACGCTCAACCGCCCCGACCAGCTCAACGCCTTCACCCCCACCATGGCCGACGAGCTGGAGGAGACGTTCGTCCAGGTCAACGACGATGACTCCATCCGGGCGGTCGTCGTGACCGGCGCGGGGCGGGCGTTCTGCGCGGGGATGGACCTCAGCAGCGAGGGCAACGTCTTCGGCCTCGACGAGTCGCAGTCGCCCGCGCTCGCCGACATGCAGGACCTCTCCGCCCCTGAGCTCCGCCGCATCCGCGACACCGGCGGCCGGGTCACGCTGGCCGTCCACGACTGCCGCAAGCCGGTCATCGCCGCCATCAACGGCGCCGCCGTGGGCATCGGCGCGACGATGACGCTGGCCATGGACGCGCGCCTGATGTCGAGCAAGGCGCGGTTCGGCCTGGTCTTCGGCCGGCTGGGCATCGTGCCCGAGGCCGCGTCGACGTGGTTCCTGCCGCGCATCGTCGGCATGCCGAAGGCGCTCGACCTCGCCTACCGCGCCGAGATCCTCGACTCGGCGGCCGCTGCGGAGGCCGGGCTCGCCGACGCCGTCCACGCGCCCGAATCCCTGCTGGAGGCCGCGCTGGAGCTCGCCGACGCCTGGACCAAGGGCAAGTCGCCGGTCGCCACGGCGCTCACCCGCCAGATGATGCGCCGCAACAGCGCCCTCGACCACCCCCGCGACGCGCACCGGATCGATTCGCTGGCGATGTTCTACACGAGCATCGGCGACGGCGCGGAAGGCGTCGCGGCCTTCACCGAGAAGCGCGACCCGCAGTTCCGCGGCCAGGCCTCGGACCTCCCCGCCTTCTACGACGAGTGGCTGCACGGCGACCGCTGACCCAACGTTCCCAGCTCGTTCCCAGGTCGTTCACCGGGAACGCCCGCATCCCGCACCTATCGTGGTGATCGGAACGGTGCGCGGCGAGGGAGGGCGGGTCATGGGCGGTCACCGCAGGCGAGCCGCGGAGCCGCTGAGGGGGTTCCGCGGCCACGTCGTCGGCCAGGCCGCGATGTTCACCGCGGTCGGTGCCGTGACCACGCTGGCCAACGTCGTGCTCTACGTGCTGATGCGCGGCACGTTCAGCGCCGAGATCTCCAACGTCCTGTCGGTGCTGATCACAACGGTCGCCAGCAGCATCGCGCACCGGCGGTGGGTGTTCTCCGACCGCGACGAGCACCCGATGCGGATGCACCTGCAGACCTTCGCGGTGATGCTCTACTACTGCGGGTCGAACCAGATCGCGTTGTGGCTGCTCGGTCTCGCCGTCGAAGCCCCGTCGAGCACGGCCGAGGCCACGGCCGTCGTCGCGATGGCCCTCTTCGGCGGCACCAGCAGATTCCTGGCGCTGCGCCTCTGGGTCTTCACCCGCCGAACGAGGTCGACACCTCCGCTCAACACCGAGACCCCGGTGAGCTGAGCGACCGACTCTCGCTGTGGCGTCACCACTGCGATGAGGCCACGGCGAGGACTGCTGTGATCATGCCTGTGCCGATGAGGGCGGTTGCCAGTCGGACTCTGCGGAACTTCGTCGCGCCGAGTCGGGAGATGGTGAGCAGCTGCTGGCGGTACCAGCGCTGCGGGTCCTCGACGATGCGCTCGACGAAGCCCGTCATCTCCTCGTCGGTCATCCGCCTGCTGTCGTGGAACCCGCTGCCGCGCAGCTGCGGTCGCACCACGGCGAGCAGGAGCAGGACGGCCAGCAGCATCAGCACCAGCGCGCCCCACAGCGCCATCCGCCCGGGCGCGGGCAGCGGGATCCGCTGGACCGCCGCCGCACCCACCGTCACGATCGGCCCGAAGACCGCGAGCAGCACGCTCGCCTTCGTGTCGGTGCGGGCGATCGCGGCATCCGCCCTCGCCAGCTCCGCACGCAGAACCTCCAGCGCGGCCTCGCCGATGTCCCGCTCATCGTCGGCCACAGCGCTCACGTTCACACCCCGTTCTCGATCACCACCGCACGGCGACGATACGGCGAGGAACAGCCCGGGGTGCGGGGGTGTCGAATTTCGCGCGAAATTCGAGTGCCGAAGTTCGGGCTCGAATTTCGCGCGAAATTCGACACCCCCGGCACCGCCGAGGACGGGACTAGGCGTTCAGGTCGGCTCCGCGGGGTTCGCGGACCATGGTGACGGCGATGATCGAGATGACGCTGAGCACCATGATGTACGCGCCGACGGAGTAGGCGCTGCCGGTGGCCTGGGTCAGCGCTTCGGCGATGGTGGGCGCGAACGCTCCGCCGAGGATGGCGCCGAAGGCGTAGCCGATGGACACGCCGGAGTAGCGCACCTTGGCCGGGAACATCTCGGCGTACATCGCCGACATCGGCCCGTAGGACAGCCCGATGCCGAACGACAGCACGACGATGGCCAGCGCGAACAGCACGCCGCTGCCCGTTCCCATCATGAGGAACATCGGCAGCATCCACACGAACACGGCCGCGTAGCCGATCTGGAACGTGCGCACCCGCCCGATCCGGTCGGACAGAGCACCGGAGTAGACGGTGAACACCAGCCACCCGACGGCGCCGACGATCGTCGCCAGCAGCACGGTCGGCCGGGACAGCCCAAGGGTCTTGCCGTAGCTGAGGAAGTAGGCGATGACCAGGTAACCGGCGGCGTTGTTGGCGACGAAGATCAGCGCGGCCAGCACGACGTTGCGGGTGTTGCTGCGGAACAGCTCCTGCAGCGGCGCCGAGGAGTGGGCCTTGCGATCCAGCATCTCCTGGAACACCGGGCTCTCCTCGACCAGGCGGCGCACCAGGTAGCCGAACACGATGAGCACGACCGACACCAGGAACGGAATCCGCCAGCCCCAGGCGAGGAACTGCTCCTCGCTGGTCGACGAGCTGATCACCCACAGCACCCCGGTGGCCAGGATCAACCCGAGCGGCACGCCGGTCTGCGGGTAGGAGCCGAAGTAGCCGCGCTTGCCGAGCGGGGCGTGCTCGACCGCCATCAGCGCCGCACCACCCCATTCCCCGCCTGCGGAGAAGCCCTGCACGACGCGCAGCACGATGAGCAGGATCGGCGCCGCGACCCCGATCTGGGCGTAGGTGGGCAGCAGCCCGATCAGCGCGGTCGCCGCACCCATCATGATCAGCGTCATGACCAGCATCGCCTTGCGCCCGAGCCGGTCACCGAACCGCCCGGCGACGACCGCTCCGAGCGGCCGGAACAGGAAGCTGATGCCGATGGTCGCCAGCGACAGCAGGCTGGCGACCCCCGGTGCGTCGGCGCTCAGGGGCTTGAAGAAGTGCGGCGCGAACACCAGGCTCGCCGCCTGCGCGTAGATGAAGAAGTCGTACCACTCGATGGTCGTCCCGACGAGCGTGCTGGCGAGCAACCGCTTCTCATCCCGGGTGCGACCAGCGCCCGCAGCGTGCTGCACGGAGTCCGACATGGCTGAACCTCGTTGTTCCGTCGTCCTTGTGTTGGGTGTCTGTCTAGTCGGGACGACGCGCCAGGTCGAGTGCTCACGCACAACGATTCACGGCGAATCCGGCCGGCACCCACAGCCCGGAAGATCCGATTCAGGCGAAATGGCTTTCCGTGTTCACTTCCATACTCTCCGTAGCACTGCGGCCCACCGTGCCTGCGGCGCCCTCAGAGCGAGAACCGGTCGCCCTTCACCGCATCGAGGAACGTCTCCCACTGCAACGGCGTCGCGGTGAAGTACCCCGCGCCCGGCGCCTTCGAATCACGCACCGCGGCGTGACCGGATAACTCCCCCACCTCGACGCAGTCGCCGTTGGGGTGACTGAAGCTGGACTTCCGCCAGCCGACCACGCGACCAACCTCCACGCAGTTCCCATTTGGGTGGCTGTGCGAGGACTTCCGCCAACCCTGGATCTCACTCATCCCTCGTTCCCCTTCTCCTCCGCGATACTTCGTATGAGCTCCGCACTAGCTTCAGGGCTCAGAGCCAGCTTGCCGATCGCGTCGATCGCTTGTCGATACTCCTGCACATCAACGACATCGACGACGAAGGCACCAGAGCTGTAGTGCTCGAAGTGCACCGTCGCCGGGGAGTCGGGGAACTCGTACAGGATGAACGGCCCGACCAGCCCTGGATGCCAGCCGACGAAGGATGGAACCACCTGAATCGTCACGTTCTCACGACCGGCCAGATCTCGGAGGTGCACGAGTTGATCGGCCATGACTTCGGCGGTGCCGATCTGGTCGCGGAGTGCGTATTCACCGATCAAAGCGTGGAACCGCAACGGAGACCTGCGGGTGAGCAGCTCACGTCGTGACGCCCTCACCATGGCTCGGGTTTCGACCTCGTTCGCCGGCAGATCCGCTGCGACCGAGGCTGCGCGAGCATATTCAGAAATCTGCAGCAGCCCGGGAACCACCATTGGCGACCATTCAATAGCCGTTGAAGCAGCTCGTTCGCATTCCACCACTCCCGCGAGCTGCTGCGGAATACCGGGAATGCCGACAGCGAGCCAGTTGGGCTCGCTGGCATGCCGGGCGAGGTCGACGAGTCGCCGCCTCTCCTCCCCTGTCACCCCGGCGACCGCCAGCAGCGATGCCACGTCCTCCGGCGCCGGCACTCTTCGGCCGGTCTCCCAGTGCGAGATCGTTCCGTGGCTCATTCCGAGCCGCTTGCTCAGCTCTCTTCCGCTGATCCCGGATTCTTCCCGAACCGTTCGGATTGCTGCCGCGAGCGCCCGCGCTCGCGGCGTCACGGCACTAACGTCTACAGGCACGAGACAGATCGTATGGCCGTCTACCTGGTATATCCATCCCACGATTAGGTAATTGATCAGTGGCTACTAGACGTCGATTCTGGATTTGACAGCATCGACATCGAATTTCCTGGGGGTTGCGATGTACAAGTTCTACTGGGTTCCGGCGAACTCAGCGCGACATGCGAGCACCGACCGACGGCCGGAAGGCGCGTTGGTCTATCCGAGCGGGACCGCGGTCACAACGTTGTGCGGCGAGGTCGACCTGGTCGCGGACAACTCCGAGCTCGCATGGCTGTGGGCGACGTGCCCGGAGTGCTATCGAGTGGCGTTGCGGATAGCGAGGGCAGCAGACGGATGACGAAACGCCCCTGAATCAGGAACCGCTCGGCCGGACCCCACACCGAGACCGGTTCCAGGTCGGCCGGTGCTCCTTCCCCTCCCCCAGCACCGGCCGGCCATCCCCCGATCCAGAACGCGCGGCTACGCCCCCAACGCGGTGGTGGTCGAGGCTCCGATCATGACGACGAGGAAGAAGAGGAAGACCATCGCCCACACCGCCAGGACCACGTACCCCAGCACCAGCCCGGCGATCGCCATGCCGTACCCGGACTGCGGCGGGTTGTTCCTGATGTCGCGCGCGGCGAGGTGACCGAAGATCACTGCCAGCGGCGCGATCCCGAGAATGCCCAGGACCAGCGCGGCCACCGACATGCCGTTGGTGGGCGCTGGGGACGTCATCGCGGGTGGCACGGGTCGCGGGTAGTACGGCTGTTCGGCGGTCATGTTCGAATCCCCCTCAGGCTGTTGTCCGGCTGCAGTACGGAAGGGTGCCGGTGGGTCTTCCCAGCAGGCAGGGGCGAAAGGCCCGGGCGCGGGTGCTGACGACTCGCCTCACCAGCCGCGACGCAGGCCGATAGTGTCGGCCGCATGGCAGATCCACTCGGAGCGCTGGCGTCGTTGCGGGCCACCCGGTGGTTCACCGATGCCGCGGTCGGCGACGACGTGCTGCGGCCGGTGTTGGAGGCCGGGCGGTGGACGGGGTCCGCGCGCAATCGCCAGCCCTGGCGGTTCCACACCGTGCGGAGTCCGGACACGCGCGCGGAGCTGAGTCGCTGCGGCGCTTACGCGGCGCACCTGCGGGCGGCGCCCGTGGTGCTGCTGCTCGCCCTCGACCTCAGCTGGAGCGACGCCGCGTTCGACTGCGGACGGGTGGCGCAGAACATCATGCTGGCCGCGCACGCGCTCGGGCTCGGCTCGTGCCCGGTGACGTTCTTCCCGGAGGACAACGTCGAGCGGGTCACCGCCCTCGCGGGCTTCTCCGCCCCGTGGCAGGTCCGCACCGGGATCGCGCTCGGGCACCCCGCCCCGACCCCGGCAGGCCGATCGGCGATCCCCACCGGCCGACTCCCGCTCGACGAGCTCTGGACCTCCGACTAACACGCCCCGACGAACGTTCGCTCACGGCGTGAAATTTCGAATTTCGCGCGAAATTCGAGTCGAAACTTTGCCGGTCGAATTTCGCGCGAAATTCGAATCCTGCCCACTACGGCAGCACCAGGGCGCACGTCGGAACCACGGCCCGGAGGCTCTGGGGAATCCGGTGCCGGACTTCCACTGAAATCGGGGGGCGGGTTTCCACTGGAGTTCGGGGGGCGGGTTTCCACTGGAGTTCGGAGCTTGGAGCTCGGGGCGGGGTGGGCCGTTCTTGACCTGGGGGGATCGGGGTCGTAGCTTGCCTAGCAAGCGCTTGGTTCGGCGGAGGAAGTGGTGTCAGTGGCGATGCCGGGGTCGGTTCCTGTTGCGGAGGCGGTGGACGGCCGCCAGGTGCGGAAGGTGGCGTTGTCCGGGCTGCTGGGCACGGTCATCGAGTACTACGACTTCCTGCTCTACTCGACGATGGCCGCGCTGGTGTTCGGGACGTTGTACTTCCCCGGGTCCAACCCCGCCGTGTCCACCATCGCCGCGTTCGGGACGCTGGCCGCGGGGTACGTCGCGCGGCCGCTCGGCGGGTTGATCTTCGGGCACTTCGGCGACAAGCTCGGGCGCAAGTCCGCGCTGGTCATGAGCATGGTGCTGATGGGTGTGGCGAGCGTGCTCATCGGCGTGCTGCCCACGTACTCGTCGATCGGGTTGACCGCCCCGGTCCTGCTGGTGCTGCTGCGCTGCGTTCAGGGGATCGCGGTGGGCGGTGAGTACGGCGGTGCGGCGCTGATGGTCATCGAGCACGCCGATGCGCGTCGCCGCGGAGCGTGGGTCGGCGTCATGCAGGCGGGTTCGCCGCTGGGGTCGCTGCTGTCGAACGGGGCCGTCGCGCTGGTGACGTTGCTGCCACGGGAGGACTTCGTGTCCTGGGGATGGCGGATCCCGTTCCTGGCCAGCGCGATCCTGCTGATCATCGGCCTGTACGTCCGGTTGAGCGTGGTGGAGAGCCCGCTGTTCCGGCAGGCGATGGCGAAGGCGGGTGAGCGGGAGTCGTTGCCGCTGCTGCGGGTGCTGCGGCGTCCGCGCGCGGTGCTGCTGGCGTGCGCTGCGGGGATCGGGCCGTTCGCGATGACGGCGCTGATCGGCTCGCACAGCGTCGCCTACGCCAAGGGGCTCGGCTACGACCTGCCGGACATCATGCGCGCACACCTGCTGATCAGCCTGACCGGCCTGATCGGGATCCCGATCTTCTCCGCCCTCTCCGACCGCATCGGCCGACGCCGGGTGCTGCTGATCGGCGCGTCCGGGGCGGTGCTGTTCGCGTTCCCGATGTACGCCCTGCTGGAAGCGCGGACCGTGCCGGCGATGATCGCGGCGCTGGTGGTCGCGCAGATCTTCCAGAACCTCATGTACGCGCCGCTGGCACCGATGCTGTCGGAGATGTTCGGGACCCGCGTGCGCTACACCGGGGTGTCGCTGGGGTACCAGATGGCGAGCCTGCTCGGCGCAGGCTTCACCCCGATGATCGCGGCGACGCTGGTGGCCGGCACGGGCGGGTCGAGCCTCCCGTTGAGCTGCATCATCGTGGGTGCGGTCGGTATTTCGATCGTCTCGGTCCTGCTGATCTCCGAGACCCGGGGCCGGGATCTCGGTGAGGAGCGGTGAGCACGTTCGCCGAGGTCGTGCGCTCGCGGGCCGGCGACGAGCGGGTCGGGCTGCGCTTCGAGGAGCGGTCGTGGACGTGGGCGCAGGTCGTCGCCGAAGGGGCGCGGCGCGCGGCATGGCTTCGCAACGCACGTGTTCGGCACGTCGGGTTGCTGCTGGAGAACGTGCCCGACCACGTGTTCTGGATCGTCGCCGCCGCGCTGGAGGGCGTGGTCGTGGTGGGCATCAACCCGACCCGGCGGGGCGCCGGTCTCGCCCGCGACATCCGGCACACCGAGTGCGAGGTCGTCGTCACCGAGACGCGCTTGGCGGGACTGCTCGACGGGATCGACCACGGAGCATCGGTTTTCAACGTCGACAGCGACCTCAACCTGCTTCCCGAACGCGCTGACCTGCCATCGGTTTCACCGGAACCGGACCGGACGTTGTTGCTGCTGTTCAGCTCCGGGTCGACCGGGGCGCCGAAGGCGGTGATCTGCTCGCAGGGCCGGTTGGGTGCGCTCGCGGAGTCGCTGGCCGTGCGCACCGAGCTCACGCGGGACTCGGTGTCGTACCTGTGCATGCCGTTGTTCCACGGCAACTCGGCGATGATGAACCTTGCACCGGCGATGCACGTCGGGTCGACTGTGTGCCTGGCCCGGAAGTTCTCCGCGTCCGGCTTCGCGCGCGACATCCACCGCTACGGCGTCACCTTCGTCAACTACGTGGGACGCACGCTCGCCTACGTCCTCGCGCGGCCGGAGACCGATGCCGACCGGCGCAGCACGCTGCGGCTCGCCGTCGGTACCGAAGCCTCACCGGCCGACGCCGAACGGTTCGCGGAGCGCTTCGGCTGCCGGGTCTCCGAGGGGTACGGGATGAGCGAGGGCGTGCTGCGGATCAACCGGACCGCCGACAGCCCACCGGACTCGCTCGGTCTGCCGGTGGGCGGGCTCGACGTCCGGGTGCTGCGGGAGGACACCGGAACCGAATGCCCGCCCGGGGTGTTCGACGAGCACGGGCGGTTGAGCAACGCCGAGGAGGCCATCGGGCAGATCGTCGCCCTCGGGCAGGCTGCCGCGTTCGAGGGCTACTACAACAACCCCGAGGCCCAGGCCGAGCGCGTGCGCGGCGAGGACTTCTGGACCGGCGACCTCGCCTACCGCGACGCCGACGGGTTCTTCTACTTCGCCGGGCGCACCGCCGACCGGCTCCGCGTCGACGGCGAGAACTTCGCCGCGGCGTCGGTGGAACGAATCCTCCAGCGCTGGGAGCCGGTCGAAGCGGTGGCGGTCTACCCGGTGCCGGACCCCCGCACCGGCGACCAGGTCATGTGCGCCCTCCAACTCCGGGGCGAGTTCGATCCGGTGGCCTTCGCGGATTTCCTCGCCGCTCAGCCCGATCTGGGCACCAAGTGGCTCCCCCGCTTCGTCCGCATCACCGGCGAGATCCCCCTCACCGCCAGCAACAAGACGACCAAAACCCCCTTGCGCCACGCGGCCTGGCGCACCGACGACACCGTCTACCACCGCCCGACGGCCGAGCTCCGGTACGACCGCTTCGCAGCGGAAGACCTGCACCGCTGGGAGAGCGCCTTCATCACCCACGCTCGCGCAGCGCTGCTACCACCGGAACCCGGCTCACCACGCCGCTGAGGGCGGATCTGCTCAGGGCAGCGCGGGGCTTCGCGAGCGGGGTGGCGGGGGCATGGTCGGGTCATGGCCAACGATGAGAAGCAGCCGATGTTCGACCACCGGCTTCGCGAGAGGTTCTACGACCAGCGGGTTCTGGTGCTCGACGGTCCGCTCGAAGACGACAACGGGACGGTGCTGATCACGCAGATGCTGTCCCTCGCCCACTCCGATCCCGGCAAGGACATCGCGCTGTGGATCCACTCCCCCGGCGGCTCGGTGCCGGCGATGCTCGCGATCCGCGACGTGATGCGGCTCGTGCCGTGCGACGTGTCCACGCTCGCGCTCGGACTCGCGTGCAGCGCGGGCCAGTTCCTGCTGTCGGCGGGCACTCCCGGCAAGCGCTTCGCTCTGCCGCACGCGCGAATCCTGATGCACCAGGGTTCGGCCGGGATCAGCGGTTCGGCCGTCGAGGTGGAGGTGCAGGCCGATGACCTGCGCTACACGCGGGACACGGTGCTCGGCCTGATCGCCGAGGACACCGGGCAGCCCGTCGAGCGGGTCTTCGCCGACTCGCTGCACGACCGCTGGTTCAGCAGCGAGCAGGCCCGCGAGTACGGGTTCGTCGACCACATCGTCGACGGTCTGGGTCAGGTGATGCCGATGCGGACGCCCATGGGCCTCAGCGCGGAGACGGGAGTTCGGGCATGACCAGCTACACCATCCCCAACGTCATCACCCGCAGCTCCCACGGCGAGCGGATCATGGACGTCTACTCGCACCTGCTCGCCGAACGCATCGTCTACCTCGGCACGCCCATCGACTCCGGTGTCGCCAACGCGCTGATCGCCCAGCTGCTGCACCTGGAGGCCGACAGCCCGGATCGGGAGATCAACCTCTACATCAACTCCGAGGGCGGTGACCCGTCCGCGATGCTCGCGCTCTACGACACCGTCCGCTACATCAAGGCTCCGGTCGCCACGACCTGCGTGGGCCAAGCTGTCGCGGCCAGTGCGGTGCTGCTCGCGGCAGGAGCACCCGGCCGTCGCGCCGTGCTGCCGCACACGCGGGTGGTGCTGCACCAGCCGGCCGCGCAGGGCCGCGGCACCATCCCGGACCTGATCCTGCAGGCGGACGAGGTGATCCGGGTCCGCACCCAGCTGGAGGAGATCCTGTCTCGGCACACCGGCCAGGAGGTGCCGACGCTGCGCCACGACACCGACCGCGACCGGGTCTTCGACGCGCCGGAGGCGGTCGCCTACGGCCTCGCCGACCACGTCCTGGAGGAGCGGGGTTAGGCCGCGATCAGCAGCGGGCCGGCCGGGCGACCGACGGGAGCGGGAGCCGCGGGCCGGCTGCGCCGGACCTGCCCGGCGATGCTGCCGAGCAGATCGGCGAGGTCGATGCCGAGCGCTCCGGTGACCGCGGCGATCATCTCGCTGGAGGGTTCCTTGCGGCCCCGCTCGATCTCGGAGAGGTACTGGGGTGAGACACCGGCTCGCTCGGCGACGTCGACGAGCCGGTCACCCCGGTCTTCCCTGATGGCGCGCAGGCTGCGGCCGAGCTCCTCGCGCCACAGCGGCTCGGGCTCGGTCTCGCGCCTGGGCCTGAACTCAACGACGTCCGCCATGCGCCAATCCTGACACCGTCCAGCCACCCGGGAAGCCCGTTCCGCTGACGGCGGAACCGATCAACCCGCCGCCAAGTCCTGCTGGATCATGGCGGTGGGGTCACGAGTTCTGCTCGGCGGGGTCGTAGGACTTCAGGAACTCCTCGAGCGCGGTGAGGTGATCGGTGTTGATCTGGTCGACGTCGGCGTCGACGAGTTCGCGCCAGACCGCTTCCCGGGCGCCGGGTTCGATGTCCGGGGTGGCCCAGAAGCGCACCTCGTGGCCCTCGGCGTGGGCGCGATCGACGAGCTCGTGCAGCTTCTGCCGCTCGTGCTCCGGCATGGGTCCGATGCCCTGCCAGGTGAACAGGCGGGTCCAGTTCTCGGAGAGGACCACGAGGTCGGCGCTGGTGGCATCGGCCGGCGGCGGAGTGGCGATGCGGCCGTCTCCGGACGCCCAGCGGACCGGGTCGTCGAAGGTCTGGTTGGCCAGCTGGCCGGAGACGACGACCTCGACGGCGCGGGTGGTCTCGCGGTCGTTCGCCCACGAGCTGACCAGCTGGGGGCGGTCGTCGAGCTGGTCGGCGAGCACGTCCCACACCGCCTGGCCGCCGTCCTTGACGTCGACGTAGAGGCGCAGCGGCTCGGTGGCACCGTCGTAGATCTCGCCGCCGTTGGCACCGGCGATCTCGGCCAGGGGTTCGAGGTAGAGCGACTCCAGGGTGCGGCTGCAGTCGGGCGCGTCGTGGCCGATGCACAGCTCGCCGTTCACCAGCCAGACATCGGCCTCGACGCTCCGGAAACCGTGCGCGAGCGCGTCGAACAGCGGCCGCGGGTGCTCGTAGTCGTTGTGAGCGTGGGCTCTCTCCAACGGCTGCACCCCGTCGGTGGGGCCCGCCACCGGTTCCGCGTGGGCGCTGATCGGCACGAAGAGCGCGAGAGCGGTCTGGGCGGTCAGGAAGAATGTCCGAGATGCACGCATGCGCGCTATCCGAGCAGCGCTAGCGGACGCCGAGGTGGCCTGTCGGTTGCGGATGGGCCGCGCCCGGTCGACTGCGGCACGAACTCCACCACCGGAGGTTCGCGCGATCAGTCCCGGACGAGGCGGCGGGTGTACCCGGCGGCCAGCAGGCGCTGATAGGCCGCTTCGACCTCGGCGGGCACGTCTTGCGGAACGGCGAAGCCGCGCTCGGCGTAGAGGGTGATGCGCTGGGTGTCGCCGACGAGCATGTCGATGACGCGGTCGGCGTCACCGATGGCGCGGACGTAGTCGTCCAGCGGGGTGCGCTGCGAGCTGCAGACGATGTCCGCCTCGGGCCAGACCTTCTTCGCCGTGGCGAAGGCGCGTCGCTGCTGGTACGGCTTGGACACCAGCAGCAGGGACTCGGTCTCCCGGCCGGCGAGGGCCTGGCGGGTGAACTCGATGTTCTCGGCGGTGTTGGTGGCTTTCGGCTCGACGACGATCGCCGCGCCCGGAACGCCGCGCCCGATCGCGTGCTCGCGGTAGTGCACGGCCTCGCCGCGCGGGAAGCGCTCGACGGTCGTCGGGGCGTTGGCGCCGGTGAACACGACCAGCGGGAACCACCCGCTTCCGTAGAGCTCGACGATGTGGTCGGCGACGCCGAGATCGTGGCTGCCCAG
Source organism: Saccharopolyspora endophytica (assembly GCF_018070075.1). Taxonomy (GTDB): domain Bacteria; phylum Actinomycetota; class Actinomycetes; order Mycobacteriales; family Pseudonocardiaceae; genus Saccharopolyspora; species Saccharopolyspora endophytica. The sequence continues at coordinate 47,028 of NZ_JAGPXE010000019.1, forward strand.
CCCGACTCCGACGTCGCAACGCCGCAGCTCGTGACCCATGTCGTGGTAGTCCCACAACAGCTCCGCGTCGGCGCGGTGCTCCTCCGGAACGGCAGTCCCCATCGACGCCTCACCTCCACAGCTCGGACCGATCCGGCGAACCTATCCTCCGGTCAGGCCGCCGCGTCCTGGAGCTCGGTGGGTTCTGCGATGACGTCGACCATCGCGCCGTTGCGGGTGACGGTGATCTGCAGCGGCTTGCCGATGGCTTCGGCGAACATGAGCCGTTGCAGCCCCTGGGCGTTGCGGACCGGCTCGCCCGCGGCGGTCAGCACGAGGTCGCCGGGGTGGAGGCCGGCGCGGTCGGCCGGGCTGCGGCGCACGACGTCGACGACCCGCAGACCGGTGCGCTGGTCGATCCGCCGCGCCAGCTCCTCCGGCAGCGGCGCGGGCGTGGTGACCAGGCCGAGGTAGGCGCGGCGAACCCGCCCGGTGCGCATCAGCGAGTAGATGATCCGGCGGGTCGTCGAGTTGATCGGAATCGCCAGCCCCACGCCGATCCCGGCCACGGCCGTGTTGATCCCGACCACGACGCCTCGTGCGTCGGCGAGGGCACCGCCCGAGTTGCCGGGGTTGAGCGCGGCGTCGGTCTGGATGACGTCCTCGATCATGCGAGCGGCGTGACCGCCACCCGAGGGCATCGACCGTCCGAGGCCGCTGACGACGCCTGCCGTGACCGAGCCGGTCAGGCCGAGCGGATTGCCCACCGCCACCACCAGCTGGCCCACGACGAGCTCGTCGCTGTCGCCGAGCTCCACCGGTTTCGGCGTCTGCCCGTCCGCGCGGACGACCGCCAGGTCCGACAGCGGATCGGCGCCCACCAAGGACATCTCGGCGCTGGTGCCGTCGGCGAAGTAAGCGGTCCCGCCGCGCGAACCGCCGAGGACGTGCGCGTTGGTCAGCATGAAACCGTCCGCGGTGAACACCACCGCCGACCCCTTGGCCTCGCCCCACGCTCCGCGGGTGCGCAGGCTGGCCACGCTGGGCGTGATCTCCGCGGCCACCGAGCTCACGGTGCGCGAATAGGCATCCATCGCCCCCGCGTCGGACGATTCGGGAGCTCCGTGCTCAGCCATCTCGACCTCCCCGCCTCAAGCCGTTGCCGGGATAACACCGCCCCACCACCGGGACATTCCCGGAACGATCAGCGGTAGGCGCGGAGGAAGGCGTCGACCCCGTCGGCGATGAGGGCGTGGAGCTCTCCGGTGTTGCGGGCCAGATCCGGGTCCTCGTCGATGACGTCGAGGGCCAGGCGCATGGTCAGGGCGATGAAGTGCTGGACCGCGCGGCGCGGGTCGGGGACGTGCAGGTCTCCCCTGTCGGCGTAGCGGGTGAAGCGCTGCTCCAGGGAGCGTTCCGGCTCGTCGTCGAGCCCGTCGGGCAGTCGCGGAGCCGGTGGCGCCTGGGCGTTGAGGCGGCGGAAGTTGACGTAGACCGAGGACGGGAAGGTCTCGGTGGTGACCCGCTGCGCGAAGGCGTGCAGTGCTTCGCGCAGGTCCCGGTCTTCGGTGAGCTCCTCGTCGATGGCCGCGCGGATGGTGGTCAGCAGGACGTCGCCGGAGCGCTCCAGGACCCCTTGGAACAGGGCGCGCTTGTCGCCGAAGTGGTCGTAGACCGTGCGCTTGGAGACCTCGGCGCGGGTCGCGATCGCGTCGACGCTGGTGACCTCGAAGCCTTCGGAGACGAACAGCTCCTCGGCCGCGTCCAGGATGGCCGCGCGCTTCATCTCGGTCCGCTTGCGCCGGCCGGGTGACTGCGGGGCCGTCCTGGGTGTCGCCATGGTTCACATCCTATTCTCAGCCAATTCACACTACACCGTGTAGTGTAGTTTTCACCGGGGCAAGCGCACACCGAACGCGAGGAGCGGTTCATGCAAGCCGTAGACGGCGCCGAAGCCGCACTGCACACCAGGTGGAACGGGCGACTCATAGGCCTGGTGGCGGTGCTGGTCCTGGTCAACTTCATGGTCGACACGGCCATCTCAGCACCCCTGATCGTGCTGCCGGAGATGCTCGACCACTTCGGCACCGACCAGGCCGCGTGGCTCAACGCCAGCGCGATGCTGGCCGGAGCGATGTGGGCTCCCCTGCTCGGCAAGAGCGCCGACGTGCACGGCAAGCGTCGGATCCTGGTGCTGACGCTGCTGATCAGCTGCGCGGGCGCGCTGGTGTGCGCGGTGGCGCCCAACGTGTGGATCTTCGTGATCGGCAGGCTCATGCAGGGCTCGGCCGTGGCCGCGCTGTTCCTGACCGTCGCGATCGTGCGCGACGTCTGCGCACCGCGCCTGTCCATGGTCGTGGTCGGCATCGTGACCTCGGGATCGGCCGTGCTCAACATCGGTTCGCGCTTCGCGGCCGAGAAACTGGCCGCTGAGAACGGCTTTCAGATCATCTTCGTCATCTCGGCCGCGGTGGCGGCGGCGATGGCGCTGATGGTGCGCGGAGTCGTGTCCGAATCCCCGGTCACCACGCCCGGCCGGATCGACTTCGGCGGAGCCGCGCTGCTCGGCGGCGGACTGATCGGCGTGCTCAGCTACATCAGCCTCGGGTCCGAGATCGGCTGGCTGGAGATCGGGCCGATCGCCCTGTTGATCGCCGGCGCAGCGGCACTGGCCCGGTGGTGGATCGCCTCCGGCCGCACCCCGGAACCGCTGATCGACGTGCGCCGGCTGGGCGGTCCGCTGCTGCTCACGCTGCTCATCATCGTGCTGTCCACCGGCTCGTACCAGAGCATGCTGCAGCTGCTGCCGCTCGTCGGCGAGGTCCCGCTGAGCCAGGGGCTCGGCTACGGCCTCGGCGGGCAGGGGTCGCTGGCGATGCTGCTGGCCGCGCCCGCCATCGGCGTCATGATCGGCGGCCCGCTCGCGGGGGCGCTGGCCGGGCGCTTCGGCCCGGTGGTGACGCTGGCCGGGGCCGTGGGTCTCGGAACCGTCGGCACCCTCGGCATGTTCGCCGGTGTCGCGTCCTTCCCGGCCGCCCTCGTGTTCGCGCTGCTGCTCGGGTTCACCGTCGGCGCGCTCGGCACCTCGGGGTTCAACGTGGCGGGAAGCCTCGCTCCCGCGAGCCAGCAGGCAACGGTGTCGAGCCTGGTCATGGTCATGGTCGCGGTCGGCTCGGTGGTGCTCAACTTCGTGGGATCGGCGGTCCTGCACTCCACGGCCCTGCCCGCAGGTGGCGGAACCGTCAACTCGGGACTGGGGGTCTTCAGCTACCTCACGATCGCCGCCGTCGCGTTCGGGCTGTCCACGGTGACCGCCGTCGTCCTGACCCGTCGGCAGAAATCCATCAAGTGAAGGAGGAAGACGTGCGAGTTCTGGTTTCAGGTGCGAGCATCGCGGGCCCGGCGGTCGCGTTCTGGTTGCACCGCAACGGGTTCGACGTGACCGTCGTCGAGAAGGCCGCATCGGTGCGCAACGGCGGGTATCCGATCGACGTGCGCGGAACCGCCCTGGAAGTCGCCCGCCGGATGGGAATCCTGCCGCAGCTGCGGCAGGCCGACATCAAGACGCAGCGGCTGACGTTCCTCGACGCCGACGGATCCGTCGCGGCCTCCGTGCACCCCCAGCACGTCGTGGGCGGCGTCGACGGGCAGGACCTGGAGGTCCGCCGCGGCGACCTGACCCAGGTGCTCTACGAAGCCGTTCGCGACGACGTGGAGTTCGTGTTCCACGACTCCATCGACGTGCTCGACGAGCATGGGGACGGCGTGCGCGTCACCTTCCGCAGCGGTGCGCAGCGGGAGTTCGACCTCGTGGTGGGCGCCGACGGGCTGCACTCCCGGACCCGCGAGCTCATCTTCGGGCCCGAGCTCCAGTTCCACCGCTACCTGGGGTTCTGCTTCGCCGGGTTCACCACGCCCAACACCTTCGGGCTCTCCCACGAGGGCATCATGTGGAACACGCCAGGCAAGGCGGCGGCGCTCTACGGCGTCCGGGACAGCGACGAGCTGCACGGCTTCCTCAACATCGCCCGCCCGCAGCCCCCGCTGGAGCTGCTGCGCGATCCCGACGCGCAGCGAGAGCTGGTGGCCGACGCGTTCGCCGGGGAGGGCTGGGAGATCCCGAACCTGGTCAAGGCGATGCGCGAAGCCGACGACCTGTTCTTCGACACGGTCAGCCAGATCCACCTGCCCGCGTGGTCGCGCGGCCGGGTCGCCCTGGTCGGCGACGCGGCCCACGCCCCGTCCTTCCTGACCGGCCAGGGTTCCAGCATCGCGCTGGTCAGCGCCTACATGCTCGCCGACGCGCTGGCCGCCCACACCGACCACACCGAGGCCTTCGCCGCCTACGAGGCCGGCACCCGCGAGTTCGTCGAGCTCAACCAAGCCCTCGTCGGCGAAGGCGACGCAGCCCTGTTCCCCACCACCCGGGAAGCGCTGGAGAAGCGCAACGCGGGCCTGCGCGCGCTCGCCGAGATGCCACCCGCGACCGGAAGGCCGGAGCACTCGGCGTTGGTCCTGCCCGCTCCCAGGCGCTGACCAGGTCACGCCTGGTGCGCGGCCGGGCGGGTGACCAGACCGCGCGCGACGATCTCCAGCACGGCCGCGATCGCCACCGCCTCCACCGCCAGCAGCCCGACCAGCACGAACAGCTGCACGGCCCCGGCCTGGAGCGGGCCGGCACCGCCCAGCAGCATGCCGACGAACGCGCCCGGCAGGGTCACCATGCCCACGGTGCGGGTCTGGTCGAGCGCGGGAACCAGCGCGGTTCCGGCCACGGGACGGGCGATTTCGAGCCGCGCGTCGCGTTCGGACAGACCCAGCGACAACGCCGCCTCCACCTCCCCGCGGCGCTGCGCCAGCTCGTCGAGAAGTCGACGACCGGCCAGCGCCGTGGCGGTCAGCGCTCCCCCGATCAGCTGGCCGATCAGCGGGATCAGCACCAACCCGGTCAGCGGCACCGCCCGAGACACCAGCAGCAGTCCGGCGACCGGCGCGACACCGGCGGCGATGGGCACGGCCGCCCACCACCACGTCCGGTTGCCGGTGATGCGCCGTCCCGCCGTGCGCGCCGCGATCGCGAACATCACCACGATGAACGCCACCACCAGCCACGACCAGCGCACCACGGAGGTGATGATCAGCGACACCAGCAGCAGCTGCGCCGCACCGCGCAGCCCTGCGGTGATCACGGCCCAGTGCCGGGCGAACCCGCCCAGGCGCACCACCGCGGCGGCCGCGACCAGCAGCAGCACGACCACGGCACCGAGCACCGGCGTCACCGGAATCGTCCCAGAACCCACCCGGCGACCTTACGGCCCGGCGGTGCCCGTCGCGTCCCTAACCGAGCAGTTCCTCGCGGGCGGCCCGGGCCATGTCGGCCGCGTGGCGCAGACCGCTCTCGGTGAACCGGGCCTGCAGATCGCGCAGGTCGGCGTCGACCTTCTCCGGCGAGGCACCTTGGCGGGCTTGGCTCTTCACCAGTCCGAGCCGCGCCAGGGCTTCGCCTCGTGGCTCGGAGATGCGGGTGAACTCCTCGACGGTGTCGCGGTAGACGCGCTCGGCCTCGGCGTAGCGGCCCGCGCGGTAGAGAACGTTGCCGCGCATCTTGTGGTTGTAGGCCAGGGCCGCTTCCAAGCGCATGTCCCGGCACGTGCGTTCGGCGTCGGCCAGCAGGTCCAGGGCCTCGGCGGGTTCGCCGCGCAGCGACGTGAGGTCGGCGATGCCGCGCAGCGCCCAGGCGCGTCCCCGCTGGTCGTCGCCGTCGGTGGCGATCTGGCAGGCCTCGGTGAACAGGGCCAGGGCGGTGTCGTGGTCGCCCCCGTGCCGGTGGATCTGCGCGATCCCCTCCAGCGCCCACACGACGTGCCTCGGCTGACCGACCTCCCTAGCTTCAGCCAGCAGCTGCTCGTGGAGCCGCAACGTTCCGGCGAAATCCCCCTGCACGCGGCCGGTTTCGGCGAGCCCGGCCAGCGCGTACCCCCGCGCCATGGGATCGGTGCCGCGCTCGGCGGCCTCGACCGCGCGGGTCAGCAGGCGGTGCGCCAGCACGTAGCGACCCCGCTGCCGGGCGAGGGTGCCACCGCTCCACAGCGCCCAGGCCATCGCGTCCTGGTCGACGGCGTCCCGCGCGGTGCGGTAGCTGGCGCGCCAGGCGCGTTCAGCGCGCTCCACCCTGCCCAGCCGCCTGCACGCCTCGGCGATGGCCAGCAGCGCACCCGCGCGTTCACCCGGCGTGGTCGCCGCCGCGTCGTGCCGTTCGGCCTGTTCGAGCACCTCGTCCAGCGACGCGTTCACCGACAACGCCGCGAGGCCACCCCGGTACTCATCCGCCTTGGCGTGCATGGAACTCCCTCCAGTAGACCGACCACACCGGTCCGCCAGGGAGGACGGCATGATCATTTCCACTGAGGACGCTACGGAGGAAGCGGAACCGAAACCTCAGGTCTCACCCCGGAAACAGTCCCCGAGCACCCCTAGGGGCCGTCCCGTACGTCAAAAGTCGGTCACCCCCTACCACTCCCCTCCACCCACAACCGAAGAAGTCCCCACCGAAGAACCCCACCTCCGCCCCACCCGGAGACACCCCAACCCGGAATACCGCCGCAATCCGGCACCCGATTACCGCCGTAATCCGTCCACCCACCCCGGCCGCGACCCGTCCACCGGCCTCTACAGCACTCCGGACACCGATTACGGCCGTAATCCGGTTCCCGAATACGGCAGTAATCCGTCCTCCGATTGCGGCGGTTTTCCGGGAACAGGGGGTGGGTGCGGGGTGTTCAGGTCTGGTGGGGGTCGTGTGAGGGGAAGTCGATGAGTCTTCGTCAGTTCGAGTACGCCTTGGCCGTTGCCGAGGAGGGGTCGGTGACGGCTGCCGCCGAGTCGTTGCGCGTCGCCCAGCCATCGGTGTCGCAGCAGATCCGGGGGTTGGAGCGCGAGCTCGGCGTGACGCTGTTCGCCCGCACCCCGAGCGGCCTGGTGCCGACCACGGCCGGTCGGGCGTTCCTGCGGGAGGCCGAGGTCGCCGTGGTCGCAGCGCGGCGCGCGAGGGCCACGGCGCGAGCAGGTGGCGAGGAGCTCGTGGGCGAGCTGGTGGTCGCCGCGCAACTGGGCTTCGGCACGCGGCAGCTGCCCAGCGCGCTGGGAGCGCTGGCGCGGCGGTTCCCGCGCGTGGAGGTCACGGTCTTCGAGGAACCGAATTCCGCCGAGCTGGAGCGGTTGTGCCGGCGCGGTTCCCTGGACCTCTCGCTGATGGCGGCGTGCGAGCGGAGCCCCGAGCGCGCGCACCACCTCGGTGACGAGGAGTTCGTGGTGGTGCTCGGTGAAGAGCATCCGCTGCTCGCCGCAGACGAGGTCGATCTCCAGGACCTGGCGGGCGATCCGTGGCTGCGGTTCGACCGCGACAGCGCTCTCGACGGCGTCCTGCACGGCGTCCTGCGCGACAACGACCTGACCCCGACCACAGCGGCCCGCGTGAGCCAGACCGCGACGGCCGTCCGCTGGGCCGCCCACGGCCTGGGCGTCGCGCTCGTGCCCGCCTCGGCGGTGCCCGACGGATACGAGCACCTGATCCGCCCGGCCTCGCCGGTGGTCGCGCAGCCCGTCATCGCGGTGCTGCGCCCCACCCCGGGCCCGGCGGAGTCGGCCCTGCTCGACCTCCTCCGCCAGGAGACCTGGCACTCCGCGACCCCGCTGCTCAGAGCTGGGTGAGCCCGCCGTCGACCGGGAGCTCCACGCCGGTGGTGAACGTGGCGTCGAAGGCCAGGAACGCGGCGGCCCTGGCGATCTCCTCGGGCCTGCCGAACCGAGCCATCGGGTTGTCGGCCATCACCTGGGTCTTGATCCGGTCGGCTTCCTCCTGGCTCTCGAGTAGTCGACCACGTTCTTCCCCTCCGTTCTCAGCCGCGGTGGAATTCGCCGCCGTCGGCGATCAACTTGCTCCCGGTGACCCAATTCGCGCGGTCCGAGGCGAAGAAGAGAACCGCGTTCGCGATGTCCTCGGGCTTTCCGTCGCGACCCAGCGGAACCGCCGCACCGTCCTGCCCCGGCTCCAGCCGCGCCCACTGCTGCCGCGTCTGCTCGCCACCGGGAGTGGCGACTCGCCCGGGAGTGACGGTGTTGACGCGGACCCCGTGCGGAGCCAGGTCCGAGGCGAGCCCGCGGCTGTAGGTCTCCAACGCCATCTTCGCGGCCGCGTAGTGCAGGAACTGCGGTGGCGGGCTGTAGATCGCCGCCGAGGAGATGTGCACGATCGACCCCGAACGCCGCTCCCGCATCCCCGGCACGAGCAGGGCGTCCAGGCGCACCGCGGCGAGGAAGTTCAGGTCCAGCGCGTCCTGCCACTCCTCGTCGGGGATGGCCGTGGCGTCCTCGTGCGGCTGCGCCCCGCCGACGTTGTCGACCAGCACGTCCACTCCGCCCAGCACGTCCAGCGCCGCGTCCGCGAGCTGCTGCGCGCCCGCGCGGGTGCGCAGGTCGGCGGTGATGAGCGTGGCCCCGTCCGGTCCTCTGGTGGCCGTCCGTGCGGTCGTGACCACCTGCGCTCCGGCGTCGAGGAGACCGCGCACGACGGCTTCCCCGATCCCGCGAGAACCACCCGTGACCAGAGCCCGCTTGCCCTTGAACTCCTGAATTCCACTGTCGAACGCAGTCATGCCGACGGACCTCTCATGAGTGAAATTGACTCGACGAATCCGGGTTCGCGTGGATTTCATCGGGAACACCGCGTCGAGTGATGTCACGCTACGTCCGGAAAAGCGGTGGAATCAAAGACGAAAATGCAGCAGAGGCCATAGGCATGCCCTATGCTCTCCGGAAATCAGCCCGCTCTGCCCGAGCCGCCCATGATCGATGACCGTTGCGCCCGGTCAGTGCAGGCGCGGATTTCTGGGCAGCCGGGTGGGTAGCCGTGTCGTCGTTCGGATCTCGGTCAGGACTCTTCGCATGGTGCGGCCTGGCGAGTTGCGGTTTCCGCGCAGCGCTGCGGACGTGGGTGTCGGCAGGTCGGCAACGGGCGAAAGGAATTTTCCAGAATCACTCTTTTGCCCAGCGCACAGGCATTCGGCATCCGTTGACCGGTGCACGACAGGACATTACGTTCGAAGCGTCGACCGCGGTGGGGGAGGTACCTGAGATGCGGCGCTTCGACCGCCTGAAGACGATCCTCGCGATGGACCCGGAGAAGGACTGCGACGAGATCTACCGCCTGCTCTCCCAGCTCGAATTCCCCTGGGACTTCACGCGCTCCCTGGAACTCGCGCTGTTCCGCACCTACGCGGTCCCGACGATCGGCCGGCTGCTCGACCGCACCGGCGAGTTCACCCGCTGCACCCAGAAGCGCTACGACGACACCGTCCTGGTGCTCTACGAGATCCTCATCCCGGACTCCGAACGCTCGCGCGAGCAGGCGCTCGACCACCTCAACCAGATCCACTGGCGCTACCGGATCAGCAACGACGATTACCTCTACACGCTGGCGACGTTCGCGGTCATGCCGGTGCGCTGGATCAACGAGTTCGGCTGGCGCGAGCTGCACCCCCACGAGATCCGGGCGCTGACGGCGGTGTGGCGCCGGATGGGCGAGGGGATGCGGATCGAGGGGATCCCGGCGACCTACGAGGAGTTCGAGCGCCTGCTCGACGACTACGAGCGCGACCGCTTCGTCTTCGACGAAGGTGGCAGACGCGTCGCCGACTCCACGATGCGCCTGTTCGGCTCCTGGTTCCCGCGTCCGCTGTCAGGTCCGGTCAGCGACGCGACCCGCCTCCTGATGGACCCGCACCTGCTCGACGCCCTGAACCTCCCCCGACCTCCCGGAGCCGCCCGCCGAGCCGTCCGGCTCGCCCTCAAGGCTCGGGGCCGGCTCCTCCGCCTCGGCCCTCCCCGCCCGGACTCCCAGCCCGTCATCCCCCGACCGGCCACCTACCCCGACGGCTACCGCCTCGAAGATCTCGGACCGGATTCCTTCCGCCGCAACGGTTCCCGACGCGACGCCCCACCTCCGGCGGCCTGCCCGGCCACCCGGTGACACAGCATCGGGCCGGCCCTCACGCGAGGAGCTTTCGGATGAGGGTGGGGAGGTCGTCGGCTGTGGCGTCGGCTGGGTCGAAGGTGGGGTTGTAGCGGCCTTCGAGGCGGCTGACCCAGCCCGTTCGCAGGCCTGCCCTCTTGGCGCCGTGGCAGTCCCAGGCGTGGGCGGCGACCAGTGCGACCTGGTCCGGGTCGAGGTCCAGCCAGGTCGTGGCGTAGCGGTACGCGGCGGGGGCGGGTTTCCACGCGCCGACGTCGGCGCAGGACAGGACCGCTTCGACGTGATCGGACAGTCCGCTGCGGGCGAAGAAGCCGCTGATGACCTCGGCGGATCCGGTGGTCAGGCCGATGACGCGCACTCCGGCCGCGCGGAGCTCTTCCAGCGCCGGGAGGACGTCGTCGTGCGCGGGGAAGCGGTCCCACCCGCCCAGCACGTGGTCGATCGTCGCCTGGTCGACCTCCTCGCCGGTGATGTCGCGCAACGCCGCGGCGCAGATCTCGTCGAAGGTGCGGTAGCCGCCCGCAGCGGCGAGCGCCATGCCGTCGCGCACCGCGCGGGTGAACCACGGGCCGAAGAGGCCTGCGGGATAACCGCGTTCAGCGAGGCGACCCGGAACCTCCTCCAGCGACATCAGGGTTTCGACGACGTCGAACGCGACGGCCTTGAGCTCGGGCACGACCCCTCCTTCAGCAGAACGTTCGTTCTAGGTAGAACGTCCGTTACACTAGCTCCGTGATCGCGACACCGGCAACCCCGGCGCGGGAGCGCCTGCTCGCGGCGGCGGACGAGCTCTTCTACGCGCGCGGCATCAACGCCACCGGCATCGACGCGATCGTCGAGCGCGCGGGCGTGGCGCTGGCGACCTGCTACAAGCACTTCGGCGGCAAGGACAGGCTCGTCGCCGCCTACCTCGCCCAGCGCGACGAGCAGTGGCGAGCCGACTGGGAAGCGGCCATCGTCGAGAGCGACGCTCCCCTGCTGTCCCTGTTCGACGCCCTGGAGCGGTGGTGGACCACCACCGGCCACCGGCGCGGCTGCGCGCACGTGGACGCGACGGTGGAGCTCACCGACCCGGATCACCCCGCGCTCGCCGTGGTCGCCGAGCACAAGCGCCACCTGCTCGACCGGCTCACCGAACTCGCTGCGGCCGAGGGATTTTCAGACCCCGGAGAAATCGCCGCGGACCTCCTCCTGATCTACGAGGGCACGCTCAGCGCACTCCTGCTGAACATCACCCCGGACCCCTTCGCGCAGGCCCGGCGCCTCGCCGCAGCACGCACCTCACGCTGACTGCGCGACGCGGACTTCCGCGGACGCGGCACGCGTGCGGGGACGCGTCATCAGGAAGGCGATCAGGCCGAGCGCCGTCATCGCCGCTCCGACCAGCGCCAGCACCGGGTAGTCGGGCGTGCGGGCCAGGACGCCGCCACCGACGGCCGAGCCGAAGGCGACCCCGAAGTTGAACGCGGCCGCCGCCAGCGCCGAGACCAGCGCGGACGCCGTTCCGGCGACCTGCAGGACGTAGGACTGCAGCGGCGGCACCATGCCGAAACCGGTCCCGCCGAGCAGCACCAGCAGCACGATCACGGCGGGCAGCAACGAACCCAGCGCCCACAGCGCCAGCAGCGACCCGACGAGCCCACCGAGGATCACCACGACCGCGCGCGTCACCGACCGGTCCGCGTACCGGCCGCCGAGGGCGTTGCCGACGATCAGCCCCGCGCCGAACAGCAGCAACAGCCAGGTCACCGAACCCTGCGACACGCCGGTCACCGAGGTCAGGTAGGGCGCGACGTAGGTGTAGACGACGAACAAGCCGCCGTAACCGAGCGAGATCGCCAGGAACGCCGTCCACAGGCGACCGTTGCGCAGGACGCCGAAACCGCGGTCCTCCGCCTCTCCCCCGCCGGGTGCGTCGGGCAGCACCAGCCACATCGCGACGGCCCCGACGGCGGCGAGGACCGATACGAGCCAGAACGCGGCCGACCACCCCATCGCACGGCCGGCGAGGTTGCCGATCGGCACGGCGATCACGTTGGACACGGTGAACCCGGTGAACACCACGGCGATGGCGGAACCCTGCCGGGAAGGGGCGACGAGACCGCGGGCCACGGTGATCGCGGTGCCGAGGAAGCCGCCGAGCATGGCGCCCGCCAGCGCCCGCGACAGCGACACCACCAGCAACGATCCGCTGCTCGCGGTGACGGCGTTGGCGACCAGGAACACCAGCGTCAGGCCGATGACCAGGGGTTTGCGGGGCAGGCGCAGGGTGGCGGCGGCCACGAGCGGGCCGCCGATCACCGCGCCGAGCGCGAAGCTCGTGGTCACCCAGCCCGCCACGGGCACCGAGATTCCGAGGTCACCGCTGATGAGCGGGAGCAGACCGTTGGGCACGAGCTCGGCCGTGCCCAGCGCGAACGCGGTGAGGGCCAGAGCGACGATCGGGATTGGCATGCCCACGACACTGCGCGGCACCGCGGACGGCCACCAGATCCCGGTTGTGCGCTCCCCGCCGTGGGTGGCACCAGCGGGGATACCCTCGCACTCCCCGAACCGAGCTACCGTTGAAGCGTGAACGATCCGGGTGAGCTGGGAGTCTTCCTGCGGGGCAAGCGCGCCTCGCTGCCGCCGGAGGCCACCCCGCTGAACGGCTTCGGGGTGCGCAGGCGCGTCCCCGGGCTGCGCCGGGAGGAGGTGGCTCAGCTCGCCGGCGTCAGCGTGATCCCGAACGAGTGCGGATCGGCTCCGGGCGTCATCAGCACCGACACCGGCACGTCATCGCCGACGATCTGCCGCGTGATGTCGCCGAGGATGTTGGTCGTCACGACCACGTGGGGACGCTGCTGCGCCCCGGCGGAGCAGGCGGTCAGCGTCAGCAGCGCGGTGATCAGCGCGAGGACGGCGCGGGTCGCGGTGCGCTTCATCGGCCGGTCTCCACCACGTGCGCGGCCTGTCCGCCCAGCCGGAAGCTGCGGGCGATGCGCAGGCCGTCGTTGTAGTCGATCTCGTGCACGGTTCCCGCGGCGACGTCGTTGACGTACGCCCGCGACGTGTCGACCTGGATGCTCGGCGGCGGGCCGCCGGGCGGGATGACCTGGTTGCGGGCGATCTCGGTGCCGTCCTCCCGGTAGGCGCGCATCGTCCCGTCGGTGCCGACGGCCAGCAGCGAACCGCCCGCTCCGACGGCGTTGACCGCCGCCACCGGGCCGGTGGGCACGTGCGTCCAGGACCGCTTCGACAGGTCCAGCAGCCACGCGCCGTCCTCGCCCGCGAGCGCGGCCAGGGTGTCGCTGCCGGGGCGCTGGTGGAACTCGCTCGCGCGAGGTGCCGCAGCCGGCGGGTAGGCGATCTTCTCGCCGCGGAACGGCCCGTCGTCGGCGGTGACGAGCAGCGCTCCGTCGGCGCACCCGAACACCACGCCGCGACGCGTCACCGCGGTTCCGGCGGGTTCGGGGCACGGCTCGGGGAGGCGGGCGGTTTCGGCGCCCGCCCGGTCCAGGACGCGCACCGCGTCGCCGGAGAGGGCGAGGACGTGCTGCTCGAAGGGCACGGCGGCGGTCCCCGGCTCGACGCGCAGGTCACCCGCCCGCTCGATCCGGCCCTTCTCCAGCGGTTCTCGGTTCAGCAGCACCGTCGCTCCGTCGGCACCGGACAGCGCGACCAGCACCTTGTCGCTCTGCGCCTGCACCGGTGTGGCGAGCGGGATCTCGCCCACCTCGCGGATCTCCGCGCGGTAGTGGTGGATGTGGTCGCCGTGGTCGACCGTCCACGCGCCGCTGTCGACGACGTGCACCGAATCGGCGTCCGACACGTAGCCGAAGCGGCCGTCGGTGACGACGTCCCGGATTCCCGGAACGGGTTCGAGGTCCCGCGTTTCCTCGGTGAGCAGGTCGAGCACGCGCAGCGCTCCGCCGTCCTCGGCGACGATCAGCCGGGACTGCGCTTCGGCGGTTTCCTCGGCGCCTTCGACGTAGCCGTGCGGCACCGGTGGTGGCGGTGGTGGCGGTGGTGGCGGTTGCGAACAGGCGCCGAGCGCCAACGCGCCCAGTGCGATCGAGAACAGTCGTAAGCGGCGACGTTTCACGCGACCGGCTCCTCTACCTTCGAGACGTGCTCTGCTCGGGTGATCAGCGCCCGTCCCCGGTCGCGCAGCGCGGACAGCAGGGCGGACAGGAAGAACAGCGCCACCGAGGTGGCGGCGATGCTGGCCCCGGCGGCGGTCCCCCAGTGCCACGAGGCGAGCAGCCCGAGCACCGTCGAGGCGGCGCCGAAAGCGGCGGCGCCGGCCATCACCAGCGGAACCCGGTTGGCCCACAGGGTCGCGGCGGCGGGCGGGGCGATCAGCAGGCCGAAGACCAGCAAGGTGCCGACGACCTGGAAGCACATCACCATCGCCAGCGTCACCAGCCCGGTCATCAGCAGACCGGCCAGGCGCGGGCGCATTCCCAGCGTGTGGGCCTTGCGCGGGTCGAAGGTCAGCGCCAGGAACGGGCGGTAGGCGGCGACCGACACCACGACCGCGACCACCAGGGCGATCGCGAGCCGCACGAGGTCGCCGTCGGTCACGGCGAGCACGTCGCCGAACAGGAACCCGGTCAGGTCCACGGCGAAGGACTTCGAATGCGACACGACGATCACACCGGTCGCCAGCATCCCCACGAACAGCAGCCCGATGCCGGTGTCGCGCGAGAGCCACCGCGATCGGTCCAGCGCCGACACCCCGGCGGCCATCGCACCGGCGCTCAACGCGGCCCCCAGCAGCAGGTCTCCGCCCAGGACGGACGCGATCGCCACGCCCGGCAGCATGCCGTGCGACATCGCGTCGGTCAGGAAAGCCATTCCCCGCAGCACGACCCAGGTCCCCGCCAGGGCGCAGATCACCGACACGAGCACACCGGCCCACAGCGCGCGCTCCACGAAGGAGACCCCGAACGGGACTAATAGCCAATCCATGAGGATCAATCTATAGTGGAAATGAATGTCGTTCTCGACATCGTGGCGTGACTTCGCCCACTGCCCCTGGAGAGGAAATCGTGAGCAGCGTGCCGCGAACTGCCGTCGCACTCAGCCGATTGCA
The DNA here is from genome assembly GCF_018070075.1 of Saccharopolyspora endophytica. Classification (GTDB taxonomy): domain Bacteria; phylum Actinomycetota; class Actinomycetes; order Mycobacteriales; family Pseudonocardiaceae; genus Saccharopolyspora; species Saccharopolyspora endophytica. The sequence goes on from NZ_JAGPXE010000019.1 coordinate 62,114, forward strand.
GGCTGGCTATCAGGGAAAACAGGTGCTCGACGTCGAGTCGGCGGAGATCCCGGCGGCCCGGTTGACCGCCGTGGTGGGCCCCAACGGCGCGGGCAAGTCCACGCTGATGGCCGCGCTCGCGGGCACGCTGCCCAGTAGCGGTGCGCAGCGCAACGACTACGAGGGGCGACCGGCGTTCGTGCCGCAGCACAGCGCGATCCCGGAAGCCCTGCCCTGCACCGTCTTCGACGCCGTGGCGATGGGCCGGTGGGCCGAGCGCGGACCGTGGCGCAGGCTCAACGCGGCGGACCGCGCGGCCATCGAGGACGCGATGGGCCGCCTGGAGGTCAGGCACCTGGCCGAGCAGCGCATGAGCGCGCTCTCCGGCGGTCAGCGGCAGCGCGTCCTGGTCGCGCAAGGGCTCGCGCAGCGCGCGGAACTGCTGCTGCTCGACGAACCCGACGCGGGCGCCGACCCGAAGGCCCGCGGTCTCATCACCGACGCCGTCCGAGCCGAAACGCGTTCGGGCCGCACGGTCGTCCAGGTGTCGCACAACCTCACCGAAGCGCGCCGGGCCGACCACTGCGTCCTGCTGCACCGAGGCCGCGTCCACGCAGCCGGCACCCCGGACGACGTCCTCACCCCCACCACGATCAACGAGGTCTGGGCACCGTCCTGATGAGCGCGATCACGGTCGACGATCAACCCTTCTGGGCGCGTTTGAAGTCTTCCAGCCAGGCGTAGTTGGGGGCGGTCTCGCCGTTGGGTTCGGGCCGCACGGTCGCGGAGGCGTAGATGCTGTTGAGCAGCCACGGGGTGCTCTTGGCGTTGAAGCCGTCGCCGGACATGGCCGCGTCCTGGCCGATTCCGTAGGTGGCCACGGCGAGCTTGCCGGTGGCGCGGAACTTCGCCATCTGCTCGCTGAGGTAGTGCTTGTTGTCCTCGAACCAGGGGCTGTCGCGCAGCAGGTCGTACCAGCGCTGCTTCGGGAAGGCCTTGTTCAGCGCGTTGCGGATGACCTGCCAGATCTCGGTGCCCGCCGGAACCCCGTACTTCTCGGCGTAGGCGGCCGGGATCTTGTCGGAGAGGTGGTCCTTCCACAGGTGCACCAGGGAGAACTCGGTGACGAGGAACTTCTTGTCACCGAGCCTGGGCAGGACGTAGTCGAGGTACGCCTGGGCGCCGTCGGGCCGGTCGACGTGCGGGTGGATGTCGGTGCCCTCGATCTCGGGTGTGTCGCGGACGTAGGTCATCCAGCGCTCGGTACCGCTGTTGATCCAGTCGTCGGGCTGGTCGAGGTGGTTCAGCGCACCCATGTGGAGGACCGTCTTGCACCCGTGGGGGAAGTTCTTCGCCCGGTGGTCGATGACGTGCTGAGCCACGGTCTCGTAGAAGTCGTTGATCGCGCCGTTGGTCCAATCGACCTTCGGGCATTCGATGAACGGCTCGTTGCCGATGACGAGAACGTCGATCTTGCCCATCACCTCGGGCAATACCTTGTCAACCCTGGCCAGGTCCTTTTTCATCTCCTCGCTCCCCGGGCGAGGAATTCTGTCGTGCTTATCCGGAAAATAGGGGAACTTCAGCGACAGCACGGCACCGTACTTGCGGTCAACCGCCTCCAGCAGAGTTCTGACCGCCCGGTTGTCGGCCGCGGCTTCGTCGTCGAGCTCGGGCATCGCCGCGAAGCCGCGCACCCAGGTCGCCTCGGCGCGTTCCAGCCCTGACCAGGTCATGATGCTCGGATCACCGTTGAAGTTCGCTCCGAGAGCGCCGGGAGGAGCGCTCATCCGCGCGGCGCCTGCGGCCGCCTTCTCCGCCGGCCGGATGCCGCAGGACGCGGCGCCGAGAGCGGCGGCACCGGCCGCTGACAATTGGATCAGTCGCCGTCGCGAATAGGAGCTCATGCGTCCACATATACGCGACAGGCACTTCTGACACTTCCCATTGCACAAAAGCTAGACATGATCGATACCACCTCGACTTGACGGGCGAATGCCGTCGAAGCAGGATTCCCGATCACCATCCGAAATCGAACACAGGAGTTGACTCGGGTGAAACTGCATCGTTCAAGCAGCGTGCTGGGCGCCGCGCTGCTGGTCACGGCGGGCGCGGTCGTGCCCCTCGCAGGCGCCGGCCCGGCCGAGCCGCCCTCGCGCTGCGCGAGCGACGACACGTGGGAGATGTCGACCGACCGGTTCGACCCCGCCTACACCTCGCACGCCTTCGTGGGCAACGGCTACCTCTCGCAGCGCGTGCCGCCGACCGGCGCCGGCTACGTCGCCACCGGCGAGAAGACCGGGTTCCCGCTCGAAACCCCGCGCTACGACGGCGCTTTCGTCACCGGCCTCTACGGCGAAGGACCCAGTTCGCAGACCGACGTGCCCAGGCACGCCATCGCGGCCATCCCGACCTGGTCGTCGCTGACCGTCCGCGCAGGTGAGCACACCTTCAGCCCGCAGACGCCGCCGGAGCAGATCTCGAACTTCCGCCAGGCGCTCAACGTCCAGTGCGGTGTCGTGTCGACGTCGCTGACCTGGACCGCGCCGGACGGCAAGGTCACCGACCTCACCTACGACGTCGTGGCCGACCGGACCAACCCGCACGTCGGAGCCGTCCGCGCGCGGGTCGCTCCGCGCTGGTCGGGGCAGGTCGAGGTGTCCGGCGCGATCGAGGGCGCGGGCGCCCGCCGGATGCACCCGACCGCGGGGAAGGCCGAGGGCGAGACCGTGCGCGTCGGTTTCGAGACCGACGGCGTCGGCGCTCGCGGCACCGTCGCGTCCACGTTGGTCGCACCCGACGACGTGCGCGCGACCTCCCAGCAGCGCGTCGACGGCCTCGACGCCGAGCAGAAGGTCGGCTTCGACGCGGAGCAGGGCAAGACCTACGAGTTCGGCAAGTTCGTCGGCGTCGACACCGCGCTGACCACACCGGACCACGAGGCCGCCGCCGTCAAGGCCTCGCAGGACGCCGCCGACCGCGGTTGGGACGACCTCTTCGACGCCCACAGCGCAGCGTGGAAGGAGCTGTGGGAGAGCGACATCCGCGTCCCGGACCGCCCCGACCTGCAGAAGTCGTTGCGCTCCAGCAAGTACGCGATCCTGTCGAGCATCCGCGAGGGCCAGGACACCAGCGTCGCTCCCGCCGGTCTGAGCAGCGACAACTACGCCGGCCTGAACTTCTGGGACACCGAGCTGTGGATGTACCCGAGCCTGCTGCTGCAGCACCCCGACATCGCCAAGTCCGTCGTGGCCTACCGGGAGAAGACGCTGCCCGCCGCGCGCGCCAACGCCCGGTCCATCGGCCAGCAGGGCGCGTTCTACCCGTGGACCAGCGCCGACAGCGGTGACCTCCAGAAGGACTGCCACAGCTGGGACCCGCCGCACTGCCTGACCCAGAACCACCTGCAGAGCGACGTCGCGCTGTCCACCTGGCAGTACTACCTGGCCACCGGCGACAAGACCTGGCTGCGGGAACACGGCTGGCCGGTGCTGCGCGGCGTGGCCGAGTACTGGGCCGGGCGCGTGACGCCCAACGCCGACGGCACCTTCTCGATCAACAACGTCGCGGGCCCGGACGAGTACAGCAACGGCGTCAACGACGGGGTGTTCACCAACGCGGGCGCGGCCACCGCCCTGCGGCACGCCACCGAGGCCGCGCAGGTCCTCGGCGAACCCGCTCCCCCGGAGTGGAACGCCATCGCCGAGAAGGTGCGGATGCCCTTCGACCAGCAGGCGCAGGTGTTCCGGCAGTACGACGGGTACGCGGGTCAGCGGATCAAGCAGGCCGACGCGGTGTTGCTGCAGTACCCGCTGGAATGGCCGATGCCCGAGCAGGTCGCGCAGAACACGCTCGACTACTACGCGCCGCGCACCGACCCCGACGGACCGGCGATGACCGATTCCGCACACGCCATCGACGCCGCCGCCATCGGCGAACCCGGCTGCGCGACCAACACCTACCTCGACCGGTCGATCCGTCCGTTCGAGAAGGACCCGTTCGCCCAGTTCTCCGAAGCGCGCGGCGAACGAGCCGGCGAAGGGGCGGGCGCTCCGACGTTCAACTTCCTCACCGGTGCCGGCGGCTACACGCAGGTCTTCACCCACGGGCTGACGGGCATGCGCTGGCGCGGCGACGAGGTCGTCCTCGACCCGACGCTGCCGCCGCAGCTCGGCGAGGGCGTCGAGCTGACCGGGCTGAAGTGGCAGGGCCGCACGTTCGACGTCCGCATCGGCGCCCACCAGACGACGGTGGTCCTGCGCAGCGGTGACCCGTTCACCGTGCAGGCCCCGGACGGCGAGCACGTGGTCAGCGAGGCGCACCCGCTGATGCTCAAGACCCGCAGGCCGGATCTGGAGCCGACCGACAACCTGGCGCGCTGCAAGTCGGCGGAGGCCACCAGCGAGGAACCCGGTCGCTACGCCGAAGCAGCTGTCGACGGCAACACGGCCACGCCGTGGCAGCTCAACGGCCCGCAGGGCTCGGCCACCGTCGACCTCGGCGCAGCGCAGCGGATCTCGCAGATCACACCGCGCTGGAGCGAGATCACGCCGACCTCGCACCGCCTGCTGACCTCCCTCGACGGCCGCACGTTCACCGAGGTCCCGGCACAGCTGCCGGAGGGCCACCTGGCCCGCTACGTCCGAGTCGAAGTCGCCGGCCCGGAGAGCCCGGAGCACGCGGGCATCACCGAACTCGAAGTCCGCTGATGCCTCGGTGCCCCGGGGCGCACCCCCTGCACCCCGGGGCACCGGTCAGTTCCGGCCCGAACCGTCCCGGACAAAACTCCTACTGCCCGGTCGGCCCAGACCAGAACCGTCCACTTCCCCACGCACTCCCCAGTGGCGCACCAGACTCCCAACTCCCACCGAAGCCCGATCCCCGACTTCCACTGAAACCCGGTCCCCGACTTCCACTGAAATCGGGGTCCTGGCTTCCGGGGGACTGTCCGGTGAAGGGTTGGCCCGGCCGGAACCGGCGACACCGATGAGCCGCTGGTCCTGTCCGAAGCACGGATTACCGCAGTAATCCGGTCCCCGATTACGGCAGTAATCCGGTCCCTGATTACGGCGGTATTCGGGGTTGTGGGACCGCCCGGGGCCCGTGGCTGTCGCCCGGGGTTCCGGATTTCAGTGGAGATCCGGGACTCGATTTCCACTGAAATCCGGTTACGGGGTGGGGGCTTTGGGTTTCGGGGGTGTTGGTTCGGCGGTGGTGAGGGCGTTGAAGAAGGTCTTGAGGTCGTCGTGGGCGTGGAGGGGTAGGACGTGGGAGACGTAGTGGTCCGGGCGGACCACTACCAGGGCTCCTCCTCGGCTGATGTTGCGGGCGGTGAAGATGTCGTCCGCCGGGTCCGCCGCGTAGACCTTCTCGTAGTCGATGATCTCGAACGGGCCGACCTCGGGCTTGTAGGCGGCGGGGACCCGGCCGAGGTCGACCTCGGTGTGCGGTTGCTGGTAGATGACCTTGACGTCGAAGCAGGCGTCGACGTCGCGGTCCGCCGGGGTGTGGCACCGCACCGGCGAATCCGGAGCCGTGATGATCCACTCGGCGAAGTCGGTGGCCTGCGAGGGTTCTCCCGGGCCTGGCCGGTCGGCGAAGACGTAGATGCGCCAGCGGCCATCGGCCCGGTGGTGGTGGCCCAGGTGGACCGGGTTGGCGTCGCAGACCCGGGTCACCGGGTGGGACTTGAACCGCTTGCCGATCGGGAATCCCGCGGCCAGGTCCTGGTGCGCGGCCTCGGCGGTGATCATCGACCGCTGGTACTGCGTCATGAGACCGGCCGGGAACTCGGCGGTCTTGACGTAGAAGTCCTCCAGCTCGGTCGGGTCGGAGAGCTCCTCGGGCTTGGCGGCCATCAGCTTCGACCAGCGGCGGTCGAAGTCGATGAGGTTCTGGGCGATGACCTGGCGCTCGGCGGAGTAGGTGTCCAGCAGCGCCGGGTCGGCGCGCCCGTCGAGGACGTGCGCGACCTTCCAGGCGATGTTCCAGCCGTCCTGCATCGAGACGTTCATGCCCTGACCGGCTTTGGCGCTGTGGGTGTGGCAGGCGTCTCCGGTGATGAACACGCGCGGGTGCTGCACGCCCACGAGCTCGGCGGGCACGTCGTCGAACTTGTCGGTCAACCGGTGCCCGACCTCGTAGACGCTGCGCCAGGCCACGTGCTTCACCGTCAGCGTGTACGGGTGCAGGATCCGGTTGGCGCGCACCTCCACCTCTTCCTGCGTGGTCTCGCGGACCTTGCCGTGATCGTCGGCGGAGACCTCGCCCAGATCGACGTACATCCGGAACAGGTGGTTGCCCTCGCGCGGGATGTGCAGGATGCTGCCGCCGTCGTGGGACTGGATGGCGCACTTGGTGCGGATGTCGGGGAAGTCGGTCTCGGCCAGCACGTCCATCACGCCCCAGGCGTGATTGGCCTGGTCGCCGACCAGTTCCCGGCCGATCGACTCCCGCACCCCGCTGCGCGCGCCGTCGCAGCCGATCACGTACTGGGCGCGGATGGTGCGTTCGGACCCCTCGTCGGTTCCGGCCGTCCGGCGCAGCCGCACGTTCACGCCGTCGTCGTCGACGTCGAGCCCGACGAACTCCCAGCCGTAGTCCGGTTCCAGTCGTCCCGGGGCGTTGCGGGCGGCCTCGGCGAAGTAGTCCAGCACGCGGGCCTGGTTGACGATCAGGTGCGGGAACTCGCTGATGCCGCTCGGGTCGTCGGGCGCACGCGCGGCGCGCACGATGTTCTCCGGGTGCTCCGGGTCAGGCTTCCAGAACGCCATCTCGGTGATCCGGTAGGCCTCCTCGATGATCCGCCCGGCGAAGCCGAACGCCTGGAAGGTCTCGACGCTGCGAGCCTGGATCCCGTCGGCCTGACCGACTTCCAGCCGTCCCGGCCGGCGTTCGACCAGCCGGGCCGTGATGTTCGGGAACTGCGCCAGTTGCGCGGCGGCGATCATGCCCGCCGGGCCGCTGCCCACGATGAGAACGTCGACCTCACCCGGCAGCTCCTCGGGGCGGTTGAGACCCACGCCGGCTGCGGGCTGAACTCGCGGGTCACCGGAAACGTATCCGTGGTGGTGGAATTGCAACGCGCTCTCCTCACTCCGTCGTGAGTTCGGCGGCTGCCCCGCTCAGAGCGAGGTGCCGAGTTTGAATCCCTTGTCCTCATCGCCCTTGCGCGTGTAGGAGAAGCCATCGGCTCCCACCGTCACGGCCATCTCGCTGCTGTCGGTGCGCACCTGCAGGGGCTGCGGGTTGCCGTCGAGATCCAGGACCGGGGAGGCCTCGGTGTACCAGGACGGCACGACCGGGTTGCCCCACCAGTCGCGGCGTTGGTTGTCGTGGACGTCCCAGGTCACCGTGGGGTTGTCGGGGTCGCCGGTGTAGTAGTCCTGGGTGTAGATCTCCACCCGGTGGCCGTCGGGGTCGCGGATGTAGAGGTAGAAGGCGTTGGACACGCCGTGACGGCCTGGTCCGCGCTCGATGACGTCGGACATCCGCAGCGCGCCGAGCTTGTCGCAGATCGACAGGATGTTGTGCTTCTCGTGGGTGGCGAAGGCGATGTGGTGCAGCCGCGGCCCGTCGCCGCCGGTCAGCGCGGTGTCGTGGACGGTGTCCTTGCGCCGCAGCCAGGCCGCGTAGGTGGTGCCCTCGGCGTCCTGGATGTCCTCGGTGACCCGGAAACCCAAGTCCTCCAAGTACTCCCGGCCCTTCGGCACGTCCGGGGTGACCTGGTTGAAGTGGTCCAGGCGCACCAGCGCACCCGGGGTGTAGAGGTCGTAGCGCCACGCCAGCCGCTCGACGTGGGCCACCTCGTGGAAGAACTCGTAGGGGAACCCGAGCGGGTCGGTGACCCGGACGGAGTCGCCGATGCCCTTGGCGAAGCCGTCGGCGCGGCGTTCGGTGCGGCAGCCGCGCGCGGCGAACCACTCCTCGGCCCGGTCCACGTCCTCCGGGGTCCGCACCCGGTAGGCGAACGCCGCCGCAGCGGCCACCGGCCCCTTGCGCAGCACCAGGTTGTGGTGGATGAACTCCTCCAGCGTGCGGAGGTAGATCGCCTCGTCGTCCTCCTCGGTGACCACCAGGCCGAGCACGTCGACGTAGAACTCCCGCGCCCTGGCCAGGTCGGTGACCACCAGGTCGAGGTACGCGCAACGCAGGATGTCCGGTGGGGTGAGGTCGGCACTCATCGTTGAACGCTCCTTCACTTCAGTCGTCAGGCGCCGAACTTCGGGGTGTGGACGGGGGCCAGCGAGATGTGCATGGCCTGCTGGTCGGAGTAGAAGTCCAACGACCGGTAGCCGCCCTCGTGCCCGAGCCCGGATGCCTTCACACCACCGAACGGGGTGCGCAGGTCGCGGACGTTGTGCGAGTTCAGCCAAACCATTCCCGCGTCCACGCGCTGCCCGAAGTTGTGCGCGCGCTCCAGGTTCGCCGTCCACACGTAAGCCGCCAGCCCGTACTTGACGTCGTTGGCCAGGCGCAGCGCTTCCTCGTCTGTGTCGAACGGGGTGATCGCCACGACCGGCCCGAAGATCTCCTCCTGGAAGATCCGCGCGGTCGGCGGCACGTCCACGAACACCGTCGGCGCCACGTAGTTGCCCGACTCCAGGCCCTCCGGGCGCCCACCGCCCGCGGCGAGCTTCGCCTCGGTCTTGCCGATCTCGATGTAGCCGGTGACCTTCTCGTAGTGCTCGGGGTGCACCAGCGCCCCGACCTCGGTGGCCGGGTCGTGCGGATCGCCCACCTTGACGTTCTTCGCGCGCTCGACGTACCGGCGCACGAACTCGTCGTAGATGCTGCGCTCCACCAGGATTCGGCTGCCGGCGGTGCAGCGCTCGCCGTTGAGCGAGAACACGCCGAACACCGTGGAGTCGATCGCCGCGTCCAGGTCGGCGTCGGCGAACACCACGGCCGGGCTCTTGCCGCCGAGCTCCATCGACAGCGCCTTGAGCGTCGGGGCGGCGTTGGCGAAGATCAGCTTGCCGGTCGCGGACTCGCCGGTGAAGGAGATCAGCTGGACGTCCTCGTGCTTGACCAGCGCGTCCCCGGCCTCCTCCCCGAGACCGTTGACGATGTTGAACACCCCGTCCGGAACACCGGCCTCGCGGAAGATCTCCGGCCACAACCCGGCCGACAGCGGCGTGAACTCAGCGGGCTTGAGCACCACCGTGCACCCGGACGCCAAGGCGGGAGCCAACTTCCAGCTCTCCAGCATGAACGGCGTGTTCCACGGCGTGATCAACCCGGCCACGCCCTTGGGCTTGCGGTTGACGTAGTTGACCTGCTTGCCCGGCACCTTGTAGGTGTCATCGGCCTGGGCGACGATCAGGTCCGCGAAGAACCGGAAGTTCTCCGCCGCCCGCTTCGCCTGACCCAGCGCCTGCGTGATCGGCAACCCGGTGTCGAAGGTCTCCAGCTCCGCCAGCCGCTCGTTGCGGGTCTCGACGATGTCGGCGATCTTGTTCAGGATCCGGGCGCGCTCGCGCGGCAGCATCCCCGGCCACGGGCCCTCGTCGAAAGCCCTGCGGGCAGCCGAGACCGCGCGGTCGATGTCGGCCTGCTTACCCGACGAGGCCTCCAGGTAGGACTGGTTGGACACCGGGTCGAGGACCTCGAAGGTGTCGCCGTCGAGGCTGTCGACGAACTCCCCGTCGATGAAGTGCTGGATGCGCTTGGGCAGGTCGGCCGGCACGTGCTGGATCGTCATGTCAGTTCCCTCCGGCGATGGTGTCGTCGTCCTCGACCGGCGACAGGTACTCGGCGCCCTCGGCCAGCAGCGCGCGGATTTTGTCCTTGCCCGCGTCGGTCGGCGTGATCAGCGGCGGCCGGACGTGCTCGGAGCGGATCAGGCCGCGCTGGGCCAGCACCCACTTGACCGGCGCCGGGTTGGTCTCCACGAAGATCAGGTCCACCAGCGGGTGCAGCCCGTAGTGGATGTCCAGCGCCTCGTCCATCCGACCGGCGTGGAAAGCCTCGTACATCCGCTTCGTCGCCCCGGGCGCGATGTTGGCCGTCGCGCTGACGAAACCCGTGCCGCCCAGCGCCAGCAGCGGCAGGCACAGCAGCTCGATCCCGGACCACACCAGCAGATCCCGGCCCGCGGCCTTGATCACCCGCGAGAAGTGCTCGAAGTCCTTGGTGGTCTCCTTGATGCCCACGAAGTTCGGCACATCGCGGTGCAGCCGGGCGACGGTCTCCGGCGCGATCTCCACCGCGGTCCGGGTCGGCACGTTGTAGGCGATGATCGGCAGGTCCGGGTACTCCTTGGCGACCGTGGAGTACCAGACGTAGAGCGCTTCCTGCGTCGGCTTCGCGTAGTACGGCGTGATGATCAGCGCCGCGTCCACCCCCGCCTCGTAGGCCGCACCGGTCAGCTCGATCGTCTCGTCCAGCTTCGCCGAACCCGTGCCCGGCACGACCGGTGCCCGGCCGTCGACGGTCTTGAGCACGGTGCGGATCGCCTCGGCGCGCTCGTCGATGGTCTGAGCGCTGGGCTCACCGGTGGAACCACCGATGGAGATCCCGTCGGAGCCCTGCTTGAGCTGCCACTGGACGAGGTTCGCCAGCGAGGCGTGGTCCACCTCGCCGTCGGCGGTGAACGGGGTGATCACCGGAGCGATCGATCCCGTCAACTGCTCGGGTCGGGTACGCCAGTTCGTCATCGGGTTCCTTCCTGGTCGCGCTCGGCGTCGTAGCGGCGGCGCCACTCTCCGGTCAGCGGGTACAGCCCGTCCACCGCCGCGCCTTCGGCGACGCGGGCGGCGATCCACTCCTCCTCGGCCTCCTGCTCGATCGCGGCGTCGAGCACCTGGTCGAGCAGCACCGGCGGGATGACCAGCACCCCGTCGTCGTCGCCGACGATGACGTCGCCCGGCTGCACGCTCGCCCCGCCGCAGGCCACGGTGATGTCGTTGTCCCACGGCACGTGCTTGCGCCCGAGCACCGCCGGGTGCGGGCCGCCGGAGAAGGTGGGGATGTCGAGCTCCCGGACGGCGCTGTGGTCGCGCACTCCCCCGTCGGTGACGATCCCGGCCGCGCCCAGCACCTGCGCGCGCAACGCGAGGATGTCGCCGACGGTGCCACTGCCGCGCTCGCCGCGCGCCTCGACCACCAGCACGTCTCCGGGCTTCAACGAGTCGAAGGTCCGCTTCTGCGCGTTGTACCCGCCGCCGTGGCTGCGGAACAGGTCTTCGCGCGCGGGCACGAAGCGCAGCGTGCGGGCTCGACCGATGATCTTGCTGCCGGGCTTGTCGGTGCGCACGCCGTCGATGGACAGCTGGTTGTAACCGTGCTTGCGCAGCTGCGCCGACAGCGTCGCCACGGCCACCTGGCGCAGCTTGGCGATGCGGTCCTCGGTGAGCTCGAACGGCGGCTCCAGCCCGGCGGCGTCGCGGCTGCCCCACGCCTCCGCCCGCTGGACGTCGTCGACCGACGGCTGCGCGCTGAACTCCGGCAGCGGCTCGGCACCTTCGACGACGCTGGTGCGCAGCCGTCCGGTGCTGTGCTCGGTGCCGGGAACGTCCACCTCGACCTCGACGACGTCGCCGGGCCCGACCACCGACGACCCCGCCGGGGTGCCGGTGAGCACGACGTCGCCGGGTTCGAGGGTGATCAGCTGGGAGAGGTCCGCGACCAGCTCGCCGAACGGGAAGACCACGGCCGCCGAGGAGTCCTCCTGGGCGAGTGCGCCGTTGACCCAGGTGCGCACGCGCAGCGACGCCGGATCGACCTGCTCGGCGGGGATGCTCGCCGGGCCGAGCGGGGTGTAGCCGTCGCCGCCCTTGGAGCGCAGGTTGGAGCCCTTGTCGGCAGCCCGCAGGTCGTAGACACCGAGGTCGTTGGCCGCGGTCACGGCGGCGACGTGCGACCAGCCGTCCTCCCGCGCGACCTGACGGGCGGTCGTGCCGATGATCAGCGCGATCTCGCCTTCGAAGGCCAGCAGCTCGGTTCCGGGCGGTCGCTCGACGCTCTGACCGCTGGTCGCCAGCGACGTCACGGTCTTGAGGAAGTACGAGGGTCTCGACGGCGCCCGGCCGCGCTGGGCGATCCGCGACGGGTAGTTGAGGTGCAGCGCGATGACCTTGCCCGGCCGCCCGACGAGCGGGTGGCGCGCGAGGCCGTCAGCCGTGGAACGAGCGGCATCGGTCGTCATGACCGAGGATCGTATACGATGACATATCTGATTACAATGCGGAGCGCGGCAGGCGCCGGAAGCGGATCGCGCCTCGGGCAAGATGGACCGCCACGTCAGCGAATCGAGGAGCGATGACCACCGACGCAGCGGACGACCGCACCGCCACCAGCAAGTCCCAACTGGCCTACGAGTGGCTCCGCGACCGGATCGTCTCGCACCGCTTCACCCCCGGCTACCGCTTGGTGCTCAGCCAGCTCGCCGCTGAGCTCGGCGTGAGCACGGTCCCCGTCCGCGAAGCCATCCGCAGGCTGGAGGCCGAGGGGCTGGTCACCTACGAGAAGAACGTCGGCGCCCAGGTCGCCCTGGTCGACGAGGGCGAGTACGTGACCACCATGCAGACCCTCGCCGTGGTCGAGGGCGCCGCGACCGGGTTCTCGGCTCCCCTGCTCACCGTCGAGGACCTCGCCAAGGCGCGCGCGATCAACCAGCGCATGCGCGACACCCTCGAGCACTTCGACCCGCGCCGGTTCACCGAGCTCAACGAGGAGTTCCACGCGGTGCTGTTCCTGCGCTGCCCCAACGAGCACATGACCGACCTGGTCCGCCGGGGCTGGAGCCGGCTGCGCATGCTCCGCGACTCCACCTTCGGCTTCGTGCCCGGCCGCGCGGTCCGGTCGGTGGAGGAGCACGACCACCTGATCCACCTGATCGAGAACGGCGCCGACTCCATCGAGATCGAGCTCGCGGCGCGGCACCACCGCACCGCCACGCTCGACGCGTTCCTCACCTCCCAGCACGCGCAACGCCGTCCCTGACGGCGGTGCCGCTCAGAGGTGGTGCCGGCGGGCCGCCGCCTGGACGTCGTAGCGGCGGCGGGCCTCGCGGGTGCTCTCGCGGTCGGCGACCTCGGCGACCGGGACGTCCCACCACGCCTCGGGCGGCAACTGGGCCTTGGCCGGGTCGGTCTCGACGTGGACCGCGGTCGGACGCGGGTCCTCGCGCGATTCCCGGAGGGCTTCGCGCAGCTCGTCGTTGGTCTCCGCGCGCAGGACCCGCATCCCCAGGCTCGCCGCGTTGGCCGCGAGATCCACGGGCAGCGGATCGCCGGTGAAGGCCCCGTCGGCGGCGCGGTAGCGGTAGGCGGTGCCGAACCGCTCGCCACCGACCTGCTCGGACAGGCCGCCGATCGAGGCGTAGCCGTGGTTCTGCACCAGCACCAGGTTGATCTTGATGCCTTCCTGCACGGCGGTGACCAGCTCCGACGGCATCATCAGGTAGGTGCCGTCACCGACCAGCGCGAACACCTCCCGCGAGGGGTCGGCCAGTCGTGCGCCGATCGCGGCCGGGATCTCGTATCCCATGCAGGAGTAGCCGTATTCGACGTGGTACTGCTGAGAATCCCTGGCGCGCCACAGCTTGTGGAGGTCCCCGGGCATCGATCCCGCCGCGTTGATGACCACGTCCCGCTCGCCCACGACCTCGTCGAGCACGCCGATGACCTCGGCCTGCCCCGGGCGCTCGTCGCCCGCACCGCGGGTGGCGGAGTCGACGACCTCCGCCCAGCGGCGCGCACCGACCCGAGCGCGCTCGACGTGCTCGTCGGCGACGCGATGCCCGCTCAGCGCCTCCGAGAAGCGGCGCAGGGTGGTGCGCGCGTCGCCGATGACCGGGGTGGCGGCCTGCTTGTGCGCGTCGATCGAGGCGATGTTGACGTTGACGAACCGCACGGCCGGGTTCGCGAACAGGGTGCGGGACGCCGTGGTGAAGTCCGAGTAGCGGGTCCCCACGCCGACGATCAGGTCGGCCTCGCGGGCGAGGTCGTCGGAGATCTCGGTGCCGGTGTGGCCGATCGCGCCCAGCGCGCACGGGTGGTCGTGACGCAGGGAGCCCTTGCCCGCCTGGGTTTCGGCCACCGGGATGCCGGTGCGCTCGGCGAGCTCGGCCAGCTCCCGCTCGGCGCCGCTGTGGTGCACTCCCCCACCGGCGATGATCAGCGGGCGGCGGGCACCCCGGATCGCCTCGACGGCGTCGGACACCGAGTCCGGGTCGGCGACCGGGCGGTGCACCCGCCACACGCGCTCGGCGAAGAACTCCTCCGGCCAGTCGAACGCCTCGGCCTGCACGTCTTGCGGCAGAGCCAGCGTCACCGCGCCGGTCTCCACCGGGTCGCTGAGGACCCGCATCGCCTCCAGCGCCGAGGGGATCAGCGCTTCGGGACGCCAGATGCGGTCGAAGTAGCGCGACACCGGGCGCAGGCAGTCGTTGACCGAGACATCGCGCGCGTGCGGCACCTCCAGCTGCTGCAGCACCGGGTCGGCGGGCCGGGTCGCGAAGACGTCGCCGGGCAGCAGCAGGACCGGCAGGTGGTTGATGGTGGCCAACGCCGCGCCGGTGACCAGGTTCGTCGCGCCCGGACCGATCGAGGTGGTCACCGCGTAGGTCGACATCCTGTTGCGCTGCCGGGCGAAACCGACGGCGGCGTGCACCATCGACTGCTCGTTGCGGCCCTGCAGGTAGGGCATCCGGTCGCCGGATTCCAGCAGCGCCTGGCCGATCCCGGCGACGTTGCCGTGCCCGAAGATGCCCCAGCAGCCCTCGACCAGCCGCTGCCGCGCGCCGTCGCGCTCGGTGTGCTGGTGGGCCAGGAACAGCACCAGCGCCTGCGCGACGGTCAGCCTCCGCGTCGTCATCGTCCCTCCACTTCGGACGGCGCTCGGTAGAGCGGCAGCCGGGGGTCGACCGGCTGGTCCTCCCAGGTGCCGCGCACCCACGCGTGCGCGGGGTCGTCGCAGATCAGCCAGGCGCGCTCCGGCGAGGGACCGGCCATGACGTTGAGGTAGTACATGTCGTAGCCGGGCACCGCCATCGACGGGCCGTGCCAGCCGTCCGGGATCAGCACCACATCGCCGCTGCGCACCTCGGCGAGCACGTCGGTGGTGCTTCCCGGGCCGGACGGGTAGACGCGCTGGTACCCGATGCCGGGCGTGCCGTGGGAGTCCGCGATCTCGAAGTAGTAGATCTCCTCCAGCCGCGACTCGCCCTCCCGGTCCTCGTCATGCTTGTGCGGCGGGAACGACGACCAGTTGCCCGCCGGGGTGAGCACCTCCACCGCGATCAGGCGATCCGCCTCGAAGACGTGCGCCGCGCCGAAGTTGTTGACCTGGCGGCTGGCCTGCCCCGCTCCCCGCAGCTCCACCGGCACGCCCGAGGCCGGGCCGTAGCGCGCGGGAAGCCGGTTCTCGCAGCGCGCACCGGTCAGCGCGAACCGCCCGCCGGCGCTGCTGGTCACGCGGACCGAGGCGTCCCGGGGGACGTAGGCGAAGTCCGTGACGCCGGAGAAGACGCTCTCGCGCCCGGTGAGCTCGAAGACCTCGCCGTCGCAGGACACCGCGCAGGAACCGCTCAGCGGCAGCACGATCCACTCGCTGTCCCCGGTGTCGAACTCGCGCGATGCACCGGCGGCCAGCTCCAGCACCCGCAGCGACGAGTGGTCCCAGCCGGCGGTGCCGGGGTCGACGTAGGTGCGGTACCCGTCGCGCGCGGTGTCGGACAGGTGAAAACCCTCGTTGCTCACCACTTCTCCCTCACCTCAGAGCAGGGCGACCGCGGCGTCGACCGCGCCCGCGACGTCGTCGTCGTGCGGGTACAGCAGGCTCCGGCCCACCACCAGACCGCGCACGTGGGGCAGTGTCAACGCCTCGCGCCACCGCCGCTGGGCGGCTCCCGGATCGTCGGGGACCTCGCCGCCCAGCAGGACCGTCGGCAGCGTGGTGGCTTCCAGCGCTCGGCCGATCTCGTCGATCTCGTCGACCACCGGCACCTTCAACCACGTGTAGGCCGAGGTACCGCCCAGCCCTGAGGCGATGGTGATCGCGCGCGCCACCGCCGCGGCCGAGAGGTCGTTGCGCACGCCACCTTCGACCCGCCGCGACAGGAACGGCTCGACCATCGCGATCAGCCCGCGTTCGGCGAGTTCGTTGATGGCCCCGGCCGCGCCCTGCATGGTGTTCAGCGATCCCGGGTCGTCGAGGTCGAGCCGCAGCAGCAGCTTTCCCGCGTCGAAGCGCATCCGGTGCAGGTCTTCGGCGCGGTGGCCGGTGAAGCGGTCGTCGAGCTCGAACGACGCACCCGCCAGACCGCCCCGGTTCATCGAGCCGATGACGACCTTGTTCTCCAACGCCCCGAGCAGCAGCAGGTCCTCCAGGACGTCGGCGGTGCCGAGCACGCCGTCCACCCCGGGTCGCGCCAGCGCCGTGCGCAGCCGGTCCAGCAGCTCGGCGCGGTTGGCCATGGCCAGCGGATTCCGGCCGGCGGACAGCGCGCCGCGGGCGGGGTGATCGGCGGCGACGATCATCATGCGGCCGGACTCGCCCAGCAGCGGCCGTCTCGTGCGCAGCGCGGCGGCCTCGGCGATGGACTCGGGACGTCTGGCCCGAGCCTCGATCACCTCGGCGATGCTCAGCGCGCTCATGCGCTCAGCGTCGAGCCGGAGTCGGCCGCCAGCACCGCTGCGACCTCCTGCTCGTAGGGCATCGCCGAGGAGCAGGCCAGACGACCGGCGACCAGCGCGCCCGCGGCGTTGGCGAAGCGCATGGTCCGCGGCAGCTCCCAGTCGTGCAGCAGCCCGTGGCACAGCGCGCCGCCGAAGGCGTCCCCGGCGCCGAGACCGTTGACGACGTCGACCGGAACCGGTGGTGCCGCGGTCGTCTCGCCGCGCGTGCGCGCGAGGACGCCGTCGGGGCCCTGCTTGACCACGGCCAGCTCCACACCGCACTCCAGCAGCCGATCGGCCGCCTCCTCCGGATCGCGGCTGCCGACCGCGGTCTCCACCTCGTCGAGGTTGCCGACCGCGACCGTGACGTGCGCGAGCGCTTCCCGGTACCAGCGGCCGGCTTCGCCCTTGTCGTCCCAGAACATCGGCCGCCAGTCCAGGTCGAAGACCGTGGTGCCGCGCTTGGCCCGGTTCCGCAGGGCCGCGAGAGTCGCCGAGCGGCTGGGTTCCTCGGACAGGCCGGTGCCGGTCATCCAGAAGATGCGCGCGTCGGCGATCGCCCCGTGGTCCAGCTCGTGGTCGTGGATCTCCAGGTCGGGCGCCTTGGGGCGGCGGTAGAAGTACAGCGGGAAGTCGTCCGGCGGGAACAGCTCGCAGAAGGTGACCGGTGTCGGGTACTGCTCGACGGAGCCGACCCACCGGTCGTCGACGCCGAAACCGCGCAGCGCCTGGTGGACGTACTCGCCGAAGGGATCGGCCCCGGTGCGGCTGATGACCGCGCTGCGGTGACCCAGCCGCGCGGCCGCGACGGCGACGTTGGTGGCGGTGCCACCGAGGTACTTGCCGAACGATTCCACCTGCGGCAGCGCCACTCCGGTCTGCAGCGGGTAGATGTCGACCCCGATCCGCCCCATCGTGACCACGTCGAACCGATCGCTCATCGCAGCAGCCCCTCCATCGGGTCGCGACCGCCCGGCGGCGGCCGGAGCACGAACATCATTTTGTGTACGTGTGCGCCACATCACTGTCAAGATTTGTCCGTACATCAGGATTTAGTGACGTCCTGCGTTCTTGCTATGGTCAGCCGCGTGACCGCCGTGCGACGCCGACCTCAGGAACCGAGGTGGGATCCGGCCAGGCAGATCTCGGTCGACCACCGCAGCCCCGTCCCGCTGTACTTCCAGGTGGCCAGCCAGATCGAGGACGCCATCACCTCCGGAGCGCTGCCCGTCGGCGCGCGCCTGGACAACGAGATCGAGCTGGCGGGCAACCTCGGGTTGTCCCGCCCCACCATCCGGCAGGCGATCGGGTCGCTGGTCGACAAGGGACTCGTGGTGCGCAAGCGCGGCGCGGGCACGCAGGTCGTGTTCAACCACGTCAAGCGCTCCTTGGAGCTGAGCAGCCTGCACGACGACCTCACCGGCATCGAGGCCCACCCCACGACGCGCGTGCTGGTCAACGAGATCTGCCACCCGCCCGAGGAGGCCGCCCGCGCGCTCGGACTGTCCGAACAGGACGAGGTCCTGCACCTGGAGCGCGTCCGCAGCGCGCGCGGCGAGCCGATCGCCCGGATGCGCAACTACCTGCCGGCCGCGCTGATCAAGCCCGGCGACGAGGACCTGACCGAACGCGGCCTCTACCAGCTCCTGCGTGCGGCGGGCGTCCGCCTGCACGCCGCGCAGCAGACCATCGGCGCCCGCACCGCCACCGACGAGGAAGCCGACCTGCTCGACGAGCCGCCGGGGGCCGCGCTGCTGACCGCCCAGCGCATCACCCACGACCACACCGGCACCATCGTCGAGTACGGCACGCACGTCTACCGCGCCTCCCGCTACACCTTCGACCTCACCCTCCGCGGCAACACGTGACCCGCGAGACCTGCCGGCACCGCGAACGCACTAACGTGCTGGGCGTGATGCACGCTCGCCGAAGCCGTGATTCGTGAGGTTGCCGTGACCGAAGTACCCCAGGGGGAACCGCGCGTTCCGCTGCGCGATCAGGTCCACGACGAGCTGCAGGCCCGGATCAGCGACGGGCGCTTGCGGCCCGGCGACCGGATCTTCGAGCAGGAGCTGGCCATCGAGTTCGGCATCTCCCGCGTCCCGGTGCGGGAGGCGATCCGGATGCTGCAGAGCGCGGGCATGGTCGAGGTCCGGCCGCGCCGGCGCGGCGTGTTCGTCCGCAGCCTCGACCGGCAGCAGCTCGAAGAGCTCTTCGACGTGCGCGAAGCCCTCGAAGCGCTGGCCGCGCGCCTGGCCGCCGAGCGCAGCGACTCCGCCGACGTGGAACGGCTGGGAGAGCTGGCCACCCGCGCCCGCGAGGCGCTGGACTCCTCCGACACCGACGCGATGTCGGAGGCCAACACCGAGTTCCACGACAAGCTGGTGGCGGTCTCCCGCAACGAGCTGCTGGCCTCGATGCTCGAACCGCTGCACGGACGGCTGGCCGCCCTGTTCCGGCTGAACCTGGAGCCGGAGCGGGTCTGCACCGAGCACGCGGAGCTCTACGCCGCCATAGCGGCCGGTGACGCCGAGCGGGCGTCGGAGATCGCCCGCAAGCACGTGCGCGCGAGCCGCGCGATGGTGCTCGAGCGCATGGTGCACTGAATCCGCGCTGACCTCTCTTGACTGGCGGAACCAGCTCGCCATAGTTTACGTATACGTTCAAATATACTTTCGTATCGTGGAACTCGATCCCTCGTGATCGACGTTCGAGGGAGGTGCCGCGTTGGTCCGCTCAACAACGCCGTTCGACCTGGTCTTCCGGGCGCAGCGACTCATCGGCCCGCACGGTGAGACGTCCGGCAGCGTCGGCATCCGGGACGGCCGCATCGCCGCCGTCGAACCGCTCGACGCCGAGCTGGAAGCCACCCGGGTCGTCGAGCTCGCCGACGACGAGGTGCTGCTGCCCGGTCTCGTCGACACCCACGTGCACGTCAACGACCCCGGCCGCACCGAGTGGGAGGGCTTCGAGACCGCCACCCGCGCGGCGGCCGCAGGTGGGGTCACCACCATCGTCGACATGCCGCTCAACAGCCTCCCGCCGACGGTCGACACCGACGCGCTGGAGGTCAAGCGCAAGACCGCGCGGGACAAGGCGCACGTCGACATCGGCTTCTGGGGCGGTGCGATCCCCGGCAAGCTCGACGAGCTGCGCGGTCTGCACGAGGCCGGCGTGTTCGGCTTCAAGTGCTTCCTGCTGCACTCCGGCGTCGACGAGTTCCCGCCGCTGGACTCCGCCCAGCTCGACACCGCGCTGCGCGAGCTGGCCGGTTTCGACGCGATGATGATCGTGCACGCCGAGGACTCCGACGCGATCGACGAGGCCCCGACCCCGCACGGCGAGGACTACGGCGACTTCCTCGCCTCCCGCCCCAAGGGCGCGGAGAACGTCGCGATCGCGCAGGTCATCGAGCTGGCCCGGCGCATCGGAGCCCGCGTGCACATCCTGCACCTGGCCTCGTCGGACGCCTTGCCGCTGATCGCCTCGGCTCGTGCCGAGGGCGTGCGGGTGACCGTCGAGACCTGCCCGCACTACCTGAGCTTCACCGCCGAGGAGATCCCCGACGGCGCCACCCAGTTCAAGTGCTGCCCGCCCATCCGCGAGGCCGCCAACCGCGAACTCCTGTGGAAGGCCCTCGCCGACGGCACGATCGACTGCATCGTCAGCGACCACTCCCCCTGCACGCCGGAGCTCAAGCGCTTCGACACCGGCGACTTCGGCGTCGCCTGGGGCGGGGTCTCCAGCCTGCAGCTGGGCCTGTCGGCCATCTGGACCCAGGCGCGCCAGCGCGGGTACGACCTGTCCGACGTGGTGAACTGGATGGCGCGCAAGCCCGCCGAGCTCGCCGGGATGCGCAGCAAGGGCTCGATCGCCGTGGGCAACGACGCGGACCTGTGCGTGTTCGCGCCGGACGACGCGTTCGTCGTCGACGTCGCCAAGCTCCAGCACCGCAACCCGGTCTCGGCCTACCACGGCCGCCCGCTGGCCGGTGTCGTGCGCGAGACCTGGCTGCGCGGAACGCAGATCGCCGGTGACGGCGCGGACACCTCCCAGCTGCACGGCAAGCTCCTCACCCGCGGCGAGGTCTGAGCAACGGTTTCCGGTCCGAATCGACGCCGGTCGATTCGGACCGGAAACCACCACCACGCCTGAAGAAGCCGGGCCTCCGCGTCGGAGGCCCGGCTTCTTCAGGTGGTTTCACGCCATCAGGCCGGCGGCCAGTTCTTCATCTCCTTGGGGCGCGGCGGGGCGTAGGTGCGCACCTTGGAGGTCTTCAGGCCGAGCCGGACCAGCGACTCGGCGATCGTCACCGCCGCCGTCACGCCGTCGATCACCGGAACACCGGTGCGATCCACGACCCGCTCGGCGAGGCCCGACATGCCGCCGCAGCCCAGGCAGATCGCCTCCGCGCGGTCCTCGCGCACAGCGGTGACCGCCTGCTCCACGATGGCGTCCACGGCCGCCTGCGGATCGCGTTCCAGGTCCAGCACCGCCAGCCCGCTCGCGCGCACCGACGCGCAGCGGGCGCTGAGACCCGCCGCGTGCAACCGGTCCTCGATCAGCGGCACCGTGCGATCCAGGCTGGTCACCACCGAGTAGGTGCGGCCCACGAACTGCGCCGTGCTCGCCGCTGCCTCGGTGATGTCCACGACCGGGACGTCCAGGAGCTCCTGCAGCCCCTCGCGGCCGTGCTCGCCGTACCCGGCCTGGATGACCGCGTCGAACGGTTCCGGGTAGGCCCGCACGGCCTCCATCACGGCGACCGCCGCGAGGTAGCTCTCGTAGTTGCCCTCCACCGACTCCGCCCCGAAGGACGGCGTCAGCGGAACGATCTCGGTCCCGGGCGAGGCGACCGAGGCGGCCTGCTCACCGATCGAATCGGTGATGGACTTGGTCGTGTTGACGTTCACGACGAGAATGCGCATGAATCCGACTTTCTCCGAAAACCCTTGATCCGCGGTCTCATTCCGCGGCGACGGCGATGGTCTCCCCGTCCACGTCCCGCGCGTCCGGTTTGCGGTCGGCGATGACCGCGTAGATGATCGCGCCGAGAATCGCGCCGATGAACCAGGAGAACCCGCCGACCGAGCTGAACGCCGGCACCAGTGCCAGCACCACGGCGATCGCCGCGGCCGGGATGAACGCCCAGACCGCCTTCGGATTGTATCCGCGCGTGTAGTGGTACTCGCCGTTGCTGTCCTCGGTGTAGAGCGCGGGAACGTTCACCCGCGTCTTCCGGATCAGCCAGTAGTCGGCCATGATCACGCCGAACAGCGGGCCGAGCAGCGCGCCCAGACCGGCCAGGAAGTAGTTGACCACCACCGGGCTGTCGTAGAGGTTCCACGGCAGGATGACCAGGCCGATCACCGCGCTCACCAGTCCCGCGCGGCGGAAGTTCAGCTGCTTCGGGAAGAGGTTGACCAGCACGTAGATCGGGGCGACGAAGTTGGCCAGCAGGTTGACCGCGATCGTCAGCACGATCAGCGCGAGCGAGGCCAGCGCCAGCAGGTAGGTGTTGGGGATCGTCTGCACGATGTCGGTCGGGCTGGTGATGACCTGGCCGTTGATCTTGAACTGCGCACCGCTGAGGAGGACCACGATGCCGGCGAAGAACAGCATGTTCACCGGGATGCCGACCAGGTTGCCCAGCACGATCGACTGGCGGCTCTTGGCGGACCGGGTGAAGTCGCAGAAGTTCAGCACGAACGTGCCGTAGATGACCACCCAGAGCGCGGCGCCCTGCAGGATCTGCAACCACATCGCCCCGCCGGTCAGCGGCTGGTCGGTGGACATCGAGATCGAGAAGTCCGCGCGGGCGAACATCCAGACCGCGAGGCCCAGCATGGTGATCAGCGTGGTCGGCGCGGCTACCGCCATGTACCTGCGGATGACGTGCATGCCGTAGCTGACGATGAGGACCTGGACGGCCCACAGCGCCAGGAAGGTGATCCAGCCGAGCAGCGAAAGGCCCAGCACGGACTGCTCTTCCAGTGATCTCAGCCCGGGGAACATCGCGATGAGCAGCGCGTCGAGCACCGAGGAGGCGAGGTAGGTCTGGATGCCGAACCAGGCGATGGCCACGATCCCGCGCACGGCCGCCGGGATCTGCGCGCCCTTGGTGCCGAACGCGATCCGGCTCATCACCGGGAAGGGCACGCCCGCCTTGTGGCCCATGTAGCCCGACATCGTCAGCAGCAGGAACAGCAGCGCCGAGGCCAGCACGAACGCGGCGAGGATGCCCCAGACGTTGAGCCCGAGCGCGAACAGTCCGATCGCGAAGGCGTAGTTGCCGAGGCTGTGCACATCGTTGGCCCAGAGCGTGAAGACGTTGTAGGCGCCCCAGCGACGCCCCTCCTTCTTCGTGGGAGCCAGGTCGTAGCTGTACAGCCGCTCACTTGAGGCGGGCGGGATGTCCACATCGGATTGGTCGTTCGTGGCAGTCACTGGCCGCCTCCAAGCTCCACCCCGCCACTCTGCGAGATGGGTCATTTCCGCGATGCGAAAGTATACGTGCGAGTTGGAGAAGACGGTAAGGCGCGCGCAGGCGTCCGTCAATACTGTCGGGTAACCGGGTCGGATGTGATCTCGGCAGCGGACCCGGGGGCTTCCGCATCGGGCCGAGGTTGCCTATCCTGCTCCCCAGGCGCCCTTTTGTATACATGAATTTCGCAGGTCACGGGCGCCTGATAGGTCGGGTTTCCCGTCGAGGAGGAGTCAGCTTGAACACGCCGTCGTACTTCGCGCCTGCCGGTGGTCTACCGCCCCAGACCGATCTGCTCACCGACCGGGCGATCGTGACCGAGGCCTACACCGTGATCCCCCGCGGCGTGTTGCGCGACATCGTCACCAGCAACTTCCCCGGCTGGACCCGCACCCGCTCCTGGGTGCTCGCCAAGCCCGTGCAGGGCTTCGCCACCACGTTCGCCCAGTACATCGTCGAGGTCGGCCCCGAAGGCGGCAGCAACAACCCCGAGCCCGAAGCCGGTGTCGAATCCGTCGTGTTCCTCATGACCGGCGAGCTGGACCTCACCATCGCCGGCACCCGCCACCACCTCGAACCCGGCGGTTACGCCTACCTGCCCGCCGGAGCCGACTGGTCGGTCACCAACCCCGGCGACTCCCCCGCGACGTTCAACTGGGTGCGCAAGCCCTACGAGTTCGTCGACGGCATCTCCGCGCCCGAGCCGTTCGTGACCCGGGAGCAGGACATCGCGCCGACCCCGATGCCCGACACCAACGGCGCCTGGGCGACCACCCGCTTCGTCGACCCCGACGACCTCGCCCACGACATGCACGTCAACATCGTCACCTTCCAGCCCGGCGGCGTGATCCCCTTCGCCGAGACCCACGTCATGGAGCACGGCCTCTACGTCCTGGAGGGCAAGGCCGTCTACCGCCTCAACGGCGACTGGGTGGAGGTCCAGGAAGGCGACTTCATGTGGCTGCGGGCCTTCTGCCCCCAAGCCTGCTACGCGGGCGGCCCCGGCCCCTTCCGCTACCTGCTCTACAAGGACGTCAACCGCCAGATCCGCCTGACCTGACGGCGGTCCCCTGGTGGTGCAGCAGGAGCCACTCGCCGGCGTGGCGGACCCACACCGAGGTCCGCAGCGCCGACGCACCGCGGTAGCGGGTGGTGCAGGTCAGCAGGATCGCGTCGGGGCCGAGCCGCGTGGGATGGAAATCGGACGCCTCGATCCGCTCCTCACCACCGCTGCTCGCCTCCGTGGCCCGCACGATCGATTCCCGATCCCACACCACCCCGGAAGCCCCGAACTCCCGGAACTCCGGATGCAGCAACGCCCGAACGGCCTCGGCATCCCCCCGAACCCCGGGCTCCTGCAACCGAAGCTCCCGCGCGATCACTCCACACCGCACCCCTCCCCGCCGGTCCACTCCAGATTACGGCGGTGATCCGACAGGAACACCGGTTCACCGCAGCAACCCGGGAACCCAGGGAGCGAAACGCGGTGAAACCTCCAGACGCGGAGTGGTCACCCGACCTCCCGGATTTCAGTGGAAATCCGGTTTCCGATTTCCACTGAAATCCGACGGAGGATTTCCACTGAAATCGGGGGACCCAGCCGGGGACGGAACCGGGACCGCCGGTCGGAGCACGTGGTCCTGACTCCGGCGCCACCGAATGACCCCCCCGGAGGCCACTCGCACCGAAGACCCGACGTTCCCGAACGCGGTGGGTCCGGTCAGGTGGTGGTGGGGTTGAAGGCTTCGGTGCGGGGTGTGCCGTCGTAGTGGGTCGTGGGGAGGCCGAAGAGGGTGGCGAGGGTGGGGGCCACGTCTGCTGTGGTCGCAGGGGCCGGGGACGAAGTGCCTCGGCGGATGGTGGGGTGGCCTCCGGTGATGAAGAACGGGATGGGTTCGGTGACCGGGTGGCCGTGGTTGCCCGGGATGGGGTTGGAGACCAGTTCCGGGTCGGTGAAGCGCCAGCCCTCGTCGCAGTAGGCGACCAGGTCACCGGCTTCCGGGCCGAGGCGGAGTTCGGCGGGGTCGTGGACGGACAGCACGCCCTCGGTGGCCTCCGCCAGTTCGCGCATGCGCTGCACGGCCGCGGGGCGTTCGGCGTCGGGGCCGGTGAAGTACAGCAGTTCCGCGCCACCGTTCTGGGCGATCTCGGTGCGGCCGGTCAGCACCGGGTCGGCGTCGAGGACCGGGCGGAGCGAGATCACGCGATGCGGCAGCGACCAGTCCATCGAGTGGTCGGCGAGGACCAGCAGCACGCTGCTCTCCCACCGCCCGGTGCTGCGCAGGTGGTCGACGAAGCGGCCCACCTGGGCGTCCGCTGAGGCCAGCGCCGCCGTGCGGGCGGCGCGCAGCGTGGTGCCGGTCAGGTCGGTGTGGCCGACGCGGTCGACGTCGCCGAAGTTCGCGAACACCAGGTCCGGATCCGCGCTGTCCACCACGGACACCAGCGCCTCGGCGGTGAACGCGTCCGGCGCGTGGCCGCTGATCGGCACGATCGGCTCCGGCTCCCAGCGAACCGTCGCCCGGGTGCCGAAGATGCCGTGGAGGTACTCCTTGCTCAGCACGCTCCCGGTGACCTTGCCGTGGCCGCGCAAGAGCTCCAGCAGCGTCTCGGCCCGCAGGTCGGAGGCGCGGTCGAGGGTCCGGACCTGGCCTTCGGCGCGGTCGAACACCGAGTTGGCCGGGACGCCGGTGCGGTCCGGGCGCAGGCCGCTCATCATCATCACGTGGTTCGGGATCGTCTCCATCACCGGCAGCGATCGCGCCGCCGGGAACGACGTCCCGCTCTCGCGGAGCTCGTGCAACCGAGGGGTGAGCACCGAACTGATCTCCTCGGGCCGGCACCCGTCGACGACCAGCGCGTAGGCGCGCAGCTGCTTGGCGTCCGCCGCCCAGGCGGCCGGGGACGACGCCGACAGCAGCACACCGGCACCGGCGGCGCGCAGGAAGCTGCGGCGGTTCAGCGCATTCACCGGATTCCCTCCGAAACCTGGTGCACCTGCTGGCTTCCCGCGGGCACCTCGAACGAGACGGTGCGCTGGGCACCGGTGGACGGCCGGGTGCGGTCGTCCAGCGCGAACCAGTCCATCTGGACGCGCTCCGCGGTGACGTCCAGGACCGAGAACCCGTGCGAGTCGAAGTCCAGGTGCTTCACGTGCGGGTTGTTGGCCCGGATCGCCGCCTCCACCGCCAGCGAGGCGGTGCGCGGCGGGACGCGCAGGATGTCGTCGAGGTTGTCGCTGGTCACGGATGTGCACACGAGCTCGGTGCCCACGGAGTTGCGGTCCAGCGGGTAGGTCGCGGGCGAGTGGGGCAGTTCGGCGGCCCACGCCGAGTGGATGTCGCCGGTGAGGAAGACGGTGTCGGTGATCCCCCGCTCGTGCAGCAGGCCGAGGACCTCGTCGCGGTCGGCGGTGTACCCGTCCCACTGGTCGACGTTGTAGGGCAACCCCTGGATCTCCGGCGTGCCGGTGAGCTCGCCGATGGCGCGGCGTTCCTCGACCGACAGCGTCGAGGGGAACCGCACCGGCGCGATCATCACCGGGTTGCCGATCAGCTTCCACTGGGCCGTGGAGTTGGCGAGGCCGCCGGTCAGCCAGCGCATCTGCTCGTCGCCGGTGATGGTGCGCGCCGGATCGCCGATCCCCGGATCCAGCGGCGTGGCGACCTGCCGGCTCCGGTGGCTGCGCAGGTCCAACATGGACAGTTCGGCAAGCGTGCCGAAGCGCAGCCGCCGGTGCAGGGCACCGCCGGGTTCGTAGCGCACCGGCATCCACTCGGCGTAGGCGCGCTGCGAGGCCGACCTGCGGTCGGTCCAGGAACCTTCAGCGCCCTCGGTGTGGTTCTCGGCTCCACCCGCCCACGCGTCGTTGGCGGATTCGTGGTCGTCCCAGGTGACCACGAACGGCACCGAGGCGTGCAGATCGGCCAGGTCGGGGTCGGTCTTGTACTGGGCGTGGCGACGCCGGTAGTGCTCCAGGCTCGTCATCTCCACCGGCGGGTCGTGCGGGCGCACCACGACGTCGCGGGCCTGGAACTCGCCGGGCGCGTACTCGTACAGGTAGTCACCGAGGTGGAGCACCGCGTCGAGGTCGCCGCGCGCCGCGAGGTGGCGGTAGGCGGCGAAGTGACCGGCCTGCCAGTTCGAGCAGGACACCACCCCGACCCGCAGCCGCTGCAGCGGTTCGTCCGCCGCGGGCGCGGTGCGGGTGCGGCCGGTCCGCGACACCTCGCCCAGCGCCCGGAAGCGGTACCAGAGCCACTGCCCGGCGGGAAGACCGGCGACGTCGACCTTGACCGTGTGGTCGCGCCACGCCCCGGTGATCAGCGAGCCGCGCGCGAGCACGTTCGCGAATCCCTCGTCGGCGGCGACCTCCCAGTCCACGGCGCAGGCCGCGCCGACGCCGGAACCCGGCAGCGCGCCCGGATCCGGGGTGACCCGCGTCCAGAGCACGACGCCGTCCGGCGTCGGGTCGCCGGAGGCGATGCCGTGGGCGAACACCGAGCCGGAGGCGGATGCGGTGGCGGTCAGCCCACCGATGCTCATCGCACCGGCGAGCACCCCACCGGCCTTGATCAACGACCGACGGCGGATCTGCGACATGATCCGAAAAATGTCACCCCGACGAGTGCGTGTACACCCGTTCGGAGGAACGTTATCGTCCTGTTCACAGACCTGCCGCTTGATCGACAACTCCCCCGGCGAGGAACCCGGCCCGTCACTCCAGGATCGCGGTGGCCTCGATCTCGACGAGGTGTTCCGGGACGTCGAGCGCGACGATGCCGAACAGCGAGGCCGGGGGCACCGGCGCGGTGCCGAGCGCCTCCGCCGCTCGGGCGATCCCGTCGAGGACCTGGGGCATCTTGTCCGGGGTCCAGTCCACGACGTAGAAGGTCAGCTTCGCGACGTCGTCGAAGGTGCCGCCGGCCGCCTCGAGCGCTTTTCCGACGTTGAGGTAGCACTGCGCGATCTGCCCGGCCAGGTCGCCTTCCGCGACCGTCGCGCCCTCGGCATCCCAGGAGACCTGGCCGGAGATGTGCACCAGCCTCGTTCCCGTCGCGATCGAGACGTGCCGGTAAATGTCGACCTCGGGCAGTCCGGGTGCGTTGGTCAGGGTGATGGCCATCGCGGGCTCCTCGCTCTCTTGTGGTTACTGGGGAACCGTAGGAGAGTGAGCGCTGACGTGGAAGAACGCACTTTTTCGTTACTGAGGAACCTCATGGTGACCAAGCAGTTCAGCGGCTCGGCGGACGAAGCCGATCTGCGGCGGGCGGATTCGCTGGCGCGGGAGATCTTCTCCGACGTCGCCAACAAGTGGGCGCTGCTGATCATCGAAGCGCTCGGTGATCGCACCCTGCGGTTCAGCGAGCTGCGGACCGAGGTCGAGGGCATCAGCCACAAGATGCTCACCCAGAACCTGCGCATGCTGGAGCGCAACGGGCTCGCCGAGCGGACCGCGCACCCCACCGTGCCGCCGCGCGTCGAGTACGCCCTCACCGGGCCGGGCCGGGGTCTGCTGGCGACCGTCGACGCCATGTGCGAGTGGACCCACCGCCACATCGCCGACATCGACGAGGCCCGCCGCCGCTTCGGCGGCTGAGGGCGCCCGCGGAGGCGGCCCGTCCGCTTCGCAGCGGCGTTTGCGCGGCTGAAACACCTGGTCACAGGGCATCTGCAGCAGCCCTCTCGCCAGGTGAACGCAAACGCTTGCGCATGAGACTCAGGCCACAGTACATTCCTCGCGATCTGGACAGCGGGTCGATCGAGGGAGGGCCAGTGGTCGGCATCGAGGAGGTCGCGCGGCGAGCCGGTGTCTCGCCGTCGACGGTGTCGCGCGCGCTGCGCGGGCGCTCCGGGGTGTCGGACCGCACGCGGCAGCGCATCGCCGAGCTGGCCGCCGAACTCGACTACTCGATCTCCCGCTCGGCGTCCGGGTTGGCGACCGGGCGCACGCTCTGCATCGGCGTCGTCGTCCCGTTCGTGTGGCGGTGGTTCTTCGGGCAGATCATCGGCGGCGCCGAGCAGGTCCTGCGGGCCGCCGGCTACGACCTGATGCTCTACACCGCCGGGGACGTCGAATCCCGCGAGCGGTTCTTCCGCGAACTGCCGGTGCGCGGGCGGGTGGACGCGGTGCTGGTGCTCTCCATGGACCTCACCGAGCAGGAAGCCGACCGGCTGCGCGGGCTGGACATGCCGCTGGGCCTGGTCGGGCACGACGCCGAGGGGTTCAGCTCGGTGCACATCGACGACCGGCTCGGCACCCGGCTGGCCGTGCAGCACCTGATCAACCTCGGGCATCGCGACATCGCGATGATCCAGGGACTGGAACCGAGACCGCTGGGCGCCGTCGCGCCGATCATCCGCCGCGAGGCGTTCGTGCGGACCCTCCACGACAACGGCGTCGAACAGCGCCCCGAGTGGATGGTTCCCGGCGAGTTCTCCATCGCGGGCGGTGAGCGCGCCATGGACCGGCTGCTCGCCGAAAGCCACCAGCCCACTGCCGTTTTCGCCTACGCCGACGAGCTCGCCATGGGCGCGTTGCGCTCGCTGCGCCGGCACGGGCGGTCGACGCCGGAGGACATGTCGATCGTGGGTTTCGACGACCACGAGATGAGCGAGTACGTGGACCTGACCACCGTCGCCCAGCCGGTGCGCGCCCAAGGGGCCACGGCAGCGCGATTGCTGATCGACCAATTGGAATCGAACTCCCGCGAAAGCACCGTCGTACCCGTTCCGATCGAACTCGTGGTGCGCGGTTCAACAGCTCCTCCGCGCAGAAGCGCGGAATGGTGAGGAGATGACGAAGGAGGCTGGTAAGCGCAGGTGAGAGCCTGCCGTTCGCTGGCGATCTGAAATCGGGCGCCTCGCGCCCGGCGCAATTCGACGAATCGAAGACCGAACGACCGCACGATGCCACTGGATCGATCCGGTGCATCGCGCGGCGGAGCCCCGTGCGCTCGATGAGTCCTCAATGGAGAGTGACATGAGACAGAGAAACCGGTTAGCGATCGCCGCGGTGCTGACGTGCACCGCCGCACTGACCGCCGGCTGCGGCGGTTCGGCCACCAACGAGCCCTCGGCGGCGCTCGAAGGCCGCGGCCCGATCACCTTCGTGGCGGGCAAGGACGAGGAGAGCGTCAACCCCAAGATCGTCGAGGCGTGGAACAAGGCGCACCCCGACGAGCAGGTCCGCTTCATCGAGCTCTCCTCCTCCGCCGATGACCAGCGCCAGCAGATGGTGCAGAACGCGCAGACCAAGTCCGACGCGTTCACCGTGCTCGACCTCGACAACGTCTGGACCGCCGAGTTCGCCGCGAACCGCTGGATCACCGCACTTCCCCAGGAGCAGTTCGGCATCGACCAGTTCGTGCCGACCACCGTCGAGACCTCGCTGTACCGCGACCGCCTCTACGGCGTTCCCGCCACTTCCGACGGCGCGATGCTCTACTTCCGCGAGGACCTGCTGGCCAAGGCCGGTGCGCAGCCCCCGACGACGTGGGACGAGATGCGCCGGGTCTGCGACAAGGTGCTCGCCCTGCCGGAGGCCGCCGGGATGTCCTGCTTCGCGGGGCAGTACGAGAAGTACGAGGGGCTCACGGTCAACTTCGCCGAGGCGGTGCAGGGCGCCGGTGGCGTGATCACCGACCCGAGCGGCAAGCCCAACGTCAACACGCCCGAGGCCAAGCGCGGTCTGGACGCGCTCATCGAGGGATTCCGCTCCGGGACGATCCCTCGCGAGGCGATCACGTACAAGGAGACCGAGACGCGGCGGGCCTTCATGGAGGGCAAGATCGTGTTCAGCCGCGCCTGGCCGAGCCAGTACTCGCACGCGGCCAAGACCGACGGTTCTTCCGGCGTGGCGGGCAAGTTCGACGTCGCGCCGCTGCCCGGCGTCTCCGGTCCCGGCGTGTCCAGCCTCGGCGGGCACAGCCTGGCGATCTCCTCGTTCGCCAAGAACAAGGCCACCGCGGTCGACTTCATCAAGTTCGCCACCGCCCCCGAGCAGCAGCGGCTGCGGCTGGACCAGGGTTCGCTGGCGCCGACCCGCAGCGCGCTCTACGACGACCCGTCGATGCAGGCCAAGTACCCGTACCTGCCGCTGCTGAAGAGGTCCATCGAGGGCGCCGAGCCGCGTCCCCGGGTGGTCAAGTACGGCGAGGTGACCGACGTGATCCAGGAGCACGCCTACGCGGCGTTGCGCGGCGAGAAGTCCTCCGAGCAGGCGCTGGCCGATCTGCAGGCCCGGCTCCAGGAGCTGACCGGACAGCAGTGAGCGCGCGGGGCGGCGCCGGTTCGCGGCGCCGCCCCGGGACTCGGGGAGGTAGATGATGACGACAGAAGTGGAATCCGCCGCCGCGCCCTCGTCCGGGCGCCTCGCGGCGCACGATCGCCGCAGGCGGAGGTCGCCCCAAGCCGCCGCCGTCGCGCGACTGGCCGGGATGCTGGTGTCGCCGACGTTGCTGGTGCTCGGTCTGGTGGTGGTCTACCCGATCGTCGCGGCGCTGCGGCAGTCGCTGTTCACCGAGGGCCAGGGCGTCGACGCCGAGGGGTTCGTGGTCGAGGGCGAGCAGTTCGCCGGGCTCGGCAACTACGCCGAGGTGTTCGCCGGTCCCGCCGCCGCGCGGTTCTGGAACGCCCTGTGGAACACGACTTTCTTCACCACGACGACGGTGGTCCTGGAAGCGGTGCTCGGCGTCGCGATGGCGCTGATCATGCACCGGGCGTTCCGCGGGCGCGGTCTGGTGCGCGCGAGCGTGCTGGTGCCGTGGGCGATCCCGACCGCGGTCTCGGCGCTGCTGTGGCGGTGGATCTTCGCCTCCGACGGCGTGGTCAACGCGATGCTCGGAACGCAAGTGCTCTGGAGCGCCGACGGCGGACCGGCGAAGCTCGCGGTGATCGTGGCCGAGGTGTGGAAGACCGCGCCCTTCGTGGGTCTGCTGGTGCTGGCGGGACTGCAGGTGATCCCGCGCGACGTCTTCGAGGCCGCGCGGGTCGACGGCGCCACCGCCTGGCAGCGGTTCGCGCACATCACGCTCCCGCTGGTGCGTCCCGCGCTGCTGGTGGCGGTGCTGTTCCGGATGCTCGACTCGCTGCGCATGTTCGACCTGCCGTTCGTGCTGATCGGGCAGCAGAAGGAATCGGTGGAGACGCTGTCGATGCTGGCCTGGCAGGAGGCCACCAACGTGCGGTACGGGGCCGCGGCGGCCTACGCGACGATCATGTTCTGCTACGTCGCCGTCGTGGCCTTCGCCTTCGTCAAGCTGCTGGGCGCGGACCTGCTGGGAGAAGCGCGCTCGCAGGTGAGAACCGCCCGGAAGAACCGAAAGGCGGTGGCGTGATGACCTCTTCGGCCCGACCCTGGAAGCGCTGGTTGCCGCACGCGGGTGTCGCGGTGATCGTGCTGTACTGCCTGGCCCCGTTCTACTGGATGACCGCCACCGCGTTCCGCCGGCCATCGGACCAGTTCGACCTCAGCCCGCTGCCCGCGGTGTGGTCGCTGGAGAACTTCCGCGCCGTCTTCGCCCCCGACGTGGGTTTCGGATGGGCGCTGCTGAACAGCCTCGTGGTCGCCTCGGTGACCACGCTGCTGACGCTGGTGATCGGCATGACGACCGCCTACGCCCTGGCGCGGCTGCACTTCCGCGGCAAGAACGCGGTGCTGGCGCTGATCATCGCCTGTTCGATGTTCCCGGGGATCTCGCTGATCGTGCCGCTGCTCAAGCTGTTCACCGACATCGGCTGGATCAACACCTACCAGGCGATGGTGCTGCCGAGCCTGTCGTTCGCGCTGCCGCTGGCGGTGTGGAACCTGACGACGTTCTTCCGCCAGATGCCGGTGGAGCTGGAGCAGGCGGCGATGGTGGACGGCTGCACGCCCGGTCAGGCCTTCCGCAAGGTGATCGTCCCGCTGGCGGCGCCCGGCGTGTTCACCACGGCGATCCTGACCTTCATCATGGCCTGGAACGAGTTCATCATCGCGCTGACCATGGTCAACGAGAAGGAGATGCAGACCGTCACGGTCGCCATCTCGAAGTTCGTCGGCGCGCAGGGGCACGAACAGCCCTTCGGCACCCAGATGGCAGCGGGCGTGATCGTCACCGTACCGCTGGTCCTCGCCGTGCTCATCTTCCAGCGCCGCATCATCGCCGGCCTGACCTCGGGCGGGCTCAAATGACCGGAATCGGAGAGGGAGAA
The DNA here is from genome assembly GCF_018070075.1 of Saccharopolyspora endophytica. Lineage (GTDB taxonomy): Bacteria > Actinomycetota > Actinomycetes > Mycobacteriales > Pseudonocardiaceae > Saccharopolyspora > Saccharopolyspora endophytica. Next base: position 95,393 of record NZ_JAGPXE010000019.1, read on the forward strand.
CCGTTGCAGCACAAGCACTCTGATGAAAAGCCGTGGTGGCGCGACGCGGTGATCTACCAGGTCTATATCCGCAGCTTCGCCGACGGTGACGGCGACGGGATGGGCGACATCGAGGGCATCCGGTCGAAGCTGCCCTACCTGCGGGATCTGGGCGTCGACGCGTTGTGGATCAACCCGTGGTACCGCTCGCCGCAGGCCGACGCGGGCTACGACGTGGCCGACTTCCGCGACATCGACCCGCGCTTCGGCACCCTCGCCGACGCGGAGAAGCTGATCGCCGACGCCCACGAGCACGGGCTGCGCATCATCCCGGACATCGTGCCCAACCACACCTCCGACCAGCACCGGTGGTTCCAGGACGCGCTGGCCGCCGAGCCGAGCGCTCCGGAACGGCAGCGCTACGTCTTCCGACCCGGCCTGGGCGCCGACGGCGATCGGCCGCCGAACAACTGGCGGTCGGTGTTCGGCGGTCCCGCCTGGACCCGGGTGGCCGACGGCGAGTGGTACCTGCACCTGTTCGCACCCGAACAACCCGACCTGAACTGGGCGAATCCCGAGGTCCACGACGAGTTCGCCGACGTCCTGCGGTTCTGGTTCGACCGCGGCGTGGACGGCTTCCGCATCGACGTCGCCCACGGCCTGGTCAAGGACCCGGAGTTGCCGGACCTGACCGGCGAACCGGACGAGCGCCTCGCGCACCCGCACTGGGACCGCGACGAGGTGCACGACATCTACCGCCGGTGGCGCCGCATCGCCGACGAGTACCCGGGCGAGCGCAAGTTCGTCGCCGAGGCGTGGGCGCCGTCGCCGCAACGGCTCGCCCGGTACCTGCGGCCGGGTGGTCTGCACACCGCGTTCAACTTCGACTTCCTGAAGTGCCCGTGGAGCCCGGAGCGGATGCGCGAGGTCATCGACTCGACGATGGCGAGCCTGACCGCCGTGGGCGCACCCCCGACGTGGGTGCTGTCCAACCACGACGTGCCCCGGCACGTGACCCGGTACGGCAGGGAGACCGCGTGGGTGCCGCACGACCAGCGGGCGATCGGCGAGGACGAGCTGGTCCTCGACGAGCCCGACCTGGCACGCGGGACCCGCCGGGCGCGGGCGGCGGCGCTGCTGATGCTCGCGCTGCCGGGCGGCGCCTACGTCTACCAGGGCGAGGAGCTCGGGCTCCCCGAGGTCGAAGACCTCCCCGATGAGGCCCTGCAAGACCCGATGTGGGAGCGCTCGGGTCGCACCGAGCGGGGTCGCGACGGCTGCCGAGTGCCGATGCCGTGGTCGGGTTCGACGCCGCCGTTCGACTTCGGCCCCGCCGGGTCCGCGGAGCCCTGGCTCCCCCAGCCGGCTGACTGGCGCGACCGCACCGCCGAGGCGCAGGACGGCGCCGCCGCCTCCACGCTGGAGCTCTACCGCGAGGCCCTGCGCCTGCGGCGCGAGCTCGACGCGCTGGGCGAAGGCGGGATGCGCTGGCTGGACTCCCCCGGCGGCGTCCTGGCGTTCCGCCGCGAACCCGGCTTCACCTGCGTGGTCAACATGTCCGGCGCCCCCCAGCCGCTACCCGACCACGACCGGATCCTCCTCACCAGCGACGACCTGACCGACGACCACCTCCCCACCGACACCGCCGCCTGGCTGGCCGACTGACAACCCACGGGCCTCACAACCCTGGTCCCCGGTCCCGGCAACACCACCCGGATTACCGCCGTAATCAGGCCCCCGAATACTCCCGTATTCCGACACCCGATCACGGCGGTCTTCCGGGCACCGGATCCACCAGCGCACTCAGGTCATCCCACCGGAACCCGACACGTCGTCCACCCGGACACCCACCACCACCTCCCCGACCGGATTTCCACTGAAGTCCGGTCCCGGATTTCCACTGAAGTCAGGGACCGGGTTTCCAACGAAGTCCCGACCGGCCGGATTTCCACTGAAGTCCGCAGCCGGGTTTCCACTGGGCCTGTCTGATTTTTCGTGGGTGAGGCGGTGGTCGGTTTCTAGTTGAGGCTGATCCGGTCGCCGTAGAACATCACGAGGGTGTTCAGGGCCTGTTTCCAGCCGTGCGTTCGCCCGGTGACGTTAC
>NZ_JAGPXE010000002.1 GCF_018070075.1 Saccharopolyspora endophytica
GTCGGTGGCGATGGCGGGGAGGGTCCGCCCGGTCCCATTCCGAACCCGGTAGCTAAGCTCCCCAGCGCTGATGGTACTGCACTCGCTAGGGTGTGGGAGAGTAAGACACCGCCGACACAATCCTTAGATGGGGTGGGCAGGAGAAGAAATTCTTCCGCCCACCCCATTTTCATGCCCGAAAAGCCGCGGGGAAACCTGATTCAGGGCCCGCCGGCGGACGAACACGGGTTGTGGCGCGAGTTCGTTGTTGAGGAAGTGGACCCGCCGCCCGTAACCTCGTGCCATGAGCGGTGTTCGGATCTTGGTCGTGCAACCGTCGCCTGTGGACCCTCTGGGGCGCCTCGGTGACTGGTTGAGGGATGCCGGCGCCGAACTGGAGGTCGTGCAACCCGCGGAACGCGCTCTGCCGAGCCGCGACGATTACGACGCGCTCGTCGTTCTCGGCGGCGAGATGGGCGCGTACGACGACATCGACCACCCGTGGTTGTCGGCCGTCCGGCAGATGCTCAGCGGCGCGGTGGCCAAGCGGCTGCCGGTTCTCGCGATCTGCCTCGGCGCGCAGCTCCTGGCGGCGGCGACCGGTGGCCAGGTGCGGCCCATTCGGAAGGGCCCGGAGGTCGGCACCCTTCTGGTGGCCAAGCGCGATGTCGCCGCCGAGGATCCGCTGCTCGGTCCGCTGCCGCTGACGCCGGACGTGGTGCAGTTCCACAACGACGAGTTCAGCCTGCCTCCCTCGGCGCAGCTGCTGGCTTCGTCCCCGAAGTGCGACAACCAGGCGTTCCGTCTCGGAGAGTGCGCCTACGGCTTGCAGTTCCACATCGAGACGACGCCGGAAGTCGTTCTGGAATGGGCCCGGAACTCGCCGGAGATGGCGGCCACCGCGCGCCCCGGCCAGCTCGACCCCGAACACCTCGTTGAGTTCCACGCCGATCTCGCTGAAACCTGGCAGCCGGTCGCAGAGCGATTCGTGCGCATCGTCGGCACGCCACCGGAAGAGCGGAAGGCGAGCAGGTTCCTCCCGCTCGCGTGACCTCGCGCAGGCGGCTCCACACAGGGGCCCGCTGCCGACTACGGTTCGGATATGGCCAACAGCAACTCGTCCAGGTCTGGTTCGGTCCCGTCGACGGCCCGGTACGGGTTCAGCGACGCCGAACGAGCCGAGGACCAGTTGAAGCGTGCCGGGTGGTGGTCGGCGCGCGGTCCTGGTGAAGCCGAACCGATTCTGGCCGCGCTGTCGCGCACCCCTGACCCGGATCTTGCGTTGCACTCGCTGGAGCGGATGCGGGAATCGTCCCCCGACGAGTGGGACGCCCTCGCCGCGGCGCTGTCGCAGGACGTGGGACTTCGAGGACGGCTGTTCAGCGTGCTGGGCGAGTCCACGGCCTTCGCCGATCACCTCGCCGCCCACCCGGGTGACTGGGTTCGGCTGGGCTCGGACGCGACTCCGCCGGAGACGGTCGACGAGTGGACCGCCGCGCTGCTGGCCGCTGTGGGCGCTGAAGGGGATGGGGAGCCGGGAACCGCGGGCGGACCCGTCGCCAAGCTCCAAGGCCAGGAGGCGGTCCGCGAGCTGCGCGCGACCTACCGGGCGCTGCTGCTGGACGTCGCCGCGCGCGACCTGGGTAGCATCGCCGAGCCCGGTCTCCCGCAGGTGTCCTACGACGAGGTCGCGGACATGCTCTCGGATCTGGCGGTCGCGGCGCTCAAGGCGGCCCTCGCGGTGGCGGTCGCCGAGGCCGGGATCACCGAGGTGCCGCGGCTGTCGGTCATCGCGATGGGCAAGTGCGGCAGTCGCGAGCTGAACTACGTCAGTGATGTCGACGTCGTGTTCCTCGCCGACAGCGAAGCCGATGTCGCGCCCGGAACTCGCTTGGCGAGCCTGATGATGCGCATCGTGGGGCCGGCGTTCTTCGAGATCGACGCGAACCTCCGCCCGGAGGGCAAGGCGGGTGCGTTGGTCCGCACCCTCGACGGGCATCTCACCTACTACCGGCGCTGGGCCAGGACCTGGGAGTTCCAGGCGCTGCTGAAGGCGCGTCCGGTCGCCGGTGACGCGGAGCTGGGGCTGCGGTACCTCCAGGCGGTGCGGCCGATGGTGTGGACCGCCGCCGAGCGGGATGACTTCGTGGCCGACGTGCGCTCGATGCGCAGGCGGGTCGAGGCCCACGTGCCGTTGGACCTGGCCGAGCGGGAGCTGAAGCTGGGGCGCGGGGGTCTGCGCGACGTGGAGTTCGCGGTGCAGCTGCTGCAGATGGTGCACGGCCGCAGCGACGAATCGTTGCGCTCCTCGTCCACTCTGGAGGCGCTGCGATCGCTCGGCGACGGCGGTTACGTGGCCAGGGCCGACGCCGCCGACCTGATCGACTCCTACCGGTTCCTTCGGACCGTGGAGCACCGATTGCAGCTGCGCCAGCTGCGACGCACGCACCTGTTCCCGGAGTTCGACGACGCGGACGCGCTGGGCGTGCTGGGACGGGCGGTCGGGTTCCGGTCCAGCGGGCGCAACACGGCCGCGCAAGCGCTCGTGGCCGAGTTCCGCAGGCACGCCAAGCGGGTCCGGAGACTGCACGAGAAGCTGTTCTACCGCCCGCTGCTGGAGGCGGTGGCGAAGGTGCCGACCGAGGCGATGCGGTTGACGACCTCGGCCGCCGCCGAACGGCTCGCCGCGCTGGGCTACACCTCACCGCAGGGGGCGTTGCGGCACATCGGCGCGCTGACCTCGGGTGTCTCGCGCCGGGCGAGCATCCAGGGCGCGCTGCTGCCGGTGCTGCTGGACCTGCTGGGAAACACGCCGGATCCCGACGGTGGTCTGCTCGCCTACCGCAAGGTTTCCGAGGCGCTCGCCGAAACTCCCTGGTACCTGAGGCTGTTGCGGGACGAGGGAGTGGTGGCCGAGCGGCTCGCTCAGCTGCTGGGCACGTCGAAGCTGGTGCCGGAACTGCTGATCCGCGCTCCGGAGGTGCTGCGGCTGCTGGCCGACACGCCGGCGCTGGCGGAGCGCGGTTCCCACGAGGCGGCGATCTCGCTGCGCAGCACGGTCGGTCGTTACGCGGATCCGCAGCGGGCGGCGGCCGCTGCGCGTTCGCTGCGCAGGCACGAGCTGCTGCGCATAGCCTGCGCGGACCTGCTGGGGCTGGTGGAGCTCGACACGGTGTGCCGGGCGTTGTCGAACATCTGGGTCGCGGTGCTGGAGTCGGCGCTGGACGTGTCGGTCCGGGACACCGCGTCGAAGTGGGACGGCGAGATCCCCGCGAGGATCGCGGTGATCGGGATGGGCAGGCTCGGCGGCGCGGAGCTCGGTTACGGCTCGGACGCCGACGTCCTGTTCGTGTGCGAGCCGATCGGCCAGGCCGATGAGGCCACGGCGTTGAAGTTCGCGGGCACCGTGGTGGAGCGGGTGCGCGCGTTGCTGGGCGCACCGAGCCAGGACCCGCCGTTGGAGGTCGACATCGACCTGCGGCCGGAGGGCAAGCAGGGACCTCTGGTGCGGACGCTGGACTCCTACCTGTCCTACTACCGGCGGTGGGGCGAGGCGTGGGAGTTCCAGGCGCTGCTGCGGGCCCGCGCGGTGGCCGGTGACCCGGACCTGGGGGAGCGGTTCTGCCGCGCCATCGACCCGATCCGCTACCCCGAGGGCGGTCTCGACGAGACCAAGGTGCGGGAGATCCGGCGGATCAAGGCTCGCGTGGACGCCGAGCGGCTGCCGCGCGGCGCGGACCCGGCGACGCACACCAAGCTCGGCCGGGGAGGGCTGGCCGATGTCGAGTGGACGGTGCAGCTGCTGCAGCTCCAGCACGCCCACGAGACGCCGCAGCTGCGCACGACCTCGACGCTGGACGGCCTGCGCGCGGCGGCGGAGGCCGGACTGCTCAGCGAGTCCGACGCGCAGGAGCTCATCGACGCGTGGATGCTGGCGACCCGCTTCCGCAACGCGGTCATGCTGGTCCGCGGCAAGCCGGGCGATCAGCTGCCCAAGCACGTGCAGGAGCGAGCCGGGGTCGCGGCTGCCCTGGGCTACTCGGCCGAGGTCGACACCGGTGAGGTGGTCGACGACTACCTGCGGGTCACCCGCCACGCCAGAACGGTCGTCGAGCGGATCTTCTACGAGGCGTGATCACGATCCGGCAGGCCGGGGAGCAACTGGTGGGGTTTCCCGTTCCGATTATTCTCGGCTGATCGGTGCAGGTCGGCCACCTGCACCGAATTATTCGAGACCATTTCGCTCGCCGGACGAACAGAGGTCCACGCGATCCCCTCACCGGAGAACAAGGGGTCGATCGAATTCCATCGGAGCACGGGCTTCCGCGTCCTCCGGCGGTGATGGCGAAATCGATGGCATCCCCGTGATCTGCGATGACGCCGGTCGCGGTGGTGCTCGCGTCCGTTTCGCCCTCGAACTGGGTTGGACCAGCCGAACGCCGAAACCCGCCGGTCGGCGGTCGCTTCGGGGGCGAATGGATCCCTAACCTGATCAATGCACCGCGGTCTGGGATAAGGGGACTGGAAAATGTCCGAGGACTTCGAGCTGCTCGTCGACCGACAGGCCTTATGTGGAAGCGCTCCGCTGTGGATGTCCGCCCAGAATTGCGTGTATTGGGTGGATCTGCTGCGCAGGGAATTGCACACCTTCTACCGCGATACCGGCGTCGACGAGGTCCGGGTGCTGCCGGGCAAGGTCACCGCGCTGGGGGCCACGCGGCAGGGGCAGCTCATCGCCGCGGCCAACGGCGGGTTCTCCCGGGTGCATCTGGGCCGTTCCGGTCTGGAACCGGTGGTGCAGGTGCGCAACGGGGATCGGATGAGCATCGGTGGCTGTGATCCGGCGGGCCGGTTCGTGGCCTGCACCCTGACCCACGCGGCGGACCTGCGGGCCAGCGGTTGCTACGTCCTGGAGAGCAACCGGGCGCGGCTGCTGATCGACGGGCTGACCGGGCCGGGCGGGGTGGCGTGGAGCCCGGACGGCACCCGGATGTACGTGGTGGACGTGCGCACGATCTGGATCTACGACTACGACCCGCAGCGCGCCCGCGCCTACGGCGGGCGCAAGTGGGTGGTGTGCGCGGAGTCGGATGGCATTCCGGAGGGGCTGGCGGTCGACTCGGAGGGTTGCGTGTGGGTGGCGATGCACTGGACGGGCCGGATACATCGCTACGCGCCTTCCGGCGATCTGGAGACGATCTTGTGGGCGCCGACGAGGCGCGTCAGCGGCCTGGCCTTCGGCGGTTCCCGCCTGGAGGAGCTCTACGTGACCTCGGCCTGCTTCGGCTACGACGAACCGGCCTTCAACGCCGACCCCTACGCGGGTTCTCTCCTGCGCTTCCGCCCCGGCGCGACGGGCACCCCGCTGCCTCCCTGGCAGGGGATCTGATCACTGATGTTGATCACCCAGTGCTAATAGCCGTTCGCATCGCCCACTGATCCGGGAAAGGAAGCGGCCCCGCTGGTCCGGGGACCGGCGGGGCCGCTTTTCAGCTGGTCATCGACTCACACGTCGAAGTACAGCGAGAACTCGTGCGGGTGCGGGCGGAGGCGGATCGGGTCGATCTCCTCTTCGCGCTTCAACCGGATCCAGGTCTCGATCAGGTCCGGGGTGAAGACGCCACCCTCGAGCAGGAAGTCGTGGTCGGCTTCCAGGTTGTCGATCGCCTCGGCCAGCGAGCTCGGGACGGTCGGCACGTTCTTGGCCTCTTCCGGCGGGAGCTCGTAGAGGTCCTTGTCGATCGGCTCGGCCGGCTCGATCTTGTTCTTGATGCCGTCCAGGCCCGCCATCATCATCGCGGCGAACGCCAGGTACGGGTTGCCGGACGGGTCCGGGCAGCGGAACTCGACGCGCTTGGCCTTCGGGTTCGAGCCGGTGATCGGGATGCGCATGCAGGCGGAGCGGTTCCGCTGCGAGTACACCAGGTTCACCGGAGCCTCGAAGCCCGGCACCAGGCGGTGGTAGGAGTTCACCGACGGGTTGGTGAAGGCCAGCAGCTTCGGGGCGTGGTGCAGGATGCCACCGATGTAGTAGCGCGCCATGTCCGACAGGCCCGCGTAACCGGCCTCGTCGTAGAACAGCGGGTTGCCGTCCTTCCACAGCGACATGTGGCTGTGCATGCCCGATCCGTTGTCCTCGAACAACGGCTTCGGCATGAAGGTCACGGTCTTGCCGGCCTCCCACGCCGTGTTCTTGATGACGTACTTGAACAGCTGCAAGTCGTCCGCCGCGTGCAGCAGCGTGTTGAACTTGTAGTTGATCTCGGCCTGGCCGCCGGTGCCGACCTCGTGGTGGGCGCGCTCGATCTCGAAGCCCGAGCCCTGCAGCTGCACGACCATCTTGTCGCGCAGGTCGGCGAAGTGGTCGTACGGCGAGACGGGGAAGTAGCCGCCCTTCATCCGGGTCTTGTAACCCCGGTTGCCGCCCTCCTCGTCACGACCGGTGTTCCACCAGCCCTCGATGGAGTCGACCTCGGCGAAGGTCTTGTTCGGGGCTTCCCCGAACTTGACCGAGTCGAAGATGTAGAACTCGGCCTCAGCGCCGAAGAAGGCGGTGTCGGCCACGCCGGACTCGGTCAGGTACTGCTCGGCCTTGCGCGCGATGTTGCGCGGGTCGCGGCTGTAGGGCTCCAACGTGAACGGGTCGTGCACGAAGAAGTTCAGGATCAGCGTCTTCTCGGTGCGGAACGGGTCCACGCGCGCCGTGTAGGGGTCCGGCAGCAGCAGCATGTCCGATTCGTGGATCGACTGGAAGCCGCGCACGGACGAACCGTCGAAAGCGAGACCGTTGGTGAACGAGTCCTCGTCGAACGCGCCGGCGGGCACCGTGAAGTGCTGCATGACGCCCGGCAGGTCGCAGAACCGGACATCGACGAACTTCACGTCCTCATCGGCGATGAAGCGGAGGACCTCGTCTGGATTCTTGAACAAGCTCGGTGGCTCCTTCACGCAGTCGTACAGCTCACCGGTGCCACGTAGATCTGGTCGCCGCCGGCTCGTCAATGACGGTATGTCACCGGTGTTGCCCCGGCGTCTCCTGAATGTTTCGCGGGCGTTAACGGCCACCTGAACGGGTGATGCCGGTTACAGATCGCGGTGGAAACCGATGCTCCGAGCGGGCTGGTGGAGCCGGTGCGTACCCTGGATGACGTGCGAAATGTCCTCGGCTCGTGGCTGGACGGCCCGAAGAGCGCAATGAACCAGGCGCGTGAACAGGCCGGCGAGAGCCGGCCTGCGTTCCGCGGCGAGAAGCTCGGGTTGCCCGAATCCGGGCCCGGCTCCGCGGCACCGCTGCGCAAGCGGCTGCTGGCCTTCGTGGTCGACCTGGTGCTCGCCGCGCTGATCACCGCCGCCTTCACCGCACCCGCCTACCCGGGCGACTGGAGCCTGCTGACCTGGCTGGTCATCACAGTGGTGCCGGTGTCGTTCTTCGGCGCGACCCCCGGCATGGCCCTGACCAAGATCTTGGTGGCGCGCGTCGATGCCCCCAAGATGGTCGGCCCGCTGCGCGCGGCGCTGCGCGGCCTGCTCACCGTGTTCATCATCCCGGCCGTGATCTGGAACTTCGACGGACGCTCCTGGCACGACCGCATCAGCGGCACCATCGTCCTGCGCCGCTGACACCCGGTTACGAGAACGGACCCGGGGAAGCATCCCCGGGCCCGTTCTCGTTCGCTTCGCGTTACTTGGCGCGGCGCATCGCGCGCGACACGTTGCGCATCTTGGCGCCCTGCGGAACCGGGCCCTTGGGCATCGCGTTGCCGCGGCTGGCCAGAGCCGACAGGCGGTTCTCGATGTTGTCGATCTGGGCCGGGCCGATGTTGCGCGGCAGCTTCATGATCCGCTGCTGCAACTTCGGCAGCGGGACCTGGCCCTCCTCGTTGCCCACGATCATCTCGTAGATCGGGGTCTCGCCGACCAGGCGCGACACGCGCTTCTTCTCCTGCGAGACCAGGTTCTTGACCCGGCCCGGCGAGCCTTCGCCGACGAGCACGATGCCCGGCCGGCCGATGATCCGGTGCACCGCGTCGAGCTGCTGGGTGCCGGCCACCGCCTGGGAGACGACCCAGCGTCCCCGCAGGTTGTCCAGCGCCCAACCGGCAGCCCCGGGCTGCCCCTCCGCCTTGCGGAACACCGTCGCCTGCACCCGGCGGCCGAAGATGATCACGGCTGCGAGCAGGCCGAACGCGAGGCCCACGGGCAGGAACACCCAGTGCAGACCCCAGATCATGCCCAGCAGGAAGACCACGACGGTCACACCGAGGAACGCCCCGAGCATCAGCGGCAGGAGGAGCTTGTCCTCCCGGCGCTGCATCTTGAACGCCTCGAAGATCTGCTTGACGCGGCCTACCGAAGCCTGACGTCGCTGTTTGGCCGCCTCTTTCTTAGCGGCCTTGTCCTGCTTGGCCATGCCTCTCAGGATACGGCTCTCTTCTTGTTCTCTGTAGGCGCGTCCCTGGTGGCGTGATCGAGATGTGTCCGGTGTCCGGGGAGCTCGGTCCACTGACAAGACTCAGTGGTCGTCCTGCTCGGCGGTGCCAGAAGCGGAACCTGAGCGGCTCCGTGGACTCCGTGCGCCGCTCCTTGAGTATGTGAATACGCGGCGTCACGGCGTACTCGTCACGAAGCCGCTCAGAACCCGCGGCGGTGCCGGTTGCTCGGGTGGGGCACTGAGAAACCGGCTTCGCCGGTTGCTTGACGTGGGCTTTTGTTGAAAGAAGAAGGGGCGCTTCCTGTCGGAAGCGCCCCTCTTTTTCTTCTCAGCGGTTGAGCAGGCTGCTGGCTTCTTGTGCTGCTGTTCCTGCTTCTGCGAGGTGGGCCATGTTGTCCGGGAGGGGCATGCCTCGGTGGACGGTGGCCTTGGCGAACAGGCGGCCTGCTCGGTAGCTGGAGCGGACCAGCGGGCCGGCCATGACGCCCGGGAAGCCGATCTCCTCGGCGGCCTGGGTGTGCTCGACGAACTCCTCCGGCTTCACCCAGCGGTCCACCGGGTGGTGCCGCGGGCTCGGGCGCAGGTACTGGGTGATCGTGATGATGTCGCAGCCCGCGTCGTGCAGGTCCTGCAGCGCGGGGCGGACCTCGTCGGGGGTCTCGCCCATGCCGAGGATCAGGTTCGACTTGGTGACCAGGCCCGCCTCGCGCGCCTTGGTGATCACCTCGAGCGACCGCTCGTAGCGGAAGCCGGGGCGGATCCGGCGGAACACGCTGGGCACGGTCTCCAGGTTGTGCGCGAGCACCTCCGGCCGGGAGCCGAAGACCTCTTCGAGCTGGTCGGGCTCGGCGTTGAAGTCCGGGATGAGCAGCTCCACGCCGGTGCCCGGGTTGAGGTCGTGGATCTGGCGGACGGTCTCGGCGTACAGCCAGGCCCCGCCGTCGTCCAGGTCGTCGCGGGCGACACCGGTGACGGTGGAGTAGCGCAGGCCCATGGCCTGCACGGACTCGGCGACCTTGCGCGGTTCGGAGGTGTCCAGCGCGGCAGGCTTACCGGTGTCGATCTGGCAGAAGTCGCAACGACGGGTGCACTGGTCACCACCGATGAGGAAGGTGGCCTCGCGGTCTTCCCAGCACTCGAAGATGTTCGGGCAGCCCGCCTCCTCGCAGACGGTGTGCAAACCCTCGCGCTTGACGAGTCCCTTGAGCTCCTTGTACTCGGGACCCATCCGCGCGCGGGTCTTGATCCACGACGGCTTCTTCTCGATCGGGGTCTGGCTGTTGCGGGCCTCCAACCGCAGCAGCTTGCGACCCTCAGGCGCCACAGTCACGCGCCCAGGCTACGCCCTCCACCCCCGGTGTTGGTCAAGGGAGTCGGGCTGAGCTGGGAAGATTTCCGCAGGTGGTGATGGCCCTCACCCCGGGCTCGGAAGCTGTGCGGAATGCTGCGAGCGCCAGCCCGGAACCAGGCATGCTGCACAGTCCGGGCCGGCGCAGGGCGCGCTCCTACAGGCTCGGGATGAGCTTGCGGAGCGGGCTGGGTCGATCGTCGCGCTTCGCGATCGGGGTCGCGCGCAGCAGTTGGACGAAGGTGCGGCCGACGCGAGCGACCTCGTGCGGCGGCTCGTGCTCGTCGGCGAGACCGGCGGCGATCGCCAGCAGCCGGTGCTCGCGCTCGGTGGCCGCCGACAGCGCGGGGTTGGCGGAGTGGACGTCCAGCGCGGCGCGCAGGCCCGGGTTCGCGCCGGCGGTGCGGCGCCACGCCATGGTGACCGCCTTGACGCGGTCGTCGTGCGGCTCGTTCTCGGTGTCGATCAGCGCGACTTCGACGCGGCCGGTCAGCTGCTGCATCCACTTGTGGTGCAGCGCGGCGAGCAGCTCGTCGGTGTCGCGGAAGGGGCTGGGCACGGTGTCGAGGGCCGCGGTGAGGTCTCGACGAGCGCTGTCGAGTACCTCGGCCAACGCCTGTTGCCTCTGGTGGAAGTCGTTCCAGCTCATGGCGCTCTCCAGGGGTCGGGGATACCCGAGGTGCAGCGACATACCCTCGGTATGTCGCGTGTCCACGGTACCACGGCGGCGTACCGTCGGTATGTCATAGGCTTGTGAGCATGGCTACAGCACGTCCGCGGCGCGTCGAGTACTCCGAAGCCACCAGGCAGGCGCTGGTGGATTCGGCCGTGGACCTGTTCACCGAGCACGGCTACTCGCAGACCTCGCTCGAGGAGATCGCCAAGCGGGCGCGGGTCACCAAGGGCGCGCTGTACCACCACTTCGGCGGCAAGCAGGCGCTGTTCGAAGCCGCTTTCAGCGCGGTGGAGTCCGGTGTCGTGGCGCGGCTGTCGGAGGTCGTCTCGGATCCCGGCGACCCGTGGGAGGCCACCCGGTCCGGGCTGCGGGCGTTCCTGGAGGTCTGCTTGGAGCCCTCCTACCAGCGCATCGTCGTGCAGGACGGGCCCGCGGTGATGGGCTGGGGGCGCTGGCGCGACGCCGAGGAGGCCTACACCTTCGGCGTGCTGCGCACCGTCGTGTCCAACCTGATCGCCTCCGGCGAGATCGGCGACGCGCTGCCGGTCGACGCGCTGGCGCGGATCATGTTCGGCGCGCTGTCGGCGGGCGCGACCGCGATCGCCGCGTCCTCCTCGCCGATGCAGGAACGCGCCGACATCGCGGTGTGCATCGAGCGGGTGCTCAACGGTCTGCGCGTGGGCTGACCGCCACGGCGCCCGGTGGATCGGGCAACTAGCCTCGGTGATCGTGACAGAGAACTTCCAGTTGCGGATCTTCACCGAACCCCAGCAGGGCGCGAGCTACGACGACCTGCTGCGCGTCGCCAAGCGCGCCGAGGACACCGGCTACGACGCGTTCTTCCGCTCCGACCACTACCTGAAGATGGGTGCCGTCACCGGCGAGCCCGGGCCGACCGACGCCTGGGTGACGCTGGGCGGCCTCGCGCGCGAGACCAGCAGGTTGCGGCTGGGCACACTCATGACGGCCGGGACCTTCCGGTTGCCCGGCCCGCTGGCGATCGCGGTCGCGCAGGTCGACCAGATGTCCGGTGGCCGCGTCGAGTTCGGCCTGGGCAGCGGCTGGTACGAGGAGGAGCACACCGCCTACGGGATCCCGTTCCCGTCGCTGAAGGAGCGGTTCGACCGGTACGCCGAACAGCTGGAGATCATCACCGGTCTGTGGGAGACGCCGGACGGCGAGACGTACTCCTTCGACGGCGAGCACTACCAGCTCACCGACTCCCCGGCGCTGCCCAAGCCCGCTCAGCGTCCACGCCCGCCGGTGCTGATCGGCGGTGCGGGCAAGAAGCGCACCCCGGCTTTGGCGGCCCGGTTCGCCGATGAGTTCAACCTGCCGTTCGTCGACGTCGAGACCGCCGCCGCGCAGTTCGAGCGCGTCGACGCCGCCTGCCAGGCGATCGGCCGGGACAGCGGTGAGATCGTGCGGTCCGCGGCGATGGTGCTGTGCGTCGGCAAGGACGAGGGCGAGCTCGCCCGCCGCGCCGAATCCATCGGCCGCGAGGTCGCCGAGCTGCGCGACAACGGCTTGGCGGGCACGCCGGACGAGGTCGTCGACAAGATCGGCTCCTGGCGCGAGCGCACCGGCATCACCCGTCTCTACCTGCAGGTCCTCGATCTCGCCGACCTCGATCACCTCGACGTCGTCGCCGATCAGGTCGCCCCGCAGCTGTGACCCCACCGCGGGTGGCCGGCTCGCTCCGGTCACCCGCGGACGGTCCACCCCGCACGCTCGGGTTCCCCACCCCCTGACGCGAATCTAGAGTCCCTGCCGGGGACCCGGTTCCGCACCCTCGCCCCGGATTTCAGTGGAAGTCGGGCTCCGGGTTTCAGTGGAATCAGGTGCCGGGTTTCAGTGGAAGTCGGGTCCCCCGGGTTTCAGCGGGCATTGCGGGAGGTCGTGTTGTCACAGGTGGAAGCGGTCTCGTTGCAGCGGGAGCTCGACGCCGCGTTGCCCGGGAAGGTGCGGACCGACCGGACCGCCTGCGCGGCCTACGCCTCCGACGCGTCGATCTACCGGCGGGTGCCGCTGGCGATCGTCGAGCCGGAGGACGCCGCCGACGTCGCACTGGTGGTGCGGGCGGCGGCCGATGCCGGGGTCGCGGTGACCGCGCGGGGCGGCGGGACCTCGGTGGCGGGCAACGCCATCGGATCCGGCGTGGTGCTGGACTTCTCGCGGCGGATGGACCGGATCCTGGAGATCGATCCGCAGGCCCGCACCGCGCGGGTGCAGCCGGGCGTCGTGCTCGACGACCTGCGCGCGGCCGCTGCGGTGCACGGGCTGACCTTCGCGCCCGACCCGTCCACCCACTCCCGCTGCACGATCGGCGGGATGATCGGCAACAACGCTTGCGGCGCGCACTCCGTCGTCTGGGGCACCACGGCCGACAACGTCGTCGAGCTGCGGATGATCCGCGCCGACGGCAGCCCGCTCACCGCCACCGCGACCGGCGGCGACGACCCGGAGCTGGACGCGCGACTGCGCGAGCTGGTGGGTGAGAACCTCGCGCTGCTGCGCACCGAACTCGGCCGGTTCAGCCGGCAGGTCTCCGGCTACGGCCTCCAGCACCTGCTCCCGGAGCGGGGGTTCGACCTGGCCAAGGCCCTGGTCGGCAGCGAGAGCACCTGCGGGATCGTCACCGAGGCGACCGTGCGTCTGGTGCCGACGCCGATCGCTGGCGCGCTCGCGGTGATCGGCTTCCCGGACGTCTACCTGGCCGCGGAAGTCGCGCCGGAGCTCGCCGCGGCGGGAGCGATGACCGTCGAGGGGATGGGCGCCGACCTGCTCGCGGCGCTGCGGTCCCGGCCGGGCCGCGAGAGCGCGGGCCAAGCGCTGCCGGACGGTCGTGCCTGGCTCTACTGCGAAGCCGGAGCGGACACGCCCGACGAAGCCGAGCGGCGGGCCGAGGAGCTCGCGCGGCTGGCGACGTCGCGGATCGCGGGGGCGCGCTCGGTGGTCGTGACCGATCCTGGCCGGAGCCGCGAGCTGTGGCGGATCCGGGAGTCCGGAGCGGGCATCGTCACGCGCCTGTCCGACGGCGGCGAGGCGTGGCCGGGCTGGGAGGACTCCGCCGTCCCGCCCGAGAACCTGGCCTCCTACCTGCGGGATCTGTACGCGCTGCTGGATTCCCACGGCCTGCGCGGTGTTCCGTTCGGGCACTTCGGCGAAGGTTGCCTGCACCTGCGGGTCGACTTCCAGCTGGGCACCGAGGACGGTCTGGCCGCCTACCGGTCGTTCATCACCGAAGCCGCCCGGCTGGTCGCCTCCCACGGTGGTTCGGTGTCCGGGGAGCACGGCGACGGGCGGGCGCGCTCGGAGCTGCTGCGGCACATGTACTCCCGCCGCGCGCGGGAGTGCTTCGCGGAGTTCAAGCGGATCTTCGATCCCGGCGGAGTCCTCAACCCCGAGGTCCTGGTGGATCCGGCGCCGATCGACGCCGGTGTGCGGCCGGGACCGGGACATCGCGCGCTGGAGGTCACCCCGGTGCACGCGTTCAGCCGCGATCGGGGTTCGTTCGCCGCCGCCGTCGACCGCTGCGTCGGCGTCGGGGCCTGCCGCAACCTCGACACCGGGAGCATGTGCCCGTCGTTCAAGGTGACCCGTGACGAGGTGCACTCGACGCGGGGGAGGGCCAGGGTGTTGGCCGAGATGCTGCGCGGGGAGTCCGTCGAGGGCGGATGGCGGTCCGCCGAAGCGCTGGAGGCGCTGGACCTGTGCTTGTCCTGCAAGGCGTGCGCGAGCGACTGCCCGGTCAACGTCGACATGGCCACCTACAAGGCCGAGTTCCTGCACCACCACTACCGGGGCCGGCTGCGTCCGAGGGCGCACTACTCGATGGGCTGGCTGCCGGTGTGGACCCGGCTGATGTCGGCGGTGCCCGGTGCCGCCGTCGCCGTGAACCGGGTGCTGGCCGCGCGGCCGGTGTCGCAGCTGGTCGCACGGCTCGGCGGGATCGAGCGGCGGCGGGAGATGATCCGCTTCGCACCCCGATCGCTGGCCCGGCGCCTGCGGCGGCGCGAAGCCCGCGGCGGCGAGACCGTCGTGCTGTGGCCGGACACCTTCACCAACCACCTCAGCCCCGAGGTCGGCGAAGCGGCGGTGGAGGTGCTGGAGGCGCTGGGGTACCGGGTCGTGCTGCCGGAGGGATTCGTGTGCTGCGGCCTGACCTGGCACTCCACCGGTCAGCTGGGCACGGCCCGGAAGGTCCTGGCCCGCTCGCTGAAGGTCCTCGCGCCGCACCTGGCGGCCGGGCGCGCGGTGATCGGGCTCGAACCGTCGTGCACCGTGATGCTGCGCGACGAGGCCACCGAGCTGCTGCCCGACGACCCGCGCGCGAAGCGCCTGGCTGCTCAGACCAGGACGTTCGGTGAGTTCGTCGCCGCTCACGACGGTCCGCTGCCGTTCGGGCGGCTCGACGTCGAGGCCATCGCCCAGGTCCACTGCCACCAGGAGGCGAAGGGGAGCTGGGAACCGGACCGGGCACTGCTCGAACGCCTCGGCGTCGAACCCGACGTCATCTCCGCCGGATGCTGCGGTCTGGCGGGCAACTTCGGTTTCGAACCCGGGCACTGGGAGGTCTCCCAGGCGTGCGCGGAGCGCGAGCTCTACCCCAAGGTCCGCGAGGCCGGCGCGGACGCGCTCGTGCTGGCCGACGGCTTCTCCTGCCGCACCCAGATCGCGGAGGGGACTTCCCGCCGGGCGACCCACCTCGCCGAGGTGCTGCGGACGGCCCTCCGCAGTGGCTGACGCCGATCAGCGGAGCTGGTCGGCGACGTCGGAGGCCGCCGTGAGCAGGACGAGCGCCGGGATCGCGGCCTTCGGCCGGAGCCGGTAGGAACCGCGCTTGTCCTGCTCCACGAGGTTGGTCGCGGTCAGCGACTTGAGGTGGTGGTAGAGGCGGCCGGTCGAGCCCAGCTCGGCGGCCTCGGCCAGGTGGCCCCCGTAGCGCAGGCGGCCGCCGCTGGGCTCCGCGGCCGGTTCCGAACCGGCGGAGCGCTCGGACTCCAGGGCGGCCACGCGGGCTTCGACGCGCTGTCAGCGGAGGCTGGGGTCCAGCGCCAGGGTGACGCCCGCGGCGGCGGGCTGGTGGCGGGGGATGTTGCGCTCGACGAGTTCCAGCCGGCCGTCCAGCGCGTCCTGCACCGCCTGCTCGACCAGCGGATACACCTCGTCGACCGGGACGTCGCGACCGAGCTCGTCCGACAGCGACGTGGTCCCCGCGTCGGCGATGCCGCACGGCACGATGCGGTCGAACTCGCGCAGGTCGGCGTTGCAGTTGAGCTCCAGGCCGTGCATCGTCACGCCGCGCTGCACGCGGATGCCGATCGCGGCGATCTTGCGCTCCGGGCGTCCGTCGACCGCGGGCAGCCACACGCCGCTGCGGCCCTCCACCCGACCCGCGTCGAGGCCGAACTGGTCGCACACGTGGATCAGCGCCTGCTCCAGGCGGCGCACGTAGTCCACGACGTCGATCGGGTCGGACAGCTGCACGATCGGGTAGCCGACGATCTGGCCGGGGCCGTGCCAGGTGATCTTGCCACCGCGGTCCACGTCGATGACCGGCGTGCCGTCCGACGGGCGGTCCTCCGGCTGCGTCCGCTTGCCCGCCGTGTAGACCGACGGATGTTCCAGCAGCAGCAGGGTGTCGGGGTTCTGGCCCTCGACGCGGCCGGTGGCCAACTCGCGCTGCAGGTCCCAGGCGTCCAGGTAATCGATGGTTCCCAGGTGCCGCACGGCCATCGGCTCGGACGACTCGCGACACGAAGAATTGGCACGACTCACGGCGCCAGGCTACGCCTCCTGAACAGGGCGGCGGCCGAAGGTCGGTTACCTCCCGGTAGCCGCGGCCAGCGCTGCTCCCAGCGTCGGGTGCTGGAAGTTGAAACCGTTGGCCTCCAACACCGTCGGCATCGCCCGCTGACCGGTCAGCGCGGTGTCGGCGAGCTCGCCCATGGCGATCCGCAGCGCGAAACCGGGCACGACCCACGGAGCCGGGCGGCCCAGCGCCTCGCCGAGGGCGCGGGTGAACTCGGCGTTGGTGACCGGGGCCGGTCCGGTGAGGTTCACCGGCCCCGAGACGTCCGGGTTCTCCAGCGCGAACCGGATCGCGGCGATCTCGTCGTCCAGCGAGATCCAGGGCATGTACTGGGTCCCCGAACCGAGCCTGCCGCCGAGCATCAGCGAGAACAGCGGACGGAGCTGCCCGAGCAGACCGCCGGAAGGTGAGATCACCAGGCCGGTGCGCAGCAGCACGACCCGGGCACCGGCATCGGCCGCGGGCGCCGTCGCGGCTTCCCACCTGCGGCACAGCGTGGCCAGGAAGTCCGTGCCCGGCGGGGAGGTCTCGGTGGCCGGGTGCGAACCGGTGTCGCCGTAGAAGCCGACCGCCGACGCGTTGGCCAAGACCGGGACACCGGCCGCCGCGACCGCCCCCGCGATGACCTCGGTGGCGCGCACCCTGGCCTGCAGCAGGTGGCGCTTGCGCTCCGGGCTCCAGCGCTTGTCGCCGATGCCCGGCCCGCTCAGGTTCACCACCGCGTCCGCGCCGTCCAGCGCCTCGGCGTCCAGCTTCCCGGCGTCGGGGTCCCAGCTCCGCTCGTCCGGAGCGGCGGGCGCGCGGCGGACGAGCCGCACCACCTCGTGCTCACCTTGGCGGAGCCCGGCCACCAAGGACGTACCGATCAACCCTGACGATCCGGCGACGACGACGCGCATGTCCGGCATCGTCCCGCACCGGTGGGGCCCGCGCGAACCTTTCCGGTGCGAAAGAAGCGACCGCCCACCGAAACCGGTGAGCGGCCGCTTCTTCTTGTTCCAGGTGTGGGACTCAACTTGCTCCGCCGCGGGTTCTCAGACGTTCTCCGGGGAGGACGCCGCGACGCCGTGCATTGGCATACATCAGGAGTGGCGCCCGGACCCGGAGGACGTCTGAGGCTCCGCTACCCGCACCGCTGAGCAGGGTGAGTACGAACCCCTCTCTAGAGGCCGAGGTCGGCCTCGAACGCTCCCTCTTCCAGGCGCTGCTTGAGCGTGGTCAGGAAGCGGGCGGCGTCGGCGCCGTCGACCAGGCGGTGGTCGTAGGACAGCGCCAGGTAGACCATCGAGCGGATGGCGATCGTGTCGCCGCCGTTCTCGTCGGCCACCACGACCGGGCGCTTGACGACGGTGCCGGTGCCCAGCATGCCCACCTGCGGCGGGTTCAGGATCGGCGTGTCGAACAGCGCGCCCCGGCTACCGGTGTTGGTGATGGTGAAGGTGCCACCGGAGAGCTCGTCGGGCTTGATCTTGTTGTTGCGGGTCCGCGCCGCCAGGTCGGCGATCTTGCGGGCCAGCCCGCCGAGGTTGAGGTCCCCGGCGTCGTGGATCACCGGCGAGACCAGGCCGCGCTCGGTGTCCACCGCGATCGCGAGGTGCTCGGCGCCGTGGTAGGTCACCGAGGAGTTCTCCTCGTCGATCGAGGCGTTGAGCTTCGGGTGCAGCTTCAGCGCCTCGGCCGCGGCCTTGGCGAAGAACGGCAGGAACGAGAGCTTGACGCCCTCGGACGCCTCGAAGCTGCCCTTGGCGCGGTCGCGGAGCCGGGCGATCCGGGTGACGTCGACCTCGATCACCGTGGTCAGCTGGGCCGCGGTCTGCAGCGACTCGACCATGCGGCGGGCCAGCAGCTGCCGCAGGCGCGACATCTTCTGCGTGGTGCCGCGCAGCGCCTTGGCCTCGTCCGACGGCTCGACCGCGGTGACCGGGGCGGAGCTCGTCGCCGCGGCGGCCGGAGCGGCCGGAGCGGCCGGAGCGGTCTGGGCCGGGGCCTGCTTGGCGTCGATCGCGGCCTGGACGTCCTGCTTGCGGATGCGACCGCCGACGCCGCTGCCCTTGATCGAGGTCAGGTCGATGCCGTGCTCGTTGGCCAGCTTGCGCACCAGCGGAGTCACGTACGGAGCGCCACCGTTGTTCGCCGGCGCCTCTTCCTCCTGAGCCGGAGCGGCCGGGGCTGCGGCGGGAGCAGCCGGAGCGGCCGGAGCCGGAGCAGCGGCGGCCGGAGCAGCCGGGGGTTCCGGAGCGGGCTCGGGAGCCGGGGCGGCGGGCGCGGCGGCACCGGCGGCGCCGATCACGGCCAGCTTGGCGCCGACCTCGACGGTGTCGTCCTCACCGGCGCTGATCTCCAGCAGCGTGCCGGCCACCGGCGACGGGATTTCGGTGTCGACCTTGTCGGTGGAGACCTCCAGCAGCGGCTCGTCGACCTCGACCGACTCGCCGATCTGCTTGAGCCACCGGGTGATCGTGCCTTCGGCGACGCTCTCGCCCAGGGCGGGCATGGTCACGTCGGTGCCCTGCCCACCACCGGAGGGGGCGGCCGGGGCCGGAGCGGGCTCGGCCGCCGGAGCGGCGGGGGCCTCGGCGGCGGGAGCGGGCTCGGGCTCAGGCTCCGGCTCCGGCTCGGCGGCAGGAGCCGCGGCCGGGGCGGCGGACGCCTCGCCGGCGTCGCCGATGACGGCGAGCTCGCCGCCGATCTCAACGGTGTCGTCCTCCTGGGCGACGATGCGCTGCAGCACGCCGGCGGCCGGGGACGGGATTTCGGTGTCGACCTTGTCGGTGGAGACCTCGAGCAGGGGTTCGTCGACCTCGACGGTCTCGCCCTCCTGCTTGAGCCACCGGGTGATCGTGCCCTCGGCGACGCTCTCGCCGAGCGCCGGCATCTGAACGGAGAAGGCCATCGGTTGCTGACTCCTCGTGGGTGTGGCGGGGTGCGGCTGTCTTTTCGCTGCTGCTGCGTGCGGCTGTCAGCCGTGCACGTGCAGCGGCTTGCCGGCCAGGGCGAGGTGCGCCTCGCCCAGAGCTTCGGTCTGGGTGGGGTGGGCGTGGACCAGCGGAGCGACGTCCTCCGGCAGCGCCTCCCAGTTGTAGATCAGCTGCGCCTCGCCGATGAGCTCACCGACGCGGTCGCCGACCATGTGCAGGCCGACGACGGGGCCGTCGGTCGCGCGGATCAGCTTGACCGCGCCCTGGGTCTTGAGGATCTGGCTCTTGCCGTTGCCCGCCAGGTCGTAGGTGAAGGTCTCCACCGAGCCGTACTGCTCCTTGGCGGCGGCTTCGGTCAGGCCCACCGAGGCGACCTCGGGGTGGCAGTAGGTCACGCGCGGGATGCCGGCCTCGTCGATCGGCTGCGGGTTCAGGCCCGCGATCTCCTCGGCGATGAAAATGCCCTGCTGGAAGCCGCGGTGCGCCAGCTGCAGGCCCGGCACGATGTCGCCGACGGCGAACACGCCCGGGACGTTGGTGCGCAGGCGCTCGTCGGTGCGCACGAAACCGCGCTCCATGGTGACGCCGACCTGCTCGAAGCCGTGTCCGGCGGTGTTCGGGCCGCGGCCGACGGCGACCAGCAGCAGGTCGGCGTCGTAGGTCTCGCCGTTCTCCAGGCTGACCGACACGCCGTCGTCGCTCTGGGTGGCGCCGGTGAACTTCACGCCGGTCTTGAACTTGATGCCGCGCTTGCGGAAGGCGCGCTCCAGGCGCTTCGAGGCGAACTCGTCCTCGTTGGGCACCAGGTGCGGCAGCGCTTCCACGACGGTGACCTCGGCGCCGAACGAGGCCCAGACGCTGGCGAACTCCACGCCGATCACGCCGCCGCCGAGCACGACGACCTTGTTCGGGATGAAGTCCAGGTTCAGCGCCTGCTCGCTGGCGATGACGCGCCCGCCGAGCTCCAGGCCGGGCAGCGTCTTGGAGTAGGAACCGGTGGCCAGAACCACGTTCTTGCCGGTGTAGCGGGTGCCGTCGACCTCGACGGTGTTGGCGTCGACGAGGGTGCCCGCACCCTCGACCATCGTCACCTTGTGGGCCTTGGCCAGGCCCTGCAGGCCCTTGTACAGGCCCGAGACGATGTTGTCCTTGTACTTGTTGACACCGTCGATGTCGATGCCTTCGAGGGCGGCGCGCACCCCGAACTGGTCGGCGTCTCGGGTGGAATCGGCGACCTCGGCCGCGTGCAGCAGGGCCTTGGTCGGGATGCAACCTCGGTGAAGGCAGGTCCCACCGAGCTTGTCCTTTTCAATGAGGACGACGGACAGGCCGAGCTCGGCCGCGCGGAAAGCGCAGGCGTAGCCGCCCGAACCGCCGCCGAGAATGACCAGATCGGCGGACGTGTCGGTCACTTCGCACTCCTCGACAGGGCGTCATTGACTTGCGGTTGGTCGCGTGACCTGGTGGTCATGCACACCACCAGCCATCTTGTCACCACCCGAGCGGCCGATGCGCGGTGGGCCGGGTGATCTGTGCTGCATTCATCACCTGGGCGCCGCGCATTCTCAGCTCGTTTTCACACTCCGCACATGGTCGCGGTGGCAAAATCGAATGCAGTCGGCCCGAATCGGGATTGGGGAGGGGAGTTCGGTGGGCTTATTCGACCGGTTCCGCAACCGCCGTCCCGGCACCGGGCGACGCGCCACGGCCGCGGACACCGACCACCTCCGGAACTGGGCGGCGCAGCGCCGCGGTGTCGAGGGCTACCTCGAACCGCAGACGTTGGTCACCGAGACGACGTTGCTGCTCATCGCCCACGACGGGGAATGGACGCGTCGGCGGATCGAGTCGCCTTCGGCGGCCGGGCGCTTCACCCGTCGGCTCGGCATTCCGCTCTACGAAGTCGCGAAGGTCGGATATCCGCAACGAATGCGCGATTACCAGGCCCGGCAGCGCATTCTCCGCAAGCGCGCGCAGCGCGCCGCCGACGAACGGCCGTGAACGCGCGAGTCGCGGTTTTTCGCGGATTCGCTGCGCGCACGGCCGCGGGTGAAGGCTGAATCGATTCGTCGGTGAATCAGTTCGCGACGCGCGTCGTCGGCGTGCACCGCACCGGGAACGTCACGGACTTGGCGATGTAGCAGAGCTCGTGGGCGCGCTCGTGCAGCGCTTCGGCGACGTCGACGGTCGCCAGGTCGCAGACGGTGACCTCCGGTGCCAGCTCGATGGCCTCGAACTGGCCGGTGCCGTCGGAGTTCTCGGTCAGGATGCCGCGAGCGTGGTCGTGGTAGCCGGTGACGACGACGCCGGAGTCGGCCGCGAGGTGCAGGAACCAGAGCATGTGGCACTGCGACAGCGATGCGACCAGGAGCTCTTCGGGGTTGTAGCGGTCCGCGTCACCCAGGAACACCGGGTCTGCGGAGGCGTCGATGGAGTCCTTGCCGACGGCTCGCACCTCGTGGGTGCGCTCGTAGCTGTGGTAGGAGCTGGTGCCCTGGCCGGTGTTGCCGGTCCACACCACGTCGACCTGATAGCCGTGCCTGGCCGCGGTCAGCGTGGCCGGTTGCGATTCGGTCATAAACCCATCGTGACATCGGCACACCCCGCAGTGGTGACCTTTTCGTGACCCGGATCACAAAGACAGGGCCGAGGTCACCCCGGGTTGAACTTCTCGTTCCGCATCGTGGGCGGTTCGCCGGGTTCCGCCCGGAGCCGACCGGGTTGGTCGGCCGGCTCCGGGCGGGCCGGCGAGTGCGGGCTCAGCCGTTCTCGGCGATGTCGGCGAGCACCGCCGCGAGGGTCCGGACCGGGACACCGGTGCCGCCCTTGGGCGTGTAGCCCCACGGCGAGTTGGTGTTGTAGGACGGGCCCGCGATGTCGATGTGCGCCCACTGCACGCCTTCGGCCACGAACTCCCGGAGGAAGATGCCCGCGGCCAGCATGCCGCCCCAGCGGTGGTTGGTGACGTTGGCCAGGTCGGCGAGCTTCGAGTCCAGGTCCGCGCGCAGCTCGTCCGGCAGCGGCATCGGCCAGCCGCCCTCGCCCACGGCCTGCGACAGCCTGGCGACCCGGTCGCGGAAACCGTCCTCGCCCATCACGCCCGGGGTGCGGTTGCCCAGCGCGACGACCTGCGCACCGGTCAGCGTCGAGGTCTCGATCAGGTAGTCGGGCTCGTCCTCGCAGGCGCGGGCCATCGCGTCGACCAGGATCAGCCGGCCCTCGGCGTCGGTGTTGAGCACCTCGACGGTCTTGCCGCCGTACATCTTCAGCACGTCACCGGGGCGGTAGGCGGTGCCCGACGGCATGTTCTCCGCCATCGGGACGGTCGCGGTGATCTCCAGCGGGTAGTTCAGCTTCGCCGCCAGCACCATCGTCGCGATCACCGAAGCGGCACCGGACATGTCCGAGGTCATGTTCTCCATGCCCGCGCCCGGCTTCAGCGAGATGCCGCCGGTGTCGAAGGTGATGCCCTTGCCGACCAGCGCGACCTTCTTCGCCGCCTTCGGGCCCTTGTGCCGCAGGCGCACCATGCGCGGCGGGCGCGACGAGCCCGCGCCGACGCCGAGGATGCCGCCGAAGCCCTGCTTGCGCAGCGCCGCCTCGTCGAGGACCTCGACCTCCAGGCCGGCGGCCTTGGCCAGCTCGGTGGCGCGCTCGGCGAAGGAGGCCGGGAACAGGTCGTTCGCCGGGGTGTTGATCAGGTCGCGGGCGGTGTTGACCGCCTCGCCGATCGCGGTGCCGCCCTTGAGCGCGTGGGCGGCGGTGTCGGCCTTGGCGTCGGCGACCACGAAGTCCACCGCGGCCACCGGGCCGTCACCGTCGCTCGACTTGTACTGGGTGAAGGCGTAGGCGCCCATGACCGTGCCCTGCACCGCGGCGGGCAGGTCGGCGGCGGGCAGCGTGGTCGCGGCGTGCTCCACACCGGACAGCGCGCGAGCGGCGGCACCGGAGGCGCGGCGGACCGCCTCGGCGCTCGGGCCGTCCTCGCCGGCCTTGCCCAGGCCGACGGCCACCAGCACGGTCGCGGCCAGCCCGTGGGCGGGCAGCTTGACGACCTCATCGGCCTTCCCGCTCGCGCCCAGCGAGGTCAGCACCTTGACCAGGTCGCCGTCGAAGGCCGTGGCGACCGGCTCGGCACCGGGTGCGAGCCGCAGGCCGTCGGCGCCGGAAACGGTGCCGATGACGAGCGCGTCCGCGCTCAGCTTGGCCACCGCGGTGTCGGTGAGGGCGAGTTTCGGGGTCGTCACGTGGTCATCCTCCGGATCGGTGCCTTTCCCGCACTCTAGAACGCCGGGTCCGCCGATGATCGGCGTGTTCACCGTGAGCGTGGCGGGAAGGGCAGTGGTCAACACGTCCGTCATACGCTCACCGGCGGTCTCCCGCCATGAGTCAGCCGACAGGAGGCTGAAGTGCCCGCACTCGTCTGCAAGGGTGGTCCGGTGACCCGACAGGTGGAAACGGACAGCCGGTCCACGACCGGCCGCGACGCGTTACCGCTCGCGCTCAGCGGCATGGTCGGCATCGGCGTGCTGCTCGGACCCGCACCCGCAGCGGCGGCGGCCGGACCGTGGGCGCCGCTGGGACTGCTGGTCGCGCTGCTGGCAGCGGTGTGCGCGTCCTCGGCCGTCGCCTACCAGTCCCGAGCCCACCGCGGGCCCGGCGCGACCTACGCGTGCGTGCGCGAGCGGATGGGCCTGCTGCCCGCCCGCATCGGCGCCTCGGCCCACCTGGCCGCGCAGGTCGCCGCGATCGCCGCGATCGCCCGCGTGATCGGCGAGTTCTTCCTGCCGTCGGCCAGCGCCCTGGTGGCGGGGGCCGCGATCCTGCTCGTGGTCCTCTCGGCGACCACCGGGCTTCGGATCCGCGGTGCCGCGGCCTGGTTGTGGGTCGCGCTGAGCTTGGCGGTGATCGCGCTGGTGGTGGCGATCTGCTTCGCCATCGACCCGGTCGGAGGACTTCCCGCGCACGTCGACCCCGGCGCCTCCAACGAGAGCGCCGTGGGGATCATCGGCGCAGGTGGGGTGCTGTTCCTCGCGTTCACCGGTTTCGAGCGACTCGCCGCGCCCGCCGAGGACGGCGACCGCGCGCCCTGGGCGGCGACCCGCCGCGCGATCACGATCTCGCTGATCGCGGTGACGGTGCTGTTGGCGGTGATGACCGCGGCCCTGACCTACCAGCTCGGCTGGGAGCGCCTGGCGCTGTCGCCGATGCCGATCCGCGACGTCCTCACCGCCGCCGCTGCCGCCGACCTGGTGCCGCTGGTGAGCGTCGGGGCGGCCGTCGCGCTGCTGCCGGTGCTGCTGGGCGCGCTGGAATCGCTTCGCTCGACGGGGCTGGGGATGGTGCGCGACGGCGAGCTCCCGCCAGTCCTGGGCCGCACCGGTCCCGCCGGAACCCCGTACCTGCTGGACCTGATCGCCGGGGTCGCGGCGGTGATCGTCTCCCAGCTGATCGACCCGATCGCGTTGATGTCCTTCGCGGCCTGCGCGCTGCTCCTGCACTACGCTCTTGCCAACGCAGGCGCCCGTTTGCTGCTCTCCGATGGACCCACTTGGCCCATGCGGGGTGCATGCCTTGGGATGGGTTTGTCGGTCGTGCTGGCGATGAGCATGCCGGTTTCTGCGATGCTGACAACGCTCGGAGTGGTTGTTGTCGGTCCTTTGCTGGCGGGAATCGTTTCGCGCCGGTGGAAATGAGGCGGTCATGCCCAATTCGATTGTGGACGAGATGACCTGGAATTCTCAGCGCTACCAGTGGTCCTCGGGCGACCAGGTGCTCTACAGCTTCTGGCGCCTGGACGGCTCGCTCGGGAACGTGCACCCGGCTCGCGTCGTCTCCGACGACGGCGAGGAGCTGCTGTGCTGGGTGCTGCCGGACACCCCGGTCCGGACCACGACCTCCCCGGACGGGCGGCACCCGCGTGAATTGCCGCTCGCGGAGCGGTTCTCCGGACCGCGCGTGCCGGCCCTGTCGACCTGGCGCGGTACCTCGACGTTGCGCTTGGTCCACGAGAGCCGGTGGTCGTCGGTGTGGTGGTTCTTCGAACCGAGCGGGGAATTCCGGAACTGGTACGTCAATCTCGAAATCCCGCGCGGCCGGGACGAATACGGCGTGCGGCGGGTCGACGGCGTGCTGGACGTGGAGGTCATGGCGGACGGCAGTTGGTCCTGGAAGGACGAGGACGAGCTCGACGACGCGCTGGCCGCAGGCCGTTTCAGCCACGCCGAACTGGCGAAGCTGCGCGCCGAGGGAGAGGAGATGATCTCCCTGGCCAAGGACGGCGCGTTCCCCTTCGACGGGACCTACTGCGACGCCCGTCCGGACCCGTCCTGGTCCGTCCCGAAGCTCCCCGCGCACCTGCTCAGCTGATCCGAGCGGCGTGAACCGCTCAGGTTCCCCTGCTCGCACCGCGAAGCAAGGTGGGTGCGATCAAAGTTCGTCAGCTGATCGAGATGAACAGCAGAAGGGTGATCACCGCGACCAGGACGGTCGTGCCGACCACCGAGCCGGTGGTCACCTGCTGCGGGAACCACTGCTGGTACTTGTTGCGCCACCAGAAGGCCCAGCCCGCGGCCCCGATCGCTGCGAGGACGACGCCGAACACGCCGATCCAGGCGTAGCCGAGGGTGAGCAGCATGCCCGCGCCGAACGGCATCAGGCCGGCCAGCACACCTGCGCGGACGTCCTGGGGGACCGAGGTGGGCTGCGGCGCGGGGGTGTTCTGGGCCTGCGTCATGGCTCCATCATATGTCGCCCGCCGCGGAGGAATCAGCAGAATCTCCGCGTCCGTTTAGCAACGCCCGGATACTTGGATGACCAACTGACGCCAAGCCGGTTTTCACTGCTCCAGCGCACGCGATACCGTACGCGCATGAACGGAGAACTGTCTTTCACCCGGACCCCCAACCCGCAACCGGCCTCTGCCGAGCGCCGCGCGGAGGTACTGGGCAATCCCGGGTTCGGCAAGTTCTTCACCGACCACATGGTGACGATCAAGTGGTCCGAGGACCAGGGCTGGCACGACGCCCGCCTGGAGGCGTACCACACGCTGGAGTTCGACCCGGCGACGTCGGTCCTGCACTACGCGCAGGCGATCTTCGAGGGGCTCAAGGCCTACCGCCAGCCCGATGGCTCGATCGCGGCGTTCCGCCCGGACGCCAACGCCCGCCGTTTCCGCAGCTCCGCGAACCGGATCGCGATGGCGGAGTTGCCCGAGGAGCTGTTCCTCGAATCGCTGCGCGAGCTGGTCGCGGTGGATCGCGACTGGGTGCCCAGCACTGGTGAGAGCTCGCTGTACCTGCGGCCCTTCATGGTCTCCACCGAGATCGGCCTGGGCGTGAACCACCCGTCGAAGACCTACCTGTACTCGCTGATCGCCTCGCCGGCCGGCTCCTACTTCGCCGGTGGCGTGAAGCCGGTGACGGTGTGGCTGAGCCACGAGTACGTGCGCGCCGCTCCCGGTGGCACCGGTGCGGCCAAGTTCGCGGGCAACTACGCGGCGTCGTTCCTGGCGCAGGCGCAGGCCGTGGAGCAGGGCTGTGACCAGGTGGTCTGGCTGGACGCCTGCGACCGGCACACGGTCGAGGAGATGGGCGGCATGAACCTGTTCTTCGTGTTCGGCTCCGGTGCCGACGCGAAGCTGGTGACCCCGGCGCTGAGCGGCAGCCTGCTGCCCGGCGTGACCCGGTCCTCGCTGCTGGAGCTGGGCAAGGAGCTCGGCATGCAGGTCGAGGAGCGCAAGATCACCGTCGAGGAGTGGGAGAAGGCGGCCACCACCGGCGAGCTCACCGAGGTCTTCGCCTGCGGCACCGCCGCGGTGATCACCCCGGTCGGCCACGTCAAGCACCGCGACGGCGAGTTCGGCGTCGCCGACGGCCGGCCCGGCGAGGTCACGATGAAGCTCCGCGAGCGCCTGACCGCGATCCAGTACGGCACGGTCGAGGACACCCACGGCTGGATGACCAAGCTCGGCTAAGCACCTGGTCCACCGACGCCCCTTGCGGTCGATCGCAGGGGGCGTCGTCGTGTCTAGAAGTCGAGGCGGGTGACCTTGTCCGGGTGCAGGACGATGCGGAACCAGGTCCCGGTGCGGAGTCCGGCGAGGTCGTGCGCGCGGCTCGGGTCGTCGAGGTCCCAGTACCGGGCCGCGAGGCGTTCCACCAGCTC
Source organism: Saccharopolyspora endophytica (assembly GCF_018070075.1). GTDB lineage: Bacteria > Actinomycetota > Actinomycetes > Mycobacteriales > Pseudonocardiaceae > Saccharopolyspora > Saccharopolyspora endophytica. The sequence goes on from NZ_JAGPXE010000002.1 coordinate 27,334, forward strand.
GGACGCTCCGCCGGTTTCCACCGAGGTGCGGCCGGCGACCGACACCCAGCGTTCGCGTTCGGTCGCGGGTGCGGCGACGACCAGCGACGCCCGCGGATCGCGCCGCAGGCGCTCCACCTTGGGCGAGGCGGGGTCGGTGAACAGCTCGATCGTGCCCTCGGTGGTGGCCTCGAACCACACCGGCCGGGGCTGCGGCGGGGTCGGGCCCGCGGCCACCGACAGGAAGCCGTGCAGCGGGCGGCGGAGGAACTCGAGGTCCTGGGCGTTCAGCGTGCTCATGCCGACGATTCAACGCCCCGATCCTGGACGGTTCCATGGGTGAGAAGCCGGATCACCTGCGTCATCGTCTAACGTCGGTGACGTGGACGCGTTCGGGGACCTCTTCCGGGGGCTGCGGGCCCAGGGCTCGCTGTTCGGCAGCTCGACGCTGACGCCGCCGTGGTCGCTGCACTTCGTGGACGGAGCACCGCTGACCCTGTGCACCGTCCTCGACGGACAGGGCTGGATCGTGCCCGAGCGCGGCGAGCCCGAACCGCTGCGGGACCGCGACACCGTCGTGGTCCGCGGACCTGCGACGTTCACCTTCGTCGACGAGATCGGCACCTCGGTGCAACCGCTGGCGTGCGGCGAGTTCTGCGCGACTCCCGAACTGGGCGGCACGCGGCACCGGCTCGGCTGGCACGACCCGGGCCGGGGGAGCGGGACGACGTTGATCGTCGGCGCCTACCCGCTGCGCGGCGAGATCAGCCGAAGGCTGCTGGAAGCCCTGCCGGTCGTGCTGCGCGTGGAGTCGGGTGGCACGGGTGACCCGGTGCTCGACCACCTCGCCGCCGAGGTGGCGGTGGACGCGCCGGGCCAGCAGCTGGTGCTCGACCGGCTGCTGGACTGGATGCTCGTCTGCACCTTGCGCGAGTGGTTCGACCGTCCCGGTGGTGAACCGCCGGCCTGGTGGGAGGCCCAGCGGGACCCGGTCGCGGGTGAGGCGCTGCGCCTGCTACACGCGGAACCGGCGACGTCGTGGACGGTCGCCGCGCTCGCCGGGCGCATCGGGGTGTCGCGCTCGACCCTGGCCAAGCGGTTCACCGATCTGGTCGGTGAACCGCCGCTGACCTACCTCACCCGCTGGCGCATGACCCTCGCGGCGGACCTGCTGACCGAGCGGGATGCGGCGACCATCGGCGAGATCGCTCGCACCGTCGGCTACGCCGATCCCTTCACCTTCAGCGCGGCGTTCAAGCGCATCCGCGGCACGACGCCGAGCGCCCACCGCCGCGCGACCTGAGGGTCTAGAACTGCCCGAGCGTCGCGCCCACCAGGACGATGGTCGTCGCGAGCTCCGAGGCCGCACCCAGGACGTCGCCGGTGATCCCGCCGAAGCGACGGCGGACGTGCCGGGTGAACAGCAGCAGCCCTCCCGCTGCGACCAGGACCGACACCGCGGCGGCCGGGCTGATCAGCGCGGCGGCCAGCGTCGCCGCGAGCCACCAGCCGATCACCAGCCACAGCGGTTGGCTCCCGGCGACCAGCGCACCCATGCCCTCCGGGCGCGCCGACGGCAGGCCGCTGCGGCAGCACAGCACGAACGCCGCGCGACCGGTGGTGCAGGCCAGCACCAGCACCCACGGGGTCTGCGCGACCGCTCCGATGCTGACGGCCTGCACACCGATCACCAGGATCAGCGCGACCACCGCGAACGGTCCGGCGCCGCCGTCGCGCATCACCTGCAGCGCGCGCTCCGGAGGTCCGTAGCAGCCGAGCCCGTCGACGGTGTCGGCCAGACCGTCCACGTGCATGCCCCGGGTGACCAGCACCAGCAGCGCCACCACGAGCAGGCCCGCGAGCAGCGGGGGAGCGCCCAGCGAGCTCAGCCCCCACAGCACCAGCGCCCCGGCGCCGCCGACGAGCGCCCCGACCAGCGGTGCGAAGGAGATCGCCTGCCGGCACGCGCGGTCGTCGACCTGCCTCGCGGGCCACGGCAGCACCGTCAGCCAGGACACCGCCAGCCGCAGACCGTCGGTCACGCCCCGGCCTCTCCGGCGACGCCGGCTTCGTCGAACGTGGCCATCTCGCCGAGCACCTTGACCGCGGCGGTCAGCACCGGCAGCGCCGTGAGCGCCCCGGAACCTTCGCCGAGCCGCAGCCGCATGTCCAGCACCGGTTCGAGATCGAGGTGCTGGAGCACCAGCGGTCCGCCCGGTTCGGCGGAGCGGTGCCCGGCCAGCCACCACTGCCGCGCTCCGGGCGCGAGCTCCTCGGCGACCAGCGCCGCCGCTCCGACGACGACCCCGTCCAGCATCACCGGGGTCTTGCGCACGGCGGCCTGCGCGAGGAAGCCCGCGAGGGCGGCGATGTCGGCGCCGGTCGAGGTGCGCAGCAGCGCGATCGGGTCGTTGTGCACCTTGCGGGCCCGGCGCAGCGCGTCGCGGATCGCCGCGGTCTTGCGCATCCACGCGTTGTCGTCGATGCCGGTGCCGCGCCCGACGACGGCGACCGGTTCGGTGCCGGTGAGCAGCGAGATCAGCACGGCGGCGGGCGTGGTGTTGCCGATGCCCATGTCGCCGGCGATGAGCAGGTCGGCCCCGGAGTCGACCTCCTCGTCGGCGATCGTCCGCCCGGCCTGGACGGCGGCCCGGACCTCCTCGTCGGTCAGCGCGTCCTCGCGGTCGATCGCCCCGGAGCCGCGCCGCACCTTGTGCGCGCTGACCACCGGCTGCGTGTCGACGGTGACCGACATGTCCACGACGCGCACGGTCGCTCCGGCGTGCGAGGCCAGCACGTTGACGGCCGCGCCACCGGAGAGGAAGTTGCTGACCATCTGGCCGGTCACCTCGGGCGGGTAGGCCGACACGCCGTGCTGGGCGATGCCGTGGTCACCTGCGAAGACGACCACGCGGGCGCGCGCAGGCGCGTGCGGCGGGCACACGCCCTGCCGCGCGGCGAACCACACGCCGAGCTCCTCCAGCCGTCCCAGCGACCCGGCCGGCTTGGTCAACTGCGCCTGCCGCGCCACGGCTTCCCGGGATGCCTGCTCGTCGGGTGCGGGAACGGGCGGGAACTCGATCGTGCCGGGGTCGTTCTGTTCGGTGGGCAAGCGAAACCTCCGTGTTCAAAAACCGCAGCTCAGCAGGGTTTGCGGAAGCTCACCGGATCCGCAGCGGACATCCGGCGACCAGCAGCAGCACCTCGTCGCACACCGCCGCCAACCGGGCGTTGAGCGAGCCGAGCTCGTCCCGGAACAGCCTTCCAGACCGGGTCCCGGGCACGACGCCGAGGCCGACCTCCGCCGACACCAGCACGACGCGCGCGGCGCTCGCCGACACGGCTTCGACCAGCGCGTCGCAGTGCGAGGCGACGACGTCCAGCGCCGCCGGATCGCGCTCCCAGGCCCCGGCGTCGTCGAGCACCCCGGTCAGCCAGGTGGCCAGATCATCCACCAGCACGGGATCACCCCCGGAAGCCTCGGCGAGAACCCGCCGCAGCGAATCGGAGTCCGGCGCCTCCACGGTCCGCCAGCAGTCGGGCCGCCGCGCCACGTGCTTGGCGATCCGCTCGTTCCACTCGCCGTCCGAAGGATCCCGCCGCGCGGTGGCCACGTAGGTCACCGCAGCGTCCCCGGGCACCAACCCCTCGGCATGCGCCGACTTCCCGGACCGAGCCCCACCCAACACCAACGACCGCACGAAAACCTCCCGCTCAACAACCGCCGAGACCGTACCCGGCTCCCACCGCACCAACGGACCAGCAGTGGCCCGCATCATTCACCGGATCGGAGCCCTCGCCACCCTTCGTCGGCGGTTCCAGCCGGTGTTCCCGCGTGACAGCCTTGGAACGTTTGGGGGAAGGGCGGTGGGGATGGAATTCGAGCAGCAGGGTGCGAGCGGGATCGCCAACGCGTCCTCGGGGCCCGTCGCGGGCAGCCTGGTGCAGGCCGGAGTGGTGCACGGTGACGTGCACGTGCACGGTCTCCACCGCACGAGACCAACCCCGTCGCAGCGCCCGCGCGCACCCCGCCACTTCGTCAACCGCGTCGCGGAGACCGAGAAGTTCCAGGACCTGCTCGCGGCGGAGGACCTGGGCACGACGATCGTGGTGATCAGCGGTGCCGGTGGGGTGGGCAAGAGCGCGCTGGCAGCGCGGTGGGTCCACCTCTGCCACGGTCACTACCCGGACGGCTCGCTCCACGCGGGCCTCGGTGCGTTCTCCTCGTCCCGACCGGCTTCCACGTCGCGGGTGCTGGCGACGTTCCTGCGTTCACTCGGTTGCGAGCCGGAGGACATCCCGGCCGACCTCGACGAGCTCGCCGCGATGTACCAGGCCGTCACCGCGGGCCGGAGGCTCGTGGTGTGCCTGGACGATGCCTTCTCCGCCGCCCAGGTGCGCCCCCTCATCCCGGCGGATTCCGCACTGGTGATGGTGACCAGCCGTTACCGTCTCCCCGGGCTGGGGCTGGAAGGCGCGCACTTCGTGGAGCTTCCTCCGTTGCACACAGCGGATTCGATCGAGCTGCTGCGCAGCGTGCTGGGGGAGCAACGCGTCGGGCGTGAGCCAGGTGCCGCTGAGCGCATGGCGGATCTGTGCGCGGGGTTCCCGGTTGCGCTGATGGTCGCGGCATCTCGGCTGACGACTCACCGCAAGTGGACCCTGCGGCGGATGACCGCGGACCTGGAGGACGAGCGGAACCGACTGCCTTCCCTGGCCTTGCGTGGTGATGTTTCGGTGCGTGCTGTGTTCGACCTGTCCTATCGGAAGCTGAGCGCCGAGCAGGCCGAGCTGTACCGGGCTTTGTCCTGCCATCCCGGCACCACCTTCGGTGCGGACGTCGCCGCCGCTGCGGTGGGTCGTGCCCCCGAGGACGTCGCAGACTCGCTGGAAGTCCTGGTGGAGGCGAGCCTCCTCGACGAGGTGGAGGACGAGCGCTTCCGGTTCCACGACCTGCTGCGACTGCATGCCGCGGACTGCGCGGCGGAGTCTGGCCTGCAGCGCCGGGAGGTGCTGCGGCGCTTCGTCACCTGGTACTTGGACGGCGCTTATGCCGCGGACCGGCTGGTCACACCGGGACGCTGGTACCTCGGCGAGCGGCACGACGCGGGCCTGCCGTTCACCACCGCCGTCGAGGCCCTGGACTGGCTGGAACTGGAGCGGCTGAACCTCGTGCTCGCGCAGCGGGAAGCGCGCGAACAGGGCTGGAACGACCTGACCTGGTGCTTCGGCGAGGCGATGTGGAGCCTGTTCGTCTACCGCAAGCACTACGGCGACTGGCTGGAGACCACACGATTCGCCGTTGAAGCCGCCGAAGCCGAGCAGCACGTCCACGCCGAGTCCCGGCTGCGCGGTCAGCTCGGACACGCCCTGTCGAACCTGCACCGCTTCGATGAGGCCGAGCACGAGCTGCGCGCGGCCGCGCGACTCGCGGAGGTGGCAGGAGACCCGAGAGGGCAGGCCACCGCGACCTCCCGTCTCGGCATCCTGGCCAGGCAGCGTGCACAGCCGGAGGAAGCGCTGGAGTCGTTCCGCCGCGCGTTGGAGATCGACCTGCGAGTCGACGACCGCAGAGGCGCCGCGCTCCGGCTGCGACGCATCGGCGAAACCCTCTCCGCGATGGGACGTCACGGTGATGCGATCGCGGAGCTGTCGAAATCGGTGGACCTGATGCTCGCGCTGCCGGACGCGGGTGGAGCCGCACGCGTGTCGACCCGCCTCGGTGAAGCCTTCACCGCCGCAGGCCGTCCCCGCCACGCCGTCGCGCCACTGATGGAGGCGCTGACGGTGCTGAGAGAGATCGGCTCCGACTTCTACGTCGCCGAGCTGCTGGTCGCCCTCGCCGCTGCGCACCAAGCCGCGGGCGAGATCGCGCAGGCTCGAACTCATCTGACGGAGGCGTGCGAACTCCACGAAGGCATCGGTGGCCCGCACGCCGAACCGCTCAGGAGACGCCTGGCTGAACTCGAATGACGGCCAGGCATCCGGGAAATCGCCGCAACATCTCCTCGGCCGGGTCCGGCACCACCAGCAGGTCCCCCAGCTCCCACCAGGACTCCTCGGCGATACCGAGCCACACGATGACGAACCCATCGACCCTCACGACCCCGCGAGCCGGAACGCTCACCGGCGGGCCAGGCCGTAAGGTGAGGTCAGAGCCGTCCATCGACGACGACCATCGGTGTGCCGGTGGAGCAGTCGAGCACCGCGGTCCCGGGATCGGCGAGCACTGAGTGGTTGACCGACGAGTGCTTGGTCAGCAGCACGACCAGGTCGTACCCGCCGGCCTCCGGTTTCGGAAGCGAGCGCAGCACCGGGCCGTCCCGCAGCTCCAGCTCGGGGACGAAGGGGTCGTAGTAGTCCACGTCCGCGCCGGCCACCACCAGTTCCTCGATCACCCGCAGTGCGCTGGAGTTCCGGATGTCGTTGACGTCCGGCTTGTACGTCACCCCCACGGCCAGCACCCGGCTGCCGGGCAGTGGCCGCAGGCGCAGCGCACCGAGCTGTTCCCGGACGAGCTCCACCAACCGGCCTGGAATCGTGTCGTTCACGTCGAGCGCAGCATCGACGAGGTGCGGCATGATGCCTCGCCTGGTCGCGGTCGCCCTGAAGAAGGCCGCGACCACCGGAATGCAAGCTCCACCAGCACCGATCCCCGGTCGGTGCGGCAGGAAGCCGTACGGCTTGGTGGCGGCGGCTTCGATCACCTCCACCGGATCGATGTCGTGCTTGTGGCAGATCGACGCCAGCTCGTGGGCAAGCGCGATGTTGACCAAGCGGAACGTGTTCTCGAAGGTCTTGACGAATTCCGCGGTTTCGATGCGGTTCACCGGGTGCACGTGGCCGAAGACGCTCCGCAGGAACGTCACAGCCGTCTTCGTGCAGGTCGGCGTGAGCCCGCCGACGACCCTGGGAACTCCCTCAGCGGGAGTTTGCCGCGCGGGATCGATCCGATCCGGCGCGTGCGCCACGTGGTAGTCGACGCCGGCGACGAGCTGGGAGGTCTGCGACAGGACTTTGACGATCTGCCGCTCGATCGTCCCCGGCGCACACGTGCTGTGCACCAGGACCAGTCCGCCGCGTCGCAACGCCCGTCCCACCGATTCGGCCGCATTGCGCAGCCATGACACGTCCATGAAGCCGTCGCTGCGGCAGGGACTGGGCACGCTCACGCAGTAGACCTCGGCGGACGGAAGCTCACCCTCACCCTGCAGTCGCAGCTGCCCGGACGCGAGCAGCGGCTGCAGATCCTCCTCTCCGGCAGCCCCGGTGCCGGGCTGCTCGATCTGGGCACGACGTGCGGGGGAGGTCTCGACCCCACAAACCCGATATCCCGCTCTGGCCACCGCGGCAGCGAGGCTCAGGCCGACGACCCCGAGCCCCACGACCACGACATCAGTCCGGTTCATGTTTCCTCCGATGCCCGGCCGTAGAGCTCCCCGACAAGCCCTATCCCCATCGACCGGGTACGCCGACAAGCATCACCCACGCATGTCGTCCAGCAGTCGCCGCGCACCTGTCGGAGACGTAGACGCGCAGGTCAATTCGTTGCCGAACACCGTCGCACCGTCTCGCTCCGATCGCCGGAACGCGGATTTCGGATGGTCTCGAGACCATGTCGCCGCGTTGTCGCCGTTTTGTCGCCATCGAGCACCAAAACCACCCGCGAGCAGCAGTTTTTCGCCTCGATGGACGTATATGAGGGGAGACATCCGCGCAACACTGGATGACTCGAAAGGTTTGCGGGGGGAGAACGGCACTGGGGGTGCTGGTGACCATCCAGTTCAAGATCCTGGGAACCACCGGCCTGCGCATCAACGGAGACTTCGACGACACCTGGGGAAAACGCCAGGAACGCGGTCTGCTCGGGGCCTTGCTGCAGGGAGCGGGGGAGCGACGCCTGACGCGGGATGAACTGGCCCGCTGGATCTGGGCGGACGATTCGGGTCGACGTCGTCGCAATCTCCAGCAGTTGGTCAGCAGGCTCAAGCGCACTCTTGAGGGAATCGGAGTTCCCGCAGAAGTGCACACGAGCAAGGCCGGGCACTGGGTGGAGGTCGATCCGGAGAGCGTTGACTTCCACCACTTCCGACGAGTTACCAAGACCGCCGGTGAGGTCGCTGACAGCGGTGCTCACCTGGACGCGATCTGTTTGCTCGAGGAAGCGCTCGGACTGTGGGCGGGAATCCCACTAGCGGACCTGGAAACGGAATCGGCACGCGGTTTCCGGCAGAACGTGGCTCGTCCCGCGGAGATGGAGGCGAGATTCCTCCTGGTCGACTGCCGACTCGAACTGGGGCAGTTCGCCGACGCACTCGCTGACATCGACGGCCCGATGGCTGCCGATGGCGTCAACCCACGACTCGTCGTGCAGCGCATGCGCGCTCTCAACGGGCTCGGGCGCGCTACCGAGATCTCGGGCTACTACATGCGCTTCGCTCAGGAATACCGAGAACTTGTCGGGCAGGACGTCCCCGAATGGATCCGTCGTGAACACGACGACCTGCTTGCGTCCGGAAGTCCGCGGTTGCCGGTGGCGAGCGATCACCCAGATGATGATGACGTCTCTGCTCTGGGTGATCTTCCCTCCGGCTCGTGGAGTTTCTACGGTCGAGCCGAGTTGCTGGACGATCTCAACGAGGCGGCTCGGACACGTCCCACAGGAGTGATCGCGCTCGACGGAGCGGCTGGGATCGGCAAGTCGGCGCTCGCGGTTCACTGGGCCAGGCAAGCGGCCGGTGAGCTGGTGGATCGCGTTCTCTACGTCGATCTGCAGGGATACCACGGGAAGAACCCGCTCACGGAGGACGAAATCGTCGGGACCCTGCTCTCGCAGCTCGGCGTTGTCGCCGAGCGGATACCCAGCAAGGACATGCGCGTGCACCGGCTCAGGCAGAAGTTGGCTCGACGCCGTTACCTCGTCGTCTTCGACGACGCGAAGGATTCGCAGTACGTCAGGCCCCTGTTGCGATTCGTGCGCGAATGCCTGGTTTTGGTCGCCAGTCGCAAGAAGCTCCAAGGTCTGATCCATCTCGACGGCGCTCGATCGATTGAAGTCCCGCCGCTCGACGCCGCGGAGGTGTTCCGGTGGCTGCGGGCAGAGCTGCACTCGCGGTTTCTCGTCGAGCCGCACGCGGCGAAACGCCTCGTAGACCTATGCGCGGGCATTCCTCTCGTCGTGCGGATCATTGCTCAACACGCATCGACGCGCTCCCGGCAATCGCTGACGAGCCTCACGGAGGAGTTGCACGCTGATCGCCGCGTCCTGCTCCGCCTGGGAGGCAACGACGACGAGGGCGCGACGATCGAGGCAGCGCTGGGGTGTTCTTACCGGGCGCTGACTCCGGCCCAGCAGACGCTCTTCCGGCTGCTCGGGCTCTACCCGGGCAGGGAGTTCGACAGCGGAGCCGCCGAGTCCTTGACGCAGTGGGAACCCGCCGAGGTCGGGCAGGCTCTCGACGCACTGGTGTCGTTGCACCTCGTTGAGCGTTCATCGGACCGCTACGAGATGCACGACTTGGTTCGCACTTGCGCGGCGAGTTGGAATCGCGACCACTCGACCACGGCGGCGGCGACCAGACGGCTGGCCGATTACGTGCTGTGGAGCGGACTGCGAGCGCGCGAGACGGTCTTTCCCACCAGAAGCGCTCCGCCGCTCGACGGGTTCCGGCCGAGCCCGTGGGCCCGCGCGTTCGCCAGTGTTGAGGACGCTTTTCGATGGGCCGGGCGGAATCAGTCCGAACTGCTGGCCGCGGCAGCCGACGCTCGTGACAACGGGTTGCACGGTCATTGCTGGCGACTCGCGAACACCGTGTGGGAACTCCTGCGGTTGCCGGGTTGGCTGGACGCGGCCAAGGAGCTCCTGACGATGGGTCTGGACTCAGCCCGCGAGGACGACGACGCCCGGGCCATCGCCGGAACCATGGGCAACCTCGGTTCGTGCTTGCTGTGGATGGGGCAGCGAGACGAGGCCCGCGCACTGCTGCAGAAGGCGATCCTGATGGCGGGCGACGCGGAGGATCTGGCGGTCCATCACGGTGCGCTGCAAAACTACGCCCGCTGTGAAGCGGACTCGCAGAACTACGAGGGCGCCCTCAGCGTTTACAACGAAGCCTTGGGGATCGCATCAGCAGCGGGCGACCGGTACCGCGTCGGGAGCACCAAACGCCGAATCGCGGAGGTCCGGCGTCGTCAGGGCAAGCTCGACGACGCCGCCATGAACTGCAGGGAAGCGATCTTCCACCACGAGAGAGTCGGTGACTCCCAAGGTCAGGCCGACGCGCTGACCGAGTTGGCGCTCATCTGCAAGGCTGCTGGTGACTCGACGATGAGCAGGGAGTACGCGCTCCGAGCCCTGCACCTCGGCGAGTTGATGCGGGACAAGGGAACCTGCGGTCGCGCTGCACTGGTGGTGGCTCAGAGCGCGTTGGACGAGGGGTTTTTCAACGAGGGCTTGAGGTACGGCCGGATCGCGGCGGAACACTGCGAACAGATGCGTGACACCGCCGGTGAGATCGGAGCCGTCGAAGTGGTGACCGCGGTCCTGCAGTGCAAAGGACGCCACGAGGCCGCGGCTGAAGGCCGGAGAAGGCTCAGAGAGCTACGCGCGGACATCGACCCGCTCAGCGCCTGACGCCACGGAGCTGTGCCTCGATCGAGCGTGCGTTCGGCACTCGTCATGATCAACTTAGCACTACTGCCTGGAGCGACTGAGCGCTACCCGCCATTTGGCGTCACTCGAAAGTGTGTAGCATCACTCCCTCAAATGGGTGATCAGGTTGCAGGTTGCGACCGGATCAAAGCCGAGAGGAGGCGAGTTGGCGCAGCACGACCAGAAAAACTGGGGCGGGGGCTTGGCGAAGAAGGGCTGAGGCACCCCAGCGCTCCAGTGCGCAGGCGTGTTTCCGATCGCCTGCGACGAGGAGGTGACGGCCACCGCCGTACGTCAGGCGTGCGGCGGCCGGGCCGACGCTCGGTTCCAAAGTGCACGCGCAGCTCTCCTCCGTTGAAAGTGGGTCTGCGGTTCTCCGCAGCGCCATGTCAGCAGTGACTTCGCTTCGCCTTGCGGGTAAGGCCGTCGGGAGCCCTCGTGGCTCCGGAGAGCTCGGGGGAGCGGCGATTTTGGGGCCGTCGAGCGCTACTTCCTCCGGTCGGTTCGGGTCAGGTTCGCGGCGGGCAACGACGATCGTCGACGACGATGTGCGCTGATGCCGTTGGTGGAGGGAAGGCGCGTGGTGGGGCGAGACGAGTTGCTGAACAGGGTTGTCGACGAGTGTCGGGGGCTCATCGCGCGGCGGTTTCCCGGGGATGCGGAGCGGGGAGCGGCGGCGGTGCTGCTGGACGACGGCGCGATCCTGACCGGGTCGAGCCCCGACTTCCTCAACGCCGGCGCGACGCTCTGCCACGAGGTCGAGCCCTACTGCGCGGCGTTCCGGCTCGATCGCAGGATCGTGGCCTCGGTGTGCCTGCACCGGACCGAGGACGGCAGGCATCTCGTCCTCAGCCCGTGCGGGATCTGCCGCGAGCGCCTCGCGGTTCACGGCCCGGACGTGCTCGTGGCCGTCCCCGCGTCGTCGGACCCGATCACGATCCAATGGGTGACGCTGCGGGAGGCGCTACCGCACTACTGGGCCGCGAGCGCCTTCCCGGAGGAAGCCCCCGGCTGGGTCTGAACCGCTAGTGCTTCGCGGTGTAGGGGGCCGGGGCGGGGAGGTTGGACTTTTCGCGGATTCGGGTCGCGTGGCGGTCGATGGAGGTGAGGGCGGCGGCGACGTCGTCGGGGGTGACCTCGAAGGGCATGGAGTGGATCGTTTCGCCTTCGGCGGTTGCTGCGGTGGCCACGGCGCGAACCGAGTCGGTGTCGTCGGGGCGGATGCCGACCTCGGTGAGGGTGGTGGGCAGGCCGACGGCTGTGGTGAACTCGATGAATTCGCGCAGGTCGCCAGGGGTGGCGCCTTCCATGACCAGCTGGGCGACTGAGCCGAGGTTGACCTTCTGACCGTGGGCCAGGCCGTGGGTGGCGGCGACCGAGGTCAGGCCGTTGTGGATCGCGTGGGCCGCGGCGAGTCCACCCGACTCGAAGCCCAGGCCGGAGAGCAGCGTGTTGGCCTCGATGACCTTCTCCACCGCCGGGGTCACCTGGTGGTCGCGGACCGCGTCGATGGCGGGCAGCGCGTTCTCCCACAGGACGTCCCAGCTGAGCTTCGCCAGCGCGGTGCCGGTGAGCGTGGGCAGGCCCCCGGCCATCGTCTTCGAGCCCGACTGGGCTGTGGCGCGGGCCTCCAGCCAGGTGGCCAGCGCGTCGCCGACTCCGGCGATCAGGAACTCCGCGGGGGCGTTGGCGACGACCTGCGAGTCGACCAGGACCAGGTCGGGATTGCGGGGGAAGAACCGGTACGCCTCGAACTCGCCTTCCTCGGTGTAGATCACCGACAGGGCGCTGCACGGTGCGTCCGTCGAGGCCACGGTGGGTGCGTTGGCCCAGCGGATCCCGGCGAGGTGCCCGGCGGCCTTCACCGCGTCGATCGTGCTGCCGCCGCCGATCGCGACCACGACGTCAGCGCCGGACGAGGTGATCTCGCCGACGAGCCGGTCCACCTCCTTCGCGCTCGGCACCCCGCCGAAGTCCCGCCGGTCGACCGGGAGCCCGGCCTCGGTCAGCGATGTCTCGACGTCGTGGCCGACGAACCCCCACACCACGCCGTCGGCGACCAGCATTGGCGTGGAACCCAGCTGGGCGAGGTGGTGACCGAGCTGGTGGATCGCTCCCTTGCCCTGGACGTACCGGCCGGGGCTGATCATCGTGCGGATCGTCATGGTTGCCGCTCCTTCGGGGCCACGAGGCGATGGATCGGCCGAGCGTAGGAGCGGTGCACGTGCGGCTGCAGGGTGAGCGTGTCTCATCTTGAGACGGCGCGAAAAAGCGCCTCGCTCACGATCGAGCGAGGCGCTATTCGAAGCTTCGGATCAGCTGATCTTGGCGATGTCCTTGGGGGTGTAGCGGGGGCGCGGGACGCGGAGCTTGCGGATCTGCATGGCGCGGGTGAAGGCGTACCAGCCCAGCGAGAACGGCCGGTCCTTGTGGTCCGGGAACTTGGCGCGGACCCGCTTGTTGACGTAGCGGCCCAGCAGCGTGCCCTCGACGACCATCATGATCAGCAGGGCCAGGCAGAACAGCGTCGCGTACTGCTGGATGAGCATGTTCTGCGCCAGCGTGGTGGCGAAGACGATCAGCACCAGCGGCATGAACAGGCCCATCAGGTGCCTGCGGGTGTCGACCAGGTCGCGGACGTGGGCGCGGACCGGGCCCTTGTCGCGCGGCATCAGGTAGCGGTCGTCGCCCTGCATCATGCGCTCGCGGCGCTCCGTGGCGGCCTTGCGGCGCTCGCCCTTGTTGCCCCGGGCGCGCTTGACCGCCTCGCGCTGCGTCATCGGGGGCGGCGGGACCGGGCCGCGCCGCCTGCCCTCGGCCTCGCGCCGCGAAGGCGTCGGCTTCCCCTTCTTGGGGGTGTGATTCTGCGCGCGCTCCTCCGCGGACTGCTCTGCGTCGTTTTCGGAGTCCGTGCTTGCGGTCTGCTCAGCGCTGCTGCGGCGAAGGAACCTCACCCCTCCAGGTTATTCGACGCGTCGAACGGGCTTGCAGGAGACCGTCCGGTTCGTCCTGCGCCTACCACGTCACACCAGTTCCGGCCGTGCTTGTGCCACCATGTAGGGAGGAGACAACAACGTCCCCGGGTTCGCCCGCGGGAATACCCCGGATCCGGTCGTGGTTGAACGTCACGCCGGAATCGGAGAGCGAGACCACGAGGGAGTGTCCATGACCGCCCCGAACACTGTTACCGAGACCGAGGCGCCTGCCCACGGTGTCACGCTGACCGACTCTGCTGCCCAGAAGGCCAAGGCCCTGCTGGACCAGGAGGGTCGCGACGACATGCACCTGCGCATCGCCGTGCAGCCGGGTGGCTGCGCCGGTCTGCGCTACCAGCTCTTCTTCGACGAGCGCAGCCTCGACGGCGACGCGCGCCGCGACTTCGAGGGCCTCGGCGTGGTCGTCGACCGGATGAGCGCCCCGTACGTGGAGGGCGCGGTCATCGACTTCGTCGACTCCATCGAGAAGCAGGGCTTCACGATCGACAACCCCAACGCCGGCGGATCGTGCGCCTGCGGCGACTCGTTCCACTGACGAGCAACCCGTTCTGACAACGAGGCCGGCACCCGCTCGGGTGCCGGCCTCGTTGCTGTTCAGGCCGCGCTGACGACGCGGACGATCTCGTCGTCGAGCACGATCTCGTCGCCGTCGACGAGCTGGCGGCCGCGGCGGGTCTCCACCGCGCCGTTGACCATGACCAGGCCCTCTTCCAGCACGTCCTTGGCTTCGGCACCGTGCTCGACCAGCCCGGACAGCTTGAGCAGCTGACCCAGCCGGATCATGTCGTCGGAGATCTCCACTTCGCGCATGCCCCCATTGTCTGCTGTCGCCCTCGATCACGGCGTGGGGGCAGGACCGGCGGTCGTCGAGAGCGCTACTCTCGAATTTCCGTCACCGTCCGTAGTGAATTGGAGGCGCGCTGTGTCAGTCGCAGTGACCGGAAGCATCGCCAGCGACCACCTGATGCACTTCCCCGGCAAGTTCACCGACCAGCTCGTCGCCGACAACCTGCAGCAGGTCTCGCTGAGCTTCCTCGTGGACGACCTGGTGGTGCGGCGGGGCGGTGCGGCGGCCAACATCGCCTTCGCGCTCGGAGTGCTCGGCAGACGTCCGGTGCTGGTGGGCGCGGTGGGCGAGGACTTCGCCGACTACCGGTCGTGGCTGGAGCGCAACGGGGTCGATTGCGCGGGAGTGCACGTCTCGGAGTACGCCCACACCGCGCGGTTCGTGTGCACCACCGACCAGGCCTTCAACCAGATCGCCTCCTTCTACGCGGGAGCGATGACCGAGGCCCGCAACATCGAACTCGCACCGGTCGTGGCCGCGCACGAGGTCGACCTGGTGCTGATCAGCCCGAACGACCCCAAGGCCATGCTCCGGCACGCCGATGAGTGCAGGCAGCGCGGCTACCGCTTCGCCAGCGACCCGTCGCAGCAGCTCGCGCGCCTGAGCGGCGACGAGATCCGCCGGATGGTCGAAGGTGCCGACTACCTGTTCACCAACCACTACGAGTGGGGCCTGCTGCTGCAGAAGACCGGTTGGAGCGAGGACGACGTGCGCGCCAAGGTCGGCGTCCGCATCACCACGCTCGGCGCCGACGGGGCGGAGATCGTCGAGCGGGACGGTCAGCGGCTGGAGGTGCCCGCCGTTCCCGAGGTGGCCCGCGCCGACCCGACGGGTGTCGGTGACGGCTTCCGCGCCGGTTTCCTCGCCGCCGTCGAGAGCGGCCTGTCGCTGGAGCGGGCCGCGCAGCTCGGCTCGCTGATCGCGGTGCACGTGCTGGAGGTGACCGGGACGCAGGAGTGGACCCTCGACCACGGCCGCGCCCGCAAGCGCTTCGCCGCGACCTACGGGGAGGACGCCGCGGCCGAGGTCGCCGCCGCGCTGCCGCTTGGATAGGACTCGCGATTCGCAATTCTTGCAAAAAATTGCGAAGTGTTATGGCTGGTAAATTGCTGGTTCCGTTGGCGTATTGACTTTACCTGCGCAAGAAAATGTGATCGTAGGCGTTCGCTCATCGCAGGAGATGCGAAGGAGAATGTCGATGCGATTAACGGTGCTAGCGCTGGCCGCGACCGTGGTCGGCACCGCCCTGGTGCCCGCCGCGTTCGGCCAGGAACGCGCTCCGGCGCCGGCCACAGCCCCCGTGGCCGGGCCGATCATCCAGATGTTCCAGTGGCCGTGGGACTCGGTCGCGAGTGAGTGCACCAACTTCCTGGGACCGAAGGGATTCGGCGCGGTCCAGGTGTCGCCGCCGCAGGAGCACATCGTGCTCCCCGAGGCCGGTCACCCCTGGTACCAGGACTACCAGCCGGTCAGCTACCAGCTCGAAACCCGCCGCGGGAACCGCGAGCAGTTCGCCAACATGGTCAAGACCTGCAACGACGCTGGCGTGCAGATCTACGCCGACGCCGTGGTCAACCACATGGCCGGTTCCGACGGCGACCACCCGGGCAGCGCGGGTTCGGAGTTCACCAAGTACGACTACCCCGGCACCTACTCGGACGCCGATTTCCACGACTGCCGCAGGGACATCGCCAACTACAACGACAAGTGGGAGGTCCGGAACTGCGAGCTCGTGGGGCTCGCCGACCTCAAGACCGAGAGCGACTGGGTTCGCCAGTCCGAGATCAAGTACCTCAACGACCTGATCAGCCTGGGCGTGTCCGGGTTCCGGGTCGACGGGGTCAAGCACATGCCGCCGGAGGACATCGGCGCGATCTTCGGCGGGCTCAACACCGTTCCCGGAACGGGCCAGAAGCCCTACGTGTTCCAGGAGGTCATCGCCGACTCCACCACCACGGCGGGGGAGTACGCGGGCAACGGTGACGTCACCGAGTTCGCCTACCAGGGCAAGGTCAGCGACGCGTTCAAGAACGGCTCGCTGGAGCAGCTCGACGGCTTCACCAACGAGATGCCGCTGCCCGCCGATCAGGCCGTGGTGTTCATCGACAACCACGACACCCAGCGCAGTTCGCCGACGCTGACCTACAAGGACGGCACGGCCTACGACCTGGCCGTGGGCTTCGAGCTCGCCTACCCCTACGGCACGCCGCAGCTGATCTCGAGCTTCGCCTTCGACAACTCCGAGCAGGGCCCGCCCGCGGAGGCCGACGGCACGACCAAGCCCGCGAGCTGCGACGACCCGGCGTGGGTGTGCGAGCACCGGCGGCCGATCATCGCCGGGATGACCGGGTTCCACAACGCGGTCCAGGGCGCCTCGCTCACCGACTGGTGGGACAACGGTGGCGGTCAGATCGCGTTCGGCCGTCAGGACAAGGGCTTCGTGGCGATCAACCGCGAAGGAGGGGAGCTCTCGCAGACCTTCCAGACCTCGCTGCCCGCGGGCAGCTACTGCGACGTGATGTCCGGTGAGCTCTCGAACGGCGCCTGCACCGGCCAGACCGTCGAGGTCGGTGAGGACGGGAAGTTCACCGCGACGGTGGCCCCGAACTCCGGTGTCGCGCTGCACGCCGGAGCCAAGCTCGGCTGATCGACGCCCGGCACGTGGGCTGTTCGGATGCATTTGCCGAACTCCTGCGTGCCGGGCATATCCGAATTGATCTCATGTTCGTTGGGGGGTTGATCCCACGTGGGCAGGAAGGGCGATTCGGATGCGACACAGGATTTGGGCGGTAGGCGCGGCGGCGCTCATCGCGCTCGCGGCGGTACCGGCCTCCGCGACCGCTGACGAGCGGCGCGACGTGATGTTCGTCGGCAACAACTGGGACGGCACCGTCGACCTGCTCGACGCCGCCGACTTCGACAAGTACCAGCGCATCAACGTGGTCCCGGACCTCGACCAGCGGGTGCGCGAGATGACCCCGGACCAGCACGCGGCCATGCTGATCATCCGCGAAACCGCGGGCGAGGGACACGACCAGCTGGTCGACGACATCGCGGTCTCCCCGGACGGCAAGACGATGTACGTCTCGCGGCCCAGCCTCGGCGACGTGGCCGCCTACGAGATCGCCACCGGCGAGCAGGTCTGGCGCACCCCGGTCGAGGGCTACCGGTCCGACCACATGGCGCTGTCCCCGGACGGCACCGAACTGGCGGTCTCGGCGACCACCGCCAACATCGTGCAGCTGCTCAACCCCGCCGACGGCTCTGTCACCGGCAGCTTCCCGACCGGTGACTTCCCGCACGAGAACCGCTACTCCGCCGACGGGAAGACGCTGTACAACGCCACCATCGGCCGCGTGGTCATGCCCGACGACCCGGCGCTGGACGGCCTCAAGGGCAAGCGGCAGCTGACCATCGTGGACGCCGAGACCCAGCAGGTGCGCGACACCATCGACTTCGGCGTCGGCATCCGCCCGTTCCTGGTGACCCCCGACGGCAAGACGATGTACGCGCAGCTGTCGTTCCACAACGGCTTCGTCGAGTACAGCCTCGAGGAGAAGCGGGTCACCCGCACCGTGCACCTGCCGCTGTCCGAGGACGCGCAGCAGATGAAGCGCGAGGACTACCCGCTGGACTCCGCGCACCACGGCCTCAGCGCCAACGCCGACGGCACCAAGCTCTGCGACGCGGGCACGATCTCGGACTACGCGGCCATCGTGTCGGTCCCGTCGCTGACCACCGACGCCATCGTGCCGGTCGGCAAGAAGCCGTACTGGGCCGCGACCAGCCCCAACGGCCAGTACTGCTTCCTGTCCAACAGCGACAGCGACGACATCTCGGTGGTCGACTTCAACGGCACCGAGGAGACGGCCCGCATCCCCGTCGGCGACCACCCGCAGCGAGTCCGCGGCTACGCGGTCCCCACCTCGGTCCTGCACGGCTGAGCGCGCGAGGGGTGGAAGTGCCGGCCGGGACTACTTCCACCCCCGCCCTCATGCCCGGGTGGCGAGCGCGATCACGCGGCGGTGCCCGGTGCTGAGGGCGTCGCCGTCCTCGCCCCGGAACGAGAGGTCGGTGAAACCCGCCTGATGCAGCCAATCGCGCAGCTCCGGCGCGGTGAACATGCGCACCGCGTGGGGGATGCGGCGAACCTGCCCGTCCCGGACCACCACCCGCTCGACGATCGAGCGCATGGTCAGCGGGTCCAGGCGGTGGTGGTCGATCATCATGTCGTCGCCGACCTCGTGCACCACCTGAGCCCGGTCGGGTGAGCAGTTCGACGACGTTGTTCAGCTCCACCACGAACCTCCCGCCCGGCCGCAGCGCGCGATGGACCTCCGAGAGCACCCGGCGGTTCCCGGCGTCGGAGAAGTAGCCGAAGGCGGTGAACCAGTTCAGCACCGCGTCGAAGCGCTCCTGCCAGGGGAGCGCTCGCATGTCCCCGTCGACGTAGGTGACCTCCACGCCGAGCTCGGCGGCATCCGCGCGGGCGCGTCGCAGGAACGTGGCGGAGCTGTCCAAGCCGGTGACCCGGCAGCCCATCGCGGCCAGCCGGTTGGACAGCCTGCCGTGCCGCAGGCCAGGTCCAGGGCCTCATCACCCGGTGAGACGCCGAGCAGCTGCCGCACGAACTCCGACTCGGCCCGGGTGCGCTCGTCGATCAGCGGGCCGTAGAAGTGCAGGTAGTCCTCGTCGAACGGGCCCTCGGCGTCGAATTCCGGCTCGGCGTCGGTGCTTTCGCCATCGCTCATGACGACCACGGTGCCCAACGCCGCAGCGGAGCACCACCGTTTTTCGCCCGGTCAGCTCTCCGGGTCGAGGAGGGCTTCCGCGACTGCGGTGATGTCTTCGGGGCGCACTCGGCAGCAGCCGCCGACGAGCATCGCGCCGGCTGCGCGCCACTGGCGGGCCTGGCGCGGGGACAGGCGGGGATCGCCGGTCCAGGCGTGGTGCTCGGCGTCCCACCCCTCGCCGCTGTTGGGGTAGGCGACGAGCGGCTTTTCCGTTGCGGCTCGAGCGGTTTCGAGGGCGGGCAGGACGTCCTCGGGATTCGAGCAGTTGATGCCGATCGCGTGGATCGCGTCGGACCCGGCCAGGGCGAAGGCGTCGGCGAGCGGTTGCCCGGCGCGGGTGCGGTCGCCGTCGACGGTGAACGACAGCCACGCCGGCACCCCCAGTCCGGCGACGGCTTCCACCAGGACCTCGGCTTCCTCGACGTCCGGGATGGTCTCCAGCGCGAGGATGTCGGGGGCCGCGTCGGCCAGCGTCTCCAAGCGCGGCACGTGGAACTCCCGCAGCTCGTGCTTGGTCAGCCCGTAGTCGCCCCGGTATTCGGAGCCGTCGGCGAGGGTCGCGCCGTACGGACCGATGGAGGCCGCGACCCACCGGTGCTCGCCGGGCTCGACCTCACCCGCCAGCCGCGCCAGCTCGACGCTGCGGCGCAGCAGCCGCTCGGCTCCGGCGCGGTCGAGACCGCGCTCGGCGAAGCCCTCGTACGACGCCTGGTAGCTGGCGGTGGTGGCGATGTCGGCGCCCGCCCGGTAGAACGCGGCGTGCGCGGCGACGATCTCCTCCGGGGCGTCGGCCAGCAGGCGTGCTGACCACAGCGCGTCGGCGAGCTCGTGCCCCATCGCCTCCAGCTCCGTGGCTAACCCGCCGTCGAGCACCAGCGGCCGATCGACCCTGAATCCCTGCATGCCGTCCAGCGTAGTGGTGTTCCGGAGGGCGGACCCCCTCGAAACCCGGCGTGGGGAGATCCGAATTTCGCGCGAAATTCGACCCCGGAACTTCGGACTCGAATTTCGCGCGAAATTCGAACGGCTCAGCCCTTCACGCTGCCCGCCGCCAGCCCGGAGACCAGGAAGCGCTGCACGGCGTAGAACACGATCACCGCCGGGATCGCCACCAGCACCGACGCCGCCGCGAGGTGACCCCACTCCGCCCGGTTCTGCTGGACGAAGACCTGCAGACCGACCGCGAGGGTCTTGGACTCGTCGGCCGCGGACAGGAACGCCGAGGCGAAGGCGACCTCGCTCCAGGCGACGATGAACGAGTAGAAGCCGGTCACCGCCAGACCCGGGCGGGCCAGCGGCAGCACCAGCCGCCAGAACACGCCGAGCGGCGAGAGCCCGTCGACCCGCCCGGCCTCGTCGATGTCGGCCGGGATGCCGTCGAAGTAGCCCTTGAGCATGAACGTGCAGAACGGGATCGCCGTGCTGCAGTAGACCAGCACCAACCCCAGCGCGCTGCCCTGCAACCCCAGCTTGAGCAGGATGTTGTACAGCGGCACGATCAGCACCGCGAACGGGAACATCTGCACGACCAGGAACGACAGCAGCAGCCAGTGCCTGCCGGGGAACCGGAACCGGCTCAGCGCGTAGGCGGTGGTCGCCGCCAGCAGCACGCCGAGCACGGTGGTCAGCGCCGCGATCAGCACCGAGTTGCCGAACCACGCCAGGAACGAGCCCTTCGCACCGCTGAGCACGTCGGTGTAGTTGTCCACGCTGGAGTCGTTGAACAGCGACGGCGTCGCCTCGATCGCCTTCGCGTCCGGTTTGAACGACACCACCACGACCCAGAACACCGGGAACACCGCGATCAGCGACGCGATGACCAGCGCGCCGTGCAACCCGATGCTCGCCAGGGTCGAGCGGCGGCCCCGACCGCGCGGTCGCGCGGCGGCCGAGGACGCCCGAAGGGACGCTGCGTCGATGCTCATCACAGCTCCTCACCCTGCCGCGCCATCGCGCGGCGGTAGATCGCGGCGAAGACCAGCAGCACCGACAGGATCAGCACGCCGTAGGTGGAAGCGATCGCGTAATCCCTGGTGGCGCCGGAGAAGAACCGCTCGAAGGCGTAGGTCACCAGAATCCGGGTGTGCGGGTTGTTGCCGGTGATCAGGTAGATGACCGGGAACATGTTGAACGTCCAGATCACCCCGAGCAGCACCACGCTGCTCGACACCGGGCGCAGCCCCGGCATCGTCACGTTGACGAACCGCTGCCAGGGCGTGGCCCCGTCCATCTCGGCGGCCTCGTAGAGGTCCGGCGGGATGGCCTGCAGCCCGCCGAGCAGGGCGACCATCATGAACGGCACGCCCAGCCACACGTTGACCACGATCACCGACACCAGCGCCAGGTCCGACTGCCCGAGCCACACCTGACCGGCCAGCCCCAGGGCCTCCAACACCCAGTTGATCAGGCCGTAGTCGGCGTTGAGCAGGTACCGCCAGGCGAAGGCGCTGATGAACACCGGCACCGCCCACGGCAGGATCAGCAGCACCCGGTACAGCCCGCGCCCGCGCATCCGCCGGTTGAGCAGCATCGCCAGGCCCAGGCCGATGCCGTAGTGGCAGACCACGCACGCGAAGGTCCAGATCACGGTGCGCACCAGCGTCGCCCAGAACGACCCGAACGCCGCCGAGCCGGACAGCACGTTGAGGTAGTTGTCCCACCCGACGAAGGAGTAGCGCGCCTCGCGGTCCAGGACCGGGTTGGCGATGTTGGTGTCGTTGATGTCGGTGAACCCGAAGTACACGCCCTGCAGCAGCGGCAGCACGACCAGCAGCGCGAGGACCGCGACCACCGGCAGCACCATCGCGTAGCCGAACCAGTACCGGGCTAGGAAGTTCCGCATGCTCAGCGCTTCGCGTAGTCGGTGAGGATCGTGGTCTGGTAGGTCTGCGCCAGCTCGTCCAGCGCGGCCTGGGTCTGCTTGCGGCCGGACAGGACGTCGCCGTAGGCGGTCTGCAGCGGCTCCAGCAGCTCGCTGTTCTGCGGGATCCACGCGCGGCTGTGCGTGGTCGCGGCCAGCGGGCGGAACGCGGTGACGATCGGGTTGGCCGCCACCGCCGGGTCGTCGTAGGCGGACTTGCGGGTGGGCAGCAGACCCAGCTCCGCGGCGACCTTCGCCTGGCCGGCGGTGCTGCTCATGCAGGCGACGAACTTCTGCGAGGCCTCGGTCGCGTCGCTGCCCTGCCGGATCACGTAGTCGTGGCCGCCCACCGGCGACGGGGTCGCCGAGCCGGGAACCGGTGCGATGCCCAGGTTGGCGGGGTCGGCGAACTCCGGGGAGGCGGTGAACTCCGAGACGGCCCACGGGCCGTCGATGACCATGGCGGCCTCGCCGGTGGTGAACGCGGTCTTCATGCTGGTGTAGGAGTTGGGCTGGTCGAGCGAGGTGCGGGCGGCCTTGGCGTCGAGCAGGTCCTTGGCGACCTGCACGCCGCGCACGGTCTCCGGGGAGTTGACGGTGATCATCCGGGCGTCGGAGTTCACCAGGTCACCGCCGTGGGTGTAGATGAACGGCAGCGCGTAGTACTCGTCGTTGTTGAGGAACAGCGCGTTCTCGCCGCCCAGCTTCGGGGCGATGGCCTTGAGCTCGTCCCAGTTCTGCGGTGGTTTCACCCCTGCGGCGTCGAGCTTGCGCTTGTTGTAGAACAGCGCGAGCGCGTCGGTGACCTGCGGGACCGCGTAGGTCTTGCCCTCGAACCTGGTGGATTCCAGCGTGTTCGGCAGGAAGTCGTCGGTGCCTGCGGTCAGCGGCGTCCCGGAGAGGTCCTGGATGAGGCCGGCCTGCGCGAGCTGCGAGACCCAGCCGACGTCGGCGCGCAGCACGTCCGGGCCCTGCCCGCCTTGCGCCGCGGTCTTGTAGTTGTTCAGCGCCTGGTCGAAGGCCACCGTCTCCACTCGCACCCGGTAGCCGCCGGTGCGACCGCACTCCTGGGCGAGTTCGCTGAACACCGCGCTTTCCGCCGATCCGCTGGTGTCCCAGTACACGACCTGGTTCGCGTCGCCTGCCGAACCGCCGCACCCGGTGAGGGTGAGGGCTCCGACCAGGCCCAGGGCAGCGGTGACCGTGGCCTTGGGTCTCATTTCCAGACCTCCCGTTGTGCAAATTTTTGCAACCGACTGGCGTTTGATTGCATACCCAGAATGTGATGCCCGTCAAGGTGTTCGAGCAGAAATGGACAGATTCCGGCAAGCGGCAATGGATCTTCATTGCAAATTGTTGCTACGCCGTGCAGTATCGTGTCGAGAACCATCGGAGTGGGAGGAGTTCGGCGTTGGCGGGTCTGGCCGAGATCGCGGAAGCGGCCGGGGTGAGCGTGTCCACGGTGAGCCGCGTGCTCAACCGCAAGTCCGGCATCGCCGAGGAGACCCGGCAGCGCGTGCTCGACGTGCTCAACCAGCTGCCGCACACCGCCCGGGGCGTCGGCGCCCTGCGGCGCACGGGAGTGATCGGCCTGCTGGTGCCGGAGCTGTCCAACCCGGTGTTCCCCGCCTTCGCCGAGGCGCTGGAAAGCCGTGCCTCGCAAGCGGGTTACGCCTCGCTGCTGTGCAACACGCGCGCGGCGATGAGCGAGCGGGAATACGTCCAGATGCTCCAGGCGCGCGGGGTCGAGGGCATGATCTTCGTGTCGCCGGAGATCGCCAACCCCGACAACGACGAGCGCCGCACCCGCGGCTACTACGAGAAGCTGGCGCGCGAGGGCGTCCGGATGGTGTTCGTCAACGGCGGCGCCCCGAGCCTGGACGTCCCCGACATCACCGTCGACGAGCACCTGGCCGGCCACACCGCCGCCCGGCACCTGCTGGAGCTGGGACATCGCCGCATCGGCTTCGTCAGCGGGCCGTCGCGCGCGCTGCCGTCCCGGCTCAAGCGCGCGGGCTGGGCCGCGGCCCTGGAGGAGGCCGGCGTCGAACCGGCCGCCGAACTCGTCGCGCACGGCTCGTTCTCCGCCAAAGGCGGTGCCGAGGCGATGTCCCGGCTGCTCGACGGTCCGCAGCCCACGGCGGTGCTGTGCTCGTCGGACGTGATGGCGCTGGGCGCGATGGGCGAGGCCAAGAGGCGCGCGCTGAGCACTCCGGAGGACATCTCGGTGGTCGGCTTCGACGACATCCCGCTGGCCGCCTACTGCCAACCGGCGCTGACGACCCTGGCCCAACCCATCCGCGACATGGCCGCCGCGGCCGTCGACGAGCTCTTGCGGCAGCTCGACCCCGACGGCGACGAGCACGGCTCGACCAGCTTCAGCCGCATGTTCCGGCCCAGCCTGATCGTCCGGGAGTCCACTCGGGAGCGTTGACGCAGGTCCGAACTGCGCGTGATCGAAGTCGGTTCAGACCAGAACCGCCCGCACTCCGGAAAGGGAGCAGCATGTCTTGGTGGCGTGACGCCGTGGTGTACCAGATCTACGTGCGCAGCTTCGCCGACAGCGACGGCGACGGGATCGGCGACCTCGCGGGAGTGCGGGAGCGGCTGCCGCACCTCGTGGAGCTGGGCGTCGACGCGATCTGGCTGACCCCGTTCTACCCCTCGCCGATGGCCGACGGCGGCTACGACGTCGCCGACTACTGCGGCGTCGACCCGCTCTTCGGCGACCTCGACGACTTCGACGCCCTGCTCGCCCAGGCCCACGACGCCGGTCTGCGGGTGCTGGTCGACGTCGTCCCGAACCACACCTCCGACCAGCACGCGTGGTTCGCCGAAGCCCTGGCCGCCGAGCCGGGTTCGGCCGAACGCGACCGCTACCTGTTCCGCGAGGGACGCGGCGACGAACCGCCGAACGACTGGGAATCGATCTTCGGCGGACCGGCCTGGACCCGGCTGCCCGACGGGCAGTGGTACCTGCACCTGTTCGCGCCCGAACAGCCCGACCTCAACTGGCGGAACCCGCAGGTGCGCGCGGACTTCCGCAAGGTGCTCAAGTTCTGGCTGGACCGCGGCGTCGACGGGTTCCGCATCGACGTCGCGCACGGCATGATCAAGCACCCCGACCTGCCCGACACCGGTCGCAGCGAGCAGATCTCCCTGCTGGGGAAGGGAGAGCTGCCGTACTTCGACCAGGACGAGGTGCACGAGGTCTACCGCGACTGGCGCGCGCTGCTCGACTCCTACTCCGGCGGGCGGATCGGCGTCGCCGAAGCCTGGGCGTCCACCCAGGAGCGGCTGGCCCGCTACGTCCGGCCCGACGAGCTGCACCAGGCGTTCAACTTCGCGCTGCTGGAGGCGTCCTGGTCGGCGGCGGAGTTCGGGAAGGTCGTCACCGAATCCCTGGCCACCACCGCTCAAGTCGGCGCGACCACCACGTGGGTGCTGGGCAACCACGACGTCCAGCGCCCGGTGACCCGCTACGGTGATGGCGAGCTCGGCCTGTCGCGCGCCCGCGCGGCGGCGCTGTTCAGCTTCGCCCTGCCCGGCTCGGTTTACGTCCACCAGGGCGAGGAGCTGGGACTGCGCGAGGTGCTGGACCTGCCCGACGAGGTCCGCCAGGACCCGATCTGGACCCGGTCCGGCGGCACCGACGTCGGCCGCGACGGCTGCCGCGTGCCGTTGCCGTGGTCCGGTGACGAGCCGCCGTTCGGCTTCGGTCCCGGCGGGAGCTGGCTCCCCGTTCCGGGGGAGTGGGCGTCGTCCACGGTGGAGGCCCAGCGCACCACCCCGGGTTCGGTGCTGCGGCTGTACCGCTCGGCGCTGGCGCTGCGCCGCGAACTGGCCGTCCTCGGCGACGGGGACCTGTCCTGGCTGGACGCTCCGGAGCAGGTGCTGGCGTTCGCCCGCGAGCCGGGTTTCGCGTGCGCCACCAACTTCGGCGAGACCCCGGTCAGCCTCGACCTCCCCGGTGACCTGCTGCTCCGCAGCGACGGCGCCGAGGTCTGGACGGGAGAGCTGCCGCCGTCCACGACCGTCTGGCTCGTGGACGGGAAGAATTAACCAAGAATCGTCCTAGTGGGTCTATTTCTGCCCGAAGGACCGTGGTCGCATGTCAGTCACCAACGACACGGAGGTGACTCGCATGATGCGACGATTAGCAACGACCATGGCAGCGGCGGCGCTGTCCGTCGTCGCCGTGGTCGGTTCCCAGGCGCCGGCGTCCGCCGCGCCGAACTTCCAGGTGCCCTTCAAGTGCGGCGTCGAGGTCACGGCCGCCACCTTCAGCGGGCACAGCCCGGCCAACTCGGTCGACTTCCAGCGCAAGGGCATCACCGGCATGGCCGTCCTCGCTTCCGCCGGAGGCACCGTGACCAGGTCGGAGAACGAGGGCGACACCAGCTACGGCCGGTGGGTCGAACTCGACCACGGCAACGGCTGGCGCACCCGCTACGCCCACCTGTCCAGCCAGGCCGTCTCGGTCGGCGAGAAGGTGTCGGCAGGCGGCAAGATCGGCGAGGCCGGTGCCACCGGTGGAGTCACCGGCCCCCACCTGCACTACGAGCAGATCCTCGACGGCGCCGACCGCAGGGTCGTCCTCAACGGCAAAGCCGTCCCGTACTACGACCACACCCCCTTCACCAGCAAGAACAACTGCTGACTTCCCCTGGGGCATGACAACGGCCGGTCCACCTCCAGCGAGGTGGACCGGCCGATTTTCAGTCACGCGCTAGCGGCGGAATCGCTCTGGTCGAAGCGCACGACCAGCTCGACGCCCAACGCGTGCGCGAGCCGATCGAGAATCGGGATGGTCGGGACCGTGCCGCCGGCTTCGAAGCGGGCCACCGCGGGCTGGGACATCCCGGCGGCATCGGCGAGCTGGCTCTGCGTCCAAGACCGTTCTTCGCGCAGCTCGCGCGTGGCCTTGCCGAGTTCGTACGCGATTCGGGTCGCTTCGTAGGCCTCGGCGGCGCCCGGTTCCTGCGTGCGGCGCTCGCGCAGAGACTCCCAATCCGTTCTGGCCACTGTCCCCTCACTCCCCAACATGCTCATCCACCGTGTGCACGTCGTCCAAGCACTGGCGAAACGCTCGCCAGGCCCGTTCGATCTCCCGTGACTCCCGCATTCTGGTCTTGCGGAACGCGGTGAGCAGGATGATCCGCCTGCCAGATGCGATCCAGTAAGTGATCCGCACTGCGTCGCCGTCCAGGTGAAACCTGAGTTCCCGCAGCTTGCCGCGAAGTTGTTTTGTGTATGGCTCGCTGAGTAATGGTCCGTGCTGGGCTAGAAGATCGATGTAGAAGGCCGCTGCGTGGAAGTGCGCAGTGGTGAGCCCTTCCAGCCACCTTCGAACTTCCGGCTCGAGTTCCACGGTACCCCAGTTCATACCATAGATGGTATAGCTGGCTTTGTTTCACCATCGGGCGACATGAGAACGGCCGGTCCACCTCCAGCGAGGTGAACCGGCCGTTGTGCGGGTCCGTGGTCAGAGGCGCACGGGGTAGTGGGGTTCCGGGACCTCGGGGGAGAGGCGGCCCTCGATGAAGATGGCGTGCCAGAGCATGAAGACCAGCAGCGCCCAGAGGCGGCGGCTGTGGTCGAGGACGCCGGAGCGGTGCTCCTCCAGCAGCTGCAGGATCGCGCGGCGGTCCAGCAGGTGATCGGTCTGGGACTGCTGGATGATGTTGCGCGCCCAGTCGTGCATCTCGTCCTTGAGCCAGAGCCGGATCGGCACCGGGAAACCGAGCTTGCGCCGGTTGAGCACGTGCGCCGGGACGACCTGGTACAGCGCCTGGCGCAGCGCGTACTTGGTGGTCTCGCTGGTGATCTTCTGCTCCAGCGGCACCGTGCTGGCCACCCGGAAGACCTCGTTGTCGAGGAACGGGACCCGCAGCTCCAGCGAGTTGGCCATGGTCACCTTGTCGGCCTTGACCAGGATGTCGCCGCGCAGCCACGTGAACAGGTCCACGTGCTGCATCCGCGTCACCGGGTCCCAGTCCTTCGACAGGCTGTACGGGCCACCGGTGACGTCCTTGTGCGACACGCCCGGGTCGAAGGCGCGCATGATGTTGCGCAGCTGGTCGTCCCGGAAGATGCGCGCGTTGCCGTAGTAGCGCTCCTCCAGGTCCAGCGAACCGCGGCGCAGCAGGTCCTTGCCGCGCACGCCCTCCGGGATGCGGCTGGAGACCTTGCCCATCGCCTTGCGCAGCGCGCCCGGCACCTTCTCGAACGGCGCCAGCGACAGCGGCTCGCGGTAGATCGTGTAGCCGCCGAACAGCTCGTCGGCGCCCTCGCCGGAGAGCACCACCTTCACGTGCTGGCGGGCCTCGCGGGCGATGAACCACAGCGGGACCAGCGCCGGGTCGGCCACCGGGTCGTCGAGGTACCAGATGATCAGCGGCAGCGCCTCCATCATCTCCTCGGCGGAGACGGTGCGGACCACGTGCTTGACGCCGATCGCCGCGGCCGACTCGGCGGCCACGTCCACCTCCGAGTAGCCCTGCCGCTCGAAACCGGTGGTGAAGGTGATCAGGTTCGGGTTGTGCTCCTTGGCCAGCGCCGCGATCGCCGTCGAGTCGATGCCGCCCGACAGGAACGAGCCGACCGTCACATCCGCTCGCATGTGCTTGGCGACCGAGTCGCGCATCACATCGACGATCTCGTTCTGCAGCCGCCGCACGTCGGCGTCGGTGTTGGCCGGGCGCGGCCGGAAGTTCGGCTGGAAGTACCGCTCGGTCACCAGCTGCCCGCCCGGTGAGACGGTGAACGAGGTCCCCGACTCGATGCGGCGGATCTGCCGGTGCAGCGACTCGGGCTCCGGCACGTACTGGAGCACGAAGTAGTGCTGCAGCGCCTTGTGGTCGAGCTCCTCGCCGATCTTGAGCGTGTTGGCCAGGCTGAGCAGGCTCTTCTTCTCGCTGGCGAAGGCCGTGCCACCGGGTCCGGTGGCGTAGAACAGCGGCTTGATGCCGAACGGGTCGCGCGCGCCGTAGACCACCTTGCGCTCGCTGTCCCAGATCATGAACGCGAACATGCCCCGCAGCCGGCCGACCGACCGCGGGCCCATGTAGTGGTACGCGGCGACGATGACCTCGGTGTCGCCGTCGGTGCCGAAGCGGGCGCCGTACTGCTCGATGAGCTCGGCGCGCAGCTCCAGGTAGTTGTAGATCTCACCGTTGAACGTGATGGTGTAGCGCCGCGGGTTCTCCGGCGGACCCCAGGTCAACGGCTGGTGGGAGTGCTCAAGGTCGATGATGGACAGCCGGTTGAAGCCGAGGACGACCTCACCGCCCTGCCACGTGTCGCTCTCGTCCGGTCCCCGGTGTCGTTGACAGGGCAGCGCGTTGGCCACGGCGTTCACGCTGTAACCGGCAGATTCTTCAGTGGGACAGATGAGTCCAAGCAGGCCGCACACGCGTCTCGTGCACCTCTCCGAGTCGGGGGGAAAAGGCTGGCTCCAGTATGCAGAACCTCAGCCCGCGCGCTGCACGCGCGTGGTGCGCGAGCGATCGACGCCCCCGGAGCAGTATCGCGGCTACACCTGGGCTAGGCTCTGCCCAGGATTCCGGCGGCGGATCTGCGGTTGCCTGCGGGCGAGCGGGGATCGACCAAGCCGCTTCGGTGAGTTTTGCACGAGGAGGCGTCGCGCAGTGGGCCTGAAGGAGGGGACCCGAGTGCCACGGCTGGTCAAGGTCGCTGGTCTGATCGGCCTGGTTGGTGTCGCGGCCACTGGCTGCACGACCGACGAGGTCCTGCGGTTCGGATGGCCAGAGGGTGTCACCCCGCAGGCCGAGGCGATGCGGAACCTGTGGACCTGGTCGGTGATCGCAGCACTCGCGGTCGGTGTGTTGGTGTGGGGACTGATCTTCTGGTCGGTCGCTTTCCACCGCAAGAAGAAGAACGACGAGGAACTGCCGCGTCAGTTCCAGTACAACCTGCCGCTCGAGCTCATCTACACGGCGATTCCGTTCGTGCTGGTGGTCGTGCTGTTCTACTTCACGGCGGTCACGCAGAACACGGTTCTGGCCAAGCCGGCGAAGCCGGACCAGACCGTGAACGTGATCTCGTTCCAGTGGAACTGGGAGTTCAACTACCCCGGTTACAAGACGCCGGACGGGCAGCCGGTGCGCACCGTCGGCAGCAGCAGCGAGATCCCGCTGCTGGTCGTGCCGGTCGGGCAGCGCGTCGAGTACCACATCAGGTCCACCGATGTGATCCACTCGTTCTTCGTCCCGGAGTGGCACTTCAAGCGGGACACCTTCCCGTACCCGGAGAAGAACAACCAGGACAACGTCTTCCAGAACACCGTTGAGCGGGAAGGCTCGTTCGTGGGCCGGTGCGCCGAGCTGTGCGGCACCTACCACGCGATGATGAACTTCGAGGTCCGGGCGCTGTCGCCGGACAAGTTCGACCGGTACATGCAGCTGCGCACCCAGGTGAACCCGCAGACCGGGCAGACCTACACCGCTGCCGAGGCCCTCGGCGCGATGAACTGCGGTGAGCTGTGCACGCCGCACGCGGTGACCGGTGTTCCGTTCAACACCGACCGCACCGGTGGCGTGCCCTCCGGCATCGGGACGAACAGCTAGGGGTGCCCTCGACAGGGCGTACGGCGTGAGAGCGAGGACTCCATGAAGGTCGAATCGAAGATCTTCAACATCATCACCGTTTTCTTCTTCCTGTCCGCAGTCGTCTACGGCGTCTGGGCCAAGGAGCCGGTGGGCACCGTGGCGCTGGTCCTGGTCGGCGGTCTGTCCTTGATCATCGGCAGCTACTTCTCCTTCGTGGCTCGCCGGATCGAGGAGCGTCCCGAGGACAACCCGGACGCGGAGATCAGCGACGGTGCTGGTGAGCTGGGCTTCTTCAGCCCGGGCAGCTACTGGCCGGTCGGCCTGGCCGCCGGTGCGGCGTTCGCGGGCATCGCCCTGGCGTTCTTCCACGTCTGGATGATCGTGCTCGCGGTCGGCTTCCTGCTGATCATGGTCGCCGGGCTGGTGTTCGAGTACCACACCGGTCAGAGCAGCCACTGACGCAAGAGAACGTGAAAGGCCCCTCGGTCGCGACCGAGGGGCCTTTTCGCATCTAGGATCTCGTTCGACGAACAACCACGCAGCAGGAGGTTCTCCCTCGTGATCACGGCCATCGTGCTGATCCAGACCGCCGCCGACCGCCTCGCCGAAGCGGCTCAGGAGATCGCCGACATCGACGGCGTCGACGAGGTCTACTCCTGCGCGGGTGATGTCGACCTGATCGCGATGCTCCGCGTCGCCAAGCACGAGCACCTCGCGGACATCGTCCCCGGCAAGATCAACAAGGTCGCCGGCGTCCAGGACACCGACACCCACATCGCCTTCCGCTCCTACTCCCGCAGGGACACAGAAGCAGCCTTCTCCATCGGTCTCGAGGAGGAGTGATTCGTGGTTTCTTTGCTTGGCGGTGCAGGTGGGGGAACCTGAGCGGCTCCGTGGTCTCCGCGCGCCACTCCTGATGTATGTCCAATACACGGCGTCGCGGCGTGCTCGCCACGAAGCCGCTCAGAACCCCCGGGGGTGCCAGTTGCTCAGGTGGTTGCACTGAGAAAGCGACTTCGTCGCTTGCCTGACGGTTGGGCCTTCAGCGGAGTTCTGCGCAGAGGGTTGTCCAGCGGTCCAGGAGGGCTGCTGCGGCGCCTGAGTCGATGGCTTCGGCCACTCGGGTCAGGCCGGCCTCGAACTGCGTCTGCAGGTCCGTTCCGGGGCCGTCGTAGGCGACGCAGGCTCCGGCCGCGTTGAGCAGGACCGCGTCGCGGACCGGGCCGGTGGCGCCGGCCAGGAGGTCGCGGACGACCTCGGCGTTGTCCTTCGCGTCGCCGCCCTGCAGATCTTCCGGGCGGCTGCGGGCGATGCCGAAGTCCTGCGGGTCCAGCGCGTCCTCGCGGACCATGCCGTCGTTGACCACCCAGAGCGTGCTGGCGGCCGTGGTGGTGATCTCGTCCATGCCGTCGTCGCCGCGCACCACCAGCGCCGCGTTGCCGCGCGCCGCGAACACCTCGGCGACCACCGGTGCCATCCGTCGGTCCGCGCAGCCGATCAGGCCCGCGGCCGGTCGGGCCGGGTTGGTCAGCGGGCCCAGCACGTTGAACGCGGTCGGGATGCCGATCTCGCGCCGCGGGGCTCCGGCGTGTTTGAACGCGGGGTGGAACACCGGCGCGAAGCAGAAGCCGATGCCGACCTCCTCCACGCAGCGCGCCACGGCGGCCGGCGGCAGGTCGATCGCCACGCCGAGCTCTTCGAGCACGTCGGCCGTGCCGCACTTCGACGAGGCCGCGCGGTTGCCGTGCTTGACCACGGTCACCCCGGACGCGGCCAGCACGATCGAGGCCATGGTGGAGATGTTCACGCTGCCGCTGCGGTCACCGCCGGTGCCGACGATGTCCACCGCGCGCTGGGTGATGTCCAGCGTGCGGGCGTGCTGGAGCATCGCGTCGGCCATGCCGCGCACCTCGGCGGACGTCTCACCCTTGGCCCGCAGCGCCACCACGAAGCCCGCCACCTGGGCCGGTGTCGCCTCGCCCGACATGATCAGGTCCATGGCCCAGGCGGTGTCCTCCGCGGACAGGTCCGTACCCGCGACCAGGCTGCCCAGCAGCCCTGCCCAACTTCCCGCCATGGTTCCCACGATCTACTCCGTCGGTTCGGCTGTCCAAGGAAAACTATCGTGCCGCCGCGCACGCCTCCTGATCTGCCCGATATGGCATGGATCGCAGGCACCGACCGGATCTCAGCGGAAACCGGAACGCGGAATTCCGCTGAGGCCCGGTCGGTGCCTGCGCAGACCGAGTCGCCCTCGCGGGCGAGGCGAGGATCAGGCCGGGACGGGCTTGCCCTGGGTGCGCAGGACCTCGGCGACGGTCTCGGCGGAGGCCAGCGGGTCCAGCGGGTGCACCAGGACCGCGTCCGCCTGCGACCAGGTGGCGAGCCATCGATCGTCCTTGCGGCGGACGGCCACGACCACCGGCGGGCACTGGGTGATCTCGTTCTTGAGCTGCCGGGACACGCCCATGCCACCGGTCGGCTGCGCTTCGCCGTCGAGGATCAGCAGGTCGACCTTGCCCGCGTCGACCTCGCTGAGGACGTCGGCGACGGTGCTCGCCTCGGTGTAGTGCAGCCGGTCCAGATCGGGTGCCGGGCGTCGCCCGACGGCGTTGATGATCGCCTCCCGGACCTCGGCGCGGTGGCTGAACACGAGAACGTTCGTTGTTGCGGTGCTCATCACTGGCTCCTCGGCGAGCTTGCGGACACCCGCACCCGATCTGCGCAGCACGGGGCATTAACAGGTCCGAATGCTAGCCGCCCGAGCGGGTGTGACAGTAGCCACCCGGCCGGATTCGATCATTCCGCCCTCGGCTGCAGGGCGTCCCAGCCGAAGGTCTCACCGCCGTGCCGTTGCGCCAGACCGGCCATCCGGGAGGTCTCCTGTGAGCAATGCAACGCATCCAATCGCTGCACACGGAGCGCTACCAACGGGGTCAAACCGGACACGCTGAGGTCATCTCCGCGGCCTCCGGTGCGCAAGGTCCACTCATCCGAGGCCAGCAAGGCCCTCGCGGTGTCGACCACGTCACCGGGAAGTGCCAGGTGGTGGCGCAGCACCGCGGGGTCGTCCGGGTTCCAGTCCGCGGCCCTGGCCAGTGCCGTCGACGCGGCCTCGGTGTCGTCGTAGGACCACACCACCACCTGCAGTCCGGGGTCATCGATGCTGATCACGGGCTTGTCGCGGTCGGTCCGGCGGAGTCCCAGCGCGGCCAGAGCGGACCGAAGAGTTTTCACGTTGAGTTACCTCCAGATCGCAATCCGATCACCTCGCGGTCGTAGGGGAGGACCCGAGAGCGCGAGGGGAAAAGCTGCAAGACATAATGCGTCGCGTGACAACGGCAGCGCCCTCAATCAGTCAACGCGTGCACTCGCTGAACCGACCCAACATGGTCAGCGTCGGCACCATCGTTTGGTTGGCCAGCGAGCTGATGTTCTTCGCTGGACTCTTCGCCATGTTCTTCACGGTGAAGGCGCAGAACGAGGGCGCGTGGCCACCACCGCCCACTCACCTGAACCTCCCGTATGCCCTCCCGTTCACGGTCATCCTGGTGGCGTCTTCGTTCACCTGCCAGTGGGGCGTGTTCGCGGCGGAGCGGGGTGACGTCTTCGGTCTCCGCCGGTGGTACGTGATCACGCTGATCATGGGCACGGTCTTCGTGCTCGGGCAGGCCGGTGAGTACTACCAGTTGGTCACCGAGCACGCGACCACGATCGCGTCGTCGGCCTACGGAACGGTCTTCTACATGACGACCGGCTTCCACGGGCTGCACGTCATCGGCGGACTGGTCGCGTTCGTCTTCCTGATCATCCGGACGAAGCTCAGCAAGTTCACGCCGGCTCAAGCCATCGCAGCGATCGTCGTGTCGTACTACTGGCACTTCGTGGACATCGTGTGGATCGGCCTCTTCGCCGTGATCTACCTCGTCCCGTGATCGCTCCTCCAGCGAGGAACCTCGATCGCCTGGCACGAACGAGGCCGAAACGAACACCCCGAACCGGACAGCAAGGGTTGCCGCACTCATGACCACCACTAAGAAACGGAACCGCGCGGGCTCGAAGCTCAAGCGGCGGATCTCCGGTGTACTGGCGCTGGGCATCGCGTTGGTGGGTGCCGGTGGGCTGTACACCGTCCTGACTCCCGAGCCGCAGACCGCGCACGCCGCAGCGGACCCGGCATTGGTGAGGCAGGGCGAGCAGCTCTACAACAACGCCTGCATCAGCTGCCACGGATCCAACCTGCAGGGCGTGCAGGACCGTGGACCCAGCCTGACGGGCGTTGGCGAAGCCGCAGTGCACTTCCAGGTCTCCACCGGCCGCATGCCGATGGTCCGCCAGGAAGCTCAGGCGACGCGCAAGCCGCCGAAGTTCACCCCGGAGGAGATCGACGCGCTGGGCGCGTACGTGCAGACCTACGGCGGTGGGCCGGAGGCCCAGAAGCAGTCCGGCCAGGCGCTGCAGGGCGGCGACCCCTCGCGCGGCGGCGAGCTCTACCGCCTGAACTGCTCGTCCTGCCACAACTTCACCGGACGAGGCATCGCGATGTCCTCCGGCAAGTTCGCGCCGAACCTGGACCAGGCGACCGAGCAGGACATCTACCACGCGATGCTCACCGGGCCGCAGAACATGCCCAAGTTCTCGGATCGGCAGCTCACGCCGGAAGAGAAGAAAGACATCATCGCCTACGTCAAGTCCGTCACCAACGGCAACAACAACCCGGGCGGCAACTCCCTCGGCGGCTACGGCCCCGGACCGGAAACGGTGATCGCCTGGGTCGTCGGACTCGGAGCGCTGATCGGCCTCACCCTGTGGATCGGAGCCAGGGCATGAGTGAGCAAGAGAACAAGGACTACACCGAGGCCGAGCTGGCCGAGATGAGCCGCGACGAGAAGATGCGGCTCGGTCTGGCCCTCGACGACGTCGAGCTGGTCGAATACCGGGACAACTTCCCGGTCAGCGGGACCCGCGCCGAGCGACGTGCCGAGCGCAACGTCGCCGCCTGGTTCGTGCTGGCCGGCCTGTCCGCGCTGGCCTTCATCGCGGTGTTCATCTTCTGGCCGTGGGGCTACCAGCCCTCGACCGATCCGACCGCGCACTTCATCTACTCGCTGTACAACCCGCTGATCGGTTTCTTCCTCGGCCTGTCGATCCTGGCCGTGGGCATCGGTGTCGTGCAGTACCAGAAGAAGTTCATCCCGCACGAGGTCGCGGTGCAGCAGCGCCACGACGGCCACGGGTCCAGCGAGGTCGACCGGCAGACGACGGCCGCGATCCTGGCCGACGCCGGCAACCGCAGCGGCATCGCCCGCCGCAAGATGATCACGCGCACCGCCGGCTTCGGCCTGGGTGCCTTCGGCCTCGGCGCCGGCGTGTTCGCCCTCGGCGGCATGGTGCGCAACCCCTGGGCCGAAGAGGGCCAGGAGTCGCTGCTGCACACCGGCTGGATGCCGGAGCACCCCGGCGAGAAGATCTACCTGCGTCGCGACACCGGCAACCCGCACGACGTCTCGTTGCTGCGGCCCGAGGACATCGACGCCGGTGGCTTCGAGACCGTCTTCCCGTTCCGGGAAGCCTGGCGGCACGACGAGCACGAGCTGATCACCTCGATGCGCAAGGGCGACGCGCCGGTCATGCTGATCCGGCTCCGCCCCGGCAGCAAGCCGGTCAAGCGCAAGGGGCAGGAAGACTTCAACTACGGCGACTACTACGCCTACTCGAAGATCTGCACCCACCTGGGCTGCCCGACGTCGCTGTTCGAGCAGCAGACCGGCCGCCTGCTCTGCCCGTGCCACCAGTCGCAGTTCGACGTGGTCAACACCTATGCGAAGCCGGTGTTCGGCCCGGCCACGCGTGCCCTGCCCCAGCTGCCGATCACGGTGGACGAGGACGGCTACTTCGTGGCGAAAGGCGACTTCATCGAGCCCGTCGGTCCGGCGTACTGGGAGCGTAAGTCATGAGTTCGATCACCACGCCCACGAAGGGAGAGAGCAAGCTGTACGGCAAAGTCGCGCACGCGGCCGACGAGCTGGACACGCGCTACCGCTTGGCTCCCGGCATGCGGCGGCAGCTGAACAAGGTCTTCCCGACGCACTGGTCGTTCCTGCTCGGCGAGATCGCGCTCTACACGTTCATCCTGCTGCTGATCACGGGCACGTACCTGGCCTTCTTCTTCGACCCCTCCATGCAGGAGGTCGAGTACCAGGGCCTGTACACCAACCTGCGCGGCGTGGAGATGTCGCGGGCGTTCGAGAGCACGCTGGACATCTCCTTCGAGGTTCGCGGCGGTCTGTTCGCCCGTCAGCTGCACCACTGGGCGGCGCTGCTGTTCATGGCGTCGATGGTGGCGCACATGCTGCGCATCTTCTTCACCGGTGCCTTCCGGCGCCCGCGTGAGACGAACTGGATGATCGGCGTCACGCTGTTCATCCTGGGCATGTTCGAGGGCTTCACCGGCTACTCGCTGCCGGACGACCTGCTGTCCGGTACCGGTGTCCGCATCGCCTCCGGCATCACCATGTCGGTCCCGGTGCTCGGCACCTGGGTGCACTGGATCCTGTTCGGCGCCGAGTTCCCCGGCACCGACCTGATCCCGCGGTTCTACCTGTTCCACGTGTTCCTGCTGCCGGGTCTGATCCTGGGTCTGGTCGCGGCGCACCTGGCGCTGGTCTGGTACCAGAAGCACACCCAGTTCCCGGGCGTGAAGCGCACCGAGCGCAACGTGGTCGGCGTCCGGATCATGCCGGTGTTCGCGGTCAAGGCCGGTGCCTTCTTCGCGATGGTCGTCGGCGTCTGCGCGATCATGGCCGGTGTCTTCCAGATCAACCCGATCTGGAACCTGGGCCCGTACATCGCCTCGCAGATCTCCGCCGCGTCGCAGCCCGACTGGTACATGATCTGGACGGACGGTTCGTCGCGTCTGTGGCCGGCCTGGGAGGTCTACCTGGGACCGTTCACGATCCCGGCGCCGTTCTTCCCGACCGCGCTGTTCATGGGCATGATCTTCACGGTGGCGATCATGTACCCGGCCATCGAGCGCAAGCTCAGCGGCGACAACGCGCACCACAACCTGCTGCAGCGTCCGCGCGACAACCCGGTACGCACCTCGCTGGGTGCCATGGCGCTGACGTTCTTCATGGTGCTGATGATCTCCGGTACCAACGACATCATCGCCTTCGAGTTCAACATCTCGCTGAACGCGATGACCTGGGCCGGCCGCATCGGCCTGCTGGTGGCGCCGCCGATCGCCTACTGGATCACCTACCGGATGTGCCTGGGTCTCCAGCACAGCGACCGGGAGGTGCTCGACCACGGCGTCGAGACCGGCATCATCAAGCGGCTCCCGCACGGTGAGTTCATCGAGGTCCACCAGCCGCTCGGCCCGGTGGACGACCACGGCCACCCGGAGGCGCTGCCCTACCAGGGCGCTCCGGTGCCGAAGAAGATGAACCAGCTGGGCGCCGCCGGTCACCCGGTCGAGGGCAGCCTGCTGAAGCCCGACCCGGTCGAGGAGACCGCCGCGCTGGAGCAGGCCCGTCACGACGACGCGGTCCGCGAAGCCGAGGAGCGCACGCAGCTGACCGCCGGCAAGCCTTCGCAGCCGACGGAATAAGCACCGAAGCCGACACGGCCCGGTACCCCGAGCGGGTGCCGGGCCGTGTCGCGTTCCCGGCGCGGGTTCGCGGCGATCGGTAGCGTCCGGGCATGGCTACGTTGCAGGATCCGAAGGTTCGCGAGTTCCTCTCCCAGGGCACCCGGACCGGGTTGCTCGGTTTCACCGCCGCCGACGGCCGTCCGCTGGTCGCGCCGGTGTGGTTCGTCGTCGACGGCGACGTGCTGGTGTTCAACACCGGCAAGGACTCCGCCAAGGGCAGGTCCGTCCTCCGCGACCCCAGGTTGGCGCTGTGCGTCGACCTGCCCCAGCCGCCGTACGCGTTCGTCCAGGTCCAGGGCACGGCGGAGGTGTCGGAGGATCCCCAGGACCTCGTCGACACCGCCACGATGATCGCGGCCCGCTACGTCGGACCGGACAAGGCCGAGGATTTCGGCCGCCGCAACGGAGTCCCCGGCGAACTCGCGATCCGCCTCCACCCCACCAAGATCAACGCAGCCTTCGACATGACGGCCTGACCCCACCCCCAACCCCGAATACCGCAGTAATCAGACCCCCGATTACGGGAGTATTCCGTGCGACGACCCGGATTACGGCCGTAGTCCGGTCCCTGTCTACGGGAGTTTTCCGGGTGGTGGTCCTGAATACTGCCGTAGTCGGGTCCCTGATTACGGGAGTTTTCCGGGTGGTGGACGGAGTACCCCGGTAATCGGGGTTCTGATTACTGCGGTATTCCGGTGCCCCGGGGCGGGGTCAGTCGATGGCTGCGTAGGGGGTTCGGCCTGTGGTGGCCTTGTCGAGCCAGGTCCGCCAGGTGGCTGCTGCGCTCGCGGGCTCGGTCCAGGGAGTGGTGGTGCGGACCAGGCGGGTTCCGCCGGTGGTGAGCCAGCGGTAGATGACGCGGGTCTCGTCGGCGGTGGCGCCGTGGAGGGGACCTGGGCCGTCGAGGACCGTTTCCGCCGAGGCCTGGAGCATGTCGACGACCGGCATCGGCGGGACGCCCCGGCGGGCGACCCCGGCGGAGGCGAGGCGGCCGTGGCGGATGACCGACAGGTGCCAGCCGCGCCGGCCGTCCGGGCGGGCGGCGACGAGTTCCGGGACCGAGGCGAGCGCGGACAGCCGCTGGCCGCGGTCCAGCGAGCGGACGAGATCGGCGAGCCGGTCGCGGTGGTGGGCGGCGTCCTCGAACCGCTCGGTGTCGGAGAGCCGCTGCAGCTCCTCGCGCAACCGCTCCAGCAGGTCTCCGCTGCGTCCGCGGATCACGTCCCGGATGGCGATGACCTCGGGGGCGTACTCCTCGGCGCTCTGCAAACCCGCGCACGGCGCGCCGCACCGGCCCAGCTCGTGCAGCGCGCACGGGCGGATCGGTTTGCGCGGCGAGAGGCGCTCGGTGCAGCGCCGGACGAAGGTCGCCGACTGCAGGGCTTCCACGGCCGCGCTCGCGGCGTGCCGGGAACCGAAGGGCCCCAGCGCGTCCTCGCGCGGCGTGCGCACGATCGACAGCCTCGGGAACGCCTCGTCGGTGAGCACCACCCACCACGCGCGCTGCGGGAACTTGGAGCGCCGGTTGTAGCGGGGCTGGTGCGCCGAGAGCAGCCGCAGTTCCCGCACTTCAGCTTCCAGCGGATGCGCGCACTCGACGTGGTCCACCCGGTCGGCGATGCCGACCATCTCCTTGACGCGGGCCCTGCGCTCGCCCGCGGTGAAGTACTGCCGCACGCGTCGCCTCAGGTCGGAGGCGGTCCCGACGTAGAGGACCTCGTCGTTGGGGCCGCGGAAGAGGTAGACGCCGGGGGAGTTGGGCAGCGAGTCGGCCAGGCCGCGCTTGCGCTTCTGCTGGGGTGTGACGTCCGGGAGGTGCCCGAGCAGGTCCTCCAGGGTGCGCACGCCGAGCGGTCCGAGCCGTTCCAGCAGGGCGTGCAGCACGTCGACGGTGGCGCGGGCGTCGTCCAGCGCGCGGTGCACGGGTTCGGTGCGGGCGCCCAGGACGCGGGCCAGCGTGCCGAGCTTGTGGTTGGGCGTCTCGTCGCGGGTCAGGACCCGGCGAGCCAGCCGGACGGTGTCGACCACCTGCGGTTTCGGCCATTCCAGTCCGAGCTGTTCGCAGCCGGCCCGCAGGAATCCGAGGTCGAAGGGAGCGTTGTGCGCGACCAGAACCGCGCCCCGGCAGAACTCCAGGAACGCGGGCAGCACGCTGTCCCAGCGAGGTGCGTCGTGCACCATCGCCTCGGTGATGCCGGTGATCGACACGACGGCGGGCGGGATGCCGCGTTCGGGGTTGACCAGGGTTGCGAACTCGCCGAGCACTTCTCCGCCGCGCACCTTCACCGCGCCGATCTCGGTGACGGCGTCGCCCTGCCGGTCGCCACCGGTGGTCTCCAGGTCGACCACCACGAACGTCGCCTCCTGCAGCGGGATTTCCTCGCTGATGGCGATCTCGTCGAAGGTCAGCTGGCGGTGCGCGGACATCATCGGCACGCTACGTCCCACCACCGACACCGCGACGCGTGCGTGTGCGCGGAACGACGGCGATTAGCCTGTGGGAATGGCGACACCGAACTCGGGGCCGGACGGCCCCACTCCGGAGGAGTCCGCTGTGGACGGTTCCCAGCAGACTCCCGGTGCCGCGCCTGTCGATCCCGAGCTCCTGCCGCCTCCGCTGCGCGCCCGGCTGGCCGACCTGGCCGCGGGCGCGCTCGACGAGATGCGCTCGACCGACGTGCCCGCCGCGCTGCGCCCGGTGGTGCGCTTCGCACCGGCCAAGCGCGCCAAGCTCGGTCAGCCCGCGCTGCTGAGCGCGCTGCGCGATTCCTCGGTGTTCCGCACCTCGGTGCTGGACTGGTGCCGCAACCACCGCCCGGGGGCGTTGTCGTTGCAGGACCCGGATCCGGTGGTCGTCGGTGCCGCGGCGGTGTTGCAGGGCGCCGCGATCGCCTCGCACTACGCGGAGTTGATCGGGTTCCGCAGCGAGCA
Organism: Saccharopolyspora endophytica; assembly: GCF_018070075.1. Taxonomy (GTDB): domain Bacteria; phylum Actinomycetota; class Actinomycetes; order Mycobacteriales; family Pseudonocardiaceae; genus Saccharopolyspora; species Saccharopolyspora endophytica. The sequence goes on from NZ_JAGPXE010000002.1 coordinate 68,612, forward strand.
GGGGCAGTTGCGGGCCGAACGCGATTCGGCCCTGGCGAAGGTCGAGCGGCTGACCACCGAGGTCGACCGGCTCAAGGCGGAGCTCGCGCAGGCTCGCGAGTCGGCGGATCAGGCCGCGGGCAACGCGGAGGCCGACCGGCTGCGGAAGCGCCTGCGCGAGCAGGGCGTGCGGTTGCGGGAGGCCAAGGACGCCGCCGAGGCCGCGCGGGAGGAGCTCGCGCGGGCCCACGAGGAGCGGGAATCGGCCGTCGCCGAGGTCGCCGCCGACCGGGACCGCGAACGCCTGCGCGCGCAGGAGGAGCGGCAGCGCGCCGATCACGCCGCCGCGGAGGTGCGGGTGGCGCGGGAGAGCGCCCGGGAGGCCCGGCAGGGCGACGAGGTCCGGCTGGCGCTGCTGCTGGAGACCTTGGAGGGCGCGGTCGGCGGTTTGCGCCGCGAGCTGGGTGCCGCCGGTTCCGGGCCGCGCCCGGCCGACGTGGTGCGGCGGGTCCGGGAGCAGAGGGCGACTTCCGGCGAGGTCGCCGACGTCGCCGCGCTGGACCGGCTCCTGGGCCTGCCCGCGGTGCACCTGATCGTGGACGGCTACAACGTCACCAAGACCGGGTACCCGGAGCTGCCGCTGGCCGATCAGCGCGATCGGCTGGGCCATCAGCTCGCGGCGCTGGCCGCTCGCACCGGTGCCGAGGTCACCTTGGTCTTCGACGGCGCGGACGTGCTGGCGGTGCCGACGGCGGGACCTCGTGGTGTGCGGGTCCTGTTCAGCGAATCAGGGGTGCAGGCCGACGACGTGATCCGCGATCTGGTCGCCGCAGAGCCGGAGGGCCGTCAGGTCGTGGTCGCCACGTCGGACCGGGCGGTGGTGACCTCGGTGCAGCGGCGCGGCGCCTACTCGGTGTCCTCGGCGATGTTGTTGGCGCGGCTGAACCGGGTCTAGGTGCTGTGAGGAGTCGTTTTGCTCAGCGGTGCGGGTAGCAGAACCTGAGCGGCTCCGTGGACTCCCTGCGCCGCTCCTGATGTATGTCCAATACACGGCGTCGCGACGTACTCGCCACGAAGCCGCTCAGAACCTGCGGCGGTGCAGGTTGAGTCCCGCACCTGAAACAGCGGCTCCGCCGCATTCTCAAACCGGGTCCAGCCGTTCGTCGCTGTTCTGGTGCCGCCCGGCGACTTCGGGGAGGTGTCCGAAGTCATAGTGGATCACTCGGGTACGCTCCGTATCCCGAAGGTGGGCGTGTTGTGGTGACAAGTCCAGGTGACGGTGGCGCAAGATCCGTTACTGTGAGCAAGTGACTATCCTCCGTTAGGGGTGTTCGGTCGCGCTCAGTAGAAAACGGGCCCCGCTTCTAGACGTGTCGCCTCACCTTTCGTAACCTACCTGAGTCCTCGTGGCGATCAGTTGCTCATACCGGGCGACACGCGAGGCGCCGCTGATTCGGTTTTGTCGGGGAACCGGGCCGCGTTCCAGCGGGTTTTCCGCATGCGGTCAGGCGGTCGGAATCAGAAGGAGCTGTGCGCGACGTGGCGTCGCACGGAATCAAGCGCTCATTGCGAGGCGCCCTGGCCGCTACCGCGGTCGCTGCAGTCGTCGGCATGACCTCCGGCGGTGCCGCCCTCGCAGACCCGCCTCTCCCGAACAACGCCTCGGACGCGGCCAAGCAGGTCCGCGAGCTCCAGCACCAGGCTGAGCAGCTCACCGAGGACATGAAGAAGGCCGAGGACGACCACGAGGCCAAGAAGGCCGAACTGGCTCGTTCCGAAGCTCAGGCCGCGCAGGCCGAGCAGGTCGCCAACCAGGCCCGCGGTGAAGAAGAGCGGTTCCGCGGCCAGGTCGACAAGCTCACCCACGCCTCCTACCAGGGCGCGCGGTTGAACAAGCTCTCCGCACTGCTGGTGAGCGAGACCCCGGACGACTTCCTGAACCGCGCTTCCGCGCTGGACGCGCTGGCCAAGGACAACAACGACGCGGTCAAGGCGCTCGCGGCGGCCACGCACCAGGCCGAGAACGCGGAGCGGACCGCGAAGGACGCGCGCAACCGCGCGGCCCAGGCCGAGCAGGACGCCGCGCGGCTGGCCGTGGACATGAAGAACAAGTCCAAGGCCATGAAGGACCAGATCGAGAAGGTCGAGGAGAAGTACGCCGAGCTCAGCGGCGAGGACCAGGACTCCCTGATCTCCGACGGTGAGACCGGTGTCGGCTCGATCGCCGGTGCCGGTGCGGCCATCCAGGCCGTCAACGCGGCGCTGGGCAAGCAGGGCTCGCCCTACGTCTGGGGCGCCAAGGGCCCCAGCAGCTTCGACTGCTCCGGGCTCATGTACTGGGCCTACAAGCAGGCGGGCGTGACCATCGGCGGCTCGACCAAGACCCAGGTCAGCGAGGGCAAGTCGGTGACGGCCAGCCAGCTCAAGCCGGGCGACCTCATCTTCTACTACAGCCCGGTCAGCCACGTGTCGATGTACATCGGCAACGGCAAGGCCGTGCACGCCCCGACCTCGGGCGACGTGGTGAAGGTGACCGACTACAAGAAGATCGGTGACGTCACGGCCATGCGCCGCGTGGCGGGCTGATCCGCGAAGTCGTGCTTCGGGGCCGGTGCCTTCGGGTGCCGGCCCCGAAATGTTTTCACGTGCGGTGTGCGTCGACCGGTGCGGTGAACGGACTTACGATGCGAGCCGTGTCTTCGACCGGAAAAGCGCGCGGCTGGCTGGTGCTCGCCGCGTCGGCTGCGGTGCTGGGTGGGCTCGCGCTGGTGGGTCTGCCGTCGCCGGCTCCGGTCGAACCGCCGCCGGCCCCGGCCTCGGCCGGGCACGCGGGTCTGGCCGCCCGCTTGCCGGCCCCTGAGATGGCCGTGCGCGACTTGCTGGCCCGCCGCGAGGAATCCATCCGGGACGGCGACGAAGCGGCGTTCGCAGCCACTGTGGACCCGGAAGCGCCCGCCGAGTTCCAGCAGCGCCAGCTGCAGCTGTTCCACAACCTGCGGTCCGTGCCGCTGAGCAGCTTCGGCTACCGGCTCGACGGCGCTCCGCTGGCGCACGCCCCGGTTCCGGCCGCCGACGAGGTGCTGGCGTCCCGGGTGGTGCTGCGGTACGCGCTCTCCGGTGCCGATTCGGTGCCCACGCAGCGCCCGCTCGGCTACCTGTTCGTCCGCCGAGGTGCCTCCTGGTACCTCGCCGAGGACACCGGCGTGGTGCCCGACGCGTGGCGCGGACCGTGGGACTTCGGCCGCGTCGAGGTGCGCCGCACCGATCGCGGGGTGGTCGTCGGCCACGACGCCGCCGCTGTGGACCGGGTCGCGGAGCAGCTGGACGCATCGGTGGCCGACGTGACCGAGGTGTGGGGGAGGGGTTGGGCGCAGCGCGTGGGCGTGCTGGTTCCCGGCTCACCGGAGGAGCTGCGGTCGCTGGTGGGACCGGAGTTCGCCGTCGACGGCATCGCCGGTGTGGCGATCGCCGATCTGGTGGACACCCGGACGAGGCGGGTGGAGGGAGCTCGCGTCGTGCTCAGCCCGAGCACCACCGAGCAGCTCTCCGGCGTGGCGCTGGGCGTGGTGCTGCGGCACGAGATCACCCACGTCGCGGCTCGGGCGGTCACCGCCGACGGCGCTCCGATGTGGATGCTGGAGGGCTACCCGGACTACATCGGCTACCGCAAGAGCGGACTGGCCCCGCGCGACGTCGCCCCGGACCTCGCCCGCGCGGTCCGGGAAGTGGGCCCGCCGCTGCGGCTGCCCACCAACAGCGAGTTCCACCAGGCCGGTCGCCGTCTCGACCTCGCCTACCAGCAGTCCTGGTCGGTGGTGCACTTCCTGGCGCAGCGCTTGGGCGAGCCGGGCCTCACCGAGCTCTACCGCCGCATCGCGATGGCCACCAGCCCGGACGAGGCGGAGGCCGCCCTCCACGAGTCCACCGGCATGACCTCGCCGCAGCTGCTGGCGGCCTGGGGCGCCGACCTCCCGAGGTCGCTGGCCTGAGGGACGAGAACGGCGGTGCTCCAACCGGAATCCGGTCGTCGCACCGCCGTGTGTCACCCGGAGGCGTTCGAGCACCGGCACCGCCCGGGTCGACCGGACGGTGCCGGTGGATCAGGAGTAGATCGCCTCGATGTCGGCCGCGTGGTTCTCCGCGACCTTGTTGCGCTTGAGCTTCATGCTCGGGGTGAGCTCGCCGGTGGCCTCGGTGAAGTCCTCGGTGAGGATGCGGAACTGCTTGATCGCCTCGGCCCGGGACACCGCCTTGTTGGCCTCGTCGACCGCGCCCTGGACCTCGGCCCGCAGGTCCGGGTCGTTGATCAGCTCGGACATCGGCGTGTCGGCCGGCCGGTTGTTGTTGGCAAGCCAGGACGGCACGAACTCCGGGTCCAGCGTGACCAGCACGCCGATGAACGGCTTCTGGTCGCCGACCACCATGCACTGGCTGATCAGCGGGTGCGAGCGCAGCCCGTCCTCCAGCACGGCCGGGGCGACGTTCTTGCCGCCGGCGGTGACGATGATCTCCTTCTTGCGGCCGGTGATCCGCAGGTAGCCCTCGTCGTCGAGCGAGCCCAGGTCGCCGGTGTGGAACCAGCCGTCCTCGATGGACTCCTCGGTGGCGGTCGGGTTGTTCCAGTACTCCTTGAACACCACGTCGCCCTTGATCAGGATCTCGCCGTCCTCGGCGATGCGGATCGAGGTGCCCGCCAGCGGGCGGCCGACGGTGCCGACCTTGAAGCCCTCCTCGACGTTCACCGCGGCCGCGGCGGTCGTCTCGGTCAGGCCGTAGCCCTCCAGCACCGGGACGCCGACGCCGCGGAAGAAGTGCGCCAGCCGCTCGCCCAGCGGAGCACCGCCGGAGACCGCCGCGATGCAGCGACCGCCCAGCGCGGCGCGCAGCTTGCCGTAGACGAGCTTGTTGAACACCGCGTGCTTGGCCTTGAGGCCGAGCCCCGCGCCGCCGTCGTCCATGGCCTTGGAGTACTGGACGGCGGTCTCCTCGGCGGCGTCGAAGATCTTGCCCTTGCCGTCGCCGTGGGCCTTCTGCTTGGCGGTGTTGTAGACCTTCTCGAACACGCGCGGGACGGCCAGCACGAACGTCGGCCGGAACGAACCGAGGTCGTTGATCAGGTCCTTGACGTCCGCGGTGTGGCCGAGGGTGACCTTGCCGTAGATGCACATGATGGTGATCGCGCGGGCGAGCACGTGCGCCATCGGCAGGAACATCAGCAACGAGTTGCCGGGCTTGGTCAGCTGCGGGAACGCGTCGATGTCGGCGCGCACCTCGGCGAGCAGGTTGCGGTGGGTCAGCACGCAGCCCTTGGGGCGGCCGGTGGTGCCCGAGGTGTAGATGAGGGTCGCGGCGTCCTCGGCGGTGACCGCCCTGCGCCGCTCGTGCACCTGCTGGTCGGGTACCTCGGCGCCCAGCGCGGTGAGCTCGTCGACCGCGCCGGCCGCGCCGCCGCTGGTCGGTCCCTCGATCTGCCAGATGTGGCGGACCTCGGAGAGCCGGTCGATGACCTTCTCGATCTCGGCGCGGTGCGCCTCGGTCTCGACGAAGGCGGCCTTCGCGCCGGAGTCGGTGAGGATCCACTCGGCCTGGTCGGCCGAGGAGGTCTCGTAGATCGGGACTGTGATGCATCCGACAGTCCAGATCGCGAAGTCCAGCAGGGTCCACTCGTAGCGGGTGCGGGACATCAGCCCCACCCGGTCGCCGGGTTCCAGCCCGGCGGCGATCATGCCCTTGGCCACGGCCAAGACCTGCGCGGCGAAGTCGGCGGCGGTGACGTCGACCCAGGTGCCGTCCACCCGGCGCCGGAAGCTCACAGTACTCCCGAAACGCTCCGCGTTGGCCCACACCATGTCGGTGAGGTTCTCGTCCTCGGCCACTTTCGTAGTGGCGGGTGCGCTGAACTCTCGCACGTCGAAACCTCCGAAGAAAAGCCTGTCTAGTGGGCTCAACCTAACGCTGATAGTTACTGGGCGGTAGCCCCCGTTATCTCAGGCCACACCAGCGGGCACAGCCTAAACCTCTTCCATTCGGACGATCGTCCACCGGTCGACGGCGCGACGGGTGCGGCGACGGCAGGTAAGAACAAGTGCACAACGGGCGGTGCGATCCGGCACCTCGGCGGATTAGGTTCGACAGAAGCCGTCATCGCGGAAGTGGGGTTGGAAGTTGCGCGTTCACGTCGTGTCCGACGTCCATGGCAACGTCGAGGCGCTCAAGCGCGCCGGCGACGGGGCCGACGCGCTGGTCGTGCTGGGTGACCTGATCGACTTCGTCGACTACCACGATCACGGCAACGGCATCCTCGGTCGCGTCTTCGGCGCGGAGAAGGTCGAGCGGTTCGCCGAGCTGCGGCGCAGCCGCCGCGGCCCGGAGTTCGGGGCCTACATCCGCTCGTTGTGGGCGAGCCTGACCGACCCGGCCCAGACGGTCGCCGACGCCGTGCGCGAGCAGTACGCGGAGCTGTTCGGTGCGATGACCGCGCCCACCTACGCGACGCCCGGCAACGTCGACGCGCCCTACCTGTGGCCGGAGTTCGCGCGCGAGGGCATCCACGTCCTCGACGGCGAGACGACCGAGATCGGCGGGCTGACGTTCGGGTTCGTCGGTGGCGTGCGGCTGCCCGAAGGAGCGACGCTGCGCGCCCACTCGGCCTGGGTGCCCTACCTGCGTGTCGCGGAGGAGTACGACGAGGCGGTGGCCTCGCTGCCCGCCGTGGACGTGCTGTGCACCCACCAGCCGCCCGCCGTCGCGGAGCTGACCTACGACGTGGTGGCGCGCAGCCAGGAGGCGGGTTCCGCCAGCGTGCTGGCGCGCATCAACGCTGATCAGCCCCGGTGGTCGCTGTTCGGGCACGTGCACCAGCCGCTGTCGCAGCGGATGCGCATCGGCCGCACCGAGTGCGTCAACGTCGGGCACTTCAAGCGGACGGAGCGGCCGTACGTCCTGCGGTGGTGAACGACGCCCGAGGAGGTGAGTTTCGCGGACTTCGCAGAAACCTCGCTCCTCGTTGACGCCGCGCGGGTGGCTACCCGGTAGCCTGCGCGCATGGTCGATCAGTCCACCCAGTCCATCGAGATCGAGGCCCCCGCTGCGCGGATCATGGCGGTCATCGCGGATTTCCCGGCGTATCCGGAGTGGGCGGAAGCGGTCAAGGAGACCGAGGTGCTCTCCCACAACTCCGGCGGGAGCGCCGAGCGGGTCCGCTTCGTGCTGGACGCGGGCGTGGTCAAGGACACCTACACCAACGTCTACAGCTGGTCCGCCGACGGTCTCTCGGTGAGCTGGGAGCTGGTCGAAGGTCAGGTGCAGAAGGCCCAGAAGGGCAGCTACGCGCTCAAACCGCTCGGTGACGAGCGCACCGAGGTCACCTACAGCCTCGCCGTCGACCTGGCGATCCCGATGATCGGCCTGTTCCGGCGCAAGGCGGAGAAGATGATCATGGATACGGCGCTCAAGGAGCTCAAGCGCCGCGTGGAAGCGGAATAGACCGCCCATTGCGCATCCTGCTGTTCACCGGAAAGGGCGGGGTCGGCAAGACGACCCTGGCCGCGGCCACTGCCGCGCGCGTCGGGGGCGACGGCGGCAAGGTGCTGGCGGTCTCGACCGACCCGGCCCACTCGCTGGCCGACGCGCTCGGCGCCGATCTGGGCGCGCAACCCGCCGAGGTCCGCGTCGGTGACACCGGCGCGGTGCTGCACGCCGCCGAGGTCCAGACCCGCAGCCTCGTCGACGGGACCTGGCGCGAGCTCCGCGAGCACCTGCGAACCCTGTTGCGGGGCGCGGGGGTCGGCGAGGTCGACGCCGAGGAACTCACCGTGCTGCCCGGCGTCGAGGACCTGCTCGCGCTGACCGAGGTGCACCGGCTCGCGAGCAGCGGGCTGTGGGACACCGTCATCGTCGACTGCGGCCCGACCGCCGAAACGCTGCGCCTGCTGGCACTTCCGGAGTCCCTGGCCGGGTACCTGGAGCGGCTGTTCCCCGCCCACCGCAGGGCCGTTCGCGGTCTGCTGGCCGGCATCGCCGGCAGCGACCAGGTGGAGCGCTGGGACGCCGTCGCCGACGGGCTCGGCAGGCTCGCCGAGCAGCTGGCCGCGCTCAAGGACATGCTCACCGATCCCGGCACCAGCGTTCGCCTGGTGCTGACGCCGGAATCCGTCGTCGCCGCCGAGACCCGCAGGACGCTGACGGCCCTCGCGCTGCAGCGGATCCGCGTCGACGGGCTGGTCGCCAATCGCGTGGTCCCGCACCCGGGTTCGGCTCGGGGCGACGCCGCCGGTTGGCTGCGGACCCGCCGCAAGGAGCAGGAGGCGGTCCTCGACACGCTGCGCGCGGCCACCGACCTGCCGCTGCGCACCGTCGAGCACCGCGCGGCCGAGCCGGTCGGCACCGCGCAGCTGCTGGAACTCGGCGCCGAGCTCTACGGCGACGGCGACCCGCTCGCCAACGACGCGACCCCGCCGGAGATGCGCGTCGGCGGTGGCGGCAAGTCGCTGGACGCGGAGTACACGCTGCGCATCGGTCTGCCGCTGCACCCGGCGGCCGAGCTGGACCTGGCCCGGATCGGACCCGAGCTGGCGATTACCGTCGATGGACGGCGACGGCTCGTCGCCCTGCCCGCTGTGCTGCAGCGGTGCGTGGTGACCTCGGCCGTGGCCGGCGACGACGGGCTGACGGTGCGGTTCCGTCCCGACCCCGATCTGTGGATGCGGTGAACCAGATGCGCGAGCACGATCGACTGCTCGAAGAGCTGCGGCTGCTGTTGGACGCCCTGGCGGGCAAGGCGGAGGAGTACCTGCGCGGCTGCGCGCGCGACGGGCAGCCGGACGAGTCCGGTGCGGGCTGCGGCTGGTGCCCGCTGTGCGCGGCGATGGACCTGGCGCGCGGGCAGCGTCCCGAGCTCAACGACCAGCTGCTGGGCATCGTCCAGCAGCTGAGGCAAGCGCTGGCCGACCACGCCGAGCCCTCCGCGGACGAGCCGGAGGAGGCTCAGCCGGAGGAGCCGAAGGTGCAGCGCATCCAGGTCCAGCGGGTCGCGGGACCGGTTCTGGCGGAGAGAGACGCGGTGTGCTGACCATCGGCGTGGACGTGGGCGGCACCAGCGTGCGCGCGGCCGTGGCGGACGAGCACGGCCAGATCCTGCGGATGCACCGGGTGCCGACCCCGAAGACGGGTCCGGAGCTCAACACGGCCATCGCCGACACGGTCCGGGTGCTCACCGATCAGTACCCGATCGACGGAGTCGGTCTGGCGGTCGCGGGTTTCGTCAGCGAAGACCGCCGGGTGGTGCGGTTCGCGCCGCACCTGCCGTGGCGGCACGTCGCCGTCGCCGACGAGCTCTCCCACCGGCTGGGGCTCCCGGTGGTGCTGGAGCACGACGCGAACGCGGCGGCCGTGGCCGAGCAGCGCTTCGGCGCCGCCGTCGGTGCCCGCGTCGCCGCCCTGGTGGCCATCGGGACCGGCATCGGCGGTGCGCTGGTGATCGACGGCGAGGTCTTCCGGGGCGCGTTCGGCGTGGCGCCGGAACTCGGCCACCTGCGGCTGGTGCCGGGCGGCCGGGAGTGCCCGTGCGGCAAGAGCGGCTGCTGGGAGCGCTACTGCAGCGGAACCGCGCTGGCCACGACCGCCGCCGAGCTCACCGGAACCGGCAGCACGTCGCTCCCGGCGGAACCGTCCGGCCTCGACGTCGCCCGCGCAGCGGACGCCGGAGACGAGGTCGCGGTCCGCGCGTGGGACGACCTGGCCCGCTGGCTGGGGGAGGGGCTGGCGCTGGTCGCCGACGTCTACGACCCCGAGGTCGTGGTCATCTCCGGTGGTGTCTCCGACTCGGCGCACCTGTTCCTCGACAAGGCCCGCGATCACTACGCGGCGGCCGTCACCGGCTCCGGCCACCGGCCCCTCGCCCGGGTCCGCGTCGCCCACCACGGCGACCCGGCCGCGATGATCGGGGCGGCGGCCATGGCCCGCCAGCACGTCCTGACCGGCCCGAAAGTCCCCTGAGGCAACGGGCCTCTGCTAAACCTGCGCGCCGTCGTCGTCGGAATCGCTGGGCGGCGTGTGCCGGAGCCGGAAGAGCAGCCAGCCGATACCGGCGCTGATCAGCACCAGGCCCAGCGGGAGCTTCACGGTCGCCGCGATGCCCGCCAGGCCGGGGATCAGCAGCACCAGCACTCCGAGCACCACGATCCCGACTCCGAGGAAGGTCGCCGGGCGCGGGATCGGCAGCGGCGGGGGCTCGGGCGGAACGAAGTGCTCCTCCTCTTCCGCTGCCGGGGCCCAATCGCGCGGACCTTGCTCCGCGGGCGGTTCCACCGGCTTGGTCTCCTCCGGTGCGTCGGCCGCCGGACGCGTCGGCTCCTCCGGGGACGGCTGCGGCTGCGCGTCGTCGTCCTCGCCCGGCCACTTGCCGAACTTGGTGTCGCGTTCGAGGTCGGCGACGATCTCGGCGAAGGCGGCGTCGATGTCCTCCGGCCCGTCCGAGGAGTTGTGGCGGGCGCTCATGCCGACTCACCGACCCGTGCGCTGTGGACGCGGTGCACGAACTCGACGCTGTCGCTGAAGATTCGCGGCGCGTCGTGATCCAGGGTCGCGACGTGGTAGCTGTCGTCGAGCACGACCTCGGTGACGTCCTGGCTGCCCACCTCGTGCAGCACGATCGCGGAGTTCTCCGGCTCCACGACGTGGTCGACGGCGGAGTGCAGCAGGAGCAGCGGCTGCCGGACCGATCCGAGGTCGGCCCGCACCACGCTCCACATCTGCTGCAGGCTCGCCATGCCGCGCAGCGGCAGGCGCGAGTAAGCCAGCTCCACGACCTCCGGCTTGGCGATGTCACCCGCGATGGCCGCCATCGACGGAACGACCCTGCTGAGCACCGGCAGCAGCTTGGCCTCCTTGCGCAGGGTCATGACCGACGGGTTGACCAGCACGATCCCGGCGATGTCGGGGTGCAGCTCGGCGAGGCGCAGCGTCAGCGTGCCGCCCATCGAGAGCCCGAAGACGAACACCGACCGGCACCGGTCGCGCAGCTCGTCGAGCGCCTGCTCGACGGCGCCGTACCAGTCGCGCCAGGTCGTCCGGTTGAGTTCCTGCCACCGCGTTCCGTGGCCGGGGAGCAGCGGGCAGCGCACGGTGTGGCCGGCTTCGGCCAGGTGTTCGGCCCAGCCCCGCATGCTCTGCGGCGTGCTGGTGAACCCGTGGCACAGCAGCACGCCGATGTCGTCGGAGCCCTCGTGCGCGAATGGTTCTGCGCCGACTAGCACTGACCCTGTTCCTCCCACCCGTGAACCTCCCACCCGGCTCGAACGCCACGGGGCCGCTGTGCCTGTTGCGCTTCATCGTCGCACGCGGAGCCGCCGATTGGGACTGGCTCGCGAGCGTCCGAGGATCGGCCGTTCGCGGCGCAGTGCACAACGAGCGGAACGGAGGATTCCATACCAGGTGTGACGTGATCGGTTTCCGGACGGTGCTCATTGTGCGCAAAGTTCGCGCTCCGTAGGCTGAACAGCAAAGTTTCGCGCGTGAGGAGGCGGCGGCGCCGTGATGTACTGGGTGATGAAACACCTACTGCTCGGTCCCCTCATGAAGTTGTTCTGCCGCCCGCGAGTCGAAGGCGTCGAGCGCGTGCCGCGCGAGGGTGGCGCGATCCTGGTCAGCAACCACATGGCCGTCGCCGACTCGTTCTTCATGCCGCTGATGATGCCGCGGCGGGTGACGTTCCTGGCCAAGCGCGAGTACTTCACCGGCAAGGGTGTGCGCGGCAAGTTCAAGAAGGCGTTCTTCTCCGGCGTCGGCCAGGTGCCGATCGACCGCTCCAGCGGTGCCGCCGCGCAGGCCGCCCTGGACACGGGTGTGCGGCTGCTGTCGGAGGGCAAGCTGCTGGGCGTCTACCCGGAGGGCACCCGTTCCCCGGACGGCCGTCTCTACAAGGGCAAGACCGGTGTGGCCCGGATGGCGCTGGAGTCGGGGATGCAGGTGATCCCGATCGCGATGTTCGGCACCGACAAGGTCAACCCGATCGGCTCGAAGATGTGGTGGCCGCACAAGGTCGTGGTCAAGGTCGGCGAGCCGCTGGACTTCTCCCGCTACGAGGGCATGGCGGGTGACCGCTTCGTCGAGCGCTCGATCACCGACGAGATCATGTACGCGCTGATGGAGCTCTCCGGGCAGGAGTACGTCGACGTCTACGCCTCCAAGGTCAAGGACGAGCTGGCCGCGCAGGGCAACGACCTGGGCGGGTGGAGCAGCAGTTCGGCTTCGCGGCTGCCGCAGTCCAAGGCGGGCTGACGGGCCCGACCGAGTCGCTCGAACACCGCCGCATACGCTTCGTGGGTGCGGTACTTCTACGACTGCGAGTTCATCGAGGACGGGCGGACCATCGATCTGGTGTCGATCGGTGTGGTCGACGAGACGGGTCGCGAGTTCTACGCGGTGTCCACCGAGTTCGACGCCGCCCGGGCGGGCGCCTGGGTGCGCGAGCACGTCCTGCCGCAGTTGCCGCCGCCGGCCGAGCAGTGCTGGAAGTCCCGGTCCCGCATCCGCGAGGACCTGTACAAGTTCCTCACCTCGCGCAGCGGGAACATCGAGCTGTGGGCCTGGTACGCCGCCTACGACCACGTGGCGCTGGCGCAGCTGTGGGGCCCGATGCCGACGCTGCCGTCCCGGATCCCGAAGTTCACCCGCGACCTGCGGCAGCGCTGGGAGGACGTCGGCAAGCCCAAGCTGCCGTCGGCCCCGGACAACGCCCACGACGCGCTCGCCGACGCCAAGCACAACCTCGAGCGCTGGAAGGTCATTGAGGAGATCCAGCGCAAGCGCGGATACCCGCTGTAATTCCGCCATACCGGCGAGTAAGCACGTCAGGTTCTTGCTGCACCGATCCAGTCCGTGAAACGCTGTCCCGAGGGGGAGACGTGGATCACTGACGGGTTGGATTCGAGGAGGCGGCAACAGCGATGCCCGCTGGAATGCGTGTCGGAGTACTCACCGGTGGCGGCGACTGCCCAGGGCTCAACGCGGTGCTCCGCGCGGTGACCCGCAAGGGGGTCTCGGTCTTCGGGCACGAGATCATCGGATTCCGGAACGGCTGGCTCGGCCCGATCGAAGGCCTGACGACGCCGCTGACGCTGGACAAGGTGGAGGAGATCCTCAACCGGGGTGGCACGATCCTCGGCTCCTCGCGCACCAACCCGTTCAAGGTCGACGGTGGCGTGGACCGGCTCAAGGCCACGATCGCCGAGCACCGGATCGACGCGCTGGTCGCCATCGGCGGTGAGGACACCCTCGGCGTGGCCGAGAAGCTCACCCAGGAGGGCGTGCCGGTGGTGGGCGTGCCGAAGACGATCGACAACGACCTCGACGCCACCGACTACACCTTCGGTTTCGACACCGCCGTGCACATCGCCACCGAGGCGATCGACCGGCTGCGCACGACGGCCGAGTCGCACCACCGCGCGCTGGTGGTCGAGGTGATGGGCCGGCACGCGGGCTGGATCGCCCTGCACTCGGGCCTGGCGGGCGGCGCGAACGTGATCCTGGTGCCGGAGCAGGAGTTCAACGTCGAGCGCGTCGTGGACTGGGTCCAGCAGCGCTTCGAGCGCCAGTACGCCCCGATCATCGTCGTCGCGGAGGGCGCGATCCCGGAGGGCGGCGAGGAGCTGCTGGCCGGTGGCGAGAAGGACGCGTTCGGGCACGTCCGGCTCGGTGGTGTCGGCACCTGGCTGGCCGATGAGATCGCCCACCGGACCGGCCAGGAGTCCCGCGCGGTCGTGCTCGGCCACACCCAGCGCGGCGGCACCCCCACGGCCTACGACCGGGTCCTGGCCACCCGCTTCGGCCTGCACGCCATCGACGCCATCACCGACGGCGACCACGGCAAGATGGTCGCCCTGCGCGGCACCGACATCGTCCGGGTCCCGCTCGGGGAGGCGACGGCGGCGCTCAAGACGGTCCCCAAGGAGCGCCTCGCTGAAGCCGAAGTCCTCTTCGGCTGACCCACCCGGCAACGCGGGGGCCTCGAACGAAGGCCCCTGCGTTCCACCACGTGGACGCGGTTTCTCGTCCGGTTAGGCTCTTCCTTCGCGATTCGAACGGTTCGCAGCGTTGCGGCCGACATCCCCGTTCATCTCGAAGGAGCCCGCGCGTGTCCACGCAATCCGCCGCCGAGCGCCCGCCGGTGCTCATCCGCTCGGCGCAGGACGTCACCGAACTGGTCAACTCGGGTGCGGCGCGCGGCAGTCACGCGAAGATGATCGTCCTGCTGGCGCTGGGCGGGATCTTCCTGGACGCCTACGACCTCACCTCGCTGGCCTACGGCATCACCGACATCAAGCAGCAGTTCGGCCTGACCTCGGTGGGCGCGGGCGCGGTGACGGCCTCGATCAGCGTGGGCGCGATCCTCGGCGCCTGGTTCGGCGGCGTGCTGGTCGACCGGCTCGGCCGCTACCGCGTGTTCATGGCCGACATGCTGTTCTTCGTGATCTCCGCGCTGGGCTGCGCGCTCGCCCCCAACGCCGAGGTGCTGATCTTCTTCCGGTTCCTGATGGGCTTCGGCGTCGGCATGGACATCCCGGTGGCGATGGCCTTCCTCGCCGAGTTCTCCAGACTGCGCGGCAAGGGCAGCAAGGGCGCGCGCACCGCGTCCTGGTCGACGGCCTGGTACGTGGCGACCAGCGGTTGCTACGTGGTGATCATGGCGCTGTACTTCCTGCTGCCGGAGGCCCACCACGGTCTGCTGTGGCGGTTCACCGTCGGTTTCGGCGCCGTGCCGGCGCTGGTGATCCTGCTGGTGCGCAACAAGTACATGAACGAGTCCCCGTCCTGGGCGGCGGACAACGGTGATCTGCGGCGCGCGGCGGAGATCCTCACCCGCTCCTACGGCGTGAACGCCACCGTCGCCGAGGACGCTCAGGTTCCCGAGAAGCCCAAGCGCAAGGGACTTCCGGAGGTCAAGCGGCTCTTCGAGCGCCGCTACCGGGCCCGCACCTTCCAGGCCCTGACGATCGGCCTGGCGCAGACCTTCGGCTACAACGCGGTCGCCTACGGCCTGCCGGTGATCATCGCGAGCATCCTGGCGCAGGGCGCGCTGAACACGATCAGCGCGTCGCTGGTGCTCAACCTGGTCTTCGCGGTCACCGGTGGTGTGCTGGGGATCCGGCTGGCCAACCGAGTCGGCGCGTGGAAGCTGACGTTCGTCGGCTTCGCGGTCCAGCTGGCCTCGCTGGTGGCGCTGGCCCTGATCGGCAAGCCAGACGGCACCGCCTACGTGCTGTTCGCCATCGCCGCGCTGGGCGCGTTCATGTTCGCCCAGGCGTCCGGCCCGGGCGCGCACTTCATGAGCTTCGCGTCGCTGAGCTACCCGACGTCGATGCGCGGCACCGGCCTCGGCTTCAACCAGGGCACGCTGCGCGTCGGCTCGACGCTGGCCCTGTTCTTCTTCCCGGTCCTGAGCACGGCCCTCGCCAGCGGCGTCTTCTGGGTGATCGCCCTGGCACCCCTCATGGGCTTGATCGCCCTCCTCGCCAAGCGCTGGGAACCGGTCGGCTACGACGCCGACGCCGTCGAAGCGGGCGTGGAACGCGCAGCCGTCAACTGAAGCGGTGCCCGGAACTCGCGGATCCGGGACACTGCTGAGCGGGCGTGGTCCCTTGAGCGGGGTTCATCCAGGCCACCACGTCCCGTCCTCATCTCATGCGGACGTTCTCCACACGACGGCGTCCAGCATGAGCTGTTGCTCTTCAGCCCGGAGCAGCGTGATCCGCCCGTAAGCGCCTTCAGAAGTCCGCACGCAGAACACTGCGCCGGTGACGACCTCTTCGAAGCCGCTGTAGCTCTTGTACGGAGCTCGGATGCAATCGTCGAGGGTCGCCTGCTTGCTGCCCATGTACGCCAAGTGGTACGGCGCGGTCAGGGTTCCGCTCGCATTCTTGAGGTCGTCGGAGAGGTTGGGGTTGCTGCTGCTCGACGAGTACTTCGCGATCCAGTAGGGCTCGCGCGAGTCGAGATCCAGTGCGTAGTAGGGCGTTAGGGCAATGGGCTTGTCGCCGCTCGCCCTGGCGATGCTGGGGTCACCCCCAGCCGGTTCGCTCGGCGGGCTCGATTCCTGCGGCGTCGTCACGGGTGAGCTCGTCGACGGGACGTGGGCCGGCTGATCGGACGACTGCGAGGGCTGGGGTGCCTGGGATGGTTTTCCGGAGTTGGTGGGCGATCCCGCCTGCGCCCGGGTGATCATCGCGCTGGTCGCCACAGCCGTGATGAGCGAGGCGCCGGCCACGATCGCCACGATGGAGAAGATCACCCACCGATCGACCGTCCTACCGAAGGCGATCCAGAGGTGCACGGTGCCTAGGACCAGCGCGAGCGATGCGATGACCAAGGCGATGTTGTGCGTTGAACTCGTCAGCAGCGCGACCACTGCGGCGATATCGGCGAGGATGCTGATGGGCCACAACCGTTGGGAAAGGGGTTTGCGGTCAGTCCTCTCCTGAACGTGCTGCTGGCCGGGCTCCTCGCGAGTCCCCGTCACCGCTGGCTCCTCTCGTGTCGATCAACGCGGCGGGAGCCTAGCGGCGGGCAGACGTTCGCTGGGGCGGTTTTCAACGTTTCACGTCAATCGGGTGTCGGCCCCTGATCTTTCGAGCCACCACAACTCGTCGCTGCAGCAATTCGGTGGCCGGATTCACCGTCATTTTTCAGAACCCGAGCACGGAGGTTTTCGGATCACCTCGCGTGGCCAGCCTTGAGGGTGTCGTTGCATTCCTGGCAGGTCGGAGCGCAGATCCAGTCCATTTCGGATGGGACGGCCAGGGCGAAGGTCTTGCCGCAGTGCGCAGGCGCCGCCGTGCTGGCGTTGGCTCTCCGCCCAGGGAAGGCGTGCCGGGTCAGTCCGTAGCCGTGGGAGCCGTCAGCCACTGGGAGCCAGAAATAGCGCGCGGCGTTGGTCATGCGGTGCCTCCGGTCGATCACTATCGATTACGTAACGTGCCATGAATGACACTAGGAGTTACTTGCGGTTCTGAGGGACAACGCGGGGACAATGCTCGAGTGGAGAGCGCCGGGGTTCGGATCGCCGTGCTGCGCAAGCTCGCCGGGTGGACGCAGCAGCAGCTGGCGGCGCGCACCTTCGTGTCCACGAGCCTGGTCAAGAAGGTCGAGCAGGGGAGGACGCCGCCCAGCTCGGCGTTCATCGCGGCCTGCGCGAAGGCGTTCGGCGTCGACGTCCGCGAGCTGCACGGGGTGCGAGTCGCCGACGTGGTGACTGATTTCCACAGCGAACAGGCCGACATCCCTGAGCTCCGGGAAGCGCTGCACGCGTTCGATGATCCGCAACCCAGTGCCCCCGAACTCGGCGTGGAAGAGCTGCGAGCGCTCCTCGATCGAGCCGAACGACTCCGCGCCGCGCAGCGGTACGCCGAGCTGACCCGGATGCTTCCGCAGACTCTCCACCACCTCCATGCGCTTGCCGGGCGCGCCGTACCGGGCACCAGTGACGGCGAGCAGGTGCGGTCGGTCCTGCACGACGCCTACCGGCTCAGCGCCTCGGCGGCAGGGCGGTTCGGGCATCCGGACCTGGCTGCGATCGCTTCCGAGAGGCACGTGGCGCTGGCGCCGGAAACCGGAGATCCGCTTCGTCTGGCGGTCTCGGACTGGCACCGGTCGAGCAACTTCCTGCAGGCCGGACACCACTCGGCGGGCAGCCGTCTGCTCGGTCGCGCTCTGAATCGGATTGGTGACCGGCGCGATCCGCGAGCGCTCGGGGTGCAGGCGCAGTTGCACCTGCGGGCAGCGGTGCTGGCTGCGCGTAGTGGTGATGTCGAACGGGCCGATGATCACGTCCGGTCGGCCAGGGAACTGGTCGGGGCTGGTGCCGATGCTGTGCCGTACTACAACACCGACGCCAGCAAGCTGAACGTTGACGTGCATTGGTGCGCGGTACCGGTCGAGTATTACGACCCGACGGAGGCCGTGAGCCGCGCCGCTCGAGTCGTGATCGCCGACCCCACCAGGCCGGAGCGTGTTGCACGTCACCACATCGACCAGGCGCGAGCCTGGACGCTGCACGGCAGCGGTGAGCGCGCCCTCGCGGAGCTCAACGCCGCACGCCGGGTCTCGCCGCACCAGGTCCGGGTTCATCCCTCGGTGCGTGAGACCGTGCGGGTGCTGCTCGCGGGGGAGCGGCGGGTTCCCGGTGGGTTGAAGGGATTCGCGCGGTGGATGGGGTTGATCCGGTTCTGAATCGACGCCGACCGGTAGTGGACGTCGTGGGTCCGAGTGTGAGACTGCGCTCCCGACGGAAAAGGAGTAGCGCGGAGCGCCTATTCTTGACCGCGTGAACTGGACCGTCGACGTCCCCGTAGATGACCTGCCCGAGTTGCCTCCGCTGCCGTCGGAGATGCGTGCCCGTCTTGATGACGCCCTGGCTCGCCCCGCGGCTCAGCAGCCGACGTGGCCGGACCAAGAGGTCGGCAACGTTCGCAAGGTGCTGGAGAGCGTTCCGCCGGTGACCGTGCCCTCCGAGGTGGACCAGCTGCGTCAGCACCTCGCCGCGGTCGCCCGTGGCGAGGCGTTTCTGCTGCAGGGAGGTGACTGCGCGGAGACGTTCGCGGACAACACCGAGCCGCACATCCGCGGCAACATCCGGACCCTGCTGCAGATGGCCGTCGTGCTGACCTACGGCGCGAGCATGCCGGTGGTCAAGCTCGGACGGATCGCCGGCCAGTACGCCAAGCCGCGCTCCAGCAACACCGACGCGCTCGGCCTGCCCTCCTACCGGGGCGACATGGTCAACTCGCTGGTCGCCACCGAGGAGGCCCGTCGGCACGACCCGTCGCGGCTGATCCGCGCCTACGCCAACGCCAGCGCCGCGATGAACCTCTCCCGCGCGCTGACCAGCGCCGGGATGGCCGCGCTGACCAAGGTGCACGACTGGAACAAGGACTTCGTCCTCAACTCGCCGGCCGGTGAGCGCTACGAGTCCGTGGCCGCCGAGATCGACCGGGGCCTGCGCTTCATGCACGCCTGCGGCGTCGACGACTCCAGCCTGCACTCCGTGGAGTTCTTCGCCAGCCACGAGGCGCTGGTGCTCGACTACGAGCGGGCCATGCTGCGGTTGGACCACAGCGGCGACACGCCTCGGCTCTACGACCTGTCCGGTCACTTCCTGTGGGTCGGCGACCGCACCCGCCAGCTCGACGGCGCGCACATCGCCTTCGCCGAGCTGATCTCGAACCCGATCGGCCTCAAGATCGGCCCGAGCACCACGCCCGAGCAGGCCGTCGAGTACGTCGAGCGGCTGGACCCGAACAACGAGCCGGGCCGCCTCACGCTGATCAGCCGGATGGGCAACGGCAAGGTGCGCGATGTCCTGCCCGCCATCGTCGAGAAGGTCACCGCCTCCGGGCACCAGGTGATCTGGCAGTGCGACCCCATGCACGGCAACACCCACGAGGCCAGCACCGGCTACAAGACCCGCCACTTCGACCGCATCGTCGACGAGGTGCAGGGCTTCTTCGAGGTGCACAACCGGCTGGGCACGCACCCGGGCGGCATCCACATCGAGCTGACCGGTGAGGACGTCACCGAGTGCCTGGGCGGTGCCCAGGAGATCTCCGACTCGGACCTGTCCGGTCGCTACGAGACCGCCTGCGACCCCCGCCTGAACACCCAGCAGTCGCTGGAACTCGCATTCCTCGTCGCCGAGATGCTGCGAGGCTGAGCAGCGACTCGTTTCCCGCTACCTTCTGGCTCCGGGATCCGCGACTGATGTGGAAAGCGGCTTCGCCGCTTGCCTGACGAGAGAACGGGCCCGGAAGTGATTCCGGGCCCGTTCTGCTTCGGTCAGCGGCGGAGGAGGCTCTCTTCGCGGAGGTCTCGGGTGAAGTCGCGGATCGGGCCGCTCAGGCCGAGCGGGTCGAAGCGCAGCAGCGAGATCCCGCCCAGCACGGCCGCGCCGATGCCGACCGCGACGAACGGCCAGTTGTACATCGCCTGCTCGCCGTCGGGGTAGTAGGCGAGCACCAGCGCGATCGAGGCGCCCACCACGTAGGACAGGGCGCGGGGAGTCCAGGCGAACGCCGAGCCGAGGGCGAGGCCCCAGGTCAGGTACCAGGGCAGCACCACCGGTGAGAGCAGCGCGCCGCAGCACAGCACGATCGCCGCGCGGCGCACGGCTTCGGTCCCGCCGTCGCGGGCCTGCCACCAGTTCCAGGCCAGCAGCGCCAGCAGCAGCATCGAGCCCAGCGTGCGGGTGGTGCCCACGATCGGCCAGATGTTGAGCTCGCCGAACAGCGACAGCACGGTGTGCACGGCCTGCCCGACGGCGGTCGGCGCCGACAGGTAGTTCACGATCATGCCGGGTGCCGACAGCGCCGACAACCAGCCGAAACCGACCTTCGCCAGCGCCGTGCAGGAGCCGAAGACCACCGCGAACACGCCCAGCGCGGGCACGACCGCGTGCACGAACCGGCGCAGCCTCGGGCCCTCCAGCCGTGCCGCCCAGATCCACACCAGGAACGGCAGCGCCAGCCCTGCGGTCGCCTTCACCGCCATCGCCGCCGACACCAGGCCGATGCCGAGCACGTTGCGTCCCCGCAGCATCGCCAGCGTGCCCGTCGCGAGCAGGCCGATCATCAGCATGTCGTTGTGCGGGCCGCCGACCAGGTGCACCACGGTCATCGGGCTCGCCGCGACCAGCCACAGCGCGACCGGCAGGCGTCCGCCCAGGTGCTCGACCAGGCCGGGCAGCGCGCAGATCAGCAGCACCAGGCCGCCGAGCAGCACCAGCCGCATGACGATGACGCTGGCGATCACGTCGTGCCCGGCCAGCAGGATCACGCCCTTGGCCACGCCCATGAACAGCGGGCCGTAGGGCGCGGGGGTGGTCTGCCAGGTGGGGTGGACGTTCTCCGGGATCGGGCCGGTCAGCATCGCCGGGCCCACGCCGTAGGGGTCGAGGCCGTGGAGCGCGAGAAGCCCTTGGCCGAGGTAGCTGTAGACGTCGCGGGTGAACAGCGGCGGGGCGATGAGGATCGGCGCCAGCCAGGCGGCCGTCGCCCACAGCACTCCGCGCGAGGACACCAGTCGTGCGATCACGCCGCGGCCGAGCCGCACCCACGCCCAGACCAGCAGGGCGAATCCCACGTAGACGACGGTGACCGCGACATCGCGGCCGTGGCCGTAGCGCAGCACCGACAGCGGGCCGTCGCCGAGGATCGGGTCGTGGATGAGGGTTCCCGCGGCGCCGACCGAGCCGGCCAGCAGCATCACGGAACCGATCGCGCCGAGCGCGATGGTGCGCAGGGGCAGCGGACGTCCGGGGAGACGTCCGCCGAAGCTGAACGGGTCGGCTGTCGTGTTGTGGGTCCGTTCGGACCTGCCTGGTGCCGACTCCACGGAGACAATCGGGGCCATGGTGCGCTCAATATTTCCACAAGCGCCCGCCGGTCCGGCTCTGACCAGGTCAGATCGCGTGTTCCGGTAGCTTCGCGGATGATCTTCGCATCCCGGATCGCCGCTGGTAGATCCACACGTCGCAAGAACGTTACAACTCGGACACGAGATCAGGATCACGCCTACGGGTGGAGATCTTCCCCCGGAAAGACGACCGCCGATTCAGCTAGCGAGTCGTCAGAACGCCGTGACGTGGATGGCCGAACCGGGCTGCACCCGGCTTCCCGGCAGCGGGTACTGGCCCAGGATCATCATGTCCTCGCGCTGGAACAGAGCCTGCACGCTGAGTTGGAGTCCGAGCTGAGCCACCTGCACCTGCGCCTCGGTGACCTTCATGCCGTTGAGGCTGGGCACCGGGACCGCGTTGGACACCACCACGCCGATGCGCGGACGGCCGACCAGCTTGACCTCGGTGCCGATCGTCGGGTTGGTGCTGACGACCTTGCCGGCGTCGATGTCGCCGTCGAACTGCTGGCCCGCGTCGTAGGGCTCGAAGCCCGCGTTGCTCAGCGTGGTGAAGGCGTCCTCGCGGCTCATCCCGCGCACGTCCGGGACCTGCACCGGCGGTGGACCCTTGCTGACGATCAGCGACACCTCGGAGTTGAGGTTCACCCGGGTGCCCGGGGCCGGATCCACGCTGATCACGTGCCCCTCGGGCACCGCGCGGTCGTACTGCGCGGACGAGGAGTCCTGCTTGGGCTGCAGCTTGGCGTTGCGGATGAGGTTCTCGGCCTCCGCGACCGTGATGCCCGCGGCGATCTGCGGCACGGCGGGCTTGCCCAGCGAGACCACGACGTCCACCGAGCCGCCGCTGCGCACCTGCGAACCCTCGGTCGGGTTCGAGCTGAGCACGATGCCTTCCGGCACGTCGTTGTCGTTCTCCTTGGTCACGTTCGCGGTCAGCCCGGCGCCTTCCAGCGTCTGGACGGCCTGCTGCTCGGACACCCCGACGATCCTGGGCACCGAGACGTAGCTGCCGAAGCCGAGCCAGAACGCCGCACCGCCCACCAGCGCCGCCAGGACCAGCACGATCGCGGCCCACATCGCGCCGTTGCGGCGGCCCTTGCGCCGTTGCGGTTCCATGCCCGCGCCCGGTCGCGGGGTGTCGTAGTCCTCGGTGGCCGGGCGGGCGAGCGCGCGGGTGTGCTGGCGCGGCGGCTGCTGCTCGAAGTTCGCCGGGACCGGCTCGACCCGGGTCGGCTGGGCCCGCACGGTCGGGAACTGCTCGGTCGGCGGGTCGGCGACCGGCGGCATCAGCGCGGTCGTGGCCTCCGAGGCCGGCACCGGCACGGCCACCGGGGCGATGCCCAGGTCGCTGCGCACCTGCTCCAGCTCGGCCAGGAACGCCTCCGCGTCGGCGGGGCGCTCGGCCGGGTCGCGCCGGGTGGCGCGCAGCACCAGGGCGTCGAGCGCGTCGGGCACCTCGGGTGAGGTCGTGGCGGGAGGGGGCACGTCGTCGTTGACGTGCTGGTAGGCCACCGACATCGCGGTGTCGCCGGTGAAGGGAGGGCGGCCGGTCAGCAGCTCGTAGAGCACGATCCCGGCGGCGTAGACGTCGGTGCGGGCGTCGGCGGCACCCGTGGTGACCTGCTCGGGGGAGAGGTAGGCGACGGTGCCGAGGATGACGCTCCCGCTGGTCGTGCCCGCCTCGGCGGCGGCGCGGACCAGCCCGAAGTCGGCGACCTTGACCGAACCGTCCTTGCCGATGAGCACGTTCTCCGGCTTGACGTCCCGGTGCACCATGCCCGCGCGATGCGCGGAGGCCAGCGCCGAGAGCACCGGCTGCATCACGCTGATCGCCATGGCCAGCGGCAGCTTCCCGCCGCGGTCCAGGATCAGGTCGCGCAGCGTGCACCCCTCGACCAGCTCCATGACCAGGAACACGTGGTCGCCGTCGGGTCCGTGGTCCACGCCCTGGTCGTAGACGGCCACGACGTCGTTGTGGTGCAGCTTCGCGGCGGAGCGGGCTTCGCGCTCGAACCGGTCGACGAAGGAGCGGTCGCCGGAGTAGCGGGCGTCCATCACCTTCAGCGCCACCGGGCGCTCCAGGCGGGTGTCCAGACCTCGGTAAACGGTCGACATGCCGCCGCGCGCGATCATCGAGTCGACCCGGTAGCGACGTTCGAGAAAGGCTCCGACGAGGCTGTTGCCCTGTCCTTGCCGCGTCTCAGGTGTCATCGCTCGCCATTCCCCGGGTTCCTTGCCACCACCGATTGTGGCAGGTACGCGCACGGTACCGGTGCTCGGTGGGGCGGAGGTGGTGATCAACAACTTTACCCGCGCGGTGCACGGCACGCCGGGCGGTCATGTGGCAAGGTGTTCGATGTGGTTGCAATCCCTGCTGCCCCGGACGTGCTGGCTCCCGATGTGGAGGTCGTACCGCTGACCGCCGTGGCTGAGAAGCTCGGTCGGTCCGTCACCCGGGTGCATCAACTCATTCGTGATGGTCATCTGCTCGCCCTGCGGCGGAACAAGGAGCTGGGCGTGCCCAGCGCCTTCTTCGTCGACGACGAGATCGTGAAGGGCTTGCCCGGCACGATCACCCTGCTCCGGGACGCCGGTTACCACGAGGACGAGATCCTCCGGTGGCTGTTCACCCCGGACGACACGCTCCCGGGCGCTCCGATCGACGCGTTGCGCGGCGACCGGGGCCGAGAGGTCAAGCGCCGGGCTCAAGCACTGGGCTTCTGACGGGCTCCCCGGGTGGCGTGGCACCACCCGGGGAGAACGCGCTCAGCCGGGCTGGTCGTTGTCCTTCATCGAGCCCCAGCCGTGCCACTTGTCGACCTCGATCCAGGCGCTGACCCGCGGGTTCTCCCGGTTCGGGTACTGGTTGCCGAGGTAGTGGTGGGCGAGGCGGTCGATGTCGACCAGTCCTTCGTCGTCCTTGAACTCGGCCACCCGGCCGACGACGGTGACGTGGGTGTACCAGTCGCCGGAATCCAGGACGCTCAGCGTCACGCGCGGGTCCCGCTGGATGTGCTTGAGGCGAACGCGGGCCGCGTCCATGTTGATCAGGACCCGGCCGTCGTCCTCCCACAGGTACCAGGTGGGGGTGGACACCGGCGTGCCGTCGGAACGCAGCGTCGTGATCACGGACGGGTTGGCGCGGCGCAACAGCTCGACGGCGTCGGGCGGCAGCGGCGGCTTGGACATGTGGTCTCCTCGATCACTGGGGTGTCGTTGCGGCGGAGCCGTGAAGATCACCGATCCCCGCGAGGAGCATCATCGCCACATCGGCGGCGCGCCGCCATCCGGGGGTGGCGGGTCCGAACAATCCCTTTCGCCTGGTCAGCTCGGGCTCGAACCGCCCAGGACCCGCTGCGCGGCGAGCTTCCCCGAGATCAGCACCGGAGGGACCCCGACGCCCGGAGTCGTCCCGGAACCCGCGAGGACGACGTTGCCCAGACCCCGGACCAGGTTCTTGGGCCGGAACGGTCCGGTCTGGGAGAAGGTGTGCGCGGCCGAGAACGGAGTGCCCGCGGCGTGTCCCTCCGCCGCCCACTCCACGGGCGTCACCAGGTCCGACGTCTCGATCGCCGCGCCGAAACCGGAGAACCCCCGGTCCTCGAGGACGCGCACCAGCTCCTCGCGGTAGCGGGGTCCCACGCGCGCCCAGTCGATCGGTCCGGTCTGCAGGTTCGGGCACGGCGCGAGGATGTAGTGCAGTTCCCCGCCGGCCGGCGCCAGCGAAGGATCGCTCGCCGTCGGCCGCGTGACCAGCAGGGACGGGTCGGTCATCGGTCGTCCGTCGCGGATGATCTCGGTGAAGGTGCTCTGCCACGCCTCGCCGAAGGAGATCGTGTGATGGGCCGTCGACCAGCTCCGCGCGGTGCCGGCGTGCAGCACCACGGCCGACGGCGACCAGCGCAGCCGGCGCTTCGGCCGGTTGCCCAGCAGCCGGTGCACCACGGGCAGGTCGGGGGTGAGCACCACGGCGTCGGCGGGGATCCGCTCGTCGGCGGTGAGCACCGTGCTGACCCGGTCGCCGCTGCGCTCCAGCCCGGTCACCTCGGTCCCGTACCTGAACTCCACCCCGGCCTGCGCTGCGGCTTCGGCCATCGCCGCGGGCACCGCGTGCATGCCGCCGCGCGGGAACCACACGCCGTTGATCGTGTCCATGTAGGAGATCACCGCGTACAGCGCCAGCGCGCGGCGCGGGTCCAGGCCCGCGTAGAGCGCTTGGAAGGAGAACACCCGGCGCAGCCGCTCGTCGCGCAGGAACCGCCCGATCGCCGGGCCGAGCCTGCCGAAGCCCCCGAGCGCCACCAGCCGCGCCAGTTCCGGCGAGATGAGGTCCAGCGGCGAGTCGAAGTTGGCGTCGATGAACCGGTGCATCTCCGCCCGGTAGACCTCGGTCAGCCAGTGCCGCAGCCGCCGGTACCCGTCGGCCTCGCGCGGTCCGGCCAGCCGCCGCACCTCGTGCTCCATCGCCTCGGCGTCGGTGTGCACGTCCAGCACCGACCCGTCGGCGAACGTGGCCTGGTAGGCCGGGTGCAGCGGGATGAGGTCGAGCCGTTCGCGCACCGACGAGCCGACGGCGTGCAGGGCTTCGTCGAGCAGCTCCGGCATCGTCAGCACGGTCGGGCCGGTGTCGATCCGGTACCCGTCGAGCACCTTCAGGCCCGCTCGGCCGCCCGGAACCTCGGCGCGTTCCACGACCGTCACCCGGCGTCCCGCACCGGCCAGGTGCAGCGCCGCGGACAACCCGGCCAGCCCGGCGCCGACGATCACCACGTGGTCGGTGCGTCCGGTGACCGAGCGCATCGCGTCAGTGGCTTCGGTCGGTGACCGCGATGGCCAGCTCGGCCAGCCGCGACGCCGCGGGCTCGTCGAGCCCCGCGGTGTGCAGCGCGAGCATCGCCGATCCGGTCAGCTCGGTGATCCGCTTCTCCACGGCCGCCACCGCTCCCAGCTCGGTGAGCACCTCGCGGGCCGAGGCCACTCGCTGCTCGGTGAGCAGCGGATCGCCCAGCACCTCGTGCAGCAGGTCCAGCTTCGCCTGGTCGTCGCGCTCGTGGGCGGCCGCGACCGCCTCGGCGATCAGCACCGTGCGCTTGCCCTCGCGCAGGTCGTCCCCGGCGGGCTTGCCGGTGACCGCGGGGTCGCCGAACACGCCCAGCAGGTCGTCGCGCAGCTGGAACGCCACGCCGATGTCGGAGCCGAACCGGCGCAGCGCGGTCAGCGCCTCGGGCGTGGCCCCGGCGATCTCTGCGCCCAGCTCGAGAGGCCGCTGCACGGTGTAGGAGGCGGCCTTGAGCAGGCAGATCTTCAGCGCGGCTTCGGGCGACTCGTCGACGTTGACCTGCCCCAGCACGTCCAGGTACTGGCCGGAGAGGACCTCGGTGCGCATCGCGCGCCACGGCCGCAGCGCCCGCATCATCGCCTCGGCCGGGATGCCCGAGGTGTGCAGCATGTCGTCGGCCCAGGCCAGCGCGAGGTCGCCGAGCAGCACGGCCGCGGCCATGCCGAACTGGGTGTCGTCGCCGGTGTAGTCGGAGTCCCGGTGCTGCTGCTGGAACCGGCGGTGGATCGTCGGTTTGCCGCGCCGCGTGTCGGACTCGTCGATGAGGTCGTCGTGCACCAGCGCGCACGTCTGGATCAGCTCCAGGGCGCTGGCGGCCTGGAGCATCGCCTCCGCCTCGGGCCCGGTGGCCGCGCCACCGCAGGCCCGCCAGCCCCACCAGGCGAAGGTCGGGCGGATGCGCTTGCCGCCGCCGAGCACGAAGTCGTTGAGCTCGGCAATCGCCGATCCGACCGCGGGGTCGAGGTCGGCCGCCTCGTCGCGCCGGGCCTGCAGGCAGGTGGCCAGCACCCGCTGGACGTGACCGGGCAGATCAGCTTCGAAATCGGCGTTGCCGCCGACGGCCCGCATGGTGGCCGAGTACATGGGAGGCACACCTCCATCCTGCGCGATGCCGTCACGCGGCTTCCTGCGGGGCCACGGCGTTGCTCCCCGTATCTGGGCGAACTCCGGAGGGTGACGATCTCGGGTGGTCTCGCGAAGCCCGTGATCAGAGCTTGGCGCCGGGCCGGGTTCGCAGGTGGTTGCGCAGCGCGAGCGCGGCGATCAGGACCGCCGCGATGATCGCGACTCCGCCCACCAGCAGCGCCCACCCGATCCAGTCCATCCCGGAACCGGTGGTGAACTGGAAGGTCGCGTACGGCTGCGTGACCTCACCAGGGCTCAGCAGCCAGGTGACCGTGCCCGCGCTCTCCTCACCGTTGGTCGTGGTGATCTGACCCGGTGCGCTGATCTTGAGCTCGATGCCGCTGTCGGTGTCCGCCAGCGGCGTCAGGTCCGCCTGACCTTGGAAGATCACCAGCGAGCCGCTGCGGTGCATCTGGAGCGAGAAGCGCGAATCCGTCGGGCTCATCGCCGCTGCGAGCTGCTCGACCTCCTGGAAGGAGAGGTCGTTGAACGACAGGTTCGCCCCGACCCTGGTGCCCTCCTGGTAGGGCCGGACCTGGACGCGATCGGCCAGGTCCGGGGGCGGTCGGAGGTCGAACGGGACCTTGCCGTCCGGCGTTTCGGTGGCCACCAGCACCTCTCCGGACACCATGTCGTCGCCGGAGATGGTCATGGCGGACCTGACGTGCAGGCACCCGCTGAGCATCGTGCCGAGCAGGATGATCAGCAGTACCAACAGGGTTCGGCGCGGTGTGTTCCCCTCCACGCGAGGGATGCTGCCATCGAAGCGGGGAGTTCGCCGTTCGTGTGATCGTCGGCGGTGTCCGCTTTTCGTCGTATCGCGTCGGTTCTTTCGGCGCGCGCTAGCGTGGCCGCATGGGAGTTGACCACAACGGCGTACACGCGATCAGCGACCGGTTCGTCGACGAGCTGGCGGCGCTCGATCCGATCGCGAGCACCTACCTGGGCCTGCCCGGTGGGGAAGAGCAACTGACCGACTACTCGCCCGACGGCCACCGGGCGCGCGCCGAACTGGCAGCCCGCAGCCTCGCCGAGGTGCGCCAGGCCGAACCGGCCGACGAGGCCGAGCGGATCGCGAAGGCGGTGTTCACCGAGCGCATCGGGCTCGACCTCGAACTGCACGAGATCGGCGCGGACATGTCCTCGCTGAACGTGATCGCCAGCCCGGCGCAGGAGCTGCGGCAGGTCTTCGACCTGATGCCCGGTGACACCGACGCCGACTGGCGGACCATCGGCCGCCGCCTCTCGGCGATGCCCGAAGCCGTCCTGGGGCTGCGCGCGGGCCTGACCGAAGCGGCTGCGGCGGGCAACGTCTCCGCGGCGCGGCAGGTCCGCAAGGTCGCCGAGCAGTGCGACACCTGGTCCGGGCGCAACGGCGAGGAGTCGTTCTTCGCCGCGATGGTCGGCCGCGCCCAGGGCATCGAGGACTCGCTGCGCCGCGAGCTGGAGACGGCCGCGGAATCGGCCGCGGAGGCCTACGCCGGCCTGGCCGACTACCTGCGCGGCGACCTGCTGCCCAAGGCGCCGGAGAAGGACGCGGTGGGGGAGGAGCGCTACCGGCTCTGGTCGCGCTACTTCACCGGCGCGAAGCTCGACCTGCGCGAGGCCTACGAGTGGGGCTGGCAGGAGTTCTCCGGCATCGAGGCGGAGATGAAGCAGGTCGCGAATCGGATCAAGACCGGCGCGACGCTGGCCGAAGCGGCGGCCGTGCTCGACGCCGACGAGCGCTACCGGGTGCGCGGTCAGCGCGAGTTCGAGCAGTGGATGCAGCGGTTGTCCGACCAGGCCCTGGCCGACCTGCGCGGAACGCACTTCGAGATCCCGGACGCGCTGATGCGGCTGGAGTGCAAGATCGCCCCGCCGGGCGGGGGCGTCGGCGCCTACTACACCGGCCCCACCGACGACTTCTCGCGTCCCGGCCGGATGTGGTGGTCGGTTCCCGCCGACCGGCAGGACTTCCCGACCTGGCGCGAAGTGTCCACTGTGTACCACGAGGGCGTGCCCGGGCATCACCTGCAGGTGGCGACCTCGGTGCACGAGGCCCAGCGGCTCAACAAGTTCCAGCGGCTGGCCTGCTTCGTCTCCGGCCACGGCGAGGGCTGGGCGCTCTACGCGGAGCGGTTGATGCGCGAGCTGGGCTACCTCTCCGACGACGGTGACCTGCTCGGCATGCTCAACGACCAGCTCTTCCGCGCCGCGCGCGTGGTCGTGGACATCGGCATGCACCTGGAGCTGGAGATCCCGGCCGGAACGGGGTTCCACGAGGGTGAGAGGTGGACGCCGGACCTGGGGCTGGAGTTCATGCTCAGCCGCACCATCACCGACCCGGCGCAGGTGCGTGACGAGATCGACCGATACCTGGGCTGGCCCGGTCAGGCGCCGTCCTACAAGCTCGGCGAACGCCTGTGGCGCGCCGCTCGCGACGAGGCCAGGCAGCGCCACGGCGCGAACTTCGACGTCAAGGCGTTCCACACCGAAGCCCTCAAGATGGGCTCGATGGGCTTGGACACCCTCCGCGAGCAGCTCGTGGAGCTGTAGGACCGGCGGGACGAGAACTGCGGTGTTCGCCCTGGCGAGCACCGCAGTTCCGCACCGGTCAGGCCAGGGGGAGGGGGCGGCCCAGGACCGCGAAGGGCCTGGGGTCGCCGGTGAAGCTGTAGTTGCGCAGGACGTCCTGGAAGCCGACGCGCTGGTAGAGCTTCCAGGCGCGGGTCGGGCCCTCCGGGGTGGACAGCAGGACCTTGCTGCCGGGCGCTCCGGAGAGCAGCTTGCGCAGGATCTCCTCGCCGAGCCCGGCGCCCTGCGCGCTCGGGTGCACGTGGAGCTCGGTGAGCTCGAAGTAGTCCTCCAGCCAGGACTCCCCGCCGACGCCCGTGGTCGCCAGCCCCTGGCGGACCTGCTCGTGCCACCACTGCCCCGGGGCGCCGAGGTAGCCGTAGCCGATGCCGGTGAGCTCGTCGTCGTCGTTGAACGCGCCGATGCAGCGCCAGCCGGCGCGAAGCATGTGGGCCGACCACATCGGGGCGCGCTGCTGGGCGGTCACCGGTGGGTAGCCCATCGCGGTCACGTAGATCCGGAGGGCTTCCGGGAGTCTCGCTCGCAACTGTTCGGCGGTCAGTTCGAATACCCGGTCGCAGCTGGGGGATGGCGCAGCGGTCACGGCCGAACACTAACGCCTCTCGGGTCTGAGGTCTTTCCTGCTCCCGGGCAACGCCGTTCGGCCGGTGCCGCACGCCGGCAGGCACTCGAACAGGTGAGCTACAGCGCATCGCTTGAGTCGATCTCCGTTCGACGCTAATCTGAGCTTGTTCGAACGAGCGTTCGACGAACGTTCGTTCGAACCTCGGTCCGGCGGTGGGGTGGGGGAAGCACCTCACCGCCGGGCCTCACAGCTGAAGGGAGAGAGCCGATGTCTTATCCCACCGACCTGTCGATCCCGTCGCCGCGCTACTCCGTCGAGAACCAGGGCCCCACGCCGGAAGCGGACACGCCCGCCGGTGCCCTCTCACTCCTGCTGCACGCGCGAACCTGCCTGCACGAGGCCGAGACCGCGGACCGCCCGGGTGAGCGATTCATCGCCGCGCACCTGGCCGCGCTGCGGGCGGCCACAGCGGTGGTCGTGGCGCGTGCCGCGCCGCGCGAGGACAAGCGCCCGGCGAGCGTGTGGCAGCTGCTCACCGCCGCCGCACCAGAGCTGCGCGAGTGGGCCGCCTACTTCGCTGCGCGCTCCAACCGGCGGGCCGCTGCCGAGGCCGGGGTCCCGACCACGACCGACGCGCACGCCGACGAACTGCTGGACAACAGCCGGGAATTCCTCGGCATCGTGGGGCGGAGCCTGCTGGGGGCGACGCGTGAACGGTACTGACGTGGGACTCGATTACGGACGCATGCTCGATCAGCTGGGCGTCGAAGCGCAGCTGCTGACCACCGCGACGCACGACGTGCACGCCGACGCACCGGTGTTCAGCGCGTCCGGCCGCACGGTCGGCCAGACGCTCCAGCACCTCGGTGATCTGTGCGAGGACGTGCTCTGCTGGCTCGGATCGCCGGAGGCTCAACGGCACTGGGACCCGCCCGCCGAACCCGACCTGCGGGAGCTGACCAACCGGTTCGCCATCCGGATGGCCGACCTGCTCGCCGAGTTCATCTCCCGCCCGCCGGACGACCCGTGCCCGACGTGGTGGCCCGAGCAGCACACCGTGGCCTTCTGGGTGCGGCGGATGCTGCACGCCACCACCGTGCACCGCGCCGACGTGCAGACGGCGGCGGGCATCGAGCACACGCCGATCGATCCGGAGGTCGCCGCCGACGGCATCGACGAGGTGCTGCGGGCCTGGTTCGGCTACCGGTTGCACTCGTTGCAGATCACCGCGACCCGGCCCTGCTCCGTGGGCGTGCACGTGCCGGGACGCAACTGGTTGATCACCGCGGACCCGAGCGGCGCCGCGGTGACCAGCTCCGAGGACGTGGCCACCACGACCCCGGACGCGGTGGTCGGCGGTGACCCGAGCGCGGTCTACCTGTGGATGTGGGGGCGCTTGCCCAACCGCGCGGTGGAGACCAGCGGCGACCCGGATGCCATCGCCCAGCTCTGGGGTCTGCTGCAGCTGGCGACCCGATGACCACGGGTCCGGCGTGGCCGGTGCGGCGAAATTCGATTGCCCTAGCCCAGGAGGTGACACATCGTGGGCGGATGCTGATCCGCCGCGAAACCCCCGCCGACCTCGCCGCCATCCGCCAGGTGCACGCGGCGGCCTTCGCCGACGCCGAGAACCCGGACCGCGAGCCGGTCGAGGTCGGGCTCGTCGACGCCCTGCGCGCGGGCGACGCGTGGCTTCCGGCGTTGTCGCTGGTCGCCGAGCGGTCCGGGCAGATCGCCGGGCACGTGGTGTGCAGCCGGGCGCACGTGGGCGCGGTGCCGGTGCTGGCGCTCGGGCCGATCGGCGTGCCGCCGGAGTCGCAGCGCGCGGGCGTCGGATCGGCGCTCATGCACGCCGTGCTCGGCGCCGCCGACGCGCTCGGCGAACCGTTGGTCGCACTGCTCGGCCACCGCGAGTACTACCCCCGGTTCGGCTTCGAACCCGCCGCGGACTTCGGCATCGCACCGCCGGTGGCCGAGTGGGCCTCGCACTTCCAGGTCCGCCCGCTGACCGCCCACGATCCGGCCGTGCGCGGCGAATTCGCCTACGCGGCACCGTTCATGCAGCTGTAGCGGACGCTCACGCCCGAAGTCGGAGACCTTTCGGCGTGGCCCGGAACCCCGCCTCGGTGAGGACTTCGGCCAGCCGCGAGCCCCACGCGCCCTCGCCGTCGGCGCGCTCGACCGCGAGCTGGTCGAGCCAGCCCTCGCGCACCACCCGGGCCAGGCCCGCTGCCGCCGCCCGGAGCGCGGCGTCGTCGTCGGTGAACGACAGCAGCGACTTGCCGCCGCGTTCGACGTAGAACACCGCCTCACCGGCCACCAGCACCACCAGCGCACCGGCCTTCCGGCCCGGTCGGTGCCGGGTGTCGCCCATCGGCGCGGGCCAGTCCAGCGCACCGCCGTAGGGCTGCGCGGGATCGGCGGCGGCCAGCACCACCGCATCGGTGCTCGCCTCGTCGTCGCCGGCGAGCGCCCGCAGCCGGTCGATCGCACCCGGAACCGCGAACTGCGCGGCGCCGAGTCCTTCGATCACGTAACCGCGCCGGCAGCGCCCGGACTCCTCCATCGCGCGAAGCACCTTGTACACCGCCGAGAACCCGCCGGTCACCCGCTCGACGTCCAGGGCGCCCCGGGTCAGGACCCCGTGCCGTTCCAGGAACGCTTCGGCGCGGGCGTGCGCGCGGCGCGTCGGTTCAGCAGCGGGTTGCGGGGCGAGCGACCAGCGACCGGACACCGTCGGCGGTCCGCTGCGCGGCGGCATCGACGGGCGTCCGGCGCGCAGCCGCGCGTACCGGCCGCGCGGCGCGCTGCGACGCGGCTTGTGCGCGGCACCGCGGCCGGAGACCAGGGCGCGCAGCGGGGCGAGGGTGTCGTTGGTGACCGCCCCGGCCCAGACCAGGTCCCACAGCGCGGTGGTGATCGCGTCGTCGGCAGGTGCCGCCTCCTCCTGCTCCAGCAGGAGCCCACCGGCCCGGTCGGCCAGCTGCCGGAAGAACAGCGCACCACCCTCCAAAGAGGACAGAACCGCCCGGTGCAGCGGCGAATCCGTCGAATCCTCGGGGAGGTCCGGCAGCAGGAGGTCGGCGACATCAGTCGGGGCCAGCGCGATCCACCCGTCACCACCGGCCAGCGATCCCGACCCCACCCAGCTCACCTCACCGGTCGCGGTCAGCTCGTCGAGCAGCGCGGGGGAGTAACCGGGCAGCCGCGCGGGCAGCACCAGCGACTCCAGCGCGCTCGCCGGGACCGGTGCCCCGGCGAGCTGCTCGACCACCGAGTACACGTCGTCGACGGTCGGAGCGGTGCGCAGCCGCGCGCCGATGCCGTGCCACACCGGCAGGAACCGGCCCAGCGCAGCGGGTTCCACCGGCTCGACCTCGGCCCGCAGCCGAGCCAGCGACGCCCGCCGCAACCGGCGCAGCACCTCGGCGTCGCAGTAGTCCAGCGCACCCCCGCCACCGGCCTCCAGGGGACGCAACTCGCCGCGCACCAGACGTCCGGAGCCGGTCAGCCGGTCCAGCACGCCGTGCACCACGGCCACGCCCAGCCCGAACCGCCGGGCAGCGGCGTCGGCGGTGAACGGGCCGCGGCACCGCGCGTAGCGGATCAGCAGGTCGGCCAGCGGATCGGCGACGGGCTCGGTGAACGCCTCCGGCACGCCGACCGGCAGTGCGACGCCGAGCGCGTCGCGCACCTTGCCCGCGTCCTCGATCGGGATCCAGCGCTGCTCGCCGGCCATCCGGACCTGCAGGACGCGGCGCTGCTCGGCCAGCTCGTCGAGCCATTCCGGCCGCACACCGCGCTTCTCGGCCTCCGACGTGGACAGATCGCCGAGGAAGCGCAGCAGGTCGGCCGCGCCTTCGGCGTCGCGCGCGTGGCGTTCGGGGGCGAGCCGCTGCAACTGCTGCTCGATCTCGTCCAGGGCCTCGGAATCCAGCAGTTCGCGAAGCGCCTCCGAGCCCAGCAGCTCGGCGAGCAGCGTGGAGTCCAGGCTCAGCGCCGCCGACCGGCGCTCGGCCAGCGGAGCGTCGGTCTCGTAGAGGAACATGCCGATGTAGCCGAACAGCAGGCTGCGCGCGAACGGCGACGGCGTCGGCGTCTCGACCTCGACGACCCGCACCTTGCGGGCCGCGACCTGCTGCATCAGCTCGGTCAGCCCCGGCACGTCGTAGACGTCCTGCAGGCATTCCCGCATCGCCTCCAGCACGATCGGGAACTGCTCGTACTGCGCCGCCACGGTGAGCAGCTGCGCCGACCGCTGCCGCTGCTGCCACAGCGGGGTGCGGCGGCGGGGGTCCCGGCGCGGCAGCAGCAGGGCCCGCGCCGCGCACTCCCGGAACCGGGCGGCGAACAGCGCAGAACCGCCGACCTCGTCGGTCACCATCTGCTGCACCTCGGCCGGTGGGAGCAGCACGTCCTCGGCGGTCGGCAGCACCTCGGCGCCGGAATCGTCGAGCGCGTCGGCCAGCCGCAGCACGATGCCGTCGTCGGAGGAGGCGATCTGCGGTTCGACACCCCGCCGTTCTCTGATCCGCGCGCCGACCGCCAGCGCCCACGGCCCGTTGACCTGGGCGCCGAAGGGGGAGTGGATCACCATCCGCCAGTCGCCGAGCTCGTCGCGGAAGCGCTCGACCACGATCGTCCGGTCGTCCGGCACGTGCCGCGTGGCGCGCCGCTGCTCGTCCAAGTAGGACATCAGGTTGTCGCGGGCCCACTCGTCCAGCCCCGCCGCCGTGATGCGCTCCCGGGCGTCGTCGGCGTCCGCGCTGGTCAGCTCGCGGACGAAGGCGCCCAGGGCCCGTCCGAGCTCCAGCGGGCGTCCAGGTTGATCGCCCTTCCAGAACGGCATCCGCCCGGGCTCGCCCGGCGCCGGGGTGACGATGACCCGGTCGTGGGTGATGTCCTCCACCCGCCACGCGCTGGTGCCCAGCAGGAACGTGTCGCCGACGCGCGACTCGTAGACCATCTCCTCGTCGAGCTCACCGACCCGCACACCACCGCGACCGGCCTCCTCGTCGCCGGGCGTGGTCACGGTGAACAGGCCCCGGTCGGGGATGGTGCCGCCGGAGGTCACCGCGAGCCGCTGCGCGCCGGGACGGGCGCGCAGCTCGTCGTTGACCCGGTCCCACACGATCCGCGCCCGCAGCTCGCCGAACTCCTCGCTGGGATAGCGCCCGGCGAGCATGTCCAGCACCGCGTGCAGCGCCGAGTCCGGCAGCCCCGCGTACGGCGCCGAGCGGCGCACCAGCGCGGCGAGCTCGGCCACCGGCCAGTCGTCCATCGCCGCCATCGACACGATCTGCTGCGCCAGCACGTCCAGCGGGTTGCGCGGGTAGGAGATCGACTCGATCAGCCCGCCCGCCATCCGCTCCGACACCACCGCGCACCCGACCAGGTCGCCGCGGAACTTCGGGAACACGACCCCTCGGGAGACCGCGCCGACCTGGTGGCCGCCGCGCCCGATGCGCTGCAACCCGGAGGCCACCGTCGGCGGCGTCTCGATCTGCACCACCAGGTCGACCGCACCCATGTCGATGCCCAGCTCCAGCGACGAGGTGGCCACCACGCACGGCAGGTGCCCGGACTTGAGCTCCTCCTCGACGACGGCCCGCTGCTCCTTCGACATCGAGCCGTGGTGCGCCTTGGCCACCACCGGCGGAGCTCCCGAGCCGATGCCGGAGCCGCCGACGGCCTCCGCGGGGAACCGGGTCATCGGCTCCGGTTGCTCGGCGGCGAGCTCGTTGATGCCGGCGGTGAGCCGCTCGGCCAGCCGCCGCGAGTTGCTGAACACGATCGTCGAGCGGTGCTGGCGGATCAGCTCCAGGACGCGTTCCTGGACCGAGGGCCAGATCGAGGTGTGCTGCTCGGCCGCCTGCTCTCCGGTGTCGCCGGTGGACGCGCCGAGCTCGGCCATGTCCGGAACCGGCACCTCCACCCGGACCTCGACCTCCTTGGGGTGGGCGGGCTGCACGGTGCGCACCGGCCGACCGCCCGCCAGGTAGGTGCGGACCTCCTCGACCGGTCGCACCGTCGCCGACAGCCCGACGCGCTGCGCGGGGCGGGCCAGCAGCTGGTCGAGCCGTTCCAGCGACAGCGCCAGGTGCGCGCCGCGCTTGGTGCCCGCGACCGCGTGCACCTCGTCGACGATCACCGTCTCCACCCCGGCCAGCGATTCGCGCGCCGCCGAGGTCAGCAGCAGGAACAGCGATTCCGGGGTGGTGACGAGCACGTCCGGCGGTGTGCGGGCGAAGGAACGTCGCTGGTCGGCGGGGGTGTCACCGGTGCGGATGCCGACCTGGATGTCCGGCGGCTCGCCGCCCAGCCGCTGGGTGGCCTGCCGGATCCCGGCCAGCGGAGCGCGCAGGTTGCGCTCCACGTCGACGGCCAGGGCCTTCAGCGGTGACACGTAGAGCACCCGGCAGCGCTTCTTCGGCTCCGACGGCACGCCCTCGGAAGCGAGCCGGTCCAGCGCGGAGAGGAAGGCCGCGAGCGTCTTGCCGGAGCCGGTCGGCGCCACCACCAGGGCGTGCTCGCCCGCCGCGATGGCCTGCCACGCGCCCCGCTGCGCCTCGGTGGGCGCGTCGAAGGCGCTGCGGAACCAGTCGCGGGTCGCGGCGGAGAAACCGTCCAGCACGTCGCTCATGCTCCCCATGCTGGACCACGACACCGACGAACGGCGCTGGTGATGGCGCTCGTCGGGCCCCTAGGCCTACCGCGACCGCGGGGGCGGGCCGCTCACTTCCGGTTCTGCCAGAAGAAGCGGATGGCCAGCGCGATCACGGCGATGAGGGTCGCGGCGATCACCACTTGCCCCAGCGGCGTGGACATACCGGTCGGATCGGTCTGCAGGAGCAGCACACCACCAGCGTACGGGCGCCACGTAGGCTGGTCGACGATGCGCCACACCGCTTTCCGCCAACGCATGGCCGAGGAGTTCGGCAGGGTCCGGTCCGAGATGCTCTCCCAGGACCACGTGTTCTCGGCCCTCGGGGGACGCACCGTGGACCAGGCCCTGGAGGACGGCTACACGACCAAGGAGGTCTGGGCCGCGGTCTGCGAGACCTTCGAGGTCCCGGCCGAACGCCGCTAGGGACCGCAGCGGGCTCAGCCCCGGGCCCCGTCCTCCTGCTGGAAGTCGGCCCACGGGTTCTGGGCGCTGATCTGCTGCTGCTCGGTGCGCCCGGCTTCGCGGTAGTGGTCGTAGGCACGGCGGCGCTCCTGGCGCATGTGCTCGAGCCGGTCCGCCGTGACCCGTCGTCGCTGCTCAGGCGTGGCGTGGTTCTCCGCGACGGCGAGTTCGTCGGCGCACATCGGTTCCAGTTCGGAGATCCGCCGCTCGTCGGCGATCACGGACTCGGGGTCCTCCTGGACCGGTGGCTCGTGGTGGCGGTAGCGCACGTAGGGGTTGTCCTCGGGGAGTCCGCCGCTGACCCGGCCGTAGAAGCCGAAGAACATCAGCACCAGACCCGCGACGAAGCTGAACACCACGTTGCTCATCGCGAAGGCGAACAGGTTCCACGGGGTGTGGAGCAGCCCGAGGTTGATCAGCCCGGACAGGAAGAACAGCACCCCGATGGCGGCCGTGGTGGTGGAGGCGACGGGGCCGCCCCAGGCCGCGGCGGCGACCAGGACGGCGCCGACGACGATCGACACGACGGCGAGCAGGCCGTTGCTGGACAGCCCGAGCACGTCGATCCCGTCGGTGGTGAACAGCGGGACCCGGTTGGCGAGCCCGAGCACGCCGAAGACCATCAGGCACGCCCCGAACACGGCCGCGGCGACCCGGTAGAAGCGGTTCAGCGGGTGTTCCGGTGGTAGGTAGCGATCCATGCGCATTTCGGGCACCTCCTGCGAGCGAGGTAATCCCGAGTGTCCACCTGTGGTGCGCTGATCGCACTGTCACTCGACCAGGTGATGCGTCCGGCGTGTCGGCATGACGCTCGAACATCCGTTCGCTTAGTATGGGGCCACGGACCGGGAAGGCCCGCAAACCCCGCGAGTCGGATTGTCGGTCCCAGCCCGTAGCGTCTGAAACGACGTGAACGACTCGCTCCCCAGAGAGTCGCCCGAAGACCCGACTCGAAGACTTCACCGAGGTGGACCCCGATGGCAGCAGCGACACCGGACAAGGGCAAAGCGCTGGAGCTGGCGCTCGCTCAGATCGACAAGCAGTTCGGCAAGGGATCGGTCATGCGGCTCGGCGACGACTCGCGGCCGCCGGTCGAGGTCATCCCGACCGGTTCGATCTCGCTGGACGTCGCATTGGGCATCGGCGGCCTGCCGCGCGGTCGTGTCGTGGAGATCTACGGCCCGGAGAGCAGCGGTAAGACCTCGGTCGCCCTGCACGCCGTGGCCAACGCCCAGAAGCTCGGCGGCACGGCGGCCTTCGTCGACGCCGAGCACGCGCTGGACCCGGAGTACGCCAAGGCGATCGGTGTGGACACCGACGCGCTGCTGGTCTCCCAGCCGGACACCGGTGAGCAGGCGCTGGAGATCGCGGACATGCTGATCCGCTCCGGTGCGCTGGACGTCATCGTCATCGACTCGGTGGCCGCGCTGGTGCCGCGCGCCGAGATCGAGGGCGAGATGGGCGACAGCCACGTGGGTCTGCAGGCCCGCCTGATGAGCCAGGCGCTGCGGAAGCTGACCTCCGCGCTGTACAACGCCAAGACCACCGCGATCTTCATCAACCAGCTCCGCGAGAAGGTCGGCGTCATGTTCGGCTCCCCGGAGACCACCACCGGTGGTAAGGCGCTGAAGTTCTACTCCTCGGTGCGACTGGACGTGCGCCGGATCGAGACGCTCAAGGACGGCTCCGACGCGGTCGGCAACCGGACCCGCGTGAAGGTCGTCAAGAACAAGGTCGCGCCGCCGTTCAAGCAGGCCGAGTTCGACATCATCTACGGCATCGGCATCAGCCGCGAGGGCTCGCTGATCGACATGGGTGTCGAGCAGGGCATCATCCGCAAGTCGGGTGCCTGGTACACCTACGAGGGCGACCAGCTTGGCCAGGGCAAGGAGAACGCCCGCAAGTTCATGCGGGAGAACCCTGACGTGGCCAACGAGATCGAGAAGCGGATCAAGGAGAAGCTCGGCATCGGCGCCACCCTCGACGCCGAGGGCGGCGACAGCGCCGCCGAGCCGGCACCGGTCGAGTTCTGATCGACGCCTTGGCACGGATGAACGACGAAGGAACGCGCCGGGGGAGCGGTCGTCGCACCCCCGGCGCCGAACCTCGCGACCGCGAGGCGGCGGAGAAGAAGCAGCCTCGCAAGCCCGAGGACCCCGCCGCGCAGGCCCGCGACATCGTGTACCGGCTGCTGGCCAGTCGCGCTCGTAGCAGGCTCGAACTGCGGCAGGCGTTGCTGCGCAAGGACATCGAGGAAGACGTCGCCGACGGTGTGCTGCAGAAGTTCGCCGACGCGGGCCTCATCGACGACGCCTCGTTCGCCGAGGAGTGGGTGAACCAGCGCCAGCGCTCCCAGGGCCTGGGGCGCAAGGCGCTGGGCTTCGAGCTGCGGCGCAAGGGCATCGACGAGCACCTCGTGGAATCGGCTCTGTCCAACGTGGACAACGATGCCGAGGCCGAGCGCGCCCGCGAACTGGTGCAGCGCAAGCTGCGCAGCACGGGATCGCTCGACTACACCGCGAAGGTGCGCCGCCTGGTCGGCATGCTCGCCCGCAAGGGCTACTCCGAAGGTCTGGCCTACCGCATCGTCAAGGAGGAGATCGAGAACGCCGGCGACGCGGCGGACTCCGACTTCTCCTGACCCCTGGCGGTTCCTGGGCCGTTGGGGTGAAACCCGGTGAATACCGTGAGCGGAGCTGATCGCTCTCCCTAGGCTCCAGCGCGCCGCGTGGATCGGCGCAGTGGACGTCGGTCGCGCTCGACGGACCTGGGGGACAAGGTGAGTCAGCCCGCGCGAACACCAACGCAGAACCCGTACGTGACCCAGCCGAAACCGAAGTTCGGCGGGCTGGCGTGGACGGCGCTCATCCTCGGCATCGTCGGGGTCTGCGGATCGATCCTGCCGATCCTGAACAACGCCACGGCCCTGGCCGCGCTCGTCGGTCTGGTGCTGGGCGTCATCGCGCTGTTCGGAAGCCGGAAGCTGCTGGCCGGACTCGGCGCTGTGCTGTGCGCGCTGGGGATCGCCGCCACCGCCGTGCTCCAAGGGCTCGTGGTCGCCGAGCTGGACCGGGTGCTCTCCGGTGCGCAGCAAGAACAGCCGCCGCCGAGCGCGCAGGCCCCTGCCCTGCGGCTGCCGTTCGGCGAGCGGCACACCTGGCCCAAGGGGCGGACGATCTCGATCCTCCCGCCCGTTCACTACGAGGAGACCAGCCAGTTCTCCCGTCCTCCCGAGGGGAAGCGGCACGTCCAGTTCGACGTGGCGGTGCGCAACGGTGGTGACACCGCCTACAACGTCATCAACGCGACGATCACCGTCACCCACAACGGACGGCTCGCCCAGCAGCACTTCGGAGCGGGCGACCCGATCCCGGTGGCGCAGCTGCCGCCGGGCGGAGAAGCGCGCTACACCGTGGTTTTCGAGATCGGGGCCGAGCCGGGCGAGCTCCGGGTCAGCGTGCAGCCGGCGTTCGCCGCTGAGGAGACCGCGCACTTCGCCGGT
Source organism: Saccharopolyspora endophytica (assembly GCF_018070075.1). GTDB lineage: Bacteria > Actinomycetota > Actinomycetes > Mycobacteriales > Pseudonocardiaceae > Saccharopolyspora > Saccharopolyspora endophytica. Next base: position 109,734 of record NZ_JAGPXE010000002.1, read on the forward strand.
CCGTTCTGACTGTGGGACGTGGGTACCAGAACGTCGGTGGCGCGTCGTAGGGTTCCGGGTCATGACGAAGTCGAGGAGCCCGCAGCACATCGTGTGGGACTGGAACGGAACACTTCTTGACGACAACCACGCGGTCGTGGCCGCGGTGAACAACGTGTGCACCCGGTTCGGCCGGGAGCACATCGACATCGACGAGTGGCGCACGATCTACAGCAGGCCGCTGCGCGCCTGCTACGAGACCCTCCTGCGGCGCGAGATCGCGGAGGAGGACTGGGCCGCCGTCGACGAGCTCTACCACGTCGCCTACCGGGAACTGCTGGACTCCTGCGGCATGACCGAGGGCGTGCCGCACGTGCTGCAGGACTGGGCGGCGACCGGCCGGACCCAGTCGCTGCTGTCGATGTGGTTCCACGACGAGCTGGTCGAGCTGGTCACGGCCCGGGGGCTGCACGAGCTCTTCGACCGGATGGACGGGCTGCGCACATCGGTGGGAGGTGGCTCCAAGGACGAGCACCTGCGCGCCCACCTCAAGGTTCAGGAGCTCGATCCGGCCGAGGTGGTGCTCATCGGCGACGTCCTCGACGACGCCCACGCGGCCGAGCAGGCCGGTGCGCAGTGCGTTCTGGTGACCACCGGCGTGATGGACCGCCCCAAGCTGGAGAAGTCCGGGTACCCGGTCGTGGACTCGATTCCGGAGGCCCTCAGCCTGATCGCGGCGTGAAGCCGGGGCGCCCGCCGGTGCGGGCGCCCCGAGCATCAGCGCAGCGCGGCGGCCTCGGCGGCCAGCTGCTCGATCTTCGCCCAGTCGCCCGCTGCCAGCAGGTCCTTCGGGGCGAGCCAGGAACCGCCGACGCAACCGACGTTGGGCAGTGCCAGGTAGTCCGGCGCGGTCGCCGGGCTGATCCCGCCGGTCGGGCAGAACCGCAGGTGCGGCAGGGGTCCGGCGATGCCCTTGAGGAACGGCACCCCGCCGCTGAGCTCGGCGGGGAAGAACTTCATCGCGCTCGCCCCGCGCTCGGCCAACCGCATCGCCTCGGAAACCGTGCCGGCACCCGCCAGGTACGGCACGCCGGAGGCGTCCAGGTCGTCCAGCAGCCGGTCGGTGGTGCCGGGGGTGACCAGGTAGCGGGCACCGGCGTCGGCGGCCTGCTTGGCCTGGCCGACCTCGGTGATCGTGCCCGCGCCGGCGACCATGTCGGGCACCTCGGCCGCGATCCGCTCGATCGCCGGGAGTCCGGCCGGAGTGCGCAGGGTGACCTCGATGGTCCGGATCCCGCCGCGCAGCAGCGCTTCGGCCAGCGGGACGGCGTGCTCGGCGTCGTCGAGGGCCACGACCGGCACCACGGGTGCCAGGTCGAAAACGTCGGCTGCGGTGTTCATCTGCTCGTCCAATCGCGTCGGGGCGGTGGTTCCGCCGCTGGTCATACTCGCACCTGCGGTTGCGCCTGCCCGAACACGCTCGCGCCCTGGTCGGCCCGGCCGACGGCCTGGCGGAAGGCGCTGAACAGCTCTCGGCCGGTGCCGAACGGCGCCGGGTCCGCCCCGCGCGCGGGTTGCCGCGCGGTGAGCTCGTCATCGGGAACGAGGGCTTCCAGCGTGCCCCGGTCGGCGTCGAGCCGGATCACGTCGCCGTCCTGGATGCGCGAGAGCGGTCCGCCCGCGGTGGCTTCCGGGGTGAGCTGGATGGCGGCCGGGATCTTGCCCGAGGCGCCCGACATCCGGCCGTCGGTGACCAGCGCGACCTGGTGCCCGCGATCCATCAGCACGCCCAGCGCCGGGGTGAGGCCGTGCAGCTCGGGCATGCCGTTGGCCTGCGGGCCCTGGTTGCGGATCACGACCACGACGTCGTGGTCGATCTCGCCCGCGGAGAAGGCCGCGGTGAAGTCGTGCTGGTCGTCGAAGACCCGCGCGGGCGCGGTGACGGTGCGGTGCGTGGCGGCCACGGCCGACACCTTGATCACCGCGCGTCCGAGGTTGCCCTCCAGCACGCGCAGTCCGCCATCGGGCGCGAACGGGTCGTCGACGCCGCGCAGCACGTCGGTGTCCAGGCTCTTGGCGGGGCCATCGCGCCACACCAGCTCCCCGTCGTCGAGGAACGGCTGCTGCCGGTAGCGGTCCAGGCCGGGCCCGGCGACGGTCTTGACGTCGGCGTGCAGCAAGCCCGCGTCGAGCAGCTCGCCGATCAGCGTCTGCACGCCACCGGCCGCCGCGAAGTGGTTGATGTCGGCGGATCCGTTCGGGTAGACCTGCGCCAGCGACGGCACGACCGCCGACAGCTCCGAGAAGTCGTCCCAGGTCAGCTCGATGCCCGCGGCCGCGGCGATGGCAGGCAGGTGCAGCGTGTGGTTGGTCGAGCCGCCGGTGGCCAGCAGCGCGACCACGCCGTTGACGATGGCCTTCTCGTCGAGCAGCTCGCCGATCGGCGTGCGCCCCTCGCCCTGGCCGAGCCGCACGACCTGACGGCCGGCTTCCTCGGTGAGCGCCTTGCGCAGCGGGGTGCCCGGCGGCACGAAGCTGGAGCCGGGCAGGTGCAGGCCCATGACCTCGACGACCAGCTGGTTGGAGTTGGCGGTGCCGTAGAACGTGCAGGTGCCGGGGGAGTGGTAGGAGGCGGACTCGGCCTCCAGCAGGTCCTCGCGGGTGGCCTTGCCCTCGGCGAAGAGCTGCCGGATGCGGCTCTTCTCGCGGTTGGGCAGGCCCGAGGGCATGGGGCCGGCCGGCACCAGCAGGGTCGGCAGGTGACCGAACGCCAGCGCGCCGATGAGCAGACCGGGCACGATCTTGTCGCACACCCCGAGCATCAGCGCCCCGTCGAACATCTCGTGGGACAGCGCCACACCGGTGGCCATCGCGATCACGTCGCGGGAGAACAGCGACAGCTCCATGCCGGTGCGGCCCTGGGTGATCCCGTCGCACATCGCGGGAACGCCGCCCGCGAACTGCGCGACACCGCCTGCTTCGCGCACCGAGTCCTTCAGCCACGCCGGGAACTCGTTGTAGGGCTGGTGCGCGGAGAGCATGTCGTTGTAGGCCGACACGATCGCCACCCCGGGCTTGCTGACGCCGCGCACCGCGAGCCGGTCGGAGCCGCTGCATGCGGCGAAACCGTGCGCGAGGTTGCTGCAGGGCAGTTCGGCCCGGACGGGGCCCTGCGCTGCTGCGGCGTTGATGCGTTCGAGGTAGGCGGAGCGGGTCTGCTCGCTGCGTTCTGCGATGCGGCGGGTGACCTGCTCGACGACGGCGTGCAGTGGCGCCATGATCGCCTCCGAAGGTGAGCTGGACAAACGGGCGACTTCGTTGGCGCCACATGGCGCGGGTCACACTAGTGGGTGTGGCCTGGATTTCACAATCGATCCAGTCCCTGAGAACTCGTTCCCGCCGGACACCGACCGTGCGCGATCATGGTCGGGTGGACCCGACGGTGGAGGAGTGGTTGTGAGGATTCGCCTGCTCGCAGTGGCGGCACTGGCCGTCGTCCTGACCGGGTGCGGGCAAGCCGAACCCGCAGCGCCGCCACCGCCTCCACCCGCCCCGGAGGTCCCGGCCGCACCGCCGAGCTCCTCTGCGGGAGGCGACGTGGAGCTGGGCAGCTCGCCGACGCTGACCGCGATCAAGCAGCGGAAGCGGCTGCTGGTGGGTGTGCGGGCCGACCAGCCGGAGTTCGTCACGCGCGACCCCGCGGGCGGCTACCGGGGCTTCGACGTCGACGTCGCCCGCGACATCGCCCGCCGCATCGGCCTGGATCCCAGCACCCAGGTGCAGTTCCGCCGCCTGCCCCCGACGCTGCTGCGCGACGCGGTCGCCGCGGGCAACGTCGACGTCCTGCTCGGCGGCACCGCGGACGTCCCGCAGCTCGCGCAGATCCCGTACGCCGTCACCGACACCGAGCGGAACCTGGTCATCAAGGCCGACGACCCCAAGCTCGCCGACGAGCTGCGAGGGATGCTGCGGGCCGCCGTCGCCGACGGCACCTGGCAACGAGCCCACGACCAGAACCTGGCACCCCAGGGGATCTCGGCGCATCCGTGACGTGAAGAGGCGCCTCCGGGAACGAGTCCCGAAGGCGCCTGCTTCGTCCGGATCAGGCGTCGCGGCCGGTGTCGTCGACGGCGACCGACCCCAGCTTGCCCTTGCGCCCTTGGCTCATCCGGCGCTCGGTGTAGACCGCCAGCCTGCTCAGCGCGTAGTTGATGAGGATGAAGATCGCGCCGACCACGATGTAGGTCTGGATCGGGTTGCCGAGGTTCTGGATGATCACCTGCGCCTCACGCACCACGTCGACGTAGGCGACGATGAAGCCCAGCGAGGTGTCCTTGACGATGACCACGAGCTGGCTGATCAGCGCGGGCAGCATCGCCCGGAACGCCTGCGGCAGCAGCACCGTGCTCAGCACCTGACCGCGGCGCAGGCCGATGGCGTAGGCGGCCTCGCTCTGGCCCTTGGGCAGCGACAGGATCCCGGCGCGCACGATCTCGGCGATGATCACCGAGTTGTACGCGGTCAGGCCGATCACCAGGAACCACATCGGCGACAGGTCCAAGCCCACCGAGGGGAGCACCCGGAAGGCGAAGAAGACCATGATGACCACCGGGATGCCGCGCAGCAGCTCGACCACGCCGACCACCAGCCAGCGGTACCAGGGCGCGCTCACGACGCGGGTGATCGCCAGCAGGGTGCCGATGACCAGCGAGAACACCATCGCCAGCACGGCTGCCGTGAGGGTGCCCAGCAGGCCGGTGCCCATCAGGCCCCACAGCGCGGTGAACGTGCCGTTGGTCGGGTCCAGCAGCGGACCCCACTTCTCGGCGGTCAGCTGGCCTCGCGTGCCCAGCGTGTAGAGCACCCAGCCGGCCACCGCGAGCAGCAGCAGCCCGACCGCCGCGCTGGCGACCAGCGAGCGTCGTTTCGCCTGCGGGCCGGGGGCTTCGTAGAGAACCGTGTTGGTCATCGCGCGATCGCCACCTTCCGCTCCAGGTAACCCAGCAGCAGACCGGCCGGGATGGTGAGCACCAGGTAGAACAGCACCACGCCGAGCAGCACCGGCAGTGCGGCCAGGCCGCGCGCCGAGGTCAGCGTGTCGCCGACCGAGAACAGGTCCCCGCCGACGCCGAAGGCGCCCACCAGGGCCGAGTTCTTGATCATCGCGATGATCACGTTGCCCAGCGGCGGGACCACCGTGCGCACGGCCTGCGGCAGCACGACCAGCGACAGCGACTGGCCGAAGGTCAGGCCCACGGCGCGTGCGGCCTCGGCCTGACCTGCCGGAACGGCGTTGATGCCGCTTCGGATCGCCTCGCACACGAACGCCGAGGTGTACAGCGCCAGGCCGATGGTGCCGAACCAGAAGTAGGAACCGTTGATGCCCAGCTCCGGCAGGCCGAAGGCCATGAAGAACAGCACCACGGTCAGCGGGCAGTTGCGCAGCACGTTGACCCAGCTCGTCCCGGCGGCGCGCAGCGGAGGTAGCGGGGAGACCCGGAAGCCCGCCGCGATGGTGCCGATGACCAGCGCGAGCAGACCCGCCAGCAGGCAGATCTCCAGCGTGCGCACGAGACCGCTCAGGTACAGCGGCAGGTTGTCGATGATGACTTGCACAGATTCCACTCCGGCCAAGAGATGAGGGTGCCGACCGGATCGGACGGCACCCTCATTCCGCTATCAGGTCAGCTGCAGGGGTCGGCCTGCGGGAGGCTCGGCGTCTGCTTGGACACCTTGCCGGCGGTCGCCTGCCACGCCTTCGCGTAGGTGCCGTCCTGGCCGGCCTGCGCGAGGGTCTGGTTGATGAACTCGCAGAACTTCACATCGCCCTTCTTGATGCCGATGCCGTAGGGCTCTTCGGTGAAGGGCTTCTCCACGAGCTTGAACTGCCCGCCGCTCTTCTCGACCAGACCCATCAGGATCACGTTGTCCGTGGTCACCGCCTGGACCTGGCCGGTGCGCAGCGCGTCGGCGCACTTGGAGTAGACGTCGAAGAGCACCAGGTTCGGCTCGTCGACGTACTCCTTGATCTTCTCGGCCGGGGTCGAGCCGGTCACCGAGCAGACCTTCGCGCCGGTGGCCCGCAGCGTCTCCGGTCCGGTGATCTGGGCGTTGTCGGACTTGACCATGATGTCCTGACCGGCCTGGTAGTACGGCCCGGCGAAGCTGATCCGCTGCTTGCGCGAGTCGTTGATGGTGTAGGTGGCCACCACCATGTCGACGCGGCCCTGCTCGATGATCTCCTCGCGGGTCTTGCTCGGCGCCTCGACCCACTGGATCTTGTCCGCGGGGATGCCCATCTTCGCCGCGACCAGCTTGGCCATCTCGACGTCGAAGCCCTGCGGCTTGCCCTCGAGGTCGTTCAGGCCGAACAGCGGCTGGTCGATCTTCGTGCCGATCCGGATGGTGCCCGCCTGCTTGAGGTTGGCCATCGTGCTTCCGGGCTCGAACTGCGCGTTCTGGTCCACCGGGATCTCCGGGGCGCCTCCGCCGCCGCCCAGTTGGTTCTCGCCGCCCCCGCCGCAGGCGGACAACGCCAGGGCCAGCGATGCCGTCAGCACCGTGACCAGACGAAATCTCTTGCCTCGCATCTGCTTACGCCTCTCTGTGCAGTGGTGGTGACACTCAGTGGGTGAGGATCTTGCCGAGGAAGTCCTTGGCCCGGTCGCTCTTCGGCTCGCCGAAGAACTTCTGGGGCTCGGCGTCCTCGACGACCTCGCCATCGGCCATGAACAGCACGCGGTGCGCGGCGCGGCGCGCGAAACCCATCTCGTGCGTGACGACGACCATGGTCATGCCCTCTTCGGCGAGACCGGTCATCACGTCGAGCACCTCGTTGACCATCTCCGGGTCCAGCGCGGAGGTCGGCTCGTCGAAGAGCATGACCTTCGGCTTCATCGCCAGCGCCCGGGCGATCGCCGCCCGCTGCTGCTGGCCGCCGGAGAGCGCTGCCGGGTACTTCTGAGCCTGGTCGGTGATGCCGACCCGCTCCAGCAGCGTCATCGCGTCGCGCTGGGCTTCGTCCTTGCTCTGCCCGCGGACCTTGATCGGCCCGAGCGTGACGTTCTCCAGGATCGTCTTGTGCGCGAAGAGGTTGAACTGCTGGAAGACCATGCCGACGTCGGCGCGCAGTTCGGCCAGGGCTCGTCCTTCGGCCGGCAGCGGCACGCCGTCGATCTCGATGGACCCGTCGTTGATCGGTTCCAGCCGGTTGATGGCCCGGCACAGCGTCGACTTCCCGGAGCCGGAGGGGCCCAGGACCACGACGACCTGTCCCTTGGGCACTTCGAGGTCGATCGACCGCAGCACGTGCAGTGAGCCGAAGAACTTGTCGACCGCGGACATCCGGATCATCGGAACGTCCGTGGGGGCTGCGGTCATCCAGTGCTCCCGAATGCGTCGTATGTGGATTTCGTTGGCCGAAACTTAAGCCTGTCGTGGCTGCGGAGTCCAGAGGTTGGGATCGATACGTTGTTTCAACTCCGTTACGCAACGGAGTTAGCGTCGTCCGCCTGACCGCCTATCGTGTCCGGGATTTCAGGCCGTTCGTTGCGGTCAGTAATCACCCGGGGCGTGTTCCTCCCGCTCCATCATCGGTCCGGGCGGGTGAATCGGCGATCTGACCAGGCGCTACCGTGGAACCGTGAGCACGAAGACGTACGAGATCCGCACTTTCGGCTGCCAGATGAACGTGCACGATTCCGAGCGGCTCGCGGGCATGCTGGAAGACGCCGGGTACGTGCGGGCCGACAACGGTCGGGAGATGCCCGCCGACGTGGTCGTGTTCAACACCTGCGCCGTGCGCGAGAACGCCGACAACCGGCTCTACGGCACGCTCGGCCACATGCGTCCGCAGAAGGACGTCAACCCGAACATGCAGATCGCCGTCGGTGGCTGCCTCGCGCAGAAGGACCGCGACACGATCGTCAAGAAGGCGCCCTGGGTCGACGTCGTCTTCGGCACCCACAACCTCGGTTCGCTGCCGACGCTGCTGGAACGCGCGCGGCACAACCAGGAGGCCGAGGTCGAGATCCTGGAGTCGCTGGACGTCTTCCCGTCCACGCTCCCGGCCCGCCGCGACTCCGCCTACTCCGGCTGGGTGTCGGTGTCGGTCGGCTGCAACAACACCTGCACCTTCTGCATCGTGCCCGCGCTGCGCGGCAAGGAGAAGGACCGCCGGCCCGGCGAGATCCTCTCCGAGGTCGAGGCGCTGGTGTCCGAAGGCGTGCTCGAAGTGACCTTGCTCGGCCAGAACGTCAACGCCTACGGCGTGGAGTTCGGCGACCGCTTCGCCTTCGGCAAGCTGCTGCGCTCCTGCGGCGAGATCGAGGGCCTGGAGCGGGTCCGCTTCACCTCGCCGCACCCGCGGGACTTCACCGACGACGTCATCGAGGCGATGGCCGAGACGCCCAACGTCTGCCCGCAGCTGCACATGCCGCTGCAGTCCGGCTCGGACCGCGTCCTCAAGGCGATGCGCCGCTCCTACCGCAGCGAGCGCTTCCTCGACATCGTGGCCAAGGTCCGCGCGGCCATGCCGGAAGCGGCCATCACCACCGACATCATCGTCGGCTTCCCCGGGGAGACCGAGGAGGACTTCGAGGCCACGATGGAGGTCGTGCGCCGCGCCCGGTTCTCCAGCGCCTTCACCTTCCAGTACTCCAAGCGACCGGGCACGCCCGCTGCCGACATGCCCGACCAGCTGCCCAAGGAGGTCGTGCAGCAGCGCTACGACCGCCTGGTCGCGCTGCAGAACGAGATCTCCTGGGATGAGAACAAGAAGATCGTCGGTCGCGAGGTCGAGTTGCTGGTCGCCGAAGGGGAGGGTCGCAAGGACGCCGAGACCCACCGGCTCTCCGGCCGCGCCCGCGACGGCCGCCTGGTGCACTTCACGCCCACCGGCGCGCTCGACGGCGAGATCCGGCCCGGCGACCTCGTGCGCACCACGGTCACCCGCGCCGCCCCGCACCACCTGGTCGCCGACGCCGACATCTCAGGCCACCGCCGCACCCGGGCGGGCGACCATTGGGAAGAGGGCGTGCGCCCCAAGACCTCCGGGGTCAGCCTCGGGCTGCCCTCCATCGGTGCCCCGGCTCCGCAGCCGGCGGCGCAGCAGGGATGTGCGTGTTGAGCGAGGAACAGGACGTGAAGAGCCGCGGTGAGGTGCTGCGGCGGTTCGACCCGGGCGCCAAGGCGCTGGTCATCGCCACGGTGATGCTGGCGCTCGTGGTGAGCTCGTTGCTGCCCTGGGCGGGCGGCAGCCCCGGGTACGAGGTGCTGACCGGGCATGCGGATCCGTCGCTGAAGGTGGGGCTGCTGCCACGGCTGTTCGCGATCAACTCCGCGATCGTCGGCCTGGGCTTCGGTGCGCTGGCGCTGATCACCCGCCGCTGGGGCGCGGCCTTCCTGGCCGGTGTCGCCGGACTCGTGGTCACCTTCGAAGGCATGATCGCGATCTGGTCCCGCCAGACCAGCGGCCAGGCCGGACCGGGCGTCGGCCTGGTGCTCGCGGTCATCTGCATGGCCGTCCTGGCGATCCAGTGGATGCGCATCGTCTGGTCCCGCGACTGAGCGGTTGCTGGTTCACGTTCTGACCGAACGGTTCGGACCCGCAGCGCAATGACGCCCGCACCGAGTCCGGTGCGGGCGTCGTCGTTTCGCGCAGATCAGCGGTCGGCGATGGCCTGTTCTGCTGCGTGCAACCACTCGCGCCACTGGGCGGCCTGCTCGTCGGCCTTCTTCGCCCGGCGCTCGTCGCCCGAGGCGCGGGCCTTCTCCGCCTGGGCCTCGAACTGCTCCACGCGGCCGCGGAACTGGTCGACGCGGGCCTGGGCCTCCGGGTCCGTGCGGCGCCACTGGGCATCGACGGCGTCGCGGACCTTGTCGGCCACGCCGCGAAGCCTTCCCTCCAGCTCGCGCATCCGCTCGCGCGGCACCTTGCCGATCTCGTCCCAGCGCTCCTGCACCCGCTGCAGCTGCGCCTGCGCGGCCTTCAGATCGGCCGACGGGTCGATCTGCTCGGCCTCGACCAGCAGCTCCTCCTTGAGCTTGGCGTTGGCGGCGAACTCGGCGTCGCGCTCGGAGAACGCCTCCGACCTGCGGCTGAAGAACCGGTCCTGCGCGGCCCGGAAGCGCTGCCAGAGCACCTCATCGCTGTCCTTGGGCGCGCGACCGGCGGCCTTCCAGTCGGCCATCAGCTGCTTGTAGCGGTTCGCCGTGTCGCCCCAGTCGCTGGACTCGGTGAGCGACTCGGCCTCCTCGACCAACTCCTGCTTGTGGGCCTTGGCCGCCGCGCGCTGGCGGTCCAGCTCGGCGAAGTGCGAGCCGCGACGGCGGCTGAAGGCGTCGCGGGCCTTGGAGAACCGCCGCCACAGCTGTTCGTCGGTCTTGCGGTCGACGCCGCGGACCTTCTTCCACTCGTCGAGGATCTGGCGCAACCGGTCACCGGCCGACTTCCAGTGCGTCGCCTCGTGGGCGATCTCCTCGGCCTCGGCGACCAGCGCCTCCTTGCGGGCGATCGCCTCGGCGCGGGCGCGCTCCTTCTCGTGCTTGGCGCCCTCGACCGCTTCCTCGGCGCGGGCCAGCAGGTGCTCGATGCGGGCGCCCAGGGCGGCCAGGTCGCCGATCACCGCGGCCTCGGCCAACGACTCCTGCAGGTGCTTGGCGCTGGTCAGCGTGTGCTTGGGCTCGCCGGCGTGGGTGCCCAGCCGAGTCTCCAGCAGCTCGACCTCGGTGACCATGTCGTCGAACTTGCGCGCGTAGAGGGCGAGGCCTTCGGCCGCATCACCGGCCTGCCAGGAACCGATCGCCCGCTCACCGTCGGCGGTGCTCACGTACACCGTGCCGTCGGCGTCCACCCGTCCCCACTGGGAGGGGTCCGCGGAAGCCTTCGGTACTGCGGGCGCGACCGCGGGTGACCCGGTGTTGCTGCTGGTCGAGTCCGCGACCGCCTTGCTGGCGACCGACTCGGGGGTCGTGTCCTGGTGCGTCATGGCCGGCTTCCTCCTTGCGTGCCCGCTTCGATGCCCGTGTCGGCCACGGGCGCCCCGCATCGGCGGGGCCCAGCAAGCGTCAGCCCGAACCGTCGGATGGTCCGGCCTCCGCTGGCGCATTCAAACAGGTCAACAGCCGATTCGGTACTCCATACCCGAATCGGTGCCCGGCTGAAACCTCGGGACCTCATGACCTGCACGGCTTCATTGTCATCGGTCACCCGTGTGGCGGCAGCGAGCAGGGTGCCGACGCCTCGCATCGGTTCGATCCGCCGCAGTGCGCGGCCACCTGCTCCAGCCAACTCGCCCGTGACCCCATGCCGTGCACGAGTGCGATCACCCGTGTCGTCGTGCCGCACCCGCCGCTGCTGGTCCTCGCGCTGGCCGTGCTCGCCGGCGCCGAAGCCGAGCGGTTGCGGGGCGCCTGTTCGCGCGCCGTGTCCAGTCTGACGGATTCGAACGCCGAATGGGTGGCCGTTGGTGCAGATCGATCCGGCCCGACGCGATTCAGATCGCGCACCGCTCGTGAGCGACGCCGCGACCCGCTCCGCCACGCGGACGGAACCGGGCGGCGGGCACTTAGAGTTCTGGTGTGTCTTCGCTCCCGCACCCCGTCGCCGTCGTCGGGCCCACCGCCACCGGAAAGTCCGACCTCGCCGTGCTGCTCGCCGAGCGGTTCGACGGTGAGGTGATCAACGCCGACGCGATGCAGCTCTACCGCGGGATGGACATCGGCACCGCCAAGCTCACCCTCGACGAGCGGCGGGGCGTCCCGCACCACCAGCTCGACGTCCTCGACGTCACCGAGACCGCCTCGGTCGCCGCGTACCAGCGAGAGGCCCGCACCGTCCTGGAGGGCGTGCTCGCCCGCGGTCGCACCCCGATCCTCGTGGGTGGGTCCGGGCTCTACGTGCAGGCGGTCGTGGACGACCTGACGTTCCCCGGGACCGATCCGCAGGTGCGGCAGAAGTACGAGGACGAGCTGGCCGAGCTCGGACCGGTCGCGCTGCACCGGAGGCTCGCCGAACTCGACCCCGCCGCCGCGGCGGCCATCCTGACCAGCAACGGACGTCGCATCGTGCGGGCGCTGGAGGTCATCGAGATCACCGGTGAGCCGTTCTCGGCGAACCTGCCCACCCCGGGCCCGCCCCGCTACGGCACCGTCCTGGTCGGCCTGGACCGGCCTGCCGAGGACCTCGACGATCGCGTCGACGAGCGCGTGACCCGCATGTTCGACTCCGGACTGGTCGACGAGGTGCGCCGCCTGGAGGAGAAGGGACTGCGCCACGGTCGCACCGCCAGCCGTGCGCTGGGCTACCAGCAGGTGCTGGCCGAGTTCGACGGCGCGGACGACATGACCGCCGCCGCGGCCGAGACCGCACGGCTGACGCGCCGCTTCGTCCGGCGGCAGCGCTCGTGGTTCCGCCGCGACGAGCGCATCAAGTGGTTCGACGCCGCGGACCCCGAGCTTGCCGACCATGTCCGTGCCCTGGTGAATCCGTAGACTGGCGACGTGCACCCCTTCGGAGGACCCGAGTACATCAAGGGCCACGGGACCCAGAACGACTTCGTCATCCTGCCCGACCCGGACGGTGAGCTGGAGCTCACCGGCGATCGGGTGCGCGCTCTGTGCGACCGGCAGCGCGGTCTGGGCGCCGACGGCGTGCTGCGCGTGATCCGCGCGGGCAACCTGCCCGACGCCCCGGCCGACGTCCCCTCGGACGTGTGGTTCATGGACTACCGCAACGCCGACGGATCCATCGCCGAGATGTGCGGCAACGGCGTGCGCGTGTTCGCCCGCTACCTCGTCGCCTCCGGACTCGCCCCGTCCGGGGACCTGCTGGTCGGCACCCGCGCGGGCATCCGCCCGGTGCACACCCACCAGGACGGCCGGGTGACCGTCGAGATGGGGCAGGCCAAGATCTTCGGCGAATCCACCACCACGGTGAACGGCACCGCTGTCGCCGGCGTCGCCGTCGACGTCGGCAACCCGCACCTGGCCTGCGTCGGAGCCCACGATCTCGACGCCCTCGACCTCACCGCAGCCCCGCCGCACGACGTGAACCTGTTCCCGGACGGCGTGAACGTCGAGTTCGTGCGGCCGCGCGGCGGCGACGAGGTGCGGATTCGGGTGCACGAGCGCGGTGTCGGCGAGACCCGCTCCTGCGGCACCGGCACGGTCGCCGCGACCGCCGCCGCCCTGCACGCCGCAGGTCAGACCACAGGTCGCCGGCTCGTGCACATCCCCGGTGGCACCGTCGAGGTGGAGATCACCGCGAGCGGTTCCACCCTGACCGGCCCTGCCGTGCTGGTCGGTGGAGGACGGCTGGACCCCGACTGGTGGCAGAACCCGTGACGACCTCTTCGACGATCCCGAACCCGCAGTTCAGCGCTGCGCGGACGGGCTCGGGCAAGCGCAGCGAGTGAAAATGGGTCGCGCAGCGTGGGACAATGAACGTGAGATGAGAGATTCCTTGACCGCATCCCCAGAGCTCGACCACGACGCCGCCTTGGACCAGGACATGGCCGACGGCGACGAATTCGAACCGATCCTGGCCGGTGGTGAGCCTTCCACCGGCGAGATGGAGCTGGAAGACCGCGCCTCGCTGCGGCGGATCTCCGGGCTGTCCACCGAGCTCGAGGACATCACCGAGGTCGAGTACCGGCGGCTGCGGCTGGAGCGCGTCGTGCTCGTGGGCGTGTGGACCGAGGGCGACGCCGCGCACGCCGACGCGTCGCTCGCCGAGCTCGCCCGACTCGCCGAGACCGCCGGTTCGGAGGTGCTCGAAGGCATCATCCAGCGTCGCGACCGTCCCGACCCCGGTACCTACATCGGCTCCGGCAAGGTCCGCGAGCTGCGCGACCTGGTCGCCTCGAACGGCGCCGACACGGTCATCTGCGACGGTGAGCTCTCGCCCGGCCAGCTGCGGCAGCTGGAGGAGAAGCTCAAGGTCAAGGTCGTCGACCGCACCGCGCTGATCCTCGACATCTTCGCCCAGCACGCCCGTTCCAAGGAGGGCAAGGCGCAGGTCGAGCTCGCTCAGCTGCAGTACTTCCTGCCGCGACTGCGCGGCTGGGGTGAAACGATGTCCCGTCAGGCCGGTGGCCGGGCGGGCGCCAACGGCGGTGTGGGCACCCGCGGTCCCGGTGAGACCAAGCTGGAGACCGACCGCCGGAGCATCCACAAGCGCATCAGCAAGCTGCGCAAGGAACTGGCCGCGATGAAGACGGTCCGCGGCACCAAGCGCAGCCGCCGCGAGTCCAACGAGGTCCCCGGCGTGGCCATCGCCGGCTACACCAACGCCGGCAAGTCCAGCCTGCTCAACGCGTTGACCGGCGCCGGTGTTCTGGTCGAGGACGCCCTGTTCGCGACCCTGGACCCGACCACCCGCAAGGCCGTCACACCCGACGGCCAGCCGCACACGCTCACCGACACCGTCGGGTTCGTGCGCCACCTGCCGCACCAGCTGGTCGAGGCGTTCCGCTCCACCCTCGAAGAGGTCGCCAGCGCGGACCTGCTGGTCCACGTCGTCGACGGCTCCGAGGCGTCGCCGCACGAGCAGGTCGCCGCCGTGCGCGAGGTGCTCAGCGAGATCTCCGCGGAGCACAAGTCGGAGATGCCTCCGGAGCTGCTGGTCGTCAACAAGATCGACTCGGTGGACGCGACGCGCATGGCCGAACTGCGCCGCCTGCTGCCGGAGGCCGTGCTCGTCTCGGCCCACAGCGGAAAGGGCATCGAGCACCTGCGCGAGATCATCGCCGACCGGCTCCCGCGCCCGGAGGTCTTCGTCGACGCCCTGATCCCCTACACGCGGGGTGACCTGGTGGCACGGCTGCACAGCGACGGCGAGGTCGTCGACGAGGAGCACACGCCCGAGGGCACCCGGATCCAGGCCAAGGTCCGCCCGGACCTGGCCTCGCTGATCGAGCCGTTCTCGGCCAACGGTGCGGCCTGACCGAGCCGGCGGCCTGACCGGGGCCGCGCTGCTCTCCGCCTGCGCGATCCTCTCCGGCGCGCCCGCGCACGCCCAGTCGGCTCCGGTTGAGTTGTGCACCATCGAGGAATCCGGGCTCTCCGAGCTGTCCGGTCTGGCCTCGGACGGGGACAACTGGTACGCCGTCAACGACAGCGGATCGCGGGCGCGGGCCTTCGTGCTCGACCCGCGGACCTGCGAGGTCCGCTCGCAACGCACGGGCGACAGCGATCCCTACGACGTCGAAGACCTGGCGCTGGCTCCGGACGGAGCTCTCTGGCTGGCCGACACCGGCGACAACCGGCACAAGCGGGAGAACGTGGCGCTGCACGTGCTGGACCGCAACGGCGGTTCCGCGCTGTACCGGATGTCCTATCCGGACAGCCCGCACGACGCCGAGGCGCTGCTGCTGGATCGGGCCGGAGTGCCGCACATCGTCACCAAGGAGCCGCTCGGCTGGGCCGGGGTGTACCGGCCCGCGGAGCCGTTGGACGCGGGACGGGTCGTCCCGATGGAACGGGTCGGTTCGGTGTCCCTGCGCGCGACGAAGACCCCGGGCGGACCGCTCGACGGATCGATGGGTTCGGTTCTGGTCACGGGAGGGTCGGTGAGCGCGGACGGCACGCTGGTGGCGCTGCGCACCTACACCGAGGCCTACGTCTACCGCTCGCCGAACGGGGACGTGCTCGAAGCGCTCAAAGGCGAACCGGTGCGGATTCCGCTCCCGGACGAGGAGCAGGGCGAAGCCATCGCCTGGCAACCCGACGGCAGCCTGCTGTCCGGTTCAGAAGGTGGGGAAGCGGTTCGCCGCGTCGCCGGGGCGGACGGCGACCCGTCCGCTGAGACGGCCACCGATCAGCCCGCGCCGTCCGGCGGTGACGGCGACCAGGCCCAGCCGGCGACCGAGGAGGGCGGCATGTCCACCGGTCGCGCGCTGCTGTTCGCCGGAGTCATCGCCGCCCTGCTGGTCTACCTCGTCAGCTGGCGCCGCAAGCGCTCCTGACCGCCTCGCTCAGAGGCGGCGCAGGACCGCCACGACCTTGCCGAGGATCTGGGCGTCGTCACCCAGGATCGGCTCGTAGGCCGAGTTGTGCGGCATCAGCCAGACGTGCTCGTCGGTGCGCTTGAAGGTCTTCACCGTCGCCTCGCCGTCGATCATCGCCGCGACGACCTCGCCGTTGTCCGCGTCGGGCTGCTGGCGGACGGCCACCCAGTCGCCATCGGTGATGGCCAGGTCGACCATCGAGTCGCCGACGACCTTCAGCAGGAACAGGGTTCCGTCGCCGACGATCTCCTTGGGCAGCGGGAAGACGTCCTCGATGGACTCCTCCGCCAGGATCGGACCGCCCGCCGCGATGCGACCGACGACCGGGACGTAGGCCGGTTTCGCCTGAGCCTCGTTCTCCGGTTCGCCGCCGACCAGCACGCCCACGGTGCGCGGCCGGTGCGGGTCGCGGCGCAGGAAGCCCTTCCGCTCCAGCACGCGCAGTTGGTAGGCGACCGAGGAGGTCGACGTCAGGCCCACCGCGTCACCGATCTCCCGGACGCTGGGTGGGTAGCCGTGCTCGCTCATCCACTCCCGGATGGCCTCCAGCACCTTGAGCTGGCGGTCGCTGAGCTCCTCGGCCGCGGTGGCCTGCTCTGGCACGGTGTCCACCTCGGCAGGGGAGTCCTTGATGTCGTCTACGCGGCCCCCGATAGAGCCGGTCGCATTTCTCGCCACCGCTGCCTCCTGAATCCGTGTGAACTGCGGTGCTG
The DNA here is from genome assembly GCF_018070075.1 of Saccharopolyspora endophytica. Classification (GTDB taxonomy): domain Bacteria; phylum Actinomycetota; class Actinomycetes; order Mycobacteriales; family Pseudonocardiaceae; genus Saccharopolyspora; species Saccharopolyspora endophytica. The sequence continues at coordinate 126,433 of NZ_JAGPXE010000002.1, forward strand.
GTCTTCATCGAGCGGTGTGCCGCCCCGGATCTGGTCACCGGTGTTCGCCGTCCGCTGCTCGCTTTCCACAGTAGACGCGGTAAACACGGAGATCAAACACCTGTTCGAGTTAATTTTGGCCCAGGGTCTCGCGCTGAAGGCCACTCTTGGTACACAATCGCACGGAGGTTCGATCGAACAACCTTTCGATCATCGTTCCGCGCGGGAGGCGACATGACCACGTTCATCGACACAGTACGGCGAGTTCGGCCTGTTGAGCGGGAGTCGCTCGCCGGTCGGCCGGAAGTCGAGCCGATCGTGTCGCCCCTGCGTCGGGCCGAGGTTCGTCGTCCACATGGGCGGGTGATCGAGGCTCCGCGTCGCGGGCGGGTCGCCGAGGCCAGATCGTGCGCCAGGCCGGCGCTGGAGAAGGGCAGACTCGGCGAGTGGCTCGTCCTCTCCGGTGTCGCCGCCGCGGCCTTCCTCGGCGTGGTGCTGGTGGGGCTGTTCGGGGCGGGCGACGCGCCGGTGGCGGGAGGTACCACCGTTGTGCAGGTGCGAACGGGGGACACTCTGTGGGGTATCGCGACGCGCATGGCGCCCGATGCCGACCCTCGCGCGGCGGTCGATCGCATCGTCGAGCTCAACGGTCTCGGGTCGCCTTCCGCGGAGGCGGGCCGATTCCTGGTGGTGCCGGTCGGTAGCTGACCGAACCCCAAGATGTTGTGGTTCGCGGGGTTTTCCCAGCTGGGGCGAGGGGTGCGTCATCCGGCCGGGCGACACAGGTGTGTCGGTTTGCAACCCGGTCCGGCGCGGGTTTAAAGTCGACCACAACATCTAGTAGTTACGTCCATGTGGTTAGTCCATAGATTGGGCTTCCAGGGTTCTGGGTACCCCGTGGACGTACGTGGTCGCGGGCCGGTGGGACCGGCTGACGACCTCCAAGGGGGAAGGGGGTGAATGGCCGGTGCGGTGCCCGTTCTGCCGCGGCGATGACTCCAGGGTCGTGGACTCGCGCGAAGTGGAGGACGGCCAGGCGATCCGCCGCCGACGCTCGTGCTCGGCGTGTGGTCGCCGGTTCACGACGATCGAAGAGCTGGTGTTGTCGGTCGTGAAGCGATCGGGCGTCACCGAGCCCTTCAGCCGGGAGAAGGTGGTCACCGGTGTCCGCCGCGCCTGTCAGGGGCGTCCTGTAGAAGAGGACGCACTGCAGCAGTTGGCGCACCAGGTGGAGGAGGCGATCCGGTCCTCCGGCGTCGCCGAGCTGCCCAGCCACGAAGTCGGGCTGGCCATCCTCGGTCCGCTGCGGGAACTGGACGAAGTCGCCTACCTGCGCTTCGCGAGCGTTTACCGCGCGTACTCCTCGGTGGAGGACTTCGAGAAGGAAATTACCGACCTGCGGGCTGCGAGGGAGTCACTGCGGGACGGCGAGCAACTAGACGTGGAGTGCGGCGGTTGAGCAAGCCGCGACGGCGCGCGTCCCGCAGAGGGGGCGGAAGCGCGAAAGGCCATTCGCAGCCCCGGGCGGGGACGGCGAAGAGAACAGAGTCACGACCGAACCGGACGGGGAGCCCGGACGGGGCCGACGAAACGCGACGAGCGACTGAGCGAGCGATGAAGAAGGAAAAGGGGCAGGTCATGACAGAGACCGTCGGTAGCCCGGCCGGCGCAGCGGGGGAGCCGGAAGCAGATGCTCGCAAGGGCATCCGGGTTGAGCGCGTCTACACCACCGAGGGGGTCCACCCCTACGACGACGTCAAGTGGGAGCGTCGCGACGTGGTGATGACCAACTGGCGGGACGGTTCGGTCAACTTCGAGCAGCGCGGGGTCGAGTTCCCCGACTTCTGGTCGTTGAACGCGGTCAACATCGTCACCAGCAAGTACTTCCGCGGTGCCGTCGGCACCGACGAGCGGGAGGGCAGCCTGCGGCAGCTGATCGACCGCGTCGTGAAGACCTACGTCGCCTCCGGAGTCGAGAACGACTACTTCGCGACCGACGAGGACGCGGAGATCTTCGAGCACGAGCTGACCTACATGCTGTTGCACCAGGTCTTCAGCTTCAACTCGCCGGTTTGGTTCAACGTGGGAACCAGCTCGCGCCAGCAGGTCTCGGCCTGCTTCATCCTGTCGGTCGACGACACGATGGAGTCGATCCTCGACTGGTACAAGGAAGAGGGCCTGATCTTCAAGGGCGGTTCCGGTGCCGGGCTGAACCTGTCCCGCATCCGCTCCTCCAAGGAGCTGCTGTCCTCCGGTGGCACCGCTTCCGGCCCGGTCTCGTTCATGCGCGGTGCGGACGCCTCGGCGGGCACCATCAAGTCCGGTGGCGCGACCCGTCGCGCGGCCAAGATGGTCGTCCTCGATGTCGACCACCCGGACGTCGAGGAGTTCATCGAGACCAAGGCGCGCGAGGAGCACAAGATCCGCGCGCTGCGCGACGCCGGTTTCGACATGGACCTCGGTGGCGCGGACTCCAACTCGGTGCAGTACCAGAACGCCAACAACTCGGTGCGCGTCTCCGACGAGTTCATGCGCTCGGTCGAGAGCGACAACGACTTCGGTCTGCGCTCCCGCACCGACGGCGACGTGATCGACACGGTCAAGGGCCGCGACCTGTTCCGCAAGCTGGCCAAGGCCGCGTGGGAATGCGCCGACCCGGGCATCCAGTACGACGACACGATCAACGACTGGCACACCTCGCCGGAGACGGGCCGGATCACCGCGTCCAACCCGTGCTCGGAGTACATGCACCTGGATAACTCCAGCTGCAACCTGGCCTCGTTGAACCTGATGAAGTTCCTGCGCGATGACCTGACCTTCGATGCCGAGCTGTTCGAGAAGACCGTCGAGTTCGTCATCACCGCGATGGACATCTCGATCTGCTTCGCGGACTTCCCGACGGAGTCGATCGGCGTCACGACCCGCAAGTTCCGCCAGCTCGGCATCGGTTACGCCAACCTCGGCGCGCTGCTGATGGCCACCGGTCACGCCTACGACTCCGACGGCGGTCGTGCGCTGGCGGCGGCGATCACCTCGCTGATGACCGGCACCGCCTACAAGCGTTCGGCCGAGCTCGCCGGTGTCGTCGGTCCCTACGAGGGCTACGCCCGCAACGCCGAGGGCCACCAGCGGGTCATGCGCAAGCACGCCGCTGCCAACGACCTGGTGCGCACCTACCACCACAACGACAAGACCGTGCACAAGCTGGCCACCAAGGTGTGGCAGCAGGGTCTGGAGATCGGCAACCGCAACGGCTGGCGCAACGCTCAGGCGTCGGTGCTGGCCCCGACCGGCACGATCGGTCTGATGATGGACTGCGACACCACCGGTGTCGAGCCCGACCTGGCGCTGGTGAAGTTCAAGAAGCTGGTCGGCGGCGGCTCGATGCAGATCGTCAACCAGACGGTCCCGCGCGCCCTGCAGGCCCTGGGCTACCAGGAAGAGCAGATCGAGGCGATCGTCGAGTACATCGCCGAGCACGGTCACGTCGTCGACGCGCCTGGTCTGCGCCAGGAGCACTACGAGGTCTTCGACTGCGCGATGGGCGAGCGCTCGATCGCGCCGATGGGCCACGTGCGGATGATGGCCGCGGTGCAGCCGTTCATCTCGGGTGCGATCTCCAAGACGGTGAACATGCCGGAGTCGGCGACCGTCGAAGAGGTCGAGGAGCTCTACTTCGAGGGCTGGAAGCTGGGCCTGAAGGCGCTGGCGATCTACCGCGACAACTGCAAGGTCGGCCAGCCGCTGTCCGCCGGCAAGGGCGACAAGGGCGAGTCGGAGAAGGTCGTCGAGAAGCAGATCGAGTACCGCCCGGTCCGCAAGCGCCTGCCGAAGAAGCGCCCGAGCCAGACGGTGTCGTTCACCGTCGGCGGTGCCGAGGGCTACCTGCACGCCGGTTCGTACCCCGACGACGGGCTGGGCGAGATCTTCGTCAAGCTCGGCAAGCAGGGGTCGACCCTGGCCGGTGTGATGGACGCCTTCTCCATGTCGATCTCGGTGGGTCTGCAGTACGGCATCCCGCTGGAGTTCTACGTCTCGAAGTTCCAGAACCTGCGCTTCGAGCCGGCCGGCATGACCGACGACCCGGACATCCGGATGGCCAGCAGCGTCCTGGACTACCTGTTCCGCCGCCTGGCACTGGACTACCTGCCCTACGAGAAGCGCGCCCAGCTGGGCATCTTCACCGTGGACGAGCGGGAAGCCCAGGTCAACAACACGGAACCGGCTCAGCCTTCGGACAACGTCGACCTGGACACCATGCGGTCCACGGTGGACTACGCGAAGGCCGAGGAGAAGTCCGAGTCCAAGCAGGAGGTCCGCGCGGGCAGCTCCACCGAGCTGCTCGAGCTCCAGCTGGGCAAGGCCGCCGACGCGCCGCTGTGCATGACCTGCGGTACGAAGATGCGCCCGTCCGGCTCCTGCTACCTCTGCGAGGGCTGCGGCTCCACCTCGGGCTGCAGCTGAGCCTGAGCGCTGAATGACCGAAGTCCGGGGTGGGCGTGACCAACACGCCCACCCCGGACTTCTTTCGTGTCAGTGCCTTTCGCATTCGCCCAGCAGGCGTGCTCACGTTCGGGGGATAGCCGCGGGGTGGGCGTCGTGAGACGACGAACGGCGAGCCCCGGGTTCGGCACTCTCGTCCGCACCGAGACACGCGGAGGTGGAGATGCGGGCACGAAGCTTGCTGAAGAACGCGGTTCTTTTCGCCGCACCGGGGGTGCACGTCCTGACCGTGACGGGGTTTCCAGATCGGTCCGTGAACACCGTGGCGGCGTTGGACCACCGCGGTGAACTGGTCCTGGACACCCCCGAAGTCGAGCGCTTCCTCGACGAGCTGCTGCACGAGGGGACGATGGTGTCGCTGGTCCTCTACTCGCTCACCGACGAGGTCGCGTTCACCGACTCCCAGGGCAGCGATTTCCTGATCAAGCACGTGTACGGCTGGTTCATCGAAGACGGAACGGTCATGCCGGTGAGCGCCGCTGAGGCGTTCGACATCGGGTGCGTCGACCCCGACACCGGTGAACCCGTCCCGCCTGAACCCGGGATCTACTACGAAGATGCCTGGCCGCTGATCCTCCAGGACGAGGCCTCCAGCTGAACCCTGCTCCCACGACGAAGGCCGGTGGGTCCCCGAGGAACCGCACCGGCCGTCGTCGTGTTCAGATCAGGACTGCTTCTCGGCCAGGATCTTCTCCGTGGCGACGAGGCGAACGCAGACGGCCAGGCCCGCGGTGGCGGCCTCGACGTCGGCGAGCTCCGGGAAGGTCGGCGCGATGCGGATCACCGAGTCCGCCGGGTCGTCCCCGTAGGGGTGGGTCGCACCGGCAGGGGTGAGGGCGATGCCCGCTTCCTTGGCCTTGGCGACGACTGCCTTGGCGCAGCCCTCGGGGACCTCCAGGCTGATGAAGTAGCCACCGGCCGGATTGCTCCACTTGGCCAGCCCGGTGCCGCCCAGCTCAGCGCTGAGGATCTTGTCCACGGCTTCGAACTTCGGGCGGATCAGCGCGGCGTGCTTGCGCATGTGCTCGCGCAGGCCGGCGGCGTCGCGCAGCAGCCGGGCGTGCGCCCGCTGGTTGACCTTGTTCGGGCCGATGCTGCGCTTGGACGTCGAGGCCAGCCACCACTCCACGTTCGCGGGCGAGGAGCCGAAGAACGCCACGCCCGCACCCGCGAAGGTGATCTTCGAGGTGGAGCCGAACACGAGCGCGCGGTCGGGGTTGCCGTGCTCGGCGCACAGCGCCAGCACGTCGGCGATCTCGGCCTCGTCATCGGTGAGGTGGTGCACCGCGTAGGCGTTGTCCCAGAAGATCCGGAAGTCCGGAGCCGCAGTGCTCATCGCGGCGAGCCGTCGCACGGTCTCGTCGGAGTAGACGGCACCGTCCGGGTTGCTGTACTTCGGCACGCACCAGATGCCCTTGATCCGGGAGTCCTCGGCCACCAGCCGCTCGACGACGTCCATGTCCGGGCCGTCGGGCGTCATCGGGACGGTGATCATCTTGATGCCGAGCCGCTCCGACAGCGCGAAGTGGCGGTCGTAGCCGGGCACCGGGCACAGGAACGCGATCTCCTGCTCGGCGACCCAGCGCTGGGTGCCGCCGGGCACGCCGTTGAGCAGCGCGAAGACCAGGGCGTCGTGCATGAGCTCCAGGCTCGAGTTGCCCGCCGCCAGCAGCTGGTCGACGGGCACCTGCAGGTCGTCGCTGAAGATCGCCCGCAGCTCGGGCAGGCCGTTGAGCCCGCCGTAATTGCGCAGGTCAGCGCCGTCGGCGTCGGTTCCGCTGGAGAGGTCGAGCAGCTCGTTGGACAGGTCCAGCTGCTTCGGCGATGGCTTTCCTCGGGTGATATCCAGTTTCAGGCCGCGCGCCACGAGATCTGCGAACTCCTGGTGGGCGCGGTCGCGCTGGGCGGTCAGCTCTTCAATGGATGAAGCTGGATCAGGCACCGGTTGTTTCCTTCGCCGTGTCGAGTAACGGGTCGGCAAACAGCCTAGCTCTCACCTGCAACCCGGTTTGAGACGGCACGCGGGCCTGAGAACCGGATGTGACCACGTGGGTGCTGGTGCCGAGCTTCGACGAGCGGCATGGTGGGTCTCGTGCGCAGGTCATCGGCGACCGTCGGCAGTGCCGTGTTCTTCTTCGCCGGGCCGGGGACGGTCACCGTTCTCGTGCCGTGGCTGCTCACGGGCTTCCGGTGGCACGAGCCCGTCCCGCACTGGTGGCCGGCGCGGGTGCTGGGCGGTGCGCTGATCCTCGCGGGCGCGGCGGTACTCGTGCACGCGTTCAGCCGGTTCGTCCGCGAGGGCCGGGGGACGCCCGTCCCGGTTGCCGTTCCTGACCAGTTGGTGGTGGGCGGGCTGTACCGGAACGTGCGCAATCCGATGTACGTGGCGTTGTTCGCGGTGCTCATCGGTGAGCCGCTGCTGCTCGGAGGCCTGTGGGTGCTGCTGTACCCGCTGCTGCTGTGGTGCTTCGTGGCTCCGTACGTGCGCTGGCGCGAGGAACCGGCGCTGGTCCGCCGCTTCGGCGCGGACTACGAGCGCTACCGGAGCGACGTTCCCGCCTGGATCCCGCGGCTGCGTCCCTGGCACGTGTAGACGCCGACGAGAGGCCGGAGCATGGGCGGATCGTGTACGGGCGCGCTCGGCAGCGCCGTGGTGAGGTTGGACTTCCTCAGCGGCGGGTGAGCAGGTGGGCCGCGGTCGCGGTCGCAGCGGTCACGGCGAACACCGAGGGCCAGGCGCCGATCTTCTTCGCCAGCGGGTGTGAGCCCGCCAGCGCCGTTCCGTAGGTGGCCCCCAGGGCCAGCGCCGGGACCACGCCGGCGCGGCGGCGGCAGACCTCCATCGCGCCCAGGCCGGCGCCTGCCGCGACGACTCCGCCCCAGTGCCGGTGCTGGGAGGCGCGAGCCACCGCGAAGCCACCGATCAAACCGGCCGAGGTCAGCAGGCTGGACGGAATCGACATGCGTACTCCTCGTTGGTTCCGGTCCCGACGCTTCGACCTTACTGCCGCCCGGGTGGTTCTGGCGGGAACCCGCCGCATCGGCGATTGACTTCCCATTTCGCGCTAAGAAAAGTGCTGGTCTCGTCCTCCTTCCAGATTCGGGAGCCTGCATGCGGCGCGTTGTGACCGGTTGTCTCGCGGCGATCTTCGCCCTGCCCCTCGCCGGGTCCACGGCGGCGGCCCAACCACCGCAGGGCCCGGTGTTCTCCGACGGTGAAGCGCAGCCGGTGTTCGACCCGGCTCAAGCGGTGCGCCAGGACCTGTTCGTCACCGCGCCGGTCGACAGCGACCACGACGGGCAGCAGGACCGGGTGCACGTCCAGGTGGTGCGGCCGAAGGAGTCCGAGCAGGGCCTGCGGGTTCCGGTGGTCTACCAGGCCAGCCCGTACTTCTCCGGCGGCAACGACGTGCTCAACCACAACGTCGACACCGAGCTGCACGTGCCGGAGCAGGCCGGGCCGCGCACGATGCGCCGCACGACGGGTGACGAGCGGGTCGCCGTCGCCGCCGAGATCGACTGGGCGTACGAGCAGTACCTGCTGGCCAGGGGCTATGCCGTGGTCTACGCCGAGTCGCTGGGGACCGGGGAGTCCACGGGGTGCCCGACCACCGGTGCCGAGAACGAGACGATCGGCGCCAAGTCCGTGGTGGACTGGCTCAACCGCCGCGCACCCGGCCACGACGCCGGCGGTGCGCCCGTTCAGGCCCACTGGTCGACCGGCAAGGTCGGCATGATGGGCGTCTCCTACAACGGCACCCTGCCCAACGCCGTGGCCTCGACGGGAGTCGAAGGCCTCGAAGCGATCGTGCCGATCGGGGCGATCTCGAACTGGTACGACTACTACCGGACCGACGGGGCCGTGGTCGCTCCCGGCGGTTACCAGGGCGAGGACGCCGACGTGCTGGCCGAATACGTCCACACCCGCGCCGACAGGGAGCCGTGCCGTCCGGTGATCGACGGCCTCACCGCTGAGCAGGATCGGATCACCGGCGACTACAGCCGGTTCTGGGACGAGCGCAACTACCTCGACGACGTCGACAAGGTGCACGCGGCCGTGCTGTCGGTGCACGGGCTCAACGACTGGAACGTCAAGACGCGCCAAGCCGCGCAGTGGTACGGGGCGCTGCGGGAGCACGACGTGCCGCACAAGATCTGGTGGCACCAGTCCGGCCACACCGACCCGATCAAGCTGCGCGAGCAGGAGTGGCTGCGGACGCTGAACCGCTGGTTCACCCGCTACCTCCACGACGTGCCCAACGGCGTCGAGGGCGAGCCGCGCGCAACGGTGCAGCGCGAGGACGGCAGCTGGACCGAGGAGCCGGAATGGCCCGCCCCGGATGCCGCCGAGACGGTGTTGCGCCCGAGCGCGGGTGGACCCCAGCGAGGTGGTCTCAGCGCTGGCAGCCCTGCTGCTGGGGCGGTGGAAGGCCTCACCGACGACGCCGGTCTGCTGGCCGAGGACCTCGCGGCGGCACCGAGCTCGCCGAACCGGCTGGCCTACTTCACCGAGCCGCTGGCCGAGCAGGCGCGGGTCAGCGGTGAGGTCCGCGCCGACCTGGCGCTGACCTTCGACCGGCCGGCGGCCAACGTAACCGCTCTGCTGGTCGACCAGGCACCGGACGGTTCGGTCTCGGTGGTCACCCGCGGGTGGGCCGACCCGCAGAACCGGGAGGCGCTGGACCGCACCACGCCGATCGAGCCCGGGCAGAACTACGCGATCACCGTGAGCATGCAGCCCGACGACTACGTGTTCGCTCCCGGGCACCGGCTGGGCGTGGTGGTGCTCTCCAGCGACCACGACTTCACGCTGCGCCCCAAGCCGGGCGCGGGGCTGCGGCTGGACCTGGCGCGCACCAGCATCTCGATTCCCACCGTCGGAAGGATTTCGTGACCCGCTTTCATGAAATCCGGTGCGGTAGCGGAGAGCAACCTTCGACGGGGTGGTGAAGTTAGCCTGATCGATCGTCGCTGATCGGTGTGGTCGCGGGCGTTTCGGCCCTGTTCTGTCCACAGCGGACGAAGTTGTCCGGAGATTCGCGAAACCGGTTTCGCCGAGCAGGTTTTCGGATCCATCGTTGTGGCATGACAACTCGACTGAACACCCAGATATCGCTCAGCGATCCCGGTGACGTGCTCGCCGCGCTACCGCACATGATCGGGTTCAACCCGGTCAACTCCTTCGTGCTGCTGACGCTGCACGAATTGACCGGCACCCCGAAGTTCGGCATGACCATGCGCGTGGACCTGCCGTGCCCCGCGAACGCCTGCGCGTTCGGCGAGTTCCTGCTGACAGGTCCGCTGAGCAGGAAGAACGTCGAAGGCGTGATCATGGTGGTGGTCGGGGACAAACCCAACTACTCGGGCTGCCCGCAGAGCTGCGGAGGCAGGTGCCACGAGTCCGACGAGCCCGGCCCTGACTCCGAGCCGCCGATGCTCGGCCTGATCGAAGTGGTCCGGAAAACGCTGCTGCAGGCCGGGATCGTGACCGCTCACGCGCTGCACGTGCCGGAGATCGTGGCCGGCGAGAAGTGGCGGTGCTACTTCGACGAGGGCTGCTGCGGAGTCGTCGCGGATCCGAAGGAATCCGCGATGGGAGCGGTGATGGCAGCCGAGGGGTCGGTGACCTTCGGGAGCAGGGACGAACTGCGCGAGCTCGTCGCGCCCGAATCGCACGAGGTGATCAGCCGCTGGTCGGCGAAGCTCGACGCGCTGACCGAGGAGGCCATCGACTCCTACGACCCGTCGCGCGTCACCGAAGACCTGCGCAAGGTCTTCGGCGCCATCCAGCGCATCGCCGCGGGCTCCGCGCTCACCGAGGACGACCTGCTGGGCGTGCTGCAGGCCGTCGCGGACACCCGCGTTCGGGACATCGTGATGGGCACCGCGCTGAGCGAACTGGCGCGCCCGGCCGAAGAGCTCTGGCTGACGCTCGTGCGCAAAGCGCCGGATCCCGAACTCGCCGAGGTCGCCGCGCTGCTGGCGTTCTCGGCCTACGTGCGCGGTGAGGGCGCGCTGGCGGGTGTGGCCCTGGAACGCATCGAGAAGGTCACACCCGCACACACCCTCGGCACCCTGCTCCGGCAGGCCATGGACTCCGGAATCCCGCCCGCGGAGCTGGCCGGCATCGCCCGGCACTCGGTCGACGACGCCCAGCTCCTGCTTGACGAGGACGGAGCCTGCTGATGTGCGCGAAGAAGCGGAAGAAGCGATCAGGACGCGTGGCGCGCGCGGGTGAACTCCCACGCGTCACGCACGATCACGCCGATGTCGGCGCGCTGGGGCTGCCACCCCAGGTCCTCCCGCGCCCGCTGGCTGGAAGCCACCAGGGTCGCCGGGTCGCCCGCCCGGCGGGGTGCGACCTTCGCCGGGATCGGGTGCCCGGTGACCTCGCGGCAGGTGTCGATGACCTGCTTGACCGAGAAGCCCGTGCCGTTGCCCAGGTTGTAGATGCTGTGCTGGCCGGCCTCGGCGTTCTGCAGCGCCAGCAGGTGGGCGTCGGCGAGGTCGGTGACGTGGATGTAGTCGCGGACGCAGGTGCCGTCGGCGGTGGGCCAGTCCTCACCGAAGATCTGCACCTGCTCGCGCTGACCCAGCGCGACCTGCAGCACGATCGGGATCAGGTGGGTCTCCACGGTGTGCCGCTCGCCGAAGGCGCCGTGCGCCCCGGCGACGTTGAAGTACCGCAGGCTGACCGCACCGATGCCGTGCGCCGTCGCGTAGGAGGTGATCGCGTGGTCGATCGCGAGCTTGGTGGCGCCGTAGGTGTTGGTCGGCCGCGTCGCCAGGTCCTCGGTGATCGGGGAGACCTCGGGCTCGCCGTAGGTCGCCGCCGTCGAGGAGAACACCAGTCGCGGCGTGCCGTGCTCGCGCATCGCATCCAGCAGGCGCAGCGACGTGACGACGTTGCCCTGCCAGTACTTCTGCGGGTCCTCCATGGACTCGCCGACCAGCGACTTGGCCGCGAAGTGCAGCACACCGTCGAACTTCTCCGCCAGCAGCTCGCTCGCCGCGGAGGCGATGTCGGCCTCGACGAACTTGCAGCCGTCCGGGATCGCGTCGGCGTGCCCGGTGGAGAGGTCGTCGACCACGACGACCTCGTGGCCCGCCTCCACCAGGCGTGCTGCGCACACGCTTCCGACGTAACCGGCACCGCCTGTGACCAGGAGCTTCAACTGCGCACTGCCTTCCGTGGGAAAACTAGTCGTTTCAGCGGGAAGCGGAGGTCGACGAGCTCGTCACAGGTCCCGTCCCGCACCGGCGGAGGGTATCGCGATGAACACGCGCGGCTCGGTGAGGCTCCGCTCGGCGAACGCGGACCGGACGGCGGACTCGATCCGCTCCCGGTCGGCGCTGGAGATCAGCGCGATCGCCGAACCGCCGAAGCCGCCGCCGATCATCCGCGCACCCAGTGCGCCGGCCTGCACCGCTGCGTCCGCTGCGACGTCGAGTTCCAGGCAGGAGACGCGGTAGTCGTCGCGGAGGCTGGCGTGGGAGGCGTTGAGCAGCGGGCCGATCTCGGCGTAACCGCCGGAGCGCAGCAGCTCCACGGTGGACAGCACTCGCTCGTTCTCGGTGACCACGTGCTTGACCAGCGGCTGGAGCTCGTCCGGAAGCTGCTCCAACGCCGCAGGCAGCTGCGCCGCCGAAACGTCCCGAAGTGCCTTCACCTCGAGCAGCTCCGCCGCTCGCTCGCAGCCCTTCCGGCGTTCTCCGTAACCGGATTCGCTGTGCGAGTGCTTCGCGCGGGTGTCGATGACCAGCAGCTCGAGGTCGGCGCTGCGCGGGTCGAACGGGACCTGCTCGGCCTCGCCGGAGCGGACGTCGAAGAACAGCACGTGGGACTCGACGCAGCGCAGCGACGCGGTCTGGTCGAGCAGTCCGGTGGGGGCGCCGACGTAGTCGTTCTCCGAGCGCTGCACGATCCGCGCGATCTCCGCCAGGCTCGGCGCGTCCGGCTCGCCCGGCGCCAAGCCCAGGTGGTCAAGCAACGCCAGCGCAACAGCGCACTGCAGCGCGTGGGAGGACGACAGACCCGCGCCGGTGGGGACGTCACCGACGATCATCAGGTTCATGCCCGGTACGGGGTGACCGGCTTCGCGCAGCGCCCACGCGACGCCCGCCGGGAAGGCGGACCAGCCGGTGTGGGAGCCGGGCTGGAGGTCGTCGACGACGACCTCCTCACCCTGGTGGAGCTCGCCGTCGTCGCCCAGCGTCGTGCTCACGAGCTTGCGGTCCTCGCGCGGCTCGATGGCCACCGCCACCCGGTGCGGAATCGCCATCGGGAGCACGAAACCGTCGTTGTAGTCGGTGTGCTCACCGATCAGGTTGACCCGGCCGGGGGCAGACCACACCGCGCTGGCGGCACGGCCGTGCTCAGCGGCGAACAGCTCCGCCGCGCGTTCGGAGACGGTCACTTGGCGGTCACCATGACCGCGTGCGCGATGCTCGACGTGAGCTCGGCGGTACCGCTCTGGCCGCGCACCTCGATCGGCTTGTTGGCGCCGACCACCGACAGGATCTCGACCTCGTTGCCCGGCACGATGCCGACCTCCTTGAGGTCGGTCATCAGGTCGGGGTCCAGCTGCACGTGCTCGGCGATGCGGCGGATGACCGCGCGACCACCGCCGTTGCGGGCGATCTCGTCGACTCGCTGGAGCTCGCCGTCGACCGCATTCTCGACGTGATCGACACCGAGGTCGTCGAGTCCGGGGATGGGGTTGCCGTAGGGGGACGTGGTGGGACCACCGAGGAGCTTGACGAGCTTGCGCTCGACGGCCTCGCTCATCACGTGCTCCCAGCGGCACGCCTCGTTGTGCACGTGCTCCCACTCGAGGCCGATCACGTCGACGAGGAGCCGTTCGGCGAGGCGGTGCTTGCGCATGACGCTGATCGCCCGGGCGCGCCCGGCCTTGGTCAGCTCGAGGTGGCGGTCCTCGGCGACCATCAGCAGGCCATCGCGCTCCATGCGGGCCACCGTCTGGCTCACGGTCGGTCCGCTCTGCTCCAGGCGCTCGGCGATCCGCGCCCGGAGTGGCACCACGCCCTCTTCCTCGAGGTCGTAAATGGTGCGAAGGTACATCTCAGTGGTATCGATGAGATCGTTCACGTCGGCTCCCCATTCAAGTCCCAACCACGATGCTAGTCGCTGCCAGCGACAACGGTCAGTGGCCGGGGAGTTGACAGCCAAGATTGATGACCGACCTCGTCGGCGGGTTTCGAAAGGCCGTCATGCATCCCTTGATCAGTACCGATGATCTCATGTCCGCGCTGAGCGCGGACCCGCACCCGACGCTGCTCGACGTGCGGTGGTCCCTGCTCGGGCCACCGGGACGCGAGGACTACGCCGAGGGGCACCTGCCCGGAGCGGTTTTCGTGGATCTGGACGCCGAGCTGGCGTCCGAGCCAGGCCCCGCCGGCAGGCACCCGCTGCCCGATCCGGCGGCCTTGCAGGAGGTCCTCCGCCGCGCTGGAGTGGACGCCGACCGGACCGTGGTGGTCTACGACGCGGACAACGGTTCGGCAGCGGCCCGGGCGTGGTGGCTGCTGCGCTGGGCCGGGCACCGCTCCGTCGCCGTCCTCGACGGCGGCTACGCGGCGTGGACCGCCGAGGGCAAGCCGACCACCACCGAGGTTCCCGAACCCGGTGACGGCGGATTCCGGGTTCGGCCCGGTGCGATGCCGGTGATCGACGCGGACCAAGCGGCCGGTCTGGCTCGCGACGGCGTGCTGCTCGACGCGCGGGCCCCGGAGCGATACCGGGGTGAGGTCGAGCCGATGGACCCGCGCGCCGGGCACGTCCCCGGAGCGCGCAACGCGCCGTTCAGCGAGCACACCGGTGAGTCGGGGCGCTGGCGTTCGCCGGAGGAGTTGGCCGAGCGCTTCGCCGCGCTGGGCGTCACCCGCGACAGCGCGGTCGGCGCCTACTGCGGCTCGGGCGTGACCGCCTGCTCGGTGCTGCTCGCGCTGGAGCACGCCGGCATCACCGACGCCCGCAACCCGGCGGTGCTGTACGCGGGCTCGTGGTCGAACTGGGCGGCGGACCCCGCTCGGCCGGCGGCCACCGGTGCGGACGCGGGCTGAGGCCCTCGCAAGATCGATCCGGTTCGGCGGGTCACGCGGCCGAGACCCTGTGGCGGGTGGCTTCCTGCGGGTAGCGTCCCGCCCATGGGTTCTCAGTTGGCCGTGGTCTGGGACGAGTCGCTGCTCGAGTACGACCTCGGCGGGCACCATCCGCTGCATCCGATCCGCCTGGACCTGACCATGCGGCTGGCCGACTCGCTCGGGCTGCTCGACGGCGTGGAGACGCTCAAACCCGAGCCGGCCACCGAACGGGACCTGCTGCGGGTGCACACCGCCGAGTACATGGCCGCCGTTCGCTCGGCGCCGCTGAGCGGCTGGGAAGTCGGGCACGGGCTGGGCACCGACGACAACCCGATCTTCGACCGGATGCACGAGGCGTCGGCCCTGATCGCGGGCGCGTCCATCAAGGCGGCCGAGCAGATCGTGTCCGGTCAGGCCGATCGCGCCGTCAACATCGCCGGCGGACTGCACCACGCGATGGCCGATCACGCGGCCGGGTTCTGCGTCTACAACGACTGCTCGGTGGCCATCGCCTGGATGCTGGAGCAGGGCGTCGAGCGCATCGCCTACCTCGACGTCGACGTTCACCACGGTGACGGTGTGCAGGCGGCGTTCTACGACGACCCGCGCGTCATGACGATCTCGCTGCACCAGCACCCGGTGACGCTGTGGCCGGGCACCGGCTTCGCCACCGAGGTCGGCAAGGGCAACGCCGACGGCACCGCGGTCAACATCCCGCTGCCGCCGGGCACCGGCGATGCGGACTGGCGGCGCGCCTTCCACGCGGTGGTGCCGTCGGTGCTGGACCAGTTCCGCCCGCAGGTGCTGGTCACCCAGTGCGGGGCCGACGCGCACCGCGACGACCCGCTCGCCGACCTGTCGATGACGGTCGACGGTCAGCGCGCGACCTACCAGAACCTGCGCGAACTCGCCGAGAGCTACGCCGGCGGCAAGTGGCTGGCGCTCGGCGGTGGGGGATATTCGCTGTTCCGCGTGGTGCCCCGGGCGTGGACCCACCTGCTGGCGACGATGCTGAACCGGGACGTAGCGCCCGAGACGACCATCCCTGAGGATTGGATCGCGTACGCCGTCCGGCGTGCGCAGAACGTACCGATGCCGACGTCGATGTCGGACGGGGCCGGCCCGTCCTTCGAACCCTGGACCGGGGTGACCGCTTCGGCGGTGGACACCGCGATCCGCGACGCCCGGCACGCGGTTTTCCCGCTGCTCGGGCTGGACCCGGCAGACAGCCGCGACTGAGGAGCATCCGAAGTGGACGAAGTGCTGGGAGAGGAGGCCGGGCCGCAGCAGGACTACCCCCGGCAGTGGGAAGCCGACGTGGTGCTGTCCGACGGCGGCACCGTGCACCTGCGGCCGATCGTCCCGGCCGACAAGGACAAGCTGCTGGCCTTCCACGGGCGGCTCAGCGACAGGACGCGGTACTACCGGTACTTCGGCCCGTACCCGCGGATGCCGGAGCGCGACGTGCGGCGGTTCACGCAGGTCGACTACCTCAACCGGATCGCGCTGGTCGCGTTGCTCGGTGACGACATCGTCGCGGTCGGACGCTTCGACCGGCTCGGTGAGCAGAAGTCCGCCGAGGTCGCGTTCGTGGTCGAGGACGGTCACCAGGGGCGCGGGCTGGGCTCGATCCTGCTGGAGCACCTCGCGGCCGCGGCGCAGGAGCGCGGTCTGCGGCGCTTCGTGGCCGAGGTCCTGGCGGAGAACTCGAAGATGGTTCGGGTCTTCCGCGACGCCGGCTACCAGGTCAGCCGGGCCATGGAGGAGGGCGTCGTGCACCTGGAGTTCGACATCGACCCGACCGAGGAATCGGTCGCGGTGGCCCGAGCCCGGGAACAGGCCGCTGAGGCGCGCAGCGTGCACAACCTGCTGCGCCCGCGGTCGGTGGCGGTGATCGGGGCATCCACGGATCACCGCAAGATCGGTCACGCGGTGCTGACCAACCTGCTCACGGCGGACTTCACGGGCCCGGTCTACCCGGTCAACCCCGAGCACCGGTCGGTGCGCGGCGTGCGGGCCTACGCCTCGGTGCTCGACATCCCCGACGAGGTCGACCTGGCGGTGGTGGCGATTCCGGCTGCCAGCGTCAACGAGGTCCTCGACGACTGCCTGGCCAAGGGCGTGAAGACGCTGGTCATCGTCTCCTCCGGGTTCAGCGAGTCCGGTCCGGCGGGGCGCGAGGTCGAGCGCGAGATGGTGCGCGCCGCTCGCGTGCACGGCATGCGGGTGGTGGGCCCCAACGCGCTCGGCGTGGTCAACCCCGATCCGGAGTTCCGGCTCAACGCCAGCCTCGCGCCGCAGCTGCCCGGACGTGGCCGCACCGGGTTCTTCTGCCAGTCCGGCGCGCTGGGCGTGGCGATCCTGGAGACCGCGACCGAGCGCGGGCTCGGGTTGTCGACCTTCGTCTCCGCGGGCAACCGCGCCGACCTGTCCGGCAACGACCTGCTGCAGTACTGGCAGACGGACCCGGCCACCGATGTCGTTCTGCTGTACCTGGAGTCGTTCGGCAACCCGCGCAAGTTCGGTCGGCTCGCGCGGCGGCTGGCCCGCAGCAAGCCGGTCGTGGTGGTCAAGTCGGGCCGCAACTCGGTGCGCGCGGGCTTGGCGGCGACCACGGTGGAGATCGACGAGACGAGCGTGCAGGCGCTGTTCGAGCAGTCCGGCGTGATCCGGGTCGAGTCGGTGGCGCAGATGTTCGACACCGCGCTGCTGCTCGCGCACCAGCCGCTGCCGCAGGGCGACCGGGTCTCGATCGTGGGCAACTCCTCGGCGCTGGGCATGATCGCCGCCGACGTGGCGCAGGCGCAGGGACTGCAGCTGGCGCACGAGCCGGTCGACGTCGGCGCCGTGGCCGGGCCGGAGGAATTCGCCGCCGCGGTGCGCGATGCGGCTCTGCGCGACGACGTCGATGCGCTGATCACGGTGTTCGCCCCGCCGGTGGCGGTGCCCGGAACCGCGTACGCGCGGGCGCTGCGGAACGCGCTGCAGGAGGCCGACGCCGCGCGTTCGAAGCCGGTGGTGACCACGTTCCTGGCGGCCGAAGGCGTGCCGGACGAACTGGTGGTGCCGGGACCGGACGGGACCACGGGCAAGGGATCGGTGCCGTCGTACCCGAGCCCGGAGCGCTCGGTGCTCGCGCTGGCTCGCGTCACCCGCTACGCGAAGTGGCGTGCGGCGCCTAAGGGGCACTTCGTGCGGCCGGAGGTGGAGGCCGAGCAGGCGCGTTCGCTGGTCGAGCAGTGGCTGGCCGAGGGCGTGGGGGAGCTCGGCGACGAGCGCACCGTGCGGCTGCTGGGTTGCTACGGCATCGAGGTGGTGGCCTTCCGCAAGGTCACCGACGTCGACGGCGCGGTCGCCGCGGCCGAGGAGCTGGGCTACCCGGTGGTGCTGAAGTCCACCAGCGCCAAGCTGCGCCACCGCAACGACCTGGTCGGGGTCCGGCTGGACCTGGGCAGTCCGGAGGCGGTGCGCACGGCGTACGCCGACGTGCGCCGGGTGTCGGGGATCGACGAGGTCTACGTGCAGCGGATGGCCGGGCGCGGGACCTCGTGCGTGATCGACCTCATCGACGACCCCTCGTTCGGCACGCTGGTCTCGTTCGGGCTCTCCGGCGTGGCCAGCGAGCTGCTGGGGGACAAGGCGTACCGCGCGCTGCCGTTGACCGACGTCGACGTCGCCACTCTGGTGCGCGCTCCTCGGGCCGCGCCGCTGCTGGTCGGGTACCGGGGCGTGGAGCCGGCCGACCTGTCCGCGCTGGAGGACCTGGTGCTGCGGGTGGCGACCTTGGCCGAGGACCTGCCCGAGGTGCGGCAGCTGGTGTTGCAGCCGGTCCTGGCCTCGCCGAACGGTGCTGCGGTGACCGGGGCGAGGGTGTCGCTGGGCGAGTCCGTGGCGGTTCCGGACACCGGGCCGCGAAGACTGCGATAGGGGACACAGACGGAACGTACTAGTTCCGTTAATCTGTGCGCGTGGATGAGGTCACGACCCG
Source organism: Saccharopolyspora endophytica (assembly GCF_018070075.1). GTDB lineage: Bacteria > Actinomycetota > Actinomycetes > Mycobacteriales > Pseudonocardiaceae > Saccharopolyspora > Saccharopolyspora endophytica. The sequence goes on from NZ_JAGPXE010000002.1 coordinate 145,007, forward strand.
GAAGATCGACGCGCCCGCCCCCGTGCTCGGCGTGGTCCCCGCGGGCCAGTACCGGATCAAGGTGCGCGCGTTGCAGCAGGACGACCCGAGCGCGCCGGTCGCCGTGCTGGCACCGGCCATGGGCGTGCCCGCCGGCTACTACCGGCGGTTCGTCGCCGAGCTGCACCGGCTCGGCATGACCGTGGTGTCGTACGACGTGCGCGGGCAGGGCGAGAACAAGCCCCGAGCCCAGCGCGGAGTCCACTTCGGCTACCAGGACTTCGTCAACGACCTCGACGCCGTGCTCGACCTGGTCGAATCGGTCTTCCCCAGGGCGCCCCGGTTCGTCCTCGGCCACAGCCTGGGCGGTCAGATCGCGTTGCTGCACACCGCCGCCAACCCCGGCCGGATCCAGGGCGCGGCGCTGATCGCCACCGGTTCGGTCTGGTACCGGGGCTACCCCGGCCTGGCCAAGTACTACTACTCGCTGCTGGGCACTCAGACGATCGCACTGGCTTCGACGCTGCTCGGGTACTGGCCCGGTTACGTTTTCGGTGGCAGGCAGGCGACCGGCCTGATGCGCGACTGGGCGCGCCAGGCGCGCACCGGGCGCTGGCGGCTGACCGGGTCCGACCTCGACTACGACGCCGCCCTGGCCGAGGTGACGACCCCGCTGCTCACCGTGACCGTGGACAACGACGAGCTGGCGCCGACCTCGGCCATGGACGACCTGGTCAAGCACTCCACCCGCGCAGACCGCACGTCCCGGCACTACACGGCCGACGACGCGGGCGGGCCGGTGGACCACTTCCAGTGGACGCGGAGCTCCGCGGAGATGGCGGCGTGGATCGAGGAGTGGATGAACGACGTCCTCGGGCGCTGATCGCGGAATCGCGCGCCGGCCGGGTGAATTGTGTGAAAGGTGTGGACTGATCCACCTCGGCCGGGACGCAACCGCTGACTCCCGAGCGTCCGTCTTAGAGGTATGAGACGCCTACACACTGCAGTGGGCGCGGGGAGTCTGCTTATCGTTCTGGCAGCCTGCGCCCAACAGCCGACCAACGACGTGGGGTTCGGTGGTCAACCGCCGGTGCCTCCCGGACCGGTTCAGCCGAAACCTGAACCGGAACGGACGCCGGTGGCCGCAGAGGCCATCGATCTCTCGCTGCTGCCAAAAGGATATCCGAAGAAGGTCTGGACCCAGGACAACGGTACCGCAGTAGTCGCCTCCGGTCAGGAGGGCGGCTGCAGCAAGGTGCGCGCCGAACTGGCGGAGCAGACCCCGGACCACGTGAAGATCATCCTGGTGGAGGAGACTCCGGAGCCGCCGGGCATCTGCACGATGGACCTGAGGTACCCGCCGGTGGCGGTGAGTCTCGACGCACCGCTGGAAGGGCGAAAAGTGGTCCTGGAGCAGAAAGATGTGAAGGTTCCGCGCTGATCGGGCTGTAGCGCGGCGGAAACCTGCCGCCGTCGCGCGCGCAGAACCCGGTTCGCCGCCGGAGGTGGGGCTCCACGGTGGACCTGGTTCGGCAGTCCTGTTCTCGATGCGGGCTTTTGCAGCGGGATGACCGCAGCCGCTTGGGCTCACCCGCGCACCACGCGCGGGTGAGCCCAAGACCGGTCGCCGATCGCCAAAACCTCAGAGCGCGTTCCTGACTCACGCACAACGAGTTCGGGAGGAGAACCTCAGCGGCCGAAGGAGATCTGCAGGGTGGGCTGCGTCGAGTTGGCGAAGAAGTCGTTGCCCTTGTCGTCGACGACGATGAAGGCGGGGAAGTCCTCGACCTCGATGCGCCAGACCGCTTCCATGCCCAGCTCGGGGTACTCCAGCACCTCGACCTTGCGGATGCAGTCCTGCGCCAGCCGCGCGGCCGGTCCACCGATCGAACCGAGGTAGAACCCGCCGTGGTTCTGGCAGGACTCGGCGACCTTCTTCGACCGGTTGCCCTTGGCCAGCATGACCATCGAGCCACCCGCGGCCTGGAACTGCTCGACGTAGGAGTCCATCCGGCCGGCGGTGGTCGGGCCGAAGGAACCCGAGGCGTAGCCGTCGGGGGTCTTGGCCGGACCGGCGTAGTAGACCGGGTGGTCGCGCATGTAGTCGGGCATCGGCTCGCCCGCGTCGAGCCGCTCGGCGATCTTGGAGTGCGCGATGTCGCGCGCCACGACCAGCGGCCCGGTCAGCGAGACGCGGGTCTTGACCGGCAGCTTGGACAGCTCGGAGCGGATCTCGGCCATCGGCCGGTTCAGGTCGATCTTGATGACCTCGTCGGAGAGCTGCTCGTCGGCGACCTCCGGCAGGTACTTGGCCGGGTCGCGCTCCAACTGCTCCAGGAACACGCCCTCAGGGGTGATCTTGGCCTTGGCCTGCCGGTCCGCCGAGCAGGACACCGCGACGCCGACCGGCAGCGAAGCGCCGTGCCGGGGCAGCCGGATCACGCGCACGTCGTGGCAGAAGTACTTGCCGCCGAACTGCGCGCCGATGCCGAACTGGCGGGTCATCTCCAGGACCTGCTGCTCCATCTCGACGTCGCGCAGCGCGTGCCCGGAGCCCGAGCCCTCGCGCGGGAGCTCGTCGAGGTAGCGCGCCGAGGCGAGCTTGGCGACCTTGAGGTTGTACTCGGCCGACATGCCGCCGACGACGATCGCCAGGTGGTACGGCGGGCACGCGGCGGTGCCCAGCGAGCGCAGTTTCTCCTCCAGGAAGCGGCCCAGGCGCGTCGGGTTCAGCAGCGCCTTCGTCTCCTGGTAGAGGAAGGTCTTGTTCGCGCTGCCGCCGCCCTTGGCCATGAACAGCAGCTCGTAGAACGGGTCGGTGCCCGGCTTGTTGAACAGCTCGATCTGGGCGGGCAGGTTGCTGCCGGTGTTGCGCTCTTCCCAGAAGTTCAGCGGCGCCATCTGCGAGTAGCGCAGGTTGAGGTCCTGGTAGGCGTTGAAGATACCGCGAGCCAGCGACTCCTCGTCCTGGCCGCCGGTGAGCACCGACTCGGTCCGCTTGCCGATGACGATCGCGGTGCCGGTGTCCTGGCACATCGGCAGCACCCCGCCGGCCGACACGCAGGCGTTGCGCAGCAGGTCCGTGGCCACGAAGCGGTCGTTCGCGCTGGCCTCGGGGTCTTCCACGATCGACTTCAGCTGGGCGAGGTGCGACGGACGCAGCAGGTGCTGGATGTCCTTGATCGCCTCGGCGGCCAGCGAGGTCAGCGTGGCGGGTTCGATCTCCAGGAAGCGGCGCCCTGCGGCTTCGACGACCTTGATGCCTTCATCGGTCACCAAGCGGTACTCGGTGTCGTCGGGGCCGAGGGGGAGCACCTCGGTGAAGTCGAAATTCGTGGTGGTCATGTCGCGGCTCCTTTGCGCGCGTTCGGGTTACGCGTGCACTCATGTAACCGCGCAGCGGATCACGCCGTCCACACGGGTGGGCTATGTGTGACGGAGACCTGATGGTGCGCGCCGGGTGCGGCCTGGTCGAAATCTGCTCGGATTGACATTCTCGGGGGTGGACGGCTCCCCTCACATCGGAGGCTTCATGCCGACGTCGGACGCTCTCGATGAACTGGTCAACCTCCGCGACCTCGGCGGTCAGCCCACCGGCGACGGTGTGCTGACCAGGCCCGGCGTGGTCTACCGCAGCGACGCGCCGCACCCCGGTGATCGGGATCCGGCCGAGACCGCCGCGTGGCCGCCGCGGGTGGTGGTGGACCTGCGCGAAGCGGTCGAGACGCAGGACGAGCACCCGCTGGCCACCGTCGCCCAGGTCCACCGGGTTCGGGTGTTGGAAGGGCTGGACAAGCCGGAGACCGACGGTTCCGTGCACGAGCTGACCCTGCTCTACGAGGGGATGCTGCAGGGCGCTCCGAAGAAGCTCGTCGAGGTGTTCCGGCAGGTCCTGGAGGCCGACGGCCCGGCGCTGGTGCACTGCGCGGCGGGCAAGGACCGGACCGGTGTGGTCTCGGCGATGCTGCTGGGCGCGGCGGGAGTGCGGCAGGACGCGATCATCGCCGACTACGTGCGCACCGACAAGAACATGTTCCGCGTGCTGCAGCGCCTCAACGAGGCGCCGGAACTGCCGCCCGGCGTGGACGAGGAGATGGTCGCCGAGTTCTTGGCGACCCCGACTCAGGCCATCGAGCGAGTGCTGGAGATCTTCGACGACCACCGGGGCGCCGCGGGCTGGTTGAGCACCCACGGGGTCACCGACGACGAGCTGGATCGCTGGCAGGAGAAGTTCCTGCAGAAGTAGGTGAGGAGGCCGGACCCGCCTGTTCGACGAGCCCGCCCTCCTCCAGCAAGCGGTGGAGGACCCCACCGCTCAAGCAACGGGAAGAAGATCTTCGCGTTTTCTCCGCGTCCGGTCAACGAGCCGATCGGGTGCAAAGTGATGCCGGGTCGGCCCGAACCGGGCACGACCTCGCGCCGATCGCCTCAACCGTCGCAGAGGTCACAGGAGAAGGCGGAGCGCCCCCCGGGTGGGGAGGGGCGCTCCGCCTGGTTCAGCTGGCGTAGGCGCGGAGCCGGTCGGCGCGGTCGCCCTGGCGGAGCTTGGACATGACCTCGCGCTCGATCTGGCGGACCCGCTCGCGGGACAGCCCGAACGCCTTGCCGATCTGGTCCAGGGTGCGCGGCTGGCCGTCTTCGAGGCCGTAACGCATCCGGATGACCGCCTGCTCGCGCTCCTCCAGCGTGGACAGCACCCTGCGCAGGTCGTCCTGCAGGAAGCCCGAGATCACCGCGTTCTCGGCGTCGGCGGACTCGGCGTCCTCGATGAAGTCACCGAGCGGCGCGTCCTCCTCGGCGCCCACCGGCATGTCCAGGCTCACCGGGTCACGCGAGTGGTCCATCAGGTCGAGGATCTTCTCGACCGGGATGCCGGCCTCTTCCGAGAGCTCGTCGTCGGTGGCCTCGCGGCCCAGCTTCTGGTGCAGGTCGCGCTTGATCCGGGCCAGCTTGTTGACCTGCTCGACCAGGTGGACGGGCAGCCGGATGGTGCGGCTCTGGTCGGCCATGCCCCGGGTGATGGCCTGGCGGATCCACCAGGTCGCGTAGGTCGAGAACTTGAAGCCCTTGGTGTAGTCGAACTTCTCCACCGCGCGGATCAGGCCCAGGTTGCCCTCCTGGATGAGGTCCAGCAGGGGCATGCCGCGTCCGGTGTAGCGCTTGGCGAGGCTGACGACCAGACGGAGGTTGGCCTCCATCAGGTGGTTCTTCGCGCGCCGACCATCCCGCACGACGGCATTGAGGTCCGAACGCCGCTCGGGGGAGAGGTTCTTGCCGGTCTCCAGCAAGTGCTTGGCGAAAACTCCGGCCTCGATCCGCTTGGCGAGGTCGACCTCTTCCTGTGCGGTGAGCAGCGCGGTGCGCCCGATGCCGTTGAGGTAGACGCGCACCAGGTCGGCCGATGGTCCCTGGGTGTCCAGTTCTTCGGCGACGGCGACGTCTGGCTTGGTGGTCTGCGGGACGGTCATGAGCTCCCTCCCTGACGGGCTGGCTAGCGGGGCGCAATTCACACCGACGCATCGGTGCGCGGTGCGGAAGACGCGTACGCTCGGTATTACCGGGGCTTCCGCGTCGACGTTCTTCTCCGGATGTCGGGTCGGTGCCAGGCTGTCGGTTCCGCCGGATGTCCGGTCGGGAACTTCCAGGGTTCGGTCACCGCTGTCGGCATGGCCGTCGAAGCTTCGTTACCTGGAAAACGACGGGCGCGACGAATTCGTTCCCGATGTTCTCGATTCGAAGACGTCGCGGCCGTCACATCCGTTGCGCCCCCAAGCCTGAGGGTTTCCTGAGAGCTCTCGTTACATTTAGACCTCAACCAAAAGTGTGAATGGTCCGTCGTTCACGCTTTCGACCGCCATCATCGCCCCGAACACCCCCGTGGACACCCGAGCGCCCCGCTCGCGGAGCTCCGCGACGACCTCGTCCACCAGCGGCTCCGCCTGCTCGGGGCGGGCCGCTTCGGTCCACGACGGTCGACGTCCCTTCTTGGTCGATCCGTACAGGGTGAACTGGCTGACGACGAGCAGCGGAGCCCCGGTCGTGGCGCACGACTCCTCGTCCCGCAGGGCTCGAATCTCGTGCAGTTTCCGGGCCATTTTTACGACTTCCTCACGGCCGTCGGAATGCGTCACACCCAATAGGACCAACAGTCCGGGTTCATCGATCTTGCCGACCACTTCACCCTCGACCGTTACCGAGGCGCGAGTGACGCGCGTGGCGATTGCCCTCATTGATCAACACCTCGCCATTCGGCCGGAACGACCATTCCGTGCCGCACGAGTTCGCGCACCATCGGAATCGCAGCGGAGGTCAACTCCTCCACATCTTCGCCGTAACCCATCGCGAGCAACTCCAGCAGTTCGTCCAACGGCAGCGCACCGCGGAATCCCGCCAGCAACCGGACGCCGAGTTCGTCGATCTCGTGCTGCCAACCGGGTCCGTCGGTGCGGTGCAGGCGGTGCACGATCGGCTCCCAGCCCTCGTCTCCGGGCTGCGAGACCTGCTCCAGCACCGTGCTGTCGGCGGTGACCAGGCGAGCGGCCAGCAGGTCGTCGTCCGAGTCGTGCTCCCGCAGCCAGTCGACCCGGCGCAGCCAGGCGTCGGACTCCGGGCCCAGCGGGTCGTCGAAGGCGTGCCGCAGGTCCTCGCAGATGACCTCACCGGGACCGTCGGTGCGGCGCAGGGTGACGAAGCCGAAGCCGATGCCGATCACGTCGTTGCTCTCGAACCAGTCCAGCCACTCCGCGGCCTTGCGCATGCCCTGCTCGGAACGCAGGTCGTATCCGGCGTCGCGCAACCAGGTGCCGACGTAGAGGTCGGGGTCGGCGACGTCGCGCTGCACGAACCAGGCGTCCACCCCCGCGCTCGGCGGGAGCCAGGACGCGACGCGGTCCTCCCAGTCCTCGCCCTCGCGGTGCACCCAGGACGCCAGCAGCTGCCCGGTACCGCCCTCGTTGAGGAACGACGGCAGCTGGCGCACCACCAGCGCGCTCGCATCGTCACCGGCCAGACCGGAGTCGCGGTAGGTGAAGTCGGTGCGCGGCGGTCCGACCACGAACGGCGGGTTGCACACGACCAGGTCGAACCGGCGGCCCCGGACCGGGTCGAACCACTCGCCCTCGCCGAGCTCGGCGTCGACGTCGTTGAGCCGGAAGGTCGCCGCGGCCAGCGCCAACGCCCGCTGCGAGACGTCGGTGACGGTGATGCTGCTCGCGTGCGTGCTCGCGTGCAGCGCCTGCACGCCGCAGCCGGTGCCCAGGTCGAGCACCGAGCCGACCGGCCGCCGGGCGGTGGCGCGCACCAGGCTCAGCGAGGCGTGCCCGACGCCCAGCACGTGGTCGGGGTCGACGGGACGGCCACCGCGCAGATCGGAGTCCAGGTCCGACACGACCCACCAGGAGTGCTCGCCCTCGCCGTGGGGGCGGATGTCGAGCCCGGCGCGCAGCAGCTCGCCGTCGGCGGCGAGGATGCCGGCCGCCAGCGCGTCGTCGATGGTCAGCGAGCCCAGCGCGGCCTGCACGTCGGCGCGGGTCTCGGGTCGGCCCAGCAGGAACAGGCGGACCAGGGTGCCCAGCGGGCCGGCGCCCTCGGTGGCGCGCAGCGCGGGCATCGGCTCGCCGCGGCCGAGCGCGGCGTGCGCGGAGTGGCCGAGCAGGTCGAGGACGCCGTCGGCGTCGTAGGAGGCGGCGCGGAACGCCTCGCGAAGTCGGTCGATGCGGTCAGCGGACAGATCTGGAATCACGTCCTGAATCCTCACACGCCCGCCGACCGATGCCGCCGCTCACTCGGTCGGGCGGTTCGCTGCGGCCGGAAACCGTCGGTGGTGCGACCTAGCATCGAGGCATCGCTGATGGGGGAGTCGACATGACCGTTCTGGACAACAGGCCGAACACCGCGTTGCTGGTCATCGACGTGCAGAAGGGCGTGGTCGCCGACGCGCACGATCGGGACCGGGTCGTGGCCACCATCGGCCATCTCGTCGGCCGGGCGCGTTCGGCCGGTGTCGACGTGGTGTGGATCCAGCACCACGACGACGGGCTGGTCCGCGACAGCGAGGGCTGGGAGCTGGTTCCCGAGCTGGACCGCGGCGAGTCCGAGCCGCTGGTGCACAAGTCCTACGGAGACGCCTTCGAGGACACCGACCTCGAGAAGGTGCTCGCCCACCGCGGCATCGGCCGGCTGATCGTCACCGGGGCGCAGACCGATCAGTGCGTCCGGTGCACGCTGCACGGCGCGTTCGTCCGCGGCTACGACGCGACGCTGGTCGCCGACGCGCACACCACCAGCGACCTCAGCAGCTACGGGGCGCCATCGCCGGACGAGGTCATCGCGCACACCAACCTGTACTGGCAGTACCAGGTCGCACCTGGGCGCACGGCAGGAACGGTCAGCGCGGCGGAGGTCGACTTCGCCCGCGCATGAGCGAATCGGCGGTAGGCACCGCGCCGACGCCTCGCTAGATTCGATCGGTGCCTGACGCGATGTTCGCCGATCCCCGGCTCGCGCCGCTCTACGACGCGTTCGAATCCGACCGCAGCGACCTGCCCGCCTACGTCGAGATCGCCGACGAGCTGGGCGCGGCCCGGGTTCTCGACGTCGGGTGCGGCACCGGCTCGCTGGCGATCCTGCTCGAGGAAACCGGCCGGACGGTCGTGGGAACCGATCCCGCGGAGGCCTCGCTCGCGGTGGCCAGGTCCAAGGACGGCTCCGCGCGGATCGTCTGGGTGCGCTGCGACGCCACCGTCCTGCCGACGATCGCGGCCGATCTCGTGGTGATGACCGGCAACGTCGCGCAGGTCTTCCGCACCGACGAGGAGTGGACGCGCGTCCTGCTCAGCGTCCGCGCCGCCCTCCGGCCGGGCACGCACTTCGTGTTCGAGACGAGGAAGCCGGAGCGCCGCGATTGGGAGCGGTGGCCGGGAACGACCAGCGTCGACCTGCCGGACCTCGGCCGCGTCGAACGGCACGACGAGCTCACCGACGTGAGCCCTCCGCTGATCTCGTTCCGCAACACCTACCGGTTCCCCGACGGCGAGGAGATCACCTCCGAGTCCACCCTGCGCTTCCGCACCCGGGACGAGATCGACGCGAGCCTCGCCGAAGCGGGCTTCGAGCTGCGCGAGGTGCGCGAAGCGCCGGACCGCCCGGGCCTGGAGGACGTCTACATCGCCCGCCGGGCGGACTGAGCGCGAACGCGTTCCCGGCCTGGTGTCGTGAGATGATGCGGCCATGTCCGACGCACTGCACCTGACCGGCGACGCCGAGGCGGACCGGTTGCTCTCCGAGGACTCGTTCGCCCTGCTCACCGGGATGCTTCTCGATCAGCAGGTGGCGATGGAGCTGGCGTTCGCCGGTCCCAAGAAGATCGCGGACAGGATGGGCGGGTTCGACGTCGCCAAGATCGCCGAGGCCGATCCGGAGGAGTTCGTCGAGCTCTGCGTGCGCAAGCCCGCGATCCACCGCTACGGCGGTTCGATGGCCAAGCGAGTCCAGGCCCTCGCCCAGCACGTCGTCGAGCACTACGACGGCCGGACCGAGGCGCTGTGGACCGACGGCGACCCCGACGGCAAGGAAGTCCTCAAGCGGCTCAAGGCCCTCCCCGGTTACGGCGAGCAGAAGGCCCGGATCTTCCTCGCCCTGCTCGGCAAGCAGCGCGGGGTCGAGCCGCAGGGTTGGCGCGAAGCGGCGGGCGCCTACGGCGACGAGGGCTCGCGGCGTTCCATCGCCGACGTCGTCGACGAGCAGACCCTCCAGGAGGTCCGCTCGTTCAAGAAGGCCCAGAAGGCCGCCGCGAAGGCTGCGAAGTAGCCGCGCGCACTTCCTGCTGAGCGGGTGGCGACGGAAGCCGGGGTGAACGAGAACCGGCCGCCCTCGTGACGAGGACGGCCGGGCGGAACGGGCGGTCAGGCGGCGGCTGCTGCTCCGGGCTTCTGGTACTTGTCGACGTACTCCTGGTCCGAGAGCTCGGAGATGGCGTACATGATCTCGTCGGTGATCGAGCGCAGGACCGGGAGCGACGCCTCCATCCCCGAGTAGCGGGTGAAGTCCAGCGGGTCGCCGAAGCGGACCGTGACCTTGGCCAGGCGCGGGATCTTGGTGCCGCGGGGCTGCAGCTTGTCGGTGCCGGTCAGCGCCACCGGGACGACCGGGGCGCCGGTGTTGAGGGTGAGCCGGGCGACGCCGGTGCGGCCCCGGTAGAGACGGCCGTCGGGGGAGCGGGTGCCCTCCGGGTGGATGCCGAAGGCGCCGCCGTTGCGCAGGACGTCCTCGGCCGCACCGATGGCCTCCATCGCGGCCCGGCCGCGTCCCCGCTCGACCGGGATCGCGCCCAGCGAGCTGAACAGCCACTTGCTCAGGCCGCCCTTGAAACCCGTGCCCTGGAAGTACTCGGCTTTGGCCAGGAACGCCACCGGACGTGGCAGCACCAGCGGGACGATGAAGCTGTCCAGCACGGCGAGGTGGTTCGGCGCCAGGATCACCGGGCCCGTCGTGGGCACCTTCTCCGCGCCGATGATCTTGGGTCGGTAGACGGACCGGGCTACCGCACCCACGACCCGTTTGCTCACCGCGTACATCATGTGTGGTCACTCCCGCGCCGAAGTTCTCTCGCTCCCACGTCGAATCTAACGCGGTGAGGTTTCGCGCGTGCGTCGCGCCGGTCAACCAGTGGGGGTAATCGCCGGGCCCCGGGGGTATCGGCGGGCACCTGCGGGTGGGAGCATGGAAGTCGGAGGTAGCGTCGTGAACACTTCACATCGTGACGACACCCCGGTGCTGATCACCGAGGCTCAGCCGTCGATGGACGATGAGCAGGCGACTCGCCGCCGCAGGTACGCGATCATGATGGCAAGCCGGATTCCGTGCCTGATCGGCGCGGTGGTCGTGTTCCAGGTGTGGCAGCTGTGGTGGTTGGCCCTGATCATCCTGGCCATTTCGATCCCCTTGCCGTGGATGGCGGTCCTGATCGCCAACGATCGGCCCGCCCGCAAGTCCGAGCACGTGAACCGGTTCCGCCGTTCGCACCGCAGCATCGAGTCCTCGAGCCATCGCGTCATCGAGAGCACCTGACACCGCCTCTGCGGTGGTCGGACCGGAGCCGCTGCGGACAGACGCATGCGGCGTGCGGCATCATTGGTGCCATGAGCACGATGACGCTGCCGGAGACCGACACCCGGAACGAGACAGCTGATCAGACCAGCGATGATCGTCCCGAGGTATTCCACTACGTGCAGAAGGACAAGATCGCCGAGAGCGCGGTCATGGGCACCCACGTCGTGGCGCTGTGCGGCGAGGTCTTCCCGGTCACCAAGTCCGCGAAGCCCGGTTCGCCCGTCTGCCCGGACTGCAAGGAGATCTTCGAGTCGTTGCCTCCCGGGGCCGACAAGTAAGTCGGGTGCCTCCCGAACCGCCGCGGGTCAGCCGCCGTGCGGTTCGGGTTGGCCTGCGCGCTTGAAGTTCACCGGCTTGCCGTTGGTGTGCGGCGGCTCTGGGTCGGACTTCGGTGACTCCGCCTCGTGCTCCGGTTCCGGCGTGTTGTCCTCGCGCCAGGCGCGGTAGCCGTCCTCGGTGTGCATCCGCTGAGCCAGTCGCCGCATCTCCAGCCGGCGCCAGCGCCGCCGCTCGCGGCGGGTCATCTTGGCCGGCCACATCTCCTGGATCGCGTTGTTGAACTCCGCGCCCATGATGATCGCGAAGCCGATGAAGAACGCGAAGAGCAGGAACGCGATCGGCGTGGCCAGCGCGCCGTAGGTGTATCCGGTGCTGGTGATCCAGGTGATGTAGACCCGCAGCCCGTAGCTGGCCACCAGGAACAGCACCATCGCCAGCAGCGCGCCCGGCACGCCGCGGTGCCAGGGCAGCTTGCGCGGGAGCGCCACGCTGTAGAGCGTGGCCAGCGCGATCACCAGACCGGCGGCCGTGGCCGGGTAGTAGATCGCGTGGATGAGCCAGGTGACGTCGTCCTGCAGCGCGTGCGGGAACACCGTCGGCAGCCACTCCGGTCCCAGCGCCACCACCGGCATCCCGATGATCGCCAGCACCAGGCCCACCAGGTAGAGCAGCAGCGCCACGATCCGCTGCCAGACGCTGTTGCGAACCAGGTACTGGTCGTAGGCCTGGGTGATCGAGTCCACCAGCGACGCCAGCGCCGAGGAACCCGCCCAGAGCGACAGCAGGAAACCCATCGAGGCGATCTCGCTGCGTCCCTTGGTCAGGATGTCGCCTACCGTCGGTCCGATGATCTGGTCCACGACGCTGCTGGTGAACACGGTCCGGCAGAAGGCCAGGATCTTGTCGTGCACCGCGTCGACGATCGCGGGCCCGAACCAGTCGCCGAGGTAGCCCAAGCTGCCCAGCAGACCCAGCAGCAGCGGTGGCAGCGACATCGTCTGCCAGAACGCCGCAGCCGCGGATTCCGAGAAGATGTTGTCCCACCACGCCTTGTCCAGGGTGCGTGCGACCAAGCGCAGGGGACCGCGGCGGACCGGGACCTCGTCCCGCGCTGCGGTCGCGCTGCGCCCCCGACTGTCTGGCGAACTCGGCGAACCCATGTCGCCTATAAGGATGCTTCATAGCTCCGGCGCTTAGGCGTCGAGGTGTTGAAACCGGAGTGTCGGAACCATCTCGATCGGCCGAACCGGTGTCGACCGGAGCGCGAAGGTAAGCTGCACGGCGGCCCGCCACGAGTTGATCGGTGCTGGTTGATCCAGTTCTCCGGTCAGACCAGATGTCCGGGGGAGTGTGGCGGTCGCGGGGCTCAACGGATGTGCCCGCACCATCCGGTTTGGGGAAACGAGGAAGGGAGCGGCGAGCCGGCGTGTCCGAAGCGCAACTCGACTATTCCGTCCGATCTGTTCTTAGCGACCCCTCGCAGGCACCGTCCCGGCCACTTCGAGCCTGGCAGCGGCGAGCCCTCACCAAGTACCTGGCCAACCGGCCCACGGACTTCCTGGCCGTCGCGACGCCCGGCGCGGGCAAGACGACCTTCGGTCTGCGGGTGGCCGCCGAACTGCTCGCCGACCGCACGGTCGAGCAGGTCACGGTGGTCGCGCCGACCGAGCACCTCAAGCACCAGTGGGCGTTGGCGGCCGGCGGCGCCGGGATCCCGCTGGACTCCAACTTCCGCAACGCCGACGGCATCACCTCCAGCGACTACCGCGGCGTGGTCGTCACCTACGCGCAGGTCGCGGCACATCCCAACCTGCACCGGGTGCGCACCGAGCGGCGCAAGACGCTGGTGATCCTCGACGAGGTGCACCACGCGGGCGACGCCAAGTCCTGGGGCGACGCGATCCGGGAGGCGTTCACCCCCGCGGTTCGCCGGCTGTCGCTGACCGGTACGCCGTTCCGCAGCGACGACTCGCCCATCCCGTTCATCGGGTACGAGCCCGACGCCGACGGGTCGTTGCGCAGCCGCGCCGACCACTCCTACGGCTACTCCGACGCGCTCGCCGACGGCGTCGTGCGGCCGGTGCTCTTCCTCGCCTACTCGGGCGAGGCGCGCTGGCGCACCAACGCCGGCGACGAGTTCAGCGCGCGCCTCGGTGAGCCGCTGACCGCCGAGCAGACCGCCCGCGCGTGGCGGACCGCGCTGGACCCGTCCGGCGAGTGGATCCCCACGGTGCTCAAGGCCGCCGACACGCGCTTGGAGCAGCTCCGCCAGGGCGGCATCCCGGACGCGGGTGGCCTGGTGATCGCCTCCGACCACCCCACGGCCAAGGCCTACGCCAAGGCGCTGCACCAGATCACCGGCTCGGATCCGGTGGTCGTGCTCTCCGACGACCCGCAGGCCTCCTCGCGGATCGGCGCTTTCGCCGAGTCCGACGACAAGTGGATGGTCGCGGTCAGGATGGTCTCCGAAGGCGTCGACGTGCCTCGCCTGGCCGTCGGCGTCTACGCCACCAGCGCCTCGACGCCGCTGTTCTTCGCCCAGGCCATCGGCCGCTTCGTGCGATCGCGGCGACCGGGGGAGACGGCCAGCATCTTCCTGCCCAGCGTTCCGGTGCTGCTGGAGCTCGCCAGCCAGCTGGAGGCGCAGCGCGACCACGTGCTGGGCAAGCCGCACCGGGAGAAGGACGGTTGGGACGACGAGCTGGTCGCCGCCGCCAACGCCCAGCGCGACGAGCCCGGCGAGGAGGAGAAGGCGTTCACCTCTCTGGGCGCCGAGGCCGAGCTGGACCAGGTGATCTACGACGGTTCGTCGTTCGGCACCGCCGCGTTCAGCACCACCGAGGAGGAGCAGGACTACCTCGGGCTGCCGGGTCTGCTGGAACCGGATCAGGTCAGGGCGCTGCTGCGGCAGCGCCAGTCGCAGCAGCTGGACGACGTCGGCAAGCGAGAGGCCGATGCGAAGGCGGCCAAGGCCGCCGAGCAGGCCGAGCAGCAGTCGCGTCCGCAGAGCGTGCAGGAGCGGCTGCAGAAGCTGCGCAAGGAGCTCAACACGCTCGTGTCGCTGCACCACCACCGCACTCGCAAGCCGCACGGCAAGATCTACAACGAGCTGCAGAAGGTCTGCGGCGGTCCGCCCACGGCGATGGCCACGGTCGAGCAGCTCGAAGAGCGGATCGCGACCCTGCGGTCTTGGTGAACCCCTGATGCGCGGGCGGGTGTCCGGTTAACCTGTCACCCGCCAGAGCGACGATCTTGGGGCGGGTGCGGTGACCGGCGACGCGTGGAACATCGGGCTCAACATCATCGCCAGCGTGATCACCGGTTCGGTGGTCTGGATCTCCACTCGGTTGCTGCGACTTCGGAGGCTGCGCCGCAAGCAGGCGTTCTTCGGGATGAGCACCGGTGGCGACTGCTTGCTGGTGGTTCCCCGGATGGTGTCGGCGGACAACGAGCGCAGCGTCCACCGAAACGACGCTGCGGCGATGCTCGAGCTCTCGTCGATCCTGGGGGACTGCGGGGCGAAGCCCGAGGTGATCTTCCACGACCAGTCCGAGCATGGGCTGGCGGACAAGCCCGAGTTCTGCATCGGTGGCCCGACCGCCAACCGGCGCACCGCGGCTCACCTGCGGTCGGCGTTGCCAGGAGTGAGCGTGGGCGGACTGGACTCGAAGACGGCGATCGAGGTGGGCGGGGAGAGGTACCCGATGCAAAGCCGTCAGGTCGAGTACGTGGTCCTGGCCAAGATCATCCGCAGCAAGCAGGACAAGCCGGCCTTCCTGATCTGCGGTCAGACCTCGATCGCCAACCGTGCCGCCGCGCGGTACGTCGACGTCCAGCACCCGCGCCTGATGCGCACGTACGGCCGCAGGCGGCGCTTCTGCCTGCTCCTGCGCGTGGTGGAGTCCCAGAGCTACGGCCCCAGCGTCGTGGAACTGGTCCGAGACGTCACCGCCGACGCCTTCACACCGCGTCCCGCCGTGGTCGACGAGGCCGCCACCGCGTAGCGGCAGGACCGGCCCGAGGGTGATGATCTTGGCGGTGCGTTCGGTCTTCTAGGGTCGGCCACATGGGATTCGACGTGGAGAAGGTCCGGGCGCAGTACCCGGCGCTGGCGGACGGCCGGGCGTGGTTGGACGGGGCAGCGGGCACGCAGGTGCCGGAATCGGTGATCGAGGCGATCAGCGACGCCTACCGAGCCGGGTTGTCGAACGTGGGCGGACCGTACGAGTCGAGCCGCCGCTCGTCCGGGATCGTCGCCGAGGCTCGCGCGGCCGTGGCCGATCTGGTGGGCGCGCCCGATCCGGCGTGCGTGGCGTTCGGCCCGAGCATGACGTCACTGACCTACCGGTTCGCCGGAGTGCTGGCGCTCGGCTGGAACCCGGGCGACGAGATCGTCGTGACCGGCCTCGATCACGACGCCAACGTCCGGCCGTGGGTGCAGCTGGCGCAGCGGGCCGGTGCGACCGTGCGCACCGCCGAGATCGACCCGGCCACGGGTGAGCTCCCGGTCGACAACGTCGTCGGGCTGATCGGGGATCGCACCAAGCTGGTCGCGGTCACCGCCGCGTCCAATCTGCTGGGGGTCATGCCCGACCTCAAGCCGATCACCGACCGGGCCCGGGAGGTCGGCGCGCTGTCCTACGTCGACGGCGTGCAGCACTGCCCGCACGCGCACGTGCGGATCGCCGACCTGGGTGCGGACCTCTACGCCACCAGCGCCTACAAGTGGGCCGGACCGCACCTGGCGGCCGTCGTCGCCGCCGATCCGTGGGTCTTGGAGAACCTCCACCCGGACAAGCTCGCGCCGTCGCCCGAGAGCTCCCCGGAGCGCTTCGAGCTCGGTACCAACCCCTTCGCCCCGATGGCCGGTGTCGTCGCGGCGGTGGAGCACCTGGCGGGCCTGGACGGCGATGCGACGGGCAGCCGCGCCGAACGCCTCGCGACGTCGCGGGCGGCCGTCGTGGCGCACGAGGAGCGGCTCGCCGGTCGGTTGTTCTCGGGACTGGCCGAACTGGACGGTGTCCAGCGCCACGGCACCCCGCAGGGCCCCACCACGCCCACCGCGTTCTTCACCGTGCGGGGCAAGGCCCCGGCGGAGGTCTCCGCGGTGCTGTCGGAGCGGGGGCTGAACGTCTCCGCCGGCCACTCCTACGCCTGGGAGCTCGTTCACGCCCTCGGCATCGGTCCCGAGGGCGGCGTGCGGGCGAGCCTGTCGCACTACTCGACGGCCGACGAGGTCGACCGCCTGCTCGCGGCCCTGCGCGAGATCAGCGCCTGAGAACGCACCGGGCCCCCGCAGCGCTCGGCTGCGGGGGCCCGGTGACCTGGCTGATCAGGTTGTCACTGCTCGTCCTGTTGGAGGTCGGCCCGCACGTCGCGGAGACCGGCTTCGTAGGCGCGGGCGTGGTGCCCGCAGAACAGAAGCTCGCCACCGGACGGTAGTACGGCGCGAGCCTTGGCAGCGGCCCCGCAGCGGTCGCAGCGGTCGGCGGCGGTCAGCTCGGGGCGGGTGAGCGTTCCCGGCATCGATATCTCCCTCCGTCCCGGCGTCGGATTCCACCCGACGCCCTCGATCCTGCTACGACCACCGGTGTCCTACTGGCTGCAGGGTCGGTGCTCGTTGGCTCTACTCTTCCAGACGTTTTAACCGGAGTCAGTGTTCCCGCGCGGGCTAGCGACGGTCGTCACCATGAAGTACCCGGTTGCAGCAGTGATCCTCGCGGAGCGTGATCAACATCGGGGGCGCCTCGCTGACCTGCGACGATGCGAAGATCGACGAATCTAGCTGGGCAAACGCTCCGACCGGTCAAGGCCGATCCAGGTGGGTTGGATCACAAATATGACGATCCGTGATCGGTCGTGTTCCTCTGGAAGCGAACAGCAAATCTCAGCACTCGGACGGAAAATCGGCGTCCCGAAGCTCCGGAATCGGTCTTCTGGGCCGAAGTGGACACGCGAAAAAGGCCGTCGACCCGAGTGGGTCGACGGCCGATTCCGGACAATTCGGTCAGTCGAGGTAGTCCCGGAGGACCTGCGACCGCGACGGGTGGCGCAGCTTCGACATCGTCTTGGACTCGATCTGCCGGATCCGCTCCCGGGTCACCCCGTAGACCTGGCCGATCTCGTCCAGCGTGCGCGGCTGGCCGTCGGTGAGGCCGAAGCGCAGCCGGACCACGCCCGCCTCGCGCTCGGACAGCGTCGCCAGGACCGACTGCAGCTGGTCCTGCAGCAGCGTGAACGACACCGCGTCGACCGCGACGACCGCCTCGGAGTCCTCGATGAAGTCACCGAGCTGGCTGTCGCCCTCGTCGCCGATGGTCTGGTCGAGCGAAATGGGCTCCCGGGCGTACTGCTGGATCTCCAGCACCTTCTCCGGGGTGATGTCCATTTCCTTGGCGAGCTCTTCCGGCGTGGGCTCGCGACCGAGGTCCTGCAGCAGCTCGCGCTGGATGCGCCCGAGCTTGTTGATGACCTCGACCATGTGCACCGGGATGCGGATGGTGCGCGCCTGGTCGGCCATCGCACGCGTGATGGCCTGGCGGATCCACCAGGTCGCGTACGTGGAGAACTTGTAGCCCTTGGTGTAGTCGAACTTCTCGACCGCGCGGATCAGACCGAGGTTGCCCTCCTGGATCAGGTCCAGGAACGCCATGCCGCGGCCGGTGTAGCGCTTGGCGAGGCTGACCACCAGGCGGAGGTTGGCCTCCAGCAGGTGGTTCTTGGCGCGCTCGCCGTCGCGCACGATCCAGCGCAGGTCGCGCCGCATCTGCGTGGTCAGCTGCTCGCCGGACTCCTCGATCTGGCGCAACCGCTCGGCACCGTAGAGGCCGGCCTCGATGCGCTTGGCCAGCTCGACCTCTTCCTCGGCGTTGAGCAGAGCGACCTTGCCGATCTGCTTGAGGTAGGCGCGCACCGAGTCCGCGGAAGCGGTCAGCTCGGCGTCCTTGCGCGCCTGCCGGAGCGCCTCGGACTCCTCTTCGTCCCAGACGAAGTCACCGGACTCCTTGGAGTCCTCGTCCGGAACCGGCTCCTCGGGAATCTCCACCTCGACTTCCGCGAGATCGCCGACCTCGGGAGAGGTCAGGTCGGTCTCGATCGGTTCGTCGATCTCCATGCCCTCGCCATTGCCCTTGGCGGAAGCCGACTTGGTCGTCTTCTTCGCCGGGGCCTTGGCGGCGCCCTTCTTGGCCGCGGGCTTGCGGGTGGTCGACTTCGCACCCGTCGAGCTCTTGGCGGTGCTCTTGCGCGCGGCAGGCTTCGTCTGCTCGACGTCAGACGAAGCAGCCGCCTCCGAAGCTGGGGTGGCCTGGGACTGGCCCGACTCGGCTTGAGCGCCGCCAGCGTCTGCGGCGGAGCTGGAGCGTCGGGTTGCGGTTTCTGCGGCTGCCACGTACGCCCTTTCGCGACGGTCGATCAGGGCGGGCCGGAGGGCGCGAAACCTCGGCCGCCAAAGGTCGGGGAACAACCCACCGGACTCGGAGTCCTGGCTGACGAACAATCACCCGTGAAGTGCCGGGGTGATCGGCTCGCCGCCGCACCGGCTCCCGCCGTCGGTGAAGGTGTTGCACCAGCGGGCGGGCTCACCAGCGTTCACCAGCCAAAAGGACTTCGAACCAAGTGGGTCGTGTTCCATTGTAACCGCGATGCGGGGGTGCGGTTCCGCTGCAAGGCGGAGTCCGCGCGTCCCTCGGTGTGCTAGGCACGGCTCCGGAAGGCCGTTGCGAGCCGTGCCGAACACTCCGACGGGTGTCCCTCGGGACGCCCTTTCGGGGCCGGGCTCAGCACGCGGTCGCAGCTGTGCCCGGCAGCGGTCGGATCAGCTCTTCGCGCTGCTCGCGGAGGCCATCGCGGCACCCACGATGCCCGCGTCGTTGCGCAGCGCGGCCGCCACCACGGGGGTGCGGGTCTCCAGCAGCGGGATCCACTTGTGACCCTTCCGGCTGACACCGCCGCCGGCGATGATCAGATCAGGCCAGATGAACTTCTCCAAGGACTGGATGTAGCGGGTGACCCGCGGCGCCCACTCCTCGTAGGAGAGCTCCAGATCGTCCTTCACCGACGCGGCGGCCTGCGACTCGGCGTCGTGGCCGTCGACCTCGATGTGGCCGAACTCGGTGCTGGGGACGAGCTTGCCGTCGATGAACATCGCGCTGCCGATGCCGGTGCCGAAGGTCAGCACGACGACCTGGCCCTCGTGCCCGACGCCCGCGCCCGCCTTCATCTCGGCGACCCCGGCGGCGTCGGCGTCGTTGAGCACGACGATCTCGTCCCGGCTGCGCCCGAGGCGCTCGGCGAACAGGGCCTGGGCGTCGGTACCGATCCAGCCCTTGTCGATGTTGGCCGCGGTCAGCGCCGTGCCGTCCTTGATGACGCAGGGGAGCGTGACGCCGACTGGTCCGGTCCAGGCGAACTTCTCGACGATCTCGGCCACGGCATCGGCCACCGCGTCCGGCGTCGAGGGTTGCGGCGTCGGGATGCGCAAGCGCTCCTCGGCCAGCACTCCGGCATCGATGTCCACCGGCGATCCCTTGACGCCGGACCCACCGATGTCCACGCCGAACCCGCGGGCTGTCGCCATGGCTGATCCTTCCTATTCGATTCAGACCAAGGTGTGCAGACCTTAACGGGACTGTGTTGCGATGTCTGCGTGGGATTGCCAAAAGATGTGGATGCAAACGCCTTGTCCGAGGTCGCGGTGCGAATCGCGCGCGAAGCCGCCGATTTGGCCCGAACCGTGCGTGATCAGGCGGTGACCGACGGTGTTGACACGAAGAGCACCGAGACCGATGTGGTCACCATGGGCGATCGAGCCGTGGAGCGCTTGGTGCGCGAGCGGCTCGCCGAGCTACGCCCGGGCGAGTCCGTGCTGGGCGAGGAGGAAGGCGGCGACGGTGCGCTGGACGGACTGCGCTGGGTCGTCGACCCGATCGACGGCACTGTGAATTATCTCTACGGGTTCCCCTTCTACGCGGTCTCGCTGGCCGCGCAGCTCGACGGCCGCTCGGTCGCCGGAGCCGTCGTCGAACCCGTCTCAGGGCGGGTCTGGAGCGCCGCGGCCGGCCACGGGGCCTTCCTCGACGGGAAGCCGCTGCACGTCTCCGGCGCCGACCGGCTGGACCTGGCGCTGGTGGGCACCGGGTTCGCCTACGCGGTCCAGCGCCGCACCGCCCAAGCACGCGTGGTGAACGACCTGCTCGGCCAGGTCCGCGACATCCGTCGGGCGGGAGCCGCCTCGCTGGACCTGTGCTCGGTCGCCGCGGGCTGGCTCGACGCGACCTACGAGGTCGGGCTCAACCGCTGGGACTGGGCGGCCGGCGCGCTGATCGCCCAGGAAGCCGGAGCGGCTCTGCGGCTCCCGGAGAAGGGCTCGTCGGACGGGCTCGGCGACGAGATGCTCGTCTGCGCCACGCCCGGGATCGCCGAGGGGCTCACGGGCGCACTGCGCGCGGCCAACGCCGGCGAGGTCTGACCGCTCGTGGCGGGAACCCGCCAATCCGGTTCGGGTTTCCGCCACGGCATCGATAGCGGTCCGTTGCGCGTTGTTGCCGGGAATCGTTATCAGCAGTGCACGTCGCGGGCCTTGGTGAGCAGGTCCTCGCTGATCTGCGGCGGCGTCACCTCTTGCTGCGCACCGTCCTGCTGATCGCGCTGCGGCACCCAGTTCTGCAGCTGCTGCAGGATCTGCTTGGCCTCTTGCGTGGTCTTGATGTCGTCGAAGCGCGAGCCCAGCGCCAGGTCCAGGCCGGCGTCCTCGCGCTCGTCGCGCACCAGCTGCGCGCACGGCGCGATCAGGCTCAACGTGCGGGCCGCGCTCATCCCGGCTGCTCCGAACCGGATCTGACCGTGGCACTGCAGGTCGTAGTTGACGTAGACCGAGTCGTTGTCGGCGCCGGTCTTGACGAAGCCCAGGCTGGCCAGCTCGTCGCCGACCATGCTCGCCTGCCTGCTCTCGCCGTTGCCGTTGAGCACCCGCACGTGCACGTCCTGCGGCGGGACGGGGGTCGTGGAGTTCAGCGCGTCGCGTTCGAGCATGGTGCCCACCGGCACCTGCGGCGGCATGCCGCTGGCCTCGGGCGGAGCGGTCGGCGCTCCGGGCGGGTTGCACCTGGTGGCCGTGTCGATGTCCTCCACGGACCCGAAGACGCGAGTCCACAGCAGTCCGGACAGCACCACCAGCGTCACCAGCACGACCAGCGCGGGCAGTGGTCGGCGTCGGCGATATCCGACTCGCCGTCCCGGCCTTGCACCTACGGCTCCCACGTCCGCCCCTCCCTGGATGCCTCGGATCCGCGCGCTCCCGCCCGCACTGGATCAGCCTAGGGGTTGAACCTGTGGTGCGCGGTGTTGGTCGCCGCTGCCGTGTCTTGATCTCCCCGTGATCGTCTCGAAGCCGATGTCGACCGGGAAACCGCGAGCGCATCGCATCACGCGGGGATCGGCAGGGCAACCGGGACGGGCCGCCGCGAGGACTCGGCCGACCGGTCGAATTTTGATCTACGATGCCCTCCGAATGCGCGCAATGCCACACCTATGGGTGACCTGCTGCGTGTTCGCAGAAGTTATGAGCTACCCTCTCGGCGCCTCACGGAGTGCCGAGTTGAGGCAAGTCGCTCTTTACGGGGGAACTAGACGCGTTGCAGGGCGAGACCGCGATCACTGTCCCATCGGGCACAAATTCGGGTCCTGGAACGTTTACCAGCGGCACACCATTGCAGTCTCCACAAACGCAGGGGTGAATCACGATGGCGACCGACTACGACGCTCCTCGCCGCGAGTCCGAGGACTTGGCGGAGGACTCGTTGGAGGAGCTGAAGGCGCGACGCAACGATGCGCAATCCGGCGTCGTCGACGAAGACGAAGGGGCGATCGCGGAGAATTTCGAACTGCCGGGCGCTGACCTGTCCGGTGAGGAGATGACCGTCAAGGTGCTCCCGAAGCAGGCTGACGAGTTCACCTGCTCGAGCTGCTTCCTCGTCCATCACCGCAGCCGACTGGCCGAGACCAAGAACGGTCAGTTCATCTGTCGTGATTGCGCCGCCTGAGGCGCACGTCGACGAACTACAACGGGAAGTGGCTGGGCACACGCGGGCGGCGTGTGCCCAGTGTTTTTCCTGGGAAGAATTGAGAGTGGTCTCTTCGCTCGGCGGTCCGGGTGGCGGACCCTCGAACGCCTCGCGAGACCGGGTTCTGTCACCGCTCGCGGAGCAGGACGGCCTTGAGCCGTTCCGGCTTGCGGGTGCTGACCACCCAGTACGGAGTGGGGTCGTCCGGGTCGTCGAGCCAGATGCGCACGGAGGTGCGCACCCAGGAGCGATGCACCAGGAACGCCGCGGGGTCCAGGTCCGGGCCCAGGGAACGCCGCTGCTCGGCGGGGGAGATGACCTCGACCTCGTCGATGAACCGGAGCGGCAGGTGGGCGTCGCCGACCCACAGCTCGTCGTCGACGACCTCGACCTTGAGCCTGCCCAGCCACAGCGGCACGACGACCGCCAGCGGGACCAGCACGACGTAGGGCAGCCACGCCCGCACGCCCGGGTAGCCCATGTGCACCTGAGCGGCCATCAAGACCGCTGCGACCAGCGGCAACGGCCAGGTCCACCGCGACGCGTACAGACGTTCGCGGAACACCGCCTGCCCCTCCGAATTCGCCTGACCGGGGGTGTCCCCGCTCGTGGTGGCTGCTTCTACGCTTTCCGACACGCATTCAGGGTAGTCTCGCCGCCCGTGTCGAACGTGAAGGTCCTGCTTACCCGAACCGACCCCGGTGTACCGCTTCCCGAATACGCCAAACCCGGGGATGCCGGTGCCGATCTGGTAACCACCAGGGATGTGGTTCTCGAACCGGGCGAACGCGCGCTGGTGGGCACCGGAGTCGCCGTGGCGCTTCCGGAGGGCTACGCGGGCTTCGTCCACCCTCGCTCGGGGCTCGCCGCCAAGACCGGGCTCAGCGTGGTCAACACGCCCGGCACGATCGATTCCGGGTACCGCGGTGAGATCAAGGTCTGCCTGATCAATCATGATCGTGTGCAGCCGGTGTCGCTGCGACGAGGTGACCGGATCGCCCAGCTCGTCGTGCAGAAGGTCGAGCACGCCGTGTTCACCGAGGTCGACGAGCTGCCCGAGTCGTTGCGCGGTACCGGTGGGCATGGCTCCACAGGTGGTCATGAGGTGCTGACGGCGTCGGGAACCACCGAGGCCGGTCACAGGACGGAGGTCTGAGGGGATGTTCAGAAGGGGCCGGGGGAAGTCCAAGCGCGACGCGGCCGTCGAGGAACAGGCCGAGGCGGCGGAGCAGGTTCCCTCGCAGGGACCGTACGACGAGAGCGAGGCACCCGATTCCGGGGTGGAGCGGCTCGACCTCGGTTCGGTGCGGGTTCCGGTGCCCGAGGGAGGCCAGCTGCAGGTCGAGGTCGACCCCTCCGGGCCGGTGCGCGCGGTGCACCTGGTGACCCCGGTCGGCAGGCTGACCGTGAGCGCCTTCGCGGCGCCGCGCAGCGGCGGGCTGTGGGAGGAGGTCGGCAACGAACTGGCCGACCAGCTCCGCAAGGACGGCGCGCGGGTGCACACCGAGCAGGGCGACTGGGGCGTCGAGCTGGTGGCCGACTCGCCGAAGGCGGCGTTGCGGTTCGTCGGCGTCGACGGTCCGCGCTGGCTGCTGCGCGGTGTGGCGGCGGGCCCGGCGGAGTCCGCCAAGGAATGCGCTCGGCTGCTCTACGGCGTCCTGGACGACACGGTCGTGGTCCGCGGCTCCGAGCCGATGCCGGTGCGCACGCCGCTGCCCATCGAGCTCCCCGAGGCGATCCTCCGCCACATCCAGCAGGCGCAGACGCAGCAGACCGAGGCGCCCAACGGCCAGGTCTGAGGCCGGCGCGGGGTGGGGAGCTCGACGGCCCCACCCCTGCGCCGAACGGGTGAGACGAACGGCGGGCTCCGGTGCGGTGTCTTCATCCCGCCGGGCGTGGGATTCGGCCCGCGCAGGCGGTTAGGCTGGGAGGTGCACGGGCTGCGAAGTCGAGCCCCGAGGCGCACAGGAGCGCTAGATGAGCAAGACCGAAGGCGGCTACTGGAAGCGCCTCGTGCGGAGCCTGACCAGCGATGTCGCCGAACTTGACGCCGACGACCTGTCAGACCGGTCGCAGGCGGGAGGCGCGCAGCGCGCCAGCGATTGCCAGTGCGGGCAGGAAGCCGTGGTGCTGGGCCGGGTTCGCAGCGTCGAGCTCTGCCCCAAGACTTCCGCGCCGACCCTGGAGGCCGAGCTCTACGACGGCACCGAAGGGGTGACTCTCGTGTGGCTCGGGCGCAGGCGCATCGTGGGAATCGAGCCGGGCCGTATCGTCAAGGCCCGTGGCCGGATCGCAGTCCGTGACGGTCGCAAGGTGCTGTACAACCCCTACTACGAGTTGCAGAACACCGCATGAGCGAACATGACGCATCGGCTGCCGGGCTCAACGCCCGGCAGACCGACGATGACCGGCAGCCCGCGGGCAAGGCCGGTGTTTCCGAGCAGACCCTGCTGGAGCAGATGGGCGGTGTCAGCGGGCTCGCGTACTCCGCTGTGCCGATCGTCGTGTTCGTGGTGGTCAGCTCGTTCACCTCGATGATGCCCGCGATCTGGGCCTCGATCGGTGTCGCGGTGGGCATCGCGATCTTCCGCCTGGTGCGCAAGGAGCCGCTGCAACCGGCGATCTCCGGTGTGCTGGGCGTGGCGGTGTGCTCGTTCATCGCCTACCGCTCCGGCGAGACCAAGGGCTTCTTCCTGCTCGGCATCTGGACCAGCCTGATCTACGGCGGGGTGTTCCTGGTGTCGGTGGCCGCGCGCTGGCCGCTGGTCGGAGTGGTCTGGTCGACCCTCAACGGCCTGGGCATGGAGTGGCGCAAGCAGCGCCGCGCGATGCGCGCCTACGACATCGCCACGCTGTCCTGGGCGGCGGTGTTCGGCGCCAAGTACGTGGTGCAGCAGTGGCTCTACGACAACGACCAGACCGGCTGGCTGGCCTTCGCCCGCATCGCCATGGGCTACCCGCTGACCGGCATCGCGCTGGTCGTGACGGTCTGGGCGATCCGCAGGGCCAAGAAGGTCGCCGAAGAGGCGGCGGTCGCCGCCGCCTAGCGCGCTCGACGTGGTGCGGGGCGGTTCCACAGGGAACCGCCCCGTTCGTCATTCCGCGTGGTCGTGGATGACCGCGCGGATCTCGTTCTCGACGTTGCTGGTGGCCACGAACAGCATCTCGTCGCCGGCTTCGAGCGGGTCGTCGGCCTGGGGCACGATGACCCGGCCGCCGCGCAGGATGCTCACCAGCGCCGCGTCGACGGGCAGCTTGAGGTCGCGGACCCGGCGCCCGGCCAGCGGGGTCGACTCCGGCAGCGTCACCTCGACGAGGTTGGCCTGGCCCTGGCGCAGCGTCATCAGGCGCACCAGGTCGCCCACGTTGACGGCTTCCTCCACCATCGCGGCCAGCATCCGCGGCGTGGAGACCGCGACGTCCACGCCCCAGGCGTCGGTGAACAGCCACTCGTTGCGCGGGTCGTTGACCCGGGCCACGACGCGGCGCACCGCGAACTCGGTCTTGGACAGCAGCGAGACCACGAGGTTGACCTTGTCGTCGCCGGTGGCCGCGATGACCACGTCGCAGGACTGCAGTCCCGCTTCCTCCAGCGACGCCAGCTCGCAGGCGTCGGCGAGCATCCACTCCGCGCCCGGGATGCGCCTGGGGTGGTAGTTGCCGGTGCTGCGCTCGATGAGCAGCACCTCGTGCTCGCCTTCGAGCAGCTCCCGCGCGATGGACTGGCCGACCGCGCCGGCTCCCGCGATCGCGATTCGCATTACTCGCTCTCCTCGGGTGTGCGGCGAGCAGCCGCGGTGACGTCGGTGACGGTTCCGGACAGCGCTGCGACGTAGACGAGGTCGTCGGCCTGGATCACGGTCTTGCGGTCGGGCAGCACCCCGTTGCCGAACCGCATGATGAACGCGACCCGCGCGCCGGTCGCCGACTCCACCTCGGAGACCTTGCGCCCGATCCAGCTCTCGTGCAGCGGGAGCTGCAGCACGGCGACGGCACCGGACGGCTCCCGCCACGCGGTGGCCACGCCCTCCGGCAGCAGCATCCGCAGGAAGCGGTCCGTCGTCCACGGCACGGTGGCCACGGTCGGGATGCCGAGCCGTTGGTAGACCTCGGCTCGCTTGGGGTCGTAGATGCGGGCCACGACGTGCGCCACGCCGAAGGTCTCCCGCGCCACCCTGGCCGAGACGATGTTGGAGTTGTCCCCGTTGGACACCGCGGCGAAGGCGCTGGCCTGCTCGATCCCCGCTTCTTCCAGGATGTCCCGGTCGAAGCCGTTGCCCGTGACCTGCTGACCGCGGAAGTCCCGGCCCAGGCGGTGGAACGCCTGCGGGTCCTTGTCCACCACGGCCACGGTGTGATCGAGCCGTTGCAGCGCGGCGGCCAGGGAGGCCCCGACCCGGCCGCAGCCCATGATCACGACGTGCACGACCTTGTCTCCTCGCTGCGTGTTGAGCGCACTGGAACAGCTGCTGCGGACGACGCCGCTCGTCGCCGCTGACCGTACCCGGGCGGGGGCGGTTCGGTGACCGCCGCGGCCGTCCGGAAACGGGCTGGTGCACCGTACCGGGTGAGTCCCTCCGAGGGGCACCACGCCACCCCGGATGTGACCTGAGAGCAATTCGAAAGCCCCGCATTCACCGGTACCCGCGCCCCACCGCTTACGCTCTGCACCGTGTCCAAGCTCGCAACCGCGGCGAAGCGGCTGATCGTCGGTCGGCCGTTCCGCAGCGATCGCCTCTCGCACACGCTGCTGCCCAAGCGGATCGCGCTCCCGGTCTTCGCCTCCGACCCGATGTCCAGCGTCGCCTACGCGCCGGAGGAGATCCTGCTGGTGCTGTCGGTGGCGGGCGTGTCGGCCTTCGCCATCAGCCCGTGGATCGGTGTCCTGGTCGCGCTGGTGATGATCGCGGTGGTGGCGTCCTACCGGCAGAACGTGCACGCCTACCCCTCCGGCGGCGGTGACTACGAGGTCGCCACGGTCAACCACGGTCGGCGCTGGGGGCTGATGGTGGCCAGCGCGCTGCTCGTCGACTACATCCTCACCGTCGCGGTGTCGATCTCCTCGGCCGCGGCGAACATCGGTTCGGTCATCCCGTTCGTCGCCGAGCACAAGGTGCTGTTCGCCGTCGGGGCGATCGTGCTGCTGACCGCGTTGAACCTGCGCGGGATCCGCGAGTCGGGCACCTTGTTCGCGATCCCCACCTACGCGTTCGTGATCGGCGTGCTGGGCATGATCTGCTGGGGCTTCTTCCAAACCGTCGTGCTGGGCTCCGACCTGCGCGCCGAGAGCGCCGGGTTCCAGCTGGCGCAGGAGGAGAGCCAGTACGCCGGTGTGGCGTTCGCGTTCCTGATCCTGCGGGCCTTCTCCTCCGGTAGCGCCGCGCTGACCGGTGTCGAGGCGATCAGCAACGGCGTTCCGGCCTTCCGCAAGCCCAAGTCCCGCAACGCCGCGACCACGCTGGCGATGATGGGAGGGCTGGCGATCCTGATGTTCCTGGGCCTGATCATGCTGGCCCGCGTCACCGGTGCCGTCGTCGCCGAGGACCCCGCGCACCAGCTCATCGGCGCTCCCGAGGGCTATGAGCAGAAGACGCTCATCGCGCAGCTGGCCGGCGCGGTGTTCACCGGGTTCCCGCTCGGGGTCTGGTACCTGGTGTTCTTCACCGGGCTGATCCTGGTGCTGGCCGCCAACACCGCGTTCAACGGTTTCCCGGTGCTGGGCTCGATCCTGGCTCAGGACCGCTTCCTGCCACGCCAGCTGCACACCCGAGGCGACCGGCTGGCGTTCTCCAACGGCATCCTGTTCCTGGCCTTCAGTGCGATCATCCTGGTGTTCGCCTTCGAGGCCGAGGTGACGCGGCTGATCCAGCTCTACATCGTGGGCGTGTTCGTCGCGTTCGTGCTCAGCCAGAGCGGCATGATCCGGCACTGGAACCGGCTGCTGCTGCACGAGACCGACCCGATGGCGCGGCGCAGGATGCGCCGGGCGCAGGCGACCAACGCCTTCGGCCTGTTCATGACCGCCAGCGTGCTGATCATCGTGCTGATCACGAAGTTCACCCACGGCGCCTGGATCGCGATCGCGGCGATGGCGGCCATCTACGTGCTGATGACGGCGATCCGCAAGCACTACGACCGGGTGGCCGACGAGCTGCAGGAATCCGAGACCGACGCGGTCCTGCCCTCGCGCAACCACGCGCTGGTGCTGGTCTCCAAGCTGCACCTGCCGACGATGCGTGCCATCGCCTACGCCCGCGCCACCCGGCCGGACGAGCTGGAAGGTGTCACCGTCAACGTCGACGAGGAGGACACCCGGACGTTGACCGCCGAGTGGGAGAAGCTGAACCTGCCGCTGCCCCTGAAGGTCCTCGAATCGCCGTACCGGGAGATCACCCGACCGGTGCTGGAGTACGTCAAGCGGATCCGGCGGGACAGCCCGCGCGACGTGGTCACGGTGTTCATCCCCGAGTACGTCGTCGGACACTGGTGGGAGCAGCTGCTGCACAACCAGAGCGCGCTGCGCCTCAAGAGCAGGCTGTTGTTCCAGCCGGGAGTGATGGTCACCAGCGTGCCGTGGCAGCTGGCGTCGTCGACGAAGGTGCGAGCACAGCGGATCACCTCGATGCCCGGCGCGACGCGTCGGGGTCTGGGGAGCAATGGAAAGGTGAACGGTGACCGAAAAGCCGGATTGGACCGGTAGGCGGCTGGAGGTCGAAGTCGGCCCGGTGGCCCACGGAGGCCACTGCGTGGCCAGGTACGAGGGCCGCGTGGTGTTCGTCCGCCACGCCCTGCCGGGGGAGACCGTGACCGTCGAGGTCACCGAGGACAACGGTGGCGGTTTCTGCCGCGCGGACGCCGTCGAGGTGCGCGAGGCCGCTCCGGGCCGGGTCATCCCGCCGTGCCCGCTGGCCGACGCGGCGCTGGGCAAGGACCGCTGCGGCGGCTGCGACTTCCAGCACGCCGACGGCGAGACGCAGCGCGAGCTCAAGGCCGCGGTGGTCACCGAGCAGTTGCAGCGCATCGCGGGCCTGGACTGGCCGGTGCGCGTTCAGGAGCTGCCGGGCGGGCTGCTGCGCTGGCGCACCCGCGCGCGGCTGGCGGTCGACCGCAAGGGCAACGCCGGTTTCCGGCCGAGCCGCAGCCACCGGGTGATCCCGGTGGCCGACTGCCCGATCACCGTCGAAGGCGCCGTGGAGGAGCTCGCCGAGCGCCGCTGGCGACCGGGTGCGGAGCTGACCGTGGCCGCCGACGGTGAGGGTGAACTGCACGTCACCGCCGTGGACCGCAAGCCGCAGCGGCGCGGCCGCCAGCAGGGTGTCGCTCGCCAGGTGGCGGGTAGCGGCGTGGCGCACGAGACGGTGCGGGGGCGTCGGTTCGACGTCGGCGCGCAGGGCTTCTGGCAGGTCCACAAGGCCGCGCCGGAGACCTTCACCGAGGTCGTGGCCCGCTTCGCCGCCGCTCCCCCCGGTGGCGTGGCCTGGGACCTCTACGGCGGTGTGGGCCTGTTCGCCGCGGACCTCGCCGAGCAGGTCGGCCCGACCGGTTCGGTGCTGCTGGTGGAGTCCTCGCGCGGCGCGGTGGAGGACGCGGTGTCCAACCTCCGCGACCAGCCGCAGGTGGCGTTCCGCGCGGGAACGGTGGAGCGCGTCCTCACCGACGAGGACCTGCGAGCACCGGACGTCGTCGTCCTCGACCCGCCCCGCAAGGGCGCGGGTCGGCAGGTGGTGGAGGCGATCGCGGCCCGCGAGCCGTCTCGCGTCGTGCACGTCGCCTGCGACCCGGCGGCCCTGGCCCGCGACGTCTCGCTGTACGCCGAGAACGGCTACCGGATGGTCGACCTGGAGGCGTTCGACGCGTTCCCGATGACCCACCACGTGGAGTGCGTCGCCGTCCTCGAACCCACCCCGAAGAACGCCTGACCAGCGAAATCAACACGGACCACCGCCGCACTCACCCCACGGATCACCGCCGTAATCAGGTCACGGATCACGGCGGTATTCGGGGTAACGGTGTGACGGCCGTGCTCTGGTGACCCGATTACGGCCGTGTTCGGGACACGGATTACGGCCGTGTTCAGGTCACGGATTACTGCCGTAATCAGGTCTCCGACTACTGCGGTAATCCGGGTAGTGGTGGCCGCTGGGGGTTCAGGTGAGCTGGAGGACGTGCTTGCCTCGGACGCCGCCGGCCTCCAAGGCGCGGTGGGCGTCGGCGATCTCGTCGAACGGCCGGAGGGTGTCGACGACCGGGCGGATCGAACCGGCCTCGGCGTGGCGCGCGAGCTCGGCGAGCTGGGAGGTCGTCGGGTTGCCGCTGAAGAAGCGGACGCGCTGCGCGCCGTGGACGGCCGAGCCCGCGATGTAGCCGAGGCTCGCTCCGATCCGGTCGAGGTCGAAGGCGATGGCCACCATGCGTCCGCCCGGCGCGAGCAACCGCCGGTAGGCCCGCTGCTCGGTCCCGACGGTGTCCAGGACGACGTCGTAGCGGCCGAGGTCGGACGGCCGGTGGGTGCGGTGGTCGAGCGCTTCGGCGGCGCCGAGGTCGCGCACGAAGTCGAGGTTCCCGGCCCCGGCGAGCGCGGTGACGCGGGCGCCGAGCAGTGCGCCGATCTGCACGGCGACGCTGCCGACACCACCGCTGCCGCCGCGCACCAGGAGACGTTCTCCCGGCTGGAGGCGTGCCTTGTCGCGCAGGGCGGTCATGGCGGTCGTGCCGCCGGCGAGCAGCGAGACGGCTTCGGCGTCGGAGAGGTTCGCCGGTGCCGGTGCGATCTTGCGGGGGTGGACCGCGACGTAGTCGGCGGCGGCGCCGAGGCTGCGCCCCAGCACGCCCCACACCCGGCGTCCCGGAGCGATGCCGGTGACCGAGGAACCCACCTCGGTGACCTCGCCGACGAAGTCGATCCCGAGGCGCTGCGGGAACCGGCGTCCGGTCACCAGGCGCACCTTGCCCGCCCGGGCTGCGAGCTCACCTCCGTTGACGCTGGTGGTGCGGACGCGAACCAGCACCTGGTCGGGGGCGATCTCGGGTGCGGGCACCGCGCCGACGTAGAGCACGTCGGGTGCGCCGAAGCGGTCGTAGAGGGCAGCGCGCATGTCGGTCACGAAGGTTCCTTCCGGGGGCTGGGGAGGCGGTTCTCCCACGCTAACGAGATAAACGGTCGACCCCTTCCGTTTTCCGTAAAGTGAGAGACATGCCTGCTCAGGACCCTCAGATGGCACCGACGAAGCCCCAGCGCTCCGACGCCAGGCACAACCGGGAGCAGATCCTCGCCGCGGCTCGCGCGGCGTTCACCGCGCAGGGGATCGACGTGCCGATCACCGCGATCGCTCGCCGCGCCGGAGTCGGTCCCGCCACGCTCTACCGGCACTTCCCGACGCGTTCGGCGCTGGTCACCGAGGCGTTCGCCGAGCAGCTCGCCGCGTGCGTCGCGGTGCTCGACGACGCGCTCGCCGACCCCGACCCGTGGCGCGGGCTCTGCGCGGTGATCGAGAAGGTGTGCGCGATGCAGGTGGCCGACCGGGGTTTCACGGCCGCCTTCCTGTCGGAGTTCCCCGACGCCGTCGACCACGAGCGCGAGCGCCGCCGGGCCGAGGAGGACATCGCCGAGCTCGTGCGGCGCGCCCAGGAAACCGGGAAGCTGCGGGCGGATTTCGCCCCCGAGGACATCACCCTGCTGCTGCTCGCCAACGGCGGTGTCGCGGAAGGCGTGGGGGAGCAGAAGCTCGCGGCCGCTGCGTCCCGGCGGCTCGTCGGCTACCTGCTCCAGTCGTTCAGGGCGAGCGATGGCACTCTGCTGCCGCCTGCGCCACCACTGGGGTTGGAGCAGATTCACCGCAGTTGAGCGCATGGGCCAGTGGGGCTGAGTTCAGCGGTCGGCTGCCGCTAGGGTTGCCGCGGCTGGAGGAGGTGGCCGGGTGTTCGGTGAGGTGCCAGGACGGGTGGACCCGCGCATGTCCGACGTCGTCGGACGGCGCTGGACGAGGGCACGATCGTGGCTGCGGTTCGCAGTGTTCTGGTGCGTTGCATCGGCCGTGATGAGCGTGGTGGCGGCTGCGGCGTCCGTTGCCACGCACTGGTCGGCCTTGCCTTGGGTGGCGCCCCTGAACACGCGAGATACGCCGGACGTGCTCTTCTCCCACGGAATTGTCGTCGTGCTCGCCGTGGTGCCCCTCGTGTTGGCGACGCGGATGGTCAAGGTGGGTGCCGATGGCATCGACTGGAGGCTCAAGCCGGACTTCTGGATCTTCCTCGGGATCTTCGTCGGGGTTTTCGAAGCTGTCGCGCTGATGGTGATGACGGTTGTGGCGACCGACGTCCCCTGGTGGGGCCGGGTCGGTGGGCTGATCATCGGGTTCTCCGTTCCGACGCTGGCGACGTTCATGGCTCGACGGGCGATTGTGGCCGAGCCGTTGAGGGAGATCGGTGGTAGCGAGTTCGTGCTGGTGAAGGGACTTCGGTCCCCGCAAGGCGACGGTGAGGACTCCGTCAAGATCACGGGAGACTCACTACGTCTGTCAGTCCGCACGGCTGCTGGGCGCCCGGCCAACCGGGCGTCCACGAAGGACATCAAGCTCGGGGACATCACCGAGATCGGCGTCCGGCCCAACCGGCCCGGGGACGGTTCCTGGGCGAGGCTTGCTGATGGCAGGGAAGCTTCCCTGCCGGATGGCGACATCGTCGAGATCCGCACGCGCACCGACACACAGCTTCTTCCGGCGGATCCGGAGCTCGCCGAGCTCATCCGCGCACGAGCCGCGCTGCATGGCTCAGAACCGGCACGGATCGAGGACTGGACGTGACGGCTCACGAGCACATCCCCGAGGTCCTCCCCGCGCCGCCGGAGACCGGAACCGAGGTCGCCCCGGTCGCCGGGCAGCCGAGCGCTGCTCCAGAGTCCGTCCCCGGTCGCCGCGCGCAGGCCTTCGGCATCGGTGCCGCAGCGGTCGTGGTGATCCCGCTCGGTTTCGTGGTCTGGGGCATGCGCGGCCTGGAACCCGGCGCCGGCATCGCGGGCCTGGTCGGCATCGCCGTGGCGACCGCGGCGTGGCTGGCCGACGCGCGCACGCCCAGGCGCTGGGGCGGGTGGGCGCTGCTCGCCGCGCTCTCCGCGGCCTACGTCAACCTCGCGCTGGCTCCGGTCGGACTGGTCGCGCTCGTCGCCGTGATCGCCTGCCCGCTGCTGGCCCGCGTCGCGCACGAGCGTTTCACCGCACCGGGTTTCGACCTGGCGGAGATCGACGTCGAGGTCGGCTTCGAGATCTATCGCCACCAATCCGCGCGCCTGTGGATCGAGCGCGATCGGGCCGTGCTGGCGCTCAAGCGCATGGCCGGTGGCGGGAACGTCGACCAGGCGATCCCGCTCTCCGAGGTCGAGCTGGCCCAGCCCGGCGAGATCGTCGCCGGTGATTCGTGGCCGCTGCCGGGCGCGATGGCCGTCCGGCTGTCCGAAGGACCGGCCGTGCGGGTCGTCGCGGGCGAGCAGCAGTGGATCGTCAACGTCGAGGACCCGCGACTGGTCGCCGCGATCCTGCGCAGGCGGCAGTCCGCCGCCTGGTCGCAGCGGACCGGGCCGCAGGACCTCGGCTCCTGGCACGCGCTGCGCAAGTGGGCCACGGCCCAGACGACGACCTTCCGCAACGGCAAGAAGTCCCAGTCCTACCGCGTGTTCCGCCCGATCGTCGGCTTCGGGGCCGGCGTGCTCGGCCTGATGCTGCTCACGATGCAGATCGCCGGTGGCGGCACGGCCCCGAGCACGTGGCTCGCCACCGCGGTGATGCTGCTCATCGGCGGCTTCTTCGTGGTCGGCTGGCTGCGGCAGCGCACCCGGCTCGGCCACGCCGAACTGCAGTCGCTGCCGCCGAACAGCCCGCCGTGGGGCGACCCGCGACCCGAGGTCGCCCCGATCTCCGGCTGGCGTCCCTGGAGCTGATGTTCCTGTGGGAGTGACCCAACACCGAGATCATCGGTTTGGGCCCTCCGGCAGGTCCAAGTTCTCCGGCGCCTGCTGTTTCGGGGCGTCGACATCTCCGTAGGAGTTGTTGTTGACGTTGTTCGGCCCGCCCTCGAAGTTGGCCTGCTGACCGACGTTTCCGGAGTTGAAATTGTTGCTGTAGGGGTTGTCGACATTGGCTCCGGCGACGGCACCGTCCTCGGTCTCGAACCGCCACCCCTGCGTGTTCGAGCCCGAAACCCACTCACCATTGCCATCTGAGGTCGGGCCACTCCCGTTGCCTTCCCAAGTGGTGTTGAGCCCTTCGTGTCGGCTCTGCATGCCGCCGGACGCGCCAGCGATACCGCCGGAAATCGCGCCCGAGGTAATGTCGTTCGGCCCGGGCATCTCGCCGTGCAGAATCTGGTTGGTGCTGTTTCCAAGAACGCCCGAGATCGAGCCTCTGGCCGCACCGTAGGCCGCCGCCTCGGTGAAGTTCTTGGTTGCATTGCCCATCAGGTCCCTGCCCACATGCTGGCTGAGGCCGGTTGCCATGCCGTCGACGAGACCGCCGGCCAGACCCGCCGCGACACCCGACACCGCCGCGTTGCCGGTGTTGGACCAGTCCCAGCTCTGCCGGTCGCCCTTGGCGAACTGGATGCCCTGGATGGCCCCGTCCACGCCGACGTTGATCGCCACGTTCAGCAGGATCTGCTGGCCGATCTTGGTCAGCAGCTGCTGGAAGAACGTCCGCACCGTCAACTGCGTCGCCGCCTGGGCGATCGGGATGCCCGCCGTGCTAGCGCCGAAGGTCGCCACCGCCGAGGCGATCATCGCGGCGATCTGCGCGGCCAGGATGACCAGCGCGGCGATGATGCTGTACTTGGTGTACTCGATCTCCAGCGCCGCGTTGTCGGCTCCCTCGCCGAGGGCCTCGCAGAGCTTCTTCATCTCCGGCAGGTGACCGGCGTCGCCGTTGCAGAAGTCCTTCATGAACTTCTCGAAGGCGTCGTGCGTGTCGCCCTTCATCGTGCCCAGCGCGGACTGCACCGCGCCCTCGGTCTCGCTGATGACGCCCTCGATGTCGACGCCGCACTGCGTCCACGCCTCGGCGACCCTGCGCAGCGCCGTCTCGTCGCCCTCGGGCCAGCTCGCGCCGACCACGATGGGGAACAGCCAGCTGACCTCGCCCGGGATCTCGATGCCCACGTCGTCCCCCTCAGCCCTGGCTCTTGATGCCGTCGGCGTTCGCCTGGTCGACGTCGTCCCAGGTCCGGGCGGTGGCGTCGAGCTCGCCGCGGACCTGGTGCAGCGCCTGGGCGAGGCCCTTCATGCCGTCGGTCCCCTGCTGGGAACCGGGCACGTAGTTCTTGGCGAACTCCTGGCCCGCCTCGTCACCACCCCAGCACTGCCCTTCGGCCTGCAGGACGCCGTTGAGCTTGTCCAGCGCGGACTGGAGCTTGTCCGACGACGCGTCGAACTTCGGTGAGGCGCCGCGCAGCGCCTCGGGGTCGACCTCGAATCCCATCACCAACGGTCCTTCCGGAATCGCGACCGGGGTTCGAAGTCGTCCCAGTCCTCCTCAGCTGCGGGCTTGGACGCAGTCGAGGGGGCGCTCGGTTCCGGGGCCGGCGGGATCAGTTGCGACAGCGAAGGCGCGCCGGGGAACAGGTCCGGCAGATCGGGGACGTTCTCCTGCAGCGGCGCCACCGCGGCATCGGCCTTCGCGCGGGCGTCCCGGGCCGCGGACTGGGCCGCTTCGGTGAAGCTCGTGGCGAGTTTTTCCGGCGTGCTCGACCGCAGCGCGGAAGCCGACAGCGCCGTGTCGGTGACGATGCCCGCGGCGTTGACCCGAACCGTGACCAGACCGTCGGCGGAGGTGGCCTCACCCGTCGCGGACAGCGCGTTGGCCTGCGCCTCGTGCAACTGGGCGGTCTGCCGCTGCAACCCTTCGAGCATCGAGCTCACCTGCTCGCGCATCGCGGCGTTGCGCGCTTCGAGCTCGGCCCTGCGGCCATCCGGATCAGTCATCTCGCCTCCCGTTGGATCAGACGGAAGGTAGCAAGACCGCGATTCGGGTGGCGCTGCACACAGGGACGTCACATCCGCAGGTGGGGAGCACGACGGAGCAGGTGGGAGAGCATCACCGCTGGTGCGCGACCGCGCCCGGTGGCCGCATGGCCCCTCCGTAGACTGGGGCGCACTATGCAGACGGAGCCGGGTTGCCGGCCAGGCCCCGGCATTGCGATTGTGACCGACCGGCACGACAAGCGAGGTGGAACACGGTGACGCTGCTGGGGTCCGTGCGCAGTCCGGCCGACGTCAAGCGCCTGACGCACGCCGAATTGGCGGAGCTGGCCGAGGAGATCAGGCACTTCCTGATCCAGAAGGTGTCGCGGACCGGTGGACACCTGGGGCCCAACCTGGGTGCGCTGGAGCTGACCCTCGCGCTGCACCGGGTCTTCGACTCGCCGAACGACGCGCTCGTGTTCGACACCGGGCACCAGGCGTACGTGCACAAGATCGTGACCGGCCGCCAGGACGGCTTCGACCAGCTGCGCAAGCGGGACGGCCTGTCCGGCTACCCGTCGCGCGCTGAGAGCGAGCACGACTTCGTCGAGAACAGCCACGCCTCGACCGCGCTGTCCTACGCCGACGGGCTGGCCCGCTCGTTCCAGGTCACCGGCGCCGAGCGGCACGCGGTGGCGGTCGTCGGCGACGGTGCGCTCACCGGCGGCATGTGCTGGGAGGCGCTGAACAACATCGCGGCCGACCAGGACCGCCCGGTCGTCATCGTTGTCAACGACAACGGTCGCTCCTACGCGCCCACCATCGGTGGTCTCGCCGAGCACCTGGCGGCGCTGCGGCTCAACCCGAGCTACGAGAAGGCCCTGGAGTCCGGCAAGCGCACGCTGCGCAAGATGCCGGTCGTGGGCCGCTCGCTCTACACCGGTCTGCACGCCGCCAAGAGCGGCATCAAGGACGCGATCAGCCCGCAGGTCATGTTCTCCGACCTGGGCCTGAAGTACCTGGGCCCGGTGGACGGCCACGACATGCGCGCGATGGAGTACGCGCTGCAGATGGCCAAGTCCTTCGGCGGACCCGTGATCGTGCACGCCGTGACCCGCAAGGGCAACGGCTTCGCCCCGGCCGAGAACGACGAGGCCGAGCAGATGCACCAGGTCAAGGTCATCGACCCGGAGACCGGCCTGCCGAAGAAGCCCGCGCCGAAGAGCTGGACCGACGTCTACGCCGACGAGCTGGTCGGCATCGGCGCCGAGCGCTCCGACGTCGTGGCGATCACCGCCGCGATGCTGGGGCCGACCGGGCTGAAGAAGTTCGCCGAGGCCTACCCGGAGCGCTGCTTCGACGTGGGCATCGCCGAGCAGCACGGCATGACCTCCGCCGCCGGTCTGGCCATGGGCGGCCTGCACCCGGTGTTCGCGGTCTACTCGACGTTCCTGAACCGGGCGTTCGACCAGCTGCTGATGGACGTCGCCCTGCACAAGCAGCCGGTCACCGTGACGCTCGACCGCTCCGGCATCACCGGCGACGACGGTGCCAGCCACAACGGCATGTGGGACCTGTCGATCCTCGGTCTGATCCCGGGCATCCAGGTGGCGGCTCCGCGCGACGCGGTGACGCTGCGCGAGGAGCTGCGCGAGGCCGTCGCCGTCGACGACGGGCCGACCGTGCTGCGCTTCTCCAAGGGTTCGGTGATCGAAGAGGTCCCGTCCGTGGAGCGCGTCGGCGGGATCGACGTGCTGCGCGCCGATGAGCGCAAGGACGTGCTGCTGGTGGCCGTCGGCGCGTTCGGCAAGCTCGCCGTGGCCGCAGCCGAGCGGCTGGCCGCGACCGGCGTCGGCGTGACCGTGGTCGACCCGCGCTGGGTCGTCCCGGTGCCGTCGAAGGTCGTGGAGATGGCCGCCGAGCACCGGCTGGTGGTCTCGCTGGAGGACTGCGGACGGCACGGCGGGTTCGGCTCGTCGCTGGCCGCCGCGCTGCGCGACGCCGAGCTGGACGTGCCGCTGCGCGACCTGGCGGTGCCCAACGACTTCCTCCAGCACTCCTCCCGCGAGGAGGTGCTGGCCGACCTCGGCTTGACCGAGGGCGACATCGCCACCCGCATCAACGACTGGTTCTCCGGCCGGCGCGGCGCGCAGCTGCACGTCGCCACCGAGGCGGGCGCCGCCCACGGCTGACCCCGCACCCCGATTTCAGTGGAGATCCGGTTCCTGATCTCCACTGAGATCGGGGTTGCGATTTCCGCTGAAATCCGGGCACCCGGCCCTGACCTCGGCGGGTGCCCGCCTGTGCTGTGGCAGGGTGGATTCGTGCGAATCCTGGTCGTGGAGGACGAGAAGCCGCTGGCCGATGCGGTGGCGCGAGGGCTGCGGCGCGACGGCATGGCCGTCGACGTCGCCTACGACGGCGAGAGCGGCCAGGAGAAGGCCGCGATCACCCGCTACGACGTCGTCGTGCTCGACCGCGACCTGCCCGGCATGTCCGGTGATGACCTGTGCCGCGACCTGGTCGGTTCCGGCGAGCTGACCAGGGTGATCATGCTGACCGCCTCGGGCACGGTCGCCGACCGCGTCGCGGGGCTGTCGCTGGGCGCCGACGACTACCTCGCCAAGCCCTTCGCGTTCCCCGAGCTCATCGCCCGGGTGCGTGCGCTGGGCCGCCGCGCCACGCCCGCTCAACCGCCGCTGCTGACGGCCGAGGACCTGGAGCTGGATCCGGCCCGCCGCACCGTCACCCGTTCCGGAGCCGAGATCGAGCTGACCCGCAAGGAGCTCGGCGTGCTGGAGGTGCTGCTGTCGGCCGGTGGCGCTGTGGTCAGCTCCGAGGAGCTGCTGGAGCGGGTCTGGGACGAAAACGCCGACCCGTTCACCACCACCGTGCGGGTCACGATGATGACCTTGCGCAAGAAGCTGGGGGAGCCGGGCGTCATCGAGACCGTGGTCGGCTCCGGCTACCGGGTGCCCTCCGCGGCTCGCGCCGAACACGCCAGGGACTGATCGTGGGAGCGCTCACCCGGCGCGGACCGGGATTGCGGCTCCGGCTGACGCTGCTGGCGACGTCGCTGGTCGCGCTGGTCAGCGCGGTGCTGCTCTGGCTGGGCTGGGTGCTGGTCGGCAACGTCGTCGCCGCGGTGCCGCGGCTGCCCGCCGGCACACCGGTGCGGGTCGGGGGAGTGGACGTGCCCGCCGAGCTGCTCGGTGCCGCGCTGCGCGATTCGGCCCGCGAGCAGGTCCTGCTGATCGGCGGGCCGGCGTTCGTCGCGGTGGTGGTCGCCGCCGCGCTGCTGGCCTGGCTGGTCACCGGCCGGATGCTGCGACCGCTGCAGGACGTCACCGAGACCGCGCAGCGGCTGTCGGCGGAGTCGCTGGACGAGCGGATCGCGCTCAGCGGACCCCGCGACGAGGTGGCCAGGCTCGCCGACACCTTCGACGCCATGCTGGACCGCCTGCAGGCGGCCTTCGACGCCCAGCGCCGCTTCGTCGCCAACGCCAGCCACGAGCTGCGCACCCCGTTGTCGGTGGTGCGCACCGAGCTCGACGTGACCCTGTCCGACCCGCACGCCGACGAGGCCGAGCTGCGCCGGATGGCCGACGTCGTCCGCGAGGCCACGGCCCGCGCCGAACGCCTCGTGGAAGCGCTCCTGCTGCTGGCCCGCACGGAGGGTGTGGAGCTGGCGGTCCGCGAGCCGGTCGACCTCACCGACGTCGTCGGCCGGGCCCTGCGCGCGGTCGACCCCGAGGCCCGCAGGCGGGGGTTGCGCGTGCAGCGTTGCACCGAGCCCGCTTTCGCGGTCGGAGATCCGGCGCTGCTGGAGCGGGTGGCGGGAAACCTGCTGGAGAACGCGGTCCGGCACAACGTCGAGGGCGGCTGGGTGGAGGTCAGCACCGGCGCCGACCCGCGGTGGACGACGCTGCGCGTGGCGTCCTCAGGCCCGGCGATCGCACCGGAGTCGGTGAACGCCCTCTTCGAGCCGTTCCGCCGCGCCGGCGTTCAGCGCACCGCCCGCAACGGCACCGGGCTGGGCCTGTCGATCGTCCAGGCCGCCACCACGGCCCACCACGGCAACATCCACGCCACCGCGCTGCCCGAGGGCGGCCTCGCGATCACGATCCAGCTCCCCGCCGCACCCTGAGGCCGTGAACGAGGAACGGGGGCCGGAGCGCGTGCTCCGGCCCCCGTTCCGGGTTGCTCGGGTCAGGCGGGCAGGGACGCCACGCCCGGGGCGAGGAACCGCTTGCCGTTGACCTTCTCGGACACGCCGGAGCGGTCCAGGAACGGCGTGATGCCGCCCAGCCAGAACGGCCAGCCCGCGCCGAGGAGCATGCACAGGTCGATGTCCTGCGCCTCGGCGACGACGCCCTCGTCCAGCATGATCCGGATCTCCTCGGCCAGCGCGTTGAGCGCGCGGTCGCGGACCTCCTCGCTGGTGGAGGGCTTGTCTCCCGACTTCCACAGCTCGGCGACCTCGGGGTCGACGACGGTGTTGCCGGACTCGTCGAACGTCCACACCGCGGTCTTGCCCTCGTCGACGAACCGCTGCAGGTTCTCGCTGATGCCGAACCGGTCCGGGAACGCCGCGTTCATGGTGCCGTTGACGTGCTGGGCGACGGCCGGGCCGACCAGCTGCAGCAGCACCATCGGGCTCATCGGCAGACCGAGCTCTTCGAGGGCGTTGTCGGCCACCTCGAAGGGCGTGCCCTCGTCGACGGCGGCGATGATCTCGCCCATGAAGCGGGTCAGCAGCCGGTTCACCACGAACGCCGGAGCGTCCTTGACCAGCACCGAGGACTTCTTCAGCTTCTTGCCGACCGCGAAGGCGGTGGCCAGCGACGCGTCGTCGGTCTTCTCGCCGCGCACGATCTCCAGCAGCGGCAGCACCGCGACCGGGTTGAAGAAGTGGAAGCCGACGACCCGCTCCGGGTTCTTCAGCTTCGACGCCATCTCGGTGATCGACAGCGAGGAGGTGTTGGTCGCGAGGATCGCCTCGGGGGAGACGTGCTCCTCCAGCTCGGCGAAGACCTTCTGCTTGACCGTCATCTCCTCGAAGACGGCCTCGATGACGAAGTCGGCGTCGGCGAAGGCCTTCTTGTCCAGCTCGCCGGTCACCAGCGCCTTGAGGCGGTTGGTGGCGTCCGGCGACAGGCGGCCCTTGCCGGCGAGCTTGTCGATCTCGCCGTGGATGTAGGCCACGCCCTTGTCGATGCGCTCCTGGTCGATGTCGGTGATGACCACCGGCACCTGCAGGCGGCGCACGAACAGCAGCGCCAGCTGACCGGCCATCAGACCGGCACCGACCACGCCGACCTTGTTCACCGGACGGGCCAGGCCCTTGTCCGGCGCACCGGCCGGGCGCTTGGCGCGCTTCTGGGC
Organism: Saccharopolyspora endophytica; assembly: GCF_018070075.1. Classification (GTDB taxonomy): domain Bacteria; phylum Actinomycetota; class Actinomycetes; order Mycobacteriales; family Pseudonocardiaceae; genus Saccharopolyspora; species Saccharopolyspora endophytica. Next base: position 186,764 of record NZ_JAGPXE010000002.1, read on the forward strand.
CAGGTCGAACGAGTACAGCCCGGCGCGCAGCTCGTCGGACATCAGCGCGTCGGTCAGCGCCTCGGTCTCGGCGGCGTAGCCGGCGTCGATGTCGTTGTTGCGGGCCAGCTCGATGAGCTCGACCGTCTTGGTGACCGCGGGCGAGGCACCCTTGGTCTTGGACTCGACGACCTGCTTGGCGCGCGCCACCGCGTCGTCCCAGCCCTTGCCGCGGTCGATCTCCGGGCGCTCGACGGTCTTGTCACCGTTGACCACGCGGACCAGCCAGCGCAGCGACTCCTCGAGGAAGTCCGCGCCTTCCAGCAGCTCGTCGAAGATGCCCAGCTGCAGGCCCTTCTTCGGGTTGAGCATCTTGTTCTGGCTCAGCGCGTTCTCGATGATCACCGTCACGGCCGCGTCCGGGCCGATGAGGTTCGGCAGCAGCTGCGTGCCGCCCCAGCCCGGGAACAGGCCCAGGTAGCACTCCGGGAACGCGATCGCGCCCGCGTTGGAGGCGACGGTCCGGTAGTGGCAGGACAGCGCCAGCTCCAGGCCACCGCCGAGGGCGGCGCCGTTGACGAAGGCGAACGTCGGGATCGTCGACTCGGTGAGCCGGCGGAACACGTCGTGGCCGGTCTGCGCGATGGCCTGCGCGTGCTCGCGCTGCGACACCTGGCCGACGCCGGTGAGGTCCGCGCCGACGGCGAACACGAACGGCTTGCCGGTGACCGCGATCGCGGCCGGCTCGGCGGCGAACGCCTCGTCCAGCGCGGCGTTCAGGCTGCTCAGACCACCCGGGCCGAAGGTCGACGGCTTGGTGTGGTCGTGGCCGTTGTCGATGGTGATGAGCGCGAGCTTGCCGGTCAGACCGGGAACGTCGACGAGGCGGGTGAACGCCTTGGTCACGACCTCGTCGGGGAACAGCGCCGCGAAGTCAGTCACTGCTCGCCTCCTGCGTTGTAGTTCGGGTTCTCCCAGATGACCGTTCCGCCCATGCCGATGCCGATGCACATGGTGGTGATGCCGTAGCGGACCTCGGGGTGCTCTTCGAAGTGGCGGGACAGCTGAGTCATCAGCCGCACGCCGGAGGAGGCCAGCGGGTGGCCGCAGGCGATCGCGCCGCCCCACGGGTTGACCCGCGGGTCGTCGTCGGCGATGCCGAAGTGCTCCAGGAAGGCCAGCACCTGCACGGCGAAGGCCTCGTTGATCTCGAACAGACCGATGTCGTCGATGGTCAGCCCGGCGCGCTTGAGGGCCTTCTCGGTGGCCGGCACCGGTCCGACGCCCATGACCTCGGGCTCGACACCGGCGAAGGAGTAGCCCACCAGGCGCATGCCGATCGGCAGGCCCAGTTCCTCGGCGGTCTCGGCGTCGGCCAGCAGGGCACCGGTGGCGCCGTCGTTGAGGCCGGCGGCGTTGCCCGGGGTGACCCGGCCGTGCGGGCGGAACGGCGTCTTGAGGCCGGCGAGGGTCTCGACCGTGGTGCCCGGGCGCGGCGGCTCGTCGGTGGTCGCCAGGCCCCAGCCCTCGTCGGAGCGGGTGGAGACCGGGACCAGGTCGGGGCTGATCTTGCCCGCCTTCTGCGCCTCTTCGTAGCGCTGCTGGCTCAGGGCGGCGTACGCGTCGGTGCGCTCCTTGGTCAGCGACGGGTAGCGGTCGTGCAGGTTCTCGGCGGTGGAGCCCATGACCAGCGCGGACGGGTCGACGATCTTGTCGGACACGAAGCGCGGGTTGGGGTCGGCGCCCTCACCCATCGGGTGGTTGCCCATGTGCTCGACGCCGCCTGCGATCACGACGTCGTAGGCGCCGAAGGCGATGCCGCTGGACACGGTGGTCACGGCGGTCATGGCGCCGGCGCACATGCGGTCGATGGCGAAGCCCGGCACGGACTTGGGCAGCCCGGCCAGCAGCGCCGCCGTGCGGCCGATGGTCAGGCCCTGGTCACCGATCTGGGTGGTCGCGGCGATGGCGACCTCGTCGATGCGCTCCGCCGGGAGTTCGGGGTGGCGGCGCAGCAGTTCCCGGATGACCTTGACGACCATGTCGTCCGCGCGCGTCTGGGCGTACTGGCCCTTCGAACCGGCCTTGCCGAACGGCGTGCGTACGCCGTCGACGAAGACCACGTCCCGAACCGCTGGGCGGCTGCGGCTGTCGGCGGGTGCCGACGCAGGTGCGGCCACGGCGTGCTCCTCACTGGCTTGGTGGATGGTGCTCGGCCGGAGTCCGCGAGGGGCGGCGCCTTACCGACCGGTAACCGCACTCTAGCGCTTATTACCCACCGGTAACCACGTGCCCGCCCCTGTCGGTTGTCTCACATGCTGACCAGCCCGGACCCGGCAGCCGAATCCTTCCCGAGGAATCGAGCCCGTGCTCGGCGGATCTGGCCCGAACCGACCGGGCGAAACGGACGTCGATCGCGGACGGTTCGGACCAAGACCGCCCGTTGCCTCAGGAGTCCTCGGGCGGGGTCGCGTGCAGCGCCTTGGAGAGGGCTTCGGCGGTGAGGGTGATCTGCCACTCGCGGGCGCCCTTGGCGCGCAGCAGCTCGACGACCGCCGGGACATCGCGGTCCTCTGGAGGCGTCCAGCAGGTGCGTCGGACCAGATCGGGCAGCAGCAGGTTCTCCACGGGCAGGGAGTGCTCCTCGGCGATCTCGTTCAACGCCGCGCGGGCCGCGGTGAGCCGCGCCGCGGCGGCGGGATCGCGGTCCGACCAGCGGTTGGTCGGCGGCGGGCCCTCGTTCGGCGTGGACGCGGCGGGCAGCTCCTCGTTGGTGAGCCGCCGCGCGGCGCGCAGCGCCTGAAGCCACATCGAGGCGCGCCTGCGCTGCTGACGTCCGCCGAACACCGGCATGGCCACCAGATCGCCCTCGGACTTGGGGTTGGACTGCGCCGCGAGCACGATCGAGGAGTCCGGCAGCACGCGGCCCGGCGCGATGTCGCGCTCGCGGGCGAACTCGTCCCTGGCCTGCCACAGCTCTCGCACCGCGGCCAGCTGCCGGGGGCTGCGCACCTTGTGGATTCCCGAGGTCCGACGCCACGGCTCGGCGCGCGGGGGAGCGGGTTCGGCGTTGCGGACGGCCTCGAACTCCTCGAAGGCCCAGTCCAGCTTGCCCTGGCGCTGGAGTTCGGCGTGCATCTCGTCGCGCAGCGCGACCAGCAGCTCCACGTCCAGCGCGGCGTATACCAGCCAGTCCTCGGGCAACGGCCGTCTCGACCAGTCCGCGGCGCTGTGGCCCTTCTCCAGCCGGTAGCCGAGCATGCGCTCCACCAGCGCGCCCAGCGACACCCGGTCGAACCCGGCGAGCCTGCCGGCCAGTTCGGTGTCGAAGAGCCTGGAGGGGTGCAGATCGAGTTCGGCCAGGCACGGGAGGTCCTGGGATGCGGCGTGCAACACCCATTCGGTGTCGGCCAGAGCCGGAACCAAGGGGTCGAGCGCGCCTTTGAGGGCGATCGGGTCCACCAGCACGGTGCCTGATCCCTCGCGACGCAGCTGCACCAGGTAGGCGCGCTGCGAGTAGCGGTAACCCGAGGCGCGCTCGGTGTCCACCGCGACCGGCCCGGTGCCTGCGGCCAGCGCTTCTGCGGCCGCGTCCAGCGCGGCCGGGGTGTCCACCACCGGCGGCACGCCGTCGACGGGTTCGGTCAACAACACCGGCTCCGGGCGGCCGGATCCGACGGTCTCGGGGCTTGCAGCTTCCACGGCTAACAGACCTTACGTGCTTTGGCCCGTCCCGTGTGGCTGGTCCACCCGACGTCGTCGGTCCGGCCGACCCGGCGCTGGTGTTTTCTCAGCGATCCGTCACCGGATCACGCCGGCGCGCATGGCCAGTGCGACCATCTGCGCCCGGTCGCCAGTGCCCAACTTGCGCCCGATCCGCGACAGGTGAGACTTCACCGTGAGCGCGGAAAGGTTCAGGGCCTCGCCGATCTCCTTGTTGGAGCGGCCATCGGCCACCAACTGGAGAACCTCGACCTCACGCCCGGACAGCTCGCGAGGTGTGTTGTCCGTTCCCGGCACGCGGGTTCCGGCGGCGAGCACCGGAGCCACGCTGGGATCGGCGTACACACCGCCGTCGAGCACGCGGCGCACGCCGTCGGTGACCACCATGGGCGAGGCCGACTTCAACAGGTACGCCTGCGCACCTGCCTGGAAGGCGGCCCGGACCGCATAGGGGTCATCGGACGAAGCGAGCACCACGATCCGCGGCCAGCCCTGGCTCCGGAGTTCGGTAACCAGTTCGATGCCGGTCCCGTCTGGGAGTCCGAGATCGAGAATCGCGAGGTCGCACGGACCGGTCGCCAGAGCGCGAGCTCTGGCTTCGGCCATGGATGCGGCCTCGTGCACCGTGCCGGCGCCCATCTGCAGCAACCGAGCGGCGATCGCCTCTCGGAGCAGCGGATGGTCATCCACCACGAGCACCGTGAACAGCTCTTCCCGCGGGTGCGGGACCATGTTGGCCGGCAAAGCGCCGGCAGGCGTGGTTCGAGCGGCCTGACCTAAGCCGACGGCAGCCACGTCACTACCTCCCTGGAGTCGGTCGTGCCCCCCGACCGGCACCGGGACTCTCGACCAATCAGCCGCGCCACTGATCGACCGAAAGTGGTGTCGTCGGGGTGAGCGTAACCGCCCAAGCGGGTCAGCGGGACGATCAATCGGGTATCTATCCCGATCGAGTTGTGACGAGCGCATGGTTTTGTCGCTCTTTTGGGTGACTCAGAGCGACGACCGTAACGGCGGAGCGTGGCCATGCGACATATTTCGAATGCGTATGGTGAAAATCTTGCTTCGACAAGCACTTCACCGGAGCTGAACGAACTTCGCGAATGAAAATCGGACATCGGCGTGTCGCGCCCCGGCGTGTCGCATTCGAGGGGTCTGCGGGAGCGAAGTCCCGCCTCAACGCTACGCGCTGGGCCTACCTGTCGCAGCCGATGATCGGGGGACCCCGATCAGTCCTGCCGCATTGCGCCGTTCGGTCGCCTGCCGAGTAGCGCAACGCCTTCCGGCGGAAGCCCGGCCGCACTTGCCATGAGTTCGTGGAATGCATCCGCATGCGGTGCGAGATCGACTTCCTCGGAGCCGAACACCGAGGGTTTCGGCGTCCACGACCCGCGCAACTCCAGATCGTGACTGCGCGAGGGCCCGGCGATGTCGCCGAACCGCGCCGAGGACGTCAGCGTCACCGTGCCGCCCAGGGCGGTGAACGACGCGCCCGCGTTCTCCAGGGCGTCGGTCAGCCACGACCAACCGACCGCGGGCAGCAGCGGGTCGTCGGCCACTTCGGGGTCGAGCTCGGCCCGCAGGTAGACCACCAGCCGCAGCACGCCGTCCCAGGCCTCCTGGCCTTCCGGGTCGTAGAGGAGCACGAAACGCGCGGTCGCCAGCTCACCGGCCGGTCCGTTCGCCTCCGCGGCCAGCGCGTGGGCCCAGGGGGCCAAGCGCTTGGGGGGACCGACTTCGCTGAGCTCGATCTCCGCACGCGGCTGAGGCGACGTCAACGCGGCAACCGCCTGCCGGAAAACTTCGGGCGCCGCCGACATCTCCGTCACGCCGACGACTCTAAGGGCCCACCCCGGCGCGTGGGTGGAGGCACGCCGTGGAGGAGCGGGCGCTTGGAGTGGGAGCGCGGGCATCGTGCGAAGATTGCCGGAGCCAGCCCGGCAGTCCGTCGTGGCAGATCCGTTCCAGGTAGCCCGCAGACCGCACCGGGATCCGACGATTCGACGTACGGACACCCTTCGATGACGAACTCCGCTCCGGTCTCCACTCGCCGGGACCTCGCCGACGCACCTCTGCTCGTGGCCGCACGTGGTGGGAAGCCCCGGCACACGCCGGTGTGGTTCATGCGGCAGGCGGGGCGTTCCCTGCCCGAGTACCGCCAGGTGCGCGAGGGCACCCCGATGCTGCAGGCGTGCCTGACCCCGGAGCTGGTCAGCGAGATCACCATGCAGCCGGTCCGCCGGCACGGGGTGGACGCCGCGATCCTGTTCAGCGACATCGTGCTCCCGCTCTACGCCGCGGGCGTCGGGCTGGACATCGTGGCCGGGACCGGCCCGGTGGTCAGCAACCCGATCGGCGGGCCGTCCGACGTCGAAGCGCTGCCGTCGCTGGACGCCGAGCAGGTCGCGCCGGTCGCCGAGGCCGTGGGCCTGCTGGTGAAGGAGCTCGGGAGCACGCCGCTGATCGGTTTCGCCGGTGCGCCGTTCACGCTCGCCTCCTACCTCGTCGAGGGCGGCCCGAGCCGCAACCACGAGCGCACCAAGGCGCTCATGCACTCCGACCCCAAGACCTGGCACGCGCTGCTGGAGAAGCTCGCCGACACCACGCTGGAGTTCCTGCGGGTGCAGCTGAACGCGGGCGTCGACGCCATCCAGCTGTTCGACTCGTGGGCGGGCGCGCTCTCGCTGCGCGACTACCGCGAGTTCGTGCTGCCGCACAGCCGCCGCATCTTCGAGGGCGTCGCCGAGATCTCCGACGTGCCGCGGATCCACTTCGGGGTCGGCACCGGTGAGCTGCTGGGCGCGATGCGCAACGCCGGACCCGACGTGGTCGGCGTGGACTGGCGCGTTCCGCTGGACACCGCCGTCGCCCGCCTGGGCGCCGCTGAGCCGGGCGCGGCCAAGCCGGTCGTGCAGGGCAACCTCGACCCGGCCGTGCTGTTCGCCGGCTGGGAAGCCGTCGAGCGCGAGGTGCACCGCATCCTCGAGGAGGGCCGCGAAGCGGGCGGGCACATCTTCAACCTCGGCCACGGCGTGCTGCCGACCACCGATCCGGAGATCCTGACCCGGGTCGTCGAGCTGGTGCACACCGCGACCGCGCAGCGCTGATGGCCGGGCGCGTCGCGGTCGTCGGGGGCGGTGTCGCCGGACTGGCCGCCGCCCACCGGCTCCGCCGCGAGCTGGGCGCCGAAGCCGAGATCGTGCTGGTGGAGCAGACCTCCCGCCTCGGCGGGAAGCTGCGCACCGTCGAACTCGCCGGACGCCCCTACGACCTGGGCGCCGAGGCGTTCCTCGCCCGTCGGCCCGAGGTGCTGAACCTGGCCGAGGAACTGGGCGTGCGCACCGATGTCGTGCACCCGGCCGGTGCGGTCGCGACCGTTCGGGCCGGTGGGCGGACCCAGCGGTTGCCCGGCGGCACGGTGATGGGCGTTCCCGCCGAGGCCGATTCGGTCGCCGGCGTGCTCTCCGGCGCCGGGATCGCCGCCGTGCGAGCCGAAGCCGACATGCCGCCGATCGAGCTGGGCGGCGCGGACATCTCGGTCGGCGACCTGCTGCGCGCCCGCGTCGGTGACGAGGTCGTCGACCGGCTGGTGGAGCCGCTGCTCGGCGGCGTCTACGCCGGGGACGCCAACCGGCTGGGCCTGCGCGCGACGGTTCCCGCCCTGGCCAAGGCCCTCGACGACGGCGCGGGCTGGATCACCGCGGCCGCCCGCGCTGCGCTGCCGACGCCGAAACCCGGTGCGCCGCAACCCGTTTTCGGCGCCTTCCGGGACGGCTACCGAGAGCTGCTCGACCGGCTGCTGATCGCCGCCGACGTCGAGGTGCGGCTCGGTCTGCCGGTGCGCGCGCTGGTCCGCACCGGCGAGGGCTGGCGGCTGGAGATCGGTTCGGCGCCCGCGCCGGAGCACCTCGACGTCGACGCCGTGGTGCTCGCGGTCCCGGCACCCGCAGCTCGGAAGCTGTTGCAGGGCCCCGTTCCCGCTGCCGCCGCGAAGCTCGCCGAGGTCGAACTGGCGTCGATGGTCGTGGTCGGTCTCGCGCTGCCGCCCGGCACGCAGCCGCCCGAGCACGACGGCACTCCGGCCTCCGGTGCGCTGATCGCGCGGGGCGAGCGGCACTCCGGCGGAACCCCGTTCACCGCCAAGGCGTTCACCTTCTCCAGCAACAAGTGGCCGCACCTGCGCGGTTCCGGGGAAGAGGTGCTGCTGCGCGGTTCGGTCGGCCGCTTCGGCGAGACCGAGGACCTCCGGCTGGACGACGAGGAACTGCTGCGCCGCGTCCGCGCGGACCTGGCCGAGCTGACCGGGATCACAGCCGAACCCGTGGATTCGGCGGTGCTGCGCTGGGGAGGCGGGCTGCCTCAGTACGGCGTCGGGCACCTGGACCTGGTCGCCGACGTGGAACGCGAGGTGGCCGGGGTTCCGGGCCTGGCGATCGCGGGAGCCGCGCTGCACGGGGTCGGTGTGCCCGCGTGCGTGGCGACCGGTGAGGCGGCAGCGACCAGCATCACGCGGGACCTGGTGCAGCCCGGGCGCTGAGCAGTGGGACCATGAAGGCATGGCGCGGCTGAATTACGACGAGCTCAACGACACCATCCGCTACACCATGTGGTCGGTCTTCCGGATCGAGCAGGGGACCCTGCCCGAGGACCGGGCCAAGGCCGCGCAGGTGACCCAGGAGTACCTGGACTCGCTGGCGGAATCCGGTGTCGTGGTGCGCGGTGTCTACGACGTGTCCGGCCTGCGCGCCGACGCGGACTTCATGATCTGGTGGCACGCGGAGGAGATCGAGGCCGTGCAGGCCGCCTACACCGGGTTCCGCCGCGAAACCCCGCTCGGTCAGTCCTCCGAGCCGGTGTGGAGCAACGTGGCGCTGCACCGCCCCGCGGAGTTCAACAAGAGCCACATCCCGGCGTTCATGGCCGGTGAGGACCCGAAGAAGTACATCTGCGTGTACCCCTTCGTGCGGTCCTACGAGTGGTACCTGCTGCCCGACGACGAGCGCCGCAAGATGCTCGCCGACCACGGCAAGGAAGCCCGCGACTACCCGGACGTGCGCGCCAACACCGTCGCGTCCTTCGCGCTGGGCGACTACGAGTGGATGCTCGCCTTCGAGGCCGACGAGCTGCACCGCATCGTCGACCTGATGCGCCACCTGCGCGGCACGGAGGCCCGCCTGCACGTCCGCGAGGAGATCCCGTTCTACACCGGGCACCGAGTCGAGGTCGGAGACCTCGTCACCCGGCTTCCCTGACGCATCGAGCGCGAAGGCCCAGCACTCCCGGAGTGCTGGGCCTTCTGCTGTCGCGGGTCAGCTCTCGACGAGGCGGACGGCGATCGAGTTGATGCAGTAGCGCTGGTCGGTGGGCGTCGCGTAGCCCTCGCCGGTGAAGACGTGGCCGAGGTGACCGTGGCAGGAGGCGCAGAGGACCTCCGTGCGGACCATGCCCATGCTGCGGTCCTCGCGGACGATCACCGCGTCGGAGTCGCTCGGGTCGTAGAACGACGGCCAGCCGCAGTGCGACTCGAACTTGGTCTCGCTGCGGAACAGCTCCGCTCCGCAGCCCCGGCACTCGTAGACGCCCGTGGTCTTGGTGTCGACGTACTCGCCCACCCACGCGGGTTCGGTGGCGGACTGGCGCAGCACCGCGAACTCGTTCGGGGTGAGCTGCTCCCGCCACTCCTGCTCGCTCTTGGTGACCTTGGGAGTGCCTGCAACCGGATCCATGCTTCCACGCTAATGCGATCGAAGATCGATTGCTAAGTCGCCCGGTCCGATCGAGGCCCAGGCCACGATCAGCCGAAGAAGACCCCGAGCATGTAGGCCACCGCGTTCCAGACTGTGAACAGCACGCCGAACAGGATCAGCACGACGACGATCACCGCCACCAGCCTGCGGTGGCCTCCGGTGCGGTTGGCGCTCTGGGCGAACTCGTCCACCCCGCGCAGCATGCCCTCGACCGTGGCCTCGGAATTCGGCCGGTCCATCCGCGCGCGGTGCTCGGCGAAGGCGCGGACCTCGGGATCGTTCTGATCGAGGTCGTCCAGGTCGCCGAAGCGGGCCGGCTCCTCGGATTCACGGCGCTGCATCGGCACACCGTATCGCCTCATCAGCGGCGAGCGGAATCGCCGAGTTCACCGAATGGAGTGGGGCCGACCAGGGCAAGAGCGCTCGCCGCCGCAGGCGAACCGCCTAGGCTGGGAAGAATTCATCGTGGAGCGCCGGGAGGGTGGCATTGAGCGAGTCAGCCGCAGTCGAGGACGGCCGGTTCCTGCCGGAACTGCTGGTCACGCCACCGCAGCGGCACCGCCGCTGGACCGTGCTGCTGCGGATGCTGCTGCTCGTCCCGCACTTCATCGTGCTGTGGGCGCTGGGCATCGCGGCGGCCGTGGTGGTGTTCATCGGCTGGTTCGCCGCGCTGGTCCTGGGCAGGCTTCCCGAGTGGATCTCCGGGTTCCTCACCCTCTACATCTCCTACAGCACGCGGGTCGGAGCCTCCGCGTGGCTGCTGGTCGACCGCTACCCGCCGTTCGTCGTGGGAGATCCGCAGTTCCCGGTCGACGTCGAGATCCGGCCGGGTTCGCTCAATCGCTGGGCGGTGCTGTTCCGGTTCGTCCTGCTGATCCCGGCGGCGATCGTGGCCGCGGTGACCTCGTGGGGGTTCGGCGTCCTGGCGTTCTTCCTGTGGCTGATCATCCTGGTCATGGGCCGCAACCCGCGACCGATCTTCGACGCCTCGGTGGCCGCCCTGCGCTACTCGATGCGCACCAACGCCTACATCTACCTGCTCACCGGCGCCTACCCGAAGCGGCTGTTCGGCGACGCCCGCGAGGAGGGCGAGGTCGCTGAGGTCCCGGCCGGCACGCGACCGCTGGTGATGTCCCGGGGCGGGCGGATCCTGCTGATCGTGTTCATCGTGCTCGGCGCTCTCGCGATGGTGGGCAACGGCGCGGTGTCGTCCACGCAGCCGTCCCCGCACGAGTACCAGTACGCCCACCTCGGATGATCGACCCGACGACCTCGTCCGGTCACTGATCGCAGCCGCCGGATTCCGCTCCTCGGGCGACGTCGGTTCGCTCGTGCAGCGGTGTTCGGGTGGTTGGATCGGCGAGGAACATCGGACGGTGCTGGTATCCAACACCGATCGGAGGTCGGAGATGGTCGGCACCGACGCACCGCACCAGGGCGGTTGCAGCTGCTGCGGCAGCTGCAGCGGTCCTTCCTGTGGCTGCTGCTCCAGCTGCGGCTGAAGCGGCGGTGGCTTGCCCGGGGTGTTGCGGGATCACTCCGGGCAGGCCATGCCCTCGGTGGGCACGACCCCCTGCACCAGGAATCGGCTGATCGCGTCGGTGACGCACGTCGAGCGGGTGATCGCTCCGTGCCCGGCGCCCTGCCAGCGCATCGACACCCCGGTCGGCAGCTCGTCGGCCAGGTGATCGGTGCCCAGCGCCAGCGCCCGCGGATCGTGGGCCGTGGTGATCACCGGGATCGGCGGCAGATCCGCGCGGCGAGGAGTCGGCAGCGGCTGCTGCGGAACCGGCCACGACCCGCACCACACCACGCGCTGCGCCGCGACCCCGCCGAACAGCGGGAAGCGGTTCACCCAGTCCTGCGCGATCTCGCTGCTGCGCTGCGGCGGGACGCGCAACGTCGTGTCGTTGCAGCTGGTGATCAGGTCGCCGTCGAACCACGGCGGGTTCACGCCCTGCGGGGCGACCAGCGGGGCGGTGAGCTCGGCGAGGCGCGTGCCGTCACCGCGGCCGCCCGCCGCCAGCGCCTCCGCCAGCGCGGGCCAGCCGTTGCGGTCGGAGAGCCCCTGCAGCACCGCCTGCATGACCCGGCCCGCCGACACGGACGTGCCCGGCGCGGGCAGCGGGGCGTTCCGGGTGCGCTCGACCAGGTCGCTGACGGTCTGCCGGGGATTCGGCCCGAGCGGGCAGTTGCGGCTGACGCAGTCGGCGGCGAAGACGTCGAAGGTCTGCTCGGCGGTTTGCGCCTGGTACTCGGCCTGCCCCATCGAGTCGCGCGTCGGGTCCGGGGCGCCGTCGATCACGAACCGCCCGACCCCGCCGGGGTACCGCTCGGCGTAGGTCGTCAGCAGCCGCCCGGCCTCGCCGCGGCCGATCGCGTGCAGCCTCGGCACGCCCAGTTCCAGGCGGAGTTCTTCCAGGTCGGAGGCGGTGCGCCAGGTGTCGTAGGCCTGCAGTCGCTCGTCGAGCTTGAGCAGGCACTCCTGGCTGGCCGACAGCACCGACTCCAGCAGCCGGTCCAGATCCGCTCGCTGGGTCGCGCGCGGATCGAAGCCCAGGACCTCCTCGCGCTGCTGCGGCGGAACGCAGTCGGCGGGTTCCGACTCGCCGGTGCCTCGCCGGTCCATGCCGATGATGTCGAAGGTGTTGCGGATCTCCGGCGGCAGTTGCGTGGCCATCCGCGCGGCGAAGGTCGTGCCGGGCTCGCCGCCGACATCGCCCACGACCACCAGCGGGACCCGGCCCGAGCCCGTGCGGATCAACGAGTTGCGCGCGGTGCCCCGCTCCGGGGCCTCCGGTGCGTCGAGCGTGGAGAGCAGGCGGGAGCAGGAGAACGTCAGGCCGGGCGGCAAGGCTCCCAGCTCAGCGCGGGTCTGGTCGGTGCAGTCCTGCCAGTTCAGCGCGTCGTTGGGAGCGGCGCCCAGCGGCGGCACGGGCCGCGGCTTCGGCGGCTGCGGCGCGGGCGCCACCTGCTGCTCGCTGTCGTGGTAGGCGACCGCGGGGCGCTGGGACGGCCCGACCGAACAACCGGCGACCACCAGCAGCAGCAACGGCAGCAGCGCGGCCCCGGCCCGGTTGATGGTGCGCGGCACAAGAACTCCTAGTCGACCGGCGAACGTGCTACGCAGCATCCCATGATCGACGTGTGACCTCGGTTAGGGGACGTTCCGCGCACGGTCGTCGGCTGGTTCTCCGTGGTCAGCGGAAGTCGCACCCGGCTCCGGATGCGAGGGTCCGGTGCGCTCCCGCAGGGTGCCCAGGAGCACCTCCGGCGCTCGTTCTGGTCGGGTGTTCGCTGGGATAGCGTGCTGGTCGTTGCCGTTTGAGCCGTGAAGGAGCGTTGTGCAGGTCGCCTGGGGGCCGGGAGACGAACGTCGGTGGAGCGCGAGCCGGGTGTCGGCCGCTGCGCTGGGAGCCGTGCCGCCGCCGATGATGGTGCTGGTCGGCGTGGTCAGCGTGCAGGTGGGCGCCGCGTTCGCCAAGCAGCTGTTCAGCGTCGCCGGGGCCTCGGGCGTGGTGCTGCTGCGGCTGGTGTTCGCCGCGCTGATCCTGCTGGCGGTGTTCCGCCCGTCGTTGCGGCTGGATTGGCCGACGCTGCGCGTCATCGCCGGGTACGGGCTGGTGCTCGCCGGCATGAACATGTGCATCTACCAGGCGTTCGAGCGGATTCCGCTGGGCGCTGCGGTGACCATCGAGTTCCTCGGGCCGCTGACGGTGGCGCTGTTCGGTTCGCACCGCAAGCTCGATGTCGTGTGGGCGCTGCTGGCCGGAACCGGCGTGTTCCTGCTGTCCCGCGTCGAAGGAGGCCTCGACTGGGTCGGCGTCGCGTTCGCGCTGGCCGCGGGGGTCTGCTGGGCCGGGTACATCCTGCTCGGCGCCAAGCTCGGCAGCCGCACCACCGGAACCTCCGGGCTGGCGCTGGCGATGGCCTTCGGCGCCCTGGTCGCGCTGCCCATCGGTGCGTTCGACTCCGGACCCGCCCTGCTGAGCCCGACGGTGCTGATCATCGGGCTGGTGGTCGCGCTGATGTCCTCGGTGGTGCCCTACACGCTCGAACTCGAAGCGCTCCGCCGGATGCCGGCCCGCGTCTTCGGCATCTTGATGAGCACCGAACCCGCCGTCGCGGCCCTCGCCGGCCTGGTGGTCCTCGGCGAGCTCCTGACCGGTTGGCAGTGGCTGGCCATCTGCTGCGTCGTCATCGCCTCCGTCGGCTCGGTCGCGACCACCCGCACAACCCCCGAGTCAAGCGACCCACCCGCGAATTAGCCCGGCCGAGCGACAAAATTCGAATTTCGCGCGAAATTCGAAATGGCATCCCGGCCACGGCGCTGAGCTGCGACGACATGCCCGGGTGCGGGGGACGCGGCGGTGTTGGGTCAGGGGTTGGGCTTGATCGCGCGGAGGAGGGTCAGGAGCGTGCGGTTGAGGGGGACCGGGATGTCGTGGCGGTCGGCCGCCCGGACGAGAGTTCCGGTGATGTGCTCGTGCTCCAGGGGGAGACCGGCGAGGCGGTCGTAGAGCATCGAGGTTCCGTTGGTCGGCGGCATCTGGGCCGTGTAGTCGGCCAGGACCTTGTCCGCGTCCTGCTGCGTCAGCGAGGCCCCCTCGGCCTGGGCGACCGCGATCGCCTCGGTGAGGATGCCCGCGCAGAGTTCCTGGACCTCGGCGTCGGCGAGCACGTCCAGGCGGCGCAGGGTCAGCGCGGTGATCGGGTTCGGAGCGACGTTGGTGAGCATCTTGCGCCAGGCCGCGGTGTGGAAGTCGTGGGTCTCGCGCAGCTTCAGCGCCGAGCCCGCCAGCATCGACACGAACCGGGAACCGAGATCGCCCGCGGGGACCTGCACGGTGGCCGGGGACCGGCGCACCACGCGGCCGGGGCTGGTCCGCTCGGCTCCGACGTAGATCAGCGCGGGCAGCACGGGAGCCTGCAGCCGCAGCTCGGCGACCGACTCGCGGTGCGCGACACCGTTCTGCACGACCACCAGGGGTGTGCGCCCGTCGTCGAGCTCGCGCAGCCAGGGAGCCGTGCTCGGCACGTCGTGGACCTTGGTCGTCAGCACGATCCAGTCGAACCCGCCGACGGCACCCGGATCGGTCGCCACCGACACCGGGACCTCCACCGGCCCGTCGGGCGCGTCCACCACCAGCCGCTCGAACGGGGTGCGCACGCACATCGTCACCTCGTGGCCTGCGGCGTGCGCCGCTTCGGCGATCACCCCGCCGATACCACCTGAACCGATCACCGCAATCCGCTCTGCCACGGGAGCGGACGTTACCCGCTCGAACGATCCGTGCGGTGCACTGCGCCGAACAGCACCGAGTCGAGGTCGTAGCGCATCGGCTCGTCCAGCTGGGCGTAGTCGCAGGACTCCGGGTCCCGGTCGGGACGCCAGCGCACGAACTGCGTGGTGTGCCGGAACCGGGCCGGATGCCCGCCTTCGGTGTGGTCGTAGGAGACCTCCACGACCCGCTCCGGGCGCAGCGGCACCCACGGCTGCTCGTTGCTGTTCCAGCGGTTCACCGACCCGGGCAGCCGCCGCCCGGTCGCGTTCTCGCCCACCCACGGGTGCTCGCCCTCGGTGATCAGCTCGCTGAGCTCCCCGGCCAGCTCACGCCTGCGCGCGGCGGAGAACGAACCGACGACGCCGACGTGGTGCAGCACCCCGTGCTCGTCGTGCAGCCCCAGCTGCAACGACCCGACCGCGGTGCCGGGTTCGGTGTTGGCGTGCCAGCGGAGCCCGGCGACCACGCAGTCGACGGTGCGCGAGTGCTTGATCTTGAGCATCGTCCGCTTGCCCGGCACGTACCGGCCGTCGAGGGGCTTGGCGATGATGCCGTCCAGCCCGGCGCCCTCGAACAGCCGGAACCACTCCTCGGCCAGCTCCGGATCCTCGGTGGCTGGGGTGGTGCGCAGACCCGGGCGGTCCAGCCCCAGGTCGGCGAGCAGCGAGCGGCGTTCGGACTGGGCCGATCCGGTGAGGTCCTGGTCGTCCAGCGCCAGCAGGTCGAAGGCGATGAAGGTCGCCGGGGTGCGCTCGGCGAGCGCCTTGACCCGGCTGGCAGCGGGGTGGATCCGCTCGCTGAGCAGGTTCCAGTCGAGCCGGTCCCCGTCGGAGTCGTGGTGGATCACCACCAGCTCCCCGTCGAGCACCGCCGGGCGCTCCAGCTGCTGGGCGAGCGTCGCCTGCACCTCGGGGAAGTAGCGCTCCAGCCCGCGCCCGGTGCGCGACTGCAGCAGCACCGGACTGCCGGGATCGACGAACGCCAGGCAGCGGAAGCCGTCCCACTTCGGCTCGAACAGCAGGCCCTCGCGGCGCGGCACGCCGTCGACCGGACTGGCCAGCATCGGTTTCACCGGCGGGTGCAGCGGCAGCACGACGGCCTCCTACTGAACGCGTTGCTTGGGAGCGCGGTCCAGTCGCAGCCGGATGGCCGTGGGCAGAGTCTCCCGTCCCAGCGCCTGGCGGGCGCGGGCGAGGACCTTCTCGTCCAGCTCCTCCCACACGTGCCGGACGTTGGTGCCCTCCTGCAGCGACAGCGTCAGGCGCAGCGACGGCGAGCGGTCGGTGCCGGCCATCCGCACCCGGGCCCGCTTGACGCCCTGGACCTGCTCGGCATCGGCCCGCACGGCGTCGGACAGCGCCCCGGCCGTCACGTCGAGGTCGCCCGAGTCGGAGCGCTCCAGGCGGAAGTCCGGCCGCTGCTCGGGCCGCAGCGCGCGCACCAGCCACCACAGGCCCAGCACGAACAGCACGAGCCCGGCGACGATGCCGATCACCGCGGCCAGCCGCGAGTTGGCCTGCACCCACTGCACCACCAGCGGATCGGCCACCGGCCGCTGCGCGCGGAACACGCCCAGCACCCCGGAACCCACGACGATCGCGGCGGCGCCCACCAGCAGCGACAGCAGGCCCAACAGGGTCACGGCGCCGCGTTCGAACCCCGCGCCGCGACCGATCGGAGTGCTGCTCGGCTTGATCTCGCTCATCGGCGCTCCTTGGGCGTGGCCAGCGACACCTGCACCTTGGGCGTGCTGGGCAGCGGAAGGTCACCGACGGCGTGCTCGGCGGTCTCGGTCAGCCGCCCTCGCAGGTCACCGGTTTCCCGGAAGCGCGAGGTGGCCTTGACGCGGACCCGCTTCGCGCCGGCGGTGACGGTCGCGCCCGCGACACCGTCCTGGTCGCGGACCTGGTGCCCGACCAGCCGCGCGAGCGAACGGCGGTCGGTGGTCACGGTGACCTCGGGAGCCGGGTCGTGCAGCCGGATCTCCCGGTGCCCCGCGCTCATCCCGGCGATCAGCAGCACCAGGCCGAGCACGATCAGCGCGCAGGCCATGAGCCGCACCGGCACGTCGTTCCACGAGAACCCGGCCAGCGCATCGCGCACCGCGGCCGGACCGAGGATGAGGCCGCGGCCGCCCGGCCGGATCAGCGGCCACACCGACTCGATGGTCAGCAGCGCTCCGGCGGCGGCGAGGACGATGCCGGCCACGGCGGTGATCAGTCGTACGAACAGGCGCATCGCTCACTCCACCCGGGGTGCCGCGGCCGGTGGGACCAGCCCGGACACGGTCACGTCGACGCTGCGCACCGTGCAGCCCGCGATGCGGGACAGCTCGGCCTCGACCCGCTCGCGCATCGAGGCGACGGTGTCGCGCACCGGGTTCGGGTAGCGCAGCGCCACGGTCAGCCGGACCCGCAACGCGTCGTCCGGGCCGCTGATCTCGGCACCGGCCGCGTGCTTGCGGCCGCTGCGCGCGCTGCCCGGGTCGACGTCGGCGGCGTGCTCGGCGATCTTGCGCAGCACCGAGCGGTTGATGTGCAGGTCGCCGCGCTCCTCCAGCGCTTCGTCGGAGGTGGACTCCTCCGGCTTGGTCGCGGCTGCGGTCATCGACGGTCCTTGGAGCGGCCGAGCAGATCGCCGACCTCCAGCTCGCCGTCGAGGATCCGGCCGATGACCAGCCCCACAATGCCGATCAGCAGGGCGATCAAGAACCCGCTGAACCCGCCGACCGCCGCGGCGGTGCCGAGGATCAGCCCGGCGATCAGTCCGGTCTGCGTCGCATTCATCTCCGATGCCTCCTGTGAAGAAACGGGCTGTTGCACGAACGGGTCATCGAACGCGGGGAGGTGCGTGGCGGCGTCGCCACCGGCATCGGACGCGGTGCAGCAGGCCCCGGACTCCGCTCGGCCTGGTCTCCACCACGATCGGCGCGTCGAACCGGGGATCGGCGGTCCTGCCGCGCAGCCGAGCGAGCCCGGCGGCGAACGCCTCCGGGTCCCCTCCCACGTCCGGGTGATTCGCCCGGATGAACGCGCGGATCTCGGCGCGCGTCGCCGGATCGTGCGGCACATCCACCATTCTGCGCCTCCAGGCGGGACCGGCCCATCATGCCGGTTCCGGCGGATCTTCGGCGGTTTCCACGTCGGACACGTAGATGTCCACCCGGGTTTCGCCCAGCGTCCCGGCCAGCGAGTCGCGCAGTTCGGCGATGGTCGTGCCGACCGGCTGGTCGAGGCGCACCACCACGCCGATCTCCACGCCCCCGTCCTCGGGCATCCGCACACCGGTGACGCGGTGGCCGGGGAAATAGGACGTGATCTCCCCGAACTCGCCGCCGGCCAGCCGCGCCACCGACGGGTGCGCCAGCACCTTCTCGGCGAGCTCGCTGGCGGATGGCTGCTCCGGCAACTGGGCCTCCTAGGCGGTTTCGGACGGACGACGTCACTCGACGCGCGACTGCGCCTGTTGCGGCGCTTCCTCCTCGTCATCGCTGGGGAGGTGGATGTCGTTGACGACGATGTTGACCTCGATGACGTCGAGACCGGTCATCCGCTCCACGGCGGTGATCACGTTGCGCCGCACCGCGCGCGAGAGGTCCACGATGGACGCGCCGTACTCGACGACCAGGTCGAGGTCCACCGCGGTCTGCTTCTCGCCGACCTCCACCTGCACGCCCGAGGTGGAGGAAGTGCCGCTGCCGCCGGGGATCCGGTCGCGCAGCGCGCCGAAGGCGCGGGAGACGCCACCGCCCATCGCGTGGACGCCGGAGACCTCGCGGGCCGCCATGCCCGCGATCTTCTGCACGACCGACGCCGCGATGGTCGTCTTGCCCTGCGAGCCCTCGTCGGCGGTGCGCGCGGGCGATCCGCCGCTGCGCGTGTCCGGGATGCGCCGCTCGCTGCTCTGAGCCCCCGTCTGCTGGGTGGCTTGGCCGGACGACGTGTCGCTGTTCTGGGCCATGGAAATCCAGCTCCTTCCCGGTACGCCGAGGAATGTCGGCGAGGTGTGGCGCGAGTAAGTGCCCGCACCTGGTCCGAAGGGTGTCCCAGATGCGATCGCGGCACCATTCGGGTGCCTCGGGTGACAGCGTCGGCGTTTCGCCACATCCGTCACTCCCGCATTCTTCCGTAACGCAGGAACAGCAGCGAATCCGAGTGCAGCACCGACTCCAGACGCATCCGGTGCGGCGGCTCCACGCCACCGCCTTCCGCGATCCGACCGGCGTCCCCACTGGTCAGCATGGGGGACAGGGTCAGGCAGAGCTCGTCGACCAAGTCGGCGTCGACGAGGCCGCCGAACAGCTGCGGACCGCCCTCGCAGCCGATCCGGCGAAGCCCCCGCCGACCCAGCGCGTCGATGGCGGCGGCGAGGTCCACCCGGTCGGTGCCCGCGATCACCACGTCGGCACCGGCTTCGGCGAGCGCGGCCCGCCGCTGCGCGGGTGTGGACTCGCAGGTGAGCACGATCGGCGGCACCAGCGTGTCGGTCAGCAGCGGCGAGTCCAGCGGCAGGGCGGCGCTCGCGGTGACCAGAGCGATCGGTGGTACCTCGGACAGTCCCAGGCGGGCGCGGCGCTCGGTGCGGACAGCGTTGCGCTTCACGCCCCGGTAGCCCTCGGCGACGGCGGTGCCCGCGCCGACCAGGATCACGTCGGAGAGATCGCGGATCAGGCTCAACACCCGGCGGTCCACCGGATCCGACAGCGGCCGGGAGCTGCCGCCGGAGGTGACCGCGCCGTCCAGGCTCGACACGAAGTTCACCCGCACCCACGGGCGGTGAAGGGTCTCGGGGTAGGCGTAGTGCGCCTCCAGGCGCTCGTCCGCTTCTGGTGCGCCGTCCACCGGCCAGAGCTCATCGACCACAGATCCATCCCACCACGGGTGACGAGTGGCACGTGACGTGAGGACCTGGCTCAGCGGTGTCCGGTTATAGAGTCGGTCGCATGAATTTCGCCCGTCTGGTCGACCGCCGTCCAGAGATCACCCCGGACGAGCTGGTCCAGGCGATGACGCCGCCGCCCCGCTTCGAGGCGGCGCGCTTCGAGACCTACATCCCCAATCCCGACGAGCCCAGCCAGGCGCAGGCCGTGCGGGACTGCGCGGCGTTCGCGGAGCGGATCAACGCCTCCGCCGGTGGTGGTGGCGGCTGGTTGCGCGGGATGTTCGGCGGCAAGAAGAAGACCGATGGCGACAAGCGCGGGCTCTACCTCGACGGCGGGTTCGGCGTCGGCAAGACCCACCTGCTGGCCTCGTTGTGGCACGCCACCGAGGGCACCAAGTCCTACGGCACCTTCGTCGAGATCACCAACCTCGTGGGCGCTCTCGGGTTCGCCGCGACCGTCGAGCGGCTCTCGCAGCACCGGCTGCTGGCCATCGACGAGTTCGAGCTGGACGACCCGGGTGACACGATGCTGGTCACGCAGCTGATCGCGAAGCTCACCGACGCCGGTGTGCACGTGGCGGCCACGTCCAACACGCTGCCGGACAAGCTGGGCGAGGGCCGGTTCGCCGCAGCGGACTTCCTGCGCGAGATCCACGCGATGTCGGCCCGGTTCGGCGTGGTGCGGGTCGACGGGCCGGACTACCGGCACCGCGGTCTGCCGGACGCGCCGCCGCCGATGGCCGATGACGAGCTGTCCCGGCTCGCCGAGGCCACCGACGGGTCGACGCTCGACGACTTCGACGAGCTCTGCGGTTTCCTCGCCGGTCTGCACGCCTCGAAGTACGGCAGGCTCGTCGACGACATCACCGCCGTGCACCTCTCGGGCGTGCACGCGGCCCCGGACCAGGACGTGGCGCTGCGCCTGGTGGCGCTGGCGGACCGCCTCTACGACCGGGCCATCCCGGTCCGCGTCTCGGGCGCGCCGCTGTCGGGCCTGTTCACCGAGGAGATGCTGCAGGGCGGCTACCGCAAGAAGTACCTGCGGGCGATCAGCCGCCTCACCGCTCTGTCCCGGGACCTCACCAAGTCCTGAACCGCGCGCGGCGGTGTGCTCCGAACTGCGCCCGGACGGTTCGGAGCACACCGCTCGGCGGCTACTTCGCGAGGACCTCGGCGATGGCGTCGATGCCGGTGTCGAGCTCGTCGCGCGTGATCGTCAGCGGCGGGGCGATGCGCAGCGTCGTGTCCTGCGTTTCCTTGCACAGCACGCCCTTGGCCATCAGCGCCTCGCTGGCCTCGCGACCCGCCGGGCCGCCGGGCGCGATCTCCACGCCCGCCCACAGGCCCCGGCCGCGCACCTGCGCCACGCCGTTGCCGATCAGGTCGGCGAGGCGCGCGTGCAGGTGAGCGCCCAGGTCGCGGGAGCGCTCCTGGAACTCGCCGGTGCTCAGCAGCCGGATCACCGCGCGGCCCACGGCCGCCGCCAGCGGGTTCCCGCCGAAGGTCGAGCCGTGCTGACCGGGCTGCAGCACGCCGATGACGTCGTCGCGGCCCACCACCGCCGACACCGGCAGGATGCCGCCGCCCAGCGCCTTGCCCAGCGTGTAGAGATCGGCGCGGACCCCGTCGTGGGCGCTGGCCAGCAGCTCGCCGGTGCGGGCGAGGCCGGACTGGATCTCGTCGCAGATGAGCAGCGCGCCGTGCTCGTCGCACAGCCGCCGCAGTCGGGGCAGGTAGTCGGCCGGCGGCACGACCACGCCTGCCTCGCCCTGGATGGGCTCGACCAGCACCGCCGCGGTCCGCTCGCTGATCGCGGCCTCGACCGAGGCGGCGTCGCCGTAGTCGGTGACGGTGAAGCCGGGGGTGTAAGGGCCGAACTCGGCGCGCGCGTCCGGGTCGGTGGAGAAGGAGACGATGGTCGTGGTGCGGCCGTGGAAGTTCGAGCCGGCCACGATGATCTCGGCCTGGTTCTCCGGCACGCCCTTGACCTGGTAGGCCCACTTGCGGGCGATCTTGATCGCCGACTCGACCGCCTCGGCACCGGAGTTCATCGGCAGCACCCGGTCGGTGCCGGTGAGCTCGGCGAGCTCGCGGCAGAACGGTCCCAGCTGGTCGTGGTGGAACGCGCGGCTGGTCAGCGTGAGCTTGCCGAGCTGCTCGGTCGCGGCGGCGACCAGATCGGGGTGCCGGTGCCCGAAGTTCAGGGCCGAGTAGCCGGCGAGGAAGTCCAGGTAGCGCCGTCCGTCCACATCGGTCATCCAGGCGCCGTCGGCCTCGGCGATCACGACCGGGAGCGGGTGGTAGTTGTGCGCGCTGTAGCGCTCGTCGAGCGCCAGGAACTCTCCGGCGCGGGACTCGGTGTCGAGGTGGTGGGCGGTAGCCATGAGCACAAGGCTATGTCGACGGTCCAGTGGATTTCAGTCGTCAAGCCTTGCTTGTTGCGTCGCTTCGTTGCGTAAATTCGAGTGAAAACGACGCTTCGTTGTGCTCTCTCGGCTTCAGAGCATGCGTGAGTCGTAGCGCCCGCGGGCGTACTGCTCCAGGGCCCCGCGCAGCCGCCGGGCCTCCTGCCGCCGGGAGATGAATCCGCCGGTCGCGCCGACCGGG
Source organism: Saccharopolyspora endophytica (assembly GCF_018070075.1). Classification (GTDB taxonomy): domain Bacteria; phylum Actinomycetota; class Actinomycetes; order Mycobacteriales; family Pseudonocardiaceae; genus Saccharopolyspora; species Saccharopolyspora endophytica. The sequence continues at coordinate 208,986 of NZ_JAGPXE010000002.1, forward strand.
TAGATCCGCGCGCCGCCGTGGTAGCGCCGGACCCGGTGCCACACCGACGAGCGCGGAGCCGAACCGTCGGCCAGCCAGACCGCCAGGGACGTCGACTTGCCCTTGCCGACCACGCCGACCCGCGAGACCTGCTGCCACGGGATCTCGCGGGTGAGGCCCATCCGGTGGACCACGACGCCGTCGGAGTTGACCTTCAACCGCAGGCTAGGCGCCAGCATCCGGCCGCAGGACCAGATCGCGCCGAACAGCAGCAGCAGCGCACCGATCCGGAAGACGGCCAACCGGTCCGGGTTCATGGACACGGACCCGTGGGCGAACGGGATGTCCATGTGGTCGGAGAGGTAGAACGCCGCGACCAGCAGCAGGGCGAAGACCGCGGTCCACATCGCCGCGGACACCCGTCCCCGGGTGCGGAACTCCGGGCCCGGTCCGTCCCGTCGCACGCGAGGTGCGTGCTGCTGCTGCGCCTGCGTCTGGCGCTTCTGCGGCGGGGACGGGACGATCTTGTCCCGCATCTGCGGCGCGGGTGCGGCCGCCGGTTGCGCGGGCGCGGCGACCGGCGGCGCTTGGGTGTAGGCCTGGGTGACCGGCCTGGGTGCTTGCTGCGGTGCGGCGGGGACCGGCTGCGGCGGGGGAGTGTCCGGGACCTGGACCGTGCGCTGCAGCTCGGTCGAGTGCTGGGCGATGACCGCGGTGATCGTCGGCGGCAGCCAGCTGCTGCCCTGCGGGCTGGTCTCGCCGATCCGGTCCAGCATCTGCGCCGGGGTCGGGCGGGCCGCCGGGTCCTTGTGCAGGCACTCGGCGAGCAGCGGTCGCAGCCCTTCCGGCACCTTCTCCAGGTCGGGCTCGGCGTGCGCGACCTTGTACAGCAGGGAGGCGGTGCTCTCCTCGCCGAACGGTCCGCAGCCGGCGGCGGCGAACACGAGCACCGCGCCGAGGGAGAACACGTCGCTGGGCGGACCCACGTCGCTGCCGAGCGTCTGCTCGGGCGAGAAGAACCCGGGGGTGCCCAGGAAGATGCCGGTCGCGGTCAGCGAGTGGCCGGTCATCGCCCGGGAGATCCCGAAGTCGATGACGCGCGGGCCGTCCGGGCCCAGCAGGACGTTGGCCGGTTTGAGGTCGCGGTGCACCAGCTCGGCCTTGTGGATGGCCACCAGCGCCTCGGCCAGCCCGGCGCCCAGGCTGCGCACGGTGGCCTCGGGCAGCGGGCCGTGATCGGCGACGGCCTGGTGCAGCGTCGGTCCGGGCACGTACTCGGTGGCCAGCCAGGGCTGTTCGGCGTCCGGGTCGGCGTTGACGACGGCGGCGGTCCAGAACCCGCCGACCGCGTGGGCCGCGTCGGCCTCGCGCCGGAAACGCTCGCGGAACTCCGGGTCCTCGGCGAGGTCGGCGCGGATGACCTTGACGGCGACCACGCGGCCACCGCGCGAGCGGCCGAGGTAGACCCCGCCCATCGCGCCGCGGCCCAGACGTGCCAGCAGCCGGTAGTCGCCGACCCTGGTCGGATCGCTGGCCAGCAACGGCTGCACGGCGTCCTCGCCCCCTAGATCATCGGTGGTCGCGTGTGCGTTGTCCCGACGGAAAGCTTACGTAACCTCCGCTTCCTCGTCCGGCGGTCGCTCGAATTCGCACCGTCGAGCCGGTCCGGTAATCGGTTACTTGGCTTCGTTCCAGCCCTTTCACGATGAGCCGCGCTGTGGGTATGATCCGGCGCACCGTGACCTGGAGCACGCTCGCAGCGGATCGAGGGAGGCACGCCGTGACAGCCAGCGGACAACGCCCGGCAGTGGCGCTGCGCGGCGTCGGCAAGCGGTTCCCCGGGGTGGTGGCCGTCGACGGCGTCACTCTGGAGATCGCACCGGGCGAAGTGCACGTCTTCGCAGGTGAGAACGGTGCGGGCAAGTCGACGCTGATGAAGATGATCGCTCAGATCGAACAGCCCAGCAGCGGTCACGTCGAACTGGACGGAGCACGGGTCACTTACCAGGGGCCCGGATCGGCGCGGCGGCTCGGCGTGTCCATGGTGCACCAGGAGTTCGCCCTCGCCCCGGACCTGTCGGTCGCTGAGAACCTCTTCATCGGGCACGAACCCGGCCGGGGTGGCTTGATCTCCCGCAACGCCGAGCGCCGGGCCGCGCGCGACCTGCTCGCCCGCGTCGGCCTGGACGTCGACCCCGGGCGTCGCGTGTCGCTGCTGTCCACAGCGGAGCAGCAGCGGGTCGAGCTCGCCAAAGCCCTGGCGGTGCAGGCGAAAGTGCTCATCCTCGACGAGCCGACCGCGAGCCTGACCGAGCGCGAGGCCGAGGAGCTGTTCGGCATCGTCCGCGAGCTCACCGCCCAGGGCATCGCTGTCCTCTACATCTCGCACCGGCTGGACGAGATCTTCGAGATCGGCGACCGGGTCACCGTGATGCGCGACGGGACCGTTGTGGACACCAGCCCGGTCGACGGATTGGACGAGGCGCGGCTGGTGCAGCTGATGGTCGGCCGCGACGTCTCCAACCTCTACCCGCGCACCCACCAGCCGCCCGGCGAGGTGCGGTTGAAGGTCGACGGGCTCACCCGGGGCGAGCAGGTCCGCGACGTGTCCTTCGAGGTCCGCGCGGGGGAGATCGTCGGGTTGGCCGGTCTGGTCGGCGCCGGGCGCACGGAGCTGGCCCGGGCGGTCTTCGGCGCCGAACCGCCCGAACGCGGAACGATCACAATGGACGGTCGCAAGCTGCGCATCCGCGGACCGGCCGACGCCATCGCCGCCGGGATCGGCTACCTCACCGAGAGCCGCAAGACCGACGGCCTGGCGATGCAGCTGGGCGTGGACAAGAACATCACGATGGCCAAGCTGCCGATGCTGCGCTACGGGCTCATCGACCTGCAGGGCGAACGGCGCATCGCGGAGCGCCAGCGCGATTCGCTGCGCATCCGCGTCCCGCGCGTGGGCCGGCACGCGCAGACCCTCTCCGGCGGCAACCAGCAGAAGGTGGTGCTGGCGCGCTGGTTGGAGACCGGGGCCGACGTGCTGTTCTTCGACGAGCCGGGCCGTGGCATGGACGTCGGGGCCAAGTCGGAGATGTTCCAGCAGCTGGATTCCCTCGCGGAGCGGGGAAAAGCGGTCGTGCTGATCTCCAGCTACCTGCCGGAGCTGCTGAACATGTGCGACCGGATCCTGGTGATGCGCGGTGGCCGGATCACCGGCGAGGTCCAGCGGACCGAGTTCTCCGAAGAACGCGTCGTCGCACTCGCGACCGGAGCGAAGGGCAACCATGACTGAGCAGACCAAGGCACCGTCCAATGGGGACCGCGGCCTGCTGGGCGGGCTGAGCGACCGGCTCTCCGGCGCGGTCTCCCAGGTCGCGGCGGCCGGCGCGCTGATCGTCGTGTTCATCCTGCTGTCGATCGTCGCGCCGTCGTTCCTCACCGCCGACAACCTGTTCAACCTCGGGTCGCAGACCTCGGTGAACGCGGTGATGGCGGTGGGCGTGACGCTGGTGATCATCACCGGCGGGATCGACCTGTCGGTGGGCTCGGTGGCCGCGCTCTCCGGTGTGATCGGCGTGCTGCTGATGGCCGAGTACGGATTCAACCCGCTGCTGGGTGTCGTCGGCGGGCTCGTCGTGGGTGCGCTGGCGGGCCTGGTCAACGGCCTGCTGGTGTCGGTGGTGGGGCTGCCGCCGTTCATCGCCACGCTGGGCATGCTCAGCGTGGGACGTGGTTTGGTGCTGATCGCCACCGGTGCGGTCGCGGTGTTCGGCGCGCCGGACTCGTTCCGGCTGCTCGGGCAGGGCGTCGTCGGGATCCTGCCGATCCCGGTGCTGCTCATCATCGTGGTGGCCTTGCTCGGGTACGTGGTGCTCACCCGCACTCGGCTCGGCCGCTACGCGTACGTGATGGGTTCCAACATGGAGGCCGCGCGGCTGTCCGGCGTCCCGGTCAAGCGCTACATCACCTCGGTGTACGTGCTCTCCGGTGCGCTGGCGGGGCTCGGCGGCATGATCGCGGCGTCGCGGATCAACTCCGGCCAGCCGAACTTCGGCGAGGGCCTGGAGCTGGACGTGATCGCGGCGGTCGTCATCGGCGGCGCCAGCCTCTTCGGCGGCCGCGGCACCGTGCTCGGTTCGCTGATCGGGGCCTTCCTGGTCGCGGTCATCCGCAACGGCGCGGTGCAGCTCAACATCGGCACCTTCTACCAGAACGTGCTGATCGGCGTGATCATCTGGCTGGCCGTCTGGTGGGACTACTACCAGCGCCGCAAGCTCGGCGGCGACGTCGGATAGCCACTTTCGCTAGGAGCAAGGGAGCTCTGCGATGAAGAAGGTTCTGACCGCAACGTGCGTGATGCTGACGCTGGCGGCCACCGGTTGCAGCGTCGGCGTGCGCGAGCAGACCGGCGGCGGGCAGGAGTCCGGCGGCCCGATCAAGATCGCGGTGGTGCCCAAGGCGATCGGTTTCGACTTCTGGGAGAAGGTCCGCGTCGGCGCCGAGTGCGCCGGGTCCAAGCAGAAGGACGTCGAGCTGCAGTGGGACGGCGTGAGCGCGGAGAGCGACGTCAGCGGTCAGCAGAGCCTGCTGCAGGACATGCTCGCCCAGGGCAACGTCAAGGGCCTGGTCTACGCGGCCACCGACGCCAAGGCGCTGTCGGACGTCACCAAGACAGCGCAGGGCCAGGGCACCACGGTCGTCAACATGGACTCCGGCACCACCCCGCAGCCGCCGGACGTGCCGGTGTTCGCCACCAACAACGTCGCCGCGGCCGAGCAGGGCACCGACGAGCTGGCGCGCCAGCTGGGCGGGAAGGGCAAGGTCGCCTTCATCGAGTTCCAGGCCGGCACCAGCACCAACGAGACCCGCGGGCAGGGCTTCAAGAACGGCCTGGCCAAGAACCCCGGGTTGCAGCTGGTGGCGCAGCAGTCCAGCGACAGCGACTACAACAAGGCGTTGCAGGTCACCCAGGACATCCTGACGGCCAACCCGGACCTCAACGGCATCTACGCGGCCAACGAGCCGAGCGTGCTGGGCGCGGCCGAGGCGGTCCGCCAGTCCGGCAAGACCGGGCAGGTCAAGATCATCGGCTGGGACACCTCGGAGGGCCAGATCCAGTCGTTGCGGGACGGCGTGATCACCGGTCTGATCGCCCAGAACCCGTTCAAGATGGGCTACGCGGCGGTCAACACCGCGGTCGCCAAGATCCGGGGCACGGGCGAGCAGGCCCCGAGCACCGACACCGGCGCCACCCTCATCACCAAGGAGAACCTGGACTCGCCCGAGATCCAGAAGATCCTCAACCCCTCCTGCGAGAACCCGCCCCAGTGACGTGATCGCGGCGGCGACCGGCTCCTGAGAACCCCGGAGTCGGTCACCGCCGCGAGCAACGACGTCGAGCCGGCCGCCGATGCGCTCGTGCCCGGTGTTCTGGGAACACGCGAATCCGGCCGGCCGGGGAGTGGACGCGGTGCGCGAGGTTCGCGACGACATCGATCACCGTGTGGGTGTCCTGCTCGCCGAACCGGTGCCGCGCGAGCGACGTCCGGTCGCCGGTGCGGTACCCATCGGGTGGTTTAGCGCCGCACCGGCACCCGGAAGCGGGACGAAAGGCTTCCACCTGCGAATTCGCCCCTCCTGTGCTGTCGTGACCAGACGGGGTTGTGAATCGGGTTCACAACACCGGACGTCACGACCGGGGGGTTCGTGTGTTAGGCAGGAAGTCGGCTTCTCCGCCGCCGCGCCACGGCGCGGTCGGGGTGGCCGCTGCCGCGCTGTCGGTCCTGCTCGTCGGCTGCGCGCCGTCCGCCGTGGCCACCTTCCAGGACCAGCAGAGGGCCTCGGAGACCCGAGCGAAGCCCACCGGAGTTCCCGCCGCCGCCACAGCCTCGGTCGACCAGCAGGCGGACGCTCAGCAAAACCCCTTGGGGGTCGCGATCCTGGACCGCGCGACCGGCGAAGTCGCCTACGGCAGGTTGGCGCAGCAACCGATGTACTCCGCATCGCTGTCGAAGGTCATCGTGGCCGTCGAACTGCTCGAACGCCACCGGGTCACCCCGCAGGACCGGTTCGCCCTGCGGCGGGCCCTCGGGCCCAGCGACGACCAGGCCATGAACGCCCTGTGGGACCGCTACGGCGGGTCCTCGCTGATCACGGCCGCTGCGGACCGGATGAAGCTCCAGCAGACCCGGCCGCCGGACGAGCCGGGCCGCTGGGGCGACACCGTCACCTCGGCTCGCGACATGGCCGCCGTCTACCAGTACCTTCTCGCCCAGATGCCGGCCGCGGACCGCGACTTCGTCCTCGACGCGCTGCACGCGGCCCCGAGCCGCGCGGCGGACGGGGTCAACCAGAAGTTCGGGCTGATGGCGGTGGACGCGCAGGCGGTGAAATCCGGCTGGATGTGCTGCCAGAAGGGCAAGGTCTGGGTGCACAGCGCGGGCGTCGTCGACTCCGAGCGCCGCTACGTCGTCGCCCTGCTCACCGCCCAGTCCAGCTCGGTCGGCTACGGCAAGGCCGTCGAGGACATCAACGAGGTGTCCCGAACCGCGGTCACCCGGCTTCGCTGACCGGTTCCCGCTGCGTGACCAGCCCGACGGTCAGCAGCAGCGCCATCAGCACGCCGAGCAGCAGCACCGCCGAGGAGACGCCGAGGGTGTGCGCCAGCAGCGCGGTGCCCAGCAGCAGCACCGAACCGACCGCCGAGATCAGCGCCGAACGCCCGCCCGCGTCGGCGAACCTGCTGTGCAGCAGTCCGGTCAGCAGCAGGTACACCACCAGCGGCACGGCCACGGTCAGCGCGGCCGAGACCTCGCTGATGTGCGCCTTGTGCGCGTCGGCGTCGATGGCCACCTCCAGGCCGGCGCCGACCGCCGCGACCGAGGCGAACACGAAGATGTGGCTGTACCCCCAGGTCAAGGAACCGCGGAGGTTCTCGCGAAGGCGCTGGACGTGGGAGTGCTTGAAGTAGATCCACCACATCGCGAAGATCATCAACAGGCCGCCGACGCCGATCTCCAGCAGTCCGGCCGACCACCCGCCGTCGGCGACGTCCTCCTGCATCGCAGCGGTCACCGCCAGCACGACCTCGCCGAGCACGATGATCGTGAACAGGCCGTAGCGCTCGGCGATGTGGTGGGGGTGCCACGCCGTCGGCGCGTGGCGCTCGGCGAAGGCGGGCACCGCCAGCTCCGCCACGACCAGCAGCAGGAAGCCGACCTCGCCGTAGGGGTGCGGCAGCAGCAGGCGCAGCAACCAGCCGACCTGCACCACCGCGATGCCACCGGCGTAGCGCAGCGCGCAGGAGCGCCCCTCGGGATGCTCGGCGGCGGCGCGCAACCACTGCGCGATCATCGCCACCCGCATCACGACGTAGCCGATGGTGACGACCAGGAAGTCGTAGTCGTGGAACGTCGCGGGCACCCCTGCGGCCAGCACCAGCACGCCGCCCATCTGCAGCAGCGTCAGCAGCCGGTAGGGCACGTCGTCGGTGTCGTAGGCCGAGGCGAACCAGGTGAAGTTCATCCACGCCCACCAGATGGCGAAGAAGACCATCATGTAGCCGATCGAGGTGGGTGCGAAGTGCCCTTCGCTGAGCCCGTGGTGCAGCTGCACGGCGGCCTGGCCGACGGCGGCGACGAAGCACAGGTCGAACAGCAGCTCCAGCGGTGTCGCCGCGCGGTGCCCCTCCTCGGGATCGCGCGAAACCATCCGACGACGCAGCGGCGGCATCTGGTTGCTCATGGTGGCGGATTATTGCAGCCGGATGCATGGATGCCCGTTAGCGCTGATCGTGGCGTTGTTCGACCGAAATGATCGTCCACTGTGCATGTCCGGAGCGCATGCGCCCGGACACGCACAGTGCGGTAACCTCGACACCGCACAGGGGGTCAGGGTCGGACAGTCGGGGGACGACCGGGAGCCGGGTTCGCACGCGGACCCGGCTCTCTGCGCACCCGGGTGTGCCTTCGCGCACTGTTGATCGGTCCCGTTCGGCGGTTTTTGGCATGATCCGAGCCGGATAACGTCGCGTAGCGGCAGTGCGGCCGGGAGCGGAAGGAACTGTGTGGTGACCAAGATCGAACGCCTGGGAGTCGTCGGTGGCGGGCAGATGGGCGGGGGCATCGCCGAGGTCGGCGCCCGCGCGGGTCTGGACGTGATCGTTCGCGAGATCGACGACGACGCGGCACGGGCGGCTCGCTCTCGGCTGTGGAAGTCGCTCAACCGCGCGGTCCAGAAGGGCAAGCTGACCGAGGCCGAGCGCGACGCGACCCAGGAGCGCCTGCACTTCACCACCACCCTCGCCGACCTCGACGACCGCGACATGGTGATCGAGGCGATCGCCGAGGACGAGGGCCTCAAGCTCACGCTGTTCGAGGAGCTCGACGAGCTGCTCACCGACCCGGAGGCGATCCTGGCCTCCAACACCTCGTCCATCCCGATCGCCAAGCTCGCCGGCGCCACCAAGCGCCCCGACAAGGTCATCGGCGTGCACTTCTTCAACCCGGTTCCGGTGCTCAACCTGGTCGAGCTGGTCCCGTCGCTGCTCACCAGCGAGGAGACCGTCGAGCGCGCCCGCGGTTTCGCCACCGAGCAGCTGGGCAAGGAGACCATCCGCGCCGAGGACCGCTCCGGGTTCATCGTCAACGCGCTGCTGGTGCCCTACCTGCTCTCGGCGATCCGCATGTTCGAGGCCGGGCACGCCAGCGCCGAGGACATCGACAACGGCATGGTGCAGGGCTGCGCCCACCCGATGGGTCCGCTGCGGCTGTCGGACATGGTCGGCCTGGACACCCTCAAGGCCATCGCCGACTCGATGTACGAGGAGTACGCCGAGCCCACCTACGCCGCTCCGCCGCTGCTCAAGCGCATGGTCGACGCCGGCATCAAGGGCAAGAAGACCGGCGCGGGCTTCTACGACTACGAGTGATCCCAGGCGTCCGGACCGGCCGTGATCATTCGCCCGGTCCGGACTGGCCCTCCTCGCCGATGGTGCCGCGCAGGGCGTCGACCGCGTGGTCGCGGTGCTCGGCGAGGAGGTGGATGAGGTCCTCGGCGCGGCCGTTCTCCGCCGCGGAGATGATGGCCTCGTGCTCGCGGCGGACGCGGGCCCGGTTGGTGCCGGAGTTGTAGTAGACGGCGCGGTAGGCGTCGGTCGCGTCCCAGAGCGTGCGCACCACGCGCAGCAGCCGCGGCATCCCGGACGGTTCCAGCAGCGCGAAGTGGAAGCGGCGGTTGGCCGCGATCATCGCCACCAGATCGCCGTCCTCGGCCGCCTTCTCCACGTCCTGGCCCGCGTCGGTGATGCGCGTCAGATCGGCGTCGGTGAGCCGTTCGGTGGCCACCCGCGCCGCCTCGGACTCCAGCAGCTCCCGCATCCGGTAGACCTCCAGCAGGTCTGCCAGCGACAGCTCGGCCACCGAGTAGCCCCGGTGCGGCTGGTAGACGACCTGCCCTTCGGCTTCGAGCGTTTTCAACGCCTCTCGCAGCGGCACGCGGCTGACGCCCAGGCCGGCCGCGATCGTGTCCTGGCGGATCGGCTGGCCCGGCGAGAGCTCTCCCGAGACGATGGATCTGCGCAGCTCATCGAGGACGAAGGCCTGAGTGGTCGGCGGTCTGCGCATCGAAGTTCTCCAGCGTCGGGTGCGGACACGCGGGCGCTCGGAACGGCTTGACCGCGCATCGATCAACTGTATATTGGATCCAAATTTCCGGACGCGCAAGAACGTCGCTGCGCGCGCGCCGTCGGAAGGGTGGGGTCATGGAAGCGCTGCCGTTGGACGGCGTCGTCGTCGCCGACTTCAGCCGGGTGCTGGCCGGGCCGTACGCCACGATGCTGCTGGCCGACCTCGGGGCCACCGTGATCAAGGTGGAACGCCCCGGCACGGGGGACGACACGCGCTCCTGGGGTCCGCCCTGGACCGAGAACAGCTCCTCCTACTTCGAATCCGTCAACCGCGGCAAGCGCAGCGTGCGCCTCGACCTGTCCCGGGACGAGGATCGGGCCGCCGCGCGCGAGCTGGTCCGGCGGGCCGACGTGCTGGTCGAGAACTTCAAGGTCGGTTCGCTGGCGCAGCACGGCCTGGACTTCGAGTCCGCGCACGAGCTCAACCCGCGGCTGATCTACACCTCGATCTCCGGGTTCGGCTCCCAGGAAGGCGCCGAGCTTCCCGGCTACGACTTCGTGGTGCAGGCCCTGGGCGGCCTGATGAGCATCACCGGTGAGCCCGAGCGGCCACCGGTGAAGGTCGGCGTCGCCGTGGTCGACGTGCTCACCGGCAAGGACGCGGCGCTGGGCATCATGGCCGCGCTGCGCCACCGGGAGATGACCGGCCGGGGCCAGCACGTCGAGGTCAACCTGATGTCCAGCCTGCTGGGCTCGCTGGCCAACCAGATGTCGAGCCTGCTGACCACCGGCATCGCGCCGCAGCGGATGGGCAACCAGCACCCGAGCATCGCCCCCTACGAGACGCTGCGCTGCGAGGACGCCTTCCTGGCCGTGGCGGTCGGCAACGACGCGCAGTTCCGCAAGCTCAGCGAGGCGCTGGGTCTGGTGTCCATGGCCGACGACCCGAAGTTCGCCACCAACGCCCAGCGGGTCGCCCACCGCGAGGAGATGCTGAGCAGGCTGGAGAACGTGCTCGGCGCGCGCACGGCCGCCGACTGGCAGCAGCGGTTGCAGGGCGTGGGCATCGCGTGCGGGCAGGTCAACGATCTGTCCGGTGCCGTGCACTACGCGGAGTCGCTGGGGTTGCGGCCGATGGTCGACCCAGGCGGGGGCGCCGCGATGCAGGTGCGGATGCCCATCGACTTCTCCGGGCACGGCAGCGCCGAGGTGACCGCGCCGCCGCTGCTCGGCGAGCACGACAAGGAGGTCCTCGCGTGGCTGGAGGACCCCGAACAACAGCTTCCCCCGATCTCGTCCAGGAGGGACCCGCAATGAGCGCCGGTGGAAACCGCCCGAAGTTCGACCCGCACGACCCGCTGGGCATCGACGCCGAATTCACCCCGGAACAGCTGGCGATCCGCGACAGCGTGCGCGCGCTGTGCCGCGACCACGTGCAGCCGCACGTCGCCGAGTGGTACGAGAACGGCGAGTTCCCGCAGGCCCGCGAACTGGCCAGGGAGCTGGGCAAGCTCGGCGTGCTGGGCATGCACCTGGAGGGCTACGGCTGCGCCGGTCTGTCCGCTGTGGACTACGGAATCGCCTGCGAGGAGCTGGAAGCCTGCGATTCCGGGTTGCGCTCGCTGGTGTCGGTGCAGGGGTCGCTGGCGATGTACGCGATCTGGCGCTGGGGCTCGGAGGAGCACAAGCAGCGCTGGCTGCCGCTCATGGCCGCCGGTGAGGCGATCGGGTGCTTCGGCCTGACCGAGCCCGACCACGGCTCGGACCCGTCGTCGATGCGCACCGCCGCTCGCCGCGACGGCTCCGACTGGGTGCTCAACGGCCGCAAGATGTGGATCACCAACGGCAGCATCGCCTCGGTGGCGGTCGTGTGGGCGCAGACCGACGAGGGCGTGCGCGGCTTCGTGGTGCCCACCGACACGCCGGGCTTCTCGGCTCCGGAGATCAAGCGCAAGCTCTCGCTGCGCGCGTCGGTGACCGCCGAGCTGGTGCTCGACGACGTCCGGCTGCCGGCCGATGCGGTGCTGCCCGAGGTCACCGGCCTGCGCGGACCGCTGTCCTGCCTCAACGAGGCCCGCTTCGGCATCGTGTGGGGTTCGGTGGGTGCCGGGCGCAGCTGCCTGGAAGCCGCGCTGGACTACGCCACGAGCAGGGAGCAGTTCGGACGCCCGATCGCCGGTTTCCAGCTCACCCAGTCCAAGCTGGCCGACATGGCCGTGCGGGTGCAGAACGGCAGGCTGCTCGCGCTGCACCTGGGCAAGCGCAAGGACGCCGGGCAGCTGAGCCCGCAGCAGGTCAGCTTCGGCAAGCTGGACAACGTCCGGGGTGCCCTGGAGGTCGCCCGCACCGCGCGGACCATCCTGGGCGCCAACGGGATCTCGCTGGAGTACCCGGTGATCCGGCACATGACGAACCTGGAGTCGGTGCTGACCTACGAGGGCACCAGCGAGATGCACGCGCTGACCATCGGCCAGGCGCTGACCGGGATCCCGGCCTTCCGGGGATGACTGGTTCGTCACCTTAGCCTTGCTAAGGATCGTTCGGCGCCGGAGGCTGGCAGGACCTGGGACGAAGGGGCCTTGATGTCAGCCGTGGCGGTCGAACAGCGCAGCGTCGGAATACCGCGAGTGCTCTCGTCGGTGGCCGCGGTGGTGACCGTCGGGGTGTTCCCGGTGTTCCTCGTCGGCGGGCTGGGCGTGCAGTTGCAGCAGGACCTGCGCTTCGGCGCGGCGCTGCTGGGCGTGGGCGCGGCCGGGTTCTTCGGCGTGGCGTCGGTGTCCTCGCGCGGCATGGGCTGGGTGGTCGAGCGCATCGGCGCCCGGCTCGGCATGCGCATCGGCGTCCTCGGCAGCTCGCTGTGCCTGTTCGGGCTGTCCGCCGCGCCGAACGCGGTCTGGCTGATGGGACTGCTGTGGCTGGCCGGGTTGCCCAACTCGTTGGCGCAACCGGCCTCGAACCTGCTGATCGCACAAGGAGTTCCGGCGCACCACCGGGGAATGGGCTTCGGCGTGAAGCAGTCGTCGATCCCGGCCGCCACGCTCCTGGCGGGCGTGGCGGTGCCCGCCATCGCGCTCACCGTCGGCTGGCGCTGGGTGTTCCTGATCGCCGGCGTGATCGGACTGGTCGCGGCCGTGGCGGTGCCGAAGCTGCCGCAGGCCGAGCGGTCCCAGGCCACCCGCCCGGGTTCGGCCGGCGCCGACGGGAAGTTCACGGCACTGCTGCTGATCGCGATCGCAGGCGGCTTGGGTTCGGCAGCGGCCAACGCGCTCGGGGCCTTCGTCACCACCACCGCCGTCGAGGTGGGCTTCAGCCCGTGGGCCGCCGGGCTGGTGCTGTCGCTGGGCTCGGCCGTGGGGCTGACGATCCGGCTGGCCGCCGGTGTGACCGCCGACCGGAAGAACCCCAACCTGATCCGCGTCATCACGGTGATGCTGCTGATCGGTTCGCTGGGTTTCGGGCTGATGGCGGTGGATTCGCCGATGGTGTTCCTCATCGGCGTGGCCATCGGTTTCGGCGCGGGCTGGGCGTGGCCGGGTCTGCTGAACTTCGCCGTCGCCAAGATCGCCCCGGACCGGGTGGCCAGCGCGACCTCCTTCACCCAGACCGGCATCTACTTCGGCGGCAGCCTCGGTCCGCTCCTGTTCGGACTCATCGCCGAGCACGCGGGCCTCACCGGCGCGTGGATCGCCGCAGGGGTGTGCGCCATCACCGCCGCGATCCTGCTGATGTTCGTCCGGCGCTGACCGGGCCCGTCACTTCCGCGCGAGGCCACCGAACATCAGGCGGTACGGGGCAGTGGTCCGCGTGCCCGGGTCCGGACGCCAGTCGCTCAGGTAGGTGGCGCCGGGGGGAACGGGCGTGAAGTCGCCGAAGAAGGACTCGATGCGGTCGGTGTCGCGTGAGAAGAGCGGGTCCGAGGTTTCCGCGTAGTGCTCGGTGAGCGTGCGGGCGGAGGCCGGGTCGTGACTGCCGGTGACGTGCGAGACTAGCAGGTGGCTTCCGGGAGCGAGCCGGGACCGGTACTCGGCCATCAGCAGCCCGACCGGCTCGTCCAGGTTCAGCAGCGCCCTGACCTCGGCGGACTCCAGAACGGACTGGGGATCGCGCATGTCGGCGTGGGTGATGGCGGCGTTGATCTCGGCGGCGAGCAGCGGCTTGCTGTGCGCGACCGTCAGCGGCTCGTTGTCCACGTAGACGACCCGGAAGTGGCGGGTGCGCCGGCGCGCCACCTCGTGCACGTGGCCGATGGTGGGGATGCCCGAGCCCAGGTCGAGGAACTGCCGGACACCGTGCGCGAGCAGGTATTCCACCGCTCGGCGCAGGAACGCGCGGTTCTCCTGGTAGGTGCCGGTGATGCCGGGCAGGGCTGTGCCGATGCGCTCCACCATGGCGCGTTCGACTCCGAAGTTGTGACAACCTCCGAGGAACGCGTCGTACATCCTGGCGGCGGCGGGACGTCCGATGTCCATTTCCCGGACAGCCGCCTTGCGCGTGTCGACCATGCTCTCCCTCTCCCTCTCCACCGAAATCGTACAGTAGTCGTCACGTAACCCAACGTGTTCAACATCGTTCGGCGACGCGCGCGGCGAGCCCTTGTGATGGCCGGTCGCGCATATGACGATGTGGCTGCGCCATTGCGCAGCGAATCCCGACAACGCGGTCCCAGGAGGCAGTCGTGTCCGACGTGCAGGCGGTGGTTTCGGCCGGCAAGGGCAAGCCGGTCGAGGTGGTGACGATCAGGGTCCCCGATCCGGGGCCCGGCGAGGCGGTCGTGCGCGTCCAGGCGTGCGGGGTCTGCCACACCGACCTGCACTACCGCGAGGGCGGCATCAGCGACGAGTACCCGTTCCTGCTCGGCCACGAGGCCGCCGGTGTCGTGGAGCAGGTCGGCGAGGGCGTCACCGACGTCGAGCCCGGTGACTTCGTGGTGCTGAACTGGCGAGCGGTGTGCGGGGTCTGCCGGGCCTGCAAGCGCGGTCGTCCGCAGTACTGCTTCGACACCCACAACGCCTCCCAGCCGATGACCCTGACCGACGGCACGCCGCTGTCCCCGGCGCTGGGGATCGGCGCGTTCGCGGAGAAGACGCTGGTCCACGCCGGTCAGTGCACGAAGGTCGATCCCTCGGCGCGGGCCGCGGTGGCCGGGCTGCTGGGATGCGGCGTGATGGCGGGCATCGGCGCGGCGGTCAACACCGGCCAGGCCGGGCCGGGCGACAGCGTGGCCGTCATCGGTTGCGGCGGTGTCGGCGACGGCGCCGTGGCCGGAGCGGCGATGGCCGGTGCCCGGCGCATCATCGCGGTGGACACCGACCCCAAGAAGCTGAGCTGGGCCGAGGGCTTCGGCGCCACGCACACGGTCAACGCCGCCGAGCAGGACAGCGTCGAAGCGATCCGGGAGCTCACCGGTGGTTTCGGCGCGGACGTGGTGATCGACGCGGTCGGCAGGGTCGAGACCTTCAAGCAGGCGTTCTACGCCCGCGACCTGGCCGGAACCGTGGTCCTGGTGGGCGTTCCCACGCCTGAGATGACGCTGGACCTGCCGCTGCTGGACGTCTTCGGCCGCGGCGGTGCGATCAAGTCGTCCTGGTACGGCGACTGCCTGCCGGAACGCGACTTCCCGATGCTCATCGAGCTGTACCAGCAGGGCAGGTTGCCGCTGGAGAAGTTCGTGACCGAGGAGATCGCCCTCGGCGACGTCGAGGAGGCGTTCGGCAAGATGCACCGCGGAGAGGTCCTCCGCTCCGTGGTGACCTTCTGAGAACCCGTTGCTGGACTCGTCCTGCGTGGCGGTCCGCCGCTCGCGCACGTCCAGGAACACCTCCTCAAACCCCGAACCCCGAATCCTGGTGGTGAAGATGACTTTGCGAATGGACCACGCGGTCACGTCGGGAACCTTCTCGCTGGACGGCCAGACGTTCGAAGTGGACAACAACGCCTGGGTCATCGGCGATGACGCCGAGTGCGTGGTGCTGGACGCGCCGCACGACGTGCCCGCGATCCAGAAGCTGATCGGTGACCGGAAGGTGCGCGCCGTGCTGTGCACGCACGCTCACGACGACCACGTGCGCCGGGCGCCGGAACTGGCCGACGCGGTCGGCGCCCCGATCCACCTGCACCCGGACGACCTGGTGCTGTGGAACATGACCCACCCCGACCGCGAGCCCGACCGGCAGCTGGCCGACGGCGAGGTGATCGAGGTCGGCGGCGGTGAGCTGCACGTGCTGCACACGCCGGGCCATGCGCCGGGCGCGGTGTGCTTCTACGCGCCGAACGAGGGCGTGGTGTTCACCGGCGACACGCTGTTCGCCGGTGGTCCGGGTGCGACCGGGCGTTCCTACTCGGACTTCGGCGTGATCACCGGTTCGATCCGGGATCGCTTGCTGCCGCTGCCGCCGGAGACCAAGGTCCACCCTGGACACGGAGAGTCGACGACGATCGGCGACGTCCGTCCGCAATTCGACGAATGGGTGGCTCGCGGCCACTGATCAGTCGTCGGTTCGACACGGAGCGTTCTACACTCCCACTTTCGACGGATGAGGTGGGGCCGAACGGCGGGCAAGATCTTGGGCCCGTCGTTCGGCGTGCCGGTGCGACGGGAGCGGCGTGCCGCGGATGCCGGAACCCCCGACTCCGGTGTTCGCGGCGCGTGTTGCCGACGGGGCCGCACGCGGCTCCGTGAGCCCCGTTGCAGACAGGCAGGTGCGATGGATCAGGTCGTCGGCAGGCTGGTGCTGTCCCGTTCGAGGTCGGGGTTCTGGCAGTGGGCGCTCACCCATCGCGTGACGCTCGGCGACGTCGCGTTCGTGCTCGCCGCGTCGGTGCTGTACGTCTTCGACGCCGCGCTGGCCGACCACCCGCCGTGGATGCCGTGGTGGGTGCCGATGGCCATCGGCGGCCCGGCCGGTCTGCTGCTGCCGCTGCGCCGACGGGCTCCGTGGACGGTGCTGTTCGTGCTGGTCGCGACTGCGTCCGGGCTGAGCGCCTTCCAGCTGAGCATCGGTGCGCTGAACCTGGTCATCCAGGTCGCGCTGTACTCGGTCTGCGTGCGCAGCACGCCGTCGATGATGGTGGCCGCCGCGGGGCTGGCGATGTTCTACCCGGTCGCCGACGCGATCGCCTACGAGATGGGTCCGCTGATGGGCGCGCTGCGGGTCATCGGGGCCGTGGTGAACCTGGTGATCGTCGTGGGCCTGGCCTACGCGGTGCAGATCGGCCGCAGGCGCGCTGATCAGCTCGAACGCACGTTGGCGCTGCTGGACGAGGCGCGCGATCAGCTGGCCGCCGACGCCGCCTCGATCGAACGCGCCCGGATAGCGCGGGAGTTCCACGACATCGTCTCGCACAACCTCTCGGTGGTGGCGCTGCGCGCGGGCGTGGCGCGGGCGGTGATCGATCGCGATCCCGACCACGCCCGGCAGACGCTCCAGGAGCTGGAGAGCAGCTCGCGGGGAGCGCTGGGGGAGATGCGGGACATGCTCACCGCGCTGCGCGAGCGCGACGTGACCGGCAAGGAGACCGTCGACTGGCAGCCCACGCCCACCCTGGACGGCCTGGACGCGCTGGTGGACTCGGTCCGCGGCGGGCAGGTGACCTGGAAGCTGGACCGGCGCGGCCCGGTGCGCGAGCTCGGGCAGGCCGTGGAGATGACCGCCTACCGCATCGCCCAGGAGGCGATGACCAACGTGCTCAAGCACGCCGGAGCCGGTCGCGCGCGGGTGCTGCTGGAGTACGCGCCCACCACGGTGCGCATCGAGGTCACCAACGAGCTCAGCGCGCTGGACGACCAGAAGCAGCGGCCTGCGCACCAACAGTCGGGTCACGGATTGATCGGCCTGCGGGAACGCGTTGCGCTGCTGGGTGGAACTTTGACAGCACATCCAGTCATGAACGGTTTTCGCCTTGAGGCCGTGTTACCGTGCCCGGAAAATTCGGACCTGGCCTGAGCCGAAATGTCAGGCCGCCAGGACCTAGGAGGCTCGGTGGGAACTGCGGAGACGACCGTCCTGGTTGCCGATGACCAAGCGATGATCCGCGCGGGACTGGTCGCGCTGCTGTCCAACGAGCCGGGACTGCGCGTCCTGGCGGAGGCTTCCGACGGTGACTCGGCGGTGGCCGCGGTGCGGCGGCGACGCCCGGACGTGGTGCTGCTGGACGTGCGGATGCCCGGCAAGGACGGCATCGCCGCGGCCCAGGAGATCCTCGCGGAGACCGATGGCACCACATCGGTGATCATGCTGACGGTGCACGACCTCGACGAGTACGTCTACGGCGCGCTGCGCGCCGGAGCCAGCGGCTTCCTGCTCAAGGACGCCAGTCCCGAGGAGCTGGTCAAGGCCGTGCACACGGTCGCGGCCGGCGAGGCGCTGCTGGCGCCCCGGGTGACCAAGCGGCTGCTCCAGCGCTTCGCGGCGCTGGGCGTGCGCGACGCCCGCAGCGAGCTGTCCGTGCTCACCGAGCGCGAGGTGGACGTGCTGCTGGAGGTCGCGCGCGGCGGCTCCAACGCCGAGATCGCCCGCAACCTGGGTCTGGCCGAGCTGACCGTGAAATCGCACCTCTACCACGTGATGCAGAAGCTGCAGATCTCCTCCCGGACGCAGCTGGTGATCCTCGCCTACGAGACCGGCCTGGTCTGCCCGGGGCAGGACAACGCCCGCCCACCGCGCCAGGTCTCGGCCTGACGCCCTGCCGAACCCGTGCGGCGCGACGTGTCTAATGGGGCCATGCACGGCTCGGAACAGCACGAACTCAAGGTCGGACTCGTCGGCTACGGCTCGGGTGGAGCGATCTTCCACGCGCCGTTGATCGCCGCCAACCCGCGGCTGCGGCTCGACGCGGTCGTCACCTCGAACGCGGAGCGGCAGGCGCAGGTGCGCGCCGACCACCCGGGTGCCGAGCCGGTGGCCGGGATGGACGCGCTGTTCGCCCGCGAGCCCGACCTGGTGGTCATCACCACGCCCAACCGCACGCACGTCGAGCTCGCCAAGGCCGCGCTGGACGCGGGTTTTCCGGTGGTGGTGGACAAGCCCTTCACACCGACCGCGCAGGAGGGGCGCGAGCTCATCGAGCACGCCCGCGACCGGGGGCTGCTGCTGACGGTGTTCCAGAACCGCCGCTGGGACAGCGACATCCGCACCGTGCGCAAGGTGCTGGCCGGCGGTGAGCTGGGGCGGGTGCACCGCTTCGAGTCCCGCTTCGACCGCTGGGCGCCGCAGCCCAAGCCCACCTGGCGCGATTCCGGTGGCGCCGAGGACGTCGCGGGCTTGCTCTACGACCTGGGCAGTCACCTCATCGACCAGTCGTTGCAGCTGTTCGGGCCGGTCGCCTCGGTCTACGCCGAGATCGACCGCCGCAGGCCGGGCGTGCGCGCCGACGACGACTCGTTCGTCTCGCTGACCCACGCCAACGGCGTCCGCTCGCACCTGTGGATGAGCAAGCTCGCGGCGGTGTCCGGCCCGCGCCTGCGCGTGCTCGGCGACCAGGGCACGTTCACCAAGCACGGCACCGACCCGCAGGAAGCCGACCTCCGCGCCGGCAAGCGGCCCGTGGACGACACCTGGGGCCGCGAGCCCGAGGACATCTGGGGCGAGCTCGGCGACGGCGAGACCGCGCGGAAGGTTCCGAGCGAGC
Source organism: Saccharopolyspora endophytica (assembly GCF_018070075.1). Lineage (GTDB taxonomy): Bacteria > Actinomycetota > Actinomycetes > Mycobacteriales > Pseudonocardiaceae > Saccharopolyspora > Saccharopolyspora endophytica. The sequence continues at coordinate 228,214 of NZ_JAGPXE010000002.1, forward strand.
CCGGCGCCTACCAGGCGTTCTACGACGAGGTCGTCGAAGCCCTGACGGTCCACGGCCCGGCGCCGGTGGATCCGGCGGACGCGGTCACGGCCCTGGACATCATCGCCGCGGCCCAGCGCTCCTCGGAGAACCAGACGGTCGAACGCCTCCTCTGAGGCGCACCCCCGACAGCCGTGCCGCCGGGTGGTTTTGGTCCGAACCGACCGGTGATCAAGCCCGCTCTGCCCGGTCGGTTCGGGCCAGAACCGCCCCGTGCCCCCGCGCGCCCGACGTCCACCCGCGCTCCTGCGCGTCCGCTCCGCGGGCCTGACGGCCTCGGGCCCGTTTCTCCGAGTTGCGCCTGCGCTGTGGGCCAGCAGGCTGTGTGGGTGGTTCGACGTTCGGGGGTCGGGGATGAGCAGTGACGCGCAGGTGTCCGAGGCGGGGTGGACGATGACCCCGGCGGTGAGCGAGCACCTGGAGCCGCAGGAGCTCGACGGGGTGCAGCTGTGGTGGCGCGCGGCCAACTTCCTGTCGGCGGGCCAGATCTACCTGATGGACAACCCGCTGCTGCGCGAACCGCTGCGCCCCGAGCACATCAAGCCGCGGCTGCTCGGGCACTGGGGGACCACGCCCGGCCTGAACTTCATCTACGCGCACCTCAACCGGGTCATCCGGATGCGCGATCTCGCCATGATGTACGTGATCGGCCCAGGTCACGGTGGTCCTGGTCTGGTGTCGGCGGCCTGGCTGGAAGGCACCTACAGCGAGATCTACCCGGACGTCGCCCAGGACAACGACGGCCTGAAGCGGCTGGTCACCCAGTTCTCGTTCCCCGGCGGCATCCCCAGCCACGTGGCGCCCGAGACGCCCGGGTCGATCCACGAGGGCGGCGAGCTCGGCTACGCGCTCTCGCACGCGTTCGGGGCCGTGTTCGACAACCCCGACCTGATCGTCCCCTGCGTCATCGGCGACGGCGAGGCCGAGACGGGTCCGCTGGCGACCAGCTGGCACTCCAACAAGTTCCTCAACCCGGTCACCGACGGCGCGGTGCTGCCGATCCTGCACCTCAACGGCTACAAGATCGCCAGCCCGGCTGTCCTCGCGCGCATCCCGGACGACGAACTGCTCGGCATGCTGCGCGGTTTCGGCTACGAGCCCTACCTCGTCGCCGGGGACGAACCGGCACCGATGCACCACCTGTTCGCCGCGACGCTGGACCGCTGCCTCGACGAGATCGCCGCGATCCAGCGCCGGTCGCGGCGGGAGGGCGTCCAGCAGCGGCCCCGGTGGCCGATGATCGTGCTGCGCACCCCGAAGGGCTGGACCGGGCCCGACACCGTGGACGGCAAGTACGTGGCCGGCACCTGGCGCGCGCACCAGGTGCCGATCTCCGATCCGCGGGGCAACCCGGAGCACCTGTGGCAGCTGGAGTCGTGGTTGCGCAGCTACGAGCCGGGGGAGCTGTTCGAGTCCTCGGGCGCTCCGGTGCGCAAGATCCGCGAGCACAACCCGACCGGCGATCGCCGGATGAGCGCCAGCCCGCACGCCAACGGCGGACACCTGCTGCGGGCCCTGCGGCTGCCGGAGTTCCGGGACTACGGGATCGAGGTGGAGCAGCCGGGTGCGAGCTCCGGTGAGGCGACCCGCGTCCTGGGCCGGTTCCTGCGGGACGTGATGCGGCTGAACGAGAACGAGCGGAACTTCCGGATCTTCTCGCCGGACGAGAACAACTCCAACCGGCTGGCCGCGATCCTGGCGGCCACCGCGCGCACCTGGAGCGCCGAGACGCTGCCCGGCGACGACTCGCTGGCGCGCGACGGCAGGTTGATGGAGGTGCTCTCCGAGCACACCTGCCAGGGCTGGCTGGAGGGCTACCTGCTCACCGGCAGGCACGGGTTCTTCTCCTGCTACGAGGCCTTCGCGCACATCGTGGACTCGATGGTCAACCAGCACGCCAAGTGGCTCAAGGTCACCGGGCGGCTGGCCTGGCGGCAACCGATCGCCTCGCTGAACTACCTGCTGACCTCCCACGTGTGGCGGCAGGACCACAACGGCTTCTCCCACCAGGACCCGGGGTTCATCGACCACGTGGTGAACAAGAAGGCCGAGGTGGTGCGGGTCTACCTGCCGCCGGACGCCAACACCCTGCTCTCGGTGGTCGATCACTGCCTGCGCAGCCGCGACTACATCAACGTCGTCGTGGCGGGGAAGCAGCCCGCGCCGCAGTACCTGGACATGGAGTCGGCGGTGGTGCACTGCACCAAGGGGATCGGCATCTGGGACTGGGCCTCCAGCGACGACGACGGCGATCCCGATGTGGTGATGGGCTGCGCGGGCGACGTGCCCACGATGGAGACCCTGGCCGCGGTGGACCTGCTGCTGCGCGAGTTCCCGGACCTGCGGATCCGGGTGGTCAACGTGGTGGACCTGATGCGGTTGCAGGGCGAGCGGGAACATCCGCACGGGCTGTCCGACGCCGAGTTCGACAGCCTGTTCACCCGGGACCGCCCGGTGATCTTCAACTTCCACGGCTACCCGTGGCTGATCCACCGGCTGACCTACCGCCGGAGCAACCACGAGAACCTCCACGTGCGCGGGTACAAGGAGGAGGGCACCACGACCACGCCGTTCGACATGTGCGTGCTCAACCAGATCGACCGGTTCAACCTGGCCATCGACGTCATCGACCGGGTTCCCCGGCTCGGCCCGCGCGCCGCCTACGCGCGGGAGGCGTTGAAGACCAAGCTGATCGAGCACCGGCACTACGTGTCCACGCACGGGGAGGACATGCCTGAGATCCGGGAGTGGTCTTGGCCGGGCCGGTGAGGGTGCTGACGGTCAACGCAGGCTCCAGCAGCCTCAAGCTCGCCCTGCTCGACGGCGACGAGCTGGTCGACGACCGGCACGTGGAGCACTGGGGTGGCGAGCCGGAGCCGATCGAGGAGTTCCTCGACGAGCACGGCGCCGAGGTCATCGGGCACCGGGTGGTGCACGGCGGCGATCGCATCACCGAAGCCACGATCGTCGACGACGAGGTGCAGGACTACCTGGAATCGCTCACCGACCTCGCGCCGCTGCACCAGCCGCGCGCGATCGACGGGATCCGGGTGGCGCGGCGGATCGCGCCTCGCGTGCCGTCGGTGGTGTGCGTGGACACCGCCTTCCACGCGCGACTCCCGGCCGCCGCCGCGATCTACGCGCTGCCGCGCGAGTGGAACGAGCGGTATTCCCTGCGCCGCTACGGTTTTCACGGTCTGTCGCACTCCTACGCGGTGCGGCGCGGGGCGGAGCTGACCGGCCTGGACCCCGGGCGCGGGAAGGTGCTGAGCTGCCACCTCGGGGCCGGGGCGTCGATGGCGGCGGTGCTCAACGGCCGTTGCGTGGACACCACGATGGGCTTCACCCCGGAGGAGGGGCTGGTGATGAACACCCGGAGCGGCAGCGTCGATCCCGGGCTCATCGGCTGGCTCATCGATTCCCGCGGTCTCGCGCCGAAGGAGGTCTTCGAGACCCTGGCGCGGAGGTCCGGAATCGCGGGGCTGGCGGGCGGGAACGGCGATCTCCGCGACGTGCTGGACGCTCGGGAGAACGGCGACCACGACGCCGCAACGGCTTTCGACGTCTACCGGCACAGCCTCGTGCGCCACGCCGGGGCGATGCTGGCGGTGCTCGGCGGCTTGGACCTGCTGGTGTTCACCGGCGGGATCGGCGAGCACCAGCCGCCGGTGCGCGCGGCCGTGGGCTCGGCGCTGGTCTTCGCGGGGGCGGCCATCGATCCGGCGCACAACATCCACGCGACCGAGGGCGAGATCAGCGCGGCCGGCGCCACCGCACGCAGCGTCGTGGTGCGGGCGCGGGAGGACCTGGAGATCGCGCGGCAATCACGCGTCGCCGTGGCGGTGCACGGCTAAATTTCGATCTTCACCCGTCCGTGTCTAAATTCATCCGAATGAAACTCCTCCGGATCTCGAGCGGCTGTCCGGGGTGCCGCTGTTTGCGCTGGAAATGCGTCTCGATTCGGCAATCTCGCGTGATTCGCGGAAACAGATCGGTGACACGTCACGGTCCGTTTTCGCGTTGACAGGGCCAAAGGGGCGACTTACCGTCTGCCCAACCGCATCACTCGAATGGGCGATGTATCAGGGAGGTCTGGGCCGATGCGCAGGACCGAAATTTCTCGACGGCAGATGCTCCGCGCCGGTGGAGCGGCGGCACTCGCGGTGCCCGTCACCGGTTTCCTCGGCGGGTGCACCTTCACCCAGCCCGGTTCCGGGCAACCGACCGGATCCACCTTGGACCGGCTCAAGCAGCAGGGATACGCGCGAATCGCGATCGCCAACGAGCCGCCCTACACCCAGATCAACCCCGACGGCAGCGTCACCGGAGCCGAGCCCGACGTGGTCGCCGCGGTGCTCAAGCGCATGGGCGTGCCCCGCATCGAAGGCATCGTCACCCCCTACGAATCGATGATTCCGGGGCTCAACGCGAGCCGGTGGGACATCATCGCCGCCGGATTGTTCATGAAGCAGTCGCGGTGCAGCCAGATCCGCTATTCGGAACCGGAAATCGTGTCCACCGAATCGTTCGCGGTGCCCGCGGGAAATCCGAAGAAGCTCACCGGAATCGCGGCCGTGAAAGCCGATCCCGCGCTGAAGATCGCCGTCCTGCCGGGCGGTTTCGAGGACGGCGCGCTGAAAACCGCCGGAGTCCCGGCCTCGCAGGTCGTCAACATCCCCGACGGCCGCAGCGGGATCGAAGCCGTGCAGGCGGGCCGCGCCGACGCGTTCTTCCTGCCGACCCTGTCGCTCAACGCGCTCAAGACCGAGGGCATCGAGATCACCGGTGCCATCACCGACGTGCAGCAGACCGGCTCGGGCGCCGGTTTCCGCCAGGCCGACGCCGACCTGGTCGCCGCCTACGACGAGCAGCTCAAGGCGCTCAAGGCCACGCCCGAGTTCGACCAGATCCTCGGCAAGTGGGGCTTCTCCGGGGACGCCGCGAGATCCGTGACCCGCGAACAGCTCTGCGCCGTACCGGGCTGAGCCGCGAATGTCGCAGATCCTGCCCTACTTCCCGCTGCTCGGCGAAGGTCTGCTCATCACCATCGCGCTCACCATCGCAGGCATGGTGCTCGCGGTGGTGGTCGCCTTCGCCGCCGGCATCGCGCGGATGTCGCACCGCCGCTGGCTGAGCTGGCCGGCGTCGGTGTTCATCGAGGTCTTCCGCGGGACGTCGATGCTGGTGCAGTTGTTCTGGTTGTTCTTCGCACTGCCGTTCTTCGGGATCCAGCTGGTCCCGTTCGCCGCGGCGATCCTCGCGCTCGGCCTCAACGAAGGCGCCTACGGCGCGGAGATCGTGCGCGGCGCGATCACCGCCCTGCCGCGCGGCCAGCGGGAAGGTGCCGTCGCGCTGAGCCTGAGCCCCTACCAGCGGATGCGGTTCGTCATCCTGCCGCAGGCGGTTCCGGCGATGATCCCGCCCTTCGGCAACGTGATGGTCGACCTGCTCAAGAACACCTCCCTGGTGTCGCTGGTGACCGTCGCCGACCTGACCTTCACCGCCCAGATGGTCCGCAACACCACCGGCGCCACGGCAGCGGTCTTCGGCACGATCCTGGTGCTCTACTTCGTCGTCGCCTACGTCCTCTCGCTCGGCTCCTCGTGGCTGGAGCGGCGCGTCGACCCGACCCGGCCGGCGCAGGCGCAGAGCTTCTGGCAGCGCGTCCTGCCGGATCGGCGGGTGACGTCGTGATCTGGGACTGGTCGTTCGCCGCGCAGATCGTGCCCTTCCTGCTGCAAGGGCTGTGGATCACCGTGCAGATCACGCTCGTCGGCATGGCGATCGCGCTGGTGGTCGGGCTGTTCGTGGCCGTGGTGCGCTACTCCCAGGTGCCGGTGATCAGCAAGCTGTTCACCTTCTACGTGCTGTTCGTCCGGGGCACGCCGCTGCTGGTGCAGGCGTACTTCGCGTTCTTCGTGCTGCCCGGCATCGGGGTGCAGTTCTCGCCGATGATCACCGGCATCGTCGTCATCGGCCTCAACTACAGCGCCTACACCGCCGAGGTGTACCGGGCGGGAATCCAGAGCGTCGCCGTCGGGCAGTGGGAGGCGTGCACCGCGCTGAGCCTGTCGAACTGGCAGCGCTGGCGGTTCGTGGTGCTTCCGCAGGCGATCCGCGACGTCATCCCGGCGCTGGGCAACTACCTGGTGCAGATGTTCAAGGATTCCGCGATCCTGCACGCCATCACGGTGTTCGAACTGCTCGGCCACGCGACGGCCATCGGCTCCAGCAGCTACCGCTACCTGGAACCCATGACCATCGCCGCCCTGCTGTTCCTGGCGGTCAGCCTGCCCGCCGCGAGGCTGATCAAACGATTGGAGCTGCGTCTTGCCCACCCCAGATGACGCGATGATCTCCTTCTCCGGCGTGGGGAAGTCCTTCGGGGACAACCACGTGCTGCGCGAACTCGACCTGACGGTGGCGCCGGGGGAGAAGGTGTCCATCATCGGACCGAGCGGTTCCGGCAAGACCACCATCCTGCGGCTGCTCATGACCCTGGAGAACCCCGACACCGGGTTGATCGAGGTCGACGGGGAACCGCTGTGGGACTGCCGCGAAGGCGCCCGGCTCGATGCGAAGAAGCAGGCCGAGGTACGGCGCACGATCGGCATGGTGTTCCAGCACTTCAACCTGTTCCCGCACATGACCGTGCTGGACAACGTGACGCTCTCGCCGGTTCAGGTGCTGGGCATGGGCCGCGACGAAGCCGGGCAGCGAGCGGTCGAGCTGCTGCAGCTGGTGGGGCTGGAGAAGCACATGTCGCACAAGCCGGGGCAGCTCTCCGGCGGTCAGCAGCAGCGGGTCGCCATCGCCCGGGCCCTGGCGATGCGTCCCAAGGTGATGCTGTTCGACGAGGTCACCTCCGCGCTGGACCCGGAGCTCATCGGCGAGGTCCTCGCGGTCATCCGCGACCTCGCGCACACCACGGCCATGACGATGCTGCTGGTGACCCACGAGATGCGCTTCGCGGAGGAGATCTCCGACCGCGTCCTGATGTTCGACTCCGGCGCGGTCATCGAATCCGGACCCCCGTCCCAGATCCTCCAGAACCCCCAGCACGAACGAACCCAACGCTTCCTCAAAGCAGTCCTCGAACGCAAATAACCCCTCGACACCCCACTCCGAGGAAACCGGATTTTAGCGGAAGCCGGGTCCCCGATTTCAGTGGAAGTCGGGTTCGGGGTTTCAGTGGAAATCGGGACGTCGAGTTCCACTGAAATCCGGGAGACCACTCGGACGCAGTAGTTCGTCGGTGGGGGCGCGGAGGCGAACCTAGCCTGGGGCGATGGCCTCGTTTCGGCAGGTGGCGAAGCGTCTCGTGCTCGGACCTCCGGTGCGCAGCGACCGGATGGGCGAGACCCTGCTGCCCAAGCGGCTCGCGCTGCCGGTCTTCGCCAGCGACCCGCTGTCCTCGGTCACCTACGCCACCCAGGAGATCCTGCTGATCCTGTCGCTGGGCGGGCTGGCGGTGCTGCACCTGGCGCCGTGGGTGGGACTGGGCGTCGTGCTGCTGCTGGCGGTCGTGGTCGCCTCCTACCGCCAGGTGGTGCACGCCTATCCCAGCGGCGGCGGGTCCTACGAGGTCGCGGCCCGCAACCTCAGCCGGAACTCGAGCCTCGTGGTGGCCGCGGCGCTCATGGTGGACTACGTGATGACGGTGGCCGTCTCGGTCGCCGCGGGCGTGGACAACCTGGTGTCGGCGGTCCCCGCGCTCTACCCGTCGCGGGTGTGGGTGGCGGTGGGCGTCGTCGTGCTGCTGGTCGCGGTGAACCTGCGCGGCGCCCGCGAGTCGGGCCGCGCGTTCTCCGTCCCCACCTACCTGTTCGTGGCGTCGATGGGGCTGACGGTGGTGGTCGGGCTCGTGCAGGCGGCGGTCGGTCATCCGCCGGTGGCCGAGAGCGCCGGTTGGGGCATCCGGCCCGAGCAGACCGACCTGACCGGGATCGCCCTGCTGTTCCTGCTGCTGCGCGCCTTCGCTTCGGGGTGCACCGCGCTGGCCGGGGTCGAGGCGATCTCCAACGGGGTTCCCGCCTTCCGCCGTCCCAAGGAGCGCAACGCGGGGCGGACCATGCTGATCATGGGAGGGCTGGCGATCGGGCTGTTCAGCGGTGTCACCGCGCTCGCGGTGGTCGCCGGGGTGCGGGTGGCGGAGAACCCGTGCGACCTGATCGGGTTCCCCGGGGACTGCCGCAGCAGCGGTCAGCGCACCGTGATCGCGCAGCTGGCCGCGGCGGTGTTCGGCGACGGCGGCGTGATGTTCTACGTGGTGCAGGCCGCGGCCGCGCTGATCCTGGTGCTGGCGGCCAACACCGCGTTCAACGGCTTCCCGATGCTCGGTTCGCTGCTCGCGCAGCGCCGCTACCTGCCGCGTCAGCTGCACACCCGCGGTGACCGGCTGGCGCACTCCAACGGCGTCATCGTGCTGGGCGTCGTCTCGGCGGTGCTGATCGCCTCCTTCGGCGGGTCGGTGACGGCGCTGATCCAGCTCTACATCGTCGGCGTCTTCGCGTCGTTCACGCTGTGCCAGCTGGGCATGGTGCGGCACTGGAACCACGAGCTGCGTCGAGGGGAGGGCGACCGGGGGCGGGTCCACCGGGCGCGGCTGATCAACGCGGTCGGCGCGGTGCTCACGGCCACCGTGCTGTGCGTCGTGCTGGCCACCAAGTTCACCCACGGCGCCTACCTCGTGGTGCTGGCGATCCCGCTGCTGTTCCTGCTGATGCGCGGAATCCACCGGCACTACCGGCAGGTCCGCCGCGAGCTGGAACCGGAGTCCGGGGAGCTGCCCTCACCGAGCCGGGTGCACGCCGTCGTCCTGGTGTCGGCGGTCCACAAACCGACGCTGCGCGCGCTGGCGTTCGCCCGCGCCACCCGGCCGGACACGCTCACCGCGCTGACCGTCGAGGTCGACGAGTCCGACACGCACCTGCTGCGCAGCGAGTGGGAACGCCTCGGCATCGACTTCCCGCTGGAGGTCGTGGAGTCGCCGTACCGGGAGATCACCCGACCGCTCGTGCACCGCATCAAGGAGCTCCGCCGTTCCGGACCGCGTGACCTGGTGTGCGTCTACATCCCAAATTACGTCGTCGGCCACTGGTGGGAGGGGCTGCTGCACAACCAGAGCGCCCTGCGGCTGACCTGGCGGCTGCGCTTCGAACCCGGCGTGGTCGTCGTCAGCGTCCCCTGGCAGCTCGACTCCAGCCACCGCCGCGACGTCGACCGAGAGCACCACCCCCCAGGCCACGTCCGACGCGGCCTCAGCCGATGAGGGGCTTGGTGGTCCGGCAGCGGTTGACCAACCTGCCGATGCGCTCGACGTCGACCTCGACCACGTCGCCGTCGCGCAGCAGCAGCGGTGGCTGCCGGAAGATGCCCACGCCGCCGGGGGTTCCGGTGGCGATGACGTCGCCGGGATGCAGCGTCATCGCTCGCGAGCAGTAGGCGATGACCTCGGCGACGGAGTGGTGCATCACGGCGGTGCTGGCCTGCTGGACGACCTCCCCGTTGAGCAGGCAGCGGATCTCCAGCCGCTGCGGATCGCCCACTTCATCGGGGGTGACCAGCGCGGGCCCCATCGGGCAGAAGGTGTCCAGCGACTTGCCGCGAGACCATTGGAGGTCGGCGAACTGCAGGTCGCGGGCGCTGATGTCGTTGAGGCACGTGTACCCCAGCACGTGGTCCAGCGCCCGGTCGGCGGCGACGTGACGCGCCGTGCTGCCGATGACCACGGCCAGCTCCGCCTCGTAGTCCACCTGGGTCGTGTAGGTCGGGTCCCAGACGACGTCGTCGCGGTGGCCGACGACCGAGGTGGTGGTCTTCAGGAACAGCGCGGGAGCCTCCGGTGCGTTCTGACCTTCCTCCTCGGCGTGCTCCCGGTAGTTGCGACCGACGCACAGCACGTTGGTGGGGCGGGGGAGCGGTGCGAGCAGGTCGACCTCGTCGATCGGCTTGCCGCCGGTCGGTCTCGCCGCCCGCAGGACGGCGAGACCGCGTTCCGGGGTGTCGAGCAGCTCGCGCATGGTCGTCGGCGCCTGCGCATCGCAGTCGCGGGCCGCGACCACGTGCCCGTCGACGAGCAGGCCCAGCGCTTCGGTTCCGTTGTCCAGGTAGCTGACCAGGTGCACAGCGAACTTCCTTCTCTCGTGGTCGAAGATCGGGTTTCAGACCGCGGTCATGCCGCCGTCCATGACGAACGCGCTGCCGTTGGCGAAGCGAGCACCGGCGAGGAAGGCGATCCCGTTCGCGATCTCCTCCGGGGTGCCCATCCGCCCGTCGAGCTGGCGGTCCTCCATCTGCCGACGCGCGGCCTCCGGGTCGGGGGCGTTGGAGAGGATCTTGTCGATCCACTCGCTGGCCACCGTGCCGGGGCAGATGGCGTTGGCGCGGATGCCCAGGTGTGCGTAGTCCGCCGCGATCGACCGGGTCAGCCCGATCACGCCCGCTTTGGAAGCGCAGTAGGCGGCGCGGTTGCGGACACCCACCAGCCCGGAAACCGAGGCCACGTTGACGATCACGCCCGATCCGGCCTCGACCATCGACGGCAGCACCGCCCGGCAGGTGTGGAACAGAGCCGTCAGGTTGACGCCGAGCACGCGGTCCCAGTCGTCCGGATCCGTTTCGGTGACCGAGGCGGCCACGCCGATGCCCGCCACGTTCGCGAGCAGCGTCGGCGGAGCGGACCAGCGCTGCCGGGATTCCTCCAGCGCCGCTGCGAAGGACTCCGCGTCACGCACGTCGCAGGCCGTGGCGATCGACTCACCACCCCGGTCGCGCACCGACCTCGCCGCTCGCTGCGCGCCTTCCGCGTCGATGTCGATGGCCAGCACGCGGAACCCGTCCGCAGCCAGGGCCTGCGCCGTTGCGTACCCGATGCCGGAACCGGCTCCGGTGACGACGGCGATCTCAGACGACATGGTCTTCCCTCCCGTGTGACGGTCATGCGGTGGTGGGTTGCGGACGGCGGACCACCGCCAGCGCGAGCGCACCCACCAGGGCGAGGCCGCCGGCGAGTCCGAAGGCCGCGGGCCAGGAGTCGAGGCGGTCGACGAGGAATCCGGTGGCGGCCGGGGCGACGATCGCCGCGAGGTTCGCGCAGAAGTGCACGAAACCGGTGACCGCGCCGAGACGAGCCGGGTGCACGCAGTCCTCGACCAGGGCGAAGAACTGGGCGTTGCTCAGGTAGAGCAGCAGCAGGGCGGCGGCCAGCAGCGCAACGGCCGAGAAGGTGCCGCCGACTGCGGCGACCGGCAGGCACAGCAGCGCACCGGCGCCGAGGCACACCACCGCCGACCACCGCCGCACCGCGAACGGCGCCTGCGTGCGGCGCGCGATGCGGTCGGACATGATGCCGCCGAGCGCGGTCCCGATCGCTCCCGCGATCCAGGGCAGCGCACCGGCCCAGGCCAGGTTCTCCAGGTCGATGCCGTGCTCCTCGGTGAGGAAGACCGGGTACCACGACAGGAACATGAACAGCACCCAGCTGAACCCGAAGAAGGCGAAGGCGTTGGCGAGCACGGCGGGTTGGCGGACGTAGTGGCGCACCGGCGGCGCCTCGTCCGTCTCCGGGGGTCGGGCGAGCGCACCGGAGGTGATGTGCCGGATCTCGGTGTCGGTGATCAGCGGGTGCTGTTCCGGCCGGTCGCGCAGCACCGCGTACCAGGCGGCCGCGACGAGCACGCCGACACCGCCGAGCACCAGGAAGGGCATCTGCCAGGTGTGGCCCGACCACACCAGCAGCGCCGTCACGACCGGGGTTCCGATGGCCGCGCCGAGCGGGTTGGCGGCGAAGGACAGGCCCACCGCCGTCGCGTACTCGCGCTTGGGGAACCAGTTGGCCATGGTCCGCGCGGTCACCGCACCCTGGGGGCCTTCGCCGAGGCCGAACATGAGGCGCTGCACGACGAACGTGAGGACGTTGAAGCAGACGGCGGTCGCGGCCGTCCACAACGACCACCAGATGACCGCGCCCGCCATCACCCGCCGCGGCCCGTACCGATCGGACAGCGCGCCTCCGAGGAAGCACGCCGGCGCGTAGGTGAGCGCGAAGGCGCTCATGATCAGGCCCATCGTGGTCTGGCTGAACCCGAACTCGGCCATGATCAGCGGCGCGGCCACGCCGAGGGCGGCGCGGTCGCCGTAGTTGAGCACCAGCACACCGATGTTCGTGCCGAGCACGGCCCAGCGCATCCCGGGAAGGCCGCGACGCGCGGTCGTCTCCGCGGGCTCGGCCGGTCTTGGTCTGGTCATGGCGGTCTCCCGGGCGTCAGGCGCGGAGGGTTTCGAGGCGGTCGAAATCGAGGGCGACGCCGTGCCCCGGCAGCTCGGGAGCCACCGCGTGGCCGTCGTCGATGTGCAGCGGTTGGGCCAGGTAGGCGTCCAGGCCGAAGCCGTGGGCTTCCATGTAAGTGCGGTTGGGTGCGGCGGCGAGGGCGTGCACCGTGAGGTCGTGCACGCCGTGCGAGGTGACCGGCAGGTGGTGGGCCTCGGCCAGCGCGCAGATCTTGCGGAACACCGTGTAGCCGCCGCAGTTGCTGACGTCGGGTTCCGGGAACGAGACCGCGGACTCCGACATCGCCCGGTGGAACTCGTCGAGGGTGTGCAGGTTCTCGCCGGTGGCGACCGGAACCCCGCCCTCGTGGAGCACTCTCGCGTGTCCGGTGAAGTCCTCCGGAACCGTGGGTTCCTCGAGCCAGAACAGGTCCGAATCGGACAGCGCGCGGGCGGCGCGCACCGCTTGGTCGGCGGTCCACTTCATGTTGGCGTCGGCCATGAGCGGGAACGTCGATCCCAGGTGGTCGCGCATCGCGGCGACCCGCTCCACGTCCTCGGCCAGGTCCGCTCGTCCGACCTTCATCTTGATGGCGCGAAAGCCGTTGTCCTGGAACCGGTCCGCCTGCGCCAGCAGTTCCGGCAGCGGCAGCTCCAGGTCGATCCCGCCCGCGTAGACCGGGACTCGCGGGTCGTAACCGCCGAACAACCGCCACAGCGGAAGTCCGGATCGCCGTCCCTTGAGGTCCCACAGCGCGATGTCCACCGCGGAGATCGCCGAGGTGACGTGGCCGCCGCGGCCGCCGTAGTGCAGCAACCACCACATGTCCTGCCAGCGGCGTTCGATCTCGTCGGCGTCGCGCCCGAGGAGCAGGTCCGCGAAGTAGTGCTGCACCATCGCGTGCACCGCTGCGCCGCCCGCGTGCACCGTGTAGGTGTAGCCGAGCCCTTCCGCGCCGTCGGCGTCGCGCACCCGCACCGTGATGAGCTCGAAGTCCACCATCTCGCCGTGGGTGCTGTCGGTGAGCGCCGAGGCGAGCGGAACCCGGTACAGGTCCGCCTGCACGGAATCGATCGTGGCCATTGCGACCCCTTCCCGCTGGAATGCGGAAATGCCTTGAGAAAACCGGTTTTCTCGATTTCGAGCCAGGTAACAGCCCGGAACCGGGCGGAGTCAACCGCCGCGGAGGGCTGCATCGCTTCAGAAAACCGGTTTTCTCCGTGCGACAATGGCGTCCCGAGACGAGCGGAGGTGCGGGTGGACCGGCGAACTCCCGAGGCTGCGCGCGGGCGCGTGCGCCTCAGCGACGTCGCGGAGCTGGCCGGGGTGACCAAGTCGGTGGCCTCGCGCGTGCTCAACGACGATCCGACCTTGTCGGCGCGGGCCGAGACCCGCGGCCGGGTGGTGGCCGCCGCGCAGCGGCTGGGCTACCGCCCGCACGCGGGCGCCGTGGCCCTCTCGCAGGCGAGGGCGAAGGCGGTCGCGCTGCTGATCCCCGACCTGACCAACCCGGTGTACTCCCGGGTCATCCGCGGCGCCTACCGGCGAGCCCGGCAGCTCGGATACGTGGTGCTGCTGGCCGAGGACACGCCGGAGACCGAGGCCGACTCGGCCTTCACCGACCTCGTCGGGTCGGGCAGGGTGGACGGGCTGCTCATCGCCTCGGCGCGTCCGGGACATCGGCTGCTGGAAACCGCTGAGCTGGAGCGCGTGCCGCACGTGTTCGTCAACCGCGCGGTCGACGGCTCCGGGCGCAACGTCACCGTCGACGTCGGCTCGGCGAGCGCGGCCGCCGCGCGCCACCTGGCCGAGCTCGGGCATCGCCGGATCGGCCACGTGGCGGGGCCTGTCGAGACCTCGTCGGGTCGTGACCGCGAAGAGGCGTTCCTCGCCGCCGCGCACGAGCTGGGCCTGCCGGAGCCGGTCGTGGCGCGTGCCGAGTTCAGCGAGGCCGGGGGTGCCGAGGCGACGCGTCTGCTGCTGCGGGAGCCGGGACCGCTCACCGCGCTCTACGCCAGCACGTTGCCCCAGGCCGTGGGCGTGCTGCACGCCCTTCGCGAGCGGGGGCATCGGGTTCCCGACGACGTATCCGTGATCACCTATGACGACCTGCCCTTCGCCGAGTACCAGGACCCGCCGCTGACCACGATCGCCATGCCGCTGCAGGAACTCGGTGCCGGCGCGGTGGACGCGCTGCTGGCACAGCTCGCGGGCGAGGTGCCGCACGACGTGGTCGTGCCGGGCGAGCCGGAGGTCGTGGAACGGGGCTCGACCGGCCCGCCGCGCTAGGCGCTCTCCCGCACGACCAGGCGGTGGGCGGTGGAGAAAAGCTGAGGTGAGTCGTCCAGGTCGCCGCGGAGCCTGCCCATCAGGCGGGTGACGGCGAGTTCGGCGATCTGCTCCTTGTCCGGGGCGATCGTGGTCAGCCGCGGGGTGCTGAACCGCCCCTCCTCGACGTCGTCGAAACCCACGACCGCCACGTCATCGGGCACGGCTAGCCCGTGGTCGTGCAGGCAGCGGATCGCGCCCAGAGCCAGCGTGTCGTTGAAGGCGAAGATCGCGTCGAACGGCGTGCCCGAGTCCAGCAGCCGTTGGGTGGCTCGCATGCCGTCGATGCGCTGGAACAGTCCGGCGGACAGGACGAGGTCGTCGTCGACGTCCAAGCCCGCTTCGGACAGGGCTTCGACATAGCCGCGCTGCCGCAGTCCGGCCGGGCCCGCGTAGAACTCGTCCTCGCCGATCATGGCGATCCGCTCGCGCCCCCGGGACAGCAGGTGCCGGACGGCATCCCGGCCGGCGGCGACGTTGTCCACCGCGATGTGGTCGACCTGCACGTCGTAGAAGCGCTCGCCGAGCAGCACCGTCGGGCGTCGCGCGGCGCAGTCGAGCAGCTCCTCCGGTTGCAGCGACAGCGGGCTCAGGATCAGGCCGTCGATCAGGTGCGCCCGGAATCCCGTGGCCACCAACCTCTCCTTGTCCTCGTCGCCGCCGGTCTGGTCGAGCAGGACGGTGTAGTCGAACCTCTCGGCGACCCGGTGCACCGCGGCCGCGAGCTCGGCGAAGTAGGGCAGTTCGATGTCGGGTATCGCCAGTGCGATGACACCGGTCCGCCCCTGCTTGAGCAGGCGTGCGGCCGGGTTCGGCCGGTAGCCGAGCTCGGCGATGGCCTCCTCGACCCGGCGGCGGGTGCCTGCGGAGATGTGCGGACGGTCGTTGAGCACGTTGGAGACGGTCTTGGTCGACACGCCGGCCAGGCCCGCGACGTCCTTGAGGCTCAGGCCCGCCGTGCGCCGGGGGCCGGCGGCGTCGGGTGGCGGCGTGGCGGGGTCGGGCACTGGTGGGGCTCCTGTCTGCTGCGTCGGTTTCGGTGCCAGCGTACGACGCGTTTCGGTAATCGATGGAAAATTCTTCGCCCGCGAGTCTTGCGCGAGTCCCGTTTTCCATCGTTTACTGCCATGCCAACGGGACCCGTCACGGGCCCTGCGCACCACCCGGTCGCTCGGAGCGACCGCACGGCAAGGCCTTTCAGGCGGCACGCCCGCCGGGTCACCGCACGTCTCCTACGCCTGTTCGACTCCGCTCGCGGTCATCGAAGGAGAGATCCATGCAGCTGCAGGACAAGATCGCCATCATCACGGGAGCCGCATCCGGGATGGGCCGGGCCATGGCGCTCGGCTACGGCGCGGAAGGCGCCCACGTCATCGTCGCCGACCTCAACGAGGAGGGAGCGACGGCCGTCGTCGACGAGATCGAGGCGGCCGGCGGCTCGGCGCAGAGCGCCCACCTCGACGTCGCCGACCCCGCGTCGAGCAAGGCCGTCGTGGACCAGGCGGTCGCTCAGCACGGTCGCCTGGACGTCCTGGTCAACAACGCCGGTGTCGGCCTGATCAAACCGGTGTGGGACACCACCCCGCAGGAGTGGGACCAGATCTTCTCGATCAACGTCAACGGAGTGTTCTTCGCCAGCCAGGCCGCGCTCGAACCGATGCGCGAGCAGCGCAGCGGCAAGATCGTCAACCTGGCCAGCATCGCCGGGCGCCGCGGTGAAGCCCTCGTCGCCGCCTACTGCGCCTCCAAGGCGGCCGTCATCTCGATCACGCAGTCGGTGGCGCTGGCCGCGGCTCCCCACGGCGTCAACGTCAACGCGATGGCGCCGGGCGTGGTGGACACGCCGTACTGGAAGGAGGTGGATCGCCAGTTCGGCGCGCTGCTGGGCAAGGAACCCGGCCGCCACTTCCAGGACGTCGCGGAGACGATCCCGCTGGGACGTGCGGAGAGGCCCGAGGACGTCGTCCCGCTCGCGGTCTTCCTCGCAGGCCCGGGATCGGACTACATCACCGGCCAGACCTACAACGTCGACGGCGGCATCGTCACGTCCTGAACCCGAGCAGCGAGAGGTGCATCATGAACTTCCCACTCCTGCCCGCACAACCCGCGATCTTCGTCGCAGGGCAGTGGATTTCCGCTTCCGGGACCCGACCCGTGCTCAACCCCGCGACCGCCGAAGTCGTCACCGAGGTCGCCGAGGCCGGACCGGAGGAGGGTGAGGACGCCCTGCTGGCCGCGCACCGCGCCCAACGGAGCTGGGCACGCCGCAGCAGCGTCGAGCGCGGTGAGGTGCTGCGTGCGGTGGCCGACGCGATCCGCGAGAACCAGGAGGAGCTCGCGCGCATCGTGGTCACCGAGCAGGGCAAGACCATCGGTGAGGCGCGCGGCGAGATCGGTGGCGCCGCAACCTGGTTCGACTACTACGCCACCTACGACCGCCGACCCTCCGGCACCGTGCTGCCCTCCGAACGGCCGAACGAACAGCTGCTGATCCGCGATGAGCCCTGCGGTGTGGTCACCGCGATCATCCCGTGGAACTTCCCCGCCGCGCTGTTCGCGCGCAAGGTCGCTCCAGCGATCATGGCCGGGAACGCGGTGGTCCTCAAACCGCACGAGGACACCCCGCTCTCGGCCTTGGCGTTGGCCGGGATCTGCGCCGGAGCGGGTGTTCCGGACGGCGTGGTCAACGTGATCACCGGTTCCGGCCCCGCGCTCGGCGATGCGCTGGTGCGCAGCCCGCGGAGCGACCTCGTCACGGTGACCGGCTCGACCCGGGCGGGCAAGGAGATCCTCGCCGCTGCAGCGGCGACCGTCACTCCGGTCTCCCTTGAACTGGGCGGCAAAGCGCCGTTCATCGTCCTCGACGACGCCGACCTCGACCGGGCGGTGACCGATGCTGCGGCCGCCCGGCTGTGGAACTGCGGACAGGTCTGCACCTGCAACGAGCGCACCTACGTGCACCGCGAGATCTACGACGAGTTCGTCTCCCGGCTCGTCGAGGAGATGAACCGCGTGGTTCCGGCCGATCCGATGTCCGAAACCAGCCGCCTGGGACCGAAGGTCAGCGAAGCCGAGTGGCGCAAGGTGCGCGACTACCTGGACCGAGCGGTGGCCGCAGGAGGCGAGATCGCCTGCGGCGGAGGCCGTCCCGACGGCGCGGAGTTCGAACGAGGCCACTGGTTCGAACCCACCGTGGTGACCGGGCTCGGCAACGACGCCGAGATCGTGCGCGACGAGGTCTTCGGCCCGGTGCTGCCGGTGATCCCCGTCGACGACTACGAGCAGGCCGTCGACCTGGCCAACGACACCGACTACGGGCTGACCGCCTACGTCTACACAGGCGCCCTGAGCACCGCGATGCGCGCCGTCGACGACCTCTCCTTCGGCGAGGTCTACGTCAACAGGGTCGGTCCCGAGCAGCTCCACGCCTTCCACGGCGGCTGGAACCTCTCCGGGATGGGAGGCGACGACGGCGAGCACGGCTACCGGCGCTACCTCCGGCACAAGACCGTCTACCTCGGCCACGACTGAGATCCGCCGCCGCTCGACGGCACCAGCCCCGCCCGCGCCGCAGGCGCGCTGGCTCCAACGCCGCAGCCAGAAAGGACCCACCTCGTCATGCCACCGACCGAGTCAAGACCCGCCCCCACCTGGAACCCGATCATCTACGTCATCGCCGCCATCTCCGCACTGGGCGGCCTGCTGTTCGGCTACGACACCGGCATCATCTCCAGCGCGCTGCTGCTGATCAGCGATGAGTTCGCGCTCAGCGCCCAGATGAAGGAACTCGTCACCAGCATGATCCTCGTCGGCGCCATCGTCGGCGCGCTGCTGGCCGGTGGCCTGGCCGACCGGATCGGCCGTCGCCGGGTGCTGTTCGCCGTGGCGGCCGTGTTCGCCCTCGGCGCGGTCGCGGCCGCCTTCGCACCGGACGTCCCGTCGCTGATCCTCGCGCGCTTCGTGCTCGGCCTGTCGGTCGGCGGCGCGTCGGGAATGGTGCCCGTCTACATCGCCGAGCTGGCACCGGCCCGGATCCGCGGCGGGCTGATGGTCTTCTTCCAGCTGATGGTCGCCGTCGGCCAGCTCATCTCCTACCTGGTCGGATACGGGCTGGCCGACCACGGTGGCTGGCGCTGGATGTTCGCCTTGGCCGCCCTGCCCGCCGTCGTGCTCTACCTCGGGATGCTCTTCCTGCCGGAAAGCCCGCGCTGGCTGATCAAGCACGGGCGGCTCGATGACGCGCGCGGGGTGCTCCGGCGCGTGCGCGGTCGGCAGGCCGACATCGAGGCCGAGCTCGCCGAGATCCAGGAGGTCGAAAGCCGGGAGGGCGGTGGCGGCTGGCGGGAGCTGCGGCGCCCTTGGGTCCGCCCGGCGTTGCTCGTCGGTCTGGGCATCGCGATGTTCTCGCAGCTCACCGGGATCAACGCGATGGTGTACTACGCGCCGACGATGCTGTCCGAAGCCGGCTTCGGCGATTCGTCGGCCATGCTGACCGGCGTCGGCGTGGGCATCGCCCTGGTCGTCTCGGCCGGTCTGGGGACACTGCTGGTCGACCGGGTCGGCCGCCGGAAGATCCTGCTGTGGCTGCTGCCCGGCTCGGCGGCGAGCATGGCGGTGCTGGCCCTCGCGTTCGTGCCTGCGCAGCTGTCCACTTCGGCGCAGTGGTTGGTCGTGGTGGGGCTCATCGCCTACATCGCCTTCAACGGCGGGAGCATCCAGGTCGTCGTCTGGCTCATCGGACCCGAGGTGTTCCCGCTGAGCGTGCGCGGGCTGGCGATGAGCCTGGCCTCGGTGGCGGTGTGGGCGTTCGACCTGCTCATCGCGCTGACCGCGTTGAGCACGATCGAGGCGATCGGTCGAACCGGACTGTTCGCCACCTACGCCGTCATGAACGTCGTGTGCTGGGTGTTCGTCTACCGCTTGGTGCCGGAGACCAAGGGCCGCGGCTTGGAGGAGATCGAACGAGCCCTGCAGAGCCCCGGACGCTTCCGCGACAACCTCGAATCCCTCGGGACGGCGTCGGTCACCCGATGAGGGGCGCGAGGAGGCGGTAGGAGCGGAGGCGGTCGTCGGGGTCGTGGGCCGTGGTGGTGACCAGCAGTTCGTCGGCGGCCGTCTGGGCGACCAGGTCCTTCACGGCGACCGCGACCTCGTCGGGCGTGCCGTAGGTGTGGCCCTGCATCGCGCGGGTGAAGTGGGTGCGCTCCCGGTCGGTCATGTCGCGGGCGAGGATCCGGTCCGGGTCGTCCAGGGGTGGGAACTCGCCCCTGGTGCGCGACCAGACGCCGGCCCATGCCTCGGGGACGAGCAGGCGGCGGGCGGCTTCGGTGGTGTCGGCGACCGCGATGGAGCGGGCGACGACCACGTAGGGCTCAGCCGTGCGGCGGGAGGGGCGGAAGTTCTGCCGGTACTCGTCGATCGTGCGCAGCATCTTCTGCTCGCCGAGCGGGGAGGCGATGACCAGCGGCAGGCCGAGCTCGGCGGCGCTGGAGGCGTTGCGGGTGGCCAGCACGAACACCGGCAGGTCGAGTCCTTCGGCGGGCACCGCGTGCACGCCGGCGACTCCTCCGTCGAGGTAGGCCAGCAGCTCGGTGAGCTGCTCGGTGAAGCGGTTCGCGTCCTCGGCGCCGAGCGCTTTGCGGATACCGCCGGTGAACCCCAGCGACCGCCCCAGCCCGACGTCGATGCGGTCGCCGAACAGCGACCCCAGCACGCCGAACTGCTCGGCGACCACCAGCGGCTGGTGGTTGGGCAGCATGACGCCGCCGGTTCCCACCCTGATCCGGCTGGTGGCGGCGGCGACCGCCGAGGCCAGCACGGTCGGGGCGGCTCCGGCGACGCCGGGCACGCCGTGGTGCTCGGCGACCCAGATCCGGTGGTAGCCGAGCCGCTCGACCTCCTGCGCGAAGCGCACGGTCTCCAGCAGCGCCTCCTGGGCGCTACCGCCGACCGGGACGTGCGAGCGGTCCAGCACTGACAGACGAGGACTCACCCCGGGTACAACGCCTTCCGGGCGCAGAGATTCCGGAAGGCGCGTGTGACCCTCAGCGGGCCTTCGGCAGCAGGATCCACAGCAGGATGTAGAGGATGAACTGCGGGCCTGGCAGAACGCAGGAGATCACGAAGGCCAGCCGCACCAGGAACACGGGCAGGCCGAACCGGTGGGCGAGGCCCGCGCACACGCCGGCGATCATCTTTCCGTTGCGAGGACGCTCCAATGCCGTCATGGTTCCAGCCTGCCCGTGCGCGGACGATCTCGCCAACGCGAATCTCGCGCGCGGAGTCCACTGGTGGCACGTTGAGGTTGTGGACCTGCGACAAGTGGCTCGCGAACTGCGCACCGGCGACCCGGTGGAATTCGTCACCGCCCGGGACGCCGCGGCCGCGCGCGCCCGCGAGTCCGGCGACGCCCAGCTGGCCGACCGGATCAAGAAGCTGCGCAAACCCACCACGGCGGCCTGGGCGGTGAACCTGCTGGCCGACCGCGAACCGGGCGAGCTGCGCGCCCTGCACGACCTCGGCGAGAGGCTGCGCAACGCCCAGCGCGAACTGCGCGGCGA
Source organism: Saccharopolyspora endophytica (assembly GCF_018070075.1). Classification (GTDB taxonomy): domain Bacteria; phylum Actinomycetota; class Actinomycetes; order Mycobacteriales; family Pseudonocardiaceae; genus Saccharopolyspora; species Saccharopolyspora endophytica. The sequence goes on from NZ_JAGPXE010000002.1 coordinate 249,412, forward strand.
CGAGCTCCGCGACCTGGCCGCCGAACGCACCCGCTTGCTCGACCGCCTCACCAGCCGCGCGGTCGAGCTGGCCGCCGAACGCGGGCACGAGCTCGCCCCAGCCGGACGCGAGCAGGTCTCGCACACCCTCACGGCCGCGCTCTCCGACCCCGAGGCCGCGGCCGAAGTCCAGGAGGCGACGCTGACCAAGCCCCTGGAGTACAGCGGCTTCGGCCTCGACGACCTCGCCGCAGCAGCCATCCGCAGGCAGTCCACTGCCCGGAAACCCCGAGCGAAGCGTCCCGCGAAGAGCGAGGACACCGGCGAGGCGAAGTTGGTGGAGCTGCGGCACCGGCTGCGGGACACCGAAGAACACCTCGACGCCGCGAACGAAACCCTCCAGCGCGCCGAAGCCGCGTGCGAGGAGGCCCAGGAGCGCTGCGAACGCCTCCGCGAGGAGCTCGCCGACGCCGATGCGGAGCTGCGCGACCGGCGCCGCGACCTCAAAGCAGCGCGCCAGGACCACGAGCGAGCGGTGAAGGCCAAGGACTCCGCCTCGAAAGCCCTGGACGATCGGTGACGGGCTGAAACGTCCGAGCTCGGGTCCCTTCTGCCGGATCAGAGCGGGAAAAACCTGGCCACCGCCTGAAAGCAGCACGGTCCCTGCTCGCTCAACAACGCACCCGCGAGGGGTGCAGGCGACAGAAGTATTACTTTTCCGCGTGGTTGTTGTTCGGGCGCTTACCTTGGCCCTTCCTCAGGACAAGGACAACCACGAGCAAGGGTGCCGACGATGGCAGATCGCAAAGAGGCGAGCCCGCTGAGCCCGGAGAGGGCGTTCCCCGACAAGCACATCCCGCAGCCGCAGGTGCGCGACCTGCCGGCGCCGCCGCGCAACCAGTGGCGGCTGATCGGCCCGGGCATCGTCGCGGCCGGTGTCGGCCTGGCCACCGGTGAGTTCATCCTCTTCCCCTACATCACCTCCCAAGTCGGGCTGACCTTCGTGTGGGCGGCGCTGCTGGGCCTGGTCACGCAGTACTTCCTGAACATGGAGATCGAGCGCTACACCCTGGCCACCGGCGAGACCGCGGTGACCGGCTTCAGCCGGCTGTGGAAGCACTGGGGCCTGGTGTTCGCGATCATGGCCCTCTTCGCCAACCTGTGGCCCGCGTGGGCGACGAGTTCGGCCACGCTGATCACCTACGCGATCGGCGGCGACAAATCCCTGGTAGCGGTGGGAATCCTGCTGCTGGTGGGGCTGATCCTCACTCTGGCCCCCGCGGTCTACACCGCGCTGGAGCGCGCGGAGATGCTCAAGGTCGCGGCGATCGTGCTGCTCATCGCGATCGGCGCGCTGTTCGTGATCGGCGCCGAGACCTGGCAGGCACTGCCCACCGTGGTCACGCAGCCCGGTTTTCCCGCCGCGGAGCTGGGTTTCGCAGTGCTGATGGGCGCTCTGGCGTTCGCCGGTGCCGGTGGCGGCCAGAACCTCGTGCAGAGCAACTGGATTCGGGACAAGGGCTTCGGGATGGGCCACTACGTGCCGAAGATCGTCTCCCCGCTGACCGGGGAGACCGAGGCCCGCGGGCAGGCCGGGTTCATCTTCCCGGCCACCGACGAGAACATGGACCGTTGGAAGGCCTGGTGGCGCTTCGCCAACAAGGAACAGCTGATGACCTTCGTGCTCATCACGTTCCTGTCCATCATGTTCATGTCGCTGCTGGCCTACGGCACCGTGTTCGGCCACCCCGGGCTGGAGAACGACGTGTCGTTCCTGCGCATCCAGGGCGAGAAGATGTCGGCCATGGCCGGCGGCTGGTTCGGCTACTTCTTCTGGATCGTGGGCGCGTTCTCGCTGTTCGCGGCGGCGTTGGGCATCGTCGACTACACCTGCCGGCTCGCCGCGGACGTGCTCAAGACGAGTTACTTCCCGGATGCCTCCGAGAGCAAGGTCTACGCGATCCTGGTTTGGGCGCTGTGCGTGACCGGCATGGTCGTCATCGCCGTCGGCATGGGGCAGCCTCTGCTGCTGGCCATCATCTCGGCCTGCACCAACGGCGTCATGATGTTCATCTACTCCGGCCTGCTGATCGCCATCAACCGCAAGATGCTGCCCGCCCAGATCCGCGTCTCCGGCGTCCGCCTCGGCGCGCTCGTCTGGTCGATCATCCTCTTCGGCGTGATGGCGGTCCTGACCGTGCACCAGCAGGTCGACAAGCTGCTCGGAGGCTGACCGCGAGCGGCGGAAGCCTCCGGCCGCTGGGACCGGAGGCTCCGCCGCGCGGGGTTTCGAACGCTCCACGTGCCAGCGCGGAGCGCCCGCCAGCACCTCCAGGATAACGCTCTCACCTGCGGTGATGGCCAGATTCGCGAGGGCGGGGCGGTCGGGACTTCGCACCTGAGGTCCCGACCGCCCCACGCGTCACATCTTCTCCGCGCCCGCCTTGATGGCCTCGCGGATCCGGAAGTACGTGCCGCAGCGGCAGATGTTGCGGATCGAGTCGAGGTCCGCCTCGGTGATCTGGCGTCCCCCGGCGGCAGCGCGGCGCACCAGCGCCACCGCCGCCATGATCTGGCCCGGCTGGCAGTAGCCGCACTGCGCGACGTCCTGGTCCAGCCACGCCTGCTGCATCGGGTGCAGCTCGGCGTCGACGGTGTCGGGCAGGCCCTCGATCGTGGTGATCTCGTCCTCGGCGGAGATGTCGCCGACCGAGACCGAGCACGGGTTGAACGCCTTGCCGTTGATGTGGCTGGTGCATGCCTTGCAGACGTTGATGCCGCAGCCGTACTTCGGGCCGGTCACGCCCAGCAGGTCGCGCAGCACCCACAGCACCCGCACGTCGTCGGCGACGTCGACGGTGACCTGTTCACCGTTGAGTCGAAAGGTGTGCTCAGGCACGAGAATTCCTCCAGGTCCTCACTGCGCGTGGCGCAGGCCGTCGGTGGGCGACTCCGGGATCGGCGGCACGTTCGGCTTCGGCTCGAACGACAACGTGCCGTGGTTGATCGGGAAGCTCGTCGGGACCGAACCGGTCGCGCGGGCGTAGGCGCAGGCCACCGCGGCCTGGGCCGAGGCGACGCCGAGCTCACCGGCGCCGCCGGGCTTGCCGGTCGTCGGCGGCATGATGATGATCTCCAGCTCCGGCGGCGAGTTCCACTGCCGGGTGTAGAAGTAGTTGTCCCAGCTGGCTTCCAGGAAGTAACCGTCGGTCAGGTGCAGGCTGGAGGTCAGCGCGTTGGCGATGCCGTCGTTGATGCCGCCCATCATCTGGGCTTCCAGGCCGCGCGGGTTGACCGCGAGCCCGACGTCCACGGCGCAGACCACCTTGGTGACGCGCGGGCCGGCGACGGCGTCGCGGATCGGCCGGTTCACCGTCTCCGGCGTGCAGTCGATCTCCACCAGCGTCGCGATCGTCGCCCGGTACTCGGTGTGCACCGCGATGCCCTGCGCCGTGTTCTCCGGCATCGACCGGCCCCACCGCCCGACGTCGGCGACCTTGTCCAGGACGGCCTTGAGCCGCTCCTCCTGCAGGAACCGCTGCCGGAACCGGTAGGGGTCCTCGCCCATCGTCGCGGCCAGCTGGTCGACGATCAGCTCGCGCGCGGTGGTGACGTCGGGGGAGTAGATGTTGCGCATGCTGCCGGTGTTGAACCCGCGATCGGTCTCGTTGAGCAGCTGCGTGGTGGCCCCGAAGCCGTAGGGCATGGTCTGGGTGAACGTGAAGATCGTCTGCGAGAACGACGCGTCCGCGACCGGCAGCTTCGCCGCGCTGGCGGTGATGATCTCGCCGAAGCCGTGGCTGAAGTCGGTGAACACGCTGGTGTGCCGCTGCTCGTAGCTGAGCACGCCGTCCCCGGCGATGCCCACCCGCACCCGCGAGGTCGCCATCGGGTGGGTGCGGCCCTGGCGGGAGTCGTCGGCGCGGTGCCACATCAGCTTGACCGGCTTGCCGATCTTGCGGGAGATCTCGGCGGCCTCCATGGCGCCGTCGTTGAACAGCTTGCGCCCGAACGATCCGCCGCCTTCGGTGACGTGCACCTTCACCGCGTTGAGCGGGATCCCGTACTCCGCGGCGATGGTCTCCTTGGTGACGATCGGGTTCTTCTGGGCCGACCAGATCTCGGCCCGGTCCCGCCGCACGTCGGCGATCGCGCAGTTGGTCTCCAACGCGCTGTTGCTGCGGAAGAAGAAGGTGAAGTCACCCTCGACGCTGGACTCGCCCTTCGGTGCCACCAGCGGGATCTCGGCCGCCCGCAGCTCGTCGAGCACCGAGGCGTCCGATTTGCCCTCGGCCGTACCGGGTTTCCAGTCGACCTCCAGCGCGCGCACCGCGTCGATGCACTGCCCGAAGGTCTCCGCCCGCACCGCGACGCCGGTCGAGATCGCGACCACGTCGGTGACGCCCGGCATGGTGGCCACGGCGTCGGTGTTGCGCACCGAACCGACCTTCCCGTTGAGGGTCGGCGGCCTGCACACCATCGTCGGGAGAGCGCCCGGGATCTTGAGGTCCATCGCGAACTTCTTCCGGCCGGTCACCGCCGCGAGCGCGTCCACGCGGTTGTGCGGGGTCCCGATGACCGAGAAGTTCTCGTTCGCCTTGAGCTGCACCGGAACTTCCTCGGTGCGCACGCTCGCGGCTTTCGTTGCGAGATCGCCGATGCCGATGCTGTTGCCCAGCAGGTCGGTGATGATGCCCTGCTTGAGGCGCAGCGTCGCCACGGCCTGCTCCAGCTCGACGGCGGCGGCCTGCAGCAGGCGCCCGCGCGCCACGGCGGCGGCGACGCGGATCGGCGCGTAGGTCGACAGCGTGGTGCCGGAACCGCCCGTGATCTGGTTGAACACCAGCTCCGGCCGGGCATCGGCGAGGGTGACGTGGACGTCCTCGACCGGCACGTCCATCTCCTCGGCGATCATCATCGCGGTGGAGGTGGTGATGCCCTGGCCGACCTCGGCTCGCGGCAGCTCGAAGGACACGGTGCCGTCGGTGTTCACCGTGACCGTGATGAGGTTCGCGGTCGGTGCGGCCGAGTACTCCAGCATGTCGCTGAGGTCGGTGATCTCGGCGATGGCGGGGGAGGGAACCGGCGGCAGCCCTTGGGCTTCCGCGGCGGGCGCGCGCAGGTTCAGGTCGGCGGCGGCGACCAGCGTCGGTGCGGCCAGGACGTAACCGAGGAAACCGCGCCGTCCGACGGCGTGGGACTCGGGAGGCCGTGAATCGGGCGGTGAGGAGCGGTCTGCGGTCGTCACTTCGGTCCCCTTCCGCCGGACGGATCTGCTCTTTCCGGCAGCCAAAAAACGGGCCTGACCTGGGAAGATGTGATTCCAGATCGTTTCGAACAGCGGAACTGTAACGTCGATCGTTGAAGGGGTCAACGACTCGGCCCTGGCTCAAGATCACGATCATGTCAAGCACCCGAAGTGCTCAATTCACCGTCCGCTTCACGGCTCGCCCGGGGTGTCGAAGCGCCGTCGAACGTCCTCGGCCACCTGCGGATGCCCGGCCGCCTCGATGTAGCGGGCGAAGCGGTGCGCGGTCAGCCGCCGCACGGCGTTGCGCTCACCGTGCAGACCGAGCTGGTCGAGGAGCATACCCACGTGGTCCGACGGGGTCGGCATCCCACCGGTCAACTTCTTGAAGACGCCGAAACCCACCGCAGCCAACAGCGGAACCACCACCCACGCAGGCCATTCCAGCAACCACCCGAAGAACAGCGGGATCGCCGCCGCGATCGCGAGTCCGATGTAGAGGGTCCGGTTCTCCTTGGTCATCGCACGAACTCCTCGGGTCGTGGGTACGCGAAGTCCTGGTTCTGCAACCCCTGCGCGACGTCGATCAACTGCGCCAGCCGGACCACGACGTGCGGCCGGCCGTGCGAGGTCTCGCTCCAATCCCGCCCGGCGACGTACAACTTCGCGAGCAGGTCCCCCGATTCCTGCGCCGCCTCGACGAGGATCGCCAGCAGCAGGTCCGCGTTGGAGATCAGTCCCGCCGTCGCGAACCACGTGCCGAGCAGGTGGTGGGTGTGGCCCGAGCGGTGCGCGAACAGCTCGCGCCAGCAGGCCACCAGGTCCGCCCGGACCTCCGCACGCGCGGCCAGCGGTCGCGACACCCGCGCGGTGTCGACGAGCCGGCGCGGGTCGGCCGCGCGCGCGAACAGCGCGAAGTCGGCGGCCCGCGGTTTGGGCCGGCGCAGGCCGATCCGCAGTCGCTGCAACAACAACCGGAGCAGGGCATCGCTGCCGGCCGTGAGCTCCAGCAGCGCGTCCTGCGCAGTGGGGGCGCCGAGACCGCTCTCCCTGCGGGCCCGGTGGTGCAACCGCACGACCGCCTGGTCCGGGTAGTTCGGCGCGATCAGGTTGGCGGTGACCGTCACCAGGATCTGCCCGACCTCGTCGGGTAACTCGGAGTTCTTCGACCACTCGTAGACCAGGTACCGGAAGTGCCTGCCGTGGCGGGTGTCCTCCAGACCGTTGGTGAGCGCCTGGACCCCGAAGTCGCGCAGCGGCCTGCTCCGGTGGTTGCGCGGTTCGAGCCAGCGCTCCACCAGCCGGATGACGTGGTCGGGGCTGTTGGTGCGCAGCGCCTGCTCGGTGAACCGGTCGACCATGCTGACCCGATCTGCCCCGGTCAGCAGATCCATCCTGATGACCTCGTCCACCCACTGGCGGTAGGTGCTGCGCAGGTCCGGGTAGTTGTCCCAGAAGTGCTCCAGCAGCGCCCGGTCGAACTCCCACCGGCCGAGGTCGACGCGGTTCGGCGGTGCGATGTCGATGCCGAGGTCCTCGAGCTGCCCTCGGTAGCCGGGTTGTTCCAGCCGGGGTCGCTCGGAGCCGTCGAGCCCCAGCAGCTCCACGAGGTGGTGGGAGGCGAAGAACACCGCGTCGGGCGAGGCGCCGTGGCACATCGCCGAGGCCAGCAGGATCGCGCGTTCCCGCCCCGTCGGACGCTGCTCGACCAGCTTCGCCGCTTCGTCGCGCCGGTCGGCCTGCTCGGAGATCGCCTCTGCGAACAGGTCGTCCAGCGGGCTGTGCGGCGCGCAGCGGCTGATCTCGATGATCCGCGTTGCGAGGTGGCTGATCTGCGCCATCGACTGGTCGAGGGCGGTGACGACGTCCTCGGAGGCCAGCTGGCCCGCCGTGGGGTGCAGGCCTTCGGCTTCCAGGTGCCTGCGCAGGACCCGGTCGCCGGCGGGCCGGGAGAGGCGCGCGGTGAACTGGCGGAGCTCGTCGCCGAGGTGGTGCGCGAACTCGTCCGGCACCACCACGACGAGGTAGGCCTTGGCGTTGAGAAGCCGCGCCCGGAACTCGGGGAGCTCGCGCAGCCGGGTCAGGAACACGTCCTCGCTCGCGTCCAGCAGGTCGAGCACGAGCCGGTGATCGGTCAGCAGCTGGACGTCGGCCAGGCGGTGGGCGGGGTCGTAGGGCTCATCGGTGAGCAGGGCGTAGGGCGACTCGTCACCGGCCGATTCGTTGACCAGCACCTTGGCTGCGGTGCTGCGCCCGCTGCCGGGTTGGCCGGTCAGCAGCGCGGTCCTGTGCCTGCGGAGCTTCTCGCGCGCGCCGTCGAGGTCGTCCGGGGCCACGAAGCGCTGCTCGCTCCAGCTGAGGTCGCCCTTGAAGGTGATGCGGGGGCCGCGGATCCGGCTCATCACGCTCTCGTGCCCCGAGCCGAAGATGTTGTAGACGTTCCCGGTGCCGGTGTGGATCGACGAGGCCGAGACCTCCTCCTCGAAGCGGGTTTCCGCCGATCCGTCCGGAACCTCGTCCTCGCTCATCGCCGGTCACCACCGCGCGGACCGCCCTGGTTGAACTGGTCGCCCGACCCGCTGTGGTGGTTGCCGTAGGTCGGCCCGTTGAAGTGGGTGGTCGCCTGCGGCCCGCCGATGGTCAGGCCGCCGTGCAGATCCCGCATCTGCACGTGGGTGCCGTCCACGTTGCCCGAGTTGTAGTTGTGGACGTCGCCGGATCGCGGCGGTTCTTCGGCCTGGTCGTCCTGGAGCGCGGGGACGAGGGTGATCAGCCTGCTGGCGAGCCGGTCCAGGTCGTCCTGCGCGTTGCGGACGTCGAAGTCCAGCGCGTTGAGGTAGGCCAGCGCCTCCAGCTCCTCGGGGAGCTCCGCGGGCGTGAGGTGCGGCAGACCACGTCCACAGTGGACAGGGATGACCCGCGCGCCCGCCTTCATGGCGTTGAGGATCTCCATCCTGGTGAAGTCCCCCTCCTGCGCCAGGCGCAGGTTCCCCTGCTCATCACGGGCTTTCGACCAGTTGGCTCCCATCAGGACGAGCAGGACGGAGGTGGTGGCCGCCTCGCGGAGCAGGCGTGCGCGGTAGTCCTCCCCCGGAGCGCCCTTGGCGTCGCGGAACACCAGCTTGTCGCCGAAGCGCTCCGACAGGTAGCTCTCGATGTGGGCGGCGGCGAACTCGCCGTCGCCGCTGCGGTAGTTGACGAAGATCTCGGGCACGGTCTTATTCTCCTCTTCCGGTGCGGGGTGGGAGCGTTCAGGCGTTCTGGTGCAGGGAGGCGATCAGCGCGGGTTGGAGGGCCTGGACCGCGGGGACGCGGTGGTGCCGGGCCAGCAGCTGGCTGAGCTTGCGCAGGTCGTTGAGCACCGTCGCCGAGCTGACGGCGTCGACGATCGGCAGCGCGTCGGCGGTCAGCGCGCAGGCGTGCTCGATCTCGCCCGCGGTGGCGTGCGACAGGGCGCGGCGGATGCCGTAGCGGGCGCGGGACCGCAGCGCCTGCTCCGGCAGCGCCTCGACCTCGCGGTCGAGGACCTCTCCGGCCGCGCGGGCGCGGCCCAGGTCGTGCAGGCACCAGCCGGCGACCATCGAGACCGGATCGCTGAGGTTCGTGGAGCCCAGCGATGGTCCCGCCTCGGGTTGCGCGGCGTTGAGGTGTTCGCGGGCGAGGTCCAGGGCGCGCATCGACGCGTCGTGGTCACCTGCCAGCGCATGACCCTGGGCCTCGTGCAGCGCGGCCCAGCCCCGGATGTGGTCGGTGATCGCGTTCTGCCTGGCCAGCTGGGCGACCTCGATGGTCTGCCGCGCGTCGTGGCGGTAGAGGTCGACCACCGCGCGGCGCACCAGCGCGTAGGCGCCGAGCCTGCGGTCACCACCGGCCTCGGCGAGCTCGACGGACTGGTCGGTCCACCACATCGCCGCTCGGTCGTCGCCGGCCTCCTGCGTCATCCAGCCCGCGTACTCCGCGTACCGGGCCGTCAGCGCCAGGAGCTCCGCCGCCTGGCCGGGTTTCGCGTTCTGCGCCAGCGCGCGCAGCGAATGCGTCTGCGCGATCAGCGGCGGCAGCACCAGGGAAGGGCTCGTGGTCTGCCCGAGCTTGCGCAGCTGTTCGAACATCACGTGGAACGGCTCCACGGAACCGGTGTCGGCGACCGCCGGGCGGGCGCCGCCCAGCCCGAACGCCACCACCGACGCGGCACCCGCGGTCAGCACGCTCCTGCGGTCCATCGGCTGGAAAGAACTGCTTCCGCTCGAATCGAGTCGCAACACCCACACCTCATCACCGTTGGTCGTGATTTCGGATGGCGGAGGTGTTTCCGGCGACTGGTCGGGAACGAGTTCGGACAGCTTTCCCCCGGCGTTCAGCTCGGCGTCGCAGCGACGCGCGAAATCGGGAGTCGGTTGTTTGCTCCCGGTTTCGATTTTGCTGAGGTAGCCCTTGCTGTAATGCAGAATTCCAGCGAGTCGGGAGAGCGACAGCCCGGCCTCGATCCGCAATCGTCGAAGCTCCGCCCCGAACAGTGTGGGCCGCTGGGTCAACTCGTCCTCCGGGTTGCCCGTTTCCCGATTCTCTCGGCACCGGGCAACGGGTGTTCGGCCAGGCCCACCACGGCACATGGTGGTGAGTGCGGGTCCAGTCGAAAAACTGGAACTCCGCCTGACCATAGGAGAAGTGATGATCACCGACGACCTCTCCCGCGAATTGACACCCGAACAGCGCAGCGCCTCGCCGGAGGTCCAGCTCGGCCGAGTCGCGATGACGCTGGGATTCACCGCGGTCCAGCTGTGGGCGATCTTCGAGCTCGCCTCGTTGAACCTGTCCGGAGCCGCATTGGTGGCGCTCGTCGTCGTCATGGCCGCCGCAATCCTCGTCGCCGTCGAATCCTGGAGTGACATCGTCAAGAACGCATCAGCAGGGATGCGTTCTTCGACGGATCTTCACCGAGAACCGAACTGAGCGGCGGGCAATTGGTCCGGTTTCCCGTTTCCCGTGGTGCTGTGACCGGGAAACGGGCGCGAAGGGCGGAGCGGCGCTGGGGGTGTCGCTCCGCCCTCTTCTTCGCTACTGCAGCGGGCGTTCGGTGACGTGCTGCAGGAGCCGGTCGCCGGCGTCGGCGTCGGTGATGAGGGTGTTGACGATCCCGGAGCGCAGCACCGCGTCTATGGCGCGGGCCTTCGGGGTGGTGTAGCCGACGGCGATCACCTCCGGCACGGCCCGCAGCTGCTCGTGCGGGATCGCCAGGACGTGGTGGGCCAGCCCGGTGGACAGCGCGTTGCCGTCGGCGTCGAAGAGCCGGGCGGCGATCTCGGCGGTGGCGCCGCGCTGCCGGATCGACTCGCGCTCGGCCGGGCTCAGCGCGTCGTAGACGGTGGACTCGTTCGGCTGCCAGGCGCCGATGCTGACCACGGCCTTGGTCAGGTGATGGAACTGCTCGAAGGTCTCGGCGATGCCGGGTTGGTTGCGCAGGATCTCGGTGGTGCGGCGGTCGGGCAGCACCAGCGGCCCGTAGATGGGGTAGGAGTCGCCGCCGCTGGCCGCGGCCACTCGGCCCACCGTTTCCACCGAACGGTCCCGCATGTCCATGCCCGCTTGGACGCCGCACAGCTGCACGATGGGGCACTTGGGCAGGCTGCGGATCGCCTCGGCCATGGCGTTGACCGATCGCGCCCAGGACAGGCCGATGACGTCGCCCGGAACCGTGATCTCGGAGAGGAGCTGGGCGGCGAGCACGCCCACCCGTCGGCGCAGCTCCGGCCGTTCGGCCTTCGATTGCGCTCGGTTGAGCACCAGCACGCGGCGCAGCCCGTAGGCCGTCCGGAGTCGTTCGGACTGCTCCACGTCGACCGGGAAAGGTAACTCGAACGAGATCTTGATCAAGCCGTTCTCCTGGGCGGATGCCAGAATCCGGGCGACCTTGAAGCGGCTGATCCCGAACTCCTCGGCGATCTCCAGCTTCGAGCGCCCGGCCACGTAGAACCGGTGCGCGATGGACGCCGCGGTCATGGTGTCGATCAGCCCGCTGCGCGGCCGAGGTGTGCTCATATGAGCACTATAACGTGAAAACTTGACCAGAGGTTGACGCGATCACCAGTGAACCTCTTCAATGCGGGGCAAGTTCAGGGCAGAGTACAGCGCAGTTCGCTCAGATGAGCGCTCTGGAGGCGGAGGTTAGATGCGCGCCGCGATCATTGACGAACCCGGGTCCATCCGGGTCGGTGACGTACCGGATCCGGTACCGCGGGAGCGGCAGTTGGTGGTGAAGGTCGGGGCCACCGGGATTTGCGGCACCGACGTGCACATCGCCGACGGGCACTTCCCGCCGACGCCCTACCCGATCGTGCCGGGCCACGAGTTCGCCGGTGAGGTCGTCGAAGTGGGTCCGGACGTGCCGGGCGAGTGGAAGGTGGGCGACCGGGTCGCGGTCGACCCGTCGTTGTTCTGCGGCTACTGCACCCCGTGCCGCAACGGGCACGGGAACCTGTGCGCGAACTGGGGTGCCACCGGTGACACCGTCGACGGCGCGTTCGCCGAGTACGTCGCGGTGCCCTCGGCGAACTGCTACCGGATGCCCGAGGGGCTGAACTGGCAGCAGGGAGCCCTGGTTGAGCCGGTCTCCTGCGCGGTGCACGGCGTCCGCCAGATCGGCGTCGAGGCCGGCGAGAAGTTCCTCGTCATCGGCGCGGGCACGATGGGCCTGCTGATGCAGCAGCTGCTCCAGCGCGCGGGCGCGCAGGTCACCGTCGCCGACCGCAACGCGTCGCGGCTGCCGCGCGCGCAGCGGCTGGGCGCGGTCGCCGTCGTGGAGGACGCCAGCGAGCTGGACTCCGACTTCGACGCCGCCGTGGACTGCACCGGCGCGGCCCCAGCCATCGAGACCGCGTTCGACAAGCTGCGCCGCGGCGGGCGGCTGCTGGTCTTCGGCGTCGCCCCGGCGGAGGCGCGAATCTCGTTGTCGCCCTTCCGCATCTACAACGACGAGATCAAGATCGTCGGTTCGATGGCGGTGCTGCACAGCTTCGGCCCCGCGCTGGACCTCATGGCGATGGGCGCGATCAACAGCGACGAGCTGCTGACCGACGCGCTGCCGCTGGAGGAGTTCGGCAAGGCGCTCGAACTCATGCGCAGCGGCGCCGGTCTCAAGGTCCAGGTCCTGCCGGGAGGTGCGGATGCCTAGGCGGTTAAGGCGCAGCCGGATAAGGCTCGCGCTGCTGGCGATGGTCAGCCTGCTGCTGACCAGCTGCGCCGGAGCCGGTGCGATCGGTTCCGGCGGGCGAACCCTGGTGATCGCGATCGTGTCCAACCCGCAGATGGAGGACGCGGTCGCGCTCAAGGGCGAGTTCGAGAAGGAGAACCCCGGCATCAAGCTGAAGTTCGTTCAGCTGCCGGAGAACCAGGCGCGCGCGAAGATCACCGCCTCCACCGCCACCCAGGGCGGCGAGTTCGACGTGGCGATGATCAGCAATTACGAGACCCCGCAGTGGGCGGCCAACGGCTGGCTGGAGAACCTGCAGCCCTACATCGACAAGACCCCCGGCTACGACGCGAACGACTTCATCCCCAGCATCCGGGATTCGCTGTCGCACCAGGGCTCGATGTACGCGGTTCCGTTCTACGGCGAGTCGTCGTTCCTGACCTACCGCAAGGACCTCTTCCAGCAGGCCGGGCTGACCATGCCGGAACACCCGACGTGGCAGCAGATCGCCGACTTCGCCGCGAAGCTGGACAACCCCGCCACCGGCGTCTCCGGGATCTGCCTGCGCGGCAAGCCCGGCTGGGGCGAGAGCCTGGCGCCGTTCTCCACGGTCGCCAACACCTTCGGCGCCCGCTACTTCGACGAGAACTGGAACGCCCAGATCACCTCGCCGGAGTTCAAGGCGGCGGCGAACTTCTACGTCGACCTGGTCCGCGAGCACGGCGAGGTCGGTGCTTCCAGCGCCGGGTTCTCCGAGTGCGGCACGCACTACGCGCAGGGCCAGGCCGCGATGTGGTACGACGCGACGGTCATGGCCGGCACCAACGAGGACCCGGCCGAGAGCAAGGTGGTCGGCAAGAACGGCTACGTGGCCGCTCCCGTCGAGCGCACCGCCGAGGCCGGTTGGCTCTACACCTGGTCGCTCGCGATGCCCAAGGTCGCCAAGGACAAGGACGCGGCCTGGCGGTTCATGAGCTGGATGACCTCCAAGCAGTTCGTCAAGCAGGTCGGCACCACCTTCGGCTGGAACCGGGTTCCGCCGGGCGTGCGCAAGTCGACCTACGAGATCCCGGAGTACCAGCAGGCCGCTGCCGCCTACGCCAAGCCGACGCTGAACGGCATCGACAAGGCGCAGCAGTCCAACACGATGGTGAACCCGGTCCCGTACCCGGGGATCCAGTTCGTCGGCATCCCGGAGTTCCAGGACCTCGGAACCCGGATCAGCCAGCAGTTGTCGGCGGCCATCGCCGGACGGATCACCGTCGACGAGGCCCTGGAGCAGTCCCAGGAATACGCCGAGTCCGTCGGCGAGTCCTACCGGGAGACGCGATGAGCCAAACGGTGGTCGAAGAAGTCCAGGCGCCCGTGGTGAACAAGAAGGAGACCACGGCGTCCAGCACCTGGCTGCGCCGCGCGCCGCTGCTGCCCGCGCTGCTGTTCACGGTGCTGGTGACCCAGATCCCGTTCCTGATGACGGTGTTCTACTCGTTCCAGTCCTGGAACCTGGTGCGGCCCGGTTCGCGGCACTTCGTGGGCCTGCGCAACTACGTCGACGTCTTCGCCGACAGCCAGTTCCGCGGCGCGCTGATCAACACCGTGGTGCTGACCGTGGTGTGCGTGTTCATCTCGATGCTGCTGGGCCTGGGCCTGGCGATCCTGCTGGACCGGAAGTTCCTGGGGCGCGGTGTGGTGCGCACCCTGCTGATCACGCCGTTCCTGATCCTGCCCGCGGCGGGCGCGCTGCTGTGGAAGACCACGATGTTCGACCCCACCTACGGGTTGCTGAACTTCGTGTTCGGCGGCGACACCGACTGGCTGGCCGAGTTCCCGCTGGCCTCGGTGATGACCCAGGTCATCTGGCAGTGGACGCCGTTCATGATGCTGCTGATCCTGGCGGGGCTGCAGGCTCAGTCCAAGGAGGTGCTGGAGGCCGCATCGGTCGACGGCGCCGGCCGGTGGCGGACGTTCGTGTCGATCACGCTGCCGCAGCTGGCCCGGTACCTGCAGCTGGCGGGTCTGCTGGGGGCGATCTACATCGTCAACAGCTTCGACGCGATCTTCCTGATGACGCAGGGCGGTCCGGGCACCGCCAGCACCAACCTGCCGTACTACATCTACCAGCGAGCGTTCGAGGGCTTCGACATCGGCCAGTCCTCGGCGATGGGCGTCGTGGTGGTCATCCTGACGCTGATCGTGGCGAACTTCGCGCTGCGCTTGATGTTCCGGACCTTCGGCCTGAGCGAGGTGCGCTGATGCATACCGCGAACCCGATCGGCCGGTGGGCGCTGACCGCGTTCACCTGGGTCGTGGCGATCCTGTTCGTCTTCCCGCTGCTGTGGATGGTGGTGACCTCCTTCAAGGAGGAGGCCGACGCCTACACCGACCCGCCGAAGTTGCTGTTCACCCCGACGCTGACCCAGTTCGCCGGCATCCTGGAACGCGGATTCCTGCCGTACCTGGGCAACTCGGCGTTCGTGACGGTGGTGTCGACGCTGCTGGTGCTGCTGCTGGCGGTCCCGGCGGCCTACTCGTTGTCCATCGCGGCGGTGCCCGGCACCCAGGGCGTGCTCGGATTCTTCTTGTCGACCAAGATGCTTCCGATCGTGGCGGCGATCATCCCGCTGTACGTCATCTCGCAGAACATCGGTCTGCTGGACAACGTCTGGGCGCTGGTCATCCTCTACACCGCGATGAACCTGCCGCTGGCGGTGTGGATGATGCGCTCGTTCTTCCTCGAAGTCCCCAGGGAGATGGTCGAGGCCGCCCGGGTCGACGGAGCACCGCTGCCGGTGCTGCTGTTCCGGGTGATCCTCCCGGTCGTGGCACCGGGAATCGCCGCGACGGCGCTGATCTGCGTGATCTTCTCCTGGACGGAGTTCTTCTACGCGGTCAACCTCACCGCCGCGCAGGCGGGAACGGTGCCGGTGTTCCTGGTCGGCTTCATCACCAGTGAGGGCCTGTACTGGGCGCAGCTGTCGGCGGCGGCCCTGCTGGCCTCGCTGCCGGTGATGGTGATCGGCTGGGTCGCGCAGAACCACCTGGTGCGCGGTCTGTCGATGGGCGCGGTGAAGTAATCACCCACCGCGGGGCCGTCATCGCGAATGACGGCCCCGCGGACTCGGATCGGAGACCTGGATCACAGGTGCGGACCCGGTTCGATGAATTTAGGACGTTGGTCCTAGCGACGGCGGTTGAACCTTCGGCATGCTGTGTGTATCCGCCCGGTCACGGGCAGGTGCATTTCGGAGGTATCACGCTTGTTGGCTAGGGAGACGACGATGGAACAGACCAGGATCGGCGAGTCGGCATCGAACGCGGTCGAAAAGCAGGCCGATACCGCCCGAGCGTCTGCTCCTCATGAGGTTCCGGCACCTCGTTCCGCCGATGAGCTCAGCGGCCGCCCCCGCTTGATGATCAACCGCGGCAACGCCGCCGGGAGCGGTTTCGTGCTCCAGAACGAGCGCACCACCATAGGTCGCGACGCCATATGCGACATAGTCGTCGACGACATCACGGTGTCCAAGCAGCACGCCGAGATCCGGCGGCGGGGCGACGCCTACGTCCTCGTCGACGGCGGTTCGCTCAACGGCACCTACCTCAACCGGCTCCCGGTCGACACCGCCGAGCTGCGCGAGGGCGACGAGATCTGGATCGGCAAGGCGCGCTTCACGTACCGAACCGGTCTGTGAGTCAGCGGACGACGGCCACGGCGCAATCGGCGTAGTGCACCAGGGCGTGGCTCGTGGAGCCCAGCGTCGTGGCGCGCACGATGTGCCGTCCGCGTGAACCGATCACCAGGAGGTCGGCCTTCTCCGCGGCCTGGAGCAGCGCTTCGGTCGGGGGTTCGAGGCTGACCTCCTGGTGCATCTCCACGTCCGGGTTGCTCTGCTCCACGCCCGCGACGCACTCGGCGAGCAGCCGCTGGTTGGCCTCGACGAAGTCGGACTCGTAGCGCCAGCCCCGGTTCGGAGGCAGCGCGTCGGGTGCGCGGGTGGCGTCGGCCATCAGCGCGGTGAGCGTCGCGGAGTGCCGGTAGGCGAGGTCGTGGGCGAAGGTGATCGCCTGGCCGCTGGTCGGCGAACCGTCCACACCGACCACCACTCGCCGGATCGGCCGGTCGGCCTCGGGGCCGCGCACGACCACCACCGGGACGTGCGCGTTGCGCACCAGCTCGCCCGCCGTGGACCCCAGCAGCACCCGCCGGGTGCGGCTCAGCGGCGGCGGGCCGAGCACCACCATCCCCATCTGGTCGGTCTCCTCGCGCAGCACCGACGCCGGGTGCCCCATCTGCACCCGGGTGCGCACCAGCAACTCCGGGAACATCCGCCGGCACTCGGTGGCCAGCGCGGCGAGCTCCTGCTGAGCGCTGCCGTGCCGCATCACCGGCTGCTCGCTGGGCAGGTGGACGCGGGTGAGCTCCTCCAGCGGCACCGGGACGGCGCGCACCAGCAGCAACGCCTCGGATCGGGACAGCGCCTCGCGGGCGGCCCAGCGCATGGCGAGCCGCCCGGCGTCGGAGTCGTCCACTCCGACGGCCACCGCGCGGTGCTCCTGCGTCCTCATCGCCGTCCAGCTCACCACGAGAAGCGCCGGGAGGCAGGGTCAGTCCGAGGTGGCCGACCCCAGGTCGGCGGGACGCAGCGCGATGGTGGCGGTGAGGCCGATGAGACCGGTGAGCACCAGGTAGCCGCAGGCCAGCCAGGGGGAACCGCCGCCCGCGGCGATGAGCGCGGTGATGATCAGCGGCGTCAGGCCCGAGGCGTAGATGCCGGAGAACTGGTAGACGAACGACATCCCCGTGTAGCGGGAGCGCACAGGTGCCAGCTGGGCGTAGAGCGTGCCCTGGGGCGCGTAGAGCAGCGCGTGCACCACGCCGAGCACCCCGACGATGATCAGCGCGGACAGCAGCACGTCCCGGGTCTGGAAGGCCAGGAACGCGGGGTAGACCGACGCGGCGAACAGACCGGCGCCGAGCGCGTAGGCGCGGCGCGGCGTGATGCGGTCGCTCAGGCGTCCGAACACCGGCAGCAGCACGGCCAGCACGCCCGCGGCCAGCATCACCGACACCAGCACGCTGTTGCGCGGCAGGTGCAGGGTGGAGGTCGCGTAGGACAGGAAGAACACCGCCCAGGTGTTGAACGCGGCGCCCTCCGCCCAGCGGGAGAGCAGGCCCAGCAGCGTGTTGCGGCGGGTGACGGGGTCGCGGAACAGCTCCACCAGTGGGGCCTTCGCGGTGCCCTGGGTCTGCCGCATCCGCTCGAACGCCGGGGTTTCGGCCACCCGCAGCCGGATCACCAGACCGATGACCACCAGCAGGATGCTCACGCCGAACGCGATCCGCCAGCCGTAACCGAGGAACTGCTCGTCGTCGAGGACGTTGCCGAGCAGGGCGAACAGCCCGGTGCCCAGGCCGAGCCCGAGCGCGAGACCGACCTGGGGCCACGCGCCGTACCAGGCGCGCTTGCCGGGCGGCGCGTACTCGACGGCCATGAGCACCGCGCCCGCCCACTCGCCACCGATCGCCAGGCCCTGGACCACGCGCAGCAGCACCAGCAGCAGCGGGGCGAGCAGGCCCACCTGCTCGTAGGTCGGCAGAGCGCCCATCGCCGCCGTGGACAGGCCCATCAGCAGCATCGTGCTGACGAGCGTGCGCTTGCGGCCGATCCGGTCGCCGATGTGTCCGAAGAGGACACCGCCGAGGGGGCGGGCGACGAACCCGACGAAGAACGTCACGAACGCCAGCATCGTCGAGACCGTCGGGTCGTCGGTGGGGAAGAACAGCTTGTCGAACACCAGGCTGGCGGCGGTGCTGTACAGGAAGAAGTCGTACCACTCGACGGTCGTGCCCATCAGGCTCGACACGATCACGGTGCGAACGTCCTTGCGCGGCACGGCGCGCACGTCGGGAGCAGGCTGCAGGCCCGCGGTCATCACTGCCTCCAGGCGAGGTGCAGGGGAGGGGAGCACGCCTGTTCAGGCAGGTCGTGACCCGATTTCAGTGGAATTCGGATCCCCGATTCCCACTGAGATCCGGGTCCTGATTTCCACTGAAATCGGGGACCTGCGGGACCGGGGGCGCGCGGGGGGAGTCCGGGGACCGGCCCAGGGGTTGGGTGGCCGGTGCGGAGGGGTTGTGGGCGGCTCGTCTGCGCGGGCGTTAACGGCTCGGACACGCCGCGGACGCCACCCGGAGCAGGTCGACGTGGTGGCGCGTGGTCAGCGGCGCGGCAGGCAGCACGGGGCAGAGCCTCGCCGCTGCGCGCCCGCGCGGTCAAGTGAAATCGAGGCCGTCCACTTGCTGGGAAGCGCGGTCCGCCCGTTGACATCGTCGTGTCGGCTGCCGAACGATGACGTTCGTGGAACCACTGACCCGACGCCGCCACGTGGACTTCCAGCGCGTGGTGACGCAGGCGTGTCGCAGCTGACTCCTCCACCCGCACAACCGGTTCACGAGTCCACATCGGACTGATGGAGAAGCAGATGTCCTTGACGTTCCACTGGTTCCTGCCCACTTACGGCGACAGCCGCTACCTCGTCGGCGGCGGTCACGGCACGCCCACGCACACCGCGGGCGGCGCCCGCCCGGCGACGCTGGCCTACCTGGGGCAGATCGCGCGCAGCGCCGAGCAGCTCGGTTTCGAAGGCGCGCTGACGCCGACCGGTGCGTGGTGCGAGGACGCGTGGTTGTCGACCGCGATGCTCGCCGAGGTAACCGAGCGGCTGAAGTTCCTGGTCGCCTTCCGGCCCGGACTGCTCTCACCGACCCTCGGCGCGCAGATGGCCGCCACGTTCCAGCGCCACTCCGGTCAGCGGCTGCTGCTCAACGTCGTCACCGGCGGGGAGAGCCACGAGCAGCGCGCCTACGGCGACTTCCTGGACAAGGACGCCCGCTACGCGCGCTGCGACGAGTTCCTGGAGGTCGTGCGCGGGCTGTGGCGAGGGGAGCGGGTCGACTTCGCCGGCGAGCACGTCCGCGTCGAAGGCGCCGAGCTCACGCGCGTGCCCGACCCGGTGCCGCAGGTGTACTTCGGTGGTTCGTCCCCGGCGGCGGGCGATGTCGCCGCCAAGCACGCCGACGTGTACCTGACCTGGGGCGAACCGCCTGCCAAGGTCGCCGAGAAGATCCAGTGGATCCGCGAGCTGGCCGCCGCGCAGGGCCGCACGCCGCGCTTCGGCATCCGGCTGCACGTGATCAGCCGCGACACCAGCGAGCAGGCGTGGGCCGAGGCGCAGCGGCTGCTCGACGCCCTGGACCCGTCGGTCATCGAGCAGGTGCAGGCCGGGTTGGGCCGCAGCGAGTCCGAGGGCCAGAAGCGGATGCTGGAGCTGCACGAGGGCTCGACCTCGCAGCTGGAGATCTACCCGAACCTGTGGGCCGGGGTCGGCCTGGTGCGCGGGGGAGCGGGAACCGCCCTGGTGGGCAGTCACGCCGAGGTCGCCGAGCGCATCGAGGAGTACCACGCGCTGGGCATCGACGAGTTCGTGCTCTCCGGGCACCCGCACCTGGAGGAGGCGTACTGGTTCGGCGAGGGCGTGCTGCCGATCCTCGAGCGCAAGGGCCTCTGGCGGCACCCGGACCGGGCGCAGGCCGAACCGGCGCCGGCCGGCATCCCCTTCGCGGGAGCTCCGAGCCCGACGTCCTGAGCCGCGCGCCGGCGGCCGTGTTAGAACCTGGTCGTGGGCAAGGGCGAGCAGGTGCGGGCGCGGTTGATCGAGGCGGCGGTGCGCCTGCTCGCCGACGAGGGTCCGCAGTCGTTGCAGGCCAGGCGGCTGGCTCGCGAGATCGGCACGTCGACGATGGCGGTGTACCACTACTTCGGCGGCGTGCCGCAGCTGCTGCGCGGCGTTGCCGATGACGGTTTCCGCCGCCTGACCGGGCGTCTCGACACCGTGGTGACCACGGAGGACCCGGTGGCCGACCTGCTGCGCCAGGCGCTGGTCTACCGGGGCTTCGCCCGCGAGAACCCGCACCTCCACGACCTGATGTTCGGCCTGTCCGCTCCGGCCGGTCAGCCCGAGCCCGCAGAAGGGGAGGCGGGCCGGCCCGCGGTGGCCTTCGGCCGGTTGGTCGCCGCCACCGAACGCGCCATCACCGCCGGACGGCTCGACCGCGCCGAGGCGGGCGACGTCGCGGCCCAGCTGTGGAGCGCGCTGCACGGCTTCGTCACGCTCGAACTCGCGGGCCGCTTCGCCCACGCCGATCCGCTGGCGGAGGTCCTGGTGCCGCTGACCGCCAACCTGCTGCGCGGACTCGGCGACGACCCGGACGAGATCCGCGCGTCGATCGCGTCCGCGTTGCGCTGACCCCGTCGTCGCCGACAGCGCGAAACCGCCTCCAGCGCGGGGGAGAGCTCGGCGTCGACGGCGCGGGCGATCGCGAGGCCCTCGCCGTCGACGAACTCGCAGGCGCGAGGGCTCAGCGGCGCAGCGACTTGACGATGAGCTGGCCGATGACGACGTAGACGAGCGCTGCCAGGCCGTAGTTCAGGACGACTCCGAGCACAGCGTCGTCCGGCGTGAACACGTCACCGAGGCCCAGGACCAGCGTCTTGGCCAGGATGTAGACCACGGAGACGAACTCGTTGCCCTGGTTGGCGTCGAAGACCACGAACAGCACGTGGAGGAGGAAGATCGTGAGGACCACGCTGACCACGACGCGGACGACGTTCGCGATCCGGTCGGAGTTCTCCTCCCGGCGCCGGCGCTCCTCGTAGCGGTCGTCGTGCGGGGGCTGGCCGTGCGGCGGGTACGGACCGTGGCCTTGCGGCGGGTACGGGCCGTTCCCCTGAGGCGGGTAGGGACCGTTCCCCTGGGGCGGGTACGGGCCGTGTCCGTGGGGCGACGGGTAATTCATGGGGCCGGATTGTGGTCGTGCGAGAGCGGTGGAAACAACCCCGCGCCGATAGCGGGGAGTGGAGACGATCGCCACGAAATCCGGCCCGCAACGTGAAGAACCGTCAACAACCTGCGCGGGCCTGGAATTTCGCGAAGTGGCTCCGGGTAAACAATCACGCGCGGGCAAGAGAAAGTTGTCCGCACGTGATTCCGCAGTTCCCGCATCGTTGCCAGAAGTTGTGGGATTGCTCCTATTCGGACGGCATGATCACCTGCCATGCTCGCTCGCCGCAGCAGGTCGGGGAGTGCGCGAAATCCGTGCAGGACAACCAACTTCTTCGGATTGGCAGATGAACTACGCTCAGCAACAGATGGTGCACGCACGGCCACCTCATCACCGACCCAAACGACGCCGCCCGGGCCGCAAGATCCTGACCGTTCTGCTGGTCCTGGTGCTGGCGCTGGTCGGTTTCCTGATCTACGTGGACTACTCGCTCAAGCGCGAGCCCGCGCTTCCCACCTCCGGTGAGCGCCCCGCCGACGGCCCCGGCACCAACTGGCTGCTGGTCGGTTCCGACAGCCGCGAAGGGCTCGACGCCGACCGCCAGGCCGAGCTGGGAACCGGTGACACCGCGGGTCGGCGCACCGACACGGTGATGCTGGTGCACATCCCGCAGGCCGGTGGCAAGCCCACGATGGTCAGCCTGCCCCGCGACTCCTACGTCTCGATTCCCGGGCACGGCAAGGACAAGCTCAACTCGGCCTTCGCCTACGGCGGGCCGCAGCTGCTGACCCAGACCGTCGAGGCGTCGACCGGCGTGCGCGTCGACCACTACGCGGAGGTCGGCCTCGGCGGGTTCGCCGACATGACCGACGCGATCGGTGGCGTGGACATCTGCGTCAAGGAGCCGATGAAGGACCCCAAGGCCAACCTCGACGTGCAGGCCGGCTGCCAGGAGCTCGACGGCCCGCAGGCGCTGGGCTACGTGCGCACCCGCGCCTCCTCGCGCGGCGACCTCGACCGCGTCGAGCGGCAACGCGAGTTCCTCGCCGCGCTGACCGAGAAGGCCTCGTCCCCGGAGGTCTTCCTCAACCCGCTGCGCCTGTTTCCGCTGATCCTGGACACCTCCGGCGCGTTCCTCGTCGACACCGACGACCACGTCTGGCACCTGGCGGGCCTGGCGTTCGCGATGAACGGGATCGCCTCCGGTCAGGGCGTCACGACCACGGTCCCGATGTCCGGGTTCGGCGAGACCGGCGATGGCGCGTCGGTGGTCAAGTGGGACCAGGACAAGGCCGAGACGCTCTTCGGCGCTCTCGCCAACGACACCGAAGTCCCGGCGGAAGTCATCGTCACGGGAATGTGAGTCGAGCGCTCGGCGCCCGATCGGAAACAATTGTTCCGGTTGGGCGCCGACTGCATTTCCGGAAGGAATTCCTCAGGCGTCGGCGGCGCACCGGAAACCGAGATTCCCGCTCGAACTGTCCGGTGTGTTGGACGTTCTCGCGGCGACCCGGTAGCGGTTGCAGTAGGAGTCGTGGCACAGGTACGAACCGCCGCGCATGGCGCGGTTGTCGGAACCGTCGGAGAAGCGGTCCGCGCACCACTCCCACACGTTTCCCGACACGTTGTGCAGTCCGAAACCGTTGGGCTCGAAGGAGTCCACCGGCGCGGTGCCGACGTGACCGTCCTCGGCGGTGTTGCGCACCGGGAACCGGCCCTGCCAGATGTTGCAGCGGTGCTCACCGCCGGGCGTGAGCTCGTCGCCCCACGGGTAGCGGGCCTGGTCGAGGCCGCCGCGCGCCGCGTACTCCCACTCGACCTCGGTCGGCAGCCGCTTGCCCGCCCACTTGCAGTAGGCCGCGGCGTCGTGCCACGAGACGTGCACGACCGGGTGGTCCCAGCGGCCGTCCAGGTCGCTGCCGGGCCCCTCCGGGTGCCGCCAGCTCGCGCCGCTGACGCCGCACCACCACGGGGTCTGCTCCGGGCGAGGGGACTCCTTGCGCAGGTGTCCGGGCAGGAACTTGGCGAACACGTAGGTCCAGCCGAACCGCTCGGCCTCGGTGACGAAACCGGTGTCGTCGACGAACTCCGCGAAGCGCGCGTTGGACACGGCGTGCGGGTCGATGGCGAACGAGGCCACGCGGACCTCGCGGATCGGTCCCTCGGCGTCGTCGGGGAACCCGTCGGGGTCCTCGGTGCCCATCCGGAACACGCCGCCGGGGAGCACCACCATGCCGTCGAGGTCCCCGCTGCCCCGGGTGACCTGCTGCTCCGAACCGGTCGCCGGACCGGAACGAGACGGAGGACAACAGCCCGCCACCAACCACACCTCCCGCAGTCGAACGCTTCGCGCTGCGCGACGTTACCCGCGCGGCACCCGCTCCGGCCGCCGAGGACGGCCACCGGTGTGACGGCGGCAACTCCCGGGAACCGGAGATCAACCGGAACCGACATCTCCCACGACGCACCACGCGCGGATGGAGATGAGATGAGCACCGAGGCGCCCCCGGCCGCCGAACAGCGCAGCGGCCGCGCCGGAACGTGGGCGGCGCTGCGACCGCTGGTCCTGCGGCTGCACTTCTACGCCGGACTGCTCATCGCCCCGTTCCTGCTGGTGGCCGCCGGCACCGGGCTGCTCTACGTGTTCACCCCGCAGCTGGAACAGCTGGTCTACGACCGCGAGCTGCACGTGCCGGCGAGCCCGCGCACCGCGTCGGTGGACGACCAGCTCGCCGCCGCGCAGGCCGCGCACCCGGGTGCCTCGCTGATGTCCATCCGCCCGGCGCCCACCCCGACCGACACCACGCAGGTCATCTTCCACGCCCCGGACCTGCCGGAGAGCTTCCAGCGCACGGTGTTCGTCGACCCGCACACCACCGAGGTGCGCGGAATCCTGGAGACCTACGGCAGCAGCCAGGCGCTGCCGCTGCGCGCGTGGATCGACAACCTGCACCGCGGCCTGCACCTGGGCGACTTCGGCAGGCTCTACAGCGAACTCGCGGCCAGCTGGCTGTGGGTGGTGGTGCTGGGCGGGCTGCTGCTGTGGTTCCGGCGCCGCCGCACCTCCCGCAAGCGGCTCGTCGTCCCCGAGCCCGGCGCCACCGGGCGCAAGCGGCTGCTGTCCTGGCACGGCGCGATCGGCACCTGCATCGCGCTGGGCCTGCTGTTCCTGTCGGCCACCGGGCTGACCTGGTCGAACTACGCGGGCGCGAACGTCACCCAGCTCCGCGAGGTGCTGGCCTGGGAGACGCCGACGGTGTCCACCGACGTGGTCCCGCCCGAGCACCAGGGCCATCACGGGCACCACGGGCACACCGCGCACACCGGTGGCGACGTCGGTCCGGAACGGGTGCTGCGCGCCGCCGAGGCGCAGGGCGTGACCGGGCCCGTGGAGCTGACCCCGCCGACCTCGGGCGGTTCCTACGTGGTGCAGCAGGTGCAGCGGCACTGGCCGACGCAGCAGGACTCGGTCGCCGTCGACGCCGCCAGCGGTCAGGTCACCGCGACGCTGCGCTTCGCCGACTGGCCGGTGATGGCGAAGCTGGCGCGCTGGGGCGTCGACGCGCACATGGGGCTGCTGTTCGGCCTGGTCAACCAGCTGGTGCTGGCCGCGCTGGTGGTGGCGTTGCTGACCACGGTCGTCCTCGGCTACCGGATGTGGTGGCGCCGCCGTCCGGCCGGTGCCTTCGGCGCTCCGGTCGCGCGCGGGGTCTGGCGCCAGGTGCCGTTGCGCGTGCTGCTGCCGCTGGGCGCGGTGACGCTGGTGGTGGCGTTCTTCCTGCCGCTGCTGGGTGTTTCGCTGGCGGCGTTCCTGGTCCTGGACACCGCGCTGGGGCGCTGGCGGAGCGCCCGGAGCTGAGCAGCACCTCCAACGTGACGTTCGTCATCCGCTTAGCGTTCCCGCAGGTGGACCGGCCTCTCGCGATCTAGCCGGCGAAAAATCGTTTGACCAGCGCGGATGATGGGAAACATCGTGTGCGTTGGTACGGGGTGTTCGCACCGTCGCATCCCGCCGCGACGGAACGCCCTGTCAGATCAGGGCGTTAAGCTGGATCGGAGCTCTGGGGGGACGAGCATGCTTGTGAGGGGACGGTTCACGTGACTCCCCGGCACCGGATCATCTGACCGCCGGCCGATCATCGGCCGCGCCCGACGTCGTCGCGGACCCCACCGTCGCGTGGGTCGACCCGACGCGTGATCCGGGCTTCCACCGCCAGAACTGCATGCCGAACGCCGTCGGCGATGTCGGCGAATCCGGCCGGTACCCCCGGTCGGGAAGGACAACGGCCGTGACCAAGGCCCCACACGAGCGAGGTGCACGACAACCCATGACCGAGACGGCCGCGATCGCGGAGCCCGACCGGCAGGCCACACCGCCGAGAGCAAACGTGCTGCTGAGCGTGCTGGTCGCCTCGGCCTTCGTGATGATCCTCAACGAGACGATCCTGAGCGTCGCGCTGCGCGACCTCACGGTCGACCTCCACGTGTCCACCACCACCGTGCAGTGGCTGACCAGCGGGTTCCTGCTGACGATGGCGGTGGTCATCCCGATCACCGGGTTCCTGCTGGAGCGCTTCACCCCGCGTCAGGTGTTCATGGCCGCGATGGTCCTGTTCAGCCTCGGCACGCTGCTGAGCGGGTTGGCACCCGGGTTCGGGATGCTGCTGGTGGGTCGCGTCGTGCAGGCGACCGGCACGGCGGTGATGCTGCCGCTGCTGATGACCTCGGCGATGCGCCTGGTCCCGGTGGAGAAGCGCGGCGCCACGATGGGCACGATCAGCATCGTCATCGCCGTCGCACCGGCCGTGGGGCCGACCATCGGTGGGGCGGTGCTGTCCTCGCTGGGCTGGCGCTGGATGTTCTGGATCGTGCTGCCGCTGTCGCTGATCGCGCTGGCCATCGGTGCGGTGTGGATGCGCCTGGACAGCGAGACCCGTTCGGTGCCGCTGGACGTGCTGTCGGTGCTGCTGTCGGCGATCGGTTTCGGCGGTCTGCTCTACGGGCTGTCGGCCATCGGCGAGTCCGGTGGCTCGCACACCGTCCCGCCGTGGGTGCCGCTGGTGGTCGGTGCCGTGTCGCTGGTGGTGTTCGTGGCCCGGCAGCTGCGGTTGCAGCGCGAGGACCGGGCGCTGCTGGACCTGCGGCCCTTCACCCACCGCCCGTTCGTCGTGTCGCTGGTGCTGGCGGCGCTGCTGTTCATGTGCCTGCTGGGCGCGGCGGCGATCCTGCTGCCGCTGTACCTGCAGACCGTGCTCAAGACGACCACGTTCGTCAGCGGTCTGGCGGTGCTGCCGGGCGGTCTGCTGATGGGTCTGATGGGACGTCCGGTCGGGCGGCTGTTCGACCGGATCGGACCGCGTCCGCTGGTGATCCCGGGCGCCGCCGCGATGGCGGTGTCGCTGTGGCTGTTCGCCACGCTGACCCCGGAGTCGCCGCTGGGCATGGTGATCGGCTTCCACCTGCTGCTGATGCTCGGGCTGAGCCTGATGATGACGCCGCTGATGACCTCGTCGCTGGGCGCGCTGCCCGATCACCTGTACTCGCACGGCAGCGCGATCCTGGGCACGTTGCAGCAGGTCTCGGGCGCGTTCGGCACGGCGGTGTTCGTGACGGTGTCGTCGCTGGCCTCGGCCAACCCGGCGGGCGTCCCCGACGCCTCGGGACTGCGCACCGCGTTCGTCGTCGCCGGTGTGATCGGCCTGGTCGCCTTCGGCACGGCCCTGTTCGTCCGCAAGACCGAGGGCGCCACCGCGGCGGTCGCAGCGCACTGAGCGAGTTCCGGGGGAGAGGCGCGCGGTCAGTCCGCGCGCCCCTTTCGCTCGTCCAGGCGCTGCTCGTAGCGCAGGGCGCGGGCGAGCCGGGCCAGGCCGCCGAAGAGCGCGCGCTGGAGCCAGGCGGGGACGCCGGCGAGGTAGCCGTCCTGGGCCTGCCAGAGCAGGGCGAGCGCCAGCGGGTTGCGCGGCAACCCGGAGCGCGTGGTCGCCCCGGCGTTGTCGAGGGCGTGCCAGAGCTCGAACATGCGGCGGTGCTGCAGCGGCGGGCGGATCTCGTGGTCGAGCACGACGTCGGCGGACAGCGTGCTGAACTCGTGGACCTGACGCGCTCCGGCCGAGGCGGACTCGCCGGCACCGAGGACGAGTTCCCGGCCGTCGATGCGGAACCGCACCCGTCCTCGGCGGACGGTCCAGCGTTCGGTGAGCAGCGGGTGCCAGTGCGGGCCCGCCTGCCGGGCCGGTCGCGGCAGCCGGTGCTCGATGCGCAGGAACGGGCCTTCCCCGTCGCTGCCTTCGGCCACGAACGTGACCCGGCGACCGTCGCGGAACACCAGCGGGTCGAGCATCGCACCCACTCCTCGTGTGAAGGCTGCCTTCCTAATTGATAAGGTAGCCTTCATTTCATGTCCGCGGAAGACCCCACCCTGCTCAAGCTCCTCGTGCAGAGTGCCACCGCCTTCGAGCGGCGGCTCAACGACGGCCTGCGCGACGACCTCGACGAGGAGCTGCGACCCGCGCACTACGCGGTGTTCCGCTACCTGGATCCGGCCGGCTCGCGGGTGTCCGAACTGGCGGAGGCCGCCGGGATGACCCAGCAGGCGATGGGCGAGCTGGTCACGCACCTGCAGAGGTGCGGATATGTCGAGCGCAGGCCCGACCCGGCCGACGGGCGCGCCCGTCAGGTCGTGGCCACGCCGACCGGGGTGGAGGCGCTGCAGGCCGCGGCCGGGCGCATCCACGAGATCGAGCGGGCCCTCGGCGAGCACCTCGGGGCCGACGGGCTCCAGGAATTGCGAGAGCTCCTGTCCCGCCTCGGTGAAGTGCTGCGGGAACAGCACGATTCGCCTTGAGACCGGGGCGGTCTCAAGGCGAATCAGCGCGTGTTCACCTGCGGGAGCGCAGCAGCTTGGCGAAGGACTTGGCGTCCTTGTTCGCGTTGTGCAGCGTGCCGGCTGCTGCGTCGTCGATCAGCGAGTCGATGGTCTCCGACGCGCACGCGCGGTTGGCGCCGATGCCGCCCGCCGCCCCGCGCTTGGCCCAACCGACCACGTAGGTCCCCGGCTCGACCCGGCCACCGGTGTTCGGGATGACCCCGGTCGCCTCGTCGAACGGCAGTTGCGGGATCTGCACCCCGCGGCTGCCCACCGACCACAGCACCATCCCGGCCGCGAGGTCCCGGTTGCCCGAGCCGTCACCGACGCGGAGAGCCCTGACCTGCGGATCGCCGACCACTTCCCGCGGGGCGGAGGAGAAGCGCAGCACCAGGCGGCGGTCCTCGCCCGGAGCGCGATCCCAGTCGACGTCCTCGACCGGCAGCTCGCGCAGCAGCGCGGCCGTCGATCCGTCCTCGGCCGAGGCGATCGACTCCGCAGCGCCACCGTGGCCGTCGACCACGATGCGGCCCTTCAGCCGCTGCTCGATGCCGACCCACTCCGACCGCGTGAACGCCGCGTGCTCGGGACCCCGCCGCGCGAGCAGCACGACCTCCCGGACCTTGCTCCTGCGCAGGGCGGCGAGCGCGTGGTCGGCGATCGGGGTGCCGACCAGCTCGTCGGGGTCGCTGAGCAGCAGGCGCGCGGCGTCCAGCGCCACGTTGCCGTTGCCCACGATCACGACCCGCTCCGAGGACAGCTCGACCGCGTCGGCCGGGATGTCCGGATGCCCGTTGCACCAGCCGACGAACTCGCGGGCGGCCATCGTGCCGGGCAGGTCCTCGCCGGGAAGTCCCAGCGTGCGGTGACCGGGTGCGCCGACGGCGTAGACGACCGCGTTGTGGTGCTCGGTCAGCTCAGCGTGGCTGATGGTCCGCCCGACCTCCACGCCCAGGTGCATGCGGACCCTGGGGTGCTTGTAGCTGGTCGCGAAGGTGTGCTCGATCTGCTTGGTGCTCGGGTGATCCGGAGCGACGCCGAACTTGATCAGGCCGCCAGGGGTGGTCATCCGATCGATCAGCGTGATCTCGGCGTCGGTGGAGCGCAGCAGCGACTGCACCGCGTAGCCCGCAGCCGGCCCGGTTCCCACGACCGCGACGCTCGGCGCAGCGGCGTGCGTCGGCAGCGATCGTGGGAACTGCGGCCTTCCCCAGGGGTAGTCGGCCGGGATCTCGGAGAACCGCTCCCGGTTGATGTCGACGTGCACGGACAGGTCGCCGGTGAGCTTGTCGATCGGGAACACCGCGTCCACCGGGCACGCATCGGCGCAGGCGCCGCAGCCGATGCAGGCGCGCGGGTCGATGTAGAGCCGGTCGGTGGTGCCGAAGTCGGGCTCGTCCGGGGTGGGGTGGATGCAGTTGACCGGGCACACCGAGATGCACGATGCGTCGGCGCAACAGGATTGCGTGATCGCGTAGGTCATGGCCGTGGACTCAGATCATGTGGACGCGCTTGTAGAGCGCGATCGCCGGACGGGTGAGCAGGCCGGCTTCGTCGAGGAACTCCATGAGTCCGGCGCAGCCGTTGCGCATCAGCGACTTGCGGTGCTCGTTGTTCGCGACCGCGTCCATCGCCCGCTTGCGGTTCATGCCGATGGAGTCGTAGACCTTCGGGCTGACGAGGCTGGAGACGATCACGTAGGCGACCACGGCGATCAGCGCCGCGCTGAAGTGGCGCTGCAGCTTGCTCTTGCCCTTGATGTGCTCCTTGATCTCCTCCCGGGCGAACTTCATGTGCCGGGATTCCTCGACCACGTGGATCTTGGAGCTGGTCTGCACGACGTCGAGAACGCGGTCGTCGCGCATGAAGTCGCGCTGGACGACGTCGAGGACCTCTTCGGCGACCAGCGTGCCGCCGTAGGCGACCTCACCGGTGGCGAGGGTCTTGAAGCCGCGCGCCAGCTCGACGACCAGCTTGCTGGGCAGGTAGGCGGGCACTTCGAGCTTCTGGCAGATGCGGGCGAACATGATCGAGTGCCGGCACTCGTCGGCGATCTCCGTGAGCGCGAACTGGAACTCGGAGTTCGCCGGGTTCTTGACGTACTGGTCGCGCAGGATCATCTGCTGCAGGATCATCTCGAACCAGATGCCGGTGCTCATCATGGAGCAGACCTCGTGCCTGGTGAGCGTGATCCGCTGCTGCTCGGTGAGCTCGTCCCACAGCGGCGTGCCGTAGAGGGTGCTCCACTCCGGGCTCAGCCCGTACTGGTCCTCGGGCAGGGGGCCGTCCCAGTCGATCTCGGTCATCGGGTCGTAGGACAACGTCTGCGATGACTCCAACAGGCGGCTGGAGAAGTCCTGCTCGGCGCTCTGGCCGGCAACGCCGACGGCGGTCATGGGCGCACCTCCGCAGTTAGTCGTACTCGAAGTAACAGGAACAAACTGTACCCCATAAATCCGCGGATGCGGAGACCTTTTTCGCGGCCGGTAGACTTCGCGGGTGACCGCATCAACGACACGGCAGGTGGACGGCCGCAGCGCCCGGTGGGCGGGATACCGCGAGAAGCGCCGGAAAGAGCTGGTCGATGCGGCGCTGAGCGCGATCGCCAAGCACGGGCCCGAGGTCTCGGTCGAACTGATGGCCGAAGAGGCCGGCGTGGCCAGGCCGAGGCTGTACAAGTACTTCAACGACACCTCCGACCTCGGCGCCGCCATCGCCGAGCGCGTCGCCGAGATGGTCACCGCCGAGCTCGCACCGATGTTCAACCCGCGCGGCACGCCGAGGGAGATGATCCGCGCCGCGATCGGCGCGCACACCAACTGGCTCGCCGACCACGGCAACCTCTACCGCTACCTGAGCATGAACTCGGCGACCGGCGAGTCCGGGCAGAACGTCGTCGCCGACGTCAAGACGGTCATCGCCCGCCAGGTGACGGGGCTGTTCCAGTACTTCCTGGACCAGTTCGGCATCCAGATCCCGGTCGTCCAGCCGCTGGCCTTCGGCATCGTCGGGCTCGTCGAGTCCAGCGCGGGCAGCTGGCTGCAGGAGCCGAACGGTCTCACCCTCGACGAGCTCACCGACTGGCTCTGCGACTGGACCTGGCAGCTGCTCGACCAGTCGCTGCAGGTCTACGGCCTCGAGCTGGATCCGGATCTGCCGCTGGCAGAAGCGGATCCAGTCGACGACTGACTCAGATCATGTGGACGCGCTTGTACAGCGCGACCGCGGGCGGGGTGAGCAGGCCGGCCTCGTCGAGGAAGCCCATGAGCCCAGCGCACGCGTTGCGCAGCATGGACTTCCGGTGCTCGTTGGCCTGCGCCGCGGCCAGTCCGCGCCGCGGCCGGATGCCCACCGCTTTGTAGACCCTCGGGTTCACGAGGCTGGAGACGATGCCGTAGGAGATCAGGGCGATCAGCGCGGCGCTGGTGTGGCGCTGCAGCGTGCTCTTGCCCTTGATGTGCTCCTTGATCTCCTCGCGAGCGAACTTCATGTGCCTGGACTCCTCCAGGACGTGGATCTTGGAGCTCGTCCGCACCACGTCGAGCACGTTCTCCCCGCGCATCCAGTCGCGCTGCATGACGTCGAGGACCTCTTCGGCCACCAACGTCCCGCCGTAGGCGACCTCACCGCCCGCGGTGCTCTTGAACAGGCGCGCCAGCTCGACGATCAGCTTCGGCGGGAAGTAGGCGGGTACTTCGAGCTTCTGGCAGATGCGGGCGAACATGATGGAGTGCCGGCACTCGTCGGCGATCTCGGTGAGGGCGAACTGGAACTCGGAGTTCGCCGGGTTCTTGACGTACTGGTCGCGCAGGATCATCTGCTGGAGGATCATCTCGAACCAGATGCCGGTGCTCATGATCGAGCACACTTCGTGCCTGGTGAGGGTGATCCGCTGCTCCTCGGTGAGCTCGTCCCACAGCGGCGTGCCGTAGAGGGTGCTCCACTCGGGGTTCAGCCCGTGCTGATCGGCTGGCAGGGGACTGTCCCAGTCGATCTCGGTCATCGGGTCGTAGGACAGCATCTGCGACGATTCGAGCAGGCGGCTGGAGAAGTCCTGCTCCACGCCCTGGCCGGCAACATCGACGGCGGTCATGCCCACACCTCCGCACTACGGTGTACTCGGAGTAACAGGAACACGAATGTACCCCATATTTGGGCGCGTTGTCCCCACCTGATCGCGTGCGGATTTCGGTCAGGAGTTCTCGCGGGTCTTGGCGGAGTTCTCGGCCTTGGCCGCCTTGCGGGCCTGCGCCCGCTCCTCCTCGCGACGCGCTTCGACGCGGGTGGTGCGCTCCTGCTGGAGCCACTCGGGGTCCTCGTCGCGGATCGCGTTGATCTGCTCGGTGGTCAGCGGGTCCGCGTAGCCGTTGCGGGTCAGCCCGCTGATCGAGATGCCCAGCTTCGCCGCGACGACGGGGCGCGGGTGCGGACCGTTGCGGCGCAGGTCGCGCAGCCACTCCGGCGGGTCGGCCTGCAGCGCGTTGAGCTCGTCGCGCGAGACGACGCCCTCCTGGAAGTCGGCGGGGGTGGCCTCCAGCAGGACACCCAGCTTCTTGGCCGCCGTGGCGGGCTTCATCGTCTGGACGGTTTTGCGCGACGTCATCCGACCAGCGTAACCGGCGACTCCGGCCGGTAGTCTGGGCAGGTGACAGAGTCGGCCCCGTCCTTCGACCTCGCCTACGTCCCCGGCATCACGCCCGACAAGTGGGCGCGCAAGTGGCAGGAGCGCGAACCCCTCGTTCCCCTCAACCTCGTCCAGACCGCGGCCGCCGAGGCGCCCGGCCTGGTCCGCGGCGGTGAAGCCGACGCGGCGCTGCTGAGGCTGCCCATCGACCGCACCGGGCTGCACGCCATCCCGCTCTACACCGAGCAGACCGTGGTCGTGGTGCCCAAGGACCACGTGGTCGCCGCCGCCGACGAGGTCACCCCCGAGGACCTCGCCGAGGACGTGCTGCTGCACCCGCTCGACGACACCCTCGACTGGGAGCGCCCGCCCGGACTTCCCGCGGTCGAGCGCCCCGCCACCACGGCCGACGCGATCGTGCTGGTCGCCGCCGGGGTCGGGTTGCTGGTCGTGCCGCAGTCGTTGGCGCGGCTGCACCACCGCAAGGACCTCACCTACCGGCCGATCACCGACGCTCCCGAATCCACCGTCGCGCTGAGCTGGATCGAGGACGAGACCACAGACCTGATGGAGCAGTTCATCGGGATCGTCCGCGGTCGCACGGTCAACAGCACCCGGGGCAAGCAGCAGGCCGAACCCGCCCGCAAGACCAAGAAGGCCCCCGCCAAGCCCGCCGCCACCCAGGCGCGCAAGCCGGCGTCGCGCCGCGGTCCGGCTCCGGGCAAGGGGCGCAAACCGCGTCGCCGCTGACCCACGGGTGGGTGAGTCGCGTGGAATGCGGGTCGGGATTCTGATGTTGTCGTGGTCACGACCCGGTTCTGCGATGGAGGTACGAAGATGCCGTTGACTGGCGAGTACGAACCGAGCCCGACCGAGTTCGTGCGAGATCAGGTCGAGAAGTACGAGAGCTCCGGCGGTACCGAAGGCACCACGATGCACGGGTTTCCGGTCGTCGTGCTGACCACCAAGGGCGCCAAGTCCGGCAAGATCCGCAAGACGCCGGTGATGCGCGTCGAGCACGACGGGCGCTACGCCGTCGTCGCCTCGCTGGGCGGGGCTCCGCAGAACCCCGTCTGGTACCACAACATGCGGGCCAACCCGAGGGTGGAGCTGCAGGACGGGCCGCAGCGCGGCGACTACGAAGCGCGCGAGCTCAGCGGCGAGGAGCGCGAGCTGTGGTGGGACCGCGCGGTCGCGGCGTTCCCGAACTACGCCGAGTACCAGACGAAGACCGAGCGGACGATCCCCGTGGTCCTGCTGGAGCCCGTCGCGTCCTGAGGGGACTCCCCGTGAGACGGGAGAACGGCTCCCGGGAATCCCGGAAGCCGTTCTCCCGTCAGCAGGTCACGAACCGATGGTGGCCATCGGCTCGCCGTTCGCGCGCTTGTTGCGGCCGCGCGAGATCAGCCACCAGCCGAGCGCGATCACCGCGACGATGGCGGGGATCGAGAAGAACGCGATCCGCTCCGCGCCGTCGGAGAAGCCCATCAGGGCGATCACCAGGGCGAGGAACGCCAGCGTGGCCCAGCTCGTGTAGGGCGCACCGGGCATCCGGTAGCTCGGCCGCTCGATCTCACCGCGCATGGCCCGGGTCCGCAGCCGCATCTGGCAGATCACCAGCGTGGCCCAGGTCGCGACCACGCCGAGCGAGGCGATCGCCGTGGCGATCTCGAACGCCTGCTCCGGCACGATGCCGTTGAGGATGACGCCGAGCACGAAAGCAGCTGCGGTGAACAGGATTCCGCCGTAGGGAACGCGGCGCTTGTTCATCTTCGCGGCGAACTTCGGCGCCTCGCCGTCGTTGGCCAGCGCCCGCAGGATGCGTCCGGTCGAGTACAGACCGGAGTTGCACGACGACAGCGCGGCGGTGAGCACCACGGCGTTCATCACGTCGCCGACTCCTGGGATCCCCAGGCGGGAGAACACGGTGACGAACGGGCTCTCGTCGGCGCTGAAGACCGTCCACGGCAGCAGCATCGCCAGCAGCAGCACCGAACCGACGTAGAAGATGGCGATCCGCCACACCACGCCGTTGATGGCCTTCGGCAGCACCTTGTGCGGGTCCTTGGCCTCACCCGCGGTGATGCCGACCATCTCGATCGCCGAGTAGGCGAAGACCACCGACTGCAACGCCATCAGCGTGATGCCGAAGCCGCTGGGGAAGAAGCCGCCGTGCGAGGTGAGGTTGGCCGGTCCCGCCGGGGCACCGCCGATGTCGGTGGCGGTGAACACCAGACCCAGGCCCACGACGAGGAACACCAGGATCGCCAGCACCTTGACCAGCGAGAACCAGAACTCCAGCTCGCCGAACAGCTTCACCGACACCAGGTTGACCGCCAGCAGCACGCCCAGCGCGATCAGCGCCGTGATCCACTGCGGCAGGTCCGGCAGCCAGCGGTGCACGTAGATCGCGACCGCGGTGATCTCGGCGATGCCGGTCATCGCCCAGTTCAGCCAGTACATCCAGCCGGAGGCGAAACCCGCCCAGGGGCCGATGAACTCGCGGGCGTACTCCACGAAGCTGCCCGCGACCGGGCGGTACAGCACCAGTTCACCGAGGGCGCGCATGACGAAGAACGCCGCCAGACCGCACAGCGCGTAGGCGACCACCAGCGAGGGGCCGACCGTGGCGAGCTTGCCTCCTGCACCGAGGAAGAGCCCGACGCCGATCGCTCCGCCGATGGCGATCATCTGCACCTGGCGATTGCCGAGCGACTTCGAATAGCCGTCGGCGTCGGTCGTGGGCGCAGCATCCTGCCCCGACCGCAACGATGAATCCACGAAAACCAAGTCCCTTCGTGACCAGGACACGCCGGAGAAAAGCGACGTCCAGGCGTTTTTCGTGCCGGTGCTAGGTCATCCGGCGGGGCGATACTAGTCACCGGAATTTCGCGTCCGCGTTGCGCGCGAGTCAGTTCCGCGTGGTTCTCAGGGGTCTTTCCCAGAACCCCTCTGCTGTGGTCCAGGTCTCGTCGTCCCTGGTGGACGGTCGTTCCGGTGATCCGGTGCGGGGTCGGCTACGCCGTCCAGGCGCGCGCGACGTCGGCGTTCGTCGTCATCGCGTGCTCATCAAATGGGAAATTCCCGAGAGCTCTCCTTGATCCGGAAAAGGAAGAACGGGACGAAACCGCGCTACGTCGGGCAATTCGAGGGATTCCGTCCGCTTTCCCTTCGAGGCCGGTTGATCTCGCACGTGGCCGCGCTGCGTGGTCAGCGCGCTCGCCGCGGCCACGCCCGGTAGCGAGCAGGGCCGGTCGGCGTTACCGCTGCGGCCTCCTCGTGCCGTTGACGATGCGTGCTCGCACGCCCTCGAAAGCGACTCGCGAGCGGGGCTGGAACTGTGACCCTGCTTACAGGGTCAACAATTCGTGCCCGGCTGACTACTGAATGGCTCCGGCTGTCCGCCACGCTCCGTCAATTGCCCGCTCGCGTTTCGCATCGCAATTATTGCGGCGTGTGCGCGACCGTTTACCGACAGTTTTCGAAATGGGGAGTCGATCGCTTCTTGGTGATCGGGATTCGTGCCTGTGACCAGGGGGGACGATCACGTGACGCGCAGTGAGATGGTGGTGCGGGCCTCAATAGATTGCTCCATTCGGCCCATTAAAGGATCGTCGCTTGGCGTAAGGATATGAAGTTGTAATGATCCCGCCTTGAAACGGAGACCTAGATGCCCCGGCTCGCAGTTGCGGTTGTCCCGTTCGGATTGGCCGCAGCCCTGGGCCTCGGTGCATTGGCAAGCGCCGAAACATCGACCCCGCACAGCGTGGACGCTGCCACGCAGCCGGTCGGTGTGCAGAGCCCCGCCCCCGCCCCGGCCCTGTCCCCCGCACTCCCCGAAGCCCCCGCTCCCGTTGCTCTGGCCCCCGCCGCTGTCCCCGCAGCGCCGGCCGCCCCGAAGGCCGACAAGAAGGCAGAGCAGAAGGCCGAGAAGGCCGAGAAGAAGTCTGCGGACGTCAAGCCGCAGGCGGTCACCAAGGAACTCCCCGTCAACTACGCGGCCCAGCTGACCGGCTACTGGTGCGGCCCCGCCGCGACCCGCATCGCCATGTCGTCCAAGACCGGTGACCTGCCCTCTCAGGCCGAGCTGGCCAAGGAGCTCCGCACCACCGAGAACGGAACCGACCACGTCGGCCAGGTCGCGGACGGCCTGAACAAGCTGCTGGCCAACACCGGCACGCACTACGTCGCCAAGGACCTCAGCAGCCGCAAGGTGTCGCCGGAGATGACCAACGAGCTGTGGAGCGACACGGTTCGCAACATCGACAGCGGCAAGGCCATGGTCGCCAACATCGTCGCCGAGCCCGGCAACCAGCCGCCCGGGTACCCGTCGAGCCAGACGATCTACCACTACGTGTCGGTCGTCGGCTACGACGCCGAGAAGAAGAACGTGAAGATCGCCGACCCGGCGAACTTCAGCGGCAACAAGGAGTACTGGCTGAGCCTCGACCAGCTGACCTCCCTGGTCCAGCCCCGCGGCTACGTCGCCTGATCACCTCCGGGTGAGATGACACTGCGGCGGTCCCCTGTGGAAGGGGGGGCCGCCGCAGTTGTCGTCGAGCGGTCCGGACAACCTCCTTCCGGTTCGGTGCGTCTGAGTGATGACGTGACCGACTGGAGGGGGACGATCGTGCTCAAGCGGACCGGGATCATCACCGCGCTCGTCGCGACGACGGCGCTGGTGGGAGGCGTGGCCAGCGCCCAGGAGGCGTGGACGGCGGAGCCGTTCCCGCAGCGGCCGGACCTCTCGTCGACGATCTCCACCGCGTCCAGCGGTGGCGGCGAGGCCTGGGCCTTCGGCTCCTACGGGCAGGCCGGCGGCACCTCGTCGACCTCGCAGGCGTACCGCCGCGGAGCCGACGGGAGCTGGGCGGAGGTCCCGGTCCCGCCGGTCGGTCACCTGGTGTCCTCGGCCGTGGCCGGCCCGAACGACGCGTGGACCATCGGCTGGGGCTACAAGAACACCGCCGGGGCGCTGTTGCGCTGGGACGGTGCGGCGTGGGCGGAGGTCCCGGTGGACGTCCCCGGCGCCACCCGGGTGCGCCCCGACGACGTGGTCGCGGTCGGTGACGAGGTCTGGCTGATCGGCAAGGGCTACGACGACGGGCAGGAACCCCGGCAGCTCTCCTTCGCCAAGCGCTGGGACGGCGCGGCCTGGCACGACCTGCCGCTGCCGGCGCCGGCGAACGAGGCGACGCTGGACGCGATCGGGGGCGCCCCGGACGACCTGTGGATCGCCGGGACGCGGGGCGACGCCGCGATGGCCCTGCACTGGGACGGAACCGCCTGGGCCGAGGTGCCGGTGCCGCCGGTCGAGATGCCCGAGAACGCCCTCTTCGAGGTCAACGACGTGGCAGCCCGCGCCCCGGACGACGTGTGGATCTCGGCCGCCGCGCGCATCTACGACCAGCCGGAGCAGACCGAACCCGTGCTGCTGCACTGGAACGGCGCGGCCTGGAGCGAAGCTCCCGCCCCGGACGCGGGCGCACCCGGCGAGTTCGTCCACGCGGAGGGCGCGCTGTGGAACCTCGCCGAGACCGGCCCGCTCCGCTACGACGGCACCACCTGGCAGGCGGTCGACGGTCCCGCCGAAGGTCCGGTCCACGCCGGAACCGAGGTCGGCGGACGCCTCCTCGGCATCGGTTCCACCGGCCCGAGCTACGAGGCGGCACCGTTCGCCTCGATCCACCACGGCTGACCGGTCTTCGAGAAGCTCTGCGGGACACGGCGATCCCCTCGCCATCGGTGGGACGGCGAGGGGATCGCCGGTGTTGCTCAGAGCGTGAAGGCCGCCTGGGTGTAGCCGCCGACGGTGGCGTTGCGGTCAACCCCGCCGGGGATTCCGGGAACCTGTCCGGCGTCGCTGTGCTGGTGCAACGCCAGGCGCGGGTGGCCCCAGCCCGGGTTGCCGGGGTCGCCGTTGTAGCGGGCGATCCACAGCAGCACGTCGTCGCCCGCCCACAGGTTGGGGTCGACGATGTTCTGGAACCAGTTCAGGCTCGCGTACACCAGCACGCCGCGGACACCGGTCGCGACGCGCAGCAGCCGGACGAACTCGGCGATGAAGGCGTTCGGGTCGGGGATCTCGGGATCCTCCATGTCGAGCATCGGCCACATGTTGCCCGGCTCCTTGAGCCCGTGCTGGCCCATCCACCAGGCGAAGTGCCCGACCTGCGGGTCGATGGCCCCGGGGCGGGCGAAGTGGTAGCCGCCGGTCATGATGCCCGCGCCGCGCGCACCGGCCACGTGGGCGCCTGCCGCCTCGTCGACCCACGTCCGGCCCTCGGTCAGCTTCATGCTCGCGAAGGTGATGTTGTTGCCGCGAACGGCCGCCCAGTCGTCGACGGCGTTGTGGTGGCTGATGTCGATTCCGTAGTCCATGGGGTCCCCATCCAGTCGTGCTCGGGTTGCGCAGCGCTCGCGGAGGTGGCCGTCGGCGTTCCCCGGCCGGACGCTCGGCTGAGCTGGTGATCAACCCACGCTGGGCTCACGGTCTCAAGAAAAGATCGTCCTGT
This sequence comes from Saccharopolyspora endophytica, assembly GCF_018070075.1. Lineage (GTDB taxonomy): Bacteria > Actinomycetota > Actinomycetes > Mycobacteriales > Pseudonocardiaceae > Saccharopolyspora > Saccharopolyspora endophytica. The sequence continues at coordinate 288,668 of NZ_JAGPXE010000002.1, forward strand.
GGGGTGAATGACGGGAATTACCACGTTTGGAGCACCCGTACGCCGCAGTGCTGATTGGTGCGCCTGGACCAGCGGTTCGGAAACGGGTGATCTCGCCGTGGCAGGTGTGATGTTCGTGTTCCACTGGGGCGTGGACGGCCCGTGTTGATCTTTGGGAGCATCGGGGTCCGTTGGCCTTCGGGGAGGAGCGGCATGAGCGACGGCGTGGGGGACCTGCGCACGGACGTGGCGCACGGCGCGCGGATCTACGACTACATCCTGGGCGGCAAGGACAACTACGCCGTCGACCGCGCCGCCGCGGAGGCCTCCCAGCAGGTCTGGCCCGCGCTGCCGGTGCACATGCGCGCCAACCGCGAGTTCATGCACCGCGCAGCACGTTTCCTGACAACCGAGTGCGGGATCGACCAGTTCCTGGACATCGGCACCGGAATCCCGACCAGGCCGAACCTGCACGAGGTCGTGCAGGAGGTGAAGCCGGAAGCCCGCGTGGTCTACACCGACAACGATCCGATCGTGCTCGCCCACGCCCGCGCGCTGATGGCGCAGAACGGGCGGGGGAGGACCGCCTACGTCGACGCCGATCTGCGCGACCCCGACACGATCCTGAACTCCCCGGAGTTCCGGGAAACCCTCGACCCGAGCCGGCCGATCGGCCTGATGCTGATCGCGGTCGTGCACTTCATCGAGGACGACGACGAGGCGCTGGACGTGGTCCGCCGCATCGTCGACGTGCTGCCCTCGGGCAGCTACGTGGCGGCCACGATCGCCACCGACGAGTACGCCCCGGAGCTGCTGGCCGAGGTCCGCCGCGCGTACCGCGAGCACGGCGAAACCCTGAAGTTCCGCTCGCGCACCACCGCGCAGCGCTTCTTCGACGGCCTCGACGTCGTCGACCCCGGCCTGGTGCAGATGCACAAGTGGCGCCCCGACGACCTCGAATCCCTCAACGTCCCCGAAGCCGACATCGCCATGTACGCCGCGATAGCCCGCAAACCCTGAGCCGACGACGGAAAACGACCGCGCCCGAGCGGGATCGGCGGCATCATGGGTGGATGTTGATCGACGTCTTCCCGCTCTTCGGGCTGAGGGTGACCACGCCGAGGCTGGTGTTGCGGCTGCCCTCGCAGGACGAGCTCGGTGATCTGGCGGAGCTGGCCGCCCGAGGGGTGCACGACCCGGCGTTCATGCCGTTCAGCGTTCCGTGGACCGATCACCCGCCCCAACGGGTCGCGCTGAACGTGGTCCAGCACAACTGGGCGAAGCTGGCCGAGTGGAGCCCGCAGGACTGGTCGATCGGCTTCGGCGTGTTCCTGGACGGCGTCATCGTCGGGCAGCAGAGCGTCCACGGCCGGGACTTCGCCGTCACGCGCGAGGTGAGCACGGGATCGTGGATCGGGCAGGCCCACCAGGGCCGGGGGATCGGTGCCGAGATGCGGGAAGCGGTGCTGCACCTCGCCTTCGCCGGGATCGGAGCCCGGCACGCCCGCTCCTCCGCTGCGGAGGGGAACGAGGCGTCGCTCCGGATCTCGCGCGGGCTCGGTTACGAGGCCGACGGCGTTCAGCGAAGCGCGCTCCGCGGCGAGCTGAGGGTGGAGCAGCGGCTCAGGCTCACCCGCGAGTCCTGGGAGGCCCACCGGTCGGTTCCGGTCGAGATCGAGGGGTTGGCTCCCTGCCTGCCGATGCTGGGTGTGGGAGCGGCCTGACTCAGGCGCGTGCGGGGCGGTTGGCGAGCTGCTGGGTCGAGGGATCGACCGGTTGGGGCGGGTTGGCCTGGACCTGCTGGTTGCGGCCGGTCTGGGACGAGCTCGGCGGGACCGCCGGGGTGAGCTGCGTCTGCGCGGCGCTCGCCTGCGACGCGCTGGGGGTCGCAGGCGGGGTGAGCTGGGTCTGCTGCGCGGCGTGCGACGGGCCGGGGGTGACGGCTTGGTTGAGCTGCGTCTGCTGGGTGGAGCTGGTCTGCGAGCCCTGGTCCTGGGTCGAGGTGCTCGACAGGTTCGAGCTGACGATGCGCTGCAGGTTGCGGTGCGCGTTGTTGAGCTCGTGGCGCATGCCGTGGATCTGCTTGGTCAGCGTGTCGCCCTCGGCGAGCGTGTTGGTCTCGACGGCGCGCAGCAGCACGCCCAGCTGGCCGTGCAGGCGCTGGTGCACCTCGGCGAACGTGGCGACCTGCTGCTGCATCTCCAGCGGCGGTTGGGTGCGCGAGATCGCCTTGATCATGGTGTCCTGCCAGCGCTGCCCGGCCTGGCGGTAGTGCCGGTCGGCGGCCGTCCGGTAGTGCGGGGCGACCTGCGAGTCCAGGGACATGCGGATGAGCTCGTGGCAGCTGTTGACCAGTTCGCGGGCGGCCGTGGTCAACGCGTAGGCCCACTCCCACTGCTCGGCCTGCGTGCTGGCGTGGCGCTCCTCGCGCGCTTCGTCCAGCTGGCTCCGGGACAGCTTCACCTGCTCCCAGGCGCGCTCGGCCTGCTCGGTGGCGGTCGTGGCCGCGCGGCCGGTCTTCTCCGTGTTGGCCTCGACCGCCGCGGTCAGCCGGCGCACGGTCTCGGAGCGGCGGGTGGTCTCCTCAGCGGTCTTCCGAGCCGACCACAGCAGCCAGCCGGAGACGCCGGCGGCCACGAGAGCCAGGACAGCCGGGATCCACGTCACCCATACCTCGGTCCCCATGTGCCCGACGATGACACATGCGCGGTTGCTCCGGTCGGGCGCATGAGGAAAAACTCCCGATGACTACGTGCGGTCGCGACATGTGACTCTGCGAAATCGGAATTCACCGGGGAAGACTCTGGTGCCGGCCGGTGAAAAGCGGTAGGGCCCGCGTTCTTTCGCCTCGGGATGGTTTGCTGTGCCGGGACGGGGAAGTGATGTCGCAGAGCGAAGGTGGACATGTACGCGCGGTACGTGGCGATCGGGGACAGCCAGACGGAAGGCGTGGGGGACGGCGATGACGAGCGCGGCCTGCGCGGCTGGGCGGACCGGCTCGCGGAGAAGATCGCGGGTCTGGACCCGGATTTCCGCTACGCCAACCTGGCCGTGCGCGGCAACCTGATCGGCGAGGTGCGCGCTCGGCAGCTCGGACCCGCGCTGGAGCTCGAACCCGATCTCGCCACCGTGGTCGCGGGTCTCAACGACGTGCTGCGCAGCGAGTACGACGGTGACGCGGTCGCCGCGCAGCTGGACCAGATGATCGGCGCGCTCAGCCGGTCGGGTGCGCGCGTGGCCACCGTGACCTACCCCGACATCGGCGAGATCGCGCCGATCGCCCGCCGCTGGCAGCCGCGGCTCACCGAGTTCAACGCGCGCGTGCGCGAGATCGCCGCGAAGCACGGTGCCGCGGTCGTCGAGGCGGACCGGTTCCCGGTGTGCGCGGACCGCCGGATCTGGAGCCACGACCGCCTGCACCTCAACCCGGCGGGCCACGCGTTGCTGGCCGACGGCTTCGCGCACGCGCTGGGACTGCCCGGAAGCGACGATTCGTGGAGCGACCCGCTTCCGGAACGCCGAGCACCCGGAATGCCGCGGATGGTCGCAGGCGAGATCCGCTGGGCTGCCGAGTTCCTGGCGCCGTGGTTGTGGCGGCGGATCACCGGGCGATCGTCCGGCGACGGCCGGACCGCGAAGCGGCCGGAACTGCTGCCGATGCGCTGAGGCGTCCGGAGCGCGTGTCCGATGTGGACTCATCGGCGCGCGCCCGCGCTAGTTCTTGCGACCCACCACGCCGGCGATGCAGCTCTCGGCCTGGTTCAGCGGGCGGGACCTGGGACCGTTCGGCCACCAGAGGTCGCAGAGCTCGACGTCGGCCGGGGCACCCAGGCTGGGCGGCAGGATGTCGAGTCCCGGGAGCAGCGCGCGGATCTCGTCGCGGGTGCGGAAGCGGCCCGAACCCATCGGGCTGTGCAGGAAGAGCTCCTCCATCTTGCGGGCCAGCGCGCTGTGCTCCGGGGTCTGCGGGTCGAAGAAGTGCGCGATGACGACGTAGCTGCCGGGGGCGAGCGCGTCGATGTAGGTCCGCATCAGATCCGGGCCGTCGTCGCCGAGGTGGTGGTGGAGGGTGCCGACCTGCAGCAGCGCGATCGGCTCGTCGAAGTCGAGGTGCCTGCGGACGGTGTCGTGGGCCAGCACCTCGTCGGGGTTGAAGATGTCGGCGGAGGCGAAGTGGGTGTGGTCGTTCTCCTCGAGCAGCGCCTTGCCGTGCGCGATGACCACCGGGTCGTTGTCGATGTAGACGACGTCGGTGTCGGGAGCCACCCGCTGCACGATCTGGTGCGTGTTCTCCGCGGTCGGCAGGCCCGAACCGCAGTCGAGGAACTGCCGGACGCCGGCCTGGTCGGCGAGGTGCCGGCACGCCCTGTTCAGGAACCGGCGGTTGGACCACGCCATGTCCTTGACCTCCGGGGCCGCCTGACCGACCTCGTGCAGCACTCGGCGGTCGACCTCGAAGTTGTCCTTGCCGTTGAGCGCGGCGTCGTAGACGCGGGCGATGCTGGCTTGGGTCGTGTCCACGCCGACGGGTGCGGAACTCGGCGCCGGTGAAGGCGTCTCGGACATGCCTGCTCCTGCTTGCTCGGTGGCCACGATCACGACGTTACCGCGCGGTATGCCTTCGGACGCAACAGGATTCGGCGCGAAGTGGCTGATCTTCGTCCTCTTCCGGTTGCCCGCGGCCCTCTTCGCCCGGCACGCAAAATAATCTCACATGGAATCTTCTCGTAGGCAAGAGACCTCGGTGCGCGTCACCCGGACGGCGCGTCACCTCGTCGGGGCCGGCGACGGGTCGCGGGTCAGAGCCCGGCTCCGGCGTCGATGGGGATCGTGGTGCCGGTGATGTAGCGGCCGCCGTCGGAGACCAGGTGCAGGACCGTGCTGGTGACGTCGCCCGGTTCCAGGGAGGCCACCGGGAGGCGGTTGATGCCGCGGACGACCTCCTCGAAGTCCTCGCGCATCGGGTTCTCCAGGTCGGGCCGGAAGAGGCCGTAGATGGCGTCGTTGTGGATCATGTCCGTGCCCACGGTCGTCGGGTGCACCGTGTTGACCCGGATGTTGTGCGGCGCGAGTTCCTTGGCCAGGACCTTCATCATCATGACCAGGCCGGACTTGGCTGCCGAGTAGTGCGCGGTGTGGTCGTTGACGTGCAGCGCGGCCAGCGAGCTGGTGATGACCACCGATCCGCCGCGCCCGCCCTCGACGACGTGCGGGACGGCGGCTTTGATCGTCTTGAACACCCCGGTGAGGTTGATGTCGATCATGTCCTGCCAGGTCTCGTCGCTCATCGACAGCGTCGGCTCGGCGCTGAAGATCCCGGCGTTGGCCAGCACGACGTCCAGCCGCCCGAACTCGTCCACGCCCGCCCGGGCGACCTCGGCCAGCGCGGTGGAGTCCCGCACGTCGGCGTTGCGCGCGACGACGCGGCGGCCGACGGCCTCGACCTGCCGGGCCGTTTCGGCCAGGTCGTCGGCGGTGGCCAGCGGGTACCGGACCGACCCGACCGGGGCGGGGGCGTCGGTGGCGATGATGTCGGCGCCCTCGCTGGCCAGCCGGACGGCGTGACTGCGGCCCTGGCCGCGCCCGGCACCGGTGATGAAAGCGACCTGGCCGTCGAGCTTGCCCATGCTGTCCCCGTTCCTCGTGTCGACCAAGCCGACGATAGGCGAATGATCTGGGAAGTCGAACCTCAGTCCACAGTGGACATCAGGGTGCCGTTGCCGCCTCGGTGCACTGCGCTTCGCCCCTGCAGGCGGCGAGGCCGGTGAGGACGCGGTGGAGCTCGTCGCGGCGCTCGGGCGGCAGGCTCGGGTAGGTGTTGGTCAGCTGGAACGGGTCGGTCCGGGCGTCGTAGAACTCGCGCTCGCCGTTGACGTACTCGACGTAGGTTCCCTCCGGAGTCCTGATCGCGGTGTAGGTCGGCGGGATCCCGTCCGGCTTCTCCTGGCGATCGGGGTCCTCCTGCGAGACGCGCGGCTCGTGGTGCTCGACGAGCGCGACGTTCCTGCCCGTTCCGGTCTCGCCGCGCAGCAGGGAAGCGAATCCGGTGCCGTCGATGTCGGGACGTGGTGGTGCACCGGCGAGTTCGGCGAAGGTCGGGCGGAAGTCGATGTTCTGCACCGAATCCGGGACCGTCCGCCCGGCCGGGACACCCGGTCCGGTGGCGATCAGCGGGACCCGCACGTCGGTGTCGAACGCCGTCTGCTTGCCCTCGGGCAGCGCGTGCTCACCGAGGTGGAACCCGTTGTCGGAGGTGAAGATGACGTGCGTGCGCTGCGCCTGCCCGGTCTCGGCGAGCGTGCGCCGGAAACCGGCGAGCATCTCGTCCACGGCCAGCAACGACTGCGCTCGCTTGCGGAACTTCACGTCCGCCGCTTGGGCCTTCGCCGCGGGCAGCGGCGGGAGCGCGCGCAGCCACGCCGGTTTGTCCGAGCGGTCCGGTTCGTCGAAAGCTGGGGTGCGCGGTGCGGTCAGCCCCGGGAACTCCTCGGCGTGCCGAGGAGCCGGGGTGAACGGCCCGTGCGGCGCGAACGGCGCGACCTCCAGGAAGAAGGGCATGCCCCGGGCGGCGCTGGAGCGGATGAAGTCGTTGCCGCGCTGGGCCAGCACGTCGGTCAGGTAGTCGCCGGGCCGGTGACCGTGCGACCGCACGCGGCCGTTGACGTTGAGCTGGTAGTCGTACTCGTCGTAGCCGTTGCCCGCCACGGCCCACTCGTCCCAGCCCGGCGGCACGAAAGGCCGCTCGCCGCCGAGCGTCCGGCCCGGTTGGTAGCCGTTGAGGTACTTGCCCATGAACCCCGTCCGGTACCCGGCCTGCTGCAGCTGGGTGCCCAGGGTGTCGCGCTCGTCGCGGCGGTGGAACACCGCGAACCCGCCGTCCGGGGGCTCATTGGTGAACACGCCGGTGTTGTGCGGGTACTTCCCCGACAGCAGCGACGCGCGCGACGGGCAGCACAGCGAATCGGTGACGGTGGAGTTCGAGAACGTCACGCCGTCCCGCTGCATCCGCTGCACCTCCGGCATGAACCGGACCAGCCCCTGGTCCATGTCGTCGACCAGCACGAACACGATGTTCGGTCGCGCCGGGTCAACCGCGGGTTGTGGCGGGGGAGCGGTGCACGCGGCCAGGACCAGGCCGATGGCGGCCACGCAGACGGCCAGCCGCGGACGCGGCATATCGATCATCCTCCAGGGGACTTCGGCGCCGCGCACAGCATGCCCGGCGATCGGCGCCCCGCCAAGCGGATGACCAGAAGTCGAACGGCTGAGCGTTGCTCGAGAAGCGGCGGAGCCGCTGTTGGTGTCAGGTGTGGGACTCAGCTCGCACCGCCGCGGGTTCTGACACGTCTTCTGGGGCGGGCAGCCGCACCGCCACGCAGAACAAGTCAAGAAACCGCTTCAGCGGACCGCGGTGAAGCCGGTGAGGGAGGTCAGATCGTGGCGGGAGACCTCGGAGAAGACGCCGCGCAGCGCTCGCTCGATCCGGTCGATCTTGTCCTCGGAGAGCGCGTTGCTGCGCGTGAGGAACGACGGTTTCGTCCCGCCGTGGCAGGCGATCAGCAGCCGCCCGCCGGGTCGGGTCACCCGGTGCAGCTCGGCGATGCCCGCGTCGAGGTCCGGCCAGATGGCCACGTTGTTCACCGCGACGACGCGGTCGAAAACCGCGTCGGGGAAACCGGTGTCGGCGGCGGTGCCCAGCCGCAGGTCGATCCGGCCCGCGTCGATCGCGTCGGAGTGCGGACGGCTCGCGAGATCGCGCATCTCCGCCGACGGGTCGACGCCGCAGATCCGCCTCGCGCGAGTCCGCGTCAGGAGGCGGATCAATCCGCCGGGTCCGTAGCCGACTTCGAGGACCTCCGCCCCGGCCGGGACGTCGAGGAGGTCGAGCACCTCCTCCTGGCGGTTCGCCCACAGCATGAAGCGCCCGGCCATCCGGCCGCGCGCACCGCGCGGGAGCGCGAACGGAGATCGGCTCGGTTCACCCAGGCTCCGCGACGTCATGGCTGCCAGACCCCACACCTTCCGCTTCAACCCGAGTTGAAGCCCTGCACGGGAGGTTCAGGGCCAACGGTACCCACGAGCGGTGGGCCCGGCCGGTCGAGCGGGCCAGGCCCGCCGCGCGCGGGATCAGAAGAAGACGTGCTCGGGATGCGGGTGGCTGAGGAAGTCGTGGTGCGAGATCTCCCAGCCGTAGGCCCCGGCGTGGCTGAAGACCAGCACGTCGCCTGGGCGGATGCGCTCCACCGGCACGTCGCGGGCGAGGACGTCCTTCGGGGTGCACAGCTCGCCGACCACGGTGACCGGCCCGCTCGCCTCCGGACGCGGCGCCGTCGACTCCCAGCGGTCCACCGGCAGCACCGCGAACGGGTGGCTGTGCTGCCAGGACGACGGCAGCCGGAACTGGTGGGTCCCACCCCGCACCAGCGCGTACTGCACGCCGTGGTTGCGCTTGACGTCCAGCACCTCCACGGCGTAGCTGCCGCATTCGGCGACCAGGTAGCGCCCGCACTCGAAGTCGATCTCCCGGACGTGCGCGGGGAACTCGGCGAGCACCGACGGCAGGCGCCGGGCGAACGTCGGCCAGTCGAACTGCCGGTCCAGCCGGGCGTAGTCGACGCCGATGCCGCCGCCGACGTTGATCACCTCGCAGCGCAGCCCGAACTCCCGCTCCCACCGCGACACCGTGCGCCCGTAGTGCGCCAGCAGCTCCAGGTGGGCGTCGGCGGAGAGGTTGTTGGACAGCGAGTGCAGGTGGAATCCGGCAAGCCGCACACCGGGCAGCTCGCGGGCCGCGGAGACGCAGCCGGGCAGGTCCTGCTCGTCGATGCCGAACTGGGTGGGCTTGCCCGCCATCGCCAGGGTCGCGGTCGGGAAGGGGCCCGAGAGGTTGACCCGCAGCAGCACCTCCGCCGTCGTGCCCAGCCGGGTCGCCGCGGCCGAAACCCGGTGCAGCTCCAGCGGGCTCTCCACGTGCAACCGCTGCACGCCCTGCTTGAGCGCCTGCTCGATCTCCGCGGGCGTCTTGGCCGGACCGCCGAAGATCACCGGGACGTCGGCGCCGACGGCGCGCGCCTTGTCCAGCTCACCGCCCGAGGCGATCTCGAACCCGGCGACCAGCGGAGCCAGCGCCCGCAGCAGCGGATCGGCGCTGTTGGCCTTCATCGCGTAGAACATCCGGCAGCGGCGCGGCAGGGTGGCCGTGATCGCGCGGACGTGGTCGGTCAGCCGGTCGAGGTCGTAGGCGAACAGGCACACCGGGTCGCCGCCGACGCGTTCCCGCACGAGTCCTTCGAGTCGCTCAGTCATTCCTTCTCCCGGTGTCGGTCGAGGTGGGCGCGCAGCGCGCGGGCGGCCAGGCCGCGTTCTTCGCCGAGCACGAAGGTGCGCACCCCGGCCGCGCGCCACCGCTCGTGGTCCTCGGGGGTGCGCGGGATCGCGCAGTAGGGCACTCGGTGGGCGTCGCATTCGGCGTGCACGCGGGCCAGCGCCTCCTGGACCAGCGGATGCCGCGTCTGCCACGCGACGCCGTAGGACTGCGACAGGTCCGCCGCGCCCTCCAGCACCAGGTCGACGCCGCCACCGGCGAGGATCGACGGCAGCTCGTCGACGCCCTCGGCGTCCTCGATCATCGCGATGACCATGGTCTCCTCGTTGGCCCGGCGCACGTACTCGGTGAGCTCGATGCGCCCGAAGCCCGGCACCCGGCCCCCGTTGAGGCTGCGCATGCCCTCCGGTGCGTAGCGGGCGGCGCGGATCGCCGCGTCCACGTCCGCGCGGCACCGCACGTGCGGCACCACCACGCCCAGCGCACCCGCGTCCAAGGCCTGCAGGATCGCGCCGGGGTCGGCTTCGGGGACGCGGACGAAGGGGACCAGGTCGACCGCTTCGGCCGCCCGGATGAGGTTCTCCAGCTGCTGCGGGTCGACCAGGGAGTGCTCGGTGTCGAGGATGACGAAGTCGTAGCCCGCGCACCCGATCATCTCCACCAGCGGCGGTGACGGGATGGAGCAGAACAGCCCGTAGCTCTCGCCGCCCTCGGCGAGCCGGCGCTTGACGGTGTTGGGCTTCAGCACCGCTCCACCTCCGCCAGCGGGTTGGGCACGGCGTGCAGCCGCAGCTCGGTGTCCGGGTGCAGCCTGCGGGTGGTCAGCTGCTCCACCTCGATCGCCGGGGTGAACAGGTCGAACAGCTCGAAGCGCGCCGCCAGCTCGGGGAATCGGCGCTGGTAGGCGCGGATCTCCTCGACCACGACCCGCCAGAAGTCCTGCTCGGCGAAGCCGTAGTGGTCGGCGAGGAAGAGGGCGAGCTCACCGAGGTTGATGAAGAAGAACGCGTCCAGCAGGAAGTCGGTGACCAGGCTCAGCTCGTTGGTCTCGACGAAGGAGTTGCGGTTCTGGTGGTGCGCGGGCGTTCCCGCCAGCTCCGGCGCGGGTTTCGCGAGGTGCTCCCGGGAGAAGCGCACGCCGTCGTGGAAGTCCTTGAGCACCACGCGTTCCGGCTTCCCGTCGACGTGCACCAGGGCCATGTTCTGCGCGTGCGACTCCAGCGCGACGCCGTGCGCGCACAGCAGGTGCACCAGCGGCAGGGCGCTGACCCGCACCACCTGGCGCACCCAGTCCTCGACCCCGGTATCGCGCACCCACGCGTCGATCAGCGGTGTCCCGTCCCGCAGGCAGGCGGTCAGGCCGGTGAACGGGATCGCCCGCTCCCCGGTTCCCAGGTGCGGGTGCAGGCTCTCGCGCCAGATGCACGCGAGCGCGCCGTAGGTGTCGGCCTGCAGCAGGTCGGCTTCCGGCGTCACCGACACGCCCAGCTCCTCGCCGAGCAGGATCGGCCGCAGCTCGCCGGACAGGTAGTCGTCGCCGGCGACGACCTCGCGCAGCCAGTCTGTGATGCGCGGGGCGTTGCGCACGGTGTGCGCGGCCAGTCCGCGGCTGGTGGAGGTGTTCACCATCGACATCGACAGCTTGAGGTACGGGCGTTCGGGGGCGTCGCGGCAGGTCAGGGTGCGGATCGACTGCTGGGCGAGGAACTCGTGCGGGTCGTCGCCCAGCGGGATCAGCTCACCGCGGCCGAGCTGCTCGGAGAACGCCCGCGCGATGCGCTCCCGCCACTGCCACGGGTGCACCGGGACCAGCACGTAGTCGTCCGGATCGCGGCCGGCGTCCTCGATCCGGCGGTGGAAGTCCTCGACCGCGGTGCCCAGCTGCTCGGTCACGTAGTCGCAGCCGAGGGACGCGGAACCGCTGACCTCGGTGATGTCGCGGTGCGCCGCCAGCCACAGCGGGCGCAGCGGGTGGGCGAACTCCGGGCCGAAGGCGATGTCGTCGGCGACGTCGAACCCGAGGCGCGACTTGTACGTCGGGTGGTAGCGATGCCCGTCGGTGATGGCCGATTCCAGCACGTCGTGGTCCGCAGTGGACGGTGGGTCCTCGCGGAGGTGCTCCGACAGCGCGTCCTTGAACAGGGTCTCCTCCAGCTCGCGGGCGAAGCCGGGGAGGTGGTCGGGGTCGGCGTCCAGGGACTTGCGGACCTCCGAGAGGAACCGCGTGACCGACTCGGCCTCGACGCCGTCGCGCAGCACCGGCGAGGTCAGCCCGACCCGGCCGAACCCGAACCGGCGCACCGCGCTGAAGGAGTAGCGGACGGGTTGGCCGTCGTGGTCGACGCCGGTGACGACGTGCTCGTCGCCCTCCCGGTCGGTGCGCACAGCGCCTTCGTAGAGCAGGGATTCGACCAGCTGCCGGAACACGCGGCGTCGCACGTCCGCGGCGCGGGGGTCGCTCAGCGCTGCCTGCACGAGCTCGGCGGTCATCGGCTCACCTCGTGAATCGGGTTGGGGATGTCGACGTAGAGCGGGTTCTCACCGCGCTCGGCGAACCGGCTGAGCAGGTTCGCCTTGGCGGGCAGTGTCGGCGCCTCGCGCAGTTCGGCCGCGTAGCGCCCGGGGACGCCGCGCAGGAACTCGCGCACGACCTGCCACAGCACCCGCTCACCGGCGGGTGTGCACCGGCCGAGCACCGCGACCACGTGCCCGAGGTGGTTGGTGACCAGGTGGTACCGCAACCGGTGCCACGCTTCGGCGTCGTCGTAGAGCACCGGGCTGGTCGGGGGCAGGATCCCGTCCGGGACGCGATCGCGGTCGGCGCTGGTGCCTTCCATGTCGCGCACGTAGAACCGGCTGGGCCACCCCTCTTCGGTGTGCAGCAGGCTGTTCTGCACGTGGGCTTCGAAGCCGATGCCGTCGTCGGTGAACACCGCCAGCAGCGGTCCCAGCGAGATCCGCAGGTAGCGGCGCAGCCACTCGGCGACGTGCTCGGCGGTCAGCGGGCCCGCCTGCTCGACGAGGTCCACGAGCGCCGGACGCCCGTCGACCCGGTCCTCCAGCAGCGCCGCGAGCACGCGCGGCGCGATGTCGGTGCCCGCGAACGGGTTCCGGCGGAACAGCACGGCGAAGTCCGCCGCCAGGTCGCCGACCGCCGCCGGGTCGAGGGTGCGGTACCCGGTCTCCGGCAGTACCTCGAACCCCTCGTGATCCCAGTGCTTCTCGAGCGCCGCCACCAAGCGCCCGGCGTCGGCGGCGCGGTGCAGGTGCTCGACGGGGTTGTTGCGCACGAAGTTGGTGATGCGCACGTGCAGCGGCAGCTTCCACGCGGTCGGGAACCCGGGGTCGCAGACGGTGCGCACCGAGGACGTCGCGTACACCCGCGCTCCCACCGGGCCCAGCGGGGTCAGCCGCCCCGCCTCGATCAGCTCCTGCACCCGGGGCTGTTCCCGCAGGTAGCGGTCCTGCCACGGGTGCACGGGGAGGACCGAGAGGTCCTCCTGCGGGAGCCACGGCCCGTCGCCGACCCGCTCCTCGACCAGCAGCTCGGGCGCGGCGGCCCAGTGGTGCAGCGGGAACGACGCGCCGAGCTCCGGGGCGTAGCGCTCCAGGTCCTCGTCGCTGATCCCCTCCGCGCTCTTGGGCGTCGGGTGGAACGGGTGCCCCAGCAGCAGCGACTGCTCCGCCTGCCGGGTGATCTCCGCCGGACCGGTCGCGCTCGCGAACGCGGGCCGGTCCAGGTAGCGCGCCGTCCGGGCGACGCTGTTGGCGACCTGGCGCCGGAAGCGCTCCACCGCTTCCTGCGGTGCCGTCGCGCAGCGCCCGGCCAGCTCGTCGGCCACCAGCGCCACGAACTCCTCGTGCTCCAGCACGACCCCGTCCCGCGACACCTCCGCCCCGTAGACGTGGTGCCCGATCTCGGACCGGTGCCGGACCTCCGCGCACACGCTGCTCGGACGCCCGGACCCGGTGCGCAGCGGGATCCGCACCGAGCCGGCGCCGAACTCGCCGCCGACTTCCCTGACCAGCGCGTTCAGCAGCCGTTGCCGGGCCGCCGCACGTGCCACAACGTCGTTCACCGCAACACCTTCTCGTGAGTCTCAACCGGGGCGGAGGTGCCGGTGACGACCTCCGCCTCCTTCGTTCGGCCGGCCATCGCCAGCAGTGCGGCGACGCCCAGCAGCGCGCCGATGAGGGAGAACACCGCCGCCGGTGGCAGCAGGACCGCCAGGACGGCGCCCGCCAGCGGGCCGAAGACCTGACCGAGGTCGAGCACCCCGGTGCTGAACCCGAACGCCGTGCCCGAACCGCGCTCCGGCACGTGGTGGGCGTTGACGTGCAGCACCGACTGCACGAGCGCCGCGAAGCAGAAGCCCTGCACGATCCGCAGCGGGATCAAAGCCTCCACGCTCACCAGGCCCTGCAGCGCCACCGCGAGCGCGCAGCAGGCCGCCGCCACGGCGAACCCCAGCTGCGCGGGCCTGCGGTCGTTGCGGCGGCCCCACCAGGGACTGCCCGCGCACGACGCCGCCCAGGTCAGCGCTTGCAGAGCGCCGACCCACACCGTCGCGGTGGCCATCGACCCGGACATCCGCTCGACCTGCGGTGCGAAGACCACCACCAGCGCGTAGATCGCGGCCTGCGCCGCGAAACCGGCCAGCAGCATCAGGCGGCTCTCCCTGCGCCTGAGCAGGAGACCGGCGATGGCGCGCGGCGAATGGCGTTCCCGCGCCTGCGCCGGTGGTTCGGTCAGCGAGCACGCGGCCAGCACGCTCGAGAGCACGAGCATCCCCGCCACCGCCGCGAACAACGGCCCGAACCCGATCTCGGTGGCCAGCAGGCCGCCCACCAGCGGACCCAGCAGCGAACCCGCCGCGGTGGCGCCGAAGAGCATCCCGAGCGCGCGCCCGCGGCGGTCGGTCGAGGCCGCCGCGGTCGCGTAGGAGGCGGTCGCGCTGACCACGCCGCCGCACGCTCCCTGCAGCAACCGGCAGGCCAGGAACTCCTCCGGTGTGCTCGCCAGCGCCATCAGCGCGATCGCCAGGCCCAGCCCCGCGTGGGCGCGCACCACCATCGCCTTGCGGCCGAACCGGTCGCCGACCCAACCCCACAACGGCCCGCTGACCAGCTGGACCACCGCTGGAGCCGCCACCGAAACCGCCGTCCACCACGGGATCTCGGCTCGGGGCGTGCCGAGCCCGGCCAGGTAGAACGGCAGCAGCGGGACGACGATCGTCAGTCCCGCGGTCGCCGCGAACTGCCCCAGGCACAGCACGGGATAGGTCCTGCCCGGCGAGAACATCACGCCCTCAACCCCCCGACGAGCGGATTCGGCACCGACCCGACACCGGCGGGCATGCTCACACCGCTGGAGCTGCCCTGCCGCAGCAGCGGCTCCAGCACCCGGCGGCTGGGCCAGGAGTCGGCTCCCAGCAGGCACTTCAGCAGCACCTCGCGCACCTCGGCGGGCTGCGAGGGCAGGAGCTCCCGCACCGCCTGGTGCAGCTGCGCCCACAGCTCGCGCTCGTCCACGCCGAAGTGACGGCGCAGGGCGTCGGCGATGCCGTAGAGGTTGACCTGGAACCCGAGGGTCTGCAGGTAGCCGACCAGCGATTCCGCCGAGTCGAGCCGGAGCGACTGCGGCGCACCGGGTTTGATGACGTACTGCGGATCCGGCGTGCCGGCCGCGCGCATCCACTCCGGGAACAGTCGCAGCGTGTCGTGATCGCGCAGCACGAACTGCTCCACGCGTCCCTCTTCCAGCCGCACCACCACGTTCTGGCCGTGCAGCTCCGGCAGCACCCCGCGGCTCAGGAAGCCGAACGCGACCTCGCAGAACGAGCGCGCCAGGTCGGCGAAGAACCGGACCGGGTCGAACCGCTCGGAGATCGCCGGTGCCAGCACGTCCCACTCGTGCGCGGCCAGCGCCGCCATCGGCAGCACCAAGCCGTCGAGCTCCGGGTAGATCCGGACCTGCGCGGCGAGCTGCCCCGGCCGATCGCCGAACGCGTCGTCTGGGTCGTGCCACCCGGCCCAGACCCGCTCGTCGCACAGCGCCACCCGTTCGCCCAGCGCCGGAACCCGGTCGAGCAGATCGGCCATGCAGCGCTGGGCCCGCTCGGCGTTGGCCAGGTAGCGAGGCGGCAGCAGCCGCGTCGCGCCCAGCGTGGCCACTCCGAGCGGGAGCTTGACGTGCCGGTCGGTCTCGGGTTCGGAGACCAGGGTGCGCAGCGAGGAGGTGGGGTGGAAACCGCCGAGCCCGCGAGCCAGCGGAACCACCGCCCCCTCCGCCATCTCCGCGCCGAAGGACTCCGCCAGGACGTGCTGGAACTGCCACGGGTGCACCGGGATCGGCTGGTAGTCCTCCCCGGCCTCGTCGAGCACCCGCTGCTCGGTGGGGGAGAGGACCAGCTCGGCGAGGTGGTGCGAGAGCGGGTCGGCGCCGTGGACGAGGCGGTCGCGGCGCACCGCCACCCAGTCCAGCCCCCACGGCTCACCGCGCATCGGGCCGTACCGCTCGACCTCCTCCGCGTGCCATCCCGCCGCCGCCCGGGAGGTGGGGTGGAACGGGCGGTTGCGCGTCGCCGCCAACCGCTCACCGGCCAGCAGCCGGCCGTCCCGCGGAGTCAGGTCGAGGGATGCGCGCTGCTCGCGCAGCACCTCGGCGTGCTCCACCGCGGCCCGCAGGTCCGCGGCCACCTCGGACGAGTCCTCGCTCACCAGCGAGAGGAGCTCGGCCGGTGTCAGCGACCGCGTCCCCTCGAACAGGACCGGGCCGCCGGCGTGGCGATGGCGTTGCAGCGCGCCGCCGGAGACGATCCGGAAGCGCACCGCGCCGGCCGCCAGCGTGATCCGGCCCCAGCCCGGTGGCTCCTCGGTGAGCTCGACGAGCTCCTCCTGCAGCAGCACGTCGATGAGGTCCCGCATGACCAGCTCGGCCGATCCGACCTGCATCAGTACAGGTCCAGCCAGGTGCCGACGCCCTGCTCCTTGGCGCGCTCGTAGACCGCGCCCGCGCAGGCGATGTCCTCCACGGCCATGCCCATCGGGTTGAGCACGATGATCTCGTCGTCATCGGTGCGCCCCGGCCGGGTGCCCGCCAAGATCTCGCCGAGCTCGGCGTGCAACTGCTCGCGGGAGAACGAGCCCTCCAGCACCAGCTGGTTGATGATCTTCTTCTCGCGGTTGCTCTGGTCCCAGTCGTCCACCACGACCTTGTCGGCCTTGAGGAAGACCTCCTTGTGCACGTCCATGATGGACACGTTGCACAGCAGCGCGCCGGGCTTGAGCCAGTCGGAGACGATGTAGGGCTCGCTGGTGACGGTGCACGGAACGACCAGGTCACCGGCTCGCACGGCCTCTTCGGCGGTCTCGGTCACGTGGGCCTTGACCGACGGGTGCTCGCGGCCGATCCGCTCGGCCAGCGCGTGCGCGGCCTCCGGTCGCTGGTCGTGCAGGTGGACCTCCTGGATGCAGTCGAACTGCTCCAGCAGCGCCGTGATCTGGGTGCTGCCGATGAGGCCGCAGCCCACCAGCGCGACCTGGGAGAACCCGGCGCGGGCCAGGTGCCGGGCGGCCAGGCACGTCACGCCCGCGGTGCGCCAGGCGCTGATCAGGCTTCCTTCGAGCACCGCCACCGGGTAGTTGCTCTCCGGGTCGTTGAGCACGATGACGGCGCTGGCGCGCTCCTTGCCGCGCTCGGCGGGGTTGTCGTGCTTGCTGCCGATCCACTTGATGCCGGACAGCCCGGGATCTCCGACGTGCGCGGGCATCGCGATGATCCGGTCGGCGATGTGGCCCTGCTTGCCCGCCACCCGCAGGTACGGCTTGAGCGGCTGCACGGTCTTGCCCTCGGAGTGGGCGATCAACCCGGCGTTGAGCGCTTCCACGTAGAGCTCGGACGCCGCGCCGCCGACCGCTGCGATGTCGCTGCGGCTCAGGTAGAGCATCTGCGGGGATTCCTCGGTGGTCACCGGTCTTCTCCTTCGTGTTGCGGTGTTCTGGTCAGTTCGAGCAGCGCCGGCGGGCGGCGTCGAACCAGTCGTCGTCGTAGATCAGGTCGAGGTAGCGGTCCCCGCGGTCCGGGAACACCGCCACCACCCGGCACGGGCGGGGGAGTCGCGGCAGCGTGCGCTGCACGGCGGCGACCACCGCTCCGGTCGACCCGCCGGCGAAGATCCCTTCGGTGGCGAGCAGTTCGCGGCAGCCCACGGCGGCCTCGAAGTCGTTGACGTGCACCACTTCGTCGATCTCGTCGGGGCTGAACAGCTCCGGGACCCGGCTCGCGCCGATGCCCGGCACGTCGCGCTGCCCGGGCGGGCCGCCGAAGATCACCGAGCCGACGGCGTCCACCGCGACCACCCGCATCTCGGGGAAGTCCTCGCGCAGTCGCCGCGAGCAGCCCAGCAGGCTGCCGGTGGTGCTGACGGCCCCGAACAGGTAGGTGGGCGGTCCGTCGAGCTGACGGCTCAGCTCGTCGCCGGTGCCGTAGTAGTGGGCCTGCCAGTTGCGGTCGTTGGCGTACTGGTTGATCCAGATCGCCCCGGGCGAGTTCGCCACGATCTCCTGCACGCGCAGGATCCGGGTGTGCAGGTAGCCGCCGGTCTCGTCCGGCTGGTCGACCATCTCCACCTCCGCGCCCAGGTGCCGGAGGATCGCGACGTTGGCGGGCACGGCCTTGGGGTCCAGCACGCAGGTGAACCGCAGCCCGTGGATGCGTGCGGCGATGGCCAGCGCGATCCCGAAGTTGCCGGAGCTGCTCTCCACCAGGTGGGTTCCGTGCTTGATCGAGCCGTTGCGCAGACCTGATTCGACGATGTGCCGTGCGGACCGGTCTTTCATGCTCCCGCCGGGGTTCATGAGTTCGAGCTTCGCGATCACCTCGACATCGGATTGAGGGAAAAGCCGGTTCATCGCGACAGCAGGAGTGTTTCCCACGCATTCGAGAACCGACCCGATTACGGATTCGGTCTGGGTGTCGACGGCCACGTTTCTCCTCAGATCGACGACCGAAAGGCACAGCTACGAGCGGAAACGCTAACAAAGGCAAGGCTAACTTAACAGGATTGATCTGCGAGAGCCAGCGCACATCGGGGTGGCGCAAGCGGTTGCGGATCCTCCGTTGCGAAAATTTCCGAACCCCCTTTTCGGGGATTCTGAGCAGCGCTTATCCGGTGCTTTAGGCGTAAAAGCGGAACGAATTGATCCGGATCTTCGGCGAACTGGATTCGAATGCTCCGAATGGGTGGAGAATTCGGCGTTGACCGCCGAAGAGCGCCCCGAGGGGGCCGGGCTCCCCGTTGCGACGTTCGCTGGGTCAGGATCGGGGGAGACCCGAGTGGACCTGGAGCGATGAATGCCGGAGACGTTGTCCGTGGAGCTGGCCTACGGCAGGACGGGGCTCACCGTCGAGCTGCCGTCCGAGCGCACGACCGTGGTGGCGCCCGCCCATCCGCCTGCGGCGCCCGACGCGGCGGCGGCGCTGCGCCGAGCGCTCGCCGAACCGGTCGCAGGCCCGCCGCTGCGCGAGCGGGTGCGGGCCGGGCAGCGGATCGCGGTGTCGCTCTGCGACGCGACCCGGCCGCAGCCCCGCGAGGCGATGGTGCGCGCCCTGCTCGCCGAGCTGGAGGGCATCGCGACGCGGGAGGACTTCACGCTGCTCGTGGCCACCGGGACGCACCGCGGCAACACCGATTCCGAGCTGCGGGCGATGCTCGGCGACGAGCTCGTCGACACCACGCGCATCATCAACCACGACTGCCGGGACCCCGAAGTCCTCTGCGCGATGGGGACTTTCGGCGACGGAGTGCCCGTGTCGCTCAACCGGCACTGGGTGGAGGCCGACGTCCGGATCACCACCGGCTTCGTCGAACCGCACTTCTTCGCCGGCTTCAGCGGCGGCCCCAAGCTCGTCGCCCCGGGTCTGGCCGGACTGGACACCGTGCTCACGCTGCACGACGCGGCGCGCATCGCCAGCCCGCAGGCGACCTGGGCGGTCTGCGAGGGCAACCCGGTCCACGACGACGTCCGCGCCATCGCTGCGGGCACCGGCGTGGACTTTGCCTTCGACGTGGTGCTCAACCGCGAGCAGCGGATCGTCGAGGCCTTCGGCGGAGACCTGCTCCCGATGCACGCCGCCGCCCGAGAGGTGGTGCGCGAGCTGTCGATGCGGCCGGTTCCGCAGCGCTACGACGTCGTGGTCACCACCAACTCCGGGTATCCGCTCGACCAGAACGTCTACCAGGCGGTCAAGGGCATGACCGCCGCCGCGACCGTCGTCAAGCCGGGCGGGCTGATCATCTGCGCCGCCGAGTGCAGCGACGGCTTCCCCGATCACGGCTCGTTCCGCGAAGTCCTGGCCTCCGAACCCACGCCGGAGGCGCTGCTGCGCACCATCTCCGGGAGGACGGAGACCGTTCCGGACCAGTGGCAGGTGCAGATCCTCGCCCGCGTGCTCGCCACCGCCCGCGTCGGTGTGCACACCACCAACCTCACCGATGCGCAGCTCCGCATGGCCCACCTCTACCGGGTCGACGACATCGCCACCGCGGTCGCGGAGGAGCTCGCCGCGAAGGGCCCGCAGGCCCGCGTCTGCGTCCTTCCCGAAGGGCCGCAAACCATCCCGTACGTCGAGGGCTGACCGCGTCAGATCATGTCGGTGATGTTCGGCTCCACGCCCAGCAGCGCGCGGCCGAAGACCTCCGCGCACGACGCCGGATTGGCCACGGCGTGCCGGGACGCGGTGTGGATGTCGCGCACGAGGGCCTGCAGCGGGCTCGTCTCGGCGAACGCCGCGGCGCCGTGCGCGGTGACGAGCTCGTCGACCGCCTCCCGGCACAGCTGGGCGGCATGTCCGGTGTGCTGGCGGATCCTGGCCCGGGTGAGGTCGTCGGGGAAGGTTCCGGCGTCGGCGTGGCCGTCGACGACGGAGGCGGAGTTCTCCGCGATCAGCCGCGCCAGGTCGATCTTCATCGACGCGTCGGCGACGGCCAGCTGGAACGCCGTGGAGTCGCGCTGGCGCTCGTAGTGGGTGAACGCGATGCCCTTGCTGTCGGCACCTGCGACGACGTGGTCCAGCGCGGCGCAGGCCATCCCGAGGTAGGGCGCGATCATGTACGTGGCCAGCGTGGACATCAGCGCCGAGCGGTAGCGCGACTCCGCCGGACGTCCCGCCGGGTACCGGCCGCGGATGGCCGAGGAGAAGCGCAGGACCCGGTGCTCGGGGACGAACAGGTCGCTCCCGACGAGCAGGTTGCTGCCGGTGGCCCGCATGCCGGTGGTGAACCAGGTGTCCTCGACGGTCAGTTCGGCCATCGGGACCAGCGCGAGGGACGCTTCGCCGTCGACGCCGGGGAACCCGATCATCGCCCACTGCGAGTGCAGGCACCCGGAGGCCGGGCCCCAGCGCCCGGTCAGCAGCCACCCGCCGTCGACCGCCCGCGCCGTGGACTTCGGTGCGAGCACGGTGCACACGCGGGTGTCGGGGCCGTCGGCGTAGACCTCCTCCTGCCCCAGCGGCGGGAACATCCCGCTCAGGAACGCGCCGGAGCCGAGGATCATCACCACCCATCCGGCGGAGGGATCGGCCTTCGCGACCTCGCACGTCGCCTCGATGGCGGTGCGCAGCGAGCACTCCCCGCCGCCGAAGCGCGCGGGCACCAGCGCCCGCATCACTCCGGTGCCGACGAGGCAGGAGACCGTCTCGTCGCTGAGCCTGCGCTCCCGGTCGTTGTTCTCGCGGTTGCCCGCGAGCAGCGGGTGGGCTTCGGTGACGAGACGCAGGACATCCGTGGGTGCGGTCACGTGGTCTCCTCCGCGTGCGGCGCCGTCATGAGGTTCGAGGACGCGCTCGGACGCCGAGGCGCACCCGCTCCAGCACACCGCAGATGCTACCGCCGCAGACGACGGCAGTGATCGAGAGACCGACGCAGCCATCCGCCCCCGTTCGACGCGAGGCCCCGCCAGCGGCGGTTTGTGGTCCGACCGACCCATGATCAAGGCCGGTTCCCGGACAGTTCAGACCCAAGTCGCCCCCACCGAGGTCCCCGACGGCGACCCCATCCCCGATTTCAGTGGAAATCCGGTACCCGAGCTCCATGGACATCCAGGTGATGACAATGGTTGTCATTTTCGTTAGGCTGAGGCGCATCGCCCGAGAGGAAAGGTCGTGGAACGGTGAAGGTGCGCAAGTCGTTGAGGTCGTTGAAGCAGAAGCCCGGGGCTCAGGTGATCCGCCGGCACGGCAAGACCTTCGTGATCAACAAGAAGAACCCGCGCTACAAGGCCCGCCAGGGCTGAAGGAGGGACGGCCATGGCGCGACAGGGCGAGGTCGGCACGCGGGACGCGTTCGACGCCGCTGCGGCGGACTTCGCCGCTCTCGGCCGTCACCTCTGGGAGCCGGTGGGTGCGGACGCGGTGTCGGTCGCCGGCCCGCAGCCGGGTGAGCGGGTCCTCGACGCCTGCTGCGGTACGGGCGCCTCCGCGGTCCCGTCGGCCCGGCAGGTCGGCCCCGGAGGGCTCGTCGACGCGGTCGACGTCTCCGGCCCGATGATCGCCGAGCTGCGCGAACGGGCCGCCGGGCTGCCGCAGCTGCACGCTCACGAAGCCGACGTCACCAGCTGGGGCGGCGCGGGGTACGACCTCGTCCAGTCGGCGCTGGGCATCTTCTTCTTCCCGGACATGGAAGCCGGAACCAGGCACCTCATCGGCACGGCCAGGTCGGGAGGCCGGGTCGCGTTCACGATCTGGCGTCGCGGCGCGATGGACCCGGCGGGAAGGCAGCTCGCCCTCGCCGTCGCGGAGGTGACCGGTGCCGAGCAGCCCGGCGAGCGGCCGAAGCGCCCGGGCGACCGCATCAACCAGCCGGACACGTTCGCCGCCTGGCTGAACGACCTCGGTCTGTCCGAAGTGGACGTCACGGTCCACGAGCGCGCCCTGCCGATGACACCCGAGATCGCCTGGCTGCTCGTCCTCGGCTCCGGCTACCGGGGAGTCCTCGGCGGCCTCGATCCGGATCAGGTCGCCCGAGTCCGGGACCGCTACCTCGCCCGCCTCGACGAGGTGGGCCTGACCGAGCTCGACGCCACCACCCTCGTCGGCACCGGCATCGCCCGCTAGTCACACCACATCGCGAACCGCCCGAACCACAGCATCAGCCCTGCTCCAGACCATGTCCGAATGCCCCGCATCATCCAACCGACGAACCTCGCCCCGGGGCATCGCAGCGGCGAGATCGCCGTAGAGACGATGCTTGACCTGCCCTGACCTGGCGGCTGCTTTGCGCGCTTCGGGTGGCTGCCTCGCGTTGACCAGCGATCGCTCGTGGTCGTCGGTGGGGGAACGTGCCGTTGTGGTTGGTGACGTTGTGGTGTTCCGGGTGTTAACTTAGCGATCGATAAGTGCATCGGAGTTCGGTGGAGGGCGTGTGAGCACAGTGGACAGTGACACCGTTCTGGTGGAGCAGCGTGGGCCCGTGCTGACGCTGACGCTGAACCGGCCGCAGCGCAAGAACGCCATCGACCCGCCGACCTGGGGTGCGCTCCACGAGGCGTTGCGCGGCGCGGAGCTGGACGACGCCGTGCGGGCCGTGGTGCTGACCGGAGCCGGTGGCGACTTCTGCGCCGGTGCCGACCTCTCCGCCGACCGGGGCGGGCATCCGCTCAGCCGCATGCACCGGATCAACGACGTGGCGCTGACGCTGCACGAGCTGTCCAAGCCGGTGATCGCCAAGGTGCGCGGGGTCGCGGTGGGGGCGGGCTGGAACCTGGCGCTGGGCTGCGACCTGGTGGTCTCCGCCCCGGACGCCCGGTACTCCCAGATCTTCGCCAAGCGCGGCCTGTCGCTGGACTTCGGCGGCTCCTGGCTGCTGCCTCGCCTGGTCGGTCTGCAGCAGGCCAAGCGGCTGGCGCTGCTCGGCGAGATCATCGGCGCCGAGGAGGCCCGCGAGCTCGGGCTGGTGACCTGGGTGAAGGCCGACGACGAGCTGGACGGCTTCGTCGACGAGCTCGCCGACAGGCTCGCCGGTGGGGCGTCGGTGGCGATCTCGCAGAGCAAGAACATGCTCAACGCCGCAGGTCAGCAGACGTTCCGCGAGGCGCTGGAATCCGAGGCGCGAGCCCAGTCGGTCAACTTCGCGACCGCCGACGCGCCCGCGGCGTTCCGGGCGTTCACGAACAAGACCGAGCCGGAGTTCACCGGCGAGTGGTTGGTCGACTGACGCCCTCTTGTGCCAGCCGGGACGTGTGCTTAAGGTCACTGAACGGGCGCTAAGGAGGCTTGCATGGACTTCTCGATGCCCGTCGAGCTCGTCGCCCTGCTCGGTGAGCTCGACCAGTTCATCGAGTCCGAGATCGTCCCGCTCCAGCAGCAGGACGACAACGAGCGCTTCTTCGACCACCGGCGGGAGTACGCCCGCACCGATTTCGAGGCAGGTGGCACGCCCCGCCCCGAGTGGGAAGCGCTGCTGCGCGAGATGTCCCGGCGCGCCGACGCGGCCGGTTGGCTGCGCTACGGGCTGCCGGAGGAGGTCGGTGGCGGTGGGGGCGGCAACTTCGAGATGGCCGTGATCCGCGAGCACCTGGCGGCGAAAGGCCTTGGTCTGCACAACGATCTGCAGAACGAGGCATCGGTGGTCGGCAACTTCCCCGTCGTGCACATGATGCTGGAGTTCGGGACCGAGGCGCAGCGGCAGGAGTTCCTGCAGCCGATGCTCACCGGCGAGGCCCGGCTGGGCTTCGGTCTCACCGAACCCGACCACGGCAGCGACGCCACCTGGCTGGAGACCACCGCGGTCCGCGACGGCGACGACTGGATCATCAACGGCGGCAAGCGCTTCAACTCGGGCATGCACTCCGCCACCCACGACGTGATCTTCGCGCGCACCTCCGGTGAACCGGGCGATGCCCGCGGCATCACCGCGTTCGTCGTGCCCACCAGCACGCCGGGGTTCTCGGTGGACTTCCACTGGTGGACCTTCAACATGCCCACCGACCACGCGGAGGTGTCGCTGCGCGACGTGCGGGTGCCCGCCTCGGCGATGTTCGGCGAGGAGGGCAGGGGTCTGGAGCTGGCGCAGTGCTTCGTGCACGAGAACCGCATCCGCCAAGCGGCTTCGGGAGTGGGGGCCGCTCAGTTCTGCATCGACCGCAGCGTCGCCTACGCCCGCGAGCGCGTCACCTTCGGCCAGCCGCTGGCCCGCAGGCAGGCCATCCAGTGGCCGCTGGTGGAGTTGCAGACCGAGGCCGAGATGGTGCGCGGGCTGGTGCGCAAGGCCGCCTGGGAGATGGACCGGCGGCCGAACTTCGAGATCAGCGACAAGGTCTCGATGTGCAACTACCGGGCGAACCGGCTGGTGTGCGACGCGGCGGACCGCGCGATCCAGGTGCACGGCGGGCTCGGCTACACCCGGCACGCACCGTTCGAGCACATCTACCGCCACCACCGCCGCTACCGGATCACCGAGGGCGCCGAAGAGGTGCAGATGCGCAAGGTCGCGGGCTACCTGTTCGGCTTCGCCGGCCCGGGAAAGCGCGCATGAGCGCTGCGGAACTCGGCGAGCGACTGGCCCAGCGGCTGAGCGAGGTCCGAGGCCACCCGGTGCGGGTGGCGCGGTTGGAGCGGGCCAGCGGTGGGGCGAGCCGAGAGACGTGGTTCGTCGAGCTCGACACCGGTCGCCTCGTGCTGCGACGAGATCCGCCCGGCCTGGCCCGTCCCGACGGCATGGCCCGGGAGGCGGTGGCCCTCGAAGCCGCTGAGCAGGCCGGGGTGCCGGTGCCGCACGTGGTCGACCACGGCGTCGACGAGACGGTGCTGGGTGCGCCGTACGTGCTCACCGAGCACGTCGACGGCGAGACGATCCCCCGGCGACTGCTGCGGGAGGACGCCTACGCCGCCGCGCGTGACGGACTGGCCCGCGAGCTCGGCAGGGCCGCCGCCCGCATCCACCTGATCCCGGTGCCGGAGGGCTTCCCGGAGCCGGACCCGCTGGAACAGCTCATCGCCGACCACGACGGCCTCGGCGACCCGATCCCCGCCGTGGAGGTCGCCTTCCGCTGGCTGCGGGAGAACCGACCGACCGGGTCGGGGAGGTCCCTGGTGCACGGGGATTTCCGCAACGGCAACCTCATCGTCGACGAGACCGGACTGCGCGCGGTGCTGGACTGGGAGCTCGTGCACGTCGGGGACCCGATGGAGGACCTGGGGTGGCTGCGCACGAATGCCTGGCGCTTCGGATCACCCCTGCCCGTGGGCGGTTTCGGCTCCACGGACGACCTGTTCGACGGCTACGCCGAGATCGCGGGCACCCGGCCGGACCCGGACGTCGTGCGCTGGTGGGAGGTCTACGGCACGGCCAGGTGGGGCGTGATCTGCCGCTCCCAGGCCGAACAGCACCTCAGCGGCGCGCACCCGTCGATGGAGCTCGCCGCGATCGGGCGCCGGGTCTGCGAGCAGGAGCACGACCTGCTCACCGAGCTGGGGATCCCGGAATCAGCCGCCGAACCGCAGGTGGAGTCCGAGCCCGCTGACCTGCACGGGCGGCCGACCGCCGCCGAGCTCGTCGCCGCGACGCGGGACTTCCTGCGCGACGAGGTGCTCACCGAGTTCGACGGCCGGATGCGATTCCAGTCGCTGGTGGCCGTCAACGTCCTGTCCACTGTGGAGCGCGAGCTGCGGTTCGGTGCCGAGCAGCGGCGACGGCACCGCGAGCGGCTGGCCGAACTGGGATTCGCCGATCGCGCCGCGCTGGCCGTCGCGATCCGGGCGGGTGAAGCCAACCCGTGGGACGAGGGCGTCGCCGCGCTGCTGTGGTCGCAAGTGCGGGACCGGCTCGCGGTCGCCAATCCGAAGCACGCCAAGGGAACGACCAGGGGAGGCAACGGTGCCTGACGAGCTGCGCGAAAGCCTGCTGGACGAACTCATCGGACCCGGCGGTGACTTCGAGATGACCGACGCCGTGGTGCGCGGAACGCCCATGCGCGTCTACGCCAAACCGCTGCGCACCCTGCGCGACGCGGCCCTGCTCAGCGCCTTCCACGGCGACAACGACTTCCTCATCTACGAGGACCAGCGCTGGACCTTCACCGAGCACCAGCGGCTCGTCGCGGGACTGGCCCGCGCGCTGCGCGAGGAGTACGGGCTGACCAGCGGAGACCGCGTCGCGATCGCGATGCGCAACTTCCCGGAGTGGGTGCCGATCTTCTGGGCCGTGCAGGTCGCGGGGCTCGTCGCCGTCCCGCTCAACGCCTGGTGGTCGCGCGACGAGCTGCGCTACGGCATGACCGACAGCGGTGCGAAGCTCGTGTTCGCCGACCCCGAGCGCACGGCGCTGCTCGACCGCGACGTCCCGGTCGTCGAGGTGCGCGGCGGCGAACCGGGCCCGGGCGTGCGCCCGTGGGCGGACCTGATCGCCGGGTTCCCGGACGACGTGCAGCCGCCCGCGGTCGTCATCGAACCCGACGACGACTCCACGATCCTCTACACCTCGGGCACGACGGGACGCCCCAAGGGCGCGGTCGCCACGCACCGCAACCACGTCACGAACCTGCTCAACACGGTCGTCACCCGCAAGGTCGGTGCCGCCATCACCAACGGCGGCACCTTCCCCGAACCCGATGCGAACGACCCGCAGCCCGGGGCGCTGCTGACGTTCCCGATGTTCCACATCGCCGGCATCACCGTGCTGTGCTTCGCGACCCTCGCGGGAGCGAAGCTGGCGACGATGTACCGCTGGGACCGGGCGCAGGCCGAGAAGCTCATCCGCGACAACGACCTGACCAGCGCCGCCGGTGTTCCCACGGTGATGCGGGACCTGGTCGAGAACAGCGAT
This sequence comes from Saccharopolyspora endophytica, assembly GCF_018070075.1. Classification (GTDB taxonomy): domain Bacteria; phylum Actinomycetota; class Actinomycetes; order Mycobacteriales; family Pseudonocardiaceae; genus Saccharopolyspora; species Saccharopolyspora endophytica. Next base: position 315,797 of record NZ_JAGPXE010000002.1, read on the forward strand.
TCGGTCCGCGGCCTGGAGGGCGTCACGATGGGCGGCGCTCCGATCCCGCCCGACCTCGTGCAGCGCATCGGCCGGCTCGGCAGCAGCGCCGCCAGCGGGTACGGGCTGACCGAGACGACCTCCACGGTCGTCGGCAACTCCGGCGAGGACTACCAGGACCACCCCGACAGCGTCGGAAAACCCATGCCGGGCGTGGAGATCCGGGTCGTCGACCCGGCGACCGGCGACGACCTCGCGGACGGCGAGATCGGCGAGCTGTGGTTCCGGGGTCCCAGCGTCGTGCGCGGCTACTGGAACCTGCCCGAGGCCACCGCGGACTCCTTCACCGACGGCTGGTTCCACACCGGCGACCTCGGCTACGTCGACGACGGCTGGGTGTACGTGGTGGACCGGCTCAAGGACGTGGTGATCCGGGGCGGCGAGAACGTCTACTGCGCCGAGGTCGAAGCCGCGTTGCACGAGCACCCGGCGGTCGCCGACGTCGCCGTCATCGGGCTGCCGCACGCCACCCTGGGCGAGGAGGTCGCCGCCGTGGTGAACCTCAAAACCGGTGTGGACGTGGAGGAACTGCGAGCGCACGTCGGAGAACGCCTGGCGGGGTTCAAGGTGCCCGCGCACGTGGTGGTGCAGGAGGACCCGCTGCCGCGCACGCCGACGGGCAAGGTTCTCAAGCGTCGACTCCGAGAGCAGATCGTCCAGCAGGGGTGAGCGCGGTGGAGCTGCCAGGCATCGAACGCGACGCGGTCACCCGCTGGCTGGCCGAGCGCGGCGTGCCCGCACCGGTGGAGTTCTCGCTGGTCTCGGGCGGGAGGTCCAACCTCACCTACCGGGTCACCGGCGCCGACGGCGTGGTGCGCGCCCTGCGCAGGCCGCCGACCGGGGGAGTGCTCAGCACCGCCCACGACATGAGCCGCGAGTGGCGGTTCATCTCCGCGCTGCACGGCACCGGCGTCCCCGTCCCGGAACCACTCGCGTACTGCGAGGACACCGAGGTCACCGGCGCCGCCTTCTACGTGATGGACTTCGTCGACGGCACCGTCCTCGCCGACCGCTCCTCGGCCGCCCCGATGGCGCTCCCGGCTCGGCACCGGGCGGGGATGGCGACCGTGGAGTGCATGGCCGCGCTGCACAACCTCGACCCGGACGCCGTCGGGCTCGGTGACGCGGCCCGCCGCGACGGCTACCTGCAACGTCAGCTGCGGCGCTGGCAGAAGCAGGTCCACGCCTCAGGCGCCCCGGACCTCGGCCTGCTCGACCAGGTGCACGACGCGCTCGTCGCGAACGCGCCCGAGCAGACCACCGGCATCGTGCACGGCGACTTCCGCCCCGGGAACCTCTCCTACGGCCCCGACGGCGAGGTCCTCGCCGTCCTCGACTGGGAACTGGCCACCCTGGGAGAACCGCTCGCCGACCTCGGCTGGCTCATCGCGACCTGGGAAGAACCCGGTGACGACCTCCCCGCCGTCACCCCCGGCCCCACGGCCGAGGACGGCTTCCCGACCCGCGACGACCTCATCGCCCGCTACGCCGACCTGACCCGCCGAGACCTCTCCGACCTGCCGTTCTACGTCGCCTTCCAGCGCTGGCGCTCCTGCTGCATCACGGCCGGAGTCCGCGCCCGATACCAGGCAGGCCACATGGGCGACGACGGCTACGACGCAGGAGCCCGAGCCGACACCGAACAACGGCAAGCCCACCTCGCCTGGCAAGCCGTCACGGACCTGGGCCTGGCGTAGATCACCGGATCGACATGCGTTCGTCGTAGCCGGTGGCCGGATCGACGACGCGTCCCGCTGCCCACCAGTTCTCGCTTGCGGTCTCGGAGATCACCATCAGGATGCCCTCCGCCGGGACCTCGGCGAACAGGCCGAGGTTGGCCACGATCGCGCGGAACAGCTCGTTCTTGTCCTCCGCCGTGCGCTGGTTGAACGACAGCTGGATGAACATGGTGCGCTCGCCGCGTCGGATTCCGAACACGACCGGTTGGATCACGAAGTTGTCCGGGTCGACCTCGTGGAAGACGTGGAACTGGTCGTCCTGCGGGATCTTCAGGACCTCGACCAGGGAGCGGTGGATGCCTTCGGAGACGAGACGCCGGTACTCGGCGGACGTTCCCCGGCGCAAGTGCACGGTGACCAGTGGCATGAGCATCTCCTCCTGGGTGGTTCGACGCCTTCGACGCTAGGAATGCCACGGGCATTCCGCCAACGAATGCTTCGCATGCCAGCTATGCTGAACACTCATGGAGCTCACCCTGGTGGGGCTGAGGGTGCTGCGCGAGGTCGCCGAGCGCGGGACGTTCACGGCCGCGGCCGACGCCCTGGGCTACACCCAATCGGCCGTCTCGCGGCAGATCGCAGCCCTGGAGCAGGCTGCCGATTCCCGGTTGTTCGACCGTCATCCCGGCGGGGTTCGGCTGACGGCGGCAGGGAGCACGTTGCTGCGACACGCGATCACCGCCCTGGACGTCCTCGATGTCGCAGACCGGGAGCTGCGCGGCGCCGACGACACCGGGCACATCCGGCTGGGCTTCATCCCGGCCGCCGGGGCCGCGCTCGTGGCCCCGGCCCTGGCAGCCTTGCGGCGGCAAAGCCCGGGACTGCGCGTCACCACCCGGGAAGGAACGACTCCCGCACTGGTACGCGCGCTGCGCGCTGGGACGCTCGACCTGGCGCTGCTGACCTCCCGGCCGCCCCACCGCTCCCCGGACGCCGACACCCCGGCGCTGCACGTGGAGCCGCTGCTGGACGACGAGCTGGTCGTGGCCGTCCCGGACGACGGCCGCTACGCCGGCCCCAGCGCGACCACCGAGCGCATCTCCGGCGAGACCTGGATCGCCAGCCCGTCGCAGGCCGCTGAACCGCTCCTAGGCGTCTGGCCGGGCCTTCCCGGCCGCCCTCTGATCCACCACGCAGCCCGGGACTGGCTGACCAAACTCCACCTGGTCGCAGCGGGAATCGGCATCACCAGCGTCCCGGCGACGCTGCGGCACGTCCTTCCACCGGGTGTCCGCCTGCTGCCCCTCGACGACGCCCCACCGGAACGACGCCGGATCAACCTGGTCCGCCTTCCCGGCCCCACCACAACCCCCGTCGAAGCGCTCACCCGCACCCTCAGAGACCAAGCCGCCGACCTCGCGGACACCCCGCGGTGACCCCTCCCTCGTGATGGGGCGGCCGGTGCGAGTGGGGCCTGTCATCGTCGGGTGATCAGCCGAGCGCTTCGCGTACCGAACGTGGAATCGACTGCAACAGGGCGGGTTCGAGCGTCAGCGCGCGGAAAGCGAGGGCGACCGTGGCGCGGTGGTCGGGCCGGTGGGCCACCTCCACCGAGTCGCCGGGTCGCACGTCGCCCGGCTCGATGACGCGCAGGTACGCTCCGGGTTTTCGCCGCCCGCAGGAACTGCGCGACACTCTTCAACCTCTGCGCATCAGTCGTTGAGCTTGGTCATGTCGATCTTGAGGAACTCTCCGTCGTCCTGGGTTCCGTCGGGGAGGGTCTTCGGCTTGAGCTGGTAGGGCGGGGTGTCGTTGGTGACGCCGTCGATGCCGAAGTCGCTGTCGTTGCTGATCACGATCGTCCGGCCGCCGTCGCGGACTGCGACGCCCTCGATCTTGTCGTGGTTGAAGACACCGGTCTCGGTGATGAGGGCGTCGAGGTCGAGGAACAGGTCCTTCGACACCGGCTTGATCCCCGCCTCGTCGAGGGCCTTCTTCGCGTCAGCGGTGCTCTTCGCACCCACGTGGGCTTCGATGCTCTTGCCGTCGACGTCGCGTCCCTGGACGTCCGTGGCGCCGGTGAGGTCGATCTTGAACAGCTTCTTGTGCGCGCCGGGACCGAGATCGCCGTCGCGCTCGTCGACGACGAACTCCGTGCTGCTCAGCGCAGTGATCTCGCTGACCGCGCCCTCGTTGTCCTTCGGGTCGTCGAGCAGGTAGACGTGCTCGTGGGTGGCCCTGGTCGCGAGGTCGTAGGTGACGATGCGGGTGACGGTCACCTCGTCCTGCTCGACGGTCAGGTCGGGCTGCTGGAGCGCGGACTGCATCATCCCGACCAGCGTGCGGCCGTCCGGCGTGATCGTGAGCCCTTCCATGCCCTGGTTCGGGGCGCGGTGGGCGAGCTCGGCGGGAAGGCCGCCGTTGAACGGCGAGACGCGCTCGATGGCGCGGCCGTCGGCGCCGAAGCGGGTGATGAACGGGCCGTACTCGTCGGAGATCCAGAACGTGCCGTCCGGCAGCGCGACCAGCCCTTCCGGGTCGTAGCCGTTCGGATCCGGATCGAGGGGCTTGCCGTCGCGGTCGACGATCGTCTCACCGGTGCTCGCCTCGCTGTTGAGACGCCCGGAATAGGGCGTGCCGTCGGCTGCCCGGAGCGGGATGGTGCTTTCGAGCTCGGCCTTGCCGTCGACGAGCTTGAAGCGGCCGATCGCCGGCGTGAAGTCCGGGATCGGTTCCACCTTCACGTCGTTCGGGCCGTCCACGTTCGGGCCGCGATCGGTGATGCCGTAGTACTCGTCCGGCGAACCCGGCACCGGGAACAACGACGACCCGTACGCCCCGCCGGAGATCTCCACCCCGTCGATCGTCGCCAACGGCGGCAGGTCCGTTCGGTACAGCTCGACCGCATCGCCCTCGTCACGAGCGAGAGCTGCTCCGCTCGTCACCAGCGCCGCGACCAGCGCAGCCGAAACCGAAGCGGCAGCAAGACGATTCATGGACGGAAGTCTTTCCCCGGAAGATGAACGCAACGGTGAACACACGGCCAACCATCGGCGACGAGCCCGGGTGGGCGGCGTATGTTGCGACAACATGACCGCTTCGGCTGACCACACTCAGCGCTACTTGCGGACGAGACTCCAGCGACCCACCCGCCTGTTCGTCTCGCCCAGCGAGTTCGCCGCGGCCTCCCGAACGACGCCTGCTCCTGTGCTGGAAGCCTTCCGAGCCGATCAGGACATCGTCGATCAGGGGCAGAATGCCCCTTTGACCGATGAACAGCAGAGCGTCTGACACCATCACCGGCTTCGACAGGGTCACGGGCTCGTCGTCTGCTTGAGGGTTTCGTTGCATTCCGGGCAGGTCGGAGCGTGGATCCAGTCGAATTCGGAGGGCTTCGCCAGGGCGAAAGTTCGTTCGCAGACCGAGAGCGCGGACGGGCCGGAGTCGGCGGCGATACCGAAGAATGCGTGGCGGACCAAGCCGTACGAGCTGGCTTCGTCCGGGACGGGACGCCAGAAGTAGCGCAGCCAGGTTCGCGAGTTCGCCATGAGAGTTCCCATCGATGTCGTGGCATTGCGTCGAGGTCGGGGACCCTTGCCGAGGATCTTCCTGTGAGTAGTTTCGTGAACACGGATGGTGATCAGTGGGCTTTGGCCGTTCACAGGGGTTCACTGCGAGGTGGAGCTGATGGCGACTGGTGCGGAGTTGCGGGCTGCGCGGGAAGCGGCGGGGCTGAGCCTGTCGCGGATGGCTCAGCGGACACATTTCGCGAAGTCGTACCTGAGCATGGTCGAAACGGGAAAACGAGCAGTGGCGCAGGACGTGATCAGCGCCTACGAGCAAGTGCTCGGTGTGCCGTTGCAGTCCGACGCTGGTGATCCGGTGCGGGTCGCGCACGAGTGGCTCGTGGGGGAGTCACCGATGGCCGCGCATGTCCGATCCGGTCGGCGGGTGGGGGTTTCGCTGGCGGAGGAGCTCGAAGCGCGGGTCGTGGAGCTGCGGCATCTTGATGACGTGGTCAGCAGCGGGGTTCTCCGCCGAGGCGATGCCGGGTCCGAGCCGGAGTGGGTCTACTGGCTCAACCAGGCGGAGATCGACGTCATGGCCGGTCGGTGCCTGATCGAACTGGGTCGCCCCGCCGACGCCGAGCCCCTTCTGGCCAACGCCGTCGCGAGCTACCCGGCCGAGCACGCCAGGGAGGTGGCGCTGTACCTGACGTGGTTGGCCGAATCCCATGCGAGGACCGGTGACCTGGACGCCGCGCGCGACGTCGTGGAGCGGGCGCAGCGACACGCGGCCACCATGCCCTCGGCCAGGGCCGAGGGCCGCCTGGACTCGGTCGCGCGGTTGCTCTGACGGGTCAGGCCGTCGTGGTGGCTTCGTCGGGTTGTTCGACCTGGGTGGTGGGGCGCTTCGGGTGGTCTGTCGGCATGAGGAACGCCAGGACCACGAGGGCTGCGGCGACGAGGAACAGCAGGCCGAAGACGACGTGCACCGCTGCCATCAGACCTGGTCCGGCGGGGGTGCCGTCGGGGCCGACGGTGGTGCGGGCGTTGACGATGGCGCCGCAGACCGCCACGCCCACCGCTGAGCCCAGCGAGCGGGCGAACATGTTGATTCCGGTGACGGCGCCGCGCTCGGTGAACGCGGCCGCGGACTGCGAGGCGATGAGCGTGGGCACCGCGGTCAGGCCCATGCCGAGGCCGACGACGAAGGTGAAAGCGCCGATCATGAACACGGTCGAGCTCTCGCCCAGCAGCAGCGTCAGGCCGGTGCCCACGAGCACCAGGGCCGAACCGATCATCGACGTGTAGCGGAACCCGAGGTTGAGGTAGACGCGTCCGGCGTTGGTGGCGGCGAGCGGCCAGCCGACCGTCATGGCGGCCAGGGCGAAGCCGGCGATCAGCGGTCCGACGCCGAGCACGCCTTGGGCGTAGATCGGCACGTAGGTGGACAGGCCCAGCACGATCACGCCCACCAGCAGCGCGACGGCCGTCGGGACGCCGATCACGCGGCGGCGCAGCAGTCGCAGGTTCAGGATCGGGTGCGCCGAGCGCAGCGCGTGCGCGGCGAACGCCGCGAGCAGCAGCACGGCCGCCACGAAGATCAGCACCGACGGCACCGACATCCACGCCCAGCTGGTGCCACCTTCGAGCAGGCCGAGCAGCACGAGCGTGCTGCCGCCGGTGAGCAGCGCGGCGCCGAGGTAGTCGATCGGTTCGCGGTCGCCCTCACGCGCGGACTCGTGGTACTTGAGCACCAGCATCGCCGCCGCCGCGAAGCACAGCGGCAGGTTGATCCAGAAGATCCAGCGCCAGCTGATGAACTCGCTGAACACACCGCCCAGCGTCGGGCCGACGACCGACGAGATCGCCCACACCGAGGCCAGGTAGCCCTGCGTCTTCGCCCGCTCCTCGAGCGTGTAGATGTCGGCGGCGATGGTCAGCGAGACGGGCATCACCGCGCCCGCGCCCAGCCCCTGCAGCACCCGGCCGACGATCAGCGCGGGCATCGACCAGGCCACACCGCACAGCACCGATCCGATCAGGAAGAACCCGACCCCCGCGAGCATCAGGCGCTTGCGGCCGAGCACGTCGGCGAGCCTGCCGAACAGCGGCGTGCTCACGGCCTGCGCGAGCAGGTAGGCGGAGAACAACCACGGGACCTGGGCGAAGCTGCCGAGATCGCGGGCGATCGTGGACGACGCGGTGGCGATGATCGTCGCGTCCAGCGCCACCAGGGCCGTGGACAACATCAGCGCGAGCAGGATCGGGCCGCGCTCGGAGCGCAGCCCGACACCGGAAGACGAGACAGGCACGACTCCTGAAGGTACCGGCGCTCGGAAATATTCCGCGTCGTCGTGAAGGCGTCCGTTTTCACCGGGTTTCGCGGAGTTCTCCGGGACGGTGGCGGTTGTGGCTCGAACTGTCCGGACAAAAGGGAAATCGATCGCGGACGGTTCGAACCAGGACCGCCCGCGGTCGCGTCACCGGGTCGCGGTGGTGAGGGTGGGGTGCAGCGCGGTGCGGGCGAGGAGGTCGCTGCCCGCGAAGAAGCCCGAGGTGCCCGGCCCGCTGGCGGAGGTGTGCACGCCGGCGACGTAGGGGCCGATGGCGAACCTGCTCGGGTGCGGCGAGCCGTCGGCGCGCAGCAGCCGGTGGTCGCAGGCCAGAACGCTGATCTTCCCCGTGGTGTGCTCGGAACCGTCCTGGTCGCGGTGCGCCAGGGGAGCGCACTCGCCTCGCTCGAAGAGCCGCCGCAGCAGGTCGTCGTCGGTGTCCAGCAGCGATGGCGTGCGCAGCCGCGACTCGACCAGGCAGCGGGCCTCCACGACGTCCGGCGTCAGCGAACCGGTGGCGCGGAAGGCACCGCGTTCGGCGCGCACCTCCGTGCCCGGGCCGAGGAAGCGGACCACGCCCGCGCGCGAGAGGGCGAGCAGTTCGGCCAGCCTGCGCGGCGGCGGGCCGCTGGTGAGGTAGCTCAGCACCGGCAGGAAACCGTTCTCCAGCTCCACCACCAGCGAGCGCGGGGTGAGGTCGTCGGCCTCCACCAGCTCGAACAGCACCCCGACCGCCGAGAGCAGGCCTCGCACGGCGGCCAGCTCCGGGCTGAACGCCGGATCTCCGCGACGCCGGAGGTCGTCGGCGACGTGACCGCGGATCGCTTCCTGCAGGTCCTCACCCGCGGTGTCGAGGTGGCGGTCCAGCAGGCCCCAGGAGAACCGGTCGCGCTCCTCGGGCACGCTCTTCGCGACCAGCTCGTCCCACTCCCGGCCACCCCAGTCGAGGCCGGCCAGCGCCTCGGAGAACTCCCACCAGCCGCAGCGCACGCGATCCGGGCGGGTCCGGAAGAACTCGTGGTAGTAGGCACCCGCCACCTCCTTCATCAGCAGCGGCAGCAGGTCCCGCTCGAACTCCACCGGAACGCCGCGAGCGCGCGCGGCCTCGGCGGTGAAGAACCGGGGCAGCGGGGGAGGGTCGAGCTCGTAGCCGAACTTCGCGCGGTAGGGCAGACCGCGCCGGGAACCGACGTGCAGCACCGGTTCCCGCCCGCACGGCACGTACCGCAAGCCGTGGTCGGGGTCGGGTTCGAACCGGCCGCCCCGGCCCTCGCACAGCAGCGCCATGCAATCGATGAAGGTCAGCCCGAAACCCCGCAGCAGCACCGGTTCACCCGCCGGAACCGAACGCAGCCGCGCTTGATCGAAATAACCCGAGGGGAAGTACTGCAACCCGTGCCGCTCGGCGAAGGCGGACAGCTCGCGCTCCTCGTCGGTGGCCCGGGCCTCGAAGTTGCCCTGGGCGAGCACGACCCGGTCCACCACCAGCCGAGACCCGTTGGCCAACGTCACCAGCTGCTCGCCGTCCGGCCCGTCGCCGAGGTCGGTTGCGCGGGTCCGGTGCACCACCACCCGCACCGAGTCGGGCGCCGTCGCCACCACTCGGTCGAACACCCACGAGAAGTACGCACCGACCAGCGGGCGGGGCGCGAAGGACCGCCCGGTCAGCCGCTGCGCGATCGCGGCGAGCTCACCCGAGAGCTCGTGCGGGGCGACCGCCGTCAGCCACTCCTCGAAGGTCGGCAGCGCACCGGCGCCTCCCGGCCGCGCGGTGTCCGGACCGGTGAACATCCGCACGTCGGCGACCGTGGAGTTCATCCACAGCAGGTCGGATTGCGCTCGTCGCCAGATCCGCCCGGGGCCCGGCGGGAACGGGTCGACCACGTGGATCTCCAACGGCCGGTCACCGGCCCACGCGCACAGCCGTTCCAGCACCGACGTACCGCGCGGACCCGCACCGATCACGCAGACCGCGGTCATGCCGCGCTGCGCAGCCGCCGCACGGTCACGGTCGCGAAATCGCCCGGCACCCGAGTGACGTGCCGCGGCACCGCGCTCTCCGCCGGGGCGTCGGTCGCCTCGAACTCGAAGCGGCGCAACAACTCCCGCAACACCACCCGGGACTCCACCTGGGCGAAGGTGGCGCCCAGGCAGCGCCGGTTGCCGATGCCGAACGGGACCCAGTCCGCCAGCGCACCCCGCTGCAGGAACCGCTCGGGCCGGAAGGCCTCGGGATCCGGGAAGGCATCGGTGGAGGAGTGCAGCAGCTCGATGCTCGGCCACAGATTGGTGCCCGCCGGCATCCGATAACCCGCGAACTCGGCCTCGCGCGAGAGCTTCCGGCCGACCTCCGGGACGACCACCCGGGCGCGCAGCGCTTCCTTGATCACCGCGTCCAGGTAGGTGTCGTCGTCCTCGTCAGCGGCCTGCTGCGCCTCGGCCAGCACCTCCGGGTGGCGGACCAGCCGTTCCAGGCACCACGCCAGACCGGTCGCGGTCGTCTCGTGCCCGGCCAGCAGCAGCGTGATCAGCTGATCGCAGATGTTCTCGTCGGACATCCACCCGCCCTCGGCATCCGAGGCGCGCAGCAGCATCGCCAGCACGTCCGTGCGCTCGTCGAGCCGCGGATCGCTGCGGTGGGCGGCGATCTGCTCGCGCAGCAGGGCGTCGGCGCGGTCGCGCGGCCGCTTGCGGCGGAGCCGAGCCGGGTGCAGCCTCGGGAACCGGTCGTAGCCGGGCAGCAGGTCGAACACGCTCCCGGTGCGCAGCAGTCGCAGGACCGCGGTCTGCACGCGCTCCTTGCGCTCGGGGTCGTCGAGGCCCATCACGTTGCGGGAGATGACCTCCAGCGAGATGGCCTGCATGTGCGGCAGCGCCCGCACGGGCTCGCCCACCGGCCAGGTCGTGAGGTTGGCGGCGGTGATCTCGCGCATCAGCTCGACCTGGTCGCGGACCGCCTTGCCGTGGAACGCGGGCATCATCAGCGCGCGGGTGCGGGCGTGCTCGTCGTCGTCGATCACGAACACTGACCGGCGGCCCAGCACCATCTCGGCGAAGCTGTTGGAACGACCGGCCTGGAACACCGACGCGTCGCTGCGCACCAGAGCTTTGACGTCGTCGTGGCCGGCGAGGAAGACGATCGTGCCGAACGGCCACACCCGCACGGTGAACCTGTCGCCGAACTCGCCGCGGCAGCGCTGCACGAACTCCGCCGGGGACTTCCAGTACCGCCACGTCTGGGCCCAGGAGGAGGCCGCGGGGCCGGGGGGTAATCGCGTGCTCATCGGGGAACTCGATTCGCGGTCGCCGCGGCCTCGTGGTCCGCGACCTTCTTCGGGGTGATCACGTCGGTCGGCAGCGCGTTGTTGGTGATCCGGGCGAACATGTTGCGCGGGCCGATGATGTGCGCGTGCTCGGCGCGGGCGGTGCGCATGCCCTCGACCACCGTGCTCCAGTGCACCGGGGTCACCCACCCGTCGAGCAGGTCCTGCTTGATCTCCTCGGGATCCGACAGCAGCTCGCCGGTGACGTCCGAGAGCATCGGCCACTTCGGGGACCGCCACGTGACCCGGTCGTACACCTCGGTTTCCAGCCGGTCGCGCAGCGGCCGGACGCTGCCGCAGTGCTCCGAGCGGTTCATCGTGTAGAAGGGGTACCCACCGGCCTCGCGAACGCGCTTCTCCAGCAGCTCGAGGTCGGCGAGGGTGCCGGACACCGCGTGCACGGTGTCGTCGAGGTAGATCGACACCTCCGCGTCGTGCCCATCGGAGCGGAAGGCGTCCACCAGCTCGTCGACCTGCCGGGAGTTGAGCCGGTAGAAGAACAGGCAGCCCAGCGGTTCCGGCTGCGCCTCGAAGTACTCGATCTCCACCTTCGCGCTGCTGCGAACCAGTTCCAGACCGTCCACGTAGGACAGGGAGCCGCTGAAGACCGCTGCGTTGATGGCGCCGAAGCTCTGGCCGCCGCACAGCACCGGGTTGATCTCGACGTGGTCGAGCGCCCAGTCCGCGAGCGCGAGCGTCAACGCCATGAAACCGGACTCGTAGACCTCCCAGTCGTAGACCTCGGCCTTGGCGTAGGAGTCCAGCAACGAGTAGCCGAGGACCTCGTCGGCGACCTCGATCCTGCGACGGGCGTAGTCGCTGGTGCGGAGGAAGTCCTCGACCGAGGAGAACTTCGTCGGCACCAGGCCCGGGAAGTAGAGCGCATCACGGCGCACCGGAATTCACCTCTCTGGCTTGGTTTGTCGCCGCGATCAGAGCCGGTCGAGCAGTTCGCGCTTCTTCTGCTCGAACTCCGCCTGGGTGAGGATGCCGTCGGCGTGGAGCTGCCCCAGCTCGCGGATCGTCGCGAGGATCTCCTCGCGCGACATGCCGGGCTGCTGCGGCGCTGCGGGCAGCATCAGCCGATCCGCCGAGGTGCCCAGGGCGGTCGCGCCCGGCTGCGCCTGCTGGATCGCGGCCAGCACGGCCGCGGCGAACGGCAGGGAGTTGGCCGTGGTGCCGAAGCCGAAGCCGAACAGCAGGGACCGGATGTTGTCGGCGGGCGGGGTGTCGGATCGCTCTCCGCGCGGCAGCAGCAGGAGGTGACCCGAGGTCAGGCCCGGCCTGACCCATTCGACGCCGGCCAGCTCGGTGAGCTCGTGGCGCCGCCTCGGCGAGCGGTGCTTGACCTTGGAGGCGTCCGGGTGCCACTGGAACTCGACGGCCGAGCCGTCGAAGGTCGCCTCCCCGTCGTAGCCCTTGAGCCGCCGAGGGGACTGGTCGACCTCGACGAGGAAGTGCGGCGCGGGAGAATCGGAATCGGGGTTCAGATCGCAGTGGTCGTTGATGTGGTCGGCGTAGTAGGCCGCCAATTCCTGCTGATTCGGCTCCAGTTCGATCTGGTGCGGTTCGGAATCGTCGGAGAGCTGGCCTGCGGCGACTTCGGTGAGCGGGTCGGCTCCGGGGCGCAAGTGCAGGGTCAGCTGCGGATTTCCGTCACCGCCCGCCGAGCTGGCGCGCGAAATGGCTCGGTACGGGATGGTCCGGTGCTTGAGCTTGCGCAGCAGTCGGGGATGACCGAGTCCGCTCGAATAATTGATCTCGATTCGATCGTCTTCGAATACCCAGGTGGCATTCGTTCCCGTCAGTTCCAGCCCCAGTCCCATGTGATCAACCTACTCGGATCGGCATTGCCCGCCAAGGATTTCGAAGTGCTTTCGGGGTTGTGAGGGGTTGTCGCCGAATAGGTGTTCGCGAGTCGGTGGCCGCCGCCGCGACCACCGACTCCGCACGACTCGTTCCCCCCAGTCGAGGCTCAGTCGAGCTTCTTCTTCTCCGGGAAGAAGATCGCGGCGATGGCGAAGAGGATCTCGATGCCACCGATGATGGCGAGGACGTTGCCCACAGTCCGCAATTCGAACGGACCGAACTCGGTCTCGCCCCCGTAAACCCTCAGCATGATGCCCGCCACCAGCATCACCGTGCCGAGGGCTATGTACTTCGCGTTCGACATGAATCCTCCGTGCTGAATCACATTGATGATCGCGATCTTAGCAGCGACCGCGTCTGGAAAATGCGGTTTTGCTCTTTGTTCCGAGGTTTTCCGGACGATGCGGGATCACGTCCGCCATCGCATCGTCGTCAGGTGCGAGGAGTTGATTCGCGGAATCGGCTGGGTGAGTCCGGCGTCGGCGGACAGCATCCACACGCGATGTCCCGGGTTCACATGGGGAATTCTGGGAATGGGCCGGGTTGCCGCCTGGTCGAACCGGTGCCGAACGGGCCGGGTGGCCTCGTCGAGGCGCGGGATCTCGCGGGTCACCTCGCTGTGGTCGACGCGCATCGCGTCGAGCTTGTGCAGGTGCCGGACGAAGATCAGCGCGACCGCCAGGGCGAGGTAGCAGCAACCCAGCACCAGCATCGTGACCCGAACGCCCACCGAGCTGATCAATCCCGTCGCGGCGGCGACCGCCAGCGGTGCCGGCGCGCTCAGCACGGTGTTCGCGATGCTGATGACCCGGCCGAAGATCCGCTTGGGAACGCGTTCCTGCAACGCGGCCATGTAGAGCATGTCCAGCGGACTGGTCACCACGCCCGCCGCCGCCATCAGCGCGAACGCGGGTACGGCGCTGAGCTCCAGCGCCATCAGCAGCACGAGTCCGGCGAACGCGAGGTAGACGCCGAGGTAGGTCCGGCGCTTCGGCAGCGTGTGCCCGATGACGCCGTAGCCGATCGTGCCGACCAGCGATCCGATGCCGAACGCGCTGATCAGGCCGCCGTAGAGGGCGGGCTCGTGGAGCACTTCCGCGGCGTAGGCGGTCAGCCCGATCGAGGCGAAGCTGGTGTCGAACGCGGCGAACAGCATCGTCGCGATCACCAGCGTGCGCAGCAGCTTGTCCTGGAACAGGTAGCGCAGCCCGACGCGGAACCGCCGGAAGTACCCCACGCCGTCTTCGAACCCGTCCCGCTCCGGCTCGCCCGCACCGCCCTGGGAGGCGCGCGCGAACAGCAGCAGGACCGCGGTGCCGAGCATCCCGGTGGCGGCGTTGAGCAGGATCGTCCACTCGCTGCCCGCGAACGCCGCGATCCCGCCCGCGGCCAGCGGCCCCACCAGGTTCGACGCGGCGGTGACCGTGCGCAGCGTCGCGTTGGCGCGTTCCAGCGGGACCCCGGCCTGCCCGGCCAGGTGCGGGACCATGCCGAAGATCGCCACCCGGCCGGGTTCGTCGGCGACGCTGCGGACCAGCGCGAGCAGCAGCAGGAGCGAGGGCGACAGCAGCCCGGCGATGTGCAGCAGGTACACGGACAGGGTGGTGCCCGCTGCGAAGACGCTGGAGCCGAGCATGCTGACGCGGAAGCCGATCCGGTCGATCAGCGGCCCCTGCAGCAGACCGGTGACCACCGAGCCGCCGACGCTGACCGCTGCGATCCACCCGGTCAGCGCCAGGTCATGCGTGGTCTCCAGGACGAACAGCGGCAACGCGGAGGTGCCGATGACGTCGCCGATGACGTTGATCGACGAACCGGTGAGCAAACCCCGGTACGGACCGCGTCTGAGCGGAGGTTTCCTCAACCGCACCGTGGGCGCGTCGGCAGAGGCTCGCGACGGTCGCACGGCCTCACCCGCCGGTGTCCGGTGCGGCGGCGGTGCTGCTCAGCGAACGCCAGGCGAGCGGGACGGTGGCGGCGGTGACCGCGAGCGCCACGGCCAGAGCGGTGCCGGACAGGGCGATCCCGCTGGTCTGGTAGAGGACGCCGATGGCCGCGGAGCCCGCGGTGACCCCGGCCAGCTGCGCGCTCTCGTAGTGGCCGATCCGCCGTCCCATCCGGGTGCCCGCGCCTTCTGAAACCGCCGACTGCTCGGCGGGAATCGCGATGCCGAGCGCGGCAGCGGCGACGATCCACACGACGCTGAGCACCCACGGTTCGGGGGCCGCGGCGAGCACCCCGGTGACCAGCGCGCCGGCCAGCAGCGCGAGCATCACCGCCTGGCGCTTGCCGATCCGCGCCACCACCCGGTGGGCGATGCTCGGCACCAGGATGAACGCGATGAAACCCGGTGCCAGCGCGGACGCGATGGCGTAGGGGCCGTAGTGGTGGGCGGTCTGCAGGTGCAGCAGGAGCAGCAGGGCCATGGCGGCCTCCAGCGCTGCCGTCACGCCGCAGATCACCAGGAACGGCAGCACGGCCCTCGCCGGAGCGGGTTCCTGCGGGGTCTGGGGCGCTGCTACCCCGGTGCCGCCCGTGGCGGAGCCCAGCAGCACGGCGGCGATCAGCGCTGAGGCGGCGCCGAGGGCGAAAACCGCGGGATAGCCGAGGTCTTCGAGCACGGTGAAGCACAGCACGTAGGCGACGAGCTGACCCGTGCCCTCGAACGACAGCAGCCGCCCGAATCCCCGGCCGTCGTCGCCGTCCGACCGGTCGCCGACCCAGCTGCGGACGCCGACCCAGAACAACGCCCCGCCGATGCCGCTGAGCGCCGCCATCGCGTACGCGGGCAGCAGGCCGCCACCGAGCGCGAACCCGGCCAGCGCACCGGCTTGCACCACGGCCCCCGCGGCGGCCACCACGAGCTTGTTGCCGCGATCGGCGAGCGAACCGCTCAGCGGCCGGGCCAGCAGTGCCGCCAGCGCGCACACCGCGACCAGGACGCCGGCTTCGCCGGGCGTGGCCGCCAGCACGGCCCCGGCGTAGAGCGGGAGCAGGAAGTCGAGCACCGCCATCGGACCGCCGGCGAAGGCGGCCGAGTGCAGCACTCGTTCTGTGCGGCCGAATCGCCGGCGTTCGGCGCTGTTGGTCATGGCGGTCCCGTTTCCCGTCGGAGGTGCGTATTTGTGGAGATCAACTCGCGGGACAGTATTGCCGATCCGGGCGATCCCGGTGGTCGGCAACGGCGATTCCGCCGGCCCGTCCGCGAGGGCCGGACCGGCGGAACGCCAGGTGCTTCAGCAGTTCACAGCGAAGTGCTTCAGCAGTTCGTGCTCTGCGTGCTGCCGGGGACAGAGGCCTCGGCCGCGGTGGTCTCCAAGGCTTGGAGGTCGAGGATGGACATCTGAAATCACCACCTATCGTGTTTTTCGGTGTTCACTCATCGCGTGTGCGGCGATGGAGTGGGTCAGCAGTTGGTGCTCGCGGTGCTGCCGGGGACGGCGGCCTCGGCCGCGGTGGTCTCCAGGGCTTGGAGGTCGAGGATGGACATCTGTGATCACCACCTATCGTGTCTTTTGGTGTTCACTCATCGCGTGTGCGGCGATGGAGTGGGTCAGCAGTTGGTGCTCGCGGTGCTGCCGGGGACGGCGGCCTCGGCCGCGGTGGTCTCCAGGGCTTGGAGGTCGAGGATGGACATCTGTGATCACCACCTAACGTGTCTTTCGGGTTTTCCTCGCCGAACGGTGAACGGCGAGGACATCTGTGGTCGCATCAACCGTGAACGGCGGATCGATCAGCGAATCGGATTGTTCGCCTCGCCAGTTCTCACCGGGTGCGGATGTCCCTCGGGGGCGTTGTGAACACTATCAGAAAATTCGTTCCCGCCAATGGTTTTCGCAATTCCTCGAGCAATTCCTGCCGTTTTAAGGAAAGGCATGAATTCAGCCTCGGCATCGTCGAGCGACGCGAGTGCCGCGAGCACTCCGGCGTTACCGGTGGCGAAATCCATCGAGAGCCGGAAATTGCCCTCGCCGGGGAATGCCAAGTGCCCGTGGTAGCCGAGCGCGTGCCAGTGCAGCACCGACAGGTGCGCGACGACGGAGTCCGGCAACCGCCCGCCCGACCCGTCCCGCGCCAGCCGCCCCAGCGTCGCCAGCAGCCCGGCGCGGCCGCTGAACAGCCCTGACTGCACGACCAGCGTGCTGCGGCAGCTCTCGGTGAGCCCCGCCGCGGACTCGGACAGCCGCTCGTCGGGCACGTGCCGCAGCACCTGGTCGGCGATCAGCCCGATGCCCGCCGAACCGACGTCGAGGTAGGGCAGGGTGCGGAAACCGCCGTCCACCTGCAACGTCCCGTCCGGCCGGGCCACGCACAGGTCGAGGTCGCGGTGCAGAGCGCGCACCGCCAGGTCCAGGTGCTCGCGCTGTCCGGTCGTCTCGAAGCAGCGAAGGAAGAACAGCGCGGGCCCGGTCCAGCCGCGCAGCAGCCCGCCGCGCGATCCGGCGTCGCGCAGCCCGATGCGGCCGGCGACGTCGATGCCGTGCGAGCGGCCGCTCTCGACGGCCTCCGCCAGCCGGTCGGCGACTCCCAGCGCGCCGGCCAGGTGCTCGCCGCCGCGATCGGCCAGGTGCAGGTGGTTCAGGCCGATGCCGGCCAGGCCGCTGAACAGGCTGACGTCGTGGGTGAGCGCCACGTCCGGCGCGGCTCCTGCGATGAGCTCGGCCGCCTGGTCGTGGTGGCCCAGCAGGTCGAGGACGTGCGCGATGCCGTGGGCGCCGTCGAAGAAGCCGGGCGGGAGGTCCGACCGGGACGCGTGCTCGGAGAGCCAGGCCGCGTGCGCCGGATCGACCTCCTGGCCGGCGGTGCGCAGCGACCACAAGATCCCGGCCGCGCCGAAGGCGAAGTCGGTGCCACCGTTGAGGAATCCCTGCACGTCGCCGGGGAAGAGGCGGTCGTCGCGCTCCGGGGTGGCGGTGGCGCGGATCGCCTCGGCCAGCGACTCGCGCGCTGCGCGGCGTCCCGCGGCGTTGGTGAAGCGGACCTCCGGGGCCGCGGCGCCCTCGGTGCCGGGCGCCGGTCTGCGGAGCCGGTCGAGGATGAGAGCTCGCACGTGTTCGGGCAATTCGAAGTGCTCCTCCACTGCGGCGAGCAGTGCGCCCGCTTTGCCGGGGGACAGCGCGTTGAGGCTGGTCAGCGGTAGGAACAGCCACAGCGCGAGCGTTCCCAGCGCCTGCCGGTCGATCTCGGCGCCGCGAGCGTCGGGGTCGGTGAAGCCCGCGTAGCCCATCTGCTGGCGCTGCCCGTCGCCGATCTCGGACGCCGACTCGAAGTCGACCAGCCCGACCCGGTCGTCCTCGTCGACGAGGACGTTCGCCGGGTGCAGGTCGCCGAAGACCAGGCCGTGCTCGTGGATGCGCTCCACCAGCTCGGCGACCCGCTCCAGGACGCCGACGGCGCGCTCGGCGTAGGTGCGCTTGGCCTGCGGTGTCGTTCGCGGGCCGACCAGCGGGTGGTGCAGCGCGCTCCAGGTCTGCAGCGTGCGGCCGGGAATCCGGTCCAGCACGGCGAAGCGGTGCTCCCACACGTCGACCAGCTCGTGCACGCGCGGCACGCCCTCGATGCCGTCGAGCGCGCGCAGCGCTCGCACCTCGTCGTCCAGCCGCGCGATCGCGTCCCGACCGGACGAGTCCAGCCCGGCCAGCGGGCGAGCCTCCTTGAGCACCACCTGGGTCCCGTCGCTCTCACGCCGGGCGAGGTAGACCCCGCCGCCGTTGGAGAAGTGCAGTGCCTCGGTGATCTGGTAGCCCAGCGAGGCCGACTGCGCGGATCGCGAGTCCAGGTGCGGCTTCAGGAACTCCGGTGGGCGCACCCAGCGCGGGGTGGTGAAGAACGGCCTCCGGTCGTCGGGGATCAAGGTGCCGTCCGGCTCTTCGATCGCCAGCACCCGCTCACCGCCCTCGGTGTAGCAGTGCCGGGCGGTGAAACCGCCGTAGCGCACGAAGACCGGCCCCTCGCCGATCCGCAGATCGGTCAGCACGTACGGGCCGCGTTCGCCGGCCAGCGCCTCGGCGAGCGCGTCGACCGCGGTTTCCAGCTGCACGTCGTCGACCGGGTAGAGGGTCAGCAGCTTCCCGCTCGCCGAGCGCGGCGCGTACTTGAGGCTGTAGGCGCGCACCAGGTGGCCGGTGCGCAGGAACTTGAACGCGATGCCGGTCTCGAAGCAGTACCGGGCGACGATCTCCAGCACCCGTCCGGCGTTGTCCGGGGTCGCCGAGACGTGGATCTTCCAACCTTGGCCGGGCAGTTCGGCACCCGCCGGGCGGGCCATGCACCAATCGAGGTTGCCGCCGCGATTCCAGCCCTCCGGGAATGTCAGGTCGAACGTGCTCTCCGCCGCCCCCCACCGAGACGGCGCTTCGTAGAAGTGCCGGTCGGCGAGCGAGTACAGCTCCAAGTCCTCGCGCATCGCTGAAGTCCCCCTCGTGCCGCCGGGTCAGTAGGAACGCGTCCGGCCGCTGCGGCGGTCGAAATCGCGCAGCGAGGTCGGCGGGTCGTTCGCCAGGTACTTGCTGAGCAGTTCCCTGGCCTTGTCCTTGTCCTCGGCGGGAATCGCGTCGATCACCGGGAACTGCCCGGCATCGGCGGCCGCGTGCTCCTCGAACTCCTCGCGCAGGATCGACCAGATCGTGCGGTCGTAGTACATGCCGTCGAGGTAGTGGTAATCGCGCAGCACGCCTTCCAGGACGAATCCGCCCTTGGTCAGGATCTTCAGCGTTTCCTTGTTGTAGGCGGCGGTGGTGAACTCCACGCGGTGCGCGTTGATCCCGTTGAAGAGGTGCTCGATGACCAGTCCGAACGCCTCGGCCCCGTAGCCGCGGCTCCACTTCTGCCAGTCGCCGACGATGCCGCCGATGCTGTAGGAACCGGAGCTGTTCACCGGGCGGTAGTTGACCGCGCCGACGCGCTCGCCGTCGTTGGTCACGGCCATGAAGAACCGGATGTTGCCGTCCTCGTTGGCCGCCTTGACCTTTGCCGGGGTGAGGAATTCCCGGGTGTCGGCGGTCATGGCCGCGTTCGGCGAAAGGGGCTTCAACCAGCCCGCGATGAGGTCGTAGTCGTCTTCACCGGCCCATTCGATCCGGACGAGTCTTCCCTGCATTGGCACCTTCTTCGGTCAGAGTCATGATGCGGAACAACCGCGCCCCGCAGACGTGTTCGTCCGACCGGATCAGACGATTCGACAATCGTGCGATCCGGTTTCGGAAATGTCGTCAGCAGTTGTTCGGCGTGGGTTGGTGAAAGGTGAACCGAAGGATGTTCGGTTCCCGCGATGCCTTGCTTGCTTCAGTCTCCCGTCCGACGCATCCAGGAGATCCGCGGTTCCCGTGAACGTGTCCTCATTTTTTCCGTTTTTCATCCGGGTTTCCCAGCCGGACGGCGCGAAACGCTAAGCAGCGCCCCATGAACTGTCAAGCGAAACCGCGATGTTCAGTCGTCCTGAGGTGGTCGGCGGGGCCATTCGGCGCAATGCCGACGACTTCCACCTGAATAGGGGTAGGGGTCGCAACCCCACATTTCCCCGAATCGCTTGACCGTTCTGGTGGCGGTTGTTTCACTGTGCCCACTCCGCGAACAGAGCTTGCTCAGTCTCTCGTTTTCCGGCCGGTGGTGCGCCTTCACCCCGCCGGGTCCCGTGTCGAACTCCTTGCGATCTCCGCTGCCGCGCCTGCGGCCGGGATCGACCGATGTGGTGCGAAGGATTGAGATGAGCCGTTGGACTCCGTTGCTCATGGATGAGGCGTCGCTGATCGAGATGCCCAAGCTGCCGCTGAACGAGGTGATGCGGCACGCGCACGTGGTGGCCGCCCAGCGCCTCAAACCCAAGGAGCTCTACGAGCGGTGGGACCGCCAGCAGTGGTCCGCAGTGGACATCGAGCTGGGTCCGGACCGGGAGAACTTCCACGACGTCCTCACGCCCGGCTACCGCAAGATCATCGGCGAGTCCATCGCGACGTTCATCATCGGTGAGTACACCGGGCTGGACATGCTGGGCCCGATCATCAGCGGTTCGCCCGACGAGCAGTACTCGGTGTTCCTGGGAACGCAGATCGCCGACGAGACGCGGCACACGCACCTGGTGTTCCGGCTCGGCGAGGAGATCCTCGGCATGGATCCGGACCCGAAGCGGATGCTCGCCGAGAGCTGGACCATGGCGGCCCCCGCGCACCGCGAGCTGAGCATGCTGGAGGCCGGCATCGTGCGCGACCTGCAGCAACGGCCGCTGGACTACGCGCAGTGGCTGCGCGCGGTGACCCTGTTCCACATGATCACCGAGGGCGTGCTGGCGCTGGTCGGGCAGCGGGTGCTGGTCCAGGCGCTGCGCGACATGGAACTGCTCGACGGCGTCAAGACCGCGTTCACCGCGATGTGCCGGGACGAGTCCCGCCACGTCGGGTTCGGCATGCACGCGCTGCGCACCGGCGTGCTCGAAGGCCACCACGACGACATCTGCGAGGTGCTGGAGTCCGCGGTTCCGCTGGTGCTGCGGATCGACCAGGAGTCCACGGCCGTGGCCACCAAGACCTTCCGGCAGATGAGCGTCGACATCCTGCGCCGCCACATGCGGCTGATCGGCATCGACGAGAGCTTCCAGGACCACCTCATCGCGACGGCGTCCGCGAAGGCCGACGGAGAGCGCGCCGATGCGCGCTGACCGGCCCCACACCAATTCCGCGCACGGAACTACAGGAAGGCGAGGCCTCATGGGGGACAACGCGAACGGCGGGCTCATCACCGACAACGGTGTCGTCGGCCGAGATCAGGTGGCCTGGGACGCCGCCCTGCTGGCCAACCGGCTGCGCGGCAGGGGCGTGCGCGCCGGTGACCGGGTGGTGTTGTCGGCGGCGAACTCAGCCGAATTCGTGGTGGCGCTGTTCGCGCTGATCGCCGTGGACGTCTCCATCGTGCTGGTCGACCACAGGCAGACGGCGAAGGAGCACCGCAGGAGCATCGCGCACGCGAAGGCCGGATGGCTGCTGTGCGACGAGACCGTGCCCGCCGACGAGCTCGACGTCGAGACCATCTCGCTGGGCAACGTGCTCAGCGAAGTGCGGCTGTCCCGGCCGGTCGACGCCTTCGCCGACGTCCAGGACGCCCTGTCGTTCGAGCCCTGGTACCGCCGCGACGACGGCCTGGTCCTGTGGTCCTCGGGCACCACGGGGACGCCCAAGGGCATCGTGCGCTCGGGCGGGTCGGTGCGTGACAACATCGAACGCACCCAGCGCCGGATGGGCTACGTCGGCAGCGATGTGCTGATGCCGCTGCTGCCGTTCTCGCACCAGTACGGGTTGTCGATCACCCTGCTGTGGTGGTGGTCGGAGTTCACGCTGGTGGTCAACCCGTCCAACCGGCTGGACCGGGCGTTGGACCGCATCAGCGAGCACGGCGTGACGGTGGTGGACGCGACCCCGTCGAGCTACGACACGATGCTGGCCATCTACGGCAAGCGCACCCGCTACCACGGTTCGCTGGCCAGCGTCCGGATGTGGTGCGTGGGCGGCGCTCCGCTGCCGGCGGCGCTGAGCGGACGGTTCCGCACGGTGCTCGGCAAGCCGCTGCTCGACGGCTACGGCAGCAGCGAAGCGGGCAACATCGCCCTCGCGGTCGAACCGGACCCGCAGGGCGTGGGCCGCGCGCTGGACGGCGTCGACATCAGGATCGTTGACGCGCAGGGCGATTCGCTGCCGCCGGGGGAGCGCGGCGAGATCGTGGTGCGCACCCCGGACTACATGAACGCCCTGCTCGGCGAGGACGGCGAACCGGTTCCGGTCCTCGACCGCGACTACCGCACCCACGACCTCGGGTGGCTCGACGACCAGGGCAACCTGACGCTGGTGGGCCGCAAGCAGGCCGTGCACCGCCTCGGCCACACGATCTACCCGGACGCGCTGGTGGAGAAGGTGGAGCGCTGCGGACGCCCGGTGCGCGTGATCCCGTTCGACAACGAGCGGCTGGGCAGCGAGCTGGTGTTCGTCGTCGCCGACGAGCAGGACCGCAGCCCCGGCCACTGGCGGGCGCGGTTCGCCGACGAGCTCGCCGAGTACGAGCGGCCCAACCGGGTGGTGGTCGTGCCGGAGTTCCCGCTCAACCTCAACGGCAAGGTCGACGTCGAGGCGCTGCGCGAGATCGCCCGCGGCCGGGTCCACGGCGACGCGCCGTCGATCCCGCACCCGGAGCGGTTGCAGGCGCTGCGCAGCGTCGTGGAGTTCCTGCAGTCGCAGCGCTCCCAGGTGCACGAGCTGCTCACCGAGGTCTCGCACCACGCCACGGTCAACGGCGAGATCGACCTGTGCATCCGGACCCTGGAAGGCGCGCAGGACGAGGTCCTCAAGAATCGGCCCCGAGCGGTCGGCGGCGCGGCGGTGTTCATGCCCTCGAACATCCCGCTGTACTCCTACGTGCTGTACCTGCTGATCCCCAGCCTGTACTGCGACCAGATCAGCTTCCGCGCCTCCAGCAAGATCGCCGATCTGACCCGCAAGCTGCACGAACTGCTCTCGCCGGCGCACAAGCTGCCGATCCACGACTGCTCGATGGCGCAGCGCGAGTTCATCGCGGGCCCGGTCGCCGAATCCGAGCTCGTGGTGTTCACCGGCACCTACCACAACGCCGAGAAGGTGCGCCGGCAGCTGAGCTCCGAGCAGCTGTTCGTCTTCTTCGGGCAGGGCGTGAACCCGTTCATCGTCGGTCCGGACGCCGACCTGCGCAGCGCGATCCCCGCGCTGATCGACGTGCGGATGATCAACTCCGGTCAGGACTGCTTCGGCCCGGACCGGATCTTCGTGCACGACTCGGTCGCCGACGTGTTCGTGCCCGCCCTGTGCCACTACGCGGCCAAGCTCCGCCACGGCGACAACCGGGACACCACCAGCGACTACGGGTCGATGTACTACCTGGAGGCCTTCGCCGACTCCTTCGACTACCTGCGCCGCAACTCCCGGCACATCGTCTCCGGCGGCGAGGTCAGCATCATCGACATGCACCTGCGGCCGACCGTGCTGGAGCTGCCGCTGGACCCGAAGGCGCAGGCCACCGAGATGTTCGCGCCGATCTTCAACGTGGTGCGCTACTCGACGGACGACGAGCTGCTGTCGGTGCTGAACTCGCCGTTCTACATCGACCGCGCGATGGGCGCCACGGTCTACGGCGACATGCCGGAGGTGGTGGAGTTCCTGCGCAAGCGGCACCACGTGACGATCAACAGCACCCTGGTCGACCACGACGACGGCAACGAGCCCTTCGGCGGCCGGGGCATCGTCGCCAACTACGCGGCGCTGGGAAACCGGCGGGTCGCCGAGCCGCTGCTGCTGTCCAAGGCGGTCGCAGAGCACCTCGGCACCGAGTCGCGGCGCCGCGAGCTGATCGGGGCCGCCGATGTCTGACCAGGTGAAAGGCGCCTGGCCGGCGGTCCTGGAGGTGCTGCGGCAGCACGGCGCGGGCACCCTGTTCGGATTGCCCGGCGACGACCTCGAACTGCTCGACGCGATCGAGCGGGCCGACGATCCGCCGCGGCTGGTGCTGTGCCGCGACCAGCGCAACGCCCTGTTCATGGCCACCGGTCACGCCCTCCAGTCCGGGACGGTGACCGCCGCGGTCGTCGGCAAGGGCCCTGCCGTCACCAATGCCGCCACCGGCCTGCTGGAAGCGCAGTGCTCCCGCGCACCGGTGGTCCTGATCGGCGCGGGCACCGATCCGCACCACATCGGTGCCCGCGCTTTCCAGGAGCTCGACCAGGTCTCGGCGCTGGCGCCGCTGACCAAGTGGGCGCACCGGGTCGAGCACGCCGACCGGCTGGTCCCGGCCCTGCGCCGGGCGTTGCTGATGGCCGCCCACGGCGCCCCGGGACCGGTGTACCTGGAGGTCCCGGACCACCTGCTGGCCGCGGACATCCCGCTGCGCGGTCGCGGTCTGGAACCGACGGCGGGAGTTCCGCATCCGGTGCGGGCGGCCGAGCGGCCGATCCTGCTGGTCGGCGGTGGGATGCGGCACCGCAACGCGGAGCGGGTGGTGGAGCGGCTGGCCGAGCGCATCGGCGCGGCGATCTTCTGCACCGCCTCCGGGCGCGGTGCCGTCGACGAGGACCACCCGCAGTTCCTCGGGCTCTCCGGCCTCTACGCCGCACCGGCCACCGCGCAACTGTGGTCCACTTCGGACTGCGTGATCTCCTTGGGCAGCAGGCTGGAGGAGACCGCCACCCTCAACTGGCCGGAGCCGATCGGCGACTCGGTCCCGGTGGTGCAGCTCAACATCGTGGCCGAGGAGTTCGCCACCGACCACTCGGGCCCCTGCGTGATCGGGGACGCCGCCGCGACCGTCGAAGCCTGGCTGACCGACGACCTCGGCGGCGACCGAGGGGAGTGGGCCGAGCTCATCAACGCCGCGCGTCAGGAGCTGCGGCCCCGGGTCTCCGGCGAGCTGCGCATCCCGGATCTGCTCGCCGAGGTGCAGCGGGTGGTTCCGCAGGACCGAATCCTGGTGCAGGAGAACGGCTTGCAGGACATGTGGTCCTACTTCTTCCCGAACTACAGCTGCGGTCTCCGCGGTGGGTCCGTGGTGCCCTCCGAGCAGACCAGCCTCGGCTTCGGCGCCGCCGCGGCCGCAGGCGTGAAAGCCGCGGCCCCGCACCGGCCGGTCCTGGCGCTGGTCGGCGACGGCGCGTTCGCCCTGTTCGCCGCCGACCTGCGCACGCTGGTGCGCGAGCGGCTCGGCGTCTGCTACCTGGTGCTGCGCAACGGCGGCTACGGGTGGCTGCAGCAGCAGGCCGACCAGCACGAGCCGCCGATCACCGGGTTCGCCTTCACCGATGACGAACCGCTGGTCCGCACTCCGGGAGTGCACCACGCGCTGGTGGAACGACCCGACGACCTGGGCCCGGCGCTCGCCGACGCGATGCGCCTGACCTCCGAAGGCACCCCGTGCGTGATCGAGGTGCCGGTGACGCTCGACGACTCGGCGCTGCGCCCGGACGGCGACTTCGGCACCCAACCAGATGTGGAGCTCCCATGATTTCCGAGAACATCCGCCCGCTGCGCCGCCGCGTGGTGGTCACCGGCGTCGGCGCCGTGACCCCGGTCGGCCTGACCTTCGACGCCACCTGGGAGGCCTTCCTCGCCGGCCGCAGCGGCGTCGCCGAGATCAGCACCTTCGACGCCTCCGACCTGCCGACCTCGATCGCCGGGCAGATCAAGGACTTCGACGCCACCGAGCACATGCCGCGCACCATCGCCCGCCGCATGGACAGCTACGCCCAGTACGCGATGGCCGCGGCGACGCAGGCCCAGCAGATGTCCAAAATGGACATCGACGAGGGGAACGCCGACCGCATCGGCGTGCTCATCGGCAGCGGCTACGGTGCGGTCAACTCCATCGACGGCTTCTCGGTGGCCATCCGCGAGAAGGGGCCCCGCGCGATCAGCCCGTACGCCCCGATCACCGGCGCGATCGACAGCGCCGCGGGTGAGATCAGCATGGCCTTCGGCGCCCGCGGTCCGAGCCGCGCGATCAGCAGCGCCTGCGCCACCGGCACCGACGCGCTGGGCGAGGCGGCCCGCTGGATCCAGTTCGGCCTCACCGACGCGGTCATCGTGGGCGGCGCCGACAACTGCGTCACCCGCGTCGACCTCGCCGGCAGCGGCAACGCCCGCGCCCTGTCCCGCCGCGTCGACGACCCCCAGGCCGCCTCGCGCCCCTTCGACGAGGACCGCGACGGTTTCGTCATGAGCGCGGGAGCCGGAGTGCTGGTCCTGGAGGAGGCCGAGCTCGCGGAACGGCGGGGAGCCACCATCCTCGCCGAGGTCCTGGGCTACGGCTGCTCCTCCGACGCCTACCACTGGACCGCGCCGCAACCCGAGGGGCTGGGCGCCAAGCGCGCGATGCGCTCGGCCCTGGCCGACGCCGGTGTCGAACCCGGCCGGGTGGACCACGTCAACGCCCACGGCACCAGCACCAAGCTCAACGACGCCTCCGAGGTCGCCTCGCTGCGCGAGGTCCTGGGGACGCGGGCCACCGAGATCCCGATCTGCTCGATCAAGTCCATGACCGGGCACATGATCGGCGCGGCCGGTGCGGTGGAGGCCATCACCGCCGTTCAGACGATCCGCACCGGCATCGTGCCGCCCACGATCAACTGCCACCGCCCGCTGGCCGACGACATGAACTTCGTCCCGAACGAACCGCAGCAGCATCAGGTAGGGGTGGCGATGAGCAACTCCTTCGGCTTCGGCGGCCACAACGCGGTCGTGGTCCTCGGCGCTTGGGAAGGCTGAGCCGTGGCAGCACTGGTGACCGGCGGGAGCAGGGGGATCGGCTTGGCGATCGCCCGCGAGTTCCAGGCGGCGGGCGAACCTGTCGCGGTCACGCACCGGGGACGGGCGCCGGAGGGGTTCCTCGGCGTCGCCTGCGACGTCACCGACTCGGGTCAGGTCGACGCGGCGTTCGACGAGGCGGAGACCGAGCTCGGCCCGATCACCACGGTCGTGGCCAACGCCGGCATCACCGATGACCAGCTCCTGCTGCGCATGGACGAAGCCCGGTTCAGCAGGGTCGTCGACACCAACCTGACCGGTGCTTACCGGGTGGCCAAGCGCGGTGCGCGCAGCATGCTGCGGCAGCGCCGAGGACGGCTGATCTTCGTCTCGTCGGTGGTCGCGCACCGCGGTGAGGCGGGCCAGGCCAACTACGCGGCGAGCAAGGCCGGTCTGCTCGGGATGGCGCGCTCGCTGGCCCGCGAACTGGGTTCGCGCGGCATCACGGTCAACGTCGTCGCGCCCGGGTTGATCAGCACCGACATGACCGAGGGGCTGTCGGAAGCCCGCAGGCAGCAGATCCTCGACGGCACCCCGCTGGGCCGCTGCGGCGAGCCCGCCGAGGTGGCGTCAGCGGTGCGCTGGCTGGCTTCGGACCAGGCCGGGTACATCACCGGCGCACTCATCCCGGTCGACGGCGGCGCCGGCATGGGCCATTGAGCCCGCGGAGGAGAAGGAGGAATGAGATGCCGGGATTGCTCGCGGGCAAGCAGGTCCTGATCACCGGGGTGCTGACGGAGTCGTCGATCGCCTTCCACGCGGCGAAGGTCGCCCAGCAGCAGGGCGCTCGCGTCGTGCTGACCGGCTACGGCCGGCTGAGCCTGGTGCGGCGCATCGCCAACCGGCTCCCGGACCCGCCGCCGGTGATCGAGCTCGACGTCACCGACCAGACCATGCTCGACGATCTCGCACCGAGGCTGCGTGAGCACGTCGACCGCCTCGACGGCGTGCTGCACTCGATCGCCTACGCGCCCCCGAGCTGCCTGGGCGAGGGTTTCCTGGATGCCCCGTGGCCGGACGTCGCGACAGCGGTGGAGGTTTCGGCCTACTCGTTGACATCCCTCGCGGTCGCCTGCCGCCCGCTGATGCCTGCCGGAGGCTCGATCGTCGGCGTGGACTTCGACGCGGGCGTGAGCTGGCCGGGGTACAACTGGATGGGTGTGGCCAAGGCGGCCTTGGAATCCACGACCCGCTACCTGGCTCGGGAGCTCGGTCCCGGCGGGATCCGGGTCAACCTGGTCGCCGCGGGCCCTCTGCGCACGGTCGCCGCGCGCTCCATCGGAGGCCCCGACGACCTCGAAACGGCCTGGCGGGACAGGGCTCCGCTGGGCTGGGACACCACCGATCCGGAACCGGTCGGTCGCACCCTCTGCGCCCTGCTGTCCGACTGGCTCCCGGCGACCACCGGCGCGATCCTCCACGCCGACGGGGGTTTCCACTCGACCGGCCGGTGACGCGACCGGCCGGTCCGGGACGTCGGTTCCAGCTGAAACCTCGCGAACCCCGACCGCAACGGTGAACCTCACGCGCGGGTACCGGCGACGCCGCGTCGCTTTTGCGGGCCCGTGCGAGTGGCCATAGTCTTCGGCGATGGTCGTGCAGCGGTTGCAGGCAGTGGCCATGGTGGTCGGGCCGGTCGTCTTCGCCGCTTCACCGTTCTTCTGGGTCGACGGCCATTACGGTGTCAACGGCGGGATGTTGATCGCGCTTTCCACGGTGCCCTGGGTTTTCGGACTGATCGGCGAGTACGAGCGGTTGCGCGAACGCGTGCCGGTCGCGGCAGGGCTGTGGCTCCTGCTGTTGCTGGTCGGGATGTTCGGCACCATCGCGTTCGGACTCCAGGGTTTCTTCGAAGGTGCGTTCGGCTTGCACGATCGGGTCGGATTGGAGCGGTTCGCCGATTACCCACCGCAGAGCCTGCTCGTGCTGTGGCTGCCGGGACC
The DNA here is from genome assembly GCF_018070075.1 of Saccharopolyspora endophytica. GTDB lineage: Bacteria > Actinomycetota > Actinomycetes > Mycobacteriales > Pseudonocardiaceae > Saccharopolyspora > Saccharopolyspora endophytica. The sequence goes on from NZ_JAGPXE010000002.1 coordinate 344,792, forward strand.
TTCCTTCCCCGCCGCCATGTTCGCGTTCGGTGCGCTGCTGCTGTGGACCCGCACGGCCCCGTGGTGGGACGCCTCCCTGATCTGCCTGGCGGCGATCGCCTTCCCGCTCGGGCGAGTTCTCCGCTTGGAGTGGGTTGCCTACGTCGTGGACGTGCTGGTGATCATCGCCTTCGCCCACCTCGCCTGGCGGGCCTGGTTGCGGACGACGGAACCGACCGGGGATCGACATGACACCTGACCGCCGGCGGCGTTCCCATGGCAGCGGAGGCGCTTGCCGAGCGAACGAGGTGACCGATGGATCTCCAGTTCCTGCGTCCGGTGTTCGAATGCGAGGGTGATGTCGCCTCCGTGCACCTGGACACCAGCCGCGGCCCGATCGACGCGGACAAGCAGATCGAGCTCCGGTGGAAGGCCGCGCGGCGCTCGCTCGGCGAGCAAGGTGCTGCGGCCGAGACCCTGGCCGCCGTGGACGACGTGGTCGGGGGAGCGAAGGACGTCGCGGGACCGCAGGGCGAAGCGATCTTCGCCTCCGGTGGGCGGATCCTCGCCGCCCACACCATGGCGGAACCGCCGCGCAAGGACAGCGCGGTGCACCTGCCGGTGGCCGACCCGCTTCCGCTGGCCATCGATCGGGACCACCAGCTGGCGCACGTCGTCGTCGCGGTCGACCGCGAGGGAGCCGACGTCGACGCCTACCCGGCGGCCGCTGCGGCGCCGTCCTTCCAGCGCACCTTCAACGGCTCCACGCTGCACATCAGCCGCGTGCGCGCGGGTGCCGTCTCGCACGCCGCCTACCACCGGCGCTCGGTGAACCTGTGGTCGGAGAACACCGAACAGGTCGCCGAGGACATCCGGAAGGCGGCTGCGGAGGTCGAGGCCGCGGTCATCCTGATCGCGGGAGACCCGAAGGCCATCGGCCTGCTGCGAGAACATCTCAGGACGCGCCCACCCGCCGGGCGGTTCGTCTACGTCGAAGGCGGGCGGACCGACCAGTCGGCTCTCGACGGGCTGCGGGCGAGCGTGGACGAGGCGATGCACCAGGCGATGCTCGAAAGCCATCAGCAGGTCCTCGACCAGCTCGAGGCGCAGTTGGCCGGAGGCCAGGCCCTGCAGGGCCTGAACCCGGTGATGGAGGCGCTGTCGCAGGGCAGGGTCGAAACGCTGCTGCTGGCGGCCGATCGGAACGGCGATCCGGACCTGACGGCGTCCCGACGAGATCCGCTGGCCGTGGTCAGCGATGCGGCGGCGCTGGGTGACGACGCGGCGTTCGTCGCACCGGCGAGCGCTCTGCTGCTGCGTTCGGCGGTGCACGGCAACGCGCAGTTCACCGAGCTCCTGCCCGGCACCAGCTGCGAAGACGGAGTCGCGGCGCTCGTGCGCTACTGATGTCGGGGCCGGCTCCTGGCTCCTCGTTGTTCGTGAACTTCGAATTCGGCGATTCGTGCCTGGAGACCGTTGTGCGACTGCGCCTTGCCGTGCGCGGGAGGAACCCGTCACGGCGGAAGGGGCTTCACCGGATTCCGCAACGCGTGCTTTTCACGTCGATGAATCGCCTTGCCGCGTTCGCAGGCCGACCGTCCACCGGGTGGCCGATGGACGGTCCGGCGTGCCGGTTACAGCAGGTGGAAGGTGCCGTAGTGGTCGGGGGAGAAGTACACCTCGTTGGTGGTCGTGTCCAGGACCAAGCGGTAGGCCTGGCGCTGGGCGCCGCACTCGCGCGGCGTCACGTCGAATTCGAGGTAGTCGTGGCCCTCGGGGAGCTGGCCCTCGTAGTTGTTGTAGGTGCCGCCGGCGAAGTTGCACTGCCCGTCCGGCCAGTCCACCCAGCCGCGCTCCGACGGGTAGTTCAGCGAGGCCCAGATCTCGTTCGAGCTGCGAGCCTCGTCGCAACCGTTGACCTCGCAGGCCTGCGCGACCGCGGCGGTGGCGGTCGGGGCGATCACGGCGCTGCCGCCACCGAGCAAGCCGAGCACGGCGAAAGCGGCGATGAGCAGCTTGATCACGGGGTTGATCCGATTGTTCGTCACACGTCCTCCCGAAAGTTGCCAGCGCCTCCGGAATCTAGAGGCGTCTTAGACTTTCGGGGCAGATCTGCGACAACTGGACAACCGGATCAAGAACACGTGAACATCAGTGGTCCGAACCACATCAGTCCCGCCCCCGCGACCTCACGGCGTCGACCTGGGTGTGCATGAGGGCGAGGGTTTGGTCGAGGGTGAGGCCTGAGTTCACGGCGTGGTCGAGGTAGGTGAGGATGCGCTGCGCGTCCTCGCCGAGGACCGCGTTGGTGGAATCCGCCGTGGCTGCGTCGAGGGTGCCGAGGCTCGCGCGTTGCTGGGCGCCGCGCACGGCGCGGCGGAGGATCGTGGTCTCCTGCGCGTTCGGGCGCCGGCGTTCCTCGGTGAGGCGGGCGAGGATGCGTCGCACGGTCGGGTCGTTCTTGACCGTCGCGGTCCGGGCGGCGTAGGCGGCCACCATCTGCGAACCGCGTCGATCGTCCGGAGCGCTCGGGCCGTTCTCGGCGTGAGCGGGCGGCACGTCGACGTCGAGCGCGTCCATCGCCCGCTGCACGCGGGCGTCCCGGGCGCGCGCTCGGGCGATCGCGTCCGGGCGTCCCTTGCCCGCGCGCTCCCGCACCTGCTCACGGGCCTGCTGCCCGGCGGCGGACAGTCGCCGGGGTCGGGTGACCAGGCCGTCGTTGATCTGCTGCTGGCGCTTGAGCCGCAGGTGCATGTCCAGCGACTGCCCGGCCCGAGGTGGGGCCAGCCGCGCGTTGCGCTCGAAGTCGTCGTCCGAGTCGCGGAACCACTTCCGCAACCGCCGGACCAGGAAGTCCTCCGGCGACTCCCGGTCGCCCCGCCGGGGCTGGAAGCCCTCCCGGCCCTCCGGGAGGTTGTCGAGCGCGACCTTGATCGCGTCCACGCACCAGCCCGCGTCGAACCAGCGGTTGAGGATCGCGACGGCCTCCGAGGTCACCGGGTGACCTGGGAAGAGCTCGCCGAACAGCTTCCTCGTGGCCAGCTCGACCTGCTCCCGGTCCGCCGGGATGACCCGGCCCGGCCAGGTCTGCGGGGTGAAGGCCATTCGGTTCCTCCAGGGGTGCGTGTGCGCCACCAGTGTCCACCAACGGTTCCGATGATCGACGCCGGATCGTGACCGCGGACCTACCGGCGGCGTCCGCAGAGCTTCCGTTTGGTGGGTCTCGACTATTTTCGGGGCCCACCACGCCAGGCTGGCTACATATCCCTACTTCCCGGTAACCGGGAGGGTGTTCTTGAACGTCGGGAGCGCCAGCTCCCGTGAGGTGATTGGGAGGTCTTGTCGGTGTTCCGTCGTGTGGCGATCGTCAACCGCGGGGAAGCCGCGATGCGGCTGATTCATGCTGTGCGGGAGGTCGAGGCCGAGACAGGGGCCCGGATCGAGACCGTCGCCCTCCATACCGACGCGGACCGCTCGGCGGCCTTCGTGCGGGAGGCGGACCTCGGCTACGACCTCGGTGCCGCTCGGGACCGGCCCTACCTGGACCTGGGTGTGCTGGAGCGGGCGCTGGTCGAGACCGGGGCGGATGCGGCCTGGGTCGGCTGGGGCTTCGTCGCCGAGGATCCGGCGTTCGCCGAGCTCTGCGAGAAGCTGGGCGTGACCTTCATCGGTCCGAGCGCCGAAGCGATGCGCAAGCTCGGCGACAAGATCGGCGCGAAGCTGATCGCCGAGGAGGTCGGTGTCCCGGTCGCGCCGTGGAGCCGAGGCGAGGTCGCCGACCTGGACGCGGCCGTGCGCAGCGCGGGTGAGATCGGCTACCCGCTGATGCTCAAGGCCACCGCGGGCGGCGGCGGGCGCGGCATCCGCGTGATCCACGACGAGCGGGAACTCGCCGACGCCTACGAGCGCACCCGGCTGGAGGCCGAGCGGGCGTTCGGCAGCGGCGCGGTCTTCCTGGAACGCCTGGTCACCGGCGCCCGGCACGTCGAGGTCCAGGTGATCGCCGACGGCCAGGGCACGGCGTGGGCGCTGGGGGTCCGCGACTGCTCCGTGCAGCGGCGCAACCAGAAGGTCATCGAGGAATCCTCCTCGCCGGTGCTCAGCCCCGAGCAGAACGCCGAGCTCAAGGCCGCGGCCGAGCGGCTCGCGCTGGCCGTGGACTACCGGGGCGCCGGGACCGTGGAGTTCCTCTACCACCCCGGTGACCGGCTGTTCGCCTTCCTGGAGGTCAACACCCGGCTGCAGGTCGAGCACCCGATCACCGAGGCCACCACCGGCGTCGACCTGGTGAAGGCCCAGCTGCACGTGGCCTCGGGCGGCAAGCTGGAAGGGGACCCGCCCGCCGAATCCGGGCACGCCATCGAGGCCCGGCTCAACGCCGAGGACCCGGAGCGCGACTTCGCACCGGCACCGGGCAAGATCGTCCGGCTCGACTTCCCCGCAGGACCCGGCATCCGCGTCGACACCGGCGTCGACGAGGGCGACAGCATCCCCGCCGACTTCGACTCGATGATCGCCAAGATCATCGCGGTGGGGCGCGACCGCGACGAGGCGCTGGGCAGGCTGCGCCGCGCCATGGCGCAGACGACGGTGATCGTCTCCGGCGGGGCGACCAACAAGAGCTTCGTGCTCGACCTGCTCGACCGGCCCGAGGTGATCGACGGGTCCGCCGACACGGGCTGGATCGACCGGGTGCGCGCCGAGGGTGAGCTCCAGTCGCACCGGCACTCCGCGATCGCCCTGGCCGCGGCCGGGATCGAGGCGTACGAGGACGCCGAGCTCGTCGAGCGGCAGAGGTTCCTGGCCGCCGCGCACGGCGGCCGGCCGCAGGCGCAGCACGAGAGCGGCAGGCCCCTGGAGTTCAAGCTGCGCGGCAACTCCTACCGCGTGCAGGTGGCCCGCATCGGGCACGAGCGGTTCCGGATCGGGATCAGCGCCGGCAACGGCGGTCCGGTCCACACCGCCGACGTTGAGGTCGAGCGCTTCGACGACCACGTCGAGCAGCTCACCGTCAACGGCGAGCGCTACCGCCTGGTCACCGACACCCACGGCCCGGTGTGCCTGGCCGAGGTGAACGGCGTGGCGCACCGCGTCAGCCGCGACGAGGGCGGCGTGCTGCGCTCGCCCGCGCCCGCGCTGGTCGTCGCGACCCCGCTGGAGGTCGGCGCCGAGGTCGAGGAAGGCGCAGCGGTCCTCGTGCTGGAGAGCATGAAGATGGAGACCGTGCTGCGCGCCCCGTTCCGGGCCAAGCTGCGGGAGTGCTTGGTGCGCACCGGAAGTCAGGTCGAGACGGGCGCGCCGCTGCTGCGGCTGGAGCCGCTCGGCGACGCCGACGAGCCCGGCGACGAGCAGGCCGCGTCCGAGACCGCCGATCTCGAGCTGCCTCCGGGGCGGGAGGGGATCGACGCGGGTGAGCGCGCGACGCGCAGCCGGCAGGACCTGCGCAGCATGCTGCTCGGGTTCGACGTGGATCCGCAGGACGAACGCCGGGTCCTCAACGACTACCTGCGAGCCCGCGAGGAACTGGTCGAGGCCGGACGACGTCCGCTGGCCGAGGAGATCGAGCTCCTGGAGGTCTTCGCCGACCTCTCCGAGCTGAGCCGCAACCGGCCGGTCGGGGAGGAGACGGCGGCGGACTCGCGGGTGCACAGCTCGCGCGAGTACTTCCACACCTACCTGCAGAGCCTCGACGTCGAGCGCGCCGGGCTGTCCGAGACGTTCCAGCGGCGCCTGGTCAAGGTCCTCGCCCACTACGGCGTCGACGAGCTGGACCGGACCCCGGAGCTGGAGGAAGCGGTCTTCCGGATCTTCCTCGCCCAGCAGCGCGCTTCCTCGGACGAGGCGGCGGTGTCGACCCTGCTGCGGCAGTGGCTCGCCGAGGCACCGCCGTCCGGCGCGCACCGCCAGCCCGCCGGTCTCGCCCTGGAACACCTGGTCGCGGCCACCCAGCTGCGCTTCCCCGCGCTGTCCGACCTCGCCCGCACCGTGGCGTTCCGCTGGTTCGCCCAGCCGATGCTGCGCCGCCACCGCGCGGAGGTCTACGCGGGGGTGCGCAAGCACCTGAAGCACCTGGACGAGAACCCGGCCGCACCGGACCGGGCCGAGCGGATCTCCGCGATGGTCTCCAGCGCCGAACCGCTGGTCCGGCTCGTCGGCCAGCGCATCGGCCGCGAGGGCACCGACCCGGCGCCGCTGCTGGAGGTGCTCGCCCGCCGCTACTACGGCAACCGGGAGCTCGACGACGTCCGCGCGGTCCAGGTCGCCGACTGCACCTTCGTCACCGCCGAGCACCGCAGCGCCGGTTCGCGCGTGGTGAGCACGGCGGTGGACTTCGCCGCGCTGCCCGACGTCGTGCGGGCGATCGGTGAGCTGGCCACCGACGGCGACCTGGTCGCCGACGTCTACCTGGTGTGGGACGGCCAGCCCGACGACACCGACGCCATGGCGGCCCGGCTCGGCGAGGTGCTCGCCGCTCAGCAGCTGCCGAGCCAGGTCAACCGGATCACCACCACGGTGGCCGGTCCCAGCGGTGCGGTGATGCACCACCACTTCACCTTCCGCCCGTCGCCGGAGGGCTTCGCCGAGGAACGCCTGATCCGCGGGCTGCACCCGCTGCTCGCCGACCGGATGCAGCTGGAGCGGCTGCGCGAGTTCGACCTCGACCGCCTGCCCTCGGCAGACGAGGAGGTCTACCTGTTCCGGTGCGTGGCACCGCAGAACCCGGCCGACGAGCGGCTGGTGGCGCTGGCGCAGGTGCGCGACCTGACACCGCTGCGGGAGTCCGACGGCAGGCTCGTCGCGCTGCCCGCCGCGGAGGGCGTGCTCACCGCGTGCCTCGACGCGATTCGCAAGGCCCAGGCGACGAAGCCCAAGGCGAACAAGCGATCCGGGACCAACCGCATCGTCATCTACGTCTGGCCTCCGAACGAGCTGTCCATGGACGAGCTCGACGTCGTCGCGCAGCGCGTGCTGCCCACGACGGCCGGGGCCGGGCTGGAGGAAGTGCTGTTCCTGGTGCGCCAGCCCGACCCGGAGACCGGCGAGCTCGGCGAGGTCGCGGTGCGCATCGGCTACGACGCCGGGGCGGGGATGCGGTTCTCCGTCGAGCAGCCGTCGGTGGAGCCGATCCAGCCGCTGGACTCCTACCGGCAGAAGGTGCTGCGGGCGGCCAACCGCGGAACCGCCTACCCGTACGAGCTGACGAAGATGCTCGCCGGTGCGCACGGCACGTTCGTCGAGCACGACCTCGACGAGGACGGCGTGCTGGTGCCGGTGGACCGGCCGAAGGGGCAGAACTCGGCGGCGATCGTGGCGGGCGTGGTCACCACGCCCACGCGCCGGCACCCCGAGGGCATGTCGCGGGTGGTGCTGCTGGGCGACCCGACCAAGGCGCTGGGCGCCCTGTCGGAGCCGGAGTGCTCCCGCGTGATCGCCGCGCTGGACCTGGCCGAGCGGATGCGGGTGCCGCTGGAGTGGTTCGCGCTGTCGGCCGGTGCGCGCATCTCGATGTCCTCGGGCACCGAGAACATGGACTGGGTGGCCGCCGCGCTCAAGAAGATCGTCACGTTCACCCAGGGTGGCGGTGAGATCAACGTCGTGGTGGCGGGCATCAACGTCGGTGCGCAGCCGTACTGGAACGCCGAGGCCACGATGCTCATGCACACCAAGGGAATCCTGGTGATGACGCCGGATTCGGCGATGGTGCTCACCGGCAAGCAGTCGCTGGACTTCTCCGGCGGTGTCTCGGCCGAGGACAACTTCGGCATCGGCGGCTACGACCGCGTCATGGGCCCCAACGGTCAAGCGCAGTACTGGGCGCCGAACCTCGCCGCGGCCAACGACGTGCTGATGGCCCACTACGAGCACACCTACATCGCCCCGGGCGAGTCCGGACCGCGCGGTGCGGGCAGCAGCGACCCGCGCGACCGCGACATCTCGACCTACCCGCACGAGCTCGCCGACAGCGACTTCAGCACCGTGGGTCAGATCTTCTCGTCCGAGCACAACCCGGACCGCAAGAAGTCCTTCGACATCCGGACCGTGATGCGGGCGGTGTCCGACCAGGACCACCCGGTGCTGGAGCGCTGGGCGGGGATGGCCGACGCCGACACGGCCGTCGTCCAGGACGCGCACCTCGGTGGCAGCCCGGTCTGCCTGATCGGTGTCGAATCGCGTTCGGTCGCGCGGCGCGGGTTCCCGCCCACCGACGGCCCGGACGCCTACACCTCGGGCACGCTGTTCCCGCGGTCGTCGAAGAAGGTCGCGCGGGCGATCAACGCGGCCAGCGGGAACCGGCCGCTGGTGGTGCTGGCGAACCTCTCCGGGTTCGACGGCTCACCCGAGTCCATGCGCAAGCTGCAGCTGGAGTACGGCGCCGAGATCGGCCGGGCCATCGTCAACTTCGACGGCCCGATCGTGTTCTGCGTGATCTCCCGCTACCACGGCGGCGCGTTCGTCGTGTTCTCCAAGGCGCTCAACCCGAACATGACCGTCCTCGCGGTCGAGGGTTCCTACGCCTCGGTGATCGGTGGCGCACCGGCGGCTGCGGTCGTCTTCGCGGGTGACGTCAACGAGCGCACCGCGAACGACCCGAGGGTGCGGGAGCTCGACGAGCTCGTGGCGGCTGCCGACGGTCCGGAACGAGCGGCGCAGAGCCTGAAGCTGGCCGACGTCCGCGCCGAGGTGCGGGCCGAGAAGCTCAGCGAGGTGGCTGCGGAGTTCGACCGGGTGCACAGCATCCAGCGCGCGGTGGAGGTCGGCTCGGTCGACGCGATCGTGCGCGCCGACGAGCTGCGTCCGCGGATCATCGACGCCATCGAGAAGGCAGCGCAGCAGGGCTGAGCCCGAGCGCGATTCCGGTCCGAACCGTTCATTGATCATGGACGGTTCGGACCAGTGCTGCCCGGGCGCAGCATCACCCGAGAACGGGTCACGGGCGGTGCGGGACCGCCTTGAGGAGGGTGACCCGCTCGGTGCCGCCGTTGGGGACGTCGTAGGTGCGCTCGTCGCCCTGCCGGGCTCCGGTCAGGGCGGCGCCGAGCGGCGACTCGGGGGAGTAGACCGCGAGGCCGTCGGTGTCGGTCCCGTCGCGGGTGCCGAGCAGGAAGGTCTCGATCTCGCCGTCGTCGTAGCGGACGGTGAGCTGCATGCCGGGCTCGGCGACCCCGTCGTCCGGCGGCGGGTCACCGACCACGGCGTTGTCCAGCAGATCCCTGATCTGCCGGATGCGAGCACGCCGGTGCCCCTCGTCGTCCAGCTCGGCGGCGGAACGGTGGGAGACCAGTTCTGCGAGCTCGGCCCGCAGCCGGTCGTGAGCGTCCTGGGTCATCCAGTGGGGTTGCGTGGTCGTCATGGTCTTTCCTCGTGTCGACGGGTCGGTGTGTGGGGGCGCCGGGATCAAGGCGTGGGCCGCGATGCGTGGGGGAACGCGCGGATCTCATCGATCCGAGGTGCGCGGCATCGGGAGAAGGCTCGGCGGGGCGTCGGCGGAGGATGTCCGCTCGCGCCGCTGCGCCGTGCTGGGTGATTACCGTCGGCGGCGTACCGGTCTGGGCCGGACGGTCGCGCGGTCTTCGGGGGGCGAGTCGATCACCGCTGAGGCCCGTGGACCACGACGGGTGCGTGCGATAGCGCCGCCCATGACCAGCCCTCCCGTGATGTGACCTCACCGTTCAAGCCCGATCATGGCAGACGTTCAGACCAACGCCACTGTGGGAAACGTACAAATCGGCCAGTGCCACTTGTGCGGTTCCTTCAACCCGCCGGCACGACGAGGGGCCGGCCCCGTCGGAGCCGGCCCCTCGTCGTGATTTCGGATTACCGCAGGTCGAACTGGAAGAGGTCGAGGTTGAAGCGGGGCGCCACGTCGTCGTCGACCTTCACGACGAACTCGTGCCTGCCCGCTTCGAAGTGCCGGGTCTCCAGCGGCTGCAGGTCGAAGGCCCGGGTCAGGTGCGTCGTGTTTCCGATGTCGTGGCGTCCGGTGGTCCCGTCGGCCCACTCGAGGGCGATGCGCCCGGCCGGTGCGCCGTCGGAGGCCAGCCGCGCCGACACCTCGTACTCGCCGGACCGCGGGAGGTCCACCGAGTACTTGATCCATTCGCCGGACTGGACGGAGCTCACCGCGATCGCGCCCTCGACGTCGCACACGTCGACGCCGCCTTCTCCGCCGCAGGTGTTCGGGTCGAGGTCGTGGTAGCCGACGCCCTCACCACCGGGTGCGTGGTCCTCGGCCTGGACGCGCACGGTGCGGTCGCCGGGCTGGGCCTCCCAGCGGCTCATGTCGCCGCCGTTGCGCCAGTGGTGCAGGCCCTCGATCTCGTCGGTCTGGATCATCGAGGCGTCGTGCTCCTCGACGACGGCCTGCCAGCCGAGCTGCGGGTCCCGCCGGGACGCCTCGTCGGTGTAGGTGGCGGCGAGGTCCTGCCACATCGTGTTGATCCACACGCGGCTGTCCTGCTGGATCCGATCCAGCAGCGCCGGCTGCACCTGCGGGTCGGTGAGCTGGTCGAACACGACCTCGTAGGCCACCGGCTGGCGACCGGGGAAAGTCCCGACCACGTCGGCGTTCTCGTCCTTGATGATGTGCATGTAGAGGATCTCGGGATCGGTGGCCATGAAGTCGGCGGCCTCCTGCACGGTCGGGCTGCCCTTGAACAGCCCGTGGTCGACCGTGCCGGTCGCCCGCAGCACCCGGTACATGTCCTCGCGGATGCCCCAGCCCTTGTCCAGGTTGACCATCGCGCGACCCTTGACCGCGAGCATGGCCTCGTCCAGCGTCGGGACCGAGTGCGAGGTCAGGGCCGCCTGCTCGCCGCCGAGGTGCTCCTTCAGCCGCAGCTGCTTGATCTGCGCCAGCGTCAGGTCCGAGACCTCGCCGGTCCCGTTCGTCGTGCGGTCGACGGTCTCGTCGTGCATCAGGACCAGGTGGCCGTCGGCGGTCTTGCGCACGTCGATCTCGACGATCTCGGCGCCGTCCCGGACGGCCTCGTCGATCGCGGCGAGGGAGTTCTCCGGGTGGTCGCGCCAGGCTCCGCGGTGCGCGGCCGCCAGCAGCGGCGCGCGGTCGGAGTGGTCGAGCAGGTCCCGGTGGATCCGCTCGATGGGGGAGGCCTGGTTCGCCGAGACCGATGGCGTCACCGCGAGTCCGGTGGCGAGGATGCCGAGCGCGGCGGCACCCGCTGCCGCACGGCGGCGGGCCGAAGTCGTGTCCACTGAAAGTGCTCCAATCTGACGAAAGCGACACAACCTTCGGCTGAACCGATGAACCGATCGTGAACTGGTCGCCCTTCGGTGCGGACGCAGTGGTGAACAGTGTGCCCCGTTCGAGTGAGCAAGGTCGCCGGTCAGAGCCAGGCGAGAGCGGCCACGACGAGAGCCTGGGTGCCCGTGGTCAGCGTCGGTTGGATCACCGGCGCGAAGGTGGGCGAGTGGTTCGCCGGGACGTCCTGGGAGCCGCGTTCGAACAGGTCGGGATCGATGCCGCCGATGCCCCAGTAGGCGTAGGGGATGTCGAAGGCGGTGGCCAGGTCGCTGAAGTCCTCGCTGGCGGCCCACTGGCCGAGCGGCCCGGCGCGGTCCCCGAAGTGGCCGGCGAACGCCTCGGCGACCCTGCCGGTCGAGGAGGCGTCGTTGTCGGTCACCGGGAAGCGCTCGAACAGCTCGAACTCGGGCTCGCGGGGCGACTTCGAGGCCTGGCACTCGGCGGTGACGATGCGCTCGATCGCGTCGAGCACGTCCGCGCGGGTCCGCTCGCTGTAGGTGCGGATGTTGAGCAGGATCTCCGCCCGGTCGGGGATGATGTTGCTCTTGGTGCCCGCACGGATGCTGCCGACGGTGAGCACGGTCGGCTCACCGGGCGCGATCTCGCGGGCGACGACCGTCTGCAGCCGCACGACGATCATCGAGGCGAGCACGACGGGGTCGATCGCCGACTGCGGCATGGACCCGTGAGCACCGCGCCCGTGCACGGTGATCCGCATGCTGTCGGCCGCGGCGAGCGTCGGGCCCGCGTTGGTGGCCACGGTCCCGGCCGGCATCGGCAGCACGTGCTGGGCCAGCGCCACGTCGGGCCGGGGGATGAGCGCGCGGAGACCGTCGTCGACCATGCCCCGGGCGCCGTCGGCGACCTCCTCGGCGGGCTGGAACAGCACGACCAGGGTGCCGTTCCAGCGCCCGGTGGCCGAGGCCATCAGCTGCGCGGCCCCGAGCAGGCAGGCCACGTGCACGTCGTGACCGCACGCGTGCATCACCGGTTCGCCGTCAGCGGTGGCGGTGCTCGCGTAGGGCAGGCCGGTCGCCTCCTGCACGGGCAGGGCGTCCATGTCGGCCCGCAGCAGGACCGTGGGCCCGTCACCGTTGGCCAGCACCCCGACCACGCCGGTCCCGCCCACCTTCTCGTGCACCTGGTAGTCGGATTCCCGGAGCCGTTCGGCGACCAGCGATGCCGTCCTGGTCTCCTGGTGGGACAGCTCCGGGTGCGCGTGCAGGTCCCGGTAGAAGTCCTCCTGCCAGGACAGCGCGGTGTCCAGATCGGCGAGCACCGCCGAGGCTCGTGACGTGTCCATGCTGGTCTCACTCCTGGTCGTGCGCGCGGAACCTCGGCCAGGATGTGCCACCGCGGGTCGGCCCGCACCATCGCGCCGCGGCGTGCTGGGCACCCGCAGGCTGTAGCGGACCCCCAGCATCCGGATGGTGAAGCACACCGCCGCGGCCACGAGCGCGCTCGCGATCCCGTAGATCCCCAGGTTCACGGCGAACACGGTCAGGGCGGCACCCACCAGCGCCGGGACGGCGTAGAAGTCGCTGGTCAGCACCGACGGGACCCGCTTGATCGCCACGTCGCGCAGCGTCCCGCCGCCGACGGCGGTGAGCGCCCCCAGCAGCACGGCCTGCACCCCGCCGAGCCCGTACGTCAGCGCCTTGCTGGCGCCGGTCACGCAGAACACGCCGAGCCCGACCGCGTCGAAGATCGTGATCAGCTTCGCGAACCGCTCCAGCTCCACGCTGATGAAGAACGCCACGAGCGCCCCACCGGCGGCCACGCCCAGGTAGAGCACGTCGCTGAAGGTCGCGGGCGGCAGCGACCCGATCAGGATGTCTCGCAGGATGCCGCCGCCGAGCGCCGTCATCATGCCCAGCGTGAGCACCCCGACCAGGTCCAGCCGCACCATCCGCACAGCGGTGAGCGCACCGTTGAGACCGAACGCGAACGTCCCCGTCAGATCCAGCGCGAGCAACAACGGCGGTTGAGACATGACCACAGTCTGACCCCGCCCCCCACCCCACACGCAGCTGGACGCACGCGGAACGGCTCGGGCCGCGTGTCCAGCAGACCCGTCCTCACTCCGAGACCAGTTGGAGCGCGCGCAGTGCCAGCCACAGCTCCGTGATGTCGCCGGTCTCGCTCAGGTCCCGGTGGGTGAGCTCCTCGATCTTCCGAACGCGGTAGAGGACGGTTTGCCGGTGGACGTGCAGCGCTGTGCTGGTGCGCTGCCACGAGCGCTGGTTGCCGAGGAAGGCGTGCAACGTTCCCAGCAGGTCGGTGCCGTGGTCTTCGTCGTAGCTGAGCACCGGCCGGAGGACCCGGTCGACGAGTGCCTGGGCGTCGGCGATGTCGGTCAGACCGATCCACGGGGTCGCGGTGTCGTGACGGACGACCGCCGTGGCCGTCCGATCCGCGATGCCCAGCGACCAGCTCGACTCCCGGGCGGCCACCGGGAGTCGCGCGACGGAGCCGAGCTGACGGCTGATGCCGACGCGCGCTGTTTTGCCCAGGGTCGTGGTCAGCACGAGGTCGAGCTCGTCGTTGTCGTCGACCAGGACGTGGGTTCGCCCGGATCGATGCCTGCAGACGTGCGGAATGCCGTGGCGCCACAGCGCGGTGGGCAGTTCCTGGAGCCGCCCGTCGTCGTCGCTCTGCGCGGTGACGAGCACGCTTCGAGCGGGGTCGAGGTCCAGATCGACGAGCTGCTGGTGTCCCACCTGCTGGTCGATGCGGCCGTCGAGGAACTGGTTGAGCAGCTCCGCTCCGAACCTGCGCTGCTGCTCCAACGCCAGTTGCGTCTGGGACAGCTCGAGCGCCGCCACCGTCGCGGCGTGCTGCAGCAGAACCCCGTCGAGAGCCGCGTTCCGGCTTCGCACGACCATCAGCGTCGCGCACTCCTGGGTCGGTACGCCGACCATGAGGAGTTCGCGGTCGTCCGGGAGCGCGATGCCGAACGCACCTCCGGTGAGGTGTCGCGCGGCGGTGTCACCGCGGCGCACCGCGTTCGCGGCGACCGGGTCGGGCGGTTTCACGCCCGGGTACCACGGTTCACCGGATTCCCGGTGCAGGAGGTGGACCTCGCAGCCGAGTTCGTTCTCGAGTGCGGTGAGGAAGTCGGGGCGGCCGTGCGTCCGCGATGTCGTGCGCCTGATCGCGTCGTAGATCCGCTGCGTCTTGATGAGCCGCTGCGACTGCTCTAGCAGGGTCGCCTCAGCGACCGCCCGGGAGATCGCGACGAAGGGCAACGGGTACCGGATCCACAGCACGGGGAACCGCAGCCGCTCGCTGGCTCGTTCGACCCGTCGGCGCAGCGGCGGGCAGTGCATGCGTTCGCCGATGCCCAGGGCGCTGGCACCCGCGGCGACGAGCCGTTCGAGCAGCTCGACCTGGTCATCGGCCTTGCGGGGGAACGACATCCCGTTGGTCATCAGCATTTCGCCGCCGGTGATCCACTCCCACGGCGCGGGCAGATCGGAGGTGTGGGTCCAGGCAACCGTGTTGCCCAGGCCGTTCGAGCCCGAGTGCAGCCGGAGACCCAGGTGCGGGATGTCGAGGAGCTCGCCGACCGTGATGCCCATGCCCCACCGTAACGAGGATCGCGCGTTCGTCCGAAACCTTTCGTGCGATCGCTCAAGACGGCGCCCGGGTTTTGAGCAGATGTCGGCTTCCGGGCCGCTTCCCCGGCGCGTAGAGCTGTGTGGCGAACCGACTTGCCCACACCGCTGTGGCCGCTGCAAGTGGCGGGAGGAGGTCCGGATGACGACCTCGAACCATTCCATCGACGACGCACCACTGACGACGTTCCACAAGAAGTTGACCGCCTACTCATCGGGCGGACCGTTCATCGACGGATACGCGCTGACGATCATCGGCATCGCGTTGATCACGCTCGAACCGGCGATGGCGTTGAGCACCACCGAAGTCGGACTGGTCGGGGCGGCGAGCCTCATCGGCGTGTTCGTCGGCGGCGGCGTTTTCGGCTACGTCACCGACAAGGTCGGACGCCAGGTCATGTACATCGCCGATCTCGTCGTGCTCGCGGCGACCTCGATCCTCACCGCGTTCGCCACCGACGTGTGGCAGATCCTGGTGCTGCGCTTCGTGCTCGGCGTGGCGATCGGCGCCGACTACCCGATCGCCACGTCGTTGCTGACCGAGTTCCTCCCGCGCCGGGTGCGCGGCCGGATGATCGGCGCGACGTTCGTGGTGTGGGCCGTGGGTGCGGCCGTGGCCTACCTCGTGGGATTCGCCCTGCGCGACTTCGGCCCGGACGCCTGGCGCTGGATGCTCGCGAGCCCCGCGCTGTTCGCCGTCATCACCCTCCTGCTGAGGCTCGGCACACCGGAATCGCCGCGCTGGTTGCTCAGCAAGGGGAGGACGGAAGAAGCGCGCGTCGCCATCAAGACGGTCTACGGCGATGCCTACGACGTCACGGACCTGCCCGATGAGCGAGCGGTCGCGACGTCCTACTGGACGGTCTTCCGGCGTCCCTACCTCAAGCGGACCGCGTTCGTGGCGGTGTTCTGGACCGCGCAGGTCATCCCGATGTTCGCCGTGTACACCTTCGGGCCCGACCTGCTGGAATCGTTCGGGCTGACCGGTGACGCGAACACCTACGGCGGGTCGACGCTGATCGCGGCCCTGTTCGTCGTCGGCGGGATCCCCGGGCTCTACCTGGTGGAGCGGATCGGCCGTCGCCCGTTGCTGCTGTGGTCGTTCGTCGTCGCGGGAGCGGCGTTGCTGGTCCCCGCCGTCATCCCGGGGGTGCCCGGGTGGTTGTTCTTCGCGGCCCTCGCGGTGTTCGCGGTCAGCTCAGGCGCTTCGAACTTCCTCCAGGTCGTCTACCCGAACGAGCTGTTCCCGACCGAGGTCCGCGCGACCGCGGTCGGTGTCGGCACGGCGCTGAGCCGGATCGGATCCGCGCTCGGGACCTACCTGATGCCCTTCGCCCTCCAGCTCGGAGCGCCGACGGCGCTGCTCGCCGGGGCGGCGGTCACCCTCATCGGATTCGTCGTCACCGCGTCGTGGGGAACCGAGACGCGTGGCCGGTCGCTGAGCGAGACCTCGGCCTCCGGAAGCGAGATCGGCGGCACGGCGCAACCCGATCTGATCCAGGAACCTCGACAGTGAAGGAGCACGACGAGATGACAGCCGAACCGATCGGTGCCGTCGATTCGACCAAGGTTCCCCGCTTCGCCGGCCCGGGTACGTTCGCCCGGATCCCGGACGTCGGGGCGGTCGGAGATTTCGACATCGCGATCCTGGGCGTGCCCTTCGACGGAGGCACTTCCTACCGTCCGGGCGCTCGTTTCGGGCCCATGGCCGTGCGGCAGGCGGCGCGCAACCTCCGCGCGGGTTTCCACGTCGATCTGGGCGTGGCACCGCTGAAGCAGGTCCAGGTCGTCGATGCCGGGGACGTGCCGTGCAGCCCTTACAGCATCGACGACGCCGTCGACCAGATCGCGGCGCACGCGACCGAGGTCCTCGGCGGCAGCGATCGCAGGATCGTCGCGATCGGCGGTGACCACACGATCGCGTTGCCGATGCTGCGCGCGGTGACTCGCGAGCACGGTCCGGTGGCGCTGGTGCACTTCGACGCGCACCTCGACACCTGGGACACCTACTTCAACGCGCCGGTGACGCACGGGACCATCTTCCGCCGCGCTTTCGAGGAGGGACTGCTGGTGGAGGACCACTCGATGCACCTGGGCATCCGCGGTCCCATCTACGATCAGATCGACCTCGACGACGACAAGTCCTTCGGGTTCCGCACGATCCGGGCCAACGACCTCGACGTGATCGGCATCGAAGGAGCCGTCGACGCCGTGCGGCAGCGCGTCGGCGACGCACCCGTCTACGTGTCCGTCGACATCGACGTCCTCGACCCGGCGTTCGCCCCGGGGACCGGAACCCCGGAATCAGGTGGCCTCACGTCCCGGGAACTGCTGCGCCTGCTGCGGAACCTCAACGGCCTCAACATCGTCGGCGCCGACGTCGTCGAGGTCTCACCCGCCTACGACCACGCCGAGATCACCTCCGTCGCCGCGGCGACCGTGGTGTTCGACCTGGTCACGCTCATGGTCAACGGCAGGGGAGTGGCCGGGTGAGGCCGGTGCGCCCCAGCCCGCGTCCGGGCTGGGGCGCACCGGTTCACGGGCGCATCGATCCGTGCTGGACGTAGTGGTGGTGCCAGGAGAGGGATTCGTCGAGCAGGTGCGGGGTGTGCAGGCCGAAAGACGAGTGCTGCGCCCGTTGGAAGTAGTCGTGCAGCAGCGGTCGGAAGTCGGGGTGCGCGCAGCGGTCGATGATGCGTTCCGCCCGCTTCTTCGGCGACAGGCCGCGCAGGTCGGCCAGGCCCTGCTCGGTCACCACGACGTCCACGTCGTGCTCGGTGTGGTCGACGTGCGAGACCATCGGCACGATCGCCGAGACGTCGCCGTTCTTGGCCTGCGACGGAGTCACGAAGATCGACACGTAGGCGTTGCGCGCGAAATCGCCTGAGCCGCCGATGCCGTTCTGGATGCGGCTGCCCATCAGGTGCGTGGAGTTGATGTTGCCGTAGATGTCGGCCTCCACGATCCCGTTCATCGCCAGGCAACCGAGCCGGCGCACCACCTCGGGGTGGTTGCTGATCTCCTGCGGCCGCAGCACGATCTTGTCCCGGTAGGCGGCGGTGTCCCGGTTGAACCGGTCCACCGCGGTCGGGCTCAGCGAGAACGCCGTCGCGGACGCCATCTGGAGCTTGCCGGACTCGATGAGCTGCAGCATGCCGTCCTGGATGACCTCGGTGTAAGCCGTCAGCCCGTCGAACGGGCCGGTTCCGAGACCGGCGAGGACGGCGTTGGCGACGTTGCCCACCCCGGACTGCAGCGGCAGCAGCTCCCGGGGCAACCGGCCGCTGCGCACCTCCAGCTCCAGGAAGTCCAGGACGTGCCCGGCGATCTGCTCGGAGGTGCGGTCGGGCGGGGTGAAAGCGGCGTTGCGGTCGGGTGATTCGGTCTCCACGACCGCGATCACCTTGTCCGCCGGGCACTCCAGGTGCGGCACGCCGATCCGGTCGGCCGGGTGGGTGATCGGGATGGGCTTGCGGTGGGGCGGGAGAGCGGTCCCGTAGTAGATGTCGTGCATGCCGTCGAGGTGCTCGCTCTGCCACGAGTTCACCTCGAGGATCACCCGATCAGCCTGCTCCAGCCACGTCTTGTTGTTGCCCACCGACGACGACGGGATCAACCGGCCGTCCGGGGTGATGCCGCTGACCTCGATGACGGCCACGTCCAGCTCGCCGTAGATGCCCTGCCACACCCGCTGCGCCACGTGCGAGAGGTGGATGTCGGTGTAGTCGAGCCGACCGGCGTTGATCTTCGCCCGGCTCACCGGGTCCGACTGGTACGGCAACCGGAGGTCGATCCCCTCGACCTCGGCCAGCGCCCCGTCGAGCTCCGGAGCGGTCGAAGCCCCGGTCCACAACCCGACCTTCATCGGCCGCCCCTGCTCGTGGGAGGTCGCGACCCGCTTCGCCAGCGCTCCCGGCACCTCCTTCGGATATCCGGCACCGGTGAACCCGCTCATCCCCACGTTCTCGCCGGGTTCGATCATCTCGGCGGCCTCCTCGGCCGAGACGATCTTCGAGGCGAACTGCCGATTCCGAATCCTGCCGGTCATCCACGACCTCCCGCTCAACGTTGAGACGTGCAGCGCCATCTCGGGCCGAGGGCGCTTGTTGTGACGCGGATCCTAAGCACGAGACCGAGCCGAACCGGCTGTGACGCGGGGCACCAACCGTTCCCCGAGGTGGCCCTCACCAGGCAGGACGCGGCGCCGGTGGCTTCACGCGAGCGATTCGGCGGCGTTCGCTCAGCGACATCGGCGGTCGCACAGCGAACTCAACCGGCGCGCCTCCGGAGCGCGAGCACCGCGGTCACCGCGAGGACGACCACCCCGACCGACTCCACGACGATCGAGGTCGGCGCCAGCTGGTAGCTGAGGCTCGACCGCATCCCGAACAGCGAAACCGGGCTCAACGCGATCAACAACGCCAACAAGGTCCCCAACATGAACAGCAGCCCCAGCCCACTCACCAGCCCCAACCGCTGCCGCCGCGCCACGAGCACCCCCACGGCCAGCGCAACCGACCCCACCGCGTTCACCACGAACAGGACCCCGAGCACACCCCCGGTCCCGGCGAACACGAGAAAAAGATGAATCCCACCCATCCCCACCAGGAACAGGGCGCTCAACCCCCGCCAGACGGCCAAAACCCGGCCGCCCTCGACCTCCACCGAATGCGAACGACGCTCAGACGACATGTTCAACCTGCCTTCGGGCGCAACGACGCAGCGATGCACAAGTCCACCACAACCGCCACAGCGCCGCCCGGGCCGTTCGCGCTGCCCGCCCTACCGGCGCCTTCGGTCCCCGGGGGGGTCGATCACGCTGCGACAGCTCAGCGGCCTCGTCCTCGGTGCGAGTTGGCGTTGTTGGTGCTGGCGCCGCAGGCCCACGAACCCCGATCGGCAGTCCACCACCAGCCCCCGACCCGACCCAGCGGGCCCGGTCCCGTCCCCGGCCGGGTTCACGGATTTCACTGGAAATGGGAGACCCGGATTTCCACTGAGGTGATCCCAGTCGGTCGTGCCGTGTTCGCAGGAGGTGAGGACAGCTGCGCCACCGGCGATGCTGATGGTCCTGCCGGGGCACCGATGATGTCGCGTACGCCACCGAGTTCACCCCCGTCCTCGCTGGCGAGCGTTCGCTCACGGCGTGAAAATTCGAATTTCGCGCGAAATTCGAGCGGCAAAGTTTCGACTCGAATTTCGCGCGAAATTCGAATCCGGCCCGCGACGGCGGCACCAGGTCCTCTCGTTGGAACGACGCCCCTGGGTGGTCGGTGGGTAGCAGGAGCGGGCGGGCCCTCGAGACTCCACCGGCCTTCCGCTGAGATCACCTCACTGAAATCGGGGACCCGAGTGCCAGTGAGATCCGGGTCGCTGGGTGATCACCGACGCGGTCCGGAGCGACGGGAAGGTCGGTGAGGAGAGGGCCTGGTTCGTTGGTGCGCGCGAGTCCTCCCTCGGGAGTCCGCGGGGTTGACATGGGTCGGAGTGGGCTGAATACTTCCGGCCAAATCGATTTGGCCCTGGTGATGCGGCGAGGACATGCACGTGTCGGCAGGGCGTCACGCGGCACCCCGCGGGCGGCAGCGCCGCCCCATCCCGTTCTGCCCGACCTCCCCGGGAACGGAGGCTCGAAGTGCCAAGACATCCTGTCGATGAATTCCGCCCGCTGTCCCGTCTCATCCCCTTCGGCTTGCAGCACGTGCTGGTCATGGCCGCTGCACCGATCTCCAGCGTCTTCCTGGTGGCGAAGACGCTCGACCTGACTCCCGATCTCACCGTTCGACTGCTCTCGTCGACGTTCGTGCTCGCCGGCCTCGGGACGCTCCTGCAGTCGTTCGGCCCGTGGCACCTCGGCGCGCGGCTGCCGTTCGTGATGTTGCCGGGCGGTGCCCCGGTGATCCTCTTCCTGGCGATCGCGCAGGAGCACGGCGTCCGGACCGCCGTCGGCGCGGTGATCCTCACCGGTGCCTTCTACTTCGTGGCACTGCCGCTGTTCAGCCGCCTGCTCCGGTTCTTCCCGGGAATCGTGATCGGGACGATGATCGTCCTCGTCGGCGTCACGCTGATCAAATCCGGAGCCCAGCTCATCACCGGGAAGCCCAGCAGTCCCGGCTTCGGCGATCCGACGCACCTGTTGCTCGGCCTGGCGACCATCGCCTTCACGGTGCTGCTGCACCGGCTCCTGCGCGGCGTGCTGCGGCAGCTCGCGGTCGTGCTCGGCCTCGTGGCGGGCACCGCGCTCGCCGCCGCGCTCGGGGAGCTGCGCTTCGACGGAATCGGCTCGGAGATCGTGGCCTTGCCGACGCCGCTCCCGTTCGGCCCGCCCGAATTCGACGTCCTTGCCGCGATCCCGCTGCTCATCTTCGCCCTGGCGTCGATGGCCGAAGCCACCGGTCAGACGGTGCTCAACGCCGAGGTCGTCGGCAAGGAGATCGACGTGCGGCGGGACGCCCCGCGCACCATCCGCGGCGACGGCCTGGTCTCGTTGCTCGGCGGGTTCTTCGGCACCTCGCTCATGGTCACCAGCGGTGAGAACATCGGTATCGTCCGGATGACCGGGGTCCGCAGCCGTTTCGTCACGGTCGTCGCCGGGCTGGTGCTCGTCGCCATCGGCCTGTTCGCGCCCCTGGTGCGCTTGATCGACGCCATCCCGCCCTCGGTGGTCGGGGGCACGGCAGTCGTCGTGTTCAGCGTGATCGCCGTGATGGGTGTGCAGATGCTGCGGGACTACGACCTGTCCGACCACCGGAACCTGCTGGTCGTCGCGGTTCCGCTCGGCCTCGGGCTGATCCCGGTGCTGGTGCCCGGGATCTACGATCAGCTCCCCTCCACCGCCGGGATCCTGCTGGACAGCGGGGTTGCTGTCGGCGCGGCGAGCGCCGCAGTGCTCAACGTCCTGTTCAACCACCTCCGCACGACCGAACGAAGTGAGGACACCGTTGCGGCCTGATGCTTTCGACGACGACGAGTTCCTGCTGCTCCCCGAGGTCCTGCTGCTGCCGGACGGCCCGGTGCGCGGTGGGGCCGTCGTCGTTTCCGGGGGCGAGTTCGCGATGGTCGGGGAGGTCGATGCCGTCGTCGCCGCCCACCCCGAACTCCGAGCCGTCCACCTGGAGCGGCACCTGCTCATGCCCGGTTTCGTGGACGCGCACCACCACCTCACGCAGAGCTTCGGCAAGGCGCTCGCGTTCGGTGAGCCGTCGGAGATCTTCCGGCGGATCTGGGTTCCGCTGGAGCAGCAGCTCACTCCGGAATCCGCCTACGTGGCGGCGAAACTGGCCGCGTTCGAATCGCTCCGCGGGGGTTTCACCACGGTCGCGGAAGCGGGAACCCGGGCCCCGGTGGATGTTTCGACCGTCGCGCAAGGAGTGACCGAGGCCGGACTGCGGTGCGTGCTCGGTGCCGTGTGCGAGGACGTGGAGGCAGCCGACCGGCACCTGACCCGCTGGGATTCGCCGCTGCTGCACCCGTCCCTGGCGGTACCGACCCCGGACTCCGTACCGGACGGTGCGCTGCGGGAACTCGCGCAGCTGTGCGACGAATCGGGAGCCGTTCTCCAGATCCACGTCAACGAGCACCTCGCTTCGGTGGAGAGGTCGTTGGAGAAGCGCGGACTCCGGCCGCTGGAGCACCTCGACCAGATCGGGGCGCTGGGGCCGCACCTCCTCGGCGCGCACGCGACCCTGCTGACCCCGGGTGAGATCCGGCTCCTCTCCGAGACCGGCACCGCGATCAGCTACAACCCGGTGGCCAGCGCCTGGAAGGGGAACGCCGTGGCCCCTGCGACGTCGTTCTCCGCGCTCGGCGTCCGCTTCGGAATCGGCACCGACGGCACGCGCGGCGACGGGTTCCGGCTCGTGGACGCTGCCGAGTTCGCGCAGCGGATCGCATCGGGATTGTCCACTGGAGACTCCTCGTGCGGAGGTGGGTGGACCTGGCTGCAGCACGCGATCTCGGGTGACGCCGTCGGCGTTGACCGGATCGGCCGGATCGAAGCCGGTGGCCTGGCAGACTTCCTCCTCGTGGACCTGAACGTGCCCGAGCTGTGCCCGTCGTGGGACCTGCCGTGGGAACTGGTCCGGTTGACCAACCGCGACCAGATCACAGGGGTTTTCGTCGGCGGTCGGCTCCGGCTCTGGCAAGGCCGGCCGGTCGACTGGGACGGGCGGGAACTCCTCGAGCGCGGGGAGGAGCTCGCCCGCGAGGTGGTGGCGACCGCGCAGCTGCACCGCGTGCACCCCCGCTCGACGGAGGTGCGCCGGTGAGCGTCGCACTGATGGCCGTGATCGCGCTCGTCGTGACCGTGGCGGCGTTCGTCCAGGGCAGCACGGGGGTCGGCTTCGCGCTGATCGTCGCGCCGGTCGTGGGACTGGTGGAACCCGCGCTGCTGCCGGTCTTCCTGCTGGCGCTGATGATCCCGCTCAACCTCTACGTGGCCGGGCGGGAGCGCGGGAAGCTGGACTGGCGCGGGGCCAAGTGGATCACGACGGGCCGGTTCGCAGGCACCTTCGGAGGTCTCTGGGTGCTCGTCGCCGTCCCGTTGGCGCAGTTGAACCTGGTGGTCGGCGCGTCGACGGTGCTGGCGGCGGTGGTCACGCTGCTCGCGCCCTCGTTCACACCGGGCCGCGGTGCGTTCCTGGCCGCGGGTGCGATCACGGGTGTGACCGAGACGGCGACCGGGGTCGGTGGGCCGCCTCTCGCGCTGGTCTACCAGCACCACCCGGCCGCCGTGCTGCGCTCGACGGTCGCGGTCTGCTTCATCGCCGGCGAGGTGATCTCGCTGGTGGTCCTGCTGGCCACGGGCAAGATCACCCTGCACGCGCTGGGAATGGCGGCGGTCCTGCTGCCGGCCGTGGCGGTCGGAGCGCTGCTGAGCCGTTTCGTCCACCACCGCCTCGACGACCGCGTGATGCGACTGCTCGTGCAGCTCTTCGCGATCGTCTCCGGCGCCGTCCTCCTGATCGCGGGATGAACCTGGACTCGATCAGCGCAGCGACGAGCGGCGCGGGACGAGAACGGGGGCGGGGACAACAGCCTCGGGCTTCTCGGAGTCGCTTCGGAGGGTGGTGATGAGGAGTTCGACGGCTTTGGCCGCGGCGTCGCCGAGGTGAAGATCCACCGCCGTGAGAGGCGGATCGCAGGTGCGCGCACGCAACCCGTCGTAGCGGGTCGCGACGAGAACGTCGTCGGGCACGCGGCGTCCGCGGTCGGTCAGCGCGCGCACGGCGCCGACCGCGAACGCGTCCACCACCGCGCAGATGGCATCAACATCGGGATTCCGATCCAAGATCTCCGTGCAGGACCGGTAGCCGGCTTCCTCGCCGCCGGCTTCGTCAGCCAGGGCGACCAGCGCCGGAATCCCGCGCTCTTCCATGAAATCCCGATACGTCGTCTCCACGTCCACGTAGGAGTGACGACGGCTGGACCCGATCATCAGCGCGATGCGCTGCGCGCCCTGATCCCGGAGGTGGTCCAGGAGCAGCCGACCGACCGCCGCGGCGTGCAGGTCAACGTGCGGCACGTCGGCCCCGGGGTGGCGTCCCAGCGCCACGATCGGCAGGCCGCGTGCTCGCAACTGCTTCGTCGTCACGTCGGCCTCGTCGGGCTCGACGACGATCGCACCGTCGACGTCCAGCGAGTTCAGCGGCGGGTCCGCCTCGACCGGCGGGACCAGGACCAGCGCGAATCCGTGCAGCAGGGCCGTCTCCGCCGCCGCCGCGGCGGCCTCCATGAAGAAACCGAGCCGGGACGGTCCACCGGCGACTGCGACGGGCATCGACGACACGAGACCGATCGTGCGCGACTCGCCGCGCCTGAGCCGTTGTGCCCGCAGACTCGGCCGGTAGCCGAGCTCGGCCGCGACCTGCGCGACCCGTTCCCGCGTGCGGGGGTCGACCTTGCCCAGGCCGTTGAGCGCGTGCGACACCGTCGTCCGGGACACCCCGGCGGCCCGCGCCACGTCCGCGATGGTGGGACGCGTCCCCTCCATGGCAACCTCCTCGCCTCCACCCTATGCGCACATCAGTGCCGAGTGCCCGGTGCCGGGAACGCTGTTGCGGCGAACAGGTCTCGGTGCACGGGTGCTGCGGCGTACGCAGGGTTGCGTAGATGCGGATTCGCGCTGGTGAGGATGTCTGAGGGGGCGTGCGCGGCGGATCATCGCTGACACGCCGAAGTGCCCACCCCTAGGTGGGCCCGACACCTCGTGGAGCGTTGATGACCACCTCCAGGCAGTCCCCGCCGTCCGCCGCACCCAGCGGTCGTACCCCGCGCAGGAGACGCGGCCGGCTCTCCGCGCGGGCGCGGCGGGCGGTGCTGCTGGCGCACATCGTCGCCGGAACGGGGTGGTTCGGAATCGCTGCGGTGACGTTCGTGCTCACCGTCGCGGCGCTGACGGAGTCCGACGCCGCGATCGTGCGCGCCGGGTACGAGTTCCACGAGCTGCTCATCGGTTCGCTCGCGCGCCCCGCGTCGCTGATCACCCTGGGCACCGGGCTCGTGCTCGCCGTCGGCACCAAGTGGGGAGTCGCGAAGCACTACTGGCCGCTGATCAAGCTCGTCCTGGTCGTCGCCACGATCGCCATCACCGCCAGCCTCACGCCCGGCTGGATCGCCGACGCGACGCAGCCCGTCGGGGCACTCAACGGTGCGCGGGCCAACCTCGTGGGCATGGCCGTGTTCCACGTCCTCACCATCGGGGCCGCCGCGTGGCTCTCGATCTACAAACCCGGGGGCCGCATCCGCTGGACCACCTCCCGTCCGTCCGCGAGCTGAGGCCCGCGCACACCGGCCGGAAGGCCCCGGTTCGCCGATCACGCGTCGTCACCGACGGCGTTCGCATCCGAATCATGCGCATCGGTGCACGAGTTCGTGAAAAGCGGGCCGTTGAAGAGCGCGGCAGGCGCCATGAATCCGCGATTCGCAATAGCGCGCGTCGTCGCAGGTGGGCCAACTGTCCGGTGCGTTGTGAACGCGCTCCGGCCGGATTGAGTCGTTTCACGCTGTCACGGCACGACAACGATCCGCTGTTGTGCAGGATGCGGTTGTAAACATAAGGGTTCCTGTTCGAGTTGGAAGTAATATGGCAACTCTGTGAATTATGGGATTTTAACCGCGCTCATCTGAGCGGGAACGGGGTCTCGGCTCATTTGAGCAATTGCCCTGGGTGTTCGGACTTGTCCGTGTTGGTGACGAGGGTTGCGCGCAACTAAATACTCTTCCTGGCGGCAAGTGGTGTGGGTCACGCGTGTTCGGCTGCGCTGTATCCAGTACCCGCTTGATCCGCCGTTCGCCGCAACGTGGGGAGCCCGTGTGGAGTAGAGGCTTTTTGTTGTCGCTGGACAAGGGCGGTTCAATTTTTTTCTCGGCGGCGTTACAGAACTGTAGGCATCGGCAACCACAACATTAGGCGGTGCGCACTCTCTCACGTTGACCTCATAAGAGCGCTCTTCATACGATCGGTGGTGTCTCCGTGCGGAGGCGAACAAACCTTCCCGGCAGTCGGGATTCCTCAGGATTCGGGAG
This sequence comes from Saccharopolyspora endophytica, assembly GCF_018070075.1. Lineage (GTDB taxonomy): Bacteria > Actinomycetota > Actinomycetes > Mycobacteriales > Pseudonocardiaceae > Saccharopolyspora > Saccharopolyspora endophytica. Next base: position 371,177 of record NZ_JAGPXE010000002.1, read on the forward strand.
AGGTACACCGTCAATGCCCACTGTTGCCGCTGATTCTCGCCTCTTCGACAATACTTGTGGCGAGGAATTGAGAAACGATATTGCCGACGTGAATGTGTTCCAGTCGCTTCTAGAGCGATCAGGGCAGCACCTGGCGAGTCTAGATCTGCAGATGCGGATCATCCAGGCCAACGATGCTTTTGTCGCTCAATTCGGTCACCCCCGCGAGTCGGTGCTGGGGCGGAGTTTCTACGACCTGCTGCACCCAGGGGTGCGCGAGCCGATCAGCCGGAACTTCGAGCGGTTGATCGAAGGGCGGAGCCAGTGCTTCGTCGACTACTTCGTCGGTGTCGGCGCCGAGCAGAACGCCTTCACCGGCGACATCACCGGAGTCGCCGTGCGCCGAACGTCGTCCGGTGAGCTGACGAAGCTCGTGGTGCTGATCTCGCCGGAGAAGCTCAACCGGGCGAACGTGGTGGTCGCCGATCGCAAGCGAGTCCTCTCCGAGCTCAACGCCCGCATCCTCGAAGGCATCGCCACCGGCGAGTCGACCGTTCGCCTCGCCTCCCGGCTCTTCCTGAGCCGGCAGGGCGTCGAGTACCACGTCGGCGCGATGCTCAAGAAGCTCAAGGCCCCCAACCGCGCCGCCCTCGTGTCCCGCGCGTACAGCCTCGGTTTGCTCAGCGTGGGCAGCTGGCCACCCCGCGTGCCGCGAGACTACGTGAAGTAGCGCTTCAATCACCGTCCGATGTGGACGGTCTTGTGCGCTCGTGCGGATGTGCCCGTCCGGTGGGAACCGGGTCGCTGCGCACTGACCCGGCACCGGACGGCGTCGTGGTGAACTTTCGATGGACGCACCACCAAGCGCAGCCGTCTTGCGGTTCCCACGACCGCGTGTAGCTCAGGGGAACTAGGGCGTTCACCAGTATCTGGTGTTGATCAACGCTTGCGTACTGGTCAGACCGATGGTGAACTTCTGCCCAGGTCTACTGGCGGATGTACCTGTGAGCGCGGCTGGAAATCCCTGGTCAGATTGTGTGAGTCGGGGTGAGTTGGGTTGCGGGGTGACGTAGATGGCGCCGGGTGGATCCAGCCCTTGGTCGGCCGGTCCCGCGAGTGCGCCGCACTCGCGGACGGTCTCGCGGAGGCTCGTTCCGGTCGTGCGCGATGCGTGGTCGTCCGAGGAGCGAGCGGAGCGGGCAAGACGCGCCTGCTGAGCGGAGTCCGGCAGCACGAATGGGCGCGCGGCTGCACCGTTCTGCGAGCGCGCTGCTCCGAAGTGGACTCCCCGTCCGACTTCCACGCCGTGCGGATGCTGTTCGCACCGCTGGAGCTCGGCGCCGACGACGTCGCCGACCCGGCGGTTCCGGTGCTCTTCCCTGCGCTGTCGCCCGAGATCCGGCCCGCCGCCGACTACGCGGTGCTGTCGGGCCTGCACTCCCTGGCGGCGGACCTGATGTCCAGCGCTGCGCTGGTGCTCGTCGTGGACGACGCCCACCGGTGCGACGAAGGTTCGTTGCGCTGGCTGGACTTCTTGCTCCGAAGAGCCGACGACCTACCGCTGCTGGTCGTGCTCGGCTACCGCTGCGACGCACTGGGAGGCGCCGCGCAGGCGGCCATGTCCGGCATCGTCGCCCAGCGCGCCACGACCGTGATCGAGTTGGGTCCGCTGACCCGGGCCGACGTCGGCGAGGTCGTGGCGGCGGTCTTCCCGGAGCGGTCGGACGGCCGATTCGTCGACGCCTGCGCGCGAGTTTCCGGTGGGAACCCGGGCCTGCTCCACCGCTTGCTCGACGACCTCGTCCGGGCCGGGGTCCGGCCGGATTCGGAGGGCGCCGCCGCCGTCGAGGAAATGGGGCGGGAGGTGCTGGCCGACTCGGTGCTGAGCCGGCTGGCCGGGCAACCCGAGCGGGTCGGCAGGGTCGCCGCCGCGATGGCGCTTCTCGGTCCCGCCGCTGGGACGGAATCCGTGGCCGCGCTGGCCGGTGTGACCCGGTGGCAGGTCGCCGAAGCGCTCGGCGTGCTGCGCCGGTGTGACGTCGTGGCGGCTTCCGGCGCCGACTTCGTGCACGACACCGTTCGCTCCGCGGTGCTCGACGCCCTGCCGATGTCCGAAGCGGACCGGCTGCGGGCTGCGCGGATCCTCAACGACGCAGGGCGGCCCGCCGTCGAGGTCGCGGACCACCTGCTGTCGCTGTCCGAGCTGAACCAGACGTGGATGGCCGGGGTGCTGCGCGACGCCGCGGCCCTGTCGGAGCAGCAGGGGGCACCCCAGACCGCCGTGCGGTACCTGCGGCGAGTGCTCGACGTCGAGGCTTCCGAACCTCAGCGCATCCGAGTCCGGGCCGACCTCGGCAGGGTGCTCGCGCAGCTCGACCCGTACGCGGCCCTGCCGATCCTGCGGGAGCTGCTGAACAAGGTCACCGACCCCGACGTGTACGTCTCGCTCGTCCTGAGCTTCTCGATGACCGCGGTCACCGCGCAACGCCATCCGGAAGCGGTCCGGGTGCTCGGCGAGGTGCTGGCGATGCTGTCGACCAAGACCGGGTGGGACGTCTCCCCGGCGCATCGCGAGCTGTGCCTGGCCGTCGAGTCGATGCTGCTGATCATCGGTGCGGGCGAGAGGTCGACCTTCGGCCTCGTGCGGGACCGGATCGAGGAGCGTCCGCTCCCGGCCGGCAGCACACCCGGGGAGCGCCGGATGCTCGCCGCCACCTCCTACGTGCGCTCGTTGCGGGGCGAGCCCTCGGGACAGGTGGTCGAGCAAGCGCGGGCGGCCCTGAGCTTCCAGGCCAGCGACGCCGACCCGTGGAGCGAGCGGTGCTCGCTGTTCGCCCTGCACCTGGCCGACGTCACCGACGACCTGCTGCCCGCGGCCCAGCGCTCGGTGGAGATGGTCAAGAACATGGGCGCGCGCTGGGACTACTCGTACTCGCTGTCCTGCTACGCCCGAGTTCTGCTGCACCTCGGCGATGTCCGGGAGGCCGCCGCCGAGGCGCAGACGGCCGCCGAGATCTGCGCGCAGACGAGCGGCGCCGATTCCACCGCCGCGCAGTTCACCGCGTGGGCCAGCACGCTGGTCGAGCAGGGCCACGTCGAGCGGGCCGATGAGGTGCTCGACCGGATCGACCGGGACTGGTTCTCCGAAGCCTCCCTCGAATGGCACTACTTCCTGCACACCAGGGCGCGGGTCCGCTGGATCCAGGGAAATCCGGCCGCAGCCTTGGACCTGCTGCTGCGGTGCGGGGAGAGCATGACCGACGTCGGCATCGGCAACCCCGTCTTCGTGCCGTGGCGCACGGACGCGGCCTACCTGCTGGCGGGTCTCGGACGCCGTGCGGAGGCAGCGGAGCTGGTCGAGCGCGACGGGGAAGCGGCGCAGCGCTGGGGCACCGCGAGGGCCATCGGGCGTCAGCTGATGGCGCGCGGAGCGATCGCCGAGGACGCTGCGCACGCCGTCGAGTGGCTGACCGAGGCCGTCGAGGTCCTCTCCGGCTCGCCCGCGTGGCTGGAGGAGGCGCGAGCGCAGCGCCGGCTCGGTGCCGCGCTGCTGCGCATCGAGGACGTCAGAGGTGCCCGCAAGCACCTGCGCCGCGCGATGGACCTGGCCACGCTCTGCGGTTCCCGGCCCATCGCGGAGAGCGCGCGGGCGCTGGCGGTGACCGCCGGGGGCCGGGTGGGGCAGCAGCTGCGCTCGCCGGTCGACCTGCTCACCGGCAGCGAGCAGCGGGTCGCGACGATGGCCGCCGCCGGTGCCAGCAACAGGGAGATCGCCGAGACGCTGTTCGTCACGCTGCGCACCGTCGAAACGCACCTCACCAACGCCTACCGCAAGTTGCGCGTGTCCCGGCGGGCGGATCTGGCCACCGCGCTCGGTGGTTCCCGAACGCGGTTGCAGCAGCACGAGCACGAGGTGGAAGCGGCACCGCTCGCCGGAAGACGATGACCACGACCCAGGGGGTGACGGTGCAGACCACCGGGACACACGTGCCGACCGGTTCCGCACCGGGCCTGGGACGCTCACGGCTGCTCGAACGGGAGCACGAGCTCGACGCCGTCGACGAGGCGCTGCTCGCCACCCGGTCCGGCACCGGATCGCTGCTGGTCATCAGCGGTCCGCTGGGTATCGGGAAGTCGGAGCTGCTGAGCGCCTGCGCGCAGCGCGGTCGTCAGGTCGGGCTGCGCGCGCTGCACGCCCGCTGCGCCCCGCAGGAGCGCGATTTCGAGTTCGGCGTGGTGCGGCAGCTGCTGGGACCGGCGGGCAACGCCCCCTCCCCGGAGACCGTCGGACTCGGTCAGCACGATCTGGTGGTTCGGCGCGACGTGCTGCCGGCCATCGTCGGGATGAGCGCCGAGCAGCCGCTGCTGATCCTGGTCGACGACCTGCACGGGGCCGACACCGCGTCGCTGACGTGCCTGAGCCACCTGGGCGGGCGGCTCGCCGGTCTGCCGGTCACGATCGCGGTGACCGTGCTGGACGGCGATCCCGGGGCCGAGCACCCCCTGGTCCGGGAGATCAGCGACGCGGCGGCGCGCGTGCTGAGACCGGGCCGGCTGTCGGCCGGCGCGGTGCGAACGCTGGTGCGCCGCGAGTTCGGCGAGCGGGTCGACGAGGAGTTCGTGACCGCGTGCCGGGACAAGTCGGCGGGCAATCCGCTGATGCTGACGTCGATCCTGTCCGAGGTGAAGGCCGCGGGACGGCGCCCGACCACGACCGCGCTGGAGGCGGTGCGGGCCTCAGGGCTGCGGGAGCGGCTGGTCTCCTGCCTGAGCGTCCAGCCTCCCGCGGTGCACCGGCTGATCCGGACCACGGCGGTGCTGAGGGAGAGCGCCGACACCGAGTTGGTGGGCAGGGCCGCCGGACTCGACGAGGAGCAGCACGTGGAAGCCGTGCGGGTGGTGCGCAGGCTGGGGTTGCTGAACTCCGAATCCTGCCTCGGGCCCGCGGGTTTCGCCGTGCGCGCCGCCGTCGAGGAGCTGACGGCCGTCGAAGAACCCGAGGAAGTGCACCTGCGCGCGGCGAAGCTGCTCCACGACCAGGGCCACTCGGCGCGGGAGGTGGCCAGGTACCTGGTCGAGATGGCGGCACCGGCGGACGACTGGGCGCTGCGCGTGCTCCGCGACGCCGCGGAGGCCGAGTTGGAGCTGGGCGCACCGGAGACGGCCGCGTCCTACCTGCGTCGAGCGCTCCTGGACAGCGCACCGGACGGTGAGGAGCGCGCGGCGCTGCTGGTCGAGCTCGCCACCGCGGAACGGGCTTTCGACCCCTCGGCCTCGGTTCGCCACGTGTCCCAATCGGTGTCGATGCTCGCCTCGACCGAGGAGCGCGCGGCGGCGCTGTCGCGGCTGTCGCCGATGATGCTGGCCACGTCTCCCGCGCCCATCACCGAGATGGTCCGGGAAGTGGTCCGGGACTTCGGTTCGCAGCAGGAGCTCTCCTCGGCGGATCGGGTGCTGCGCGTGGAGGCTCGGCGGCGCTACCTCATGATCGAGGACCCGATGGGGATCGCCGACAACGTTCGCCGGCTGCGCGAGCTGGGACCGAACCCGCCGCTGGAGAGCGCGGCGCAACGCGAGCTGCTGTCGGTGCTGCTCTACGCGGCGACGGTGACCGCGGAGATCGGCTCCTCGGAGGTGGCGCGCCTGGCCCACCGCGTCCTGGAGCGGGAACCGGCCCGCACCGAGCACGTCCACACCGGGCTGTCGCTGCTGGCGAACGTGCTCATCGGTGCCGATGCGCCCGGTGACCTGCCGTCGTGGCTGGACCGCGCTCGGCAGCAGCGCCAGGAGGACGTCGTGGCGCGGACGTTGCTGTGCACCGAGAAGGGCCTGGTCCTGATGTCCGCGGGACGGCTGGACGAGGCGCTGTCGGTGATGCGCGAGGCGATCGAGCTGGGCGGATTGGGTTGGGAGCACGGCAACTCCGGGACGCTGCTCACGGTCGCCTTCCTGGCGCTGGAGACCGGTGACCGCGACCTGACCGATCGAGTGCTGGAACGTGGCGTCGTGCCGGGCAACAACGTGTGCGTCACGGCGGCGATGCGGTTGCTGAAGGGCTCGGTGGCCACCGACAGCCGCGAGCTCGGCCCGGCGCTGCAGCGCATCCTCGATCTCGGCCAGCAGCTGGACCGCTGGGGGATGCGGAACCCCGCCCTGTGCCCGTGGCGAGGCCTGGCCGCGAAGATGCACCACCGGCTCGGCGAGGTCGACGAGGCGCACCTGCTGATCGAGCAGGAGTACGAGCTCGCGCGGAACTGGGGTGCCCCGGTGGCGATCGGCCGGGCCCTGCGGCGCTACGCCGCGCTCAGCGACAAGGGCGAGGACCTCCGGTTGCTGCGGGAGGCGATCTCGGTGCTGAAGGAGTCCGCCAACCGGATCGAACTGGCCCGAGCGCACCTGCTGTTCGGGCGGCGGCTGCGCGAAGCCGGTCGGTCGGGAGCGGACAGGCACCTCCGGGAAGCTCGCGGCATCGCCATCGAGTGCGGGGTGCAGCGGTTGATCGACCGCGCCACCGCCGAGCTGGGCGTGCCGGCGTCGTCGGTCCCGGCGAGGGGACCGCTGCTGACGCCTTCGGAGCACCAGGTGGCGATGCTGGCCCGCAGCGGTCGCACGAACGAGGAGATCGCCCGCGAAGCGCGGATCACCTCCCGCACGGTCGAGAAGCACCTGACGAAGATCTACCGGAAGCTGGGCGTCGGTGGCAGGGCGGAGCTGGCGGACGCGCTCGCCCCGCCGCACGACCCGGCTTCGTCCTGATAGCGGAAAAATCATGCCGCATCACCGCGTGATGCGGCGATCTGAGAGGAGTTCGGTGAGCGCACAGGTGGAAACCCACGAGTTCCAGGCCGAAGCGCAGCAGTTGTTGCAGTTGATGGTCCACTCGATCTACTCGAACAAGGACGTCTTCCTCCGGGAGCTGGTCTCCAACGCCGCGGACGCCCTGGACAAGCTGCGGTTGGAGGCCTTCGTCGACAAGGACCTGCAGGTCGACACCTCCGACCTGCACGTCCGGATCGAGGTGGACCGCGAGCAGCGGACGCTGACGGTGCGGGACAACGGCATCGGGATGTCGCGCGCCGAGGTCGTGGAGCTGATCGGCACCATCGCGAAGTCGGGAACGGCCGAGCTGCTGGCCAAGGCGCGCGAGTCCCAGGAGTCCGGGTCGGCGGAGCTCATCGGGCAGTTCGGCGTCGGTTTCTACTCCAGCTTCATGGTGGCCGACCAGGTCAGCCTGGTGACCCGTCGCGCGGGTGAGGACGAGGCCACGCGCTGGGAATCCGACGGGAGCGGCACCTACACCGTGGAGACCCTGCCGGAAGCACCGCAGGGCACCGCGGTCACCCTGCGGCTCAGGCCGGAAGAGGCTGATGACGGCCTCTTCGACTACTCCTCCGAGCACAAGATCCGCGAGCTCGTCCAGCGGTACTCCGACTTCATCACCTGGCCGGTCCGGATGGAGGTGGAGCGCTCCGGCGACGACGGCGGCACCGAGCGCGCGATCGAGACCCTCAACTCGATGAAGGCGCTGTGGGCGACTTCGCCCGCAGCATCGCGTATCGGACATCCGCACCACGACCATCGGTGGGCACCGTGCTACGGCAATCAGGTACTCGGGTGCGCAGTTTGCGCTGATCAACCTGGTGGCGGCGTGCCTGTTTCTGTTCATGGCATTCATTTCCTGGGACTATGCTCACGCTGGTGGGGACGCGTTCGCGCCAGGAATCCCCATGTTTTTCACAGGCCTCGTCGCGTTGTTCTTCGCCAGCTTCTTCGTCGTAGCGCTCGGCAGAATTCGTCGAGGCCGCATTATCCTTGCGGCAGACGGGATCTATCAAGAAGGTAGGTCCTTCGAGTCCTTTCTCCCGTGGGATTCGTTTGTCGGAATCAAAGCTGGCTACAACGGCACACGCGAAGTGCTCGTCGTTGCGTACAGCAACGCGTCTTGGCGAAAGCGCCAGCTCGCAGGACCGTGGAAGCTCGACAAACTTCCCCCAGTTCCGATGATTGAGATCGACACCTTTCACTTGGCTGTTGATCCCACGCTCGTCTACCACCTCGTGCGGTTCTATGTCGAAAATCCTCACGCGCGGGAGGAGCTCGGCACGGAAACCGTCATGCGACGTGTGCAGGAGCAGTCCTTCTGAATCCCCTTGCTGACGGCTGACGTACGGGTTCAGCGGACAGTGGTGGTGTGGTCGGTAAGGAAGCTGAATTCGCCGTCCGAGGCTCCTGCTACGAAGGCTGTCCATTCGGCCTCATCGAAGTGGAGTTGGACTGGGGCGGTCAGCGATTTCACGATTGTGTCGGTGCCCGATCTGTTGATCTCTGCGGTGCGGTTCGGGGTGGATAAGTTTCCGCGGGCTTCTTCGATGAAGGCTTGCCAGGCCAGGCGGGAGAACTCGATCGTGCCTGCTTCGGGATGCTTGCTGTGGCGGATGACCACGCCGTCAGTGGTGGGCGCGACCTCGACGCACTTCTCACCGTTGCTGCTGCGGCTGGATGTCCGCCACGCGAGGTTGTGGGCGGTCGTCATGTCAGTCCTCCGAACTTGTGCCCAGGGCGGCGATGCGCGCTGCGATGGCCTCGGCGGAATCGGACACCGATAGCGCCGCGGCGCACAGCCGATCAACGGAGAGATTGTACGCAGCGACCTGATCTTGGTCCTGGATGTAGATCGCACCAGTGGGGTACTCGATGTAGCCGATGCTCTGGGCTTCTTCGAAGTCCAGCAGCAGGAAATCTCCGTCGAGCCCGTCGTGCACCGGCACGCTGACCGGCATCACGTGAATCTCCACGTTGTCGAGGTGCATCAGTTCAAGCAGGTGTTCCAGTTGCGCGCGCATGATCGCGTGGGAGCCGACGATTCGATCGAGGGCGTATTCCTCGATGACGGCGCGGATGTGCAGCGGTCGCACACCGTCGGTGAGTCGCTGCCTTGCCATTCGAGCGCGAACGACCTGCTGGGCGTCCATCGGCGGGACTCGAAGGTTGTTGTGCAGCAGAGCGGCTGCGTATCCAGGAGTCTGGAGTTGACCTGGCAGAACCAGCGATCCGTAGTTGGACTCCGTGGTGGCGAGGCCTTCCAGGCCGACGAAGGTCTTGAACCAGTTCGGCAGGACGTCGTCGAACGGCGCCCACCAGGTGTTCTGGTCAGCGCGCGCTGCCAGGGAGGACATGCGGTCGACGTGTTCCACGTCAGCGCCGTAGGCCCGCAGCAGGGCGGTGACTTGGTCCGGCTTCTGCTGCGTCTTGCCGGTTTCCAAGTAATTGATCTTCGCCTGGCTGCAGCCCAGAACTTTCCCGGCTTCGACCTGCTTGAAGCCGGAGCGTTCGCGAGCCGCACGCAGGTCATGGCCGATCAGGAAGCGCAGCGCTGATGGATCTGAGCGGTGATCGACCACTGAAGTCCCTCCGAGCCTGAATCTGATTGCGGACAGTGTTGCATCGCGCACCGACGGTGTTTGCAGGTCCACCCGTTCGAGATATGGATACCTGTATATATGCAAGATAGGTTTCCGGATACGCCGTTCGGGCAAGGGCGGCATCACTTTCCGGGATGCTCGTGAAGGAGAAATCTTGGCAATCGCATCAACGAGGCCGGCATCGTCACCCGACTCGATGGCGCACCCGCTGGACGCGCTCGTCCCCGATCCCACGGGCAAGCCCCCGCTGTGCGGCGAGTCCCTCTTTCAGGAGCTGCTGGAAGGCCTCGTCACGGACGAAGCTCCTCAGCTGTTCGCGATCGCGCAGGAATACGGTGAACGCGTCGACTGCCGGATCGCCGCCTGGGGACTGGCTTTCGCGAACCACGCCGAAGTCGTCTCCGTGCAAGGCGGCCTGCGGGTGCGGCTGGCCGAACCGGAAGATGCCCTCTGCTGCTTCAACATGGGAAGTTTCGTCCGCGCGCACCTCGTGTGGCACAACTCGGCTGGACTCAGCGAGTGATGCTCGGGCGTCAGAGATTCGTCGTGTAGAAGTCGGTGAGGCGGTTGATGGCGGCGTCGACGTACTCGGGTTCGTCGTACATCTCGTAGTGGCCGGCGCCTTCGACCACCATGAGGTCGACCGGGTTGGGCGCGAGCTCCCACAGCCGCATCCCGGACTCGTAGGAGCCGGTGTTGCCCTTGCGGCCGGCGAGGATGACCTGCAGCGGTTGGGTCATCAGCTGGTCGACCAGGTGGTACGCGTCGTAGCCCAGCAGTAGTGAGTCGCCGCGGGCGAGGCGGCGGTTGGTCGAGTGCTGGTTGTGGCCCCGTTCGGTGCGGTAGTAGGTGATCGCCTGGGTGGTGTCGATATCGGTCACCCCTGCTGCCGCAGCGTCTTCCAGCGTGTCGGGCAGCCAGTTCGCGCGCGTCAGCTCGCCGCTGCGGGTCTCCTCGATGCGCGCCGCGGCCATCGCGTCGAGCGCGGCCGCCGGGCCGTCCGGCTGGAAGCTGCGGAACGAGGTGCCCATGTTGCCCGGCACGACCACGCCGACCGCCTTGATGCGGTGATCGGTGCGCGCGGTGTGCACGGCATAGCCGCCACCAGCGCAGATGCCCAGCACGCCGATGCGTTCCGCGTCGATGCCGGGGAACGTGCTGAGCGCGTCGATCGCGTACGAGATGTCCTCGCCGCGCCGATAGGGATCTTCGAGGTCGCGCGGCTCACCGCCGCTCTGCCCCTGATGCGCGGGATCGAACACCAGGGCCGCGATGCCCCGGGACGCCAACCGCGACGCGTAGTTCGCACCGATCTGCTCCTTGACGCTGCTACCGGGCGTGGAGAGCACCACCGCGCGCAGCGGCGCCTCGTCGGGCAGGTGGAGGTGGGCGGCGAGCTCGATCGGCCCACGCGGAATCGAAACGTGCTCAAGCACCTGACAACGCCTTTCGCCCATGACCAACGCGGTTGGTCGCTCCTCAGGTCAAACATAGCCCGCTTCAACCAAGTCGAGGTCGACATTCACGACGACGTAGTAAGCGAGCACCGTGCTAGTGAAACTCCGGCCTTGATGGCGCCCGGGATCAAGGCATGCAAGTCAGGCGAGTCCGACGACCCAAGAACGGCTGCGGATCGCAGACTCTCAACGACTCCGCACGCGTACTTGCTCAAGCTACGTTCAGCGAAGAAAGAGTGTTGTCCCGATCGCGGATGTATGCCAGATCGCTGACAGCGGCCGGGCGGAACCAGTTCAGCAGGGCGGCGAGCGCATCTCGTTCGGCAGGAGTCACGGGAATCTGCCGAACAACGAGGCTTGCAGACAACTCATTGATCAGAATTCCCCACTCGCCGACATTGCTCAGAGTCCGGTATTCCTCCAGCCGGTTGGCTGGGAGGCGATTGGCGAGCAGCTCCAGCAGGGCTTGTGCATCCGCGCTGAGCCCGCGGAGCTCTTCTTGCGTGATGGCCTGTGACTGCGCGGCCACCTGAATAGCAGCGAGTGTCTCATCACGGTTGTCGAGGTACTCGTGATCGCCGGCGGGAACCTCGTTCAGCAATCGAGCCAAGGCCATCTTCTCGGCTGGGGTGACCACGGTGCCGCGACCGATCAGCATCTTGCACAATTCGTTGAGCAACGTCGCCGATTCGCCTGCCTCGCCCAGCGCACGGTAGGAATCCAGTCGCCGCTTGGGGAGACGATCGGCGAGCTGTTCCAACAGGGCTCGGACCGCGTCGTTCAGCTTGAAGTCCATGGACGTTCCGTCTCCACTCACTCGTCTCAGGGTACCGGGTGCGGGTTGCCAGACCCATCGTTGCGAACGACGCCCTCACCACGAACCGGGAACCCAGTCTTGACCTGCCCTTCTGGGCTCACGTAGCCCTCGATCTGGACACCGTCCCTGGTGCCGCTGACCTTGTAGTTCCCGCTATCGGAGAGCGTTGGTGGGCTGTCCGGGTTCTTAGCTACGTCTTCGACGGAATCGAGGATCTTCGTGTCATCCCAGGACTCGGGGAACTCGGTCTTGTTGGGGATGCCCGTGCCGTAGAAATGGCCCCCAGAACCGTCGGCGCCGCCGTCGAGGATGTGGATCCCGTCGAGCTCAGGGACATGAATGTCCGCTGGGTTTGGCGGGTCGCCCGCGACGTTGTCCCACGCGGTGGCCTCCGGCGTTTGGCTCGACAAGTCATCGCTGTCGTCAGTGCCGATGGGGTCAACTGCGTCATCGCCCGCGGCTTCGTAGGCCATCCCTGCCATCGAGGCGCCTACCATGCCGACGCCGGTGGCAACTCCCGCGGCGGATGCAACACCGAGTGGGCCGCCAGCCACAACGCCGACTCCGGTTGCATCGAGCAAGCCGCTCGCGGTTACACCGGCAGCGCTGACGGTGGTGAGTGCCGCGCCGGCTGCCGCGCCGAGGACTATTTCTGGATGGTTGATCGCGGCGTTTCCGAATGACGCGAGAGCGTTGAGGGCATGAGCCCCAGCGTTACCGACTGCGCTCGCGGCTTGCTCCGGCCAACCAGGCTCTTCAGGTGCTCGATCGCGAGCAGCAGCAACGGCATCGGCTGCGATTTCGCCTGCTGATTCCAGCTGATTCCGTGCTCGGTCGAGGATGTCCTGTGCGGCTTTTCTCGTGGCTTCGCCGGGATCCGCGAACGGGGTCGGGGGAGCGTCTGGCGGAGCTTGCTTCACCGCTGATCCGCCCTGTTGGACGAAATGATCGAGGACGGCGCGTCGCTGACGGGTGCCTTTTCCTACTTGTCGCCCAATTGGATCAAGCGGGAACCTCCGGGTGTCAGGGCATGCGTGTGATCAGGCGAGTTCCTCGGGCACTAGCTTCCGGGATCGGGGGAGTAGCTGCTGACGACTTCGCGCAGGGATTCGAGGGATTCGAGGACGAAGGCGTACAGCGTGCGGTCGTCGTCCTCGCCGAGCCAGTGCTCGATCGCTGTGAAGAGCGCGAGCACGCCGACCTCGGCGTGCAGGGTGGCGGTCGTGGTGTCGTGGCCGCGCCTGGTGAGTTCTCGCGCGAAGGTGTCGCGCACCGCGGCGCGCTTCTGCAGGTTCCGCTCCAGCAGGCCGGAATCGGACTGGATGATGGCGCTTCGCCGACGCAGATCGTCCTTCCGACCCTCGAAGTGGTTGCGGGTCGTGTGCTCCAAGCCGTGCAGGATCAACGCGGCGGCGGACAGGGTGGCAGGAGCCTCCATCAGGTGGCGTTCGACCTGCTCTGACGAGGCCTCGGCGTTGCCGAAGAGCGCTTCGCGCTTGTCGGCGAAGTGCCGGAAGAACGTCCGTGTCGTGAGGCCTGCGCGGGCGGCGATCTGCGGCACGGTCGTCGGGGTGAAACCCTGCTCTTCGAAAAGCTCCAGGGCAGCGCGTTCCAGTCGTTCCCGCGCGTGGGGCTGCCATCTGCTCACCCGCTCAGAGTACTGATGACACGTCATGTCATCGAGGTGTAGCGTGATGACATGCCATGTCATCACTGGGTCGAGTCGATCGGGGGCGTGTGATGGAGAGCAAGGTCTGGGTGCTGGGTGGCACCGGGCGTGCCGGTCGGGAGGTCGCCGCGCAGCTGGTCGAGCGGGGTGTGCACCCGGTGCTCGTCGGTCGCAACGCCGCACGCCTGGCGGAGGTCGCGGCCCGAGTCCCCGGCGCCACGACGGTCGCCGCTGCTTCCACCGACGAGATGGCGGAGCGAATCCGGCATGAGCGGCCTGACGTCGTGATCAACACGGTAGGGCCCTTCGCCGAGACTGCGCTGCCGCTGGTGCGGGCGTGTCTGCCCACGACCCACTACGTCGACTTGGCCAACGACGTCGACGCCCTCTCCGCGTTGCTCGACCTGGGGGAGGAGGCCGCAGCTGCGGACCGCACGCTCGTCAGCGGAGCCGGCTTCGGCGTGGCGGCGACCGAGAGCGTCGTGGTCAAGCTCTGCGAAGGACGGCCACCGGCAGCCGATGTCCGCGTGGACATGCTGCCGTCCTTGGGGATGGAGGACGGACAGGTCGGGGAGGCCCTGGCGGCGACGCTCGTCGACGGTCTGGCCTCACCGGGTCGCAGTCGGGGTGGACTGGCCGCGCCTCGGCTCGGCGACCAACCCATGACCCTCACCCTGCCGGACGGTTCCCAGGTGAAGACGGCGGGTCTGCCGCTCGGCGAACTCGTCGCCGCCCACCGCGCGAGCGGGGCGCCGTCGGTGATCTCCGCGTCGAGCGAGGCGCCCACGTCGCCGACGGTCCGCGCCGTCCTGCCCTTGGGCGTCGCGCTGCTGAGGATCCACGCGGTCAGGAGCTTCGCCAAACGTCGTCTCGCCCAGGTGCGCGTGAAGGCTCGTGAGCGCCCGCGCGAGCACTCGTGGGGTCACGCCCGGGTCCGATGGGCTGACGGCAGCACGCGGGAGGGCTGGCTGAGAACCGGAGATGCCCAGATCTTCACCGGCGCCCTCGCCGCCGAGGTGGCGAAGCGCTTGGCGGCCGGTGAGGGACGCCCCGGCGCCTACACCCCGGCGGCCCTCTTCGGCCCCACCCTGGTGGAGAGCTGCGCGGCCGTCCACCTCGCGCCCGGTGAGCTCAACCCGCGCTGATCACCGCGCGTTCAGGTGCCATCAGCAGTCGGCAGCTGCCCGCAGAGGTCGAGGAAGTGGTCGAGCGCGGGGCTGGTCTCGCGGTGGTAGGCCAGGGCCAGGTCGACGGTGGGGCGTGGTGCCGCGAGGTGCTTGAGCCGCACGCCGCGGGTGCGCAGGGAGCGCGCGCGGGGAGCGGGCACCGGTGGGATGCCGGCGTTGTCGGCGACGGCGCGGAGGAGCTGTTCGTCGTCGGGTTCCTCGCGGACGACTCGCGGGGTCGAACCGGGCCAGATCTGGTTGACGATCCGGTCGTACATGCCGGGGGCGTTCTCGCGCGGCCACAGGACGACGGGCTGGTCCTCGACCTGCTCTCGTCGGACCGTGCGCACCGACGCCAGCTCGTGCTCCGCGGGTACGGCCAGCAGCAGTTCCTCGGTGGTCAGCGTGTCGCAGCGCAGGTCGGGCACGTCCAGCGGTGGGCGGACGAACGCGGCGTCCAGCGAGCCGCTGCGCAGGTCGGCGATGTTGCGGGCGGTCCACCCGGTGGTGAGCGCGAGTTCGATGCCCGGGTGGAGCTCGCGGAAGCGGTCGACGAGCTCGGCCGTCACACCGCCCGGAGCCGAGCGCGTGTAGGCGATGCGCAACCGTCCGACCTGGCCCGTGACGGCGTTGCGGATGGCCCGCTCGGCGCGGTCGAGCCGGTCCATGACCTGCCGTGCTTCGGCGACGGCGACCTGACCGACCGGGGTCAGCGCGATCCCGCTCGGCCGGCGGTCGACGAGCTCCGCGCCGAGCTCGCGTTCGAGCAACCGGATCTGCTGGCTGAGCGCGGGCTGGGCGATGTGCAGCGAAGCCGCCGCGCGGGTGAAGCTGCCGTGCTCGGCCAGGTGGACCAGGTAGCGCAGCCGGCGAACCTCCATCCAGCCACTATAAGCGCTCTTTATGGGCGCATACCAATCGGATCTTGGACAACGGCCTGCTGGACGACGTGGACTGGGCGAGTTCGTGTCGTCGTGGAGAGCGGGGCAAGGTGGAGGAGTTCGACGTCGTGGTGGTCGGTGGCGGCATCGTGGGGATGACCTGCGCCGTCGAGTTGCGCCGGCGCGGTGCGCGGGTTGGCGTGGTGACCGCTGACGAACCCGCGAGGACGACGTCGTGGCTCGCCGCCGCGGTCTGGTACCCGGTCGGCATCGGCGGCAGCGAACGCGCCTTGACCTTCGCGCAGGACAGCTTCGACGTCTTCGCCGAGCAGGCGGAACGGGGAGTGCCCGGGGTGCGCATGATCGGCACCCGCATGCTGCACCGGCGCCCGCTGCCCGCCGACCCGTGGTGGTCCACGGCCGTGCCCGGGTTCGCGACCGAGGACGCCGACGACCCGTTCACCGGCGCCTGGCGGTTCTCCGTGCCGATGGTGGAGGTTCCGACGTACCTGCCGTGGCTCCACGCGCAGGCGGTGGAACTCGGCGTCGAAGTGCGCACCAAGAAGCTGGCATCGCTGGCGGAGCTCACCGACCACGCGCGCGTCGTGGTCAACGCGACCGGACTGGCGTCCCGCACGCTGTGCGGGGACACGACCGTGCAGCCCGTGCGCGGGCAGGTCATCCGGGCGTCGAACCCCGGACTCGCGGTCTCGGTGCGCGACGAGCACAACCCCGGCGGGCACACCTACGTCCACCCCCGCCGCAACGACGTGATCATCGGAGGCACCTTCGAGCCCGGCAAGATCGACACCGCTCCCGACCCCGACACGGCGGAGGCGCTGTGGTCACGCGCGACCGAACTCGTCCCCGAACTGCGCCGAGCCCGCGTCCTGGAACACCACGCCGGCCTGCGCCCGGCCCGTGAAGACGGCCCGCGCGTCGAACTCGACCGGCACCTGATCCCCGGCCGAACGGTCGTGCACAACTACGGCCACGGCGGCGCGGGCATCACCCTGTCCTGGGGAAGCGCCCGGGAAACCGCCGACCTCATCGCCCAGGTGTCGAGCTGTGCAACGGTGTGATCGGTTTCGTTGGCTGCGCACGAGGACCTAGTACAAGATCGACGGCAAATAGGCTCCTGAAGGCTCGTTGTAGAGCCCGATCGTCATCAGCGTTGTCACCATGCGGATGCGAAGACCGTGGTCGAGGCACCAACCGACCACCTGGCCATTTCGGGCCGGTAGCAGGAAGCCGGGTTCGCCGAACTCGTTGGCTGCGACGATGAGCGCCCGCAGGCCGTCGTTGGTCTCCGCGACCGAGTGGGTGAAGAACCCCACCCCCGTCGTGTATCCGGTGATGCGCCCGGCGTGCTCCACCACCTGGGCGACGCCTTGGGACAACGCGTCGCGGATCTCTCCCGCACGGTCGTGGCCATGCACTTCGCGGCAGACCCGGTTGCAGTCCGCGAGATCATCGGATGTCGCCGACCGGACGGCGTAGCCGGGCACGGTGCCGCCGATCGGTTCGCCGTGCATGTTCAGCACCGGCTCGCGGATCTGGAACCCGAGCTTGGCGTAGAGGCTCAACGATCGGTTGTGATAAGCCGCCTGCAGAAGCCGTACGCCGGGAAAACGCCGGCTCTCCGACCGCTGCATCACGGCGATCATCAACTGCCGGCCGATTCCCGAGTTCTGCACGCCAGGGGCGATGGTGATGGGGCCGATACCTGCGATGGCCGAACGCTCGTCGAGGAAGTTGCTCCCCACCACCTGCCCCTCGAGTTCCGCTACGACGCCGTAGAAACCCGGGTGCGACAGCAGGCCGCGCAACGCGGTCACGCCCACCTCCGAGGAGGGGAAGTCGGGCGGAAAACCGTGCTCGTGGGCCAGGGCAGCGAAGGCGTCGTAGCAAATTCGACCGCACGTCTCGGCGTCCTCGGGCCTCCCCGCTCGCAGCACGGCTTTCGTCGCGGACCCGGGCGGCACGTGCGTCGTCGACATGGCTACCTCCAGGCCGCGGGCTGATGCGCGCTGTGGCCGCTTCGCGGACGAAGCAACCCCAGTACAAGACACAGCAACCACCCCCAACAGGGGCTTTCGGCTCGAAGAGGCGGCACCACCTGGTGCGCCAGCGCTGCGCTCCTCAGGTGGCGTGCCGGGACAAGCGGCTGGCGACGAGCGGGAACAGGAGTACGGTGACCGCGCCCGCCGAGACCATGACCGAGGCCGTCGTGGTGGTGATGAGCTGGGAGGACGCCGCGATCTGCGTGACCGCGACGATGATGGGCAGCCCGGTGGCCGCGTACAGCCCCAGCGCGACCTGCTCGCGGGTCCCGGTGATGCCCGAACGGGTCGTGGTCCACGCCTCGCGCAGGAACACGGGCAGGCCGCGCACGAGCAGGATCATCGCGATGAAGCCGAGCAGCAGTGGCCACTGCGAGAAGACCGCCGCGATGTCGATGGCCATGCCGCTGGTCACGAAGAACACCGGGATGAGCAGGCTGAACCCCACGATCTCGATCTTGTGCGTGATCTCCTCCGCGTGACCTTGGGCGAACGCCTGCAACACGGCGTTCGACAGCAGACCTGCGGAGAACGCCCCCAAGGCGACGTCCAGTTCGAGCACCGCCGTCAGCAGCATCAAGGTCACCAGCACGAGAACGGTGATCCGCAACGTCGTCTGCATCGTCGTGTTGGAAGCACCCATGACCGCACGTCCGAGCAGCGGCAACCTGCGCAGGATCCGGGCGGGCAGCACCACCACGATCACGGCTGCCGCGGCGAAGGCCAGCAACACCGCGGCAGCCTGCCACGTGCCGCGCGTCGACAGCAGCACCGACATCGCCACGATGGGCAGCAGCTCCCCGTAGGCGCCGTGGGTCATGATCGCGCGCCCCAACGGCGTGCCCGTCCCGCCGGAGTCCTTCAAGATCGGCAGCAACGTGCCCAACGCCGTCGACGTCGAGGCGATCGCCACGACGATCGCGACCTGCAGCTGACCGTGCGTCAACAGCAGCCCGGCCCCGACACCGAGCACGGCGCACCCCACCCACGTGAGCGCCGCGTGCCGACCCTGAGCACCGTGCATGTCCGCCACGCGCACCTCGAACCCCGCGAGCAGGAACAACAACCCCAACCCGAGCTCCCGCAGGAACCCCACAGCATCGGTCTCGGCCGCCAACCTGAGCGCGTGCGGCCCGATCAAGGCCCCGAACACCAACAACCACACCACGTCCGGAACCACCCGCCGAGTGACCAGCGCGAACACAGGCCCCAACGCCGCAGCCAACGCGATCCACCACACCGACAACAGGTCGGTGACCAGCCCGTGCTCCTCACCCATGAGGAGTCACGCTAACGGCGCAAAGCCCCGAACGCCGTCCAGCGGAACCGGCATGCCGAACTCCTGAGCGCGACGACTGGGAACGTCGGGTGACACCTGGACGGATCACCGACTCCGCCTGATCGCCGGTTCCTCAACGACCGCCGCACCCGGTCGACTGAGTGACCAGTCTCCTTCGCGGGCAGCGCGCCGCTGGTCAGGCCCGTTCGTCTGTCACGGCGTGTCGAGCTTGGTCCACGAAGAACACCATGATGGCTGCGAAGCACGCCGCGCCCACGATGAACGACACCTGCAGCGACCCGGTCGCGTCGGACACGAACCCCTGGAGCACCGGGATGACGGCGCCGCCCACGATGGCCATGACCAGGATGGCACCGCCGGTTTCCTGGTGGCGCTTGTCCTCGATGGTGTCCAGGGTGCGCCCGAAGATGGTCGGCCAGCACGGTCCCATGAGCAGGTTCGCGAGGACGACGCCCCACACCGCCCAGTTTCCCGGACCGAACGCGACGAAGACCAGCATCACGGCGCCGATGGCCGTGTACGCGATCAGCACGTGCGAAGCGGAGAACCTGCTCATCAGGAAGTTGGCGGGGAACTTGCCGATGAAGAAGGCGGCGAATCCGAGGATCATGTAGTTCGAGGCCTCGTACTCGTTCATGCCCGGGATCGTTTCCAAGGGGAGGCGGATGGTGAACGACCAGACCGCCGTTTGCAGTCCGACGTAGAGGAACTGCGCTCCGATTCCCTTGAGGAAGAGCTTGTTCGTGGAGAGGTACTTCAGGGTCTCCCCGATCCCTGCTTGTGCAGCTTTCTCAACCCTGGGACGACATTTCGGGTACTCGGTGAGAGCGAACAGGACGAGAAGAACGACGAGAACGGCCAGGATGTACTTGTACGGGAGCAATGTCTGGCCCAGCAGCCGGTCGATGAGCTCCTGGCGCTCCGCGCCTTGCACGGATGCGATCTGCGCTTCGAGCGAGGCGGCGTTGTCGAAGATGAGGTACTTGCCCAGGACGATGCCGGTCAGGTTCCCCAGCGGGGTGAAGGTCTGACTGATGTTCAGCCGCAGCGTGGACGTGCGCCGCGGCCCGAGCATCGAGCTGAACGTGTTGGCGGAGGTCTCCAGGAAGCTCAATCCCACGGCGATCGCGAAGATCGCGACGAGGAAGACGCCGTAGGTGGCCATGTGGGAGGCGGGGAAGAACAGCCCGCAGCCCACGATGTAGAGGACCAGGCCGACCATGACCGCGGCCTTGTACGACGTCCGCTTGATGAACCGCGAAGCGAGGACGGCGATCAGGAAGTAGCCGCCGTAGAAGGCGCTCTGCACGAACGCCGTCGCCGCGTCGCTGAGTTCGAAGACCGACTTGAACTGCGGGATCAGGATGTCGTTGAGCCCGGCTGCGGCGCCCCACATGGGGAAGAGCAACGACAGGAGGATGAACTGGAAGACCGGTGTTCGATCGAGGTATCCGTCATCCGGACCAACGCGCGCCGAACTGCCTCCCCACTCACGCGCATTGCTCTTGATCAGCACTCGCGCAACACTCCCTCGTGTCGAACATCCGAACAACGTCTCCCCGATGATGTTCTCTCGGAGCACTCAACACCACCCGGCTGCATGCCTCGACCCAAGCAGATCCCGGGAGGGGACGGCATCCGTTTGACGTCATGGGACAGCAGATCGACTTTCTGATTTTCGAAGTGGCCGAACATCATGCTGCAGGTCATGCCCTTCGGCCAGCCAGTCGGCCACGGCGGGGTCATCGCCCGGACGGGACGGCCCGGCCTGGTCGGCCGGGGCGTCCCGCGCGCGTGGGTCAGCAGTCGGAGTTGGTCTGGGTGGCTTTGGCGATCTTGTAGGGGAGGTCTTCGTAGGCGCCGTCGGCGGACGGGTCCTGGCCTTGGTAGACGAGCTGGAGGTTGCAGGGATCGATGGTCATCGTCTGGTCGTTCGTGCTGCGGATCAGTTCGCCGTGGCTGATGTCCTGGGTCCAGGCGTTGCCGTTGTCGAAGGTGACGTTGTTGCTGCGGGCGAAGGGGTTGTCCTCGGTGTCGGCCAGAGGTTTCCACTCGCCGTCGAGACCTTCGGCGGTGAACGATCGGTACCAGCGCCGGTTGTCGGAGCCGATGGCCTCCCACATCAGTAGGTAGGTGTTGGTGTCGCCGACGCGGTAGACGGCTCCGCCCTCGAAGAGGTTGTTGGCCGTGTCCTCCAGGACGATCTGGGTGTTGCCGAAACCGTTCGGGAAGTTCTCCGAGGTGGTCTCGGAGCGGTAGACGTGTCCGTTGTCGTCGGCCGAGAACAGGTAGCACTTGGTGTCGTCGCAGGTGACGAAGAAGTCCAGCCAGTTGCCGTCGCCGATGTTGTCCTGGACGACCTGGGGGACGGTGTCCATGAAGTTCTTGGGCGCGGACCAGCTGGTCGGGTCGTCGGGGTTCTTGGTGGTCGAGTACGACGGCAAACCGGTCTGGTAGACGAGGTACCACTCCCCGGTGGGCTCGAAGTAGAAGGCGTGGGGCGCAGCGCGGTAGCCGCTGCCGATGGCCGACGCGGTTTCCAGATCGACCTGCGGTGCGGTGGAGGCCTGGGACCAGTCGGTGAAGCTGGTGTGGGCCAGGCCCCAGTCGCCGTTCTCGACCCTGGTGAAGAAGACGTGCCAGGTGCCGTCCTGATCCTGGACGACGGACGGGTCCTTGGCGGAAGCGGAGTTGAGGTTCTCCGCCGGCGAGATCACGGGCCCGGTGGAGGACCACTCGAATTTGCTGGGCAGCTGCGTGGCGTCGCGGGGGCCGGGTGCCGCTGAGGCTGGACCGACGAGCAGCACCGAACCCAGCGCGGCGACGGTCGTCACGACGACGGGGCGAGAGCGGCGACGACGTGCGTGAACAGGCATGGCAAGACTCCCTCGTGGTTCGGCCGGAGGGCCAACGCCGTTGGTGGCCCTCCGGCCGGTAAAATGGTTGGTGCGCAAGGATCGTCGATTTACCTGCCGGATGTTCCGGCGCTGTTCAGCGCTTCGAGCACGGCGCCGTACGCCTCCTTCTTCTGGTAATTCGCGTCGAACAGCAGCGGGGTTTCCTCGGCACGCCAGGAGTACGCATCGGTGATGCCCCAGACGGTGATGCCCTTGCACC
Organism: Saccharopolyspora endophytica; assembly: GCF_018070075.1. GTDB lineage: Bacteria > Actinomycetota > Actinomycetes > Mycobacteriales > Pseudonocardiaceae > Saccharopolyspora > Saccharopolyspora endophytica. The sequence goes on from NZ_JAGPXE010000002.1 coordinate 393,048, forward strand.
GCTCCACCGCCAAGCAGGACTCGGTGACCGTGCGGTACGCATCGGCCTGCGCGGTTCCCGAGCCACCGACGTCCAGCTCGGTGACGTGCACGTCGACGCCGAGGTCGGCGAAGCGCTGGAGGTTCTGCTGGTAGGTGCTCAGGTCGGTATCGGTGCTGAGGTGAGTCTGGAAGCCGACGCAGTCGATCGGCACCCCGCGAGCCTTGAAGTCGGCGACCATGTCGTAGACGCCGTTGCTCTTCGCGTTGATGCCGTCGGTGTTGAAGTCGTTGTAGCAGAGCTGGGCGTTCGGGTCGGCGGCGTCGGCAGTGCGGAACGCCTGCTCGATGTAGCCGTCCCCGAGCTGCTGCTGGAAGTGGGAGTCGTCGCGGCGGGTGCCGTCCTCGTCGAACGCCTCGTTCACCACGTCCCAGGAAGCGATCTGACCCTGGTAGTGGCCGGCGACCCCGTTGATGTGGTCGACCATCGCCTGGTTGAGCGCGTCCCCGGTGAGTTGTTGGGCCCAGGGCGCCAGCTGCGAGTGCCACACCAGCGTGTGACCGCGCACCTGCATGCCCTGGCTCTCGGCATGGCCGACGACCTGATCACCGCCGCTGAAGTCGAACTGGCCCTGAGCGGGCTCGGTGGTCTCCCACTTCATGTTGTTCTCGGCGACGACGCTGTTGAACTCCTGGTTCAGCGTGTTGACGTACGGCTGCTCGCCGAAATAACCGGGTTCGATCGCGGTGCCGAAGTACCGCCCGCTCTGGGCAGCCGAAGCCCCCAGCGTGTCGGCCGCGTGGGCGGTACCGGTGAAGAGCCCGACGCCGCTGGTGGCGAGAACACCGGAAGCCAGCAGAGCCAACGCAGCCCGACCTCCGGATCGAACGCTCGAACTGTTCCTCACGAGAACTCCTCTTCTTGTTTTCCAACGGAAATCTCTGCAGGTGCTCGCGGCGCCCGTGCGGCATCGCGCGCGGAGAAATCGCCGCACTGCGGGAAAGTCGTTTCGCGGAGCCGGCGTTCGTCGCGGCCCGAGTTATCTCGTGGCGTGGTCGCCGAATCGGAAGCGCGTGCAGAACTGCCCATCCGGGTTCATCGCCGCGGCGGCACCTGCGGCCAGAACTCTCCGGCGGCTGTGGGCATGACGGGGCCTGAGCATGAGAACACCATCCCGGTGAAGCAAGGAAAAGCCTGCTGGAAAGGGGATACCGTGCGCAGCGACGCCCTGAACGGGACGTTCGCGTGGTCGGACAGTGTTCGGGCCGTGTTGGTTTCGCATGTTACGGCTCGATGTCCCGATGTCAACGGTTCATGGCGCGGATCTGACGGATGGACGCGTTCTGGCTGGTCCGATCGTTGCGGGTCGACGTGGTCGACCGGGAACGACCGAAACTTTCTGCCGCAGAGCGACTGAATTTTCCGCGCCACCAGCCAGTCCTGTTGACTACGACGCGATTCCGTGGGTTACTATCCTGAAAGTTTAGAGATAGTTCCGAAAAGTTTCGGGCTCGTGTTGCTCGGTAATGTGCCTTCCGCTTCGACGCTGAAGAGGGGAGTTCCGTGCCCATACGCGCTGGTGCACCACGCTTTTCGCAGAACCTCCCGCCTCCGGCTGCTCACGTCGACGACTTCCGAAAGCCGGCGGCTGACCTGGGTTCTCGCCCGGACTGAGCCCGAGCGGGCTCAGGGTTGCCGCAAACGGGCGCAACCCCGCGCAGGTCTCGCACGTCCTGGTAGTGGAGGGGCCGCGTTCGCCCTGGCTGCGAACGTGGTCCAGCCCGACGAGTGGAATGGTGCGGCATGACCGAAGCCGAACGCGTGAGGGACTTGATCGACCGCCTACCGGGCAAGGTCGGCATGGTGATGGCCCCGTTCTACCTCCTGATGTTCGGGATCAGGGAGCTCTTCCTCGTCGCCCGCTTGCGGCGGCGCGGCCTGGTCGCCCAAGGCACGGTGGTGGACAACGTCCGCACCGGCGACTCGGCGTACGGGCCGGACCTGTCGCCGGTGATCGCCTTCATCGACACCGCGGGCAATCACGTGGAGTTCACGCCGGTAGCACGAGGAAACGGCCTGGAACTGGCCACCGGGAGCACCGTCGAGGTGATCTACCTGCCCGAAGCGTCTCCGGACGCGCGGGTCAACACCGCCGCGCACCTCCTCGTTCCGGGGCTGTTGGCGCTCGTGACCGGAGGGTTGGTCCTCGCGCTGGCCCTGACCCTCATCCTCGCGTTCACGCCCGGCACCTTCTCGGTGGGAACCGCGGTCGGACGATGGCTGATGCCCGCAATCCTCCTGGCCGGCGGGGGCGGCATGTTCGCTGCGGGAATTCAGGAAGGACGTGCGGTCACCCGGGTTCGCCGCCGAGGTCTGCGGACGCGGGGACGCGTGATCGACAGCATGACCTCGGACAAACGCACCTACTACGTCGTCGGATTCACCGATCATCGCGGTCAGCCGGTGGAATTCACCCGGCCGGCCAGCACCCGTGGGCAGGCTCGCACGGGCCGGGCGGTCACCGTGATGTACCTGCCCGACCAGCCGGCCCAGGCCCGAGTGGCTTCGCGTGCTTGGTGGGTGCCCGCGGCCGCCCTGATTCTGGGAGGTTCCGCCATGCTCATCACTGCGGTGGGTGTTGTCGTCTCCGCGACCAGCAACCCCGGTGGGATGTGACATGGCCGGGCAGAAGCGCAAGAAGAACGCGATGCAGCGAGTTCCCGGCAAAGCAGGCCTGGTCGTCGGCGGGGGTGCCGTCCTGGGCTGGGGGAGCGGGCAGATCGCCGCTGCGTGGCGGCTGCGGCGGAGCGGTCAGATCGCCGAGGGCACCGTCGTGCGCAATGTGCGCCTCGACGATTCGGAGTACGGGCCCAGGTGGGCCCCGGTCATCGCCTTCACCGACACCGCGGGCAACCGAGTCGAGTTCACCCCGCCGTCGCACGGCCCGGGGAAGGGCATGACCACGGGTAGCGCGGTCGAAGTGATCTACCACCCCGACACGCCCCGAGAAGCGCAGGTCAACAGCTGCTCGCACCTGCTGCTGCCCGGCCTGGTCGCCTGCATCGGCGGCGTGGGGTTCCTGGTGTTCGTCGCCTACCTGCTGCTCGGGTGAGGTTCAGGCCAGCCCGAGCTGCTCGTTCGCGATCAGCCGGTAGGTGGGTTCCTTGAGCTGCGGATTCCGATGCCCGACGGCCTGGGCCAGGTCGCGGAACACCCGCTCGAACCGCTGGCCGCGTTGGGATGCCGAGGCTCCGACCGTGCGGTAGAGATCGCGGTCAACCGCCTCCCACGCCTGGACGACGAGCTCGCGCCCGATCCCGCCGAGCAGGTTGTCGGTGGCTGCCGTGAACGGTTCGGTGCCCGCGACGTTGGCGCGCGCCGCATCCATCCAGCGGTCGAGCGCGTGGAACAGCGCCGCCTCGGCGACCTGAAGCTTGACCAGCGCGCTGCCGTACCAGCGCAGGAAATCGGGGTCCTCGGTTCGTGGTGCGAAGGAGGCAAGGGCGTCTTGCGCGTGCGCATGACGTTCTCGTACTCGTCGAGGGCGTTGTAGGCGCCGCCGATGGTGAGCGCGGCGACGCCGATGCCGAACGAGGACATGTGGCGTCCCGAGTACATGGGGTTGCCGTAGGCCTGCGAGCCCGGGCTGTGCCCGTCGAAACCGTAATCGGCCAGGTTCACGTCCTCGACCAGGTAGCGATCCGGGAGGAACGCGTCGTCGAAGACGATGCTGTGCGAGCCGGAACCGTTGAGTCCCAGCATGTTCCCCCAGTCGTCGAGGCGCGTGTACGCGTCCTCGGGCGCGACGTACAGGCCCATGCGCGGACCACCGTCGGCGTTGGTACCGGGCAGCACGCACTGTCCGATGAAGTGCGTGGAGTAGGGGATGCCGGAGCAGTAGTTGACCGTGCCGTCGAGCTTCCACCCACCGTCGACAGGAGTCGCCCGCGTCGTAGGTGCGTACATCGAGGCGGCGATCAAGCGTCCGCCGTCGTACACCTCGTCGTGGATCTCACGCGGGAACCAGTTGCCGAACATCAGCGCATGGTTGGTGGAGAGGCAGAAGCACCACGCCGTCGACATGTCCGCTCGCGCGAGCTCGATGACCACGCGGTAGAACGTGGCCAAGTCGACCTCGAGCCCGCCCTGCGCCTCGGGAATCAGCATCCGGTAGAAGCCGAGTTCCTGAAACCGCTGATGGACCTCACTGTCGTAGAAGGTGTCCCGCTCGACGTGCTCGGCACGTGCGATGAGGTCGGCCCGCATGTCCCTGGCTGCCCGGACGAGTCCTTCGCGGACCTTCACCTGCTCGTCGTCGACGCTGTTGAAGACGGTCATACGTGCCCCTGGTTCGACGAAGATGAACGGCAATGCGCGTATACGTACTACCAGCAGCCCTCAACTCACCACCCTCGGGGACCTCCCCTGAAACCGCGCACGAAGACGGTGCTAACGCTGTTGGAGATACAGCCAACGCAATTGGAGGAGCTGCAGAGGATGCCTGGAATGCCGTCTTCTAGCCCCTGGAGACGCCGGCGGAATGGCCGATCGAAAACAACAGGGGCCGGCGTAACCCGTGATCGTCTACAGGAACGCCCCCTGCCAGCTCACGGGCTCGTGGAATCCCGACAAACTGGCCCGGTTCCATGATCGAGGTCGATACCAGTACCCAGACTTGCACCCAAGCTCAGAACACTGGCTATGAGAAGGTTTGATTGATGTAGCTTGCCACGGCCGCGCGTGCCCATGTCGTGCGCGGATGCAGATCGAGTTCCATGACGCTCGTCGGCTCCCGAGAGCCCACCGATCAGTCAAGCTCAAGCCGTCGGCGTTCTGCCTGCACGATCCGCTGATCAATCGGGATCGTGGTGTCGCGCAGCATGTTCTCGTTGACTGTGGTGATGTCGGTGGCTGCCTTGTTGCTGTCCTTGGTGGTGCTTTCGCGGGCGTAGGCGTCGAAGAGGCGGGTTTTTCCGTCGAGGACTTCTTGGAGTCGCTGGTCGACGGTGTCCTTGGCCATCAGCCGGTGGACGTGGACTTTGCGGGTCTGGCCCATGCGGTGGCAGCGGGCGATGGCTTGAGACTCGGTGCTCGGCTTGAGCTGGGGCTCGGTGATGATGACCACCGATGCGGCCTGGATGTTCATGCCGATTCCGCCGGCGTTGATCTGGCAGGGGAGGACAGTGGGCCCGTCATGCGCGCTGAACTCGTTGACGAGTTCTTGCTTGGCCTCGGGCGAGAGCTTGCCGGTCAGTGGCGGCATCGCGCTCCGTCCCACGACCTCGCGAACGGATTCGAGGACGTCGAGGAAGTACGAGAACACCACGACCTTCCACCCATTGGCGGCCGACTCCTCGACGATGTCGCGCAGCCGATCCAGCTTCGCCGAATCATTGGGTGTTCCTGGCGTGTAGGCGGCTCGCCGCATCGCCATGAAACTGCCGTCGACGACGGCTTTCCGGTACGCGCGCCCGTCGGCGTCGCCGAGTTCCACCCAGTCGTCGAGCTCGAGCTTCTCGGGCAGTTCGGTGAGCACGTCCTCCTGGTTGCGGCGCAGATACACCGGCGCCACGGTTCGCCGGAACGCCTCGGGAGCCACGAGGGCGTCTTGAACTCGGATCCTCCGTGCGAGGCCCGGCTGGAGGTAGGAGACGAGTTGCTTGAACTCCTCAACCCGGTTCTCCATCGGGGTGCCGGTGAGGAACAGCGCGTGCTCGGCTCGCCGAACGTGAGCGGCCACGACCTGGGAGCGCTTGGCGCCTGGATTCTTCACGTAGTGCGCCTCGTCGACGACGACCATGCCCAGCGGCACCTGACGGAACTCGGGTAGCCGCCGCAGGGTGTCATAGGTGGTCACCGCGACGCCGCCTTCGCGCATCCACCGTCGTGCCTGCTCGTCGCGGTCCCGTCCGTGCAGGATGTGGACGTCGAGGCGGCTGTGCTTGCCGGTCTCGGAAGCCCAGTTGACCAGCACGCTCGCCGGGCAGACGACCAGGTGATGCCGCCGGCCGGTCGCGGTGAGGTGTGCCAGCACAGCGAGGGCCTCGATCGTCTTCCCGAGCCCCATCTCATCGCCGAGGATCGCGAAGCGACGCGCCAGCGCGAACTTGGCGCCGAACTCCTGGTAACCGCGCAGGGCGACGCGGAGGAGGCTCGTGTCGAGTGCCGTCGCGGAGATCTCGCGCTGGATCTCGCGAGGCATCGTCTCCCGCGTGGTGTCGGCGGATTTCTCGCCGGTGACGCGGCCGAGGAGGGTGTTGTAGCTGGCCGCGCGTTGCCGGTAATCGCTCCACAGGGACTTCGGGTCGGTGTGGGTGGCCTCCCCGAACCGCCGGGCTGCCGCGAATGTCCGTTCCGCGAGCGGCCCGCGGAGCACGTTCGCGAGCTCGTCCAACGCCTGCCGTGCTTCGGACTTCTTCCTCGGCGTCGAGAAGAGCATCCGCACGCGGCTGCCCGTGCGTCGCGCCTGCTTGTGCAGGCCGCCGACATGACCGGTCAGCGGGCGGACGCCCTGGCCCAGTTCCTTGACCTCGCGCTCGGCGGCCTCCAGGGCATGCAGTGTGCTGAGCAGCTGCTTCTGGGCTTCATCCGGACGGTCCGCGTCGAACCGGAAGACCGCCTTCTTCCGAGCCGAGCCGGCCAGCGAGTCAGCCGCATGGCGAATCTGCTGTGCTGTCTTCGGCCCGATCCCCGGGTGGCGCTGCAACTCCTCATCCGACTTGAAAGCGACGTCGCCGACGCTCCGGATCCCGGCCTTCTCCAGACCGCCGAGCCGAAGCTGCCCCGAACTCACTTCACGCAGCTTGTCGAGCGGCATCTGCCTCAGAAGCCGCCGAACCTCCTGCTCCTGCAACCAGCGATACTGCTCATGAGCCCGCTGCCAAAGACTCTGGGGTGCCGCGAGAACGGACCCCGCAGCATCCAGGAACGACTTGGCATGCGAAAGCACGGACCTGGCAGCCGGCAAGCCACCCGAAGCCGGCAGAGATCCCCCAGATTCCGGAGCCATTCCTCTCCTTACGTCGCCCGAGCATTATGCCGGATCACCTCGTCCGCTCGCGGCTGCTTGGTGCTTCGGGTTGTTGAGCGCACGGCTGTACGGGTGACGAGCCGCTTAGACCGGTTATGTGGCTACGGCCATGTGAGTCCGCGCGCTGATCTCCTATTTGGTCTTTTCTGGCAGGGGAGTGTTTCGGCTTCCGGGTGAACTGGAGAGGAAGCCTTCTGGTGAGGTAAAAAAAGAAGTTTCGCGCGAGCTAATCCGTTTCGGGAATTTGGCTGGGGTGGCTAGATCGGGTGGTGGGCACTAGCGGAGTCTTCCTGGGCAGCGATTTTCTGGTTGTTTGTCGTCTGGCGTCCGGATACGTGCTCTCCGTTGCGCGATGAACGGTCGGGCGCTGTGTCCGCGGCTGATGACCGTTCTGGCGATGGCTGCAGGACGGCGCTGCAACGATGCGCCTAGGAAATGCCAGCTCACGTGCTGCGCGCGAGTGCTCTGTCGGCTTCGTCCAGTTCCCGTCGGATGCGTTCGGGTTCGCGGCTGCCGGTGGTGGGGAGGCGGAGGAGCCGCAGGCCGTAGCGGCGCATGATCTCGTTCTTGAGGGCGTCGCGACGTTGTTGCTCGGGCTTGTTGGCGTGGTATTCGAAGCCGTCGACCTCGATGGCCAGCACGAACTCGTTGGTGACACGGTTGTAGAGGACGAAGTCGAGTGAGGCGCGGTTGCCGACGTAGTGCCGCTGGGGCTCGTCGAGCCGGTCGAGATTCGGCAGGACCTGGGTCACGAGGACTTGGGGTACGGCCTTCAGGTGCAGGTAGGCGGGTTCGGCCAGGATGTCGTGCAGCACCGTCCAAGCGATGTCCTCGGACGGGTATCGCAGCTGGTGCCTGCGCCGGCGGGCCAGCGGGCGCAGTCGGCGGGCGTAGTTCTGGTACAGCAGGTCGAAGATCGACACGATGTCGCTGTCGAGCACGGACTCGTCGAAACCGTGGTAGCGGATGTAGCCCACCAGGTCCCGGACGTGCCGGCTGCGCGGGAGCGTGTCGTGGTTGGTGACCAGCACGAATCGGTCGATCGCACGCGACACCGCCACGTTGATCAGCTTCGGGTCGTCGACGAACTTCAGTCCGATGCGCCCCTGCCGGGACTCGTCGAGAACGGTGGTCAGGATGACCACTCGCTTCTGCCTGCCCTGGAACTTGTGCACGGTGTTGATGAGCCCGGAGTCCAGCACGTCCTCGGCGGCGGCGACCTGGCCGCGGTAGGGAGTGGTCACCCCGATGTCGTCGCCGTCGACTCCGCGGCAGTGCAGGGGGATGACCTCATCGTCGATGACGTCGATCTCGCGCCGGTTCATCCGCCCGCCGCCGGAGTACCGGCGCATGTGGTTGCCCTCGACCGTGCGCCACACCAGCATCGGCGGCTGCATCCCGTTCGGGGAGAACGGGATGAGCTCGTCGTCGTAGAAGCTCTTGTTGCAGAAGCCGATGATGGCGGGGTCGCAGCGGTAGTGCTCCCGCAGCAGCTGGCTGGGCAGCCCCTCGCCGTGCAACTCGTGCACGGATTCCAGGACGCTTTTGCGGACGTCGTAGGCGGGGTGTGGTGGTGTGGCGGTCGACTCGGACGTGACCTCGACCGGGGCGAGCTGCTGGGAGTCGCCGACCACGACCAGGTTCCGGCACAGATCTTCGGACATGGCCAGTGCTGCCGCGAGCGGGTTGACCTGCGAGGCCTCATCGATGATGAGGTAGTCGAGCAGGAATCCTTCGGGCACGCACTTGCGGAGTGAGTGGCACGTGCTCAGCACCGTCGGGTGATCGTCGATGAAACTGCGGAAATTCCTGTTCTGCCGGTAGGTCTCGTGGTCGTACTTCCGACGGTTCCGCGACCGGTACCGGTCGCCGAGCTCGGCGTGCAGCTTCTCGGTGGACAAGCGCTGGTGTTCCTCGGCGAGATCATTGAACTTCGCGCCTTCCAGCTCGGAATCCAGCCGGTCGAGCTCGGATTCGAGCTCGCCGATGCGCTTCCGGTAGTAGGCGCGCTGCAAGGCCAGCACCAGATCCGTGTCGCCGGGGTCGAGATCACTCGTCGGCCCGAACCGGAAGTAGTTCCCGATCCGCCGCAGCAGCCCGGGGCGAAGCCCTTCGTGCTGCAAATCGCTCTCGGCGAGGTAGTCGAGAATGCGGTCCGAAGATCGGCGCAGCAGCGGAAGGTTCTCCAGATCCGGCAAGTCGTCGTGCAGATGCCGTTCGAAATGCTCGAACTCCAACCGGAAAGCGGCGAGTTCCTGCTGCCGCTGGGCTTTCTCCCGATCCGCACGCTGAAGCTCGCGCAGCTGACGATCCACCTCGTCGAGCCTGCGTTCGTCGGGTTGCGGTGGCGTTCGGGAGACGAACCTCGACACCTCGGTGTTGCGTTCGGATTGCTTTGCGAAGAACGCATTGCGCATGTCTCGGTTTCCGAGATCGGCGATGATGTGGCCGAAGCCGAGCTCGTCGAGCTTCTCCTTCACGTTGGCGACGGCCGAGTTGGTGAACGAGACGACCGCGACCATCCCCTGCTGCACCACGATGTTGGCGATCAGGTTCAGGATGGTCTCGGTCTTGCCAGTGCCCGGCGGTCCCTCGATGACCGAAACCGAACGGGTGAGCGCGTTTTCCACTGCGGCACGCTGACTCAGGTTGCAGCGGAACGGGTAGATCGGCGGCGTCGCCAGATCGCGAGTCTCGATGGGTGAGCCGGTCAGGTAGGCACCCAGCGCACTGCCGGGGTGGACGTAGGGCATCCGCTCGTGCGGATCCTGCAGCGGGTCATCCGGGGCCATCCCGGAGAGAACGGCACGCCAGTACTTGCGCACGTCGGCGGCAATGCCGGACGCACCGACATCGGCGCGCACCTCCACCTGCGAGGCGAGGTAGTAGCTGACGCCCTCACTGCCGTCCTTGCGCTGGTAGACGATGTGCGCCCACTGGCCTTCAGCCGAACGGAAGACCAACACCGACCGCACACCGGTCCAGATCTGGCCGTCGACCTCCACGCACGAGCCCTCGGGAATCGGGAGCGGCGTCGGCTTGCGCAGCACCCGCACCCGATCACGCCCATAGGGGTAGGTGGAGCCCTTGTTGAAGGTGATCGAGATTGAGTCAGCCTGCTGCTGATACCGCGCGATCTCGCCGGTCTTGTCCTCGAATTCCCCGGCCTTGTTCCGGATCACAACCGCTTCCCGATGCGGATCGAGCACACAACCTCCCACCACGCTACTAACGTGATCGCCGGCGATCCGGCGCGATCGAGAAGTTCACCGCCCCGGCGCAACGATGTCTGCGACGAACGAGTGATGACGACACATTGGGGCACGGCAGGTTGTATTGCTCCAACCGGGCGAACATCGACTGTTGCAGATCTGCTCGAAGCGGCCTTTCGCTACGGTTGCTTCGGCTTCGTGGCTGAGCCATGCGATTTCGTGTGGGGGCTGAGCCGACGATTCCTGGTGCGTTTCGTCATCGGTGACCGCACTGAGGTCGCCGCTCTCTGGGGAAGCGATGGGACGGATGAAGTGTCACTCCTGCGGTGCTGATAGCGGGCCGGGTGTCGCGGTCTGCCCGAAGTGCGGTCTCACCCAGTCGACGCAGGTCGTGCCCGGAGCCGGTTTCAACCGGGACGTGACGCGGTACCTGTGCGCCGCACTGCAGACCGACGCCGGGCTCAACCACTACGCGTACAAGAAGATCCTGCGGGAGCACTACCGCGCGATCGCGTCGTCTCCCGGCGTCGACCTCGTCACCGTGCTCAAGTACGGGCTGGCGGCACGGGGCAGGCAGCTGACCCGCGACGCCCTGCTGGTGGTCTTCCTCCTGATCGGTGTCGCCTTCCTCGGGAACGAGAACCCCCGCGGGGTGCTGCTGGCGCTGTTCGCCGGGTGGGCCGTGACGGTCGTCGAATCGTGGGTCGCGCACTACGGGGTCCTCGCGGAACACCTCCGGCGCAACACCTTCAACCCCGCGGGCGCCTCCGCACCCGCGAGTGAGCGAGTGCGGGCGCGGCTGGAGGCGATCGCCGAGCACAACCTGGGCAACACCACGGTCCACACCGACTACGGGCCGTTCGCCGGATACGGAATACCGTTTGAGAACTGGTCCTTCACGCTGAACATCGCCACACCGGTGGAGGACGAGGAGGTCATCGAGTTCACCACGGCTGAGCTCAACGACTTCGTGGCCAACGCCGTGCGTGGTGTCGGCTTGCCCGGCGTTCACGTCGACGATCGAGTCTTCGTCAGCGGACAAGACCTGCTGTACGGTCTCGATTCCTCGGTGAAGAAGGCGATCCTGCCGAACGAGCTGGCCGCTCCCGCTTCGCGGATCGGCGAAGCCGAGATCGCCAGACTGCGCGAGGACTCCCTGAGCAGGGCACGTCCCTACCTGGTGATCCGCGTGGCCGGGTGGAACGGGGAACTCGTGGTGACGATGTTCCTGCGGCTGGCGATGATGCCCCGCAAGGACCAGCTCTACGTTGAGATGAACTACTCGCTGCTCCTGCCGATCCAAGAGCGCTACAAGCAGGTGGACCGGCTGTTGAGCACCCCGACCGGAACCCAGATCTTCCGGATGCTCGGATCGAGCCTGGTCAAGCTCGTCCCCACGACCGTCGGCGCGTTCGTGCGCATCGTCGACGTGGTGTTCTCCCCGCTGGAGGAGCTTCTGTCACGCGTGCGGGAAGCCCGTGCGATCAAGTACGACCGCAGTTTCAACTACGGGGCGGCGACGAGCCTGCGCGAGAAGGCCGCAGACGGCCGGTTCCACCGGCACTTCCAGAACCTGGACAAGGAGATGTACGCCAAGGTCGCCGAGCGGAAGGTCGTCGAGGCGCTCGAAGAATTCCTGGACGACCACAACATCGACACCAGCGACCTGCGGGAACGGCAGACCACGATCCTCAACAACGGCGTCTACGTCTCAGGTCAGGGCAGCGTGAACGCCGGCAGCCTCGCGGTGGGCTCCAACGCGATCGCCAACACCTTCGCGCGAGCCAGGAACACCTTGAGCGGACCGGGCGCGGCAGCGCAGAGCAGGAAGAAGTGAGCACATGGGCGAGAACTACCAGATCAACATCACCGGCTCGGGGCAGCTCAATGCCGACGCGGTGGCGGTCGGGACCGGGGCCAAGGCCGTCTCCCACGGCAGTTCGCGCGAACTGCGCGACGAGATCCGGCAACTCCTGGAGGAGGTGCGGAAAGCCGTCCGTGACGGCGAGCTCGTCGAGGAGGTGGCGCACGACGCCGAGGAACTCGTCGAAGCCACCGAGGCGGACAACCCCGACGAGACCAAGGTGCGCGGGCTGCTGGACAAGATCTCCTCCGCGGTGCAGCCGGTGGGCGCGCTGGCCACCACGGTGAGCGAGATCCAGGGCGCCGTGGGCGCCTTGTTCGGCTGAGCGAGATGGGGTCGGCATGTCGGAGCAAGGCGAGCTGGTCGGCCGGCGCTACCGGCTGATCCAGAAGACGGGGGATCACTGGCGGGCGGTCGACGAGAACAGCGATGACCAGGTGCTGCTCAGCTGGGAGCGGCTGCCGTCGTCGCAGGACGTGGCAGACCGCCTCGCGCTGTTCGTGCAGCAGCACGACGAGCGCACCCGGCGCCAGGCCGCCGCGCTCCGCACCTGCCCGAACCTGGCCTTCGTCGACGATCTCGTGGCAGCGGGCGACGGCGTCTGGTCGGTGACCAGGCACGTCGAGGGCCGGACGCTCGCCGAGGACATCGCCCACCACGGCCCGGCGCCCGCCGAGACCCTGCGCCCGGTGGCCCGGGACTTGCTCCGGGCGTTGTCGGCCGCGCACGCCGAAGGCATGACCCACGGCGGCATCGCACCGGAGTTGGTGCGGCTCGAGGCGAACGGCACGGCGGTGCTCACCGGCTTCGATGCGATCCAGGACCCTGACCAGGCCGGCGAGGCGGACGACGTGCGCTCGCTGGGAGCGGTCCTGTTCTACGGGCTAGAAGGGCGGATGCCGGGGGAGTCGGAGACACCTACCGGCGAGCTCGGCCCGTTGATCGCCGCGATGAGAGCCGAGGACCCCGACGAGCGGATCAGCGCGGGCGAGGCACTGGCCCTGCTGGGCGAGGCCGAGAACGCGGCGCCGCACACCGAGAACGATCTGACGTCTCACCGGGTGCTGCCGGTGGTCGGAGCGATCCTTGCGATCGGCATTCTCCTGCTGCTGGTCGTCGGCTTGTCCGAGCAGGAGAGCACCGACTACGAGGAATCGGAATCGGATTCGGTGTCCACGACGGACTCCGATGAGTACTCCGATGAGTACTCCGACGAGTACTCGGAGGAATCATCCGATGAGTACTCCGAGGAGATCTCGACGACAACGTCGGACTCCACAGCCGAGGCCTTCGAAGGCGTAGTGGAGGGCAGTTGCCTGCCGATCTACCAGGACGGCAACGAGGAGTGGAACACCTCGACACCCCCGGACCCGGTCCCGTGCAATTCCAAAACCGCCGGCGTCTTCAAGGTGATTAGCACGAGTGAGAGCAGCTCGGAGTGCACGATCCGCTCCACCGACTACGTTCCGTGGAGCTACGAGGACACCACCCTGTGCCTCGACCGCGTCTGGATCCCGGACTTCTGCGTGCTCGCCGAAACGACGAGCGAAGGCACCGACGTCGGAGAAACCACCGCGGTCGACTGCACCGCGCCTGAAATCACCGGCAGGTACAACACGGTCCTCGTGGTCAGCAGCGTCAGAGACGACCCCAGCGACAACTGCGCCCCCGGCGACACCTGGGTTCTGAAAGCAGACGAAGGCGAATCCCATATCTGCTTCAGAAACCAGACCTGACCAGCCTCAGCCCGCCGTGATTCCGAAACGGCGGGAGAAGCCGGAGACGAACTCCTTCCCGGCGTGCTCTGGCGGGGTTCCACTTGGCGGCCAAGGGAAACAGCGAACGCCTCCGCTGGAGCGCCGAGGCGTTCGCCGCTGGTCGGGAACCCATCAGTGAATGGGGGCATTCGCTGATGATGATCCTCTTCGCATTGGACCGCCGACGCGTCGAGGTCGTCGAGCAATCAGAACTGTTCTTCGCTCAGCCGATCACCACAACCGACCCGGCGAGTGGTCTCACGCCCGCGATCAGCGGGTCGTACCGGCTGAGGCACACGTTCGACCTGCAGCGATCGGACGACCGCTGGATCATCGTCGCAGCCAATCCGCATCTGGGGTTCGGACCGCCGCCGCCCACGCAGGTGGACAAGCCCGTGATCAGACTGCGCGATCGGTTCCTCCCGGACGACGTCACCGCCGGTTTGTCGACCGCTCCACCTGCCGGGACCAGTGAGAAGACCACCATGGTGGATTTCAGCCCTCGGGCGTCGGCTGTGGCGGGGTTCAACTGGCAGGCGGTGATCGACTGGGCTTACACGTACGTGTTCGACTACAGCCCGAGCTTTCGGGAATACCCCAACGACTGCACGAACTTCCTGATCGTGACCGCCGCCGCGATTTTCGTCGCGGCGGCGGTGCTCGTGCTCGCGGATGGTGGGGACCCGACTCGGCGTCCTATGCGCGCTGGTGCTGCAGGGGGCGCCACTCCGGAGGAGACGGCCCATCGCTATGTCGCGGCGCTGAACGAGCGGGACGAGGTTGCTCTGCTGTCGTTGTCCGTTGTGGACAGTCCACCCGTCCGGCGGTCAATTGCGGAGCGGGTGGTGCGGGATGGCGGGCGTGGTCTTCGCGTTGACGATGTGGCGGTACATCCCGGGGTGGCGGGCTACCACGCCAGGGTAGACATCGTCGGCGGCGCTTATCGGGACACTCTAGAACTGAACGAGCGCGACGAGAACTGGCTGATCGTCTACACCCACGAACCGTGAATCCGGCCGTCATGACGATCAGCGACTGTTCTAGGAGTTCTCAGCTGTTCGGGACGTTGTCTGCTCTGCCCCGGAAGGGCCTGTCTGAACAGCGGTGATCTGGTCTTGGGCTGATACGCCGGGCGGTGTGCCTGGCGAGAGGGAGCGATGCTGCACCCGCTCCGGACGACGAGTTCGGGGAACAAGCTCAGGGTTCGGACCGCTAGTAGGGGAGCAGTTCGCCCGCAGTCACCTCGAACGGCAGGTGGTTTCCCTCGGGTGGCAGCGGGCACGTGGCGAAGTCGGTGAAGGCGCACGGGAGGTTGACCGAGCGGTTGAAGTCGAGCGTGACGGTGCCGTCGGCGGCCGGTTCGGCGGTGACCACGGAGCGGTTCGCCGGATAGGTGGTCACCCCGCTGGTGGCGTCGGTGAACAGGATGTTGAGGCCACTGCCGGACTTGCCGTTGAACGCTGTCAGCGTGCACTCGACGCCGTCGCGCTTGAAACGTACGAGACCGGGGGCGTGGTACACGTGGGTCAAGCCGGGCGTGACGGCACCGACCGTTGTCGGCCGGGGCTCGGCGAATGGTTCGAAGATGCCCGTGATCACCCAGTCCGGGTCAGGTTGGTAGGTCGGCACACCTCGGAAATCGCGGAGCGCTGGGGCTTTCGGCGAGTGCACCCGGATCAGGTAGCCGGAGCGGCGTGCGACCTCGACCTCCACGTCACCGGCCGACACCCGGGTGCCGGCTCCGCTGTTGACGAGCTCGAAGCGCTGGATCCCGGTGATCGCTTCGCCCCCGTAGGACAGTTCGGCGCCCTGCGGGTCGACGTAGGCGGCCTCGGAGTCCTGCCACCACACGCCCGGCGCTGCCGCGTAGGTGGCGGGAGCATCGGTCAGCCAGTCCAGGGAAACCAAGGCCAGCCAGCCGTAGGGGTCGGCGAGCTCGCGCTCCCGGTTGGCGTGCCAGTCCTGCCACTGCTCGACGAACGTACGCACGGCTCCTCCACCAAGTCGGATCCGACCGGGCAGGCGGTTTTCGGTGACCAACGCCGGGTCGACACCGTCGTTGCCGACCGGGCGAGCGACGATGCCTCCCGATGGTTGATGCCCTCGACGATACGGAGTTCGCCGCCGAACGGCGGCGCAGTCCACTGCGTGGAACCGCGGATGTGCCCTTCCGGTCAACGGGATCTCTGGCCAGATCGCCCGCGTCGAGGGTGCCGCTGATGATCGAGTGGATATGGCGGACCGTTGAGGCAGCCATCGGCCTGCACGCCATGTGGGAGGCAGTCCTCGGCGACGCAGTCGTGCTCGCCAGGCTTCTTGTGCTTCTCGACGACTACCAGAGCGTCTTGCGGCGCTCCTCGATGGGGCGCGCCGAGGTCCATTCGGGGTGCGAACGACTCACGGTCTTGCGTGTTCTCGCGCCCGAGGCCGAGCCCAGGATCAAAATCTCGATCCACATAGTCGCTTGTTTTGCCTGGTCAAGGCTGGTGCCCCCGGTGCGATTCGAACGCACACTGGACGGATTTTGAGTCGGCTAGGGACTTTGTCATCGGTGAGGTGCCTGGGCAAACGGGATGAATGGAGGACAAAGATGGTGCTCGAGTTGCATGGTGGGCAGAAGTTCGCACCCAGATTCGCACCCAGGTAAGTCCGCGCCGACTAGGTCGGACGCGTCGGCGGTCGAAGCGATCATGTCCGTCCTCGACATTTGAGCCGCCCACAAAACGGCCCGGAGGGCTGGAACTTCACCCACGGCGGTACCCTGGCGACCTCGGCAACCCTGTGCGATCGCCTATTCAGCGTGCCAGTGATCAGGCGACTGAACGTGCTCGGCGACAGTGTGCCGACCCCGGTGCTGCGGCCGTCAGCTACGAAACGCACCACATACCTGCCTCAAATCAACTGTGGCGGCGAATCAACCTCCGCGCCAGTTTGCTCGGTTCGGGAGTCAACATCGCGTGGCCGACGGCTCCAGATGCGTGGCTGCCTGGTGGAGCGAGATGAGTTCGGTCCGGTTGACGGCGCCGAACTTGCGCATGATGTTTCGGATGTGAGATTTGACGGTGTTCGTGGTGATGGCGAGCTGATGGGCGATCGCAGTGTTGTCACGCCCGAGGACAACGAGTGTCATCACGTCGCGTTCCCGCGAGGTCAGGACATTGTCAAAGGCAGGTGATGGGCCGACGAGCGGCAATCCGACTTCCGACACCGTGTCCGCGTGTTCCCGCCCGACGAGCCGTACGAGGTCGACCCCGGTATCGAGTGAGGTCATGGTGCTTTCTATGGCAGCCAGGGAAGTCCGCACGCGGGACCGTTGTGACCGGAAGCGTTCGTAGAGCAGCTCACGCTCGAGTATGCGACCAAGCCCGATGGCGCAGGTCTCCAGTCGCTCATTGAGATCGTCATCCTCGTGCGATCTTGCTGGCTCCGGCACGTGCACCAGGGCCGTCACCCGGCCCGCCACCGGGATAGGTGCCACGCGGACACGCCCCGTCTCCGCCCACAGGCTCCTCGAGGTCGACGACAAGGCGAGTCCGGTGCGGACGGCCTCTGCCTCTGCCGGCAGTTGCGCCAGAGGTACAGTGCCGAATCCGTCCGGCTCCTCCCGACCGTGGAACTGCCCGGAGGCGTCGTACAGCCTCCACTGCGACCAGGTGTCCTTATGTATGCGGGCGATGAGCGCCCACTGCGCGCCGAAGGCCTGAGCGATGGCTGGACAGATCTGGTTGCTTAACTCGGACTCATCTCTCAATGAGCGCAACTGCGCGAGGCACTCTGCCACCTGGTCGCGTGCGTGCAGGCGGGCTTGGTGGAAGTGGCGGTCCCACTCCTCGCCCAGCGCCAACGCCTCGGCGGCCAGCTCCAGCAACCGTCGATCGTGGTCTACCGGGTACGACGCAATCGCGCGAGCGGCGTCGTGCAGCGCACCGGTTGGCTGCGTGACGTGCTCGCGGACCGACGCCGGCACGGCGGGGTCGAGCAACTCGAGTCCGTCGAGACGTGCGGCAAGGCGAAGGGTGCTCGCCCGAAGGTCACGAGTGGAACGAGTGCGCGCCTGCTGAGCGGCCGTCACGAGACTGCCTCGCGGGTCTCCCGCTCGCGCAGCTGCAGGTACTTCGCGACCGCCTCTGCGCGGGTGGCGACACGCAGTTTGCGAAGAATCTTGGAGACGTGGCTCTTCACCGTCTCGCTTGACAACACCAGTTCCTGGGCGATGGCTCGGTTGGTGGCGCCTGCCGCGAGCAGGGTGAGCACCTCCTGTTCCCGTCGGCTCAGCAGGTCTGCGGTGCGCTGTGCAGCGCTCGGGTCCGGTTCCTCGCCGCGGGCGCGCTCTTGCGCGGTCGCCGGTAGGGCTAGCGGCTCATCTGCGAGGGCGGCTAGGCCTGCCGTGACTTCGTCCAGCAGTTCACCCACCCGTGCTCGCTGGCCGTCGATGCGCTCGCGCAGCACGGCGGACTCGAACAGGACGCTGAACTCCGCCGCGAACCGGTCGATGCTGTGCAGGTCACCAACGGTGATGTGGCTGTGCTGGCGGAGACGGTCGGCATGGAGGAAGCCGATCACCCGTCGGTTCGTGGTGATCGGGGCCGCGACGTAGGACCTGCTCTGGGTGACCCGGACCAGCGGCTTGTAGGTCCTGGGGTCGGTCTCCGCGTGTTCGACGATCACCGCTTTCCGATCCCGGACCATCTCCGTCTCCAGCATTGAGCGCGCCAGCGGGATCTCGTTGCCCTCCCGTGCGAAC
This sequence comes from Saccharopolyspora endophytica, assembly GCF_018070075.1. Taxonomy (GTDB): domain Bacteria; phylum Actinomycetota; class Actinomycetes; order Mycobacteriales; family Pseudonocardiaceae; genus Saccharopolyspora; species Saccharopolyspora endophytica. The sequence continues at coordinate 411,634 of NZ_JAGPXE010000002.1, forward strand.
CGGTCGAACTCGTCGGCGTCCGGGTCGGCGTAGTCTTCGGGCCGAATGGTGTCTGGCAGCCACCGTGAGCCCCGCGCCGAGGAGATCATCACCCGGGTGAAGCCGCACGCCTCGCGGAGCTCGGCGGGGGCGCGTCGCGACATCTCCCCGCTGGAGGGTGCGGAGGCCAGGCGGTCCAGCGCGGCGGCCAGCGTGGCGTCGGTCGTCCGACGCAGCTCGAGGTCGTGTGCTCTGGCCGCGCGCCGCTCCTCAGCGATCTCAGCCCAGTGCTCGAGGTCCTTGCGAGACCAGCCCGGCTCCGCCGCGGTCTCCCGGTTCCGTTGCTCCAGCTCGTCGAAGACGAACCGAGCGATGAAAGCGCGCTCGCGGCGCGCGTGACGCCGGTGTGACCGCAGCCGTTCCAGGTCCGAATGGGCCTCGGTGGCTGAGGACATGCGCAAACACTACCACTGTTGGGGGGTGAAGACCCCCTGTTGGCATGGAGAGGAGTGCGGCCACAAAGAAGCACACTATGACCGCCGTCACCGATGAAGGAGACCGATGTCCGCACCGTTGAACTTCTCGATCACCGCTGAACAGCAGGATTTGGTGAGTGTTGCCAGTCGTTTCGGTGAGCAACGTCTGGCGCCGTTCTACAAGCAGCGGGAGATCGAGGGTGCCTTCGACCGTGACACGTTGCTCGAGATGGGCAGGCTCGGCCTGTTCGCGGTCGAACTCCCCGAGGATTACGGCGGGCTGGGACTGGACTGTGTGACGGCGGGGCTGGTTCTGGAAGCGATCTGCCGTTCCGACTACAACGTCGGCCAGCTGATGGTGTCGATGTCCTTGAGTTCCGCGTTGCTGGCGCGTCACGGGAACCCGGAGGTCGTGAAGCCGTGGCTCTCGGGCATGACCGCCGGTCGGATCATCCCAGCGATCGCGTTGACGGAGCCGGCGGGCGGGTCGGACGCCGCGAACCTCACGCTGCGAGCTGATCGCGACGACGACACCTACATCCTCGACGGGGAGAAGACTTCGACGAGCTTCGCGACCCAGGCCGACTTCGCCGTGGTATGGGCCAGGACCGGGGGGCCGGGTGCCCGCGGCATCAGCGCCTTCCTGGTACCGCTCGACCTCCCCGGCATCACCACCAGCGAATTCGCCGACCTGGGCGGGCGCAGCGCGGGCCGCGGGTCGGTGCACTTCGACCGAGTGGCCGTGCCCGCGTCGCACCTGCTCGGCGAGGAGAACCAGGGGTTCATCCAGGTCATGCAGGGTTTCGACTACAGCCGGGCCCTGATCGGCCTTCAGGTCCTCGCGGTGGCTCGGCAGTCACTGGACGAGACTTGGCGGTCGGCGGCGGAGCGCACCAGCATGGGCAAGCCGCTGACCGACCACCAAGGCGTGTCATTCCCTTTGGCGGAGGCCGAGACGCACGTTGAGGCCTGCCGCCTGCTGTGTCTGAAGACCCTGTGGCTGAAGGATCAGGGGATCCCCCACACCGAGGAAGCCGCCATGTGCAAGTGGTGGGGGCCGAAGCTTGCCTTCGAGACGGTCCAGACCTGCCTACTGATCAACGGCCACTCTGCGTACACCGAGGAGCTGCCTTATGAGCAGCGGCTCCGCGACGTCCTCGGCCTGCAGCTCGGGGACGGGAGCGCGCAGATCATGAAGCTCGTCATCGCACGCCACAAGGTCGGCCAGGCCAAGATCCCGGGCCACTAGGACTGGAGAACCGGATGAGCAAGGTCATCTACGAAAAGCGCGACGCGATCGCGTACATCACCCTCAACCGTCCCGACGTGCACAACGCCATCGACACGGAGACCGACGAGCTCCTCTTCGAGGCGTGGTCGGAGTTCCGCAACGACCCCGATGTACGGGTGGCCATCCTGACCGGAGCCGGAGAGAAGACCTTCTGTGCCGGTGCGGACCTCAAGTCACACGTCGACCCGTGGCTCAACGCGGGACCCGAGCTGGGTCGGAGCCTGCTGAACAAGGGCTTCGCAGGCCGTATCACACGCGGGCTGCACCACACGTCCAAGCCGATCATCGCGGCCCTCAACGGCTGGGTTATCGGCGGAGGCATCGAGCTGGCACTGGCCTGCGACATCCGGCTTGCCTCGGAGAACGCGAACTTCGGGTTCTTCCACATCCGGCGGGGGATGCACTTCGCCGACGGCGGCATCGTCCGGCTGGTCAACACCTGCGGGGTCGGTGTCGCGATGGAGCTGGAACTGATGGGCGAGCCGATCGACGCGCAGCGAGCCAAGGAGGTCCACCTCGTCAACCGGGTGGTGCCCCAGGCCCAGCTGATGAGCACCGCCGAACACATCGCCTCGAAGATCCTGCGCAATCCCCAGGCGGCCGTGGAGTCGGCCAAGGACACCATCTTGGAGGTGGTGGGACGGCCGTTGGATGACCAACTACGCCTCGAGGCCCTCTACGGCTACTCGACCATGGGCAATCCCGAGATCGTCGAGCGCAAGCAGGACTTCGTCGAGCGTCGTGATCCCGACCGGGTGAGCACACATACCCCGTCCGAGTGACCGAATCGACCATCCACGAGCAGAGGACCAACATCGTGACCTACCGCAGCGTTTACGCGCCCGGACTCTTCAAGGACCAGGTCATCGTCGTCACCGGTGGCGGCAGCGGAATCGGCCGCTGCACGGCGCACGAACTCGCCTCCCTCGGCGCCCACGTAGCCATCCTCGGGCGCAATCCGGAGAAGCTGGAGCACGTCCGGGACGAGATCTCCACCGACGGCGGCTCGGTCTCTACCCACGTGAACGATATCCGCGATGAGGACACCATCATCGAGACCGTCGACACGGTCCTCCGAGACCACGGTCGGATCGACGGTCTGGTCAACAACGCCGGCGGTCAGTACCGCGCTCCGCTGAAGACCATCACGACCAAGGGTTTCGATGCCGTTGTGAGAACCAACCTCACCGGTGGTTTCATCGTCATGCGCGAGGTCTACAACCGGTGGATGGCCGACCATGGCGGCTCGATCGTCAGCATGATCGCCGATATCTGGCACGGGTGGCCCCACTTCTCGCACTCCGCGGCATCGCGTGGGGGCATGCTCACCCTGAGCGAGTCGGCCGCGACCGAATGGGCCGAATCCGGCGTACGGGTCAACACGGTCGCGCCCGGCTCCATCGCGTCCAGTGGCCTGGACACCTACGACGCGAAGGACACGGCGTTCATCCAGGATGGCGTCTCACCGCACATCCCACTCCAGCGGTTCGGCACCGAGTCCGAGGTCTCAGCCGCGATCGTCTTCCTGCTGTCGCCGGCCGCGAGCTTCATCACCGGCTCGTGCATCCGCATCGACGGCGGGGCCCCCAACGCCCGTCGCGGGTGGTGGGAGTTGCAGCCCGCGCGCAACAACGAGCCCTTCAACGGGTTCCATCGTGCGGCCCTTCCGACCATCCTCGCGAACCGATGAGCACGCCTGCCGCCGGATCCGGCGTCGTTGTCCTCGGGGGCACCGGTGGTGTCGGGCTCGAGACGGCTTCGCAGTTCGCGGAGAACGGGGCGCGCGTGGTCATCCTCGGCCGCAACGATGAGCGTGGCGCGATGGCCTGCGACGAGGTACAGCGACGCAGCGGCAGCAAGCCGCACTTCGTCAGGGCCGACGCGACCGATCCGGACGACGCGGTTCGTGCCGGCGAGACCAGCCTCGCCCTTCTCGGAGCGGTGGACGTGCTCGTCAGCGCGACCGGCCCGAGCGAACCCCCTCGGCTGCTGCACACCATCCCGATTCAGAACATCCGCGACCGCATCGACGAGGTCATGCTGCCACCGCTGCACATGATGCACGCACTGCTGCCCTTGATGCGGGCACAGCGCAGCGGAACCGTCATCAACGTCGCTTCCGACGCCGCGAAGCTCGCGACACCCGGGGAGACCGCCATCGGTGCCGCGATGGCGGCGATCGTCATGTACTCCAAGTCGGCCGCACTCGAGGTCAAGCGTGAGGGCGTGCGCATCAACATGCTTACGCCCTCCCTCATCGCGGGCACGCCCGGCGCGGCTTTGATCGCGGGGGAGCCGTTCAGTGCACGGATGTTCGAGAAAGCCGCGTCGCTGGCGCATCTTGGGGTCGCCGAGCCAGCAGACCTCGCGGCTATGGCGGTCTTCCTGGCCAGTCCCGCCGCTCGGCGCGTGACAGGGCAGGCGATCAGCATCAACGGAGGCATCTCGGTGGCCTGACGCCCCCGCGATTCACGGTGACGATCTCCCACCACAGGAGAGAAATCATGAACTATCAGACCATCGACCTGCTGGTCGACGACGGTCTCGCTGAGCTGGTGCTCAACGACGCCGAGCCTGGCAACCCGATGGGTGCGGTTTTCTGCCGAGAGTTTGGACAGGTAGCGAACGAGCTCGCAAAGCGCGGGGACGTCCGCGCCGTCCTTCTGCGGGCCGAAGGTCGCTTCTTCAGCGTAGGCGGAGACGTCAACCTGTTCTCGCGCGACCTCGATGCCGCGCCGGCAGCGGTGCGCGACGGGACGTTCGGGCTGCACATGGGGCTGACCCGCCTACTCCGCATGGACGCACCCATCGTGGCGTGCGCACACGCTTCCGCCGCGGGCGGTGCGGTTTCCTTGCTCTCCCACTGCGACGTTGTCTATGCCGCGCGCTCGGCACGTTTCACCGCGGCGTACGCGCAACTCGGGTTCACCTGCGACCTGGGAGCGACCGCCGGCTTCGCTTCCCGCATGGGGATCGCCCGCGCCCGCCGCTTCCTACTCCTGAGCGAATCCCTCGACGCGGACGAGGCACTGGGTGCCGGTCTGGTCGACCACGTCGTGGCCGACCACGTCGTGGCGGAGCAGGCGCGCGCAACGGCCGTGGCGCTCGCGGCCGGACCGACGCGTGCCTTCGGTGAGGTCCGCCGGCTCGTCGCTCGGTCGCTCGCGACACCGCTCGAGACCCAACTCGAGGACGAGGCGCAGTCCCTCGCCCGTGCTGCGGCCACCGCTGACGCGCGTGAAGGCATTTCGGCGTTCGCCGCACGGCGACAACCACGTTTCTCGGGATTTTGACGCCTACATGCCGTCGCTATCCCACGAAAGGAGCCAACATGTGGCTTTACTCAGAAATCCGCACACTCGATGACATTCCACGTCACTACGCGAGGACCAACCCGGACCGTCCGGCGCTGATCGACGGCCGCGGACCGGTCTCCTGGTCGGATCTGGACCGACGGTCCAACCAGGTCGCGCAGCTCATGGTGAAGCTCGGCGTCGCACGCGGAGATCGGGTGGCCGTCCTGGGCAAGAACGGCCGTCAGAACTTCGAACTGCTCTTCGGAGTGAACAGGATTTCGGCGGCGCTGGTCCCCTTGAACTGGCGGCTCGCGCCTCCGGAACTGGTGGACATCATCGCAGACGCGCGCCCCGCTGTGCTGCTCGCGGACGCGGAGTATGCCGAGACAGCAGCAAGAGTGATCGAGACCAGCGGAGTGCCATGCCGCGTGATCGGTTACGACTCCACGCGGCCAGGCGTCAGCGAATTGGACGAACTCCTCGCAGCGGCTCCCGCGGTGGACCCCGCTACCGAAGTCAACCCGTGGCATACGGCAGTGCTGATGTACACCTCCGGCACCACCGGCAAGCCGAAGGGGGTGCAGCTCTCGCACCAGAACTACCTCTACCTCCGGCTCTGCGAGCACCTCGAGCCCTCGTTCAGCTACACCTCCGACGACGTGATGCTCACCGTCGTGCCGTTGTTCCACGCCATGGGCGTCGGCCTCTCGTTGCAGGCGCTCTACAACGGCGCCGCCGTCGCCGTGTACCCCATGCCGACCCCTGGCGAACTGCTCGAGCTGATCGCCCACGACCGGCCCACGATCCTGCCGCTGGTGCCCACGGTCATCCAGATGATGCTGAATCAGCCCGGAGCCGCCACCGTCGACCTCTCCTGCGTACGGGTCGTGGTCTACGCGGGCGCCGCGATGCCGCTTCCGCTGCTCCAGCGCGCCCTCACCGCAATGGACTGTGACTTCATCCAGTTCTACGGCGGCACCGAAACTTGCGCGGGTGTCACCTTCCTCCGACCGGAGCAACACCGCCAAGGCGTCAAACTCGAATCTTGCGGGAGCCCGCTTCCCCTGATCGAGATCAAGGTGGCGGACCCGAACGGTAAGGAGGTAGCTGACGGCGAAGTAGGTGAGTTCCTCATCCGGTCTCCCTCGCTGACCACCGGCTACTTCAACCAGCCCGAGCTCACCGCCGCTGCCTTCCCGGATGGCTGGTACCGGTCGGGCGACGCGGGTTACCGCGACGCTGACGGTTTCTTGTACCTGGTTGACAGGGTGAAGGACATGATCATCACCGGCGGTGAGAATGTGTATTCGACGGAGGTCGAAAATGCCCTGGCTCGAATCGACGGGGTGCAGCAGTGTGCAGCGATCGGCGTTCCTGACGAAAAGTGGGGTGAGCGAGTCGTCGCCGTCGTGGTCCTCGCTCCCTCTGCAGCTTTAACAGAGGAAGACATCATCGCGCGCTGCCGCCAGTTCATCGCCGGTTACAAGCTACCGAAGGAGGTCAGGTTCGCAAACGCCCTCCCGATGACCGCCACCGGCAAAGTCATGAAGAACAGGCTCCGGGAGCAGGTTCGGCAAGGAGGTACGCCGGCGTGAAATTCCCCGTCATCATGGGGCCACCGGAGGCCGCGTTCGAGGTTAGGGACGTCACCGTCGACCGGCGCGGGACCACTGCGCGCGCCAAAATGGTTATCCGGAGCTGGATGTGCGATGGCCGGGGGAAGCTGCGGCCGGGCAACCTTGGCGTACTCGTGGACAACGTCCTCGGTTACTCCATCATCGCCGGTGCGCCGCAAGGTCATTGGGCGGTCACTACTGAGATGTCGGTAGACGTCACGGGGTCGTTACCCACGGACGGCTGCGTGCTACACGGTGAGGCGGAACTGATCGGCCGAAACGCGACCGACGGCTATGCCGAGGCGCTCGTCATCGACTCCGCCGGCCAGGTCGTCGCCCGGGCACGGCAGTGGGGACACTTCATCCCCGGACTCCCGCAAGTGGGCCCGTGCACCCCTGCTGGTTCCGGATTCGGTCCTCATCCAAGGCACCGCCCACCGGTGTTGCTCGAGCGGGAGTTGACGGACACCGACCGCGGACTCGTGGCGACCCTGGATGTCGAGTCCGGGGTCGCCAACCCGAACGGCAACTTGCACGGAGGCGTCGCGATGGCGTGGTCCGACGCAGCTGCGGCCGCCGCGCTGCAGAGGAACGGTGCGGCCTTTGCGACGACGTCGGCGCACGTCGCCTATGTCCGTCCGACGCCGGCCGGAGCAAGCCTTCAGATGATTGCCACCGTATCCCACCTAGGCCGGTCCCTGGGACTGGTCCACATCGTGTTCAGTCTCCCAGGCGGGAAGCAATGCATGTTCGCGACGGTTTCTGCTCACGGCATTTGACGACGAAATCGGCAATTGGTCAGGACCCAGGCGCTGCGAACAGCAGTGCAGTCTTGCCGACATCCCGTTCGGATGACCTAAACTGCACGACAGCCCCAACCGGCAAGAAGGTCTTCACAGTTGAGTGGCCGTGTGGACGTACTTTTGATCACTGCCCGGGTAGCGGGGCGAGCAGCCATGATCCCGCTGTGATTATCGAGTTGATGGCAGCGCCGTATTTGTGGGTCAAGTGGCAGGTTTGGCCAGGTGCTCCCGCAGGCGTTGCGCAGTCGTGATCACTGGGGGAGATTCTGAGCTGGCTTGGCAGCTCGCGACCGGGTGGGAATTTCGTCGGCTGTTCGTCTGCTGCGAGGGAAGTAGCGCTCGCCCCGGCGAAAGCGGTCAGTGAGATCGCAGCCAGCAGAAGTCGCCGGAAGGCAAGCATCGTTGAGGCTCCTTCCTGGCATGCCGGCGTCTGCCGTCTCAGCCACGGTCTTGCACGTTTCGCAGCAGGGGCTCTTCCCACCTAGAACAGTCTACTGACAATGGGACTGTGTCTAACGTTGTGTAGAAAGTCAACCCTTGTGGGGAGTGCGTTCGGCCGGTTGCATGCAGCATTCCAGTGGTGCGCCAAGCGGTGGATGCCCAGGTGTCCGGGCTTTCCGGCACTTCGCGGTTCCCGTTGCGACCGCCTTGCGGTCGCCCCTCGGGTGGGCGCGTGCGTGACAGGCCGTCGGCTCCGTGCCGGAACTCGATGCTGAGGGATGCCTGTCGAATCTCGTGGGCGCCCGGCCTTGCTCTTCTGTCATTTCGGTCCTACCTTTGGTACATAATACCAAACGATGTGATGGCGATCACGTATCGTAAGGGATTCTGCGAGGGAGGTGCGTTCACGTGCGCGGCTCGGTGCCTCCGTCGTAGCGGCCCGGAGTGCCCTGTAGTCGACATGCCGCCCAGCTGCGATCAAGGCCCGGTTCCGATCGTCGTCAGGGCGGAGTGAAGGCATCGCGATTCGGGGCTGCCGCGTCCCTGGTTGCCGCATGCCGGTTTCGTGCGGCACCTGACCAGGTACCTGCCGTGTGCGTGCGACTCGCCGACCAGGAGAGCGCGCTGGTGCGGTTTTGCCCTCCACGAGAAAAAGTCAGCCATGAGACCTTCGCCAGGAGTCAGGACATGACCACAGTAGACAGAGTTCTTGCCGAGTCGTATTGGCCGGCGGACGAGGGCGAGTCCGTCCACGATGTCACCATTGGGGATCTCCTCCGGGAAGCTGCCGCAACAGTTCCTGATCGGACGGCGCTGGTGGACGCGGTCGCGGATCAGGCTTCCCGCAGGAGCTGGACCTATGCGGAGTTCCTCGCCGATGCGACACGGGCGGCGCAGGCTCTCTTGGCGCGCTTCTCGCCGGGGGACCGGGTGGCCATCTGGGCGCCCAACAGCGCGGACTGGATCATCCTTCAGCAGGGGATCAGTCTTGCTGGGATGATCATGGTGGCGAGCAACCCGGCCTACCGGGCGCGCGAGCTCGAGTACGTGCTGCGGCAGTCGGGAGCTGTCGGCCTCTTCTACGCCGATTCCTACCGCGACGTTGAGCTGACGCCGATCGTGGAGGAGATTCGCCCCCGCCTGCCCGACCTCCGGGAGGCGATCCCGTTCTCCAGGTGGCAGGAGTTCCTGGGCAGCGGTGCCGACGTCGAGCTACCGCCCGTCGCTCCGACGGACCCGATTCAGGTCCAGTACACCTCCGGAACCACGGGGTTCCCCAAAGGTGCTCGACTGCATCACAAGGGGCTCGCCAACGCGGCGCGGTTCGTCTCAGAGCGCGCCGGTATGGGTGACGGTGGCGTGAACGTCAACTCGATGCCGATGTACCACATCGGCGGAGGTGCGGTGACCTCGTTGGGCACGTTGGCCAAGCGCGGCACGTTCGTCATCGTTCCGCAGTTCGACCCGGCTCTGATGCTGGAAACCTTCGAGACGTACCGGGGAACCCATTCCCTCCTCGTTCCCACGATGTTGATCGCCGTGCTCGACCACCCCGACCGCGAGAAGCGCGACCTGACGAGCCTGCAGACCATCATGAGCGGTGCGGCAACCGTCCCGGCGTCTCTCGTCCGCCGCGCGGCAGAGACCTTGGGATGTCGAACGACCATCCTGTTCGGGCAGACCGAGATGCACGGGGTGATCGCGCAGACCCGGGTGACCGATTCGCCGGAAGACCAGTCGGAGACGGTCGGGCAGCCGCTGCCGCACCTGGAGGTCAAGATCGCCGACGAGGTGACTGGCGAGGTCAAGTCCGTCGGTGAGGCAGGGGAGATCTGCTGCCGCGGCTACCAGAACATGATCGAGTACCACGAGATGCCGGAGGAAACCGAGTCGACCATCGACTCGGACGGCTGGCTGCACATGGGTGACTGGGGCTGCATGGACGAGCGCGGCTTCATCAAGATCACCGGGCGCCTCAAGGACATGATCATCCGTGGTGGCGTCAACATCTATCCGCGAGAGATCGAGGAGTTCCTGATCAGTCACCCCGCCGTTGCCGAGGTGGCGGTCGTCGGCGTTCCCGATGAGAAGTGGGGGGAGCAGCTGGCTGCCGTGGTCAGGCTCAACCCCGGTGCTGATAAGCCGACGGTGGAGGACATGCGTGCCTTCTGCCGTGCGGAGATGTCCGCGCACAAGACGCCGGCTTACTGGAGCTTCGTCGGGGAGCTCCCCATGACACCGACCGGCAAGGTCAAGAAGTACGTCCTGCGTGAACAGCTCTCCAGCGGAGAACTCGACACCGACACGCACCAGCCGGACAACGGCGAACAGGGCAAGTGAGGTGTCTGAGTGGATTTCGGGCTCACCGATGACCAGACTTCGGTGCGAGACGGCGTGCGGGACTTCGCGAACGCCGAGCTCGCGCCTGGGTACCTGGAGCGCGCTTCTCGAAGCGAATTCCCCTGGGAGATCCACCGGCGCGTCGCCGACCTAGGTGTCCTGGGTCTGCTCGCCGGTGCGGATCACAATCCGCTGGACACCGAGGACTTCGTGGCCGCAGGCCTGGCGGTGGAGGAGCTGGCCCACGCGGACGTCAACGTCGCCAACGCCGTCATTCCGGTGATGCTGGTGTCGAGCCTGATCGGCACGTTCGGCTCGGTGCGCGTGCGCGATGACCGGCTGGATTCGCTGGTCAAGGGCCAGGAATACGTGTCCTTCTGCTTGACCGAGCCGGACTCGGGCTCCGATGCCGGCGCCTTGCGGACCACCGCTATCGCCGTGGACGGCGGCTATGTGATCAGTGGGCAGAAGGCCTCCGTCACCATGCTCGCTCACGCGAGCGCCTTGATCGTGACCGCGCAGACCTATCGCGACGGGGTTCGTGCCGGAGTCTCCGCGTTCTTCGTCGAGCTCGACAGGGCTGGCGTGACGACCTCCGGCATGACGGACACCGGGTGGAAGCCCATGGGACGCGGTCTCGTGTACCTCGACGAGGTATGGGTGCCGGAGGACGCCCTCATCGGGGCGGAAGGAGCGGCCTTCCGAACCGTGCTCAACGGCTTCGACTTCACCAGGCCGCTGCTCGCGTTGACCGGAATCGGTTGTGCGAGAGCGTGTCTGGAAGAGACTGCCGCCTACGTGCGCGAGCGGGAGGCGTTCGGATCGCCGCTGTCCCGGTTCGAAGGCGTCTCGTTCCCGCTCGCCGAGCACAGCACCACTCTGGAGGCCGCCCGTCTGCTCTGCTACTCGACGCTGTGGAAACGGGGCGTCGGCGTCCGGCACACGGCTGACGCCGCCATGACCAAGTGGTACGGCCCGAAGATGGCCGGAGCCGCGATCAAGGACTGCCTGCTGCTGCATGGAAACTACGGGTATTCTGCGGAGTTTCCGTTCGAGCAGCGGGTGCGGGACGTGATGGCGCTGGAGATCGCCGACGGGACCGCGCAGATCCAGAAGATCATCATCGCCAGGGAGCTCTTCGGCGCGGACTTCATGCCCTACACCCGATGAGCGGCCTGAACGGTGCGGGCAGTCAGTCCGCACCGTTCGGCCGTGCTTCGCGGAGAATCTCCTCCCAGCGTTCCCACGCCCCAGCCAGCCACCGTTCGCGCCGGTTGCGGAACAGGTCCGAGGCCTCGTGCCCAACCCACTTCGGCAGCAGCTCTTCCGGCAGTTGTGGGTCCAGGCGCATGAACTGCTGGAGGTAGTTCCGCAGCTCGAGGTAGCTCAGCAGCACTTCGTCGCCGTCGGCCGGGCGGTGGTCGGCGTATCGGGCCAGCAGGGTTTGATAGGTGTTGGCCAGCTCGGCGAGGTTCCAGGCTCGCTGGACGATCTGCTCATCGCTGAGGCCGACGTCTTCGGTGTGCCCGACGAAGCTGATGGCGGTCTCGGTGAGGTTGAATTCCGCGATCAGGTCGCGGAGATCGCCTGCGGTGTCCACGTGCGGGGTGAGCCACACGCCCGGTGTCGGGTTTCCCATGCGCAGCCAGGCCAGGCCGCCGTAGAGGCGCTTGCGGGTGGTGCGCTCGCCCTGTGGCACTGACACCAGCAGGACCAGCCAGCGCCCGTCCCAGGGTTCGGACCGGTCGAGGAACTCCGTGGCCCGGTGCAGACCGTCTTCGATGATCTTCTTGCCGGACCGGGTCAGCCGCCAGCGCGCAGTCCGGCCGATGCGCTCCCGTTCGATCCACCCCGCATCCGCGGACCGCGAGATGGCTTGGCGAGCAGCGTGCCCCTCGACGCCGAGTCCGTTGAGAACCCGGACCAAGGCGGTGGTCCAGATCGCTTCATCGCGTGGGTAGGCGAACTCGCCCATCACCGTGAGCAACAGCGAGCGCGCGCTCGCTGTGGGCAGTGGCGATCCGCTTTCTGTATCACTCCCAGTCACGGCCCTATTTTCCCCGTTGCTGATGAGCGAGGTCCAACCGGGACCGCCAGGCATGCCGAGGGCCCGTGCGGAAGCCCGGACCGAAAAGTTACACACAAAAGTTGACGGGGTTTCTTGATTTGTCATGGATCACGTTCTACCTTCATGTTTCGTGACCAAGCGCAGCCGAGGCCAGGCCCGAAAGCAGCCGCTCCGCATCGGGTAGCGCACCGCGTCGGCCACGTTCGCGCTGTCGCGCAAACGTGGCGCAGTGGTCGGTAGCGACATCATCAGTGCAGCTCTGCGGCTACCGCAGGTCGAAACGATCACCTGGCCGTGCGGCAGCCCGAGCGACCGAAAAATTGTGAGGTATCGGTGGTCTTCGATCCGACGAAGGAGTCTTCGAGTGCATCGGCCATCGGCCGCCGGAGGTTCCTGAGCTACCTTCTGGCCGCACCCACGCTGACCGTGGCGACCGAGATCCTCTTGGACGGAGCTGCGGATACGGCCGAGGCCGCCGTGCCGTCGCCTCCGCAGCTCATCGGTGAGACGGTCGATCTTCAGGACGTCATCAATGTGATCGGCGCACCGACGTCCGCCCTGCTCTTCCAGATCACTGTGAACGAGGACAACACGGTGACCGTCCCGCTGCCTCGGGCAGAGGTGGGGCAGGGGTTGACCACGTCGGTTCCGATGCTGATCGCGGAAGAGATGGACATTCCGCTGGCCAACATCACGATGCCGCTCGCCGACGCGCGTCCGGAGTTGCTGTACGGGCAGCTCACCGGTGGGTCCTCGAGCATCACCTCGCTGTACAGGCCTGCCCGCCTCGCCGCTGCGGCGGCACGTGCCCGCCTGGTGGCGACCGCGGCCAACAGCTGGGGGGTGCCCGGTGATCGGCTCACGGTGTCCGACGGTGTCATCCACGCCCCGGACGGTCGCAGTGCGACCTTCGGCTCGTTGGCGGTCGCCGCAGCCAAGGCGAAGCTGCCCGACCTTCCCGTGCGGCTCAAGCCGGAGTCCGAGTTCAAGCTGGTGGGAGGCCGGGTGGGGCGCCTCGACGCCCGCCGGATCGTCACGGGATCCAACACCTACACCCAGGACCTGAACGTAGCGGGTGCGAAGCCGTGCGTGGTCCGTCGGCCGCCCACGATCAACGGCACCGTCAAGAAGGTGCACAACGCCGAGGCCGTCAAGCAGATGCCCGGCATCGTCGACGTGGCCACGATCCCCACGGGAGTCGCGGTGCTGGCCGAGACCTTCGCGTTCGCGGTGGACGGCGTGAACGCACTCGATGTGACGTGGGGTCCTGGCACCGTGGACGACGAGAGCGATGAAACCGTGCGTCGCAAGTTGCGCGCTGCGGTCGGGCCACTCGGCGACCCGCCGGTGAAGCTTCCGGCCGCCGGCGTGGAAACGCTCGAGATGGAATTCGACTTCGCGTTCCTGAGTCATGCCCCGCTGGAGACCAACGCGGCGGTCGCCGACGTCCGAGACGGCCGCGCCGAGGTGTGGGCGGCGGTGCAGATCCCGACGAGCACGCAGGAGAACGTCGCTCGGGAGCTGGGCATTCCGCAGACCTCGGTCACCGTCCACGTCATGCCCAGCGGAGGGTCGTTCGGGCGGCGCCTGTTCAACGACGCCGCGGTCGAAGCCGCGCTGATCTCGCAAGCGATGCGCAAGCCGGTGAAGCTGATCTGGCACCGCACCGATGACATCAGGCACGGACGCGTGCACCCCGCGAAGCACCACAAGGTGCGCATGCACCACTCGGGCGACCAGGTGCTGTCCTACGAGCACTGGAACGCTGCGGTCGACACCTCGCTGGAACACGGATTCGGTGACGCGCTGACCACTGCGGCCAGCAAGTTCCCGGCCGTCGGCAACGAGAGCGTCAGCCAGCTGATGTTCCGCGCGATGGTGCACTGCCCCTACAACTTCGGTGCGGTCGCGACCCACCTGCACGAGGTCTCGATCCCGTTGAACACCGGAAGCTGGCGTTCGGTCTTCTCGCTCAACGTCCGTGGCGTCGAAGAGATCGCGGTCGACGAGCTCGCCCGACGGCTCGGCAAGGACGCGGTCCAGGTCCGCCGCGACTTCCTCAAAGACGATCGGCAGAGGGCGATCCTCGACAAGGTCGTAGAAGAGGGCGAATGGGGCAAGGCGATGCCCGAAGGCTTCGCCCAGGGGATCGCCTTCCACGACGAGATGAAGGGAGTCATGGCGGTCCTCGTCGAGATCGACGCGCGGGACCCCCAGCACCCCAGGGTGGTCAAGGCCGTGATGGCCGTCGACGTCGGCCGCCCGATCAACGTCAGCGGTATCGAGGCCCAGGCGCTCGGTGGACTCACCGACGGCATTTCGGTGGCGCTGCGCGGTGGGCTGCACCTGCGTGACGGTTACTTCCTGGAAGGCAGTTACCACAACTTCCATTACGCACGGCAGAAGAACACCCCGACGGATGTGCAGATCTTCGTGCAGCCCGGTGAGGGTGAGCCGGGAGGTATGGGCGAGTTCGCGGTGCCGGTGGCGTTCGCGGCGGTTGTCAACGCGTATCGCCGGGCTACCGGGATCATGCCCACCAGGTTCCCGATCGACAACGAGCTCGACTACGAGCCGTACCCACCGGGACCTGTTCCCGGCCCGCCGATGCGTCCTCTCCCGGCCCGGAACTGACTGCGGCCTTCCGAACCAGAATCGTCCACGGAGGAGTTCCCGTGCCGCGTTACACCTTCACACTCAACGGCAACGAGGTCAGCGTCGAGGCGCCGGCCAACCACCCGCTGCTCTGGACCCTGCGAGATCAGCTCGGCGTGACAGGCCCGAAGATGGGGTGCAACCTCGATGTGTGCAAAGCCTGCACCTGCCTGATCGACGGCGAGGCCTACACGACCTGCGTCACCGCCATGTCCGATGTCGAGGGCCGTGAGGTCACCACGATCGAAGGCCTGGCCGACGGGGATGAGTTGCACCCCGTCCAGCAGGCCTGGCTCGAGATGGACGTGCCGCAGTGCGGCTTCTGCCAGCCCGGGCAGATCATGAACGCGGTGGCACTGCTGAAGAATACCAGCGAGCCGACTGACGCCGAGATCGACGAGATCGAGAACGTCTGTCGGTGCGGCACCTACTTCCGCATCCGCAAGGCGATCAAGTCGGCTGCGGAGAAGTCAGGCGGGAACTAGAAACCCGCCGGTGAGGGCTGTTCTCGAACTGCGTGCGAGCGGCAGTGCCGCGATCCGGAACCCCCCCACGCCGGCTACCGGCGCCGCGACGCAGAAGCGAAGTCAAGAACAGTCCAATGGGAACGCCCTTCGGGATTCGCGGGAGTCCCGAAGGGCGTTCTTTTCCTCGCTAGTACACGACGCTGCCGCGGTCGAAGACGTCCTTGGCGATGATCCGCTTCTGGATTTCCGCTGTGCCGTCGGCAACGAGGTAGGCCATCACGTCGCGATGCCGCTGCTGGAGCGGGAACTCGGTGGAGTAGCCGAGGTTGCCGTGGATCTTCATGGCGGCCTCGATGGCGTTCTTGGCGACCACCGGTGGCCACCACTTGCTCATCGACGCCAGCGAGGTGTGCGGCTTGTTCTCCTCCCGCAACCAGAGCGCGTGGTAGCACATCCACCGGGCCGCTTCCAGGTACGTGGTGTGCTCGGCGATCTGGAACGACACGCCCTGGTAGTCGGCGATCGGTTTGCCGAAGGCGTGCCTGTCGGTGGCGTACGTGGCGGCCTCGTCCAGACTGACCTGAGCCGCACCCAAGCACATCAGGCCGATCGCGGCGCGGCTGAAGTCGAAGTGGCTCATGACAGCCTGGAATCCCTTCCCCGGCTCTCCGACCAGGTGCGATTCCGGCACGAGGACGTCGTCGAGGTGGATCGATCCCCAGCCGAGCGGGAGGCACCCCATGCCCGGCATGTGGTGCACGCTCACGCCCTCGGCATCAAGCGGGACCAGGTAGCAGCTCACGCCGGCCGCGCGCTTGCTTCCCGGATCGCGGGCGTAGATCAAGGCAGCGGAGGCGTTGCAGGCCCAGGAGATCGCGGTCTTCTCACCGGTGAGACGCCAACCGCCGTCGACCGGGCGGGCTACCGTGGTCATCGCGGCGGCGTCCGAGCCGGACCCGGGCTCGGTGAGGGCGATCGCGACCGTTTCGCGGCCCTCGATCATCGCCGGCAGGTAGTGCTGCCGGACCTCGTCGCTGGCATGCACCAGCTGTGAGCCGATCAGGCCGATCTGGATCGGCGCGGATGCCAGGTTGACGTCCCCGTAGGCCAGCGTCTCGGTGGCCAGGCCCAGCATGATCGGGTCTTCGGCTCCCGTTCCGCCGTATTGTTCGGGAAGGCCGATGCCGAGCACGCCGAGCTCGCCGAGCTGTCGCAGGATGTCGAACGGGAATGTGGTGGATGCGGCTCGATCCCGGTAGCCCGGGAGCAGCTGCTTGCGGGTGAACTCCGCGAGGGTTTTCTGGAACTCGCTCTGTTCGTCACTGAACTCGAACGAAACCATCGGATAGCACCTTTCGTGAGATTGCGTGACAGGTGGTGGTTTTCCCAGCCGATCGGCGTCGCATCCACATCGGCCCGGTCGGGCGCTCGTCCTGACGGTTCAGGGGAGCCGGGCCGGCTGTGCGTTGAGCGCGGAGAGGTCGTGTAGAGCGCTGGGAGGACATGTCCGTCAATGGGCTGGCCAATCGGCGACGACGGTGTCTTGGTGATCTGTCCTCAACTTGGCTCCTCTTCCTGCGGATGGGCTCTGGCCTGACAGTGTTGCACTTTGGTCCGTCCTTTAATAGATTAGGCCAAAATTAGTCGTTGGTCGACGGAAGGGCGTCGACCGGCCTCCGAGCCTGAGCCGCGTTCTTCGCGAGCCGAGACCTGAAGTTGGGGCGTGGACAAGTGAACGTCGTGGTGTTGGTCAAGCAGGT
The DNA here is from genome assembly GCF_018070075.1 of Saccharopolyspora endophytica. GTDB lineage: Bacteria > Actinomycetota > Actinomycetes > Mycobacteriales > Pseudonocardiaceae > Saccharopolyspora > Saccharopolyspora endophytica. The sequence continues at coordinate 428,826 of NZ_JAGPXE010000002.1, forward strand.
GCCTGACACGTACTCCGAGCGCAAGCTCGCCGCTGCCGATCACACGCTGGACCGCGAGGCGGCCGATGCCGTGCTCGACGAGATCAACGAGCGTGCGGTGGAGGAGGCCCTGCAGATCACCGAATCGCAGGGTGGCGAGGTCACCGCGGTGTGCATGGGGCCGAACAGGGCCACCGAGGCCATTCGCAAGGCGTTGTCGATGGGCGCGCACAAGGCCGTGCACCTCTCGGATGACGCTCTCGCGGGCACCGATGCGCCGGCGACCGCGCGAGCCCTCGCTGCGGCGATCGGCACCGTGGAGTCGGTCGATCTGGTGATCGCGGGCAATGAAGCGACGGATGGGCGCACCGGTGCGGTGCCGGCGATGCTGGCGGAACTGCTCGGACTGCCGCAGCTGACCTACGTTCGCAAGCTCTCCACCGATGGGTCGGTGGTCACCGCGGCTCGGGAGACCGACGCCGGGATCGTTCACCTGCAGGCGAGTCTGCCTGCGGTCGTATCGGTGACGGAGAAGATCAACGAGCCGCGGTACCCGTCGTTCAAGGGAATCATGGCGGCCAAGAAGAAGCCGGTGACCGTGCTCTCGGCTGCCGATGCCGGTATCGACCCGACCGAGTTCGGACTGGCCAATGCCGGCTCGCAGGTCGTGGAATCCGCGCCGAAGCCCCCCAAGCAGGCCGGGCAGCGGGTGACCGACGAAGGCGAGGGCGGCATTGCCGTCGCCGAGTACCTGACTGGTCAGAAGCTCGTCTGAACCACTGGTTTTCGAGAGGAAGTACGTGATGTCCGAGGTCCTGGTTCTCGTCGACCACGTGGACGGCGAGGTCAAGAAGGTCGCGTTCGAGTTGTTGACCGCGGCGCGCCGGTTGGGTGAGCCCTCAGCGGTCGTCGTCGGTGAGCCGGGCGTGGCGGCCAAGCTCAACGATGTGCTGCGCACCTACGGCGCGGCGAAGGTGTACGCGGCCGAATCGGCCGAGGCCGGTCAGTACCTGGTGACGCCTTCGGTGGACGTGCTGGCCGAGCTGGTGGGATCGGTTTCGCCGGTGGCGGTGCTCCTGCCGGCCTCGGTGGACGGAAAGGAGATCGCCGGTCGGCTTGCGGTGCGCACCGGTGCGGGACTGCTGTCGGAGGCGGTCGACCTCGACGGTGAGGGAGTTGCCTCCCACTCGCTGTTCGGCGGTGGCTACGTAGCCAAGGCCAAGGTCGTCAAGGGTGCGCCGGTGGTCACCGTGCTGCCGGGTGCAATCGAGGCCGAGCAAGCCGAAGGGGCGGCCGCTGAACATGCGGTCGAGGTCCCGGCGCCCGATGCGACGAAGTCGGCGCGGATCACCGGACGGGAACCGGTCGAGGGCGGCGACAGGCCGGAGCTGACCGAGGCCTCCGTGGTCGTCTCGGGTGGCCGTGGCGTCGGTTCGGCGGAGAGCTTCGAGGTGGTCGAGAAGTTGGCGGACTCGCTCGGTGCGGCGGTGGGTGCTTCCCGCGCGGCTGTGGACTCCGGCTTCTACCCGCACCAGTTCCAGGTGGGGCAGACCGGCAAGACCGTCTCACCGCAGCTCTACATCGCCCTGGGCATCTCCGGCGCGATCCAGCACCGGGCGGGCATGCAGACGTCCAAGACGATCGTCGCGGTGAACAAGGATACCGAGGCACCGATCTTCGAGATAGCCGATTTCGGCGTGGTGGGCGATCTTTTCGCGGTCGCTCCGCAACTCGCCGACGAGATCGGCAAGCGCAAGAGCTGACGGGGGCGAGGTGAGACGTCCATGCTGTGCACGTGCATGTGCAACAAAGCCGGCCATCACGGAATCTGCCAGGAAACTGCGGATCTGAAATGCGTTCTCGCCTACCCGGCGATTCAGATGTACACGCCGGGGTTCATGTGCCGCCGCTGCTACGAGGCAGTGCTGCGGGTCGTAGATGCGGCGATACGTGCTTCGAAACCCGGGCAGACCGAAGCGGGCAGCGAAGTCGTCAGCGGCGCCGGATCCGGGATGTCGCAGCGCGGACGGCGCTGATGGCGGCGTGTTCAAGCCGGTAGCAGTCGGCCCGAATAGGGGAGTGCGATGAAAGCGGTGGTCCTGCGCGAGTTCGGAGCTGCGGGAAATCTGCGTTGCGAAGAAGTCCCCGACCCCGAGGAGAAGTCTGGCTCGGTGACCGTGAAGCTGCGCGCCAGTGCGCTGAACTGGCACGATGTGCTGGTCCGGGAAGGCCGGTACGGCTCACGGCTGCCGCACGTGCTCGGTGCCGACGGCGCGGGAACCCGGGTCGACACCGGTGAGGACGTACTCGTCATCCCGTCCCTGTGGTGGGGCGACGACGACAGCGCCCCTGGCCCGGACTGGGAGATCCTCGGCGACCACCACGCAGGAACCTACGCGGAGCTGGTGACCGTGCCGGCCGACTGCGTTCACCCGAAACCTGCGGGCCTGGACTGGCAGCAGGCCGCGGCCCTGCCGCTCGTCGGGCTGACGACCTACCGGGCGTTGTTCACGCGTGGGCGATTGCGCAAGGGCGAATCGGTCCTCGTGCTCGGTGCGGGAGGTGGTGTCGCCACGACGGCGGTCAGTCTGGCGGCCGCCTGCGGTGCCACGGTCGTGGTCACCTCGTCATCGTCGGAAAAGGTCGCGCGATCACGGGAACTCGGTGCCGCGGACGGTGTTCTCTACACCGAGGACCAGTGGTGGCTGGCGGCAAAGCGACTGACTCCCCGGGGACGCGGCTTCGATGTCGTGCTCGACCCGGTGGGGAGCTGGCCGGAGTCGATTGAGGCCCTGCGTCCCGGCGGACGGCTCGTGGTGCTCGGCTCGTCGGTTCGCACCGACGCGATGCTCGACGTGCGCCAGTTCTACTTCGGACAGTACGACCTGCTCGGAACCACGATGGGCAGCCCGCGAGATTTCGCCGGGCTGATGTCGATGGTGGAGAGCGGGGAGGTTCGGCCTCCGGTGATCGACGAGGTGTTCCCGCTAGACCAGGCCGCCAAGGCCCACGAACACCTGGAGAAGGGCGGCGGCTTCGGCAAGGTCGTCCTGACGCACGAGTGACGTTTCCGCGAGTTGAAGGAGTGTGGCCGATGGCCGGCGATCTGGTCCGGTACGAGGTGGACGATCACGCCGCAGTGATCACGTTGGACGATCCCGCGACTCGCAACGCGCTCGGTGACGAGCTGCTCGACCAGCTCCTGGATTTGCTCGACCACGCAGCAGTCGATGACGACGTGCGGGTGGTCGTGCTCACCTCTTCGCACGCGAAGGTCTTCTCCTCCGGCGGGAACCTGAAGGCCTTCGCCGACGACCGCCCGACGATCGAGAAGTACGCCGGACTGGACCGTTTTCCGCGGATCTACAAGAAGCTCGCGCAGCTGGGCAAGCCCGTGATCTGCGCGGCCAACGGTGATGTGCTGGCGGGGGCCTTCGGGTTGGCGTTGGCGTGCGATCTGGTCATAGCGAAGGACTCGGTGCGCTTCGGCTGCCCGGAGATCAACGTGGGCGCGTTCCCGTTCATGATCTCGGCGCTGATCTACCGCAACGTCCCGAGGATGAAGGCCAACGAGCTGATGATGGTCGGTGACCTGATCACGGCTGAGCAGGCCCGCGAGCTCGGCGTGGTCAACGCGGTCGTCCCGGCTGGAGACTTCGACGAGGCCGTCCGGGACTGGACGCGGAAGATCGCCGGCAAGTCGCCGCTGCTGATGAAGTTGGGCAAGAACGCCGTCGATGCCACGCGGGACCTCGCCTTCGGTGAAGCGCTGGACGTTCTTCAGGCGCAGCTGGCTCTCGCGTTCACCACCGAGGACCTGCGCGAGGGCGTTCGCGCCTTCCAGGAGAAGCGCACGCCGGTGTGGGGGATGCGTTAACCCTTGCATTTTGGTCTGACCAAAAGTATTATCACTCCAAAATTGCCTCAGAGGGTGTGACCATGGAGCTATCCGATTCGACCGAGCAGCAGCGGTTCCGCTCCGAGGTGAGGGAGTGGCTGGCCGGTGCGCTGCCGCGCCTGCCGTGGCCTGAGCCGGCCGACCTCGTCGGGAAGCGGCCGTTCTGGCAGCAGTGGCAGCGCATGCTCTACGACGCCGGATACGCGGGCCTGTCCTGGCCGAAGGAATACGGCGGTGTCGGGGCGGACGCGCAGTACCGGGCGATCTTCAACGAGGAGCTGGACCGGGCCGGCGCTCCGGAGCGGTTGAACACCATCGGCGAGGACTTCGCCGGGCCCACGATCATCGACTTCGGCACTGAGGAGCAGAAGAAGCGCTACCTCAAGCCGATCCTGACCGGGGAGCAGATCTGGTGCCAGCTGTTCTCCGAACCTGACTCGGGCTCCGACCTGGCCTCGCTGCGCACCAAGGCGACCAAGGTCGATGGCGGCTGGCGGATCTCCGGGCAGAAGATCTGGACCAGCCGGGCCCACCTCGCCGCCCACGCGATCCTGCTCGCCAGAACCGGGGGAGGGGATCGGCACAAGGGCATCACCTACTTCCTGCTGCCGATGGACAGCCCCGGCGTCACGGTGCGCCCGCTGGCGCACATGCTGGGCGAAGCGGAGTTCAACGAGGTCTTCCTCGACGACGTCTTCATGCCCGACGAACTGGTCGTCGGAGCGGTCGACGATGGCTGGCGCGTGGCGATGGCGACGCTGGGCTACGAGCGGGTGGCCATCGCGACCGGACGGGTCAACACCAAGCGAGCGGTCGAGTCGATCATCGACGACATCCGCGAGCGGACCGACGAGGACGGGCGACCGCTCGGTGCGGATCCCTTGGTCCGGCAGAAGGTCGCCGACCTCTACGGGCGCGCGTTGACCCACTACCTGATCGGCCAGCGAGTGACGACCCAGGCAGCCGATGGCGGGGCGCCGGGGCCGGTCACCTCGATCGGCAAGCTCTACTTCTGCCCCCTCGTCGAGGACCTCGCCGACTTCCGGCTCTCGCTCGACGAACTCGGCGGACAATTCGCGCTCGAGGACCAGGGCACGGCGGATGCGTCCTGGCTGCGGCTGGCCTACCAGTCCCGGGGCACCGCGATCGCCGGTGGGTCGACCTTCATCCAGCGCAACATCATCGCCGAGCGCATCCTCAAAATGCCCAGGAGCTGACATGTCCGACTACACCTGGTTCCCCACGGAGGAACGAGTCGAAAATGCCAATGTCACCAGGCTGGCCCGCGCGCACGGGCTCGATTCGCTCGCCGAACTGCGCGAGCGTTCGGTGCGCGACATCGGCTGGTACTGGGACGCGGTGGTGCAGGACCTACGACTTCCCTTCAGGACGCCCTATTCCGAGGCGGTCGATCTGACGGCGGGGATCCAGCGTCCGGAGTGGATGGTCGGCGGCGAGCTCAACGTCGTCGACGCGTGCGTGAACAGGTGGCTCGAAGACGAGCAGGTGGTCGACAGTCCCGCGGTCGTGCACGTCAGCGAGGACGACTCGGTCCGCACGCTCACCTACCGGGAGCTCGCCGATCGGGTCGAGCGGGTCGCCGCCGGGCTGCGCGACCTCGGAATCGGGCGCGGCGACGCGGTGGCGCTCTTCCTGCCGATGATTCCTGAAGCCGTCATCACCTGCTACGCGGTCGCCAAGCTCGGGGCCGTTCTCGTGCCGCTGTTCTCGGGCTTCGCCCCGGCCGCGATCGCCGCACGACTGCAGGACGCCGATGCCAAGGCGGTGGTGGTTGCCGACGGCACGGTGCGTCGCGGACGGACGGTGCGGATGAAGCCGTTGCTCGACGAGGCGCTGCGTTCGTGCCCGACCGTGCGCAACGTGGTCGTCGTCGACAACGTCGCCTCAGCCGATGAGCAGCCGCAGTTCCCGCAGGTGCCGGAGACGGCCTGGGCGGACCTGCTCCGCTCAGAGGGGACCGTTCCGACCGCGGTGGTGAAGTCGGCCGACACGCTGCTGCTGGCCTACACCTCCGGGACCACCGGCAAGCCGAAGGGCGCGGTGCACACCCACGCCGGGTTCCTGCTGAAAGTGGCCAGCGAGGTCGCCTACTCCTTCGACGTCAAGCGCGGAGGCGTGTTCTGCTGGGTGACCGACATGGGCTGGATCATGGGCCCGCTGTCGATCATGGGAACCCACGCCAACGGCGCCGCGCTCCTGCTCTACGAAGGTTCACCCGACGTGCCGGACCTGAACCGGCTGTGGCGGCTGGCCGCGCGGCATCGCATCACCATGCTCGGGGTGTCGCCGACGCTGATCAGGACGTTGCGTTCCAGCGGAACCCCGGTACCGGACGACCTGGACCTGTCCTCGGTGCAGGTGCTCGGGTCGACGGGGGAGTCCTGGGACCCGGATTCCTACCAGTGGCTGGCCGAGGAGGTCTTCGGCAGCAGGGTTCCGATCATCAACTTCTCCGGTGGGACCGAGGTCGGTGGCTCGTTCCTGGCCCCCTACCCCGTCGAACCGATCCGCAGCTGCTCGCTCGGTGGGCCGTCGCTGGGCATGGACGTCGACGTCGTGGACGACCGCGGCGAACCGCTGCGCGGTGAGGTCGGCGAGCTCGTCTGCCGCCAGCCCTGGCCGTCGATGACGCGCGGTGTGTGGAAGGACGATGCCCGCTACATCGAGGCGTACTGGTCGACGTTCCCGGGCATGTGGCGGCACGGTGACTTCGCCCTGATCGACGAGGACGGCAACTGGTTCATCCTCGGCCGGTCGGACGACGTGATGAACGTGGCCGGAAAGCGGTTGGCGCCTGCCGAAGTCGAGTCGGTGATGAGCACGCATCCCGCGGTCGGCGAGGTGGCCGCCGTCGGTGTCCCGGATGCCACGAAAGGCGAAGCGGTGTGGGCATTCTGGGTGCCGCGCCGTGGCGCGGAGAACGAGGAGGACGTCTCCGACAAGCTGCGCGAGATGGTGGCCAGCGAGCTCGGCAAGCCCTTCTCGCCTTCGCTGGTGCGTCGTGTCTCGCAGCTGCCGAAGACGCGGTCGGCCAAGATCCTCCGCCGGGCGATCCGCGCAGCGGCGCTGGGAAAAGACCCCGGGGACCTCTCCGGGGCGGAGAACCCCGACTCGCTAGCGGAGATCACCGCGGCTGCGAAGAGCTGATGCGCAGGTGTGAGCGCGGCCGGCCGTTTCGGGCCGGCCGCGGTTCCTCACTCGTCGTCGACCGCGATCTTCTCCCGCTCCTCGACTTCCAGAACCGCCTTGGCGTAGGAGTGCACGTGCCGGTTCATCCGGCGAACCGCGGCTTCCGGGTCGCGTTCGCGGATCGCGCTGGTGATGGACTTGTGCGCCTTCGCGGTCACGCTCCGGACCTCGTCATCGACGAACGCCTCGTTCTCGGTCGCGGTGTAGATCGCCTTGGACAGCGCGGACATGAACGCGATCAGCAGTTCGTTGTGGCTCGCGGCGGCCACTCCGACGTGCCAGTCGACGTTGGCCTGCAGGAAGTTCGTCAGGTTGTCGTCGTTGGTGGCGAGGGCTTTGTTGGCCGCGTCGAGCACCGCGAGGTCCTCGTCAGTGCGGTTCTGGGCTGCAAGGCGGGCGCAGAACGGTTCGATGGCCTCGCGGGTTTCCAGCAGGTCGGCGAGGCGGAGCTGGCGTCCTCGGATCAGCAGACTGATCGAGGTCGCCACCGAATCCTGGCTGGGGCGCTGCACGAAGGTTCCGCCCGCGCGGCCGGCCTTGATGCGCACCAGGCCCTGGACCTCGAGAATGCGCAGCGCCTCGCGGACCGTGGTGCGGCTCATCTGCGTCTGGGAAACCAGGTCGCGCTCCGGAGGAAGCGGGGTGTCCTCGGCGAACTCGCCGCTCAGGATCCGCTCCCGCAACTCGCTGGCCAGCACGTCCGATGCCTTCGGAACGGCCATGGGAGCCAACCGCACGGAGGAACGGTCCTTCTTCGGCGAGTCAACCACGAAAATCTCCCAATTATGGTCTGACAGTTAGACCTAACCTACCATTCAACGATATGCATGGTGGCGCATGTCCGGCATGAGCCGGTGCGGACCAGCATAGAAAGGGGCCGGCATGCGTTGGGAATTGACCGACGAGCAGGAGCTCTTCCGCACGTCGCTGCGCGAGTGGCTGTCCGACACCGCGTCCACCGAGACTATCCGCACGTGGTTGGACGGCGGGGACTCCTCGTCCTTCACGGCGCGCCTGGTGTCCGACGGCTGGTTCGGGGTGGGCTCGCCGGAGGAACTGGGCGGGCAAGGAGGCGGTCTGCTGGAGCTCGCGCTCGCCGCTGAGGAGCTGGGCCGGGCAGCGGCGCCATCGGGAGCCTGGCTGGCTTCGGTGCTGACCATCCCTGCGCTGGCGGAAGCGCCTGAGATCGCGTCCGCCGTGCTGGAAGAAGGGCAGTTCGCGGCCTTCGTCGCCGAAGCGGGTCGTCCGCTGGATCGTCCGCGGGGTCTCGAATTCGACGGTTCCAAGCTGCGCGGCACCGTGTCGTCCGTGCTGGGGGGCGGGAGCGCCCGCTGGTTGCTGGCGCCGGCGCAGGCGCCGGACGGTCTCGCGCTCTTCGTGGTCGAAGCGAACGCGGACGGCGTCGTGCTGAGTGATCGCAGGCTGTTGGACCGCACGCGAGACGCGGCGGACGTCCGCTTCGAAGGGGTCGCGGCGCGGCGCCTGGACGTCGACGCCTCCGCGGTGCTGGTCGACGCAGCACTGCGCGCAGCAGTGCTCGTCGCCGCCGACAGCCTGGGTGCCGCCGGGAGCGTGCTCGACCTTGCCGTGGCCTACAGCCTGCAGCGCAAGCAGTTCGGTGTCCCGATCGGCTCCTTCCAGGCGGTCAAGCACGCGGCCGCCACGATGCTGGTCTCGGTCGAGTCCTCGCGGTCCATCGCCTACTTCGCCGCAGCGTCGGTGGACCTGGGCGGAGATGAGTCGGCGCTGCACGCCGCGACCGCCAAGGCGCAGGTCACGGCCGCCGGGCGGGAGGCGGTCGACACGGCGCTGACCATGCACGGGGCGATCGGTTACACCTGGGAGCACGACCTGCAGCTCTTCTACAAGCGCGCCAAACTCGACGCCGAGCTGTTCGGCTCCCCGCGCACGTGGAACGAGCGCTTGGCCGATGCGCTCCCGCTGTTGCCGACCGCCTGATGGTCATGGTTCCGTTTTGGTCTGTCCTTTAGTATATTAGGGCCAAAGAGGCTTTTGCTTGGCCTGGTGGGAGAACTGCTGTGGACTTTGAGTTGAACGAGGATCAGGCGACGATCCGCAAGGCCGTCGCCGAGCTGGCCGGGAAGTTCAGCGATCAGTACTGGCTGGAGAAGGACGCGGCGCACGAGTTCCCGACGGAGTTCTACGACGCGTTCGCGCAGGGCGGCTGGCTCGGCATCACCACTCCTGAGGAGTACGGGGGCCACGGGTTCGGGATCACCGAGGCGTCGCTCCTGCTCGAGGAGGTGTCCGCCTCCGGCGCAGGGATGAACGGTGCGAGCTCCATGCACCTGTCGATCTTCGGCATGCACCCGGTGATCGTGCACGGGTCCGAGGAGCTGAAGCGGCGCAACCTGCCGCGCATCGTCAACGGCGATCTGCACGTCTGCTTCGGAGTCACCGAGCCGGAGGCGGGGCTGGACACGACCCGGATCACCACCTTCGCGAAGCGTGACGGCGACCACTACGTGGTCAACGGCCGCAAGGTGTGGATCTCCAAGGCACGCGAGTCGGAGAAGGTCCTGCTGCTGACCCGGACGACCAAGTTCGAGGACGCCAAGAAGAAGACCGACGGTCTGACGCTGTTCCTCACCGATCTGGACCGCGACAAGGTCGACATCCGCCCCATCGACAAGATGGGCCGCAACGCTGTCAGCTCCAACGAGCTGTTCATCGACGGCCTGCGCATCCCGGTCGAAGACCGCGTGGGCGAAGAAGGTCAGGGGTTCAAGTACATCTTGGACGGACTGAACCCGGAGCGGATGCTGGTCGCTTCCGAGGCTCTCGGTCTCGGCCGGGCCGCGCTGCGTCGAGCGGTGCAGTACGGAAACGAGCGGGAGGTCTTCGGGCGGCCGATCGGCATGAACCAGGGACTGCAGTTTCCGCTCGCCGACTCGCTGGCGCGCCTGGACGCCGCGGAGCTCGCGCTGCGCAAGGCAACGTGGCTGTACGACAACGGAAAGCCATGTGGTCGCGAGGCGAACACGGCCAAGTACCTCTGTGCCGACGCGGGATTCCAGGCCGCCGACCGGGCGCTGCAGACCCACGGCGGGATGGGCTACTCGGAGGAGTACCACGTTTCGCGCTACTTCCGCGAAGCGCGCTTGCTGCGGATCGCTCCGCTGAGCCAGGAAATGGTTCTGAACTACCTCGGTTCGCACGTTCTCGGTCTTCCCAGGAGTTACTGATGTTCGATCTCAACGGCCGCTCCGCACTGGTGACCGGTGCGGGCAGCGGCATCGGGGCCGCGGTGGCGATGGCCTTCGCTCAGGCGGGGGCTCGGGTGTTCGTGTCCGACGTCGACGAGCGGGCGGCCAAGCACGTGGCCGAAGGAATCCGGAATAACGGCGGCGTCGCCGAACACGGCGTGCTGGACGTCCGGGATTCGGCAGCGGCCGCTGACATCGCGCAACGCGCAGCGGCGCTGGCCGACGGCACCTTGCACATCCTGGTCAACAACGCCGGAGCCATCGCGCCGGCGATGTTCCCCGACCTGGAGGAGGAGGCGTTCCGCCGGATCGTCGACATCCATCTCGTCGGTAGCTACACCTGCAGCAAGGCGGTGCTGCCGTACCTGCCGGAGGACGGCAAGGGGCGCGTCATCAACGTGACCTCTGCGGCTGGATTGCAGGGCACGATCGGGCAGGCCAACTACGGCGCAGCCAAGGCGGGCATCATCGGACTCACGAAGTCCCTGGCGCGCGAGCTGGCTCGCCGGCAGGTCACGGTCAACGCGCTCGCTCCGCTCGCAGCCACGCCGATGACCGAGAACATCCGCAGCAACGAGAAGCTCGCGGCCAAGACGCTAGCGCGGATCCCGCTCGGGCGCTGGGCCGAGCCCTCCGAGATCGCGGGATCTTTCGTGTTCATGGCCTCCGACGCAGCGGGGTACATCACGGGTCAGGTGCTGCCCGTCGACGGTGGGACGGTGATCTGATGGGCCGCGCGAAGGCGGGACCGATGCAGAGCGCGGGCCGAGAAGTGATCATCGCTGAGGCGGCCCGAACTCCGATGGGCAAGGGCCACCCGGAAAAGGGCTGGTACCGCGACACGCATCCGAACGAGATGCTCGCGGCCTGCTACGACGAGCTGCTGGCACGCGCCGATCTGCCTGCGAGGGAGGTCGAGGACCTGGTCATCGGGTGCACCGCCCCCTTCGGTGAGCAGTCCCGCAACATCGGCCGAAACGCGTGGTTGCAGGCCGGGTATCCGCCGGAGGTTCCGGCCGTGACCCTCGACCGCCGGTGCGGATCCGCTCAGACCGCCGTCGAGATGGGCGCAGGCCTCGTCGGTTCGGGCACCCACGACGTGGTGATCGCCGGTGGCGTCGAGCACATGGGGCACGTCCCGATCAACTCGCCCATCGAGATCTCCAAGCTCTACGGTGATCCTTGGCCGGCCGAGCTGCGCGACCAGTACTCCTTCGTGCACCAGGGCGAGAGCGCTGAACTCATCGCCGAGCGGTGGGGCATCGAACGCTCCGAGATGGACGAGTTCGCGGTGCGCTCGCACCGGTTGGCGGCGCAGGCCGTGGCCGAGGGCCGGTTCGACGCCGAGATGATCCCGCTGGAACTGGCGGGGGAGACGCGACACAGCGACCAGGGAATTCGGCCGGACACCGACCTGGAAGGGCTGGCGGGGCTGAAAACCCCGTTCCGCCAGGAGAACGGCCGGATCACGGCCGGGACGTCGTCGCCGATCTCCGACGGTGCCGCGGCGGTGCTGCTGGCATCCCGGGCGGCCACCGAGGAGTACGGCCTCAACGCCCGTGCGCGGGTGATCGACCAGACCACGGTGGGCGTGGACCCGATCATCATGCTGACCGGCCCGATTCCGGCGACGCACAAGATGCTGGAGCGAAACGGTCTGAGCATCGATGACATCGATCTGATCGAGATCAACGAGGCATTCGCCTCGGTGGTACTCGCCTGGGAGCGCGAGTTCAAGCCCGACCTCGACCGGGTCAACGTCAACGGTGGAGCCATCGCGCTGGGACACCCGGTGGGGGCCACGGGAGCGCGGCTGATGGCCACGCTTCTCGCGGAGATGGAACGCCGGGACGTCGAACTCGGCCTGGTCACGATGTGCTGCGGGGGTGGTCTGGGGACCGCGACGCTGATCGAGCGGATCAGCTGATGGTCGACCTCGCCGCCCACGTGCGCCCAGGTGATGGCATCTGGTGGTCGCAGACCAGCGCTGAACCGACCCCGCTGGTGCACGTGTTGCTGGACAGCGTCGCGGAGATCGGCCCGGTGCGCGCCTTCTGCGGGCTCACCTGGGACAAGCGGCTGACCACCGAGCTGCCCGAGCAGATCGCCCTGTCGTCCTACGGGGGCCTCGGCGAACTGCGCAAGCTCGCGAAGCGGGGGAGAGTCGACGTGGTGCCGTGCCACTACTCGGCGCTACCTCGGATGTTCGCTGAAGGTCGGCTTCCCAACGACGTCGGGTTCGTTCAGGTCAGCCCTCCGGATGCCGAGGGACTTTGTTCCCTCGGCGTCGGGGTGGACTACGTCGCCGACGCGATCGAGCACACACCGGTGCTGATCGGCGAGATCAATCAGCGCATGCCGCGGACCTACGGAGCCCCCCGGGTTCCGATGGAACGGTTCGCGGCAGTGGTCGAGACCGATCGCCCTCTCCCGGAGGCGCCGGATCGAACGGCCGACGACGTTGAACGCGCCATCGCGCGCAACGTCGCGAGCCTGGTCGAGGATCGCGACACCATCCAGCTCGGCGTCGGCTCGTTGCCCTCCGCGGTGCTGGACTGCCTCACCGAGCACAACGACCTCGGCGTGCACTCCGGGATGGTCTCCGACGGAATCGCCCGGCTCGTGGAGAAGGGCGTGATCACCGGGTCGTACAAGGAGATCGACACCGGTTCGGTGGTCACCGGCGCGGCACTGGGCAGCAACGAGCTCTACACCGGACTGCCCGGCCTGCCCATCGAGTTCCGCCCGGCCAGTTACACCCACTCGCCCGCGGTTCTGGCGAAGCTTTCCGGCCTGGTGTCGATCAACTCGGCGATCGAAGTGGACCTCACCGGCCAGGTGGGCTCGGAGATGCGCAAGGGGACCTACATCGGTGCGATCGGCGGGCAGGTCGACTTCTCCCGGGCGGCCTCGCTGACCGGAGCTCGCTCGATCATCACGCTGCGCGCTGCGTCCCGTTCGTCGTCCAACATCCGGCCGGTGCTCGACGGCCCCGTGACCACAGGCCGCTCTGACGTCGACTACGTGGTCACCGAACACGGCATCGCCGAATTGCGCGGATGTGACCTGACCGAGCGGGCCCGGCGACTGATCGCCGTCGCCGCGCCCGAGCACCGCGCGGAGCTGGAGAAGTCCCTCGGGGACGGCAAAGCCGGGACGAACCGATGACAGAGCAGAAAGGAGCTGCCGCCATGAGCCAGCGCCCATCCCGCGTGCACATCCGGGAGGTCGGACCACGCGACGGCTTCCAGAACGAACCCGAGCACATTCCCACCGACGACAAGGTCCGGTTGATCAACGAACTGGGCCGCACCGGTCTCAAGCGCATCGAGGTGGCCAGCTTCGTGCGACCGGACGTCATCCCGCAGCTCGCCGACGGCGCAGAGGTGCTGCGCCGCGTGGAGGTGCCCGAGGACGTGCGCCTCATGACGCTGATCCCGAACAACAGGGGCCTGGACAACGCGCTGAAGGTGCGCGAGACCTTCCACGAGGCGGCGATCTTCGTCAGCGCCTCGGAGACGCACAACAAGAAGAACGTCAACCGCACCGTCGAAGAGTCGATGCGCGAGAACGCCGTGGTGGCACGCCGGATCCGCGAGGAGGGTCTCGGCTGCGCCGCGGTGATCGCCACCTCCTTCGGCTGCCCCTACGAGGGTGAGGTGAAGCTGGACCGGGTGCTGGAAATCGCTGAGCGCTTCGCCGAAGCAGGCGCCACCGAGCTCGGTTTCGGCGACACGACAGGAATGGCCAACCCCGCCTACGCTTCCGAATTCTTCACGGCTGCGGTGGAACGGCTGCGAGGGGTGGAGATCACCGCCCACTTCCACAACACCCGGGGCCAGGGCCTGGCGAACGCCTTCGCGGCGCTGGAAGCGGGATGCGCCAGTTTCGAGTCCAGCTTCGGCGAGCTCGGCGGTTGCCCGGTTCCGCCCGGATCGACCGGGAACATCGCGACCGAGGACCTGGTGAGCATGTTCCACGAGATGGGTGTGCAGACCGGTCTGTCGCTTCCCGGCGTCATCGACGCGGCGCGTTCAGCGCAGGCGGTGCTCGGCCGCAAGCTCACCAGCCACTCGATCGTCGCCGGCCCGGTGGAGTGGGCGACCAGCCACAACTGAGCAGTTCCCTTGTGACACGACGAGAACATCGGAGAGAGCAGATGAGCAATCGAGTCGCCTTCGTGACCGGAGGCGCCCAGGGCATCGGGCGCGGGATTTCCGTGACGCTGGGCGCCCAGGGTTTCCGGACCGCCGTCGCCGACATCAACCTGGAGCGGGCGCGCGAAACCGCCGATGCCATCAACCAGGATGGTGGCAAGGCCCTCGCGGTCGAGGTGGACGTCACCGACACGACGTCGGTGCAGGCCGGTGTCAAGACCGTGTCGGACGAGCTGGGTCCGATCGACGTCGTGGTGAACAACGCCGGGTGGGACGACTTCATGAAGTTCGTCGACACCGACGAGCAGTTCTGGAACCGCATCTTGAACCTGAACTTCAACGGGCAGCTGCGGGTCATCCAGAGCGTGCTGCCAGGCATGATCGAACGCGGCTGGGGCCGCGTGATCAACATCGGTTCGGACGCAGGCCGGGTCGGCTCGTCGTTGGAGGCGGTCTACTCCGGTGCCAAGGGCGGGGTCATCGCCTTCACCAAGACCCTGGCGCGCGAGGTCGCGACCAAGGGCATCACGGCGAACACCGTGTGCCCGGGGCCGACGGACACGCCCGCGCTGCGCAAGTTCGCCGACAGCTCTGGTCAGGACGCGGACAAGGTGCTGGGCGGCATGACCAAGGCCGTGCCGATGAAGAGGCTCGCCACACCGGAGGACGTCGCCGCGGCAGTGGCGTTCTTCGCCTCCGACGCCACCGGCTACATCACAGGCCAGACGCTGTCGGTCAGCGGCGGCCTGACGATGGCCTGATCGACCCGGTTCCGGGTGTCATCGCGGCGATCCACGCCGCATCGAAACACGACGAAGGAGTTTCCATGCAGGACGCGGTATTGGTGGCCGGAGCTCGGACGCCGATCGGCCGGTTCCTGGGAGGGTTGGCCGGCCTTACGGCCGCTGACCTCGGTGTGGTCGCCATCCGCGAAGCGCTCGCGCGTGCGGGCCTGAGCGGTGCGGATGTCGACGCCGTCCTCATGGGCAACGTCGTGCAGGCCGGAGGCGGGCCGAACCCGGCCCGGATCGCGGCCGTGGGCGCGGGGGTGCCGATGTCAGCCCCCGCGACCACGGTGAACAAGCTCTGCCTGTCCGGGCTGGCGACCGTGGCTCAGGCGGCGCAGCTCATCGCCCTCGGCCAGTACGACGTCGTCGTGGCGGGCGGGATGGAATCGATGTCGAACGCCCCGCACCTCCTGCGCCGGGCGCGCAAGGGACTGAAGTTCGGCGCCGACCACGTACTTGACGCGCTCGAATCCGATGCGTTGACCTGCGCGTTCGACGGAATTCCGATGGGGGAGGCGACGGATCGTTACCAGACCGAGTACGCGCTGTCTCGCTCTGAGCAGGACGAGTACGCCGCGGAGTCGCACGCCCGTGCGGCTCGCGCGACGAAGGAGGGCCTGCTGGCCGAGGAGATCGTTCCGATCACCGCGCGGGAGGGCTCGTCGCCGATCGAGCAGGACGAGGGCATCCGCGCGAGCACGACAGCGGAGCGGCTGGCCACTCTGAAGCCGGCGTTCTCCAGCGAGGGCACGATCACCGCGGGTTCGTCCTCCCAGCTCTCCGACGGCGCGTGCGCACTGGTCGTGATGAGCAAGCGTCGCGCGCAGGAGTTGGGGGTCGGCTGGCTGGCGGAGATCGGCGGCTACGGGACCGTCGCCGGGCCGGACCCGTCGTTGCTCAAGCAGCCCGCCGAGGCAATCCGGGACGCGGCTCGGCGCGACGGTGAGCTGCAGACCGACCAGCTCGATCTGGTGGAGATCAACGAGGCGTTCGCGGGCGTTCCGATCGTCTCCACGCGCGAGCTGAAGTTGGATCCGGCGCGGGTCAACGTCAACGGCGGTGCGATCGCGCTGGGTCATCCCGTCGGGATGAGCGGAGCACGCCTGCTGCTCTCGCTCTCCCACGAGCTGCGCCGCCGCGGCGGCGGTACCGGTGCTGCTGCGCTCTGCGGCGGCGGGGGCCAGGGGGACGCATTGGTGCTGCGCGTTCCGAAGGCCGCGTGACGAGAACTGACGGACCGGCGCACCGCGCCGGCGGACGAGGAAGAGGTGCGCGGTGAGCGAATCGCTCGTCGGGCTGGTCGTGGACGAAGTTGAGTTCGAGGTCGAGCGCGGAAAGGTCGGCGAATTCGCGAGAGCCACGTTCGCGCGGGATCCGGTGCACACCGACGTTCGCGCAGCGCGCGAGGCGGGGTTCGGCAGCATGCTGGCGACACCAACCCATGTCGTGGTCGCCGGGCACCAGCGCGACCAGCGCGCGCTGGTCGAACGGCTCGGTGTGGCGCTGGAACGGATCGTGGTCGGTTCGGTGAAGTGGCGCTACGCCCGGCCGCTGCAGGTCGGGGACGCGCTGCGCGGAGTGCGGCGCGTGGTCGGCGAGGAACGCCGCGAGGGCAAACGCGGTGGCTCGATGCGTCTGATCACCTTGGAAACCGAGTACGTCGACGTCCTCGGCGCGACTGTGGTGACGCAGCGGGAAACGCTGATCGAGAAGGGGGTGCCGTCGTGAGAAAGCCGGTCAAGGTCGAGGTCGGCGACCGCCTTCCGGTTCGCGAGATCGGCCCCGTGACGCAGACCGACATCGTGCGCTTCGCCGGTGCGGGCGGCGATTTCAACCCGCTGCACCACGATCCGGAGTTCGCGCGCAAAGCCGGTTTCGCCACTCCCATCGCGATGGGGCAAATGCAGGCCGGAATCCTCGCCGGCTGGCTGACCGACTGGTGCGGCGTCGAACACCTGCGGGAGTACGAGGTGCGTTTCCTGGCCGCCGTTCTCCCGGGCGATGTGCTCGAACTCAGCGGCGAGGTCGTCGCGATCACCGAAGCCGGGCTCTATTCGGCTGCGCAACTCGCCCTCGAAGCCACCCGCGATTCCGCGCCGGTCGTGTCGGCCACGGCGACGATCGTGGTCCGGTCCGGACGAGGCGGGTCAGCCTAGATCCATCGCGGCGATGCCCTTGCTGGCGAAATCGACGATCAGGTCGTCCAGCGAGGGCGTCGCCACGGTCTGGGGAGGCCAGTAGGCGATGGAGAAGATCATGCCGAGGCAGGCCTGGGTGAGCGCGGCGACCTGTTGGTCATCGACGCTCGGAACGCAGCGGCTGACGACAGCCTCCCAGCGCGCCACGTACTGCTTCCGGCGGTGGGTGAAGTGCCGCTTCCACGGCTCGGCGAGTGAACGGTCCTCGCGCTGGTAGACGTTCACCAGCTGCCGCTTGCGTACCGCGTAGTCGACGTGGTGCCGGATGAGCCGGTCGAGGTCCTTGAACGGATCGTCGTGGACCATCGCGGTGGCGCTGACCAGCTCGTCCATCGCCTCGTTGAACAGCGCGGCGAGAATCTCGTCCTTGCTGGAGAAGTGCCGGTACAGCGTCGGGCCGCTCAGCCCCGCCCGCTTGCCGAGCTCGTCGACGCCGACGCCGTGAAAGCCCTTCTCATGGAAGGCCACGGCTGCCGCGTCCAAGATCATGCGGTCCCTGTCCACCTGGAAAAGCTACCACACGGCTGTGAACGATCGTTCCACGAACCGTGGACTGTTTGGTCTGTCCGTTGTTACAGTAAGGCCAAATCGCCGATCCGTCCGGCGCTGGTTCGTCGGCGGAGTGCGGCCGCACAGGCGCGGCCCCGGCGTGATCGCGGAACGGAGCGATGGCGTTGACCAACGGAGAGGGGCTGCGGAGGGACGTGCGCTGGGAACCGGTTCGTGAGTACGAGGACATCGCCTACGAGCACGACGGCGAGGGCATCGCGAAGATCACGATCTGCCGCCCGGAGGTTCGCAATGCCTTCCGGCCCGAAACGCTCGTCGAGATCTCGGATGCGCTGGTGCACGCCAGGGAGGACCCCTCGGTCGGCGTGATCGTGCTGACCGGGCAAGGGGAAGACGCATTCTGCTCCGGCGGCGACCAGCGGGTTCGCGGTGACACCGGTTATCTGAGCGACTCCGGGGCGAAGGCCTCGGTCGGTCGCTTCCACGTCACCGACCTGCAGGTGCAGATCCGCAGGCTGCCCAAGCCGGTGGTGGCGATGGTCGCAGGCTACGCCATCGGGGGCGGCCAGGTCCTGCACCTGATCTGCGACCTGACCATCGCCGCTGACAACGCCCGTTTCGGCCAGACCGGACCGAAGGTCGGGTCGTTCGACGGTGGCTTCGGTGCCGGCCTGCTCGCGCAGCTCGTCGGCTTCAAGAAGGCCAAGGAGATCTGGTTCCTCTGCCGCCAGTACGACGCTGAGCAAGCGCTCGGCATGGGGCTGGTCAACACCGTCGTTCCGGTAGCCGAGTTGGAAGCGGAGACCGTCGCGTGGTGCCGGGAGATGCTGGAGCTGTCGCCTTTCGCGCTGCGGCTGCTCAAGGCCAGCTTCCACGCTGCCGAGGACGGGCTGTCGGGAATCCAGCAGCTCGCCCACGACACCAATCTGCTCTTCTACGCCACCGATGAGGCACGAGAGGGGCGCGAAGCCTATCGGGAGAAGCGTTCTCCTGACTTCGCGCAGTTCCCACGACGCCCGTGACGCTGTGGCGTACCCATCGAATCTGAAAGGTCTGCGCAATGTCGGAATCCGGTGCGAATGCGGTGGTCTCGGAGCGTGTAGGCGCGAACGTGCTGCGGGTGACACTGCAGCGTCCGCCTGCCAACGCCCTGGGCACGCCGATCATCGACGGGCTGAACAAGGTCATGGACGAAGCCGAGGCGGATGATGCGATCAAGGTCGTCGTCATCGATTCGAGCGTGGCCGGGTTCTTCGCGGCCGGCGCGGACATCAAGCACATGTCCAAGGCGGATGCTGCGGCTTTCATCGCCTACGGAGACTCGCTTCGAGGCGCCCTGGATCGGCTCGCCGCACCGAACAAGATCGCCATCGCCGCCGTCGAAGGCGTTGCACTGGGCGGCGGTCTCGAACTGGCCATGGCCTGTTCCCTGCGGGTGGGTGGCGCCGACGCGAAGTTCGGTCTTCCCGAGGTCAAGCTCGGACTGATTCCGGGCGCGGGGGGCACACAGCGGCTGCCGCGACTGGTCGGTCGCGGACGTGCGCTGGACATCATGCTCACCGGCCGTCAGGTGGACGCCGATGAGGCGCTCGCCATCGGCCTGCTCGACCGGCGCGTCGAGGCGGGACAGGCGGAGGAGGCCGCACTGCGACTGGCCGACGAGCTCTGCCGGATGTCCTTGCCAGCCCAGCAGGCCGTAATTCGCACGGTCGACGCGGCGTTCGACATGCCGCTGGGTGATGGGTTCGCCTTCGAGGTCGCGCAAGAGCAGGGTCTCTTCGAGGACGGAGAGGCTCAGGAAGGCATCAGCGCCTTCCTGGAGAAGCGTAGGCCGAACTTCGCCTGAGCGCGGCGCGGCTCGACAGATTCCCGAAAACGATCGTTCTCGTGCGGAGTGGTCCGAAGGCCACGGCCGAGGATCAGGAGGTTTCCCTTGTACGGATTGACGATCTTCAACGGTGGCTACGGGCCCGAGCGGTTCCGGCGCGCCACCGAAATCGCCGTAGCCGCCGAGCAGGCGGGGTTCGAGGCCGTGTGGAACGGCGAGCTCTACAGCAGGTCAGCGACCGTGCCGATGGCTGCGATCGCCACGGCGACGGATCGGATCGCGATCGGGTCGAACATCGCCTACGGCGTCGGTCGCACGCCGCTGATGTGGGCCGCGGAAGCCCGCGACCTGGAGGAGCTCTCCGGCGGCAGGATCATTCTCGGCCTGGGCAACGGCACGCCGAAGATGATGGAGAACTGGCACGGGGTGGACGGCGCGGCCCCCGCAGTGCGCATGGAAGAGCTGATCGAGGTGCTGCGCAAGCTGTGGCGGCTGCACGAGGGACCGGTGCACCACGACGGCAGGTTCTACACGGTGCACGTCGTGCCAACCGCCGACGTGCCGCCCCCGTACCGCGAGCGGCTGCCGATCTGGACCGCCGGGGTCAACCCGCGGATGGTGCGAGCCGCTGGCAAGGTGGCCGACGGGCTGGTGGGGCACCCGATGTTCAGCGCGAAGTACATCGATGAGCTGGTCCGCCCGGAGCTCGCGGCCGGTGTCGCCGCGGCCGAGCGCTCCATCTCGGACGTGAAGCTGATGGGCATGGTGATGTGCTCGGTGGACGAGGACGAACAACTCGCCCGCCGGCGGCTGGCCTTCGCGATCGGCCAGTACGCCGCTTCGCGCGTCTACGACCGGCTCTTCGCGATGCACGGCTGGTCCGATGCGCAGGAGAAGATCCGCGATGCCGCGAGGCAGGGAGACAACGAGGCGCTCATCGCCGCCGTACCGGACGCCGCGATCGACCAGCTCGGCGTCGCCTGCACCCCGGAAGACGTCCCGTCGCGTATCGCCAAGCACGCCGAGGGCTACGACCACCTGAACATCACGGTGCCGCCCTGGGGCCTTGAGCCGGAGGAGGCCGAAGACGCGACCCGAGGGATCATCGGCGCCATGAAGGGAGCCCTGGCAGGCTCGGCCGTGGAAAAGTGATCTTCTGGGGCGGTGCGGTGAGAGCGTGTGGACTCGCCGCACCGCCCCAGTCTCCGTGCAACCCGGATCAACAAAGAGGCGGCTGGGAACCAGGTTCCCAGCCGCCTCTTCCGCAGGTTCCTCAGGCGCTCCGGTACTTCCCGAAGTCCGGGGAGCGCTTCTCGTTGAAGGCGGTGATGCCCTCCTTGGCCTCGTCGGACTCACCGAAGAGGCGAAGGCTCGAGTAAGCCATCTGACCGATGCCGACGAAGTGCTCGGTGTCGGAGTTCATCGACTGCTTGAGCACCTTCAGCGCAGTCGGCGAGAGCTTGAGGATCTCGTCGGCCCAGGAACGGACCTCGCTCTTCAGCTCGGCCGCAGGCACGACCTTGTTGACCAGACCCCACGCCTCGGCCTGCTCCGGGCTGTACTGTCGGCACAGGAACCAGACCTCGCGGGCGCGCTTCTCGCCGATCGCCCTGGCCAGGAAGCCGGTGCCGAGCCCCGCGTCGAAGGAACCGACGCGCGGCCCGTTCTGGCCGAAGCGCGCGTTATCGGCGGCGATCGTCAGGTCGCACAGCAGGTGCAGCACGTGGCCACCCCCGATGGCGAAGCCGTTGACGCCGGCGATGACGGGCTTCGGGACGTCGCGAATCACCCGGTGCAGCGCTTCGACCTCGAACAGGCCGCTGTCGGAGGGGCCGTAGTCACCGGTCTCCATGCGCTGCTTCTGGTCACCACCGGTGCAGAAGGTCTTCTCGCCGGCTCCGGTGAGGCAGATGACTCCGACCTCGTTGTCCGCCCAGGCGTACTTGAACGCCTTGACCAGTTCGTCGACCGTCTTCGCGCGGAACGAGTTGTAGCGGTCGGGCCGGTTGATGGTGATCCATGCGAGGCCGTTGTCGACCTCGTAGGACACGTCGGTGAACGCGTTCATGAGCCTTCGACGTCCCTTCTGCTCTGGAGGGCTCTCCGGTAGGTGGGTTGGAGGCCAGGTCGGCCGAGGCGTACCCGGCCGACCGGCGTTGCCAGAAAGCTACTCCTGTGAACGATCGTTTTCAACGTCCTGTGGGTGCGCGAGCTTCTCAACGCGGAGGGCGTAGCCCACTTATACGGCAATTTAAGGGCGAAGTTCGGACGACCAGGTAGCCGTCCAGAGGGCTCTCTCGGGCTAGGTAGAACGACTGTTCACAGCAAGTCCTGGTTCATTCCGAGGGTTCAGTGCCGTACGCCCATCGCTCCGCAGAGTGGAGCGGGCCAGTCCACCCCGGCGTACTCGGCGAACTCCTGATCCAGCTTGGAGGAGATGTCCGCGGGGAACGACGTCGCGCGCCGCGAGTCCAGGTCGACGTGCACCAGGACGGTCTCGAGCGTGCACGAGAGACTTTCGTTGGTGCGATCGAGCAGCATGGCGACCAGGTGCAGGGCCTTGTCGCTGCGCTCGACGGGCCGTAGGTGCACCGAGAACTTCTCACCTTCGCGGAGCTCGCGGTGGTAGCTCAGGTGGTGCTCCGCGGCGAAGATGCCGAGTCGTCGCACGCGCCGGTATTCGACGTCGATTCCCGCGTTGCTGCAGATCGTGTCCGCGCCCAGGCCAGGTAGTCCAGGTAGTGCTGGATGTTCATGTGCCCGTTCAGGTCGATGAAATCGGGGATGACGGTTCCCTCCGACACTGCCGGGAGGCTCACCACCTGGTCGAAGCCTGGTGTCGTGTCGGTCATGCGGTCCTCCTGGGGGAGTGGGGGCGGCGGGAGCTGGGAAAAGTGCTACACGGTTGGGAAGTGATCGATACGACGTGTAGATAAATTGTGGTTCGACGCTGGTCAGGTGCATCGATCTTCGCTTAAACTATACAACATGTGCGACTTAGGGATAAAATTTGTCTTGTTTTCTTCGAGGGGGTTCTCATGACCGCCGGGCACCTGGTCGTGGTCGGCGCCTCGCTCGCCGGGCTGCGGGCCGTGGAATCCGCCCGCAAGTCCGGTCATCAGGGGCGCATCACCCTCATCGGCGACGAGCCGCATCTTCCCTACGATCGGCCGCCGCTCTCCAAGGAGTTCCTGGCTCCTGAGGTCGACCCGGAGCCGTCATCGCATTGGGCCGAAGGGCAGTTCGCGGACTTCGAGGTGGACCTGTGCCTGGGGCGGCGGGCGTCCGCGTTGGACACCGCGGAGCGTCGTGTCGCCGTGGGTGATGACTCGCTCGGGTTCGACGCCTTGGTCATCGCGACCGGAGCTGCAGCGCGTTCGCTACCTGGCTCGGAAGGCCTTCGAGGCGTGCATGTCTTGCGTACGCTGGACGATGCTCGCGCCGTCAGGGCCGCCCTCGATGGCGGGGCCAGAACTTTGGTCGTCGGTGGTGGCTTCATCGGTTCGGAGGTCGCCGCGGCCGCACGCCGGCGGGGGCTGCCGGTCACGCTGGTGGAGTCGCTGCCCACTCCGCTGGTGCGCGCGGTCGGTGCCGAAGTCGGTTCGGCGGTGGCCAGGCTGCACGAGGAGAACGGCGTGGACGTCCGGTGCGGCATCACGGTCACCGGCGTGACCGGCTCTGATCGCGTCGAGCAGGTGGACCTTTCCGATGGCACCATGCTCGACGTTGACCTGGTGGTGGTGGGTATCGGCGCGATTCCAGGAACGGACTGGTTGCGTTCTTCTGGGCTCGACGTCGACAACGGAATCGCCTGTGACGAGACGCTGAACGTCGGTGTGCCCGGCGTCTACGCCGCGGGTGATGTTGCTAGGTGGCGAAGCGGTCGCTTCGGCCGGTCGCTGCGAGTCGAACACTGGACGAGCGCGGCCGAGCAGGGTGCGCTGGCGGCCCGGAACGCTCTCGATCCCGCTTCGGCGTCGCACTACGACGAGGTGCCCTACTTCTGGTCCGACTGCTACGACCGGAAGATGCAGTTCGCCGGCGTTGCCGACGGGATCGACGAGGTCCACGTCGCTGCGGGAGACCTCGAATCCGCCAGGTTCACCGCGTTGTACCGCAAGGAAGACCGCATCGTCGGCGCGTTCACGATGAACAGTCCCGGCCACAGCGCGAAGTGTCAGCGCTTGATCGGGCAGCAGGCGAGCTGGCAAGACGCGCTCGACCTGCTGGCCCGGCGAAGGGCCCGTTGATCGCAGCGGTCCCCGTTTCAGCGCGAATCCAGCATGTGACTCGCTTGAGTCAAGGAAGTGTCGTGCTTCGAACGGCCCTGTGTTGTCCAGTATCCGCAGTTCAGCGCAGAAAACGCTACAAAGGGAGGCACCTAGGACCGTGTGGTGTTGACTAATGTGTTCGCCCTCGCTTACCTTGTCGGTGAGCAGGGTCACGCCCGAGTTAGTGCGGGCGATCCGCCTTCCGGCGCTGATTTGCGCCTGTTTCAACGGTCACGGCAAAGGAGCTGACCATGGCAGTGGTCCATGACAGTCTTTTCATCGACGGCAGCTGGGTTTCACCCGCTACCGATCGCCGAATTCAGGTGGTCAACGCGACGACCGAAGAGCCGCTGGGAAGCGTGCCGGAGGCCGCGAACGCGGACGTGGACCGCGCTGTCGATGCCGCTCGGCGAGCGTTCGATGAGTCGGGCTGGGCGAAGACGCCCCCAGCTGAGCGGGCCGAGGTGCTCAACAGGTTCGCGGATGCGCTGGAGAAGCGCTCTGAGCAGGTGACCCGGACGGTCAGCCAGCAGAACGGGATGCCGTTGAGCCTGAGCGAGCAGTTCGAGGGCGGCTACGCGGTCGCCTTGCTGCGCTACTACGCGGGCCTGGCCACCTCGACCGAGTTCGAGGAGCGTCGTCCGTCGCCGCTGGGATTCGACACGATGGTTCAGCGCTCTCCGGTCGGTGTAGTGGCAGGCATCGTGCCCTGGA
Organism: Saccharopolyspora endophytica; assembly: GCF_018070075.1. Lineage (GTDB taxonomy): Bacteria > Actinomycetota > Actinomycetes > Mycobacteriales > Pseudonocardiaceae > Saccharopolyspora > Saccharopolyspora endophytica. Next base: position 453,606 of record NZ_JAGPXE010000002.1, read on the forward strand.
ACTACCCGGTGGTGCTGGCTGTCACCAAGATCGCCCCGGCCCTGGCGGCGGGCTGCACGCTGGTGCTCAAGCCTTCGCCGGGAACCGTGCTGGACTGCTTCGTCCTGGCGGAGGCGGCCGAGGAGGCCGGAGTTCCGGCCGGTGTCATCAACTGGGTTCCGGGCGGCCGTGATCTGGGCGCCTACCTGGTCAGCCACCCCGGCGTCGACAAGGTGGCATTCACCGGTTCGACAGCGGCCGGCCGGACGATCGCGGAGAACTGCGGGCGTCTGCTGCGCCCGGTCAGCCTGGAGCTCGGTGGCAAGTCCGCCGCGGTGATCCTCGACGACGCCGACCTGGACAAGGTCACCGAGGGCCTGTACTTCGCATCGCTGGCCAACAACGGCCAGACCTGCATGGCCTGCACCCGGATCTTGGCTCCCGCGAGCCGCTATGACGAGGTCGTCGATGCGCTGACGGGCTGGATGTCCGGGCTGAAGGTCGGTGATCCGCTGGATGCCACCACGCAGGTCGGCCCACTGGCCTCGTCCGAACACCGCGAACGCGTCGAGGGCTACATCGCCAAGGGCCGCGCGGAAGGCGCGAGGGTGGCGCTCGGTGGCGGTCGCCCGGTGGGCATCGACCGGGGCTGGTTCGTCGAACCGACCGTCTTCGCCGACGTCGACAACTCGTCGACCATCGCTCAGCAGGAGATCTTCGGCCCGGTGTTGTCGGTGATCAAGTACCACGGGGACGACGACGCGGTGAAGATCGCGAACGATTCCGACTACGGCCTCGGCGGCAGCGTCTGGTCCGCCGACCCGGAGCGCGCGATGCGACTGGCCAATGAGGTGCAGACCGGAACCATCGGCGTGAACGGCTACGTCATCGATCTCAACGCGCCCTTCGGCGGGGTCAAGGCCAGCGGTATCGGCCGTGAGTTCGGTCCGGAAGCGCTCGCCGGCTACCAGCAGCTGAAGTCCATCTACCTCCCGGGCTGAGGCGAAAGCGCCGTCGCCCACCCTTCACCCTTGAGGAGAGTCATCCATGCAGGTCACCGCTGCGGTCGTCCGCGAAGCCGAGAAGCCGTTCCAGATCGAGGAACTCGAACTGGACGCTCCTCGGGACGACGAGATCCTGGTCAAGATCCACTCCGTCGGCATCTGCCACACCGACATCGGCGTGCGAAACCAGTGGCTGCCAGTGCCGCTCCCGCTCGTGCTGGGGCACGAGGGCGCTGGTGTCGTTGAGGCTGTCGGCAAGAACGTCACCAAGGTCGAGCCGGGCGACAAGGTCGTGCTGAGCTACGCCTCGTGCCGGAGCTGCACCATGTGCAACCGTGGTGAACCCAGTTACTGCGAGCAGTTCGTGCTGCGCAACGTCGCAGGCACCAGGCCTGACGGCACAACCGCACTGCACGGTGCGGGCGGTGACGTCAACGGCTTCTTCTTCAGCCAGTCCTCGTTCGCCACGTACGCGGTCGCGATCGAGAGCAACACCGTCAAGCTGGATCCGTCGGCTGATCTGTCCACCGTCGGTCCGCTGGGCTGCGGCATCCAGACGGGTGCGGGCACGGTGCTCAACCGGTTGAAGCCGCAGGCCGGTAGCAGTCTGGTGGTCTTCGGTGTCGGTGCGGTCGGTCTGGCCGCGCTGATGGCGGCCAAGGTCGCCGGCTGCACCAAGATCATCGCTGTCGACCTGGTCCAGGACCGCCTGGCTCTCGCCGAGGAGCTGGGTGCCACGCACACGATCAACGCCAAGACCGCCGAGGACGTGGTGGCCCAGATCCAGGGCATCACCGGCCGGGGCGCGGACTTCTCGGTGGACACCACCGCGGTGACCTCCGTCGTGCGCCAGGCCGTCGACTGCCTGGCGCTGAAGGGGACCTGCGCGACTCTGGGCTTCGGCACCGCAGGCACCGAGATCCAGGTCGACATGCTCCAGCTGCTGATGGCCGGACGCACCATCACCGGCGTCACCGAGGGCGACGCCCGGCCGGACGAGTTCATCCCGCAGATGATCGAGCTGAACAAGCAGGGGCGCTTCCCCTACGAGAAGCTGATCTCCACCTACGACTTCAAGGACATCAACGAGGCGTGCGAGGACGCCGAGTCGGGCAAGGCGGTCAAGCCGGTGCTCAAGTTGGTCTGACCCGAAGCGGGTGCAGGAGAGGTTCGGGCGGTGGTGGCTGCACAAGTCACCACCGCCCGAAACGTTCGCCCCGCCGGAGATGAGGATCGGCGGTCAGCCCGGCGAGGTTTCCTTGACCACTTCCCGCCAACGCTGCTGGGCGTCCTCGTACCAAGCCTCACGGAGCTGGTGGAACAACACCGCGGCCCGCCTGCCGATCCAGTTCGGCAGCAGTTCGGCTGGCAACTGCGGGTCCATGAAGGGAAACCGCTGCCACTCGTTGGTCAGCTTCACGTGTGTGAACAGCAGCGGGTCACCCGGCGCCGGCTGCATCCCGCTGTAGCGGATCAGCAGTTCTTCGTACTTCGCGGTGACCTCGTCCAGGTCCCAGGACAGGTCGACGATCTCCTGCTCGGACTGGCCGATCGCGCTCGCCTTGCCGACGAAAGCGAGCGTCGACGGCTTCAACTCGAGTTCGTCGATGACCTTCTGGGCCCGGGGCTGGCGGTCGGCGTGAGGTGATACCCAAACACCCGGCGTCGGGTTGCCGAACCCCTCCCAGTCCAGCGCGGTGTAGAGGGCCTTGCGAACGGAGCGTTGCGCTTCCGGGATGGTGACAAGCAGGATCAACCAGTTGCCGTCCCAAGATTCGGAGTCGGCGTGCAGCGAGTAGACGCGCTTGGCTCCGTCCTCGATGAGGCGCTTACCGCTGTCGGTCAGCTCCCAGCGCACTTCGCGTCCCTGGCGTTGCCCGGTGATCCAACCCGAGGCGGCCGCGCGGGAGATCGCTTGACGCGCTGTGCGCTGCTCGATCCCCATTCCGACGAGCATGTACAGCAGCGAGGAGGTCCACACCGGCTGGTCGTTCGGGTGCACCAGCTCGGCGAGCACAGTGATCAGCATGGAACGGGCGCTTCCGGTCGTGACCGCGGACCGGGTGGCCTGTTTCGCCGAACGCCCCTTCGCCGGTGCGCCTTGACTCGGTTGCGCCATCACGGGTCCTTCCGCAGTCGACCGAAGTGTCGACCTTCGTGTCGTCGGATCGCCGGCCGTGCGGGGTGGTGCCGGCCGACGGACTACTCGGGAGCAGGAGCGCTGTCGATCTCACGACGGGTGACAGGGACCTGCACAAGGTCACTCTAGTTGGAGCAGGCAACTGGACGCCGCGTGGTCGTCCGGTTGGCGACCAGCATCGTCGTTGGTGCTTTCGAGTGCCCAGGTGTCATCTGGATGGCACATCAATAGAACTACACCTCTCATGTCCAACTGGCAAAGTATGTCGAGTTGGTCCACGTGTGACGCGGCGGCCCGCGGGTGCGTCGATCAACTCTTGAGCTGGGCATCGTTACTGGTCAGAGATAGTTATGTAGGACTCTTCGGGGGCTGCTCGGGACTCAAGGCTCGCGTCAGAAGCCCCTGACTGAGCGGGCTCTTGCCCGGCCTCGATGTGTGACACGAATCTTGACTATCTACATCACGATGTATTAGATTTCGGCATGTGTCACATGTGAGGTGCCTCTCGGGTCCCTGATCTGGGCCCGCCCGCCGCGGACCCGACTCGGGAAGGGCATCCCCCGCCCCGTCATCGAATCGATCGGCGACATTCGCGTCGCCCGTCTTCACTCTGCGCCGGCATCCATCGGCTGCCGGGACGCGGTCGGACAACCACCACGGAAGAGGACGGTCATCTTGAGTGCTGGAGACGGCGTTACAGGCCAGGCGACGGTGAGCAGCCTGGATGACAGCCAGATTCGTGAGCTGATCCGACGGTTCAGCTTGCACAGCAAGGAAACCCAGAACAACGCGCATGAGCTGTTCGCGGAGATGCGAAAGTCATGCCCGGTGGCGCACAGCGAAGAGCACGGTGGCTTCTACGCGCTGTCGCGTTATCAGGACGTCTACGACGCGGCGCACAAGCCGGAAACGTTCTCGTCGTTCCCGGTGACGATCCCGCCGTTCGGCAACCCGACTCCGATGATCCCGATCGAGGCGGACCCGCCGCACCACCGCAACTACCGGACGCTGGTCGGACGCCAGTTCAGTCCGAAGTCGGTGGCGAGCATTGAGCCCTACATGCGCGAGATGGTCGCCAAGATCATCGACGACCTGGCCGGCTCGACCGAAGCGGACCTGGCCAAGGAAGTCGCCGTGCCGCTGCCGCTTCGGGCGATCCTCGAGCTTTACCTGGGCGTTCCGGAGAAGGACTGGGACATGCTCAAGGACCAGTTCCTCTACATGCTGCAGCCCGACCCGGAGGCGAGCGACGAGGAAAATCAGGAACGCTCCATGGAGGCGGGCCTGAACTGCACCAAGTACTTCGCGGAGATGCTCGAGGACCGCCGTGTCAATGGATACGGAACAGATCTCATCAGCGACCTGGACCAGGCCGAGGTCGACGGTGAGCGCCTCGAAGACGACGAGATCTTCGGCTTCTGCCTGGTGCTGGTGCCCGCCGGGTTCGACACGACGGCGAGCGTGCTCAGCCGGCTGCTGCTGATGTTCGCCGAACAGCCGGAGCTGCGCTCGCAGCTGGAGGCGATCGTCGACGATCCGGACAAGCTGGACCTCGCCGTCGAAGAGCTGGTGCGCTACATCCCGCCGCAGCCGGGCGTCGCGCGCAACGTCACCGAGAAGTGCACCTTCGCCGGTGAGGAACTCGACGAGGGAGACCGGCTGCTGCTGCTGTGGCCATCGGCGAACCGCGACCCGGAGGAGTTCCCGAACCCGGACGAGATCGTGCTCGACCGGCAGCCCAACCGCCACCTCGGTTTCGGCTCGGGGATCCACCGCTGCCTGGGCGCGCACCTCGCTCGCCTGGAACTGAAGGTGTTCCTGCAGGAGTTCTTGCGGCGGGTGCCGCGTTACCACGTGACTCCGGGGCAGGAAGCGGTGTGGCACACCGGCAACACCTGGGGTGTGAAGAAGCTGCCGGTGACGTTCGAGGCCTGGAGTGCCAACTGATGCGGATTTCCATCGACTTCGACAAGTGCTCGGGCCACGCGCGCTGCGTCGCGCGCGCTCCGGAGCTGTTCGACGTGGACGACGACGGCAATTCCTTTGTTCTGGTGGACGAAGTGGATGAGGCGGACGTCGAAGACGCCCACAAGGCGGTGGACGTCTGCCCGGAACGGGCCATCTCGGTGCACGAGGACTGACCGGACCCCTCATCGGCGGAATCGACCGCCGGACTCTAGGTAGGGAAGCGAACCATGGGCGTATTCAAGGACGAATCCGAGGTCTACCAGTACCTCGGCCGCATCTTCCAGGTGAGCATGGAGGACCCCGAGCTCGGTCCCAAGCTCCGCAAGGTGGGTTCGGTGCTCAAGCTGAACCAGACCGACCCCGAGTCGACGATCGTGATCGACTTCGGCGAAGGGGTCGTGCAGCTCGGTGCCGACGACGAAACCAAGGTAACGCGTCCCATCGACGCGGAACTCGACATGAAAGCTGATGTCGCACACCGATTCTGGCTCGGCAAGGTGAACGTTGCGCTTGCGATGGCCAAGGGCGACATCCGAAACCACGGCAAGGTTTCGGCCGTCATGAAGGTCGTCCCGATCACCAAACCGCTGTTCGCGACCTACGAGAAGATCTTGCGTGATGCCGGGCGCGAAGACCTGGTCAACGCGGTGAAGTAGATGGGCGGGCGGAGCTGCCGTCTGTGGCTGTCGCGCCTCTGCCACGGATCAGCACGGCTGGCCGGGCTCGGTTCGTCGTGCTCACGGGATGTCGCGGTGACTGTTAGGGAGCACGAATGACCACTGTGGAAGAACGCGAAGAAGTACGGCGGCGGCCGCGTGCCTCGGACCGACTGGTCAGTGCGGTTCCGGGGCCGGCCCGCAACGTGGTGCTGGAAGTCGGCCAGATGTGCCAGCTTCTGGGCAAGGTCATCTACAGCGCGGTCCGGTACCCGCGAGGGTACTGGAAGGACACGGTCGACGAGATGTACTCCCTGCTGAAGCTGTGCTTCTGGCCGGCGACCTTGTCGATGGCGGGCTTCGGATTCCTCATCACGGTGATGGGTGTCGGCCTCCTGGTGCTGCTCGGTGCGGCGAACCGCATCGGTGGGTTCTGGGTCATGGCCGACATCCGGGAGATCGCCGCGTTCATGGTCGGGATGGTGGTGGCCGGTGTGATCGGTACCTCGATCACATCCGACCTCGGAGCCCGGAAAGCGCGGGAGGAGCTCGATGCTCTCAAAGTACTGGGACTCGACCCCATCCGGATGCTGGTGATCCCCAGGGTGATCGCTACAGCGGTCATGTGCGCGATGCTGAACTTCTTGACGTCCTTCGTCGGGGTGATCCTGGGCTTGATCGCCGTTGGAGCGCTCGGCGATACCACCACGGGTGCCTACATCGACAGCATGTCCCACAGCCTCTACTCGGTCGATGTTTGGGGCGCGGAGTTGAAGACCCTGCTGATCGGGCTGTTGATCGGCATCGTGTGCAGTTTCAAGGGATTGAACGCCGGTGGCGGTCCCGAGGGTGTGGGTCGGGCTGTCAACCAGGCCGTAGTCATCTGCTTCGCGCTGGTGTGGGTCTTCAACTTCTTCTTCAACTCGATCGTGCAGGGACTCAACCCAGACCTGCTGATGCTGCGGTAAGGAGCACGGAATGTCCATGGGAGGCGTGCAGCCGCCGCTGAGGCAGGCTGTGCAGAGCCGGCGGCGGGTCGCACCGCGACCGACGACGTTCGTCGGATCTGCGACGGCCGAAACCGTCGGCAGCATATCCATTTTCGGTGGCCGTGTACTAGCCGAGATGCCACTGGCAATCGCGATCTACCTGTCCGAGTCGATCAGGCAGGCGGCCATCCTCATCAGATCGAGCAGCCTCGTGATCTGGTTCATGATGTTCGCCATCGGGTGCGAAGTCGGCTTGCAAGGGCACTACATCCTCGACCAGGTCGGCGCGTCGGACTACGTCGGTGTCTTCAATGCGGTCGGCGACCTGAAGGCCACGTCCGCGACGATGTGGGGATGGGTGCTGGCGGCGAAGGTCGGATGCGGCTTCGTGGCCGAGATCGGCTCGATGCGTATCAGCGACGAGATCGACGCTCTTGAGGTCATGGGAATCCACTCCCGTGCCTACCTCGCGGGAACGCGACTGTGGGCGATGTGGATCGTTGCTCCTTTCCTGTTCATCACCGGAGTCGGTTGTCAGAACGTCGGATCCTGGCTCGTTTCGCAGGTCATGCTGGATACGACCTCACCCGGAGCCTATTCGAACATCTTCTGGTCCTTCCAAGCCCCGGTCGATCTGTTGTACGCCCTGCTTTGGGCAGTGTTCCTCGGCACGATCATCGTTTTGGTCGGTTGCTACTACGGCTACACGTCTTCGGGCGGTCCAGTTGGTGTCGGCGTCAACACCGCGAAATCGATGATGGTGAACATGATCATCGTCAGTGCTGCGGCGGCCATTCTCTACCAGTTCTTCTTCGGAACCACGATCCAGACACCGATTGCCAACTAGGACTACATCGTTGAGTTGAGGAGTCCACATGGATGCCCATGACACCGAGGTCATGCCGTCGACGTTGATCGCCCCCGAGGCCAACGGCGACGGGCACGTCGCATCAGTCCACAACCTCTACAAATCCTTCGGGTCATTCCAGGTGATGAACGGACTGAGCCTGGACTTCAAGCCCCGGGCGATCACCACCATCCTCGGGCCCTCGGGTACCGGTAAGAGCGTCCTGCTCAAACACATGGTGGGGCTGCTGGAACCGGATTCCGGGACGGTCAACGTTTTCGGACAGGACATCTGGGGGATCGCGGAGCGGGAACGGGCGCAGCTGCGGAAGCGTTTCGGCGTCTTGTTCCAGGACGGTGCGCTGTTCGGGTCCATGAACGTCTACGACAACGTGGCGTTCCCGCTCCGCAAACATACTGACAAGTCAGAAAGCGAGATCCGCGAGATCGTCACCTACCGGCTCAAGGAAGTCGGTCTGGAAGCCGCCGAGAAGAAGGCGCCGAACGAGATCTCAGGCGGGATGAAGAAGCGGGCCGGCTTCGCTCGCGCACTGGTGATGAACCCGGAGATCGTGCTGTTCGACGAGCCGGACTCCGGACTCGACCCGGTTCGAACCAGCCTCCTCAACGACGTGATCTTGAAGATCCACGAAGAGGACCGCGGCACCTACGTCGTCGTCACGCACGACATCAGGACGGCGAAGAAGGTGAGCGACTACGTCGGCCTGATCTGGCAGGGCCGCGTCGTCTACTACGGCCCGGCGGAAGAGGCCTTTTCGTCGAGCGATCCGTTCGTGCGGCAGTTCCTCGCCGGGGATTCGGTCGGCCCACTAGGAATGGACTGAGATGTTTCGAGCGGTGAAATGGGTCGCCTTCGCGGCTGTGGCGACCGCCGTTGTGGGCGGCACCGCCTGGGCCGCCGAGAACGACGACTACGAACTGCAGCTGGTCATGCCCAATGCGGCCAACGTCCTCGATGGGTCCCGGGTCGAGGTCGACGGTACGCAGGTCGGCACGGTGACGGGTCTCGAGGCGCGGGACAACAAGGCCTTGGTGACGGTATCGGTCGATGGCGACACCGCGCCTCTCCACGCCGGAAGCAAAGCACAGGTGGAGTGGCGGGGCTTGCTCGGCGAGCGGGTGATCCGGCTGATACCCGGGCCGCAGGGCAATCCGGAGATCCCCTCCGGCAGCCTGATGGAGGCTGGTTCCGAGCAGGTCGAACTGGACCAGGTGCTGGCGGCGCTCGACGAACCCACCCGCCAGCACCTGAACTCCACGGTCCAGCAGCTCGATCAGCAGCTCAAGGACAATCCGCAGGACCTGCGCGCGACGTTGGACTCGGCCGGTCCTGCGGTACAGGAACTCGGTGAGATCCTGAAGGCAGTCGGGCAGGACGGCCCGGCGATCCAGAGCCTGATCCGGAACCTGAAGACGATGATGGAACCGGTGGCGGATCGGCGCGCGGAACTCGAGAAGATCGTGCGTGACCTGAACTCGGCCACCGGCGCGATGTCTGCTGAGCAGGAGCAGCTCAAGCGGGCGCTGAGCGAGCTTCCGCCCACGCTGGACTCCGCGAAGCGGACCATGGACGGTGTGCCCGCCGCAGTCGACGAAACTGCGCCGCTGCTGCGGGATCTGCGGCCGGCGACGCAGCAGTTGACCTCGGTATCGCAAAACCTCAGTCCTCTGCTGGCGGACCTGCGGCCTGCGATGGCGGACCTGCGGCCGACGCTGAACGCCGCCGACGATCTGCTGCAGCGCACCCCAGCTCTGCTGGACAGCGCCCACACCACCGTGCCGGGCGTGAACAGTGCGGTGAGCCAGCTCAACCCGGCGGTGCAGTTCCTGCGGCCCTACACCCCGGACCTCATGGGCTGGCTCAGCAACTGGTCCGCGGCGTTCGCGAATTACGACTCGCAGGGGCATTACTTCCACGGGTTGGTGCAGGTCGGGACGAATGTGTTGGACGACAACCCCGGTGTGAACGTCGGGCTTAAGGGCGGACCGAACGCGCGGCCAGCGCCAGGCATGGCATCCGGCCAACCCTGGGTCGATGCGAATGGGAGTGCACCCCGATGAGAGCTTTCAGAAGTGCAGGATTGCGGATGGGCCTGGCGCTCGCCTCGGTGGCGGCCGTTGTCGCCACCGGGTTCACCGCAGCGGGCATGGGCGACGATGAGGACGTCTCTCTGACAGTGATGTTCCGCGATGCCAGTCCGCTGATTCCGGGAAACCTCGTCCGGCTCGGCGGTGTCCAAGTCGGCGAGATCGAATCGGTTGAGCTGCACAACGGTCAAGCCGCGGTCAGGATGCGGCTCGACCCGTCGGTGCTGCCCCTGCACCGCGACGCGACCGCGAAGATCAGGCCGGTGACGCTGCTCGGTGAGCGGTTCATCGAACTCGGCCGAGGCTCCGACAGCGCTCCTGAGATGGACGAGCCGCTGCTCATACCGGCACAGCGCACGAGTCGCGCGGTGGACCTCGACGAGGTGCTCAACTCGCTCGATGATCCCACCAGCGCCGCGCTCGCGGCACTGGTCACCACATTGGGCGAGGGGACCGGCGGGCAAGGCGCCAATGTGGACGAAGCGCTCAAAGCGTTGGCACCGGCCATGCAGAACACACGCGAACTCGGATCGGTGCTCGAGCAGCAGAATGCGGTGCTCGGCCAGCTCGTGGACCGCACGAGCCCGGTCGCCCAGGCGTTGGCGGAGCGCAATGGCGGGAACCTCGACCAGGCGGTGGAGTCAGGCAAGCAGCTGCTCGCCTCGGTGGCCTCCCAGCGACAGGCGATGATGGACTCGCTGGCACAGCTGCCCGGCACCCTGCAGAAGGCCAACCAAGTGCTCTCCGAGGTTTCCGGTGTTGCGGAAGCCGGCACGCCCGTGCTCCGCGACGTGCGGCCGGTCACCGACGATCTGACGCAGATCACGAATGAGCTCAACGCCTTCGCCGATGCCGCGGACCCGGCCATGGGTTCCCTGCCGCCGGTGCTGGACAAGGCCAAGGGCCTGCTCGACCAGGCAGCGCCGGCGATCAGGGACCTGAAACCCGGCACCGACCAGCTTCCGGGTGTGAGTGCGTCCGCGCATCGCCTGGTCGGCGATCTCACGCCGGAGATGACCACGGTGCTGGACTTCGTCAAGTACTGGGCCATGTCCACCAACGGTCGGGACGGCCTTGGCAACTACTTCCGCGCTTTCGTGGTGACCACGCCGCAGAGCTTACTCCAGTACCCAGGTGTCGGAGTCGGCCCGCCCGGTGCGCCGACCCCGGCGCCGGTGCCGGAATTGCCGATCCCCGGAGTTCCCGGTGTGCCCCCGCCGGTTCCGGGTTTGCCCAGCCTTCCCGGTCTCGCAGGCCCTCCGGCGGCCAACAGCGACGGCAGCGCGACGGGACTCGACCAGTCGCAGGAGACGGCCCTGGTCGACCAACTGCTTGGAGGACGATGATGACAGCGGTGTCTCGATCGACGACGCGGTCATTCCTCGCCGGACTGGGCGGTATCGCAGTCCTCGGCGGGGTGATGCTCCTGGGCGTCACGGCCAACACGGGCGTCCCCGGTACCCCGGTGACGACGGTCCGGGCGGAGTTCGACCACGTCGGTGCCTCGCTGAAGGTGGGCAACGACGTCCGGGAGAACAGCTCCAGGATCGGGCGCGTGGCAGGACTGACATACGAGAACGGTCACGCCGTGGCCATCCTCGAACTGGACGGGCGCGTGCCGGTCTACAAGGACGCCAAGGCCGAGGTCTGGGACCAGTCGGCGCTGGCCAAGAAGGTCGTTGAGATCCACCGCGGCCACGAGAATACGGGGCCGCTGGGGAATCAACCCATCGCGGCCGAGCGCAATGTTGATTCCGCCGACCTCGATCACGTTCTGGACGTGCTCGATCCGCCAACTCGCGATGCGCTGACCAGCACCCTCCGTGAGGTCGGCGGTGGTGCGGCGGGCCACGGGCAGGACGTGCACGACCTGGTCGAGCACGCCCCCGGGATATTGAACGGCCTCGAGAACACCTCCGGGGCGCTGAGTTCGCACGAGGCGAACCTTCCGGCGCTGCTTGACCGGGCAGACCAGCTGGCGGGCTCATTGAACGGCCGGGAACAACAGCTTGCCGATCTCGTGCGGGAGGCCGGCGACACGGCCAAGGCCCTGAACCCGGACGACGGAACTCCGCTGCAGGACAGCATCAAGGTGCTGCCCGGAACGCTCCAGCAGGCCCGTGCGGGCCTCGATTCGCTGGACGAGCCATTGGGCGATCTCCGTTCCGCTGTGTCGGACATCCGTCCGGGTGCCAAGGCATTGGGCACAGCGACGCCCGACCTGCGTGGAGTGCTGCGTGAGGGGGCGGCGCCGTTGAACATGGTTCCAGGCGTCGCGGAGAAGGCCGACCCGGCGATCGCGGACCTTACGCGGACGGTGGCGGACGCGCGTCCACTGGTGCCCGCGGTGTCCAGGGGCCTGACCGACGTCGCCCTGCCGGTGAACATCCTCTCGGGTTACAGCACTGAGGTCGTCAACTTCTTCAAGCGGATCGAGAGCATGGTGTCCACCGAGGTCGCACCGGGCGTGCATGGCGCACGCGTCGGGGTGGCTGCCACCGGTTCGTCCATTGTCGACGGTGGTGTGCTCAAGGATCCGGTGCAGGGCCAGGACCCCTACCCGGCTCCGGGTGAAGTCGATCGTCAGCGCACCGGGCTGTTGCCGAGTGCGGTCAGCGGAGGTGGACAGTGATGTCGTCGAATAGACGGAAGTCGAGGTTCGGCTCGCCGATCGCAATCGGAGCGGTCCTGCTGGTGCTGTCCATTGTCGTGCTGCTGGCGGTTTATCAGAAGGAACGGGTCAGCACGATGCTGTCCTCCGGTGACGAGGTCCAGGCCGAGTTCAACCGCGCGTATCGAGTCATCCCGGCAAAGTCGGATGTGAAGATCGCCGGTGTCGTCGTCGGCACCGTGACCGACGTGGCCAAGGGCGAGGGCGACAAGACCCTGGTGTCGATGAAGGTCTGGGGTGATACGACGGACAAGCTGGGTAGCGAGCCGTCTGCGATCGTCCGCCCGACGACGCTGCTCGGCGGCAACTACTACGTGGAACTCCAGCCCGGCGGCGATCGCCAGAAGTTCTCCGGTGATCCGATTCCGGTGGAGCGCACCAGCGTTCCCAGCGAACTCGACAAGATCCTCGGCGCGATTCCCGGCCGGGCACAGGAGAGCATCCAGAACACTACGCGGCTGACAGACGAGTCGCTGCGCGCCGGCGCGGGCGACAGTGTGGGCAACCTGCTCGAGCACGCGCCACAGGCGCTCGGCCCGGCGGGCGAAGTGTTCTCCAGCGTTCGCGGCACGAACCCGGAGAAGGACCTGTACCAAATCGTGCCGCAGCTCAACACGGTCGCCGTCGCGTTGACCCAGCGGGACGGGCAGCTCGGGCACACGATCGATTCGCTCGGCGATGTCAGCGCGACATTGGGGCAGGTGCAGCGGCCGTTGGCGGACTCGATCGAGGCGCTACCGGCGACGTTGTCGGCCACCCGTGGCGGACTTGACGCCCTGCACGGGAGCCTGGACCGGTTGACCGCCACCGCGGGCAATGCAAGGCCTGCCGCGCAGGAGCTCGGGCCGCTGCTGGCCAAGGCCGATCCGGTTGTGCGGGAGGCCAGGCCGATGGTCGCGGAACTTCGGCCGTTGCTGCAGGACGTGCGGCCGCTGGTCGGCCGGTTGGTGCCGACGGCGCAGCAGGCGACCTCGACGCTCAATCACGTGAACGGGCCGGTGCTGGACAGGATCAACGGGCCGATCGCGAACGCGGTGCTGTCGCCCTGGAAGGGCACCGGAGCCTACGAAGGCAACGGCGGTACCGGGCACAAGCTCTACGAGGAAGTCGGTTACCTCGCTTCGCACAGCGCGAACTTGTCCAAGTACGGCAACAAGAACGGCCGGATGCTCGGACTCGGGCTCGGCGTTGGAGTTTCTACCGTGGGCGGAAACGACCCCGGCACGGCTCAGTTGCTGCAGTCGTTGGGGCTGTTGCCGGGTGGGGTCGAGGTTCTGCCACCTCCGGACCAGTCCGGCGACGACTTCTCCCGGATGCCGGCGACTTCACCTGGTAAGGACCATTTCCTCCCCCGTCCGGGCGGGCTGGTTCCCGGCACGCCCCAGACCCAAGGGAATTAGGAGCGGACGGTGAATAGAAAGTTTTCGCTCAGCCGGGTTTGGGAGCGTATTCGAACGGTTCCCGGCCTGGGGCGCAATCTGCTCGTGCTTGCGATTGTGATCGTGTGCGGTCTGTTCAGTGCATCGGTGATCCTGAGCAACCAGCGGTTCATCCCGCCTTGGTCGGAGCGGTACGAGATCGCGGCGGAGTTCGAACAGGTGCCTGCGGTGAATCCGGGACAGCAGCCAAAGGTGCGCATCGCCGGTGTTGAAGTCGGTCAGATCACCGACAGTGAGGTCTCCGAAGGCGGCAATGCGCGGCTGAAGATATCGCTCGAGCCGGGGTACCAGGTCTACCGCAACGCACGGATGGTGTTGCGTCCGACCAACCCGCTCAATGAGATGTACGTGGAGCTCAATCCGGGCGGGCCACCGGCTCAGGCGTTGCCGCCGAACGGCGTCATACCCGCGAGCCAGACCGAGCGTCCGGTTCAGCCCGACGAGGTGCTCAACCACCTCGACGAGCGGAGCAGGTCGGCCGTGACCAACCTGCTGTCCTCGTCCGACGTGGCGCTGGCCAATGCGCCGCTGCATCTGCCTGCTGGCCTGGACGCCACCGACGCGGCGCTGGTCCAGTACCAGCCGGTGCTGCAGAACCTGCAGACCCGCCGGGAGAACATCGCAAAATTGGTGTCGGCGCTTTCCCAGATCAGCGCCGCGGTCGGTCACAACGACGGCCGGCTGACGGAGCTGATGGACGCCAGCGAGCAGACGCTGTCGGTGCTTTCCGAGCACAACGCGGACCTCGAGTCCACGATCGCGCAGCTGCCGGAGACGACCGGCCAGCTCAAGCGTGCGATGAACGGTGTCAACGGGCTGACCGGCCAGCTTAACCCGACGCTGGACAACCTCAACGCGGCGTCCGAGCAACTGCCGGAGGTACTGCGCAAGGTCAATGGCACCGTCGACAACTTGGGACGCACGGTTCAGGCTGCACGGCCGGTCGTGAATGCGGCGGGTCCGGTCGTGCGGGACCTCCGGCCGATGGTCGAAGACGTGCACACCGCGTTGGGTGACCTGAACCCGGTTGCCCGCGATTTGGGACCCGACTCTGAACTGGTGGTGTCCTACCTCAACGATCTGCAGGCGTTCATCTACAACACCAACGGGACATTCAGCCTCTCCGATGCCAATGGCGGCTTCATCCGGGGTCACGTGGCGGTCCCGCTGCCGGACGCGGGTGTGCTGCCGGGAACGCACGGCGGTAACACGGGCGGGGCCCCGCCCGTGAAGCCTGACGAGCAGGGCGGTATTACGGGCGACGGGAGCAACCCATGAGGTTTTTCCAAGGCACAGCAGGCAAGCTCGTCGTGCTGGGGACCTTCTTCGTCCTCTCGATGGTCTACATGGGGTATCTGCTGGACAAGGCGGGTGTAACCAACCCACTGGCGAACTCGCAGTCCTACACGGCGTCCTTCGAGACCTCCGATGTGGACAACGCGATTCCCGTGGGGGACGTGAAGGTCGCAGGCGTCAACGTCGGCAAGATTGACAGCGTTGAGCACGCGAACGGCAAGGCCCAGGTCGTGGTGAGCCTGGAACAACAGGCCGCGCCGCTGCACGAAGGCGCCAAGGTCCGGATCGGCGCCAAATCCCTGGCCGGCGAGTCCTACATTGAGATCGAGGACGGGAAGGGGGAGGAGCTGCCCAGCGGCAGCCGGATCCCTCCCGAAGCCGTTGAGCGGGGTGTGCAGCTGCGCGACGTCGTCAACAGCCTCGATCCCAAGACACGGGCGGCGCTCGGCGGTGTGATCCGCACGGCGGGAGAAGGCACCACCGGGTCGAAGGAGGACGTGGCCAGCGCCATGACCGGTCTCGGTCAGCTCGGCCGGCAGGGCTACACGGCCGTGGATGCCATTTCGGCGCAGTCCAAGGACCTGACGACGCTGGCGCAGCAGACGACGACCGTTCTCGACGCGCTCGACACCGGGCAGGGGCAGATCGCCTCGCTGGTCGAGAACGCGCAGCGGTTGACCTCCGCAACCAGCGGGCAGCAGGAGGACTTGGCCGCGACGGTGCGCAGCCTACCGGGGGTGCTCTCGAGCACCCAGACGGCGACGGGCAAGCTCCACGAGCTGTCGTCGTCGGTGGCGCCGGTAGCCTCCGACCTCAAAACGGCGGCGCCGTACTTGAACTCGTCGCTGCAGCAGCTTCCGCAGACGACCTCGGATCTGCGCGGGTTGCTTCCGGGGCTCAACGGGACGCTGCACCAGGCGCCGGACACGTTGGACCGGCTTCCGGTGACGGCGCAGGACGTCAGCGCTCTCGTGCCGCAGGCACGTACTGCCATGACCAACCTCAACCCGATGCTGTCGTACATCAAGCCGTACGGCCCGGAACTGGGTGCGTTCTTCGCGAACTTCGGTTCGATCTTCCAGTACACGGACGAGGCGGGAATCCACTTCTTCCGGCTCATGCCCGACCTGGGCAACGAAGGCATCGTCAAGGGCGTACCGGCCCCGCTGCCGAACGTGCTGACCAACAGCAACCCGTACCCCGCCCCGGGGCAGAGCGTCTCGCCGGAGGGGCGAGAGTTCACCAGGATCCACCCGCAGCCCAACTGATGCCAGTGGTGCAGGGCTGAGTTCAAGATCGGGACCTCTGGGTTCGGTGTGGGTCGAAGGACCCGCCCGGCCCGGAGGTTCCTCGTTTCCGATGCTGCTGAGGAGTTCTACAGATGCGGTGTGACTGGCGACTGATCGGAGCATTCAGGTTGTGCTCCCGGGCTAGTTGAACGCGAGTTTCAGCAGGGCATAGCCACCATTTCGGTTTGTCATACAAGAGGTCTCGCCGAATTTGGAAAGTCTACGAAAAATGGAACTGAGTGTCATGACGTGTTGTCTTTGATGGACACGGCGAGGTACTGTGGCCCGCATCACGAGACTTGGCATACGCGGAAGGGACGGGGCTGGAGCAATGCGGCTGTTGAAGGCGCCCCTGGCGCGGGTGCGGAATCTCCTCAAGGGAATTCCGCGCCCTGCCGACGTATCCCGAAGCGACCGGCGCCGGATCACCGCGCGAAAGCTGTTGGTGTCCCTCGTCGTTCTCGGGATCGCGAGTTCCACCGTCTTCGGTCTGTTGAACCTGCGCGTCGAAACGACCGTGGAGTCCTTCCTTCCCGAAGGCGACCCCAGCGTCAGTCGGCTCGAGGAGCACGCCGAGGGCTTCGGCGGGAACCCCGTCGTCGTCGTGCTGGAGTCAGAGGAGCCCGGACACCTGCTGCTCGGTGACAAGCAACTCGAGAAGCTGATGAAGCTCGAGGGGTCGCTGTCGCGGGTGCCGGACGTGGCCACCGTCTACGGCCCCGGCACGGTCATGAACCAGCTCGCCATCTCCTCGCAGAACCTGCTCGCGAGCCTCAGCGGAACGCGTGATGGACTACGTGCCCGCGCAGAGGCCGAGGCCCGCAACCGGAACGAGTCCGAGTCGGCGGTCCGCGCCGCGGGCGACGCCGCCACCGCCGACTTCGACCGCCGCTACGGAACGTTGCTCGTCCGGGGGTTGCCCGGTGGACTTCCCACCACCAAGAACCCGAACTTCGTCAAGAACGTCATCTTCGACGAGACCGGGAAACCGCGGGCGCGGTGGCACTTCGTGGTGCCGAAGGAGAACAGCGTCGCCGTGCTCGTCCGCCCGCGCGAAGGCATGGACGAGGCGGCCACCCAGCGACTGGTCAGCGGTGTGCGGGACGCGGTCGGTGGTGCCGGCCTGTCGACCAGCAAGGTGACCGTCACCGGTGTTCCGGTCATCACTTCTGCGCTGACGGCGGAGGCGACGGCTGAGATTCCGCTGCTGGCGGGTCTTGCTGCGCTGGTGATCCTGCTGCGGTTCCTGTTGGCCTCGCCCGGCTCCAGCCTTTTCCGGAAGCTGTGGCCGCTGTTGGCCGCGGTGATCGGCAGCGCGCTGACGCTGGCCGGGTTCGGTCTGGCCGGGGTGCCCATATCCTTCGGGGCGGCGGCGCTGCTGCCGCTGCTGATGGGCATCGGCAGTTCGTTCCCGCTGTACCTGGCCGCTTCCGCGAATCGGCGCCGCGTTCTGGTCGTGTCGGCCGCGAGTGCGGTGGCGTTCGGTTCGCTGGTCGTCTCGCCCCTGCCGTTCGTCCGGCAACTCGGGCTTGCGCTGGGCGTGGGCGTGCTGCTGACGGTCGCGGTCACCCTGTTCATCGGCAGGAGGATCGGCCTCGGCCCGAACGTCGAGGAGCCGGTGAGGCAGGCGGTTCGCAGCCCGCAGCGACCGGGCGTGCGCTGGAGCGCGCTCGGATGTCTGGCCGCGGTCGCGGTCCTGGGTTGGGCTTCGTTGGCCACCCTCGACGTCCGGGCGAATCCCGAGGACGTCGCGCAGGGGCTACCAGAGCTGGAGAATGCCCGCTACGCCGAGCAGACGCTGGGCTCCTCAGGTGAGGTCAGCATCGTGCTGAGGGGCCAGGACGTGCGAAGCCCACAGGCGCTGGACTGGATGTTCAAGGCGCAGGACGCGACCGTCTCGCGCTACGGCGACCAGATCCGGCCGATCCTCACCGCGCCCGACCTGCTGAAGTTCCTGGGGGATCATCCCAGCCCGGAGCAGGTCTCGGCCGGGCTGCAGCTGCTGCCGCCGTACCTGACCAGCGCGGTGTTCAGCCCCGATGGGAGACAGGCGGTGATGACCTTCGGGCTGAAGTTCCAGGACCTGGAGAGGCAGACGGCACTGCTGGCTGAGATGCGTGCTGCGCTGCCACCCCCGCCGGGGGCGACTCAAGTCGACGTCGTCGGGCTCCCGGTGTCCGCGGCTCGTGCCTACGAGCTGATCTCGCAGCACCGCTACCTCGACAACCTGGTGGGCATCGGTGCGGCCGGTCTCGTCCTGTTCTTCGGCCTGCGAAGCCGGCGGGACGCGTTGCGCGCGATGGCCGCCGCCGCACTGGCGACGGGGTGGACCATCGCCGGGTTGTGGCTGGTCGGCGAACCGCTGAGTCCGCTGACGATCGCGCTCGGCTCGTTGGCCACCGTCACCGCGTGCGAGTTCACCGTACTGCTGGCCGACGAACACCGACATCGAGGAGTTGCGCTCAAGCGGGTTGTCGGGTGGGCGTGCGCCACCTCGGTGGTCGGATACCTGGCCCTAGTTCCGTCGAAGATCGTCCTGCTCCGTGACTTCGGGATCACCCTTGCCGTCACGGTGCTGCTGTCCTACCTGGCCGCCCTCGCGGTCGTGCGGCTGGGCCCGTCGTCCGCGCCGGAGAAGAACACGGTGACCGCCGACGAAGTCCGTGGTGCCGACACCGAGCTCTCGGAGGTTGTTTCATGAAGGTCCGCGTGCCCAAAATCCCAACTCGGGGCGCCCTTGACCGCCTGGCCGGATACATCGGTCGCCCTTCGGCGTTCGGACTCAAGGGCTACCGAGCCGGCGTCGTCATCGCGATGCTCGTGGTGGTCGTCGGAGGATCCAGCACGAAGGCCGTCATGCACGCGGCCGAGTCGCTGCCGGAGGACGCGGCTTTCCGGGCCCAGGGTGTCGTGGTCACCGAGCAGCAACTCAAGCAACGCGTCAGCCTGATGGAGTTCGTCTACGGCCTGCAGCAGCCGAAGGAGCTGGCGAAGCAGGACGAGTTCAAGCGCTCCGTGGCCAAGGCGATGGCAGTCAGCAACGTGGTGGATCAAGCCGCCCGTGAGCAGGGCATCGTGATCGCGGACAAGGCCGCGAGCGACCAGCTCGAGAAGATGATCAAAGAAACGGGTTACGCCGACCGCAAGACCTTCATCCAGGAGCTCGGCGCTCGTGGTATCTCCGAGCAGAACGTCATCGACGAGATCAAGCGTCAGCAGGGAAACGCTCGGCTGTTCGGCAAGGTGACGGAGCCGGTCAAGCCCGTCACCGACGCCGACGCGCAGCGCTACTTCGACCAGAACCGAGCGCAGATGGTCACCCCTGAACAGCGCGACATCGCCAACATCGTCGTGCCGGACGAAGCCACGGCGCAGCAGGTGCTGCAACAGGCGAACGCCGGCGGCGACTTCGCCGCGCTCGCGAGGCAGTTCTCCATCGATGGCAGCACCAAGGACAAGGGTGGCTCGCTGGGACTCGTCCAGGTCACGCAGCTGGACCCGGGCTACGGCAAGGCGGCCTTCGGTGCTCCGGCCGGTTCGGCGTTCGGTCCGGTGCAAACACCGCAGGGCTGGAACGTCGGCCGGGTCGGTGAAGTGCGCCCCTCGGAGCCGGTTTCCTTCGAGCAGGTCAGGGACGCCATCAAGGGCAAGTTGGACAACGACGCGAAGCTCGCGGCCTGGGACGGGTTCCTCGCCCAGCGCATCAAGGATGCCGACGTCACCTATGCGCCGGAATACCAGCCCGCGAATCCGGATGCCTCACCTGTTCAAGCCGGGCAGGGCAACTAGCCGCTGGTAACGGGTCGTACGCCATGTCACATGAAGAAGGAGGAACGATGCTAGCTGCCGTGCTGGCCGCGTTATCGGGTGCTTGCCTCGTCGTCGGATGGTTGCTCGAGCAGATCGTGCTGGTGTACGCAGCCCTCGGGCTGTCGACATTGGGACTGCTGTTGGTATTGGCCGCGGCGTTGCGGCGCGGCCGGTCCGATGTGCCGGAATCGCTCGTGGCTGACGAGCCGTCCACCTCGGTGGTGGACGGAACGGAGGAACCGGGCGACACCGAGGTCGCCGGGGAGGAATCGGACTCGAGCAGTCAACTCACTCGCGAGATTTTCGTCGAACGGGCGAATGGCGATCGCTTGGATTCGGATGCGACCGTGTACGTCCTGCAGCGCCGCAAGCGCTTCCACACCGCTGATTGCCGGTTGGTGAGGGGAAAGCAGGCTCAGGAACTGACGCTGGTCGAAGCACGCGAAGAGGATTTCACGGCCTGTTCGGTGTGCGTCGAGGTCGGGGCAGCGGCGTTGCTGTCCGAACAGCGGTGACCCCGGGCCGCGGACATCCCCGTTTCATGGCTCGCTGAAGACGCTGCGGCGCCCGGCCAGACGCGAACGACCGCTTCGGGCGCGGTCGTTCGCTTGATCGTTGCAGCCATTTGGTCCGGAAGTGAAACCCCGTAACTGAACGTCAGTCGGCAAAAGCACGTAGTTATACCCGTGACCTCCACCATAGTGAGCCGGTTAACGTGGTGTTTCCAGAGCACGAGGCCAAGGCAAAGGGGCCGGTCATGAGGCTGGAGCATCACTCTTCGCATGCCGGTGAGCAGTGTCGCCCGGGTTGGTTCCAGGGCTACGTAGCGGGGCGATCGGTTATCGGTTCAAACGATCGTTTCGACGCCTCAGCGAGCAACGCTCGTGTTCGGCCCGCATGCCCTGGTCGGTTCGCAGGACTCGAGCAAGCCCAGGTGAATGCCTGACCCGGGCTGGAGATCTCCAAGGAGGCCGGAATGCGTGTGACCGCTGCAGTCGCCAGGGACGAGGGCCAACCGTTCATTCTCGAGGAGCTCGAGCTCGATCAGCCACGCCCCGACGAAGTGCTCGTCGAGGTGCACGCCGTCGGTCTCTGCCGTACCGACATCGCGCTGCGCGACCAGTGGCTGCCGGTGCAACTGCCTGCGGTGCTGGGACACGAAGGAGCGGGCGTGGTGGTGCGAACCGGTTCCGATGTCACCAAGGTCCGCCCTGGCGACAAGGTGGTCATGACCTTCGCCTCCTGCGGGCAGTGCCGGTACTGCGCAGGCGGGCACCCCGCCTACTGCGTGGAACTGCTGGATCGCAACATCAGCGGCGGTAGGCTCGATGGCAGCAACGCCCTGCACGGCGACGGCGACGGCGAGATGCACGGGTTCTTCATGAGTCAATCCTCGTTCGCCACCCATGCCATCGCCAGCGAGCGCAACGTGGTGAAGGTTGACGACGGTACTGACCTGGACATCGCTGGCCCGTTAGGCTGCGGGATCCAGGCCGGTGCCGGTGCTGTGATCAACCGGCTGCGCCCGGAGGCCGGCTCCACCATTGCGGTTTTCGGCGTCGGATCTGTCGGTATGGCGGCAGTGATGGCCGCACAACTGGTCGGGTGCAGCAAGATCATCGCCGTCGACACGCAGCCGGACCGGCTGGCGCTCGCCAGCGAGCTCGGCGCGACCCACCTCATCGATGCGAGCCGGGTCAACCCGGTCAGCGCTATTCAGACTCTCACCGACGGCGGGGTCGGGTACACCGTGGAGACCACGGCCGAGCCGGACGTACTGCGACAAGCGGTGTACAGCCTGGCGGCGCTCGGCACCTGCGCGATCCTCGGGTTGGGGCCCGCCGGCGCCGAACTGTCCGTCGACATGACGAACCTGTTGCTTCCCGGACGAACCGTGACCGGGGTGACCTGGGGAGACAGTCGACCCGACGAATTCCTTCCACAACTGCTCGAACTCCACGGGCAGGGCCGCTTTCCCATCGACCGGCTCATCGACACCTATTCGATGATGGACATCAACAAGGCCGTCGAGGACATGGAAGTGGGCAAATGCCTCAAAGCCGTCCTCAAACCGTGCTCGTTGCCCGTCCGAGGTGATGGTGCGGGCCTCGGGATGCGTTGACTGGTTCAGCCTTCGGTCGCGTTTCGGTTTCGGCCGCTCGGGCGCAGGTCGTCCGGAAAAAGGTGGCATCTGGCCTAGGCTGTGCTACTACACTGACCTTGCTCTGCGCAGCGACGCGCCGAGAAAGGGGACATGTCGGGGTGTGTGCTCAGGTCAAGGCTCTTGGCGACGGGTTGACGAGCTTCGTCGGCCGGCGGCGCGAGTTGGCCGAGGTCGCGCGGGTGCTGGGCGAATCGCGACTGGTGACCCTCACCGGAGTCGGTGGCGTGGGCAAGACGCGGTTGGCGTTGCGCGCGGCCGAGTGCGTGCGGGACGAGTTCCCGGACGGCGTCTGGCTCGTGGAGCTGGCGAAGGTAACCGAACCAGCTCTGTTGCCGAACGTGGTCGCAGAGTCGCTGGGCGTGCGAGACCAGACGACGCGCTCCCGGGAAGCGGTGCTGCTGGAGTACCTCGAAGGTCGCCGATTACTGCTGATCATGGACAATTGCGAGCACCTGCTGAGCTCGTGCGCGACCTTGATCGCGAAGCTGTGCCGGGCGGACAACCAGCTCGTCGTCTTGGCCACGAGCAGAGAAGCACTGGGCATCCTCGGCGAGCGAACCTGGCCCGTCCCTCCGCTGTCGATGCCGGACCTGGCGAACGTGGCGCCTTCGCGAGGTGGCTACGTCTACGGACACGAAGCGCTGGACCTCTTCGAAGAACGTGCGCGCACGGTGCTCCCCGATTTCTCGCTCGACACGACTACCAAACCAACGGCTTCGCAGCTGTGCCGGGGGCTCGACGGCCTTCCGCTCGCGATCGAGCTCGCCGCGGTTCGGCTGCGATCCATGTCGATCGAGCAGATCCACGAGCGGCTCCGGGACAGGTACCGGCTGCTGAGCTCGGGTAACCGCGGCGGCCCCGCCCGTCATCAGACGCTCCGCGCCGCGGTCGACTGGAGCTACGACCTCTGCACCGAGCAGGAACGGGCGCTGTGGGCAAGGCTCGCGATCTTCGCAGGAGGTTTCGACCTCGAGGCCGCCGAATCGGTGTGCGCCTGCGACACCATGACCGCAGATGACGTGGTGGAACTGCTGACGAGCCTGGTCGACAAGTCGATTGTGCTCCGGGAAGGTACCGGCGCCAAGGTCCGCTACCGAATGCTCGAAACGATCCGGGCCTACGGCAGGGAGAAACTCGGTGCCGCCGGGCACGAGCTCGTGTTCCTGCGTCGGTATCGCGACCACTACCTGAGATTGGCCGAGACCTTCGATGACAGCTGGTTCGGTGCCGACCAGTTCCGCTGGTGGGACAGGATTCAGGCAGAGCAGGCCAACCTGTGGGCGGCGCTGGACTTCTGCCTGACCACGCCGGGAGAAGAAGCCAGCGGCATGCACCTGGTGGGCGCCCTGTGCTTCTACTGGAATGCCTGTGGCCACCTCCAGGACGGCCGGTACTGGATCGGCCGTGCGCTGCGCGCGGTGGAGACCCCGAGTTCGGCGCGTGCGAAAGCCCTGTGGGTCAACGGGTACATCGCCATGACTCAAGGTGACAACACAGCGGCGATGCGCAGCTTCGACGACTGCGTCGCGCTCGCCGAGGCGCTGGGCGACGAGCAGGCGCGGGCTTTCGCCTACCAATTCCGCGGGTCGTCGGAGCAGTTCACCGGCAACCTCGAACGAGCCGAGTCACTGCTGCTGGAAGCCGTCGAGGCTCACCGGCGGGCCGGCCGGGTCAACTCGCTGACCGTCCTGGGCGTGGCGCAGCTCGCCTTCGTGTCTTGTCTGATAGATGAAACAGAGCGAGCCATCGAGCTCTGTGAGGAATGCCGGCTCATCAGCGAGGCGCATGGGGAGCGGTGGGCGTACTCGTGGGCGATGTGGGTGTCGGGTCTCACGAGGTGGACGAGAGGCGAGTACGCCGAGGCGGCGAGCGCGCTGAAGGCGTCGCTCGAAGTGAAGGACGCGCTCAACGATCGACTGGGCATGTCGGCATGCGTCGAGCTGTTGGCGTGGGTCGCGGTTGAGGACGGTAGTGCGGAACGAGCTTCC
The DNA here is from genome assembly GCF_018070075.1 of Saccharopolyspora endophytica. GTDB lineage: Bacteria > Actinomycetota > Actinomycetes > Mycobacteriales > Pseudonocardiaceae > Saccharopolyspora > Saccharopolyspora endophytica. The sequence goes on from NZ_JAGPXE010000002.1 coordinate 477,954, forward strand.
CGGCTGTTCGGTATCAGTCGTGCCTCCTGGGCGACGGTGGGCGATCCGCTCTTCGGCTCGCAGGCGTTGGTGGAAACCCATGATCGCTATGAAGAACGGGCCCGCAAGGCACTGGGGGACAGGGCGTTCGAAGAAGGCGCGCGGCGTGGCGAGCAGCTCGACACCGCCGACGCGATGTTGTTCGCCAGGGCGAATCAAGACGAACCGGCTGGTTCCCGCCTGGCGCAGCTGACCCGACGTGAGCGCGAAGTTGCGCGGTTGGTGGCGGCAGGTCTGACGAACAAGGAGATCGCGACTCGGTTGGTGATCTCCCAGCGCACCGTCGAGGGACACGTCGAGAACGTGCTCGGCAAGATGGGTGTCAAGTCCAGAACCCAGGTAGCGATCTGGTTCACCGCCCGGGCTGCTGAATAGGCCGGACGGGTGGCCGGACCCCGTCGTCCTCTGGAGCCTGGACCCGAGGGCCGCTCCCTGCTGTGGTGTTTCGACACTGAACGTGCGTCGGCACCTGGTTAGCTCTTTTGTAGCTAGTTGCGCACGTCGCTGGAGAGCTTCTGTGGAGCTCCCTCGTGCGTCCTCACTTCAGTGTCGCGGGGAACCGCCATGTTTGGGTGCGGTCATTTTCACTGGTGAGATGAGTGATTGCGGCGAATTGCGTCGCCCCAGTGTCGTCGACCACCGGGTTCACCATCGATGGATAAACTACATAGATTGATTGTGAGTGAACGTATGCGTAGTATGTTCTGAGTCGGCACTGATGGGGCCTGGGCGTGGGTCCACGTCGGCGAGCGCAGGTGTTCGCTCGATGGTGCGGAGCCTGTCGGCGCCGGGCGGATGCTCGGCGCCGGCAGGGCGGTTCGTGGAGTTCTTGAACTCGAGATTTCGGGTTCGCTAGGAGGTTTCGCGTGAGCACTACGGTCGAGCAGCTGAGCCGGGTGGTGATCCGGTTCGCCGGCGACTCCGGTGACGGGATGCAGCTCACTGGTGATCGGTTCACCTCCGAGACCGCTGTGTTCGGCAACGACTTCGCCACGCTGCCGAACTTCCCGGCCGAGATCCGCGCTCCGCACGGCACGTTGCCCGGTGTCTCGTCATTCCAGTTGCACTTCGCCGACACCGACATCGCCACACCTGGCGACCGGCCGGATGTCCTGGTCGCGATGAACCCCGCTGCGCTGAAGGCAAACATCGGCGATCTCCCAGCCGGCGGAACGTTGATCGTCAACACCGACGAGTTCACCAAGCGGAACCTGACCAAGGTCGGCTACGAATCGGACCCTCTCGAAGACGAATCGCTCGAAGCTTTCTCCGTGCAGCAGGTGCCGATGGGCACCCTGACCCGCGGGGCGCTGGAGGAGTCCGGGCTGTCGAAGAAGGAGGCCGAGCGCTCGAAGAACATGTTCGCGCTGGGTCTCCTGTCCTGGATGTACAACCGGCCGGTGGAGGGGACCGAACGGTTCCTGCGCGAGAAGTTCGCGAAGAAGCCGGACATCGCCGAGGCCAACGTGCAGGCTTTCCGCGCCGGGTGGAACTACGGTGAGACCACCGAGGCGTTCGCGGTCAGCTATGAAGTCGCACCCGCCCGGCTCGCCCCGGGCAGATATCGTCAGATCACCGGTAACACCGCGCTCGCCTACGGGATCATCGCCGCAGCGCGGTGCTCGGAACTGCCGGTCTTGCTCGGCACCTATCCGATCACTCCGGCCTCGGACATCCTGCATGAGCTGGCGAAGCACAAGAACTTCGGAATCACCACCTTCCAGGCGGAGGACGAGATCGCCGGCGTCGGCGCTGCGCTGGGACACGCCTTTGGCGGCGGTCTCGGAATCACCTCGACGTCCGGTCCGGGACTTGCGTTGAAGTCGGAGATGATCGGGCTGGCGGTCATGACGGAGCTTCCGCTCGTCGTGCTGAACATCCAGCGAGGTGGCCCGTCCACGGGCTTGCCCACCAAGACCGAACAGGCGGACCTGCTTCAGGCGGTGTACGGCCGAAACGGCGAGTCGCCGGTTCCGGTGGTGGCACCGGCATCCCCGTCGGATTGCTTCGCCAGCGTGCTGGAGGCCTCGCGCATCGCGTTGAAGTACCGAACCCCGGTGGTGCTGCTGTCGGATGGCTCCATCGCCAACGGTTCCGAGCCCTGGTCGATCCCAGATGTTGCCGAGCTGCCCGACATGCGGGTCCGGTTCGCCTTGGAGCCCAACGCCACTGATGGATCCGGTGATTTCTGGCCGTACCTGCGCGATCCCGAGACGTTGGCCAGACCGTGGGCGGTGCCCGGTACACCCGATCTCCAGCACCGGATCGGTGGGCTGGAGAAAGAAGATGTCAAGGGCGGGATCTCCTACGATCCCGACAACCACGACAAGATGGTTCGCCTTCGTCAGGCGAAAGTAGACGGTATCGAAGTGCCGGATGTCGTCGTGGACGACCCGGGCCGGCAGGCAAGGACGCTGGTCTTGGGCTGGGGATCGACGTACGGGCCGATCAGCGCCGCCGTACGCCGGGTCCGCAACCAGGGTTACGCCGTGGCGCAAGCTCACCTGCGCCACCTGAACCCGTTCCCGGCCAACCTCGGAACGGTGCTGCACGACTACGAGCGCGTGCTGATTCCGGAGATGAACCTGGGGCAGCTGGCGACTCTGGTCCGGGCGAAGTACGTGGTCAACTGCGCCACCTACACGAAGGTCGCGGGACTGCCGTTCAAAGCCGAAGAACTTCAGGGTGTCCTCTGTGATTTCCTAGAGGGAGTACGAGCATGACAACGGACCTGGGACTGCCGCTTCTCGGCGGGCAGCACGGGGTTCCCCAGAGCGCGGAACCGCAGAAGGCCAAGGACTACAAGTCCGATCAAGAGGTGCGGTGGTGCCCGGGCTGTGGCGACTACGTCGTGCTCAACGCCGTGCAGTCGTTCCTGCCAACCCTGGGGCTCAAACGTGAGAACATCGCGTTCATCTCGGGAATCGGTTGTTCATCGCGGTTTCCCTACTACCTCAACACCTATGGGATGCACTCCATCCACGGCCGGGCACCGTCGATCGCGACCGGGTTGGCGGTCTCGCGCCCGGACCTGTCGGTCTGGGTGGTGACTGGTGATGGCGACGCGTTGTCCATCGGGGGCAACCACCTGATCCACGCGCTGCGACGCAACGTGAACATGACGATCCTGCTGTTCAACAACCGGATCTACGGGCTGACGAAGGGGCAGTACTCGCCGACCTCGGAACAGGGCAAGGTCACCAAGTCCACACCCATGGGCTCGCTGGACAGCCCGTTCAACCCCGTCTCGCTGGCGCTGGGTGCCGAGGCCGGATTCGTTGCCCGGGTGATCGATTCCGATCGGAAGCAACTCACCGACGTGCTGCAGGCGGCGGCCGATCATCGCGGTTCGTCGTTGGTGGAGATCTACCAGAACTGCCCGATCTTCAACGACGGCGCCTTCGACGTTTTCACCGACAAGGACGAGGCGCAACATCGCGTCATTCCACTCCGGCACGGCGAACCCGTGCGTTTCGGGCCCGGCGCGGCCGATGGGGGAGGGGAGTACGGGGTGGTGCGTGATCCCGGCACCGGTGGGCTCGTGGTTCGCAGCGTTTCCGAAGTCGGTGCGGATGCCCTGCTGACCCACGACGCGACCGCCGACGACCCGACCCAGGCCTTCGGCCTGTCCCGTCTCACCGGGCCGGAACTCGGCCACGCGGTGACCGGCATCTTCCGGCAGGTCCAGCGCCCCGCGTACGACGACCTCGTCCGCGAACAGGTGCGTGCGGCGGTCGACGGCAAACCCGCCGATCTGCAGTCCCTGTTGAACGGGAACGACACCTGGACGGTTTCTGCTTGATGCCGGGCTCTGGCCGCACGTCGGCGGCCGACGACCCCGCGCACCCGACAGGCCGTCCCGAATCAATGCTGAAATCGGCGAATCCGTCGACGATTCTCGGCGATCGATCGTTCGCGCGGTAGCGGACCCGCGAACGCAACCCACTGCCGTCGCACCAAGTCCGGACAACGGAGGTCTGTGATCATGGTTCGCAACCGGGGACGACAACGAGGTAGGCACAATCGCGGAGCTCAACGTCGCGTGTGGTGCTACCAGGCGGCCGCTCTGGTCGGCATGCTGGCGCTGAGCGCCGCCGACCAGACCTCGTGGGTCGGCGAATCGAACGTCGAAGCCACCGGCTCGAACGCGGCGCGTCCCATGCCGCAGAATCCGACGGAGCCCCCGCTGCCGGTCGCCGGCCCCCATGCCGCGGTCCTAACGAGCGGGGGGCAAGCGTTGAAGTCCAGCGCTGGACCCACGGCGCCGAAGTACGGAATTCCCGCCACGGTGCTGGACTCCTACCTGCGCGCGGTCGACGTCCAGCAGCGCGAGAACCCAGGTTGCCGCATCGCCTGGTCGTTGCTCGCCGGTATTGGCAAGGTCGAGTCCGGGCATGCCCGGGGGGGCGATGTCACCTCCGATGGCGATTTGATCCATCCGATCTACGGCCCGTCGTTGAACGGAACCAACAACACGGCGTCGATCCCGGGTGAAGGGGGATGGGCACGAGCGGCCGGGTCGATGCAGTTCATCCCCTCCTCGTGGGAGCGGTGGGGCGCCGACGGCAACCACGACGGCGCGACGGACCCGCAGAACGTCTACGACGCTTCGCTCGCCGCTTCCCGCTACTTGTGCGCAGGGGGTCGTGACCTGTCGACCCCGGGGGACCTGCGAGCGGCGATCTTCAGCTACAACCACTCCGGTGACTACGTGAACCTGGTGCTCCGCTGGATGTCGGCCTACGAGACCGGCGGCGGCGGAGTCCCCGACCAGCACGCCTCGTCCGACCTGTTGCAGCTGGCCGCGTTCGACTCGGATAGCAACGCGGGCAGCGACTCGTCGTCGCCGGAAACCGCACCACCTCCCCCGCCACCGGCGGCGGAGCAGCCGCAGGACCCCGAACCGCCGCAGGACGATAACGGCGGCGAACCAGCGCCTGCTCCGCCGCCTGCCCCTGAACCGGAACCGGAGGTACCGGTGCTGGCGCCGGTCCGAGAGGTGCTCCCACCACCGGTCAACGAAAGCCTGGCCCCCGTCGTCAAGCCCGTCGAACAGGTCGTCGGTGCGGCCCCGCTGCCGAACATCCTTGGTGACGGCCGCTGAGCCGAAAGGCGCTGGTCCGCCAACACCGCCAGGGCGAGGTCGAAACAAGCCCTCCCACCACGAGTGGCCTCGTCCGTCGCGGAAGAACCTCGTCGGTGGACGCCGAGTAATCGAGAGGAACCGTATCCGTGACCTACGTGATCGCTGAACCGTGCGTGGACGTGCTCGACAGGACCTGCATCGAGGAGTGCCCTGTCGACTGCATCTACGAGGGCGGTCGGATGCTCTACATCCATCCCGACGAATGCGTTGACTGCGGTGCTTGCGAGCCGGTGTGCCCGGTGGAGGCCATCTACTACGACGAGGACGTCCCCGACGAGTGGGTTTCCTACACCAAGGCGAACGCTGACTTCGTCGAACAGGCGGGCCTTTCCGGCGGAGGCAAGAAGGTGGGCAAGACCGACTTCGACGTCGAGCCGATCACCGGCCTCCCAGCACGGGTGGCCGGGCACTGACCAGCGGGGAAGGGATGCAGGAGCCCCCGGCCGCCCGACAATCGGGTGGCCGGGGGCTCTGCGCTTCGGCCCCGGTCAGCGCCGGGCAGCGAGCCGATCGAGCACGTCGGCGGCCTCCTCGGCCATGGCAGGGACGAATTCGGCGACCTTGATGACCTCGCCGATCGCACCGGCGACCTGGCCGGCGAGAACGAGGCCGTCCTCGACGTCGCCCTCGGTCTGCGCGCGCTGCATGGACTCGATCTTCCAGCGCAGCAGTTCGGCGGGGTCGGTGGTGTCGTCGTGATCCTCGACCAGCCGCAGGGATGCCCGGTTCCGGAGACCGCGGCACGGCCCGTAGACGCCGGTGAAGGCGACGTCGTCGCCCTCCTGGGCGGAGAGGAGCGCTTGCGCGTAGGACGGGTGCCAGTCGGAGTTCTCCTCCGATGCGATGAACCTGGTTCCCATCGCGACCGCCTCGGCACCCATGCACAGCGCGGCGGCCAGAGTGCGGCCGTCCTTCGCGCCGCCCGAGAGCACGACGGGCACGTCGACGACCTCGGTGACGGAGGGAACGAGGACGTAGGTGTGGACGCCTTTGCTAGGTGCGTGGCCGCCCATCTCGAAGCCCGCCGCGATGACGGCGTCGACACCGGCCTCCTGGGCCTTCAGGGCCTGTGCGGTGGAGCCGACCTTGTGCTGGTGGACCATGCCAGCGTCCTTGATCGGCCCCACGTACTTGCCGGGGAAGCCGGCCGAGGTGGTCAGCACGGTCAGCCGCTTGGCGATCTCGTCGTCTGCCGCGCGGGCTTCGAGCGCGGTGTTGATGTAGGCATCGGTGAAGGCCAGCACGTTGCCGTCGCCGTCCACGCCGACCGGGATGTTGACCGCGAAGGGCTTGTCCGTCAGCGAGGCGCATTCCTCGATGTGCTCGCGGAAGGTGCGGGCGCCTTCGGTGAGGTCGCGCGGGAATCCGGGCATGCTCACCGTCCCAAGACCGCCCGCGTTGCTGACAGCAGCGGCGAGTTTCGGAGTTTTGAACGGCCCCAGGCCCTCCTGGACGATCGGGTGTTCGATTCCTGCCAGTCGCGTGTAGCGGTTGCTGATCGGCCCCATGATTCGTCGGCTCCTCGAAGGTCGGTGAGCGGGCTTGTTGGTGGCGCTCCTGGAGGGGCGCGCGGTTCAGTTCAAGTTACATTTTTGGACCCTGAGGGTCCAGAGATGTATGACGTTATGTCAGGGGGTGGGGCTCGAAGTGGAACGCTGCGCAAATCTTATACATTTTTGGGCGCTGAGTGTTGCGAAGTGTCCAGTGTTCGGGTTACACATGGTGGGGACAGTCGAACGGGGGCACAGCTCCCGCAGCCCGTCTCCGCCCGCAAGAGGTGGAGACATGAGAAGGCAGGTGACACGTGTCGGAGGCACTCGCATCCGCTCTGGCCCCGCTCGCTGAAGTCGCCGAAGATCCGGACGCCTACGTGGTGCGGTGGAAGCAGCGCACCGGCGGCAAGGCGGTCGGGGTGTTCCCGATGAACTTCCCGGTCGAAATCGCGCACGCCGCTGGGGCGCTCCCAGTTCTGATCCAGGAGAGCCGCGAGCCGGACAGCATCGGACGCAACCTGCTGGCCGAGTTCTACTGCGGCTACACCCGCAACATCGCTGACTCCGCGGCCAAGGGAAAACTCGACATCTACGACGGCTTCTTCAACGCCGACCACTGCATCCAGCTGCTCGGAGCGGTGGATGTCATCCGGTCGGAGTCTCCGGAGAAGCCGATGTTCTACGGGCACCTGCCGACGTCGCTGACGGACGAGGAGACGCCGGCCGAAGCGCGGAAGATGATGCAGGCGTTCCTGGACGAGATTGCCGAGTTCGCCGGTGGGCCGATCACACCCGAGGCCCTGGCTGCCAGCATCGCCCTGTTCAACGAGAACCGCCGACTGTTGCGCGAACTGTTCGCCGCGCGGCGAGCCGGGGATGCCTGCTTCACCTCAGAGCAGATGCAGATCCTGGTGAAGTCCAGCATGGTGATGGACAAGGCCGAACACACCGCCGCGCTGCGTGAGGTGATCGCTGCGGCTGCCGTTGCCCCACGTGACGACCGGGTCCGGCTCCACCTTTCCGGACACTTCTGCCACGCGCCGAAACCTGAACTGCTGGGCGCGATCGAGGAATGCGGCGCGATCGTCGTCGACGATGACCTCTACACCGGCAGTCGCTACATCTCGACCGATGTCGCCACTGATTGCGACCCCGTAACCGCGATCAGCCAGTGGTATCTGCAGCGCGACGCCGCAGTCCCATGCCCGACTCGGGTTCAGCACGAGTCGGACTGGGAGGACCACCTGGTGCGATCGGTCCGAGCAAGTGGCGCTCAAGGTGTCATCGTCCTCATGGTCAAGTTCTGCGAACCGCACATGCTCTATTACCCGGAACTGCGCAAAACCCTCGAGGCGCACGGAATCCCGCATCTGCTCATGGAAACAGAACACGAAGGCGTCCCTTTGGAGGCGGTCCGGACGAGAGTGGAAGCGCTCCTGGAGCGCATCCGGCGAGCAGAGCTCGTCAGTTCCTGACCCGAACGACGTTCCTCAATTCAGGAAGTGATCGCATGAGCACAGCAGTCACGGACAAGACCAATCGCCTGAGCGTCACCGCGGCCGGCGGCAAGATGATCGCGGACTACTGGGATGGCGTGTTCAACGCACGTGAACGCGGCGATCAAGTTGTCTGGTACAACGGCCAGGCCTTGAACCCGATCTTCCAGGCCGCTGGGCTGGTGTGGTGTCACGGGGAGGCGTTCTCTGCCCGTCTGGCGGCCCAGCACCTGGAGAAGCCGGCTCAGCTCGCCGGCGAGGAGTACGGCTACGTCGGGGAGCTCTGCTCGTACGCCAGGACTCACCTTGGGTGTGCGGTGCTCACCCAGCAGAACCGCCAGGGCGAGTCGACCGGCGTCGTGGGCATGCCGGATCAGCAGGAACTCGCAAGCAAGCTCCCTGCGCCCGACTTCTTCGTTAACGCCTACTCCGGATGCAGCACCGGTCAGCAGTGGGACGACATCTCGTTTCGCGTCTTCGGCAAGGAAGTGCCGATCTTCAACGTCTCGTTGCCGTTCTTGTGGGGGAACAAGCCGGACTCCGGCTACCTCGTCGGAGAGGAGTGGGAACAGACGTCGGAGCATGTCGCCGACCAGCTCCACAAGCTCATCGCTTTCCTCGAATCCATGACCGGCCGGCCGTTCGACTGGGATGCGCTCAGGCAGAACATGGCCTACATCAAGCGCGCGTCCGAGCTTCGCCGCGAAGCCATGGCACTGTGCAAGCTGGCACCCACACCGGCGACGTTTTGGGACTGGATCGCTAGCATCGCGCACATCAACTTCCTGCCCGCAAGCCAGGATCTCGTGGACTACTTCGCTGCGGTTAAGGCGGAGATTGAACAGCGTGTGGCCGCGGGAATCAGCGGTGTGCACAACGAACGCTACCGTGTGTACTTCGACGGGATCATGAACTGGAACAAGCTGGGTTGGCTGGCTCGCAAGTTCGCGGACCACGACGTCGCAGTCATCGCTGGACGCTATACGCATCACGCGTTCTGGCAGGAGCCGCATCTGATCGATCCGGAGAACCCGATCAAGGGCATGGCCCAGCACTACCTCCTTTGCCCGACCAACCACGGAACCAAGACTATCCAAGACCTCGTGCTCCGGGACTGCGCGGAGTACGGAGTGGACGGCGTGGTCTTCCACTCCACCCGAACTTGCCGCGCGTTCACCAACCCACAGCGGCTGATCGCTAAGGCTGCCCAGCGCGACCTGGGTATTCCCTCGATCTTCTTCCAAGGCGACGTCGCAGACGCGTCCTTCTACAAGGACGACATCTTGGAGAGCCAGCTGGTGGCGATGCTGGAGGGCATCGATGTCCGCCGGAGCCAGGCTGCGGGCTGACATCGATCTGGAACGCTGGAAGGAGGCGACGATGGCAGATCACTTCATGGGTGTCGACCTCGGCTCGACGACCGCCAAGACCGTGATCATCGATGAAGCGGGTGAAATCGTCGCCTCCGAGGTGGTCCAGATGGGGGCCGTGAGCCGGGCGGGCCTGGAGCGTTCGCTGACAACGGCTCTGCAGTCGGCATCGTTGGCGGAGTCCGACATCGCCCAGACCATCGGGACCGGCTACGGCCGTCGTCTGGTTCCTGGAGCAGGACGCACCTTCACCGAGATCACTTGCCACGCACGCGGTGTCGCTGCCATGTGCCCGGGGGCGAGACTCGTGATCGACATCGGTGGACAGGACAGCAAGACGATCCTGGTGGATGACTGGGGCATCGCGGAGAACTTCGCCATGAACGACCGCTGTGCCAGCGGGACCGGCCGGTTCTTCGAGGTGCTCGCCCGAGCGATCGAGTGCGATATCGCCGAACTCGCCGATCTCGCGCTGAGCGGGGAGAAGGACCTCGAGGTCAGCAGCATGTGCGCGACCTTCGCGGAGACCGAACTGATCTCGTTGCTGGCGGCGGGGGAGCGGCGCGAGGACATCGCCGCCTCGGTGCATCGGGCGGTGTCGGCTCGCACGCTCGGTCTGGTCGCGCTCGTCGGCAAGCGAAGCCCGGTCGTGATGACCGGAGGCGTGGCAAGGAACGCGGCGGCGGTGCACTTCCTCGAAGAGGCGTTGCAAACGACGGTCGCAGTACCGGAATCACCGCAGATCACTGGCGCGTACGGAGCGGCGCTGCTGGCCCGCGAACGGGGTCGGGACGCCTCTGCTTCCGGTGTGGAGGGGGCCGAGCCTGCTGGTGACCTCACCGAGGAGACGTCCCGATCGTGCTCGACCTGCAGCGCGCCCGACCCGGTCGGCGATACGGGCGATCACCCAGTGATTCCGCTGCGCCCTGTCTGATCTCGCTTGTTCGGAATTCCGCCCCAGTCCCGCTCACCACGCTCTCCGAACAGGCCGGAACCCATGCTCGGAAGTTGGGTTCGAAGAACGAAAGGAACGTGACATGACCGACCGGATGGATGGTCCGCCGCGGGCTGCCGACGGCTACGACTTCACGGGTACCGCCGTGCTCATCACCGGTGGAACGTCCGGGGTGGGCCTGGCGACCGCGACCGCATTCGCCCAGGCCGGTTGTCGCCGGCTGACCGTGCTCGGGCGCAACGAGGAACGCGGCAAGCGCGCGGTCGAACAAGTGCAGAGCGTCGTGCAGGGTGCTGAGCTCGAGTTCCTGTCGACCGACGCCAATGATCCCGTAGCCGCCGAGGAGGCCGCGGGAGAAGCACGTCGGCGTATGGGTGCGATCGACGTGCTGGTCAATTCGACCGTGGCGCCGTATTCGCCGACGCTTTTCCGGAACACCCCCATCGACCAAGTCGCGAAGGTCGTCACCGAGCAGGCTGTGGGGCCGCTGCTGATGAGTCGCGCGGTTCTTCCGCACATGTCGGAGCAGCAGGCCGGCTCGATCATCAACATCGCCTCGGACGCGGCCAAGGTTCCGACCCCGGGCGAGACCTGCATCGGCGCCGCAATGGGGGCGATCGTGACGTTCTCCCGGACGCTGGCGCTGGAAGCCAAGCGGGACGGCGTGCGGGTCAACGTGATCACACCGTCGCTCATCACCGACACCGGTTCCTACGACCGGGCGATGAACCAGGATTTCAGCAAGAAGATCTTCGACCGCATCATCTCCCAGGCCCACCTCGGTCTCACCGAACCGTCGGACCTGGCCAATCTCGCACTGTTCCTGGCCTCGCCGATGTCTCGGCTCATCACCGGCCAGGTCGTCAGCGTGAACGGCGGAATCTCCGTGGCCTGAGCACGCGGGTCACAATGACCACCGCTCACATCGGTGGTGGGAGCTGACCAGTGCGGCCAAACGCGACACTGGCCGCCCAGCGGAGGCGTCCGACTTTGACAAATCGAGCTGGAGCAGCCAGAAATCTTCGCGGATGAGCATTCGGCTCGTTTGCTGGGAAGTGGATTCCGACCGGTGCCGTTCGTGGTGAAGGCCGTCGCGATCAGGTTCTCGCGGCGTAGTTCGCGAGCGCGGTCGCGACGGTCTCCGGTAGCGAGCGCGATTTGCCGTCGTGAGTGGTGACGTTGACGTAGACGATGCTGATCGTGGCGAGGTCGGTCTCGTCGCGGCTGACCGAGTGCCGGAGCGTGAAGCTGCTGCGGCCGATGTGAGCGCACTCGACTTCGAAACCGATCACGTCGTCGAAGAACGCCGGAGCGTGGAACTCGAGCTGGGCGCTGACCACGGACGGGTCGGCGCCGGCGGCGTTGAGCTCGGGGTAGGACCAGCCGAGGTGCCGGAAGAACTCGGTCGTGGCGACGTCGGCGATCTCGAGGTAGCGGCTGTTGAACAGGTACGACTGGGCATCCGTCTCGTGGTACCGGACCCGGTGAACGTGCGTGAAGGACATGCGTCGGAGGCTAGCTCCCCGCATGTCGGGTCGATTGGTTGCGAGCACGGGGCTCGGCGACGCGTTGCGTTTTGGTCGGACCTTAAATACTATAGTACCGGTCTGCTGGTTCGGCAGCGCGCTCCGCTCGAGATCAAGGAAGATCGCCGATGACGTTCGCGACGGTGAGAGACCGCTACTCGCAGGAAGAAATCGACCGCTTCTACGCCACTGGTATTTGGCGTCGCGAAACCCTGTTCGAGATGCTCGAGATTCAGGTGGCACAGCGCCCGGAGAAGATCTTCATCACCGACGACACGCGTTCGCTGACCTTCTCCGAGCTCCGTGACACGGCGTTGCGGCTGGCGGCGGGCATGTACCGGCAGGGGATCCGGGCCGGTGACCGGGTGTGCGTGCAGGTGCCGAACTGGGTCGAGTTCGCGCAGATCGCGGTGGCGCTGTCCAGGCTCGGCGCCATCCTCGTTCCGATCATGCCGATTTATCGGATGGACGAGGTCTCCTACATCGCGAGCAACAGCGGCGCACGGATGGTCTTCACCTGCGCGACGTTCAAGAATTTCGATTACGTCGAGATGTACCGCAAGGTGCGGGTGGAATCGCCGGATCTTGAGCAGATCGTCGTGCTGCGCGGCGCCGTTGACAAGGACACCACACCCTACGACTCGCTGTTCGCCGACGTCGATCTGAACGACGTGGCCGGCGAGATCGGGCCCGGTGTCGGGTCGGACGACCACTTCATGATCGTTTACAGTTCGGGCACAACATCGCGCCCCAAGGGGTGTCTGCACACGGTCAACACGATGGCCGGCGGGGCCCGCCAGCTCGCGAAGGTCTTCGCCTACAGCGACCGGGACGTGCAGTTCGGGCCGTCACCGATCACGCACACCACCGGCCTGGTCACCAGCGTGCTGCTCCCGCTCATTCACGGAGCAGGCTCGCATCTCATGGAGTCCTGGGAACCGCACGCGGGACTCGACCACGTCCGAAGATGGGGCTGCACCGCGGCGGTCAGCGCGACGACCTTCCTCCAGATGCTCATGGACGCCTACGATCCTGAGGAACACGATGCGAGCAGCCTGCGGCTGTGGGTCGCGGCAGGCTCGCCGATTCCTGGTGCGTTCGTGGAGCGCGCGAGCGAGCTGCTGCCCGGTTGCCGCGTCTTGAGCCTGTACGGGCGGTCCGAGAACCTCACTACCACCACGTGCACGGTTGACGATGATCCGCACCGGGCGGCTACCTCGGACGGCCGTCCGCTGCCGGGAAGTTCCGTGAAGATCGTCGACGAGCTCGGTGAAGAGGTGCCGCGGGGGCAGGTAGGTGACATCGCCTACCGGGGGCCATCGCACATGCTGGAGTACATCGGGAGGCCCGAGGAGACAGCGGAGCTGTTCACCCCGGACGGCTACTCGCGCTCCGGCGACCTGGGTGTGATGGACGAGGACGGGTACGTGCGGGTCACCGGACGGCTCAAGGACATCGTCATCCGCGGCGGTATGAACATCAGCGTCCGTCAGGTGGAAGACCTGCTGGCGGCGCATCCCGCCGTCGATGGGGTCGCAGTGGTCGGCATGCCGGACCCGAGACTTGGCGAACGGGTCTGCTGTTACCTGGTACCGCACCCCGGGAACGAGTCGGTGACTCTTGAAGAGCTCAAGGACTACCTGCTGGGGCAAGGGCTGGCGATCCAGAAGGTGCCCGAGCGGCTCGAAGTGGTTGAAGAGCTCCCGATGACCGCTACCGGCAAGATCCAGAAGCACTTGCTGCGGGCCGACATCGTGGCGAAGATCGAGAACTCCGGTCCAGCGTGAGCGATACGATTCGGCGAAATTCGAATCCGGTGCACGGGTGTGGGAGAGCTCTGCGGTATCTGATTGAGAGTGAACGGTGACCTGGGACTTCAGCGAAGAGCAACGCACCGGCCTGGCGAGGTTTCTCGCGGATCGCGGAATTTGCTCCGGCCCGGTCAGTACCCGACCGATCGGGGACGGCCATTCAAACCTGACGTTCCTGGTCGACGAAGGGCAGCGCAAGGTCGTCGTGCGGCGACCACCTCCGCCGCCGACTCCGCCGGGCGCCCACGACATGCTGCGCGAGGCGAGGCTGATCGGTGCGCTGGCCGACACGGATGTGCCGGTCGCGGATGTGCTGGCCGTGAGCCAGGCGGGCGAGGTGCTGGATGTGCCGTTCTACGTGATGAGCTACGTCGAAGGTCCGGTCATCACCGATCGGACCCCGCCTGCGCTGGCCACGCCGTCCGACCGTCGGCGGATCGGCGAATCCCTGGTGGACACGCTGGTGGCCTTGCACGCCGTGGACTGGCGGGCCTGCGGGCTGGCGGACGTGGGCAAGCCCGAGGGGTTCAACGCGCGTCACTTCCGGCGGATGGGCAGGCTCATCGCCGATGAGAACGGCAATCCACCTGCGGAGTTCGCCGAGCTCGACGCGTGGCTCGCGGACCACGTACCGCCGGAATCGGGTGCGTCGATCGTGCACAACGACTACCGGCTCGGCAACGTCATCATCGGCCCGGAGTCGCCGGGCAGGGTGCTGGCGGTCCTCGACTGGGAACTGGCCACGATCGGCGACCCGCTGTTCGACGTCGGGTACTTCCTGGCTTCGTGGCCGGTCGAAGGCGGGCCGCTGACCCCGACCGAAGAGCTCGGCGTGGCCGCGTTCGAGAGTGGTTATCCGACGCGCGCCGAGCTGGCCGAGCGGTACGCCTCGGCGACCGGGCGCGATCTGTCGGGCCTGGATTGGTACACCGCGCTGGCGCTGTGGAAGCTGGCCGTGCTGTACGAATACGGTCGCCGTCGTGCGGTCGAAGGTGTCGGCGACGAGTACTACGCCGACGCGGCGCTGGTGAAGTCCTTCCTCGACGCCGCGTCCCGGGCGGCCTTCTGACGTCGAGCGCAGCGCAGCAGCAGTGAAAACAAGTCCGGGGCGACCTCACGGCCGCCCCGGACTTCCCCTGTCACACCGAACGTTGCTGCTTCGCCGCGGTGCTGGCCGCCTGGCTGCGTTCCTTGATCTCCTGCCAGTCCTGGTCGGACAGCGAGGTCAAGCCCGCGAACGTGCCCGGTCCGGCGAGCCGTTGCCCGCCGTCCATGGCGATCGTTTCGCCGGTGAGGTAGTCGCAGGCGTCGGAGAACAGGAAGATCGTCAGGTTCGCCAGTTCTTCGACCGTGCCGGCCCTACCCATCGGGACCTGGTCGGCCTGAGTGGCGCCCACCGCGCTCTTGTCAGTCGGGTTCAGCATCTCCCACGCGTAGTCGGTGGGGATCGGACCTGGAGCCAGCGCGTTGAGCCGGATCCCGTAACGCGCCCACTCCACGGCCAGCGACATCGTCATGGCGTGCACCGCGGCTTTCGCCATCGCCGATGGGACGACGAAAGCGGAGCCGGACCACACCCACGTGGTCAGGGTTGACAGCACGGTGCCGGGAAGTCCTTGCTCGATCCACCGGCGGCCAGCGGCGTGGGTGGTGTTGAACGAGCCGTTCATGACCGTTGAGCTGATCGCCTCGAAGCCCCTGGGGCTCAATGACTTGGTGGGGGCGATGAAGTTCGCAGCGGCGTTGTTGAGCACGCCGGTCAGGGGGCCGTGCTGTTCCCAGATCTCGGTCATCGCGGTGTCCACGGAATCAGGCTGGCGCACGTCCACGGTCTGGAAGTGCACCGAGCCTGGCCCGCCCGCCTCAGCCGCGGCCTCGGCCAGCACCGCCTCGCGCCGGCCCCACAGGTGCACCTGGGCGCCGTGGTCGGCGAGGTGTCGGGCGACGCCCCGACCGAGGCCGGTTCCGCCACCGGTGATCAGAATTCGCGTGTCCGCCAGCAGGTCCGGCGCGAACACCGACTTCTTCGTCTTCGACATGATCGCCCTTCACGACTTGTCAGAGCCCGAGGCTCTTGCTGATGATCTCGCGCTGGATCTCGTTGGTGCCGCCGTAGATCGGCGGCGCGTGCGCCTTGCGCACCTGTCCTTCCATCCCGTACTCGCGGGCGTATCCGTAGCCGCCCATCAGCTGCATGGCCTCCAGCGCGGCGTGCTTGGCCACCTCGGTGCACTTGAGCTTGGCCATCGAACCTTCGCGGGCGAGCTGCTGCTCCTCGCCCGCGTCAATGCCCTCGGCGACCTCGTAGACGAACGATCGGCAGAAGGCGATCTCCGTGGCGAGGTCGGCCACGCGGTGCCGCACGGCCTGAAAGCTGCCGATCGTGCGCCCGAACTGCTCGCGCTGCTTGACGTAGGCGAGCAGGTCGTCGAGCGAGCGCTGGGCCGCGCCGACGGCCATCGCGGCGATGATCAACCGCTCCACCGACAGCCCGCGCAGCAGGTGCCACCACGCCCGCCCCACCTCGCCGACAACGCTCTCCGAGGGCACCCGGACGTCGGTGAAGAACAGGTCGTTGACGGTGTGCGCCTCCATCGTCTCGATGGGGCGGATCTCCAGCCCCTGCGCATCGGTGGGCACGATCAGCAGTGTCAGGCCCTCGTGTTTGGTGTGCCCTGTACTGGTGCGTGCCAGCAGGAGCAGGTGGTCGGCCACGTGCGCGGCCGAGGTCCACGTCTTCTGCCCGTTGATGATGAAGTCGTCCCCGTCGGCGACCGCGCTGATCCGAGCCGAGCCGAGATCCGATCCGGCCTCCGGCTCGGACAGCGCGATCGCCTCGAGCGTGCCGCGGCACAGTCCGCCGAGGATCTCCTTCTTCTGCGCTTCGGTGCCGTAGCGCAGGTAGGTCTGCGCTGCCGTCAGGCCCGTCGAGTAGGCGGTGATGGGTGCGAGTCCACGCGATGTCTGCTCGAGGAACAGGCATTCCTCGACCATTCCCGCACCCGCACCGCCGTACGCCTCCGGAATCGACACCCCGAGCCAGCCGAGCTCGGCCAGCTTCGCCAGCAGGTCGGGGCTGTTGGCGAGCGTGCCGCCGTCGGTGAGCGCGTCCCGCTGTTGGAGCGTCTTGCACTCGCTGTCGCAGAAATCCCGCACCGCGGCGGCGAACTGGCGTTGTTCCTCGGTGAACCGCATCGTGCCTCCGCGAGCGATCGTTATCGGCGCTTACATGCTCATAGTGCGAGAAAATGCCGTCTTTGAGCACCTCAAACCCCCTCGAATCTAGGTCCGTGAACGACCGTTATCAAGAGGGGTTGGGAATCGGAGTGATGCGATCGAACTGTTCGGTCACGCCTGCCCGGCGTCGAGGTAGATCGTCTTGAGCGTCTGGTAGGCGTGCAGGCCTTCCGGTCCCAGCTCGCGGCCGAGACCGCTGGCCTTGATGCCACCGAACGGTGCGGTCGGGTCATTGGTGTAGGCGTTGATGCCGACCGTGCCGGTCGCGACGCGGCGAGCCACCGCCTCACCTCGTTCGGAGTCGGAGGTCCACACCGTGCCTCCCAGGCCGTAGTCGCTGGCGTTGGCGATCGCGACCGCCTCGTCCTCGTCGGCGTAGGGGATCACCGAGAGCACCGGGCCGAAGATCTCCTCGCGTGCGATGGTGTGCCCGTTGTCCACATCGGCGAATACCGTGGGCTCGACGAACCAGCCCTGATCGAGCCCGGTCGGCCTGGCACCGCCCGCTGTCAGGCGCGCGCCTTCGTCGATGCCCTTCGCGATGTAGGACTCCACGCGGTCGCGCTGCCGAGCCGAGACCAGCGGTCCGACCTGGGTGCTCTCCTCGAGCGGGTCGGCGACGGTGAGCGAGCGCGCCAGGTCGGTGATCGTGTCCACGACCTCGCCGTATCGGGAGCGCGGTGCGAGCACCCGAGTGCCCAGCCAGCAGATCTGACCGTTGTTGAGCAGGGTGGCGGCGAAGAAGCTCTCGATCGTGGCGGCCAGGTCGGCGTCATCGAGCACCACGGCGGCCGATTTTCCGCCCAGCTCGAGGGTCACCGGCCGCAGCAGTCGTCCACAGGTCTCGGCGATCGTGCGACCGGCCACGGTCGATCCGGTGAACGACACCTTGTCCACGCCCGGATGTCCGACCAGGTAGCTGCCGAGCTCACGGTCGCCGGGCAGCACGCTCAGCACGCCATCAGGTAGGCCTGCCTCGTGCGCGGCTTCGGCCATCAGCATCGCGTCGAGCACGGTCTCCGGTGCGGGCTTGAGCACCACGGTGCAGCCGGCGGCCAGCGCCGGAGCGAGCTTGAGGAAAGTGATGGCCTGAGGCACGTTCCACGGCACGATCGCGGCCACGACGCCCAGCGGCTCGCGGATGACACGGGAGTTACCGCCGAGCATCCCCACCCTCGTCTCCTCCCGCGGTGACTCGGTGACGAGGCCCGCGAAGTAGCGCAGCAGCACGGGCGGGAAACCGCCTTCGAACTGCCGAGCCAGGGTGATCGGCATGCCGTTCTGAACGGTGACCCGCCGCGCGGTCTCGTCCGAGCGCTTCTCCAGCGCTACCGCGAAACGCTCCAGGGCTTCGGCGCGCTGCGCGGGATCCCATCCCGACCAGCCCGCCGGATCATCGAAGGCTCGGCGCGCGGCGGCGACCGCGCGATCGACGTCGGCGGCGGAAGCCTCCGGCACGTTGCCGAGCAGTTCCTCGGTGGTGGCCGAGCGCACGTCGATCCGATCACCGGTCGCGGGCTCGGACCAGTTCCCGGCGATGAAGAGCCGGTCGTAGTCGATGGTCATGCTGGCTCCTCGCCTCGCTCGTGCACGAGCACGATCTTGACGGCCGCACCCTGGTGCTGGGCGGCCACGGCTTCGTTGATCTGGGAGAACGGCATCGTCTTGATCAGCTTGTCGAACGGGAAGCGCCCCGTGCGGTGCAGTTCGAGCAGTTCGGGGATGAACACGTCCGGATCGCTGTCGCCTTCCACGATTCCCATCACGCGCACGCCGAGCACCTGCGCCTGGATCAGCGGAAGCGCCATTGCCGCCTCCGGGTCGGAGGGCACGCCGATGATGCCGACCTTGGAGCGGTGTCCGAGCGCTTGCAGCGCCTGGTTGAGCACGTCGGGGATTCCGGTGGTGTCGATCGCGTAATCAGCCCCGTCGGGGACGATGGCGCGGACCTGCTCGGCCAGCGGCCCCGCGCCGGGGTCGATCACGTGTGTCGCGCCGAGCGACAGGGCGAGGTCGCGGCGGTCCGCGTGCGGCTCGATGACGATGATCCGCTGCAGTTCACGCACGACGCCGGCGAGCACGGCAGACAGGCCAACAGAGCCGCCGCCGAGCACCAGCAGCGTTCGGCCCGGCAGGCAGTCCATCGAGTTCAGCACCGCGCCCGCGCCGGTCTGAACACCGCACCCGAGCGGTCCGAGCAGTTCCACCGGGGCGTCGTCGGCCACCTTGACCACGTTGCGTTCGTGCGCGATCGCATGGGTGGCGAACGAGGACTGGCCGAAGAACTCCGATCCCAGGGCGACGCCTTGCTGATGCAGCGTGCTGGTGCCGTCCGGCCGCGCGCCGCCGAAGTTGTGCGACATGAAGTCGTGGCAGTAGGCGGGTTCGTCGTCCAGGCATTCCCGGCAGCGGCCGCAGCTGTTGAAGCTGAGCACCACCTTGTCGCCCGCCGCGACCTTGGTGACGCCCGCGCCGACGGCCACGACCACGCCGCTGCCCTCGTGGCCCAGCACCCCGGGAAGCGGGAACGGCAGGTGGCCGTCCTTGGCGGCCAGATCGGTGTGGCAGAGGCCGACACCGGCGATCTCGACCACGATCTCACCGGGCCCGGGTTCGGCGAGGGTAGCGGGCTGGAGGCTGAACTCGCCGCCTACTTCTGCGGCCACCGCAGCGGTGATGTCCATTCGAACTCCTTCGTCCATGGAAAAAGCGGTTCAGCCGTTGGTGTCCGGGACGGTGACGCGCACGTCCGGGCTGTCAGCGGCGAGGATCAACTGGCACGACAGCCGCGAGTTCGGTTGAACCCCTTCGGCGAACTCGAGCAGTTCGCGTTCCTCGTCGGAGGGCTCGTCGAAGCTGGACGCGCCATCGTCGAGGAACACGTGGCAGGTGGCGCACGAGCAGCTACCGCCGCATTCGGCGACGATTCCGGGCAGGTTGTTGCGCACCGAACCGTCCATCACGCTTTGTCCACAAGGGACGTCGATGTCGTGCACAGTTCCGTCGGAGAGCTCGTAGGTGACTTTGGGCATGGTGGTTCTCCGTTAAGCGATGACGGCGTCGCGCAGCGGGACCGTCTCGTCGGCCAGCCTGGCCGGATCGACCCGCGCCCCGGACGCGATGAACTTCTTGCCCGCCATGAACTCCGCGGGGGAGTTCGCGGATTCGACGGCGGTGACGGTTTCGCCGTCGTGGTGGAACAGCGCGAACCGGCCGGTGGCGGGATCTCCGCGGATGGCGGTGCGCGGTGTCGCCGGGATCAGCCCGGCGATCTTGAGCTTGAGGTCGAACTGGTCGGACCAGAACCACGGCACCTCGGCCGCAGCGGGCGCGGCACCGGTGATGGTGGAGACGGCCTGCCGGGCCTGTTCGGTGGCGCTCGGAATGCTCTCCAGCCTGGACAGCACGCCGTTGCCGATCGGCCGCCTGGTCACGTCGCCGATCGCTAGGACGTGCGGATCGCTGGTGCGCGCGTTCGCGTCGACGACCACACCTTGTTCGCAGTGCAGGCCCGCGTCATGTGCGAGTTCTTGCCTGGGCACCGCGCCGACGGCGACCAGGGCGGCCTGGCAGCCGAGGACACGTCCGTCGTCGAGGACCACGCCGCTCACTCGGCCGTCCGAGCCCTCGATCGCCTGCACCTTGGCGCTGGTGACGATCCGCGTTCCGCGGTCGCGGTGGTGCGCGGTCATGATTTCGGAGAGCTGCGCGCTGGCGACGCGAGCCAGCACGCGTTCCTCGCGCTCGATGACGGTGACCCGGATGCCGGCGGCGCGGGCCACGGCCGCGACTTCGAGTCCGATGTAGCCGCCGCCGACGATGACGAGATCGCGCCGTTCGTCGACGCATTTGCGCAGGACCCGAGCATCGGCGAGGGTGCGCAACGACACGACGCCGTTGAGGTCGGTGCCGTGCACGTCCAGCGCGCGCGGGCGCGCTCCTGTCGCCAGGACGAGGTGGTCGTATCCGCGAGTTTCGCCGGCCGCGGTGCGCACCTGCCGCGCTGCCGGATCGATACCTGTGATGTGCTCGCCGAGCCGGATGTCGATGTCCTGCTCGCGGTAGAACTCCGCCGGTCGCAGCCACCGCTCGAGCTCGCCGTCGGCGAACTTCTTCGACAGCGGAGGCCGTTGGTACGGCAGGTCCAGTTCGTCGCCGTAGAGCTCGATCGGGCCGGTGTGGCCGGCCTGCCGAAGTAGACCGGCCAGCGTGGCGCCGGCGTGACCGGTGCCGATGATCAGGACCCGCCCGTCGGAGCCGGATGGTTCGCCCGCGCGCGAAGTCACGTCAGCTCCAGCCGGACCGGCAGCTTCCGCAGCCCGCCGACGAAGTTGGTCATCACCGGCTTGCGCTGGCCGGTCACCTCGACGTTCTTGATCAGCGGGAGCAGCTCTTCGAACATGATCCGCAGCTCCAACTTGGCCAGGTGCTGGCCGATGCACATGTGCGGGCCGTAGCCGAACGCGATGTGCTTGTTGGGCTTGCGGTCGATCCGGAACGTGTCCGGGTCGTCGAACACCTCGGCATCGCGGTTCCCCGACTGGTACAGGAGCATGAAGCGATCGCCCTCGCGGATCTGCTGCCCGCGCAGCACGTAGTCCTGCGTGGCCTGGCGGGTGAACTGCTTGACGGGCGAGACCCAGCGCAGGCTCTCGGTCACCAGGTCCGGGATGCGCTCGGGGTGCTGCTGCACCTCGGCGAGCTGCTCCGGGAACTGCGCGAGGGCCTCGATGGCACCGGCCATCGTGCTCGACGTCGTGTCATGGCCGGCGGTGGCGATCGCGATGAACCAGCCGTAGGCGACGGTCTTGTCGAAGTACTCACCATTGGGCTTTTTGGCCCGCGCGATGATCGTGGCGAGGTCGTCGCGCGGGTTGGCTCGGCAGTCTTCGACGAGCTCGTCGAAGTAGGCGTAGAAGTCGTTGATGGCGGCCGACCACTGCTGCGCGGCAGCCTCGGGGGTGAGCGGTTCGACGTCCTCGCGCTGAGCGTCGGGATCGGCGGTGCCGAAGAACTCCTGGGTCAGCGTCATCATGCGCGGCTCATCGGATTCCGCGACGCCGAACAGGCTCATGATCACGTGCAGCGGGTAGTAGAGCGCGAAGTCCTGGACGAAATCGAGGTCGTTGGTTCCGCTGCGCAGGCGCTTGGTGATGGCCTCCTTCGCCAGTTCCCGGATCCGGTCTTCCCACTTCTTGAGGTTCGCGGGCCGGAACCAGTCGTTGGCGATGTCCTTGACCTCCGTGTGCTCCGGCGGGTCGAGGTAGGTCAGGGTTTCCAGGATCCTGAGGCTGCCGCCGGTGAGGCTCTTGGTGAACTCGTCACCCGCCTGGTTCTGCAGGATGGGGTTGTGCGAGCCGGGTTCCGCACCGCCCCCGCTGGTGAACACGTGCGGCTGCCGTTCGATCTCCATCAGGTCCGCGTGCTTGGTGACCAGCCAGACCGGGTCGTATCCCTCGACCTTCACCTGCGCCAGCGGGTTGTTCTCGCGCAGCCAGCGGTAGGCCTCGAACAGCGGCCCGTCGTCTCGATGCCCCTCGGGCAGCACGACTCGGCGTGCGATTTCGTCCGGGACCGGGCGGGTGGGCAGATCTGTGGTGGTCATGAACGTCCCTCCGGGAAGACGGCACCGTTGCGCGTAATGGTCCAATCTTTAAGCCGAAGCAACGTGTCGTGCATCACCCGAATTGGAGATATTTCTCCTCCGGCGTCTCACCCCGCAGGAACGAGAATCGGTCGCCACCCGAGGCCGGGCGGCGACCGATTGTCGTCGCGGTTCCTAGCTGGTCAGCGTGTGGTACCGAGCTGCGGCCTCGGAGCGGTTGGCGGCGCCGAGCTTGCGCAGCAGGTTCTTGACGTGGGTCTTGACGGTGCCCGGTGAGACGAACAGATCGGCGGCGATCTGGTTGTTCGTCCGGCCGCGCACCACGTGCCGCAGCACGTCGAGTTCGCGGCGCGTCAGGTTGGAAAGCGGGCCGTCGAGCTGTTCCAGCGGGTCCGCGGCGGGCGATGCCTCCGAGGTGGGGGCGAACCCGCCGATGCCCTCGAGCAGTTCGTCGGTCACTCGCGCCTGCTCGGTCAACTGGTTGCGCAACCGGGCCAGCTGTTCGGCGAAGACGATGCGTTCGAGGGTGCAGCCGAGTCCTTCGGCGAACAGTCCCAGCAGCTGGCGATCGAACGCGCTGACGTGGTCGCTGTCCACGTGCTGATCCGCGTGGACGAATCCGATCACCTCACCGCGGCTGATCAGTGGGGCTACCACGTAGTCGCGAGTCCTGGCCAGGTTGATCAGCCGGTGGTGCACGCGCGGGTTGTGCTGCGCGTCCTCCACCAGCACCGGCGCGCGGGTGCGGACGACCTCGGTTTCGGGCAGCTCGCGGCCCAGCTGGCCGGGTACGGCGGTGCCGACCTCGACGAGATCGTGGGCGAGCTGGGGGTCGGCGTAGGCGAAGGCCGAACTCGGGCGCCAGTCCGGTCCGGTCAGGCGGGAGAACAGTGCGCGTCGGTAGCCGAGGCGGTTGATCTCCACGGGAACCTGTTCGACCAGATCTGCGACCGCGTTCGCCGACCGCAGCCGGGCCAGGCATTGCTGGAGCTCGTCCATCGCGGTCGTGCGCGCGACCACTCGGGCCTCGCGCAGCATCGCGAGCAGCTCGCCTGCCTGGGACAGGGCCGCGGCGAGCTCGGCTCGAGCTGAGCTCACCTCGCAATCCGCCAATCCCCGGATGAGAGCCTGCTCGGCGTGGCCGAGTGTCGTCGTCGGGTCCCGCAGCGCGTTAGCGGTGTTCAGGTCGGGCTCGCCCGTCAGCGCGGCGACGGTCCGCAGGAGATCGCGGGACCGTCGCATCAGCGCGTCCGCGGGCACGGGGCTGGTTCGAACATCGTTGTTCAAAGCCGCCTCCTCGCTCGTGTGGGGGACCGTTTGCCGCTCCGTCCGGCAGATTGTCGCCGTCGTCTAGCTGCGAAGACACCGAATTCACCCAAATGCCCCGATGGGGGCAGGGAAATCTACCGAACGGCATATGGCGTCGAAGTGTGCTGAGACATCACTGTCGGGTTCGGCGCTGTGGTGACGACCTAGCACTAGATTTTGGTCTGACCTTATGTAATATTAACACGCCGTGCATGGGAGGCGGGCGACGTCGACATGCTCACGACTTCCGGCGGCTGGTGAACGTGCCCGGCCGGTTCTCCGCCCGCCGCCGCGTCCGAGAGCGAGGACCTCAGATGAAGTGCCTGAATGCGACGTACGAGACGCTCGCGCTGGCCGAGCTGGCACCCGGCGTCGTCCTGATGACCTTGAACCGTCCCGAGCGGCACAACGCGATGACGAACACGATGTTCGAAGAGTTGGAGCGGGTAGCTCTCTCGCTCGACGATGAGGACGACTGCCGCGTCGTGATCCTCACCGGAGCCGGCCGCGCGTTCTGCGCCGGGTACGACTTGGCCGACGCCGACGAACTGCCGAGCAAAGGCGCTCTGGGCATGCTCGATCAGCAGGAGCGGGCGGCGCGGGCGTTGCTCGCCATTCGGTCCATGCGCGTGCCCGTGATCGCCGCGGTCAACGGAGCGGCCGCTGGCGGCGGTCTGGCGCTGGCGCTGGCCGCCGACATCCGGGTGGCCTCCACGGAGGCGAAGTTCAACGCGGCTTTCGTCAAGATCGGTCTCTCGGCCGGCGACTTGGGCACGTCGTGGTTGCTGACGCGCTTGATCGGACCGGCCGCGACCAGCGAGATCTGCTTCACCGCGCGGATGGTGCACGCCCCGGAAGCCGGAACGCTCGGCATCGTGAACTCGGTGACCGAACCCGACGCGCTGCTGTCGGAGGCCCGGAAGTTGGCCGATTCGATCGTGGCGAACTCGCCCGGTGGTGTGCAGCTGTCGAAGCGCGCGCTGCAGGCCAACATGGAGGTCTCCTCCTACGCGGCGGCGTTGGAGCTGGAGAACCGCGGCCAGGCGTTGCTCACGCGGAGCGCCGACATGCCTGAGGCGTTGGCCGCTTTCAAGGAGAAGCGGGCTCACCGGTCTTCACCGGTCAGTGACGTGGTGACGGTGAAACGGGAGGTAATGCGTTGACCAGTGCGGACACCGTGCGAGGGTTTCCCGAGCTCGAGACCTTGACCTTCGAGGTCCTCGACGGCGAGATCGGCGTGCTGCGGATCAACCGTCCTGACCGGATGAATTCGCAAACCGTGCGCATGTTCAGCGAATACGGGCAAGCCGCGCTCGCTCTGCGGGACAGCGGGCTGCGCGCGCTGATCCTCACCGGAGCGGGGGAGAGGGTGTTCTGCGCCGGGTTCGACCTCGACGAGATCGATGTGATCACCAGCATGGGGGTCAGGGAGTTCCTGAAGTTCCAGGAAACGGCTACCGGCGGGATTCAGGCGATTCGCCACCTCCCGTTCCCGGTGATCGCCGCGGTGCACGGTGCGGCCACCGGCGGCGGGCTCGCGCTCGCGTTGGCCGCCGACATCCGGTTGATCGCCCCGACCTCGAAGTTCAGCGCGGCCTTCGTGAAGGTCGGCCTGTCGATCGGCGAACTCGGCACCTCCTTCCAGCTCAGCCGGCTGATCGGATCGGGCCGCGCGGCTGAGATCGGCTATTCCGGACGCTTCGTCGGAGCCGAGGAAGCGGCTCGGATCGGACTGGCCAACCGGATCGTGCCGACCGAGGAGCTGTTCGGAGAGGCCGTTGAGATGGCCCGGACGATCGCGCGGAACGCACCGGGCGCGGTTCGGCTTTCGAAGCGGGCGATCCAGCGCAATCAGGAGGTCGGCTCCTACGCTGCGGCTCTCGAACTGGAGAACCGGGGCCAGGCGTTGCTCGCCCAGACCGCCGACATGCCCGAAGCTCTGGCCGCCTTCAAGGAGAAGCGGGACCCCCGGTTCGTCGGGAAGTGAAGGAATGAAACGAGTTCGGGGCGCAGCCGCGTACCGAACGGGATCGATCGAGGAGAATCGAACCACATGGCCAACGACTTCCACGACGACCTGGTGGCACCGGGAACCTCGGGCCTGCCGGAACGGTTCTTCGACCGGTTCATGTTCAACCTGCACCCTGCGGATGCCACCGCACCTTCGGTCATCATGGGATTCGGCCACTACCCGGCCAAGGACGTGGCCGATGGCTTCGCGATCGTCAGCACTGAGAAGGAGCAGCGAAACCTCCGCTTCTCCACCGAGCTCAGCTGCACTGACGGCAAAGGTGCTGGTCCGCTCTCGTTCGAGGTGGTCGAGCCGAACACCGCCTGGCGGCTGAAGCTGGATCCCAATCCGTCGGGGATGGAGTACGACCTGATCTGGCGAGCCCGCACGCCGTACTGGCTGGGGGAAGTCGCCGTGACCAACGCCGACGCGACTCCGACGAAGTTCGAGCACCTCGTGCAGTCCGGCCGTTACGAAGGCACCCTCATCATCGACGGCGTTCGGCAGGACGTCGGGGGTTGGTACGGCCAGCGGGACCGGTCTCGCGGGGTCCGCACCATGTCCGGGGGCCAGGGCCTGCACATCTGGTTCCAGGCGCAGTTCCCTGACCGCTCGGTAGGCTTCCTGCTGGTCGAGGACCGGCAGGGCGGGCGCCTCCTGCTGGAGGGCGCGATCCTGCATGAGGATGGTGGTCTGGACGATGTCGTCGACGTGCGGCACGCCTTGAACTTCGACACCCTGGATCTGACTTCGGGAACGATCGAGGTGTCGACCAAGAGCGGGATGCGCTACGAGATCGATGCCGATGCCTCCGGCGGCGGCGGACTCATGGCGGGCGCCGGATACGGTGGCCACCACGGCCGGCCGAGAGGACGCGATCACGTTGAGCACGAGGTCTACCCGCTGGACGGGTCGGTGAACCAGCTGACGGTCGACTCCTCGCTGACCGACCGGCTCACGGCCTACACCTGGAACGGCGTTCCCGGGACCGGCATCTTCGAGTTCGCCCTCACCCGCAGTAGTTCTTACACCTACCGGCCGACGCTGACATGACCCGAGGCGGACGGCACAGGACATGAACAACAGGAACATCGACACCCGGCGGCTACGCGTCGACGATCTTCGGTATCTGCTGGCGCTGGCGCGGACGGGTCGGCTGGTGGCGGCGGCATCGGCGTTGGGGGTGGACCACACCACCGTTTCGCGGCGCATCTCGGCCTTGGAGAAGGCTGTGGGAGTACGCCTCGTCGAACGCGGTGCTGATGGTTGGGAACTCACCGACACGGGACGGTCGGTCGCCGAAAGCGCACGGCCGATCGAGGAGGCGATCGAGAACGTCGCCACAGTAGCCGCGGGCGGTGATGTGGCGTCGCTGCGGGGAACCGTGCGCGTGACGGCACCGGACGGTTTTGGGGCGTTGTTCGTCGCGCCGGCGTTGACTCGGATCCAGCGCGCGCATCCGCATCTGAACGTCGACCTGATCACCGCGACGCGTGAGCTGACGGTGCACCAGTCAGGTTTCGACCTCGCGGTTGCTGTCGGCTCTCCGCAGGGAAGCCGGTTGGTGACCGAGAAGCTCGCCGAGTACTCCTTGTCGCTGTACGCGGCTCCGGAGTACTTGGAGGAGCACGGTGTGCCGGACTCGGTGGATAGCTTGCGCTCCCACGTGTTGATCTTCTACACGGGTTCGATGTTGCGGGTGGGCGACCTCGATCTGGAGCGGCACTTGCCCGGGGTGACCGCGCGGTTCAGCTCGACGAACATCTTCGCCCACTTGGAGGCGACCAGGGCGGGCGGTGGCATCGGGGTGCTACCGGACTTCCTCGCACGGCGTTGCCCGGAGCTGGTCCGGCTGGGAAGCTTCGGCGTCGACATGCGCTTGCCCTTCTACCTGGCCGCGCGTCGGGAGAGCGCGTCCAGCCCCGTGGTTCGGGTGATCCGTCAGGCGCTGCAGGACGAGGTTCGGGAGAGGAAAGCCGAGCTGCAGCCCTGACGTCGGGCGGTGCGTGTGCGTTTCTGCACATCAGCCCTGTGTTCTTGCCTCTTGAGCGGAGCCGATGTCGTCGGGAGTATCTCAGGCAATAGTCGGTAGTCGAACTATCGGGCGGCCAACCATGTGCTACTTGGCGTCCGGGTCCGACTCGTGCTGGAGGAAAAACACATGGATGCACGCGCCGACAGTGGCGGTGTCTTCTGCCTGAACGAGGACCAGCAAGCACTGGCCGAGACCTGCCGCGATTTCGCCGCTGAGGCCTTGGCGCCGAACGCTGTGGAATGGGACCAGGCCAAGCACTTCCCGGTCGACGTGCTGCGCAAAGCGGCGGAGCTGGGCATGGGAGGGATCTACGTCCGGGAGGAGTCCGGCGGCTCCGGGCTGGGGAGGCTGGATGCGACGGTGGTCTTCGAGGCGCTGGCGACCGGATGTCCGTCGGTGGCCGCGTACTTGTCGATCCACAACATGGTCGCGTCGGTGATCGATCGCTTCGGCAACGATGAGCAGCGTGCTCGGTGGTTGCCGCGGTTGTGCTCGATGGAGGCGTTGGGCAGCTATTGCCTGACCGAGCCCGGTGCGGGTTCTGACGCCGCCGCGCTGTCCACCCGCGCGATCCGGGACGGCGATCATTACGTGGTCAACGGGGTGAAGCAGTTCATCTCCGGGGCCGGTGCCTCTGATGTGTACGTCGTGTTCGTGCGCACCGGCGAGGACGGGCATCGGGGAATTTCGGCGCTGGTGGTCGAGTGCGACACCGAAGGGCTGTCGTTCGGTCCGAACGAGCACAAGATGGGGTGGAACGCCCAACCCACCCGCCAGGTCCGCCTTGAAGACGCGCGGGTGCCGATCGGGAACCTGCTTGGCGCCGAGGGCGATGGTTTCCGCTTCGCCATGTCGGGTCTCGACGGCGGGCGGCTCAACATCGGTGCGTGTTCGCTGGGTGGTGGCCAGGCGGCGCTGGAGGCGACCGTGCGCCATCTGTCCGAGCGTGAGGCGTTCGGTTCCGCGCTGCGGGACTTCCAGGCGTTGCAGTTCCGGGTGGCCGACATGGCCACCGAGTTGGAGGCGGCGCGGTCGATGTTGTGGCGCGCGGCCGCGGCGGCGGATGCGAAGGATCCTGCGGCGACGCGGTTGTGCGCGATGGCCAAGCGGGTGGCCAGCGATACCGGGTTCGCCGTGGCCAACGAGGCGCTGCAGCTGCACGGCGGTTACGGCTACCTGTCGGAGTACGGGATCGAGAAGATCGTCCGCGACCTGCGGGTGCACCAGATCCTGGAGGGCACGAACGAGATCATGCGCCTCATCGTCTCCCGCGACGTGCTGGGGGCCGCCCGATGAGCGAGATGGAGGTCTTGGTCGAGGTTCGGGGGACGCTGGGGAGGTTGACGCTCAACCGGCCCCGGGCGCTGAACTCCCTGACCGCTGAGATGGTGCGCGTGCTGGACCGCACCTTGTCCAGGTGGGAGCGCGATCCGGAGATCGCGTGCGTGCTGGTCGACGGCGCGGGTGAGCGCGGTTTGTGCGCCGGCGGCGACATCCGGGCCATCTACGACGCCGCGCTGGTCGGCGATCCGGCGCCGAAGCACTTCTGGCGCGACGAATACCGGCTCAACACGCGGATCAAGCGCTGTACCAAGCCGTTCGTGGCCTTGATGGACGGCATCGTCATGGGTGGCGGAGTGGGTGTGTCGGCCCACGGGTCGGTCCGCGTGGTCACCGAACGCACCAGGATCGCGATGCCCGAGGTGGGGATCGGGTTCGTGCCGGATGTGGGCGGGACGTACCTGCTCAGCCGCGCGCCCGGCGAACTCGGCACGCACGCGGCGCTCACCGCGGGCCAGCTGGACGCGGGGGATGCGATCCGATGCGGCTTGGCGGACCACTTCGTGCTCAGCGACGCCTTGGGGACCTTGGTCGAGGACCTCGGCAGCGCTTCGGCCGACGACGTCGACACGCTGGTGCGGCGCTACGCGCAAGAGCCTCCGCCGTCGGTGCTCGACACCGAGCGCGGATGGATCGACGAGTGCTACGGCGCCGACGACGTCGCTGAGATCGTGCGTCGTCTGCAGGCGGCCGGTGTTGAAAGCGCCCGGAAGGCGGCAGAAACCATCAGCGCCAAGTCGCCCACCGCGGTGAAGGTGACCCTGCGGGCCTTGCGCAACGCCCGCGGGCTCAGCTCCCTCGAGGACTGCCTGGAGCAGGAGTACCGCACCTCGTGCGCGCTGCTGTCCTCCCCGGATCTGGTCGAGGGGATTCGTGCCCAGGTCGTGGACAAGGACCGCGATCCGCAGTGGAAACCAGCGCTGCTGGACGAGGTTGGCCCCGACATCGTCGAGAAGTT
Organism: Saccharopolyspora endophytica; assembly: GCF_018070075.1. Classification (GTDB taxonomy): domain Bacteria; phylum Actinomycetota; class Actinomycetes; order Mycobacteriales; family Pseudonocardiaceae; genus Saccharopolyspora; species Saccharopolyspora endophytica. The sequence goes on from NZ_JAGPXE010000002.1 coordinate 508,285, forward strand.
CTTCGCGCCCGGTGACGACGAGCTCGGGCTGTCAACTGTGAGGGAGTGCGATGACTGACATCGGATTCATCGGTCTCGGCAACATGGGCGGCCCGATGGCCGCCAACCTCAGCCGCGCCGGCCACCGCGTCCGAGGCTTCGACCTGTCGGCCTCGGCGTGTGCCACGGCTTCCGAGAACGGCGTGGAGATCGTGGGATCGGCTGCGGACGTGTGCGCGGGCGCGGAGGTCGTGTTCACCATGCTGCCCAGCGGACGCCACGTCCTGGACCTCTACGAGGCGGGAGGGCTGCTGGCAGCGGCCGCGCCTGGGACGCTGTTCGTCGACACCTCCACGATCGAGGTGGGCGAGTCGCATGCGGCGCGGGACGTGGCGGTGAAGGCGGGGCACCGCGCGCTGGACGCCCCGGTCTCCGGAGGTGTGGTCGGTGCGACCGCCGGGACGCTGACCTTCATGGTCGGTGGCGAGCCCGAGGACTTCCAGCGCGCCGAGCCGTTTCTGGACGTGATGGGCAAGCGGGCCGTCCACTGCGGAGCGTCCGGTGCGGGGCAGGCGACCAAGATCTGCAACAACATGATCCTGGCGATCTCCATGGTCGGGGTCAGCGAGGCGTTCGTCCTCGGTGAGGAGCTGGGCGTCTCCCACGAGGCGCTGTTCGACGTCATCTCCACGGCCACCGGCCAGTGCTGGGCGCTCAACACCAACTGCCCCGTGCCCGGCCCGGTGCCGACCAGCCCGGCCAACCGCGACTTCGACCCCGGCTTCGCCACCGCTCTCATGGTCAAAGACCTCGGCCTGGCGCAGCGCGCTGCGGACGCCGCAGGCGTGCGGACAGCCCTCGGCAAGCACGTCCACGAGCTGTACGCGCGCTACAACGAGGAAGGCGGTGCCGACCGCGACTTCTCCGGGATCATCAACGCGATCCGCGCATCCGCCGGAGAGGAGTCGACCGCATGAGCGAGTACGCGACGATCGAGGTGGAACGCCGGGGCCGGGTCGGCGTGGTGACGTTGAACCGGCCCGAGGCGCTCAACGCGCTAAACACCCAGCTCATGGTCGAGGTCACTGCAGCGGCGTCCGAACTGGACCAGGACGAGCAGATCGGGTGCATCGTGCTGACCGGATCGCAGAAGGCCTTCGCCGCCGGCGCCGACATCAAGGAGATGCAGTCGCTGTCCTACATGGACGCCTACCGCAGCGACTGGTTCGCCGCCTGGGACCGCTTGTCCGCGGTGCGCACACCGCTGGTGGCCGCGGTGTCGGGCTACGCCTTGGGCGGTGGGTGCGAGCTGGCAATGCTCTGCGACGTGATCATCGCCGCGGAGAACGCCAAGTTCGGACAGCCGGAGGTCAAACTCGGTGTCATCCCTGGGATCGGCGGCACGCAGCGCCTCACGCGCGCCATCGGCAAGGCCAAGGCCATGGAGATGTGCCTGACCGGACGGATGATGGACGTCACCGAGGCCGAACGCAGCGGCCTGGTGGCCCGCGTCGTCGCGGTCGATCGCTTGATGGAGGACGCGCTCGAGACAGCCGCGACGATCGCGGGGATGTCGACACCGGTCACGATGATGGTCAAGGAGAGCGTCAACCGCGCCTACGAAACGACGCTGTCCGAGGGCGTGCGTTTTGAACGACGCGTCTTCCACGCCACCTTCGCCACCGAGGACCAGAAGGAAGGCATGACGGCCTTCACGGAGAAGCGGGCGCCGTCGTTCACCGATCGATGAAGCACAGGAGCCGGTTCGCCTCGCCACCTCGCGAGGCGAACCGGCTCGTTTCCGCTCACACGCCGAGGGCGGACAACATCCGCTCGGTCACGTCCTCCACCGGACCGCTCGCGTCGACGGTCGCGAGCACACCCTGTCTGCCGTAGAAGTCCAGCAGGGGAGCGGTGTCGCGGTCGTAGAGGTCCAGCCGGCGGTCGATCACCGGCCCCGCGTCGTCACCGCGCTGCTCCAGCGAACCGGCGCAGTCGTCGCAGATCCCGTACACGGCGGGCGGGTTGAACCGGACATGCCACATCCGGCCGCAACTACTGCAACCGCGTCGACCGGCCAAGCGGAGCGCGGCTTCATCCCTGCCGACGCTCATCTCCAACACCAGGTCCAACTGCGTGCCCACGTCGTCCAGGACTTCAGCGAGGACGCGGCCCTGGGACGCGGTCCGCGGGTAGCCCTCCAAGAGGAATCCGCCGGAGGCGACGCCGCACTCGACCAATCGCTGACGCACCACGGCCGCCGTCACCTCGTCCGGAACGAGCTCACCGCGGGCCAGGTGCGATTTCGCGGCGTTCCTGAGCGGTGTCCCGCGTGCGACGTTGCCTCGGACGAGGTCGTCGGTGGAGATGTGTGGCACTCCGAGCTTGTCGGACACCGCTCGCGCCTGCGTTCCCTTGCCCGCACCGGGCCGACCGACCAGCACGACCCGGTGGGTCGGTTGTCGGGCCTTGCTCACCTGCTCTCCAGCCATTCGCTCACCGCCGAGGTGTGCTGCCCGAGCGTGGGAGGCGCGGTGTGCTCGGTGCGGCCGAGCCGCTGCCCGGTGAAGGTCTCGAAGCGCAGCGGCGGGCCCGGAATCTCGATCTTTCCGACTACGGGGTGCTCGACCTCGACGACCAGGCCCTGGCTGCGGGTCTGCTCCCACTCGTAGACCTCGTCGATGGCGCGAACGGCACCTGCCGGAACTCCCGCTTCGTTGCAGCTGGTCAGCCAGTGATCCCGGGGCTTGGTGAGCAGGACGTTCTCCACCACCTCGATGAGCGCGTCGCGGTTGGCCAGGCGCTCCGAGTTGCTGGCGAAGCGCTCGTCCTCGGCGTCCAGCCCGAGCAGGTCGGCGAACTTGCGCCACTGGGCCTCGCTGCCGACCGCGACCTGCACGGTGCCGTCGGCACACCGGAACGCGCCGTAGGGCGCGATCTGCGGGTGGTGGTTGCCCGAGGCCGCGCCGACCTTGCCGGCCGTGGTCCAGGCGGTCCCGTGGAAGGCGTGCGCCCCGACCAGGGCCGCCAACAGCGACGTGCGCACCACGGAACCGCGCCCGGTCTGGTTGCGGTCGTTCAAGGCTGAAACCACGCCGAACGCGCCGTAGATCCCGGCCAACAGGTCGCCGATGGGAACACCGACGCGCGTGGGGTGGTCGGGATCAGGCCCGGTGATGCTCATCAGACCGGACTCACCTTGCGCGATCAGGTCGTATCCCGGCCGTTCGGACTCGGGCCCCTCGGAACCGAAACCGGAGATGGACAGCACGACGAGACGTGGGTTGAGCTCTTCCAGCACCGCGGGCGGGAAGCCCAGCCGGTCGAACACACCCGGGCGGAAGTTCTCGATCAGCACGTCCGCGCGGCGGATCAACTCGCGCAGGGCCTCATGTCCCGAAGCGCTCTTGAGGTCGAGCTGGAGAGATTCCTTGTTCCGGTTGCACGACAGGTAATAGGTGGCGTCGGTGGATTCATCACCGACGAACGGCGGTCCCCAAATTCGCGAGTCATCGCCCTGGCCGGGGGACTCCACCTTGATGACCCTGGCACCGAGGTCGCCGAGCATCATGGCGGCGTGCGGCCCGGCCAGTGCGCGGGACAGGTCGAGCACCAGGGCATTTGCCAACGGACCGTTGGTCGTCACAGTCAACTCCGTTCGAATCACCCTGAAGAGGTCCCAGGACGTGCGTGGTCGAGAGCCACGCGATCGCGTGGGCGCAGACGCTGGGGGAGCAAGCATCGAGGCGATGCGGCCGGTGCGAGAACCACCCGGTTCCCAGCCTGCCTTCCGGGCAGTATCCGCACCGGTTTCAGACCTGGGCAACGCCCAAGTCGGCACAGCAGATGTGCAGGACTGCGCACCCGACCGGTGTGCAAACCCGCACATCGACTCTGCGTTGTTGGCCGTTTGTGCGCAGTCGAAACGCTCCTACGATCGGCCGCTAAGCGGAATTGTCGAAAAGCAGCCGGTTCTGGGTCGCTGACCGCCATCCACCGCAGGTCCATCGGCGGAATCCGAAGAGCGGAAGAACCTCGGAACGACGTGGGCCGGGCCGATGTCGAGTTCTGCGGGCGGCCGCGCAAGGAGGCAGGGACGAAATGAGCAACACGGTGGGAAGGCGGTCGGCGGACCTCCTCAACGGTGCGGCGGACGCGCGTTCGCAGCTCTACCCGATGCTGGTGGACGGGCAATGGATCACAGCCCAGGAGGGTGGGACCGCGGAGGTGACCACTCCGGTGCGGCGGGGCGAGGTCATCGCCCGCGTGCCGTCGGCGGGAGTCGGCGATGTCGAGCGCGCGGTGGCCGCGGCTCGGAGGGCCCAGCCCGCATGGGCCGCCGAGCACTTCAAGGTCCGTGCTCGCGCATTGGCGCGCATCGCCGACGACATCGAAGCGCGTGGCGAGGAATTGGCACGCCTGACCGCCTTGGACACCGGCAACGCCCTGCGCACGCAGGCCAGGCCCGAGGTGGCGACGCTGGTCGACCTGTTCCGCTACTTCGCCGGTGTCGCCGGTGAGGTCAAGGGCACGGTCCTGCCCGCCGGTGACGGTCAGCTGCAGTACACGCGGCGGGAGCCGCTCGGCGTGGTGGCCGCGATCCTGCCGTGGAACTCTCCGCTGATGATCGCGGGCTTCAAGTTCCCGGCAGCCCTGGCGGCGGGAAACGCGGTGGTGGCCAAACCGGCTGCGGACGCGCCGCTGTCGCTGCTGCTGCTGGCCGAGATCTGCCAGGAGCACCTGCCGCCGGGCGTGCTCAACATGCTCACGGGCAGCGGGCGTGTCTGCGGCACGGCGCTGGTCGAGCACCCCGGGGTGGACAAGGTGTCGTTCACCGGTTCCACCGAGGTCGGCCGGACGGTGGCGCAGCAGGCCGGTCACCGGCTGGCGCACACCTCGTTGGAACTCGGCGGGAAGAACCCGTCCATCGTCTTCCCGGACGCGGTGAACGACGATCTGATCGGGGGGCTGCTGCTGGCCACGCGCTTCCACCGGCAGGGGCAGAGCTGCACCTCCGGATCGCGTCTGCTCGTGCACGCCGACGTGCACGACGAGGTGCTCGACCGCCTGGTCAAGAAGCTGAGCGAACTCGTGGTCGGAAACCCGCTGGACGAGGCCTCGGACATCGGTGCGATCATCAACGAGACTCAGTTCTGCGGTGTCCGCGACTACATCGTCGACGGCACCGAACAGCCCGGGGTGAACCTGGCACTGGGCGGACTGCCGCCGACGGATGGCCCTCTGTCGGAGGGTTTCTACCACGTACCCACCGTTTTCGACGCCGTCGAGCCGAATTGGCGCATCTCCCGCGAGGAGATCTTCGGCCCCGTCCTGGTGGTCACCCCGTGGCGCGACGTGGACGAGGCGATCCGGCTGGCCAACGACACCAACTTCGGGCTGGCGGCCTTCGTGTGGAGCCACGACCTGGACCGGGCGCTGAACACGGCACACCGGGTCGAAGCGGGTTGGGTGCAGGTGAACCAGGGCGGCGGCCAGGTCATCGGCCAGTCCTACGGCGGTGTGAAGCAGAGCGGCATGGGCCGCGAGGCTTCCCTCGAGGGCATGCTCGAAGGGTTCACCCAGACCAAGCAGATCAACGTCAAACTGTCCGCCTGACGGAGGTCGTGCCGACGATGTGACGATCCGATTTGAGATGGCCTGGTGAGCACGTGTACCGGCGGCACGAAGCCTGAAAAGAGCGCCGACGGTCATCGACCGTCGGCGCTTGGCTAGTGGTGCCGGGGCCTTTTGTGGCTGTACATGTCGAGGTCGGACGCGTGCAACAGATCCGCTGCCGGCATCGTGCTGGTGGCGGTCGTGGCCAGGCCGATGCTGGCGCTGAGCGCGATGTCGTGGCCCGCCACGACGACGTCGTTCTTCATGGACTCCGCCACTTCATCGCGGAATACCTTGGCCGCGTGGAAATCCGGTTTCCGGGAAAGCACGACGAACTCGTCACCGCCGAGGCGGGCAACCGTGTCTCCTGGCTGAACGGCGTTGAGAAGTTCGTCGGCCGTGGTGATCAGGAGTTCGTCGCCAACGGCGTGACCGAAGCGGTCGTTGATCGGCTTGAGCCCGTTGAGGTCGGCCAGTAGTACTGCGAGGACGCCTCCGTGCTGGGGGAGTGCGGCGAGTTCTTGGTTGAGCCGGTCCATGAGCAGGGCGCGGTTTGCCAGGCCGGTGAGCGGGTCGTGGAGGGCCATGTGCGCGATGTGACTGTCGCGCATCGCCTCGTCACCGATCGTTTCGTATTGGGACACGAGGTAGGCAGGCAGGTCGTCGGCTCCACGGACGAGGTTGATGCGGATGAGGATCCAGATCGGGTACCCGGCCTTGTGGCGGTAGCGCTTTTCCACGCTGGCGGTGTCCAGGTTGCCTGCGGCCAGTTCCTCGAAGACATCCAATCCGGACGTGTCGTTCGGGTAGGTCAGGTCGGTGAAGCGGATTGCCAGTAGTTCGTCGCGCGTGTAGCCGACCATGTCGCAGAGCTTGTCGTTGACCTCGAGCCAGCGCCCGGTGAGGTCGAGCATGGCCATGCCGATCGGGGCATTGGCGAAGGTGTGGCGCCAGCGTCGCTCGGCCGCGCGCCGTTCGGTGATGTCTTGGTATTGCGCGAGGACGAACTGGGGTTCGCAGTCGGCGTCGCGGATGAGCGCGTAGCTGATCAAGACCCACAAGGCGGTGCCGTCCGATCGCACGCCGCGCCGCTCCTGGGTCAGCTTCTCCTCGCCACCGGTGACCAAGCTGGTGATCATGTCTTCGTCGATCGGCGGGTCGTCGGGATGCGCGAAATCCCGCGCCGGGCGGTTGAGGACGTTCTCGAGATCGTGGCCGAGGAAGTCGCAGGTCGCGGGGTTGGCGTAGATGATCCGAGCTTGCAGATCCAGTACTGCTACTGGACCCGCGGCCTGCGCCAAGATCATCTGCCATGTCACGTCGTGAGGCATGGCTGAGCCCGGTGTACCCATCGAAAAAACGGTACCGGCGACACCGCTTGACCCGCTAAGGCGTCACTCGTTCGAGTGGTCCGAAGGCGACGGGTCCGTCGCAAGTACCAGGCGACCCTCCTCATCCGCGTCGATTCCGGTCACCTCGGGCTCGTTCGGTTGCCAACCGACAGCGTGCGCTCGATGGCTCTGCTCGCCTCGCGAAGAGCTTCGGTGATCTCGTCCGATCGCGCATCGATTCGCCGACTCGGCCCGCCGAGGGCCAGGCAAGCGAGGACGCCCTGGTCGCCGGTGATCCGCACGGCGACCGCGCTGAGGTCAGGGAAGGTGTCACCGTGGTTGTAGGCGACACCGGTACTGCGGGCCTCGCGCACCTCCGCCAGCAGCCGTGCTCGCTTGTCCTCGCGGATGTTGGCCGCCGCGTACCTCTCGAGCGCCGCGTCGTCGAGCTGGGCGAGGTAGAGCTTCCCGATGGAGGAGGGGTGGTCCGTCGGTGGTCGGACCTGCGGCGGCGAGTAGCGGACGACGTGCGTGGACTCGACGGAGTGGAGGTACACGAGGGTTTCGCCGACCACGCTGCCGAGCATGACCGTTTCGTTGAACTTCTGGAGCAGGTCGTCCATGAAGGGGCGGGCGACGGGAACGACCGCGGGGTGTTGCGCCATCGCCAGCGTGTCGATCGCCGGACCCGTGCGGTAGCGGTTGTCCTCGTGGACGAGGTAGCCGCGGAACACCAGCGCCCGCAGCAAGGGGTGCAGCGACGACTTCGCCGCGCCCACGTGCTCGGCGAGTTCGCCGAGGGTCAACCCGGTTTCGCTGGCGACGGTGATCTCGAGCGCGTGCAGCGCTCGGGCGACCGACCGGTGTCCTTCGTTCTGCGTCCCCATTCGGCCCAATTTACTGACCGGGAACGCGTGACGTTGAATCGCGTACCACGCCGCGTCGCACGAGTTCGTCGATCGCGGCGTCGTCGTGCCCCAGCTCGGCGAGCAGCTGCCGGGTGTGCTGTCCCAACGCCGGCACCGCACCAACGGGGTACTGCTTGCGGCGCTCGGTGATGACCTGCCGCAAGGTCGGCACCGGGCCGACGGGCGTCGACGTCTCCGCCCAGCGACCGCGCTCGACGAGCTGCGGGTGCTCGGATACCGACCTGAGATCGTTGACCCTGGCGCAGGCGATGCCGATGTCGTCGAGCAGCGAAGTCAGCTCGGCCGCGGTGTAGCGCTGGAGCGTCTGCGAGATGAGCCCGTCGACCTCCTCGCGGCGCCGGGTGCGGGCGACGTTGGTGGCGTACTCGGGCTCTTCTGCCAGTTCCGGTCGCTTGAGCACGTGTTGGGCGAAGCGCGCCCACTCGCGGTCGTTCTGGATGCCGACGACGACGGGCGTGTCCCGCGTGGCGTACTCGCCGTAGGGGACGAGTGAGGGGTGGCCGAGGCTGATGCGTTCGGCGGGGATCCCGTTGTGCTGGGCGTAGTAGATGTGGTTGGCGATGAAGTCTGTCATCGCGTCGATCATCGCGACGTCGACCACCGTTCCCACACCGGTTCGTTCCCGCTGGTACAGACCCATCAGCGCGGCTTGCGCCATGTACATCCCGCTGGCCACGTCAGCGGCCGAGAATCCGGGTTTGACCATGATGTCCTTGGTGCCGGTGACGGCCACGGTGCCCGACTCGGCCTGCACCAGCGCGTCGTAGGCGCGCTTGCCCGCGTACGGGCCGGGCTCGCCGTACCCGGTGTTGGAGACGACGACGAGCCTGGGGCTGTGCTCGGTGAGCTTGTCGGGACCGAGGCCCAGCCGCTCCACCGCACCGGGGCTCATGTTCTGGATGAAGACGTCCGCTTCTGCCAGCAGTTCCCGTACGATCTGGATCCCTGCCGGGTTCTTGAGGTCGACCGCGAGGGATTCCTTCCCGCGCCCGGTCCACAGGAACACGCTGGAGAGCTCGCCGGCCACGACGTCGTCGTAACCTCGGGCGAAGTCGCCGCCGTCGACGCGCTCGATCTTGATGACTCGGGCACCGAGGTCGGCCAGCTGCCTGCTGGCGATCGGCACGGCGACGGCGTGCTCGAGCGCGACGACGGTGACCCCGTCGAGAGGCGCCCTCGATGGGGCGGGCGTGGACGCCGTCATGCGGTCACCTTCTCGGAATCGGTGGGGTTGCGGTTGGTCTTCCTGCCCCGGGCGGACTTCACGGCCATGAGGATCGCAGCGATCGCGGCGAGGCCGAGCATGGTGCCGGAGATGGGTCTGGTGATGAAGACGGTGGGGTCACCGCCGCTGATGAGCAGGGACTGGCGCACCGAGGGTTCGAGCAGCCCGCCGAGCACGAAGGCCAGCACCAGCGGTCCGGGTTCGAAGCCCGCCTTGCGCATGCCGTAGCCGAGCAGACCGAAGGCGAGCACCACCCACAGGTCGAAGACGCTGTTGTTGATGCTGAAAACGCCGAGCATCGTGACCACGGCCGCCAGTGCGGCGAGGATCGCGACGCGGATGTTGAGGATCTTGATGAACACGCGCACCATCGGCAGGTTCAGCACCAGCAGGATGATGTTGCCGACGAACATCGAGGCGATGACGCCCCAGAAGATGTCCGGGTTCTCCTCGATGAGGCGCGGTCCCGGCGTTACGCCTTGGATGAGCAGTGCGCCGAGAATGAGGGCGAGCACGGGGTTGGGCGGCAGGCCGAGGGTGAGCAGCGGGATGAAGGCGGCCTGGGAACCCGCGTTGTTGGCGGTCTCCGGACCGGCGACGCCTTCGATGGCGCCCTTGCCGAAGCGCTCGGGTGTGGCCGATCGGCGCTTCTCGGTGGCGTAGGAGGCCAGGGAGGCGACCATGCCCCCACCGCCCGGCAGCAAACCGAGGACGAACCCGATCACGCTGCCGCGGGCGATGGCCCCTCCGGACTGCCGGATCTCGGCGCGGGAGGGCAGGACGTGGCCGACCGGAGCGATCTGCCCGCGGGACCGGCGCGATGTTTCGAGCGTGTGCAGGAGTTCGCCGAGCCCGAACAGGCCCATCGCGACGGCGACGAAGTCCAGTCCGTTGAGGAGTTCGAGGCTGCCGAAGGTGAACCGCGGGCTTCCCTCGATGGAGTCCTGACCGACCGTGGCCAGCAGCAGACCGAAGGCCGCCATCGCCAGCGCGGCGGCGAACCGGCGCGAGCCGAGGTAGGCGGCCAACGCGATGCCGAGCAGGGCGAGCACGGTGAATTCCGGAGGGCCGAAGCGCAGGGCGAACGAGGCCAGCAGCGGTGCGAACAGCAGCAGTCCGACCACCGAGACGAGCCCGCCGACGAACGAGCCGATCGCGGCGATGCCCAGCGCCGGTCCCGCACGTCCCTGCTTGGCCATCTGGTAGCCGTCGAACGTCGTGACCACGGAGGCGGCTTCGCCGGGCAGGTGCAGCAGGACCGAGGTGATGGTGCCGCCGTACATCGAGCCGTAGTAGATGCCGGCGAGCATGATGATGGCCGTGGCGGGCTCGATGCCGTAGGTCAGCGGCAGCAGGAGCGCGATCGTCGCCGTGGGCCCCAGCCCGGGGATGACGCCGATGACCATGCCGACGACGACACCGATCAGGACGAACAGCAGGTTCGTCGGCGTCAGCACCGTTTCGAAACCGGTCAGGATTTCGGAGAAGTTCATCGCGCTCAGCTCCCCGGGGCCAGCGGCCCGACCGGCAGCGGGACCGCGAGCAGTTCGACGAAGACGATCTGCAGGCTGACGACGGCCAGCACCGCGGTAATGACCGTCAGTCGCCACGACTCGCCGAAGAGCCGGAGCCACACGACGATCGCCACCAGAGCGGGCACCGGCATGCCCACGAGCGGGAGCAGCACGACGAACAGCGCGAGGGTGCCGGCGGCGGCGAGCACTCTGCCGAGATCGGTGCGCGCGACGCCCTCGGGGCGTTCGACGCCGGTGACGGTCAGCCAGGCTCCACTGAGGACGACTCCGGCGGAGGCCACCAGCGGCCAGGTACCGGGGCCCGGCTGCGTCGTGCTCCCCAGGCCCAATCCGACGGAGACCACCGCCGCGAGCGCTCCGAGCGCGGTCAGTGCGGCCGGGACCGTCCGGTGTGATCGGCCGGCAGCTCGTGCGCCGGTCATCGACCGACCGCCTTGCGCCACGAGGCTTCCGAGGTGGCGAATTCCTCGCGCATGACAGCCGGTCCCGGGTTGTCCTGGCGCACGAACTCCTTGCCGAGTACGTCGGCGGTGTGCGGGTCCTTGAGACACTTCTGCATGGCGTCGGCGAGCCGCTGCTCGATCTTGTCGTCCAGTCCGCGCGGTGCGACCAGCGAGACGTTCACGGTGGAATCCGGGAGATCGCGGAAGCCCAGTTCGGCGAAGGTGGGTACGTCGGGCAGGAAGTCGAGGCGTTGGGGCGCACCGGTGGCGAGCGCGCGCAGCTGGCCCGACCGCAGTTGTTCGAGCAGGTTCGGTGAGGTGCTCAGATAGGCGCTGTCGGAGTTGCCGCCGAGAACCGCCGCCACGGACTTGTCGTTGCTCTCAAAGGGAACGTTGGTGAACTTCGGCCCGCCCGCGTTGGTGATCGCGTTCGTGGTGAGGGAGAAGATGCCGCGAGAACCGGGCATGGCGACCGTGAACCCGCCGTTCTCGCTCTTCGCCGCGGCCAGCAGGTCCTGAGCGGTGCGGTGCGGGCTGTCGTTCTTCACCACCAGCACCGAGGGCGCGAGCGTCACACCGGAGATCGGCTCGAAGCTGGCCCCTTCGTACTTCGCTCCCTCGGTCACGAGCGGCACCAGCGCGGCCGTCGACACCGACACCACGGACAGCGTGCTGCCATCCGGCTTGGCCTGCGCCACTTCGGTCATGCCGACGGCGCCTCCGCCACCGTCCTTGTTCTCGACGATGAACGTGCCGCCGAGGTCCTTCTCAAGGCACTGGGACGCCACGCGAGCGGTCGTGTCCGAGATCCCACCCGCCGCGAAGGGCGTGATGATCCGGACCGTGGACGAGGGGTAGTTCTGCGCTGCGGACGGCGCCTGCGCACAGCCGGCCGCAGCCAGCCCTGCCACGGCGAGCACCGCGACGGTGTGAGTCGGTCGAAGCATCATTGATCCGTTCCGATATGGGAATGCCTCATTCGCAATTGGGTTTTCGGACCATAGGCTCGCGCAATCGTGGTGTCAATCAGGGGGTTTGGTGCCGACTTGGATTCAGACGACCGTCCCATTTTGGTCATATCTTGACAAAGGACGGACCAAAGCTCATGCTTCGTGACCCACACCACTGAGGAGAGGTCCTTGGCCAGCGAACCGCGAGGTTCGCCGATAGACAGGAGTTCGCATGAGTGCAGGCAGCGTCGCCGCATTCCCGACGCGATCCCGGCACTTGAACCGATGGTGGTACGTCGTTACCGGCTTCCTGACGCTGCTTTTCGGCACGAGCACCGTCAACGTCCTGTTCAACGTCGTCGGCGGGCCCATGGCAGCGGAGTTCGGGTGGGAGCGCAGTGTCATCAGCAACGGCCTGTCGATAGAAACCGTGCTGGTCGGGTTCAGCATCGTGGCGCTCGGCATCCTCATCGACCGCTACGGTCCCAAGGCGCCGTCAGTCTCCATGGCCCTTACCTTCGGCATCGGATTCATGGCGCTGTCCGTGCTGCCGAACAACCAGATGTTGTTCTACCTCGCCTGCGTGGTGATGGGTGCCGGTAGCGGCGCCGTGAACCCGATCGTGCACGCGACCGTGGTCAGCGCGTGGTTCCAAGACCGGCGCGGTGTAGCACTGGGGACTCTCATGGCAGGGCTCGGCGCATGCGGGGTCCTGATGCCGTTCCTCGCGAACTGGGTCCTCGGGCTGGCCGGGTGGCGGTTGACCTGCTTGGTGATCGGAGTCATGTGCACGGTCATCCCCGTGGCGGTCTACCTCTTCGTCACCAGGATGCCCGCCGAACACGAGGGCGAGAGAAAGGCCGCGCGCGATGAAGGCCGGGTGATCGGTGAGTCGCTGTGGACCGTGGCTCGCAAGTATCGGCAGTTCTGGCTGTTGTCCGTGTCGATCTTCCTGGTGTCCTCGGCGACCTTCGGACTCATGTCGCAGGTCGTGCCGATGGCCACGGACAAGGGTATCGACAAGGCCGTGGCCGTGTCCGTCCTGTCCGTGCTGAGCCTGTCGTCGCTGCTGGCCCGCCTGCTGGTCGGCTATCTGCTTGACCGCTTCTACGCTCCGGTCATCGCCGCTATCATCTTCGCGCTGTGCGCAACCGGCGTCGCGATGCTGATCATCTCGGCCGAGGTTGGCCTGCTGTTCGTGGGTGCCGCCCTGATCGGGCTCGGTTTGGGAGCCGAGGGCGATGTCGCCGCCTACATGACCAGTCGCTACTTTCCCCAGCACTCGTACGGTCGGGTGCTGGGATTCGTCTACTTCCTCTACGCGTTGGGAGCCGCCTCCGGGATGTTCTTGCTCGGTCAGATCTTCGCAGCCACGGGTTCATACCGAGCCGGCACGATCCCGATCGTCGCTCTTGTCGCGATGAGCATCGTCTGCGTGCTTCTCATGGGTCCGTACCGCTTCACGCTCGATCACCGTGAAACGGAAGAGGCTACCGGCGACGATGCCGCCGCGAAGCCTTCCGCCGATATCGGTCGTTAGGTATCCGCTGGCGGGCCCTCATATTGCCGAGCCAAATTGGTACCGGGTGCTGGGATCTGAAGTGAGTTCAGGACGTTCGGTCGTGGCCCTCTTCTCGAATGAGGACTCACGCCGAGAGCTGGCGACGGTCGGGTGCTCGGTGCTGCTGTAGGCGACAGCGATGGTCGGGCACGGTGGGGTGTTCGTCCACGCGACCGTGAGGCCTGAAAAGTGGTTGCATTGATGCAACCAAAGTCGATACGGTTGCGCCCGCCAGTGCAACTGTCCGGCCGGAGAACACCTCGGCGGGTCGGCGAAGGAGGGGGCCGGTGATGGCCGACGTTCCGCTGTACATGGCGCGGGAGGGTTTCGGGCCCGCGCCGGAGGTGACCGAGATCCGCGAGGAGGGCAAGCTCGCGAAGGTCCCGGTGACGTTCGGCAGCGGTGAGGCGTGGATGGTGAGCAGGCACGCTGACGTGCGTGAGGTCCTGTCGGACTATTCCCGGTTCAGCAACGACTTCCTGGGCACGGAGGCAGGCGAGGACGCAGCCGCGCACCTGTCGCCGGAGGACTGGGAGCGGATGCGCAAGGGGCAGCTGCTCGCGTTCGACCCGCCGGAGCACGCCTATCTCCGGCGGATCCTCACTCCGGAGTTCACGATGCGGCGCATGCGCCGTCTGGAGCCCCGGATCAGCGAGATCGTCGACGAGCATCTGGACAACCTCGAACGCGTCGGGCCCGGCGCGGACCTGGTGGCCGAGTTCGCGTTGCCGGTCCCGTCTCTGGTCATCTGCGAACTACTGGGCGTGCCCTACGCGGATCGCGCCGAGTTCCAGGACCGGACCTCGCGTCAGACCGACACATCGCTGCCCGCGCAGGAGCGGGCGAAGCTGGCGGGCGAAGGCCGGGCCTACATGGAGGGTCTGGTCGCACGAGCGCAGACGAACCCCGGCGAGGACATGCTCGGCATGTTGGTGCGTGAGCACGGCGACGAGCTCGACGCCGACGCGCTGACCAACATCGCCGGGCTGTTGCTCACCGCGGGCCATGAGACCACGGCGAACATGCTCGGCATCGGTACGCTGGCTCTGCTGCAGCACCCTGACCAGTTGGAGTGGCTGCGTGCCAACCCCGATCAGATCGGCCCGGCTGTGGAAGAGCTGCTGCGATTCCTCAGCGTCGCCCATTCCGGAATTCCGCGGGTGACCAAGCAGGACGTTCGGCTGGGCGACCAGACGATCCCGGCGGGTTCGCAGGTGCAGTTCGGGCTCGCGGCGGCCAACCGCGATCCGCGGTTCGTCGACGACCCCGATCGGCTCGACCTGACACGCAAACCCACCGCGCACGTCGCGTTCGGGCACGGTCCGCACCACTGCCTCGGCGCGCCGCTGGCGCGGATGGAGATGACCGCGGCGTTTCCGGCTTTGTTGAAGCGGTTCCCGACGCTGGCGCTCGGTGTGCCGTTCGAGGATGTCGAGTTTCGTCCGCACCACGTCGTCTACGGTCTTGCGGCGCTGCCTGTCACTTGGTGATGGCAGCGCTCGCTCGGTAGCGCTCACGACTTGGTTCCGAACCAGGTGGACGTGCCGGTTTCAGGCGGTCGGGTGTCTGGGCAGGCCGACTTTCACCAGTGACTCCACCAGCTTCTCGATGTAGTCGTGCACGTCGCCGAGCGGCCAGATCGATTCCACTGTGGAGGTGAGTGCCAGTCGGCCGTGCACCGATGCCCAGATGAACATCGCGGCTTGTTCGGGGGGCTGGCTGAGCTCGATGTCCTGCTCGCGCAGCCGGGCGACCGCGGTGCGCCAGCGTTCGGCGAGTTCGGCGGCCATGTGCGGCTCGGTGGTCGAGGACGCGAAGCGCATGAAGTCGGTCTTGAACATGATCCGGTAGTAGCCCTTGTGCTCCTGGGCGAACCGGCAGTAGGCCTGCGCCTGGGCGATCAATCGCTTGCTGGGCAGTCCGGAGGCGACCGAGGCGTCGGCAGCGTCCATGGCTGCGATCAGTCGCTCGAACCCGTCGATCTCGACGGCGCGCCCCAGTTCCTCCTTGTCGGCGAAGTGCCGGTACAGGGCAGGAGCCGTGACACCCGACTCGCGGGCGACCTCGCGCAGCGACAGCGGCAGTGGGCGCATCCGGTCGTCGTCGTTGACCAGGCGAACCAGCGCGGCGATCACCTCTTCGCGCAGCCGGTCACCCTGGCCTCGCGGGTTTCGCTCGCGCGGCGCTCGCGCGGTGCCCGAATCTTCCTTTGAGGACGAATCGTCTGCACGCATGGCTCCAGCCTGCCATGTCCGGCTGCTGGTTACGGTGTTCGGCCCTGGTCGGGGGTTGTGCCGTCGCCGAGGGACTGGATCGCGACCAGGCGTGCCGCGGATGCTGCGGGGAATCCGGCGTAGGCGGTGGCGTGGTAGACGACTTCCTCGAGTTCGGCGCGGGTGAGCCCGTTGCGCAGGGCGATGGGGAAGTGGAAGGCGAGTTCTTCGTTCGCGCGCAGGGCGATCAGGATGCCCAGTGTGACCAGGCTGCGGCTGCGCCGGTCCAGTCCGGGGCGGGTCCAGAGCGCGCCGAAGACGCTCTGCAGGCTCAGCTCGGCCAATTCGCCGGCGAAGCCGTCCACCTGGAGTTCGCCGCCGGTCTGGCCGTCGAGCATCTCGGGAAGCATCTCGCGCAGCAGTTCGAGTCCTTCATCGCGGTCGGTGCTCATTCGAACCTCCGGTGTGGTGGGGGTCATGTTCGCTCGCTATCGGTAAACAAGTGTATATTAACGACTGTTCACTTATCTATTCGTGAGAGCGGAGTTGGCCGTGGAGATCACCCTCGAAGTAGACAAGTGCTGTGGAGCCGGTCAGTGCGTGCTGGCTGCGCCGGAGGTGTTCGACCAGCGTGATGAGGACGGGGTGGTGGTCCTGCTGGACGCCGCACCGTCTGCCGAGCAGTACGACAACGTCCGCGAAGCCGCCGCCATCTGCCCGGCCGCTGCCATCCTGGTGCGCGAATGACGACGGGGTTTGATCGGATCGTGGTGGTCGGCGCTTCGGCTGCCGGTCTGTCCGCGGTGGAAGCACTGCGGCGCGGCGGCTTTCAGGGCGAGCTGACCCTCGTCGGCGACGAACCGCATCTGCCCTACGACCGGCCGCCGCTGTCCAAGCAGCTGCTGGCCGGGGAGTGGGAGCCAGAGCGCCTGGCCCTGCGCGCTCCGGAGGCGTTCGACGATCTCGGCGTGCGCACGGTGCTCGGCTCGCCTGCCGAGAAGCTGGACGCGCGAGGACGGGAAGTGCTGCTCGCCGACGGCGGCCGCCTCGGTTATGACGCGCTCGTGGCGACCACCGGAGTTCGGGCGCGCACCGTGCCCGGAGTCGACGGCGTCGAAGGCGTCCACCTGCTGCGGACGCTGGATGACGCGCTGGCACTGCGCCGATCGCTCGACGATCGCGGGCAGCTGGTGATCGTCGGTGGCGGCTTCATCGGTGCCGAAGCCGCCGCGGTGGCCCGCTTGATGGGCTGCGAGGTCACGATGGTGACCGACCGTCCGCTGCCGCTGGTCGACGCCGTGGGCGAGGAGGTCGGTGGGATGCTCACCGACCTGCACCGTGAGCGCGGGGTCCGGGTGATCGGCGACTCGATGGTTACGCGCGTGTGCCACGACGGCGGCCGGGCCACCGGTATCGAGTTGGCCGACGGCCGCACCATCGATGCCGACGCGGTCATCGTCGGCATCGGGACCCTGCCCAACGTCGAATGGCTCGCCGGCAGCGGTGTGCCCGTCGGCAACGGTGTCGAGTGCGACGAGACGCTGCACGCCGGTGGCGGTGTCTGGGCGGCCGGCGACGTCGCCTCGTGGCCGGATCCCGTCAGCGGTGAGCGCTTGCGCATCGAGCACCGCACCAACGCCGCCGAGCAGGGAATGGCGGTGGCCCGCAACATCCTGGCCGATCGGCCATCGGCGTTCACCAGCGTGCCGTACGTGTGGTCCGACCAGTACGAGCACAAGATCCAGATCTACGGTCGCACGCGGGGCGCGGATCGGATGCAGGTGATCGACGGCAGTCTCGCTGAGCGGCGGTTCACCGCGCTGTTCGGCCGCGACGGCCGGGTCACCGCGGCGTTGGGCGTGGACATGGTCCGCCCGCTGCGCGCGCTGCGGAAGCTCGTCGCCGACCGAACCGCCTGGGACACCGCACTCGAAGCCTGAACACGTTTCCCACCGTGAAACGGAGAATCGACATGACGACAGCGCAAGAACACGTCTCGGCTCCTGACTTCCCGCTCCACCGCGGCTGCCCCTTCGCCCCTCCCGAGAAGGCCGTTGAATTCCGCGACAGCGGTGCGCCGCACCGGGTGCAGATCTGGAACGGCAGCACTCCCTGGCTGATCACCCGCCACGACCAGATCCGGCAGGTGCTCTCGGCCACCGACCGCTTCGCCGCCGATGTGACCCTGCCGGGATTCCCCAACACCAGTGACGCACAGCCGTTCGTCGAGGGCGGGATCTTCTTCCGCAAGGACGGCGACGAACACCTCCCGGTGCGCCGGATTCTCAACCCCGACTTCACCGCCAAGCGCTCCGAGGCACTGCGCCCGCGCATGGCCGAGCTCACCGACAAGCTCATCGACGATCTGCTGACCATGCCGCGCCCGGTGGACCTCATCGAGCACTTCGCGCTGGCGCTGCCGACCGTGGTGATCTGCGAGGTGCTCGGTGTGCCCTACGAGGAGCGGCACGCGGTGCACGAGTCCTCGAAGAAGCTCGTGCAGCTCGAACTGCCGCAGGAGGAGAAGCACGCCGCGCACGAGGCCATGTTCGCCACCATCGGCGAGCACATGCAGCGCAAGCGCTCCGAGCCGGACAACGGTCTGCTGTCGCGGCTGGTCAACACCCACGTCGACGAGCGCGGCGAGCTGACCTTCCAGGAGGCCGTGGGTCTGGGCGTGCTGGTCATCGGCGCTGGGCACGAGACCACCGCGAACATGATCGGGCTGGGCATCCTGGCGTTGATCCGCGAGCCCGGCCAGCGCGAGATCCTGCTGTCGGACCCGGCCAAGTACGCGCCGAGCTGCGTCGAGGAGATGATGCGCTACTGGAGCATGGTGCAGACCGAGCCGCGTCGGGTCTGTGTGCAGGACACCGAGGTCGGCGGTGTGCTCATCCGCGCCGGCGAGGGCATCATCTGCAACCTGCCGGCTGCCAACCGCGACCCGGAGGTCTTCATCGAGGCCGAGCAGCTGGACATCACCCGTGTTGAGCGCAAGCACATCGGCTTCGGCTTCGGAGTGCACCAGTGCCTGGGGCAGAACCTCTCCCGCGTCGAGATGCAGGTCGCCTGGCCGCGGTTGTTCCAGCGCATCCCGGACTTGCGGCTGGCCGTCGAGGAGAGCGAGCTGCGCTTCCACAACAAGGCCCTGACCTACGGTCTCGAAGAACTGCCGGTGACCTGGTGAGCGTGGAGGGGCGAGCGATGACGGGCAAGCTCGAGGGACGGACCGCGGTGGTGGTCGGTGGTGGGCAGACCCCGGGCGCGACTACCGGCAACGGTCGCGCGGTCGCGCTGACCTTCGCTCAGCAGGGCGCGAAGGTGCTGGTCGTGGACCGCGACGTCGATTCCGCGCAGGAGACCGCGGACTTGGTGACCGGGGAGGGCGGTGTCGCGGTGGCCCACAAGGCCGACATCACAGTGGAATCCGAGTGCGAAGGCATCCGCGACGCAGCGCTGGAGGCCTTCGGCGCGGTCGACGTGCTGCACAACAACGTGGGCATCGTGCCAGCCGGACCGACCGAATCCCTGCCTGCGGAGAAGTGGCGGCAGGGATTCGAGGTCAACCTCACCGGGATGTGGCTGACCTGCAAGTACCTCCTGCCGCACATGCGGGAACGCGGACGGGGCTCGGTGGTCAACATCTCCTCGATGGCCGGGCTGCTGGCCGGGGGAGAGGCGATCGCCTACACCACGTCGAAAGCTGCGGTGCACGCCATGACCCGCAGCCTCGCTTTGGAGTACGCACCCCACGGCGTGCGGATCAACTGCGTGGCTCCCGGCATGATGGACACCCCGATGGGCGTGGACTCGGTTGCCAGGGCCAGTGGAGCCGAGCGGGACGAGGTCGCCGCGAAACGGGCTGCGATGGTCCCGATGGGGCACCAGGGTGACAGCTGGGACGTCGCCAACGCGGCGCTGTTCCTCGCCTCCGACGACTCGGCGTTCATCACCGGTGTCGTGCTCCCCGTCGACGGCGGATTTACCCTCCGCGCCGCCACGCACTGATGCGGAGGCCGGCTGAGGCGCTCCTGGC
The DNA here is from genome assembly GCF_018070075.1 of Saccharopolyspora endophytica. Taxonomy (GTDB): domain Bacteria; phylum Actinomycetota; class Actinomycetes; order Mycobacteriales; family Pseudonocardiaceae; genus Saccharopolyspora; species Saccharopolyspora endophytica. Next base: position 528,103 of record NZ_JAGPXE010000002.1, read on the forward strand.
GTGAGAGGTGTCGATTGCCCGGTCTTGCCGGCCGGGCGATCGACACCACTCCTGACTTGCGGATCGACTAGCAGGATTCGGTGTCGTCGAGGGCGGTTTCGGCGATGAGGCGGTCGACTTCGTTGGTGGCTGGCGTTGTTCGGCCGCTGGTCAGTTCGGTGCCGACCAGGACGTCGAGCAGGCCGTCGGCCAGGCTTGTCACCAGGGGTGGCGGGGCGTCGATGGCGAGGCTGTGCTGGATGGAGACCAGCCCGTGCAGGCCGGTCCAGAGGGTGTGCGCGGCCTGGTGCAGCGGCAGGGCGAGCGGGTAGCCCTGCTCGGCGCAGCGGGCGAGGGCGCGACGGATGCCTCGTGAGACGAGCCGGGACGGGTGCTGTCCCATGCGGTCTGGTTCCACCGTCGGCTGCCGTACCTCGTACATGAGCCGGTAGTGGCCCGGATTCTCCTGGGCGAACCGGCAGTAGGCGTGCACTTGGGCGCGCAGTCGTTCGCGGGGGCCGCCGTCGGTGGCGTCCCGGTCTGCGCGGTCCATGACCTCCGCGAGCTGCTGGTACTTGTCGGTCAGCGCTGCCCAGACCAGTTCTGCCTTGTCGGAGAAGTGCAGGTAGATGCTTGGTGCGGCGACGCCGACCTCCTTGGCCACGGCGCGCATGGTGAGCTTCTCGTCGCTTCCCCATTCGCTGAGCAAGCGGTTGACGGCGTCGAGTACCTCGGTGCGGAGCCGGTCCCCCTGACCTCGTCGGCTGCGTTTCCTGCCGACACCGTCTGCAGTCACGTTCCACCATCCATGCTCGTCGTCGTGACCTGCTCACGATAAGCCGTTGATGGTGTTCGAGCGGGTTACCCCGGCCCCTGTCCGCCGAGGACGAGTCCGGGCCGGGGTATCGGAGGCGCTACCAGGTCACCAGCATCTTGCGGACGCCGTAGTTGGTGCCGTGGGTGTCCATCTCCACTTCGTCGACGGGAGTGGTCAGCCGCAGGCCGGGGAACCGGGTGAACAGCTGCGGCAGAATGGTCTTGAGCTCGGCGCGGGCCACGTTCTGCCCCAGGCACTGGTGCACGCCGTAGCCGAAGGCCAAATGCCGGCTCATCTTTCGCTCGAAGTCCGGCGTATCCGGATCGTCGAAGGCACGCGGGTCGCGATTCGCCGCGGGCATTGCCACGACTACCAGGTCCCCCTTGGCGATCTGCTGACCGCCGATCTCCAGATCCTCCTTGGCCGTGCGGCCGAGCCCGAACTGCACGATGGTGAGGTAGCGCAGCAGCTCCTCCACGGCGGGCCCGATTTTGTCGGGGTTGTCCTGCACGAACTGCCGTTGCTCGGGGTGAGTGAGCAGGGTGAGCGAGGACAGGCCGATCATGGCCATGGTCGTGTCGTGCCCGGCGAACAGCAGCAGAACCCCGATGCCGATGAGGTCTTCATCGGAAAGGAACGAGTCCTCTTGCTGGCTGGTGCGGATCAGATCGGCGAGCAGACCCTCTGCGTTCGGGTCGGCGCGCTTGGTAGCGATGAGCCCGGTGATGTAGTCAATGAGCCACTTGCCGCCTGCGGCGCGTTCGTCGCGGGATTTGCTGACGTCCATCATCACCTCGGTGGCGTAATGGAAGCCGTCCCGGTCGGCGTAGGGCACACCCAGGATCTCGCAGATCACCAGGCACGGGATCGGCAGTGCGAGGTGTTCGATGAGGTCCACTGGCTCGTTCGCGCCAGCTCGTTCGATCTCGTCGAGGTGCTCGGTGACGATCCGGTCGATGTAGGGCTGCAGGTTGCGCTGGATGTACTTGGGGGTGAAGCGGCCCGAGAGCAGGCGCCGGTAGGCGCCGTGGTCAGGTTCGTCCATCATCACGAAGGTCGGGTTGATGCCTTCAGAGGCGTCGTCGGCGTCGGTGCCTTCCTCGGCGGGGATGTCGTGGCGCGGCCGGAAAGCGCTCATCCGCGGGTCGGAGAAGACCTGGCTGCCTTCCTCGAAGCGGGTGACCAGCCAGCCGTCTCTGCCGCTGGGGAAGCGAACGCGGACGATGGGCTGATCCTCGCGCAGCTGGTCGTACTCCAGCGGCGGGTCCAGCAGCCGTTGGCGGGCCGTGGGCATCTCGGGCAGGTCTGTCATTTCTGCTCCTTCGTTTCGTGTAAGCGCAGCGCGGCTTCGACTCCGTTGTTGACCTGGGTTCCGTTGCCCCAGCCGACGTAGTAGTGCAGGTGCAGCACGGCTTCGCGCAGTTCCTCGGCGGTGAATTCGTCGTTGGCGAGCGCGCCCTGGGCCTGGATCTGGATCAGGTCGGCGCGGCCCAGCGCCGCTGTGGCGCCGATGACCAGCAGGCGCCGGTCCCGCACGGAAAGCGCCGGGCGCGACCAGATCTCGCCGAAGAGGTGGTCGACCGTCTTCTCCAGCATCGGGCTGCGGTCGGCGGGAAGGTTCTCGCTGAAACCCGGACCGTAGACCTGGTCCAGCATGGACATGCCGAGTTCGGTGTCACCGGACATCGCGTTCACCTCGCTGCGGAACGGCGATCGTTTCGTCGGCGTGCGCCCGGGTGGCGTCGACCAGCGGAACCGGGACGGATCGGTGCGCGGCGAGTTCCTGCGCCGCTGCGAGGTCCTTGTCGAGCAGTTGCCGCACCTGCGGCACGATGGCGCTGGTGCTCTGCTCGGCGGTAAGGCGCATGCGCTGCCAGGTGAACAGGGTGCTGCCCTCCGGGTCGGCGGCCTCAACCACGCTGATCACCTTCGCCGGATCGACCCCTGCCGAGGCCGCTAGCTCCGCGGCCTCGTGCACCGCGCGCCAGGTTCCGTAGGTGATCACGTTGCGGGCGATCTTGGTTGCCATCCCGGCGCCGAGCGGACCGCAGTGGACGATCTCCTTGCTGAAGTCCGCCAGCACCGGACGGGCGCGCTCCACCGTCGGCTCGTCGCCTCCGAGGATCGCCACCATCCCGTTCTGCGCGGCGTTCCCGCCGGGAGTGACCCCGCAGTCCAGCAGCGCGACCTCGTGTTCGGCGCAGAGTCCGGCCAGTTCGTGCACCACCGGCACTGCGACGGTGCACAGCAGCACCACGACCAGCCCCGGCCGCGCGCCCCGGAGCACGCCGTCGGGTCCCGCGAGCACGGTGCGCGCCTGATCGGCGTCGACGACCGCCACCAGCACGACGTCACTGGCGCGAGCCACGTCGGCGGGCGAGGCCAGTGGTGCCGGCACGCCGCTGAGTTCGTCGGCGGCGTCCGGGCGAAGGTCGTAGACGGCCGGGACGCGGCCGCGGCGGGCCAGGCTGACGGCGACGCCGCCGCCGATCATGCCCAGCCCGATCACGCCGGCCTTGAGATCCGGGCAGCCGGTCATGCGGTGACTTCTTCCTGCACGGAGATCGCCGTCGCCGGGCACACGGCCGCCGCCTCGCGGGTTGCCGCGTTCTGCTCCTCACCCGGATCGGCGTCGAGCAGGACCACGACCCCGTCGTCGTCGCGCTGGTCGAAGACCTCGGGCGCGACCAGCACGCACTGGCCCGCGCCGCAGCATTTGTCCTCGTCGATCGTGATGTGCATTCGACTCTCCCATCGCTCGCGAACTTAACCTAACTAAGTTCACTTAACGAGAGGCTAGCGCCAGGTGAGTGATCGGCGGTTCCGGCAAGTGTGTGAATCAGCGCACAGCGCAGGATGAAGTTGCCGCGTGATCGCTGCGATCTTGGCGGTAGGCCAAACCCCAGGGAGGGGTGCCAGCTAGAGGTCGAGGGGTCCGGTCACCGTCCCGGAGCCACCGCAGATCGTCGGCGAGTGCCCGACTGAGACTGGCGTGCCGGGGAGGGCAGTGAGGTGCTGTCTGCACGTGCCCGGTGTTGCTCCGGCCTTCGATCGGTGACGACTGATGGGTGCGGGGGTCTCTGCTGGCTGGTGCCGTCACCCGGCCGGTGAGTTGGCGTGGGCTGGTTCTGGGACGCCGGTTGAGCCGCGCACGATCAGTTGCGAGCCCATGTGAACGGTGTCGTCGTGCCGCGCACCGCCGTCGATCTGCTCGAGTAGCAGGTCCACCGCGAGGGTGCCGCCTTCGGCGATTCCTACGTGGACGGACGTGAGGCCGGGGTCGGACACGGCGGAGACGTCCAGGTCGTCGATACCGATGACGCTGAGGTGCTGGGGGCAGCGCCGGCCGAGGCCCTGCGCGCCTGCTCGTACGCCGAGGGCTACCAGGTCGTTGTAGGCGACGACCGCGGTGGCCCCGCTGGCCACCACGGACGCGGCTGCCGCCAGGCCTCCAGACACTGAGGCGGCCTGGTTGCCAACGACGGTGAGCTGGAGGCCCTCGGCGGCGCAGTGCTCCGACAGCGCGTCCTGACGATTCCGGTCAGCCCATGAACTGGCCGGGCCGGGGACGTAGGCCAGGTGCTGGTGGCCGAGTGCGCGCAGGTGCTCGACGGCTTGGCGGATGCCGTCGTTCGCGCCGATCAGGACGCAAGGCGCCTTCTCGAGCATCCCGTTGACGACCACCATGGGTGTCCGGGTCGCGATCTCGTCGAGTTGATCGACGGGCAAGCGAGGGGAGCACAGGATGACGCCGTTCGTGGAACCGGCTAGGCGATCGAGCGCCTCACGTTCGCGGGAGGGATCCTCGTTGGTGTTGGTGGCCATCAGCTGGTGTCGGCCGTGCCACGCTTGGTCGTGTATGGACCTGAGCAGCGAGGCGAAGACCGCGTTCGCCATGTCGGGAACGACGACGCCGATGGTTCTGGTGGCTGGGCCCAGGGGAGTCTCGTAGCCCAGCTCGGCGGCGGCGGCCAGCACGCGTTGGCGTGTGGCGGGCGCCAGTCGATCCGGATCGTTGAACGCCCGGGAGGCCGTGGCAAGCGAGACCTCGGCGCGCGCAGCGACATCGGTGAGGGTGGCAGGCACGAGCGCTCCTTCGTCGCGGCATTGGCGTCAGAGCCATTGTGCAAGGTTGTACAAGAGGCTGTGGGGGTGGGGGCTGTCCGCGATGGCGAGCACCGCAGCCGCTGCAGAGATCGATCAGGTGGGGATCAGCCTGCGCGGGGATGACGGTGCGGTCCGGGTTGCCGGGGTTGGCCCGGTGGTGCCCACAGGGCCTGGTGAGATCATGCGGTGGCCACTCAGGTTTCGGGTATCAGCGGCCGAGCCAACCACCGTCGACCGCCAGCAGATGTCCGTGGACGTATGCCGCGGCGTCCGATGCGAGGAACACGGCGGGTCCCTTGAAGTCGTCCGGTGTGCCCCACCGCGCCGCGGGGATGCGCTCTGAGATCTGGACGCTGCGTGTCGGGTCGCTGACCAGCGCGGTGTTCATGTCGGTGTCGATGTAACCGGGGACCAGTGCGTTGACGTTGACGTTGTGGGCGGCCCATTCGTTGGCCAGCGCCTTGGTCAACTGCGCGATTCCGCCCTTGGCGGCAGCGTAGGCGGGAACGGTGAACCCGCCCTGGAACGACGCCACCGATCCGATGGTGATGATCTTGCCGTAGCCCTGCTCGACCATGTGGCGGCCAGCTTGCTGGCACAAGAGCCAGACGCTTTTGAGGTTGACCTGCATGACGCGATCCCAGTCCTCTTCGGGGAAGTCGACCGAGGGGCTGCGGTGTTGGATCCCGGCGCAGGGGACCACGATGTGCAGGCCTCCGAGTCGGGAGATCGTTTCGGGGACTGCGTTCCTGACCTGCTGGCGGTTCTCGACGTCGCACTCGATGATCTCGCACTTGCGTCCGAGCTGACGGATCTCCTCCTGCAGCGTGGTGTCGCTGAGGGAGCGCTGCAGCAGAGCGACGTCCGCTCCGGCTTCGGCCAGGCCGAGGGCGATGGAGCGGCCGATACCCCTGGTGCTGCCGCTGACGGCGGCGACCTTGCCGGACAGGTCAAACGCGTGCTTCATCGAGGTTCCTTGCTGATCGAGGTCCCGTGTCGGAACGGGGGGAGCATGGCTGCACGCATCACCCTGAAATAGTTGTACAAAGATTGTCAACACCCTTGCAGTGTCTTTCATGCCTGGCTTAGCCTCGGGGTTCAGACAGGAAATGCCGATGAACGGTCGGCGTACATCGACGTATGCGGCATCGGATCGCCTGGATCGCGCGAAGTCCGCAGAACGTTGCCTCCGCCCGCTAGCCACCAGGAGCTAATCGCTGATGAAAGCCCTGTTCATCCACGGTGCCGGGGACATGCGCCTCGAGGACGTCGCCGTCCCCGAACCTGGGGAGGGCGAGGTGCTGCTGCGCGTGCGTTACGTGGGCATCTGCGGCTCGGACCTGCACTACTACTTCGACGGGAGGAACGGGGAGAACCTCGTGCGCGAGCCCTTCACTCCGGGCCATGAGTTCTCCGCGACTGTCGAGGCGGACCCGAGCGGTGAGTGGGCAGCCGGCACATCGGTGACCGTGCACCCAGCGCGCTACGGAACCCCGGTGGAGGGCATCGCGGACCGCCCCCACCTGTGGCCGGGTGGTGACTACCTCGGCAGCGCCGCGAACCTGCCCCACCGCCAGGGTGCTGCAGCCGACTGCGTGCTCGTCGAGAAGCAGATGCTCCGCGGACTCCCCGACGGACTGCCCCTGAAGGACGCGGCGCTGGCCGAACCCCTCGGGGTGGCGCTGCACGCGCTCACGATCGCCGGCGACGAGCTGGGTGACCGCGTTCTCGTCCTCGGTGCCGGTCCCGTCGGTCTCCTCGTCGTCGCGGCACTTGTCGCCCGCGGCGTCGACCACGTTGCCGTCGGCGACATCCAGGAATCCGCTCTCGAACGTGCCCGCGCGCTCGGCGCGCACGAGACGTTGCTCATCGGGACCGACGACGTCCCGGCGACCGCGTACCCCGTCGTGTTCGAGTGCTCGGCCGCACCGGTGTCGCTGACCCAGGCGATCACCTCGGTGAACCGCGCTGGCGTCGTCGTGCAGGTGGGGATGCTCGCCGACACGGCGATCGGCGTGAACCTCGCCCCGCTGGTGTCGAAGGAAGTGCAGCTGCGCGGCACGTTCCGCTTCTCCACCGAAATCGACGCGGCGGTCGACATGCTCGCCGCCAACTCGTCGATCGCCGGTGTCGTCACGCACATTCTCCCCGCGACCAAGGCGGTCGAGGCGTTCGCGACCGCGAAGGACTCTGCAGCCTCCGGCAAAGTCCTCATCGAGTTCTGAATCTGCCCTCTTCCCCGATTGACGGCGCCAACGACGCTGCCACCACCGATGAAGGAACAATGATGTCCACTTCACCGCAGCCACCCGAGACGACCAGCACGAAAGCCGTTCCGGCCCAGCGCAAAACCAGCGACCTCGTGCGCGCGGCGATGTCGGGATGGCTCGGCACCGCGCTCGAGTTCATGGACTTCCAGCTGTACTCGCTGGCGGCTGGGCTGGTGTTCAGCCAGCTCTTCTTCGTCGGGGAGAGCCCAGCACTCGCGGTCGTGTCCGCGATGGCCACCTACGCAGTGGGTTATCTGGCCCGTCCCGTTGGTGCCTGGTACTTCGGACGTCTCGGGGACCGGGTGGGCCGCACCAAGGTCCTGTTCATCACGATCGCCCTCATGGGTGGTGCCACGACGCTCATCGGGGCCCTGCCCACGGCCCACACGATCGGCATCTTCGCCCCGATCCTCCTCGCGGTGCTCCGCCTCGTGCAGGGCTTCGGAGCCGGAGCGGAGATCTCCGGGGCCGGCGTCATGCTCGCCGAGTACGCTCCGACCAACCGCCGCGGCATCATCGCCTCGCTCGTGGCCCTCGGCACGAACTGCGGCACGCTCGGCGCCTCGGCGATCTGGGGCATCCTCGTCGCCGTGCTCTCCGAGGAACAGCTCCTCGCCTGGGGATGGCGCATCCCGTTCCTCGGCAGCGCCGTGATCCTGCTGTTCGCCGTGTGGGTCCGCTACCGGCTCAAGGAGAGCCCGGTGTTCGAGGAGAGCTCCCACGTCAACGACGGCGTGGCGCTCACGACCGAGCAGATCCGGGCGAAGGCGGAGCAGGAAAGCGACGCTCCGATGCTCGAAGCGCTCGAGCAGAACAAGTGGCGCGCCATGGTGCCGGCGTTCCTCCTGCGCTTCGGGCAGGCGGGCAACTCGGGCATCCTTCAGACCTACATGGTCTCGTTCATCACCGTGACGCTGGCGATGTCCGCCTCGGTGGGGACCAGCGTCGTGATCGTCTCTTCCCTGTGCGCGTTCCTCACGGTGCCGCTCGTCGGTGCGCTCGGCGACAGGTTCGGGCGTCGCCGCATGTATCAGGTCATGAGCGTCATCTCGCTGGTGCTCATCGTGCCGACCATGATGGCGATCGCAGGTGCACAGGTGCCGCAGCTGTTCCTCGGCTACATCGTCATGCACAACGTGTCGGTCATGGCCCTGGCCTCGCTCGAGAACCTCACGCTGCCCGAACTCTTCGGCTCCCGCCACCGCTACGCCGCCACCGGAGTCGTCCGCGAGATCGCAGCCATGGTCGCCACTGGGATCGGCCCCGTCGTCGTGGCCGCCTGGGTCGCCGCGGCGACCGGGTCGTGGATCCCGATCGCGATCATGCTGGGGATCTTCACGATCTGCCCGCTCATCGGGACGTTGCTCATGCCCGAGGTCGCCGGGCGAGACCTCAAGGACCCGCGCAACGCGATCTGAATTCCCATTCACCGCCACGGGTGGGGGCCTGCAACACACCCCCACCCGAGGCGCGGCCCCGGACAGCGTTCTCGCCTCACCCACCACTCGTCCCGCGACCACGCACCACACAAGGAAAGCCACCACAGTGAGCATCTCGACCGCTGATGTCATCATCGCCAGCCCCGGACGCAACTTCGTCACCCTCAAGATCGTCACCTCCGACGGCGTCGTCGGGTGGGGAGACGCCACGCTCAACGGACGCGAGCTCGCCGCCGCTTCGTACCTGCGGGACCACGTCGCCAGCACCCTCATCGGCCGGGACGAAGACCGCATAGAGGACACCTGGCAGTACCTCTACCGCGGCGCGTACTGGCGCCGCGGGCCCGTGACGATGGCCGCGATCGCCGCGGTCGACATGGCGCTGTGGGACATCAAGGCGAAGAAGCTGGGCATTCCGCTCTACCAGCTGCTCGGCGGTGCCAGCCGGGACAAACTCCGCGTCTACGCCCACGCCTCCGGCAACGACTACGCGGCCCTGTCACAGGCAATCCGCGGCTACGTGGACGAGGGCTACACCGCAGTTCGCATCCAGACCGGTGTCCCCGGACTCGACTCCGTGTACGGCGTTTCCGCGACAGCCAAGCCCGGAGAGAAGTACGACTACGAACCTGCGCATCGGGCCGCCGACGGCAGCGCCGCCACCCGCCCCGTGGAGGAGGACTGGGACACGCCCGCATACCTGCGGCACGTTCCGTCGATCTTCGAGAAGGTGCGGGAGGAGTTCGGTCCCGAGCTGCGTCTGCTCCACGATGGTCACCACCGCATGTCCCCGATCGAGGCCGCACGCCTCGCGAAGTCCCTCGAACCCTACGACCTGCTCTGGCTCGAGGACGCGACGCCAGGTGAGGATCAGGAAGCGTTCCGGCTCATCCGGCAGCACAGCACCACACCACTGGCCACCGGTGAAGTCTTCAACTCCGTCTACGACTACCAGACGCTCATCACCGAGCGACTCATCGACTACGTGCGTTCGGCACCCACGCACACCGGCGGCATCACGGCCATGAAGAAGCTCCTCGACTTCGCCGACATCTACGGAATCCGCTCGGGCCTGCACGGTCCGACCGACGTCTCGCCGATCGGCATGGCAGCCGCACTGCACATCGACCTGGCGATCCACAACTTCGGCATCCAGGAGTACATGCCGCACAGCGACCTCACGCTCGAGACCTTCCGCACCTCGTACACGTTCAACCGCGGCTTCCTTTACCCCGGCGACAATCCCGGCCTCGGCGTGGAACTCGACGAAGAACTCGCCGGGCGCCACCCGTACACGGCCGCCTACCTCCCGGTGAACCGCCTGCTCGACGGCACCGTCCACGACTGGTGAGCAGGAAAGGTTCAGTCATAGGGAGCTAGTAACAGACGCTGGCGCAGCGGACCGCCTCGCCGCGCGCCATCGACCCCATGGGTCGAGGCGTGGGGTTGGCGGTTCGTCGAGTATGGGGGTGGAGCCGAATGACGGCTGCCGTCGCTAATTTCCTCACCCTCGGCGAGACGATGGGCCTGATAACCGGAGGGTGCATATCCTCATGGGGAGGCGCGTCGGGATCGGTGGCGTGGAAGCGAACGTCGCCGTCAGCCTGACCGGCTTGGGGTGGTGCCGGTTACTCGCTGGGCAGGTGGGGCGCGCGAGAGATCCGCGGCGAGGAAGTCCATATGCGGACGCACATCGATTCGCACTGGAGACGGGCCTCGCGCTCAAGGAGCGCACGGCAGGAGTGAACCGCGCGCCCGTGCGGCTACCACCGTGCAGACTCAGCCGGTTCGCGACTGGCCATGACAGATGTGCCCGCACGCGCGGAGAGGTTCGGTGACGCTGAGTTTTGCCAGCCTGACCGGCGAGCAAACCACGGTTGGCCAGATAGCGAAACAGCGCAAAGTGGTGGTCATGGTGCAGGCTCCGTGCACTGGGGTTGGTCGAAGGTGCCGTCGATCATCAATTCGCCGTCGATCGGAAGCAGCACGCAGGTAAAGAATGCCGCCGGTGAGATCAGGAAGCCGATTGCGGCGGCGATGTCCTCCGGGGCAGCGAGGCGGCGCAGTGGGGTGCGGGCAAGCAGGGCTTGTTCGTCGTGGGTTCCAGATCGGAAGCCGGAACGAATCGAGTCGTTCTGGACGTCGGCATCGCCGGGTTGGCCGGTCATGCGCTTGCCAATTCCGCGATGCGGCGTTGCTGGCGAATGGAACCGATGTTTTTGGCTAGGGACGAGGCCCTGTCGACTTGAGGCTTGGCTGCTTCGGGGTTGTCGGTCGAAGCCAAGGCTTTCGCCAGGTCGATCCGCAACGAGGTCTCGGCTCGGACGAAGGTCGGGTCGAGCTCGTCCAGTGCTGACGTCAGTGTCTCGATCGCCTCAGGGGCTCCGAATCGGGCGAGGGCGTGGCCTCGCCAGCGTCCCAGGTGTACGGAGTCGAGCGCTACGTAGGGGCCGTCCAGGTTGATGCTGTCGGCTGGCAGCAGCTTCGAAGCGGTGTCGAAGGCTCGGAGGCTGTTGGCAGGTTGGTTGTCGGCGGCGAGTGCTTCCCCGTGAGCTGCTGCGAGCCACGAGTTCAACACCGGTGGCGATCCTGCTTTGCTCCGGTTGCGCGCTGCTTCGAGGAGTTGTGTCGCGGCTTTGGTTTCGCCGATGTCGAGCAGCACGAATGCCTGCTCAGCTGCGGTGTGGATTTCGTATGACTCGAGGCTGGACTCGCGGGCGGCTCGCTTGGCCTGTTCGTAGTGCTGCCACGAGCTGTTGGTCTTGCCGAGATCGAGGGCTTGCCAGCCCGCGAGGGTGTGCAGCTCGGACAGCAAGGCGGCGAGTTGTTCGCGGACGGAGCCGGGAAGGCTGTGGGTGAGGAGCGCGCTGACCTGCGCGGCTTTCAGGCAAGCCTCCTCGTGGGCCATGACTGCGCCGAGCTGACGATCGAGGCGACGGATCGTTGCGAGCTGCTCACGCAGGAGGTTGAGCACCTGGTCGTCGACCTGCCGCGAGGTGTGCAGCATCTGGCGTAGCTCGTTTGCTGGTTCGTCGGTCGTGGCCGGGCTCGTCACCGGCGAAAGCAGTTCTTCGATATTCGCGTCGAGCATCTTCTCGAGGAGCCGGGCTGTGGCCGGCCGAACGGGGCCGAGTGGCCGCCCGTTGGGTCCTCGACCGGAGACGAGACGCTGCAGGTGGCGCACACCGAGCGTGCCTGCCTCGCCATGATCGCGGGCGAACCGCTCTGCTGATTCAGCGAACTCCTCTAGCGTCTGGCGTCGCTCTCGGATCTTCTGCTCGAGCAATGTGCGAGGTGGCCGCACGGTCTTCCCTCCCGTCCACGCGCGGGTGGTCCCCAAGTCGTCCTTGTGTCGTGTTCCTGGCATGGCGCTTATATCGCTCAGCAGACAAGCTTATTTCAGTGTGATCGGGATGGCTACTCGCGATCACGCCTCGGCCTGGCGGCGTGCTCTCCGCGCTTTCGCGCGTCGCCGGGTTCGAAGGCAGGGACCGGGGCCGGACGTGACCGACCCCTCGGGCTCCGGTCCCTGCGCACTGTGTTCGAGCTGGGGATCTTGGAGGTGTCAGGGATGCATCCGTTTCGCTGGGTGCCTTCGGACGGCGGTCGCCATGCCACGGCGGACATCCGCCTCGCTGGCGCATATGCGGTGGGGGAGAGCATCACTGCGCTGTGCCGGCGTTCCGTGACCGTCGCTCGGGGAACCGAGCTCGCATGGCTGTGGCCCACTTGTGCGGAGTGCAACCGCGAAGCCCATGTGTTGGTCGAGGCGGGAGTGAGCCAGTGACCAGCGAGGTCGCCGCGCTTGCGGTCCTGCTGCGGAAGACTCAATGGCTGCTCGACGACGTTGCGTACGAGGTCGCTGCCGGACGTATGGATGAAATTGACCTGGGCCAGGTGGCTGGCGTGTTGGAGGGCGTCGCGAAGCTCCTGCGAAGCCAGGGTGAGTTACCAGCTCTCGCTACCGAGGACGACGAGGTCGAATCCGCCAAGCACGGAAGCTGAAAGAGCTCTCGTGGGACAGGCTGCCGTCCGGAGGCTCGTGAAGTCGATATGAGGCCTGGTTTGGGACGGCTGGGACGGGTGTCCGCACACCCGTCCCAGCCGTCCCGCTGGGTGTCTTGCCTGGTCAAAGGCTACTTGTTCGCGTCCCGTCGCGTGGGACGGGTGCGGGCGTGGTTGTCACAGTTGGGACGGGTTCGCGGCTGTCATGGGACGCCTATTCGCCTTCCTTCTCCTGGGCCGTGTGGGCCTCGTCCACTGCTTCCCGGAGGTCCGCGGTGTAGTAGCCGCGGACCTGGCGCACGGTGCCGTCTTCGGAAGCGACGCGGGCGCGTCTTGGCTGACAGCCGAGCTCGCCCATCTGCCGGCCGAACAAGGTCGGTTCGGTGTCGAGTGCGTCGATGAGCTCGGCAGTCGGTACGAAATCGCGCCGGTCGATGTCGTCTCCCAGGTAGTCGACGACCGACGACAGGGGCTCTGGCAGTGCTGAGCGGTCGTTCGGAACCTCGGAGCCGCTGCCGAGCGCCTTGGCCACTGCCGCTGGGTCGACTGCCCGTTGCAGGTCATCACCAGCGGCATGGCCGGTCAACGTTCCGGCTGCCTCACGCAGAGCTCTTCCGCGGCCGCAGATGGTTCGCCATTCCGGGTTCGGCATGAAGAACGTGCGGACCAACGTGGCGATGGTGTCCGCGCCGGTTTCGCTGTCCGGTCGCAAGATGCCGACTCCTTTGTGGCTCGGGAGCAGCGTCGAGGCATCGAAGCCCCGGGTGTTCATCTGCTCGCCGAGCACGATGTTGGAATCGCGCCAGTCCATGACCCGCAAGGCGAATCGCGAACCGAGCACCGCGCGCAGCCGGGACGGGATCGTGTTCGAGTCGGGGCGCTGGGTCGCGAGGATGACCACGATGCCAACGGCCGGACCTTTCCTCGTGAGGTAGGTCAGCAGGTCAGCGATGTAGGCGCCGATGGTGCTCTTCTTGCCGCCGATGTCTTCACGGGCAGGGTTCTCCAGGTACACCTGCACCTCGTCGATGATCACCGCCGTGATCGGCATGTCGAGGTCGGTGTCCCGGGAGATTGCCGGGGTGATCTTCGATTCCGGGCAGATGTCGTCATCAAGCCTGGACATCCGCGCGTAGCGGGATTGGACTTCTGCCACCAGCTCCACGAGGTGATTGCGAACGGCCTCGACGTGCTCGATCTCGTCACCGCACACGAACCGGTGCGCAACGGTCTCCGCAGCCTCCCAGTCCTTACCTCCCTTGCCGTCGAAGACGTACAGCCGTGCGTGCGGGTCGAGGATCAACCCTGCGGCGGGTAGTCGTGTCGAGAAGGTTTTGCCCTGCCGGGGAATCGCGCCCACCAGCAACGATGTCCACACGAGCTGCAGGTCGACGCGGCGGTTGCGAGCGTCGCGTCCGAACGGGATCGCTCGCCACGCGTCCCACTGCTCGACGTCGAGAAGCGGGAATCGCATCGGAGGCCCTGCGTACGGGTCGGCGTCGGCGACCCACAGGAAGACGCGACCGGCGTGCCCGCCGCGGCCTCGAACTCGTTCGATGATGAGCTGCAGCTCATCGACTGCAAGCGCTGATGCGAGCGCTTCCCTGTGCTTGATGACGTCCGCTGCCTTGCGCGTCGCCGGCAGGTCGACGGTGACCGCCCAGCCCGAGCCGTCGTGCGCAGCCCTTTCGACCAGGCACAGGGACTCGTCCTTGCCGATCAGCTTGGCATCGCGGAACGCTTCGACCAGGACTTGCGGATCCATCGTCCAGGTCAGACTGCGGGGGCCGGACAGCACGGGCTTCCGGCCCGGCGACCCCTCTTTGCGGCGTCCGAAGATTGCCAACGTTGCGGTCGTCAGGCCACCCGCAGCCCACATAGCTGGTGCGCCGTACAGGACGTATGCGACCACCACGACGGCGGCGGAAGCCAACGCGGCTGCTCCGGTCACCTTCCACCGGAACACGGTCAGCTCTCGGATCTCGATGAACTTGTCCGCGAGCTTCTCGGACTGCTCCGCGGCGTCCCGGTAGTCGTGAACCCGGACCCACTGACGCCAGGCACGCACTGCGGCGACCGTCCCGCGGCCGACGCCGCTGACGAACCGCCACGGGAGGTGTACGACGAACAGGAGGAGATCCAGGAGGGCCTGCTTGGCGGCCTTCCGTGACTTCAGTGCGGTAGGCACGCGTGGTGAACGCTGCCACCAGTTCATGAACCGCTGCCATCGCGTCAGCTTCGGGATCGACGGCGGATCGTCCACGAGCTCGGCGTCGAAGATCGCGGATTCGACTTCGCTCGATGGCCGTGGCACTGGGAGCGGCTCGCCCTGCTCGTTCATCGCGGATCACCTCCCTCGTTCACTTCAGATGCGAGTGCGGCGGCCAGCCGCGACGAGAGTCCACGCGAGCAGCCAGTTACCTCCCGAATCCACGAGGGCGACACCGTCACGTCCGGACTCCACGCGCTGCGCGCTCGCTCCAAGTACTCGTCGAACGACGTCCGTCGCTTGACGCTCGCTGAGCGAGCCGGCCGCTCGTGGTCATCGGGAGCGTTGTCAGGCGAGTCGACAGCTGCGTTCGTGAACGCTGTCCGGACGGCCTCGCTGAGCTTGTCCCGGAGATCCGTCACGGCCTCGGCGGCGACGAACACGACCAGCGGAGGAACGGAGTGCAGAACTACCGAGTCGGCCTCGCCGGCCGCGTACGCCGCCCAGGTGTTCATGACGTACGTGGCCGCGAGCGTGAACCACTTCGCAGCACGCACCCAGCCGCCGGTGTGGATGCCGTACCTCGCGGTGACCTGCTCGGCGCGCAGGATCGCCAAGAGGACCAGCGACACCATCGGGTCGAGCAGCCACGCTGCCAGCCACACCAGCGACCACGGTGGCGAGTCAGCGGCGGCGAACTGCTGGACGTTAGTCATCGTGAAGGCCAGGCCGAGCAGGATGCCCGTCCAGCACAACCGGTCGACCTGCTTGCGAACCTGTTCGACGTGCTCGGCCTCGGCCCGGGTGGGCGGCAGCTGCCGCCCACCCTCCGCCGGAGCCGGAACCTGCCCGATCATCGCCGCCGACTCCTTCGCTGCGGAGTGTCGAGCGTGGTCACGGTCAGAGCTCGAGTGAGCGTGTACGACGCGAGCAGTGCCGGCACCGCGAGCACCGAGAGCAGCAGCGCTGTGTTGCCGGGATTCACTATTACGATCCACTGAACCCCGACGATGGTCGCCGCCGTCAGCAGCACCCGCCCGGTGAGCGACATCAGCCGGACTCCAGCCCGCGTCGCCTCGGAAGCTCGGTGCGCAGCGCGCGCACTCGCGCGCCACATGGCGAACAAGGCGACGACGATACCCAGGCCGATCAGCACTTCAACGGGTGTCAGTTGCACCATCATCGCCGGTCACCTCCTCGTTGCTCTTTGGTCCGTGCTGTCGATGCGCCAACCAGATCGGGTAGAGCGCCCGTCGGTCCTGATCGGACATTGCTCCCCACACGCCGAGCGTTCGTCCGCCGTGCAAACGGAATTCGAGCTCCAGGCATGCGTCCTGGACGGTGCAGCCCGTGCACAGATCGGCCGCGAGCTGCCGATCCGGGTCCGCGCTCGCGGGTTCCGGCGGTTCCTCGCCTGTTGTGATCTGCATGCACCTGCCGTCGCGCACGACGACCTCGGCGAGCACATCGGTGGGGACGTGCCGCAAGCGATCCAGCTGTGCGGCGATGCGCTGGAGACGTTCGGTGTCGAGGTGGTTCATCGCGCACCACCCGTCAGCCGAGCGATCTCCTGAGCGGTGCGGTGCTCAGCGGCCATCTGGGCGACGTCAACGCAGCCACCCGAGGTGCTGGCCTCATTGGCGAGCTTGTCCACCGCTGCGGCGGGGACGACGTAGCGGGTGCGGACCCGAACTGCGGGGAACGCACCTTCGCGGATGGCTCGGTAGAGGGTCGAGGGATTGCATCGCATGATCTGCGCGGCTTCACGGACCGTGTAGAAGGTCGGCCGCGCGTTTTCAGCGCTTGTTTCCATGGCGGTATGCCCTTCGATTGAAGAGGTAAGAGATTGTTTCGGCGCATTTAAACGCCAATTTCAGCGCTCAATTGCGCAGATTGGTCGAACCCCGGCGATTCGTGAGCCGGGTCTGTCTTTCGGATTCGCTATTGCGCGCTAATCTCGGCGCTGAGGCGGAGCGCGGAGGAACACGTGACGGAAGACTGGGCTGCGGTCGCGCGCGCGATCAATCAGCGCACGAGCGAGCTGGGCATGCGTCAGCGGGAGCTGTCGCGGCGCTCGCACGTGTCGCAGGCGACGGTGCGCGAGTTGCAGCGCAACACGGTGCAGCGACGCCGCAGTGCGCGAACTTTGGAAGCGCTGTCGCTCGCGCTCGGCTGGCACCCGGAACATCTGTTGGCAGTGTTGGAGGGGCGTGAACCGCCCCTGGCCGGCGAGCCGGTGTTCAAAGAGGACGACGTGCCCTCCAGGCTCTCGGCCATCGAGCGTCAGCTCGGCCAGATCACCCGCCAACTCGACGAGATGAACGCCCGACTGCGCGCGGGAACCGGCAGTGACGGCGAGCGAGCGGGGTAGCCGGCTCTGGTCCTCGACGGCCCGCCGCAGTGGCGGGCTGGTGGTTGCGTTCGTGCTGCGCATGCCACCAAGAAACGGCATCCGCGGAAGTTTTTGCAGATGGCGCGGGTTAACCGCGAATCCATTAACTGCAATTAACTTCGCAGGTCAGGGTCGTTATTCAAGGTGGGGGCGGTGATGGAGGAGAAGCGACTTCAGGCGGTCCGCAAGCAGCTCGGTTACTCGGCCGAGGCTGTCATTCGCATGCTTCTCAAACGCGCCGACGCCCTCGGCGTCCCGGTGATGACGGCGGCGAGCCTGAAGACGAAGCTCTCCCGCTGGGAGAACGGGCACGAAGCCGTCAGCGAGACCTATCAGCGGCTGTTCCGCGACATCTACGGCCGCACCAACGAAGAACTCGGCTTTCCTCCGGAAGCCGAGGACAGCGACGCCGCGGAGCTGCGGTCGAGGCTGGCGATGGCGAAGACCGTGGATGCGGACACGGTCGAGGTCTTCCTGCGGCAGATCAACGATGCGAGGCACGTCGACCGCCGCTTCGGCGGGATCACACTGCTCGACCAGCTCCGCAGCACCATCAAGCAGGTCGAAGACCTGCTCAGCTACAACACCATTGGCAGACAACGGGAAAGGCTTGCCGGTGCGCTCACCGAGGCATCCACATTGGCGGGCTGGGAAGCACTGGACCGGAACGCCCTCGGGCAGGCGTGGGAGCACTACGAACGCGCAAAATCAGCGGCCCGAGAGGCCATGGCTCCGGCCCTGCTGGCACACGCCGCGGCGGAGCAGGCGTTCGTCCTGATCGACGTCGGAGAGACCGCCTCAGCCGTCGAACAGCTCGCGTACGCCTGTGAGGTCGCGGAGGGGGCGGCACCGCCGCTGCTGCGAGCGTGGCTGTCCGCAGCTCACGGAGAGGGACTGGCCGCCGTTGGCGACCGCGACGGTGCGTTGCGGGCGTTCGACGTGGCAGACGCGTTGTTGCCTTCCGAGCCGGTCGACGCCGCGCTGCCGTTCCTGTTCCTAGGCGGCTCGCACCTCGACCGCTGGCGCGGCAACGCCCTGAGCAAGCTAGGCGAGCCAGAGGCGATCGACCAGCTCGTCGAAGCGCTACCGCGCGTACCTGCGCAGTTCGTGCGGGCGCGCACAGGGCTTCTCGTCGACCTGGCACTGGCGTTCGCTGCCGCCGGAGACCGCGACGCCGCGCTTGACCACTCCAGGCAAGCGCGACGTCTGGCTTCTCAGATCAAGTCAGACCGACACCTACGCCGGCTCGGCGGGTTGATCTTGCCCGGTTCCACCGAGGGTGTTGCGTGAAGCGAGGAAGTACAGCAGCGCCACCAGGGTTCCCGAACCGAGCAGCTCCTGCCGCTGCGCCAGTTCGGTAACCCGAGATAGCGGAACCCACTCGACCTGGCCGACTTCCTCGGTGTCGGTCGGATCGCCGACGTGCTTCGCCCCACGCCACAAGTAGACGTCCACCGGGGCGGTGACCTGTCCAGGCAGAGGCTCGAAGGTCACCAGGTGCTGACCCTCGCCGACCGGCTCCCAACCGCTCTCCTCAGCGGCTTCGCGAGCGGCGGTTCCAGCTGAGTCGTCACCGTCGTCGACCAAGCCACCAAGCAGCTCGTAACCCCACTGCTGGGTCGGGAACCGGTAGCGCCACAGCATCAGTGCCCGGTCCTGCTCGTCCACGATCAGAGCGATCGCGATCCGAGCCAGGTGAACGACGTGGTACTCCCACCGCTCACCGTTCGGCGCCTCCACGTCAGCCAACCCCAACCGAACCCACCGGTTGTCGTAGACCAGCCGCTCCCCGTACGTCTTCCATGCTCCGCGCTCAGTGCTCACAAGTGTGGAGGGTACTGGTAGCTGGACGAGGAGCCGACTGTTGGAGATGACACGTTGGCCGACAAAAGCCAGAGCGGTCACCAAGCTTTAGATATGCGTTTTTATAGTTACTCCTCGGCTGCAACCTTATACCACACCCCGCTAGCAGAATCGGTGCCATGGCTGTCGCATGCCAATCGTTCCTCTTTCCAATTTAAAGGCCAAACGCGTTTCGTTTCGACCGTCGAATCTACGCGAACTGCTGCCCCGGAGAAGTCGGCAGGTATACGCAGTCTATATCCTAGTCCTTGGGCGAAGATTGCGTCGCCATAAAACTGGGAATCGGCGAATATCACAGGTTTGCGCATCGCAAAAGAGAACGACTGGCCAGGTCCGAAGTCAGTAAATTCTGCTGCGGCGAAGAATTTCGATTCAGAAAAGTTTGGCGCGTGCGAAAAGGTGGCATTTTTGAATGAAACGCTCTTCTTATAAGTGGTCCCCCTGAAAGAGAATTCGGCATGCTCGCTTGCGTCTCCTCCGAGGCTAAGTTCTCCGCCAAAGCGGGACTTTTCGAAGCTCGTCTCCCCTGAGAATTCTACTCCTTCGAAATCCGCCCCCCTGGCTAGCCATGCGTTGTCAAAATTGACAGCTTCTTCCTTGAATTCTGCAAAAGAGAACGAGGCTGGGCTGGAAAACGTGGCGTTAGCGAAGGAAGTGTGCCCATAGAATCTCGCCTGGGAAAATTGGCCAACGTTGATGTTCGCGCCCTTTGGTAGCGTGAAATCAAACAAAGTTGCGCCACGTAAGTCGATGTCGATGCCGGGCCAGTAATCTGCCGCTAGATGGCCAGGATTTGCTTCGTTCGATAGATGTCGAGTTAGAATTTGCTGAGCAGCCAGGCGCACATGCAGTTCTTGCTCCTTCTCGGCCTCTGTTGTGCTTTCGCTAGGCGATTCTTCTGGCTGCGTCTCCTTGTCTTCCTGTAGGGATTCTATTTCGTCGTTACTGACACCGTATAGGAGTACATTGCTTGTTGACGGTGGGGTAAAGGGTATTCGAAGGTATGCGCAAAGAACATTAATGACTGTCTGTCGCTGGTTCGTATTAGTTTGGGCGAGTTGCTCAAGGGCATAGAGTGCCCCGAGGCGCACGGGTGCCTTCTCGTGGCCGAGTTGCTCAACGGATTGTACGTATAACTCGTTTGCCCGCTGTTGTGCTGAATCAGACTCAGTGTGAGTTTGTGCGTGTTCAGCGAGCCATTGCCGTCGCGCGTTTAGCATAAGTGCGACAGCGCCACCCGTTCCTGCGCCAATTGTTAATGCTGTCCGTATTGCCTCAATGCGTGCAGAAGATGAATCGTTTGCTTTTGCTGCAATCTCGAGAAGCCAATTAAATGCCAGCCACGTGATAAGCGAGATCGCGACTATTGCGATCGCGACAAGCTGCCATCGTAAAGGGCGAATTTGCGGCGCTTCGGCCCTAGTCTGCCTCGTGTTTGATAGGCCAAGTGTGATCCTAAGGCCACGGAGTAATCTGACTGCAAGTAATAGAACCAATCCAAATACTGAAACGAGCGCTGGAAAAGTAAACAGGCCCCAGGATTTGAGAACTTCAAAGGCCCACTTTATGGGTTTGAATAGGGCGGGCGGCGCCCAGGCTTGTAGTCCGGCCGCCAAAGCAACGCTGCCAGCAATTCCAAGTTGTATTTCGTAGTGCTTCCATGATGCCCAGACGGGGCGCGATTCGCCTGCCACAGAGGGGTATCTAAGCAGATGATGACGTGGCCAGGTTTCGATTTGCCTAAGTCTTCACCCTGGTAGACGAGTTCCGAGGTCAAAGGTCGACCTTCCAAGTTGCGTGTGAGTTGTGTCCACTCCTCATGGGGCTTCACGCCTCTTAGGCATGCGGCTGCCCAGGATCTCCGCCGCCTTTCGATCGGAAGCGGCAACCCAGGCTGCGTAGACGCGCAGCGTGGTCGCACCTCCGCCGCCGTGGCCGAGGCGGCCGGAGACGGTGGGGAGGTCGATGCCTGCGGTGAGGAGTTCGGTGGCGGAGTAGTGGCGTAGGGCGTGGAGGTGGGTTTTGATGCCCAGCCTGTCGGCCATGTCCTTGTAGCGCTGGGTTATGGCGTTGGGGGAGTAGGGCTGGGTGTGGTCGGGGTGTTGGGTGCCGGCGAAGACGTAGAGGTCGTCGTTGAACTTGGCGCCTAGGTTCCGGACTCGGTCGGCGACGCGGTCGCGGTGTTCGCGGAGCAAGGTGACGGTTTCCGAGTCGAGGGCGATGCGGCGGTTCTGGTGGGTCTTGGTGTCCTTCTCCTTGCCGCGGACCCAGTTGCGGCGGAGGTCGATGACTTCCTCGTCGAGGTCGACGCGGGAAAAGCGCAGACCGACGAGTTCTCCGCGTCGCATGCCGGTGGTCATGGCGAGCCAGACGAGCGTGCCCCAGTCCTCGTCCATCCGGAACGCTTCCTCGGACAGCCGCGCTGCCTCAGCGGGAGTGGGCGGGTCCGGTTCCGGGCGCTTCTGGCGCGGTTTCCGTGCGACGCGGGCAGGGTTGGAGCTGATCCAGTCCCACCGTTCGGCGGCATCGAGCGTGCCGCTGATGATCGCGTGGATCTGGCGGACCGTTGAGGCGGCCATCGGTTTGCACGCGTGTGGGCGGCACTCCTCGGCGATGCAGTCGTGCTCGCCCGGCTTCTTGTGCTTCTCGATGTACGGCTTGCCATCGCAGCGAGCGCGGCAGCGTCGAAGCTCGGTGTAGAAGCCCTCGAGCATCCTCGCGGAAATCTTGTTCACCGCAGTCTCGCCGAGAGCGGGCTTGATCGAGCGGTCGATGTAGCCGCTGTAGGTGTGCCGGGTGCTGTCCTCGATCTCGCTGGTGCGCATCCACTCGTCCAGGGCGAAGGACAGGCTCACCGTCGACGGCGTGGAGCGCTGGCTGTCGACCTGTGCCAGCAGCTTGGTGAGCGCCTTCTCGGCGCGCTTGTAGGCGGCCTTGTCCGTGCCGTTGATCGTCTCGCGGACGTAGGTGCGGCGACCCGTCACCGGGTCGTTCCCCGCGAAGACGACCACTCGGAGCGTCTTGCTGCGCTCCTCGATGCGACCGCGCTGACGTTCATCGGGGTGTGAACGACTCATAGCCTTGAGTGTACTCGCACCCAAGGCCGCACCCAGGATCATTTCCATGATCCACATATTCGGTTATTTTGCCTGGTGAAGGCTGGTGCCCCCGGTGCGATTCGAACGCACACTGGACGGATTTTGAGTCCGCTGCCTCTGCCGTTGGGCTACGGGGGCTGGTCTTGTCGTCAGCATACGTGACGGCCGATCAGGGTCTTCCGGGAGGGTGTCCGGTGGGTTATCCCTGGTCAGGGTGTTGTTGCGG
Organism: Saccharopolyspora endophytica; assembly: GCF_018070075.1. Taxonomy (GTDB): domain Bacteria; phylum Actinomycetota; class Actinomycetes; order Mycobacteriales; family Pseudonocardiaceae; genus Saccharopolyspora; species Saccharopolyspora endophytica. The sequence goes on from NZ_JAGPXE010000002.1 coordinate 550,508, forward strand.
GGCTCTGGTGATCGTTTTCGTCGTGGGTCTGGTGGTTGTGATCACGGCGGTTTAGGTTCGCTGAGTCGTGCAGTGTGTGGTGGGTCGAACGCGCGGAGGCCGTGTTGGTCGATGAGAGAAGGCAGGTGGAGCCGACGCCCGCCGGATTGCGGCGGAGTCTGAAGAACCGGCACCTGCAGATGATCGCGCTCGGCGGGATCATCGGGGCCAGCCTGTTCATCGGCAGCGGGGCGGTGATCTCGACCGTCGGGCCGGCGGCCGTGCTGTCCTACGCGATCGGCGGGCTGATCGTCGTGCTCGTCATGCGGATGCTCGGTGAGATGGCCACCGCGGCGCCCACGTTGGGCTCCTTCATGGAGTACGCGCGGACGTCCCTGGGGGAGTGGGCGGGATTCACCCTCGGCTGGTTGTACTGGTACTACTGGGTCGGCGTGGTGGCCTTCGAGGCCGTCGCCGGGGCCGAGCTGATCAACCCGCTGATCCCGATGGTGCCCCAGTGGGTCATCTCGCTCGTGCTGATGATGGTGCTGACCGGGACGAACCTGGTGTCGGTGCGCTCGTTCGGCGAGACCGAGTTCTGGCTGGCCTCCATCAAGGTCATCACCATCGTGATCTTCCTGCTGTGCGGGACCGTGTTCGTCCTCGGGCTCTGGCCCGGGGCCGAGATGTCGGTCGGCAACATCGGCAAGGACGGGTTCTTCGCCAACGGCGGCTTCTCCGTGCTGCACGGCGTGGTGATCGTGATCTTCTCCTACTTCGGGACCGAGATCGTCACCATCGTCTCCGCCGAGTCCGACGAGCCGGAGCGCTCGGTGGCCAAGGCGACCAAGGCCGTGGTGTGGCGGGTGCTGCTGTTCTACGTGGGCTCGGTGACGCTGCTGGTGATGATCACGCCGTGGGACCAGATCCCCACCGAGGGCAGTCCGTACGCGGCGGCGTTCACCCGGTTCGGGCTTCCCGCGGCCGAAGTGGTCGTCGACGTCGTGGTGTTCACCGCGGTGGTCTCCGTGCTCAACTCCGGTCTCTACACGGCTTCCCGCATGCTGTTCGCGTTGCAGCAGCGGTCGTTCGCTCCCGAGTGGGTGCGCGATCTCAACGGTCGGGGTGTGCCGTGGAAGGCGATCTTGCTGTCCACACTGGTCGGCTACGTCGCTGTTGCGGCGAGTTACGTCGCCCCGGACACGATCTTCTACTTCATCATCAACAGCGCGGGTGCCGTGGCGTTGTTCATCTACGCCATGATCGCGGTCTCGCAGTTGAAGATGCGGCGTCGTCTGGAGCGCGAGGCGCCCGAGTCGCTGAAGTTGAAGATGTGGTTCTTCCCGTACCTGACCTGGGTCACGCTCGGGCTGATCGGCACCGTGATCGCCGCCATGATCTTCGTGCCGGACATCCGGTCGCAGCTCGTGCTGAGCCTGGTCAGCGTCGCCGCGATCCTGGTGATCTACCTGGTGTTCGTGCGGAGGAAACCTTCGAAAGCGTGAGCGCTCACGATGTCGCAATGGTCACGCCGCCTATTAACCTCGGCGTGAAGTCACTACCGGTAAGCTGCGGTTTCCGATGCAAACCGCATTGGCGGACCCCGAGTTCTACTGGAGGATCCCGGTGACGACGCCGGCTGCCGAGGACACACGCGAGGCCAAGCCCGTCGAACGTCGCGTACTCGTGGCCGAGGACGAGGCGTTGATCAGGCTTGACCTCGTGGAGATGCTCCGCGAGGAGGGCTACCAGGTCGTCGGCGAGGCTGGTGACGGACAGGAAGCCGTTCGGCTCGCCGAGGAACTTCGACCCGATCTGGTGATCCTGGACATCAAGATGCCGAAGATGGACGGCATCGAGGCCGCTTCCAACATCGCTGGGGACCGGATCGCGCCGGTGGTCATCCTGACCGCCTTCAGCCAGCGCGATCTGGTGGAGCGGGCGCGCGACGCCGGGGCCATGGCCTACCTGGTCAAGCCCTTCGCCAAGCGCGACCTGGTGCCGGCCATCGAGCTGGCGGTGTCCCGGTTCACCGAGGTCCAGGCCCTGGAAGCCGAGGTCAACGACCTCACCGAACGCCTCGAGGCGCGCAAGACCATCGAGCGGGCCAAGGGCCTGCTGATGAGCAAGCACAACCTCTCCGAGCCCGAGTCCTTCCGCTGGCTGCAGCGAACCGCGATGGATCGCCGCACCACGATGAAGGCGGTCGCGCAGGCGGTTCTCGAAAACCTGTCCTAGGGCGGTTTTCCGCGGCCTGCGTGGCGGTTGATCGACGATGAGAGGCGGGGTGCCCACGGGTGCCCCGCCTCTGTCGCGTTCGGATCACTTCGGCGGCTGGTCGCGCAGGATGCAGGTGAGCCGCGCCGAGCAGGTGCGGCGGCCCTTCTCGTCGGTGATCTCGATGTCGTAGGTCGCGGTCGAGCGGCCCCGGTGCAGCGGGCTGGCGACCGCGGTCACCTGGCCCTCCGTGGCCGCCCGGTGGTGGGTGCAGGTCAGCTCCAGGCCGACGGCGATGCGGCCCTCACCGGCGCTCAGCGCCGCTGCGATCGAACCGGCCTGCTCGGCGAGCACCGCGTTCGCGCCGCCGTGCAGCAGGCCGTAGGGCTGGCGGTTGCCGGCCACCGGCATCGTCGCGACCACCCGATCGGGGCTGTATTCGACGATCTCGATGCCCATCCGGGCGCTGAGCTGTTCGTCGGTGGCGCTCAGCAACGCCTCCAGGTCGGCGTCGCCGCTGGTCACAGCTTCACCGTTGTCGGTAGCGGGCACTGCTGGTCCTCCCCGTCGCCTGCGGTACTGGCTGTCAGAGCTTCAGCCTAAACTCGCGGCCGTGACGCATTCCGAGGACCGACGCCTGCTGTTGATCGATGGCCACTCGATGGCCTACCGCGCCTTCTACGCCCTGCCGAAGGAGAACTTCCAAACCGGCACCGGGCAGCACACCAACGCGGTGTACGGCTTCACCTCGATGCTGATCAACCTGTTGCGCGACGAGCAGCCCACCCACCTCGCGGTCGCCTTCGACGTCTCCCGCAAGACCTTCCGCAGCGAGACCTTCACCGAGTACAAGGCCAACCGCAGCGCCAGCCCGGACGAGTTCAAGGGCCAGGTCAGCCTCATCCAGGACATCCTCGGCGCCCTGAACATCCCGGTGCTGAGCAAGGACAACTACGAGGCCGACGACGTCATCGCCACCCTGACCACCCAGGCCACCGGCGGCGGCTTCAAGGTCGCCATCTGCACCGGCGACCGCGACGCGCTCCAGCTCGTCACCGACGACGTGACGGTGCTGTACCCGACCAAGGGCGTCTCCGAGCTGACCCGGTTCACCCCGGAAGCCGTCGAGGCCAAGTACGGGCTCACCCCCGAGCAGTACCCCGACTTCGCGGCGCTGCGCGGCGACCCGTCGGACAACCTGCCCAAGATCCCGGGGGTGGGGGAGAAGACCGTCACCAAGTGGATCCAGCAGTTCGGCTCGCTCGCCGGTCTCGTGGACCGGGTCGACGAGGTCAAGGGCAAGGCGGGCGACAACCTGCGCGAGCACCTGTCGTCGGTGCTGCTCAACCGGCAGCTCACCGAGCTCGTGCGCGACGTCGAGCTCGAAGCCGGGCCGGACGAGCTGGAGGTGCGCGCCTGGGATCGCGACGCCGTGCACCGGCTGTTCGACGACCTGGAGTTCCGGGTGCTGCGCGACCGGCTGTTCGCCACGCTCTCCAGCGCCGAACCCGAGGTCGACGAGGGCTTCGAGATCACCGGCGGCGTCATCGAGCCCGGCGCGCTCGCCGCGTGGCTCGACCAGCACGCCCGCGGCGGCAACCGCGTCGGCCTGTCCTGCACCGGCACCTGGGCGCGCGGCCACGGCGACCTGGCGGGCATCGCGCTGGCCACCGCCGACGGAGCGGGCGCGTTCGTCGACGTCACCTCGCTGACCGGCGAGGACGAGAAGGCGCTCGCCTCGTGGCTGGCCGACGCAGACGCGCCCAAGGCCGCTCACGACGTCAAGGGCCCGCTGCACGCCATCCGCGACCGCGGCTGGACCATCGCCGGCCTCACCAGCGACACCGCGCTGGCCGCCTACCTGGTGCGTCCCGGCCAGCGCTCCTTCGAGCTGCCCGACCTGGTCGTGCGCTACCTGCAGCGCGAGCTGCGCGCCGACAGCGGCGGGGACGACGGCCAGCTGTCGCTGCTGGAGGACGAGTCGGAGAGCCAGGAGAAGGCCGCCGAAGGTGAACTGCTGCGGGCCCGCGCCGTCGCCGAGCTCGCCGACGCGCTGGACACCGAGCTCGCCCGCATCGACAGCACCAAGCTGCTCACCGACCTCGAACTGCCGCTGCTGCTGGTCCTCTCCGAGCTCGAAGGCGCCGGCATCGCCGTGGACGCCGAGCAGCTGGCCGAGCTGGGCGCCCGCTTCGCCGCGCGCGTCAAGCAGGCCGCGCAGGACGCGTACGCCGTCATCGGCAAGGAGATCAACCTCGGTTCGCCGAAGCAGCTGCAGGTGGTCCTCTTCGACGAGCTCAACATGCCGAAGACCAAGCGCACCAAGACCGGCTACACCACCGACGCCGAAGCGCTGCAGACCCTGTTCGAGAAGACCGAGCACCCGTTCCTGCAGCACATGCTGGAACACCGCGACGCCACCCGGCTCAAGACCACAGTGGAGGGTCTGGCCAAGTCCATTTCGGACGACGGTCGCATCCACACCACGTTCAACCAGACGATCGCCGCCACCGGCCGGCTGTCGTCGACCGAGCCGAACCTGCAGAACATCCCGATCCGCACCGAAGAGGGCCGCCGGATCCGCGAGGTGTTCGTCGTCGGCGGCGACTACGCCGAGCTGATGACCGCCGACTACAGCCAGATCGAGATGCGCATCATGGCGCACCTCTCCGGCGACGAAGGGCTCATCGAAGCGTTCAACACCGGCGAGGACCTGCACAACTACGTCGCCTCGCAGGCGTTCGACGTGCCGATCGGCGAGGTCGACCAGGAGCTGCGCCGACGGGTCAAGGCCATGTCCTACGGCCTGGCCTACGGTCTGTCGGCCTACGGTCTGGCGCAGCAGCTGCGCATCTCCGCCGAGGACGCCAAGGCGCAGATGGACGCCTACTTCGCCCGCTTCGGCCGGGTCCGCGACTACCTGCGCGAGGTCGTCGACCAGGCCCGCAAGGACGGCTACACCTCCACCATCATGGGCCGCCGCCGCTACCTGCCGGACCTGCTCAGCGACAACCGGCAGCGCCGCGAGATGGCCGAGCGGATGGCGCTCAACGCCCCGATCCAGGGCAGCGCCGCCGACATCATCAAGGTCGCCATGCTCGGCGTGCACGGGGCCATCAAGGCCGAGGGCCTGCGCTCGCGGACTCTGCTGCAGGTGCACGACGAACTGATCATCGAGGTCGCCGACGGCGAGCGGGACGTGGTGGAGAAGCTGGTGCGCGAGCAGATGGGCTCGGCGTACCCGCTGGACGTGCCGCTGGAGGTCTCGGTCGGCTCGGGCCGCTCCTGGGACTCCGCCGCGCACTGAGCGGCGAGGGATCTCGACTCGATCACGGAACCGCCGTTTCGGGGATGCCCTCCGGCGTGATGTTGTGCAATGGCGAACATCACCGCTGGTGGGGCCCGAACGCGGGTACCGAACACCGGTGCGGATAGCCTGCGGTACACGCTCCGGCCGGGCTCGGCCGCTGCGGCGTTGTGGCCGGCGGGGCGTCACCAGGGCGCGGCAGCACCCCAAGAGCTGACCGCGCCGACCCCGAGGAGGAGCATGATCAGCATCGACCGAGTCGACCACCTGGTCCTCACCGTCGCCGATGTGGATCGGGCGGTCGAGTTCTACCAGGACGTGCTCGGCATGGAGCCGGTGGAGTTCCCCGGTGAGCGGCGTGCGGTTCGCTTCGGCGACCAGACCATCAAGCTGCACGCGGCTGCCGAGCTGGTCGAGCCGACCGCGACCCACCCGGTCCCCGGCTCCGCGAACCTGTGCTTCGTCACCGGCCAGGCGCTGGCCGACGTCCAGGATCACCTGCGCAACAACGAGGTCCGCATCGAGGAGGGCCCGGTCGGTCGCACCGGCTCCCGCGGCCCCATCACCTCGCTCTACCTGCGCGACCCCGACGGAAATCTCATCGAGATCGCCCGCTACGACGACTGAGACCTGTTCGGTGGTCGCCTTGCGCGGCGGTGCCGGTTGAGTCCCGCACCTGAGACAGCGGCTCCGCCGCGGTGGCACACCTCTTCCCACCCCGATCAACGCGAACGGCGGGCCTTCCGGATCGGTCCGGAGGCCCGCCGCTGGCGTTGATCAGAGCGACAGCTCGGGTTTGAGGCGGCTGGGGGTCCAGACGCGCTGGCGCCAGGCCGCGATCGTGGTCAGCAGCAGGGACGCGACCAGGTAGCAGAGCAGGACCGCCACGGCTTGGGCGACCGAGCCCTCCGTGCCGCCGTAGATGAGGTGGCGCAGCCCCGTCACCACGTAGCCCAGCGGCAGGACCTGGTGCAGCGGGTGCAGCGGTTCCGGGATCGTCTGCCACGGGAACGTGCCGCCCGCCGTGACCAGCTGCAGCACCAGGATCACCAGGGCGATGAACTTGCCCTTCGGGCCGAACGCCGCGTTCAGCGAGTGCACGACCGCGGTGAACGCGAACGAGGTCAGGATCAGGAAGGCGAGCGTCCGCCACTGGTGCGCGGGGTGCACGCCGATGGCGAACACGACCACCGAGAACAGCAGCACCGCCTGCACGAGTCCGATCAGCGCGGCGGGCAGCCAGCCGCCCAGCGCGACCCGCCACGGCGCCACACCGGCCGCCAGGGCCCGGTTGGACATCGGCCGCATCAGCAGGAAGAGGACGAACCCGCCGACCCACAGCGCCAGGCCCATGAAGTACGGAGCCAGCCCGGCGCCGTAGGTGTCGGCCTTGACCTGCGCCTGCGTGTCGACGGCGACCGGGTCGCCGATGGTGTCGGCGGTGGCCTGCCGGGTCTTGTCGTCGGGGTTGGGGATGTCGCCCGCGCCCTTGCCGAGCTCGGTGGCCAGCGTGTTGGAACCGTCGACGAGCTGGCCGGATCCGTCGTGGAGCTGCCGGGTGCCGCCGACGAGCTGGTCGGCGCCGTCGGCGAGCCTGCTGGTGCCCGACAGGGCCTGCTGCTCGCCGTCGCGCAGCTGCGCGGCTCCGTCGTCCACCTGCCCGGCGCCGCTGGTGAGCTGCTGGATGCCGCTGGTCAGCTGCGGGGTGGCGTTGGCCAGCGCCCGGTTGCCGTCGGCGACCTGGCGGGCTCCGTCGGCGAGCGTGTTGAGCTGCCCGACCTGCGTTTGCAGCTTGGTGTTGGCATCGGTGGCGGGGCTGCCCAGGTCGTCGAGCCCGGCGACGATCTTCTGCACGGTGGCCTCGTCGACGCCGGCCTGGCGCAGCTGCGCGGCGGTCTTGGCCTTGGTCTGGTCCAGGTTGTCGACGATGCCCTGGGAGAGGTTCCCGACGACGTTGGCCTTCTGCGCGAGCTGCTCGTTGCCCTGGGCGACCTTCTCCGCGCCGTCGGCCAGCTTCGCGGTCTGGTCCGGCAGCTGCGCGGTCGAGGCCTGGAGCTGCTGCAGGCCGGTGTGCAGCCGGCCGGTCCCGTCGGCCAGCCGGTTGGCGCCGGAGGCGAGCTGCTGCTGCCCGCTGAGCAGCTGGTGCGCGCCGTCGGAGAGCTGGGTGCCGCCCTGCTCGGCCTGGCCGAGCCCGTCGCGCAGCTGCCCGGCTCCGTCGGCGAGCTTGCCCGCGCCGTTGGCGGCTTCGACGGTCTTGTCGTGCACCGTGGAGAAGCCCAGCAGGAACTGCTCGGCGGCGGTCGACCCCGCGTTGGACGCGACGCCCTTGCGGACCTCACCGGCGAGCTTGTCGGCGATGGTGCCCACCAGGTAGTTGTTCGCGTCGTTGGTGATCAGCTGCAGCTTGGCCTGCCGCGGCTCGAAGTCGGCGGGAGAGACCAGGGCGTGGGAGAAGTCCCGGGGGACCACCAGCGCGAAGGTGTAGTCGCCGTTGGCCACGCCCGCCTGGGCGTGCTGGAGATCGGTGCGGGTCCAGGAGAACGTGCCGGAGTCGAGGAGCTCCTCGTAGACGTCCTGGCCGGCGTTGAGCGGCTGGCCGTCCTCCTTCTGGGCACCGGAGTCGTCGATGACGACCGCAGCGGGAACCGAGTCGAGCTTCCCGTAGGGGTCCCAGTTGGCGTAGATGTACATCGCGCCGTAGAGCAGCGGCACCAAGGTGACCGCCAGCAGCGCTAGCTTGGGCAGCTTGCCCGAGGTGAGTCGTCGCAATTCCGTTGCGGCGAGCCGGAAAGTAGTCATCACGGACCTTCAGGTGTCAACCGGCCGAAGTGGACTTGTCGTCCGCGCCGATGCGGACGGCGGGCGCTCCGAGCTTGTCGGCGGAGTGCGTGGAGCAGAGCACGACCACCGCCATGCCTCCTTCGGCGCGGGCGGTGGCCAGGGAGTGCCAGAGCTGAGGGTCGTCGCCGTGGCGGTCGGGGCAGTCGAGCACCAGCGCGCGCGTGGTGCGGGACTCGCAGGCCAGGTCGACCAGCAGCCGGGTGCGCTGGTGCGCGGTGAGGTTCTCGAACCGGACGTCGCCGGGCAGTTCGCGTTCGGCCAGCCAGTCGCGCACCTTGCGGCGGGTCGAACCGCGCCGGGCCAGCGCCAGACCTTCGGCGGTCACGTCGCGAACCTGAAGGGAGTCATCCGGTTCGGTGATCTGCGGGGCATCGACGACGGCGACGGCGCGGCGCAGCCGGTCCGCGTCGGCCGAGCCGTCCAGCCGGATGCTGCCGCTGCTGGGCTTGAGCCGTCCGGACAGGGCCAGCGCGAGCGCGGTCTTGCCGGTCCCGGCTTCGCCGGTGACCAGCAGGGTCTGGCGGTCGGCGACCCGGAGTGAAGTGGGGGCCAGCAATGGCCCGTGCGCGCCGATGACCTCGACGCCGGTGGCGACGATCTCCACGCCTTCTCCTCGATCCTCCTAGGACCTGCGCGCAGGCCCCGGATCGGGGTCAGCGCAGTGCGGTGGCCGGGCGCACCTCCCACATCGTCCACAGTGGCCGGTATCCCTGACGGGGCCAGAACACCGAGGACAGCGGGTTGGGCGGGTTGTAGTACAGGAAGCTGCCGATGGCGCCCCGGCGCACGAACTCGTTGTGCACCACCGACATCAGCTGCCTGCCGATGCCGGTGCCGCGCGCCTTCTCGTGCACCGACACGCAGTTGACGTATCCCCACGAGCCGGGGCGCAGCCGGTAAGCCCGCGGGGACTTGCCGGTGTCGATCCAGCCGCATTCCGCGACCGCGACGGGCGTGCCGTCCTGCTCCGCGAGCCAGACGGGATCGTCGGAGTGCAGGCGCACTCGGGCGGCGGTCCGCTTCAGCTGCGCGGCATCGGAGCGGTACGTGGCGGTTCCGACGAGGGCGGCGTACTCGAGCTCGGTGAGGGTGAGCTCGACGACGGCGTCCAGGTCGGCCGGTCCGGCGCGACGCACCTTTACGGTACCAGACAGTTCCGTATCTGCGACCGGGGTGGGTGATCGAATCGCGAGCACCGACAGCGGCAGGAAACCGTGATCCAGCAACGCCCGCGTGGCCTGCACGTCACGGCTCGGCCAGACCACCATCGCCGAGGAGTTCGGCCCAGGATCGTCCTGCTCGCCGAGCCATTCCCGCCACGCGCCCAGCAGCGAATCCATCCCCGCGCGCGGGTGCTCGCCGATGATCGGGAACAGCTCGAACGCCTCGCCGGCCTGCCACAGGCCGCGCGCCGAGCCCTCCGGGTTCGAGGTGTGCGTGACCAGCCCGGCCACCGCGTGCCCGTCAGCGGTCCGCGCCGCCACCGGCTCGGCGTCGGTCGGCACGAACTGGTCCTGCGGTAACTGCGGGTCCAGGGCGGCGAACCGCGCGAACTGGGCCTGCATCAAATCCTGCGCGGTCGCCACCGGGGCTCCTCACACCTGGGGCCCGCGCCTCCCGGGCGCGGGCGTGGACGTCGGCCGAGCGGTGAAGTCGCCTCCTCCACCACCTGAGGTTCCGCTACCCGCCGCGAGCGAGCCGACCGGTCGACGCCTCAGTCGAGCGTGCACACGAAGATCGCGGTTCCGGGGAACAGCCTGCCGCGAAGCGGGCTCCACTGCCCCCAGATCTGAGTGTGCCCCTCGGGCCACTCCGGTTCGATCAGATCGGTCAAGCGCATCCCCGCGCCGGACAGCGCCCGCACGAAGTCGCCCAGCGTGCGGTGGTGCTCGACGTAGGTGGCGCGGCCGTCGCCGTCGATCTCCAGGTAGGGGGTGCGGTCGAAGTAGGAATTCGTCGCCGTCAGGCCCGTCGGTCCCGGGTCGTCCGGGAAGATCCACCGCATCGGGTGAGTGACGGCGAACACCCACGTGCCGCCCGGCCGCAGCACCCGGGCCACCTCGCGGAACACCGCGCCCACGTCGGCGACGAACGGCACTCCGCCGAACGCCGAGCAGGCCAGGTCGAAGCTGTCGGTGGCGAAGGGCAGCAGATCGGCGCTGGCCTGGACCAGCGGCACGTGCGTCCCGCTGCGCTTCGCGGCGTCGACCCCGTGCCGCAGCATGCCGGCGGAGATGTCCAGGCCGACGGCCTCAGCGCCCTGCCCGGCCAGCCAGCGCGCGCACGACGCCGCACCGCAGCCGACCTCCAGGACCCGCTTGCCGCGGACGTCGCCGAGCAGGCCGGCGTCCTCCTCGCGCAGGCCCTCCGGGCACCAGACGAAATCGTCGTCGCCGAGGAAGTCGCCGTGCTCGGCGTGGTAGTCGTCGGCGTCGGCGTCCCACCACAGCCGGTTCGCCGAACGCGACTCCGCGGCGTCCACGCTGCGCTTGCGGACACCGACCGTCCCCAGCAACTGCTCAGCCGAGCTATTCTGGGAGCTGGCGTTTTCCGGCTCGTCGGGATGTGTCAAGGATTCCCCCGGGTGAAGGTGGTTCAGGGCGTGGACGTGAAGAGATTGTGTCGCGCGTCCGAAGCCCGTCTGCCATCCAGGGGTACCGCAGTTTGCCCGGCGATCGAGAAAGCGCGTACGATACCGCCCGCGCCGTGGGTCTTTTTCTCGGCGGCTTCCGCGAGCCGGTTCAGACCGGGTTGTGAAGGCCGTTCGGCAAAACGGAATCCGCAGGTCCGGCTATCCGCTGGACCGGACGAAACCGGCCGTGGCGCGGCACAAGCGTAGAACCAGCGACCAACCTATCCGTACCGGAGCAACCCACCTGATGTCCACCGACACCACCACCGTCCCGACTGCAGCCGCCACCAAGCCGCAGGTCGCAGTGAACGACGTCGGGACGGAGGAGGACTTCCTCGCCGCCGTCGACCAGACCATCAAGTACTTCAACGATGGGGACATTGTTGAGGGCACCATCGTCAAGGTCGACCGTGACGAGGTGCTGCTTGACATCGGCTACAAGACCGAGGGCGTCATCCCGTCCCGGGAACTGTCGATCAAGCACGACGTCGACCCCGCCGAGGTCGTCACCGTTGGTGACTTCGTCGAGGCGCTTGTTCTCCAGAAGGAGGACAAGGAAGGCCGACTGATCCTCTCCAAGAAGCGCGCCCAGTACGAGCGTGCCTGGGGCACCATCGAGGAGCTCAAGGAGAAGGACGAGCCCGTCAAGGGCACCGTCATCGAGGTCGTCAAGGGCGGCCTCATCCTCGACATCGGACTGCGCGGCTTCCTGCCGGCGTCCCTGGTCGAGATGCGTCGTGTCCGCGACCTGCAGCCCTACGTCGGCCGCGAGCTCGAAGCCAAGATCATCGAGCTGGACAAGAACCGCAACAACGTGGTCCTGTCCCGTCGCGCCTGGCTGGAGCAGACCCAGTCCGAGGTCCGCAGCGAGTTCCTCAACCAGCTGCAGAAGGGCCAGGTCCGCAAGGGCGTCGTGTCCTCCATCGTCAACTTCGGTGCGTTCGTCGACCTCGGTGGGGTCGACGGTCTGGTGCACGTCTCCGAGCTGTCCTGGAAGCACATCGACCACCCGTCCGAGGTTGTCGAGGTCGGCCAGGAAGTCACCGTCGAGGTCCTCGACGTCGACATGGACCGCGAGCGCGTCTCGCTGTCGCTGAAGGCCACCCAGGAAGACCCGTGGCGTCAGTTCGCCCGCACCCACGCGATCGGCCAGATCGTGCCGGGCAAGGTCACCAAGCTGGTGCCGTTCGGTGCGTTCGTCCGCGTCGACGAGGGCATCGAGGGCCTGGTCCACATCTCCGAGCTGGCCGAGCGCCACGTGGAGATCCCGGAGCAGGTCGTCCAGGTCGGCGACGAGGTGATGATCAAGGTCATCGACATCGACCTCGAGCGTCGCCGGATCTCCCTGTCGCTGAAGCAGGCCAACGAGGGCTTCAGCCCCGACTCGGAGTTCGACCCGACCCAGTACGGCATGGCTGCCGAGTACGACAACGAAGGCAACTACATCTACCCCGAGGGCTTCGATCCGGAGACCCAGGAGTGGCAGGAAGGCTTCGAGTCGGCTCGCGAGGAGTGGGAGCGCCAGTACGCCGAGGCGCACACCCGCTACGAGAAGCACATCGCGCAGATCACGAAGGCCCGTCAGGCCGACGCCGAGGCCGCGGCTGCCGCGGCCGCCGGTGGTGGCGAGGACGAGCAGCCGGCTCCGACCGGTGGCGGCAACTACTCGTCGGCTTCGGACGACGAGCAGCAGGACAGCGGCTCGCTCGCGAGCGACGCCCAGCTGGCCGCCCTCCGCGAGAAGCTCTCCGGTGGTGCGTGAGCACTGACGCCTGAAGGCTGAAGTCCGAAACGGCCCCGCATCCTCCGTGGATGCGGGGCCGCTTCGCGTCTGGGGTTGCTTTGTCGTCCAAGATCAATGTCCGGTTCGAACTGCCCCCTCACAGACGGGTGATCAGCTGGCAGGATGTAGCGCATGTTGCGCGTGGGTTTGACCGGAGGCATCGGATCGGGCAAGTCGACGGTGGCTCGGCGGCTGGCCGAGCTCGGCGCGGTGGTGATCGACGCCGACGCCCTGTCGCGCGAGGTCGTCGAACCCGGCAGCGCGGGCTTGTCCGAGCTGGTCGAGCGGTTCGGCGACGCGATCCTGGACGAGTCCGGTGCCCTGAACCGGCCGGCGTTGGCGGCCACGGCGTTCGCCGACGAGCAGTCCCGGCTCGACCTCAACGCGATCGTGCATCCCAAGGTCGCCGAGCTGACCGCGCAGCGGATGGCCGAAGCGCCCGCCGACTCGGTGCTGGTGCACGACATCCCGCTGCTCGTGGAGGCGGGTTACTCCCCGCATTATCACCTGGTGATCGTCGTCGATGCCGATGAGGACGTCCGGGTGCGGCGGCTGATCGAGCGCGGGCTCGCCGCGCACGACGCACGCGCGCGCATCGCCGCGCAGGCCACCGACGAGCAGCGGCGCGAGGCCGCCGACGTGTGGCTGGACAACGCGGGCTCGGTCGAGGACCTGCTGACGAGCGTCGACGAGCTGTGGCGGGACCGCCTGGTGCCCTTCGAGCAGAACCTGCGGCACCGCCGACGCGCCCAACCCATGCCACCGAAGCTCGTCGACCGGGATCCGGAATGGGCCGCCCAGGCCCGGCGGCTGATCGCACGCGTGGAGCGAGCGGCGGGGCAGCGCGCGGTGCGCGTCGACCACGTCGGCTCCACCTCGGTGCCGATCACCGCCAAGGACGTCATCGACCTCCAGCTCACCGTCCGCACCCTCGCCGACGCCGACGCCCTGGCAGAGCCGCTGGGCGACGCGGGCTTCTCGGTCGTGCCCGGCATCGACCACGACAACCCCCACGACTTCGCGCCTGAGCCGGAGCAGTGGTCCAAGCGCTTCCACGCCGCAGCGGACCCCGGCCGCCACGTCAACCTGCACGTCCGGGTCGAGGGCACCGCGGCCTGGCGGGTGGCCCTGGTGTTCCCCGACTGGCTCCGGGCGGACCCCCAGGCCCGCGAGGACTACCTCGCGACGAAGCGGCAGGCCGCCGAGGCCCACGCCGACGACCAGGACCACGAGGGCTACGCAGAAGCCAAAGAACCCTGGTTCGCCGCAAACCTCCCCAGGGCCATGACCTGGGCGGACACCACCGGCTGGACCCCCTGACCCCTAGTTCCCACCTCCGCGTCCCCGATCTCAGTGGAAATCGGAACCCTGATTTCCGCTGAGATCGGGGCCCGGACTTCCGTGGGAATCGGAGTCCCGAGTTCCACTGAAATCGGGGACCTGAGTTCCGTGGAAATCGGGGACCGCGCGTGGGGATCGCCGCCTGTGGGGCGGGGAGCGGGGAGGGGTTACCAGGGGTCGAAGATGCCTCGGTAGGCGAGCCACTGGTTGATCGAGCGGTGGAGGCTGACCTCGTCGAGCGTGCGGTGGACCGTCTGGAACGCGTAGTCGGCCTCGCTCTGGCGGATGGCGCCGGTGGCCACGGCGGTGGCGAACTCCGCGGCCCTGGTGATGCGGGGCCGGCCCCGGTCCGAGATCTCCAGGCCCAGCAGGAGGTCCGTGGTGGCCCAGGAGCGGGTGTCGCGGTGGATGGTGACCGCGGTGAGCGTGCTCGGGCTCGGACGGGAGTGCCGGTTGCGCGGGCGGAACTTCGTCAGGCGCAGGCCCAGGTCGGCCAGTATCCAGGTGATCTCGACGTCGTGCTCCGGGGCCTGCGGAGTCGGGCACTCCACGGCAAGCCCCCACCGCTCGACGTGGCAGACCTCCAGCTGGTGCACGTACCCGGAAGGATGTCTGCGCTGCGAGCTGAAGAGATCGATGACTTCCATCATTTTGGGGGAAATCGCAGCGCTCACAGTTTCAGAGAGTAGCTGCGAAAACCGGCAACGTGATCATCAGTACCGGCTTTTAACATAACTTTTCCGTAATGGTCGGCCGGCGCCGGGAATGGCGCGGGGGCCAGCGGTGGTGATCACTCCGTTGGCGGTAGCGAACGCGGCCCGGGTACGGGATCTTGGGTGGGTTGTCCACTCCACGACAGCTCGATGTCGTTGGTGTGCAACCACTTCGGCAGGTCGTAGCCGCAGCGGGTGATCCCCTCCAGCGCCGCGGTGGCCCGCCGCATCGCGCGCTCGGCCGTTTCCGGTTCGAGAAGTCCGGAGTGGACCGCGAGCACGAATTCATCCACGTCGAGCAGTTCCACGTCCCGGCCCTGGCGCACTTCCAGATCCAGGTAGTGGTCGGTGGTCCGCCATTGGGTGTCACTCGATTCGACGTCGACCAGATCGAGGTAGTAGTCGAGGTCTCGTTCGAATCCGGGCCGCCAGTACCAGCGGGTCACCCGCAGCCCGAGCGAGGGCAGCAGCCACGACTCCAGCGCGGCGATCTTCGGCTGCCCCGGCAGCGGCCGGGTGAGGTAGAGCCCGAAGGGCTCGCGGCGGAAGCGGCTCACGGTGCGCACGTGGCCCTTGGGGTCGGTGTTGGTGCCCGCCGAGAGGTCGAAGACCTCGGTCTTCGGCGGATGCACGGGCAGTCCCAGACGCTCGGCGATCTCCCGCTGAGTGGTCACAACGACACTCTAAGCGACCGCATGAGGCGGGCGCGACGTCCGAAGCACGCCGCGCCCGCTATCTCTCTTCCACTGTTCGCAGGTCACCTCCCATCGGTCGGGGCCGGTGACGCATCCCATTGTCCGCCCTCATCGGCCGGATGGCACCCCGTGACGCAACATGATGTCGGTGGTGGCTCGTACGCTGGGCGACGTGGCTTTTGCGACTGAGCGCCCCGACGACTCCGTGCTGGCGCACTCCGAGTTCCGCCCGGTTGGCGACATCCCCCGGACCGATGCCCGGTTCCGCATGGTCAGCGACTACGACCCGGCTGGTGACCAGCCGCAGGCCATCGAGGATCTGGAACGGCGGATCAACTCCGGAGAGAAGGACGTGGTGCTGCTCGGCGCCACCGGCACCGGCAAGTCGGCCACCACCGCGTGGCTGGTCGAGCGGGTGCAGCGCCCCACGCTGGTGCTGGAGCCGAACAAGACGCTGGCCGCCCAGATGGCGAACGAGCTGCGCGGGTTCTTCCCGGACAACGCCGTGGAGTACTTCGTCAGCTACTACGACTACTACCAGCCCGAGGCCTACGTCCCGCAGACCGACACCTACATCGAGAAGGACTCCTCGATCAACGAGGACGTCGAGCGGCTGCGCCACTCCGCCACCTCGAACCTGCTCTCCCGCCGGGACTGCGTGGTGGTCTCCTCGGTGTCCTGCATCTACGGCCTGGGCACGCCGCAGTCGTACCTCGACCGCGCGATCCCGCTGGCCGTCGGCGGCGAGATCGATCGCGACGTGTTCCTGCGCGCGCTGGTGGACGTGCAGTACAGCCGCAACGACATCGCCTTCGCCCGCGGCACCTTCCGGGTGCGCGGCGACACGGTCGAGATCATCCCCGCCTACGAGGAGCTGGCGGTGCGGGTGGAGTTCTTCGGCGACGAGATCGACCGGCTCTACTACCTGCACCCGCTGACCGGTGAGATCGTCCGCGAGGTGCAGGAGCTGCGGATCTTCCCGGCGACCCACTACGTCGCCGGTCCGGAGCGGATGGACAAGGCGATCCGCGCCATCGAGGGAGAGCTCGAGGACCAGCTGGGCCGGTTGGAGAAGCAGAACAAGCTGCTGGAGGCCCAGCGGCTGCGGATGCGCACCCAGTACGACATCGAGATGATGCGCCAGGTCGGCTTCTGCTCGGGCATCGAGAACTACTCGCGCCACATCGACGGCCGCGAGGCGGGCTCGGCGCCGGCGACGCTGATCGACTACTTCCCGGACGACTTCCTGCTGATCGTCGACGAGTCGCACGTGACGGTCCCGCAGATCGGCGGCATGTACGAAGGCGACGCGTCCCGGAAGCGGACGCTGGTCGAGCACGGCTTCCGGTTGCCCAGCGCGCTGGACAACCGGCCGCTGACCTTCGAGGAGTTCTCCGACCGCATCGGCCAGACCGTCTACCTGTCGGCCACGCCCGGCCCGTACGAGATGGCGCAGGCCGGCGGCGAGTTCGTCGAGCAGGTCATCCGCCCGACCGGTCTGATCGACCCCGAGGTCGTCGTCAAGCCGACGGAGGGCCAGATCGACGACCTGGTGCACGAGATCCGCGAGCGCGCCGACCGCGACGAGCGGGTGCTGGTGACGACGCTGACCAAGAAGATGGCCGAGGACCTCACCGACTACCTGCTGGAGCTGGGCATCCGGGTGCGCTACCTGCACTCGGAGGTCGACACCCTGCGACGGGTGGAGCTGCTGCGGCAGCTGCGGCTCGGCGAGTACGACGTGCTGATCGGCATCAACCTGCTGCGCGAGGGCCTGGACCTGCCGGAGGTCTCGCTGGTGTCGATCCTGGACGCCGACAAGGAGGGCTTCCTGCGCTCCGGGACGTCGCTGGTGCAGACCATCGGGCGTGCCGCGCGCAACGTCTCCGGCCAGGTACACATGTACGCCGACCGGATCACCGATTCGATGCAGCACGCCATCGACGAGACCAACCGGCGCCGCGCCAAGCAGATCGCCTACAACGAAGAGCGCGGCATCGATCCGCAGCCGCTGCGCAAGAAGATCGCCGACATCCTCGACCGCGTCTACAGCGAGGCCGAGGACACCGAGGAGTCGGTGTCGGTGGGCGGTTCGGGCCGCAACACCTCGCGCGGGAAGAAGCCTTCGGGCGAGGCGGTGGCCAGCGCCGGCCTGCTGGAGGACCGCGACATCTCCGGGATGCCGCGCGCCGAGATGGCGGACCTGGTGCAGCAGCTCAACGACCAGATGATGAACGCCGCGCGGGAGTTGCAGTTCGAGCTGGCGGCCAGGCTGCGCGACGAGATCGCCGACCTGAAGAAGGAGATCCGCGGGATGGACGCCGCAGGCATCGAATGAGCCGCGATCGCGGAAGGTGATCAAGATCTCGCCTTCCGCGATCGGGCGTGTCCGCCGGGTTTCAGCCCGCGACGGGCGTTTCGAGCCTACTGCCGAGTTCTGCTCGTGACCTCGGACAATTCCCGTTCCCGTCCACAAAGGACTTGGATTTCGAGAATCCGCACTCCGGTTAAGGCGATTTCCTCACGGAGTTCTCAGGTTCTCGCCACCAGCGGTGATTACGGTCCGTTGTTCGACTCACCGCAAAGGGGGTACCCCGAATTGGTGAGCTACGGTATTTTCCCACTCCGGCTGTGCTCACGTGGACAGTGCCGGCTTGCGAGGAAACGGAGTTTTCGCCATGGATCTCGACCGATCGCCAAGACCTCGTACCCTCCGGGGTCCGACGGCGATCCGATCCGAGATCGAGCCTGCGTCACGTGAACGCGGCAGGACTGGGCTACCCCGACATCCCCAATGCTGAAGACGTGCCACCTCCTTCTCTCCGGTAGATCAACACCGTGGTTGCGCCCCGGGCATCCTCACTGCTCGGGCCGGTGTCAGCGCGCGTCTGAAGATGGGGTCGCCCTTTTCGCCTCAGCGGAACGAATGAGACGACGAACGCGGTAATCCACCCGCGCCGAATTCCGGTGCGGTGCCCGTTCGTCCTATCAAACGTGCCCGAATCCGCCCCCATTCGCGACCACCCCCTCGCGAGAGCCTTTCCCAGGAAGGACCAAACGGAATGGAGTCGACCGAAAGCGGTTCCCCGAACCTCGGCGCGGCGTCGGAGATGCTCGATTTCCTGCGCAGGTACAGCAGAGAGCAACTCGACTCCCGGCGAATGGACGAGCGTCGCGGCTTCCAGCTGTCCCTGATCCCCGACCTCGCCGAAGCGGGCCTGTTCGGCGTGCAGATCCCCAAGCGCTACCAGGGTCGGGAACTCTCGCATTCCGACACCATCAAGGTGTGGCGGCAGGCCGGTGCGATCGACTGCAACCTGCTCATCCTGCTCGCCGTGCACAACACGCTCGGCGTGCCGCCGATCCAGCAGTTCGCTCGTGAGGACGTGCGCTCGGCCGTGCTGCCCGAGCTCGCGCAGGGCCGCCGGCTGGTGACCAGCGCGGTCAGCGAGCCCAGCATGGGATCCAACGTCCGGGCGATCACCAGCAACGCGACCAAGCGGCCCGACGGGTCCTACGTCATCAACGGCGACAAGCAGTGGATCTCGCTGGGTGCCGACGCCCACTACGTCAACCTCTTCGCGCGCCTGACCGACGAGAACGGCCAGGACGCCGGGATCACCGGGTTCCTCGTCGACACCTCCTCACCCGGTTTCGTGCGCGGCCCCGAGGTCGTCACGCTCGGGCTCAAGGCGGTGCCGCAGAACAGCCTCAGCCTCGAGAACGTGCACGTCCCGGCCGAGGGCCTGCTCGGCGAGGAGGGCAAGGGCCTCGTCGCGGCCAAGACCGCCTTCACCCAGGGAAGGCTCATGCTGGCCAGCGGCGCGCTCGGTGCGGCGATGCGGGCGCTGGAAATGGCCCAGCGCTTCGCCCGTCGTCGCGAGGTCGCCACCGGCAACCTCGCCGAGAACGGGCGGATCCAGCAGATCATCGCCGAGTCGGTGGCGGCGACCCAGGCCGTGGAGATGCTGGTCGAGCACATGACCGACCTGCTCGACTCGGGCCGCGAGGTTCCCGAGCCCTTCTACTTCGCGGCGAAGATCCTGGGCTGCGAGCTGATGTGGCAGGTGGTCGACCGCTGCCTGCAGCTGCTCGGTGCCCGCGGGTTCGTCGACACCAACGTCGTCGGCCAGTTCTACCGGGACTACCGGCTGTTCCGGATCTTCGAGGGCAGCACCGAGGCCATCACGGTCTACCTCGGGTCGACGATCCTCAAGCACCCGCAGCGGTTCTTCTCGATCTTCGACGACTTCGACGTCGACCCGAAGCTCGCCGAGCACGTGTCCCGGATCGACAAGCTGACCACCACCACGACCACCGGTGGGCAGCAGCGGCACATCCTGGCCAGCCAGGTCGGTGAGCTCGCCTGCTGGGCGATCCTGTCGGTGCTCACCGCCGAGGGGCGCCACCGCTCCTCGATGTACTCCCACACGGCGTCCTGGAGCGAGCAGCAGCTCCTCGACAAGCTGCGCGTCGCCGAGGACAGCAAGCCGTTCGTGGAGCTCCCGACGGTGGACGAGCTCGCCCGCCACATCGGCGAGTTCGAGCTGTCCATCGGCAACGTCGAGCAGCGCAGGCCCGGCATCCAGCACGACCTGGACCTGCTCCTGCGCCGGGGCTGAGGACCGCGGAGAGCATCGAGGGGGCGGGACCGCCGTGCCGGTCCCGCCCCCTCGTCGCAGGTGGTGTTCAGCCCGCCTGGAGGTCCCGCTCGCGGCGGTGGACCAGATCGACGCCTTCGCTGGCCAGCGCCTTGATGGCGTTGAGGCCGTCGCGGCCCCACGGGCGCACCTCGCTGTCGATGACGCAGACCGTGCCCAGCGCCATGCCGGTGCGGTCGATCAGCGGAGCACCCAGGTAGGAGCGGACGTTCATCTTGTCCACGACGTCGTTGCCCGCGAAGCGCGGGTAATCGCAGACGTCTTCGAGGACCAGCGCCATCCGGCGGGCGATGACGTGCGGGCAGTAGCCCGTCTCCATAGGAGCCGAACGCGGGTCGGCGTCGGCGTCGGCGTTCGGGTCTTCCATCCCCGCCACCTTGGTGAACAGACCACCCAGGTACTGGTGGGTGTCGGTGATGAAGTTGACCATGGCGTTGGGCACGCCGAGGGTCTGGGCGACGTGCTGCGCGAACGCGTCGAACTCGGGATCTCCGGCATCGCCCAGGCCGAGCTGGCGCAGCCGCGCCGCACGCTCGTGCGCGTGCGCGTCGACGGGGCTGAAGTGCCGGTGTCCGGCGGCATCGAAGGTCGTCACGAGAAACTCCGATTTAGTTGGGGGATTCGGGGCGGGGTCATAAGGCGCGGGTCTCCATCACGTGCTCGATCAGCTGCACCAGCACCGAGGCCGCGGAGCGGCGGTCGCGCGCATCGCAGAGCACGACCGGGATGTGCGGTTTGATGTCCAGCGCTCGCCGCACCTCCTCGGGTTGGTAGCGGAAGCTGTTCTCGAACTGGTTGACCGCCACGAGGAAATCGATTCCGCGTCGCTCGAAGAACTCCACGGCCGCGAAGCAGTCCTCCAGCCGACGCGTGTCGGCCAGGACGACCGCGCCCAGGGCGCCGTCGACCAGGTCGTCCCACATGAACCAGAACCGGTCCTGACCCGGCGTGCCGAACAGGAACAGCACGATGTTCTGCGGGTCGAACGTGATTCGACCGAAGTCCATCGCCACGGTGGTCGTGGTCTTGTCCCCGACGCCGGTCAGGTCGTCGTGCCCGACGCTGGCGACGGTGAGCGTCTCCTCCGTGGTCAGCGGCTCGATCTCGCTGACCGAATGGATGAACGTGGTCTTACCGACTCCGAACCCACCCGCTATGAGGAACTTGAACGAGGTCGGGAATGGCTCAGAGCTGTTGGAGCCCATTCAGCAAAGCCTCCAGTTGATCGCGCTTCGGCACGTCGGCGGGTGCGTGGGTGGTGAGCGCTCCCCAGTCGATGAGATCGGAGAGCAGGACTTTGGTGACTACGGCGGGTTGCCGCAGGTGAGCAGCGACCTCGGCGACCGAGGTGGCGTGCCGGCAGAGCGTCAGCATCTTGGCGTGAACCGGTTCGATGCGGTCCGGTGAGAAGCGCCCGGTGGACCGCACCAGCGATTGCAGGGACAGCGGTTCGCTGGGTTCGGTCCGGCCGTTGGTCAGCGAGTACGGGCGCAGCAGCGGTCCGGCTTCGTTGTCCAGCCACGGTTTGTCCGATGGTCCGGGCATGCTCACCTGCCCATCTCACCGGCGCTCCGCGCGGCGGTGGGCTGCCGCATGGGGGTAGCCAGGTGGTTCGGGACTCGCTTGACGAGCTGGGCGATCTCGTAGCCGAGCACCGCGGCGTCGGCTTCCGGGGTGGCCAGCACGACGAGCACGGCACCGCTACCGGCGGCGGAGACGAACACGACCAGGTCGTTGAACTCGACGACGACCTGGCGGACGCCACCACCGTCCATGCCGAAGCGGCGACCGCCGTTGCGGGCCAGCGAGCACTGCGCGGCGGCCCAAGCGGCGAGGGCGTCGGCCTCGTCGTTGTCCAGCCCTCTGTAGTACCGCTTGATTCCGTCGGTCGAGGCGAGCAGGGCACAGCGTGTGTGCGGGACTCGTCGGAGCAGGTCGGCGAGTAGCCAACTCAGGTCGGACGACGAGCCCGCTGCGTCATTGGCCATTGTGGAAAACGTCTCCTGACTCTTCTCACTGCGCGGGGGCAGATCTTGTGCGGGGGAGGGGTGTGGTGCGGGGTCAGCCCTGGCCCGGTTTGTCGTCCGAAACGCCGCCCTCGACACCCGAGCGGAAGGACGCGTACAGGCTGGGGCTCGGTCCGCCCTGCGGCTTCTCCTCGGGCGTGGAGGAGCTCTCCGCGAGCTGCGGGACCAGGTAGCTGCGCGTGCGGTCGCGCCGGGGCAGCGCGGGCCGTTCGGCGTTGTCGGCGTTGACCGGACCGGAGGTCGTCACCGGGGGAGCCTCCGGCACGGCGCCGGAGTGGCGCCCGTAGGGGTTGTGCTGCTGCTGGGCGGGGCGCTCCTCGCGGACCGCCGGCTGCGGCCCGGTCGCGTAGACGGGCTGCTGGCCGGTGTGGCGACCGCTGTTGAACGTCTGCGCCGGCGAGGGCATCAGCGATCCGCGCGAGTCATGGCCGTTGACCTGCGGTTCGACGGTGGACAGCACGCTGCTGGAGCTCTGCGCGGCGGACTCGTCCGGCTCGACGTCGGTCTCGCCCAGCAGGTTGTTGGGGATGACCACGTGCGCGTCGGTGCCGCCGTACATGTTGTTCTCGAGCTCGACGCCGATGTGGTGCCGGTGCGCCAGCTGCGCCACCACGTACAGGCCGATGCGGCCGTCGCGCAGCTGCGCGTCGCGGTCGACGTCGTCGGGGTTGGTGAGCAGCCCGTTGAGCGTGACCCGGCTGCGCTGGTCGATGCCCAGGCCGCGGTCGCGGATGTCGATGGCCAGACCGGCGGTGACGATCTGGCTGTTGATGCTCACCTGCGTGTCGGGCTCGGAGAACGCGGTGGCGTTCTCCACCAGCTCGGCGATGAGGTGGATGACGTCGGCGACGGCGTGGCCGTGCAGCGTGCCGTCGACCGGCGGGATCACCTTGACGCGGGCGTAGTGCTCGACCTCGGCCACCGCGGAGCGCAGCACGGTGTACATCGCGACCGGCTTGCTCCACTGCCGCCGCGGCATCGAACCACCGAGCACGGCGAGGGATTCAGCCTGCCTGCGCACGCCTGTGACCAGGTGGTCCACCGCGAACAGGCCCTTGAGCAGGTCCGGGTCCTCGACCTGCTGCTCCAGCTCGTCGAGCCGCTGGATGGCGCGGTGGGCCAGGGACTGCACGCGCCGGGCGAGGTTGGCGAAGACCGCGACGCTGGGGTCGATGTTGGTCTGCGAGGGCTCGCTCTGCATGCGGACCAGCGCGAACTCGACGGCCATCTGGGCCTGCCGCAGCTCGTGGGCGAGCAGCTCGTAGGGGTTGCCGGTGACCGGCTCGCCCGTGGGCCACTTCGGCGCGGGCTGCTGACCGGACTGGATCTGCTCGACGAGCTGGGGCAGTTCGCGGGTTCCCTGGGCGACGGTGCCGCGCAGCGACTCGATCCACTGGTGGGAGTTGCGCAGCGACTCCTGCAGCCTGGCTTGGGCGTCGTGGCCGGATTCGTGGATCCGCCGGTCGACGTCGTCGGCCAGCGTGTTCGCGCGCAGGTATCCGATGACCACGACGGCGATGCTGGCGACGATGCCCACCGCGAGGACGGTGTAGCGCAGTTCAGGCGGAGGGACGAAGACCAGCGTGACCGCCGTGGCGGTCCCGATCAGCGCCGTCGCGGCCAGGGACGCCACGACCAGCCGCTGCAGCTTCGCCCGAAGATCGTTGTGGGGTGGGGCTTCGGGGGCTCGGTCGGTTTGGATCGCGGGTAAGGGGCTTTCAGACATCAGCGTCCTTGGTACGGGGGTTTCGGTGACGGGCACCGCGGTGCCGAAACGTCGGGGGCGTCACCGGGGACTACTGGTGCTCCACTAATGATCAAAAGTATCACTCGGCGTGATGATAGTGCGCTCGGCCGCTGAATTGGACCTTTCCGCCCAACGATGCCTCCATTGGGCGGATGGACGATCTGAGCGCGAGGCCGTAAGAAGGCCGCCCACCTCGGAAATCGAGGTGAGCGGCCGTCTCTCGGGGGCTGCGCGAATTTTTCGTTGAGATCGGGAGGACTGGAGCGCAAGTACCCGAACGGGTCTCATCTGGAGCGGACATCGGTGGGCGCGCTCCACGCGGGTCCGCTGAGGTCCGCCGCGCAGGTCGGATCTGGAAGCCGGTCTTACGCGAAGGCGCTGTGGCCGGTGATCGACTTGCCGACGATCAGGGTGTTCATCTCCCGGGAGCCCTCGAAGGAGTAGACCGCCTCGGCGTCGGCGAAGAACTTCGCGATCTCGTGGTCCAGAACGATTCCGTTGCCGCCGAACAGCTCCCGGGCCCAGGACACGACCTCGCGCATCTTGGTGGTGGTGAACGCCTTGGCCAGCGCGGCCTGCTCGGCGCTTCCGGAACCCTGCGCCACCAGTTCGTTGAGCCGCACCACGACGCCGAACATCGCGGTGATGTTGCCCAGCATCTTGACCAGCAGGTCCTGGATCATCTGGAAGGCGCCGATCGGCTTGCCGAACTGCACGCGGTTGACGGCGTACTCGCGGGCCAGCTCGTAGGCGCGCACCGCCACGCCCAGCGCCTGCCACGCGACGCCGCCGCGGGTCATGGCCAGCACCTTCGCGGTGTCGCGGAAGCTGTTGACCTGCTGCAACCGGTTGGCTTCCGGAACGCGGACGTCGGTGAGGGCGATGTCGGCGTTCTGCACCGTGCGCAGCGCGATCTTGCCCTCGATCTTGGTGGCGGTGAACCCGGGAGTCCCCTTCTCCACCACGAAGCCCTTGACGTGGCCGTCGGCCTCGTCGCGGGCCCACACCACGATCAGGTCGGCGAAGGTGCCGTTGCCGATCCAGCGCTTGGCGCCGTTGAGCACCCACTCGTCGCCGTCCTTGCGGGCGGTGGTGCGCATGCCGCCGGCGACGTCGGAGCCGCCCTCGGGCTCGGTCAGCGCGAACGCGCCGATCCGGTTCATCTCCACCATGTCCGGGATCCAGCGATCGCGTTGCTCCTGGTCACCGCCGTGGTAGATGCTGCCCATCGTGAGTCCGGTGTGGACGCCGGAGAACACGGCCAGCGACGGGTCGATCCGGTTGAGCTCCAGGCTCAGGAAACCGGTGAACAGCGGGCTGCGGGGCTTGCCGTCGCCGTGCTCGGCGAACTGGTAGCCGGCCAGCCGCAGCTCGGCGAACTTCTCGACGACCTCGAAGGGGAACTCCGAGGTGTCCCACGCCTGGTTGGCCAGCGGCTTGACCTCGCGCTCCAGGTGCTCGCGGATCTCGGCGAGCTCGGTGCGCTCGGACTCGCTGAGCAGGTCGTAGAAGCCGAAGAAGTCGGGGTTGGTGATTGCGGGCTTGGGCATCGTCGTACCTCGTCAGATCGTTGCGTCCGCGCCTGTTTCGATTCCGAACAGGGCGGTGTTGAGTGCGTTGTGCTTGCGGTCGCGCAGGCGCGCGCGTTCGCGGTAGGACTCCGGGCCCGCGCCGTAGGCGGCCTCGGTCTGCTCGACGATCGAGGTGATGGTGGCGTCGTCGAGCTCCGGCCGTCCCAGCTCGGCCCAGCGGTCGGCCATGCCCACGCCGAGGTGGGCCATCATGTGGCGGATCCCGCCGGGACCGCCGCCGAGGTGGAAGCTCTCGAACGGGCCGATGGTCGCGTAGCGGCCGCCCAGCGACGCCTTCATCACGGTGTCGAGCTCCTCGGGGGAGACGACGCCCTGCTGCACCAGCGAGATCGACTCGCGCAGGAGCGCGCTCTGCAGCCGGTTGGCGACGAACCCGTCGACCTCCTTGTGGATCCGCACCGGCGTCTTGCCCAGGTCGCGGTAGAAGGCGATGGCCTCCTGCACGACCTCCTCGGCCGTCGCGCCGGGCACGATCTCCACCAGCGGCACCACCTGCGGCGGGTTGAACGGGTGGGCGATGAGCAGCCGCGCGGCGACCTCCTCGTCCAGCTCGGCGGCGATCGCGGAGGCCACGATCCCGGAGCTGGAGGAGGCCAGCACCGCATCAGCGGGGGCGTGCCGGGCGATCTCGGCGAACAGCTGCTGCTTGAACTCCAGCCGCTCGGGCCCGTTCTCCTGCACCAGCTGCGCGTTCTCCACGGCCTTGGCCAGGTCGCCGGTGGCCGTGATGCGGCTGCGCAGCGCGGCGACCTCAGCGCCCGGGATGCTCTCGGCGAGCATCGGCAGGGCGTCGTCGATGGCGGCCTCGAGGTCGTCGCGCGGATCGGTGACCCGGACCTCCAGGCCGGCGTGCGCGAACAGCGCCGCCCAGGCCAGACCGATGGTCCCGGCGCCCACCACCGCGACGTTCGTCCACTTCGGATTCATGACTGCTTCCTCCCCGCCAGGTAGTCGTGGACGGGCTCGACTCCCGACAGCGTGAGATCGGTGATGATGTGGCTGGCCGAGACGACCTCGCGCACCGGCAGGTCCGCCAGCGGCGCCAGCGCGTGCTCGAACAGCTGCAACCGCGCGGGTCCGGTGAAGGCCTGCTTGACGGTGATGTCGGTGATGCGGGTGCGCACGAGATCGGCGATCCGCGGCCGGTGGTCGTAGCCGGGGACGAGCTTGAGCATGAACGTCGGCACCGTGATCTCGGCCTCGGCGGCGGCGAGGTCCATCGGGAACCACTTGTAACCCATCGTCGCGGTCGCGACCCGCTCCGAGCCGTAGTCCAGCGTCCCCACCAGCGCGGAGTCCTCCACCTTGAGTGCCGGTTGGCCCATCACCTTCGGATACGCGCTGGCCTCGCGGCCGGCGGCGGTGGCGGGGAAGTTGTTCAGGTACATCGCGTGCAGGTACTCGCCGCGCTCCTCGCCGAAGCGCACCGGAATCGCCTGCCCCGCCTCGACGTACGGGCCGAACGAGGTGACCTCGCCCATGTTCATGATCTCGAAGCGCACCAGCGGTTCGTCGAACTCCAGCGGCTCGGGAACCACCGCGCGCAGCGCCTCGGGGTCGGTGCGGTAGACGACGTTGAGGTACTCGCGGTCGGTGAACCGCGCGACCGCCGGTGCGTAGGCCGGGGCTCCCAGCGGGGTCGCCACGCGGCGCAGGATCTCTTCGCTGTTCACTGTCCCGTCCACTTCGGTGCGCGCTTCTCGGTGAAAGCCCGGACGCCCTCGGCGAAGTCGGCGGACTGGTGGAGCCCGCGGATCTCGCGGCGCTGGGCGGCGAACGCCTCCGGCTCGGGCAACCGGTCGGAGTGCCGGACGACCTGCTTGACCGCGGTCAGCGCCAGCGGCGCGTTGGCGGTCAGCTCCTCGGCCAGCTCCAGCGCGGCGTCCAGCGCGGCACCGTCGTCGGCGATCCGGTTGACCAGGCCGAGCTCGGCGGCGCGGCCGGCGTCGATGCTGCGGCCGGTCAGCAGCAGCTCCACGGCCAGGTGGTACGGGATCCGCTTGGGCAGCCGGATCGCGCCGCCACCACCGGCGATCAGCCCGCGCTTGACCTCCGGCAGAGCGAACGTCGCGCCTGAGGCCGCGACCACCAGATCGCAGGCCAGCGCCAGCTCGAAGCCACCGCCCATCGCGAAGCCCTCCACGGCGGCGATCAGCGGTGTGGCGCTGTCGAACTCGGTGATCCCGGCGAAACCGCGGTCACCGACGCTGGGGGATTCCCCGCGCGCGGCGGCCTTGAGGTCCATGCCCGCGCTGAAGGTGCCCGCCGCGCCGGTCAGCACGCCCACCCGCAGCTGCGGGTTCGCGTCGAGCTCGTCGACGGCGGCGGCGATGCCGTGCGCGACGTCGGCGTTGATCGCGTTGCGCGCCTCGGGCCGGTTGATCGTGATCACCAGGGCGTTGCCGCGGGTCTCGGTCCGCACGGTCGTGTTCGGAGTGGTCATGCCGCGTTCCCCTCGTTGCGCTCGTCGAGTTCGGTGAAGACCGCGTCGGTGTCCTGGCCGGGGATCGGCGGGTGCAGTCGGATGGAGGCCGGGGTGGCGGAGAACTGGATCGGGACCCCGACCTGCCGGTAGCTGCCCTCGGTGGGGTGCTCGGCCAGGTCGAGCAGGTGGCCTTCCTGCACGTAGGGGTCGTCGGCGGCGTCGTCGAGCCGCAGGACCGGGCCGACCGGGATGCTGTGCTCGGTGCACACCTGGACCCACTCGTCGGTGGTCAGCGTCGGTGTCACCGACTCCATGAGCTCGACCAGCGCCGTTCCGTGCTCGCGGGCGTCGATGTAGTCGCCTGCCAGGCGCGGATCGGCGGCGAGGTCGTCGCGTCCGGCGGCGGTGAACAGGTCGCGGAAGTTCTTCGGCGAGTAGGGCATGATCATCGCGTAGCCGTCCTTGGTGGGGCGGGCGCGATGGCCGGTGGTCATCGACAGCGGGAACCCGGTGTCGGTCTTCGGCGGCTCGAAGATCCGGCCCTGCAGGTGCTCGACCAGGTTGAACGCGAGCATCGTGTCGGCCATCGGCACCTCGACCAGCTGGCCCTGCCCGGTCGCGCGCTGGTGGACCAGCGCCGCCAGCGCCGAGTAGACGATCGTCAGCGCGGCGACCTTGTCGCCGAAGATGCTCGGCAGCACCACGGGCTTGCCGATGTCGCCGGCGCGCTGGGCGAGGTCGAGCAGCCCGGAGGCGGCCTGCACGGTCTCGTCGTAGGCGGCGAGCTCGGCGCGGTCGGAGTCCGGGCGGAAGCCCTGCGCGTGGGCGTAGATCAGGTGGGGGTTGTCGGCGGCGAGGCTGTCGTAGTCCATGGCCAGGCGCCGCAGCGCGTTGATGCGCATGTTGGTGATCACGATGTCGGCGCTGCTGATGAGGTCGCGGGCGCGCCGGGCGTCGTCGGCGTCCTTGAGGTTGAGCGCGACGCTGCGCTTGTTGCGGTTGACGTTCATCGCCAGCGGCGTCATGCCGGGGGTGCGGTGGACGTTGCCGAGCCTCGCGGTGTCCTTCGGCGACTCGATCTTGATCACGTCGGCGCCGAGGTCGCCGAGGATCTGGGCCGCGTACGGGCCCATGACCACGGTCGACAGGTCGATGACACGCACGCCGGCCAGAGGGCCGGAGGCGTTGTCGGCGGGGGTTGTCATCACCACTCCTAGTGCGTCGGGAAATCGCCCCGAATCGACTTGTTTGCTTCGCTAACTACGTTAGGTCGGCTGTGGAGCGGTGTTCAATTGATCAGTGGAACCGTATCGCGAACAATGGCGTGACCGCAGCGGTCACGCCGCGGGTTCGGTCATCGATTCCTTCGCGGCGGCGATGAGTTCGTGCAGCTCAGGCTGCTCCTCGGTGCGGTCCTGGCGCCAGATCAGACCGGTTGCGAGGCTGGGTGAGAAATCCTGGATGGGGAGCACGGTGATGTTCTCGTCGCGCATTTTCTGCATTCCGCTCTTCGGGTCGAGCATGGAAATCGCGAACGCTCCGCCGTTGGCGATGACCTCCGCCGTGCTGCCGTAATCACCGGTGTCCAGCGTCATCCGGCGGTGCACTCCGGCGGCGGTCAGCCGCGCCTCCAGCTCGTCCCAGTAGTCCGGCAGCATCCGCGCCACCGGGCGCACGTAGGTCAGCCCGACCAGCTCGTGCAGCGACACCGCCTCGCGGCCGGCGAAGTCCGCGGCGGGCAGCACCGCGCCCAGCGGCTCCCGCATCAGCTCGAACACCTCGATGCCCTCGGCGTGCACCGGCAGGTGCACCAGGGCCATCGCCAGCTCGCCCCGCTGCACCCCGAGCAGCAGTTCGCGGCTCCCGCCGGGCCAGCGCTTCAGGTCGCACACCTCGGCGCAGCGGCGGGTGAACACCGTCAGCCGCTCCCGCAACGTCGAGTGCAGGCCGGGCGGAACGCCGAGGTAGACGACGGGCCGGTGCCGTCCGATCGCCTCCCGCAGCCGCCACGGCACGTCGTCGAACCGGCTCAACGCGTCCCGCGCGATCGGCAGCAGCGCGGTCCCGGACTCGGTCAGCTGCACGTGGTGCGAGTCCCGCTCGAACAGCACGGTCCCGAGCTCGCGCTCCAGATCCCGGATCCGCTGGCTCAGGGGAGAGGTGGCCATGTGCAACGACCGCGCGGCGCCCGAGAAGCTCAGCTTCTCCGCCACGGCCACGAAGTACCGAAGATGAAAGATCTCCATCGTCCAACAACATTACGCCGCCAGACCCAACCCACTACGCCACACGCCCACCCCGCCCGTCGCACCCCTCCAGGTGCCGTCCCCGACCGCGCACCCGGAATACCGCAGTAATCAGGTCCCGGATTACTGCGGTATTCCGGTCCCCGAACGCGGCAGTGCCCCGATCCGCCGAATGCCGCCGTAATCAGGGACCCGATTACTGCCGTAATCCGGTGCCTGATTACGGCGGTATTCCGGGTTCTGAGGAGGGTCGTGATTCGGGGTGTGGGGTTGGGGGAGGGGCTAGCTGGTGATGTCTTTTCTGTTGAAGCGCCAGATGGCGAGGGTGGTGAAGACCGCGGCGTAGGACAGGGCCGAGAAGCAGCCGGTGATCATCGACGAGGGGTCGATGTCCTCGCTGAGCAGGTCCGAGTAGGCCGTGGAGAAGTGGGTGGGCAGGTAGTTGCGGAGATCGCCCAGGGCGGAGATCTGGTCGATGATCTCCGAGAGGATGGAGATCAGGACCGCTCCACCCACCGCGCCCAGCGGAGCGTCGGTGTTGACGCTGAGGAACAGGGCGAGCCCGGCGATCCAGCTGAGGTGGACCGCGACGTAGAGCGTCGCGGCGGCCAGGCTCAGCACCCCGCGCGGGAAGGTCAGGGCTTCGCCGGTGGTGCTGACGAGGTCGCCGGTGCCGAACCAGAGCACGCCCACCGCCAGCGCCATCCCGACCAGCAGGACCACGCCGAGGACCGACAGCAGCGCGGCGACCTTCGCCTTCTGCCGCAGCAGCCGCATCCGCGGCACCGGCGCGGCGAGCAGGTACTTCAGGCTCGACCAGGACGCCTCGCTGGCCACGGTGTCGCCGAAGAACAGTGCCACCACCACGACCAGCAGGAACCCGGTCGAGGCGAACAGCGTGAACACCGCGAAGTTCAGCCCGCTGGCGGTGGCCATGTCGGCGAAGCTCCGCCCGCCGCGCGAGTCGTCCTCGCCGAGCTCGAACGCGGCGAGCAGCAGCAGCGGCAGCAGCACCAGGAACGCCAGCGTCAGCCGGGTGCGCACCCGCCGCAGCTGGCGCGCCAGCTCCACCCGCAGCGGCAGCGTCCGCTTGGCCGAGTAGCCCTCCGCGGCGCCGTCGGCCTGCGGGACTCCCAGCATCGGCGCGCGCACCAGCGCGGTCTCCGTCTCCGGTACCGCGACCTCGGTGGGGGTTTCGTCGTCGCTCACCGCTGTTCCTCTCCGACGAGCTGCAGGAAGGCGTCCTCCAGGCGGCGTCTCGGGCCCACCTGGTGCACCGAGACCCCGGATGCGACCAGCACGTTCACCGCGACCGCGGCCTTGTGCCCGGCGAGGTCGGCGTGCACCAGGTCGTCCTCGATCTCGACCAGGCCCAGCCCCTCGATGGTGCGCAGCGCCTCGGCGGCCTCCTCCGGGTCGTCGACCCGGAAGGTCGCCTCCCCGTTGACGGCCGTGATGTCGGCGACGCTGCCCTCGGCCACGAGCGAGCCGTTCTGCATGACGATCACGTGCGTGCAGGTCTGCTCGACCTCGGCGAGCAGGTGGCTGGAGACCAGCACCGCGCGGCCGGTGGCGGCGTAGCGGCGCAGGATCTCGCGCATCTGGTGGATCTGCGGCGGGTCGAGCCCGTTGGTCGGTTCGTCGAGCACCAGCAGCTCCGGCAGACCGAGCATCGCCTGGGCGATCGCCAGCCGCTGCTTCATGCCCTGGCTGTAAGTGCGCACCTTGCGCTTCGCGGAGCTCTCCAGACCGGAGATCTGCAGGACTTCGTCCAGGTGCGCGCGCAGCATCGGACGGCCGGTCGCCGCCCAGTAGTGCCGCAGGTTGTCCAGGCCGGACAGGT
Source organism: Saccharopolyspora endophytica (assembly GCF_018070075.1). Lineage (GTDB taxonomy): Bacteria > Actinomycetota > Actinomycetes > Mycobacteriales > Pseudonocardiaceae > Saccharopolyspora > Saccharopolyspora endophytica. The sequence goes on from NZ_JAGPXE010000002.1 coordinate 582,557, forward strand.
GCGGCAGGAAACCGGGCGACTCCACCAGCGCGCCCACCCGCGACAGCACCGGAGCACCGGCCTGCAGCCGGTGACCGAAGATGCGGACCTCGCCGCGACTCGGCCGCAGCAGCCCCAGCAGCATCCGCAGCGTCGTGGTCTTGCCCGCGCCGTTGGGCCCCAGCAGGCCGACGATCTGACCGCGCTCCACCTGGAAGCTCAGGTCGTCCACCGCGGCCTTCTTGCCCGGGTAGGACTTCGTCAGCCCGGAGATCACCAGCGGCGTCTCCGCCAGCCGCGGATCCGGGTCGTCGTTGAACTTGCGGCGGATCGCCGAGATCACCCACAGCAGCAGGGCCAGCACGAACACCAGCCCGAGGCCCACCAGCGGGCCGACCGGGACCGAACCTGCGCTGGAGGACGCCGCGCGCACCGACGGGATCGACACCGCCCGGTCGCCGGCCAGCGCCACCAGGTGCGCCGAAGGTTCCCTCGGCAGCGCGTAGGCCTGGTCGGTGGTGGCGACCGCGAGCTCGATGCGGTGACCCGTCTCGATCGGGTGCACGACGCCGGGCAGCGCGACGTCGAACTCGACCGGGCTGCCGTCCGCGGGCACGTTGCTGATGTGCAGCGGGGACACGGCGTTGCCGAGCAGCTGCCGCTGCCCGTCGGGGCCGACGTCGTAGAGCTTGGCGAACAGCACCGCGTCGGCGGGCTGCGGCTGGCCCGGCACCGCGGCGATCGCCAGCCGCGTGCGCGGCGTGCCGGAGATCAGGGTCTGCTCCTCCAGCGGCTGGGTGCGGAACACCGCCACCTGACCGGGCAGGTCCCTGGCCAGGGACTGGCCGAGGCTGCCCGCTGCGTCGAGCACCTGGCCGGCGCCGGGCAGCGCGCTCGTGGCCGCCGGGGAGCCGCCGGGCGGGTTGATCACCGGCGTGACCGGGCCGTCCAGCGGAAGCGAGTAGCGCGGCGTCCGGGAGTCCCGCAGCCCCGGGTAGGAGGGGGCGGTCATGGTGCGCACCGGGATGTCGCCGTCGCGCTGCGGCCGCCCGGCGATGTCGAACTGGAAACCGGTGCCGGGGTCGGGAACCGGTGGCACGCCGCCCAGGTGGAAGGCGAACCAGTCGGCGACGCGCCCGCGCACCTCGGGTCCGGGCGGGTTGCCGTCGTGGCCGCCGGCGAACCAGATGGTCTTGACCTCGCCGCCGGCGGCGGAGATCTGCCGCGCGTTGGCGTCGGACTGGTCGAGCCCGAACAGGGTGTCGCGCTCGCCCTGCACCAGCAGCGTCGGCTGGGTGACCCGCGAGTTGTAGGTCTTGGGGGACGACTTCGCCAGCAGGTCCAGCGTCTGCTGGCTCGCGCGTCCGTACTGGGCGACCTCGGAGTAGGCGGCGCACACGGCGGGGATGAAGTTCCCGCAGGTCAGCGGGGTTCCCGCGGTGGGGCGGGGTGCGCCTCCGGCGGAGAACAGCAGCCCGGTCCAGGCCTGCTTGAACACGCCCTCGGGGTTGAACGAGCCGCCTGCCGGGGTGGCTCCGCCGATGCGGACCTGGCTGGCGTTGTTGGGCAGCAGCGCCTGGCCGAGGTCGTTGTAGGTCATCACCGGTGAGACGGCGTCCACCCGCGGATCGGTGCCCGCCAGCATCAGCGCCAGCGCGCCGCCGTAGGAGGCGCCGGTGACACCGACGCGCGGATCAGCGTCGCCGTCGCGCAGCACCTCCGGCTGGCGGGCCATCCAGTCCAGCAGCTGCCGGGCGTCGGCGACCTCGTAGTCCGGGGAGTTCAGCGCGATCTGCCCGGTGCTGCGGCCGAACCCGCGCGCCGAGTACGTCAGCACCGTGAAGCCGCGCCGGACGAGTTCCCGAGCCTGCTCGGCGGTGTCGGCCTTGCTGCCGCCGAAACCGTGGGCCAGCAGGATCGCCGGCGCCGGGGTGTCGACGGGGGAGTGGAGCGTGACGTCGATCTGCACTCTCTCGGTGCCGCCCGGGCCGTCGAGCACGTCGACCATGGCCTCTCGGGGAGCCGGGGGCTGCGCCGCCGGTTGCAGCGGTTGCACCTGGCCGGACCACAGGAACGCCCCCAGCACCACTAAGAGGACGCAGGGCAGGGCGAGCAGGTACAGGCCGGTTCGGCGACGGGGAGAGGCGGACACGGCATTGACAGTAGGTGAACGGAGCGGCACCGGTTTCATCCAGACGCGGAGGGAAGGCAAGACGCTATGAACCAGAGACCAAAGCGCAATCGGACACCTCGTCGTGCCCGTCGTCGTGTGGTCTTGGCCGCATCCCCGCGTGCGGTGCCCGAGTGATCAGGCCGAGGCGATACTAGCGATCATCGGTGTGAACGCAATGCCCCCGGATCGGGGAGCGCGCGCCACCCGCATTGCCCCGTTCAGCGGTCCCACCTAGGTTCGATCCGTGACTTGCGTTGCAACTGGTCACCCCACCTGGTGCGGGGACCCCGGCATAAGTGACAATCTTGACGAGTGGTGGAGGGGAGTATTCCTTCGCGACGGTGTCGTCATCACGGAACTTGCCTGGTCAAGCCCGGTGCCGTCGACCGATAAAGCAGATCGGTGGAAGAGACCTCCGGTCCCGGACGTGTACGCCCTGAACCGGAGGTGATTGATGGGTGCCGACCTGATGTTGCGCGCGGCCCCTGCGCAGCAGCCCGCAGTCGACACGATGCACGTGCACTGGTGGGTGTGGGCAGCGACCCTCGGCGGGCTCGCCCTGCTGTTGCTGCTCGACCTGGTGATCGTCGACCGCAAGCCCCACGAGGTGACCACCGCCGAAGCGGCGAAGTGGGTCACCTTCTACATCGGCTGCGCGATCCTGTTCGGCATCGGTGTGTGGATCTTCGGTGATCAGCACTTCGCCATCGAGTTCTTCACCGGATACATCACCGAGTACTCGCTGAGCGTGGACAACCTGTTCATCTTCATGGTGATCATGTCCAGCTTCGCGGTGCCGTCGATCCACCAGCACAAGGTGCTGCTGATCGGCATCCTGCTCGCGCTGCTCATGCGCGGCATCTTCATCGCCGTCGGCGCTGCGCTGATCGCGCAGTTCGTCTGGGTGTTCTTCATCTTCGGCGCCTTCCTCATCTGGACCGCCTTCAGCATGGTCCGCAAGAAGGACGAGGAAGAGGAGTACAAGGAGAACGCGCTCGTCCGCTGGGTTCGCAAGATGTTCCCGGTGACCGACGACTACCACGAGGCCAAGTCGACGGTGAAGATCGACGGCAAGCGGTACCTGACGCCGATGTTCGTGGTCATCGTGGCCATCGGCAGTGCCGACCTGCTGTTCGCCGTGGACTCGATCCCGGCGATCTTCGGCATCACCCAGGATCCGTTCCTGGTGTTCACCGCCAACGCCTTCGCGCTGATGGGCCTGCGGCAGCTGTACTTCCTGCTCGGCGGCCTGGTCGACAAGCTGGTCTACCTGTCGGTCGGTCTGGCGGTCATCCTCGGCTTCATCGGCCTGAAGCTGATCCTGCACGCCTTCCACGAGTACCACCTGGTGCCGGAGTGGGCGGAGATCAACAACTGGATGTCCCTGGGCTTCATCGTGCTGACGCTCGCGATCACCACGTGGGCGAGCCTCGCCAAGTCCAAGCGGGACGCGGAGGCGGCCGAGGCCAACCAGGGCTGACGCTCCGCTGCAAGACCAGAAGATCCCCTTCGGACACCGTCCGGAGGGGATCTTCTCGTGCGCGCCCTCAGTCGAGCAGGGTGTAGCTGAGCTCCTGGCAGACGCGTCCCAGCGGGACGTCGAGTCCGGGGTGGCTCAGCGGGAGCAGGACGTCCGGGCTGTCCGGGAGCGCGGTGTCCGCGGGCGGGTCCCAGAGGCAGACCGAGGGCTTGCCGGAGTCCATCGCGGACCGGTACCAGAGGCCGTCGAGCTCCGGGTAGGACGCGCGGATCGCGCGCGCCCACGCCTGGGTGCGCGATTTCGGCCCGCTGCTGATGGCCTGCGAAGCGCCCGCCCTGGTGGGCCAGAGCCCGGTGAGGTCGAGCAGCCGCAGCGTCCGGCGTGGACGGAACAGCACCAGGTGCGGGCTGCGGGTGCGCCGGTCCACGGTGGACGTCGCCTGGTACACCTCCGCGATGCAGGTCTGCACCGACAGCGAGAAGTACAGGACGCCGTGCTCGCGCGTGATCGTCGGCCCGCCTTGGGAGTTCGGCAGGTGCGGGTCGAACCGCGCGTGCGGCAGCGGTCCGGCGTAGCGGAAGCTGTTCCACTGCTGCGGGTGGTTGCCGCCGGAGGTGAACACGCGCGCGAGCCTGGTGCCCGAGGGCACCGCGATCACGTCCTCTGTTCGGCGGAGGATCGCCTGCAGCGCTGCAGGAGCAGGCGGCTGGGGTAGCCGTGCCAATGTGTGGTCCCAGGTGGTGGTCGCGGTGGGGCTGGTCAGGCGGGGGTGCCGATGGCGGCGGCGAGCTCGGCGACCCGATGCGGATCGCCGCCGGCCAGCAGCCACTCTCGCGGACTCACCGGTCTGTCGTGGATCTCCAGATCCTCCTGGGGTGTGGTCATGAAGTTCGCCAGCACGAGCGCGGGTTGGTCCGCGGGCATCCACGCGAGCACGACGTCCAGGCCGGGCAGCGCGTCGGAATCGGTGAACTGCCACGCCGGCAGGCGCCAGCCGCCGCGGTCCTTCCAGCCGATCAGGCGGCGCTCGCCGATGCGGTGGCGGACCCGGCTGGTGTCGACCCCGATCCGCGCGGCGGCCTGACCGACCGACAGCGCGGTGTCGCGCAGCACCGTCTGCTCGGCGACGGTGCGGGCCCGCGGGTCGACCTCGGTGTCGCCCAGCGGCGAGAGGTCCAGCCCGGTGGCCGCGAGCGCGGCGCGCTCCGAGTCGGTGAAGTGCGCGGCTGGGTCGACCTGCGGCGAGGTGAGCTTCCTGGCTGCGTCCTCGACGAGGGTGAGGAATTCGTTGGCGGTGACCTTCAAACCGGCCCTGGCCAACACGGTCTCCAGCGCGGCTGACATATGCCGAGGATACCGCAGAGCGCACGAAATGCGTGCGCGAACGTGCGCGGCCCCACCTGAATGTCACCGCCGGTGTCGCGGATGTTGCGGATGGTGACGGTGTGGCTGCTCTGACCGGATCTCCCGGGTTGCGGCGTCCGTGTGCTGGATCGCCCGGCAGGAGGGGATCGGCAACTGCGAACTGTCGGCGGATCGCCTCTTGACGGGAGCGCCGAAGGATCGTTGACTGGCCGTACCGACTGGTCGGTCTCACAGTGGAGGTGGCGCGTTGGGCAGCGTGTACGACGAACGACCGTGGTTGGAGCTCTTCGACGACGATCTCCCCTCGGAGATCGAACCCGAGCACGCCACGATGCTCGACCTGCTCGCCGACACGGTCCGGGACCACCCCGACGACGTCGCGCTCACCTACTTCGACGGGCGGCTGACCTTCGCCGAGCTCGACGAGCTCAGCGACGGGCTCGCCTGCCACCTCGTCGAACGCGGTGTCGCCCGGGGCGACCGGGTCGCCGTCTACCTGCAGAACGTGCCGCAGTTCGCCATCGCCGTGCTCGCCGGGTGGAAGGCCGGGGCCATCGTCGTCCCGCTCAACCCGATGTACCGGATGCACGAGCTCACCAAGATCCTCGGCGACTCCCGGCCGACCGCCGTGATCTCCTCCGAGCAGGGCTGGCACGACGTCGTCGGCGGAGTCGCGACCGCGCTGGAGATCGGCATCGCGGTCACCACCAGCGAGCTGGACCTGCAGACCCGCCACGACCAGCGGCTGTTCGCCAAGTCCCAGCGCCAACCCGCCGAGGGCTGCGCCGACCTGCTGGCCGTCGCCCGCTCCTACGCCGGCACCCGCCCGCCCGCGGTCTCGCCGTCCGCATCGGACATCGCGCTGCTGGTCTACACCTCGGGCACCAGCGGAGTCCCCAAGGGAGCCACCAACACCCACGGCAACGTCGTGTTCAACGCCGAGGGCACGGCGCTGCGGCTGAACGAGGACACCCCCGGCGGGATCTTCGCGCTCGCCCCGCTGTTCCACATCACCGGACTGGTCGTGCAGTTCGCCGCCGCCCTGGCAGCCGGGCGGCAGCTCGACCTTGCCTACCGGTTCGAACCCGGTGTCGTGCTCGACGCGCTCGCCGAGCACGCACCCGCGTTCATGGTCGGTCCGTCCACGGCCTACATGGCGCTGATGAACCACCCCGAGGTCTCGCCCGAGCACTTCGCCTCGCTGAAGATGGTCCACTCCGGCGGAGCTCCGCTGCCCTCGGCGGTCGTCGAGGCGTTCCGCGAGCGCTTCGGGCTCTACATCCGCAACGGCTACGGCCTCACCGAGACCACGGCCACCGCGACCTCCGTCCCGCTGGGCAAGGAGGCGCCGGTCGACGCCGCGTCCGGGACGCTCGCGGTCGGCGTGCCCACCTACAACACCGTGCTGCGGGTGGTCGACGAGGACGGATCCGACCTGCCCGTCGGCGAGGTCGGTGAGATCGTCATCGAGGGCCCGATGGTGGTCCCGGCCTACTGGAACAAGCCCGAGGAGACCGCCGCGAGCATCCGGGACGGCCGGCTGCACACCGGCGACGTCGGGTTCATGGACGAGCAGGGCTGGTTCTACGTCGTGGACCGGAAGAAGGACATGATCAACGCCTCCGGCTTCAAGGTGTGGCCGCGCGAGGTCGAGGACGTCCTCTACGGACACCCGGCCGTGCGGGAAGCCGCCGTCGTCGGCGTTCCCGACGCCTACCGCGGCGAGACCGTCAAGGCGTTCATCAGCCTCTCCCACGGCAGCACCGCCACCGGCGAGGAGCTCGTCGAGCACTGCAAGCGGCAGCTGGCCGCCTACAAGTACCCCCGGAGCGTCGAGATCCTCGACGAACTCCCGAAAACCGCAACCGGGAAGATCCTGCGCCGACAACTGCGCGACACGGCGCGCGCGGGCGAGCAACACGGAAGGAACGAACAGTGAGCAAGCGTTTCGACGGTCGAGTGGCGATCGTGACCGGAGCCAGCCGCGGAATCGGGCTGGCCATCGCCGAACGCCTGGTCGCCGAAGGTGCCAAGGTCACCATCACCGCGCGCAAGCCCGAACCGCTGGCCGAAGCCGTCGAGAGCCTCGGCAAGGACAACGCGCTGGGCATCGCGGGCAAGGCCGACGACCTGGAGCACCAGGCCGAGGCCGTGGCCAAGACCGTGGAGGCCTTCGGCCGGGTGGACCTGCTGGTCAACAACACCGGCATCAACCCCGCCTACGGCCCGATGATCGACCTCGACCACGGCGTCGCGCAGAAGACCTTCCAGGTCAACGTTCTGGCCGCGCTGTCGTGGACCCAGCAGGTCTTCCGCGCCGGGATGGGCGAGCACGGCGGATCGGTGCTCAACGTGTCCTCGGTGGCCGGTCTCAACCCGGCGCCCGGGATCGGCTTCTACGGCGCCACCAAGGCGATGCTGGCGCACATGACCCAGGAGCTGGCCGTGGAGCTCGCGCCGAAGGTGCGGGTCAACGCGATCGCGCCGGCCGTGGTCAAGACCAAGTTCGCCACCGCGCTCTACGCCGACAACGAGGCCGAGGTCGCCGCCGGATACCCGTTGGGGCGCTTGGGAATCCCGTCGGACATCTCCGGTGCGGCGGCGTTCCTGCTCTCCGAGGAGGCCTCCTGGATCACCGGTCAGATCCTCGTGCTCGACGGCGGTTCGACCCTGAAGGGCGGTATGTGACGTGCAGTTCGCCGATTCGGTCGTGATCATCACCGGTGCCGGCAACGGCATCGGTGCCGCGATGGCCCGCAAGTTCGCCGCGCTCGGCGCGAGAACGGTTCTCGGTGACCTCGATTCGGACGCCGTCCGCGTGGTCGCGGACGAGGTCGGCGGCATCGCCGTGCCCGGTGACGCCGCCGGCGAGCAGGGCGTGGCCGAGCTCGTCGACGCCGCGATGGGAGAGCACGGCCGGATCGACGTGTTCTGCGCCAACGCCGGCATCGGCCGCAACGGCGGGCCGGAGGCCGACGAGGAGGCCTGGGCCGCGTCGTGGGAGGTCAACGTGATGTCCCACGTGCGCGCGGCCCGCGCGGTGCTGCCGCACTGGCTGGAGCGCGGCGAGGGCCACTTCCTGGGCACCGCCTCGGCGGCCGGGCTGCTCACGATGCTCGGGTCCGCGCCGTACTCGGTGACCAAGCACGCCGCGGTCGCCTTCGCCGAGTACCTCAACATCACCTACGCGGACAAGGGCATCACGGCGCAGGCGCTGTGCCCGCAGGGCGTGCGCACCCAGCTGCTGGAGGCCACCGGCGAGACCGGGCGGATCCTGATGGGTGCCACCGCCATCGAGGCCACCGATGTCGCTGAGATGGTGGCCGAGAAGCTGGGCGGCGAGGAGTTCCTGATCCTGCCGCACCCGGAGGTGGCCGACTACTACGCGTTGCGGGCGGGCCAGCCGGAGCGCTGGCAGGCGGGCATGCGCAAGCTGCAGCGAAAGGTCGAGTAGCGACCCGACTAGGCTTGCCCGAGGGCATCGACAAGGGGAGGAACAGAGATGGCGCGGTCGGCCAACGCACGCACGGGCACGGAGGCGGGCACCGAGCCGGTTCCGCAACGATTGCTGGCCGTAGCCACCCGGCTGTTCGCCGAGCAGGGCTTCGAAGCCACCTCGGTGCAGCAGATCGTCGATGCCGCGGGCGTCACCAAGGGCGCGATGTACCACTACTTCGGCTCCAAGGACGACCTGCTCTACGAGATCTACGCCCGGGTGCTGCGCGATCAGCAGGCGCGGCTGGAGAGCGCTGCCGACAGCGACTCGCCGGTCAAGGAGCGGCTGCACGCCGCGGCGTCGGACGTCGTGGCCACCACGACGGCCAACCTGGAAGACACGATCATCTTCTTCCGGTCGATGCACCTGCTGCACGCCGACAAGCAGGCCGAGGTGCGCGCCGAGCGCCGCCGCTACCACGAGCGCGTGCGCGGCCTGATCGAGGAGGGCCAGAAGACCGGGGTGTTCCGCACCGACAAGTCGGCGGACCTGGTGGTGGACTTCTTCTTCGGCGCCGTGCACCACCTCGGGACCTGGTTCCGCGAGGACGGCAAGCTCACCGGTCAGGAGGTCGGCGAGCACTTCGCCGACCTCCTGCTGGACTCGCTGAGACCGTAGTTCTCGGTCGTGTTTCGTTCCGCCCGCGGGGCTTGTGGCCCGGCGGGCGGAGAGGTTGGCTGACGCCGGCATGTCCCGAGGCCGACGGGAGTCACCCTTGACCGAGATCGAATCGGCGCGCTCACCGCGCCTGGACCGCGTGCTCAACCTGATCGAGCGGATCGGCAACAAGCTCCCCGACCCGTTCATCCTCTTCGGACTGCTGTTCCTGCTGGTCGCGGTGGTGTCCACGGCGATATCGGCGTTCGGCGTCTCGGTCACCATCCCCGGTTCCGACGAGGCGACGCCGATCCGCGGCGCCTTCACCGGCGACGGCCTGGAGTTCCTGTTCACGACGATGGCGGAGAACTTCATCGGGTTCCCGCCGCTGGAAACGGTCGTCACGATCATGCTCGCGGTCGGCCTGGCCGAGCGCACCGGCATGCTGACCGCGCTGATCAGGTCGTCCTTCGGCAACGCCCGGCGTTCGGTCCTGCCGTACGCGGTGGGCCTGGTCGGCGTCAGCGCGAGCGTGATGGCCGACACCTCGATGATCATCGTCCCGCCGCTGGCGGCGCTGGTGTTCAAGGCCGCGGGCCGCCACCCGGTGGCCGGCCTGCTGGGCGGGTTCGCCGCCACCGGCGCCGGGTACTCGACGTCGATCGTGGTCACGAGCCTGGACGCGCTGTTCTCCGGGATCAGCAACAAGGTCGCCGAGACGCTGCCGAACCCGGGAACGCTGGTCACCCCGGTGTCGAACTACTACTTCAACGCCGTCTCGGCCGTGCTGCTCGGGCTGCTGGCCGGGTTCCTCATCGACCGGCTCATCGAACCGAGGTTGATCCGCAACGGCGTTCCCGCCGAGGTCGCCGACGGTGAGGAGTCCGATCTCAAGGTCGCGCTGGAACCCGCCGAGCGCCGCGGCCTGCTGTGGGCCGGCACGTCGTTCCTGGTGGCGACCGCGCTGGTGCTGCTGCTGGTGTTCTGGCCGGGCTCGCCGCTGGCCAACGAAGACGGCGGGTTCCTGCCGGACTCGCCACTGATGGACTCGGTGACGACGCTGATCTTCCTCGGCTTCGCCGTCCCGGCGATCGCCTACGGCGCCAAGGCCGGTTCCATCACCCGGGCCGCCGACGTGCCGCGGCTGATGGCGCTCGCGCTGCGCGACCTGACCGGGTTCCTGGTGCTGGCGTTCATGCTCGGGCAGTTCATCGCGCTGTTCAACTGGACGAACCTCGGTTCGCTGGTGGCGGTCTCGGGTGCGGACCTGCTGCAGTCGATGCACCTGGACGGGTATCCGGCGTTCCTCGGGTTCATGCTGCTGGCCTCGCTGCTGAACCTGTTCATCATCTCCGGGTCGAGCCTGTGGACGCTGATGGCGGCGGTGTTCGTGCCGATGTTCGCGCTGCTGGGCTTCGAACCCGGCTTCGCCCAGGCGGCGTTCCGCGTCGGTGACTCGGCGACGCAGATCATGACGCCGCTGAACCCGTACATGATCATCATCCTGGGCTACCTGCGCCGCTACGAACCGAGCGCGGGCATCGGCACCCTGGTCGCCCGCATGGTGCCCTTCGTGGTCCCGTTCTGGCTGCTGTGGGCGCTGGTCATGACGGTCTTCTACTTCGCCGACCTCCCCCTGGGACCGGGCATGGACATCCACATCCAGCCGTGAGGCCGAAACGAGAAGTGGGGGGGTTTACGCGGGGACCACCCCACAACTCGCCAGAACCGCCTCTAGAGCAGGACGCGGGAGAGGAACTCCGCGACGCAGGCGGGCTTGTCGGCGCCCTCGATCTCCACCGTCGCCTTGACCGCCAGCTGGAGGCCGCCCTCGATCTCGGTGGCGCTGATCAGCTCCGTCGTCGCGCGCACCCGCGCGCCGACCGGGACGGGGGAGGGGAACCGGACCTTGTTCAGGCCGTAGTTGATGCCCATCTTGACGTTGTCGACCCGGAAGGTCTCCGAGTTCAGCTTCGGCAGCAGGCTCAGCGTCAGGAAGCCGTGCGCGATCGGCGTGCCGAACGGCCCCTGCTTCGCCTTCTCGACGTCGACGTGGATCCACTGGTGGTCGTGGGTCGCGTCGGCGAAGGTGTTGACCTGCTCCTGCGTGATGGTCAGCCACTCGCTGGTGCCCAGCTGCTCGCCCTGGGCGGCGAGGATCTCTTCCTTGCTGGTGAAAACCTTCATGCGCTTCCTCCGGGAAGGTCGACGAGTTCGGCGATGCGGGCCCGGTGGGCCTCGGCGATGCCGAAGGTGAGCTGGGAGCTCTTCGCGCGCCCCAGGTACAGGTGCGCGGGGTGCTCCCAGGTCATGCCGATGCCGCCGTGCAGCTGGAGGTGCTCCTCCGCCGCGTGGACCACCAGGTCGGAGACGTAGGCCTGCGCCATCGCCACCGCCAGCTCCTCGTCGGTGCCCGAGGCCAGCGCGTCGGAGGCGTTGCGGGACACCGCACGCGCCGTGCTGATCTTGGTCCACAGGTCGGCCAGCCGGTGCTTGATCGCCTGGAAGGAACCGATCTGCCTGCCGAACTGGTAGCGGGTCTTGCCGTACTCCACGGTGGTGTCCAGGCAGTGCTGGGCGAGCCCGACCTGCTCGGCCGCCAGCATCCCCGCCGCCGTGAGCAGCGCGTGGCGCAGGACCCGCTCCGCCTCCGCGCCGGAGGCGATGCGCTCGCCCGCGGTGCCGTCGAGGACGAGCGTGCCGAAGCGGCGGGTCAGGTCCAGCGGCGTCGCCTGCGTGCGGGTGGCCTCCGAGGTCTCCACCAGGTACAGCGCCGAACCGTCGGTGTCGACGGCCGGAACCACCGCGTAGTCGGCCACTTCCAGGTCCACCACGGCCGACACCGTGCCGGTCAGCGCCGAGTCCTCGGCCTTCACCGACTGCGGGAACGACGCGTGCGGAACGGTCGTCAGGCCGACCGCGAGGGTGCCCACCTTCGAACCGTCCACCAGCTGCGGCAGCGCGGTCTCCTCGGCGCAGCCGGCCAGCGCCGCGGTCGCCAGCACGGTGCTCAGGAAGGGCACCGGAGCGATCGCGCGGCCGACCTCCTCGGCCACCACCGACAGCTCCCGAGCCGTGGCGCCGGAACCGCCGAGCTCCTCGGGCACCAGCAGTCCCGCCAGGCCCATCTCACCGGCCAGCGACCGCCACAGGTCCAGGTCGTAGGGCTCGTCGGTCTCGACGCGGGCCAGGACTGCCGTCCAGTCGCAGCGGTCCCGCAGCACCCGGCGCACGCCGGAGCGCAGGTCCTCCTCGACCTCGGTGTAGAGCAGGTCCGTCATCGCGGCAGCTCCTTCCACGGCTTGTCCTTGTCGGTGCGGACCTCCGGCGGCAGCCCGAGGATCCGCTCGGCGATGACGTTGCGCAGGATCTCGGTCGTGCCGCCCTCGATCGTGTTGCCCTTGGCCCGCAGGTAGCGGAAACCGGGCCCGCGCTTGGTGAAGTCGGTGAACTCCGGCTGGCGGAACGTCCGGTCGTCGTAGGCCAGGCCCTCCTCGCCCAGCAGCTCCAGCTGGTAGCCGGTGAGGCGCTGGTTGAGCTCGGCGAAGGCCGACTTGATCGCCGAACCCTCCGGTCCCGGCTCGCCGACGGCCATCTGCTGCCGCAGGCGGATGCTGGCCAGCCGCAGCGCCTCGGCCTCCACCCACAGCTCCAGCAGCCGGTCGTGCAGGCCCGGCGTGCGCTTCTCCGGGTGGCTCCGCCACTGCTCGGCGGCGGCACCGATCAGGCCGCTCTCGCGCGGGGGCGTGCGGCCGCCGATGGCGACGCGCTCGTTCATCAGCGTGCCCAGCGCCACCGACCAGCCCTGCCCGACCTCGCCGAGCCGCTGCGAGTCGGGGATGCGCACACCGGTCAGGAAGACCTCGTTGAACTCGGCCTCGCCGGTGATCTGCCGCAGCGGGCGGACTTCCACGCCCGGCGCGGTCATGTCGCAGATGAAGTAGGTCAGGCCCTTGTGCTTGGGCTGGTCCGGATCGGAGCGGGTCACCAGGATCGCCCACCGGGCCTGGTGCGCCAGCGACGTCCACACCTTCTGCCCGTCGACGACCCACTCGTCACCGTCGCGCACGGCCCTGGTCGACAGCGCCGCGAGGTCCGAGCCCGCGCCCGGTTCGCTGAAGAGCTGGCACCAGATCTCCTCACCTGTCCACAGCGGACGGAGGAAGCGCGTGCGCTGCTCGTCGTCGCCGAAGCGCAGGATCGTCGGGGCCGCCATGCCCAGGCCGATGACGTTCATGTGCGGTTCGTTGTCCGGTGCGCCCGCCTCGGCGAACGCGGCGTCGACGTCGGCCTGCAGCTCGCGGGCCGCGCCCAGACCGCCCAGTCCCTCCGGGAAGTGCACCCACGCCAGCCCGGCGTCGAACCGGGCGCGCAGGAACTCCAGCCGGTCGGTGCTCTTCGGGTCGTGCGCGGCCAGGAACTCCTGGACCCGGCCGCGCAGCTCGGTGGCGTCCACGGTGCTCACGCCTTCGGCCCGCCGGCCACGTAGATGACCTGGCCGGAGACGAAACCGGAACGCTCGTCGGCGAAGAACGAGACGGTGTTGGCGATGTCATCGGGCTTGCCCGCCCGCGCGACCGGGATCTGCGAGATCGCGGCGGTGGTGAAGTCCTCGAAGGACATGCCGACGCGCTCGGCCGTCGCCTTGGTCATGTCGGTGGCGATGAAGCCCGGGGCGATCGCGTTCGCGGTGATGCCGAACTTGCCCAGCTCGATCGCCAGCGTCTTGGTCAGGCCCTGCAGACCGGCCTTGGCCGTGGAGTAGTTGGCCTGGCCGCGGTTGCCCAGCGCCGAGGTCGACGACAGGTTCACGATCCGGCCCCACTTGGCCTCGACCATGTGCTTCTGCACCGCCCGGGCCATCAGGAACGAGCCGCGCAGGTGCACGTTCATCACGGTGTCCCAGTCGTCCTCGGACATCTTGAACAGCATGTTGTCGCGCAGCACGCCGGCGTTGTTGACCAGCACGGTCGGTGCGCCCAGCTCGGCGGCGACCCGGTCGACGGCGGCCTGCACCTGCTCGGCGTCGGCGACGTTGGCCCCGATCGCCAGCGCCTTGCCGCCACCCGCCTCGATCGCCGAAACGGTGTCACCGCAGGCCTTCTCGTCGAGGTCGATGACGCCTACGGAGAACCCGTCTTCGGCCAGCCTCTTCGCGGTGGCGGCGCCGATCCCGCGAGCGGCACCGGTGACGATCGCGACACGACTCTCAACCATGGACAACTCCTCGCTGCTCTGTGCGTTTCCAACCCCGCCCCACCGAACCCCGGATTTCCACTGAAGTCCGGTTCCCGGTTTCCACTGAAGTCCGGTTCCGGATTTCCACTGAAGTCGGGTGGCCGATTTCCACTGAAATCCGGTCGGGTCGTGGGGCGGGGGTTCGTTGGGGTAACGGGGGAGAGGGGTGGTGGGTTACTTCTTCTTGTACTTGCCGAGCTCGCGGCGGGCCAGGGAGCGGCGGTGGACCTCGTCGGGACCGTCGACCAGGTGGAGGGTCCGGGCGTGGGCGTAGAGCGCCGCCAGGGGGAACTCCTGGGAGACGCCGCCTCCGCCGTGGGCCTGGATGGCGCGGTCGACGACCCAGGTGGCGACCTCGGGAACGGCGACCTTGATGGACTGGATCTCGGTGTGCGCGCCCTGGTTGCCGACGGTGTCCATCAGCCACGCGGTCTTGAGCACCAGCAGCCGGGCCTGCTCGATCTTCACCCGGGACTCGGCGATCCAGTGCTGCACCACGCCCTGCTCGGCCAGCGGCTTGCCGAACGCGACCCGCTCGGAGGTGCGCCGGCACATCAGCTCCAGCGCCCGCTCGGCCATGCCGAGGGCGCGCATGCAGTGGTGGATGCGGCCGGGACCGAGCCGGGCCTGGGCGATCGCGAAGCCCTCGCCCTCACCGGAGATGACGTTGTCCACCGGCACGCGGACGTCGTTGAACACGATCTCGGCGTGACCGCCGTGGTCGGCGTCGTCGTAGCCGAAGACGTGCATGCCGCGCTTGACCTCGACACCCGGGGTGTCCTTGGGCACCAGCACCTGGCTCTGCTGGCGGTGCCGCTCGGCGTCCGGGTCGGTCTTGCCCATGACGATCAGGACCTTGCAGCGCGGGCTCATCGCGCCGGAGGAGAACCACTTGCGCCCGTTGATGACGTAGTGGTCGCCGTCGCGGGTGATGCGCGTGCCGATGTTGGTCGCGTCGGAGGAGGCGACGTCGGGCTCGGTCATGCAGAACGCGGAGCGGATCTCGCCGTCGAGCAGCGGCTGGAGCCACTGCTTGCGCTGCGCGTCGGTGCCGAACTGCGCCAGCACCTCCATGTTCCCGGTGTCGGGCGCCGCGCAGTTGGTGGCCTCCGGCGCCAGCTGACCGGAGCGGCCCATGATCTCCGCGAGCGGCGCGTACTGCAGGTTGGTCAGCCCCGCGCCGTGCTCACCGGGCAGGAAGAGGTTCCACAGGCCGCGCTTGCGCGCTTCGGCCTTGAGCTCCTCCATGATCGGCGGGTGCGCCGACCAGCGGTCCGGTCCTTCGTTCATCTGCTCGGCGAACACCGGCTCGGCCGGGTAGATGTGCGAGTCCATGAACTCCAGCAGCTGACCGCGCAGCTCCTCGGTTCGTGCGTCGAACGCGAAATCCATCTCTCATGCCTCCTTGAGGGTCGCCAGGCCCTGCGCGACGAGCGGAGCGACCAGGCCACCGACGTGCTCGAAGCCCTCGCCGACGGTCTGGTCGTGGATGAAGCGGTAGTGGATGCCTTCCAGGATCACCGCGATCTTGAAGTAGCCGAACGCCAGGTACCAGTCCACATCGGACAGATCCAGTTCGCTGCGCTCGGCGTAGCGGGCGAAGAGCTGCTTGGCGCTGGGGAATCCGTGCTCCGGCCCGACGCCCTTGGCGATCGGGTTGTTCTCCAGGCCGCTGAAGCCCTCCCAGTACACCGCCAGCAGGCCGAGGTCGGTGAGCGGATCGCCGATGGTGGCCATCTCCCAGTCCAGCACGGCCTTGATCCGCTGGTCGTCGCCGACGATGACGTTGTCCAGCCGGTAGTCGCCGTGCACGATGCCCACGCGCCCGCTGGTCGGCACCGAGGCCGCCAGCCGCTGGGACAGCTCGTCGATGCCCTCGACCTCGCGGCTGTGGGAAGCCTTGAGCTGCTTGGTCCACCGGCGCACCTGGCGCTCCAGGAAGCCCTCCGGGCGGCCGAACTCGGCCAGCCCCACCGAGGCCGGGTCGATGGAGTGCAGGTCGGCGAGCACGTCCATCAGCTGGAAGGACAAGTCCTGGCGCTGCTGCTCGTCGAGCGTCTCGGTCTGCTCGGCGGTGCGGAAGACGGTGCCGCGCACGTACTCCATGACGTAGAACGGGGCGCCCAGCACCTCCTCGTCCTGGCACAGCAGCTCGGTGCGCGGCACCGGCACGCTGGTATCGGCCAGGGCGGTGAGCATCCGGTGCTCGCGGCTCATGTCGTGCGCGGTGGCCAGCACGTGACCCAGCGGTGGGCGGCGCACGACCCACTCGCGGGTGCCGTCGCCGACGATGTAGGTCAGGTTCGAGCGGCCGCCCTGCACCAGCTCGCCGGTGAGTTCGCCGGTGACCATGCCGGGCATCTCGACGTCGAGGTACGCCCGCAGCCTGTGCAGGTCGAGGCCGGGCAGCTCGTCGGGCTCGGGTGCGTTCACCTGATCTCCTCGTCTTGCGGTACGGATCCGGTCGGCAGCAGTTCGGCCAGCCGGGTTCGGGTCTCCGCCGGGCCGGTGTGCAGCACGGCGTGCATGCCCAGGGCGCGGGCGGCGTCGACGTTGGGCGCGCCGTCGTCGACGAAGGCGGTCTGCTCGGCGGGCAGGCCGAGCTGGTCCAGGCTCATCCGGTAGATGCTCGGGTCGGGCTTGCGCAGCCCTACCTGGCCGGAGAGGACGGTGGACTCGAACAGGCCCGCCAGCTGCTCCCACGGGTAGGCGTCGATGTTCCCCCAGCTGTTGGACAGCAGTGCGGTGCGGATTCCGCGCTCGCGCAGTCCTCGCACCAGATCCAGCATGGCCGGTTCGGGGCGCATCCGCGCGAAGAGTCGTCCGAGCAGGTCATCGGGTGCGACGGGCTGATCGTCGAGGGTGCGCAGCCGGGCGGCCATGGCCTTGTTGAAGCCGTCGGCGTCGAGCTCCCCGGTTTCCAGCAGGTGCACGGGCGTGCCCGCGGGCGCGTTGCGGGAGAGCCACTCCTTGAGCGCGGCGGAGAACAGCTCCGGGCGGATCCGCTCCTCGGACAACCAGGCGTTGATCGAGTCGCGGGTGGGTGTGGTCAGCACACCTCCGTAGTCGAAGACGACCGCGCGGACGGTCGGGCCGGCAGCACTGGAACCCATGGACAGGACCGTACCGACTAGACGGTATGTCGCGCTAGCCCCAGTT
Source organism: Saccharopolyspora endophytica (assembly GCF_018070075.1). GTDB lineage: Bacteria > Actinomycetota > Actinomycetes > Mycobacteriales > Pseudonocardiaceae > Saccharopolyspora > Saccharopolyspora endophytica. Next base: position 600,044 of record NZ_JAGPXE010000002.1, read on the forward strand.
CGGAGGGGCCGGTCGGGCCGGTGCGCGGGGGTGATGTCGGGGTCGCCCGGATGGAGGCCACGCGATCACGGCGGGTCAGCAGACGTCCGATTCATCCCGATCGAACGGGGCTGGTCAGGCCAGTCGCGCTCGTCGAGGTGGCGGTTGCGAACGCTCGTTTCGCCCAATTCGGTGACGCTGGGTCAAAGGTGGTAAGTCCGGCAAAAACGTCGTCGTTGACCTGGTATTTACTCGTGGGTAGGTTACGAATTCGCCGCGCGGACAGCACTTTTCGACTCCCACCGATCGTGCAGGAGAGGCCAATGAAGTCCGTCCTCAGTGGAAAGCGCGCCGCCATCGCGGCCGCCTTCGCCGCAACCGCAGCCCTCGCCGTCGCCCCGCAGGCGGTGGCGGCCCCCTTCGACATCAACTTCGACTGCAACGGTGATGCGCCGACGGGCGCCCAGCAGTTCACCCTGCAGCAGAGCACCGATGTCTCGGCTCCCGAGACCGTCGCTCCCGGAGCGGCTTTCGACGTCGTCGTCGACCCGGCCGTGAACACCATCCCGGGCGAGGTCAACGGCAACACCGTCAAGGAGGTCGGCGGTTTCGACCTGAGGCTCCCGATCCCGGCGAACTCCACCTTCGTCTCGGCCGAACTGGCCGGTGGCTCGAACCTGGGCCCGAACCCGCCGACCATCAACGTCGAGAACGGCGTCGCCACGGTGCACCTCGACGGCCCGATCGCCGGAGGCAGCGAGTTCGAGCTCCCCACCATCACCGTGCACCTCACCGCGGGTGAGTCCGGCACGATCGAGACCAAGCTGGCGGGGACCAGCTACGAAGACCCGGGCCTGACCTTCACGGCGGTCGTGTCCTCGATCATCGGCGACGTCGACGTCCCGTCGGCGTGCTTCCCGAACCCCAACCCGACGCTGACCACGACGACCATCGGCTGATGCCGGCAGTGGCGGGGCGCGACGGCGTCCCGCCACAACTTCCGGGCGATCAGGTGCGCGCCGATCCCGGCGATCAGGCCCCAGAAGACCGATGCGATGCCGAACGCCGTGACGCCCGAAGCGGTCACCAGGAAGGCGATCAGCGCTGCGGTGCGGCTCCCGGTGTCGGCGGTGGCCTTGGCCATCGAACCGCCGATCGTGTCCAGCAGGCCGATGCCGGCCAGCGCGGCGATCAACGCGCCGGGGAACGCCGCGATCAGGCTCGCCAACGTTGCACCGAACGCCGCGATGACCAGGTACAACGCGCCCGAGGTGATCGCGGCCTTGTAGCGCTGGCCGGGATCGGAGTGGACCTCCTCGCCCATGGCCAGCGCGGCGGTGATCGCCGCCAGGTTGATGCCGAAGCACCCCAGCGGTGCCAGCAGCACGTTCACCGCTCCGGTCCACGACAGCACCGGCGAGATCGGTGTGGTGTAGCCGTGGGTCCGCAGAGTCACGACGCCGGGCAGGTTCTGCGAGGTCATGGTGATCACGAACAGCGGGATCGCGATGCCGACCACCGAGTGCACCGAGAAGTCCGGCCACGTCCACACCGGAGTCGCCAGCGCCAGGTCGACGTCCCCGGCCCGCAAGCCGCCCCCGAGCGCGGTCCCGGCCACGCCGATGACCAGCGCGATCAGCACCGCGTAGGGCGGTAGGAAGCGCTTGCCCAGCAGGTAGCCCACGAGCATCGCCGCGACCAGCGCGAACTGCTCCCGCATCGTGGTGAACAGGTCGATCCCGAACCGCAGCAGCACACCGCCCAGCAGCGCGGCGGCGATCGCCGGCGGGATCAGGTTCACCGCCCGCTCGAACAGCCCGGTCACTCCCACCAGCAGCGACAGCGCCGCGGCCAGCAGGAACGCGCCGACGGCCTCCGGCATCGACAGCCCGTGCCCGCTCGCCGCCAGCAGCGCGGCTCCCGGCGTGGACCAGGCGAGCACGATCGGCGCGCGGGTGCGCAGCGACAGCGCGATCGAGGTGACGCCGATGCCGATGCCCAGCGCCAGGATCCACGAGGAGGTCTCGGCCGGTGTGGCTCCCAGCGTGCGCGCCGCCTCGAAGACGATGGCGGCCGAGCTCACCACCCCGACCAAGGTGGTGATGGCCCCGGCGACCAAGGTGGAGACCGGTGCGGCGGAGATCCGCTGACGCAACTGCACGAGACCCGTCCGTTCTGTATATGGAACGATCGGGGATGGTAGGAGGTGCCCGTGGAACCGGTCAAGCTCGTCGGGGAGAACCTGCGCGCGGCCCGCACCCGCCGCGGCCTGTCGCTGTCGGAGGTGGCCAGGCAGGCGGGCATCGGCAAGGGCACGCTCTCCGAGCTCGAAGCGGGCAACCGGAACCCGACCCTGGAAACCCTCTACGCCCTCGCCACGGTCCTCGGCCTGCCCCTGGGCCGGCTGCTGGCCGCCGAACCCGAGCCGCGAGACGGGGGAGCGCTCCACGTCCACCGCTCGGCCGGGCCCGAGATCTCCGGCCACGCCGCCGACGTCGAGCTGCTGGACAGCGTCGACGACGGCCGGACTCGCCTGGAGATCTACCGGCTGCACGTCCGCGCGGGCACCCGGTACACCTCCCCGGCGCACCACCCCAGGGTCATCGAGCAGCTGCACGTCCACACCGGAACCCTCGTCGCCGGACCGGAATCGGACCCGCAGACCCTCGGCCCCGGCGACTACATCCGCTTCGACGCCACGGTCCCCCACGTCTACGAAGCCCCCGACGACGCCACCACGGCCACCCTCGTCATGCGCTACCCGGCCTGAGCCATTCGAATTTCGCGCGAAATTCGAAGCCGAAAGTTCGGCCTCGAATTTCGCGCGAAATTCGAACGGCCCCACGCGGTCGGGTGTGTTGTGCCCCGGTTGTGGGGCAGGAAAGCGAAAGTCCCTCCGGGACGGGGGACCGGAGGGACTTCCAGGGGGTGAGCACCTGGCCGTGTCGGGGCGGTTCAGGGGCTCGGGTGCGGGTGCCCTCCCGGGAGGAGGACACCCGCCTCGTGCGTGCTCAGGCGTTGTCCTGCTTGAGCATGTCGGAGCACTTCTCGCCGATGGCCATGGTGGTGATGTTGGGGTTCACCGCCACCAGGAACGGCATCACCGAGGCGTCGGCGACGCGCAGGCCCTGCACGCCCTTGACGCGCAGGCGCGGGTCCAGCGGCTTCGAGTTGTCGTCCACCGCGCCCATCTTCACCGAACCGGCGGGGTGGTAGACGGTGTTGTGGGTGCGCTTGATGTAGTCGGCGATCTCGTCGTCGGTCTGCACGTCCTCGCCCGGGAACAGCTCCTGACCGGCCCACTCCTGCATCGCCGACTGCGCGACGATCTTGCGGGCCAGCTTGATGCCCTCGGTCATGACGCGGATGTCGTGACCGTCCGGGTCGGTGAAGTACTTCGGGTCCACCTTGGCCTTGTCCCGGAAGTCCTTGCTGCGCAACCGGACCGTGCCGGTGGAGCGCGCGCGGGTGACGTTCGGCGTCAGGCAGAACGAGTTCTCCGACGTCGGGTAGCCCTGCCGCACGGTGTGCATGTCGAACGGCACCGAACCGTAGTGGAACATCAGGTCCGGCCGGTCCAGGCCGTCCTCGGTCCGGGTGAAGATGCCGATCTCCCACCACTGGGTGGAGTCCTCCACCATCGGCTTCTTGGCCTCCCAGCTGATCACGCCCTCGGGGTGGTCCTCCAGGGTGGAGCCGACGCCGGGGGAGTCGACCAGCACGTCGATGCCGAACTCGCGCAGGTGCTCGGCCGGTCCGATGCCCGAGAGCATCAGCAGCTTCGGCGTGTCGATCGCGCCGGTGGACAGCACGACCTCCTTGCGGGCGGTGATCGTCCGCGAGTGGATGAGGTCGTCGCTGAGGTACTCCACACCGGTGGCGCGGGTGCCGTCGAAGGTGACCTTCTTGGCCCAGGCGTTGGTGCGGATCTCCAGGTTCGGCCGGTCCATGATCGGGTGCAGGTAGGACACCGACGAGGAGGAACGGGTGCCGTCCTGCTTGGCGTTGATCTGGAACCAGTTGGCGCCGTGGGTGACGGTCTTGCCGGAGTTGAACTCGGTGGTCGGAATGCCCTGCTGCTCGCAGGCTTCCAGCAGCGCGGCACCGGTCGGGTCCTTCGGCGGGACCGAGCGGATGGTCACCGGACCGCTGCGGCCGTGGTGATCGCCCGGTCCGTCGTTGGTCTCCAGCCGCTTGTACAGCGGGAACATGTCCTTCGAGCCCCAGCCCGGCAGGCCCGTCGACTCCCACTCGTCGAGGTCCTCGGCCGGCGCCCAGAACGCGATGCAGGAGTTGTGCGAGGAGCAGCCGCCCAGCACGCGGGCACGGGCGTGCCGCATGAAGGAGTTGCCGTTCTCCTGCGGCTCGATCAGGTAGTCCCAGTCGTAGCCGGACTCCAGCAGCGCCATCCACTTCTTGAGCTCGAGGATGTTGCTGTCGCCGACGTCGGACGGGCCGGCTTCGAGCAGGCACACGGTGGTGCCGGGGTCCTCCGACAGCCGCGCCGCGACCGCCGCACCCGCGCTACCGCCGCCCACCACGACGTAGTCGAACTGATCGGTCATGGTCATTCCTTTCAGAACTCAGACGAGGGAGGTCTTCTCATCGCCCGCGGTGTCCTTCTCGGACGCCGCGTGGTCGGCGAGCACACCCACCTTGTGCCGCTGGATGAACCAGTAGTAGGCGAATCCGCCCACGGCCGCGATCCCGACGAACAGCACCGAGCTGTACTGCAGGTACCAGTGGTACGGCGGTTCGGCGTTGTAGACGTCCTTGCGCGGCCACGCGAGGTTGATCGACATCCCGAGGCCCCACAGCACGGCCAGGACGTTGATCGGCAGCCCGAGCTTGCCGAGGCTGAAGCGGCCCTCCTCCTTGGTCGACTTCCACGTGCCGCGCAGGCGCGCGACCAGCATCGGGATCGTCACCAGCAGGTAGGAGATGTAGATCAGGATGATCGCCAGCGAGGTGATGGCGGTGAAGATCTGCGGCTGACCGATGTTGACCAGCAGCAGCACGACCGCGACGACACCGATGAACACCGCGGGGGCGACCGGCGTCTGGAACCGCGGGCTCACCCGGGCCAGCAGCTTGCCGGCGGGCAGCGCGTTGTCGCGGGCCATGGCGAACATGATGCGGATCGCGGCGGTGTGCACGGCCAGCACGCACACGGTGATCGCCACGAAGATCGCCAGCAGGAACAGTCGGCCGACGAACGGGCCGAGCGCGTCGCTGAGGACGAACTGCAGGCCGGATTCGGCCAGCTCCGGGGCGCTGAAGTCGCGCGTGGCCATCATGCCGAACAGCAGGATCAGGCCGCCGAGGACGAACGAGGCGATCAGCGCCCGCAGGATGGCGCGCGGCGCGTTCTTGTGCGGGTCGATCGACTCCTCGCCGAGCGAGGCGGCGGTGTCGAAGCCGTACATGACGTAGGACGAGGCGATGCCGGCGACCAGGAAGGCGCTCAGGTAGCTGCCTCCGTAGGCGGCCTCGGTGCCGTTGGTGTCGAGGATGACCGTCGGCGGGTTCACCACGACCAGGGCCAGCGCGATGATCAGCAGCACCGCCGCGGCCAGCTCGATGAACACACCGGTGGAGTTGATCTGCGCCATCAGCTTCACGCCGTAGGCGTTGACCAGCGTGGTGAACAGGATCAGCACCAGGGCCAGCAGCACTGCGTTGACCGCGGAGTCCGTGGCGTCGGAGCCGTCACCGATCAGCTGGAAACCGGCCCAGATCTGCGGCAGCGTGTTCTGGTAGGCCAGCGCGGTGGCCGAGATCGACACGATCGACGCCAGCAGCATCATCCAGCCGGCCAGCCAGCCAACGTGGGGACCACCGAGCTTCTTGGCCCAGTTGTAGATGGAACCGGCGATCGGGTAACGCGATGCCAGCTCGGCGAAACTCAACGCCACCAGCAACTGCCCCAGGAACACGATCGGCCAGGACCACACGTAGGCGGGTCCGCCGAAACCGATGCCGAAGTAGGACAGTTGGAAGGCGCCGGTGAGCACCGAGATGTAGCTGATGCCTGCGGCGAAGGTGTGGAAACTGCCCAGGCTTCTCTTCAACTTGTTGGTGTAGCCGAACTCGTTGAGCCCGGCGTCGTGATGGGTGGGCGCGCTCATGCCCCGAACTCCTTCCCCGGCCGACCTCCCCCGCCGGATGGCAGGAGCGGCGACGCGGGTTGGTTGTTTGCGTAGCGCGAAATCCCGCTTCCCGCAGTCGGTCTGCGGGCGGTGCGGCGGCGCGTCCGGCCGCCGCACCGGCACAAGATTCCTTCCTTACTTCGCGGAGAACCAGTTCTGCGGACCGGGCCGCAGGTTCTGGTAGACGTGCTTGGCCTCCTGGTACTCGCCGAGCCCTGCCCGGCCGAGTTCGCGTCCGATGCCGGACTGCTTGAACCCACCCCACTCGGCCTGCGGGAGGTAGGGGTGGAAGTCGTTGATCCACACGGTTCCGTGCCGGAGCCGGTTGGCCACGCGCTGCGCCTTGGCCGGGTCGCCGGTGAACACCGCGCCCGCCAGGCCGTAGTGGGTGTCGTTGGCGATGCGGATCGCGTCGTCCTCGTCGGTGAACCGCTCGACGGTCAGCACCGGGCCGAACGATTCCTCGTTGACCGCGTGGGTTCGCTGCTTCACCTCGTCGAGGACCGTGGGCAGGTAGTAGTGCCCGTTGGCGTAGCGCTCGCCCTCGGGGCGCTTGCCGCCGGTGCGCAGCACCGCGCCCTCGGCGACCGACTTGGAGACGTAGTCGTCGACCTTCTGCAGGTGCGCGGCGGAGATCAGCGGGCCGGTCTCGGCGTCGTCGTCGAACGGCCCGCCGATGCGGATCTGCTCGGCGCGGCGCACGATCTCGTCGACCAGCGCGTCGTGCAGCTCGTCCTGCACGATCAGCCGGGCGCCCGCGGAGCAGACCTGGCCGGAGTGCAGGAAGATCGCGGTCAGCGCGAAGTCCACGGCGGTGTCGAAGTCGGCGTCGGCGAAGACCACGTTGGGGTTCTTGCCGCCGAGCTCCAGGGCGACCTTCTTGACCGTCGGCGCGGCCATCGCGGAGATCTTGCGGCCGGTGTGCAGACCACCGGTGAACGAGATCAGGTCGACGTCGGGGTGCTCGGCCAGCACCGAACCGACCTCGGCACCGGCGCCCAGCACCAGGTTCCCGACGCCGGCGGGCAGCCCGGCTTCCTCCAGGGCGCGCATCAGCAGGATCGCGGTGGCCGGGGTCAGCTCGCTGGGCTTGAGGATGAAGGTGTCGCCCGCGGCGATGGCCGGCGCGACCTTCCAGGCGACCTGCAGCAGCGGGAAGTTCCAGGGGGTGATCATGCCGCAGACGCCGACGGGCTCGTACTGCACGCGGCTGATGGCGTCCGGGGTGCCGGTGTCGACGAGGCTGCCCGCGTCGGTGCCCGCGATCTTGCCGAAGTAGCGGAAGCACGCGGCGATGTCGTCCATGTCGTACTCGCTCTCGACCAGGCGCTTGCCGGTGTCGAGCGATTCGGCGCGGGCGAACTCGTCCTTGTCGCGGACGAGGATGTCGGCGACGCGCAGCAGCAGATCACCCCGGTCCCAGGCCGAGCTGGTCGACCAGGCCCCCTCGTCGAAGACCCGGCGCGCGGCGGCGATGGCCTGCTCGGCCTCGGCGCGGCCGCCCTCGGAGACGGTGGCGACCAGCGTGCCGTCGGCGGGGCAGTGGATCTGCCGGGTGCGGCCGTCGGCGGCCGGGACCCACTTGCCGTCGATGAACAGCGTGGCTGCCGAATTGTCTGCTTGCGGCATGGCTTTTCCCCGTTTGTCGCTCGTTTGTCCGCGTTCGCGGCCATCGTGAACACGCCTCGCGAGAGGCGACCGGTTCACAATGCGGCGGACGCCGATTCATCGCCACACGAATCCGCACCGGATGATGCGGAGCAATTCGCCGAATTGTGCCTCTCATCGGCACGATTCGGTCTCCGAATTCACCTCCTGGCGGTCCATTCGGTGGCTATCTGGCGCGTTCTCTTCCAATTCGCACGACGCATTTTCCCGTCGCGCACGTCCATTGGCTGCGGTGCCGGGGGAAGACACTAACACCAGGCATGTACATCTGTACATCATCTCGTGTTCAGCACCGGTGGAACTCGTGGAAAAATGCGCGTTGAACTGGTCAAACGCATGGTCGGTGACGTGGACCGCATCGCGATCCGGGCGGACGTGGCAAGCTGGATCTCCGGATGCCGGGCCGATCACCCCGCCCCCGAATCGGTTCGCCACCCGGATGCCCGAGAACGTTCACGCGCTGTGACAGGGGAGGAACACCGAGCGCATGTCGAGCACCCAGCCCGCGCCGCCGGCTCGCCGCAAGGACCCCGACCGCCGCGAGCGCATCGCGCGCGCCGCGATCGAGGTGGTCGCCGAACGCGGCGTCGAGAAGCTCACGCACCGCAGCGTGGCGGCTGCCGCGGGTGTCCCGCTCGGATCCACCACCTACTACTTCGCGACCCTCGATGACCTGCTCGCCAGCGCCCTGCGACAGGCCGCCGAGGACGACGTCGAGCACATGCGGCAGTGGGCCGCGGGGCTGGAGTCGGGCCACGACCTCGCCCAGGCGCTGACCGACCTGGTGCTGCACTACCTCGGGCCCGCCCGCGCGCAGACGGCCGTGGAGCACCAGCTCTACATCGCCGCGCTGCACAAGCCGGCCTTGCGCCAGGTGAGCCAGGAGTGGGATACCTGGTTGGCCGAGCTGTTCGCCTCCTACACCGACGAGGCGACCGGCCGCGCGCTGTCGGTGCTGTTCTGCGGTTGGCAGCTGCAGGGGATCGTCCGGGAATCGGTGCCGAGCCGAGACGAAATCGAGATGACTTTTCGGCGGATGCTGCAACCGGGCGCGAAAACCTGATTTCAACAGGCATTTCAGGGCGGGTGTCCGGGTGGTCAACATCGGATGTCCGTTGGATTGCACTGGAATCAGGGCAGTTGATCTCAATGCTGTCTGCGGGGAAGATGTAGGCATAGCGATCCGTGGCATCGGTGTCGGTGATGTCGTCGAAGTCGTCGGTTTTTGGCCTGGCGGGCGCATCAACGGATGAATCACCGGTGCGGGCACGGACTTGCCGCGTCGGGGCGTGGCTCGCTCCCAGCAAATTTGATCAACTCAGGTGGGGTGAGACCGTGGGGCACATCGAAGACCGCGAACTGGTACCGCTGAAGGCAGATTTCGACACCGTCTGGTACGGATACCGTCGCTCGCAGGTGAAGTTCTACATCCAGCAGACCGAGGCCGAACTGCGCCTCGTCACCGAGGACCGGGATTCGGCGTTAAGCCAGGTCAACGAACTGTCCGCGCAGCTCGACCAGGCTCGCGCCCAGGTCGAGGAGCTCAAGCAGGAGCTCGACGCGCAGGCGCAGGAGCCGATTTCGCTGGACGCGCTGTCCGACCGGATGCGCCGCATGGTCCGGCTGGCCGAGGACGAGGCCAAGGAGATCGTGGCCAGCGCTCAGGCTGCCTCCGAGCACGAGTGGGCCCGCTCCGAGCAGGCCGCGGCCGAGCTGCGCAACCGCTACGAGAAGCTGGTCTCCGAGGCCGATGAGTGGCGCCGCCAGTCCGAGCAGCAGCGCAACGAGCTGATCGCGCGCACCCGTTCCGAGGTGCAGGCCATGGCCAAGGAGGCCGAGCAGCAGCGCAGGCAGCTCGACGCGGAGGCCGAGGAGCGCCGCGTCCAGGTCGAGCACGACTTCGAGACCTCCATGTCCGCCCGCCGCGACGAGGCCATGCGGATCCTCGCCGAGCGCGAGCAGGCCAGCCGCGAGGAAGCTCAGCGCCGCGTCCGCGAGGCCACGGCCGAGGGCGAGCGCAGGATCCTGCGCGCCGACGAGTACTCGGCGACGATGCACAAGACGCGCCAGCAGCTTGCTGAGCAGGTGCGCAACGCGCAGCGGATCCTGGGCAACGCCGAGCCGTTCCTGGTGGCCACCGAGAGCGGTTCCGACACCGAGGCTTCGGACGCGTACGTGGCCGAGACCGTCCACAGTGGAGATGCGGACGTCGAGGTTCCCAAGCAGCGCGACGAGGAGACGGTGCCGCAGGAGGCGGAAGCCACCGTCTGACCGGTCGCATCAGCACGTGGGCCGCCCGCCCGGTGTTCGGCGGGTGGCCCGCTGCTGCGTCCGGGGGACGTGTCGAGAACTCGCCTCGCGCTTCCCGGTGATCCGCTCGGCTGGCTAGATTGCTCCGATCGTCGTGCTCACCGGGAGGTCGGATGAACTGGCGCGGATGGGGAACCATCGCCGCGGCTTGCGCGTTGGTGCTGGTCGGGATGCCTGCGGGAGCCGCACCGCCGGACGACCTCGCGCAGCGGCTGGAGGATCTGCCGGGCATGACGGTGGTCGGGGAGCGGCCCACCGAGCCGGGTTTCCGGTTGTTCGACCTGACCTTCACCCAGCCGGCCGATCACCGGCACCCGGACGCCGGTTCCTTCGAGCAGCGCCTCACCCTGCTGCACCGCGACCTCAGTCGGCCCACGGTCCTCTACACCACCGGCTACGGCCTCCCGGCCAGCGCCAACCGCACCGAGCCGACGCAGCTCGTCGACGGCAACCAGGTGAACCTGGAGCACCGCTTCTTCACCCCGTCGCGCCCGGAACCCGCCGACTGGAACGATCTCGACATCTGGCAGGCCGCCACCGATGAGCACGAGGTCATCTCGGCGCTGCGCGGGATCTACGACCGGCAGTGGATCACCACCGGTGCGAGCAAGGGCGGCATGACCGCGGTCTACCACCGCCACTTCTACCCGGACGACGTGGACGGAACCGTTGCGTACGTCGCACCGAACGATGCGGACAACGATCGCGACGCCTACGACCGGTTCCTCTCTTCGGTCGGTACCGATCCAGCCTGCCGGGAGGCGCTGACCGCCGTTCAGCGCGAGGCCCTGATCCGCAGGCCCGAGATGATCGCCAGGTTCCAGTCCTTCGCCGACTCGCAGGGGATGACCTTCGACCGGATCATCGGTGACATCGATCGCGGCCTGGAGCTGGTCGTGCTCGACGCGCCGTGGAGCTTCTGGCAGTACCGCGGTCAGCAGGACTGCGGGCAGGTCCCGGCGCCCACCGCGAGCACCGACGAGATCTACCGGTTCCTGGACGAGACCGTCGAGTTCGCCTTCTACACCGATCAGGGCATGGAGCCCTACACGCCGTACTACTACCAGGCGGGAACCCAGCTGGGCTGGCCCGGCGTCTCCGACGAGCCGCTGGCCGACCTGCTGCACCACCGCGAGCTCAGCCGGCCGCGCAACCTGGTGCCCCGGGACATCCCGATGGAGTTCGAGCCGGGCGTGATGCGCGAGGTCGACACCTGGGTCCGCGGCCGGGGCTCGGAGCTGATGTTCGTCAACGGCCAGAACGACCCGTGGAGCGCCGAGCCCTTCGAGCCGGGCCGCCACGACTCGCACTCCTACCTGGTGCCGGGCGCCAACCACGGCGCCAAGATCGCCGGACTGCCCGCCGACCAGCGCGCCGAGGCCGAGGCCACCGTCCGCCGCTGGGCGGGGGTCGACGTCCCGGCGCTGCGCAGCACCCGCATCGACCACCAGCAGCTGGAGCGTCACCCGCTCTGACGCGCGGCCGTCCGGTCGTAGACGCGCATCAGGAAGTCGTGGGCCGGGCGTTCGACCGCTCTGGTCAGCGCCCAGCCCACGGCCGTGCCGGTGACCAGCATCGCCAGCGTCTGCAGCAGCGGCGGAACGCCGTTGGTGTCCAGGTAGTGCAGCAGGACGTAGCCGATGGTCTGGTGGCTGAGGAACACGCCGTAGGAGATCCCGGCGAACCAGGTCACACCGCGCGCGAGCGTCGGCGGCAGCTTCCAGTCCGGGCCGCACGCCACCAGGGTCAGCACCAGCAGTCCGGCCCACACGCCGAGGGTGGAGCCCCAGTCGCAGTCGAGCTGCCCGTCGGGCAGGCGGATGTAGTTGTGCATGGCCTGGGCGAACATGCAGCTCGCCAGCAGCAGCGCGAAGTGCCGGCGCGAGAGGCGCCCGGTGGAGACCATCCAGATCGCCACCCCGGCCACGAACAGGTGCCAGCGGTGCGCGCCGAAACCGTCCACGAGCATCCGGTAGGTCTCCGGTGCTCCGGAGATGCGGATGTGCCACTGCGCGAGCGGCAGCAGCACCGCCGTCCACAGCACCCAGCGGATCTTGTTGCCGTGGCCCAGTTTGGTGGCGTAGAGCACCGCGGCGAAGCTGAATCCCAGCAGCTGCAGCGGGACCGTCCAATGTGAACCGTCCAGGAAGGCGTAGACGGCAGGCTTCCAGTTCCACAGCATCAGCAGGTGCCCGACCAGGTCCCGCCCGTTCGGTTCCACCCAGCTGGGCGGGCGCAGGAAGCGCAGGACCAGCCAGATCAGCAGCACCGAGCCGACGAAGGGCGGCAGGAGGCGCGCCATCCGCTTCCACCAGTACCGCCGCAGGCTGCCGCGCCCGATGGTGGCCGCCGCGAAGTAGGCCGAGATCACCAGTAGCAGGCTCGCGCCGACCTGGTACGGGAAGAACAGCGTGCGCGGGGAGAGCTCGGGATGGGTCACGCGGCTCATGTGGGTCGCGTGGTAGATCATCACCAGCACCACGCACCCGGTGCGCACGGCGTCCCAGCTGACTTTCCGGGTGCTCCGCTGCGGGGCGGCGCCCGCGCGCGGAGCGGTCAGTTCGTGCACGCTCGCTACCTCAAGGTCGGTCCGTCCGGAATCTCAGCTGGTAGAAGTGTGATTCTGGGCGAACAGTCTAGATGGCTGAGCTGTTCGGGTGAGGTGGGGGCGTGGGTGCGGTGCGGGCCAGCAGCGCGAAGCTCAGCGGCTCGGGCGTGCGCAGGTCGGCGTCGCCCGGTTCGGGCCGCCAGTCGGCGACCGGCACTGCTCCCGGATCCAACAGCTCTGCGTCCCCGAGGAAGGACAGCACGGTGGCGCGGTCGCGCATGGCCGGGGGCGGGCAGTCGGGCAGGACGGTGAGGATGTCGTGCGCCGGTGCGGGCGCGAACTCGTCGGTGAAGTGCGACAGCGCCAGCAGCGAGCCGGGGGCCAGCGCGTCGGTGTAGTGGCGGATGACCTCGGCCGGCTGGTGGTGCTCGCCGAACTGGTGCAGCACGCCGAGCATGAGCACGGCCGCCGGTTGGTCGAAGTCCAGCAGCCGCCGCGTCTCCTCGGCGGCCAGGACGGATTCCGGATCGCGGACGTCGGCGTGCACCATCGCCGCGGTCTCGCTCCCGGTGAGCAGCAGCTTGCCCTGGGTGGCGGCGATCTGCTCGTTGTCGACGTAGACCACCCGCGCGGTGGGGTCGGCCTCGGCGGCGATCTCGTGCGGGCTGCCGGCGATGGGGATGCCCGAGCCGAGGTCCAGGAACTGCCGGATGCCCTGGTCGAGGCAGGCGCGCATCATGCGCCGCAGGCAGTTGCGCGCGGCCAGGGCCTCCAGCCTGGCGTAGGGCGCCTTGGCGAGGATGCGCCGAGCCAGCGCGCGGTCGGCGGCGAAGTTGCTGCCGCCGCCGAGCATGTAGTCGTGCACACGAGCGTCGCTCGGACGGTCCAGGTCGAGGGTCCTGGTGATCATCGGTCGGTCCGCCAATGTGTCTGCGAGTGACTTTGCTGCTGCGTAGCGTAGTGATCAGAGCCCGCCCTGATCAGGTGAAAAATCCGCAGCGTAGTGACGCAGCGTCACCTCTATGGAGTAGTGCGAAAGATCTGCGAATGGCGGCGTTCGAGTTCCGGGGCCGAGTGAAAAAGCATCTCCACTTTTGTGAAAAAACCGAAAAAACTACGCGCGTAACCGGCGGGGTCGGCTCCGGATGAAGATCGAATGAGGAGCTGGTTGCCACAGTGAGGCAAGAATCACCCAAAAGAGAGTCATCGGCTGTATGCTCTCCGTTACTATCTGCGTCGCGTACCAACGTGCCCAAAGCGAGCCCGCATCCGGCGATGAGGAACCGTTGATGTCGACCGACACCCAGCTGCAACCGCGCGGAGAGTTCCCCTACCGGATTCCGGCTGTCGTCGCGTTCGTGCTCACCCTCATCATCTCCGGCGCGATCTTCCTCTGGGCCGTCCTCCAAGTCCCCGCGGGCGCGGGATCGGTCACCGTGATCGGCGCGCTGCTCGTCCTCGCGCTGTCGGTCGCCGTCGCCGGAACCGTTCGCGGCGTGCAGATGACCCGGCACTACCGCCTCGCCGCGGCGAGCATGAACAGCGACATGGTGCGGCTGGCCGGCGAGGCCCTGCCCGGCGTGGCCCGGCAGCTGCGCGCCGGAGCCACCGCCGAGGAGGCGGTCAAGGAGCACAAGCAGGACTTCAGCGTCCCCCACCGGCGCGTCATCAAGGCCATGACCAAAGAACTGGCCACCAGCGAGAAGATGCGCGCCGCCGCGCTGTCGACGTGCGCCAACGCCGCGGGCCGCGTGCAAGCGCTGGCCACCGGGATGCTCGCCGACCTCCGCGAGATGGAGGGCAAGCACGATTCCGAGGACGTCCTCGCCGACCTGCTCAAGCTCGACCACAGCACCGCGCAGGCCGGCCGGCTCGCCGACAGCATCGCGGTGCTCACCGGAGCGCGCAGCGGCAGGCGCTGGACCAAGCCGATCGTGATGGAGAGCGTCCTGCGCGGCGCGATGGGCCGGATCAGCTCCTACCAGCGAATCCGGTTGCACTCCACCAGCACCGTCGCCGTCGTCGGCTACGCGGCCGAGGGCGTGATGCACGCGCTGGCCGAGATCATGGACAACGCCACCAAGTTCTCGCCGCCCACCGAGGAGGTGCACGTCTACGTCGAAGAAGTGCACAGCGGTGTGGTCGTCACCGTCGAGGACAGCGGACTGGCGATGAGTGACACCGCGCTGGCCCGCGCGGAGCAGGCGGTGTCCGAGACCCCGCTGGACCTCGCCGAGATCTCCGGCAGCCGACTCGGCCTGGCCGTGGTCGGCTGCCTGGCCCGCAAGCACGAGCTGTCGGTGTCCTTCCGCGCTTCGGCGCGCGGCGGGACCGGCGTGGTCCTGATGATCCCGCAGAAGCTGATCACCCAGCCGCGCCAGGATGCCGAGCCCCCCGCGGAGGAGCCGGCCAAGCCGACCCTCGACGCCTACGCCGACACCGAGACCGAATCGACCGAACCCGGCGAGCTCCCCAAGCGACGCCGGGGACGAACCCTCGCCTCAGTGCGCTCGGCCCCCGCCCCCAGGCAGGCCGAGGGCAAGCGGTCGGACGCGGGCGCGCGCTTCGGCGCGTTCTCCAAGTCCCGCCGCGACGACCCGTCCACTTCGGACGAACAACCCCGATGATGCCCCCGAAGACCGCGATTGGAGGTGTGGGACAGCGGGTCACCCCGCCCGTCGTCCCGCAACCGCGATGACCATCGACACCCGCGAGCTCGACTGGATGCTGGAGAACCTGCTGCAGAACACTCCCGGCAGCAGACACGCGCTGGTGCTGTCCAAGGACGGCCTCAAGCTCTGCCACACCGCCGGGTTGAGCGCCGACCAGGCCGACCAGCTCTCGGCCATCGCCTCGGGGATCCAGAGCCTGTCCTACGGCGCGTCGGTGGAGTTCGGCGACGGCAGCGGGGGAGTGCGCCAGTCCATGACCGAGTTCTACGGCGGCGTCCTGTGCATCGTCGAGGCCGGGTTCGGCGCGCACCTGGCGGTGCTGGCCTCCGACGAGACCGACGTGGGCATCGTCGGCCACAACATGAACGAGCTCGTCGAGCAGATCGGCGAGCACCTGCGGAGTCCGAACCGGGTCGAGGTCTCATGACCAGGCGGCTGCTCGACGACGAGAACCCGGACCGGCTCTACATCGTCACCGGCGGCCGCACCCGTCCCGCCGACGACGCCTTCGACTCGGTGACCCTCGTGGTCGCCGAGGGCGAGGCGACCCCGGGCATGCAGTCGGAGCACGCCGCCATCCTGCGTCTCAGCCGCGAACCGATCGCGGTGGTCGAGCTCTCCGCCGAGCTCCGGCTCCCGGTGAGCGTCGTGCGCATCCTGCTCGGTGATCTCCACGCGATGGGCAAGATCACCGCACGGCACCCCTCCGCCCGGCGCGACCCGTCGGAGATCCCGACTCCCGATTTCCTCAAGCAGGTGCTCGTTGGACTTCGCAACATCTGACCGAATCCCGTTGCGGCGCACCGCGTCCGACGGTCTGAAGATCGTCATCATCGGCGGCTTCGCGGTCGGCAAGACCACCATGGTCCGCTCGGTCAGCGAGATCCGGCCGCTGAACACCGAGGAGACCATGACCACCGCCAGCGTCGGCGTGGACTCCACCGCCGGTGTGGGCGCCAAGACCACCACGACGGTGGCCTTCGACTTCGGCCGCATCACGCTCAACGAGCGGATGGTGCTGTACCTGTTCGGCGCTCCCGGGCAGGAGCGGTTCTGGTTCATCTGGGACCAGCTGTTCAGCGGCTGCCTCGGCGCGGTCGTGCTGGTGGACTCCCGCCGCATCGCCGACTGCTGGTACGCCATCGACCGGCTGGAGGAGCAGCGGACCCCGTTCGTGGTGGCGCGCAACAACTTCGGAGTTCCCAAGCACGGGCTGGAGCAGGTCCGCGACGCGCTGGACCTGCCCGACGAGGTGCCGATGCTCGACTGCGACGCCCGGGACCGGGAGTCCAGCAAGGAGGTGCTGGTGCGACTGGTGGAGCACCTGCACGAGATGTCGCTGGCCCGGGGCCTGTGATGGACCCGCACGTGAGCACGACCCCCTTCTACGGCGCGCGTTTCCACCGCGACCCGGGCGTGGTGTACCGGCAGCTGCGGCGCGACCACGGCCCGGTGGCGCCCGTGCAGCTGGAGGGCGGCGTCCCGGCCTGGTGCGTGCTCGGCTACCGCGAACTGCACTACGTGGTGGGCAATCCCGAGCTGTTCGGCCGTGACCCGCGGCGCTGGAACCGCTGGCACATCGTCCCGGAGAACTGGTCGCTGCGCGCCTACGTCGAACCCCGGCCGTCGGCGCTGCTGGCCGACGTCGAGGAGCACCGCACCCGCGGCGCCGTCGTGCGCGACGCACTGGACACAGTGGACTCGTTCGAGCTCTCCGCTGCGGTGGAGCGGATCTGCGACACGCTGATCGACCGGTTCGCCGGTCGCGGCTTCGCCGACCTCGTCGTGGAGTACACCCACCAGATCCCGCTGCTGGCGATGGCCAAGATCTACGGGCTCGCCGACGACGAGGCACCGATGCTCACCCACGACGTCGCGCTGTCCGGGCAGGAGGGCGAGGAAGCGGTGCGCGCGCACGAGCGCACGGTCGCCCGCATGCTGCGGCTGGTCCGCGAGCGCCGCGCGAGGCCGACCGGCGACCTGGTGTCGCACCTGGTGAAGCACCCGATCGGCCTCACCGAGGACGAGATCGCCGCGGACCTGTTCATCACCCTCGGCAAGGCGCACCTGACCACATCGGACTGGATGGGCAACGCGCTGCGCCTGATGCTCACCGAACCCCGCTTCGCGGTCGACCTCGCGGGCGGGCGCAGCAGCGTCGGGCACGCGCTCAACGAGGTCCTGTGGGAGGACACCCCGATCCAGAACCACGTGGGCCGCTGGGCGACCCAGGACATCCAGCTCGGCGGGAAACCCATCCGGGAGGGAGATCTGCTAGTCCTGGGCCTGGCGGCGGCCAACGCCGATCCGCAGGTCCGGCCGCACGGGCACGAGGGCGCCACCGGCAACCACGCGCACCTGTCGTTCAGCCACGGCGAGTACGGCTGCCCCTACCCGGCCCAGGAGATCGCCCGGACCATCACCACCACGGGCATCGAGGTCCTCCTCGACCGCCTCCCGGACACGAACCTGGGCGTCCACCCGGAAGACCTCACCTGGCGCCCCTCAGTCCTGATGCGAGGCCTCACCTCCCTCCCCGTGACCTTCTCACCGCACTAGGGCTTTTCACCATGCGGCGGAGCCGCATTCTCCTTTTCACCACTCCGGCAGCTGGCACCGCTCAGGTTCCGCTACCCGCACCGCCAAGCAATGTGGTCATCCACCATTCTTCTAAAGCCAGCGGTAGCGGCGTTCCGGGCGGCCTGTCCCCCCGTAGCGGAGGCGGACTTCGGCGCGGCCGGACTCGACGAAGTGCTCGAGGTACTTGCGGGCGCTGACCCGGGAGATCTCGGTGGCGTCGGCGCACTCGGTGGCGGAGAGGTCGCCGCCGGCGGCGGAGCGCTCGCGGAGGATGTTCTCGACCACGCGCGAGGTTTCGGAGGAGAGCCCCTTCGGCGGCGTGGCGCTCCGGGTGCGGGTGCCGAAGAGGCGGTCGACGTCCTGCTGGGCGGTGGGCGCGTCGCCGGGGAGGTCGGCGAGGGTGCGGTGCAGCGAGCGGAAGCTCTCCAGGCGTTCCCGCAGGGCCTCGTAGCTGAACGGTTTGATCAGGTAGTGCAGCGCGCCGCCGTGGATCGCGCCCCGGACGGTGTCCAGGTCGCGCGCAGCGGTGATCACGATGACGTCCGGGTCGGCGGACGGACGCCCGCGCAGCTGGCGCAGCACCGACATGCCGTCGATGTCGGGCAGGTAGATGTCCAGCAGCACCAGGTCCGGGCGCAGCTCGTCGGCGGCGACGACCGCGTCGGCCCCGGTGTGCGCGACGCCGACGACCTCGAAGCCCTCCACCCGCGAGACGTACCCGCTGTGGACCTTGGCGACCATGAAGTCGTCGTCGACCACCAGAACTCTGATCATGCTCCCTCCCACGGCAGCCGCGCGGTGAACACCGCGCCGTCGGCGTTGTGCACCTCCACCGATCCGCCGCGCCTGCGGCAGATCTGCCTGGTCAGCGCCAGGCCCAGCCCGCGCTCACCACCGCGTGCGGCCTTGGTGGTGAAGCCGTGCCGGAACACCTCCTCGACGATCTCCGGAGCCACGCCCGGACCGGAATCGCGCACCACGACGGTGATCTCGTCGCTCTGCCGCAGCTCCACCTCGATCCACGCGTCGCGCGTGGACTCCAGCGCGTCGAGGGCGTTGTCGATGAAGTTGCCGAGCACGGTCACCACGTCGGCGGACAGCTCCTCGTCGATCTCGCCGAGGAACCCGCCCTCGTTGAGCCGCAGCCCCACGCCGCGCTCGGCGGCCAGGCTCGACTTGGCGATCAGCAGCGCGGCGGTGGCCGGATCCTGCACGCGGGCGGTGACCTCGGCGTGCCACTGCTCGCTGTGGTGGCTGATGCGCTGCACGTAGCGCTGCAGCTCGTCGTACTCTCCGAGCTCCACCAGCCCGGAGATGGTGTGCAGGCGGTTGGAGAACTCGTGGGCCTGGGCGCGCAGCGTGTCGGTGGTGTCGCGGTGGACGGCGAGCTCGCGCTGCAGGTCGACCAGTTCGGTGCGGTCGCGCATGGTCACCACCGCGCCGACGGTGGAGATCGGCATCCGGTTGAGCACCACGACCCGGCCCTTGCGCAGCACGATCTGGTCCACGCCGTCGGACCGCCCGGTGAGCACGTCGCGGGCGCGGTCGCCGAGCGCGAGGGAGTCGATGTCGTGGCCGAGGCAGTCCTGCGGCAGCGACAGCAGGCGCAGCGCCTGGTCGTTGACCAGCGTGATCCGGTTCTGCTCGTCGACGCCGACCACGCCTTCGCGGATCCCGTGCAGCAGCGCTTCGCGGTGCTCGACGAGCCGGGTGATCTCCTGCGGCTCCAGCCCCAACGTCTGGCGCTTGACCCGCCGGGCCAGCAGCACCGACCCTGCGATGCCCAGGAACGCGGCGAAGGCCAGCAGGGCGAGGGGGTTCTCCGGGGCTTCGCGCAGCCCCTGCAGCAGATCGGGGGTGTTGCGGCCGGCGGCGACGACGCCGACGAGCCGCGCGTCGTTGGAGATGACCGGAACGTGCGCCACGAGCGTGTCGGTGCCGTCCGCGGAGACCTCGCCGACCCACGCCGAACCGCGCAGCACGCTCGACTCGCCCAGCGGCAGCGGCTGCCCGCGCTGCCCCGGATCGGGCGAGGTCAGCACCTTGCCGCGGGCGTCGGCGATGATCACCTGGTCGGCCCCGGACAGGCTGCGCGCGCTCTCGGCGAGGATCGGGAGCGCGTCCCTCCGGTAGGGGTCGGCCAGGCTCGCCCGGACGGTCTCGGTGGCCGCCAGGTCCTCGGCGACCGAGAGCATCTTGCGCCCCTCGCTGGCCCGGAACGCGACGTCGCTCTGGGCGACGGAGTACACGGCGACGGTGCCGAGCAGCACGAGGATGATCAGCAACTGCCAGCTCAGCAGCTGCCGGGACAAGCTCCCCTGCACACGCAACACCGCGCACCTCCTCGCCGGGAACGTTAACCGCTCGCAACCCCACCCCCGCACAGAACCTGCCCGAAACGCCCGTTCCTCCGGGCGCGGTGGGGAAGTGGATCAAGGTTCGGGAGGGCCGGGCTGGTGGCGGGGGGATTTCAGCGCGTTCTGCTCGATGTTCGTGTTCTTCACCCGGCCGGGTTACAGAAGTTCCGGAAGTGTCGTTACGTGCCTAAGCGAGACACGGCGACGTGCGGGCGTGCAGCATGAGCCAGCTCACGTTCCGACCACAATGGAGAGGCGGGATTGCCCGTGCGGCTACGCAGCGCGCTGGCTGCCATCGCAGCCGTGCTGCTGGTGCTCCTGGTGCCGCCACTGATCAGCACCAGCGGTGACAGCAGCGCCGAAGCACAGATCCGGGGCCTGCGAGTGCTGGTGCCCAACTCGCCCGGCGGCGGGTACGACATCACAGCCCGGACCGCGGTCAAGGCGATGGAAGACGCCGGCCTGCAGAGCAACACCGAGGTGTTCAACCTCCCCGGCGCCGGCGGCACCGTCGGCCTCGGACGCGTCGTCAACGAGCGCGGCAACGGCAAGCTCGCCATGTCGATGGGGTTGGGCGTGGTCGGCAGCGTCTACACCAACCACTCACCGGTGTCGTTGCAGGACACCACCCCGATCGCCAAGCTCGTCGAGGAATCCGACGTGATCGTGGTCGGCAAGGACTCGAAGTACCAGAACCTCGACCAGCTCATCGACGACTGGAAGGCCCGCCCCGGCGAGGTCCCGGTCGGCGGCGGTTCGTCCCCGGGCGGGCCGGACCACCTGGCGCCGATGCTCATGGCCAAGGCCATCGGCCTGGCCCCCAAGCAGGTCAACTACGTGCCCTTCGACGGCGGTGGCGAGCTGCTCGCCTCGGTGCTCGGCGGCAAGGTGGCCTTCGGCGTCTCCGGCATCGGCGAGTACCGCGACCAGATCGAAGCCGGTGAACTGCGCGTGCTGGCGGTGACCGGTCCGGAGCGCCTGCCCGGCGTCGACGCGCCGACGCTGCTGGAGTCCGGTGTGGACGTCAACTTCACCAACTGGCGCGGCGTCGTCGCCCCTCCGGGGATGAACGAGCGCGACCGCGCCAAGCTCGTGTCCCTGTTCGAGCGCCTCAACGCGACCCCCGAGTGGAAGGAAGCGTTGCAGCGCAACGGCTGGACCGAGGCGTACCAGCCGGGGCCGCAGTTCGGTGAGTTCCTGGCGCAGGAGAACGACCGGGTGGCCACGGTGCTCAAGGAGTTGGGGCTGGCATGACCGAAACCGCGACCAAGACCCCCGAAACCGAAGGCACCAAGCGGAACTGGCTGCGCGAGCACTCCGAGCTGGGCATCTGCGTGCTGCTGGCGCTGCTGGGCGTGCTGGTGCTCTCCGACGCCGCGTCGATCTCGACCGACTTCACCCAGCGCGGACCCGTCGGGCCCAAGACCGTGCCGTTCCTCATCGGCGGCCTGCTGCTGCTCGTCTCGGTGCTGCTGGCCCGCGACGTGCTGCGCGGCGGGCACGGCGAGTCCGAAACCGGTGAGGACGTGGACCTCTCGGCGCCCAGCGACTGGCGGACCGTCCTGCTGCTGTCGGCGTCGTTCCTGGCCAACGCGGTGCTGATCAACGTCATCGGCTTCCCGCTGTCCGGGATGATCCTGTTCTGGGGCTGCGCGTACGCGCTGGGCAGCCGCAACGCGGTGCGGGATCCGCTGCTGGCGGCCGTGCTGTCGGTGGTGACCTACTTCGTGTTCAACAACCTGCTCGGTGTCCCCCTGCCCGGCGGCCCGCTGATGGGGGTGCTGTAACAGATGGAATCGCTGAACCTGCTGCTCGACGGTTTCGCCACCGCGCTGACTCCGATGAACCTGGTGTGGGCGGCGCTCGGCGTGCTGCTGGGCACCGCGATCGGCGTCCTGCCCGGCATCGGGCCGGCGATGGCGGTGGCGCTGCTGCTGCCCGTCACCTACGCGCTGGAGCCGACGAGCGCGTTCATCATGTTCGCCGGCATCTACTTCGGCGGCATGTTCGGCGGGTCGACGACGTCGATCCTGCTGAACACGCCGGGTGAGAGCTTCTCGGTGATCGCGGCGCTGGAGGGAAACCCGATGGCCCGCAAGGGTCGTGGCGCGCAGGCGCTCGCGACCGCGGCCGTCGGGCACTTCATCGGCGCGATCGTCGGTCTGACCCTGCTGGTGCTGCTGGCGCCGACCGTGGCCTCGCTGGCGGTGGACATCGGTGCGCCGGACTACCTGGCGATCACCGTGCTGGCGTTCATCGCGATCACCTCGGTGCTGGGCAAGTCCCGGATCCGCGGCTTCGCGTCGCTGCTGATCGGTTTGACGATCGGGATCATCGGCCTGGACGAGATGACCGGCCAGCAGCGGCTGACCTTCGGCCTGCTGCACCTGTCCGACGGCATCGACGTCGTCATCGTCGCGGTGGGCCTGTTCGCCATCGGCGAGTCTCTCTGGGTCGCCGCGCACCTGCGCCGCAGCAATGCCGCGCCGATCCCGGTCGGCCGTGCCCTGCTGTCCGGTTCGGACGTGCGGCGCACCTGGAAGCCGTGGCTGCGCGGCCCGTTCATCGGGTTCCCGTTCGGCGCGATTCCGGCCGGTGGCGCGGAGATCCCGACGTTCCTGTCCTATGTGGCCGAACGTCGGCTGTCCAAGCACCGCGAGGAGTTCGGCAAGGGCGCGATCGAGGGCGTGGCAGGTCCGGAGGCCGCGGCGAGCGCGTCGGCGGCGGGCACCATGGTCTCGATGCTGACGCTGGGCCTGCCGACCACGGCGGTGGCCGCGGTCATGCTGGCGGCCTTCCAGCAGTACGGCATCCAGCCCGGTCCGCTGCTGTTCGCGCGGGAGTCCGAGCTCGTCTGGGCGCTGATCGCGAGCATGTTCATCGGTTCGGTTCTGCTGCTGGTGCTGAACCTGCCGCTGGCGCCGGTCTGGGCGAAGCTGCTGCAGATCCCGCGGCCGTACCTGTACGCGGGCATCCTGTTCTTCGCCAGCGTCGGTGCGTACGCGGTCGGCGGTGAGCCGATGGACCTGCTGCTGCTGTTCGTGATCGGCCTGATCGGCTTCGCCATGCGCCGCTACGGCCTGCCGGTCCTGCCCGCGATCATCGCGGTGATCCTCGGACCGACGTCGGAGCAGCAGATGCGCCGGGCGCTGCAGATCAGCGACGGGAGCCTCAGCGGCCTGGTCAACACGCCGTTCTCGATCACGGTCTACTGCATCGTCGCGGTGATCCTCGTCTGGCCCTTGCTGGCTCGCCTCCTGCCCAAGCGCGAGGCGAACCTCCAGGAACCCCAGGAGGGGGAGAAGGTGGACGTCTAACCCCCGAAGACGCCACCTCCTTCGTGGCCCGGTCGAACGCGAGCGTTCGGCCGGGCCACTTCGTGATTCGCTGCTGGAACGCGGTATCGAGCGCTCGGTTCCCGTTCGGCCGCACAACCCCCGGGAGACCCGCGACGACGAACGACCGCCGCAGCGGAATTCTTCCGCTGTGCGACCGAATGTGCGCAGGGCACGGGCATCGGCGAGCCTTGCGCGGAGTTACTACACTGTGCGAGGTGGTGGACTATCGGATCGACGACCTCGCCCGGACCGCGGGAACGACGGTGCGCAACGTGCGCGTCTACCAGGACCGCGATCTCCTGCCACCGCCGCGCAAGGAGGGGCGCACGGCGATCTACTCCGATGCGCACCTGACCCGGCTCAAGCTCATCATCAGCATGCTGGAGCGCGGGTACGCGTTCGCCCAGATCAAGGAGATGCTCGGCGCCTGGGAGTCCGGCCGCAGCCTCGGTGAGGTGCTCGGTCTGGAGGAAGCCGTCGCCGACCGAACCTGGGCGATGGAGGAACCGCGATCGGTGACCCTGGGGGAGCTGCACAAGAAGTTCGGCTCGCAGATCACCCCGAGCGCGATCAAGCGCGTCATCGCCCTGGGGATCCTGGAGCGGCGCGGACGCGGCTTCGTCACCACGAGCCCGCTGCTCTACGACGCCGCCGCGGAGATGGTGGCCCTCGGCATTCCGCTCGATGAAACGCTGACGATCGCCGAGGACATGCTGAGGAAGGTCGACGGGCTCGGCGACGACCTCGCCGACCTGGTCCGCAGGCACGTCGTCACGCGCGTGTCGACCGTGGAGGAGGCGACGCCCTTCTACAGCGACGTCATCGACCGGCTCCGGCCGCTGGTGTTCAACGCGCTGCAGGCCGCGGCGATCCGTTCCGCTGAACGGCTGATCCCCGCCGTCGTCGGCGAGCGCATGGCCGATGTCATGGCCCAGGGCAGCGTCCCGGAGGGCAGCCGGGAGGCGGCGAAGAGCTGAGCGGCCCGGATGCCGCTCGCACCCCCGTTCTCCGCTCGAGCGTGGACGTAGTCCGCGTCACAAGATCGGTTCAGTTCGCGGTCCTGACGGCTCTCGGTGTCGTTCGGCCCCGAGGAAGTGGCGGTATGGCGGAACCCGACGTCTACCCTTCTTGGACTGGTGATCGGTCCGTGTGAGACAACGGATTTTGGTCGCGATCCTCGATGAGCTGGAAGGCGCGAGAACATGACAGCGAACCCGGCCGGTTGGCGAGCTTCGTCGCGGTCTCAGAACGTGAGTTCCCGCGTCGAGGTCGGTACTTCGAGATTCGGTGTTGCGGTGCGGAGTTCGGCGCACCGCCTGGACGACCACCTCACCGCTTCGGCCGAGCAGTGGAGATCGTTCGTGATGGCGGTCAAGGCCGGGCGTTTCGACCGGTGACGTGCGAAGGGGCCCCTCCGAAGCGATTCGGAGGGGCCCCTTCGAGAACTCGGCGTCAGTTCTTGCCGAAACCCGCCTTGCGCAGGGCATCTGCCATCGCGCCGCTGGGGGCGTCGTTGCGCTGACGGCCTCCGCCACCGCGGTTCTGCTTGCCGCCGCCGTTGCGGTTGCCACCGCCACCGCCACCGCCGCCGCGGTTGCCGCCTCCGCCGTTCCCGCCGCCGTTGCGCGGGGCGTTGCCCCGGCCGCCGCCGTTGCGCGCCCCCTGCTCGGCGCGCTCGGGCTTGCCGCCCTTGCCCGGCTCGTCGTCGAGCCGCAGCGTCAGCGAGATCCGCTTGCGCGGGATGTCGACGTCGAGGACCTTGACGCGGACGATGTCGCCGGACTTGACCACGTCGTGCGGGTCGTTGACGAAGTTCTTCGACATCGCCGAGACGTGCACCAGACCGTCCTGGTGCACACCGACGTCCACGAACGCGCCGAAGGCGGCGACGTTGGTGACCACGCCCTCCAGCGTCATGCCCTGCTGGAGGTCGGCGATCTTCTCCACGCCCTCGGCGAAGGTCGCGGTCTTGAACTCCGGACGCGGGTCGCGGCCCGGCTTGTCGAGCTCGGAGAGGATGTCGCTGACCGTCGGCAGACCGAACTGCTCGTCCACGAAGTCCTGCGGGCTCAGCTGTCCCAGCATCTTCGCGTTGCCGATCAGCCCGTCGATCTCGCTCTGGGTGCGCTCCAGGATCCGGTGCACGACCGGGTAGGCCTCGGGGTGCACCGCGGAGGAGTCCAGCGGGTCGTCGCCGTCGGGGATCCGCAGGAAGCCGGCGCACTGCTCGAACGCCTTCGGACCCAGGCGGGCCACGTCCTTGAGCGCCTTGCGGTTGCGGAACGGGCCGTTGCCGTCGCGGTGACCGACGATGTTCTCCGCGAGGGTCTCGCTGATGCCGGAAACCCGGGTCAGCAGCGGAGCCGACGCGGTGTTGACGTCCACGCCGACGGCGTTCACGCAGTCCTCGACCACCGCGTCCAGCGAGCGCGACAGCTTCGACTCCGAGACGTCGTGCTGGTACTGGCCGACGCCGATCGACTTCGGGTCGATCTTGACCAGCTCGGCCAGCGGGTCCTGCAGCCGGCGGGCGATCGAGACCGCGCCGCGCAGCGACACGTCCATGTCCGGCAGTTCCCGCGAGGCGTAGGCGGAGGCCGAGTAGACCGACGCGCCCGCCTCGGAGACCGAGACCTTGCTGAGCCCCAGCTCCGGGTGCTTGCCGATCAGCTCACCGGCCAGCTTGTCGGTCTCGCGCGAGGCGGTGCCGTTGCCGATGGCGATCAGGTCGACGTCGTGCTGCTGGGCGAGGGCGGCCAGCTTGGCCAGCGCCTGGTCCCACTGCCGCTGCGGCTGGTGCGGGAAGATCGTGTCGGTGGCCACGACCTTGCCGGTGCCGTCGACGATCGCGACCTTGACGCCGGTGCGGTAGCCCGGGTCCAGGCCCATCGTGGCGCGGGAACCGGCCGGGGCGGCCAGCAGCAGGTCGCGCAGGTTCGCCGCGAACACCCGCACCGCCTCGTCCTCGGCGTGCTGGCGCAGCCGCAGCCGCAGGTCCACGCTCAGCCGGGTCAGGATCCGCGTGCGCCAGGCCCAGCGGACCACGTCGGACAGCCACTTGTCGGCCGGGCGGCCCTGC
The DNA here is from genome assembly GCF_018070075.1 of Saccharopolyspora endophytica. GTDB lineage: Bacteria > Actinomycetota > Actinomycetes > Mycobacteriales > Pseudonocardiaceae > Saccharopolyspora > Saccharopolyspora endophytica. The sequence goes on from NZ_JAGPXE010000002.1 coordinate 626,724, forward strand.
GCGGAGATGGTGAACTGCTGGGCGATCCGCAGCTCGTAGGAGGTCGGGCCCTCGACCGGCGTGCCGTCGTCGGGCTCCAGCGAGAGCTCCAGCGCGTCCTCGTTCTCACCGCGGAACAGCGCCAGGATGCGGTGCGAGGGCAGCGCGGTGAAGGGCTCGTCGAAGTCGAAGTAGTCGGCGAACTTCGCGCCTTCCTCCTCCTTGCCCTCGCGGACCTTGGAGACGACCCGGCCGCGGGTCCACACCTGCTCGCGCAGCTCACCGATCAGGTCGGCGTCCTCGGAGAAGCGCTCCACGAGGATCGAGCGGGCGCCGTCCAGCGCGGCCTGGGTGTCGGCGACGCCCTTGTCGGCGTCCACGAAACCCTCGGCGGTGGTCTGCGGATCGTTGCTCGGATCCGCCAGCAGCTGGTCGGCGAGGGGTTCCAGACCGGCCTCGATGGCGATCTGGGCCTTGGTGCGCCGCTTGGGCTTGTAGGGGAGGTAGATGTCCTCCAGCCGCGCCTTGGAATCGGCGGCGTTGATCTGGGTTTCGAGCTCGTCGCTGAGCTTGCCCTGCGAGCGGATCGACTCCAGCACCGTGGCGCGCCGCTCGTCGAGCTCGCGCAGGTAGCGCAGCCGTTCTTCGAGCGTGCGCAGCTGGGCGTCGTCGAGCGCCCCGGTCACTTCCTTCCGGTAGCGCGCGATGAAGGGCACGGTCGACCCGCCGTCGAGCAACTCGACAGCAGAGGCCACCTGGCCTTCGCGGACCCCGAGCTCCTCGGCGATCTTCTGATGAACAGTCGTCACGTTTCCTGGTTCCGCCTTCTCTGCGATCTTCGCCAGATCCGATCGAGCATTGTGCCCGAAGGGACACCAGCGCAACCGTGCCACTCGGCTCGGCGTGTCGGGTCGGCCGGGGTGCTCCGACGATCCGTCGGGGCGTGCCGATTTCGAGATCCTGTGACCCTTGTCTCAGGCGTGGCGGGACTGTATACAGTTGTGGACAGTCCGCTCGGCGTTGAACGAGGCGAACAATGCGGCACTCTCCGACGAAGGTGATCCCGTGGGTGGTGGCGGTGCTGCTCACCGGAGCGGTGGTCGCCGCCGCCCCGGCCGAGCAGCGGCACGGCAGCCCCGTGGCGCAGGTGCTCGGCGACCGGCAGTTGCGGTTGATGGCACCGGCCGCGCCCGGCGGCGGCTGGGACCAGACGGCGCGCGAGATGCAGAGCTCGTTGCAGGACAGCGTGGGCCGCACCGAGGTCTACAACGTCACCGGCGCGGGCGGGACGATCGGGCTCAGCCAGTTCGTGCGCTACCGAGGTGATCCGGCCCAGCTGATGGCGACCGGGCTGATCATGGTCGGCGCCGTCAAGGCCAACGACTCACCGGTCTCGCTCGACGACACCACACCGCTGATCCGGCTGACCACCGACGCCGAAGTCATCGCGGTGCCGCAGGATTCGCCGATCCGGTCGCTGTCGGACCTCACCACCCGGATGCGGGGCGATCTGCGCGGGGTGTCCATCGCGGGCGGATCGGCCGGGGGAGCCGAGCACATCCTCGCCGGCATGCTCGCCCAGGCCGTCGGTGCCGATCCGGCGCAGCTGTCCTACGTCGCGCACTCCGGTGGCGGTGAACTGCTCAGCACAGCGCTGTCCGGGCGGGCCACCGTCGCGATCTCCGGCGTCTCCGAGCTCGAACCGCAGATCACCTCCGGGCAGATGCGGGCGCTGGCGGTCTCCAGCGCGCAGCGGGCGCCGACGCTGCCCGACGTGCCGACGCTCACCGAGCGCGGCCTGGACGTGGAGCTGGACAACTGGCGCGGAGTCGTCGCACCGAAGGGCATTTCCGCTGAGCAGGAACGGGCTTTGGAGCAGGCGTTGCTGGAGATGACCCGGTCGCCGAAGTGGCGCGAGACGCTGGCCGAAGAGGGCTGGGGCGACGCGACCCTCGGTGGCCCCGAGTTCGAGACCTTCCTCCGCGCCGAGCAGGACCGCGTGTCCGACGTGCTCGGCAAGATCGGGTTGGGGTGATGGCCGTGCAGGACCGTCGAACCGCGTTCTCCACCGGCCTGTTCGGGGCGCTGATGCTGCTGGGCGCAGTGGTGATCATCGTCGACGCGACGCGGCTGCCGGACGAGAGCTCGGCGATGGGACCGGCCGCGATGCCGGTGATGGTCGCGGTGCTGCTCGGCGCGGTCGGGATCGGCCTGCTGGTGCAGGCCAAGATCCGGCTCCCCGGAGCCCCGCGCGCGGAGCTCCCCGGCGCCTGGTGGCGGGTGGTCGCGCTGGTCGCGGTGCTGCTCGCGTTCGCGCTGCTGCTGCCGCTGGTCGGCTACGTGCTCACCGCGACCGGGTTGTTCGTCGGTGCCGCGCTGCTGCTCGGCGCTCCGCGCCGCTGGGTGCTGCTCGCCTACGGGTGGGCGCTGGCCGCGGCCGTGTTCTTCGTCTTCGACCGGCTCATCGGATTGAGCCTGCCCAGCGGACCTTGGGGCTTCTAGATGGAACAGATCGGACTGCTTCTCGACGGATTCGCCAACGCCCTCACCCCGGGACACCTGCTGTGGGCGCTGGTGGGCGTGACCATCGGCACGGCCGTGGGAGTGCTGCCCGGCATCGGTCCGGCGCTGACCGTGGCGCTGCTGCTGCCGATCACCTTCCGGCTGGAGGCCTCCAGCGCGCTCATCCTGTTCGCCGGCATCTACTACGGCGGCATGTACGGCGGGTCGACGACCTCGATCCTGCTCAACACCCCCGGTGAGAGCGCCTCGATGGTCTCCGCGCTGGAGGGCAACAAGATGGCGCGCGCCGGACGCGCCGCCTCCGCGCTGGCCACTGCTGCGCTCGGCAGCTTCGTGGCCGGGACCATCGGCACGCTCGGCCTGACGTTCCTGGCGCCCGTGGTCGCCGGGTTCGCCACCAGCTTCGGGCCACCGGAGTACGTGGCGCTGATGGCCGTGGCGTTCGTGACCGTCAGCGCGCTGCTCGGTCCCGACCTGCTCAAAGGGGTCGCGAGCCTGCTGGTCGGGGTGGCGGTCGGTCTGGTGGGCATCGACTCGCAGACCGGGCAGCCCCGGCTGACCTTCGGCGTGGACTCGCTGCTGGACGGCATCGACGTCGTCATCGTGGTGATCGCGCTGTTCGCGCTCAGCGAGTCCTTCGGGCACCTGCTCAGCGGGACCGGCTCCTCGACGGTGCAACCGCTGCGCGACCGCGTCGTGCTGTCGCGCTCCGACCTGTTGCGTTCCTGGCCGGCGTGGCTGCGCGGGACGGCGCTGGGCTTCCCGATCGGCAGCCTGCCCGCCGGGGGAGCGGAGGTGCCGACGTTCCTGAGCTACAGCGTGGAGAAGCGGCTCACCAAGCACCCCGAGGAGTTCGGGCACGGCGCGATCGAGGGCGTGGCCGGCCCGGAGGCGGCCAACAACGCCGCCTCGGCGGGCGTGCTGGTGCCGCTGCTGACGATCGGGTTGCCGACCTCGGCGACGGCGGCGGTCATCCTCACCGCCTTCCAGTCCTACGGGCTGCAACCGGGGCCGGAGCTGTTCGAGGAGTCCGGACCGCTGGTGTGGACGCTCATCGCGAGCCTCTACATCGGGAACCTGATGCTGCTGGTGCTCAACCTCCCGCTGGTGCGGATGTGGGCGAAGCTGCTGACGATCCCGGCCTACGGCATCTACGCCGGGGTGCTGGTGTTCGCCGCGCTGGGCACTTACGCCGCCGGTGGCACGACGGTCGACCTGGTGGTCCTGTGCGCGCTGGGGCTGCTGGGGCTCCTGATGCGCCAGGCGGACATCCCGGTCGCCCCGGCGGTGGTCGGCCTGATCCTGGGGCCGATCGCCGAACAGCAGCTGCGCCGGGCGCTGACCATCTCGGAAGGCGACCTGTCGATCCTGGTCTCGGGCCCGATCGCCATCACGCTCTGGGGCGTGGCGGTGCTGGCCCTGCTCGTCGCGATCGGGGCTCCGCTGCGCCGCGCGGTCACGCGCAGTGCTCGATGACGGAGCGCGCCCGGACGTGCCGGGGGCCTGCCGGGACGGGGTGGTGCTGTGGTTAGGATTCCGGCACGCTCTGGGGGGCGTCTGACGGTGCGTAACCGAATATGTGGGCATTGATACCCGATAGGGTGAAACTAGGTAGTCGTCTAGGTATAAACCTCGATGGCAGACCACTCTCCGTCGCGGAGTGTGGGGCTCGTGAAACCCGAGACCCCCGACCACAGCAGATCCCCCGAAAGCAACGACCACGCCTCGACCCCGAAGCACGAGGCGAACGAGCGAGGGTGGCACGCCAAGGCTGAGGGAGCCGACAACGCTCTGCTCCAGCGCGTGCTGGACGCACCCGCCGTGCGGCGCCTCCGGGAGAGGGTTGCTCCGCACGTCCCCGAGTCCGTCAAGTCCGCTTCCCGGCAGCGCTCCATGCAGGTGGGCGCCGGTATCGCCGCCGTGGGCATCGTCGGTCTGATCATCGGCGGCGTCGCCGGTGGTAACGAGGAGCCCGACGTCGAAGCGGCCGCGATGGCCGCACCGATCGAGCAGAAGAAGGCCGACCCGCCGCAGACCCGCGCGGAGACCAAGTCCGAGGCCGAAGCCCAGTCCGGTGAGGCCAAGCAGGACGCCCCGCTGGGCCCGCCGGTCGAAGGCATCGACGTTTCCAACCACAACGGGAACATCGACTGGAAGAAGGTCGCCGCCGACAACAAGAAGTTCACCTTCGTGCTCGCCAGCGACGGCACCGACTTCTCCAACCCGAAGTACTCCGAGCAGTACCACGGTGCCAAGGACGCGGGCCTGATCGCGGGTGCCTACCACTTCGCGCGGCCTGACGACTCCGACGGTGCGACCCAGGCCAACCGATTCCTGGACATCATCGACTACAAGAACGACGGCAAGACCCTGCCTCCGGTGCTCGACCTCGAGGTCGACCCCAACGGCGGCAGCTGCTACGGCATGAGCGTCGACCAGATGCACCAGTGGACCAAGTCGTTCAACGACACGGTCAAGCAGCGCACCGGCAAGGACCCGATCATCTACGCGAACCCGTCCTTCTGGAAGCAGTGCATGGGCAGCACGGACACGTTCAAGGACCACGACCTGTGGTTGGCCGCCTACGAGGTCGACAGCCCCACGGTGCCCAAGGGCTTCCAGGACTGGGACTTCTGGCAGTACACCGACAAGGGCAAGGTCGCCGGAATCGGCGGCAACACCGACATCAACCAGTACAAGGAAGGCTTCGAGCGCCTCAAGCAGCTCGCCAGCTGACCGAGCGCGCAATTCCTGGGAGCGGGTCGTCCATCGCATGGGCGGCCCGCTTCTTTCGCGCGTGCGGGGGAAAGGTGGCCGCGGCCGGTCTGCACGCGCCCCGAGGGCGATATTCTCGTCCTCGGCGATCACCCGATCGGAGGGCGCGGCGGAATGTCACGGTGGGAGCAAGAGGTCACGCGAGCGAGGCAGCTGCTGCTCGACAGTGATCACGACGCCGCTGCGCAGGCGTTACGCACCGTGCTGGAGGAAGGCGACTACGAAGCGGCCGCTCAAGCCGGCCTGATGCTCGGGGCGATCCTCACCGAGAACGACGCCCTCGCCGCCGCCCGCGACGTCTACCAACGAGTGATCGACTCCGGTCATCCCGTGCACGCCCAGGCCGCCGCCCTCGCCCTCGGGCACCTGCTGCTCAACACCGGGGAACTGCCCACCGCCCAGGTGCTGCTGCGCTTCGCCACCGAAGGCGCCGAACCCGACGAGGCCGGCCGCGCCGACGTCCTGCTGGCCCAGGTGCTCCAACAGCTCGGCGACATCGCCGGCGCCCGCGAGGCCCGCACCCGCGCGCTGTCCTGCGGCGATCCCGCCGTGGTCGAAGCCGCCCAGCAGCTCAACCTCCCGCCCGAGCGCACCGAGGGGACCGAGTTCCTGCAGATCGCCTACCAGCGCGCGCTGGCGATGCTGGAGCAGGGACGCGACCACGACGCCGAACCGCTGCTGCGCAAGCTGCTCGACAGCGGTCACCCGCACTACGGCTCGCTCGGCGCGGGCAAGCTCTACGCGCTGCACGTCGACGACACCGACGTCACCCGGCGGCTCGCCGAGCAGATCATCGAGCTCGGCCATCCCGAGCACCTCGCCTGGGGTCACGTGCTGCGCGGCGGCGTGCTGGTGGCGCTCGACGACCCGGCCGGGGCCGCGCGGGCCTACGAGCGCGCCGCGCAGGACCCGCGCCCCAGCGTGCGGCTGCGGGCGCTGATCCAGCTGAGCCTGCAACTGCGCCGGACGGATCGGATCCCGCAGGCCCGCGAGGTGCTGCAGCGGGTCATCGACAGCCGCCACCCGCGCTACGGCCTGGAAGCGCTGGGCGTGCTGGCCGAGCTGCAGCGCGACACCGGCGAGGTCGAGGCCGCGATCGAGACGTTCAACCAGGTCGTGGCCTCCGGGCACCCGGACAAGGCGCCGCGCGCCGCCTACCACGTCGGCGTGCTGCGGTACGACCAGGGCGACGAGGCAGCGGCGGCGGAGGCGTTCCGGCTGGCCGCCGAGGCCGAGGACGCCACCGTCGCGCACGAAGCGGCACTGGCTCTGTCCATGATGGACTCCGAAGCATCCGACGTCGAGGACACCGCGCAGCTGGTCATCCCGCCCATCGAACCCGAGGCCGCCGAGCCCGTCGACCCCGCCGAGCTGGAGCGGCGCGCGCGGCAGGCCGCTGCCTCCGGTGACATCACCGCCGCCCGCGAGGCCTACCAGCTCCTCGTCGACGGCGACTCCGACACCGCTGCGCGCGCGCAGGTTTCGCTGGCCATCGCCGAAGCCGCGCTGGGCGATCCCGGCCGCGCCCGGGAGCTGCTGCGCCGCCTCGCGGCCACCGGCACCGGGCCGGACGCGCGGCACGCCGCGTTCATCGACGCGCTGCTCGACGAACCCGCCGCCCGAGGCGTGCTTCCCGTGCTGCTGCGCGTGGAACGCGACGACGAGTCCGAAGTGGACGCCCTGCTCGCAGGTGCGGAACCCTCGGTGCGCGAGCTCGCCGAGGCCACCCGCGCCGAACGCGGTGAGGACACCCCGGTGGAGGTCCTCGCGCGGCTCGCCGAGTCGCCGAACAAGCTGTGCGCCACCGCCGCGCGCTACGCGCTGGCCGAGGAAATGCTGCTCGGCGACGACCAGGAGCAGGCCCGCCGGTTGCTGCAGCGCGTCGTCGACGAGGGCCACCCCGCGCTGCGGCCGTGGGCCGCCAGCAGGCTGGGCGAGCTGCTCATGGAGCAGGGTGACCCGGACGGCACCATCGCCGCGTTCGAGACCGCGCTGGCCACCCGGCATCCGGCGATCCTCGGCGACGTGTTCGGCAAGCTGTCGCTGATCTACCGGACGCTGGAGCGCAACGAGGCGCTGATCGACCTCTACCAGCGCACCGCCGCCAGCGGGCACTCCGAGTACGGCCCGCGCGCGGCGTTCCTGCTCGGCGAGCACCACGTCGACAACGACCGCCTGGACCTGGCGCTGGAGATGTTCACCCGCGCCGCGGGCTCGTCCTCGACGGTGGCTCCCGCGTCGGTGTTCGCGATGCGCGCGCTGCGCCAGGAGCTCGAACCGGCGCGCGCGAGCTTCATGTGGCTCGCCGACGAGGACGAACCGCTCTTCACCGTCAGCCGGCTCTGCCTCGACCTCGCGCACTGCTACCGGCGGCGCGGCGTCCCGGAGTTCACCGACTGGGCGCTGCGGCTGATCGCCGAGTCCGGGCACGTCGAACTGCGCCAGCGCGCCCTGCTGCTCCTCGGCGCGATGCGCGACGAGGAGGGCGACGCCGACGGCGCGCTGGACGCCTGGCGCCGGGCGGCCGAAGGCTCGGACCCGGAGGAAGCCGCCGTCGCGAAGGTCAGCACGGCCGATCTGCTGCAGCGCGCCGGAAAACCCGAGCACGCGGCCGAACTGCTCGCCGAGGTCGCCGCAGCCGGCGTCGGCAGGTCGGAGGAGGCCGCCGCGCGGCTCACCGAGATCCGGGCCACCCTCCCGGAGCCGGAAACCCCTGCTGGGGAGGAGGAATCCGCCGAGGAACGCGCGCACCGGCTGCTGCGCGAGGGCGAGGTGGACGCCGCGCGCAGCGCGGTGGCCGAGCACTACGGTTCCGAGCCGATCGCCGACTTCTGGTGCGCGGCCTGGACCGATCTGGCCGCCGCTGCCCGCGTCCTCGCCGACGCCGGTGACGAGGACGCGCGCATCTGCTCCGAACTGGGGCTGGACTTCGGCCGCCGGTCGCAGGCGGCGGGCGGCTCGGACGCGCCCGCGTTCTTCCGCCTGGTCGCCGACCACGGCCACCGCACCGCGCTGCCCAAGGCGCACATAGCGCTGGGCAAGCTCGCCGATGAGCGGGGCGAGAACGCCATCGCGCTGAGCTGGTACCGCCGCGCGATCCGCACCGGTGAACCCGCCGCCATAGCGCGCGCCGGGGTCCTGATGGCCCAGCTGCTGATCCGCGTGCACGACCTCAACGGCGCGATCGCCGTCGCCCGCCACGCCAAGACCGAAGGCGCCGGGACCGCGGCGGTGGAGGCCGGTGTGCTGCTGGGCCACCTGCAGCACCGGGTCGGTGAGGCCGCCGAGGCCAAGCGGACCTGGGACGAGACCGAGCGCGATGCCGAATCGCCCGAGATCTTCGGCATGGCGCTGCAACGCCGCATCCGCGCCGTCGGCGAGTCCGCGCCCGAATCAGCCGAGATGCTGCTGCGCGCCGCCGAATCGGAAGACCCCTCCACCGCGGTCCTGTCGCACCTGCTGCTCGCCGACCGCGCCGAGGAGCGCTCCGAGACCGCGCGATGGCTGGAACGCGCGGTGGCGCTGGGAGTTCCGGTGCACTCCGACTCCGCGCGCAGCCGCCTCGGCGAACTGCTGCTGGAGGACGGCGACCGGGACGCCGCGCAGCGCCACTTCGAGCGCATCAGCAACTGCGAGGACCCGGAACTGGCCGCGCGAGGCGATTTCGGGATCGGCCTGATCCGGTACGAGACCGGTGACCTGCCGGGTGCGGTGCACGCGTTCGTCAGGGCCGCGACGCACGTGCCCGAGGCGGAGCTGGGGGAGGACGCGCTGAACAACGTGCGCGTCGTCCTCGACGAGCAGCGCGGCCACGGCGACCACCTGGAGGCCGCCGACACGCTGCGGCGGATGACCGCGGTGGTGCCCGAAGCTCACGTCGCGGAATGGGCGCAGGAAACGGGTTCGGCGCTGCTGGCCGACGACGACCCGGACTCGGCGCTGGTCTACCTGCGCTGCGCGGTCGAGATCGGCGCCCCGGAGCCGGCCCCGGAGGCCGTGCTGAGCCTGGGTGAGGCGCTGCACCGGCGCGGCGACCTGGCCGGAGCCCGCCAAGCCTACGAGCGTGTCCTCGGCGCGGGCGAGCACCTCGCGGCGCAGGCCAACTACCGCCTCAACGAACTGCGGGCGGCGGAAACCCCAGTGGGCAGCCGCGAAGCCCGCTAGCGGTCCGGCTCCTCAGGCCCGGATCAGCGGTTTCGGCAGGGCCAGCACCTCGTCCACGACGTCGACGACGTTGCCGGTCGTGCGCCAGTAGGCCGCGTTGTCGTCGGTGCGGATCTCGCCGCGGCGCGGTACTCGTGCGGCGCGGACGTGGTCTTCGGCCAGGACCTCGACGATGTCGATGACGTCACCGTGCGGGCGCACGTAGATCAGCGCCTCCAGCTCGCCGGTGCCGTCGCGCACCGGTGGCATGAGTTGAAACCCCCGCAGCACCAACTGGCGCAACCACATGCTCGGGTCGGGTTCGCCGACCTGTTCTGACGAAGGCATCTGAAGCCCCCAGATCGTTCGTCGCAGCTCGTCTGCACGTGCACGCGCAATTCGCCAGACTTTAACACAGCGGAGAGCTACCAGTCGATCACGGAAAGTGATTGCAGGGGCCGTTCGCAGGGCGAACGCGGGCGGGTTCGGTGCAACCAAACGCTTGCTTGTTTTTCGCGTCTCGCCGAGACTACTCTCGAGCTGGCCACTGGTGCCGACGGAAGGGACTCCTCATGGCGGAGGCTTACATCATCGACGCGGTTCGCACGCCGGTAGGCAAGCGCGGCGGCGGGCTCAGCGGGGTTCACCCGGCGGACCTGTCCGCGCACGTGCTGCAGAACCTCGTGGACCGCACCGGAATCGACCCGGCGGGGGTCGACGACGTGATCTGGGGCTGCGTCGACACCGTCGGTGCGCAGGCGGGCAACATCGGCCGCACCGGGTGGCTCGCGGCCGGCTACCCCGAGCACGTCCCCGGCGTCACCGTGGACCGCCAGTGCGGTTCCTCGCAGCAGGCGGTGCACTTCGCCGCCCAGGCGGTGATGTCCGGCGTCAACGACCTGGTGGTCGCGGGCGGTGTGCAGAACATGACCGCCATCCCGATCGGCAGCTCGCTGCGCGGGTCCGACCAGCTCGGTTTCCCCCGCGCCTACGGGCCCGACTGCGGATCGGAGGGCTGGGCCAAGCGCTACGGCGACGAGGTCGTCACCCAGTTCCGCGGCGCCGAGCTCATCGCCGAGCAGTGGGACATCTCCCGCGAGGAGATGGAGGAGTTCGCGCTGCGCAGCCACCTCCGCGCCCTCGCCGCCATCGACGGCGGGCACTTCGACCGCGAGACCGCACCGCTGGCCGGCGTCGAGCACGACGAGGGGCCGCGGCGCGACACCGGCAAGGACAAGCTGGCCGGGCTCAAGACCCTCACCGACGGCGGCCGCCTCACCGCCGGTGTGGCCAGCCAGATCTCGGACGGATCGGCGGCGCTGCTGGTGGCTTCCGAGCAGGCCGTCCGCGAGCACGGGCTGACCCCGCGCGCCCGCATCCGGCACATGAGCGTGCGCGGCGACGACCCGGTGAAGATGCTGACCGCGCCGATCCCGGCCACCAAGCACGCGCTGGACAAGGCCGGCATCGCGGCGTCGGAGATCGACGTGGTGGAGATCAACGAGGCCTTCGCCAGCGTCGTCCTGGCCTGGCAGAAGGAGATCGACATCGATCCCGCCAAGGTCAACCCCAACGGCGGCGCCATCGCGCTCGGCCACCCGCTCGGCGCCACCGGCGCGAAGCTGATGACCACCATGCTCAACGAGCTGGAGCGCACCGGCGGGAAGTACGGCCTGCAGACCATGTGCGAGGGCGGGGGCACCGCCAACGTCACCATCATCGAGCGGCTGTGAACCGCTTCCAGGGCAACGCTTCGCCCGGCGGTGCGAGCCGCTCCGGTGGTGAGTAGGAGGAAGTGTGGCGATCAACAGGGACTACGTCGGGTTCGAGTTCGCCTCCGACGAGGCCTACGAGGTCACCCGCGGCAAGATCCGCGAGTTCGCCGACGCGATCGGTGACCCCAACCCGGCCTACCGCGATCGGGCGGCGGCTCGCGCGCTCGGGCATCCGGACGTGATCGCGCCGCCGACCTTCGGCATCGTGGCCACGGGCGCGGCGTCGGAGAAGAACCCGATCCTGCGCCCGGACTTCGGGCTGAACTACCGGATGGTGGTGCACGGCGAGCAGAAGTTCAGCTACCGGCGCCCCATCCGCGCCGGTGACGTCCTCAGCACGAAGGGCCGGATCGTGGAGATCCGCGACGCGGGCCGCAACGAGCTGGTGCGCATCGAGACCGACATCGTCGACGTCCACGGCGACGTGGTCGGAACAGCGGTCAACACGATCATCTCTCGTGGGACCGCAGAGGGAGGGCAGTGACCGTGGCTGCGAGCGTGGCTTTCGACCAGGTCGAGGTCGGCACGGAGATCCCTCCGCAGCGCTATCCCATCCAGCGGCTGACGCTGGTGCGCTACTGCGGTGCCTCCGGCGATTTCAACACCATCCACTGGAACGAGCGGATCGCCAAGTCGGCCGGGCTGCCGGACGTCATCGCGCACGGCATGCTCACGATGGCCGAGGCCGCTCGGCTGGTCACCGACTGGGTCGGTGACCCCGGCGCGGTCGAGGAGTACGGCGTGCGGTTCGCCAAGCCCGTGGTCGTCCCCGACGACGACACCGGCGTCGAGGTCGAGGTCGCCGGCCAGGTGACGGAGAAGCTCGACGGCAACCGCGCGGTGGTGGAACTCTCAGCCACCTCCGGCGGAGTCGAGGTCCTGGCCCAGGCCCGCGCGGTGGTCCGGCTCTCCTAGGTCGAAGGCTCGAGGCGTGGCGCGCGGAGCCGCGCAGGTTCCGCCACCCGCACCACCGAGCAAGGCGACGACCTCCACATCGTTCCTAGGCGGTCAGCAGCTTTGCTCGGTGGGTGCTCGGGGTGCCGAACAGCCGGGTCGCGGAGTGGGCGCGCTTGAGGTGCAGATGCGCTTCGTGCTCCCAGGTGATCCCGATGCCACCGTGCAGCTGCACCCCTTCGGCGGCGATCGCGTAGTAGGCCTCGGTGCACGCGGACTTGGCCATCGCCGCCAGTTCGCTCGCCCGATCGTCCTGAGTGGACACCGACCAGGAAGCCGCGTAGGACAGCGAGCGCGCGGACTCCACGGCCACGTAGCAGTCGGCCAGCCGGTGCTTGAGCGCTTGGAACGAGCCGATCGGGCGGCCGAACTGAGTCCGCATCTTGGTGTACTCCACCGTCTCGTGCAGCCAGCGCTGAGCGGCTCCGACCGATTCCGCGGCCACCGCCGCTGCGGCGACGTCGACGATGCGCTGCACCGGCGGGTGTCCCAGCAGGCGGGCGGGGGTGGCGGCGAGGTCGATCTCGGCCATCCGGCGGGTCAGGTCCAGGGGAGTGGTGGCGGTGGTCCTGGGCTCGGCGACTTCGAACAGCGCGGGTCGTCCGTCGGCGGTGGCCAGCACCAGGACGGTGTCGGCCTGCGCCCCGTCGAGCACGTGCACCTTGCGCCCGTCGAGCAGCCAGGCGTCGCCGTCGCTTCGGGCCTTCGTGCGGAAACCGTCACGCGCCCAGCCGGTGTCGGGCTCAGCCCAGGCGAGGGACACCACCTGCTCGCCCGAGGCGATCCCCGGCAGCAGCCGCTCGCACGCCGCCCGATCGCCCGTGGCCAGCACCGCTTCGGAGGCCAGGACCGCGCTGCCCAGGAACGGGATGTCCGACAACCGCCGGCCCAGCTCCTCCACCACGATCAGCGTCTCCAGCAGGCTGAACCCGCCACCTCCGAACTCCTCCGGGATTCCCAGCGAGTGCGCCCCGACCTGCTCGGCGAGCTGCGCCCACACCTCCTGGTCGTACCCCTCGGCCACGACATCGGGCTCCCGGACCTCCGGTCCACCCCGCCGGTCCAGCAACCGCCGCACGACCTCGCGCAACTCGTCCTGCTCCTCGGTGAAAGCAAACCGCACAACAACCTCCCAGCTCAGATGCTCATCCACGTCGAACCCGCTCGGGTCAGGGGCTTCCGATGGCGGTGTCCGGGTCTGCGGTGAGGGATCGGGCGATGCGACGGCGGTGCCAGGTGGGGGTGCCCCAGGACTGGCGCAGGGCCGCGGTCTTGGTGAGGTGGCGGTGCAGGTCGTGCTCGGCGGTGTAGCCGATGGCGCCGTGGACCTGCAGGGCGATGCGGCTGGTCAGGTGGGTGGCGTCGGCCGCGGCGAGCTTGGCCGCCGAGGCGTCGCGACCGCCGTGCGCGGAGCCCGCCGACAGGGCGGCGCCGCGGATGAGCGGACGGGCGAACTCCAGCTTGAGCAGCGCGTTCGCCAGGTGGTGCTTGACCGCCTGGAACTCGCCGACCGGACGCCCGAACTGCTGTCGCTGCTTGACGTGCTCGGTGGCCAGGTCGAGCATCCGGTGTCCCAGTCCGAGCAGGTAGGCGGCGCAGCCCAGCACCGCGACGTCGAAGGCCCGCTCGAAGTCCGCGCCGGGGATCTCCTCGCCGGGGCCCTCGACGTCGAACAACCGGCGTGCGGCGTCGAAGGAATCCCTCCGCTGCAACGAGATCGGCGACAGGAGGCGGTTCGATCCCGGTCCACACGCGTAGACCTCGTCGGCGAGGTCGGCGTCGAGAGCGTGCGGAACGTGCTGCTCGACGATCGCGGTGCGCACCTTGGTGTCGGCGGTGAGGTCCGGCAGCAGCGCCGGGAGGAACGCCAGCGACTCGATCACCGGTCCCGGCAGTCCGGCGTAGCCGCATTCCTGCAGGCAGAGAGCCAGTTCGACCGGGCCGAGCCCGAGTCCGCCGCGCTCCTCCGGCAGCGTCACACCGGTGACGCCGAGGTCGGCGAGGCTTCGCCACAGCTTGAGCCAGCTCTCGCCGTCCCCGTCGGCCCAGGAGCGGGCGATGGTCGGCACGTCGGCGGCGGTGAACATGGCGCGCAGGGTGTCGGCCATGTCCTGCTGCTCGGATTCGAGCACGAATCTCATCGCGACCCCCTCGGCAGTCCGAGCACCCGCTCGGCGGCGATGTTGCGCTGGACCTCGTTGGTCCCGGCGTAGATCGGGCCGGCCAGCGAGAACAGGTACCCCTCGACCCACGAGCTCGTCTCCGCCTCCGGTCCCAGCAGGTCCCAGGCGGTTTCGTGCATCGAGGTGTCCATTTCGGACCAGAAGATCTTGTTCAGGCTCGCCCCGGCGCCCAGCCCGGCGCCGTCGAGCACCTTGGTCACCGTCTCGAACGTCGCGAGCCGGTACGCCTGCGCGGACACCCACGCGTCGACCACCCGGTCGTCGTCGAGCCCGCCGGGCAGCTCGGTCAGCTTCCGCGCGGTGGCCAGGAACCGGCCCGGACTGCGCAGCGTGAGCCCGCGTTCGTTGCTGGCCGTGCTCATCGCGACCCGCCAGCCGTCGCCGACCCCGCCCAGCACGTCGGCGTCGGGGACGAAGACCTCGTCGAGGAACAGCTCGGCGAAGGCGGGTTTGCCGTCGATCCGCTGGATCGGCCGGACCGTGACCCCGGGCGCGTCCAGCGGGAACAGGAAGTAGGTCAGGCCCTTGTGCCGGGGCGCGTCCGGGTCGCTGCGGAACAGTCCGAAGGCGATGTCGGCGAACGCCGCGCGTGAACTCCACGTCTTGTTGCCGCTGAGCAGCCAGCCGCCGTCGACGCGGCGCGCGGTCGAGCGGATCCCGGCCAGGTCGCTGCCCGCTTCGGGTTCGGACCACGCCTGCGCCCAGATGTCCTCCGCGGTGGCCATCCGCGGCAGGTAGCGCTGCTTCTGCTGGTCGGTGCCGTGCTCGAAGAGCGTGGGGGCCAGCAGGAAGATGCCGTTCTGGCTGACGCGACCGGGTGCTCCGGCGGCGTAGTACTCCTCCTCGAAGATCACCCACTGCAGCAGCGATGCGCCGCGACCGCCGAACTCCTCGGGCCACGACACCACCGACAACCCCGCCGAGTGCAGCAGCTGCTCCCACTCGCGGTGCGCGGCGAATCCCTCAGCGGTCTCCAGTGATGGCAGCGGTTCGGCGGGCACGTGCTCGCGCAGCCACGCCCGCACCTCGTCGCGGAAGGCCAGATCGGTCTGCGAGAACTCCAGATCCACGGCTCACCCACGTTCCTGGTTGGACTTCTTCATGCTGCGCGCGTCCATGCCCGCCAGGGAGTCCTTGCCGACCTCGGCGTTGTGCGCGTGGGCGAAGTGGTGCAGCCCGAACGCGGAGTCCATGCCGTTGTGCATGCCCATCAGGTCCTCGGCCTGGTTGATCGCCTTCTTGGTCAGCGACAGCCCGAACATCGGCATCTCCGCGACGGTGTCGGCGAGGCTCATCGTCGTGTCGGAGAGCTCCTCGCGCGGCACCACCTGGTTGACCATGCCGATCTCGTAGGCCCGCTGCGCGCTCATCCGCTTGCCGGTGAACAGGAACTCCTTGGCGATCCGCGGTCCGAGCATCCACGGGTGGGCGAAGTACTCCACTCCGGGGATGCCCATCTTCACCACGGGATCGGCGAAGAACGCGTCGTCGCTGGCGACGATCAGGTCGCACACCCACGCCAGCATCAGGCCGCCGGCCACGCACGCGCCCTGCACGGAGGCGATGGCGGGCTTGGGCATCTCGCGCCAGCGGCGGCACATGCCCAGGTAGACCTCCTGCTCGCGGGCGAAGCGCGACTCGCCGCCGGTGTGCTTGGTGTGGTCCCACCACAGGCCCGCCCGGCGGGGGTAGCTGACGTCGATGTCGCGTTCGGGAGACCCGATGTCGTGACCGGCGGAGAAGTGCTTGCCCTCGCCGGCCAGCACGATCACCTTGACCCGGTCGTCCTCGCAGGCACGGTAGAAGGCGTCGTCGAGCGCGTAGGTCATCACCGAGTTCTGGGCGTTGCGGTAGTCGGGCCGGTTCATCGTCACCACGGCGACCTGGTCGCGGACCTCGTAGTGGACGACCCCTCGTTCTGCTGCCATCGGGCGCTCCTAGCTCGGCCTTGCGATTGCGGCACGTCGAGGTTAGCCGAACAAGCAAGTGCTTGGTAGAGTGCCGACGCGGGAACGACGCCGAGGAGGCGGTTGTGGACCTCACCGACAGCGCCGAGGAAGCGGCCTTCCGCCGCGAAGTCCGGCAGTGGTTGTCCGAGAACCTGACCGGCGAGTTCGCCGAAGCGCGCGGACTCGGCGGGCCCGGGCGCGAGCACGAGGGATTCGACGTGCGGCTCGCGTGGGACCGGCTGCTCGCCGAGCACGGGTGGACGTGCCTGGGGTGGCCCCGGGAGTTCGGCGGGCGCGAAGCCGGCGTCGGCCAGCAGGTCATCTTCCACGAGGAGTACGCCCGCGCGCAGGCACCGGTGCGCGTCGGCCACATCGGCGAGGAACTGCTCGGGCCCACGCTGATGGCTTTCGGCAGCCCCGAGCAGCAGAAGCGGTTCCTGCCCGAGATCGTCGGCGCGCGCGAGCTGTGGTGCCAGGGCTACTCCGAGCCCGGCGCGGGCTCCGACCTCGCCAACGTCGCCACCACCGCCCGCTTGGAGGGCGACGAGTGGGTGCTCAACGGCCAGAAGGTGTGGACGTCGATGGCGCACGTCGCCGACTGGTGCTTCGTGCTCGCCCGCACCGACTCAGAACAGCGCCGCCACCAGGGGCTGTCCTACTTCCTGGTGCCGATGGACCAGCCCGGCATCCGGGTGCGCCCGATCGTGCAGCTCACCGGCACCTCGGAGTTCAACGAGGTGTTCTTCGACGACGCCCGCACCGCGGCCGGGCACGTCGTCGGCGAGGTCGGGCAGGGCTGGAAGGTCGCGATGGGCACGCTCGGGTTCGAGCGCGGCATCGGAACCGTCGATCAGCAGGTCGTCTTCCGCCGCGAGCTCGCCGAGATCACCGAGCAGGCCCGCGCCAACGGCGCCCTCGACGACCCGCTGCTGCGCGACCGCATCGCCCGCGCCTGGACCGACCTGGAAGCCCTGCGCTGCACCGTGTTCCGGCTGCTCGGCGCCGAAGGGCCGCCCGGTCCCGAATCGTCGGTGGTCAAGCTGCTGTGGTCGAACTTCCACCGCGAGCTCGGTGAGCTCGCCATGGCGGTCGCCGGCCCCGACGGGCTCGTCGCCCAGGGTGCGCCCTACGACCTCGACAGCCGTCAGCGGCTGTTCCTGTTCACCCGCGCCGACACGATCTACGGCGGCTCCAACGAGATCCAGCGCAACATCATCGCCGAGCGGGTGCTCGGCCTGCCGCGCGAACCCCGACCTCAGGAGGGCACCCGATGACCCAGGCACCGCCCGCGCACGGACTGCTCAACGGCAAGACCGCGGTGGTCACCGCCGCGGCAGGCACCGGAATCGGCTCGGCGGTCGCGCGCCGGATGCTCGAAGAGGGCGCCCAGGTGCTCATCAGCGACCGGCACGAGCGCCGGCTCGCCGAGACCTGCGCGGAACTCGCCGAGCTGCCCGGCGCCAAGGTCGCCTCGGTGGCCTGCGACGTCACCGACGAGTCCCAGGTGCAGCGCATGTTCGACACCGCGACCAGCACCTTCGGTCAGGTCGACGTGGTGGTCAACAACGCCGGCCTGGGCGGCACGGCCTCGATCCTGGAGATGACCGACGAGCAGTGGGACAAGGTCGTCGATGTCACCCTCGGCGGCACCTTCCGCTGCACGCGCGCCGCGACCCGGCTCTTCCGCGACCAGGGAAACCCCGGTGTCGTGGTCAACAACGCCTCCGTCGTCGGCTGGCGGGCGCAGGCCGGGCAGTCCCACTACGCGGCCGCCAAGGCCGGGGTCATGGCCCTGACCCGCTGCGCCGCGATGGACGCCGCCGAGCTCGGCGTCCGGATCAACGCCGTGGCCCCGAGCCTGGTGATGCACGAGAACCTGGCCAAGGTCACCTCCGACGACCTGCTGGCCACGCTCACCCAGCGCGAGGCGTTCGGCCGCTCCGCCGAGCCGTGGGAGATCGCCAACGTGATCGTCTTCCTCGCCTCGGACTACTCGACCTATCTCACCGGCGAGGTCATCTCGGTCTCCAACCAGCACCCATGACCCTCCGGCGCGCAACGCCGCGGCGGCTTTGAGAGGATGGTCTCGTGGTCTCGACCAAGCGCTTGTCCGCACGCAACCGCCCGGCGCGGGAGAACGGCTCCGAACGCCGAGCCGAACTGCTCGCCATCGCCGGCGAGCTGTTCGCCACCCGTGGGTTCCTCGCGACCACGGTCCGCGACATCGCCGACGCCGCGGGCATCCTCTCCGGCAGCCTCTACCACCACTTCGACTCCAAGGAGGCGATGGTGGACGAGATCCTGCGCGAGTTCCTCGACGACCAGCGGCAGGCCAACGCCAAGATCATCGAGGAGGCCGAGGACCCGCGCACCGCGCTGACCGAGCTGATCAAGCGGTCCTACGCGGCGCTGCGCCAGCACCCGGCCGCGATCGCGATCTTCCAGAACGAGGCCAACTACCTGGCCCAGTTCGAGCGCTTCGACTACCTGCCCGGCGTGGCCGACGAGTTCGAGAAGACCTGGCTGAAGGTCCTCCAGGAAGGGCAGAAGAGCGGGGTCTTCCGGGAAGACCTCAACGCCAAGCTCACCTACCGCTTCATCCGCGACACCGTGTGGACCACGGTCCACTGGTTCAACCCCAACGGGAAGCTGAGCATCAAGTCCATCGCGGACCAGTACATCAACATCCTCTGCGACGGCATCGTCACCCGCTGACCAGCACCAACACACCCGGCCGCGTGGGGGGATTCGAATTTCGCGCGAAATTCGAGTGCGAACTTTCGCGGTCGAATTTCGCGCGAAATTCGAATCAGGCGCTGAGCGCGCCGGTCCGGCGGAGGGTGTCGCGGGCCTCCGTGATGAGGGTGTCGATCAGCTTCTCGCAGCTGGGGAGCTCGTCGATCATGCCGACGACCTGGCCTGCGGGGAGGACGCCGGCTTCCGGGTGGCCGTCGACCAGGGCCGATTTGATGAGCATCGGAGTGTTGGCGGCCAGCAGGACGCGGTGCAGCGGGAGCTTCTGGGCCTTGCGCATGGCCAGCCCGTCGGTGACGAGCTGCCGCCAGGTCATGCCGGTGAGCGACTTGAACGCCACCGCCTGGCGCAGCGCGTCGGGAAGACGCCGGAGCAGGCCCCGCGACTCGGCGGACTCGGTGAGATCGGTGCGCAGCATCCGGTGCGGCAGACCGTCCACCTCGGACGTGACGACTGTGTCGCCGACCTGCGCCTCCAGGTAGGAGCGCTTGACCTCGTCGGGGACCCGGCTGTCGGTGGTGAGCAGGAAGCGGGTCCCCATCGCCACCCCCGCCGCGCCGTAGCACAGCGCGGCGGCCAGGCCGCGGCCGTCGAAGAACCCGCCCGCGGCGATGACCGGGATGTCCACCGCGTCCACCACCTGCGGCAGCAGCAGGGTCGTGGCCACCGCGCCGGTGTGCCCGCCGCCCTCGCCGCCCTGCACCAGCACCGCGTCCGCGCCCCACGCCGCGACCTTCTCGGCGTGCCTGCGGGCGCCGATGGACGGGATCACCACGACCCCGGCGTCCTTGAGCTTGCCGATGAGCCGCTGCGACGGCGCGAGCGCGAACGAGGCCACCTTCACGCCCTCGCGGATGAGCAGGTCGACGCGCTCCTCCGCGTCGCCGGCGTCGGCGCGCAGGTTCACCCCGAACGGCTCGCCGGTGCGCTCCTTGACCTCGCGGACCGCGTCGGTGAGCTGCGGCAACGTCATCGTCGCCGAGGCCAGCACGCCCAGACCGCCCGCGTTCGCCGTCGCCGAGACCAGGCTCGGCCCGGCCACCCAGCCCATGCCCGTCTGCACGATCGGGTGGCGCACACCGGTCAGGTCGCACAGCGGCGTGCGCAGCAGCTGCTCGGTCACGCCGGAACCTCCTTGTCCCGCAACCCCTTCGGATCGATCCGGTCGCGGATCAGGGCGAGCTCGTCCTCGGTCGGCAAGCGGGTCTCGGCGACCTCGTCGACGGCGAGCTCGAACCCGGTCTTCTCCCGCACCTCGTCCACGCTCACGCCAGGGTGCACCGAACGCAGCCGCATCGAGCCGTCCGGGCCCTGGAAGTCCAGCACCGCCAGGTCGGTCACCACGACCTGCACGTCGTGGTACTTCGCGCCGACCTGACGCGCCCGGTCGTGCCCGACACCGGCCACCAGGTCCACGGATTCGACGAAGATCTTGGTGCTGTGCTGGGGGATCCAGTAGTTCGTGGTGTGGTTGACCGAGTTGCCCGGCGCCCCGCGCACCCCGATCAGCTGCACCTTGGGCTGCGCCCAGTCGCCGATGCGGGAGATGTTCTGGTTGCCGAACCGGTCCACCTGCGAGGCGCCCATCATCACCCGGCGCTTCCCGCCGGCCAGCAGGTCCAGGACCTTGCCGTAGGGCAGCCAGCCCTCCACGGTGGCGGTGGATTCCTCGCCCAGCGGCGGGGTTTCGGCGATCAGCATCGCCTCGCCGTCGGACAGCAGCAGGTCGGGGGCGCTGGTCAACCGGGCCAGCCGGGCGCCGATCGAGGGGATGGTGCCGAACGGCGAGGCGATGGCCGACCCCGCGTCGGCGAAGCTGTCGGCGCAGGCCACCGCGCAGACCTCGGCTCTGCTGATCGTCATGCCGGCACCTCCGCGCTCGCGTGGAACTTCTCGACCGCCGCCTGGTAGTCCGCCTCGTCCCCGTCGAGGAACTCCGCGCGGAACGCCTCCCACTGGCCGGGTTTCGCGCTGGCGACGTAGTGCCGCTGGAACGCCTCGTCGCGGCCGTAGTCGGGCACGCAGCTGGTGAAGTGCGCGCCGTGGGGCGTTTCCACCACGCCCTGCGGGTGGAGCCGGTTGATCAGCAGCGACTGCGGGGGAGCGGTCTCGGTGAGCTCCTCGGTCGCCACGATCCGCTCGCAGCTGAGGAAGCTGGTCTCGGCCGCCGCGCACATCAGGTCGTCGAAGTACGGGTCGGGGCCGAGGTACTGGCCGTTGCCGTAGCGGTCGGCGCGGTTCATGTGCACCAGCGCGACGTCGAGGTTCAGCGCCGGCATCGCGACCAGTTCCTCGTCGTCGGCGTAGGGGGAGCGCACGGTGCGCAGCTCCGGGTTCAGCGCCATCACGTCGGAACCGAGCCCGGCGCGCGTGGGCAGGAACGGCAGTCGTGCCGCGGCCGCGCGGAGTCCCGCCAGCACCATGCCCTCGTCGTACTCGGCCACGTCGAGCTCGCCGCGCTGGCGGGCCGCCCGGAAGTGCGGGTCGAGCGGGATCGAGTCCAGCGACACGAAACCGTAGACGACCTCGCGGAGTTTGCCTGCGGCGCACAGCAATCCGACGTCCGGACCGCCGTAGGACACCAGCGTCAGGTCCTTGAGGTCGGAGCGCAGGATCGCGCGCACCAGCGCCATCGGCTTGCGCCGGGAACCCCAGCCGCCGATGCCGATCGTCATGCCGTCGCGCAGGTGGGAGACCACCTCGTCGACGGTCAGCTGCTTGTCCTGCACCTACGCCTCCTTCTCGCGGCCGAACTCGGCGCGGATCTCGTCCGACACCCCGGTGAGGTTGAGCTCGAAGGTGAAGCCCTGCTCGAACCGGTAGCTGCGGTTGACGTCCACCGGGTCGATGCCGTTGAGCGCGGCCTTGGCCTTGCGGATCACCAGCGGGTTCTTGGCCGCGATGTCGGCGGCCACCTCCAGCGCGGCGTCCAGGAGTCCTTCGCGCCCGACGACCGCGTGCACCGAACCGAACTCGGCCAGCTGCTGCGCGGTGGCCGTCTTCCCGGTGTAGAACATGGCGCGCATCATGTGCTGCGGCACCAGGCGGGACAGGTGCGTGGCAGCGCCGAGGGCTCCTCTGTCCACCTCCGGCAGGCCGAAGGTCGCGTCGTCGCTGGCGACGATCACGTCGGAGTTGCCGACCAGGCCGATGCCGCCGCCCACGCAGAACCCCTGCACCGCGCTGATCACCGGCACCGGGCACTCGTAGACGGCCTTGAACGCCTCGTAGCAGCCGTTGTTGACGGCGACGAGCTTGTCGTGGCCGGGGTCGGCGGCCAGTTCCTTGATGTCCACACCCGCGTTGAAGCCGCGTCCCTCGGCGCGCAGCACCACGACCCGGGTCTGCGGATCGGCACCGCTGTCGCGCAGCGCCTCGGCGAGGTCGAACCAGCCCTTGACCGGCAGTGCGTTCACCGGTGGGTGGTCGACGGTGAGGACGACGATTCCGCTGTCCCGCCGTTCGATTTGCGTGCCCATGCCACCTGCCAAACCTAGCACTTGTTTGGTTGGCTTGTTACCGTAGCAACACCGCAGGACACCCCGCCAGGGGCGAGAACGCAGGGAGCGGCGGATGGGCATCGAGATCGACCTCACCGGCCGGGTCGTGCTGGTGACGGGGGGAACGCGGGGCCTCGGCGCGGGCATCGCCGAGACGTTCCTGCGCGCCGGGGCGGAGGTCCACGTCTGCGCCCGCACACCCGTCGACGAGCTGCCCTCGCACGGTTCGGCCACCGCACACTTCGCGCAGGTCGACGTCCGGGAGAGCGAGCAGGTCGCCGAGCTGATCGGCAACATCCGGCAGCGCTCCGGGCGGCTGGACGTGCTGGTCAACAACGCGGGTGGCACTCCGGTCGCCGACACCGCCGGCACGTCGATCCGGTTGCACCGCAAGGTGGTCGAGCTGAACCTGATCGCGCCGCTGCTGCTCGCTCAGCACGCGCGGGACGCGCTCGTGGAGTCCGGGGGCTCGGTCATCAACATCAGCAGCGTCTCCGGTCGTCGTCCCTCACCCGGCACCGCGGCCTACGGAGCCGCCAAGGCGGGTCTGGACAACCTCACCGGCACGCTCGCCCAGGAACTCGCACCCGACGTGCGCGTCAACGGCGTGGTCGTGGGCCTGGTCCGCTCGGAGGACCAGGCCGACCACTACGGCGAGGCGGACCTGAGCTCGATCGTCCCCATGGGACGCCTGGCCGAGCCGTCCGACGTCGGCAACGCCTGCCTCTTCCTGGCTTCACCGCTGGCCTCGTACGTCACCGGTTCGACGCTCACCGTCGACGGTGGAGGCGAACGAACGGCCTACCTCAACGCAATCCGCTCCTGACCACAACAACCCCGAGCCCGGCACCCTCCCCACGGACCCCCCGATTTCAGTGGAAGTTCGGGACAGGGGCGGGGTTCCGGATTTCAGTGGAAGTTCGGGACAGGGGCGGGGTTCCGGATTTCAGTGGAAGTTCGGGACAGGGGCGGGGTTCCGGATTTCAGTGGAAACCCGGGTCCTGGTTTCAGTGGAAACCCGGGTCCTGATTTCCACTGAAATCCGGGGTGGGGTGGGTTGGCAGACGCCGGTGTTGGGTGCCGGCAACGACTTTTAGGAGGACGAACGTGATCTGTGAGGACAGGGTCGTCATCGTGACCGGGGGTGCGCGCGGACTCGGCCGGGCGCACGCCGTGGAGTTCGCGCGGCAGGGGGCGAAGGTCGTCGTGAACGACATCGGGGTGCAGTTGGACGGCAGCGGGGGTGACGGGTCCGCGGCCGCGGAGGTCGCCGACGAGATCCGGGCCCTCGGCGGTGAGGCCGAGGTGCACGGGGCCGACGTCGCGGACTGGGGTCAGGCGCGGGAGCTCGTGGAGTTCGCCGTCGAGCGGTTCGGGCGGTTGGACGTGCTGGTCAACAACGCCGGGTTCGTGCGCGACCGGATGTTCGTCAACATCGCCGAGGACGAGTGGGACCAGGTCATCCGCGTCCACCTCAAGGGCCACGCCGCCACCATGCGGCACGCCGCGCAGCACTGGCGCGACCGCGCCAAGGCGGGCGAGGTGGTGCAGGCGCGGATCATCAACACCACCTCGGGCGCGGGCCTGCTCGGCAGCATCGGCCAGACCAACTACGCCGCGGCCAAGGCCGGGATCATCGCGCTCACCCTCAACACCGCCGCCGAACTCTCCCGCTACGGCGTCACCGTCAACGCCATCGCACCGTCGGCGCGCACCCGCATGACCGAGACCGTCTTCGCCGACATGATGGCCCAGCCGGACCAGGGATTCGACGACATGGCGCCGGAAAACGTCTCACCGCTGGTGGCCTGGCTCGGCAGCGCCGACTCCGCCGAGGTCACCGGCCGGGTCTTCGAGGTCGCCGGTGGCGACATCACCGTCGGAACCGGCTGGACCCGAGGACCGTCGCGCGATGCGGGCCGACGCTGGGACGCCGGCGAACTCGGCCCCGTGGTGGCGGAACTGCTCGCCAAGGCCCCCGTTCCCGACCCCGTCTACGGCACCTGAGGAAGCGGAGTGGTACATCTCTTTGAAGAAGTTCGTCAAAACTCGGAGGACAGCGGTGAGCGATCGGCACGCGTGGATCGAGCCCGGCGTGGAACAGGTCGGGCCCGGCGTGCACCGGATTCCGCTGCCGCTGCCCAACGACGGACTCCGGGCGGTCAACGTCTACGCCATCGAGGACTCCGACGGGCTGGTGCTCATCGACTCCGGCTGGGCGCTGGAAGAAGCACGCACCCAGCTGGAGAAGGGTCTCGGCGAGATCGGCTACGACTTCGCCGACGTGCAGCGGTTCCTGGTGACCCACGTGCACCGCGACCACTACACGCTCGCGGTGCAGCTGCGCCGCACCTTCGGCTCCAAGATCAGCCTCGGCGCCGGTGAGCAGCCCACGATGGACGCGATCCTCCGAGGCGGCACCGAACTCGCCGAGATGCGGCGGCTGCAGCGCTGGGGTGCGCAGGAGCTGCTCGGCAAGCTCGCGGAGGCCTACGGCGGCGCACCGCCGGAGCGCAAGGGGGAGAACCCCTACGAGCAGCCGGACGAGTGGCTGCACGGCAAGGTCGAGATTCCGCTGGGGTCGCGCACCCTGCTCGCCGTGCCGACACCCGGGCACACCCGGGGACACGTGGTGTTCCTCGACGCCGACTCCTCGACGCTGTTCTCCGGCGACCACATCCTGCCGCACATCACGCCCTCGATCGGCGTCGAATCGGCGCGCCCGGAACTGCCGCTCGGCGACTTCCTGGACTCGCTGCGGCTCATGCAGACCTACCCGGACCTGCGGTTGCTGCCCGCGCACGGGCCCGTCGGCGGCAGCTCCCACCAGCGCATCGACGAGCTGCTGCGCCATCACGACGAGCGCCTGCAGCAGACGGCCGAGGTCGTCCGCGACGGCGCGGGAACCGCCTACGAGGCGGCCCTCAAGCTCGGCTGGACGCGGCGCGACAAGGACTTCGCCGACCTCGACCTGTTCAACCAGGTGCTGGCGGTCGGCGAGACGAGCGCGCACCTCGACCTCCTGGTCACGCGCGGCGAACTCACCGCCACCGCGAACGATGATGTCGTGGAGTACTCAGGCCAGCAGTAGCCGCACGGTCAGTTCGAGCCGGTTGGACACGTCGGTGGCCGAGGCGCGGCGGGTCACCCACGCGACCAGGTTGGACAGCCAGACGTCGCCGATGACCCGCGCGATCGCCCGCTGCTCCTCGGTGGGCTCGTCGGGTGTCATGGCCTGGGTGAACAGCTGCTCCATCAGCAGCGCCACGGTGTCGACCTCGTTGGCCACCGAGGTGTCGGCGAACATGAACGCCCTGGTCATCGCCTCGGTCAGCTCCGGGTTGCGCTGGAGCTGGCGGGTGGTGCGGTTGAGCACGTGCAGCACCCGGTCGTAGGGCGTGTCGCCGGGGATCTTCGAGCGGTCCATCTTCTCCTGCTCGCGCGCGAACTCCCGCGCCAAGCCGACCACCAACAGGTGAATCTTGGAGGGGAAGTAGCGGTACAGGGTGCCCAGTGCGACATCGGCCTTCTCGGCGACCGCGCGCATCTGCACCGCGTCGTAACCGCCCTTGCTGGCCAGCGCGATGGTGGCGTCGATGATGCGCTTGCGCCGCTCGGCCTGCGCCGTGGTGCCGGTGTTGCTGCCGCCCCGGAGCGCTTCCAGCACGTTCTGCGAGCTTTCCATGGGCGGGGCTCTCCTTGAACAGTCGACGGACATCAGGTGACGGCGAAGCGTGTTCGTCGCCACGCGACTCATCGTGCGGGGCTACCAACGGGTTAAGGTAAGCGGGTTACCTCGACCGAAACATGTTCCAGTCTACCCAGCCCGCGGCCCCCGGGCAGTGTGAGGTGAATCGTGCGGATCGCGTTGCTTTCCTATCGAAGCAAGCCGCATTGCGGCGGACAGGGTGTCTACGTCCGCTACCTCAGCCGCGGCCTCGCCGAGCTGGGACATCACGTCGAGGTGTTCTCCGGTCAGCCCTACCCGGACCTGGACCCCGGCGTGGACCTGACGCCCGTGGACAGCCTCGACCTCTACAACGACGACGACCCGTTCCGCACCCCGCACTGGCGCGAGCTGCGCGACCACATCGACCTGCTCGAGGTCGGCACCATGTGGACCGCGGGGTTCCCCGAACCGATGACGTTCAGCATGCGCGCGGCGCGGCTGCTCAAGGCCCGCTCGCACGAGTTCGACGTGGTGCACGACAACCAGTGCCTCGGTTCGGGTCTGCTCTCCCTGCAGCGCGCCGGGATTCCGCTGGTCGCCACCGTCCACCACCCGATCACCCACGATCGCCGGGTCGACCTCGCCGCTGCCAAGGGCTGGCGCAAGCTCACCGTGCACCGCTGGTACGGCTTCACCCGGATGCAGGCCCGCGTCGCCCGCCAGATCCCGCAGCTGCTGACCGTGTCGCAGAACTCCGCGGACGACATCCGCGAGGACTTCGGGGTCAGCCCCGAGCAGCTGCGCGTCGTGCCGCTGGGCGTGGACGCCGATGTGTTCAAGCCCCCGGCCAAGCCGCGCGTTCCCGGTCGCATCGTGGCCATGGCCAGCGCCGACACCCCGATGAAGGGCGTCGGCACGCTGCTGGAGGCCGTCGCGAAGCTGCGCACCGAACGCGAGGTCGAGCTGGTGCTGGTCAGCAAGCTGACCCCCGGCGGGCCGACCGAGCAGCGCATCGAGGAGCTGGCCATCGGCGACGTGGTGCGCACCGTCAAGGGCATCAGCGACGAGGAGCTGGCCGAGCTGCTGGGTTCCGCCGAGGTCGCGAGCGTGCCCTCGCTCTACGAGGGGTTCTCGCTGCCGACCGTGGAGGCGATGGCCTGCGGCACGCCGCTGGTCGCCAGCCGCGCCGGTGCGATCCCCGAGGTCGTCGGGCCCGACGGGGAGTGCGCCGACCTGGTGCCGCCGGGCGACGCCGAAGCGCTGGCCGAGGCGCTGGCCCGGCAGCTGGACTCGCCGGAGCATCGCGCCCGGCTCGGCGCCAACGGGCGCGAGCGAGTGCTGGCCCGCTACAGCTGGAAATCCGTGGCAGCGGCGACCGTCGACTGCTACGCCGAAGCGATCTCGCGCAGCCCGCGCGGTGGGAAGGGAGCAACGCGTTGCTGACGGTGGACTTCGACAGGCTCGGTGTGCGGCCGGGACAGCGGGTGCTGGACCTGGGTTGCGGCGGTGGCCGGCACGCCTTCGAGCTGTACCGGCGCGGCACCGACATCACCGCCTTCGACCAGGACGTCGAAGAGCTGGAGAACGTCGCCGCGATGTTCGCCGCGATGAAGGACGAGGGCGAGGTGCCCGAGGGCGCCAAGGCCCAGACGGTCTCCGGTGACGCGCTGGCCCTGCCGTTCGCCGACGGCGAGTTCGACGTCGTCATCGCCTCGGAGATCATGGAGCACATCCCCGAGGACGAGAAGGCGATGCGCGAGCTCGTCCGCGTGGTCAAGCCGGGCGGACGCGTCGTGGTCACCGTCCCGCGCGCCTGGCCGGAGCGGATCTGCTGGGCGCTGTCCGACGAGTACCACCAGGTCGAGGGCGGCCACGTGCGGATCTACTCCGCCGACGAGCTGATCGGCAAGCTCACCGACGCCGGGCTGCGCTACGCCTTCCGCGACTACGCGCACGCGCTGCACTCGCCGTACTGGTGGATCAAGTGCGCGGTGGGCACCGACAACAACGATCACCCGCTGGCCAAGGCGTACCACGCGTTCCTGGTGTGGGACATGATGAAGGCGCCGTGGATCTCGCGGACCGCGGAGCAGCTGCTCAACCCGGTCGCGGGCAAGAGCATCGCGATCTACCTGGGCAAACCTCGTGCCGGCGCCTGAGCTGCCGG
Organism: Saccharopolyspora endophytica; assembly: GCF_018070075.1. Taxonomy (GTDB): domain Bacteria; phylum Actinomycetota; class Actinomycetes; order Mycobacteriales; family Pseudonocardiaceae; genus Saccharopolyspora; species Saccharopolyspora endophytica. Next base: position 655,096 of record NZ_JAGPXE010000002.1, read on the forward strand.
GCGTCGTCTCCGCGGAGGCGCTCGTCCAGACCGGCAAGGCCATCGCGTCCGTTCAGCTCCCCTCGGGGGAGATCCCGTGGTTCCCGGGTGGTCACACCGACCCGTGGGACCACGTGGAGTGCGCGATGGCGCTGTCGGTGATCGGGCAGCTCGTGGAGGCGGAGCGGGCGTACGAGTGGCTGCGCGCCACCCAGCGCTCCGACGGCTCGTGGCCCCTTCAGGTGCGCGACGGCGTGGTCGAGGACGCCGGCGCCGACACCAACTACTGCGCCTACCCGGCGGTGGGCGTCTGGCACCACGTGCTGATCACCGGCGACGAGGAGTTCGCCGAGCGGATGTGGCCGATGGTGCGCGACGCCATCGACTTCGTGCTCACCGCGCAGCACCGGCGCGGTGAGATCGACTGGGGCATCGGTGAAGCCGGTCCGACCGGTGAGGCGCTGCTGTCGGGCAGCTCCAGCATCCACCAGAGCCTGCGGTGCGCGCTGGCGCTGGCCGACCGCGTCGGCGTGCCGCAGCCGAGCTGGGAGGTGGCCGTCGGCCGCCTCGGGCACGCGCTGCGCAGGCATCCGGAGGCGTTCACGCCGAAGACCCGGTACTCGATGGACTGGTACTACCCGATCCTCGGCGGTGCCGTCCGGGGTGAGGCCGGGCTGCGGCGCATCGACGAGCGCTGGGACGACTTCGTCGTGGCGGACCTGGGCATTCGCTGCGTCGACGACCACCCGTGGGTCACCGGCGCCGAGACCTGCGAGCTCGTGCTGGCCCTGGACGCCTTGGGCGAGCACGACCGAGCCGTGCAGCAGCTGGCCGCGATGCAGCACCTGCGGGACCCCGACGGTTCCTACTGGACGGGCTACGTCTTCGCGGATCAGAAGCGCTGGCCGGAGGAGCAGTCCTCCTGGACCGCCGCGGCGGTCATCCTCGCTGCGGACGCCCTGACCCGAACCAGCCTGGGCAACGGCATCTTCCGAGGCGAAGAACTCCCCACCGGACTCCCGGTCGAGAACGCCGCCTGCTGCGAGTACGAACGCACCCGCTGACGCGGAGACACCCCACCCGACCGGCGAAAACCACCTGGTCGAGTGGGGTTTTTCCAATTTCGCGCGAAATTCGACCCGTCCGAACACCCTCACAATTTCGCGCGAAATTCGAATCCTCCCCCGCGCTCGGGCGTGTAGTGCCTGGTCAGGAGGTGTGGCTCGAATTTCGCGCGAAGTTCGAGCGTGAGGCTCGGAGCTCGAACTTCGCGCGAAATTGGAACGGGTGGGTCGGGGTCAGGGCAGGGAGCCGGGTTCGCCCGCGGTGCGTTCGAGGACGCGCATCGAGCCGGTGACCCGGGTTTCGGTGAAGGCTCCGGTGGCCAGGGCCCGGCGGTAGATGTTGTACGGGGCCTGGCCGCCGTCCTCCGGGTTCGGGAAGACGTCGTGGATGACCAGCGCGCCGCCCGGGACGAGCCAGTGGGACCAGCCCTCGTAGTCGGTGATGGCGGCTTCCTCGGTGTGCCCGCCGTCGATGAACAGCAGCCTCAGCGGCGTGCGCCAGAACTCGGCGATCGCGCCGGAGCGGCCGACGACGGCGGTGACCTCGTCCTCCAGGCGCGCCCGCGCGATGGTGCGGCGGAACTCGCCGAGGGTGTCGAGCTTGCCGATGGTGGGGTCCACCAGGTCCGGGTCGTGGTACTCCCAGCCGGGCTGGTGCTCCTCGGAGCCGCGGTGGTGGTCGACGGTGACGATCCGGCCGCCGGTGCGCCGCGCGGCGGCGCCCAGGAAGATCGTGGACTTCCCGCAGTAGGTGCCGATTTCGACGCCGACCCCGGTGCCGAGGTAGGTCGTGGCGGTCTCGTGCAGCGCCAGTCCCTCGTCGGTGGGCATGAACCCGGTCGCCTGCTCGGCGAGGTCGAGCAGTTCCGCAGGCATCGACGGGTGGTGCTCGCGGTCGGTGGTCGATCCCTGCGTCACGTGGTGCCTCTTTCGAATCGGTACTGATGCGCATTGCAGCGTACCCGGTCCACCCGCTAGCTTGTTAGAACATGTTCTAATTCTCGCAGTGCGGGCGCGGACGAGGAGGCGTAGTGCCGATCGCGATCACCGAGGAGCAGCGGGCCCTGCAGGAGTCCATCCGGTCGTGGGCCGAGGGGTTGGGCACCGATCCGGTGCGCAAGCTGGAGAACGCCGACGCCCCGGTCTGGCACGAGCAGGAGACCTGGACCGGCCTGACCGAGATCGGCGTGTTCTCGTTGATCACCGAAGGTCTCGGCACGCTGACCGACCTCGCCTCCGGACTGGAGCAGGCCGCCGACGCGCTGGTGCCCGGCCCTGTCTGGTCCACCGCCGTGACCGTCGCGCTGCTCGGCGAGGCCGACTTCGCCGAGGGCCGGGCCACTGCGGCGGTCGCGCTGGAGCCCGGTGAGCTCGTCGGTGCCGAAACCGGTGGCGGGCTGGTGGTTTCCGGTCGCGTCGCGGCCGTCGCGGGCGCCACCGGCGTGACGCACCTGCTGCTGTGCGCCCGGGTGGACGACCGGGACGTGTGGTTCCTGGTCGAGGCCGAGCGGGCGGAGCTGCGAGCGCGCCCGTCGCTGGACGTGTCCCGCCCGGTCGCGGAGGTCGTGCTGCGCGACGTCACGATCCCGGCCACCCACGTCGTCGGTGAACGGGACGTGCGCGATCTCGCGGTCACGCTCGCGGCCGCCGAGGCCGTCGGGATCGCCGGCTGGTGCCTGCGCACCGCCGTCGAGCACGCGGGCACCCGCGAGCAGTTCGGGCAGGTCATCGGCTCGTTCCAGGCCGTCAAGCACCTCTGCGCGCGCATGCTGTGCGAGGTGGAGAAGGCCACCGCCCTGGCCTGGGACGCCGCCCGAGCCGCCGAGGACGCCCCGGAGGAGCACCCGCTGGCCGCCGCCGCGGCCGGAGCCGCCGTCTTCGACGCCGCGGTGGAGGTCGCCAAGGACTGCATCCAGGTGCTCGGCGGCATCGGGTTCACCTGGGAGCACGACGCCCACCTCTACCTCCGCCGCGCGCTGGCGCTGCGCCAGACCGTCGGTGGTTCGGCGGGTTGGCGCCGTCGCGTCGCCGAGCTGTCGGCCTCCGGCGTGCGGCGGAGGCTGAGCCTGTCCGCCGAGCTCCCCGAGGAACGGCGCGGTGAGATCCGCGGCGCGGTCGAGGAGATCGCGGCGCTCTCCCCGCAGCGGCAGCGGGAGCGGCTCGCCGAGACGGGCTACCTCGCCCCGCACTGGCCCCAGCCCTACGGCTGCGGAGCCGGTCCCCACGAGCAGCTGCTCATCGACGAGGAGCTGGACCGGGCGGGCGTGCGACGCCCCGACATGGTGGTGGGCAACTGGGCGGTGCCGACGATCGTCGAGCACGGCACCGACGCCCAGCGCGAGCGGTTCGTCTGGCAGACGCTGCGCGGCGAGATCACCTGGTGCCAGCTGTTCTCCGAGCCGGGAGCGGGTTCCGACCTCGCCGGGCTGCGCACCAAGGCCGAACGCGTCGACGGCGGCTGGAAGCTGACCGGCCAGAAGGTGTGGACCTCCCTCGCGCAGGAAGCCGACTGGGGCATCTGCCTGGCCCGCACAGATCCGGACGCGCCGAAGCACCGCGGTATCAGCTACTTCCTGGTCGACATGGCCTCGGAGGGCATCACCGTCCGGCCGCTGCGGGAGATCACCGGCGTGGAGCGGTTCAACGAGGTGTTCCTCGACGACGTCTTCGTCCCCGACGAGTGCCTGGTCGCCGAACCGGGTCAGGGCTGGAAGCTCGCGCGCACCACGCTGGCCAACGAACGCGTCGCGCTCGGCGGCGGGTCGAGCCTCGGCCAGGAGGTCGAACGGCTGCTGGCCGCCTCCGGGGACGCCGACCCGTCGCTGCGCGAACGCCTCGGCGGTGCGGTGGTGGACGGCCTGGCCGGTTCGCTGCTGCGCCTGCGGGCGACGCTGCGCAGCCTGCACGGGCGGGGACCGGGCGCGGAGTCCAGCGTCGAGAAGCTGCTGGGCGTGTGGCACCGCCAGAACGTGGCCGAGCTCGGGGTCGAGATGCTCGGCACCGAGGCGCTGGTGATGGAGGCCGAGCCGGTGCACGAGGTGTTGCTGACCCGCGCCCTGTCGATCGCCGGTGGCACGACCCAGATCCTGCTCAACGTGGTCGCCGAGCGAATCCTCGGACTGCCTCGCTGATCGCTCCCGCGGTCGGCTCGCTCGTGCGTGCCGAGGCTTGCGCCGGAGCTTGCTCAGGCGGTAGAAGTAGAACAAGTTTCACAACGTGGCCAGGGTTGGTCTAGGGGGCGGGATGGAGTTCACGCTCGGAGAGACGCAGCAGGCAGTGCGGGATCTGGCGGCCGAAGTTCTGGCACGGGAGACCGAGCGGGCCGCCGCCTCAACTGGAATCGGTTTCGACGAGTCGGTGTGGAAGGCGCTCGGCGAGTCCGGCCTGCTGTCGCTGCCCGTGCCCGAGCGCCTCGGCGGTGCCGGGCTCGGCCCGCTGGAGGTCGGTCTGGTGCTCGCCGAGGTCGGCAAGGCCGGGGTCGGCGTTCCGGCGCTGGCGACCCTCGCCCTCGGCGTCCTGCCCATCGCCAGGCACGCCGAGCAGGCTCAGCAGGAGCGGCTGCTCACCGAACCCGGACGGGTGTTCAGCGCGGCGCTCAACGAGGTCTCCGACCCGCTGCCCGCGAAACCCCGCACCACGGCGGAGGGAACGCGCGTCACCGGGCGCAAGACCGGTGTCCTGCACGCCGACAGCGCGCACCGGTTGCTGGTGTCGGCGAGCACCGAGCACGGCCCCGCGATCGTGCTGGTCGATCCGCACGCCGACGGCGTCACGCTGCACTCGGTGAAGTCCTCGGTCGGCACCGAATGGGTCGTCGACCTCGACGGCGTCGACGGCGAAATCCTCGGCGCACCAGGCGAATCGGTCCTCCAGGACGTGCACGACTGCGCGCTGGCCGGCATGTGCGCGCTCGGCGACGGCGCCGTGGCGGGAGCGCTGGAGCTCACCGCCGAGCACCTGCGCACGCGTCACCAGTTCGGCAAGCCGCTCGCGGCGTTTCAGGCCGTCGCGCAGCAGATCGCCGACGTCTACGTGGTCAACCGGACCCTGCACCTCGCGGCGCTGTCGGCGTCCTGGCGGCTGGGCACCGGGCGCGAGGCGGGGGAGGACCTCGACGTCGCCGCGTTCTGGCTCACCGACCAGGCGCCTGCGGCGATGCACACCTGCCACCACCTGCACGGCGGACTCGGCGTGGACATCACCTACCCGATGCACCGCTACTACTCGCAGGTCAAGGATCTGGCGCGGCTCGCAGGCGGCGCCGCGCACCGCGTCGACGTCCTCGCCCGACACGCCTGAGGAGAAGCCGTGTTCATCGAACTCACCGAGGAGCAGCGGGAGCTGCAGGCCGAACTGCGGGAGTACTTCAGCAACCTCGTCACCGACGAGGAGCGCGCGGCCCTCGCCGTGGACCGGCACGACGAGGCGCACCGCGCGGTGGTGCGCCGGATGGGCCGCGACGGCTGGCTGAGCGTGGGATGGCCCGAGGAGTACGGCGGGCGCGGCTTCGGGGACGTCGAGCAGTACATCTTCGCCAACGAGGCCTCCCGCGCCGACGTGCAGCTGCCGTCGGTGACGCTGCAGACCGTGGGGCCGACCTTGCAGGCCTACGGCACCGAGGAGCAGAAGTCCTTCTTCCTGCCCAAGATCCTCGCCGGTGACGTGCACTTCGCGATCGGCTACACCGAACCCGAAGCGGGCACCGACCTCGCCTCGCTGCGCACCACGGCAGTGCGAGACGGCGACGAGTACGTGGTCAACGGGCAGAAGATCTTCACCACGGGAGGGCACGACGCCGACTACGTCTGGCTGGCCTGCCGCACGAATCCCGAGGCGCCCAAGCACAAGGGCATCTCGATCCTGATCGTCGACACCAGCGACCCCGGCTACTCCTGGACGCCGATCATCACCGCCGACGGCTCGCACCACGTCAACGCCACCTACTTCAACGACGTGCGGGTCCCGGCGTCGATGCTGGTGGGGGAGCAGGACCGGGGCTGGAAACTGATCACCACGCAGCTCAACCACGAGCGCGTCATGCTCGGTCCGTCCGGTCGCACCGGCGGGCTGCGCGAGCGCGTCCACGCGTGGGCGAGCGAGCGCGATCTGCTCGACCGTCCCGACGTGCGGAGGGTTCTCGCGCGGGTGCGGGCGTTCGAGCGGGTCAACGAACTGCTCAACTGGCAGGTCGCGGCCTCGGCGTCGCTCGGTCCGGTGGAGGTCGCCGACGCCTCGGCGACCAAGGTGTTCTCCTCCGAGGCCGTGCAGATGCTCGGCCGGGAGCTGGAGGAGATCGTCGGGCGGCACGGCGATCCGTCCGATGAGGACACCGCAGAACTGATGCACTGGCTGGACGTTCAGGCCAAGCGCAACATCGTGCTGACCTTCGGAGGCGGTGTCAGCGAGGTGCAGCGAGAACTGATCGCCACCGCCGGGCTGGGGCTTCCGCGGGTACCGCGCTGAGGAGGGGACTGTCATGACCAGCACCGAGGCCGACGAGATCCGCTTGGCGGCGAAGCGGATCGCCGAGCGCGGTTCGAGCGCACCGCGTCCCGCGCGCGATCCGGTCAACCTGCCGATGATCAACAACTGGGTCGAGGCGATGGGCGACGCCAACCCCGTCTACACCTCGGCGGAGGCCGCGGCCGAGTCCGTCCACGGTGGACTCGTGGCGCCGCCGGCGATGGCGCAGGTGTGGACGATGGGCGGGCTCAACCCGCAGCGCGACCCCGACGACCCGCTCTACGCCATGATGGGCGAGCTCGACGAGGCCGGGTACACCTCGGTCGTCGCGACCAACTGCGACCAGACCTACCACCGCTACCTCAGGCACGGTGAGCACGTCACGGTCACCACCAAGCTCGACTCGGTGGTCGGGCCGAAGACGACCGGGCTCGGCGAGGGCTGGTTCGTCACCACCCGCAACACCTGGTACGTCGGTGACGAGCCGGTGGCCGAGATGATGTTCCGGGTCCTGAAGTTCAAGCCGGCCGAAGCCGCCAGCGCTGAGGCAGCGCCGGAACCGGAGCCGCCGACCGAGGTCATCCGGCCCGCGATCAACCGCGACACCGCTTACTTCTGGGAGGGCACCGCCGCCGGAGAGCTGCGCATCCAGCGCTGCGGCGGGTGCGGGCTGCTGCGCCACCCGCCGGGACCGATGTGCCCGGAGTGCGGCGCCACCAAGCGCACGCACCTGGTGTCCGGCGGGCTCGGCGAGGTCTACAGCTACGTCGTGCACCACCGGCCGGCGATCCCGGGCAAGAAGCTGCCCCTGGTGATCGCGCTGGTCGAGCTCGACGAGGGCGTGCGGATCCTCGGCGAACTGCACGACGTCGAGCCCGACGAGGTGACCATCGGACAGCGCGTGCAGGTCGCCTACCAGCGGATCGACGACGAACTCACCTTGCCGTACTGGAAACCTTCGGAGGACGCATGAGCGACACTTCCGCTTCGCGTGCTCATTCGTCCGACCGGGTGCGGGTGTCCCGCAGAACACTGGAGACAGCATGACACTGGCGCGCACACGCACGGCAGGCGAGGTCGCGATCGGCGACGCGCTGCCGGAGGAACGCATCGACGCGACTCCCACCTTCATCGTCAGCACGGCCATCGCCACCCGCGACTTCCAGGACGTGCACCACGACCGGGACCTGGCGCAGGCCAAGGGTTCGAAGGACATCTTCCTCAACATCCTCACGACCACCGGTCTGGTGCAGCGCTACGTCACCGACTGGGCCGGACCGGAGGCGCTGGTGCGCGGGGTGTCGATCAAGCTCGGCGTGCCCTGCTACGCCTACGACGCGCTCACCATGCACGGGCAGGTGCTGGAACGCGGCGACAGCGTGTTCGTGGTCGAGGTGCTGGGGCGCAACCAGCTCGGCACCCATGTCACCGGCCGGGTGCGGCTGGAACTCCCGGAGGTGGCCCGATGACCTCAGGAAAGACCGCCATCGCCGGCATCGGCGCGACCGAGTTCTCCAAGGACTCCGGGCGCAGCGAGCTGCAGCTGGCCGCCGAGTGCGTGCGCGGTGCGCTGGCCGACGCCGGGATCGAACCGTCCGATGTGGATGGTCTGGTGACCTTCACGATGGACACCAACACCGAGGTCGCGGTGGCCCGCGAGGTCGGCATCCCGAACCTGAGCTACTTCAGCCGCATCCACTACGGCGGCGGCGCGGCCTGCGCCACGGTGCAGCAGGCGGCGATGGCGGTGGCGACCGGGATGGCCGAGGTCGTGGTCTGCTACCGCGCGTTCAACGAGCGCTCCGGGCAGCGGTTCGGCCAGTTCAACGCCGGGCTGTCCGGGCAGGCGACCTCCACGGGAGTGGACAACAGCTGGTCCTACCCGATGGGCCTGGGCACTCCGGGCGCGCAGGTGGCCATGTTCGCCCGCCGCTACATGCACTCCTACGGCGTGACCAGCGAGGACTTCGGCCGCATCGCGGTCGCCGACCGCAAGCACGCCGCCACCAACCCGAACGCCTGGTTCTACGAGCGCCCGATCACCTTGGAGGACCACCAGAACTCGCGGTGGATCACCGAGCCGCTGCGGCTGCTGGACTGCTGCCAGGAGAGCGACGGCGGGGTCGCGCTGGTGGTGACCAGCCTGGACCGCGCTCGCGACCTGGCCCACCCGCCCGCGGTCGTGGCGGGAGCGGCGCAGGGCAGCGGGCCGGACCAGTTCACCATGACCAGCTACTACCGCGACGACATCACCGGTCTGCCGGAGATGGGCCTGGTGGCGCGGCAGCTGTGGGAGCAGTCCGGGATCGGTCCGCAGGACGTGCAGGTCGGCATCCTCTACGACCACTTCACGCCGTTCGTGCTGGTCCAGCTCGAAGAGCTCGGGTTCTGCGGCCGGGGTGAGGCCAAGGACTTCATCGCCGACGGCGCCATCGAGCACGGCGGGCGGCTGCCGCTGAACACCCACGGCGGTCAGCTGGGGGAGGCCTACATCCACGGGATGAACGGCATCGCCGAGGCGGTCCGCCAGATCCGGGGAACGGCGGTCAACCAGGTCGATGAGGTGAACAACGTTCTGGTGACCGCGGGAACCGGCGTCCCGACCAGCGGACTCGTCCTCACAGCGAACTGAAACATGTTATAGATTTTGCCGCGTTGGGCGGTATGATGTAGCGCGTAACAGCACGTGAACCAGTTCCAGTGCGATGGGGAACCTGTTCCATTCGGTGTCGGGGAGGTCGAATGCTCAGTGCCGAGACCCGGGAAGGGCTCGCCGAGCGGTTGTGGCGGGCCGAGCGGGATCGGGCCCCGATCCCACCGCTGGTCGAGTCGCACCCGGACATCGACGTGGTCGACGCCTACGAGATCCAGCTGATCAACATCCGGCGCCGCGACATCGCCGTCGCCGGGCACAAGGTCGGGCTGTCCTCGCCGGCGATGCAGCAGATGATGGGCGTCGACGAACCCGATTACGGGCACCTGCTCGCCGACATGCGGTTGGCCCAGGACGTTCCGATCGATGCCCGCGCCTACTGCTACCCGCGCGTGGAGGTCGAGGTCGGATTCCTGCTGGCCGAGGACATCCCGCCGGACTGCGACGAGCAGGGCGTGCTGGAGCGCACCGAGGCGCTGATCCCCTCGATCGAGCTGATCGACAGCCGGATCCGCGACTGGCGCATCGGCATCGCCGACACCATCGCCGACAACGCCTCCTCCGCCGGCTACGTGCTCGGAGCGCAGCGGGTGGCGCCCGCCGAGCTCGATCCGCGAGGCATCGACGCCGTCCTGCAGCGCAACGGCGAGGTCGTCGCCGAGGGCCGTTCCGACGCGGTGCTGGGCAACCCCGCCACCGCGGTGGCCTGGCTGGCGAACAAGGTCGCCGGCTTCGGGGTGCGGCTGCGAGCCGGGAACGTCGTGCTGCCCGGCTCCTGCACCCGCGCCATCGACCTGCGACCGGGCGACGTCTTCCGCGCCGAGTTCACCGGTCTCGGCACCGTCGACCTCACCGCGAAACCTTAGGGGGTGCATCGAAGTGGCGGAGCCACTTTCTCTTGTGGCGAGTGAGCAAGCAGCTTGCACCGCCGGAGGTTCTGAGGGGCTTCGTGGCGAGCACGCCGCGACGCCGTGTATTGGCATACATCAGGAGTGGCGCGCGGAGTCCACGGAGCCCCTCAGGTTCTCCTACCTGCACTCATGCGTAAAAGGACTTCGACACACTCCTAGGAGGGCGTCATGACCGCGAAGGCGGCCATCGTCGGGTCGGGCAACATCGGTACCGACCTGCTCTACAAGCTCAGCCGGGCCGAACACGTCGAGCCCGCCTGGATGATCGGCATCGACCCGGACAGCGACGGGCTCCGCCGCGCGGCCGATTTGGGCGTGACCACCAGCGCCGAGGGCGTGGACTGGTTGCTGGAGAACGAAAGTCCGGACATCGTCTTCGAGGCGACCTCGGCCTACGTGCACAAGGCCAACGCGCCGCGCTACGCCGAGCGCGGTATCCGCGCCATCGACCTCACCCCGGCCGCCGTCGGGCCCTACGTCGTGCCGCCGGTCAACATCGACGAGCACCTCGACGCGCCGAACATCAACCTCATCACCTGCGGCGGGCAGGCGACCATCCCGATCGTGCACGCCGTGTCGCGAGTCGTCCCGGTCGCCTACGCCGAGATCGTCGCCTCGGTCTCCTCGGTGTCGGCCGGACCCGGAACCCGGTCGAACATCGACGAGTTCACCCGCACCACCGCCAAGGGCATCGAGGTCATCGGGGGAGCCGAGCGCGGCAAGGCGATCATCGTGCTCAACCCCGCCGACCCGCCGATGATCATGCGGGACACCATCTTCTGCGCCATCCCGGCCGACGCCGACACCGACGCCATCGGCGAATCGATCACCCGCATGGCCGCCGACATCGCCGAGTACGTCCCCGGGTACCGGCTGCTGTCCGAGCCGCAGTTCGACCCGCCCTCGGCCGTCACCGGCGGCCATGCCCGCGTCGCGGTGTTCGTCGAGGTCGAAGGCGCGGGCGACTTCCTGCCCAAGTACTCCGGGAATCTCGACATCATGACCGCCGCCGCGGTGCGGGTCGGCGAAGAGCTCGCCCGCACCGGGGCGCTGCAGAAGGAGGCCGCGCGGTGACCGGACTGCCCAAGACCTACAGCGACGAGCTGGACCTGCGCATCACCGACACCTCGCTGCGCGACGGCTCGCACCACAAGCGCCACCAGTTCACCGCCGACGAGGTGCGCGACATCGTCACCGCGCTCGACGGCGCCGGTGTGCCGGTGATCGAGGTGACCCACGGCGACGGGCTCGGCGGATCCTCGTTCAACTACGGCTTCTCCCGCACGCCGGAGCAGGAGCTGATCACCCTCGCCGCCGAGACCGCGCGCAACGCCAAGATCGCCGTGCTGATGCTGCCCGGCGTCGGCGTCACCGACGACATCGTCATCTCGCGCGACAACGGGGCCTCGGTGTGCCGGATCGCCACCCACTGCACTGAAGCCGACGTGTCCGTGCAGCACTTCGGGCTCGCGCGCGATCAGGGCATGGAGACCGTCGGATTCCTGATGATGGCCCACTCCCAGCCGCCGGAGGTGCTGGCCAAGCAGGCCAGGATCATGGTCGACGCCGGCTGCCAGTGCGTCTACGTCGTCGACTCCGCCGGTGCGCTGGTGCTCGAACAGGTCGCCGAGCGGGTCTCCGCCCTGGACGCCGAGATCGGCGGTGACGCGCAGATCGGCTTCCACGGTCACGAGAACCTCGGCGTCGCCGTGGCCAACTCGGTCGCCGCCGCACGTGCCGGTGCCGTCCAGATCGACGGCAGCGCACGGCGTTTCGGCGCCGGAGCGGGCAACACGCCGGTCGAGGCGTTCGTCGGCGTGTGCGACAAGCTCGGATTCCGGACCGGGGTGGACTTCTTCGCCATCGCCGACGCCGCCGAGGACGTGGTGCGCCCGGCGATGCCCGAGGAATGCCTGCTCGACCGCTCCGCGCTGATGATGGGCTACGCCGGGGTGTACTCCAGCTTCCTCAAGCACGCCGCCAACCAGGCCGAGCGCTACGGCGTCAGCCAGGCCCAGCTGCTGGTCCGGGCCGGTGAGCGCAAGCTCGTCGGCGGCCAGGAGGACCAGCTGATCGACATCGCGTTGGAGCTCCAACGCGAACAGGCCGAGTGAGAAGACCCGAACTCTCGAACGGAGCGCTGCATGAGTGAGCGGGACAGCACAGAAGTTCTCGAAGCGGTGCGCAAGCTGCTTCCCTCGCTGCGCGATCGCGCGCAGCAGGCCGAGGACGGCCGCAAGATCCCGGCGGAATCCATCGCCGAACTGCAGGACGCGGGCTTCTTCGCGCTGCTGCAGCCCCAGCGCTACGGCGGCTACGAGGCCGACCCGGTGGAGTTCTACACCGCGGTGAAGCTCATCGCCAGCGCATGCGGTTCCACCGGCTGGGTCGCCTCCATCCTCGGCGTGCACCCCTGGCACCTGGCGCTGTTCCCGCAGCAGGCGCAGGACGACGTCTGGGGTGAGGACACCAGCACGCGGATCTCCTCCTCCTACGCGCCGATGGGCAAGGCCACCGTCGTCGACGGCGGCTACCGGTTGTCCGGCAAGTGGAGCTTCTCGTCCGGGTGCGACCACGCCGGCTGGGTGTTCGTCGGCGGGCCCGCGCTCGACGGCGAGGGCAAGATGGTCGACTTCTGCACCTACCTGCTGCCGCTGGGCGACTACGCCATCAACGACGTGTGGGACACCGTCGGCCTGCGCGGCACCGGCAGCAACGACATCGTCGTGGACGACGTGTTCATCCCCTCCCACCGGGCGTTGAGCTTCATGGCGATGTCGAAGACCCAGTGCCCCGGCCACGAGGTCAACACCGCGCCGCTGTACCGGCTGCCGTGGGGGACGGTGCACCCCTCGACGATCACCGCCCCGATCATCGGCATGGCGCAGGGCGCCTACGACGCGCACGTGGAGCACCAGGCCAAGCGGGTCCGCGCCGCCTACGCCGGTGAGCAGGCCAAGGACGACCCGTTCGCCAAGGTCCGCATCGCCGAGGCGGCCAGCGAGATCGACGCCGCGTGGCTGCAGCTGTCCACCAACATCGCCGAGGAGCTCGCCCTGCTCCGAGCCGGCGAGGAGGTGCCGATGTCGCTGCGGCTCAAAGCGCGGCGCGACCAGGTGCGCGGCACCGCGCGGGCGATCTCCGCGGTGGACCGGCTCTTCGAGAACTCCGGCGGCCGGGCGTTGCAGGCCGGTACGCCGATCCAGCGGTTCTGGCGGGACGCGCACGCCGGCCGGGTGCACGCGGCCAACGACGCCGAGCGCGCCTACACGATGTTCGGCAGCGGGGAATTCGGTCTACCGGTGAAGGATTCGATGGTCTGATGGTGGAGATCAAGAGCCAGGACGCGACGCTGCCCTCCGGGCTGACGCTGCACTACCACGAAGCCGGGGTCGGCAACGAGTCCACTGTGGTCATGCTGCACGGCGGTGGGCCCGGGGCGTCGGCGTGGAGCAACTTCAGCCGCAACATCGCCGCCTTCGCCGAGGAGTTCCACGTCATCGCCGTGGACCAGCCCGGCTTCGGCAAGTCGTCGAAACCGACCGAGCACGGCCAGTACTTCACCCACAGCGCGAACGCCCTTGAGGAGCTGTTCGACGTGCTGGGCGTGGACAAGGCGCACCTGCTGGGCAACTCGCTCGGCGGCGGCACCGCGGTGCGCTTCGCGCTGAACTTCCCGGACCGCGCCGGCCGGCTGGTGCTGATGGGGCCGGGTGGGTTGAGCATCAACGTGTTCGCACCCGACCCGACCGAAGGCGTGCAGAAGCTCGGCCGGTTCGCGGCGCCGCCCGGACCGACCAAGGAGAAGCTCGAAGCGTTCCTGCGGACGATGGTCTACGACCAGTCGCTGATCACCGAGGAACTGCTCGACGAGCGCTTCGCCGCTGCGAGCGCGCCGGAATCGCTGGCCGCGATGAAGGCGATGGGCAAGTCCTTCTCCCAGCCCGAGTCCTTCGAGGAGGGCCTGCTGTGGCGGGAGGCCTACAAGCTGCGGCAGCGGGTGCTGCTGATCTGGGGACGCGAGGACCGGGTCAACCCGCTGGACGGGGCGCTGGTGGCGCTCAAGCTCATCCCGCGCGCGCAGCTGCACGTCTTCGGCCGCTGCGGGCACTGGGCGCAGCTGGAGAAGTTCGAGGAGTTCAACCGCATCACCCGAGATTTCCTGATCGACTGACTTGGCAAGGGAGGGTTCGACCATGGGCATTCGCTCTCTCGGGTACCTGCGCATCGAGGCCACCGACATCGAGGCGTGGCGGGTGTACGGCCTGAAGGTCCTCGGCATGGTCGAGGGCAGCGGGAACGACCCGGACGCGCTGTACCTGCGCATGGACGACTTCCCGGCGCGGCTGGTGATCGTGCCCGGTTCGCAGGACCGGCTGCTGCACGCCGGCTGGGAGGCCGAGCACGCGGCCGGCCTGCAGGAGGTGCGGGACTCGCTGAACGCCAACGGGATTCCGTTCAAGGAGGGCACCGCCGACGAGCTCGCGGACCGGCGGGTGATGGAGCTGATCCGCTTCAGCGACCCCTCGGGCAACGAGCTGGAGGTCTTCCACGGCGCCGCGTTGCAGCACCGGCGGGTCGTCAGCCCGTACGGGCACACGTTCGTCACCGACGAGCAGGGCCTGGGGCACGTGGTGCTGTCCACCCACGACGACGAGGCGGCGCTGCGGTTCTACCGCGACGTCCTCGGGTTCAAGCTGCGCGACTCGATGCGGATGCCGCCGGAGCTGGTCGGCAGGCCCGCCGACGGCGAGCCCGCGTGGCTGCGCTTCTTCGGCTGCAACCCGCGCCACCACAGCCTGGCGTTCCTGCCGATGCCCACGCCCAGCGGCATCGTGCACCTGATGGTCGAGGTCGCCGACGTCGACGACGTCGGGCTCACCCTCGACCGCGCCTACCGGCGGAAGGTGCCGATGTCGGCGACGCTGGGCAGGCACGTCAACGACCTGATGCTGTCGTTCTACATGAAGACCCCGGGCGGGTTCGACGTCGAGTTCGGCTGCGAGGGAAGGCAGGTCGACGACGATGACTGGATCGCCCGCGAGAGCACGGCGGTCAGCCTGTGGGGTCACGACTTCAGCGTCGGAAACCGGCCGCAGTGAGGGGAGGGGCGATGGAAGCCGTGGTCCCGGAGGTCGACGGCGCCGCGTTCCGGCGCACGCTCGGGCACTTCTGCACCGGCGTCACGGTCGTGACCGCCGTCTGCGACGGAGAGCCGGTGGGCTTCGCCTGCCAGTCCTTCTCGGCGTTGTCCCTGGACCCGCCGCTGGTGCTGTTCTGCCCGGGCAAGACGTCCCGCACGTGGCCGCTGATCGAGCGCGCCGGCCACTTCTGCGTCAACGTCCTGTCAGCAGGGCAGCGCGACGTCTCCGCGGTGTTCGGCCGCCGGGGTGAGGACAAGTTCGCCGACCTGGACTGGACCCCGGCGCCCTCGGGCGCCCCGGTCCTCGACGGCGCCCTCACCTGGCTCGACTGCGCGGTCGAGTCGGTCCTCGACGGCGGCGACCACCACGTCGTCCTCGGCAGGGTCCGCACCCTCGGCGAGGCCACGGGTGAGGACCCGCTCCTGTTCTACAAGGGCGCCTACACGGGCATCACCCGCCCAACGACCCCAGCCCAGTACTGGCCCGAGGACTTCCTCACCGGAACCCCGGAAGACTGGCTCTGACGACCACACGCGCCCGACCGGGTGAGGAATTCGAATTTCGCGCGAAATTTGAATTCCCCCCCTGCGGTCGGGCGTGTTGTGCCTGGTGGGGGTGTGCTTGGGGACGCGTGGTGTGGGTGGGGAGTCTTGCGTGTGGGGAGCGGTGCGTGCCGGCGCGGGTGAAGGACCCGTGCCGGCACGCGTTTTCGGGGTCTGTCAGAGGCGTTCGATGATGGTGCCCGTGGAGAGGGCTCCTCCGGCGCACATGGTGACCAGGGCCGTGGTGCCGTCGCTGCGTTCGAGCTCGTGGAGGGCCGAGGTGAGCAGGCGGGCGCCGGTGCTGCCGACCGGGTGGCCCAGCGCGATGGCGCCGCCGTTGACGTTGACGCGGTCCAGGTCCGGCCCGTGGACGCCGGCCCACGACAGCACGACCGAGGCGAACGCCTCGTTGACCTCGAAGACGTCGATGTCGCCGATCTTCATGCCGCTGCGGGCCAGCACCCGCTCGGTGGCCTGCACCGGGCCGTCCAGGTGGTAGTAGGGTTCGGCGCCCACCAGGCACTGCGAGACGATCCGAGCGCGCGGGCGCAGCCCCAGGGCCTGGGCGCGGTCGGAGTCCATGAGCAGCAGAGCCGCCGCGCCGTCGGAGATCTGCGAGGAGCTGCCCGCGGTGTGCAGCCCGTCGTCGAGGACGGGCTTGAGCCCGCCGAGCGCGTCGAGGCTGGTCTCGCGCAGGCCCTGGTCGCGGGTGACCTCGTCGTCGCCGACGCGGACCGGGACGATCTCCCGGTCGAAGCGCCCTTCCTGCCACGCCAGCTGGGCCCGCTCCTGCGAGCGGACGCCGAACCGGTCCAGGTCGTCGCGGGTGATGCCGCGGCGGGCCGCGATGCGGTCGGCGGCGAGGAACTGGTTGGGCAGGTCGATGTCCCAGGAGTCGGGCTTCGGGCGGCCCACGTCGGTGCCGATGTTGCTGCCCAGCGGCACCCGCGTCATCGCCTCCACGCCGCAGGAGACGCCGATCTCGATGGCGCCGGTGGAGATGAGCCCGGCGATGAGGTGGGTGGCCTGCTGCGCCGACCCGCACTGCGCGTCGATCGAGGTGGCACCGGTTTCCTGGGGGAGTCCGGCGTGCAGCCACGCGGTCCGGGTGACGTTGCCCGCCTGCTCGCCGGCCTGGGTGACGCAGCCGCCGATGACCTGTTCCACCGACGCCGGGTCGACGCCGGCGCGGTCGAGCAGGCCGCGCTGGGCGGCGCCGAGGATCTCCGAGGCGTGCAGCCCGGACAGCCAGCCCTTGCGCTTGCCGATCGGCGTGCGCACCGCCTCCACGATCACCGGAGTGCCCACCTGAATCTCCTCTCACCGCGATCACTGCCGACTCAAATCTAGAACATGTTATCCCCATGCGCCATGGTGCGGTCGCTCGCCAAACGATCTTTCCCTTTGGTCGTAGGATTCATGTGCGGTGAAAGGGGTTTACCGAACCCGCATCTTGTGGTTCGCTTCACATAGAACTCGTTTCAGTTCGTGCAGCGCAGGAGGTAGCCGTGGTAGCACCGAGCCTTCCGGAAGGCTTCGACTTCACCGACCCCGACCTCTACTCCGAGCGGGTGCCGCTGGAGGAATTCGCGGAGCTCCGGCGTACCGCGCCCATCTGGTGGAACAAGCAACCGTTCCGCAAGTCGGGGTTCGACGACGAGGGGTACTGGGTCGTCACCCGGCACGAGGACGTCAAGGAGATCTCCCGGCGCAGCGACCTGTTCTCGACCTACGAGAACACCGCGATCATCCGGTTCAACGAGGAGATGACCCGCGAGCAGATCGAGATGCAGCGGTTCATCATGCTCAACATCGACCCGCCGGAGCACACCAAGGTGCGGCGCTTGGTGGCGCGCGGGTTCACGCCGCGCGCGGTCAACAGCCTCAAGGAGGTGCTGCACGAGCGGGCCGAGGCGATCGCCTCCGGGGCGCTGGAAACCGGCACGGGTGACTTCGTCACCGACATCGCCTGCGAGCTGCCGCTGCAGGCCATCGCGGAGCTGCTGGGCGTGCCGCAGGACCACCGCAAGGACATCTTCGACTGGTCCAACCAGATGGTCGCCTACGACGACCCCGAGTACGACATCAACCCGGAGACCGCCGCCGCGGAGATGCTCGGCTACTTCATGAGCGTGGCCGACCAGAAGCGCAAGTGCCCCATGGACGACATCGTCACCAAGCTGGTGGAAGCCGACGTCGACGGCAGCGCGCTCAGCGATGACGAGTTCGGGTTCTTCACGATCCTGCTGGCGGTGGCGGGCAACGAGACCACCCGCAACGCGATCAGCCACGGCATGCACGCCTTCATGCAGAACCCCGACCAGTGGGAGCTGTACAAGCGCGAGCGCCCGGAGACCACCGCCGACGAGATCGTCCGGTGGGCCACCCCGGTGGTCTCCTTCCAGCGCACCGCGATGGCCGACACCGAGCTGTCGGGCGTGCAGATCAAGAAGGGCCAGCGGCTCGGGATGTTCTACAGCTCGGCCAACTTCGACCCTGAGGTCTTCGACCAGCCCGAGAAGTTCGACATCACCCGCGACCCGAACCCGCACGTCGGATTTGGCGGCACGGGCGCGCACTACTGCCTGGGCGCGAGCCTGGCGCGGCTGGAGATGGACCTGATCTTCAACGCCATCGCCGACCACATGCCCGACATCCGGCAGCTCGAGGAGCCCCGCCGGCTCCGCTCCGGCTGGCTCAACGGCATCAAGGAGTACCGCGTCCAGTACCGGTGACCCCGACGGTGCCCCCGCCCGAGGACCGGGGGCACCGCCGACCACCTCGCCCGCTGAATCCCCCGATTTCAGTGGAAATCCGTCTCCCGATCTCCACTGGAACCAGGGACCCGATTTCCGCTGAAAGCCCGAACGAGGCGGAGCCGTTCCCCGCGCACGGAACGGCTCCGCCTCGTTCAGGATCAGTGCAGGGTTGCGACCGCGCGGTCGAACTCCCAGAAGGCTCTGAGGGCCTGGATGCGGCCCTCGTCGTCGACGCGGTAGGAGAAGACGCCTTCGGCGTCCATCGCCGAGCCGTCGGGCAGGTGGGTGGTGATCTTGCCGGTGTTGGCGACCTCGCTGCCGCAGGCGAAGGAGTCGTCGATGTGGAACTCGATGCGCTCGGCCTGAGCGATCGCGGTCTCCCAGAACGCCGAGATCCCCTCGCGCCCGTGATGCCCCTTGCCGTCGGGATCGAACACCGACGGCCCCACCGGGTCCTCCACCACCGCGTCGGAGGCGAACAGCGCGAGCCATTCGTCCTTCGCGCCCCGCGCCACCGCGTCCATCGACGCCATGGCGGCGTCGCGGGCGGGATGCGGCTCGCGGGTCGCCTTCCAGTGCACTCCGCTCATCTCCGGCCTCCTCAGACGTTCTCGATGACTTCCGCGGCGAACTTGCGGATGGAGTCCTTCTTGGCCTCCAGCGGCGCGTCGAAGCCGTGCCCGTCGAAGATCCACGGCACCACGATCGCGTCGGTGACGCCCACCTCGGCCTGCTCGCGGTAACCGTCGACGCCGAACCGGTCGATGCACACCGCCTGGATCTCGAAGGGCACGTCGGCGCGGTCGTAGGAGGCGCGCAGCTCGCCGAGCCGGTCGATCGTCTCCCGGAGCTCGGAGAGCTTCATCATCGCCGAGGCCCAGCCGTCACCCACCCGCGCGGCGCGCTTGAGCGCCGGCTCGGTGTGCCCGCCGACGTAGATCGGCATCGGCTCGGACGGCGCGGGGGAGATCTGCAGCTTGTCGAAGTCGAAGAACTTCCCGTGGTACTCCACCATCCCGCCGCCGAGGATCAGCCGGATGATCTCGATCATCTCGTCGACCCGCGCTCCGCGCTTGGCGTACGGCGCGCCGCACCACTCGAACTCCTCGGGCGCCCAGCCGAGCCCGAGCCCGAGGCCGAAGCGGTTGCCGGTCATCGACGCCACCGAGGCCAGTTGCCGGGACAGCAGGACGGGGTTGCGCGGGCCGAGCTTGAGCACCGAGGTGTAGAACCGCAGCCGCGAGGTCGCCGCGCCCATCGCCGCGGTGGCGATCAGCGGATCCACCCACGGCGTGTCGGCGTCCCACATCCGGGACCCGTCGGGCGTGTACGGGTACTCGGCGGAGACCTTCTCGGAGTAGAACAGCGAATCCGGCAGCGCGACCGAGGCGAACCCGCACTCCTCGGCGGTGCGGGCGAGCTCGACGAGCTGGTCCAGCGGCGTCATCGCCACCGACATCGTGAACTTCATTCAGGCTCCAGGTTTGTTCGATCCGACGACCCACATGGAGAAGTACTGCGAACCGCCGCCGTAGGCGTGGCCGAGCGCGATCCGGGCTCCGTCGACCTGGTTCTCCCCGGAATCGCCGGTGACCTGCCGCGCCGCCTCGGCGAAGCGCAGCAGACCGGAGGCGCCGATCGGGTTCGAGGACAGCACCCCGCCCGAGGGGTTGACCGGGATGCGGCCGCCGATGGCGGTCTCGCCCGCCTCGGTGAGCTTCCAGCCCTCGCCCTCGGCGGCGAAACCGAGGTTCTCCAGCCACATCGGCTCGAACCACGAGAACGGCACGTAGATCTCGGCGGCGTCGACCTCGGTCAGCGGATCGGTGATCCCGGCCTGCTTCCACAGCGCCGCCGCCGCATCCTTGCCCGCCTGCGGGTTGACCTGGTCGCGGCCGGCGAAGGTGGTCGGCTCGGTGCGCATTGCGGTGGCGTGGATCCACGCGGCTTTCCGGCCGTTCGCGCTGGCCTCGTCGCCGATGACCACCGCGCACGCCCCGTCGGAGGACGGGCAGGTCTCGTCGTAGCGGATCGGGTCCCACAGCATCTGCGAGGACATCACCGAATCCACCGTGATGTCGGGCTGCTTCAAGTGCGCGTAGGGGTTTCGAGAACCGTTGCGACGGTCCTTGGCCGCCACCATCGCCCCGGTGTGCGTCGGCGCACCGGAGCGGCGGATGTAGGAGCGCACGTGCGGCGCGAAGTAGCCGCCCGCTCCCGCCCCGACCGGCATGCTGAACGGAGGGACGATCGACAGCGCCCACATCGCGTTGGACTCGGACTGCTTCTCGAACGCCACCGCCAGCACGCGCTTGTGCACGCCGCCCTGCACCAGGCTCGCCGCCACGTTGCCGGTGGATCCGCCCACCGATCCCGCGGTGTGCACCCGCAGCATCGGTTTCCCGGTCGCGCCCAGCGCGTCGGCCAGGTGCAGCTCGGGCATCATCACGCCCTCGAACAGGTCCGGTGCCTTGCCGACCACGACCGCGTCGATGTCCGGCCAGTCCACCCCGGCGTCGGCCATCGCGCGGTCCACCGCCTCGCGGCACATCCCGGCCATCGAGACGTCCAGCCGCTTGCTGGTGTGGTGGGTCTGGCCGGTACCCAGCACGGCCGCCAACTGCTTGCCCATCAGTTTTCGGCGAGGAGACCCGCTGCCTTTACTGCGGGGTGAAGCGCCGCTGCGGTAAGCGCGTGCGTGCGCAGCTGGCTCCCTCGCCACCTCCTTCCCCTTTTTGTCATGGTCCGGATGTAAATTGTTGATGTGTCTGTTATCCGGAAGGTCTGCTGGTTCTCGGGTGACGTGTACGCCTTTGGGCAGCAGGTGGTGCGGTACCCGAAGTGCCGCGGCCCGGTTCTCGACGGCCGGGGCGCGGCACGCCTGGAGGAACCCATCCGGGAGAAGGTCATTGAGCGTGGGTGGTGGGAACGCCCGTGGCGCAAAGGCGGTGACCAGTCGTGAGGCGGTCCTTCAAGTTCCTGTTGCGCCCCACTTCCAAGCAGAAGCAGGGTCTGCTGGCGATGCTGAATGATCATCGTGCGCTGTACAACGCGGCGTTGCAGGAGCGCCGCGATGCCTATGCGCATTCGTCCCAGACTCGTATCCGTTATGGCGACCAGTCGGGACAGTTGAGGGAGATCCGGTCGTTGGCTCCTGAAGGCCAGGGGCGTTGGTCGTTCTCGTCGCAGCAGGCCACCCTGCGGCGCTTGGACAAGGCGTTCGCCGCGTTCTTCCGCCGCGTCAAAGCAGGTCAAACACCCGGTTACCCGCGTTTCAAGGGTGCCGGGCGCTTCGACACCGTCACTTTCCCCAAAGACGGGGACGGGTGTCGTTGGGACCCCACGCCGGAGACCCACCAGACTCGAGTTCGCCTGCAAGGTGTCGGGCACATCCGCGTTCACCGGCACCGTCCAGTTCAGGGCCGGGTGAAGACGATTGAGGTCAAGCGCGAGGGCAAGCGTTGGTTCGTGGTGCTCTCGTGCGACGACGTCCCGGCTGCCCCGCTGCCTGAGACCGGCCGTGAGGTTGGAATCGACTTGGGTGTGGCGCGCTTCCTGACCACCAGCGACGGCCAGCACGTCGCCAACCCCCGGCATGCCCAACGGGTTCAGAAGGATCTTGCCGAGGCGCAACGCGCGCTCGACGCTTTCCCCATGCGAATTCCCGCGCGTAAGCGAAGCAAGAAGCATCGCGCCGCGCAGGCGAGGGTGACCAAGCTGAATGGCAAGGTCCAGCGTCAACGCCGGGACTACCACCACAAGACCGCGCTCGCGCTTGTGCGCGACTACGACGTGATCGCACACGAAGACCTCAACATCGCGGGAATGACCAAAGCACCCGTCGCAAAACCTGATCCCGACCACCCCGACCAGCATCTGCCCAATGGAGCATCGGCCAAGGCCGGGCTCAATCGCAGCGTTCTCGATGCGGGTTGGGGGCAATTCCTCACGATCCTGGCTGGCAAGGCTGAAAGCGCCGGTCGCCGCGTGATCGCAGTGGACGCCCGCAACACCTCTCGCACCTGCCCCCAACCTGAATGCGGGCACGTCGCCAAGGACAACCGCGTCACTCAAGCCGGCTTCGTCTGCCAGCGGTGCGGCTACACCGCGAACGCAGACGTCGTCGGCGCACGCAACGTGCGTTCCAGGGCCGGGCTGGCCCTCTGTGCGGCGGCCTAGGCGCCGACACAGGAAGCCCGCGCGTTCACGCGTGGGTGGAGTCACCAGGCTCGTCCCTCCATCACGCACACCAGGTTCTGCTGCAGTGCGGGACCGCTCGTCGCGTGCGCCAGCACCTTCCCGGCCCTGCCCTCGAAGACCTGCGTGGCCGCTTCACCGATCCGCGACAGCCCGGCCGCGAACATCGGGTTCCCGCACAGCGCCCCGCCCGAGGGGTTGACCGACACCGACTCGCCCAGCCCGAGCGCCCGCCGCAGCAGGATCTCCTGGTGGGTGAAAGGCGCGTGCAGCTCGGCGATCTCGACCCCGTCGGTGCCCAGCGCCGTGCCCGCGGCCTCGGTGGAGGCCGAACGTCGCAGGTCGCGTGCGCCGAGGCTGCCGGACTCGATGCGGTGCTGGATCCCGCCGATGTAGGCGGGCCGCTCGCGGATCTCCCGGGCGCGCTCGGCGGAGGCCAGCACGACCACCGACGCGCCGTCGGTGATCGGGGCGCAGTCGTGCGCGCGCAGCGGATCGGCGAGGTAGGGCTCGCTCAGCAGCTCCTGCGGGTCGAACGCCCCGGAGATCTGCGCGCTCGGGTTTCCCTTTGCGGAAGCGCGGTTTCGAGCCGCGACCTCGGCCATGTCCTGCTCGGTGTAGTCCCCGGCATCGAGGCCCATCCGGGCCTGCAGGCCGGCGATGCTCACCGAGTCCGGCCACAGCGGCGCGACCGAGTAGGGGTCGAGCTGCAGGGCCAGCGTGCGACGCAGGTTCCCGGCCGAGGACTTGCCGAAGCCGTAGACCAGCGCGGTGTCCACCTCGCCGGTCTGGATCTTCACCCACGCCTCGAACAGCGCCCAGGCGGCGTCCATCTCGACGTGCGACTCGTTGATCGGCGGGACCGCGCCGATCGCGTCGATCGCGGCGATGAACGAGAAGGCGCGTCCGGCCAGGTAGTCCGACGACCCCGAGCACCAGAAGCCGATGTCGGACTTCGACAGCCCGGTCTGGGAGAAGACCTCCTGGAAGATGGGGACCAGCATCTCGACACCGTTCGTGGTGCCGTTGGTGGCGCGCACGTTCGGTGCCTGTGCGAAGCCGACGACGGCGACGTCAGTCATTCCAGCTCCTTCACAGGTGGTGGGCGTAGGTTTCGAACGCCGCGTCCGGTTCCCCGGTCGGTTCGAAGTGGTCGATGTTCTCCAGCGTGTGGCCCCACTGGTCGCGGGGTTTCCACGAGGCCTTGACCCGCATGCCCATCCGCACCTGGTCGGCCTCGCAGCCCAGAACCAGGTGCAGGAAGGCGATGTCGGCGCCGTCGAGCAGGATGTAGGCGCCGACGTACGGGGGCTTGATGCGCTGGCCCAGGAACGGGACGTTGACGATGCAGAACGTCGTCACGATCCCGGTGTCGGGCAGCTCCACCTCCTCGACCGTGGGCACGCCGTCGGTGGGGCAGGCGCCGCGCGGCGGGATGTAGACCTTCGCGCAGGCGGGGCACCGCTGGCCCAGCAGCCGTCCCTCGACGAGCCCTTCCAGGTAGCGGCTCTCCTCGGGGGAGGCGGAGTGGGTGTAGTCGAGGTTCACCGGCGTGGTCAGCATCGTCACCGGATCACCTCCGGCCGGTTCCAGCTGCTCGGTGGTGCCCGCGGGTTCGAAGCAGGCGATGTCGCGAATCCCGTTGCCGCGCTCGGCCGCCCAGCGGACCTGCACGCGCATCCCGGTGGAGATCGCCTCGGGGCCGGGCACGTCCACGGCGTGCAGCAGCGGGGTGTCGGCGCCGTCGAGGCGCACCAGCGCCCAGGCGAACGCGCGCTCCAGCGGCTGGCCGGGCAGCGGTTCGGGCATCCAGGTCCAGCTCACCACCGTGCCCTGGCTGCCGACTTCGACGAAGTCGTCCAGCGGGGCGGCGGTGTCCGGGTCGTATTCGATGGGCGGCACGTGCACCCGGCCGTCGCTGCCGCGCACGCCGACGATGCCGCCATCGCGCAGCGACGTGGCGAATCGGCCGTGCACGGTCCCGAGCGAACGGGTGTAGTCGAAGCCGATGTTGAGCGGGGCGCTGAGCGGTTCGGAGATCCCAGTCACAACCCGAAGTGAAACATGTTCTCGCCATCTCGGCAATATCCGGTGCACTATGGGCAGGGTCCGCGGGCGGCCGGGAAAGGGAGGTTCACAAGTGAAAGTAGGACTGCAGCTCGGGTACTGGGGTGCCGCTCCACCGCAGAACGCCCGAGAACTCGTTCTCGAAGCCGACCGGGTCGGATTCGACGCCGTCTTCGCCGCGGAGTCGTGGGGTTCGGACGCGTTCACGCCGCTGGCGTGGTGGGGTTCGGACACGCGCGGCGTCCGGCTGGGCACGTCGGTCGCCCAGATGTCGGCGCGCTCGCCGGCCTCCTGCGCGATGCACGCGCTGACCCTCGACCACCTCTCCGGCGGCCGCGCGGTCCTCGGTCTGGGCGTCTCCGGGCCGCAGGTGGTGGAGGGCTGGTACGGCCAGCCGTTCGCCAAGCCGCTGGCCCGGACCAGGGAGTACGTCTCGATCGTGCGGCAGGTGCTGGCGCGCGAGGCGCCGATCCGCAACGACGGGCCGCACCACCGGCTGCCCTACGACGGGCCCGGTTCGCTGGGGCTGGGCAAGCCGCTCAAGCCCATCACCCACCCGCTGCGCGCGGACCTGCCGATCTGGCTGGGCGCGGAGGGGCCGAAGAACGTCGCGCAGACCGCCGAGATCGCCGACGGCTGGATCGCGGTCTACTACTCGCCCCGGGTCGGCCCGATGTACGAGGAGTGGCTGGCCGAGGGCTTCGCCCGCGAGGGCGCTCGCCGCACCCGTGAGGAGTTCGAGGTGGCCGCGACCTGCCAGGTCGTGGTCACCGACGACCCGGAGTCCGAGCGCGCCAAGCTCAAGCCGTCGGTGGCGCTCTACCTCGGCGGGATGGGCGCGCCGGGGATGAACTTCCACGCCGAGTTGTTCCGCCGGATGGGTTATGACGAGGCGGTTTCCGACATCGAGCGGCTCTTCGCCGCGGGTCGCCGCGAGGAGGCGGTGGCGGCGGTGCCGGACGAGGTGATCGACGACGTGGCCATCATCGGCGACCGCGACCACGTCCGCGAGCGGATCGCGGTGTGGGAGAAGGCCGGTGTGGACGTGCTGCTGGTCGGCTGCCGCGACGTCGAGCACGTCCGGTCGGTCGCCGACGCCGTCCAGAGCTGAAATCTGTTCTCGGTGGGAGCGGGGCGCGGGCCGGAATGTTCGCAGCCGGTTCGGTCCGCGACCTTGCTCGATAACTGCAACACGTTCTAGGT
This sequence comes from Saccharopolyspora endophytica, assembly GCF_018070075.1. Taxonomy (GTDB): domain Bacteria; phylum Actinomycetota; class Actinomycetes; order Mycobacteriales; family Pseudonocardiaceae; genus Saccharopolyspora; species Saccharopolyspora endophytica. Next base: position 681,078 of record NZ_JAGPXE010000002.1, read on the forward strand.
TTGTTCGGCTGGGGAAAGCTCACGCCGTCGACAGGAGTCCGCCGTGGCCGACATAGGACTGTGGAACATCGCCGACCAGCAGCCGAACCGCACGGCCGTGGTCTCGCCGGACGGTGGCTCGGTGACCTACGCCGAGCTCGCCGCCGCCGCCGACCGGTACGGCCGCGGTCTGCAGAGCATGGGACTGGAACCGGGCGACAGCATCGTGCTGATGCTGCCCAACGGCGCGGACCTGCTGGCCGCGTACTTCGCCGCGATCCAGACCGGGTTGTACGTGGTGACCGTGAACTGGCACCTGGTCGGTGCCGAGGTCGCCTACATCGTCGAGGACAGCGGTGCCAAGGCGTTCATCGCGCACGAGCGCTTCGCCGATGCCGCCTCCGACGCCGCCGCGCGCAGCGGGCTGCCCAGCGCGGCGCGCTTCGCCGTCGGCGAGGTGGCGGGGTTCCAGCCGCTGGCGAACCTCGGCGCGGACGAACCCGCCAAGCGGCCCGACGTGCGCACCACGGGTTCGCCGATGCTCTACACCTCCGGGACCACCGGTCGCCCCAAGGGCGTGCGCAGGCCGCTGAGCGGTGCCGACCCGGACGACGTCCCGGCCGCCAACGCGTGGTTCTTCGGGGTGTTCGGGCTCAAGCCCTTCGACGATCACGTGCACCTGTGCGGGTCGCCGCTCTACCACACGGCGGTGCTCAACTTCGTGAGCATCTCCATCCAGTTCGGGCACACGGCGGTGCTGATGGACCGCTGGGGCGCCGAGGAGATGCTGCGGTTGATCGAGCGGCACCGCGTCACGCACAGCCACATGGTCCCCACCCAGTTCCACCGGCTGCTGGCGCTGCCGCAGGAGGCCCGCGAGCGCTACGACGTGTCCTCGCTGCGCACCATGATCCACGGTGCCGCACCGTGCCCGCAGGAGGTCAAGCGCGCGATGCTGGACTGGTGGGGTCCGGTGGTCGTGGAGTACTACGCGGCCACCGAAGGCGGCGGCACGACGATCATGGCCGACGAGTGGCTGCGCAAGCCCGGTTCGGTGGGCAAGCCGTGGCCGGGTTCGGTGGTCAGCGTGCTCGGCGACGACGGTGAGCAGCTGCCGGCCGGTGAGATCGGCACCGTCTACATGCAGATGGGCGGCTCGACCTTCGAGTACCACAACGACAAGAAGAAGACTCAGGAATCGCGGGTGGGTGACCTGTTCACCCTGGGTGACGTCGGCTACCTCGACTCCGACGGCTACCTGTACCTGTGCGACCGGCGCAACGACATGATCATCTCGGGTGGCGTGAACATCTACCCGGCGGAGATCGAGAACGCGCTGTCGGTGCACGACAAGGTCACCGACGTGGCGGTGTTCGGCGTGCCGCACGACGACTGGGGCGAGGAGGTCAAGGCCGTCGTCCAGCCCGCCGAGGGCGTCGCCGCGGGCGATGAGCTGTCCGCGGAGCTGCTGGCCTACGCGAAGGAGCGGCTGGCCAAGTTCAAGGTGCCGCGCAGCATCGACTACATCGATGAGCTGCCGCGCGACCCCAACGGCAAGCTCTACAAGCGCAAGCTGCGCGACCCGTACTGGGAGGGCCGCGAGACGGCCATCTGACCTGCGGTGATCGGTGCGCGACCGCGTGCGGTGGCAGGAGTGCTCCGCTGCACGCGGTTTCGTGCTGCCCATCGGGTTCTTCCATGGCGAACCGCCCGTTTCGCGGTAGCACCTCCACCCCCTTGTCATCGGCGATAACACGTTCTACTTTTTTCGAGTGGCACTCAACATCGCAGATCTCTTCGAGCACGCAGTCGACATGGTCCCTGAGCGCGTCGCAGTGGTCTGCGGCGAGCGCCAGGTGACGTTCGCGGAACTGGAGCAGCGGTCCAACCGGCTGGCCCACCACCTCGCCGCCAAGGGCGTCGGTCCGGGCGCGCACATCGGTGTGTACTCCAGGAACTCGATCGAAGCGCTGGAGGCGATGCTCGCGGCGTACAAGCTGCGCGCGGTCGCGATCAACGTGAACTACCGCTACGTGCCCGCCGAGCTGCAGTACATCTTCGACAACGCGGACATGGTCGCGCTGGTCCACGAGCGGCGCTACAGCGACCACGTCGCCGAGGTGCTGCCGCAGGTTCCGGCGTTGAATCACGTTCTAGTGATCGAGGACGGTTCGGACGCCGACCACACCCGCTACGGCGGTGTGGAGTACGAGTCCGCGCTCGCCGCCCAGCGCGCCGACCGCGACTTCGCCGAGCGCAGCTCCGACGACCTCTACCTGCTCTACACCGGCGGCACCACCGGCATGCCCAAGGGCGTCATGTGGCGCCAGGAGGACGTCTGGCGCGTCCTCGGCGGCGGCATCGACTTCATGACCGGCGAGTACGTCAAGGACGAGTGGGAACTCGCCCGCACCGGCGCGGAAACCGGTGGCCTGGTGCGACTTCCGGCGGCCCCGTTCATCCACGGCGCGGCGCAGTGGGCCACCTTCGGCAACCTCTTCGCCTGCGCCACCACCGTCTTCGTCCCCGAGTTCGACCCGCACGAGGTGTGGCGGGCCGTCGAGCGCAACGGGGTCAACGTGCTGGCCATCGTCGGAGACGCCATGGCGCGCCCCATGATCGAAGCGCTCCACGAGGGCGACTACGACGCCTCCTCGGTGGTCGCGATCTCCTCCACGGCCGCGCTGTTCTCCACCTCGGTCAAGCACCAGTACCTCGACGCGCTGCCCCACGTGGTGATCACCGACGCCATCGGCTCCTCGGAGACCGGCTTCGGCGGCATCGGCATCGTCACCAAGGACGGCGTGCAGACCGAAGGCCCCCGCGTCACCGCCGACCGCAAGCTCATCGTCATCGACGACGACAACCGGCCGCTGGAGCCGGGAACCGGGCAGATCGGCTGGCTGGCCAAGACGGGGCACGTGCCGCTGGGCTACTACAAGGACCCGGAGAAGTCCGCCTCGGTGTTCGTGGAGGTCGAGGGCACGCGCTACGTCGTCCCGGGGGACTACGCGCGGCTGGAGGCCGACGGCACGGTCACGCTGCTCGGTCGCGGCAACATGTCCATCAACACCGGGGGCGAGAAGGTCTTCCCCGAAGAGGTCGAGAGCGCGCTGAAGTCGCACCCCGACGTCTTCGACGTGCTGGTGGTCGGCGTTCCCGACGAGCGCATGGGCCAGCGCGTCGCCGCGCTCGTGCAGCCGCGCGCCGGTGCCGCGCCGAGCCTGGCGGAGCTCGACGCCCACGCGCGCCAGGTCATCGCCGGCTACAAGGTGCCGCGCAGCCTGTGGCTGGTCGAGCAGATCACCCGTTCGCCCAGCGGGAAGCCCGATTACCCGTGGGCGCGCAAGCACACCGAGACCCACGAACCCACCGAAGTCAACCAGCCCTCGCGGAAGTCCGCCGCGCGCTGAGAGGAACGTAGATGCGCACATCGCTTTGCGACACGCTCGGGATCGAACATCCCATCGTCGCGTTCACCCCGTCCGAGCACGTCGCGGCCGCCGTCAGCAAGGCCGGTGGGCTCGGCGTGCTGGGGTGCGTGCGGTTCAACGACCCCGACGAGCTCGACCGCGTCCTGGACTGGATGGACCAGAACACCGGCGGCAAGCCCTACGGCGTCGACGTCGTCATGCCGGCCAAGGTGCCCACCGAGGGCACCCAGGTCGACCTGGACTCGCTGATCCCGCCCGAGCACCGCGAGTTCGTCAACCGAACCCTCGACGAGCTCGGCGTCCCGGAACTGCCCGAGGACGAGAAGGAACGCGGCGGCGTGCTGGGCTGGCTGCACTCGGTGGCCCGCTCGCACGTCGACGTCGCGCTGCGGCACCCGATCTCGCTGATCGCCAACGCGCTGGGCTCGCCACCGGTGGACATCATCGAGCAGGCCCACTCCCACGACGTCTTGGTGGCGGCGCTGGCGGGCAAGGCCGAGCACGCCCGGCGGCACGTCGACAACGGCGTGGACATCGTCGTCGCTCAGGGCCACGAGGCCGGCGGGCACACCGGTGAGATCGCCACGATGGTGCTGGTGCCGGAGATCGTCGACGCGATCGGCGGCCGGGCTCCGGTGCTGGCCGCGGGCGGCATCGGCACCGGACGTCAGGTCGCCGCGGCGCTCGCGCTGGGAGCCTCGGGCGCGTGGATGGGGTCCTACTGGCTCACCACGGCCGAGTACGGCGTGACCATGGGCGACTCGGTGACCCAGGAGGCGCTGCTGGCGGCCAACTCCAGCGACACCGTCCGCTCCCGCATCTACACCGGTAAGCCCGCCCGGCTGCTCAAGACCAAGTGGACCGAGGCGTGGGCGGCCCCGGACGCCCCGCAGCCGCTGCCGATGCCGCTGCAGAACATCCTCGTCAGCGACGCCCACCAGCGCATGATGCGAGCCAGCGACCCGCAGGCCGTCTCCATGCCGGTCGGCCAGATCGTGGGCCGCATGAACGAGATCCGCCCGGTCGCCGAGGTCTTCAACGACCTCCTCCGCGAAGTGGAGGAAACCTTCACCCGCCTCGACAAGCTCCGCTGACCCCAACCCCTGAAGCACCACGCCGAGGCCCTCTCCCCAGAGGAGAGGGCCTCGCCGCACGTCCACCCCCCACCCGGATGACCCCGAAACCCGATGATCCCAACTTCACCCGAAATCCGAGCCCAAACCCCCGATTCAAATTTCGCGCGAAATTCGAACGCGACGCCCTGAACAGGGCATACACGCCCGCGCGTGGTGGGGATTCGAATTTCGCGCGAAATTGGAGTCGCGAAGTTCGCGTTCGAATTTCGCGCGAAATTCGAATGGGTCGCCTGGTCGGGTGGTCAGGGAGTGGGAGCCGCGGTGGTGGCTTGGTGGCGGGCCCAGCGGTAGTCGGCTTTGCCGCTGGGGGAGCGTTGGATCTGGGGGACCCTGATGATGGCCTTGGGGAGCTTGTAGCGGGCCACGTGGTGGGCGGCTTCGGCGAGGAGGGCCTCGTCCGAGGCCTCGTGGTCCTCCAGGAGCTCCACGATGGCCACCACCTCGCTGCCCCAGCGCTCCGAGGGACGTCCGGTGACGACGACGTCGGCGATGGCCGGGTGCGCGGCGATGGCGCGTTCGACCTCCTCGACGAAGATCTTCTCCCCGCCGGAGTTGATGGTGATGCTCTGCCGCCCGAGCAGCTGGATCCGGCCGTCGTCCAGGCGGATCGCCCGGTCCCCGGGGACGCTGAAGCGCCGGCCGTCGATGACCGGGAACGTGCGGGCGGTCTTGTCGGCGTCGCCGAGGTAGCCCAGCGGCACCAGGCCGTGGCGGGCGAGCCAGCCCTGGCCCTCGCCGGGGGAGAGCTCGCGGGTGAGGTCGTCGTCGAGGACCGTGGTGTCGCCGTCCGGGGTGAAAACGCCGGTCTCGGCGCCGTTGCCGTCGGCGACCTGGCTCATCTGGATGCCGGTCTCCGACGATCCGACCGTGTCGACGAACAGCACGTTCGGCAGCTGCGCCCGCAACCGCGCGCGCACCGTCGGGGTCAGCGGAGCCCCGCCGTTCTGCACCGCGAACACGCCGGAGAGGTCGTAGTCGCCGCGTTCCAGCTCGGCGACCATCGGCCGGGCCATAGCATCGCCGACGACCGGGACGCTGACCACCCGCTCCCGCTGCACGGTCCGCAGGACGTCCGGCCAGTCCAGGGTTCTCGCGTCGGTGGGAAGCACGATCGCTCCGCCCTGGGTGATCATGTGGAAGGTCGACCACTGCGCGGCGCCGTGCATGAACGGCGCGGTCATGATCAGCCGCATCCCGCCGCCGCCCTGCCCGGCGGCCTCGGCGATCTGCTCGTAGGAGCGGTAGGGCTCGGAACTGCCGAACGGCGTGCCGCCCATGGCGCCGACGTAGGCGTCGTGCTGCCGCCACATCACGCCCTTGGGCATCCCGGTGGTGCCACCGGTGTAGAGCAGGTACAGGTCGTCGCCGCAGGGTTCCGGCAGCACCTCGGGAACCGGTGTGTCCACGATGGACTCGTACGGCACGGCGCCCGGCAGCAGCGGGTGCCCGCTGTCGTCGTCGACCTGGATCAGCAGGCGCACACCCGGTAACCGGTCCCGGATCTCGGCGACCTGCGGTGCGAACGCGGAGTGGAACACCAGCGCCTCGGCCCGGGCGTCCTGGAACAGGTACAGGAGTTCTTCGGCCACGTACCGGTAGTTGACGTTGAACGGCACCGCCCGGGCGCGCAGCGCGCCGATCAGCGCCTCCAGGTACTCGTTGCCGTTGTGCAGGTAGAGGCCGACGTGGTGCTGCCCGGACTCGTGCCCGGGGAGCCGTTCGCGCGGGGTGTGGCAGCCGAAGCCCTGCCGGGCCAGGTAGTGCGCGACCCCGTCGACGCGCGCGTTGAGATCGGCGTAGCTGTATCGCTTCTCGCCCCAGACCAGCACTTCCTGGTCCGGGACCGCCTCGGCGACCGTCTGGAACACCGCGGACAGGTTGAAGCTCGTTCCCGTCATCTCAGAGCCGCTCCTCACCGAACTGGCATGATCGGAATGGACTTTCGGGGCTGGAAGGTGAAGTTCGACCCGGTGCTGATCCGGGTCACGGCCACCTCGTCGAACTCGTCGGCGGGTTCCTCGCCGCGGATGATGCGCGCGGTCCAGGAGTCCTCGGTGCCCTCGACAACCACGTCCAGCCGCGGGTCGACCGCGCGGACCACGGCCTGCAGCGGGGCGGTGGAACCGGGACCGCACAACGAGATCCACGCGCCGTCGGCGTGCGCCGGGCCGGGCCGCACGGTGATCGACCCGGAGTCCTGGGACGCCACCACGTAGTTCGCCGGGTTGAGCAGCGGGTGCAGCTCCAGCACCCGCAGCGCGCCCTCGACGCCGCCGGGCAGGTCCAGGACCCGGTGGATCCGCTCGGCGGCCAGCCCGGCGATGCCCACCAGCTGCTTGGTGCAGATCTCCCGCGGATCATCGGTCCTCCTCGCCACCGCGCGGACGAAGCCGAGGTTGAGCAGGTGCATCTGCAGGCACACCTCGTCGGCCATGCGCACCAGCGCCGAGGTGCTGAAATCCGCGAAGTCCAGGTCGCTGAGCAGCGGACCCGTGTAGTCACCGCGCCCGTCCTCGGCCGGGTCGATGGCCGACAGCTCCAGGTTCGCGGCCCGGGATTCCCGCAGCGCCAGGCAGTCCTGGCTGGGGGAGACCGGCGGGTGGGCGTCGTCGATGATCACCGTCCACGCGCAGTGCGGTTGCCGGTCGGCCGGGGTGCGGGGTGGCCGGTGCAGCGGCCGGACCTGCGCCTTCGGGTTGGTGGCCACGGCCGTGGCGTCGAAGGTGGGGTTCTCGATGTCGTGGCACATCGCGCGCACGTAGCGCTCGCCCATCGGCTCGACGTCCATCAGCGCACCGCAGTGGTCGAGCTGGAACTCGCCGTACCACGGGTCGTGCACGGTGTAGCGGAAGTCCATGAACTGCGGCGGGGCACCGATGTCGAGCTGCAGCCCCTTGAAGATGGTGACGACGTCGTCGCCGGAGTAGTCCAGCGCCCGCTGCATCCGGCGGGTGTAGATCGGGCTGGCCGCCATCCACTCCTCGATGGCGATGCGCGTCATCTCCTCGCGGCCGAACGACGAGATGCACCAGGCCATGGCCGATCGGTCGATCAACTGCCCGGCCAGCAGCAGTTCCGGCAGCAGCGCTGCCAGACGTGGTCGGGTCAGCGTTGCGTAGCGACTCTGCATACGTGCACCTCGCGCCAGTGCGGGGACGTTTGACTCTGCAACGACGGATGTCGCGAACCGGTGCTGCTGAACCGATCACGAGGGGCGTCCTGGATTTCAGGCGCCCCTCGCCGGCTCACTTGCCCTGGAAGTCGGGCTTGCGCTTCTCCGCGAAGGCCTTCGGGCCTTCCTTGGCGTCCTCGCTCATGAAGACGCCGATGCCGTGCTGGGCCTCGATGGCGAAGGCCTCCTCTTCGGGGATCGCCTCGGTCTCCCGGATGGTGCGCAGGATCGCCTGCACGGCCAGCGGGCCGTTGGCGGCGATCATCTCGCCCAGTTCCAGCGCCTTGTCCAAAGCCGTCCCGTCCGGCACGACGTGACCGATCAGCCCGAGCTCCTTGGCCTCGGGCGCCTTGATGTGGCGTCCGGTCAGCAGCAGGTCGGCGGCCACCGTGTAGGGGATCTGCCGGGTCAGCCGCACGGCCGAGCCGCCCAGCGGGAACAGGCCCCAGCGCGGTTCGGAGACGCCGAAGCGCGCGCTCTCGCCGGCCACGCGGATGTCGGTGGCCTGCAGGATCTCGGTGCCGCCCGCGATGGCGGGCCCCTCCACCGCGGCGATGAGCGGCTTGGTCAGCCGGCGGCCCTTGAGCAGGCCCTCGATCTTGGCGGGGTTGAACGAGCCCTGCGCGTGCTGGTCACCGGGGTGGTTGTTGCTCATGCTCTTGAGGTCCGCACCGGCGCAGAAGGCGCCGCCCGCACCCGTGAGCACGCAGGCCCGGATCGAGGGGTCGTCGTCGACCCGGTCCCACGCCTCGATCATGATCTTGATCATCTCGCCGGACAGCGCGTTCTTGGCGCTCGGGCGGTTCATGGTCACCACCAGCACGCCGCCGCGCTGCTCCACGAGGCAATGCGGCTGCTCGGTCTCCGTCGCGGTCATCCCGCCTCCTCACTGGGCGGTCCTGCCTGGACCGCCCGTGTTCGACAACCCTTGCGTCCGGTCAGTTCTCGGCCTCGGCCGCGAGGTCCAGGGCGGCCACGTAGCCGAAGGTCATGGCCGGGCCGATCGTCGCTCCGGCTCCCGCGTAGGTGGAGCCCATCACCGCCGCGCTCGCGTTGCCCGCGGCGTAGAGGCCGGGGATGGTCGAGCCGTCCTCCCGCAGCACCCGGGCGCGGGCGTCGGTGCGCAATCCGCCCTTCGTGCCCAGGTCGCCGGGCACGATCTTGATCGCGTGGAACGGCGCGACCTCCAGCGGAGCCAGGCTCGGGTTGGGCAGCCGCGGGTCGCCGTAGTACCGGTCGTAGGCGCTCTCGCCGCGGCGGAAGTCCTCGTCGGTACCCTTCTCGGCGAAGCCGTTGAACCGCTGCACGGTCGCGCGCAGCTGGTCGGCGGGCACCTCGATCTTGGCCGCCAGCTCGTCGAGGGTCCGCGCGGTGTGCACGATCCCGGCCTTGTACCAGCGACCGGGGAAGCGCTGGCGCGGTGGCAGTCCGGCGAAGGTGTAGTTGTTGCGGTAGCGCTGGTCGGCGACCAGCCACGACGGGATGTGCGACACCCCGGTCTCGTGCCCGCGGTACATCGCGTGCACCGCGTCGACGTACGGCGTCGCCTCGTTGACGTACCGCTGACCCGCGGCGTTGACCAGGACGCAGCCGGGCAGGTTGCGCTCGGACAGGCAGAAGTACGGGCCGCGGGGGAGCGGGATCGACGGGCCCCACCACGCGTCGTCCATCAGGTCCACGTCCGCGCCGAGCCGTTGACCGGCCTCGATGCCGTCGCCTGTGTTGGACTCGGCGCCCACGGTCCAGTCGGTGCCGATCGGCTCTCGCTGGAACTGCTTGCGCATCCGCTCGTTCTTCTCGAAACCGCCCGCCGCCATGATCACGCCGAGCCGGGCGCGGACGAGCACCTCCTCGTCGCCGCGCTGCACGCGCACACCGGTGACCGCGCCCTCCTCGACGTGCAGCTCGGTCAGCGGGCTGTTGAGCCACACCGGCACGTCCGCGCGCAGCAGCCCGGCGCGCAGGCCGGCGGCCAGGGCTTGGCCCAGCGCGAGCAGCGGGCGCTTGGTGGCCAGCGAGACCACCCGGCGCAAACCGACCTTGGCGGAGGTGAACATGCCGCGCGGGTGGCGGGCGATGAGGTTCATCCACTTGTACTCGGCCGCGGTGACCGTGATCCCGGCCGGTGCGGGCAGGTACGGGGGTTGCAGGTTGGCCAGCTCGTCGCCGAGCAGCTTGCCGTTGAACGGCTTGGGTTCCAGCGTGCGGCCCTCGGGGAGGCCGCCGGGGGTCTCCGGGTAGTAGTCGGAGTAGCCGGGGATCCACTTCAGCTTCAGCGGGGTCCGGCGCAGCACCAGCGAGACCATGTCGGGACCGTGCGACAGCAGCGCTTCGCGCCGGTCGGCGGCGATCTCGTCGCCGATCAGGTGCCGCAGGTAGGTCGCGGCCTTCTCCGGGCTGTCCCCGGAGTTCGCGCGCCGCAGCACCTCGTTGTGCGGGGCCCAGACGGCGCCGCCGGAACGCGCGGTGGAGCCGCCGAAGTAGCGGTCCTTCTCCACGACCAGCACCGACAACCCCCGGTCCGCCGCGGTGAGCGCGGCGGTCATCCCGGCGGCGCCGGAGCCGACCACGACGACATCGAAGGTCGCTTCTGTCATGGCACCTCCATGTGGGCCTCGCGATACTGAAACAGGTTATAGTTTTGATGGCTCCGATGCTACGGTTCGACGCGATTTCCGTTGTCACAACGGCGGCGCGACAGTGAGAACTTGTTGCATGTGTCTGGAGGGGTGCGGATGTCTGGGCAGTGGGACGAGGAGGTCGACGTCCTCGTCGTCGGCTTCGGCGGAGCGGGTGCCTGCGCGGCGATCGAGGCCGTCGACAACGGCGCGTCGGTGCTCGCGCTGGACCGCTTCACCGGTGGCGGGGCCACCTCGATCAGCGGCGGCATCGTCTACGCCGGCGGCGGCACCTCGCACCAGAAGGCGGCCGGGTTCGAGGACTCCGTCGAGGACATGCTGGAGTACTTGCGCCTGGAGACCGAGGGCGCGGTGTCCGACGAAACCCTGCGCAGGTTCTGCGAGAACAGCGTGGCCAACCTGGAATGGCTGGAGTCGCACGGGGTTCCGTTCAACTCCAGCTTCTGCCCCTACAAGACGTCGTACCCGACCAACGACCACTACCTGTACTACTCCGGCAACGAGATCACCCCGCCCTACCGCGACAAGGCCAAGCCCGCGCCGCGCGGGCATCGGGTCCACGGCAAGGGGACCTCGGGCAAGGGCATGACCGACAACCTCGACGCCTCGGCGCGCATGCGCGGTGTGCGGGTGTGGACCCAGACCTCGGTCACCGAACTGCTCACCGACGACTCCGGCCGCGTCGTCGGCGCCGAGTGCAGGCAGGTCAAGCCGGGTCTGGCGCGCACCGCGCACCGGCTGCTGTCGACGTGGAACCGCAAGCTCAACATCTACTACCGGCCGCTGGGCAAGCAGCTGGACAAGCCGATCCGGCGGATCGAGCAGCGCCACAGCACCGTCAAGCGGGTGCGGGCGAGGAGCGGAGTCGTGCTGGCCGCCGGGGGATTCGCGTTCAACCGCGAGATGCTCGCCGAGCACGCCCCGAACTACCGCAAGGGCTCGGCGATCGGCACCATCGGCGACGACGGCAGCGGCATCCGGCTCGGCGAGAGCGTCGGCGGCGCGACCGCGCGCATGCACCGGGTCTCGGCGTGGCGGTTCATCAACCCGCCGCTGGAGATGGTCAAGGGCGTGCTGGTGGACCGGGCGGGGGAGCGGTTCGTCAACGAGCTGATGTACGGCGCCAAGGTCGGCGACCGCATGGTCAACGAGCACGACGGCCACGCGTACCTGGTCCTCGACCAGCGCATCCTCGACGAGGCGAAGAAGCAGCTGCCCAGCCAGACGCTGTGGTTCCAGCGCCTGCAGATGGAGATCCTGTTCCGCTCCGCCCACCACAGGGCCGACAGCATCGCCGAGCTCGCGGGCAAGGTCGGCATCGCCGAGGACGCGCTGCGGCGCACCGTTTCCGCCTACAACGAGGTGGCCCGCGCGGGTGGCGAAGACGAGTGGGGCAAGGCCGCCGAGTACGTGCAGGCGATCGACAGCGGGCCGTACTACGCCTTCGACTGCTCGCTGCGCTCGCAGATGGGCTACCCGTGCCCGATGATCACCCTCGGCGGCCTCACGGTCGACGAGGTGTCGGGCCTGGTCACCCGCGAGGACGGGACGACGGTCCCCGGCCTGTACGCGGCCGGGCGCAACGCCTCCGGCATCTGCTCGGAGTCCTACGTCAGCGGCCTGTCCATCGCCGACTGCGTGTACTCCGGCCGCCGCGCGGGCCACTCCGCCGCCACGGCGTCCTGACCCGGCCCGGGTGGGGTGACCACCGCCGTGGTCGCCCCACCCGGGCCGTCAGTCGTAGTCGACCTTGACCTTGGCGGTCTTGGGCAGGGACTGGCAGGCCAGGACGTAGCCCTCGTCGAGGTCCTCCTGCTCGAGGACCTGGTTGTTGACCATCGTGACCTCGCCCTCGGTCACCCGGCACTCGCAGGCAGCGCAGATGCCCTCGGAGCAGGACGAGGGGGCCGGGACGCCGTTGTCCTTGAGGAGGTCGAGCAGCCGCTTGTCGGCGGGCCAGGTGAACGTGTGGTCCTCGCCGTCGATCGTCACCTCGACCACCGAGTCCTCCGGCCGGGACTGCTCGTTCGCGGGTTCGGCCGGGGTCGCGGCGTCGAAGGGGTTCCCGGCCAGCGAGGCGAAGCGCTCCAGGTGGATGGCCGACTTCGGGAACCCCGCTTCGCGCAGCGCCTTCCGCGTGGCGTCCATGAACGGCTTCGGACCGCAGAGGAACGCGTCGTGCTCCGGGAACGCGCCGGCCAGCGACTGCAACGCGTCCTGGTTCGGCAGCCCTTGCACGGATTCCAGCCAGTGCAGCACCAGCAGGCGTCCGGGGTGCGCGGCGGTGAGCTCGGTGAGCTCCCGGGCGAAGATCACCGAGTTCTCGTCGCGGTTGGCGTAGACGAGCACGACCCGGCCGGTCCCGGTGGCCAGCGCCGATTTCAGGATCGACATGATCGGCGTGATACCGCTGCCCGCCGCGAACAGCAGCAGGTCGTCCTCCAGCGACTTCGGGGTGAACACCCCGGCCGGTTCCAGCACGTCGAGCTCGGTGCCCGCGGCGACGTGGTCGCAGATCCAGTTCGAGGCGTAGCCGTCTGCGGTGCGCTTGACCGTGACGGCCAGCCGTCCGTCGGTGACCGGTGAGCTCGACAAGGAGTAGGCGCGGGCCACCGAACCGCAGCGGTCGCTGGGGATCCGCAGCGTCAGGAACTGACCCGGCCGGTAGGGCAGGCGGGTGGTGTCGACGTCGAAGACCACTGAGCGGGCGTCGGCCGTCTCCTCGACGACCTCGGCCACCCGCAGCCGGTGGAACTCAGGCATCGCAAGTCTCCTCGCTGGTCAGTAGGTCACCAGGATCGCGCTGGCCTCGGCCGTGGTCTCGCCGTCGGCGACGATCTCGCCGGTGGCGAAGACCTTGCGGCCCTCCTTGCCGGTGAACCGCGCGTTGATGGTCAGCGGCACGCCGTGCGGGGTGCCGCGCCGGTAGTCCACGGTCAGCGACACCGTCATCGCCGGATGGCCTGCCACCGCCACCGCCCGGCCTACGGCGTGGTCGAGCAGCGAGGCCACCCAGCCGCCGTGCACGCGCCCGGGCGGACCCTCGTAGGCCGCGCCGAGCAACGCGGTCGAGGAGGTCGCCCCGGATTCGTCGATCTCCAAGCCCACCATGGGCGGCGCGAGCGGGTTGCCGGGGCCCTCGACCGGGTTGTGCACGCTGACCTGGTTGCCGTCCAGGTAGGACAGCAGCAGCGGCTCCTCGCGGGTGCGTTCGCGCAGCAGCTCGGTGGCCGCGGTGACGTGCTCGGCGGCGGCGCGCAGGTCCTCGGCTGCGACGTCGGTGTGCACGCCGGCCTCGACGAGCTCGCGGATCCGCGCTGCCAGCAGGGTCGTCTCGGCCGGGATCGCCGGGAGGACCGGGGCGTGTCCCGCCGCCGGTGGGGAGGTCGTGCCTGGTCTCTTGTCGGTCATCCGGTGGTCCCCTCGTGCGCCGAATATCTAGAACATGTTCTATGGCTCGATTATGCTGTGTCAAACGGGAGGTTCGCAGGGTCGAGGAAACCGGTTCTATTGAGGGAGGGCCTTGTGGGCCGGAAACGTGGACTTTAGTCTTGACACGTGTCTAGAAACCGGATGTGGTGCCGATGAGCGTCTGGACCGACAAGGCGTCGACCCTGCTGGTCGACGGCGAACCCGCCTCCGGATCAGGGGGGCGGTTCGACACCGCCAACCCCGCCACCGAAGAGGTGCTCGGCACCGCGGCCAACGCCACCGCCGCCGACATGGACCGCGCGATCGGCGCGGCCCGCCGGGCCTTCGACGAAACCGAGTGGTCGCGCGACCTCGACCTGCGCGTCCACTGCCTCGAACAGCTCAGCCGGTCCCTGCGCGAGCACGCCGACGAGCTGCGCGAACTCACCATCGCCGAGGTCGGAGCACCGCGCTTCCTCACCCACGGCGCCCAGCTCGACGCACCGATCGCCGACGTCGCCCACTTCGCCGGTGTCGCCGCCGGGTACGAGTGGACCCGCGACCTCGGCGTCGCCGAACCGATGGGGATGCCCAGCAGGCGCTGGACCCGGCGCGAAGCCGTCGGCGTCGTCGGGGCGATCACGCCGTGGAACTTCCCGCACCAGATCAACCTCGCCAAGCTCGGACCGGCGCTGGCCGCGGGCAACACCGTGGTCCTCAAACCCGCGCCGGACACCCCGTGGTGCGCGGCCGCGGTCGGCGAGATCCTCCTGAACGAGACCGACATCCCGCCCGGCGTGGTCAACATCGTCACCTCCGACGACCACGCCCTGGGCGCGCAGCTGTCCTCCGACGACCGGGTGGACCTGGTGTCGTTCACCGGATCGACCGCCACCGGACGTGCCGTGATGGCCGCCGGTGCTCCCGGGATCAAGCGGACGTTCCTCGAACTGGGCGGGAAATCGGCGTTCGTCGTGCTCGACGACGCCGACCTGGGCGCGGCCTGCGGACTCGCGGCCTTCACCGTCTGCACCCACGCCGGGCAGGGCTGCGCGCTGACCACGCGACTGCTCGTGCCCCGCGCCCACTACGACGAGGCGGTGGCGCTGACGGCCGAGGCGCTGCGCGGCATCGGGGTCGGGAACCCCGACGATCCCGGAACCGTGTGCGGGCCGCTGATCTCGGCCCGCCAGCGCGACCGGGTGGAGAGCTACCTGACCCTCGCCGCGGAAGAGGGCGGCGAGTTCGCCTGCGGCGGTGGCCGGGCCGAGCGCGACCGCGGCTTCTTCGTCGAACCCACGTTGATCACCGGGTTGAGCAACGACTCCCGGGTGGCGCGCGAGGAGATCTTCGGCCCGGTGCTGGTGATCCTGCCGCACGACGGCGACGACGACGCCGTGCGCATCGCCAACGACTCGCCCTACGGGCTCTCCGGCGCGGTGCACGGCCAGGACCTGGAGCGGGCTCGCGGAGTGGCCGCGCGCATCCGCACCGGGACGGTCGGCATCAACGGCGGTGTCTGGTACGGCGCCGACGCCCCGTTCGGCGGCTACAAGCAGTCGGGCATCGGCCGCGAGATGGGCGTGGCCGGGTTCGAGGAGTACCTGGAGACGAAGCTGATCGCCGAACCGGCCTAGGCAGGCCAGGAGTCGTTCCCCTTCGGGGTCTCGGCCACCGGCACCGCCGAGCAGAGCGATTCCTCAACAATTCCCAGGAGGACGCAATGGGGCGTTTCGAAGGCAAGGTCGCGGTGGTCACCGGGGCCGCGCAGGGCATCGGTGAGGCCTACGCGCGAGCGCTGGCGGCCGAGGGAGCGAGCGTCGTGGTCGCCGACCTCAACACGACCTCCGGTGAGAAGGTCGCGAAGGAGATCAACGCCGAGGGCGGCACCGCCGCGTTCGTGGAGGTCGACGTCTCCTCACCCGAATCCACCGCCGCGATGGCGGCTTTCGCCGTCGAGCGGTTCGGCGGCATCGACCACCTGGTGAACAACGCCGCCATCTACGGCGGCATGAAGCTGGACCTGCTGTGCACGGTGGACTGGGACTACTACAAGAAGTTCCTGGGCGTGAACGTGGATGGCGCGCTGCTGTGCACCAGGGCCTGCCTGCCGCACATGCAGGAACGCGGCGGCGGTTCCATCGTCAACCAGTCCTCCACGGCGGCCTGGGTCTACTCCGGCTTCTACGGGCTGGCCAAGGTCGCGGTCAACGGGCTCACCCAGCAGCTCGCGCACGAGATCGGCGGCATGGGCGTGCGGATCAACGCCATCGCGCCCGGCCCGATCGACACCGAGGCCACCCGTGAGACCACCCCGCCGGAGATGGTCAAGGCGATCGTCAAGGGCATGGCGCTCAAGCGCGTGGGGCAGCCCGAGGACCTGGTGGGGATGTGCCTGTTCCTGCTGTCGGAGGAAGCGGGCTGGGTCACCGGGCAGATCTTCAACGTCGACGGCGGGCAGGTGATCCGCTCGTGAGCGCGGTCGGATTCGTCGGGCTCGGGCAGATCGGTGCTCCGATGGCCCGCAATCTGCTGACCTGGCCGGACGGGCTCGTCGTCCACGACGTCCGCCCGGAGGTCGTCGCGACGTTCGTCGAAGGCGGTGCCCGGGCGGCCACCTCCCCGAAGGAGGTCGCCCGCCAGGCCGACGTCATCTCGGTGATGGTGCGCGACGACGCGCAGGTCGAGGAGGTGGTGTGCGGTCCGGACGGGCTGCTCGCCGGGGCCGCCGAGGGGACGGTCCTGGCCATCCACTCCACGATCGGCGAGACCACCGCGCCCCGGCTCGCGGAACTGGCCGCGCTGCACCGGGTGTCGGTGGTGGACGCGCCGGTCAGCGGCGGTGCCGTCGGTGCCGACCGGGCGGACCTGGCCGTCATGGTCGGCGGCTCGGCGGACGCGTTCCAGCGCTGCGAAGCCGTTTTCGGGCATTGGGCCGGACTCGTCGTGCACGCCGGCGAGGTCGGCGCCGGAACCCGCTGCAAGCTGGCCCGCAACCTGCTGCACTTCGTGGCCTTCACCGCCGCCGCCGAGGCCCAGCGGCTCGCCGAAGCCGCCGGCATCGACCTGCGTGAGCTCGGCCAGATCGTGCGGCACACCGACGCCATCACCGGTGGGCCCGGAGCGATCATGCTGCGCGGCGACACCGCGCAGCTGGACCCCACGGACAACTGGTACCCGATCTTGCGCAACGTCAGCGAACTCGGCGAGAAGGACCTCGCGCTGGCCCTGCGGCTCGGTGAACGGCTCGGCGTCGAGCTGCCGCTGGGGGCGAGGGCGCTGCGCGACCTGGCTGCCGGGCTCGGCGTGGCGAAGGAGGACGCATGAGCGATGAGCAGCGACAACGGGGCCTGGCCAAGATGGGCGAGGTCTACGGCTGGGAGGTCTCCGACGGGCCGGGCGACTTCTTCGCCGTCACCGTCGACCACCTCTTCGCCGAGATCTGGTCCCGGCCCGGGCTGAGCCTGCGCGATCGGCGGTTGCTGCTGCTGGGGGCGCTGGCCGCTCAGGGGCTCGACGACGTCGCCGACATCCAGGTGCGGGCGGCGCTGGGCAACGAGGAGCTGGACGCCGAGCAGCTGCGCGAGATCGGGTTGTTCCTGACGCACTACGTCGGCTGGCCGCTGGGCACGAAGTTCACCATGCGCATCGAGAAGATCCTCGGCGAAAAGGACCGCTCATGAAGTACGGCATCGTGCAGTTCACCAGCGACCGCGGTCTGGCACCCGCGGTCGCCGCGAAAGCCGCTGAAGAGGCGGGTTTCGACTCCTTCTGGGTGCCCGAGCACACCCACATCCCGGTCAAGCGCGAGGCCGCGCACCCGGGCACCGGCACCGGGGAACTCCCCGACGACCGCTACCTGCGGACCCTGGACCCGTGGGTGGCGCTGTCGACGGTCGCGGCGGTGACCTCGCGGATCCGGCTCGCCACCGCCGTGGCGCTGCCGGTGGAGCACGACCCGATCACCCTCGCCAAGACCATCGCCACGCTGGACCACCTCTCCGGCGGCCGGGTGAGCCTGGGAGCCGGGTTCGGCTGGAACATCGACGAGCTGACCCACCACGGCGTGCCCAAGGCCCGGCGCCGCACCGTGCTGCGCGAGTACCTGGAGGCCATGGAGCAGCTGTGGTCCCAGCAGGAAGCCGAGTACCACGGTGAGCACGTCGATTTCGGCCCCAGCTGGGCCTGGCCGAAGCCGGTCCAGCAGCCGCGGCCTCCGGTCCTCATCGGTGCGGGCGGGACCGAGAAGACGTTCGGCTGGATCGCCCGCTCCGCCGACGGCTGGATCACCACCCCCACCGAGGGCGAGATCGACGACAAGGTCGCCGTCCTCCAGCGCACCTGGAAGGAAGCGGGCCGCGAGGGCCAACCCCAGATCATGGCGCTGTCGGGCAAACCCGACTTCGACGCGCTGTCCCGCTGGGAAGCGCTGGGCGTCACCGAAGTCCTCTTCGGGTTCCCGGAGAAGGGCGAGCAGTGGGTCGCGGAGTACTTCCACCGCCTCGCAGGCAAGCTCAACATCACCCGATAGGACCAGGTTGTTCGAATTTCGCGCGAAATTCGAGTCGAAAGTTCTGGACTCGAATTTCGCGCGAAATTCGACTGTGGCTGGTCAGGCGGGGTCGCAGATGACCACTGGGATCTCGCGTTCGGTCCAGGACTGGTAGTCGTCGAAGTCCGCGTAGACCTCCAGCAGGCGGGGCCAGAGCTCGGCCCGCTCGTCCGGGCTCGCCGTGCGGGCGCGCATGCGGCGGACGTCCCGCTTGACCTGGACCGTGACCTCCGGGTTCGCCCGGATGTTGTGGTACCAGGCCGGGTGCCGGGGCAGGCCGCCCTGCGAGGCGACCAGGACGACCCGGTCGCCGTCGGGCATGTGCAGCAGGGGAGCGGTGCGGGGCCGGCCGCTGCGACGGCCGGTGGTGGTCAGCAGGCAGATCGGGACGCTCTTGCGGAAGCCGGCGCCGATGCGCCAGTTGCCTCCCAGCCGGCCGCCGGTGGCGCGGTACAACCGGGTGTTGGCCCGCGAGGCCACCTTGATGACCTTGCCCACGATCGGCGAATCCAGCTGCGCGGGACGTGCTTTCGGCATGATCTCAGTCTTCCAGCGACAGGGCGGCCTTCGGGCAGGAGTGCACCGCCTGCTCGATCGAATCCCGCAGCTCGGGCGTGGGCTCGGCGATGATGTTGAGGTTGTCGTCATCGTCGATCTCGAAGACGTCCGGTGCGATGGCCTCGCACATGCCGTTGGCCTCGCACAGGTCGAAGTCGACCACGATCTTCATGGTTCCTCCCGTTGCTCGCAGGTCACCACAGCTCGACCGGCGCCGTGCCCTTGCGGTAGTGGCCGGGCTGCGGCATGCCGGAGGCGGCGACCTCCATGCGCTGCTTCATCCCGGGCGAGAGCGCGTCCGCCTTGATCATCTCCAGGAAGAGGTGCGCGGCGTTGCCGAAGTCGAAGAAGTCCCGCTGCCACGACCACCGCATGTTCCCGCCGTAGCGGAACCAGCTGCCGCCGATGCCGGCGACCTGGTACGGACTGCCGTCGGGCCGCTTCGCGTCGGCGATCTGCTTCCACAACCCGATCACCTCGCCCTTGACGTCGTCGATGAGCACCCGCTGGTACGGGTAGCTCCAGCCGTGCAGGCCCTCCATCTCCACGCCGAGGGCGATGTCGCGGATCTCGTCGCGCCCCACCGTCATGAAGTCCTCGTTGGGCCCGGTGTTCCAGCCGTAGGTGGCGTCTTCGGTGTAGAGCTGCGCGAGCGGCTTCCAGTCGCCGAGCCCTTCGCAGCGCTCGTTCTCGTCCAGCCAGTGCTGGACCATGCGTTCCAGTTCTTCCCGAGGGTATGCGGGCATGTCAAGCCTCCTCGACGCTCAGGGCCTGCGTGGGACACTCCTGCACGGCGCGTTCGACCTCGGCGCGCAGATCCGCCGGCGGCTCGCTGATCAGCACGTCGACCTTGCCGCGCTTGGGGACCGAGAACACCTCCGGCGCCTCGACCTCGCACATCGCGTGCCCCTGGCACAGGTCGAGATCGCACACGACTCGCATCAGGACTCCTTCCGGCGGCGGTAGGTCACCCGGCACGGCTGGGCGAGCTGGACGACCATCTTCGAGTGATCGTTGCGATAGGACTCCGGAGGCTGCGCGAGCTCGAAGCTGAAGTCCCGCAGCAGGACCGAGAAGATCGCCTTGAGCTGCATCATCGCGAACGCCGCCCCCACGCACCGGTGCCGTCCGGCTCCGAAGGGGATCCAGGTCCAGCGGTTGACCAGGTCCTCCTGGCGCGGCTCGGCGTAGCGCTCCGGGTGGAACGACTCGGGATCGGGGAAGTCCTCCGGGATCCGGTTGGAGATCGCGGGAGTGGCGGCCACGAAGTCACCGCGCTCGATCCGCTGCCCGCGCACCTCGAAGTCGTCCTGAGCGACGCGCAGCAGCAGGATCAGCGGCGGGTGCAGCCGCAGCGCCTCCTTGATCGCGCCCTCCAGCCGCGGGATCGCCCGCAACGAGCGGAAGCTCACCTCCGAACCGTCGGAGTAGAGCTCGTCGAGCTCGGAGACGACCCCGTCCATCACGCCGGGGTTGCGCAGCAGCTCGATGAGCGTCCACGCGGCCGTGCCGGAGCTGGTGTGGTGCCCGGCGAACATCATCGAGATGAACATCCCGGTGATCTCGTCGGCGCTGAACCGCAGCTCACCGGCCTCGTCCTTGACCGACATCAGCACGTCGAGC
Source organism: Saccharopolyspora endophytica (assembly GCF_018070075.1). Classification (GTDB taxonomy): domain Bacteria; phylum Actinomycetota; class Actinomycetes; order Mycobacteriales; family Pseudonocardiaceae; genus Saccharopolyspora; species Saccharopolyspora endophytica. Next base: position 701,582 of record NZ_JAGPXE010000002.1, read on the forward strand.
ATGTCCCGCTCGTCGCGCGGCGGTTTCCCCGCCGCGGCCCGGCCGTCCATGATCTCCTGCACCAGCCGCACCAGACCGGACCGCGCCTCGTCCCGACGCCGGAAGCTCTCGATCGGCGCGTAGGGGTCGACGTAGGCCAGCGCGTCGGTTCCGCGCTCCAGCTCGTGGTAGAGCTCGGCGAAGCGGTGGTCGAGCTGGTCGCGGAACCGCTTGCCGATCAGGCACGCCGAGGACGTGTAGATCGTCAGCTCGGCGAAGAAGTCCAGCAGGTCGATCTCGCCCTCATCGCCCCACCCGGCCACCACGCGGGCGATCTCGGCGTCAATGGTCTGGGCGTGGCCGCGCATCTGCTCGCCGCGCAGCGCCTGGTTGTGCAGCATCTCCTTGCGCCGCTCGGGCGGGGCGTCGAAGACCACGCCCTGCCCGAAGATCGGCGTCATGAACGGGTACGCGGCGGCCTGGTCCAGGTCGTCGTCGGAGGCGCGGAAGAAGAACTCGTTGGCCTCGGCTCCCGACAGCAGCACCACCCGCCGCCCGGCCAGGTCGAAGGCGCCGACGTCGCCGCACTCCTCGCGCACCCGGCGCATCAGCGCGATCGGATCGGTGCGCAGCTCTTCGAGGTGGCCGTGCTCGTGCCGGCCACCGGAGACCTGTTTCGGCGCGAGCAGCGTCATCTCTCCTCCAGCGGTGCCTCGGGTTCGACCTCGATCAAGCTCAGATGCACGCCGCGCGGTGCGGAGATCACGTGGTGCACGGCGTCGGCGATGTCGGAGGCGCGCAGGAAGTACGGGTGCCGCGCCAAGCCCCACTTCACCCAGTCGTTGAGCACGGCTTCGGTGGTCTCCTCGTCCCACTGCATGCCCATCGAGGTGAAGGTGGGTCCGGGCCGCACGATGCTGGCGCGCACCCCGGTGCCCTCCAGCTCCATGCGCATCGTCCGGGCCATGGCCTCCAGCCCGGCCTTCGCGGGCACGTAGGCGCCCATCCGGGGCCGGGGTTTGGGGACCACGTCGGAGCCGATGAACACCACGTCACCGCGCTGGCGCTCGACCATGCCGGGCACGACCCGCGAGGTGAGGCGGTGAGCTCCGCCGAGGTGCACGTCGAGCTGGCCCTGGAAGCGCGACCCCTCCATCTCGTGCACCAGGTCGGCGTCGAGGTCGCCCGCGCCGTAGACCAGGACCTCGATGTCGCCGAGCTCCTCGGTCGTCCTGGTCACGAACGCCGTCACCGAGTCCTCGTCGGTGACGTCCAGCGGCACGGCGACGGCCTGACCGCCGTCGGCGCGGATCTTCTCCGCCAGCTCCTCGCACTTGTCGACGCGGCGCGCGCCGAGCGCCACCGGGTGACCGGCGGCGGCCAGGGCCTGGGCGGTCGCCGCGCCGATCCCGGCCGACGCGCCGGCGATCGCGGTGGGGCGGCGTTGCGGGTTCGGTTCGAATCTGGGCATGGCTACCTGCTTTCCACGCGGATGGGCAGGGTCGCGAAGCCGCGCACGTTGCTGGAGTGCACCCGCTGCGCGCGGTCGGTGTCGACGTCGTAGGACTTCACCAGCTCGACGAACTCGGTCAGCGCGATCCGCGCCTCCAGCCGCGCGAGGTGCGCGCCGAGGCAGAAGTGGGTTCCGCCGCCGAAACTGACGATCTTGCTGTCCGCGTTGCGGTCGAGGTCGTAGCGGTCGGCGTCGTCGAAGGCGCGCGGGTCGCGGTTGGCCGATCCGGGCATCAGCAGCACCCGAGCGCCGGTGGGGATCGTGGTCTCGTGCAGCCGGATGTCTTCGGTGGCGGTGCGCGCGATGACCTGGGTCGAGGTGTCGTAGCGCAGCGTCTCCTCGATCCAGTCGGTCACCCGACCGGGGTCGGTCAAGGGCTTGGCCTGCTCCTCGGGAGTGCGATGAGCCCAGTAGACGGCGTTGGCCAGCAGCTTGGTGGTCGTCTCGTTGCCCGCGACGACCATCAGCACCAGGAACGCGATGATCTCGTCCTCGCTGAGCCGGTCGCCGTCGATCTCCGCGTCCAGCAGTGCCGAGGTGAGGTCGTCGGCGCGTTCCCGGCGGCGCTCGGCGAGCAGGTCGGAGTAGTAGGCGACCAGGTGCAGCGCGGCGTCCATCGCCGTCTGCGGGACGTCGAAAACGCCTTCCTCGCGGTGCACCAGCGTGTCGGCGAGTTCCCGCAAGCGGTCCCGGTCGGCGTCCGGGACGCCGATCAGCTCGGAGATCACGTCCATCGGGAACTTGCCCGCGAAGTCCGCCACGAAGTCGAACTCGCCGGACTCCAGCGCGGGATGCAGGTGGCGGCGGGCGAGTTCGAGGATGCGGGGTTGCAGGTCGCGCACCCGGCGCGGGGTGAAGCCGCGGGAGACCAGCGAGCGAAGCCGGTTGTGCCGCGGATCGTCGAGCGCGAGGAACGACATCGTCTTGTGCGCGTGGGGGCCCCACGCCGCCGGATCCAGCGTGACTCCGTTGGCGTTGGACAGCCGGGTGTTGTCGCGGAACAGCGCGGCGACGTCGGAATGCCGTGACAGCGCCCAGAAATCGAGCTCGGCGTTGTGGTAGACCGGCGCTTCGTCGCGCAGCCGCGCGTAGGTCGGGTAGGGGTCGGCGTGCACGGCGTAGTCGTACGGGCTGAACACGACACCACTGGACATGTGTCCAGACGCTAGTACGGCTCGGCGCGCTCCGGCAACCCCGCCGAGGGCTGAATCGAGAACAAGTTCATCCGCTTTTCAAGGCGTGCTGCAAGGTGGGTTCCCTTTTGTCGAGAACGTGTTCTAGTCTCGGATGCGGACGGCTTCGGCTCGGCAGGGAGGGCGGCGCATGGGACGGCTCGCGGGAAAGGTCGCACTGGTCACGGGCGCGGCGCGGGGGCAGGGCGCGGCCATCGCGCGTGGCTTCGTCGCCGAAGGCGCCTCGGTGGTCATCGCCGACATCCTCGACGCTCCGGGCAAGGAACTCGCCGACGAGCTCGGCGAATCCGCCGGCTACGCGCACCTCGACGTCTCCGAGGAGGACGACTGGAGCGACGCCGTCGCCCAGGCCACCGACGGCTTCGGCCGGCTCGACGTCCTGGTCAACAACGCAGGCGTGCTCATGTTCTCCGCGCTGGAGGACACCTCGCTGGCCGACTACGAGCGCATCGTGCGGGTCAACCAGTTCGGCACCTTCCTCGGCATGCGCGCCGCAGCCCCCGCGCTCACCGAGGCCGGTGGCGGTTCGATCGTGAACTTCTCCTCCGTCGAAGGCCTCGGCGGCATGCCGCACCTGGTCGCCTACACCGCGAGCAAGTTCGCCATCCGGGGCATGACCAAGGCCGCGGCCATGGAGCTCGGGCCGCGCAACATCCGCGTCAACTCCGTGCACCCCGGTATGTTCGACACCGGCATGACCCGGGAGTTCACCGGCGAGGGAACCGACCTCAGCCCCATCGGCGAGATGGTCCCGCTCGGCCGCATCGGCCAACCCGAGGACATCGTCGGACTCGTGGTGTTCCTCGCCAGCGAGGAGAGCACCTACTGCACGGGCGCTGAATTCGTGGCGGACGGCGGGGCCACCGCCACCCACGCCTACTACCGGCGCTGAAACGCGGTGCCGCGAGCGCGGTTCCGGTGATCGCCTGACGAGTCCTGCGACGTCGACGTGAGGAGTGGGTGTGGGCGCTGAAGTCGTCATCGAGGGGTTGAGCAAGTCCTTCGGACCGCAGACGATCTGGCGGGACGTGGGCTTCACGCTGCCGCAGGGCGAGGTCTCGGCGTTGCTCGGCCCGTCCGGGACCGGCAAGTCGGTGTTCCTCAAGTCCATGATCGGACTGCTCAAGCCGGAGAACGGGCGCTGCCTGGTCAACGGCGTGGACATCTGCTCGTGCAGCGAGCACGAGCTCTACGAGATCCGCAAGCTCTTCGGCGTGCTGTTCCAGGACGGGGCGCTGTTCGGGTCCATGGACCTGTTCGACAACGTCGCGTTCCCGCTGCGCGAGCACACCCGCAAGACCGAGGCCGAGATCCGCCGCATCGTGCTCGAACGCATGGAGATGGTCGGCCTGTCCGGGGCCGAGGACAAGCTGCCGGGGGAGATCTCCGGCGGGATGCGCAAGCGTGCGGGACTCGCCCGCGCCCTCGTGCTCGACCCGCAGATCATCCTCTGCGACGAACCGGACTCCGGGCTGGACCCGGTGCGCACCGCCTACCTCTCGCAGCTGCTCATCGACATCAACGCGCACCTGGACGCCACGATCCTGATCGTCACCCACAACATCAACCTGGCCCGGACCGTGCCCGACAACCTGGGCATGCTCTTCCGCCGCGAACTCGTCCTGTTCGGACCGCGCGAAGTCCTGCTCACCAGCGAAGACCCGGTGGTGGCGCAGTTCCTCAGCGGCGACAAGACCGGCCCGATCGGCATGAGCGAGGAGAAGGACCAGGCGAGCATCGACCGCGAGCGCCAGTGGCTGGCCAGCGGGCAGATCGCCGCCGAGCAGCGCGTGGTCGGCGTGCCACCGCAGCTGCCCGTCAGCGCCGGGCTGCCGGAACGTCAGGCCGTGCAGCGGCGGAAGAACCGCGTCATGGGCATGCTCGACCAGCTTCCGCCCGCCGCGCGGGACAGCGTGCTGCGCAGCATCAACGATCAGCCGGCCGCAGCACCCGGTCGGTGATGCCCGCCAGGTGCGAGGCCATGTCCTCCATCGGCAGGTACCCGCTGCCCACCAGCACCAGCGAACCCACGAACGCCGTCATCACGGCATCCAGCGCCGACGGGTCGGCCTCGCCGACGGCGTCGTTCAGCCGCCGGTAGACCTCCTGGCCGATCTCGTCGCGCAGCCGCTTGACCTCCTGCTGATCGGCCAGCAGCGCCGTGGTGCACGCCCGCACCAGCGCCGGTTCGGAGGCCAGCATCTGAGCGATCGTGTCCACCACCTGCGCGACGTCCGCGCCCGGCTTGCCGGTGCGGTCCTCGCCGCTGGGCGGCAACGCCTGGACGCGCTTCCAGAACACGGCCGTGACCAGGTGTTCCTTGGAGGAGAAGTAGGAGTAGGCGGTGGCTCGGGAGACCTCGGCGCGCTCGGCCACCGACCGCACGGTCAAAGCTCCGAAACCGCGTTCCTCCAGCTCGTCGACCGTGGCGTCCAGCAACCGGCGAACGGTCTCGGCGCGTTTGCCTTCCAAGAACTGACGGACGGGCTCGGTCATGACGATGAGCCTAACGCTCGGGGTTCGTGGTCTCTTTGCGTGGCGGTGCGGGTGGCGGAACCTGGCACGCCTTCTGGCTCCGGGATCCGCGACTTGAGTATGTCGATATACGCGGCGCTGCGGCTGTCCTCCCCAGAAGACGTGTCAGAACCCGCGGCGGTGCCGGTTGCTCAGGTGGGGCAAAGAGAAAGCGACTTCGTCGCTTGGTGTGTTTGGCTCAATTCGGAACGATAACGTGTTCTACGTCTTGGGGAATTTCAGCGGAGGAGGAGGCGGACTGTGAGTTCGAGGCGGTTGGAGACGTCTGTGGCGGAGGCTCTGCGGGTCACCCAGGCGACGAGGTTCGACAGCCAGACGTCGCCGATCACGCGGGCCACGGCCACCTGCTCCTCGCTGGGCTCGCCGTCGCTCATCACCGCGATGAACATGGCCTCCATCATGCGGTTGGCCAGGTCGACCTCGGTGGCTGCCGAGGCGTCCGCCGACATCAGCGCGCGGGTGACCGCCTCGGAGAGGTTCGGGTTGCGCTGGAACGCGCGGGTGAGCCGGCTCAGCACGAACAGCAGCCGCTCGTAGGGCGAATCGCCGCGGATCGGCGCGCGGTCCAGGCGTTCCTGGATGCGCTCCAGCTCGCGGACCAGGCTCGCCACCAGCAGGTGGATCTTGGACGGGAAGTAGCGGTACAGCGTGCCCAGCGCGACGTCGGCGCGCTCGGCGACGGCGCGCATCTGCACCGCGTCGAAACCGCCCTTGTCGGCCAGGGCGACGGTCGCGTCGAGGATCCGCTTGCGGCGGTCGCGCTGGGCGGTGGCGGTGAGCTCGTCGTCGGCCATCGCGTTGAGCGCGTGTCCGCCCTGGCCGTTCCGGTTGGCGGCAGAACTCATCGACGCAACGCCCCCTAGCGCATCGGCGGAAAGGCGTTGGCGCGCCAACCGCAAGATCACGTTAACACGGTGTGATCGGTAACCCGTTCCACCGGTGTTCTCGGAAATCACTCCTTGATTTCGGGAACTTCCAGGATTCCTTCGCGGAGCGCGTGCTCGATGGTGGCGCGCAACCGGGGGCAGGTGTCCACGAGCGCCGGGTGCTCGCCCTCGGCGATGCGGGCGGCGATCTCCGGGCAGTCGCCGGTCGAGGTGGTCCACTGGATGCTGGTCTGCTCCGGGCTGAGCTTCTTGACCAGCACCCGCACCCCGCACGTGGCGCAGGGCAGCGGGCGCAGTCCGCCCTCCAGGTAGAGCCGCTGATCGGCGGTCGTGCTGGCGGGGACGTCGGTGCGGGCGGCCGTCATGACGTGCCGGCTCCCTCCGACTCGCGCCGGGCCAGGTTCTCGGCGACCTCGGCCTCCCACGCCTGCACGGCGCGCGTGGTGTCCACCTCGAACTCGAAGCGGGAGGTCATCTCCTCGCTGACGTCCTCGACGTCCACGTAGAACTGGTCGTACCAGCGGCGGAGCTGGTAGACCGGCCCGTCCTCCTCGACCAGCAGCGGGTTGTCGATCCGGGACTTGTTCCGCCAGATCTCCACGTCCTGGAGGAACCCGACGCCGAAGGACTTGGCGAACTTGCCCGCCACCATGTCGGCCTGCTCGTCGTCGAGACCGGGCAACTTCTTGACCGAAACGCCCCACTGGAGGACGAAGCTCGTCGGCGAGATCGGGTAGTGGCAGTTGATGAGGTAGGCGTCGATCGGCGTGCCCTTGAACTCGGTCCACAGCCGGTTGATCATGTACGAGGGCCCGTAGTAGCTGGCTTCCGAGCGCAGCGTGGTGTCGTCGCCGGCGTAGTTGCCCTGCGAGGCGCCCACGTCGGGACGTCCGCGCGAGTGCAGGTGCTGGGTGGCGACGTGGCCCTCGAAGATGTTCTTGAAGTACGTCGGGAAGGCGAAGTGCACGTAGAAGAAGTGCGCCATGTCCACGACGTTGTCGATGATCTCGCGGCAGTTGGAGTTGTCGATCTGCACGCGGTCCCAGGTCCAGTTCGACCACTCGTCGGTGAAGACCTCGTCGATCCGCGGGATCGTGACCTCCGCGGGCGGCGGGTTGCCCTGCGGGTCGTGGTAGACGAACAGCTGCTTGTTCTCCTGCAGCGTCAGCCACGAGCGCGTGCGTGCGCGGCCGGGAACCCGCTTGGCGTAGGGGATGGAGGTGCAGCGGCCGTTGCCACCCCAGCGCCAGTCGTGGAAGGGGCAGGCAACCGAGTCGCCCTTGATCTCGCCCTGGGTGAGGTCGCCGCCCATGTGCCTGCAGTAGCCGTCGAGCACGTGCAGCTCGCCCCGGCTGTCGGCGAAGACCACGAGCTTGGTGCCGAACGCGTGCACCGCGTGCGGCTTGCCGTCCTGGAACTCCTCGACGGGGCCCAGGCAGTGCCACCCCCGAGCGAACCGTTGTGGCGGGGCACCGGCATCGATCGTGCGCACCCCGTGCTCACGCTCCGTCCCGCTCATCGCGTCCCTCCATCAGTCATGTGTTGTATGTGAAACAGGTTATAGGAATAGGGGTCGGCCACGCCATCTGTTGACGTTGCTCGATTGGAGGAAATTAGAACAAGTTATAGATTTTGAGGTCGGTAGGTGTCCTCGACGCGGCGCCACACCGGATCGCGAGTCCGGACGCCCTCCGCGGCGAGCTCGCGCTTGAGCACCTTGTGCGTGGAGGTCCGGGGCAGCTCGGACACCAGCCGGACGTAGCTCGGCCACTGCTTGGGCCCCAGATCCGCCTGCGCCGTCAGGAAGTCGTCCAGCGACGCCGGGTCGAACCCGTCGGTGGTGGTGATCGCCGCCATCACCGAATCACCCACCTCCGCCGGTCCCGCGTAGACAGCGACCTCCTGGATCTGGGGGTGGCGCAGCAGGATTCGCTCGATCGGTGCTGCGCCCAGGTTCTCGCCGTCCACCCGGAGCCAGTCGCTCGAACGCCCCGCGAAGTAGCAGAAGCCGTCCGCGTCGAGGTAGCCGAGGTCGCCGCTCCAGTACATGCCGTCGCGCATCCGCTCCGCGTCGGCCTCCGGCGCCCCGTAGTAGCCGGCGAACCAGCCGGGCCCGGTGGTGTTGACCAGCTCGCCGATCGCCGCCTCGCCGTTGAGCAGCAGGCCGGAGTCGTCGAACTCCGCCGCCGGGCAGGGCTTTCCGGTGTCCGGGTCGAAGACCGCGACACCGTCGGTGGCCTTGCCCAGCGCGCCCGGAGGGGTGTCCGCGGTGCGGGTGACCGCGATACCGCCCTCCGAGGAGCCGAAGCCGTCGACGACGTGGCAGCCGAAGCGCTCCGCGAAACGCGCGATGTCGCGCTGGTTGCCCTCGTTGCCGTAGACGACGCGCAGCGGGTTGTCGGCGTCGTCCGATCTCGCCGGGGTGGCCAGCACGTAGGACAGCGGCGTGCCGACGTAGTTGGCGTAGGTCGCGCCGTAGCGCCGCACGTCCGGCAGGAAGCCGGAGGCCGAGAACTTCGGCCGCAGGGCCAGCGCCGCGCCCGCCGCCAGCCCGACCGACCAGCCCGCCATCAGGGCGTTGGAGTGGAACAGCGGCATCGAGACGTAGGCGACGTCCTCGTCGCCGAGCCCGAAGCGCTCGGCCAGCATCCGGCCCGGGAAGGCGATCTTGGCGTGGGTGCAGCGCACCGCCTTCGGATCGCCCCCGGTGCCCGAGGTGAACACCAGGACCAGCAGGTCGTCGCCGCGGGCGGGCACCGGGTTCAGGGGCGCACCGGCGTGCCTGTCGAGCTCGCGGTGCCAGGATTCCAGCGCGAAGACCTCGATCCCGTCGAGGTCCAGGTCCTCCAGCAGCGGCGCGTAGGCGGCGTCGGCGAGCACGATCCGGCAGTCGGCCAGGCGGATGTCGCGTTCCAGCGCCGCGCCCCTGCGGGTCGGGTTGAGGCCGACCACCACCGAACCCGACAGCGCGGCACCGCCGAGCAGGAACGAGAACTCCGGGACGTTGTCCAGCAGCACGCCGATGTGCGGCGGCTCGCCGGAGGGCAGCAGCTCCCGCAGCAGCGCGGCGCGTTCCGCGCTGTGCCGGACGTGCTCGGCCCACGTCCACTCGCCGTCCTCGGTGCGCAGTCCCGGCCGGTGGTCGTCGGCCCTGGCCAGCAGCAGTTCGGTGACCGTCGGCATCACCTCCGGCCGCGACAGCGCCGAGCTCATCGCGCCGCCAGGCCCGCGCCGATCCGGCGCAGCTGCGCGGTCGCCCCGCCCAGCGCGAACTCGCCGCGCTTGGCGGCCACGAAGTAGCGGTGCAGCTCGTGGTCGACGTCGATGCCGACGCCGCCGTGCACGTGAACCGCCGTGTGCGCCAACCGGTGCCCGGCTTCGGCGGCCCAGAACTTCGCGGTGGCGGCCTCTTCCGCGCACGGCATGCCCTCGGAGGCCATCCAGGCGGCCTGCCAGAGGGTCAGCCGCGCGGCCTCCACGTCGATGAAGCCGTCGGCCAGCCGCTGCGCCACGGCCTGGAAGGTGCCGATCGGACGGCCGAACTGCACCCGCTCCCCGGCGTAGGCGCTGGTGCGCTCCAACGCGCCGGAGAGCACGCCGACCTGCACCGCGCACACGCCGATCGTCGCTCGGACGATGAGCTGGTGCAGCGCTTCGGAACCGAGCACGTCGGCGTTGCTGATGCGGACGCCGGAGAGCTCCAACCAGCCCTCGCTGTCGCCGTCGACGATCTCCTGGCGCTGCATCCGCGCACCCGGGTCGCCGGGGCGGACCAGGAAGAGGCGCGGTCCGTCGGCGGTGGCGGCCGGGACGAGCACGAGGTCGGCGATGGGGCCGGAGGGCACGGTGACCTTGGTGCCGGTGAGCACCCACTGGTCGCCGTCGCGCTCGGCGCGGGTGGCGGGGGAGTCCGGTGCGGCGCCGCCGTCCTCGGTCAGCGCGGCGGTGAGCACGACCTCGCCGCGAGCGGCGGGTTCGACCCAGCGCTGCCGGTGCTCGTCGGTGCCGAACTCGGCCAGCGTCGTGGCACCCATGGTGATCGACGGCAAGTAGGGCACGGGGGCCACCGCGCGGCCGATCTCGATCAGCACGCTGCACTGCTCCAGCAACCCGAAACCGCCGTCGGGCAGCGCCGCGGTGAGCACGTCGGCCTTGGCCAGCTCGGTCCACAGCGCGAGGTCGAAGCGGTCGTCCTGCGCGTCGATCTCGCGCAGCCGCTCGTTGGTGACCTTGTCACCGAGGATGCGCCCGACCAGCCCGGCCAGGTCCTCCTGGGCCTCGGTCAAGGTGAAATCCATGTCGCCTCCTGGGAGGTGGTGTGCGGGTGCGGTCAACGCTTCGCGGGGGGAAGGCCGAGGCCGACGGCGGCGATGATGTCGCGCTGCACCTCGTTCGTGCCGCCGCCGAAGGTGAGGATCAGCGCCGAGCGGTGCATCCGCTCGATCCGCCCGGCCAGCACCGCGCCCTTCGATCCGGAGCGGACGTAGCCCGAGGTGCCCAGCACCTCCATGAGCAGCCGGTAGGCCTCGGTGGCGAACTCGGTGCCGAAGACCTTCGTCGCCGACGCCGCGGCCGGGGCGGGGTGCTTCTCGGCGGTGGTGGCGATCTTCCAGTTCATCAGCTTCAGGAACTCCGCGCCGGCGTGCACCCGCGCGAGGTGCTGCTGCACCCACTCCTGGTCGATCACCCGCCGCCCGTCGGACAACCGGGTCTGCGCCGCCCAGTCCCGCACCTCCGAGAGCGCCAGCTGCAGCGGGGCGGCGGAGGTGAGCGCGACGCGCTCGTGGTTGAGCTGGTTGGTCACCAGCGGCCAGCCCTCGTTCTCGGTCCCCACCAGCGACGACGTCGGAACCCGCACGTCGGAGTAGTAGGTGGCGCTGGTCGTCGGTCCGGACACGGTGTGCACCGGGGTCCAGGAGAAGCCGGGGGAGGAGGTGGGCACGACGAGCACGCTGAGCCCGCGGTGCTTGCGCGCCTCGGGGTCGGTGCGGCAGGCCAGCCAGACGTAGTCGGCGTACTGGATGAGGCTGGTCCACATCTTCTGGCCGTTGATCACGTAGTCCTCGCCGTCGCGGACGGCGGTGGTGCGCAGCGAGGCCAGGTCGGTGCCCGCTTCGGGCTCGGAGTAGCCGATGGCGAAGTGGATCTCACCGGCGGCGATCTTGGGCAGGAAGTGGGACTTCTGCTCGTCGGTGCCGAACCGCATGATGGTCGGCGCGATGCTGTTGAGCGTCAGGAACGGGACCGGGGCGCCGGCGATGGCCGCCTCGTCGGTGAAGATCAGCTGCTCCAGCATGCTGCGGTTCTGCCCGCCGTACTCCTCGGGCCAGCCCAGTGCCAGCCAGCCGTCGGCCCCCATCTGCCGCACCAGCTGCTTGTAGGCGCCGCCGTCGCCGTAATCGCCCTGCGACAGCTCCTGGCGGAGCTCGGGCGTCATCAGATCGGCGAAGTAGGCGCGCAACTCCTCCCGCAGCTTCTCGTGCTCGGGCGTGTAGGCGATGCGCATGCATCCTCCCGGGGTGGTACGCGCTTGTGAAACACGTTTCTAAAATCATAGACCGGCGGTCACGATCTGGTCGAGACCAGGCGGTCACCGTCTCGCCATCAAAGGTGTAACGTGTTCTAAAAGCAAGGGTCGCAACTCGAGGTCGCGTCCGAATGGAGCAGTGACCGGGCTCCGGCTTCGCTCGTTGAAGGCCCGAGGGTTGGCGCGCTCGCGATCCCGTGACCCGAATGTGACCGAAAGGTCCCATTCGCTAGAACGCGTTTTCATTTGTGGCGACTGGCTTCGAGACTGAATGTTCTGCGTAATACGCGCATCTGAACGCGGCACTTGATACTGAGCGAGAACACATTCTAGTGTGTGTTGGCTAACACCTCCCCGCGCCGTGGCGGGGGTCGATCCGGTGAGGAGCGTGCCGATGAGGGCAGCCGTGCTGAAGCAGATCGGCGACCCCGAGCTCGACGTGCGCTCGGACGTGGCCACCGCCGAGGTGGGCCCCGACGAGGTGCGCGTGCGGGTCCGGGCGTCGGGCATCTGCCACAGCGACCTGTCGGCCATGAGCGGCGGACTGCCCGCGCTGGCCCCCGGGATCATGGGGCATGAGGGCGCCGGTGACGTGATCGCGGCAGGTGAGAGGGTCTCGCACCTCCGCGAGGGCGACCGCGTGGTGCTCTCCTTCGTGCCGCCGTGCAGCCGCTGCGCGGTCTGCCTGAACGGGCAGCCGCACCTGTGCGAGGTGCACACCGTCAACGCCTTCGTCTCGCCCCGCTTCGAGGTCGGCGGCGAGTCCGCCTTCGGCTTCGCCGGGTGCGGGACCTTCGCCGAAGAGCTCGTGATCCCGGCCGACGCCGCGGTCAAGGTCGACGACGACGTGCCCTACGAGGCCGCCGCGCTGATCGGCTGCGGCGTGCTGACCGGCGTCGGCGCGGTGCTCAACACCGCGCAGGTCGAGCCCGGGTCCACCGTGGTCGTCATCGGCTGCGGGGGCGTGGGGATCTCGGTCATCCAGGGAGCTCGGATCGCCGGTGCCTCGCGCATCGTCGCGGTCGACCCCGCGGTGGCCAAGCACGAGGCGGCGCTGCGCTTCGGCGCCACGCACGCCACCACGCCGGACGGGCTCGCCGAGGTCCGCGACGAGGTCACCGGCGGACGCGGTTTCGACTACGCCTTCGAGGTCGTGGGCCTGGCCGCGACCATCCGCGCGGCCTACGACGCCGCTCGCCGCGGCGGCACCGCGGTGATCGTCGGAGCGGGCGGCGAGGAGCAGAAGGTCGAGTTCTCCGCCCAGGAGCTGTTCATCAACGAGAAGAACATCGTCCCCTCCTTCTACGGTTCGGCCGATCCGCGCCGGGACACCGGCCGGATGGTCGAGCTGTGGCGGGCGGGATTGCTGGACCTGGAAGGCATGATCAGCCGGCGGCTGCCGCTGGCGGACATCAACGACGGGCTGGCCGCACTGCGCAGCGGGGACAACGCGGTGGTGCGCCAGATCGTCACTTTCGACCCGAGGTGAGGCGCACGTGTCGAGTGTGGACGGAAAGGTAGCGATCGTCACCGGAGCCGGTGCGGGACTGGGGCGGGCCGAAGCGCTCGCGCTCGCTCGAGCCGGGGCGAACGTCGTGGTCAACGACGTCACCGACGCGGCGCACGCCGTGGTCTCCGAGATCGAGGAGATCGGCACCAAGGCGGTCGCCGTCGTCGGCGACGTCTCCGACTCCGACGTCTCCGCCCAGATGATGGCCGCCGCCACCGAACGCCTCGGCGGGCTGCACGTGGTGGTCAACAACGCCGGACTGCTCCGCGACCGGATGCTGTTCAAGATGAGCGACCAGGAGTGGGACGACGTGCTGCGGGTGCACCTGCGCGGCCACTTCCTGCTCTCCCGCAACGCGACCGCGCACTGGCGCCAGGAGTACAAGGACACCGGGGCCACCTGCGGCAGCGTCATCAACACCGCATCCGAGGCGTTCTTGCTCGGCTCCGCGGGGCAGCCCAACTACGCCGCGGCCAAGGGCGGCATCGCCGCGCTGACCGTCTCCACCGCCCGCGCGATGTCGCGAATGGGCGTGCGCGCCAACGCGATCTGCCCGCGCGCCCGCACCGCGATGACCGAGCAGACCTTCGGCGACGCCCCCGACCAGGGCGTGGACCCGATGTCGGTCGAGCACGTCGCCCCGCTGGTGGCCTACCTCGCCGGACCGTCCGCGAAGGACATCAGCGGGCAGGTCTTCGTGGTGCACAGCGGCACCGTCGCCCTGCTCGCGCCGCCCACCATCGAGCAGAAGTTCGCCGCACCCGGCGAGCTCTGGACGCAGGAGGACCTGGAATCCGGCCTCGGCGCCTACTTCGCCGGCCGCGATCCCGAGAAGTCCTTCTCCGCCAACGACGTCCTCTCGATCCCGTAGCGAGCGTCGCCCACCCGCCGGGCTCCCAGGCGGCACGCAGAACCATTCCGTCAACGAGGCCGGGAGGAAGCATGGGTATCCAGGAGCGGCGGTCATGAGCGCGCCGGTCGCCGGAATCTCGACGGCCCTCGGCCACGTGGGCAAGATCGCCACGCTGGCCTGGGAAGTCGTGCGCCTCACGCCACGTCGGCCGTTCGCGGTGCGCGAGTGGATCCAGCAGGCGTGGTTCTTCGCCAGCGTGACGATCCTGCCGACCGCCATGGTGGCCATCCCGTTCGGCGCGGTGATCGCCATGCAGCTGGGTTCGCTGACCCAGCAGATCGGTGCCCAGTCGTTCACCGGCGCCGCCAGCGCGCTGGCGATCCTGCAGCAGGCCAGCCCGCTGATCACCGCGCTGCTGGTGGCCGGTGCGGGCGGTTCGGCGGTGTGCGCCGACATCGGCGCCCGGTCCATCCGCGAGGAGATCGACGCCATGGAGGTGCTGGGGATCTCGCCGATCCACCGGCTGATCGTGCCCAGGGTGCTCGGCGCGGTGCTGGTGTCGCTGCTGCTCAACGGCCTGGTCAGCGTCGTCGGCGTGCTCGGCGGCTACTTCTTCAACGTGATCCTGCAGGGCGGCACGCCGGGCGCCTACCTGGCCAGCTTCAACGCGCTGGCCTCGCTGCCCGACATCTGGGTCAGCGAGATCAAGGCCGCCATCTACGGGTTCGTCGCCGGGGTCGTCGCCGCCTACCGGGGGCTCAACCCCACCGGCGGGCCCAAGGGCGTCGGGGACGCGGTCAACCAGGCGGTGGTCATCACGTTCCTGCTGCTGTTCATGATCAACCTGCTGGTCACGGGCATCTACCTGCAACTCGTGCCGCCGAAGGGCTTGTGAGATGGCAGTCCTGGAAACGACACCCCCGCCGACACCGGCCCCGGTGCAGCGCCGCATCGCCAAGGCCGCCTCCCGGCCCGGTGACGTGCTGGCCAACCTCGGCTGGCAGCTCTCGTTCTACGTGCGCGCCCTGGCGCTGGTGCCGGTCACGCTGACCAAGTACCGCAAGGAGACGATGCGGCTGCTCACCGAGGTCGTCTTCGGCAGCGGTGCGCTGGCCATCATCGGCGGCACGCTCGGCGTGATGGTCGGCATGACCATGGCCACCGGCGCGGTCGTCGGCCTCCAGGGCTACTCCTCGCTGAACCAGCTCGGAACCGCCGCGCTCACCGGGTTCATCGCCGCCTACTTCGACACCCGCGAGGTGGCGCCGCTGTCGGCCGGACTCGCGCTGTCGGCCACCGTCGGCTGCGGGTTCACCGCGCAGCTGGGCGCGATGCGCATCTCCGACGAGATCGACGCGCTGGAAGTCATGGGTGTGCGCAGCGTTCCGTACCTGGTCACCAGCCGGGTGCTGGCGGGTGTCGCCGCTGTCATCCCGCTCTACGTGGTGGGGCTGCTGGGCTCCTACCTGGCGTCGCGGCAGATCACGGTGTGGGTCTACGGGCAGTCGGCGGGCACCTACGACCACTACTTCCACCTGTTCCTACCCCCGGAGGACGTCTTGTGGTCCTTCGGCAAGGTCATGGTCTTCAGCGTCGCGGTGATCCTGACCCACTGCTACTACGGCTACACCGCCAGCGGCGGTCCGGCCGGGGTGGGCATCGCCGTCGGCCGCGCGGTGCGGACCTCCATCGTGCTGGTGACCGTGCTCGACTTCTTCTGCAGCCTGGCGATCTGGGGATCGACCACGACGGTTCGGATCGCCGGATGATCGAGGCGCGCAGCAGACGCCGCTACCAGGCGATGGGCATCGCGTTCCTGGTCGTCGCCGGGTTGTTCCTGGCGGGCACGATCGGGATGTACAACAAGGCCTTCACCCGCTTCGTCGCGGTGACCGTGCGCGCCGACACCGCGGGCAACCAGATGATGCCGGGCGCCGACGTCAAGGTGCGCGGTGTCGTGGTCGGCGAGGTGCGGGCCATCGACGCGGGCAACGGCCACGCCGACCTGAGGCTGGCGCTGCAACCGGAGAAGGCGGGCATGATCCCGGCCAACGCCTCCGCGCGGCTGCTGCCGAAAACCCTCTTCGGCGAGCGCTACGTGGCCCTGGACATCCCGGAGGAGGCGGCCTCGGCGACGTTGAGCGCGGGGGACGTCATCCCGCAGGACCGCAGCGCCTCGGCGATGGAGATCGAGAAGGTGCTCGGCGACCTGATGCCGGTGCTGCAGGCGGTGCAGCCGCAGCAGGTCTCCACCACCCTCAACGCCGTCTCCCAGGCGCTGGAAGGGCGCGGCGAGCAGCTCGGCGACACGCTGGTTCAGCTCGACCGCTACCTGCAGGACTTCGACCCGTCGCTGCCGAAGATGGAATCGGTGATCAGCCGGGTCGACGACGTCGCCGAGAACTACGCCGACGCGGCACCCGACCTGATGCAGGCGGTCAACGACCTCACCACCACCAGCCGCACCGTCGTCGAGCAGCGCGGTCAGCTCCAGCAGATGACCGGCGCGCTGACCAGCGCCAGCGGTGAGATGGACCGGTTCCTGTCGGCCAACGGCAACAACTTCATCCGGCTGGCGGGCACCTCGCGGTCCACTTTGGAGCTGCTGGCGAAGTACTCGCCGCAGTACCCCTGCATGCTCCAGCAGTTCCAGGCAGGCACCAAGAACGCCGATCTCACCTTCGGCAAGGGGACCGACACCCCCAACATGGCGCGGATGACCCTGGAGATCACCGGCAGCCGCGGCAAGTACCTGCCGGGCCGGGATGATCCGAAGAACCTGGAGCACCGCGGTCCCCGCTGCTACCCGTTCGTCGAGGCACCGGAGACGTTCCCCCAGTACCCGCCGGGCGGCCCGCTCAACGACGGCTCGTTCAAGCCCGAGCCGCCGCTGGACCGCGACGCGGTGTTCCCGTGGAAGAAGTCCGGCGGGGCGCCGGCGTCGACCTCGCCGCAGTCGGCGAGCTCGTCGGTGGCCAACTCCCAGCCCGAGCGCGACCTGCTCGCCGCCCTGATGGCCCCGCGCCTGCAGGTCCAGCCCAAGGCCGTCCCCGACTGGACGAGCCTGCTGGTCGGGCCGCTGTTCCGGAACGCGGAGGTGACCGTGCGATGAGGTCGATCACCGCACCGCTGATCAAGCTGATCGTCTTCGTGGCGGTCACGCTGACCCTGACCGGGATCCTGGTGTCCACCATCGCCGCCAACTCCTCCGGCGACGCCCACGAGTACACCGCCCGCTTCGCCGACGCCTCCGGGCTCGGCGAGGGCGATGACGTGCGCATCGCCGGGGTCAAGGTCGGCAGGGTCACCGAGCTCGAAGTCGACGCCGACGACCACGCCCTGGTGCGCTTCGACGTCGACAGCGCCCGGAAGCTGCCGCGCGACGCCCAGGCCACCGTGAAGTTCCGCAACATCGCGGGCCAGCGCTACCTCGCGCTGGACGCGCCGCTGCGCGATCCGGCCGACGTGCTGCGGCCCGGCGACGAGATCCCGCTGGAGCGCACCCACCCGGCGCTGAACCTCACCGCCCTGTTCAACGGCTTCAAACCGCTGTTCCAGGCGCTCAACCCGGAGGACGTCAACCAGCTCTCCGGCGAGCTGGTGAAGGTGCTGCAGGGCGAGGGCGGCACCGTCGACAGCCTGCTGGCGCACACCGCGTCGCTGACCGGGACGCTGGCGAAGAAGGACGAGGTCATCGGTCAGGTCATCGACAACCTCAACGCCGTGCTGGGCAACGTCAACGAACGCGGCCCGCAACTGGCCGAGCTCATCGACGCGCTGCAACGGCTCACCACCGGGCTGGCCGAGCAGCGCGAGCCGGTCGGCGAGGCCATCGGCGCCCTCGACGAGCTGACCAACACCACCACCGGGCTCGTCGAGCAGGCCAGACCGCCGCTGCAGCAGGACATCGCGGCGCTGCGCGACGTCACCGGGCTGCTCAACAAGGACCTGCCGCTGCTGGACCACACGCTGCAGACCATGCCGGGACGGCTGGACCGGCTCACCCGGACCGTCAGCTACGGCGGCTGGTTCAACTACTACTCGTGCCAGGTCACCGGCAACATCCGCATCGACCAGCTCAACATCAACGTCCCGCTCCTGCCCGTGCCGACGACCCAGTTGCCGGAGAGATGCCGATGAAACCACTACGGGCCCGCAACCAGGTCACCGTCGGCCTCGTCACGATCGCGCTGATGGTGCTCGGGACGCTGACGGCGTTCTCCACCAAGGACCTGCCGCTGATCGGCTCCGGCAACTCCTACTCGGCGTACCTCGCCGAATCCGCCGGGCTGGAGCCGGGGAACGAGGTGCAGATCGCCGGGGTGAAGGTCGGCGAGGTCGACGACGTGTCGCTGGAGGGCGACCGGGTTCTGGTGTCGTTCACAGTGGACGGACGCGAGGTCGGCGACCGCACCAGCGCCGACATCCAGATCAAGACGCTGCTCGGCGAGAAGTTCGTCAGCCTGCGACCGGCCGGTGAAGATGAGCTGTCCGAGCCGATCCCGGTGCGCAACACCAGTTCTCCGTTCGACATCCCCGACGCCATCGACCAGCTGACGCAGACCACCGGGCAGCTCGACAGCGGCAAGCTCGCCGAGAGCTTCCGGGTCATGTCCGACACCATGCGCGGCGCGCCGCAGCACATGGACCAGGCCGTCAACGGCCTGTCCCAGCTCTCGCAGACCATCGCCTCCCGGGACCAGCAGCTCGCCGACCTGATGCGCAACGCCAGCAACGTCTCCGGCATCGTCGCCGACCGCGACCAGCAGGTCAGCAAGCTCGTCTCCGACGGGAACCTGCTGCTGTCGGAGGTGCAGGCCCGCAAGCAGGCGATCAGCGGACTGCTGGTGGGCACCGAGAACCTCTCGAACCAGCTGCGCGGCCTGGTGGCCGACAACCAGGAGCAGATGAAGCCCGCGCTCGCCCAGCTCGACCAGCTCACCGCGATGCTCAAGCGCAACCAGGACAACCTGGACAGGGCCATCGGAGCGCTCCAGCCCTACGTGCGCGGTTTCAACAACACCATCAGCAACGGCCGCTGGTTCGAGGGCTACTTCTGCGGTCTGCTGCCGCCGCCGATCCACGCCGGCCCGATCCAGACCAACACCCCCGAGTGCGAGCTCCCGGTTCCCGAGGGAGGCGGCCGATGAGCAGGCTCACCCGCATGATCGCCGTGCTGTGCGCGCTGGCGCTGGTCACCGCCGGAGCGCTGTGGTGGACGCTGTCCGCCGGCGGCACCACCATCACCGCCTACTTCGACAAGGCCGTCGGCCTCTACGCGGGTTCCAGCGTGCGGGTGCTCGGCGTCAAGGTCGGCCAGATCGAGACCGTGACGCCCGAAGGGCCGGTGGTGCGGGTCGACATGCACGTCGACGACGGGGTGCGGATCCCCGCTGACGCCAACGCCGTGGTCGTCGCGCCGAGCCTGGTCAGCGACCGCTACGTGCAGCTCACCCCCGCGTACACGCAGGGCGAGGTGATGGCCTCCGGCGCGGTCCTCGACCGCAAGCGCACCGCCACCCCCGCCGAGCTCGACGAGCTCTACAAGAGCGTCAACGCCCTGTCCACCGCGCTCGGCCCGGACGGGGCCAACCGCGAAGGCGCGCTCAACGACGTCCTCAACACCACGGCGGCGACGGTGGAGGGCAACGGCCAGGACCTCAACACCACGATCAAGCGGCTCGGCGAGCTCTCCACGACCTTGTCGGAGAACCAGGACGACCTGTTCGCCACGGTGGACAACCTCAACCAGTTCACCGGCACGCTGGCCCAGAGCGACCAGCAGATCCGCGAGCTCTACGGCCGGATGGCCGACACCACCGGCTACCTCGCCTCCGAGCGCGAGCAGCTGGGCACCTCGCTGCACTCGCTGGCGATCGCGCTCGACGACGTCCAGCGGTTCGTCCACGACAACCGCGACCACATGTCCTCCAACGTCCGCAACCTCACCGGCGTCACCCAGGCACTGGTCGACCAGCGGGAAGCGCTGGCCGAGGTGCTGGACCTGATGCCGCTGGCCACGACCAACTTCATCAACGCCTACGACTCCGCCTCGGGCAGCGTGGCCTCCCGCTGGAACCCGCAGGAGCTCGCGCAGCCGCCGATCCTGCTGGTGTGCAGGCTGATCGCCAACGTCACGCCGCTTCCCGAGCCCATCCCGCAGTCGCTGCGCGACACCTGCGAGAAGCTCAACCCCGTCGTCGAGGGCCTGGCGCCGCTGCCGTCGGTCGCCGACGTGCTCGGCAAGCTCCAGACCGGTGCGGGCGACGTCCCGGACCAGCTCGGCAAGGGCGAGAACCCGGTGCCGCTGCCGTTGGTCGACGCGATGAAGCGAGGGGCGGGGACGCCATGACGGCCAGACGGTGCGCGCTGCTGGCAGGCTCCCTGTCGCTGCTGCTGGTGTCCGGTTGCGGTCCAGCCGGTTTCACGGGTCTCTACAACACGCCGCTGCCCGGTGGCGCCGAGCTCGGCGACCGCCCCTACGCGGTGACGGTGCACTTCCACGACGTGCTGGACCTGGTGCCGCAGGCCAGCGTGAAGGTCAACGACGTGGCGGTCGGGCGCATCGACCGCATCGACCTCAGCGCCGACAACACGACCGCGATGGTGACCCTGCGGGTCAACGGCGACGTGCGGTTGCCCGCCAACGCCTACGCGCGGCTGCGCCAGTCGAGCCTGCTGGGGGAGAAGTTCGTCGAACTCGCACCACCGCCCGACAACGCCGCCGGCAAGCTCGCCGACGGCGCGGTGATCCCGCTGGACCGCACCAACCGCAACCCGCAGATCGAAGAGGTGCTCGGCGCGGTGTCGCTGCTGCTCAACGGTGGTGGCATCGAGCAGCTGCAGACGATCGTGCAGGAGCTCAACAAGGCGTTCACCGGCAACGAGGAGGAGATCCGCTCGCTGCTGGGCAACGTCAACGACGTGGTCACCCGGCTCGACGGCCAGCGCGGCGAGATCACCAAGGCCCTCGACGGGCTCAACCGGCTCTCGGCGAACCTGCGCGAGCAGACCGGCAACATCAACACCGCCCTCGACGGGCTCTCCCCGGGGCTGCGCGAGATCGAGGCCCAGCGGGGTCAGCTGGTCGGGATGCTGCAATCGCTGGACAAGCTCTCCGGCACGGCGACCCGCACCGTCGAGGCCAGCCGCGAGGACCTGGTGGCCGACCTGCACGCGCTCGCGCCGACGCTCCAGCAGCTCGCCAAGACCGGCACCGATCTGCCCAAGGCGATGGCGTTCCTGTCGACCTACCCGTTCCCGGAGTACGCGATGGTCCCGCTCAAGGGCGACTTCGTGAACACCGACGTGCTCATCGACCTGGACCTGTCCGCGCTCTACGAGAACTTCGCGCGGTCCTCCGGGCCGCCGATCCCGATCCCGGGCCTCTCCGATTCCGGCCAGTCCGGTGCCAACATCCCGCTGCCGCCCGGCGCACCAGCGCTGCCGCCGCTGCCGATCCCCGGGACGCAGCCGGACGGCGGGTTGCTGCCGGGACTGTCCGGAGGAGGTTCCCGATGATGGCGCGCAAGGTGAAGGTGCAGCTGGCGCTGTTCCTGGTCATCGCGGTGGTCGGCGTGGGTTTCGTCGGCGGTCGCTACGCCGGGCTGGACCGGCTGTTCGGCTCCAACGGCTACCCGGTGTCGGTGCAGCTGCCCGAATCCGGCGGGTTGTTCACCAACTCCGAGGTCAGCTACCGCGGCGTGGCCGTCGGCCGGGTCACCGCGCTGCGGCTGACCCACGAGGGCATCGCCGCCGACCTGCACATCAACGACGGCGCACCGCAGATCCCCGCCGACGCCCGCGCCGTGGTGGCCAACCGCTCGGCGGTCGGCGAGCAGTACATCGACCTGCAGCCGCAGCACCGCGGAGGTCCCTACTTGGAGGAGGGCTCGGTCATCCCGATCGAGCGCACCTCCATCCCGCCCGCGCCCGAATCGCTGCTGGTCAACGTGGACCGGCTGGTCGCGGGAGTGCCGACCGACAAGCTGCGGACGGTGGTCACCGAGGTCGGGACCGCCTTCGACGGCACCGGCTCCCACCTGCAGAAGCTGCTCGACACCACCAGCTCCTTCACCACCGCCGCGCAGCAGAACCTGCCGCAGACCGCGGGGTTGCTGGACAACAGCGACGTCGTGCTGCGCACCCAGCAGGAGCAGGCGCAGAACCTCACCGAGTTCAGCACCGGGCTGCGGCAGATCTCCGGGCAGCTCAAGCAGTCCGACCCCGATCTGCGCAAGACCATCCAGGAGGCGCCGGGCGCGGCCACCGAGGTGCAGGAGCTCACGCGCTCGATGGGCACCGACTTCGGCATCGTGGCCGCGAACCTGCTCACCACCATGCAGCTGACCAGCGTGCGCGGTCCCGCGCTGGAGCAGACGCTGGTCGCGCTGCCGATGATCTCGGCCTTCACCCACACCCTCTCGCCGGACGGCACCGGTCATCTCGGTCTGGTGCTCAACATGTTCAACCCGCCGGCGTGCACCGCGGGGTACGAGGGCACGCCGCGCAAGCACGGGTCCGACACCACCGACGGACCCACCAACTACGACATCGCGTGCACCGAGCCCAAGGGCAGTCCCACCGGGGTGCGCGGCTCGCAGCACGCGATCCGCTACCCGGTCCCGGCGCCCGTGTCGCCGCCGGGCCCGTGACCACCGGCGGGCCGTGGGCGAAGACCGTTCTGAGCTGCCGATATCGGGCAAAACAGACCGACGGTCTCACCCCAATGCGTGCCACCGGTTCTGACGACGCGACATGATGTCCACCGATCGAATTACATGATCTTGGTGTGTCATGCTTGCAATCGACTGCGGGTAGCCGATAAAGGGTGGCCGCTGCATTCAATCCACTCGATGGAGCGTTCATCGGTGTGGAATGAGCCTTCGCTGGTCAACAAGACCCCTCGGCGAACCGTGAATCGCCCACTCCGCGCTGCTTGATCGTGTTGAGAACCCCGCTGACCGCACGGACAGTTACTGATTACCAACGAGACGGTGCAGGGTTCTTGGGGAGGCCGGTATGCGGGGGGCAGTTGCGTGCCAACTAGTCATCGCGAGCCTGGTCGCGTGCGCGTTGACGGCGTGCGGGCCAGACGTTTCCGAGGCGTCGGTGACGACCTCGGTTCCAGACAGGACGCCATCGCTGTCACCGAGTGAACCGCTGGAGCTCACCGCGCAGCGCGGCGTGCTGACCTCGGTCAACGTGACGGCCAACGGCGCACCGGTTCCGGGCAAGATCGACCGCAGCGGTCACAAGTGGACGATCGACTCACCACTGGCGTTCGGCACCACCTACCAGGTGCACGCCGTCGCCCACGATCAGGACGGCGTTCCGTCGATCCCGCTGAACTCGTCGTTCACCACCGCCACCCCCACCGACATCGTCAACGTCGAGCGCACCCGGCCCACCGACGGGGACACCGTCGGCATCGCGATGCCGGTCTCGATCTACTTCGACAAGCCCGTCAAGGACCGCGCCGCCGTCGAACGCCGCTTGAAGATCGAAACCTCCGTGCCCACCGAGGGGTCGTTCAACTGGTACGCCGACAACCAGGTCAACTGGCGGCCCAAGGACTACTGGAAGGCCGGCACCCAGGTGAAGGTGCGCGCCGACCTCTACGGCATCGACACCGGTGCCGGGGTGATGGGCGACAAGAACTTCGAATCGAACTTCACCGTCGGCCGCGACCAGCGCTCCGTCGGCGACGTCAACGCCCACACCTTCACCGTCTACCAGGACGGCAAGGAGATCAGGAAGATGGACGCCTCCTACGGGCAGCCGGCGTACCCGACCCAGCACGGCATCCACGTCGCCACCGAGCGGCACGACTCGGTCCGGATGAACTCCTGGAGCTGGGGCGGACCCGCCCGGGGAACCGCGGGCGCCTACGACGAAGTCCTGCCCAACGCCGTCCGCATCTCCAACAACGGCGAGTACGTGCACACCAACACGGCGAGCACGGGCGCGCAGGGGTCGAGCAACGTCACCCACGGCTGCGTCAACCTCTCCAGCACCGACGGCAGGTGGTTCCTGGAGTTCACGCAGATCGGAGACCCGGTGGAGATCGTCGGGTCGACCAAACCGCTCACCCCGGCCGACGGCGACATCTGGGACTGGACCGTCCCGTGGGAGGAGTACGTCAAGGGCAGCGCCCTGTTCCACTCACCCTGAGCTGCGGGTGCAGGTCGGGTTAGGAGAAACGAGAAGACGCAGCAGGGCCCGGAGCGCACATCGCGTTCCGGGCCCTGTGCTTGGATCGGTGGTGTGGACCTCCTGCGTCATCTCCGGTTCTTCGTCGCGGTCGCCGAGGAAGGCCACTTCGGGCACGCCGCCGACCGCCTCGGCATGACCCAGCCGCCGCTGTCCCAAGGAGTGCAGCGGCTGGAGAACCGGCTCGGCGTCACCCTGCTGACCAGGGGGTCCCGGGGCGTGCGGCTGACCACCGCCGGCGCCGACCTGCTGCCGCGGGCGCGGACGCTGCTCGCCGGGGCCGACGAGTTCGCCGAAGCGGCCCGCAGGCAGCGGGAGAACAGGGGAGCGGTGCGCATCGGCGTCATCGCCGCCCTCGGAGATCGCCAGGTCGCCGGTCTGGTCGCCGCCCTGCGCGAGGCGGCACCGGAGCCGTCGGCGCGCACCGTCATCGTCAGCACCGCCCCGACCATCGACCTGGTCGACGCCGTGGCCGGGGGCCGGTTGGACTGCGCGGTCGTGCACCACCCGGCGCTGCTCGGCGACCTGCAGACCTCCCCGGTGGTCAAGATCCCGCGCCGACTGCTCGTGCCCGCCGACCACCCGGCGGCCAAGAAGTCCTCGATCCGCGCGCTGCGCGGGCTGGTCTGCGCCACCGCGCCGCGCGCCCACGGCACCGCGGCCTTCGACCTGCTCGTGGACACCCTCCGGGAACGCGGTCTCGACCCCGAGTTCCTGCCGGCGCCCGGTGATCGCGACGCGCTCAGCGCCGTCGCCGCCGGGCGCGCGTTCGCGCTCAGCACCGACCCCGAGGTGCGCGCACCCGGCGTGGCCGTCGTCGCCGCAGGTGACGAGCTCGCGTTGCGGGTCCGGGTGGTCTGGCCCGACCCGGCCCCGCAGCCCGACGTGTGCGAGGCGCTCGAAGCCGCGCTCCGGGATCTGGCGTGAACGCCGAGCAGCGCATCCGGGACGTGCTCGCCGACGCGGGCGCGCAGGGCTGGGTGCACGCGGTCCGGCTCGGCGGAGGTGGTCACGAACTCGGCTTCGGCGCCGACGAGCTCGTGGTCACCGCCTCGGTCTACAAGCTCCCGCTGCTGGTCGCGCTGGCCCGCGCCTTCGACGCGGGAACCCTCGACCCGCGCGAGGCCATCCGGCTCGACCCCGGTTCCTGCACGCCCGGCCCCACCGGCGTGTCGACCTTCCAGGACCCGGTGCGGATGTCCTGGCGCGATCTCGCGGCCTCGATGATCGCGGTCTCGGACAACGCCGCCGCGGACGTGATCCTGGGCGCGATCGGCCTCGACGCCCTGGCCGCCGCGCTGGACGACCTCGGCCTGGAGCGCACCCGCGTCGTCGGCGGCACCGCCGACGCGCACGCCGCGCTGGCCCGCGAGATGGGTACCACCAGCGCCTCCGAGGCGTTCGCCCTGCTGGCCGACAACGACGAGGCGCGCACCCTCCGCGCCTACGACCCGTCCTACGCCAGCGCCACCACGCCGCGCGAGATGACCCGGCTGATGGAGTTGATCTGGGCCGACGAGGTCGCTTCGCCGCAGCAGTGCGCGTTCGTCCGCAGGCTGCTCGGGCAGCAGGCGTGGATGCACCGGGTCCGGGCCGGTTTCCCGTTCCAGGGGGTTCGGGTCTCGGGGAAGACGGGCACGATCGGTGCCGTCCGCAACGAGGTGTCGGTGGTGGAGTTCGACGGCGAGGCGCCGGTGGCGGTGGCGGTCTTCACCCTCGCGGCGCGCGCGGACCCGTCGCTGCCGAGGGTGGACGCCGCGATCGCCGAGTGCGCTCGGATCGCGGTGACGGACCTGCGCTCCGGCCGCCTCCGGTGACCCGGATTTCAGTGGAGATCCGTGCCCGATTTCCACTGAAATCCGTCCCACCTGGCCGGTGTGGCTGTGGAGGTCCCCTTCGTCCGGTCGAGTCGGACCTGCTCTGAGCAGCCATCCGGACGGGGGCGTCGGAAGAATTTTTCGGGTGTTCTCCCGGCTTCGGCGGCGGTTCGCGCTGGGGCGATATCGAAGCGCTATCGGGAGCCGTTCGAGTTCTTATTGGCGCTATCAGCGGTCGACTGATTCATTGGGTGCATCAGCACTACTGGAGGGAAATCAGTTGCAGCACAATGACATCCGCGTGGGTCGCCGAGCGGTTCTAGCGGCGTTGCTGGCCGCGCCTGTGGCCGCGTGCGCGCCGAGCACGCCGTCCGCCACCCCGGCCGCACCGGCTCCTCGGCCCGACCCGGTGTGGGCCGAGCTGGAACGTCGTTACGACGCGCGCCTGGGGTTGTTCGCGCGCAACGTCGCCACCGGCCGGACCGTGGCCCACCGCGCCGACGAGCGCGTCGCGCTGTGCTCGACCTTCAAGGTCTACGCGTCGGCGGCGCTGCTGCGCGCCCACGGGCTCGCCGGCGGCTACTTCGACCGCGTCATCCGCTACGACGCCGGTCAGCTCGTGGCGAACTCGCCGATCACCGAGACCCGGGTGGACACGGGCATGACCGTCGGGGAGCTGTGCGCGGCCGCGGTGCAGCACTCCGACAACACCGCCGCCAACCTGATGCTGCGCGAACTCGGTGGCCCGCAGGCCATCACGGAGTTCGCCCGCGGCATCGGCGACCCGATGACCCGCCTGGACCGCTGGGAGATCGAGCTCAACACCGCCATCCCCGGTGACGAGCGCGACACCTCCACGCCCAGGGCGCTGGGCGACGGCCTGCAACGCCTGCTGCTCGGCGACGCGCTCGGCCCGGCCG
Organism: Saccharopolyspora endophytica; assembly: GCF_018070075.1. Classification (GTDB taxonomy): domain Bacteria; phylum Actinomycetota; class Actinomycetes; order Mycobacteriales; family Pseudonocardiaceae; genus Saccharopolyspora; species Saccharopolyspora endophytica. Next base: position 728,528 of record NZ_JAGPXE010000002.1, read on the forward strand.
AACGCGACCGGCTCACCGGCTGGATGCTCGGCAGCGCCACCGGCGCCGCCCGGATCCGCGCCGGGGTTCCGAGCAGCTGGCGCACGGCGGACAAGACCGGCGGCGGCATCGCCTACGGAGTGGCCAACGACATCGCCGTGACCTGGACCGACACCGGAACGCCGATCGTCATCTCGCTGCTCACCGGACGTCCCCGCGAGCACGACACCGCGAACAGCGCGCTGCTGGCCGACGCCGCCCGCCTGGTGGCCGAGCGGCTGGTCTGACCGGCGAGCACGCATCGGGAGCGCTCCGCCCGCGGCGGAACGCTCCCGGTTTTCGTCCCCCAGAGGGCGAATCGAGGTGGTGGTCTATCTGTCGAAGCGGCCCGTTTTGATCGCTCTGACGAAATAGCGCCACTGAGCGGAATTGGCGGTTAAGAGTCCCCCGGCGCGGTCCTTGGTGTCGCGCACGGCGGCCCCGCCGATGACGCGGCCGACCTCGACGCAATTGGTCTCCTGGCTGCTTCGGCTGGACTTGCGCCAACCGACCGGCGACTGCAGCAACGTCACGGTGTTGTCTCCTCTCGGTGGATGATCTCGTCGACGAGGCGAACCGAGTCGTCGCTGCTCATCGCGAATTGCCCCAGGTCCTTTCCGGCCTTGACGAAAGCCGTCACGTCGCCGGGATCGCGCAGGAACGCGCTGGACCTGTGGTGTTCGAGGTGCACGACGGGAGAGGCCTTGGCGAACTCGAGGAGCACGAAGGGTCCGGCGTGCGCGGGGGTCCATCCCGCGGACAGCGGGATGATCCGGATGTCGATGTTGTCGCGGGCGCTCATGTCGCGGACGTGCCGCAGCTGGTCGATCAGCACGGCCCGGCCGCCGATGGGCTGGTGCAGCACCGATTCGAGCAGGAACGCCGTGTACCGCACGGGTTCTTGGTGGCGGGTGATGACCTCGCGCCGGCCGAGCCGGACCGCCACGCGGGTGGAGACCTCGTGCTCCGGGATGCCGGTGCCCATGATCGCGCGCGCGTAGTCGGTGGTCTGCAGCAGACCGGGGATGAGGATCGGGGAGACGTCGGTGATCGCCGTGGCGATCCGCTCGAACTCCAGCAGCGCGGTGAGCTGATCGGCCTCACCGACTGATCCGACCGACACCGAGTTGGGCGGTTCGGCCTGCGCCTCGCGGGTGAGCCGCAGCAGCCGATCGCGAGCCGGGCTCGACAGGCCCAGCACCGCGCACACGGCGGACACGGATTCGGTCGACGGCACTCGTTCACCGCGCTCCCAGCGGACCACGACGGAGTGCGAAACGTCGAGACGTCCTGCTAATTGGCGCAGCCCGAGACCGGAACGCGACCTCGCGTCCCGGATTTCCGCACCGAGAACGTATGCCCGCGGCGCCGGAGTGGTCTCGCTCATGCACCACAGCTTATTTCAGGTGCGGAATGGCACGGCACCCTGGGTCGGCGTTCGCGTGACCAGCCGATCACGCACAGGCGTGTGCGCTGAATGGCGTCATCCGTTCGGGGAATTGCCGCAGTGGTCCCGAGACCATGAGCATTGGTCTCGTCTTGATCGAGGTCGCTTCGGAGCCGGGAGGGGTTCCGTCGCGATTTTCGTTCCGCGACGCGGAATCGCCGACCGGAACAGACAAGAGGGGGAAGTGCGCAACGATGTATCCGTTTCACTGGGTGCCGGCGGACGGCAGACGGCACGCGAGCCTGGACAAGCGCCCGTGGGGCAACGCCTACCCGAGCGGCATGCTCGTCAGCACCTTGTGCAGCCAGGAGGTCGTGGCCGACGCCACCAAGGAGGCGTGGTTGTGGCAGACCTGCGGTGACTGCCATTCCGAGGCCCACCGGGTGGCTGAAGCGGTCCGCGAGGTCCCGCGCATGTCCGTCTAGCGAAATCTCGTGCAAGGAAACGGTTCTCGGTCAGTCGCGCTTGGCTCGGCTCGGTGCCACCCGGGGCGGCTCGTTGGGCTGCTTCGGGTACACCGGCGGCCAGGGCGCGTCCTGCGCTCCGGCGGCGATGTCCCGGTCGTAGCGTTCCAGCAGCGGCTGGATCGACTGTGGCCGGGTGTCGGCCCACGGGTCACCGCGCTCGGCGAGCCGGCCGGGCACCGTGGCGATGGTCAGCTGGTCCGGGTCGACGCCCTCCAGCTCGTCCCACGCGATCGGTGTCGACACCTGCCCGCCCACCCGGGGCCGGGCGCACCAAGCGCCGAAAACCGTTTTGTGCGGGGCGTTCTGGTTGAAGTCGACGAAAACCCGCCGGCCCCGCTCCTCCTTCCACCACTTCGCGGTGATCAGGTCGGGGTGGCGGCGTTCGAGCTCGCGCGCCAGCGCCACGGCCGCGGCCCGGACCCGGTAGCTGTCCCACTCCGGGCGCAGCGGGACGTAGAGGTGCAGGCCGCGTGAGCCGGAGGTCTTCAGCCGCACGTCGATGCCGTCCTCGCGGAGGAAGTCGCGGGTGAGCGCGGCGGTCTCGCACACCTCGGCGAAGCCGACTCCGGGCGAGGGGTCGAGATCGATGCGCAGCTCGTCGATGATCTCCGGCTGCCCGGCCTGGTAGGGCCACACGTGGAAGCCCAGGCAGCCCATGTTGACCGCCCAGACGACGTGCGCCAGGTCGGCGGCCACGAGGGCGTGGCTGGTCGTCCCGTTCGGAGTTTCGACCACCGTCGTGCGCAGCCACTCCGGCGCCGACGCGGGCACCCGCTTCTGGAAGAACGACTTGCCGCTCGCCCCGTCGGGGTGGCGCTCCATCAGCAGCGGGCGACCGCCCAGGGTGCTCAGGAGCGGACCGGCGACCGCCCGGTAGTAGTCCACGAGGTCCAGCTTGGTCTCACCGCGGGTCTTGAAGAACACCTTGTCCGGATGCGACACCGACACCTCGGTGCCCCCGACGTCCAGCTTCACGGCCTCGCTCACGGCGACCTCCGGTGCTCGCGCTCCCGGGAGCCAGAGTAGGCGGGGGCTCCGAGGACCGCAGCCACATCGGCGCGGACGCCGGGCTCGGGGGAAGTCCCGGCCGGGAACTTCCCCCGCTGCCGATCACCAGCCGCGTTCGCGCCACTCGGCGAGCTTGGGACGCTCCGCGCCGAGGGTCGAGTCGTCGCCGTGGCCCGGGTAGAACCAGGTGTCGTCCGGCAGTTCGCCGAACACCCGGGTCTCCACGTCGTCGACCAGCGACTTGAAGTCCTCCGGCGAGGTGGTGCGGCCCACTCCGCCCGGGAACAGCGAGTCGCCGGTGAACAGGTGCGGGTGGCCCGCCGGGTCCCGGTAGACCAGGGCGATCGAGCCCGGGGTGTGCCCGCGCAGGTGGATCACCGACAGCTCCGCGTCGCCGACCGCGATGGTGTCGCCATGCTCGACCAGGCGGTCCGGCGGCACCGGCAGCTCGTCGGCGTCGGCGGGGTGCGCCACGGTGAAGCAGCCGGTCGCGCCGGCCACCGCGCCCAGTGCCTGCCAGTGGTCGCCGTGCTGGTGGGTGGTGACGATGGTGCGCAGCCGGGGACGCCGCTCGTCGTGACCGAGCAGGTCGCTCAGCCGTTCGGGGTCGTTGGCCGCGTCCACCAGCAACGCGTCCCCGGTGCTCTTGCACACCAGCAGGTAGGCGTTGTTGTCCATCGGGCCGACCGAGATCTTGGTGATGGTCAGCGCGTCCAGGTCCCGGCGCGCGGCCGCGCCGCCGGGCTCCACGTGTCCGGTGTACTCAGCTTGAAGCTCCACGCCCGTGAGCCTATCGCCCGCGCCCCGGCATCGGCCGCAAGATCGGGCTCACAGCCACTCGGGCAGTTCGGGCGCGTCGCCGCGCAGCTCACCGGGGCCCGTGCGGCCGAGCAGCCAGCCCAGCATCGGACCCGGTTCGCCGGAGACGGCCGCCGGTCGCGACGTGGTGCCGCGCAGGTCCCAGCCGCGGCGGTGGTCGCCGAAGTCGACCTCCAGCGTCAGCGCGGGCACGTCCGGTCGCCCGCCGAAGAACTGGACCACGTCCTCCAGCACCATCTCGGCATCGCCGGTGGGGATGTCGGTGAAGTCGACGTCGTGGTCGAGGTCGACCAGGTGGACCCAGACCTCCAGCAGCCGCAGCCGCAGCACGTGCACCGCGGGGATGACGTCGCCGCCCGAGAGGGAGACCTCGGCCGTCCAGTCGGAGTCGGGCATGCTCCCCGCCGCCACGGCGAACCGGTCGCTGGAGGCGATCAGGTCCTCCATCAGCAGCTGGTGGCTGCGCGAGGCGCCTTCCTCGATGGCCGCGTCGCGGTCGTCGCGGCTGGCGTACATCGGGTGCTCGATGCCGGTCCGAGCCCACAGCAGGAGGTTGCAGCAGGCGTCGGCGTTGCGGGCCAGGTGGGTGAGCACGTGCGAGCGGCTCCAGCCCGGCAGCAGGCTGGGTTGTCGGACCGAGATCTCGTCGAGGCCGGACGCGGAGCGCACCAGGACCTCGGTGGCGTGCCGGACGGCGGCACGCCGGTTCGCGACCTCGTCTGCCAGACCGGCAGCGGACCATCGGCCGGTACCGAGAACGATGTCAGCCATGGCTCTACCTCACGTGGGGGAGAGGGGAGTCGAATTTGCGGAGAACGTGAAGACTCGAGCGTAAAGGCGCAGGACACATCGGGGACAGTGCCCAATGCGGGCGACTTTGCGTATCGTCGTGAGGGGGCAGCCACCGCCGGATCACGCAACATCTCACACGTTGGGGTGACGACCGGGGAAGGTGCTCGGTACCGGAAGCCGTCGGTCCGAGACTGTCGGTGGCCCCGAATAGCATGGACGTCGCAACGTCGCGACCCGATGCCGCGCCGGCGGTCCCGCTGCCTGAAGCAGGCGGCCGCTCGCAGTCGGCGCGCTCGCGCAACACCAGAACTTTCTTGAAGGGATCACCGTGGCTGACCGCCTCGTCGTTCGCGGCGCCCGTGAGCACAACCTGCGCGGGATCGACATCGACCTGCCCCGGGACAGCCTGATCGTGTTCACCGGGCTTTCCGGCTCGGGCAAGTCGAGCTTGGCCTTCGACACCATCTTCGCGGAGGGGCAGCGCCGCTACGTGGAGTCGCTGTCCGCCTACGCCCGGCAGTTCCTCGGTCAGATGGACAAGCCCGACGTGGACTTCATCGAGGGCCTGTCCCCGGCGGTGTCGATCGACCAGAAGTCCACCAGCCGCAACCCGCGGTCCACGGTGGGCACCATCACCGAGGTCTACGACTACCTGCGGCTGCTCTACGCCCGCGCGGGCAAGGCGCACTGCCCGACCTGCGGTGAGGCGATCAGCAAGCAGACACCGCAGCAGATCGTCGACCAGGTCCTGGAGATGCCCGAGCGGGCCAAGTTCCAGGTGCTGGCGCCGGTGGTGCGCGGGCGCAAGGGCGAGTACGTCGACCTGTTCGAGCAGCTGCGCTCCTCCGGCTACGCCCGCGCCCGCGTGGACGGCGTCGTGCACCCGCTCGACGAGCCGCCGAAGCTCAAGAAGCAGGAGAAGCACGACATCGCGGTCGTCATCGACCGGCTCACCGTCAAGGCCGGCGCCAAGCAGCGGCTCACCGACTCGGTCGAGACCGCGCTGCGGCTGGCCGACGGGCTGGTGCTGGTCGAGTTCATCGACCTCGACGAGTCCGACCCCGCCCGCGAGCGCAAGTTCTCCGAGAACCTGGCCTGCCCGAACGGGCATGCGCTGGGCGTCGACGAGCTCGAACCCCGCTCCTTCTCGTTCAACTCGCCCTACGGCGCCTGCCCCGAGTGCGCGGGCCTGGGCATCCGCAAGGAGGTCGACCCCGAGCTGGTCGTGCCCGACGAGGACCTCTCGCTGGGCGACGGGGCGATCGCGCCGTGGGCCGGCGGGCACACCGCCGAGTACTTCTCCCGGTTGCTGACCTCCCTGTCGGAGTCCATCGGGTTCCGGATGGACACCCCGTGGCGGCAGCTGCCCACCAAGGTCAAGAAGGCGGTGCTGCACGGCACCGACGACCAGGTGCACGTCCGTTACCGCAACCGCTACGGCCGCACCCGCTCCTACTACGCGAGCTACGAGGGCGTCATCCCGTTCCTGGAGCGGCGGCTGGAGCAGACCGAGTCGGACTACGCGCGCGAGAAGTACGAGGGCTACATGCGCGACGTGCCGTGCCCGGCCTGCGAGGGCACCCGCCTCAAGCCCGAGATCCTGGCCGTGACCATGGAGAACGAGAACGACGAGCTCTCCATCGCCGACGTCAGCGCGCTGAGCGTGGCCGATTGCGCGGAGTTCCTCAACGCGCTGGTCCTGGGTCCGCGCGAGCAGATGATCGCCGGTGCCGTGCTCAAGGAGATCCAGGCCCGGCTGGGCTTCCTGCTCGACGTCGGCCTGGACTACCTGTCGCTGGACCGCGCGGCGGGCACCCTCTCCGGCGGCGAGGCGCAGCGCATCCGGCTGGCCACGCAGATCGGTTCCGGCCTGGTCGGAGTGCTCTACGTGCTCGACGAGCCCTCGATCGGGCTGCACCAGCGCGACAACCACCGCCTGCTGGAGACGCTGAGCCGGCTGCGCGACCTCGGCAACACGCTCATCGTCGTCGAGCACGACGAGGACACCGTGCGCAGCGCCGACTGGGTGGTCGACATCGGCCCCGGCGCGGGTGAGCACGGCGGCAAGGTCGTGCACAGCGGTCCCTACAAGGAGCTGCTGAAGAACAAGGAGTCGCTGACCGGCGCGTACCTGGCGCGGCGCAAGGAGATCCCGGTGCCGACCGAGCGCCGGGTCCCGGACCGCAAGCGGCAGCTGACCGTGGTCGGCGCGCGCGAGCACAACCTGCGCAAGATCGACGTCTCCTTCCCGCTGGGACTGCTGACCGCGGTCACCGGCGTGTCCGGTTCGGGGAAGTCGACCCTGGTCAACGACATCCTCGCGTCGGTGCTGGCGAACAAGCTCAACGGCGCGCGGCAGGTCCCGGGCAGGCACACCCGGGTCAAGGGCCTGGAGCACGTCGACAAGCTGGTGCAGGTCGACCAGTCGCCGATCGGTCGCACGCCGCGGTCCAACGCGGCCACCTACACCGGCGTGTTCGACCACATCCGCAAGCTGTTCGCGGCCACCACCGAGGCGAAGGTGCGCGGCTACCAGCCGGGCCGGTTCTCGTTCAACATCAAGGGCGGCCGCTGCGAGTCGTGCGCGGGCGACGGCACGTTGAAGATCGAGATGAACTTCCTGCCCGACGTCTACGTCCCGTGCGAGGTGTGCAAGGGGGCCCGGTACAACCGGGAGACCCTGGAGGTGCACTACAAGGGCAAGACGATCGCCGAAGTCCTCGACATGCCGATCGAGCAGGCCGCCGAGTTCTTCGAGCCGATCAACGCCATCCACCGGCACCTCAAGACCCTGGTGGACGTCGGCTTGGGCTACGTGCGGCTGGGGCAGCCGGCCCCGACGCTGTCGGGCGGTGAGGCGCAGCGCGTCAAGCTCGCCAGCGAGCTGCAGAAGCGCTCCACCGGCAAGACGGTCTACATCCTCGACGAGCCGACCACGGGTCTGCACTTCGAGGACATCCGCAAGCTGCTCGGCGTGATCAACGGCCTCGTCGACAAGGGCAACACGGTGATCGTCATCGAGCACAACCTCGACGTCGTCAAGACCGCCGACTGGATCCTGGACATGGGTCCCGAGGGCGGCAACGGCGGCGGTCTGCTGCTGGCCGAGGGCATGCCCGAGGACATCGCGGAGATCGAGGACAGCCACACCGGGCGGTTCCTCGCCGAAGTGCTGGGCTGAATGCCAGTCGGGCACCCACCAGGGGCCCGAATTCAGCGTCTTTGTAACCTTTCCGCCAACGCGCGGGTCGCCACCACATGGCGACCCGCGCTTGGACTGCCCGCGGTGAACGTCAGCGGGCGCCGCACTCCTGGCGCCCGCTGATGCGATTCCCGCGCCACAAGCGGAAAGGGAGTGCCCGTGGAAGCGCTCAACGACGCGATCGTCGCGCTGAACGACACGTTCTGGCTTTACATCATCATCCCCGTGCTCGCGGTGCTGAGCCTGTACTTCACCGTGCGCTCGAAAGCCGTGCAGATCCGGATGATCCCGGAGATGGTCCGCGCGATGGGCGGCAAGGCCGAGATCGCCGAGGACGGCGGGAAAGCGATCTCGTCGTTCCAGGCGTTCGCGATCTCCGCCGCCGCCCGCATCGGGACCGGCAACATCGCCGGCGTGGCCACCGCCATCGCGCTGGGCGGCCCGGGCGCGGTGTTCTGGATGTGGACGATGGGTCTGGTCGTGGGCGCGGCCAGCTTCGTGGAATCCACCCTGGCGCAGCTCTACAAGGTGCGGGACAAGTCCGGTTTCCGCGGCGGCCCGGCCTACTACATGCTGCACGGCCTGCGGGCGCGCTGGATGGGCGTGCTCTTCGCCGTGGTCATCACGGTGACGTTCGGCTTCGTGTTCACCGCCGTGCAGGCCAACACCATCGTCGACGCCGTCGTCACCTCGGCCGAGGCCACCGGCATGAGCTCGAACGGCTGGATGCAGCCGGTCCTGGGCGTGGCTCTGGTCGCGCTGACCGCGCTGATCATCTTCGGCGGCGTGCGCCGGATCGCGCAGACCGCCGAGCTGCTGGTGCCGTTCATGGCCGGTCTCTACATGCTGCTCGGCCTGATCATCGTGGTGCTCAACATCGACGCGCTGCCGGGCGTCATCGCGCAGATCTTCTCGCACGCCTTCGGTTTCGAGGCGGTCGCGGGCGGCGGCATCGGTGCGGCGATCGTGCAGGGCGTGCGACGCGGCATGTTCTCCAACGAGGCCGGTCTGGGCTCGGCCCCGAACGCCGGCGCCACCGCCTCGGTGAGCCACCCGGTCAAGCAGGGCCTCGTGCAGACCCTCGGCGTCTACGTGGACACGCTGCTGGTGTGCTCGACCACGGCGTTCATCGTGCTGCTGTCCAACCCGACCTTCGGTGACGAGGACCGCGGCGCGTCGATGACGCAGACGGCGCTGCAGACCAACCTCGGCGACTGGTCGCTGCACCTGATGACGCTGATCATCCTGCTGGTCGCGTTCACCTCGGTGCTGGGCAACTACTACTACGGCGAGTCCAACGTGGGCTTCCTGACCCGCAGCAAGGCGATGCAGACCGGCTACAAGTGGGGCGTGCTGGTCGTGGTGTTCCTGGGCGCGATCGGGTCCTCGGACCTGATCTGGAACCTCGCCGACACCACGATGGGCGTCATGGCCCTGGTCAACCTCGCCGCCATCGCTCCGCTGAGCGCGGTCGCGCTGAAGCTCCTGCGCGACTACAACGATCAGCGCAAGCAGGGCCTCGACCCGGTCTTCACCCGGGACCGCCTGCCGGAGCTGACCGGCGTGGAGTGCTGGGAGCCCCGGGAGACGGCCAAGGCCGAAGCCTAGGGAAAGACCACGGCGGGTGGGGTTCGGAACGGTCCGGACCCCACCCGCGTCGTGTCAGCGGGGTCGACCCTCGACACCGGGACGTAGCTGCCAGGGGTAAGGCCCGTCGAGCGGCCGGTACTCGACGCCGAAGGCGTCCAGGCGCGGCAGGTGGTGGTGGGCCAGGCGGTGGTGGAACTCAGCCGGGTCTCGCTCGCTGCTCCAGGCCACCTCGGCGAACGCGCACAGCCGGGGGAACGCGGCGTAGTCGATGCGGGCCGGGGAGTCGAGCTGCTCGGTCCACACCTGCGCCTGCAGGCCGAGAACGCGCTCGGTCGGCGGCTCGTAGGCGTAGACGTTCTCCAGCGTGTTGAGGAACCCGACCGGGACGGGCTCGTCGGGCTCGTCGGATTGCCGGTGGTCCAGGTAGAAGTGCGTTTCCGGGCACAGCAGCACGTCGTTGCCCGCTTCGGCCGCGCGGGTGACCGCCTGCGCGTCCTGCCAGCTCAGCACGATGGTCTCCGCCGGCAGCGAGACCAGGTGCATGGCGTCGTCCCACGCCGAGGTGCGGCGGCCGTGGTTGTGCACGTGCTCCATCAACCGCCGCAGCAGCGCGCCGTGCGCCGGCGTGGCACCCGGGACCTCGTCGCCGCCCAGGCAGATCACCGGCGACGGGAAGAGAGACATCACGTGGTCCAGCACGTCGCGGAAGAAGTCGACCGTGGCCCGCCGAGGCGCCAGGATCCGGTCGCTGACGCCCCACGAGTCCCACACGCCCACGGGCCCACCGGTTCCCAGTTCGGGGTAGGCGGCGATGGCGGCTTGGCTGTGCCCGGGGACGTCGATCTCGGGCACCACCGTGATGTGGTGCTCGGAGGCGTAGGAGACGATCTCCAGCAGGTCTTCGGTGGTGTAGTAGCCGCCGTGCGGCTGCCGGTCGAACTCCGGGACCTCGCCGCGGCCGATCATGGAGCGCTCGCGCCACGAACCGATGCGGGTCAGCTCCGGGTACTGCGGGACCTCGATGCGCCAGCCCTGGTCGTCGGTGAGGTGCAGGTGCAGGACGTTGAGCTTGTGCATCGCCAGCAGGTCGACGAACCGCAGGACCTCCCGCTTGGCCACGAAGTGCCGGGCGACGTCGAGGTGGCAGCCGCGCCAGCCGAACCGGGGGTGGTCCTCGATCACCCCGCACGGCAACGAGATCGGCTCGTCGTGGATGGGTGCGCGGCGGAACGCGTCCGGCGGGAGGAGCTGCCGCAGCGTCTGCGCCGCGTGGTGCGCGGCGGCGGTGTGCTGCGCGGTCACCAGCGCCTGGTCGGGGCTGATCTCCAGGCGGTGGCCGTTGATGTGGGGGTCGATGCGGAACTCGATGGTGGGCTTGGCGGCCAGCGGCAGCGGCAGTCCCGTCGCGGCACCGACGTGCCTGCGGAACCACCGCGCCACGCTCGGTTCACCGCCGACGCTGGTGCGGATGTCCAGCGGCAGCTGGCCACCGGCGTACTCGACACGCCGCGGACGCGGCAGCAGCGAGTGGAAGCTCATCCCTTCACCGCGCCGGAGAGCCCCGACACCAGATTCCGCTGGACGAGCACGAAGAAGATCAGAACCGGAATGGTCATCAGCGTGGAGCCTGCCATGATCGCGCCCCAGTCGTTTCCCTGCGGGCTGAAGAATACCAGGATCGCCATCGGCAGCGTCTGGTTCTCCGTCGCCGAGATGATGAAGGTCTTGGCGAACAGGAAGTCGTTCCACGCGTGGATGAACGACAACACGCTGGTGGCAACGAGTCCCGGAGCCACGAGCGGGAACAGCACCTGCCAGACGAACCGCGTGCGGCTCGCCCCGTCGAGCGTGGCGGCCTCCTCCAGCTCGACGGGGACGGCGGCGACGAACCCGCGCAGCATCCAGATCGCCAGGGGAAGGCTGAACGCCAGGTGCACCAGCACGAGCGATCCCAGGTGGTTGAGGCCGAAAGCCGGTGCGGCCGAACCGACTTGGCGCATCAGGAAGAACAGCGGGATGGTCAGGGCTTCCACCGGGACCATCTGCGCCACCAGCAGCATGAGCAGCAGCACGGCGCGGCCCCTGATCCGGAAGCGGGTCAGCGCCACGGCGGCCAGGAACGACATCAGCAGCGACAGCAGCACCACAGCGCCCGCGACGAGGAGGCTGTTGAGGAAGTAGCCGCCCAGCCCGTCGACGGTGAGGACCCTCCGGAACCCGTCCAGGGTCGGCGCGGTGGTCCAGGGGCGCGGATCGGCGGACTGGAGCTCGGCTTCCGGCTTGAACGCCGAGAGCACCATCCAGTACAGCGGGAACGCGACCAGCACCGCGATCACGACCGCGGCGGTGTTGGCGACGGCGCGGGAACGTCTCATGCCAGAACCCCGTTCCCGCGCTGCGCCCGCAGGTACAGCAGCGTGATCACCAGCAGCAGCGCGGTCATCACCACGCCGATCGCCGAGCCCAGCCCGTAGTTCGAGGCAGCGAACGCCTCTTGGTAGGCGTAGACGTTGAGCACCATGTTCTGCCCGGCGACGCCGCCGCCGTTGGTCATCACGTAGATCTGCGTGAACACCTTGAAGTCCCAGATGATCGACTGGATGGTGGCGATGACCAGCACCGGGCGCAGCATCGGCAGCAGCACGCTGCGCGTGGTCCGCCACGTTGACGCCCCGTCCAGCGCGGCCGCCTCCACCACCTCGCCCGGAATCCCGATGAGGCCCGCGTAGGTGGTGACCAGCACGAACGGGAACGAGCACCAGATCACCTCGGCGGCCACCAGGCCGAAGGCGAGGTACTTGTCGTAGGTCCACGACATGCCCTCGGCGCCGCTGATGCCGATGCCGGTCAGCGCCTCGTTGATCAACCCGAAGTCCTGGTCGAACAGGAACAGCCACACCGTCGACCCGGCCACCGCGGGCGTGGCCCAGGCGCCGATGGCCGCCAGGAACAGCAGGATCCGGGACAGCGGCGAGACCTTCGTGGCCAGCACCGCCAGACCGATGCCGACCACGAGGCTGCCGAGCACGCAGATCGCGGCGAAAGCGCAGGTCTGCAGCAGGATCGTCCAGAACTGCGCGTCGCCGAGCAGCGCCAGGTAGTTGCCCGCGCCCAGGAACTCCAGCGGGGCACCGCCGGAGGCCTGCGCCTGGCCGTACTCGTACAGCGAGATCTGCACCAGCTGGTACAGCGGGTAGCCCATCATGCCGACGAGCAGCAGTGCCGCCGGTGCCAGGTAGAGCAGCGCCATCATCGGCCTTCGAAGGCCGCGTTCATCTGCGCCGCCGCCTGCGCCGATGCCTCGGCGACGGGGGTGCCGCGCACGATCTGCTGCACCATCGTCGGGAGCACGCCCTGCGCGTCGATCTTCGACCACGCCTCGGTGGCGGGCACGAAGTGCGTTCCGCCGCGCAGCGTCATCACGAACGGGGCCGCGGCCGGGTCGTTCTCGGCCACCTCGCCCTGGACGTCGATGAACGTCGGCAGGTTGCCCATCGCGCCGTACATCTTGCGCTGGTACTCCTTGCCCGCGAGCAGCTGCACGAACTCGCGCGCCAGGCTCGCCCGCTGCGAGGACTTGAGCACCGACAGCAGGTTCCCGCCCGCGAAGGCCGGGGCGGTGGAGCCGATCGCGTCGCCGGGCAGCGGCACGACGCCGTACTTGCCTCCCACACCCGCGTCGACGGCCTTGCGGTTGAAGTCGCCGCCGATGGTCATCGCGGCCTTGCCGGAGGCGAACGCCTGCACGCTCTGGCTGCCGGTCATGTCGGAGCACTGCTCGGGCGGGCACGCGCCGCTGGTGATCATCTCGGCGTAGGTCTCGATGCCGCGCTGCGCTTCGGGACTGTCGATGGTGGACACCCAGCGCCGGCCCTCCTGACGAGCCAGGTCGCCGCCCGCCGCCCAGATGAACGGCATCAGCGCGTAGTGGTACTTGCCGCCGGTGGCGATGCCGTAGAGGTCCGGACGTTCGGAGCGGATGCGCTGCGCGGTGGCCAGCAGCTCGGCGGTGGTGCGCGGTGGCTGCAGGCCGAGCTCGTCGAACACGTCGGTGCGGTAGTACAACGCGCGCACCCCGGTGTACCAGGGCACGCCGAAGACCTCGCCCTCGACTCGCGCGGTGTCCAGCGCCGAGGGGGACAGGTCAGCGGATTCCGGCCACTGCGGCAGCTTCTCGGTCACGTCGGCCAGCCCGCCCGCGGCGACGTAGCCCGCGAGGTCGGTGTTGCCGACCTCGGCGACGTCGGGTGCGCTGGCGGGATCGTTGAAGGCTCCGGTGAAGCGCTCGGACCTCGTCTCCACCGCGATGTACTGCACGTCGACCTCGACGCCGGGGCGCTCGCGCTCGAACCGCGCCACCGCTTCGTCCACGGTGGCCTGCTTGGGCGCGCGGTTGGCCTCGTCGAACAGCCAGACCCGCAGCGTTCCGGTGCGCTCGTCGACCGCGGGTCCGGTCTGCTGCACCTGCGGTGGTCCGCAGGCCGTGAGCAGCGCAGCGACGGCGGCGACGATGACGGCTTTTCCTGCGCGCATGGCGGGTCTCCGATGTGCTGAACGATCTCAGTGGAAATCAGGAACCGGATCTCAGCGGAACTCGGTAGCCGGATTTCAGTGGAAATCGGTGCTGTTCTCTTGTGGGCCCGAGGGGACGGGATGGTGGGGTCTCGCCGGAACGAGGCACCTTGCCGAACCGAGGCTGTGGGGAGCGTTGTGGAACTGCCGGTTTCGGCGGGAGGAGCGGGGGCCGGTCCGGTGTGGACGGATCAGCCGTGGAAGGTGATGACCGCGACCGAGGGGCACGCGTAGCTGTCCGGTGTCGGGGTCAGCGCGCCGGTCTCGGTGTCGCGGGCCAGGCGGGTGATCGTGCCCGCGCGCTGGTTGGCCACGAACAGCGAGGTCTCCTCGGGGTCCAGGGCGAAGTGCCGGGGCCAGTTCCCGCCGGTGGGCGTGACGGCCTGGAACACCAGCGACCCGTTCTCCACGCCGAAGGTGGCGATGGTGTCGTCGCCGCGGTTGGAGGCGTAGACGAACTGGCCGTCCCGGGAGATCGCGATCTCGGCGGGGAAGTTCTCCCCGGTCGCCTCGGGCGCGCGGCTGCTGATGACCTGCCCGGCGGTGAGCGCGCCTGCCTCGGGATCCCAGGCGAGCACGGTGATCGTGGAGTTCAGCTCGGCCAGCAGGTAGGCGGTGGTGCCCTTGAACACCAGGTGCCGCGGTCCGGTGCCCGCGGGCAGCGGGAGCTGCTGGTGCTGGGTGAGCTTCCCGGCGTCGAAGGCGTGGACGAACACCGAGTCGGCGCCGAGGTCGACGGTCACGACCCACTTCCCGCTGGGGTCGACGACGACCTGGTGCGCGTGCGGCTCGGCCCCGGGGTGCTTCACCAGGGCGGTGTTCTCGCCGATGCTGCCGTCGGGGTTGCGCCGGTGCACCGCCACCGTGCCGTCCCCGTAGTGCGCGGTGAACAGGAATTCCCCGCTCGGGTGCACCGACAGGTGGGTCGGCGCGCTCCCACCGCTGGGCGCGGTGTTGATCACCTTGGGTTCGTGGGTGCTCACGTCGATCGCGGTGATCGAGCCCTGCTCCTGCTCGTTGGTCACGTACAGGAACTCGTGGTCGGGGGACCAGGCGAAGAACGAGGCGTCGGCGATCCCGTCGAGGGTGCCGGAGGGCGTGAGCACCCCGTTCATGTCGCGCATCGCGATGTCCACGCCTCGGCCGGCGGGCTGCGAGCTGGTGTAGCTGCCGATGAAGGTCATCAGGCCCGCGTGCGCCTGGTGCACCTGGTGCGGCGCGGCCGCGCCCTGCCTCCCGGCGGCGGTGGCGCAGCCGACGGTCGCTCCGGCAATGCCCAGAGCTCCGACCGCGCTCAAGAACCCACGACGCGAAAACGAGCTGTCACCCACGACGTTCTCCCAGCTAGACGACACGGCAGAAGCGAAGTCTGTCGCAGTGACCACAGGTGGACCAGACCAAAATGGCCTAACCGGACCGCCGCCATAGGCGCTTAGGCCCGAAACGGTTCACCATCCGTGGCGATTTCGCGAAATCGCCTCCCGGGGAACGGGAACGTGGTGCTCTCACGGAACCAGGAGCGAGATCCCGGCCGCCATGCCGAAGGCCACCAGCGACAGCAGGGTCTCCAGGACGGTCCAGGTCTTGAGCATGTCGCTCACGGGAATCCCGAAGTACCGCGAGATGATCCAGAACCCGCCGTCGTTGACGTGCGAGGCGATGATCGACCCGGCGGCGATCGCCACCGCGATCAGCGCGAGCTGGGCCTGCGACAGCCCGGCCGAACCGACCAGCGGGGCCACGATCCCACCGGTGGTCACGATCGCCACGGTCGCCGAACCCTGCGCGATCCGCAGCCCGCTGCTGATCACGTAGGCCGACACGATCACCGGCAACCCCACGCCCTGCAACGACCCGGCCAGCGCGTCCCCGACGCCCGTCTCGGCGAGCACCTTGCCGAAGAAGCCACCCGCGCCGACCACCAGCAGCAGCATTCCCAGCGGGCGCAGCGCACCGCTGGTCAGCTCGGACAGGTCCCGCCCGGTCATCCCGCGCCGGGTCCCCAGCAGCCAGAACGACAGCAGGACGGCGATCGTCAGCGCCACGGTCGGGTTCCCGAGGAACGTCAGCACCGACAGCGCACCGCTGCCCTCGGGCAACGTGATGCTGCCGAAGGTGGCGCCGAGGATCAGCACCATCGGTAAGCCGATGATCAGCGCGACCACGCCGAGCGACGG
Organism: Saccharopolyspora endophytica; assembly: GCF_018070075.1. Lineage (GTDB taxonomy): Bacteria > Actinomycetota > Actinomycetes > Mycobacteriales > Pseudonocardiaceae > Saccharopolyspora > Saccharopolyspora endophytica. Next base: position 744,620 of record NZ_JAGPXE010000002.1, read on the forward strand.
ATCGCGCCGGCCCTCGCGCTTGGCGGCGAGCTCGTCGGCGGCGGCGAGCATGTCGGCGGGCACCGGGAGGATGATCCGCTTGCCGATCCACACGGGGTAGAGCAGGCCGGCCACGACGAACGCCGGGAGCCCGCAGGCCAGTCCCATCAGGATGATCCACCCGAGGTCCACGCCCAGCAGTCCCGCGGCCACGACGGGACCGGGGTGCGGCGGCAGGAACGCGTGGGTCATCGACAGCCCGGCCACCAGCGGAAGGCAGTACAGCAGGATCGAGCGCTTGCCCTGCCGCGCCACCACGTAGACCAGTGGCGTGAGCACGAAGATGCCGATGTCGAAGAACACCGGGATCCCGAAGATCAGCCCGGACAACCCCATCGCCAGCGGAGCCCGGTTCTCCCCGAACGCCCCGAGGAGCTTGCGGGTCAGCAGCTGCGCGCCACCCGATGCCTCCAGCATGGACCCGAGGATCGTGCCGAGTCCGATGATGGCGGTGATGTGGCCGAGGATGCTGGCGAAACCGCCTTCGAGCAGGGAATCGCTGCTCTTCTGCGCGGTGCCGACGATGTCCTCCACGGGCAGCCCGGCGGCCAGCGCGATGAGCAGCCCTGTCACCAGCAGCGCGATGAACGGCTCGATCCGGAAGCGGATGATCATCACCAGCAGCACCGCGATCCCCACGGCGCACAACGTGAGCAACCCCGACGTCTCGTGCTGCAACCAGTTCAAGAACACCGTGCCTCCTGGGGGCTTTCAGGAACTGCTCTGCTCACGCCGCCTCTCTCGGCGGCTCCTAGCGGGTCTTGCGCAGCGCCTGCCCGGGGAGGGCGTCGGTGCGATTGCCGTCGTCGATCACCGGAACGCCGTTGACCAGCACGTGCGGGATGCCGACGGCCTGCTGCCGGGGCTCGTCGAAGGTCGCCGTGTCGCGGACCGTGCCGGGATCGAACAGCACCAGGTCCGCGACGTGGCCTTCCCGGACGCGTCCCCGGTCGGTGAGCCCGAGCCGGTCGGCGGGGCGCGAGGTCATGTTCCGCACGCACTCCTCCAAACCCAGCACGCCGAGTTCGCGCACGTAGTGGCCGAGGTAGCGGGGGAAGGTGCCCCACGCGCGCGGGTGCGGGCGCGCGCCGACCAGCAGCCCGTCGCTGCCCGCGGTGTGGGTCCGGTGGCGCATGATGGCCCGCACGTTGTCCTCGTGGCCGACGTGCATCAGGCAGGACGCGCCCAGCTGCTCGCTGATGAGCACGTCGAAGTAGAACTCGGTCGGCTGCGCCCCGGCGGCCTGCGCCGATTCGGCGACGCTGCGACCCACGAGGTGGGCGTTGCCCGGTTCGCGGACACCGTTGATCTCGATGGCGTCCCACTCGACCGCAACGCCGTGGCAGCCGTCGGAGCCCTCGATCTCCAGCACCTGGCGAATCCGCTGCCGCTGGGCGGGATCCCGCAACCGCTCCAGGGTCGCGGTGACGCCGCCCGCCATCGCCCAGCTCGGCAGCAGCGCGTGCAGCGAGGTGCTGCCCGGCAGGTACGGGTAGGTGTCGAGGGTGATGGCGCAGCCGGTGTCGAGCGCCGCGTCGAGCATCGCCAGCAGTTCGCCGGCCTTCCCGGCGTTGACGCCGAAGTTCATCGTCGCGTGCGCCAGGTGCAACGGGCACCCCGAGGTCCGGCTGACCTCGATCATCTCTTCGTAGGCCGCGAGCGCACCGGCGCCGTAGCTGCGGTGGTGCGGGCTGTAGTAGCCGCCGCTGGAGGCCACGACCTCGCACAACGCGGCCAGTTCCGCCGTGTCGGCGTACATCCCGGGCGTGTAGGTCAGCCCGGACGACATGCCGAAAGCGCCTTCGGCGAGGGAATCGGCGAGGACCTCCCGCATCCGGTTCAGCTCGTCCTCGGTGACCGGCCGGTCGTCGTAGCCCGCGCACAGCAGCCGCAGCGTGCCCTGCGGGACGAGGTAGGCGGCGTTGGTGGCGATGCCGGTGTCGAGCCGGTCGAGGTACTCGGCCACGCTGCGCCAGTTCCAGTCGAAACCCGGTGGATCGTCGTTCCAGCCGGCCAGCTGCGCGCGCAGGGTCTCCAGCGTGCCGTCGTCGACCGGGGCGTAGGACAGCCCGTCCTGCCCGATGACCTCCAGCGTCACGCCTTGGGAGACCTTCGCGGTGTGGTCCGGTTCGGCCAGCAGCTGCAGGTCCGAATGCGCGTGCATGTCGACGAATCCGGGTGCCAGCACGAGCCCGTCGGCGTCGATGCGCCGGCGTCCGCTCAGCGTTCCCGCGTCGGCGATCTCGGCGATGCGTCCTTCGTCGACTCCGACGTCGGCGACGAACCCCGGGCCGCCGTCGCCGTCGACGACTCGCGCGCCGCGATAGACGATGTCCATGGTGGAGTCGTTCCTCCGGTCACACGCCGGGCACTTGGTCTGCACCGGGTGGTCGAATGGTAAGTACCATTCCCGGTGAAAGCAATGAAGATCGGCTCCGGCCGAAATTCCGCTTCACGAAGCCGAAAACCGTGGAAGGACACCGACATGAGCAGGACCGTGGTGAGCACCGACGCCGCACCGAAGCCGCCGGCGAACATCCCGCTGTCGCAGGGCGTGCGCAAGGGCAACATCCTGCAGGTCTCCGGCCAGACCGCGGTCGACCCGGCGACCGGCAAGGTCGTCGAGGGCGGTGTCGCCGAGCAGACCGAGCAGTGCCTGCGCAACGTCATCGCGATCATCGAGGCCGAGGGCGGATCGCTGCAGGACGTGCTGATGCTGCGCGTCTACCTCACCGACACCTCGCAGTTCGCCGAGATGAACGAGGTCTACGCCCGCGTCGTCGGCGAGCCCTTCCCGGCTCGCACGACCGTCTACGTCGGCCTCCCGGCCGGCCTGCTGTGCGAGATCGACGCCCTGGCAGTCCTGGACTGACCTGGAGCGGGTGGCGGTTCCCACCGGAACCGCCACCCGCGGACGCGTCAGAAGTAGGTGCGCACGAGGTCGGTGACCTGCTCGCCGTCGACCACCGGGATCAGCGCCCACTTGTCGAAGACCGTGCAGGGGTGCGACAGGCCGAAGCCGATCCAGTCGCCGACGCGCACCTCCGCCTCGGTGAGCCCGAGGAACGCGTGCTGGTCCGCCAGGCCTGACACGTGGCAGGAGCCGTCGGCGAGCTCGCGGATCTCGCCGTCCGCGCCCCGGATCACCTGCGGTTCCGGCAGTCCCTGGTCGAACGAGACGTCGCGGCGCCCCATCGTGAGCAGCGCCAGGTCGGCCTCCGGCTGCGACACGACCTGCGCCCAGATCCGCATCGCCGGCCGGAACGGCGACTCCGCACCGGCCAGCCGGTGCGGGCGGCCGAACGGCGAGCGCACCCGGTAGAAGCCGTCGTCGTGCAGCAGGTATCCGCCGCTGCGCAGCACGGGCACCACCGGCAGCCCTTCCGGCCACGGCTGGGTCAGCGCCTCGGCGACCTGGTCGAAGTAGGCGCTGCCGCCCGCGCTGACGATGACCTCGTCCAGCCCGTCGAAGTAGCCGGCCTCGGCGAATTCCACCACCAGCGACCGGAATTCGCCCAGGTAGTCGTCGATGGCCGACAGCGAGGACTCCTCGATGTCGTGCGCCACCTCGCCCTCGTAGCCCGACACGCCGACCAGGCGCAGCCGGTGCTCGGCGGCCACCGCCGCGGCGACCGCGCGCGCCTGCGACACCGTCCGCGCGCCGGTCCGGCCGCCCGAGACGCCGAACTCCACCAGGACGTCCACCGGCCGGGTCCCGCCGTGCGCGGCCAGCGCGGAGGCCATCTGCTCGACCCCGCGCAGCGAATCCGCGTAGCAGCAGAACGAGAAGTCCGGGTCGGCGTCGAGCTCGGCGGACAGCCAGGCCAGGCCCTGCGGGTCGACGAGCTCGTTGGCGAGCAGGATCCGCTGGACCCCGAACGCCCGGTACACGCGAAGCTGACCGATGGTGGCCGCGGTGATGCCCCACGCGCCGTGCTCCAGCTGCCGCTCGAAGAGCCGGGGCGCCATCGTGGTCTTGCCGTGCGGCGCGATCCGCAGGCCGTGCTCGTTGCACCAGGCGGCCATGGTGCGCAGGTTGTGCTCCATCGCGGCGTCGTCGAGGGTCAGCAGCGGCCCGGTGAAACCGGCCTCCCACAGCGTCGGCCGCTCGGCCAGGAACTCCCCGGCGGTCTTGCCGGACGCGGTCGGCGGCATGCCCTTGAACCGCCAGTCGATGGTCTCGTCGCGCAACGCGCGGATCGCTTCGGTGTTGATCCCTGCTGCGGGCACTGCCGGCCTCCTATTGCGCATGTTGCAACGAATGTTGCGCGAAGAACGACTCCGGTGTGTAGCATTGCCCGCTTCGTCGAGTCAACGATGATCGGAGACGCCGGTGAGTCAGAGCCTGGAACGCGGACTGGCCGCGCTCACCGCGCTGGCCGAAGGGCCGCAGACGCTCGACGGTCTCGCCCAGCGGCTCGGCGTGCACAAGACGACCGCGATGCGCCTGCTGCGCACGCTGGAGAGCGGTCGCTTCGTCCGCCGCGAGGACCTCCACCGCTACCGGCTGGGCAGCGCCGTGTTCGCGCTCGCCCACCAGGCGCTGGACGACCTGGACGCGCGCGACGTCGCCCGGCCGTTCCTCGACGCGCTGGGGGAGCGCACCGGGCACACGATCCACCTGGCGACCCTCGACGAGGACCAGGTCGTCTACGTCGACAAGGTCGACAGCGTCCACCCGGTCCGGATGTACTCCCGCATCGGCCGGCGCGCCCCGCTGCACTGCACGGCGGTGGGCAAGGTCCTCGTCGCCGACCTCTCGCAGCAGCGCCGCGAGCGCCTGGCGCAGCGGATCGCCTACCCGAAGCTCACCGCGAACACCCTCGACTCGGCCGAGCGCTACCTGGCGGAGCTGGAGCGCGTGCGCGCGCAGGGGTACTCGGTGGACCGCAGCGAGCACGAGGAGTTCACCCACTGCATCGCCGCTCCCGTGCGCAATCACCGGGGGGATGCCGTGGCGGCGATGTCGATCTCGGTGCCGAAGGTCCTGCTCTCCTGGGAGGACCTGCTCGGCTGGCTCCCGGATCTCCGCCGAACGGCGGCGGAGGTCTCCCGGGAGCTGGGCAACCGTCAGTAGACGGGGCCGGTGTACTTCTCGCCCGGTCCCTGACCCGGGGCGTCCGGGTGGCTGGAGTACTCGCGGAAGGCGCGCTGCAGGGACTGCAGTCCCTCGCGCAGCGGACCGGCGTGCGGCCCGAGGTACTCGACCGAGGCGGTGATCAGGCCGGCGAGCCCGGTGATCAGCCTGCGGGCCTCGTCCAGGTCGCGCACCGGGGTGGCGTCGGGCTCCTCGTCGGCGAGCCCGAGCTTCTCCGCGGCGGCGGACATGAGCATCACCGCAGCGCGGCTGATGACCTCGACGCTGGGAACATCGGAGAGCTCGCGTACGTTGAGCTCCATATCCGCGTCGTGTGCCGGTTCACCGGCACCGGTCGTGTCGTTCGGGGGTGTGGTTGGCTGCGGTTCGCTCACGCCTGCTACCCTGACACGCACGACCAGCCCCCGCTGCGGCGGGGGCGGCAAAGTGGAGCCCCGCTCCCACCCGAGCAGCCGCCGAGGCCGCCGGGTTCCGGTCCTGTCGATGTCCCGTGTGGCGTCGGTGGTGCGAACGGTATCGGCTGATACCGGTTCGATCGGTTTGGAGTCAGGGTCCCGCGGTATCCGCATGAGCGGAAGCCGGCGGGACCTTTGCATTCCGGGGTGAGCTCTACACGCCGTGGTGTGCAGTACACACAGCCATCGAACCGAGGAGGCCCCATCAGCTCCGAGACGCGCATCAATGACCGCATCCGGGTTCCGGAAGTCCGACTCGTCGGACCCAACGGTGAGCAGGTCGGGATCGTCCGCATCGAGGACGCTCTGCGCCTGGCCCAGGAAGCGGATCTGGACCTTGTCGAGGTCGCCCCGCAGGCGCGCCCGCCGGTCTGCAAGCTCATGGACTACGGCAAGTTCAAGTACGAGAGCGCGCAGAAGGCTCGCGAATCGCGTCGCAACCAGCAGCAGACCGTCATCAAGGAGCAGAAGCTCCGGCCGAAGATCGACCCGCACGACTACGAGACGAAGAAGGGCCACGTGTCCCGCTTCCTCGGTCAGGGTCACAAGGTCAAGGTGACGATCATGTTCCGCGGTCGCGAGCAGTCGCGGCCCGAGTTGGGCTTCCGCCTGTTGCAGCGACTGGCCGATGATGTTTCCGAGCTCGGGTTCATCGAAGCGACCCCGAAGCAGGACGGTCGGAACATGATCATGGTTCTGGCGCCGCACAAGACCAACAAGACCAAGCCCAAGGCCAACGCGTAGTTCTACGCCGCCGCCAGGGCTCGTGATGTGAGGCCGGGTCGGGACGCTGGCCGCGCCCCCTCCCGGCTCCAGTACGAAACGAGGACGGAAGATGCCGAAGAACAAGACCCACAAGGGCACCTCGAAGCGCTTCAAGGTGACCGGTTCGGGCAAGCTGCGGCGCGAGCAGGCCGGTCGCCGGCACATCCTGGAGAAGAAGTCCAGCCGTGTCACCCGTCGCCTCGAAGGCACCGAAGCGGTCGCCAAGGCCGACGTCAAGCGCATCAACAAGCTGCTGGGTCGCTGACGCCGACTTCCCCGTTGCGCCCGTGAGGGAGCAGCAGTCCGGCATCACGCCATCCAGCCACCCGCATTGGGCGGTCATTCCGCCGCCCCTGATGAGATAACAGGACGGACCCCGTGGCACGCGTCAAGCGGGCGGTCAACGCCCAGAAGAAGCGCCGCACAGTTCTCGAGTCGGCCCGTGGTTACCGCGGTCAGCGCTCCCGGCTGTACCGCAAGGCCAAGGAGCAGATGCTCCACTCGATGACCTACTCCTACCGGGACCGCCGCGCCCGCAAGGGCGAGTTCCGGAAGCTGTGGATCACCCGCATCAACGCCGCGACCCGGCAGCACGGCCTGAGCTACAACAAGTTCGTGCAGGGCCTGAAGGCCGCTGAGGTCGAGGTCGACCGCAAGATCCTGGCGGAGCTCGCCGTCAACGACCCGCAGGCCTTCGAGGCGCTGGTCGACGTGGCGCGCAAGAACCTGCCGGAGAGTGCGGCCTGATCGCCGAAAGCACTTCCGATTCGCGACCCGGGACCCCGCTCACCGAGCGATCGTCCCGGGTCGCGGTCGCTCGTAAGCTCACCCGCCGCGCAGGCCGGGAGAAGGCCGGTGCGTTCCTCGCCGAGGGCGCGCAGGCCGTGGGCGAGGCGCTGACCGCGCACGCCGACGACCGGCTGCGGGTGCGAGAGCTGTTCGTCACCGAGCAGCCGCGACACACCGAGCTCGCCGAGCGGGCGGTCCTGGCGGGCGTACCGGTGCGCGAGGTGACCGACAAGGCCGCCGCGTCGCTGTCCGAGACGGTCACCCCGCAGGGCGTCGTGGCGGTCTGCGACCTGCCGCGCACCGGGACGGTCGCCGCCCTGGCGCAGCGGCCGAAGCTGGTGGCGGTGCTGGTCGGCATCGCCGACCCGGGCAACGCCGGAACCGTGGTGCGCGTGTCCGACGCGGCCGGGGCCGGTGCGGTGCTGTTCGCCGGTGACACCGTCGACGCCTACAACGGCAAGGCGGTGCGCGCCTCGACGGGCAGCCTGTTCCACCTGCCGATCGCTCGCGATCGCGACGTCAGCGCGGTGCTGGCGGCATGCCGGGACGCCGGGCTGCGGCTGGTCGGCGCCGACGGCTACGCCGCCGGTGACCTCGACACCGCCGACCGCGCGGGGGAGCTCGCCGAGCCGACCGCGTGGGTCTTCGGCAGCGAGGCCCACGGCCTGTCCGACGAGGTCAAGGCCCAGCTGGACACGACGCTGCGGGTGCCGCTCTACGGTCAGGCGGAGAGCCTGAACCTGGCCACGGCCGCCGCCGTCTGCCTCTACTCCTCGGCGCGTGCGCAGCACCGCTGAGCTCGGGCGGGACGGATCACCGCGAAACGCCGTGGACGCCGTCGCATAGAATCGCCCATGTCAGCTTGCGGCTTCGCACCGAAGAGTCGTATGCAACCTCAGCAGGTTCGCAAGCCCAGCCACCTGGCAGAACAGGGACCTGGGCGTTGATGCCTGTGGGATCAACGGGAGTCACGCACTAACGATGTCTGGAGCCAACGACTCGTACGACCCGAAAGAGGTCGCCGCGCTGTCGCCGGAGACGCTGGACGCCGCGGTCGAGGAGGCCAAGAAGGCCTTCGTCGCCGCCGCCGATCTGGACGAGCTGGCGTCGGTCAAGCCCGCTCACCTCGGTGACCGCTCGCCGCTGCTGACCGCGCGCCGCGAGATCGGAGCGCTGCCGCCGAAGGCGCGTTCCGAGGCGGGCAAGCGCGTCAACCAGGCCCGCGAGGCCATCCAGGGCGCCTTCGACGAGCGCCGCGCCGTCCTGCAGGCCGAGCGCGACGAGCGAGTGCTCCGCGAGGAGTCCGTCGACGTGACGCTGCCGTGGGACCGCGTGGCCACCGGCGCCCGGCACCCGATCACGCAGCTCGCCGAGCAGATCGAGGACACCTTCGTGGCCATGGGCTGGGAGGTCGCCGAAGGCCCCGAGCTGGAGGCCGAGTGGTTCAACTTCGACGCGTTGAACTTCGGCAAGGACCACCCGGCGCGAACCATGCAGGACACGTTCTACGTCGCTCCGGAGGACTCCGGCCTGGTGCTGCGCACGCACACCTCGCCGTCGCAGGTCCGGGCGCTGCTCAACCGCGAGCTGCCGGTGTACGTGGTCTGCCCCGGGCGCACGTTCCGCACCGACGAGCTCGACGCCACCCACACCCCGGTGTTCAACCAGGTCGAGGGCCTGGCGGTGGACAAGGGCCTGACCATGGCCCACCTGAAGGGCACCCTGGACGCCTTCGCGCGCTCCATGTTCGGCCCGGAGTCCACGACCCGGTTGCGGCCGTCGTACTTCCCCTTCACCGAGCCGTCGGCCGAGATGGACATCTGGTTCCCGGAGAAGAAGGGCGGCGCCGGCTGGGTCGAGTGGGGTGGCTGCGGCATGGTCAACCCCAACGTGCTGCGCGCCAGCGGTGTCGACCCCGAGGTCTACACCGGCTTCGCCTTCGGCATGGGGATCGAGCGGACCCTGATGTTCCGCAACGGCATCCCGGACATGCGCGACATGGTCGAAGGCGACGTCCGCTTCACCGAGCCGTTCGGCATCTAGCCACCCATCACGACCGTCCCCGACATCACTTACCTGAACGAGAGAAGGGCCTGACCAAGTGCGGATTCCGGTTTCCTGGCTGGCCGAGCACCTTGAGCTGCCCGAGGAGACGACCGCGGAGACGCTGGCAGAGGCGTTCATCCGGATCGGGTTGGAGGTCGAGGAGGTCGAGCACCTGACGCAGGTGCGCGGCCCGCTCGTGGCCGGCCGAGTCGCCGAGATCGAAGAACTCACCGAGTTCAAGAAGCCGATCCGGTACTGCAAGGTCGAGATCGGCGCCTCCGAAGACGGCGAGCAGAAGCTGCAGAACATCATCTGCGGTGCCCGCAACTTCTCCGAGGGCGACCTGGTCGTCGTCGCGCTGCCCGGCACGGTGCTGCCCGGCGACTTCGAGATCAGCTCCCGCAAGACCTACGGCAAGCTCAGCGAGGGCATGATCTGCTCCGCCAAGGAGCTGGGGCTCGGCGAGGACCACGACGGCATCCTGGTGCTGCCGCCCGGTTCGGCCGACCCCGGTGACGACGCGGTGCAGCTGGTCGGTCTCGACGACTCGATCATCGAGCTGGCCATCACGCCCGACCGCGGCTACTGCTTCTCGGTGCGCGGGCTGGCCCGCGAGCTGTCCAACGCGCTCGACGTCCCGTTCGGCGACCCGGGCACCCGCCCCGTCCCGGAGGACGACAAGCCCTCGCGCGGCGTGGAGCTGCGCGACGCGCAGGCGTGCTCGCGGTTCGTGCTGCGCCGGGTCACCGGCGTGGACCCGACCGCACCGAGCCCGTGGTGGATGCGCCGTCGCCTGGCGCTGGCGGGCATCCGCTCGATCTCGCTGTCGGTGGACGTCACCAACTACGTGATGCTGGAGCTGGGTCAGCCGCTGCACGCCTTCGACACCTCGAAGGTGACCGGTGACCTGGTCGTCCGCCACGCCGAGAGCGGCGAGAAGCTGACCACCCTGGACGGTCAGGTCCGCGAGCTCGACACGGACGACATCGTGATCGCCGACGACTCCGGCGTGGTGTCGCTGGCGGGTGTCATGGGTGGCGAGAGCACCGAGATCGGTGACGGCACGCACGACGTGCTCATCGAGGCGGCGAACTGGGACCCGGCGAACATCGCCCGCACCATCCGCCGCCACAAGCTGCCGAGCGAGGCGGGCAAGCGCTTCGAGCGCACGGTGGACCCGGCGGTGGCGCCGGTGGCCGCCGAGCTCGCCGCGCAGCTGCTGGTCCGCTACGGCGACGGCACGATCGCACCCGGTCGTACCGACGTGGGCGAGCCGAAGGCCCCGGCTGCGGTGACGATGCCGCTGGCGCTGCCGGACAAGGTCGCCGGCGTCCTCTACGAGCGCGGCGTGACCGCGCGCCGGCTGACCCAGATCGGCTGCAAGATCGACCTGAGCACCTCCGACGAGGGCGTCGGGCTGATCACCGCGACCCCGCCGTCCTGGCGTCCGGACCTGACGCAGCCGTTCGACCTGGTCGAGGAGGTGCTGCGGCTGGAGGGCTACCACACGATCCCGTCGGTGCTGCCCTCCGCACCGCCCGGTCGCGGCCTGTCGGCGGCGCAGCGCCGCAAGCGCGCGGTGTCGCGTGCCCTGGCCGGTGCCGGTTACGTCGAGGTGCTGCCCTTCCCGTTCACCGGTGACGAGATGCTCGACGCCTTCGGCCTCGCCGAGGACGACGAGCGCCGCCGCACGGTGAGCGTGCTCAACGCGCTGGAGAGCGACAAGTCGCAGCTGACCACGACGCTGCTGACGGGCCTGCTGGACACCTTGCAGCGCAACGTCTCCCGAGGCCACCGCGACGTCGCGCTGTTCCACATCGGACAGATCAGCCAGCCGTCGGCGGACCAGCCGGCGGTGCCGGAGGTCGGTGTCGACGGTCGTCCCACCGACGAGCAGCTCACCGGGCTGCTGGCGGCCCTGCCCGCGCAGCCCACGCGGGTCGCGACGGTGCTGGCCGGTCAGCGCGAGCTGGCCGGCTGGTGGGGCAAGGGCCGCGCCGCCGACTGGGCGGACGCGATCCAGGCGGCTCGCGTGGTGGCGTCGGCCGCCGGTGTCGAGCTGGCGGTCCGCAACGCCGAGCACGCCCCGTGGCACCCGGGTCGCTGCGCCGAGCTGCTGGTCGGCGAGACGGTCGTGGGTCACGCCGGTGAGCTGCACCCGAAGGTCGTCGAGACCCTGGGCCTGCCCAAGCGCACCAGCGCGATGGAGCTCGACCTCGATGCGCTGCCGCTGGTCGAGCGCCGCGCGGCCCCGAACATCTCGGCCTACCCGCCGGTGCTGATGGACGTGGCGCTGGTCGTCGACTCCTCGACGGCGGCCTCCGACGTGGTCGAGGCGGTCCGCGCCGGCGGCGGTGAGCTGCTGGAGGACGTCCGCCTCTTCGACGTCTACGCGGGCGAGCAGCTCGACGAGGGCAAGAAGTCGCTGGCCCTGGCCCTGCGCTTCCGAGCCCCCGACCGCACCCTCAAGCAGGAGGAGGCCACCGAGGCCAGGGACGCAGCGGTCAAGTCCGCAGCAGACCGCCTCGGAGCCACCCTCCGCGCCTGAGACACCCGAACAACGGCCCCGCCCGGAAGATCTCCGAGCGGGGCCGTTTTCGCGTGCTCAGTTGCTGCGGGGGAGGTGTTTGGCGGTGAAGGCTTCGGCGGTGAGGCCCATGATGACGAGGTGGAGCATCCCGTCGGAGAGGGAGTCCGGTTCGCTCGTGCGGCCTTCTTCGCGGAAGCCGAGCTTGCTGTGCAGCGCCAGCGAGGCGACGTTCTCCTGGTAGATGCCGACCTGGCACTTGCGGAACTTGCGGCGGCCGAACATGACCGCGAGCAGCGTGATGATCGCGTCGTCGGCGTAGCCGTGGCGCCGGTGCATCGGGCCGATGCCGACGCCGTAGCTGAACACGCCCGGTTCGTCGGCCTGGCTGGTGCACATCGAGCCGACGAGGACCTGGTCCCGGCGGGTTTCGATGGCGAGCTGGAAGTCGTCCGGCGAGTCCGGGTGGTTCGCGCGGTGCGCGGCCCAGTGGCGGTAGCCGTCGGTCTGCACGTACGGAGCGCGGGTGGGGTCCTGGTCGAAACCGGCCAGGATGCGCCTGTCCGCAGCGGCGACGCGACGTAACAGCACCTGCCGCCCGACCCAGGACGACGTCGTGATCGGCGCCGGGCCGTGGCGGGCCCCCAGGTTCGGGTGCGGCGGGATCATCGTCATCGAACTCGATGATGCCCTCCCGGACCGACCGAATCCACAGGGGGGTCCACGTCGTGTGACCTTGTGCAAGCGCTGTGAAACTTCGATGACCCGGGAGTTACCCGGCGTCAACGCGCGAGCCGGAAATGTCGCCGTTCAGGGTGATTCCGCGGTGTCGGCGCGTGCAGATGATCGCGATCGGTCAGCGGTCGATGGTGCGGAGGGCTTCGCGTCGGGAGAGCGGGGACAACTCGTGGTTCTCGGCGAACTCGCGGACCCAGCCGGGGTCGGTCTTGGCGTGCTCGCGCAGCGCCCAGCCGATCGCCTTGCGGAGGAAGAAGTCCGGATCGGCGAGGTTCGCCTCGATGCTCCGCCGCAGCAGCCCCACGTCGGTGCGGTCCTTGGCGCGCAGCTGGGCGATGATCGCCGTGCGGCGGCGCCAGCGGTCCTCGTCGGTCGACCAGCGCAGCAGCATCGGGCGCACGACGTCCGGGTGGCTCAGCAGCAGCGGCCCGATGCGGCGGCTCGCGGTCTCGTCGACGAAGTCCCACCACGCCCCGGTGACCACGAACTCCTCGTAGAGCCCGAGCATCCCGGTGTCCTGAAAAGCCCGCTGCGCCCGGTGTCCCGTCACCGACAGGGCGACGTAGCGCTCCTCCCGGAAACCGGCCTCCCGCCAGAGCGCTCGCGCGGAATCGACGAGGTCTTCCTGCGTCGCGAACGGGAACCGCCGGCACAGCTCGTCGACGATGCCCACGCGCGCCGGTTTGCGCACGCCGAGGAACGGCATCTCCGACTTCATGTACCGCTGCATCGAGGGCGCGTCCGCCGCCACGGCCTGCTCGCCGAGCAGCCGCAACGCCGCTTCCCGGAACCCCGCGACCTCACCCACCTCGCCGATCCTGCCACCGGCCCCCGACACCGCACCCCGTGATCGGATTTCAGTGGGAAATCGGCATCCCGGCTTCCACTGAAATCGGGACCCCGACTTCAGTGGAAGCCGGTCAACCCAGGTGGGAAGGGGTGTGAGTCCGGGCGTGACATCACGGGTCGGGCGGGGGTGTGACGTGGGAAACTGGGCTCGGTTCCGCAAAGCTGTTTGATTGATTTTGCATAGCAGTGCATAATCATCCGTATGACGGTGAGGGTTGCTGTAGCGGGTGCCAGTGGTTACGCGGGCGGAGAACTGCTCCGCCTGCTCCTGGCGCACCCCGAGGTCGAGATCGGCGCGCTGACGGCGGGAGGCAACGCGGGCAGCAAGCTCGGTCAGCACCACCCCAACCTGCTGCCCCTGGCCGACCGCGAGCTCACCGAGACCACCGCCGAGCAGCTGCGCGGCCACGACGTCGTGTTCCTCGCGCTGCCCCACGGCCACTCCGCGGCGATCGCCGCCGAGCTCGGCGAGGACGTCGTGGTCGTCGACTGCGGTGCCGATCACCGCCTCAACGACGCCGAGGACTGGACCCGCTGGTACGGCGGCGACCACCCCGGCACCTGGCCCTACGGCGTGCCCGAGCTCCCCGGCGCGCGCGACCGGCTGCGCGGCAGCAAGCGGGTCGCCGTCGCCGGTTGCTTCCCGACCGTCTCGTCGCTGGCCGTCGTGCCCGCCCTGGCCGCGGGCATCGTCGAACCCGACGTCGTGGTCACCGCGATGACCGGCACCTCCGGCGCGGGCCGCGCGCTCAAACCGCACCTGCTCTCGGCCGAGGTCATGGGCTCGGCCAGCGTCTACGGCGTCGGTGGCGCCCACCGGCACACCCCGGAGATGATCCAGAACCTCAGCGCCGCGGCGGGGGAGAAGGTCAAGGTCTCCTTCACGCCCGTGCTGGCGCCGATGGCGCGCGGCATCCTCGCCACCTGCTCGGCACCGCTGCGCGGCGACGTCGACAGCGCAGCCGCCCGCAAGGTCTACCTCGACGCCTACGGCGACGAGCCGTTCGTCCACGTCCTGCCCGAGGCAGCCTGGCCGCAGACTTCGGCGACGCTCGGCGCCAACACCGTGCACCTGCAGGTCACCGTCGATCCCGACGCCGGTCGGCTGGTCGTGGTCGGTGCCGAGGACAACCTCACCAAGGGCACCGCGGGCGGCGCCGTGCAGTGCATGAACCTCGCCCTCGGCCTGCCCGAGACCACCGGACTGCCCACCGCCGGCCTCGCGCCGTGAGTCCCGCCACCAGAACCGAGGAGAAGACATGAGCGTGACCGGTCCCGCCGGTTTCCGGGCGGCGGGGGTCGCCGCAGGCATCAAGGCAGCGGGCGCGCGCGATCTCGCACTCGTGGTCAACGACGGTCCGCAGCAGTCGGCGGCCGGCGTGTTCACCACCAACAAGGTCAAGGCCGCGCCGGTGCTGTGGTCGCAGCAGGTGCTGCAGGAGCGCAAGCTGCGCGCGATCGTGCTCAACTCCGGTTGCGCCAACGCCTGCACCGGGCCGGGCGGTTTCCAGGACACCCACGCCACCGCGGAGAAGGTCGCCGACGTCCTCGGCGCCGGAGCGATCGAGGTCGCGGTCTGCTCGACCGGCCTGATCGGTGAGCGGCTGCCGATGGACGCGCTGCTGCCCGGCGTCGACACCGCCGCCAAGGCCCTCGACGCGGGTGAGCAGTCCGGTCTGGACGCCGCGACCGCCGTGCTGACCACCGACAGCAAGGCCAAGCAGGCCCACCGCGCGCACGAGAACGGCTGGTCGATCGGCGGGTTCGCCAAGGGCGCGGGCATGCTCGCGCCGAACATGGCCACCATGCTCAGCGTCATCACCACCGACGTGATGATCAGCGGCGCCGATCTCGACGAAGCGCTGCGGGCGGCGACCCGGGTGACCTTCGACCGGCTCGACGTCGACGGCGGCACCTCCACCAACGACACCGTGCTGGTGATGGCCTCCGGTGCCTCGGGCGTCGAAGCCTCCCAGGAGGAGTTCACCGCGCTGCTCACCACCGTCTGCCAGGACCTGGTGCGCCAGCTCCAGGACGACGCCGAAGGCGCCACCAAGACCATCGACATCACCGTGCGCGGTGCCGTCAGCGAAGCCGACGCGGTGACCATCGGCCGGATCGTCGCCGAGGACAACCTGGTCAAGACCGCCATGTTCGGCTCCGACCCGAACTGGGGCCGCGTCGCCATGGCGCTGGGCCGCGCGCAGGCCGAGATCGACGTGGACAAGGTCGAGATCGCCACCAACGGCGTCACGCTCTACGCCGACGGCGCCACCGCACGCGACCGCAGCGAGGCCGACCTGTCCGGGCGGCAGATCGAGATCGTCATCGATCTGCACCTCGGCGAGCACGCCGCCACGATCCTGTCCACCGACCTCTCCCACGACTACGTCGAAGAGAACAGCGCGTACTCCTCATGACCAGTGACACCAGCGATCGGCTGGCCACCGCGGCCGAGAAGGCCAGCGTCCTCGTCGAAGCGCTCCCGTGGTTGCAGCGCTTCAACGGCGCCACCGTGGTGATCAAGTACGGCGGCAACGCCATGATCGACGACGAGCTTAAGGCCGCGTTCGCGCAGGACATGGTGTTCCTGCGGCTCGCGGGCCTGCGCCCCGTCGTGGTGCACGGCGGCGGTCCGCAGATCACCTCGATGCTCGACCGTCTCGGCATGGAGGGCGAGTTCCGCGGCGGGTTGCGCGTGACCTCGCCGGAGACGATGGACGTCGTCCGGATGGTGCTGTTCGGGCAGGTCGGGCGCGAGCTCGTCGGCCTGATCAACCAGCACGGGCCGTACGCGGTCGGCATGTCCGGCGAGGACGCGCGGCTGTTCACCGCGGCCCGCCGCACCGCCACCGTCGACGGCGAAGCGGTCGACGTCGGCCTGGTCGGCGACGTCGTCGACGTCAACCCCGACGCCGTGCTCGACCTGATCAACGCCGGCCGCATCCCGGTGGTGTCCACCGTCGCCCCCGACGCCGACGGCGTGGTGCACAACGTCAACGCCGACACCGCCGCCGGTGCGCTGGCGGTCGCGCTCGGCGCCGAGAAGCTCGTGGTGCTCACCGACGTCGAAGGTCTCTACACCAACTGGCCGGACAAGTCATCGCTGGTCAGCAGGCTCGACGTGGACCAGCTCGCGGAGCTGCTGCCGGGACTGGCCTCCGGGATGGTTCCCAAGATGGAGGCCTGCCTGCGCGCCGTGCGCGGGGGAGTGCCGCGCGCCCACGTCATCGACGGGCGGCTGGCGCATTCGGTCCTGCTCGAAGTCTTCACCAGTGCCGGAGTGGGAACCATGGTGTTCCCCGTCGAATCGGAGGACGCATGAGTGACGATTCCGCTTCCCGCGCTCATGTCGGCCGACCGGGTGCGGGTGTCCCGCAAGAACACGGAGGACGCATGACGACCAACGCGACCGGGATGCAGCGCTGGCAGGCGTCCATGATGGACAACTACGGCACCCCGAAGCTGACCTTCGTCAGCGGGTCCGGTGCCGAGCTGACCGACGCCGACGGCAAGACCTACCTGGACTTCGTCAGCGGGATCGCCGTCAACGCCCTCGGCCACGCCCACCCCGCGATCGTCCAGGCGGTGTCCGAGCAGGTCGCCAAGCTGGGCCACGTCTCCAACCTCTACGTGCACGAGCTCGGCCTGACGCTGGCCGAGCGGCTGCTGGAGCTCGCCGGGGTGGCCGGCCAAGGGCGCGTGCTGTTCTGCAACTCCGGTGCGGAGGCCAACGAGGCGGCGTTCAAGATCGCCCGGCTCACCGGACGTCCCAAGATCGTCGCCACCCAGGGCGGCTTCCACGGCCGCACCATGGGCGCGCTCGCACTGACCGGCCAGCCCGCCAAGCAGGAGCCGTTCGCGCCGATGCCCGCCGGTGTCGTGCACGTGCCCTACGGCGACGTCGCCGCGCTGGAGTCCGAAGTGGACGACAACACGGCCGCGGTGTTCCTGGAGCCGATCCAGGGCGAGAACGGCGTCGTCGTCCCGCCCGAGGGATACCTGCGCGCCGCCCGCGAGATCGCGTCCCGCAACGGTGCGCTGCTGGTCCTCGACGAGGTGCAGACCGGCATCGGCCGCACCGGCTCGTGGTTCGCCTTCCAGCGCGAGGGCGTCACGCCCGATGTGATCACCCTGGCGAAGGGCCTCGGCGGCGGTCTGCCGATCGGCGCCTGCATCGGCATCGGAAGCGCCGCCGACCTGCTGCACCCCGGTCAGCACGGCACCACCTTCGGCGGTAACCCGATCGTGTGCGCGGCGGCTCTGGCGGTGCTCGACACCATCGCCTCCGAAGGGCTGCTCGACCACGTCGAGCAGGTCGGCAAGGACCTCGTCAGCGGTGTGCAGGCGCTCGGCCACCCGCTGGTCCGCGAGGTCCGCGGGGCCGGGCTGCTGGTCGCCATCGGGCTCACCGAAGCCGTCGCCGCCAAGGTCGCGGCCGCCGCGCAGGAACGCGGATACCTGGTCAACCCCATCCAGCCGGACGCCATCCGGCTGTGCCCGCCGCTGGTGGTGCGCGGTGAGCAGGTGCAGCGACTGCTCACCGACCTCCCCGAACTGCTCAACGCTGCTTCGGAGGGCTGATGAGCAACACTGCACTTTCGCGCTCATCCGTCCGACCGGGTGCGGGTGTCCCGCACGAGAAGGAGAACTGAGATGTCCCGGCACTTCCTCCGCGACGACGACCTCACGCCCGACGAGCAGGCCGAGGTCCTCGACCTCGCCGATGCGCTCAAGGCCGATCCGCTCGGCTCCGACGTGCTCAAGGGCAAGTCGATCGCGGTGCTCTTCGAGAAGAACTCCACCCGGACCCGCCTCTCCTTCGAGGTCGGCATCCACCAGCTCGGCGGACAGCCGATCGTGGTGGACGGGCGGATGATGCAGCTCGGTCGCGAGGAGACCATCGAGGACACCTCGCGCGTGCTGTCCCGCTACGTCGACGCCGTCGTGTGGCGGACCTTCGCCCAGGCGCGCATCGACGCCATGGCCTCGGCCTCGCGCGGGCCGGTGATCAACGCGCTCACCGACGAGTTCCACCCCTGCCAGGTGCTCGCCGACCTGCAGACCATCCGCGAACGCCACGGCAAGCTCGCCGGGCTGACCCTGACCTACCTCGGCGACGGCGCCAACAACATGGCGCACTCGCTGCTGGTCGGTGGTGTCACCGCGGGCATGCACGTGCGGATCGGCGCCCCCGAGGGCTTCCGGCCCGCCGAGTGGGTGCTGGAAGCGGCGCGCAAGCGCGCGGCCGAGACCGGCGGTTCCGTCGAGCTGCACAACACCCCGCAGGGCTCCGTCGAGGGCGCCGACGTGCTGGTCACCGACGCGTGGACCTCGATGGGCCAGGAGAACGACGGCAAGGACCGGGTGAGCCCGTTCCGCCCGTACCAGGTCAACGCCGAGCTGCTGGGCGCCACCGGCAAGTCCGACACGAGCGTGTTGCACTGCCTGCCCGCGCACCGCGGGCTGGAGATCACCGACGACGTGCTCGACGGACCCGCCAGCGCGGTGTTCGACGAGGCCGAGAACCGGCTGCACGCCCAGAAGGCCCTGCTGTCCTGGCTGGTGCGACGATCGTGAGCACGACCCGAGTCGCGCGGCAGGCGCGCATCGTCGAACTCGTGTCCTCGATGGACATCCGCAGCCAGACCGAGCTGGCCAAGCTGCTCGGCGACGCCGGCATCGAGGTCACCCAGGCCACGCTGTCGAGGGACCTCGACGAGCTCGGCGCCGTCAAGCTGCGCGGCCCGGACGGCGGGGCGGCGGTCTACGTCATCCCGGAGGACGGCAGCCCGGTCCGAGGCGTCCAGGGCGGCACCTCGCGCCTGAGCCGGCTGCTCGGCGAGCTGCTGGCCGGTGCAGACGGAGCGGGCAACCTCACCGTCCTGCGCACCCCGCCGGGCGCTGCCCAGTTCCTGGCCAGCGCCATCGATCGCGCGGCGCTCACCGAGGTCGTGGGCTCGATAGCGGGTGACGACACGGTCATGATCGTCGCCCGCGAGCCGCTGACCGGGCACGAGCTCGCCGAGCGCTTCACCGCGATGGCAGCGGGCGGCCTCCACGTCGAGGATGAGGCGTAGGGCAGGCTGGTCCGAGCTGTCCGGGCACGAGGGACATTGAACGCGGGCGGTTCGACAGCAGAACTGCCCGGAAGCCAACCGAGAAAGCACCGAGGAACCGAACGTGACGCAGCAAGGCAGTGAGCCCACCAAGCTCTGGGGCGGCCGGTTCGCCTCCGGTCCGGCCGAGGCGATGGCCGCGCTGAGCCTGTCGACGCACTTCGACTGGCGACTGGCGCCCTACGACATCGCCGGATCGCGCGCCCACGCCCGCGTCCTCCACCGCGCCGGGCTGCTGACCCAGGACGAGCTCGACGCGATGCTCGCCGGGCTCGACACCCTCGCCGCCGACGTCGAATCCGGAGCCTTCACCCCGGTCATCGACGACGAGGACGTGCACACCGCCCTCGAACGCGGCCTGCTGGAACGCGTCGGCGCCGACCTCGGCGGCAAGCTGCGCGCCGGTCGCTCCCGCAACGACCAGGTCGCCACCCTGTTCCGGATGTGGCTGCGCGACGCCGCCCGGCGCATCGCCGCAGGCGTGCTCGACGTCGTCGACGCGCTCGCCGGGCAGGCCGCCGCGCACCCGGACGCGGTGCTGCCGGGCCGCACCCACCTGCAGCACGCCCAGCCTGTGCTGCTCGGGCACCACCTGCTCGCGCACTGCCAGGCGCTGCTGCGCGACGTCTCCCGCATCCGCGACTGGGACGCCCGCACCGCCTACTCGCCCTACGGCTCGGGTGCGCTGGCCGGGTCCTCGCTGAGCCTGGACCCGCAGGCCATCGCCGCCGACCTGGGCTTCCGCGGCGCCACGGACAACTCCATCGACGGCACCGCGTCCCGCGACTTCGCCGCCGAGGCCGCGTTCTGCCTGGCCATGCTCGGGGTCAACCTCTCCCGGATCGCCGAAGAGGTGATCATCTGGAACACCGCCGAGTTCGGCTACATCACCCTCGACGACGCCTGGGCCACCGGCAGCTCGATCATGCCGCAGAAGAAGAACCCCGACGTCGCCGAGCTCGCCCGGGGCAAGTCCGGTCGGCTCATCGGCAACCTCTCGGGTCTGCTGAGCACGCTCAAGGCCCTCCCGCTGGCGTACAACCGGGACCTGCAGGAGGACAAGGAGCCGGTCTTCGACTCCGTCGAGCAGCTGGACCTGCTGCTGCCGGCGATGAGCGGCATGCTCGGCACGCTGACCTTCCACACCGAGCGGATGGCCGAGCTCGCGCCCGCCGGGTTCACCCTCGCCACCGACATCGCGGAGTGGCTGGTGCGCCAGGGAGTCCCGTTCCGCGTCGCCCACGAGGCGTCGGGGGAGTGCGTGCGCACCGCCGAGACCCGCGGAGTCGGCCTGGACGAGCTCACCGACGCCGAGCTGACCGCGGCTCACCCGGCGCTGACCCCGCAGGTCCGCGAGGTGCTGACGGTCTCGGGCTCCATCGAGTCCCGCGATTCGCACGGCGGGACCGCGCCGAGCCGGGTGGCCGAGCAGCGCAAGCAGGTCGTGGCGGCCGTCGACGAGCACCGAGGGTGGCTGTCGGAGTGATCAACGGCAGCGCGCGCCCGGTAGGGTGCTGAGCGTGGACCAGGTGACGAGCGACGAGCTGGCCCGCGACCCGCTGTGGGTCGCGCGTCGGCTGCTGGGCTGCGAACTGCGGTCCAGCAGCCCCGAGGGCGAGGTCGGCGTGCGCCTGGTCGAGGTGGAGGCCTACCGGGGCACCGATGATCCGGCGTCGCACTGCTACCGGGGCCGGACCGAGCGCAACTCGGTCATGTTCGGCCCCGCCGGCCACCTCTACGTCTACTTCGTCTACGGGATGCACTTCTGCATCAACGTGGTGTGCATGACAGACGGTGTCCCCGGCGCGGTTCTGCTGCGCGCCGGGGAGATCACCACCGGCAGCGAGCTCGCTCGCAGCCGGAAGCCCGCCGCCCGCAAGGACGCCCAGCTGGCCAGCGGTCCGGCTCGGCTCGCGGGCGTTCTCGGCATCACCCGCGAGCACAACGGCGTCGACCTGACCTCGCCGGATTCGCCGGTGCGCCTCTACGACGGCGCGCAGGTCGCCGAGGACGACATCCGCAGCGGCCCCCGCGTCGGCGTCGCCGCCGCCATGGACCTGCCGTGGCGGTCGTGGGTCGACGGTTCGGAGTCCGTCAGCGCCTACCGGCGTGGCGGCCGACGCCGGACCCGAGCCCGGACGTAAACCGGTTTGCGGGGATGAGCGAAACTGGACTGCGTGAGTGAGCACATCCTTGACGAGCTGGCCTGGCGCGGACTGATCGCGCAATCCACCGACCTCGACGCGCTGCGCCGAGACCTGGACACCGGGCCGCTCACTCTCTATGCGGGTTTCGACCCGACCGCGCCGAGCCTGCACGCCGGCCACCTGATCCCGATGCTGACGTTGCGCCGGTTCCAGCAGGCGGGCCACCGGCCCGTGGTGCTGGCGGGCGGGGCGACCGGTCTGATCGGTGATCCGCGCGACGTCGGCGAGCGCAACCTGCACGACGAGAGCACGGTCGCCGAGTGGACCGGGAAGATCCACGGCCAGCTGTCGACGTTCGTCGACTTCGACGACTCGCCGACCGGCGCGGTCATGGCCAACAACGCGGACTGGACCGCCGACCTGTCGGTCACCGCGTTCCTGCGCGACGTCGGCAAGCACTTCTCGGTGAACACGATGCTGGCGCGCGAGACGGTCAAGCGCCGGCTGGAGACCGACGGCATCTCCTACACCGAGTTCAGCTACATGCTGTTGCAGGCCAACGACTTCGTGCAGCTCTACCGCAAGCACGGCACCACGTTGCAGCTCGGCGGGTCCGATCAGTGGGGCAACATCATCGCCGGGGTGGACCTGATCCGGAAGCAGGAGAGCGCGGCGGCCCACGCGCTGACGCTGCCGCTGGTCACCGACTCCGAGGGCCGCAAGTTCGGCAAGTCCACGGGTGGCGGGAACGTCTGGCTCGACCCGTCGCTGACCTCGCCCTACGCCTGGTACCAGTACTTCGTGAACGCCGCCGACGCCGATGTGCCCAGCTACTTGCGCCTGTTCACCTTCCTCGACCGCGAGGAGATCGAGGAGCTGGAGAAGACCACGGCCGAGCGCCCGCAGCTGCGCGCCGGGCAGAAGCGGCTCGCCGAGGAGCTGACCACGTTGGTGCACGGCGAGGACCAGACCCGCAAGGTGATCGCCGCGAGCCAGGCGCTGTTCGGGCGCGGGGAGATCGCCGAGCTCGACGAGGCGACCCTGGACTCCGCCATGGCCGCCGTCCCGCAGGCCGAGGTGCGCCTGGCGGACGGGCCGACGATCGTCGACCTGCTCGTCGAAACCGGTCTGGTCAACGGCAAGGGGGCTGCGCGACGCACCATCAAGGAGGGCGGCGCGTACGTCAACAACGTCAAGATCGCGGACGAGGACTGGGCTCCGAGCCAGGAGGACCTGCTGCACGGTCGCTGGGTGGTCGTCCGTCGCGGCAAGCGCCACACCGCGGGGGCCAAGGTCCTGAGCTGACACGAGCACTGGAACGGGGCGCTGACCTGCGGGTTCGCGCCCCGTTTCGCTTCAACACCCCCCCGGTTTGACCCCCGCGAAACGGACCGTGTAACTTATTCCAAGTCAGAGCGACACGGGCCGGGAAAACCGGGCCGGGCCTGATGCGGGGTTGCGAACCAAGCTCCTGTCTCCGGATGGTAGAGTGGGCGCCCCGACCGGGAAATCGAGAAAGTAAAAGCAAGCCAATCGGCTTGGGGATGCGGACGCGGTTTTCCACCCTGTTCTTTGATTGAAAATAGCGCTTGGTAAGCTGCCGGGCAGAATAGCGAGCCGCATTCGGCGGCACCGGATAAGGGTTACCCCCCCGGTGAGACCGAAAAAAGGGCCTGCTAGTCTTCACTACAGCGAAAGCGCGAACGAGGAAATGACTCCCCGGAGTTTGCGGCCCTGTGAAATGGGTTGTGGCGATGGTGTGGGTGTGTTCTTTGAGAACTCAACAGTGGACTGTTTTGGTTAGTGTTCTTTTATGCCCCTGACCAGTGAT
>NZ_JAGPXE010000020.1 GCF_018070075.1 Saccharopolyspora endophytica
CTACTGAGACGAAAACTGAGACTGGACATGCGAGAGGCCCGGAAGCGAGATCGCTTCCGGGCCTCTGACCTGCGGAGGATACGGGATTCGAACCCGTGAGGGCTATTAACCCAACACGATTTCCAATCGTGCGCCTTAGGCCGCTCGGCCAATCCTCCGTGCGGAAGCCTAACAGGGCGATTCGGCGAAGCGGATAGGGGGTCTGAGCTGCGGTGACCACTGGTGGCGCGAGTCGCGGGCCCCGGTTTTACGGGCGGGGGCCGCGTCTGGGTACACTGTCCGTGGACCTCGTGCGGCGTCCATCCTGTGAACTCCCCCAGGGCCGGAAGGCAGCAAGGGTAAGCGGGCTCTGACGGGTGCACGGGGTCCCCTTACTTTTCAGGGAAGCTCACCCTGGTCCGAGTTGTCAGCCCGACCGCGTAGGGTTCCGACCGTGGCGCTCGCCCTTTACCGCAAGTACCGTCCGTCGACCTTCGCCGAGGTCGCCGGGCAGGAACACGTCACCGAGCCGTTGCGGACCGCGCTGTCCGCCGGGCGGATCAACCACGCGTACCTGTTCTCCGGCCCTAGAGGCTGCGGCAAGACCTCCAGCGCGCGCATCCTGGCGCGGTCGCTGAACTGCGCCCAGGGACCGACGGCGGACCCGTGCGGCGAGTGCGACTCCTGCGTGTCGCTCGCGCCCGAGGGCGGCGGCAGCGTCGACGTCGTCGAGCTCGACGCGGCCAGCCACGGTGGTGTCGACGACACCCGCGAGCTGCGGGACCGCGCGTTCTTCGCGCCGGCCCAGTCGCGGTACCGGATCTTCATCATCGACGAGGCCCACATGGTCACCACGCAGGGCTTCAACGCCCTGCTGAAGATCGTCGAGGAGCCTCCGGAACACCTGATCTTCGTCTTCGCCACCACCGAACCGGACAAGGTGCTGACCACCATCCGGTCCCGGACCCACCACTACCCGTTCCGGCTGATGCCGCCGGGCGTGATGCGCGAGCTGGTGGAGCGGATCTGCGCCGATGAGGGCGTCAAGGTCGAACCGGCGGTGTTCCCGCTGGTCATCCGGGCTGGTGGCGGTTCGGCGCGAGACACCCTGAGCGTGCTCGACCAGCTGCTGGCCGGTGCCGGGGACGAGGGCGTCACCTACGAGCGGGCCGTCGCGCTGCTCGGGGTCACCGACGTCGCGCTGATCGACGACATGGTCGACGCGCTCGCGGCGGGCGACGCCGCCTCCGTCTACGGCACGGTCGAGCGGCTGGTGGAGGCCGGGCACGACCCGCGCCGCTTCGGTTCCGACCTGCTGGACCGGCTGCGCGACCTGGTGCTGCTCAGCTCCGTCCCGGACGCGGGCGAGCGGGGTCTGGTGGAGACCACTGGCGACGAGCTCACCCGCATGCAGCAGCAGTCCGAGCAGCTGGGCGCGGCGACGCTGTCGAGGTTCGCCGAGATCGTCCACACCGGACTGTCCGAGATGCGCGGAGCCACGGCGCCGCGCCTGCTGCTGGAACTGCTGTGCGCGCGGATGCTGCTGCCGGCCGTGTCCGACTCGGAAACCGCGCTGCTGCAACGGCTCGAACGCGTCGAGCGCCGGATGACCATCGCGCCGGGCGAGGCCCCGGCCGCGGAACCCGGTGCCGCGCCCCCGGTTTCGAGTGACGGCGACAGGCCGAAGCGGGTCTTCCAGCGACCGCACGAGCGCGCCGCCGCCGAAACCGCGCAGGAGGCGCCCGCGCCGAAACCGGCGGAAACCCCTGCCGCGCAGGAGAAGCCCGCGCCCGCTCCGGCGCCTGAACCGGCACCGCAGCGGCCCGCCGCGCAGGCCGAGACGCCCGCCGCAGCATCGCAGCCGCAGCGTCCCGCCGAGCCGCCGCGCCCGCCGGAACCGGCCCCGGAACCCGCCCGGCCCGCTGCGTCCGCTCCCGCCGCGCCTGCCGCCTCGCAGCCCGCCGCGTCCGCGCCGAACGGGTTCGACGCCGCGGCCGTGCGCCGGGTGTGGACCGACGTGCTGCAGGGCGTCGCCAAGCGCAACCGGCCGACGCAGGCGCTGCTGCTCAACGCCACCGTGCAGGACCTCAACGACGGCGTGCTGGTGCTGTCGATGCCGACGTCCGGGCTGGTCAAGCAGCTCGCGCAGCAGCGGCGGCTGGACTTCGTCCGGGAATCGCTGCGCGAGGTCGTCGGCGGCGAGTGGGACATCCAGTGCGTCGAAGCCGGGGCGGCCCCGCCCGCCCGGCCTGCCGCGCCGAAGCAGCCCCCGCAGCCACCGCAGCGCCCGTCGCAGCAGCAGGCCGCCGCGCCGCCGCAGCAGCCCGCGGAGCAGCGCCCGCCGGAGCCGAAGCCCTCCCAGGGCAACGGGCAGGGCCCCAACGGTGCTGCTCAGCAGCGCAATCCCGGTGGTGCGCGCGGTGGTTCGGTTCCGCGCCCGCCGGAACCCGATGACATCCCGCCGCCGCCGGAGCCCCCGGACGAGGAGCCCCCGCCGGACGACATCCCGCCACCACCGGAGCCGCAGCGCCCCGCAGCACCGGAACCGGAGGACGAAGACCCGGAGTCGATGCTCGCGGAGTCCTCCCCGATGGAGGCCGGAACGCGCGTCGGGCGCGATCCCGACTCGGCGGCCGTCGAGCTCTTCGAACGGGAGCTGGGCGCTCGCCGCATCGAGGGCTGACGTCGGTCAGCCGAGGTGCCGGCCCAGGAAGGCGAGGGCCTTCGGGTAGGCGTCGAGGCGGTTGGAGCGCTTGGCGAGACCGTGGCCCTCGTCGGGGTACACGTGGAACTCGCACGCGACGTCGTTGCCGCGCACCGCTTCCACGATCTGCTCGGCCTCGGTCAGCGGCACGCGCGGATCGTTGGCGCCGTGGAGGACGAACAGCGGCGCCGCGATGGAGGAGACGCGGGTGAGCGGGGACGCCTCGCGGAGGAAGTCGGCATCGGTGGCGAGGCTGCCGTACTCGCGTTCCCGGTGGGCCCGCCGGTAGGGCGCGGTGTTCTCCAGGAACGTGACCAGCGAGGAGATGCCGACGATGTCCACGCCCGCCGCCCACAGCCCGGGCTGGAAGGCCAGTCCCGCGAGCACCATGTAGCCGCCGTAGGAACCGCCCCACAGCGCGGCGCGGGAGGGGTCGACACCCACCTCGGGCAGCCACCGGTGCAGGTCGGCGAGGTCGTCGACGGATTCGAGCCGGTTGCGGGCGTCGTCGGCCGAGTACCAGTTCTTGCCGTAGCCGGTGGAGCCCCGGACGTTGGGCACCAGCACCGTGTGGCCGCGCGCGACCATCGCCTGCACCAGCGGGTGGAACGCGCGCACCGACTGGCTCTCCGGGCCGCCGTGGATGAGCAGGACGGCCGACCCGTCCGGCTCCGCCGGGGCGTAGCGGAAGCACGGGATCTCCTGGCCGTCGCGAGCGGGAACCCGGTGCGTGGTCGGCTCGGCGAGGGCTTCCCCGGCCAGCTGCGCCGCCGAGAACGTCAGCGGGGCGCAGGTGCGGGCGGTGGTGTCCACGATCAGCACGTCACCGGGAGAGGTGGGGGAGCTGAAGGTGAGCGCGGCGAACCGGGAGTCCGGTGACCAGACCGGCTCGGGCAGCGGGAATCCGCACCAGCCCTCGGTCGGCAGCGCGATGGCCATCAGGTGCTCGCCGGTCTCGGCGTCGTGCAGGGCGGGCCGGTGCGCGCCGTCGACGGCGGTCAGCACCAGCAGGGTGCGCCCGTCCGGCGACAACCGGCCGGTGAGGTCGTGCGTCGGGGAGGTCACCAGCCACCGGGGCTCGCCAGTGCGCGGGTCCAGTCGCGCGATGCCGGTGTGCTCGCGCTCGGCGTCGCTGGTCACGACGAGCCCTCCGGCCTGCCACCCGGGGTTCAGGTGGCGCGCGGCGACGTCGCGGCCGGTGAGCGCGCGCAGCCGGTCGGCTCCGGTCTCGGGCATGGTGTCGGCCAGGATCACCTGGTCCGACAGGGGTTTCGCGGCGGGCACGGTGATGGCCGCGTAGCGGGAGTCGGGGGAGACCGAGACCTCGGCGACCATGCCGCCGCCGTCGTAGAGGACGTGCTCCTCGCCGGTGACGACGCTGCGGATCACCACGTCGAAGTCGACGCCGTTGCGGCGGTTGGTGGCGTAGACGATGCGGCCGGGCAGCACGTCGAGCAGCCGGTGCACGTGCTCGGGGTCGCGGACCAGCGGCTCCAGTTCGGACAGCCGGGCCGGGCGCCGCCGGCGGTCGTCGAGGCGCAGCAGCGAGAGCTGGCCGCGTTCGTTGCCGTCGCTGTCGTGCTGCACCACCACGGCGCGTTCGCCGGGCAGGTACCGGCCGGTGACGGCACCGGCCAGCGCGGTCAGCTCGGTGCGCCGGTCGTCGGCGAGCTCCACCAGTTGCACCGACCCGGACTCGTCGCAGCCCGCGAGCACCCGTCCGTCGTCACTCACGTCGAACGCGCGCCAGGTGGTCAGTTCCAGGAGCCGCGTGATGTCCAGCGTCACGTGATCACCCTGTCACGTCGCGTGATGACGACCAAGCCGACCGGACGAGACGGCCCCGGAACCGGGTCGCGGCAGAACCTCTACGCTGGTCTTGTGCCCCGTGCGGGGGTACTCACCCGGGCGATGAGGAGTAACGGTGCAGCCAGGTGGCCAGCCGAACATGCAGCAGATCATGGAACAGGCGCAGAAGATGCAGGAGCAGCTGATGTCTGCGCAGCAGGAGCTCGCCGATGCGGAGGTCACCGGGAGTGCCGGTGGCGAGCTGGTGACCGCGACCGTCACCGGTGCCGGGGAGCTCAAGGGACTGGTGATCGACCCGAAGGCGGCCGATCCCGAGGACACCGAGACGCTGGCGGACCTGGTCGTGGCGGCCGTTCGCGACGCCAACAGGGCCGCGCAGGAGTTGCAGGCGCAGAAGATGGGCCCGCTCACGGGCGGCCTGGGCGGCGGCCTGGGCGACCTGGGCCTGCCAGGCCTGTGATCAGCGAGGAGGTTGGTGGTCTGCTTGCGTGGCGGTGCGGTTAGCGGAACCTGAGGCGGCCCTCCTGCTCCGGGCGCCCCGACTCATGTATGCCAATACACAGCGTCGAGGCGTCCTCGCAGGAGAACCACCTCAGAACCCGCGGCGGTGCCGGCTGCTGGGCTGGTGAACGAGAAAGCGGCTCCGCCGCTTGGAAGACCACAACATCCGCAACTTCTAAGCGAGTCGACGTGTACGAGGGTCCGGTACAGGATTTGATCGATGAGCTGGGACGTCTTCCCGGCATCGGTCCGAAGAGCGCGCAGCGCATCGCCTTTCACCTGCTGGCCGCGGAGCCGGCGGACGTGACCCGGCTGCAGGAGGTCCTGCAGCAGGTCAAGGAGGGCGTGGTGTTCTGCGACGTCTGCGGCAACGTCTCCGAGGAGACGACCTGCCGCATCTGCCGGGACGCCCGGCGGGACAAGACGCTGGTCTGCGTGGTGGAGGAGCCCAAGGACGTGCTCGCGGTGGAGCGCACCCGCGAGTTCAAGGGCCGCTACCACGTGCTCGGTGGTGCGCTGGATCCGCTGTCGGGCGTCGGACCGGATCAGCTCCGGGTCCGGGAGCTGCTGGCGCGGATCGGGACCGACGAGATCAGCGAGGTGATCATCGCGACGGACCCGAACACCGAGGGCGAGGCGACCGCGACATATTTGGTGCGGATGTTGCGCGACTTCCCGGGTCTGAACGTCACGCGGCTCGCTTCCGGACTTCCGATGGGTGGCGACCTCGAGTTCGCCGATGAATTGACGCTCGGTCGGGCGCTGTCCGGTCGGCGTTCGATGTAGTAGGCGCGAACGTTTAAAACGCGAACAAATCAATAGCGAGAACGGCGGCGCCTTTCTTCTCGGACTCCCGGGAGGTCAGGCGCCGTCTTCGTGTCCGAGGAAACAAGTCGCCAGGGTCTTGACTAGGACGATTCCTTCCTCTATTCGCCCGCGTTTAGCGGAGAACTCGCAGTTCTGGCAAGGTCCCTCTTTTGCCCGATTGATCCGAGTTCGCTAAGGATCGCCTAAGTAGCGCGATCGTAACCTTGATTGTTCCATTCCCCTCCTTTCGAGGGTTACTCTCACGGAACTCTGCTGCCTCTGGACACAAACGGGTGGGTAAATCCAATGAGTAGAGCTCCATCGGTGCGGCGAAGCGGAACCCGCTCTCTGCGTCGGATCATCACGGTCGGCATCGCATTCGCCACTGCTGCGTCCCTGGCGGGCTGCGCGCAATCCGAGCGCGGGGCCGGTGGCGGAGAGGGCGGCACCTTCACCTTCGGTGCGGCCGGTGCTCCGGACCTGTTCGACCCCTTCTACGCCTCCGACGGGGAGACCTTCCGCGTCACCCGCCAGCTGATGGAGGGCCTGGTCAACTTCAAGCCCGGCTCGGTCGAGGTCGAACCCTCGCTGGCCGAGAGCTGGGAGCACACCCCGGACGGCAAGACGTGGACGTTCAAGCTGCGCAGCGGCGTGAAGTTCCACGACGGCACGGACTTCAACTCCGACGCGGTCTGCAAGAACTTCCAGCGCTGGTACAACCAGACCGGGGCCGGGCAGAACAACGCGCTGTCCTACTACTGGATCGAGAACTTCGGCGGCTTCGCCGACGGCAAGGCGCCCTCGCTGTTCCAGAACTGCGAGAACCCGGACCCGACGACCGCGGTCGTGCACCTGACCCGCGCGACCTCGAAGTTCCCCGACCTGCTGGGCCTTCCGTCGTTCAGCATGCAGTCGCCGACGGCGATGGAGAAGTACAAGGCCAACGACGTGCAGGCGCAGGGCGACAGCTTCGTCTACCCCGAGTACGCCAAGGCCCACCCGACCGGCACGGGGCCGTTCAAGTTCGACTCCTACGACCAGTCCAACGGCACCATCAAGCTGGTCCGCAACGACCAGTACTGGGGTGACAAGACCAAGGTCAACGAGCTGATCTTCCGGATCATCCCGGACGAGACCGTCCGCAAGCAGGAGCTGGAGTCGGGCGCGATCGACGGCTACGACTTCCCCAACGCCGCCGACCTGAAGGCGCTGCGCGACGCGGGCCACAACGTCCAGGTCCGCGACCCGTTCAACATCATGTACCTGGGGATCACCCAGAAGAACAACCCGGCGCTGCAGAACCTCAAGGTCCGGCAGGCCCTGGCCCACGCGGTGGACCGGGAGACGCTGGTCAAGGCCAACCTGCCGGAAGGCGCCTCGGTGGCCAGCCAGTTCTACCCGCAGAACGTCGACGGCTACGCGCCCGACGTGCAGCAGTACCCGCACGACCCGGCCAAGGCCAAGCAGCTGCTCGCCGAGGCGGGCGCGTCGAACCTGACGGTGAACTTCTACTGGCCGACCGAGGTCACCCGGCCCTACATGCCGGACCCGCAGGGCATCTACAACGCCCTCGCCGAGGACCTGCGCGAAGCGGGCATCACCGTGAACCCGGTGAGCAAGCCGTGGAACGGCGGCTACATCGACGACGTCGACAACGCCAAGGCCGACATCTTCCTGCTCGGCTGGACCGGTGACTACAACACGCCGGACAACTTCATCGGCACGTTCTTCGGCACGCCGACCAACCGGTTCTACACCGCGGGCGCGCCGTGGGGCGAGGACCTGGCGGGGCAGCTGCAGGCGGCCGACTCCGAGCCGGACGAGGCCAAGCGCACCTCGATGTACCAGGACATCAACCGCAAGCTGCTGTCCGAGTACCTGCCCGCGGTCCCGCTGTCGCACTCGCCGCCGGCGATCGTGACGAGCTCCCGAGTCCAGGGTCTGGTGACCTCACCGCTGACCGCCGAAGAGTTCGCTTCGGTGAGCGTCTCGGAGCAGTGATCCCGCGGTGCTGCGCGCGGGACCGGTTCGCACCGGTTCCGCGCGCAGCACCCGGTTCGCTGACTTGAACACGGGGGTTTTCGCGTGCTCCGCTTCACTGTTCGACGACTGGGACAGCTGGTCCTGGTCGTCTTCGTCCTGTCGATGCTGCTGTTCGGCTGGCTGCGCATGCTGCCGGGCGGACCGGTCTCGGCACTGCTGGGAGACCGCGCCACACCGGCGGCGCGGGAGCAGCTCGAGAAGGCTCTCGGGCTCGACCAGCCGATCTTCGTGCAGTACTTCAAGTTCCTCGGCCGGGCGATCACCGGCGACTTCGGCACCTCGACCGGGGTGCAGCGCGGTGACTCCGCGCTGGACGTGTTCATCACGCGCTTCCCGGCGACGCTGGAGCTGTCCATCCTGGCGCTGGCCCTGGCCGTGGTGGTCGGCATCCCGCTCGGGTACCTGGCCGCCCGCAAGCGCGGGGGATGGCTGGACAACCTGAGCATCACCTGGTCGCTGGTGGGCGTCGCCGTTCCGGTGTTCTTCCTGGCGTTCCTGCTGAAGTTCGTCTTCGCCATCGAGCTCGGCGCGCTGCCCGCGTCCGGGCGGCAGGACTCGGCGATCAACGCCACCCGGGTCACCGGCTTCTACA
The DNA here is from genome assembly GCF_018070075.1 of Saccharopolyspora endophytica. Classification (GTDB taxonomy): domain Bacteria; phylum Actinomycetota; class Actinomycetes; order Mycobacteriales; family Pseudonocardiaceae; genus Saccharopolyspora; species Saccharopolyspora endophytica. The sequence goes on from NZ_JAGPXE010000020.1 coordinate 8,436, forward strand.
TCCTCGACGGGTTGCTGACCCGCGAGTGGGACGCCTCCTCCTGGAACGCGCTGGTGCACCTCATCCTGCCCGCCATCGCGCTGTCGACCATCCCGTTCGCGGTGATCTTCCGGATCACCCGGGCCGCGGTGCTCGACGTGATGGACGAGGACTACGTGCGCACCGCGCGCGCGAAGGGCCTGGGGCAGATGGTGATCCGGCGCAGGCACATCCTGCACAACGCGATGCTGCCGGTGGTCACCACCATCGGCCTGCAGACCGGTGCGCTGCTGGCGGGCGCGGTGCTGACCGAGCGGGTGTTCAACATCGCCGGCATCGGGCAGGCCGTCGCGATCGGCTTCGAACGCAAGGACTTCCCGGTGCTGCAGGTGGTCATCCTGGCTTCCGCGATGGTCTACGTGCTGGTCAACCTCGTCGTCGACCTCTCGTACGCGTTGATCGACCCACGACTGCGGACACGGTGAGGGACGATGGTGCTCAACACGCAGCGCAAGGACAAGCTCGACGCGCTGGCGGAGTCGGCCTCCGACGCCGGTGTCAGCCTCGCCGCGTCGGCCTGGCGGAGGTTGCGCCGCAACCCGGTCTTCATCGTCGGGGCCCTGGTCATCGTGGCGTTCGTGCTGCTGGCCCTGCTGGCGCCGCTGATCGCGCCGCACGACCCGGCGCAGCGCCTGCTGGAATCGCAGGTCTCCCGCGCGGAGAACACGATCCCGCCGTCGCAGCCCGGATTCCCGCTCGGCGGTGACCAGTACGGCCGCGACCTGCTGTCCCGGCTGCTGCTGGGTTCTCAGCAGACGTTGTTGGTGGCGGTGCTGGCCACCGTCATCGGCCTCGGCGGCGGTCTGGTGCTCGGCCTGCTCGCCGGTGCTTTCGGCGGCTGGGTGGACTCGCTGGTCATGCGCATCGCCGACGTGATGCTGTCGGTGCCGTCGCTGCTGCTGGCGGTGTCGATCGGCGCGCTGTTCGCCGAGCAGACCCAGTTCACCGTGATCCTCGCGGTGGCGATCGTGCAGGTGCCGATCTTCGGGCGGCTGCTGCGCGGCACGATGCTGGCGCAACGCAGCAGCGACCACGTGCTGGCGGCGCGGGCTCTCGGCGTGAAGGAGAGCGCGATCGTGTTCCGGCACATGCTGCCCAACGCGCTGGGGCCGGTGATCGTGCAGGCCACGCTGGTGCTGGCGGTGGCCATCATCGACGCGGCGGCGCTGTCCTTCCTGGGCCTGGGCGCGGCCGACGACTCGGTGCCGGAATGGGGCCAGATGCTCGGCGGCGCGCAGGACATCATCGACTCGCACCCGCAGCTGGCGTTCTGGCCCGCGGGGTGCATCATCCTGGTCGCCTTCGGTTTCACGCTGGTCGGCGAGTCGCTCCGCGACGCGCTGGACCCCAAGCGGCGCCGGTAAGGGGAGTTGGCAATGGCATTGCTGGAAGTTCGCGACCTCTCCGTGGTCTTCGCCCGCAAGGGCGAGCCGCCGGTGACCGCGGTGGACGGGATCTCCTTCGACGTCGAACCGGGCAAGACCGTCGGCCTCGTCGGCGAGTCCGGATGCGGCAAGTCGGTGACCTCGCTGGCGATCATGGGTTTGCTGCCGCCGCGCGGGGCGGAGGTGTCGGGCTCGGTGTCCTTCGACGGCACCGATCTGCTGACGATGCCGAAGAAGGAGCTCGACGCCCGGCGCGGCAAGGACCTGAGCATGGTGTTCCAGGACCCGCTGACCTCGCTGAACCCGGTGGTTCCCATCGGGTTGCAGGTCTCCGAGGTCATCGAGCGGCACCGAGGTCTGCCCCGCAAGCAGGCGATGCCCGAGGCCGAGGAGCTGCTGCGCAAGGTGGGCATCCCGGACCCGAACCGGCGGCTCAAGGAGTACCCGCACCAGCTCTCGGGCGGGATGCGGCAGCGGGCGCTGATCGCGATGGCGCTGGCCTGCAAGCCGCGGCTGCTCATCGCGGACGAGCCGACGACGGCGCTGGACGTGACGATCCAGGCCCAGATCCTCAAGCTGCTCTCGGAACTGGTCGCCGAGACCGACACCGCGCTGATCATGATCACCCACGATCTCGGTGTGGTGGCGGGGCTGTGCGACGAGGTGAACGTGCTCTACGCCGGTCGCGTGGTGGAGCGCGCGGCGCGGCACGAGCTGTTCGCCCGGCCCAAGCACCCCTACACCGCAGGCCTGCTGGCCTCGATCCCGCGACTGGATTCGCCCCGCGGGCAACGCCTGTCGCCGATCACGGGTTCGGTGGCCGACAACATCCCGTGGGACACCGGGTGCGCGTTCTGCCCGCGCTGCCCGAACGCCACCGAGGTGTGCGAGCGCGAGACCCCCGAGGTCAGCGTCGACGCGGGAGCGCGGTTGCTGCGCTGCCACAACCCGGTTCGCGAGCCGATCTCGAACAGCATGGAGGCGTCATGAGCGACAATCTCGTCCCTCGCGCTCGTGTAAGCCGACCGGGTGCGGGTGTCCCGCAGAACGGAGTGGCGTCATGAGCGACAATTTCGTCCCTCGCGCTCATGTGAGCCGACCGGGTGCGGGTGTCCCGCAGGACGGAGTGGCGTCATGAGCGAAAGTTCCGTGGCCGGCGCTCAGGACGGCGTGAGCGAGGACGTGCTCGTCGAGCTGAACGACGTGAAGGTGCACTTCCCGATCAAGAAGGGCGTGGTGCTCGACCGGACGGTCGGCCACGTCTACGCCGTGGACGGGGTGTCGCTGAGCATCAAGCGCGGTGAGACCTACGGTCTCGTCGGGGAATCCGGTTGCGGCAAGTCGACGCTCGGTCGCGCGGTCCTGCGGTTGGAGAAGCCGACCGGCGGCGAGGTCGTCTTCGACGGCACCGACCTGTCCGGCATGAAGGGCGAGAAGCTGCGCACGATGCGGCAGCGGATGCAGATGGTCTTCCAGGACCCGCTGTCCTCGCTCGACCCGCGCCAGTCGGTGGAATCGCTGCTGGTGGAAGGCATGCGGGCGCACGGCCTGGCCAAGGACAAGGCGTCCACCGACGCGCGGCTGCGCGAACTGCTCGACGCCGTCGGGCTGCCGCCGACAGCGCTGCGCAAGTACCCGCACGAGTTCTCCGGCGGGCAGCGCCAGCGCGTCGGCATCGCCCGCGCGCTGTCGGTCGGCCCGGAGCTCGTGGTGGCCGACGAACCGGTGTCGGCGCTGGACGTCTCGGTGCAGGCCCAGGTGCTCAACCTGCTGGAGGACCTGCAGGAGGAGTTCGGCCTGACCTACCTGGTGATCGCGCACGACCTCGCCGTGGTGCGGCACATCGCCGACCGGGTGGGCGTGATGTACCTGGGCGGCATCGTCGAGGAGTCCACATCGGACGCTCTCTACGAGCAGCCGCTGCACCCCTACTCCAAGGCGCTGCTGTCGGCGGTTCCGGTGCCGGACCCGCAGGTCGAGGACTCCCGCGAGCAGATCCTGCTCACGGGCGACCTGCCCTCACCGGCGAACCCGCCGTCGGGCTGCCGGTTCCACACCCGCTGCCCGTGGCGGCAGGAGGAGCGCTGCGACACCGAACGCCCGGTGCTGCGGGAGATCGGATCGGGTCACCGGGTCGCCTGCCACTTCGCCGAGCAGATCCGCGACGGCGAGCTCCAGCCCCGCTCGGTGACGCCGGAAGCGGTCGTCCCGACGGCGTGATCCTGGCGGTTTCCCGCGAGCCCGTTCCGTCGCGGCCGACGTCCACATAGGATCTTCGGCTGGAGGAGGGAGGTCGCGCGTGAGGTACAGCAGCGCGCTCCGGTGCTCGGCCTGCGAGCACCGGGCGATCCTGGACCGCACCGTCGCCGTCCGGCTTGTCGCCGAGACCAACCAGGCGCTGGTGCTCTACGACTGCCCGGTGGGAAACGGCGTGCACGTCAGGAATCCGGATTTCGAGAGGGGCCCGATCGCTTGATGTGGTGAGGGATCGTTGATCCTGACCAGGTCGACCGATCGGGCCCTTCCGGGCGTCACACGGGTGTCGGCTCCAGCGCCGGTCGGCGCCGGGCGATCCGCATGCTGCCCAGCAGCACCCCGCCGACGACCACCGCCCCGGCGGCGAGCTCGAACGGGTGCGGCTGCTCGCCGAGGATCAGCCAGGCCGTGCTGAACCCGACCACCGGCACCAGCAGCGAGAACGGGGCCACCGTGCTCGCCGGGTACCTGCCGAGCAGCGTCGTCCACAACCCGGATCCGACCACGGTGGCCAGCAGCGACGTGTAGGCGAGACCGGCCAGCGCGGCCGTCCCGGTCGGGGAGTCCAAGACCGTCGCGACCGCGTGCCAGCCGGTCGTCGGCCCCTCGAACACCGCGGACGCCGCGAACATCGGCACCGGTGGGACGATCGCGATCCACAGCGAGAGGTGCAGCGGGTTCGGCGCTTCCGCCTTGCGGCTGCACAGGTTGCCCAGCGCCCAGGAGAACGCGCCGCACAGCGTGATCAGCATCGGCAGCAGCGTCGCGGTCTGCGCGCGGTGCCACCCGATGGCGACCATGCCCAGCACCGCCGTGGTGATGCCCAGCACCTGCACCGGCGTGAGCTTCTCGCGCAGCAGCAGCGCGCCCAGCAGCACGGTGAACGGCGCCGACCCCTGCTGCACCAGCGAGGCCAGCCCGGTCGGCATGCCGATCTTCATCGCGACGAACAGGAACGCGAACTGCAAGGTCCCGAAGAACAGGCCGTAGCCGATCAGCCAGCGCCACTTCACCTGCGGGAACGGCACGAAGAACAGGATCGGCAGCAGCACGGCGAAGCGCAGCCCGGCGAAGAAGAACGGCGGGAAGTGCCCCAGCCCCTGGTCCAACGCGATGAAGTTGCCGCCCCAGAACACTGCGACGACCACCGCCAGCAGGCGATCTCTCGTGGTCATACCGATCAGCCTGCGGGGGCCATCTGTGAAGCACAAGCAATACTATGTGCAGGTACTGTGTAATATTCCTCTATGGACGTTCGCAGGCTGAGACTCCTGCGCGAGCTGGCCGATCGCGGCACGGTCACCGCGGTCGCCCACGCCCTGTCCTACACGCCCTCTTCGGTGTCGCAGCAGATCCGGGCCCTGCAAGCCGAGGTCGGGGTGCGGCTGACCGAACCGGCCGGACGTGGCCTGCGCCTCACCGACGCCGGCTGGGCGCTGGCCACCCGCGCCGATGAGGTGCTGGCCGCGCTGGACCGGGCTGAGGCCGAACTCGACACCTACCGCTCGTCGCCGCGCGGCGTGGTGCGCGTCGCGCTGTTCCCCTCCGGTGCGTTCCTGTTGCTCCCGGGCGTGCTGCGGCGCATCGCCGAGCACCCGGCGGTCCGGCTGGAGGCTCGCGACGTCGACATGGTGCCGTCGGAGGTCCCCCGGCTCACGGCCGACTTCGACCTGGTCGTCACGCACCGGGACGACCAGGCAGCGCCGCACGACGGCGAGCGGGTCGCGGTCACGCCGCTGCTGCGCGAGCCGCTGGACGTGGCGATGCCGCTCGGGCACCCGCTGGCCGGCCGCGAACGCGTCGAGCTCACCGAGCTGGTCGGCGAACCCTGGCTGAGCGTCGACATCGGCTTCCCGGTCGACGACGTGCTGCGCTCGCTGGCGGTGCGCACCGGTGTGCGGCCGACGGTCGTCCAGCGCATCAACGACTTCCGGGTCACCGAAGCGCTCGTCGCCGCGGGTCACGGCATCGCGCTGCTGCCCAGGTACACGGTGAACAGCTCGCAGCTCGTCATGCGTCCGCTCGCCGGGGTCCGCGCGGGCCGCAACATCGAGGTCGTCTCCCGCAAGGGCGCCACCGAACGCCCGGCCGTGCAGGTCGCCCTGGACGCGCTCACCGCCGAGGCCCGCGCCCGGACCGAGGCCAACTCACCGGGGTGAGCGGGCGGCCGCCCAGCGGCAGATCGCGGCGAGTTGTTCGCCGTGCTCGGCGAGCGTGCCGTCCACGACGCCCACGACGGGCAGGTGGCCTTCGCGCACCACGTCCGGCGGCCTCGGGATGTAGCCCTTCTCGTGCACACCCGTGCTGCCCGGGCCCGGGGTGCCCTCGGCGAGGTGGCCGGTGGTGCGGGCGTAGCGCGACAGGACCCGGGGTCGGCGCAGGTCGCGGTCGGTGCCGAACCACTGCTGGCTCAACGGGAACAGCGCGCTGAGCGCGTCCCACCAGCCCTCGGCGGCCAGCACCAGCCCCGGATGCCGCTGGTGCAGCTCCTCGACCAGCAGCCGGTACCCGTCGAACACGTCGTGGCGGGGGTCGTTGAAGTAGTAGCCCACGGTGTCCAGGAACGCCGCGTCCACGCCGAACTCGTCGACCAGAGCGGAGATCGACTCCACCAGGTGCGCGCGGAACCCGGGCTCGGCGGGGTTGAGGAAGACCTGGTCGCCCTCGCCGGAGCGGTCGGAGTCCCAGTCGGGGCGGTTGAGCAGCTCCGCGTAGCGGTCGGTGTCGTTGCGCATCACCGCCCGCTCCCAGTCGGGGTACTGCGCGACGTTGGCGCCGTGCCCGCCGAACATCGGCATCAACCGGAACCCGAGCTCGTGCGCGGTGCGGACGAGCTCGGCGAACCCCTCGTCGCCGCCGAGATCAGCACCGGGCCGGTAGCGCGGGTAGGCGTAGTAGTAGCGGCCTTCCCAGCCGGGCAGGTAGGCGAGCACGCGATGCGGGGCGATGTGCTGCGCGATGAAGCGAAGGGCCTCGCTCATCTGCGGAAACGTGTTGAACACGTAGCCGGTCCAGTGCTGGCCGTGCAGCGTCACCACCAGCGCGGTGTCGCGCAGCCAGCCGGGCACGTCCGGCCGGGACTCCCACGGCCGCAGGCCGTGCGCCTCCTCGACGAACCGCAGGTGCTCGTCCAGGTCCTGGTCCGGCGACGAGGCGTCCTGGCGCAGCCGGACCTCCGGGACCCGGCACGTCGTCCCGCGCGCCGACGCGGCGGGCACGTGCAGCAGCTCCACGATCGGCTCGGGGGAGTGGGCGGGCGTGTTGACGTGCAGCACGTGCCTGCGCACCGACGGGTCCCGGACGCTCAGCAGCGAGCAGTCGGTCTCCGCGCCGACGGCGACCCACGGCGTCGCCCAGTCCGGGCCCGGGTACTCCAGCTGGAAGCGCTCGTGGTGGCTGTGCGAGCGGCCGGTGTTCGGCGCCCACCAGCCGGCGTTCAGCTGCCGCTCCGGCAGACCGCGCAGCAGCAGCTTGACGGCCTTGATCGGCTCGGTGTGCTCCGCGGTGATCGACCAGCTCAGCACGCCGTCCCGGAGCGCGACCTCGACGTCGACGACACCGGCGTCGACGGTGCGCTGCTGCCCGAGCGCGGCGTAGCCGGTGCGCAGGTGCGCGCGACCGGCGTCGACGAGCGGTTCGGCGGGCCGCAGGCCGTAGCCGTTGGTGGTGGTGAACACCTGCACCGACCAGCTCAGCGGGCCGCCCGGCACGGGGAAGCGCGGATCGCGGGAATCGAAGCTCAGATCGGTGTCGATCAGGCTCATCTCGGCACCGATGCGTAGCCGATCGCCTTCTCCACCAGGTAGGCGAGGCTCTCGGCTTCCTCCGCGGTGAAGATCAGGGTGTCCCCGGGCGGTAGCACGACGCCGACGCGGTCACCCATGACCAGCACGGTCACGTTCCCGCAGCCGTTCGACGTGGCGCACTCGATGCGCCACCGCAGCTGCTCCGTCGGATCTTCGGTCGGCCACATAGCCACATCACTGAACCGTGCGAACTCTCGAACATCAAGTTTCATAGACCGTTCGAGTGATGGTCTGCTGGGGGTAGAAGAGGAGAAGCGGCCGTGCCCCGACGTTTCCCCCGTCTGCGCCGCTTCTCCTCAACTAGTTCTCCCCCAGGGGAGGTGCCTGCATCCCTGCGACGTGCGTCCATGATGCCCGTTCGCGGCGCCGGGCAATACCGACTTTGGTCGAGTCCGTTCCCCGATTTAGCGTGAGGGTCGTGCTCGGCCGATGGGCCGTGCGGGCTAATGGATCCCCGGGTCCCGCCCGCTCTGCCCTGTTACCGGAGTTGTGCCCGTGACCGGCGATTTCCCGCCACCCGCCACCCGGTGCCCGGTGGCGGTCGAGCGGCAGTCCGTACCCTTGCAGGAGCCGAACTGCGCTTGCCCCCGACCAGAACGGATTCCCATGATCGAGTGGCTGAACACGATCCCAGCCGGGGTGATCTACCTGGTGGTCGCGGGGATCATCGGGCTGGAGAGCGTGGGAATCCCACTTCCCGGCGAGATCCTGCTGGTCAGCGCCGGTGTCGCGGCCTCGCACGGGGTGGTCAACCCGATCCTGCTCGCCACCTTCGCCTCGATCGGGGCGATCGTCGGCGACTCGATCGGCTACGCCGTCGGCAAGCGCTTCGGCCGCAAGCTGCTGACCTGGCTGGGCACCAAGCTGCCGAAGCACTTCGGCCCCAAGCCGCTGGCCCAGGCGGAGAAGCTCTTCGATCGCTGGGGAGCCTGGACGGTCTTCGGCGGCCGGTTCGTGGCGATCCTGCGCATCCTCGCCGGGCCGCTCGCGGGCAGCCTCGGCATGCCCTACCGCAAGTTCCTGCTGGCCAACGCGACCGGCGGCATCGCGTGGGCGGGCCTGGTGACCGCCCTGTCCTACGGGTTCGGCCTGGTCGCGGGGCAGTGGTTCCACCGCTTCTCGTGGATCGGCCTGGTCATCGCCGTCGCCTTCGCCTGGTGGAGCACCCGCATCATCCAGAAGCGGGTGGAACGAGCCGAAGCAGCAGAAGAACCGGAACCGGCCCAATCCACCTGACCCTCCCGGCCAGAACCACCCCTCGGCAGAACCCCCTCACCCCAGCACGGTGATGACCGGAATACGGCGGTAATCGGTCCCCCGATTACGGCGGTAATCCGGGTGGTGAACGGAATACCGCCGTAATCAGGACCCGGAACACCGCCGTATTCGGGTGCCGGATTACGGCTGTAATCGGGTTAGCCGAGCCGGGGACGGCCGGGTCGGGTCAGCGGGAGGCCCGGTTGGCGGCCGAGACGACTGCGCGGAGCATGGCCGCGATCGTCGAGGTGTCCACGCCGACGCCCCAGAAGACGTCGTCGCCGACGGCGCACTCCAGGTAGGCCGCGGCGCGCGCGTCGTCGCCCGAGGTGAGCGCGTGCTGGTGGTAGTCCAGGACGCGGATGTCGTAGCCCACGGTGCTCAAGGCGTCCACGAACGCCGATACCGGCCCGTTGCCGCGACCGGTGATCTCGCGCTGCTCGCCGTCCACGACCACCGACGCGGTGATCGTCTCGTCGCCGGACTCACCCGACGAGCTCTGCCGGACCAGCTTCAGCGGAGCGTCGGCCTCCAGGTACTCGGCGGAGAACGCCGTCCACATGTCGGCCGGGCTGACCTCGCCGCCCTCGCCGTCGGTGTGGGCCTGCACGGCCTTGGAGAACTCGATCTGCAGCTTGCGCGGCAGCTCCAGCTGGTGCTCGGTCTTCATCACGTAGGCCACGCCGCCCTTGCCGGACTGCGAGTTGACCCGGATGACGGCCTCGTAGCTGCGGCCCACGTCCTTGGGGTCGATGGGCAGGTACGGGACCTCCCACGGGTGCTCGTCGACGGACCGGCCCGCCTTCTCGGCCTCGGCGCTCAGCGCGTTCAGGCCCTTGTTGATGGCGTCCTGGTGGCTGCCGGAGAACGCGGTGTAGACGAGCTCGCCGCCCCACGGGTGCCGCTCGGCGACCGGCAGCTGGTTGCAGTGCTCGACGGTGCGCTTGACGTAGTCGATGTCGGAGAAGTCGATCTGCGGGTCGATGCCCTGGCTGAACAGGTTCATGCCCAGCGCGACCAGGTCGACGTTGCCGGTGCGCTCGCCGTTGCCGAACAGGCAGCCCTCGATGCGGTCGGCGCCGGCCTGGTAGCCCAGCTCCGCGGCGGCGATGCCGGTGCCGCGGTCGTTGTGCGGGTGCAGCGACAGGATCACCGAGTCGCGGCGGGCCAGGTTGCGGTGCATCCACTCGATGGAGTCCGCGTAGACGTTCGGGGTGGCCATCTCGACGGTGGCGGGCAGGTTCAGGATGACCGGCCGCTCCGGGGTGGGCTGCAAGATCTCGGTGACCGCGTCGCACACCTCGACCGCGTAGGACAGCTCGGTGCCGGTGTAGGACTCGGGCGAGTACTGGAACCGGAAGTCGGTGTCCGGGTACTTGCCCGCCAGCTCCAGGGCCAGCTCGGCGCCCATCTTGGCGATCTTCTTGATGCCTTCGCGCTCCTCGCGGAACACCACGCGGCGCTGCAGGATCGACGTCGAGTTGTAGATGTGCACGATGGCCTTCGGCGCGCCCTCCAGGGCCTGGAAGGTGCGCTCGATCAGCTCCGGGCGGCACTGGGTCAGCACCTGGATGCGCACGTCGGAGGGGATGGCGCCGTCCTCGATGATCTCGCGGACGAAGTCGAAGTCGGTCTGGCTGGCCGCCGGGAACCCGACCTCGATCTCCTTGTAGCCCATCTGCACGAGCAGCTCGAACATGCGGCGCTTGCGGGCGGGCGACATCGGGTCGATCAGCGCCTGGTTGCCGTCGCGCAGGTCGACGGCGCACCACAGCGGGGCCTGGGTGATCCGCTTGTCCGGCCAGGTGCGGTCGGGCAGCGACACGTCCTCGACGAGCTCGTGGAACGGCTTGTACCGGTGGAAGGGCATCGAGCTGCCCCGCTGGGGGTTCCACGACGGCTGACCGGCGGGCGCGGGCTTGGACGGCTTGCGCACACGGCCGGTGAACGGGGCCTGCGCGTCGGGGTTGTTGCTGCTCATGAGAGGCGTTCTCCTGGTCGCTTACCGGTTCTCGGACTGCATGGGAGACCGGCGCGTTCGTACCCCGCGACGAGGGGCCGGTCTAGGAGACCCCGTCGCGGCGGCGAAGCAGGAGAACGCGAGCCACGGAGCAAGGCTAACCGCAACAAGGGCCCGCAACGCAAGCGGCCTTTCCAGATCGTGGGACCGGACGGCCGTTCGCGGGCGAACGAGCCTCCCGATTTCGCCGGTTCTCGTGCAACACTGTGATCGTGACCGAGGAAGTTCGTACCGGGGCCCGCGAGAGCGGCGTGCGACGCGCTGACCTGCGACGCGGATGGAGCCGTTTCGTCGACGCGCTGATCCTGGTGGTGCGCTGGGCGGGGTTGGTGTGCGCCTCGCTGCTGGCGATCCATGTGATCCTCACCATCGGCAGCGCGAATCCGGACAACGGCATCACCCGGTTCGTGGCCTCCGTCGCCGATCCGCTGGCCCTCGGCTTCCAGGACCTGTTCACCCCGGCCGACCCGCAGCTGGCGGTCCTGCTCAACTACGGCATCGCAGCCTTGTTCTGGCTGGTCATCACCTCGATCGCCCGGCGGATCCTCGCCGCCCTGCGCTGAATCGGCGTTGGCGGTGTGACGCACACCGTCGTGTGATCCCGTCTTCGCGGAGACCGCCGCGGCAGCCCTGCTTGGCAGGATCGGGGTGACCCCCGGTCGCTCGGCGTGGAGCGCAGGCCCCGGCGACCCGAAGGGATTGCGGTTGACCAGCGGCGCGCTCCCGAGACTCGAAGCACCTCCCTGGCTGCGGCGGATGCTGCGCCCGATCGCCATCCCGACCGACTGGACCCGCGTCGTCGCGGCCGCCGTCGGCGTCGGGGTCCCGCAGGTCGTCGGCCTGCTCACCGGAAGCACCGACGAAGCCGTGCTGGCCTCGGTCGGCGCGCTGTGCGCGAGCTTCTCCGACGTCACCGGCTCCTACCGGTTCCGGCTGCGGCGCCTGGCGATCGCCGTGGTGCTCGGCGCGATCGGCTTCGCCGCCGGCGCCGCCGCCCCCGACCCGCTGTGGGCGGTGGTGGCCGTGCTGGCGGTGTCCGTCCCGTCGGTGCTGGCCAGCAGGCTGGGGGAGCTGTGGTCCTCCGGCGGCGCGCACATGCTGACCTTCTGCGTGGTGGCGACCGGCCAGCGCTCCCCGGTGCTCGCGCTGCACGAGCAGGTCGCCTGGTTCCTGGCCGGTGAACTGCTGGTCCTGGCGCTGGCGGCGGCGACCTGGCCGGTGCGCGGAACGGCCCCGGCCAGGGACGCGGTCGCGGAGATCTTCACCGCGATCCTGCGGATGTTCGGGCCCGGCGAGACGATCACCGCCCGGCAGCGGCTGACCAAGGCGCTCGACACCGCGCACGACGTGCTCATCGGTGGCGCTTCGATGTCGCGCAGCCGGGTCCGCGACCGGCTGCACCTGATCTACCTGCGCGCGACCCCGGTGGTGGAGGCGGCGGTGTCGGTCGCGCACGCCGGGATCACCCCGCCGCTGCGCACCCGTGAGGCGCTGGCAGGACTGGCCCGCTGCGTCCGCACCGGCGAGATCCCGCCCCGATTCCAGCCGGGCCCGACCGAATCCGCGCTGGTCGGGGCGCTGGACGAGGGGATCGCCGAGCTCGTCGACGCGTTCCGCGACGCCAAGCGCTCCCCGGCCCCGGGCAGGCAGCGGGAGCGGCTGAGCATCGGTGCCACGACCTGGCGGCAGGTGCTGCGGATGCTGCTGTGCCTGGCGTTGGCCGAGGGGTTCGCCGTGCTCGCGGGCTTCGAGCAGGGCTACTGGATCGCTCTGACGGTCGCGCTGGTGCTGCGCCCCAACTCGGGATCGGTGTTCGCCCGGACCGTGCTGCGCGCGCTGGGCACGATCCTGGGTGTGCTGGTGGCGTGGGCGCTGCTGGCGCTGCTGCCGGCCGGGTGGTGGCTGGTGCCGTTCATCGTCGCCTTGGCCGGGAAGCTTCCGGTAGCGCTGAGCAGGCACTACGGGTTGTTCAGCGCGGTGGTGACGGCGCTGGTGCTGCTGCAGATGAGCCAGCAAGCGCAGTTCTACCCCGCGGCCCGGCTGGTGGACACCTTCGTCGGCTGCGCGATCGTGCTGGTGGTCGGGTTCCTGCTGCGCGGCGTGCGGGGCGGGCCGTCGCTGCGGGACGGTGTCGCCGACGCCGTCGAGTCGGTGGCCGACTACCTCTCCCGGTCGTTGTCCGGCGCCGAGCACGGGCGTCCGGCGTTGCGCCGCCGCACCTACCGGCAGCTCGCCGACCTGCGCTCCCGGCTGCAGCAGCTGCTGATGAGCCCGGACCGCCACAACGAGGCCGAGGCGTGGTGGCCGACGATCGCCGTGCTGGAGCGGGTCGTCGACGCGGCCACCGAGCAGGCCGTCAGGGCCGGCGACACCGACCTGCAGCAGGCGCAGCGCCTGGTCTCCACGATGCGCATGGTCAACCGCCGCCTGCGCGCTGATCCCGAGGTCCGCCCGGACTCCCTGCACGCCGAGATCGACGCGATCTACCACCACATGGCGGCGAGGTGATCGGAGTCAGGCGATCTCGTGGAGGGTGGCGTGCAGCCGTTCCGCGGCCTGCCAGACGTCGACGTGGGAGAGCCAAGCCGGGGCGAAGTTGAAGCGGATCAGGTCGGGCTCGGCGAACTCGACCAGCACGCTGCGGTCCGACAGCAGGTCGGCGATGCGCTGCGCCTGCTCGTGCCGCAGGCAGACCTGGGCGCCGCGCGGGGAACCGGCGGTGCGCACCTCGATCGCGGCCTCCGGGCAGAACTCGCCGATGCGCTCCAGGAACAGTTCCACCAGGCTCGACGTCTTCGCCGCGAGCGCTCCGACCGGGACACCGTCGAGGTTGGCCAGCACGTCCCGGAGTTCGGCCGCCGAGAGGGTCGCGGCCGGCCCGGCGAAGCCGTCGGCGAGCGGGTGCCGCAGGCCGCCGGTCGGGGAGGACGCCATGTGCCCTTCGGCGACGAAGCCGAAGGACGGCGCGGTCGTGCTCCCACCCAGGAACTTGTGCCCGCACCCGATCGCGAAGTCCGCGCGCCACCTGTGCAGGTCGACGTCCAGCGCTCCGGCCGAGTGGCTGAGGTCCCACAACGTCAGCGCTCCGCCACCGTGGATCCGGGCGGTGATCGGTTCAGCGTCGCGCACGGCGCCGGTGCGCAGGTCCACGTGCGACAGCGCGACCACCGCGATCGTCTCCAGCGGCAGCGAGGCGAGGTCCTCGACGCCGTCGATCAGCTGCAACCGACCGCCGATGTGGTCGGCGGCGGACTGGGCGAGGCAGCGGTCGATGCCGAAGCAGTCGCGTCCGACGGCGAGCACCGGCCGTCCGGGGCGGAGCTCGGCGGCCGCGACCAGGGCCTTGAACAGGTTGATCGAGGTCGATTCGGCGACGGTGAGCTCGCCGGCGGCCGAGCCGACCAGCGGGGCCAGGGCGTCCGCCGCGAGCCGCGCCTCGCGGCGCCACTCCGGTTCACCGGAGGTGCGGCCGCTGCGCGGTTCCCAGCGGTGCTGGACGAACCGGCGCAGTCGCGCGGGCGAGGTGCGGGGCATCGGGCCACCGCTGTGGCCGTCGAGGCGGATGACTCCCGGGACGAGGTCGTAGCGCAGGCGCAGTCCAGCGAGCACGTCGGCGTCATCAAGCGCTTCCGCGGTCGTTCTGATACTCGTCCACACGAGTGAAGTCATACCGCATCAGAGAACCACATGTAACCGAAGCGGTGATCAATTGCCGAAAATTGGAAGTGGGCGTAATGCGACCGGACCATCGTTGTGGTCCGTTCAGCTCCGGTCGGATGCCGTGGGGGGTATTCCCGGTGAACTCCCGCCGATTCCGGGATTTCGCCACCGGTTCAGCGCGCTTGTTCCGCGCACTCCCGGCACGTCTTCGCCGAGTTCGCCAGCGCCGAGTGCGCGGCTGCGGTGCCCGCGGCGATGATCAGCAGCAGCGGCCAGTTGTCCGCCAGCGGCAGTGCGGTGGCCAGGGCGATCGTGGTCAGCGGCATCGCGATGCTGGCGGCGGTGCCGGTCCAGGCCATGATCAGCGGTAGCCGGTCCGGCACCGAGAGCCGCCGGGTGATCAGCAGCGCGGCGAAGCCGACGACCGCGGCGGTGCCGGCGATGGTGGCCAGCAGCTGCGCGGTCTGCGACGGCGGGATGCCCTGATCGCGGCCGACCGTCCACGCCAGGTGCCAGCAGCCGAGCAGCGCCGGCACGGTCGCCAGCAGCGCGAACGCGGTGTGCCGGGTCTGGGCGAGGGTGAGCTCCCGCTGGCAGCTGGGCGCGACCTCGGCGGGCGTGCCGAACTCGCGCACCGCGTCCCGCACGGCTTCCTCGGGAGGCAGTCCGGCTTCGACGCGCGCCGCCGCGGTGTCGGCCAGGCCGTCGCGGATCTCCTGCACCATGCGCGCCTTGACGCGCGCGGGCCCGCGCAGTTCGGCGGCGAGCTCCTCGACGTAGCTCTCGATCGCGTTCACGCGTTGCTCCCGGGGTTGAGCACGGCGCCGATCGTGGCGGTGAACCGCCGCCAGTCGGCCCGCTCCCCGGCCAGGCTGCGCCTGCCGTCGTCGGTGAGCCGGTAGCAACGCCGACGCCGTTCCCCGATCGATTCCCAGCTGCTGGTCAGCAGGCCGAGTCGTTCGAGGCGCTTGAGGGCGGGGTAGATGGTCCCGGTGCGCAGTTCGAGCGCACCGCCGCTGCGGTTCATGACCG
This sequence comes from Saccharopolyspora endophytica, assembly GCF_018070075.1. Lineage (GTDB taxonomy): Bacteria > Actinomycetota > Actinomycetes > Mycobacteriales > Pseudonocardiaceae > Saccharopolyspora > Saccharopolyspora endophytica. The sequence goes on from NZ_JAGPXE010000020.1 coordinate 23,891, forward strand.
CGGTGATGATCGCGTAGCCGTGCAGCGGTCCTGGTTCGAGCACGGCGAGCAGCAATCCGTCCAGGTGCCCTCGAACCGCGTCCGCCTTCATGCGTCTCATCATATCGGGTGAAGGTAGGCAGGGTATATATTGTCTGGCTACTTATTGGTGCGCGATGACCCCCGGAGGTCCTGCGATGACCGCGCTGCTGCTGTCCGTGCACGTCCTGGCGGCGATCGTGCTGATCGGCCCGATCGCCGTCGCCGCCTCGCTGTTCCCCCGTCACGCCCGCGCCGAACCGGACTCCGGAGTTGCCCGGCTGCTGCACCGGATCTGCCGCGGCTACGCGATGGCCGGCATCGCGGTCCCGGTGTTCGGCCTGGCCACCGGCCTGCAGATGGGCGTCCTGGGAGACCCGTGGCTGCTGATCTCGATCGTCCTGACGGTGATCGCGGCGGCCCTGCTGGCGCTGGTGATCCTGCCCGCGCAGGCCGCGATGCTCACCGAACCGGTCGCCTCTCTCGCCAAGCGCCTGACCGCGACCACCGGCGTCTTCAACCTGCTGTGGGCGGCCGTGGTCGTGCTCATGATCATCCGCCCCGGCTCGTCGACGGGAGCCTGAGACGTGCGCGCGCTCAAGATCGCCGCGGCCGCCGAGGTCCTGACCCTGGCTCTCCTCCTGCTCAACCTCGCCACGATCCACGCGCCGGGCGTCAGCTCGCTGGTCGGCCCGCTGCACGGCACGGCCTACCTGATCACCATCGCGATGGCCCTCACGACCATCCCGACCCGAGCCCGCTGGCTCTCCGTCATCCCAGGAGTCGGAGGCCTCCTAGCCCTCTCGCGCCACCCGGCCGGGTGAGGAATTCGAATTTCGCGCGAAATTCGAGTCGAAAGTTCTGGACTCGAATTTCGCGCGAAATTCGAAAAGGTGTCTCGAAACCGCAGGTCAGAAGAGGGATGTGCCCCAGGAGTCGGTGAAGACGAGGTCGGTGAGCGGCTTGCGGACTCGGGGGCGGAGCTCCTTCTCCACGAGGCGCTCCGGCATGTCGTCGAGGTTGCCGAGGTCGCCGACCGCGATCGCCACCATGGGTTCGAAGTCGTCCGGGACCGAGAACTCCACGCGGGCCGCGTCGCGGTCGAACCCGGCCATCTGGTGCGCGTGCAAGCCCACCGCCACGGCCTGCAGGACCAGGTTCTGGGCGGCCAGCGCGAGCCCGTACTCGCCGTAGGGCATCGGTTCGCCGTCGGAGTTGATCGACTGCGCGACGCCGATCGCCAGCGCGGCCGCGTCACCGGCCCAGCTCTTGTTGCCGCGCGAGAGCGTGCCGTGGATGCGGTCGAAGGTCGACTCACCGCGGCGGGCGGCGATGAACCGCGCGGGCTGCGTGTTGCCCCATGACGGAGCCCACCGGGCGGCCTCGAACAGCGCCGTGAACTGCTCGTCGTCGATCGTCGCCGCGGGGTCCAGCGCACGTGGGCTCCAGCGCTTCGCCAGCAGCGGGTGCAGCGGAACCGAGGTGTCCGCGGTCTTGTCCAGTTCGGTCACCGAAAACCTCCCGACAGCGGAGTTCGCACTTGGAGCCGCGTTGACCACCCTCGCAGCTCAGCCGCCGAGGTTCCACCACCCGCACGCCGGGCGGGACGGGTCAGATGGCGTACTGCCACGCCGTCAGCGAGTAAGCACCGAGCCAGGAGCCGAAGAACACCAGCAGCACCGCTGTGGTGACGGCCGTGGCCGGAGTGCGCTTGCTCAGACCGATGGCGACCGGGATGAGCAGCGGGAACGCGGGCAACATCAACCGCACCTTGGAGTACATCAGGCCGTCCGAGCCCAGGTCCAGCACCAGCACGGCGGCGGCGAACAGGACCAGCGGCCACGGCAGCCGGTGCCAGACGCACAGCGCCAGCAGCACGATCGCCGCCAGCACCACCCAGACCGTGAAGGTCTCGAAGACCGACTTGTCCTCGGTCAGCGCCTCGACCACGAACTGCGCGGTCTTCGCGCCACCGTCGAACGCCGACGACCAGCCGCGGGCCTGCAGCTCGAAGTAACCGTTGATCTTGCCGGTCTGCAGCCCCACCCAGCCGATGTAGGCGATCATCCCCAGCGGTGCGAGCAGCACGGCCAGCCACGGCCGCCAGGAGTCCCGGCGCTGGACGATCGCGATCACCGCGGCCAGCCCGATCACCCCGACCAGGGCGGCGGCGGTCGGCCTGATCAGCCCGGCGGCCGCGCAGCACAGCCCGGCCAGCGGCCAGTTGCGCTCGACGACGCCGATCAGCGCCCAGATCGACAGCGCGCAGAACAGCGCCTCCGAGTAGGCCATCGACAGCACCACCGACATGGGTGCCGCGGCGAACAGCACCACCAGCAGCAGCCCGACCCGGCGGGTGCCGCCGAGCCGCTCACCCAGCCGCGCCAGTCCGTAGGCGGCGACGACGCCGCAGATGAGGCTCGCGGTGATCGCCGCGCCGATCGTGCTCACGCCCGGGATCAGCGCGATCGCCATGATCAGCAGCGGGTAACCGGGGAAGAACGCCAGCGGGGTCTCCGGGTACCGGTGCCCGAAGCCGTCCACCATGCTCGGGTTCACGCCGCCGTAGCCGTGGGCGGCGATCTCGGTGTACCACTGCCCGTCCCAGGCGTTGAGGTTGTCCAGCAGAGATTCGTCGTTGACTGCGGAGAGCCAAGCTAGTACGAGCAGTCCCACCAGCCGAATTGCGAGGTAGACCACAGCCGGGGTCAGCGCGATGATCATCCGACGCTGTTGCGGTGTACCCGGTCGCGTGCCGCCGCTCACTCGCGACGTCTGCTGTTTCCGCTGCGTAGCCGCAGTGTTTCCGGTATCCCCCAGGGGTGGTTCCAGCGCGCCCTGCGTGGTGGACAACCCTACGCTCCGCTCTTGTCGACAATCGCGTCCAACAGGGTAGACGTGACGTTCGTGATTGGGGTTCACCCCCAGTGGTCGGTAGGCTAGTCCGGCAGCGGAGCGACCTGGTAGAAGGCCGTTTCGGTCGTGATCGACCGACGCTGTCTCCCGCCGGTCGCGGGGCGGAGGGCGCATCCCACCAGCGGATGTCCCACTGCTCTTCGTCCACCCGGTGTCAGCACGGGGACAACCCGTGCCCGGGACGGCCGCAGCGGTCGAGGAGGTTTGTTTCACGTGGCGCTCGTCGTCCAGAAGTACGGCGGTTCCTCACTCGAGAGTGCTGATCGCATCAAACGGGTCGCCGAACGCATCGTCGAGACCCGCAAAGCGGGCAACGACGTCGTGGTCGTCTGCTCCGCGATGGGTGACACCACTGACGAGCTGCTCGACCTCGCCAAACAGGTCAACCCGGCACCGCCGGAGCGGGAACTCGACATGCTGCTGACCGCCGGGGAGAGGATCTCCAACGCGCTGGTCGCGATGGCCGTCGAGTCGCTCGGCGTGGAAGCCCAGTCGTTCACCGGCTCGCAGGCCGGCATGATCACCACCTCGGCGCACCAGAACGCGCGGATCGTCGACGTCACGCCGGGCCGCGTCCAGGAGGCGCTGGCCGAGGGCCAGGTCGCGCTCGTCGCCGGGTTCCAGGGCGTTTCGCAGGACACCAAGGACATCACGACGCTCGGACGTGGCGGCTCGGACACCACCGCGGTCGCGGTGGCGGCTGCCATGAACGCCGACGTGTGCGAGATCTACACCGACGTGGACGGCATCTACACGGCCGATCCGCGCATCGTGCCCGACGCGAAGCACCTCGACCACATCACCTACGAGGAGATGCTGGAGATGGCGGCGACCGGCGCGAAGGTGCTGCACCTGCGCGCGGTGGAGTACGCCCGCCGCTACGGCGTGCCGCTGCACGTCCGCTCGTCTTACTCGCCCAAGCCCGGCACGACAGTGTCCGGTTCAGTGGAGGACCTTTCCGTGGAACAGGCGATGATCACCGGCGTCTCGCACGACCGGTCGGAGGCCAAGGTCACCGTGCGCGGTGTGCCGGACAACCCGGGCGTCGCGGGCCGCATCTTCCGCGTGGTCGCCGACGCCGAGATCGACATCGACATGGTGCTGCAGAACATCTCCGGCACCGCGTCCGGCAAGACCGACATCACCTTCACGGTGGCCCGCAGCAACGGTGCGGTCGCCGTGGCGGAGCTGGAGAAGATCTCCGGTGAGGTCGGCTTCGAGGAGGTCGTCTACGACGACCAGGTCGGCAAGGTCTCGCTGGTCGGCGCGGGCATGCGCTCGCACCCCGGCGTGACGGCCACGTTCTGCGAGGCGCTGTCCAACGCGGGCGTGAACATCGACATCATCAACACCTCGGAGATCCGCATCTCGGTGCTGATCCAGGACACCCAGCTCGACACCGCCGTGCAGGCCCTGCACGCGGCCTTCGAGCTCGGTGGCGACGAGGAAGCGGTCGTGTACGCGGGGAGTGGTCGCTGATGGCACCTACGCTCGCCATCGTCGGCGCTACGGGCGCCGTCGGCACGGTCATGATCGACATCATCAACAACCGCGACTCGGTGCCGTGGGGTGAGATCCGGCTGATCGCCTCGCAGCGCTCGGCGGGCAAGAAGATCACCGTCCGCGGCGAGGACAACACCGTGGTCGCGCTGGCCCCCGAGGCGTTCGACGGCGTGGACATCGCGCTGTTCGACGTGCCGGACGAGATCTCCGCCGAGTGGGCCCCGGTGGCGGCTTCGCGCGGTGCCGTCGCGGTCGACAACTCCGGCGCCTTCCGGATGGACCCCGAGGTGCCGCTGGTGGTGCCCGAGGTCAACCCGGAGAAGGTGCACGAGCGCCCCAAGGGCATCATCGCCAACCCGAACTGCACGACGCTGTCGATGATGGCGGCGCTGGGTGCGCTGCACCGCGAGTTCGGTCTGCGCGAACTGGTCGTCTCCTCCTACCAGGCCGCTTCCGGTGCTGGTCAGGACGGCATCGACCGGCTCTACGCGGAGCTGGAGGCGGTGGCCGGCAAGCAGCTCGGCGTCCGCGCCGGTGACGTCGCCGAGGCCCTGGCCGCGGCCGGTCTGTCCGCCGAGACCCCGTTCAAGGCGCCGCTGGCGCTCAACGTGGTCCCGTGGGCGGGTTCCCGCAAGGACGACGGCTGGACCTCCGAGGAGCTCAAGGTCCGCAACGAGTCCCGCAAGATCCTGGGGATCCCGGAGCTGAAGGTCTCCGCGACCTGCGTCCGCGTCCCGGTGCTGACCACGCACTCGCTGGCGGTGCACGCCACCTTCGAGCGCGAGGTGTCGGTGGAGCAGGCGCACAAGCTCTTCTCCGACCAGCCGACGATCGTGCTGGACGACGACCACGACAACGGCGTGTTCCCGACCCCGGCGGCCGTCGTCGGCAGCGACCCGACCCACGTCGGTCGCGTCCGCCAGGCGCTGGACTTCCCGAACACGCTGGACTTCTTCGTCTGCGGCGACAACCTCCGCAAGGGTGCGGCCCTCAACACCTACGAGATCGCCGAAACCCTCGCCAAGTGACCTGATCACCGGCACGACAAGGGCGCCTTCCTCCTGGCCACAGGGGGTGGGCGCCCTTATTGTTGCTGTGCGGTGGATTCAAAGAGCACTCGAACGTGGGTTTGTCCTCAGTGGAGCTTGGAGCGCGTGATCGGCGCGGCTATTAGTGGAGGCATGTCCGTGATGACCTGGCCCGACCACCTGATGACCTTGGAGGAGTTCGAGCAACTCCCCGAGGACAACTCGCGGCGCTACGAGCTCCAGGAAGGCGTCCTCCAAGCGACCCCGAAGGCCATCAGCTACCACCAACTCGTCATCAAACGCCTCACCCATGCCCTCGACAAGGTCTTGCCAGAGGGCTGGACGTCCCTTCCCGAGTCGGAAATCGTGCTCGCCGAGAGGTATCCGCCGACCGTGCGGATTCCGGATGTGGTCGTCTTGAGCGAGGATCGGGCGGAGGACGGAACCAAGCTGTACGGCCAGGATGTGGCGCTGGCCGTGGAGGTGCTTTCGCCCGGATCGCAGCGTTCCGACAATCTGATCAAACGTGCCGAGTACGCCGAGGCCGGAATCCCGGCGTACTGGATCCTCGACGTCGAGTCGCGTCCGAAACTGGCGGCGAACGTACTCGTCGACGGTGTGTACAAGGAGATCTTCAACGGGGCGGGTGTGTTCCTGACAGAGCAGCCCTTCGACCTGCGGATCGATCTCGATGTGCTCCGGAAGCGGACCGGGTCGTCGAAGCGGGAGTGATCCTGGGCACGCCGCCTGGGCCGAACGGGTGCGAATCGGGCGGATAGGTTCGGGGCATGAGCTCTGTCCCGGTCGTTCTGGGTGTCGATCTCGGCACCACCGCCACCAAGGTCGTCGCCGCAGGCACCGATGCGCGGGTGCTGCACACCACCGAGCGCGGCTACCCGCTGCGCACCGACGAGTCGGGTGAGGCCACCCAGGACGCCGCGGAGGTGCTGCGGGCCGCGATCGAGGCGCTGGCCGACTGCGCGGCGTGGGCGCGGGAGCAGGGGCACGAGGTCGCCGGGCTGTCGTTCAGCAGCGCGATGCACACCCTGGTCGGGCTGGACTCCCGAGGCGAACCCGCCACGCGCGCGTTCAACTGGGCCGACACGCGGGCCGCCGATGTCGCCGCGCGACTGCGCGCCGAGCCGGAGACGTCCTCGGCGCTGCACCGGGCGACCGGAACTCCCGTGCACACCCAGTCGGTCATGGTGAAGCTGGCCTGGCTGACCTCGGGCGGAGCCGACATCGGCGAGGTCGAACGCTGGTGCGCGCTCAAGGATTTCGTCGTCACCGCCTTCACCGGCGAGTTCGTCACCGAGCACTCGCTGAGCTCCGGCAGCGGCCTGCAGGACATGCACTCGCTGACCTGGCACGAACCCGCGCTGGAGGTCGCGGGCATCCGCGCCGAGCAGCTGCCCGAACTCCGCGAGCCGACCGCCTCGGTCCCGCTCGCGCCGCAGGTCGCCGAGGCCGTCGGGCTCCCGGCCGGGCTGCCGGTCGTGCTCGGCGGCGGTGACGGGCCGCTGGCCAACCTCGGTGTGGGCGCGGTGGCTCCCGGTGTGGCGGCGCTGTCGCTGGGCACCAGCGGCGCGCTGCGGGTGACCCGGGACAAGCCCGGCGTGGACGACCGCTGCCGCACCTTCAGCTACGCGATCGCCGACGGCCTGTGGGTGATCGGCGGCGCGGTGAGCAACGGCGGCGTCGCCGGCCAGTGGGCCGCGGAGGCGTTCGGCGTGGACGTCGCCGACCTGCTCGACGAGGCCGCCCAGGTCCCGGCCGGGGCCGATGGCCTGATGGCCCTGCCATACCTGCTCGGCGAGCGCGCGCCTTGGTGGGAACCGGGCTTGACCGGGGCCTTCCTCGGCTTGCGCCGCTCGCACGGCCGCGCCGAGATGACCCGCGCCGTCATCGAGGGCGTCGCCCAGCAGCTCGCCCTGGTCCGCGACGCGGTCACCGAATCCGGCGCCGAGGTCCGCGCGGTGCGCGCCACCGGCGGGGGTTTCCGCAGCCGCATCTGGGCCGAGACCATCGCCTCCGCCCTGAACATGAACCTCGACCTGGCCGAGGGCAGCGGCGGATCGGGTCTGGGCGCGGTGCTGCTGGCCTGGCGGGCCCTGGGTGAGATCGACTCGCTGGCCCACGCAGCGGAGCTCGTCGCCGTCGAGTCCCAGGTCGCCCCGGACCCGGCCGCAGCGGACCTCCTGGCGCGCCGCCGGCCCCTCATCGACCAGCTCCATCACACCCTCCGCGACCTGTCCCTCTGACTTCGGACCGGTCCTGAGGCGGATCAGCCTCGGGAGTGGCGGCCCGAGGGGGTCGGATCGACGTAGTGGGAGGACTCCTCGGGGTCCGGCTTCGCGTGGCTGCCGGTCGGCTGGTTGACCGCGGAGCGGGAGCGGGACTCGCCCTGCTCCGGCTCGGCCCGCCGCCGGCGGCCCGTGCTGGTGCCCACGTCGCGGAGCGCTCGGCGCCCGGTCGGGTGGTCGTTCTGCTGCAAGAACTGGGTGGCAGGGGTCTTGCCCGGGGTGTCCGTGCTGCGCGCCGAGGTCGACCACTCGCCCTGCCGGGCTTGGGCGGCGGCCTGCTCCTGACGGGCTCGTTCCGCCTCGGCGGCCTGGCGGGCCTGCTCGGCTTCTGCCGCGCGCCTGGCCTGCTCGGCTTCAGCGGCCTGCCGGGCGCGTTCGGCCTCGGCTGCCTGCCGGGCCCGCTCGGCCTCCGCGGCCTGGCGGGCCTGTTCCGCTTCAGCGGCTTGCCTGGCCTGCTCGGCTTCGGCCGCACGCCTGGCCTGCTCGGCCTCGGCGGCTTGCCGGGCACGCTCGGCCTGCTGCGCCTGCGCCTGCGCCTGGGCCTGGGCCTGCGCCTGGGCTTGCGCCTGGGCGGCGCGGGCTTGTTGCTGGGCCTGGGCGGCCTGCTGCGGATTCCCCTGGTTCTGGATCTGGTGCAGGATCACGCGTTCCGCGCTGCGCAGGACGGTCCGGACGGCGTCGCGGTGAGCGCGGTCGAGCATCGGGTTGACGGCCTGCTCGCGCCAGCGGGAGAGCGTGGCGGTGGCCTCGTCGGCGACGTCGGCGATCATCGCCGTCTCGTCCAGGCCCAGCCGCGCGTGCGGTGAGTGCCCGGAGGCGCCGAGCAGCCGCTTGGCCTCGGCCTGCAGCGGGCGGGCGAAGCGGATCTGCCCGGAGTCCAATGCGGACAGAGCGCGCAGCTCGTCCCACTCGTGGGCGTTGGTGAGCACCCGCTCGAACTCGCCGAGCAGCTGCTGCACCCCGGGACGCGGGTTGGCGCGCAGCACCATGTCCACCGCCAGCAGCGCGGAACGGGCGCGCAGCGCGTCCTGGCGTTCCACGAACTGCGAGTGCAGCGTCTCCTGCAGGGTCGTGAGCCCGCTGGCCTCCAGCAGCTCCTGCTGCAGCTGCTGGGCCGTGCCGACCCCGCCGCGCAGCAGGTCCAGCGAGCGCGCGATGCCGTAGTGGCCGAAGCGCTCCAGCAGCCGCTGCCGGATCTCCGACGGCACGGCCTCCAGGCCCGCCTTGATGAACCGCTCCGCGGACAGCAGCAGCGTGTCCCGGTCGGTGTCGGAGAGCCGCGCCAGGTAGGCGAGGATCTTGAAGTCGTCCTCGGTCATCGTCGACGACGCCTGCCCGAGCAGGCCGACGACCGGGATGAAGTGCTGGGCGAACGCGCTCAGCGTCGGGTCGGCGCGGTAGCGGTCGGCGATCCGCTCGGCGGCGGCCAGCGCATCGGCGCCGCCGTCGCCGGTCTCGTCGGCGCGGGAGAACGCGACGATGGTGTTGATCGGCACGGAGCGCGCGGTCTGCAGCTCGTTGACCGACTGCAGGAACTGCAGGTCGGTCTGGCGCGGGTAGCGGGTCAGGTAGAGCACCGCGTCGGACTCGGAGAGGATCTGCGCGAGCGCGGAGCGGCCGGTCTCCTGCACGGCCGCCGAGGCCACGCCGGGCGTCTCGATCAGCGTGATGGCCTGCAGGCCCGGTGTCGGGGATTCGATGACCAGCCGGGAGACCTCGTCCGGGCGCCAGTGCTGCAGGTCCCGGATCGTTGCCGAGTCCAATGTGGACACCGGGACGTTCTGCACCGCGCCGTGCGGGGTGTGCACCAGGATCTTCGGTTCCGGCCCGTACTGGTAGAACGTCGTGACCTGGGTGCGCTCCTCGGCGTCGGTGGGCGCCAGGTCGGTGCCGATCAGCGCGTTGATCAGCGTCGACTTGCCCGACTTCACCCGCCCGCTGACCGCGATCCGCAGGGGTTGGTCGAGCCGTTCCAGGCGGTCGCGCAGCCACGTCGACGTGCGCGGGTCGTCGCGGTAGAACGTCATCGTCCGCATCAGCAGGCCCTTGGCCCGCTCCAGCAGTGCTTCGGTGCTCATGCGGCGGTGATCCGGTTCTGCGTGAGCTGGGTGACCCGCCGTCGGAGCACGGTGATCTCCTCCAGCTTCTGCTTGATCTCCCGCGCCCGCTGGTCGCGGTCCACCGCGCTGCGCTCCGCGGAGCGCTTGATCGCCTGGATGGACTGGCTGATCTCCATCTGGGCGTCCTCGGTGATCCGGGTGAAGTGCTTGTGCAGCGCCTTGTGGATCGCGCGGATGGTGTCCTTCGAGTCCTTGTTGACCTGGAAGATCACCTGCTCGATGTGCCGCTGCACGTTGCTCTTGGCCTCGGTCTGGCGGCGGCGCAGCCGCATGTCCTTCTCTTCCTTGAGGCTCTTGGAACCCAGCAGCACACCGGCCGAGATCGACACGACGTTCATCAGCGGCAGCCCGGCCATCGTGGTGATCAGGCCGAACATCAGCACGCCGCCGTAGGAACCGCGCAGGCCGGTGAGGACCTTGTCGGAGTTCTTGTAGTCGGCGCCGGTCGGCAGCTTCGGGCCGGGGACCTCGTCGAGGGGGTCCGGTGCCAGCACCGGGTTCAGCTCGGGCGGGCGGCTGAGCTGCTGCGGCGGCATCTGCTCGGCGACCATCTCGGCGAGCCGCTGCTGGCGCTGCTCCAGCCAGCCGAAGGTCTCGTTGATCGCATCGGTGAGCCGGGCCTGCATCCACCGGATGAAGTCGTCCCAGATCATCAGCGGGTCGGCGACCTCGAAGATCTCGTTGACCTCGTGCAGCACCGCCCAGGTGCGTTCCCGGAAGTCGTACTCGATGTCGGTGAACAGCTCGGAGATGCCGTCGTTGAGCGTCTTCTGCCAGTGCTGCGAGATGCGGCGCAGGTCCTCGGCCCGGCGCTGCGCGGTCTCCAGCTCGACCAGAGTTTCGGCGGCGGTGCGCGGGTTCTGCGCGGCGAGCTCGGCGCGCAGCGAGTCGTTGATCTGGGTCAGCGCCTCGGAGACGTTGTGCGCCACCAGCCTTCGTGTGAACTGCTCGTGCTGGCCGGCGAGCTCGGTCTGCAGGAACTCCAGCAGCTGCGGGAATCCCGACTCGGCGTTGAGGTTGGTGTTGCGCGACTGCATGGCGCGCATCCGGATGTCGGCCGAGACCGGGAACAGCTTCGCCGAGACGCCCGCGTTGCTCAGGTGCTTGCGGTTGACCTCCAGGACCTTCCGCCAGTGCGGGGTCCGGTCGATCTTGGGCATCACCAGCGCGATGTTCGGGCACAGCGCGGTGGCCTGCTTGAGGAACGCGAGTTCGTTGGTGGTCAGTTCCTGGGTCGAATCGGACACCATCAGCAGCGCGTCGGCTTCGGCGACCACGGAGAGTGTCGTGCTGGTGAGGAAAGATGAGACGCTTCCCACACCGGGGGTGTCCATGAGAGCCAGACCGTTCTGCAGCACCGCTCGGGGGATGCCGATCTCACCCCGGGTCACCGGACGGCCGTTGGCGACGGCGCGCTCCATGTGCTCGCGGACCTGGTCGATCGGCACCGGAGTGCGGTCCAGCGCGATCGGCCCGCGCGCGGGTTCCTGCTCGATCAGCAGCGCGGTGGGCTCGTCGGCGTAGCGCACGAGGGTCGGCACGGTCGTGGTGACGTCGTCGCCGGACGGGCACACGGGAGCGTTCACGATGGCGTTGACCAGGGCGGACTTTCCCTGCTTCGACTCCCCGACGACCAGCACGAGCTGGGTCGGGTCGAGGACTCTGGTCCTGATCTGGCGCAGGCGGCCATGCAGATCGGCGCGCTGCTGCTCGGCGCACTCGGCAGTAGCGCGATCGATCAGTTCCACCAACGCCGTCTCGATCACGGCGGCCATTGTGTCGTGCCGCGGCGGTTAGAGAAACCCAATCGGTTGAACTCACATCGCTGGCGCGCACTCGCTGTGTTGATGAGGCGCGTGAAATTTTCCGGAATGTGAAAAATGCCGGGATCCGCTCAGGGGCGGATCCCGGCACCTTCAAAGCTCAGTCGCGGAGAGCGATCAGAGCAGGCCGTCCAGCGGCAGCGCGTCCGTGGCGGTGCTGGTCAGGTCCTCCAGCGGCTCGCCGACGATCGGGCCCGCGACCGGCAGGTCGCTCGGGGCCGGCAGGTGCGAGGCCACGTCGCCGACCGGGGCCAGCGGAGCGGCGTCCAGCGGCAGCGCCGAGGTGACGTCCTCGACCGGCAGCGCGTCGGTGGGCAGCGCGGAGGACAGGTCGTCGACCGGCAGCGCGGTGACGTCGCCACCGGCAACGGTGTCGGTCACGGAGCTGGCGAGGTCGCCGGCGACCGGGACGTTGGCAACGGCGTCGGTGACCGTGCCGGTGACGTCGCCGAGGGCCTCGGTGCCGACCGGGACGTTGTTGACCAGGTCGCCGCCAGCGGCACCCGCGGTCACGTCGCCCACGACCGGGACGTTGCTCAGCGCGCCGGTGGCGGTGTCGGCGACCTCGCCGACGACCGGGACGTTGGAGACGGCGCCGGTGACGTCACCCGAGGTCACGTCGCCCAGGGCGTCGCCCACGACCGGCACGTTCGCGCCGGCGTCGGTCAGCGTGCCGGCCACACCGGTCACGTCGCCCGAGGTCACGCTGGCGGCCACGTCGCCCACGACCGGCACGGAGCCGATGGTGCTGGTGGCGGTGGAGGCGATGTCGCCCACGACCGGGAGGCCGGCCACGACGCCCAGCGCGTCTCCGCCGGAGACGGTGGAGGTGAGGTCACCGGCGATGCCGGTCACGTCGCCACCGGCAACGGTGCCGGCGATGTCGCCGACGACCGGGGCCTCGGAGACCTTGGCGGTCAGGTCACCGGCGATGCCGGTCACGTCGCCCGAGGTCACGTCGCCGACGACGTCGCCCACGACCGGGGCGTCGCCCACGACCTGGGTGACGTTGGCGGCCACGTCGCCCACGACCGGGGCGTTGGTGACCACGTCGGTGACGTTGCCCGAGGCCACGTCGCCGACCACGTTGGTGACGTCGCCGTGCACCAGCGAACCGGCGGCCGACGCGACGTTCAGCGAGCTGTCGAACACGTGGGTGGCGGTGCTGGTGACCGAACCGACGGTGGAGGACAGGTCGAGGTTGTCACCGATGTTGACGGTGTTGCCCGACAGGATCTGGTTGCCCGAGAACACGTCGTGCACGTTGACGACGTTGTGCGAGTCGACGTCGTTGTGCTCGATGTCGACGTTGGTGTCGCCGCTCGGGGCAGGAGCCGGGGTGGGCAGCTGAGCGTCGACGTCGCCGCCGGGGCCGAAGTCGTCAGAGGGGGTGTTCTGCAGCATGCTGAGTTCTTCCTGCTCGTGTGGATGTGCGGGATGCAGTTCGCTGATCGCGACATGCTGGTTGCTCGCGGCGTACTTCTCGACGCTGCTCGAAAGCGAGCGGTCGTACGCGTTGACCACCTCGACCGGCGCGTAGTCGAGGACCAGCGACGTGGCTTGCAGCACGTCTGTCGCGCTCATTTCCCCGAGTCCGACCTGATCCAGCGTGGCTTGCGGATCAGCGTCGAAGGCCGACCGTGCGGCCGGATCGCTGACGAGGCGCGTGAGGAACTCGTGCAGCGTCGGTTCCGCGGACAGGCCGGAGTTGGAGTTCGTCCCGGGGTCGGAGATGGGGGACTCGGCCTGACCAGAGGGGTGCTGAGGGTTCGCCATCGTCGGACCTCCCGATGCTCAGCGGTACTCGGCTAGGTGGACCGAGTGAGGTCGTGCCGTTCCCTCACTCCTGTGTTGATCACAGTAGGGATGGGGCACCCCCCAGCCATCGGGTACGACTCCTAGTTATCGAGATCTCTATTAGGGGATCGGTTAGGTAGGCCGTTGGGGGGTAGCTAGGGGAGTCCGGAACCGCTCCGTAATCGAATGCCGCTAAATTGTGGGCACCCCGGCCGCGCGCAAGACCCTCGATCGGGGAACCTGGCAGGCACACGCGAGTCGGTGACACGAAGGGATTGCATGCCTTACGTCCTGGGCGTTCACCTGGGCGCGACGGTGACGACCGCCGCCACGGCCAGGCGCGACGGTGGCCGCTGGACGGCGACCGTTCCCGTGCCCTTGGCGACCAACGGCCCGGTGGTGCCGACGGTGCTGTGCAAGGTCCAGGACGGATCTTTCGTGGCCGGGGAGGCCGCCGCCCGCCAGGAGATCAGCCACCACGAGTGGGTCGCTCGCGGCTTCACCAGCAGGCTCGGCGACGACCTGCCGCTGGTGGTCGGCAGCGAGTTCGTCCCGGCGCAGCGCCTGGTCGCCGCGATGATCGAGTGGGTCTCCGACGCGGTCACCCAGCGGCAGGGGCACCCACCCGAGCACATCGCCGTGGCCCACAGCTCCAGCTGGGGCCCGCACCGGGTGCACCTGGTCCAGCAGGCGCTGGCCCAGCTCGGGATCAGCGAGGTCACCCTGATCCCCGAGCCGACCGCCGTCGCCCTCGACTACGCGAGCAAGCAGCGGGTGGAGGAACAGCATCCGCTTGTGGTCGCCAACGTCGGCGGCAGCGGCTTCGACGCCACCGTGCTGCGCCGCCGCCACCCCACCTTCGACGTCGTCGGCTCGCCGCTGAGCACCGACCACCCCTCCGGCCAGGACCTCGACGACGCGCTGTTCGGGCTGATCGGCGAGCAGTTCCCGGCGCAGATCGGCGAGCTCGACCCCTCCGACGTCAACCACCGGGCGGCGCTGGCCAAGCTGCGCGGCGAGTGCGTGCGGGCCAAGGAGGCGCTGTCGCACCAGGCCGGTGTGTCGATGTGGGTCGACCTGCCCGGCGTGCGCACCGAGTTCGGCATCTCCCGCGCCCGCTACGAGCAGTTGGCGCGCCCGCACCTGGAGCGGGTGCCCGACCTGATCTCGCAGGCCGTGCAGTCGGCGTCGCTGCGCCCCGACGACGTCGAGACCGTGGTGTTGGCGGGCGGGACCGCGCGCACCCCGATGCTCAAGCAGCTGGTCTCCGAGCGGTTGCAGACGCCGCCGTTGGTCGACGTGGCACCCGAGCTCACCGCGGCCAGCGGAGCCGCGCTGGCGGCGCAGAAGGTGCTGTCCACCGACACCGACCGGGGTTCGGTCGCCGAGACCAGCGTGCTGATGCGCGTCGAGGGCTTCGACACCGACGACGACGTCGACGACGAGCCCGAACCCGTCGAGCGCCCGCCGATCGACGTCGAGCCGATGCCGATCGAGCCCCCCGACGAAGCGCGGGCGAAGCGCATGAAGATCATCAAGCTCGTGGTCGCGGCACTGCTGATCGCCGTGGGCATCGTGATCACCTTCATGACCAAGGACCACTCGATCACGGGTGTGATGGACCTCCTCAAGTAGCTCCGCGATCGCGATTTCGTTAACGGAACGGCATACCGCGCAACTGGATCCGCCCCCACCACCGTCAGCCAACTGATCAGGACCGCTCGACCCAGGTGACCGGACGACAAGGAAGGCAGGCGTGAATCACCCGACGACATCCCGCGCCGCCCTGGTCACGGACGGGCACGCGGCCGGATTGCGGTCGGCCGTCGAGGCCTCCCCGGGCTCGCCGATCGTGGCCGGCATCCAGGGCGCAGGCGGGTTCGGCAAGACCACGCTGCTCGACGCCATCGCCACCGCCTACCGCGAGGCCGACGTGCCGGTGCTCGGCGTCCGGGACCTCGACCGCGCCGAGCACGGAGCGCTGCTGGTCGACGACGCGCACCGGCTCGACGACGAACTGCTGGTCCGGCTCAGCGAGATCGCCCGCCGCCCGGGCATCCGGCTGCTGGTCGCCTACCGGCCCGGCCCGCGCAGCGCGGCGCTCGGCGAGCTGATCGCCGAACTCGGCGCTCCCGTG
Organism: Saccharopolyspora endophytica; assembly: GCF_018070075.1. Classification (GTDB taxonomy): domain Bacteria; phylum Actinomycetota; class Actinomycetes; order Mycobacteriales; family Pseudonocardiaceae; genus Saccharopolyspora; species Saccharopolyspora endophytica. Next base: position 39,536 of record NZ_JAGPXE010000020.1, read on the forward strand.
CTGCTCGCGGCGCTCGGGCTGGACGAGATCGCCGAGCGGACCGAGGGCAGCGCGCTGGACTGGGTCGGCTGGGTGCAGACCCAGACCGGCGGGGTCCCGCGCTACGTCTCCCGGTTGCTGGCCGAGGCCGTTCCCGGACGCGCCGAGCTGCCCGCCCGCGCGCTCGACCACTTCCAGCACGACCTGGACCAGCTAGGCGAGATCGGCTGGGGGTGCGCGACGGCGATGGCCATCGGCGCCACCCCGCACCCGGACCTGCTCGCCGTCGTCGTCGGCACCGACAGGTCGGCGGTCGGCGCCGTGCTGGCGGCCATGCGCTCCGGCGCGATGCTCGGCTCCGAGGACGTGCTGCTGCCGATCGTGCGCGCCGCGGTCCTGAGGTTGACGTCGTGGGAACTCCGGCTGCGCATCACGCGAAAACTGGTGGAACTCCAGCTCTCCCGCGGCGGCCCGGTGCTGCCGCTGGTCGCGCCGCTGCTGGAGGCGCCGATGGCGCTGCTGCCGGAAGCGACGCTGGCCACGGCCTTCGAGCGCGCCGGTGAGGAGGCCGTGCAGGTCGCCCCGCACCTGGCCGGGCGGATGCTCGCCGCAGCGGTGTCGGCCGGCGTGCCCGCGGGCTCGGTGATCGCGCGCCAAGCCCGGGCGGCCGCGGTGGCCGGGAACCTCGACGAGGCGCTGCGGCTGGCCGACCGGGTGATCGTCGACGAGAACGCGCCGGATCGCGAACTCGGCGTCCAGGTCGCGGCGGGCGTGCTGGCGCACCGCGGACTGCTGGAGCGCTCGGCGGAGCTGTGCCGCTGGTCGGCGGCGAAGCTGCGCTGGCCGGGGGACAGGGCGTTCGCGGCCGTCGGTCTGATCGGAGCCGGCCGGCTGGCCGATGCCGAAGAGCTGCTCAAGACCGGTGACGACGCGGGACCGCCGACCTCGATGACCGGTGCGGCGGCCCAGATGGCCGCCGGTGTGCGCGAATCCGTCGTCGGATCGGCCACGACCGCGCTGTCCACGCTGGTGCGCGCCGCCTCGCTGTCGGAACCGCTGGGGCGCGGCGTGTTCGTGCCCGACACCCCGGCGGCGGTGGCCGCGCTGGTCGCGCTGCACTGCGGTGAGCTCGACGTCGCGCAGTCCACGTTGGACCGCGCGGTGGAGACCGGCGCGGGCGGCGCCCTGCTGCACAACCGGCACCGGCTGCTCGCCGCCTGGTTGCCGCTGGTCAAGGGCGACACCGTTACCGCACGCGCGAAACTGCCCGAGGCGAGCGAGATGGCGGCCCGCGACCGGCTGATGGCCACCGCGATCGAAGCCGGGATCGCCAGCCGGGACAACGACATGACCGCCCTGGCCACGGCTCGCGCGCAGGCCAGGCAGGTCGCCGCGGAGCACTCGGTGGACCTGTTCTCGCTGTTACCGCTGGGCGAGCTGGTGGTGGCCGCGGCCCGGTTGCGCGACCAGGAGTGGATCGCCCCGTACCTGAACGAGGCGAAGGCGCTGCTGGAGCGGCTCGGCAACCCTCCGCTGTGGACGTCGATGCTGCTGTGGAAGCGCTTGCAGGCGGCCATCGTCCTGGAGGAGAACGACTCCGCGGCCCGCTTCGCCGACCAGCTCGACGCCCTCGCCCACCACAACGCGCTGGCGGCCGCGATGGCCGAGGCCGCCCGGATGTGGCTGCGGGTCCTCGGCGGTGAGGTCGATCAGGACGAGGTCGAGCGCATCGCTCGCGGCCTGCACGGCGCGGGTCTGGCCTGGGACGGCGCCCGCCTCGCCGGGCAGGCCGCCATCCGGACGCACGACCGCCGCGCGATGCTCGCGCTCCTGGAGTGCGCCCGGGCGCTGCAGGGCAAGCCGCCGCGCCCCCGGGCCGTGAACGCCGGAGGCGCGGATTCGGAACTGCTCTCCGAGCGGGAGAAGGAAGTGGCCGAGCTGGTGGTCGCGGGCCTGACCTACAAGCAGGTGGGCAAGCGCCTGTTCATCTCGGCGAAGACGGTCGAGCACCACATCAGCCGGATCAAGCAGCGGCTCGGCTCGGCGAACCGCGAAGAGCTCCTCACCCGCCTCCGAGAGCTCCTCGGCAAACCTGAATGACCCGTTCGGGGGTCCCAGTGGGGTGGAGCGTTCACCAGCGGTTCTGGTCCGAACTGACCGGACGCAGCAGACGTCGATCATGGACGGTTCGGACCAGAACCGCCCCGCGGTGACGAGGCGCTCCCCGGATCAGACCTTGCGGAGGTCCAGGGCCGCCCGGACCGTGCCGACGATCTCGAAGAGCGCTTCCTCGAAGCGGTGACCCACCGGGCGGATGTTGGCGAACCCGTGGATGAGGTCCGGGAAGCGCCGCGCCACCACAGGCACGCCCGCGTCGGACAGCGCCTTGGCGTACGCCTCGCCTTCATCGCGCAGCGGGTCGAACCCGCAGGTCACGACGTAGGCCGTGGGCAGCTCGGTGAGGTCGTCGGCCAGCAGCACCGACAGCCTCGGGTCGCCGCGCTCGGACTCGACGGGCGAGTACTGGTCCATGAACCAGGTCATGTCGTGATCGGTGAGCAGGAACCCGTTGCCGAACAGCTCCCGCGAGCGGCGGCGCCGGGTCGCGTCCACCGCCGGGTAGAGCAGCAGCTGCATCACCGGATTCTGCTCACCCGATCGGGTCGTCTGCAGAGCGACCGCGGCGGCGAGGTTGCCGCCTGCCGAGTCGCCGCCGACGGCGATCGCGTCGCTGGAGGAGCCGAGGTCCGCGGCGTTGTTCACGGCGTAGGAGTAGGCCGCCAGCGCGTCGTCCAGAGCGGCGGGGAACGGGTACTCCGGTGCCAGCCGGTAGTCCACCGACAGCACGCGGATCCCGGCGTGCTTGGCGAGGAATCGGCACAGGTCGTCGTGGCTGTCGAGGTCGCCGATCACCCAGCCGCCGCCGTGGTAGTAGACCAGCAGCGGACCCGTTTCGGTGAGGTCCTGGGGCCGGTAGAGCCGCGCGGGCAGGTCGCCGTTGTCGGTCGGGATGGTCCGTTCGGCGACGACCACGCCGCCCAGCGGAGCCACCGAGGTGAGCTTCGTCGCGTGCGCCATGCCGGCGCGGGCCTTCTCCGCCGTCGAGGCGGCCAGACCGGTCTGGCCGGTCAGCTTCTGCAGCTTCAGCAGCAGCTGCGCGTCGAGCGCGAGTTCCTGTCCGTCGATCCGGATCGGCGCGCCTGCGATGAGGCGGCGAAGGGGCTGGGGCAGTGCGAAAACGGCGCGCATCGCGGCGCCTTCGAGCGTCGGTTGCAGCGCTTCGATGACGTTGGGCATGGGCGTGACCTTCCCGCGAAGGTGGTGGACGGCTAGTAGGTTACCCGCAAGTAGCCAAGATCTCGGCGTCAGTTCGCCGATCTTGACCTCCAGCGGACTGGAGGTTCTAGCGTGACCCGCACAGGCACATCGGGGGCGACAGTTCCCAGGTTCGGGTGAAAGGATCGGCACATGACGGTGACCGTGGTGGGGATCGGTGGCTCGGTCCGCCCCGACTCGCAGTCCGAGCGCGTGCTGCACGCCGCGCTGGAGGGCGCCAGGGAGTCGGGGGCGAAGGTCCGGGCGATCACCGGTGCCGACCTGGCCCTGCCGTTCTACGACCCGCACGTGACCGACCGCTCGCCGCTGGCCACCGAGCTGGTCGAAGCGCTGCGCGGCGCCGACGGGGTGCTGATCTCCTCGCCCGGCTACCACGGAACGGTGTCGGGCCTGGTCAAGAACGCCCTCGACTACGTAGAGGACCTGCGCGGCGACTTCCGCCCCTACTTCGACGGACGAGCCGTCGGCTGCATCGGCGTCGCCTACGGCTGGCAGGCCACCGTCACCACGCTGCAGGCGCTGCGCTCGGTCGTGCACGCGCTGCGCGGCTGGCCGACCCCGTTGGGCGGCGCGGTGAACTCGGCCGAGACCCGCTTCGGCCCGGGCGGCGCGTGCGACGACGAGAAGGTCGGCGCCACGTTGCGCACCATCGGGCGACAAGTGGTGGAGTTCGCCGAGCAGCGGGTGTAGTCGCCCGAAGTGCGCGGGTACCTCCTGGGCAGCACCCTGATTCCGGTCTGCACGTTCTCGTCGAGGAGGTTGTGCGAACCCATGGCTCAGAAGAGTGCACCCAAGGCCGCTCCGAAGAAGAGCGCGCCGAAGAAGAGCTCCGCGAAGAGCGCGGCGCCGATCACCAGTCCGCTCAGCAACTCCGACCGCGACATCACCGGTCGGGTGCTGCAGGACACGCTGCTGGACCTGATCGACCTGCACCTGGTCGCCAAGCAGGCTCACTGGAACGTCGTCGGCAAGTTCTTCCGCGACGTGCACCTCCAGCTCGACGAGCTGGTCACCTCGGCGCGGGGGTTCGCCGACGACGTCGCCGAGCGCGCGGTGACCATCGGCGTCTCCCCGGACGGTCGCGCCTCGACCGTCGCCAAGGGCTCCGGGCTGCCGGACTTCCCCGCGGACTGGCGCACCGACGGGCAGGTGATCGAGGCGATCGTGGACACCCTGAGCGAGGTCGTGGCGCGCTTGCGCAAGCGCATCGACGAAACCGACAAGACCGACCTGGTCAGCCAGGACCTGCTGATCGCCATCTCCAGCGACCTGGAGAAGTCGCACTGGATGTGGCAGGCCCAGCTCGCCTGAACGAGCGGGTGGGGAAGTTCGGCGGAGCTTCCCCACCCGCCTGCGTCAGCGGGCGCGTTCGTACTGGACGGGCCAGATGTTGTCGGCGCGCAGCCGGTCCGCCGCGTGCAGCGGCCAGTGCGGGTCGCGCAGCAGCTCGCGGCCGAGCAGCACCGCGTCGGCCGAACCCGAGGCGACGATCTCCTCCGCCTGCTCGGCAGCGGTGATCAGGCCGACCGAGGCGGTCGGGACCTCGGCCTCCAGCTTGATCTGCCGGGCGAACGGGACCTGGTAGCCGGAGCGCACCGGGATCGTCGCGTCCGGGATCGCACCGCCGGTCGAGGCGTCGATCAGGTCGACCCCGCGCTCGGCGAGCAGCTTGGACAGGCGCACCGAGTCGTCGCCGGTCCAGCCGCCCTCGGCCCAGTCGGTCGCCGACAGGCGGGCGAACAGCGGCTTGCCCTCCGGCCAGGCCGCGCGCACCGCGTCGGTGATCTCCAGCAGCACCCGGACCCGGTTCTCGAAGCTGCCGCCGTAGGAATCGGTGCGGTCGTTGACCAGCGGCGAGTAGAACTGGTGCGCCAGGTAGCCGTGCGCGAAGTGCAGCTCGACGACGTCGAAGTCGGCCTCGTCGGCGCGACGCGCGGCCGCGGCGAACTTCTCCGGCAGCTCGGCGACCTCCTGCGCGGTCAGGGCTCGCGGAGCGGCCAGGTCGCCGAAGGCGTTGCCGGTGGAGCTGACCGTCTGCCAGCCGCCCTCGGACTCGTCGACGGTGGCGCCGCCGGCCCACGGCTGACCGGTGGACGCCTTGCGGCCCGCGTGCGCGAGCTGGATGCCGGTGGCGGCGCCCTGCGCGTGCACGAAGTCGTTGATCCGGCGCCACGCCGCGACCTGCTCGTCGTTGTAGATGCCGGTGTCGTGCGGGGTGATGCGGCCTTCCGGCACGACGCCCGAGGCTTCGGCGATGACCAGGCCGGCGCCGCCGATGGCGAACTGGCCCAAGTGGACCAGGTGCCAGTCGTTGGGGACGCCGTCGGTGGCCGAGTACTGGCACATGGGCGAGACCCACGCGCGGTTGCGGACGGTCAGATCACGCAGCTTGATCGGTTCAAACAGATGGCTCACACCGAGCATGACGACCGCGCGGAACGAGATATTCCGGCCCGGACGAGGGCCTACCTCACAACCCGACCCGACACCGCGCCCCCAGGCAGGGGGATTCGAATTTCGCGCGAAATTCGAGCCCGAACTTCGGCACTCGAATTTCGCGCGAAATTCGAACGGTCGCGGGCCTCAGGCGAGGCCGACCGCCCGCTGGGCGAAGTGGATCTCGGTCGCGACCTGCCGCAACGTCTCCGCGACGACCAGCGAGCCGTGCCCGGCGTCGTAGCGGTAGAACTCGAACGGGATCTCCCGCTCGCCCAGCCGGTCCAAGTAGTTGAGGATCTGCTGGATCGGGCAGCGCGGGTCGTTGTCGCCGGCCAGCACCAGGACCGGCGCGCGCACCTGGTCGATGTAGGTGATCGGCGAGGCCGTCTCGTAGACCTCCGGGATCTCCTCCGGGGAACCGCCGAACAGGGCGCGGTCGTAGGCGCGCAGCGGCTCCATCTCGTCGGCGAACGCCGAGACGTAGTCGGCCACCGGCACGCCCGCGACACCGCCCGCCCAGCGCTCCGGCTGGGTGCCCAGGGCCAGCAGCGTGAGGTAACCGCCCCACGAGGCACCCGCGACGACGCTCAGCGCCGGCGTGGTCAGCCCGGACTTGATCGCCCAGTCGTGCACCAGCGCCACGTCTTCGAGCTCGGTCGTGCCGGGCCTGCCCTCGATGGCGTCCCGCCAGGCGGAGCCGTAGCCGGTGGAGCCCCGGTAGTTGATCTCCACGACGGCGAACCCGGCGTCCAGCCAGGCCGCGCGGTAGGCGGAGAACCGGTCCTCGTCGGCCGCGTGCGGGCCACCGTGCAGGCTGAACACCGTCGGGATGGGTCCGTCCCCGGCGCCCTCCGGCCGCGCGACCAGCGCGTGCACCGCGTCGTTCGGGCCGTGCGGGACCTCGACGAACACGTCGGTCACGGGTGCGGTGCCCGGCGGCCGCTCGCCGGGCGGCGTCAGCAGCACCCGGTCGTCGCCGGTGGACGACACCGTGCGCACCAGCGACGGGGTCGCCGCCGAGGACCACACGTACTCCACGGCGTGGTCGGGCCGCACCGAAGCGCCCGCGACGGTGCCGGGGGGAGTGGCGAGCTCGGTGAGCTCACCGGAGTCCAGGTCGTAGCGGTGCATGGTGGTGCGCGCGTGCTGGGTGTGCGCGATCAGCAGCGCCTTGCCGTCGGGGTACCAGTCGGCGGAGACCTCGCCGGGCAGGTCCAGCTCGATCTCGGTCTCGGTGTCGGTGACGACGTCCCAGATCAGCAGCTCTTCCTTGCCGCGGCGCTCGTGCAGCACCAGCAGCCTCGGGTCGCCGGTGACCGGCGCGAACTCCAGCGCGTCCAGCGACTTGCCCGGTCCGTCCCACTTCTCGGCGACCTCGGAGCCGTCGGTGCGCAGCACCCGCAGCGCGGGGTGCCGGGAGTCGCCGTGCTCGGAGTGCGAGATGACGAGCATGGTCTCGTCCCAGGACATCGCCGACAGGCCGCCGTCCTGCTCGTGCTCGTAGAGCACCTCGGGCGCGCCGCCGTCGCGCACCACCCACACGGTGACGCCGTCATCGGTGGACATGCCGAGCCCGGTCACCGAGCTGCCCAGCTCCAGCCCGGCCGGGTAGCCGGGGTGGGTTCCGGGAACGGCGGGCTCGGGGTCACCGGTCTCGAACGGCTGGACCTTCCAGGTTCCGAACTCGTCGCCGTCGGTGTCGTCGAACCACCAGATCTCGCCACCGTCGACCGACAGCGTCCCGTGGAACGTCCCTTGTGGACGGTCGGTGACCTGGCGGTGCTCGTCGGAGTCGCGGTCCCAGGCGTAGATCTCCCAGGTGCCGCTGAAGTTCGACACGTACAGGCTGCGCTGCGGCGCGTCCCGGGCCCAGTCGGGCAGGGACACGCGCGGAGCGGTGAACCGCGTCCGCCACCTGGCCTCGCGCTCCGGGTCGTCGAACAGCGCGCTGGGGATCTTCGCCTCGGGATAGGTGCTCACGTCCCCGATACTGCCCGATCGGCTCCGCGGGTGCGTGCACCCGGTCTCAGCGGTTCTTGCTCCGGGCCCGGTAGGCGGCGACGGCGTTGCGGTTGGCGCAGGCGGTGGTGCAGAAGCGGCGGGAGCGGTTGCGGGTGAGGTCGATGACCACGCCCCGGCAGTTCTGGTCGGCGCACAGCGACAGCCGGGACAGCTCGTCGAGCCGCACGACGTCGACCATCGCCATCGCGACCTCCACGATCACCCGGCGGGACAGCGGGGCGTCGGTGTCGATCGCGTGCAGGTGCCAGTCCTCGTCGCCGTGCCGCACGAGCTGGGGGAGCGCTCCCGCCTCGGCGAGCATGCCGTTGACCAGCTCCGCCGCCCGGTCGCGGTCGGTGGTGAGCAGGTCGCGCAGGACCGGTCGCAGCGCGCGGAGCTCGTCGAGCTCGGCCTCGTCGCGGTCGTGGCGCCCGGTGTAGCGGTGTTCGGCGAACCAGGCGTCGACGGCCTGCACGGTGGTCAGCGAGTCGGGCTCCTCGGCGCTGTTGACCAGTGAGACCGCAGCCTGCAGAGCCGCCTCCGTGTCATGGCCAAAAATCATGTTGACATATTACACCCTCGTCCATAACGTCATTTGCCATGACCCGGTTAGCAGATGACAGCGCTGGTGTGCGCGCTCCTTCTAGGCTCGGCAGCGGGCTGCTGCTCGCACTGCTCTCGGCGGCCTCGTTCGGCATGGCGGGTGCGCTGGCGCGCGGTCTGCTCGAAGCCGGGTGGAGCCCGGGCGCGGTGGTGCTGGCGCGGCTGAGCGTCGGCGCGCTCGCGCTGGCCCCGTTCGCGCTGATCGCGCTGCGCGGCAGGTGGTGGCTGCTGCGCGCGCAGGTCCGACCGGTGCTGATCTACGGCGCGCTCGGCATGGCGGGCACGCAGTTCTGCTACTTCTCCGCGGTGAGCACGATGGACGTGGCTCCCGCGCTGCTCATCGAGTTCGCGGCACCGGTGGCGATCGTGGGCTGGTTGTGGCTGCGGCGAGGCCAGCGTCCGCGACGGCTGACGGTCCTGGGCGCGTGCTCGGCCATCGCCGGACTGGTGTTCGCGCTGGACCTGGCCTCGGGCGCGGACATCGCGTGGACGGGCGCGGCGTGGGCGTTCGCGGCGATGATCGGCAACGCCGCGTACTTCCTGGTCTCGGGCGAGACCGACGGCGTCCTCCCGCCGATCGCCCTCGCCGGCGCGGGCCTGGTCCTGTCCGCGGTCATCCTCGCGGTCCTCGGCGTCATCGGGATCCTGCCCATGCGCGCGAACTTCGACCCGGCCGTCTACGCGATCGGCGAAACCCCCTGGTGGGCACCGCTCGTGGCGCTCGGTGTGATCGCCGCCGCCATCGCCTACACGACGGGAACGGCGGCCACCCGACGTCTCGGTTCCCGCCTGGCCTCCTTCGTCGCCCTCATCGAGGTCGTCGCCAGCGCCCTGTTCGCCTGGCTGCTCCTCGACCAGCGACCGGGCCCAGCGGTGATCGTCGGCGGCCTGCTGATCATCACCGGAGTCGTCCTAGTCCGCCTCGGAGACCGAGACGCGGCCTGATCACCGCCGCACCTCGAACAGGAAGCACCCGAACTCCACCGCTCGGACGTGCACGAACGCCACGGCCGGATCCATCAGCAGGTCGGAAGCGGTCTGCTCGGAGAGCCCGGTCCTACCGTCGAGCAGGCAGCCACCGAGGATCCGGCCCTCGGCGGAGTAGGCGCGCAGAACCCGCCGCGACCCGCGGATCTCCTCCGGCCAGCCCGGATCGTCCGGCCCGGCGCAGGTGTCCGCGTGGATGAACACCGGCCCGACCTCGTCGTAAGCCCCGGGCGCGACCCCGCTCTCGGCGGCCCACCGCCGCAGCGGCGCGTAGCTCACCAGAGCCACCCGCTCGCCCGCGCGCACCCGCCGCAGGCAGCACCGCAGCGGCGCGCCTCCGGCCTCATCGACGAACGGCTCGATCCCACGACCGGCGTCGTCGACCGTTCGCAGCTCCGCCAGGACTCCCTCGGCGATCGGCAGCACTCGAAGATCCATGCTCCGATCGTCGTCGCCGGAGGCATCCGAATCCGGCGGGAATCGGCCATCGCGCCGTTCAGGGGTTGCGGCGGGCGATCGCCGTCGACAGCGCGGTGGCGAAGGCGCACCACGCCACGTAGGGCGCCAGGGCGGCTCCGGCCCGCGCATCGGCCCGCGCTGCCCGCGCGAGCAGGTCGACCGAGCTCGCGGTCAGCGCAGCGGCCTCCACCGCCGCCCAGGAGGGACGCCGCGCGCCCCAGAAGACCCAGGTCCACCCGGCGTTGAGCAGCAGGTTCGCGGTCAGGGCGGGCACGAAACCAGAACGCCGCGGGAGCTCGGACAGCGCGACGGCCGAGGACACGGCGATGTCGGCGTACAACGCGGTCCACACCGGCCCGAACACCTGAGGGGGCGGCTGCCACGGAGGCTTCCGCAACTCCCGGAACCACACCCCATCGGCATCCACAGCACTCGCCCCGACGACCGCCGTCGCCAGGACCGCAACCCCGCTCCCCGCCAGCACACGCCACCGCATCCAACAATCCTCACCCAACAACCACAAACCCGCTTCGCCACAACCGGCCACCGGTCTGGGGCGGGCGCCGCAGTGAGACCACGACCCGGCGGTGCAATGTCAGGCGATCACCAGCAACAACCGCCGGTGCGTCGTGGCCACCGGCGGGGGCAAGTGCGACAAGCGCAGCCACCGGCTCCTGTAGGCCGAAATCGCTGCGGCGCCGTGGACTTTTGAACGTCAGGCGGAGGGTGAGATCTTCTCCCCAATCTCTCCCAGCGGCGCTTCCGGGCATAGGGAAAGGGCCTGGTCTGAACTCCTTGCGGAGTCCTGACCAGGCCCTTTGCCTTGTCGGGGTGGCGGGATTTGAACCCACGACCTCTTCGACCCGAATGAAGGTTCGCGATGATCTGTACCAGCGAATTCTAAGAAAGGTGCAGGTCAGCACTTCGGGCTGCGTTGGTATCCATAGGTGTCATTTGCTCCCGCTCGCGAGGTTGACTCCCAAACTGACTCCCGACCCTTGGCGCAGAGTTCCGCCTGCTGCTGCTGATTGACGTCTCATGAGAGCGCGAGCCGACGACGCCAGCCCAGCGCCGTGATCTTGTCGCGTGTCAACGCCTACCCTGGTCGAATCGCAGCGTTCCTTTGACCACGTCGTGCGCCACGTCGCTGAGTGACCGGTCATGGGCGAACGCATGCGCCCGCAGGCATGTCAGCGCCGTCCCTACTGGCACTTGCATCTGGCACCCGATGATCCCGGTCGCGTGATGAACGTCCGCCCAGCGCAGGGAAGAACCTTCCAGCCAGTCATTCGCGTCCTGCGCTGTCCCTCTTGTCATGACACCGACTACCGCCCAGGCCGCGACGTCCGCGGAAAGCAACGCGTTGGCAGCGTCATTAACCCCCATACGTTCCAGCGTGAGGCCGTGAAAACACAGCGTCCCGATCCTCGCCCGCCCCGCTTCCAGCGGGATCGCGTACATCCTCCGTGCCAGCGAGCCACTGACAGCGCGCGCGAACACGGGCCACTGGTCCTCGACCGGCTCGGCGAGGTCGTAGACAAGCACTGATCGTCCGGATGCGTGCGCCTCGATGCCAGGCCCCTCCCCGAGCTCGAATTGCAGCTCATCGATGCGGCGGGCCGCCTGGTTGGTGGCACAGAGTGGTTCCTGATGATCAGCATCTGACATGACCGTGATGGACGCGCCGTCGAAGGGCAACGCATGCACAGCGGCCTGACAAACCCGCAAAGGGGCATCGTGATGTCCTGCCGCAGCGATCGCGCTGAGGACTTCGACGAGCGACATCCTGTCCTCGCTGCCCCTCTTCAGACCAGCCATCGCGTTCTTGCCGTCCCCACGCTGTTGATCGTATGCACGAATGCGCAACAGGGACTAAGTAACGCAGACCGCAAGCCTACGCGGCTTGTGGCACTTGTGGTGGGTGCCGACGCAGGCCGTGAGCCCTCGATTGCTCGGCTGATCAGGCGTTAGCTCTCGCCTTGCTGGGATCTCAGCTGTTCGAGCACGTCATCCCAGGTCCAACGGTGGTGACCGCTCGGCAGCGTCACGGCCGGTTTGAGCTTTCCTTCGCGGACATAGCGGGCGAGCGTGCTCGGGTTGATTCCGAGACGCTTCGCGACCTGACCTGACGTGAGTAGCTCGTCCGCCACGAATCGGACCGTATGCGTCCCTTCGAGTGAACGCTCGCCATCTGCCATGTATGCAGGGATCAAGCTCTATACTCGCGTTCACCACGAATAACGCGATTGCCACAGTTGTCCGATTTGAGGTGGACGAGGTGGAGCTCGAAGTCGTTCTGATCGACCAGCGGGAGTGGTACGTCTGCCCAGTCAGAGGGGAGCGGTGTGGACGAGTCTTGGTGAGTCTCGGTTCGATGGGCTTGGACGCGCTCGATTGGCACGTGCGCAGCGCGCACCGTCTGGCGCTCCCGATACACCAGGCATCGGCCTGCGCGGAGGGGGCTAAGCCGTCGGCCCTGGCCGCAAGCGAGAAGGTTGCGAGCGGGTAGCCGAGGATCTACTTCGGGGGTTCCGCCGAACTGCATCGCCTCACGTGAAAGCGGAGCCCAATGCGGCGAAGCTGGTTCTAAGCCGTCCACGAAGCTCTCAGCCGTCCATGAGAACGCTTGTAAGAGCACGATGGCTTCCTGGCATGTGGAAGCCTCGTATGTCGCCTAGGCAGCCACACGACCGGCCCGTAGCCTGCTGGGCGAGCCGAGGAGGAGCAGCGCTTGATGGAGAACGCGACGTTCACGCCGCAGACCACCCGCCAAGTTCTGGAGACCGCCTGCGAAGACGCCGGCGTCGACTGCACTGGCGCTGAGCTCGTGCGGATGGGCGAGAACGCGATGTTCCGCCTCGCCTCCGCGCCGATCATTGCGCGTGTGGGCCGGTCGATCACGGCTGGCCGCAAAGAGGCGCGCATCGCTACCTGGCTCGCCTCTCACCAGTTCCCCGCAGCTCAACTTGCCCCGACCAGCCGCGAGTTCGTGACCGTCGGGGATCTGGTCGTGACCTTCTGGGAGTTCATCGAAGAGAGCGACGAGCCGGTCAGCTCCGGCGAGCTGGGGGAGGTGCTGCGGCGCTTGCACTCCATACCTGAGCCCTCCGACCTTGCATTGCCATTCTTCGAGCCCATGCCCAAGGTCGGCACCCGCCTCAAGGCAATCGGTGGCGCTCTCTCTGAGGACGAGCGGGCCTTTCTCAGCGGTCGGAAGGACGAGCTCGACGAGCAGTTCGCCGGCCTGAACTTCCGACTCGGGTTCGGGCCGGTGCACGGCGACTTCCACAAGGCCAACCTGATGCGCGACCGAAGCGGCACCGTCAAGGTCATCGACTTCGAGGACTTCTGCTGGGGTCCGCGCGAGTGGGACGCGAGCGTGGAGGCCGTCCGCTATCGCGCTCTGGGTTGGGTCAGCGACGACGAATACGCCGCATACGTCAAGGCGTACGGCTTCGACCCGCTGGAGTGGGAAGGGTTTCCGGTAATTCGGGCGATCAGAGAGCTCAACATGACGACCTGGCTCGCCCAACAGCTCGGCCAGTCTCCCGAAGTCGATGACGAGGTACACAAACGGATCGCAGATCTCCGTGACATTGAACGTCCACGACAGTGGCGGACCTTCTAGTTTCTCCGGAACTCGGCCTGCCGCTTCCGGTCGGCGGACGGGTCCGCCCTCCGGGCCTTCGGTGCCATACCGGGACCGGCCATCACGGCACCTCCCCTCACCCGTAAGCTTATGGACACGTAACGTTACTTGTGATCACGCAGTGTGAATACGTACCGTCGGATACCTGCGCTGCGGGTGCTCTTGCAGGCAGCACGTGCGCGCAGTAATAGCTAGCTCCCGGACTCGGTGAGCCCGTTGCCTTTTCGCTGGTGACCAGCTGGCAGCCGAGCCGGGGCTAGCCCATGCAAGCCAGGTGCGCAGTCACTCTCCCTGGTCTTCCACCACGATCGATCGGGCCAGCTTGACCGCCTCGGTGATCGTCCAGTCCGAGACCTTGCCCCGGGCCACCTCATGCGCCAGCGCTTCTAGCAGCGACGCCATCGTGTAGCGGCTCATGGGTGGCACCGTCTCGCCCCCGGCGGCGATGGCCTGGCCCGTGCGGCGCCGCAGCGACGCGGCAGCCTCGTTCATAAGCTTGCCCGCCTCACGCAACCGGCGGTCCCGCTTGGTCTCTCCCCGCGTCATGGCTGGAGCCTAGGCGCACGCCGCGACATGCGCCGCTGACCTGCGATAACGGCTGCCCACCGCCACCACTTTCCGCCAAGCAACTCAACGGCGTCGACGCCGTCGTGTCCCTGAAGTCCACCACCGCCACGGTCACCAAGAGCACCCAGCCGAACACCAGCAGCAACACCACGTCATGGTGAGTATGGCCTGTCTCACGTCCCGTGCCTGACTGATTTTGCCGCTGATCACGAAACCGTTTCACCATCCGGACCATTACCCCTGTGTGTTGGCGTACGACTCGAAATCCGCGACGACCGGTGCGTCGGAGTGCTGGCGTAGGCGCTGGCGGAATTCGTCGAGGTAGGAGTTGACGCGGTAGGACTTCAGGCCGGCGGCGGTGTTGACGACTTCGCGGGCGACGGTGACGGCCTGCTCGACCTCGTTGGCCTGGAGGTATGACGTGGCGAGCACGGTGCGGCAGAAGGACAGGCTGCGTACGTACAAGCTTTCGGAGACTTCAATGGACTTGGCCGCGTGCTCGGTTGCGAGGTCGGGTTTGTCGAGGTCGCGGAAGCAATGAGCAAACTCGGCGTTGAGTTCGGCGAGGTCGAAGTACTTGATCCACTCCGGGTCATCGTCGGGGTTGCTGGAGCTGAGCCACTTCTCGGCTTCCAGCATCGCTGCGGTCGCTTCTTGCTCGTTGCCCTGTGAAGAGAGCGCGCGAGCCTCCATCGAATGGAAGAGCGCCATCGCCGTAGGGGTGGCCTGCCCGCGTGCGCCCTGAGCTGCACCGCGAGCGAGGTGTACCGCCTGTTCGTAGTAGCCGAGGAAGTTGGCTTGGTGGCTCATGCCCGCGAGAATGCGGCCGGCCAAGGCTCGGTCACCGGCAGCCTTGGCAAGGCGGAAAGCTTGGTGAAGGTACCGCTGCGCGAGGGCGTGCTGACCGGTGTCGTAGCAGGTCCATCCCGCCAACCGGGTAAGCGCTGCGACTTCCTGGAAGTACCGTCGTCCCAGCTCAGTGTCCGGTTGGACGTGCGGCAGCAACGGGAGCACTTCGCTTTCCAGGTACTGCGCGACCAGGGGCTTGGGACGGCCGCCTCCGTAGCGGTAGTCGTAGTTAGCGAACATCGCGGTCGCGTCCTTGACGGCCTGGACGTCGAACTCGCTGATGGGGCGCGGTTCTACAGGCTTTGACTTCTCGCCATCGCTGCCGAACATCCACTTGACCAGGAGATTGCTCCAGGCTGCCGGGACGACGAGCAGCTTGTCCGCCTGCCCGTTCGGCCGGAGGTCGAACTCCGCAAGACGCGTCAGCGTGGTCACCGAGTCGGACAGGGTTTCCGGGTACTCAAGCGTGTCGTCGACGTTTTCCGCCGGCACTTCCCCGTACCCGACGTCGTCCACGGTGACCGGCCGTCCGAGCGCGTTGGAGAGCACTCTGACCAGCACGTGACACGTGCGGGCCTTCGGGCGACGCGTCTCGCCACGCAGCCACTTGTCGACGTTCGTGTGCGTAGGCGCAATCGGGTCGCCGCCATCGATGCTGCTGAGGTCGGTCATGCGCTTGGCCAGGCCCTTGTTGGTCAGGCCAGACTCGCGCATCAGCGCAGCTAGTCGACGGTTTGGTTCCTTCGCGGCCATGATCATGCCTCCCCGCCAGGTAGTAAAACATGCGAGCGGGCAGGTAGGGGGCACACGAGGCACACAGCATGTGCCCCCAGTGCGCAAATGCGCCCGTACTTGTGCACTGATGTGTCAGCTTCGGGGCGGCGATTCTTGAGTCATGACAACGCAAACGGCGGCAGGGAACAGCAGAGTTCTCTGAATGCCGGTTCCACGTAGGAGGAAGTCATGGCTAAGCAGACGATCCCCGGAGTCCAGGCCGGCGGCGGCTTCATGCCGAAGCTCATCGGTGCTGCGATCACGTTCGCGGTGCTGGTCCTGATCGTGAAGCACCCGGCTGATTCGGCGGTCTGGGTAAAGGGCGCGTTCGAACTCTTCTTGGCCCTGGTCAACGGCCTGGCTCAGTTCTTCCAGGGGCTGATGGCATGACTGGCGAGCGCAGGCGCCGGCGGCTACTGAGCCTCGTCCAGCTGATCGGTGATGTCCGCCAGGCGCGCTTCGAGGGTCCTGATCGTCGAGCTCATCTCCTGCGCAGCCTCACCGAGACTCGCCAGCTGCGAACGAGTCCGCTTGAGCTCCGCAACGACGTCCATCTGTTCCGAAGCGTCCGGGACGTAGGCGCCGGCATTAGGGCGGATCTTCACAATGCCGGCGTCGCGGAGGAGCTTCACCGCATTGATGGCAGTGCCCAGGGCGACGCTGTATTCCGCCGCCAGGGTTCGGTAGGGCGGCAGCTGCTCCTTCGGGGCGAATTCGCCGGCGTCGATCCGCCCTCGTAGGGCGTCAGCGACGCGCCGGCTAGCTGGGCGCTTGTCCTCGCGAGCGTCGTTGGCAGGCATGCGGTCAGCGTACTCGATGTTCTGACACATCCGGTTGACAGTGGAACGCTCAGCCCTTACGTTACAGAACATCAGCGAAGTTATAGAACATCTGGAGGTCGAGATGAACTACCCCAACGTCAACTCGCTCGGGCGTGAGCTCGCGTTCTGCGAGGCAGAGCTCGACGAGGTTGGGCAGCAGGCGGTGAAGAGCTACTGGGATCAGGTCATCGCCGAGGAGCTGGGTGAGCTGCCGGTCACGCCGTTCGCGTGGTCGGAGCTGGGCGCCGGGGAGCGCACGCGGCTGCGTCGCTACGAGCGTCGCGAGGCCGGCGCCGCGCTGCGGCTGATCACGACCGAGGCGGATTCCGGGGAGGCGGCGTGAACGGGCTGATGAATTGGCTGTTGTCCAAGCGGCGGATGTCGTGGTCGATCGAGGACGGCTCTCGGGGTGCTCGGAGGCGGCGTGAGTTGACCTGCCCGGAGCACAAGCCCAGTAGTGGTGAGCAGGTCTCGGCGATCTCGGTTCGGTGGACCTGCGAGTGCGGTGCGTTCCGCTTCGAGATCGACGCACCTGAGCCGCTCGTTCACGAGGTTCCGACGGCGGCCTATCTGGAGATGGAACGCCGGGGCCTTCGCGGGCAGAAGGGTCCGTGGCGTTCCCAGATCACCGGCAAGCCCCTGCCCGTCAACCGCACCGCACCGGCCGCCGAGACGGCCGAGCCGGGAGCTACGGCGCCGTGCGAGCGGATGTACGCCCGGCGGGCCGAGGAGTACGTCGAGCGGTTCGGGCCGTATGCGGTGCGAGATGAGGGCGAGCGGGCGGATCACCGTCACGACCTCTGGTTGGCCGAAGCCCTGTTCAGGGCTGCCGAGCGCGCCGACGACGGCAACACCAGTTGGCCTTTTTGAGGCACCCGACCCAGCAGCCAAATTCCGCCAAGAACCACCTGCTGGGCCGGGGTCTCCCACCGATCACGAAACCGTTAGGAGATCTCTGATGCTACGGATCGCCACCAACCCCGCTGGGGGTGTGCGATGAAGACCCTGATCCTCGGACTGCTGTATCTGCTGATCGAGCTCACCGTCCTCGTGGTCTTGCCGCTGGCGCTGCTGGCGGCCGCCGGGCTGCTGCGGTTGACCGTCGTGACCGTCCTGCCGCTGGTCGTGCTTTTCGCCCTGGCGGTGGCCTCCGGGATCGCCCGCACCGTTGGTCTCGGACTGTTCGGCCTCGGTGTGGTGCTGCGGCTGGTCATGGCCGCTGTTGAGGGGCTGGGTGCTCGGGTGCCTGCTCCGCGGCTTCCGCTGGGGGTGGCCCGATGACCACCGCGAAAAGCTCCTACCCCGTGCCCGTTGCCGAGCTGCTGCCGCAGGCCCGCCAGATGGTCCAAGACCTGGGCCAGACGCCGAGCCGCAACCAGCTCATGGCCGAGATGCGGATCGGGGCCCCGAAGGCCCGCGAGATCCTGTCTCGCCTTGCCGAGGAGACCCACGGCAAGACTGCCAACTCGGCGCACTTGCACGTCGTCACCGAACCCACCCCGACCACCGACGAACCCACCGAGACCTACGACGCCGAACCCACCACGACCGAAAGCGAGTCCACCGAGGTGGAACCGGTCGCCGAGCCCGAGCGGGTCTCGGCGGAGCAGCCGGAGCCCGAGCGCAAGGACCCGTCTGAGCCGATCACACCCGTCGCAGACCCGGCCAAACCCACCGACGAGCAGCCGGTGAAGCCGGTGGCGGTGTGGCCGGTGATGCTGCTGGCCCTGCCTGCCTTTGTGGCCATCTGGTCCGGGTGGGTCGGACTCGGTCAACTGACCGGGTTCGGGATCGTGCACCCGCTTCCGGGGATCGCGGATGGGTTCGCGATCAACACCGCGATCACGCTCCCGATCGGGGTGGAGACCTACGCCGCCTACGCCCTGCGGGTCTGGCTCTCCGGCCAAGTCCCATCCCGCGCGCGCCGGTTCGCGAAGTACTCCGCGCTCGGCTCGCTCGCTCTCGGAGCACTGGGCCAGATCGCTTTCCACCTGATGAAGGCCGCCGGCATGACCTCGGCGCCTTGGCTGATCACCGCCGCTGTGGCCTGTCTGCCCGTCGCCGTGCTCGGCATGGGCGCGGGCCTGGCCCACCTGATCAAAGACACCGACAACCACCGGGAGGTGCAGCAATGACCGAACAGCCCCAGAACCACAGGCCCGAGGGCAACGAGCACCAGGCGCACGAGGACGGCGAGCAGGCGCGGGTGCTGCGCTTCCCCTCCGAACGCCTCAACCCCGACCAGACCCGCGATGAGGGCGAGTCGGAGAACCAGGTCATCGATGGCGAGCTGGTCGACGAGGACCAGGCGCAGCAGGTCGACCAGTCCCAGGCCGCCGAGGCGGGGTCGAGCTTGGTCCGGCGCGAGAAGCGGGAACCGGTCCTGCCTGGCTGGGCGAGCAGCGTGGAGGAGTTTCGGGAGGCCGCGAGGTGGGCGGTCGGGTATGCGGGCCACACCTTCGCCTTCCACGCTGTGCGCTGCCCGGTCTATCTGGGCCGCATTCTGATCCGGGTTCCACAAGGGACGCTGCGGCTGCTGGCTGGGTTTCTGCGGTGGGTGACCGACGCCGAGGGCCGGACTGTTCGCCATGCTGCCGCTGACCGCGCCGACGCAGCGGAATACCTCCGGTTGTCGAGCCAGCGTGATAGCCGGGTCCGGGGACGGGTCTACACGACAGTGGGTCTGGGCGCGGCCGCGTTGGCGGCGTTCTTCCTCGGACGGGCGTTCCTCCCGGAGCTGGTCCAGTACGCGATCGTGGCCGGCGCTCTCGGTGGCGTGGGTTGGTTGGGTGCGCCGGCGGATCAGCCGATCGCTTCCCGTGCGGTGGAGGCGACGAAGGTGCCGAAGCTGACCAGCAACGCCGTCGAAATCGCGTTGAACGCCCTGGGCATCTCGGGGATCAACCAGGCCATGGGCAAGGGCGGCGAGGGGATCGGGTTCCCCAAGCCGATCTCGCGTGATGGCAAGGGGTGGCGGGCCGACGTCGACCTCCCGCATGGGGTGACGGTCGGGGACATCATGGACCGCCGCGAAAAGCTCGCCTCCGGTCTCCGCCGGCCACTCGGGTGCGTGTGGCCCGAGGCCGACAACGGCGAGCACGCCGGCCGGTTGATCCTCTGGGTGGGGGATCAGGACATGCGCAAGGCCAAGCAACCCGCCTGGGCACTGCGCAAGGGCGTGCGCGTGGACCTGTTCCAGCCCCAGCCCTTCGGCACCGACCAGCGCGGCCGCTGGGTCGACCTGCGACTGATGTTCACCTCGGTGGCGATCGGTGCGATCCCGCGTATGGGTAAGACCTTCGCCCTGCGCGAGTTGCTGCTAATCGCGGCGTTGGACCCGCGTGCGGAGTTGCACACCTACGACCTCAAGGGCACCGGTGACCTCGACCCCCTGGAAAAGGTCACCCACGCCCACGGCGTCGGAGACGACGACGAAGAGATCGAAAAGGCTATTAGTGACCTGCGCAAACTCCGCGACGAGCTCCGCCGCCGAGCCAAGCTCATCCGGGATCTCGCGAAGCAGGGCCTGGCGCCGGAGAACAAGGTCACCCCGGAGCTGGCGGGCAAGAAGAGCTTGGGTCTGCATCCGATCGTGATCGGGGTGGATGAGTGCCAGGTGTGGTTCGAGCACCCCGAGGTCGGCGAGGAGTTCGAAGCCATCTGCACCGACCTCGTCAAACGAGGCCCGGCGCTCGGGATCATCATCATGCTGGCCACCCAGCGCCCGGACGCCAAGAGCCTGCCCACCGGCATCTCCGCGAACGTGTCCACGCGGTTTTGCCTGAAGGTGCAGGGCCAGACCGAAAACGACATGGTCCTGGGCACCAGCAAGTACAAGCAGGGCGTGCGCGCGACGACGTTCGCCTGGGCGGACAAGGGCATCGGCTACCTCGTTGGCGAAGGCTCGGATGCTCAGATCGTGCGCACCGTCGCCGGCCTGGATGGTCCGGCATCGGAGAAGGTCGCCGCCTACGCCCGCACCCTCCGCGAGCAAGCCGGCACCCTCACCGGCCACGCCATCGGCGAAACCCCCGAGGTCGACGAGACGGCGTCCAAGAAGGACACATTGCTCGAAGACATCCTCGCCGTCGTGGGCGAGACCGAGAAGAAGGTCTGGAACGAACGCGTCATCGCTCGGCTCTACGAGCTCAAGCCGGAGGTGTACGGCACCTACCGGGAGTCGGCCGATCTGACCGCTGCGCTCAAGCGGCACGGCGTCCGGACGGCTCAGGTGTGGGGCACCAGCGAAGGCAAGGGAGCCAGCCGCATCGGCATCACCCGCACCGACATCGCCGACGAAGTCGCGCAGCGTAATCGCCGCGAGGGGTCTGGCTAGCCCCCTGCGGGTCTCTAGACCTAGACGACAGCCCTTCTAGGTCTAGAGACCCCGCTAGAACCCCACTCCTGTCCTCACCAGCGACCTAGCGCCTAGAGGCGCGTGGGCCAGTGCGCCCAAAATCAGCCCTGGAGGCCATCTGTGACCCCCACCGACCCCGCTAGCACCGCCCTACTCCTCTCCATCGTGTTGGTCACATTCGGTTACGGCGTGACGTGCTGGTTCTGGCCCTTCAAGGCCTGCCGTACCTGCCGAGGCACCGGCAAGTTGCGCTCCCCGTTCCTGCGAGCCATCCGCCTCTGCCGGCCCTGCGGTGGCACCGGCCTCCGCCTCCGTGCTGGCCGCCGCGTCATCAACGCCGCGCGCCGTATCCACCGCGCCAACCACCACCGCAACTGACGAGGTGCCCGACATGACGAACCCGAGCGAAGGAGGAGCGATCGTGCCGAAGCTGGAGAACCCATACGGCGACACCGAGTTCGACCCGGTGCGGGCGTTTCTGGGATGCCTGATGTGCTGCTCCGCCGAGCGTGCTCGTGAGTTGCTGGCCGGGATGCGCCCCACGGATGCCGGTCATGGCGTGCGGGAGGTTGTGTTCGAGCTGGCCGTGCGGGTCACCGCAGCGGGGATCGCGCCGGATCCACAGGTGTTGGTTGCCGAGGCTCGCCGTCGTGGCCTGCTGGCCACGGCGGACAGGGCGCAGAGCGTGGCGATGTGGGTGTTTGAGACCTACCAGCGTGCGCCGTGGCCCGAGGCCGGCTGGTTCCTGCGCACCGCCGTCCTCGAAGCCGCCTATCGCCGTGCGGTCGGCGAGCACGCCCAGCGCGTGGTCCACGCTGCCGCAACCGCCCCGGTCGAACAACTGCCCGGTCTGGTCGAGCCCAGCGATGAGCTGGTGGACCTGTGGCAGCGCTTGGCCGCCGACCTGGCCCGCTGGCAGCGCGACGTCAGCTCGGACGTGATTGAGCACCGGAGGGCCGCATGACACACGCAGAACACCTCCACCAGGAGGCCGGAGCGGATGAGGGTGGCCGGGTGGTGCCGTTCCCGACCCCGGCCGGTGAGGACGAAACACCGCTGCAGGTGGTCGGGTTTCCCAACCTCGCGCCTGCGGCGTTGCAGGGAACCGCGGGCCGCATCGTCCGCGAGGTCGCCCCGACGACCGAGGCCCACCCGGCGGCGCTGCTGGCGATCCTGCTGTCCAGCTTCGGCGCGTGGGTAGGCACCGGCTCCTACCTCTACCGCGCCAACAGCGTCCATCCCGGACGGGTGTGGCCGCTGATCACCGGCCGCACCTCGGACGGAGCGAAGGGCACCGCGCAGGCGGTCATCGAGCGGTTGTTCCGCGAGGTCGCCAAAACCTCCGAGTGGCCGCTCAAGACAGTCCGGGGCCTGTCCTCGGGTGAAGGGCTGATCGAGCAGGTCGCCGACGAGAAGGACGACGACACCGGAGACATCACCCCGCGCGCCGACCGCCGGCTACTGGTCGTGGAGGAGGAGTACGCGAAGGTGCTGGCCCAGTTCGAGCGCTCGGGCAACACACTGTCGATGACCCTGCGGGAAGCCTGGGACGGCAAGAGCCTCCAGAGCGTCACCCGCTCCAACCCCGTCACCGCCACCGACCCCAGCATCACCGTCATCGGCCACGTCACCCCGCGCGAACTGCGCGAGCGGATGACCAGCGCCGAGGTGTTCGGCGGTGGGCTCAACCGGATGCTCATCGTGGCCAGCCGCCGCACCCAGCTGCTCCCAGAAGGCGGCAACCTCCCCGACGGCATGGTCACCGACATCGCCGGCCAACTCGCCGACCGTCTGCGGAAGCTTTCCGGGCTCGGCGAGGTGCCGTTCACCCCGGCCGCGATCGAGGCGTGGGAACCGATCTACCGCGAACTCGCCCGCCCACGCCCCGACGGCCCGGTCACCGCACTACTGGCCCGTGGGCGGCCCATGATCCCGCGCCTGGCACTGGTCTACGCCCTCATCGACGGCAGCCAGGCCGTGGACGCCGAGCACCTGCAAGCCGCGCGGGCGTTGTGGGCCTACACCGAGGAATCCATCCACTGGCTCTACGGCCAACTCGACGACCAGGAAGAAGTCGAACGCCTCATGGCCTGGCTCGCCGAAGCCGGAGAGACCGGCCGCAGCAAGTCCGACGTCTACAACCTCTTCGCCAAACGCAACAAGAAGACCGCCGATCAGACCTTCGACACCCTCGCACTGCTCATCCGCGACGGCATCGTCACCCAAGAAATCCGCACCGCCAGCGGCCGAGGCCGACCCGGAACCCGCTTCACCCTCCGCCCCCAGGCCCGCCAGTCCTACGGAACAAACGGAAAAACGGAACAACCCCCAGCCGAACCCCCCTGACCAGCACAGACAAACCCGCGAGTTCTTCCGCGCCCCGTACGGAAGAAGTACGGAAAAAGTCCCCGCACCCGACTTCTTCCGTAGTTCTTCCGTAGCCACCCCGGAAGAAGTCGACCCGCCAAAACCGCAGGTCACACACCGAATCCACGGACTTCTTCCGGTCTTCCGTTTCTTCCGTAGACCCACCACATCCAGCAGCCCGCATAGCGCGGGCGGGGCACGCATGTGCCCGACCAGGGGAGGAACCCAGGACATGGATACGCCCCGCGCAGCCATGACCGCCGCTGACGACCCGTATCGAGACGACTGCCCCACACACGGACCACAGGGGGATCGCATGACCGCAAATGATGGCTCCGCCGCTCTGCCTGTTCTGTTCACGCCGGAAGAAATTGCGAAGCAGCTCGGGCGGTCCGGTTGGTGGGTTCGCGAACAGTGTCGACGCGATCGCTTCCCCCACACACGGGCCGGGGGAGCGATCCGATTCACCCATCAACAGTTTGAGGAGCTGCTTCGAATCCTTGAACGCCGGCCGGATGTGGTGGCGACGACGTCTGGTCGAACCGCGCGTCGGACCAGCAGTAGGCCTACCGCGCGAGATCAGGCTCCCTCCTCCCAGCTTCGGGCTCGTCCACCGCGCAAGCCCCGCCCCGCCTCATCAAGCGATGCCGCAAGACATGCGGCCTGAGCAAGCACGGTCCTAGGAAAGGAAGAATCGCAGTGGGTTTCGCGGAGAAGCGCGGGAACTACTTCCGTGGCAGGTTCTATATCGAGGGTCGGCGCTTGCGCAGCGTGTGTGACTCGAACGGCCGTGTAGCCAAGTTCCGCACCAAGCGCGAGGCGGAGAGGGCTGCGAGGGCCGAAGAGACAAAGGCTCGCGCCGGCACTTGGCATGACCCTCAGCGTGGGCGGATGCTGTTCGGTACCTACGCATCAAGTTGGTACGCGGCACAGGATCTCGCCGCATCGACGATGCAGAACTACCGCAGGCATCTTGAGGAGCACCTGCTTCCTGAGTTCGAGAACTCTCCTCTTGCCGACCTGACAGCTGCCGACGTGGACTCGTGGGCGCGCAAGGAACGGGAACGTGGTTACGCGGACTCCAGCATCGCAACGTGGCGGGGGACTCTCCACCTGGTACTGGCCGACGCGGTCGAGGAAGGCTTGATCGGCGGGAATCCAGCGGCCAAGCGCCGGGGGAGGGGAAAGCGTGCGGGGCGTTCGCATGGGAGGGGCCCGGAGAAGGTCATCACAGACCCGCTCGGAATCCTCATGATCGCGGAACGGGCATCCCTGTTGTCGGGGAGGGATGACGAGTTCGTCGCCATCGTGCTCGCGGGCTTCACCGGTCTCCGGTGGGGCGAACTCGTCGGCCTGGAAACGAAGTTCGTACGGCGAGGCGAGGTCAGGGTCGAATGGCAGCTCTACGAGTTGGATACCGGGGAGCTGTTCCGGTGCCCGCCGAAGGACGACTCATATCGAACGATCGACCTTCCCGACTGGCTGTCGCGAATGCTGACGGAGCACATCGCTAGGACCGCACCCGCGCCGTGTGAGTGTCACGGGCGGACCTATGTGTTCCGGGGCTTGAGGACGACGACAGTCGGAAGCCGGTCTGGTGCCCGTTTGACGGATGTAGCCCGGCGCGCGGAGGTGTCGACCGGGACGGTGTCGAACGTGCTCAATCGGCCTGATGGGGTCGCAGAGAAGACGCGCACGCGTGTCGAGAAGGCGATCGCCGCACTCGGATACGTTCGAGGGACAGGTGGCCCGGTGGGGGCAGCTGATCATTGGCGGCGCAACGGCTTCGCGACGTGGTTGTTCCAGCCTGCTGCTACCGGTTGGTATCCGAAGAAGAGCCCGCAACCGGCCCGCCCGGTACCGGTCATGGCCGAGCCTTGGCCGGGGGTGCCGGCGCGTGGTCGCGGTGCGCGGGCGCGGGCCGATGCGAGCTGGGTGGCTGTTGCTCCTGGGTTGTCTCCGCACGGTCTGCGCCATTCCCACCGCACGCTCATGGAACAACTCGGGGTGCCAGCCGTGCTCGCTGACGAGCGGATGGGCCACACGGACACATCGGTCCAGCGGCGCTACACGCACGTGACGGCGGAAATGAGGAAGGGCCTAGTGGACGCTCTGACAGCCTCTTGGGAGCAAGCGCTGGACGCCCGCCACGCGATGTCCCAGGGCTCGCCGGTCGCTGCCTTGGACCGGCTGCTGAAGGACCGGTAGCCGGCTTCCGAGGACGACGAACACGAGCTTGACTCCCAGAATGACTCCCAAACGGGGTTTGGGGCATAGAAAAAGGGCCTGGCTGGAACTCCTTGTGGAGTCCTGACCAGGCCCTTTGCCCTGTCGGGGTGGCGGGATTTGAACCCACGACCTCTTCGACCCGAACGAAGCGCGCTCCCAAGCTGCGCCACACCCCGATCTCCAGCTCTGAGGCATCTCGGGTGCTCGCCTCAGCGCTGGATATAGCTTAGCGGATGCTCTCGCCCGCTCCGTACGGGGTCCTGCTTTCGGCGTTCTCCCTGGTCGCGGCCGGGTTTTCGGTGCGAGGCAACAAGGTCAGCAGCGTCGCCTCCGGCGGGCACGCGAAGCGGACCGGGGCGTACGGCGACGTGCCCAGGCCGGCCGAGACGTGCAGGTGCATCCGCTCGCCCCACGTGGAGGCGCCGCGGGCGCGGGTGCGGTCGATGTCGCAGTTGGTCGTCAGGGCGCCGTAGCCCGGCACGCGGAGCTGGCCGCCGTGGGTGTGCCCGGCCATCACCAGGTCGTAGCCGTCCTCGGCGAAGCTGTCGAGCACCCGGGGCTCGGGCGAGTGGGTGATGCCGAGCTTGAGGCCCGCGTCGGCCGGGGGCCGGCCCGCGATCTCCTCGTAGCGGTCCAAATGCAGGTGCGGGTCGTCCAGGCCGGCGACGTGGATCTTCGTGCCGTTGACGTCGATGTCGTGGCGGCGGTGGGTGGCGTCGAGCCAGCCGTGCTCGGTCATCGCCGCGCGCAGGTCCCGCCACGGCAGCGGCTCGCCGTGGATGCGCTTGGTCTTCGCCGACGGGAGCAGGTAGCGGGCCGGGTTCTTCGGCTTCGGGCCGTAGTAGTCGTTGCTGCCGAAGATGAACACCCCGGGCTTGGACAGCAGCGGCCCCATCGCGCGCAGCGCCGCCGGAACGGCCTGCGGATGCGCGAGGTTGTCGCCGGTGTTGACCACGAAGTCGGGGTCGAGGTCGGCGAGCTCGGCGACCCAGCGCTGCTTCGACCGCTGGTTCGGCGTCATGTGCAGGTCAGAGATGTGCAGCACCCGCAGCGGGGGTGTGCCCTCGGTCAGGACCGGAACCGTGGCCTGGCGCAACGTCCAGTGCCGCCGTTCGATGGCCGCCGAGTAGGTGAGCGTCGCGGCGCCGACCGCGCCCGCGCTGAGCAGAATCCGCCCGAACTTGTTCACCCTCACAAGCCTACGTCTCGACAGGGGTCGGCGGCCCGCCGCCCGCGTGCCTGGCGCGATAATCGGCGCATGGCAGAGCTCAAGGAAAAGCTGCGCGCGGACCTGTCCGCCGCGATGAAGCAACGCGACACCGCCGTCACCGGAGTCCTGCGCATGGCGCTGGCCGCCGTGGGCAAGGAGGAGGTGTCCGGCAAGCAGCAGCGGGAGCTCTCCGACGACGAGGTGCTCAAGGTGCTGTCGAAGGAGGCCAAGAAGCGCGACGAGGCGTCGGAGGCGTTCCGCTCGGCCGGTCGTGCCGAGCAGGCCGACTCCGAAGCCTCCGAGGCCGAGGTCCTGCGCCGCTACCTGCCCCAGCAGCTCTCCGACGACGAGCTGTCCTCGCTGGTCACCGAGGCCATCGCCGAGGTCGAGGCCGAGTTGGGCGAGCGCCCGGGCATGAAGCAGATGGGCCAGGTCATGAAGGCCGCCAACGCCAAGGCCGCGGGACGCGCCGAGGGCGGCAAGGTCGCCGGGATCGTCAAGGCCCAGCTCCAGGGCTGAGCCACCGGCTCAGTCGTCGGAGGTGTTCTGGCGCCAGTAGGCGAGGGCGTAGAGGTGGCGGCGGTCCAGGCCGAGCTCGCGCTGGCAGTGCTCGCGCAGCTGGTGGACCGCCTCGGCCTCCGCGCCGATCCACACGTAGGGGTCCGCGCCCAGGTCGGTGTCGCGGACGGCGTCGAGGAGCAGGGTGCCCTCGCCCGCCGGGGTGCCGTCGCGGTGGAGCCAGCGCCAGGTGACCTCGGCCGCCGAGTCGATCCGCTGCTCCTCGGATTCGTCGGCGACCTCGGCGAAGACCCGCGCGCGGGCTCCGGCGGGGAGTTCTTCGAGGATCGCGGCGATGGCCGGCAGCGCCGTCTCGTCGCCGATCAGCACCAGCGGATCCGCATCGGGATTCGGCTGGTAGGCCGGGCTGGGGCCGACCGTGACGATCTGGTCGCCCGGTTCGGCCTCGGACGCCCACTTGCTGCCCGGGCCGTCGTGGTCGTGGATCACGAAGTCGATCGCCAGCTCCAAGCGCTCGGCGTCGAAGCTGCGGACCGTGTAGGTGCGCTGCCGGGGCTGCTCGTCGCGGGGGAGGGCGAAGACCTCCTCGCGGGTGCGGCCCAGCGGCATCGGCTTGCCCGGCTGCGGCAGGCAGAGCTTGATCCGCTGGTCGCTGCCGTTGCTGACGAAGTCGGCCAGCTCGTCCCCGCCGAGGACCAGCCGCACCACGCGCGGCGTGATCCGCTCGGTCGACCGCACCTCCACCAGGCGGTAGCGGGACCGGGCACGTCGGGTGCTCGCCTGCTCTCTCGTCACGCAGGCGAGTTTACGAAAACCCGATTCACCCGGTCACCGGCCCGGCGGTGAACCCGGTGGGCCACCCGGCCGCTGCCCCGGCGGGAGCACCGGTGGCGCCGGTGGCTGACCCGCCACCGGCGGCGGGGCCTCCGGCGGCGCCGGCCGCTCCGTCGACGGCGGCGGCACGTAACCGGTGCTCACCGACAACGTCACCGTCTCGCCGGGCAGCGCGAAGCCGCGCGGCGTCTGGCTGGTCACCGTGCCCTTCTTGCGCTGGCTGTTCACCGAGCGCTCCGAGACCTTGTAACCGGCCTTCTCCAGGTTTTCCTTGGCGCGCTCATCGGTCAGGCCGACCACGTTGGGCACGTGGAACTCGTCGCCGCCGTTCTCGTAGCGATCGGTGGTCGGCGGCAGCGGGGCCACCGGCAGCCCTTCGTGGACCACCTTCATCGCGTCGAACCAGGTCCGAGCCGGAACCTTGCCGCCGTAGATGTTGCCGCCGTTGGCGCCGCAGAGCCGCGGCGGATCGCTGTCGCAGATGCCCTGCGGCGAGGTGCCGTCGCTGAAGGTCAGCACCGAACCCGCGTACTGCGGTGTCGCGCCGAGGAACCCGGCCGACTGGTGGGCCTCGGTGGTACCGGTCTTGGACGCCACCGGACGGGTCCAGCCCGCGCCGCTGGCGGCCGCTGCGGCCGTGCCGCCGCCGGTGTCGTCCTTGCTCATGCCGACGGCCAACGCGTTGGCCATCTTCTCGTCGACGGCCTGCTCGCACGGGTCCTCGGTGATCGACACCGGGTTGCCGTTGCGATCCTGGATCTGCTCGATGGGCGTCGGCGGGCACCAGGTGCCGCCGCTCATGATCGTCGCGCCGACGTTGCTGAGCTCCAGCGGACTCGTCGGGGCGAACCCGAGCGTGAACGCGCCGATGTTCTTCTGCTTGACGTCCTCGGCCTGCGACAGACCCCCGGAGCCGTTGGGCGTGACCGGGTTTCCCGCCGAGGTGTTGTGCAGCAGCGTCTGCCGCATGCCCAGCCGGACCGCCATGTCCACCGTGGGCTCCAGCCCGACCCGCTCCTGCAGCGCGACGAACGCGGTGTTCGGCGAGGTCGCCAGCGCCATCTGCAGCGTGCGAGGGCCTGGCGCGACGCCTTCGGCGTTGCCGACCGTGTAGGGCCGGGAACCGTTCTTGTAGACCTGCGAGGTGTAGGACCCGGGCGACTGGATGGTGTTGTAGATCCCCATCCCCTTCTCCAGCGCCGCCGCCGCGGTGAACACCTTGTAGATCGACCCGGCGCCGAACTTCGCCACGCCGCTGGGCAGCGCGTAGGAGGTCTGGCCCTTCGACGCGTCGATGCCGAAGTCGCGGTTGGCGACCAGCGCGCGCACCTTGTGCTTCTCCTTGCCGGGTTCGACGACGCTCATCACGTTCGCGATGCCCTTGGTCGTCTTCGGCACGCCGCGCTCGGCCGCGGCCTTGGCGGCGTCGGTGGCGCGCTTGTCCATCGACGTGTGGATCGTGTAACCGCCGGTCTTGAGCTGCTCCTCGGTGAACCCGGCGCGCTCCAGGTAGTCGATGACGTAGCGGCAGAAGAACCCGTCGGACGGGCCGGCTCCGACGCAGCCGTTGGGGATGTTCTGCAGCGGCGTGACCAGGCCGAGCGGCGCGTTGCGGGCCTCGTCGGCGGCTTCCGGGGTGATCCGGCGCTGGTCCTCCATCGCCTTGATCACCAGGTTGCGCCGGTTGAGCGCCTCCTCGGGGTTGCTCTCCGGGTTCAGCGCGCTGGGGCTGTTGACCATGCCCGCCAGCAGCGCCGACTGGGCGATCGTCAGCTTGTCCGGCGTGGTGCCGAAGTAGGTGCGCGCCGCGGCGGCGATCCCGTGCGCCTGGTTGCCGTAGGGCACGACGTTGAGGTAGCGGGCGAGGATCTGCTCCTTGCTGATCTGCTTCTCCACCTGCAGCGCGATGCGGATCTCCCGCAGCTTGCGGCCGGGGGTCTGCTCGATCGCCTTGGCCTGCTTGACCGGGTCGTCGGCGGCCACCACGTGCACCAGGTAGTTCTTCACGTACTGCTGGGTGAGGGTGGAACCGCCCTGCGCGATCTCGCCGGACATCTGGTTGGTGACCGCGGCGCGCGCGGTACCGGCCCAGTCCACCCCGTGGTGGTCGAAGAACCGCCGGTCCTCGATGGCCACGATCGCCGCCTTCATGGTGTCGGCGATCTGGTCAGGAGCGGCCGGCGTCCGATCTTGGTTGAACAGGTAGGCGATCGGCCTCCGATCCTTGTCTGTGATCGTCGTCACAAGTGGCGGTTCCTTGGTCATCATGTCCGTGGAAATGCTGTTGACGGCGTCTCCAGCACGGTTGGAGACCACTCCGAGTGACCCCGCAGCCGGGAAGAGCAACCCCGCGACCAACACGCCAGCCAGCACACACAGACCGAAAAGCTTCAACAAGCCGTCTCGGGCACGCACGCACCCACCGTAAATCGCGCACGCGCCGTGACGGAGCGTTACGCCCGAAGTCCATCCGATGTAGTGAGTGTGAAAGATAACGGGACGACAACCGTCGGTTGGTTGTGGAACCGCTGGGCTCTACAGTCCGTCTACGTCCAGCGACAGCACTGTTGTGGTTCGGCTCCCGACTTCCGAACCACGGCATCCGGTGCCGGGGGGCTCCGGACGAAATACAGTCGCCGACGATCCAGTGAGGAGCTGGGGGAACTCTATGTTCGAGCAGGGGGACTGGCGGGTAACCGCCGCATGTCGAGACCAGAACCCGGATCAATTGTTCGTCCGCGGGGCTGAGCAGCGCAAAGCACGAATGGTTTGTTTTGGCTGCCCAGTGCGGACGGAGTGCCTCAGCGAGGCGCTAGACAACAAGATCGAATTCGGTGTGTGGGGTGGAATGACCGAACGCGAACGCCGGGCGCTGCTGCGCCGTCGTCCGGATGTTCGTAACTGGCGCGAATTGCTCGAGGCAGCGCGTCAGGATTACTCCGATATCGCCGAGTTTCAGGTGAGCTGATCCCCGAGAAATGATCAGGCCGGGCGTGAACGTTGAAAACGTTAATGCCCGGCCTGATTTTTGGATTATTCCCCGGCGAGCCGCCGGCCGATCTCCCGCAAACCGGCCAGATCGTGCACATCGGACGGCAAGGCCGGTACACCGACGAGTGACACCTCCGGGTGCGCTCGGGTGAACCGTGCGAGCATCCGCTTCTCCCGGTCGGCGATCGCCACCCGGTCCGCGTGGACCCGCAGCACCGCCGCCGCCAGCGGAGCCGAACCGGCGGCCTCGATCTCGTCGGCCACCGCCGCGGCGCGGTTGCCCGCCAGCTCGGCGACCACCGGGTGCGTCCGGTTGGCGACCAGCCCGACCAGCGGCATCGATTCCCCGGCCAACCGCTCCACGAAGTAGGACGCCTCCCGCAGCGCGTCCGGCTCCGGCGCGGCGACCACCAGGAACGCCGTTCCCGGCGAGCGCAGCAGCCGGTAGGTCTGCTCGGCGCGCTGCCGGAACCCGCCGAAGGTCGAGTCGAAGGCCTGCACGAAGTTCGCGGCGTCGTTGAGCAGCTGCCCGCCGATGATCGTCGACACGGCCTTGGCGAACACGCTGAACGAGGCCCCGACGATCTTGCGCAGCCCGCGCCCGCCCGCGCGCGCGGGACTGGACAGCATCTTGATGAGCCGCCCGTCCAGCACGGTCGACAGCCGCTGCGGCGCATCCAGGAAGTCCAGCGCGGAGCGACTGGGCGGGGTGTCGACGACGATGAGGTCCCATTCGCCGGAGGCGGCGAGCTGCCCGAGCTTCTCCATCGCCATGTACTCCTGCGTTCCGGAGAACGAGGTCGAAATGGTCTGGTAGAAGGGGTTGTTCAGGATCTGCTCGGCCCGTTCGGGGCCGGCGTGCATCTGCACCATGTCGTCGAAGGTGCGGCGCATGTCCAGCATCATCGCGTTCAGGTCGCCCGCGGGCTCGAAGCCCTCCAGCGACACCTGCTTGGGCGTGTTGCCGAGTTCCCGCAGGCCCAGTGCCTGGGCGAGTCGCCGGGCGGGGTCGATGGTGAGCACGACCGTCTTGCGCCCGCGCTCGGCGGCCCGCACGGCCAGCGCCGCCGCAGTGGTCGTCTTGCCGACGCCGCCGGAGCCGCAGCAGACGACGACGTGGGTGTCTGGGTCGTCCAGCAGCGCGTCGACGTCGACCTGGGACGGCCGCAGCGGTTCGCTCATCGGTGGCTCCGGATGCCGTGTTCGGTGAATATCTCGGCGAGCTCGTACAGCTCGGCGACGTCGATCCCTGCGGTGAGGTCCGGCAGCGAGACGGTGGGCAGGTCGGTGGCGGCGAGCTGGTCGCGCGCGGCGTCCTCGGCCCGGTGCCGGATGGCGTGCTCGATCGTCTCGTGGACCAGCCCGTCGAGGGTGTCGTCGTCGACCTTCAGGCCGGCGGATTCGAGGCCGGCGCGCACCCGGTCGGCGTCGACGCGGCCGTCGGCGGCGGCCGACACCGATCGCGCGGGCAGCCTGCCCGGGCGGACCCGGTTGAGCACGACCGCTCCGGGCCGCAGGTCGGCGGCGTCGAGCTCTTCGACGGCTTCGAGGGTTTCGCGCACCGGGAGCTCTTCGAGCAGCGTGACGACGTGGACCACGGTGTCGGCGGAGTGCACCAGGCGCACCACGCCGTCGCTGTGGTCGCGGATGGGCCCGACCTTGGCGAGGTCGGCCATGGCGCGGGTGACGTCGAGGAACTTCACCACCCGCCCGGTCGGCGGGGCGTCCACCACGACGGCGTCGTAGACGTAGCGACCGCGCTCGTCGGTGCGTCCGACGCACTCCTTGATCTTGCCGGTGAACAGCACGTCCCGGAGCCCGGGCGCGAGCGTGGTGGCGAACTCGATGGCGCCCATCTTGCGCAGCGTCCGGCCGGCGAACCCGAGGTTGTAGAACATCGACAGGTACTCCAGCAGCGCCGGCTCGGCGTCGATGGCCAGCGCCCGCAGCTCACCGCCCCCGGGAGCCGCGGCGATCCACTCCTCGGAGTAGGGCAGCGGCGCGCTGTCGAAGAGCTGCGCGATGCCCTGCCGCCCCTCGACCTCGATGAGCAGCACCTTCTTGCCGCCGGTGGCCAGGGCCAGCGCGAGCGCGGCGGCGACCGTCGTCTTCCCGGTCCCGCCCTTGCCGCTGACCACGTGCAACCGCGCCTGGTTCAGCTCCCCGTCCCATGAGGTCACGCGATCAGCGTAAGTCCCCGTTTCCAGAATTGGAGAGTGACGGTGGTCGTTCTGCGTAGCGGTGCGGGTAGGGACCTGAGGAGCTCCGTGGACTCCGGGCGCCACTCCTGATGTATGCCAATACACGGCGTCGCGGCGTCCTCGCCACGAAGCTCCTCAGACCCCCGGCGGTGCGAGGTGCGCAGGTGGGCCACGGCTACGCCGTTCAGGAACTAGTGGACGTACATCAGTCGGGGCGCGCGGAGTCCACAGCGCCGCTCAGGTTCCGCCACCCGCACCGCCGAGCAGGCTGACCGCAGATCCTTGTCACTACGACCCAGGCGGACACGACTGCCACCCAAGACGACCACCACCAAAGGAATTAGGCTCAACCCCATGCAGAAGTGGGAGTACGCCACCGTTCCGTTGTTGAGTCACGCGACCAAGCAAATCCTCGACCAGTGGGGCGAGGACGGCTGGGAGCTCGTCGCCGTGCTGCCGGGTCCCACCGGTGAGCAGATGGTGGCTTACATGAAGCGGCCGAAGGAGGCCTGACATGGGTCGGTGGACGGATCGCCTGGCGGAGCTGGGCATTCCGCTGCCCGAGGTCGTCAAGCCCGTGGCGGCTTACGTGCCTGCGGTGCGGACGGGTTCGCTGGTGTTCACCGCCGGCCAGATCCCGATGGTGGCCGGTTCGCCGGCGGGCCTGGGCAAGGTCGGTGCTGAGGTCAGCGCCGAGGAGGCGCAGCAGCACGCCCGGATCTGCGCGCTGAACGCGCTGGCCGCGGTCGATTCTCTGGTCGGCCTGGACTCGATCGTCCGCGTGGTCAAGGTCGTCGGTTTCGTGGCCTCGGCCGAGGGCTTCACGGGGCAGCCGGGTGTGGTCAACGGTGCTTCGGAGCTGCTGGGCGAGGTCTTCGGCGAGGCGGGGCAGCACGCTCGCTCGGCCGTGGGTGTCGCGGAGCTGCCGCTCGGCGTGCCGGTTGAGGTCGAGCTGGTCGTCGAGGTCGAGTGAAATCGGCATTTCGGACCTGATGCGCGGCGTCGCCCTACTCGGGGTGACGCCGCGTTCTCGTTCCGTGAGCGCGACGTGTTCGCCCGGAGCGGAGTCGTGATTTTTTCGGTGGTGGGCATCCGGAGGCCGACTACGGCAAGTACGCTGCGACCATCCCCGATCTTCGTTCGCCAGATTCGGTGTAGCCCAGATGGGGGATGTTGATTCCAACGCGTTGCGTTTGGGTCGTTCAGGGGATTGTTCGACCCGGTCAGTAGCACCAAAGTTCACCTGGAAGGGTGCAGCTGCGTTCGGGGGAGCGGCGGCTGCGTCCGGAACCGGAGTACTAGGCATGGAGGGGCGCCGTGGCAGTGCGTGAAACCGATCTGCTGTGCCACGAACTGTTGCTTCGGTTGGCCGGCAGGTTGCCCGACCGGCACCTGTGGCGATACCGCGACTGGCTGGCCGGGGGTGCCGCCGAGGTCGTGGCGAGGCTTCTGCCGGGAACGCTGGTCCGCGAGCGCATCGCGCTCGACGACGACGAGCACCGGCTGCTGTCGGACGCGCTGCTGCCGCTGGGTGCCGACCCGGCGATGGTCAACGCGATCCTCCCTGCGGTCGTGGACACCACGCCGCACTACTCGTTCACCACCGAACGTCCGGCCGAGAACGTCGGCGACTCGGCGGTGCTGGTGCTCGGCGCGACGCTGCGCGGTCGCGCCGGTGTGCGCGAGGTGCGCAACACCTGGCGGCGCCGCGACTCGGGTTCCCCGAAGCTCGTCGTGCTGGTGTCCGCGTCGGACGACTGCGTCGAGCTCGCAGGGGAGATCCAGCGGGTGCTGCGGGCGCTGGGCGACTCCGCGCCCTGCGTCGAGGTCGTGCCCAAGGACCTGGAACCCACCCCGTACCACCGGATGGCGATTGAGGAGTCGGCGCTGGTGTGCGTGGGAGCTGAAGAATTCGCCGGTCGCCGCGGCTGAGCGGGCGGCATCTGAAGGAGGCATTCGTGGTGGACGTTGCAGAGGCCGCCGGACCGGTCGACCGGCTGCACAGCCTCTTGCTGGCCATGACCGGGCGCGTCGATGACGACGGCATCGACGGCGCTCGCGAGCTGCTCGGCATGGGCTTGCCCGATGCCGGGGCGGAGTACCTGGCCGGGTGCCTGCTGGCCGGGCAGATCGAGGTGACCGCTGCGGAGCAGTACCACCTGCGCCGGGTGCTCGACGAGACGCGGTCCAACCGCCAGCTCGCCGACCGGCTCAAGGTGGTCGAGTCGCTGCTGCCGGAGAACCACAAGTTCAGCGCCCCGCACACCGACGACACCGATCTCGAGCTGGCGCTCAAGCAGATCGGCGGACGTCTCGCGGGTCTGCGCGGCATGTGGATCACCAGCCGGACCACGCCCGCGGGCACCAGCTACGGCGCGGTGCCGCAGGGCGTGCTGCTGGCCGAGGTCGGTCCCGACGGTTCCGGTCCCGCTGTCGCCTTCCAGCTCGTCTCGGCCCTGCGCCGAGCCGGTCTGCGCTACGCGGTCGACGTCTTCGCCACCGGCGCCGACCTGCCCGAGTACCACCGCGACGCGCTGTCGACGGCCCGGCGGGTGCGGTTAGAGGTAGCGCCCGTGGAGAGGGCGGCTCCTCCGGCTGTTCCGCGCCCCGAGCAGGTCGTCGAGCGCAGACAAGCCGAAGAGCCTCCGGCTCCACCACCGCCCGCGCAGCCGGCCCCGGTGGAAGAACCCCGGCCGGAGGGGGTGTCGCACGCTGTGGCCGAGCCGCAGCACGAGTTTCCCGGTGAGCCACCCGAGGACGCACACCCCGAGACAGCGGCCGAGCAGACGGGTGTGATGATGCGCGTCCCCGCCGCGGTCGACGCCAAGTTGACCGATCGGGAGCGCAACCTGCTGCGCAAGCTGCACGAGGAGCTCGCGCACCGCGAGCAGGACGGGCCGGCCAAGCGCCAGCCCAAGGCCGAGGACGGCCGGACCTCCACGATGCCCGGCGGCACCGGCGGGTTCCCGCCGATCTCGGCGAACCAGCAGGTGTACACCTCGCAGCAGCAGCGCTGATCCCTCAGACGGTGTTCGACCGCCGGTCGCCGACATAGGGTGGCGGGCATGGATCGTTCGCTGCCAACGGGATTCGTGCCAGAGGACCGGCCGGACAAGCCCGTGCGCCCCAAGGACGCGGCAACCGTGATGCTGCTGCGCGACGGCCCCTCGGGGCCCGAGGTGTTCCTGCAGCGCAGGGTGAAGGGCATGGCCTTCGCGGGCGGGATGACGGTGTTCCCCGGAGGCGGTGTCGACCAGCGCGACGCGGACGCCTCGGTCGGCTGGAGCGGACCGGGACCCGAGTGGTGGGCGCAGCGCTTCGGCTGCACGCCGGAGGTGGCCCGCGCGCTGGTGTGCGCGGCGGTCCGGGAGACGTTCGAGGAGTCGGGCGTGCTGCTGGCCGGACCCGATTCGTCGACGGTCGTCGAGGACACCGGCGGCTATTCCGCAGCCCGCCAGGCCCTGGTGACCAGGGACGTCTCGCTCGCAGGCTTCCTCGCCGAGGAAGGCCTGGCGCTGCGCGCCGATCTGCTGCGCCCGTGGGCCAACTGGCTGACGCCCGAGCAGGAGCCGCGCCGCTACGACACCAGGTTCTTCCTGGCCGCGATGCCGGCCGGACAGCGCGCGGACGCCATCACCACCGAGGCCGCCGAGGCCTACTGGGCGACTCCGCAGCAGGCGCTGACCGACTTCCGCGAGGGCCGCTGCCACCTGCTCCCGCCGACCGAGGTCACGCTGACCGAGCTCGCCGAGGCAGACGACCTCGCGTCCGCGCTGAACGCGGAGCGGACGCTGAACAAGATCATGCCGAAGCTGATCGAGCGGAACGGTCGCTGGCACGCGGTGCTGCCCGGCGAGCCCGGATTCGAGGAGGCGTGATGCAGCACCCCGCCTACGGCGAGCTCCGCCCGGTCACCTCCTACGCGTCGGTGCTGCTGGCCGACAACCCGAACCCGATGACGCTCGACGGCACGAACACGTGGGTGCTGCGCGACCCGGATTCGCGCGAGTGCGTGGTCATCGACCCGGGTCCGGACGACGCCGTGCACCTGAGCCGGGTCGCCGGCCACGGGCCGGTGTCGCTGGTGCTGCTCACCCACCACCACGAGGACCACACCGCCGGTGTGGCGGATTTCGTGCAGCGCACCGGGGCTACCGTGCGCGCGCTCGACCCGAAGCTGTGCCACGACGCGGAGCCGATCGCCGACGGCGAGCCGATCGACGCGGCAGGCCTGCGACTGCGGGTGCTGACCACGGCGGGCCACACGGCCGACTCGGTCTGCTTCGTCGCCGAGCACGACGAACCGGCGGTGTTCACCGGCGACAGCATCCTCGGCCGAGGCACCACGGTCGTCGCCCACCCCGACGGCCACCTGGGCTCCTACCTGGACTCGCTGCGCAAGATCGCGTCCCTGCCGCCAGGCGTCCGCGCGCTGCCGGGCCACGGCCCGGAACTCGACGATGCCCGCGCGGCGGCCGAGCACTACCTCGATCACCGCAGGCAACGCCTCGCCCAAGTTCGCCAGGCCCTCGGCGACCTCGGTCCCGGAGCCACCCCGCGCCAGGTGGTCGAACTCGTCTACGCCGACGTCGACCCCGCCGTCTGGCCCGCAGCGGACCTCACGGTCCAAGCCCAACTCACCTACCTCCGCGACCACGACGACCTCTGAAGGCCTCGCCCGATCAGCTGCCGGCGAGGGTGAGGTTGGTCCGGGTGGGCAGGAGGGTGTTGCGGCGGAGGTAGAGGACGGCGGCGAGGGAGGCCCCTGCTGCTCCGGCGACCAGGAACGCCGTCGGGGGTCCGGCGAGTTCGACGAGCTGACCGCTGACGGACTGGCCGATGGCCGAGCCCAGCGTCACCGACGTGACCACCCAGCCGAACGCCTCCGCTGCCGTGCCGGGCGGGGCCGCGAACTCGACCGCGACCGAGTGGGCCGTCGACTGCGGTGTGATCAGGCAGCCCGCGACCAGCAGCATCAGCGCCAGGCCCAGCAGCGTCGTCGGGAGCGCGAGCAGCGCGACCAGGCCCG
The DNA here is from genome assembly GCF_018070075.1 of Saccharopolyspora endophytica. Taxonomy (GTDB): domain Bacteria; phylum Actinomycetota; class Actinomycetes; order Mycobacteriales; family Pseudonocardiaceae; genus Saccharopolyspora; species Saccharopolyspora endophytica. The sequence continues at coordinate 77,737 of NZ_JAGPXE010000020.1, forward strand.
CGAAGCCCAGCAGCAGCGCGGGCAGCCGCAGGTGCATCGGACGTGGCCAGGGGTGCACGCCGTAGACCACGCCGACCGCGACGGAACTGACCGAGGCCAGGCTCATCAGCAGCCCTCCCATCGTGGGCCGGCCCGCGTCGACGGCGGCGGCCGGGACCGCGACCTCGATGAAGCCGATCACCACGCCGAAGCCCAGCGCGGCCAGCGCGACCGTGCGCATGCCCGGGGCCGCGATCGCTCCCAGCATGGCGCCCGCGTGCTCGCCCGGGTCCGGGCGCTGCGTGCGGGCCGCGCGCGTCGAGGCGAAGCCGACGCTGCCCACCACCATGCAGGCCGAGCCGACCACGACGCCGGTGCCCGCCCACGGCATCGCCACGAGCAGGCCCGCCAGGCCCGGTCCGAGGATGAAGAAGACCTCGAGGCTGATCGCCTCGTAGGAGAACGCCGCCTCGCGGACGCGGCCGGCCGGCAGCAGGTGCCCCCACAGGGCGCGCGAGGCCGAACCGATGTTGGGCTGGAGCAGGCCCATCGCGAACGCGCCCGCCACCACCAGCGGTGTCGAGGCGTCCAGCTCGATCGCGGCCAGCGTCGCCACCACGGAGGCCGTGAACAGCGCTGAGGTGATGTACAGCGGCTTCGACGGGCCGATGCGGTCGACGATCCTGCCCTGCACGACCGAGCCCATCGCCACGCCGATCAGCTCGGCGGCCGAGACCGCTCCGGCGACCGCGAACGACGAGCTCTCCCGCTGCATGTACAGCAGCAGGGCCATGCCGATCATCGCGATCGGCAGTCGGCCCAGCAGCGAGGTGACGACGGGGGTGCGGGCTCCGGGGGTGGTCAGGGCGGCGCGGTAGTCGGCCAGCGACGTGGATGTGGACACGCGTACCAGTATGCCGATTGTGGTACGCCGGTACCAAGGTGTTTTTCACGCGCTAGGAGCTGGGTGAGTGACGTTCGTTACTCAGAACGGGTGATGTGTGCAACCGTCCCCTCGGGACGGACGTCTTGGTTGGTGAAAGGGGGTTGCTGGACGGCACGGACTTCCAGCATCTTCGAAGGGGAGGCAACTCCACACAGACGCCTCCGGTGCCGAGGATTCGGGGCCGAAGCATCGGAGGACCGGGGAAGCGTGGTTAGTCGTCGGGGGACGAACCACGCGAATGTGAAGGGGCTGGAGCGCCACGTCGGGGGTGGCGCCCAGCCCCTTCACATGCACCAGCTCGTCGCGCGGTGCGCAGGAGCGGTCAGCAGCCTCCGCCGCCTCCGCCGTCGCCCCCTCCGGAGCCTCCGCCGCCGTCGCCCCCGAAGCCGCCGCCGTCGAAGCCGCTCCAGCCGCCGTCGTGGTTGCTGCCGGCCCCGCTGGTGCCGACGAACGAGCTGCCGGCCCGCTTGCGGCGACGACCGTCGGTCCGCTTGGACTGGCTCATCCCCGTCCGAACCGCCACCAGGAAAACGATCACCGCGAGCACCGCCACGATCACCATCGCGGAATTCATCCACAGACCCCTTTCGCCGCTGCGTCCGGCCGTGGGACGTGGCGGGGGTGACGTGCGTTGCGTTCGAGGCCCAACGTGAAATTCACGGACCGGCCGCGCGCACGCAAAGGACGCGCGTCGGCTGAAGAACCCGGGAATGAGCCCCGGACTCTTCGGCCGACGCGCGTCAGCTCCGCGATATGTGTGACGTCGCCGCTCAGCGAGCGCGGCGGGCCAAGCGCTCCGGATCCAGGATCAGCACGCTCTTGCCCTCGAGACGCAGCCAGCCGCGGTGCGCGAAGTCCGCGAGCGCCTTGTTCACGGTCTCCCGCGAGGCGCCGACGTACTGCGCGATCTCTTCCTGCGTCAGGTCGTGGGTGACCCGCAGCAGACCCGCTTCCTGGCTGCCGAAGCGCTGAGCGAGCTGCAGCAGCGCCTTGGCGACGCGTCCCGGGACGTCGGTGAAGATCAGGTCGGCGAGCATGCCGTTCGTGCGGCGCAGGCGGCGAGCCACCACGCGCAGCAGCTGCTCGGCGATCTCCGGGCGAGTGGCGATCCACTGCCGCAGAGCGCCGCGGTCCATGCTCAACGCGCGCACCTCGGTGACCGTGGTCGCGGTCGAAGTCCGCGGCCCGGGGTCGAAGATGGACAGCTCGCCGAACATGTCCGACGGCCCCATGATCGCCAGCAGGTTCTCCCTGCCGTCCGGGGATTTGCGTCCGAGCTTCACCTTGCCGGACTGAATGATGTAGAGCCGGTCACCCGGCTCGCCCTCGGCGAAAATCACGTGTCCGCGCGGGAACTCGATCGGTTCCAGCGACTGTGCCAGTGCCTCCGCCGCGGCCGGCTCCACGCCTTGGAAGATGCCGGCTCGGGCCAGGGTCTCGTCCACCTCGTCCCTCCATGTTGAGACGCGGCGGCTGTCTGTGGTGCCGGACCCGCGTCAGCGTGTCTGGCGATGTGCCGCCGATCACTACCAGTGATTCTAAGACTGGTCGCGCGAACGGCGAGTACGCAGCCTACCGGCGCGTCCCACCCTGCGTAGCTGGAAAAGCTCCAGCGCACGTCCAATACCTTGCCGGAACAGCGCCCGCACCTCATCAGGCCGGGCGTTCTCCAGCAACTCCTCCACCTCGTTCTCTTGCACCGCCACATGCCGCAGGCGGGCTTCCACGCGCTCCATGAAGAGCGTGAAGAACATGATCACGAGCGGTACGACGATGACGAACCAGGCAGCCATCATGGTGTGAATCCTCGCTCATACCTTCGACGCCGGTTCAACCGGGGGTCGATTCGCAGGGCCGGTGACAGTACCGCCACTTTCCGTGTCCGTGCTCCTCCGTAGTCTGGTGGGGTGCCGGAGCCTTCCCGAAACACCCGCGCCAAGTCCGCTGGACCGTCTTCTGACCAGGTCGTATCCCGGTCCAGGAAGAAGGAGGAGACCCGGTTGGGGCTCGTCCGGCGAGCGAGGCGCATGCTGCGCGCCCTCGACGAAGCCTATCCGGACGCGCATTGCGAGCTCGATTTCAACACGCCCCTGGAGCTGGCGGTCGCGACCATCCTGTCCGCCCAGTGCACCGACAAGCGGGTCAACGAGGTCACGCCCGCGCTGTTCCGCCGGTACCCGACGGCCGAGGCCTACGCCGGGGCCGAGCGGACCGAGCTGGAGGAGATGATCCGGTCCACCGGCTTCTACCGGAACAAGGCGGCGTCGCTGATGGGGTTGGGCGCCGCGCTGGTGGACAAGCACGGCGGTGAGGTTCCCGGGAAGCTCGACCAGCTGGTCAAGCTGCCCGGCATCGGCCGCAAGACGGCCAACGTGATCCTCGGCAACGCCTTCGACGTCCCGGGCATCACGGTGGACACCCACTTCGGACGCCTCGTGCGCCGGTGGGGCTGGACCGAGCTGGAGGACGCGGTCAAGGTCGAGCACGCGATCGGCGAGCTGATCCCCCGCAAGGAGTGGACGATGCTGTCGCACCGGGTGATCTTCCACGGCCGCCGGGTCTGCCACTCCCGCAAACCGGCCTGCGGCGCGTGCCTGCTGGCCAAGGACTGCCCCTCCTACGGCGCCGGGCCGACCGATCACGTGGAGGCCGCGAAGCTGGTCAGGGGTCCGGAGACGCCGCGACTGCTGGAACTGGCGGGCATCGTCGACGAGGTCCCGGACAAGACCATCGAGAGCCAGGCGGCCAAGGAGCCGGTGGCGTGAACCTCCGTGCCTACCGGTCCGAGATCCAGTGGACCGTCGTGGTCGTCGTGCTCGCGGTCCTCGCAGCGGTCGCGCTCTGGCCGCGCGACCACGAGCAGCAGCGAGGGCCCACCGCGGCGCCACCACCGGCGGAGCGGATCGATCCGCAGCAGCGCGCGGCCGCCGCGCTGCAGCCGTGCCCGGCCGGAGCCGGCGGACCCGCCGAGCTGGCGGGCACGACGCTGCAGTGCCTGGCCGACGGGCAGCCCGTCGACCTGGCCGGGGCCGCCTCGGGTGGACCGACTCTGATCAACCTCTGGGCCACCTGGTGCGTTCCGTGCCGCACCGAGCTGCCCGCGCTGCAGGCCTACAGCACCGAGCCCGGAGCCGTCCGGGTGCTGGGAGTGCAGGTCGACAGCGGCGCCTCGGAAGGTCTTGACCTACTGCGCGCGCTCGGCGTTCACTTCCCGAACGTGCATGACGGCGACAACCGCGCGCGGGCCGCGCTGCGAGCTCCCAACGTGCTGCCGGTCAGCTACGTGGTGACCGCCTCCGGCGAGGTCCGGCGCATCGATCCACCGGTCGCGTTCGAATCCCCGCACGAGGTTCGGGCCGCCGTCGAACGAACCCTGGGGGGTCAGTGAGCGACAACGGACCGCTGGTCGATCCTGCTGACCTGCCCGAATGGATGCGGACGCTGGTCAAGCGCACCGCCGACCTCGACCCCGGGCACTTCGGCTGGCCGAAGGGCGCGCCGCCGTCCTCCGCCCGCGCCGCCGCGGTGCTGATCCTGCTCGGCGAAGGCGAGCAGGGGCCCGAGGTGCTGCTGCTGCGCCGCGCCGACGGGCTCAACTCGCACCCCGGTCAGGTTGCCTTCCCGGGAGGCGCGCTCGACGATGTCGATTCCGGCCCGGTGGACGCCGCGCTGCGTGAGGCCGTCGAGGAGGTGGGGGTGCGGGTCGAGGGCGTCCGGCCCGTCGCGACCTTGCCGGAACTGCACGTTCCGCACAGCGGTTTCCGGGTGACCCCGGTGCTCGCGCACTGGGTCGAGCCGTCGCCGGTCGCGGCGGTCGACCCGGGTGAGACAGCGGCTGTGGCCCGGGTGCCGATCTCCTGGCTCACCGACCCGGAGAACCGGGTGAGGGTGCGGCTGACCAGCGGAATGGCCGGTCCGGCGTTCCTGGTTCCCGGCATGCTCGTCTGGGGCTTCACCGGCGGGCTGCTGGCCGGTCTGCTGGAACTGGCCGGTTGGTCGCGCAGCTGGAACCGGGCGGACGTGCGCGAGCTGGACGAAGCCTGGCGGGCGGCGGAGGAGGCCGACGACATCGGGCTGGGGCGTTCCTGAGGGGTGGCGAAGACCTCCTTGGAAGCCCGGCTTGGCCGTTCTGTTGTCGAACCATGAGACGGTGGTGCGGCTGATCGTCCATCGCGAGGGGTGAGTGGGTGAACTGGGTCGACCTGCTGGTGGTGCTGCTGGCACTGCTCGCCGCGGTCTCCGGGGCTCGGAGCGGTCTGGTCACCGCGTTGCTGTCCTTCGTGGGCGTGTTCGTCGGAGCCGTGGTGGGGCTGAAGGTGGCGCCGCTGCTGCTGGACACCCTGGACAGCCCGGTCGCCCGGCTGGCCTTCGGCGTCGGCATCGTGGTCCTGCTGGTCGCCTTCGGTGAGACCTTCGGGATGTGGGCCGGCCGCGAGCTGCGGGACCGGATCACCTCGCCCCGGATCGCAGGGGTCGACAACGCGCTGGGCTCGGTGCTGCAGTTCATCGCGGTGCTGGTGGTGGCCTGGTTGGTGGCGCTGCCGTTCACCTCGGCGACCGCGCTGCCCGGTCTGGCGGCGGCGCTGAGCCGTTCGCAGGTGCTCGGCGCGGTCAACTCGGTGATGCCCCCGCAGGCCAGGGCGCTGCCCAACGACCTGCGCAAGATGCTCGGCATGTCCGGATTCCCAGAGGCCCTGGAGCCCTTCTCGGAGACCCCGGTCGCCGAGATCGCACCGCCCGACCCGGCGTTGGCCGGCAGCGACGTCGTGCGCAACGCGCAGCTCAGCGTGGTCAAGATCCGCGGCAGGGCGACTTCGTGCGCCCGCGCGCTGGAGGGCACCGGCTTCGTCGTGGCGCCGAACCGGGTGATGACCAACGCGCACGTCGTGGCGGGCACCGACCGGGTGGTCATCGAGATCGGTCGCGGCGACTTCGACGCCGAGGTCGTGATGTACAAGCCGGACGTCGACCTGGCGATCCTGGAGGTCCCGGACCTCGACGCCGAGGCGATGACGTTCGCGTCGCAGTCGGCTCACCCCGGTGACGACACGATCGCCCTCGGCTACCCGCTCGACGGGCCCTACACGGCGTCGGCCGGTCGCATCCGGGAGCGCATCCGGTTGCGCGGTCCGGACATCTACGACAACGCGACCGTGGTCCGCGATGTCTACACGGTCCGCGGGCGGGTGCAGAGCGGCAACTCCGGCGGACCGCTGATCAACCCCGAGGGGGACGTGGTCGGTGTCGTCTTCGGCGCCGCCGTCGACGACCCGGAGACGGGCTTCGCCCTCACGGCCGACGAGGTCGCCGACGAGGTGGAGGCGGCTCCGCAGCTGAGCACCCCGGTCTCCACGGGCAACTGCACGAACTGATCCCGGGTCCGTCCACGATCGATGTCCTCTTAGTCCGGACAATTCGGACCAAAGCCGCCCGCCGGCGAGGTTCCCGCACTCCCGATCACGGCCCTGAGGCGCGAAAACCGCGGCGGACCTGGGGTCCGCCGCGGTTCTCGACGTGGGTGTGAGCGCCCGATCCGTCAGCCTTGTGCAGGCTCCTCGGACTGGCGGCGCTTGGTGATGTTCTTGGTCTCCTTGAGGGAGGCCATCGTGCGCTTCGGCGCGCTGAGCTTGCGGACCTTCAGGTAGCCGAGCAGCCCGAAGAGGCCGGCGACCAGCAGCATCGCCAGGAAGACGATGCCGAACGCGGCCCAGCGCCACAGGCCGAGCGCGTGCAGGCCCTCCGCGGCGGTGAAGAACAGGAAGAACAGGCTGAAGCCCAGCACGCACAGCGCCAGGATGAAGAAGACGCTGCCCTTGAGGGCCTTCTTGACCTCACCGGCGATCTCGGACTTGGCGAGCTCCACCTCGGAGCGGACCAGCGTGGACAGGTGCGTCGTTGCGTCTTTGACCAACGCGCCGATGGACTGCCCGTCGGGAGCTGTGCCCTCCTCGGACAACGGGATGGAGTTGACCGAACTCCACTCCGCACCTTCGCGGCTGCCGTTGGTGCTCTTCTGGGCGCTGTTCACGCGAACCATCGTGCCACGGGAGATCACACCCTCGCCCAGCGACTCGCGATGCGTTACCCGTGAGTGACATTCCCACCGGGCTCATCAGCGGCTTCGCCGTTGAGTTTGCGCCCCCTGCGGAGCAGTACCGCAGCGGCCAGCAGCGAGGCGATCGCGGAGGCGATGAGCACCGCGGCCTTGGCGCGCTCGGCGGCCGCGCCCTCCAGCGCTAGTTCGGTGATGAGGAGGCTGACCGTGAACCCGACGCCGCCGAGCATCGCCAGCGCGCCCATGTCCACCCAGGACACCGAGCTCGGTTTGTCGCCGATGCGCAGCTTCACCGCGATGAACGACGTGACGAAGATGCCGACGAACTTGCCGACCACCAGGCCGACCATCACGCCGATCGCCACCCGGTCCTCGAACATCGAGGTCAGCGCTTCGCCGTCGACGGGGACACCGGCCGCGAAGAACGCGAACACCGGCACCACCAGTCCCGCCGACCACGGCTGCAACCGGTGCTCCAGCCGCATCGCCGGGGACGCGCCCTCGTCGGGGTCGGTGCGGACGCGGGTGAGCAGGCCCAGCGCGACGCCGGCGATCGTGGCGTGGATGCCGCAGCTGTGCACCGCGATCCAAGTGGCGATGGCCAGCGGGACGTAGATCCACGGCGAGCGGATGCGCTTGTGCTGCAGGAACCAGTACAGCGCGCACAGCGCGACGGCGGCCAGCAGCGCCAGCAGGTTGAGGCCGGAGGTGAACACGACCGCGATCACGATGATGCCGCCGAGGTCGTCGACCACGGCGAGGCTGAGCAGGAACACCCGGGCGGCGGTCGGCATCCAGGAGCCGGTCAGCGCGAGGACGCCGAGCGCGAAGGCGATGTCGGTGGCCACCGGGATCGCCCACGCGGTCTCGTGACCGGGGGCGCCGACGCTCACCGCGAACGCCAACCCGGCGGGCACGACCATCCCGCCGACCGCGGCGATCACCGGCAGCAGCGCGCTGCGGATGTTGGACAGCTCGCCGATCACCAGCTCGCGCTTGAGCTCCAGGCCGGCGACGAAGAAGAAGATCGCGAGCAGGCCGTCCTTGGCCCACTCGCCGATGCTGAGGTCGAGGTGCAGCAGGTGCGGTCCGACCTCGAAGTCGCGGATCGCGGTGTAGAAGGCGCTCGCGGGGGAGTTGGCCAGCAGCAGCGCGAGGGCCGCGGCGGCGAGCAGCACCATGCCGCCGACGGTCTCGGTGCGCAGGTAGGCCCCGAAGTCGAAGGCGCGGGCGCGGTTGCGGGCGTCGGACACAGCGGCTCCGTTCGTGGACAGCACGATTTCGTCGCCGACCAGACTTCCCGGCACACCTGTAGTCGACCCTAACATCCGTCTGGCGGATCATTTGCCCGCTCAAGCATCGTCGGGGTGCTGTTCGTGCAGCTCAGAGCGGGTGCGCAAAAAAATGGGAGGGCGCCCGCGCGATGCGGACGCCCTCCCGTGAACTGCGTTGGCGATCAGTCTTCGCCGGACTTGAGACCCTTGGAGATGAGGTCCATGACCGAGGAGTCGGCGAGTGTGGAGACGTCGCCGACTTCGCGGTTTTCGGCGACGTCGCGCAGGAGGCGGCGCATGATCTTGCCGGAGCGGGTCTTGGGGAGTTCGGGCACGACCATGATCTGCCGGGGTT
>NZ_JAGPXE010000021.1 GCF_018070075.1 Saccharopolyspora endophytica
CCGATCCGACTTGCCGATCTTCTTCCGGTCTGCGCTCACAGCGTCAGAGCTCATCACTCACAGTGCCCATCCCGCCGGACCCACGCCCGGCGCGTCAGGCTGGAAACACCGTTACCCCGACAGTCCCTTCTGCTCTGCACATTCCTGGGGGTGTGGCACGACCTGCTCCGAAGGTGACGGTGATCCGGTTGGGCCACCGCAGTAGTGTCAGTATCGAATGAAATGAATGCGCCCGAGGCGGAATGGAAGGGCGACGGGCCCGTCGAAAGATCTGGTCGATGACCGCAGGATCGTTGACGGAGTCCGACTGGGAAACCGCATGTGCAGCCGTCGAAGACGGACGTTGGACTCGAAAAGCACGGCGGTCCGCCAGGAATGAATCCGTCGAATCCCCCGGCGCTGCTTCCGGTCGTTAGGAGGGGATTGGCGGCTAGCGTGATTCAGGTCGTAGAGTCGCCTGGTGGCTTCGGCCGGGCGTTGAGGGCTCGGCGGTAGCTGGCGAGAGCATCGGCCAGGTTGTGGCGGGCGGCCTCCGTCTGCGACTCGTCCGTTGCGTCGGACCGCAGGTGTGCATTCAATCCATCGGATGCTGCCGCTGCTCGCAGGCGGCGCTGTTCGACCTCGTTCATGCCGCCATCATCCGGTAACGGGCGTTCTCCCGAACGAGCTACCCGGCTGGGAGGGCAGCGCCACACGGGTTCGATGGCTGTGCCTTGATGGGCCCACCTGGCGGCGGGTCATCGTCGATGTCAGTGGACTGGCGGGCGACCAGCGGCCTGGTCGTCCTTCCGCCACGCAGGCAGGTGGCGCCAGGTTCGACGGAAGGGCGTGGAGGTGTGAAGGGTCGAAAGCCCTTGGGCGCGACCCGCCGGCCGGGCGCAGGCTGGCGCTGTGCAAACGCTGTGGAACGGTGTGATCAGTTTCGGGCTCGTCGCGATCCCGGTCGGGTTGGCCGCGGCGACGGAGTCGCGCTCGATCAGCTTCCGGCAGGTCCACCGAGCTGACGGGGCCCGGGTCCGCCACCAGCGGGTCTGCACCGCGGAAGACCGCCCGGTGTCGTGGGAGGAGATCGCCAAAGGCTACGAGCTGCCGGACGGCCGAATGGTGGTCATGTCCGACGACGAGCTCGCGGAGTTGCCGCTGCCCAGTGCACACACCATCGAGGTAGCCGAATTCGTCCCGGCAGGGACGGTGGATCCGATCTTGTTCGACCACTCGTACTTCCTGCAGCCGCGCCAGGTCGCACTCGGCGCCTACAGCCTGCTGCGTGACGCCATGATCGACACCGGCCACGTCGGGCTCGGGCGCGTAGCGATCCGGACCCGCGAGCGATTAGCGCTGCTGCGACCCTATGGGCCGGGTATCTGCCTGGTCACGCTGTTGTGGCCGGACGAGGTGCGGGAACCAGACTTCGGATGGCTCACCGACCAGACGCCGCAGCCCCGCGAGCAGGAACAACGGATGGCCGAACAGCTGGTGCTGTCGCTGGCGAGCACGACGTTCGACCTCACCGGCTACCGAGATCACTCGCGCGAGGCCCTGCAGGCGCTGATCGACGCCAAACTCGCCCACCGCGAGATCGCCGTTCCGGAACCGCGTACCCAGGAAGCCGCCGACCTCGAAGAGGCACTGCGGGCGAGCGTCGACCAAGCGCGCCAGACGCGCACCGCTGAGCAGCGTGGAACCGGATGACGGTGGCAAGCCCGAAGGCGACGAAGCGCCCCGCGTCGCCTTGTCCAGGTGATGCGGGGCGCTGTCGTGTTCGCCGGCGGCACTTCCCCTACCTCGGTGAACAGAGTGTGCTGTCGAGGCACACATCAGCCATACTAGACCACGTGTTCGAACACGTCGAGGCTCGGCCACCCGCACAACCGGGTGACGACCGGCAGCAGCGCCCACCGGTCCCGGTGCGGGTCGACCTCGCCGAGGCGTTCGTGACCCAGCCGCCGGCCTCGGGCGGCGTGCTGCCGGACGGGTGGGACATGACCGCGACCGTCGACGGTGAGCTCACCTGCTGGCTGCGTGACACTGCCGGGCGCTGGTGGGGCGAGGTCCGGATTCGCGTGCACCGCGGCGACGCGCCGGGAGCGGGCGGGATGCGGCACGTGTGGTGGCTACCGGCCCACGCGATCAGGCGCCGCTAACCCTTCGGGGCGCGTCGACATCGGCGACGCTCGCGCATCGCCTACTTCTCCGCAAGCCCATCTGGCAGGTTGTCCTGCTCCGCGTTGTCCGTTGCGGGCCTCGGGTGCCGTGGTGGTGGCGCTAAGCGGCGCTTGCGTGCCGCCCGGTTCAACTGCGTTGCTTCCTGAAGTTCGCTCAAATCAAGCACCATGCCGCACCCGACGATCGGCGGGGTGACCGGCAGGAGATAGCCGTACTGGTTCGCCACTCCGAGCTCGGGAGAGGTCAAAGCCAAGACGCCCTGTCACGCTCGGTCGCGCGAACCGGGTGACGGGCGTCTTGGCGTTTGCTACCCGTGCTGACTTACAGCTGGGAGTCGTAGTCGTTGAGGTCTGTGAGGGCTTTGTACAGCACCGGGTAGGCCTCGGTGGCCAGCTGGTGGGCTTGCTCGATAGCCGCAGTGGCGCCATTGAGCACATCGCTGCTGGAACCCTGCGCGGCTGAGGAGACCGTGCCCTGCAGCTCCTCGATGTTGTCGATCGCCTGCTGTAACCCCTGGGCCGCCAGGGCTCCGACCCGGTGCGAGTTCGCGAGTGCGATCCGAAGCTCTTCGATAGAGGACATTCGTTCCCTCTCGTCGTTGGAATGGACGTCGCGTCGCACCTGGCCGAGGGGTGGGGGGTGGCAGGTGCGACGCGACTTGGTGGCGGCCACGATTAGGGCCGCCTAGGCTGCGTGGTGGTGATGTTCCGCATTACCACCGCGTCGGTCGGGAGGTGCACTCTCCTGACCGGCGCATTTTCAGCATTTCGGGCAGACCGGATCGCCGCCGTCCTGTGGTGGGATCATGGGTCCGCTGCAGTTGGGGCAGGTGTTGCCGTAGACGCCGCTGCTGCCCAGTCCGAGTAGATACTTGGTGACGTCTGCGAGGAGTTCCTGCAGCTCGCACTCGGGGATCGTTGGGCGCTCTAGGGTTCGCGTCATGCTCACCTCTCATCGTGGTGCGCCTCCCGGCACTCGATGACCGCTTCCGTCCAGAGGCGCATCCGGTCGGTTTCTCGGCGGAAGTGGTAGTAGAGGCTCTCGCCCTTGCTGGCAACTTCGAGGTTGTCCGCGAAATCGTGGGCGACGTGGCCCTCGTCCCCGATGCAGCCCCAACTCTCCTTCCCGCTGTTGGTGCGGCCGATGAGATGCACCGTTTCGGGGTGCGCGTGCTTGCGGGTCATCGCCGCGACCCACTCGCACACGTCCTCTGGAGTCATCAGCACCGTCGTCGGCACCATCCGCAGCCGGTCATCACGGGTGGAGACGGTCGCGAACGAGTCGCCGTCGTCGATCTCGACATAGGCGTGCCAGTGCACACCGAGGCGCAGCCATCGATCGGGATCACGCATACAGGACAGGGCCTTTCACGGTTGGAACCCGCTCCGGTACCGGCAGGAGTGGTGGGAACGTCACGGCACCGGAGCGGGAGATGTGGGGGGTGGATCAACAGCGGCGCTGGGACTTGTTGGCCTGCTGCTGCAGTAGCCATTCGCGCGCGCGGGTCAGGAGGTCGTTGTCGTCGCGCCAGCCCTCGGGGTTGACGGGGATTCGGGCGACGATGCGGCGGTTATCCCACGTTGCCCCGAGGCCGACGCCGCGCAGTACGACCATGTGCTCGTCGCCGCGTTCCCACCGGAACGTCCACCCGCCCTCTTCCACCCACGAGGTGGGGTGCAGAACCATGCGCGCTCTCCTGATCACGAAAAGGCAGGGGGGTTGCCCCCTCGGGGGCCTGGTGTTCGGGGGATCACCAGGCCCCCGAGGGGCCCCGTCGACGTGGTGTGACTGCGCGTCGACGGGGCGCCGCGTGGCGGCAGACGAGCCACGCGGCCGAGCTCCGACACTCGGCGGCGTCCGATGGGGGAAGTGTCGGAGCACGACAGGTCAAGAGCCGATGTAGGGGCGGGCCGTCCCAGTTTCGTGCCCATCGATCGAGTCGCCGAATCGCATCGGGCCGAGGACCGCGGTCTGTTCGAGTTCTGCGAGTTCGCCGGCCAGGTCCCCGGCGATCGTTGCGAATCGAGGTTCGCGCTCCGTCTGGTCGACGAGCTGCGACACGCGTAGCGAACCCTCAACACCGCCACCGTGCTTGCCCGGTGTCCCGAAGTAGCCACGGCCCAGCCATGCGCAGAGCCCCACCAACAGCAAGGCGCCGAGTATGAGGGTCGAGAGCTGAGCGAACTGGGTCATTTCTCGATCACCACTGAGATCACGTCGCCGTCGATCGCGGCCGGCCGTTCCTCGGCGCGTAAGGCACCGGCGAGCCGGTCGCACACTCGCGCGAGTTCCTCCCGCTCGTCGGCGCGCAGGTGCCCGGCTTCGACGTTGTCGATCGCTGCGGCGATCGAGACGATGGCTGCTCGCATGAGGTTGGCGGTCTGGCCCGTTTTCATGCACTCACCGCCACCGGCGGGATGATTCCTGACAGCTCGTAGGTGTGTGCTCGGCACGGTGCGCACACGGGCCACAGCCACGATTCGTCGCCGCTGTGCGCGCGATGCGTGCCGCCGCAGAGCACACCAACCTCAGTGTTGTCGGGGTAGGCGAGCCCGCCGTTGGGGTGCGGGTCTGTGCTTGCGTGGCGCAGGCCTCCCGCGGGCACCCAATGGAACGGGTGGGGACTCCACATGGCAACAGTCCTTCACCGTGAGCGTGATGCGGGACCATACGATAAGTACATGTCCGCACGTTTATGTTCAGAACACATCTTCTTGTTCATGAACATTGAGGGCAATACTCCCACCGGGTGACGTGCCGTATTCGGGTGTTCACGCGCTAGCATCTTGTTCATGGCCAGCACAGCAGGTACTCCCCGCGCTCGGGAGCTCGGAGCCAAGCTGCGAAAGCACCGCAACGCCGCCGGACTCACAACCGCGCAGGTCGGGGCCGGAGTCGGGCGCGGTCACTCCTACGTATCGCGTTGGGAAAACGGCAAGCTCGTACCTTCCCCGGAAGACACGGCAAGCGTGCTCACTGTGTGCGGTGTGAACGGTGCCGAGCGTGATCGACTGCTAAAACTTGCTCGCGAGGCTGCCGATCCGGACTGGCTCGCGCCTGGCGTTGACCAACAACTCGCGGCGCTCGGCGAATACGAGCGATCCGCGAGTCAGATCCTTGCCGCCGAGCCGATGCTCATCCCTGGCCTGTGCCAAACGTTTGACTACGCCACGGCAACCGTGGCAGCGTTCGGCGCTGCCCGTGCTGAGGCTGAACAGCAAGCCATGACTCGGCTCGGACGACAGCACATTTTGACCGATCCCACGTCGAAGCGATTTGAGGCGTTCATCGGGGAGTACGCGCTGCGCTACTCGACATGTCCCCGTGAGGCCATGAGTGGGCAACTCCACCGGCTCATTGAGCTCGGACAACGTGACAACGTCACGATTCGAGTCGTCCGTCTGGATACCCCGCTGGTTGAAATGACGCACGGGTCATGGACTCTGATGTCGTTTGAGGACACGACACCGGTCGTGTATCTCGAACATCTCGGGTCAACGGCGGCGATCACCGATCGGCGAACGGTGACCCGCTGTGAAGTCGCGGCGGAATCGCTGCGCGAAAAAGCGATGAGCCCGGCGGAGTCGGCTGAGCTCATCGCTGATCTGGTGTGACGGAAATGGAGAAAATTCCCATGACGACGGTACCCCGTCCTGGCAAGTGGCGGAAATCCAGCAAGAGCGGCGAAAAGAACTGCGTCGAGGTCGCCGAGTACGGCGATGGTGCCGCGGTGCGCGACACCAAGAACCGTAGCCAGGGCTACTTCACCGCTACCCCCACTCAGTGGCAGGCGTTCTTGGACGCGATCAAATCGGACCGCTTCGAGGCCTGACCAACCTCACAAGGTGCCCGCCTGACGAGCTCGCCAGGCGGGCACCTTGTTTACAGCAGGTGCCTTAGACCCGTATGAAGCAGTTGGGTCATGTGACCACATCCGACCGGGTCGATTACGGGCCGGTGGGATGTGGTCAGAGCCCCTGGTGGGAACCGCTTCCGTGATCGAGGCCGTGCTCGTCGTCGTAGCCGTAGCGGTCGTCGTGGTCGTGTTCGCTGGCGCGGCGGATCGCGTCGTCGCGGTAGTCAAGGTGTTGTTCCGTGTGTTCGTCGTGGTGGTCCTGGTGGGTTTCCAGGATTTGGTCGCGTAGGGCTTCGAGGCGTTCGAGGGCGTCGTCGCGTTGGAAGTGCTGGTTCGGGTTGGTCATGATGGTGCTCCATTTGTCGGTGATGTCCCGCCAAGCGGTGGCTTTGGCGGTAGGGCCGCTGGGCTCTGGGCCCAGTGGCACGTCTGGGTTGGTGGTGTGGATGCGGTAGGTCTCGCGGTAGGCCGCGGCGAGTCCGACGACGTTGTCCCAGGATTCAGCGGCAGCTGGCTCCTGCGGCCGAGGACCAAGGCTGGAGGCCCACGCGGGTGGGTCGGTGGCGACGTCGTCGCGGATTTCGGTGAGTCGGGTGTGGATGGTGGTGGTGAGTTCGTCGAGCCGGTCCCCGAGAGCGGGATTAGTGGTGTGCAAGGTGCGATGCGGACAATCCAGCCACGGCAGCCCAGAATTGTCGGCGCGGTGCTGGGATTGGTGGGCGAGGTGGTTGACGAGGGTTTGGGCGGTGTGGCGGTGGGCGTCCATGGGGTCGTTGGCCGGCCGGTTGGCGAGCTTGCGGGCTGCGTTGGCGACTGCGGTGTCGACGTTGAGGCCTGTGGCAGCGCCGGCGGCGGCGTGGCGCCAAACCAGCTTCCAGTCGTCAGTAATTTCGGTGTTCGGCGTGTAGCGGGTGACGATGTCGCGCCACCGGTCGAGTTGGTCAGGGGTGGGTTCGGTGGTGCGCGCGGGTGGCTGGTGGTCGGCGATGTGGGATTCGATGCGCCACCGCAGCACGGCGGCGAGGTCGTCGGTGTGGTCGCGGCCGCGGGTAGTGGCGGCTCGGGCGATGAGGCGGTCGGGCTGCCAGCCTTGTGCTTCGGCGCGCCGCAGGGTGGCCAGCAGCGCGGGCTCGGCGGGTTGACCGAGTGCGTTGGGGGCGTGTTCGGACAGGGCTTGGCGCGAGACGTGGTCGATGAGTTGACGGCTGAGGTCGCGATGCTGTGCGACGAGTACGGAGAGCGGTTCGGTCGCGGTCTGGTGCAGGGGCTCGGCGAAGGTGCGCAGGAGTTCGTCGGTGTCGATGTCGGTGCGGAGCTGTTCGACCGCGTCGGCTTGTTCGTGGGTGTGGTCGGCGGGGCGCCATTGTTCGAGGAGGTCTGCGTAGGCGCGTGCGCGTAGTCCGTTGCCTTGGGGTCGTGGTCCGAGGGGGTGGGCGGGGTCGTTGCTGGTGATGTTGTAGGTGTCGCGGTAGGCGGCGGCGAGTCCGGCGATGCTGTCCCAGCGTTCGGCCGCTTCCGGGCTTTCGGGTCGTGGGCCGAGGGAGGCGGTCCAGGCGGGTGGGTCGGCGGAGACCTGGGCGCGAAGCTCGGTGTGGCGGGCGTGGATCGCGGCGTCGAGCCGTTCGAGGTAGTCGTTCATGTCCTCGGACAGAACCCGGGTTTCGGGTCGCGCCAGCCAGGGCAGCACGGGGTTCCAGCCGTGGCCGTGGGCGCGCTGCTCGGCCAGCGCTGCGGTGACGGTGTCGGCGCTGTAGCGGTGGGCCTCCATCGGGTCGTGGCCGGGGCGTTGGGCGAGTTGGCGGGCCGCGGTGGCCACGGCGGCGTCGCCGTCCAGGCCCTCGTCGACGCCGGCGGCGGCGAGCTTCCACACGCGGTCCCACGCGGGTTCGTTCACGTCGGCGGTGGGTTTGTGGTGTTGGACGAGGGCACGCCAGTGGGTGAGTTGGTGCTGTGTGGGTGCGCCGAGGCGGGGCGGGGGTGTGTCGTGCATCAGGCGTTGGGCGATGCGCCATTGCAGGACACCGGCGGGGTCGTCGGTGTCGGTGAGGGGGCCTTGGTTGAGGGCGGCGAGGATGAGGTGTTCGGGTTGCCAGCCGAGGTCTTCGGCGGTGCGCACGGTTTGCCGCAGGGCGGGTGCGGCGGGATGGTCGAGCAGGTGCGGGGCGTGGTCGGTGAGCACGGATTCGATGCGGGTGTCGGTGTGCAGGTGCGCGACGAAGTCGTGGTGCCCGATGAGGGTGCGCAGCGATTCGGCTTTCTCCAGCGAGCCCCGCAGTTCCTCGGTGGCCGAGGTTTCGGCCGACGAGCGCTCGAGGGCGGCCTTCATGACACCGAGCGCGGTGCTCTCGGGTGGGGTTTCCTGGTGGGAGTCGATGGTGTGCTGGAGGGTTTCGACGTAGCTGTAGTTGTGGTGGATGGCGCGGGTCATCTGGGTGTAGAGCTGTTCGCGGGACAGTCCGCGGGTGACGAGGCTGTGGGCGTTGCCGTTGATGGACATGCCTTGGGCGCGGTTGACGGTGGTGGCGTAGGCGAGTTCGACGTGTTCGGCGACGTAGTGGGCGGGCAGCGTCACCGTGGCCTTGTGGGTGTGGTGGCGGAGTGTGAGTCCTCCGCTGCGGGTGACGGCCTTGACGGTCCAGGTGTCGCCGTTTTTGACGAAGTCCTTGCCCCGGAACAGGGTGGTGAGGCGGTCGTTGCTGCGGGTGACGACCAGGTCTCCGGTGCTGGCGTGGGTGCCGTCGTGCAACGCGACGCTGCGACCGGCGTGGTCGACGTCGCCGCGGCGCAGGCGTAGTTGGCGGGCTTGGTGGTTGAGGGCGGTGACGTCGTCATTGGCGGGCACGATCAGCAGCGACGGACACCCGGCGTCCAGGTCGTTGCGCCAGGCGTGGTGGGCGGCATCACGCATGGTCTCCCGGCTGCCTGCCTGCACCCAGTTCTGCTCGAAGTAGTAGTCGAGCCCCGCAGGGTTGGCGTCGTGCAGCAGGAGGGAGGCCTTGGATTGGTCGGGGTCGGCGAAGCGCACGACTTCGTTGAGGCGCAGGGCACCGTTGCGGTGGGCGAACCAGCGCACCGCGCCACCGGCCTCCACGGCGGTGAGTTGGCGGTCGTCGCCGACCAGGCGCACGTCGGCGCCGCGGTCGAGTGCGTAGCGGACGACGGCGTGGAGGGTGTGGGTGCCGGCCATCGCGGCCTCGTCCACGATGAGCACATCACCCCGGGCAAAAGGGAACGCGAACTGCGCGAATCCGAACTTCTGCGCGGTGGTGACTTGATGCAGCGTGTGCGGCTCGGCGCCGATGGAGTTGCCGAGCTCTTGAGCGGCACGGGCGCTGGGGCCGAACGCATACACCGTGCCCGCCTCGGCACGCCAGGCTTCGGCGAAGGCGCGCATGGTGGTGGTCTTGCCGGTCCCGGCCGGTGCGTAGAGCAGCTGCACGCGGCGTCCTGAGGTGGCGAACGCGCGGACCGCTTTGGCCTGGCCGTCGTTGAGCTTCGTACCCCGCAGGGCCTTCTCGACCGCGGAGGTGCTGATGCGGGTGCCGTCTCGGCGGCGTCCCCAGGCCGCGAGGGCGGCTTCTTCGCGCAGGGTCCGGTGGGTGGTGAAGCGCTGCGCGTTGTGCTCGGTGAACACGCTTTCGCCGTTGGCGCGGCGAAGCTCGGCTGGTTCGTCCACGAGCGAGGGCGCCTGCAAGCCGACGGTGTCGGAGTCGAGCAGAACCGCTTCCACGATCTGGGCGATGAGGGTGTCTCGGGTGTTGTCCGGTACGCGCAGGTGGGCGGATTGACGGTGCGCTTCGGCTTCGATGTTCCAGATGTTGAAGTGGCTGTGGTGGTCGGAGACCGTGGCCAGAGTGCGGGCGGCGAGGTCGGCGACATCGACTTCGGCGAGGGCTTCGGGCTCGCCACCGAAGCCCCGTTGCCCCAGGCCGGCGAGCGTGTCCGGGTCGAGGATCTCGCGGGCTTGAGCCCGCCAGCGCCGTACGTGCTCGGCGAGCGTGCGGGGTGCTTGCTTGGCGTCTCGGGTGCCGTACTGGGCGCGGCGCCCGATTTCCAGGATGTCCTTCGGTGACGGTTCACGACCGTGGGTGTCGCGGAATTCCACGATGGCACGGGCGCGTTCTTGCTCCACGGCAGAGGCACGTCGGGAGAACCCGGCCAAGAGTTCGTTGGGGATCCCGTCGAGTTCCCAGACAGGGCGTTTGAGGTCGATCCCGCCGGTGGGTTTCAACCGCCACGACGCCCCGTGCTCGCGAAACAGGTCACGCAGACGACTGTTGTAGTACTCCGACGTGGTCACCGCGGCGGCGAGCACGGTGCGCCCGTCGAGGCTGGTCCAGGTTCCGTCGGGGCCCTGGACTTTGGTGCTGATGGGCACGTGGGTGTGCAGGTGCGGGTCTCCGGCGCGACTATCCCAGTGCTCGAAGCAGGCGGCAGTGATGCCGCGGGCGTCGTATTGGGCGTAGCCGCCGGCGCCTTTGCGGGTGTGGGCGACGTTGTCCTCGAAGTACTGCAACGTGTCGCGCACGGCTTGGCGGTGCAACTCCACGATCTGTTCGCGGGTGGCCTCATCGGACAGTGCCCAGGCGACGCTGACGGATTTGGGCGGGGCGAAGACGAGTTCGTAGCCACTGGTGGCGTTTTTCATCCGCTTCTTCTGCTGCGCCAGCCACTCTTTGAGCTCAGTGTCAGTGGGCCGGGTTCCGTCGTGGGCGTCGGCGTAGGCCCGGGCCTGCACGTCGTGCCGGATGCGGGCGCGCGTGGCCTCGTCGATGGGCGCCCCGATGGGGCGGTCGTGTTCGAGGTTGTGGGCCTTGTAGGCGTCGCTGACACGGGTGCGTAGGTCGTCGATCTCACTGTGCCGCGGGAACCGTCGCCCGAGCTTGGTGGCCTCCAGCGCCTCCTTCGGTGAGGCCCCGGCGGCGATGAGGTCGGCTTCGAGCCGGTCAGAATTCGGGTGTCGTCCCTCACCGAACAACGCCTGCATCTGCGCCGCGGTCACCTCACCATCCACACCCAGCTCGGCGGCTCCGCGGCCGAACCACTGCCCGGGCGGGTAGCCGTGCGCGGTGTAGTAGTCCGCCAGGGACTCACCCGCATCGAGGTCGCGGTCGCCGCAGGCGACGCTGCCAGTCAGGTACTCGTGACCGCTGGGCGACATCTTGCGCACACCGATCACATCGCCCCCAACCCTGAAATCACATGCGCGAACGTGCTTTCACGCTAGGCCGCATGGATGGGGCTTCTGTCGCAGACGAAATCGATACAGTTCCGGGGAGCACTTCAAGTGCAAGAGGTGCTGTGTGCCAGGTGAGGGGGCCGGCGAACAGACGCCGGCGCGATCGCGAGGTGAGGCGCCGGCCGCAACGTGACCAGCCGCGACAACTAGGCCACGGCACCAACTGGACACGCGGGCACGACAGCCGACCCGCGACAACCAAGCCACGACACGAACCGGCCGGAGCAAGGCGAGAACAACGGACGCGCACACGAAAAGAGACCCCCGGTCTCATGACCGGGGGTCTCGCGCGGTGCGGTAGCAGGGCTAGGCGGCGGCAAGCACCCGTTCGGCCGCGCTGGCGGTCGCCGCGTTCTCCGGCGCGGGCGGGTTGTCGAGGGTGCGGCAGCTGGCGCACTGCCCGTCGTCGGCGGGCTGCTGGCGAAGATCACGCGGGCCGCGCTCGGCGGCGCACGTCGCGCACGCGGCCAGCTGCACCACCTTCGCTGTTTCCTTGTCGGTGTGGGGTACGTGGGTTGTGACCCACGCGGCGATGGTGTCGCGGTCGGCCCCAGTGTGACGCGCCCATTCCTGCCGGAGATGGTTCAGGGCAGCGGGGTAGTGCTCCCAGATGTAGGCGCAGAGGGCTTCGAGCATCTGCGCACGGTTGGCGTCGTCGGGCACCTGGATGCCGGGGCGTTCGGCGTCGCGGCACTCACCGCACAACCCGTCGTGTTGCTGGCGGTCGGCGCGGCTGGGCTCCACGTGGCAACCCAGCGCCACGCACGGGCGGCCGTTGCCGCGCACGGCGGTGCGGCGCGGGTCGCGGCTGTCGCGGTCCTGGGCGGCGGGATCGACTGCCAGGCGTTCGTAGTCGATGGCGTGGCCCGGGTGTCCGCCACTGGGCCGCTGCGTCGTGGTGTCGGGGGCGGGGCCGTCTTCGGTGTCGGTGTAGGAGAGGTGGAGGGCCAGGGACTGGGCGGCTTGGCGACGCTGACGACGGTCCCGCCGCGCTTGCGGGTTACGGCTGCGGGTGACCGTGCCGCCGCGTCGTCGGGAGGCGCGGGCGCGCTGGATGCTGTGGCGGTCCCAGCGCGGGCCGTCCTCCGGCGCGGGCTCGGGTTCGCGGGTGGACTGGTCCTCGGGGCGGGGTGCGCAGGCTTCGATGACGGCACGCACGCGCGGGTCGGTAGCGCGCTGCCAGTAGCCACGCAAAAGGGTGGTTCCGGTGCGCGGGTAGGACGCCAGGATCCGGCCGCACTCCAGCAGCGCGGCGAGCTCGGTGTCATCGGCGGCGGTCAGCGTCACGGACCACTGCTCCCGCGCGGCGCGCAAGTTACCGGTGCGCAGCAGTGCGGCCACCGAGGCGACAGAATCGGAAATCGTCACAGAATGCGACATAAAAACCCCAAATACTGTGGTTGATGTGTAGCAAATCCGGGATTGGCGGTTCCCGGTTGATGCACTACCATTCTATCCAAATTGGGGCAATAAATGCAGGGCGAAAGCGATTTCGCCAATGGTGCTTTCGAGTGATTTCGATGAGTCAATCGAATTCAATTCAACAGCGCTGCGACATGCGAAAACACGTCTTGGGCGATGCACGCAAGGGTGGTTGGTTTTCGCCGTCGTTTCGATAGAGGCCATCACTCCGTTTGGGGTCGCCGGGTCAAGGGTGGGGCCCCGGAATGGGTGCACAATTCTTCGGAGTTTACGGAGAAGAATTGTGTGCGTATTCCGGGGTGCCCTTGACGCGGTGGGCCCAAACGCCGAGACAATCCGGCCGTCGAAACGCCGGGAAAACCAACCACCCGCCCACCGGAACCCGGCTGTCTCAAGGTGCCGGGCACTCAACCCGCCCGCCGATCCCTGCACCGGATGGGACGTGACGACGTTTCGGTCAGCTGGCCCGGCGCCGGTGCTCGGCTGGCTACACTGATCACGCGTCCGGCGCGACGGGCTAACTGTGGGCCTTTGTGCGTGTCGGGCGGTTGCCGGGTGTGGTCTTGGCGGAGCCGCCGCGCTGTGGCGGTTAGCCCTGCGGGGCTAACGCACTCGGCGCGCGGGGGTGCCTGCCTCAGGGCCGGGCACCCCCGCCTCTTTCTTCTCCAGCCCGAGTGCCCGTCACGGGCATGGATGTGGGCGAGGTGCGACGGATCCCCGCTGCGGCTGCTTACCGTCGAGTCACGCTAGAACCATTCCGGTGGAGGGAGAGCGTGATGACCGCATCAGCATCCCGTGGGGGTCGCAGGCCGCGTCGTTCCACTCGGGTGAGCCAGAGCTTGCAGAAGGCGAGGGAACGTAACGCCGAGCAGCTCGCCGCACAAAAAGAGCGTGAGCAGTTGGTGGAGGACAACCTGGTCGAGTTCGTCGACGCCGGGGAGATCATCGCAGCCGAACACGCCGCGCTGGAGGACAAACTCGACGCCCTGCGCCGCAAGATCGACTACGTGCGCGCCGAATCCGAGCAGCGCGTCGCAGGGCAGCACAGTCGGCAGGCCGCGGCGGCGTGGGCGATCCACGAACACGGCGGCCGCAGCGCAGCCCAAGTAGCCGAGCTGTTGGAGCTGCGCAGCGAGAAGGAAGCACGACGGCTGATCAACACCGGACGCTCCGGGAACGCGAATCGGGACTCATCTCCGGTGCGTGTAACCGGCGAGCACGAACCTGCACCTCATGGTGAGGACGCAGAACCGCCGGATACCGTCCCGCAAAGGTGATCGGGAGCCGGGTCGCCGGACGCGGCGATGCTGGACAGGGATGCGTCACAGGATGGTGGGCAGCGCGACGCTGGGTAAGACCGGGGACGCCCGACCGGCAACGGGTTAGGTTCCGCGGGTCAGGTTGCGAGGGTGATGCGGCGGTGACGCACGTCGACCCGGATGATCAGCAGATCACCGTGGCGTGCGCGGCGGATAGTCGAGGCGGTTCCACCGCCGTGGCGGCGCGGGTCGTGGACGGCGACGAGGGCATCGCCGTCGGAGACCAGACGTGCGTTACCCCGGTGCAACAGCGCGACGTCATGTGCTGGCCGAGCGTGAGAACGTCCTCGGCGCGCTCGCGGGCGACGGCCAGCCGGTCGCCCCACTGCTGGGGCCAGCGGGCCTCGTGGCCGGGAAACGGCAGATGCAGCCGGGTGATGAGTCCGGCGGCGTGGGCGGCTTCGACCCCAGCAGGTCAGCTCCGACCGCGCCACCACTGAGCGCGACGCGGCTGCCTCATTCCTCCCGCAACCGCACCACGATGCGGAGGAATTCGCTGGTGAGCCACTGCAGGCTGGCGGGCGGCAGGTGCTGCGGGCGGTGTCCGGTGCACGCTACGAGCGTCCACCGCGTCCGGTGGTGCATGAGGCAGGTCCCTTCCTCGCCGGTGTCGACGTGTTCGAGCAGAGTCGGTGAGACAGGTGGCCGGGATCTGACCTCCGGGTCGGATGCCGGAACCGGTGTGGCGGTCACGAGTCGTTGCCGTCGTCGTGCTGGACGAGCCAGGCTTCGATGTCGTCGTAGGACGAGGAACTGTGGACGATCGCGCCCGTGACGGTGTGCCGGACGACGAACTCGGCGGCGTCGTCCGGGTCGCGGTAGGCGCGGTGGCGGTCGAGGAGATACACCCCGCGCAGCGACGGTAGAACACGCAACCCTGCCGACCGCATCAGAAGACGCAGCACGGCGTCGACGGTCCAGACCGCGATCAGAAGCCCGCAGACGTACAGCAGCGTCCACACGGCGGGGGCGGTGTCCATGCTCCGTTCGCCCGGGATCAGCATCGACTCAAACCGGCCCGTGATCCCGGTGCCCTTCACCAGCACGGCGGAGAGCAACAACAGCGCCTTCCGCAGTGCCAGATGCTGAAACGGTGTCACCGGACGGTAGGTAGGTGCAGGCAACATCGAGAGCCCTTCCTGATCGAGGAGACAACGGAGCCCGGCTGCCCTGGCCCGACGGACCAGAGCACCCGGGCTCCAGGGGAGGGAGTTCAGTTCATGCCGGCGGTGCCGGGCCCGTCGGTGTCGGCACCGTCCGGGCGGGGGACGTCGAGGGGCCCGAACAGGTGCAGCAGCGCGTCGACGACGACTGCGGCCTGGGCGTGGGCGGTGCGGGCGACCTGGTCGAGGATGGCGTCGAACCACTGGCGGAAGGCGTCGCTGAGCGGGGCGGGCTCGCCGTGCTCGGTGGCGCCGGTGAGCACGACCGGGCCGTAGAGGTGCGGGATGAAGTCCGGTGTGGCGGCCAGCTGCTGGGCGTGGGTGCGCCCGTGCTTGGTGGAGGGGTAGGTGCCGTTGGCGACATCGCAGATGAGCTCACAGATGATGCCGGTGGCACCGTCGTTGAGCTGGCCGGTGTAGCGGCTGTTGTCGCCGACCCAGATCAGGACGTCCGGGGTGTAGTGGACCCGTTCGGGCAGTGGGTCACCGACCTGCTCGGCGATGGCCGGAAACGGCTGGCTGCGGGGGATGTCGATGAGTTCGAGCCCGACGTGGCCGAGTAGGACGGCACGCATCCTGTCGGGACCCGAGACATCCCAGATTCCAGCGGCGGTCGAGGGCGGCTCCGGCGGGGTGAGGCCGGTGATGCTGGTGAGTAGCTGCTCGATCTCGTCGAAGACGTCACGGGGCGGCTGGTGCATGGCAGGGTCTCCCTTCACACAGGGCGGGTTTCCACCGGTTGGTGGGGCGCTTGTGCGAAGGCCTTGGTGGGGTGGGGAGGTCCAGCGTCTTTGTGCTGGACCTCCCCACCCCACCAAGGCACGATCCCCTCGCCCCACCCGCCGGGCCACCCGCCCCAGAGCCCCGGGTGCGCCGCGATTCGACGAGGTTGGGCGGGTTGGTCGCCGCGGTGCGTGGCGAGGTCGGGAAGGCCCGGCCCGGGATCCCGGTTGCGGGACGGAATCCCGGGCCGGGGATCTCAGTCGGAGTCGCGGTTGTCTGGGACGTCGACGACCGTGGCGGGGTACAGCCCGAGTTCCTGCAGGAGGGATGCGACGGCGTTGAGCTCGGCTTCGAAGGCGAGGCTCGCTTCGAACCAGCGGGTGAAGGCCTCGCCCAGCGGGCCGGGCGTGCCGTCGTCGGTGGTGCCGGTGATGATCGCGTGCCCGTAGAGCGCTGGAACGTAGCCGGGCGTGTTCAGCACGGCTTGTGCTGCGGCCGGGTCGCTGGCGGCGTAGTCGCCCGAGGCGATGGTGCTGAGCAGTCCGTAGAGGAACCGGGTGGCGCCCTCGTTGAGCTCGGCGGTGTGCTGGACGGTTTCACCGACCCAGAACACGGTGTCCTGGGTGAAATCGACACGCGTGGCGCGCGGGTCCCCGACCCGCTCGGCGATGTCCGCCTCGGGCTGCTGGCAGGGCAGCTCGATGATGCGGGCGCCCTGCTCGTCGAGCAAAACCGCGGTCATCAGCCCTGGCGTGGAGGGCTCCCACAGGGACTTGGTGGCCGGGTTCGAGTGCTGCTGCATGACTGACTCCGTTCTTCGATGGTGAATCCCACCGGTCGGCGAGACTGGGGGCAGGCGTGGAACAGGGGCGTGCCGTCGGGCGGTGGTGCGGTCTTAGCAGCGCCAGCACCGTGACGGGTCGGCGCTGATCAGCTCCTCGTGGCGCTCGAGGGCTTCCCGGAAGCCGGTGTGGGAGCGGTTGACGCTGTCGATGAGCCACTCGTCGAGGTGGCGGCCGAGGGTTCTGCGGGTCCAGCAGGCGGCGCGGCGCCAGTAGGACCAGGGCGGAGGTGCGAGGGTGACGCCGTCGTCCCACGGCCAGAGAAAGTCGTGCACCTGGGAGCTCACCCACTCAGCGAAGCGTGATCGCTGCGTGTGATCGAGATGAGCATGGTTGTGCGCGATGCGCGCCAGCTCTCGGTCGTCGATGGGCTTGTCGGTGTCCTCATCGGTCACGGTGGTGACCGTGTCCTCGGCGAGGAAACCGGAGCAGTGGTAGCGGAGGATCTCCAGCGCCTGCAGCGCGCTGAGATGATGCCAGGTATCGGCCCACTGGATCCGCTCTGTCCACGTGTGCAGGCCCTCGTAACGGGTGATTTCAACACGAAACACCTTGACTCCTCGCAAGAATGTGCGGCAGGCAGTGATTGCGAGCACCAGGGATTGCTGGTACACGAAGGAGAGGTGGGGGCACTGTCGGCACCCCCACCTCGGGTGGCGATTAGAACGGCGGCGTGTCACCGGCATCGGTGTTGGCGGGTGCGGCGCCCCAGGGGTCGTCGCCGAGATCCTCGCCAGTGGTGGCGCGGGTGACCTTGTTGACCGTGGCGGTGGCGTAGCGCAGCGAGGGTCCGATCTCGGTAACGTCGATCTCGACCACGGTGCGCTTCTCGCCCTCACGGGTTTCGAAGCTGCGCTGCTTCAACCGGCCCTGCACGATCACCCGGCTGCCCTTGGTGAGGGTCTCGGCGACGTTTTCCGCCAGCTGCCGCCAGACGTTGCAACGCAGGAACAGCGACTCGCCGTCCTTCCACTCCCCAGACTGCCGGTCGAAGTAGCGGGGGTTGTTGGCGACGGTGACGTTCGCGACGGCCGCCCCGGACGGGGTGAACTTCAGCTCGGGGTTGGCGGTCAGGTTACCGACCAGGGTGATTTCGGTTTCTCCAGCCACAACGGACCGCCTCACTCACGGGAATCTGCTACCTCCTGCGCCGACACCCGACGACCAGCCAGTAGTGACTGGGTGGTTGTGGGGTGTCGATCTGCGACCGCGCGATCGGGGCGGGGCGGGTGGTGCAGGGGTGTGCGCAGCACATCGCGTAGCGACGCCGCAGGCGCCCTTGCGCCACCCGGTTCCTCCTGATCTCATTCGCACAGATCGACACACCCACAGCCACGCATCCGTCCCGAAACACGCCACCTCACAGCGCCACCCACCGCGAACCCCCGCCGAATCGGGAAATCACGCGCAGTTCGAATCCATAGTGGACATCGAGAGTTGGTGGGTGGTGAGCTGGTGGCGGAGGAAGGTGCGGTAGCTGTCGGGGGTGACGTTGCGGCGGCCGACGGCCAGCGAATGCGCGGTGAGTTCACGCCGGCGGGCTTCGTCGAGCAGACCGCGGGCGTAGCGGCGCATGCCTGGTTCACCCGCGCGAGCACGCACGAGCGCCTTGCTTGCCAGAACGCGGAGGTCGTGTGGAGTCTTCACACATCCTCCTCGTCGGCTTCGGTGAATTCCTCGGCGTAGCGGTCGACGTGGTCGATGCGAACGTCGTCATCCTGGGAGGACAACTCGAGGGCGTCTTTGGCCCACTGGCGGGCGGTGTCGTCGCAGTTGGTTCCGGTGACGCAGACTTCGACGGTGAGCGTGACGGTGCCCTTCCAGCCCGCGACGTACTCCGGGAGGCCGAGGTCGCGCAGACCGTCGTTCATGCCGTCGAGGCAGATGTCACCGTTGCGGTGGGCCTGGATGATCCGGTCGCGCACCGTGTCGCGAAACGCGTCGTGGTCGCGCCGGGCTTGCTCAAGGGCGTCTTCCACGGCCTTGATGCGTGCGGCGGGGTGTTCGGGGAACGTCATGAGCGTCCTCTCCATCGTGATCGAATGTGCCCTGTCTGGTCGGTATGACGTCGCGACCTGCGGGGGACGGCCGGTCCAGGCGGGTATCGGCCCTCGACCGGCTGTTCGGGCAGAGCACGCGGGGGTGCTACGGCTGGCTACCGAGCGGGCTGTGATCCGGGCCGGGTTCGGTGGCCGCATGGGCGATGAGGGCGATCTCGTTCGGGCCGATGCCACAGGCCATGGCCTGGGCGAGAAGGCGGGCCAGGGTGTGGTCGGGATCGGCGTGCAGCGCGCGCTCGGCTGCGATGGCCGCGAGCGTGCCGTGTCCGCGTACGTATGCCGAAAACGTCAGCAATACCGCTGCTTCCACCACTTCAGGGCCGGTGGGAGCGGAGCGGATGAGGGTGATCCACAACCGTTCGGCCGCCCGGGAGTGGGGTCCCAAGGCGGTGGTGAACACGGCGTCACGGATCCGGATATCGCCGATGGCGTGCAGGACGCGGATGAGGATGTCCTCGTCAACCTCGCCGCCCTCGGCCAGCGCCTGGATCGTGTCGAGCACGAGCCGGTGTTGGGCAGCGCACTGCTCGCTGTCGGTGCCGGTCGTGGGGTGCTCGGTGAGGGCGTCGAGCGCAGCGCTCCATCGTGCCGCGGTGTCCTCGTCGTGCTGGGGTGACAGCAGGTTCGTCATCTCGGCCCGGCTGCCGTAGGTAACTTCACCGGCCAGCGCCGAGGCCACCGCCAGCGCGGAGGTGGCGGGATCGGCGATGGTTCCGGACAGGCGCGGGTCGGCGTAGGAGCCCCACGGGGCATCGGCGCGGAACTCCGGGGTCCAGAACGCCTGCAGCAACGGCACTGCGAGCTCGCCGCAACGACGAGCCAGCCTGGTCACGAGCTCGGCGTGCGGCAGGCAGTGGCCAGCGTGCTTATCGACGGTGGTGGTCACGATGGCGACAACGCCTTCGATGTCCGAGTCGGCCAGCAACGCAGGCATCACCCTGGCGATGATGCAGTCGTACTCGCCCTGGTTCGGCAGGTCCATCCGGATCGCCGTGTTCACATGCGGCTCGGTGTGCACGTCGTGGAAGGTCAGCACGATCAGGGACTCGGCCGGATAGAACCCGATCAGGTGGGGGACGGCTGCGAGCAGATCACTCGGCCCGTCCATGCCCTCACGTGCGTGGAGACGGTCGTTCATTATCTCTCCCAACAAAAAACGAATGCGGTCAGCTCATCCCGCTTCTGGCGCAGGATGGGAAGGCGCGGTGCGCGCGAAGAAGCCCGGATTTCCCTCATGGCAAAGGAAATCCGGGCTGAGGGCGCGGGTGAGCTACTTGGTGCGTCGCAGGAACGCGCGGATTCGGTCGAGCAAGCTCGGGGTGGGTGTGGGTGTGAAAGCAAGCTGGATGACGACCCCGGCGATCACTGCCGGATCAGCGTCGATCGTGCCGCCTCGTTGCGGGTAGCCGCGCCGGATGGAGCTGATGAAGAGCGGGCAGGGGCTGCCATCGAGGGCTTCGAAGAACGACCGCGGCTGGCCGCAGTGCCGGACTCGGTCGGCGAAGTCCTGGACGAGCGGGTCCTCCCGCAACTGTGCCCTGAGGTCGTCGTTCACGAGGTCCTCGATTCGTTGCTGGGCACGGCGTTGTCGGGAGCCACATCCGGGGGCAGTGCTTGCGGCCTGTCGACGAGCACCGCCGGATGCCCGGCGAGGCTGGCGTGGTCGGTCTTGGCGCGGTCGAGCGCGGCCTGCTTCGTGCCGTATTTGAGGTTGTGCGGGAGGCCGATGCCGTGGCAGGTGGGACACCGCAGCACGAAGCGCTCGTCCGCCTTGCAGATGGTGATCTGGTGGGGCTGGTAGTGGTAGCTCAGCGCCGCGACGATCAGCGACGCGGTGCCGCTGGAGAGGGTGTCGCAGTCGGGCAGCCGGAATCGCCGCCCGGTTGGGGTCGAAAACAGCACCCGCACGCGGTTGTGGTCGGGGTGCTCGGTGAGCATGCCGATCACGTGATCGCCGTAGAGAATGCGGGTGTGGTACGGATCGTGGCGCTGGGCAACGACATTGGGCAACATCGCGGCTCCTTTTCCTTCCAGAAGGGACAGAAAAAGGGCAGACCAACCCCCACTGCGTGAACGGCACCGACCCTGACGGTGGCGGGTGTGTGGGTGGTTCTGCCTGCGGCCGCGGGGGCTGGATCGCGGGTCCGGAACGCAACACGGCGGGGTCCCCTCTGGGGTGCCGTGTTGCGTGGAGCGGCCCGCGATCCAGCAGGCTCACGGCAGGCAGAACACGCACCGCGATCGGCCACCCGATCCTGTCCCTTGGTCAGGACGAGCCCGGCACGATGGTGTCGAGCAGGGCTCCCCGGGCCGGAGGGTGGCGGGGTTAGCGGGTGCGGCGGTGGTAGCCGAACATCATCGCCCGTGCTTGCGCGGTCTCTCTGCGGAACCCACGTATCCACAGGGTGATCGTGACCGTGGCCGCGGCAAGGATGAGGAGGAAAGCGAGCCCGGTGGAGCCGGTGTGGACGGCGGTGGCCAGTGGTATCGCGATAGCACCGCCCATGGTGAACAGCAGTCGGCGGCGTGGGGCGGCGGGTGCGAACCACCGGCGGGTCGTCCACCCTGCCAGTAGCCCTGCGAGGGCGCCGAGGACTGCGAGGACCGGTACTCCGGCCAGCCAGTAGGGCTGGTGGGTGAACACGGTGCCGGTGAGGAGGTTCAGGAGGCCGGTGGCGGCGGCGCCCAGCAGCACACCCAGCCCGGCCGCGCCGCAGAGCCGGGCATAGACGATGACGGGCTGGAACCGCATGGCCAGTGATGCTACGTCACGACGCCCACGGCGCCGGCGCGTTCGCAGGGCGTGCCGCCCGTGGACGGGTGATCGGGCAGGTGAGTGCATGAGCCACTCCAGTCGGTGTTGAGCACTACCCGGCCGCGTCTGGCCAGGGGCCGGGTAGGGGTGGTTAGTGCCGGTGGGGTGCGTCGCAGCCGGCCTGGTGGGATCGGAGCCAGTAGTCGCCTCCGTCGTGGCGGCCGGTGGCGTGCAGGAATCCGGCCAGCACGTTGACTTCGATGCAGGTCAGGAACACGGCGAGGTCGTCGGCGAGTATCCCGTCCTCGAAGACCTCGGCCAGGATCTCGCCAGGGTCGTAGTACGAGGGCACCGCAATCGGGATGGTCACGGGTTCTCCCAGCGGGAACACCCACGCGGGTGTGTGAAGGACGCGCGGGTGGGTTGGAGCAGGATCCTGGGCACTGCCTGTTTCTGGGGCTATGCGGTGTTGGGTCCCAGAGGTAGTTGGGTCGGTGCGTAGCTGCACGCGACGGGTTCGCCGTGGTGCCATCCGCAGCACTTGATGGTCCCGAGAACACGGCCGGAGATAGCGAGCTTGGTGCGGGCCTCGGCTTCGGCGTCATCGATGCTGCTGCCGTACAGCTTCTCCCGGTGTTCTTGATCGTCGTCGATATCCATCGGTGTGTCAGGAAAGGCCTTCTGCCACATGCGAAACATCAGCCCAGTCGCGGTGGTGTTGAGCGGCGCGGTCTGGCTGGCGTGGCTGAACGCGAGGACGATCTCGGCGGCGGTGCCGGGCCGGGTGTCGTCGCCTTGGGCGACGCGGTCGAGGAGTTCGCGGGCATGGCCGCGGTAGACGAACTCCGTGCGCATCCGGTCGCTGGTGGGGGTCAGGAGCGCGAAGCTGTGGTGCAGCGTGTCGGCGTGGGCGGGATGGCGCCGTCGTGCGGCGCGAATCTCGTTTTCGGCCCAGTCCATCATGTCCCGCACCGGAGCGAACTGTCGGACCACATCGTCGATGAGGTCGGTGAGTTCTGTAAACATAGGATTCTCCGTCACGCAAATACAGTGGGTTGCAGTCGGAATCGGGTGTCCGGTCGGCACGTCCGGCGGCGCGCAGTCGCGGGAATCGGATGCCGGAGACATAAAAGGGCCCGGCTTTCGGGCGGTGTGGTGACCGAACGAAAGCCGGGCCGTGACAGCCAGGTGCGCGATGCTCTGCTGCTAGTTCGTGGTGTCGGTGTAGTGCTGGAGGAACTGTGCGAACTCGGACGGCGGGATGCCGCTGTCGAGGGCGTGGCGGATCAGGTCGGCGAGAGTGTGTTCGGGGTCGGCCTCTAGAGCGCGATTGATCGCGATGTGAGCGAGGGCTCCTTCGCCGCGCACGTAGGTCGACACGGCCAGCAGCGTGGCGACGTCGGCGATCTCGGGTGCCGGTGCCTTGCGGACGAGGGTGATCCAGAGGTTTTCCGCGGCATCGGCGTGTTCGCCCAGCGCGGTGGGCAGCAGCGCGTCGCGGACGCGCCTGTCGGAGATCCAGTGCAGGATCCGCACGAGCGAGTCCTCATCGGGATACGCGTCACCGGCGATGCCCGCGATGGCTTCGGTGATCGCTTCCACACGCTCGTCGACCGCGTCGGTGTGGGTGTCGTCGAGGCCGAGCCCGTCGAGCTTGACGGCCCACTCGGCCGCGGTCGCTCCGTCTCGCTCGGGGGAGATGAGCGCGCAGATGTCCTCGCGGCTGGAAAACAGCACGCTGCCCCGTGCGGTCAGCTCGGCACCCAGCACGGAGGCCTGCGGATCACCAACCGTGCCGCGCAGGGTGGGATCGAGATAGGAGAACCACTCGGCACCGTGACGGAGAGCCGGAGTCCACAGCGCGGTGCGTACCGGGAATCCGACTGCGGGAAGCGCGTCGTTGAGCTGGTCGACGAGCCGGTGATGCGGCAACCGCTGCCCCTCATCAGGAGCGGAGTCGGTGATGACGAACAGCATCAGCCCATCGGGCCGCAGCCTCTGGAACGGTCCGTGGACGTTGGCCAGGAAGGACACGAACTCCGTGTACTCCTGGGTGGTGGGCAGGTCGAGTCGCACAGTGGCGCCGAGCCGTGTCTGGCCGCTGGGGTGATCGTGCATGGTCACGATGACCAGCGAGTCGGTCGGGTAGAACCCGAGCATGTGAGGCAGTGCAGGCAGCACGTCGTCGATCGTGTTCAGCGGCACCGAGATCGGATGGTTCATGGTGTTCTCCCTGATGAAGTAGGACAGGATGAATGACCCCTTCACCCGCGCCACCAGGAGGTGACGGGTGCGAAGGGGTGGTCGATCTGCGATAGGCGGGATCAGGACGCCGGTCGGGGTGGCGGGGGTGTGCGCAGCACATCGCGCAGCGACGCCGCAGGCGCCCTTGCCACCCCGACCGGGGGTCTGATGTGCTGCGCAGCCGATCGACAGGCCCTTCGAGGCCTACCCACGGCTTGCCGAGGACCCCCTGGTTAGGCCTGGGCTGGAGGGTCGCGGGTATCGGTGATGCGACGGGGGCGCTGGATGCCCCAGGCCAGACCAGACCGGAGGGTGCTCTCGGCCTCGCCGGTGGTGAAGCCGTCCCGGCCAAGGTGCCCTTCGACGGCGTGGCGGAGGGTGTTCTCGGCAACGGCGTAGTCGAGCTCCTGGCCGCCGACCAACCGACCGAGCGAACCGGCGGCCTTCAGCAACGTGTGATGGCGCTGCCCGGTGACCGCCCGGGCCACCATGTCGGTCTCACCGCGGATCACGGCGTCGATATAAGCCGCGGCACGCTCGGGCGGAAGCCGCAGGTCCGACGACTCGGGATTCGGGTGGGGTGTGAGGAGGTCGGTGATCCATTGCGGCAGCGGTGCGATCGGCAGATCGCGGTGCACCCGGTAGCGGCCCTCGGCGCGCACGGATCCGGCCGCGACCACATAGCCGCCGGCTCCTCGTGTATCAATCCACCGGCCGAGACGCCCCACGGTGCACCGCAGCTCTGGGTCGAGTGGGGCGGTGAAGTACAGGTGCTGCCCGCCGGTCGGGGTGGTCACCGTGTAGGTGTGGTCGGGAAATGTCTCGCCTGCCGCTTCCGCGAGCGCCGCGAGCACGCCGCGTCCGCTGCCGACCATGCCGCCCTCGGGTGATGGGTCGGTGGGGTGTGGGATGTCGAGATCGACGACGAGCAGTCGACTGGGGCCGCAGGCGATGCCCACATTGCGGGGCGCTCGGTGCCACCAGGATCGGATCTGTTCGGGGTCGGTGGTCGCGGCGGTTTCCCACTCGCTGATGGCCGGTCTTTTGCTGCGGGGCTGTAGCGGGAACACGTGGTGCCCTGCCGCTGCGGCGTCCAGGGCGAGGCGCATCAGGCGCGGTGTCGGTGATCCGCGGTTGGGTGTGGGTGACATGGTGCACGGTCCTTCCTAGACTCCAATGTAGGCACCACGGAGCGAAATTCGTCGCAGCTCGGGCAGGACGCCCCGCATCGCCTCAGGCGTGCGGTGTGGGTTCCCGGACGCTCTGTGGGCTTTCGCGGGGTGGGTCGATCTCGTTCCAGCCGAAGGGCTCGCAGGCCAGAAAGCGCCCGTCCACGCACACCACGTCGCCCACCGACAGCGACCGATTGCCCTGCTCCCGGTAGGCCGCGGCGCGGGGGTCGGGTGTGCCGTAGGCGGGCGTGTGTCCCACGGTGAAGATGTTGTAAGCGCGCTCCGCGACCTCGATCTCCCTCGTTTCGGGGTGTAGGTCCGGGTCGTCGTAGGCGTAGACACACGTGAGGGTGTCGAGCAACGTGTAGCCGTAGAGCTGGGCTTGCGGGCTGTTGTTGTGCAGGACCCGCACCGTCGCTGTACCCCGCAGCGGCTGAATAGGTGTGTTCACTGTGGAATCCCCCTTCGGGGAATGGGAAACGCCGGTCCCGTTGTGCGGGACCGGCGTTGTCACAGGGGACTGTTATTGGGGTTCGGTCGAGTCCTCCGGGGACTCGTCGGGCGTGGAGTCGATCGCGGTCGCAGCGGTGGTGTGACGGATGAGGTCGATGACGGCGGTGAAGAAGGCGTCGACGTGCCGCAGCGCGGCAACGACGAGTCCACCGACGAAAACGAGTATGAGGAGCTGAAACATGACCAGGAAGAACCACATTGGACAGACATCCACTTCTCAGATAGGAGTTGGTTTGTCAGGGGAATACAGAGCTGTGTGCTGAGTCCAGCCGTAGCGTTACCGGCGGGGTTTGCGGCTGTGGTCGCGGGAGAGTTCGCCGAGTTGGCGGCTGCGCTCGGCACGGCGGAACCATTCGGCCTGCAACTCATCGAGCCGCCCGGTATCGCGATCGATGATCGCGTCGAACGTCAGCACTTCAAGATGCTCGTTGCTCACCTTCGTCAGGTCCGATTCTTCGTCAGCAGACACCGCAAAACCTCCCTCCAAGAACAACTGCGGCGGGCCCCGGGTCACCAAGGGCGTGGACCGTGGGCATCCGGACCCGCCGCGAGATGGGCGAAGCGACTGAGATTCAGGCGGCCTGATCGCCCGGAGTGTTGGCGTTGTTCTCGGGGTTGAGAACGAGGTGTTCCACTGGGGACAGCGGATAGCCCCAGTGTGCGAGCGCGGTGAGGTAGCGGTGATCAGCCGGAGTGGGGGAGCGCCAGGTACTCACCGTGTGGGCAGCGTCGTAGGCTTCCTCGTAGGCGCAGAGGACGATCCCGAGTTCAAGCATGGTGACCTGGTCCTCGGTCATCCGACGCCCACCGTTTGCGAGCCGGTCGACGCGTTTGTCGCCCAGCACGCTGCGCGCGTAGCGGTTGCTGCGACTGATCGCCTTGGTCACCCGCTCGTCGCCGGCGGCGAGAACAGAGGCGAGGAACTGCCGGGCCTGTTTCGGGGGCGTCTTGCGCTGGAGGAACTCGCTCAACCACTCCCGGCGCACCTCCAGCGCGGCACGCCACTGCGGGTTGTGCTCCCGCGCCCGTGCCCGTTCGGCCTTCTGCTCCTCGGACAAACCCTGCTCCCCACCGGGGGCATCGGAGCGTAGGTGGTGGCCGTGCTTCTTCCAAGCCAGGCAATGCCAGGACACGCGTGCCTCACCGGTGTAGGTCGACCGCACGCTCGCCGCATGCCCGGGGCACGACTGGTGCTGCTCAACCTCGTCCGACAGGGCCTGGCCGTGGCCGTCCTTCAACGTCGACAACGGACGTGAGGTCTCCGGCAACTGCGCCGCGTCGACGACCGTGACACCTGCGCTGGTGAGTCGCTGGATCTCGGCCTCGCGGGCCTGGCGGGCTTCGAGTTCGTGGCGGCAGCGGGTCATCACGTGGTTGAGCTGCGCAGGTCGATGGTGCAGCGTGTCGACGATCTCGGCGTAGGCGTCATCGTCGTCTTCGAACTCGCTGATCGCGGCGAGCTGCAGCATGTCCAGCTGATCATTCTGCTGGGCCAGTGAGGTCGACTTCTCGCTGCTGCGGACCTTCAGCGCGGCTTTCACGACCGTGACGTCGGTAGTGAGCTGGTCGGCAATATCGTCCGGACTGAGCCCGAACAGGGACATCTGCTCGATCATCGCGGCCTTGTCGGCCTCACCGAGTCCGCGGCGATGCTCGTTGGCGATCCACTGATCCACCAACCGCCGCCACTGCTCGGCTTCGTCCTCGGCAACAAGCAGCACCGGCACCTGGTCCTGCCGGTGGTGCAGCGCGCACAAGACGCGAGTGAAGCCATCGATGACCGCCGGGCCCTCGCCTGTGGGGGTGGCGAGGATCGGGAGCCGCACCCCGTGGGTGCCGACGCTGGCCAGCATGTCGGGTTCCTCGGCCTGCAGGTCGGAGATCGTGCGCGGATTGTTCCGGAGCACGAGGTCCTGTGGGTCGAGCTTGTCGAAGTACGGAAGCTGCTGTTCGGTCGTCGTCATGAGAGATCTCCATTCATCGGATTCCGGACACAAAGCAGCGGCGGGGCCGGACAGATGTCCGACCCCGCCGCGAAAAGGCAGGAATCCTTCTTGTGTCAGGGGAGTGGGTGAGCCAGGACTTGCGACTGTTCAGGGCCGGTCGTGGTCGGTGGTTGGCCAGGCGTTCGGCGGAGCCACATCTGGTTGGAGTCTGAACGGCTTGGGCACCAGCACGGCTGGCTGACCGGAGAGGTCCTCGTGGTCGCCCACCGCCCGCTCCCCAGCCTCGGCACGGTCGTCGTAGTAGCGCGGCAGCTCGGTGCCAGCGCCGTGGCAGGTGGGACACCAGATCCCGTAGCCGCACGGGGTGAAGTAGCCGATGGCGATCTCGTGCGGGCGGTAGTCGTAGTGCAGGCTGGCAATGATGATCGAACTGACCCCACCTGTGATGTCCTCGGCCGCGGGCAGATCAAACCACTTGCCCGAGGGAGTGCAGAAGGTCACTTGTACCTGAGGGTCGTCGGTGGGATGTTCCAGGATTCCGATGAGGTGGGCGTCGTCGAGGTAGACCCGTGATTCATCGGGTCCGTACTGAAAGCGGCTTATTTTTGGCAAATTCATTGGTTGCGTGATCCTTTTCCGCAGGAACCGGAAAACGCAGAACTCATAGCCGCCGCTTACCCGATCACGAGTGCTGCGGCGCTTTTCGTTCTGCCTGCGGTCCCGCGGCTGGGCGACGAGCCCGGAGCGCAACACGGGCGGGGTCCCCTCCGGGGTGCCCGTGTTGCGTGGAGCGGTTCGGCGTCCAGCACGCTGTCGGCAGGCAGAGCGGAGACAGCGCCGTTGATACCGAGTCTCGAACTCGCCCAGCTGAGTGCGGTCGAAGGGGCTCGAACCCCCTGCTTGCCGTTGCTACGGGTTGTATCTACCGTGCTTGGCTGCGTTGAGGAATTCGGCCCATTGGTAGCGGTTGAGAATGAGCATGCCGGTATCTGGGTTTTTGCTATCGCGGATACCGTATTTCCCTCGTGCGGTCGCGACTTCGACGCACTGTTCAGGGTTGTGGAGGCTTTTGCTGGACTTTCGCCAGTGGGTAAACA
Organism: Saccharopolyspora endophytica; assembly: GCF_018070075.1. Lineage (GTDB taxonomy): Bacteria > Actinomycetota > Actinomycetes > Mycobacteriales > Pseudonocardiaceae > Saccharopolyspora > Saccharopolyspora endophytica. The sequence goes on from NZ_JAGPXE010000021.1 coordinate 28,518, forward strand.
TGGGTCTAGTCCTGGTGGGGGAGTTGGGCGATCTCGGTGGAGATGCGGACGAGGAGGCGCCGGGCGTCATCACCTTGGTCAAGTGCGCGGTAAGCGAGAGAGATTACCTCTCCGAGGGACATCGTGCTCTAACAGTGTTGCGTACTACCTGACGAAAGGTGGGATAGCCTGGTTATCCTGGATCTGACGGGAGTGTGGATTCCGGGACTTGGCGTTGTCCCTCTGGTAGGCGGACTGATCCGTGCGGGGACCGTAGGGTGTTGTCGAGATCATTTGGTGCCATAGCGGCATCGTCCGTCTGCAGCTGGACGGTGAAAAGTATGGCCGGAACGCGGGAGTGTCCTTCGAAATCGATGGTAGCGCCGAGTTGATGTGGTCGATCACCGGTGGCGCTTACGGAGTTGCTCGTCGAGGAGTGCCGCCAGATCCTCAAATGTTCGCCGTTGCAACACGTGGTCTAGGTGTGTTTTGTCGCGGCGCGCCGAACTCGACGGTTCCGCAGCGTTGCCGCCAGAATTGCCGGTGAGATCGGCGGGCTGGCTGTGGTGCGGGCAAGTCCATGTCAGTGGTGGCTGCGCGGTATCGGCGAAGTGAAGTTCGAGAACGTGGCCCATAGGGCAGCTGTAGCGCACGATCTGGTGGGCAACCGGTTCTGACCAGTGTTTGCTGTTGTCGGCGGTGGTAACAGTCGAATCATCCATGGCTTTTGTCTCTGTCGAACGTGGCGTTGCATTCATTTGGGGGCTCTTAGTGGCCCCTCTCGGGTTATGGAGATGCGTTTAGTCATGAATCGATTTAATGGCAGCGCTCGCCTCGGCGAAGTTGTCCCACGATTCGGCCCGGGAATATTGGATGCTGGCTTGTTGATAGTAGGAGCGGGCACCATCGCGGTCGCCGAGGGCAGCTGAGGCGTGGCCGGCGCGTATGAGCACATCGCCGCGGTTGACCTCGGCCCCTGGTCGCACGAGGTCCTCGAGGGTCTGTAGGAGGAGCTTGAGTGCCTCATCCGGCTGGTTGTCGGCCAGTAGCGTGTCGGCGAGGATGCAGCGCGCCCGGCCGGTGCCTTCGGCATCTCCAAGTGCGGTCAGGATCTGGAGTGCGGTGTTGAGCCGCTGCTCGGCGCGGTCGAGTTGCCCGAGCGCGGTGTGGCACTCCGCGAGGTGCTGGAGGCGCAGCGCGCTGGAACGGTTTTCTCCGAGCTGCTTGGCCAGTTCCAGGGAATGCTCGAGGGCGGTGATTGCTGCCTGCGGGTTGTTGGCGGCGAGGTAGGCACGTCCTTCAGCGCTGGCGGCCAGCGATTCCGAATGCCGGTCACCGGTGCGCATAGCGATCGCACGACCCTGTTGCGCTACGAGCTTGGCTTGCTCGATCGAACCGATGACGCGCAAGCTCCATGACGTGCGCGCGTAGATGAGCGCTTCAGCTGGATTCTGTGCTCGACTTGCGGCGGTGACGGCCAGTTGGTGGGCTGGGAGGAAAAGCCGGTGCGCGCGGCATTTCAGCAGGCCACCCCACAAGGCTTCGACCATACGGCACACAGTGATGTCGCTGCCTTGGGCGGCGGCGAGGTCGACCAACTGGCGAAGCTTGAGGCGGTTCTCGGAGAACCAGGCCTGGGCTGCGCCGGCATCAACGAAGACGGCGGAGTCCCGCTCGGCCGGGCGCCAGTCTACGTCGTTGAACCGTCGAGCGTGGGGATTGAGGAGTCGGTCCGCGGTGATGAGCCTGGGGAGTGCACGGTCGAGCGAATCGAGAGACGTGTCGGTGGGCATGGGTTCCTCCGGTTCTGTGGTGGTTTGGGCTGGCTAGTTCGTGCTCGTCAGGGCGGGTTTGACAGCGAGCCCGCCGATTCGGTCACGACGGTGGCTTTCTCGAGGGGGATGGTGTGAGGTCAGGCTGCGGGGCGGGGTTCACGTGGTGGAGCGCAGGGACCAGGACGACTTCGTGATGCCGAGCGCGGTCTGGTAGAGGCGGAACCGTTGAACATCGCCGGTTCCCGCCGGTGCCCAGAGGTACTGGAGGTCGCGGATGCATCGCTCGACCGGTTCGGCAGCACGCAGGGCGCGGGCCCCGAAGACCTCGGCGGCGAGGCGGGCGGAGTGGATGCCAAGGTCAATGCCGACGTGCTTGGCGTTGAACAGCTCGGCGTCGCAGTCGCCGCCGGAATCAAGCAGCCAGGCCGCGTGGTAGACGGCTTGACGTGCGGTGAGCAGGTTCGACTGCATCTGCCCTAGCCGTTGCTGGACAGTTTCGTGAGTGCGCAGGCGTGGGTGCCCTTGGACGTAGGAGACGGTGGCCGCCAGCAGCTCGTGGTGGAGGCCGACCGCGACGGCGGCGATGTCGAGACGCCCGTGCACGACAGAGGCCAGGTAGGCGGCGTCGAGGCCGTCGCCCTGGGCCCCGAGGCGGGCGGTCGAGGGAATGCGGGCGGCTTGGAAGCGGAGGTCGCCGAAGCTGAAACCCCGCATCCCGGACGCCGGCTGGTGCGGCATGAGCGTGAGTCCGTCGGCGTTGGCGTCGACGACGAACACGCTGAGCTGGCGCTCGGCGGTGCGGGCGACGACGGCGTGGACATCGGCGACGTGGGAGTTGCCGACGTAGCACTTTTGGCCGGTGAGGGCGTAGGCGTCGCCGTTGCGGGTGGCCGTGGTTTCCATGCCGAGGACGTGGCCACCTGAGCGGGGTTCGGTGACGGCGATGCTGGCCAGCGTCTGCCCGCTGGCCAGCATCGGAAGCCACTCCTGCTTCTGTGCCGGGCTCGCGATGTGCAGGAACATCGCCACTGGGATGTCGCTGGCTTGTGCGGCCGCGGCGATGGCACCGGAGACGCGGGCGAGCTGGTCGATGATGACCACTCGGCTGCGGTGATCCAGCCCGGCGCCGCCGTAGCGGGTCGGGATGGTCGCGCCGATCCAGCCGCGACGAGCTAGCACGCGCACGAGGTCCTCGTTGACCTCCCCGGAGGCCTCCAGCTCAGCGACTCGAGGGCGGACATGTTCCTGGGCGAACTCGGCGACCTCGCTGATGAGGGCGCGGTGGCGGGACACCAGGAAGTCGCGGTCGATGTGCTCGGCACGGTCAGTGTGCCTGCTGCGGCTGGTGAACATCAGCACTCCCGTTCCAGTGGGCAACGACGAAGATCCTGAGGCGATACACCGGCGGTGCTGGCTGTCGGCATGGGCATCATGGGGCGCGGCCAGTGATCAGCTGGATCGCTTCGTGTGCCTTGTCCTTGATGAACGTGGTGGCGTCCCGGTCGTAAGGTCGGGTGTCGCGCGCGATGACGCATACGGTTCCCAGTGCGACGCCGCTGTCGGGATCCAGCAGCGGGGCACCGAGGTAGGAGCGGATGTCGAGTTTCGTGGCCGCCTCGTTGGTGGAGAAGCGGACCATCGCGAAGACATCCGGCAGCGTCAGTGCCTTTCGACGCGAGACCACGTGGGGACACCAGCCGGTGTCCAGGCTCATCACGCGTGACGGCGCGGTGTGCTGTTGCCGAAGTCCGGCCGTGGCGTCGACGCTGGCGCCGGCGGGCAGGTGCATTCCGGCGAAGTATTGGTGATCACCGGCGAAGACGTTGACCATGGCGTCGGGGAGGGAGCCGTTGATGAGCTCGGCGGCGCCGCGGGCGAGCTCGGCCGCGAAGGCGTCCAGGCGGGCCTGGGGCCGGTCGTGCGCGAGACCGAGTTCGGCCAGTCGCCGCCTCCGGAGCGGCGCGTCGGGGTCGTTGCGCAACGGGTTGACCTGCTGTGACAGTCGGAGATCGAGGATCTGTTGGTCCTCGGGGTGGGTCATCGTGGCTCTCCCAACGGCAGGGTGGACAGGGTGTGTCGAGTACGGGCGTGGACGTGTTCGACGAGTCCGATCAGCACGTCGACGACCGAACGTTGGTGACGTGCGTCGCAGAACAGCAGAGGTACCTGCGGTGGCAATGCCAGGGCCGCGCGCAGTTCCTGGTTGTCGTAGGTGTGGGCGTCGTTGAAGACGTTGATTGCGACGATGAACGGGATGTCCCGTGTCTCGAAAAAGGTGAGTGCGTCGAAGCAGTCGTCGAGTTTGCGGACATCGGCGAGCACAACCGCGCCGATCGCGCCGCGGGTGAGCTCAGTCCACAACGGCCAGAAGCGGCGTTGACCCGGGGTACCGAACAGGTACACCACCAGGCCGTGGTTGCTGTAGGGGAATGTGATCCGCCCGAAGTCCGCGGCGACCGTGGTGGTGGTCTTGGCGCGCACTCCGGTGAGGTCGTCGGTTCCGACGCTGGCGGTGGTCAGTAGTTCCTCGGTGCGCACCGGGCGGATTTCCGAGCACGAGCCGATGAAGGTGGTCTTGCCGACGCCGAAACCGCCGGCGATAACGAGTTTCACCGGGATTGGAATCGTCTCAGAGTCGTCTGAGCCCATGCAGGACCTCCTCGAGAATGTGAAGATCAGGTGCTTCATCCGGCGTGGCGCGCAGGCACACGGCGGAGTGCACCAGCAAGTCGGTAACGAGGACCTTCGCCAACGGCACGGGAAGGTCGAGTTGTGCCGCGAGTTCAGCGATGGAAGCGGGACGCTGGCATAGCCCCAAGGCGTGACCGTGTTCGGCGCGGATCTCCGTGGGCGCGATCTGTCCGGTGGCCAGCACGGTGGAATCGACCCGGAGACGTGGATCCACGGCGGTGCGACCGCGGGTTACTAGGTACGGACGGATTCGCAGCTCGATGTCGTCCTCGTCGCGCATCCTCACCTGGCCAGTGAAGTGGTTCCGTTGAGAGGATCGGTTTTCCACCAGGAGGCGACCCGGTTGCCCAGCTGCTTGAGGGTTTTCGCCAGAACCAGCGGTGGGCATCGGTCATCGGCCACGGCCAGCAGCAGGCCGCGGTCGGCCGGTTGGGTGAGCATCGCGTGCAGACCTGCCTTCGAGCCAACCACCTCGAAGTTCAGGTAGGTCAGGTCGGTGACGGGCTCGTCGATGATCGACTCAGTGGGCACCTGCATTGCCGAGGCCCGCATAGAACTGGCCAGCGCGGCCTCACGCTCCGCGGCCTCGCGCGTCAAGCCGCTGAAGTGCCTGCAGATGCCATCGGTGGAGGCGTGCACGATCGAGCAGACCCCGAGGGTCGTGGCACGCAGGTCGTCGAGGAGGTAGGTCAGATCACGGTCGTTCGCTGAAGTCATCGACGGTTCCTTGTGGTCGGGACGGGAAGAACGGGTACGGAGCCTCATCCGGGGATGGCAAGGCGGGTGAGCGGCCGGTGAGCGTGTTGCTGACCTGCCCAATGGCGTCGGGATCGAAGGTGTTGCGTGGCGCGGATGCGGGCTCCGGGCGCGGTAGGGGGTCTATGTGATGCCCCGGAACACGCTGTGGCAATGGCGGTTTCGAATCGCTGCTCTGGTTCGATACCGCCCACCTCGTCTCGGGAGGCTGGTTGGGCAGTTGCGGCAGGGTCGATTCCGCGGCTGCTGGCGTGGGTGGGTTCGGCGGCAGTGAGACCTGCTCGGGGAGGAGCTCTCCGGCGAGGTGACGTGGTGTGTTTCGCTGTCGCTGGGGGTGCGGTTCGGCGGCAAGTGAAGGCTGCGCCGGGGGCGCGTGGCTCGGCTGTGTGGGCTTGACCAGCCACTGTTGGGGAACGACGATCACCGCGTCGGTGCCGCCGTACTGGTTGGGCTCCAGCGAGGCGTGGATTTCGCGTCGCTGCGCGACTAGCCCTACGACCGCGAGCCCGTATTGGCCGTCGGCGAGTACCTGCGCCACCTGTATTGAGCCCCGCAGCACGGCATTGCACCGGGCGAATTCATCCTCGGTCCTCGGGGCGATTCCGTGATCGCTGATGGTGATCTTCAACCCCGCTGGGATGAGCCGAGCCCTGACCAGTGCCGGTTCACCATCGGGGTCCGAGGCCCATGTGGCGTTATCGATCAGCTCGGCCAGCACGTGACGGAGATCGCCATGCGCTGCCGGGACGATTGCGACGTCGTCGATGCGAGTGGTTTCCACCTGGGTGTAGCGGGTGATCTCCGAGATCGCTGCCCGTACCAAGGCCCGCAGCGGCACCGGCTCGCGGGCCCTGCGGTGTACCGGACGACCGCCCAGTACCTCCAGAGTTTCAGCGAGTCGCAAGGCCTGGATCACCAGGTGATCAGCGCGGAAAAGCGCGTGGAGCAACTCGGGGTCCTCGACATCGTGCTCCAGGCTGTCGATCTCGTTGACCAGCCGCAGCAGCAGTGACTGCAACCGGGCTGCCAGCGGCAACCACATCTCAGCGCTGGGCTCACCTGGCACAGGCCGCTCGTGCTGTTCGTCGGTTGCCGGCGGTACCGCCTCCGACGTGGTCGCGCGGTGCTCGCCTGACTCGGCGTCGAGGTCAGGCGAGTCAGGCCTGGCCTGGTTCGGCAGCATGACGAGGGTGCCGATGCCTGCCCCGACGATGAGCGCCGCGATCAGGACTGCGAAGAGGACAGGCAGTCGAAACCCGGTGGCACTGCAGATAACGGCGCCTAACCCCAGCAGAGCTGAAACGAGCACCAGCACGATGACCGGCCCGCGTGTCGCCGAATCGTGAGCGCGCAGCGGTGCGTGCGCCATAACACCCCCTAGAACAGGTCGAACCGCAACGTTGCGGGGTCCGCCGTATTCAGGCGCGGGCTCGACCGGGTGAGATCAGATTCGGCGGTGAGTACAGACCGACTCACAGCAGTCCGCAACGCACTAGGGGGAGGAAACAGGGAGGGAATACGCCCGCTGGATTTCGTGACCGGCTATGACAGCAACCCAAGGATCACCCGGGCAGCCCAGTGCGTGTTCGAAGCTGGTGAGCGTCCTGCACTGTGGATGCCCTGCCGCCAACTCAGTTTAGGGACAACACGCAAGGTGTCGTTCCCCGAAAGTGTTCTGCGGTTGGTATTACTGACCTATGGTTCGTCGTCGACACGATCTCGCCGAACGTCGTAGAAGCCGCGGCTACAGCCGCGAGTCTCTGGCTGCCGAGCTTGGGGTCAGCCCGGACGCTGTGCGTGACTGGGAGCGTGCGAAGTGGGATCCGGCACCGCGTCGGCGTCCCGCGCTCGCCCAGGCGCTGGGTTGGACCCTGGACCAGCTCGACGAAGCTCTCGACGTCAGCGACATCGAGCTGGTCCAGGGGCCAGCGTCCGCGGATGATCGAGTATGGGCACGCAACGTCGACCCCGACCACGTGCTCAGTTACTTCGCCGAGCAATGGCACGCCTTGGTCAAAGCCGACAACGTCGTTGGTCCCTCCCACGCCTTGCACGGGGTTCAGCAGAACATCCCGTTGTTGACCACGTTGATCGACCACGGTCCCCAGGACGCTCGCCAGCGGGCACTGCGGTTGGCGGCTCAGTACGCCGAGTCGGCGTCGTGGCTGCATGAAGACCTGGGAGATCTCTTCACCGCACGGCACTGGGCCGAACAAGCCCTGCATCTGGCACGAACCGGCGGCGATCGCGACCTCGTGACGTGGACGCACTACCGCCGGGCGCAACAGACCCTGCCCACGACCAGCAGCCGAGCTGCTCCGCAGACCGCGCACCGGGTCCTCGAACGCCTCGCTCGAGCGCACGATGAGGGCGAACCGCAGGCATCCATGCGGGCCGCGTTGGACGCCCAGCACGCCCTGGCATTGGGTACGCTCGGTCACGAAACCTCTGCACACCGGATGCTCGACCGTGCTCACGACTACGCCGAAGACCACGATGCCGGCGACGCCCGCTCGGGCCACGGCGCCTTCGCCACGGCCAACTGGGTCGCTCTTCAGCGGGCGTGGTGTTGGACGGTCACGGGACGGCCCCGGAAAGCCGCGGCACTGTTCGACGCCAGCCTAGAACAGTTGTCCAGCGTGTATCAGCGAGACCGAGCAGCCCACCTCGTCCGCTACGCGATCACCCTGCGTGAGGCGGGACGGATCGACGCCGCCGCCGACCAGGCGCGCACGGCATGGGGCCTGGCCCGCGCGGTCAGTTCCGGACGCTGCGCCGCCGAGGTCCGGGCCGTGGCCGAGTCCCTGCGCCCGCACCGGCGAGTCCCCGAGGTCGCCGAACTCATCGCCGCCGTCACCGTGACAGGAGAAAAATGAGGCTCACCGAACTTGGTGCGATGCGTCAAGCTCTCACCTTGGCCGCCCTGCGTATCGGGGCAACCAGCCCCAACCCGCCGGTGGGGTGTGTCATTCTCGACCCGGCCGGTGGAGTGCTCGGCGCCGGGTTCCACGGACGGAAGGGCGAACCTCACGCAGAGGTCAACGCACTGCGAGCAGCAGGTGACCGAGCAGGCGGCGCAACAGCGGTCGTCACGCTCGAACCCTGCTGCCACGTCGGGGTGACACCAGCGTGCCACCAAGCCTTGATCGACGCGGGAGTCGCCCGCGTCGTGGTTGGGCTGGAAGATCCCACCTCACGTGGCCAAGGCGGTATCGCACTTCTGCGGCAAGCCGGAATCGACGTCATCGTCGGTACCGCCGAGCGGGAAGTCAGGCTGCTCCTGCACCCGTGGCTGCACAGCCTCGCCCAAGGCCGCCCGTACCTGATCTGGGGCACCTCCACCGATACCGACGGCAGGGAGCGACTACGGAAGTTCGCGGCCCCAGAGGTTGACCTCATCATCGACGAATGCGGCGAGGTCGCCGAAGCCATCGCAGGCCGCCACCACCCCGACGTCCTCCGGACGCCAGCGGGACCGCTCCCGAGGGAACCTGAAGAGGCCGTCTCGGCACTCGGCGCGACCGGTGCCCGCCGAGCCCTCATTCTCGGCGGCCAGACCGACATCGCGACCGCCCCGCTGTTCACCGGGGGATGGATCGACCGAGTCCTGTCGCACACCCGCGACCCCGCAATCCCCTCGCTCGACGGGCTCGCCCCGGAGATCATCGACCTCCCGCCCGGATGGAACTTGGCGGCACTGCACCCGGTGCTAGACGGGATCATCACCGATTACCGTCCCGAGGATCCCACACCGGGCGCTGATCCAGAACCGTGAACCATTGCCACGCCCTCGCACTCGCGCCGAATCGTGGTGGGGCGCCACGGAACAGGTGATCACCCCCGTTGGGTCGTTCGAGTGATCATGAAGGCGGCGCGGGTGCAGGCGAACGCCAGTATCCGGCCTTGGGCCCTCCCCGTTTCCTCCCTCTCGACGTTGCGTTTGACGCGAAATGGATCTGTACTCGCCCAGCGCTCGCCTGCGCGGCGACTGGACTGGGGAAGACAGACATGAGTACTCGGATGTCAATTGGGAAAGGGACGGCTGTGCAGAACTTCTTCACACGGCACCAAACGGCGACCTGGCCGGAACCGGAGCGGCTCCACATCTACCTTCGGAGCAACGCCGAGCTCCAAGCAGTGGTGGAGCGCTATCAGGAGGAACTGCGACGTAGCAGGGTGGCGGCCGAGCATCACCTGGGATTGCAGGATCCGCAGTTCGTGCACTTCACCGTGCAGATGCTGTCGCTGTACCGGCGGCAGCTCTCGCAGTCGGCACTCGACGGGCTCGTCGATCGGTTGGAGTCTGATCTGGCGAAGGTGAAGCCGTTCGCGCTCAGCGTGGGGCCACCGCAAGCGTCGGTGCATGCGGTCGAGCTCTGGGTGGATCCAGGCGCGGACCAGGCCTGGGCCGGACTCGTCGGCATGGTGCGTGGTGCTGTCGCAGCTGTGCTCGGGGCGGATGCTATGCCGCCGGTTGCCTCCAATGGCCGGCCTCACGCGAGTCTGGGCTACGGGTATGGCGACGGGGACAGCGGCGTGATCATGTCGACGCTCAATGCAGTCTCGCCCCGGCCGGGTTTCGTCGAAGTCCCCGTGCGCGAGCTGGAGCTCGTCTCGGTGACCCAACACCCGCATCGAGGCGCGTTCACCTGGGAAACGGTGGCTGTGTTGCCGGTGAGCACATTCTCCTGAATAACGGCCTCTGCGACGCCGGTCGACCCGCTGATGTGGAAGGTCGCACAGCGACAAGAAGTTAGTCCGGTATGTCGTGGCGATGCCGCCAGAGATCGTGCCATGGAACCAGTTGATTGTCGGTGTCCTCCGGCACTCTCCGTGCAAGCCCAGCGACACCTGCAGCTGTGTGGGCGGGGTGGGGACGAGTGCCGGTGGCGAGGTGTGGTCGGCGATGCGGCGGGCCGGCGAGGCTCCGTGTGGAGATGGGGAGTTGGATGCTGGGGAGTAGGAACGGGCATCGACGCGCATCCGGGTCGGCGGATGGGGCGCTGATCGGAGTCGAGGATTTGGAGCCGCCGCGGTGGGCGGAGGTGGATCAGAAGGTCGCCGGTGCAGGCTTGTGGCAGACGGTCCGCGAGCTGCCGATGGCGGCGAGGCTGGTGGTCGGGCTGTCGTTTCGGGCTTCGCCGGGTAGGACGGTGCTGGCGGGTGTGGTCCAGTTGGCTTCGGGCTGCGCGTCGGCGTTCGGCCTGTTCGCCACGGCCGGGGTGTTGACGCAATTGCTGACGGCCGGGCCCACGCCGGAACGGGTAGTCGCCTCGATACCGGCGATCGCCGCCGTGGTCGCCGCGTTCGCTTTACGCGGCCTGTTGGACAGCGCGGTCTCCGCAGTGCAAGGTGTTTTGATGCCGCTCGTGCGGCGCGCGGCCCAGGACCGGCTCAACTCGGCGGTCGCCGAGGTCGAGTTGCTGGCCTGGGAGGACTCCGACTTCCAGGAGCTAGCCCGGCAGGGCGGCTATCAAGGTGTCCAGGCCGTGGAGTCGAGCGTGCGCAGCATCGCATCGATCTCCTCGGCGCTGGTGTCGCTCGCTGCTGCGCTGATCACGGCGGCGCTGCTCAACCCGTGGTTGTTACCGGCGCTGCTACTGCCCACGGTGGCCGAGGCGTGGGCCTCGATGCGTGCGGCGAAGCAGGGCTACGTGAACTTCCTAAGCCTGGTAACCCGTCGTCTGCGGCTGCACGTCGTGGAGAACCTGCTGGTCGCACGCGATGTGGGTACCGAGCGCACCGCGCTAAACCTGCAGGATGCGCTGCTGAGCGAACACCGGCGCATCGCTGATCAGGTCACCGAGGAAGCGATCCGGGCCGAGCACCGGCAGACCTGGACGCGGTTGATCGGACGCACCCTGGCCGGCGCGGGCACTGGTCTGGCTTACTGCGTGCTCGGCGTGCTCCTCTACACCGGCGCGATGCCACTGGCCATCGCCGGCGCCGCCGTCATCGCTATGCGCGCCGCGGCGAGTTCGCTGTCGATCACGATGGTGTCGGTGAACCGCCTCTACGAGCACTCGTTCTACCTGCGGTTCTACACCCAACTCCTCGCCGAGTCGACGCGACGCCACAGGCCCGCGACCGGTGTGCGCGTTCCCCGAAACCCGGAGACGATTCGGCTGGAGAACGTGTCGTTCACCTATCCCGACGCCGACGCACCCGCGCTGGTCGAGGTTGACCTGACCTTGCACCGCGGTGAGGTCGTGGCGCTGGTCGGGGAGAACGGATCCGGCAAGACCACGCTGGGAAAACTCATCACCGGGCTGTACCCACCGACCGAAGGCCGGGTGTTGTGGGACGAGGTGGATCTGGCCACCGCGGATGCCCGAAGCGTGTACGAGCAGGTCGCCCTGATCGATCAGGATCCTGCGCGGTGGCCCATGACCGCCGACACCAACATCCGCATCGGAAACCTCGCGGCGCCGGATCCCCGCGGCGCCACCTGGGAGACCGCGTTGCGCGAGTCCGGTGCCGACGAGGTCCTCGCCAAGCTCCCCCAAGGGCCGGGCACGGTCCTGTCGCGGCAGTTCCGAGGAGGCCATGAGCTCTCCGGCGGCTCGTGGCAGCGGCTCAGCGTGGGGCGCGGGATCTTCCGCGATCACGCGGCGGTGTTGATCGCCGACGAGCCGACCGCCGCGCTCGATGCGAAGGCCGAAGCCCGCGTGTTCGCCGGCTTGCAGCGCGCGACCCGGGGATCCCTGGACGACGCCCATCGCACCACGGTTCTCGTCACGCACAGGCTGGCCAACATCCGGCGCGCCCACCGCATCGTCGTCATGGACTCAGGACGCGTCGCCGAAACCGGCACCCACGAAGAACTGATGCAAGCCAACGGGCTGTACCGAGAACTGTTCACCATCCAAGCCCGCGCCTACACAACCGAGCGCCCTTGCCGCGACTGCAGCGCGGCACCAGGCCAACCAATAACGGGGTGAAGGGACATGTCGTCGGCGAGGCGTCAGCGTGGCGACCTGCCCACGACACACCCGTACCGAAAATCCGTTACGGGGGAGGCGGGTAGCCTATTTCAGGCCTGCCGTCATTTCGGCCTCAAGGTCCCAGACCCCTCGTGTGTGCCCGTCACCGAACCGGCGTAGATGCACACGATGCGGAGCCCGACGTTGCGGGTGCTGACGAATCCACGCGAAAACCAGCGCCGGAACCAGCGCGGTTGGGGCATGAAGGGAACGACCGGTGTTGAGGCGCGCGGTAATGCGCCAACTGGCTTGTCGGCTCGTCAGCTGCATACGGACCGTGCCATCACGCCACAACAGCGCTGCAAACTCGGTACCCACCCGCTCGGTGGTGGCGGTGGCCAGCCATTCGTCCGCCTCGGCGGTAGTGGTGGTCGTCGTAGCCCTGCGCAGAACGATATCGGCGTTGGAACGCCAGTTTCGCTCCGCGCGGGTCCGCAAATCGTGGTCGGCATGAGCAACCACAACTGCGGGCTCACTCCACCACGGCCCCCGGCCCCCGACAGGAAGCTCAACGACCGTGGCGTCAGCGGTATCCAGGTCGTAGCTGGGGGAGTAGTGCCACAGCACGCAATGCTCGGCAACTCCGTCTTCGGACAACGGCGAGGGCCACACCGTCTCCTTACGTTCGGCGACAGGACGAGGGCGCTGGCCCGAATCCGGTTCGACCGCGTGTAGCACAACCAGGACATCTCCGACCGTTAGGTGTGCAACTGTCGAATTGTCGCCTAGGTGCGTGGAGACGAGGACCGGAAGTTCCGGCCCCGCGGTCTCGGTCAATGTGGAGGCGATACTGGCCGCTGTTGGCCCCGAGCGCCAGGACACGCTCACGCACCCGTTGGCGTCGATATCGAAGGCAATGCGGGTCGCTGCACTCAGCGGCCCGCCGTTATGTCCCACGCTCGCGGCGATCCACCCAAGCACACGCTCCTGGTCCGCTGACATGCGCTGCAGTCTAGAACAGCAGCGAATCCAGTGACCGAACGTTGAGCGCACCAGGGCGTCCATGAGAGTGAGAAGCGCAGGCCGGGCGAAGGTGGAGGACGGGTGCCGGCGCTTCAGTCAGGATGCTGCGGGTCCGGAAACCGCCGAGGTCCGGGTCGTTGCCAACTTGGTGTCCGGCTCGGAGGCGCGCGTGCGCCGGTGTCGTTACGACGTTCTCGGGCGGGAGATCATCGACGCAGCGGCGCGCTGCGCGTCGGCTGGTGGGTAGGCTGGCCGCTCAAGCCGCATGCTCGGCGAGCAGTTGACGCACCTTGGGCGTGTAGTCTTGCGGTACCGGAGGATGTAGCTGATGAATCCTCAGTTCAGATTCCCGCGGAGGTGGCGGCACAGTTCGTCGGAACTGTGGCGTTGCTGCTGCCGGCAGACGATGCCCCACAGTAGGCAGAAGTCAGTCGGCTTGCCAGCCCCAGGCCGGAATGAGCCCGTATTTGGAAGATCGGCCAAGTGCTTCCCTGATGTTCACCTCCGGCGAGTGGTGTGTGAGCACGAGGCCTGCAGTCCGACGAGTGAACGGGATGGGGAACCACTCGAAAGTCTCTGATGTAGACCTTCTGGCGACTCCTTATCACGTATCTTCATGGTATGAGCGCAGAACGACTGTGGCCGGCGTCCGTGCCCGTAGCTGAGCATCTGCGGCGAGTTCGGGCCTGGGGTGGAACCCAGGAATGGTTGGACGCGCTTGATCGAGCAGAACAGATCCTTGCCCCCAAATGGGAAGGTAAAGTCGCCAGGTGGGATATTCAGGATGGTGCACCCGGAATTGCTCTGATGGTCTATTTGATCGTTCGAGGAAATCCTTCTTGTCGAGCTTCTGATGTCACGGAGAAGGGGATTGTCGAGGCTTTTCCAACTGTAGCTCTCGAAGCCTGGTCGGGGATTCACTTGGAAGAGCTGTTCGCGGAGGCGCTACGTTATTGGGGTCATGACATCGACGTTTCGTTCAGTGCTGACCCGATTGTGCGGGTGTGGCATGACATTCTGCTTCGTGTGGACCGGCCATCGAGTGTAGGTGACACAGAAGCCGGGGATGTTCGAGTCGGAACTGTTCTGGATACAGGGGTGAGGGCGATTGTTTGTGAGCTCAGTCGTCCAGGGTCGTGGTTGGTAGCCTGCTGTGCGAAGGGGTAATTAAAGCTGACTTGGAAATCGCTTCGCCTCGGAGTGAGAAATCAGGGGATTTGGCACGTGTGCAATCGGGTGGACATTACCGAGGTTCAATCATGCTGCGCCACGTCGAAAAGGTGGGCGTCAGTAGCAGGCGTGGCACTCGTTGAATATCGATGGGTGCCAACCGAACTGGAACGTCGCATCGCGGCACAAATCTCCTGCTTGAAGGTGCCGTCGAACACGCTCCCGCCCCATGACGACGAGCCGCGATGGTGGCGCATGACCCGCATCGCGATGTGGCCGGCCGCGATCCGGCTTGCCATGCTCGCGGGACAGTGGCAATTGCCTGACCATATCGATGGTCCGGTACCAGAGACCGACGTTCAGCTGGACAGCTTTCTTGCGGGACTGTATCCACCTGGCGAAATCATCGAACGATGGCTGCAGATCGTCAACAGGCAACCATGGGATCTAACCGAACGCGAGGCCGACCAGTGGCTGGAAGAGCGGATACCGAACTGTGACGAAGGGCTCGCGGTCGTTGAGAGAACCTACTTCTCGATCAGCCCCACCTTTAGTGCGATTGCTACGGGCGACGTTTCGGATTAGCGGGCGTGTGCCCGCAATAGCAAGGCAGGCGCTAGGACACTGATCAGCTGGGTCCCGTGGGTGCATCTCGTGTTGGGAACCCGTTGAGAATTACCTCCACATTCGCGCGCAGGTACGAGATCAAGGCCTGCCGTGTCGCCGGCACGAACACATTGGGGATCTGGTCTGTGCGACACCACGTGACCTGGGAGTGTTTGTGGGGCTCGGCATTGACCGGTTCACGCTTCCATGTCTGGGTGGCGAAGACAAGTGTTAGAAATCCTTCTGGGGCTGCCGCGCCCCATGCTCCGTGGATGGCGCCAGTCAGCGAGAGCGATTCCGGTTCTACGATCAGCCCGGTTTCCTCTCGGAGCTCCCGCACGGCTGTAGAGACGATCGGTTCGCCCGTGTGGGCTTTGCCGATGGGCAGGTCAAAGTGTGATGGGGCGAAGGGCGCTCCGGGTCCGCGTTGTATCAGCAGCACCCGTTTGTCGCTGACGTCATGGACGATCACAGCGGCGACGAGCAAGGGGCTGGCTTCAGTCTCTGCCATTGACGATGCAACCTCTTTGGCCACGATGGCTTCCTTTCATCGGATTACCGTATAGGCGGTCTGGCCTTGTCCTGCGTGCGACAATCTGTCATAACCCACTGACAGGGAGTCCTGTAAGCTTGTGGTGTGACAACCCAGAATCAGCCAATGGTGGCAGTGGGCAGGCGTGTGGCTCGGGCAATTTTGCTCGATGAATATGGACGCTTGCTGTTGATCAAGCGAACCAAGCCGGGTCAAGATCCGTACTGGACAGCGCCTGGTGGAGGTGTTGAGGAATCGGATTCCTCTGTCGAGGCCGCGCTGCACCGCGAACTGGACGAAGAACTGGGCGCTACGGCCACGGGCTTGACTCAGGTGTTTCTGTTCAGCTCCGCGTCGGACTCTGGTGTTGCTGTGCAGCACTTCTTTGTGGCTCGGTTGTCCACTCTGGACGAGTCGTCGCGGTCGGGTGCGGAGTTCGCCGATCCGGCACGCGGTGGGTATGAGCTGGACCGTGTCGACTTGCGTGGCGATGCCTTGGTCTCGGTTGACTTGAAGCCGGCGGCCTTGAAGGACTTCGTCTTGGCAAACAGGGTCGCCTTGCTGGCAGAGGCGAGCGCAGTTGGGCGACGCTAGCCGTTCCACCGCATGTAGACGGGCGAAGCGCGGCCCGGAAGGGTGCGCAGCTCGTGGCAGGTGCCAAGGGCATCGCGGAGCGCTGATGTTTCTCCTGGCCACTTGGCATGGGCGAGTTGGTCGAAGGCGAGCACCGATCCGCTGGTGAGGTAGGGCGCGATGTTGTTGATGGCACTGCGGGTGGGCTCGTAGAGGTCGAGGTCAAAGTAGGCGAGGGCGATGATGGTGTGCGGGTTCTGCTCAAGGTAAAGCGGTAGCGACTCGCGCACATCGCCTTCGACAACCAGGGTGCGCTGGATATGATCGAGGTAGTCGCCTTGGCTGTGGGCGTCGAGCACCTCACGCAGGTGCTGTGGGTAGCTGCTGGGGAGCGCGAAGCGGCTGGGGGTGGCGCTGGGTGGCCCCATGAGATGTATGTCGTGGTCGGTCACATCGGGAAAGCCGGTGAATGTGTCAAAGCCGACGACCCGGCGTTGCGGGTGGTAGGGCTCGTAGACGCCGCGGAGGGCGGTGAAGGCGGCAAGGTGGCGGCCACGGTGCACTCCGAATTCCATGATCACTCCAGGTACATCCAGGATCATCCGGTAGAGCGCGTCCATGGACAACAAATCGGTCAGCGGCTGCCTTCGAAGATAGAGCGGGAGGTTGTCAACCAGTTCCTCGGGTGGGATCGGGCTGGTGGCCAGTAGGTCGGCGAGACGGTGGCGAACGGTGCGTTCGTGGTCGGATTCGTGCGGCAGGAGCTGGGACGTTTGATCGAGAATCACGTTGTCTTCCTTGACGGTGCCCAGGTGTGGGCGGGGGCGAGCTGGAAAGCGCTGGCGGAGGTGAAGATTCCTGCTGGGTCGCGGTGTCCGTGGTGCAGGGCGGCTACCGCGCCGATCAGGAGCCGGTGGGACACGATGAGCACCTGGCCGTGCTTGGCTTCGAGGTCTTCTGCGATGGTTGTGGCGTCGGCGGCGCGCTGGGCGAATGCTCGGAGGCTCTCGCCACCGGGTAGCGAACTTTCCGGGTGCGACGTTCGCTGTTGCCGCCAGGCGATGTAGTCCGGCGGGTACTGCGCAGGGGCGAGACCCACGACGCAGTCTGGGGCTCGCCATTCGGCGAACATGCTTGACAAATCGGCAATTTCGAGGTCCATAGAGGACATGCTGCGTGTGAGAATGGTGGCGGTCTGGCGTGCGCGGGGTAGTGGGCTGGAGAGGATGAGCGCCGGTCGCCAGTCCTGCTCGCACAGTTTGTGGGCAGCAAGCTCGGCTTCGCGCGCGCCTTGACTTGTCAGTGGGCTGCTGGGGCGGGCGTGGGCGCTGGGGCGGTAGAGTCCGTCTTCGCAGGTGCCGTGACGTATCCACAGCGTGGTCGTGTTCATGTCATGCACCAGCCGCCGTCGATGGTGAGGCACTGGCCGGTGATGAAGCCCGCCTCGCCAGAAGTCAGGAAGTCCACGGCTGCGGCGATGTCGTCGGGGCGCCCGCGGCGTTTGACGCATTGGCGATCGAGCTGCCGTGCCAGCATCGCGGTGTGGTCAGGGACGACGGCGTACTCAGCGGGGACTTCGATGGAACCTGCGCGGACGCAGTTGACTGTGACGCCGTGTGGCCCGAGTTCTCGGGCCAAGGCACGTACAAGCCCTTCCACACCGCTCTTGGCCGTGATATAGGGCACGAGGTCGACGCGGCCGAGCTGGGTGAGCACGGAGGACACCGTGATGATGCGCCCATGGCCCCGGGCGGTGAGCAACGGTGTGACGAGGTGGGCACACGTGGCATGCGTCATCAAGTTGAGTTCGATCTGTTCGCGGAAGGTGTCCACGCTGAGGGTGTCCCAGGGGATGCGCGGGTAGGCGCCGGCGTTGGAAACGAGAACTTCGAGCCGGTCTGCGGCGCGCTCGATTTCGTCGGCGAGCGCGTGCATGGTGTCGCTGCGGGTGAGATCACCGGTGACGGCGACGGTGTCGGCACTGTCGAGATGAGCCGAGGCGAGTACATGCTGCAGGTCCGCGTCGTCATCGAGGTGGGTGAGGATAAGGTCGTAGCGGTCGGCGAGCCGTGCGGCGATCGCGGCGCCGATCCCGGATCCGGCTCCGGTGACGATGGCAACGGGGCGAGCCATGCTTAGTTGACCTCCGCATCTGCTGGTGTGATGGCAAGGAAAGCCCGTAGTTCGGTGTCGGGGTCGAGTGCTTGTGCCAGCAGCGCCAGCGAAAGCGCTGCGTCGCGGGGTTCGAGGTGGGTTAGGTGGTAGACGGCCAGGAGCCGCATCACCAGGTAGGGACGTAGCCACGTCATGAGATCGTCGACGCCGAGGTGGTGAGCGAGTGGCCGCACCATTTCCTCGAGATAACGGTGCAGGACGTGCCGGCGGGCTCTGCTGGGTGTGTGCTGATAGTCGATGACCAGTGACGATCGGGTGAACTCGGCACTGATGCTGGGCTCGGTGAAACTCGGTGTTGTGAGCGCGGAGGGGTGATCACGAAACGCCCTCGGGTTGTAGTGCGGCGTCAAGCGCGGGCCGTGGAGGCGCTGGTACATCAGAAAACAGGCGAACTCGCCCGGGAGCGCGTTGAGACCTGCGGTGTCGTAGTCGATCCAGACCGGGCCGCGGGAGGGTGACCAGCCGATGTTGACGTCGGTGGGATCGCCCTGGGTGAGGGCAGCCCAGACCGGGTTGTTCTGGGCGAAGTGCACCCGCAGCCTGGCCACGAGGTCAACGAAATCGATGGTGTGCGCGCGGTCGTTGACGATCAGATTCAAGCGGGCCAGGTCCTGTGGGCGCACTCCCCGCATCCCGTCGGTGATGGGCCAGGGTTCGTTGTGCCGGTAGTACTGGTCGAGGCGGCCGTCGGAGGCGGCGCGTGCCCCGAACAACTTCTGTATCGTGGCCCCGTGAGTCGTCTGTTGTACGGTTCGGCCGATGACTCCCTGGTAGTGGTGGATCACAGCGTTCAGGCACTTATCGAGACGGGCCATCTCGCCGGTGCGGTCGGCTCGGGTGATCTCGTCGAGCATCAGTCCCTGGTCGAGCCCGAAGTGCCGCCACCGGTCGTAGACAAGCACGGTCCAATGGGCCAGCCGGTGCGCACGGTACAGCTCCGGGACGGGATAGAAATCCTTGATTCGGGCGTGGCCTGCGTATTCGGCGAGGGCGTCGGCTCGGTGTGGGTTGGCTTTGACGAACAGCTCGCGTCCTGCCCAGTCGACGTGCCAGGTGTGGTTGGCGGTGTACCGGCGGTGGTGGGCGATTCGCATCGGGATCACCACCAGCCGGCGAGGTCGTTGGCGAACCCGGCGATGCTTTCCGCGGGAATCTCATTCAGGCGTGCGGAGCGTGACCACAGTTCGTCGTCGAGGCCGTCGCGTACCGGGCAGCGGTCCGCGAGGTCGAGCATCTTCGAAAAGGCGGTGGCCACGGCATGGTGACGTGTGTTCCCGGTGGTCCACTTGGCGGGGGAATGGCGGTTGTAGAGCCCGATCACCTGTGGTCCGGTCCCGTCAGGCCGCTCGGTGAGCGCTGCCAGATGCGTCAGGCCTGTGTCGTTGCCGATCACGACGTCAGCTGAGGCGAAGACATCCAGGCAATCCACCGCGTCTGGACCGGCGAGCACCTCGAAGTCGGCGAGCGGGCTCGGCTCGGGTTGGTTGCTGGTGATCAGGGTGAACGTGAACGGTGCTGCACACCCGTTGGTGAGGGCGGTCGCGATGCGCGCGAACCCGGCTGTGCCGTAGTCCTTGCGGTCGGGCCAGCTGGTCGCCGAGACGAACACGACGTGGAACGGACGTGCGTGCTGGACGGATCGGAAGGCGGGAAGCGGAGCGCGGTCGGCTGGTAGCCGGGTGCCGAGAGTTTGTTCGGCGGCGAGGTAGTAGCGCATCGGCAGAGCGGCGTGGACCTCGACGTGGTGGTCGTCGAGGACGTCAAGCCATGTTGGTGGTCGTTCGGGTACTGCGTGGAACTCGAATCCCGTGTTGCGTCCGGTACGCACGATGTGGGGGCCGTCGGTGAGGCTTGTGCTCAGCGGTAGCGTGCAGCGGCGCATCAAGCGCGGGCGTGGGCCTTCGTAGCGAAGCTCGGCGTCGTGCCCGGTTGCGTCGGACAGGGCCTGGAGCAGGCCGAGCGCGAGGAGCACATCACCTAGACCACGGTCACCGAGAACCACCGACCAGCCGCGAGCACTGACCACATCCGCGCCCAGCGTGTAGGAGGGGAGCTCACCGGCGGCGCGCCGGAAGGGCAGTACCCGGCCCAGCGGCGCATGTTGTCGCGGTACGACTACAGACCCGCCTCGTTGCAGCGTGACCGGTTCGATCGTCCACGGGCTCACAAGTTGGTGAGGACGCACAGCGGTACTCCCAACGACTCCATAAGCTGGCGGGGGTTGCCGCTCGTGTCCTCGATCAAGCACGCGATCCCTGTGACTTCCACGTCCGCATGGCGCAGAACCGAGACCAGGTTCGCCAGTGTTTTGCCGGTGGTGATCTCGTCGTCGACGACGAGCACGCGACTTCCCGCCAGATCGCCGTAGGTGAAGACCTCGGTGCGGCGGGCATGGGGTTCGGTGAAGGTTTTCTTGTGCGGTAGGTCGAGGTCGAGCTTCCATGCCAGGCGGTAGGGCACACCGCTGGCCAGCGCGACGGCGACGGTGGGCAGGATGCCGCCGGCGTCCAGGCCGAGCAACACATCTGGGGCGGTGAACTCTGGGTGCTGGGACCATGCCTGCCACAACGTGGTCCCGGCCCCGAGCAGGGTGGCGGGGTGGACCTGGTCGAGGATGCCGTCCAGCTCGTGCACGATGCGCACAGCCCTGGCTTCGGGGGGAACCCCGAGACGCTGGACGCGCTGAGCTCGGTAGCTGAGGTTTTCGGGAACCGTCGTCATCTACTTGTCCTCTCGGTGTGGTCGAGTTGATCGAGGTAGGTCAGTAGTCGGTCCGTGGTTTCCACGAGCTGGTCGCGCAGGACCGGATCGGTGGGGTGACGGATGAGGTCGGAGAGGTCCGGAGGCGTGCATTCGGCGGCCGGGTGATGCGAGTGCCACGCGGTGAGTACCTCATCGGCGGTGTGCAGGTCATGTCCGTCGGCTCGCAGCACGAGCTTGGCCAGCAGCACCAGATGCTTGTGCACGGCGCGGACATCCGGCTGCGGTTGGGCGAGCAGCCTGCGGGTGGTCATCACCACGAGCCCCAATTCGCCGCGGCTCGTCCGATCACCGTGCGCGACATTGGGCACCGGAAGCAGATACCCCGCTCGCCGATACAGCAAGCCTTCTCCCTGTGCCGCCCTGCGCAGTGCCTGCACGACGCGTGGCGGCACCCGCAGCGCGTCGATGTCGGTCGTCGTGAAGACGCTGAGGCCGACCTTGATGCCCTCCGGCTCGGGGAGACAGCCGGCGACATCGCGCAGCCACGCGGCCGGGGCGGTGTCCCGAACGAGGAGCAAATCCAGATCACTCCACCCCTCCCGCCAGCTCGTGGTGCCGGTGCTGCCGGTGGCGAGCATGCACGCGACCTCCTCGTCGAGGAGGTGCTCGGTGGCTTGCTCCAACCAGCTGCTGTGTGTCGCAGGCTTACTTGCGTGCAGCCCGACCCGCGGCAGATCGACCGTGAGTGCCATGCGGTTGACGGCGAGTTTGAGCGCGCCCAACGTTCCCGAGTTGTCGATCGTGTGGTCGGCGATGTCTGCGATACGGGCTGCACCACGTTCGCGCTTGATTGCGTCGCGGTTACGCAACTGGGATTTGGTTTCTGTTGCTCGTTGTGCCCGGACACTCGGGTCGGAATCGATGAACACGACCTGGCAGCGTTGACCCCAGACCCGTTTGAGGTGTGAAGTGGACTGGAAACGGTGCGCGCTTTCCACACTGATCGCGCGGGCCTTGTTCGCTTGTGCGAATCGCAGGACCTCCTCGCTGAGACGCTGCGCCTGCTCGTACTCCGACCACTCCTCGTAGGGATCGGAGACTCCGGCTCGCATGGCGGCGACGTCCAGCAGATAGCCGATCTTCAACCGGGTCACGCCGTGCTCGTGGCGCAACAGGTCGCCGACAGTGCTCTTGCCGCTCTCGGACAAACCTCCCAATACCCACAATCGGTTCAGAACATCCCCAGGCAGTGGCTCCACGGTGATACCGGCCGCTGCCAGGCGGGCGCGGAGCATGCACTGGACGTCCAGGATCGGGGCGAAGCCCAGGTCGAGCACCGCGTGGTACTCGCCTCGGTTCACCTGGATGGACAACACCTCGGCCAGCGTGTGCTGATAGGCGGTGTAGCGACCGTCGACCGGTTGAGGCTCACGTCGTAGTGCCTCGGCAGCTTCCTGCGTCGTGTCGGCCGACCGACGTAAAAGCACATGCGTTTCGTGCCGTGGCGCGGCGACTGGGAGGTCGGCCTCAATGCGCTCGACCAACCTGAGCGCTTTTACCGGAGACAGCCCCTCTTTGAGAACGGCGGTGGCAGCACAGGTCGCGCGGAGCATGGGTGCTCCACGGTCTTCCAGCGCCAACGGCCCGCTCCCATCGCGACGCGCGACATGGCTTCCCAGGACGAGGGCGACGTGCTCGGCTGTGGTCGAGTTGATGAACCACCAGCTGGCGAAGTCGCCCTTGGCGACCTCGCGCCACCGGGAATCCCAGGCGCTCACCGTGCCCACCAGGTGTGCGTTGGGAGTACCACTGTGAAGCCACGCCAACTGCGTTGACTTGCCGATGTTGTCGACTCCGTTGAGCGAGACCGAAAGCCGTGGCTGCGCGTCTGCGGTCATGACGTCGTCCGGTAGGTCTTCAGCGGTCGCCACAGCGGGAGACGCCGCTGGCCGGCGCCGACATCACGCACCAGGTCGTCGTAGGCGTCGGCGAGCTCCGCGAGCTGGCGCAGCGCCAAACGAGCTCGATCGCGATCCCCATCGTTGTTGACCAGGTTCTCCTTGCGGACCCACGCGATCGCCAACCGGTCGATCACCGAGCCGAGCGTCTCGGTGTGTAGCGACGCCTCTTCACAGCGGGAAACCAGGGGCGAGGCCCATTCATCAATTCGTTCCACCAGGGCGACACGCCGGGCGTTGAGGGCATCGATGAGCCGCTTGCTTTCGGCGACGGCTTCAGCAGAAGCTCCGGGAGCGCGGCTGACATCCTCGGCCTGCCACTGCTGTGCGTGGTGATCGGCCAAGTCGTTCGCCGCCCGCAATACCAGTTCACTGACGTTGTCGGAGTCGGGGGCGTGGTGGAACGCCTCGATGATCGTGGCCGATCGCGGCAGGGTCCTCCTCAATTGGATCCCATGCTGTGTAGCGTCTTCTCTGCAGTTCGGCACGAGCGCGCAACCTCTCCTTCGAACGAAATGGAGTGTGGGTGCGCCTGCGCCGAGGAAGGTCGGGGGATCCTCGGCGCAGGCGCGGCTTATTCAGATGAGGCCGTGCACTCAGCTGGGAGCTCGACCATCCAGCGACGTGCGGAACGCGCTTTGAAGCTGCGATGAGGTGGGCAAAACCCAGCCGGTAGCCTCGGGAGATACCTTCCATCGGTACGGCAGGCCATCCCGTCTCGTGGGAGGAAGCGGTATCCACGATCCGCTCGCGTACCACCGACCAGGAGCATCCGCGACCAGTTCAGGGTTCAGAGGAACATCGTCTTCACGCACGAAGAACACCCAGGAGCCGACGGGTGTGACGGCGACCGGGCCGCCTGCGGAACCTGCGAGCTCTTTCAAGACTCGGTTGCCGTGCGTAGCGGTGACCTCTACGGCGTTGATTCCGGCACCGCACGCCAACAGCACGGAATACGGACGCCGCGTCCACCACTCCATGGCCATGGCCATGGTTGTCGGTTCCGACGCTCGCCCAAAGCCGGGGATCGGCTCCAACGTGACCGCACCCGGACTTCCCAACCAGGCCCCGTGCTCAGCCAGTTGGTAGGTCCCTGGCAGCACGGCCCAACCGTGCTGCGCCAACTCGCACGCGGCGGAACGAATTTCGGCCCATCCCAGACCGGGAATTCCCGGCAACAGCGGTGCAATCCACGAGTGAGAGGCGGTGCCAGCTCGATCGTCCATCGGTGTTGACTCCCTGGTGGCCTGGTTCATCGGCACTTATGAGTCCACCAGGTAAGCGGGGCGAACACGACTACAGTGAGTGCCCACAGTTGGCCCAGATCGGGGACATTGATGGGACAATCCCGACCTACGGCGGCAATCCGTCCTACCGTGAAGCCTGTGCCACCCGAGGAACCCCGCATCGCCAACGACGTGCTGATCGATCTACGTGAACGGAATGGACTGTCTCAGCAAGACCTCGCAGACGAGCTGACCAGCCTCGCCACGCAGAACGGCAGAGCCGTCCAGATCACCCGTAAAACGATCAGTCGGTGGGAACGTGGCGAGGTCGTGTGGCCACAGCCCCTCTACCGGCGTCTACTCGCCGAATTCTTCAACTGCGCGGGCGACGAACTCGGATTCCGCAGACCACGTTCCGGAGGCCGCGAACAGGAACCGGCCGGCCTTCCACAGTTCACGTTTGCGCCGACGACCCCGACCATCGAGTCGCACGTCGAGCGCGACCAGGACGCGTGGCGGCAAGTCCGCTCCGCACTCGGAAGGAACCGCCACGACCTCGCCGTGCTCGCGGAATCGCTCTATCCCGACTATCGGGTGCCGGGACTGAAAAACACAGGGGCCATCAGCGCACCGAACTGGATTCCCGATGAGCCCATCACGCTCGACGAGATAACGCTGACCCTCGACGGGGCCGTACCCGAGCCCACGATCATGGGCGGCGGACCGGACAGTTCCGCGGTGCGTCCGCTTGCCACCGCCGAAACCCGATACCGCCTCTACCACGACGCCGTCCGCGACCTTGCAGCACCACGCCTGTTCGAAAACCGCCTGTGTTTCCGCCTTCTCGGACTCGACTGGCAGTCACCCGGCATGCGGTTCGGACAGATGGGGTTCTTCGACGCCATCGACACCAACGAGGTCCTCGCCCACGAATTCGCCGCCCACCACCTGGTCCTCGACGGGGACAAGGAAACCCTGCTGCCGCGTGCCACCATACGAGGTCTCAAATTCCGGAAAGCGGTCGCAGACCCCTTCGACCTCGACCGCCGGCCCCTCATGGGCGCGATCGGCACCCTGACCATCCGAGGCGGCGACAGTCCGAGCGTCATACTCCATCAACGAGACTCCGGCAGCGTCGCTGGCGGTGGCGGCATGGCCCACCTGCTCCCTGCAGGCATCTTCCAACCCTCATCGGTCATCCCGACTGCCCTCGACGCCGACTTCAGCCTGTGGCGCAACATCCAGCGCGAGTACGCCGAAGAACTACTGGGCCATGACGAGTACGACGGCTCCGGCAAGCCGATCCGATACGACAAGTTGGAACCGTTCATGTCGATGGACAAGGCGCTCCATGCTGGTCACATCCGAGTGTTCTGTCTCGGAGTCACGCTCGACGCACTCACCCTTGCTGGGGACATCCTGACCGTCGCCGTCATCGCCCCGGAGACCTACGACGCGATGTTCGCCAACGCCGTGACAGCAAACCCTGAAGGAGCCATGCCCGCACGGGCCTTCCCCTTCGAAGAGAACACCCTGACCTGGCTCCGAGAATCAAGGCAGTTGTCCCCCGGCGCAGCCGCGGCACTGCACTTCGCCTGGGCCAATCGAAAGCTCCTGGTCGGCTGAGCCGCACGAGCGGGGGGGGGGGGGGGGGGGGGG
>NZ_JAGPXE010000022.1 GCF_018070075.1 Saccharopolyspora endophytica
CGATCCGACTTGCCGATCTTCTTCCGGTCTGCGCTCACAGCGTCAGAGCTCATCACTCACAGTGCCCATCCCGCCGGACCCACGCCCGGCGCGTCAGGCTGGAAACACCGTTACCCCGACAGTCCCGTCGTCGTGCGGGAGCCCGTAGTGGTCGGTGAGTTCAGCGAGGTGCAAGATCAAGGGAAGCCCGAGTGCATTGCGATAGTCCTCGGCGAAACGCTGTTGGTGCAGGAACATTGCCCAGTGCTCGGCTTCCGTAGCGTCCGGGAAGCCGACCATCGCGATCTGTAGGAGCTCGGGGTTCCATGCGTTCTTGTCGGGGTGGATTTCCGGCTTGTCCGCTGCGGTGATCGTGTGGGTGAGTTTTGTTGAGTCGACCGACAGCGTGTGGGTTCCTGGCTTGTCGCTGGTGCTATAGAAGATCCGGTTTTGGTCATCGCGGTCGGTGGGTTTCCACAGGCCCTTGCTGATTCCGGCCGACGCACGTCCGGCCTTGTCAGTCTTGGGAGCCCATGATTGGGGAGTCTCATTCCGGTCGCTGCCGGCGATTCGGGCGATCCGAAGTTTGGGGCCGAAGAGACGGAGTCGCTGGGCGGGGCCGTTGCCGAGTTGGATGCGGTTGGGGAGCAGGCCGCTATTGGTCAGCCAGGGCCACCGGGAACGGGTGTTTCGGGCGTGAGTGACGACGAGGGTCGGTTCGCTACGCAGGGTGTAGAGGGTGTTTTTTACGAAGATGGCGGTGGCCTTGGTCTGCTGGTCGGCTGTTGCGAGGTCATCGGGGCGAATCTGGCCGGTCAGTGCGATGAGGAGTTGTGGGTATGGAACCCATCCGTTGGTGTCGGGAGTCCGGCCGAGGATGGTCTGGCGGCCGGGTCGGATCAGGATGGCCACCGGCGTGAACTGCGCGTGTCCCATGGTGCCAGCTGCTTGGTGTTTGACCAGCCAGAAGGCGACCTGGTTGAGCTCGTCGGGGATGGTGTCGTTGCTGAGGGTGTGTTCGGGTAGGAAGCGCATGCCGAGTTGCCGCAGGCCGTCGGCCCATGCCGCCTCAACGCGGAATGCTGCGTCGTCGTCGGGATCGGTCGGTTGTCCCGGTGTGAGGAATTGGCTGACCATGCCGGCGTCGGCGCATCCGAGCCGGATCGCGAATTTGGGGTCGGTACGGCGTTGCCGGAAGGATTCTCGTCCGTCGAGCTCGACGAACGCGACGTTGGTCGTTTCTCTGAGATCGGCGGCGAGGTCACGCAGGTAACTGGACAGGGCTGACCGGCGTGCGCTCATTGCCCCATCGTGTTCTTTGCCTTTCTGCGGAGCCTTGTCGGTACCTAGCGGGGCTCCCAGAGAGCCGAGCTCTCGGGCGTGGATGCGGACGCGCAGGTCGGGCGAGGCCCAGGTCCAAACCTCTGGTCCGGATTCCTCGCGGTAGTCGGCCAGGCCGAGGTTGGCTTCGGCGGCCGTGATGAGCTGGTCGCGCATGTGCTCGGACTGATAAAGCAGGACCGCGGTGAGGTCGCCACCGTCAAGGGCGCGTGCTGTGTACTGGCGGCGCAGAACGGCGTTGTCGAGCTCGATGATGTCGTTCTGCGCTTGGGCGGCCGCGATTTTCTGCTCAGTTTCGAGTTTCTCGGGATCGGTGGCGTTATTGCGGCTTGGTTTCGGGACGGGGACTTTCGAGGTGAGGAGATTGCTGGGATTCCTCTGTTTGATGGGGCTGCGGGTCAACGGTGGAGCCGGAACGAATTCTGGTGCCAACGCTGCGCCGGCCCACTCGGTGAGGCGGCGTCGTTCGGCTGGCATGAGACCGGCGCCGATACCGTGCCACCCCATCTGTGTGTGATGGGAGGCCGCGCCGAAGAGACCGTCCCGGCCATGGATCCAGGTGTCGGGCTCTTTCGCGAAGATGTCGGCGCCGGGCAGTTCCTCGATGGCCCCGACATTGGCGAGCATGCCTTCTGTGCCGCCCTGGGACCATTCGATCTGGCCGGTGTGTGGCTTCCAGGCGAACTGGGCGACGGCGAAGCGGCCAGGTGGCGGTGGTGTGTCAATCGTGTCCAAGTCAGGGGTTTCGGCGAGGAAGGGTTTGGTGGTCAGCAGATAGGCGGAGACCCGTTGTCTTCCCGACATCGATACTTGGCCCGATACCCAGCGCCGGATGCTGGTGCTCACGTGGATGTGCGGGATCGGTGAGAACGGCACGGTGCGAAGCGACAGCGTGATGACTGCGGAGTAGTACCAGGTCCGCTGGGAGCCGTAACGTTCGTGGTTGGCTTCTTTGACCTTGGTGGTGTGTTCAAGCGGGGGCCACGACATCAGCTCGGCACCGCTGGCGCGAGCATCAACCGCGACCCGATGGAAGCGGACGTGCTCGCCACAGAATTCATACGGCGGTTGGGCAGCGATGCGGTCGGCCAGGACCTCGGGGAGGACCCGGTAGAGTCGTTGGGCGGGAACGCACGTGCCGCCGGGCGACAGCTCGTGTTCGAGCAGGTCCACTCTCTCCGGTTGCCAGCGCAGCTCGTCGAAGTCGAGTTTCCGGGCGGTGTCCCGGTAGGCATGGAACCCTTCCTCTCCCGGTGCCATATCCCGTAGCCAGGCACGGACCAGCCGGGCAAGAGCACGGGGAGGGTAGTCGCTGCGGCTGTAGAGCCAGGGGTGATCCGGAGTGAAGGAGGCGTTGGCGTCGACGGCGACGAGGTCGGGTGCGACCGTCCGCAGTAGCGAATTGAGGGATCTGATCGGGATCTCTTTGATCCGGTCCCTCCTCGCCTCGGACTTACTGGATTTGAACAGCTCGAGCACGGGTTCCCGCCAGGCAGGAGGAAAGGCCAAGGTGTGCAGTTCGGTCTCGAAGGGGCCGCGGCTGGAGTCGGGGACGAACGCGGCGGGTTGGATCTCGGTGAATGCCATGGGTCTCCTTCCTCAAGTGCTCAATCGAGGTCTTTGAGGGCTTCGTAGAGTGGTTCGTAGAGGGCGTTCGCAAGTGAGCGATCCAGCGGTGTAGTGGTCCCACCGTCGCTGAAGTAGGGGTCGAGGACGGCGCGCATGCTGGCGAGCAGGCTGGTCTCGGGGGTGTCTGTTGCCTGGAATCCGGCCTGACGCGGCGCGAACGCGGCGTCGACGAAGATGACGCGTGCAGGGACACCGCCGCGAACCAACCGGCCGATGACCTGCCACATGACCACCAGCTGGTCCCAGGTGAACGAGATCTTCTCCTCCGGGGTCAGGCTGCTCCAGGCCATCCGGCGAGTGAGAAACCTGTTCCATGCCAGCCGTGCTCGCTTTCGAAACGCCTCGGCCGCAGCATTAGGAGTCCCGGCGAGGCGGGCGTCGGTGTGGAACCGGCCGTGCGGGTCTCGGATTTGCCGGACAGCCCAATCGTTGATCGCATGAATGGCCAGTGCGATGTCGTCGGGTCGGGGGTGGGGGCGGGCGAGGAAATAGACACTGCCGATTGCGGCTTTGCCTCCGGGCAGGACAATGTTGTGCCCGCGTTCGACAGCCAGGAGTGGGGCGACGAGGATCTCACTGCCGGTGTCGGGAAATTTGGTCAGCTCGCCCCGGCGCAGCACCATCCAACTGTTGTCGAGATCGGCGTCGTCGGACACGAGCTGAGTGACTCGCCCGCTCCATTCCGGGACGGCATCGAGGTGACGAGCGGCGTGCTTGGCTTCGGCGTAGCTTCCGACTAGCAGCAGGATCCGACGTCTATCGGGATCATCGATGTCGGCGAGTTCGGCATCGAGCATGCTGGGGGCATCGCCCAGGCTGCGATCGGGGATGGCGAGCTGGTTGAGCATCTGCTCCAGGACCTTCTCGCGTTCGTCACCCCTGCTGCCGGAGAGTCGCAGTGGTGTTGTCGTGCCTGGCCAGTACAGGAATTCCGGGCGCATGGTGGTTTCAAGGATCGCGGCGACTTCGCGGTGATGTGGTCGCAGTACCGCGTCGACGGGCGCGTGCACGTGGTAGCGGGTCGAGGTGCCTGCCCAGCTGGTCGCCGACATCAGCAGCACGTGCGGTCCTGGCCGGTTGTCCACGGCGGGGAAATCGGGTAGCGAGAGGAGGAGTTCACGTCCGACACCGCTGCAACGGAAGAACCGCAGTTCGCCGCTCTGTTCGCCAGTGGCGGTGCGGTCACCGAGCTGGAACTGGAATCCGAGGACGTTGCCCATGGGGGATTCGGGGATAACCGGCTCGTAGTCCTTGGGCGGGCGGCGTGAGAGGACGTTGGAGGTGGCTTCGAGGTTCAGCGCCGCCTCGACTCTGGGCCAGAGGATGGTCATCCTGTCGAGCCGGTGGTGTAGTGCGGCCAACACGAGGGTGAGTTCAAAACGGGACGCGTGAGTTTCCAAGTCGTCCTTGATGGTGTCGTCGTGTTCGACGAGGTCGAGCAGCACCGCGCGCAGCCGCTCGCGGATGAATGAACCGCGCTCGGCATGCAGCAGCTGCAACGTGAGGTGGACCAGTGTATTGGCCCTTGGCGTGACGTCATCCGACGTGCCGCTGGGGGTTTTCTCCTCCAACGGATTGTCGCGGAACTGGTCGAGCACAGTCTGCAGCCGGTGCATCTGTTTCTGACGGCGTCCACGTTCCGCGGAGGTGGTTTTGGCCACGTTGTTCTGGGGAGTTGCTTGGTCGAGAGGTTGGGTGAGATCGGGAAACCAGGACCAGATCAGCCACTCCTGCAGCGTCCAGGCATTGAAGTAATCCGTGGTGATCCATTGCCGCAACGGTGGTGTGCCGATGAGCAACGAGTAAAGCCGGTTGGTGGCGGCCGAGACGGTGTCCACAGCGCCGGTCCAGTCGTCGACATCAGCAGCGGAGAGCTGGAGCCGGCCTCTGCGGGCAAGCTCCTCGACTTTGTGCCCTGCCACTTCGTCGAGCCATGAGTTCGGTGATTGGCCGGCCAGGGTGGTCGCGGGAGCGAATGCACGGTCCAGTTGCATCTGGACGCGATCAGCCTCATCCACGATCACGAGATCGCTGAGTCGGCACGCGGCTTCGAGATGCCGAATCCGCTCGGACTGCAGGGCCTGCGGCATGCCACTATGCACCAAGCTTGCTGGGGTCGCTACCCAGATCTGTGCGTCAAGGAGCTGCCGCGCCGCATGGTGACGAGGACAGGCCGACCACAGAGGACATCCGTGACGTTGCCGACGTCCGGTCGCGCTTGAGTCACTGGTAGCGGTCACTGTGGTCAGGTCAAGGAGATCGTCGGTGTTGTCGGTCGGGGACTGCACCGGGTAGAGGGAGGTGCACGGTGCCTCGCCGATCCGCAGTGGTCGGGGCGCCTCTACTCCGCGCAGCGCGTCGAGAGGACACGCGCTACTGAGGTAATCGAAGCTCGGATGATCGTGGCCGAGCATCGTCTCCGCGCCCGCTGAGGCCATGCGGCGGTGAAGCCGTTCAAGGTTGCGCTCCCGTGTCGAGTGGCCGATGACCGGGGCGGCATCAATGCCGAGGCGGGTGAACTGATCCACGATGGCCAGGGTTTCGGCGACGTCACCGACGACAATGGTGATGCGACGGCCGGTCACCGTGGCGGCCCAGAAGGCGAGGATGTCACGCAGCGTGGACTTGCCAGCCCCGACCATGCCGACCATGTTGAGCAGACGCTCAATGCGCAAGAGCCCTGACCCGGGCTCGATAAACTCTCCGGCGACCTCGTCGCGGACCAGCAACTGCACTCGGTCGAGTCGACGTGCCCATTCGTTGGGTCTACCGGAGACCTGTCGCTCGATCCGGTCCATCTCCGCGGCTGCGGTTTCCAGATCGCCCCAGGTGACCTCGACCGGTTCGCCACCGCCGACTGGTGGGGCCTCGAGGTCATGCCCGGTCGGTGCTGGGATCTGATCGAGCAGGTCCGCTGGGAACGTCACAGAATAGCGTCGATCACGTACATAGAATTCGTACTCGCCTGCTTGCGCGGCCGGCAGTGGTTGCCGGGAAAACGCCGGTGGCGAGGTCAACCGGTGTTCGAATGTGTCGAACCGCTGTGACGCCCTGCTTGGTTCGCGAGACTCGGGTGCGTCCTCGATGCCAGCAAGGCGATAGGCGCGGAGTTCCTCCGGTACCTGCAGGTAAGACTCAAGCGCCCGGGTCCACGCTCGGCGACGCCGCATGTCCCACAGGTAGTGCCTGCCGCGCATGACCCGCAGGGATGCTTCGTCGGTCTGTTTTCCGAACACCTCGCTATAGGGGTAACCGCCGAACAGAGTCCAGGCGTCCTGCGCGGTGTTCTCGGGCATCACCGAGGACAGGAGGTAAAGGCCGAGCTCGACGTCGAGCATGTCGCCCGGCGAAAAATCCGTCAGGTGACCAGGCCATACGGGGGAGAGCTGACCTATGAGGTTGTCAGGCCAGTTGCTGCGTTCACGCACGAGCACCTCCCCGGTTGTCGGCGGCGCGGCGACGTGTTCCGGCGCGGTCCAATTCCTGGTCCACGCGTGCCAGCAGCGCGGTGTCGGAGAGCAGATCAACCTCAGCCGCGGTGTCGGGGCGGTGGTGGGCGTACACCCGTGGGTAGTCCTCTCGCTCGTCGAATCGGTAGTGCGGTACCACGAGAAATCCCGCGTTATATGGCGGATCCGGGCGCAGAGGCGCGGTACTACGGCCTAGCAGGGCCGGGTTGGCGCGGTCTTTGACATCGATGGCCCACACGCGCCCACGGGGGAACTCGATTCGTAGGTCGTAGGCGTCGAAGTTGGGCCACATCTGCGGGCGCAGCCCGCGCTGGACCAGGGCTTCCTCGAGGTCGGTTTCGGCCAGCCCGGGCCCGGTGATGAACATCCGCATCGGGCGCGTGAGCTGGTAGACACCACCGCCCTGGCGGGCGTCAAGCGTGGCACCGACGCGCGGATGCTGGTCTCGGCGGCACCGGTCGAGCTCGCAGACGTAGCGGTCCCGTCCGATCGGCACCAGCAGGCACCCACACCGTGCGCACACCGCATACGCGCCGTCCCGTAGATAGGACGCCGGCGCGGGCTCGTAGCATCGGTGGATCAGGTCCCGGAGGAGTTCAAGGTCGAGGTCATCGGCTAGGGCCGCGCGCTGGGCCTGGGTGAGCACTGGCCGCGTGATCAGCAAGCGCCGGAACGCGGTGTAAGACTCTGGTGCACCCGCGTTTTGGCATGTGGCGATCGCGGTGAGCATTAGCTGGTTTTCGACCTGCTCCGCGGCTACATTGGCAGCGGCGACCTGCCACTCCATGCATTGCTGCGTGGGGGTGGCTGTTTGGGCGTCGACCAGTGTGACCGTGCCGTCGAAATCCTCTGGCAGGGTCCACGGCCAGCGGGTGTCTCCGATCGAGCGGGTGGCCGCCCAGCGCGCCATGTCCGGCACGCTCGCCGGAGGTGTGCGCTGCTTTTGAAGGCACAGCAGGACCAGCTGGTTGTAGGTGCTTTGCACGACGGCGTCGTAGACCCCCTCCTGTGGGCCGGCTTGCTGAGACAGCCGCACGATTGCGCTGGCGACGGCTTTCACCAGGTGAGCACCATCGAAGATCGGCTCAAGTGGAGTAGTCGTGTGCGGGCTCGGCACCGTGGTCATGGTCCTTTCCGTCGGGCGAAAGATCGGGGGAGCTTGGGCACCACTGTGATACCGGGCACCACTGACAATGGCGGCCTGGCTGCGCGTCGAAGCGGTGATCGGCCCGCCATGACGTGGCCATGTCTCGCAGTACCGTCCGGGCTGTGGTGACGCGCTCCGGGTCGCTGGGGTCGATCAGCACGATCTCGGCGCCCTCGGGCCGAAGGATTTCCAGTTCGACGCGGCCCGCTTCCTCGGGGCCAAGTACTCCGTCGGCCAGGACTACGATTCCCAGGGCGAGCTGCGGGAATACCCGCAACGGATCACCGGTCAGTCGCGCTGGTGCCTTCTGGGTCGTTTTCACCTCGCGCCAGACCCACGCCCCTGCTTCCTGGTACACGAGGTCCGGCTTGGCCAGCACGATCGCCCGAGCTTGGGGGTCGAAGGCGGTCACCTGCGGTTCGGGCCGGACATGGGTGATGTCGGGGGCGTTGTGGAATGGGCATACCTCGGCGTGCTGGGCCAGCATGCGGACCCCGGCGTCAGCCAACTCCCCCTTCACCTGCCAGTTGCCGGCCGACCAGCCGGCCCCCAGCGCAGGTAAGGGCCTGGACTCGCAGGACTGCGGCGTGGCCGCGTGTGCTTGTTCCAGCCAGGCGTGTACGGCTTGCCCGAGTTCGGCTTCACCGCTGTACTCGTAGCTCGTCGGGAGGTGTACCGACCGTAGGTAGGCCTGCGCCGGGCAACGCTGGTAATAGCGAAGCCCCGAAACTGAAATCGTCCGCAACGCGCCCTGCGAGGAATCCAGCCCGAGCAATCCCGGAGCGCGAGTCGGACCGTGGCAGGACCCCACCCGCTTGCAGTCGAGACAACCGAAGCCTGGCAACAGATCGCCGTCGCCCGCTGCGATCGCACCGATCCGGTTTCGTCCATGGGCTGCGAAGTACTGCTCGGCCTCAGCAGTTGTGCCATCGAAGAGCGTTTCAGTGCCACCGTCGGCCAGCCCGACGCTGCGCACGCGGACCTGCTCAGCAGTGGACCTCCCTTCGGGGCGAAAAGGCTCCGACCAAGGATTCGGCCAGGCAGCCGGTAGACCGAACGCGGCGACGTAGGCCGCGATGGCAATCGCGGTCGACTCGTCGCGCTCCGTACTGGCTGTGCCCTGTCTCAGAAAACGGAACTCGCGCACCCGGCCGTCCAGTGATTCATACCGGCGTCCCCACGCATACAGCTCCCACACCGCCGAGTCGGTCACACGTTGTGCCACCCAGAACTCGCGGACCGGTTTCATTCGGGCCGTGTCGTGGTGGTGCGCTGCGAGATAGCTGCGCGTGGCGTGCTCGGCGTAGCGAATGACCCCGGGATGCATGGGCGGTTCGGGTAACGCAATATCGGTGATGGCCTGCTCCGGTGCTATGCCGTCGAACTCGATGCGGTCCAAGGCATGCATGACCGGTCGAAGAACAAATCCATCCCACTGTTCCTTTGGCCAGCGCGTGATCGGCCGTGACCGCGGCCGCGATTTCGATGCCAGCGACGCGGGACAGGTCGTCTCGCCCGCTCTGCCTGAGCTGGCGCCGATGCGAATCAAATCGATGACCGGCAGAGCGTCGTCCGTCGCCCCCGGCTCAGTCATCGACCTGGTTCAGCTTGAAGGGGTACCAGGACGTCCCGGACTCCAAGGACGCGCTGAGTGCGTGGACGACCGGTCCCGGACGCACTTCGGGGAGCGAGTCCATGTCATGCCAGCCGAATTCCAGATGGTCCTCCCGGCTTATGACGTCGTGATCGTCGAGAGTGACTTCGAACAGGAAGTTGACTTCGTAGTGGTGGGCGCCGTTGTCGGTGTAGGAGTGTTCAATGACGCTGCGGAGCGAACCAAGACGTGCATCAGCGCCGAGCTCCTCGAGAAGCTCCCGCCGAAGCGCCTCTTCCAGCACCTCACCGGGCTCTCGATGACCGCCGGGGAGAAACCACCAGCTCTTGCCCTTTTCGCGGACTAGTAGTAGGCGAGTGTTGTGGCGGATGAGGGCGCGGGCGATGAGTTCGGGCTCGGGGTGCGTTGCGGCATCGGTCATAAGGTGCTGGCATTCCTTTCCAGAGAACGGAGTTCCACGACGATGGGACGAGACGACGTTTCCCGGCAGCGCCAGGTAGGTGCTGCGGCCTCGCGAGTGCTGGATCAGCGTGTTGAGGTGATTGGCCGGTTAGGTCGGGGTCGGGCACACCAGTCGTGGATGGCCCACACCGAGTCGTACGGGACAGTCGTGGTGAAAACGGGCCTGCAACGACCCGAGACCCATGTCGTAGGCAGGCTCGCCGAGCACCGACGGGTCCATACCGCCGGCATCGCGGTGCCGGAGATGCTCGGCTGGTCTACGACCACGCTTGAGATGTCGTCCCGTCTGGTAGCGGTGGCGACGTTTCTGCCCGGTACGGACGCAGAGGACTGGCACGCCAGCGTGGTCGAGGGCGACGGCGCGATGCAATCGGTGCTGCGCGGTGTGGGCGAAGAGCTGGCCAGGCTGCATCGACTGGACACGCCTGGGTTCAGCGAGCACCCGCACGCGGATCAACCGGTGACGAGTTCCTGGGCGGAGTTGGTGGCCACGCGGGTTGAGAACCTTCAACATACCGACAAGCCGGTTTTCAGGGCAGTTGATCGGCGGGTGTTCGACGCGGCATGCGCGTTGGTGACTGAGCAGGCTGAGGCTGTGTCGTCTGTGGTATCGCCCTCTGTGGTGCACGGGGATGTGTACTTGCCGAACGTGCTGGTCGAACGGGGGTGCTTCGCCGCGCTGATGGATCTCGAACACCTTCGTTGGCTCGACCCGGTCATGGACTTCGTTAAGCCCGCGATGTGGGTCTGTGAGGGTCAACCGGACTGGGCCGCGTCGTTTGTCGCCGGGTACTGGTCTGTGGCGGGCTGTCCTGAGCAATTTGGTGAGCGCCTGAGCGTGGCCACTGGGCTGGAGTTGCTCACGGGGGTGCTGTTTTGGGCGCGTGTCGGCGAGGCCGGGATGCGCGCGGATTATTGGCGCCGGCTGGAGCGGTGGGTGAGTTCCGACGGTGCCGATCACGCGTGCGCCTCCTGGGAATCGAGCATGAGCGAGCAGAGCTGATGAGCGTGGTGTTCCCACCGGTGGTCGTGTGTGTTGAGTTCGAGATACGGCAGTGGTGAGGAGTGGACCCAGCTCTCGATAGTGTCTTGAATCGAGGCGATGTGACGGGCCCGTTCGGTATCGGTGTCGCCGAATTGGAGGAGATAGTTGCTCCACCCGGGCCCGCGATGAATCCGGGTGGCCTGAACGCACTGAGTCTTGATCGCCTCGTGGGGGACTCGCAGAAACACCAGCGTGAGACCGGCTGCCGCGAGGTCACCTTCGGTAGCGAGCAAGCTATGGCGATCGATACTCAGGTGCGGGTAGGCGGGTAGGTCGAAGCCGAGTCCTTCGGCAAGGACCGTGGGTGTCCAGGCGTGCCGTTCGCGATGACGAGGCAGACTGCTGGCTTGCCATCGACGGTCCACGTCACCGAGGAATGTGGTGAGCGATGTCAGCCAGGCCAGCAGGTTCGCAGCTTGGTCGTCGTTGTCCTCGCCGGTGTAAGTGTGCGTGGTGATCGTTGCCGCTTGCGGCACGGTGATTAGGGATTGGCAGCCAGACGCCACGAGGCGGTGCTGAAGATGGCGGTAGAGGGTGGTCTTGCCCGCACCCCACACCCCGGTCAGAATGCAGCCCCTCATGAGGCCACCCCATTCGAGGCGATGGCGGAGGCGAGACCGCGAAGCTCGTCCGGGTCAGTCCAGTCGAGTACCGTGATCGGAACAGCGTTGCCCAGCGCGTGCCACGGATCGTCTTCGGTTGACAATGGTGCCTGGGAGTTGAGGCCGATCCAGTCGGAGGCGAACGGATCGTCGGTTCCCAGTGAAAGGTGCCTGAGAAGCGGAGTGATGTCCGAACCGGCCGCCGTGGCCCTTCGGAGCACGACGATCTCGTCGAGACCCGTGTGCGAGAGCCACGGTCGACCGAGGAAGCTGGCGACCTCCGCGGGCGTGAGTTCCAGCTTGCCGTCGAGGGGGTCGATTCCGCGCCGCAGACCGTCCGAGGCGGCACAGGCTGCCAGACATGCCGAGGCGTGCAGTGTCTCGGCAGTGAAACGCCAGCACAACGGCACCGCGCTCGCCTGCCACGAGCCGTCGGGAAAGGGAACGAGGACAGTTCTGTCGTTGGAGATCACTGCGGCGTGGTGCTGTTCTGCGAGCAACGTCAGCACACTGGTCTTACCAGCCCCCGCACGACCGGCGATAAGGATGTTGCGACTATCAGGCAGCTGCGTGATGCCACCGTGCACACTCACGCCGCCGAGGCGCTCCGTTGCGCGAAGCACGATCTGGCGCACCAACCGAACCAGCACCGTCGCCGCGGCTTCACGGTGCTGGACAACGCATCGCAGAGCGCCCTCGTCATACCGAATGACGTGATCGCCGAGGTCGCCACCATGCTCGGGCAGCAGGATGGTCTGCCCACGGCGATACCAGCGCTGGTAACACTGTGCGGGATGGCTGAGGACACGGTGCGGAGGTGGCCAGGTGTGGCTGTCTTTCCGGGTAGCGAGCACCTCCTCTTCGTTCACGGCGGTCGTCACCACGATGTCGGGATCGAGGCCGTGGTCGGCGGGAACGGTGAACGGGTGGAGGTAGTCGTCGACGTCGGCGAGAACGTCGACATCGGCGATCACCAGACAGTGTGTTCCGAGAAGGCGGTAGAGCCGGTAGGGCATCAGGTATCGCTCCCGCACATGTCCGGGCGGGCAGGGGGAGTACGACGCAGCCAATGCGCCCGTCGAGGGGAGGTCAACGCAGCTGGTTGCAGGCGGTGCTCGCGTTGCCAGCGAGGCTGGGATGTGGCGCGCGGCTGTGCCGAGGGACGTGCTGGTGTCGGAGTACTCGCATGCCAAATCGCGAGTCCGCGCAGGAGCCGTGTGGCGATCAGCGACCAGGACAGGTGGTCTTCGGCGCACCGCCGGCCCTGTTCAGACAGCGCGGCAAGCACAGCCGGGGCCTGCAGCAATCCGTTGATGCGCTCGGGCCACGCGCGAAGGTCGTTCTCGACGATGACACCGGGGTGGCGGGGTGGGAGGCCTGTCACCGCATGGTCGGTGGCCAGCACGGGCAAACCCGCCGCCAAATAGTCCAAGACCTTCATCTTCGCGCCGGAACCCGCCCGCAAGGGCGCCACCGCGAGGCTCGTGGGTGCCAGGGCCGCATCGAGGTCATCCACGCGACCGGTGAACCGCACACACGGGCGCGGCTCGTGGAGAAATGAGGAAGGCGCATTGCCGATGACCCGCAGCTGCGCTGCGATGTTGCGGCTTTCCAGGCCAGGCAGGACCCAGTCACATAGTTGCCGCACCGCGTCGGCATTGGGCTGGTAGAAGAGGTTACCGACGAACGTCAGCGTGGCGGGTCCCCGCAGATCAGAACCCCAGAGGGTTCGCTGGGGAGTGTCGACTCCATTAGGCGCGGTGAAGATCTCGTCGTCGGCATGCCGGTGCCGACGGGCCAGGCGCTCCTCGTGCACCGTGGAGACCACCACATGGTCCGCCCTTTTCAGCGCGGCTTGCTGGGTTCGGGCATGGCTGGCCGCTACCGCTTCAGGTTCACCGCAGCCGCGGGCGACCGCAGCGTCGTCGTCATGCATGTCGTAGACAAGCCGAGC
Source organism: Saccharopolyspora endophytica (assembly GCF_018070075.1). Lineage (GTDB taxonomy): Bacteria > Actinomycetota > Actinomycetes > Mycobacteriales > Pseudonocardiaceae > Saccharopolyspora > Saccharopolyspora endophytica. The sequence goes on from NZ_JAGPXE010000022.1 coordinate 13,245, forward strand.
GCCTACCGCGCTAGCGGCAGGAGCGGCCACGGTGAGCAGGTGCTCAGCTTCGCAGGAGACGAGGAACGCCGGATTCACATCGTTGAGATGTGCTGCCAGAGCGTCGGCAGAGCCGAATTCTGAGGGATGGACGAGCAGCGTGGCCACCGGCCATTGGGTTCTTTGGCCGTAGTCGGCTCCACGGTCGCACAACACCAGTGTGACGGCCGCTCCGGCACGATGGAGATGCGTTGCCAACGCGATCGTGCGCGCGGGGGTACCGGCGAGCGCTTGGCCCTGCCGCACGTTCGTGGTGTCCAGAAGAAAGACGACTTTCAATGCGGTCACGATGCCTCCCGCGCGAGGATGGTGGACGCGTGTGCTTGGGCCGTGACTTCGGCCCAGGCTTCGTTCACGGCCTCCTGGACCGATCGCAGTGGCCACTGAGGGAGCAGGGCGTCCAAGGACGTGGTCTCGGCTTGGCACCATGAACGCTGCCAGCGGCGAGTCCGGGTAGTGTCGAGTTCCGGGATCAGTCGGCGTCCCGTCGCATGGGATGCCAACGTAAGTAGTTCTTGTCCGGTCAGGCACTGTCCGGAGCCGATGTTGACGGTTCCCGTGACGGGATTGGTCAGCAACGCCACCACAGCGTGAGCGGCATCGGCGACGTGCAGGTAGTCCCGAGCTGTGGAGAGGTCACCAAGCCGAACCCTGTCACTGCGTGCAGCTTGGGTGAGAATTTCGGGAAGCAGGTGCGGATGCGGGTCCCCGGGACCGACCAAGTTGAAGAGCCGACCCGTCACCATGCCGGTCTGGGGTAGGCGATGTGCTTGATCGCGCAGTAACCATTCCATCGCCAGTTTGGAGACACCGTAGACGCCGCGTGGCCGGACGGGGTCGGTCTCTTGGTGCGCCTGCGGGGAGGGGCCATAGACATCGGCGGTGGACGCGGCGAACCATCGTTGGACCCTGTCCGGCTGCTGCGCACAGGCGTCCAGTAGTCGCTGCGTGCCCAGCACATTGATTCGCCACACCTCGTCGGGATTCCGTTCGCAGGTAGGGATGAAGTGATGTGCGGCCAGGTGCACCACACCCCACGGTGGTCTCCTGTCCACGAGATCGCGCATTGCCTGTGCGTCGGTGACGTCAAGACCGTGCTCGCTGACACCAGGGAGTTGAGCCAAGTTCCGCAGGCGAGTCAGGGTGCCGGCGCTGCCGTCGTCGACCGCCTCCACGGTGTATCCCGCTTTCGATAGCAAGCGCACGACGAAGTGGCCGAGAAATCCCGCGGCTCCGGTTACAAGTACCCGTCGGTCTCGTATGTCGTTGTCCGGACGGTATTGACAGCTCATTCCTGCACCTCACGCCTGATCTGTGCTGATCACGTGCTCCGGCCCAGCGTGCCCAAGCCACGCGGGAGGGTGCTATCCCAATGAGTTACCCGATCCCTGGACATCGGCTGTCGGCAGTTGGACATAATCTGGACAGGTGGGGATTGCTGGGGTTGACATCGTGGCTGCCGAGATCAAGAGAGACTTGCAGCGTCTGCGTCAGAACGCGGCGTTGGCTGAACCTGATGCCGTGCTCAAACTCAGTCTGGTGACCCGTGAACGGTTAACTTCTCCGCCGGAGGCGGGGGATGTCATCGCGGTGGTCACGGCGCTGCGCCACCGCGTCGCGGGCTTGGCGGCTCACGCGCGTCGCTACGTCGAGGTAGAACTGAACTGGGATGCTGGTCATCACTACATGACACTGACTGAACGGCAGGAGTCACTGGCGCAGGAGCTCGGGTGCGCGAGCAAGACCGTGCGCAGGCACGCCGACAAGGCACTCGGAACACTCGCCCTGCACATCGCCGGTGGCGAAGAGGCTGCAGCGATTCTTAATCCAGGTAGCCGAGCTACCGAGACGCCGGAGTTGGTTGATGAGCCCTCGCGGTCCGGAGGAGCCGAGGACTCGCCAGGGTCATGGCAAGGGAGCTTACGGGACTTTTGGCAGCTGACCCGCCACTCGAGAGTGGATATCGTCTGCTCCGAAATTCCCGAAGAAGAACGCCCCGAATTCGCTGATCCTCACGATCGAAACTACCTCCGGTACGCGAAATTCGCGGACCTGGACAGCCTGATCTTCACCCGGACACGGCTCGCCCAGCTTGATCCCGACGTCGTCATCCGAGATTTCTCGCCATCAGAGTACTTCGACAGCGATACGGACACCTGCATTGTCATCGGCGGGCCACCCTGGAACGCCAAGTACCGAGAGTTTCTTCCCCAGCTCCCGTTCCTTTTCGAACCACATGCGCTCGGCGAGGACGACCCGCTGGTCATCCCGCAGCTTGACCTTACCCTCGGGCCACGATGGACACAGGACAGTGAACTCGTGGAGGACCTCGCCGTGTTCACCCGACTCACGCTGGCGCAAGGAACCACAGTCATCCTCCTTGGAGGATGCCTGACCCTCGGAGTCCTCGGCGCCGCGAAATGCTTCCTCCAAGGTGCCCGCGGCGCCGCCAACGCCGCCTACATCACCGAACGAGTCGGTGACCAGAATTTTGTCCTGGTCACCGAAGCGCGCCGTGTCGGAGGCATTTCCGATATGGCTGACCTGACGAGGACACCACCCCTACTGCTGCTGGCCGCCACCGGCCCGACCAGCTACACCACGCTCATCGACAACACCGATCGCTACCTCAGACCCTGAATCAGACTGGGACCGCACATGCTCACCGCCGCTGATCTCCGTACCTACGTCATCAACCTGCCACGACGCACGGACCGCCGGGAACGCATGCGAGCCGTCCTTCCCTCCGAACTCCGGGCCACGTTCACCTCGGATTGGAACGGGCCGTTCGATGGCCACCAGCTCACCAGGGGTGAGCTCGACACCGCTGGCTACAGGCTGTTTCCGTGGCAGGACACCACTTCCGAGAATCCCTGGTGGAACAGGCCGCTGAAGTACGGTGAGATCGCCTGCACGTTGGCCCATCACGCCTGCTGGTCCCACGCCCGCGACTACGGCAGCGAGCCCTACATCCTGATCCTGGAGGACGACGCTGTCCCCGTCCCTCGATTTGTCGAGACGCTTCTGGAACAGCTGCACCGAACCGCCGAATACCGCTGCATCGAGCTGCTTTACCTTGGCCGAGACGCCCTGGGACCCGACATGCCCGTCAGACCCGGCGTCGTAGAGCCCGGCTACAGCCACTGCACCTACGGCTACGTGCTCTCGCGAGCGGCACTCGATGCTGTCCTGGACGCTCACGTGGAGCAGGCCCTCGTTCCCGTCGACGAATTCCTGCCTGCGCTCTATCACAACCATCCGCGCGCCGACCTGCGGGAACGGTTCCCTCGTCGACTCAAAGCCCTGGCGTTCGAACCGCCACTGGTGACTCAGCTGCCGAAGGAGGAAGCGGGAAGCGACACGGAGAACTCACCGTTCGTCGACGACCCCAGGCCCGTGAGGTGATGGCCGGTCCCAGTGCGTGATGAGCCCACGCAGGCGTCTACCGGGCCACTGAGCGGCGGGCACTGCCTGGTTGATGCCGGTGACAATGTGCTCCGGTGGCACATCCCGCGTGACGACCGCCCCCGCCGCTACATAGCTGCGCGGGCCGATCCGAACGCTCCCGATAATGCGGGCGCCGTAGCCCACAACCGAATCAGCCTCGATCACCGGTGGTGCCTCATCCACACGCCACCAGTCCTCGTGCGGCCGGGTGTACTCATGCACCAGATCACCCATCACGCTCGCCCGATCGCCGATCATGGCCTCGTCACAGACAAAGCCTGCGATTCGTGTGTCTCTCCCGATCCGGACTCGATCACAGACATACGCGCCATACATCAGCCGCGTCCCCGGGCCTACCTGCGTGTCGTAACCCAGGCGAACCCGATCCTCTAATACACAGCCAGCGCCGATGGACACGCCCTCGTACACGGTCACATGGTGAAACAACAGACAGTCCGCGCCGATATGGACGGGCGCACCCTTGCTTGCCGAGCCCGGATCGGAGGACAGGGTACGCAGACGGGACTCCTTGGGGCATCCGAGAACGCAGTACTCGCCGACCACACTGCTGGGGGCGAGTGACACATGCCCGTACTCGTCGCGTGAGGTCATGCCGAGACTCCGTGGAGACGCGCCAGCCAGTCCACCGTGGCCCCGATCGCTTCATCCTCGCGTTCCCGCGAATCGAATCCGTGATCCGAGTCCCGGACGGTATGCATGTGCGTCTCGGGTCGCGATTCCGCGGCGCTTCGAGCGATGTCGTAGGAAACATAGGTGTCGGAATCCCCATGCACTACGAGCGAAGGGATCCGGCTCCTGATGAACGCCGACAGTGGATCGTAGAGGATGAACTCGTCAAACAGGACGTGATCGAGTGCGAATTCGCCATCAACAGAAAGAAACCCACGCTCGGACATGGCGTTCTGCTGCTCGGGGCCGAAATTCTCCAGGCCCCATGGAAGTTCCGGAGCGACGAAGGTGTGTCTGAGATCCAGCACGGGGTTCCACAACGCTAGCCCGCGCAAGGAGGACTGCCAGTGCCGCAAGGAGAGAACAGCCGATACCGCACCGAAACTCGCACCCACGACCGACATCGGACTGTCAGGGTAGGACTCACGAACGTAGGTCGCAGCGGCCTGAAAGTCGAGACATTCACCCGCAATCGTCACCCCGCGAGACGTTCCGCCGCTGCGTCCATGGCCCCGGAACGAGAACTGCAGCACTCTCATTCCCAGACCTGCCAGCCGCTCAGCCAGCCGAACGAACATCCCGCCTTCATCCATGTCGACGGTAATGCCATGCGCCAGCACCACCGCCCCCACCGGTGTACCGACGGCCGGATGCTCCACGGCGTCCAGACTGACCCCGTCAGCAGCGACCAACTCCACCCGATTGACGGTCATGACTCCTCCAGTGATTCGCACAGCCCAGCGCAGGGCGAGCAACCAGTACGTACTCGATCCCGATGATCCCTCATCGCTCAACGAGCCTCTCGCACCTGCTGCCCGCTTCGGCAGGCTCACGGCGTGGCCGCCGGGCACGGAGCGGGTGCGCGGCCCGGGCAAGGACGATCAGCTGGCTAAGGAGCGAAGCAATGGCTGGGCGCTCACGTCCCCGAGCTGGTGATGTAAAGCGTCGTGAGCAGGCTGTTAAGAGCTATGCGGCGCTTAGCTGCCCGACAGATGGGACCTGACCGGCGACCGTCGACGGCGAGTTACGATCGCCGCCTCATTGACGTTCATGTGCTGCTCGTGCGCAACGCCGAGCTGTTGCTCACCCGGCGGCGGGGCGACATGTTCGACGGGTGCGCACGCTTCCTCGGGCGCCATCAACACCGCCGTCGACGCTGTCGTCAACCGGTCCCGGGTGGACATGGCCGCGAGCGGGTCATCGTCGTCGATTCCGACGTAGGCGTTCCAGTGCACGCCGAGGCGCAGCCACCGATCGGGATCATGCATACAGAACACGGCCTTCCACAGTTGGAACCCGCCCCAGTGCCGGCGGGGAGTGGAGTGGTGGGATGTCACGACACCGGGGCGGGAGACAAGGGGAGCGTCTTAGGGGCGGCGCTTGGGGTTGGTGGCCTGTTGCTGCAACCACGCGCTCGCACGGGTCCGTAGATCGTTGTCGTCCCGCCACCCCTCGGGGCTGACTGGGATCTTGGCGACGAGGTGCCGGTCATGCCACGTCGCACCGAGCTCGGTACCGCGCAGCACGACCATGTGCTCGTCGCCGCGTTGCCAGCGGAACGTGTGTTCGCCAAGCTCGATCCACGAGGTGGGCTGTAGCGCCATGCGGCTCTCCTGATCCTTGAAACTGCGTGGCCGCAATGGGGGCCTGGTGTTCGGGGAAATCACCAGGCCCCCAAGGGGTGCCCCGTCGACGAGGTGTGACTGCGCGTCGACGGGACGTCGTGTGGCAGCGGATGAACCACGCGACCGAGCTCCGACACTCGGTGGCGACCGATTCGGGATGTGTGTCGGAGCGCGGTGAGAAGTCAGAGCCGGTACAGGCCGACGGGGTCTCGTCCGAGCGTGTCGAGGCCCGGGGCGCGGTCGCTGGGAGTCGACGCCCGGTTGAAGTCGGGCAGATACAGCTGCGTGGTGGTTTCAAGGTCGGCGATTTCGTCCGCCAGGTCCCCCGTGATCGTGGCCCACCGCGGTTCGTGCTCGGCCTGGTCGACGAGCTGCTGCACGAGTAACGAGCCCTCCGTGCCTCCACCGTGCTTGCCCGGCGACCCGAAGTAGCCGCGCCCCAGCCACGCGCATATCGTGATCAGCAGCGACGAACCGAGGACAAAGGCGGAGATCTGGGCGATTTCGATCATTCCTGGATCACCGCCGGACCGTTCTCGCGATTCTGTGTCCGAGGTCGGTGCGCGCCAACTGCGCGACGGCGGCCGACCACGACGTGTACGGCGACGCCGACATGCCGCCTGCGCCCGGCGTACGATTTGGCACCTGTTCAGTCATCGGGGTTTACTCCCTACTGGTGGGTCATGGAACCGGCTGGTCGGACTGCGGAGGGCGCAGCGATTGCGGGCGGGGTCGGGGTCAGAGAGCGAGGTCCGCCACGGTCTGGATGGTGTGCTTCTGCGGGCGTGGGTTGACCACTGCCGTGCACTGCGGGCACCTTTTGCCGCTGCCCTGAGACATCACGTAGGCGACTGGCAATTGCGTGTCGCAGGCGGCCACGTGGCACTCGGCGGGCACGATGACTCCGGGCAGTTCAACCAGGATCTTCGGGATGAAGCCGTCCTCCGCGCTAAATGCGTGACTGCGGGCGTCCAGCCCTGACTGGCGCCAGGTGTAATTGTTCATGGCAGTGCTTTCTGGTCGTCTTGAGCAGGTCTGGCTTTGAACGGTGGGCATGCGTCGCAGGGCTCATAACCTGGTGGCGGCGTGCCGAATAGGAGGAAGCCGATGACGCCACACTCGGTGACTACGACCTCGCGTCCCTCGTAGATCTGCATCACCGGGTGCTCGGGTACGCGGTGCCACTCCGACTCGCCGCGCAGGCCGACCGCGTAGATCCTCCTGCTGTCGACGTCATCAGCTGGAACCGCGACCTGCGTGTCCGGCGCGAGCGTTCTGTGGGGCGAGGTTCGGGCGATGCACAGTTCGCAAGGCAGAGGCCCGACTGCGTCGGGCAGCGGCTCCAGAACGGACTCGTGTGCAGTGAAGCCGCAGAGCGCCTGGCGCATGCCGCCTGGCTGTAGCGAGTACTCGGGGTCGAAGAAATGGGCGCGCCGGTCGGCCCGTCGATCTGCCCCGGCGCTGAGTCGCGCAATGATCACACTCATCAGGCGGCCCTCCTGCCCCCGGTGGGCGCCGTGCCCACGCAACGTCCTTGCACCACCGGGGGCATGGCCTGCCCACGCCGCTGAAGGGGAGGCGGCGTGGGCAGGGGTCCGTGCGCACGGCCGGGCTGCGTTTCGGGGTATCGCGCCCAGATTTCGCGTGTCGTACGTCGTGCACGACGACGAGCACGCCACATGCGCACGGACTGAAGGTCTCGAATCAGATAGGCGAACGGGGTCACCGCCGCGAGGGTGAACAGCGCGTAGGTTTGCATGTCAGCTCGCAGCCCGGGACCTGCGGCAGTTGCGGAGGGTGCGAGCGGTTTCGCATGCGGGGTTCAGCGCTGCGATCAGCTCGACGACCTCGCCGGGTTCGAAGGCGGCAGTCTTGTCGGGGGGCGCGGGAACGAAGATCTTGCCCGTCGTGTCGACCGCGACCGTTGTGGACATGCTTCGCCCGAAGGCGCCCGTGCAGGGCACCGCTCCTGTGCGTAGTGCTCGCGTTCTCTTCATCGTTCGTCGCTCCCGAGCATCCCGACCCACGTGTGAGACCCCCACATCATGAGTAGCATGCAGTCCTATGTAAGCGTTCCTGTCACATACTCAACACGCTAGCTATCCTAAAGTTGCATTCCTATTTAAGGAATGCTCCTAATGGGTGATGGATCTAGGGCCGACGAGATGGCGGATACTGGGCGCATACACGTCCGAGCAGAAGAGGGAACGACGGATGGCAACTCCGACAGTGCGCCGCCTCCAGCTGGGCAACGAGCTGCGTCACGCTCGTCTTGCTGCCGGTCTGGAGCAGGCGGATGCGGCGCAGATCCTGGACTGCGCTGTCACGAAGATCAGTCGCCTTGAGCTCGGCCAGTCGGGCATCTCGAAGGGTGACCTGGTGTTGCTGCTCAACGAGTACGGCGACACCGACGAGCACAAGCAGTGGATGATCGAGCTTGCTCGGACGCGCAGCGCACGCGGCCGCTGGGGCGGTTACCGGGCCGTCTTCCCTGAGTGGTTCCGCATGTATGTCGATCTGGAGACGGATGCCAGCGACATCAAGCAGGTTCAGTCGGAACTCGTGCCCGGGATCTTGCAGACTGAGGCGTACATCCGAGCGCTCACGACGTCATCTCCGCGGGTTGAAGACGGCGATGTGGATGCGAGTGTGCGAGCTCGGCAAGAGCGTCAGGCGATCTTCACCCGTCCCGATCCTCCGAACGCAGCCTTCATCCTGTCCGAGTCCTGCCTACGCCGGCAGATCAGCACGCGGGCGGTCATGAAAGACCAGATCCGCTACCTCGAAGACCTGGCCGTGATGGAGAATATTCATCTCCAGGTCATGCCGTTCGACGCCCAGACCTACGCTGGCGCGATCAGCCACAACTTCACTCTGCTGACGATCTCCTCCTCAGGGGCCACCCCTGACCTCCAGTTCGTCTACGTCGAATCCTTCGACGATGCGCGGTACCTGGACAGCAAGGACGTCGTGAGCGGCTACGTTAGTTTGTGGAGCAGGCTGCAAGCCGCCGCACTCGGGCCGAAGGAATCGCTCGATCTGCTCGGGTCGGTGGCGAAGCAGTACGGCTAACCGCAACGAAAGGCCCCAAGCTGATGCAGAACAAGCCCGACTTCGCGGGCGCTCAGTGGTTCAAGAGCAGCCGCAGCGACACGCAGAACGCCTGCGTCGAGGCCGCGCTGGTCCCCGGCTACGCCGGGGTGCAGGACACCAAGGATCCGGAGCGCAAGGACCGCCTCGTCTTCAACTCGAAGCAGTGGGCCGCGTTCCTCTCGAACGTCAAGGCTGGCAAGGCCGACATGTGACGTCCGCTGTCGAGAAGAGAAGCGCCCGTCCCCGGTATCGCTGCTACCGGGGGCGGGCGCCTTCTTGTGCAACGGGTGGCCACCCGAGAGGGCAGACTATCCGGGTCCTGCGACGAGTGCGCCGCGACGCTCGCAACCCGGGACTTTTCCTTGCCGGGTCCGTCCATTGATCGACACTCTCAGCAGCAACTCTCAGCGTCCAACTCGGCGGTGGAGTAGTTGAGCAGGCTGACCAGAGTCACAGCAGTCCAAGCTGTTCGTTGAGGTGAGCGACCGCGTTGTGGTGCGATGGTTTGCGCGGATCCATGATCCATATGTTGTCGGTGAAGGGTTCGAAGCCGAGAGATGACCAGGTCCGGCGGACCTGCTGCAGGGCGGGAGTGAAGATTTCGTCGTTCTGTCGTTGGTCGCTGTCGAGGTCGATGGGGAAGGGCTGTACCGCGACCAGCCGCGGGTCGTCGCAGATCCACCGCAGGATTCGCGAAATGAGAAGTCGTCCGATGCCGCCGAAACCTCTCCAAGCGGGCGCGAGCCGGACGCGGTCGAGGATGACGACCTGGTTTCCTCCAGGTTCTAAACTGTTCTCGATCTCAGCCGCAAGTTCGGTGAAGCCGAATCCGTCTCGGTTGCCAGAGAAGAGAGGGAGGAAATCGGCCTCGTCCTGCCCGCGGGAGTCGAGGGCATCGAAAACGTCTTCAACCTGCTCCAGGTCGATTGTGATGCCGTTAGCTCGGAGGATAGTGAGCTCCAGGCCATCGTGATCGGAAATCTTGGTGCTGGACAGGGCGATTCCTGCGGCGTCCTTCCAGGCAAGGACCGGATCAGCTCCGGGCATGTCGTTATCGGGCAGGGCATGGAGGGTTGCCCTGGCATGCCAGTCCATCGCGCCCGGATCGGTGAGGTCGGCTCCAACGAGATAGCTCGTCCCGTCGACATGGAGCTGCACGTCCTCGAGTTGTCCAAGCAAGCTGTTACGCGAGTTGTCATGGTCATCCGTTGTCACGGGCCGCACGATAGACGTCGAGGCCGGGGATCATTGCGAGATTGGGGCGCCGATCCATCGGATTCACTTGTATGGCCGTGGGCAGGGTGGCGGATCGTACAATCGACCCACTGCCTCGTTTCGGCCAACTTTCATCCGGGTGTACAACCGCGCGGGCCTTCCAGCATCTGTCGCATGCCTCGTTATCAACGCCTGATCGAGGGAGAAGGTGCCCTGAAGATCTGTCCTCTCCACCAGGGCGACATCCTGGCGCTCCCCAACCCCACAGGACGCGGCTCCGAGGCCGTCACGGACCATGAGGGCGTCGGAAGTCATCGGGTGGTCAACGAACTGCCGGTCGCCGATCCGGGACCACCCCGAGATCACGAAAACGTGCAACGACCTTCCTGAAATGCCAGGTCGCGAAGTGTGCTCTCCACGCACGTGGAGGTGGTCCGACGGCGGCTACCTGATCGCGGCGGCGGCCGTGGTGCTCTCCACGCACGTGGAGGTGGTCCGACCCAGCGGGTGGGGCCTGCTGGCTTTTGGGTGTGCTCTCCACGCACGTGGAGGTGGTCCGGCACTGCCGGATCCGGTTCTGGACAAGGTGTCGTGCTCTCCACGCACGTGGAGGTGGTCCGACCCGGTACGGAGGAGTGTCGCTGCCGTCGTAGTGCTCTCCACGCACGTGGAGGTGGTCCGGTCGAACCGACCGTGATCAGCAGCCTCAAGCAGTGCTCTCCACGCACGTGGAGGTGGTCCGTCGATGGCGGCCGGCACGCTTCGGCGGATGTGGTGCTCTCCACGCACGCGTGGAGGTGGTCCGCTCCTCGCCCAGGCGCAGGACCAGGCCGGAACGTGCTCTCCACGCACGTGGAGGTGGTCCGATCCTCGCGATGGCCCGCACCGCCCGCTTGCAGTGCTCTCCACGCACGTGGAGGTGGTCCGGGGAAGAACGCCGCGTTGGAAAAGCCCTGGCGGTGCTCTCCACACACGTGGAGGTGGTCCGTGCGAGCCGACCCAAGAAGCGGAGATCCTGCGGTGCTCTCCACGCACGTGGAGGTGGTCCGCCACGAGACCACTCGATCACCCGCACCAGGTGGTGCTCTCCACGCACGTGGAGGTGGTCCGAAGTGGCGGTTGCCGATGACCTCGGTGATCCAGTGCTCTCCACGCACGTGGAGGTGGTCCGGAGGCGAGATCTTCCAGCCCCCATGTACCGCTGTGCTCTCCACGCACGTGGAGGTGGTCCGACCCGCAGGTCTTCGGGCTCGCCACCGCCTCGGTGCTCTCCACGCACATGGAGGTGGTCCGGAGGTAAAACCATGATGCCGCGCTCCACACGCGTGCTCTCCACGCACGTGGAGGTGGTCCGCGACAACTCACTGACACGCAGGAACGGTGGACGTGCTCTCCACGCACGTGGAGGTGGCCCGGTCCCGTCCGGCATCTGGGTGTACTCGCCCACGTGCTTCTCCACGCACGTGGAGGTGGTCTGAGGTGGCACGCCGTTCGCGTCTGCATGCCGGCGTGCTCTCCATACACGTGGAGGTGGTCCGGGCGAAGCCACTGCGGCGGCCGACGCCATGCTGTGTTCTCCACGTAGGTGGAGGTGAACCGTATTTGGTGGTCATGTAGCCACATGTCGAGTGCGGTCATCGAGGGGGTTTCTGTCCCGTCGTCGCAGCAGTGGAGCGCTGTCAGCTGTTTGGGTAGGTGGTTCTGACTCGCCGAGTGCACACCCGGGACTGTGGAAGATCACACGGCAACGAGAGTGGAGTTGCGGTCATTTTCCGCCACCCTCCGACCGCGCCTTCAGGCAGCGCCTTGAGTCGTTGTTGATCTTTGGGAGCAAAGATTTGGGAGGATTCTGGGAGGATGGAAGTGCGTTGAAGTGCACTCAACCGCACCTAGGTAACGGGAACGGCATCGCCGCGACCTGCTGGTTCTCGATTCTCGCAGGTCAGGGAGTGGGAGAGCGCTACCTTTTTTTTGACACGGTAGAGGTCACTGGTTCAATCCCAGTATCGCGCACCAATTCTTGATGCAGGTGAGAAGCCCTGTCGGCGTTGTTGCCGACAGGGCGTTTTGTTGTTCGGGAACGGTGTTGACCGCGGTTTGACCGTGGGATGCGCGCACCGGTTGCACGGCTTTTGCGTTCACGGTGCGGTTTTTCGGTGGTGGGCGGGCCGCTGATCTGGGAAATCGTGTCAAGTGGGCTCGGCTTGTTGGCTGGGGCGGGGTGGGGTTTGTGACCGTGAGTTGACCGGGTGCCGGGGTGGTGCGGGCTCGGTGGAGTGCGGTGAGGGCGGCGTTGTGGTCGTGGGGTAGCGCTGAGTGGCGAGCATCCACGAGGCGTGGAGGCGCTGTCGCACTCGGCTGAAACCGCTGGAGAACGACGCCGAACGGTTCACCACTGTTGGGGTCGGCGATTTGATTCGCGCCCGAGGTCAACTTGGGGTGGGATAATCGGTGTATGCCTGATGACCATGCCCCGGTCAGCCCGTCGGAATTGATGCCTAAGATCGACGAGAGTTCTTTGCGGCGCATCCTGGAGCACGTTCTCGCCCTCGGCGACGAAGCTGAGACGAGCTATTTGGAGGTCAAGAGCAGTCTGGACCTCACCAAGACGGCAGGTGTCGCGAAGGTCGCCAAGTTCCTCCTGGGAGCAGCGAACCGCCGCCCGCAGGAAGCCGTGCGGAACTTCCAGGGCTACGCCGTCCTGGTGATCGGTGCGCAGAAGGGCCAGGCGCAAGGTATCCCGCGGGGCGTCGAGGCCCACGAGCTTGAGGATCGGCTCCGGCAGTACCTCGGGCCGCAGTTTCCTGCTTTCGAGTTCGGGAGGATTGGCGTCGATGAGGACCGAGAGGTGTTGTTCCTGATCGCACAGCCGCCACAGGAGGGGCAGGGGATCTTTCCGTGCCACAAGAGCTTTCAGGGTGAGGATCGTCGGGACAGCCTCGACGACGGTGCGATCTACGTGCGGGGCGCCAGCAACACCCGTCCGGCTCGGGCCGGTGAGGTGCTTGGTCTCGTTGAGCGCGCCCGTGGCGGCGGCAAGTTCCCCATCGAGCTCGACGTCGGGGTCCTCGGCGTGATTAGCCGCGTTAAACGCGTTGACGACGTGCTCGAACGACTGTACGACTTCGAGGAGGAGCAGTTCACCAAGCCGCGCGGGCGGGCATCACGGTCAGTCACGCCGCCGTTCCTGGTACAGAGCGTCTTCGGTAGGTCAATGCCGGTGTCGCCCGAGGAACGGGAGGCGCGGCTGGACGCCTGGCGGGCCGAGAAGAGCGCCCACATTGCGCAAGGTCGACAGCACTTCTTGGGCGTCGTCCTGCCGGGCGCGGGGATCAAGATCGTCAGCCGCGGCCGGTTCGTCGCCAAGCCTCAGCTCATCGTGACGTTCCACGAGTGCGAGGCGATCGACTACCTCGATGCCGATGATGCTGACTACATGAAGGTAGTCGAGCCGGTGGTCGGTCGGCAGGAACCGTTCGGCGTGGGATTCGATCCCGGCGGGTTCGGGTTTACGCCGCGAGGTTACCCCGTGTCTTGGCGAAATCGAGGCAACGACGCCGAAGTTGTCCTCACGCCCGAGTCGCTCCGTCCCGACACGCCCTGGATGAGTGATCAGGACGACTATGTGATCCTTGCTCGCGACCTGGAAGCGAGCTTTGTGACCGTGACATGGGGCCTCACCGAGGACGGCAATGACGCCGTCACCACCGGCGAGTTCCAGGCGCCCACTGGTGACGCCGTCGACGCCGCCGACCTGATCAAGGCGGTATTCCTCGAAGATCAGTGAGAGTGGGGGCTCGTAGTTGGGCCGATTGGGTGCGTTGGTGCGGTCCGGTTCTCCGTGCGGCTGGGGATCCACGACACGGCCCCGGTGTAGCCGGTTGCACCCTGGCCGACGGCATCCTTCCAAGCGACGCCGAAGTTTCACACATCAAGGTGTACAAGCAAACGCTGGGCAGACCCAGCTACCCCTTCCTAAAACGCCAGGTCGAGAAGTGTGCTCTCCACGGACGTGGAGGTGGTCCGTGGGAGTGGGGCATCCGCTACCTCCTCGACGAGTGCTCTCCACGCACGTGGAGGTGGTCCGCCCGCGCTGGTTGGCGTGCCGGCGGTCCAGGCGTGTTCTCCACGCACGTGGAGGTGGTCCGTCGATCCGGCGCCACACCGCGGCTGGCGTGTTGTGCTCTCCACGCATGTGGAGGTGGTCCGTTCCGGTCGTAGGCGAGGTGGCGCAGCTGGCGGTGCTCTCCACGTACGTGGAGGTGATCCGTGCAGGGGCTGGTAGGGAGCGGGGAACTCGATGTGTTCTCCACGCACGTGGAGGTGGTCCGAAATTTATCGAGGGTCCGTGCGTCGCCTGGTCGTGCTCTCTACGCATGTGGAGGTGGTCCGCGCAGCGTGTTCTGGTTCGAAGCTTGGACCAGTGCTCTCCACACATGTGGAGGTGATCCGGGGATCGGAAGAGCTTGGGCGCGCCCCGATGGCGTGCTCTCCACGCAGGTTTCTGTCCCGCCGTCGCAGCAGTGGAGGGGCTATGAGCCGTTCGGGTAGGTGGTTATGACTCGCCGAGCGCACACCCGGGGCTGCGGGATAATCACACCGCGACGAGAGTTGGGCGGCGGTCCTTCCCGCCGTTGTTGATCTTTGGGGGCTCCCGGCCGCTTACGTTCACTCCGCAGTGCTTTTTAGGGATCAGATTTGCTCTGATCTGCGGCTTCGTGTTGCGCGGAACTAGTTTTCGGATGCTGCAGGGGCGGGGTTCGTGACCGTGGTGGGTTGACCAGGTGCCGCGGTGCTGGGTGGGTGTGTCGCGCGGGTTCGGTGGAGCGCGGTGAGGGGCGGTGTTGTGGGAGTTGGGGCGGCAAGAAGCCCTGCCGGATCAGGGGATCTGCGGGGCACGGTCTCTCAACGGTCGTCGAGTGTCCGGAATAGCAACCCTGGGTGTGGTTTTGGTCCGAACGATGTGGACTTGCGGGGTAGGCGGATTCCGGAGGTGACGGCGGCTTTGAGGTCTTGCTGGGTTGGGGGAGTGGTGAGCACGGCGACGCCTCCGCTGTCGTGGACCATGCGGAGGGCGGCGTGGGGGTTCGGCTGGTAGTTGATGTGTCCGGGGCGGTCCGGGATCTGCCACAAGTGGTCGAGCAGCGCCGTGTCCAGGATCGCGGCGTCCATCGCGCGCAGCGCTGCGGGCGTGCCTTCGAGCGCTGCGTCCAGGAAGCGCGGTTGTGGTGCGGTGAGCAGGAATCCACCGCGTGGTGTGGCCAGGACGTAGGCCGGCCCGTTCTTCGCGTGGTGCTTCAGCGTCGCGGTCCAGTCAGCGATCTCGCCGTGCATCCGGGTGACGCGGAACCGGGCGGAGGCCATGTGCAGTGCCTGGCGCGGGTCGAGGCGGGGCAGCACGCGGTGCACGGGGGCGAGGCTCATCGGGGTCTTGGTGACGTCGACCAGCAAGGCGGGGAAGTAGTCCCACGGTCCTGGACCCTGCCCGGCCGCATAGGCTGCGCGCCGGTACTGCCGGGCCGCAGCGTGGCGGTGGTGGCCGTCGGCGATGAAAGCGGCCCGTGTGTCCAGCTCGGCGATGACTTGATCCTGCTCTACGTGATCGGTGATGGGCCACAGGCGGTGCGTTTGGCCGTCGTGGGCCAGTACTTCGGTGATCGGTGGGCGGTGTGCAGCGTTGTCGATGCAGGTCGTGGTGCGGCCGTCACCGGAGAAGCCGAGCAGGACGGGATCGAGGTTCGCCCGACCGCGTTCCATGACCTTGGTGAGCCGCTGGACGTGGTCGGGGATGACGTCCTCGTGGGGGAGCAGCCCGCCGTCCAGGTGTACCAAGGCCAATACACCGCGGATGGTTCCGTGCGGCCCGAATTGCTCGTAGGCGTAGAGCGCGGGACGCCGATCCTGGATGAGCTTTCCGCTGCGCTGCCACTCAGCCAGAGCCCCACCGGCCGAGCGGGTTCCGTTCCACGGTGTCATGTATCGGCCTGCGAGGGTGTTGAGGTGTCGGTGGGTGATGCGCCAGCCGCGGAACGGTGCGATGGCAACTCCGTTGCGCGATGATGTGACGGTAGGGGTTGGCCGGGTCATCTCGGATTCGACTTCCTCGTCCGCGCTTACGTCGTCGTGATTTTTCTCGTGGGAGTGTCTTTCCTCCGCTGATGGTTTGAGGGCCAGGAGGCATCCCAGTGCGCAGGCTCCGGCCATGATGAGCACGGCGCCGGGGACGGGCATGAATCCGACGAGCGGTCCGGCGAGTAGGGGACCGGCGGATTGGCCGATGAGCAGGTAGCTGTTGGCGGTGCTGACGAACGCGCTCTTGTGGTCGGCGGGGGCGTGCCTGCTGAAGTGCAGGAACAGTGATTGGGCCAGCGCGGCGAAGCAGAAGCCCTGCACCAGGCGCAGCGGGATCATCGTGTAGGGATCCAGGGGCAAGGCCACGACCGCGATGGAGGCCGCGCACCCACCGGCGCTGAGCGCGAAGGTGCGCACTGGCCGCCCGGTGAGGTCGTTGCGCTTGCCCCACCAGAACGAGCCGAGCAGGGTCGCCCCCCACATCACCGAGTGCAGCACGCCCACCCACAGGCTCGCGCCGCCTCGTTCGGCGACGATGCCTTCGACGTGCTCGGCGTAGACCGGGATCAGGCCGTAGACGCCGAAGTACGCCGCGATCGCGGCCAGGGCCAGTGCTGTGGCACCTGGGACTTCCCGCACCGAGGGACGACGCCGTTGCCGTGCCGCGGTCTCGCCACCGCCCGTGGTGGCTGGTTCGCGCGCGGGCTCGCGCAGACCGACCGCGCTGGCCGCAGCGAGCGCGGTCGCGGCTCCGGCGATCACGAGCATGAGCTGCGGCAGGCCGCCTGAGCCGACGAACAGGCCGCCCGCGATGGGACCGGCCAACGCTCCCGCTGCGGTGGCGCTGAACGATTTGCCCAGCGACGAGCCGCGCTTCTCGTCCGAGCCCGCGGACCCGGCGAACGCGGCGGCGGCCTCGACGACTCCGCCGAGCGTGCCCTGCAGCAGGCGACCGGCGACGAGCACCAGCGGGGTGCTCGCGGTGGCCATGACGACCATGGCCACCGCCAGTCCCAGCAGTGCGCGCACCACCATCCACTTGCGGCCGATGCGGTCTCCCAGCCGACCCCACAGCGGGGTGGCGACGGTGAGCGCCAGGGCCGGGGCGGCGATGGCCACCCCGGCCCAGGTCTGGGTTTCGGCGATGCCGCTGGTGCCGATCTGCCGCAGGTAGAACGGCATGATCGGCACCAGCATCATCAGCCCGGCGGTGTTGACGAACTGCCCTGCCCACAGCAGGACGAGGTTGCGGCCGTGACCGTCCTCGGGTTCCGCCTGCCGCGGTGAAAGGACGGGCTGCGTGCGCAGTGCGCGGGTCACGGTGTCACCGCCGCTTCCGGCTCTTGCCACGGGTCGGGCAGGTTGGCGACCCACTCGTCGTCGTAGACCAGGTCGAGGTAGCGCTCGCCGCGGTCGGGCAGCACGGTCACGATTCGGGCCGGGCCCTCCAGCCTGGAGATGAGGTGCTCCACTCCGGCGATGACCGCGCCGGAGGACCCGCCGGCGAAGACCTTTTCGGTTGCCAGCAGCCGTCGACATCCGGCAGCGGACTCGGCATCGGCGACGTGCAGGACGTCGTCGATCTCTTCTGGGGCGAAGATTTCGGGTACGCGGCTGGCCCCGAAGCCGGGAATCTGGCGGGGAGCCGCTGGTGTGCCGAAGATGACCGAGCCGACGGCGTCGACGGCGATGACCTTGAGGTTCGGGTGGTCCTCGCGCAGGCGTCGGGCGATGCCCTGGATGGACCCCGTCGTGGACACCGCGGCCACCAGGTAGTCGATCGGCCCGTCCACGGCGTCGAGGATCTCTTCGCCGGCGGTTTCGTGGTAGGAGCGCCAGTTCAGGTCGTTGGCGTACTGGTTGATCTGCACGGCGTTCGGGATCTGCCGCACGAGTTGCTGGGCTCTGCGGACCCGGGTGTGGAGGTAGCCGCCGGCCTCGTCGGGCTCGGTCACCATCTCGACGTCGGCGCCGAAGAGCTCGAGCAGGCGCAGGTTTGTGGGGGATGTTTTGGGGTCTACGACGGCCGTGAACGACAGCTTGTGTAGTCCGGCCGCCATGGCCAGGGCGACGCCGAGGTTGCCGGAGGTGCTTTCCACCAGCCGCATCCCCGGTCGAAGGGTTCCGTCGGCCAGCCCTTGTTCGACGATGAACCGCGCGGGGCGGTCCTTCATGCTGCCACCCGGATTGAGCATCTCCAGCTTGGCGAGCACTTCCACGTCGGGTTCGGGGAAACACCGGTCGAGCCGCACCATCGGGGTTGAGCCGACACAACCGATCACCGAATCGTGGATCACTGCGAACCTCCAGGTTTTCGGGGCGCACGTCGGGGCGCCACCGCGATGAGAAGAAGCGGAAAGCGTGAACCGAGGCGCGTACGACGACTCGCCTGCCGAAAAACCGGCATCAATGGGGAGACGTCACGTCGCGCGAAGGGGGCTCCCGTCCAAGAGCGGCATGCACCCAGGCGAAGACGAACGCGGAAAGGGCGCGTTCAGAAAGAATTCACCTGCGATGTGGCCGGGCGAGAGGCCGATTCGAGTATCAGGTTCGTGCGATGCACGCGAAGTGGAGGAAAGAGATTCCGGATGTTCTCCACGGTGGTCGGGAGAACCAGTGCCGCAAATGCGGAGCCCAGGCGGGCTCGGCGAGCAGCGCTGCGACCGAGGCCGCAGCGAACGCCAGCGCGAGAAGGAGGAATCCGAGTTCCGGTGGGGTGTTCAGCGGGCGTGAGGGCGCTGCCGCGCTGAAGTCCGGGCCGGCATCGCAGTACGGCGCCCCGTGGTCCCGATCGCTGCCCTCGTGGCTCGTGACGGCGGAATCCGAGAGCGCCGGGAGGTGGGTGTCGTGATCGTGCGCATGTCCGCCCGGCTCGCCGTGGTGCGCGTTCGCCGAATTTGACATCGACATCGTCGCCGCGTGCCCGGGAAGCGCGTGCGCCGGCAGCAGCACGAGCGGAACGAGGAGAAGGCCCAGCACGAGAAGAGGAAGTGCGAGCCACTTCCTCATTCCGTGTTGCTGCGTGGTGGACTTCTTCACGGGCACCACACTAGAGATGCCGTCGAGTGGCTGCGAACCGGTATGTCATCTCTCACACGATGGATTCGAAAGTTGATGTATCTGCAGGGGAATTGACTCATTGTGAGCTCGAATTCGGTGCGGCCGGGCCGAAAAGGGCGCGTTGTGTGCCGCGCGTGGGGGAAGGATGAAACCTCTTCCCCCACGCGCGCCGACGGGTCAGCCCGGGGGCAGCAGCTGCTTCATGGTGTCGATCTCGGCCTGCTGGGAGTCGATGATCTGCTGGGCCATCTGCTTGGCCTCGGGGAACTGCCCGGCGCCGAGCTCGGTCCGGGCCATCTCGATCGCCCCCTCGTGATGTTTGATCATCATCGACAGGAACGCCCGGTCAAACTCCGCACCCGAGGACTGACCGAGCCGACCCATCTCCTCCGGTGACATCATCCCGCCGCCGGATCCGCCATGGCCGCCGTGACCGCCGTGGTCCATCCCGGGCATCCCGGTGGGCGCCTCGGCGCCCCAGCTCTGCAGCCACCCGGTCAACTTCTCGATCTCCGGGCCTTGCGCGGCCTGGATCTGCTCGGCGAGCTTCTTGACCTCCGGAGACTGCGCACGGTCGAACGCCATGCGTGACATCTCGATCGCCTGCTGGTGGTGCGGAATCATGCCCTGCGCGAAGGTCACATCCGCCTGGTTGTGCGCGGCCTGTCCTGGAGCCTGCTGCTGACCGGCACCGGGCGCGGTGCCATGCCCTGGCATGTTCGCCATGTCGTCGCCGCCGGAACAGCCTGCGGCGAGAGCTGTCGCCGCGGCCACGGCCGCCGCGGCGGTGAGCACGCGCGTGCGCTTCATCATGAAAGTTCCTCACGTCTCAATGCTGTGTGTGAATGCAAATGCTTGAAGTAAGCGGGAAACGCTTCTGATCAGCACCGCATCACGCACAGCACGGCGAGACGCCGGGCAACGGGAATCGGAGGCCGCCTGGGCCCGCCTGGCGGAGCCAGTCCGCGCTTCAGGCCAGGTGCGGTCGCGTCCGGGCCGCGCCCAAGGGTCACGAGCGAGGTGACTGCGAATCCGATGAGGATCGCCAGGCACAAGTGCAGAGCCCCGTGACCGGACGAGAACAGCGCGCCGAAGTGGTCCATCGGCGTATGGCACTCACAGGCGCCCTCGGCTGTCGCCGTGATCGACGCCGCGCTCACCGCGTGGGTGTGTGCGGGCGGGCTCGTGGCGTCATGCGTCCCCGGGGTGTGGTGCATGAGCACCACACCCAAGGTGAGGGTGAGCAACAGCCCCCACCGGAAGATCCGGGATCGCACGCGCATGGGCCTAACCGTACCCGGGGTGGGTATGCGGAAGCAGGGTAGACCGGTTCTCGGGCTGCGGGCGAACAGTGCTCGGGTGGGTTGTGCGCAGGTTCGCGTCCTCTCGCGTCGCGGAAGACGCGAGCAGAGCTGGGCAGCCCTGGGCCAGCCGCTCTGGCTGAACCGGGAAGGGGGCCAGGGCGAGCTGACCCCGCGTTTCCCGGTAGCTTAGGCCCGATGGCGGAGCCGAACCGTTGCGTGCGAGCTGCGCGAGGTCCCCTCGTGCGGCTCGTTGCCGTGCTCACGGTGGTGGCGGGGTTCGCTCTCATGCACGCTCCGCAGTGCGCTGACGGCATGATGCCCACTGTGCACCTGGCGGCGACGGCTGACCTGGCCATGAGCGACATGGCCCAGCCAGGGCACGGGAACGCCGACAGCGCGGGCAACCACCATCCGAGCGCCATCATGCCCGGTGCGACGACGGACGCGATGGGCGTCGCCGGCCACGACGACTCCACGGGCCGGTCTGCGCTGATGACCTGCATGGTGCTGTTGGTCTCCATGCTCGGGACGCTGGTGATGCTGCGTCGGTCGCTGATCCCGCTCGGCACGCGCATCCTGATGCGGTGCGGTTCTCGCTTCCGCCCGCGCACACCGTTGCGGCCCAGCCTGATTCAGCTCTGCATCCTGCGAACGTAGAAGAAGCTCGTTCCCAACACCGCACGACTCACATCCGTGCGGTCGCCGAGCGCGCCTGTGGCGCGCGGCTTCTTCCACCTCACTTACGTTTCGTAGGAGTCTTCTTCGTGGACCTGATCGCTGTTCTGCTCACCGGATTGCTGGCCGGTGGGGTCTCTTGTGCGGCCGTGCAAGGTGGCCTGCTGGCCGGAATGATCTCCCGCCAGCGACGCACCACCGACCGAGAATCCGGAGCGTGCCTGCAGACCCGAAATACATTCGGTCGACTTGCCGATGACTTGGCGCCGGTCGGCGGTTTTCTGCTCGGAAAGCTCGTCTCGCACGCGCTCCTCGGTGCGCTGCTGGGCACGTTGGGCGGCGTGGCTCAGCTGTCGGTGGGCCTGCGCACGTGGATTCAGCTGCTCGCCGGAGCGGTGATCATCGCGTTCGGCCTCGCTCAGCTCGGCGTTCCCGGATTCCGCAACATCATCATCGAACCACCCCTGTCGTGGATGCGGATCGTGCGCGACCGCTCCCGCTCCCAGTCGGCGATGGCTCCCACGCTGCTCGGTGTCGTCAGCGTCCTCATCCCGTGCGGCGTGACGCTCTCCGTCGAGGCACTGGCACTGGCCTCTGGCTCACCACTAGCCGGCGCGGCCACCATGGCGGTATTCGTGATCGGCACCAGTCCGCTGTTCGCGGTGCTCGGTTACCTCGCCCGCAAGGCCGCCACCGCCTGGCGCGGTCGGCTCGGCGTGCTCACGGGTGTCGTCGTAGTCCTCACCGGTCTTTACACCGTCAACGGCGGGCTCGAACTCGCCGGCTCCCCGCTAGCCGCCAGCCGAATCTCCCAAGCCGCCACCGCCGACGACACACCGCCCGCGGGCGCGGTGGCCGTCCACGACGGGCACCAGACGGTGGTGATCACGGCGACCACGGGTGCCTACAGCCCGGCCAACGTCCAGGTCCGCGCCGGAATGCCCACCACGCTGGTCATCCAGTCCGACGACGCCCAGGGCTGCGTGCGCTCGTTCATCATCCCGGACCGCAATGTGGACAAAATTCTTCCGGAGAGGGGTGCTACCACCGTCGAGCTCGGTGCGCTCCCGCCGGGACCGTTGCCCTACTCCTGCGGCATGGGCATGTACACCGGGACGATCACCGCCGCCTGACCGAGAAGGAGGAACCCTCATGGCGACCACCACCGTCACCTTCCGCGTCACCGGCATGCACTGCGGTAGTTGCAGCCTGCTCATCGACGACGTCCTCGAAGACCTGCCCGGCGTGCACAGCACCAGGACCTCGACGAAGCAAGGCCTCAGCGTCGTGGAACTGGACCTCACCCGATCCAGCACGGCCGAGGTCATCGCCGCCATCGCTGATACCGGTTACCAAGCCGAGCACGCCGGCTGACCGAGCGACCGGGATGAGGCTTGTGGTGGGGCCAACAGTTGGTCCCACCACAAGCCCACAGTGACCTCCGTCTTGCCGGGCAGATGAGCGCCTCCGTTGACTACCCCTACCCCCTAGGGGTATGTTCGTTTTGAATGTGACGATCGATTCGAGTCAGGCGGGGACATGCACGGCTATAGCCACGACAAGGACGCTTACGCCAAGCGGCTGCGTCGCATCGAGGGCCAGGTTCGTGGCCTGGCGAAGATGATCGAGGGCGACGAGTACTGCATCGATGTGCTCACGCAGATCAGTGCCACGACCAAGGCTCTGCAGTCGGTGGCGTTGGGGCTGATGGACGAGCACCTCGGGCACTGCGTCGCCGAAGCGGTATCCGAGGGTGGCGATACGGCGGACGCCAAGATCCGCGAGGCCAGTGACGCGATCGCTCGTCTCGTTCGCTCGTAGCCACTCGAAACCCGGAGGGGAACTGACATGGCGGAAACGATGTACACGGTCAACGGGATGACCTGCGGCCACTGCGCTGCGTCGGTGACCGAGGAGGTCAGCAAGATCGACGGTGTGTCGGACGTGGCGGTCGACCTGCCGACCGGCGCGGTCACGGTCACCAGCGACGCGGCGCTCGACGAAACGGCGGTGCGTGAAGCCGTCGAAGAGGCCGGCTACGAACTGTCGGCCCAGTAGGGCCTCGGCCGCCAGGCCCGCCAGGCGGGTCCGGACTTGAAGGGTTTCAACGATGAGCACAGCAGCGAAGCTCTCCGCCTACGGTGCGGTGCTCACGCTCGCCTTCGGCGGGGCGTGGGCGGCCGGATCCGCCGTCGGTCCCTTCCCCACCGGCGCCACGGCGCAAAGTGGGCACGTCGGCGCTGGGCACGCCGGCGGCGGGGACAACCACAGCGGTACCGTCGCGGGAGCCCCGCAAGACCAGCTTCCGGCAGGACTCGCGTCGACCAGGGACGGTTACACCCTCACGTCCACCACGACGACGATCACCCCGGGCAGCACCCAGAACTTTTCCTTCCGCATCACCGGCCCCGACGGGACCCCGGTGACGCGCTTCGACACCGAGCACGACAAGCGGATGCACCTGATCGTCGTCCGCCGCGACACCGCCGGCTACCAGCACCTGCACCCGGAAATGAGCCCGGACGGCACCTGGACCGTACCGATGCAGCTACCCCTCGGGGGTACTTATCGGGTCTTCGCTGACTTCGCCCCGACCGGCGGCGAGGATCAGACGCTGGAACTGGACGTCTCCGCACCGGGGACCTTCGAACCGATCCGGCAACCGTCCTCCCGCGTCGCGGTGGTTGATGGCTACCAGGTCAGGTTGGACGGCGAGCTCTCACCGGGGCGGACGTCCCCGGTCACGCTCACCGTGAGCAAGGATGGTCGGCCGGTCGCGGATCTGCAGCCCTACCTGGCTGCCTACGGGCACCTGGTCGCGCTGCGCACGGGCGATCTCGCTTACCTGCACGTGCATCCCGAGGGTGCCCCGGGCGATGGCCGCACTCCAGCGGGCCCGGCGATCACGTTCCAAGCGGAGGTTCCCTCCGCGGGCACGTACCGTCTTTTCCTCGATTTCCAGCACCAGGGCCAAGTCCGCACCGCGGAGTTCACGGTCGACACCGGCCCGACTGGCAGTCAACAGCCACAGCCGTCGTCCGGTGATGGCCACGGAAGCCACGGGTGAACAGGAGAATCTCGATGAGCAACGTCACCGATTCCCCCAACGTGACGGGCCAGGAAATCGAACTCGCGATCGGCGGCATGACCTGCGCGTCCTGCGCGATGCGGGTGGAGAAGAAGCTCGGCAAGCTCGAAGGCGTCACCGCGACCGTCAATTACGCCACCGAGAAAGCCAAGGTGTTCTTGCCGCCCGGCCTGGACCCGCAGCAGCTCGTGGAGCAGGTCGAGGCCGCCGGCTACACCGCGGCCCTGCCGGCGCCGGAGGTCAGCGGCGAGCAGGGCCAGGAACCGGAGGACCCGGTTCGGATCTTGCGTGATCGGCTCCTCGAGTCGGCCGCGTTGTCGGTTCCGGTGATTGCGTTGGCGATGGTGCCGGCGTGGCAGTTCACCTACTGGCAGTGGATTTCGCTCGTGCTGGCCGCCCCGGTCGTCGTGTGGGGTGCGTGGCCGTTCCACTGGGCCGCGTGGGCGAACCTGCGCCACGGAGCGGCCACGATGGACACGCTGATCTCGATGGGGACCCTGGCGGCGTTCCTGTGGTCGCTGTACGCGCTGTTGTTCGGCACGGCTGGAACACCGGGCATGACGCACGCTTTCGAGCTGACCGTTCAGCGCATGGCCGGTGACGGCAACATTTACCTCGAAGTCGCCGCGGGCGTGACGACCTTCATTCTCGCCGGGCGGTATTTCGAAGCGCGTTCCAAGCGCCGGGCCGGGGCGGCGCTGCGCGCGCTGCTGGAACTCGGCGCGAAGGACGTCGCCGTGCTCCGCGACGGACGCGAGCAGCGCATCCCGATCGACCAGCTCGCCGTCGGCGACCATTTCGTGGTACGTCCCGGTGAGAAGATCGCCACCGACGGCGTCGTGGAGGAGGGCAGCTCGGCGGTCGATGCCAGCATGCTCACCGGCGAATCCGTGCCGGTCGAGGTCACCGCGGGAGACGCGGTGACCGGCGCGACCGTGAACGCCGGAGGCCGCCTGGTGGTGCGCGCGACACGGATCGGTTCTGACACCCAGCTGGCGCAGATGGCCAAACTGGTGGAGGACGCCCAGAACGGCAAGGCCGAGGTGCAGCGGCTGGCCGACCGGATCTCAGCGGTGTTCGTGCCGATCGTCATCGCGCTGGCAACCGCCACGCTCGGGTTCTGGCTCGGCGCCGGTGGCGGCGCCACGGCGGCCTTCACCGCCGCGGTCGCCGTGCTGATCATCGCCTGCCCCTGCGCGCTCGGACTGGCCACACCCACCGCCTTGCTGGTCGGCACGGGACGTGGCGCGCAGCTGGGAATCCTGATCAAGGGCCCGGAGGTGCTGGAATCCACCCGGCGCATCGACACCGTCGTGCTGGACAAGACCGGCACCGTCACCACCGGGCAGATGTCCCTCGTCGGCGTTCACCTCGCCCACGGAACCGACGAGGACGAGGTGCTGCGCTTGGCGGGCGCGGCCGAACACGCCTCCGAGCACCCCATCGCGCAGGCCATCGCCCGCGGTGCCGCCGACCGCGTCGGCGAATTGCCCGCGGTCGAGGAGTTCAGCAACACCGAAGGCCTGGGCGTGCAGGCGGTGGTCGACGGCCACGCGGTCCTGGTCGGACGGCCCGCACTGCTGGAGCAGTGGAGCCAGCCGCTTCCGGACGAGCTCGTCGCCGCGCAACGGACCGCGGAGCGGGCGGGACGGACGGCGGTCGCGGTGTCCTGGGACGGCGCGGCGCGCGCCGTGCTCGAGATCGCCGACACCGTCAAACCCGGTTCGGCGGAGGCGATTTCGCAGCTGCGTGAACTCGGTTTGCGGCCGGTGCTGCTCACCGGGGACAACGAGACGGTCGCCGGAACCGTGGCCGGCGAGGTCGGTATCGACGAGGTCATCGCCGAAGTCCTGCCGCAGGACAAGGTCGAGGTCATCACGCGCCTGCAGAAGGAGGGACGGGTGGTGGCGATGGTCGGCGACGGCATCAACGACGCCGCCGCACTGGCCCAAGCCGACCTCGGCCTGTCGATGGGCACCGGCACCGATGTCGCCATCGAAGCCTCCGACCTCACCCTCGTGCGCGGTGACCTGCGGGCGGCGGTGGACGCCATCCGGCTCTCCCGCCGCACGCTGGCCACGATCAAGGGCAACCTGTTCTGGGCGTTCGCCTACAACGTGGCCGCGCTGCCGCTGGCCGCGTTCGGACTGCTCAACCCGATGATCGCCGGTGCCGCGATGGGCTTCTCCAGCGCCTTCGTGGTCGCCAACAGCCTCCGGCTGCGGCGATTCCGCACTGCGGTCACGGGTACCCCGGCAGGAAGCAGAGCACGCCAACGGACGCGCACCACGAGTGTCAACGCCTGAGCACGGGTAGGCCGGGAGCACTTCCCGGCCTACCCGCCGGTGGCAGAGGAGCTCTGAAAATGAACCGCACCTTGCTAAAGCACCATCGACGTGCCGGGAGGTGGCTGCTGGCCGTCGAGCTGAACCTGAGCGAATGCTGCCGTGCTCTCGCGCCCGCCCTGCACGTGAGTGCGCGAACGACTCACCCCTCGGTCGTTCTCCGAGCCTCGGCGCAGCTGTTCGGGCGCTGCCACGAGCGCCCCTGACCGCGCTTCGACGACTTCTATGGAGGAGCGGAATGACTGACCGGCCCGCACACCAACACCACGGCCACGAAACGACCGATGAGCAGCAAAGCAGGCGGGAGCTGACCCGCTCGGCGATCAGCGCCACGTCGCACTGCTTGACCGGCTGCGCGATCGGCGAGGTCCTCGGCATGATCATCGGCACCGCGCTGGGCTGGGGAAACCTGGCCACGATCGTGCTCGCGATTGCGCTGGCGTTCCTGTTCGGCTACAGCCTGACGATCGTTCCCGTGCTGCGCGCGGGCGTGGGTCTGGGTGCGGCCATCGGCGTTGCCTTTGCCGCCGACACCCTGTCGATCACCGTCATGGAGATCGTCGACAACCTGTTCATGGTGCTCATCCCCGGTGCGATGGACGCCGGTCTGACCAGCTGGTTGTTCTGGCTCTCGCTGGCCGCGTCGCTGGCCATCGCCTTCGTGCTCACTGTCCCGGTCAACCGCGCTCTCATCGGTCGCGGCAAGGGTCACGCCGTGGTGCACCAGTACCACCACTAGCTTGTAGTGCCTAAACGCAGAGGAGCCTCGCGGCGTGGTGGTCCTGCCCATGACAAGCAGGACCACCACAGTCACGGGCTTACGAGCATCTACCCACACCGGCTGCGGCCAACCCCTCACGGGTCGGGCCTTGCGTTGTCCGGCAGCAGTCAGCCAACCTGCCATCGACCACCACAGCCGGAACCCGGGTGACCCCGTAGTCGGCTGCCTTGGCGACGGCAGAACTATCGCTGCGCAGGTCACGCACATGGACCTCGCAGCCTGGGCCGGCCATGTCCTCCACTAGGGCCACCGCGTCCGCGCAACCGGGACACCCAGTTGTGAATACCTCGATCTGGCGCTGTGCCATCGTCATCACCTCCACACCCGGCACGCTAGGGCTTCCATCAGAGTGGAAAGTCAACTCCACGCCTGATTCTGAGGCGCGCACATGGTCGATGAGGGGACACGAGGCCGAAGCCGCACCCGGCTCGGAAGCCAAGCGGTCCGCCTTCTCTTCCAAGCGCAGCAAATTCCACCGCATCGCTTGCAGCTCGGCGATGCGCTCATCGATGTCGGCGACGTGCTCGTGCAGCACACCGCGGACATAACCGCACGGGCGCTGGTCGGCATCACGCAACGCGAGCACTTCCGCGATCTCATCCAAACGCAAGCCCAGCCATTGAGCTGCCTTGATGAACCTCACGCGCTCGACGTCACTGTCGTTGTAGACCCGGTAACCAGCGCTGGTCCGGTCTGCAGCGGGCAGCAGACCGATGCCTTCGTAGTAGCGCACGGTCTTGGGATTGACCCCCACCGCGCGGGCGAGCTCTCCGATGCGCACCGAACCTCCCGTAGCGGCATAGATCCTTGTCTCGTTCTCCGCGCTCACCGTGCACCTTCCACCCAGATGGAAGGTCCAGTCATGCGCCACCCTCGCAGGCTCGGCAAGCCTGCGGATGGTCACTCGGGTCGCAGTCCAGACATAGTGACCGTGACGAGCCGTTGCACGGCTTCCTGGGAGGGCAGTCCGGCAGCGGCGGTGAGCGAGTGCAGGCAGAAGTTGGCCAGCTCAGCGGGTGCCACGTCATCGCGGAGCTCGCCGGTCTGTCCACCCTCGGCGATCAGATGCTGGAGGAATGCGGACAGGTGCTGTTGCGCGTCGGTGACGTGCTCGCCGCGGTGCAGCAGAGCAGCGAGCTCGGTTCCGTGTCTTTGGTAGGAGATCTGCGCGAACTCCTTCAGCACTGCTTCGGGCTGTTCGGCTCCGTGGTGGGGGTTGCCCTGCTGAGCACCAAACCGGACCAGGCATTGCTGTCGGTGCTGGTCGCGCTCATCCTGCTCGCCCACATCACCTTCCAGCTCACCCGCCGATTCGCCACCACACCAAGAGCGGCCACCCGGCCCTGCTGAGCCTCGTCGGAGCGGTGCAGGGATTCCTGCTCGGAGCCGTCAACCTCGGCCCGGTGCTACCCGCCTACCTGCAAACCTTCGAACGCAACGCCCAGCGCTACATCGACGGCTTATCCCTGTTCTTCGCCGTGGTCATCGGCGAGCGCATCGTCCAGATGTGGCTGCAGGGCGTCCTCACCGAGTACCGAATCTGGCTGGGATCAACCATCGCTCTCGTCACGCTGCTCGACCTCGCGATGGGCAGGTCATCCGCAGCCGCTTCGCCATTGACAAGCGCAGGCTGGATGCCGTCATCACCGTGCTGCTGTTGGCCACCGCGGCGAATCTGCTATGGAAAGCCATCCCGCAGCTGCTGAGCTGACACCGTGCCGCCGCGGAGAGGCCCGCAGTCCCATCGAGCCTGCGGTCCTTCTGCGCTTCGGCAGGCGATATGCAAATTGATGATCCTTCGCCGAGTCGGAATACCCCCGGGGGTTTGTTACGTTGTGGCCAGTGAAGGGAGATGGTCGCAGTGGAGATGAAGCCGGAGTTGGTGGGGGATGCCCTGACGCGGCTGCGCCGGGCGCGGGGTCAGTTGAGCGGCGTGATCGAGGCCATGGAGGAGGGGCGGGACTGCGCTGAGGTGCTGACCCAGCTCGCGGCTGTTTCGCGTGCTCTGGACCGTGCTGGTTTCAAGATCGTGGCCAGCGGTATGAGGTACTGCCAGCAGGCTCGCGAGGACGGCGATGAACCGCCGATGACCGAGCAGGAGCTGGAGCGCCTGTTTCTCGCGCTCGCCTGAGCGCGAGGTCGTGCAGTGCCCTTCTCCTGGCGGTCGAAGTCGTTGAATTCATTGATACCCCCTGGGGTTTAGGGAGGGATCGTTGTCTGAGAAGGCGCCGGAAGTTGGTGTGGAGTTCTTCGCCGGGGCGTGGCGGTTGGGTACTCGGTTGGTCGATGTGCGTGAGCCGGAGGAGTTCGCCTCGGGTCATGTGCCGGGTGCGGTGAACGTGCCGCTGGAGGAGGTGCTGGCTTCGCCGCAGCGTTTTGCGAGGTAGGAGTGCTACGTCATTTGCCGTTCGGGCGGGCGCAGCTTGAAGGCTGCGGAGGCGATGAACGCGGCCGGTGGCCAAGCGGTTTCGGTGGCCGGTGGGACTTCGGGGTGGATCGAAGCAGGCAACGAGGTTGAAAGGGGTGCGCAACGGTGACGGCGATGGATGTGGTGAAGAAGGAGGACCGCTTGGCCGGTGGCCTGGTGGTCGAGGTGATCGAGACGTCCTCGCTGGGGGACCGAAGCTACCTGGCCACTGACGGCGAGGTGGCTGTGGTCGTCGACCCCCAGCGGGACGTGGATCGGGTGATCGCCGCCGCCGGGCGGTTGGGCGTGCGGATCGCCCTGGTGCTGGACACGCACGTGCACAACGACTACGTCTCCGGTGGCTTGGAGCTGGCCCGGTTGACCGGCGCCGAGTACGGGCTGGCGGCTGCCGACGAGGTGCCGTTCGACCGGCGCCCGCTGACCGACGGCGAAGCGGTGGAGCTCTCACCGCGGATGCAGGTCCGCGCGGTGGCCACGCCGGGGCACACCTTCCACCACCTGTCCTACGTGCTGGAGGGCACCGATGGCTCGGTGGGCGTGTTCACGGGTGGATCGTTGCTGTTCGGCACGACCGGGCGCACCGACCTGCTGGGCGAGCAGCACAGCGAGGACCTCGCTCGGCACCAGCACGCCTCGGCGCAGAAACTGGCCTCGATCCTGCCCGACGGTGCGCAGATCTGGCCGACCCACGGGTTCGGCAGCTTCTGCTCGGCCACGCAGGCCTCGGGCGACTCCGCGACGCTGGGCGAGCAAAAGCGGATCAACCCGGCCCTGACGCTGGCCGAAGGCGACTTCGTCGAGCAGACCCTCGCGGGGCTGGACGCCTACCCGGCCTACTACGCGCACATGGGCGTGCAGAACACCACCGGACCGGAGCCGCTGGACCTGCGCGAACCCGTCCGGGCCGAGCCCGAGGAGCTGCGCCGCCGCTTGGAGCACGGGGAGTGGGTGGTCGATCTGCGCTCCCGCAAGGCCTACGTGGTCTCACACCTCGCTGGCACCGTCAGCCTCGGGCTGGATGGGCCAATGGTGACCTGGCTCGGCTGGATGATCGACTGGGGCGCTCCGATCACGCTGCTGGGCGAGTCCCGCGAGCAGGTCGGCCAGGCGCAGCGCGAGTTGGCCCGCATCGGCATCGACAAGTTCGCCGCGGCCGCTGTGGGTTCCCCGGAGGAGTTGGCGGCCGAGTCCGGTCAGCTGCGCAGCACGCCGACGGCCACCTTCGCCGACCTGGCCTCGGCATGGGGCGGTAGCTCCAACGGTCTCCCGGCGCCGGAGGTGGTGCTGGACGTGCGGACCAACAACGAGTTCACCGCCTCCCACATCACCGGTGCGGTGCACGTGCCGCTCTACGAGCTCAAGGACCGGCTGGACGAGGTGCCCGCGGGTGCGGTGTGGGTGCACTGCGGCAGCGGTTACCGCGCCACCGCGGCGGCCTCGCTGCTGGAAGCGGCCGGACACACGGTCGTGCTCATCGACGACAAGTTCGACACCGCCGCCGCGGCCGGCGTGCCGATGACCGACGGAACCTGACACCCACAACCCGAACAAGAACGCGGAGGTATCCGAAGAATGCCCCAAGCATTGCCCAAGGTCGTCGACACCGCGCAGGTCCGCGCATTACGCGACGCCGACCCCCAGATTCGGCTGATCGACGTGCGCGCGCCCGGGGAGTTCGCTTCGTCGCACATCCCGGGCTCCTACAACGTTCCCCTCGACCTGCTGAGAGAACACCGCGACGAGCTCACCGCCCAGCACGGCGACCCGGTCGTGCTGGTGTGCGCCTCGGGCGGTCGTGCCGAGCAGGCCCGCACCCTGCTGGAAAGCGCCGGGCTCGATCGGCTCAGCGTGCTGCGCGGCGGCATCACCGGCTGGCAGCAGCAAGGCGGCGAGATCAACCAGGGACGCGGCACGTGGGCCATGGAGCGGCAGGTGCGGCTGGTCGCCGGACTGCTCGTGCTCACCGGCGTGGTGGCCAGCACCGCCTACGAACCACTGAAGTGGGTCGCCGGCTTCGTCGGCGCGGGTCTGACCTTCGCCGCGGTGAGCAACACCTGCGCGATGTCCCGCGTCCTCGGACTGCTGCCCCACAACCGCACTCCCAGCACCGACGGCCGGGCCCTGCTCGAGGCCCTCACCGACGGGAACGGGCCGCACGGCTGAGAGCTGCTCTCCGGCAAGTGCGTGCACGGCGTTGACGGCGGCGGGGCGGTCGATGAGTCCGCCACCGGGATAGGTGGTTTCGTTGTTGTTGGCAGTGGTGTTCGGCGCCGTGATCGGGTTGGCACTGGGACTGCTGGGTGCCGGTGGTTCGATCCTCGCCGTACCGGCGCTGGTCTACGGCGTCGGACAACCCTTGCAGACGGCCATCCCCACCTCGCTAGCCGTGGTCGCACTGTCCTCGCTGGGCGCCCTGCTGCCCCGCGAGCGGCGCAGCGCGGTGCGGTGGCCGGTCGCGCTGGTCTTCGGCGCGGCCGGCATCCCCGCCGCCTTCGGCGGCGCCGCGCTCGGCAAGCTCTTCCCGCAGCGCTGGCTGCTGCTGGCCTTCGCCGCGCTCATGGTCATCGTCGCGGTGCGCATGCTGCGCGGCGGCGAGAACCACACCGGCGCCTGCCGCACCCAGCAGGGCGGCATCAACTGGCGCACCTGCCTGCCCAAATCCGTGCTCGCCGGTGCGACCGTCGGCGTGCTCACCGGACTGTTCGGCGTCGGCGGCGGCTTCATCATCGTCCCCGCGCTGTCATTGCTGCTGGGCTTGGGAGCGCAGCAAGCGGTGGCGACCTCGCTAGTGGTCGTCTTAATCAACTCGGGAGCTGGACTCGCCGCGCACGCCGGCTCGATCGCGACCATCGATTACCGGGTCCTGTTGTTGTTCGCAGGCACGTCTCTGGTGGTTTCTATCGTGGCCGCTCGGCTGTCGACACGGCTGAACTCGTCAAGCGTGCGCCGCTGGTTCGCTTTCGTGGTGCTGGCCGTCGCGGTCTTCGTCGCCGCGGCCGCCCTCGTCAACCCCTCGGCCCTCGGATGAGGACCGCCCAGGCCCGAATCGACAACTCCCTCAGGAAGCGAAAGGAATTGCCCAGGCTTCGGTTGACATGCTGACTTTCCCAAGGGTGCACCCATCGTCCTTCTGTCCGGTCTCCGTGGTTGTCGAGGCATTGAGCGTGTCCGAACGATCTTTGGGAGTAAGGATTTGGGAGGATTTTGGGAGGATGGATGTGCAGTGAACTGCGCTCAACCGGCTGTAGGTAGCGGGGACGGTATGGTCGTAAACTGCGCGTTCTCGATTCTCGCAGGTCAGGGAGCTATGGCTGTCTACCTTTTTTTTTTGACACGGTAGAGGTCACTGGTTCAATCCCAGTATCGCGCACCATTTCTTGATGCAGGTGAGAAGCCCTGTCGGCGTTGTTGCCGACAGGGCGTTTTGTTGTTCGGGCACGGTGTTGACCGTGGTGTGACCGTGGGATGTGCACCCTGGTCGCACGGTTTTTGCGTTCATTGTGCGGCCTTTTGAGTGGTGGCCGTGGCGTTGGTCTGGGCATTCGTGTCGAGTGGGTTCAGCTCTTCGTCTTCTGCGGGGTGGGGTTTGTGACCGTGAGTTGACCAGTTCTCGGGGTGCTGGGTGGGCATGTGCGGGTTCGGTGGAGTGCGGTGAGGGCGGTGTTGTGGGTGTGGGGGAGGGTGTGGAGGTAGCGCTCGGTGGCGCGGAGGCTGCGGTGGCCGAGGCGTTCGCGGATGGTTTCGAGGTCGGCTCCGCCGGCGAGCATCCAGGAGGCGTTGGTGTGGCGGAGGTCGTGGATGCGGACCGGGTGGGTGAGGCCGGCGTCGGCTAGTGCGTGGTACCAGATGTTTTTGCGGAACCAGCCGCGGTCGAGGTGTTGGTCGTGGCGGATGCGGCGGTGGCGGGTGGGGCGGTCGTGTCCGTGGGCTCGGCGGTGGTGGCGGTAGGTGGCGATGGCGGTACGGCAGTGTTGGCAGCGGCATCCGGTGTTGTAGCGGGTGGCGGTGCCGTGCCCGGCGGGTGCCGGGGTGGTGCTTGGTGTGTGGGTGTTGGGGGTCATGGTGGGGGTGCCGAAGAGGAGATCGTCGGCGACGAGGTCGTGTTGGGTGATGTGGTGTTGGAGGGCGGTGGTGAGTTCGGTGGTGAGGTGGAGTTGGCGGTATTCGGTGTTTTTGGGGTAGTGCTTGACGACGAATCGTGTTCCGTCGGTGTTGGGTTGGTTGAGTTCGACGACGGCGCGGCTGATGGTGAGCACGCGGCTTGCGGGGTGGAGGTCGTGGGTGCGGAGTTCGGCGAGTTCGCCCCAGCGGATGCCGGTTTCGAGGGCGAGGTCGGCGAGCAGTTGCCAGCGGGCCGCGGCGAGTGCGGCGTGTAGTGCGTCGTATTCGGCTGGGGTGAGGATGCGTAGGGGGCGTTTGGGGACGGCGGGTGTGGTGACGCCGCTGCAGGGGTGGAAGACCACGATGCGGTCGTTGAGTGCGGTGGTGAAGATCGCCGAGAGCACGGTTTTGCAGCGGGCGAGGGTGTGTGCGGTGGCGCCGTCGTCGGCCAGCTGGCGGAGGTGGTCGCGGATGTGGGTGGGCAGGATTTCGTTCATGCGCATGGTCGCGAATCCGGGCAGCAGGTATTTGGTGATGATCTGTTCGTAGCCTTGGCGGGTGTTGAGTTCGATGGTGTGGTTGGGCAGCCAGGTATCGGTGACGTAGCGGCCGAAGCGCTGCCGTCCGCTGGCCAGATCCACGAAGCGGCCCTCGGTGGTCTCGGCTTCGGCGCGGCGCCAGGCGCGCTCGGCGTCGCGTTTGCGGCTGAAGGTGCCCGCGGAGCGGGCTCGGCCGCGCAGGTCCCAGTAGTAGGCGGTGTAGCGGGCGTGGCCTTGCCGGTTGAGACGCTGCTTGCAGTAGCCCATGGCTTCTCCTCGGTGTGCAAGTTCGGGGACTCTCACTCCATCGGCTTCCAGCGTGCGGTGCAGAACCACGCAGCTCAAGGGTCTTTCGCAGGAACGGTGTTTCCAGCGTGTTGATCAGTAGGTTTCGGCGTCCGGCCAGCGGTCACCGAAGGTGATGGCGAAGGCGTCGAGGACTGGCTTCCAACGTATCGTCCATCGGGTGCGG
>NZ_JAGPXE010000023.1 GCF_018070075.1 Saccharopolyspora endophytica
CGAAATACGAGTCCCGAACTTCGGGCTCGAATTTCGCGCGAAATTCGAATTGCGTCACCCGGCCGAGTGGTCGGGTGACGTCCCGCTGTCAGCGCAGGCCGAGGCTCTCGGTGATCTCGTGGGCCATGCCGATGGCGTAGGACTGGCCTCGGTCCTGGGGGTAGATCTGGGACATCGTGGCCAGCGTGACGCCGGGCATGTGGGTCTTGTGCGGCGGGATGAGCGAGCGGTAGGTCGGGGTGACGATGGGCTGGGCGAACCCGGCCTTGGAGAAGTGCCACTCCTGGATCCAGGACTCGTCGAACTCCGGGTTGAGCCGCTTGAGCCACGGGACGTAGTTCCGCAGCAGCTCGGCCGGGTCGGTGGTGAAGCGCCAGTCGTCGCGCGGCACGTAGTTGCCGACGTAGACGACGTGCTTCCCGCCGTACTCCTGCCTGTCGACCATGTTGGTGTGCTCCACGACGGCCAGGAACGGGAACTCCGGGTCGTTGATGTTGAGCCAGTAGTACGGGATGACGCTGCGGTCGAGTTCGAGGATGAAGCAGGTCGCGCCCAGGTACTGGTTCCGCCACAGCACGTCGTCGGACTCGATGTCGGCGGCCTTGGCGAACGCGGGCTGCGGGACCGTGACGATGAGGTGGTCGAACTCGTAGCCGCTGCCGTCCGCGGTCCCCACCTGCACCGCCTCCGACGGCTGGGTGATGGACGAGACCGGCTTGTTGAACTCGATCTTCCCGCCGCGTTCCGTCACCGCATCGGTCAGCGCGCGGTAGACCTGGTCGAAACCGCCGTGGACGTACCCGAGTTCGAACGTGCGGCAGTGGATCCGCGCCCACAGCCACGCCATCGAGATCTCCTCGGCGCGATCGCCGAACTTGCCCTTCAGCAGCGGTTCCCAGATGGTCGAGGTGACCTTCTCGCCCGCCCAGCGCCGCATCCAGTCCAGCGCGCGAACCCCGTTGAACCGGGAGCCGTTGCGGATCACCTTCAGCGCGGCCGAGGAAGCGCCGAACCGGAACCGGTCCAGCATCGAGAACTCGGAGAACTTCAGCATCTCCACCGGTGTGCCGAAGTCGTGCAGCTCGCCGTTGAAGTACACGCCGGTGGTCGGCTTGTGGAACCGCAGCCGGTCGCTGAGCCCGAGGTCCTCGATGAGCTCGATCATCGCCTCGTCGCTGCGGAAGCTGTGGTGGTAGAAGCGCTCCAGCGGGGTGCCGCCGACCTCGATGGACGCCGCGAGCCCGCCGAGCTCGGCGGAGGCTTCCAGCACCGTCACCTCGTGCCCGGCGCGCACCGCGTCGAAGGCCGCGGTCAGCCCGGTCGCACCGGCGCCGACGATCCCCACTCTCATCCGAAACTCCACCTCTTGTTGATCGTGTACTGGAACAGCAGGACCACCGGAAGGCTGGCCAGCTTGACCAGGTTCGCGTCGATCCCGAGCCACGTGGAGAACACCGCCAGCAGCAGGAACGTCAGCACGATCCCGGCGATGCCCACCGCGTAGAAGCGCAGGAACCGCACCAGGATCCGGTCGGTCTTGCGGAAGTTGAACAGCGAGTTGAGCACGAAGTTGTTGGTGATCCCCGCCGTCGTGCTCAGGGCGTTCGCGAGCTGGTGGTGCATCCCGAAGTAGTTGAACAGCACCAGGAAGAGCAGGTAGTCCAGCAGCACGCCGCTGCCGCCGATCACCGCGTAGAGCAGCAGTTCCCGGCTGATCAGCCGGGAACGCGGCTCAAGCTTCGTCATGCCGGATCACATCCCGGACGATGTAGAGGGGGCGTTGTTGCACTTCGCTGTAGATGCGGCCGATGTAGCTGCCGATGACCCCCAGCGACAGCATCTGCAGCCCGCCCAGGAACAGCATCACGACCATCAACATCGTCCACCCCGAGACGGTGACTTCGGGGAAGAAGAGCCGCAGCGTTACCGAGTAGATGATGCCCAGCAACGCCAGGGCCAGCGTCGCGAACCCCATCCGGGTGATCAGCTTGAGCGGCGCGGTCGAGAACCCGGTGACGCCGTCGGCGGCCAGCCGCAGCATCTTGCGCATCGGGTACTTGGTCTCGCCCGCGACCCGCTCGTCCCGGTCGAAGAGCAGTTCCTGCTGGTTGAACCCCATCGAGGCGACCATGCCCCGGATGAACCGGCTGCGTTCGCGGAACGTCCGCAGCTCCTCGGCGGCCCGCCGGTTGAGCAGCCGGAAATCGCCGGTGTCGACCGGGATGTCGACGTCGGAGCAGCTGCGCAGCAGCCGGTAGTAGGTGTGCGCGGTGGCGCGCTTGAACGGGGTGTCGCGCCGGGTCCGCCGCCGCGCCTGCACGACCTCGGCGCCCGCCAGCCACGCGTCGATCATCTGCAGGCTCACGCGCGGCGGGTCCTGCAGGTCGGTGTCCATCACGATCACCGCTTCTCCGGCGGCGTAGTCCAGGCCCGCGGTGATGGCGATCTGGTGGCCGAAGTTGCGCGCGAAGTCGACGACCCGCACGCGGGAATCGTTCTTCGCGATGTCCTGCAGGATGCGCATCGACCCGTCGGCGGAACCGTCGTTGACGTAGATGAACTCGTAGTCGAACTCGGGTCGGGTGGCGACCGCGTCGGTGAGCTCGGTGTGGAAGTGCTTGATGCCCTCGGCCTCGTTGTAGACCGGCAGCACGTACGAGATCAGTCGCGGTGATTCGGCCTCGGAGGTTCGTGCCTGCTGCGGAACCGGGATTCCGACCTCGTGGCGGATCGTGTCGGACATGGTCACTCCCCTCGCCAACCCCACCGTGGAGCTTCAACGCGTTGGACGTCGAATCGGTTGCCCGGGTAGGGGTATTGCACCTCGATGAGGTGGCCCCACTCGGAATATTCGGGTGTTTTCTCGTAACCGTTGAGCCTTGTCGGGATCTCTTCTTGAACACCGACGTCCCGAACTCCGGCGAACGCACCGCCGATTCCGCGTTCGAACGCGGCGGTGCCGCCGAATCCCATCGAGTTCGGCGGGGTGATCATGTACGCGGGGGGTTGGACGAGCCCGCCGCCGACCTCCGGCAGGTCCCGCAGGCACGGCACGTTCCAGGTCATCGACCAGTCCACGTACGTCGGCGCCTTGTCCTGCATGTACTCCGTCAGCGGGATGACCTGGCGGACCCGCGGCCCGCTGACCGCGACCCACCCGGCGGGGTCGGTGGTGCCGTCGACCGCGGTGATGCGGACCCGGTCGGCGCCGGCCGGGATCTGGGCGGGGGACAGGTGCATGTCCCGCCAGCCCGGGTGGTCCTGCGGTTCGTCCTCGATGACGTGGTCGCTCGGGTAGGTCTCGCGCTCGTCGGAGTCCCTCCAGGTGTCGTCGAGCACGACCTCGCGCGTCCCGCCGGGTCCGGAGAACTCCAGCGCGACGCGGTTGCCGTCGCCGCTGCGCCCGGCCACCCCGAACGCGAGCTCCTGGTCGGGGGCCAGCGCGGGCAGCGGGAACCAGCCCGTGGTCAGCGTGCCGGTGTTGATCTGCCCACCGGTCAGGCTGCCCCACAGCGGGACGTCGGCGGGCGGGGTGAAACCCGGTGCGAAGCCGGAATCCTCGGTGAACCCGGCCATCTCGGCGCCGTCGCCGCCGCGCAGCCCCACGAGATCCGGGGTGACGACGACCTTGTCGGCGATGCCGCAGCTGCCCCCGCGCGCGGCGGCGATGCTCTGCGCACCGATCGAGTAGGCGTCGCCCTGCCTGATCGGGGCCGCCACGAAGGAGCCGAGCACGATCGTCACCGCCACCCCCATCGCCGTGACGCACACCAGCGCGGGTGTGCGGATCAACGCCCGCCGCACCCGGTCGTCACCTCTCCTGACCAGCGCGGATGCGGCCATCAGTAGCCCGGCGACGAGCAACCAGACCAGCGGGTTGTTCAGCGGCCGGACCGGGCCCTCTCCCCAGGGCACCCCGTACTGCGAGTGCAGGAACCAGTTGTTCTTGCCGGAGAAGACGAGCGCGGCCGCGCCACCGGCGAGCACGGTGCCCACCAGACCGGCGACGAGCACCACCCGGTCCCGGCTCGCGGTGACCGCGGCGACGCCGACCAGCACGACGCCCGCGGTCACAGTAGCGGCTCCGACGCCGGCGAGCGCGCCGAAGTAGTGCGTCCACTTCGAAGGGGTCAGCGTCATCAAGCCCATGCTGAGCAGCAGCGATGCCGCCGGGACGTGCGCCATCCGCAGCCCGTCGGCGCGGCCGGCGCTCCGGTGGCGCAGCAGCACCAGGAGGCTGAGCGCCGCGACGACGAGGGTGAGCAGGACGGCGGCGCGGCGCGCGACGTCGCCCTGCAGGTCGAAGCCGAGCAGGTACTGCCAGCGCATGACCTCCTGGAACCACGACACGTTGGGCCCGTAGTAGCCGTGCAGGTCGGTGGCCTTGGCGGCGCCGAACAGCGACTGGTCGGCGAACATCGCCACCACGCCGACCGAGGCGATCCCGGCCAGCAGCGCCGCCAACCCCACCCCGGCCATCCGCCACAGGCGCGGCGCGAGCACCAGGAACGGGGTGATCGCGGTGATGCCCATCGGGTTGACCGCGATCGACAGCCCGGCCGCCAGCGCCGCCACGCCCAGCCACACCCGCCGCTCGGTGCGGGCGGCCTGCAGCACCGCCGCGAGCACGACGGTCAGCCCCAGCGCCTCGAACGCCTCCGGCCGCACGCCCATCCCGAACGGCAGCCACCAGGACAGGAAGGCCACCGCGGCCAGGACGCGGACCAGCGGCCGGTGGTGCTGGCCGGGGATGGCCGCGCCGAGGACGCCCCGGCTGAGCACCAGCCAGGTGAGCACGGCGGCGAGGATGCTCGGTATGCGCATGGCCAGCGGGTTCTGGTTCCACTCGGCGACGTGCATCAGCATCTGCTGGACCAGCGTGAACGGTGATTCGGAGGCGTTCTCCCA
Organism: Saccharopolyspora endophytica; assembly: GCF_018070075.1. GTDB lineage: Bacteria > Actinomycetota > Actinomycetes > Mycobacteriales > Pseudonocardiaceae > Saccharopolyspora > Saccharopolyspora endophytica. The sequence goes on from NZ_JAGPXE010000023.1 coordinate 4,909, forward strand.
GCGGTAGTAGTTGCCGATGTCGCCGGTGCGCAGGCCGTTCTGCGCGGTCACCGAGGCGAACGAGTCGTCCGGGCCGTTCGGGCCCAGCAGCCACCAGCCCGCGAGCACGGCCAGCAGCCCCAGATCGATCACGTAGCCGGACAGCCGGTGCAGCAGCCGCGGGATCGGGCGTTCGGCGGCTCTGGCGCGTCGGCGGTCCAGCGTCGCCAGGACCGCGAAACCGGCCGCCACCAGCAGCAGCTGGAGGGCGATGAGCAGCAGCTTGCCCTGGGTGGGGGACGTCTCGAACCAGTTGGCGGTGACCACCTGGACCTCGGTCCCGGCCACCTCGGCGGGGGAGAGCTGGGTGGTGAACGCGACGATGTCGCGTATTCCGGCGGGTACCGAGGCGGTCCGGTCGCCGATGCGGGCGGTGGCTCCGGTCGGGCCGCCGTCGATGGCGACGTCGCAGGCTTCCCCGATCGGCGCGCGCAACGCCTCCCTGCCCGCGACCAGGGCGATCACGTGGTCCTGGGCGGTGGTGACGGCGAAGCCCTCGGTGGGCTGACCGGGCGGGCGGGAGGACACCAGCGTCGTCGGCTCGCTGCGGTCCTGACCTGCGCGGACGACCTCGCACGGGACGCGGACGTGTACCTCGTCCGGGTGGTAGGGCACGACGAAGGCGAGCGTGCTCTCCGCCGGCTGCCCGGCCATCGGCCAGGTGACCGTGACCCGGTCGCCGACGACCGGCGCGAACGGGACGGCGACCGCGGCCAGCACCGCCAGGACGCCGATCACCAGGCCGAGGGCGTTGGCGAGGCGGCGGCGCGGCGTGGGCGCGGCGGGCATCGGAGGAGAGGCGTCCGCGGTGCGCTCGATCCCGTCCAGCAACGTTCCCCCAGCTCAGCGATGTTCAGCGGGTCAGCCGCAAATCGGTCCCGGGAAAATCAGTTTCGGGCATCCGGCGGTGACTCGCACAAACGATCACTCCTGCTCGAAGGGGTAGGACCCGTCGCCGTCGGCTCCGCTGACGCGTTCTCGCTGGCGAGTCGTGGTGTAGGAATCGCGTTCGCGTTCGTAGCGGACCACGAGCAGGTGACCCCAGACGTAGCCCGGCGTTCCGCGCAACCGCGTGGGCAGCTCCATGCGTTGCGAGAGCATCGGCACCCCGGCGAACACGCCGCCGAGGTTCGGGTCGTAGGCCATCGAGCCCTCGCCCTCCGGGGGCGTGATCAGCATCCGGGGACTTGCCGCCACACCGCGGCCGACCTTCGGGTAGTCGGTCCGGCAGGGGAACACGAAGCTCATCGGCCAGTCGATCAGCAGCGGTCCCTGCGCGTCCAGGGCCTGCCGCAGCCCGACGACGTCGCGCACCACCGGACCGCTGATGCTCAACCAGCCCTGCCGGTCGGTGCTGCGGTCGGTGGCCAGCACGCGGACCCGGTCCGCGCCGGCCGGGATGTCACCGGGCTCGACGGTCATCGAGCGCCACGCGGTGAAGTCCCGCCAGTCGTCGTCGCGGCCGTGCCTCGGGTCCTCGAACGGGAGGTCCACCGGCGGCGGGTCGTGCAGCACCTGGCGTCCCAGCGGGCGGTCCCCGGCGGCGAACTCCAAGGTCAGCGAGTTGCCCTGCTCGGGACGGCCGGACACCCACATCGACAGGACCTGCTGCGCGTTCACCTGCGGCAGGCCGAACCACGGGGTGATCAGCGTGCCGGTGCTCTGCGGGCCGCCGTCCTGGCTGGTCCAGGCGAAGTCGCTGGCCTGGCGCCCGGTGGGCTCGTCGGCGCGCGGATCGTCGGGATCGGCGGGCTCGGGGAGCCGCAGCGGCTCGCCGGGGTTCTCCAGGCGCAGGTCGGGCTCCTGCGGCGGCGCTCCGCCCGCGGTGAAGCCGTCCAGCTCGCCAGTGGCGTCGGGGTCGAGCGGGGCGAGGGGCTCGGCGATGGGCATCGCCTGCACCTCGTCCTCCAGGCCGCAGCTGGACGCCTCGTGGCTGAGCCGGTTCATCCGGGCCACCGAGAAGCGGTCACCCATCGTCTCCGGCACCGACAGGAACGAGCCCAGCAGCACCAGCGCCATCGCCAGCGCGGACCCGGTGAGCACTGAGGCGGGGGCGACCGTCCACATCAGACCGCCGAGGGCGCGGGAGCGCAGCCGCATCCGGATCAGCAGTCCGACGAGCGTCAGCAGCCCGGTGACGAGTCCGACGAGCATCCACAGCACCGGGCTGTCCAGCGGCACGTTCGGCCGGACCGGGGTGTCGGCCCACGGCATCGCCAGGTTCGACTGCCACGGCCAGGTGTTCGGACCCATGAACGCCAGGCCCGCCGCCACCGATGCCGCCAGGGTTCCGAACACGCCCAGCAGCCGGGCTTCCCGGTGCCCGTCGGCCAGCGCGCCGACCCGCATCAGCAGCACGACGGTCACGGCCACCAGCGCCGGACCGACGCCGATCAGCGCACCGAAGTGGTGCGTCCACTTCGACGGCGTCAGCCACAGCGCGGCCAGCACCGCGGCCACCGAACCCAGCAGCACCGGCAGGTCGGGCACGGCGGTGGTGCGGTGCAGCCGTCGCATCGCGCAGGCCGCGGTGATCAGCACGGCCGTGATCACCAGGAACACGACCAGCCGCTTGCCGGCGACGCCCCACATGCTGGTGCCGAGCAGCTTCGCGTAGCGGTCGATCTCCTGGTACCAGCCCAGGCTCGGCCCGAACTCGTCGTGCACCTCGGTCGCGCGGAGCACCCCGTTCCAGGACGTGTCGGCGAACATCGCGACCAGACCGACCGAGCCGAGGCTCGCCAGCAGCACGACGCGGACCGGCACCAGCGCCCAGCGCGGCAGCGCTCCGGGACGCACCAGGAGCGACCAGATGCGCGGCGCGAACACCAGCACCATCAGCACCGCGCTGACCCCGGTCGGGGTGATCGACACCGTCAACCCGCACACCAGCGCGGCCACGCCCAGCCAGCCGAACGGCGCGCTGCTGCGCGAGGCCCGCAACAAGCTGGCGACCAGGATCGAGGTGCCCAGCGCCAGGAACGGTTCCGGGCGGATGCCCAGGCCGTAGGGCAGCCAGAAGGCGAGGAAGAACACCGCCGTCACCAGGTGCAGCGCGAACCTCCTGCGCCCCCGGCAGATCGGGGCGACGATGCCGCGGCTGACCACCAGCCAGGTCAGCAGACCGGCCGCGGCGCTGGGCATCCGCAGCCAGAGCGGCTCCAGGCCGTCGGCCGACCACCAGCGCATGAAGTGCTGCACCAGCGTGAACGGCGCTTCGGAGGCGTTGAACCAGCGGTAGTAGTTGCCGACGTCGCTGGTCTCGGCGTAGTTGCGGACGGTCATCATCGCGAAGCCGTCGTCGTCGGTGAGCGGTCCGACGAACAGCCACACCCAGATCACCGCGGCGACCCCGGCGTCCACCGGCCACAGCAGCGGGTTCGGGCGGAAGCCGCGCAGCGCGGGTGGGGCGTGGGCGAACAGCAGCAGCAGCGAGCACAGCCCGAGCAGCAGCGCCGACTCGATCAGGCTCCGCTTGGTCTCGGTGGGGGAGGTGTCGGCCCACGAGTAGGTGCGCGCGGTGACCGAAAGCCCGTGCAGCTGGTCGGGTTCCAGCGAGGTCGCGAAGGTGAACACCTCGGGGGCGGGAACCCCGGCAAGCGTGATCGGCGCACGTCCGGCGGGTTCGACGACCGAGCCCGCTCCGTCACCGCGCACCGCCAGACCGCAGGTCCCAGCGGGCAGTTCCACCTCGCGCTCGCCCAGCAGCAGCCGGGTCCGTCCGTCCTGGGTGGACAGCACGAGCCCTTCGCGGTCGCTGCCCGGCGGCAGGGTGCTGAGGATCGTCGTCGGTCCCTCGCCCTCCAGCGCGGCGCGCATCGTGGCGCAGGGCACGGTCGCGTGGAACTCGGCGGGCCGGTAGGGCGTGATGAACGCCGTCGTCGTCGGGTTCTCGTCCGTCGCCGCGGGCCAGTGCACCTCGGTGCGGTCGAGCAGCACCGGCGCCAGCGGGAGCGCGATCGCGCAGCACAACCCCGCGATCCCCAGGCACAGCGCGATCACGTGCGCCAGCCACTTGCCCAGGTGCGAACGCCGGGGGACGGCGTCGTCGACCCGTGGTTCGGCGGGCGCTTCGACCGGTGCCGTGCTCGTCAGGTACTTCACCCTTCTCGTTCTCCCCGGGTGGTCGGGCCGATGCCGGCGAGGGAATCGCGGTGAGTCTCATGCAGTTTCACGACAGCCACCGCGCTCCGGGTTGCCCGACACGCCGAAGGATCGCCGAAGAGACGTCAGTGGGACCTGCGTGCGACCGCCATGAGATGCGGACTGGCCCCCAGCAGCTCGGGCGCCGACTCGACCCGGCGGATCGCTTTCAGCGTCGCGTCCCGGTACTCCGGTTCGCTCAGCCGGCGGGGGTCGGCGGCCCACGCCGCCACGCTCTCCACCGCGACCAGCTCGATCGCCCGGAAACCCGCGTCGGCGACCTCGTCGCGCAGGTCGGCGGGCCGGTGGAAGTAGGTGAGGGTGAACCACTGCGGGAACTCGTCGGGCCTGGTGTTGCGGTGCAGGCCGTCGCGCAGCGCGCCCTGGACGAGCTCCTGGAAGTCGGGGTTGACGATGTCGCCCATGGCCACGCCGTCGAAGGTCGAGGCGTAGCGCGACACCGCCGCCGCGAACAGCACGCCGCCCGGCTTGAGCACCCGGTGCGCTTCGCGCAGCGCGCGCAACCGATCGGAGCGTTCCAGCAGGTGGTAGAGGGGACCGAGCAGCAGCACGGCGTCGGCGGCGCCGTCGTCGAAGGGGAGGTCCCGCGCGTCACCGACGGTGCACCCGGCCAGCGGTGCGGCGGGCTGGGCGGCGGAGGCCTCGGCGGCGGCCGCCACGTGCGGAGCCCAGGCGTCGACCAGGTGCACCTCGTAGCCGTCGCGGGCCAGCGGCAGGGCGTAGGCGCCCTCGGCGCCGCCGACGTCGTAGACGATGCCCGGTGCGGGCGGCAGGTGTCGACCCAGCAGTTCGGCGGTGCGCAGCGCCTCCAGGTACCCCCAGGTGCTGAGGCGATCCCGCTCCGGACCGAGCCGGTAGTACTCGGCGATGGCCGTCTCGAAGTCGTCCACGAATGATCAGGCTACTGGGGGCGTCCAGTCGCTCACACGCAGTCCTGAGAAGTTCTTCCTTGATAGTCCGAACGGGCGAAAAACGTCTCCGCGCATTCGATTCCGCGTCGGTGGAGAAACCCCGGCACCGCCCCAGGCGTCCGATGGAAGTCCGCTCGCGGACGTTCCGTGGGTCCCCCGGGTACTGAGGGCAGGCGGAGGACCCACGGACGCGGATGCCTGGTGAACCCCACTTCTCCGGGCATCCGCGCTTCCCGATGCGCGCCGCGCGTCTGGAAGCTCGGCGGGCGTCGCGATGCCCGCACAGGTACAGATCGCTGCGAGAGGGCGAAACGTTGCCCGTTCGCGGCAAAATTGTCCCGATCGAGAATTCCGCTCCAGTGGTCTGGACAAACCGGGCGTTCGAGATCGAATTCTGGACCTGTCCGGATCCGCGGTCAACCCGGGAAAAGCGAAAGGGGCCGCCGGGATTCACCCGACGGCCCCGATCAGCCGAAGCGTTCGATCAGAACGGCAGCTTCTTGAAGATGAAGCGGGGGACGTGCTTGAGCACGAACATGACCCAGCGCATCTGGCCGGGGGCGTAGACCTCTTCCTTGCCCTTGCGGACGCCGTCGATGATCGCCGCGGCGACCTGGTCCGGGGTCTGCGACATGGGCGGCGGCTTCATGCCCGCGGTGAGCTTCGTGTGCACGAAGTTCGGGCGGATCACGGTGACCTTCACACCGTGCTCCTCCAGCGCGTAGGTGAGACCGGTGTAGAAGATGTCCAGGCCGCCCTTGGAGGAGCCGTAGACGAAGTTCGAGCGGCGAGCGCGCTCACCGGCCGGGGAGGCCATCACCGCGATGCTGCCGTGGCCCTGCTTCTTGAGCTTGTTGGCCAGCAGCACGCCCAGGCCCACCGGGGCGACGTAGTTGATGTCGGCGACGGCGCGGGCGGCCTCGAAGTCCGTCCAGCCCTTCTCGTTGTCGCCCTGGATGCCGAAGGCGATCAGCGTGACGTCGACGTCGCCGTCGGCGAACGCCTTGTCGATGACCTCGGCGTGCGTCTCCGGCTTGCGGGCGTCGAAGTGCAGGATCGACACCGTGCTGCCGGTCTTGCGCAGCTCCTCGGCGGCGGCTTCGAGGCGCTCGGACTCCTCGGGGCGGTCGGCCAGCACGATGCGCAGCGCGCGGGTCTGCGCGTACTGCTTCGCGGTGGTCAGCGCGATGTCCGAGGTGCCGCCGAGCACCAGCAGGGATTGGGGGTTGCCAACAGCGTCGATCACAGCTCAAGCCTCCGGCTCATGTCTGAGGCGAATTTGCCTTCGGGGTCAATGGTCTGGCGGATCTTCTTGAACTCGTCCACCCGCGGGTACATCTGGTGGAAGGTCTCCGCGGACGTCCGCGAGTCCTTGGCGGTGTACAGCCGGCCGCCGAGGGAGAGCACGTCCTCGTCCAGCTCGGTGCAGAACTTGCCCAGACCGTCGACGATCGGGAAGTCCAGGCACACCAGCCAGCCGGGGTGCGGGTAGGACAGCGGGGACCGGTTGCCCTCGCCCATCTTCTTGATGACGTTGAGGAACGACACGTTCCCGGACTGGGCGACCTTGCGGATGATCCGCTTGAGGTCCTCGTCCTTGCCGTAGGGGAGCGAGAACTGGTACTGCAGGAAGCCCTGCGAACCGTAGGCCCGGCTCCACTCGCCGATCAGGTCCAGCGGGTGGTAGAAGGCGGTCAGGTTCTGGATCAGGTCGCGGCCGCGCTTCGGCGTCTTCCAGTAGTACAGCTCGCCGATCGTGCCGAAGGTCAGCTTGTTGGCCAGCCGCGGCGGGAAGACGTCCGGCAGCGTCAGCAGCTGCGGCGCGTCGAACTTCAGCGGGTCGGCCCGCAGCTTCGGCGGCAGCTGGTCGAGCGTGGCCAGCGAGCCGCGGCCGAACGCGCCGCGACCGAGCTTCGAGCCGGTGGACATCGAGTCGAACCACGCCGACGAGTACGTGTACTTGTCGTCCGAGCCGTCGTTGAACAGCTCGATCGTCTCGTCGAGGTTCGCGGTCCGGTCGGCGTCGGCGATGAAGTACGCGGTCTCGGTCCGGGTCATCCGGATCGAGGCGCGCAGGATGATGCCGGTCAGGCCGATGCCGGCCACCGTCGCCCAGAACAGGTCGGCGTCCGGGCCGTTCGGCGTGATCGTGCGGATCTCGCCGTCGGCCGTGAGCAGGTCCATCGCCACCACGTGGTTGCCGAAGCTGCCGGCGCTGTGGTGGTTCTTGCCGTGGATGTCGTTGGCGATCGCACCGCCCACCGTGACCTGCCGGGTGCCCGGCAGCACCGGGACCCACAGGCCGTAGGGCAGCGCGGCCTTCATCAGCTCTTCCAGGCTCACGCCCGCGTCGACGTCGACGATGGCGGTGTCCGGGTTGATGTCGTGAACGCGGTTCAGCGCGGTCATGTCGACGACCACGCCACCGGCGTTCTGCGCGACGTCGCCGTAGCTGCGGCCCAAGCCGCGGGCGATGACGCCCCGCTCGTCGGCGGTGCGCACCGCCTCGGCGATGGCGTCGACGTCGGTCGTGCTGAGCACGCGCACCCGGGACGGTGCGGTTCGTGCCCAACCGGTCAGCGTGCGGTACTCCATTGCTGCGGTCACAGGCCCAGCCTTCGCGAAAGGTCGGAGACGAAGATGCCCTGCGGATCGACCGAAGCGCGGATCTTGCGCCACTCGTCGATGCGCGGGTACATCTTCTCGATCATCTCGGCATTGGTCCGCGACTCCTTGGCCAGGTACAACCGGCCACCTGCGTCGAGGACCATCTCGTCAAGCTCCTGGCAGAGCCGGTCCAGTCCCGGGGTGATCGGGATGTCGACTGTCAGCGTCCAGCCTTCCCGGGGGAAGGACATCGGGGCGTCGTTGCCCGGGCCGAAGGTCTTGAGCACGTTCAGGAACGACACGTGGCCCGAGGCGCTGATCTTGTCGATGGACCGGCGGAACATCGTTTCCTGGCCGAACGGCACCATGAACTGGTACTGCAGGAAGCCGTTCGGGCCGTAGATGCGGTTCCACTCGCCGACCAGGTCCAGCGGGTGGAAGAACTGGGTGATGTTCTGCACCGCGCCGAACTTGGTCGGTGCCTTGCGGTACCAGACCTCGTTGAACGCGGTGATCGTGTACTTGTTGACCAGCCCGTTGGGGAAGATCGCCGGGGCGGTCATCAGCTGCGGCGCGTTGAACTTCAACGGGTCCTTGCGCAGCCTCTTCGGCAGGTCCTCCAGCTTCGCCGAGTTGCCCCGGGTCAGCAGGGCGCGGCCCAGGCTGTCACCGCGGGCGAGCGAGTCGAACCACGCCACCGAGTACACGTAGTTGGCGTCGGAGCCGTCGGTGAAGTGCTCGATCAGCTCGTCCAGGTTCTTGGTCTGCACGTTGTCGACCACGAAGTACGCGGTCTCGACGCGCTTGAGCTTGACCACGGCCCTGACGATGATGCCGGTCAGGCCCATGCCCCCGACGGTCGCCCAGAACAGCTCCGAGGTCTCGCCCTCGGGCTCGAGGGTGCGGACCTGGCCGTCCGCGGTGAGCAGGTCCAGCGACAGCACGTGGCTGCCGAAGCTGCCCTGCGAGTGGTGGTTCTTGCCGTGGATGTCGGATCCGATGGCGCCGCCGACGGTGACCTGGCGGGTGCCCGGCAGCACCGGGATCCACAGCCCGTGCGGCAGCAGCCGGCGCATCAGGGCGTCCAGCGATACCCCTGCGTCGACGTCCACGACGGCCTCGTCGACATCGATCTTGTGCACGCGGTCCAGGGCGGTCATGTCGATGACCGTGCCCCCCGCGTTCTGAGACGGGTCGCCGTAGCTGCGACCCAGGCCGCGCGCGATGACGCCCCGCTCGCCCGCCTTCCGGACCGCGTCGGCGATGGCCTCGACGTCCGGAGTGCTGACGACGTGTGCCCTGGTGGGCGCCGTGCGCCCCCAGCCGGTCAGCGTCTGTAGCTCGTCCTTTACCGATCCCACCCAGCCGAGTCTATCCGCGCATCGGGTTCTTCTACCGCCGGGTACGAGCGGTCCCCAGCGGATCGCGAAGCGTCATCGCTACACTCTCGGGGGACGTGTGTGCCACGGTCCCGGCATCTCCAGCTGCGGGGTCGGAGGGCGTCTGGTCCTGCCGTCGTTTCGTAAGGGTGAACCTGTGACAGTGGCCGATACCGCAGCCAACACCGAGCCCAAGAAACTGGGCGTGTTCAACCAGCTGGCGCGCTTCATCATCATCGGCGGCGGCTGCGCCGTCATCGACTTCGGCACCTACTCGTTGCTGCTGGGCGTGCTCGGCTGGCCGGTCTGGTTGTCCAAGTCGATCTCGTTCATCCTGGGCACCACGGCGTCCTACGTGATCAACCGCAAGTTCACGTTCCAGGGCGCGGGCCAGGGCAACACGACCGCGAAGGCCGGGGCCTTCGCCGTGCTCTACACCACGACGTTCTTCGTGAACATCGGCGCCAACCAGCTGCTGTGCGTGCTGTTCAACGCGCAGGAGGCGTGGCAGTTCACGTTGTTCTGGGTGATCGCCCAGGGGCTCGGAACGATGATCAACTTCATCATGCTCAAGCTCCTCGTCTTCCGCGACTGACCCTCGCGACCTCACTTCGAAGGGCGCTCGGCCACCCCGGCCGGGCGCCCTTCTCGCGTCACGGGACCAGTCGAATTTCGCGCGAAATTCGAGCCCGAACTTCGGCACTCGAATTTCGCGCGAAATTCGAATCCCCCGGTGCCAACGGGTGAACGCCTCCGGGGCAGGAGTGGCTCCGGAGGCGCGTGGTGATGCGGGGGAAGGGGCTCCGACGTGCGAGCGCCCCTCCTGCCGGTCGTGGCCGGCGGGAGGGGCGCTCGGGGTGGGGCTCCTCGGGTGCGGGCTTACTGGTCCGATTCCTCGGGGGCCTCGAAGCCCTTGACGTCGTTGCGGTCGTCGGAGCTGGGGACGTCGCCCGGGAGCTGCAGGGTCTTCGGCAGCGGCCCCGGGGTCCAGTTGCCCCAGTGGGTCTCCGTGTGGACGTCCATGGCCGTCTGGGCCGGCACGGCGTCGGCGTCGTACGGGTCCACGGCGTACAGCGAACCCCAGTCCCGGTGGATGTTGTTCTTCATGTACGTCGGCAGCTCGCGCATGCTCGTCGCCACGTTCAGCCAGCCGAACGGACCGCCGGAGTCCGGCGACGACCAGCCCTGGCCGATGTCGCGGACCTCGGCACCCGCCGCGACCCGGAACTTCGGGATCTCGGCGACGCCGTGGTGCACGCGCGGCAGCTGCAGGCACGGGTGCACCAGCGCGGCCGTCCACTCCACGAACGCGGGCTGGTCACCGACGAAGTCGGTCATGTTCACCAGCTGCGGCGCGCGCGGGGCGCTGACCGCGACCCAGCCGTTCGGGCCGAGGGCGTTGTCGACCGCGACCACGCGCATCTTCGTGGCGCCCTCGGACTTGCCGCCGAGGGTGTAGCGGAAGTCCCGCCAGTTCGGGCCGCCCTCCCGCTGCACCACGTACTTGCGCTCGGTGATCAGGAAGCCGTTCGGGGTGTCGTGCCCGAACTCCAGCGCCACCGAGTTCGCGCCCAGCTCGGCGCCGGCCAGCGACAGCACCACGGGCACCTCGCCGCGCTGCGCGCGCTCCGGCAGGTCGTACCACTGGGTGCGCAGCTCACCGGTGCCGACGGCGGCGGCGTCGTAGCTGCCCCACACCGGCGCCCTGTCGTTGCCGAACTGGTGCGGCGGCCTCCAGTTGGGTTCCTGCGGGTCGGTGCCATCGCCCGGCGGCAGGCCGGGCTGGTTGAAGCCGGACAGCTTCGCCCGCATGTACTGGTCGGCGTCTTCCTTGTCCTGCAGCCGCTTGGGCGGGACGCCGATGTCCTTGTCCTCGGACGGCGCCGCCGTGCCCGGCTGCTCCCCGGCGACGCGCAGCATCCCGGACTGCGGGTTGGTCTCGACGTAGATGTAGTCGGACAGGCCGCAGCTGGTGCCCACGATCTGCTTGATGTTGTCCGCGCCGAGGCTGTAACTGCCCCATTGCTTCTGGATGACCTTGCCGAAGTTCGCCAGTTCGAACAGCACCAGCAGGGCGCACAGGATCGACAGCGGAGCGGTGCCCATCCGCAGCGCGCGGCTGCGCCCCTCCTCGCGGTTGAAGCGCTCGTCGACGACCTTCGGGTTGTGCTCGTCGATCCTCAGGTGCTCGACGAACGCCACGACCAGCGAGATGAACGCGATGATCAGCAGGATCGTGCTCAGGTGCCGTCCCTTGAGCTGCGGCGGCATGTTGTACCAGGGCACGCCCCAGCCGGAGACGTACCACCACGCGTTGGGGCCGGTGGCGGCGAAGGCCAGGATGACCATCAGCCCGGCGAAGAACGCGGCCCGGTTGCGCCTGGAGCGCAGCACGGTCGTGCTGGTGGCCAGCGCGGTCAGCGCGGCCAGCGCGCCGCCGGTGGCGGCGAAGATGCCGAAGTGGTGCGACCACTTGGTGGGGGTCAGCACGAGCACGCCGAAGGACATGGCGCTGATCGCCAGCAGCCGCCGGCTCGGGCCCAGCGCCGCACCCCGGATCCGGCCCCGGCGCAGCAGCACCACGGCGCAGGTCGCCAGGCACAGGATGACCAGCAGCACGGGGAAGCGCCGCGTCATGGAGCCGTCCGCCGTGGGGCTGAACAGCAGGTTGTAGCGGCTGAGCTCCTCGTACCAGCTCTGGCTGGGACCGATGTCGGTGCGCAGGTCGGTGGCGTCCATGACCGACTGCCACGTCTGGTCGGCGAACACCAGCGTCAGGATCACGAACCCGGAGGAGGCGATCGGCGCCAGCACCGGCAGCCAGCCGAACTCCAGGGCCCGCTTGCGGACCAGCCGGAACAGCGGCTTGAGGGCGGCCACGAACGGCAGCACGGACACCATGCCGTGCGGGTTCGCGCCCACCGACAGCGCGGCGACCACGAGGCCCAGCGCGGCCGGCATCAGCCGGTCGGTGGCCACGGCACGCTCGACGGCGCACAGCGCCAGCAGCGAGAACAGCACCACGACGGGCTCGGGCCGCAGGCCGTTGTTGTAGGGCAGCCAGAACGCCAGGAACACGGCCGCGGCGGCCCAGCCGGCGGCGTTGGAGCGCCGGACCTGCTGGCCGAGCCTGGGCAGAACCTCGCGGGAGATCAGCAGCCAGCTGACGATGCCCATCAGCAGCGCGGGCAATCGCACCCACGGCGTGGCCGTGGACACCTGCACCCACACCGAGTACAGCTCGTAGAACCAGCCGAACGGGGCCTCCGGGACGCCGAACCAGCGGTAGTAGTTGCTGACGTAGCCGAAGCTCTCGCGCGCTCGCGCGATGTTGAGGATGTAGCCGTCGTCCGAGGTCATCGCCCCGACGACCCACCACACCAGCAGCGAGCCGATCACCGCGACGTCCCGGAACGTCGGCTTCCACCAGCCGATCGCCAGCCACTTCGGAGGACGCCTGCCCGCGCGCACGTCCAGGCGCCGCAGGCAGATGACCGAGCCGATGAAGGCCAGCACGGTCAGCGCGATCACGACCAGCTTCAGCGTCGTGGCCTGGCTCTCGTAGCGGGTGTCCACCCGCGCCTCGAACGACAGCCCGCGGACGTCGTCGAGGTGGTCGTCGATGCTGGAGTACACGCCGGTCAGCTGCGGGCGCTGGTCGCCGCGCAGGTTGGCGATCGACCGGTCGCCGACGCTGGCGGTGCTGCCGTAGCCGTCGGAGCGCAGCGAGATCGAGCAGTCCCCGGCGGGAATCGCCGCCGTGCCGACCTGCTGGCCCTTGGTCAGCAGCGTCAGCTGGCCGTTGTCGACCTGCAGCGTCAGACCGGTCAGCTTGCCGTAGTCCGACGAGGGCGGGTTGGTGCTCAGCAGCACGGCCGCGCCGTTGGTGCGCGCGTCGAGGCTGCGTGCCGAGACGCACGGCACCTCCGCGTTGAGCCACAGCGGCGAGTAGCCGACCAGCGGCGCCGACACCGACTTGGTGCCTTCGGCCGTCGGCCACTTCAGCGTCGTGATGTCGTGGTTGACGGGCAGGAACGGCACCGCCAGGGCGAGCAGCGTGCCCAGCACGCCCAGAACGGAGGCGAACAGCTTCAGCCGCCTGGCCGACGGTCGAGCGCGGTCGGTCCCGTTGTCTGCCGAAGGGTCGTCCGTTCGGCGGCTGTCTTCCTGGCCACTGAGCACGAAGGGAGAATAGTAGTTGCTGGTCCGGGCGCTTTCGCGGCATTCCGGCGGTGTGCGAATCGACACCAGGGGTAACGCCGTGAGCTGCGAACTCAGTTCGATCTCAGGCGCCTCTAAGCGTCCCGTGACCTTCCGGTTATCGAGTCTGCTGTGAAGTCCGCGTAAAAAGCGAGCGGCCGCCGGGAGTTCCGGCGACCGCTCGGTCGAAGCTGCGGATCAGCGGCGGAAGAACCGCTCCTTGCGTCCCTGGATCACCAGGCGCAGCCACTCGCGGAACGCCTTCGGGTCCTTGCGCTGCACCACGAAGTACAGCCCGAACCGGACGACCTCCAGGGCACCGATCTTGCGCATCCCCGGCTGCGAGAGCAGGTAACCGCGGTTGCGGTAGGTGTAGTAGCGCTTGTTGGCGTCCGAGGGGTCCTGGGCGTGGAACCGGCCGCCCAGCATCGGCTTGAACTCCGCCGAACCGTCCGGGTGCAGGAACTTCGTGCGGAACGTGGTCCCGAACGGCAGGCCCGAGCGCACCAAGCGGCGGTGGATCTCCACCTCGTCGCCCCGGAAGAACAGCCGGTAGTCCGGCACGCCCACGACGTCGAGCGTGGTGGCGCGGAACAGCGCGCCGTTGAACAGCGAGGCGATGCCCGGCAGGAAGTCCTCCGGCAGCTCGCTGACCTTGCGCTTCCAGGTCAGACCGCGGCGCAGCGGGAAGGCGAGCGTGTCGGGGGTGTCGATGTTGACCACCACCGGCGACACGGCGGCCAGCCGCCGCTTCTCGGCGACCTCCAGCAGCGTGGACAGCGCGTGCTCGTCGGCCGGGCGGCCGTCGTCGTCACCGAGCCACACCCACTCCGCGCCCAGCGACAGCGCGGTCAGCATGCCCAGCGCGAAACCGCCGGCACCGCCGAGGTTGCGCTGCGAGGCGATGTAGGTGGAGGGCACCGGGCAGTCATCGACCACGTCGGAGGCCGACTGGTCGGGACCGTTGTCGACCACGACGAGGTGGTCCGGCAACCGGGTCTGACTCGCGATGACCTTCAGGGACTCGGCCAGCAGCTCGCGACGGTGCCTGGTGACGATGACCGCGACTACGGATCCGGCGGGCAGCTGCTGTGCGGAGTCGGTGCTCATGAGCCTTCTTCGCTCCCGATCGTGGCCCGCGATTCACCGATCCGGGCCAGGGTTTCCTCACTCAGGTTGTTGAAGGGGTCGTACCCCTTGTAGTGCGTCAAGACCTCGCGCAGCGAGCCCTCTTCGCGAATACCGCCCTTGTCCATCCAGATCGCGGTGCTGCACAGCTCGACGAGGAACTCGTCGGAGTGCGAGGCGAAGACAAGCATGCCGGATCGCTTGACGAGGTCGTTGAGGCGGTCCCGCGCCTTCTCCAGGAACTCCGCGTCGACCGCGCCGATGCCCTCGTCCAGGATCAGGATCTCGGGGTCGATCGAGGTCACCACGCCCAGCGCGAGCCGGACCCGCATGCCGGTGGAGTAGGTGCGCAACGGCATCGCCAGGTAGTCACCGAGCTCGGTGAACTCGGCGATGTCGTCGATCCGCTTCTCCATCTCCTTGCGGGACATGCCCAGGAAGAGGCCGCGGATGATGATGTTCTCGTAGCCGGAGATCTCCGGGTCCATGCCCACGCCGAGGTCGAACACCGGCGCGACCTTGCCGACCACGCGAGAGCTGCCCCGGGTGGGCTCGTAGATGCCCGACAGCAGCCGCAGCAGCGTGGACTTGCCCGCGCCGTTGTGGCCGACGAGCGCGACCCGGTCACCTTCGCGCAGCGACATGTTGATGTCGTGCAGCGCCTCGATGACCGGCACCCGGCTGTCCGTGCCGATCTTGCCTCCGGCTCGGCCGAGCACGGCCTTCTTCAGCGAGCGGGACTTCGCGTCGAAGATCGGGAAGTCGACCGCCGCGTTCCATACGTCGATGCTGACCATGGTGTATTCGGCCTCACTCAGACCCAGTAGGAGACACGGGCACGGTAGTTGCGCAGCACGAACAGCGCCACTGCCCAGCCGAGGACGGTGATCGCGCCGCACACCAGCCAGTGGTGCCAGGCGATCGGGCTGCCGAGCATCGGCTGTCGGATGATCTCCAGGAAGTGCATGAACGGGTTGATCTCGGCGAGCTTCGCGCGCTCGGCGATCACCGGGTTCGGGCTCGACTTGAACTGGTCGTAGTTCCACACGATCGGCGTCATGAAGAACATCAGCTGCACGATGCTCTGGGTCACCGGCGGGATGTCGCGGAACCGCGTCGAGATGGTGCCGACCACGAGGATCACCCAGGCGCCGTTGAGGCCGATCAGCACGAACGCCGGGATCGCCAGCAGGATCGTCCACGACAGCGGCTGCGGGAAGATCAGCAGCAGCACGAAGTAGACGGCGAGGTTGTGCGCGAAGAACAGGACCTGCCGCCACAGCAGCCGCAGCACGTGGATGCTGACCGGTGCCGGGAGCTGCTTGATCAGCCCCTCGTTGGAGATGAAGACCTCGGCGCCGTCGTTGACGCAGTTGCCGATGAATCCCCAGATGATGAAGCCGACCGCCAGGTAGGGCAGGTGCTCCGCCAGCGGCTGCCCGAACAGCTGCGAGTACAGCAGACCGAGCGCCGTGACCGTGACGGCCATGCTGATGGTGATCCACAGCGGGCCGATGACGGAGCGGCGGTAGCGCTGCTTGATGTCCTGCCAGCCCAGATGAGCCCACAGCTGTCGCTGGCTGAGGGCGTCACCAATGTCGTTGAACGCTTTTCGCCAGGACCGCGGCGAGATCTCAGAAGGCGCCGGGGGTCGGTCTAGCGTGCTCGTAGCATGCACGAGCGAAAGAGTACCGACCACGCGTGTGCACACTCGGCCTGGGCGTCACTCGAAGGCGTAGCGCCCGCTTGACGTCGGGCGCTACCTTCCGTTACCGCGCGGGACCGCTACAGGTACTGCCCGGTGCCCTTGGTCGGGCCCATGTCCGGTTCGCCGGAACCTGCCGGCAGACCTCGGCGCATCTGCTCCAGCTGGGCCCGTGCGGCCATCTGCTGGGCGAAGAGCGCGGTCTGCAGGCCGTGGAACAGCCCCTCCAGCCAGCCGACCAGCTGGGCCTGGGCGATCCGCAGCTCGGCGTCCGAGGGCGTGGTCTCCTGCGCGAACGGCAGCGACAGCCGCTCCAGCTCCTCGATGAGCTCCGGTGCCAGGCCCTGCTCCAGCTCGCGGATGGAGGACTGGTGGATCTCCTTGAGCCTGCTGCGGCTGGCCTCGTCCAGGGGTGCCTGGCGGACCTCCTCCAGCAGCTGCTTGATCATGGTGCCGATGCGCATCACCTTGGCCGGCTGCTCCACCAGGCCGTTGATGTCCTCGCCGTGCTCCTGGCCGTCTTCGCCGGCTTCGGTCGCGCCGGCACCCACGGGGTTGCCGTCCTCGCCCACCACGAACACCTGCGGACGCTCTTGTTCGTTCATGGCTGCCATGGTTCCAGTGTGCCGCGAGGTCGTGGCACGGGTCGTGCCGACTCGCCCGCAGCGCTGGGGCGACGGCTCGTGAGTGATGCAGTATCGGCCACCCTGGACGCCGCCGAGCTCGGCGTTTCAGTAATGTCTGAATCATGGCGTTCGACGTCGCGGCGGTTCGCGGACTCTTCCCGGCGCTCGGCGACGGGTGGGTGCACCTGGACGCCCCGGCAGGCATGCAGGTTCCCGAGCAGGTGGCCACGGCGGCGTCCACCGCCCTGCGGGCCCCGGTTTCCGGTCCTGGCGGGAACTTCCCCGCTTCGCAGCGCGCCGAGGCGATCGTGGAGGCCGCTCGTCGCGCGATCGCGGATCTCGTGGGTGCCAAGCCCTCCGGGGTGGTGCTCGGGCCGAACTCGGCCGTGCTGCTCGGCAGGCTCGCCGACGCCCTGGGCGACGGCTGGATGATCGGCGACGACGTCGTCGTCTCCCGGCTGGACTCGCCCGACAACGTCGACCCGTGGCAGCGCGCCGCCCAGCGCTCCGGGTCCACCGTGCGCTGGGCCGAGATCGACATCGAGACCTGCGAGCTGCCGACCTGGCAGTACGGCGACCTGGTCACGCCGCGCACGAAGGTCGTGGCGATCACGGCGGCTTCGGGCGCGGTCGGTACCCGCCCGGACATCCGCCCGGCCGCGGAGGCCGCTGACGAGCACGACGCGCTGCTGGTCGTCGACGCCTCCTCCGCCGCGCCGTTCGTCCCGCTGGACATCACCGAGATGGGCGCCGACGTGGTCGCCGTCAACGCTTCGGCGTGGGGCGGACCGCAGGTGGGCGCCCTGGCCTTCCGAGACCCGGCGATGCTCGACCACCTGCCGTCGGTGTCGCTGGACCACAGCGCCCGGGGGCCGGAGCGCCTGGAGATGGGGCCGCACGCGCTGCCGCTGCTCGCGGGCCTGGTCGCGTCCGTGGACTACCTCGCCGGTCTCGACGACGCGGCCATCGGGCCGCGCCGGGAACGGCTGCTGACCTCGTTGCGCGCGGTGAAGTCCTACCAGGCGGGTCTGCTGACCAACCTGACCAACGGGCTGCGCAAGCTGCCCGAGGTGATGCTCATCGGCGACGCCATGCGCCGGATCCCGTCGGTGGCCTTCACCGTCAACGGCGTCAAGGCCGCCGACGCCGTGTCGCACCTGGCAGACCAGGGCATCTGCGCCTTCGCCGACCCGGGCACCCACGGCGTCTTCGCGGCCCTGGGCGCGGCGGAGGTCGGCGGAGCCATCCGGGTCGGCCTGGCGCACTACACGAACTCCACCGAGGTCGACCAGCTCGTCCAGGCGGTCGCCGACCTCACCTGACCGGGTGGGGAATTCGAATTTCGCGCGAAATCTGAACGCCGAAGTTCGGGCTCGAATTTCGCGCGAAATTCGAATCCGTCCTCACCGCACCAGGAGGATCTTGCCCCGGACGTCGCCCGATTCGAGGGTGGCGTGGGCGCGGGACGCCTCGGCCATCGGGACCTGCGCGTGCACCGGCATCCGCACCGCGCCGCTCTCGATCAGCGGCCAGAGGCGTTCGCGCACGTCGGTGACGATGCGGGCCTTGCCGTTCGGCCCCTCCACGGGCCGTCCGCGCAGGCCCAGGGCCGACATGCGCAGGCGCTTCATCAGCATCTTGCCCATGTTCAGCTCGGCCTTGGCGCCGCCCTGCATCCCGATCACCGCCAGGAACCCGTCCACGGCCAGCGCGGAGAGGTTCCGGTCCAGGTAGGACGCGCCCATGTTGTCGAGGATGACGTTCGCCCCGCCGAGACCCTTGACGACCTCGACGAAGTCCTCGTCGCGGTAGGAGATCACCGGATCGGCGCCCAGTTCCGCGCAGAGCGCGCGGCTCTCGGCCGATCCCGCGGTCGCCGCGACCCGCGCGCCCAGCGCCTTGGCGATCTGGATCGCGCAGGTCCCGATGCCGCCCGCGCCGCCGTGCACCAGGAACAGGTGCCCTTCGCGCAGGCCGGCCTCCATGACCACGTTCGACCAGACGGTGCAGGCGACCTCGGGGATCCCGGCCGCCTCCACCAGGTCCACCCCGGCGGGTGTGGGCAGCACCTGCGCCGCCGGGACGGCCACCCGCTCGGCGTAACCGCCGCCGGCCAGCAGCGCGCACACCTCGTCGCCGACGTTCCAGCCGGTCACGCCCTCGCCGACCTCGGCGATCGTGCCGGAACACTCCAGTCCGGGGATCTCGCTTGCGCCCTGGGGCGGTGGGTAGTTGCCTTGGCGCTGAGCGAGGTCGGCGCGGTTGACCGCGCTGGCCACGACGTCGATGACCACCTCACCGGGGCCGGGCTGGGGGTCCGGGTGTTCGGTCCACACCAGAACGTCGGGGTCACCGGGCTCGCGGATTGAAATCCCATGCATGCCCGTGACGGTAGTCAGCCTCGGGCGGCGCGAAAACCGAGAACGCGGGCCGAGTCGGGAAAAACGGGAAAGATTCCCGCTTCTGAACTTCGCCCGGGTTCGCTTGACTGGATCGGACAAACACCCAATCCGCACAAAACGGGGGAGCTCGATGAGTTCGCGAACCATCACACCCAGACGCACGGCCGCTGCTCTGGCCGCCACTTGCGCGGCAGCTCTGGTCGCCATCGCCCCGGCCTCCGCGGCACCGGCCGGTCTCGGCGACCGGATCACCGGTGACGCCGTCAACCGTCACCTGATCGCGTTGCAGCGGATCGCCGACAGCAACGGCGGGAACCGCGCGTCCGGGCTTCCCGGGTACGAGGCGAGCGTGGACCACGTCGCGGGCAAGCTGCGCGGTGCGGGTTTCGACGTGACGACCCCGGAGTTCACCTACGACGCCTACTACCTGGACTCCTTCAGCCTCGCGGTCGCCGGTCAGCCGACCGAGGGCGACGCGCTGGAGTACTCCCCGGCCACCCCGCAGGGCGGGATCACGGCCCCGCTGTCGGTCGCCGCGGTCGACGACACCCCGGGCTGCGAGGCCACCGACTTCCCCGCTGACGTGGCGGGTTCGGTCGTGCTGATCCAGCGCGGCTCCTGCACCTTCGCCGACAAGCAGCGGGTCGCGGCGGATCTCGGCGCCGCGGGCGCGATCATCTACAACAACGTCGACGGTCCGCTCAACGGCACGCTCGGCGACCCCGCGGACGCGCGCATCCCCAGCGCGGGCGTGACCAAGCAGGTCGGCGAGGCCCTGGCCGGGCAGGCGGGCGCCGAGGTGAAGCTCGACGTCCAGTCGCGGCTGGAGACCGTCACCACCCGCAACGTCGTCGCGCAGACCCGCACCGGCCGCCCCGACAACGTCGTGATGGCGGGCGCGCACCTGGACAGCGTCGCCGAAGGGCCGGGCATCAACGACAACGGCAGCGGCAGCGCCGGACTGCTGGAGACCGCGCTGCGCATGGGCGGCAGCCCGCAGACCGAGAACGCGGTGCGCTTCGCCTGGTGGGGCGCGGAGGAGTCGGGCCTGATCGGTTCGACCAAGTACGTGCAGAGCCTGACCTTCGAGCAGCAGCTCGACATCGCGCTGTACCTGAACTTCGACATGATCGGCTCGCCGAACGCCGGCTACTTCGCCTACGACGGTGACGACTCCGACGCCGTCGGCTCGGGCCCCGGCCCGCAGGGTTCGGGTCAGATCGAGAAGGACTTCGTGGCGGCGATGGCCGCGCAGGGAGTCGAGCTGGAGGGCACGGACTTCAACGGCCGCTCCGACTACGGCGAGTTCATCGCCAACGGCATCCCCGCGGGCGGGTTGTTCACCGGCGCCGAAGGGGTCAAGACCGAGGCCCAGGCCGCCAAGTGGGGCGGCACCGCGGGTGCGGCGTACGACCCGAACTACCACCAGGCCGCCGACCACCTCGGCAACATCGACCGCCTCGCCCTGGAGCGCAACGCCAAGGGGCTGGCCAACGTCGTCGAGGCGTACTCGCACAGCACGGAGGCGGTCAACGGCATGCAGACCCGCGAGGAGCGGGCACGCCTGCGCCAGGCGCAGCTGTCGACCTTCGCCGCGCACGCCGAGGGCCGCGCGATCCCGCACGGCCACAACGCGAGCTGACCAAACCCTGAGCGGGGCGCGGCGACGGCCGCGCCCCGCTCAGCGCTTCCAGAAGAAGTGGTGCTCGACGCCGCTCGGGGCGGTGACGCGCTCCAGGTGGTAGCGGTCGGTGAGCTCGTCGGGGCTCTGCCAGAGGCGGATCCCGTCGCCGAACTCGACCGGGACGACGGCGATGTGCATCTCGTCGATGAGGTCGGCGTCGATGAACTCGCGCAGCGTGGTGATGCCGCCGCCGATGCGCACGTCCTTGCCGTCCGCGGCGGCCTTCGCCTTCTCGACGGCCTCCTGCGGCGTCGCGTCGAGGAAGTGGAACGTGGTGTCGGCGAGGGTGAACGAGGGCCGTTCGTGGTGGGTGAGGACGAAGACCGGGGTGTGGAACGGCGGCTGCTCGCCCCACCAGCCCTGCCACTCGTGGTCCTGCCAGGGACCGCGCAGCGGGCCGAACTTGTTGCGCCCCATGATCTCGGCGCCGATGTTGCGGCTGAAGTCGCGCGTGAGGTGGTCCTCGAAGCCCCGGGTGCCTCCGTCGTCCGCGCGGTTCGGCCAGCTGGCGGTGGCACCGGCCCAGGAGAACAGCGCCTCCGGGCTCGCGGCCGTGCCGAACGGCCGCTCGAAGCTCTGGTCGTGGCCTGCTCCGATGCCGTCCCGGGAGACGCTCATGCAGTGAACGCGGACGCGCTGCGCCATGTGGGGGTGTCCTTCCTGCGATCGTTCGACCCGTCGAACCTAGGACGCCCCACCGACGTTGTCTTCTCCGATCTTGCGCAACTCCGCAGCGCACGAGCGGGACGCGGCGACGCCCGCGCCCCGCTCTCCGGGTCAGGAGATGGTCACCTCTGCCGGGAGCTGCAGCGTGCCGCTGAGCGTCGCGCTGGTCGCGCCGTCGCAGAGCAGGCCGCTCTCGTTGATCGGGAACGAGGAGTTGGAGTTGGCGGTCAGCTGATGGGTCCCGTTGTCCCAGCCGTTGGCTGGGACCGAGGCGTTGTCCACGGTGATCGTGCACGCGCCGCTGATGGTCACCGTCGCGCTGGCCTGGCTGATGTCGACGCTGCCGGTGCTGGTCGCGGTGGCCAGCCACTGGCCGGACGGGGTGACGGTGGTGGCCGCCGACGGGGCGAGCGTGTTGGTGCAGTCGGTGATGGTCGGCGCGGCCGGAGCACCGGAGGAATCAACGGTTCCGGCGACGGCCGGGTTGCCGCCGACAGGTGCCTGGACGTTGCCGTTGACCACGTCGCACCTGACCTCGACGCCGGTGTTGGCTCTCATGACCAGCTGCGTTCCGCTCACCAGCGTGATGGGTTCGACGGTGTTCTGCGGGTTCCACTGCACGGCCTGGGCGGTGGCCGCCTGGGCCGCCGCGGCGCCGCCGAGGGAGAACGCGGCGATCATCGCCACTGCTGCGATCTTGCGTCGTCCTGTGCGCATCATGACCTCCTGTCGTGGGGCATGCCTCGCAGCTCCGGCGGCACGTCGGTTCGCGTCGCGGAGCGGTGTTCAGCGGTGGTGAATTCGAGGCTGCGCCTGAGGGAAAATGTATAGAAACACGAGTGTTTCTAAACCGCAATGACAGGTGTGATCACCAGTGGTCGCCGCAGTTCTGATTTGTCGGGAGAAGCGGGGCGAATCGGGTGAGGCGGTGGGCCAATCGGGTGTGGTCGATCGTTTCCCTGCGTAATTCCTCGCGAACGAGGTGGCGGAGTGCCCCGATGACGAATTCGATCTTCGTCTTGTTCTCCGGCTGGTTGTGCACCGCGTTCAACTCGACCAGTGACCTGGTCAGATCGTTCGCGGAGGAACGGACGTAGGCCGATAGCCACGGATGTTCGGTCTCATCGCAGTCACCGAAGTACAGCCGGGCGGCGGCCGGGTTGTCGGCCAACCAGGTGATCAGCGCGGCGACCACCGCGCCGTATCGATCAAGGCAGTTCCGATTCTCCAGGCACGCCTGCTTGCAGGCCGCGTGCCACGCCTCCACCGCATCGGCGAACGACTCAGGCGAATTCGAAATCACGTGCTCACCTTCGTTCCCCCCGAAATGTCTACGCGGGCACGTTAGCGGGCCGGTAAGCTTGATTTGAAGATCTTGCTTCCGGCACACTGATCCATCGACCACGAGCGAGGTAGCACAGGTGGGCGCCAGGGTTCCCCGCGATCAGCGGAAGCTGCCGCCTGGGCGGCACGGAATCCCGTCGGATCAGGTGGCCGACGACCAGCGCGGCCGCATCGTCGACGCCGTGGTGACCGCCGTCGGTCGGCGCGGCTACGCGGACGCGACGGTCGAGGACTTCGTCAGCGGGGCCGGTGTCTCGCGCAAGACCTTCTACCAGCACTTCGCCAACAAGCAGGTCGCGTTCCTCGCCGCGTTCGACGGCGTCGCGGACCGCCTGGTCACGGCCGTGCACACCGCCTACTCGGCGCACGAGGACTACGTCTCCAGCGCGCGCGAGGCGCTGGAGAGCACGCTGCGCGAGCTCGCGGCGGATCCGGACGCGGCCGCGCTGGGCATCGTCGAGGTCTTCGCCGCGGGTCCTGAGGCGCTGCGCCGCCGCGGCGAGATCATCAGCAGCCTCACCGAGGTGATCACCGAGCAGACGCGGAACTTCCCGCAGACCGCGCTGGGGGCGAGCTTCACCGCCGAGACCATCGTCGGGGCGGTCCTCGAAGTCCTCTACAACCGCGTGCAGCGCGGTGAGGCCGAGCAGCTGCCCGAACTGCTGCCCGATCTGCTGTTCTGCGTCGTCGCCCCGTTCATCGGCGAGGAGCGGGCCACCGAGGAGCGCGCCAAGGCGCAGCGCATCGCGACGAGCTAGCTCCGCCCGGCGGAGCGCGCTCGCCGCAGGCCTGGTCGGCGCGCCGTCAGGCGCCGACGACCTCGGCGCTCGCCTGTTCCCCTGCCAGCAACGCCACCCTGTAGTTCGCCAGCGACTTGTTGAGCCGGTCGCGGGCGAGCTTCGCCTGTTCGTCGTCGACCCCGATGCCGAGGTGCGCGCACACGGCGGCGCCGGTGGGCTTGGGCCGGGCCTTCACGTCTTGCGTCTCATCCACGACCCCCATGCTCGCAGCACGGGGCGGCCCGCGTTCCCCGAGCCCTCCGTCGGGAAGCTGAACCCTCGATGACGAGCGGGTTCAGGACTGCACCACCACGCCCATCACTTCGAGGAACCGAAGCGCCAGCGGCTTGGCCGGGACGATCTCCTGCGCCTCGAAGCGCGCCACGTCGGACTCGGGTATTCCGGCCGACGCGGCGAGCTTCGCCTGGTCCCATCCCAGTTCCTGGCGGGTGAGGAGCACCAGGCGGACCAGGTCCTCGGTGTCGTGGGGGTGTTCTTGCTCGGTTCCACTCACGCGCCGACCCTATCGGCGCAAGATCACCGGTCCGTCACCCTGACGCAAGGCTCACAGATCGAGTGCGGGCGCGATCTCCCGCAGCGCGGGCAGCGGGTCCGCGGACGGGTCGTCCCCGAGGACCTGGATGACCACGTGATCCGCCCCCGCGTCCAGGTGCCGCCGCACGTGCTCGGCGATCGTCTTGGCGTCGCCGATCGCCACCAGGGCCTCGGCGAGCTTGTCGGAGCCGCCGACGACGAGATCGGACTCGTCGAAGCCCTGCCGCACCCAGGAGTTCCGGTAGTTCGGCAGCTGCGAGTACATGTGCAGGTGCTCGTGGGCGCGGCGCAGCCCGACCTCGCGGTCGGTGGTCAGCGCGACCGCCTGCTCGCTGACGACCCACTTGTCGGGTCCGAGTAGCTCGCGCGTGCTCGCGGTCTGCTCCGGGGTGATCAGGTACGGGTGCGCGCCGTCGCCCGCCGTGCCGGACAGCTCGATCATCTTCGGGCCGAGCGCGGCCAGCAGCCGGGCCGGTCGGGCGGCACCGGGCTCGACCTTGTCCGAGAGCTCGTCCATGCGCTTGAGGTAGTTGCGCATGGTCGCCAGCGGCTTGGCGTAGGTCCCGGCGTTGCCCTCGACGAGGGGAGCGTGGCTGACGCCGAGCCCGAGCACGAAGCGCCCGGGGTGCAGGGCGGAGAGGGTGCGGGAGCCGGCTTCGGCGGCCGTGGCGTCGCGGGAGTGGATGTTGGCGATGCCGGTGCCGACGACGAGCCGCTCGGTCGCTCCGAGCAGGGCCCCGGCCTGCGTCAGCGACTCCTTGCCGAACGCCTCGCCGTAGAACAGCGAACCGTAGCCGAGCCCTTCCATCTCCTTCGCCCGGGAGCGCACGTCCTGGATGCTCCAGGCATCGCTGGTCCACCACACGCCCACGCGGGACTGGAAATCGATCTGAGTCATGCCCCGACGCTATACCCGCGAGCCCGTTGTCGCGTTCTCGCTGAGAAGTACCTGAACAATGGGGAATTCGGGCCCGCTCGGCGGGTGCGCCCGCAAGACTGGGGGCATGTTCAAGAAGTTATTGGCGGCGGTCGGCGTCGGCGGCGCCGACGTGGAGACCGAGCTGCACACCCCGGGCGTGCAGCCGGGCGGTCAGGTCCACGGGGTCGTGCGGTTGCGCGGCGGCGAGGTCCCGCAGCAACTGGACGGCGTGTCGGTCGAGTTCGCGACCCGCGTGGAGCGCGAGATCAACGACGACGAGGTCGAGTCGGTGCGCGGCTTCGGCCGGCAGCGGGTCGGGGAGGGCGTGGACCTGCAGCCGGGCCAGGTCGTGGAGCTGCCGTTCCAGGTGACGGCCCCGATGGAAACCCCGATCACGTTCTACGCCGGCAGGCACCTGCCTGGCGGTGAGGTCGCGATCCGCACCAGGCTGGAGATCAGCGGCGCGGTCGACGCCACCGACACCGACCCGGTCGGAGTCGGTGCGCTGCCGGCCCAGCACGTCCTGCTGGAGGCGGTGGAACGCCTCGGCTTCCACCTGCACCGGGTCGACTGCGAGGCGGGCCACCTGCGCGGAACCCGCCAGACGCTGCCGTTCTACCAGGAGATCGAGTTCCACGGCTCCCCGAACTACCCGCGCCTGAAGCAGCTCGAAATCACCTTCATCGCAGGCCACGACGGTCTCGACGTGGTGATCGAAGGGGACAAGAAGGCGGGCCTGCTCTCCAGCGGCCGCGACCTCACCAACGTCCTCAACATCGACTACCAGGCGATTCCCCAGGTCGATTGGACGGCCGAGCTGCACAACCACCTCTCGCGCATGGGCAGCGGCTGGCTGTGACCCCGGACGGCCGCGGCCCGGCGGGTCGCGGCCGCTCCGAGAACCGTGCGATCTCGGACATTTCGGCTGTGGTCCCTGCGAGGTTCACCCGGGGATCACGTTGGTGGAACAAGCTTTCGCCGTTCCGACGAGAGGGAGTGAAAAGCGTGTCGAAGTGGGCCGTTTCGGGTGTGGATCGCCGCAGCGTGTTCAAGGCGGGTGGGGTCGGAGCGCTGGCGGTGGCGTTCGGCTCGACCGGGCAGCCGATGGCAGCCGGTGCGGGCGAGACCTCGCTGCGGTTCAACGACAACGGCAAGTTCAAGATCGTCCAGTTCAACGACACCCAGGACGGCCACCGCATCGACCGCCGCACGATCGAACTGATGGAACGGGTGCTCGACAGCGAGGAGCCCGACCTCGTCGTGCTGGTCGGCGACCTCATCAACGGTGACCCGAACACCGAGCTGGAGGCCAAGCAGGCCCTCAACAACATCGTGCAGCCGATGGAGCGGCGCGGTGTGCCGTGGGCCGCGACCTTCGGCAACCACGACGAGGACTCCACCCCGAAGACCGGTTTCGCCGAAGCGGACATGCTGGAGTTCTTCCGCGGCTACCCGAACAACGTCAACGAGCTCGGGCCCGAGGGCGTCACCGGCACCGGGAACATGAACCTGCTGATCAACGACTCCCGAGGCGCCGCACCGGCCTTCAACGTGTGGCTGCTCGACAGCGGCCGCTACGCGCCCGAGCAGATCGCGGGCCAGGACTTCGAGGGATACCCGGACTGGGACTGGCTGCGCGGCGATCAGGTCAACTGGTACCTGGACACCTCCGCCGCCCTGGAGGAGCGCTTCGGTTTCCGGGTGCCCGGCCTGATGTTCCACCACATCTGCCTCTGGGAGCACCGGTTCATGTGGTTCGCCAGCGTGGACGGTCGCACCGAGGCCGATCACGCGCGGGCGGTGAAGAAGCACGGCATCACCGGCGAGCGCAACGAGGACGAGTGCCCGGGACCGTTCAACTCCGGGATGTTCTCGGCGATCCAGCACCGCGGTGACGTCAAGGGCGTGTTCGTCGGGCACGACCACATCAACACCTACCAGGGCGACTACTACGGCGTGCTGCTCGGTTACGGACCCGGCACCGGTTTCGGCACCTACGGCCTCGGCGGGGAGGGCAACCACCGGCTCCGCGGTGCCCGCGTGTTCAACCTCAACGAGACGGGCAAGGACGTGACCGTGGAAACCCACAACGTCTTCGCCGCCGACTACGGCATCGACCTCTCCGACACCGACCAGAGCATGGACCCGCTGCCCATGCCCGAAGGCCGCTGACCGGGGCGGTTTCGGTCCGGACCGGCACAGCGGATCCCGACGAATCCTCACCCGAACCTCCACACGAGAACCGCCGAGGAGCGAGATCACAAGCCGGGGCCTTGTTGTGGAGCGAGTGCTCTATTACGGTGCGGGGCGTGCCTCGACCGCGTGTACACGACCTCGACCAGCTGCTGGACGTCGCCGAACGATTCGTCGTCGACGAGGGGCCGGAACGGCTCACCGTGCGCCAGATCTCCGCGGCGAGCGGTGTTCCCAACGGCGCGATCTACCACGCCTTCGGCTCGCTGGCGGCGCTGCGCGGGCGGATGTGGCTGCGCGCCGCCACCGAGTTCCTGGACCTGCAGGCGGCGCTCATCGATGAAGTCCTCGGCACGTCACCGGCACCCGAGGACGCCGTGAACGCGGTGGTCGTCGCCGCCGATGCCCCGGCGGCGCTGGCGGACCGGCGTCCGGCCGCGGCTCGGATGCTGATGACGGTGCGCAGGGAGCAGCTCCTCGGTCCCGACCTCCCCGAGGAGCTCGCGGACTCGCTGCTCGGGCTCGACCGGAGGCTGGTGTCCGAGGTCCTGCGCCGGTTGAGCACGGCGATGTGGGGACGGCAGGACGGCCCGAGCGTCGAGGTGATCACCACCTGCGTGGTCGACCTGCCGACCGCGCTGCTGCGCCGTCCCCTCCGCCAGGTCGACGCGGACGGCGCGGTGCGGATCCCCGCCGACGTGCGGGAACGCCTCGCGGCAGCCGTGCGCGCGGTCCTCGACCGCGAACCTCCGAGCCGATGAACGACCGCAGGAGCGACGACCCACGCCGCCGCGAGCGGCTCACCCGGACCTGAAAGACGGACATGACCGACGAACCCACGTCCTCGCACTTCCCGCCCGAACTCCTCAGCGGAGCGAAGAAGGTCTCCGCCCCCACCGGCCTGACCGGTCTGCTGTGGACGGACGTGAAATCGCAGCTCCCCACCCCGGCCCGGGAGCACCTGCGCGCCACGTTCCCGTCCGTCGCGGTGCTGGCGTTCACCGCGACCACCGAGCAGTACTGGGAGAACTGGCTCTCCGACGAGAAGCTGGACGAGTTGTCGGGCCTCGTGATCGTGTTCGACTCGGCCGGTCTGCCGGTGGCGTGGGTGGCCAGCAACGACCGGGAGTTCGGCGGACGCAGGTGCTTCTACGCCAACTCCGCCGGCGTCCACCCGGACCACCAGGGCGCGGGCCTGTCCAGCACGATCTGGCGGGCGCTGCTGCGCTCGGCGATCGTCAAGGCCGCACCGCGCAGCCTGCACGCGGTGATGCGCACGGGGAACCCGCTGGTCTACGGCGCGTGGTCATCGGCAACCGGCAGGCCCGACGCCACCTGGCCCGCCCCGGGCCGGACGATCCCGGACCACGTCCAGCGCATCGCGGTGGACGCCGCCACCGACCTCGGACAAGCCGACCGGCTGGACCGCCGCACGTTGGTCATCACCGACGCCTACGACGAAGCCGGGTTGTGGACGCAACGCCCCACGTCCGATCGCACGGGCATCGACGAGTGGTTCGCGTCGATCCTCGGCCCCCGCGACGCCATCGTCCTCGTCGTCAGGTTCAACCCGGCCCGAATCGCCCTCGACGAAGCCCGCCGAAAGATCCGCCGAACCCTCGGCCTCCGCAACGTCCCCTCCCGAACCTCCAGAACCCGAACCTGAACGGCCGTGGCTAGTGCCCGAGGCGTTCTCGAACTCGTCCCCGGAGGGTTTCGTACTCAGCCTCGAAGCGCCCGCTGCCGGTGGGGCGGGGGACGGCTTCTCCGGGACCGACGAGCTCGTTGGCGGCGAACTGCTCTCGGGTCAGGTCCAGTTCCAGCCCGTCGCCGAGCCGGTTCCACCAGTGGTAATCGACCCATTCGCCGTCGCGATGAACCTCTCCCCGCATGAGGACCCCACCGAAGAGATCGTTGAGGACGAGAGCCGTGGTGCCGCACTGACCTCGCGCCGGGTTGTCGAACCGCCAGTCGGGAACGTCTTCCGGAGCACAGGTGTCAGCACCCCACGAAGCCCGAATCGCACGCTCCACCTCGATCAAAGACCTGAAGATCATGCGGTGCAGCATCCCGAAACCCACCGACAGCACAGCCCGGCCGCAACCACCCTCACACCGATCAGCGGTCGACGCCTCGCGAACGTTCTCAGCATCGGCGGGCCGCCGGCATGCGGTCCCGGTTAGCCCTGGTCGACCTTCTGCCAAGCTCTTCGGACCGCTTCGATGGCCTCCGCAGCCGTCAGGTTGAGCCTGGTTGGGCCTGTCTGATTTTTCGTGGGTGAGGCGGTGGTCGGTTTCTAGTTGAGGCTGATCCGGTCGCCGTAGAACATCACGAGGGTGTTCAGGGCCTGTTTCCAGCCGTGCGTTCGCCCGGTGACGTTA
>NZ_JAGPXE010000024.1 GCF_018070075.1 Saccharopolyspora endophytica
CCCCACCCCCCCCCCCCCCCCCCCCCCGCACACGCACGCTCCCACGACATCGGCCCGTGTACTGACGATCACTGGTGGCAAGTCGTGAACTGGGAGTTCACGGTGCCGTGGCCTCGTTTGCAGAAACGCCAACGGCCCCACAACCGGCGGCAGCAGCGCGAGGCCGCCCAATCTCAAACGCCATCGAGGTGAGGTTCGGGCGGCGACACCGGCGAGGCCGGTCCTCAGCCGCGCTACCTGGCACGGGGCCCGCCTGTCTGCTTGCCTATTGGCTGCTCCATTTGGGCGACTTCGTGTCAACACTGCCGCGCGGACCTAACGTCAGAAGTTACGGTGCCGCGCGGTCTCGTTGAAGATCATGAGACGTGGTTCGTGTGGTGTCTGGGGGCGTGGCTGTTGGACGGGCCGGGGTTTCATGTCGATGTCGAGATTCTGGAGACTGCGGCGAGGGCGATGGGGGAGATCGCGGCTGATCAGAACGCTTCTGAGCTCGCGGAGCTGTGTGATGGCAATGCGCAGACGATCGGCAGCGACGTGATGTGTGAGGCGTTGGTGTCGTTCTGCGAAACGATGAGCGAGGGCATCGACTACCTAGTCGACAAAGCCGAAGACACCGGTGAGGGTCTGTCCGAGGCGGCCCGGACCTATCGCGAGGCCGATCACGCCGCGATGCAACACCTTGGCGGCGATCCGGCTGCTGCCGCGATGGACGAGCACTTCTAGGGCGCGTGCATGGTTGACCGTCAGGAACTGGGCGAGACCGAGCGTGGCGACGAACTCGTCCCCGGCAAGGCAGAGGCCCTGTACCGGTATGCGCAGGTGCTGCGGGACCGCGCGACCGATGTGATCGCTGACGCCGAAGCCCTCAAACGCATCGACACCGGCGCGTGGACAGGGCCAGCGTACGAGGCCTATGCCGCCGACAACGCGAACCAGTGGCCGAAGTGGCTCAAGCTCGGTGACGCGATGGCCTACGGCGCCCAGGCCATCGAGAGCTACGCGAATTGCCTGGGCTGGGCCCAGATGCAGGCTAACCAGGCTGCGGTGCTGTACCGCCGCGGTGAGCAGCTGTCCCAGCAGGCGCGGCAAGTCCACGACCAGGCGGTCGCGGACTTCAACTCCGGGGGTGGGGAGCCGGGCGGGTTTCCGCCGGTGTTTCAGGACCCGGGGGAGGAGTACCGGCAGGCGGCGCGCGAGCTGCTTGAGCGTGCCCGCGCACAGCTCGAGGCGGTAGCCGAGGAGTCGGCGAAGGCCCTCAATGAAATAGCCGAGGCGGTGCCGACGGAGGACGAGGAGTCCACCGGCGAAACCATCGCGCACGCCCTTACCGACGCGGCCGGGTTCATTCCCGTCATCGGCGACGCTGTCGACATCGCCCACGCCGGGGTCTATGCCCTGCAAGGGCGGGGCACCGAAGCTGCGCTGACCGCGGCGGCCGCGGTCCCCTTCGCCGGCTGGGCAGCCGGCGGCGCCAAGCTCGGCAAAGCAGGCACCAAGATCGGCGAAGCCCTCGGGATCGGGGAGAAGGCCCGCTTCGGCTGGTCGGATCGTATCGGTCGAGACGCGTACCGGGCGAACTTCTTCGACGCCAACCCCGACCTCAAGGGCAAGGTCTGGGTCCACCACGCCGTCGAGCAACAGGCGATGAAGAAGCAGTACCCGGACCTGGACATCACCCCGAACGAGATGCATTCGCTTGATAACCTCCGGGGGATCCCGAAAGAGATCAACGGCGATGTGCACCTGAGCAAGATCCGGTCGGAGTGGGACGAGTTCTACATCGACAATCCGAACCCCAGTAAGCAAGACCTGTTGGACAAGGCCACTGAGATCGATGACAAATTCGGCCACCAGTTCAACCCACCCGTACGGTAGGTGATCATGTTCTATCGGTTGCGACCCGATGTCCCGGGCATCCTGGCGGACGAGACAGTGCTGGACACCACGGTCCGCCCGCCCCGCGTGGAGGGGGCCCTCCACTATGAGATCGACAACTGGTTCGGCGACGACCTGATCACCTCCCACCCGTGCTTTCTCGTCACCGAGAAGATGGCCGCGGCTTTGGCCGGTTCCGGACTCGGCGCCTTCGAAATCCGTGGAGCCGAGGTCACCTACGGCGAAGACGCTCAAGAGCGTCTCGAGCGCCACGGACTGACCGAGTTCCCAGAATTCCGCTGGCTCTATGTCACCGGAACGGCAGGCCAAGACGACGTGGGACTCACACCCCGAGGACGTCTCGTGGTCTCCGACGCTGCCCTCGAGGTCCTCCAGCAGGGAAACCTCGACCGATGCGAGATCGAGCAGTACGACCCCGATACACACCGGTAAGTTCGAAGTCCGACGTGTTTCGAACTCTCACCTCCGATGAAGCTAACGGAAGTTGAGGCCTCCCGTACGCTCGACCGTCGCCAGCCTCGCAGGGCTGGCGCCACCTGTGGCGTCGGGATGACCTTGCCTGTGGCGATGAGCTCGTTGCGATCCTCGCCAGCCCCGGAGGGCTGGCGCCACATGGCCACCAGCGCGGACTGACTCGCGCCGCTGGACAGATCGCGATCCTCGCCAGCCCTCGAGGGCTGGCGCCACATGAACGCGGCCGGGGCCTGGCCCGCCACGATGGCACAGTTGCGATCCTCGCCAGCCCCGGAGGGCTGGCGCCACTGGCGTTGCCGGACCAGATCACCCCGGCGGTGTTCAAGTTGCGATCCTCGCCAGCCCCGGAGGGCTGGCGCCACTGGCGTTGCCGGACCAGATCACCCCGGCGGTGTTCAAGTTGCGATCCTCGCCAGCCCCGGAGGGCTGGCGCCACCGACGCGCTGCCGTGGATCTCCGCGTTCTGAAGGTGTTGCGATCCTCGCCAGCCCCGGAGGGCTGGCGCCACGCCCAGCGAGAGGATGCCGGCCGCGTGTGGCGAGCTGTCGTTGCGATCCTCGCCAGCCCCGGAGGGCTGGCGCCACCGCCACGCGGTCCGATCAGAGACCCTCGACCCGAAGGGTTGCGATCCTCGCCAGCCCCGGAGGGCTGGCGCCACCACTGGAACGAGGCCGAGTCCGTTGGGCGTCCAGCTGCTGTTGCGATCCTCGCCAGCCCCGGAGGGCTGGCGCCACGTGAGCCGGGGTGGCCCTCCTGCAGCGTGCAGACCAGGTTGCGATCCTCGCCAGCCCCGGAGGGCTGGCGCCACACGTCCGGCGGGACGCGCGATCAGGCGATCAGGCTACCGGGGTAGGTTGCGATCCTCGCCAGCCCCGGAGGGCTGGCGCCACCACAGGGAATCTCCTTCAGACACATGGGAT
Source organism: Saccharopolyspora endophytica (assembly GCF_018070075.1). GTDB lineage: Bacteria > Actinomycetota > Actinomycetes > Mycobacteriales > Pseudonocardiaceae > Saccharopolyspora > Saccharopolyspora endophytica. The sequence goes on from NZ_JAGPXE010000024.1 coordinate 3,291, forward strand.
TTCAGCGAGAGTTGCGATCCTCGCCAGCCCCGGAGGGCTGGCGCCACTGGCGTCGGGGGTTGGTGGCCGGTGCCGCCGATGGTGTTGCGATCCTCGCCAGCCCCGGAGGGCTGGCGCCACGCCAACGGCGCCAAGCGCGACGTCACGCAGACCTATTTGTTGCGATCCTCGCCAGCCCCGGAGGGCTGGCGCCACAACGGGATGTAGTCCGAACCGGCTTTGCCGTCGAAGATGTTGCGATCCTCGCCAGCCCCGGAGGGCTGGCGCCACCGGCCGGGGCGGGCCCGGCCAGATGCCGGCCGCGGCGTTGCGATCCTCGCCAGCCCCGGAGGGCTGGCGCCACCACGGCCGCGATATCGGCACTGTTCTCCACCGCCGCATGTTGCGATCCTCGCCAGCCCCGGAGGGCTGGCGCCACGCGGGGTGACCTCCAGCGGGAGGTAACGCTTGTCCTGGTTGCGATCCTCGCCAGCCCCGGAGGGCTGGCGCCACCGGCGCTGCTTGGCGGCTTTGGCGGCCTGCTCCTTGTTGCGATCCTCGCCAGCCCCGGAGAGCTGGCGCCACCAGCCGACGCCCGCGAAAAGGCGCTCGCTGATGCCGCTGTTGCGATCCTCGCCAGCCCCGGAGAGCTGGCGCCACGACGTGGGGGATGACCGTGACCGTAGCGAGCAGGTCACTGTTGCGATCCTCGCCAGCCCCGGAGAGCTGGCGCCACCATCGTCGTGACCTGGCGCAGCCAGCGGCGGGCGAAGTTGCGATCCTCGCCAGCCCCGGAGAGCTGGCGCCACCGCCGGTTCCAGCCAGTACGTACCTACATGGGGGAAAAGTTGCGATCCTCGCCAGCCCCGGAGAGCTGGCGCCACGCCGAAGCCACCGCCGAGCAGACCAAGGCCGAAGCGGTTGCGATCCTCGCCAGCCCCGGAGAGCTGGCGCCACCCAGTGGCCAGCTCAGCGCTTGGCAGCGCGTTGCTCCTGTTGCGATCCTCGCCAGCCCCGGAGAGCTGGCGCCACCGCGGCGGCCAGCCCGGTCGAAGACCCGCCGGCGCCGCAGTTGCGATCCTCGCCAGCCCCGGAGAGCTGGCGCCACGACCGATGAGATCAGCACCTTCACTGACGACGACAGCGTTGCGATCCTCGCCAGCCCCGGAGAGCTGGCGCCACCGATGACAACGGCCGCGAGGTGTACGAAATGCGCCGGGTGTTGCGATCCTCGCCAGCCCCGGAGAGCTGGCGCCACACCCACACTGGGCGTGCGGCGATGGTCCGGCAGGCCAAGTTGCGATCCTCGCCAGCCCCGGAGAGCTGGCGCCACCCTGGTTGAACAGGGGTTACTGCGCTCGGAATAGTACCGGGATGCTGGTTCGTGACCGAAACGCCCGGGAACTGGTTGAGAACCTTCCGGCGTGTCATGCAACGCTTGTGGTTCCGAAGTGGGGTTGGTTAGAAGATCAACGGGTCGTCGTGCCCCGCGGTTGGCGAGTTACCGAGGCGCAGGGCGGTGGAAAACGTTCCGCGCGGAACGGTATATACCCGGATGCTGTCGTCTTCGGGGTCCATCACAGTTTCGAGTTGGTGGCGGAGTCGCAGCCATTCGGCGTCCGAGCAGACGACCTCAAACACCGACTTCTGCACACGGATCCCATGCCCTTCACAGGTCTTCGCAACGCGTCGGAGTCGACGACGGCCCTCTGGCGTGGTGGTCTCGACGTCGTAGGTGATCAGTAGTTCCATGTCAGCTCGCCACCCACGGGGTGTAGGCCGGACGGTCGCCTCTCAGATGCCGTGCCAGGAACCGTGCCTGCACGAGTGGAAGCAAGGCCGCCGGGATCTCTCGTCCGGTTTCGGCGTGTTTCCAGGTGCGTTCCCGGGCCTCAGACCACTGGCCGAGGAAGAACTTCCGTCCCTCGTCTGTGAGCTGGACGCCGTCCGCCGGGTCGGTGGTGGTGTGTGCTGTGGTGATCTGCTTGCGGTTGAACATCGTCAGGACGAGTCGGTCGACCAGTAGAGGTCGGAATTCCTCCATGAGGTCCAGGGCCAACGATGGTTTACCGGATCGCACCCCGTGGAGGTAGCCGATGTAGGGGTCGAGTCCGACCTGTTCGAGTGCGCCATGGACCGCGGTGCGCAGCATCCCGTATCCGAATGACAGCAGGCAGTTGAACGCATCCCGCGGCGGCCGCCGAGACCGCGTCGGTGGGGCGTGCGGGGTCAGCAGCGGCAGGATTTCGAAGTAGCGCCGCGCGGCGTTGCCCTCGATGCCGAGGAGTTCTGTCAGGGTGGTGGCGTGGCCAGCGGCCATGATGGCTTCGCCATGCTGTGCCGCCACATCGCGGATTCGCTGCCTGCGTGGTTCATCTACATCCCGAGCCGCTTTCAGCAGCAACTGGCGGTAGTTCTGGAGCTTGCCCGCAACGACGGCGCGGGCGATGGACAGGCGCCGGTGTTCTGAGTCGTAGGCTCGGGCTTGTTCTAGCCGCAGCACGGGGTTTCCGGTCTGTGCGCCGGTGACTCTGGCCAGCAGGCGACCGTTTTGGCTCAGCCAGGTCACGCCACGGGCGTCGTTGGCGCAGCGCATCAGCAGGTCGTCGCTGATGTCGACGCCGTTCCACACGACGATGTGGTCGATTCGCAGCAGCGGAAGGATGTTGCGGCCGGGTTTGTCCGGGTGGTAGATCCGCACGGTGTCGTTCTCCAGGTGCAGGCTCGTGCCCGGAGTGGTGATGAACAGCGTGCGGAGCAGTTCAGGCATCCCATTCTCCCAGAGGTTGGGGCGTGAACACCGTGCCGTGATCTCGGCGTGCTTCGGGCATGCACCCGCCGCGTAGCGAGCATCGGTCGCAGCGGCGGTCGTTGACCGGTGGCGGTAGCTTCTCGGTACGCAGCATGGCGCGCAGGTCTTCCACGACCGCGCGAAGGCGGCTCACGAGCGCGTCGTCAACGACGACCTCAAACCGGCGCCGATTGCGCCCAGCGAAGACAAGCCCTCTGGGAACGTCCGCATCGAACATTGTCCGTAGGCACACCGCCTGCGCGGCGACTTGGAGGTCGGTGGCGCTGCCGGGCCGGTAGCTGCCGGATTTGTGTTCGATCGGCACCGGCCCGTCGGGATGGAGCTCGACGACGTCGCAAATCCCGTGCACGCCAAGGTCTTCATCGGCCACGGAAAGCGCGTGCCAGCAGCGGGTGCCGTCGCGGGACACGCTGGGCCCGCCACGGTCGACGACCTCGTGCGCGAGGTGCCCGCGTTGTGTTTCGGCGTTGTCCGAGAAGTAGCGGTCGAGGTGGATGAGCGCGGCCTGCCGCCGGCAGTAGGCGAAATGCTCGATCGCGGAGATCGGCACGCTCGCCCACGGCCGGTCGGCAGGCCGGTCGTCGCCGTACACGCGAGTCAGGCGATGAGCTTGCTCAGCGTGACTCCGCTCGGGAGGTTGTCGTCGTCGACCGCCACCGAGTAGTCGGCGAAGCTGCGCGGTGATTCGGTGTCGGTCACCAGCTTTGCCTCAACTCGCTCGATGAGCTTGTGCGCCGGGGCGCTGCCGAAGGCGTTGTCGTGGCTGAAGACGTAAAGTCCGCGTGCGGTCATCGTGCCACGAGTGGCCGACCGGTCGTGGTCGAACATCATCTCCAGCGTGCGGTACAGCAGCTCCAGATCGCGGGAATCCACGCCGGTGCCCTTGTCCCCGGTGGCGCGATTCGCCGAGTAGTACAGCTCCGCCTTGTACAGGCCGTACGGAACGGTCCATTTGCCACCGAACTCGGTGTTTTCGCCCTTGTCGATGTCGGCCTGCGTGGTCTGGGTGATCCGCGTGATCGTGTGATGCTGCGGGAAGACCGGATCGATGCTGCGCGCGTTGGTCACCTGCAGCGGCCCGTAGACCTGGCCGAGGGCTTTCGTCTCACCGGTGCTCAGTACTGCGCCGAACAGCCGGATATCGGCGTAGCGTTGGCACAGCCACGCGCGAGCGGTGTGCAGCTCGTCGTCGGTGAGGCGCTTTTTCCTGGTGTCGATCTTGTTGACGCTCATCGTCTCGGCCGCTTTGGTGTTCAGCGCGTGTCCGGCCTCGACGAAGATGCTGTAACGCTCGGGGTCCTCGGCCGCCAGCGGCAGGGTGTTGCGGATCTTGCGCTTGATCGCGACGTCGGTGACCAGACCGTGTCCGGATTCGTCGTCGGTGCGGGGCCGGTTGCTCATGTCCGGGTCACCGTTGGGGTTGCCATCGGTGACGTCGAACAGGAACACCATGTCGTGGCGGACCGACGGGTCGAGATGCGGTTCAACGCTCATGCGGAAGTTGAGTCCTTTCCTGTCAAGAAAGAAGTTTCGGGGAGGATTCAGGCGGCGTCGGAGTCGCCGCGCTGGGCACGGCGTTCACGACGCTGCTGCGCGTCGTGGGCGTGCTGGTGGTGATAGCCCAGGATGAACTCGGCCTGCTGCTTGGGGTTGAGGCGGCCGGGAATCTCGTCAGCGAGCGCCAGGACCGCGCTCAACTTCCCTTCCAGGGTGAACGCGAGCCCACTCCATTTCGAGCGGCGAATCACACCGAGCCATCCGGGGGCAAGCTTGCTGGCAGCGGTGAGAGCGGGCCGTGGGTTCGACACCGCGCCGGAGAAGTGGCGGTCCTTGAACGTCGCGTTCAGCTTCTTCCGGCCGTTGCCTGATTCCCCGGCGCCATCGGGCTCGTTCCGGCTCGGGTTGCGCGAGTCGACCGAGGCGAGCTGGATCGCCTCGTACACCGCGAACGCCCTGCCCGCGATGTACGCGGGATCGGTGCGCTGCTCGTCGAGCCCAGGGGGCATGTCCGTGTCCTTTCGTGGATGGCGTTGCAGCGCGAACCGCAGCAACGCGGCCCGGGGGCCATCGACTGTGCCGTCGTTGGTGATGCGTTGGACCACGTGCCGCGGCATGCTCGCCGGCAAGGGCTTGTGGCGAAGCACGGCGCCGATGAGGTCCCGGTGGACGTGTTCAGGCTGACCGTTGGCGGTGTCACGGAAGTCGCGGTAGGCCTTGCGGTCTTTGTCCCACCGTCCGGTGGCGCGTTCGAGCTGCCAGAGCGGATAGTGCACCGGGTACTCGTCCCAGACTGTGGCGATCTCGTGGTCGTCGTACCAGCCCGCGAGGTTGGCCATCACTTCCGACAGCGGCATGTCGATCCAGTCACGGATCACCACGCGAGAGGAGTTGCCGCCCAGCGTCACCGAGCAGAACCGACCCTCAGCAGCCTGCGACCGCACACTGTCGGCCACGAGCAGAGGCTGTCCCCCACGCAGCCGCTCCAGAACCCGGTTCACCGCGGCGGGATCTGGTTTCCCCGGCATGATGTTGAAGAAGTCCTTCGGCGCGTCGCCGAGCGTCCACCAGGTCATGACGCTGTCCTGCTGTGCCGCACCGAGCGTGTGCGGGCCGGACAGCAGCTCGGTCAGAGCGGTGTTCATCGCATCGCCGCAGGCCAGACAGATCGGGGTGTGGTGAAGACCGGTAGTCAGCTGGTAGCCGAACACGCGTTCGTTCACGCTGATCAGGGCCGGATTGTTCGCCGCACCCGGCACCAAGCGTTTTGAAAGGTTGCCGGGGACCGTCTCGGCGAGCACGCCGTCCCGCCCGCACACCAGGCACAATCCCGTCGTGCCACCTGTCTTGCGCCGCGCGACTTCGGCTTCCCAGAACCAGGTCAGCGCGTCGAGCGTGATGATGCGGACACCATCCACACTGATCAGAACGCCCTGCTTCGCGCCGATCTCATCCGGCCGCTGCACCTCGGCGACGCCCCCACGAGCGTAGAAGTCACGCACCACCTCGGCTTCCGGACATTCGCCCGCGGACTCCTCAGCCCACCTGTTGATGAGATCGACGAACTGCTGGTGACAGTCCTGCACGCGTGCCGGTTTCGTACCCTCGTCGCCCCAGCCTAGGACATACTGAACGTCGTCAGCACCCATCTGCGGTGCCACGCCGACCGTGCGGGTCACCGCCGGCGTCAAATGCCGCTGCCCCCTGCCCTTGCGGGCCTCGTCGGCATCACGGCATTCGTCAAGCCGGGGCTTCTTGCCCGTACTCGACAGCGCCAGCTCCCACGAGAACTCACGTTCACGGTGAAACGGCTTGCTAGTGCTGTGTTCCCGCGCGTATTCGACCAGTCGCTGAACCAGCATCACGCACCCGCCACAACGTTGGCTGCGATCCCGTCACGCGGAATGTGCAGCCACCCGCCATCCAGCCGAGCCGTGAACCACGTGAACGACACCGAACCCTCACCGTGCTGCACCCCGTGCAACATGATGCCGAGATCCTCAGTCACGCGTGGAAGCTCCTCGTCCTGCACCGAATGACTACCGACCGGCCCGAAGTGCGCGCTGAACTCACGCGTTCCCAAATAGGGCTGGTGGAAACACTGACCACGTTCCACACGACGCCGAAACTGATCCCGGTACGCCGCCTCAGGCTTCGTCGCGTGCCCACGCACCTCGACGTGCGCATAAATCCGGTACGCGACATCACGAAGACATACCGAGTTGCGCTGCGTCCTATGCTCGACAGCTTTCACCGTCCGGCCCCGCAACGCCGCATCATCCACCGACGCGAGATCAGTCGTCTCGTTCCGCCGCTGCGTGAACTGACGAATCGGCTTGAGAACCTCAATCGCAACCGGCCGCCACGAAAACTCCGGCTTCCAAAAAATCGCCTCCAACACACCAATGGCCGCCGTCGGCGTCATAACCGAGTAACTAACCCGCTCCACCTTCAACTCCGGACGCGTAAACAACGCACCCGGCCCCCATACCTCCACACCCACGGGCTTAGCCCCGCTAGCGGAGACCGGAAGGTCTGTGACCACCACACCTCCTAGATCGAAACAACGCGCGACAGTAGACATGCAAGCACCGACAAATTCCCGGTGATCACCCCAGATCAACCACAACACGGATCAAATACGCCCAAATGGAGCAGTCACAGGCGCCCGATGGGGAGGATTCGTCCCATTTCCCCTTAATTCCATCGTCATCCGCTCGCACCAGCGTCTACAGCCCAGCTCGGCAACTCAGGCGGCCGGGTAGGTCCCGACTGCGGACGACCGACACACCCAATCGCAGAAAGCTCGTCCCTGATCCCTGATCTGCCGCAGTCGTCGCCAGCCCTGAAGGGCCGACACCACCGACGCGTGTACACATGTTGTCCCAGGCCCCGTCGTCGTTGCGATCCTCGCCAGCCCCGGAGAGCTGGCGCCACACAACGCCTTCAGCGCAGCCGGCGTCCACTCCGTTGTTGCGATCTTCGCCAGTCCCGAAGGGCTGGCGCCACCTCAAACTCGGCGAGCCCGAGGGCTACCGGCGCGAGTTGCGATCCTCGCCAGCCCCTGAGGGCTGGCGCCACACTCCTCGTCGGTGTCGGGTGCGTCATCGCTGTAGTTGCGATCCTCGCCAACCCCGGAGGGCTGGCGCCACGGCTACCGAGCCTTCGGCGCTGGTCTCGCTGCGCGATGGCGTTGCGATCCTCGCCAGCCCCTGAGGGCTGGCGCCACCCCGGCGACGGGGCAGTTCTGTTCGGACGAGAGGGGTTGCGATCCTCGCCAGAGCCGGAGGGCTGGCGCCATTCGGCGGCGTCGGCGAGCTTGCGATCAAATCGCGAGCGCAGTTGCGATCCTCGCCAGAGCCGGAGGGCTGGCGCCATCCTGCCTGAGCAGGGGTGACTGCTTGGTCAAGCGTACCCGGTGACCTGGTTGTGACTGAAAAGCGCGGGATTCGCTTGATGATCTCTCGGCGTGTTGCGCGACGCTCCGGGTTCCGAAGCAGTGGATTGGATGTTGACTGGTTCTGATCGTGGGTTGGTCGTGGTCACCAGACTTCTTCGTTGATGAGGTTTGACGTGTCGATTCCGTATGCGGTGTTGTAGTCGCCCTTCCATGCGTGCAGGTCGCCGAAGATCGGTTGGCACATCGCGGATACAGCGTCGTCTTCGAGGAGTCGTTGCGGTAGTGCGACGATGTAGGGCTGTAGGGCGCGGATGAGTTGTCCGGCTTCTTCTGGAGCGCGTTTCAACCGGTCGAGAAGGGTCGTGGCCTTGTGGTCGTAGTCGGGAATGATGGCGGGGATGGTGTCGTCGTCGAGCATTCGGAAGGCCCGTTTCGGGTCTCGTGTTGAGCTTGAGTGCGGTGCAGTGTGCATCGGCCCGTTGGTGACCGCGATGTAGTCGAGTTTAACGCGGTTTTCCTGGATTGCGCGGTTTCGTGCACCGTTTTCGGTGTTGGATGTCCGGTAGAGGTCGCGGTAGTAGTCGGCGAGGGCTGCGAGGTTGTCGGGGTCGGTGGTGTCTTGGTCGCTGGGGCCGAAGTGCTGTCGTGTCACATCGGTGCCTGCCCGGTAGCCGCTGGGGCTGGACATGTCGTGGGCGTCGAACACCACGACTTTGCCGTTGCCTTCCAAGTGGCCTTCTCGGTTGGCTCGACCAGCTGCTTGCTGCAGTGCTTCCGCTGGCGCCATCGCTCTGTAGACGATCGGGAGGTCGATGTCCACACCTGCCTCGATCAGCTGTGTTGAGACGAGCCGGACGCGTTCGCCCCGGGTGAGGCGGTCGCGAACGGTGGTGAGCACGGTGCGCCGGTGGGCGGGACACATCCGTGTTGACAAGTGCCAGACTGACTCGGGATCCGATTCCGCCCAGTGCTGGTAGATCGTGCGTGCGTCGGCGATCGTGTTCACGACGACCAGGACCTGTTCGTGCTGTGCAGCGTGGTCAGCGACTTCCAGGAGGCCGGGTCGCGGGTCCAGCCACCACTCGTATTCGACTCGACGCAGACTCCGATACAGCGAAGCGGGGTCGTCGACGATGTCGGTGACCGTGAGATCGGCCCACTGTCCGAGATGTTCGAAGGACGGTTGGGTCGCGGAGGTCAGCAGCACGGTCGTGTTGAAGTGCTCGGAGAGCATCCGCAATACGTTGAGGATAGGAATGAGCACGCGCAAAGGAAGTGCCTGGACTTCGTCGAGGACGATGACCGAATTGGCCAGGCGGTGAACTTTCCGCATCTCCATCGGTTTCCGGCCGAACAACGAGTGGAACAGTTGCACGGTGGTGGTGACCACAACGGGGCTGTCCCAGTTCTCCGCGAGCGTGTGCTGGCGGATCTGTTGCTTCCTGTCGTCGGAGGCGGTGACCGCCGAGTGGTGCTCGAGTACGTTGTCGTTACCGAGTAGCCCGCGATAGACGCCGGCGTTCTGCTCGGTCACTGTGATGAACGGGACCGCCACGATCACACGGCGCTTGCCATGGTGTGCGGCGTGTCGGAGGCCGAAACCTGCTGCGGCGAGGGTCTTGCCGACCCCGGTAGGCGCGGGCATCCGGTAGACACCGGTCGGCCCCAATGCGTGCTCGATGGCCCGCTGATACACCCTTTCACGGATCGCATCGATCGGGGATGCGCCGGACTCGCGGCGCGAGGTGAGCATGCGTTGCCGCTGCTGCTCGAACAAGGCTGCCAGCTCGACCATGTCGGTGTCGGCGCGCACCCGCGGAGCATCCCAGCCGGCGAAGTGGGCAGCGGTGTCAAGGTGATCGGCATCGACCAGCGCGGAGAAGGCAAGGCGGATACCCAGCTCGCAGAGCAAGGGATCCTCTCGCCAGAGCTGAGGAACAAGACCTCCGCGCTGCAGGACCTCTTGGGCTTCGGGCACCTCGCGCAAGAACTCGGCCTGAACCTGCTCGAGGTCGCCGAACGCGCCTGCACTGAAAGCCTCGAGCTTGTCGGTGAGCTCCCCAGCTGAGGCAAGACCACCGTGGTGGCCCAGGATCGCGAGTGACACCGGCCCGATCAAGCCGGCCAGCCAACCCGCACCGGCTTCCTTATGCGGCACTCCAACGGATTTCCCGGTGTCGGCGACGCCCGCCAAACCCTCCTGCCAACAGCGAGCCGCCTTGCCGGCGTCGTGGAAAAGCCCCAGCGCGTAGCCAAGGTCCTCAGCGCCGAACTCGCGCGCGAACCGCGAGGACAACGCCGCAGTCGACCGAGCATGCGCCGAAAGCCGATGCCACCGACCGTTACCGTCTCCACTATGCGCCCACATCCGTACCTCCAACCTCTCACGACACCGAACGGTCGATGAAGATGCGCCACGGTAGCGATCAACACCGACACGCGCGGGCACTTCCCTCGCTTCGGAACCGGGAGCGTCTAGTGACACGCCAGGAGATTCTCAAGCGAATCCCGCGCGTTTCAGTCACAACCAGATCACCGGGTACGCTTGGCCAACCAGTCACCCCTGCTCACGCAGGGTGGCGCCAGCCCTCCGGGGCTGGCGAGGATCGCAACGCCGACCGGCTGAACCTGTGGAACCTGCCGCCGAAGCAGTGGCGCCAGCCCTCCGGGGCTGGCGAGGATCGCAACACTGCCGAGTCGGAGCCTGCCCGTGCCCAGGTGCTGTGGCGCCAGCCCTCCGGGGCTGGCGAGGATCGCAACAAGACCGACGACGGCACGGAATCCACCGACCGGTACGTGGCGCCAGCCCTCCGGGGCTGGCGAGGATCGCAACCACAACAGAGCCCTCGGAATCCCGCGCGAGTCCTCTGCCGTGGCGCCAGCCCTCCGGGGCTGGCGAGGATCGCAACATCGAAGTCCTGAAGACGCTCTCCACGCTGGTTCTGTGGCGCCAGCCCTCCGGGGCTGGCGAGGATCGCAACCTGGTCTGCCCGTCACCTGGTCGCAGACATGCCGGCGTGGCGCCAGCCCTCCGGGGCTGGCGAGGATCGCAACTCCTAACCGACAAACTCAGATAACCAGGAGTAGAGATCAGGTGGCGCCAGCCCTCCGGGGCTGGCGAGGATCGCAACTCGGCGATCGACGACGGCGGGTGGACCGGTGCCGCGTGGCGCCAGCCCTCCGGGGCTGGCGAGGATCGCAACTGCGGCAACCCGGACTGCGAGGTCCCGCTGGACATCGATGTGGCGCCAGCCCTCCGGGGCTGGCGAGGATCGCAACACCGACGAGTGGGAGAAGGAGGCCAGCCTCAAGCTGCGGTGGCGCCAGCCCTCCGGGGCTGGCGAGGATCGCAACGCCGTCGTCGCCTCAACGAGGCCGGTCGTGGCCCGCGCGTGGCGCCAGCCCTCCGGGGCTGGCGAGGATCGCAACAGCGGATGGGGAGCTGCGCTCCCGAAGTTGTCGGCGCGAGTGGCGCCAGCCCTCCGGGGCTGGCGAGGATCGCAACAGCGGATGGGGAGCTGCGCTCCCGAAGTTGTCGGCGCGAGTGGCGCCAGCCCTCCGGGGCTGGCGAGGATCGCAACCTGCAGCCCCCAAGAGCAAGGCGACGGCGCCGTGGTGGTGTGGCGCCAGCCCTCCGGGGCTGGCGAGGATCGCAACTCCGGTTCCAGGCTGTACAGGCTCGCCGCCTCGCCGACGGTGGCGCCAGCCCTCCGGGGCTGGCGAGGATCGCAACAACTCCGCCGACCCCTACGGCACGGCGGAGCTGCGGGGTGGCGCCAGCCCTCTGGGGCTGGCGAGCCAGCTCGCTGATGACGAGCTGCCCGCGGCCCCTGGTGACGCCAGCCCTTCGGGGCTGGCATGTATGTACGGGACTGCCCGCGAGGAGCTCGTGTCGAGGACAGGGTTTCGACACGAGCTCCTCTGAGCGTTTTTCGGTCAGGCGGTCTTGGTGGCTGTTGGGGTGTTGGTGGCGAGTGGGTGGGGTTCGTTGGTGAGGGTGGCGAGTGCGGTGGCGATTTCGGTGATGCCGGCTTGGGTGTAGGCGGTGGTGGTGCCGGTGTCGCTGCTGGTGGTGGTGTGGCCTGCGTAGGCGCGGGCAATGGCGTAGCTGTGGCTGCGTTCGACCCAGGTGAGGGTGGTGTGGCGCAGCCAGTGGGTGCTGACGCCTTGGGTGTGGACCCAGGGCAGGTGTTGGCCGATGCGGGTCCAGAGGTGGTCGTAGCGTCGTTTGGTGATGGGCTGGTGGTTGCGGTACCGCAGGACCTGGTCGGTGGGTTTGGTGGCGCCGCGGTGCTGGGCGTGCTCGCGCAGGTGGGTCATGAGGGTGGGGGAGACGGGCTGCCAGCGGATGGTCTCGCCCTTCTCATGGAGCCGAATGAGGCATTGGTCGGGGTCGAGGTCGCGGAGGGTGAGAGCAAGGGCGCCGCCGCGGCGGCAGGCGGTTTCGATGTGCAGGCGCAAGATGAGCGTGTCGAGCGCCGGGTCGTCGCCAGTGGTGGCGGCGATGTGGTTGATCTCCTTGAGCCGGTTTTCCGGCAAGGCCCGTCGGGTGCTGGCGAGCCGGCGGGGCTTGGTGGCGTTCTTAGCGGGATTGTCGGCTTCGGTGATGAGTTTGTCGGCGACGGCGTGGTTGTAGACGCAGCGGATGGCAGCGATGAGGTGCTCGGCGGCGCCACGTCCACCGCGGGCGTTGCGGCGTACGACAACCTGAGAACGGACGGTCTCGGCGAGCTGCTGGATTTCCAGCGTGGTGGGTTCGTCGAGATGCCGGTGGCCCCAGTGCTCCAGGATTCGGTTCCAGTACGTGCCGTAGACCCGGCGGGTGCCGGGGGAGACGGCTTTGGCGACCTCGGGGATGTAGTCGGCGAACGTCGGCGCCTGCGGCTTCGGCGCGGAGACGCCGAGAAGGTCCTCGGGGGAGACACCCATCTTGGCCAGCAGCAGACGGGCAGCGTCGAGCTCGGGCGCGTCGGCGTGGTGAGTCATTCGGAATCAGCTCCGGGGGTGTTGAAGGCGGCGACCATGGCGTCAAGGGCGCGCATCGTGTGAATCAGCAGAAGTCCGGGATCCGGGGCAGCGGCCAGCAGCACCCGGTCGCCCGGATTCAGGCCGCACCAGCGGCGCACCGCAGCAGGCAGCGGGAGATGGGCGCGGCGGGCGAGGGTGAACATTCCGTCGGGATCGGCCTGGACGGTCACGGTGGTGTTGGAGAGCACCTCAAGGCGCAGCCGCCGCCCGGTTTGCCAGCCCAAGGCGGTGACGATGCTGCTGTCGGCGATACGGCCCTGCGGATCCACCGAGGCGATCCGATAGACCATGGAGGTCGTACTCGGCAGGGCCGCGAGTTGGGTGAGCGGAACCTTCCGGGCCGTGCCGCGCGCGGCCAGCAGCTCGGCGCGCTCATCCACCGACAACGGGTGCAGCTCGATCGCGGGGACGGCGGACTCAGCCACGGCCCTCACCCCCGAACCGACGCTCAGGGGCAGAAGACACGACGAGACGGCGGGTGCAATGCACCTCGCCGTCTCGTGTCTGAAACCATGTGTGGTGTCGTGGGACGGATCCCACCCACTGGTGTCCGAGGGGGGACTTGAACCCCCACGCCCATTAGTAGGGCACTAGCACCTCAAGCTAGCGCGTCTGCCATTCCGCCACTCGGACATCTCGGGTCTGCCGCCGTTTCCGGGGCGTTCCCGCTGTGTTGTGTTAATAGATTAGCTCATGGTCATCTGGGCCTCGCAGGGACCCCCCTGTTGGCGCAGCGGGTGATAGAAATGCCTGGTGAGCGAGCACAACGGGATCTCCGGTACTGATCAGGACGCGGGGTTGGCGCTGGCGCAGGACGAGGTCGTTCAGCTGGCCAGTGATCTGATCCGCATCGACAGCACGAACACGGGCGACGCCGACACCCTCGTGCCCGAGCGGGCGGCGGCCGAGTACGTGGCCGAGAAGCTGAGCGAGGTGGGTTACGAGGTCACCTACGTCGAGGCCGGCGACCAGGTGGGGCGGGCGAACGTGGTGGCGCGACTGCCCGGGGCCGACCCCTCTCGGGGCGGTCTGCTGGTGCACGGGCACCTCGACGCCGTGCCCGCGGATCCGGCCGAGTGGTCGGTGCACCCGTTCTCCGGGGCGGTGCAGGACGGCTACGTGTGGGGGCGCGGGGCCGTGGACATGAAGGACATGCTGGCGATGAGCTTGGCCATCGCCCGCCGCTACAAGCGGGACGGCATCGTGCCGCCGCGCGACATCGTCTTCGCGTTCGTCTCCGACGAGGAGGCGGGCGGTTTCCAGGGGGCGCAGTGGCTGGTGGATCACCGCCCTGAGCTCTTCGAGGGCTGCACCGAGGCCATCAGCGAGGTCGGCGGCTACTCCCTGACGCTCAAGGACGGCGTGCGGGCGTACCTGGTGCAGACCGCCGAGAAGGGCATCCGCTGGCTGAAGCTGCGCGTGCGCGCGCGTGCGGGCCACGGGTCGATGGTGCACCGGGACAACGCGGTCACGCAGCTCTCCGAGGCCGTGGCGAAGCTGGGCAACCACCGGTTCCCGCTGGTCATGACCGACAGCGTCCAGGAGTTCCTCGACGGTGTCAGCGAGATCACCGGCTGGGACTTCCCGGAGGAGGACCTCGAAGGTTCGGTGGCCAAGCTCGGCAACATCTCCCGCATCATCGGGGCGACGCTGCGCGACACCGCCAACCCCACGATGCTCACGGCCGGTTACAAGCACAACGTCATCCCCTCGGTCGCCGAGGCGGCCGTGGACTGCCGCATCCTCCCCGGCCGGGAAGAGGCGTTCGATCGGGAGCTGGCGGACCTGCTGGGGCCGGACGTCGAGCGCGAGTGGGTCGGGCTGCCGCCGGTGGAGACCAAGTTCGAGGGTCGGCTGGTCGAGCAGATGCAGGCCTCGCTGCTGGCCGAGGACCCCGGCGCGAAGGCGCTGCCGTACATGATGTCCGGCGGCACCGACGCGAAGTCCTTCGCCCGGCTGGGCATGAACTGCTACGGCTTCGCGCCGCTGCAGCTGCCCGCCGACCTGGACTTCTCCGCGCTGTTCCACGGCGTGGACGAGCGGGTGCCGGTCGACGCGCTGAAGTTCGGCGTGCGGGTGCTGGACCGCTTCATCCGCAACAGCTGACTGTCGGTGCCGTCTGGTTACATCTCCCGTAGTTGATCATCGTGTCGGGAGGTGTGGCGTGGACTTGGCGCGCTTGGTGGAGAGCTACCTGGAGCACTTGCAGGCCCGCAAGCTCGCGGCCAACTCGCTGCGCGCCTACCGCCGCGACCTGGAGTCGGTGGCCGGTGAGCTCGCCGAGCTCACCGGCACGCCGACCGAGCGGATCGCGGTCGACGACCTGGACCCCTCGATGCTGCGCTCGGCGTTCGCGCGGTTCGCCGCGCGCCGCTCGGCGGCCACGGTGACGCGGGCCTGGTCGACGTGGAACGGTTTCTTCGGCTTCGGCGTCATCGAAGGTGCGGTGTCGGGCAACCCGATGCAGTTGGTGCCCAAGCCGCGCAGCGCGCCCGCCACGCCGAAACCGCTGCAGGGGGAGGAGACCCCGGAGCGCCTGCTGCGCCAGGTCGCCGCGGGGGTCCGCAAGGCTCGGAACCCGTGGCCCGAACGCGATCTGGCGATCCTGGCGACCCTGCTGTGCACGGGGGTGCGCTCCGCGGAGCTGCTGGAGCTGACCGTGTCGTCGCTGGCCGGCCGGGCCGGTGACCGGCGGCTGCACGTGCAGGGCAAGGGCGGCAAGAGCCGGTCGATCCCGATCGAGGACAGCCTCGACGGGCTCATCCAGACCTACCTGCGCACCCGCAAGCAGCGCTTCGGCAACCGGCTGCCCGGCGCCGAGCCGCTGTTCGTCGACCACCGGGGCGAGAAGCTCCAGCGCGGTGGCCTGCAGTACCTGGTGCGGCGCTCGTTGCAGGCCGCCGGGGTGTCCGACCGGGTGCAGCCCGGCGCGATGGTGCACGCGCTGCGGCACACCTTCGCCACCCGGCTCGCCGAGGACGGGGCCAGCGCCGCCGAGATCGCCAAGCTGCTCGGCCACTCGTCGATGAACTCCAGCCAGACCTACATCGACGTGACCGCCCGCGAGCAGCGGCTCTCGGTGAAGGCCAACCGCACGTTGCGGGTTCTCGGCGAGCTCGGTTAGAGGCTGTTGAAGAGCGCGGCGGAGCCGCTGTTTCAAGTCCTCAACAGCTCCTAGCCCCAGGTGGAGGTTTCGGCGAGGCCGATGCGGGCGCCGGAGTCGTCGGTCAGCAGCATGGCCTTGCCCAGCGCGGGGTGGTCGAGCCGTTCGACCTCGCCACCGCGTTCGGCGGCGTGTCCGGCGACCTCGTCGAGGTCGGTGACCGCGAAGTAGCACAGCCAGCCCGGATGGCCGGTGGTCTCGCTGCGCCCGGCGATCGCCCGGCCTCCCGAGAGGTAGGTGGCGTCCTCGACGGTCCAGCCGAGGATGTCGGCCCAGAACGCGTCGGCGCGGGCCGGTTCGGTGGTGGCCAGTTCGGCCCAGCACGGTTCTCCCGGGCGCGGTTCCGGTGCCTGCGGGCCGTGCTGGGCGCGTCCCTTGGTGACCTGGGCGAGCGCGTTGTCCGGGCCGGTCAGCGAGCAGTCCATGGGGGCGCCGGCGAAGACCAGGCGGAATCCGGGGACCTCGTCGGCGCGGGGTTTGCGGATGAAGGCGCAGCGGCGGTTGCCGACCCAGCAGTCCAGTCCGGTTTCCACGGGCACCGGCGACCAGTCGAGCACGACTCGGTAGAAGAGGGCAGCAGCCATCGGATCGCGACTGAGCAGGTCGACGCGACGCAAGCCGCGGACCGCAGGACGTGCGGGCACCGTCGTTTCCTCGCCACCGGGGATCAGTTCATCTTGCCACCCGCGCACGCCGGCACAATGCTCCGTTCGTCCCAGGACCTCGTGGGTCGTGCCGGGTGCGCGGGGTGGTGTTCGGGAGTTCAGCGCAGGCGCTCTAGCTCAGCGGCGACGTCCACGACCTGGGCCGCGAGCTTGCGCAGGTCGGACCGGTCGGCGTCGTCGTCGACCGCGGTCACCACGTCCTCGGCCGCGCAGCGCAGCTGGAAGAGGCGGTCCTGCAGATCAGCGAGCTCGGCGGCTGAGAGCACAACGGAGTCCTCGGGGAGCCCGCCGCGCTGCACCGCCGTCCTGCGCTCGTAGGCGCGCTGCCGGCAGGCCTGCGCGCAGTACAGGCGCGGCCTTCCCTGCCGTCCGGAGTCGGGTACGCGCCTGCCGCACCAGGCGCAGTGACGCACCTGGCGAGCTCGTCGGGTGGGCTCGACGGAGTTGTCCACGGTGATCACGTTAGTCAACACCGGTGATCTTCGTGGAGTCGCCACGCCGACTCCGACGCCACCGGCCCGACACCGCCCGGTCACCTGCGTGCGGCAGAGTGACGACCGTGACGCATCCCTTCCTGGACGGGCCGTGGCCGCGCGCGTTCGCCCACCGCGGCTGGCACCTCGGCGATCTGGCCGAGATGGAGAACTCGTTGAGCGCTTTCCGCGCCGCTGCGAACGAGGGCTACCGCTACATCGAGACCGATGTGCACGCCACCAGCGACGGTGTCGCCGTCATCCACCACGACACCTCGCTCGACCGCACCACCGACCGTGAAGGGGACATCGCGAGCCTGCCGTTCTCGGAGGTGTCGCGCGCCAGGATCGCCGGGCGGGAACCGGTCGCGAGCCTCGACGCGACGCTGGAGGAGTTCCCCGACCTGCTGCTGAACATCGACGTCAAGGCCGACAGCGCCGCCGGGCCGGTGCTGCGGACCGTGCGCAGGCACAACGCCTGGGACCGGGTGTGCCTGGCCTCCTTCGTCGACCGGCGTCTGACGCTGCTGCGCAAGGTCGGCGGCCCGAGGCTGCTGACCTCCACCGGTCAGCGCGGCGTTGCCGCCCTCTGGGCGTGGTCCCGACTGCCGGTGGCCCCGTCGCCGTCGGTGGTCACCTCGTTGACCGGATTTCAGTGGAAATCCGGTGAGGGGGGTGAGCGGGGGTTGATCCGGGGTGCGGCTGTGCAGGTTCCCGCTCGGCACAAGGGGCTGGAGGTCGTGGACGAGCGGTTCGTCGGGTTGGCTCATCGGTGGGGTGTTGAGGTGCACGTGTGGACGGTCGACGAGCCGTCGGAGATGCTGCGATTGCTGGACCTGGGCGTGGACGGGCTGGTCAGCGACCGCCCGGACCTGCTGAACCAGCTCCTGCGGGAGCGGGCCGCGGACCCCGCCCGGAGCTGAGCGGACGAAGTTTCTCCGAACGTGCGCGAGTGCGTCTCACGCGGGAACCGGTAGCCAGTATGGTGCCTCCAATCGAGTGATCCACTCCGCGGAGGACCGAACGGAATGAGCGTGATGGACAGCGAAGCGGCACCGGGGGCCGCGCAGCGCCGCCGGGAACAACGCGGGTGGTGCTGGTACGACTGGGCCAACTCGGTCTTCCCGACGTCGGTGACGACGGTCTTCCTCTCGCTCTACCTGACCTCGGTGGCCACCGCCGCGGCCAAGGCCGACGTCGCGCGCAACGGGCTCAACGCCTGCGCGGGCGACAACTCCCTGGTCAACTGCGACATCTCGATCCTGGGGCTGGCCTTCCCCGCCGGTTCGCTGTGGGGCTACCTGCTGTCGGTGGCCACGGTGGTGCAGGTGGTGGTGCTGCCGATCACCGGTGCGATCGCCGATCGCACCCAGAACAAGCGGCTGATGCTGGCGCTGTTCGCCTTCGGCGGCGCGATCACCACGGGGCTGCTGGCCCTGGTCGCCGGGCAGAACTGGCAGCTGGGCGTGGTGCTGTTCATCATCGGCAACATCTGCTTCGGCGCCTCGATCGTCGTCTACTACTCGTTCCTGCCGGAGATCGCCGACGCCGACGAGCGCGACAACGTCTCCACCCGCGGCTGGGCGATCGGCTACCTCGGCGGCGGCACCGCGCTGGCGCTGCACCTGGTCATCTACCTCGGGCACGACGCCGTCGGCCTGTCCGAATCCGCGGCCGTGCGCCTGATTTTCTTCTCCTCGGGCATCTGGTGGGCGGTGTTCACGCTGCTGCCGCTGACCGCGCTGCGCCGGCACCAGCCAGCCGAGGGCGGCGACAAGGGGGCCGCGGCGGTCACCGCGGGCTTCAAGCAGCTGATCGGCACCCTGCGCGAGGCCAAGCACTTCCCGCTCACGCTGGCGTTCCTGGGCTCCTACTGGATCTACACCGACGGCATCTCGACGGTGTCCCAGGTCTCGGCGCAGTACGGCAGCCTGGAGCTCAAGCTGCCGCAGGACTCGCTGATCGTGACGCTGCTGATCGTGCAGTTCATCGCCTTCGTCGGCGGCGTGCTGCACGGCGTGTTGGCCCGCCGCATCGGCGCGAAGAAGACCATCCTGGTGAGCCTGGCGACCTGGTTGCTGGTGCTGGTGGCCGCCTACTTCGTGCAGGCCGGGCAGGAGATGCAGTTCTACGGACTGGCCGTGGGGATCGGCATGGTCCTCGGGGGCACCAATGCGCTGTCCCGTTCGTTGTTCAGCCAGATGATTCCACCGGGCCGCGAGGCCGAGTACTTCTCCCTCTACGAGGTGGGGGAGCGCTCGACGTCGTGGCTGGGGCCGCTGGTGTTCGCCGGTGTCGGTCAGGCGACCGGTTCGTTCCGGCTGGCCATCATCTCGCTCGTCGTCTTCTTCGCGGTCGGCCTGGTGCTGGTCGCGCTGGTGCCGGTCCGCAGGGCCATCGAGGCGGTGGGCAACCGGGCACCGGAACTGCTCTAGCGCGTGTGCGCAGAGTGATCAGGCGTGTTCGTCTCGCGATCGAGCGGGCATTGCTCCATGCTGGTGATCTAGGAGTGCTGGGGAATCCGCAAAAACGGAATATGCCAGTACGCTGCGTTGTGATCACGGGGAGGATCATGGCACTACGAACGGTCACGTAGTGGATGAAGGGATCGGCCGTACGGGTCGTGATCTGCATCCCACAATGACTAACAATCCAGGGTCCTGCTTGGCGATGGTGACCGGACATCTGGCACTATCACCCGTTCGAACCCACTTGTAGATTGCTGTCGGGAGAACGCGTCACGAACGCCGCTCGACCGCGTCTCTAGGAGGACAGCCGTTGTTGACGGGTGAACAATGTCACCGACGGCGACCAGCAACACGACGCCGGGAACAGATGACGGGTACTCCGTCGTTGCACACGGTGAGCACAACCGCTCGGGCTCTGAGCCCGGGCCGAAGGGAAAGGAACCGTCATGGCCGACCGCGTTCTGCGTGGCAGCCGGCTCGGAGCTGTCAGCTACGAGACCGACCGTAACCACGACCTCGCACCGCGCCGGACGGTGCGCTACGCCTGCCCCAAGAGCCACGAGTTCGAGGTGCCCTTCTCCGACGACGCCGAGGTCCCGCCGACTTGGGAATGCCGCCTGCACGGCGCCGAGTCCAAGATCATCGACGGCAACGAACCGGAGCAGAAGAAGGTCAAGCCGCCGCGCACCCACTGGGACATGCTGCTCGAACGGCGCACGATCCCGGAGCTGGAAGAGCTTCTCAACGAGCGACTGGAGCTGCTGCGCGCCCGTCGCGGCCGGTGATCTGTTGATTGCATGGTTAAGCGCCCGAGCTCCTTGGTGCTCGGGCGCTTACGTGTGTTTTCGCTTGTTCTGATCCACTGCTCAGTGGTCTTTTTGCTTGGCGGTGCGGGTGGCGGAACCTGACACGCCTTCTGGCTCCGGGATCCGCGACTTGAGTATGTCGATACGCGGCGCTGCGGCTGTCCTCCCCAGAAGACGTGTCAGAACCCGCGGCGGTGCCGGTTGATCGGGTGGGGCGCAGAGGAACCGGCTTCGCCGGTTGCCTGACGTCGGGGAGTGGCGAGTGCCGCTCCTGCGTCAGCGGAGCAGGGAGCGGATTGCTCCTGCTGCTTGGCCGCCTCTGCGGCGGAGGCCCCACTTGGTGACTCGGAGGAGGGCTTCTCGCACGACCTCCGCGTCCATCTTGGAGGCGCCGAGCTCTCGTTCCACGAAGGTGATCGGGACCTCGACGACCGTGAAGCCGGCCTCCACCGAGCGCCAGGCCAGGTCGACCTGGAAGCAGTAGCCCTGCGACGCGATGTTGTGCAGCTGGACCGTCTCCAGGACCTCCCGCCGGTACACGCGGTAGCCGGAGGTGATGTCGTTGATCGGCACGCCCAGCGCCAGCTTCGAGTAGACGTTGGCGCCCCGCGACAGGAACTCCCGGTACCAGGGCCAGTTCACCGTGCGGCCGCCGGTCACGTAGCGCGACCCCAGCACCACGTCCGCGCCGGTCCCGCTGTCACCGAGCATGCCGACCAGGCGCGGCAGGTCCTCCGGGGCGTGCGAACCGTCGGCGTCCATCTCCATGATCGCCGTGTAGTCGCGGGCCAGCGCCCACTCGAACCCGGCGACGTAGGCGGCCCCCAGACCTGCCTTCTCGGTGCGGTGCATGACGTGCAACCGGTCGTCGGACGCCGCCAGCCGGTCGGCCAGCTCGCCGGTGCCGTCCGGGCTGCCGTCGTCGACCACCAGCACGTTCGCCGCGGGCAGCGCGTCGAACAGCCGCCGCACGATCGGTTCCAGGTTCTCCCGCTCGTCGTAGGTGGGGATCACCACCAGCACCTTCTCGGCCGGGGCTTGCCTCGCCATCCACATCCTCCTAGCCGGTCACCGGGACCGGCCGTGCACTCGTTCGTCGATCAGGCGTCGGACTTCCTCGACCGCCACCTGGCGGCCGCGATCGCGCCCACCCCCAGCACCGCCAGTGTCCACATCGGAACCGAGCCGAGCTCGGTGGCCGGTGTCCGGTTCGCGCGCAGCGGAACCTCGGCGGTCAAGTTCTCCTCGGTGAACAGCTCGGTCTGCGCGGTGACCGAACCGTCCGGCGCCACCACCGCGCTCACCCCGCTGGTGGCCCCGACCAGCACCGCCCGGCCGGTCTCCACCGCGCGCAGCCGCGACATCGCCAGCTGCTGGTAGCTCATCTCCGAATGCCCGTACCAGGCGTTGTTGGTGGGCACCGCCAGCAGCGTGGCGCCCTGCGCCGCGGCCGGCCCGAAGACGTCGTTGTAGGCGACGTCGTAGCAGATCCCCACGCCCAGCTTCAGGCCCGCGACGTCGATCACGCCCGGTTCCTCACCCGGGGTCATGTCCGACTGGAAGCGATCCACGAACGGGCTGACCAGCCGCGCGACCTCCCGCATCGGGATGGTCTCGGCGAACGGGACCAGGTGCTTCTTGACGTAGCGGTCGCCGAACCCGGTTCCCGGGTCCCAGCGCACGACCTGGTTGTGCAGCCGCCCGTCGCGGTCCTGGCCGAGCCCGCCGACGATCAGCGGCACGCCCAGCTGGGAGGCGATCGCCGACAGCTCCGGATCGGTGCGCGAGGGGCCCCAGCTGCCGACCTGCTCGGGGAACAGCACGAAATCGGGTCGTGGGGTCCGTCCGGCGCGCACGTCGTCGACGAGCTTCTGCGCCGCGCGCACGTGGTTGTCGTGCAGGACGTCGTCCTCGTAGAGCAGCCCCAGACCGAGGTTGGGGGCGTTGCCCTGCACGATGGCGACCCGCGCGGTCCCGGCGTTGGCGTCGGTGCCCACCAGCGGCCAGCACGCCAGCCCGCCCAGCAGCGGCACGGCGATCGCGGCCACCGGCACCGCCCAGCGGCGCGGGTCGCGCACGAGCTCGGCCAGCCCGCCGCCGACGAGGGCCACGGCGAAGGAGATGAGGGTCGCGCCGCCGATCGCGGCCAGCGACAGCAGCGGTCCGGTGTCCTGGGTGAAGGCCAGACGACCCCACGGGAACCCGCCGAAGGGGAACGCGGAGCGCACCGACTCGGCCGTCACGAACACCGCGGCCATCCACACCGGGGCTGCGGGCAGGCGGCTGACCAGCGCCATCCCGGCACCGGCGAGGCCGATGAACAGCGCCTCCACCGCGGCCACGCCCAGCCAGGGCCAGGGGCCGAAGTCGGCGCCGAGGAAGTCCTGCAACCAGCCCAGCAGCGGCAGCAGGAACGCGAAGCCGAACACCACGCCGTAGCCGAAGCCGGCGCGGGCCCTGCGGTGGCGGACGACGGCGGCCAGCACGGCCAGCGCCAGGGGAGCGACCCACCACGCCTCGCGTGGCGGCGAACCGGCGTAGAGGGCGAATCCGGCGGCGATCACCGCGACCAGGCGCAGCGCCCAGGCGGCCCGTCGTCCGGGAGTGCGGCGATCCGGCTGCGCGACGTCCTGCGCAGGAGCCGTGGGGACTACCACCCGACCAACCTTCTCGGTGCTTTCTCGGCCCCGCCCGGGACCGCCAACGTTGCCGCGTGCCCAGGCACGCCTTCGCCCAAATGTACGCGCCGAGCCGGGCGCGCTCGGCACACAGGCCCTGACCAGGCGATTGACCACCGCGTGTGACGCCGCTTACCCTCGACCGGCCCGGTGATCATCGGTGCGCCCGCGGAAAGCGCACCTCAGCGATGGTCGCGCGACGACCGATCGATCGAACGAAAAGGGGACCGATGAGCACCGGACACGAGGAGATCGGCGGCGGAGCGCACCCGGTCATCGCGCTGCACGGCTGGTTCGGGTCGGCAGCCGCCTGGCGGGTCCTGCACCCGCACCTGGACACGAGCCGGTTCCGCTACGTCTTCCCCGACTACCGCGGCTACGGCGGGCGCATCGACGAGCCGGGCGAGCACACCCTCGCCGAGGCCGCCGCCGACGTCCTCGCCCTGGCAGACCGGCTCGGGCTGGACACCTTCTCGCTGGTCGGCCACTCGATGGGCGGAGCGGTGGCGCAGCGGGTCCTGGCCGACGCGCCGCAGCGGGTCCGGGCGCTGGTCGGCATCTCCCCGGTCCCGGCGTCGGGAGTGCCCTTCGACGATCAGGGCTGGGCGCTGTTCTCCGGCGCCGCCGACGACCTCGCCAACCGCCGCGCCATCATCGACCTGACCACGGGCAACAGGCTCACCGCGGTGTGGCTGGACGCGATGGTCGAGCACTCCCGCAAGCACTCCGAGCCGGCCGCCGTCGCCGACTACCTCCGCGCCTGGGCCACGACCGACTTCCACGCCGAGATCGACGGGAACCCGGTGCCGGTCAAGGTGATCGCCGGAGAGCACGACCCGGCGCTCGGCGAGGACACCATGAAGGCCACCTTCGCCCAGTGGTACCCCCACTGCGACGTCGAGGTCTTCCCCAACGCAGGCCACTACGCGATCGACGAAACCCCGATCGCCCTGGCCACCACCCTCGAACGCTTCCTGACCACGAGCGCCCTCTAGCGATCCTGCGCTCCGGAAATCAGACGGGCAGGAGGGTGGAGACCAGGTGGGTGAGGCGCCTGGTGTTGCGGCACTCGTGCATGTCGGCGATGCGGGCGTAGTCGCGGGCCGCTGAATCGCCCGTCGACCAGCGCGGTTCCGGTTCGGGGTTGAGCCAGAAGACGTGGCGGGCCCGCTGCTTGATGGTGTGCAGGGCGTCGAGGTTGGGGTTCCAGCCGTTCGTCCTGGCATCGCCGAGGACGAGGACCGACGTGCGCGGCCCCACGGCGTCCAGGTACTTGTCGGTGAACTCGGCCAGCGCGTTGCCGTAGTCGCTGCTGTCGTGCCAGCCGGTGACCGCGGCCTCGGTGAGGATGCTGCGCCCGAGCTCGACGGGATCGGCCGCGCCCGATTCGATCATGCGGGTGACCTCGTCGGTGCGGTTGACGAAGGCGAAGACCCGGACCTTGCTGAACTGGTCGTGCAGGGCCTGGACCAGCAGCATCGTGAAGTGGGCGAACCCGGCGACCGAGCCCGAGACATCGCACAGCAGCACGATCTCGGGCCGCGCCGGGCGGTGGTGGGCGTAGGCGGGGCGCAGCGGCACGCCGCCGGTGGACAGCGATCGGCGCAGCGTGCGGCGCAGGTCGATGGTTCCCCTGGCGGCGCGGCGGCGCCGGGCGGCCATGCGCGTGGCGAGCTTGCGCGCCAGCGGCTGCACGGCGCGGCGGAGGTCGGCCAGCTGCTCGCGGCCGGCGTTGAGGAAGTCGACCTGGTCGGCGCTCGGCGCGATGGCGTGCTTGGCGACGTGGTCGGCGCCGCGCAGTTCCGCGGAGCGGCGGCGCGCCTCGGTGCGGACGCGGTCGCGGAAGGTGTCGATGCGGCGGCGGATCTCGTCGCGGTCGAACCGATCGGTGAAGTCCTCCTCGGCGTCACCGCGCATCGCCGCGAGCACTCGGGCCAGCAGCGTCTGCGGCTGCAGTCGTTCCAGCGTCTGGTGCGCCGACCAGCCCTGCGGGCCGTCCGCGCCGCCGAAGTGCCCGAGCGCGTCCACGGCCTCGCCGGCGAGCTGTCCGAGCGCGCCCGAGTCATCGCCCGCCAGGGCTTGCACCAACCGCTGCTCGAGGTCGGATTCGTCGCCGTTGCGGGCGCTCTCGGGTGCTCCCACCCCGGCGGGGAAGTAGAGGTCGAACGCGGCGTCGAAGGCCTTGCGCTGCCCGTCGGCGCGCAGCAGGGCCGCGGCCAGCCCCTCCCGCAGGCGTTCCCGGTCGGCCATCCCGAGGACTTCCAAGACCGCTGCGGCGTCGACGGTCTCGCCCGGACCGACGCGCACGCCCTGCTCACGCAGCGCCCCGGCGAAGCCGACCAGGCGAGCCTGCAACGTCATGGCACGACCAGTTTCTCGGTGGCGCGGCGAACGTCGTCCTGGTGCTTGAGGATCACCCCGAGGCTGTCGCGCACCACGTCCTCGTCGAGGGTGTCCGCGCCGAGCGCGAGCAGCGTGCGGGCCCAGTCGATCGTCTCGGCCACCGACGGCGACTTGCGCAGCTGCATCCCGCGCAGCGCCCCGACGACCTCCACGACCGATCCGGCCAGCGCCTCATCGAGCCCGGGCACCTTGAGCCGCACGATGCGCTGCTCCAGCTCGGCGTCGGGGAAGTCGATGTGCAGGAACAGGCAGCGGCGGCGCAGCGCTTCGGACAGCTCGCGGGTGGCGTTGGAAGTCAACACCACGAACGGTCGCTGCGAGGCGCTGATCGTGCCGAGCTCGGGAACGGTGACCTGGAAGTCGCTGAGCACCTCCAGCAGCAGTCCTTCGACCTCGACGTCGGCCTTGTCGGTCTCGTCGATGAGCAGCACCGTCGGTTCGTCCCCGCTGATCGCCGTCAGCAGCGGCCTGGACAGCAGGAACTCCTCGCTGAAGATGTCGGTGCGGGCCTCGTCCCAGGTCTCGTCGCGACCGGCGGTGATGCGCAGCAGCTGCTTGGCGTGGTTCCACTCGTAGAGGGCCCGCGCCTCGTCGATGCCCTCGTAGCACTGCAACCGCACCAGCCGCGCTTCGGCGACGGCGGCGACGGCCTTGGCCAGCTCGGTCTTGCCGACGCCTGCCGGGCCTTCGACGAGCAGCGGTTTGCCGAGCTTGTCGGCGAGGAACACCGTGGTGGCCACGGCGGTGGAGGCCAGGTAGCCGGTCTCGGCCAGCTTCTCGACGACGTCGTCGACCGACTCGAAGATGCCCGTTCGCCCGTCGGTCACCGCACGCTCCCCTCGCCGAATCCCATACCGAACGGTTGCTCAGTGCGCGGGCTCGTGTCCAACGGAAGTGACGCCGGTCACGTGCAGCGGAAAGTGGTGTCGTGCAAGCCCGTCGCGCCGTCGGGGACGACGCCCTGACGCGCTTCGGTCTGCGGTGTTCCGGTGCGGTCGAGGGCGCGGCACTGCACCACGTGGTCTCCCGGTGCGAGGTCGAGCCTGGCCCGCCACATGCGCCAGGTGTCGCGGCCGACCTCGGTGGCCAGCTCCGCGGACTGCCACGGGCCGCCGTCGACGCGGACCTGCACGGCGTCGATGCCGGTGTGCTGCGCCCACGCGATCCCCGCGACGGTCACCGGACCGGCCGGGACCTGCGCTGCCCGCTGCGGGCGGTCGATGCGCGACTGGGTCTTGATCGGCCCAAGCCGAGCCCAGCCGCGCTGTTGCCAGTAGGCGCGCCGGTCGAAGGTGGTGACCTCGGCGTCGACCAGCCACTTGGTGGCCGAGACGTAGCCGTAGAGGCCGGGAACGACCATGCGCACCGGGAACCCGTGCTTGGCCGGCAGCGGCTCGCCGTTCATCTCGAAGGCCAGCAGCGCGCCCCGGTCGGGTTCCAGCAGCACGTCGACGGGGGTGCCCGCGGTGTAGCCGTCGGTGCTGGTGGTCAGCAGCTGCTGCGCTCCCGGCCGGACCCCGGCCTCCAGCAGCAGGTCGCGGACCGGCACGCCGACGAACTGGGCCGTGGAGATGAGGTTGCCGCCGACCTCGTTGGACACGCACGCGAGGGTGATCGTCCGCGACTCCAAGCGCCGGTTGATCAGGTCGGTGAACGACAGGTCCAGCTCCCGGTCGACCATGCCGTGCAGCCGCAGCCGCCAGTTCTCGGCGCGCAGCTGCGGCACGACCAGGGCGGTGTCGATCCGGTAGAAGTCGCGGTTGGTGGTCAGGAACGTCGGCGTCCCGTCGGCGACGAAGTCCGCGCCCGCCGGGATCGGGGGCGGTGGCACCTTCGGCAACCGGCCCGCCACCGCCTCCCGCGAGGCCGTCACCCCGGACCCCTTCGACAGCGCACTCCCGCCGATGCCGGCCAGCCCGGCCCCGACCACGACCAGACCGGAGGTCGCCAGGAAACGCCGCCGGTCGATCTCGGTGGCCACCGGAGCCCGCCCGGCGCGGTGCAGCCAGGCGAACACGCCCACTCCGACGGCCGCCGCGACCAGCGAGGGCAGCGGCCCGCCCTCGGGCCGGCTCAACGCGGCCACCACGCCGACCAGCCCGAACGCGCCGATCAGCAGTGCGCCGGGCAGCACCGAGCGTCGCGAGGACAGCCCCGCCACCACCGCGAGCGCGGCGATGACCAGCGCCATGCCGACGATCAGCGCGAGCTTGTCGGCGGTGCCGAACACCGCCACCGCGAACTCCTTCACACCCGGCGGGACCAGGTCGATGAAGGCACCACCGACGGCCACCGGGGGAGAGGTGCGCGGATCGCTGAAACCGGCGACCAGGTGCCCGGCGGCCAGCGCGGAGCCGGCGGCGAGCAGTCCGATCGTGGCCGCACGGCCACGGGAGAGCGAAGTCATGCCTCCATTCGAGCTCGGTTCACCGGTCGCGGCCAGAGTTCGGGCTCGGGCGTAAGAGAGCCGAAAGTTCTTGTGGAACGATGACATCGCGGCTCGATCGGGGACGTCGGGCCCGCCGTCGTCCTAGCGTCGGGGCGTGCGAATTCTGCTGACCGGCGCCGCCGGGTTCATCGGCTCGGCCATCGCCGACACCCTCACCGCCCACGGCCACGAGATCGTCGCGCTCGACGCGCTGCTGCCCCAGGCCCACGGCGCCCCTCCCGAAACCCGGCACCCGCTGGTGCGCGGGGACGTGCGCGACGCCGAGCTGGTGCGCGAGCTGCTGCGCGGGGTGGACGCGGTCTGTCACCAGGCCGCGATGGTCGGCCACGGCGTCGACCCGTCCGACATGCCCGACTACGCCGCCCACAACGACCTCGGCACGGCGGTGCTGCTGGCCGCGATGCACGAGACCGGCGTGCGACGGCTGGTGCTGGCCTCCTCGATGGTCGTCTACGGGGAAGGCCGCTACCGCTGCGCCGAACACGGTCTGGTCCGCCCCGGTCAGCGACGCGCCGAGGACCTCGATGCCGGTCGGTTCGAGCCGCCGTGCTCGTGCTGCGCCGAACCCCTGGAACCCGAGCTGGTGCCCGAGGACGCGGTGCTCGACCCGCGCAGCACCTACGCGGCCACCAAGCTCGCGCAGGAGCACCTGGCGGCGGCCTGGGCCCACCAGACCGGCGGGGAGGTGCGAGCGCTGCGCTACCACAACGTCTACGGCCCCTGGATGCCCAACGGCACCCCGTACGCCGGCGTGGCCTCGCTGTTCCGCTCCGCGCTGCACCGGGGCCTGGCCCCGACGGTGCTGGAGGACGGACGGCAGCGGCGCGACTTCGTGCACGTCCACGACGTCGCCGCCGCCAACCTCGCCGCGCTGGAGACCTCCGGGCCACCGGGGGAGCTGGACGCGGTCAACATCTGCTCCGGGCAGCCGCACACCATCGGAGAACTCGCCGAGTTGTTGTCGCTGGCCTGCGGCGGTCCCGCTCCGGAGGTGGTGGGCGGGGCTCGGCCCAACGACGTCCGGCACGTCGTCGCCGATCCGGCCAAGGCCCGGCGGGTGCTCGGGTTCCGCGCGACGGTCGAATTCGCCGATGGGGTGCGGGAATTCGCCGACGCTCCGCTGCGAGCTGTGTGAGGGGTCGGTGTGTTCGCTGCTTCAGGTGCGGGACTCAGCTCGCACCGCCGAGCACGCCGTCAGCGGTTCGCGGCACCGTCGGCCAGCGGTAGGCGCACCTCGAACCGGCAACCGGGGCCGTGGTTGCGGGCGTGGATCTCGCCGTGGTGGGCCTGCACCAGGCCGCGCGCGATCGCCAGCCCGAGCCCGGCCCCGGCCGGTTCCCGCTCGTTGTCGCCCCGCGCGTGATCTCCCCGGTAGGCCACCTCGAAGACCCGCTCCAGCTCCGCCGCGTCGATGCCGCCGCACCCGTCGTCGACCCGCAGCCACGCCTGGTGGCCCTCCCGGCCCGCGGTGAGCACCACCGAACCGCGCGGCGGGGTGTGCCGGATGGCGTTGGACAGCAGGTTGCGCACCACGCGCGCGAGTTCGGGATCGCTGCCGGAGACCACCGGCCACTGCTCGGTCTCGGTCGCCAGCCGCACACCGCGCCGCTGCGCGCGCGGGTGCTCGGCGGCGACGGCCTCGTTGACCACGTCGTGCAGCGGCACGGCGGAGAACTCCAGGTGCAGCGCGCCCGCGGTGATCCGGGAGAGCTCGAACAGGTCGTCCACCATCCGCGACAGCCGTTCGGTCTCGCCCTGGATCCGGCTCGCGTAGGAGCAGACCTCGTCGGGCTCGTCCACCACGCCGTCGGCCAGCGCCTCGGCCATCGCGCGGATGCCCGCAAGGGGAGTCCGCAGGTCGTGGCTGATCCAGGCCACCAGCTCGCGGCGGGAGGCCTCGGCGGCGCGTTCGCGGGCGCGGGCCTCGCGCTCCCACACGCTCCGGCGCGCGATGTTGCGTCCCAGCACCACCGCGACCGGGACGGTGATCACCCCGACGGCGGTGCAGATGACGACCACGGTGGTCAGCAGCGGGCCGAACATGAACCCGGTGACGCCGAGGACGCCCGCCATGGTGGCCAGCAGCGGCACCAGCACCAGTACCGTGAGCGCGGTCGCGAGCGAGCGGTGCCGGAGCAGGTAGAGCAGCCCGGCCCCGATCAGCGCCACCGGCAGGGACAGGCCGATCGCGTACGGCGCGACGTGGGTGAGCTCGGTGAGCAGGTCCATCAGCCCGCCTCGGGGTCGTAGCGGTAGCCGACGCCCCACACGGTGCTGATCCGGTGGGGTCGGTCGGGTCTCGGCTCGATCTTCTCCCGCAGTCGTCTCATGTGGACGGTCACGGTGGACTGGTCGCCGAAGTTCCATCCCCACACCGATTCCAGCAACTCGGCGCGGGTGAAGGCCCGGCGCGGGTTGCGCATCAGGTAGGCCAGCAGGTCGAACTCGCGAGTGGTCAGCGACAGCTCGACGCCGTCGAGCGTGCAGCGGCGGGCATCCGGATCGAGCGCCAGGACGCCGTCCACGACGGACTCCTGCGCGGCGGGCGGGGAGTGGGTGGCGCGGCGCAGCACCGAGGTCACCCGCAGCACCAGCTCCCGTGGGCTGAAGGGTTTGACCACGTAGTCGTC
This sequence comes from Saccharopolyspora endophytica, assembly GCF_018070075.1. Classification (GTDB taxonomy): domain Bacteria; phylum Actinomycetota; class Actinomycetes; order Mycobacteriales; family Pseudonocardiaceae; genus Saccharopolyspora; species Saccharopolyspora endophytica. The sequence continues at coordinate 33,742 of NZ_JAGPXE010000024.1, forward strand.
GGCGCCCAGCTCCAGGCCCGCGACCCGGTCGGACTCCTCGCCCAGCGCGGTCAGCATCACCACCGGGACCGGCCCGCGCTCGCGCACCCTGCGGCACACCTCCAGGCCTCCGATGCCCGGCAGCATGAGGTCCAGCACGATCAGGTCCGGCCTGCGTTCGGCGTTGCTGCGCAGGGCCGTCTCGCCGTCGTCGGCGAGGTCGACCTGGTAGCCGGCGCGCTCCAGGTAGCGTCGGACGACATCGCGCACCGCGTGGTCGTCGTCGACGACCAGCACCCGTCCGGACTGTTCCCGCATCCCGATCACCAGCTCGTCGCGATCACGTGGTTGACCGCCAGCGCGATCACCGCCTGCGCCCCCAGCCACCACCGCCGGGAACCGGCGGGCAGCAGGGCGCCTCCCACAGCGAACCACACCCCGAACGGCAACCAGATCCGCTCGACCTCAGCCTTGCTCAGCCCGGACAGATCCGCCACCAGCACGGCCACCCCAGCCGCCAGGACGAGCCCCCGCACCGCATCAACCCGCGACACCGCGGCAACCACCTCCCCAACTCCACGAGTTCCCCGTCCCCCGGTCCTCGACGCCCCCTCACCCGTCGAGGCTGGTGACCCGATTACGGCCCTATTCCGGGACCCGAGGGCCTGTCTGATTTTTCGTGGGTGAGGCGGTGGTCGGTTTCTAGTTGAGGCTGATCCGGTCGCCGTAGAACATCACGAGGGTGTTCAGGGCCTGTTTCCAGCCGTGCGTTCGCCCGGTGACGTTA
>NZ_JAGPXE010000025.1 GCF_018070075.1 Saccharopolyspora endophytica
TGTCGGTGGCGATGGCGGGGAGGGTCCGCCCGGTCCCATTCCGAACCCGGTAGCTAAGCTCCCCAGCGCTGATGGTACTGCACTCGCTAGGGTGTGGGAGAGTAAGACACCGCCGACACAATCCTTAGGTGGGGTGGGCAGGAGAAGAAATTCTTCTGCCCACCCCATTTTTCATGCCCGAGAAACCTGATTCAGGGCCCGCCGGCGGACGAACACCGCAGCAGTCGCAACGACGAGTGCTGCGGTGCCCGTCCCGAGCGGGATTCAGCTGAGGCTGCGGCGGCGGAGTTCGAAGCAGAGGACCGCTGCGGCGCTGGCGACGTTGAGGGATTCGACCTCGTTGGCCATCGGGATCGACAGCGGCTGGGCGATGCGCTCCTCCACCTCGGTGGAGAGGCCGGCGGTTTCGCTGCCGAGCACGAACACGGCGCGGTCACCGAAATCCGTGGTGTAGAGGCTGTGCTCGGAGTCGGCGTCGAGCGCGTAGAGCGGGTAGCCGGCCTCGGTGAGCATCTCGGCCGCTTCGGCCGCCGTCCGGCTGCGCAGCACGGGAGCGTGGAAGGCGACTCCTGCGGAAGCCTTGATGACCAGCGGGTCCAGTCCGGCGACACCCCGGTGCGGGACGACGATGCCGTCGATGCCGGAGGCGGTGGCGGTCCGCAGGATCATGCCGACGTTGGCGGGAGTGGTCAGGCCGTCCAGCAGCAGGATGGTGCGCGGGGCAGTGGCGTGGTCGGCGAGCGCGTCGGCGAGCGGCCGCATCTTGCGGGCCACGACGTCGGCCACGACGCCCTGGTCGTGACGTCCGTTGCCGGCCAGCACCTTCACCCGGTGCGCGCTCGCTCGCTGCACCTTCACGGCGCGATCGGCGGCGGCCTCCTCGATTTCCGCGATGGCCCCACCGCGGAGTCCGTCCGCGACGATCACCTTGTCGACCCGCAGGTCGTAGTCGGCCAACGCCTCCAACACGGGCTTGCGGCCGTAGACGGTGACGAATCGGTCCTTCGGGGAAACTTCGCTGGTCACACCATCAAGTGTCACATGCCCGCGTTGCGGCCCGGCGGGTGAACCCCTCGGTCCGGTGGGGATGTGTGCCAGGATCTCCGCATGCCCGATCGCCTTTCCGCCGTCGACGCTTCCTTCCTGTACCTGGAGGACTACACGACGCCGATGCACGTCGGCGGTGTCGCGGTCTTCCGCCGCCCTCGCAGCGATTTCGACTACGAGCACCTGCTGTCGATGGTGGATCGGCGGCTGGGTCTGGTGCCCCGGTACCGGCAGCGGGTGATGGAGGTCCCGGGCAGCCTCGCGCGTCCGGTGTGGGTGGACGATCAGGACTTCGACCTCACCTATCACGTCCGCCGTTCGGCGCTGCCGAAACCGGGCAACGATGATCAGCTGCACGACCTGGTGGCGCGGCTGATGTCCCGCAAGCTCGACCACACGCGGCCGCTGTGGGAGCTGTACCTGGTCGAGGGGCTGTCGAAGAACCGGGTCGCGATCATCACCAAGACCCACCAGGCGATGATCGACGGAATCGGTGCGATCGACATCGGGCAGGTCATCTTCGACCTGCAGCGCAACCGCGAGATCGAGGACGTGGACGCGCTCTGGATGCCGCGACCGGCTCCGACCGTGGCGCAGCTGCTGGTGGAGGCGGCGACGGACGCGGTGCAGCGACCGGGCGAGGTGGTGGAGAACGTCCGGGCGGCCATGGTCGACGCCTCGGCGACGGTGCAGAAGGTGACGCGCGCTCTCGGCGGCGTCGCGTCGGCCGTCCGGGCCGCCGTGGTGCCCGCGCCCAGCGGCCCGCTGAACGCGCCGACGTCGACGCAGCGGCGGTTCGCCGTGGCGAAGGCGAAGCTGGACGACCTGCGGGCGGTGCGGCGGGCGCACGGCAGCACGGTCAACGACGTGGTGCTCGCGGTGGTCGCCGGCGCTCTGCGGAACTGGCTGCTCTCGCGCGGCGAGGTGGTCACCCCGTCGACGACGTTGCGGGCGATGGTGCCGGTGTCGGTCCGTGACGACGACGCGGAGGCGGACGCCGCCTACCAGGACACCGCGAGCCTGCCGGTCGGCACCGTGGGCAACAAGGTGTCGGCGTACCTGGTGGACCTGCCGGTGGGCGAGGGCAACCCGACGATGCGGTTGCACCAGGTCAGCCATGCCATGCGGGCGCACGCCGAGTCCGGGCAGTCGGTGGCCGCGGACACCCTGGTGAAGGTCACCGGTTTCGCTCCGCCCACGCTGCACGCGCTGGGCGCGCGGGTGGCCAACGAGTTCTCCGACCGGTTGTTCAACGTGCTGGTCACCAACGTCCCGGGGCCGCAGGTGCCGCTGTACGCGGCGGGGGCGAGGATGATGGAGATGTTCCCGGTGGTGCCGCTGGCCAAGAACCAGTCGCTGTCGGTCGGTGTGACCTCGTACAACGGCGCGGTGTACTTCGGGCTGAACGCGGATCGGGATGCGATGCCCGACGTCGGCGTGCTGGCGGCGATGATCGGTGAAGCTGTAGACGAGATGATCGGGACGGTCGACGCATGAGGATTTACCTGCCTGCCACGCTGCCGATGCTGCAGCAACTGGTGGCGGACAAGCAGATGCAGCCGCTGGGCGGGACGGCGTTCGCGCTGACTCCGGCGCTTCGCGAGTCCTACGCGACCGGCGACACCGAGGAGCTCGAGTACGCCGCGATGCGGGAGGCCGCTCGTGCCTCGTTGCGGCTGCTGGCCGCTGACGAGGAGGGCAAGATCGAGCAGCGGCGGGTGGTGATCTCCGCCGACGTGGACGACGTGACGCTGCGGCCGGATCTCGACCACGCGGTGGTGAAGGTGTCAGGCCCGGTGATCTGGAAGCAGCTCGCGGCCGTGCACGTGGACACCACCGAGGCCGAGGACGCGGTCCGGTCGGCGGCCGAGGTCATCGACGCCGCCGACCTGGGAGACCCGGACGCGGAGTTCGCCCTCGGCGACGCCGAGGATCACGAACTCGCCTGGTACGCGCCGCAGGAAGTCCCGTTCCTGCTCGAACTCATGTGATCAGCGCGGCGGCTGGGCCATCGGCGGGAGGTCGTCGAAGACTCCGACCTGGGCGGCCGGGGGCAGGTGGATCTCCACCGGGGTTCCCCAGTCGCGGTAGGTGGAGGTGAGCGAGACCTCGCCCGCCTGGGCGATGTTGGTGGTGGCGGCGAACTTGGCCGGGAGGCCCTGCTCGTCGAGCCACAGCTGGTAGCCGAGTTCCCTCTCGCCGTCCTCGACGGCCCGCTGGAAGCGTTCGCGCTGCTGCTCGTCGGGGGCGGTCCTGGCGGCTTCCTCGGTGAGGATCCGCAGGTCGTAGCGGGTGGTGGGACGGCCGTCGACGGTGTCCGGTGCCGATCCCTGGATGCGGGTGGCCTGCTCGACGCCGCTGAAGGTGGCGCGCGGGTCGACGGATTCGTGCAGCTGGTCCAGGGCGGGGCTGAGCAGCTTCGAGCCGAAGTCCGAGCCGTCCTGGGAGATCTTCAGCCACGGCTTGGTCGCGTCCGGCCGGGCCAGCGGGGTGTTGAGGTAGCCGACTTCGTCCACGATGGACACGGCGAGCTCCTCGGTGCGCGCGTTGCGGGTCTTGCCGTCGAGCGCGAGGTCTGCCTGCGGGCCCCGGTACCGGACGGCTCCGTCGGCGTTGAGCTGCCCGACCATCCCGAGGCTGCCGGTCATGGTGGCGCGCGCGGTGCCGCGCGCGTTGATCTTGTTGATCGTGTCGGCGAGAACGGCTTCGGCGACGGGACGCGGATCGGGACGGGCCATCGGCAGTGCCGCGTGTGGTTGGGGTTGCTCGCTGGTGCAGGCGTTGAGCGTTGCGGCTAGGGCGAGACCAGCGGACAACACCGCAGTCCTGGTGCGGGCACGGGGCATCGGGCGTGCTCCTCGGCGGGTGGCGGATGGCTTGGACGTCGTCGCTGGCCAACGCTAGCAACGAAGTTCCAACCCCACCGGGAACGCGCTTCCCCATTAGAGGGATGGATCGGAGCCCCGCGGGCACCGCTTTCGTCAAGCCTCGTCGAGGCCTGCCCGGGAGCGCAGGAGGCGGCGGAGCGAGGCGAGCTGGTCGGGGCTGCCGCCGTCCTTCTCGGTGTAGGTGTCGAGGTAGCAGTCGGGGTCGTCGGTCCCGCCGAGGTGGCCGCAGTTCGGCGGGCATTCCTCGGCGGCTTCGGCGAAACCCTCGAACGGGGCGATCACGTCGTCGGCGGTGACGTGGGCCAGGCCGAAGGAGCGGATGCCGGGGGTGTCGACGACCCAACCGGCGCCGGGCAGCGCCAGCGCGACCGCGGAGGTCGAGGTGTGGCGGCCCTTGCCGACGCCGCTGACCACGCCCGTCGCTCGTTCGGCGTCCGGGACCAGCTTGTTGACCAGCGTGGACTTGCCGACGCCGGAGTGTCCGACGAGCGCGGAGACCCGGCCGGCGAGCATGTCGCGCAGCTCGTCGGGTTCGGCGTCGAGGCTGGTGATGGTGATCGGCATGGCCAGCGACGAGTAGCTGGCGATCCACTCGCCGGGGTCCGCCAGGTCGGCCTTGGTCAGGCACAGCACCGGCGACAGCCCGCCCGCGTAGGCGGCGACCAGGCAGCGGTCGATGAACCCGGGCCGCGGTGGTGGGTCGGCCAGCGCGGTGACGATGATCAGCTGCTCCGCGTTGGCGACGACCACTCGTTCGTAGGGGTCGGTGTCGTCGGCGGTGCGGCGCAGCACGCTGGCGCGGTCGGCGACGCGGACGATGCGCGCGAGCGTGTCGGGCTTGCCGGAGACGTCGCCGACGACGCCCACCAGGTCGCCGACGACGACCGGGGTGCGTCCGAGCTCGCGAGCTCGCATGGCGGTGACGACGCGGTCCGGGTCGCCGTCGAGGGCGACGGTCCACCGGCCGCGGTCGACGGCGATGACCATGGCCTCGGCGGCGTCGGAGTGCTTGGGCCGCTGCTTGCTGCGCGGCCTGCTGCCCCTCCCGGGGCGCACCCGCACGTCGGACTCGTCGAGGTTTCGCCAGCCGCGCTTGCTCATCTGCGGGCCCCCGGGATCACGCGGATTCCCCGAGCATCGCGGTCCACATCCCGGGGAAGTCCGGGATGGTCTTGCTGGTGGTGGCGATGTCCTCGACCACCACGCCGGGCACCTTGAGGCCGAGGATCGCGCCCGCGGTGGCCATCCGGTGGTCGGCGTAGGAGTGCCATTCGGCGCCGGTCAGCGGCCGGGGGTCGATGATCAGTCCGTCCTCGGTCTGCTGGGCGTTGCCGCCGAGCTCGTTCAGCTCGGTCTCCAGGGCGGCGAGCCGGTCGGTCTCGTGGCCGCGGAGGTGCGCGATGCCGCGCAGGTGGGACCGGCCGGAGGCGAGGGCGGCCAGCGCGGCGACGGTGGGGGTGAGTTCGCCGACGGCGCGCAGGTCGATGTCGACCGGCGCCAGCTCGTCGGGGCCGGTGACGGTCAGGCCGTCGGAGTCGAGGCGGACGTCGGCGCCCATCTTGGTGAGGATGTCGCGGATCGCGTCGCCGGGCTGGGTGGTCCGGGCCGGCCAGCCCGGAACGGTGACGGTGCCGCCGGTGACGGCCGCGGCGGCCAGGAACGGGGTCGCGTTGGACAGGTCGGGTTCGACGTCGGTGTCGAGCGGGCTGATCGGGCCGGGTTCGATGCGCCAGGTGTTGCGCTGGGAGGCGTCGACGATGACTCCGGCGTCGCGCAGCATCTCGACGGTCATCTCGATGTGCGGCAGCGACGGCAGCGGTGGGCCGGAGTGCCGGACGGTGACGCCCTTGTCGAAGCGCGGGCCGGACAGCAGCAGGCCGGAGACGAACTGCGACGACGCCGAGGCGTCGATGGTGACCGTGCCGCCGGTCAGGTTGCCGCTGCCGCGGATCTCGAAGGGCAGGGAGTCGCCGGTGATGTCGGCGCCGAGCTCGCGCAGCGCGTCGAGCACGGTGCCCAGCGGTCGTGCGCGGGCCTGCGGGTCGCCGTCGAAGGCGATCGGCCCGGTGGCCAGCGCGGCGACCGGGGGCAGGAAGCGCATCACGGTTCCGGCCAGGCCGCAGTCGACCTCCGCCGGTCCGCGCAGGCCGGCCGGGGTGACCTGCCACGATCCGTCCGGGCCGTCGGTGATCGTGGCGCCCAGCGAGCGCAGCGCCGAGGCCATCAGCTCGGTGTCCCGGCTGCGCAGCGGTGCGCGCAGCGCGGAGGGCCCGTCCGCGAGCGCGGCGAGCACCAGCGCCCGGTTGGTGATCGACTTGGAACCGGGCAGCGGGACGGTCGCGCGCACCGCGCCGGCGGCGGCGGGAGCAGGCCAGAGCTGGGTCATGCACCAATGATCCCGCATTCCACCCGGGTATTTCAGCGCCGGGGCGGTCATGACCCTCGCCTGGGATGAACGGGACTGCCAGGATGAAGTGGACACGCCGTCGACTCGCGGGAGGTGGGACTCCGGATGTGCGGCAGATATGCCTCCAGCAAGGATCCCGGGAAGCTCGCGGCGGAGTTCGCCGCCTTGGACGCCACCGGTGGCGCGGCGCCGGGCGCGGACTTCAACGTCGCCCCCACCAAGCGGGTGCTGACGGTGGTCCAGCGGCATCCGCAGGACGAGACCGGGGAAGCCGATCTGGAGCGGACCGAGCGGTCGATCCGGGTGATGCGGTGGGGCCTGGTGCCGTTCTGGGCGAAGGACAAGTCCATCGGCAGCCGGATGATCAACGCCAAGTCGGAGACGGTGACCAGCAAGCCCGCGTTCCGCAGTTCGATCAAGCGCTACCGGTGCCTGGTCCCGGCCGACGGTTGGTACGAGTGGAAGCGCGAGGGCGGCGCGAAGCAGCCGTACTTCATGACGCCGCCGGACGGTTCGAGCCTGGCGATGGCGGGCATCTACTCGACCTGGCGGGAGAACGACGAGGCCGAACCGCTGGTGACCTGCTCGGTGCTGACCGCGGCGGCGGTCGGCCGGCTGACCGACGTGCACGACCGGATGCCGCTGCTGCTGCCGCGGGGGGCGTGGTCGCAGTGGCTGGATCCCGATCAGCCGGACGTGTCGGACCTGCTCGCGCCGCCGTCGCTGGAGATCGCGGAATCGTTGGAGGTCAGGCCGGTTTCCACGGCGGTCAACAGCGTCCGCAACAACGGCGTGGAACTGCTCGATCGCGTGTCTCTCGACGCGCGTGAGAAGGCGGTAGGTTTGGACCGGGAGCAGTAGTCGAGTCGAGGTGAGAGCGGATGTGCGGTCGCTACGCCGTGCGGCGGGACCCGGCAGCCCTGGCGGAGGAGTTCGCGGCCGCTGATCGCACCGAGGGCGCGACCGGTGCGGACTTCAACATCACGCCCACCAAGACGGTCCCGATCGTGGTGCAGCGCGGTGCCGAGCGCAGCGTGCGGCCGGTGCGCTGGGGTCTGGTGCCGACCTGGGCGAAGGAGGCCGACGGCGGGCCTCCGATGATCAACGCGCGGGCGGAGACGATCACCGCCAAACCGGCCTACGCCGAGTCCGCGCGGCGGCGACGCTGCCTGATGCCGGCGACGGGTTGGTACGAGTGGAAGCCCGGTGACAAGCGGCGTCAGCCCTACCTGTGCAAGCGGCGGGACGGCACGAGCATGGCGATGGCCGCGGTGTTCTCCGCGTGGTGGGACCCGCGGACCGCCGGTCCGCCGCTGGTGACGTGCGCGGTGGTCACCACCGATGCCGTCGGCGAGCTCGCCGACGTCCACCACCGGATGCCGCTGGTGCTGCCCGAGGAGCGCTGGGCGGACTGGCTGGATCCCGCGCGCAGCGAGATCGACGAGTTGCTGCGCCCCGATCCCGGCGTGCTCGGGGAGTTGGCGCTCCACACCGTGTCGACCGAGGTGAACAGCATGCGCAACAACCATCCTGACCTGCTGGAACCTGCCGATCCGGTGCCCGAGCCGGCTGAGCAAGCGGCGTTGTTCGAGTCATGACCAGCATCGAGGTCGACACCCCGCACGGCCCGGCGCGGGCCGAGCTGCACTGCGCTGAGGAAGGTCGTGCCGCGCTGCTGCTCGGGCACGGCGCGGGCGGCGGGATCAACGCGCCCGACCTGGTGGCGGCGACCCGCGCGGCCACCGACGCCGGGGTGCACGTGGCGCTGGTCGAGCAGCCCTACCGGGTGGCCGGTCGCAGGGCTCCGGCACCGGCCAAGCAGCTGGACGCGGCGTGGCTGGCGGTGGTCGAGGACCTCGGTGAGCGCTGGTTCGCCGATCTGCCGCTGATCTTCGGCGGGCGTTCCTCCGGGGCGAGGGTGGCCTGCCGCACCGCGGACGAGGGTGAGGCGGAGGCGGTGCTGTGCCTGGCGTTCCCGCTGCACCCGCCGGGCAAGCCGGAGAAGTCGCGGGCGTCGGAGATCGACGCGGTGGAGAACCCGGTGCTGGTCGTGCAGGGCGAGCGCGACGCGTTCGGCAGGCCCGAGCCTGCGCACAACCGCGAGGTCGTGCTGGTGGCCGGGGACCACTCGCTCAAGGCCGATGTCGATGCCGTGCACCGGGCGACGTCGGAGTGGCTGACGCGGGTGCTGCGGTTGATCGACTGATGTCGCTCGGGTGGGTGACGTCGCTTTGCGGAGCCGTGCGCTCCGCTTTCTCCCCGCGCAGGTGGGAGGCCTGGCGTCGGTGTGTGATCACCATCTGAAATTCCCCGCATTGCTCCGTCATGTCCGGAGACCTCAACATCGGTCGGCGCTGGGCCCCCGAGCTCGTGCACCCGGACAGGACGATTCCCCCGATCTTGTCCGGCGCGGGGTGCGGCTGTTGCGCGGCAGCGGCACCAGGTGCCGAGGGGAGCGGTCCTGCGGGGTCGCTCCCCTCGGGCCCGCTCAGGCCGAGATCTCGGCGAAGGTCGCGCCCAGCAGGTGCGCCAGCTCGTCCGGGGACAGCTCGATCTCCAGGCCGCGGCGTCCCGCGCTGCAGAAGATCGTGTCGAAGGCCCGGGCGGAGGTGTCGATGACGACCGGGAGGCGTTTCTTCTGGCCGAGGGGGGAGATGCCGCCCGCGACGTAGCCGGTGGCTCGTTCCGCCGCGGCGATCTCGGCCATCTTGGCCTTCTTGCCGCCTGCGGCGGCGGCCAGGGCCTTCAGGTCGAGTTGTCCGGTGACGGGAACCACACCGACCGTGAGAGTGCCGTCCACGTCCGCGACCAGCGTCTTGAACACTCGATCGGGTGGTTGGCCGAGCGCTTCGGCGGCTTCGAGGCCGAACGACTCGGCACGCGGGTCGTGGTCGTAGGCGTGGACGCGGTGCGTCACGCCCTTCTTGGTCAACAGCGCCGTCGCCGGGGTTCCCTTGCCTGCCACGCACGTCACTGTAGAGCCCGGAATAGCGCCCTCGGAGGCGGTGTTGAACCCAGCGTGACGATGGATTCGACGAACACCTGCGTGCTGGACCGCCCACCGCGCCCGCAGCTGTTGCCGCCAGGAAATGGCAGGACAGCGCGGGTATCCTCGAACACGGACCATGCGAAGGAGTGCATGGGTTCGTCGTCTGCCGCCACGTCGTCCGGGCGGCGGGAAAGGAGCCTGGTGCCTAGCACCCCAGAGGACTCTGCCAACACCGCGCGCACCGACGCTGCCACCGCGCAGGACGTCGAGCGGGCGGAGGAGACCGACGCGCAGCGCGCGGCTCGCTTCGAGCAGGACGCGATGCCGCTGCTGGACCAGCTCTACGGTGCGGCGCTGCGGATGACCCGCAACGCTCAGGACGCCGAAGACCTCGTTCAGGAGACCTACCTGAAGGCGTTCTCGGCGTTCAAGTCCTTCACGCAGGGCACGAACCTGAAGGCCTGGTTGTACCGGATCCTCACCAACACCTACATCAACGGCTACCGCAAGCGGCAGCGACAGCCGCAGCAGCAGCCGACCGATGAGATCGCCGATTGGCAGCTCGCGCAGGCCGAGAACCACACGTCGACGGGACTGCGCTCGGCCGAGGTCGAAGCGCTGGACCGGCTGCCCGACACCGACGTGAAGGCCGCGCTGCAGCTGCTGGCCGAGGAGTTCCGCATGGTCGTGTACCTCGCGGACGTGGAAGGTTTCGCATACAAGGAGATCGCCGAGATCATGGGCACCCCCATCGGCACCGTCATGTCGAGGTTGCACCGTGGTCGCAGGCAGCTGCGTGAGATGCTCACCGACGTCGCCCGTGATCGAGGCTTCTTGCGGGAGACCCAGCAGGAGGTGAGCACTTCATGAATTGCGGTGAGCCGGACGAGGCATCCTGCCAGGACGCGCTCGCCGAGGTGTGGCTGTTCCTGGACAACGAGTGCGACCAGGCGCGGCGCGAAGCCGTGCAGCGTCACCTCGATGGTTGCGGAACGTGCCTGGAGCACTTCGGCATCGAGGAACACCTGAAGGCGTTGCTGCAGCGCAAGTGCAGCGGTGAGCACGCTCCCACGGAGCTCAAGGACCGCCTGCGCTCGTCGATCCGCGAAGCGGTCCTGAGCAAGGCCGAGATCACCGTCGAGCACGGACCAGAAGGAACCTCGGTAGAGGTCCGAGCCAAGAAGGCTTAGAACTCTCAACGCTTTGCGTGGCGGTGCGGGTAGCGGAACCTGACACGCCGTCTGGACTCCGGGCGCCACTCCTGATGCAGGCCAACCACACGGCGTCGCGGCGTCCTCGCCAGACGTCGTGTCAGAACCCGCTGCGGTGCCGGTTGCTCAGGTGGTGAAGGAGAAAGCACCTCCGGTGCTTGTTAGGGCTTTTCCCTTCTGGCCACCCAGGCTGCTGCTTGGGTTCTGCGTTCCATGCCGAGCTTGGCGAGGACCGAGGTCACGTAGTTCTTGACGGTCTTCTCGGCCAGGAACAGGCGTTCCGCGATCTGGCGGTTGGTCAGGCCCTCGCCGATCAGCTCCAGGACCTTGCGCTCGCGCTCGGTGAGGGCGGCCAGCTCGTCCGGTTCCGGGCTGCTGGACTGGCGGAGGTGCTCGAGCACCCGCCCGGTGGTGACCGGGTCCAGCAGCGATCGGCCGGCGGCGACCTCGCGGACCGCGTTGACCAGGTCCTGGCCGCGGACCTGCTTGAGCAGGTAGCCCGAAGCTCCGGCGTTGATCGCGCCGACCAGCGCCTGCTCGTCGTCGAAGGCCGTCAGGACCAGGCAGTACGGCGCGTCGTCCAAGGCCCGCAGCTTGCGGCACAGCTCCAGCCCGTCGCCGTCGGGCAGCCGCATGTCGATGACCGCGACGTCCGGTGCGGTGGCCTGAGCGCGCGCCAGCGCTTCGCCCACGCCGCCGGCCTCGGCGACGATCTCGACGTCGGGTTCGGTGTCCAGCAGGTCGCGCAGACCTCGCCGGACGACCTCGTGATCATCGACCAACAGCACCCTGACCGCCACGACGTCCACGCTAATGGGCGCCGGTGGCGGTCCGCGCAGCAGTGTCGCTTTTCGGGTTACTTCTTCTTGGCGTTCTTCGCGCCGGTCTTCTTCGCGGTCTTCTTGGCGATGCGGGCGCTCTTGCGGGCCCGGTAGCCGACGCTCGGCTTGCCGCCGGTGTCCACCGCCGCCAGCAGCACGCCGCCGAGCAGGCCGAGGTTCTTGAGGAAGTGGATCTGCTGCTCGGAGCGCACCTGCGGGTCCTTCTCCTCCCAGAAGCGGTGCGCGGCCAGCGTGGTCGGGATGATGCTGCCCGCCAGCAGCAGCGACGCCAGGCGCGGGAACTTGCCCAGCGCCAGCAGCGCACCCGCGCCGATCTTCACACCGGCATCGATGCGCACCAGCGTCTCGGGGTCGGTCGGCACCTGCTCGGGCAGCGCGTCGCGCACGGGGTCGGTCGCCTTCTCCAGCAGCGGAGCAGCGCCCTTGGCGTGGTTCGGGGTGTCCTTGAGGGCACCGATCCCACCCATGATGAAGATCGAAGCCAGCATCGGACGAGCCAGACGGCGGATCAGCATCGGGGGAACCTCCTAGATGGGTCGTCTTGGGCCTGACGGTACTTTTCAGGGCCCCGTTCCGCCTGGCAGCGGGCGTCAGTGCAGATCGACCTGGGCGAACACTTCGTCCCAGGCGGCTGCGACCTGGCGGGCGCACAGTTGAGGCGCTGCTCCGCCGATTCCGGTGCCCAGGCCGGGCATCGCGATCGAGTGCACCACCCGGTGCACCGGGGCGCCGTTGTCGAGCACCGCGCTCGCCCACAGCCGCAGCATCGCGCGCGCGGCGAGGTAGGGGTGCACGGTGTCGGCGGGCAGCGTCTCCCCGGGCTCGCGCATCGTCGGTGCGCTGATCAGCCAGATCGGGCTGGGGACACCGGTGGGGACCAGCAGCGCTTCGCCCACCGGCAGCTCACCGCCGTGGTAGGCGAGCACGGCGCTGCGCACCTGCTCCTCGACTTCGGGGAAGGTGCGGGCGTACACCGCGTCGATGCCACCGCGCATCCAGCCGTAGGAGTTGGCGGGGCTGACGACGGCGTCCACCTGAACGTCGAGAACCGAGCCTTGATGAACGGAAATGCCGGGCCGGCTTTCCGCGATCTCCTGCCATGCAGCGGCCAGCGGCTCGTCCAACGCGCACAGGACGAGCTGCAGCTCCGGCTCCGCTCCCTCTGCCGATGAGCGCCCCGAATCTGCGGTCACGCCCCACAGCATCGCAGGAATGCACCGCGTAGTGGCATTGGGTAGGTCACATCCGCGACGACGTGGCGTTTAGCCCCTCGGAGCGCGGCCGGAACGATCACGGAGCGTGGAAACCCCTCAGTAGCCGTTGAAAAACGTTCATGTGGCCCAGCCCGGGCGGCCTTGCGCGGCCCGTAATCTGGGCGGGTGCCAGAAATCGCCTACCTCGGTCCGCCGGGAACCTTCACCGAGCAAGCGACTCGGCTGCTGACCGCCGACTTCGACGCCGAACTCGTGCCCTGCGAAACCGTGCCGGTGGCGCTGGCCGCGGTGCGCTCGGGGGAGGTGCTGGCCGCTGGGGTCCCGGTGGAGAACTCCGTGGAGGGCTCCGTACCGGCCACGCTCGACGCGCTGACCGAGGACGATCCGCTGATCGCGGTCAAGGAAGTCGTGATCCCGGTCCAGTTCGACGTGTTCGCCCAGCCCGGGATGACGCTGGGGGAGGTCGGGACCGTCGCCAGCCATCCGCACGCGCTGGCGCAGGTGCGCGGCTGGCTGGCCGAGGCGCTGCCGAAGGCCGACGTCCGCGCGGTCAGCTCGACCGCCGCCGCGGCCGCCGCCGTCGCCGACGGCGAGTACGACGCGGCGATCTCCGCGCCCGTGGCCGGTGAGCACTACTCGTCGCTCCAGCGCCTGGCCACCGGCATCGCCGACGTCCGCGATGCGGTCACCCGGTTCCTGCTGGTCCGCAGGCCGGGGACGCTGCCGGAGCCGACCGGCGCGGACCGGACGTCGATCTGCGCGGTGATCGGCGACGAGGTCGGCACGCTGTCGGACATGCTGGCCGAGCTGTCGCTGCGCGGCATCAACCTGAGCCGGATCGAGTCCCGGCCGGTCAAGGACCACTTCGGGCACTACCGCTTCTACCTGGACTTCGACGGGCACGTGGCCGACGCGCGGATCGGCGAGGCGATGGCGGCTCTGCAGCGCCGGTGCGACTCGGTGCGCTTCCTCGGCTCGTACCCGAAGGCGGACCGGAAACCCGCGTCGGTGCGGCCGGGATCGTCGGAGCAAGCGTTCCGGAACGCGGCCGAGTGGTTGGCCGCCGTGCGTGCGGGGAGGCTCGCGTGAGTGATTTCGAGTTGGCGGCGCCGGAGGGCGTGCGGCTGGTGCTGGCCCGTCACGGGCAGACCCCGGCGAACGTCGCCAAGCTGCTCGACACCCTTCCGCCCGGCCCGGGGCTGACCGAGCTCGGGCGGCAGCAGGCCGAGGAGCTCGCCGAGCGGTTGGCCGCGCGCGAGGACAAGATCGTCGCGGTGCACGCCAGCACGGCGCGTCGCGCGCAGCAGACCGCCGAGCCGGTCGCGCGGCGGCTGGGCCTGCCGTTGCAGCTGGCGGAGGGCACGCACGAGGTGTTCGTGGGTGAGCTGGAGGGGCTGGGCGGCCCCGCGCTGGCGGTTTTCGACGACGTCTACGCCCAGTGGCACGGCCACGACCTCGACGTGCCGATGCCCGGTGGCGGTGAATCCGGCCGCGATGCGATCACCCGGTTCCTCGCCGGCGCCCGCACCGCCCTGGAGGGCGTGTCCGAGGGCACGGTGGTGATGGTCAGCCACGGCGCGATGCTGCGGCTGGTCGCGGGCGTGCTCGTCGAGGAGATCACGGGTGCCGAGGCCGACTCGCTGCACCTGCCCAACACGGGCCTGATCGTGATCGAGTCCGACCCCACCACCCGCACCGGCTGGCGCTGCCTGACCTGGGACGGCCTTCTCTAGCGGCGCTCGTCGGGGGCCAGGCCTACCGTTTCGCGCATGAGTGAGATGAACGCGCGGATCAGTGAGGCGCTGGAGTTGTTCGTCGACGCCGTGGAGCGGGTGCCTGCCGACGGTTGGGGCGCGCCGTCGATCCTCGACGAGTGGAGCGTGCGGGAGCTCGTCGGGCACGTGACCGGCAGCGCGACGAAGGTCGCGCTGCTGCTGGAGGGCGGGGAGACCTGGCAGACGCCGTCCGAACCCGCCGACTGGATGTGCGCGGACCCGGCCGCTCGGCTCCGCGAGATCGGCGGCCGGATCGAGCGGGCTCTGCACGGTGCCGATCTGGACGCGCCGCGACCGTCCCCGGCCGGGGAGGTGCCGTTGCGCCAGGCGCTGGCGTTCCCGGTCGCCGACGTCGGCATGCACGCCTGGGACCTGCGCCGCAGTTGCGGTGGTTCCGTCGAGTTCTCCGAGGACCTGCTGGCCTACTGCCGAGGTCTGATCGACTCGGTGCCGGAGGAGATGTTGCGCGGTCAGGGTGGCTTCGCTCCGGCCACGACCCCACCGGCGACCGCGACGCCCACGGACCGCCTGATGGCCCACCTGGGCCGCTCCGCGGACTAGCCCCAGCCGAGCTCGTGGAGCTTGTCGTCGTCGATGCCGAAGTGGTGGGCGATCTCGTGGACGACGGTGATGGCCACCTCGTCGACCACCTCCTCCTCGTCCTCGCACATCGCCAGCAGCGGATCGCGGAAGATCGTGATCGTGTCCGGCAGGACGCCGCTGTAGGTGTGGTCGCGTTCGGTCAGCGCGATGCCCTCGTAGAGGCCCAGCAGCTCGGGGTCCTCGGGGTGGGCGTCCTCGACCAGCACCACCACGTTGTTCATCGCGGTCGCGAACTCCGGCGGGAGCAGGTCCAGGGCGTCGCCCACCAGCTCGTCGAAGCGGGCGCGGGTCATCTCCACAGGCATGTCAGCGCGGCTGCTCGGTTGCGGGGGCACCCGGCTCGGTCGGTGCCGTGTTCTGGCCGGCCGGGGCCGTGCCCACCTGCACCCGGCCCTTGACGCTGCCGGTCACCGGCGCGAGCCCGCTGCCGTCGGGCAGCTGCGCGCTCAGCTTGCAGTTGACCTGCCGAGAACCGGCCGCCCAGCTCTCCTCGGACAGGGTGTCCCAGTAGACGATCAGGCCCTTGTCCTTGGCCGTCGTCGGTCCGCCCGCGTAGGCCGCGGTCAGCTCCTCGCACTTGGTGGCCAGGTAGCCGTCCTGGTCGTTCTCCGACGGGAAGTCGCCCTGGAACTGCTCTGCCAGGTTGATCACGGCGCTGAGCTCCACCGCGTGCGGCCGGCCGCAGTCGACCGGGTCCCAGACCTGGGTGCCGTTGATGCCCAGGCAGCGGCCCGCCGGGTAGACGTTCGACTGGTCCATCTTCGAGGCCTCGCCGGTGATCGGGAACAACTTCCCGGACGGGCCCGGCTGCTGGAGGCCGCAGTGCAGCGTGCGGTCGCCGTCGGCCCAGCCCTCCTGGCTCGGGGTGAACGCGCCGACGGTGAAGCGGCCCTCCTTGTCGAACTTGCCGCCCAGGTACTGGTCGGAGACCTCGATGCAGCGCTGCTGCTTGACGTCCTGCCACTGCTGGGTGCTCGGGAACGGCGCGGTCGGACCGAACTCCTTCAGGTCGTACGGGCCTGTGACCTCGAACAGGTGCGGCTCGGCGCAGGTGACCTTGCGGATGTCCGCGGCGTCCGGCTCGGTCCAGTTCAGGCACTCACCGGCGCGCGTCTCGAAGACGACCTCCGGCGCGGGCGCCTCGCCGATCCCGGCCGGTCCGCCGACCTTGCCGGACTCCATCGGCCAGTTCAGCAGGATGCTGACCGTCAGGATCAGCAGTGCACCGATCGCAGCCGCGACCATCACCACCTTGGCGTTGGGCGGCTTGCGGCGGGATTCGGGTGTGCGCTCGGGCTGGACCATCGAACCCATCATGCCTGGCGCTGATGTGGGCCGGCAGCAATCCGCGCCGGAAGTGGAGAGGAAAGGAACTCATTCGTTGCCGTGAGCGTCCATTCTTTGAGTAGTGTGGCGCTTGGGAGTGGGGCAATGACGGAGAATGGCAAGCCAGTGTCAGACAACGAGCAGCCGCAGGGGAGCTCCTCCCCGGACGAGCCGACCCAGCAGATGCCGGCGGACGCCCAGGGGCGGATCCGCTACCAGGACGCGCAGAGCACGACGCCGCGCGAGCCCACGCTCGCCGAGCAGAAGGCCAGGCAGATGGCCGAGCAGCGTCGTGCCGAGGCCGAGCGCGCCGAGCAGGCGGCAGCCGCTGCGAAGACGGCCAAGCGCCGGAAGGCGATGATCGGCGGCGGTGCGACAGTCGGTGTCGTGGCGCTGGTGGCCGCCATGTACTCCGCTTCCGAGGTCAGCGCGTCCGCGAACGCCTCGCAGCAGTACTGCGCGCAGGAGCAGCAGCCCGGTCAGGCGGTGACCGCGCCGCCGGAGAACTGCGACGAGAACTACGTGCGCAGCCAGGGCGGATACGTCGACCACCACTCCGGCTTCGTGTTCATGCCGCTGTTCCTCGGTGGCCCGATGTCGCCGACGCCCTCCTACCGGTACGCCTACACCCCGGCGGGAGCAGCTCCGCCGAGCGTCGGTTCGCCCGTGTCGAGCTCGTCGTTCAACAAGCCGTCGGGCACCACGATCAAGGACTCCAAGGGCTCGACCATCCAGCGCGGTGGGTTCGGGATCTCCAGCAAGTCCGGTAGCAGCGGGAGCTGACGAGTGAAGCGCAAGACCGGGGCCCGGCGCCCGGACTGGCAGTCGAAGGTCGAAGAGCTCGGGCTCGTCTTCGGGACCCCGGCGCGCGCCGCCGACGGCAGCAACCGGCCCTACTGGGACGAGGGCGTGCACTACGAGTTCAGCCTCGACGAGGTCCTCTCGCTGGAGGCCGACGTCGAACTGCTGCACTCGATGTGCCTGGACGCCGTCGACCACGTGATCACCACCGAGCGGTACAAGGACTTCGGCCTCCCCGAGTGGGTGTGGCCGCACATCGCCGAGTCCTGGCGCCGCCGCGACCCGCACCTCTACGGGCGCTTCGACCTGCGCTACGACGGCACCGGCCCCGCCAAGCTGCTGGAGTACAACGCCGACACGCCGACCTCGCTGCTGGAAGCAGCGGTCGTGCAGTGGCACTGGCTCACCGAGGTCCACGACGGCGACGACCAGTGGAACTCCATCCACGAGAAGCTCGTGGAGCGCTGGGGCGAGATCAAGCCGCAGCTGGCGACCAACGAGGTGCACTTCACCTGGTCCGGCCAGGAGCACACCGGTGAGGACCACATCACCGCCGCCTACCTTCAGGAGACCGCCGCCGAAGCGGGCCTGAACACCGTCGGGCTGGCCATCGAGGAGATCGGCTGGGACAGCCTGCTGGAGCGCTTCGTCGACCTCGAAGAGGCGCCGATGAACTCCGTCGCCAAGATCTACCCCTGGGAGTGGATGGTCGACGACGAGTTCGGCAAGCACGCGATCACCACGCTGCCGGCCACCCAGTGGGTCGAGCCGCTGTGGAAGATGCTGCTGTCCAACAAGGCGCTGCTGGCGATCCTCTGGGAGATGCACCCCGGGCACCCCAACCTGCTGCCCACCTACCTGGACCAGCCCGGACTGCTCACCGAGTACGTGCGCAAGCCGCGGCTCGGCCGCGAGGGCAACAACATCACCATCGCCGCGCCCGGCTGGGAGACCGAGACCGGCGGGTTCTACGGCGAAGAGGGATTCGTCTACCAGGCGTTCGACCCGCTGCCCGAGTTCGACGGGATGCGGCCCGCGCTCGGGGCCTGGGTCGTCGGGGATGAGTCCGCTGGGCTCGGGATTCGGGAGACGGCCGGGTTGATCACCGATGACGGGGCGGCTTTCGTGCCTCACCGGATTCCTCAGTGAGAATCTTGGTCTGGAGCGCCTTGTTTTTCCTGGTGGGTTGCGTCTACTGACAAGACTCCGTGGCCCCTGTTCTTGGCAGTGCGGGTAGCGGAACCTGACACGCCTTCTGGCTCCGGGATCCGAGACTGATGTATGTCCAATACACGGCGCTACGGCTGTCCTCCCCAGAAGACGTGTCAGAACCCGCGGCGGTGCCGGTTGCTCAGGTGGGGTAAAGAGAAAGCGACTTCGTCGCTTGCCTGACGTTGGTTGCCTGGGGAAATGGGGTTTCGGGGTGTGTGGGCACCCTGGGCACGCTTGGTTTCTTTGGGCCGACTACGCTGACCAGCTGTGATCGACCTGAAGACGCTACGCGATGATCCGGAAGCGGTGCGCGCGTCGCAGCGCGCACGTGGTGAAGACGCGTCCCTCGTGGACGCGCTGCTGTCCGCCGACGAGCGTCGCAGGTCCGCGGTGTCCCGGGCGGACAACCTGCGCGCCGAGCAGAAGCAGTTCGGCAAGCAGGTCGGCAAGGCCAAGGGCGAGGAGCGCGACGCGCTGCTGGCCCAGGCCAAGGAGCTGGCCGCGCAGGTCAAGGAGGCCGAGGCCGAGCAGTCCGAGACCGACGCCGAGCTGCTGCGGCTGCAGAAGGCCGTCTCCAACGTCGTCGAGCCCGACGTGCCGCCGGGCGGCGAGGACGACTTCGCGGTGCTCAAGCACGTGGGCGTCCCGACGGAGTTCGACTTCGAGGTGAAGGACCACCTGGAGCTGGGCAACGCGCTGGGCGCGTTCGACATGGAGCGCGGGGCGAAGGTCTCCGGCGCTCGCTTCTACTTCCTCACCGGCATCGGCGCGCAGCTGGAGCTGGCGCTGCTGAACATGGCCGCCGCGCAGGCCACCGCCGCCGGGTTCACGCTCGTCGTGCCGCCGGTCCTGGTGCGCCCGGAGATCATGGACGGCACCGGGTTCCTCGGCGCCCACTCCAGCGAGGTGTACCGACTGGAGGAGGACGACGCCTACCTGGTGGGCACCTCCGAGGTGCCGCTGGCGGGCTACCACTCGGGCGAGATCCTGGACTTCGCCGGCGGTCCCGCGCGCTACGCGGGCTGGTCGACCTGCTTCCGCCGCGAAGCCGGCTCCTACGGCAAGGACACCCGCGGCATCATCCGCGTGCACCAGTTCAACAAGCTGGAGATGTTCGTCTACTGCCGGGAAGAGGACTCCCGCGACGAGCACCAGCGCCTGCTGGCCTGGGAAGAGGAGATGCTGGCCAAGATCGAGGTGCCCTACCGGGTGATCGACACCGCGGCCGGTGACCTCGGTTCCAGCGCGGCCCGCAAGTTCGACTGCGAGGCGTGGGTGCCCAGCCAGGGGACCTACCGCGAGTTGACGTCGACCTCGAACTGCACCACGTTCCAGGCGCGACGGCTCAACACCCGCTACCGCGACGCCGACGGCAAGACCCGCTTCGCGGCCACCCTCAACGGCACCCTGGCGACCACCCGCTGGATCGTGGCGATCCTGGAGAACCACCAGCAGGCCGACGGTTCGGTCCGGGTCCCCGAGGCGATGCGCCCGTTCCTCGGTGGCCTCGAGGTCCTCGAACCCAAGTGACCGCAGGCTGAAACGTCGACGAGACCCCGGTTCCGCCGGGGTCTCGTCGCTTTTCGGCCGAAGTCCTCACCGCACGGCGGAGGCGAGGTTGCGGTCGAGGGTGCTGCGGACCAGCGCGGCGGCCAGCCTGGCGATGTCGTGGCCCTCGACCAGATCCGCGAGCTTGTCCGGATCGGTGGGCAGCCCCAGCTTCTTCGCGCCGCTGAGGGCCTTGCCGTCGAAGTAGGGGCGCAGTTCGGGCCAGACGAGCTGGGCCTCGCGGCAGAAGATGTCCGCACCGACCGGGCCCAGGCGCGGCATGTCCATCAGCAGCTTGCGCAGCTCCTCCGGATCACCGTCGGACTTGGCGCGGAGTTTCCGCAGGTCACCGTGGTAGCGGTCGAGGAGCAGCTCGGCTCCCTCGCCCAGCGCGGTGGACGTGCTCTCGTCGTAGCGCCGGTAGTGCGCGCGGCCGAGCGCGTCGACGCGCTGCTGCCAGGTGGCGTCGAACATCTTCTGCGGGGTGTTCCACTGCGCCAGCTCCCTGGCGGCGTCCACCGCGATGCCCGCCTTGATCCGCGTCGACAGCAGCACCGAGAGCACCGTCAGCCGGTACAGCGGTGAGGGCTTGTTGGCCAGCGTGATCCCGGCCTCGGCGGCGAAGCTGGTCCCCGCCTCGTCGAGCAGGGTCTGCACCTTGGTCCGCACCGACATCGTCACCACCTCCTGCCGACGACGGATACCCACGCGGACCAGGTGGCACACCTAGGACTCGTCGTGCTCAGCGGTGCGGGTGGCGGCCCTCCTGCTCCGGGCGCGCCGACTCATGCATGCCAATGCACCACGTCGACACGTCCTCACAGGAGAACCACCTCAGAACCCGCGGCGGTGCGAGCCGAGTCCCGCACCTGAAGCGGCGGCTACCGCCGCACGGAGTGAGGCCACACCTACAGCTCGGGGAGGACCTCGGTGGCGATCTCCTCGACCGTGGACTCCTTGCCGGCGTACGGGCTGTCGGCCCGGGGCCAGTGGGTGATGACGTCGGTGAAGCCGAGTTCGTCGGCGCGGCCGACCACGTCGCGGAAGTGCTCCACACTGGACAGCGAGAACTCCGGTGCGGCGTCGACCTGCAGGTACCGGTGGACCTTCGCCGGGTCGCGGCCCTGCTGGTGGCAGATGTCGGTGAAGCGCAGCGACAGCTCCGCGACCGCGCGCCACCAGCTCTCCAGGTCGTCCCCGCCCCGGCCCGTGGTCACCCAGCCCTGGCCGTGCTGGGCGGCCAGCTGCATCGAGCGGGTGCCGTTGGCGGCCACCACGAACGGGATGCGCGGCAGCTGCACGCAGCCGGGCGCCCGGCGCGCCTGCACCGCCGAGTAGTAGGTGCCGTCGTAGTCGGTGACGTCGAAGCGCAGCACGTGGTCGAGGAGTTCGATGAACTCCGCGAAGCGGTCGGAGCGCTCCGGCGGCGTGAGCTCGGGCCGGCCCAGCACGTTCGCGTCGAAGCCGGTTCCGCCCGCGCCGACGCCGAGGGTGATGCGGCCGTCGGCGATGTCGTCCAGGGCGGTCAGCTCGCGGGCGAAGTGCACCGGGTGCCGGAAGTTCGGGGAGGCGACCAGCGTGCCGAGCCGGATCGTCGAGGTGACGGTGGCGGCAGCGGTCAGCGTGGGCACGGCGTCGTACCAGGCCTTGTCCACCAGGGAACGCCAGCCGAGGTGGTCGTAGGTCCAGGCGTGGGCGAAGCCGTACTCCTCGGCCATCCGCCACAGCGGCTCAGCAGCCCACCAACGGTGTTCGGGCAAGATCACGATCCCAACGCGCACGGGTAGACGGTACTGGTCCCGCACAACGGCGTTCGACCCGATCAGGTGACGAACGTCCCTTCGTCCTCTTACCAGCCACGACACCCACGAGCGGTGGTGCGGCGGGCATGATGGGGCGCGTGCGTGAACCTGGCCTGGTGGCATCAGACGTGGACGGAACCCTGCTCGACCCGATGGAGGAGGTGTCCGTCCGGACAGCGGCCACGGTCGGCCGGGTCGCGGCATCGGGAACGCCGTTCGTGCTGGTCACCGGGCGTCCGCCTAGGTGGATGCCGCGCGTGGTCGCCGCTCTCGGGGTGTCCGGCATCGCGGTGTGCGCCAACGGCGCGGTCACCTACGACACCGCCGCCGACCGGGTGCTGCACAGCCACGACATCGACGCGGTGACGCTGCACGACGTGGTCCGGGAGCTGCGGCGCGAGCTGACGGGCTGCGCGTTCGCGGTCGAGCGCGCGACCCGCAGCGCCCACGACGACCTGCGCGAGCAGTTCCTCGCCGAGGCCGATTTCCACCGCAGCTGGACGAACACCGACATCCGCGTCGCGCCCACCGACGAGGTGACCGGCAAGCCCGCGATGAAGCTGCTGCTGATGAATCCGGGGATGAACAGCGCCGAGCTGTCGGCGGCCGCCACCGAGATCATCGGCGACCGGCTCCAGTCCACCTACTCGACGGAATCGGGGCTGATCGAGTTCTCCGCGCCGGGCGTGGACAAGGCGGCGGGACTGGCGGTCGTGGCTGCGGAACTCGGCATCGCGCGGTCGGAGGTGATCGCCTTCGGCGACATGCCAAACGACGTCCCGATGCTCACCTGGGCCGGGCACGGCGTGGCCATGCGCAACGCCCACCCGGACGCCCTGGCGGCGGCCGACGAGGTCACCACCACCAACGCGGAGGACGGCGTCGCCCAGGTCCTCGAACGCTGGTGGTGAAACCGAGCGGCGCCTCCCCAACCTGGGCAGACGCCGCTCAGAGACGAGTGGCCCCCGATTCCAGTGGAAGTCGGGAACCGGGTTTCAATGGAAGTCGGGAACCGGGTTTCAGTGGAATCCGGGGCTTCCGGCTGGGTTCAGGGCTGGGTGGAGCGCTGGGCGTCCGCGGCCTGGGACCTGATGGCGCCGAGCTGGTCGTAGCCTCGCTTGCCCGGGCAGGCCGTGTAGGCGGCGTCGCGGTGGCCGAAGATCGTGGGCAGCGTGACCTCCGTGCCCGCCGGGTACTTCGAGCCCTTCGGCGCTTCGGAGACCAGGCGCGTGGTGCCGTCGGCCGGAACGCCCTTGGTCTCGAGCTTCCAGGCGGCCACGTCGGCCACCGAGCGCACCGTCTTCGACGAGGGCGTCACGCCGTCGTAGTTGCCCATCATCGAGATGCCGAAGGTGTGGTCGTTGAACCCGCGCACGTGACCGCCGACCACCTCGCCCGCGAGACCGCCCGTGCGGCCCTCGAAGACGGTGCCGCACTTGTCGACCAGCGCGTGGTAGCCGATGTCGCCCCAGCCCAGCTCGACCGCGTGGTACTGGTAGATGCCGCGCACGATCTTGGCGGACTCGTCGCAGGTGTAGTCGTTGGTGCCCGCGGTGTGGTGCACGACGGCGGCCTTGGTGGTGGTCCGCTCGACCGGCCAGGTCATCTTCGACTCGTCCGCGCCCCACTGCGCGCGGGTGACCACCGGCGGAGCGCCCGCGACGGGCGTGCTGATCTCGGGCGCGACGACCTGCTGGCCGGGGTCGATGCCGATGAGCTGCAGCTGGTCGGTGATGTCCTGACCGCGCCTGTCCGCGCGGACCTGCACGTCGTTGCTGCGGCCGGTCCACATCGGCTCGCTGCCGCCCTCCTCGGCTTCCAGCGGAGTCCACGAGCCCCAGCCCTGAGAGGTGCGGGTGCGCACCTCGATGCGGTCCGGTGCCGGTCCTCGCCAGGTGAATCCGACCAGCTCGAAGGCCTTCTCGCTGTGCACCTCGCGGACCGCGGCCCGCGTGGTGGCCGCGTCGCGCAACGGGATCCGGACGGTCTGCACCTCGGGCGGTTCGGGGGCCGGACCGGCGGCGCCGGCAGGCCCGGAGATCGGAAGAACGGCCATGGTCAGCAGGGCGGTGGCCGCCAGCCTCGGACGTGCGGACCGAAAACGCATGGGCGATACCTCGCTTCGACTGGAGGGCGGGTGTCCTTTGTCGACACCCGCTTCCTGGCGAAGAACGAGTATGAGTCCGGAACCGATCATTCGCCTTCCGGAACTCCGTTATGCCCGAATCCGCGGGCCGGGTTTCAGCGCCCCGGAATGAGAGAACCGTTCGGGAATTCCGGGGAATTCACCGGGCGCCGCCCGAATCGCACATAAGCCACCGCCGCGCACACCAGGAATCCGATCCCGATCAACGTGTAGGCGTTGCCGACGATCTGCTGCGAGAAAGTCCAGTCGAGTTCGCGATCGCCGGTGTTGGGCAGGTACCACTGCGGCCCGGCCAGAACCGTGATCGCCGAGATCACCACGGCGATGGTCATCCCGTGCCAGCGGTTGCGCAGCGACATCATGAACACCAGCGCCAGCGCGGGACCCGCCCACACCCAGTGGTGCGACCAGGAGATCGGCGAGACCAGCAGGACCCACACCGCGTTGAGCACCAGCGCCAGCGGCACGTCGCGCACGCTCAGCGCGTAGCGGATGCCCATCACGACCAGCGCGAGCAGCAGCAGCGAGCCGGTGATCCACAGCGAGTTGAGCGCGAACCCGGTCAGCTCCTGCTTGGCCAGCAGGCTGCGCAGCGTCAGGTTGCCCGCGTAGACGGTGCCGAAGGAGTCGCCGGTGGACAGCATCTTGTCCAGCCACCAGTCCGCCGAGTCGTGCGGCGCGGCCAGCAGTCCCAGGAACACGGTGGAGGCGAACGTGACGCCGGTGATCGACATGGCCCGGTAGTCCCTGCGCAGCAGGAAGAACAGCAGGAAGCCCAGCGGGGTCAGCTTGATCGCGGCGGCGATGCCGACCAGCATCCCGCGCGGCCAGCGGGTGCGCGGGAGCAGGCAGTCGGCGGCGACCAGGCCCATGAGCACCAGGTTGATCTGCCCGTAGTTGAGGGTTTCGCGGGCCGGTTCGATCAGCGTCAGCCACGGCAGCAGCAGCGCGGTGGCCACGGCGACCCGGCCGGCGTGGGGCGCGAGGTACCGCGAGGAACGGGCCAGCGAGTAGGCGGTCAGCAGGATCGCCAGGTGCGAGCACAGCGCCACTGTCACGACGGCGGCCGTCTCGGACATCCAGGTCAGCGGGATGAACAACAGCGCGGCGAACGGCGGGTAGATGAACGGCAACGTCGCGGAGTCCGGCGATTCGGGGGTCAGATCGTCGCCGTAGACCTGGTAACCGTTGAGCCACGCGCGCGCACCAAGCCGGTAAATCTCGGTGTCCATGTAGCCGCGGGTGTCGATCCAGTGCACGAACCAGACCGCCAGCACCTCGAGCACGATCGCCGCGATCAGCAAGTGACGCCCGTCACGGGCGCGGGTCGACCCCACAGCTCACCACCCAGTGTTGCGCGCCCGTCCCGGAGTCTCGGACCTGCGTGAAAGGGTTTCACCGGCGCGTCGATACGGCGCGATCGTAGCCCCCGCACGACTCGCCGAGCGGGTCGCCTAACGGGTATTAACAGCCACGAATAGTCGCCGCCGGTGTCGCCGCAGTCGCCCCTGATGGGTGATGAAATGCCTGGACAACGAGGAATGGGCGGTCTTCAGGAGCGATATCGACACTCTTCGTGGTCATATGTAGCCAATAACGTCAACGCGGTTTCGGGGTGGCGTCGCGCTACAGCTACCCTCGACGACTGTGAGCTTCGCAGGCTATGACCTGATCGTTGTTGGTTCCGGATTCTTCGGCCTCACGATCGCAGAGCGCGCCGCCACCCAGCTGGACAAGCGGGTGCTGGTGCTGGACCGACGTGACCACATCGGGGGCAACGCCTACTCGGAGGCGGAGCCTGAAACCGGTATCGAGGTGCATCGCTACGGTGCGCACCTTTTCCACACCTCGAACAAACGCGTGTGGGATTACGTAAACCAGTTCACCGAATTCACCAACTATCAGCACCGGGTGTTCACCAAGCACCAGGGGCAGATTTACTCGTTCCCGATGAACTTGGGCCTGCTGTCCCAGTTCTTCGGTCGTGCGTTCACCCCGGACGAGGCGAAAGCGCTGGTCGCCGAGCAGGCGGCCGAGATCGACACCGCGGACGCGCAGAACCTGGAAGAGAAGGCGATCTCCCTGATCGGCCGCCCGCTGTACGAGGCGTTCGTGCGCGGTTACACGGCCAAGCAGTGGCAGACCGACCCCAAGGAACTGCCCGCGGCGATCATCAGCCGGCTGCCGGTTCGCTACAACCTCAACAACCGCTACTTCAACGACGACTTCGAGGGGCTGCCCGTCGAGGGCTACACCGCGTGGTTGGAGAAGATGGCGGAGAACCCGAACATCGACGTCCGGCTGGCGACGGACTTCTTCGACGTTCGCGGTGAGCTGCCCACCGACGTCCCGGTCGTCTACACCGGTCCGCTGGACCAGTACTTCGACTACGCCG
The DNA here is from genome assembly GCF_018070075.1 of Saccharopolyspora endophytica. Lineage (GTDB taxonomy): Bacteria > Actinomycetota > Actinomycetes > Mycobacteriales > Pseudonocardiaceae > Saccharopolyspora > Saccharopolyspora endophytica. The sequence goes on from NZ_JAGPXE010000025.1 coordinate 26,207, forward strand.
AGGGCGAGCTGGGCTGGCGCACCCTGGACTTCGAGACCGAGGTCGTGGCCACGGGCGACTTCCAGGGCACGTCGGTGATGAACTACGCCGACGAAGAAGTCCCCTACACCCGGATCCACGAGTTCCGGCACTTCCACCCCGAGCGGGACTACTACCCGTCGGACAAGACGGTGGTCGTGCGCGAGTACTCGCGGTCCGCGGAGAGCGGGGACGAGCCCTACTACCCGATCAACACCCCGGAGGACCGGCGCAAGCTGGAGGCCTACCGCGAACTGGCCAAGAAGGAGGCCAAGGAGCGCAAGGTCATCTTCGGTGGTCGACTCGGCACCTACAAGTACCTGGACATGCACATGGCCATCGGCTCGGCGCTGAGCATGTTCGACAACAAGATCGCTCCATACTTCACCGAGGGCCGTTCGCTGGACGGCTCGCTGGAGGACTGACGTGACCGACCGGACCCCCCGAGAGCCCAACGCCGCTGGGGAGAGCAAGCTCAGCGACGTCACTTCGGTGCGCGCCGGGACCTCGGACGTGGCGCCCGAGCAGGTGCTGCAGCGGATCGTGTTCCCGCGCGGCGAGGACCCGCTGGACGTGCGTCCGCTCTACATCGACGAACCCGAGGCACTGGCCAGCACGGCCACGGTGGTCTCCCGGCGCAACCTGCGCGTGCCCGCGCACAGCAAGATCTCGCTCGCGTCCTACTTCAACGCCTTCCCGGCCAGCTACTGGAAGCGTTGGACCAAGATCGAAGAGATCGTGCTGCGGCTGCAGGTCAAGGGGTCCGGTCGGCTCGACGTCTACCGCTCGAAGTCCAACGGCGACAGCGTTCACCTGCAGGGCTCCAAGGTCTCCAGCGAGGACTGGACGTCGCTGGAGTTCAAGGTGTCGCTGCAGCCGTTCGAGGACGGCGGCTGGATCTGGTTCGACCTGTTCACCAACGACGTCGCGCTGGAGATCACCGACGCCGCGTGGACGACCGACCAGCCCATGCCCAAGCAGCAGGTCGTCGTCGGCACCACCACCATCCGGCCCTCGGAGTGCATCGAGGCGCTCAAGACCCTCGGGGAAGACCCGCAGGTCATGGCCGTGGTGGAGCGGGTCATCGTGGCCGACCAGGGCCCGCAGAAGATCCACGAGGTCGAGGGCTTCGACGAGGCCGCCAAGGCCATCGGCGACAAGCTGCACGTCATCGAGCAGGACAACCTCGGTGGGTCCGGCGGTTTCGGCCGGGTCATGTACGAGGGCATCCACAACTCGAACGCCGCCCAGGTGATGGTCATCGACGATGACATCGCCCTGGAACCGGACGGTGTGCTGCGGGCCAACGCCTTCGCCCGCGCCGCCACCCACCCGGTCATCGTCGGTGGTCAGATGCTCAACCTGCAGGCCCGCTCGCGGCTGCACACCATGGGCGAGGTCGTCGACCTCGGCCAGGGCATCTGGCGCGCGGCGCCGGGCGCGGTCACCGACCACGACTTCGCCAAGAAGCCGCTGCGCAAGACCAAGAAGCTGCACCAGCGCGTCCACTCCACCTACAACGGCTGGTGGATGTGCCTGTTCCCGCGCGAGATCATCGAGCGCACCGGTCTGCCGCTGCCGCTGTTCATCAAGCACGACGACTCGGAGTACTCGCTGCGCGCGGGCGGCCACGGCTACCCGACGGTGACGCTGCCGGGTGCGGCGATCTGGCACATGCCGTGGACCGACAAGAACGACGCCACGGACTGGACCGCCTACTTCCACACTCGCAACCGGCTGATCCTGGCCGCGCTGCACAGCCCGGAAGAGGTCAAGAACAACATCGTCAAGCAGGGCCTCAAGCTCACGCTGCGGCACCTGCTGTCGATGGAGTACTCGACGGTCGCGGTCCAGCAGAAGGCCATCGAGGACTTCCTGAAGGGCCCGTCGGGCCTGTTCGACAGCCTGCGCACGGCATTGCCCGAGGTCCGCGAGCTGCGCAAGGACTACGACGACGCCAAGACGCTCCCGTCGGCGCGGGAGTTCCCGCCGCCGACCGCGGACCCGATCATGGCCGAGGGCCTGCTCAACCCGCCGGTGAACCCGGCGGTGATCGCGGCGCGCGCGTCCAAGGCGCTGCTGCACAACCTCAAGGAACCTTCGCACGACGCGTCGGACCGGCCGCAGCTCAACGTTCCGGCCGCCGCCGCCCGCTGGTTCCTGCTGGGCAACCTGGACAGCGCCACGGTGTCCAACGCCGACGGCAGCGGGGTGGCGTTCCGCCGCCGCGACCCGGAGACGTTCCGCCGGCTGGGCCTGGAGTCCTTGGCCAACTACAAGCGGCTCGGCCAGGAGTGGGCGCGGCTGCGCGAGGAGTACCGGGCCGCGCTGCCGGAGCTGACCAGCGCTGAGTCCTGGAAGCAAGTCTTTGATCCCCAATGACGCCGACTTTCCCGGAGACGAAGTGGCAGAGCTGACTACGCTGATCGCCCCCGAGGACGTGACCGACCTCAAGCACGATGAGGAGGTCACGGCCGAGACCATCGCGCTGCGCAAGGTGCAGGGCGCGCTGGCCAAGCCCGCGGTCGTCAAGACGGCGCACGCGATGTCGCTGTTCGGTGAGCACGCCGCAGGGTGGCTGGCCATCGGCGCGGTCGGTGCGCTGGTCGACCGCAAGCGCCGCGGTGAGTGGGTCACCGCCGCGGCAGGGGTCGCCGCCGCGCACGCGGCGTCGATCGCGGTCAAGCGGGTGGTCCGCCGCCCGCGTCCGAAAGACCCCGAGATCCAGGTGCTGGTCGGTACGCCGAGCCAGTTGAGCTTCCCGTCCTCGCACGCGACGTCCACGACGGCCGCCGCGGTGCTCTACGGCGGGTTGACCGGCAAGAAGCTGACCCCGGCGATCGTGCCGCCCATGATGGTCAGCCGACTTGTCCTGGGGGTTCATTACCCGAGCGATGTGGTCGCCGGTTCGGTGCTCGGCGGTGCCGTTGCACTGGTCACCCGGCGGTTCATGAGACGGCGGAGGAACCGTGCCTGACAACAAGCAAGCTTCGACTGACACGGCCGAGGCGGCCGAGGCGGTCGACACTGCCGAGGCTTCCAACGCTTCGAAGAAGGCCGAGGTCGAGGCCGACGCGGAGGGCACCATCGGCGCCGAGTTCGGCGACGAGGTGCTGGAGCCGGAGCTGAAGAAGACCGACGACGAGAAGGACAAGTCGTCGGACGCCTACCACGCGAAGGTGACCGCCAAGGCGGGCACGCCGGCCGGTCTGGCGACCGGTCTGGTCAAGGAGCTTCGCCCGAAGCAGTGGGTGAAGAACGTCCTGGTGCTGGCCGTGCCGTTCGCGGCGGGCGAGATCCTGGACCCGGCCATCCTGCTCGACGCGGTCATCGCGTTCGTGGTGTTCTCGATGGCCGCTTCGGGCATCTACTTCGTCAACGACGCGATCGACGTCGAGGCGGACCGGCAGCACCCGACCAAGCGCAACCGCCCGATCGCGGCCGGCCTGATCCCGGTGCCGATCGCCTACGTGGTGTGCGTGCTGCTGCTGGGCGGCTCGCTGCTGATCTCGGGTCTGACGAGCATGCAGCTGCTGGCCGTGATGGCGCTCTACATCGCGGTGCAGCTGGGCTACTGCTTCGGCCTCAAGCACCAGCCGGTGATCGACCTGTGCATCGTGGCCTCCGGGTTCCTGCTGCGCGCCATTGCCGGTGGTGCGGCGGCGAACCTGGTGATCACCCAGTGGTTCTACCTGATCGTGGCGTTCGGCTCGCTGTTCATGGTGGCGGGCAAGCGCTACGCCGAGGTGAAGCTGGCCGCCGAGACCGGCGCGAAGATCCGCAAGTCGCTGAAGGCGTACTCGCCGTCCTACCTGCGGTTCGTGTGGGCCATCGCGGCCGCGATCACGATCATGACCTACTCGCTGTGGGCCTACGACATCCGCGAGTTCGAGATGTCGCGCTGGGGCCTGATCTCCATCGTGCCGATGGTGATCGCGATCCTGCGGTACGCGGTGGACATCGACAAGGGTGTCGCCGGTGAGCCGGAGGAAGTGGTCCTCAAGGACAAGGTCCTGATGGTGCTCGGCGTGATCCTCGCCGGTTGCCTGTTCCTGGCGTTCTACCTGTAAGCAGCGCCTTCGTCGAAGCCCCCGGCCCGAGTGGCCGGGGGCTTCGACGTTTTGCACGGTTTGTTCATCGTCGATCACCGACCCGTTCACTCGGTCGGGTGAGAGTGGTCGGAGTTCCCGAATCGATGGAGGACCGACGCACATGGACAAGTCCGATTCGTTGCTCTCCCGCCGCAGCGTGCTGATCAGCGGTGCCGCCGGTGCCGCGGCGCTGACCGTCGCCGGGGCGCCGTCCGCGCTGTCGCTGCCGGGTGCCGGCGCGGCCCGCAGGGGCGAGGTGTTCAGCCTCGGCGTGGCCTCGGGCGACCCGCTGCCGGACGGTTTCGTGCTGTGGACGCGCCTGGCCGCCGACCCGCTCGCCGAGGACGGCATGGGTGGCATGCCGAACAAGGCCATCCCGGTGCAGTGGGAGGTCGCCGAGGACGAGAACTTCACGCGCGTGGTGCGCCGGGGTGAGGCTCCGGCCGCTCCCGAGATGGGCCACAGCGTGCACGTCGAGCTGGAGGGCCTGCGGCCGGGCCGCGACTACTACTACCGGTTCCGCGCGGAGGGCTCGGTCTCACCCGCCGGGCGCACCCGGACGGCGCCGCTGCCGGGCACGATGGGCGAGCTGTCGATGGCCTTCGCGTCCTGCTCGCAGTACGAGCACGGCTACTTCACCGCCTACCGCCACCTCGGCGACGAGCGGCCGGACCTGGTCCTGCACCTGGGGGACTACCAGTACGAGTACAAGGCGAACGACTACGTGATCCCGGGCGGCAACGTCCGCGACCACGAGGGCCCGGAGACCGAGACGCTGGCCAACTACCGGCAGCGGCACGCCCAGTACAAGACCGACGCCGACCTGCAGCACGCGCACGCCGCGGCCCCGTGGGTCGTGGTCTGGGACGACCACGAGCTGGACAACAACTGGGCCGACGAGGTCTACGAGCACCCCGAGGAACCGCAGCCGAACTTCTTGGAGCGCCGCAAGGCCGCGTTCCAGGCGTACTACGAGAACATGCCGCTGCGCCGCGCCCAGGTCCCGCAGGGCATCGACCTGCGGCTGTTCCGGCGGGTCGAGTGGGGCTCGCTGGCGACGTTCCACATGCTCGACACCCGCCAGTACCGCGACGACCAGGTCGGCAACGACGAGTTCCCGACCCAGGACCCGGCCCGGCTGGACCCCAAGCGCAGCCTCACCGGCGCCGAGCAGGAGCGCTGGCTGCTGCAGGGCCTGCGGTCCTCGCGGGCGCGCTGGGACGTGCTGGGCCAGCAGGTCATGTTCGCCGAGATCGACTACCAGGGCGGCCAGGACAAGGCCTACAACCCGGACGCCTGGGACGGCTACGTCGGTTCCCGGCAGCGGGTCATCGAGGGCTGGAAGCAGGCCGGCACCCGCAACCCGGTGGTGCTGACCGGTGACGTCCACACGAACTGGGCGAACGAGATCCACGACGGCGAGAACGTCGTGGCCACCGAGTTCACGGCCACCTCGATCACCAGCGGCGGCGACGGCTCGGCCGAGCTCACGGACAAGGAGAAGGCGTACCTGGCGGAGAACCCGCACGTGCGCCTCTACAACAACCAGCGCGGCTACATCTCCACCAAGATCACCGAGACGGAGATGAAGGCGACCTACAAGGTGCTGCCCTTCGTCTCCAAGCCCGGAGCCCCGGTCCAGGACCTCGCCACCCTCACCGTCGAGGACGGCACCCCGGGCCTCAACCGCGCCTGACCAGCACCTTTCGAATTTCGCGCGACATTCGAGTCGCGTACACCGGCCGGGTCGTAGGGGGGAGTCTCGCAGTGCGCGC
>NZ_JAGPXE010000026.1 GCF_018070075.1 Saccharopolyspora endophytica
GAATACCCGCACAACTCCCCCACGAAAAAACCGTTGTTCAGGATGTTGTGATGCGACAACGTCGCACCCTTCGGAAAACCCGTCGTCCCCGACGTGTACTGAATGTTGATCGCATCATCCGCCGACAGCCGGATCTCGCCGAGCCTGCGCTGGTCAGCGGCAGCGCCGACGAGGTTCTCCCACTCCGGCGACTCCAGGAACACGATCTGCTCCAGGCCCGCGCACTTGTGCCGGACCTCCTCGACCATGGCTACGTAGTCCGAGCTCTTGAACGACTTCGCGGAGATCAGCATCCGGACCCCGGCCTGGTTGAGCACGTACTCCAGCTCGTGCGACCGGTAGGCGGGGTTGATGTTGACCAGGATCGCGCCGATCTTGGCGGTCGCGTACTGGGTCAGGGTCCACTCGGAGCGGTTGGGCGCCCACACGCCCACCCGGTCCCCCTGGGCGATTCCGGCGTCGAGCAGGCCGGTCGCCATCGCGTCGACGTCGGCGACGAACTCCCGGTAGGTCCAGCGACTACCCGTGGCGACCTCCACGAGCGCGTCCCGCTCCGGGAAGCGCGCCGCCGTGCGGTCCAGGTTCGTTCCGATCGTGTCGCCCAGCAACGGCACGGTGGACGTACCGGAGTCGTAGCTGAGCGGTGTCGGCTCGGTGTCCACGACGACCTCCCGCATTCGGTGGTGCAGGTCACCATCTTCACCTGCACCACCGAATCGGGCCAACCCCGGACGAGCGCCCCCGAGGCGCGTGCCTCGGGGAACGCCTGGTCAGGCCTTGAAGGGGTCGTTGACGTGGTCCCGGAGGTCCGCGATCGAGCGGACGACCTTGGTGGGGCGGTACGGGAAGAGCTCCGCGGTGTCCTCGTCGGAGATGCCGGAGAGGACGAGGATCGTCTGCAGGCCCGACTCCAGGCCGGAGCGGACGTCGGTGTCCATCCGGTCGCCGATCATCAGCGTGTTCTCCGAGTGCACGCCCAGGTGGCGCAGCGCGGAGCGCATCATCAGCGGATTCGGCTTGCCCACGTAGTACGGGGCGCGGCCGGTGACCCGCTCGATCAGGGCGGCCACGGCTCCGGTGGCGGGCAGCGTGCCCTCGCGGCTCGGGCCCTTCTCGTCCGGGTTGGTGGCGATGAACCGGGCACCGTTCTCGACCAGCCGGATGGCCTTGGTGATGGCCTCGAAGCTGTAGGTGCGGGTCTCACCCAGGATCACGTAGTCGGGATCCCGGTCGGTGAGCACGTAGCCGATGTTGTGCAGCGCGGTGGTCAGCCCGGATTCGCCGACCACGAAGGCCGAGCCGCCGGGCCGCTGCTGCTCCAGGAACTGCGCCGTGGCCAGCGCGGACGTCCAGATCGCCTCCTCCGGGATGTCCAGCCCGCTGCGCAGTAGCCGGGCCCGCAGGTCCCGTGGTGTGTAGATCGAGTTGTTGGTGAAGACCATGAACGGGATGCCGTTCTCCCGAAGAGCGGCAACGAACTCGTCCGCGCCGGGCACCATGTGCTCCTCGTGGACCAGCACGCCGTCCATGTCCATCAGGTACGTCCAGGTGGATGGCTCAGTCACGCCCCCGATGATCCTCCGGATACGGGGTGGATGGCCACCTCAGTCGCCTTGATCACGAACCAAACGTCCTCACCTGCGGAAATGCCGAGCTCCGCGACCGCTGCCGGGGTGACGTCGGCGGCCATGCCGACCTCCGACGGGCCCGTGGCGCGCACCCGGACCACGTCGCCGCGCGGTTCCAGGGCCGCGACGCGCACCGGCAGCGCGTTGCGCGGGCTCCCGTGCGGGCGCTCCCGGTGCACCGCCACGGCCGACGGCGCGAACACCGCCCCCGCCGGTTCCCGCGCCTGGAGCTCCTCGACCACCCGGCCGCTGATGATCTCCTCGCCGATCAGCACTCCCCCGTCGATCGCCGTGCCGGTCAGCAGGTTGAGACCGGCGAGGCGCGCGGTGAACGCTTCGCGCGGACGCGACAGCACCTCGCTGGTCGGCCCCTGCTCGACGACGCGTCCGTCCTGCAGCACCAGCAGCCGGTCGGCCAGCACGACGGCGTCGAGCACGTCGTGGGTGACCAGCACCGTCGGCATCTCCTGACGGCGCAGCACCTGGTGCAGCAGTCCGCGCATGGCCGGGGCCGCGTCGACGTCGAGGGCCGCCAGCGGCTCGTCGAGCATCAGCAACCGGGGTTCGCCGGCCAGGGCGCGAGCCAGCGCGACCCGCTGCGCCTGGCCTCCGGAGAGCCGCGCGGGACGGCGTCCGCCCAGGTCGGCCACATCGGTCTCGGCCAGCCAGCGCGCGGCCACCTCGCGCGCCCGCGCCTTGCTCGTGCCCGCGGCGCGCGGGCCGAAGGCGACGTTGTCGCGAGCGGTGAGGTTGGGGAACAGCAGGGCCTGCTGGGCGAGCAGGCCGACACCGCGCCGGTGCGTGGGGACGTTGATGCGGCGTGCGGTGTCCAGCCAGGCCGTCCCGTCCAGTTCGACCGCGCCGCGATCGGGCGCCAGCTGCCCGGCCAGCACCGACAGCAGCGTCGACTTCCCGGCTCCGTTCGGGCCGAGCACCGCCAGCACCTCGCCGGGCGCCACCGCGAACTCCGCGCGCAGCGAGAACTCCGCGCGGTGCAGCTCGACGTCCACCCGCAGGCCGCTCACAACCGTCCCTCCACTGCCCTCGGCCTGGCGATCACGATCACCAGCAGGGCCACCACGACCAGCAACAACGACATCGCCACCGCAGCGTCCACATCGGACTGAGCGGTGGTGTAGATGGCCAGCGGCAGGGTCCGGGTGCTGCCCTGCAGGCTGCCCGCGAAGGTGATCGTCGCGCCGAACTCGCCGAGCGCGCGGGCGAAGGTCAGCACCAGGCTCGACCCCAGCGCCGGGAGCAGCAGCGGCAGCGTCACGCGCCGAAAGGCCAGCCACGGCCCGGCTCCCAGCGTCGCGGCGACCTGCTCGTAGCGCCCGCCGGCCGTGCGCAGCGCGCCTTCGAGACCGACCACCAGAAACGGCATCGCGACGAAGGTTTGGGACAGCACGACCGCGGCCGTGGTGTAGGGCAACCGGATTCCGGCGACCGCGAGCACTCCGCCGAGCGGCCCGGTCCGGCCCAGCAGGTACAGCAGCGCCAGCCCGCCGACCACCGGTGGCAGCACCAGCGGCAGCAGCACCAGAGCTCGCACCACGCGCATCCCGGGCAGCGTGGAGCGCGCCAGCACCACGGCCAGCGGCACTCCCAGCAGCGCCGCCAGGGCGGTCGCGATCAACCCGGTGATCACCGACAACCGCAGCGCGTCCAGCGCGGCCGGGCTCAGCAGCAACCCCGGCAGCCGGGCCGGTTCGACGCGGGTGAGCAGACCGGCGACCGGCAGCACCACCAGCGCCAGCGCGAGCACCGCGGGCACCCACAGCACGGCGGGGACCTGCGGTGGATGACGCCTGATCATGGAACGTCGAAACCGTGCGCGCCGAGCACCTCGCGACCCGCGGGCCCGCGCACGTACGCCACGAACTCGTTCGCCAGCTGCGCCTGCTGCGAGTCCAAGATCGTGGCGATCGGGTAGTTGTTGACCGCTCGCGGAGCCTCGGGGAAGTCGATCGACTGCACCCGGTCGCCCGCCGCCTTGGCGTCGGTGGCGTAGACCAGGCCCGCGTCGGCCTCGCCCGCGACGACCTTCTGCAGCACCTGCTTGACGTCGTTCTCCTCGCTGACCGGCCGCAACCCGACGTTCGCCGCCTCGGCGACCTTCTGGGTGGCGGCACCGCAGGGCACCTGCGGTGCGCAGACGACCAGCTTCTTGTCGGCGAGGTCGGCCAGCGAGGTCACCTGCGCGGGGTTGCCGGGCGGGACCACGATGGTCAGCCGGTTCGTGGCGAAGCTCTGCGGCGGCGAGACCAGGTCGGCGACCTTGAACATGTTCTTGTCGTCGGCGGAGGCGAACACGTCGGCCGGGCGGCCCTGCTTGATCTGCTCGGCCAGCGTCGACGAGCCCTGGTAGTCGAACTGGACCGCGACGTCGGGGTGCTCGGCGGTGAACCGCTTGCCCAGCTCGTCGAAGGACTCGGTCAGCGAGGCCGCCGCCAGCACCGTCACCGTGCGCTGCTGCGCCGGGGACTGCTGGCCGGATTCGGCCTGGCCGCAGCCTGCCAGCAGGGTCAGCGCGAGCATCCCGCCCGCGATCATCTTGAGCTTCGACATTCAGCCCTCTCCCGGTGTCTCCACCACGACGTTGGTCGACTTGACCACGGCCACCGCCAGCGACCCGGGCACCAGCCCGAGCTCGCGCACCGCCTCGGTGCTCATCAGCGACACCACGCGGTGAGGTCCGCACTGGATCTCCACCTGCGACATCACCTTGTCCGAGACGATCTCGGTCACCAGCCCGACCCAGCGGTTGCGCGCCGAGCGCCCGACGGCCGACGGGTCCGGTGCGGACCTGGCCTGGTCGCGGGTGAACTCGGCGAGCGCGGCTCCGTCGACGACCAGCCGTCCGGCTGCGTCGCGCTCCGCGGGTAACTGCCCGCCGTCGACCCAGCGGCGAACGGTGTCGTCGCTGACGCCGAGAAGCGAGGCGGACTCTGCGATCCGATAGTGCGGCACGAGCAGAACAATACGTCCGCAGGTGCGGTGAAACCAAGGTGTTGTGAACCGCGAACCAGGATCGTCGAAGCCACCGCACCGCTGTTGACCAGGGATCTCGCACCCGCTGAATTCCCGCTCGCGATCGAAAAGCGTCGGTCCGAAGAGATAGGGTCGAGTTGTGAACGCGGTGGACTTGGGAGTTCCGTTCGTGCGCCGCACGGTCGACTCCTCCGAACGGCCGGACACGCCGTACCTGGTGGATCGCTTCGGCCGGGTGGCGACGGATCTGCGCGTCTCCCTAATCGACAAGTGCAACCTGCGCTGCACCTACTGCATGCCCGCCGAAGGGCTGCCCTGGCTCAAGCGCGACGAAATGCTCGACACCGACGAGATGAACCGGCTGATCCGCATCGCGGTCGAAGAGCTCGGCGTCACCACGGTCCGCTTCACCGGCGGCGAACCGCTGCTGCGGCAGGACCTGGTCGACGTCATCGCGGCCACGTCGTCGCTGCCCAGCCGACCCACGACCTCGCTGACCACCAACGGCATCAACCTCGGCGGCTTCGCCGAGAAGCTGGTGAAGGCCGGGCTCAACCGGGTCAACGTCTCGCTGGACACCTTGGACGGAGCGGTGTTCAAGGAGCTGACCAGGCGCGACCGCATGCAGGACGTGCTCGACGGTCTCGCCGCGGCCAAGACGATGAAGCTGGAGCCGGTCAAGGTCAACGCCGTACTGATGCGCGGGATCAACGACCACGAGGCCCCCGAACTGCTGCGGTACTGCATCGAGCGCGGTTACCAGCTGCGGTTCATCGAGCAGATGCCGCTGGACGCCCAGCACGGCTGGGAGCGCTCCGCGATGATCACCGCGGACGAGATCCTGGAGATGCTGGGCCAGGAGTTCACCCTCACCCCGGACGTCGCCGAGCGGGGCTCGGCACCGGCCGAGCGCTGGTTGGTCGACGGCGGCCCGGCCACGGTGGGCGTGATCGCCTCGGTGACGCGGCCGTTCTGCGCGGCGTGCGACCGCACGCGGTTGACCGCGGACGGACAGCTACGCTCGTGCCTGTTCTCGACGACGGAGACGGACCTGCGCGGCCCCATGCGCGAAGGCGCCACCGACGCCGAGCTGATCCGGCTGTGGCAGGGCGAGATGTGGGCCAAGGCCGCCGGTCACGGGATGGACTCCGGCGAGTTCGCCCAACCATCAAGGCCGATGAGCGCAATCGGGGGTTAGCGGAGATGACCGCGGTGTCGGAGCAGAGCGCCGGTCCGGCGAGGAGTTCGGTGTCGGTGCAGGTCCGGTATTTCGCAGGCGCTCGCGCCGCGGCCGGCGTTCGCGAGGAGACGGTGCGGCTGACCCGCCAGGACGGCGCGGCTCCGACGGTCTCCGACGCCATCGCGGCGGCGCTGAACCAGCACGACGAGAAGCTGGCCACGGTGCTGCCCGCGTGCAGCTTCCTCCTCGACGGCGTGGCCGTGCGGGACCGCGGTACGCCCATCCCCGGCGACGCCACCCTCGACGTCCTGCCGCCGTTCGCGGGCGGCTGAACCGCCCGCTGAGGGCAGTGCACTGTGTCCTCTGCGCGCGTGCGTGCGGGTGCGCGAATACAACATTCCCTGGCGTGTCGTACAGCCTCGTTCAGGTGACTTCTGGGTTGATTTTTCCCTCATTCGATCTTGGTTCTCAAGACGCCTTCCGAGCCCGCCGCTCGACCGCCTGAGAGCCACCCGATCTAGCGACTGGTCTACCCACGCTCCGTGGTTTCGTGAACACACATCGCGTTCGCGCTCGGCCGTCCGCACACCCACGCCCCGGCGTGAACCACGCCCGCTCGACGGTTGGTAACCGCGTGACAGGGGTTCCCCAGTGGGAGCACCGTGGTGACCCAAGCCTCACTTACGGTGATCGATATCAGCCCGGAAACGGTCCGATAACGACGCTCTGATCAGCGAAAATGATCGGGATCGCCACCCGTTTCGCCGGTGTTACTGTGACCAGCGTCACGTGGTCCAAGATTTCCGATCTTCGGATTGGTTACGTAGTGTCGCTCCTCGGTCGGCCCCGAACCGATCAGCAAGGAACTCGAGAGCCCGTGGCGCCGAACCTGTCCAGCGGGCTCTCACCCCGAAAACGAAACAGAACCGGACAGGAACGAGGGACGTCTCAGGGCCCCCCGAAAGCCCCGAGACGCCGCCGGCTCCCCCGAGACCGGCGGGCGTGGACCCGGCTCCACCCGAAGGAGCCAGACCAGGGTTCGACCCGAGGCGCGGTAGGAGAGAGGGACATGTCCAGTTACAAGGGCAAGCACCGCAAGCCTTCGAGTACCAAGCGCAATTTCGCCCGGATCGCCGTCGCCGGCGCTGTGGTCGCCACCCCGATCGCGATCGCCGCACCCGCCAACGCCGCGGACTGGGACGCTCTGGCCAAGTGCGAGAGCAGCGGCAACTGGAGCGCCAGCACCGGCAACGGCTTCTACGGCGGCCTCCAGTTCACCCCGTCGACTTGGGCCGCTTACGGCGGCACCCAGTACGCCAGCAGCGCCCACAACGCCACGCGCGAGCAGCAGATCGCCGTCGCGGAGAAGGTTCTCGCCTCCCAGGGCAAGAACGCGTGGCCGGGCTGCAGCGCGAAGCTGAACTGGACCAGCGGCTCGACCAAGTCGAGCACCAAGACCGAGACCACGCCCAAGAAGAAGACCACGACCACCACCAAGACCAAGTCCACGGTCAAGGCGGACGGCGCGGACTACACCGTCAAGGCGGGCGACACCCTGGGCAAGATCGCCCAGCAGTTCGGCGTGAACTACCAGGACATCGCCGCCAAGAACTCGAGCGTGATCAGCGACCCGAACCTCATCTTCCCGGGTCAGCAGCTCGACGTGAAGTAAGACCTGCACGGTCAGGCATCCCCCAACGCCGACCGGCAAGGAAGCACGCGCCGTCTCCCCCGACACGGCACGTGCTCCGCCAGAGAAACCCTCTTCGCCGCAATGCCCCCTACGCGGCGAAGAGGGTTTCTTGCGTTTTGAAGGCAAGTTAGTCAGGCAAGCACCGAAGGTGCTTTCTCAGTGCCCCACCCCAGCAGCCCGCACCGCCGCGGGTCTGAGCGGCTCTCTGGGGAGGACAGCCGTAGCGCCGTGTATTGGTCATACACAAGTCTCGGATCCCGGAGCCAGAAGGCGTGTCAGGTTCCGCCACCAGCACCACCCAGCCGACGAACCACAGATCAGTCCAGAACTACGGGCAGTTGACCCATTCTTCTGTGTTGTCGTCGAAGACCTGGCGCTTCCAGATGGGCAGCCGGCGCTTGACCTCGTCGACGAGTTCGGAGCAGGCGTTGAAGGCCTGCTTGCGGTGCTCCGCGGCGACCGCGCAGCCGAGCGCGACGTCACCGATCTTGAGCATGCCGACGCGGTGCGAGACGGCGATGGCGCGAACGCCTTCGAACCGCCCGGCGATGTCGGTGGCGACCTCCTGGATCACGTCCTGGGCGATGGGGTGCCCGGTGTACTCCAGCTCCAGCACTCCCCGGCCGCCGTCGTGGTCTCGCACGACGCCGCTGAAGGTCACCACGGCCCCGGCCGCGTTGTGCTCCACCGACCGGGCCAGCGACTCGACGTCGATGTGCTCGTCGACGACGTCGGCCCGCAGCACCTCGGCGGGCGTGTGCGCCGGTGCGGTCCCCGACCCGGGGTGGTCGCCGCCGTGGAGCTGATCAACCGCGTGGTCCAGGACGCCCTCCAGGACACCGAGGCCGTCCTTGACCCCGCCGGTGGAGCCCGGGAGGTTCACGATCAGCGTGCGACCGCTGACCCCGGCCAGCCCTCGGGAGAGGACGGCGGTGGGGACCTCGGGCAGTCCGGCGGCCCGGATGGCGTCCGCGAGGCCCGGGATCTGGTGGTCGAGGACCTGCCCGGTGACCTCGGGGGTGCGGTCGGTGGGGTTGATGCCGGTGCCACCGGTGGTGATCACGACGTCCACGCCGGCGTTGACGGCGGTGCGCAGCTGATCGCCCACCGGGTCGCCGTCGGGAACGACGAACGGTTCGGGGGTCTCGTAGCCGCGGTCGCGCAGCCACTGCGCGATCACGGGACCGGTGCGGTCCTCGTAGATCCCGGCGGCGGCGCGGTTGGACGCGGCGACGACTCTCGCGGTCCTCGTCATGGAGACCTCCCGTGAATGGCCCGGCTCTGGTGCAACGACGGCGAGCGGCGGATTAGTCCGCTTCGGAACGCTCCCAGAGACCGGTCTTGCCGCCTTCCTTGCGCTCGACGCGCACGGCGTCGAGCACGGCGCCAGGATCGACGGCCTTGATCATGTCGTGCAGCGCGAGCCCGGCGACGGCGACCGCGGTCAGCGCCTCCATCTCGACACCGGTGCGGTCGGTGGTCTTGACCGCGGCGGTGATCCGGACTTCGGTGTCGCCGAGTTCGAGCTCGACCTTGGCGCCGGAGATGGCGATGGGGTGGCACAGCGGGATGAGGTCCGGGGTGCGCTTGGCGCCCATGATCCCGGCGAGCCGGGCGGTCGCGATGGCGTCGCCCTTGGGCAGGCCGTCGCGGCGCAGCAGCGCGATCACCTCGGCCGTCGTGCGCACGACTCCGCTGGCCACCGCCTTGCGGGCGGTGGCGTCCTTCTCGGACACGTCGACCATGCGCGCGGCACCGGCCTCGTCGACGTGGGTGAGTTCATCCTGCGCCATGCCGAAAGCCTAGAGGACCGCCGTCCCCGGCCGAGTGGAGGGAAGGCGCAACGGGGGACGCGATCACCGTCGTGATCACGTCCCCCGCGAACGGCGTCGATCGGTCCTAGAAGTCGAGGTCTTCGGCCATGCTCCAGGGCATGGACGAGCCGCCTCGGGAGGCGGTCTCGGCGGGTTTGGCCGCCAGGGCCGCCTTCTTGACCGCGTCCGCGACGGCCGGGGCGACCGCGTTGTCGAAGACGCTGGGGACGATGAACGAGGCGTTGAGGCGCTCGCCGTCGACGACGTCGGCGATGGCGTTGGACGCCGCGAGCATCATGTCGTCGGTGATCTCGTGCGCGTGCGCGTCGAGGAGCCCGCGGAAGACGCCCGGGAAGGCCAGCACGTTGTTGATCTGGTTCGGGTAGTCGCTGCGCCCGGTGGCCACGATGGTGGCGTGCTGCTGGGCCTCCAGCGGGTCGATCTCCGGGTCCGGGTTGGCCAGCGCGAACACGATCGCGTCGGAGTTCATGCTCGCCACGTCGTCGGCGGAGAGCAGGTTGGGCGCCGAGACGCCGATGAACACGTCGGCCTCGCGCACCGCGTCGGACAGCGTGCCGGTGCGGCAGTCGGTGTTGGTGCTGGAGGCGATGTTGCGCAGGTTCTCGTCGGTGTCGCCGCGCCCGCTGTGCACGATGCCGTTGATGTCGACGGCGATGATGTCGGCGGGCTTCTTGTTCTGCAGCAGCCGGATGATCGCCGAACCGGCCGCGCCCACACCGCAGACCACGATGCGGCAGTCGGCGATGTCCTTGTTCACCACGCGCAGGGCGTTGCGCAGCGCGCCGAGCACGACGATGGCGGTGCCGTGCTGGTCGTCGTGGAAGACGGGGATGTTGAGCTTCTCGCGCAGCCGCGCCTCGATCTCGAAGCAGCGCGGAGCGGCGATGTCCTCGAGGTTGATGCCGCCGTAGACGGGGGCGATCAGCTCGACGGCGCGGATGATCTCCTCGGTGTCCTGGGTGTCCAGGCAGACCGGCCAGGCGTTGACGCCCGCGAACTTCTTGAACAGCGCCGCCTTGCCCTCCATGACCGGCAGCGCGGCCTCCGGGCCGATGTTGCCCAGGCCGAGCACGGCGGAGCCGTCGGTGACCACGGCGACGGCGTTGCGCTTGACGGTGAGGCGGCGGGCGTCGTCGGGGTTCTCGGCGATCGCGGTGCACACCCGGGCGACACCCGGGGTGTAGGCGCGGGAGAGGTCATCGCGGTTGGCGAGCGCGACGCGGGAGTTGACCTCGATCTTGCCGCCGAGGTGGACCAGGAAGGTCCGGTCGGAGACCTTGCGGACGCGCACACCGGGCAGCGCTTCGAGGGTCTCGGTGACCTCGCCGGCGTGGTCGGCCGACAGCGCGTTGCAGGTGATGTCGACGACGATGCGGTCGGCGTGCGACTCGACGACGTCGAACGCCGTGATCACACCACCAGCGCGTCCGATTGCGCTGGTCAGATCGCCCGCGGCGGTCGTCGACGGCGGAGCCTCGACGCGAACGGTGATCGAGTAACCAGGACCTGGAACCGGCATTGGCACACCCCTGTCGAGCGAACGGCTATGGACGTGGGTGCCGTCCTCCGGCGGTCTGGCCGCCGAAGCAGATCGCCTACCCGGCACGCAAGCCATTCTGACCCGCTAAGCGACCGGAACTTCACCCAGCACGAAAAAGCCTAAAACTTTCCCGACTGTGAGCTAGATCCGGTGGGTTACTCGCGAGTCAGTATTGACACGCCGCGTTCGCCGGGGACCGGTTTCGACGCCGAACCGGCACCTGGCCGGTCCGGCGACAGGGGTCTCACTTGTTGATGACCGTGACCGGGTGCTCGTACGGGACGGCGTCGTCGTCGAGCGGGAACGTGGTGTCCCCGAACGGCGACAGGGCGCCCTGCTTGTCGGCCACCAGCTCGCTGACCGGGTGCTCTCCGGCACCGGCCTGCGGCCAGGTCGGGTCGATACGGTCCTTCTTGGTCTTGCCGGCCACGTCGTCCTCCTGTGCATTCCGGCTACGGGCAACTCCAGTTTGCCGGATCGGGGCGATCGAACTCACCCAAGGGTGTCGCAGCTTGCACATCTCCTCCCCTGCGCAGCGCGCTGCCCGCCACCTCAGGACCCAGGTCACCCGGATTTCCACTGAAGTCGGAGACCGGATTTCCACTGAAACCGGTCACCGAAGTTCCACCGAAATCCGTCACCGGGAGTTCCACTGAAATCCGGTCGGCTCGGGTGGGGGCGGATGTTGGGTGGGTGGGTGCGGGGTGAGTAGGGGGAGCTGGGGGCGGTCACTGGGTATCGTGGGCGTGATGCCTCCAGTTGGGAATTGGCTCCGCGACCGCGCCGACGAGCAGCTCGTCGCTCTGCTGCGCGCGCGCCCGGATCTGGCGACTCCGCCGCCCGCCGACCTGTCCGTGCTCGGATCCCGGGTCGCGCAGCGATCATCGGTCGCCCGCGCCTGCGAGGAGCTGGACTCCTTCGCGCTGAGCGTGATGGAGGCGCTGGTCCTGCTGGACGCCGACAAGCAGCCCGTCGGGCTCGACGCGGTGGCCGACCTGCTGGGCAGCGAGGTCACCGCGCAGCGGGTCCGCCGGACCGTGAACGCGCTGCGCGACCTGGCGCTGGTGTGGGGTGACGACGACTCGCTGGAGATCGCGGGCACGGCCCGCGAGGTGCTGCCGACGTTTCCCGGCGGTTTGGGGCGACCGGCCGACGACCTGACCGAGGTCACCGCCAAGGCCGCCTTGGCGGAGCTGGACGAGGAGGAGCGGCGGCTGGTCGCCAAGCTCGCCGACGGCTCCCCCATCGGCCGCACCAAGGACGCGTCCGCGCACGTGCCGCTCGAACGCGCGACGAACCCGGTCCAGCGCTTGCTGGCCAGGGGTCTGCTGCTGCGCCGCGACACCGAGACCGTGGAGCTGCCCCGGCAGCTGGCGCTCGCGGTGCGCGGGGATCAGCCGATGGGCCGGATCGAACCCGAGGAACCCGCCCCGGAGCTCACCCAGGCCGACCGCGAGCGGGTGGACAGCACCGCCGGTGGCGCGGCGCTGGAACTGCTGCGGCACGTCGAGGAACTGCTTCTCGCGTGGGAGTCCGATCCGCCGGACGTGCTGCGCTCGGGCGGCGTCGGCATCCGCGACGTCCGCCGCACCGCCAAGACCCTGGAGGTCGACGAGCAGCACATGTCGCTGCTGGTGGAGGTGGCCGTCGCGGCCGGTCTGCTGGACCGCACCGAGGACGCCGAACCGCGCTGGCTGCCGACGATCTCCTCCGACACCTGGCTGGCCTCCCCCGTCGAGCACCGCTGGGCCGTGCTGGCCGCCGCCTGGCTGGACCTGCCCCGGCTGCCGGGACTGACGGGTGCGCGCGACGAGAAGGACCGGCTGATCGGGCCGCTGTCGGACGAGCTGAGCCGTCCGCTCGCGCCGAAGGACCGCCGCCGCATCCTCGACTACCTCGACGAGCTCCCCGGCGGCTGCGGCGCCCGCCCGGACGACGTGGCAGGAGTGCTGGCCTGGCGCGCGCCCCGGCACGCCGGTCGGCTGCGCGACGACCTGGTGCGCTGGACGCTGTCCGAGGCGACCGCGCTGGGCGTCGTCGCGCTGGACGCGATGACCACCGCCGGTCGCGCGCTGCTGTTCGACGGCCCGGCCGAGGCCGGCCACCGGCTCCGCGAGGTGCTGCCCGATCCGCTGGACCACGTGCTGGTGCAGGCGGACCTGACGGTCGTCGCGCCAGGACGGCTGGAGCCGGATCTGGCGGCGGAGATGAAGCTCGTCGCCGACGTCGAGTCCGCGGGCAGCGCCACCGTGTACCGGGTCGGCGAGGGCAGCGTGCGGCGGGCGCTGGACGCCGGCTACACCGCCGACGACCTGCACGCGCTGTTCCGGGACCGGTCGAGAACGCCCATCCCGCAGGCGCTGACGTACCTGATCGACGACGTGGCGCGCCGCCACGGCAAGCTCCGGGCCGGAACCGCGGCGGCCTTCCTGCGCTGCGACGATCCGGTGGTGCTGGCCGAGGTGCTGGCGACTCCGGCGAGCGAGGAGCTGGAGCTGCGGCGCATCGCGCCGACCGTGCTGATCAGCCCGCTGCCGCTGGCGGACCTGGTGGAGGGGCTGCGCGCGGCCGGTTTCGCGCCGGTCGCCGAGGGTCCCGACGGCAACGTGCTGGATCTGCGCGCGGGCGGGCGCCGCACGCGCGGCAAGACCCGGCAGCGCACGTCCTACGGTCCGCCGGTGCCCAGCGCCGAGCAGCTGGGATCGATGGTGACGCAGCTGCGCGCCAACGACATCGCCGGTTCGGCCCGCCGGGGCCGCGCGGTGGTGCCCGAGCGCGGACGCCCCAGCGCGGAGGCGACCCTGGCGCTGCTGCGCGACGCGGCGACCGAGAAGCGCAGCGTGTGGCTGGGTTTCGTGGACACCCACGGCGTCCGGAGCCAGCACGTCGTGCGCCCGGTCAGCGTCGGAGGAGGAGTCCTCCAGGGAGTCGACGCGGCCGACGACGAACTCGGCAACTTCCCCCTGCACCGCATCACATCAGTGGCCCTCGTCGAAGACTGACCCACAAGGCGCGGGGAAACCCAAGCGGCGCAGCCGCCTTCTCTTTGCCTCACCCTCGCAACCGGCACCGCCGCGGGTTCTCAGCGGTTCTCCGGGGAGGACGCCGCGACGCCGCGCATTGGCGTACATCAGGAGTGGCGCCCGGACCGAGAGGACCGCTGAGGTTCCGCCACCCGCACCGCCGAGCAGGGCGAGTGCTCGAACGATCAGTGGGAAGTCGCGAGGCGCTGGCGCATGGCGTGTTGGACCAGCGTGATGAGCGCCTTCTTCGTCGACTCCCGGTCGCGGGCGTCGACGGTGATCATCGGAACCGCCTCGTTGATGGTCAGCGCCTCGCGGACGTCCTCCATGCGGTGGTGCGTGAGGCCGTCGAAGGTGTTGACCGCGACGATGTAGGGCAGTCCCCGGTCGTCGAAGAAGTCGATCGAGGCGAACGCGTCCGCCAGCCGCCGGGTGTCGACGAGCACGACGGCGCCGATCGCGCCGCGCACGAGGTCGTCCCACATGAACCAGAACCGGTGCTGGCCGGGCGTGCCGAACAGGTAGAGGATCAGGTCCGAGTCGAGCGAGACGCGGCCGAAGTCCATCGCGACGGTCGTGGTGACCTTGCCCGGCGTGGCGGTGAGGTCGTCGACGCCGACGCTGGCCTCGGTCATCACCGCTTCGGTGGTCAACGGCACGATCTCGGAGACCGAACCGACGAACGTCGTCTTCCCGACGCCGAAACCACCGGCAACCACGATCTTCGTCGAAGTCTTCTGGTTGCTCGGCTGCTGCGACCGGGGATCAGAGCCTGCGAAGCCCACTGAGCACCCTCTCCAAGAACTCCATGGACGGCCGATCACCGACGACCATGCCACTGTCATGAATCAGAACCAGCCCGGTGTCGGCCATGTCGCCGATCAGCACCCGCACCACGCCGAGCGGCAGCCGCATGTGAGCGGCGACCTCGGCGACCGAACGGGCCTCCTGGCACAGCTCGGAGATCGAGCGGTGCTCGGGCCGGGATTGGGTCGCCTGGTTGCGACCTCGTTCGCTGGTGCTTACCAACGTCTCGATAGCAAGATCATAATCGGTGCGGGTACGCCCCCGAGTGCGGGCATACGGCCGAACGAGTGAACCCCCGCTGTCCTCGGCTTCCATGTCGTCCATCGCCGGGATCGCCGGCATCGAGCCGGAAATCGACGGCATGGACTGGGAAATCGGTGACATCGACTGCGAGATGGACGGCATCGACACCGACGGCGGGCCGCTGTCCGGGCGCGGACGCGGAGCCGGGGTGCCGCGGTCCTGGGAGCCCCAGTTGTCCGCAGCGGCGCGGGGGTCCTGCTTGCCCCACCCGTCGTGCTGGGCGTTGTTCTGCCCGCCCGAAGAGGTGTCGCCGTACCCGCCCGATCCGAACAGGTCGGCGCCCGGTCCCCCGAAGAGCGCGCGGTCGTACCCGCCGATGGCATCACCGCCCTGTCCGGACGGGGTGTCGTCGACGAAGTCGTCCTGCCAGGACTCCGCGCTCAGCCGCTTGTTGTAGAGGCGGAACAGGTCACCGTCCCAGCTGGGCTCGGAACCGGCGTTCATGGTCAGCTCCCCTCAGCTCTCCCAGCCGGAATCACCGGCGTCCCATGCCCTGCAGCTGCGCGCGCAGCTCAGGCGTGAGCTGACGACCGACCCGCTCGACGAGCAGGGTCATCTCGTAGGCGACCAGGCCGATGTCGGCGTTGGGCGCGGCGAGCACGGCCAGGCACGAGCCGTCGCTGATCGACATCAGGAACAGGTAGCCCTGCTCCATCTCGACGACGGTCTGGGTCACCTCGCCTGCTTCGAAGCAGCGCGCTGCGCCTTGGGTGAGGCTGACCAGACCTGACGCGACGGCGGAAAGCTGCTCGGCGCGGTCACGCGGCAAGCCCTGGGAACCGGCCAGCAGCAGACCATCCGCGGACACGACCACCGAGTGCGCCACGCCGGGTACCCGACGCACGAAGTCGGTGATCAGCCAACTGAAGCTGTTGCTGCTCATCGGTTGCTGCACGGACCCGTTCACTCCTGCTCCTCGGGACGGCTCGGATTCGAGCGGGGAAGTTCGGTGGAAACCGGTTCGGCCTTGGCATGCCTGCCCCGATGGACGCCCTGCTGGAAGTTCGCCATGCGTCCGCGAACGGCATCAGCCGAGCGCGGGGCGGCGGGCTTGCGGCGAGGCGTTTGCGGGGATCGGGGTGCTGCCGAGCCGGGCACGAGGTTGGTCTTCGGGACCCGCTTGGGAAGTCCGGCCGCGGTCGTCTCCTGGACCTCGTGGGTCTGCAGCAGGGCCTCGGCGGCTTTCCAACCGACATCCGCTTGCCCCCAGCCCGGGTCGGGCGTGGTGGTGCGCGGAACTTCGTCGACGACCGGTTCCGGCTCGGAGCTCGACGGGGTCGAGGGCGCCGCGGTTTCCGGTTCGGCGGGCTTGGGGTCGGCAGCGGCCGGGGTCGAGTCCTCGACATCGGACTCCCGGAACCACTGCGAGAGCACGGCTTCGTATATCGGCAGGCGTTGGGTAGGCGCATCGTCCATGTCCCAGGACTCCCTCGGCTCGTCGTCGGCGCGTGCCGGCGATCCGCCGTCGAAGCCCGGGTGCTCCAGGCCGGGAGTGCTCCGCAGGGATGCGTCTTCGGACTCCCAGGGCTCCGACGCCGGCTCGGGCCGGCTTTCGTTTCCTGGGGCGCCCTCTTGACCGCCGCCGAATGCCGCGCCGATTCCACTGCCGTTGAGGCCGCTGCCGTTCAGGGAGCCGCTGTCGCGCTCGCTCCCGTTCAGGCCGCCACCGCTGAAGCCGTTGCGGTGCTCTTCGGCGCCGAACGGCTGGGACGGGGCGAAGTTCTTGGTCTTCTCCGCCTCGAACGGGCTGTGGAACAGGTCGGTCGACGAGGTCTCCGACGGTGCACCGCACTGCCCGTCGAAGCCCGGGTCGATATCCGGCCAGGCTTCCGCCCCGACACCGTCGTCGTGGGGCGCCCGGCCGTCATCCTCCCATTGGGGGACGCTCGTTGCGCCGAACGAATCGCCGGACGACATCGTGACGGAGTACTGCGCGGGCAGTTCCGAGTCGTATTCGTCCGGTTCGTCGGCGAATCCGTGACCGTTGAACGACGAGGCGTTGTCGGCGTCCACCGCCGCCTGGTTCATCGAGGTGAACGAGGTCGGCGGCTCGGAACTGCTCAGGCTCGGCAGTTCGGCGCGGCCGTTCGGCGCGTCCAGGCCCGGGTGCTGACCGTTGTTGCCCGCGGCGGCACGACCGCCGAAGGCCGCGGCCAGGCCCAGCTGGGTGCCGGTCTCGCCGAGCTGACCGCCGCGCTCCTCGGGCTGGATGGTGCGCGGCATGTCGGGCATCGGCACCGGGCCGTCCGGGGTGAGCTGCACGACCAGTTCGCCGCTGAGGCGGACGGTGGCCGTGACACCGCCTTCCAGGCCCTCGTTGTTGCCGAGCTCGACCTCGATGTTGTGCCTGCGGGCCAGCTGACCGACCACGAACAGACCCATGCGGCGGGAGACCGCGACGTCGATCTCCGGCGGCCGCACGAGCCGCTCGTTGATCTCGTCGACCTCGCCGGCGTCGATGCCCACGCCGCGGTCGCGGATCTCGATGACCAGCTGCTGGCGGCGGTAGGCGGTGCGGACCGTGACCTCGGTGTCCGGGTTGGAGAACACCGTGGCGTTCTCCAGCAGCTCGGCGACCAGGTGCACGAAGTCGTTGACCACGCGGCCCTGCAGGGCCAGCTCCGGGGCGTCGACCACGGCGACCCGGGCGTACTGCTCCACCTCGGAGACGGCGGCGCCGAGCACCTCGTTGAGCGGGACCGGCCGCATGGTGCGCCGGGTGAGGTCGGTGCCGCCGAGGATCAGCAGGTTCTCGTTGTTCCGGCGCATGCGGGTGGCCAGGTGGTCCAGCTCGAAGAGGCTGGACAGCTGGTCCGGGTCCTGCTCGTCCTGCTCCAGGCGGTCGATCAGGGCCAGCTGCCGCTGCACCAGGGTCTGCGACCGGCGGGCGAGGTTGACGAACAGGTCGTTGACGTTGTTGCGGAGCATGGCCTGCTCGACGGCCAGCCGCAGCGCCTGCTGGTGCACCGCGTCGAAGGTGCGGGCGACCTGCCCGATCTCCTCGTCGCTGTAGACCGGCACGGTCGGCACCGTGGTCTGGTGCGACGTGCCCGGGTTCTCGGTGACCTGCGTGATCGCGTCCGGCAGGCTCTGCTGCGCGATCTCCAGAGCGCTGTAGCGCAGGGTCCGCAGCGGCCGCAGCATCGAGCGGGCGATGAAGGTCGCCACGCCGAAGGCCACGATCAGCAGCAGCAACACCAGGGCGGTGTCGCGGATCAGCGTCCAGGTCGCGGAGTCGGCCAGCGAGGTGGCGTCGGAGTGCAGGTCTTCGAGGACGTCGGACTCGACCTCGCGGACGAGGTCGGTGCGCTGCCCGGACTGCTGTCCCCAGTCCGCCGGGGAGACGCCGAGGTTCTGGTCCTGCTGATCGTTGTCGTAGGCGATCAGCGAGCTCTGCTCCAGCTGCTCGCTGCGGTCGACCGCCGCACCGGCGACCCGCTCGGCGAACAGGGCGCGCTGCTCCTGGGTGGCCGCGGCCTCGAACTCGCCGAAGGCCGCCTCGTAGCGCGCGTCAGCGGCGCGCATCTGGTCGGGCTGCCCGGTCAGGAACTGGTTCCGCAGCGACGCGCTGAGCAGGATCGAGCGCTGCCGGGCGAGCTGCTCCTTGGCCTGGCCGAGGGAGTCGGCCGCGCGGGCGGTCTGCGCGGTCGCGGTGTTGGCCGCGGAGTTGGCGACCTGGTTGTTGATCGTCAGCAGGGTGTCGATCACCGAGTTGTAGGCGATCATCGTCTGCGGGCTGGTGAAGCCGCCGTTGACGGTGCCGCGCAGCGCTCCGAGGCTGCCGATGCGGTGCTCGGCGCTCTGGAAGGCGAAGCGGACCTCGGGGGTGAAGCCCGCCATCTGCGGGTCGAACGCGAGGACCTGCTGGACGGCCGCGTCGACCCGGCGGCCCTGGGCTTCGTAGTCGGTGCCCGCGCTGCCGCCGTTGGAGGTGGTGAGCACGATCGCGAAGTCCCGCTCGCGCTGCAGCTCGTGGGTGAGGTTGGAGGTCTGCTGCGCCAACTCGACCTGGTCCACGATGGTCTGCATCTGCGACTGGCTGTTGAGGCCGTCGTAGATGCGAACGCCACCGACGCCCAGCGCGGCCAGGGTCGGCACGAGCAGAACGGCGGCCATCTTGTACCGGAGGCGCCAGTTGCGCAGCCACCACTTCTTGGTCCGGGCGGCAGCCGGATCGGCTGCGCCGGGTGCGGTCGCGGGGTCGTTGTTGAGCATCCCTGTTTCCTGCGCTGCGGCGGACATGTGCGGAACCGCCACGGCTAGCTGCCCTTCCGTGCCGTGGCGGTGGAGATCATCGTGCTGGGAATGTGCCCGCGAACCGACGCGGTCGCGTCGGGTTCCCACGAGCGGGTCCACGTCACCTCGGCGATCGAGTTTCCGCAGACCCCGACTCTGTCAGCCGGGCTTGCCATCACACTCCCTGGTCACAACGTGCATTCCCCCGAAGCAGAGGCCGGTCACCTCGACGGGCGAGACTATACTTAACCCGGCGTCACAAGTCAGGCCCCCAATACGGGTCACCGTCACTCTTCAGAGTGCCTTTGGCAACAGCTGGGCCGAACGTGTGACCCATAGTTAGTTACGCCTGGTTGTAACCCGATAGTTCAAACCTTTACAGTCCTTTTTGCGCCCCACCCGTCACGGCCATCGCGCGTGTGCCCGGCCAGCGCCGGCGCCTCCCACGAAGGTCGTGGCCAAGTCCACAGTGCACAGACGCAACTGCCGGACCCTACTCGGGGTTGTCCGCGCCGAGCCAGCCAAGCTCACGCAGCGCCCGGCGCGCCCCATGTCGTGCTGTTGCAAGGAGGACTCGATGACCCTGGCCAGTCGCGCTATGTCGCGGAGAGGTCTGCTCAAACTCGCAGGTGGAACGGCTACCGCCGGAGCGCTGATGGGCGCGAGCGGATGCGGCCTGCTGGGCGGCTCCGAATCGGCTGGCAGCGGTGACGGCACGGTCGAGAAGCCCAACATCAAGGTCGGCGCCATGCCGGTCACCGACCTCGCTCCCCTGCACCTGGCCGTGCGCAACGGCATCTTCCAGCAGGAGGGCCTCAACGTCGAGATCGTCACGACCTCGGACGGCAGTGCGGCTCTGACCAGCACCATCGGTGGTGACTACGACATCACCTACGCCAGCTACGTGCCCTTCTTCGCAGCCCAGGCCCGGGGCGTGGCGGACCTGAAGATCGTGGCCGACTGCGGCGCAGGTGCCCCGAACACGACCACGATCATGACCTCGCCCTCCTCGAAGGTGCGCACCCCGCAGGACCTGGCGGGCAAGACCATCGCCATCTCCGGACCGCGCACCATCTCGGAACTGCTGGTCAAGGCCACCATGCGGGCCTACGGCGTGGACTTCTCCAAGTCCGAGTTCACGGCGATCCCGTTCATCAACATGCCGGCCGCCCTGCAGCAGGGCCGGGTGGACGCGGCGATCCTGACCGAGCCGTTCCTGACCCAGGCCGCGCGCGCCAGCGGAGCGGTCCCGGTGGCCGACACCAACACCGGTCCGCTGGAGGACCTGCCGCTGACCGGCTACGGCGCCACGGCGCAGTTCGTGCAGGACAACCCCAAGACCGTCGCCGCCTTCCAGCGCGCGATGGACCGCGCGGTGGCCGAGTCGCAGGACCGCTCGAAGATCGAGCCGCTGCTGCCCGAGTTCGCCAAGATCGACAAGGACACGGCCGCGATCATCTCGCTGCTGAAGTTCAACTCGCGCGCCGACGCGACGCGCCTGCAGCGCGTCCCGCGCCTGATGAAGGACTTCGGGTTCCTCGACAAGGACATCGACGTCTCCAAGATGATCGTCCAGCCGGCGCAGGGCTGACCCTCGCCTCAGCCCCAGGGCTGAGGGCCGGGCCCCACCGCGGGACCGGCCCAGCCGCAGGTGCTTCGTCACGAACGAGGCATCTGCGGCTTTTGTCGTTTTTCTCACCGTGGATTTCACGTTATTGGCGCATGATCACCCGTTCGCGGTGTGGACAACACTCTCCGTGTTGTTTGCTTTTGCCAATGAGTGACTGGAGACACACCTTCGAGTAATGGACACAACGAGCCCATTACGTCTTGTTGTCGCCCCCTGATCAGGTATCTAGAGTTCTGCGCACCGATGCAGTCGGTGATCCCGAGGACACGGGCCGTGCGCAGCGGGCCCACACGCCCGCGCACGCAGTCCCGCATCCCGGCCGCAACGGCCTCGGTCCACGCAAGTCGCTCCAGCCGCCAGGGCCCGCACAGGCCCACACCCGCCATGCCAGGAGGAAACGCCATGCGTCCGAAGAACCGCCCGATAGCCCGCCGCGACCTGTTCAAAATCGCCGGCGGCGTGGCCACAGCAGGGGCGCTGATGGGTTCCAGCGGGTGCGGGCTGCTGGGTGGCGCGGAGCAGCAGTCGTCCGGGAACGGCCAGGTGGAGAAGGCCAACCTGCGGGTCGGCGCGCTGCCCACCGCTGAGCTCGCCCCGCTGTACCTGGCGGCCGAAGCCGGTCACTTCCAGCGCGAGGGCCTCAACGTCGAGATCGTCCCCGCCTCCGACGGCGGCGCCGCGCTCAACAGCGCCATCGGCGGCGACCTCGACATCACCTTCTCCAGCTACGTGCCGATCTTCGCCGCGCAGGCCAAGGGCGTGGCCAACCTCAAGATCGTCGCCGACTGCATGTCGGCGGTGCCCAACAGCTGCCTGATCATGTCCGGGCCGAACTCCGGGGTGCGCACCGCGCAGGACCTGGCGGGCAAGCGGATCGCGATCTCCGGACCCGGAACCATCTCCGAGCTGCTGGTGAAGGCCTCGATGAAGGCCAACGACGTGCCCTTCGACAAGGTGCAGATGGTGCCGCTGGGCTTCATCAACATGCCCAACGCGCTCAAGGCCGGGCAGGTCGACGCGGCGATGGTCGTGGAGCCCTTCCTGACCCTGGCCGCGCGCGACGCCGACGCCGTGCCGGTCCTCGACACCACGGCGGGCCCGCTGGAGGACCTGCCGCTGGGCGGCTACGTCTCCAACTCCGAGTTCGCCGAGAAGAACCCGAAGACCGTCGCCGCCTTCCAGCGCGCGATGACCGCCTCGGTGGCCGAAGCGCAGGACCGCGCCAAGATCGAGCCGCTGCTGCCGAAATTCGCCAAGATCGACAAGGAAACTGCGTCCATCATCACATTGCTGAAGTTGAACGCGCGTGCAGATGCCACCCGCTTGCAGCGCGTTCCGCGATTGATGCTGGAATTCGGTTACATCTCAAAGGACGTCGACGTGGCGAGCATGATCATCAAGCCGCCGCAGAGCTGATCGGGACATGACCAGAACACTCCGGGGTCTGCTCGGACTGCTGGGCTTCCTGCTGTTGTGGGAAGCCTTCAGCAGGTCCGGGCTCGTCGACCCCCAGTACTTCCCACCGCCCTCGGTGGTGCTGACCAGGTTCGTCGAGCTCCTCGGCGACCCCTCCTTCCTGCTCGACCTGATCGCGAGCGTGCTGGCCTGGGCCATCGCGCTGGGCATCTCCATCGCCATCGCCGTGCCCGCCGGCCTCCTGCTGGGCAGCGTGCGCGGCATCCGGGTGGCCACCCGCGCGATCATCGAGTTCCTCCGGCCGATCCCCTCCGTGGCGCTGATCCCGCTGGCCATCGTGCTGGTCGGGTCCGGCCCGGAGACCAAGATCGCCCTCGCGGTGTACGCGGCGGTGTGGCCGATCCTGTTCAACACGATCTACGCGTTGGACGAGGTCGATCCGGTGATGGTGGACACCGCGCGGTCCTTCGGCTTCGGCCGGGCTCGCACGATGTTCACCGTGATGCTGCCCAACGCCGCGCCGTTCGTGCTCACCGGCATCCGGATGTCGGCCTCGGTGGCGCTGATCCTGGTGGTCAGCACCGAGTTCCTGGCAGGAGGCGGCAGCGGGCTCGGCAGCTTCGTGCTGGACGCCTCGACCGGTGCCGGGCGGATGGACCTGGTGCTGGCCGGGACGATCGTCGCGGGCATCGTCGGCTACCTCATCAACGAGGCGCTGGAAACGGTCCACAAGCGCGGCCTGGCGTGGAGCGCGGTCGATCGGGAGGCAGTGTGACGAGCCACCTTTTTCCCGGCGTTCACGATTTCGCGGGAATTGACATCGTGAATTCACTGGAATTCAACTTCGGGTTGCGGGGTGCGTTGTGAAGAAAACGCGTGGATTCCTCCGCCAATGGCTCGTGCTCATCATCGCGGTTCTGCTGTGGGAATTGGTGACCCAGATCGCACAGCACCCGTTCTTCCCGACGCCGAGCAAGATCCTCGCCACCGCCGGGCAGAAGTGGTTCTCCGGACCTCCGGAATCGCTCTTCCTGACCAGCGAGGCCACCGGCGACCTGTTCGCCAGCCTCGGCCGGGTCGGCTTCGGGTGGGTGCTGGCCGCGGTCCTCGGCGTCGCGCTGGGCACCCTGCTCGGCCGCTCGCGCAACCTGCTGGACTTCGTCGGGCCGCTGATGGCGTTCATGCGCGCCATCCCCTCGCCGGTGCTGGTCCCGGTGTTCATCGTGCTGCTGGGCATTGGCTCGTCGATGCAGATCACCGTGATCGTGTTCAGCGTCGTGTGGCCGATCCTGCTCAACACCGTCGACGGCGTCCGCTCGGTGGACCAGGTCAAGATCGACACCGCGCGGTCGTTCCGCATCCCGCGCGCCCAGTGGATCACCGGCGTGGTGCTGCCCGCGGCGACGCCCAAGATCTTCGCCGGGCTGCGGGTTAGCCTGTCGTTGTCGCTGGTGCTGATGGTCGTGTCGGAGCTGGTGGGCTCCACCAACGGCATCGGCTACCGGCTCATGTTCGACCAGCGGCAGTTCGACTTCCCGGCGATGTGGGCGGGGATCGTCCTGCTGGGCGTCCTCGGATACGTACTGAACACCCTGCTGCTCGTGGTGGAACGCCGTGCGCTGAGCTGGCAGCCCTCGCAGGCGTCGGCTGACCAAGTTGTCGGAGGCTGACCGAAATGACCCGAACGAACACGATGCTGGAAGTCTCCGGACTCGGTCACCGCTACGGCGGGGCGAACGGGCACCAGGCCATCGCCGACCTCACCTTCGAGGTCCGCACCGGTGAGCTGGCGTGCATCGTCGGCCCCTCCGGCTGCGGCAAGTCGACGATGCTGCGGGGCATCTCCGGCCTGATCAAGCCGACCTCCGGCGACGTGCGGCTGCACGGCGAGGCGGTCGACGGCGTTCCGAGCGACCTGGCCGTGGTGTTCCAGGACTACAGCCGCTCGCTGTTCCCCTGGAAGTCGGTCCGCGCCAACGTCGAGTTCCCGCTGCAGGCCCGCGGCGTCAGCCGGTCCGAGCGGCGCGAGCGCGCCGACGAGGTCCTGGAGTGGGTCGGCCTCACGGCCTCGGCGAAGAAGTACCCGTGGCAGCTCTCCGGCGGCATGCAGCAGCGGGTCTCCATCGCCCGCGCCCTGGCCTGCCGGCCCGCGCTGCTGCTGATGGACGAGCCGTTCGCGTCGGTGGACGCCCAGACCCGCTTCGAGCTGGAGGACCTGCTGCTGCGGGTCCGCAAGCAGTTCGACAGCACGGTCCTGCTGGTCACCCACGACATCGACGAGAGCATCTACCTCTCCGACCGGGTCTTCGTGCTGTCGAAGTCCCCGGCCACGATCGTCAAGGACCTGGAGATCCCGCTCGGCACCGAGCGCGACCAGATCACCACCCGCGAGTCCGAGACCTTCGTGCACCTGCGCAGCGAGGTGGCCCGCCTCCTCGACGTCAAGAGCGCAGGCGCCGCTCCCGCATCAGCGGCGGAGACCACTCAGGTCTTCTGATCTGCGAAAGCCAAGAGGCTGTCACTAATACACATCAGACTCTGCCGACGACTCCTC
>NZ_JAGPXE010000027.1 GCF_018070075.1 Saccharopolyspora endophytica
TGATGTTGCCGTAGTGCCACTGACCAGGCAAAAGGCACGTTCAGCTACCCCCTGGCACTCGCGCCATCGGAATTGGAAATCGTGTTGGGTTAATAGCCCTCACGGGTTCGAATCCCGTATCCTCCGCTCGCGAAGAGCCCCGGACCAGCTGGTCCGGGGCTCTTTCTCATTTCCACGGGTCATCGGCGTGCGCACGGGCGTTCCGGCCGTACCTCCGATCGAGTGCCTGTCACCGAACCACGGGGAACACACCCGTTGCTCTGCTATACCGGTTCCACTCGCGGATCTTCACCCGCACCGTCGAGCCTCACGAAGAGGAACCACACTCCCGTGCTGCAAGACCCGAAACACACCAGTGGCCCATCCACGTCGAACCGTCACGAAGGCCAGGCCGAGTACCTGGTGCAGGCGGGCCATGTTTCCGGCGGCATCACGATCAACGCCGTCCACTCCCCCCGTCGGCGCTGGCCGTGGCGCTTACTCGGGGCGGTGGGGGCCACGGTCCTCATCGGTTATCTGCTGAACTCCGGTCCCGAGGCCCCACCGCCCGCCGGTACCGATGACCAGCTGACCGGGAGCCCGATGGAAGAACCTGTTCAGCTCCGCAGCCTCGAATCCGACTTCTGCGCTGCCGTGCCGGGGGACTACGGCCTCGTCAAGCAGTTGCCGTGCAACGGTGCCGCGAGTTCCGCGCAGCTCTGGAACATGGCGGGCCCGGACAGCTCGACGATGTTCGCCCGAACCAGGAACAGGGACACCGAGATCTGCCTGGAACTTTCGGGGCACGGCTCGCGACCTCATGGCACCGAGGTCCAGGTCGCTCACTGCAACGACTCTCGCGCGGACAACCAGCTGTGGAAGGTGGAGCGCGGGGACAGGCCCGACACCGTCCGGATCCGCAATGCCGTCAGCGACCAGCGCTGCCTGTCCCCGGCGACCACGAAGCCCGGGTCTCCCCTGGTGATCAAGGACTGCGCGGGAGGCCACGGCAGCCAGTGGCAGGTCATCCCCCAGCACACCGCACCGTGAGCCCGGGATCAGCAATCGCACATCGCTCCGCGCCGAGGATCACTCGGCGCTGAGGCGGACGACCTGCGGGTCGTGGTCGCTGATCTGGTCGGGGAACTCGGCTTGGGTTGATAGCCCTCACGGGTTCGAATCCCGTATCCTCCGCTCGCGAAGAGCCCCGGACCAGCTGGTCCGGGGCTCTTTCTCATTTTTCTCCCCCTTCCAGGCCGAACGTCTCTGTGCAGCGCGCCGCAGGTGTCGCACGGTGCGATCGAGGCGAACGCGCAGGAGCGGAGCGGGGGCGGCTGTCGTGGGCATGACGATCGAACAACTGCGGGAACAGGTCCGCGGGCCGGTGATCACACCACCGGACGCCGGCTACGAGGCAGCCCGGCGCGTCCACAACGCGATGATCGACCTGCACCCCGCCGCCGTGGTGCGCTGCGCCAACGCCGGGGACGTGCGGGCCGCGGTCACCTTCGCGCGGCAGAACGGCGTCGACCTGGCGGTGCGCGGCGGCGGTCACAGCGTGCCCGGCTTCGGCACCTGCGAGGGCGGCGTGGTCGCCGACCTGTCCGGGATGCGCGGCGTGCGCGTCGACGGCGAGCGCCGGACCGCGCGCGCGGAGGGCGGCGCGACCTGGGGCGACTTCAACGCGGCCACGCACGCCTACGGGCTGGCGACCACCGGCGGCATCATCTCCACCACCGGGATCGGCGGGCTCACCCTCGGCGGCGGGATCGGGTACCTGGCGCGGGGGCTCGGCCTGTCCTGCGACAACCTCATCTCCGCCGACGTCGTGCTGGCCTCCGGAGACGTCGTGGTGGCCGACGAGCAGCGCAACACCGACCTGCTGTGGGCGCTTCGCGGCGGAGGCGGCAACTTCGGCGCGGTGACGTCGTTCGAGTACCGGCTCAGCCCGGTGAGCGAGATCTACGGCGGGCCGATCTTCTTCGACCTGGAACACGCGGCGGACGTGCTGCGCGGCTTCCGCGACCTGATCGCCGACGCGCCCGAGCAGCTCGGCGCGTTCCCGGCCTTCCAGATCGCCCCGCCGCTGCCGTTCATCCCCGAGCAGCGGCACGGCGTCCCGCACATCGCGGTGGTGACCTGCTGGTCGGGGCCGGTCGAGGAAGGACCGGCGGCCGTGGCCGCGCTGCGCGACCTGGCGCCCGTGGCCGCCGAACACGTCGGCCCGATGCCCTACCCCGCGCTCAACGCCGCCTTCGACGCACTGGTCCCGCCAGGCCTGCAGCACTACTGGAAGGCCAACTTCGCCACCGAGCTCAGCGACGAGATGATCGCCGCGCACCTCCAGCACGGACCTCAGGTTCCGGTGGTGAACTCGACCGTGCACATCTACCCGATCAACGGCGCATGCCACCGCGTCGCACCCGGCGAGACGGCCTTCGCCTACCGGGACGCGAGCTTCGCGACCGTCATCGCGGGCATGTGGCCGGACCCCACCGACAACGAGGCGAACATCAGCTGGGTGCGCGACTACTACGCCGCGACCGCTCCGCACTCCGAAGAAGGCGGCTACGTCAACTTCATGGCCGCCGACGACCAGAACCGGGTCAAGGCGAACTACCGCGAGAACTACGACCGCCTGGCCGAGACCAAGCGCCGCTACGACCCGCACAACCTCTTCCGGCTGAACCAGAACATCGTGCCCTGACCCCCCCGCAGTGGCGAGGTTTCCGGCTGGAACCCCGCCACCCCTCAGGTCATCCCGCGGCGCGGAGCCGGACGACCTGCGGGTCGTGGTCGCTGATCTGGCCGGGGAACTCGGCGTTGACGTGCACGATGTCGTAGTCGGCGGTGAGCGGCACAGGTCCGGACATGCAGAAGGGCCGGCCCCGAGGGGACCGGCCCTTGCGAGCGGTAGCGGTGGGATTCGAACCCACGGTGGCTCTCACCACACGCGCTTTCGAGGCGCGCTCCTTAGGCCGCTCGGACACGCTACCGCCGATAAGGCTACCGGCCGCCCCCTCAGGCCCCGCACAGGGGGTGGGCCCGGCGCGCTCCGGATTCGTCTCCCCTGGCCATCGGGGGTGCGACTCCGGACGCGGGCCTCAGCCCCCGGGAGGGGTGTTGCGGTGGGTGGCGAAGAAGGACTCCAGGAGGGCTGCCGACTCGTCGGCGAGGACGCCGCCGACGACCTCCGGGCGGTGGTTGAGGCGGTTGTCGCGGACGACGTCCCAGAGCGAGCCGACGGCCCCGGTCCGCGGCTCCCACACGCCGAAGACGACCCTGGCCACGCGGGACAGGACCAGCGCTCCAGCGCACATCGTGCACGGTTCGACGGTGACCGCGAGGGTGCAGCCCTCCAGCCGCCAGCCGTCGCCGTGGGCCCGGGCGGCGGCGCGCAGGGCGAGGACCTCGGCGTGCGCGGTGGGGTCTCCGTGGGCTTCGCGCCGGTTGCAGGCCTCGGCCAGCACCCGGCCCTCGGCATCGGCGACGACGGCGCCGATGGGCACGTCGCCCGTGGACGGCGCGTCGGCGGCCACCCGCAGCGCGGCCCGCACCAGCTCGACGTCGCCGGCGCGGGCCTCGGTGGTGTTCACCGGTACATGTTCTCCAACAGCTTCGAGAAGTCCTCACCGAACCCGCAGCGCTGGGCGATCATCTCCAGCTGCTCGTCCGGGTAGAGGTCGACCTCCTCGATGATGACCAGCAGCTCGCCCTCGGGAAGCCCCAGGTCGGACAGGACCGCGAGGTTGCCCTCCGGCCACACCTCCTCGTCGTCCTCATCCGGAGCGTCCACGCGCAGCAGGTCCAGCACGTCCGCGGCGATGTCGTAGTCCAGCGCCGCAGCGGCATCGGACAGCAGCAGGTCCACACCCCCCGGGACCGGCCGGATCAGCACGAAGAACTCGTCGTCCACATTGCACATTCCGAACACCGCGCCGGTGGAACGCAGCTCGCGCAACGCCGTGATCGAGGCGTCCAGGCCGGTCAGCACCGAGTTGTCCATCGCGCTGCACCGCCACCGCCCGTCTTCCCGGACCACGGCGACGGCGAAGCCTGCGACCGGCTCCTGCACCGTCATGGAGACACCGTAAAGCGTACGAAGGCCACCCGAAAGCACTATTGCGATTGTCGTATCCATCAGGGGACGGAAAGCGCTCAACCGGGTGCGTGCGATGCGGCTCCGTCGGGCAGGATGGACGGATGCGTGCCGTGTGCGTGATCGGACTGGGACTCATCGGCGGATCCGTGCTGCGGGCCGCGTCCGGCGCCGGGCGCCCCGCGTGGGGTGCCACCGCGTCGGAGGCGGATGCCGCAGCAGCCCGCGACGACGGTTTCGAGGTGCTCGAAACCGATGCCGCGCTGCGCCGGGCCAAGCAGGAGGACGCGCTGGTGGTGGTCGCGGTGCCGCTGACCGCGCTGCGCGAGGTGCTGCGCACGATCGCCGAGATCCACCCGGGCGCCTGGCTCACCGACGTGGTCAGCGTGAAGGACCCGGTCGACTTCGAGGTCCGCAGGCTCGTGCCGAACGCCCGCTACGCCGGCGGCCACCCGATGGCGGGAACTTCGGCCTCGGGCTTCGCGGCCGGCTCGGCGGAGCTGTTCCAAGGCGCGGCCTGGGCGGTGACCATCGAGGAGGCCACCACGATCGACGCGTGGCGCGAGGCCGCCCAGCTGGCGCTGGACTGCGGCGCCCACGTGGTCCCGACCGGCGCCGCGGCGCACGACGACTCGGTGGCCCGCATCTCCCACCTCCCGCACCTGTTCGCGGCGATCCTCGCCACGGTCGGCGCGGACGGCGGCCCGCTCGCGCTGTCGCTGGCGGCGGGCTCGTTCCGGGACGGGACCCGGGTCGCGGGCAGCAACCCCGAGCTGGTGCGCGCCATGACCGAGGGCAACAAGGCCGCCCTGCTCGACGCCGTGGACGACGCCCTGGGCCGCTTGGGCGCCACCCGCGGTTCCCTCGCCTCCACCGGCGGCCTCAAGTCCACACTGGACTCGGGTCACGAAGCCCGGAAGCGCCTCGACGCCCTGGCCACCGGCGAGGGCACGACGACCTCGACGGTCCGCCTCCGCCCAGAAGCCCTGGCCCGCCTCCGAGACCTCGGCGAACTCGGCGGCCGAGTAACAGCCATCGAAGAAGACCAAGCAACAACCCAAGTACCCGTGGCTTAAAACCGAGAACCGTCAGGCAAGCGCCGGAGGTGCTTTCTCAGTACCCCACCTGAGCAACCGGCACCGCCGCGGGTTCGCCAGCGCCTTCGTGGCGAGTTCGCCGGGACGCCGCGTATTCGAATACTCAAGGAGCGGCGCACGGAGTCCACGAAGGCGCTCAGGTTCCGCCACCCGCACCGCCAGGCAGAGGACCACCGGATTCATACGCACGAAGAAGAGGTCGCCCTGTGCGTGGGGGCGACCTCTTCTATGGTGCGCTCCGACCACTGGTCGGGACGGCTCTCGCCTGGTCCCGCCGCCAGCCTGGGCCGCAGCGCCGATGCTTCGAGTTGTCCTACTGGCCGGGCGGCGGCGGGGGCTCTTCCTGGTCTCCGCCGACGAAGCCCTTGCCCTTCTCCACGGCCTGGTCGACCTGGTCCTCGTGGCCGAACTTGTTCTTGGCCGCGTCACCGGCCTTGTCCATGCCCTGCTCGACCTTGTCGCCGTGCTCCTGACCGAGGTTCTGCAGCTTGTCCTTGAAGTCTCCGAAGCCCATGGTGCTCCTTCCCGTGCTTCGTGGAAAGCATCGTTGAGGTCCACGGGCGAAGCTAAGCCCGATCGTCGGTTCCTGCTCGACGCAACACCCGCTGAGGCAGGGCCATTAACTCGTCCAGGTGACCCTTGCGCGCGCTCGACCACGGGTCTAGCGTGAAGTGACCTGATGACCGGATTAGCAATTCTGGTCAACGAGTCACGGAGGTAGCCGAATGGCGCAGCCCACCGACCGGGCGGACCGCATCCTCGACGCGGCCGCCGAGCTGATGGTCCGGCTGGGCTACCGCAAGGTCACCATCGACGACATCGCCCGCCGCGCCGGGATCGGCAAGGGCACCGTCTACCTGCACTGGCGCACCAAGGAGCAGCTGTTCGAGGCGCTGATCATGCGGGAGTCGATCGGCGTGCTCAACGGCCTGGTGGAGGCGTTCCGGGCCGATCCGACCGAGGTCCTGCCGCACCGGTTCTTCGCCCGCAGCTTCCTGGCCGCCATGCGCGATCCGCTGATGAAGGCGCTCGTCACCGGCGACACCGAGCTGCTGGGCAGCATGAAGCGGTCCGCGCACCAGGGGCAGTCCCAGCGCTTCGGCGACCGCTACCGCGAGCTGATCTTCAAGCACCGGTTGCTGCGCGACGACGTGCCGGACGTCTACATGGCCGTCGTCGCCACCGCGACCGGCTTCCACCTCACCGACAACATCAACCCGGAGTTCGCCGCCCTCGACGACGAGGCCAAGGCGCGGGCGCTGGAACACACCATCCGGAACGCGTTCGAGCCGGCGGGCGACCCCGATCCCGAGTCGCTGGCGACCGTCGCCGACGAGATCGGGAACCTCTTCGACGAGCTCAACGCGCAGTTCCGGGAGTGGATCTACACACCACAGCAACGCGGCTGACCGGCCGCGATTGGGGGCACGACATGACCGCACTGGCCGACACCTGGGGGATCAACGCCGCGCAGTTCTGGCTCCGCGGCCAACGGCCGGACCGCGAGGTCGGCTACGACGACGCGACCGGGATGTGGGAGGTCCACGGATATCCGGAGATCCTGCGGGCGCTCAGCGACCCGGCGACCTTCTCCTCCAACACCCAGCGACTGGTCCCGGAGGCGAGCGGGTTCTCCGAGGGCAACCTGACGCAGCTGGACCCGCCGGACCACCAGAAGCTCCGGAAGCTGGTCAGCCACGCCTTCACCCCGAAGGTCGTGGCCGACCTGGAGCCGAGGATCGCCGTCGAGCTGATGGGTCAGATGCAGGATCGCGCCGAGCTGGTGGCCGACCTGGCCTACCCGCTGCCGGTGATCGTCATCGCCGAGCTGCTCGGGGTCCCCGCCGGCGACCGCGACAAGTTCAAGCGGTGGGTCGACGGGATGTTCAACTCCACCAACAAGATCTCGATCAAGGACCGCTCGCCCGAGGACGAGGCGTACTTCGCCTCGGCCATGGAGCAGGTCGGCGAGCTCGCCAACTACCTGACCGAGCACGTCCGCGAACGCCGCGCCAAGCCCCGCGAAGACCTGCTGAGCAAGCTGGTCGAGGCCGAGGTGGACGGCGTCCGGCTCACCGACGCCGAGATCACCAACTTCGGCATGGTGCTGCTGGTGGCCGGGCACATCACCACCACGATGCTGCTCGGGAACACGCTGCTGTGCCTGGATGCGCACCCGGACCAGTTCGCGGTGGTGCGGGCCGATCGGTCGAGGGTTCCGGCGGCGATCGAGGAATCGCTGCGGTTCCTCAGCCCGTTCGCGGCGGTGTCGCGGGTGACCACCGAGGAGACCGAGCTCGGCGGGGTGCGCATCCCGGCCGATCAGATGCTGCTGCTGTGGATCGCCGCGGCCAACCGCGATCCCCGGCAGTTCGCCGACCCGAACGCCTTCGACGTGACGCGCGACCCGAACCCGCAGCTGGGCTTCGGTCGCGGCATCCACTTCTGCTTGGGCGCTCCGCTGGCCCGGCTGGAGGGCAAGGTCGCCCTGAACCTGCTGCTGGACCGCTTCCCGCAGCTGCGCACCGACCCCGACGACGCGCCGGAGTTCCTGCCGAGCCCGAACATGACCGGCGTCCGCAGGCTGCCGCTGCTGCTGTGAACGCACCGCAATGCTGAACCCCACCGTCCGGGGAGCGCTCTACGGCTGGTGCCAGATCCGAATCGGACTCACTGGTGGGGATCGCACCCAAACCACACTTTCGGATCCAATTCCTGCACGCAATGTGACAAGGCTGGAATGTCACCCCTTTGTCGGATGAAATCAGTTGCCACAAGCAACCTCACGCAGCGTCGACACTTTCCGGTGAAGCCTCCTGTGGTGAATATGCGCAACGGGGTCACGACAGGTAGACATTGAATTGCCCGATTTCGGGTCAGCCTGATCCAGAAATCGAACTGGGTAAGCCGAATTGGAAGGAAGTCAATTATGCGCTCGCTGGTTCGCCCCATTGTGGTCGGCGCGTTCATCCTGCCCCTCGCCTTCGCCGGAGCCGGTCTGGCCTCCGCAGGTGAAATGGAGGCTCGCGGGGGAGGCCACCACGACAAGTGCCACCACTTCGCCTGCAACTGGTGGGACATCGACACCACCGTGAACGACAACGACACGTCGATCATCAACGCGGGCATCATTGGCTGACCCCGTTCGGAGACCGAGGCCCCGCCGGCCACACCCGGCGGGGCCTCGCTTCTACGCGTCCGATGCCGGTGCACCGCGGAATGTCGCGCGGTAAGCGCTCGGCGAAACACCCAGTTCGCTTTGCAGGTGCTGCCTCAGCGACGCTGAAGTTCCGAATCCTGAATCGCCTGCAATTTTTTCGACCGGATGGTCGGTTTCCTCCAGCAGTTGTCTTGCGCGTTCGATGCGCTGCCTGGTAATCCACTGCACCGGAGAAATGCCGACTTCTTCGCGGAATCGCCGGGTGAAGGTGCGCACGCTCAGCGAGTCCTGCGCGGCGAGTTCGCGCAGCGTGAGCGGCCGGTCGAGGTGTTCGAGCGCCCACGCGCGCGCCCGCGAGGTCGTCGAGATCCGCGGTTGCGGAACGGGCCGGCGGATGTACTGCGCCTGGCCGCCCTCCCGATGCGGCGGAACGACGGTGGTGCGCGCGACCTCGTTGGCCACCGCAGAGCCGTGGTCGCGGCGGATCAGGTGCAAGCACAGGTCGATGCCCGACGCCTCCCCCGCCGAGGTCAGCACGTTGCCCTCGTCGGTGTAGAGCACGTCCGGCACCAGCTCGACCTGCGGGAACAGCCGGCGGAAGTGATCGCAGGACTTCCAGTGCGTGGTCGCCCGCCTGCCGTCGAGCAACCTGGCCGCAGCCAGCACGAACGAGCCCGTGCAGATCGACGCGATCCGGGCTCCGTCGGGGATCCGCGCGAGCGCGGCGGCCAGCGCGGACGGCAACCGCCCCTCCGCCTCGGTCTCGTCCGGCTCGTGGCTGGCGGGAAGGACGACCGTGTCCGCGCAGGCCAGCGCGTCAGGGCCGCGCTCGACGTGGATCGGGAAGTCCGCGTCGGTGCGGATCACGCCGGGCACGATCGCGCAGGTCACGACCTCGTACAGCGGTTCGCCGGTCGCCGAGCGGGCGCTGCCGAACAGCTGGTGGACCAGGCCGAGCTCCATCGGCATCACGCCGTCGCGGACCAGCACCGCCACCCGAGTGGACATGGCCTGATCCTTTCACATGTTGGCCATCAGGCCACTCGTCGTGAGCACCACCGGATCGCAGGGTGGGGACATGTCTGTTCATCGAGCATGGTGGGTCGCCGCGGTGACCGCCCTGGTGATCATCGGAGCCGGCGCCTGCGCCACGACCGCCGGACTGCTGGTGACACCGCTGCACCACGAATTCGGCTGGCCGCACGGCACGATCAGCGCGGCCGCCTCGGTCAACCTGGTGCTGTACGGGCTGACCGCGCCGTTCGGCGCCGCCGCGATGGACCGCTTCGGCATGCGCCGGGTGGTCACCGCCGCCCTGCTGCTGATCGCCTCGGGCGCGGGCCTGACGACCGCGATGACCGCGCCGTGGCAGTTCGTGCTGGGCTGGGGCGTGCTCGTCGGCACCGGCTGCGGCGCGCTGGCCACGACGTTCGCCGCGCTGGTGGCGGACCGCTGGTTCGCCGCCAGGCGGGGCCTGGTGGCGGGCGTGCTCACCGCCGCCACGGTGTTCGGCCAGTTCGCGCTGCTGCCGGTGTTCTCGCTGCTGGTCGACTTCGACTGGCACGCGGCCACCGGCGCGCTGGTCGCGGTCGCGCTGCTGGTCACCCCGCTCGCCTGGGCCGTGCTGCGGGACCGCCCCGCCGACGTCGGCCTGCTCCCCTACGGCGCGACGCACCCGGAACCGCCGTCCGCGCCCGCGTCGGTGACCCGCGCGGTGCGCGCCCTCCCGCTGCGCAGCGGCGCGTTCTGGCTGCTGGCAAGCACTTTCGCGGTCTGCGGTGCGTCGACCAACGGGATCATGTGGACCCACTTCACCCCGGCCGCCCACGACCACGGGATGCCGACCGGCGTCGCGTCCTCGCTGCTGGCGGTCATCGGCGTGGTCAACGTGCTCGGCACGGTCGGCTCCGGCTGGCTCACCGACCGCGTGAACCCGCGCCTGCTGCTGACCGCCTACTACGCGCTCCGCGGCGTCTCGCTGATGCTGCTGCCCGGCCTGTTCGGTCCTTCCGTGCAGCCGGGGATGCTCGCGTTCGTGGTGGTGTTCGGCCTGCTCGACGTGGCCACGGTCCCGCCGACCATCGCCCTGTGCCGGGAGCTCTACGGCGCCGACGGCCCGATCGCCTTCGGCTGGATCAGCGTCGCCCACCAGCTCGGCGCCGGAGCCCTGGCGCTCCTCGGCGGCCTCGCCCGAGACCTCACCGGCACCTACGTCCTCCTCTGGCCGGCCACCGGCGCCTTGTGCCTCGCGGCAGCACTCCTCGCCACCCGAATCCCCCCAATCCCCCACCCCGCGAAAACCCCCGCCCGAACGACGTGCGCACGCTGAAGCTCGACCGGGTTTCCGAAGCCGGATCACAGTGCAGGCATCGGCTCCTCAGGAGCTTGCCGAGGATTGCCAGCGGTGCTGCCACCGCTCTCCTTCAGTGGATCGGCCCTCGGAAGCTCGTGAGGAGCCGATCTTCGCCGTCGTGGTCAGGTGATTTTGTTCATGCCTCCGTCGATGATGTGGTCGGCGCCGGTGATGTTCGCCGCGCGGGGTGAGGCCAGGAAGGCGACGAGGTCGGCGATCTCCTCCGGTTCGCTGATCCGGCCGCTGGAGATCGACATCATCTCGGGCAGCAGCCGGTCCATCACGTCGTCCCGCGTGGTGCTCACCTCCCGCTGGCGGATTTCGGGCATGGCGGTCGGCTCCTCCGCGACCCCGGTTCGGCGAGTGGCATGACGAATCGTCGCGGTCGCCCGTATCGTCCAGTTATGCGCAACTCGAAAATCCGGATCGTCACCGCCGTCGCCGGCGCCGTCCTCGCGCTCGGCGCGACCGCCGGCTGCGACTTCGCCCAGCCCCCGCAGCAGGAGGACCAGCAGGAGCAGCAGGACGGCGACCAGCAGCAGCAAGAGGACGGCGGCGAGGAGCAGGAGGACGGCGACAACTGATCGCGCCGACGCGGAGACCTCCTGAACTCGGAGGTCTCCGCCTTCGGTGCCTACGCGACCGCCCCTGAACCCGGCTCAGCCCACCGGGATCGGAACCGCTCCCCCGGTCACGGTCACGCGGGGGTCGTCGGGGCTGACGTCGACGGTGATGCGGCTCGGGCGCCCCATGTCCTCGCCCTGGATCACCGTGAAGCGGCGGGGTTCGGTCGCGTGGCCGAGGGTGCGCAGGTAACCGCCGAGGGCGGCGGCCGCGGCACCGGTGGCCGCATCCTCCACCACACCGCCGACCGGGAACGGGTTGCGGGAGTGGAAGACCTCGTCGTCCTGCCGCCACACCAGCTGCAGCGTGGTCCAGTTCCGCTCCAGCATCAGGGTTGTGAGCGCGTCGAAGTCGTAGTCCAAGTCCGCCAGGCGTTCTCGGGTGCGCACGGCCAGGACCAGGTGCTCGTTTCCGCCGAAGGCGACGTGCGGCGGGAGGGCGCCGTCGAGGTCGTCGTCGTTCCACCGCAGCGCTTTCAGAGCGTCGCGGACCTCGACGTCGGCGGCGGCGCGGCTGGTCGTGGCGACGCTGCGCAGGCTCGCTCGGACGGCACCGGAGGAGTCGGTGCCGGTGCTGATCGCGATCTCGCCCGCCGGGGTGTCGAAGTGGAGGTCGCCGGTCGTGGTGCGCTCGGCGAGCGCGACCGCGGTGGCGACGGTGGCGTGCCCGCAGAAGGCGACCTCGGCGAGCGGGCTGAAGAAGCGCAAGTCGAAGCGCCGGGGCCCGGTGGGGAAGGCGAACGCGGTCTCCGAGTAGCCGACTTCGGCGGCGATCTGCTGCATCCGGGTCTCGTCCAGACCCCTCGCGTCCAGCACGACGCCGGCCGGATTGCCGCCGGTGGGGGTCGAGGTGAACGCGGCGTAGCGGTGAATGTCAGCCATGCGTCCACTGTCCACCAGCTCCCCCATTCGTTCAAACGATGGATTTCGATGGCCCTGATCGAGCCAGTCGATACCCTTGGGGCGTGGACACCGATCTGCTGCGCACGTTCCTCGCGGTGGCGCGTCACGAGAGCTTCACGGCCGCCGCAGCGGAGCTGAACCTGGTCCAGTCGACGGTGACCAGCAGGATCAAAGCGCTGGAGAAGGCCCTCGGCGCCCGCCTGCTCGACCGCCTTCCCGACGGCGCCCGGCTCACCGACGCCGGTCACCGCGCCGTGGACCACGCCCGCACCGTCCTCGACGCCGAGCGCAGGCTCATCGAGAACACCGCTTCCACGGAGCCTGCCGGCGAGGTCGTCGTCGGCGCGCCCGAGTCGGTCTGCGCCTACCGCCTCCCGAAGGCCGTGGCGGCGCTGCGACGGGAGCACCCCGGGCTCGCGGTCCACCTCATCCCCGCCGGAACCCGCGAGACGTTCCAGGGGGTGTTGGAAGGACGCTTCGGGCTCGGGCTGATCCTCGACCGCGCGGCGGCTCCGCGACCGCTCAGCCTGCTGCCCATCGGGGCCGAGCCGATCGAGCTGGTCGCCGCCCCGGACCATCCGAGCACCCGCGAGGAGATGACCTGGCCGGCACTGGCCGAGCACTCCTACTTCCTGCTCGAAGAGGGGTGCGGCTACAGCGACGAGTTCGTGCGCGAACTCGAACGGCACAGCCCG
Source organism: Saccharopolyspora endophytica (assembly GCF_018070075.1). Lineage (GTDB taxonomy): Bacteria > Actinomycetota > Actinomycetes > Mycobacteriales > Pseudonocardiaceae > Saccharopolyspora > Saccharopolyspora endophytica. The sequence goes on from NZ_JAGPXE010000027.1 coordinate 12,910, forward strand.
ATCCGACCGTGGATCACGCGGTTCGGCAGCATTGAAGCCGCTCGCTCGTGCGCCGAAGCCGGCCTCGGCCTCTCGGTCCTGCCGGAGGTGGCGTGCGCCGACGCCCTCCGGAGCCACCGCCTGCGAGCCCTCCCCCACGCGCGTCCCGACGCACCGCTGGCCTTCGTGCTCGACGAGCGGAGGTGGCGGTCCCCGGCGGTCGACGCGATCACCCGGACCATCGCCGAGTCCTTCCGCACCGACCGGTAATACGATCGCGCCGATCCGCTGGCGGTGGGAGCATCCGGGCATGCCGGTCGCGAGGGTTGAACTGCTGCTCCGCCAGCTCGACATCACGTGGGCGCTGTTCGAGCACCACGCCGAGGGGCTCAGCGACGCGCAGTGCCTGTGGGCGCCCGCCGATCACCACTGGACGGTCCGGCCCGACGAGAACGGCAACTGGATCGCCGATTTCGCCGAGACGGAACCGGATCCGGTTCCCGCGGTCACGATCGGCTGGATCACCTGGCACATCGGGTACTGGTGGTCGACCGTGCTGGAATGCCTCGACGGGGACGCTCAGGCGATGCGCGCCGTGAAGCACTGGCCCGGCAACGCGCGCGACGCGGTGGGGTGGCTGCGCGACCTCCACGACCGGTGGCGGGAACGCCTGGTCGGCATGACCGACCCCGACCTCGACTCCACGGACCCGACCGCCCAACTCCCCTGGGGCGCAGGCATGACCCTCGGCGACGTGGCCGGCTGGGTCAACGTCGAGCTCACCAAGAACGTCGCCGAGATCGGCGCCCTGCGCATCCTCCAACGCGCACGGGAAGCCTCCTGACCTCCGACCGATGATTTCCGGGCCGCGGATCGGTCACTCCAGGAACCTGTTCGGTTCAACCTGGAGCGAAGATGTGGATCATCGCCGGCCACCTGACCGTCGACGAGGACGCGCGGGACGCGTTCGTCGAAGCGCACCGCGACCTCGTCGAACGCGCCCGCAAGGCCCCCGGATGCCTCGACGTCGCGATCACCGCCGACCCGGTGACCCCGGGCCGGGTGAACAACTACGAGCGCTGGGAGTCCTGGGACGCCATCGAAGCCTGGCGCCGACGAGCTGACGCCCCCGACACCGGCGTCGAGATGCGAGAGGTGAACGTCACGGCGTACGAAATCGCCACCACCCGACCACCGTTCTGACCACACACCCCCGGACAGCAAGAAACCCCCAGGTAACTGGGGGTTTCTGCTGTCTCGACCAGACGTGCGCCCGTAGGGATTCGAACCCCAAACCTTCTGATCCGTAGTCAGATGCTCTATCCGTTGAGCTACGGGCGCTTGTTCAATTGTCGGGTCCCACCCTAGGGTGGGGCCCTTGCGGAGGCTCCGGGATTTGAACCCGGGAGGGGGCGTAACCCCCAACCGCATTAGCAGTGCGGCGCCATAGACCAGACTAGGCGAAGCCTCCCGGCGTCCTTCGCGGCCACCGGAGAAAACTTTACACACTCCCTCAGCGCCCTCGAACAGGGGGGGTCCCTTAATCCTCCGTTCACTCCCTCGCAGTGTTGCTGAGCTGCACAAACGGATCCAGCGATGCCGGGTTCCGGAGGGCGTCGCGGCTCACGGCCCGCTCCGGCGGGGTGCCGGCGAGGATCTTCTTCACCGGAACCTCCAGCTTCTTGCCGTTCAAGGTGCGCGGGACCTCGTCGACGACGATGAAGCGGTTCGGCACGTGGCGCGGTGAGAGCTCGGTGCGCAGCGCGGCCTTCAGCTCGCCGATGACGTCCTGGAGCTCCACTCCCTCGGCCAGGACCAGGAAGCACAGGAGTTCGCCGTCGGTTTCGCCGGCACCGGAGGTGTCGATCACCAGGGAGTCGGCGATCTGCTCGAAGCCCTCCACCACGCGGTAGAACTCGGCGGTGCCCATCCGGATGCCGCCGCGGTTGAGAGTCGAATCACTCCGGCCGTAGATCACCAGCGAGCCCCGGTCGGTCATCCGGACCCAGTCGCCGTGCCGCCACACGCCCGGGAACGTGTCGAAGTAGGACTCGCGCAGCCGGCTCCCGTCCGGGTCGTTCCAGAAGAACACCGGCATCGTCGGCATCGGCTTGGTCAGCACCAGCTCGCCGACCTCCTCGTGCAGCTCCTCGCCGTACTCGTCGTAGGAGGCAGCCGCCGCGCCCAGCAGCGGGCAGGAGATCTCGCCCAGCCACACCGGGACGTCCGGGCTCGCGCCGACGAACGCCGTGCACAGGTCCGTGCCGCCGGACACGCTGGCGATCTGCACGTCCGCGCCCACCGCGTCGACGACCCAGCGGAAACCGTCGGTGGTCAGCGGAGCGCCCGTCGAGCCGACTGCGCGCAGCGCCGAGAGGTCGAAGTCGTCCTTGGGGCGCAGCTCGCGCTTCAGGCAGCTCTGGATGTACGGGGCCGACGTGCCGAAGAAGTTCACCCGGTACCGGGCCGCCAGCTCCCACAGCGCCGACAGCGACGGGTAGCCGGGACTGCCGTCGAAGAGCACCAGCGTGGTCCCGGTCAGCAGGCCGCCGATCAGGAAGTTCCACATCATCCAGCCGGTGGTGGTGAACCAGAAGAACCGGTCCCCCGGGCCCAGGTCGCAGTGCAGGCCGATGGCCTTGAGGTGCTCCAGCACCATGCCGCCGTGCCCGTGCACGATGCCCTTCGGCAGTCCCGTCGTGCCCGACGAGTACAAGATCCACAGCGGGTGGTCGAACGGCACCGGCGTGAACTCCAGCGCCGCGCCCCGGTGGTCGGCCAGCAGCTCCGACCAGTCCAGCGCGCCCGGCAGCCGGTGCTCCTCGCCGAGGTAGTCGATCAGCACGGTCGCGGCCAGGCCGGGCATCTCCGAGCGCAGCTGGTCGACGGTCTCGCGGACGTCGAAGCGGCGACCGCCGTAGCAGTAGCCGTCGACGGCGATGAGGACCTTCGGCTCGATCTGCACGAAGCGGTCGGCCACGGCGCGGGCGCCGAAGTCCGGCGAGCACGACGACCACGTCGCCCCCAGGCTCGCGCTGGCCAGGAAGGCCACCAGCGTCTCCGGGCTGTTCGGGGCCAGCGCGGCGACCCGGTCGCCCGCACCGACGCCCAGCTCGGCGAGCGCGGAGCGGGCCGCGGCGACCCGGTTGCGCAGCTCGCCGTAGCTGATCTCCTCGCTGCGCCCGTCCTCGCGCACGAAGACCACCGCGAGGTCCGCGTCGCCCTTGCCCTCGCCGTCGCGCAGCGCGTGCTCGGCGTAGTTCAGCGTCGCACCCGGGAACCAGCGGGCGCCCGGCATGACCTCCTCGGCCAGCACCTCGTCGGCGCGCTCGTGGAAGGTGACGTCGAAGAACTCCGCGATCGCCGACCAGAAGCCGGGCAGGTCGGCCACCGACCACTCCCACAGGGCGCGGTAGTCCGACACGTCGAGTCCGCGTTCATCGCGCAGCCAAGCGCGGAAGGCGGCCATCCGGCTGGCGGCCACCCGTTCCGGACTCGGTTCCCACAACAGCTCCGGTGCGGTCGTCATGGGCTACTTCCTAACCCACCGCAGGCCCTCCCTGCCAGGGCGAACATCACCCCGGCGCGCACCGCCTCAGCGAAGGTGCAGGTCGAACCAGTTGCGCGCGCGGCGCAGCGCCTCAGCGGCGGCGTCCGCGTCGAGGTCGAAGCGGTGACCTGCGCCCGGGTAGCGGACGACGTCGGTGACGACCTCGGCGGCGTCGGTGATCTCGCGGAGCTTGTCGACCTCACCGGCCTCGACGTCGTCGCCGTAGAGACCCAGCCACGGGCACGCCAGCTCGCCGGCGACGTCCACCAGCGGCGGCAGTTCCGCCGACAGCGGTTCGAGGATGCCGCTGCCGCCGACGCTCACCGCGGCGCCGAGCGTGCGGTTGGACGCGACCACCAGAGCCGCCGAACCACCGATGTCGAAGCCCACGATCCCCTGCCGGTCGGCGGGAACTCCCTGGTCGGACAGCCAGAGGAAGGCGGCGTCGGAGTCGGCGAGGATCGACTCGCCCGAGAGCTTGCGCACCTGCTCGTGCTCGCACTGGTCCTCGGCGAGCTCGTCGGTGCCGTCGCGGTGGTACAGGTGCGGGGCCACCGTGAGCCAGCCCTCCTGGGCCAGGAGGCTGCAGAGCTTGCGCACCCGCTCCGTGATTCCGCGCGCCTCGTGCAGGAAGACGAGGCCCCCGCGCACCACGTTGTCGGGCTCGGCGACGGTCAGCCGCAGGCCCGTTCCGTCGGTGAGCGCGATCGTCTCGGTACGGGTTTGGATCATGTCCGGCAGGTAACCACAGGTAGGTAAACATCGAGCAACACGGTCATCCATACGGACCAACACCCGATCGAAGAGCACCTCATCGTGATCGGCGCCCGGCTGTCCGCTTCACCGAGGCGGGAAGCGGACAGTGGTGGTGTGGGAGCCGGGGCCGTCGTACTAACGTCCTGGTTGACGGACCGAGGTAGGAGATGTCGATGAGCGTGCGCACCCGTGCCGACCTGGAGCAGTTGCCGCCCTACGTGGCGGGCCGGACCGTTCCCGGTTCGATCAAGCTGGCCAGCAACGAGGTCTCCGAGGGGCCGCTGCCCAGCGCGGTGACCGCGATCAACCAGGCCGCGACCGAGGTCCACCGCTACCCCGACATGGGGGTGAGCGCGCTGACCGAGGCGCTGGCCGCGCACTACGACGTCGCGCCCGAGCAGATCGCGGTCGGCTGCGGCTCCGTCGCGCTGTGCGAGCAGCTGGTCCAGGCGACCTGCACCGCCGAGGACGAGGTCATCTTCCCGTGGCGGTCGTTCGAGGCGTACCCGATCATCACGCAGGTCGTCGGGGCCCGGCAGGTGAAGGTGCCGCTGACCGGTGAGCACGCCCTGGACCTCGAAGCGATGCTGGCGGCGATCACCCCGGCGACGCGGCTGATGTTCGTGTGCACGCCGAACAACCCGACCGGCACCCTGCTGCGCGAGGCCGAGCTGAACGCCTTCCTCGACCGCGTGCCCGGCGACGTCCTGGTGGTGCTCGACGAGGCGTACTTCGAGTTCGTCGACGCCCCGGAAGCGCCGGATGGCGTGGAGATCACCCGGGTTCGCGACAACGTCGTGTCGATGCGGACCTTCTCGAAGGCCTACGGCCTGGCCGGGCTGCGCGCCGGTTACGCGATCGCTCCGGTGAAGGTCGCCGAGGCGCTGCGCAAGGTCACGATCCCCTTCAGCGTCAACGCTCTCGCCCAGACCGCCGCGATCGCGTCCCTGCAAGCCCAGGACGAGCTCCGAAGGCGCTGCGCCGACGTGATCGCCGAGCGCGGCCGGGTGCACCGCGAGCTGGTCGCGATGGGCTACGAGGTCCCGGAGACGCAGGCGAACTTCGTGTGGCTCCCGCTCGGCGAGCGCACCACCGCGTTCAACGAGCACTGCCTGGAGAACCGGGTCGTGGTGCGGGCGTTCGTCGGCGAAGGCGCCCGGGTGACCATCGGCCAGACCCACGAGAACGACGCGTTCCTGGCCGCCGCCAAGTCCTTCGGCGGCTGAGGCTCATCAACGGCACTCCCGCGAGGGAGAACAACGGTGGTGGTCGGCGAAGAGAGGGGGAGTACTTCGCCGACCACCACCGCTGCGGATGCGGTCGCTTGAGCCGAAACGACCGCACTTGTGACGCGTAGCGATCTACGCAGCACCGGAATGTAGTGGCGGGCCGGGCCAGCCGCTACAAAAGCGACAGGGGTCCACCCGTTCAGGTGGCCGCCCCATCCATCCGGGTGGACTTCAGCCGGTCACCGCGTGGTGGCCCTGCACCGCGACGGGCGCCGGGGCCTCGGGCAGCGACTCCTCGCCGGGCGAGACCTGGTGCGGCGGCTGCACGGCGGGCGGCTCGGTGGGCTCTTCGGTCGGCGGCTCCGTGGGCTCCTCCGCCGGGGGCTCGCTCGGGCCCTCCACGATCGGAGCGTTCGCCGCGCACACCACGTTCTGCGGGGACGCGACCGGCACGACCGCGCCGAGGATGGCGATGTTGTTGCCGCACAGCTGGATCGGCAGCACGCTCAGGTTGTTGTCGTTGCCGACGTTGACGCCGTCGTTGTCGGTGCTGTCGGCGAACGCCTGAGCGCCGCCGATGACCATGCTCGCGGTGCCCATGGCCAGCGCGCCCGCCAAGTAAGCAGTCTTGCGCATAGATCGCTTCCTCTTCCTTTTCCTGGTGGGGAATTCCACCCGCGGCGAAGTCACCGCAGGTGGACGAGCGTGCCCAGTGGCAGCTTTGCCAGCAGGCGCAGCGCGTCGTCGGGGACGCGGACGCAGCCGTCACTGCTGGCCTGGCCGAAGACCGAGGGGTCCGGCCAGCCGTGCAGCGCGACCGTGCCCGGCCCGCCTCCGTACGTGCTGAAGGTGTTGGAGTGGATGCCCAGCGGCAGGATGATCGGGCTGAACTTGGTGACCGTTTCCTCGATCGCGGCCATGATGTACGTCCGGCCGCGCGGCGTCGGCGACTCCGCCGCCCCGACGCCGACCACCCACTCGCCGATGACGGCGCCGTCCCGGCGCACGGTCAGCCGCCGCGCGTCGATCTCGACGTCGACCACGTAGGGCGTGCGGGCGCGTTCGACCTGGTCGTCCTCCAGCACCCAGCCGGTGGCGCCGTTGGGCCGGGAGGGCAGCAGGACCTGGGCCCACCGGCCCTGCTCGGCGATCACCGGCACCCACGTGGGGTTGTTCAGCTGCTTGGCGGGCAGCTTCGCGATCACCGGACCGCCGGGCGACTGGTGCACAGCCACGTCGGCCTGCACCCGCAGCACGACCCCCTCGGTCAGCCCACCTGGGGCGGGATCGGTTGGGGCGGTGGGGAACTCGGTGAACGTGGTGGCGTCGGCCTGCATGCCCAGGTCGGCCCTGGCCATGGCGTAGGGAGGCCGTTCCACCGGCGCGGTGCCCTCCGCCGCGCACCCGGTCATCGCGAGGCATGCCAAGCCCAGCGAGGCAGCCGTCAGCGACCGCGCCACCCGTGCGGTGCGTCCGGCTGTGCGACGTAGGCTCATCATCGGCTCCTGGCCCGTTGGCGCTGCGGTCCTCCGGGCCGAAACGCCTTGGGGCGCCCGGAGGTGGTCAGCTGATCGGAGAGATCACATGCCGACGGGAAGTTATCCGGGCGTTCCAGCACCACCGCACCGGCCCGCGCAGCGGCCGCGAGCAGAATTCAGCCTCTGATCAGCAAAAACAGGTATTCCGACGAGCCACCGGTGCCTCGTTACCGAGCAGTGATCACCTGATGGTGTGGATCTTTTACCTCGTTCGAGCGACGACTTTTAGTCGAGAGCGCGGCGCAGGAAGAACTTGATCCCCAACGCGCCGAACAAGGTCGTCGCGAACAGCAGCGCCAGCACGCACACCCACGGGGCCATGTGCGGTATCTCCGGCAGCAGGGCGCCGCGCATGCCCTCGCTGACGTAGGTCAACGGGTTGATCGCGCACAGCACCTGGAACCAGCGCAGGTGTTCCAGCTGCGCCCACGGGAACTGGGTCGCACCGGTGAACATCAGCGGCGCCAGGATCACCGCGAACATGATGTTGATGCGCCTCGGCGGCACCGCCGCACCCACCGTCAGCCCGACGGCGGCGCCCGCCGCCGACCCCAGCACCATGCACAGCAGCGCGAACGGCAGACCGCGCAGGTCCCAGTCGATCCGGCCGAGCATCCACACGCCCATCGGCACCATCAGCACCGCCGCGAACAGCCCCCGCAGCGCGCCGAAGAGCATCTTCTCCACCGCCACCCAGCTGATCGGCAGCGGCGCCAGCAGCCGGTCCTCGATCTCCCGCGAGTACGAGAAGTCCAGGACCAGCGGGAACGAGGTGTTCTGCAGCGCCACCAGGAAAGCGTTGAGCACGATCATGCCGGGCAGCAGCACCTGCGCGTAGCCGGGCTGGGTGTAGCCGAGCTCGCCGAGGACCTTGCCGAAGATGAACAGCAGCGCCACCGGCTGCACCAGCACCTGCGCGAGGAAGCTCGGCAGCTCTCGGCCGGTGACGAAGACGTCCCGCCCGAGCACGGCGAGGAAAGCGCGGACCGAGCTCATCGCAACTCCCGCCCGGTCAGGTCGATGAAGACGTCCTCCAGCGTCGCCGAGCCCAGCGACAGGTCGCTGACCGGAATGCGCTGCTCGTGCAGGGTCTGCGCGATCGGGCCGAGCAGTGCGGCAGGCTCGGACCCGACGTAGAGCCGGAGCCGCAGCTCAGCGGCATCGTCGGCGCTGATCCGCTCGACCCGGTGCACGCCGCGGACCTCGGCGAGCAGGTCGGTGATCTTGTCCGGGTGCCGACCGTCGGGCGACACCGTGGCGTCGAGGGTTCCGCTGCCGGGCAGCGAGCGGATCAGGGCTTCCGGCGTGTCGAGGGTCAGCAGCGTGCCGTGGTCGACGACGCCGACGCGGTCGGAGAGCTTCTCGGCCTCGTCCATGTCGTGCGTGGTCAGCACCACCGTGACGCCCTGGTCACGCAGGTCGTTGATGCGGTCGTGGACGAACAACCGGGCCTGCGGGTCCAGCCCGGTGGAGGGTTCGTCGAGGAACAGCACCTCGGGTTCGTGGATCAGCGCCCGGGCGATCATCAACCGCTGCGCCTGACCGCCGGAGAGGTCGTCGACGCGGGCCTTGGCCTTGTCCGCCAGGCCCATCCGGTCCAGCAGCTCGTCGGCCAGCCGATGCCGTTCGGCGCGCGGAACCCCGTGGTAGGTGGCGTGCCAGATCAGGTTCTGCCGCGAGTTCAGCGAGCGGTCCAGGTTCACCCGCTGCGGCACGACGGCGACCTTGCTGCGCGCGGCCACCGGGTTCGCGGCGACGTCCACGCCGGCGACCACCGCTCGCCCGCTGGTCGGCTGGACCCTGGTGGTGAGGATGCCGACGGTGGTGGTCTTGCCCGCACCGTTGGGGCCGAGCAGTCCGAAGACCTCGCCCGCGCGCACCTGGAAGGACAGCCCGTCGACCGCGTTGGCGCGGCTCTTGGGATAGCGCTTGACCAGCTCGCTGACCTCGACCGCGACCGACACATCGACCCCCTGGTTCGGACTCGATGCTAGCCCCGAGAACCGGAGGTCGGGCACTCCACTTTCAACCGGAGGTTTCCGACCTGGACACGCGTCCCCGCAGAGCTCGGTAACCTGACCGGGTGAGTGAGGCGACCGAGCAGCTGACCCCCTGGCTGGGCGACACGGAGATGACGGCGTGGCGCGCCTACATCGTGGGCAGCGCCCTGCTGGAGCATCGGCTCAACCGAGAACTGCAGGTCGCGCACGGCCTGTCCATCGCCGACTACGAGATCCTCGTCTCGCTGTCGGAGGCGCCGGACATGCAGATGCGGATGAGCGAGCTGGCGAACGGCATCGCGCATTCCAAGAGCCGCATGTCCCACCAGATCCGCAGGATGGAGAGCGAGGGCCTGGTCCGCCGCCAGGAGTGCCCGCAAGACGGCCGAGGCGTGCTCGCGGTCCTCACCGAGCAGGGCCTGGCCAAGCTGCGCGAAGCCGCCCCGTCCCACGTCCAGGGCGTCCGCGACCACATGATCGACCTGCTCGACGCCGACGAGCAGAAAACCCTCGCGGCGATCTTCAGCCGCCTCACCGAGCACCTCCGCAGCCTCGAATGACCCCGGACCGGCTGTAGGCCGACCACCCGCAGTTGGCTACGCTGCGGCGTGGAAGCGTGGCAGAGAGGCCGAATGCACTCGCCTTGAAAGCGAGCGTCGGGAGACCGACCGCGGGTTCGAATCCCGCCGCTTCCGCTCATCTGACCAGCACAAACAGGACCCGGCGGGATATTTCCCGCCGGGTCCTGTTTTCGTCTCGTTCGCCACTCGCTTCGCAGGCGACGTCAGTGCAGATCACGTCTGTGGAAGTGAGCTCAGGCGAGCTTCACTGGCACGAGCGTAGGCTTAGAGCCTACGGAGGTGCCGATCGATGCAAGTTCCAGCCCGTGTTGCTCCCGAGCTCCTCAGACGTCCGCTTCGCGTGCTCCGACCCCGCGACCTCGCCGGTCTCTACGCCCACCCTCGTCCGGAGATCGCTCGCCTCACCCGCGCCGGAGCGCTGCACCGTCTCACAAACGGCTACTACGCCGCGGTACCGGACGACCAACTGCACCGAAGCTGGATGCCCCCGCTCGAAACCGCCGCGCTTGGCATCGCCGCAGCCGATGAGGGCGTCGACACGGTCGCACTCATGGGCTTGTCGGCTGCCCGAGTCCACGGCGCGATCCCGCGCGGAATCGCGGTAGCGGTCGTCGCGGCTACTCGCCACCGAAGGACTCTGCACCTCCTTGACCGCACGGCAACCATCCATTTCGTCCGCCGAGACACCACGGTGCTGGATCTCCAACGACACACCGACGAGCTAGGTCAAGGCTGGGTGACCACCCCGGAACAAACTATCCTCGACCTCGCCGCCCGACCCGAACTCGGCGGTCTCCCCGTGGAAGCCCGCAACGCAGTTCAGGCGCTGCTCCCCCGCGCCGATCAGGAGCTGCTTCACGAACTCGCCGCCGCACAACGCCGGCGCAAGCCCCTCCACCGAGCCCTCAAAGGCAATTGACCATGCTGGATCCCGACGAAGAGCACGCGGTCGCCGCACAATTCGGCGTTGCTCGAGATCAGGTCCGCCGCGACCATCTGATCTCTCATATCTTGGCGGTACTCAGCCACCACTTCGCCGACGAGGTGCTGTTCTTCGGCGGCACCGCGCTGTCCCGAACCTTCATTCCGGAAGGCCGCCTGTCCGAGGACATCGATCTCATCGCCCTCACCCATCGTGGCGCGACCGCAGAAAAGATCGAAGGCTCACTCATCCGGGGCGTACGCCGCGAATACCCGGGACTCACCTGGCACCCACCACTGACGGCGGTTCGTGACGTCGAACCTGCGGTCCTCGTAGATCCGAACGGCGCCACCGTCCGGTTGCAACTGCTCAACCGACCGGCTACCCGGCCTGGCCCACCCAAAGGCGACAGCTGGTCCAGCGCTACTCAGATGCGCCACCCGCGACTTTGCGTGTTCCCACCCTCGAATCGTTCGCAGCGTGGAAGACAGCCGCGTGGGTCGACCGCCGTGCCGCACGCGACCTCTACGATCTCTGGCTGCTTTCCGAGATCGGCGCGCTCAACGCCACCGCTGCGGAACTCTTCCGAAAGAACGGTCCGACCAACAAACCGCCAACAACCAAGCAATTCAGCACACATCCCGACGAAGTTGTCTGGGAAAGCGAGCTAGCCGGGCAAACCAGGCGGGAGTGTCCTGATCTTTGTGTGTGGGGCGGTGATCCGACAGGCTGGAAGCGTCCGCTTTCGGCTGGAAGGGGATCATCGTGACCGACGGCGACACGACAGCATCGCAGGATGACGACGAGGAC
>NZ_JAGPXE010000028.1 GCF_018070075.1 Saccharopolyspora endophytica
CCGGTCCTCGTCGTCATCCTGCGATGCTGTCGTGTCGCCGTCGGTCACGATGATCCCCTTCCAGCCGAAAGCGGACGCTTCCAGCCTGTCGGATCACCGCCCCACACACAAAGATCAGGACACTCCCCGCCCGGGAGTTCGGGAAGCGAGGTGAGCGGGAGTGGGTGCACAGTGTTCGGCGGTGGCTGGAGGCAACTTGGAACGATGGACGCGACAACGTGCTCAGCGGTCGTCCTAGGAGCTGTTTGCTCGTGGCCGATCTCGTGCAACGGAATCAACTCCCAGAACCGGAAGTGACGCGGTGTAGCAACCATCGCGTCGATTTGTATCGGGGAGTCGAGTCTAGTTGGCAGTAGGCAATTTCCGTCGCACGGTAAGTCGCTCATGATGTGGCGGTCCTGCTCGGTAAGACGGGAGCTAGGGAACGGGATATCGACGGGGGACGCGACTCCTAGAATTTTGATATGGACAAGGAATTGAAACGTATGGAAGCGGAAACCGAAGGGCCAACTAGGGTTTGGTAGATCCTAGGGTGTGGTGATCGTCGAGATGCCGGTCGTGGGCGAGGGTGTGTGCTCCCCAGGAGGCTAGGAGGTTGTTCATCTCGTACAGGTTGTTGTGGCGTGTAATGAGGTGGGCAAGGATGAGGCCTTCGAGGACGCTTCGGGTGTGGCAGGGTGCCCACCCGGTTAGCGCTGTTAGCTGCTCTGTGGTCGTTCGTCGGCCGATGCCTCCGATGAGACGCCATGCGCGTTGGTGGTCCGGGGGAAGTGTGTTGTAGAAGGCGTCGAGTGCGATGCGCATGCTGCCGCTGGCTTGGTCGGTGATTTCGGTGAGTTCCCAGCGGTCTTCGTATTCGGAGAGCAACTTCTCGAGCGGGACGTCGGGGTGTGTGGAGAGTCGTTCGGCGGCGAGTGCGAGTGCTTGGGGGAGGTCGCCGCAGAGTGAGGCGATGTGGTTGGCGATGTCGGGTTCTGCATTGATCCGTGTGGTGCCCAGGCGTGTGGTGAGGAGTGCGAGGGAGTGGGTGCGGCGGAGTGGGGTGAGGGTGAGGGTTTGTGTGCCGGTGCCGACGAGGAGGGTGGAGAGCCTGTATCGGGAGGTGATGAGGACGGCGCAGCCCTGCCCGGCGGGGAGGAGTGGGGTGATTTGTTCGGTGCTGCGGGCGTCGTCGAGGACGAGGAGTAGGCGGGTGGACCAGGTTGCGGATCGCCATGCTTGTACTCGGTCGGAGAAGGATTTCGGGACGGGCAGGCCGAGTGAGTTAAGGAGTTCCGCGAGGACATCGCCAGGGTCGGCGGGGCCGTGGGGGTGGTGTCCGCGGAGGTCGGCGAAGAGGGTCCCCGCGCGGTAGGCGGGGGTGAGGCGGCGGGCGTGGTAGACGGCGAGGGTTGTTTTGCCGGTTCCCAGGGGGCCGTCGATGATGAGGCGCAGTCCAGGTGCTGGTCCCCAGGAGGCGAGCGAGGCTAGTTCGTGGTCGCGGCCGTGCAGTGTGGCGACGGTGGCGGGGAGTTGCGCTGGAGCGGAACGACGCCTCATCTGGAGTGGGCGGGCGGGGACGTCGTCGTTGCTGCGGGCGGCGGCGTCGGCGAGTGCGCCGCCGGTGTGCATGATCTGTTCGAGGGCTGTGATGACGGGGTCTGTGACTTCACGTCGTCCGCGGATCAGTTTGGACAGGTAGGAGGGGGACAGGCCGGCAGCGGCGGCGAGGTCGGCTTGTTTGCGTGTCCGGTCTGCGCACCAGCGCACGACGAGCGAGCCGAACTCGGTCAGCCCACCGTGATGCGGTTCCTGCTGGGTGCAGGGTCCGGTCATGAGTGGGCTGGTGTGCCTGCTGCGCATGAGTGTCCCCCAGGGCGTTGGTGCGCAACCGGCTCCACGACCACGGTGGTGGCGGTACGGAGCGTGTCTCCGGGTGGGTGCCGTTAGTCGTGGTGTGGTGCTGGTTGCTGTGCGGTTGCTGGTTTTTCAGTTGTTCGCCACAAACCCCGGCCGAACAGACCGACCGGGTCGTATTCGGAGCGCAGGGCCGTGACGTGGTCGAGGGTCCGCTGGTAGTGCTCCAGCATGGAGTGCTGCACGTTGCCGATGTGATAGATCGTGGCTCCGCGGTGTGCGGCCTCCTCGGTGAGGTGCTCGATCCAGCTCTCGGCGGCGCGGCCCCATTGGTGGGGGTCGCCGGAGTAGTGCAGGCCGGGGTCGAGGAGTCCGTCGGCTAGCCACACCAGCTCGCCCTCGCCGCGAGCGGACGGTGGCGGCAGCCGGAGGCCGGTTCCTACGGAGCGGCGGAATTTCGGCATTGCGAGGGCGACGGCGGACTCGCCGAACATCCCGTCTGGCTCGCTGGCGTGGGCGGCGGCGAGGAACCCGGAAATCGTGGTGTCGCTGAGGAAGTAGTCCCACCAGCGCTTCGGGATCTCCGCCCACCCCTGTTCGATGAGGGGGTCGTAGAGGTCGGTGTCGTGGGAGAGGATTTGGTCGATGTAGGGCTGGGGGTCGCCGGCGTGTGCGTCGGGGTCGGGTGCGCCGCGCAGCATGTCGGGCATCGGATCGTCGTTGCGGTGGTGGTAGGCGGTGGCCAGGATCTCCCAGGATGGGTTGTGGCCGCGGCGGCGTCCGTAGACCGAGTCGAGCTGCCCTCGTCGGATGAGACTGCGGGCGGCACGCAGCATCTCGGTGTGGTCCATTCCGCGCAGGACGCGGAAACTGGCGTAGGGGCGTGCGGGTTGGAGCCGGAGTTTCGCGCGGGTGATGATGCCGAATTGGCCGAGGCCGCCGAGTACCCAGCGGTGCAGTTCGGGGTCGCGGCTGGGGGAGCAGGTGTGGATGGTGCCGGTGCCGTCAACGATTTGGAGTTCGTCGGCGTAGTCGCCGATGGTGCCGGTGACGTGGTCGAGTGACCATCCCCCTGCGCTGAGGACACCGCCGACGGACAGGTTCGCGTAGCCGGTGACTCCGCTGGTGAGCCGCAGACCGTAGGTCCATGCGGTTTCGGCGGCGGCCCGCAGCGTGGCACCTGCCCCGAGGGTGATGTGGGTGTGCTCGACCTGGATCTGGTTCAAGCTGCGCATGTCGAGGTAGAGCGCCCCGTGCTGGGAGGCGAGGGCTTGGCCGCCGGTGGCGTGGCCGGCGCCCTTGGCGATGACGCCCGGGACTCCGTGCTGGGCCGCGAACCGGACCGCGGTGGCGACTTCGTGGGCGGACTGGGGGCGCAGGAGCAGCCCGGGGGCTTGGTGGTGTTGGTGGCCGAGGTCGCACTCGGCGTGGGTGAGGGGGTCGGGGTCGGTGATGACCCGTGCTTGAAGGGAGTCGGGGAGCGGAATCCAGCGTGCATCGTGCGCACTGGGCTGGTGGGACCAGCGGTGCGTTCGCGTGTGGAAACCCTGCTTCAACGGTGTGCCCTTCCCTCGGTGTGAGAACCGGTACAGGGTCCAATTCACCAGGGCACAAGGTCCTTAGCATCCATAGTGACCATGGATTTCGGTGAGCGGCACAGAAATCAACACCGCCTCAATACGAAGCGCGGCTACTCAATGGTCCGCGGTCGCGGGGCGGCTACTCGGTGGTGATGCCGAGGTAGGTGGCGATGGTGTGGGTGTCGCGGCGGGTGGCGGCGCCGGTGCGTTGCAGGACTTGGTGGACGTGGCTGTCGACGGTGGCTTGCGAGATGCCGAGGTGTTCGGCGATGGCCCGGTTGGTCGCTCCCTGCAACATCAGGGTGGCGACTTGCTGCTGGCGCTCGGTGAGTACCGGTGTGGGTTCGAGCTCTCCCGTGCTGGGGTCGCGGAACAGGGGGAGCGCGAGGGGCAGGGTGCAGGCGTCTTCGAACGGTAGTGCGTGGCCGCGGGTGTATTCGCGTTCGTAGTCCTTGACTGAGAGTGCGGTGCGGGCGCGGTGTTCGGCGGAGGCGACGGCGTCGCCGAGTCCACGTAGCCGGCGGAAGGCGATTTCGGTGCGTTGCATGACGAGGTCGACCGCGCCGAGCAGGCGGGCGGTGTCGCGCCACTGGTGGCTTTCGGCGGTGACCAGGACTGCGACGACGAGTGACCAGGGCAGTCCCCAGAGGTCGTGGTGGTGTTGCTGGGCGGTGATGGCCTCGCGCAGTGCGGTGATGGCTCCGTCGCGGTCGCCTCGCCGGGTGCACAGCAGGGCTTGTGCCCAGTCTCCCCAGCTCAGCAGGTGATCGGAGGTGTGGTCGTGGCATTCGGCGCGGAAGGCGTCGATGATGCGGGCGCCCTCGGTGGGACCGGCGAAGCCTCCGGCGCGCACGGCTCGCCACATCCCGGCCAATCCGAGGAACACGTGCGTGGCAGGCAGGGACCCGGTCGCCCGAAGTGACTCCAGCGTCCGGTCCCACAAGATCCCGGCTTGCTGTTGTGGGCCGTTGCCGAACGTGGCACTGACGGCTCGGGCGTAGAGCATCAGCCAGTGGTCCGGTTGCCCGTAGGCGCTGGCGGCGTGTTGGGCTTCGGCCAGCAGGGTTTCGGTGGCCGGGTCGCCTTGGCAGACCGCCACCCAGGCCTCGCTGGCCAGTGCTTGCACCCATACCTGGTCCTGGTGTGGATAGAGCTGGCGGAGCCGGGCGAGGTGGAAGCGTCCCCATTCGCTGAGCTCGCCTTGCACGAAGGGGATCCGTGCGTTGGCCAGGGTCACCGCGACCGGCAAACCCCATTCCGCATCGCGTGGCGTTGTGCATCGGGTCAGGGCGGCCCGCACGTTGTCCAACTCGCCTCGCAGGGTCCGCAGCATCACTGAGCCTGCGGGCCCGTGTCCGTGAAGGGCCGCGTCGTCGATGATCTGGGCGCACCATCGTTGATGCCGGTGACGCGCGGCGGCCAGCTCGGTGTCGTCGAGGCGGTGCTGCACCCATTCCCGCACGGCCTGCAACATCCGATACCGGGTGGGCGCGACCCCGGGAACGCGGGTGACCAGCCCGGAGCGGCGGAGTTCGTCGAGCAGCTCGTCGATGTCGTCGAGCTCGGTGCCGGCCACGGCCTCGGCCGCGGGCAGCGACCAGCCGCCTCGAAACACTGTGAGCCGGGCGAGCAGGCGCTGCTGATCGGGGCTGCAGGCCTCCCAGGTCCAGGCCATGACCTGGGAGAGCAGTTTGCGGTAGGAGTCGGCGGTGAAGCGGGCTTCGAGCTCGCTGACCGAGGAGCGGGTCCCGACTCGCGCGGCCACGTGTTCCACGAGCATCGGAATGCCACCCAGCCGGTGGACCAGCCGGGCTGCTGCGTGCCGGTTGTCGGGCTCGGTGAGGTCGATGGTGGCATCGGCGGCGCGGGAGCGGTCGATGAACAGCTGCAGGGCCTCGGAGGAGAGTGCCGCCTGGGGCTGTTCCCCCGGATCCGGAGCCCGCAAAGGCTCCAGCGGGAGCGGGTGCTCGCCGCGGACTTGCAGCGCGATGCGGCTGGTGGCCAGGCATGCCAGCTGCGGCGCGCTGCGCAGCAGCAGTCCCACCAGCTCATCGAGACCGTCCTGGTCATCCGAGCCGGTGACCAGATGCTCGCAATTATCGAGCACCAGAAGAAACCGCAGCTCGGAGAGCAGATGAGCCAGTTGCGGCCAGCCGCTGACCCCGGTGGTGACCTGCTGGCCGCCACCGATGACCTGGGCGATGTGCCCGGCGACTAGATCGAGGTCGTCCACCGGCGCGAGGTCGACCACCATCCATTGGGCGAACAGCTCCTGGCCGGCGGCGACGTGCTTGGCCAGGCGGCTTTTGCCGTGTCCGGCAGGGCCGGTGAGCGTGACCAGCCGAGCGCCTGCGGTCAGGAGCTCGATGACCCGCTCGGTCTCGGCCTGGCGCCCCACGAAGGAATCGATCTCCGCCACCGCAGCAACACCCCCAGTACTCGCGCGGCAATCGATGGTAACCAGCCAAAACGATCAAAAAATTGACATGACTGGTCAACGTGTCAATTCTGGCCAGCTCGCATTGGTGGCTCCCACAGTGGACGGACCAACAGGACACAGCACCGATCCGGTGGACGGTGATCCCAAATCCGTTGGTACCAACCGAAAATCCGGACCATCACTGAGCGAGTGTGCTCGCGGATGCGATGACCCAGCCGACCACCGGCAGCGTGCCCGAAGCAGGGTGCCGCTGACTGTGGTCACCGGGAATATCACCCATTCGTGGGGCGACGACTTCACCTGATCGCACCGCTGTGATGGGCCGGGATCAGCAGCCACTCCGGCTGCTGCCGCAGAGCCCGCCGCTTCCGGCGGCTCTGCCTTCCCCATGCCGCCACCGCGCCACAACGCTCCTCGAACCGGGTGCACGTACCCCTTCGAGCTGGGACCCGTGCGCTCAGCACGACTGCTCCCACCCGGCGCGGCAGTCACAGAGGAGACCGCCGCCATGGCCCAATCGAGTCCAAAAACATTGGGGCTAAATAAGTCCCAGGAAGTTTCCATCACCTTGCCGCACACGCAGGCGTCGACTGCGCGTCCTGGTTCGCCGACTTCTGATAGTGGTGCCGGTATCTCGGAGAGCGCCCGCTCGGCCCACGCCGAACCGCCGAGAGAGCGAGACCGGGAGCTTGCGTGTGCCGCGACCGAAGCCTGGCCGGAATTGCCCACCGCTGATGTTGTCGCCGCGGTCGAAGCAGGCCAGCTCACAGCTGCGCGGACCCGATCCGGCGAGCGAGCGGGTCTGGATGTTGCCACGCGGACCGGCCGGGCCGCGGGGCTTGTGCAGCGCCAGGGCCTGGACCCGGCCAGCACGGCACGGGCGGACTGGGCCGGTTTCGGCACCGTCATCCCGGTCCTCGCCGCCTCTCCGGGGGCAGGGGCATCGGTGGTGACCACGGTGCTGGCCGATGCCCTGCAGCTGGCGGGGCACCGCTCGCTGGTGGTCGATGCGGCAGATCCGGCTCGCTCTGGTTTGGCGTCGGCGGCGCGTTCGGATGGCCCGGTGCTGGACGGCCCGCACCCGTCGGTGCGGATCCGGATGTCGTGTCGGGCGAATGCGCTGGTGGCGCGGGTGGAGTCCGACCTTCCGGTGATCACGCCGGGCATGGTGCCGCCACCGAGGTTCTTCAAACCCACCTCCGGGTCGGTGCAGGCCACGGTGGTTGATCTCGGCCACGACCCGTGGCGGGTCGCCGCCCATCCCTTGGCCGGGGCGGGTGCGTGGGTGCGTGCGGGGACGCCGATGCCGCGTCCGGTGCTGGTGTGCCGGGCCAGCAGGCCGTCGCTGTTGCACGCCGAGCAGGTCCTGGCCCGCCTCGAAGCCTTCACCGCCGCGGGCACGGTCACGTCCCCGGTGCAGCTGGTCGTCGTCGGTGCCACACGCTGGCCCGCCGGGGTCGCCGGGTGTGCCGGGCGCCGCGTGTCGGCGCTGCTCGAGGACGCAGTCTTCCTGCCGCACGACCCCGACGTGGCCGTCTCCGGGATCACCCCGGAGGTGACCCCGCCACGGTTGCGCGAGGCTCTCGTGCCTGTGTTGCAGCGCTGGGAACTGCTGCCTCCACCCGCAACGCCCGCCGGGCCTGTCGAGCGGATGGTGCGTGCGGTGAAGGGGGCGCTGTCATGATCACCCACTTCATCGCCGACACCGTAATGCCATTGCTGGATCAGATTCCCACGCAGGATGAGCAGATCTGTATTCCGCCACATCCGTTGGCGGGCGAGCACTGTGTTCTTGCTCCCTTCGAAAACCCCACGGTAAGAATGCCTCCCGGGGCCGACAAGATCATGAACGTCGCCGGCAATGTGAAGTGGGGCGCCGGTGTCGCGTTGATGGTCGGGTTCTTCATGGGCCTGCTGGTCTGGGCCGGCGGCCGGTGGGTCGATCACCACCGCGCGGGCAAGGTCGGCGTGATCATGATGCTGTGCGCCGTGGGCGGCGGAATCCTCTACGGCGTCGGCTACCAGCTCATCAGCACCTTCGCCGCGGGGGGCTGAGTCATGGCCGCCCCCGCACACGAACACGACCAGTCCCGCCATCGGGTCAGGGTGGCGCTGTCGGTGGCCGCGGTTCTGCTGCTGTCGGTTGGCGCGGTGATCGCGGCGCTGATGACCTCGCATGAGGTCACTCGACCCGCACCACCCGCTCCGATACTGCCGCCGTGGGACGGCCCTTCCGTGGAGTCGGGAGGGTGGGATGTTGCCGGGCAACGTGCGCTGGCCGGGGCGCCGATGGTGGTGCTGCCCGCGGTGGCAGCGCAGCCACAACCGATGACCATCGACCGCGCCGGGGACCCGATCACCGTGCCGCCTGCCACCCAGCTGGCGGGACGGTGGATCCCGGCCGGTTTCCCGCCCACGCCCGAAGGCGCCTTGGGGCAGTTGGCGGCACTCGACGAAACCGCGATGCGCGGCGCCGACCCGGCCACCCACGCACTGGGCTACCGCGACCTGGCACTGCCCGGCGCACCACCGGCCGAGGCCACCGGGTTGTCCTCGCTGCTGCGGTCCATGCGAGCCAGCGCAGGACTCGACCCGACCGGGGCCGTACCGGAGCTGACGGCGAATTATCAGGTCACCCAAGGCCAGATCAAAGGCACCACGGACGGTGGACGGTTCGTCGTGGCCTGCGTGCTGGGCCAGTTCTCCGTGGACTACCGCGGAAAGACCCTGACCGTAGGGGTGGGTGATTGCCAGGCCCTGCGCCACGTCGAAGGGAACTGGCGGATTTCACCGGGCCCAGTGCCCGTAGCGGCACCCAGCGCGTGGCCAGGCAGCCCGGACGCGGTGCGGGCCGACTACCGTGATCTGAAGCGGGGTGGCTAGCGATGTGGCCATTCGACGAGATCGGCTCCGTGCTGGGCGAGGAAATCCGGCCGTTGCTCGAAGCGGCGATGCTGACCCTGTGGGACGCGAGTCTGGCAATCCTGCGGGCAGCGTTCGCCGTGGCCGACCAGTTCTCCCTGTTCACGGTGGACACCCGCAGCGGGCCGGTGTCGGTGCTGTGGCCGATGATGCTCTGGATTTCCGGAATCCTCGCACTGAGCTTGTTCTTCTGGCAGATCATCGTCACCTCGCTACGCGGCGGACGCGGGTTCCTGCGCCTGGTGATCGGGCCGGCGCAATACGGCATCGCACTAGCAGTGACCGTCGGCATGGTCGCCGCGTTCCTCGCCGCCACCGACGGACTGACCCAGGGGATTCTCGAATACGGGTTGCAGTCCCGGAACTTCCAGGAAGCACTGAACGCCACCGCCATCGGTGATGGCGTGGTCGACGGCGTCAAAGCCGTCATTCTCGGGATCTGCGCCATCTTCGGCGTCATCCCGGCTGCCATCGGCTTCGTCCTAGAGATGCTGTTCCGGGAAGCCGCGATCTACGGGCTGGTCGCCACGATCCCGATCACCGCGGCCGGACTCCTGGCCCGCATCACTGTGAGCTGGTACTGGACCGCGCTGCGCCTGATCATCGTCTGCTGCATCATGAAACCCGCCCTGGCCCTTGCGCTGGTGCTGGGCGTTGCCATCGCCGGGGGATCACAGGGCCTGTCCGGGCTTCTGGCCGGAATCGGCGTTCTGCTCATCGCGCTGCTGGCACCGTTTTTGCTGTTCCGTTTGTTCGCGTTCGTCGATGGCGGCAGTGATGCGGCGGGGGCGTTCCGCGACGCGCTGTCCATGGCCGGTGTGGACTCCTACGGTCCGAACAACCCGGCGATGAAAGCTGCCTCGGCTGCCGCGGCCCTTTACGACGGCGGTGACGGGGAAGGCGACGCGCAGGAGTCGGCCAACACCGGTCGCTTCGACGATGCCGCATCCCACCAGGACGAATCCCCGGACGCCCGCCCGAAGAGCACATCCAATACCGCCAACTCCAACTCCGACAGCAACTCCGGTGACTCCGACGGTTCCGGTGTGCCCAGTGGTGGAGGCGGGGGTGAGTCTGGCGGATACGGCGGTCCGGAAGGCACTGGGGGACTGAGCGCACCGCCCCCAGATCCGGGCACCGATACCGACGACACGGCTACGGATGCCGACAGCAACACAGGTGGTGGAGGGCGTCCGAATCGCCCAGCTGCCAACCATGGCCGCGCTGCGGCCCCCGACGGCCTGGGCCCGCAACGGGTTGGCGACAGCGGCGGTTCCGACGACGCGGCCCTCGACGACGGCGACGACGCGGGTGGCGGCACCGGCGGTGAGCAACCGCCCCCGGAGGCAGGCGGGCCCGCTGTGGGTGGTGACGGCAGCAGCGGCGGGCGGAGCGCGGTCACTCCTGCGCCCACCTCGGAGATGGACACGGGCGCTGATGACGGGTCCGAAGCGCCTCCTGTCGGTGGCTCGGGTGCGGCGACCACGCCCGGCGAGGGCAGCGGCGGCGACGAGCCCCCGCCGCCACAAGCCCCGGACGCCTCCGGGCCCAGGCCAAGTCCCGGCGATCACGGCACCGGTACCGGCGGCGCGGATGCGGCTGCTGCGCCGCCCACGCCGAGTGCCGGGGAACCGCCGGCGGGAGAGGAAGGAAGCCAAGCACCTCCCGATCACGGGACTAGCGGGACGGGAGGGGGCAGCGCCGACGGCGCCGACCCATCGCCTCCTGACACTCCCGATCCCCCGGATCCAGGGCCCGGCCGGAAGGACGGTCGCGGTGGCAAAAACAAGCGAGGTCCCCGCCACGGCGGGCAGACCAGCAGCAGTGATGACGACGACCCAGGTGATGACGATGCGGAAGGTGTGGTGCCGGTATGAGCAACGTGCGGATCTACCGAGGCCTGGCTCGCCGCGAGCATGCGGGCTGGATCATGGGCCTAACCCCAAGCCAGGCACTAGCTTGCATCGTGTTGGCGGTCCCGGTGCTGTGGAGCATCAGCGCCGGCCACCTCACCCACGCCCTGCTCACGGCAACGGTCTGCGGTCTCGCGGGTGTGCTGGTGGTGGTGCCGGTGCGGGGGCGCCCGGCGTTTCGCTGGCTGGGCCACCTCCTGCTCTACCAGCTCGGAGCAGTGCTGGGCTGGTCCCGGTGGCAGTCCCACGCCGCCTCCGGCACGGCGGTGGATCCGGACGAGCCCGATCTGCCCGGGGTGCTGCAGCGGGTGCGGTTCCCGGACGGGCCGGTATTCCGAGACCGCGGCCGGGTGTGCCTGATCCACGACACCCGCGACGGTCGCTGGGGAGCGACCGCACGGTTGACCCACACCGGGGTCGGCATGCTCTCCAGCGAGCAGTGCGAGCGGCTGGCCTCCCGGCTCGGCAACCTGTTGTTGTCGATCGGACACCGCGACGTCGTTGACCGCATGAGCCTGCTGGTGCGGACCGTGCCCGACGACGGCACTGAATACGAGGTGTGGCGCACCCACCACGAAATCCCCGACGCGCCACCACTATCCCGCCAGGCGGCCAACGAACTGGATCGCACGATCGGCTCGGTATCGGTGCGTCACGAGGTATTCGTCAGTGTGTCCGGGACGGAGGACGCACTGCGGAAACCGGCGCTGGCGGCCGGGGGAGGCGCTGACGGGCGAGCCCGGGTGCTCTACCGGGTCCTCGACGGCCTCGAGGACCCACTGAAGGCACTCGGTGCCGACAGCGTCGAGTGGCTGTGCGGTAGTGGGCTGGCCGAGGCGATCCGCACCGGGTTCAACCCCGCCTCCAGCGGCGTGTTGCGGGCGGGCCGACTGGCCGGGGACGGCCGGGAAGGGCTGCCGAAGGCGGCGGCGGGACCGACCGAGGCCCCGACACCGGGGTGGCGGCGCTACGACCACGACGCCTACTCCACGGTGTCGTACTCGGTGCTGATGCCCGAGGCCGGAACCGTCTTCGGGTCGTTGAGTCCGCTGCTGGCGGTGCAAACCGCCGGGGAGCGCCGGTGCCTGGCGATCCACTACGAGGTCATGGGCGCACGCCGAGCCGCGCGGGCGGTGCAGCACTACCGCTTCCGCGCCGGGGTCCTGCGCGACTACAAGCGCACCAAAGGATTCTCGGCCTCCGCAGCGGACGAACGCGAGGCCAGCGGTGCACAGGCGCAGGAGCGAGCGGTAGCGGCCGGTCATTCACTCGTGCGCTACGCCGTGGCTTCGGCCGTGACGGTACCCGCGCACTGGAACGCCGAAGACCACGCAGCACGACTGGAGAACGACGCCGCCGGCCGCTTCCGCCTATTGCGCCTCGACCTGGCCCAGGACTCCACCTTTGTCGCCGCCTGCCTCCCACTCGGCATCGGCCTGCCCCGCGTGAGGGGAGGCCTGCAATGACACGACGAATCACCACCGAGCGCACAGCTGCGCAACTGCTCACCGACTTCGGTGCGCCCCCGGCGCGCAAACCTCGTACGCCGGTCGCACCCAGCACCCCGCCCGAACGGATCAACCGCTCCGCAGCCCCGCGCCGGGGCCGCACCCGACCGGGTGAAGGGTGGGCCCCGGTGGAGGCCCCGCTGACGGTGTATCAGGCCGCCACCCACGAAATCGGCGGGCTGTTCCCGTTGCTGGCCGCCAACGGGATTCCCGCGGTAGGGGCGCGGATCGGCTACGACACGTTGAGCGGTGGGGCGTTCTACGCGCATCCGATCGAGTGGGTGCTGCGCGGGAGGTGCACCAACTCCAACATGGTCATCTTCGGTGAACCGGGGCGCGGCAAGTCCTCCACTGTCGTGGCGTTCTTGTTGCGGATGATGCTTTTCGGTGTGCGGACCCTGATTTCGGGAGACGTCAAGGGCGAGTACACGCCGCTGTTGCACGCGTTGGGGGTGCACCCCATCGCGCTGGGTCGTGGCTCGCGGGCCCGCCTCAACGCCCTGGATCTGGGACCGCTGGCCCATCATTGGGAGTCCTGGCCGGTAGGGCGGCAGCGGGAAGAGCTCGACGGTGTCCTGGGCCGGTGGGTCAAACTCCTGACAGCCCTGGCCGAGGCGCAGGGCTACTCGCCCACGGTCACCGACGAGGCCGTGCTGTCCCAGGTCCTGCGTCGGCTCGTCGGCGCTGCCGACGGATACACGCACCTGCGGCCAGTCACCATCCCGGACGTCCAACGCGAACTGGCCACCGCCGACACCACGCTCTGGGAAACCACCCGCTTCGCCCACCGCCGGCAGTTCCTCGACCAACTGCGCCCAATCACCGACGCCCTGGCCAACCTCATTCACGGGCCGCTGGCCGGGTTGTTCGACGAACCCACCAACTTCGAACTCGACTGGGCCGCCCCGATCCAATCGATGGACCTCTCCCGCCTGCGCAGCCGGGGAGACCAAGCCGTAGCCGTGGCGCTGACGTGCCTCGGGTCCTGGTCCTCGATGATCACCGATCTGCAGGACGACGGCGAGATCCGCATCGTCGTGCGCGACGAAGTCTGGCGCCAAATGCGCCTGGGACCCAAAGCAGTTCAAGCCGTCGACTCGGACCTGCGACTGAGCCGTGCGGAGAAGAAGATCCAGATCCTCGTCGGCCACAAACCCTCCGACTTCCTGTCGGTGGGCAACGCCGGATCACAGGAAGTCGCCATCGCCAAGGACCTCCTGGCCCTTTGCTCGACGAGGATCCTGTTCGGACAGTCCACGCGCGTGGCCGATGAACTTGCCGAGGACTTCGCGCTCTCCGGCAAAGAGTCCGATGTGACCACCGGATGGTGCATGGAACGCACCGGACGAGCTCTCTGGAAAATCGAGAACAAACCTGGTTACAAGGTCCAGAGTGTCCTGTCCCGTGTGGAGAAAAAAGCATTCGACACCAATGCCCAACTGCGGCAACCACCCGCCGCGTCGTCTAATCCCGAGACGGACGGCGAAGGCGACGCTCCCACGACATCCGGCGGGTGGTCGTGATGCCAGGCGTGGGACACGGCACGGTGCTGGCCATCATCGCGGGCGTCGTGGTGGTCTTCGTCGTCATGCCTGTAACGCTGCTAGGCGTGGCGGTTTTGGTGGTCTCCAGTGGACTCCTCGCCCCACTCGGCGGGTGCCAGCGCGGCAACACCCCAAGTGGGTCCAGCGGAGCCGGTGCGGGTGTGACTCAGGTCGGTGACAGCGAGTGGAACGGCGAGCAGCTGAGCAACGCCCAGACCATAACTGGCGTCGTGCAGCAACGCACACTCCCCAAACGAGCTGCCGTGCTGGCAATCTCGACAGCCATTGTCGAATCCCGGCTGGAAAACGTGCACTACGGTGACCGCGATTCGCTGGGCTTGTTTCAGCAGCGTCCGTCGATGGGCTGGGGCTCACCAGAGGAGGTCACCAACCCGACCTACGCCACGGGAAAGTTCCTCGACCATCTCGTCGAAATCGACGGCTGGCACGACATGAAACCAGGTGTCGCGCAGCAGGAAGTGCAAGGATCGGCGTTCCCGGAGCGCTACGCGCCACAAGAAAAACCGGCCGGGGACCTCACCGCCCGGTTCTGGACCGGCCCGGACAACCCCGTCCCAGCCCCCAGCACCGGCGACACCGCGCAACAGGTCTCGACAGGACAGCCACATACGTGCCCGGGGCCGGACGCGTCGAGTTCGAACATCGCCCTGGACCCGGCCAAAATCCCACCGGGCTTCCAGCTACCCGCAGATCCGCAGCAGCGTGCTGCGGTGGAGTTCGCGTTGAGCAAGCTCGGCGCACCGTATGTGTGGGGCGCGAAAGGCCCTGACGAGTTCGACTGCTCGGGGTTGATGCAGGCCTCATGGGCACACGCGGGAGTCCCGATCTCAGCGGGCACCTACGGGCAGAAAGACGACGGCCGCGCCGTGGCATCGCTAGGCGAGGTGCAACCCGGTGACCTGCTGTTGATTCCCGGGTCTCTGGGGTCGCCGTCGAACCCGGGTCACGTGGGGATGTATGCGGGCCACGGGGTGATCGTCAACGCCTACGACTCCTCGACCGGCGTGATCCTCGAACGCCTCGACGCCTGGGCCGACCAGATCGTCGCCATCCGCCGCGTCGCCGAACCCACCACGCCACCCGTAGGGAGGCCCGAGACATGACCAGCAGCCGACGAAGTCTGTCTCCCACCGCCGACCGCGACATCGCCCTGATGACCCTGCTCATCGCCCTACTGGGCACGGTCCTGGCCCTGGCCGCCGCACTCATGGCCGGCGCCGCCACTGCGACCGCCGTGGCGGGTGGACCGTGGCAGCTGCCCGCCTTCGACACCTGGGTCACCACGACCATCAACCTGCTGTCCCACCCCACCGAACCGGGCAAGTGCCTGGGCTCGCCGTGGAGGGAGGCGTTGGCGGGGCGTGCGAGCCTGTACTGGACGGTCGCCACGGGGATCATCACCGGCACGGCCGCCCTGCTGACGGTGGTGGGGCGGGTGCTGTGGCGCCACTACGGACCCGTGGAAGCCGGGCACGCCAGCCGGGAAGACCTGCGCCGGGAATTGTCCCTCGAAGCCGCACGGCGCACCGCCGAGTGGACCCGCCCCAGCCTCACCCCGCAGCACCGCCGCCGCGCATCACTGGAGGACGTGGCAGCACCCCTGCACCGCGGTCCACACCGCCAGGTGCTGTGCACACCACTGGAAAACCCGACCGGCGCGTTCGCCCCCACCCAGTCCGGCAAGTCACGCACCGACCTGGTCCACAAGGCCTTGGCCGCCCCGGGTGCGTTGCTGGTCTCGACGACGAAACCCGACCTGCTCGAATTCGCGGCCCTTGCCCGCACCCGCCGCCCGAATGCGGGCCCGGTGCTGGTGTTCGACACCACCGGCCACGTCACCTGGCCCGCACAAGTCCACTGGTCCCCGGTCGCGGGGTGTGACGATTTCACCACCGCCCGCCGTCGTGCCGAAACCCTCGTCGATGCCGCTGCCGTCGGCTTGGAAAACACCGGCGGCAACGACAAAGTCTTCCGTGAACGCGCGAAAATGGTCATTCAGGCATACCTCCTCGCCGCCGCCAGCACTGGCCGCGGGGTAGGCGATCTGGTGCGGTGGGCAATCACCAAACCGCCCGACCAAGAGCCAGTGGAGCTGCTCCGCGACCACGGTTTCATCGAACTCGCCGACAACCTGCGCTCGGAGATCGGCATGGTCGCCGAAACCTCCGACGCCGTGTGGCTGTCGGTCCGCCGCGTCATCGAACCCTGGCTTGACCCCCACCTGCGCGAACTCTGCACCCCAGTTGCAGGCTGGGAATTCGACGTCGAATCCTTCATCCGCAACCAGGGCAGCCTGTTCCTGGTCGCGGGGGAACATCACGCCGCCCAGGTCCGGCCTGTGCTGACCGCGCTGGTCGAGGACGTGCTCACCCATCAGCAAGAGCTGGCATTGTCGTATCCGTCCCGGCGGCTGGATCCACCGGCGACCAACGACCTTGACGAGCTCTACGACGCCACCCCGGTACCGAAGCTCCCGGAGATCCTCGCCGACTCGGCCGGTCGCGGAGTGATCATCCACTGGGCCGCGCAGTCCCTGGCACACCTGGATTCCCTGTACGGGGAGACAGGACGGCGGCAGCTGCTGGACAACACAACCACGCTGACCTTGTGGGGCGGGATCAAGGATCCGAAAACCCTGGAATGGATCTCCACGATCTCCGCCCACCACGACCGGCGCCGCTACCAGCAGCAATCCGACGGTCTGTTCGGAATCGGCCGCAGCTCGGTGGGCACCGAAACCGTGCCCACCTACCGGCCCGGCGCCGTCCGCACCCTCCCGCGAGGGCGCGTTCTGGTCATCCACCGCCACCTCAAACCCGTCCTCGCCCGCACCGTCGACGTCACGAAACGCCGCGACTGGAAACAACTCCACACCGACGTCAACACCATCCGCAACGGCACCGCTCCCGTCACACCCGACGGGTACCTCCGAAGCGAACACCGGCACGACCCGACCGTGGTGAGGGGTGAGGCGCGGTGAACGACGACGAGGTACTGACACCCCGACCCGACCCCGGCGAACCGGCGGATCCACGTGGCGGGCCGCAGGAGCAGATCAGCGTCCTTATGGAACTGATCGGCGGGCTCGCCGGCAAAGTCACCGCCCTCGGGCGTCGTCTTCACGCTCTCGAAACCAGCGACACCGAGCAGGAGGAAGACGGGCCATCGGATCAACCGGCCCCGTGGGTCGTGTTCACCCCACCCGCTGCGGCTGAGCAACGCCAGCACGCCTTCGAGGGGCACACACCCGAGTGGACGGTGGATAACTGGGTGGTCTGGTTCAACACCACCTACGTCGGACTACCCGGAAGCCCCACGGTGCCGATCCCGGAGTGCTGGCGCGACCACCCGGGGCTGGCGATGGAGGTCTCGACCCTGGCCTACAGCTGGCGCCGCGCGAACCTCGGCCCCACCGCCAACGTCCGCGACGCCCAGTACTGGCACCACACCTGGCGGCCCGGCTTCACCGCCCGCCTCGCCAACTGGGTCCACCCCCACTGCACCGACGGTCGCCACCGTCCTATCGGCGCGCCCGCGCGCCCCACTCGCTTCGCCCCGGCCACCACAAGCCAGGACGAAACACCAGAAACCCAACCAGGAAAGGAAGAATCGTCATGACCGCGACCATGCCCGTCCGCTCGTTCCTCGACCCGCGTCCCGGTCCAGCGTGCCCGGAATGCCACGACCCCACGAGGTGGCTCACCCCACCGATCGGGCGCTGGATCTGCCCGGACTGCGCCATCTCCTGGCGCTACCCCGGCGAACCCGGACTGCGCGAAAACCCGACCGCCCAAGCCGATCCCACCGCAGCACCTGCCCTGAAGGAGGCCCGGTCATGACCGCCACCGAGCCCCTGCGTATCCACACTGCGCGCCGCGTGATCAGCGAAGCCCACACCGTGCCGCAGATACTGCCCAACAGCATGCTCGCCCGCCGCGGCGAACCCGTCCTGGCCACCGCGATGCTCATCGCGATGATGGAAGACGCCACCTGGGAAGCCATCGCCCCCGACGTCCCTCTTGAGCGCGCGATGCTCGGATGTGCGGGCACCTACCACCACACCGCACCCACACTCCCAGGTCAACAAGTCCGCATTGAGGTCACCTGCCGCCACCTGCCGGACGGTGGTGGGCGACAACGCTGGACCGCCCGCGCGATCAACATCGACACCGGACAGCAAGCCGGGGTCTTGCACCACGAGCTCGCTACCCCCAACCGAAACCGCTTCTACCGGCGGCTGCACACGTGAGGACCAGGGAGTGAACCACGATGAACCACATCCACCGCCACTACCGCATTCCCGAGCCCCGCCCCGCCACGCTGGCCCTCGCGGCCGGCGCCTTGGCCACCGCCACCGGCTGGGCGACCACCACCCGACACCTCCGCCAACGCACTCGCGAACTCCACCACGTCCGGCGCGAATGCCTCGACACCAGACGAGCCCTCGACGACGCCCAACACGACCACGTCACCGGCCTGCTCAACCGCCGAACCTGGGAACACACCGCCCACACCATTCGGCGGTACACCAGCACTCCCTGGGTCGTGGGTCTGGTGGACATGGACGACTTCAAAACCATCAACGATCAATACGGCCACCACGCCGGAGACGAAGTCCTCCGCACCACCGCCAACAGGCTCCGATACGAACTCGGCACACGCGCGACCATCGGCCGCTACGGCGGCGACGAACTGGTCTTCCTCACCACCCACCACACCGACCTCGATACCGAGCGGCTACGGGCCAACCTGGCTCGACCGGTGCACCTCAGCGGAATCGGCGCGATCAGCGTCCGCGCAGCCATCGGTACGGTCAGCCCTTCACCAGGAGAACCACTCGCGGTGGCACTCGCGGCAGCCGACGCGGCCATGTACGCGCAGAAACACGACCACCGGAGCTATCACGAGTCAGCGCCCTCAGCCGTCGTGAACTCCCGGTCGAGCAATGACCTGGAGCGCGCGAAGGTGAGGTCGCGATGAAGGGGCACTGGAGCGATCGTGCGGCCTGCTGCGACACCATGCTCGAGCTCTGGTTCGGCCCCGAAGGCTACACAGAGCCCAAAGACCAAGCACGCTGGCGACAACGACGCGCAACCGAAGTCTGCGCCACCTGCCCAGTCCGCACCGACTGCCTCGCCGAAGAACTCGTACGCCCCATCGGAGAACAACACGGAATCCGCGGAGGACTCACACCCCGCGCCCGTGAACGCCTCCTCGCGCAATGGCGCCAAGCCGGACACGTGCCCGAGCACCGACCGCCCAAGGAGATCGAGACCGTACGCCGACTACTGGAGAAGCCTGAATCTGGGCCGCAGCCAGGCCTACACCACGGCTAGCTATTTCTGCTCGGGTCTTTCGCAGGAACGGTGTTTCCAGCGTGTTGATCAGTAGGTTTCGGCGTCCGGCCAGCGGTCACCGAAGGTGATGGCGAAGGCGTCGAGGACTGGCTTCCAACGTATCGTCCATCGGGTGCGG
>NZ_JAGPXE010000029.1 GCF_018070075.1 Saccharopolyspora endophytica
ATTGGAAATCGTGTTGGGTTAATAGCCCTCACGGGTTCGAATCCCGTATCCTCCGCAGGTCAGAGGCCCGGAAGCGATCTCGCTTCCGGGCCTCTCGCATGTCCAGTCTCAGTTTTCGTCTCAGTAGGCCCCGTTAGGCCGGGTTCTGGCCGCACTGGTTACGCAGGGATGACCACTCCCGAAGTCGGGCCGTCGTCCTCGTCGTCGCCGGGCAGCAGCGCCTCGAACTGCTCCCGCAACTGCGGCGGGAGAGCTCCGGCCAGCTTCCGGATCGCCGCCACCTGGTTGGCGTCCAGCGCCCACTCCTCCTCAGGCGGTGGCGCCTCCTCCTCGGTCTCTGGGACGGGCCACACCAGGTCACCCACCTGGTCCGCGATCGCGGTCACGAGCTCGTGCGGCACGTGCATGTAGCGCTTGGCCATAGAGGCTTCCGACCAGCCCATGATTTCCATGACCGCAGGCAGCGGAACCTTCAACACCAGCAACATCGTCGCCGCGGTGTGGCGTGCGTCGTGCAACCGCGCGTTGCGCACGTTCGCTGCCCTGAGCAGTGCCTTCCAGGCGTCGTAGTCAACGGTCGGATGAACCGGGCGACCCCACCTGTTCGTGAAGACCCAATCGGCGTCGTCCCACTCGTTGCGCGCCTTCTCCCGCTCTGTCCGCTGGCGGGCGCGGTGCTCTTCGAGCGCTTCCACCACCGGGTGCGGAAGGCCCACGGTTCGCCGACCCGCCCTGGACTTCACATCGGTCACGACCACACCGCCGCTATGCCGGCGCGGGCAGTGAGCGCCGTAGCGGTGGTCGCACGGCTTGTCCTCTGAGCAACCGTGCTGCCAAACCTGCTGCTGAATCGCGCGCCGGATGACGAGCGTGCCGCTGCCGCGACGCTCGCCGCACTGCTCGGCTCGGCGACCCACCCGGCACGCGCTCCCCTTCCGGCATCCGTGCTTCCAGGTGATCGAGAGATCCGACCACTTCAACCCGAGTGCTTCACCCCTGCGCAGGCCAAGGGTCAGCGCGATGACAAAGCGAGCGCCGTTCCGCGTCTCCGCAGCTGCTGCGAGGATCCGGCGGGCTTCATCCACCGTGAACGGGACAATCTCCTCCTCGTCCACCCTGGGCGGCTTCGCGATATTGGCCGGGTTCTCGGTGATGTGACGTCGCTTCTTGGCCTCGTTCAGCGCGACCCGCACCGTCCGGTGCGCGAGGTGCGCTGTCGCGGCCTTGAGTCCATCGCGCTGCATCTTGGCGTAGAGCTTTTCGAGGTGTTCCGGCTGCAACCTGTCGATCCGGTGCTTGCCCACGCCGGGGATCAGATGCTTATACACCGAGGCGCGGTAGCCGACCATCGTGGTCGGCCGCACGGTGGGAGCGGCGATGTTCTCCACCCAGTGCGTAAGCCATTTCTCGACGGTCCAGGCGCGGCCAGGCTTCTGCACCTTGCCGCTGTCCCGCTCCCGTTCGAGCTTGCGAACCTTATTGAGGAGCTCTGTTTCGCTCTTCGCTGACCTGTGGCGACGGTCCTCACTGCCGTCGTCCTTGGTGCCCATCCAGACGCGGCCGTGCCAGTAGCCGTCTTTGCCCTTGTAGATGCTGCTCGCGCCGTTGGGCGCCCGGGTGCCTTCATCGCGGTTCTTACGCGGCATCGCGGTGTGCTCCTCGTAAAATTGCTGGTCAGGTTACGTAGGCTGGGTCAGCTAGTCAGGCGGCGCGCTGTTCAGAGGACAGGCGGTGGACGTAGTCCTCAATCGCTTCGGCTGCGATCCGGCGGGCTCTGCCAATCCGCACTGAGGCGATGTCGCCGGTCTTGATGAGCCGGAACATCGTGGTCCGACTCAACGAGAGTTGGTGAGCGGCCTGTTCGATCGTGAGCAGGACACGAGGCTGGCCGGTGATGTGCTGGTTCATTTCCGTTTGCCTCCTCAGGCGACCGGGCGTTGGAACGTCCGCCGCGCTCCCCCCGAGTTGGTAGCTCTTGCCGGGAATCGCGTGGCTACGTGGCGTGACCTTTCGGTCTCGCTGGTGGCGCTCGGGTTCGTGGTGGGTTTCGGGTGGTGTTCTCAGGGCTGGGAATCGGGGTTTTAAACCCGGAAACCCGGCGATGTAGGTGTGAGCTGGTGTTTTGTCGCCGGGTTTGGTCCGGGTTTGCGGGTTTGGAATCCCGAGATCGCCGGGTTTCTGGGTTTGGTGGTGATCTGGCCGGGTTTGAGTCCGGTGTTGTTCTGGTGGTGTTAGTGCTGGTCATCTTGGGGTTCTCCGGGTTTCCGGGTTTCCGGGTTTGGTTTCGGGGGTTACGGGGTTTCGGGTTGGCGTTGGACTCGGTAGGAGCGCGCGTTGGTCACTTCGTCGATCACGCTGCGTAGAACGACGTCGCCGCGCCAGCGGCCGATCTGGCCGGTGAGCTTTCTGCCCAGTGCTTTGACGCTGGGCAGGTCACCTCGGGCGGTGGTGGGGAAGCTCCCAACCCAGGGGTCTGTGCCCCAGCTGGGTTCGGCGCTGGCGCGCAGTTCGTTGGCGGTCAGCGGCTTTTCGCCGTGCAGGGCGTGCCAGCGCAGCAGGAACGCGCGCCATTCCGCGGCGTCGTCATCAAGGGCGCGGGAGGACTCGGCGTTGGCCAGGAACCCGCCGATGCCGTGGTGTTCGAGGAACCCGCCGATGTGCTGTGCCCAGCGGGTGAACTGGCGCATCTGCGGTACCTGGGTGGAGATCGGTGCACCGTGGGCGGTCCAGTCCAGGATCAGGGTGAGCACGTGCCGCAGGACGGTGGCCTGGTTGGCGGGGTCGAGGATCCAGCTGTCGAGGTTGGGGATGGTGAACCCGGCCCGCGCCTCGGGGCGGGGGCAGTCGGGATCGAGCCGTACCCATACGGTGCGGCTGGCCATGTCGCCGCCGACGCGCAGGTTGTTGCCGGTGGCCAGCCACAGCCGGTCGTTGGGGAACGTCGGCGTGGTGTTGGTGCCGAGCTTGCGGTCGGTCCAGGTCCGTTCGGTGACCAGCCGGGCCAGGACCGCGGAGTTGATGACCGCGCCCTCTTCGAGGTTGTCGAAGACCACGACGCCGACCTGGTCGGCCAACACCGAGGTGATGCCTTTGCGCAGCTCGTCTTCGGAGTCGGTCCAGGTCATCACCCGCTGCCCGACGAGCAGCCCGACGCAGCCGGACAGGATGGTCTTGCCGCTGCCGGGCATGGTCGCGTCGATCACCCCGAACGGCGAGAGCGCGCGGGTGAACGGCCGGATGATCGGAGTGATGAGCAAACCGAGGTAGTTCGCCCGGTCGGCCGGGCTGCGCCACGGGAAGTCGTGCAGGAAGCGCTCCAACATGAACTCCCGCGCCTCGGCGACCTGCTCGGCGCTGGGCCGCTCGGGGACGGGTTCGAGGTGGGTGCGGCTGGCGAGCAGGTATCCGGTGGCCGGGTCGTAGCCGGGCTCTTGCAGCAGCGTGCCGTCCGGCCGCAGGACCGGGGTCGAGATGATCCGCCGCAGCACCGGCAGGTCCGGCCACGAGCGCCGCGACAGCACAGCGTTGAGCACGTTGGTCGGTGGCGAGAACTCGACCTCGGTGGTGTTGCCCGCCTTGTCCATCTCCGGCTTGACGACGTGGGCGTGCTCTGCCAGCAGGCTGGCCAGCCCGGCCGCGCGCAGCTCGGAAGCGGCCAGTGGCAAGGCCACGTCGTCGTCACCGGCGGTCGGGTCACCGGCCCCGGAGATGGCCTCGACGACCACGGGCGAGCCGTCTTGGACGTAGGTGTCAGGCAGCAGCCGATTGCCGACCGCGTTGTAGAGCACGCGCATGGCATCGGGGTTGGTGCTGACCTTCACCTTCGGCCGCCCGTCGGGTCCCACTGGCCACAGCGATGGTCGCCCGGTGTTGGTGTGTGGTTCGCTCATGCCGCACCACCCAGACCCCGCAGCGAGTCCGGACCGTCAGCGGTGCCGCGTTCCCAGCCCTTGCGGGCGTTGCGGCGCGCGGCCGCGGCGTCGAGTGGCTTGCCGGTGCGTTCCCGGCGGCGAAGTGCTGCGGCGGTCAGCGCCTCGATCGCCTCGTCCTGTGTCCAGGGCGCGGTGTCGTGGGCGGCGAGGTTGGCCAGGCGGCGGGCGGAGGCATAGACGATGCGCCACCGCTCTCCCGGCTCGGTTTCGACCTTGCCCAGCTCGCCGGACCACACCTGCTGCCAGTAGCCGGGCGCGTGACCGCCGTTTCCGAACAGCGACGGGCTGGGTGCCGGCATGGGCGCGGCTGGGCGCGGTGGCGGGGCGAGCCGGGCCTGCAGCCAGCCCGGCAGCGGCGCGATCTCCACCCCGGTTAGCCGGGTGTAGGCCCCGGCCCGGTCTTCAGGTGGCGCGGTGATCTCGCAGCCGGGAGCGACGACGTAGCCGCCCTCAGCGCGGATGTCGATCTGATGGCCCACCTTGCCGCTGGCGTCACTGACCACCCGCTGATCGGTGGCGGTGAAGTAGAGGTGCCGTCCGTCCGAGGGGGTGGCGACGGTGAGGGTGTCCGGCCACGCCTGCCCCTCGGCGGCGGTGATCGCCTCGAACGCGGCCAGCCCGTCGCTCACCCGGACATCCACCCCCGGCCCCGCTGGTTCGGGCGCCTTGGCCTTGCAGTCGAGGTCGAGCACGACCAGGCCGGAGGGGCCGGTGGCGATGCCGACGTTGGCGTTGGCCGTCCAGGACCACCAGCGCCGGATCTGGACCGGGTCGAGGGTGGCGGCCTTGTAGCCGTGGCAGGGGCGGTTGCGGGTCAGACACTTGCACTCATCCGGGATGCAGCGGCCGTCGCGGCAGAGCGGGCAGTTGCCAAACGGACGCTTCGAACCCGGGCGCAGCGGGAACACGTGCATGCCGTGTTCCGCGAGCCACGAGGCGATGCGCAAGGGCGTCGTCAGGGAGGTCATGCGGCTGCTCCTGTGAATGAGATGGGGGGTTAGATCCGGGGTTAGTTCGCCCGGGGCGAGTTAGATCCGTAACTCGCTGGGTTAACCCCGCTTGAGCTGGGAAAATTAGGGAAGTTAGGGGAGTTAGCCCCCGCCCGGGCGGCCCGTCAGAGCCCTGCTGGGCGGTTGTTCGCCCGGGGTGCGGGGGCTAACTAGTCCTCATCGGTGTCGTCGTCGGAGACGGCGCTCTGGGCGGCGAGCACGCGGTCGCGCTTGACCGGCCAGGTGTTGCCGGTGGAGGGCACGGTCACGCCGCACTCGCCCAGCGCCTCGACCAGGTCCGCGCGCTTCCAGGACCGGTAGCGCGCCGAGCGGGCACTGAGCGCGGAAGCGACTTCCGCGCCGCGGGATTCCTCGGCATCGCCCATGACGTCCAGCACGTCTTCGAGCAGGTCGGGCTCGTCGTCGGGTTCGTCGGCCTGGACTGCACCGCCCCGGATTTCCAGCGCCCGTTGGGCGATCGCGGTCAGCGCCTGCACATCGAGGTAGTAGGTGCGCAGTACGGTGCCGTCTTCGGTGGTGAATCCCCCTGGTGATCGCAGTGCCGACGTCGTTGAGCTCGCCGGTTTCCGGGTTGGCGGGCTTGAGGCCGAGAGCGGAGATGCCGTTCTCGTGGGCCTTGTCGCCCAGGACGACGTTGTTGCGGGTCTTGTCGCCGATGGCGAAGCAGGCCAGGTTGCTGGTGACGGCCACGAGGTCACGCGGCAGCGACTGGTCGGAGGGCACCGGGGTGACAAAGATGCAGGTGATGCCGTACTTGCGGGCTGCGGAGAAGAACCGGACCATGCCGTTGACCACCGCGCGGCGGTCTTCGGGCTTGTCCTGCCGGAAGTAGGACTGGCACTCGTCGATGACCACGATGCGCGGACGCAGCCCGGGTTCCTTGGCGGCCAGCTCGCGGCTGACCTTGCGCGCGCCGTGCTTTTGCAGCAGCTTGCCGCGCTTGGCCAGGTCGGCGTGCAGGTCGGCGATGTGGTCCTGGCAGGCAGCAACGTTGTCCTCGGTGTCGCCCATGACGAACCGGTTGAACACCGGCCTGAGCGGGTCGTAGTCGGCGTTGTCAGCGAAGACGAACACGTCGATGTCCACCAGCGGATCCAGCGCGGCGGCACCCACCAGGTTCAGGACCAGCGTGGACTTGCCCGATCCCATGGTTCCGCTGGCCACGTAGTTGCGTTCGAAGGTGTAGCCGGTGATCTCGGTGCCGCGCGGAGACACACCGACCGGGAAGCCCTTGAAGTAGTCGGCCTCACCGCCGTGCAGCAGCGGATGGGCCGGGGCGGGTTTGCGCAGCTCACCACGGTCGAGGCGGAACAGGTCCAGGACCTGCGGGTCGTCGTCGTTCTTGTTCAACCACAGCTCAGCGGGCAGGCACCCGAGGTTGTGCGCCAGCGACACCTTGGCCTTCTGGATCTTTTCCACCGGGGCGTTCATCGGCATCCGCAGGCTGGCGGCCATGCCGTTGCCGTCCTTGTGCGGGAACTCCACCCACGCGTTGTCGGTCTCGCGGTTGGGCCAGCCGTCCTTGCTCGCGGCGTTAAGCGCGGGGACACCGATGTGTGCCAGGGCGGCGACCAGCGCGTTTTCGTCGAACGGGAACTCGGTCGCGCTCGCGCCGCGGCGCAGGTTCGCCGGAAGGGCCTGCTCGCCGAGCTTCTTGCCGTCGCGCCACCGCCGGGACAGCCACAGGGCGGTCACGGTCATCATCGCCGCAGGTCCGAGTATCGACCAGTTCAGCACCGACCACTGCACGGCCCGGAACAGGCCGGTGATGACCATGCCGAGCAGGTACAGCACGTCCAGGGCGTTCCACTGCCCCAGCCAGTCGCCCATGCCGTTGATCAGGCCGACAACGACCGCGATACCGACGATCACGCAGATGGCCACCGCGGCCTTTTTGACCATCTCCCAGCACAGGTCAAGCCGGGCTTTGGCGGTCTCGATGGCCGAGAGCTTGTCGGCGGACATGCGCGCCGAGATCTCCTTGACGGTGGCGTAGTCGCCAGCGGAAGCCGCCGCGGCGCGCGCCGTCTTCAGGTCAGCCTGCTTCTTCTCGGCCTTGCGCTGCTGGCGTGCCGATTCCATGCCCTTGGCCACGATGAACGCGTGGCGCTTGGTGACCCGAACCGTGTTCTGCCCAGCGGTTTTGGCCTTCTCCTTCAACTCAGGCGAAAGCAGCGGACGGCGTTCCCGCTGCGCGGGAAGGGTGTCCGGCCGGGACTCGACCTCAGAGCCCGCGGTCTCGTTGGCGATGGCGTCGGTGTGGTCGATGCGCTCAGCGACCGCGTGCACCGTGGTGCTCTCGGTGTCGCGGTGAGGGAACCGGATCACCTCAGCCATGGCGTTTTCCTCGTGCGGCATCATCAGAATTCACCTCGTGGCGGTGCGGAAGGGGCGGAAAAAGGGATGGCTCGGCCCCGCCCCGGTGCCTGGCAGGCAGGCGGGGCCGATGTGGTCGATGTCAGGGGTGGGCGATCAGGCGGCGTGTTCGCGCCACTCGGCGACGAACTCGCGGGCGTTCTCCCAGCGGGTGTTCAGGCGCTTGGCGATCGCGTTGACCTTCTCGGTGGCCGGGTCCAGGTCGCCGGTGGTGACCAGCTGCCAGAACTCCTCGCGCGCCCGGGTCTTGGAGCCGTAGCGGGCGGGATTCTCCGGCTTCCCCGGAGAGGTCTCCCCGGCCTTCTCCCGATGCAGGTCAGAGCCCGTGGAGAACCCGGTTTCGTCTCGCGTCTCGGTGGGGGTGGTGAGGCGGTTTTCGGCGGCGGCGACCTCGCCGACGAACGCGGCGGTGAGTCGGGTCGAGACCGCCGGAACCAGTGCCATGGAGATCAGCAGGCCGAGCGGGACGAACAGCCACACCAGCGGGCCGATGTCGGAGGCGGGGTCGGGGCCGATGTAGTGGATGCCGATCTGCAACACGACGGTGGCGAAGAACAGCAGCAGCTCCATGAGGAAGAACCCGTTGGCCGCGGCGGCCTTCAGCTTCGCTCCGATGCCGTGGGCCTGGCCTGCCTGCTTGAGCGAGTGCAGCGCGCTGGGCACCGCACCGAGCCACTGGGCCACCAGGATCACCAGCACGCCGACGCTGAACATGGGCTCGATCAGCCAGTTCACTAGCCGGGTGTCCGGTGAGATCACGTTCAGGCGGCTCCCGGCGTTGAGCGTGCCCAGCACGACCGAGGCCAGGCCGGGCAGCAGGGCGGCCAGCGGCAGCCAGGTCCGCAGCCGGTTGAGCAGCACCAGGCGGTACGACGGGTCAGTCGCGCGCTGCTGGCGCTCCTTGGCCTCGGCGATGCGCTCCTGGGCCTGGCGGTGGCGCGTGCGCATGGCCTGCTCGTGCTTGGCGGCTTCCTGCTCTTCGGCGAGGTCGGCGGTGAGCATGTCGTGCTCGTGGCCGCGGCGGGCTTCCCGCCGCTGACGGCCCAGTGCCCGGGCCTCGGCCAGCTCGTCTTCGGTCATGGCCTCGATGAGCACGTCGTCGTCCTGCATCGACACGACTCGGTCGGCCACCCGCCGGATCGCCGCCAACCGGTCCGGGTTCGGGATCGCCGCACGGGTGACATGCCGACCGGTGCCGGTGGTCCAGATGTCGCTCTTGGCGGCCTCGTCGTAGTCGCCCGGGCTCACGTCGGCCAGCGGGGTGATCCCGGCCGGGTCGGTTTCCAGCTGGTTCTCGGCGGTCCAGTGATACGACTGCATCCCGCTGCCCTCTCCTGTGTCGTTGCTGGTCAGGTAGGCGTCGATCACGTCGCCGCCACTGGGTCGCGTGGTCATGCCGTCACCACCTTTCGGGCACGCAGTCGAGGTGCCGGCACGGCGTAGCCGAGGCGCTCGATGCCCACCATCAGCACGCGCAGCACCGCGATCAGCAGGAATCCGGCCAGCGCCACCGTGCGGACCAAGCCGCTCCCAATGGCCAGCAGGCCGATCAACACGGCGGGCAACACGGCCCGCCAGGTGACAACCAGGGCAGCGACGGCGAGCACACCGGCCGCAGCGGCCAGCAGCAGCACGCCACGCGCACCGAGGTTGAGCAGGTTCTCTAGCATCGGAAGTCCCTTCCGGATTTCTTGGATCGGGTGGGGAACCCGGCCCAGCAGGCGTTCTTGGCGGAGTGACTGCTGGGCCGGGGCGGAACTACTTCCCGGTCTTCAGTGCCTCGCAGGTCGGGCAGTCGGGTCCGGTGCGGGGCAGGTACCAGAAGTCGGACTCGCCCTTGCCGCTCGGGATCTTCTGGCCGCACAGGGTGATCATCGAGCCGTCCCACCAGGACTTCTTGACGATCGTGTGCCAGGGATTGCTCTTGCCCATTTCCGGTGTCCTTCCTGTTCAGAGGGTGGTGATCAGGGCTGCGGCGAACAGCCACAACCAGTGCCAGGACTGGTCCAGGACGTAGGCCCCGGTGCCCAAGCTCGGGTTGTCGTCGTGGCCGGTGCGGGGTGCACCAAGCCGGTAGAAGCCGCCGTTGCCGGTGATCTCGGCGAGTCGGGCGAGGGTGTGGCGTCGGTCGGCCCAGTAGTGCGTCACTGCACTGACCAGCTGGCCCGCGACGAACGCCGCTGGGTGGATGGGCAGGTCGAGCACGGCCCACACCACGCCAACCGCACCGGCGGTGGTGGCGGTGTAGCTGGCCACGTGCTTGAAACAGGCCCAGCGCCCGGACCAGTCCGGAATCCCCTTCGTGGCAGCCTGGTGCGAGGTCTGCACCCAGTGATCGGCCACGTTGTGCGCGACCAGCAGCGTCGGGAGCACGACCGCGAACACCAGCGCGGCAACGAGGTTGAGCGCCATGTCTACGTCCTTCCCCGCTCAGGCAGCCAGCTGCATGGAGTAGGACTCGGTGAGCTCGGTGGCCCGGTCGATCAGGCCGTGCAGCTCGATCAGCTGCTGGTTGATCTGCCGGTAGTAGCCCGCGGCCTCGACCAAGCTCTGCGACTCGTCGCTGACCTGCGAGATCAGCTCGGCGTTGCCCTCGGAGTCCAACGTGGCCTGCCGGAGCGCACCCCGGATGTACTCGGCCTTCTCCATCGACTGGGCCAGCTGGGCGCGGGCCTGCTCGGTGAGCGACATTCCTGAACCTCCTGCGGTAGCGGCCCTCTCGGACCAGCGTTTGATCCTGTTTTCCTTCTCTTGCTGCTCCCGCCACTCCCTCTCGCTGCGGACCAGATCGGGAGCCGTACGTACGTCGGCGGCGGAAGGGGTTTCCTCGTAGCGCAGGTAGGAGCCGTATCCGTGCTTGACCAGCAGCACCCGCGCGAAGTGCGTCACCAGGACCAGGAAGTCCTGTCGGCCGAACATGCCCTTGGCCCACCACATCGGGTCGCCGCGGTTCTCGTCGGCTCCTGTGATGACCTCGCCGCAGAATCGCTCGGTGGGAATGCAGCGAGTGCGGACCTCGAAGTGGCCGTTCTGCTCGTAGCGGCGCACGACCTCCGACGGGTGGTGGTCACCGAAGATGTCCAGCACCGTGCCGTTGGGCGTCTTCACCGCCGTATGGGCCGGAGCCCAACTGCCCTCGGCCGACCGGTAGTCGTAGGTGATGAGCTCGAACCCGGTCAGGGAGTGGATCGCCCCGGCCAGCCAGTGGCAGTAGCCGCGACCGAAGAACGCCTCGGCGTCGTAGTCGATGTCCCCAGAGGTGAGGGTGAAGAACTTCCGGCCCTCCGGAGTCGGGTTCTCCAACTGGAGATCCATCGATCCCCGGAACCGGCCCCGAAACTCCCTAGGAACCATCGCCTGGTAAGCGTCCATCGCCGCCACCCCGCCCTAACTGCGCGGAGCGCGGACTCGACCGGACACGGTCTTGGTGTGGCACTGCACGCGAGCCCCGTCGGCGGCGGTCACCTCGATCGACCCGGAGACGGTCTTGACCTGCACTCGCGAGTCACCGGCCGCGTGGACGTCCACCGAACCCGACACGGTCTTGGCCTGCGTCGAGCCCGTCAGCCGCAGCACCCGGATCGCCCCAGAGACCGTCTTGACCGCGACGTCGGCGGACTCGCCGACCCGGACGGCACCGGAAATGGTGTGGACCGAGACCTGCTCGACCGCGCCGACCTCGACCGCGCCGGACTTCGACTGCGCCTCGACCTCGCGCAGCCCGTCACCGGCCCGCACGCTCGCCGACAGCGTGTCCGTGCAGAGCACCGACCGCATCGGAACCCGAGCGACCACCCGGACCGCGCCACCGGTCGTGACCTGCTGAACGACAGCGCCACCGCTGACGACGGGGCCGTTGAACACCGTGACGCTGCCGCTACCGGCGAACACCGCCGTGACCGTGCCCGCCGCTCCCGGACCGAACGTCGTGCTCCCGATGTGCACCGGCTCCGGGTACGGAACCCGCACCTCGAGCACCTCGCCGCGGCTGGAACCCTCCACCCGAGCGATCAGGTCCTCGGCGACCTCGTCACCAGCAACAACCGGAGCCAGCTCGACAACCGCGTCCTCACGGTCCTCCGCGATGACCTCGACCTCACCAGCCGCCAGCCCCAGCACCAACGACACCGGACCCGAATCCGAATGCGTCAACCGCTTCATCACGCCGCCTCCTGATCCTGCGAAGCCAGGCGACGCTCGGCGCGGATCTTGCGACGCCGCCCCTCGGTCATGCCGCCCCAGATGCCCCACTCGCCGTCGCGCACCGCCAGCTCCAAGCAGGCGTCCCGCACCGGGCAGCGCTCGCAGATCTCGATCGCCTGCCGCGCAAGGTCGACACGACCCGGCTCCGGGAAAAAGACCTCCGGGTCGGTTTCCGCGCACTCCGGAGCTACACCCAAGTCAGCGCCCGGCAGGTTGGTCAGCAGCTTGTACAGCGCGTCGTGCCGGTTAATCCGCTGTTGCATGGTCATGCGATCACCCCCTCGTCGGCACCCAAGGCGCAATTGCCGAGGTAGGCGTTCAGCGCCGAGCCGGGAATCCGGACCGCGCCCTTGCCGTTGCCGATCTTCAGCGCCTTGAGCGCGCCAGAGTCGATCGCGCGATAGATGGTGTTCACGGATACATCGAGCGCTTCGGCCACTGCCTTCACGCGGTACATCCGGCTACCCTCAAACTGCATCTTCGGTCTCCAAACTGAGATGCCCTGCCCTGGTCGGTGTGCCCGCACTGACCAGGGCCTTTTTGTTGTCCGGCCGAGTGCTTGAGAACCCTGCAACAACCGGCATGACTGGAACGTTAGACAACATAGTCAACCTAGTCAAGGCTATCTCTTCTAAGTCGCCTATCTGGACTACGCCGGTACGCTCTCTGACATGGGAAAAGTTGACCCCGATAGCCCCCGGGCCCCCTACCAACAGGTCGCCGACTACCTCCGTGCGGCGATCCACGACGGCACGCTTGGGCCAGGTCAACGCCTGCCCAAGCAGGCCGAACTGGTTGCCGAGTACGGCGTTTCCCTTGGCACCGTGAAAAGCGCGCTCGCAGTGCTCCGCGATGAACGACTGATCGTCAGCAGGCAGGGCGAGGGCACATGGGTCCGCCGAGAAGGTCTCGACGGACCCGCCGAAACCGCGCCGGGATCGGACGATGCTCGCGACATGCTCATCGAGGTTGTGCAGCGCCTCGACGCGATCACCGAGCGGCTGGCCCGCATCGAGCAACGGCTGCCGCACAGCTGAGCACCTCACTGTCCGACCTGCCGAAAGAACGACACCAGGCCCTCGACCGTCCCGCCGATCAGCTCAAAGCCACCCCGTGCAATCGCCGCGGCATCGGTGGGGTGCTTAACCACCAGCACGATCAGTGCGATGACGACCAGCGACCACATCAACTTCGCCAGCACGCCGCCGCCCGCC
This sequence comes from Saccharopolyspora endophytica, assembly GCF_018070075.1. Lineage (GTDB taxonomy): Bacteria > Actinomycetota > Actinomycetes > Mycobacteriales > Pseudonocardiaceae > Saccharopolyspora > Saccharopolyspora endophytica. Next base: position 12,736 of record NZ_JAGPXE010000029.1, read on the forward strand.
TTTGGCATCACCGGCATCGAGTTTTTCGCCATCTCCGGCCCCTCCTCATGTGTCCCGTTTGGCTGTGACACCACGATCGCCGGAACAAAGGGGCTGGTGACAGTGTTGGGACAGGTGTTACGAGAGGGACGAGGGTGATAAACGTGCATCACCTTGTGACACCCCCGGTGGCGCTTCTCCCGATGCCACACTGGTGAGGCGGGCACACCACCGAGGAGGCCGGATGAGCGAGGATCTGCCGAACTGGGCGCGACGCATCCGCTCGATGCGCGAGGCGCGCGGATGGACCCAACTTGAGGCCGCACAGCAGATGCGGGCGCACTCCGATCAGGAACTTCCGGAAACCGATCATCTTCTTCGCCGTTGGAAGGCGTGGGAGCGCGGCGAAAACAAGCCCGGGAGCTTTTATTCGTCTGTGATCGCCGCGACGCTCGGTACTGTCACCGCTTCGCTATTTCCGCCACCGCAGCGGGCGAGCGAGGGCCTTGAACTGGTTACCGCCACGGGCATGAGCACGCTCGACATCATGAGTCGCCTGTCGGCATCGGACGTCAACGAAGCCACCCTGCAAGCTGTCCGGATCACTGTGGACAAATTGTGTTCCGAGTACGCGCGGATCGCCCCTCAGGAACTGATTCGCGAAGGCCAGCAGTGGCTACGCCGTCTAGTCGAGATGCAAGAACAGCGCCTCAATTTCAGCCAACGCCGCGAAACTCTCGAACTGGCTGGTTGGCTGGCGCTGTTGGTCGGTTGTCTCGAATACGACCTCGGGCAACGGCATGCAGCCGAGGCGACTCGACGGTCCGCGCTGAGCCTGGGCCAAGAGGTTGGAAGCTCGGGAATCCTGGGCTGGGCGCACGAAATGCGCGCCTGGTTCGCTCTCACTTCGGGCGACTACCGAGGCGTCGTTGCGGCAGCCGACGCGGGAATAGCCGCATCGGGCAATCACAGTGTGTCGGTCCAACTCGTTGCCCAGAAGGCAAAAGCGCTTGCCCGCATGGGGCGAGGCGACGAGATGCTGAAGACCCTTGAACACGGTCGCGTGCTCCTTGATGGCATGCCGTACCCCGACAACGTCGAAAACCACTTCATGGTGGACCCGTCGAAGTACGACTTCTACGCCATGGACTGCTACCGCCAGGTCGGCGAGAACCGCTTGGCACGTGAGCTGTCCGAGGAAGTGATCCGAGCCAGCACCGATTTCCAGGGCAACGAACGGTGGCCTATGCGGATCGCGGAAGCACAAGTCACGCTCGGCGTTGTGGCGGCCCGGGAAGGCAACCTCGACGAGGCAATCGGCTACGGTCGACGCGCGCTCGACGGCGACCGAAAGTCGCTCCCGTCCCTCGCAATGCACTCACAAGACCTGGCCCAGGTCCTCAAGGACCAGTACGACGGCGAGCCTGAAGCGGATGCCTACCTAGAGCAGCTGCGCGGCATCCAGCGAGCGTGATTGGCGCGGGTTGTCACGACCACGAGAGGCCGCCCCTAAGCCCTAGAACGCTGGTCACCCAAGACATGAACATCTAGCGACCCCTCTAGACCTAGAGACGCGATGCTCTAGACCTAGAGGGGTCGTCTTCTGCCGTGTGGGCCGCGCTGAACGGCCCGCTCTGGTCAGATCGCGGTTCGCGGCTACCTCGGCGAGCCTCGTCAGCGGCGCTCTCACGGAGCCCTGAGAACGCAGCTGACGCCACAAACACAGGATGCGCGACTGACCCCCTCGCCCGGACGGTCGCGCATCTAGATCCGCGTCGTTGGTTCGTCTCAGTTCTCGTCTCAGTACGCGCACGGATCAAGCCACACCTGATGTTGCCGTAGTGCCACTGACCAGGCAAAAGGCACGTTCAGCTACCCCCTGGCACTCGCGCCATCGGAATTGGAAATCGTGTTGGGTTAATAGCCCTCACGGGTTCGAATCCCGTATCCTCCGC
>NZ_JAGPXE010000003.1 GCF_018070075.1 Saccharopolyspora endophytica
GCGAGCGCCCCAGCACGCCGCTGAAGGACATGAGGTGGTGCGAGCCGAGTCCGCACCTGAGCAGGGCCTAGTGCAGCGCCTTCGCTGTTCGTTCCTCGGCAGGTTCCGGTTCGGCGGGTACGGGTACCTGGCGCGGAACGAACTCCGAGCTCAGGTCCTTCCAGAAGCCGACGGCGACGCCGATGAGGATGAGCAGGAACGGTGCCGAGCTGACGATCACCATCTGCTGCAGCGAGTCCAGACCGCCCGCGGCCAGCAGCGCGATCGCCGCCGCGCCGGTCACCGCGCCCCACAGGGCGAGGATCCACGAGGGCGGATTCTCGGTGCCCCGGCTGGTCAGCATGCTGAGCACGAAGGTGTTGGCGTCGGCTCCGGAGACGAAGAACAGCACGACGAGCACGATCGTCACGAGCGAGGTGACCGTGGACAGCGGCAGCGACTGGAGGGTCGCGAAGAACGCCGAGTTCTCGTCCCCGGCCGCGGCCACCGCGATCTTGGTGCTGCCGATGAGGTCGCTGTGGATCGCGGTGCCGCCGAAGGCGGTAAACCAGAGCGAGAACACCACGCTGGGCACCAGCAGCACGCCCACGACGAACTCGCGGATCGTGCGGCCCCGCGAGATGCGGGCCAGGAATACGCCCACGAAGGCCGCCCAGGACAGCCACCAGGCGAGCATGAAGTAGGTCCACGACTGCATGAAGTCGAGGTCGCCGTTGGCCGGGGTGATCAGGCTCGTCGACACCAGCTCGCTGACGTAGCGGCCGATCGACTGCACGTAGAGGTCGACCAGGTAGATGGTGGGCCCGACGACCAGGACGAACACGAACAGCAGCGCCCCCAGGCCCATGCTGGTCTCGGACAGGAACCGGATGCCGCGGGCGACGCCGGTCAGCGCCGAGGCGGTGAACAGCAGCGTGATGACGGCGATGATCGCGAACTGCACCGGCCGCGAGGTGGGGATGCCGAACAGGGCGGTGAACCCGCCGTTGATCTGCAGAGCTCCCAGCCCGAGCGAGGTGGTGGTGCCGAACAGCGTGGCCAGGACCGCGAACACGTCGATCGCGCCGCCGGCGACGCCGTCGACGCGACGGCCGAGCAGCGGCCGGAACAGGGCGCTGACCAGTCCGGGACGGCCTCGCCGGAACATCGACCAGGACATCGCGAGCCCCACGACCGCGAAGATGCCCCAGGCGTGCAAGCCCCAGTCGAAGAACGAGAACTGCATCGCGGTGACCGCCGAGCCCGGCGTCATCGGCTGCGCCAGTCCGTGCGGCGGCTCCGCGAGGTGGGAGATCGGCTCGGTGACGCCGTAGGAGATCAGGCCGATCCCCATCACCGCCGAGAGGATCATCGCGTACCAGGTGACGCGGCGGAACGCGGGACGCTCGTCGTCGCGGCCGAGCCGCAGGCTGCCGTACCGGCTGCACGCGAGGAAGGCGAGGAACGCCAGGAACCCGAGCGAGACGAGCAGGTACGCCCAGCCGAAGCCGCGCGTGATGCCGTCGAGCGCGGCGGAGCCGACCCGCGACAGCGAGTCGCCGGCGGCGGCGCCCCACACGGCGATCGCCAGCGCCAGGGCGAGCGAGACGTACAGGACCGGTCCGGGCCGCCGTTGATCGGACGGCGCGGTGGGTGATTCAGACAATCGGTGACTCCGTGAGCTGGGGGAACGACGGTGGGGCGACCTGTTGTGGGCACGCGTGATGCCGTCGCGGGGGAGACCGTGACGCCGGGACCGACATGACGCTCGTGCTTCGGAAGAGGTCTCCGTGACTGGGTCGGCGGCGTGGGGACGGGGGTGGGCCGCTGCGCGGGGGAGCACCGGCGGACGCGTGCGCTGCGGTTTTGGGGGTGTTGCGGTTGCTCGCAACATCGGCGACAACGTTCGCGCTGGTCAAGCTCGCCGGAGCGGGAAGAGAGTTTACTCGCCGGGACGAACCCGCGGGTGCGCGGGGCGGCCCCCGGTCACCGCGCCGAAACCGCCGACGATCAGGGTGGATGCGGTGCGCACACGCCCGGTGACGGCGTCGGGACGCGCGGTGTCCGAGACCTGAGTCGCGCATCAGGCGCGAGCGGCGCCATCGGAGCCGGCTTGGCGTGGAAATCGGTGGGCGCGCCGAGATCCTCCGCGATGGGTTCCCGGTACCAGCGGTTCGGATCAGGCCAGGGCCAAAAGCCCTGGGCGTGCGCTCGCGCGGCCCCGGTATCGTCCACTGTGGAGGGCTGATGTCGACACGCTCCGCGATGACTTCTCCGGTGGCGCGCGGAGGAGTCGGTACCGTGCAGCACGGGAGCCACCCGCGACCGCTTCTCGTCCGCGCGAAGGGACTCGACGCATGACCGATTCCGCCGGCCGTCCGGTGCCCACCGCGACATCGCACCGGGATGATGTCAGCAGCGGGAGCGATCCGGAGTCGACGCTGCTCCGGGCGCTCGCGGATGCCGGTGTGCAGGCTGACGCCTCACCCCGTCGGCGCGCCGAGTACGCCTACGACGCCTCCAACTACCGCGTCGAACCGCTGGCGGTCGTGTTCCCGCGCACCACCGACGACGTCGTGGCGGCCGTCGCGGCGTGCCGGACCACCGAGACCCCGATCATCGCCCGCGGCGGCGGGACCTCGATGGCGGGCAACGCCGTCGGTCCCGGGCTGGTCCTCGACTTCTCCCGGCACATGGACCAGGTGGGCACCATCGACGAGGACGCCGGAACGGTCGACGTGCAACCCGGAGTCGTCCTCGCGACGCTGACGCGCGAGGTCGAGCGCGCTACCGGTGGTCGCCGCACGTTCGCGCCGGATCCCTCGTCGAAGAACCGCGCCACGGTGGGCGGGGCGATCGGCAACGACGCGTGCGGCAACCACTCCGTGCGCTACGGCCGCACGTCCGACCACGTCGCCGAGATCGACCTCGTGACCTCCGACGGTGCGCGGCTGACGGCGACCGAAGCGGGTCTGCGCGCCACCGATCCCGCCGACTCCACCGCCGCGGCGCGAGCGGACGCCCTCGTGGCCTCGCTGGCCGGGCTCGCGCAGGAGCACCTGAGCGCGTTCCGGCTCGAACTCGGCCGCATCCCCCGGCAGGTCTCCGGCTACCACCTGGAGAACCTGCTGCCGGAGAAGTTCAACGTCGCTCGCGCGGTCGTCGGTTCCGAGGGGACGTGGGCCGTGGTGGTGGGCGCGCGCATGAAGCTGGTGCCGAAACCGGCCAGCGCGCTGCTGGTCTGCCTCGGCTACCGGGACGTGGTCGACGCCGCCCGCGACGTCCCGACGATCCTGGAGTTCTCCCCGGCCGCGGTCGAGGGCACCGATGAGGCCATCGTCGCCACGATGCGCCACCGCCGAGGCCCCGACTCCGTGCTGGGGCTGCCCGAGGGCCAGGCGTGGCTGTTCGTGGACCTCGACGGTGACGACCCGGAATCGGTGCGCGCCCAGGCGGACCGGCTGCTCGACCGGCTCGGTGAGAACGGCCGGCTCGTGCAGGGCCGCAAGGCCGCCGACCCCGCCGAGCGCGCGTCGCTGTGGCGGGTCCGCGAGGACGGCGCGGGCCTGTCCTCCCGCCTGGCGTCGGGCGGTGAGTCCTGGCCCGGTTGGGAGGACGCCGCCGTCGCCCCGGAACGGCTCGCCGACTACCTCGCCGACCTCCGCGAACTCCTGGCCGAGCACGAGCTCACCGGGGTGATGTACGGGCACTTCGGCGCCGGCTGCATGCACATCCGCATCACCTACGACCTGCGCACCGGCGAGGGCCGGCGGGTCTTCCGCGAGTTCACCCGGCAGGCGGCGGAACTCGTCGTCCGGCACGGTGGTTCGCTCTCCGGCGAGCACGGCGACGGCCGCGCCCGGTCCGAACTGCTGTCCATCATGTACTCGCCGGAGGTGATGGCCGCCTTCGCCGAGTGCCGGAAGCTGTGGGATTCAGCGGGAATCCTCAACCCCGGCTCGGTGACCGATCCCGACCCGATGGACGGCCACCTGGCGCTCGCCGGTGTGCCGGACCGCGAGTGGCGCACCAGCTTCGAGTTGAGCCCGGCGTCGGCCGGGCGGGACCCGTGGGTCCACGCCGTGCAGGGCTGCATCGGCGTGGGCCGGTGCCGCGCGGACACCGGGGGCGTGATGTGCCCGAGCTTCCGCGCCACGCGGGACGAGAAGGACTCGACGCGCGGCCGCGCCCGCGTGCTGCAGGAAGTCGTCCGGGGCGCCCGCACGGTGGAGGAGGGCTGGCGGTCGGAGGAGGCCCGGGAGGTGCTGGACCTGTGCCTGTCGTGCAAGGCGTGCGCGACCGACTGCCCTGCGGGCGTCGACATGGCCACCTACAAGTCGGAGTTCTTCGACCACTACTACCGAGGCCGCCGCAGGCCGCGATCCCACTACTCGCTGGGCTGGCTCCCGCGCTGGATGAAGCTGACCGGGCGCGTCTCGGGCTTGGTCAACGCCGTCCTGGCGACGCCGCTGGCCAAGGCCGCGGCGGCAGCGGGCGGACTCACGACCAAGCGCGCACTGCCCAGGTTCGCCCGCGCGGGGGAATGGCGCCGCGAGATCACCGACGCCGGAGCGCGGGGATCGGCGGTGCTGTTCGTCGACACCTTCACCCGGGGGTTCCGGCCCGAGGTCGCCGGTGCCGCCGCGCGCGTCCTCGGCGACGCCGGTGAGACCGTCGCGTGCTCGGCGGACGCCTGCTGCGGTCTGACCTGGATCTCCACCGGCCAGCTCGGCACCGCCAAGCGCCTGCTGGCCAAGACGGCCGCCGCGCTCGACGACGGCACGGACCGGCCGATCGTCGTCGTCGAACCGAGCTGCGCCGCCGCGCTGCGCAAGGACCTGCCCGAACTCGTCCACACCGAGCAGGCGAGGCGGGTCGCCTCGCGCGTGCGCAGCTTCGCCGCCCACGTCGCCGACCGGGTGTCGGGAGGGTGGGTGCCGTCGCCGGCACGGCCCGCGCCGCAGCGGGCCGTGCTCCAGACGCACTGCCACGAGCACTCGGTGTTCGGCGCCGCGGCGCAGCGGAGAGCTCTCGAGGCGGCCGGGGTCGGCGAGGTCGTCGACGCGACCGGATGTTGCGGCGTGGCGGGCAACTTCGGCTTCGAAGCCGAGCACTACGACGTGAGCATGCTCGTCGCCGAGAACGCCCTCGCACCGGCGCTCCGCAGCACGGGCGGCGACGTCGCCGTGCTCACCGACGGCTTCTCGTGCGCCCGGCAGGTCGACCAGCTCGCCCCGAGCAGGCCCGGCCTGCACCTCGCCCAACTCCTCGACCCCGGCCCGACCCGAGCGGAGTAGCGCCTCAGGCGAACTCGTGCATGACGTGCTTGATCCGGGTGTAGTCGTCGAGGCCGTACTTGGAGAGGTCCTTGCCGTAGCCGGAGTGCTTGAAACCGCCGTGCGGCATCTCGGCGACCAGGACCATGTGCGTGTTGACCCATACGCACCCGAAGTCCAGTCCGGCCGTGAGGCGCTGGGCTCGGCCGTGATCGGTCGTCCACACGCTGGAGGCCAGCGCGTAGTCGACGTCGTTGGCCAGGCTCAGCGCCTGCCGCTCGTCCTGGAAGGTCTGCACGGTCAGCACCGGCCCGAAGATCTCCTCCTGCACGACCTCGTCGTGCTGGCGCACGCCGCCGATCACGGTGGGCGCGAAGAAGAACCCGGTGTCGCCGACCGGGTGGCCTCCGGTGAGCACCTGGGCGTGGTCGGGCAGCCCGTCCACGATGGCCCGCACCCGGTCCAGCTGCGCGGCGCTGTTCAGCGGACCGAACATCGCGTCCACATCGGACGGAGGTCCGCAGCGCCGCGCGGCCGCCCGCTCGACGAGCTCGGCGGTGAACTCCTCGGCCACCGATTCCTCGACGAGCACGCGGGTCGCGGCGGTGCAGTCCTGGCCCGCGTTGAAGAACGCGGCATCGGCGATGCCCTCGGCCGCGGCGGCGAGGTCGGCATCGGCGAAGACCAGCGCGGGAGCCTTGCCGCCGAGCTCCAGGTGAACCCGCTTGACGTCCTGGGCGGCGGCGCGTGCCACCTGCTGGCCCGCTCGCGTCGATCCGGTGATCGACACCATCGCCGACACCGGGTGGGCCACCACCGCGCGGCCGGTGTCGCGGTCGCCGCAGACCACGTTGAGCACGCCCGGAGGCAGGATCTCGGCGGCCAGCTCACCGAGCAGCGCGGCGGTGACCGGTGTGGTGTCCGCGGGCTTGAGCACCACGGTGTTTCCGGCCGCCAGGGCGGGCGCCACCTTCCACGCGGCCATCATCAGCGGGTAGTTCCAGGGGGCGACCTGGCCGACGACGCCGACCGGTTCGCGCCGCACGTACGAGGTGCGCCCGGGCGAGTACTCCGCCGCCGCTGATCCGTCCAGGACGCGTGCCGCGCCGGCGAAGAAGCGGATCTGGTCGACCGAGGCGGCGACCTCCTCGGTCCGGGTGGCCTCCACGGGCTTTCCGGTGTTCTCGGTCTCGGCGGTGACGAACTCCTCGGACCGCCGCTCCAGCTCGTCGGCCAACCGCAGCAGCAGCCGCTGCCGCTCGGCCGGAGTGGTGAGCTTCCAGTCCTGGAACGCCCGCGACGCGGACCGGTAGGCGGCGTCGACGTCGGATTCCGAGGACAGCGGGGCGGTGCCGAAGACCTCGCCGGTCGCCGGGGCGATCAGGTCGGTGGTCAGCCCGCCTTCGGCCGGGACCGGCTTGCCGTCGATGACGTTGTGAACCGCGCGCATCAGGCACCTCCGTTGGGCAGCACGCTGAGGAGTTCGTAGGCGACGTGAGCCGCCGCGATCCCGGTGATCTCGGCGTGGTCGTAGGCGGGCGCCACCTCCACGAGGTCGGCGCCGACGAGGTTGAGCCCGTCGAGACCGCGCACGAGCTCCAGCAGTTCGCGGCTGGACAGCCCGCCGGCCTCGGGAGTGCCGGTGCCCGGCGCGAAACCGGGGTCGAGCACGTCGATGTCGATCGAGACGTACACCGGACGCGTGCCCAGCCGGGTTCGGATCCGGTCGATGATCGTGTCCAGCGGAGTCCTGGCGAAGTCGCGGCAGTGCACCGCCGCGAATCCCATCCGCTCGCTCTCGTCGAGGTCCAGCCGCGAGTACAGCGGCCCCCGGATGCCCACGTGCATCGAGTGGTCGAAGTCGATGAGCCCTTCCTCGGAGGCCCTGCGGAACGGCGTGCCGTGCGTGTGCGGAGCGCCGAAGTAGGTGTCCCAGGTGTCCAGGTGCGCGTCGAAGTGCAGCACCGCGACCGGTCCGTGCCGCTCGTGCTGCACGCGCAGCAGCGGCAGGGCGATGGTGTGGTCGCCGCCCACGGTGAGCAGGGTTCGCCGCGTGCCCGACAGGTCCCGGGCCGCGGCCTCGATGGTGCTGATCGCCTCGTCGATGTCGAACGGGTTGACCCCCACGTCACCGGCGTCGGCGACCTGGCGCACCGCGAACGGCTCGGCGTCCAGCGCCGGGTTGTAGGGCCGCAGCAGCCGGGAGCTCTGCCGGACGTGGTTCGGGCCGAACCGGGCGCCCGGCCGGTAGCTGACGCCGGTGTCGAACGGCACGCCCCACACCAGCGCGTCGGCGTCGCCGACCTCGCTGAGCCGGGGGAGTCGGGCGAAGGTCGTGTCTCCGCCGTAGCGGGGGACGCGGGTGGCGTCCACCGGGCCGATGGGTTCGGTCACTTCCGGCCTCCTTCGGACTGAGCGGCCACGATCTCGGCGGCGGCCCGCTTGCCGGACTCGATCGCACCGTCGATGAACGCCCGCCACCGGCGCGCGGTGTGCGAACCGCCGAAGTGCACCCGGCCCTCCGGCTCGCCGACGGCGATCTCGTAGCGCGCGAACTGGCCGGCCCGGAACGTCGCCCAGGTCCCCCTGTTGAACTCGTCGTTGACCCAGTCGTGCGATTCCGATGCGATCACCTCGGCCTCCGGCGCGAACTCGCGCACCGCGCGCTGCACGTCGCCGAGATCGTCGGCGTCGACCCGGTCGTGCTCCGGGGCGAAGCAGACCAGCACCACACCGTCGTCGGTGGTGCCCATCGCGCCGACGTAGTCGAAGCTGGTGCCCCAGCCGAAGCCGCTGATCTCGGGATCGACGCCGCGGGCCAGCGCCCACACCTTCTGGCCCTGCCCGGCGTGGTTCTCCTCGCTGATCGCCTTCTTGGCGGTGGTGAGCGGCGGGGTGAACTCGATGTCGCGCCAGACGCCGACCGGGGTGGTCATCAGCACCCGGTCGGCCCGCGCGGAGCCGCCGTCGTGCTCGACGGTCACGCCGTCGGCGTCGGCGCTGATCGTGCGGACCGGGCTGGACAGGCGCAGCTCGGCGGCACCGTCGGCGCGGATCGCCTCGGCCAGCGACACCGTGCCCTCGGTGAAGGTGTGGCCGAGGACGCTGGCCTGCACCATGCCCCACAGCGAGTTGTCCATCGAGGACAGCCAGCGCAGGATGTCCAGCGCAGAACCGGTTTCCTCGCTGGCGTTGGCGCAACCGCAGAACCACGAGATGAGCAGTTCCCGGGCGTTGCCGGTCAAGCCGGCGTCGTCGGCCCATTGCCGGATCGGCACGTCCAGGTCGGCGAGGCCCTGCTCGGACAGCGGGCGTTGCGGGTCGAGCCGGGAACCGGCTTCGACGAGAGCGCGCAGCGCGTCCTCCAGCGCGCCGTACTGCTCGGGCGGTACCGGCAGCAGCGAGTCGAGCACCCGACCGTGGTCGGACCAGGTCATGCGGCCGGGGAGGTCGCTGTCGACGACCGGGATGCCGTAGCGCTGCACCTCGCTCCAGACGTGGGTCTGCTGCGGGACGATCCAGGTGCCGCCCATCTCCAGCCCGAACCCGCCGAGCGCGTCCGGCCGGTACCAGGTCGATCCGCCGATCCGGTCCCGGGCCTCCAGGATCAGCACGCTCTTGCCGGCTTCCCGCAGATCGCGGGCGGCGGTGAGCCCGGAGAACCCGGCGCCGACGACGATGACGTCGTAGTGGTCCATCTCTTGCTTCCTCATCTTTCAGGTGCCTCAGGCGGATGCGGCCTGGGCCGGGACTGCTAGTGTCGCCGCGTCCGGAACCGGTTGCGGGGAACCGATCGTCAGCAGCAGGTAGGCCGCGGCGGTGGTCACCGCGGCGAGCGCGAAGCTCAGGTCGAGGCCGAACGTCCACTCGATCAGCGGCCCGCGGAACAGGGCGGTGTCGACCGACAGCAGGCCGATCGTCGAGCCGATGGCCCACGCCGCCACGGCTCGCAGGTTCCAGCCGGCCGTGAACCAGTAGAGCCCGCCCCGGGAACGCCGGTTGTAGACCTGCAGCGCGTCCGGGTCGTAGCGGCCTCGGCAGCGGTGGAAGCCGATCAGCGTGATCACCGCCCACGGAGCGCCGATGGCGGTCAGCAGCAGCACGAAGGCGGTGACCGCGTCCTCGGCGTCCCACACGAAGTAGCCGAGGAACACCAGGGCCGTCGAGGCCACCGAGGTCAGGATCGTGGCCTGGACCCGCGACAGCGGCGGCAGGATCGCGTCGAGGTCCAGGCCCATGCTGTAGATCAAGGCGCCGGCGTTGCCGATCGTGCCGAACACGCCGTTGAGCAGCAGCGGGATCAGGAACCACACCGGTGCCGCCGCCACCAGCGGTCCGACGTAGTCGTCGGCGGCGCCGGAGGCGAACGCGGTGAACGTGCCGAACAGCTGCGGCACCAGCAGACCCAGGACCATGCCCACCGCCGAGGCGACGAACACCGACGGGCCCGAGTAGCGCCGGGGCGAGACGTAGCGGCTGTAGTCGCCGAGCAGCGTGATGAAGGCCATCGGACCGCTGAGCCCCGCCGCGACAGCCGAGAGCGCCCACGTGGTCCAGAAATCGCCCATCGCGTACCCGGCGTCGGTGACCGGCGCCGTGCTGAACTTCCCGGCGTAGGCGACGATGCCCAGCGCCATGAGCGCCATGGTCCCGGCCGCCACCCACTTGCTCATCCGCGTAAGCAACCGGTACCCGAAGATCGCGATGAGCACCGACAGCACCGCCAGCACCGCGTAGGCGGCGGAGAAGCTGGCGCCCCCGTCGGGGAGGCCGAACAGCCGGTGCAGCGGGCCGACGATCGCCGCTCCACCCGTCCACACCGTCAGGGCCGCGTAACCCAGCGACAGCAGCAGCCCGATCATCGAGCCGATGAGCCGGCCCCGGACGCCGAACGTGCCGCCGCTGCTGGTCGAGAGGTTGGTGGCGGTGCGGAACGACACCAGGGCCAGCGGGGCGACCAGCACGGTCCCCAGCAGCGTTCCGGCGACCATCGAGGCGATCGCCGGCCAGAACTCCAGCCCGAACGACGCGGGCAACCAGCCGAAGATGACCACGCCGAGACACATGTTGGAACCGAGCAGGATTCCCGCGACGTCGCGCGGTCGGCCGGTGCGGTCGGATTCCGGGATGGTGTCGACCCCGTGCTTCTCGATACCCGAGTCGCGCCGCGTCTCCGGATGCATCAGCGCATGACCTCCTGTGAGGGCTCCCATCGGCCGTCGTTGGCCGTGGCTCCCGCACAGAGTGGTCGACCTCACCCGGGATCGGATAGGGACCGATCCTCCGAAGTCGAGAGGTGTCGTTGGACGATCGCACAACGCCGGTGTGCGATCCGCGGGTCAGCCCTGGTGCAGGCCGCGCAGGGCCAGGTAGAGGTCCACGCGGTCCGAGGTGCGCGACAGGCTGCGACCGGTCAGCTCCTCGACCCGGCTCATCCGGTGCCGGAGGGTGTTGATGTGCACGTGCAGTCGCTGCGCGGCCTCCTGCCAGCGGCCCCCGGCGTCGAGGAACACCGCCAGCGAGGGCAGCAGGTCTCCGCCGCGGCTCTCGTCGTGGTCGAGCACCGGGCCGAGCAGCGCCTTCGCCGTGGCGGTGAGCAGTTCCGGGTCCTGCACCGACAGCAGCAGCGCCGGACTGCTCAGCTGGTCGTGCGTCATCCAGCCGCCGTCGGCTCGCGAGGAGGTCGCTTCGGCGGCGTGGGCGGCTTGCAGCAGGCTCACCCGCAGCTCACCGGCTCCGCCGGGCTTGCCGACACCGACGTGGACCACCTCGCCGGTCTCGGCGAACGCGTCGTGGACGCGGCGGGCGAGCTCGGTCTCGGTGCCGCGCACGTGCGCGAAGGCGGCCACCTCGCGGCCCCGCTGCACCGCGATGCCGTCGGTGGCCAGCAGCTCGCCCAACCGCACCGAGTGCGCGGCCGGATCCCGGCTGCGCAGCACGACCGCCGCGAGCGGCCCGTCCGGTGGCAGCCCCAGCGAGTGCAGCCGGGTGCGCACGGCGGCGGTGTCGACGGTGGCGCTGTGGACCCACTCGAACAGCTCCCAGCAGTACCGGACCTCGGTGGCGCGCACCGCCCGCACGCGCTCGATCTCCATGGCGATGAACGGCATCGCCTGCACCACGGCCGCGTGCTGCTCGACGTCCAGCTCGTCCATCGGTCGCGGCAGCAGGAGCTCGGCGTCGGCCAGTCCCTCGCCGACGAGGGGCAGCGGATGGCTGGGGTGCGGCTCCTCGCCCTCGATCAGCCCGCCACCTCCGCGCACCGCCACCGGCTGCCCGAGCTGACCGGCCAGGGTGCGCAGCACCGTCTCGACGCCGCGCCGGACGCGCAGCGCGGCGACGATCGCGTCGTGCTGGCCGAGGTGGCGTCGCAGCGGGCGCTCCCACTCGGCCCGCTTGGTGTTGACGAACGCCTCGACGATCTGCAGGAACGCGACGTCGACCGGGACGACGAAGCAGGTCAGACCGCGTTGTCGGGCGGCGTCGATGAAGTCCTCGGGTACCGCGGACTCCGGCGGCACGATCCCGAACCCGACCGCGGCGACGTCGGCCTCGACGAGGTCGTCGATGAACGCCTCGGCGGTGATCCCGGCCGCACGCCACACGCCGGCGGTGAGCACGACCTCGCCACCGCGCAGGAACCTCCCCGGGGCGCGCACCTCGATCGTGTGGACCCAGCGGATGGGCCGGTCCACCTGACCGCGCACCCGCACCTCCAGCGCGAGTTCGGGGGTGCTCAGCAGATCGTCGACTCGCAACCGGCAACCTCCGCAACTCCGACCGACCGGCCGGTGCCCCACCACGAGCACCGGCCCACCGGTTATACCTCGGACCCACCCGACCCCACCCGAACCAACCCCTCTGGGGCGGCGGAATACGGCCGCACTCGGGGTCCCTGATTACCGCCGTATTCCGGACCCCGATTACGGCGATAATCAGGGTGCGGATTGCGGCCGTAATCGGGAAGCCCGGCGTCGAAACCGGTGCGGCAGCCGGATTCACCGTTTCACCGGACGGTCGCGACGCCTGACCGGATCTCTGCGGAGATCCGGTCAGGGGCTCATCGGGTGGGGCGACTCCGGTGTTCCGGAGTCGAGGAGGGGATAGTCACCAGGCGAGGCTGAGGTACTGGGTCTCGGTGAACTCGTGGAGGCCTTCGTGGCTCCCCTCCCGGCCGAGCCCGCTCTGCTTGGTGCCGCCGAACGGGGCCGAGGGGTCGGAGACGACGCCCCGGTTGATGCCCACCATCCCGGCGTCGATGTGCTCGGCCAGGTCGACGGCGCGCTGGAGCTCACCGGCGAAGACGTAGGCGGCCAAGCCCATCTCTGTGTCGTTGACGGACCGCAGCAGCTCGTCCTCGTCGCGCCAGGTGACGACGGGCGCTACGGGCCCGAAGATCTCCTCGCGCACGACGCGCGCGTCGGCGGGCGCGTCGGTGAGCACGGTCGGGGCCAGGAAGAACCCCGGGCCGTCCGGGACATCGGAGCGAGCGGCGACGCGGGCACCGCGCGCGAGCGCGTCGTCGACCAGCGCGGTGATGTCGGCGACGGCCTTCGAGCTGATCAGCGGGCCGATCTGGTTGCCCGGGTCGTCGGCGGGGCCGACGCGCAGCGCTTCGACCTCCTTCCCCAGCCGCGCGGTGAACTCCTCGGCGACGTCGGCGTGCACGTAGAACCGGTTGGCGGACACGCAGGCCTGGCCTCCGCCCCGGAACTTCGCGACCATCGCGGCCTCCACGGCCGCGTCGAGGTCGGCGTCGGCGGTGACGACGAACGGCGCGTTCCCGCCGAGCTCCATGGAGGTGTTGACGACCCGGTCGGCGGCCTGGTGCAGCAGCAACCGGCCGACGCGGGTCGAGCCGGTGAAGGACAGCTTGCGGACCCGCGAGTCCGCCAGCCACGTGCCGACGACCGCGGCGGCGTCATCGGTCGGGACGAGGTTGACGACCCCGTCGGGGACGCCGGCCTCGGACAGCAGCCGGGTGATCGCCAGCGCGGTCAGCGGCGTCTCCGCAGCGGGTTTGAGCACCACGGTGCACCCGGCGGCCAGCGCCGGGCCGATCTTGCGGGTGGCCATGGCGGCGGGGAAGTTCCACGGCGTGACCAGCGCGGCCACGCCCACCGGCCGGTACGTCACCAGGGTTCGGGCGCCTCCGGCGGGCGCGGTCGAGTAGCGGCCCTCCGCGCGCACCGCTTCCTCGGCGAACCAGCGGAAGAACTCGGCGGCGTAGGTGACCTCGGCGCGCGCGTCGGCCAGGGACTTGCCGTTCTCCGCCGTGATCAGCCGGGCGAGCGCGTCGTGGTCGCGGTGCATGAGCTCGTAGGTGCGGCGCAGCACGTCGGAGCGTTGCCGGGGTGGCGTCGCCGCCCAGGACGCGGCCGCGGCGGAGGCGGCGTCGACTGCGGTGGTGGCGTCTTCGGCCGAGCCGTTGGCGACGGTGGCCAGGACCTCGGTGGTGGCGGGGTCGACGACGTCGAACCGGCCCGCGCGACCGGCCTGCCACCGCCCCGCGATGTGGAGCGCGCGGTCGGTGTCGAGGGTGTCGGGGGAGAGCACGTGATCGTCCTTTCAGGATCGGAGGTCGGCGAACGCGGCGGAGAGCAGGTCGAACGCCTCGTGGAGCAGTTCGTCGCTGATCGTCAGCGGCGGCAGGAAGCGCAGGACGTTGCCGTGGGTCCCGCACACCAGGACGATCACGCCCTGGGCGTGCGCGGCGGCCGCGACCGCGCGGGCGAGCTCGGGGTCGGGTGCCGCCGTCGCCGGATCGACGAGCTCCACGGCCAGCATCGCGCCCCGGCCGCGCACGTCGCCGATGCGCGGGTCGGCGTCGCGCAGGCGCGAGAGCCGGGGCAGGGCGAGCGCTTCGATGTCGCGGGCGCGCTGGATCAGCCCGTCCTCGGTGATCGTGTCGATCGTCGCCAGCGCCGCGGCGCAGGCCAGCGGGTTGCCGCCGTAGGTTCCTCCGAGTCCGCCCGCGTGCGCGGCGTCCATGATCTCGGCGCGCCCGGTGACCGCCGCCAGCGGCAGACCGTCGGCGATGCCCTTGGCGCTGACCAGCAGGTCCGGGACCACGTCCTCGTGCTCGCTGGCGAACATCGCACCGGTGCGCGCGAACCCGGTCTGCACCTCGTCGGCGATGAGCACCACGCCGCGGCTGCGGCACCACTGCTGCAGCGCGGGCAGGAAACCGGAGGCCGGCACGATGAACCCGCCTTCGCCCTGGATCGGCTCGATGATCAGGGCCGCGAGGTTGTCCGAACCGACCTGCTTGTCGATGACGTCGATGGCGCGGCGCGCGGCCTCCTCGCCGTCGACGTCCGGGCCGTCGCGGAACGGGTAGGACAGCGGCGCGCGGTAGACCTCGGGAGCGAACGGGCCGAAGCCGTGCTTGTAGGGCATCGCCTTGGCCGTCAGCGCCATCGTCAGGTTCGTGCGGCCGTGGTAGGCGTGGTCGAAGGCCACGACCGCCGACCTCCCGGTGGCGGCGCGGGCGATCTTCACGGCGTTCTCGACGGCCTCGGCACCGGAGTTGAACAGCACCGAGCGCTTCTCGTGCGTCCCGGGCGCCAGCCGGTTGAGCCGCTCGGCCACGGCGACGTAGCCCTCGTAGGGGGTCACCATGAAGCAGGTGTGGGTGAACTCCCGCACCTGCTGCTCGACGGCCTCGATCACGCGGGGCGCGCTCGCCCCGACGGTCGTGACGGCGATGCCGGAGCCGAGGTCGATGAGCACGTTGCCGTCGACGTCCTCGACGACACCACCGGCGGCGCGCGCGGCGAACACCGGCATCGTGGTGCCGACGCCTCGGGCGATGGCGGCTTCCTTGCGCGCCATGAGCGCGCGCGAGCGGGGACCGGGGATCTCGGTCACGAGGTGGCGGTTCTGGTGAAGGCCCGTGTCGGGAATGGCGGTCATGGGACCCATCCTCGGCACGCGAGCCCATGCCGTCGAATGCCTGTTTCGCACGCCACCTAGTACGTTCAGGCATACTCGCAGGTGTGGAACTGCGCAGCATGAGGTATTTCGTGGCCGTCGCCGAAGCCGGGACCGTGAGCGAGGCCGCCAAGCGGGTGCACGTGACCCAGCCGGCGTTGTCCCGGCAGATCCGCCTGCTCGAACGCGAGCTGCGGGTGACGCTGTTCGACCGCCGCGAGGGCAGGCTGGAGCTCAGCGCGGCCGGTCGCGGGTTCCTGCCCGTCGTGCGCGACGTGCTGCACCGCGCCGATGCCGCCACCGCGGCCGCCGAGTCGCTGGCGGCGGGACGGCTGGTGGACCTGACGATCGCGGCCAGCCCCACCACGCTGACCGACGTCGTCGCCCCGTTCCTGGCCACCTTCGGGCCGCAGGACCCGCTGCCGACCGTGCAGGAGTCGAGCGGTCCGGAAGCCCTCGACCGCTTGCGGCGCGGAGCGGACCTCGCGATCGTCTCCCAGCAGCCACCGGCGGTCTGGAGCACGCGGACGCTGGCGGTCCTGCCGCTGTGGGCCTACGTGCCGCAGGAGCACCCGTGGGCCGGCCGCGAGTCCGTCGACCTCGACGAGCTCGCCGGGCGACCGCTGGTCGTGCTCGACCCGACCTTCCGGCCGCGCCAACTGCTCGACCAGGCCCTGGCCGAGGGCGGGCAGGCACTGGCCGACCCCGTCGAATGCGGCAACGCGCAGGTCGCCCAAGCGCTCGCGGCCGCGGGCCGCGGCATCGCGGTCGTCTCGGACGACCCGCGCTTCGACCTCCACGGCCTGCGCATCACCCGGCCCCGAGAGGACGACCTCAGCATCACCCTCCACGCGGCGTGGGATCCCGGACACCACGCGGCCGCGTCGCTGAGCACCTTGGCCGAACGCCTCGAGACCTTCTGCCTGACCCGCTACCCCCGGCCTTGACCTGGCGATTTCCCTACTGCTCGGCCGATTCCGGGTAGTGCGCCGCGGTGGTGCCGCCGAGGGGCATGGGGTCGAGGCCGAGCTTGCGGTGGTCCCAGGAGCGGGTGCGGTGGACGTCGATGCGGACGGCGACGCGCTTGTGCAGCATGTGCTCCACGAACGGCTTCACCTCCTCGCTGTAGGGCCCGTGGTAGCGCTCCCACATGCTGACGCCCACGGCCCACAGCGCGTCGGGGTCGTCGACGATCTCCGCGCGTCCCTCCAGGGAGACGCCGCGCAGCACGTCGTAGGTGAGGCCGTCCTCGATCAGGACGGTGACGCGCGGGTCGCGGCCGATGTTGACCGCTTTCTGGGCCTTGGCCTTGGTCTCGAACCAGATCACGCCGTCGATGAGCGCGAACCACATCGCCACGGCGTGCGGGTGCCCGTCGGCGCCCAGCGTCGCCAGCGTCGCGGTGCGGCGGGTGGCCATGAACGCCGAGATCTCCTCGGGCGTCATCTGGACCTGCGCTCGTTGCTTGGCCATGCCAATCCTCTTCTCGTGCTGGAGCGTCCCCACGTGGACGCCCGACTGCCAGGCCGATGCGGCCGAGTTCGTCGAAACCCCTGCGCCCGGACGGGTTTCCGCCGGGGCAGGGGGTGGTCACTTGATCAGCGGGTCGCGGGGAAGTCCGAGGATGCGCTCACCGATCTGGTTGCGCTTGATCTCGCTGGTGCCGCCCGCGATGGACAGCCCGCGGTGCAGCAGCGCCAGCGCACCGCTGAACGCGCCGGGTCCGTCCAGGTAGACCGCCTCGGGCCCGCTGAGGGCGTTCATGATGGCCGCGGCCTCGTGCCCCAGTTCGGAGAGCACGAGCTTGGTGATGGCTCCCTCGGGCCCCGGTTCGCCTCCGGCGACGGCGCGGTGCGCCGAGCGCACGTTGAGCATCTCCATCGCGTGGTGCTCCGCGGCGTACCGGCCGATGCGGACGGCGCCGCCGGTGAGCCGGTCGGGATGCGCGTCCAGGTGCGGGACCATCGCCGAGGCCGGGGTGGACATGGTGCCCTGACCGCCGCCGATGCTGACGCTCTCGTTGCCGAGCGTGGCCCGCGCGACGGTCCACCCGCCGTTGACCGGACCGACGACGTCCTCGTCGGGGACGAAGACGTCCTGGAAGAAGACCTCGTTGAACTCCGAGGCGCCGGAGGGCATCTTGATGGGCCGCACGTCCACGCCCTCGGCCCGCATGTCGATGACCATCATCGTGATGCCCTGGTGCTTGGGCACTTCGGGATCGGTCCGCACGGTCGCGAAGCCCTTGCCCGCCTTGTGCGCGCCGCTCGTCCAGACCTTCTGGCCGTTGACGAGCCATCCGCCGTCGACGCGCGTCGCGCGGGTCTTGATCCCGGCGGCGTCCGAGCCGGCGGCCGGTTCGCTGAACAGCTGGCACCAGATGACGTCCTGGCGCAGCGCGGGATCGACCCACCGGCCGACCTGCTGCTCGGTGCCGTGCTGGATGAGCGTGAGGATGACCCAGCCGGTGATCCCGTACTGGGGGCGCTTGACCCCGGCCGCCGCGAACTCCTGCTCCACCACGAGCTGTTCGACGGCGCCCGCCGCCCGGCCGTAGGGCTCGGGCCAGTGCGGCATCACGTATCCGGTCTCGATGAGGCGTTGCTTCTGCTGCTCTTCGGGCAGCGCGGCCAGTTCTTCGGCGACGGCGCGGACTTCCGCGCGCAGGTCCTCGGCCTCGGGCGGCAGCTCGACGGTCCGGGCCCGCGTGACGCCCTGGCGGGTGAGCGCGGTGACCTCGGTGGCGGCGTCGTCGGGCGACAGGATCGCGAGCAGCGTCGTCGCGCGCCGCACGTAGAGGTGCGCGTCGTGCTCCCAGGTGATGGCGATGCCGCCGTGCACCTGCGTGGTGAGGTTGGCGCACAGGTCCGCCGCGGGCGCGGCCAGCGCGGCGGCGGCAGCGGCGGCGAAGGTGAGCTGGTCTCCGCCGGTCGATGCGGCGCGGGCGGCGTCCCAGACGGCGCTGGTGGCCAGCTCGGTGGCCACGGCCATGTTCGCGCAGTGGTGCTTGACGGCCTGGAACGTGCCGATGACGCGCCCGAACTGCTCGCGTTCCCGGGCGTAGGCGGCGGCGAGCTCGGTGCACTCGCGGGCGACGCCGGCGGCCTCGGCGGACAGGATCACGCGGGCCAGATCGATCAGCGCTCGACGTCCCCCGGCCAGGACCGCGGCCGGTGCGCCGTCCAGCGAGACCCGGGCCGAGCGGCGGGACGGGTCCAGGTTGGCCGGAACCTCCGCGGTCACGGCGTCGCCGACCTCGACGACCACGACGTCGTCACCGGCCGGGAGCACCAGCAGCCGCGCCAGACCGCCGCCGAGCACCGCCGGCGCCGACCCGGAGACGGTCCCGCCGGAGACCTCCAGCCGGGCGTCGAGCGCGATACCGGCGGGCACCGACCCGTCGGCCAGGCCGGGCAGGAACCGCCGCTTGGTCTCCTCGTCGCCGACGGCATCGATCACGGCCGAGGCGATCGCGGTCGGCGCGAACGGTCCGGGTGCCACCGCCCGCCCCATCTGCTCGGCGACGATCGCGGTCTCCGCGAGCCCGAACCCCGCGCCGCCGTGCTCCTCGGGCAGGTGCAGCCCCAACCAGCCCAGGTCGGCCGTCTCCTGCCAGAACGCGGGAAGGGATTCGGTGTCGGATTCCAGCAGCGCGCGGCCGGCACCACGTGCCTCGCGCCGCGCCAGCAGGTCGGAAGCGGTCTCAGCCAGCAGCCGGTGATCCTCGTTGATCGCGATCGACATGCCTGAAGCCTAGGTTCAAAAACGCCCCCAGCCCACCCAGGAGACCCATCAGATCTCGCGGACCGCATCACCGCTGTCGACCGCTGCGACCGCGAGATGACCGGCGAGCGACTGTCCACTGTGGCCTGATGAGTAGTCCTGTGATCCAAGTCTCAGTGGCGCTGAATCGACTCCACCGTTGATCACCCGGCAGCAGACTGGAGCAGCGGGCGTGAGATGTGGTTGGTGAGCGCCGACGGTTCATCGAGGATCGCGTGGACTTCGTTCCCGGCTGGGCGAGGGCCGAGTACGTGCCGATGGGGTTGTGTCCGGGGGACGACTGCTTCGGCCACCGCTACTCGGTTACATGCCCGACCAGGGAACCCGGGACACCTCGGCCGACCCGACCGGCACCGCGCGCACGATCAACCTCCCCGAGGGCGCCATCAACCTCACCATGGCGACCCTGGTCGGTTCCTACGAGACCGTTGCCCGCCACCTCGACGAGGTCGCGAAGATCCCCGGCGTGAAGGGCATGATGTTCACCTTCGACGATTTCGAGCGCGGGGTCCGCGACTTCGGCGAGAGGGTCAAGCCCCTCCTGGGCTGAGCGGCCTCCCGGGGGAGGCCGCTGGTGCGCTCAGAGGCGTTCGACGAGGGTTGCGTTGGCCATGCCGCCGCCCTCGCACATGGTCTGCAGGCCGTACCGGCCGCCGGTGGCCTGCAGCTGGTTGACCAGCGTCGTCAGCAGTCTCGTGCCGGAGGCGCCGAGCGGGTGGCCGAGCGCGATGGCCCCGCCGCGCGGGTTGAGCCGGGCCGGGTCGGCGTCGAACTCGCGCTGCCACAGCAGCGGCACCGGCGTGAACGCCTCGTTGACCTCGTAGGCGTCGATCTCGTCGATCGACACGCCCGCGCGGTCCAGCAGCTTGCGGGTGGCCGGCACGACGCCGGTGAGCATGAGCAGCGGATCGCTGCCGGTGACGGCGAAGCTGTGGAACCGGGCCTTGGGTTGCAAGCCGAGCGCCGCGGCCTTGGCCTCGCTCATGATGAGCACCGCCGACGCGCCGTCGGTCAGCGGCGAGGAGTTGCCCGGCGTGATCCGCCAGTCGATCTCCGGGAAGCGCTTCGCCAGCTCCTCGTTCGTGAAGGAGGGTCGCAGGCCCGCGAGCCCGTCGGCGGTGGTCGACGCGCGCACGGTCTCGTCGGTGCTCACGACGCGCTCGGCGCCGTCCGCGCCGGTCACCGCCACCGGCAGGATCTCGTCGTCGAACGCGCCGGAGGCGGCGGTCTGCGCGGCGCGGGCGTGGGAGCGGGCGGAGAACTCGTCGAGCTCCTCGCGGCCGAACTTCCACCGCGCCGCGATCAGCTCCGCCGAGACGCCCTGGTTCACCAGGCCTTCGGGGTAGCGCGCGGCCATCGACGGGCCCCTGGGGTTGGTGCCCATCGGCGTGGTACCCATCGGCACCCGGCTCATCGACTCCACGCCGCAGGCGATCACCACGTCGTAGGTGCCCGCGAGGACGCCTTGGGCGGCGAAGTGCGCGGCCTGCTGGCTCGAACCGCACTGCCGGTCGATGGTCGTGGCGGGCACCGACTCCGGGAAACCGGCTCCCAGCACGGCGTTGCGGGTGATGTTGAGCGCCTGCTCGCCGGCTTGCCCGACGCAGCCGCCGATGACGTCGTCGACCTCGCCGGGGTCGATGCCGGTGCGCTCGACGAGACCGCGCAGCGTGCGGGTGAGCAGTTCGGCGGGGTGGATGCCCGAGAGCTGCCCTCCGGGTTTGCCCTTGCCTGATGGGGTTCTGATCGCGTCGACGATGACGGCGTCCATGGCGCTCCTCCTCCGAAGTCCACTTAACGGTCGCTAAGCAGGTGCGGGGTGTCAATACGACGAACGCTTGGTCACTTATCGCTCGCTCAGTATGCTGCCGTCCGGTTGCTCGGTCGACATGTGAGGAGTCGGGAAGTGGACATCGAAGGTGCTGTCGCGCTCGTGACCGGAGGTGCGTCCGGGCTGGGCCTGGCCACGGTCGAGGAACTGCACGGCCAGGGCGCGAAGGTCGTCATCGTCGACCTGCCGTCCTCCCAGGGCGAGGCCGTGGCCGCGGAGCTCGGTGACGGTGTCGTGTTCGCCGCCGCCGACGTCACCGACGAGGAGCAGGTGACCGCGGCGCTCGACGCCGCCGACGCGCTGGGGTCGTTGCGGATCGCGGTGAACTGCGCGGGCATCGGCAACGCCGCCAAGACCGTCGGCAAGAAGGGCGCCTTCCCGCTCGCCGATTTCACCAAGGTCATCAACGTCAACCTCATCGGCACCTTCAACGTGCTCCGGCTCGCCGCCGAGCGCATGTCCCGGACCGAGCCGGTCGGCGAGGAGCGCGGAGTCATCGTCAACACCGCCTCGGTCGCCGCGTTCGACGGGCAGGTCGGCCAGGCCGCCTACTCGGCGTCCAAGGGCGGCATCGTCGGCATGACGCTGCCCATCGCGCGGGACCTGGCGAGCCTGAAGATCCGGGTGACGACCATCGCCCCGGGCCTGTTCCACACGCCGCTGTTCTCCGCGCTGCCCGAGGAGGCCGTTGCCTCGCTCGGCGCTCAGGTCCCGCACCCGTCGCGGCTCGGCGAGCCGAGCGAGTACGGGTCCCTGGTGCGCCACGTGGTCGAGAACCCCATGCTCAACGGGGAGACCATCCGGCTGGACGGGGCCATCCGCATGGCACCTCGATGAGGCTCGACCGAACCGGCCGGTGGTCTTCACCGGCCGGTAAGGTCACCCGCAGGCGGGGAGAGGGAGAGACGTGATGGCTCAGGCGAGTGCGGCGAAGCCGGACGCCGCGTCCGGGTGGCGGGATTTCGGGCCGCTCGAACTGACGCCCATCCTCGACGCCGCGGTGGACGAGTTCCGCGAGAGCGGGTTCCACGGCGCGACCGTGCGCCAGATCGCTCGCCGCGTCGGCATGACCGTTCCCGCGCTGTACTACCACCACGAGAACAAGGAAGGGCTGCTCGTCGCCCTCCTCGAACTGGGCACCAGCGACGTGGCCTGGCGCGTGCGCGCGGCAGCGCGCGAGGCCCCGGGATCGCCGCGCGATCAGTTCGTGAACGTCATCGAGGCCATCGTGCTGCACATGACCTACCGGTTCCGGCTGGCGGCGCTCGACAGCGAGACCCGGTACCTGTCGCCGAGCAACCGGCGCCGCTACAGCGCCCGCCGCAAGACCGTGGAGACCGTTCTCACCGAGGTCATCGAAACCGGCACTCGCGAAGGCACCTTCACCATCGCCGACCCGGTGGAGACCTCCCGGGCGCTGCTGGGCATGTGCCAGTCGGTCGCGCGCTGGTACCACGCGGACGGCCCGCTGAGCCCCGAGGAGATCGCGGCCCGCTACGTCGACATCGCTCTGATGACGGTCGGCGCGCACCCCCGCCTGCAGCGCTGAGCCGCCGGGTTCACCTCTGCGTGGTGCGGCCGTCCGCGGTGGTTCGCCTGGGCGTACCTCCTGCGACATCGAAGGAAGACTCCTTCATCTGAATCCCACGGACGTCTCATGTGGCGTCCCTAGCTTTCTCCTCGTCGGCAGCTCGGTGATCGCACCGTGCTCAGCGAGAGGAAGCGAACGCATCATGAGCGTCTCCACCGGTGTCGGGCCAGTCGTGGCGAATCCTGTTCGTGCGGAGGGGTTCTCATCCGAGGTGCAGCCCGATCGGTTGCGCCGGTCGAAGAAGGCGTACACCACTCGTTCGGTCGCAGCGCGCGTCGAGGCCGCCCCGCGCGGATACGCGCTGCTCGACGGGCCCGACGTGGTTCCGCGTCCTGGCGATGTCGTTCTCGCGCGGGTCGAGCGGCTCGGCATGCACACGCGGCTGGAGAGCCCGGTGAGCCGGCGTCAGGCGCTGTTCGCCGGTGACGAGGTGCTCGTGGCCTACGGCCACCGCTACGCCCCCGACCAGTTCGAAGCCGAGGTCCCCGACGACCTGCGGCCGGTCCACCTCGTCGCAGCCGGGGGAGTGGCGGCGCTGGTGACCGCCAAGCACGCCAAGATCTCCGACGCGACCCTCCTGCAGCCGCTGGGCCTGCTCGCCGACGCGCGCGGAGTCGTGACGCTCTCCCGCTGCGCGCCTCGCGCGCTCACCGCGGAACCATCCCCGCGCGCGGACGGGCCGACGGTGATCGCCGTGCTCGGCACGTCGATGAACTCCGGCAAGTCCACCGCCGTCGCTTCGCTCATCCGCGGCCTGGTGCGATCGGGGTTGCGGGTGTGCGCCGGGAAGGCGACCGGGACGGGCGCGGGCGGGGATCCGAACAGCTTCACCGACGCCGGTGCCGCCGCGGTCCTCGACTTCACCGACTTCGGGTTCCCCACCACGTTCCGGCTGGAGCACGACCAGGTCCGCGCGCTCCTGCTGTCGGTGGTCGACGGCCTCTCCGGGCCGGACGTCGACGTGGTCGTCGTCGAGATCGCCGATGGCCTCTACCAGCGCGAAACCGCCGCGCTGGTCGCCGATCCGGTGTTCTCGCGGGTGGTCGACCACGTCGTGTTCGCCGCCGACGGCGCGGCCGGGGCCATCGGCGGCGTGGAGCTGCTGCGGCGGCGAGGAGTGCCGGTCGCCGCGGTGAGCGGGGTGCTGACCTCGGCGCCGCTGGCGATGCGGGAGGTGCGGTCCGCGCTGGAGGTTCCCGTGGTCGAGACCTCCGCGCTCACCGAGCCCGACGTGCTCGAGGGCGTGCTGTGAGCGACAGGATGCCGAGGCTGCTGACCGGAGGCCGCCGCGGGCTGTTCGCGCTGCTCGTGTGCGCCGGATTCGGTCAGGCGGCGCTGGCCGGGACGACCGCGATCAGCATGCCGCGCCTGCTGCAGGCGGCCCCGGGTGAGAGGTGGTTCTGGCTCGCGATCATGCTCGCGACGGCGGGCTGCGTGGGCGGAGTGCGGGTCGCGGAGTGGGTGCTGGCCGAGAAGCTCGGGCAGGACTACGTCCACGAACTCCGCATCGGGCTGCTCACCGCTGCGCTCGCCGAGGGACGCCGACCCTCGCTGGGGACCACGATCGCCCGCGCCACCAACGACCTCTCGGCGGTCCGCAACTGGATCGCCTGGGGCATCGCGCCGATGGCGGGCGGACTGCCGCTGATCGCGGGCGTCCTCGTGGTGCTCGCAGCGCTGCATCCGGCGCTGGCGGCGGCCGTGGTGACGCCGATCCTCGCGCTGGGCGCCGTTCTCGGGCTGCTCGCGCGCGTGGCCTACGCGCGGGCGAGAACGGTGCGCCGAGCGCGCGGACGCCTGGCGGCGCAGGTCAGCGACGCGGTCGCGGCGGAGTCGGCGATTCGCGCGGGTGGTGGCGTGCACCGCGAGCTCAAGCGCATCGACCAGCTCAGCGGGCGGGTGCGCGCGACGGCCGTGCGCCGCGCGCGGGTGGCCGGATACCTGCGCGGGTCGGCGGTGTCGACGGCGGCGTTGGCCACGCTCGGCGTGGTCGTCGTCGGCACCGGCTTCGGGATCCCGCACGCGCTGATCGCCACCGCGATCACGGTCGTCGGCGTGCTGGTCGCGCCGGTGCACGACCTCGGTCGGGTCGTGGAATACCGGCAGTCCTACCTGGCCGCGCGGCGGGTCCTGGCTCCCGCGCTGGCCCGGGACCTGCCGGAACCGCGAGCCGTCCCGGCGGGGGAGGTCCGGGCACCGGCCGAGGTCCACGTCCACGAGCTCTGGGTCGATGGGGCCGTGCCCGGACTGGCCGCGGCGCCGGGTGCCAGGGTGGTGCTGCGGGGGAGCCCGGAGCGGATCTCGGCGGTCCTCGGCTTGCTGGCCGGGATCGGGACGACCGCGCGCGGTTGGGTGCGCGTGTCCGGTCACTACCTCGACGACCTCCCGGCGGTGCAGCGCCGCCGCCACGTCGGCTACGCCGCCCGGGGACTGGCACTGGAGCGCGGCACGATCGCAAGGGCGGTGCGGTACCGGCGACCCGAGCAGGAGGGCGCCGTGATGCCCGACCTCGACGCGGTCGGGATCGGCGAGCGCGTCCGCGCCCTGCCCGACGGGGAGCGGACGAAGCTGCGCCGAGGCGGCGAACCGCTGTCGATCCCCGAACGCGCCCGCCTGCAACTCGCCCGCGCCCGCCACGGCACACCACCGCTGCTGGTCCTCGACCACATCGACGACGAACTCGGCGCGGGAGGAACCGACCTGCTGCGGACGCTGCTCGCCGACTACCCGGGCGTGGTGGTCCTGGCGACCGACGCCCCGGAGCGCATCGTCCCGGACCACCAGGTGTGGGACCTGACTCCCAGCTCCCAGCACGTCGTGGTGGCCGGGTTCTCCCGTCGGGGCGGGGAGCTCAGAACTCCCGGTTGACCACGAGGTGGGCCACCTGCTCGATCCGCTCCGCCGCACCCGGGCGGTACTCGGCGCGGCGCGCGGCCGAGAGCGACTCGGACATCAGCCTTTCGGCCTCCGACCGGCTCCACTCCCGGCCGCCGGCCTTCTCCACGAGCAGGGCCAGCTGTTCGACCTCGGTGTCGGTCAGCTCCTGCCGGGAGGAGTACAGCGACGCCAGCTCCTGACCTGCGTCGGTCCCGGAGTTCAACGCCGCGACCACCGGGAGGCTCTTCTTGCGGGCGCGCAGGTCGGCGTGCACCGGTTTGCGGGTCACGGCCGGATCGCCCCAGATCCCCAGCAGGTCGTCGACGTGCTGGAAGGCCAGCCCCAGCTTCTCGCCGAAGGACTTCAGGTCGTGGCGCTGCTCGGCGGAGGCGCCACCGAGCAGAGCGCCCAGCTCGCAGGCGGCCCCGATCAGCGCGCCGGTCTTGCCGCGGGCCATGTCCTCCACTTCGGACACCGCGACGTTCGTGGCGTTCTCGAACGCCAGGTCCGACGTCTCGCCCTCGATGAGCGCGGTGGTGGCCTCGTGCAGGACGCGCACCGCTTCGGCGCCGCATCCGGCGAGCACCCGGTAGGCCAGGGACAGCAGCGCGTCCCCGGCCATGATCGCCGGTCCGGCGCCGAACGCCGCCCAGGCCGTCGGACGTCCCCGCCTGGCTGCGTCCCGGTCGAGAACGTCGTCGTGCAGCAACGAGAAGTTGTGCACGAGCTCCACCGCGACCGCGGCCGGAACCGCCGCCATCCCCGAGCCGCCGACCACTTCGGCCGACAGCAGCACCAGGGCCGGGCGGACCGCTTTGCCCGACGCCTCCTCGCCGGGTTCACCGCGCTCGTCCCAGAAACCGAGGTGGTAGCCGCACACGTGCCGCATCTCGTTCGGCAGGCCGGAAATCGCCTGTCTCATCGCGGGATCGAACAACTCTCGGGACCACCGCAACGAATCCACTACCGAAGTCGCCATCACCAGATGATCTTGGCAGCGCCGAGGCCGCGACGGGAACCGGCGACCCCGCATTGGGGCCATTTTTACGCCGGACAGAGATGCTCGTTGCGACATTGAGGGGACTCGGAATTCGACGGTGAACGCAAGCAAGCAATTGCTTACATCCGGAACAGATGCTGAATATCGCTGGTTGGAATATTCCAAAATGGCGACCAGGCAGGCCGCCAGACCCGCATCCGGACGCGCGGTCTCCTATTGCTGGACATGCCAGTTCTGTAATCACCGCACGTGGCAGCCCTGCAATTGGCATATACCAGTGTTTCAGGCGGAAACTAACGCCGTGAGTTCATCACGGAACGGATTCTTTGCGATCTCCGTGGGGATGCAATGTTGATCTTCCGAATGGATCTGAACGGGCAGCCGTCCCGCGAATTTCCAGACTTGCCGGTTCCGAATTAATTCCCAGCTGCGGTTTTGCATTGCGCTCAGGATCGGGTGGTATCTCTCCGCCACTGTTCGGACTAGTGGTTCGCCGTCGTGCGGGCGATTCATCGCGCTGAAACGCCCCCGGTATGGTCCGCCCGGCAACAGGACGGATGGGTGTCTCGAAACATCCTTCGTGCCTGGCAAGTTCGGTTTTCACGGAAAGAAGTCGGCACAGGTCTCCAGCTTCACTGCGAACTAACTCTTCTCTCGCGGAGCGCATTCGCGAACATCCCTGGACTGCAGTCGTTCTGGAACGCGGCGTGGGGATGTTCGTGCGATCCGTCGTGCCCGCAAAGCGGCACCGAGTGGCCAAGCGGATCGATGCCGCCCGCGTGGAGGGAGTTCCCGGTCGTGGCCTGTGGCGACATTGAGAGGAGTCTCTGGATGGAAAGCCCTGCCACGAAAGCGGAAACCGAGGAGAAGGCCGGACTGGGCCGCCGTCGGTTCCTCACCTACCTGGCGGCGGCGCCCACGCTCACCGTCGTCGGGAAGGTGCTGGCCGAGGGCGAAGCGGCCGCCGCCGCGTTCGCCCCGAACCAGCTGCCGGTGCCGCCGATCGCGGACCTGTTCGACATGGGTGACGCGATCAACCTCCTGGCCACGCCCACCTTCGGGCAGCTGCGCCTGGGCATCAGCGAGAACAACAAGGTCTGGTTCGAGCTGCCCAAGACCGAGGTGGGGCAGGGCATCAACACCACGGTCGCGATGATCCTGGCCGAGGAGTTCGACGCCAAGCCCACCGACATCGCCATCACGCACTCCGACGCGCGTCCCGAGCTGTCCTACTCGCAGGTCACCGCCTTCTCCACCTCGGTGCGCGTGCTGCGCACACCGCTGTCCTCGATGGCGGCGGCCGGCCGGGCACGGCTGGTCACCGCTGCCGCCAAGCGCTGGGGCATCCCGGCCGGCCGGCTGTCCACGAAGGACACCTGCGTCTACGCGCCGGACGGGCGCAAGCTGACCTTCGGCGAGCTGTCCAAGGAGGCGGCGAAGGTCGGGATCCCCGCGGTCCCGGCGACGCCGAAGCCGCCGGAGCGCTACCACATCGTGGGCAAGCCGCTGAACCGCCTGGACGCCAACGACATCGTCACCGGCAAGGCCTCCTACATCTCCGACACCAAGATCCCCGGCTCCGTCGTGGCCGTGGTGGTGCGCCCGCCGACGATCGGCGGCACCGTCGCCTCCTACGACGACTCGGCCGCACGCGCCATGCCGGGAGTCGCCGCCGTCGCCCAGATCCCCACCGGCATCGCGGTGTGCGCGGAGAACACCTGGCAGGCCATGGAAGCCGCCAAGAAGGTGAAGGTCACCTGGGAGGACGGCGCGGCCGCCGCCAAGTCCGATGTGGACATCGCCGCGGTCCTGAAGGAGAAGGCGGGCAGCGCGGCCGACGTCGTGAGTCCCGACGGCGGTGAGTTCGACGAGCGCTTCGACTTCGCCTTCACCAGCCACGCGCCGATGGAGACCGGTTTCGCCGTCGCGGACGTCCGCGACGGCCACGCCGAGGTGTGGTGCTCCTCGCACGTCCCGATCGAGGTGCAGAAGCTCGTCGCCGACGAGCTGAACCTGACCACGGCCGACGTCACGGTGCACGTCAAACGCGCAGGCGGGTCGTTCGGCCGCAACTGCCACATGGACGCACCGCTGGAGGCGGCGCAGGTCTCCCGGGCGACCGGCAAGGTCGTCAAGCTCTTCTGGACCCGCGACGACGACACCCGGCACGGGCGCATGCGCCCGGCCACCCACCAGCGGGTTCAGGCGTCCGTGCGCGCGGGCAAGGTGCGCTCGTTCCACCACCGGGTCTCCGGCGCGTGGACCGACCTCACCCACGGTCTCGGCGACATCGTGTTCACCGCGCTGATGGAGATGGGCAAGCCCGCCAAGGAGGCGGTGGCCGACGTCGTCATCGGCGTCACCCAGACCGTTCCCTACGAGTTCGGCCTCGCCACGGTCTCGGGCACCGAGACCGACGTGAAGCTGCCCAACACCGGTGTGATGCGGGGCGTGCACTCGGTGGCCTACCGGGTCGCCGAGGAGATCACCGTCGACCAGATCGCCGAGCACCTGGGCAAGGACCCGGTCGCGTTCCGGCTGGAGTCGCTCAAGGACGACCGCACCAAGGCGGTGCTGCGCAAGGTCGCCGCCGAAGGCCGGTGGGGGAGGGCGATGCCGCGGGGCCACGCGCAGGGCGTCGGCATCCACCAGGAGTACAAGTCGACGACCGCGACGCTGGTCGAGATCGACGCGACGGACCCGAAGAAGCCGCGCGTGACCAAGGCGTTCGTGGCCATCGACCCCGGCCGCGCCATCAACCCGCGCGGGGTGGAGGCCCAGATGCAGGGCGGGCTGATGGACGGCATCAACACCGTCCTCTACGCCGGCCTGCACATCGACGGCGGCGCGGTGCGCGAAGGCAGCTTCGCCGACTTCCAGGTGGCCCGGCAGGCCCAGGCGCCGTTGCGGACCGAGGTCTTCATCATGCCGCCCACCGGTGAGCCCGGTGGTGTCGGCGAGATCGCCGTTCCCGCCTCGGCCGCCGCGGTCGCCAACGCCTACGGCCGCGCCACCGGAACCGTCCCCCGCCAGTTCCCGATCAACAACTAGAGGAGGGCTCGCATGCCCCAGTACTCGATCACGGTCAATGGGGAGGACGTCGAGGTCGACGTCCCCGCGGAGATGCCCCTGCTGTGGGTGCTGCGCGACGAGCTGCGCATCACCGGACCGAAGTACGGCTGCGGTGTCGGCGTGTGCCGCGCCTGCACCTGCCTGATGGACGACGAGGAAGTCCAGACCTGCATGGTCAAGGCCGCCGACGCCGACGGCACCGAGGTCACCACCATCGAGGGCCTGGCCGACGGCGACGAGCCGCACCCGGTGCAGCAGGCGTGGATGGACCAGGACGTCGCGCAGTGCGGGTTCTGCCAGCCCGGCCAGATCATGGCCGCCGTCGCGCTGATCAACGACAAGGGCGACGAGGTGACCGACGCGGACATCGACCGAATCGAGAACGTCTGCCGCTGCGGCACTTACGGACGGATCCGGGCCGCGATCAAGCAGGCCGCGCAGGCCTAGGAGCTGTTTGGGAACTGTTTGCTCAGCGGTGCGGGTAGCGGGTTCTGAGGCGGCCCTCCTGCTCCGGGCGCGCCGACTCATGCATGCCAATGCACCAGGTCGACACGTCCTCACAGGAGAACCACCTCAGAACCCGCGGCGGTGCGAGCTGAGTCCCACACCTGAAACAGCGGCTACCGCCGCATTCCTCAACACGACCTAGTGCGAACACCTGAGGGCGGCGGGAGCCCGGTCGTCACCGGGCCCTCGCCGTCGATCTCCACCGCCTCGAACACCATGAGGAGACAACAGTCGTGACACTGTTCCAGCAGACCGCGCATCGCGCCCTGGACTACGTGCGCAAGTCGATCGGACCGGACGGGGCTCCGTCGGTCGAGATGTCCTTCGACCCGCGGTTCGAGGAGAGCTTCACCGGCCGCGAAGCGCGCCGGAAGCTGACCGAAACCCTCGGTGCGGACCCGGGTTTCGACCTCGCGGACGAGGCGTTCTCGGCGATGGTGTCGCTGATGCTGCTCACCACCACCGACAGCAGGCCCGACCGCGAGCTGATCGCGCCGCTGTTCGAGCAGGTCGAGCGGTGCCGGTGGAGGCGGCGCTACCGCTTCCTGCCGGAGAGCGGGTTACCGGCCGACACCGACTGCACGGCGATGGCCACCGGCGCCCTGCGCGAGCTCGGGATGCTGCGGGTCCCGGACCTGCAGGCGACGGTGCGGGAGCTGTCGCTGGCGGCCTCGCACGAGCCCGACGGCTCCGAGGACCTGTGGCCCTGGGTGTACCTGGTCTACTGGGAGGACGGCGAGGAGCCGGGCACGTTGAGCCGGGGCCGCAAGCACGACGCGGTGGTGTGCGCCAACGCCCTCTACGCCCTGCACCTGGCGGGAGTGCCGGAGCGGATGGAGGAGCGCGCGGTCCGCGACGCCACCACCCGCTACCTGGCCGCCCACCTGGACTCCGGGCGCTGGCGGGAGGGCACCCGCTACTACCCGTCGCCGCAGGCGTTCCTGCACGCCCTGTCGCGGGTGTGCGCCCGGTTCCCCGAGGAGATGAGCACCCTGACCGGGCCCGCCCGCAGCGCTCTCGCGGAGCTTCCCACCGGCGAGACATCGCTCGACATCGCGCTGCACGTGCTCGCCGCCGACAACCTCGGGGCGCAGGAGGGCCAGGACGAGCGACGGCTCT
Organism: Saccharopolyspora endophytica; assembly: GCF_018070075.1. GTDB lineage: Bacteria > Actinomycetota > Actinomycetes > Mycobacteriales > Pseudonocardiaceae > Saccharopolyspora > Saccharopolyspora endophytica. Next base: position 30,969 of record NZ_JAGPXE010000003.1, read on the forward strand.
CGCTCGCCGAGGCTCAGGACTCCGACGGTTCGTGGGCGGCCGGCGCCTACTACCGGATGGGCCGGTTCCAGGTCTACTTCGGATCGCGCTACCTGACAACGGCTTTCGCGATGCGCGCGCTGTGGCGGTCGGGCGAGGTGAGCCGGTGAGCGACTTCGGACTTCCGGTCCGCGACCGCATCCACCCGGAGGTCGCCGACATCGGCGATCGGCTGTGCCGGTGGGCGGCCCGCGTCGGCCTGATCACCACCGACCTCGACGAGCAGCGGCTGCGCGGGGCCGGGTTCCACGAGGTCACGGCGATGGTGCTGCCGGACGACCCGCCGGAGGCCGTCGAGCTCTACGCGCAGTGGATCACGGTGCTGTTCCACCTCGACGACGAGCAGGACGACGACGCCGACCGCTCGCCGGACTCGGTGCGCGAGGTCTACGCGGCGATCACCGCGCTCGTGCAGGGGCGGCCGGTGCTGGTCGGCAGCCCGCTGATGTCGGCGATGACCGACCTGTGGCCGCGCACGGCGGCGGGCATGTCGGTGCGGTGGCGGGACCGCGTCCTCGCCCACCTGCACCGGCACCGCGACGCGTTCCTCACCCAGATCGCCCACCGCGCGGCGGGGACCCTGCCCACGCCGGAGGAGTACCCGGTGCTGCGGCGGGAGTCCAACGGCATGTTCATGTTCGATGTCCTCGAATCCGCCTGCGGCACCGAGGTTCCCGAACCTCTGGTGAGCGGCGAGGCGTGGAAGGAGCTCTGCGCCGCCTCCAACGACCTCACGGCCTGGTGCAACGACATCCGCTCGCTGGCCAAGGAGTCGGCGAACGAGGAGCCGACCAACTACGTCACGGTGCTGCGCCAGGCGCAGGCCTGCACCGAGGACGAGGCCATCACCGAGGTCCGCCAACAGATCCTGCAACGGCAGAAGGAGCTCGAGGAGGCCGCCGCCGAGGTCCGCGATCAGCTCGCGGGCCGGCCCGAGGAGCTGCGGGCGCGGATCGACCACCTCATCGACGTCATCGCCCACATCCCGGGAGGCCACGCCGCCTGGCTGGACACCTCGGCCCGCTACCGACCCCCGGCCGCGTAGCCGAACCCCTCGCCGGTCGAGCGGCCTCCCCGGGAGGTCGCTCGACCGGCGCGTTGCAGGGGAGTTTGGGCGAGCTGGTTGTGGCTCATGCGTTCGGTGAGGTGGGAAAGGTGCGGGTGGCCGGGTGAGCTCGGGGCGCAGGTGAACTTCCGGCGATGTCGCTCAAGGGGGCGGGTTGGTGCTGCGCGCTACCGCAGAGATAAGTTAGGCTGACCTAAGTCTTTGTGAGTGCGTTGAGGAGTTCGAGTGGCGACCTACCTGACCGTGACCGGTGCCGAGATGGTGACTCCCCGGGTGCGGCGACTGTGGTTCCGCAGTGATGACCTGTCGGCCTTCGCCGAGAGCGTGCACACCGACCGCTACGTCAAGCTGGTCTTCCCCAAGGAGGGCGTGACCTACCCGGAGCCGCTCGACGTCAAGGCGATGCGCGGCACGTTCCCGGCGGAGGACATGCCCACCGTGCGCACCTTCACCGCGCTGTTCCCCGACGTCGAGAGCGGCACCATGGCCATCGACTTCGTCATGCACGGCGACCAGGGCGTGGCCGGTCCGTGGGCGGCGAAGGCCGAGCCGGGCGACCGGTTGATCATCAACGGACCCGGCGGTGCCTACAAGCCGGACCCGGAGGCCGACTGGCACCTGCTCGCCGGTGACGAGTCCGCGCTGCCCGCGATCTCCGCCGCGCTGGCCGGCATGCCCGCCGACGCCGTGGTGCGCGTGGTCATGCTCGTCGACTCGCCCGCCGAGGCGCCCGACCTGGTGCTGCCCGCGGCCGGCGAGGCCGTGTTCATCTACCGCTCGGACGTCGGTGAGGACGGCGCGCTGGAGAAGGCGGTGCGCGAGCTGGAGTGGCTGCCGGGCCGCGTGCACGCCTTCGTGCACGGCGAGGCCCAGGAGGTCATGCGTCGCGTCCGTCCCTACCTGTTCCGCGAGCGCGGTGTGGCGCGCGACCAGGCGTCGATCTCGGGGTACTGGCGCCGCGGCCGCACCGAGGAGGCCTTCCGCGAGTGGAAGGCCGAGTTCAACAAGGCCGAGGCCGCGGCTCGCTGACCGATCAGGCGGCGTTGGCGTTGCGCAGGGTGCGCATCGCGGCGGCGAGGCTCTGCGACTGCTGCTCGCCGAGCGGCTTGAGGATGCGGTCGCGCAGGATCTCGGCGCAGACCTTGCGCGCTTCCCCGGCGACCTCCAGGCCGTGGTCGGTGAGCACCGCGTAGACGACGCGGCGGTCTTCGGCCGAGGGTTCGCGGCAGATCAGGTCGGCCTTGGCCAGCCGGTCGGCGACCTTGGTGAAGCCACCGCTGCTCAGAGCGGCCTCCACGGCGAGCCGGGTCATCGGCAACCGGTGCCCGGGGGAGCGCAGCAGTCTGATGAGGATGTCGAACGAGCCCGGGGCGAGGTCCACGCGCTGGCTGATCTCGTTCATCATCAGGCTGTGGGTGGTGTGGTAGCCCTCGATGACCAGACCCCACCAGGTGACGGTCTCGTCATCGCTGGGCAGATCGACCTCGTGGGCCACGGCTTCCGTTCCCTTCTGCGGACTCATCGCGCTCTCCGTTCTCGCCGACGTGGTGACGGCTCCGAGCACAATCTTACACGCAATCATCTTGAGCGAAAGATATCTCTTGATGAGCCTCTTCTCGGCATGCGGTTGGCGAGATCCAGACGCCCGCTCGCCCGCGCTCTCTGGAGGCGATCGGGTGTGCACTGTGGAGTGATCACCTTCCCCTGACCTGCCGTTAGCGGAGTCACAAACTCGCCACCCGGGTGCGTGCCCTGGGGTCTGCGTGCGAGCATCCCCCGGACCCAACAGCGCCGCGACTGCCGCGGCGGTTCGAGGAAAGGCTGGAACCAGTGCAGGTCTTGTGGGGCATCGGCGGCATGGTCGTCGTACTGCTGCTGGCGTTGGCGCTGTCGACCAACAGGCGCGCGATCAACCTCCGCACGGTGCTCGGTGCGCTGGCGATCCAGATCGTCTTCGCCGTCGTGGTGCTGCGCTGGCCGCTGGGGCAGCAGGTGCTCGCCGCCGTCGCGGCCGGGGTCACCAAGGTCATCGAGTCCTCGAAGGAGGGCATCGACTTCCTGGTCGGACCGATCATGCCCACCGAGGGCACGGTGGTGGCCTTCCAGGTGCTGCCGATCATCATCTTCGTGTCCTCGCTGACGGCGGTGCTCTACCACCTGCACGTCCTGCAGTGGGTGGTGCGCATCATCGGTGGCGCGCTGCAGAAGGCGCTGGGCACCACGCGGGCGGAGTCGCTGAACGCGACCGGCAACATCTTCCTCGGCCAGACCGAAGCGCCGCTGCTGGTGCGCCCCTACCTGGCGAGCATGAACAGGTCCGAGTTCTTCGCGGTCATGGTCGGCGGCCTGGCCACCGTGGCCGGCACGGTCATGGTCGGCTACGCCATGCTCGGCGCGAAGCTGGAGAACCTCATCGCCGCCAGCTTCATGGCCGCCCCCGCCGGCCTGCTCATGGCCAAGCTGATCATGCCGGCCCCCAAGGACGAGCCGAGCTCCGACGACGCCCAGGTGTCCGAGGACGACGAGGCGGCCGAGGAGGAGGAGTCCAAGAAGGTCGCCTTCGGCACCGCCGCGCCCGCGCTGGAGGAGAAGCCGCGCAACGTCATCGACGCCGCGGCCACGGGTGCCTCCGACGGTCTCAAGCTGGCGCTCAACGTCGGCGCCATGCTCTTCGCCTTCGTCTCGCTGATCGCGTTGCTGAACCTCATCGTCGGCGCGCTCGGCGGACTGTTCGGCCTGCCGGACCTGACCCTGCAGCAGATCCTCGGCTACGTGTTCTCGCCGCTGATGTGGGTGATCGGCGTGCCGTGGCACGAAGCGATCGCCGCGGGCGGTTTCGTCGGCGAGAAACTGGTGATCAACGAGTTCGTGGCGTTCGGCGACTTCGGTCCTCAGGCAGGCAACTTCAGCGAGAAGACCGCCACCATCGTCACCTTCGCGCTCACCGGCTTCGCGAACCTGGGCTCGCTGGCGATCCTGCTCGGCGGCCTGGGCGGTCTCGTGCCCGCCAAGCGCAGCTGGATCGCCAAGGACGGCATCCGAGCGGTCCTCGCCGCCACCCTCGCCAACCTCCTGAGCGCCACCATCGCCGGAGTCCTGGTCTAAGCCCCGTCCCCGCGGCGCCGGATCACGCCGTCAACCCGTCACCGGACAACGCCCGTGCCCGTGGCCGCAGCGCTTCACGACCCGGATTACGGCCGTTCTCGGGTGTCTGATTACGGCGGTAATCCGTGTTCCGGTGGTGGTCGCGGTCGGTGTGGATGGACGGTGTCACCCGGATTACCGCCGTGTTCAGGTGCCTGATTACGGCGGTAATCCGTTCTCCCGCACGTGGGTGTTGCTCCGCGGGTGCTTCGGAAGGGTTGCCGCGACGAGCGTGATCGCCTAACCAAGCGATTGTTTGGTACGGTGCCTCCGGTGTCCGAGGTGGGGCGCGGGAGGCGTGATGCTGATCAGCGACGTGGTGGCCTTGGCCGCCGGACGAACGCCCGGAGCTCCGGCGCTGACGTTCGAGTCCACCACCTGGACGTTCGGTGAGCTCCACGCCTCGGTCTGCCGGCTGGCCCACGGGCTGGCCGACATCGCTCGGCGCGGTGACCGCATCGCCGTGCTCACCGAGAACAACGTCGAGTACGTGCTGGCCTACTACGCGGTCCCGCTCGCCGGGATGGTGCTGCTGCCGGTGAACTACCGGCTCGCGCAGCGCGAGATCGCCGACCTGCTCACCGACGCCGCGCCGACCGTGCTGATCACCGAGGCGAAGTACCTCGACCCCGCGCGGCACGCCGCCGACGCGGTGCCCTCGATCCACACGGTCGTCACCGTCGACGACGTCGCGGGCACCACGCCCTTCAGCGCGCTGCTCGACGGCCGACCGGACACCGAACCCGAGCGCGCCGACGAGAGCTCGCCCGCGTGGCTGATCTACACCTCGGGCACCACCGGACGGGCCAAGGGCGCCGTGCTGACCCACCGAAACGTGGTCGCGGGCGCGGTCAACGCCGTGCTGAGCTGGCCGCGAGCCGCCGAGGAACGGCCGGTGACGCTGGTGCCGTGGCCGCTGTGCCACATCGCCGGGTACAACGTGCTCGTCGCGCACCTGGCCGCCGAGAACGTCGTGCTGCTGCGCAGGTACAGCACCGAGGGCTTCCTCGACGCCGTGCAGCGGCACGGGGTCACCGGCACCACGGTCGCGCCGACGATGCTGGAGATGCTGCTGCGCCACCCCGGCATCGGCGCCTGCGACACCACCTCGATCACCCGCATCGGGTACGGATCGGCGCCGATGCCGGTGGCCACGCTCCGCGAGGCCATGACCCGCTTCCCCAACGCCGGGTTCCGCGCCGGGTTCGGCATGACCGAGCTCGCCGGCAACGCCCTCGCGCACGGCCCGGAGGGGCACCGAGCGGCTGCGGCCGGGCGTCCGGAACTGCTGGCCTCGGCGGGTCGGTCGATGTTGCTGACGGCCGCGCGCATCGTCGACGACGACGGCGTCGAACTCGGCGCCGACGAGGTCGGCGAGCTGGAGATCCGCGGTGATCAGGTCTTCTCCGGGTACTGGAACCGGCCCGAGGCGACCGCGGAGGCGTTCCGCGAAGGGTGGTTCCGCACCGGCGACCTCGCCCGGCGCGACGCCGAGGGTCGCTTCGCCATCGTCGACCGCCGCAAGGACATGATCCTCACCGGCGGGGAGAACGTCTACTCCCGCGAAGTCGAGGACGTCCTGCACCAGCACCCGCGCATCGCGGCCGCCGCGGTCGTCGGGGCGCCGGACGAGCTGTGGGGCGAGCGCGTCGTCGCCGTCATCGAGGCCGACGGCGAGCCCGACCTGACCGAACGCGAGATCCGCGAGTTCTGCGCGGCGCACCTCGCGCGCTACAAGTGCCCGCGACAGGTGCTGGTGGTCGACGAGCTCCCGCGCAACACGGCGGGCAAGGTCCTCAAGCGCGAACTCCGCCAGCGGGTTCGCTGACCTCGACGAGGAGGAGCACCAGTGGAGATCAACGGCAAGAAGGCGGTCGTGTTCGGCGGAGCCTCGGGCATGGGCCGGGCCAGCGCGGAACTGCTCGCGGCGCAGGGGGCGTCGGTGGCGATCGCCGACCTCGCCGACTCGGCGGGCCAGGACGTCGCCGCCCAGCTCGGCGGCACGTTCCACCCGGTCGACGTCACCGACTTCGCCGGCGTCGAGCACGCGCTGAACGCGGCCGTCGCCGAGCTGGGCGGGCTGCACATCACCGTGACCACGGCCGGCGGCGGCATGGCGCAGCGCACGCTGGGCAAGCAGGGGCCGCACGACCTCGACGCGTTCCGCCGGATCCTGGACCTCAACACGGTCGGCACCTTCAACATCAGCCGCTTGGCCGCGGCGCACATGAACGACAACGAGCCCGAGGACGGTGAGCGCGGGGTCATCATCAACACCTCGTCGATCGCCGCTTTCGAGGGCCAGGTCGGGCAGGTCGCCTACACCGCGGCCAAGGCCGCGATCGCCGGGATGTGCCTGACCATGGCGCGCGATCTCGGGTCGATGGGCATCCGCGTGCTGGCCATCGCGCCGAGCCTGTTCGAAACCGGGCTGGTGAAGGGAGCTCCGGAGGACGTGAAGGCCGCGCTGGTCAAGGACGCGGCGTTCCCCCGGCGCATGGGTCGCCCGGAGGAGTACGCGAAGCTGGTGCGGGCCATCGTCGACAACCCGATGCTCAACGGCCAGTGCCTGCGGCTGGACGCGGGCCAGCGCTTCGCGCCGAAGTGAGTCTTGGCAGCCCGTAGTTGATCGGCGTAGCCTGCCCGCATCCATGAACGTGAACACGCTTCACATTCACCGAGAGGCAGGCTCATGCCCGTTGCCAGGAGGCAGGTGCTGGCCGCGGCCGCCGCCGCACCGCTCGCCGCCACGATGTTCGGCGTCACCCCCGCGTCCGGCCAGGAGGCCACCGGCTACCGGGTCGGGCGCGGGGTCGCCGACGTGACCGGTCCGGCCGCTGAGAACGGCATGATGGGTTACTCCATGCCGCAGCAGCAGACCGCGGGCATCCACCTGCGCACGCTCGCGCGCGCGTTCGTCGTCGACGACGGCGCGAACCGCGTGGTGTTCGTGACCGCCGAGCTGGGCGCGCTGTTCCAGTCGGTGCACCAGGAGGTGCTGCGCCGCCTGGCCGAGACCTACGGCGGTCTCTACACCGAGCAGAACGTGCTGCTCAACGCGACCCACACGCACGCCGCCTGCGGGGGAGACTCGCACTACGCCGCCTACGACCTGGCGACCCTGGGCTTCCAGGAGCAGGTCTTCAACGCCGTCGTCGACGGCATCACCGAGGCGATCGGGAAGGCGCACGACGATCTGCGGCCCGGCGCACTGGCGCTCGGGCGGGCCGAGCTCACCGACGCCAGCGTCAACCGCTCCCGCAGCGCCTTCGACCTCAACCCGGCGGAGGACACCCGGCACTTCCCGCAGGCGATCGACCCGGCGGTGACGGTGCTGCGCTTCTCCCAGGGCGGGCGGGACGTCGGCGCGATCACGTGGTTCGCCACCCACGGCACCTCGATGACCAACGAGAACCACCTGATCAGCTCGGACAACAAGGGTTACGCGGCCTTCGCCTGGGAGCGCCTCGACGCCGAGTTCGTGGCCTGCTTCGCCCAGACCAACGCGGGCGACATGTCGCCCAACCTGGACCTGGAACCCGGGTCCGGTCCGACCGACGACGAGTTCGACAACACCCGGATCATCGGTGAACGCCAATTCCGCGCCGCGCGAATCGCTTTCGACTCGGCGCGGGAGTCGATGAGCGGGCCGGTCGACTCCGCGCTGTGCTACGTCGACCTGTCCGAGGTCACTGTGGACGGACGATTCACCCCGGACGGCAAGACGCATCGCACCTGCACCGCGGCCATCGGGATGTCGATGCTGGCCGGCAGCACCGAGGACGGACCGGGAATCCCCATCGGAGAAGGGATCCGCAACCCGCTGCTGGACTGGCTCGGGGGAGCAGACGTTCCCATCCCGCCGGGACTCGCCGACGAGCAGGCGCCCAAACCCGTCGCGGTGCCCTTCGGCGCGATGCCGCCGCACCCGTGGTGCCCGGAGGTGCTGCCGTTGCAGCTGATGCGCATCGGCGAGCTCCACCTGGTCGCCGGACCCGCCGAGTTCACCATCGTCGCCGGGCTGCGGATCCGCCGGAGCGTCGCGGCCGAGCTCGGCGTCCCGCTGGAGAACGTGCTGATCCAGGGCTACGCCAACGCCTACAGCCAGTACGTCACCACGCCCGAGGAGTACGACTCCCAGCAGTACGAGGGGGCCTCCACGCTCTTCGGCCGCTACACGCTCCCGGCCTACCAGCAGGAGTTCACCAGGCTGGCCGCGGCGATGCGTGCCGGGGAGCGGGTCCCGCTCGGTCCCGTTCCGCCCGACATGAGCGGAACGCTGCCGAACTTCCAGCCGGGCGTGGTCTTCGACGCGCCGCCTCCCGGCCGCGCCTTCGGCGACGTCCTGGCCGAGCCCGCGAGCGGTTACCGCCGGGGAGAGCGGGTCGCGGTCGAGTTCGTCACCGGGCACCCCAAGAACGACCTCCGCCGCGGCGGCACCTACGCCGAGGTCCAGCGCCTGGTGGACGGCCGGTGGGTGCCGGTGGCCGACGACCGCGACTGGTCCACCCAGTACCATTGGAAGCGCAGCGGTGTCGCGTCCTCCACGGCGACGATCACCTGGGACGTTCCGGCGGAAGTGCCGACCGGCCGCTACCGGATCGTCCACAACGGAGACTGGAAAGCAGCGGCCTCGGGCGAGATCACGCCGTTCACCGGACGCAGTCGGGACTTCCTCGTGGCGTGAATGCGAAGTTCGAGCGCGCGCGTGGTCGAATCGTAATGTTCCAGCGTGGGAAATGCGGAGTCCAAAGTTCGACACGGGTGGAACTCGAGGCTCGGGTCGCGTACACGTGGGGACAGCACTTGACAAGTCCGAACCAGGAAGGTGTTCATGACCTCTTCGCCGAACGAGCCCGGCCAGAGCGGCTCCGAGAAGCAGCCCGCTGAGGAGACCGAGACCTCGGCAGTGGAGCAGCCCTCGGAGAGCTCCGCAGCCGGCCACGGCGACGCCGAGTCCGGCGCTGAGAAGTCGGGCGCCGAGCAGCCTGGTGCCGAGCAGGGCGAGCCCGACGCGGAGCAGACCGAGAAGTCTCAGCCCGCGGCCGAGACCACCGAATCGAACGAGTCGTCCGAGTCCGCTGAGTCCTCTGAGGCTTCTGAGGCTTCTGAGGCGTCTGCGGCCACCGAGTCCGGTGAGGAGCCCGCGAAGAAGAGCAAGGTCGGCGTGATCGTCGCGGTCGCCGCCTCCGTGCTCGTCATCGCGGTCGTGGCCGTCGGTGCCTTCTGGCTGTTCAGCGGCGGCTCGGCTCAGTCGACCGCCGAGGACTACGCGGCGCTGTCGACCAAGGAGACCCAGGACCCGCGCAGCGTCAAGGCCGACGACTACCGCGCGGTGGTCTGCAACAGCGCGATGCCGCAGATCGAGGAGCTGCAGAAGCAGAAGGAGGAGTTCCTCAAGGTCGCCAAGCCGCAGGACCTCGAGATGCTCAAGCAGGTCAAGACCACGGTCAAGTCGGTCCAGGAGAACGGCGACACGGGCACCGCGACCATGGAGTCCACCGTTCCCGGCCAGCAGCCGCAGGCCGCCGAGCTCAAGCTCGTCAAGGAGGACGGCGACTGGAAGCTCTGCGCCTGAGCAGTCCCTCCTCGGTGCCCGGTCGTCGTTGCGGCCGGGCACCGATGAGTTTCAAGGGTGGTCGGGGTCTCCATTGGCGACTGCCCCTGAAACTCGTCCGCGGGAGAGACCATGACCACCACGCACGCACTGCCGCCCGTCGTGGACGCCGGCACCTGGCAGCGCGAGCTCGACGCGTTGCGCGCCCGTGAGAAGGCGGCGACCAAGGAGCTCGACGCGATCGCCGCGCAGCGCCGCCGCCTGCCGATGGTGCGGATGCCCGACTACGTCCTGGAAGGCGAAGCGGGACCGGTCACGCTGGCCGAGATCTTCGACGGCGCCTCCCAGCTGATCGTGTACAACCACATGTGGTTCCCGGGGGAGAGGTGGCAGTGTCCCGGTTGCACCGGGTTCACCTCGCAGTTCACCCGCCTGGAGTTCCTCCGCGACTACGACGCGCGGTTCGTCATCGTCACCCAGGGGACGATGGACGAGGCCGTGGCCTACAAGCGCCGCGTCGGCAACGCGTTCCCCTGGTACTCCACCGCGAACAGCTCCTTCGGCACCGATGTCGGCGCGCCTCCGGGCGGCGGCTTCGGCCTGAACGTGTTCCTGCGCGACGGCGACGCCGTCTACCGCACCTGGCACACCACGGGCAGGGGCATCGAGCAGCTCGGGCACACCTTCGCGCTGATCGACGCCCTGCCCTACGGTCGCCGCGAGGCCTGGCAGGACTCCCCGGCGGGCTGGCCGAACGACGAGGTCCCCGGAAGCCGCTGGCAGTCCTCCGAAATCGTCGCCGAGCGCTACGGCCGGCCCGACGCCTGACTCACGCCGCGGCGAGCTGCGGTGAGCGGCGCAGCGCCCGGCCCAGGGCGAGAGCGCCGGGTCCGGTGAAGGCCAGGAGCAGGAAGGACCACGCGAACAACGCGGCCTGCTCTCCCTGGTTCTGCAGGGGGAGCAGGCCGTCGGGCTGGTGCACGATGAAGTAGGCGTAGGCCATCGAGCCGGAGGCGAGCACCGCGGCGCCGCGGTGCAGCACGCCGAGCGCGACGAGGAGCCCGCAGCCCAGCTGGATCACCGCGGCCCACCACGACGGCCAGGTTCCGAACGGCACGACGCCTCCGCCGGTTCCCGGGGCCCCGCCGAAGACGCCGAACAACGATGCGGCGCCGTGGCTGGCGAACAGCGCACCGACGACGATCCGGAAGGCGCCGAGGGCGTAGGGCGCGAGGGTGGTTGCTTTCCTGTCGAGACTGGACATGCGCGACTCCTCAGGTGCAAGCGGACACCCGACGAGCGTTAAGTTAGGGTAGCCTAATGTCAAGGGTGATCAGCCCGGCTGTCCAGAACCGGAAACACCCCTGACTGCGAACGGCCGACCAGGTGCGCACCAGTGGCCGCGACCTGATTCCGCTGGTCAGGCCCGGCGCTAGCTGGTAAACGGGAACGATTCAGTCGACGGAGTCTCACCCCGTGTACTTCCGGCCGATGTACTCCTCCCCGGCCAGGGTCGGCAGTCGGGTCCAGCCCGCGCGGTCGTGGTGCCGGAACCCGAAGTCGACCTGGCGGGTGGGGAAGTCGTAGAGGATCCGGTCGACGGTGCCCCAGGGGGCGGTCTCCGGTCCGCCCGGCAGCGCCGAGGCCATGCGCACGTAGGTCGCGGTCTGGGCGCTGGTGGCGAAGTTGCCGCCCCAGTCGGTGAACGTGGAGTTCGACAGCACGCCCGGGTCGATGTGCTCGGCCGCGCTCACCCGGACCGTCGGCGGGTTGGTCATGCCGTGCGCGATCTCCGCGTGGTCGATGTCCGGCCACAGCATCGCCGAGAGCTGGTCGGCGAAGACGGTCTGCCCGTCGGTCACGGTCGTGACCGGCCGGATCTTGGTCAGGCGCGGCTCACCGACGGCCAGCCACGGACCGCGCTGCTCGGCGACGACGCGGATCGCGCGAGCCGGTTGCGGGAGCGCGACCGCGAGCTCCTGCCAGTGGCGCGCGCCCAGCGCGGCGTCCGGGCTCAGCGGGAGGCTGACCACACCGGACGGCGTGTCGGCCTGCACCGCGAGCCGGTGGGCGGTGAGCCCTTCGCCGAGCACCGGGACCGTGACGTGGGTGCCGTCCCCGGTCGCGGGCACCGGGTACCAGCCGGTGGTGAGCGTGCCCCGCCCGGTGGGCAGGGTGGTGCGGCTGTGCCACACCTCCCCGGGTGCCGACGGCGGCACCGATAGCCGCGCCGACGTGGCGAAATCGCCTCGCACGACGGCAGGTTCGACCGGTGCGGGCGGCTGGACGTCGGCGTTGGCGAGGACCTTGACGTGGTCGGCGAGCCCGCCGGTGCGACCGCTGGTGGCGAACTCGAAGCCGCCGCTGGCGACCGTCCAGCCCGGCGCTTGCCGGAACGGCGCGTAGGCGAACACCGCGAACATGCCGATGACCAGCAGCAGCGCGGTGGCGATCAGCACGCCGCGCTCCGGGCGCAGCAGCACTCCCAGTCGCCTGCGGCGCCGCCACAGGCCGAACCCGGCGATCACCGCGGCCAGGGCGACCCACAGCTTCGCGTCGCGCAGGAAGACGTCCCCGATGTGCGGGGCCGTCATGCTCAGCTCGATCTTCGACAGAGACGCGGGGAGGTGGTTGCCGAAGGACTGGCCGCGGTCGCTGAACGGCTTCCAGATGTTCGGCCCGGAGAACCCCGCGGCGGCCACCATGATCAGCACACCGGTCCCGGCGATGCTCGCGACCGCGCCCGTGGTGCGCGGGAGCGGCGAGCGCAGCAGCGCGGTCGTCAGCAGCACGATCGCCGGGGCGGCCAGGGCGCCGAAGTGCAGCACCCACTTGGTGGGGCTCAACGCCAGGAACGCCATCGCCAGCGCGGTGACCACGGCGCTGCTGAGCATCAGCCAGCGGACCGTGCCCGGCGCGGTCCGGCGGCCGCGGCCCAGCGCCACCAGCAGCCCCACGCCGAGGGTCATCAGCACCGGCAGGCGCAGCGCCCACGGCCCGGTCATGAGGGTGTCGATGTGCCGCCACTCCTCGTACCAGGCGAACGAGCCGTAGTACCAGCGGTGCACCTTCGTCGCTTCGAGCACGTCCCCGAAGGTCGCGTCGGCGAAAGCGACCGGCACGATGGCGGTTCCGGCCGCCACGACCGTCAACCCCGCCACCGAGCGCGACTTCCCGCTGCGGTCGCGCAGCCACCGGCACAGCCACGGCAGCGCCGGGACCAGTGGCGCCCACGCCACCAGACCGGACGGCGAGCAGCTCAGCGCCAGGGCCGCGACCAGCGTCGCCGCGGCGGCCGCCGGGATGCTCTCGCGGCGACGGGCGGTCTCGGCGAGCAGCATCGTCACCGCGGTCAGGCACAGGATCAGCGGTTCCGGTCGCAGCGTCATGCCGTAGGGCATCCACCAGGCCAGGAACGCCAGCCCCAGCGCCCACGGCACCCAGCGGTTGCCGGCGGTGCGGCCGAGCGTCGTGGTCAGCAGGCGACGCAGCGCGACCCAGGTGATCAGCCCGTAGGCCAGCGGCAGCAGCCGCAGCCACCACAGCGAGAACTCCCCGAGTCGGCCCCAGAACTGCATCAGGTACTGGCTGAGCACGAAGGGGTTCTCGGTGGCGTTGAACATGTAGACGTAGTTGCCGAGGTATCCCGCCGCCCCGGCGTTGCGGGACATCAGGACGTACCACGCGTCGTCGTACTGCACCGGTCCGAGCAGCACCCACGACGCGGCCGTGACGCCGACGACCAGGTCGGCCCAGCGGGGCCGGACTCGCGGGATCCGCACCGGTCCCCAGTGCCGCCACGCCAGCACCAGGGTCGCGCCGAGGGCGAGCAGATGTGCCCACAGGAGAAGTGTTTTGAGCCCGTTGGGATGGGAGTTGTAGCGGTCGTCGGCGTGCAGCGAGACCGACAGCCCGCCCGCCTGCGGCATCCCCTCGGCGGTGGTGATCAGCGCCGACACCGAGGGCACCGGCAGATCGGGGAAGTGCGCCACCGGCGCGGAATCGCGCGTGATGGACAGGCCGGTCGCGGTCGCGGCGATGCGGTAGTCGCAGCCACCGGCGGGGATGGGTTCGTCCAGCAGCGGAGTTCCGGCGGCGAGCACCGAAACCCGGCCCGCGGCGGCGGTGACGGCCAGTCCGGTCGCCGGGCTCGCCCCGGCCGGGACGGTGCGCAGGACGTCGCCGTTGCCGACGGCGCGCAGGGCGGCGCAGGGGATCGTCGCGTGCAGCGACAGCGGGCGCGGCGGGCTCAGCGGAACCACCGTCGAACTGGGCAACTTGCCCGCCTGCGGCCAGGAAACCACTGGATCCGAGGCCGTGACCGGCGCGAAGGGGATCGCGACGCCCAGCAGCACGGTGATCGCCGCGAGCACGCCGCACCACCACGCTCGGCGATCAGCCGGGGCGGGCCGGATGCGCGGGCGGCGCGCGGAGGTGGATGGGTTCAGTGCAGGAGGGGACTGCGATACGACCACGCCATAGTCATCGACGGCCCGCCCCGTCAACTGCACTACACGATCGAGTGCGCGAAATCCGAACGAGATTCACCGATCTCGGTGGCGGGAGCGACCGGATCGATCGGGATGCGGTTTTTTCACTCGTCGGCGGATTGTGCGTGATCGTCGGTGGGCGGACGATCGATCGATTCGCGGATTTCGACGGATCTTCGGGAGATTGTCGATGGCAGCGGGGATTTCACGGTTCAGGCTCACCCGACGACGCGCCCTGCAGGCCGCCGGTACCGGTGCGGCAGCGGCCCTCGCGTTCGCTCCACCACGCCTGGCGCTGGCCGACGGCGCCGGTGTCACGCTGCGGCAGGGCACCAACCTCTGCGCCGCCGCGGCACCGGACGGGCGCGTGGCGTTCGACCTGGTCAACGCGATCTGGGTGCTCGAACCCGGCGGCGGTGCGGCGCGCAAGCTCACCGATGAGCTGCAGGACGCCACGCAGCCGGACTTCTCCCCGGACGGTCGCGCCCTGGTGTTCCAGTCCTACCGCGATGGCAACTTCCACCTCTGGACGATGGCCGCCGACGGTTCCGGGCTGCGGCAGCTCACCGCGGGCGGGAAGGACCACCGGGAGCCGAGGTTCTCGCCCGACGGAAGGGCTCTCGCGTTCGCCTCCGACCGCGCGGGCGGCTACCAGGTGTTCGTGATGGACCTCGGTTCCGGGGTGATCAGCCAGATCACCCGGGATCGGCCGGACGTGTCGATGCCGAGCTGGGCGCCCGACGGCAAGGCCCTGGTCTACGTCGCCGGGGACACCGCGATCGAGCGCGTGGAGATCGCGTCCGGGCAGGTCAGCGTGATGGTCGACGGTGGTGGCGAGGTGTCGCTCCACGGTCCGAGCCTCGCTCCCGAAGGCCGGTTGGCCTACGTCCGCCTGGCCGGTGCCCGGCGGGACCTGGTGGTAGACGGGCAGGCCGTGACCGAAGGTGAGGACGTCTTCGGCTTCGCGCCGCGCTGGATCGGCCCCGGTGAACTGCTCTACACCGCCGACGGGGTGGTCCGCAGGCGCGGGCCCTCCGGCGAGCGCAACGAGGTTCCGTTCACCGCAACGGTTCCGGTGCTCTCCCGCCGCGACTACCCGAAGCGGCGTCCCGGGGTGCGCGGGCCGAAGGTCACCGGCATCGCGAGCCCGGTGTGCTCGCGCGACGGCGCGCAGGTCGCGTTCCGCGCGCTGAACGCGCTGTGGGTGATGCCGATCGGTGGCGCACCTCGAAAAGTCGTCGGCGACGGGTACTTCGCGTCCGACCCGGACTTCTCCCCGGACGGGCGGCAGCTGCTCCACAGCAGCGACCGCGGCGGCACCGCCGACCTGTGGTTGCACGACCTGGCCACCGGCTCGGATCGGCGCATCACCGACGTGCACGGCGCGGCGATCACGCCCCGGTTCTCCCCGGACGGCGACCGGATCGCCTACCAGGACCAGGACGGTGCCACGTGGGTCGCCGACCTCGCCGGCGGCGCACCGCGCCAGGTGACGCCACCGCTGTTCCAGCCGGGTCGTCCCGACTGGTCGCCGGACGGGCGAACCCTGGTGCTGGCCGCCGTCAAGCCCTACGGGACGCGGTTCCGCGAGGGGACCAGCCAGGTCCTGCGGGTCGACGTGGAAACGGGGGCGCTGCACTACACCGAGGTGATGCCGTTCCGGTCGCTGGCCACGCGCGGCGACGACGGCCCGGTGTGGTCCCCGGACGGCAGGCACCTCGCGTTCGTCGTGGAGTCGACCGCGTGGATCGTTACCGTCGACGCGACTGGGGCGTTCACCGGCGCACCCCGCCAGGTCACCACCGAGCTGACCGACTCGCCGAGCTGGCGCGACGCCGACCACCTGCTGTTCCTCAACGGTGGCGAGCTGCGTTCGGTGCACGTCGGCACCGGCGAGGTCGCCTCGATCCCCCTGGACCTGACGTGGACTCCGGCGCGGACCAGCGAGAACCAGGTGGTGCGCGTCGGTGCGCTGTGGGACGGCGCGTCCGAGCAGCTGCGCCGCGACGTCGACATCGTGCTGGCGGGGGAGCGCATCGCCGCCGTGCTCCCGGCGCAGGACGGGCGCGCCCGCATCGACGCGCGCGAGCTGACAGCGATCCCCGGTCTCATCGACGCCCACGTGCACTGGCACCTGCGCGGCCGGCAGTGGGGCGACCGGCAGGGACGCGCCTGGCTTGCCTACGGCGTCACGACGACCCGATCGCCGGGGGATCCGGCCTACCAGATGCAGGAGACCCGCGAGGCGCTGAGCTCGGGAGACCGCGTCGGCCCGCGGTACTTCGCCACCGGCGAGGCCATCGACGGCGGGCGGATCTACTACAACTTCATGCGCCCCACCCTCAGCGAGGAGCAGCTGCGGCTGGAGATGCGGCGCGCGTCCGCCCTGGACTACGACATGGTCAAGACCTACGTGCGCATGCCGGTGCGGATGCAGCAGGCGGCGATCGCGCAGGCGCACGCGCAGGGCAGGCCGCTGAGCTCGCACTACGTCTACCCGGCCGCGCATCTGGGCATGGACGGCATGGAGCACACCGGGGCCACCAACAGGCTCGGCTACTCCCACACCTGCGACGAGCTCGGCAGGTCCTACGACGACGCCGTGGAGCTGTTCATCGCCAGCGGGATGTCCATCACCCCCACGCTGTTCACCTCGTCGGGGATGTACGCGCAGGACCGGTCGCTGATCGAGGACCGGCGGACGCGGGTGCTGTTCCCGCCGTGGGAGTACCAGCGCCTGCTCGCCGAGGCCGAGGACGCGGCCGGTCCCGACGGTGAGGTCACCCGCTTCAAGCTGGCCGGTCAGGTCGACATGCTGCTGCGCATCCAGCGCGGCGGTGGGTTCGTCATCGCGGGAACCGATTCGCCGCTGGACAACATCGCGGTCTCGCTGCACATGAACCTCCGCGCGATGGTCGCGCACGGATTCACGCCCCGCGAAGCCCTCACGACCGCCACCCGGAACCCGGCCCGCTGGCTCGGTCTTCCCGGCGAGCTCGGCGAGATCCGCCCCGGCGCCTACGCGGACCTGGCCCTGGTCGCCGGTGACCCGCTCACCGACATCACCGCCGCAGCGGCGGTCCGCACGGTCATCAAGGGCGGCGCCGCGCACACCGCGGACGCTCTCCTGGCCCCCTTCGCATCACCCGGCACGACAGCGACCGCCCCCATCTCGGGATCGCACCGAGCCGGACCGGAGACCGACCCGGCGTTCTGGTGGCACGAACCGGAATGGACCCACCGCGCCTGCTGCGAGCACCCGCGCTTCGGGTGATGGGGGCAGCGGGCGGTTCTGGTCCGGACCGACCGGGCGAAACCGGCAGCGATCACGGACGGATCGGACCAAAACCGCCGCCTGCCGGGGAAAACCGGCGGCTGGGCCGCGGAGGCCTCGGGGTACCGGAGACGCGCCTCGGATCGGTAGCCTGGGAAGGTTGGGTTCGCCGGTGCGGGGAGGCGCGTTGGTTCTGCCGGAGCCGAAGGGCGTGGACGTCGAACGCCCGAACTCGGCGCGGATGTATGACTACTACCTGGGCGGGTCGACGAACTTCGCGGTCGACCGCGAAGCCGCCGAGGCCGGGCTGAAGGCGATGCCCCACGCCCGCGATTACGCGGTCGCCAATCGGGCGTTCCTGCGCCGCGCGGTGGACCACCTGGTGCGCCAGGGCATCGACCAGTTCCTCGACCTGGGGTCGGGGATCCCGACCGTCGGCAACGTGCACGAGGTCGCGCACCAGCACAACCCGCAGGCCCGCATCGCCTACGTCGACCACGAACCGGTCGCGGTCGCCCACGCGCGGGCGCTGCTCGGCGAGAACCCGATGGTCTCCATCGACGAGGCCGACATCCGCGAACCGGAGTCGGTGCTGCGTGCCACCGGCGTCGCCAAGATCGACTTCGGGCGCCCGGTGGCGGTGCTGGCGGTCGCGATCCTGCCGTTCGTGCCCGACCAGGACGAGGCCACCGCGCTCACCGCCGCCTACCGGGAGGCCTGCGCTCCTGGCAGCTACCTGGCCGCCACGCACATCTCGCAGCTCGCCGCCACCGATGAGCAGGTCGCCGCGGCCGAAGAGGTCATGGCCCGCACGCCGACCCCGGTGCGGTGGCGTCCGCCGGAGGAGATCGCCGAGCTGTTCCACGGCTACGAACTCATCCCGCCTGGCCTGGTCCCCACGCCGTCCTGGCATCCCGACCTGCCGCCCAGCGAGGACGACATCGCTCGCGCCAACGCCTACGCCGCCGTCGGCCGCCTGGTTTAAACGCACGGACCACCCGGGGATTCTCCGGGCACGGCCTCCGCCGTCGCGGGGGCGAACCGTGCAGCAGAACAGGGTGATGTAGCCGTGGAGACGGGAACTCTCCAGCACGTCTACGACCGACCCGGCCCCTTCGTGACCGCCTATCTGGACACCTCGGGGGACGCCGAAGACGCCGCCAAGGCGATCGAGCTGCGGTGGCGAGCGATCCACGAGCGGTTGCAGCAGCAGGGAGCCGACGAGGCCACCGTCCAGGCGATCGCCGATCACGTGCGCGAACATCGCGCGCAGACCGGCCAGCGCGGGCAGGTGCTCGTCGGCGAAGGCGCCGAGGTGGTGCTGCAGGACGAACTGCCCGAGCCGCCCACCGACCTGCCGGCCGAGGACCAGGCCTACGTCGGCCCGGTCCCGCACCTGATGCCCTACCTGCGGCGATGCATGTCCCGGGTGGCGTTCCTGGTGGCCGACGTCGACCACACCGGCGCGGACCTGACGGTGGTGTCGGGCTCGGGGGAGATGAAGCGGGTCCGCATCGACGGCGAATCGCACCCGGTGCACAAGACCCACGCCGGAGAGCAGGAGAACCAGCAGCGGTTCCACATGGCCGTCGAAGAGCGCTGGAAGCGCAACGCCGAGGCCGTGGCCGGTGAGATCACCGAGCGCGCGGGCAAGATGGGCGCGCAGGCGATCGTGCTCACCGGTGAGGATCAGCAGCGCTCCTTGGTGCACTCGCTGCTGGGTGAGGACCAGGACCTGGTGATCGAACCGGGTTCTCGGCAGGAGTCGGCGGAGCGGTTGCGGCACGAGGTGACCCGCAGCGTGCACGACGCGGAGGTCGCCGAGGCGGTCGAAGAGTTCCAGCGCGAGAGCGGCCGGGGCGAACGCGCCGTGGAGGGCTGGCAGGACACCGTGGAGGCCCTGCGCCGAGGCCAGGTCCGCACGCTGCTGTGGACCGCCGACGATCACGCGGGCGACCTGCACGTCGGTGCCGGTGCCACCGAGCTCGCCGCGGACGAACGCGCGCTGAAGGACACCGGGAGCGAGATCATCGGTGACGCACCCGCCAGCGCGGCCGTGGTCCGCGCACTGGCAGGGACCGGTGCCGACCTGGTGATCACCGAGCCCGGCACCATCGACCTCACCGGTGGCATCGGCGCGGTCCTGCGGTACCGGGCGGCGTGATGCGGCCGAGTCGCGCGGTCGCCTCGTTCGACTCGGCGACCGGGATGCTGCGCGCGCTGTCGCACTGCCTGGCCGGACGTGACGCGCCCGCGCTGGGTGCGGCTCCGCGCGCGGCGGTGCCGGTGATCTCGGCGTTGCTGGGCGGGGTGAACCGGCTGCCGACCTCGCTGGCCGATCAGGTGTACGCGGTCAGCGGCGTCGGCGAGGCGGTGCCGCCCGGCCGGCTCGCCGACATAGACGCCGACGACCTCGCCGAGTGGACCGTCGACCACTACCCGCGTCGCCGATATCCGGTGGTGTTCCTCGGTTCCTCCAACGGCGCGCTGATGCACCTGGCCGCCGCGCTGGACGCGCCGTGGCTGCCGCAGACGCTGCTGATCCCGGTGCGGCGCGGCGGCGTGGACCGCGACGACCCGGCGGCCGAGCTGGAGGCCGGGCGGCATCCGGGACGCGAGCTGCTGCGCACGAACCCCGAACTCGTGCTGCACCACATGCACGACCCGAACCAGGACCGGCTGATGATCGCCGGCATGTCCTACTTCCGGGTCAAGTGGCGGCGGCTGCCGGTGGCCTACCGGCGGTTCATCCGCGAGCACCTGGCCCCGGACGGCGTCGTGGTCACCTCGGAATGCGATCTGGACTGGCCGGTGACCAGGGTCGATGAGCGCCACGTGTTCCAGTTCGGCGCGCTCGGCGGAGCCGACGAGCAGGAGTACTTCACCGGTGGTCCGCGCGTGCGCGAGTTCCTGCGCAGTTACGGCTCCGAGCACGAGTCCTGGAACCCGCCGCAGCCGGACGAGCGGCGGCCGGAGGCCGAGTGGGGTTTCGAGCCGGAGCTCCTCGATGACGTCGACGCGCTGGGTTTTCCGGTGCGCAGACTGCGATTCGGTCACCCGGAGGACCTGAGCCCGGCGGTGGCGCAGCTGCACCGCGACTGGTACGCCGCGAACGGCTCGCCCACCGATCGGTTGCTGGTGGAGACCTTCCTGCTGCTGGAACCGCACTGGGCGTGGCGCACGGGTTCGGTGCCGTTCTGGCTGACCTTCAACGCGGGGAGTTCACCGGGAACCCTGCGCGAGCACCTGGACTCGGTGTCCTACGACGAGATCCGGATGATGCTGTTCTCGCACGGCACCGAGTCGATCGGGCTCGCCCCGATCGAGACCTGGCAGCACCTCGTCGGTCGCGCTCGCCGGTTCGGCACGGTGCTGGGAGCCGATCCGGCCGCGTACCCGAGGGACTTCGCGGGTCTGGTCCGCGCCCACCGGGCTCTCACCCGGGTGTCCGCGCGCGACGAGCTGCCGAAGATGTCGTTCCACGAAGCGGAATCGCTGCTCCGGGGGCCGAACGTGCGCCTGTGAGCACGCATGGCGCGAGGGTTGAGCGGGTAGGCCGTGGGGAGCCCGAGTGGGATTGGAGGACGTCTGGTGGCGAATGCGAACCTGAAGGCGTTGAACGACGTCGGAGTGTCGATCTGGCTGGACGACCTGTCGCGCAACCGGGTCCTGTCCGGAGGCTTCGACGAGCTCATCCAGAAGTACGGTCTGGTGGGCGCGACCAGCAATCCGACGATCTTCGCCAACGCGCTGTCGAAGGAACCCGAGTACGACGAGCAGTTCGACGAGCTCGCCAAGGCGGGCGTGACCACGGACCGGGCCGCCCGCATCATCACCACCGACGACGTGCGCGATGCGGCGGACGTCTTCCGCGACGTCTACGAGCAGACGGGTGGTGTGGACGGTCGGGTTTCCCTGGAGGTCGACCCGCGGCTGGCGCACGACACCGACAAGACGGTCGCCGAGGCGATCGATCTGTGGAAGGCCGTGGACCGGCCGAACCTGATGGTCAAGATCCCGGCCACGGTGGCGGGCCTGCCGGCCATCACGAAGGTGATCGCCGAGGGCATCAGCGTCAACGTGACCCTGATCTTCTCCGTCGAGCGCTACAAGGCCGTCATGGACGCCTACCTCGCCGGTCTGGAGCAGGCCAAGGGAGGCGGGCACGACCTCGCGTCGATCGAGTCGGTGGCGTCGTTCTTCGTCTCCCGCGTGGACACCGAGATCGACAAGCGGCTGGACGCGATGCAGGAGGGCCACCCGCTGCGCGGGCAGGCCGCGATCGCCAACGCCCGCCTGGCCTACGCCGCCTACCAGGAGGTCTTCTCCTCCGAGCGGTGGAAGGCCCTGCAGGCCGAGGGTGCTCGGGCGCAGCGCCCGCTGTGGGCCTCGACCGGAGTGAAGGACAAGTCCTACTCCGACACCCGCTACGTCGACGAGCTCGCCGCGCCGAACACGGTCAACACCATGCCGGAGTCGACGCTGCAGGCCACCGCCGACCACGCCGACGTGCGCGGTGACCTGGTCAGCGGCACCGCCGAGGCCTCGCAGAAGGTCTTCGACGACCTCGCCGCCGCGGGCATCGACCTCGACGACGTCTTCAAGCACCTGGAGACCGACGGCGTCGACAAGTTCGAGAAGTCCTGGACCGAACTCCTCGGCACCGTCGCCGATCGGCTCGGGTAGTCCACAGAGGAGGATGAGATGTCTGATCCCGTGGATGCTTCCACACCCACTCCCAACGAGACCGAGCCCGACCCGCAGGACCCGGAGGACCCGGCCAACCTGCAGTCGGCCGAGGACCTCGACGAGGACGAGCTCGGCACCGATCCGCTGGAGCGCGGCGTCGAACCGCCCGAAGGCTGGTCGGCCGCCTCCCGCGAGCGGCCCACCCCGCGCGAGCAGCGCGAGGGTCGGACGCTCGACGAGCGCATCGCCGAGGAACGCCCGGAAACCGACTAGCTGTCGGTGGCCGGTGGACAATGGGCGAGGTGACCGAGCAGGACCAGGAGTGGCGGTTCGTCCAGGGCGGGCGGCTGCTGCCCGACGCCGTCGTCTCGGCGGTCGGCTACAGCTCCCGCCTGGACCGGCCGTGCCGGCATGTGGGGATGCCTTCGCCCGCGTTGACGCTGGTGCTGACCTTCGACGAGCCGGTGATCTCGGGTTTCCAGCCCTCCGGCGAGGACGCCGAGAGCACTCACCTGGTGCTCGGCGGCTTGCACACCTGCCCCGCCTACATCGCTCAGCCCAGGGTGCAGAGCGGCATCCAGCTCGCCGTCCGGCCCCTGGCGTTGCGCGGGCTGTTCGGCGTTCCGGCCGCTGAGCTGCGGGATCGGGCGATCGACGCGCGGGAGGTTCTCGGCGGCGGCGTCGAGGACCTGCGCCAGCGACTCGCCGAGATGACCACGTGGCCCGAGCGATTCGCGGCCCTGGCCACCTACCTGAGTGCGAACGCCGCGGAGGTGACCTCGGGTGCGCGTCCGGAGGTGGCGGAGGCGTGGAAGTGGATCGCCTGGCACCGCGGCACCGGTTCGATGAGTGCCCTCGCCCGGCACGTCCACCTCGGCGAACGGCAGCTGACGTCGCTGTTCAAGGCCGAGCTCGGCGTGTCGCCGAAGGGGGCGTCGCGGTTGATGCGCTTCGAGCACGCTCGTCAGCGCATCGCCCGCGCCGTCCAAGCTGGGGGTCCGCTCGATCTCTCGGCCGTGGCGCACTCGTGCGGGTACTACGACCACTCGCACCTCGTGCGCGACTTCAACCAGTACGCCGGGTCGAGCCCGAGCCGGTGGATCGCCGCGGAGCTCCGAAACATCCAAGCCGGCGCCGGTCAGCGGGCGGAAGAATTTCCCCCATGACCACGACGAACACCAGACCCGCACCCACGGTGTGGGCAACGCTGCAAGCGCACGACGCACCCGCGCTCATCGATTTCCTGGTGGACAAGCTCGGTTTCATCAAGACCGCCGCCTACACCGACGGAGATCAGGTCGCCCACGCCCAGCTCGACTGGCCCGAGGGCGGCGGCATCATGCTCGGCACCTACCAGCCCGGCAACGACTGGTCCCGCCAACCCGGCACGGCCGGGATGTACGTGGTGACCGAAGACCCCGACGCGCTCTACGAGCGAGTGCGCGCGGCGGGTGCGGACATCTTCCGGGAGATCGCCGACCAGGAGTACGGCAACCGCGAGTTCGGGGTCCGGGACCCGGAAGGCAACCTCTGGTCCTTCGGCTACTACCGAGGCGAACCCCGCCCGTGATCACACGCCCTTGAGGCGGGAGTTGCACTCCGTGCAGGTGGGGAAGTAGATCCAGTCGAGCTCGCTGGGCTGGGCCATGGCGACGAGTTCGCCGCACACCGCCTCGGTCGAGGCGAGGCCCTCCCAGCGGGCTCCGCGGAACGCGTGCCGCACACCGCCCGGTACGTTCTCGTTGGGTATCGGAAGCCAGAAGTGCCGTTGCGCCTGCTCGGTGTGCATCCCCAGTCCTCTCACTCGTGATCAGCTTGGGCTGCAAGGTAGCGAACTGCAATTGCAACTCGCGATAACCCAATAGGTTGATCTGCTTGATTGCCGGTGTCGAACTGGTGCAAGATCCGGATCCATGTCGAAGACATGGCCGGCGGTCCGGCGGGTGCAGGTCGGGTTGATGCTCCGCGCGATGCGCGAGAGGTCGGGAGTGAAGTCCAAGGAGATCAACGAGACGCTCGACTGGTACGTCGGCAAGCTCCAGAAGGTCGAGTCCGGCAACCTCACGGTCTCCGCGGCCGAGGTGAACGAACTCGTCCGGCTCTTCGGTCTCGACGATCAGGCCGAAGCCGACCGCCTGCGAGCCCTCGCCAAGGAAGCCCGTCGCAGGGACCAACCGGCAAGAGTCCCGGACTGGGCGGCCACCTACGTCGCCCTCGAAGGCGCAGCAGCGGAGATCAAGTACTACGACCCCGAGGTGATCCCGCCCGTGTTGCAGACGGAGCACACCGCGCGGGCTTCGTTGTCCAACCCGCTCGACGAGACCCAGGACGTCGAACCGGCCGTGGCAGAACGGGTCCGCAGGGCGGATCGCGTGCTCGGTGACGACGCACCGCAACTGTGGTGCGTCGTCGGCGAAGCCGCTCTCTTCCGGCAGGTCGGTGGTCGAGGCGTGCTGCGCGATCAGCTCCAGCACCTTCGAAAAGCTGCGGCGCGGCCGAACGTCACCGTGCAGGTCCTGCCTTTCGACGCGGGAGAGCACGTCGCGCTCGGGTCGTCTTGGACGCTGTTGCACCTGGACGAGCCGTCGGCGACCTTCGTTTACACCGAAGCGCTCACGAGTGGTGACTACCTCGACAAACCCGCCCATACCGATCGCTACGTGAAAGCGTTCGATACCCTGCGGATGATCGCAGCGTCCGACCGAGCCTCGGTCAAGATGCTGGATCGGAGGATCAAAGAACTGACCTAGTGGAGTGGTGACCATGCGCCCGTCTCAGTCGGTCACGGGCTGGCGGACGTCCAGTCGCAGCCAGGGGGCGCAGAACTGCGTGGAGGTCGGCCGGATTTCCGACGCCGGAGCAGCGGTCCGCGACACCAAGAACCGCACCGCCGGCCACTTCACCACCACGGCCCCGCAGTGGCAGCACTTCGTCGACGCGATCAAGACCGGTCGGTTTGACCGCTGACCCAGCGCACGAAAAACGCCCCCGCCTGGCCGGGGGCGTTTCTCATGCACGAACCATCCCCTCGAGTGACCCACGACAGCGGGCTCCTGAGGCGGGGATTCGAATTTCGCGCGAAATTCGAGTGCGAACTTCGGCGGTCGAATTTCGCGCGAAATTCGAACAGCTCTGCTCAGGTGTGGTGGAGCCGGGTGTGGTCGTGCGGGGTGAGGAGTTGGACCGTGCCTTCGCCGTTGGCGGCTAGGAGGAGGCACCCGTTCGCGGTGGTGGTGAGGCCTGCGAAGGGGCGGGGTCTGGCCGGCGGGAACAGGGTGGGGGCCGGGTCTTCGCGGTGGAGGCCTGGTGGGAGGCCTACCGGGAGAGACGTGGCCGCGGTTCGGGTTTCGCCGGTGGTGAGGTCGATGGAGACGAGGCGTTGGGTGCCGACCTCGACGACGTAAAGGGTGTCGTCGAGGGTCGTGATGCCTTGTGGCTGGTCCAGTCCGTCCGCGAGGGTCGCGACCGACCCGTCCTCGATGCGCACGACCGCGCCGAGGGAGTCGTCCGAGGCGTAGTGGCGGCCTTCGGCGTCGAGGGCGACGTCCACCGGGTGCGGGAGCTCGGCGATCGGGGTCACCGCGTCGGCTTCGTCGATGTGGATCACCCGGCCGGCGCCGGTTTCGGCCACGAGCAGGCCGGTTTCGGTGATGGCGATGCCGGTGGGTTCGGCGAGGTCCTTCACGCGCATCCGGACTTCCCGGGTCGCGGGGTCGAAGGTCCGCACGTCGCCGTGCATCGAGGTGATGTGCACCAGCCCGCCACCTGCGGCGACGCCGTGGCAGGCGCCGCCCGCGACCGGCTGGATCAGGTCCCCGGTCACCAGATCCCCGTCGGCGAGCCGGAAGTGGTCGCCCGCGTAGACCCGGCCCGCCTCGTCGGCGGCCACGCCGAACGGACCGTGGAGTCCCCGGCCCACGACCGCGCGGGTGCCCAGCGCGTCGACCTGGGTCACGCCACCGCTGCCGTAGCTGGACACGAGCATCCGGTTCTCCCGGTCGAACGCCGCGTTGTCCATGCCCGCCACACCGGTCTCGATGGTGCTGCGGCGCCCGGTGTCCGGGTCGATGCGGGTGACGATGCCCGTCACGCCCCGCGACAGCACCACCAGCGCGCCGTCGTGGTCGAAGCGCACGGCCACCGGTTCGTGCACGTCGTCGGCGACCTCCTGCGGTGCGCCGCCGTCCGGCGAGACCCGCCAGACCTGCCCGGTCATCATGTGCGGGTAGTACAGCGAACCGTCCGGGCCCTGCTGCATCGCGTTGCCCATCGCCAGACCTTCGGCGAGCACCACGATCTCGCCGGTGTCGGGCAGCAGCTCCACGACCCGCCCGCCCGGCCGCATCTCGTTGACGAACAACCGGTCGCCCACGCACGTGATGCCGTTGGGCACCCGGATCTCCTCCGACAGCAACGTGAACTCGCCGTCGGGGGAGCGGCGCCACACCCGCTGCGGGGTGATGTCGGCGATGTACATCGACCCGTCGGAGCCGAAGGCCAGGTCGTCGGGCGCCTGCACCGGGCCGTTGGCGGGAACGACGACCTCCACCTCACCCGTGGTCGCATCCACGGCGCTGATCTGCCCGGCCAGGAACTGCGCGACGTAGAGCCGCTTGTCGGGTCCGAAGGTGATGCCGTTGGACCCCCACAGCGGGCTCGGCCGGTTGAGCCTGCGCATCGACCAGCGCTCGCTCCGCGGCGTGCCGAAACCGGGGAAGCGGGTGTTCACCATGCGACCGGGAGCTCCTTCAGTCCGTAGATGGCGTGATCGCCGGCCCAGGCGATCTCCTCGTCCGCGAGCCGCAAGGTCGGGAATCGCCGCAGCAGCGCCGGGAACGCGATGCGCATCTCCATCCGCGCCAGCGGAGCGCCGAGGCAGTGGTGGATGCCGTGCCCGAACCCGAGGTGCTGGTTGGCGGGGCGGGCGATGTCGAAGCGCTCCGGCTCCTCGACCAGGCCCGGATCCCGGTTGGCGGCGGGGAGGTTGAACGACACCAGGTCACCGCGCCGGATCGTCACGCCGCCGAGCTCCACGTCCCGCGTGGCCAGCCGGGGCGAACCGGAGTTGACCACGCTCAGCCACCGCATCAGCTCCTCGACCGCGCCCGGAACCGACTCGGGATCGTCGCGCACCGCGGCCAGCTGCTCGGGGTGGCGCAGCAGCGCCAGCGTGCCCAGGCCGAGCATGTTGGAGGTCGTCTCGTGGCCGGCGACGAGCAGCAGGTTCGCCACGCCGATGAGCTCGGCGTTGGTGAGCTGCTCGTCGTGCTCGCGGATCAGCATGCCGATGAGGTCGTCGCCGGGTTCGAGGCGGGCCCGCTCGACCAGGTCGGTCATGTAGGCCTGCGCTGCGCGCCCCAGCTCGACCTTGTCGTCGTGGGAGACGGTGAGGTCGAGCTGCTCGCGGGTGCGGTCCTGGAACTCGTCGCGGTCGGCGACCGGAACGCCCAGCAGCTCGCAGATCACCAGCGACGGGATGGGCAGCGCGTACTGCGACACCAGATCGGCCGGGCTGCCGTGCCGTTCCAGCAGGTCCAGGTGCTCGTCGACGATCTCGGTGATGCGCGGCTCCAGGCGGCGCATCCGGCGGACCGTGAACTCCGGGGTGAGCATCCGCCGCAACCGGTTGTGGTCCGGCGGGTCCATCGACAGCAGGTTCCCGCTGCCGTCACCGGAGAGGTGGCGCGGGTCGCGGCTCGCGCCACCGACGAGGTCGGCGGTGGTCCAGCCGTTGCTGAAACCGGTGGTGTCGCCGAGCATCCGGCGCACGTCCTCGTGGCGGGTCAGCAGCCACGAGGGCGGGCCGAACGGGGTGGGCACCCGCACGATTCCGGCGCCGTCGCGAACGGCCTCCACGTCGGGAGCCGGACCGAACCCGCTCCGGCGGCGGCTGACCTCGATGACGGCGGGCTCGGTTGCCTCGGGCACGAGCGTTCCCCCTTGGTTAAGTCGCGTGACTTAACCAAGGTACCCGAACAGCTCAGGACGGGACCGCGCCCCGCTGCCGGACCCGCACCGCGGTCTCCTGGATCGACTCGACCAGCCGCGCGGTCTCCCGCGCTCCGCGCAGCCAGGACCGCTCGATCTCCGGCGTCCGGCCCTCGCGCACCGCACCGGCGAAGGAGGCCAGCGAATCGCGGAACTGGTGCGAGGCGTCGAGCGTGAACTCCTCGGCGTGGTCCTGCTCCTCCAGCCGCAGCAGCGGGCGGTGCTCGGCGGGCGGGGTGAACGCGCGCTCCAGGCTCAGGTGTGCCGCATCGCCCCACAGCGCGTAGCGGGAGCGGTAGGCGTGCTGGAAGCCGAACTCCAGATCGGCGAAGACCCCGTTCTCCGACACCAGGAGTGCGTGCCCGGCCATGTCCACACCGGTGTCGGCGTCGACCCGCAGCGTCGCGCCGGCCACCGTCAGCCCCTCGCCGAGCATCAGCTGCGCGGCCCGGATCGGGTACACGCCGACGTCGAGCAGGCATCCCGCGCCCAGCTCGGGGTCGTAGCGGATGTCCCCGGCGCGCGGCGAGGGAACGCCGAAGGCCGAGCTGAAGGTCCGCAACCGGCCCAGCCGTCCGCGCTCGACGACCTCGCGCACGATCTCGTGCTGCGGGTGGTGCAGGAACGCGAAGTTCTCCCGCAGCAGCAGTCCGCGCTCGGCGGCCAGCGCCACCAGTTCACCGGTCTGCTCGGCCGAGACCGTCATCGGCTTCTCGCACAGCACGTGCTTTCCGGCGCTCAGCGCCCGTCGCGCCCACTCGAAGTGCAGCGAGTTCGGCAGCGAGAGGTACACCGCGTCGATCGCGGGGGAGTCGATCATCTCCTCGTAGCTCATCGCGGTCCCGCCGTGCTCGGCGGCGAAGCGCTCGGCCCTGGCAGGAGCTCGGCTGGCGACCCCGGCGACCCGGGACCCCTCGATCTCGTGGAGCGCGGGCAGCATTCGTCTTTCGGCGATTCCGGAGCAGCCGAGCACGCCCCACGCCACCGGCTGGTTCATCTGATCCCTCGCAGACTCCTCGACGCGGCGCAACGCGTGCAGCGTAGGGGATTCCGGTGAACGGTCGCGGGACGCTCAGGAGGTTCGGCCGCGCCGGGCCAGCAGCGCGGCGAAGGCCGGAACGCCCACCAGCGCGGTCATGACTCCCACCGGAACCTCCTGCGGGGCGGCGACGGTCGTGGCCAGAACGTCCACCCACACCAGCAGGATCGCGCCCAGCACGGCCGTGACCGGCAGCAGCGCGCGGTGCCGCGGACCCACCAGCAGCCGCGCGGCCTGCGGCAGGACCAGGCCGACGAACCCGATCGCACCGGCCGCCGCGACGAGCGTGGCGGTCAGCAGCGCGGTGGCCACCAGCAGCACGACCCGCAGCCGCGTGACGTGCACGCCCAGCGCCGCGGCCGTGTCGTGCCCCAGTGCGAAGGCGTCCAGCGCCCCGGCTCGCGACAGGCACAGCAGCAGGCAGACCGCGCACACCGCGCCCGAGACCGCCACGTCGTTCCAGCGGGCGCCCGAGAGCGAGCCGAGCAACCAGAACAGCACGCCCCGGGTCTGCTCGGCGTCGGCCGAGGTGATCACGACGAACGACGTCAGGGCCGAGAACAGCTGCGTCCCGGCGACACCGGCGAGCACCAGGTGCGTCGTGGTGCCACCGGCCACCGCTCCCAACGTCATCACCAGCGCGAACGCGACCAGGGCACCGGCGAAGGCGCCCGCGGTCACACCGATCGCGCCCGCGCCCAGTCCGAGGATCACCACCAGCACCGCGCCGGTCGAGGCGCCTGCCGACACGCCCAGCAGGAACGGGTCGGCGAGCGGGTTCCGCAGCAGCGACTGCAGCACCGCGCCGCACACCCCGAGCCCGGCGCCGCAGATCGCCGCGAGGACCGCGCGCGGCAACCGCAGCTGCCAGACGATGCCCTGCCCGATCCGCGACACGTCGGTCTCGCCCAGGCCCAGCCGCGCGCCCACCACACCGGCCACGTCGGCCACCGACAGCGGAGCCGGTCCGAGCGTGACGGCCACGGCGATCGACAGCAGGAGCAGCGGAATCCCGGCCAGCACGATCAGCGAGGAGGGCAGGCGCCCGGTCCTCACCGCCGCTCCAGCTCGGCCAGCCGGTCGGCGAGCCGCTCGATGCCGGTGATCGTGCGCATGCTGATGTTCATCTCGGTGCCGGTCATGCTCATCCACCGTCCCTCGCCGACGGCGGGCAGCCGCGACATCGCGGGGTCGGTGCGCAGGAATTCCTGCTTGGCGGCGAGGGAATCGCCTTCGCCGTCTCGGGTGAGGTCGCCGAGCACCAGCAGGTCGGGGTCGCGGGCGAGCACGTCCTCCCACGACACCTGCGGCCACATCGAGCGCACGTCGTCGTAGGCGTTGCGCACCCCGAGGGTGCGGGTCATGATCGCCGGAGATCCGGTCGAGCCTGCCACGTAAGGGGATTCGGTGCGGGCGAACCAGAACAGCACCGAGGTGTCCCGGTGGGGGACGGCCTTGCGCTGGGCGTCGGCCACCCGCTGCCGCAGCTGCGCCACCAGCGCCTCGCCGCGCTCCGGGACGTTGAAGAGCGTGGCGATCTCCTGCACCTCCCGGTAGATGTCGTCGAGCTCGACGGGCTCGGCGAGCGGCGCCTCCTCCGGGAAGCAGTTCGAGGGGGAGAGGTAGGTGGGGACGCCGAGCTCGGCGAAGCGCTCCCGCGAGGCCACGCCCTCGTCGGTGAACACCGCCTGGTAGGCGCCCAGCACCACGTCGGGCTCGGTTGCCAGCACCGATTCGAAGGACGGGTTGTTGTCGGAAAGCCGCGGCACCCGGGCGTTCTCGGCGGCCAGGCCCGGATCGACCGGATCGGTCCAGGTCGCGGTGCCCACCATCCGGTCCGCCAGCCCCAGGGCAAGCATGATCTCGGTGGTCGACTGGTTGAGGCTCACGGCCCGGCGCGGTGGTTCGGACACCGAGACGTGGCCGTCGCAGTTGGGCAGCGACACCCGCGGCGGAGCCGACTCCGTCGCGGGTGCGTTGCAGGCGGCGAGTGCGGTGGCGCAGAGCAGCATCAAGCCCGTGCGCGTCCAGCGTAAGAACACGTTGTGCGGAAATCCTCACCCCAGGCCCATGCGCGAGACCTGGTCGGCCGATTCCCGGAACCGGGTGCGGTTCCGGGGAGCCGGCAGGTCTTCGGGCTCGGGCTCCACCGGGCGAGCCGCCTTCCCGGATCGAGTGCGATCCAGTGGCTCGGGCTCGCCCGTCACCCCTACCGCTGCGCGTCAGCTCCGGCTTCCGACCGGATTCCCATCGGCCACACGTGGCACGACCGGCTCGCGATCGAGTCTAACCGGCCGGGGTGAAGTCGATCCGGCGGCCGTTGCGCCGGATCGACTCGACGTCGTGGGCGGCGGGGTGGCATCGCCGCCGACCAGTGATGACGCTGCGCGGAGGCGCGGTGCGCTCCGGAAAGATCGGGGGCAAGAAGAATCCACAGTGGACTACTGGTGCGTGCCGCCGTCGACGCGGATCTCGGTGCCGGTGATGAAGGCGCCGTCGTCGGAGGCGAGCATCGCGACCACGCCCGCCACGTGCTCCGGAGGTGCGAAGCCGCTGCCGAGGGCGGGGGAGAGCTTGGTGAACAGGTCCCAGTCGGTGTCGGCGGGCAGCTTGTCCGCGGTGGTCTCGGTGATGCCGCTGCGAATCCCGCCGGGCACCAGCGACACCGCGCGCAGACCCTGCTTGGCGTACTCCAGGGCGATGCTGTGGGTGAAGGACTGGATGCCGCCCTTGCTGGCGGCGTAGGCGGCCATGTAGGGGTGCGCGAAGTTCGCCGAGGTCGAGCTGAAGTTGATCACCACGCCGCTGCCGGTCCCCAGCAGCGCGGGTAACGCCGCGCGGGTGACCAGGAAGGTGCCGGTGAGGTTGACCGCGAGGATCCGGTTCCACAGCTCCAGCGAGCACTCGTGCGTGTGCGCGCTGTGCAGCATTCCCGCCGCGTTGACCAGCACGTCCAGCCCGCCCAGCTGCTCGGCCGCAGCCGGTACCGTGGCGTCGACGGCGTCCTCCTGGGAGATGTCCAGGGGCAGCGTGCCCAGCCGGTCGCACGTGCCGGCCTCGGCCGCGCGCCGCGAGGTCTCCTTCAACCCGGTCTCATCGATGTCGGTGGTCAGCACCCTGGCGCCCTCGTCGAGCAGGCGCAGCACGCTGGCCTGCCCGATCCCCGACGCTCCACCTGTCACGAGCACGCGCTTGCCGTTGAGCCTGTCCATCGCGATCGCGTCCTTCCGCACCCTCGAACGCCCCGACCGGGCCTTCGTGAGGCTCAACGCACGACGAGGCCGGAAGTTGCTCATGAACCGGGGGTGAGCGGTCGATCGTCCGGTGTGGACGAATGTGACGAACGTCGGTCACAGCGGGTAGGTCTCGGGGTGGACTCCCCACGGAGCGTTAGTTAGGTTAGGCGCACTTAACTCACTGCGAGGTGTGGAGATGCGCTGGATGCGGACCCTGGGGCTGATCATGGCAGTCCTGCTGGGAATCGCCCTGACCGGCTGCGGCGCGGCCGGTCCCGAGAACGACGAGCCCACCGCCGGATCGGCGGACGGCCAGTTCCCGGTCACCATCAAGACCGCGTTCGGTGACGTCATCGTTCCGGAGCGTCCCCAGCGCGTCGTCGCGCTGGGCTGGGGCGACGCCGAAACCGCGCTGAGCCTCGGGGTGCAACCCGTCGGTGCCGCCGACTGGCTGCCGGTGGGCGGCGACGGCGTTCCGCCGTGGATCCCGGCCGACAAGCGCTACACCACGCCGCCGAAGATGCTCGGCACCATGGAGGTCGACATGGAGGCCGTCGCGGCACTCCAGCCCGACCTGATCCTCGACACCCGCGCCAGCGGCGACAAGGAGCGCTACAACCTGCTCAACCGGCTCGGCGTTCCGGTGGTGAGCATCCCGCCGGGCGGCGAGAGCTACCTGACCACCTGGGACCAGCAGCTGGACATGGTCGGCAAGGCGCTGGGCAAGACTGCCGAAGCCGCTCAGCAGAAGGCCGATCTGGAGGCGAAGTTCCAGCAGGCCGCCGCCGCGCACCCGCAGTTCGCGGGCAAGACCGTCGCCGTCGGCGCGAAGATGGTCGGCTCCTACGGCGCTTACGTCAACGGCGGTTCGCGCCTGGAGTTCATGGAGCGGCTGGGATTCCGCCAGTCGCCGGCCGTGCAGGCGGTGGCCGGGGACAACTTCTTCGTCAGCGTCTCGCCCGAGCGCATGGACCTGTTCAACGCTGACCTGACCGTGATGTTCCCGATCGGCCTGTCCGCGACGGAGGTCGACAAGGACCAGATGTTCCAGTCGCTGCAGTCGGTCCGCGAACACCGTGCCGTCGTGCTGCACGACGAGCAGGCCGTGCAGGCGTTCTCGGCGGGCACCGCCGCGGGCATGGCCTACGCGGTGGACGAGGTCGTGCCGCTGATCGCGCAGGCCCAGGCGGGCTGAACCCGCGCCGACGCACCACTGATCAGGAGAACGATTCCGTGCCCTCGTGGGATCCGGGTGAGGCCGAGCAGGTCACCTCCGCAGCGCAACTCCGCGAGGTCGTCGGAGCGCCGCACCCGGAGATCGCCGAGAAGGTGGTCTCCGGGATCGACGGCGTCAGCCGCCGGTTCATCGAGCGGTCGCGGTTGTTCTTCGTGGCCACCGCGGGCGAGGACGCGAGGATCGACGTCTCGCCGCGCGGTGACACCGCCCGCAGCGTCGTGGTCTTCGACGACGGAAAGACGCTGGCCTACGCCGAACGGCCCGGCAACCGGCGCGTGGACGGGCTGCACAACCTGTTGCGGAACCCGCAGGTGGGAATGCTGTTCCTGATCCCCGGCGTCAAGCACGTGCTGCGGGTCAACGGCACCGCCACCATCGTGCGGTCCGCGCCGTTCATGGCCGACCTCGCGCTCAAGGGCGTGCCCCCGGCGCTGGCGGTGGTCGTCACCGTCGAGGAGCTGTTCGTGCACTGCGGCCGAGCGCTGCTCAGATCCGGGGTCTGGCGGCCCGGCACCTGGCCGGAGGACGAGCAGCCCGGCGTGATGGCGCTCTTCGAATCCCAGCAGGCGCTCAAGCCTCGGGCGTGACGCTGCGAGCGGGAACCACCGGCACCGCCAGCAGGGCGAAGCACCCGGCCACCGCGAAGGCGATCGGGTAGCCGGCCACCGCGATGAGCGCTCCCATCACCGGCGGGACCGCGGTGGCGGTGAGCGACTGGCCGGTGTTCTGCGCTCCCATGGCCCGACCGCTCCAGTGCGGGCCCGCGATCTCGGCCACCGCGGTGAACGCCAGGCCGTTGTGGGCCACCGCGATGATCGAGGCGACGATCATGAAGGTCAGCGCCAGGGGAGTGCCGGAGAACGCCGCCAGCCCGCCCATCGCGATCGCAGAGCCGAAGGCGAAGTAGCGGATCGGGCGCACCCGGCTGCCGATCCGGTCCGACCAGATCCCCGCGCCGACCCGACTCAGGGCGCTGAGCAGCTGCGTCGTGCCGACCAGGGCGCTGGCTGCGGCGGTGGTCCAGTGCTGGGTCGCGATCAGCCAGACCAGCATGTAGGTCCAGACCGTCTGCTGCGGCACGGTGAGCGCGATCGAGACGCCGTGGATGCGCAGCAGCCTCCGGTCCCCGCGGTAGGGGTTCGCGCCGTGGCCGGTGCGCCGGGACTCGGCCATGGACGGTCGCGGCGGGTCCACGATCATCGCCGCCACCAGCGCCGCTGCCAGCGCGCACACAGCGGCTACGGTCAGCATGGTCACGGCGAGTCCGCTCGCCTCGACGAGGTTGGGCACCAGCACCGCGGTCAGACCCACCCCGAGCGGTTGCGCGGTCTGCCGGATCCCCATCGCCATCCCGCGGCGCTGCGGGGGGAACCAGCCCGAGACGATCCGGCCGCTGGCCGAGTTCGAGCTCGCTCCGGCCGCGCCGCCCAAGAACAGCAGCACCGCCAGCAGCACCAGCGAGTCGGCCAGCGCCGACGCGGCGGCGCTGAGGGCCAGCATGCTCAGCCCGATCAGCAGCGACACGCGCTCGCCGATGCGGTCGACGATCGCCCCCCAGATGATCAGCGTGCACATGGTCCCGGCCAGGGGAGCCGCGGCGATCAGGCCCGCCTGGGACAGCGACAGCCCGCGCTCGAAGTGCAGGTTCGGGATCAGCGCGGGGGCGGCGTTGGTGAACACCGTCGCTGCCAGCTGCGCGAACATCGAGATCGCCAGCATCAGCCAGCGGTTCGGGACGCGCGTGATCGGCGGAGCGGTCATGATCCGAACGGTAGACCATTAGCGAAGGCAACGATTCGGGGTCCGAGGGGGTGCGCGCAGGCGCACCCCCTCCGGTCCGTCACTCCACGGACATCTCGCCCAGCTCCGACCAGCCGGTCCGGTCGAGCTCGGCGTTGATGATGCGCGGCGTCTCCGCCAGGTAGGGCGGGAGCTGCGCGCGGGCGTCCTGGAAGTGCTGCGACGTGACGTGGGCCGACCCCGCCTCCCCGTCGCGGAACGCCTCCACGAGCACGTACTCGGTCTCGTCCTCCAGGCTGCGGGACCAGTCGAACCACAGGCACCCCGGCTCGGCGCGGGTGGCCTCGGTGAAGGGCCGGGCGATCTCCGGCCAGTTGTCCGCGTGCTCCGGCTTGATCCGCCACTTCGCGGTGATGAAGATCATCGTCGTCGCCTCCGGATCAGGGGGTGAGGATCGCGCGACCGCGGATGCGGCCGGCGTCGAGGTCGTCGAGGGCGTCCTGGTAGCG
The DNA here is from genome assembly GCF_018070075.1 of Saccharopolyspora endophytica. Lineage (GTDB taxonomy): Bacteria > Actinomycetota > Actinomycetes > Mycobacteriales > Pseudonocardiaceae > Saccharopolyspora > Saccharopolyspora endophytica. The sequence goes on from NZ_JAGPXE010000003.1 coordinate 66,977, forward strand.
CTCCAGCGGGTACTTGCTGGTGTGCAGCCGGACCTTGCCCTGGGCGGCCAGCACCATCAGCTCGCACAGGTCGTTGTACGAGCCGACCAGGTTCCCGATGAAGTTGATCTCCGTCGAGATGATGTCGATCGTCGGCACGTTGATGTTCTCGCCGTAACCGACCACGTGGTAATCACCGGCGCGGCGCAGCATCCGCACCCCGTCGGCGGTCGCACCGCCCTCGCCGACGAAGTCGATGACCGCCTCCGCGCCGTGCCCGCCGGTGAGCTCCTGGACCTGCTCGACGTGCGTGTCGTCGGCCACCACGCCGTGATCGGCGCCGATGCCGGTCGCCAGCTCCACCGCGTCCGGGTTGCGGTCGAGCACCACCAGCTCGGCCGCCGAGATCGCCTTGAGCACCTGGATGCCGATGTGGCCGAGCCCGCCCGCGCCGATCACCACGCACTTGTCGCCCGGGCGCAGCCTGCGCGCCGCCTTCGCCGCCGCGTGGTACGCGGTCAGTCCGGCATCGGCCAGCGCCGCCACGTCCGAGGGCTCCAGCGAGTCGTCGATGCGCACCACGCTGCGCGCCGAGGTCTTGAGGTAGTCGGCGTAGCCGCCCGCGGTGTCGATGCCCGGGAACAGCGACTGCTCGCAGTGCACGTCGTCGCCGAACCGGCAGGCCCGGCACAACCCGCAGGTCGCCAGCGGGTGCACGATCACCTTGTCGCCTTCGGAGACGTTGGTGACCGCGCTGCCGACCGCGTGCACCCAGCCCGCGTTCTCGTGCCCGATCGTGTAAGGCAGTGTGACACCGGACTTCTCGGCCCACTGACCTTCGAGGATGTGGATGTCGGTGCGGCACACGCCCGCACCACCGATCTTGACCACCACGTCGTGCGGCCCGGACGCCTCCGGCACCGGGACCTCGGTCAACCGCATCGGCTCGTGGTAGCCGACCACCTGCACTGCTCTCATCGTCCTCGTCCTTCCGATGTCATGGCCCGCGGCGCCTGGTCGGCCGCGGAATCCGGGTAGCGGGTGCGCAGCAGCCCGCGGCAGAAGTGCGAGTTGCCCTCCACCGAGATGCGCGTCGCGCGGGCGAAGCGCAGCCGGAACGGCACCTGCTCCGGCGTGCACGGCCGGCCCTCGTCGTCGACCAGCACCAGCGCGGAGGGGGAGTTGTCGAAACCCACCGCCTCGCGCCGGTTCAGCAGCGAGCGCGTCGCCGGTTCGTCCGGCAGGTCGGCGACGGTGATCGCGTGCAGGTCGGCCTCGTCGAGCTCCGGCCGGTCCTTGAGCAGCCTGGTCAGCACCCGCTCCATCGCCGCCGCGTGCGCCTTGCGCCGGAACGTCGCGCGCAGCTCCTCCAGGTCTTGCTCGGCCTCGCCCGGGAACGTGTCGCGGTACCCGGCGTCGGCCGCCAGCCCCGTGTTGATCAGCTCCGAGTCGTGGTGGTCGTCGAGCTCCACCCGCACCCCGGTCACGCCCGGGAGCGCGCGCAGCACGTCCTTGGCGTCCGAGGCCATCAGGTAGGCGAAGTTCGGCGCGCAGAACGACGTCGGCAACCGCAGGTGCGCCTCGACCTCACCGGAGTCCTCGACCCGCAGTGACCGCACGAACCCCAGATCGGTGATCGGCTCGTCCAGTTCCGGGTCGATGACCTGGTGCAGCGCCTCCCACGCCGCCCTCTCCAGTCCGGCGGCCACCTCAGACGCCCGCCTTCTCGGCCACGTCCAGCCCCGCCGGGACCTCGATGCCGTACATGCGGGCGGCGTTGAGGCCGAGGATCTTGCGCTTCTGATCCGTGGTTAGCGGGGCGTACTCGGTCATGTCCGCCGGGATCTGGAAGTCCACGAACCGCTCGATCAGCCACCTCGGCGTCCAGATCGCGTAGTCGCTGGAGAACTGGATGCGGTCCTCGTCCAGCCAGTACAGCAACTCGCCGATGATCTGCGCGAAGTAGCGCGGCCGGGAGTGGATGAACGGCATGGCCACCGCCAGACCCGCGTGCACGTTGGGCTCCTGCGTGGCGATCCAGCAGAAGTCCTCCAGGCGCGGGAGCCCGCAGTGCTCCACCACGAAGTTCAGGTCGGTGAAGTCGGTGGCGACCTTGTCCACGTCGGCGACGTCGAAGGCGTCGCGGTCCAGCGGCCGGATCGTCGGGCCCTTGTGGATGTGGATGTTGCGGATACCCAGCTCCTGGCAGACCTCCAGGTACTTGTAGGTCCACGGGTCGTCGAGCTTGTAACCGCGCGAATCGCCCTGCCACTCGGCGGTGTAGAGCTTCACGCCCTTGAGGCCGAAGCGCTCCGCGTCGCGCCGGAGCTGGTCCAGCCCCGCCTGCTCGAAGCGCGGGTCCCAGCAGTGGTTGTAGGTCAGCTTGTCCGGGTGCTTCTGCGCCAGCGCGAAAGCCTCCTCCGTCTGCCCGAAACCGTTGCCGTAGAAGGCGCTCAGCAGCGCGGGCTGGAAGATCGCGTGATCGACGTAGCCCTCGGTGAACAGGTCTCGCATGAGCCGCTCACCGCCCTGGTGGAGGAAGTCCTCGTAGGGCCAGACCTCGGATTCCGGGCTGAGGTTGCGGTGGTAGTCGTAGAAGCAGTCGATGAACTGCTTGCCGTGGATGTTGCGCTGGTTGTCGGCACGGGCGTCCCAGAGCGCGACGTGTGCGTCAACGATGAAGTAGTTCTCGCCGTCCTTGCTGTACATCTGCATCCTCCGCTACGTGGCAGCCGTGGCACGTCGGGACGGAACGGTAGGAGTGGCGAGAGCCTCCGAGGGGCCTCTGCGTGTCTCACTTTGAGACAGCGTGATCGGTGATGGAGGCCGCATCCTGCGCTTACCCTGTTCCCACCGGCGCAACGACGCGTCCCTTGGAGGTTCGAGATGCACCTGCACCGGAGTGCGCCCGACCCCGCCGCCTGCCCGGCCACCGTCACTCCCCGGCTGCGGGCGTCCTGGCGGCGCAGCGAGCGCTACGGGATCAGCGCGGAGGAGATGCGTCCGGTGTTCACCGGCTCGGTCGACACCGGATCGCTGCTCTACGAGTGCGGCACCGCTGTGCTGCGCGGACTGCAGGCCACCCTCGCCAACGAACCGGTCAGCATGATGATCACCGACCCGGAGGGGCTGGTGCTCAGCCGCATCTGCGAGGACGGCACGATCAACCGCTCGCTGGACCGCGTGCACCTGGCGCCGGGCTTCTACTTCGCCGAGGAGAACGCGGGCACCAACGGGCTCGGCCTGGCCCTGGCCGACCGCGCCCCGTCCCTGGTGCGGGCCGAGGAGCACTTCTGCGCGGGACTGCGCGGCTACACCTGCGCGGCGGCCCCCGTGCTGGACCCGGTCAGCGGTGGTGTCGCGGGCAGCGTCAACCTCACGACCTGGTCGGATTCGGCCTCCGAGCTGCTGCTGGCGCTCGCCCAGTCGGCCGCCGGCAACACCACGGCGCTGATGCTGGCCAGGGGAGCCGGGCGCAGCGCGCACCCGATGCCGCGCGGCGAGGTCTTCCGCGTCTACGCCGACCGGATGCGCGCGCCGGAGGCCTCGGTGCTCACGCCCGGGTGGCGCAACGTCTTCGCCGAAGCGCGCTCGGCCTTCCGCAACGGCCGCGCGGTCGCCGTGGTCGGCGAAGCCGGAACGGGCAAGACCGCGCTGGCCTCGCTGGCTCGCCGGGAACTGCGCCGCGAGCGGGTGCTCAGCGTGCGACCGCCCGCGCCCGACGACGTCGAGGCGTGGCTGGAGCTGTGGACGCCGGAGCTCGGCAAGGACAGCACGTGCGTGATCATCTCCGGGGTCGACCGGTTGCCGGCCTGGGTGATCAGCGACCTCGCCGAACGGTTGGGGGAGGTGCGCGCCGTCGGCGGCATGCAGCCCTACGTGCTCACCGCCGAATCGGCCGAGGCCATGCCCGAGGAGCTGCGGCGGCTGGTCGACACCGTCGTCGAGGTGCCCGCGCTGCGGTTCCGGCCGGACGACATCCAGCCGCTGGCCAGGCACTTCGCACGTCAGCAGCGGCGGCGCGAGGTGGACTTCACGGCTTCGGCGGCCCGAACCCTCAACGCCTACGACTGGCCGGAGAACGTCCGCCAGCTGCGCCAGGTCGTCCGCGACGCCGCCGGTCGTGCCGACCTGATCGACCTCAACCACCTGCCGCCGGAGGTCTTCACCGGCCCGGGAAGGCCGCTGACCAGGCTCGAAGCGGTGGAGCGCGACGAGATCATCCGCTGCCTCACCGAGCCGGGCACCACCGTCGGCGAGGCGGCCCGCGAGCTCGGCGTCAGCCGGGCCACGATCTACCGGAAGATGGCCCAGTACCGCATCACCGTCCCCGGCCGAGCTCCCCGAGCCTGACCCGAGGTACCCGTGGAGTCCGGCGGCCGAAGTCCGGTCCGTCCGGTCATTTCAGACCACATCGCCGGACTCCACGGGACGAGCCACTGGACAGCGGCCGTTCCGCCGAGCAGGCTCTGCGGCGGAGCCATCACGCCGTGGAAGGGGTTCGAGCAGCGATGCCGCGCGCAGTCCGGATCGATTCTCCGCAGGAGCTGCGCGTCGTCGCAGCCGAACCCGAGCCGCCCGGCCACGGCGAAGCGCTCGTCGAAGTGGCCTGGTCCGGGATCTGCGGATCCGACCTGGAGGTCTACCACGGCACCCGGCCCCCGGAGTTCGTCCGCTACCCCGTCGTCCCGGGCCACGAGTGGTCGGGGACCGTCGTGCGGGTGGGAGCCGGGGTCGACCCGGCGCTGGTCGGACGCAAGGTGGTGGGCGAGGGGTTCCGCAACTGCGGCCGGTGCACGGCCTGCCGCGAAGTGGACACGAGCCTGTGCTCGGCCGCCTACGACGAAACCGGCTTCACCCAGCCCGGCGCCTGGGCCGATCACCTGCGCATCCCCGCCCGGCTGCTGCACCCGCTTCCCGACGAAGCCGACCTGCGCGCCGCCGCGCTGCTGGAACCGGCCGCGTGCATGGCCTCGGCGGTGCTCAAGGCAGGCCTGCGGGTGGGAGAGAGCGTCGCGGTCATCGGCGGCGGAACCCTCGGCATGCTCGCCACCCAGCTCTTCGCCGCTGCCGGTGCCGGCAGCCTCGTGGTGGTCGATCCGCGAACCGACCGCGCCGATACCGCCAAGGCCTGCGGCGCAACGGATTTCCGCACCCCCGACGAGGCCGGCGGCGGGTACGACGTGGTGCTCGAAGCCGCGGGCGCGTCCGGAACCGGGCGGCTCGCGGTGCGCTCCACCCGGCGCGGCGGGCGGACCGTGCTCACCGGCATCGCCCCGGAGGAGCACGAACCGCTCACCCCGGCGGAACTGGTCGGCGCCGCGGTCACCGTGCACACCGTGTTCGGGGCGTCCTCGCGCGCGTGGGCGCACGCCGTGCGCGCCTTCGCCACCGGCCGGCTCGACCCGGCCCCGTTGATCACGCACGAGTTCGCGTTGGAAGATGCCGGGAAGGCGCTGGACGCCCTCGCCGACCCGGCGGTGCCCACCGGGAAGGTCCTGCTGCACCCATGACTCGTCGCGGAGGTTCACCGATGCCGGAGCAGATCACCCCTCCGCTGGCCGGGCACGGCGAAGGACCGGTGTGGTTCGGCCGCTGGCCGGGCCTGCGCTGGGTGGACATGCTGGTCGGTGACGTGCTGACCCTCGACGCCGCCGGTGAGGTCCACCGCCGCCACGTCGGCTCGGTCGCAGCGGTGCTGCGGCCGAGGGAATCCGGCGGCGCGGTGCTGGCGCTGGAACGCGGGTTCGCCTTCGCCGACGACGCGTTGCAGGAGATCGAGCTGCTGCCGGAGCTGTGGAGCAGCACCGACGTCCGGATGAACGAGGGCGGCTGCGGTCCGGACGGCGCGTTCTACTGCGGTTCCATGGCCTACGACGAAACACCCGGCGCCGGAACCCTCTACCGCCTCGACCCGCGGGGCCGCGTCGAACCCGTCGTGCCCGAGGTCAGCATCTCCAACGGTCTCATGTGGACGGAGGGCGGATCGCGGGCCTACTACGCCGACACCCCCACCCAGCGGGTCGACGTGTTCGACTTCGAGGGCGGAGAGCTGGTCAACAGGCGGCCGTTCGCCCACATCGACCCGGCCGACGGATCCCCGGACGGACTCACCGTCGACGCCGAAGGCGGCGTCTGGGTCGCCCTGTGGGGCGGCGGTGCGGTCCGCCACTACACGCCCGACGGAGCGCTGGCCGAGGTGATCGAGGTCCCCGCTCCGAAGGTCACCGCGTGCACCTTCGGCGGCGAGGACCTCGACCGCCTCTACATCACCACCTCGCAGGTCGACACCGACCTCGAACACCACCCCGGAGCCGGTGCGGTGTTCGCCACCGATCCCGGGGTACGAGGCCTGCCGGCGCGCTCCTACGCGGGGTGACGTTCCGCTCGCGTCAGGCGTTGGGGTCGAAGGGGATGCCCTCGGGCTTGGCGCTCTCCAGGTTGCCGTTGAAGGCGCCGTCGGAGATCGCCAGGCTCGCGCTGCCGTAGTCGGCCGAGGTGAGCTTGTCGCGAAGACCGGTGTCCGGCCAGTTGTCCCAGCTCACCAGAGCCGGGTACTGCCAGGTGCCGTAGTGGTTCTCCGGCTGCTCGTCCGCACCGGCCGGCCGGAAGCAGTGCGTGCTCACGCCGTCCTTGTGGTAGACGACCTTGGCGTGGGTGCCGTCCCACTGGACCTCGTTGGCCGGGAAGGTCGAGTAGTCCCCGTGCGCGGAGGTCGAGACGAACTTGGCCTCGTCGTTCTCCACCCACACGATGACGTGTTCGAGGTCGTGGCGGTGCCCGCCGAGCCCGCTGCCGTCGACGGCCTGGTCCTTCTCGAAGTACAGGTCGTAGACGTAGGCGCACCAACCGTTGTTGCACTTGGAACGCGAGTAGGAGTTGGTGTTGTCCAGGTCCGACTGGTCGTGGCAGCTGCCGTTGATCGCGCCGGTGGTGTCCAGGCCGGGAGCGATGGTGCCGTCCGACCCGATCGCCGGGGTCGGGTAGCAACCGTCGCCGTCGTAGTCGAAGGCCGGCTGCCACTTCGCGTCGGCTTCCGCAGCGCTGGTGGGCAGCGCGGCGGGCGGGTCGGCGGCGGCGATCGCCGGCGGGAGCGCGAGGAGCAGGACCGCGGCTCCCGCGACGCTGGCCGCGAACTTCCCGGCCCGGCCGGCGCGGGGCGTTCCGTCCACAGTGTTCATCAGGCGATCGTTCCTCTCGTTTCCGAATCCGAAAGTCGTTCGATCATAAATCGATTCCGGTCCGGAACAGGAGAAAAAGATCTGAACAGAATAGGACACGTCGGCGTCTCGCTCGCGGTTTTCCCAGTTTCACCGGAGAAGGTCGGCGAATTGCCGAAATTGTCCCCGGATTCCGGGAAGAGTGCGGGAAAAACCCGCTGAGCGAATTCGGGTGACCCCTACAGGAGTGTCGTGCCTCGCACAGCGTGAGTGCTGATGAGGTTCCGGTCCCGCGGGCTGATCGGGTGGGTGTCGTGAGCGTTCGTCCAGGTGTAGGCGTCGTGCTCGGTGAGTCGCACGTCCTGTCCGGCCACGGTCACCGACCACGTGTGCTGCCGGACGTTGCGGCCGTGCCGGTTGACGAAGTCGTGCGCGGCGAGATGGCGGGTGAATCCGGTGACGGCGAGTCCGGTTTCCTCGTGGACCTCGCGGCGCAGCGCGTCCAAGAGGTCGCAATCGTGCGGTTCGACCTTGCCACCGGGCATTTCCCACATCCCACCGCGGGATTCGTGGCGCGGACGGCGCAACATCAGCGCTTTGCCCGCGCGGATGATGAGCGCACGAACCACGTGCTGGCGGATGCCGTCCGCGGCGTCGCGGGCGATGAGTTCGGCGAGTTGTGCACTGTTCATGAGTCGCGGCCCCCTCGATCCGTGCGGCTCACCACCAGTTTGCCGTCACACCCCCGAAAACGCTCCCCGGCATCGGAAAATCGCCACGGGCGATCGCGAGCCCCCCTCGGGTTCTGCGGCCGCCACGGCTAGCGGGAACCTCGCCGGGTCTTCCGCTCCCGAACCTCGTCGAGGCGACTGCGCAGGTACTCCGCCGCCCCCTCGCGATCACCGGACTCCAGCAGGTCGAGATGCTCCCGTGCCTGCTGCACCAGTGGCTGTCCGGTGCAGCAGGCACGAGGGTGATGCCGCGTGGTGGGTTCAGCAGACGCCGTCGACTGCGGCGCCGGATCCGGCCGCCGCTGTCAGCGCGGGGCGCTGCGGCTGGACGCCCACGCTGCCCTGCGTGGTCACAGGTCCAGCGTGAGGCGATCGGTGCGGCTGCGGGACACGCACGGGTAGAGGCGGCCCTCGGCGGCTCCGATCTCGTCGCGGTGCTCGGGTTCTCCGTCGAGGTAGCGCAGCTCGCAGCTGCCGCAGACCCCCTCGCGGCATCCGGAGGAGACCGGGAAGCCTGCGAAGCGCAGCGCGTTGAGCAGCGATTCGTCGGCCTCCACCGGCACGGTCCTGCCCGAACGGGCGCAGACCGCCTCGAACGCGGTGTCCGGCGCGAAAGTCCTCGTGCGCGGCCGGAACCGCTCCACGTGCAGCCGATCGGCGGGGAACGCGGCCTCCGCCGCGGCGAGCATAGGTTCCGGGCCGCAGCAGTACACCAGCGTCTCCGGGCCCAGGCCCGCTGCCAGCTCCGCCATGTCCGGTCGGCCGAACCGGACTCGGTCGCCGTGCTCGCGCCGCAGCTCGTCGGCGAACGGCATCGAACGACCGCAGTGGACCAGCGTCGCCGCGGCGGCCGAGGTCACGGCCGCGCGCATCATCGGCAGGATCGGTGTGATCCCGATGCCGCCGGCGATGAACAGGTACTCGGGTGCCGGGATCAGCGGGAAGGTGTTGCGAGGCCGGGAGATGTCGAGTTCTCGCCCCGGCCGGAGGTGGTCGTGGACGTACTCCGAGCCGCCCCGGCTCAACCGCTCCCGGCGCACCGCGATCCGGTAGTCCTCGGCTCCGGGGTCGCCGCACAGCGAGTACTGGCGGGTCAGCCAGTTCGGCAGCGTCACGTCGATGTGCGCACCCGGCCCCCACGCCGCCAGCGGTTCGCCTGCGCCGACCAGCGTCAGCGCCGCGACGCCGTCGGCGATGGAGGAGATGTCGTCGATGATGGCCTTCTGCAACGCTGTGCCTCTCAGTAGAGCCGCTGGTAGCCGCGTTCGAGGATCGAGTTGAGCGCCTCGGGATCGACGTCGATGCCGAACTGGTCGGCGGCGATCTCGCCGGGGGACGGGATCTCCTCGGCCAGCGCCTGGCTCGCCGGGTCCCACAGGCGCGAGCGCAGCAGCGCGCGCCCGCAGTGCAGGAACGCCTCCTCGACCCGCACCACGATCGCCAGCGAGGGAGTGCGGCCCTCGGCCTGCATCCGCGCCAGCACCTCGGGATCGTCGGTCGCGTACCCGGACCCGTTGACCCGCGCGGTCTCCCGCAGGCCCGGGATGAAGAACAGCAGGCCGACACCGGGATGGGACGCGAGGTTGCGGAAGGAGTCGGCGATCTGGTTGCCCGGCCGGTCCGGGATCGCCAGCGTGACGTCGTCGAGCACCCGCACGAAGCCGGGGTGGTCGCCGCGCGGTGTGCAGTCCACGTTGCCCTCGGCGTCGGCGGTGGCCATCGACAGGAACGGGGAGTGCGCGATGAACCGGCGCAGGTGCTCGTCCAGCCGGGGGAGCTTCTTGACCTTCATCATGTCGTCCGGTTCGCCGAGCGACGCCCGGACCTCCTCGAACGGGACCTTCCTGGGTGCTGCGCGGGTCATGTCGCCTCCTGGATCGCTCTGGTGAGGCCGAGAGTAGGGTGGCCGATGTGCGGCAGGTGGCCATCCACGACCGTCATTCGGCCAACCCGATGCTGGTGGTGATCGGGCAGCCGAAGGTCGACCCGGGTTCGGTCGGTGAGCACCGGCATCGGCGGAACATGCTGTGCTGGTCGGAATCGGGCACGATCGCCTTGCACGCGGCCGGCCGCGAATGGCTCGTGCCTCCGAACCAGGGCCTGTGGATCCCCGCGGGGATCCTGCACGCGGTCGAGGTCCGCCAACCCGGGGGCGTCCGCGTCGTGGTGTTCGTCGACGACCACGGTCCCGGCGAGTGGCGCGAGCCGACCGGCGTCGCGATCACCCCGCTGGTCGCCGAGCTGATCGTGCACCTCGACGAGAACCGGCAGCGCGGAACCCTCCGCCACCACGCCGAATCGCTCCTGCTGGGGGTCCTGGAACCCGTTCCCAACACGGTCTTCGACGTCCCGATCCCCACCGACGACCGCATCCGCGGCATCGCCGACGCCCTCATCGCCAACCCCGCCGACCCGCGCGACCTCGACGAATGGGCCTTCGCGGTCAAGGCGGGAGTGCGCACGATCAGCCGCCTGTTCACCGCCGAGACCGGCATGACCTTCGCCCGCTGGCGCACCCGCGTCCGCATGCGCGCCGCCGTCGGCCACCTCGCGGCCGGCGCCTCCGTCGGTGCAGCCGCCCGCGCCGTCGGCTACCGCAAACCGGCGGCCTTCGCCGAGACCTTCCACCGCCTCACCGGCCAACACCCCGGCATCTACCGCAGCGGCTGAGGCGCGATCGCCCCCAGCGGCGGCGTTCCGGAGACCGTCCTCATCGGGTGGCGGCCGGGATACCGCCGCATTCGGGGTCGTGCTGGTGACGAGGGTGCGTGAGGCGTGACGTAGGTCGTGGTGGGGCTGCGTAGGGTTCCGGGTGGTCGTCTTCGGGAGGAGAACGCATGGCAGTCGGGCAGGAGTTCACGCGCGCTCAGGACGGCACCTCGCTGGCCTTCCAGGTCGCGGGTGCGGGACGCCCGCTGGTGCTGCTGGCGGGGCAGGCCAACAACCACCGCTGGTGGGACGGCGCGCGCGAGGACTTCGAGGGCGCCCACCGCACCATCACCACGGACTACCGGGGGACGGGTGCCAGCGGCAAACCCGATCAGCCTTGCTCCACGGAGGATTTCGCCGAGGACGTCATCGCCGTGCTGGACGCGCTCGGCATCGACTCCGCTGACGTGTACGGCACCTCCATGGGTGGTCGCTCCGCCCAGTGGCTGGCCATCAACCACCCCGATCGCGTGCGACGGCTGGTCCTCGGCTGCACGTCGCCGGGCGGCCCGCACGCGGTCGAACGCGACGCCGCGGTTCGCCGCGCGCTCGCGCAGCCCGACCGGGACGCGGCCGAACGAGCGCTGCTGGAGCTGATGTACAGCCCGGAGTGGCTGGCCTCGCACGACGGGCCGCGCACCGTTCTCGGTGACCCGGACATGCCGGTGCACGCCCGCCACCACCTCGCCGCCAGCAACGGCCACAACGCCTGGGACCGGCTGGACGAGATCTGCTCGCCCACCCTCGTCCTGCACGGCGCCGACGACCGGATGACCCCGGCGAGCAATGCCGAGCTGCTGGCCCAGCGCATCCCGAACGCCGAAGCGCACGTCCTGCCCGGTCTCCGCCACGCCTACTTCCACGAGAACCGGCCGGTGGCGAGCAAGCTCGTCGGCGACTTCCTCGCGCGCTGATCTTCCGCCCGGTGAGGATGGCGCGGGCCTGCGCGAACCCCGCCCGCTAAGATGGTGGACAAAATTGTTATCAATCTCGGGGTAGGGGTAGTGACCACAGCGAAGCGGGACGACGTCGGCCAGGAGGCTCCGGTCGTGGACGCCATCCGCGAGGCCATCACCAGTGGAGACTTCGCCCCGAACCAGCGGCTGGTGGAGGCCGAGCTCGCCGAGCAGTTCGGCGTCAGCCGCGCCGCCGTCCGCAACGCGCTCGTCCAGCTGACCACCGAGGGCCTCGTGGAGCGCATCCAGAACCGGGGCGCTCGCGTGCGGGCGGTGTCGCTGCAGGAAGCCATCGAGATCACCGAGGTCCGGATGGTCGTCGAAGGCCTGTGCGCGGCGCGCGCGGCCGAGCGCGCCACCGAGCAGGAGCACGGTGAGCTGCGCGAGATCGGTGAGCTGATGCAGCAGGCCGTCGCCGCCGGCGACGTGCTCGGCTACTCCGAGATCAACAAGCGCCTGCACGCCCTGATCCTGCGCATCAGCGGCCAGGAGACGGCGTGCGCGGTGCTCGGGCGGCTGCGCGGCCAGAACGTCCGGCACCAGTTCCGCCTGGCCATGCACCCGGGCCGCCCCTCGGTGTCGCTGCCGCAGCACCTGGCGATCATCGAGGCCATCTGCGCCGGCGACGCCGACGCCGCCGAGTCGGCCATGCGCACCCACCTGGGAAGCGTCATCGAAGCCCTGCCCGAGGTGGACAAGACCCAGGCGCGCTTCAATGCCCTGTGAGCGCTAGCGGGCGGTGACCCGCTGGGCGAACTCCAGGGCGCGGGTGAAGATCCGCTCGCCGTCGACCGGCCCGCGCCACAGGTGCCCGGCGTCGGGCACCAGGTCGCATTCGACCGGCCGACCCGCCTCGCGCAGCGCGTCGGCCAGCAGTCGGCTCTGCTCGGCGGGAACGGCGTCGTCCGCGGTGCCGTGGGCGAGGTGGAACGGGGGAGCGGCGCCGTGCACGTGCGACACCGGGCTGGCCGCTCTCGCCAGATCGGGCACCTGGGATGCCGCGGCTCCGAGGAGCTGAGCCTCCCGCGAGCCCGGGTCGTCCCGGGAGGGCATGGCGCTGAGATCGCTCGGCCCGTACCAGTCGACCACTCCCGCCACCGCGTCCGGCGCGTTCCGGGTGGCGGTGAGGCCGAGCAGCGCGGCGAGGTGCCCGCCCGCGGACTCGCCCCACACCACGATCCGTTCCGCGTCGACCCCCAGATCGACGGCGCGGTCACGGATCCAGTGCACGGCGGTGGTCACGTCGTCGAGCTGCGCCGGGAAGGCCGCCTCGCCGCTGAGCCGGTAGTCGGCCGAGACGACGGCGAAGCCCGCCGCGACGAGCCGCGCGAACGGGCTCGGTGACCAGTCCCGCCAGGTCGGGCAGAACGAGGTCCGCGAGCCGAGCCGCCAGCCTCCGCCGTGCAGGAACAGCACCACCGGTGGTTTCGGCACCGGCGGCAGGTGGACGTCGGCCAGCAGCGGGCGGAACCCGGCCGGAGTCGCGTAGGGCACTGCGCGCAGGAGCTTTCCCGGCATGCCTCCGATCGCCGTCGCGGCGGGAAGCGGTTCGGTGCCGGTCATGGTCGCTGCTCGTTCGCCGACGGAGTGCGCCACCGGTGATCCGGCAGGAACCGGACGTCGTAGCGCTCGCCCACGGCGCCGAACCTGTGCGGTTCGGGAACCACCGGCGCGGTCGGCAATCCCGGTTCGTCCGTGGGTGCGCCCAGGTTCTCGAAGAACCGCTCGAAGGTCCCGCCCGGCCCGGCCGCGACGCCGACGATGCGGCTGTGGTGGCGTTCGATCCGGTACGCGTGCGGGCAGTTCTTCGGCACGAACCCGAAATCACCTGCTGTCAGCAGCTTCTCGTGCTGCTCGCCGCCGGTCTCCTCGACGAAGAGCCGGACGGCGCCGTCGGTGATGAAGAAGACCTCGTAGGTGTCCGGGTGCGAGTGCGCGGGGATGATGTCGCCCTTCGGTCCTTCGCAGGTGAAGAAGTTGAAGGTGTTCTCGGTCTGCTCGCCGCCGGCGTAGATCGTGAACAGGTCCCCGAACAGGTGCGCGCGGTCGCCCTGCCCCTTCTCGATGAAGTAGGGCTTGCCCGGCTCCGGCGGGATCTGCGAGCGCGTCCGGTGCTGCGTCGCGAACTCGATCGTCATGGTCCCCTCCGCGTTCCAAGTCGCCGATACCGTCAAGGTACCTGACGATGGGCGAGGTGTGAACGACCGGGCGGGAGATCGTGCGATCGTGTACCTCGACCGCTCCCGGAAGCTGAGGATCATGGACGACATCCCGCCGAACGTGCCGCAACTGCTGGCATCGGCCAAGCGCTGGTTCGACGACGCTCTGCACAACAGCATGCGGCACTCCGGCGAGCAGCCGGTCACGGTCGCGCAGGCCGCGGTGTTCGCCAGCCTCGACGCGGCGGGAACGTCCGTCGCCGAACTGGCCCGCCGGATCGGCACCACCCGCCAGTCGGTCCACCAGGCGGTGCACGGGCTGATCGGGATGGGTCTGCTCGAACAGGTCCCCGACCCCACGTCGGCCCGCAGCCGGCTGGTCCGCGTCACCGAGGAAGGCGCCCGCGTCCACCGCAAGGCCCTGCGCACCATCGAGGCCATCGAACGCGAACTGGCCACGCGCATCGGCCACGACGCCGTCGCCGCCCTGCGCGCCGCGCTCGACCAGCCCTGGGACACCCCGCCCCTCATCCGATGACCGGAAAGGAGGGGAATTCGACGTTGTAGTCATCCGCGCTGTTGACCAGCATGGATGACATGCGAACCCGCACTGTGCTGGCCCTCGTCTTCGACGGGGTGCTGAGCCTCGATCTCACCGGACCCGTCGAGGTATTCGCGGGCGCCAACGCGTGGTGCGCCGAGCAGGGGCTGGACAAGGCCTACGAGATCAGGACCGCGAGCATCGGTGGAAACCCGGTGCGCACGTCGTCGGGACTGGTGATCACACCGGACTCCGCCCTCGACGACGGCCCCGCGCCCGACCTGCTGCTGGTGCCGGGCGGGGAGGGCACCCGGGAACAACCCGACGTCGTCGACTGGCTGCGCGGCAACGCCCGGCGAGCCGAACGGCTGGTCTCGGTGTGCAGCGGCGCGTTCCTGCTCGCCGAAGCCGGACTGCTCGACGGGCGCAGGGCCACCACGCACTGGTGGCTGTGCGACACCCTGGCCGGCAGGTTCCCCGAGATCGACGTCGAGCCCGAACCGATCTTCGTGCGCGACGGCGAGGTCTCCACCTCGGCCGGGGTGACCGCCGGAATCGACCTCGCGCTCGCGCTGGTCGAGGACGACCTCGGCCGCGAAGCGGCACTGACCGTCGCCCGGTACCTCGTGGTGTTCCTGCGCAGGCCCGGCGACCAGTCGCAGTTCAGCGCGCAGCTGGCGGGCCAGACCGCGCAGCGCAGGTCGTTGCGCGAGGTCCAGCGCTGGATCGACGAACACCCCGAGGCCGACCTGGCGATTCCCGCGCTCGCGGAGAGGGCGAACCTCTCGCCGCGCCAGTTCGCCCGCGCCTTCACCGCCGAGGTCGGGACGTCGCCCGGGCGCTACGTCGACCGCGTGCGCTTGGAAGCCGCCCGGCGCCGGCTGGAGGACACCGACGCCGGGATCGAAGAGACGGCCAGGAACTGCGGTTTCGGCACACCCGAGGCGATGCGCCGAGCGTTCATCCGCGCCCTCGGAGTCGGACCCGCCGAGTACCGCCGCCGGTTCAAGCCGGCGAGCTGATCACCAGGAGGAGACAGATGCAGATCGCGATCCCGCTGTACGACGAGTTCACCGCCCTGGACGCCATCGGGCCCCACGACGTGCTGGCGAGCCTGCCCGGCGCCGAGGTCGTGCTCGTCGCTGAGCGCACCGACGTGGTGAGCAACGACCACGGCAGCGTGCGGGTCGTCCCGGCGGCCACCTTGGACGAGGTGCCGAAACCGGACGTCGTCGTGGTCCCCGGCGGCAACCACCACAACCAGCTGCCCGACGGGCCGGTGGTGCAGTGGCTGCGGCGCGTCGACGCCACCACGACCTGGACGACGTCGGTGTGCACCGGATCGCTGCTGCTGGGAGCTGCCGGGCTGCTCGACGGCCGCCGGGCCACCTCGCACTGGCTCGCGCTCGAACAGCTGACCCGGTTCGGTGCCGAGCCCACCGGAGAACGCGTGGTGTTCGACGGCAAGTACGTGACGGCGGCGGGCGTGTCCGCGGGCATCGACATGGCGTTGCGGCTGGTCGCGCGCATCGCGGGCGATGAGGTGGCGCAGGGCGTGCAGCTGGGCATCGAGTACGACCCGCAACCGCCGTTCGACGCCGGCTCGCCCGAGAAGGCACCGGCGGCCGTCGTGGACTTCGTCGACGCGCAACTGCGCCCCATGGTCGAGGGCCGGGTCCCCGCCTGACGCGAACGGGCGACTCGACGGAGGTTCCGAGACCGGCGCGGTGTGGGCACCATGAGAACCACACCGCGCCGGGGCGGTCCTGCCGCTCTCCCGGCGCAGTTCCCGAGGAGGCTGGCATGGCCGAGTTCCCACCCATCACGCACGTGGCGATCACCGTGTCCGATCTCGAACGCAGCACCCGCTGGTACCGGGCCCTGTTCGGATCAGAACCCGTCCTGGACGAGGACGAGACCAGCGGCGGTTTCCACCACACCGTGTTCGCGCTGGCCGGCGGACAGCTGTTCGGGCTGCACACCCACCCCGGCGGCGCCAAGGGCGGGGCGTTCGACGGGCACCGCACCGGACTGGACCACGTGGCCTTCGCCTGCCGCGACCGGGCAGAGCTGGAGAGCTGGTGCCACCGCCTCGACGACCTCGACATCCAGCACGGCGGCATCGTCGACGCCCACTACGGCTCCGGGGTGCAGTTCCGGGACCCCGACCACATCGCACTCGAGTTCTTCGCCCCACCGGCCTGAACCCCGCGCAAGCCCTCCGCGGTCCAACCTGTTGCCGAGGCGGCAAAGAACGTTGCTGAATCCTGCGGGGGTTGGGCATGGTGGTCGCTGGAGGTGGTCAGTGATGGAAAACGAGGGTCTGACCAGGTACGACGTGGTCGTCGTCGGGGGCGGCGCGGCCGGGTTGAACGCCGCGCTGATGCTGGGGAGGGCGCGTCGCAGCGTCCTGGTGATCGACGGCGAGCAGCCCCGCAACGCCCCCGCCGCCCACATGCACGGGTTCCTCTCGCGCGACGGTGAGGCGCCCGCGGACCTGCTCGCGGCCGGTCGCCGCGAAGTGGCGGGCTACGGGGGAGAGATCCTCACCGGGCAGGTGGTTTCGGCGGGCCGCGAGGGCTCGGGCTTCGTCGTGGAGACGGCCGACGGCCGGCGGGTGAGTGCGCGACGGCTGCTGCTGGCAACCGGTCTGCGCGACGAACTTCCCGACGTGCCGGGGTTGGCGGACAGATGGGGCCGCGACGTGCTGCACTGCCCCTACTGCCACGGCTGGGAGTTCCGCGACGAACCGATCGGCGTGCTCGCGACCGGCCCGATGAGCGTGCACCAGGCCCTGCTGTTCCGGCAGTGGAGCGAGCGGATCACGCTGCTGCTCAACGGATCCGACGCTCCGTCCGGTGAGGAAGCCGACAAGCTCGCCGCTCGCGGCATCGACGTCGTCGCGGAGCCGGTCGAGAGGCTGGAGGTCGTGGGCGACGAGCTGACCGGAGTTCGCCTGGCGGGCGGGCGAGTCGTTCCGCTGCGGGCGTTGGCGGTGGCTCCGCGCATGGTCGCCCGGTCGGAACCGGCCGCCGGCCTCGGGCTGGAACCCGAGGCGCACCCCAGCGGCGGTGCGCACATCCCCTCGGACGAGCACGGCCGGACGTCCGTGCCGGGCGTGTGGGTCGCGGGCAACACGACCGACCTGCGCGCCACCGTGATCGTCGCGGCGGCGGCCGGGGCGACCGTCGGGGGAATGATCAACATGGACCTGCTCGAGGAGGAGACCGCCCGCGCCGTCGCCTCCGCGCGGAATCCCTTCACCGCGGCGGCGGAGAACCGCACCTGCGAGGTCGCGATGGGCGACAGCCGGCACGGACTGGTGCACGACCAGGAGGAGCACATGAGCGCAGCGGAGTGGGACGAGCGGTACGGCAGCCAGGAGCGGCTCTTCAGCGGCGCCGTCAACGACGCCCTCGTCGCCGAGGTCACCGGCATGTCGCCGGGGCAGGCCCTCGACG
Source organism: Saccharopolyspora endophytica (assembly GCF_018070075.1). Taxonomy (GTDB): domain Bacteria; phylum Actinomycetota; class Actinomycetes; order Mycobacteriales; family Pseudonocardiaceae; genus Saccharopolyspora; species Saccharopolyspora endophytica. Next base: position 84,673 of record NZ_JAGPXE010000003.1, read on the forward strand.
TCGGCTGCGGCGAGGGCGGCGACGCGATCTGGCTGGCCGAGCAGGGCTGGAAGGTGACCGCCACCGACATCTCGCGGGTGGCGGTCGAGCGCGGTGCTGCGGTCGCCGCGGAGCGCGCTGCCGAGGTCGCCGCGAACATCGCGTGGGTGCGCGCGGACCTCGCCGCCGAGCACCCGCCGGCCCGCTCGTTCGACCTGGTATCCGCGCAGTACTTCGCGCTGAAGAAGGAGCGCGGCGACGAGCCGGTGCGCGCCCTGCTGGCCGCCGTGGCGGTGGGCGGCACGCTGCTGTACGTCGGCCACGACCCCGCCGGGTTCCCGCCGGACGCCGAGTTCGACCCCGCCGAGTACGTCCAGCCCGCCGACGTCGCGAAGTTCCTCGACGAGGACTGGCAGGTGGAGGTCGACGAAACCCGCCCGCGCACCGGGCCCGGCAAGGAGGACCACCCGCACGACGTGGTGCTCAGGGCCCGTCGCGTGCGGTGAGGGTCAGGAGGCGCTGCGCAGGCTCACCTCACCGCGCCAGACCTCGGCGACCTTCTGCACCGGGAGGTCCAGGGCATCGCACAGGCCCACCACGGTGCCGAACGCCGGGGTCGGCAGCCGGCCGGACTCGATCTTGCGCAGCGTCTCGGGGGAGATCCCCGCCGCGCGGGCGATCTCGACCGCGTCGCGTCCTGCGCGCGCGTCCCGCAGCATCTTGCCGACGCGCGCGCCGGACTCCACCTGATCAGGGGTGAGAGGAAGCCGTACCACGACTCGAAGGCTACGGTGGTATTTAAATACCTGCAAGTGCTAGGCTTGGTATTAAAATACCGACAGTGAGAGTCGTAGGAGTACGAGTGATCGAGTTGAAGACGCCGGCCGAGATCGACAAGATGCGCGTCACCGGCGCGTTCGTCGCCGAGATCCTCGCCGAGGTCGGGGACATGGCGAAGGTCGGCGTCAACTTGATGGACCTGGAGCACCACGCGCGCCGCCGGGTCGAGGAGCGCGGTGCCCAGTCCTGCTACTGGGACTACTCGCCGTCCTTCGGCGAGGGGCCGTTCCGCAACGTCATCTGCCTGTCGGTCAACGACGCCGTGCTGCACGGGCTCCCGCACGACTACGCGCTGCGCGACGGCGACGTGCTCACCGCCGACTTCGCGGTGAGCATCGACGGCTGGGTCGCCGACGCCGCCCGCACGGTCATCGTCGGGTCCGAGAAGGAGGAGGACCGCAGGCTGGTCCGCTCGACCGAGGAGGCGCTGCGCGCGGCGATCGACGTCGCCAAGCCGGGCAACCGGCTCGGCGACATCTCGGCCGCGATCGAGGCCGTCGCCACCGACTACGGCTACCCGGTCAACACCGAGTTCGGCGGGCACGGTCTCGGTCGCACCATGCACGAGGGGCCGCACGTGTCCAACCGCGGCAAGCCCGGCCGGGGCATGAAGCTGCAGCCGGGTTTGACCATCGCCATCGAGCCCTGGTTCGCGCGCACCACCGCGCGCATCGTCACCGACCCCGACGGCTGGACCCTGCGCTCGGCCGACGGCTCCACCACGGCCCACTCCGAGCACACCGTGGCGATCACCTCCGACGGCCCTCGGATCCTGACCCTTCCCTGACGTCCTCGCGGCGATGACCGCCCGTGATGGCCTGGGTGGCAAATGGGAGATTCGAGACTTCCAGGGACTCCGGGAATCACGGAGTTGTCACCGCGAGTGGTGGTCTCGGGTGGTCTCTCGTGCTTGCGGAGAGGTCAACTACTCCGAACGGGTTGCGTGTGATCGCTCGTTGTTCGGGTAGCGTTCAAGATCGTGGCGGGCGTGATCGAATCGACCGGGGGCGGGTGGCCGTGCCTCGGACCGCGCCCGCGCGAAGTGGCGGCCTGATGTACCGGCCGCATCCGTTCAGCTGGGTGCCCGCCGAGGGGCAGCGCCACGCGACCACCGACTCCAAGCCCCGCCACGGCTACCACGGCGTCACCGTGCGCACGCTGTGCTCCCAGAAGGTCACCGCCGACAACTCCGACATCGGCTGGCTGTGGCCCACCTGCTCGTCGTGCAACACCCGGGCGCACGAGCTGGCCGGCGTCCCCGAGGCCGGCGACGGCGCGGAGTGACGACGCCGGCCCTGCGCGCGGCGGGCCGGCGCCGTCGACGCCGCTTCAGCGCAGGGTGCGGTGGAAGAGCTCCAGCAGGGCCTCCCAGTGGCGCTCCGCCCCCGCCTCGTCGTAGGCGGCGGTGTCGGCCTGGGTGTAGCCGTGCGGCGCGCCCTCGTAGACCTCGGTGCGGAACCGGACACCGGCCTCGGTCAGCGCCTCGTCGAGCCGCTGGATCTGCTCCGGCGGCAGCGCGTGGTCCTGATCGGCGTGGCCGAAGTACAGCTCGGCGCTGATCTTCCCGGCGACCAGGTGCGGGCTGTCCTCCGCCTCGGTGGCCAGGTTGCCGCCGTGGAAACCGCCCATCGCCGCCACGCGCTCGGGGTAGGCCCCGGCCGTGCGCAGCGCCATCACGGCACCCATGCAGTAGCCGGTGACCCCGACCGGCTCACCGGTGGTCAGCGGGCTGTCGGCCAGCCATTCCAGGTACGCGCCGGCATCGCGCATCGCCAGTTCGGGCGTGAGCTGCTGCATGATCGGGCCGATGGTCTGGAAGATCTCCGGCCGCGCACCCGGGTCGATGAACTCAGGCAGCTCGAAGACCGGGGTCCGGCCCGCCCGGTAGAATAGGTTGGGCACCAGCACGGTGAAACCCTCGGCCGCCAGCCGGTCCGCCATGGCGCAGAGGTGCGGCCGCAGCCCGAAGGCATCCATGTAGAACAGCACCGCGGGATGCTTCCCGCCGCCCTCCGGATGTGTGAGGTACGCATCTACCACGCCGTCCGGCGTGGTGATCTCCACCGTGGTCCCGCGTGCGGCAGTCATGGTGCTGTTCCTCCTCGTGGTTGACGCCGGACCGATCTAAACACTCGTTCACCAGCCGCGACGCGCGGGGATCGGCCGCCGGGCGGAATGCCGGATCTGCCCTCCAGCGCCCGTGAATCGCCGATGGATCCGTTCGTCCGGAAACCCGCAGAGCGGCCTCCGTCCACACCGGACGAGGTGGCGCGACTGGAATTGTCGAACGCTGTCGGGCACTCTGTGCTGGTCGAACGTCCGAACATGGGAGTCCTGGGGCTTTGAGCGGCGATGAGCTCGATTTAGAGCAGGAGCACCTGACCGAGTTGTACGCCCACGTGGACGCCCTGCGCGCACAGGCGGCCGCCCGGGTCGAAGCCGGCGGTGATCCCGACACCGTCGCCGTCTGGAAGGCCGAGGTGTCGCGCCTGGACGGCATCGAGCACGGGCTGTGCTTCGGCCGGCTCGACATGAACGACGGGACCAGCGCCTACATCGGCAGGATCGGCGTGTTCCGCGAATCGGACGACGAGCAGCTGCTGGTCGACTGGCGAGCACCGCTGGCCCGCGCCTTCTACACCGCCACGGCGGCCGATCCGCAGGGAGTCCGGCGCAGGCGCCGGATCACCACGCGGGGCCGGACCGTGGTGGCCGTCGACGACGAGCTGCTGGACTCCGACGGCACCGAGGAGCACCTGGTCGGCGAGGCCGCGCTGCTGGCGGCCGTGACCGCCGAGCGCACCGGCCGGATGCGCGAGATCGTCACGACCTTGCAGGCCGAGCAGGACGCGATCATCCGCTCGGCGGAGCGCGGTGTCCTGGTCGTGCAGGGCGGGCCGGGAACCGGCAAGACGGCGGTCGCGCTGCACCGCGTCGCCTACCTGCTCTACACCCACGAGCACCTGCGCAACAGGGGAGTGCTGGTGATCGGGCCGAGCCGGATCTTCCTGGACTACATCGGGCAGGTGCTGCCGGGTCTCGGTGAGAACCGGGTGATCGCCTCCACCATCGCCGAACTCGGCGGCGGTCTCGACGCCGACGCCATCGATCCGGACGCCGAGCGCAAGGGATCGGCCCGGATGGCCGAGGAGATCGCCCACGCGATCCGGGCGCGGGTGCGGGTCCCCGACGAGCCGGTCGAGGTGACCTTCGAGGAGCAGGTGCTGTCGCTGGACCCGGAGACGTGCCGTCGGGCGGTGGCCAAGGCGCGTGAGGCCGCCCTGCCGCACAACCAGGCGCGACTGGTGTTCCAGAACGAGCTCGTCGGCTCGCTCGTGGGCTCGCTCGTCGAGCGGATGGAATCGCTCGTGCTCAGCGAGGACGGTCGAGCCCTGGACGGGGGCAGCGCTGATGGACGGCTGAGCGCGGCCGACCGCAACGCGCTCTCGGCCGCCGGGGTGATCGTCGACGCCGATGACGACGCCCCTCGGGAGATGATCGACTCCGCCGATCGCGACGCGCTGCGCGCCTCGCTGCTGGCCGACGACGGGGTGCTGGCCGCGCTCGACGAGCTGTGGCCGGAGCTGACGCCCGAGCACGTGGTGACCGACCTGACAGGCGGTGCTCCGCGCACCTCGGCCGACGTGCCGCTGCTCGACGAGGCCGCCGCGCTGCTCGGTCACGACGCGGGCAAGTCCGTGTTCGGCCACGTCGTCGTCGATGAGGCGCAAGAGCTCTCGGAGATGCAGTGGCGGATGCTGATGCGCCGCTGCCCCTCCCGGTCGATGACCCTCGTCGGCGATCTCGCGCAGACCGGCAGCCCGTCCGGAGCCAGCTCGTGGGGTCAGGTGCTGGCGCCGCACGTGGCCGACCGGTGGCGCTTGGCCGAGTTGACCGTGAACTACCGGACGCCGTCGGAGATCATGGCCGCGACCGAGGACCTGCTGGCCGGAACCGGTCTGCGTCCGCCGCGCTCGGTCCGGTCCTCCGGCGAGGTTCCGTGGCTGGAGCGGATTTCCCGCGGATCGCTGGGGGATCTGGTCGGCGAGGTCGTGGCCGAGCACGCGGAGGGACAGCTCGCCGTGATCGCACCGACGGAGCTGGTGCGCGAGCTCGCCTCGGTGGTGGGCGTGGGACTGCCGGTCGACCTGACCGGCTCGATCGTGGTGCTGGAGCCGGGCCAGGCCAAGGGCCTGGAGTTCGACTCGGTGCTGATCGTGGAACCCGCCGCGATCCTCGGGGACGGCGGTTTCGGGCGCAGCGATCTCTACGTGTCGATGACGCGCGCGACCCGGAGGTTGGGTGTGGTCTGCGTGGACGCGGTTCCGGACCCGTTGACGGGGATGGCATCCCGCGAGCCCGCATCGGCGGCGCGCTGAAAAGCGACTCGCAGAAGCTGCTTTCGTCTCGTCCTAGACCCTCGCCGTCGTTGCACGCCCGGAGCTAGGGCCTGCGCTGCGTCGACGGTCCAGACCGAGCGAGTCCTGAGATGGCCGCGCCACCTCAGGAACGGCCCCACGCCTTGTTCACCGAGTCGACGATGTGCTGGTACCCGGTGCAGCGGCAGATGTTGCCGCCCAGGAGTTCTCGGATGTCGGCGTCGGTCGGGTGGTCCTCCGGTGCGGCCGCGGCCAGCGTCGTGAGCAGGCCCGGGGTGCAGAAACCGCACTGCAGTCCGTGGCACTCCTTGAACGCCTGCTGCATCGGGCTCAACCCGGTCTCCGGCGTGAGGCCCTCGACGGTGGTGATCTCGCAGCCGTCGGCCTGCACCGCGAGGGTGATGCAGGACCGCGCGGGCTCACCGTCGATGAGCACCGTGCACGCGCCGCAGATCCCGTGCTCGCAGCCGGCGTGGGTGCCGGTGAGCGCCAGGTCCTCGCGCAGGAAGTCGACCAGCAACCGCCGGGCGGGCACCGGGCGCCGGATCTCGCGGCCGTTGACCGTCAGCGTGATGTCGCAGCTCGCGGTGGGGGTGTCAGGCATGGGGGATCTGCTCCAGGGCTCGCCGGGTGGCCGCGCGCAGGGCGGCGCGGCGGGTATCGGGGTCGGCGTGCACGTCCTCGGGCGGCTCGACCGACACCGCTGCGGTGTCGGCGGCGTCGTCGATCGACCCCGCGGTGAGCGGGCGGCCCAGCAGTGCCTGCTCGGCGGTGGGGAGTCGGCGGACGGTGCCCGCGACGCCCAGCGCGGCGAGCCGGGCCCGGGTGACCTCGGACCCGTCGAGCTCGACGACGACCGCCAGTCCGGCGAGGGCGAAATCGCCTGCGCGGTGGGTGATCTCGGCGAACCCGTGACGGGCGCTCGGCCGGATCGGCCAGCGGGTCTCGGTGATGATCTCGGCCGGGCGCAGCGCCGTCTGGTACGGGGCCACGAACAGTTCGGTGGCCGGGATCCAGCGGCGGCCGTCCGGACCGGTGGCCACCACCTCGGCGTCGAGCGCGAGGGCCGCGGCGCAGAGCTCGGCCGCCGGGTCGGCGTGGGCCAGCGAGCCGCCGACGGTGCCGCGGGTGCGGATCTGGTGGTGGCCGACGTGGCGCAGGGCGTCCACCAGCAGCGGGCAGGTCCGCGCGACCAGGGGTGAGGTTTCGACCGCGCGCTGGCGGGTGGCGGGCCCGATCACGAGCTCATCGCCATCGCGGTGCAGTTCGGCCATGCCGGGCAGGCGGGTGATGTCGACCAGCGCGCTGGGCCGGGCCAGCCGGAAGTTCATCATCGGCAGCAGGCTCTGCCCACCGGCGAGGAGCCTGGCGTCCTCGTCGGCGGCCAGCAGCGCGATCGCGTCGGTGACGGTGCGCGGCCGGACGTAGTCGAACGGCGGCGGCTTCACGAGCGGGCCTCCTCGATCAGGCGGCGCACCACAGGTGGGGTCAGCGGGGTGGTGTCGATCCCGGTGACGTCCAGCGGTGCGAGCGCGTTCTCGATCGCCCCGGCGATCGCGGCAGGTGGGCCGATGATGCCGGCCTCGCCCGCTCCCTTGGCGCCGAACGGGGTCTCCGGAGCGGGGCCGCCCCGCTCCTCGACGAGCATCTCGGGGATCTCGCGGGCGCTGGGCAGCAGGTATTCCGAGAACGTGGTGGCCAGCGGCTGGCCGTCCTCGTAGGGGAGCTGTTCGTAGAGCGTTCCGCCGATGCCCTGCGCGACCCCGCCGTGGATCTGGCCCGCGACGGTCAGCGGGTTGATGACGCGGCCGCAGTCGTGCACCACCGCGTAGCGCACCACCTCGACGACTCCGGTGTCGGCGTCGACGCGGACGACGGCGGCGTGAGTGGCGTTGGTGTAGGTGGCGGCGGCGTTCATCTTGCCGTCGGGACGCGGCACGTGATCGAGGCCGGGCGGCTCGTAGACGGCGCGCGCCTCCAGTCCCGGCTCGACGCCCGGCGGGAGCTCGAAGGTCCGGTTCAGAGCCGATTGGGCCACCTGGGCCCAGGAGACCGCGCTGCCGGGACTGCCCCGGACCTGGAAACGCCCCTCGCTGAGTTCCAGGTCGTCCGGGGACGCCTCCAGGAGGTGCGCGGCGATGTCGGTTCCCTTGCGCCGCAACACCTCTGACGCGCGTTCGATCGCTCCACCGGCCACGAGCGTCCCGCGGCTCGCCCAGCTGCCGAGGCCGAACGGAGCCGTGTCCGTGTCGCCCATGACGACCCGGACCTGCTCGATCGGGATCGACAGCGACTCGGCGACGAGCGTCGCGACCATGGTGTGGGTGCCTTGACCCATCGCCGAGATCCCGACGGCCGCGGTGACGCCGCCGTCGGAGTCGAAGCGGACGTCCGCCGAGTCCTGGCTGCTCCAGGTTCCGGTGATGGAGAACGTGGTGGAGGCGACGCCTTCGACGTAGGTGGCGTAGCCGACGCCCAGGTGCGTTCCGGGTTCGGCGGTGGAGCGCTCCTCGGCCAGCATCCGCTCGCCCAGCTCCACGGCGCGCTCGAACGCCTCGCGGTGGGTGCCGGACACCAGCCGAGCCCCCGCGGCGGTCTCGTAGGGCAGGTCGTGCGGGGTGAGGATCATCCGGCGCCGCAGCTCCAGCGGGTCGATGCCCAGCTCGCGTCCGATCTTGTCGACCAGCCGCTCGATCGCGAAGGTTCCCTCCGGGGCGCCGAAACCCCGGTACCCGCCGGTCGGCGTCTTGTTGGTGACCACGCCCTGCACCGCGATGGCCTGGTGCGGGATCCGGTAGGGCCCGCACAGCGAGCCGACCGCGACCAGGCTCGGCCCGTACCCGGCGGGGAAGATCTCGCCGGATCCGAGGTCGGTGCGCACCCGGCCGCGCAGCGCGGCGATCGTGCCGTCCTCGCGAACGGCCGCCGACAGGTCGATCCTGGTGTCGCGGGCGTGGGTGGCGGCGATCAGGTGCTCGTGCTGGTCCTCGATCCACCGGACCGGGCGGCGCAACCGCATCGCCAGCCACGGGACGAGGTACTCCTCCGGGTAGATCTCGTTCTTCTGCCCGAACCCGCCACCGAGGTCCGGCGTGATGACCCGGATGTCGCGCTCCGGCATGCCCAGGACGGTGGCGAGCATGGCGCGCACGACGTAGGCCGCCTGGGTCGAGGTCCACACGGTCAGCCGGTCGTCGCGGAACTCGGCCACCACCCCGCGTCCTTCGAGCGGCACCGCCGAGTGGCGGTTCGTGGTGAACGTTCCGCTGATGGTGCGCAGCCGCTCGAACGCGGCGTCCACCTCGGCGGTGTCGGGCTCGACCGACAGCAGCAGGTTGTCGCCCCAATCCGGGTACAGCAGCGCGGCGTCGGGGGAGAGGGCATCGTCGACGGTGTCCACGGTGGACAGGGGGTGCAGATCCGCGTCGACGAGTTCGGCTGCGTCCTCGGCGAGGTAGCGGTCTTCGGCGACCACGACGGCCAGCGGGCAGCCGACGTAGCGGACCCGGTCGCGCGCGAGCGGGAAGTGCCGCACCGCCCGCACCCACGGCATCCGGTCGGGAACCGCGTCGAGGTCCAGGTCCGCCCCGTCGAACACCGCGTGCACACCGGGTGAGGCGAGCGCGGCGGTCTTGTCGACGCCGCGCACCAGGGCGTGCGGGACGTCGCTTCGCACGAAGGCGGCCTCCACCATGCCCGGCAGCACGACGTCGGCCACGTAGCGGCCTCGGCCGGTGAGCAGCCTGTCGTCCTCGACGCGCGGTGTGCGCACGCCCAGCAGAGTGGGCCGCCCGCCCTGCATCGCCTGCATCAGACCTCCCCAGTGGTCCCGCCGGACGGCTCAGGTGATGGCCGTCACAGCGGTGGACTCACGGTAGCCTGCTGCAGCTCCGGGGACGTGCGCAATCCTCCGGATGGACGGCACCCGGGGATGCGCGCTCAGGTCAGGGCCTTGGCCAGTCGGCGCAGTCCCTCGGCGATGGTGTCGGGGGCGAAGGTGGTGAACGACAACCGCATCGTCGCGCGGTCGGGTTCGCCCACCTGGAACGCCGATCCGGGAACGAACGCCACGTCGTGGCGCAGCGCCTCCTGCAGCACCTCCGCGGTGTCGACCTCGCCGGGAAGCCGCACCCACACGAACATCCCGCCCTCGGGTTCGGTGATCTCGGTGCCCGGCGGGGTGCTCTCGCGCAGTCCCGCCAGCATCGCGTCCCGCCGCTCCCGGTAGGTCTCGCGCAGCACGCGCACCCGCGCGTCGAGATCGGCGGTCGCGAGGTACTCGGCCGCGGCGGCCTGATCGATCGTGGAGGTGTGCAGGTCGGCGGCCTGCTTGAGGATCGTGAGCTGCTGCCGCAGCTGCGCGGGTGCGCGCAACCAGCCCACCCGCATGCCCGGCGAGACGATCTTGGAGAAGCTGCCGAGGTAGATCGACCGGTCCGGCACGCGCGCGGACAACGGGCTCACCGGCCGTCCGCTGTACCGCAGTTCGCCGTAGGGGTCGTCCTCGATCAGCCAGAAGTCGTGCCGCGCGGCGATGTCGGCGATCCGGTCGCGCCGCGCTTCGCCGATCGTGCGGCCGGTGGGGTTGGAGAACGTCGGCACCAGGTACAGCAGTGCCGGGCGTTCGTTCGCGGCGATGCGATCCAGCGCCTCGGGATCGATGCCCTCCGCGTCGGAGGGCACCGGCACGATCCGGGCCTGCGCGAGCTGGAAGCACTGCACGGCCGAGAGGTAGACGGGTTCTTCCACCAGCACGACGGCATCGGGGTCCAGCAGCGCCGAGGCGACCAGGTTCAGGCCCTGCTGGGAACCGGTGGTGACCAGCAGGTCCTCGCATCCGGTGGGCAGGCCTTGGCGGGTGAGGCGGGCGGCCACGATCTCCCGCAGCGCCGGGTCGCCTTCGGTGGGCGAGTACTGCAGCGTGCGGGTGGCGTCGGGCTCGGCGAGGGCGCGCGCGAACGCGGCGCGCAGCCCGTCGGTGTCGAACAGCTCCGGGGCGGGAAGCCCGCCGGCGAAGGAGATCACACCGGGTCGGCGGGTCAGCGCGAGCAGGTCGCGCACCGGTGAGCTGGTGACCCCGTCCATCCGGCGGGCACGGGCTGAAGAAGGCATGGGAGCTCCTGGAACGACAGGCGTTGACGAGAAGCGGGGCGTCGGGCCGCAGTGTTGCCGCTGGCGCGCCTCACGGAACGGCTTCGCTGTTCGAGGAGCCGAGCGGGATTCTAAGGCATCGGATTCGGCCGGTCACCCGAATTTGGCGCGGCTCACTCGGCTTTGACCCCGAATGGAATAGTTGCGTAACGAAACGATTCGATGTGATCCGGAAGCCGCCCCGGTGGTGCGACCATGCGGAAAGGCGAGCGATTCTGGAGGACGTTTCCGTGCCACTACCCGTCGAGATCGGGATCGGTACCCGCACCAGGATCGGCTACTCGTTCGGCTCGCTGGTCACAGGCTCGTTCTCCACCGTGCCCGGTCTGCTCCTGCTGCCGTACCTGACCGACACCCTGGGCGTCCCCGGCGCGATCGCCGGCGCCATCGTGCTGCTGCCGAAGGTGTGGGACGTGGTGTTCAACCCGATCGCCGGGAGGTTGTCGGACGCGAGCCTCGTGTGCCACGGCAGCCGACGGCCGTTCCTGCTCTTCGGCGGCCTGGCCGTCGCGGTGCTGTTCGCGGGCATCTTCGCCCACCCCGGCTTCGGTGACACGGCGCTGGACGCCGGGTACGTGATGGTGCTGTACCTGCTGTGCGCCACCGCGTTCGGGCTGTTCCAGGTGCCCTTCAACGCGCTGCCCGCCGAACTCACCGACTCCTACGGCGAGCGCACGCGGCTCACCAGCTGGCGGATGGGATTCCTGGCGGTGGCGGTGCTGCTGGCCGGTGGCGGCGCGCCGGGCATCGCCAACGGCATCGGGGGAGTGGCCGGCTACCGGGTGATGGGCGTGGTGATCGGGCTGGTCATCCTGCTCGGGGCGGTGCTGATGGTCCTGGGCATCCGCGACGCTCCGGTCGGTCGGCGGCGACCCGGCGCGCAGGGGTGGCGCGACCTGGTGAGCACGATGCGGCGGTGGCGTGCGTTCCGGCGCCTGGTGCTGGCCTACTCGGTGCAGGCCCTCGGACTGGCGACCCTGCTGGCCGGTGTCAGCTACGCGTCCCGGTACGTCTTCGGCGATCCGGCGGTGCAGACCTGGTTGTTCGCCGGGTTCGTCCTCCCCGCCCTGATGACGATGCCGCTGTGGCCGAGGATCGGGGAACGCCAGGGCAAGCTGTGGGGATTCCGGGCTGCCTGCATCACCTTCGGCGTGGCCTGCGCCGGTCTGTGCGCGGCGCTGGTGCTTCCGGTGGGCGTGTCGTTCGTGTTCGTCGCGCTCGCCGGAGTCGGCTACGCGGGCATCCAGGTGTTCCCGCTGGCGATCATGCCGGACCTGATCACCGCGGAGGAGGAGCGGACCGGCGAGACCCGGGCGGGCGTGGCTGCCGGGGTGTGGACCGGCGCGGAGACCTTGGGCATGGCCCTCGGTCCGGGGCTTTTCGGTCTGGTGCTCGGAATCGGCGGTTACGTGTCCAGTGTGGACGGTGTGGTGCCGCAGCCGGGCAGCGCGGTGACCGCGATCGTGCTCGGCTTCTCGCTGCTGCCGGGCGCGCTGGTGCTGCTGGGATTGCCGCTGCTGCGGCGTGACGTGCTGGAGGGGCGATGAGGTCCGCCGACGAAGTCCTCGCCGAGCTGCGCGCGCTTCGCGCCGCCGACGTCCCCACCCACGGCGGGCACACCTTGGCCTACGTCTACGACAGCGGGCTCGACGGGCTCGATGAGCTCGGGGCCGCAGCGCACGCGCTGGCCTCCAGCGCCAACGGCCTCGACCCGACGGCGTTCCCCAGCCTGCTGCGCATGGAGAACGACCTGGTCGCCGCCGCCTCCCGGCTGCTGGGCGGCACGGAGCGCACGGTCGGCTCGGTGACCTCGGGTGGCACCGAGTCCTGCATGTTCGCGGTCCTGGCGGCGCGCGAGGGAAACCCCGGTGTCACCGAGCCGACCGTGGTGCTGCCCTCCACGGCGCACGCCGCGTTCCACAAGGCCGCGCACCTGTTCCGGGTCCGCCCCGTGGTGGTGCCGGTCGATCCGACGTCCTTCCGCGCCGACCCGTCGTCGATGGCCGAGGCCATCGACGAGAGCACGGTGCTGGTGGTCGCCAGCGCCCCGTCGTACGCGCACGGCGTCCTGGACCCGATAGCCGAGATCGCCGCAGTCGCGGCGGCGCGCGGGGTGCGGATGCACGTCGACGCCTGCATCGGCGGCTGGGTGCTGCCCCACCTCCGGCGGCTGGGAAAGGCGGTGCCGGAGTTCGGCTTCGCGGTCGAGGGCGTCACCAGCGTGTCGGTCGACCTGCACAAGTACGCGTACTGCCCGAAGGGCACGTCGGTGCTGCTGCACGCCGACGCCGAGCTGCGCCGGGGCCACTTCTTCGCCGGCGCCGGGTGGCCCGGGTACACGATGCTGAACTCGACGCTGCAATCCACTCGCTCCGGCGGCCCGCTGGCCGCGGCCTGGGCGGTGGTGCACCACCTCGGTGACGACGGGTACCTCGCGCTCGCGCAGGCCTCGCTGGAGGCGGTGGAGAAGATGCGTGCGGAGATCGCCGCCGTCGACGGAGTGCGGCTGCTCGCCGAACCCGACTCCACGCTGCTCGCGATCACCACCGACGACGGGATCGACCTGTTCACTGTCGCCGACGAGATGAAGGCGCGCGGCTGGTACGTGCAACCGCAGTTCGCCCACGAGAGCTCGCCGGCGAACCTCCACCTCACGATCACTGCCGCGAACCGGGGCGGTGAGGCCGAATTCGGTACCGCCCTGCGGGAATCGGTCGCCGATGCCCGGGCCGCGGGTCCGGTGGCGGTCGATGAGAACATGGCGGCGTTCCTCGCCGACCTCGACCCGGACGCGCTCTCGCAGGAGGAGTTCGACGCCCTGCTCACCGCTGCGGGCATGGGCGGTGGCGCGGGCCCGCCCGAGCGGATGGCCGAGATCAACGCGATGCTCGCGATCGCGCGCCCGAAGCTGCGGGAACGCCTCCTCCAGGAGTTCCTCGGGTTGCTCCACCGCCCGTCCTAGCGCTCGAAGTGACGCGGCGGAGGTGCTCGACGATCAGGTCGTAGGTCTCCCGCGCCAGGTCGTCACCGGCTCCCAGCTGGTCGTAGCCGTGATCGACACCCGGGATGTCGCGGTGTTCGAGCAGCACTCCGGCGCGGCGCAACGCCTCGGCGTAGCGCCGCCCTTCGGCGTTGAGCAGGTCGAGCTCGGTGGTGATCAGCAGTGCCGGTGCCGTCCCGGCCAGGTCCGCGCCGTTGTCGCCGTACGCGGGCGAGGCCAGCGGGTCGAGGCCGAGCGCCTTGTCGGGCAGGTAGGAGTTGTGGAACACCGCGGACATCCACGGTTTCAGGAACGGTGGCTCGGTCCGGCCGCGGGCGCTGAGCTTCGCCTGCGTCGAGGTCACCAGGTCCAGCGACGGGTAGTGCAGCACCTGCAGGGCCAGGTGCGGGCCACCCGCGTCGCGCGCCTGCCGGGCCACGGCCGTGGCCAGCGAACCACCCGCGCTCGCCCCGCCGATGCTGAGCCGCTCCGGATCGACGCCGAGCTCTCCGGCGTGCTCGGCCGCCCAGCGCGTCACCTCGAAGCACGCCTTCGGCGGGATCGGGAACGGGTGCTGCGGCGCGACCGGGTAGTCGACGTTGAGCACCGCGACCCCGGCGCGGCGGGCCGCGAGGTAGCGGCACAGCGGGTCGTCCTGCTCGGGGTAGCGGATGATGAAACCGCCGCCGTGCAGGTTGATGTGCAGTGGTGGTGGGACGTCGCCGCTCGCCGGCAGGTACAGCGTCGCGGGCACCACGCCGTGGGCGGTGGGAATCTCGATCCGGCGGGTCGCGCACGCGATGTCGGGGAACCGGTGCCGGCGGTTGAGGCGCGGCGCCAGCGACGTGACGCCCTGGATCAACGCGGCGGCCACGCGCGTGACGAGGGGATGGCTGAGCACGGGCATGGCGATCACGGTAGTCACCGGTCCGCCGCGAGGGGAGTGGTCACCGGATTCGCGGTGGTGTTGTCGGGTCCGCGATCAGCTGAGTAACGTCGGTGCGGGGGACCGATGTCCAGGGGGACGCGCACGTGAACATCGACGACGCCGGTCTGACGCTCGCCGATCCGACCGCCTACGCCGACGACCGGCGGCTGCACGCCGCGCTGAGCGCGCTGCGGCGCGAAGACCCGGTGCACCGGGTCGATCCGCTGCCCGCGTTCAACCCGTTCTGGGCGGTGACCCGGCATGCCGACGTGCTCGAGGTCGAGCGGCAGCACGAGACCTTCCTCAACGAGCCGCGACCGATCCTGGTGAGCGCGGCGCAGGACCGCTACACCGCCGAGCACGGCCGGATGCTGCGCACCCTGGTCCACATCGACGATCCCGAGCACAAGGCGCTGAGATCGGTCGTGGCCGACTGGTTCCGGCCCCGAGCGCTGCGGAAGATCGAGGTGGACGTCCGGCGCCTGGCCAAGCGCTCCGTGGACAAGATGGCCGAACTGGGCGGCGAGTGCGATTTCGCGCAGGAGATCGCCGTCGACTACCCGCTCTACGTGATCCTCTCGCTGCTGGGGCTGCCGGAGTCGGACTTCCCCCGGATCCTGCAGCTGACCCAGGAGCTGTTCGGCAGCGACGATGCCGAGCTGCGGCGCGGCCGGTCGCCGGAAGAGCTGCTGCAGGTCCTGCTGGACTTCTTCGACTACTTCAACCGGATCACCGCCGACCGGCGCGCCAACCCGACCGAGGACCTGGCTTCGACGATCGCCAACGCGCGCATCGACGGCGAACACCTCTCGGATTCCGACGCGGCCTCGCAGTACGTCATCATCGCGACCGCGGGGCACGACACCACCAGCTCCACGATCGCCGGCGGCCTGCAGGCGCTGGTGGCCCACCCGGGCGAGCTGGAGCGGTTGCGACGGGATCCGGAGCTGATCCCCTCCGCGGTCGAGGAGATGATCCGCTGGGTCACGCCCGTCAAGGAGTTCATGCGCACCGCGACGACCGACTACGAGCTGGGCGGCAAGCGCATCGAGGCGGGTGAGTCGCTGCTGCTGTGCTACCCGTCGGCGAACCGCGACGAGGCGGTGTTCGACGACCCGTTCCGGTTCGACGTCGGCCGTGATCCGAACCGCCACCTGTCGTTCGGATTCGGCGCTCACGTCTGCCTCGGCGCGACCCTGGCCCGGATGGAGGCGCGGGCGTTCTTCGCCGAGCTGGTGCCCCGCCTGCAGCGGGTGGAACCGGCGGGCGAGCCGGAGTGGAGCGACACCACGTTCGTCGGCGGGCTCAAGCACCTGCCGCTGCGCTACCGCATCACGTGAGCCCGCGCAGGGTGGCGGGTGTGACGCGCGTGGCCGGATACTGTCGTCGGGACGCGTGGCGGCGGACCCCGAAGCGTGCTGCCCGAGGCGATCACCCGGAGTAGCGAGATGGTGTGAAGTCTTGGCACAGCAAGGTTTTTGATCTGAATGCGGTCCCCGGAACTGCCGTAGTTTTCGGGGCCATGACCCCGAAGACAACGCTGTCCGTAGTCGCAGCCGCCCTGTTGATCGGTGCCGGGATGAGCACCGCAGCGGTGTCCATGTCGGCGGCCCCGGCGCCCCCGGCGGAGGACGAGGTCGTGGCGCTGGTCAACAAGGTCCGGACCGGGGCGGGGTGCGCCCCGCTCACCGTCGACGGCCGGCTGACCAAGGCCGCCACCGAGCACAGCGCCGACATGGCCCGCCGCGGCTACTTCAGCCACACCACGCCCGAAGGCGTCACCTTCGGCGAGCGGGTGCGGGCCGCCGGCTACCCCTCGCCCGGTGCCGAGAACATCGCCCGCGGCCACACCAGCGCCGACCAGGTCGTGGACGGCTGGCTGAAATCCCGCGGCCACCGCAAGAACATCATGAACTGCTCGCTGCGGACGATCGGCGTCGGCGTCGAGCACAGCGGCAACTACTGGACCCAGGACTTCGGCCGCTGACAGCTGTTCTGGAATGCGGTTTCTTCACCAGCTCGTCAGCTCGGCTCCTCCGGAGGCAGGACGATGTCGAAGGTGGTTCGGGTCCACGGCCGTCCGCCGAGGTCCCGGCCGCCGGGCACCTCAGCGGTGGGCGGCTGGCGCTCGAAGCGCTTGATCAGCGAGTCCTTGACGCCGAAGACCGCGTCGTGGTCCAGCAGGTCGTCGCCTTCGACGAAGATGTGGGTCACCAGCGTGCGCCGGCCGGGCGAGCTGACCATGAAGTGCAGGTGCGCTGCCCGCAGCGGCGAGCGCCCGGTGGCCTCCAGCATCCTCCCCACCGGCCCGTCGTGCGGGATCGGGTACGGCGTCGGGGTGAGCGCCCAGAACCCGTACCAGCCGCTCTCGTCGGTGAACAGGTGCGCGCGAGCGGCGGTGCGGTCGTCGGAGTACTGCACGTCGTAGAAGCCGTCGTCGTCGGCCTCCCACACCTCGATCCGGGCGCCCGGCAGCGGATTCCCGTTCGTGTCGGTGACGGTGCCCTCGACCCAGCACGGTTCGCCGGACGCGCCACCGGATATGTCCCCGCCCAGGTCCGCGTGCGGTGCGCCCTCGACGAAGAACGGACCGAAAACAGTGGCTTCGGTCGCGTTCCCGCGCGCCGCGTTGTTCACCGCGATGGTCTGCATGGACGCGCCGAGCACGTCGGAGAGCAGGACGAACTCCTGCCGGCGATCATCGGTGATGTGCCCGGTGTCGGTGAGGAACGCGATCGCGGTCTCCCACTCGCGCTGCGTCAACCGCACGTCGCGGATGAACGAGTGCAGGTGCGCGACCAGCGATCGCAGCACGGTGCGCAGCCGCTCGTCCTCGGTGCCGTCGAAGCTGGCCAGCACCTTGGCGACCAGTTCCTCCTCGGCTCGGCGCTGCTTGTCGTCGTCGGTGGTCTCCACGTCGGTCATGCGCCCTCCGGTGCGGTTCCGGCCCACGCGGCGGTGAGCAGGCTGCGGACGTCCCCGGCGGTGGCCGGCCGGGGGTTGGACGCGGGGATCGCCGCGACGGACAGCTCCGCCGCCTCGTCGAGGTCCGATTCCCGCAGGCCGATGTCGCGCAACGCCGTCGGCGCACCGAGCCGGTCGCGCAGCGCCGTCAGCGCTCCAACGGCGTCGGCACCGCCGAGGGCGCCGGCGATGCGGTCGGCGGCCTCGGGGGCGGCGACCGCGTTGAAGGCCAGCACGTGCGGCAGCACGATCGCGTGGGTCTGTGCGTGCGGCAGGTCGTAGGTGCCGCCGAGCACGTGGCAGATCTTGTGGTGCATCCCGGAACCGGCCGAGGCGAACGCGACCGCCGACAAGTAGGCGCCGTGGAGCGCCAGCTCGCGGCCCTCCAGGCCGTGCGGATCGGCGACGACCTTCGGCAACCCGGCCGCCAGCGTGCGCATGCCCTCGGTGGCCAGAGCGGCGTTGATCGGGTCCGCGCGCGGTGCCCACAGCGAGTCCACGCAGTGCGCCAGTCCGTTGAGGCCGGAGGCCACCGACAGCTCGACCGGCAGCGAGAGGGTGAGCTCGGCGTCGTAGACGACGGTTCCCGGCAGCACGCGGTCGTCGACGCCGGTGGTCTTGCGGGCCGCCTCGGTCAGGCCCCAGACGTTGGTGGCCTCCGAACCGGCGTAGGTGGTGGGCACCGCGACGATCGGCAGCCCGCTGGTCAGGGCGACGGCCTTGGCCAGGCCGGTCGTGGAACCACCGCCCACGCACACCAGCAGGTCCACGCCGTGCGCCTGCGCCGCCGCGCGCGCCTGGTCGGCCTTGGCGACCGGCACGTGCGGTGCGACGTCGTCGTGGTGCAGGGCGACGTCGATCCCGGTGGTGATGCGCCGCGCGAGCTCGGCCTCCCGGCCCTCGGCGATCACCATCACCGCCGTCGCTCCTCGCCGCCGGACCTCCTCGGCGAGGTTCGCCGCCGCCTTGCCCGCGCCGAACAGGACCCGCTGGCCCAGCGTCGTGTGGTCGAATTCCATGCTCACACCTCACCTCCGGAGTCGAGGATCCCGGCCAGCACCTCGGTCAACACCGCCGCCGGATCGTCGACCAGCTGGTGGGAGCGCCAGCACACGTGCTTGTCGGGGCGCACCAGCACCGCCCCATCCTCTGGGACCTCGCGGCCCGCCGCCCAGTCGAAGTACAGATCGGTCACCGCGCGCCCGGGGCCGATCACGACCGCGTCCAGCGGCACCCCCAGCCGCTCGGCGGTCTCCTGCGCCGCTGCCGCCCACGGGTCCCCGGAGATGCCGGTGAACAGGGTGAACCGGCCGTAGCGGGCCAGGTCGTGGGTGGACAGCGTGGTGGCGGCATCACCGACCCACACGTGCGGCAACCGCGCACCCGGCACCGTGCTGGGCCGGTAGTACAGCTCCGGGTCGCGTTCGGATTCGGGGCGCGGCGAACCGTCGGAGACGATGGCGGTGGAGGCGTAGAACTGGCCCATCTCGACGCCGTGCGCGTTGAACTCGTAGTTCTTCAGCTCCATCGCGTGCCGCAGCGCTTCGCGCCGCTGAGCGCCTTCGGGCGAGTCCGCGGTGCGCTCGGCGATCTTGGCGCGCATCTGCTCCTCGGTGTCGCCGTCGGTGATGCCCAGCGCCTCGAAGAGCCGCCCGAACTCGCGACCGCTCCGGTTGGCGCGCCGCACGATCTGCTCGGCCACCGGTGCCCGCTCGACCGAGTAGGTGTCCAGCAGTCGAGGGCCCGCCCAGCCGCGCAGCACGGCCGCGATCTTCCAGGCGAGGTTGTAGGAGTCCTGGATCGAGGTGTTGGAACCCAGCCCGTTCGACGGCGGGTGCTTGTGGACCGCGTCGCCCGCGCAGAACACCCGACCGGACTGCAGGTGGGTGGCCCACTGCTCGTTGTTGCCCCACAACGAGCAGCCGGTGATCTCCACGTCCAGGTCCGCCACGCCGAGCAGGTTGCGGACGATCTGCCGGGCCGCGTCGTCGTCGAGCTCCGGCGGTTCCCGGCTGATGTCGTAGCCCCACACGATCAGCCACTCGTCCCAGGGCCGCACCATGCGCACCAGGCCGGTGCCGATGCCGCCGATGTTCGATCCGGGCTGGATGACCCAGTACAGGACCGACGGGCGGTGGGCGACGAGCTCGCTGATGTCGGCCTTGAAGGTGATGTTCATGGACCCGGCGATGTCCATCCGGCCCTCGTAGGGCAGCCCGATGTCGGCGGCGACCTTCGAGCGCGCCCCGTCGGCGCCGATGAGGTACCGGGCGCGGATGTCGTACTCGTGGCCGGTGAGCCGGTCGCGCACCCGCGCGGTGACGCCGTCCGCGTCCTGGGTGTGCGAGAGGTACTCGGTGGAGAAGCTGGTGTGCGAACCGCGCACGGTCGCGTTGCGGACCAGGATCGGTTCGAGATAGGTCTGCGGGATGTCGCAGTTCAGCGAAGGGGACGCCAGCTCGTAGTCCGCGTGTCGCGCCGGGTGGGTGCCCCAGGTGCGGATGCGCCCGATCTCGTCACCGGCGATCGAGGTGCAGAACACCGTGTCGCCCATCTGGTGGTGCGGGGTGGCTTCGGCCAGCACCTGCTCCTCGATGCCGAGGTCGCGGAAGATCTCCATGGTGCGCTGGTTGGTGATGTGCGCGCGCGGGGGGTGTTGGCGGTCCAGCGGTACTTGGTGACCATGATGTTGTCCACGCCGAGGGTGGAAAGGAACAGCGCGGCCGAAGCCCCGGCCGGGCCGGAGCCGATGATCAGCACCTCGGTGTCCACCGTGCCGGTGGTGGGAACCTCGGTGTCGGCCACACCGTCGTTGAACTCCATCGTCTCGGTCCTCCTGCGACGCGCTGGTTGCCCGGGAGGCTCGCACGAGTCCGGCGCCCCACCTCCCGGACGGCGCAGATGGACAACACCCGGTCGCGAATGGGCAACGCAGCCGGTCCGCCGCTTCCCGGAACCGCGTCGAGGTCTCAGGCGCTGGGATCTGCTGCGGTGCGGCGAGTTTCGGCCGGGGTGACGTCGAATCGCCGTTTGAAGGTCCGGGTGAAGTGGGAGGGCGAGACGAACCCGCAGTCGCGGGCGATCTCGGCGATCGAGCGGTGCGCGGAGCGAGGGGAGCGGAGCAGTTCGCGGGCCAGGTCCAGACGCCGGTCGAGGACGTAGCGCGCGACGCTGAGGTCCGCGCGGTTGAACACCCGGCACAGCTGGCGCTCGCTGATGCCGATGCGGGCGGCGATGCGCGCCGCCGACAGGTTCGGATCCCGCAGGTGCACCTCGATGATCGCCCGAGCGATGTCCAGGTGGCGGCTGGTGCCGCCGGTGAGCAGTGAGGCGAGCAGGCCGAGGGCCTGCTGCTCGGTGCGGCGGGCGTCGGTGGGTCCGTCGAGGGAGGCCCGCATCACGCGGGTCAGCGCGCGCAGCGAGTCGGTGGGTGCGCCGCCGGCGAGGTCGAAGAACTCCGGCTGCTCGGGCGTGGACCCGGTGAGCGCGAGCAGCGCGTCGTGCGGGATCTTCAGCACGAATTCCTCGAGGCCCTGGGAGAAACCGCGCGCGAACGGCCGGTCGGCGTCGCAGAGCACCGCGTGGCCGGGACGCAGCACGCGGGTGCCGCCGGTGCTGTAGAAGAACGCCTCGCCGGCCATCGCGATGTAGAGGACGGCGGAGCCCGTCGGTCGATCGCTGATCTCGCGGGCGCCGCGTTCGACGAGGTGCGGGCTGCCGGTCACGCGCGCGAAGTGCAGGCTCGGCAGCTGCAGGTTCAGCTCGGTGGCCGCCAAGGGAGCGTCGTCGATGGTCTTGCACGACAGCCCGACCAGCGCGCGGGCGTTGTGCTGTTCCCACAACGCCACGCGTTCTGCGGGCGGCAGCCCTGTCGTGGAGAACGCGCGAGCCCTACCGGCCGCAGTGACCTGACCCATGGCCACGGCACTGTAGCAGCAGAACCGGACAAGTCGATCAGAGTTCGTGGGGCGTGGGCCGGTTCCCCGTGATCACCCCGACGATCACGTACCTGTCGGTTCCACCGTGCGGTGGTCGGTGCTTGGCCAGCCAGACCGATTCGTCGACGCGCGGTGCGCCGTGCGGGTGCGGGGTCAGGTCCAGCACCAGCAGCTGCCCGAACGGCACGTTCGTGCCGCCGTAGGCCGCGGCTTGCGGCACGTGCTGGGCCTCGATGTGTCCGCGCGAGGAGTCGCGGAGCTCCCGCTTGATCTCGGTGACGTAGCGCAGCGACCCGAACGTGGTGGTCACGTCCGCCCGTCCCATCGCCAGGTCGGTGGTCTCCACCGCCACCAGTCCGCCGAGCTGCCCGGTCGCCAGCCATTGGTGGTAGTCGCGCTGCAGGTCCGACTCGCGCGGGCGCCGCTCACCCTTGCGCAGCGGGCGCCGGTAGTCGGTCTCCCCGCGGCCCCAGGTCGTCGACGTCAGGTCCGCGCGGCTGAACAGGAACCGCAACGTCTGCTCCAGCAGCATCCCGAACGTGGCCCGGACCCGGCCGGTGAACTCCGGGGACTCGGAGAGCCGGCTCAGCAGCGTCTCCAGCAGCGGGTCGAGGACGGGGTGCGCGGTGCGGGAGCGAGCGATCTCGCTGCTGTGCACCACTCCGTCCAGCATCCGCAGGTCGTCGTCGCACAGGCCCGCGGTCAGCCCGGCCGCGTGGCGCTCGCCGAGCACGCGCACCAGCGCGGGTGCCAGCCGGTGGGCGCGGGAGGTCGCGGCATGGCCGTCCTCGTCCTCGTCCTCCTCCGGCGGGGTCCGGGCGGCCTGCGGCAGGTCCGGGCGGCGATCGGTCCCGGTGCTCTCGATGCGGTCCAGCAGCAGCTGCGCCGTGCGCGGTGGCAGCGGCGGGTTCTCGATGGCCGAGGCCTCCACGACGGTCCGGCGCAGCGCCGCGAGCCGGCTCTGGCTGCGCACGATCGCGTTCTCGATGGTCGGCTCGATCACCACCGCCAAGCCGGGTGCGGTGCGCGCCCCGGGAAGCGGTTGCAGCGACCGGACCTGGGTGTAGGCGTCGAGCACGGCGCCGAGGGCCTCCCAGACGTCCATCCAGATCGTCTCGGCCAGCCGCGCCGCCGCCGCGCGCAGCAGCAGCACGAGACGCCGCCACGCGGGCTCGGCGGCGTGCCGGGGGCGCAGCCACTGCGGCTGGTGGGTGCCGCGCAGCCAGGCGGAACGCTGGTCCAGCGCGGTGGTGAGCCGGTCCGCGGCGTCGGCCAGCCGGTCCGGGTCCTGCGCCGCGAACGCCAGGATCGCGTCGCAGGCGGCCGCGTAGGCGCGGGCGTCGTGGCGCGCCTGCTCCGCGGCGTCGACCGTGGCGAACCGCGACCGGGCGGTGGTCAGCGATTCGAGCACCGCGGGCATCTCGGTGGCGGTCAACGCCGTCCGCAGGTCGTCGCAGGCCAGCTCGAACGCCGCGTCGACCGCGGCCGCCTCGTCGTGGCGCAACCGGTCCAGCGCTTCGCGCAGCGGCGTGGTGATCGCGGGTTCGCCGACCCACCGGTCCATGGCCGCACCCAGCAGCCGGGGCAGCGTCTCGGTGAACTCCTCCGGCGTCGTCGGTGCGAACCCGGTGAGCCTGCCCAGCACGGTGAACGGCGAGACGGCGTCGGCGATCGCCAGCCGGACGGCCCCTTCCAGCCGGCTCGCGGCGATCAGCGGATCGCGCTCGATCACCGGGCCGAGATCGTGCAGCAGCGCGTCGTGCAGCCGAACGCCGTGCTCCTGCACCACGTCCGGTCCGGCCAGCAGTGCGTCGATGGTCGACGCCAGCGCCAGCAGGCTGCGCTGCGCCGGAAGACCGTCGATGAACTCCGCGAGCGTGCCGCGCCAGCCGGGAGCACCCCGGCCCGCAGCGTTCGTCAAAGCCCTGGCCAGGACGGGAGCCTGAGGTCCGGCCGCCACCGCGCCCGGTGGTCGCCGCGGGGTCACCGGCGCCGGTCCGGCGCCGGGGTGCCGGTGGGGTTGTCGCCGCTGCGCGGGCGCGGCGGTTCGGTGAGCTCCGCGACCAGCTCGGCCAGGGCGACCTCGGCACCGCGCAACCTCGCCAGCGCGGTGGTCTCGGCCGCCTCGCTGGAGGCCAGCCGCAGCCGCGCGGCGATCTCCGGTTCCGCGACTTCCGAAGCCGTGGCCGACAGGTCGCTGGTGCACACCGCGCACCGGTGGTTCTCGCGCTCCTCGCGACGCCGCTGCTCGGAGATCGGGGTGTCGCAGCGGGGGCACGAGTGCGGCTCCAAGCCGTGGAAGAGCACCCGCGCGACGTCCCTCTCCGTGCTGTCGTTGAGCGAGCGCTCATCGGCCTGCCTGCGGTGGCGGGCCGATCGGTGCAGCTGGTCGAGCCGGTCCCACTTGCGCTCGGCCTCGGTGATCCGCCGCCGCAGGTCCGGGCTCGGCGAGTTGCCCCCGGAGGCGAGCAGGCGGGCCACGGCTTGAGCGGGCATCCCGGTGATCGTCGAGAGTCGTTCGTGCATCGGCGAAGGTCGGGTGCTCATCGTCAAAACCCCCTACGCGGCGTGCAGTTCCGCGCGAAGCCGGGCGAGCCGGTCGCGGACCCGTTCGGCGATGGTGGCGATGGGTGTGCCGCGCCGCGTGCTCGCGTACTCGGCCTGCAGGTACTGGCGGTTGCGGAGTTCGTTGCCGCCGCGCCCGTCGGCGAGGTCGAGCACCAGCGTCACGCGGTCGACGTAGTAGCGGAAGGCCGGTGCTCGGGCGATGATCGTGCGGGCGACCCGCCTGCCCCGTTCCAGCAGGTAGTAGTCGTGCCGCCTGGTGTGCCCGACCCGGCCGCGCCGGCGGCGCACGATCAGGCCGGCGCTGCGCAGCACCGCCAGCGCGTCGTCGAGCGGTTCGTAGGCGCCGAAGTGGTGGCGCAGCATCGGATACCGGCGCACTTCGGGTTCTTCGGAATCGAGGATCCGGCCCGCCAGTTCCAGCAGGTGCCCGTCCGCGGTTCGCTCGTACTCGTTGAGCAGTTCGTCGGCGAGGAAATCAGGGCTGCGAAGCCAGAAATCGAGCTTCTGCAACCTCGTCTGCCCGGTCACGACACCGACCGCCTCGGCCAGCGCCGGGTCCGGGACGGGGAAGGACAGCGGTTCGGCGGCACCGTCGATCAGCAGCAGCAACCGCACCGCGTCCTGCTCCCGGCTCGTCACGGGCGAGTCAAACGTCTCGTCTGGCTGGTCACCCTCAACGTTGCGCACGTTCAACGAGCGTGCGGTCCGGTGGAATGGTTGAGCTGTACTGCGAGCCAATGGGAAGTGTCGTTTTCGGAACCAATCGGTGCTCCGAATTTGTGACGTGCGAAGACGCAACCCGAATGGATCAATCCCCAGGCTTGTCGCCATCCGATCGGCGCAACGTCGCAACGGTGTGAGCACGACCCGTGCGTGCACGCTATCGGGACCCGATGACCGGCGCAAGCAGTTCTTGACACCGCGAACGCGGTGGGTGTGAATGTTCCCGGGGGCCGGGCGAAGGCGCGACGGGAGCTGATCAGGTGAAGCAGTCCGGATCGACGCTGGCGAACCTGGACCTCAACCTGCTCGTGTTCCTGCGCGAACTGCTGCGCGCCCGCAACGTCACCCGGGCCGCCGAGAACATCGGCGTCACCCAGCCCACCGCCAGCGCCGCGCTGGCGAGGTTGCGCAGGCACTTCGACGACGAGCTGCTGGTGCGCAAGCGCGGTGGCTACGTCCTCTCGCCGCTGGCGGTGGAGCTCGACGCGCAGATCGAGCCGCTGTGCGAGGCCGCCGAGCGGCTGTTCACCACCGCGCCCTTCGACCCGGCCAGCACCCAGCGCGAGTACAGCCTGCTGATGCCCGACTACGTCCTGGAGGCCGTCGGCGAACCGATCTCGCGGGCGCTGCACCACCAGGCGCCGGGCGCGAAGCTGCACATCATGCTCGTCACCGGCCGCCTGCCGACCGACCTGGTGGAGACGCTGCGGCTGATGGACGGCCTGGCCTCCACGCCCAACGCGCGCCTGCGCGTGTCGGGGATGCGCTGCACCGAGCTGTTCCGGGACCGCTGGGTGTGCGTCGTGGACGCCGGGACCGTGCCCGGGGGATGGCGCACGCTGCCGGCCGCGGAGTTGCGCCGACGGCCCTGGGTCGTCCCGCACCACCCGGGCCGCGAGTACCCCTCCACCGCGCCGCTGGCTCCGCTGATGGCCTCGCTGCACCTGGTCCCGGACGTGGCGGTGCGGGTGGACAGCTACCGCGCCACCCCCTACTTCGTGGGCGGCACCGACCGGGTCGCGGTGGTGCAGGAACGGCTCGCCCGCCGCCTCGGCGACCGGACCGACCTGCGCATCCTCGACTGCCCCGGCGACCCCGAGCCCATCGTGGAAACCCTGTGGTGGCACGAGAAGCACGAGACCGACCCCGGGCACCGGTGGATGCGCGAGACGGTGCGCGAAGCCGTGCGCGACACCCCGGTATAGAACGGCTCGATGCCGCGCATCCCGATTTTCAGTTTCCGTTGGCAGCGCTGAACTTCCTACCGTCGAAGCATGAGAATCGTGGTGGCCAGGCTCGACGAGTTCCCGCCCGGGTCGCGCACGGTCGTCGAGGCCGGACGCCGCTCGATCGGCGTCTTCCGGGTCGGGGACCGGTTCTACGCGCTGAACAACCACTGCCCGCACATGGGCGGCCCGCTGTGCGTCGGCCGCACCAAGCCCTGGGTGGTCTCCGGCGAACCCGGCGAGTACGCGATGCAGGGGGAGGAGGCGCTCATCGCCTGCCCCTGGCACGGCTGGGAGTACGAGCTGGCGACCGGCCAGTCCTTCCTCGGACCCGGCGAACCGCCCGTGCGCACCTACGAGGTGCGCCTGGAGACCGCCGAGGAACCACCGGAACCCAAGAACGGCCGGATGCCCGGCCCCTACGTCGCCGAGACGTTCCCGGTCAGCGTCGAGGACGCCTACGTCGTGGTCGACACCAGCCCTCGGAGGTGAACGATGACCAGCACCGTCGCTTCGCAGAACGCGGCCCGCAACCGCGCGGCCCGCACGCTCGTCGACTCCGACATCCACCCGCAGGCGCTGCCGCGTGACGTCCTGCCCCGGCTCGACGCCCGCAACCGGCGGCGGTTCGAGAGGTTCGGCAGCCGCGTGCCCGGACCACCGGAGATCTACCCCAGGGTGAGCAACGGCGGCTACCGCCTCGACGCGTGGCCGGACGGCGGATTTCCCGGCAACGACCTCGCCCTGATGCAGCAGCAGCTGCTCGACGAGTTCGGCATCGACCACGGGGTGCTCATCCCGCTGCAATCGCACAGCTGGGGGGCGGAGGCCCGCGAGTTCGCCGACGCGCTGTGCCGCGCCCTCAACGACTGGATCGTCGAGGAATGGCTCGACCCCGAACCGAGGCTGCGCAGCTCCATCGCCGTCCCGCTGGAGTCACCGGACCTCGCCGCCGAGGAGATCCGCAGGCGCGCGGGTGATCCCAGGTTCGTGCAGGTGCTGCTGTCGACCGGGGGAGAAGCGCTGTTCGGCCGCCGTCACTACTGGCCGATCTACGCCGCTGCCGTCGAGGCCGGCCTGCCGATCGCCGCGCACACCGGCGGCCTGGAGCAGCACCGAGGTCCGGGCTGGCCGTCGTTCTACCTGGAAGAGCACGTCTGGAACGGCAACACGATGTCCGCGCTGATCATGAGCATGATCTGCGAGGGCGTGTTCGAGGAGTTCCCGACGCTGAAGGTGATCTGCGTCGAGGGCGGCATCGCCTGGCTCGGACCGCTGATGTGGGCGATGGACGAAGCCTGGACGATGCTCCGCGAAGACGTCCCGCACCTGAGCGCACCGCCCTCGGAGTACGTCCGCGAGCACTTCTGGTTCACCACGCAGCCCATCGAGGAACCGGCTGATCCCGCGCACCTGGAGACGGCGTTGCGGCACATCGACATGAACGACCGCATCATGTTCGCCTCCGACTACCCGCACTGGGACTTCGACTCGCCCCGCATGGCACCGCGACTGCTGCCCGCGGCGATCCGCGAGCAGGTGATGGGTGCCAACGCGTGCCGGCTGTTCGGCCTCCCGCAACGAGCGCAGGAGGCCCGATGAGCGCCCCCGCCCGCACCGCGATGATCGACACCGACGTGCACTGCGCCCCGGCCGGTTTCGCCGACCTGGAGCCCTACCTGGACGACTACTGGCGCGGCTACCTGCGCGACGGCAGCCAGCGCATCGACCACGCCCAGGGCGGCGCCTACCCGCCGCCGGCCCCGACCACGGCGACCCCGGCCGCGCGGGAAGCCGGAGCCGTTCCGCCGCACGAGGTCTCCGCACTGCGCGCCCAGCTGGACGCGGGAACGGCGATCCTCAACTGCACCACCTCGTTCGGCTGCAACCGCAACCCCTACTACGAGACCGCGCTGACCCGCGCCCTCAACGACTGGCTCATCGAGCGCTGGCTGGCCGCGGACTCGGGCCTGCGCGCCAGCATGGTCGTGCCGACGCTGCACACCGAGGCCGCCGTCGCCGAGATCGAGCGCATCGGCGACCACCCCGGCATCGTCCAGGTGCTGCTGCCGGTGCGCGGCGACCAGCCGTGGGGCAACGTCCGCCACCGGCCGCTGCTGCGCGCCGCGGCCGACAAGGGGCTGGTGGTGGGACTGCACGCGTGGGGCAGGGTCGGCAACGCCATGACCTCCAGCGGTTTCACCCACACCTACCTGGAGGACTACCTCGGCAACTCGCAGAGCATCGTCCAGGCCCAGCTGGTCAGCCTGCTCGCCGAAGGGGTGTTCGCGCAGCTGCCGGATCTGCGGGTCTCGCTGCTGGAGTGCGGTTTCTCGTGGCTGCCGACGCTGCTGTGGCGCTTCGACAAGGACTGGAAGGGCGTCTGGCGGGAGGTCCCGTGGATCAACCGCAGGTCCGGCGAGGTGATCGCCGACCACGTCCGGCTGACCACCGCACCCGCGCACCTGCCACGCGATCCGGTCCAGGTCCGCGAAGCCCTCGACCTGCTGGGCCCGGCGGAGTTGCTGATGCACGCCTCCGACCACCCGCACGACCACGGCAGCGGTGGGCAACGCCTCCTCACCGCCCTGACCGACGCCGAGCGCGAGGCGGTGCTGCGCGGCAACGCGGCGCAGTGGTACGGAATCGCGTGATGCTCGACGACTTCCGCCCGCACGACCTGCCCACGCCCTCCGGCGCGACGATCCGCGCCCGGGTCGGCGGGTCGGGCCCGCCGGTGCTGCTGCTGCACGGATGGCCGCAGACCTCGGCGATGTGGCACCGCGTGGCGCCCGGGCTGGCCCGGACGCGCGCGGTCGTGCTGGCCGACCTGCCCGGCTACGGCGACAGCACCGCCGCACCGGACGCCGAGGTCGCCTCGTTCGGCAAGCGCGCCATGGCCGCGGACCTCGTCGCGGCGATGCGGGCGCTGGGGCACGAGTCCTTCGCAGTCGTCGGCCACGACCGGGGAGCCCGCTGCGCCTACCGCATGGCCCTCGACCACCCGGACGTGGTGACCGCTGTGGCGGTGCTCGACGTGCTGCCCACCGCCGAGGTCTTCGCCCGCGCCGACGCGGCTTTCGCGCTCGGCGCGTGGCACTGGTTCTTCCTCGCCCAGCCCGAGATCCCGGAACGCCTCATCGGCGCCGACCCGGACGCCTTCTTCACGAGGTTCCTCCGTCCCGCCGAGGCCTTCGGGGACGTGGCGCTGGAGAGCTACCGCGCGGCGTGGCGCCGGCCCGAGGTCGTGCACGCCATGTGCCAGGACTACCGGGCGGGCGCCAGCATCGACGTGGCCGATGACGAGGACGACCGGGGCGCCACCATCGACTGCCCGACCCTCCTGCTGTGGGGGCGGAGCGGTCCGCTCGGTCGCGACCCGGACCCGCTGGCCGCCTGGCGGAACCGGGCACCGCGGATCTCGGGTCGGGAGCTGGACTGCGGCCACCACCTGGCGGAGGAGTCGCCGGAGGAGACGCTTGGCGAGCTCACCCGATTCCTCAGTTCACGCAGGGAATTCCCGCCGCGCTGATCGGCGCCTGCGCCGGTTCCTGCTGCCGCGCGGTGCCGTCCAGCGCCATCGCGCCACCGGGGGAGAAGCGCGGGGCCGCCGGCCCGTCGTAGTCCGAGCCGATGATCACCTGGACGCGGCCGGAGGACAACGACGAACTAGCCTCGGTCCGCATGCCGCCCAGCAGGGAGGCCACCTCCTGCGCGGCCGCTTCCGCCCCCGAGCCGTAGCGGATCACCGACGAGCTGCGCTTGCTGGTGTTGCCGACCGCGCCGACGTCGAGACCCTGGGCGTTGAGCCGGTCCTGGACCTTCGAGGCCAGGCCCGAGGTGCGGGTCCCGTTGAGCACGTCCACCCGCGCCGACGCGGGCTTGTGGGAAGCCGAGGTCGGCGGTGCTTGCGGAGGCGGGGAGCCCGGGGCGCCCGGCGGCAAGGTCGCCGCGCGGACGGCCGCCTTGACCGCGCGCGGATTGATCTTGAGGGCCTCGCCGTCGGGCGTGTCGTAGGCGGCGTCCTCGATCGGGATCGTGTCGAACTTGATGGCACCGCCGGCCAGGCCGCGCAGCCGCTCGGCGAACGACAGCACGTCGGAGTCCTCACCGAGGTCGAGCACGACCGAGTCCTGCACCGAGTTGATCAGGTCGCGCAGCTTGTTCGGGTTGGCCAGCACGCCGCCGGACAGGGCGGTCTGCGCGAGCCCGGCGAGGAAGGCCTGCTGCCGCACCACGCGGTCGAGGTCGCCGCGGGGGAGGCCGTGTCGCTGCCGCACGAACGCCAGGGCATCCGGGCCCGCGATGGTCTGCTGGCCGGCTTGGAAGTCCGCACCGGAGAAGGAGTCGCGGGTGGCCGAGTTCAGGCACACGGGAACGCCGCCGACCGATTCGGTGATCTTGGCGAAGCCCAGCAGGTTGACCTCGGCGTAGTGGTCGATGGAGGAGCCGGTGAGGTTCTCCACGGTGCGCAGCAGCAGCTTGCGGCCGGCCTCGTTGCCGGCGCGGTCCAGCGCCGCCGGGTCGGTCACGCCGCTCTGCTGCCGGCTCGCGATCTCGGCTTCCTTGCCGCGCCCGTACGCCGAGTTGATCTTGTGGTTGCCCTGGCCGGGAATCGACACGTACGAGTCGCGGGGGAAGGAGAAGCCGACCGCGCTGGTCCCGTCGTTGGGGATGTGCAGCATGATGACCGTGTCGGTCAGCGACGCGTCGTTGGAACCCGCGTGCAGCTCGCGCAGCACTTCTTCGGGCAGCGGTTTGCCGTGCGCGTCGGTGCGGCTGTCCATGCCCACCAGCAGGATGTCGACGGCGCCGTCCGCGCCGCCGCCGTCGGCGACGTCGCTGGTGGCCAGGCCGTTGAGCAGGTGCCGGTAGTTGCTCCAGCCGTAGCCGGTGACCAGCAGGATCACCAGCGACATGATGGTGGCGACGGCTCGGGGCCCGATCGGCTTGCGGCGCCGACGCGGCGGGAGCGGTCTGGCCGGCTGCCGCCCCCTGGGGCGCCGGGGCGGGACCGGATTCCTGTCGTGTGGCCTTGGCAAGGTTCCTCCGTCGGGTGCGCCCCTCTCGGCGCTCGAGCGACAACTCCAGGATTACATCCTGAAACCGCCGACCGGGCCTGTTGTGATCACTCGATGGCGGCCGATTTCGCCACGGAAAGTGATGTTTCCTGGTCAGTCCTCGGTGTCTCCGACGCCCGGGACGTCGGGCAGATCGCTCTGCCTGACCCGGTAGACCTGCAGCGAGGTGTCGTAGTACTTCGTGGTCTCGCCCGCCCAGTCCATGCCGATGCGCTGAGCCGTGGCGATCGCGCGCGTGTTGTCCGGCCGGGCCAGCGCGAAGATCTCGTCGATGTCGAAGGTGAACGCCCAGTGCAGCAGGGCGATCGCGGCCTCGGTGGCGTAGCCGTGCCCCCACTCGTCGGGGCGCAGCTGCCAGGTCAGTTCGACGTCGTGGTCGTAGGGCGGCAGCAGGCGCAGCACGAGTCCGCCCACGACCTGGGAGTCCTCGCGGCGGTGCATCGCGAACCGGCCCGTCGGCGGCACGAGGTTGGGCTGCGACTCGATCCAGGAGTGCACCACGGCGCGCATCGCGGCCAGGTCGGCGACGTTGGAGATCACCGGGGTCAGCCACTCGGTGACCTCGGGGCGGCCGTAGAGGTCCAGCGCGGCCTGCACGTCGGCGTCGTCGGCGGTCCAGTCCCGGACCACGAGCCGTTCGGTGGTCAGCGGAAGTTGCATCGTCTGCCCTCGCCTTCCGCGCACCGGCGGAACCCGCCGGATCGGGTGATGTGGGGGAGCCACCTCGGATTCTATCCGCCCAGCGCGCACCCCATACACCTGTTACCGACTCCTATCGCTTCAGTGCCGATCGAACTCAACGCCCGAGAACGAGAAGAAGAAGCCCGCCCCGACACCCAGCGACCGGGTCTCAGTGGAAATCCGGACCCGAAGTCCCACTGAAATCAGGCCCCGGAATTCCACTGAAATCCGGGACCCGATCTCCAGTGAAATCCGGTTGCCTGGGCGGTGAGGTGGGGTCAGTGCGCGGGTGGGAGCTTGGGGAGGCGGCCGGTGGCGTCGAACTGCCAGGGGAGCGGCTCGCCGAGGGCGGCCATGTCCGGGTGCTCGGCGACTTCCCGGGCGTAGGCCTCGGAGACCTCGACGCGCGGCATCGACAGGGTGTTGCGGATCCGCACGACCTTCGCGGGTCGCTCCTGCGGGCCTCGCGTGAGGTGCAGGGCGGCCACGATCGCGTCGCGGTCGTTGGCCAGCGCCATCGGGATCCGCGCGCCGTCCGGAACACCCGAGGTCAGCGAGTTGGTGTAGAACGAGCCGAACTCGATCTGGTCCACGCACTCCTGCGTGGTCAGGTCGGCCAGTCCCAGCCCGCACGCGTTGCCGTTGGTGTGCTCGGTCAGGCCGAGCACCACGATCCGCTTGATCGGCGTCGCGTGGAACTTGTCGGCGTTGACCGGTGCGCGGCCGGTGATGTTGGGATCCATGCCCGCACCGCTGATGTCCTTGCCGATCTCGTCGACCACGAGCACGTCGATGTCGGACATCAGCAGCTTCGGCATCAGCGACTTCGCCTCGGCCAGCAGCTCCGCTTCGCGCTCCAGCATCCGGTCGGTCGCGACCAGCTCCAGCCGGGCGATGTTCTCGTAGGCGTTCTCCACGACCGCCACGCCGAACTCGAACGGCACCACGCCCAGGGCTGCCGAGGCGGCCTCCGGGATCAAGGTGTCGAACTTCTCGAAGCCGTGCCGGTGCAGCGTCGCCGCGCCCCGGTGCTTGCCCAGTCCGATCGCGATCATCTTCGCCAGGCCGCTCTCGTGCGTGCCGCGGAAGTCCGTGTGCGGTTTGACCCTGCCCAGCACCACGACGCTGTCGGCCTGCGCGGCTTCGGCGTCGAAGTGCACCGGCGTGCCGTCGGCGAGCCTGGTGATCACGACCGTTTCCATCGACGAGATCACCGGTGCGCCGACGGTCTCCTCGGTGACCCCGAACTCGGCCAGCACCTGCCGCTGCCCTTCCGCGGTGCCGCCGCCGTGACTGCCCATCGCCGGCACCACGAACGGCTTGGCCCCGTGCTCGGCGAGCGCCCCGACCAGGGCGATGACGATGCGGTCCAGCTGCGCGATGCCTCGGCTGCCCACCGTCACCGCGATGCGCTTGCCGCTGACCGGGTGGGCGCGGTCGTGCTCGGCCACCTGCGCGCGGATCGTGCCTTCGAGGTCGTCGATCGACTCGGCGGCGTAGCGCTGCTCGATGGGGAGCATCCTGGGCAGCTCGACATCGGCACCTGCCAACCGGACCTTCTCTACGTTGAACATCTCTGCGAGTCCTTCTCAGCGCTGCGACCAGGGGTTCTCCCACCTTGGCAGCTCGAACGACCGGGATCACCCCCGTGCTCGGGGGTGTCGGGGCGCCGTGATCGCCGGTGTGCGTTCGGCGGCCTCTATCGTTGGGGGATGATGCGTCCGGGTCCGGTGCGGTGGGTGGCCTACCAGTACGGCGGCAGGTTGCCCGAGCAGTACCGCGACTGGGTCCTGCACGACGCGACCTGCCGGACCTGGGTGCTGCGGGTGCTGATCCGCGGGCTGTTGCAGATCGCGCCGATCGGGGCGGTGCTGTTCCTCGCGCTCGGCCTGCTGGGCGGGGCGTGGCCGATCGCTGCCGGATCCTTGTTGCTGGGGTTGCTGGTGGTGGCGCGGATCGTGCTGACCAGTTCGATCGACAGCGTGGACAGCAGGCTCACGCGGTACGGCTTCCCGCCGGGGCACGGGTCGGCGGTGCGCAGGCAGCGCGACGCCGAGGCCGCCGAGCGGTACCGGGCGGTGTGGCGGCAGGACCCGCCTGAGAGCTGAGCCACCCGACGGCCGTCTGATTCACCAGCGGCTTTAGTATCACCAGGTGTCCGTTGAGCTCACTCCCGCCGCGATCTTCCGGGCCGGCACCCGCCTGCGACAGGTGGTCCGGCGCACGCCGCTGGAATCCAGCAGCCGCCTCAGCGCGGAGCTCGGCGTACCGGTCCGCCTCAAGCGCGAGGACCTGCAGGTCTGCCGGTCCTACAAGGTGCGCGGTGCGTTCAACCTGATCTCCGGGCTCGACGCCGAGGAGCGCGAGCGCGGCGTGGTGTGCGCCAGCGCGGGCAACCACGCTCAGGGCCTGGCGTTCGCCTGCCGCGAGCTGCAGATCAAGGGCCGCGTGTACCTGCCCTCGAACACCCCTCGGCAGAAGCGCAAGCGGATCGCCACCATCGGCGGCGAGTGGATCGAGCCGGTGATCGTCGGCTCTTCGTTCGACGAGGCCAGTGCCGCGTCCAAGGCCGACGCCGAGCGCACCGGCGCGGTGTACGTGCACCCCTTCGACGATCCGCGCACCATCGCCGGTCAGGGCACGGTGGGCCTGGAGATCGCCGAGCAGCACGACGGACCCATCGACACCGTGATCGTCCCGGTGGGCGGTGGCGGACTGCTGGCCGGGATCGTGCTGTGGCTCAAGGAGCACTTCCCGGAGATCCGCGTGGTCGGTGCCGAGCCCGCCGGTGCGGCGAGCATGCGGGCCGCCTTCGACGAGGGCGCGCCGGTCAAGCTCCCCGCGGTGGACACGTTCGTCGACGGCGCGGCCGTCGGCCGGGTCGGCGACCTCGGGTACGAGGTGGCGCGCGAGCTGGTCGACGAGCTGGTGGCCGTGCCCGAGGGCGCGGTGTGCACCGAGATGATCGAGCTGTACCAGACCGAGGGCATCATCGCCGAGCCCGCGGGTGCGTTGGCCAGCGCCGCTTCGCGGATGCTGGAGCGGGCACCGCGCGGTCCGGTGGTGTGCGTGGTCTCCGGAGGCAACAACGATCTGAGCCGCTACGGCGAGATCGTCGAGCGCTCGCTGCTGCACGAGGGGCTGCGGCACTACTTCCTGGTCACCTTCTCGCAGGAGCCGGGGGCGCTGCGGCACTTCCTCGACGACGTGCTCGTCGAGGGCCAGGACATCGTCGCCTTCGAGTACGTCAAGAAGAACAACCGGGAGACCGGTCCGGCGCTGGTGGGCATCGAGCTCGACAACGCCGACGACCTCGACGACCTGCTGACGCGGATGAAGGAATCGCCGCTGCAGATCGAGCAGGTCTCGCCGGGCTCGCCGCTGTTCTCGTTCCTGGTCTAGATCAGCCGGCGGACGCAGGTCCGCGCGAGGGCGTCGTCGGCGGTGGCTTCCCAGAGGGTCACCTGCGCGCGCGTGCCGTCGTAGTCGAGCTGGGCGATGGCGTTGCCGAAGAACGGCCCGTCGGTCCGGCGCCAGTGCAGCGGCAGCGGTGGCACCCCGGCGCGTTGCGACATCGTCCGCAGCAGGCGGGCCGCAGTGTGCGACCAGGCGGCGCGCAGCGGCCTGCGCAGCGGTTTCGGGGCCTGGTTGTGCAGCGGTGAGCAGGTCAGCTGGGTGATGCGGGAGTTCAGCGCGCGCGGGTAATCGGCCTCGGCGAAGTAGCTGTGGTGGACGTCGCCGGAGAGCACGCTGATGGTCGCGGGCGCGTCGGTGTCCGCGGCGCGGTCGCCGATGAGTGCGGCGAGGCGGTCGAAGGACGCGCGGAACGAGGCCCAGTGCTCGAGATCGCCTGCCTGGCGGACCTTCTCGGCGAGCCCGGCGTGCCTTCCGTTGCAGGCGCGTTCGTTCCAGGACTGCAGGTGGTGCACGGCGGGCGGCAGCAGCCACGGCAGGGATGAGGCCAGCACCAGGTGGCGGCGGTCGGCGGCGGCGATGTCGCGCAGCCAGGCGAAGTCGCCGTCGGAGAGCATGGCGCGTTCGCCCGGTCTCCAGGATCCGGCCGCAGCGGGTGTCGAGCACGACCAGCCGCACGCCGCCGAGGTCGCGGTGGTAGCTCCAGCGCGTTCCCTTCTCGCCCTGGTCCTCGCGGTCGGCGCGGGCGGCCATCTCGCGCAGCACCGGCAGCGCGTCGCCGTGGCGGCCGACCTCGCGGACCTCGCGGAAGACGGGGTCGGCGGCGAGGTCGTCGGGGTCGAGGTTGCCGATGTGCTGGTAGATCCAGTACGCGACGAGCCCGCCGAGGAGGCGTTCGCGCCACCAGGGTTGGGTGGAGATCGCGCTTCGCCAGCTGCGCGAGGTGTTCCAGTCGTCGCGCACGTCGTGGTCGTCGAAGATCATCATGCTCGGCAGCGTCGACAGCAGCCAGCGGACCGGGGGGTCCTGCCAGGCGTGCCGGTAGAGGCGGGTGTACTCCTCGAAGTTCGCGACCTCGCCGACGGGCGGTCGACGCAGGTCGCGCAGCTTCGCCAGTTCGCGGCGCACGGGCGGCGTGGGCTGGTCGGCGTAGACCTGGTCGCCGAGCAGCATGATCACGTCCGGTCGCTCGTCCTCCGGGGTTGCGGCGATGCGGGCGGCGATGGCGGTCAGCGCGTCGGGGCCGAGGCCGTCGCGGCCCGCGGCGGGCCGGTCGAAGTGGCAGGAGCCGAACAGGGCGGTGAGCCGGTCGGTTCCGGTGACCGGGCGGATCACGCTGGGGGAGATCTCCGGCGGGGGCCAGACCAGGTGGTCGTCGAGTCGCACCTGGTAGGGCGTCGGGCCGGTGACGTGGGTGGTGAGCAGCGCGTAGTGGTGGCCGCCGACCTGGAAGGTGTGCTCGGCGGCGTCGAGCACCTCGACCGTGCAGGGCCCGTCGGTCTCCACCCAGACGGTGGCCCGGTTCTGGTCGACGTAGCGCAGCAGGGGGCCCAGCACCAACTCGGTCACCGGTCCTGGATACACCACGTGGCAGGCCGGGGAAACTCGGCGGCGCGGTGTCCACTGTGGTCCGGACGTGAGCGGGCGGGCCCGGTGTGGAGGGGTCGGGCCCGCCCGCTCGTCCTGGTGGTGCTTACTTGATGGCGCCGACGTTGACGTCGATGCAGGCGTAGAAGGCGTTGGCGGTGTCGGCGACGTTCCACACCGCGAGCACCTTCTGCGGACCGCTGAAGCCGGACAGGTCGACGTTGTGCGACAGCTGCTGCGGCGGCTGCTGGCCGCCCTGGTCGAACGAGCCGACGAGCTTGTCGCCGACGTAGTACTCCCAGGTGGTGGTGGCGTGGGCGGCGGTCAGCTTCCAGTTGAACGTGGCCTGGGTGCCGATCGGGGTGGCGGTCCAGCCCTTGGAGTCGTCGTCGAGCTCGGCGAAGCTCTCGTTGCCGCCGCTGCAGCTCTTGAGTCCCTTCGGGCCCTCGACGCTCTGCGGCTCGTAGGTGATGGAACCGCACTGCACGGTGCCGGCGGCGCACTGGGCCTGGCGGCTCGGCGGTGCGTCGACGTAGCCGTGGGCGCTCGCGGTCCCGGCGGGGATCGCGATCAGGAACGGTGCGACGGCGGCACCGACCATGGCTGCGGAGATCTTGCGATTGGGCATTGTCAGCTCCTTCGGGGGAAGTCGCGACAGGGTGAATCGATTCCGAACAGCGGAACCCATCGGCGGCGGTCCGTTGTTCAACAATGCCTGTCGCGGAAGGGGAATCGCCGAATCAGTTAGTGGTCTGGACCATAATTCGGGCCTGCGGACCGGTCAAGGACGAATCGGCTACGCATCCGGGGTGGTGCAGTTATGCGAACGTTCTGACCTGCGATGACGGATGGAATAGTCGGATCACCCGGATTTTCCCAATCCGATTGCCATTTTTCCCGAGAGCTGGAGAGCTGCAACGGAATTCGGCAGTATGACGCAGCGCAATGGGCTGATCGGTCACGTGGCGAGAAATGATCACCAATCCGCGAAGATCATTGTTCCAGTCTCCGGAATTGCACTGCAACCCGACGTCGGTCACCCCGCGAAGTGGAGCCGTACCGCGATTGCGGGGTTCACGACCGTGGTGATGTGCGCGGGCAATCGGGCGGTGAACCGTCGAGGATCGATTCCCGGGCAGGCCACAACGCGCCCTCTCGGGAGTCCGGGGGAGGGCGGGTTCAGCGGGTGCGCTTGATGAGGGCGTTGGCGGCCGCGTAGCCGGAACCGCCGCCCATGCCGGGGCCCGGGTGGGTGGAGGCTCCGATGTGCCAGAGGCCGGGGATGGGCGTGGCGTGGTTGCCCGCCGCGGGCAGCGGTCGCCACAGGTAGTTCTGGTCGAGCTCGGTGCTGCCTCCGTAGGGGTCGCCCTCGGCGGCGCTGGGGTTGTGCGCCGTGAGCTCCGGCGGGCTGATGATGTCGACCGCGCACACCAGGTCGTGCAGGCCGGGGGCGTGGGCGTTGAGCCGGTCGAGCACCCGGCGCGCGTAGCCCTCGGCCAGCTCGCGGGTCCAGCCCTGGCTGGTGTCGAGCTCTCCGGCGGAGTCGCCGAGCGGGTGGAACGGGAGTTCCTGCAGCTGCAGCCACAGCGACGCCGCGCCCCGGGGCACGCGGGTCTCGTCCAGCAGGTACTGGCTGCCCACGACGACGGTGGGGCGGCGCGGCAGGAGTCCCGCTTCGGCTTCGGCGCAGGCGATGCCGGTGCTCGACGAGCCGTCGGTGAGGTGCACGATCGGGAACGCCGCCAGCCGCTCGTCGCGCCACTTCAGCGGCGCGGCCAATGCGACGTGGATCTGCATCGCCGCTCGCCCGTACCGGAACTTCTCGGC
Source organism: Saccharopolyspora endophytica (assembly GCF_018070075.1). GTDB lineage: Bacteria > Actinomycetota > Actinomycetes > Mycobacteriales > Pseudonocardiaceae > Saccharopolyspora > Saccharopolyspora endophytica. The sequence continues at coordinate 122,939 of NZ_JAGPXE010000003.1, forward strand.
CTGGCGCACCAGCTGGGGCTTGACGGCGCTGGGCGGCAGCAGCCGGCCGTAGAGCGCGGAGGGCGCGACCGAGGCCATCACACCGTGCCGCGCGCGCAGCACCCGGCCGCCCGCGACGACACCGATCGCGCGGCCGTCCTCGACGAGGACGCGCTCGACCTCGGTGTCGGTCTGGACCTGCACGCCCAGCGAGTCCAGCAGCTTGGAGAAGGCGGTCACGAAGTTGCCCGCGCCGCCCTCCACGACGGGCAGGCCGGCGCCGTGCAGCCCGGCGGCGAGCAGGCCGGTCATCAGCCCGCCGGAGGCGTGGTCCGGTCCCAGCCCGGCGTGCAGCAGCCAGGGCGTGAAGAGGTGGTCGACCTCGTGACCTCGGAACTCGCGCCGGTACAGGGCGCGGCCGCTGGTGGCGAGCTGCCGCAGCCAGCCCTCGGCGCCGCGCACGCCACCGGTGTTGATCAGCTTGGCTCCCTCCCACAGCATCGACCAGGACCGCAGCTCGCCGCCGAGCATCCGGTTGATGGCGGCGATGTTGGCGCCGATCCGGTCCAGCATGGACAGGTAGGCGTCGCGGTCGGCGTCGTGCTCGAAGGCTTCGACGGTCGTGGCCGGGTCGCGGTGGCTCGTCGTCACGCGGCCGTCGTCGGCGACGCTGGCCGCGGCCCAGGAGTCGGTGTTGCGGTAGGCCAGCCCGTGCTCGTGCAGCTGCGGACCGAGGGAGGCGTAGGCCGGGCCCGCCAGGAACAGCGGGTGCCACGACGAGTAGGTGTCGTGGATGTAGCCGGGGACGGTGCGCTGCTCGGATGCGATGAACCCGCCGAGCCGGTCGTTGCGCTCCAGCAGCAGCACGGACCGGCCCGCCCGTGCCAGTTCGGCCGCGGCGACCAGGCCGTTGATGCCGGCTCCGACGACGATCACATCGCTTTCGGCGCTCATCCAGCCGACCTTCCCGGGGCCCGCGAGCCCATATCACCACATCAATCGGAAAGATCTTCGCATTTGAACCTATACCGATCAAGACTTGGCGGTGGGAAGGGTTTTCGGGAATCCGGGTCGGTGCCACCGCCCGCACAGCACCGCCGAGCTCAGCGACAGCACCGCGGCGAGCGCCAGCGCGACCGGTGCACCCCACGCCGCCAGCGCCACCCAGCCGAGCCCGATGCCGACCACGCCGCTGACGGCCTTCGCGCTGTAGACCAGCCCGTGCACCTCGATGCTGCGGTGCTGGCCGAAGCACTCCCTGGCCAGCGCGGCGAACAGCGGGTAGAAGGCCCCACCACCGGCTCCGGCGACCGTCGCCCCGGCCACCAGCCACCCGGCGGAGGCCTGCTCGATGCCGATGAGCAGCAGCACCTGGCCTGCGGCCTGCACGGTCACCACCCAGCGCAGCGTCCGGCGGCGGCCGAGGCGGGCGGCGATCGCCATCGCCAGCGTCCGGCCCGCGCCGTTGGTGGCCACGAACAGGGCGATCGCCGCGACCGGGGACAGGGGTGCGGCCAGCAGCGCCAGGAAGGCCGCGTCGAACAGCGAGACCGCCGCCGCGCAGAACAGGCTCGCCGCCATCACCGCGAGCGCCGGGGTCCGCAGCGCCTCGGTGGCCGAGAACTCCCGCGCGGCGGGCGGGTTCGCCCGCGCCCAGCGGTGGTGGTCGACGTGCGCCGGCCACCAGTGCCGCGGCGGGTCGGCGATGAGCAGTCCGCACGCGGTGACGGCCACGAGCAGCGCGGGGGCGAAGGCGGTCAGCCCGGCCTCGACGTGCCGGGGTGCCAGGGCGAGGGCGATGACGAACGGGGTGGCGCCGTAGGCGAACGCGCCGGTGACGACGCCGACGCGGGCCGGGGAGTTCTCCGGGAACCACTTCTCGGTGGTGGAGGTGCAGGCGGCGTAGACCAGCCCCGCTCCGATCCCGCCGAGCACGGCGTACCCGGCGGCCACGCCCTGACCGAGGCTGAGAACGCCTGCGGCGCAGAGGAAGCCGCCGGTGATGAGCATCGCCCGAGGTCCGGTCCGGTCGTGCTGGCGCAGGTGGGCGCCGGGCAGTCCGGCGCCGGCCTGCAGCACCGCCCAGGCGGCCAGGGTCCAGCAGAGTCCGGCCAGGTCGTGCCCGGCGGCGAGCAGTCCGGGGATGGCCGCGCCGAAGGCGTACTGCATGGTTCCTACCAGCAGCATCGGCAGCCAGCAGGCCCACAGCATCGCCGCGCGGGGCAGGCCGGTGAGCTCGCGCGGTCGCTCGCCGACCCGGTAGCGGCGGCCGTGGTGGTCGCGCGCCTCCAGGTTCGGCGTGTGCAGTCCGATCATCGCCCACTTCTCGCGCATCGGTGTCACCGTCCGCTCGGCTCGGGTGTTGCTGCTCACAAGGACTTCGCCAACCGGACATCCCAACGGCATACTGTATGCAAGGCACGAATCGGGAGGAGGTGAGCACAATGCGGATCATCGGCAACATCCTGCGCCGTCTCGAACGCATGCCGCGCGGGTTCGCGGCGGACGGGCGCATGCTGGGACTGGCCACGTCCGCCGCGATCGAATCGGCTCGTCAGGACGACCGGCGCGGTGGCGCGCGGCCCGAGCCGACGCACGTCGACGAGGGGCGACTCGTCAACGCGCGCGGCTGATCGTCGGTGGTGGTGACCGGTGCGCTCATCTCCCGGCACCACCCCGGACCAGCCGTTCCTGCACCCACACGAAACCGATCGCGAACCCCACGCTGATCAGCGCCTGGTAGATCAGGAACGAAACCGGTTGCGGCGGCAGCGAGAAGCTGTCGCCCACCGCCAGCCTGGTGCCCACCTCCTGCACCAGCCGCGCCAGCGGGAACGCGATCAGCCAGTACAGCGCGACGGGTGCGAACGCGCCACCGCGCAGCACCCCGCGCAGCCGCAGCGCGCTGCACCCCGCGCCGAAGGCCGCCAGCGGCACCGCCAGCATCAGCCCGGCCGTGACCGCCCACGCCGGCGGTGCGCCGGCGACCAGCGTGAACAATGCGGTGAACAGCCCGGCGACGGAGCCGATGACCAGACCCGGGGCGGTGATCCTCGTCGTCTCGGTCATGTCAGCTCACGACCACTCCGAAGCGCACCAGGCTGTAGAACAGCATCCCGAGGTAGAACACCGCACCCGCACCGATGATGAGGTTGCTCCACCACTTCGGGCGGATCGGCTTGGGCAGCATCCTGTTGTTCACCAGCAGCAGCACCACGCAGTAGGCGCCCATCGCGAAGGTGGACAGGAACGCGAGGATGTCCAGGATCGCGCTCGGTCCGTCGGCCGGGCCGAACAGCAGGATCAGGATCCCGAAGATGATCACGCCCCACAGGAACGCGGCGTAGAGGTGCGACATCCGGAAGCGCTTGGCCCCCGGCACGAAGTTGTAGGTCATGTCGGCCTGACCCCGGGAGAACGAGTCGAACAGCCCGAGCGTCGCGTTGAGCCCGATCAGGGCGATGAACCCGAGGAACACCGTGCCCAGCATCGGAGAACCCGCCGAGGAGAAGGCGTCCGACATCGCCGACAGCGCGGCTTCCCGCTCACCGCTCTCGATCAGCGACTTCACGTCGGGGTTCTCCCGCGAGGCCGACTGCGCCAGCACCGTGAACGAGATCGTCACCAGCATCGTGACGCCCCAGAACAGCAGCAGCGCGTCGAAGGTGACCCAGCGCCGCCAGCCCTTCCACTTGGCCATCTCGGCCGGGTCCTCGGTGTCGAACATGAACCCGCGCGAGGGCATGACCTCCTCCTCGCCCGCGTGCCTGAGGCCGCGGATGCGGGGGATGTGCGCGCCCATGCCGGCGCCGGAATCGCGCAGGTGCAGCGTGTACCACATCTGCTGCATGCCCGACGGGCCCGCGAAGGCGATCGCGCCGACCACGACCGGGAACCACTCCGGTGACATCGCCGCCTCCGGGAAGTACCCGAAGTGGAACATGCCGGCGATCGTGCTGGTCAGGTCGCCCAGGTTGCCCACCAGCGAGGCGATGACAGCCGTGCCCACCACCAGCAGGCCGATGAGGATCGACAGCACGTTCTCCAGCAGGCTGTAGATCACCTTGGCCATGGTGAAGATGACCCCGACCAGCAGCAGCCCGACGCATCCCGAGATGTACCAGGGGATCCCGGTGATCTGCTCCAGGGCCGCGGCTCCGGCGGAGAGGTGACCGGGCCAGATGTAGACGGCCATCGCGGTGATGAAGAAGAACCACATGAGCGGTTTGGCCACGCGAGCCGCACCGGAGAAGATGCTCTCCCCGGTGGCCATCGCGTAGCGGGCCATCTCCAGCATGACCACGGCCTGCAGCGTGACCCCGATCAGGAACAGCCACCGGATCTCCGGGCCGAAGACCAGCACCAGCCGGGGCCACATGTAGGACTCACCCATGCCCACACCGAGCGCGACGAGGAACACGGTGGGGCCGAGCAGGTGGATGGACGGCGGCGCGTCGGGAAGCTTGCGGATGGGCATGGGTTCCAGCCCACCCGCGCTCCAGACCCGACCGCCGGTTTCTAATACCGGTTCTTGATCGTCTCTCCCAGGCGCCTTGTCAGCGTCCACATCGGACCTCCTTGTCCTCGGGACCTTCCAGTGAGAGCTCTGCTTAGCGGTGCGGGTGGCGGAACCTGAGCGACTCCGTGGACTGCGGGTGCCACTCCTGATGTATGTCCAATACACGGCGGAGTGGCCGTCCTCGCCACGAAGCCGCTCAGAACCCGCGGCGGTGCGAGTTGCGAGGGTGGTGGAGGAGAAAGCGGCTGCGCCGCTTGCGTGACCGTCGGCCGATCAGCCGAGGAGTCCGGCGGAGCGGGCCCAGCGGTACTTCGCGCCCAGCACCGCCACCGGCTTCTCGGTGGTGTAGGGGAAGGCGACGATGCCGTGGTCGAACAGGTAGTCCGCCGCCTTCTCCACCTCGGTGTCACCCGCCAGCGACACCACGATCGGCTTGTCGATCCCTTCCGCGCGCGCCTCCTCGGCCACGCGGGAAGCCAGTTCGGCGAACACCATCGGAGGAGTGACGATGGTGTGCCAGTACCCCAGGATCAGCGAGTGGATCCGCGGATCCCGCAACCCGAGCCGGATGGTGGCCTCGTAGGTGCTCGGCGGCTCACCACCGGTGATGTCGACCGGGTTGCCCGCCGCTCCGAACGGCGGGATGTAGCGCCGGAACTCCGCGTCGAGGTCCGGCGGGATGTCCATGAGGTCGAGACCGTTGGCCACGCAGGCGTCCGACAGCAGCACACCCGACCCGCCGGCACCGGTGATGATCACGACGTTCTCGCCCTGAGGCGTGGGCAGCACCGGGAGGCCGCGCGCGTACTCCAGCATCTCGTTGAGCCCGGGAGCCCGCACCACGCCCGAGTGGCGCAGGATGTCGTCGTAGACCTTGTCGTTGCCCGCCAGCGCCCCGGTGTGCGAACTGGCCGCTCGCGCGCCCATGTCGGTGCGACCGGCCTTGAGCACCACCACGGGCTTCTTCTTCGTGATGCTCTTGGCGGCCCGCACGAACGCCCGCCCGTCCTTGAGGTCTTCCAGGTGCATGGCCACGACATTGGTGTTGTCGTCGTGCTCGAAGAACGTCAGCAGGTCGTCCTCGTCCACGTCGGACTTGTTGCCCAGCCCGACGATCGCCGACACACCCATCTTCGTGGTGCGCGAGAAGCCCAGGATGGCCATCCCGATGCCGCCGCTCTGCGAGGTCAGCGCCACCCCGCCGCGCACGTCGTAGGGGGTGCAGAACGTCGCGCACAGGTTCTGCGGGGTGTAGTAGTAGCCGTAGATGTTGGGGCCCAGCAGCCGGATGCCGTGCTTGCGGGCGACCGCCACGACCTCCTCCTGCAGCTCGTGGTTGCCGGTCTCGGCGAAGCCGGAGGGGATCAGCACCGCCGCCGCGACGCCCTTCGCGCCGCACTCCTCCAGCGCCGAGGCCACGAACTTCGCGGGCACCGTGAACACCGCGACGTCCACCTCGCCCGGCACCTCGGTGATGCTCTTGTGCGCCTTGCGGCCCATGATCTCGTCGGCCTTGGGGTTGATCGGGTGGATCTCGCCCGCGTACCCGCCGTTGATCAGGTTCTTCATCACCGAGTTGCCGATCTTGCCCTCCTCGTTGGAGGCCCCGATCACCGCGATGCTGCTCGGCGTCATCAGCCGCCGCATCGACTCCAGGATCTCCTCCTGGGAGCGCTGCGGAGCCTCGGCGGGCTCCTCGGTCTGCAGCACGATCCGCACGTCGGCCGCCGTGGCGCCCGACGGTGTCGCGAAGACCGGGTTGAGGTCCAGCTCGGCGATCTCCGGGAAGTCGCCGACCAGCTCGGAGACCCTGCGCAGCACCTCCGAGAGCGCTTCGGCGTCAACCGGGTCCGCGCCGCGCGCACCGCGCAGCACCTCGGCCGCGGCGATGTCGTCGAGCATCGCCCTGGCCTCCCCGGCGCTCAGCGGAGCCAGCCGGAACGTGACGTCGGAGAGCACCTCCACCAGCACCCCGCCGAGCCCGAAGGCCACGACCTTGCCGAAGGTGGGGTCGGTGGTGGCCCCGACGATGACCTCCTGGCCGCTGACCATCTGCTGCACCTGCACCCCGGCGATCGCGGGGTTCTCGACGTGGGCGTGGGCGTTGGCCAGGATCTGCCGGTAACCGGCCCGCACGTCGTCCTCGCCGCTGACGTCGACCAGCACGCAGCCGGCGTCGGTCTTGTGCAGGATGTCCGGGGAGACGATCTTCAACGCCACCGGGCCGCCGAACTCGGCCGCCAGCGCGACCGCCTCGTCGGCGCTGGTGGCCAGGCCCTCACCGGCGGTGGGGATGCCGTAGGCGTCGCACAGCTGCTTGGCTTCGGGCGCGGTCAGCGCCGCCCGGCCCTCGGACCGCACCGCGTCGAGCACCTCCCGCACGCGGGCACCGTCGTATGCCACTTCAGATCACTCCGTTCGCCTTGAGCTCGGCCAGTTCGGACTCGTCGATGCCCAGCCGGTCCCGGAAGACCTCGGCGGTGTGCTCGCCGAGCAGGGGGGAGCGCTGGACGTCGACGGGGGAGTCGGAGAGCTTGATCGGGCAGCCGACCGTCTTGAACTCACCGCGCTCCGGGTGATCGACGCTGACGATCATGTCGTTGTCGGCCAGCGAGGCGTCCTCGATGATCTCCTTGGTCGACAGGATCGGACCGCAGGGCACGTTGTGCTCGTTGAGCGCGGCCAGCACGGTCCACTTGTCGTGACCGAGCGTCCACTCCTCGATCAGGCTGAACATCTTGTCCAGCTTGGACAGACGAGCTTCCGGCGTGGCCCAGTCGGGATCGTCGATCAGCTCGGGCCTGCCGATGAGCTTCGCGATCGGTGCCCAGCCCTGCGGCTGCACGATGACGTAGATGTAGTCGTTGTCGCCGCCCGGCTTGCAGCGCACCGCCCAGCCCGGCTGACCGCCGCCGGAGGCGTTGCCCGAGCGCGGGACCTCGTCGCCGAAGTCGGCGTTGGGGTACTCGCGCAGCGGGCCGTGCGCCAGCCGCTGCTGGTCGCGCAGCTTCACCCGGCACAGGTTGAGCACCGCGTGCTGCATCGCCACCGACACGCGCTGGCCGGCCCCGGTGCGCTCGCGCTGCAGCAGCGCGGCGAGGATCCCGGCCACCGTGTGGATCCCGGTCCCGGAGTCGCCGATCTGGGCTCCGGTGGCCATCGGTGGGCCGTCCTCGAAACCGGTGGTGGACATCGAACCGCCCATGGCCTGGGCGACCACCTCGTAGGCCTTGAAGTGCGTGTAAGGCCCGTCGCCGAAACCCTTGATGGAGGCGTAGATCAGCTTCGGGTTGATCTCGCGCAGCTTCTCCCAGGTGAAGCCCATGCGGTCCACGGTCCCGGGGCCGAAGTTCTCCACCAGCACGTCGGATTCGGCGACGAGCCGGGTGAAGATCTCCTTGCCCGCGTCGGACTTCATGTTCAGCGTGATGCTGCGCTTGTTGCAGTTGAGCATCGTGAAGTAGAGGCTGTCGGCGTCGGCGACGTCGCGCAGCTGCTTGCGGGTGATGTCGCCGGTGGGTGCCTCCAGCTTGACCACGTCGGCCCCGAGCCAGGCCAGGATCTGCGTCGCGGACGGTCCGGACTGGACGTGCGTCATGTCCAGGACGCGCACGCCTTCCAATGCACTCATGACTGGCACCTCTTTGCTCCTGAAGCGGCGAAGCCGCTCGGTCGACTCTCGCTACTGGCACCTCAACGCGAAAAAGGGCTCCGGGAAGGGGTCTCACTTGTACATGGTCTGGTTCATCGTTCCCGGGGCGTAGACCTCGGGATCGACCCAGACGTTGATCAGCGACGGCTTGCCGGACTCGCGCGCGCGTTGCAGCGCGGGGGCGATGTCGGCGGGGTCGTGGACCTCTTCGCCGTAGCCGCCGAGCATCTGCGCGAACTTGCTGTAGGGGATGTCGCCGAGGGTGTTGCCGACCCGGCCGCGGTCCTCGCCGTACTTGGCGACCTGGCCGTAGCGGATCTGGTTCATCGAGGAGTTGTTGCCGACGATGCCCACGAAGGGCAGGTCGAAGCGCACCATCGTCTCGAAGTCCCAGCCGGTGAGGCTGAACGCGCCGTCGCCGAACAGGCACACCACTTCCTTGTCGGGGCAGGCCTTCTTGGCGGCCATGGCGAACGGCACGCCGACGCCGAGGGTTCCCAGCGGCCCGGGGTCCATCCAGTGGCCGGGGGCCTTGGGCTGGATGACCTGTCCGGAGAAGGTGACGATGTCGCCGCCGTCGCCGATGTAGATGGAGTCCTCGGTGAGGAACTCGTTGATCTCGTGCACCAGCCGGTAGGGGTCGATGGGGGAGGAGTCGGAGTGCTGGCGCGGGAGGCGCTTGGTCAGCGCGGCGCTCTCGACCTCGCGCAGTTCCTGCACCCACGCCCTGCGCCCGCTGGCGCCGTTGTCGGTGCGCCCGGACGCGGCCTGCGACAGGGCGGTGAGCACCGCGTCGGCGTCGCCGACGATGCCCAGGTCGACGTCGCGGTTGCGGCCGACCGTGCGGTAGTCCAGGTCGATCTGCACGACCGTCGCCTCGGGGGAGAGGCGCTTGCCGTAGCCCATCCGGAAGTCGAACGGCGTGCCGAGGATGATGATCAGGTCGGAGTTCTGGAAGGCGTAGCGGCGCGCGAGCTGGAAGTGCAGCGGGTCCCCGGGCGGGAGCGTGCCGCGTCCGGCGCCGTTGCAGAACGCGGGGACGTTGAGCTCGCGGACCAGCTTGACCGCCGAGTCGGTGGCCCGGCAGGTCCAGGTCTGGCTTCCCAGCAGGATGCAGGGCTTCTCGGCCTTGACCAGCAGGTCGGCGAGCTTCTGCACCGCGTCGGGATCACCCGCCGAGCGGGTGGTGGCCCGGTATCCGCCGGCCTGCGGGATGCGGGCCTTGTCCACCGGGACCTTGGCGTCGAGCACGTCGCGCGGGATCTCCAGGAACGACGGGCCGGGCGAGCCGTGGAAGCACTCGCGGAAGGCCATCGAGACCATGTCGGCGGCGCGTTCGGTGTGCGGCACGGTGGCGGCGAACTTGGTGATCGGGTTCATCATGTCCACGTGCGGCAGGTCCTGCAGCGAGCCCATCTTGTGCTGCGACAGCGCGCCCTGGCCGCCGATGAGCAGCATCGGGCTCTCCGCGCGGAAGGCGTTGGCCACGCCGGTGACCGCGTCGGTGGTGCCGGGACCCGCGGTGACCACCGCGCAGCCGGGCTTGCCGGTGATGCGGGAGTAGCCGTCGGCGGCGTGGGCGGCGACCTGCTCGTGGCGCACGTCGATGACGTCGATGCCCTCGTCGACGCAGCCGTCGTAGATGTCGATGATGTGGCCACCGCAGAGGGTGAAGATCGTGTCCACGCCTTCGGCTTTGAGCGCCTTGGCGACGAGGTGACCGCCGGAGATCTGATCGGGTTCGCCTGCGTTGTCGGGTGCCGTCTGGGCCATCAGCGCTCATCCCCTTGTGTGAACACGCGTCTGCGGTCGTCTCCATACTGCATACCGTATGAGGTCTGTATCAGGGATACCGCAGCGAAGCGCGGGTGTCCATAGGTCGCCGCGGGATTCGTCGCCGGCCGAAGTGCGTCCACAGTGGATGGAAGGAATGCGGATCAGCTGGCCAGCGGGTCGATCTCGGCTTTCTTCAGAAGCCCGGGAGGGCGAGAATCTTGCCCGGTGATTCACATACTGTATACTGAATGCACCGACACCTGCGCCTGGCCGCAAGACCAGAGCGGAGATCGATTGTGAGAGTCGCTGTTGTCGGCGCCGGTGCCATCGGCGCGTACGTGGGTGCCTGCCTGCATCGGGCGGGAGCGGACGTGAGCCTGCTGGCTCGTGGGGACAACCTGGCCGCGCTGCGCGCCGACGGCGTGCGGGTGCTCAGCCCCCGCGGGGACTTCCAGGCCACGCCCCACGCCACCGACGATCCGGCTGAGATCGGCGCGGTCGACCACGTCGTCCTCGGCCTGAAGGCATATTCCTACGCCACCTGCGGACCACTGGTCCACCCCCTGCTCAAGGAGGACACCACGATCATCGCCGCGCAGAACGGAATTCCGTGGTGGTACTTCCACGGACTGCGCGGCCCCTTCGAAGGCCACCGCATCGACACCGTCGACCCCGGTGGCGCCGTCAGCCGGGTCCTGCCGCCACGCCGCGCCATCGGCTGCGTGGTCTACGCCGCCACCGAACTCGACGCCCCCGGAGTGGTGCGGCACAGGGAGGGGACCCGCTTCTCCATCGGCGAACCCGACGGCACCGCTTCCGGGCGCTGCCGCGAGTTCAGCGACGCCATGATCGCCGGCGGGCTGAAGTGCCCGGTCGAGGACGACATCCGCCGCGACATCTGGATCAAGCTGATGGGCAACGTCGCCTTCAACCCGATCAGCGCGCTCACCGGAGCCACCCTCGCCGGGATGTGCCGCCACTCGGGCGTGCGGGCGCTCGTGGCCGCGATGATGCGCGAATCGCTGGAGATCGCCGCCGCGCTCGGCTGCTCTCCTGACATCGCCATCGACCGGCGTCTGGCCGGAGCCGAACGCACCGGTGACCACAAGACCTCGACCCTGCAGGACCTGGAGAGGGGAAAACCCCTGGAACTGGAGGCGATGCTCACCGCGGTCGTCGAACTTGCCGACCTGGTGGGTGCCGAAGCCCCCACGTTGCGCACCGTCAACGCACTCGGTGACCTGCTCGGTCAGCGGCTCGCGCCCGGCGAGCCCGCGACGGCCGGGCGCATCCCACGGGAGTGAGCATGTCCGACCGCAGCAGCACCCGGGCCCGCCGCGCGCTCGTCGCGGCGGGCCCGGCCAGGGGTCCGCGATGACGGCCCGCAACCACCGCGACGCGCTCGACCGCGTCCTGCGCAGGACCATCGAGCCGCGAGCTCGCGACACCGACGGTGCAGGACGGTTCCCGCGCGAGAACGTCGACGCGCTCGGTCGGTCCGGTCTGCTCGGCCTGACCCTGCCCACCCGGCACGGCGGCTGCGGCCGCGGCCTCGGCGAAGCCGTCGAGGTCACCGACCGGGTCGCCCGAGTCTGCGGATCCACCGCCGCGGTGCTGGCCGCCCACTACGCGGCCACGGCGGTGCTGACCCGCCACGCCGATCCCGAACTGCTGCGCGCGATCGCCACCGGCCGCCACCTCAGCACCCTGGCGGTGGCCGAGACCGGGAATCCCGGACTGGTCCCGGCAGGGCGGGCGGAATCGCGCGGGGGAGTGGTCGCCCTGTCGGCCCGCAAGAACTGGGTCGTCTCGGCCGGTGAAGCCGACAGCTACGTCTGGACCGGACCGCCCACCGGGCCGCGCAGCGGCCTGTCGCTGTGGCTGATCCCGGCCGAAGCGCCCGGCCTGTGCGTTCCCGCATCGGCCGACGCGGTGGGGCTGCGCGGCAGCGCCACCGCGACCATCACCGCGGACCCGGTCCTGGTCCCCACCTCCGCCGCGATCGGCGGCGACGGGGCCGCGCAGGAGCTGATGGAGGTGATCCTGCCCTGGCTGTGCGCCCTGCAGGCCGCGCTCGCGCTCGGCCTGATGCGGGCGGTGCTCGCTCGCGGCGTCGAGTGCGTGACCGGCCCGCAGCCGTCCTGGTCCCGCTGGCAGGCCCCGCCCGCCGAGCAACCCGAGGTCAGGGCCGATCTGGCCCGGATGCGGACGAAGGTGGACACCGCCGAGCTGGTGCTCGCCGACGCCGTCCACCACGGCTGGCACCCCGACGGTCTGCAACGACTGCTGCAGGCCCGCGCGCTCAGCGGCGAGAACGCCGTCCAGGTCGCCGAACTCGGCATCAAGGTGTGCGGTCAGCACGCGTTCCGCCAGGACTACGGCGTCGAACGCCGCTTCAGAGATGCCCACACCGCGGCCCACGGTCAGTTCGCGGTGGATCAAGCCCTGGACCACCTGGGCAGAATCGCCTGCGGGAAGCCGCTTTTGGCCTAGGAAGAGGAAAGAACGGCCGCTCCCCACAAGCGGCCGCTCTCGGTCCCCCTCCCAGAACGGTGACGCCGGCGCCGGCGCGATGAATCCCCCATCACTCATCGAACCGGCGCCCGGCCACCCGAGCGACCGCCGATCCAACACCGGACGCCCATGTGCCCCAGGCAGGCAACACGAATGGTGCACGATTCAGCTTTCTCGGTGCTTTCACAACGGAGAAGCCGGAGCGTGTGGAGTTGATCTAGTCCTCGGTGCTCTGATCGAGGTAGCTCTTGCGGGTGTGCTCGGTGTGCTCGCGCATGAGGTTCGACGCGGTGTCGCCGTCCTTCTTGGCGATGGCGTCGATGAGCGCGGAGTGCTCGTCCCAGGCCTGCTTGCCGCGGCTCTTGGCGACGGGCGTGTGGTACCAGCGGACCCGGCGGTTGATCTGCGCGGCGAGTTCGTTGAGGACCTTGTTGCCGGACATCTCGGTGATCTTGGCGTGCAGCTCGGCGTTGGCGGCCACGACCGCTTCGACGTCGTCGGCCTTGAGCGCGGCGAGACCGGACTTGTAGATCCGCTTGAGCTCGGCGACGCCGTCCTTGGTGGAGTTCAGCGCCGCCAGCCGGGCGGATTCGGCTTCCAGCAGGGTTCGCACACCGAGGAGCTGATCGGCCTCCTCCGGGGTGGGGCTGTGGACGAAGGCGCCGTAACCCGGGCGCAGGTCGACCCACTCGTCCTTCTGCAGCCACTGGAGGGCTTCGCGGACGGGCTGGCGGGAGACGCCGAGCGCCTCGGCCAGTTCCTTCTCGACCAGGTGCTGGCCGGGCTTGAGCTCACCGGTGATGATCAGTTCGAGGATGGCCTCGTAGACCGTCTCGCGCAGCGGTACCGGGCGCGCCACCTGGCGGGTGGCGATGCCCTCGGACAGCTTCGAGGTCAGCGACATGCGGTCAGCTCCGGTTGCTCGTACCGACGGTGGCCACGGGCTCAGCCCGTGGTTTTAGCATACAGTATTCCGGACGGTGAGCGCGGAGGCGCGAGCGGCGGAACCGATTCGTCCAGTGTGGACCAGCCGCTGGGCCGAACGGATGGATAACGGGTGTGGTCCTGGACACCATCCTCCGGCCGGACTACAACCACCGGTGCCAGGCCTCAGAGCCGAGGTCCGCGGGGAACGATCCGCTCCCCACTGCCGGAGGCGCCGATGAGCGTGCCCGCGTTGCTCCCGTTCGCAGCGGTCGCCGTGCTGCTCGCAGCAGTGGCCACCGACCTGCTCACCTGCGCCCGAGGCCGCGCCCCCACGCGGCACGACCTGACCGTGGCCGCGGCCGGAATCGCGGTCGCGCTGCTCGCCGCGGGTGGCCTGAGCATCGGTTCACCGGCGGCAGCCGGGGAGTTCCTGGCGGCGTGGGGGTCGGCGTTCGCGGTCACCGTGGACCTGGCCGTCGTGCTCGTGGTGCTGACCCACCGGATCCCCGCCGCGAGAGGTCTGGTGGTGCTCGCCGTCGGGGCCTCCGCCCTGGCCCGGATCGTCCTGGCGGCCACCGGAGTCGCCGGGGTCGCGTGGATCTCGGCGCTGTTCGGGCTGCTGGTGCTCGTCGCCGCGTGGCGGCTGTTCCGGAGCGGCGAAACCGGCCTGCCGCGCGCCGGGTCGCTGAGCCTCGGCGCAGTTCCGGCGGCGGTGGCGTTCGGCGCCTTCGCGGTCTCGGCGACCGGCGGAGGATCGGTGGTGGTGCTGTGCGCGAACCTGCTCGCGCTGCTCGGCGCCGTCCGGCTGGTGCGGCTGACCGCCCGGCTGTGCGCGCGGGCGCCCGACGCGGCGGTCGGCTTCTCGGCGCTGCTGGTGTTCCTCGGGGTGAAATCCCTGCTCTCCGGGCTGTCCGGGCACGGGCCCGCGGACGACGCCGGGGTGATGGTGCTGTCGCTGGGGATGGCACTGCTGGTGGCGGCGCTGATGGTGATCACCGCGGTGCGCGCCGAGCGTTGACGGATCGTCATTCGCGAGCCGAAGATGAGCCCTTCGCTGATCAGCCGGGCGGGAGGCGCCTTGAGCACCGGGACGCAGCACACGACAGGTTTCTTCCACGGCCGCACCATCGACGAGCTCGGCGAGCAGCTGCGCCGCGATGAGCTGCGCGCCGTCGACCTCGCCACCGCCGCGCTCGCCGCGGTCGACGCGCTCGACGGCGAGCTGAACGCCGTGGTCACCCTCGACCGCGACGGCGCGCTGCGCGCGGCGGAGAAGGCCGACGCCGAGCTGTCCGACGGCCTCGACCGCGGCGCGCTGCACGGCATTCCGGTGGCGGTCAAGGACATCATCGACGTGGCCGGGTTGCGCACCACCATGGGCTCGGCGCACTTCGCCGACCACGTGTCCACATCGGACGCCGAGTGCGTGCGGCGGTTGCGGGAGGCCGGGGCGGTGATCATCGGCAAGACCACCACGCACGAGTTCGCCTTCGGCCCCACCGGGGACCGCGCCCACAACGGGCCCTCGCGCAACCCGCACGATCGCGGGCGGATGACCGGCGGCTCCAGCGGCGGTAGCGGCGCGGCGGTCGCCGCCGGGATGGTGCCGCTGGCGCTGGGCACCGACACCGGTGGTTCGGTGCGCATCCCGGCATCGCTGTGCGGGGTCGCCGGTTTCAAACCCGCCCACGGCGCGATTCCCACCGACGGCGTGTTCCCGCTGTCGCAGACCCTCGACCACGTCGGCGTGCTCGCGGGCACCACCGCCGACTGCCGGCTGGCCTACCGGGTGCTGGCCGGGCTGCGGCCGATGCCCAGCCGCGAGCGCGGTTCCGAGGTGTCCCTCGGCTGGATCCCGCCGGACCTGCTGCACCCCACCGACCCCCGGGTCACCGGCGTCGCGCGGACTGCGCTCGACGTCGACGGGATCGACGTGCGGGAAGTCCGGCCGAGCGGGCTGGAGGGGATGCTGCGAGCCTTCGGCGCGATCCAGTTCAGCGAGGCCCACGCCGTGCACGCCGAGCGCATCGCCGACGCGCCGCAGCTGTTCACCGACGACGTCCTGGCGATCCTGCGGCTGGCCGGTGAGACCGCGGGTTGGCAGTACGTGCGGGCGCTCGGTGAGCGCGACGACTGGCGCGCCGAGGTCGCCGGGCTGCTCGACGAGGTCGAGCTGCTGGCCATGCCCACCACCTGCGTCACCGCGCCCGAGATCGACCAGCGCGAGATCGAGGTCAACGGCACGGCAACGCCGGTGCGCGGCCCGCTGATCGGGCTGACCCGGCCCTGGAACCTCGCCGGAGCCCCGGCGATCTCGGTGCCCGCCGGAACGGTGGACGGGCTCCCGGTCGGCCTGCAGCTGGTCGGCCGACCGGGACAGGAGGACCGGCTGTTCGCCGTCGCCGCCCGACTCAGCCGTTGATCGCCTCGGCGATCGCCTTGCCGAGGTCCTCGGTCGTGGCGGTGCCGCCCAGGTCCGGGGTGCGCGGGGCGGTGGGGTCGCCGAGCACCTGCTCGATCGCGGCCACCACGTCCGCGCCCGCCTCGGTCAGGCCCAGGTGGTCGAGCATCATGCCGACCGACCAGATCTGGCCGATCGGGTTGGCGATGCCCTTGCCCGCGATGTCCGGCGCCGAGCCGTGCACCGGCTCGAACGTCGACGGGTAGCGACCCTCCGGGTTGATGTTGCCCGAGGGAGCGACGCCGATCGTGCCGGTCACGCCCGGACCGAGGTCGGAGAGGATGTCGCCGAAGAGGTTGCTGGCCACCACCACGTCGAAGCGCTCCGGGGTCATCACGAACCGCGCGCACAGGATGTCGATGTGGTCCTGGTCCACGCGGATCTCCGGGTACTCCTGGGAGATCTCGGCGAACCGCTCGTCCCAGAACGGCATCGAGTAGTAGATCCCGTTGGACTTCGTCGCCGAGGTCACGTGCGGTTTCCCGAGCTTGCGGGCCAGGTCGAAGGCGTAGCGCATGATCCGGTCGGTGCCGAAGCGGGTGAACGACGCGGTCTGCAGCACCGTCTCGCGGTCGGTTCCCTCGTTCTGGCGGCCGCCGAGCTTCGAGTACTCGCCCTCGGTGTTCTCCCGCACCACCCAGAAGTCGATGTCGCCGGGCTGCTTGTCGCGCACCGGAGGCGTCACCCCGGGCAGCAGGCGCACCGGGCGCAGGTTGACGTACTGGTCGAACACCCGGCGGATCGGGATCAGCAGCCCCCACAGCGAGATGTGGTCCGGAACGCCCGGGTAGCCGACCGCGCCCAGCAGGATCGAGTGGTGGTCGCGCAGCCGGTCGAGGCCGTCCTCGGGCATCATCCGCCCGGTCTTGCGGTAGGTCTCGCAGCTCCAGTCGAAGTGGCGGTGGTCGAACCGCACGCCGTACTTCGCGCCGATCACGTCCAGCACGCGCAGCGCTTCGGGCATGACCTCGTTGCCGATGCCGTCGCCGGGCAACACCGCGATCTCGTACTTCTGCATGGGCACATCCCGTCGCAAGGTCGAGCGGACACGTTCGGGTTCATCTAACGCGTGGGGACATCGGCGGGGAAGGGTCGTGCGGCAACGGTGGCGGAGGAGCGCGTCACGGGCTACCAAGGACGGGTGACCGACGACGGCGCGGTCTCGGCGCTGCGCGAGATCGCCTTCTGGCTGGAACGGCAGAACGCGCCCACCTACCGGGTCCGGGCGTTCCGCCGGGCCGCCGCGGTCGTGTCCGAGACCTCCGACCTGGGCCGGCGGGTCGAGTCCGGCGGGCTCACCGACCTGGAGGGCATCGGCCGCACCACGGCCGCGGTCATCACCCAGGCCCACCGCGGTGACACCCCCGACTACCTGGTGAAGCTGCGCGACGAGGCCGAGGTCCCCGAGCACGGCGAAACCCTGCGCGCCGCGCTGCGCGGGGACTGCCACACCCACTCCGACTGGTCCGACGGCGGAAGCCCGATCGCCGAGATGGCCACCACCGCGCGAGAGCTGGGGCACGAGTGGATGGCGCTGACCGACCACTCGCCCCGGCTCACGGTCGCGCGCGGCCTGTCGGCCGAGCGGCTGCGCGAGCAGCTGGGCGTGGTCGGCGAGCTCAACCGGCGGCTGGCGCCGTTCCGGATCCTCACCGGCATCGAGGTCGACATCCTCGGTGACGGCAGCCTCGACCAGGACGACGACCTGCTCGCCGAGCTCGACGTCGTGGTGGCCAGCGTGCACTCGGACCTGCGGATGGCCTCGGGGCCGATGACCCGCCGGATGGTCGCCGCCGCCCGCAACCCGCACGTCGACGTGCTCGGGCACTGCACGGGCCGGCTCATCGGCGACCGCAAGCGGCCGCAGTCGACCTTCGACGCGCGGGAGGTGTTCACCGCCTGCCGCGACCACGAGGTCGCCGTGGAGATCAACTCCCGTCCTGACCGGCTCGACCCGCCCCGCGAGCTGCTGGAACTCGCCCGCGACCTCGGCTGCGAGTTCAGCGTCGACTCCGACGCCCACGCCCCCGGCCAACTCGACTGGCTGTTCCACGGTTGCGCCCGCGCCGAGGAGTGCGGCATCGGCCCCGACCGCGTCATCAACACCCGCCCGGCAGCGGATGTCGCCGGCTGAAAGTCCCACTTGCGGGGTTCTCGGACGGGCTGTCACCGTACGCGTGAGCCGCCGTTGCGACGAAGCAGCAGGTCCAGGCCCGGTTTTCGGGGCAACGGCACGTCGAGAGCGAGGCGCTCATGCCGGCCACCGAACACGCCACCCCCACCCGGCCAGGCCCCCACGGGCCGCAGAACCTCGAACGCTTCCGCGCGGACGTCGCGCGCATCATCGACGACTACCCGCACCAGCCGGTGTTCCCGCTGTACGTGGAGCTGCGGGACCTGCGCGACAGGGCGATGAAGGTGCTGGAACGGCGGGTGCCCGCCGACCACGCCCGCGACTGGTTCCACACCACCGGCCTGGTGTGCGCGGCGATGGCCAACGCCGCCTTCGACCTCGGGCACCCGGTGGCGGCCGAAACCCGATGCGCTGCGCTGCTGGATCCGGGGCACGCAGAGCCTGGTGGCCTACTGGGACGACCGCTGTCGAGACTCCGTCGAGCTCGCCCAGGACGGGTTGCGCCACCATCCCGAATCCGGCACCGCCATGGTGCGGCTGGCGGCCGTGGAGGCCCGCGCGCAGGCGCGGCTGGGCGACGCCCACGCCGCCGAACGCGCCCTGACCCGCGCCGAGGAAGCCCGCGAGCAGGTCGTGGAGGCCGACGACCCGGCCGGGCTGATGGAGTTCCCGGTCGCCAAGCAGTACGGCTACGCCTCCTCGACCGCGCTGTGGCTCGGTGGCCAGGTGGGCCTCGCACGCGCCGAGCGCGACGCGATCACCGCCATCGCCGGTTACGCGCAGGAACCCGCCGAGCGGCAGCGCATCGGCGAGCTGTGCCTCGCGCGGCTGGACCTGGCCGCCGCTCGGCTGCGAGGCGGGGAGCTCGACGGAGCCGTCGAGCAGGTCGACCTGGTGCTGGTCGCGGCCGCCGCGCGACGGACCGAAGCCGTGCTGCGGCGACTGCGGCGGCTCGGCAAGGCGCTGGAGCGCACGCCGCTGCAGGCGGCCCCGGCTGCGGTGGAACTGCGCGAGAAGATCGGCTCGTTCTGCGCGGCCCGAGGGGTGTCCCCACTGGTCGGGCAACCTCGTTGAAGCTTGAAGTTCTGTTAGGCTCTGGGTCGTGAGTGACACGCGCTGGTTGAGCGACCACGAGCAGCGCGCCTGGCGGAAGCTGGCCGCCCTGATGGCGGTCGTGCCGGCCGCTCTGGACGCGCAGCTGCAGCGCGACGCCGGACTGACGATGTTCGGCTACTGGGTGCTGGCGATGCTCTCGGAGGCGCCCGGGCACCAGCTGCGGATGAGCCACCTCGCGCAGCAGTCCAACGCCTCGGCCTCGCGCGTCTCGCACGTGGTGTCGCGGCTGGAGAAGCAGGGCTACGTCGCCCGCCGCAAGGCCGAGGACGACGCGCGCGGCAGCATCGCCGAGCTCACCGACGCCGGGATGGCCAAGGTCGTCGCCTCCGCCCCCGGCCACGTCGAGCAGGTCCGCTCGCTGATCATGGACGGTCTCGACGAGGACCAGGTCCGGAGCCTCGACGAGCTCTGCAGCGCACTGCTCGCCCAGGTCGATCCGGGCGGAACCCTCTCGGTGGCCCCGCCCGGCTGACCCGGCCTCAGGCCGCTTCGTCGGAGTCCGACTGCGGGGCGAACTGCGTGCGGTACAGCTCCGCGTAGTGACCACCTCGGGCGAGCAGCTCCTCGTGGGTGCCCTCCTCGGCGATCGTGCCGCCGTCGATCACCAGGATCCGGTCGGCCTCCCGGATGGTCGCCAGGCGGTGGGCGATGACCAGCGCCGTGCGACCCGACAGCGCGGTGGCCAGCGCCCGCTGCACCGCCGCCTCCGACTCCGAGTCGAGGTGGGCGGTGGCCTCGTCGAGCACCACGATCGGCGGCGCCTTGAGCAGCAGCCGCGCGATCGCCAGTCGCTGCTTCTCACCTCCCGAGAGCCGGTGCCCGCGATCGCCGACCACCGTGTCCAGCCCGTCGGGCAAGCTCTCGATCAGCTCGCCCAGCTGCGCGGTCCGCAGCGCCTCGACGAGCTCGTCCTCGGTGGCCTCCGGGCGGGCGAAGGCGAGGTTCTCCCGGATCGTGTCGTGGAACAGGTGGGCGTCCTGGGTGACCACCCCGACGTGCTCGTACAGCGACGCCAGCGACGCCTCCCGCACGTCGATCCCGCCGATGCGCACCGCGCCCGCGTTGACGTCGTAGAGCCGACCGGCCAGGTTCGTGATGGTCGTCTTGCCCGCACCGGAGTGACCGACCAGCGCGATCGTCTGACCCGGTCGAGCGCGGAAGCTGATGTCGTGCAGCACGGGGTGGGCGGGGGAGTTGTCGGCCCGCGCCACCGACTCCAGCGACGCCAGCGACACCTCGCTGGAAGCGGGGTAGCGGAACGACACCTGGTCGAACTCGACGTCGGAGGCCCCGGCGGGCAGCTCCCGGGCGTCGGGCTTCTCGGTGATCATCGGCTTGAGGTCCAGCACCTCGAAGACCCGGTCGAAGCTCACCAGCGCCGTCATGATGTCCACGTGGACGTTCGACAGCGCGGTCAGCGGTCCGTAGAGCCGGTTGAGCAGCGTCGCCAGCGCCACCAGCGTGCCCAGCTGGAACGCCCCGGCCAGCACCAGGCCGCCGCCCAGGCCGTAGACCACGGCGGTGGCCAACGCCGCCAGCAGCGTCAGCGCCACCATGAACACCCGGCTGTACATCGCCGAGATGATGCCCATGTCGCGGACCTTCTCGGCGCGGCGGGCGAAGCGGTCGGACTCCTCGTCCGCGCGGCCGTAGAGCTTGGCCAGCATCGCCCCGGACACCCCGAAGCGCTCGGTCATCAGCGAGCTCATCTCGGCGTCGAGCTGCATCTGCTCGCGGGTGATGCGCTGGAGCTTGCGACCCACCCAGCGCACCGGCAGCAGGAACAGCGGCAGCATGACCAGCGAGATCACCGTGATCTGCCAGGACAGCGTGAACATGGTGGCCAGCACGAGGACCAGGCTCAGCACGTTGGACACCACCGACGACAACGTCGAGGTCAGCGCACGCTGCGCGCCGATGACGTCGTTGTTGAGCCTGCTGACCAGAGCCCCGGTCTGGGCGCGCACGAAGAACGCCACCGGCATCCGCTGGACGTGGTCGAAGACCTCCCGGCGCAGGTCGTAGATCAGGCCCTCGCCGAGGCGCGCGGAGTACCAGCGCTGGGCGAGGCTCATCGCCGCCTCCAGCACGGCGACCGCGGCCACCCCCAGCGCCAGCCACACCACCAGCGAGAAGTTCCGGGGCACGATGCCGTCGTCGATGATGGCCTTGAACAGCAGCGGGTTGACCACCCCGAGCACGGCGGCCAGCGCGACCAGCACCAGGAACGGCACGATGTCGCGCACGTAGGGCCGGGCGTAGCCGGCGATGCGGCGCAGCAGGCCGGCGGACAGGCGTTGCCGGGTGACGGACTTGTCGCTCGCGAACGAGCGCATCGTCGACCAGTTGGCGTTCACTTGGTGGTCCTTCGTGACGTGGTGGTGCTCAGCGGTTCGGGTGACTACATCCTCGGACTTCGTGCTAGGTGGAAGTCAATGCGCCTCCCGGATGTTCCCCGCGCACCGCCAAGCGGACAGTTGGGCACCACAACGATTCGGCCACATCCCGCGTCCGATCGATGCGCCCGGAGAGGTTGATCTTGAACGATGGGCGTGCACTGCGCGGAGTGCCGCCCCTGGACACCTTCCGGAGTGCGGCGAGCTCGGCGAACCCGGTCTGGCTGGTGAAGGAGAACGACCACGTGGTGAAGGGCGCGGCCAGGGACGGTCGAATCGTCGCGGAGCTCGACGGCACGCGACTTCCGCTGCGCATCGCGGACCGGTTCTTCCTCGCAGCGCACAGCGGGGAGAGTCGCATCTCCCCGCGGATCGACGGGGAACTGCTGGCGCTGGGCTGCGCCGGCGGTCTGCTGGCGGAGCTGCTCGTCGAGGAGGAGATCGCCCTGACCCCCGACGTGCGGCCCAGCGGCAACGGGCGCTGCCCGGACTTCCTGTCCTGGACGGTGCTGCGCGAGATCCGCCGCGAGTCCGGGCACGACCTGAACACCTGGCTGGAGTACCTGGCGCAGACCGCGGTGGAGAAGGTGCGGTGCAGGCTGGTCCTGGTCGACGTCCTGCGCGAGGTCCCGGTGTCGGGCGGGCTGCGCGGCGGTTCGGCCGCGGCGTGGCGCATCGCCGACGACCACCGCGGGAACACCACCGCCGACCTCGAAGAGCTGTTCACCGGAACCGAGACCGCCACCGGCAACGGCGTGATCACCGTGCCCGAACGGCTCGCCGAGATCACCTTCGCCCTGCTGGTCCGCGAGACCGGGGCGCTGCGGCACCTGCGTCTGTCCAAACAGGCGCAGCGCCAGGGTGATTTCCGCATGGACTCGTGGGAATCGCTGCTGCCCGGCACGTTGCGCAGCCTGGTGCACGAGATCGCCGTCGCACGCGGGAGATCTGCCATCACCCCACGCCACTGAGAAGATCCGAGGAGCGCGACACTTGCCATCTTCGAACGTCTCGGCGGCACTGGCCGGATCCAGGCTGGGCGTGCTGTCGATCGTGTTCTTCACGGTGGCCGCCGGCGCCCCCGCCACCATCGTCGGCGGTGTCTCCGTCAGCGGATTCGCCGTGGCCGGAACGCCCGGCGTGCCGCTGGGCTACCTGGCGATGGCGCTGGTCGTGGGGGCGTTCGCCATCGGCTACGTGACCATGTCCCGGCACGTCGACAACGCGGGCGCCTTCTACGCCTACATCGCCAAGGGGCTCGGCGGTGCCACCGGAACCGGGGCCGGGGCGGTCGCCGTGGTGTCCTACCTGATGATCCTCGCCGGGCTGGTCGGCGGGTTCGGCGTCGGCGCAGCGGATTTCGCCGAGCGGCTCACCGGCCTCGCGGTGGCCTGGTGGTGGTTCTCGGCGGCCGCGATCCTGCTGGTCGCGACCCTGGGGGTGCAGCGCATCGACGTCAACGGGCGGGTGCTCGCCCTGCTGCTGCTGGCCGAGGTGACGGTGCTGCTGGTCTTCGACGTGGCGTTCGTGGCCGCACCCGCCCCCGGCGGCGTCGGGTTCGGCTCGCTCGACCCCGCGGAGCTGGTGATCGGTTCGACCGGGTCGATCCTGCTGATCGCCTTCACCGGCTTCATCGGCTTCGCCAACCTCACCGTGCTGGCCCAGCAGGCGCGCGACCCGCGCACCGTCATCCGCGCGGCCTTCCTGTCGCTGCTGGTCATCAGCGCGCTGTTCACGGCCTCCACCTGGGCGATCACCGAGGCCGCCGGGCCGGGCGAAGTGGTGGCCGCCGCCGACCGGCACTCCACGCGCCTGCTGTTCGTCCTGGCCGCCGACCGCCTCCCGGCCGCGATCGTCGACCTGGGCAACGCCCTCTACCTGACCTCGCTGTTCGCCGCGGCTCTGGCCTTCCACCACGTGTGCGCCCGCTACCTGTTCGCCCTCGGCCGGGAGGGGATCGGCCCGGCGTGGTGGGCGCGGACGAGCACCCGCACCGCCGCGCCGGTCGCCGGATCGCTGATCGCGACCGGAGCGGCGAGCGTCGCGGTGCTGGCCACGGGGGTGCTGGGGCTGGACCCGGCCGTGCACCTGTTCTTCTGGGGTGCCACGACCGGTGCGCTGGGCGTGCTGCTGCTGGTGCTGCTGACCTCGATCGCCGTCGTCGGCTACTTCCGCCGCGTCGGCGGGAACGGCTACGGCGCGTGGCCCACCACGATCGCGCCCACCGGGGCATCGGTTCTGCTGGCTGTCGTGCTGGTGCTGGCGGTCTCCTCCTACGACACCACGCTGGGCGTCGGTCCGGGACACGCGCTGGGCTGGGTGGTTCCGTCGGGCCTGGCGGTGGTCTTCACGCTCGGCCTGGTCTGGGGCGTGGTGCTCAAGCGCGCCAGACCGGAGGTCTACGCGCGCATCGGACTCGGCGCGCGGGCGACCGTGGTGCGCATCGGTCCGGAGGAGCTGGTCGGTCGTTGACCGGCGGTCGCGGCAGGGCACCCGGCTCCGTGCCCTGCCGTGGCGACGAGGCGTCAGGTTTCGGCACCCGTGTAGCGGAACTCCCAGGTTCCATCACCGTTCTTGCCCGCGCGCTCGTAGATCAGCCGCGGTGGCACGGCCTCCGGATTGCGCGCGCGAGCGGGAAGGGTGATGCGCGGGATCGGTTTGCCCGATGAATCGGCCGAAACGGTCAGCTCCTGACCGTCCTGCGGCCCACCGCGGAGCCGGACCCGGATGTCTGGCACGGCGACCCCTTTCCTTCTCCCAAAGACGCGAGGACAACGACATCGGCTAGGACCCGCGCACCCGTGGCCCGGTTCCCGCAGTCACTTGATCGTGTGGGCGAGGAGATCATCCCGTCACCAGATCCAGGAGCTCACACCGGTACATCCTGGTAGAAACGATGGATGAACGTAGCACGAACGGTGCGATTGACCTTCCCCGCCGGTGCGGTCGAATCCGACACGCACGTCAACCTCTCGGCGGTCCGCACCGACGGTGAGCACCTGTGGATCGCCGGCGACGAGACGGCCACGGTCGAACGGCTCACCTGCGACGACCCCGGCAAGCCCACCGAGTACCGGGAACACGTGAGCTTCCCGCTCGCCGACGTCGTCGACCTGCCCGGTGAGGCCGACGAGGAGGTCGACGTCGAGGGGATCTCCCGCAACGGACCGTTCCTGTGGGTGGTGGGGTCGCACAGCGCCAAGCGGCGCAAGATCAAGTCGCACCACTCCGACGCCAAGGCCGCCAAGCGCCTCGCCTCCGTCAGCGCCGAACCGAGCCGCCGGGTGCTCGCCCGCATCGCCCTGTCCGACGACGTGCCTGCCGAACGCACCCCGGAGGGCGCCCGCAGCGCCGGCCTCGGCAGGGGAGGGCTGTTCGCGCTGCTGGCCGACGACGACCACCTGGCGCCGTTCCTCACCATCCCGGGCAAGGACAACGGGCTCGACGTCGAAGGCATCGCGGTGCACGGGGAACCCGGCGAGGAGCGCGTCTACCTCGGACTGCGCGGTCCGGTGCTGCGCGGCTGGGCGGTGGTGCTGCTGCTGGAACCCCGCGAGGACGACGGGGAGCTGGAGCTGCGCAAGCTCAACGGCCACCGCTACGCCAAGATCTTCCTCGACCTCGACGGTCTGGGCATCCGCGACATGTGCGTGCACGGCGACGACCTGCTGCTGCTGGCCGGGCCCTCGATGGATCTCGACGGCCCGGTCCGCGTCTACCGCTGGCCGGGCGCGGCCACCCTCGACGCCGCCGACGTCGTCCACCGCGGCGAACTGCACCGCGAGCTCGACCTGCCGCACGGCGAGGGCGACGACCACGCCGAGGGGATCGCGCTACTGCCCTCCGGTGAGCTCCTCGTCGTCTACGACAGCCCAGCACCGCACCGGCTGGAGGAGCCGGGCGCGGTGCTGGCCGACGTCGTCCCGCTCTGACCGGTCAGGCGTCCGGGTGGACCAGGACGTGGAGCGTCCTGGGGCCGTGCACGCCCTCGACGCGGTTGAGCTCGATGTCGCTGGTGGCCGAGGGACCGCTGATGAACGTCGTCGGGCGGACCGGGTCCAGGCGCGACAGCGCGGCGGGCACGTCGTCGCTGACCTGGGATTCGCCGACGACGCAGATGTGAAGGTCCGGGACCAGGGTGGCCGCCCGGCGGCCCTGGCCCGGGCCGTGGTCCAGCACGATCGTGCCGGTCGAGGCGATGCCCACCGCGGCTGTGGTGATCACCGCGTCGACCTGCTCCAACGCCGCCGTGTCGGCTGCCGGGTCGACGAGCTCGAACTCCTCGCCCAGAGCGGCCGACCACGCCTGTGGTGCCCCATCCGGGATGAGCAGCCGACGCGCTCCGGCCGCGCGCGCGGTCGCGGCGATCGCCGGTGCGACGGCGTCGGAGGCCACCCGGTCCACAGTGGCCTGGTAGTCGGCCACCGCTTCGCAGAACGACCCCACCAGATCCGCCAGCGGACGCGCCGTGCGGTAGTCGCGGGGAACGGCCGACAGGGGAGTGCGCTCGGCATCGCGCAGCGCCCGCCGCACCTTCCCCAGCACGGCCTCGCGAGCCGAGTTCGAACTCATGCCTTGCCTCCTCGGTTCCGCTCCCACCAGGACCGGAACGACTCCTGCGCGGGCGCGGGCGCATCCCGCGCGTCGGTCCACCGCGACAGCGGCGCGGGCAGCCGGCCGATCGTGCCGCGGCGGCCGATCACCTTCCGGCTCCACGACGCCAGCTTCTGCGCCACCGCCAGCCGCTTCGCATCGCCGAGCACCCACGAGGCCACGCCCATCAGCGCGTCCATCGGCTTGTCGCGGACGCCCGAGTGCTCCTCGACGACGCGAGTGCGCAGGTGCACCAGCAGGTCCGGGATGTCGATGGCCACCGGGCACACGTCGTAGCACGCACCGCACAGGGAGGACGCGTACGGCAGGGACTTGTCCACTTCGGACGCGGTCCCGCGCAGCTGCGGCGTCAGCACGGCGCCGATCGGCCCCGGGTACACCGAACCGTAGGCGTGGCCGCCGGTGCGCTCGTAGACCGGGCACACGTTCAGGCACGCCGAGCAGCGGATGCAGCGCAGGGCCTGCCTGCCGACCTCGTCGGCCAGCGCGTTGGTGCGCCCGTTGTCCAGCAGCACCACGTGGAACTCCTGCGGCCCGTCACCGGCGGCCACCCCGGTCCAGGTCGAGGTGTAGGGGTTCATCCGCTCGCCGGTGCTCGACCGCGGCAGCAGCTGCAGGAACACCTCCAGGTCCTGCCAGCTCGGCACGATCTTCTCGATGCCCACCACGCTGATCAGCGTTTCCGGCAGGGTCAGGCACATCCGCCCGTTGCCCTCGGACTCCACGACCACCAGGGTCCCGGTGTCGGCGACCGCGAAGTTGGCACCCGAGATCGCGACCTTGGCGCGCAGGAACTTCTCCCGCAGGTGCCGGCGCGCCGCGTCGGCCAGGCGCGC
This sequence comes from Saccharopolyspora endophytica, assembly GCF_018070075.1. Classification (GTDB taxonomy): domain Bacteria; phylum Actinomycetota; class Actinomycetes; order Mycobacteriales; family Pseudonocardiaceae; genus Saccharopolyspora; species Saccharopolyspora endophytica. Next base: position 149,863 of record NZ_JAGPXE010000003.1, read on the forward strand.
GGGCTCGTCGGTCAGGTCGTCAGGAGCCGGGGTGCCGACCTTGCCCATCTCGCTGCGGAAGATCTCCCGGATCTCCGCGCGGTTGCGGTGGATCGCCGGCACCAGGATGTGGCTGGGGGTGTCGTGTCCCAACTGGACGATCAACTCCGCCAGGTCCGTCTCCCACGCGTCGATCCCGGCCTCGGCCAGCGCTTCGTTGAGCTCGATCTCCTGGGTGGCCATCGACTTGACCTTGACGACCTCGCGCTCGCCGGTGGCCCGCACCAGCTCGGTGACGATCCGGTTGGCCTCCTCGGCGTCGCGGGCCCAGTGCACCGTGCCGCCGGCCTCGGTCACCGCGGTCTCGAACCGCTCCAGGTAGGTGTCCAGGTTGGACAGCGTGTGGGCCTTGATCGCCGCCCCGGATTCGCGCAGCTGCGCCCAGTCGTCGAGCTCGTCGACGACGTCGGCGCGCTTGCGGCGGATCGTGGTGGTGGCGTTGGCCAGGTTGTGCCGGAGCTGGGAATCGGCGAGCTCGCGCTTGGCCGCGTCCGGGAACGAGGGCATGCCCAGGTGGGTCGCGCTCACAGCTGGTCTCCTTCCGTCGAAGCCAGGATCTCGGCCAGGTGCAGCACCCGGACCCCGGAGCGCTGGCGGGACAGCAATCCGCCGATGTGCATCAGGCACGAGGAGTCCCCGGCGCACAGCACCTCCGCGCCGGTCTCGCGCACGTGGCGCGCCTTGTCCGATCCCATCGCCACCGACACGTCGGGGTTCTTCAGCGCGAACGTGCCGCCGAAGCCGCAGCACTGGTCGGACGCGGGCAGCTCCACCAGGTCCAGCGAGCGCACCGCGCGCAGCAGCCGCACCGGGCGTTCCCCGACCCGCAGCAGCCGCGTCGAGTGGCAGGTGGGGTGGTAGGTGACGCGGTGCGGGAAGTAGGCGCCGACGTCGGTCACGCCCAGCACGTCGACCAGGAACTCCGAGAGCTCGTGCACCTTCGGCGCCGTGCGCTCGACGGCGCTGGTCAGCGCGCGGTCGCCGTCGGCGACCATCGCGTGCTGGTGGCGGACCGAGGCCACGCACGAACCCGACGGCGCCACGATCGCGTCGTAGCCGGCGAAGGCGTCGACGAAGGTCCGCACCGAGGACTTCGCCTGCTTCCGGTACCCGGTGTTGGTGTGCATCTGACCGCAGCAGGTCTGGGCCGCGGGGAAGTCCACCTCGCAGCCCAGCCGCTCCAGGACCTGCAACGTCGCCTTCGGGGCTGACGGGAATAGCGTGTCGCCGAGACAGGTCGCGAACAGTGCCACCCTCATGCGCGCATCACCGGTTCCTCTCCGTCCGGGGCTCACGAGCATCCTCGCGCACCGCGCGCCACAACACCGGACTTGCTGACCATTGTATGGTCCGACCATAGCGGAGACTTACCCTAGGTACCGGCGACGGCGCGTGTAAAGGGGACCCGAGTGACCGGCTTCGAATCCGACGCGGCCGACGCCGAATGGCGTCCGGTCGCGCGCACCCGCACCTACGAGCTGGTCATCGACCGGGTCGAGGAGCAGATCGTCTCCGGCTCGCTCGAGGTCGGTGACCGGCTGCCCGCCGAACGCGACCTGGCCAAGATGCTCGGCGTCAGCCGAGCCGCGGTGCGAGAGGCCTTCCGCGCGCTGGAAGCCCAGGGAGTGCTGCGCATGAACGTCGGCACCGGGCCCGATTCGGGAACCACCGTGGCCGCCCTGCCCAGCGAGGCGCTGACCCGGCTGCTGCGACTGCACGTGGCGCTGGCGAACTTCCCCGTCGCCGACGTGGTGCGCGCCAGGATCATGCTCGAACGCGAGAGCGCCCGGCACGCCGCCACCCGCGCCCGGCCCGACGACCTGGCCAGGCTCGGCGAACTCCTCGACGAGATGGACTCGCCCGACTGCGACCGCGCCCGCTTCAACGACCTCGACACCGAGTTCCACGTCGGCATCGCCGAAGCCGGTGGGAACCGGCTCGTCGCGGACATGACCATCGCCATCCGGGAGTCGATGCGCCGACCGCTGCTGGCGGCGTTCGACGACCGCGGGGACGACTGGTACCCGATCGCCGAGGAACTGCGCCACGACCACCGCGCGATCCACCAGGCGCTGCGGGACGGCGACGCCGACGCCGCCGAGAAGCTCACCGAGTCCCACATCCGCGCCTCCTACCGGCACGGCTGGGCCCAGGAACTGCCCTAGGTGCCGTGAGGAGCGCGGCGGAGCCGGTGTTTTTCAGGTGTGGGACTCAAGCTCGCACCGCCGCGGGTTCGTCAGCGGTTTCGTGGCGAGTACGCCGGGACGCCGTGCACTGGACATACATCAGGAGCGGCGCACGGAGTCCACGAAGCCGCTCAGGTTCCGCCACCCGCACCGCTGAGCAAAGCAACCGCGAAACCGCCCCAGCTCAGCGGACCACCGCGCGGGACTGCGGGGAGACCGCGAGGTCGGCGGCGATGCGGCGGGTGGTGTCCAGCAGGGGCGGCAGCAGGTCCTCGTGCGCGGCTTCGAGCGTGGTCCGGCTGGCGTGCGAGGAGATGTTGGCGGCGGCGACGACCCGGCCGTAGCGGTCGCGGATCGGCGCCGCGATCGAGCGCAGGCCCGCCTCCAGCTCCTGGTCGACCAGCGCCCAGCCCTGCTCCCGGATGCGCGCCAGCTCCTCGACGAGGTCGGCGCGGGTGGTGATGGTGTGCGGGCCCAGCGGCGCGAGGTCGATCTGGTCGAGGTGCGCGTGCAGCTTGTCCTCGGGCAGATCGGCCAGCATCACCCTGCCCATCGAGGTCGCGTAGGCGGGGAAGCGGGTGCCGATGTTGATCGAGACCGCCATGATCCGCGAGGTGGGCACGCGGGCGACGTAGACGACGTCGGTGCCGTCGAGCACCGACACCGACGCCGACTCGTGCACCTCGGAGACCAGCTGCTCCAGGTGGGGCTGGGCGATCTCCGGCAGCGACACGCTCGACAGGTACGAGAAGCCCAGCTCCAGCACGCGCGGGGTCAGCGCGAACACCCGCCCGTCGGTCCACACGTAGCCCAGGTGCACCAGGGTGTGCAGGAACCGGCGGGCCGCCGCGCGCGAGAGATCGGTCGCGCGGGCGACCTCCGACAACGTCATCTCCGGGTTGGCCTCGTTGAACGCGCGGATCACCAGCAGCCCGCGCGCCAGCGACTGCACGTACCCGGTGCCCGTGTCGGACTCGGATTCCATCGATGATCCCCTCGTCGGCGCAGCTCCAGGTGAAGTTACTCCGTTTGCTCCTCGGCGAGGATCGTATTGGCGATGCCGAAGGCGGTGTTCGCGCGGGGCACGCCCGCGTAGATCGCCACGTGCATCAGCACCTCCTTGATCCGCTCGGGCTCCAGGCCGTTGCGGCGGGCCGCGCGCACGTGCATCGCGAACTCGTCCTCGCAGCCGGTCGCGGCCAGGATCGCCAGCGTCAGCATGCTGCGCGTCGGCCGGTCGACGCCGTCGCCGGTCCACACCTCGCCCCACGCGTAGCGGGTGATGAAGTCCTGGAAGTCCTCGGTGAACTCGGTCTTGCGCGCGTTGGCGCGGTCGACGTGCGCATCACCGAGGACCGCGCGGCGCACCTGCATCCCCGCGTCGTGGCGGGCTTCGTCGCTCATGCGGCTCCTCCGAAGTGCTCCAGCAGCAGCCGGTTGACGGCCTCGGGCTGCTCGGCGTTGGCCAGGTGCGCGGCCGGCGACAGCACTTCCACGCGCGCGCCCGCGACACCGGCGGCGATGCGCTCGGCGTGCGACGGGGGAGTGGCGGGGTCTTCCGCACCGGCGATCACCAGGGTGAGGGCGGTGATGGCCGGCAGGTCGTCGAGGATGTCCATCCCGGCGATCGCCTCGCAGCACGCCGCGTACCCCTCGGCGTCGGCCCTGGTGATCATGTCGCCGAACTTCGCCCGGACGTCGGGACGTTCGGCCGCGGCCGGGGTGAACCAGCGGGGCAGGGACGGCTCGACCATCGCGGCCATGCCGTGGGCGCGCACGGTCGCGGCGCGGTCGAGCCACGCGGTGCCGCCCAGGTCCGCCGAGGTGCAGATCAGCGCCAGCCGTCCGATGCGCTCCGGCGCGTGCTCGGCCAGCCACATCCCGGTCATGCCGCCCAGCGACACCCCGGCGAAGTGCGCCTCGGCGATGTCCAACCGGTCCAGCAGTTCCAGCACGTCGCCGCCCAGCTGCGCCAGCGTGTAGGGACCGGGCTTGCCCTCGGTGCCGCCGTGCCCGCGCTGGTCGTAGCGCAGCACGCGGAACCTGCCGGTCAGCGCCGGGACCTGCTCATCCCACAGGCGCATGTCGGTGCCCAGCGAGTTGGACAGCACCACGACCGGAGCCCCCTCGGGCCCGGTCAGTTCGTGGTTGACGTTCACCGCTTCTCCAATCCGGTGTGTGCGGCCAGTGCCCGGTCGATGAAATCCGATGCGGCGCCCAGGTAATCGCTCGCGGACGTGGCCGCGATGACGTCCTGCTCGGACAGCACGTCGCGCACTCTCGGCTCCGCGAGCAGTTCGGCCCGCAGCGTGCTGCCGCGGTCGACGGTGCGGCGGCACAGCTCGGCGACCAGTTCCTGGGCCTCGGTGCGGCCGAGCGCGCCGGCCAACCGGGCCGCGGTGTTCTCGGCGAGCACCAGGCCGTGGGTCAGTTCGAGGTTGGCGGCCATGCGCTCGGGGTGGACGCGCAGGTCCGACAGGAGTTCTCGGGTTCGGCGGGCGGCGCCGGCGGTCAGCCGCAGCAGGTCGGTCAGCGGCTCCCACTCGGACTGCCACGCCCCGGCCGCGCGCTCGTAGGCCTGCGGCATCGCCGACAGCAGCGTCGCCACCAGCCCCGGAACCCGCTGGGTCGAGGCGGTGATCAGCACAGACGTCGCCGGGTTCTGCTTGTGCGGCATGGCCGAGGAACCACCCGGCTTGCCCTCGGTGAGCTCGCCGACCTCGGTCTGGGCGTGCAGCTCCACGTCGAGGGCGATCTTGCCCAGCACCCCGGACGCCGTGCCCAGGGCTCCGGCGAGCTCGGCGATGCGGGTGCGGTCGGTGTGCCAGGGCAGCACCGGTTCGGCCAGGCCGAGCCGCTCGGCGAGCCCGGTCAGCACCGCGGTGCCCTCGGTTCCCAGTGACGCGAGAGTGCCCGCCGCGCCGCCGAACTGGACAGCCAACGGGACTCGCTCCAGCCCGGCGATCGCCTCGTCCAGGGCGGTCAGCCAGCCCGCGCAGCGCAGCCCGAACGTCGTCGGCAGCGCCTGCTGCAGCAGCGACCGGGCGACGAGCACCGTGTCCCGGTGCTCCTCGGCCAACCGCGCGCACTCCCGGGCCGCTGCCCGGAGGTCGTCGAGGACCAGATCCAGCGCGCCGCGGGTCACCAGCATCGCCGCCGTGTCGATGACGTCCTGGCTGGTGGCGCCCTTGTGCACGTGCGGCCGGGAATCCGGGCCGACCAGGGCGGTGAGGTCCTTGACCAGGGCGATCACCGGAGTCGCCGAGGACACCGCGCGCTCAGCGATGGCCGCGGCGTCGAACTCCTCGGCGCGGCAGTGCGCGGCGATGTCCGCCGCGGCCCCGGCGGGCACGATCCGGGCGTCGGACTGGGCGGCGGCCAGTGCCGACTCGAAGTCCAGCATCGCCTGCAACCACGCGTCGTCGCCGGTGCGCGCCGTGGCCTCCGGAGTGCTGAACATCGAACCGAACAAGCCGGCCTCCCTCGATCCCGTGTGGACTCGCGGCACCATCAGACCGCGAAGAACACCGTTTCGCCATCGCCCTGCAGGCGGATGTCGAACCGCAGGCCGTCAGCCTCGGCGACACCGATCAGCGTGTCCCGGCGCTGCGCGGGCACCGCCGAGAGCACCGGGTCGGTGTCGTTGGCCGCCTCGTCCGGGAAGTAGACGCGGGTCACCACGCGGTTGAGCATGCCGCGCGCCAGCACCGTCACGTCGATGTGCGGCGCCTCGGTCTGCCCGCCCGGAGTGGGCAGCGGGCCCGGTTTGACCGTGCGGAACCAGAAGCGGCCCTCCGGGTCGGTGCCGCACCGGCCGAACCCCTGCCAGCCGGAGGACTCCGGGCGCGGGTCGTCGGGGTGGTCGAATCGGCCCTGCTCGTCGGCCTGCCAGATCTCGATCACCCCGTCCGGGACGGGATCGCCGTTGCCGTCGCGGAGAACACCGCGCAGCACGACCGCGCCCTCGCGGTCGGCGGGGACGAGTTCGGGGCCGTCGTCCCAGAGCATGCCCTGCGGCAGCGCGAAGAACGGGCCGACCGTCTGCGACGGGGTGGTGGCGGGAGCGCTCATCAGTCGTCGTCCTCCTCTTCCTCGTCCTCGAACACCGTGGCCTGGGGACCGCGCAGCACGATGTCCCACTTGTAGCTCAACGCCCACTCGGGTTCGGTCGAGTCCAGGTCGAACCGGGAGATCATCCGCTCCCGCGCCTTCTCGTCGCGCACCGAGTTGAAGATCGGGTCCTGGTGGAACAGCGGGTCGCCCGGGAAGTACATCTGGGTGATCAGCCGCTGCGTGAACGCCTGGCCGAACAGCGAGAAGTGGATGTGCGCGGGCCGCCAGGCGTTGTCGTGGTTGCGCCACGGGTAGGCGCCCGGCTTGATCGTGACGAACCGGTAGTTGCCCTCGGCGTCGGTCATGCAGCGGCCGGTGCCGGAGAAGTTCGGGTCCAGCGGCGCCGGGTGCCGGTCGCCCTGGTGCAGGTAGCGGCCCGCCGCGTTCGCCTGCCAGATCTCCACCAGCGTGTTCGGCACCGGCTTGCCGGAGGAGTCCAGCACCTTGCCGGAGACGATGATCCGCTCGCCCAGCGGTTCCCCGTCGTGCTGGGTGGTCAGGTCGTCGTCGTGGGCGCCGCACCGGTCCTGGCCGAGCAGTGGGCCGGTGACCTCGGTGAGGTACTGCGGCAGGTACTGCAGCGGCTGCTTGGGGTGCCGCAGCGTCGAGGACCGGTATTCGGGCGAATCCAGCGGCGCGTGCGAGGCATCGTCGGACGCGTACTCCGGCAGGATGAGACCGGACCCGGACCGCGTCTCATGAACAGTCATGGGAGCTCCTTGAACAGCTTCGTTCGCAGGTCTTGTCGCAGCGGTTCTAGACCGTAGCTTTCAGGGCGCGCAGGACTTCCAGCTCGTTTTCACTGGGCGGATCCTGGGTCCCGAGGTCGTCGGCGACCTTGAGGTCCCAGCCGACGGCCGCCTTGGCCTGCTCGACGGTGGAGCCGGGGCTGAGCTCGGTGAGGGTGAGCTCGCAGGTCTCCGGGTCCGGGCGCAGGACGCCGAGGTCGGTGATCACCTTGACCGGGCCGCGTCCGCGCAGGCCCAGCGCCTCGCGGTCGCCCTTGCCGGTGCCGTAGCCCAGCGAGGTCACGAAGTCCACGCGGTCGACGAAGCTGCGCGGGCTCATCCGCATCACGATCAGCACCTCGCCGCACGACGCCGCGATCTCCGGGGCACCACCCGCACCGGGCAGGCGGACCTTGGGGTTGCGGTAGTCGCCGCCGATGACGGTGGTGTTGATGTTGCCGAAGCGGTCGACCTGCGCCCCGCCGAGGAAGCCGATGTCGATGCGGCCCGGCTGCAACCAGTAGTTGAAGATCTCCGGGACGCTGATCACCGAATCCGCCGTGTCGGCCAGCACTCCGTCGCCGATGGACAGCGGCAGCCGGTCCGGCTTGGTGCCCAGGGTGCCCGACTCGTAGATCAGCACGAGGTTCGGCGCGTGCGTGCGGCGCGCCAGGTTCGCCGCCGTGCTGGGCAATCCGATGCCCACGAAGCACTTCGCCCCGTCGTCCAGCGACCGGGCGGCACCGACGGTCATCATCTCGTCGGAGGTGAACTCCAGGCTCATCGCGCGCTCCTCTCCGCACCGCGGACCTCGGTCGTCAGCCACTGCTCGAAGCGCTCGCGGTCCCGGCCGATCGGGTCCCATTCCTGGTAGTACTCGTTGTCCCGCTCGTAGTAGCCCTGCGCGTAGGAGGGGTGCGCGCCGCGCGGCACCTCGGCGACGGCGGTGACCACCCACTGCGGCAGCACGACGGCGCCGGGCACCGGGGTGAGCTCTTCGACGATCTCCTCGACGGTCACCAGCGACCGCTTCGAGGCCAGGACGGTCTCCTTCTGCACGCCGGTGATGCCCCACATCTGCACGTTGCCCGTCTTGTCGGCGCGCTGCGCGTGGATGATGCCCACGTCCGGGTTCACCGCGGGCACGGCTGTGAGCCGCTCGCCGGTGAACGGGCACTCGATGGGCTTGATGGTGTCGGTCTGGTCGGGCAGGTCGGTCCCGGTGTAGCCGCGCAGCACGGCGAAGGGCAGCCCGGAGGCGCCGGCGGCGTAGCGGTTGGCCATGCCGGCGTGGCTGTGCTCCTCGATCTCCAGCGGCACCGGCCAGGAGTTCTGGATGGCGTCGCGGAAGCGGTGCAGCGACCCGACGCCGGGGTTGCCGCCCCAGGAGAAGACCAGCTTGCGCGCGCAGCCCGCGCCGATCATCTGGTCGTAGACGATGTCCGGCGTCATCCGGATCAGCGTCAGGTCCTTGCGGTGTTGCCGGATGATCTCGTGACCGGCGGCGACCGGGATGAGATGCGTGAAGCCCTCCAGCGCCACCGTGTCACCGTCGTGGACCAGCTCCGCGACGGCCTCGCGAAGGCTCAGGATGCGTGCCACCCCGACCACCTCTCGTTGTGCGCATAGTGAACAAGTGTGCTGTATGCGAACGATAGAGGACCCGCTGCGGCCAGGTCAAGGGCGGTTTCGCCTGGTTGAAGGGTGCGGGAGCGGTCAGAGCTCGCTGGCGGCCGGGAGTCCGTCGGCGGGCAGGCCGAGGATCCCGACGGCGGCCTCGGCGGCGGCCGTGGCCTGCAGGTACCCGGTCTCGCCCCAGGCCAGCAAGTCGCCGGCCTTGCTCGGGTGCACCAGCAGTCGCCGGTAGGTGCGCCCGCTGTCGGGGTCCGGCGCGGGCGGGTAGGCGCAGGAGATCAGTGCCGCCATCCGGACCTGCGCGTAGGGCGAGATGCCGTCGTTGACGCACTGGTAGCCGAGGTAGTGCGGCTCGTCGATGTCGACGGTGACCTCTTCCATGGCTTCGCGGCGCAGGATGTCGACGTAGGCGACCTCGCCCGGCTCCGGGCGTCCGCCGGGCAGCGTGTGCTTGGTGCCGTCGAGGCGGATCAGGAGCCTGCCGTCGGGGACGAAGAGGAACCCGTACACCTGCCGCACCGCCAGACCCGCCGGAACGGGGTCGGTGTGCCAGGAGAACTTGGGCATTGGTGCGGGTCCCTTCGGCGAGGTGCGGAGAAAAGATCACTTTACCCGAGAGGGCGGTGTGAGCACCTGCGTTCGAAAGGGTGTTTCCGCTGCGCACAGATCTCAAATCGGACATTCGGGATGGATCAAGTTCTGTGATCTGGTTCACAGAGCCGGTTCGGGTTGCTACACCTGATCGGCCGAATCCGCTCCAGCCAGGAGGCATCGTGGCCATCCAGGATCGAGAGGTACCGGAGGCAGGGGCCGAAGCCCGCGAACTGCCCAGCAGATTCCTTCCCGCGGCCAAGTACCGAGACCTGCCCGAACCCCGCACGTTCCGCCAGATCTTCGGGGCCAGCATCATCCTCACCGCCACCGCGATCGGTTCCGGCGAGTTCGTGCTGTGGCCCTACATCACCAGCCAGGTCGGGCTCGTTCTGATGTGGACGGCCGTGCTCGGCTTCTTCATGCAGTACATCCTCAACATGGAGATCGAGCGGTACACGCTGGCCACCGGCGAGACCGCGGTCACCGGCTTCACCCGGATCTGGCCGCCCCTGGGCGTGCTGATCACCGTCATCGCGATCATCCCGAACCTGTGGCCGGGCTGGGCGACCGGTGCGGCCACCATCGTCACCTACGTGGCCGGGGCGGGGTCTCCGGTGCCCATCGCGATCGTGGCCATGGTCGCCATCGGTGCTGCCCTGACCCTGTCCAAAGTGGTCTACAAGACCGTGGAACGCGTCGAGATGGTGCTGGTCGGCGGCATCGCGGTGTTCCTCGTGGTGGCCCTGTTCGTCGGAACCGGGCTGTCCGACTGGGCCGCGTTCGGCGCGAGCTTCGCCCACGTCGGGCAACTGCCGCCGATGGAGGAGGTCGGCGGGATCGCCGCGCTGCTGGGCGCGATCGCCTTCGCCGGCGCCGGTGGCGGCAACAACCTGGTCCAGAGCAACTGGGCGCGCGACAAGCAGATGGGCATGGGGCAGTACATGCCGCGCGTGACCTCGCCGTTCACCGGCCAGGAAGCCGCCGCCGCGGGCACCGGGCACATGTTCCTCGACAGCGACGAGAACCGGCGCCGCTGGAAGGGCTGGTGGAAGGTCGCCAACGTCGAGCAGTTCGGCACCTTCTTCCTGCTCGGCTGCGGAACGCTGGTGATCATGTCGGTGCTGGCCTACGCCACGGTGTTCGGCGTTCCGCTGCCGGAGGACGACTTCGACTTCATCCGCGCCCAGGGCGAGATCTTCGGCGAGCGCTTCGGGGGGTGGTTCCAGACCGCGTTCTGGATGGCCGGTGCGATCGCGCTGTTCTCCACCCAGCTGGGCATCATGGACTGGGTCAGCCGGTTGACCGCCGACACCGTCAAGGTCACGTTCTTCCGCGGCAGCACGAAGGTCACCGAGAGCCGCATCTACTTCGCGGTGATCTGGGTGATGATCATCGCCGGTTCGGCGATCCTGCTGTCGGGCACCGAGGAGCCGCTGGCGCTGATCCTGATCTCCTCGTCGGCGGGCGGCGTGGTGATGTTCCTGTACTCGATGCTGCTGATCTTCACGAACCGCCGGTTCCTCCCGCGCTCGATCCGGCTGGGCGGCTGGCGGATGGTCATGATGTGCGTGGCCGTGGTGTTCTACGGCTACTTCTCCATCGCCCTGCTCGTCGACCAGTTCTAGACGGGGCTGAGCACGACCCAGACCTGACCGGTGTCCACCGTGAGCGGTGCGCCGGTCCGGTCGGTGTAGGTGGTGGGAGCTTCGGGGGAGGGCCGGTTCCAGGTGCCCTCGAAGCTCTTGCCGTCGCGCAGCATCACCATCGGACCGCTGCCGATGCTCTCGGCCACCGGCGACGGGTTGCCCGCGGCGTCGCGCACCGCCGAATCGTGCGTGCGCACCTTCTGGACGATCACGGTCGAGACGCCGAGCCGTCCGCTGTGCACCGCCGCGTAGGGCTCGCCGTCCATCGAGACCATCCACCGCTGCGACGGGTGATTGTAGAAGAACCCGATGGTGGCGGCGGGGTAGCGGACCTCGTAGCGCTCGGTGGGCGCGCCGCCGCCGGGAACGTCGCCGATCACCGGCCTGCTCGCTCCGGGCCACGGCTGCGCCGGCGGCAGCCTGGTCGAGTCGACGAACAGGTTGTGCGGAACCGGGCGAGATTCGTCGCGGGAGTAGGCGTCGGGCGCGTTGGCGTCGGAGGCGTCGGTCAGCGGGGCGGCCGCGATGATCGGCAGCACCTCGGGAGCCGCGCCCGAGTAGGCCAGCGTGGGTCTCCCGTACTGGGGGAGGAGCTCGGCGTCGGTCTCGCGCGCGCTGCGCACCGGGCCGACGGTCTTGGGCTTGTGCGTCGCGAAGATGCCCAGGATCCGGCTCAGCCCGCCTTCGACCGGCTCGACGTAGACCACGTCCGCCGCGTCGATGCCCACCGGTGGACGCCCCTCGGACGAGTTGTCGATCTTGACCGCCACCACCGGCGGTCCGTCAGGCGTCGCTGCGCCGCCCTGCTCGCCGGAGGTGGTGCCGCCGCCCTGCGGTGGAGGTGGAGCCGGGGTCGGCTGGCAACCCGTCAGAGCGAGGGTCGCGATCGCGATCAGCGCGGCGAAGAACGTGCGTAAGCGGGTGCGCATGGTGCGGCCGACTCCTTCCCCCTGCTGTCCGAGCCTACGGATCTGGAAAGAATTCGCATTTCGATCGAGGTCCTGAGCCTGGGGGAGGCGCGCGCGGAGGTAAGTTAGCATTGCTAATGGTTGTTCGACGCAACCGTTCTCCCGCGTCGCGAAGAAGGAGGTTCCTTGACCGAGGCACAGCCGCCCTCGACGGTCCGCACGCTGGTCAGCACCCTGTGGTTCCCCGCGTTCTTCATCTGCGGGTTCATGCTCTGCTACCTGCTGCCGATGCACGCCCCGAAACCCCACGACATGCCCGTCGTGGTCGTCGGGGACCAGGCCGCGCACCAGCTCGCCGCGACCTTCCACGCGCGCATGCCCGGCGGCTTCGACATCACCCCGGTCCCCGACGAGGCCCGCGCGCGCGACGCCATCACCCAGCGCGAGGCCGTCGCCGGTTATGACCCCGGCAGCGGCGAACTGCTCTACGCCAAGGCCAACGGCTCGGCGCTGATGATGATCCTGCAGCAGATCTTCACCCCGGTCGCCGCAGCCACCGGACACCACCTGGTGCTCACCGACCTCGCACCGTCGGCACCCGGTGACGTGATGGGCACCGGCCTGCTCTACTGCCTGCTGGCGATGAACATCCCGCCTTACGTCACGGTGATGATGTTGCTGCGCGCCGAACTGCGCACCCGCCAGAAGCTCGCCGCCCTGGTCGGGGTCGGCGCGTTCGCCTCGATCGTCTGCTACACGGCGGCGCTGTCCATGGGCGTGATCTACAACCAGCTGTCGCTGCTGCTGGTCGGTTTCCTGCTGACCCAAGCCGTGGGGTGGACGTCGTTCGGGCTCGTGCCGTTCGTCAAGCAGTTCCTGCCCGGTGTGGCGATGGGGCTGTTCGTGCTGCTGAGCATGCCGTCCTCGGGCGGTGCGATCCCGAAGGAACTGGTGCCGCCGTTCTTCCAGGCGCTGCACGGGGTTCTGCCCCTCGGGCAGGCGGTCGACTCGATGCGCGGCATCCTCTACTTCGACGGCGTCGGCGCTGCGCGCGGCATCCTCGGGCTGTGCTGCTGGTTCGCCTTCGGCATCGCGCTGGTCGTCGGCCACCTGTGGTGGGTGCGGCGCAAGACCGGAGCCGACCCGGAGGCGGTGACGGCAGCCGGCACCTACGAGCACGAGGACGACGACGGCGTGGTGCTGGACCCGGTGTTCGAGGCGCCGAAACCCCGCAGGCACCGCACCCTTTCCGGCGCCGTGCGCGACAGCGCGGGAACCCCGGTTCCCGGCGCGGTCCTGACCATCACCGACCAGTCCGGCCTGCAGCTGGCCCGCCTCGTCGCCTCGCCGGTGGGCGAGTACGAGGTCCACGACCTGCCGGAGGGTTTCGCGACCGTCGTGGTCTCCGCCCCGGGCAGGCGGCCCGCCGTGGATCGGGTCAGGATCCGCCCGGGACGCGTCGAGGGCCAGGACTTCGAGCTGCCGTCCGAGCGCGCCGGGGCGACCCGGAGGTAGCCGAGAGCGCCGACCGGCCGCGGGGGCTGATCGGCGGTCGGTCGGCGAGAGGTGACAATGAGGCCATGAGCAACACGCGGGTCGCGGTCGTGACGGGTGCCGGTTCGGGGCTGGGGCGGGTGATCGCCCGAGCGCTGCTGGACGAGGGGTACGGGGTGGCGCTGGCCGGGCGTCGCGCCGAGCCGTTGACCGAGGCGGCCGGCGACGCCGCGGGCGCCGCGGTCGTGCCCACCGACGTCACCGATCCCGACTCGGTGGCGGCCCTGTTCGACGGCGTCCGCGAGCGGTGGGGGCGGCTGGACCTGCTGGTCAACAACGCCGGCACGTTCGGTCCCGCCGGTGACGTCGGCCAGCTGCCGGCAGCGGACTTCAACGCCGTGGTGCAGGCGAACCTGACCGGCTCGTACCTGTGCGCCCACCACGCGTTCCGGATCATGAAGGACCAGGACCCGCGCGGCGGGCGCATCATCAACAACGGCTCGATCTCCGCCCACGCGCCCCGGCCGCGCAGCGTCGCCTACACGACGACCAAGCACGCGATCACCGGGCTGACCAAGTCGATCTCGCTCGACGGCCGCGCGCACGACATCGCCTGCGGCCAGATCGACATCGGCAACGCCGCCACCGACATGACCTCCGGCATCGCCACCGGCGCCGCCCAGGCCGACGGATCGGTGCGTCCCGAACCCACCTTCGACCCGCAGCACGTCGCCGACGCCGTGCTCTACATGGCCGGGCTTCCGCTCAACGCCAACGTCCAGTTCATGACCATCACCGCCACCACCATGCCCTTCATCGGCCGCGGCTAGGAAACGTGGTTCAGCGGAGGGTGATTCGGATGTCGTCGGGCCGGGCGGGCAGCACGTGGCCGATCACCGGGGAGCCGGGGACCTCGCCCACCACCAGGAGACCGCCCGAGGTTTGGGCGTCGGCGAGCAGGAAGAGGTCTTCGGCGCTGGTGCCTCCCGGGTCCAGGTGGGGCCTCACCCAGTCGAGGTTGCGGCGGGTGCCTCCGCTGACGTACCCGTCGCGCACGGCCTCCCTGGCGCCCTCCAGGTAGGGCACCGCCGCGACGTCGAGCTCGGCCGTCGTGCCGGAGGCGCGCATCGTCTTGAATAGGTGCCCGAGGAGCCCGAAACCGGTGACGTCCGTGGCGCACACCGCGCCGGAGCGCAGCGCCGCCTTCGAGGCGTCCCGGTTGAGCTCGGTCATCGCCGCCACGGCGTGGGCGAACCGCTCGCCGGTCTGCTTGTGCCGGGTGTTGAGGACTCCGATGCCCAGCGGTTTGGTCAGCGTCAGCGGCAGACCCGGCCGGGCCGCGTCGTTGCGCAGCATCCGGTCGGGGTCCACCAGACCGGTCACCGCCAGCCCGTACTTGGGTTCCGGGTCGTCGACGCTGTGCCCGCCGCCCAGGTGACACCCGGCCGCGGCCGCGATCTCCGAGCCGCCGCGCAGCACCTCACCGGCCAGCTCGAACGGCAGCACGTCCCGAGGCCAGCCGAGCAGGTTCACCCCGAGCAGCGGTGTCGCGCCCATCGCGTACACATCGGACAGCGCGTTGGCCGCCGCGATCCGCCCCCAGTCGAACGCGTCGTCGACCACGGGCGTGAAGAAGTCCGTGGTCACCACGATCCCGGTGCCCTCGTCGGTGCACACCACGGCGGCGTCGTCGCCGGTGTCCAACCCGACCAGCAGCTTCGCGTTCGGCTCGGCGACCTCCGGCATTAGCCCGCCGACGACCTCCTCCAGCTCGCCCGGCGGGATCTTGCAGGCGCATCCGCCGCCGTGCGCGTACTGCGTGAGCCGGTAGCCGCCCATCGACATCCCTCGCGGTCGGGGAACGAGTTGGCGGAGACGGACGGGAATCGAACCCGCCGCGCCGAGGTGCTCGGCGCCATCGGCTTTGAAGGCCGTGGGGGCCACCAGACCCCTGACGTCTCCGGCGCCCACTGTAGGAGGTAATGCCGATCAGCACAGATCAGTCGGTCACCGACTCCGGGAGGCCGAACTTGGCGAAGTCCACGTCGAAGAAGCACACCACGTGCTCGACCCGCGTTTGGCCGAGTTCGAGCACGTGCAGCTGAAAGGGGCGGAACACGTCGTCGTCGCCGCGGATGTAGACGCCGAAGGCCAGCTGCCCGTTGGCGCGGGTGTGGCGCAGCCGCAGCCCATCCGGCCCGGCGGGGCACTGCCTGGCGTTGAGCTGCGCGATCCGCTCGCCGCCACGCACCCACAGCCGGAAGGGAGGCATCTCCCAGACGGCCTCCGCGGTGAACAGGTCCACGATCGTCGACACGTCCTTGGCCTCGAACGCGGCCACGTAGCGCTCCAGCAGCCGCTCCTGCTCGGCGGTCAGCGGTTGCGGCCGGTCCTCCTCGGTCGGGGAGATGTCGGCGATCTGGGCGCGGGCGCGCTGCAGCACGCTGTTGACCGCGGCGGTGGAGATCTCCAGGGCGGCGGCGACCTCCGCAGCCCGCCACTTGAGGACGTCGCGCAGGATCAGCACCGCCCGCTGCCGCGCGGGCAGGTGCTGCAGGGCGGCGATGAACGCCAGTCGCGTGCTCTCCCGAAGCCCCACGATCGAAGCCGGGTCGGTGGCGGTGTCGGCGATCATCCCGTCCGGGATCGGCTGCAGCCACGGCACTTCGCCGGACTCGACGACCTTCTCGTGCGGCACGTCGTCGGCCGGAGCGCCCAGACCGCTGGGCAGCGGACGTCGCTTGCGGCTCTCCAGCGCGGTCAGGCAGGTCGTCGTGGCGATCTTGTACAGCCAGGTGCGGACCGAACTGCGGCCCTCGAAGCGGTCGTAGGACCGCCACGCCTTGAGGTAGGTCTCCTGAACGAGGTCCTCCGCGTCCTGCAGAGATCCCAGCATCCGGTAGCAGTGCGCGATCAGTTCCCGGCGGTAGGAGTCCGCCTGCGCGACGAAGTCGTCGGTTGGCGCGGTCGAGGTGACTGGCATGGCGCTGTCCTTCGGTGTGAGGTGGCCCGACCCGATGCCGAAGACGCTAGCGCGCTAGACCGACAAAAGGGTCAACAACGACCTTCGCGCCAATAGCCCATGAACGCCACCGCCTGCTTGGGGACGCCGTGCTCGTCGATCAGCAATCGGCGCAGCCGCCTGATCACGCCCGCCTCACCCGCCAGGAACCCGTAGATCGAGCCGGTCGCGCCTTCCGGCACCTCCCAGAGCACCCCGGTGTCGACGTCGACGTCGTCGAGCTCGGACGCCCGCGGGGAGGTGTCGCGGACCGGGCGCAGTTCGCGCAGCGCCTCGGCCACGCCCTCGGTGAGGTGCTTGCCGTGCGGTGCTCCGGCGCGCGGGTACCAGCGGACGTCCACCCCGGCGGGGCGTGCCCACTCCTGCTGGTCGCCGCCGTCGGGGACCTCGACGCAGACCACGCCGCGCGCGTCGGCGGGCAGCGATTCCACGATGGCCGCGAGCGCGGGCACGGCGGTCTCGTCGCCGGCCAGCACCAGGCGGTCGGCGGAGGCCGGGGGAGACCACTCGCAGCCCCACATCCGGCCCGAGCCGGGCCGGTCCGGCGCGAACAGGCCGATGACCTGGCCGGGCCGCGCGGCGGCGGCGAAGGTGGAGGCGGGACCGGCGTGGCCGTCGTCGAGCCCGTGCAGCACGAAGTCGACGTCGACCTCCTGCGCGTGGGACCGGTAGTCGCGGACGGTGTAGGTCCGCAGGTCGGGCCGGACGTCGTCGGGCAGGTCCAGCCAGCGCGGGTACCAGTCGTCGCCCTCGGGGAAGTCGTCGAGCGCGCGGCCCGGCTTGGGCAGCACGATCTTGATGCGCTGATCGTGACCGCCGAACCCGAACCCGGACAGGCAGGCGCCGCCGAAGGTGATCCGCACGAAGCTGGGGCCGAGCCGCCGCACCCGGGTCACCTCGACCGGGAAGAGGCGGTATTCCGGCTTCGCGCTGGCGATACGTCCGGTTCGTGCGACTGTCATCCGAAACCTCCCCGTGGTGGTGCTAGGTTAGCCTAGCCTTAGAATCATGGGAGGTCGACCTTGCGTCACACGATCCGGGCCGCCGCGCTGACCGCGGTCTCGCTCGCCGCCATCGGCACGCTGTCCGCGTGCGGATCATCGCAGCCCGAACAGGCCGGCGACGGCTGGTCCTACACCGATGACCGCGGCATCACGGTGACCCGCCCCGAGCCCCCGCAGCAGATCGTCGCCCAGGTCTCGGCCGGTGCCGCGCTGCAGGACTTCGGCGTCAAGATCGCCGGGACCTTCGGTCCGCTGGTGCGCGACGACGGTTCGGTCGAACCCGAGGCCGGCAGCCTCGACCCCAAAGCGGTCACCGACGTCACCGGCCCGGGCTACGGCGAGGTCAACCTGGAACGGCTCGCCTCGCTGCACCCGGACCTGCTGGTCAGCGGCAAGTACGCCGAGTACCCGGGCCTGTGGCACCTGGTCGAGGACCAGGAGCAGAAGGTCAAGCAGATCGTGCCGACCGCGGGCGTGCAGCAGTCCGGCATCGCGCTGCCCGCCGCGATCGACAAGTACAAGGAGCTCGCCCGCGCGCTGGGCGCGAACGTGGAGTCACCGAAGGTCAAGGCCGACGAGCAGGCGTTCCACGCCGCCGCGTCCCGGCTGCGCGACATCGGCGCGCGGATGAAGGCCGAGGGCAAGTCGATCCTGGCGATCGGCGGCACGAAGGAGGAGTTCTTCGTCGTCGTGCCCGCCCGCAACCCCGACCTGGACTACTACGTCCAGGAACTCGGCCTGCCGATCACCACGCCCGCCAACCCCGACCAGGCCGGCGGCGGCTACTTCGAGCGGCTGTCCTGGGAGAAGGCCAACGCCTATCCCGGCGACATCATGCTCTGGGACGCCCGGTCGGCGTCGATGACGCCCGAGCAGATGAAGCAGAACCCCGTCTTCGCCGCCACACCCGCGGCGAGCGCGGACCGGTTCGTCGAGTGGGACGCCGTCGCCCCGATGAGCCACGCGAGCTACGCCGAGATCATGAACGAGCTCGCCGACCAGCTCGAATCCCGGCTGGCCGCCTGATCTCGTTCTCGGGTGCTCGTGGCAGGGGGTGGGCACTCGGCGGTGGTCCGAACCGTCCGTGATCGATGCCCGGACGGTTCGGGCCAAAACCGCCCGCTCCCAGTGACTTCGCGACCGGGAGCGAGCCGGGGCGCTGTCAGTCGCCGAGGCCGCGGACGTCG
The DNA here is from genome assembly GCF_018070075.1 of Saccharopolyspora endophytica. GTDB lineage: Bacteria > Actinomycetota > Actinomycetes > Mycobacteriales > Pseudonocardiaceae > Saccharopolyspora > Saccharopolyspora endophytica. The sequence continues at coordinate 168,419 of NZ_JAGPXE010000003.1, forward strand.
GCGAGGAGCTCCAGGGAGCGCAGCCAGGCGGCCCGGTCGACGGCCGAGGAGACGACCATGAGCTCGTCGGCCTGGGCCTGCTTGGCGAACTTGTCGAGGTAGTCGTCCACCTCGGCCGGGGTGCCGACCGCGCTGTAGCGGGTCATCCCCTCGATCTGGCGGCCGGCGGGGGAGGCCAGCAGGGCGTCGATCTCCTCGGTGCTGAGGTTGCGGCCCTGGGCCAGCATCCGGCCCGCGCGGTAGCGCTTGGCCTCCAGGAGCTGCTGCTGGGCGTACTCGGTGGTGTCCGCCGCGATCACGTTGACCCCGGCGATGACGTGGGGCTCCGACAGCTGCGCCGAAGGCTGGAACTCGCGCCGGTAGTGCGAGGTCGCCGCCTCCAGCGCGTCCGGGGCGAAGTGCGAGGCGAAAGCGTAGGGGAGACCCAGCAGGGCGGCCAGCTGCGCGCCGAACATCGACGAACCCAGCACGTACAGCGGCACCTTCGTGCCGTAGCCGGGTGTGGCGTTGACCCCGGCGATGCGGGTCTCGCCGGCCAGGTAGCCCTGCAGCTCCAGCACGTCCTGCGGGAAGGCGTCGGCCGAGGTGGGATCGCGGCGCAGCGCCCGCATCGTGCGCTGGTCGCTGCCGGGCGCGCGACCCAGACCGAGGTCGATCCGGCCCGGGAACAGGGTTTCGAGCGTGCCGAACTGCTCGGCGATGGTCAGCGGCGAGTGGTTGGGCAGCATGATCCCGCCCGCGCCCAGCCGGATCGTGCTGGTCTGGGACGCGACGTGGCCGATCAGGACGCTCGTCGCCGAGGAGGCGATGGTCGGCATGTTGTGGTGCTCGGCGTACCAGATGCGGTGGTAGCCCCACCGCTCGGCGCGTTGGGCCATGTCGACGCTGGCGGTGAAGCTGTCCGCGGCGGTCTCCCCCTCGCCGATGTGCGCCAGATCGAGAACGGAGAGAGCCACAGTCACGACAGGATCAGCCTTTCCACACGCGCCACGGTCCGGGACCCGTCGTCCCGGCCACCCTGGTGGCAACGCGTCGCCGACTCCCGATATTTCCCGGAAGCCGTGTGATCTGGTCCCCGATGCGCGGTGTGCCCGGGCGGGCGCGGTGCGTCAGGCCTTCGGGCCGGGACCGGTGCTGGCGCGCAGGACCAGGTCGGTGGCCAGTTCGACGCGGTTGGTCTCGAAGCGCCCGGTTTCGGCGTGCCGCAGCACCATCCGCGCCGCCTCGGCCGCCATCGTCGCGACCGGCTGGTCGACCGTGGTCAGCGCGGGCGAGATCCACTGCGCCATCGGCAGGTTGTCGAAGCCGATGACGCTGATGTCGTCGGGGATGCGCAGCCCGCGCTGCTCGACGGTCCGGTAGGCGCCCAGCGCCTGCTGGTCGTTGGCGGCGAAGATCGCCGTCGGCGGCTCCGCCAGGGCCAGCAGCTCGCCCGCGGCGTCCTGGCCCCGGTCGTGGGTGAAGTCGCCGTCGGCGATCAGCTCGTCGGCGACCGGGATGCCCGCCGCCATCAGCGCGGAGCGGTAGCCGTCGAGCCGCGCGACCGAGCACTGCAACTGCGGTGGGCCGCCGATGAAACCGATGCGCTCGTGGCCCTGCTCGATGAGGTGCTCGACGGCGGCGCGGGCGCCGCTCCAGTTCGTCGCGCCCACCGACGCCACCCGAGGGTCGGGCTGGCCGAGCGAGTCGATGATGATCACCGGGACGCCGAGGCCGTGCAGCTGCTCCGCGTGCCGCGGGCCGAGCTCGGTGACGGCCAGGATGATGCCGTCCGACCGGCGCGAGGTGAGGTTGTCCAGCCACGCGCGTTCGGTCTTGCGGCCGTCGTGCACCGCCGAGACCACCATGCCCACCCCGGCGTCGTGGGTGACGCTCTCGACGCCCCGCACTATCTCCAGCACCCACTCGTTGTCGAGGGTGTGGAAGACGAGGTCGATCAGCCCCGCGCGCCCGCTGCCGTGGTTGGCCCGCCGCGAGTAGTTGTGGCGGGTGATGAGCTTCTCGACCCGTTCCCGGGTGTGGGCGGCGACCTCCGGACGTCCGTTGAGGACCTTCGAGACCGTCGGGACCGAGACGCCGGCCTCCCGCGCGATGTCGCTGATCGTCACGCGGCTCTTCTTCGCCTCAGCCACCCTGCCTCCTCGCTCGACCGACGTCACCGTACCTGAAAGTTTCGGAGCAACCGCCCGCACCCGATCACCTCACGACGTCACCGTCACCGGGGTGTCCAGGACGCGGTCGGCTCCGACCTCCCGCACCTCGCCGACCAGCCGGAACTCGCCGGACAGCCGGGCGTGCGCGCTGTCGCCGCCCACGTGGACCTCGATCAGCCCGGGGTCGACGATCCGCTTGCCGCGCGCGCCGGTGTAGGCGGTGCGGTCCGCGTGCAGGTGGAACGACACCGTGCGGGACTCGCCCGCGGGCACCGAAACCCGCTTGAAACCGGTCAGCTGGCGGACCGGCCGGGTCACCTGCGCGACGGGGTCGCGCAGGTAGAGCTGCACGACCTCGTCGCCATCGCGGTCGCCGGTGTTGGTGACCGAGCACGAGACGTCCACCGAGCCGTCGGTGGCGACCTCCCCGGCGCTGATCGCCAGGTCCGAGTAGGCGAAGGTCGTGTAGGACAGGCCGTGGCCGAACGGGAACAGCGCCGTCGGGTCCAGCGAGCTGACCTCGCTGGCCGCGCCCAGGGGAGCGGTCAGGTACGTGCCCGGGTTGCCGCCCGGGGTGGCCGGGATCGACACCGGCAACCGGCCCGACGGGTTGACCTCGCCGGTCAGCACGTCGGCGAGCGCCGCAGCACCGGCCTCCCCCGGGAAGAACACCTGCACCACGGCCGCGACCCGGTCGGCGAACCTGCCCAGCGCGTACGGGCGACCGCTGGAAACCACCAGCACCACGGGTGTTCCGGTCTCCAGCAGCTGCTCCACCAGCGCTTCCTGGTCGCCGGGCAGCCGCAGGTCGGCGGCGTCGCAGCCCTCGCCTGAGGTGCCGCGTCCGAACAGGCCGGCCCGGTCGCCCACCACCGCGACGCACAGGTCCGCGTCGGCCGCGGCGGCGCGCGCCGCGTCGAAGTCGGCGCCGCCGGAGGGGAGGTCGCAGCCCTTGACGTGGTCGACATGGGTGGCGATGCGGGCGATCTCGTCGCGGAAGGTCGGCAGGTCGATGCCGTTGGGCCAGTCCGGGTAGGACACGCCGATGTGCGCCGGGAACGAGTAGCAGCCCAGCAGCGCGAACGGGTCGTCGGCCAGCGGGCCCACCAGCGCCACCCCGCCGGGTTCGCGCACCGGCAAGGTGCCGTCGTTGGCCACCAGCACCACCGATTCCTCGGCCAGTCGCCGGGCCAGGTCCCGGTTGCGCGCGGAGTCGAACTCGCGCGGTTGCGCGACCTCCGGCGACCAGTCGGGATCCAGCAGGCCCAGCTCGACCTTCTGGTCGAGCACCCGGGTCAGCGCCCGGTCCACCAGCGCCTCGTCGACCTCGCCGGAGCGCACCAGCTGCGCCAGCGGCTCGACGTAGCAGCGGGCGTTGGGCAGCTCCACGTCCACCCCGGCGCGCAGCGCGGTCGCGCCCGCCGTCCCGGGTCCGTCGGCGACGCCGTGCAGCTTGTGCAGGAACGACACGCCGAAGTAGTCGGCGACGACTGTTCCGGTGAAACCCAGTTCGTCGCGCAGCAGATCGGTCAGCAGCGCCTCGTCGGCGGCCGAGGGCATGCCGTCGACGTCGGTGTAGGAGTGCATGACCGAGCGGGCACCGCCCAGCCGCAGCGCCATCTCGAACGGCGGCAGGACGACGTCGGCGAACTCGCGCGGACCCATGCTCACCGGCGCCAGGTTGCGGCCGGCGCGGGAGGCGGAGTAGCCCGCGAAGTGCTTGAGGGTGGCCACGATTCCGCTGGACTCGAGGCCGGCGACGTAGGCGGAGCCGACCGCGCCGATCAGGTAGGGGTCCTCGCCGATGGTCTCCTCGACCCGTCCCCACCGCAGGTCCCGCACCACGTCGAGGACCGGCGCCAGGCCCTGGTGCACGCCCACCGACCGCATGTCGGCGCCGATGCTCGCGGCCATCTCGCCGACCAGGTCCGGGTCGAAGGAGGCGCCCCAGGACAGCGGAACCGGGTAGGCGGTGGCGCCCCAGGCGGTGAAACCGGCCAGGCACTCCTCGTGCGCCACGGCCGGGATGCCGAACCGGCTGGACCCGGTGATCTCGCGTTGCAGGCGGGTCAGCGCGGCGGCGCCCTCGGCCGGTTCGATGGGCGCGCTGCCGAAGACGCGGGTGAGCTGCCCCAGCCCGTTCTTGATCATCTCGTCCCAGGGCGGGGTGTCGTCGGCGAAGTCCTCCTGGTGCGGCGCGACGCGTTCCTCGGCTCCTGAGACGTAGATCCACATCCCGACGAGCTGGTTGAGCTTCTCCTCCAGCGTCATGCGGGACACCAGGTCGGCGACCCGCTCCTCGACCGGTAGTGCGGGATCGCGGTAGGGCTGGCGGTCCTCGGTCGGGCGCGACTGCGGCATGTGCGGCGACTCCCGTCGTGGTGGGGCGGTCGTCCGGACGAGGATTTCGAAACAGTTTCGGCCAGCGTCGCGGTCGACCAGGGGTGCAACGTTCGACAGATTGCCACATGGTTCATCGAAAGTCCTGCATTGGGGCCGATAAATCACGGATCGAGCACAGCGTGAAAGTTTTGGAAACTCGGTCTTGTAGATCGCTTCGACGCTGCGGTACGGTCTCGCCGACCGGAAGCCGGGTGTGACCGCGTGCACACCGGCCCCGGGACTCCGGAAGGTCCGCAACGGTGCGACGGGAGTTGACGATGCGTGGACTGCGACGTCTGTGCGCGATGGGTGCGGCGCTGGCGTTCGCGCTGACCTCCACCGGCTGCGCCGTGCTGCTGCCGCCGAGCGAGGGCAGCGCCGACGTGGTCACCACCTGGGCGATCAGCGGCGGTGGTGAGGAAGAGCTGATGCCCGCCGAGGGCGAGAAGTTCCAGCAGCGAACCGGTCGCCGCATGCAGACCCAGTTCTTCCAGAACGACCCCTACAAGAACAAGCTCTGGGTCTCGATGGGTTCCGGCACGCCGCCGGACACCTTCTTCGGCTGGGGCGGGGGCGCGCTGCAGGCGTTCATCGACGCGGGCAAGGTCGCCGACCTCGGCCCGGCGATGCGCGAACACCCCGAGTGGCGGCAGAACTTCCTGCCCAGCGTGATGAGCCCCGTCGACATCAACGGCGGCACCTACGGCATCCCCGTCGGCGGGATCCAGCCCGTCCTGCTGTACTTCAACAAGGACGTCTTCGCCCGGGTCGGCCTGCAGCCGCCGCGCACCTGGGGCGAGCTGCTCGACCAGATCCCGCGGTTCCAGCAGGCGGGCGTCCTGCCGATCGCGCTGGGCGGCGCGGACTCCTGGACCTACCTGATGTGGGAGGAGGCCATCGTCGACCGGGTCGCGGGGCCGGAGGCCTTCCGGGACGTGGTCGAGGGCAAGCCCGGAGCGTGGCTCAACCCCGACATCATCAAGGCCAACACCATGCTGCAGGACCTCGTGCGCAGAGGGGCGTTCGGCAACGCCTTCGCCTCCACCAGCGCCGAGCTCGGCCAGCAGCGCACGCTGGTGGCCGGCGAACGCGCGGCGATGATGGTCCACCTCGGTTCCGGCTACTCCGACCTGCTCGGCGACGACGAGAAGTGGGTCCGCGAAGGGCATCTCGGCTGGGCGCCGTTCCCCGCTGTGGAAGGCGGCAAGGGCGATCCGGCCAACCTCGTCGGCAACCCCACCACCTTCATGTCCGCGACCGCGGGCCCCGACCAGCGGGAAGCGGTGGAGTTCCTGCGCCAGGAGCTCTCCAGCGACGCCTTCACCGAGGGCCGTCTGAAGCGCGGCGACGTCCCGCCGGTGACCGGTATCGAGGACCAGCTGCGCGCCTCCGAGGACGCCGACTTCATGACCTTCGTCTACGACCTGGCCAAGAACGCACCGCACTTCCAGCAGTCCTGGGACCAGGCGCTGCCGCCCGGTCCCGCCCAGAACGTGCTGATCAACCTGCAGAAGCTGTTCCTCGACCAGATCAGCCCGGAAGAGTTCTCCCAGCTGATGGAGGAGTCCTCGCGATGACCGCCACCGAGGCGCTGCGCCCCACGGCGCCGCCGACCACCACCGAACGACGGGGCCGCTCCGCGCGGCACTGGACCGAACCCTCCACCTGGTTCGCCGCGCCCGCGCTGGTGTTCTTCGCGGCGTTCGTCGTCGCGCCCATCGTCGTGGTGATCGTGCTGTCCATGATGGACTGGAACGGCATCTCCGCGCCCGAGCTCAACGCCGCGGAGAACTGGGGCAAGCTCGCCTCCGACTCCGGCATGTGGCACTCGGTGTGGGTGTCGCTGCAGGTGATGATCCTGTGCTGGGTCGTGCAAACGCCCATCAGCATCCTGCTCGGCGTCTACGTCGCCGGGCAGCAGCGGCACCGGGCGGTGCTCGCCGCGCTGTTCTTCCTGCCGCTGGTGCTGTCGTCCACCGGCATCGGCATCGTGTGGCGCAACCTCGTCGACCCGGAGTTCGGCGTGCTGCCCGCGCTCGGCCTGCCTGGCCTGAACCTGCTCGGTGACGCGAACCTGGCGCTGTTCACGCTCATCTTCGTGGTGTCCTGGCAGTTCATCCCGTTCCACACGCTGATCTACCAGGCCGGCGTGCGGCAGATCCCCGCGCAGCTCTACGAAGCCGCCGAACTCGACGGAGCCGGGCCGGTGCAGCGGTTCTTCCTGATCACGCTGCCGCAGCTGCGCAACACCATCGTCACCTCCAGCACCCTGATGCTGGTGGGCTCGCTGACCTACTTCGACCTGTTCTACGTGCTCAGCGAAGGCGGACCGGGCGACGCCACCCGGATCCTGCCGGTGAACATGTACGTCACCGGTTTCCAGCAGTACCAGCTCGGATACGCCAGCGCGATCGCGCTGCTGCTGGTGGCGCTCGGCACCGCGCTGTCGCTGGGACTGACCAAGTACTCCGGCTTCGCCCGGATGCGCAGCGACCAGGAGGGCGCGTGATGCTGCGAATCAGAGGTCTGCTGCCCAACGCCGCGGCCCTGCTGTGGGCGCTGGTGGTGGCCGTGCCGCTGTACTACGTGGTGGTCACCAGCCTGCGGGCCCAGGAGGACACCACCGGCGCGAACCCGTTGTCGCTGCCCGGTTCCCCGACGTTGGAGAACTACGGGCTGGTGTTCTCCGACGGGTTCTTGAAGTTCCTGTTCAACAGCCTGCTCACCACCGGGCTGACCGTCGTGGTGGTGCTGCTCGTCGCGCTGCCCGCCGCCTACGTCGTGGTGCGCGGAAAGCGACGCCGACACCAGTGGCTGTTCCGGATGTTCCTGGCAGGACTGGCGATCCCGCTGCAGGCCACGATCATCCCGGTGTACGTGATGATCGTGGAGGCCGGGCTCTACGACAGCCTGCTGGCGATCATCCTGCCCGCGATCGCCTTCGCGATGCCGCTGTCGGTGCTGATCCTCAGCAACTTCCTGCGCGACATCCCCGAGGAGCTCTACGAGTCGATGTGCCTGGACGGCGCGGGGCAGATGCGGGTGCTGGTGGACCTCGTCCTGCCGCTGTCGCGTCCGGCGCTGCTGGCGGTGGGCATCTACCAGGCGCTGCAGGTGTGGAACGGGCTGCTGTTCCCGCTGATCCTCACCCAGCGCGAGGAGACCGCGATGCTGCCCGTGATGCTGTGGCAGTTCCAGGGCCAGTACACCGTCAACGTTCCCGCCATCATGGCCGGTGTGGTGCTCTCGGCGATCCCGGTGCTGGTGCTCTACATCCTCGGCCGACGGTTCATGATCGCCGGACTCACCGCGGGCGCGGGCAAGTGAGAACCGTGCCGGTCGGCGGCCAGGGGCAGGCCGCCGACCGGCACCGTCAGCGCGGTCGGATCGGGGAGCGGTCGAGGTAGCGCAGCACCGCCGAGACCCGCCGGTCGGCGCGGTCGTCCCGCGGCAGGTCGCGGCCGCGGTGACCATCGTCGCCACCCGCGGCATGCTCGGTTACGCCCCACCGCGATCCGCCCCTCAAGGACCAGGATCCGGTGTCGGCGTGGTCCGCTGGGGCCGGCCGTCGGCGCAGGCGGCCGGCCCCGCCCTCACGGCAGTCCGGCGCGCGGCACCTCGACCCGCACCGCGCGCAGCTCGGCCTCGCGGGCCGGTCGGCGCTCGTGCTCGGCGAAGGACGGTGCCGTGCACAGGAACAGCGTCCGGCCGTCCTCGCCACCGAGCATGCAGGCGAAAACGCCCGCGCCCGTGCTGATCTCGTCGAGAACCTCGCCGCCCTCGCGGACCCGGAGCACCCGGGCGTGCAGCGCGTCGGCGACCCAGATCGCCCCCTCGGCGTCCGAGCAGAGGCCGTCCGGCCCGACCGCCAGCGCGCCCAGGGCCTGCTCGACGTCATCGGTGTCCGGGGCCTCGCCGAACGCGGCCCACACCCGGCGGTCGCGCAGCGACCCGTCCTCGGCGACGTCGAACGCGGTGAGACGCCCGGCGAACGTCTCCGCCACCACCAGAACACCGCCCGGCAGCAGCACCATCCCGTTCGGGAAGCGCAGGTCCTCGGCCACCGAGGTCGCCGTCCCGTCAGGGTCGACGCGGGTCAGCCCCGTGTCGCGCATCGGGGCGCCGGCCATCAGGTCGAAACCGAAGTCGCCGACGTAGGCGCGGCCGCGCTCGTCGACGAGCATGTCGTTGAGCACGCCCGGAGCGAGCCCCGAGAGGTCCGCGTGCTCGGTCAGCCGTCCGTCGGTCTCGCGCACCAGCAACCGCTTGTCCCGCATCGACGCGATCAGAGCGCGCCCGTCCGGCAGGAACCCGATTCCCGCGGGCTGCCCCGGGACCTCGGCGACCTCCTCGACCGCGCCGCGGCCGTCGGTGGCCACCACCCGGTGGGTGTAGAAGTCCGACACCCACAGCCTGCCGTCGTGCCAGCGCGGGCACTCCAGGAAGGAGAAACCGTCGGCCACCGTGCTGATGTCGCGGTCCATCGCTCCACCTCGTCACCGTTGACGTCAACCCGGAGTATGCGCGCAGGCAGGTGGGTTGTCAGCCCGCGCGAAGAGCGGGCGAGCCTCGGTCCCCCGAGAGGCCGAGGACCGCCCGCGGTCTGTCAGGACTTCAGCTCGACCACCTCGACGCCGAACGGCGCCAGCGCCACCTCCGACAGCGCCTCACCGGACAGGCTCCGCAGCGAACCCGCCGTGCGCGGAGCCACCGTCGCCGCCTCGGCGTGCTGGCTGACCAGCCACGCGAACCGGCGTCCGTCCTCGTGCACCAGGACATCGGCGAACACCTCCGGATCGTCGACCACGACCTCGCGGGCCACCCCGGCGACGTCGGCCAGCGCCGCGTAGAGCCGGTGGCTGTCGTCCGGGTTCACCCGCGTGCTGCGGGCCGCGAACAGCTCGACCGGGTACGTGCACAGCACCGCCAGGCCTCGGCCGGTCGCGCGGCGCAGCAGCGCCGGGTTGCCGTGCGCATCGGTGGCCACGACCTCGGCGCCGTCCGGGACGACGGGCAGGAACGAGCGGCTGTGCTCGTTGCCCGACACCTGGAACCGCAGCGTCGCACCCGCCTCGATGCCGCCGAAGTCCTCGACGAAGGTGAACACCACCTCCTGGTCGGCGACCTCGTCGACCACGCCGTAGGTGATCTGCTTGCGCACGCCGAAGGTCTCGTCGAAGTAGGGGATCCACGGCTGCCGGTGATGTCCCACCTCACCGGCGGTGTAGGACAGGTACAGCACCGCGCCCTCGGCGACCCGCTCGCGCAGCCGCTGCCACGTCGGGCCCTGGATCTGCTTCACGCACGGCAGCAGGTAGAGGTCGCAGTCGGCGTCGATGCCGTCGCGTTCCCGCGTGAACCCCACCGGCAGGTCGGCTTCCCGGGCCGCCACGTACCCCTGGTGCAGCGTGTCGAAGATCAGCGGCCGGTCGTCGTCCTGGGTGAACGGGTACCCGCGCTCCAGGTACTCGGTCACCAGCAGGCTCGCTCGCGCGTCGCTGCGCTCGCAGCGGGCGAAGTCCACCTGCTCCAGCACCTCGGCGAACGCGGCCAGCTCGTGCAGCGGCGGCTTCGGCGCACCCGTGCGGTCGGTGATGCCGAAGTGCATCTCGAACGGGTGGTGGGAGTACGGGCCCTGGCCGATCAGGTCGTCGTAGTCGGTGTTGTTCCACGCCACCCAACCCGTCGAACCGCCCAGCAGCGAGTTGTGCAGCGTCTGGCGGTAGTAGTGGCCGGCGTTCTCCGGCGACACCTGGTCGCTGGACAGGCCGAACTCCTCCAGCACGACCGGCTTGTCGGCGACCGCCGACAGCTCGCAGATCAACGCCGCGATCAGGTGCTGGCGGACCGGGTCGCTGTCGATCCGGTACACGTGCGGACCCACGAAGTCGACCAACGCGCCCGTCTCGCGCACCGAGAACCCGTTGTCCACGCCGGTGACCTCGATGCCCCACGCGCCGTCGCCCAGCGACACCGGCTGGGTGCCGCCACCGGCCCGCACCGCCTGCACCATCAGCTGCGCCCACGCGCTGACCTGCTCGGTCGGCGCCTTCGGTTCGTGCCGCAACCGCCCGTAGATGGGCATCTCGTTGCTGAGCAGCCAGCCCGCCACCGCCGGGTGACCGGCGAAGCGCTCGGTCATCCGCTGGACGAACCACGCCTGCCGGGACACCAGCCACACGTCGGCGTAGAGGTCCCGGCCGCCGCGCCACTCCGGGTCCCAGTTGTCGCCGGACATGTGCCCGACGAGGAAGGTGGGGATCGAGGTCATGCCGATCTCGGTGTGGGCGTCCAGGAAGTCCTGGTAGTGCGCGACCTTCTGCTCGTCCACGGTGTCCGGGGTGGGCATGAAGTCGGGCCAGTAGAAGAACGACCTGGTCTGCCGCAGGCCGTGGTCGTGGAGCACCCGGAGCTCCTCGCGCACGACCTCGGGGGAGTAGTTCCGCCACATCAGAGGGCCACCGGTGCGCGACCAGAAGTTGGCCCCGAGCCACACCTGGGGCTGTCCGGCCACCATCACCTTGGCGCTATTGCGTCGCATGAAAACCCTTCCGCTGTCTTTCTGTTCTGTGGTTGCCCTGCTTGGCGGTGCGGGTGGCGGAACCTGAGCGGCTTCGTGGACTCCGTGCGCCGCTCCTGATGTATGCCAATACACGGCGTCCCGGCGTACTCGCCACGAAACCGCTGGCGAACCCGCGGCGGTGCGAGCTGAGTCCCACACTTGAAACGGCTGGTGCCGGAAGCTCGGTCACTTCACGGCACCGGCGGTCAGCCCTTGCGCGAGGTAGCGCTGCAGCGCCAGGAACCCGATGACGACCGGGATGCTGACCACCAGGGAGGCGGCCATCACCTCGTTCCAGTACACCGAGGTCTCCGTGGAGTACTCGCGCAGCCCGACCGCCAGCGTCCGCGAATCCGAGTCGGTCATGATCGAGGCGAACAGCGTCTCGCCCCACGCCGTCATGAACGCGTAGATGCCCACCGCGGCGATGCCCGGCCGCGCGGCGGGCAGCACCACGCGCCACAGCGCGCCGATCGGGCTGGCGCCGTCGATCAGCGCGGCCTCGTCGAGATCGCGCGGAATCGTGTCGAAGTAACCGACCATCATCCAGATCGCGAACGGCAGCGAGAACGTCAGGTACGTGACGATCAACCCGAGATGGCTGCCGTAGAGCTCGATGCCGGTGTAACGGCCGATCGTCGCGTAGATCAGGTACAGCGGCAGCAGGAACAGGATGCCCGGGAACATCTGGGTCGACAGCACCACGATCCGGAAACCGTTGCGCCCGCGGAACCTGTAGCGGCTGACCGCGTAGGCCGCCAGGATCGCCAGCGTCAGCGACACCAGGGCCGCGCCCAGCGCGACGATCGCGCTGTTGATGAAGTAGTCCGCGAGGTCGATCGTCGACCACATGTCGATGAACGGCTCGAAGGTGAGGTGGTCCGGGATCCACTGGAACCGGTCCCGCACATCACCCAGCGGCTTCAACGCCGAGGTCACCATCACGTACAGCGGCACCAGCGTGAACAGCGTCAGCAGCGTCAGGCCCACGACCCGCAGGACGCGGAACCACCTCGGCTCAGGCATCCTTCATCCTCCGCGATGTGAAGGCCAGGTACCCGGCCGTGACGACCAGCAGGAACAGCAGCAGCAACGTCGACATCGCCGAGCCGAGGCCGAAGTTCCAGGTGATGAACGAGTTGTTGTAGATGTGGATCGACAGCAGGTTCGCCGCGTTGGGAACCGACTTGTCGAACAGGATGTAGGGGACGTTGAAGTCGTTGAACGTCCACAGGAACAGCACCAGCACCAGGACTTGGTTCACCGGCCGCAGCATCGGCAGCGTGATCGAGCGGAACTGCTGCCACAGCCCGGCACCGTCCACAGTGGCCGACTCGTAGACGTCGTGCGGGATGGACTGCATGCCCGCCATCAGCACCAGGAACGCGAACGGCCACAACCGCCAGGTCGCCGTGGCCACCGTCGCCAGGAACGCGTTGTCGCCCAGCAGCCAGAACGTCTGGCCGCCGGTGAGACCCAGCCCGCCCAGCGTCGCGTTGACCATGCCGTCGTCCTGGTCCAGCAGGAACTTCCAGATCATCGCCGCGGTGTAGACCGGCAGCGCGTAGGGGACCAGGAACAGGGTGCGCAGCACCGCACGTCCGCGGAAGGAGCGTTGCAGCAGCGTCGCCGCGAACACGCCCAGCAGCCAGGACAACCCCACGGTCAGGATCGAGAAGCCGGCGGTCACCGCGAAGGAGCGCAGCAGCGTGACGCCGACGGCGCTGTTGAAGTCCAGCGCGAAGCTGAAGTTCGACAGGCCCGCGAACGGAGCGTTGAGCCAGTCCCGCAGGTAGAACTGCGTCAGCTCCAGCACGCTCATGTACAGCCCGCCGAGCATCGGCAGCAGGTGCACCAGCAGCTCGAAGCACAGCGCGGGCGCCACCAGCAGGTACGGCAGCAGCCGGCGGCTCGGCGACCACCTGCGCCTCGGTGGGGGTTCCGGCGTCGTCACCGGCCGGGCGGGGGAGGGGGCAGCGGTGCTGGTCAACTTCCGGTACCTCGCATCTTCTGCTCGGCGTCGGCCAGCGCGGCCCGCACGTCATCGGTGGTGACCTGGCGGCCCGTGGCGATCTCGGCGAACAGGTCCCGCATCGCCGAACCCACGGTCGTCTCGAAGTGAGCCTCGGTCGGGATCATCGGTGCCGGTTCCGAGTAGTGGGCCAGCACGTCCGAGAAGACCTCGTCCTTCTCGGTGTGGAAGGCGGGATCGTCGTAGGCGTCGGTGACCACCGGCAGCGTCCCGTACTTCTTGTTCAACGACGCCTGGACGTCCTTGCTGGTCAGGAACTCCACCAGCTTCAGCGCCTGCTCGCGCTTCGGGCTGTCGGCGAACACCGCGACGTTCGACCCGGCCACGTGGCTCAGCGCGGGCGTGCCGCCCGGTGGCAGCGGATCGGGCGCGGGCAGCCGGACCACGCCGTAGGCGTCCTCGGACATCCCGTTGTCCTCCAGCGTCGGGATGACGCTGTTCTGCGCGATGAGCATCGCCGCGTTGCCGTCGGTGAAGTCCTCCGCGGCGCTGGAGGTGTTGCCCTCCTCGGCGTCGCCGGGGCTGACGACCTTCTGCGTCGACATCAGGTCCAGGTAGCGCTGCACGGCGGACACCGCGCCGGGCGAGTCGAACTCGGGCCCGTTGGCCGTGATGAGGTCGACGCCCTCCCAGCGGGCGAACATGAAGGCGAAGTGCGCGTTCTCGGTGTAGCTGGCGCCCGCGATGGTCAGTCCCCAGCGGTTGCGGGCGGGATCGGTCAGGCGCTGGGAGGCGGCGAGGAACTCGTCCCAGTTGCGCGGGGGAGCGAGTCCGGCCTCGGCGAAGAGCTTCTTGTTGTAGAACACGCCGTAGCTCAACCCGTAGAGCGGGAGCGACGTCGGGACCTGGCCCGCCATGCCGGTCGAGCTCATGCTGCTGTCCAGGAACCGCTCCCGGCCGCCGAAGCGCTGCATCAACCGGTCGTCGAACGGGACGAACGCGCCGGTGGCCTGCAGCGACGCGGCCCAGGTGTTGCCCAGGTTGACCACGTCGGGCCCGACCCCGGAGGTGGCCGCGCCCAAGATCCGGTTGAGCAGATCGGACCAGCCGATGACCTCGACGTTCACCTCGATGCCCGTCTGGGCGGTGAACTGGGCGAGCTCGTCGTGCAGGATCTCCATGTCCTGCTCGGCGCTCTTGCCCTGGTTGCTGGCCCAGTAGGTGATCGTGTTGGGGTCTTCGGCCGAGCCCGCGCATCCCGTCAGCGTCCCGGCGAGCAGTGCCGCGATCAGCGACACCGCCGCGAGTGAGCGTTTGATCACGAAACGACTCCTCGGCCTCGTCGGACCCGTCGTTGGGTCCGCCGCTCAAACTAGGGACTTAACCGGTTAACAAGAAGGCCGGTCCGATCTGCGTGACCGATTCGTTACCTTTGGTGCTCTCGTGCTGCTCCGGTCAGCCGAACGCCGGTGCCGCGCCGGTGCTCTCGCGCGTGATCAGCTCTCTGGGCTGCAACCGGGAGTCGTCGGCGACGCCCGTTTCGATCAGCTCCAGCAGCATCAGCGCCGCCCGCGCCGCGGCCGCGCCCACGTCGTGCGAGAAGGCCGTGATCGCCGGGTGCACCACCCGGCACAGCATCGAGTCGTCCCACGCCAGCACCGAAACGTCCTCGGGCACCCGCACTCCGAGTTCCGCGGCCCGCGCCACCGACGCCACCGCCATCACGTCGTTGTCGTAGATGATCGCCGTCGGTGGCCGCGCCGAAGCCAGCAGCCGCGCCGTGGCCGCCACGCCGCCGCCCTCGGTGTAGTCGCCCTGATCGCGCACCAGGGCCACACCGGGACGCTCCGCCGCCGCGCGCCGCAGCTCCCGCTCGCGACGAGCGGTGTGCCGCAGCTGACCCGGTCCCTCGACGTGGCCGATCCTGCGGTGACCCAGGCCGGCGAGATGCGCGATCGCGCTGTCGGCGATGTCGTGCTCGTCGACCCACAGCACGGGAATCCCGGCCATCGGCTGCTCGGTCCCGAAGAACACCGCCGGTATCCGCAGTTCCCGCAACAGCGCCGGGCGCGGGTCGTCGACCCGCAGATCGGTCAGCAGCACCCCGTCGACGCGGCGCTCCGCCCACCACCGGCGGTAGGTCTCCAGCTCGGTGTCCGGATCCGACGCCAGCGCCAGCTGGAGCGAGAAGCCGTGCGCCGAGAGCGTCTGCTCCAACCCGGCGACCACCTGCATGAAGAAGGGTTCGGTCCGCAGCACCTCCGGGGACCGCGCGAGCACGACGCCGACGGTGGCGGCCCGGTCGCTCGACAAGGCCCGCGCCGCACTGCTGGCGCGCCAGCCCATGTCCGCGGCCACGTCGAGGATGCGCTCCCGCGTCTCCTGGGACACGCCCCCGCGGCCGTTGAGCGCGTAGGACACCGCGGCCTTGGACACGCCCACCGCGCGGGCGATGTCGATGATCGTCGGCCGCTTCACGGCGCTACGGCCTGGTCGAGCCGCGACGGCAGTTCCTCGCGCAACGACCAGTCCGGAAGTCCCGCCACCGCTTTTCCCCTCGGGCGCCTGCTGTTCGAGCAGCAGAGTACTGCACGTCGGACGCCGGCGAGATCGCTCAGCGGTCGACGATGGCGGTGATGATCAGGCCGTTCTCGGCCAGCCAGCGGCCGGTGAAGGAGGTCAGGGGTGCGCCGCGGGGGTCGTGGCCCTGCTTGAGCAGGTGGGCGTGGAAGGTGCCGTCGGGGGAGAGGGTGAGTTCGGCTTCCTCGAAGTCGAGCCACTCGCGGGTCAACGGGAACCAGGACTTGTAGACCGATTCCTTGGCGCTGAACAGGATTCGATCCCAGTGCACCGCGCCCGGAAGCGCCGAGATCATGGCTCTTTCGGCCGGCAGCGACACCGCGTCCAGCACGCCGTCGGGCAGCGGCTCGTGGGGTTCGGCGTCGATGCCGATCGTGCGCACCGCCTTGTCCCAGGCGACCGCGGCCGCTCGGTAACCCGCGCAGTGCGTCATGCTGCCCACCACTCCCGGTGGCCACCCCGGAACGCCGCGCTCACCAGGCAGGAGAGGGCCGACGGGCGCGCCGATCTCGGCCAGCGCGGTGCGGGCGCAGTGGCGCACGGTGGCGAACTCGCGACGTCGCTTGTCGACCGCTCGCGCGATCACCGCGGTCTCCTCGGGGAACAACCGCACCTCCGGCGGATCGGTGAACAGCTCGTGCCGCGCGAGATCGTCGGGCAGGACTCGTTCGAGCATCACGACTCCTCCGGGAACACGCGGCGCAGCGGCTCGTCGGGCAGACCCCGGCGCTTCCACTCGCGCGGGTAGCCGATCGAGACCTCCTGGAAGCGGACCCCGTCGTAGAAGGTGGTGCGCGGGATGTGCAGGTGGCCGTAGACGACGGCCGCCGCGCGGTGCCGCACGTGCCAGTCGGCGGTGCGCACGGTGCCGCACCACTGCGCGAACTCCGGGTACCAGAGCACGTCGGTGGGGTGGCGGACGAGCGGGTAGTGGTTGACCAGCACCGTCGGCAGGTCCGGATCGCAGTCGGCGAGCCGCTTCTCGCTGTGGTCCACGCGGGCTCGGCACCACGCGTCGCGGCTGGGGTAGGGGTCCGGGTGCAGCAGGAACTCGTCGGTGCACACCACCCCGGACTCGTGCGCCACGGCCAGCGCCTCGTCCTTGGTGGAGGTGCCGGCGGGTCGGAAGGTGTAGTCGTAGCCCACGAACAGCGGGGCGATCGTGACCGGTCCGCCGCGGCCGGTCCACACCGGGAACTCGTCCTCGGGCGTGACGACGCCGAGCTCACGGCAGCGCCGCACCAGTTCGAGGTAGCGCGCCTCGCCGCGCAGCTGCAGGGGATCCTGCTTCGGCGTCCACAACTCGTGGTTGCCGGGAACCCACACCACCTTCTCGAAGCGCCCGGCCAGCATCTCCAGAGCCCCTGTGATGTCGTCGGACATCTCCCCGACGTCCCCGGCGACCAGCAACCAGTCCTGATCGGAGCCGGGGCGCAGCTTCCGGGCTATGTCCTTGTTCTCCCCAGCGGCGACGTGCAGGTCGCTGATGGCGAGCAGTTCACCAGAGGCCATGATTCCCCGATGCTAACCGCCGAAAACCAGCGTCCCGCCAGGATTGGTGTGGTACGGGAGCTAAGGTGACGTGCATGGGTGGTCATGAGGGCGGGGAGCTGCTCCGCGACTTCCGCCGGCCGGGCCCTGCCGGGCTCGCGGTCCGGTGCGACACGGTTCCGCTGCCCCGATCCGATCACCGACATCGTCGACCTGCGAGACCTGTGCGGGACGGCCGAGTGCTCGTGCGCGTCGCCCGCGTCCCCTCCCTCCACGCCCGCGACGAACGCACCGAGGAGCAGCGAGTTCCCGCCTGCGGGGAGTTCCGGAGGTTTCTCGTGGTTCGAGCGCGGGCGCGTGGTGGTCGTCGTCGAGGGCAAGGTGGCGGACTCCCGGGTGGAGGTCGAGGGGGCGGAGGCGGTTCCTTGTCGCCTGCTCGTTCGGGGTGCTAGAGCTCCGGGAGATCTCGGCGAGCGAAGGGGCTGACCGGTGAGCGCAGGGGAGTTCGAGGGGCTGGCGGCGGTGGTCACCGGCGGCGGATCGGGAATCGGCCTGGCGGTGGCGCGGACGCTGGCCGATCGCGGGGCGAAGGTCGCGGCGCTGGACCTGGATCCGGGCGGGGTTCCGGCCGGGATGCTCGGTCTCCGGTGCGACGTCACCGACGAGGACTCGGTGCGCGCAGCGGTGCGGGAGTCCGTCGAGCACCACGGCGGCCTGGACGTGCTGGTCAACAACGCGGGCATCGGCGCGCAGGGCACGGTCGAGACGAACTCCTACGACGAGTGGCGGCGCGTCTTCGACGTCAACGTGCTGGGCATCGTGCGCACCAGCCGCGCGGCCCTGCCGCACCTGCGCAGGTCGGCCGCCGCGTCGATCGTCAACACGTGCTCGATCGCGGCGACGGCCGGGCTTCCGGACCGCGCGGCCTACAGCGCCAGCAAGGGCGCCGTGCTGTCGCTGACCCAGGCGATGGCCGCTGATCACCTCGCCGAGGGGGTGCGCGTCAACTGCGTGAACCCGGGCACCGCCGACACGCCGTGGGTGCGTCGGCTGCTGTCGGCGGCGGACGATCCGGACGCGGAGCTGGCCGCGCTGAACGCCCGGCAGCCCTCGGGCCGCCTGGTCTCCGCCGACGAGGTGGCGGCCGCGATCGCCTACCTGGCGGGGCCCGCGGCCGGGGCCACGACGGGGACGACGCTGGCCGTCGACGGCGGCATGCAGGGCCTGCGGTTGCGGAAGTGACCGTCCTGGGCGGATCCGGGGTGCGGGTGAGCGCCCTGGGCTTCGGCGGTGCGGTGATCGGCAACCTCTACCGCGAGGTCTCGGAGGCGACGGCGGCGGAGACGGTCGCGGCGGCGTGGGACGCCGGGATCCGCTACTTCGACACCGCACCGCACTACGGACTGGGGCTGGCCGAACGCCGGCTCGGCGCGGCGCTGGCGGGACGGGCCCGGCACGAGTTCTCGGTGTCGACCAAGGTCGGCAGGATCCTCGAACCCGCCCCGAACCCCGGTCGGGCCCGCGACGTGGCGGGCGGGTTCGCGGTGCCCGCGGACTTCGCGCGGCGGTGGGACTTCAGCGCCGACGGCGTCCGCCGCTCCCTGGAATCCAGTGTGGACAGACTGGGGTTGGACCGCGTCGACCTGGTGCTGCTGCACGATCCGGACGAGCACTGGGCGCAAGCGGTCGCCGAGGCCTACCCGGCCCTGCACGAGCTCCGCTCGCAGGGAGTGGTGGGGGCGATCGGGGTGGGGATGAACCAGTGGCAGATGCTGCGGCGCTTCGTCACCGACACCGACGTCGACGCCGTGATGCTCGCGGGCCGCTACACGCTGCTGGACACCTCCGGTGAGCCACTGCTGGACGAGTGCGCTCGGCGCGGCGTGTCCGTGCTGGCCGCAGGCGTGTTCAACGGTGGGGTGCTGGCCACCGACGATCCCGCCGCCCACGCCGTCTACGACTACCTCCCGGCATCACCGCAGGTGGTGGGCAGGGCCAGGCGGATGGTCGAGATCTGCCGCCGCCACGGGGTGGTCCTCCCACAGGCGGCCATCGCGCACGCCGCGCGGCACCCGGCCGTGGCGTCGGTGGTGCTGGGAGCGCGCTCGCCGGAGGAGGTCCGGCGGAATGCCGAGCTGTTCCACGCGCCCGTCCCCGACGAGCTGTGGGAGGAGCTGGCGGCGGCCGGGCCCTGACCGTCCGGCCGCCGCCAGCTCCTCAGAAGCGGATGACCAACCGTCCCCGCGTGCCACCGGCTTCGAGCCGCCGGTGCGCCTCGGCGCCCTTCTCGATCGGGTAGGTGTCCGCGACGCGCAGCGTCAGCGCGCCCTCCTCGACCTGCTGCCGCAGCCGGTCGAGCTTGGCCTGCTCCAACCAGTAGTCGCGGATGAGCACCGCGTGGTACCGGATGCCGCGCTCGGCCTCGGCGGTGAACCCGCGCACCGTGGCGATGCCTCCGCCGTCGCGGACCGCGGCCTCGACCGCGTCGTTGAGCACCGCCGCGTCCACGACGCCGTCCACACCGCCGGGCGCGATCTCGCGGATGCGGGTGGCGACGTCGTCGCCGCGCTCGACGATCTCGTCGGCGCCCAGTGAGGCCACCAGGTCGCGGTCGGAGTCCTTGGCGTCGGCGATCACCCGCAGGCCGTCGGCCTTGGCCAGCTGCACGACGTAGCCGCCGAGGGTTCCGGCGGCGCCGGTGACGGCGAGCAGCCCTCCGGGCGGCAGCGCGAGCCGGTCGAGGGCGAGGCGAGCGGTGAGCCCGTTCATCGGCAGCGTCGAGGCGGCGTCGTGACCGGTCCCGGCAGGGGTGCGGGTGACGGACGCGGCGGGCAGCACTATGCTCTCCGAGTAGGCGCCGTGCGCACCGGACGGGATGACGATGGCCATCACGTCATCGCCGACCCGCAGGTCGGTGTCGGTGCCCTCGCCGATCTCGTCGATGACGCCGGCGGCGTCCATGCCCGGCACGTAGGGCGGTTCGACGTCGCGGTACCGGTCGGGGAACCATCCCGCACGACCGGCGGTGTCGGTCGGGTTGACCGCCGCCGCGCGCACCCGGATCCGCAGTTCGCCGGGGCCGGGATGCCGCTCCGGCACCTCGTGCACACCCAGGACCTCCGGACCGCCGAACTCGGTGAAACCAACGACACGCATGTCGATCACAACCTGCGGCAGGCGGCCGGTATTCCGGCGCGTCAGGCGGATCACGTGAACTAGTCTGCGTTCATGCGGAGGTTCCAGCAGGTGGACGTGTTCACCGACGTCCCGTACTACGGCAACCCGGTCGCGGTCGTGCTCGACTCGGAAGGTCTGACGGACGCGCAGATGCAGCGCTTCGCGGCGTGGACGAACCTGTCGGAGACGACATTCGTGCTGCCGCCGACCGTCGACGAGGCCGACTACCGGGTGCGGATCTTCACCGCCTCCGCCGAGCTGCCCTTCGCCGGTCACCCGACGCTGGGCACCTGCCACGCCTGGCAGTCGGTGCACGGGCAGCGCGACGCGGTGGTCCAGGAGTGCGGTGCCGGGCTGGTGACGGTGCGCCGCACCGACGGCGGACTGGCCTTCGAGGCGCCCCCGCTGCTGCGCTCCGGCCCGGTGGAACCGGAACTCCTCGACCGCATCGCCGCAGCGCTGGGCATCGACAGCAGCGAGGTCGTGGACGCGCAGTGGGCCGACAACGGCCCCGGATGGGTCGCGCTGCTGCTGTCCGACGCCGACGCGGTGCTGGCGCTGGAGCCCTCGTACCGCGACGACCTCAAGATCGGTGTCGCGGGCCCGCACCCTGCGGACGGGCCCGCCAGGTACGAGGTCCGCGCGTTCGCCCCGGGCAGCGGCGGGTGCGTGGAGGACCCGGTCACCGGCAGCCTCAACGCCTCCCTCGCCCAATGGCTGCTGTCCACCGGCCGCACGACGGCCCCGTACACCACCCGGCAGGGAACGGCCCTCGGTCGCGCCGGTCGGGTCCGCGTCGACACCGACGAGCACAACGCCCTCTGGGTGGGCGGCAGCACGGTCACCTGCATCGACGGCACCGTCGAGATCTGAGCCCGCGCTCCGGGATTCGTGAGCAGGGCCTAGCCGTCGATGAGCGCGGCGAGGCCGTCGAGGATGCGGTCCAGCCCGAACTCGTAGGCGTGGTCGGGGCTGTGGGCGGCCCGGTGCTCGGCACCGGCGGCTGCGCCGATGCGGGCGGCGTTGGGGTACTCCGCGGGATCGAAGACCTCAGCCAGCAGGGGTGCGTTGGTGTGCCACCACTGCTCGTCGGTGGTGGCGCTGTCCCGTTGCGCCGCTTCGGATTCCGCCGCCGCGAGCGCGGTGGAGCGGACGAAGTCGAGCACCAGCGTCAGCGCCGAGTCGATGGCCACGTCGTCCAGCCCGAGGCCGAGGAACGCGCCGAGCTCGTGCTCGTACTTGGTGATCAGGCCCGGCCCCAGCGGTGGGCGGCTCGTCGAGACCTTCACCGCCCACGGGTGGAGCCGGTAGAGCTCGCGGTTGCGCGCGGCGACCTCGACGACCCGCTCCCGCCACGGCAGGTCCGCCAGCGGTTCTCGCGGCATGCGCTGGTAGATGCCGTCGAGCATGAGGTCCAGCAGCTCGGCCTTGCCGGGGACGTAGGTGTACATCGACATCGTCGACACGCCCAGGCGTTCGGCGACCCCGCGCATCGTCACCGCCGCGAGCCCGTCGGCGTCGGCGAGTTCGACCGCGGCGTCGACGACCTGGTCGATGCTGCGGCCCTTGCGCGGGCCGCGCTGCGGTGAGCGCTCGCCCAGCTCGTGCCGCCACAGCAGTTCCAACGTCCGCCCGGGATCTCCGGCGCTGCTCCGCTCCACCACCACGCATCACCTCCGTACTATGTACACTGTACGACGTACGGGAAAAGCGAGCAGGAGGGGGTCGGCTGATGCGGATCACGGCAACTGCGGTGTCGCTCAACGTCGAGGACGTGGCGGCGTCGAGCCGGTTCCTGGTGGAGCACTTCGGATTCTCCGAGGTCATGGCCGCAGACGGGTTCACCTCGCTGGCCAGGGAGGACGCCGGGGTCAACGTGGTGTTCCTGCGGCGCGGGCTGGAGTCGCTGCCCGAGGACCAGCGCGACGACCACGCCGCCGGACTGATCCTGGCCTTCGAGGTCGACGACCTGGAGGGAGAGCTCGCCCGGCTGCGGGACGAAGGCGTGGTCATCACCATGCCGCTGACCGTCGAGGAATGGGGCGAGCGGGCGTTCCAGGTCCGCGACCCCAACGGCGTCATCGTCCAGCTCGTCGACTGGAAGGGCTGAGCGGGCACGGGCTCACGCCTCCGCGGCGGGGGCCCGCACCTCGGCGTTCGCAGCGGCCGGTGGGTTGGTCTCCGGTCCCGGCGGACGGCGAAGAACATGAGGACACCACCGATGAGCACCAGCACGATCGGCCCGTACTCGTAGGGCATCAGCGCGCTGAGCCCCAGCAGCCAGAACGTGTAGAGACCCGGCAGGATCAGGCCGAACATGTAGCCGATCCCGTACCCGCTGGCCCGCACGCTCGCCGGGAAGCGCTCGTTGAGGTACACCAGGATCACGCCCAGGGGAGCCGACGGCGTCGCCTTGGCGATCACGCCGAGCAGCACGATGAACCACGCCGGAGCTCCGGCCGGGACCGTGACCGCCAGCAGCAGGAACGAACCCGAGACCGCCACGGTGATCACCAAGGCCGCGCGCATCAGCAGCTTGCGCCGCCCGATGCGCTGCCCCAGCACGGCCATGCCCAGGATGGCCGCGATCGTCACCACCGACGAGACCATCTCCACCGTCGTCGTCAGCTGCGGGCTCACGTCGAGCACCTGCACCACCAGCAGCGTCGGCAGGAACGACACCGACATCTGCGCGGTGAACCAGTAGCCGCAGGTGAACAGGAAGACGCTGAAGATCAGCGCCCGGTGGGTGGTGAACAGCTCCACCACCGGCTGCTTGCTGCCCGACGCGCGCCGCTGCTCGTAGACCGACTCGTCCTCGACGACCTTGCGGTAGTGCATCAGGTACGCCACGCCGAGCCCGAACCCGACGATGAACGGGATGCGCCAGCCCCACGTGAGGAACCCGTCGTGGCTGAAGGACTCCAGCAGCACGAAGATCAGCAGGTTCACGCCGAGCACCGAGGCCGGTGCGCCCATGCCGATGAGGCCGCCGATCCGGCCGCGCCGCTCGGGTTTCGCCTGTTCCAGGGCGAGCGGGATCGGTGCCGAGTAGCCGCCCGCCAGGAAGATCCCGCCGACCAGGCGGAGCATCGCGAACAGGGTGATCGCGCCGTAGCCCATGAACTGGTAGCCGGGCAGCAGCCCCATCACCAGCGTGATGATCGTGAAGCCCCAGCCGCTGATCATGGTGACCCGCTTGCGGCCGATGCGGTCGGAGAGGTTGCCGAAGATGACGCTGCCGATCGGCCGGGCCAGCAGCCCGATGGTGAACAGCAGCGTCGTGAACGTCGCCCGCGCCTCCACCGGCAGCCCCGGTGGCAGGAAGTAGCCCATGGCCGCCGGCAGCACGAACGCCGGCAGGTAGACGTCGAAGCTGTCGACGAACATCGAGATCGCGCCGCCGCGCGCGGATCTCCGCTCGTCGGCCTCGGTGATGGGCTTGCCGGAACCGGACAGCGTCATCGCCGACCTCCCGTGGTTGTGGTGGTGCTCAGCCGTCCAGGCGTGGGTCATGTTGAGCACCGCCGTGCTGCGCCCGGGGAAGAAGAACGCCAGGCCGTCGCGGCGCATCAGCCCGAACTCCTCGGCCCGCGCGGCGAGTCGCGCCGAGAGCTCGGCGGGTTCGGGCGCGTGGCCTTCGCCGAGGTTCTCCACCAGGACCTGCTGGGACCCGTAGATCTCGCGTTCCGGCAGGTGGCAGGGGAGTCCGACCTCCCACGCGAGGGAGGCGTCCCCGGAGGCGTCGACGAACCCGGACGCGGCGACCGACACCTCGCCGAACCGGGTGGCCAGCCGCAGGGAGTGGATCCGCTCGTCGCGCGACACCGACGTCAGCGAGGCGTTGGTGATCACCTGGACGCCGTGGGCCAGCACCGCGTTCTCCACCCACCGCTCGAGCGCCACCTCGTCGTAGTTGACGGTGATGGTGTGCCGGTGGGTGAAGTGGAGGTCGTTGGTGCGGGCCAGATCTCGGAAGATGTCGTCGACAATGCCGTGCGTCAGCTGGCGGTACTCCGGCCCGTTGCCGAAAACGCCGCAGAACAGGCCGATCAGCGAGTTGACCATCTGCCCGCCGAGCACCGGCAGCGCGTCGACGAGCACGACGCGCTTGCCGAGCTTCGCGGCTTCGATCGCGGCCGACACCCCGGTGATCCCGGCGCCGAGGACGCACACGTCGGCGGCGACGTGGTGGGCCACCGGTCCGGACGGTCTGGTGACCACCCGGACCGGCAGGTCCGACAACGGATGCGGCATGGATCACACCCTAGGGAGCTCCTGCCGCGACGCGGAAATAGACGACGACCGGCCCGTCTCATCAACCGGGTCGATACCCGCAGCTCACCCGTCACCCGGACTCGCGACCGCACCGCACAATTGCCCGGCACGACGTCCGTGCCCCGGGAACGCGGCTGCTCCGAGGGGGCGGTGATCGGCCGTCCGGTTGGCGGAGCAGGCAGGAGCGGGGCCGCATATCCTCGCGGGCATGCAGCTAGATCTTTCGGGACGTACCGCGTTGGTCACCGGGTCGACGCAAGGGATCGGGTACTCCATCGCGCAGGGACTGGCCCGGGCCGGAGCCCGGGTGGCGATCAACGGCCGGACCGCCGAGCGGGTCGACGAGGCCGTGCGGCAGATCCAGCGGGACGTGCCCGGCGCCGAGGCGGTGTCGGCGGCCGCCGACGTCACCACCGAGGCCGGGACGGCCGACCTGCTGAAGATCCTCCCGCGCGTGGACGTGCTGATCAACAACCTCGGCATCTTCGGCGCCCAGCCGGCCATGGAGATCACCGACGAGGACTGGCGCCGCTACTTCGAGGTCAACGTGCTCGCCGCGCTGCGGCTCACCCGCTCGTACCTGCCGGGGATGACGGGGGAGGGCTGGGGTCGCATCCAGTACATCGCCAGCGATTCGGCCGTG
Source organism: Saccharopolyspora endophytica (assembly GCF_018070075.1). Lineage (GTDB taxonomy): Bacteria > Actinomycetota > Actinomycetes > Mycobacteriales > Pseudonocardiaceae > Saccharopolyspora > Saccharopolyspora endophytica. The sequence goes on from NZ_JAGPXE010000003.1 coordinate 193,657, forward strand.
GTCATCCCCGCCGAGATGATCCACTACGGCATGTCCAAGACCGCGTTGCTCGCGGCTTCCCGCGGTTTCGCCAAGGAAGCCGCCGGAACCGGGGTGACCGTGAACTCGGTGATCGCCGGGCCGACCCACACCGGGGGCGTGGAGAAGTTCGTCTACGAGATGGTCGACTCCTCGCTGCCGTGGGACGAGGCGCAGCGGCAGTTCATGCGCGAGCACCGGCCGCAGTCGCTGCTGCAGCGCCTCATCGAGCCGGAGGAGATCGCCAACATGGTCGTCTACCTCAGCTCCCCGCTGGCCTCGGCCACCACGGGTGCTGCGGTGCGCGTGGACGGCGGATACGTGGACTCCATCCTGCCCTGATCGCGCAGGTGGGGGTGGTGGACCAGCCAGCCCCACATCGCTGCTGCGGCGTCGAACTCGCGCTCGGCGCCGCAGCGGCAGACCGCGCGGATCCTGTCGCCCGGCAGCCACTCCACGCGGTGGGCCAGGGTCTCGCCGGTCGGGCAGAGGGTGTCGATGGCGAGCTCCTGTCGGGTCCGCGATCCGGTCGCGAAGGGCGGGGGAGCTCCACCGTATTGCTGTTGATCTTGACAGTAAACGGCAGAACCGTAAATCAGGGTTCTCCGATCGCGCGCGAGATGGCGCGGGCGCCCGCGCGCACGAGCGCGCTGAGCGCGTGCGGAGCGGCGCTGCCGTGGCGCACGACCAGCGACACCGCGGCGACGACCTCGCCCTTCTGGTCGTGCACCGGCGCCGCCACGGACAGGGCGTCGTCGGTGACCTGCCGGTCGCTGATCGCGAAACCGCAGCCGCGCGTCTCGGCCAGCATCCGCCGCAACTCCGCCGGGTCGGTCACGGTCAGGTCGGTGTAGCGGGGGATGTGCCCGCCGAGGACCTCGTCCTGGACCTCGGTGGGGGCGTGCGCCAGCAGCACCAGCCCGACTCCGGTGGCGGTGAGCGCGAACCGCCCGCCCACGCGGGTGCGCACCGGGATCGCGCCGCTGCACGCGATGCGCTCGACGAAGACGACCTCGGTGCCCTCGCGCACGGCCAGCTGCACGTTCTCCCGGGTCACCGCCGAGAGGTCCTCCATGGTCGGCAGCGCCCGCTCGCGCAGGCCCAGACCGCGCGGGGCGAGCGCGCCCAGTTCCCACAGCCGCAGGCCGACGCGGTAGGCGCCGTCCTCGCCGCGTTCGAGCGCGCCCCAGTCGACCAGGTCACCGAGCATCCGGTAGGCCGTGGAGGGCGGGAGCCCGGCCTCGCGGGCCAGTTCGGTGAGCGTCAGGGCCGTGCGCTCCGGTGAGAACGCGTCGAGCAGGTGCAGCGTGCGGCGGACCACGGGACCGGTGGCGCCGACCGGCTTTCCGCGCCGTGCGGCCATCACAGCCCGATCGTGCGGGCGAGGAAGTCGTTGCCGAACTTGCCGTCGGGGTCGAAACGCCGTGCCAGCGAGCGGAAATCGGCCAGCTTCGGGTACAGCAGGTCCAGGTCCGGAGGTTCGGTGGTGAACAGCTTGCCCCAGTGCGGGCGACCGCCGAAGGGCTCCAGCGCGGCTTCGACGTCGGGCAGCAGCCGCTCCACCGACGCCTGCGCCGGGCGCCAGGTGAAGTGGAAGGCCACTGAATCCGAGCCGTGCGCGGGGCTCAGCCACAGGTCGTCGGCGGCGATGGTGCGGATCTCGCCGATGTGCAGCAGCGGAGCCATCTTGTCGGCCAGCGGTCGCAACGCCGCCAGCGCCGCCGCGCCGTGCTCGGCGGGCACGAAGTACTCGCTCTGCAACTCATCGCCGTCGCTGGGCGTGACACCGGCTTTGAAGTGCGGCAACCGCTCGTGCCACGAGCCCGCGACGCCGAGCTGCTCGGTGAGGTTGTCGATCCCGGTGCCGCGCAGCATGTGCGTGGGCACCTCGGCCGGCCGGGCGCCGAAGAAGTCGGCCCGGGAGTCGTCTCCCACCCGGGCTTTCGCCCAGACCTGGATGGTCTCGTCGAAGTCGGTGAACACGCTGACGCTGTAGGCGGCGGAGGTGATGGCGTCGAACTCGCCGAGCAGCGACTCCCAGTCCAGACCGAGGTGCACCGTGGTGGTGACGTCGAAGGCCGGTTGGACGCGCAGACCGATGCGGGTCACCACCCCCAGCGCGCCGAGATGCACCACGGCACCGGCGAAATCGGGGTCCTCGGGTCGCAGCCGCACCAGCTCGCCGTCGGCGCGCACGAGGTCGAGCCCGGCCACCGCCGCGCTCAGCGAAGCGTTGCGCACGCCGGAGCCGTGGGTGCCGGTGGCGGTCGCCCCGACGACGGTGATGTGCGGCAGCGAGGCCATGTTGTGCAGCGCGCGGCCGGAGGCGGCCAGGTGAGCGGCGAGTTCGCCGTAGCGCATGCCGCCGGGAACCCACGCGACGTCGCCGTCGATCTCGACGTCGTCGGGCAGGGCGTCCAGCGAGAGGTGATCCGCGGTGGTGTCGGCGATGTCGTTGAAGCAGTGCCGCGAGCCGAGCGGCTTGATCCGCTCGGCCTCGGCGACGATCCGCCGCACCTCCTCGACGCTGCGCGGGTGATGCGTCCGCTGCGCGCCGTAGGTGAGGTTCCCAGCCCAGTTCGTTCCACTACCAGCCACGGGGAAACGTTAACTCGGCGAACGCCGGCGGCGGTACGGTCTGCGATCACCGCACCGCCGCCGGAGGGGCTCATGCCGAGACGTTGGCGGTGAGCTTGGCGATCGCGGTGGTCAGCTGCTCGACGACCTCCGGGTCGTCGGCCGGGTGGGTCTCGGCGAAGCGGGTCATCGAGCCGGGGATGCTGAGCTTGACCTCGTCGACGATGGCCGCACCCGCGATGCCCGCGGACTTGCGGGCCTCGTCCTGCGCCCAGACGCCGCCGTACTGGCCGAAGGCGGTGCCGATGACGGCGGTGGGCTTGCCGGAGAGGGCGCCGGAGCCGAACGGGCGGGACAGCCAGTCGATGGCGTTCTTCAGCACGGCCGGGATGGTGCCGTTGTACTCGGGCGCGAACAGCAGGAACGCGTCGGCCGCGCCGGCGACCTCGCGCAGCCGGGTGGCGGCGGCGGGCACGTCGGCCTCGGTGTCGATGTCCTCGTTGTAGAAGGGCAGGTCGCCGAGACCGTCGAAGATCTCGATCTCGACATCGCTGGGGGCGAGGCTGCGCGCGGCTTCGGCGAGCTGACGGTTGTGCGAACCGGAGCGGAGGCTGCCGACGAGCGCGAGGATCTTGACGGACATTGGTATCTCTCCAGGTGAGGAGTATGGTGGTAGTTAATCGGACCGTGGTCCGATTAACTTTGTACCACCGAAGCGGACCGCGGTCCAGTTCCTTGTGGGAGGCGTTACGCTGTGCGCATGAGTGCTGGCACTCCGCGGATCGGGCCGACCGGCGACACCCTGGCCGGGCCGGTCGAACTCGACCTCACGTCCGTCGACGGCGCTCGCCGGCCGCGCGCCGACGCCGTCCGCAACCGGGCCAAGCTGCTCGACGCCGCCGCTCGCCTGATGGCCGACTGCGGAGCCGCGAACTTGACCATGGACGCGGTGGCGGCCGAAGCCGAGGTCGGCAAGGGCACGGTGTTCCGCCGGTTCGGCGACCGCAACGGCCTGCTGCTGGCCCTGCTGGACCACGAGGAGCAGCGCCTCCAGCAGGCGTTCCTGTCCGGCCCGCCACCGCTGGGCCCCGGTGCTCCGGCCATCGAGCGGCTGCGCGCCTTCGGGCCCGCGGTGATGCGCCACGAGCTCGACAACGCGGAGCTCTACCTCGCCGCCGAGCCGCCCGCCGAGCGCCGCTGCGTGGTGCCCGCGCGCGGACTCCGCCGGAGCCACCTGGTGATCCTGCTGCGCATGACCGAGGCCACCACCGACGTCGAGCTCGCCGCCGAAACCCTGCTGGCCTCCCTCGACACCCCGCTGGTGCACCACCTGGTCGAGCAGCGCGGGTTCAGCCTCGACCGCCTCGACTCCGGCTGGCAGGACCTGGTCACCAGGCTCGCGACGCCCCTGCCGTGATCTTCCGCTGGCCGGGAAGATCGATTTGGTGAATCCCCGTTCGCGGTGCGAACCTCCGGCGGCTCATGCGTGAAGGGAGTTCGCCGGTGAACGACCCGGAGTCCGAAGTGCCGCCCCGACTTTCGGGGAGGGGCCGATGAACGCGGTGCCGAGGCGGAGCTTCCTCGCCGCGGCCGGACTGGGCGTTCTCGCCGGGGTCGCGGGCTGCGCACCCGGCGCGCACCGGCCTGTGGCCGCCACCTACCTGACCACGTCCTACGACGACCTCTACCCGGGCGTGGAGATGTTCCTCGGAAAGGCCCGCGAGCTCGGCGGGTTCGACTTCGACGTGTTCCCCTCCGGGCAGCTGCTCGGCGCCGAGGAACTCGTCCCCGGGATGCTGCACGGCGTCGCCGACGTGGTCCTGCAGACCAGCTCGTACGTGTCCTCGAGCTTCCCGATCCTCGGATCGCTGGAACTGCCCTTCACCACCGAGGACTTCGACCGCTACCTGCGCGCCTGCGACCCCGACAGCGAGGTGTCCCGGCTGATCAACCAGGGGCTGACCGGTCAGAACATGCGGATGCTCGGCGGCATGGCCACCGGGTTCGAATACCTCTGGACCATCGACAAGCCCATCCGCACACCGGAGGACGTGCGCGGCCTGCGGCTGCGGGTCGCCGGTGAGATCGAGGGCGAGACGGTCAAGGCGCTCGGCGGAGCACCGGTCTTCCTCGGATCCGCCGAGCTCTACCAGGCGCTGGAACGCGGCACGATCGACGGGATGATGAGCTACCTCGGCACCGTGGTCTCCCGCGACCTGCAGGAGATCCTGCGCTACGGCACCGCGGCCCACTTCGGCGCGTACACCGTGGACGCCTACTGCCGCAACGACTGGTACGAGGCGCTCGCGCCGCGACAGCGCCACGCGCTCGACGAAGCCGGACGGGTGCTCTTCCGCGACGGCACCGCGAAGCTCGTCGACGTCCACGAGCACGAGTACCTGCCCGCCGTGCGCGATGCCGGCGTCGAGCTCATCGAGCTCGACGAGGCGCGGCTGCGGCCCTTCCGCGACGCCGTGTCGGCCGTGCACGAGCGCTGGCGCGCCCTGCTGGGCGACCCGGCCGCCGCGCAACGGGCGCTCCAGCTCATCCGCGACGCCTGAGGAGCGACGATGCTGAACCACCTCCGCCGCATCGTGCTGATCGGCACCCGGTCCATGGCGGTGCTGGCCATGATCACCATCGGGCTGATGATGCTGTCCATCAGCTACGACGTCATCGCCCGCTACGCCTTCCGCGCGCCCACCGACTGGGCCTACCCGCTCAACTCCAGCGCGGTGCTGGCCGTGACGGTGCTGGCCGTCCCGCACCTGTACGCCACCGGCCACCACATCTCGATGGACCTCGTGCACCGCTCGCTGTCGCCGACGCTGCGAAAGATCGCCGACGCGGTGACGGCGACAGCGGCCGCGCTGCTCGGACTGGTGCTGGCCGTCACCGGCTTCCGGTCCATGGTGCTGTCCTACGCCCACGGGCTCACCGGTTCCGGCACGTTCAGCGTTCCACTGTGGATACCGGACCTGATCCTCGGCGCGGCCGGAGCGTTCCTGCTGCTCGTGGCGCTGCTGTTCCCGCCGCACGCCGAACCGGAGCTCGCCGCGACCGCCGCGGGCGCCGACACCGCACAGGACGGAGCGAACGCGTGATCCTCTCCCACGGGCTCATCGTGGTGCTGGCGGTCGTGCTGCTGCTGGTGCTGATCGCGGTGCGCACACCGATCTTCATCGCCCTGTCGGTCTCCGGCATCGGCGGGCTGCTGTGCCTGTCCGGGTTCGGCGGGCTGAAACTGGTGCCGCTGGCGATGGGCGCCCAGCTGCAGGAGTACGCGCTGGTCGCGGCACCGCTGTACATCCTGCTCGGCGAAGCGCTGGCCGTCACCGGACTCGGGCGCGACCTGTTCGGAGCCGCGCACCGCTGGTTCACCCGCGTGCCGGGCGGGCTCGGCGCTTCGGCCATCGCGTCCTCGACGCTGTTCGGCGCGATGTCGGGGGTCAGCATCTCCTCGGTGGCGCTCATCGGGCGGATGGCCGTGCCCGAGATGCTCTCGCGCGGCTACAAACCGGGTTTCGCCGCCGGTTCGGTGGCGGCGTCCGGCGCGCTGGCGATGCTCATCCCGCCGAGCCTGATGTTCATCCTCTACGCCTCGGTCACCGGCGAGAGCGTCGCCGCGCTGTTCGCCGGCGGCATCGTTCCCGGACTGCTGCTCGCCGCGCTGATGATCGGCTACGTCGTGGTGCGCGCGAAGCTCAACCCCGACAGCGCACCCCGCGACGGCGAGCGGTTCAGCTGGCGGGAGCGCTGGGCGGCCATCGGCAAGATCACGCCGGCGCTGGTGCTCATCGCGCTGGTGCTCGGCTCGATCTACACCGGGTTCGCCACGCCCACCGAGGCCGCGGCGATCGGCGCGCTGCTGGCGTTCGCGATGACCGGGCTGGTGTACCGGAAGCTGGGGTGGCAGAACCTCAAGCTCATCTTCGCCTCGACGGCCACCGTGTCGGCGGCGATGCTGGCCATCGTCGGCTCGGCGTTCGTGTTCACCCAGATGCTGGTCGTGGCGCGGGTTCCCGAGGCACTCACCGATTTCGTGGTGGGCCTGGACGTGCACCCCTACGTGGTGCTGATCGGGATCATGCTGGTGCTGATCCTGCTGGGCTGCCTGGTGGACGCCGCGTCGCTGCTGCTGGTGGTGACGCCGATCCTGGTCCCGGCCATCGAGGAGCTCGGCTTCGACCCGCTGTGGTTCGGCGTGCTGCTGGTGGTGAACCTGGAGCTGGCGGTGATCACCCCGCCGGTCGGGCTGAACCTCTACACGATGAAGTCGGTGGTCCCGGAGCTCGACCTCGGCGACATCTTCCGAGGCATCGCCCCTTACCTGGCCATCGAGTTCGCCCTGATCCTGCTGATGATCGCCGTCCCCGGAACGGCCACCTACCTGCCCAGCGTCATCACTTAGCTCGTCCTCGTCGCCGGGGTCGTTCCGGACCGGACCCGCCCGCTGTCCTGGACGGGTCGCGAGGTCGGAGCCACTGCGGACGGCTGGAGCCTCGGGGGAGGAGCACGTCGCGGTAGTGGCCCGGGGTCGCCGTCATGCGGACCTGGTCCGTGACGCCCTGGTAGCGGCCCAGCGGCGTGTCCGCGGTGAAGGTCTCGGGGTCCAGGTACGCGTGCTGCTCGCCGCGCCCGGCGACCTCGAAGGCGTAGGAGCGGTCGAAGACCCCGAGGCTCAGGATCCACAGGGCAGCGCGGGTCAGCGAGACGTGGACCCGCCAGCTGCCGCCTTCGGTGGCGCGCCGCGTCAGGGCCGCGGTGATCCCGGCGGTGAGCAGCCAGGACACGATGTAGTCGTTGACCACCAGGATCGGCGGGAGCATCGGCCTTGTGCCGTCGCCCTCCAGGTTCATCATCCCGACCAGGCTGCCCGCGGTCTGGTCGAAACCCACCCGGTCGGCCCACGGTCCGCGCTCGCCGTTGAGCGTGGTGGTCGCGTGCACGATCCCGGGCCGCAGCTCGGCGGCCTCGGCGGGCGAGAGCCCGATCTCGTCGAGGTAGCCCGGACGCCGGTTGGCGTAGAAGACGTCCGCACCGGCCAGCAGCTCGGCGACCGCGTGACGGTGCTCGCGGGGGTCGATCGTCGCCGAGCGCACGCCCACGTTGGCGCTCATGTAGGCGCCCTCGTGCTCGAACTCGCCCGGCCGCCACAGGTTCAGCACGTCCGCGCCGTGCAGCGCGAGCGCACGACCCGTCCCGGCCCCGGCGATGACGTGCCCCATGCCCAGCGCGCGGACGCCCGACAGCGGCTGTTCGACGCCCGGCGCCGGGGCTTCGGGTTCGGCGTCGCCGATGCGCTCGATCTCCACCAGCGGCATCTCGGCGAAGTGCTCGGTGTGCTGCGGTTCGGTGAGGACCTCCTCGGCGCTGCGCAGCATCGGCATCACGACACCGGCTTCGGCCCCGGCCTCTTCGAGGTCGCGGGCGTTCCACCGGCCGGTGGCCGCCGCCACCGCCTCGGAGTCCTCCGGCACGCCGAGCAACCGCTGCGCGCCGGCCTTGATCTTCGGGTACAGGTTGAGCGGCATCACCCAGCGGTCATCGGCGGTGGGGTAGAAGCGAAACCCGAAGGCCTGGTTGGGATCTCCGGCACCGGGGTAGCCGTTGAGCAGCTCCCACTTCCGGTCGTAGAACGGGCACAACCGGTGCGGCGCGGTGCGCAGGTCGACCTCGATGTCCTGCCCCTCGCCGCCGCGCAGCCGCCACAACCGCGCGATCGCCGCGGACTTGGCCGCGAGGGTGATCGCCGCCGCTCCGCCCAGCCGAAGCGTGCTCGGCACGACCGGATCCGCGCCCGGGAACCGCACCTGCCCTCCGGTGTCGGCCGGGCTCATCCCGATCCCGGCCAGGACTTCGGTCAGCTCGGCGTGGACGTCGAAGTCGTCGTCGGTGCGGGGCGCGGTCACGGCTTTGGCGATCCGGTCGGTCAGCGTCACGATTCGCTCCCGTCTGGGACGTGACCACCGGCGGTCACCGCGGTGGTCGGCGGGGACTGCCGGTTACTGCGGAAACTCGGAGGCGGCCAAGAAGATCTCGCTGCACCACTCGACGATCTCGGACTCCGACGCGTCCAGCCCGCCGTCGAGCCACGCGGTGAGCGTCTGGGTCAGGCCGCCGACCAGGAAGCTCGACAGCAGCTCCAGCCGGGCACCGCCCACCCCGTAGACCTGGCGCGCCTGCGTGCCCATCAGCTGGGTGAACAGCCGCGTCGATTCGGCCCGCCGGTCCGCCAGCGGCGTGCCCGCCAGGAACGGGGAGAACAGCAGCCGGCCGCGACGCGGATCCTCGGCGATGAGCCGCACGATCGTCGTCAGGCCGCAGCGCACCTTCCGCTCGGGCTCGTCGACGACGGTCACCGCGTCCAGCGCGGTGGTGGCGATCTCGTTGACGACGTGGTCGTAGACGGCGGTGGCCAGCTCGTCGCGGTCGGTGAAGCTCTCGTAGAAGTAGCGGTTGGCCAGCCCCGCCTGCCTGCAGACCCCGCGCACCGTCAGGCTCGGATCGCCGTCGGAGGAACCGAGGAGTTCCAGCCCGGCCTCGATGAACATGGCGCGACGTTCGGCCTGGCGGTCCGAACCCGTCACGCCGCCGTAGACGCGCAGAGGAGTGGTGGCCACCGAACCATCTTGACATCCCGCACCGCGACTCGTCTCATGGATTTGACAACGACCGTTCCCAGATCCGGCGGTGGAGGTCGTGCGATGCGGCGCAGCAGCGGCGTGGAGGACTCGGTCATGGGAGCCGGCCTGCTCGCCGGAGCGGCGAACGTGATCATGCAGCTCAGCCGTCCCGGCGTCGGGTACGGCGTGGTGGAGAGCCGCGTCGACAGCGGAAACCTGTTCAAGCGCCCGGTCAAGCGCACCCGCACCACGATCACCTACATCGCGGTGGCCACCCTCGGCACCGACGAGGAACGCCGGGCGTACCGGCGCGCGGTGAACGCGCAGCACGCCCAGGTCCGCTCCACCGAGCGGAGTCCGGTGTCCTACAACGCCTTCGACCCGGAGCTGCAGCTGTGGGTCGCGGCCTGCATGTACAAGGGGATCGAGGACGTCCACCGCCTGTTCCGCGACATCTCCGATCCCGACGAGCTCGACGCGATCTACCGCTTCTCGGCTCCGCTGGGCACGACGCTGCAGGTGCAGGAGGACATGTGGCCCGCCGACCGCGCCGAGTTCGACCGGTACTGGAACGCCCAGCTCGCCGAGGTCCACATCGACGACACCGTGCGCGAGCTCCTGCACGACGTGGCCGCGTTGAAGTTCCTGCCGAAACCGGTCAGCGCCGCGTTCGGTCCCTTCAACGTGTTCCTGACCACCGGCTTCCTGCCGCCGAGGTTCCGCGAGGAGATGCGCCTGCCTTGGACGGCACGCGACCAGGCCCGCTTCGACCGCATCATCGAGGTCGTCGCCGCGGTGCTCGGCCGCACTCCGCGCCCGCTGCGCCGCTTCCCGTTCAACCTCGCCCTGTGGGACCTGCGCCTGCGCATGCGACGCGGGATGCCGCTGGCGTAGCCGACTCGGACGGACCCGGAGGGTGCGAACATCAGCTGAGCGCTTGAACTTCGGTCGCCAGCCCCTCCTGGCCGGCCGCCCACGACGCCAAGAGGGCCAGGCCGTCCGCCGACCAGGGCCATCGTCTGCGCGGTCTTCTCGATCGCTCCGATCTGCGTCGTGACCCGGCATCGTCGTCGTGAATCGACCTGAACCCCCGGCTCAGGCGTGTTCTCGAAGAGGGCGATGCGTCAGCGGGGGTGGGTGCCGAGGTGGGCGTGGAGGTCTCGGCTGGCGGTGGCCATGGTGGGGGTGACGCCGAGGTCGGTGAGCATCTCGGTGGCCGCGGCCATCTCGTCGGTGCGGCGCACCGCGTGCTGGTAGGTGCCGGAGATGATGCGCTCCACAGTGGACTCACCGGCCGCGGTGAAGTCGGCGATGATGTTCTCCCGCAGCAGGTCCTCGAAACCGGCGGCCCTGGCGGCCTCCAGGGCTTCGACGATCGAGGCGGCCATCCCCTTGAAGTAGACGCTGCGCAACAACTTCCGGGTCGCCGCCAGCCCCGCCGGGCCGTCGAGCACCTCGACGTTCGCGCCGAAGCCGCGCAGCAGCCGGGCCGCGCGCTGCGCGCCGGACCCGCTGATCAGCAGCGGCACCTGGAGCCGCGGTCCGGGGACCGGCGCCATGATCGCCACGTCGGCGAACCGCACCCCGTGCTGGTCGGCGATCTCGGCCAGCCGCCTCTTCTTCTCCGGCGACGCCGTGTTGAGGTCGGCCCACACCGAACCCGCCGGGAGCGAGCCGATTCCGGCCTCCATCGCCTCCACGGCGACCGCCGAGCGGTTCACGCTGAGCACCAGGTCCGCGCCGGTCGCCGCATCGGACTCGCTGGTGGCGCCGACGAGGTCCGGCCCGGCCGCCACCGCGGGGTCGTAGCCGCGCACCACCGCGCCCGCCGCCGCCAGGTCGGCGCTGAACGCGCCGCCCGCTTCGCCCAGGCCCAGCACGCCGATCACGGTCCGCTCCGACTGCTCCATCCGGTGCCACCTCCAGTCGCTCCACCGTCGCATCCACCTCGAAAATAGCCCGTCGGGCAGCCGGTGGCCGTTGCGGTGTTCCCGGATTCACGCCTGAACGGTCCGCAGTGGACGTCCTGTCCGGTACTGCGACATGTGACGTATTCGTCCCGGGACGTGCGGCGCGGACGGGACGCGACACCGGACCCGCGTCCTGTGGAGGTGCGCGCACTTGGATGGCGGTGGCGGCCCGCCGCGGCCCGTGCCGGGCGCCCGTCGTGCCCATCCGCGTCCGAAGGAGTGCGCAGCCGTGGCAGAGTCAGGCAGCAACGCAGGCCCGTCGAGACGAACGATCCTCACCGCGAGCCTCGTCGGAACGTCCATCGAGTGGTACGACTACTACATCTTCGGCACCGCGGCCGCGCTGGTGTTCGGGACCCTGTTCTACCCGCAGTTCTCGCCGGCCGCCGGAACCATCGCCGCGTTCGGGACCTTCGCCATGGGCTTCATCGCCCGACCGCTGGGCGCGGCGCTGTTCGGCCACTTCGGCGACCGGCTCGGCCGGAAGTCGATGCTGGTCATCACCCTGGTCATCACCGGAGGCGCCACCTTCTGCATCGGGCTGCTGCCCACCTACGGCGCCATCGGCCTCGGCGCCCCGCTGCTGCTGGTCGGGCTGCGGCTGCTGCAGGGGCTCGCCGTCGGCGGCGAGTGGGGCGGCGCCGTGCTCATCGCCACCGAGCACGCGGAACCCCGGCAGCGCGCCTTCTACGGCAGCTTCGCCCAGTTCGGCGTCCCGATCGGCGTGCTGACCTCCAACCTCGCCTTCCTGGCCGTGTCCGGCATGCCCGACGACAGCTTCACCTCCTGGGGCTGGCGGATCCCGTTCCTGCTGAGCATCGTGCTGATCGTGGTGGGGATCCTGGTGCGCGCCCGGCTGCAGGACACCCACGACTTCGCCGAGGTCAAGCAGCAGGAGGGCGTGAGCAAGATGCCCTTCGGCGAGCTGGTGCGCACCGAACCCCGCAACCTCGTGCTGTCCTGCCTCGCCTCGATCGCCCCGCCGGCCACCGGCTACATGGTGATCGTCTACATGCTGAACTACGGCACCCAGGCCGCCGGGTTCAGCCGCCCGACCCTGCTGACCCTGATCCTGCTGTCGACGCTGGTGTGGATCGCGGCCATCGTGGTCGCCGCGATGGCCGCCGACCGCTACGGCGCGAAGAAGATCTACGTGCTGGGCGCGTTGACCGCCGTGATCTGGCCCTTCCCGATGTTCGCGCTGGTCGACACCGGGCACTGGGTCGCGGCCGGGATCGCGTTCTTCGTCGCCGCGATCGTGCAGGGCATCATGTCCGGGGCTCAGGGCGGTCTGTTCACCGAGCTGTTCGACGCCCGCTTCCGCTACAGCGGCATCTCCATCGCCTACCAGATGGGCGGCATGATCGGCGGTGCCCTGACACCCATCGTCGCGACCTCGCTCTACGCCGCCACGGGATCGTCCGGCCCGCTCGCGCTGTACCTGACGGCGCTGTGCGCGGTCACCCTGATCACCGTCCTCGGCCTGCGCACCCGCACCGCCGTCACCGCTGCGAAACCCGCGCCGACTGACTGAACCGGGCTTCCGCCAGAAGGCGCGTGGTTGCCTTCGCGCGTTCGGTGGGCCTTAGATTCAGGGTGGGCGACGGCGAGGAGGCTGCATGCGACCACCGGGACGCGCGCCGCTGGCGGGTGCCACCGCCGAGCCGGTCGTGCGCGCCCTGGTCGACGTCTCCGCCGACGGGCTGGCCGTGCTCGACGAGGACGGCCGCTTCGCCGAGGTCAACGCGGCCGGTCACCGCATCCTCGGCCTCGGTGAACGAGCGCTGCGCGGGCACCCCTCACCGTTCGAAGCCGGCCGCGCGCAACCGTCCTCGGACGTGCGCAGGCAAACCGAGTGGCAGGGCGGCGACGGGCGCTGGCAGCGCCTGGAGTACCGGATCTCGGAGCTGCTCGACGGGCGAGCGGCCGTCTGGTTCACCGACATCACCGAAACCCTGCGCGAGCAGGAGCGGCTCTCGGCGATCACCCGCGCCGCCGCCAGCGTCGCCGACTCCGGATCGCTGAGCGCCACCCTCGACGCCGTGGCGCGCGAGGTGTGGCGGACCGCCAACATCGCCGCCGTGCAGATCATGACGATCGAGCACCCGCGCGACGAGCTGCGCGTGGTGGGCATGGCCGGGTTCGGTGACACGGCCGGGTTCACCGAGCGGCTCAGCGAGTGCCGGAGGCTCGGCGCCGACGTGCGGTTCATCGAGGCCCTCGAACAGCGGCAGGCCGTGGTCGTGCTGCACCGCAAGCGGGTGATCATGAACGATCCGCGCTGGCTGCCGCTCAAGCAGATCATGAGCGAACCCGACTGGGACGGCTTCGTGTCGATGCCGCTGGTGGTGCGCGGCAGCGTGCTCGGCGTCCTCAACGCCTACTACGTGCCCGGCGACGATCCCGGCCCGAGCTCGTTGGCGTTCCTGTCGGCGATGGCCGACCACGCGGCGGTCGCCATCGAAACCGCCTCGCTGCTGGCCCAGACCCGCTCGCGCGCCCAGATGGAGGAGCGCCGGAAGCTCGCCCGCGACCTGCACGATTCCGTGGTGCAGCAGCTGTTCTCGATGGGCATGCAGGCCCGCGCGCTGCGTTCGCGCCTGGACCGCACCCGCGAAGGCGGTGCGGACGTGCGCGAGGGCGCCGAGGAGATGGTGGGACTGGCGCGCAACGCGCTGGCCGACCTGCGCGGGCTGGTGTTCGAGCTGCACCCGCTCGACCTCGCCGACCGCGGCCTGGTCGACGCCGTGCGCAGCTACGCCGCCGGGATCGAGGCCCGCAGCGGGCTCGTCGTCGAGGTGCACGCCGACGACGGGCTGGAGCTGGACCTGGGCGTCGACGTCGAGGAAGACCTCTACCGCATCGTCCAGGAGGCGCTGCACAACGTCGTCAAGCACGCCCGCGCCGGACGGGCCGACATCGAGTTCGGGCGCTCCGGGCGCGACGGCGGCGGGGTGACCGTGCGCATCACCGACGACGGCACCGGCGCCACCGCCGATTCCGGCAGCGGGACGAACCTCGGCCTGGTGTCGATGCGCGAACGCGCCGAGCGGTGGCGCGGCGGCCTCGTCGCCGGAGGCCAACCCGGTGGGGGATGGGCGGTCGAGGTCGCCCTGCCCGCCACCTCGGCCCGCTGAAGGAGTCCACGAGGGAGGAAGTGGTGACCGAGATGATCGCGACCGATGTGGTGCGCGTGCTGGTGGTCGACGACCACGCGATCGTCCGCCGAGGCCTGCGCGCCTACCTCGACGCCGAACCCACCCTGGAGATGCTGGGTGAGGCCGTCGACGGGCAGGACGCCGTGGCCCGGCTCACCCAGTGGCACGTCACCGGATCCCGCATGCCCGACGTGGTGCTGATGGACCTGCAGATGCCCAGGATGGACGGCGTCGAAGCCACCCGGGCCATCGCCCGGTCGCACCCGGAGCTCAAAGTGGTGGTGCTGACCAGCTTCGGCGAGGCCGAACGCGTCCACGCAGCGCTGACCGCCGGCGCGGCCGGGTACGTCCTCAAGGACGCCGACACCGACGAGGTCGCCACCGCCATCCACGCCGCCGCCACCGGGGAGGTCCACCTCGACTCGGCCGTGGCCCGGCTGCTCGCCCGCCGCATGGCCGCGCCCAAGACCGGCCTGACCTCGCTGACCAGCCGCGAGCGGGAGATCCTCGTCCTGGTGGCCCAGGGCCTGTGCAACCGCGAGATCGCCGAACGCCTGGTCATCAGCGAACGCACCGCCCGCACCCACGTCAGCAACCTCCTCGGCAAGCTCCAGCTCTCCTCCCGAACCCAAGCGGCCCTCCTCGCCATCCGGGAGGGACTGGTCTCCCCGCCCACGTGAACGGCTGGGAAGGGACGGATGTCTCGATCCGGTCGGTGCTCGGCGGCGGGTGTTGTGCCGTCAGGGGTCGGATCTGCGGGCGCGGGCGGGTTCGTAGGTTCGTGGGCAGGGTGGGCATCCGACTGGTAGGGGAGAAATCCGGGACATGGACGGGACTTTCGTGCTGGTGCACGGGGCGTGGCACGGCGGTTGGTGCTGGGACCGGGTGGCACCGCGGCTGAGGGCCGTCGGGCACGAGGTGCACGCGCCGACGCTGACCGGGCTCTCCGAGCGCTCCCACCTGCTCTCGCCGCAGGTCGGGCTGGACACCCACACCGAGGACGTCGTGCGCCACCTCGACGTGCTCGGGTTGCGCGACGTCGTGCTGGTCGGGCACAGCTACGCCGGTCAGATCGTCAGCGCCGTCGCCGACCGCAGGCCCGAGGTGGTGACCCGCAGGGTGTACCTCGACGCGTTCGTCGGCTCCGACGGCGAAGCCGCCGGAGATCTCCTGCCCGACCAGGTGCGCCACCACTGGGCCGAATCGGCCCTCAGCGACGGTTTCGGCTGGATGGTTCCGCCTCGCTCCCTGTCGGTGCTCGGCGTCAGCAAGCCCGAGGACGTCGACTGGCTCACCCCGAAGCTCACCCCGCACCCGTGGAAGACCTACACCGACCCGCTGCGCCTGACCGGAGCCGAGGCCGACGTGCCCGCGGTGTTCGTCGAATGCGTCGACTGGATGCGGGTCTTCCGCGTCCACGCCGCCCGCGCGCACGCCAGGGGCTGGCCGGTGCACGAGCTCAAGACCGGCCACGAAGCCATGGTCACCGCACCCGCCGAACTCGCCGATGCGCTCCTCGACATCGCCCGGAACTGACGGGAGAGCCCGTGGAATTCCTGGTCCGCTCCGAGAACCGGCTCCCGCCGGACACACCCGACGAACGACGCGCCGAGCTCAAGGCCGCCGAACGCGCCCGCGCCCTGCAGCTGCGCGAGCGCGGAGTTCTCAAGCGCTTGTGGCGGGTGCCCGGCCGCAACGCCACCGTCGGGCTCTACGAAGCCGACGACCCGGCGCAGCTGCACGAGGCGCTGATGTCGCTGCCGCTGTCGCGGTGGCTCGACGTCACCGTCGAAGCCCTGGCCACCCACCCGCAGGAGAGCGGCGCATGACCGAGATGGACGACATACCGGGGACGTTCGTCTTCGACGGGCACGCAGCGCGGCGCGGGTACCGGCTCAACAAGATGCTCATGTCCTTCCGCGACGCCGCCGCTCGGCAGCGGTTCCTCGCCGACGAGAGCGGCTACTGCGCCGAGTTCGGCCTCACCGACGCCCAGCGGGACGCCGTCCTCGACCGCGACTGGCAGGCGCTGTGCGAGGAGGGCGGCAGCATCTTCTCCGTCTTCAAGCTCGCGATGGTCGACGGCAAGTCCATGCAGCACCTCGGCGGTGCGTTCACCGGGATGACCGAGCAGGAGTTCGTGGCGATGATGCGCGCAGGTGGGAGGACCGGTGGCTGAGGTGATCTGGGGTCTGGCGACCTCCCACGTGCCCTCGATCGGCGCCGCCATGGACGGTGGCAAGACCCGGGACCCGTACTGGAAACCGCTCTTCGACGGCTACCTCCCGGCCCGCGAGTGGATGGCCGAGCGCACCCCGGACGTGGCGCTGGTGATCTACAACGACCACGCCAACGCCCTCGACCTCGACGTGGTGCCGACCTTCGCCATCGGCACCGCCGAGTCCTACCGGGTCGCCGACGAGGGCTTCGGCCCGCGCCCGGTGCCCGACGTCGCCGGTGCCCCGGAGCTGTCGCTGCACCTGCTGGAGAGCCTGGTCGACGACGGATTCGACATGACCGCGCTGCAGAGCCTCGACGTCGACCACGGCTGCACCGTCCCGCTGTCGGTGTACTGCCCCGATCCGGGCGAGCGGTGGCCGTGCGCGGTGGTTCCGCTGCTGGTCAACGTCATCCAGTACCCGCAACCCACGGCCGCCCGCTGCTACGCCCTCGGCAAGGCGATCGGTCGCGCCCTGCGGGCGTACCCGCCGGAGGTGGAGGTCGCGATCTTCGGCACCGGCGGGATGTCGCACCAGCTGGCCGGGGCGCGAGCCGGGCTCATCAACCCCGAGTTCGACCGGATGTTCCTGCGCGAGATCGAGACCGACCCCGAGCACCTGGCGGGCCTGTCCCGCGCCGACTACGTGCGCGAGGCCGGTTCCGAGGGCTTCGAGCTGGTGATGTGGCTGATCATGCGCGGCGCCCTGTCCGAGCAGGTCCACCGCGTGCACGACACCTACCACGTCCCGGCGTCCAACACCGCCGCCGCGCTGGCTCTCTTCGAGAACCGCCCCACGCCGAGTTGATCTCCGGCTACGGTGGGCGGCTGAGGCTGAACATCAGCCGGAACCGGAGGCGGTACCTTGTCGGCGGAGATCAAGCGCCCACTCGCACGAGCTGCGGGTGTGCTGGCGCTGATGGCGGTGTTCCTGGTCGTCGTGTGGTTCGACGATCCGACGGTCGGCGGGTTCCTCACCGGTGGGGTCCTCGCCGGTTTCGCCGGCCTGTGGTTGCCGACGCGGATCGGCATCGCCGTCACCCTGCCCTACGCGGTCGGCCTGTTCGTCGTGCAGCACGTGGGACACGGTCACGCGCCGGGCGCGGTGATGCTCATCGTCATCGGTGCGATCGCCTGCTTCGCGATCGGCGTCTTCGTGCGTTCCAGGCATGACAGCAGCGCCGCCGAACCGGAGGCGTGATCGCGCCGGATCAGCCGAGCCAGAGCGCGGCCGCGGTGACCAGGGCGGACGAAGCGCGCAGCAGGGTGGGTTCCAGGCCGGTCGGCACGAACTCGGGCGAGTGGTTGCCGGGCGCCTTCCCGGCCGCCACCGCCGCGTTCGGCCTCGCCGGGTCCGCGTAGAGCGCGGGGTCGAAGCCCCCGAAGTTCCAGAACACCGACGGCACCCCGGCCGCGGTGCCGAACGCGCCGAAGTCCTCGGAGCCGGCCTTCGCCTGCGGCGTGTGCACGACGTCCTCACCGAACTCCCCGGCGAAGGCGTCGGAGACCCGGCGTGCGGCGTCGACGTCGTTGACCAGCAGCGGGAACGAGTTGATCGGCTCGATGTCGGGTTCGCGGGGTGCGCCCGCCGCCGCGGCCTCGTGGCGGACGATGCGGCCGATGGCGGCCAGCACGGTCTCCCGCACCTCCGGGTCGAAGGTGCGCACGTTGAGCTTGAGCTCGGCGGTGGTGGGGATGACGTTCTCCTTGCCACCCGCGTGCACGGCGGCCACGGTCACCACCGCGACGTCCTCCGGGGAGATCTCCCGCGCCACCACGGTCTGCAACCGCAGCACGATCGAGGAGGCGATGACGATCGGATCGACCGTGGCCTGCGGCTGCGCGCCGTGCCCGCCCCGGCCGTGCACCGTGACCCGCAGGCTGTCGGCGGCGGCCATGAACACCCCGGGCCGCACGTACAGGTGCGTGCTCGGGGCCGAGGCGATGTGCTGGCCCAGGGCCACGTCGAAGGCGGGGAAGCGGTCCAGGAAACCGTCGTCGATCATCGCCTGCGCTCCGCCGCCGACCTCCTCCGCGGGCTGGCACACCGCCAGAACCGTTCCCGACCAGGCGTTTCGACGTGCGGCCAGCTGCTCGGCCGCACCGATCAGGGCCGCCATGTGCGCGTCGTGCCCGCAGGCGTGCATCACCGAGGACTCGTTGCCGTCCGCGTCGACGCCGACGGCCGTGCTGCGGTAGGGGACCTGTTCGACCTCGCGGACGGGCAGCGCGTCCATGTCCGCCCGCAGCAGCACGCCCGGCCCGTCGCCGTTGCGCAGCACGCCCACGACGCCGGTCCCGCCGACCCCGCTGGTCACCTCGTAGCCCGCGGTCCGCAGGCGCTGCGCCAGGACCCCGGCGGTGCGCTGCTCCTGGAACGACAGCTCCGGGTTCCGGTGCAGGTCCTCGTAGAGCTCGCGGACACCTGCGATGCGGTCTTCCAACCCGGCCAGCAGCCCGGACATCCCTGCTCCTCCCGTGGGCGACGGAGCCACCCTCGCACCTCGCACGTTCGAGGCGAAGCGCGTGGGGTCTCATCGGGGGATCGGCCTCGCCTGCGAGGGCCATCAGCGCCATGCTGGGGGTGGCCTGCCGCCGCCGGACCGGCGGCCGTTCTGGGGAGGGAAGCATGACCATCGCCGAACAGCCCGCCACCACGACCACGCACCCGCTGGACCCGATGACCGCCGAGGAGGTGACCGCGGTCCGCGCGGCGCTCGACGAAGCCGGGCTGCTCGGCGAGAACGTCCGGTTCACCTTCGTCGCGCTCGAAGAACCCGACAGGGACGCGGCGCTCGCCCACCGACCGGGAGAGGAAGCGGACCGCCGGTTCCGGGCGGTGCTGCTGGACCTGGCCACCGGCGTCTCGCACGACACCGTCGTCTCCGCCACCCGATCCACTGTGGACTCCGCGCGCCGGCTGGACCCGGCGGTCGACGGGCAGCCACCGATCATCGACACCGAGTTCGAGCTGGTCGAGGAGATCGTCAACGCCGACGAGCGCTGGACCTCCGCGCTGCGCAAGCGCGGCATCGACCCGGCCACGGTGCGCGCCGCGCCATTGTCGGCGGGCGTCTACGACGAACCGGGGGAGCGGGGCAAGCGCATCATCCGGTCGCTGGGGTTCCAGCAGCTCCACCCGGCCGACCACCCGTGGGCGCACCCGGTGGACGGGCTGTGCGCCTACATCGACCTCACCCACCGCGAGGTCACCCGCGTCATCGACCACCGCGAGCTGCCGGTCCCGCAGGAGTCCGGCAACTTCGACGACCCCGAGGTCACCGGACCGGCCCGCACGAGCCTGCGGCCGATCGAGATCACCCAGCCCGAAGGCCCCAGCTTCACCGTCGAGGGCCACCGGGTGCGCTGGGAGAACTGGGACCTGCGACTGGGTTTCAACGAGCGGGAAGGGCTCACCCTGCACCAGCTGTCGTTCCACCAGCGGCCGGTGCTGCACCGCGCGTCGATCGCCGAGATGGTGGTGCCCTACGCCGACCCGTCTCCGGTGCGGTTCTGGCAGAACTACTTCGACTGCGGCGAGTACATGTTCGCCCGCTACACCAACTCGCTGGAGCTGGGCTGCGACTGCCTCGGCGAGATCCACTACTTCGACGCGGTGGTGGCCGACGACTTCGGCAGGCCGCGCACCATCCGCAACGGCATCTGCATGCACGAGGAGGACTACGGGGTGCTCTGGAAGCACACCGACCTGTTCACCGGCTCGCAGGAGACCCGGCGGCAGCGCCGGCTGGTGATCTCGTTCTTCACCACCGTCGGCAACTACGACTACGGCTTCTACTGGTACTTCTACCTCGACGGCACCATCCAGCTGGAGTGCAAGGCCACCGGGATCACCTTCACCTCCGCCTACCCCGCCGAGGGCCACGAGCACGCCACCCAGATCGCCCCCGGCCTGGGCGCCCCGTTCCACCAGCACCTGTTCTGCGCCCGGCTCGACCCGGCCGTGGACGGGCAGCGCAACGCGGTGGAGGAGGTCGAGGCCGAACGCCTCCCGGTCAGCGAGACCAACCCGCGCGGAAACGCGTTCCGGGCCAAGAGGACCCGGCTGAGCACCGAGGGCCAGGCCGCCCGGCTCGCCGACAACTCCCGGGCCCGGACCTGGCACATCGTCAACCCCGGCAGCCAGAACCGCTACGGCGACAACGTCTCCTACGTCCTGCACCCCGAAGGCCAGCCGGTCATGCTCGCCGACGAGTCGGCCTCTGTGCACGCCCGGGGAACGTTCGCGACCAAGCACCTGTGGGTCACCCGCTACGACCCCGAGCAGCGCTACCCGGCGGGCGACCTGGTCAACCAGAACCCCGGTGGCGCCGGCCTACCGGCCTGGACGGCGGCGGACCGCGACATCGACGGCCAGGACATCGTCGTCTGGCACACCTTCGGGCTCACCCACTTCCCGCGGCCCGAGGACTGGCCGATCATGCCCGTCGACCGTGCGGGGTTCACGCTCACACCGGTCGGGTTCTTCGACCGCAACCCCACCCTCGACGTGCCGCGCTCGACCGGCGCCGACTGCCACGGGTAGTGATCTACCGGCCTCTGACCTGCAGCGATCCGAGGAGCTTGGCGGTGGCGCGCTCGATCTCGTCCACCGCCTGTTCGAAGCTCTCGGCGTTGTGGGCGGCCGGTGCCCGGAACCCGGAGATCTTGCGGACGTACTGCAGGGCGGCGGCCCGGACGTCGGCGTCGGAGACCTGCTCGGCGTAGGGCGGGCGGAGGGTCTTGATGCTGCGGCACATGCCCGCATTGTCCGCCTCACCTCTGACAGGAACCAGCGGTAGCGTGGGCGCGGCGCCGACACCGGGGAGGGACGATGGGGCTGCCGATCTGCGCGACCTGCGGGATGCAGTACGCCGAGGCACGCGAGGACTGCCCGATCTGCGAGGACGAACGCCAGTGGGTTCCGCGCGAGGGCCAGCAGTGGACCGACCTGGACAGCCTCCGGGCCGAGCGCAGCGCCGCGCTGCGCGACGAGGGCGGCGTGCTCGGCATCGGCTGCGAACCGAAGTTCGCCATCGGCCAGCGGGCTCTGCTGGTGCGCACCGACGCGGGCAACGTCCTCTGGGACTGCACGGCCTACCTGGACGACGAGATCATCAGCGCCATCGACGATCTGGGCGGTCTGGTCGGCATCGCCATCAGCCACCCGCACTACTACACGACGATGATCGAGTGGGCCCGCGCCTTCGACGTGCCCATCCACCTGCACGAAGCCGACCGGCAGTGGGTCGGCCGCCCGGACCCGGCGATCCGGTTCTGGAGCGGCACGACCCACGAGATCGTCCCCGGCCTGACTCTGATCAACCTCGGCGTCCACTTCGCGGGCGGCACGGTCCTGCACAGCGCCGCCGGGCGGGGGTCGCTGTTCACCGGCGACATCGTCCAGGTCATCCCGGACCGCGCGCACGTCGGCTTCATGTACAGCTACCCGAACCTCATCCCGGAACGCCCCAGCGTCGTGCAACGGGCCGCCGAGCTGCTCGACGAGCTCGCCTTCGACTCCCTGCACGGGGCCTGGTGGGACACGGTGATCCCCACCGGCGCCCACGAGATCGTCCAGCGCTCGGCGGCCCGCTACCTGCGGTTCGTGCGCGAGGCGTGAGGTCGCGGACCTAGGCGGGCCTGCGCCGCAGCGGCATCGGCTTCCACCAGGTCGCGCTGCGCAGCGCCCACTCCGCGGGTCCGTAGCGGAACCTCCCGAGCCACCAGTGGCTGAAGGCGGCCTGGACGGCGAGAACGATCAGCGCCAGCACCAGCGCGGTGGTCCAGTCGGTGGATTCGCGCAGGCCCAGGGGTCCGGCCGCGGCGACGACGAGGAGCGTGGCGGTGAGGTAGTTGGTCAGCGCCATCCGGCCGAGCGGTCCCACCAGCGCACCCAGCGGTCGGCCGAACCTCGTGCGGAGCACGAGCAGGAACGCCGAGGCGTAGGCGACGGCACCGAGAACACCGGCCGCCGCCGTGATGCGGGTGGTCAGCGGACCGTCCGGCGGGTACACCAGCTGCGCCCAGACGGCCGCCACGCTCAGCACCACCGCGATGGCCAGCACCGCGACGAGCTGTCCGGGACGGCGGTCGATGGTCCGCGCGATGCCGGTCCGGGCGCACGCCAGTCCCAGCAGGAACAGCCCTGGGATGCTGAACATCCCGCCCGAGACCACGGTGAACCCGGCGACGGCGGCGAGAACGCTCGCGGGCACCAGGACCCGGGTCGGCAACCACGACGCGGGCAGCAGGACCAGCAGCCCGAAGATCGCGTAGGGCAGCAGCGCCTCGCCCGGCTGGAGCACGTGGTGGGCGGCGCCGAGGAGCCCGAGGACGAGCAGCCGGCGCGCCAGCATCAGGCGGGGACGGCGGGAGCGCTGCTGGGCGCCCTCCAGGAACAGCGAGAAGCTCAGCCCGAACAGGAACGCGAAGATCGGGTAGAAGTGCTGCTCCACCAGCATCCCGAGGCCGTTGGAGATGAGGCGCGACGCGCCGTTCTCGGACCCGTGTGCCATGCGGGTGATCTGCGGGATGTTGACGAGCAGGATGCCGCAGAGCGCGAAGCCCCGGAGGGCGTCCCACTCGGTGACCCGGCGCGGCGCGGACTCGCCGGTGGAAGCCGGCCTGCTCCGGCCCGGACCGACCGGGTGGTGAGGTTGTGGATCAGCGCTTCGGGCCACGACCGCCCGAGAGGATTCGCTTGCTGAGGTGCTCATGACCGCTACGGTGCACCGCGGGCGCGGTTCCCCGCCTCGGCCCGCGGGCCGATCTCCCTCGGCCGAAAGTCCGGAATCCGGCGGATCGTCAGCCGGTGTGGTCGGCGGTGACGGCGCCGGTCGACCACGCCCACGCCGCGATCTCCACCCGGTTGCGCGTCCCCAGCTTGGACTGGATGTTGGTCAGGTGGGTCTTAACCGTCCCGAGCGAGAGGTACAGCTCGCCGCAGATCTCCTGGTTGGTGCGGCCCACCGCCACCAGCCGCGCCACGTCCAGTTCGCGCTCGGACAGCACCGCGGGCGGTGTTCGGGCTCGATCCGGTGCCTCCCGGGTCTCCAGCCGGTGCAGCAGCCGGACCGTCACCGCCGGTGAGATCAGCGCGTCCCCGCGGTGCGCGGCCTCCACGGCTTCGACCAGCAGCGCCGGGCTGGCGTCCTTGAGCAGGAAGCCGCAGGCGCCGTTGCGCAACGCCTCGTGCACGTAGTCGTCCTGGTCGAAGGTGGTCACGACCACCACGCGCATCGGTTCGGCGGTGGCGGGACCGGCCAGGACCCGGGTCACCTCCAAGCCGTCGAGCTCGGGCATCCGGATGTCGACCAAGCAGACGTCCGGGCGGAGCCGCCGGGCCAGCTCGACGCACTCGGCGCCGTCGGCGGCCTCGCCGACCACCTCGATGTCCGGCCGGGCGTCGAGGATCATCCGGAAACCGCTGCGCACCAACCGCTGGTCGTCGGCGATGAGCACTCGTGTCGGGGTGTCGCTCACGTCGACGAGTCTGGCACGCCCAGCACCGGGAAGTCGGCGGCGATGCGCCATCCGCCGTCGGGCGTGGCGCCGGCTTCCATCGTGCCGTCCACGGCGGACACCCGTTCGCGGAGTCCGACGACGCCGAACCCGCCGTGCCCGCCCACGGGCAGCGCGGTCCGCTCGGCGGGCGGGGTGTTGGCGACCTCGACCCGCAGCCGGTCGTCGGGCAGGTCGATCCGCACCGAGACCAGCGCGCCCGGCGCGTGCCGCCGCGCGTTGGTCAGCGACTCCTGCACCAACCGGTGCACGGAGGTCTCCACCTCGGGGGCGAGTCGCGCGCTGCGAGCGGCCGCGGCGACCGACAGCGTCGCGCGCTGGTCCTCGCCGGTGCAGAAATTGCTGACCAGCGCCGCGATCTCGCTGAACAGCGCCCCGTGGCGCCGGGGCGGGGCGTCGACCTCCCGCAGCACCCGGACCAGCCGCCGCATGGAATCGAGCGTCTCGGTCCCCGCGTCGTGGATGTCGGTCAGGATCGCGTCGATCTTCTCGGGCGCCGTGTCGCGGATCGCGCGCGCCGCGTTGGCCTGCACCACGATCCCGGTGACGTGGTGGGCGACGAAGTCGTGCAGGTCGCGCGCCAGTTCCAGGCGCTCGCCCTGCCGCACCGACTCCACCGCGCGGGCCCGGCGGGAGTCGAGGACGCGCAGGTATGAGCCCAGACCGATCACGCCACCGGTGGCGAAGGTGAGCAGGAACGAGAAGGTGAGCACGGAGGTGAACTCCTCCGGGTCCCAGCCGAAGGTCCGCGCCGGTCCGATGATCACGGCGAAGCCGAGCGGCACCGCGACCGCCGGTACGGGGATCCGGCGGCACGCGCGGCCGAGCAGGATCAGCAGGCAGATCGACTCCAGCACGCCCCAGTTGCCCTTGACCTCGGTCGTCAGCAGCATCGTCGCGGTCAGCGCCAGCGAGCCGACCGCGGCGATCCAGCAACGCCGGTGCAGCGAGACGTACCGGTCGGGGATGAACAGCAGCAGCGCGGCGACGGCTCCGGCGACCAGCGGCGGGATCCAGTTGTTGTCCCCGTCGCGGATGCCGTCGGAGGACTCCAGGTCCAGCAACCACACGAGCAGCAGCGCCCCGCACAGCCCGGCGGTGAGCGCGTGCCGGGCGGGGCGGGGGAGGGCAGGGCCCTCGTCGGGAACCTCGTTGTGCACGTCGAAAGGCTAGGACATGCGGGTTCCCCGCCGGATCAGCCGCGCGGACGATGCGGCGGAGCGGGCATCGGCCGCGTGGCCGATGCCCGCTCCGGGTGCACGTCTCAGATCGCGTCGTGGGCGACGTTGAGGTCGCGGTCCTTGGTCTCCGGGGCGAGGAGGGAGGCGATGAAGCTGATCGCCATCATCACCATCATGTAGATCGCGACCGGGACCCACGATCCGCCGAACGCGGCCATCAGCCCCGCGCAGATCAGCGGCGCGACGCCACCGCCGACGACCGAGGAGAACTCGCGGCCCAGGGCCACGCCCGCGTAGCGGTAGCGGTTGCCGAACAGCTCCGGGAAGTAGCTCATCTGGACGCCGACCGAACCGTGGCAGGCCAGGATGAACCCGAGCACGATCGCCACCGTGATCGCCACCGGCGAGCCGGTGTTGAGCGCGATGAACGTCGGCACCGGCAGCAGCACCAGCGCGCCCATGATGGTGGAGTAGACGCTCCTGCGGCCGACCACGTCGGACAGCGCGCCGAACCCGAAGGCGGCGATGCCGCCGCAGATCGCGCCCAGCAGCAGCACCTTCGGCACGAACGCCTTGTCCACCCCGACCGCGGAGACCAGGTAGGAGGCCATGAACACCTGGTAGGTGTAGGACTGGGCGTTGGAACCGACGTTGAGGAAGAACGCCAGCAGCAGAGGCTTGCGGCCCTTGCGGAACGTCTCGGCGACCGGCGCCTTCGTCTCGCCGACCTGCTCCTTGAGCTCCTGGAACACCGGGCTCTCGTTGAGCTTGCGCCGGATGATCAGCGCGGCGATCGTGACCAGCAGGCTGCTGCCGAACACCAGCCGCCAGCCCCAGCTCATCAAGGCGTCCTCGGGCAGCGACTGGGCGAGGATCCACGCGACCGCTCCGAGCGCGGTGCCCAGCGCGGCACCGGTCATCACCAGCGACGCCAGCGCGCCGCGCTTGCCCCTGCCCGCGGTCTCGGTGAGCAGCGTGGCGCCACCGGCCTGCTCGGCACCGGCGCCCATGCCCTGGAAGAACCGGCACGCGACCAGCAGGATCGGCGCTAAGAGCCCCACCTGCGAATAGGTGGGCAGCAGGCCGATGGCCAGCGTGGACCCGCCCATCAGCAGCAGCGTGGCCACCAGGACCCACTTGCGGCCCAGCCGGTCACCGAAGCGGGAGAAGATCAGCCCGCCCAGCGGCCGCGCGGCGAACCCGACCGCGTAGGCGCTGAAGGAGGCCAGGATCCCGGCGACCGGCGAGATGTTCGGGAAGAACAGCTTGCTGAAGATCAGCGCCGACGCGGTGCCGTAGATGACGAAGTCGTACTGCTCCAGCGTCGTGCCGATCAGCCCTGCCCACGCCGCGCGCCGCACGGCCTTGGGGTCGGGAGGGGTTTCGGTGGTGTCCGCAGTGGAACTTCTTTGTTCGCTCATGGGTCCACGCAATCTCGTCGTGCGGTCCGTTATCCGTTGGCTTGCAGGGCTTCTTCGGTCGCCGCGGCGACCCCGTGGGAGCCGAGCACGTCGACGAGCTCGGCGACCCGCGCCTGGAACTCCTGGTGCGCGGCGAGTTCGTCGCCGAGCAGTCCGTCGCGCAGAGCGGCGGCGACGAACTCGCGCGTGCCGGAGGCGTTCGCGCGCGCGGTGCGCAGCGCCTCGGCGCCCGGATCCACCATCGCCGCGGTGTGCTCGGTGGTCCCGGGCGCGGTGGTGCAGCGCAGGTAGGCGGCCACGCTCAGCGCGAGGTGCTGCGGCACCCGACCGGCCTTGAGGTGCAGCGCGGCCGGTTCCGGGACGCGCTGGGCGAGCTTGGTCGAGCCGTCGGAGCCGACCTGCCGGGTGCGGTGGCCCAGCGCGCTGTTGCTCCAGCGCGTGAACAGCTGGGCGGAGTAGTCCTCGAAGTCGATGTCGGCGGGCATCGTCAGCGTCGGGAGGTAGTCGGCGCGCATCAGCCGCCGCGCGGCCTCGGCGATGTGCGGCCGGGCGATCGCCTCGGCGATGAGGTCGCAGCCGTCGAGCGCGCCCAGGTAGGCGATGAGCGAGTGCGTGCCGTTGAGCAGCCGCAGCTTCATCAGCTCGTAGGGCTCGACGTCGTCGGTGAAGGTGACCCCGCCGTGCTCCCAGGCCGGACGTCCGGCGGCGAAGTGGTCCTCCAGCACCCACATGCTGAACGGTTCGGCGGGCACCGGGGCCTCGTCGCGCAGGCCGAGCCGGTCGGCGACGGCCTGGCGGTAGGCGTCGGTGGTCGCCGGCACGATCCGGTCGACCATCCCGTTCGGGAAGCTGACCGATCCGCGCAGGTAGGCGAGCAGGTCTTCGCGCTCGGCGGCGGGCAGGGCCTCGGCGAACTCGCGCACCAGGCGCCCGGTGAGCTCACCGTTGCCGGTGAGGTTGTCGCAGCTCAGGATCGCCACCGGCGAGGCGTGCGTGGCCGCGCGGCGCTGGAGCGCGCGGGCCAGCCGGCCGATGGTGGTGCGCGGTGCGCCACCGGCCAGGTCGGCTCGGATCCCCGGGTCGTCGAGGTCGAGGGACTTGGTGCGCGGCGAGTAGCTGTAGCCCTTCTCGGTGATCGTCAGCGTGACGATGCGGGTCTCGTGCGCCGACAGCGCGTCCAGCACGGCGTCCGGCTGCTGCGCGGCGACCAGCACGTCGCTGTGCACGGCCGGGACGCCGACCTCGGTGCGCTCCGGGGAGATCTCCACGACCCCGTAGCGCATGTCCTGCTCCCGCATGGCCTCGGCGATCGCCGCCGAGGAGTTGGCCACGCCGACGATCGCCCACGGCCCCTCGGTGTGCTCCAGCGCGCGGGCGGTGTGCACGGCCTGGTGCGCGCGGTGGAAGTTGCCGAGTCCCAGGTGGACGATGCCCGGCGCGCCCAGCGAGCGGTGGTGCTGCAGGGCGGAGACGGGCGTGGTGGACGCGTTGAGTCGTTGCATGGCGAACCAATCAGGCGGGCCGGCGGGCGGCGGGAGCGGTCGAGTCGCGCACGACCAGGTGCGCGGGCAGCAGGTGCTTGCGCGGCGGCGGGCGGTGGCCGCCCAGGATCGGGCCGAGCAGCTCCATGCTCATCGATCCCGCCTTGGACCACGGGATGGAGATGGAGGTCAGCGACGGCCGGGAGACCTCGGTGAGCGCCACGTCGTCGATGCCGATGACGCTGAGCCCGTCGGGGACCTGCACGCCCAGCGCGCGAGCGCCCTTGATCACGCCGAAGGCGACCAGGTCGTTGTGGGTGATCACCGCCGATGCGCCGGTGGCCAGCACGCTGGCGGCCACGGCCGTTCCGGCGGCGACGGTCTCGGCGTGCCAGTCCAGCACGTGCAGCGCGATGCCGGCCTCGGCGGCGAGGGCTTCGACGAGTCGCACGCGGCGGGGGCTGGACCAGGAGTGGGTGGAGCCGGAGACGAACGCGATGCGCTCGTGGCCCAGCGCGGCGAGGTAGTCGACGGCCTGGCGCAGGCCGTCGCCAGCGTCGGCGAGCACGCAGTCGACGGCGTCGTGCTCCTGGTTGATCAGCACTGACGGCGTCGACCCGCACAGCTCGACGAGCTCGTCGGCCGGCAGCCGCGACGAGCACAGCACGATGGCCGAGACCTGGCTGCGCAGGTGCGCGATGGCCTCGCGTTCGCGCTCCGGGTCGCGGTCGGTGTCGTGGAGCACCAGGGTGTGCCTGCGCCTGCGGCCTTCGCCCTGCGCCGCCTTGACCAGCGTGCCGTAGACGGGGTTGGCGATGTCGGGCACGACCATCGCCACCGTGGAACCGGCGACCTGCGCCTCGGCGGGCTTGGCGGTCTGGTAGCCCAGCTCCTGGGCCGCGTCGAGCACCTTGCGCAAGGTGTCCGGGCCGAGCCGCTGCGGGTCGCTGAAGGCGCGCGAGGCCGTGGACAGCGCGACGTCGGCGCGTTTCGCCACGTCGGTCAAGGTCGGCGCCATCGCCCCTCCGCTCCGTCGCACCCCGGCGGTGCGCCGGGCAGAGCAGATCTTGACCAACCTTGCGCAAACTTGTCAACCTCTTGCCGAACTCACCCGCCCAGAGCCCGCCGCAGGACGGCTGGGTGCTCGCCGCCGGAGACAACGGCCGCGGGCAGTGCGATGTCGCGTCGCGGCGCGACGTCGTAGCCGTCGCCGCCGGGACGCCGCAGTCGGCAACAACGACGACGGTCAATGCGACACCGCGCAGTGGCACATCCGGTCGGACTGAGCGGGACTAGTCGAGGGCGGTGCCGGATTGGCCCAGGGCTTCGCCGACGCGCAGCCGGTAGAGGCGGGTCGGACGGCCGCGCCGGGTGGGTTGCGCGCTGCCCTCGGAGGTGACCAGTTCGGCGGTGCCGAGCTTGCGGATCAGCCGCCTCCCGCTCGGGTCGGTGATGCCGAGCAAGGTGGCCAGCTCGCTGGGCGAGACCGCGCGCCCGCCCAACTCGCGCTCCAGCGACACCAGGCGGGACAGCGTCGTCGGACTCAACCCGACCTCGCGGGCCGTCCGCTCCAGCTCGGCGCTGTGGTCCCGGTAGGCGAACTCGGTGCGCCGTCCGCCACCACCGATCGGTCCGATGATGATGCCGCTGTCCTCGATGACGAACCCGCACGAGTGCGGCTCGGCCTCGGCGCGCACCGCCGCGCGCTCGGCGAGCGAGATCCCGGCGCGCACCGAAGCGCCCAGGCCGAAACCGGCGGCGATGCGCACGTCCATGCTGCGCTCGGCCTGCTGCAGTGCGGGAACCACCTGCCAGCCCGCGGTCGCGCGCTCCAGCAGTGCCTTGTGGGCGAACAGGACCAGTCCGCGCTTGCCGCGGTTCTCCACCCAGGAACCGGCCAAGTGCGGGTCCTGCAGCAGGATCTCGCGCAACCCCGCCCGCGCGCGCTCGACGTCCTCACCGTCGCGGACCTGGAAGACCCCGGCGGCGAAGCGGGAATCCTCGGCCTGACCGGCCTTCACCCGCAGCAGCAGGTCCTGCAGCTCGGCGCGCACGGATGCCGCCAGCAGGTCGGTGTCGACCACCGGTGCCTCCGCGCGCAGCGCCTCCGCGACCTCCAGGCGCGGGGTGATCACCACGCCGCCGTTGCGCAGCGCCGCGCGGTGGTGGTCCACGATCTCCGCGATCGGCTGTCCCGTGGCGTACGGGAGCGCGGAGTGGCGGACGCCGAGCGTGGTGGCGACCTCCTGGATCACGTGGTGGTCGAAGGTGTCGATGCTGGCCCTGCGGTGCTCGGGGTAGTCGCTGCGCATCCTGGCGACCGCCAGGGCCAGCTCGAGCGAGCTCGGCCGAGCCACGGCCATCGGCAGGTCCTCCGGGACCTCACCGCGCACGGCCTCGTAGGAGCGCGGGCCGATGAGCAGCCCGTTCACCCCCGGCGAGGCGAGCAGTTCCCGTAATCGGTCCCCGGCCTGGGCGGGTTCCCCGCAGATGGCCCAGCGCAGGGTCACGCCGGAGACGGTGCTCGCTGCCTGGCGGAAGACCTCCTGGTGCCGCGTGTGCACCAGGACGCCGATCACCACGCTCATGTCCCCACCCGGATTCAGTTCGCCGACGAAACTTCACCAGGATTGCGCGATCGCTGGTCGGGGTCAACGCGATCGGTCTAGTCGGTGATGATTCGGATGCGCTCGGCGTGATCGAGTCGATATCCGACGCCGCGCACCGTCGTGATGAGATCCATCTCGGGACCGAGCTTGTTGCGGATCCGGCGGACGTGGACGTCGACCGTGCGCGTGCGGGGTTCGCTGGAGAAGTCCCACACCGCCGCCAGCAGCGTGTTGCGGTGGTGCACCCGTCCGGGGTTGCGGGCCAGGAACAGCAGCAGGTCGAACTCCAGCCGCGTGAAGCGGATGTGGGTGCCGTCCGGGCGGACGATCTGCCTGGCGGCGACCAGGATTCGCAGCGTCGGCGACTCCACCGGAGCGGCGTCCACCGTGGACTGCGCCGGGATCGCCTCGCGCAGCTCGGCGTTGCGGGTCAGTATCCTCTCCAGGAGACCCAGGTCTTCGCGGGTGACCACGAATCGAGCGGTGACCTCGACGAGACCGGCGTCGGCCGGGGCGAAGTCCGCTGTGGTCGGTTCCAGCGTCATGGCACGTTTCTCCATCGCTGCGGGGTGTGAGCGGGCGGGAGCGGAAGAGCTCAACCGCGCGGACACGCAGCGGAGGCGACCCACAGCAGGTCGATGTGCGCGCGCTGCACCAGCAGCGGTCCGGAGGCCATGCCACCAGATGGAATCAGGGTCGGTGACCCTCGTCAAAGCGTGCTCGTACAGTGGGAATACGCAGGTCAGCGACGGAACCAGCGGCGCCGGCGCGGCTTGGGGGCCTGCGCGGCGGCCGGTTTCGGGATTTCGGGAGGCTGTGGGGCCGGTCGTTGCGACCGCCAGCGCTCGACCAGCGAGTCCACGTTGACCGGTGCGATCGCGATCTGCGGGCCGGCCGGGAAGCGCAGGTGCTCGACGATGCGCCGGTTGAGCTCGGCGGCGACCTCGCGCACGGCCTGCTCGCTGGTCAGCTCGGCGATGGTCTCGGGCAGCCGGTCGATCTCGCGCCGCAGGCGCAGGGGAGTGGGCAGCAGCGCGTCACCGGAGAGACCCTCGCGGCGGATCTGCTCCTTGATCCACCACTGCTCGTCCAGCGGCTCCCCGGCCCCCGGCAGCGGCTTGCCCGAACCGGGCAGGTCGTCGAACTCGCCGCGCTCTTGGGCGGTGCGGATCTGCCGGTCCACCCACGACTCGAAGGTGACCCCGGGAGGTTTGCGCTCGGCCATGACGCGATTGTCCGGGACGAGCGCCGGCCCGCGCCACCGTCAGAGGGCGCGGCGCAGGAACCCGTTGAGCAGCGCGGCCTGGCCGGCGTGCTGCAGGTCGTCGGCGATCACGCTCACCAGGCGCACGCCGAGGGTGACCGGCGGGGACCAGCTGGCGTCGATGATCTCGTCCAGGTCGGCGTCTCCGAGGCCGGTGACGAACCGCAGCGTCTGCTCGTGCACCGCGTCGTAGTAGCCGGTCAGCAGCTCACCGGAGGCGCGCACCGACTCGACCTGATCCGAGTCGTGGCCGTAACCGGTGTCCTCCTCGTCCAGCGGCAGCCCGAACCGCGCGGCCCAGTTCTGCACCAGCCACACCTGCTCGGTCTCGGCGACGTCGGCGATGTGATCGTCCTGCACCCGCGCCAGGTGCCACAGCAACCAGGCGATCGAGTTGGAGTCGGGGTCGATGCGGTGCGCCAGCGCCTCCTCGTCGAGACCGACGACCGCTTCGTGCACCACTCCCTGAATCCGGCTGAACGCATCGACGAGCACATCGGCGCTGGTCATCCGGTCCCGCTCCTCACATCCGGCGGCAAACGCTTGCGCACACCGTACGGCGCGCCGGCCTCAGCGGCAGCGGATCCGAGACGGCGTGTTGCGGTGTCAGCGGCGCGGCGGGACCGGGATGCGGTCGAGATCGGACGCGACGACGATCGTGCCGTCGAAGACCTCAGCCGCCTCGTCGTGGAAGCGGCGCGGATCGGTGTAGCGCTGCGAGAAGTGGGTCAGCACCAGGCACCGCACCCCGCAGTCGGCCGCGACCCGGGCGGCCTGCCCGGCGGTCAGGTGCCGGTACCGATCCGCCAGGTCGGCGTCCTGGTCGAGGAAGGTCGATTCGATCACCAGCATGTCCGCGTCGTCGGCGAGCTCGAACACGCCGTCGCAGAGCCGGGTGTCCATCACGAACGCGAACCGCTGACCGGGTCGCTCCTCGCTGACCTCCGCCAGCTCCACGGTCCGGTCGCCGACCCGCACCGATCCCTCCCGCTGGAGCCTGCCGATGTCGGGTCCGCGCACGCCCAGCTCCGCCAGCGCGTCCGGCAGCATGCGGCGGCCGTCGGGTTCTTCGAGCCGGTAGCCGAACACCTCGATGCGGTGTTCCAGCCGCACCGCCCGCAACGATCCGAACGGACCTCGCGCGATCGTGCCGTCGCCGGTGATCGGGTGCTCGTCGAGCTGGACCGTGTCGTCGTAGGCCGCCGCGTAGCGCAGGTGGCCGAAGAACTTCGCGCCCGACGCCGGGTAGTGCGCGTGCACCGCGCCGCGAACCCGGTCGCTCGACATCCGGTGCACCACGCCGGGCACCCCCAGGCAGTGATCACCGTGGAAGTGGGTGATGCACAGGTGGTCGACGTCGTTGGCGCTGACGCCGGCGAAGGTCATCTGCCGCTGCGTGCCCTCACCCGGGTCGAACAGCAGCCCCAGACCGTCCCAGCGCAGCAGGTAGCCGTTGTGGTTGCGGGTGCGGGTCGGCGCCTGGCTTGCCGTGCCGAGCACGACGAGTTCCCGGTTGGACACGTCGAGCACCCTATGCGCCGGACCGGCTCGCGCGGAGCGGGCCTCAGTCTTCGGGCGGGCGTGGTCGACCGGATTTCACCGGCGATTCCTCGTCGTGTTCCTGCGCGGACTCCAACGCCCGGGTTTCCTCGGGCGGGTCGGGCCGCAGCAGGCTGCCGGGGACGGAGTGCCCCGCGGCGCCGAGCTTGTTCATCTTCTTGGGCACCGGCGCGCCCTGGTAGTCCAGCGGTTCCGGGTGACCGTGCCCGTCGACCGGGCCGAGCGGCTGGTGCACCTCGATGAACTCGCCGTGCGGGAGCCGCTTGACGATGCCTGTTTCCACGCCGTGCTCCAGCACCTCGCGGTCGCTGCGCTGCAACCCGATGCAGATCCGGTAGGTGATGTAGTAGGCCAGCGGCGGGAGCACCAGCACCCCGACGCGCCCGGCCCAGGTCATCATGTTCAGCGACAGGTTGAACACGAAGGCGACGATGTCGTTCATCCCGGAGATGAGCACGACGACGAAGAACGCGATCGCCATCATGCCCAGCGAGGTGCGGACCGGGTTGTCGCGCGGCCGCTGCAGCAGGTTGTGGTGCGCGTCGTCGCCGCTGAGCTTGCGCTCCAGCATCGGGTACATCGCGGCGACGGTGAACACCAGGCCCATGCCCAGGATCAGCGGGAAGAACGGCGATCCGATGGTGAACGGACCGAGGTAGAGCTCCCACGGCGGCCACAACCGGCCCATCCCGTCGGTCCACATCATGTACCAGTCCGGCTGGGAGGCCGAGGAGACCTTCGACGCGACGTAAGGGCCGAAGTTCCAGATCGCGTTGATCTGGAAGATGCCGCTCATGACCGCCAGCACGCCGGTGACGATGAGGAAGAACCCGGTCGCCTTCACCGCGAACACCGGCATGATCCGCACGCCCACCACGTTGGACTCGGTGCGCTTGGGGCCCGGGTACTGGGTGTGCTTCTGGTACCACACGATCGCCAAGTGGACCGCCACGAGCGCGAGGATGATCCCGGGCAGCAGGAACACGTGGAACAGGTAGAAGCGCGGGATGATCTCGGTGCCGGGGAACTCCGCGCCGAACAGCAGCCAGTGCAGCCACGTGCCGATGACCGGGATGGACAGCAGGATGCCGGAGGCGATCCGGAGGCCGGTGCCGGAGAGCAGGTCGTCGGGCAGCGAGTAGCCGATGAAGCCCTCGAACATGCCCAGCACGAACAGGCTGACGCCGATGAGCCAGTTCGTCTCGCGCGGGCGGCGGAACGCGCCGGTGAAGAAGATCCGGAACATGTGCGCCACGATCGCGGCCATGAAGATCAGCGCGCCCCAGTGGTGCAGCTGCCGGGCGAACATCCCGCCCCTGACCTCGAAGGAGATGTCGAGCGTGCTCTCGAACGCCCGGGACATCTCGACGCCGCGCAGGTTGGTGTACCGGCCGTCGTAGGTCACCTCGGCCATCGAGGGGTCGAAGAAGTACGCGAGGTAGGTGCCGGTCAGCAGCAGGACGATGAAGCTGTAGAGGGCGATCTCGCCGAGCAGGAATCCCCAGTTGGTGGGGAAGACCTTGTTGAGCTGGCGCCTCATCCCCGGTGCCGCGCGGAACCGCTGGTCCAGCTCGTCGGCTCCCTCGGCCACCGAGCGGGACAGCTTGCTCTCGGGCTTCGTCGGCTGGGTCAGCTTGCTCATGTCGACCCCAGGTGTCCCGGATTCACGACATTGCCGACCCAGACTACTGCTTTCGGCGGTGCCGAGCAGCCGAGTTCGTGCTACTTCGAGTGGAAGAGGGCCTCGAAGAAGGTGGTCAGCGAGCCGATGACGGTGGTCACCGCGCCGACGATGGTGGTGACCGCGTTGCGGACCGCCTCAGCGGCCGAGACGGGATCGCGCACGAGCAGGGAGCCGCACACCAGCACCACGAGAATCACGATCACGGTCACGGCTTTGCGGTTCATGCGATCAGCCTCCGTCGGTCCGCCCGGCGCCGCAGGAACCCTACCTTGCACACCCGTCCCAGCCGTCACGCGACGGCGTCACGCGTGTCACGTCTGGGACGGGTGTGCCGCAGCGGCGCCGGCGGGTGCCGTCAGGCCTTCTTGACCGCGGAGATGTCGAGCTCGACGGTGATCTTCTCGCTGACCAGCCAGCCGCCGGTCTCCAGCGCGGCGTTCCAGGTCAGGCCCCAGTCCTTGCGGTTGACCTGCAGCCCGCCCTCGAAGCCGACGCGGACGTCGCCGAAGGGGTCCTTGGCCTGGCCGGTGCACTCCAGGTCGAACTCGACCGGCTTGGTGGTGCCCTTGATCGTGAGGTCGCCGGTGACGCGGAAGGTGTTCTCGCCCTGCGGCCGCACCCCGGTGGAGGTGAACACGATCTCCGGGTGGTTGTCGATGTCGAAGAAGTCGGCGGTGCGCAGGTGCTCGTCGCGCTGCTCCTGGCCGGTGCTGATGCTGGAGGTCTTCATCCGCGCGGTCCCGGTGGAGTTGGCCGGGTCGTCGGCGTCGATGCGGATCTCGCCCTCGACGTCGAGGAACTGCCCGCGCACCTTGGTCACCATCGCGTGCCGGGCGACGAATCCCAGCCGGGAGTGCGCCGGGTCGATGGTGTAGTCGCCGGTGAGCTTTCCGAGGTCGGTGGCTTCGCTCATGGGTGGTCGCTCCCTGGTCTTCCCACGGGGGTTCGGACACCACCGACTATGCCGTAGAAGTTTCAACCACGCGGGGACTCCGCCGCTCGTCCCTGGAACGGGTGAGCGGCGAGTCGAGTGGTGACCGCGTGTCGGCGCTGGGAGGCTGCACGCGTGCAGGACAAGATCAGTGACGGCCGTTCGATCCGACGCTGGCGGCGACGGCTCGCCGACGAGCGCGAGGAGGCCCGCGTCTACCGGAGCCTGGCCGCCCGCCGCAGCGGCGAGGAGCGGGAGATCCTGCTCGGTCTGGCCGAGGCCGAGGAGCGGCACGCCCGGTACTGGGAGGACCTGCTCGGCGACGAGATCGGCCCGCAGCGGCGCGGCCAGTTCCGGATGCGCTTCCTGGTCGCCTTGGCGCGCCGCTTCGGCTCGGTGTTCGTCCTCGCGCTGGCCCAGCGCGCCGAAAGCCGCTCGCCGTACCACTACGACCAGGACGTGCCCGCTTCGATGGCGGCCGACGAGCGGATCCACGAGGAGGTCGTGCGCGCCCTGGCCGCGCGCGGTCGCGCCCGGGTGTCGGGGTCGTTCCGCGCGGCGGTCTTCGGCGCCAACGACGGTCTGGTCAGCAACCTCGCGCTGGTCCTGGGCGTGATCGGCGGCAACCTGTCGTCCGAGGTCGTGCTGCTGACCGGGTTCGCGGGCCTGCTGGCCGGAGCGCTGTCGATGGGTGCCGGCGAGTACATCTCGGTCCGCTCCCAGCGGGAACTCCTCGCCGCGGCCACCCCGGACCCGCAGGCCCGCGCGGTCGTCCCGCACCTCGACGTCGACGCCAACGAGCTCGCCCTGGTCTACCGGGCCAGGGGCATGGAGGAGGCCGAGGCGCAGCGCCGCGCCGACGCCCTGCTGCGGCAGTTGCGATCGACGCTGCCGCACGCCCACCAGGAATCCGACGTCACGCCTGAGACCGGCCGAGGCGCTGAGGCGTCGTCGGAGGCCTCGGACGACCACGAGGTGGTCGGCTCGGGTGCGAAGGCGGCCGTGTCGAGCTTCGCGTTCTTCGCCTCCGGTGCGCTGATCCCTGTCTTGCCCTTCGCCGTGGGCCTGACCGGAGCGGTGGCGATCGTGGCCTCGGTCGTGCTGGTGGGACTCGCGCTGATGCTCACCGGCGCCACGGTCGGCGTCCTGTCCGGAGCCGCCCCGCTGCCCCGAGCCCTCCGGCAACTGGCCATCGGCCTGGGAGCCGCAGCGGTCACCTACCTGCTCGGCGTCCTCTTCGGAGCCACCGTCGGCTGACCGACGCAGGTGCCGTGAAAGGTGGCGGTTGGATCGTGGCGGCATGGCTGCTCAGCGATACATCTTCAACACGGCAGAGGCGGGGGAGCATCGGCGTCTGCTCGAACAGGCTCAGGTGTGGGACCGGCTGACGTTCCGCAGGCTTGGTGAGATCGGCGTCGGCGAGGGCTGGCGATGCCTGGAGGTCGGTGCGGGGAGCGGAACGGTGGTGCGATGGCTCGCCGACCGCGTCGGGCCGACCGGGCACGTGGTGGCGACCGATCTCGAGACGACGTGGCTGCGAGCGATCGAGGCGTCCAACGTCGAGGTCCGCGAGCACGAGATCAGCACCGGCTCGCTCGGTGACTCGGTCTACGACCTGATCAATCTGCGGTTGGTGCTCGTCCACCAGCCTGATGAGCAGGCGGTGCTGGACAAGCTGGTCAAGGCACTGGTGCCGGGCGGGTCGCTGCTCGTCGAGGAGTACGACATGCGGACCTTGCCGGCCTGCTCGCCGCCGGACGACACGTGGCGCTCGGTCGGCGGAGCCTCCGTCGAGTTCTTGGAGAAGAGCGGGCTCGACGCCCATCTGGGGATCAGGCTTCCGGGACTGCTCGAGACCGCGGGGTTGGTCGACGTCGATGCCGAGGCGGTCGGGTTTCCCCGGCGGATCCCGGAGATTCCCGCCTGGCGGACGCAGATCGTCGAAATCCGCGAACCGCTCATCGCGACCGGGCTGGTCACGCCCGAGCAGATCGACGAGGTCATCGCCGGCTTCGACGACGAGAGCTGCCGGCTCGTCGTGCACGGGCCGACGATGGTGTCGGTGAGGGGGCGCAAGCCCGCGTGACGGCCGTGGTCGACGGACCGGTGAGCCCGTCCACCACGGCCGGGGTGGTCAGCGGTCGAGGCGGGACATCCCGTCCGGGTGGTAGCGCTCGCCTGCGGCGGTGCCGGGCGGGAACTGCTCGGACAGCTCCGCGACGAGCTCCGGGCTGAGGGTGACGTGGGCCGCCTGGACGTTGGCCTCCACGCGCGCGATGCGGCGGCTGCCCGGGATCGGCAGGACGTCCTCGCCCCGGGCCAGCAGCCACGCCAGCGCCAACTGCGCCGGGGTGATCCCGAGGCGATCCGCGTGCTCGCGCAGCGGCCGGGTCAGCTCGATGTTGCGCTGCAGGCTCTCCTCCTGGAACCGCGGGTAGCGCTTCTTGCGGACCTCCAGGTTCTCCACGTCGGAGGCGTTGGTGAACGAGCCGGTGAGCACCCCGCGTCCCAGCGGCGAGTAGGCCACCAGGCTCACGCCCAGCTCGCGGGTCGCCGGCAGCAGCTCGGCCTCCGGGTCGCGGGTGAACAGCGAGTACTCCTGCTGCACCGCGGTGATCGGGTGCACCTGGTGCGCGCGGCGCAACGTCGCGGCGCTGATCTCCGAGAGCCCGATGTGGCCGATCTTGCCCTCGGCGACCAGCTCGGCCATCGCTCCGACGGTGTCCTCGATGGGCGTGGTGCGGTCCAGCCGGTGCAGGTAGTAGAGGTCGATGTGGTCGGTGCCCAGCCGGGACAGGCTGGCGTCCACGGCCTGCCGGACGTACTCGGGCTTGCCGCCGCCGGTCTCCTTGTTGGCGCCGAACTTGGTGGCCAGCACGACCTCGTCGCGGCGGTCGGCCAGCAGTCCGCTGATGAGCTGCTCGTTGTGGCCGTCGCCGTAGACGTCGGCGGTGTCGAGGAAGTTCACCCCGAGGTCGAGCAGCTCGTTGAGCAGCTTCGCCGATTCGGCGTCGTCGGCGGTGCCGTAGACGCCGGACAGGCCCATCGCGCCGTAGCCGATGGCGCTGACCTCGGGACCGTTGCGGCCGAGTCGGCGACGTGGGGGAATGTCGGACACGGATCGGCTCCTGATCGCGTAGGTGGTGGTGATCGCCAGCCTAGCCCCGGTGGTTAGCGGGGCTCACAATCTGGGACGTGGTGTCACAGCTCGAAACCGGCGCGGCGCTCGGCGGGGACCAGGTCGACGTAGTCGGGGTGCTTGGCGATCCAGCCGCGCACGTACGGGCAGAACGGCAGCACGGCCAGCTCGCGCCCCCGGACCTCGTCCAGCGCGGCGCGCACCAGCTTGCTCGCCAGGCCCTGACCGCTGAAGCCGTCGTCGATCTCGGTGTGGGTGAACGAGATCTGCCCGGGCTTGAGCTTGTACTCGGCGAAGCCGGCCAGCTCCCCGCCGACGCGGACCTCGAAGCGGTTCGCGTCGGGGTTGTCCTTGATCTCGGGCTCGGTGCTCACCGCTGCTCTCCCGTCGTTGGATGATGGTTCAACAATGATTGTGCATGCTTGAGTCGGCTGGAGGAGGCTGAGGACGTGAGCAATGTCGAGAACGACCCCGACGAGCTGCGCTGCGGAGGCGTGGCCACCGCTGCCGCGCAACCCGAACTGCTGCGACCGCGCGAGGTTCCGCTCGGCGGCCCGCGCGCGATGCTGGTCGGCCGGACGCTGCCCAACCGCGACCGCCGGATGGTCGGGGCCTGGTGCTTCGCCGACTTCTACGGTCCGGCGGACATCTCGGGCCAGGCGGGGATGCAGGTCCCGCCGCACCCGCACACCGGCCTGCAGACCGTCAGCTGGCTGCTCGACGGGCAGGTCCTGCACCGGGACAGCGTGGGCAACACGCAGCTCGTCGAGCCGGGGCAGCTGAACCTGATGACCGCCGGTCGGGGCATCTCGCACTCCGAGGAGTCCCCGGCGGATCACTCGGCGATCCTGCACGGCGTGCAGCTCTGGGTCGCGTTGCCCGCCGACGAGCGGGGCGTGGCCCCGCACTTCGAGCACCACGGCGACCTGCCGGTGATCACCACGCCGGAGGGCTCGGTGATGGTGCTGATGGGTTCGCTGCTCGGCGCGACGTCGCCGGCCAAGACCTACACCCCGCTGGTCGGCGCGGAGCTGACCATCAACCCCGGTGCGACCATGCGCCTCCCGGTCGAGCAGGACTTCGAGCACGCGGTGCTGGCGCTGTCGGACCTGGTGGTCGACGGCCGGGAGGTGCGCACCGGCGAGATGCTCTACGTGGGGCAGGGCGGCGGCGACGTGACGATCGAGACAGGCGGCCCCGGTCGGGCGATGCTGCTCGGCGGCGTGCCGTTCGAGGAGGAGATCGTCATGTGGTGGAACTTCGTCGGCCGCACCCACGACGAGGTCGCCCAGGCCAGGGCCGAGTGGGAGCAGGGCCGCGAAACCTCCGACGAGCGAGGGCGTTTCGGTGTCGTGCGCGGATACGCCGCGCCCGCGCTGCCCGCTCCGGAGCTGCCCAACGCGGCGTTGCGGGCGCGCGGGCGGGTCCGAGATCGATCTTGATCGTCCCCCGGCGACCGGCCCGTGCCACCGCGTAGAGTCCGGGGAAAGTGTTCTGATGAAAGGAGCAGTTGAATGAGCAAGGGCCTGGAGATCCGCCTCGCGTCCCGTCCGCAGGGGTTGCCGACGATGGACAACTTCGACTTCGTCGAGGTGGAGGCTCCGCAGCCGGGTGACGGGGAAGTGCTGGTCCGCAACCTGGTCATGAGCGTCGACCCGTACATGCGGGGACGGATGAACGAGGGCAAGTCCTACGTGCCGCCCTTCGAGGTCGGCGAGGCCCTCCAGGGCGGTGCCGTCGGTGAGGTCGTGAGCAGCAACGCCGAGGGCTACGAGCCCGGCGACCTCGTGCTGCACATGCTGGGCTGGCGCGACTACGCCGTCGTGCCCGTCAAGCACGCCACCAAGGTCGACGCGAACGTCGCGCCGCCGAGCGCCTACCTCTACGTGCTCGGCATGCCCGGCATGACCGCCTACGCGGGTCTCGTCGAGGTCGCCGAGCAGAAGGAGGGCGACGTCGTGTTCGTCTCGGGCGCGGCGGGCGCGGTGGGCTCGTTGGCCGGCCAGATCGCCAAGCTGCGCGGCGCCAAGAAGGTCATCGGCAGCGCCGGTTCCCCGGAGAAGGTCAAGTACCTGCTCGACGAGGTCGGCTTCGACGCGGCGTTCGACTACCACGACGGACCCGTCCGCAAGCAGCTCAAGGAAGCCGCGCCCGAGGGCATCGACGTGTACTTCGACAACGTCGGCGGTGAGCACCTCGAAGCCGCGATCTCGGCGTTCAACGACTTCGGCCGCGCCGCCGAGTGCGGGATGATCTCGCAGTACAACAACGAGACCCCGCAGCCCGGCCCGCGCAACATGATGATGATCGTGCAGAAGCGCCTGAAGCTGCGGGGCTTCATCGTCAACGACCACGCCCACCTCCAGGACGCGTTCGTCAACGAGGTCGGCGGCTGGCTGGCCGAGGGCAAGATCAACTACCGCGAGACGGTCGTGGAGGGCCTGCGCAACGCCCCCGACGCGTTCCTGGGCCTGATGCGCGGCGACAACACCGGCAAGATGCTGGTGAAGATCGCCTGATCAGCTCACTGGGCGGGGTGGTTGCGCAGCCACTCCGCCCAGGTGGTCCGGCCGTGCCGGTCGTTCGGGCACGTCCAGTCCGACGCGATGCGCCGCAGGCGCTTGGGAGCGGGAACATCGAGCACGCGCGGCTTCCTCCCGCGCGCCTCTTGCCAGGCCGTCAGCGCCTGCTTCAGCGTGAGCACCTCGGGACCGCCGAAGTCCGGACGCCGCCCCGACGGCCCCTCGGTCACGCATCCCGCGAGGTAGTCGGCGAAGTCGCGCTCGTCGACCGGCTGCGTGCGCAGCTCACCGGGCAGCGGGATGACGGGAAGCCGTGCGGCGCGACCGAACATCCGGTCCAGCAGCCAGTGGAACTGGGTGGCCCGCGCGATCGACCACGGCACGTCCGAGACGCTGACCAGCTCCTCGGCGGTGTGCTTGAGCCGCAGGTAGGGCAGCGCCGGTCGGTCGACGCCGACGATCGAGACGTGGACGAAGTGGCCGACTCCCGCGGCCGCGGCGGCTTCGATCAGCCGCGAGGTGCCGTCGACGTCGACGTCCGGTGGGCTGCGCCAGAAGTCCACCGGCAGCAGGTACCCGCGCTGCGCGCCCGGCGACCAGGTCGCCGCGTGCACCACGGTGCTCGCCCCGGCGACGAGCTCCTCGATGCCCGTGCCGACGGCCAGATCACCGGGCACCCATTCGACGTCGGCGTCCGTGCCCGGGTGGCGGGTGAGCACCCGGACCTTGTGCGTCGGCTTGAGCAGGCGAACCAGTTGACGTCCCAGATGACCGGTGCCACCGGTGATCGCGACCGTTTCCATGGGCCGGCACCTCCCGGGATCGACGATCCCACTGGTGCGCGGCCTCCGCGAGCGGCGTCAGCTCCCCAGCAGCGGACCGGCGAGGCCGTCGACGACGCCCCCGACCAGCGGCAGCAGACCCGGCTTCGGCTCGGACGTCGGGCTGGGCTGGGACGGCTCCGTGGTCTGGCTCGGCTCGGAAGGCTGAGTCGGCTGGGAGGTCTCGGTCGGCTCCGAGGGCTGAGTGGGCTCGGAGGTCTGCGTCGGCTCCGACGTCGGCGTCGGTTCGGACGTCGGCGTCGGCTCGCTGGTCGCCGACGGGGTGCTCGTCGGGTCGGTCGTGGTCGACGGCGCGGAGCTGCGCGCGGTGGTCTCCTCGGAGGTCTCCGATGTCGGCGCGGCGGGCTTCGGTCCTGCCATCGCCGGTGCGGTCGGTGCCGGCGGCGGCACGATCGGGACGACCGGGGGAGTGCCGGGGTTCGCCTCGGGCGTCATCAGCTGCGGCAGGTACTGCCGGGACGGCGCTGAGGCCTGGGCCCGCGCGGCGTTGGCCGGCTCGGGCATCGCCACCTCGTCCGCGCGCGTCTGCGAGTAGTGCGCGCTGGTGGCGGCGATGACGGCGAGCACCGCCGCGGTCGTGTAACCGAGCACCGGTGCGGTGTACCGCCACGCGGCGCCACGCCGGTGGCGTCCTCGCCCGGATCGCGCCAACGACGACCTGCCCACTGCCACTCACCCCACTGCCGGTTGATCCGTTCCGCCCAAAGACTCTCACCCGAACGAGTGAGAGTCGATCGAACCTTACGTCACCATCGCGCCCGTTCGCCAGCTCCGTCCTGATTCCTCCCGGACGCGGGACGAGGCGCGCTCTCCTCCGGATGGCGGGCACTCGGAAAGCAGCGGGGCGCGCGGTGTTCGGGGCGCTATGTTGCCGTCGAGCCGAACGAGAGGTGCGACGTGAAGCTGCTCGACGACGTCAGTGACGTGCTGCCCACCGACCGCGACGCGGCCACGCTGGTCGGCCGCGTGCACGACCCGCAGGAGTCCGGCCCGGCCGTGGTCGCCGTGCGCGGCGACCAGCTCGTCGACCTCACCGACACCGTCCCGACGCTGACCGACCTGCTGGAGCA
Organism: Saccharopolyspora endophytica; assembly: GCF_018070075.1. GTDB lineage: Bacteria > Actinomycetota > Actinomycetes > Mycobacteriales > Pseudonocardiaceae > Saccharopolyspora > Saccharopolyspora endophytica. The sequence goes on from NZ_JAGPXE010000003.1 coordinate 237,452, forward strand.
CCGCGATCCCGTGGAGCTCGCCCGCACCGCCGCACCGCGCAAGAGCTGGCCGCTGGCGAGCGCGCTCGCCGCGACGATCGACGGCGGGCCGGGGCCGAGGTTGCTGGCGCCGGCGGACCTGCAGGTGCTCAAGGCGGCCGGGGTCACCTTCGTCAAGAGCATGCTGGAGCGGGTCATCGAGGAACGCGCCGCGGGCGATGTGACCCGGTCGGCGGAGATCCGCGAGCAGGTGGAGTCCGCGATCGGCGGCACCCTCGCCGCGATCCGGCCGGGCTCGGAGGAAGCCCGCGCGGTCAAGGAAGTGCTGGTGCGCGACGGGCTCTGGTCGCAGTACCTGGAGGTCGGGCTCGGCCCGGACCCGGAGATCTTCACCAAGGCGCCGCTGCTGGCGGCGGTGGGCGCGGGTGCCGAGATCGGCATCGCGGAGGGATCGGACTGGAACAACCCGGAACCCGAGGTGGCGCTGGCGATCCGCGGCGACGGCCGGATCGTGGCCGCGACGCTGGGCAACGACGTCAACCTGCGTGACGTCGAGGGCCGCAGCGCCCTGCTGCTGCCCAAGGCCAAGGACAACAACGCCTCGGCATCGCTGGGGCCGTTCCTGCGCCTGTTCGACGACGGGTTCGGCCTGGACGACGTGCGGAACCTGGACGTGCGGCTGGAAGTTCGGGGTGAGGACGGGTTCGTCCTCGACGGGCACAGCTCGATGCGCGAGATCAGCCGGGACCCCGAGGAGCTGGCCGCGTCCGCGCTGGGACCGCACCACCAGTACCCGGACGGGCTGATCCTCTACACCGGCACCCTCTTCGCGCCCACCGAGGACCGGGGAGCGCCGGGGAAGGGCTTCACCCACCAGGTCGGCGATGTGGTGCGGATCTCCACCCCGAAGCTCGGCACCCTCGCCAACCGGGTCAACCGCAGCGAGCGGTGTCCGCAGTGGACCTTCGGCGTGCGCTCCCTGCTCGCCAACCTGGTCCACCGCGGACTGCTCTAACCCCCTTCTGGCCCCCTGGAGAGAGCGTCACCGGCCCGTGAAGGTGGGCCGGTGATCGCTCAGTTGTGGTCGGACAGGCGCGCGCTGCGCTTCACCTGAGCGGCCACGTCGCGGAGCCCCCGCCGGGTGCTCATCGACCCGGTGCCCTCCAGCGCGTCGGTGAACATCACGAACCCCAGAACCAGAACCAGCAGCATTGCCACGACGACGACGAACACTTTTCCTCCCCTTTCCGACTGCGGTATCGAGCTCCCGCAATCCCTCGTTACTACTGGGACGCGCTTCACCCGCCGGCGTGGCGCCAAATCACCCGAATGTGACGCAAGTCGCTGTCGGTGGTGCCGTCATGGCGTCCGGCGACGGGTGCATAGGATCGGCGCCGAGGGCCGAGCGGACGGTCCCGAAGCACTGCGACGAGGACTAACCTGGAGCCATGGCGACCACCCCGCCCGCGCCGTCATCACGACCCAACCCGGCGCAATGGGTCTGGTACGCCTTCGGCGGCAAGCTGCCGGACCGGTGCGCCGAGTGGGTGCTGCACGACGTCACCTGCCGCACCTGGGTGTGGCGGCACCTCGCCCGCGCCCTGACCCAGCTCGCCCCGTTCTGCGCCGTGCTGATGCTGTTACCCGGTCCGGCGTGGATCCGGTTGAGCTCGCTGGCCCTCGGCCTGCTGGTCGGGCTGTTCTACTCGGTCTGCTACATGGGTGAGACCGGTGAGCACCGCGCCATCAAGCACGGCTTCCCGCCCGGCGTCGCCCGTGACACCCGCACCATGCGCCGCGACGTCGATCGCGCCAACAAGCACGGCGTCGGCTACCGCCCCTGGTGGGAGTGACCCGGCTTCTGCCGTGGCAACAATTCGTCACTTTGCGTGATCGCTCGGTCATTGCGGGTGTTCACCTGTGGGCCTACGTTCGGTTTCATCCGCCCGAGATCCGGCGGGAAGTCCGAGCGGGAGGGGCCTCGTCGATGCCCAACGTCGTTCGCGCAGCACTCGTGCAGGCCAAGTGGACCGGTGACACCGCGAGCATGGTCGACGCGCACGAGCAGCACGCCAGAGCCGCGGCCGCGCAGGGAGCGCGGATCATCGGCTTCCAGGAAGTGTTCAACGCCCCCTACTTCTGCCAGGTCCAGGAGGACGAGCACCACCGCTGGGCGGAGGAGGTGCCCGACGGCCCGACCGTGCAGCGCATGTGCGCGCTGGCCCGCGAGCTGTCGATGGTCGTCGTCGTCCCGGTCTTCGAGGTCGACGGGCCCGGCTTCCGCTACAACACCGCCGCGGTGATCGACGCGGACGGCACCTACCTCGGCAAGTACCGCAAGCACCACCTGCCGCACCTGCCCGGGTTCTGGGAGAAGTTCTACTTCCGGCCAGGCAACCTCGGCTGGCCGGTCTTCGACACCGCGGTCGGACGCGTCGGCGTCTACATCTGCTACGACCGGCACTTCCCGGAGGGCTGGCGAGCGCTGGGCCTGGCGGGCGCCCAGATCGTCTACAACCCGTCGGCCACCAGCCGGGGCCTGTCGTCCTACCTGTGGAAGCTCGAACAACCGGCCGCCGCCGTGGCCAACGAGTACTTCGTCGCCGCGATCAACCGCGTCGGCGTCGAGGAGTACGGCGACAACGACTTCTACGGCACCAGCTACTTCGTCGACCCCTACGGTCAGTTCGTCGGCGAACCCGCCAGCGACACCGACGAAGAACTCCTGGTCCGCGACCTCGACCTGGACCTCGTCGAGGAGGTCCGGCGCAAGTGGGCCTTCTACCGCGACCGCCGCCCGGACGCCTACGGCCCGCTGACCCAGCCCTGAGGGAGACCGCGATGAGCAGAACCGTCATCCGCGGTGGCCTGGTGATCACCGCGACCGAGGAGATCGAAGCCGACGTCCTGGTCGAGGACGACACGGTCGCCGCCATCGCCACGCCAGGCGTGGCGCAGGACTGGACCGCCGACGTGGTGCTCGACGCCACCGGCCACTACGTCATCCCCGGGGGCGTGGACGCCCACACGCACATGGAGATGCCCTTCGGCGGCACCTTCGCCGCCGACACCTTCGAAACCGGCACCCGCGCAGCGGCGTGGGGCGGCACGACCACCATCATCGACTTCGCCATCCAGCCCGTCGGCCGCACGCTGCGCGAAGGCGTGGAGGCCTGGCACGCCAAGGCCGACGACAACTGCGCCATCGACTACGGGTTCCACGGCATCCTCTCCGACGTCGGCGACGGCGTGCTCAAGGAGATGGACGCGCTGGTGGACGAGGGCATCACCAGCTTCAAGATGTTCATGGCCTACCCGGGCGTGTTCTACAGCGACGACGGGCAGATCCTGCGCGCCATGCAGCAGGCGGGCGACAACGGCGCGCTGATCATGATGCACGCCGAGAACGGCATCGCCATCGACGTCCTGGTCCGCCAGGCGCTCGACGCCGGCCGCACCGATCCGAAGTACCACGGCCGCGTCCGCCACCCGCTGCTGGAAGCCGAGGCCACGCACCGCGCCATCAGGCTGTCCACAGTGGCCGGTTCACCGCTGTACGTGGTGCACGTGTCGGCCACCGAGGCCGTCGCCGAGATCACCAGGGCCCGCCACGAGGGTTTGCCCGTCTTCGGCGAGACCTGCCCGCAGTACCTGTTCCTCACCGTCGACGAACTCGCCGCGCCCGGGTTCGAAGGCGCCAAGTACGTCTGCTCGACGCCGCTGCGCCCGGCCGACCACCAGGAGTCGCTGTGGCGGGCGCTGCGCACCGACGACCTGTCGGTGGTCTCCACCGATCACTGCCCGTTCTGCTTCGCCGACCAGAAGGAGCTCGGGCGCGACGACTTCTCCAAGATCCCCAACGGCATCCCGGGGGTGGAGAACCGCCTGGACCTGCTGCACGACGCCGTGGTCGCGGGCCGGATCAGCCGTCGCCGGTGGGTCGAACTGGCCAGCACGGCCCCGGCGCGGATGTTCGGGTTGCACCCGCGCAAGGGCACCATCGCCCCGGGCGCCGACGCCGACATCGTCATCTACGACCCCGGCGCCGAGCAGGTGCTCTCGGCCGAAACGCACCACATGAACGTGGACTACAACGCCTACGAGGGCAGGCGGATCACCGGCCGGGTGCGCACGGTGCTGTCCCGGGGCGAGGCCATCGTGCGCGACGGCGAGTACCACGGCCGGCCCGGCCGGGGCCGCTTCCTGCGCCGTGAATCCTGCGGATACCTGAGCTGAGGAGCGCGGCAATGGACTTCGGACTCGTGCTGCAGACCGACCCGCCCGCATCGGTGCTGGTCGACCGGATGCGGCAGGCGGAGGACCTGGGGTTCACCCACGGCTGGACGTTCGACTCCTGCGTGCTGTGGCAGGAACCGTTCGTCATCTACAGCCGGATTCTCGCCGCCACCCGGCGGCTGCGAGTCGGCACGATGGTGACCAACCCCAGCACCCGGGACTGGACGGTGACCGCCTCGCTGTTCGCCACCCTCAACGACATGTTCGGGCCGCGCACCGTCTGCGGCATCGGCCGCGGCGACTCGGCTGTGCGCGTCACCGGCGGGAAACCCACCACCCTGGCCACCCTCGGCGAGGCGATGGCGGTGATCAAGGACCTCGCCGAAGGCCGCGAGGCGTTGCTGAACGACACCCCGGTGCAGCTTCCGTGGGTCCGCGACGGGCGGCTGCCGGTGTGGATGGGCGCCTACGGGCCGAAAGCCCTGGAACTGGCCGGGCGCCAGGCCGACGGGTTCATCCTGCAACTCGCCGACCCGTACCTGACCCGCTGGATGGTCGAGCACGTCCGCGACGCGGCGGAGCGGGCCGGGCGAGATCCGGGGGAGGTCACCGTGTGCGTGGCGGCTCCGGCCTACGTCGGTGACGACCTCGCGCACGCGCGCGAGCAGTGCCGGTGGTTCGGCGGCATGGTCGGCAACCACGTCGCCGACCTCGTCGCCCGCTACGGCGACACCGGGGACGCCGTGCCGGCAGCGCTCACCGACTACGTGAAGAACCGCGGCGGCTACGACTACTCGCACCACGGCCGTGCGGGCAACCAGAGCACCGAGTTCGTCCCCGACGAGATCGTCGATCGGTTCTGCCTGCTCGGCCCGGCCTCCGCGCACGTGGACCGGCTCGCCGAACTCCGCGAGATCGGCGTGGACCAGTTCGCCGTGTACGCCATGCACGACGCGATCGACGACACCGTGCGCGCCTACGGCGAGAAGATCATCCCCGTCTTCGGATGACCTGATCCGCGCGGTTGCCCGGCTGCGGCGGCAGTCACACGGGTGCCGGTTTGTAGAGTTCCGCTCGATCTAGCGGTCCCGCGCTGCGGGCGGAACAGGAAGGCTCGCCATGCGGCAGGGACTGGGCTCGAAGCTGGGCATCGGCTGGCGACTCCACGGCGACGGCGGAACACCGCGCCCGGGTGAAGCCGTCGCGCCGGACGAACGGCTCTCGTGGGGCCGGACGATCGGGCTCGGTGCCCAGCACGTGGTGGCGATGTTCGGCGCCACCTTCGTCTTCCCGGTCCTCATGGGACTCGACCCGAACCTGGCGATCATGGTCTCGGGCGTGGCCACGATCCTGTTCCTGCTCATCGTGCAGGGCAAGATCCCCAGCTACCTCGGCTCCAGCGCCTCGTTCGTCGGGGCCGTGACCGTCATCCGCGCCGGAGGCGGGGACAGCTCGGCGGTCACCGGCGCGATCCTGATCTGCGCGCTCGTGCTGGGTGCGGTCGGGGTGATCGTGCACTTCGCTGGGGCGGCGGCGATCCACCGGATGCTGCCGCCGGCGGTCTCCGGTGCGGTGGTCATGCTGATCGGCTTCAACCTCGCTCCCGTGGTCGCCGAGACCTACTGGCCGCAGGACCAGTGGGTCGCGCTGATCACGATGGTGATCGTGCTGGCGGCCAGCGTGCTGCTGCGCGGCTTCTGGGGTCGCGTCGCCGTCTTCCTCGGCCTGGTCGGCGGGTACGCGTTGTCGTGGGCGTTCGACGCGGTCTTCGGACCGATCACCGCGCCCGACGCGGACGGCAACGTCAGCACCCACCCGAGGCTGGACCTCAGCGGCGTGGCCGACGCGCCCTGGTTCGGGCTGCCGCAGTTCCACGCGCCCTCGTTCGACCTGGCCGCGATCATCGTCGTGCTCCCGGCCGTCATCGCGCTCATCGCCGAGAACACCGGGCACGTCAAGGCCGTCGAGCAGATGACCGGCAGCAGGCTGGACGGCAGCCTCGGCCGCGCGATCTTCGCCGACGGGTTCGCCAGCGCCCTGTCCAGCGCCGTCGGCGGCCCGCCGACCACCACCTACGCGGAGAACATCGGCGTCATGGCCGCCACCCGCGTGTACTCGACCGCTGCCTACTGGGTGGCGGCGATCGTGGCCGTCGCCTTCGGGCTGTGCCCGAAGTTCGGCGCGGTCATCGCCGCCACACCCGGTGGCGTGCTCGGCGGCATCACCGTGGTGCTCTACGGGATGATCGGCCTGCTCGGCGCCAAGATCTGGGTGGAGAACCGGGTGGACTTCGCCGACCCGGTCAACCTCCTGCCCCTGGCCGCCGGACTGGTCGCCGGCATCGGCGGGGTGTCGTTGCAGATCACCCCGTCGTTCGAGTTCAGCGGCATCGCCCTGGGCACCGTGGTGACGCTGGTCGGCTACCACCTGCTGCGCGCGGGCGTGACCCGCAGGAACTAGACGTCCACTTCCGGGGTGCGCACCACGACTTCCTGCGCGGAGATCGGGCGGCCGGGGAGCGGGCGGCTGTTGTCGGCGCGCAACCCGTCGAGCAGCACCGCGATGTAGCGGGCCGGGGCCACCGTGCGCAGCTCCTCGGGCAGCGCCTGCACGCCCTGCAGCGCCAGCGAGCTCAGCACGGCGATGTCGCCGGTGCTGATGTCGTCGCGCAGCGTCCCGTCGGCCTGGGCCCGCTTGACCAGGTCGTCGACCAGCGCCATGAACTCGTTGTTCACGGCCTCGGTGTTGGGGTCGGCGTTGATGAGCGCCCGCGCCCTGGAGGACAGGACGGTCAACCGGACCACGGTGCGCAGCGCCATGCCGCGGTGCAGGATCTGGCTGAGCGCGCGCCACGCGTCGGGCTCCTGCTCGATGGTCGCGCGGGTGTCCTCCAGCACGGAGCTGAAGGCGTCGTGGGCGACGGCCCGGATCAGCGAGTCCCGATCGGGGAAGCGGCGGTAGAGGGTGCCGACCCCGACACCGGCGGTTCGGGCGACCTCCTCCATGGGTACCTCGGTACCGCGTTCGGTGAACACGGCCTGGGCGGCGGTGATGATCCGGTCCCGGTTTCGGCGTGCGTCTGCGCGCAGTCGCGGCGTCGTTTCGGTGGTCATGATCCTCGATTCGGCCCTGTTGTGCTTCGGGCGGATTGTCGCATGCCGGGTACTCCGTTAAGGGGATGAGCGACGTCCATTTTGCTTTGCGGGGCGAACGATCGCACTACCTGCGACGTTCACCCGAACGTGACTGACTCGGCGGCTGCGGTGATCGACTGTTCGAGTGTCGTGCACATTACATCTGCCTGGTTTGGGAAGTCCCGAAACACGGCCGTAGGATTGGTGTGTACCGGGTTATTACCCAAACCTTCTTCCGATCGACCCGCTTGGGCGGGTATGTGCGTGCGCGCGTTCGGAAGGCGGGGCGGACAGTAGAAGGGAGGCAAGTAAGTGGCAACGGTGTGGGTGGCCCTGGCGGCCGAGGCGATCGTTCTTCTGGGTGCGGCCGGAGCGCTGACCAGCTGGGTCAGGCGTTCGGACGAGACCCCGGACCAGGTCATCGAGCCCGCCGGGCAGATCGCCTGAGGTAAGCGCGCGCACGGGCTTGCTCCCGCTCGGGACAAGCCCGTGAAGCTTTCCCATCGTTCTTGGAACGCAGTTCGTTACAGGTTTCGGCGCAATTCCGCGTCTTCTTTCCGCGACCGGTCGAGCACCTCCCGGTGAATTGCGGAATTCTTGATCTCCTCCTCGCGCCCCGTGGTGTGCGGCACTGCTGTGCGCCCGGTCGCAGATCGCCCGATAGGCTGGTGAGCACCAACGACCGGCTTCACCGATCGGGAAGGCATCCGTGACCTCTCCACACACGCCCAGCAGCCCGGACACCCCGACGACGCCCGTTGCGGGGCCGGGGAGCGGACGAGGGGGCGCGTCGGTGCTGCAGAACTACCGGACCTTCCTGCAGCGCGCGGTGAGCAAGCCCGGCCAGGTCGGTGCCGTGGCGCCCAGCTCGCCGCACCTGGCGCGCGAGATCGCCTCCGTGGTGCCGCGCACCGGTAGTCCCGTGGTCGTCGAGCTCGGGCCCGGCACAGGTGCCCTGAGCGCCGCCATCGCCAACCGGCTTCCCGCGGGTGGCCGGCACGTGGCGATCGAGCTGGACTCGGGCATGGTCGAGCACCTCAACCGCGCACTGCCGTGGCTGGAGGTCATCCAGGGCGACGCCTCGCACCTGGGAGCGCTGCTGTCGGCCGCGGGCATCGACCGGGTCGACGCCGTGGTCAGCGGCCTGCCGTGGTCGATCTTCCCGGCCAAGCTGCAGCACGACATCCTGCAGCAGGTTGGCTCGGTGCTCACCCCCGGCGGCGCGTTCACGACCTTCGCCTACCTGCACGCCCTGGGCATGTCCGGCGCCCGCCAGTTCCGCCGCCGCCTCGACGTCAGTTTCGACGAGGTCATCACCTCCCGAACGGTCTGGCGCAACATGCCCCCAGCAAGGACCTACGTCTGCCGCAGGCCGAACCTCCCCTAAGACAAACCACCGTCAGGCAAGCACCGAAGGTGCTTTCTCGGTACCCCACCTGAGCAACCGGTACCGCCGCGGGTTCTAACACGTCTTCTGGTGAGGACAGCCGATGTGTCGTGTATTGGCATACATAAGCCTCGGCTCCCGGAGCCAGAAGGCGTGTCAGGTTCCGCTACCCGCACCGCCAAGCAACACGACCACAGAGTCTTGTCAGTGAACGAAAGAACGGGCCCGGCTGGAGCTTGTGACTCCAGCCGGGCCCGTTCTTCACTGTCCTGCCAGGATAAAGCAGGGGATCAGGAGCGGATCATCTTGCGGAGGACGTACTGCAGGATGCCGCCGTTGCGGTAGTAGTCCGCCTCACCGGGGGTGTCGATGCGGACCTTGGCGTCGAACTCCACCTGGGAGCCGTCGGCCTTGGTGGCGGTGACCTTCACGGTCTCCGGGGTCTCACCGTCGTTGAGCTTGGTGATGCCGGAGAAGTCGAAGGTCTCGGTGCCGTCCAGGCCCAGCGACTTGGCCGAGGAGCCCTCCGGGAACTGCAGCGGGATGACGCCCATGCCGATGAGGTTCGAGCGGTGGATGCGCTCGAAGGACTCGGCGATGACGGCGCGCACGCCCAGCAGGCGGGTGCCCTTGGCGGCCCAGTCGCGGGACGAACCGGAGCCGTACTCCTTGCCGCCCAGCACGACCAGCGGGGTGTCCTGCGCGGCGTAGTTCTGCGCGGCGTCGTAGATGAACGCCTGCGGAGCGCCTTCCTGGGTGAAGTCCCGGGTGTAGCCGCCCTGCACGTCGTCCAGCAGCAGGTTGCGCAGCCGGATGTTGGCGAAGGTGCCGCGGATCATCACCTCGTGGTTGCCCCGTCGGGAACCGTAGGAGTTGAAGTCCTTTCGGTCGATGCCGTGCTCCGACAGGTACTGGCCCGCGGGGGAGTCCGGCTTGATGGCACCGGCCGGGGAGATGTGGTCGGTGGTGACCGAGTCGCCCAGCAGCGCCAGCACGCGGGCACCGGAGATGTCGGTGACCGGGGCCGGGTCCATCTGCATGCCCTCGAAGTACGGGGGCTTGCGGACGTAGGTGCTCTGCGCGTCCCACTCGAAGGTCTCGCCCTCCGGGGTGGGCAGCGCGCGCCAGCGCTCGTCACCCTTGAACACGTCCTGGTAGGAGGACGTGAACATCTCGTTGGTGATCGCCGAGTCGATGGTCTTCTGGACCTCCTGCGGCGACGGCCAGATGTCGCGCAGGTACACCGGGTTGCCCTCGGTGTCGTTGCCCAGCGGGTCGCTCTCGAAGTCGAAGTCCATCGTGCCCGCGAGGGCGTAGGCGATGACCAGCGGCGGCGAGGCCAGGTAGTTCATCTTGACGTCGGGGTTGATCCGGCCCTCGAAGTTCCGGTTGCCCGACAGCACCGAGGTGACGGTGAGGTCGTTGTCCTGCACGGCGGCGGAGATCTCCTCCGGCAGCGGGCCGGAGTTGCCGATGCAGGTGGTGCAGCCGTAACCGACCAGGTGGAAGCCCAGCTTCTCCAGGTACGGCCACAGGCCGGCCCTCTCGTAGTAGTCGGTGACGACCTGCGAGCCAGGGGCCATGGAGGTCTTGACCCACGGCTTGCGGGTCAGGCCCTTGTCGACGGCCTTCTGCGCGAGCAGCGCGGCACCGAGCATCACCGAGGGGTTCGAGGTGTTGGTGCAGGAGGTGATCGAGGCGATCACCACGGCACCGTGGTCGAGCTCGAACTCGCCCAGCTCCTCGGAGGCGATCTTGACCGGCTTGGAGATCCGGCCGTTGGAGCCGTTGGCCGCGGAGACCAGCTCCGGCTTGGCGTGCGGGCTGATCGACGTCGGGTCGCTGGCGGGGAAGGACTCCTCGCCGGCCTCGTCGAGGGCCGCGTCATCGGTGGGCGCGGCGGTGTAGTCGGTCAGCGCGGTGCGGAACGACTGCTTGGCCTCGGAGACCACGATGCGGTCCTGCGGGCGCTTCGGGCCGGCGATCGACGGGACCACGGTGGACAGGTCCAGCTCGAGGTACTCGGAGTACTCCGGCTCGTGGTCGGCGTCGTGCCACAGGCCCTGCTCCTTGGCGTAGGCCTCGACCAGGGCGACCTGGTCGGCGGGCCGGCCGGTGAGCTTGAGGTAGCGCACGGTCTCGTCGTCGATCGGGAAGATCGCGGCGGTGGAGCCGAACTCCGGGCTCATGTTGCCGATGGTGGCGCGGTTGGCCAGCGGCACCGAGGCCACACCCGAGCCGTAGAACTCGACGAACTTGCCGACGACGCCGTGCTTGCGCAGCATCTCGGTGATCGTGAGGACGACGTCGGTGGCGGTGGCACCGGCGGGGATCTCACCGGTGAGCTTGAAGCCGACCACGCGCGGGATGAGCATCGACACGGGCTGGCCGAGCATCGCGGCCTCGGCCTCGATGCCGCCGACGCCCCAGCCCAGCACGCCCAGGCCGTTGACCATGGTGGTGTGGGAGTCGGTGCCGACGCAGGAGTCGGGGTAGGCCTGGCCGTTGCGCGACATCACGGTGCGGGCCAGGTGCTCGATGTTGACCTGGTGCACGATGCCGGTGCCCGGGGGGACGACCTTGAACTCGTCGAAGGCGCCCTGGCCCCAGCGCAGGAACTGGTAGCGCTCCTTGTTGCGGCCGTACTCGAACTCGACGTTGCGCTCGAAGGCGTCGGGCCTGCCGAACACGTCGATGATCACCGAGTGGTCGATGACCAGCTCGGCCGGCGCCAGCGGGTTGACCTTGGAGGTGTCGCCGCCGAGGTCGGCGACGGCCTCACGCATGGTGGCGAGGTCAACGACGCAGGGAACGCCGGTGAAGTCCTGCATGATCACCCGGGCGGGGGTGAACTGGATTTCGGTGGCGGGTTCCGCCTTGGAGTCCCAGCCGGCCAGCGCGCGCACGTGGTCGGCGGTGATGTTGGCACCGTCTTCGGTGCGCAGCAGGTTCTCCAGGAGGATCTTGAGGCTGTAGGGCAGCCGCTCGGCACCTTCGACGGCGCTGAGCCGGAACACCTCGTAAGAGGCGTCGCCGACGTTCAGCGTGCCGCGTGCGCCGAAGCTGTCCTTGCTCGCAGGTGCAGTCACGTTCAACTCCATCTCGCGACGGGCGCAAGTTCGGGAACGATTGCGAGTCTCGCGCACGTCAGCTGAGCGTGCGCGGGGACTCGCGCTCTTCACCGCTAACAGTACGCGTGTCCTATAAAGCCGCTCAACAAAGGGTGACCTGACTGTCGATCACTTATGCGCGTTTCGTCAAAAAGCGCGAGTGTTTCCGCCCCGGGACGCGGTGTTTTCGGTTCTGGAACACCGGGGAGGCCGAATGTTCCGATCAACGGGCCTCAGGGGCACGAAAGTGGCGCCTTCCGGCGGTGTGGCACGCCAGTACCGGAGTTGCGGTTCGGCGTGCTTCGATGTGCCCGTGCGCTCACCGACTCATGATCCCCGCGCCATCGGCCTGCCGGTGGCCGTCGCATCCGCGATCTTCTTCGGCGGATCGGGACCGTTCGCCAAACCGCTGATCAACGCGGGGCTGAGCCCGCTGCACGTGGCCTGGTTGCGGCTGGCCGGGGGAGCGCTGCTCCTGCTGCCGGTGCTGCTGCGCCACCTGCCGGTGCTGCGCCGCGCCCCGCGCCTGATCCTCGGCTACGGCTTGTTCTCCGTCGCCGGGGTGCAGGTCTGCTACTTCGCCGCGATCGCGACCATCCCGGTCGGCGTGGCGCTGCTGATCGAGTTCCTGGGTCCGGTGCTGGTGCTGGGCTGGATCCGGTTCGTCCGCCGCGCACCGGTGAGCCGCTCCGCGGTGATCGGCGTGCTGCTGGCGGTGGTCGGCCTGGCGTGCGTGGTCGAGCTGTTCTCGGGGCTGAGCTTCAACCCGCTGGGCCTGCTGCTGAGCCTGGGAGCCGCTGCGTGCCAGGCCACCTACTTCCTGCTCTCGGATTCGACGGCGGACGTCGACCCGTTCGCGCTGGCCGGTTTCGGCCTGCTGCTGGGAGCCGTGGTGGTCACCGCGATCGCGAGGCCGTGGGAGATGGACTTCGGACTGCTGGCGGGTCAGGTGGAGCTGGCCGGGCACCCCGTCCCGGCGATGGCCGCCGTCGGGTGGGTCGTCGTCGGGTCCACGGTGCTGGCCTACCTCACCGGGATCGTCGCCGTGCGCCTGCTGTCCCCGCAGGTCGCCGGCGGCGTGGCTTTCCTCGAACCGGTGGTGGCCACGCTGCTGGCGTGGGTGCTGCTGGCGGAGGCGCTGGGAACCCCGCAACTGGTCGGCGGAGCGCTGATCCTCCTCGGCGCCTACGTCGCGCAACGCGCGGCGCCGTCGGACCGCGACGCGGGTGCGGTGACCGGCCCGGTCGGTTCGCCTGCGCCGTGACTCAGGCGGTGCGCAGCGCCGACTTCACCAGGTGCACGACCAGCGTCTCGATCACCGCGATGGCCGCTGCGGTGAGGATGTGGGTCAGGAATGCAGGCATCGGTGGCGTCCTCGTCCCGTTCGGTGGTGCTTCGACGCCTCCGACTGTGGGGCAGGCGGGTTAGCCCGGTTCGGAAGCCAGGTGGCCGTCGGGTGAACCCGCGCCCAATTCCGCAGGTCGGAGCAGCAGCGAACGCCCCACAGGCCACATCTGCCACACCCGCATCGCCACGGCGACGGCCACCGAGACGCCGAGCGCGATGGCCCACTGGTGCGGCAGCAGCGGGCTGCTGCCGAAGAACTGGCTGACGCCGGGGAGCTGCACCAGCGCGAACAGCACCAGCACCGAGCCCGCCGCCGCCAGCACCACCAGCGGCGTGCGCCCGCGCGAGGTCAGCGTCTGCGCCAGCTGGGCCGACACCAGCGCGACCAGCCCGGCCGTGCGGGCTTGCGCGGCGGTGGCCAGCGGCCGGGTCAGCGTCCAGGCCAGCCCCGCCGCCGAGGCGGTGGCCACGGCCCGCGCGCCGACCTCGCGCGCCAGCGCGGAGCCCAGCGATGCCTCCGGTCCCTCGGCCAGCAGCTTCTCCGGGGTCCGATCGGCGGGTGGCCGCACCGCGATGGCGATCGTGGGCAGCACGTCGGTGAGCATGTTGACCACCAGCAGCTGCCGGGCGTTGAGCGCGGCCGACGGGCTGATCAGCCCGGTGCCCAGCGCGTAGCCGATCTCGCCGAGGTTGCCACCGAGCAGCACCGCGAGGGCTTCGCGCACCGAGGTCCACATGCCGCGGCCCTCGACGATGCCGTCGGTGAGCGTTTCGATGCGGTCGTCGGCGACCACCAGGTCGGCAGCGTCCCGGGCCGCCGCCGTGGCGCGCGAACCGAAAGCGATCCCGACGTGCGCGAGGTTGATCGCGGGCACGTCGTTGGCGCCGTCGCCGGTCATGGCCACCACCCGTCCGGCGTCGCGCAGGCAGCGCACGATGCGGGCCTTCTGCGCCGGGGTGACCCGCGCGAACACCGCGATCTTGGGCGCCTCGCCGGCCAGCTGCTCGTCGTCGAGCTCGTCGAGCTCGGCTCCCGACAGCACCCGCTTGTCGCCGAGCATCCCCAGCTCAGCGGCGATGGCCTCGGCGGTGCTCGGGTGATCGCCGGTGATCATGATGACGTCCACACCCGATCGCCCCAGCTGTTCCACGGCATCCGCAGCGGTGGCGTGCACGGGATCGGCCAGGCCGAGCAGGCCGACGAGTTCGAGCTCGTCCACATCGGATTCGGTGAGCTCGTAGTCCTCGACCACCCGGCGCTCGGCTACGGCCAGCAGCCGGAAACCGCGCAGCGCCAGGCGTTCGACCTCGGCCTCGACGTCGGCGCGCGCCTCCGCGTCGAACGACCCGTGACCCCGCCAGCTCGCGCACTTGTCCAGCACCACCTCCGGGGCGCCCTTGACCGACAGCAGCCGGTCGGTGTGCACCGCGTGGAAACCGCGCGACGGTTCGAAGGGCAGCTCGGCCAGCACCTCTCCGTCGGCGGTCAGCCCGATCTCGCAGGCGCCGTCGAGCACCGCGCGGTCGGTCAGGTGCGGCAGCGGGTGGTCGTCCTGCGGGCGCGGGGTGGCGCGCAGGGCGGCGGCCACGACCTCCCGGTGCGCGTCCTGCAGCTCGTGCACCCCCCGGGATCCGCGACCGTCGGAGACCTCGCCGAGCGCGATCCGGCCCTGGGTGAGCGTGCCGGTCTTGTCGAAGCACAGCGCGTCGACCCTGCCGAGCGCCTCGATGGTGGCGGGGCTGCGCACCAGCACGCCGCGCTTGGACATCCGGCGCGCGGCGGCGAGCTCGGCGAGGGTCGCCACGAACGGCAAGCCCTCCGGCACGGCGGCCACCGCCAGCCCGACCGAGCGGGCCACGGTCTGCCCCATCGGCACGCCGCGCAGCAGGTCGGAGGCGAACAGCAGCGCGCCCGCGCCGACGGAGACCGGCAGCACCTTCTTGGTCAGCTCCGCCAGCCTCGCTTCGACACCGGTGGCGTCGTCGGTGCCGGTGACCTGAGCGGTGGTGCGGCCGAGCTCGGTGTGCGAACCGACTGCGACGGCCACCGCGACGCCGGTGCCGCTGGCGATGACGGTGCCCTGGTAGAGCATGCAGGTGCGGTCGGCGACCGCGGGCGCGGTGGTGGGAGCGGCGGTCTTGGCGACGAGGTGGGATTCGCCGGTCAGTCCGGACTCGTCGACCTCCAGCGACTCCACCGACAGCAACCGGCAGTCCGCCGGAACGCCGTCACCGGCGCGCAGCTCGACGACATCGCCGGGGACGAGCTCGTCGGACGAGACGATGTCGGTGGTGCCCCCTCGGCGTCGTCGCGCCGGTGTCCGGCCGGAGGCCAGCAGCTTGCTGAGCTCGCGGTCGGTGGCGGCGCGCTGGACGCCGTCGATGAGCGCGCTGGCCAGCAGCACTCCGCAGATCAGCCCGGCGTCCACGACCGACCCGAGACCTGCGGAGATCACCGCCCCCGCGCCGAGCACGGGCGTGATCGGGGTGATCAACCCCTCGATCGTCGCCGCGAACACGCCGACCGGGGCGTGCCCGTCGTCGGAGGGGCGGTGCCGCTCGGCGGCCGAGGACGCGGAGAGCCCCCGCTCGGAGGTGTCCAGCGTGGACAGCACGGTCGCGGCGGGCATCGCGTGCCACGGCGTGCGCTCGCGGGGGAGCGGCGGCGGTCTGGTGGTGACGCGCAGGGCGACCCAGGCGCCGGTTCCGTAGGCCGCCAAGGTCGCGGCGTGCACCGGCATCGAAGCGCGGGCGGGGGCGCCGTCGGCCGGGCCGAACGCGGCGAACAGCGCGCCCAGCAGCGCGCCCGCCGCCGAGATGCCCGCTGCGTACCTGCTCGCCGACCGGGCCTCCCCGGCGGAGCCCAGCAGCAGGTCGAGAACCGCTGCGCCCGGGCAGATCACGTCCGCCGCCCAGGCCGCCGGGTCCGAAGTGGACAGGCCGATGCCCAGGTCCGCGGCGGACAAACCGTCTCCGTCGAGATGTGAGACCACCGCGACGACGGCGCCGTCGTCCTGCAGCGCCCGCACCGAGTCGACCAGCTCCGCACCGCCCGGCACCGCGCCGTCGACGGGCAGCCTGCGCTCCAGGCCGAACCCGGTCACGAGCACGTCGGAGGCGACCGATCGCGCGGTGTCGATCAGGGCCTCGGCGAGCGGGTCGAGCTCGTCGACCACCACCACGAGCGCCACCGTCCGTCCATCGTGGACCAGATCGAGAACCGTCGCCCCGCAGGCGATTTCGGCCTTCGCTGCGCGCCGGACCTGAGGCGGTTGGGCCGAGGTGTCCAGTGGAGCGACCGACCAGCTCCCGCTGCTGCGGTGCGCGGTGGGATCGGCGGGGTCGACGAGCTCGCCCGCGCGGGTGAACAGCTCCGCCGAGTCGGCGTCGTCGTCCAGCGGGATCACCGAGTCGACCGCGCGCCGGCCGGTCAGCAGGGCGGGGGCGTCGAAGACGATCGTGTCCACGCGGTCCAGCAGCCGCAGCGCGTCCGGTTCGAGCACGAGCGCGCCCCGCGAGGCCAGCGACGTGCTCAAGGTCGTCGCGAACGCCTCGCGCCCACCGGCGGCGGGCTTGGGCACCGCGGCCAGCAGTGCGGCCAGCGCGCGCTGCGGAGCGCGCGAGAGCGCGTAGACGGTGACCGCACCGCCCAGCGCCGCACCACCCGAGGCGTTGGCGACCCGTTCCACGGGCCCGTCGGGAACCGGGCGGGGACGAGGTCGGTGCGCGAGCGCGGGGCAGGCGTGCGGCAGCGCGTCCTCCCAGTGCTGCCAGGCCTGGTGCCGCGCGAGCGTCTCCCGCGCGGAGCAGAAGCGCCCGCACAGATCGGTCAGCGCACCCAGCGGACGGCCGGACAAGCCCTGCCCGGCGGCTCCGCCCAGCGCCAGCGCCAGGTCCAGCGGTCCGCGCCCGATCACGCGCTGCAGGCCACCGCGCATCCACGGCACCGAGTCGACCAGCGACACCGCGGCGGGCACCAGCGGCGAGACCAACCTCCCGGGCAGCAGCGCGCCCAATCCCGCGTAGCCCAGGCCCAGCGCGCTCACGGCCAACGCGCCGGCGTCGCGCAGCACGGCCTCGGCGTTGCCCGGGTGCCGCGGGCTGCGCGGCGCCACGTCCTGGTCTCCCAGCCCGAAACCGGTCTCGACCTCGCCGATGATCCGCGAGGGCTCGGTGAGGTCGGGCAGTTCGGGGTCGTGCTCGACGACCACCCGCCCGAGCACGCCGTTGACCTCGGCGCTGCGCACCCCGGCGAGCTCGTTCAACCGGCGCTGCACCTCGCGGACGGCGTCGTCGTTGCCGGGCAGGTGGGCGCCCCGCATCTCCAGGTGGCTGCGCTCGCGCCCGCGCCAGACGCGGCGGTCGCCGGGGGAGGTGGTGGCCGTGCGGGCAGCCTGCAACACCGGTGCGGCGACTTCGGCGGCTTGCGACAGCAGCCAGCGCAGCATCGGCATCCCCTGCGCGATCAGGCCGACTCGTCGCCCTGGTGCGCGTTGCGCTGCACCACGGCTGCTCCGATGCCGATCGCGGCGGCGACGGGCCACTCGATGACGCTGAGCGCCGCCGCGGCCGTCAGCCCGCTGTAGAACAGCAGCTGGTCGCGGGAGGGCAGCGCCCCGCGCACGGCGGTCACCGTCGAGGCGACCTCGTTGCGCCCGGGGATCTCGGGCAGCGGGATGTGCGTGGTGTGCAGCTGGGCGGTCACGTACGGCACGGGGATCGAGGCACCCGAGGACTGCTGCGAGGTCGACTCGGCGCGCGCGGACGTCCTGGCCGGCGAGGACGTCTTCTTCGACTGGGACGCCGACGAACGACCCTGCTTCGACGTCGGTTGCCTCCGGCCACGCTGCGCGGATCCGGTGGTGGTGCTGGCCATGGCGAAGACCTCCTAGCGGAAGCGACAACCCACCAATACTACGACGAACGGAGCATGGACGTCGGATGAACGGACTACCCGGAGCCGTCTCGGGTGATCAGGCCGCGAAGGCGTCGCCGCGCACGGCGGAACGGTAGCGCTGGGCGACGAGGTCGATCACCGCCGGGTGGACACCGATCGGGTCGGCGACCCCGGCGACCGGGAGTTCGGCGAGGCGGCGGTGGAACAGCCCCGGTGCCAGCAGGTAGGGCGCGACGAAATCGCCCGGGCCGCAGACCGCTTCGGTCGCCGGGCTCGCCGTGGTGATGTAGCTGGGCGTGAGCCACTGCCCGCAGCGTCGGCCCAGCAGCCGCGCGGCGGTGCGCACGTCCGACAGCGCGCGCTCGTCGGAGGAACCCGCAGCCGAGAACAGCACCCGATCGCCCGGTCGCCACCCGGTCGCGCGCAGCCGGTCCAGCAGCGCTTCGGTGATCTCCGGTGCCGGGCCCAGCGGCTCGGTGATCGTCACGTCCTCGCGACCGGTGGCCTCGATCTGCTCGGGCAGGTCGACGCGCACGTGGTACCCGGCGGCCAGGAACGCGGGCAGCGCCACGACCGGGCCGGGGACGGACGCCAGCGCTTCGGCCACGGTCGGGCCGATCACGTCGACGTAGCCGACGCGCACGGGCACGTCCAGGCGCGCCGAGGTGACCTCGGCCAGCTGCTCGACCACCCGCGGACCTCCGGGGTCGCGGGTTCCGTGGGCGACCAGCAGCAACGGTGGGTTCACAGGGGATCGGCGCATCGCGGGGAATCCCTCATCGGTTCCAGCGGAAGTCGGTATCCGCGCTTGATCACGGTCTGCACCAGCTGCGGCGCGCCCAGCGCCGAGCGCAGCCGGGCCACGGCCTGCTCGACCGCGTGCTCGTCGGCGGAACCTCCGGAGCAGTGCAGCGCCTCGGCCAGCGCGCGCCGCGAGACCACCCGGCCCGGTCGTTCGGCCAACGCCCGCAGCAGCGTCGTGCCCTGCGGGGACAGCTGTTTGACCTCGCCGTCGAGGAGGGCGGCGTGCCCGCGCAGCTGGAGGTCGTGCCCGGCCACCGGCAGCGTCGGCGAGCGCCTCGGCAGCGCCTCGCACAGCGCGCGCACGAGCGCCCCGATGCGAAATCGCTCCGGGATCACCGCCGCCACGCCGTGATCGGCCAGCGGCGCGTGCGTCACCGGACCCACGCAGGCCGCCAGCACCGGTCCGCGCAGCGCGGTCAGCAGCTCGTCGTGGCAGCCGCGCTCAGCGGACAGCGACAGCAGGCTCGCCGCCGCGGGGGCGCTGGTGAAGGTCACCGCGTCGATCTGCCGCGCGCACACCGCTGACAGCAGGTTCTCCAGCGCGGTGATGTCGGCCGGCGCCGTCCACCGGTACACCGGGACCTCGATGACCTTCGCCCCGGCGCACTCCAGCGCCTCGACGAAGTCGGGCAACGGCTGGCCGTGCAGCTGCACCGCGATCCGCGAGCCCTCCAGCGATCCGCCGAGCAGGTGCTCCAGCAGTTCCGCCGAGGACTCCGAGTCCGGTGACCACGGGTCGGGCAGCCCGGCCGCCCGCACCGCGCCACGTGCCTTCGGGCCGCGGGCCAGCAGCCGCGCCGGGGTCAGCGCCGCCAGCAGCTCGGTGCCCACGCCCCAGCCGTCGGCGGCTTCCACCCAGCCTCGGAACCCGATGCCGGTGGTGGCGACCACGGCATCGGGCGGTTGCGCGATGCAGGCGTCGGTGACCCGCCGCAGTTCGGTGTCGTCGGACAGCGGGAGGATCCGCAGCGCCGGGCCGTGCACGACCCGGGCGCCACGTCGTTCGAGCAGGGTGCCGAGCTCCTCCGCCCGCCTGGCCGCGGTGACGGCGACGGTGTACCCGGTGAGTTCTTCGCTCAAGGGAGCGCGACCTCCACGAACGCCTCGCGCCGCCGCACCGGGAACACCGGCAGCCGCGTGCCGGGATCGTCCAGGCACTGCCCGGTGCGCAGCGAGAACACCTGCTTGAGCATCGGCGAGGCCACGGTGGGCTCGCCCGCCCGGTCACCGACGATGCCGCGGCTGATCACCCCGGCCCCGCAGTACGGGTCGACGTTGCCCACCGCGAACAGCTGGTCGTCGTGGGTGCGGAACACCGCCACCGGGTGATCGCCGACGAGCACCGGGACGCCGTACTCGGGCAGCAGCAGGTCGATGTCGCAGATCTGGTGCCAGTTCACGAGCGCACCTCCTGGGTGTGGGATCCGATGGCGGGCATCGGCAGGACGACCGGGCCCGGCCGGACCTGACCGCGCTCGGAGATGAAGCGGATGGTGGGGTCCGGGGCGCCCGGAGCGTTGACGAAGGACACGAACCGGGAGAGCTTGCCCGGGTCGGCGAGCACCCCCGCCCACTCGTCGGAGTAGGTGTCGACGTGGCGCTGCATCGCGGATTCCAGCTCGTCGGCGATGCCGAGGGAGTCCTCGACGATGACCTCCTTGAGGTGCTCCAGGCCGCCGTCGAGCGATTCCAGCCACGCCGAGGTGCGCTGCAACCGATCGGCGGTGCGCACGTAGAACATCAAGAACCGGTCGATGAGCTGGATCAACCGCTCGTCGTCGAGGTCGGCGGCCAGCAGTTCGGCGTGGCGCGGGGTGAACCCGCCGTTGCCGCCGACGTAGAGGTTCCAGCCCTTGTCGGTGGCGATGACGCCGAAGTCCTTGCCGCGCGCCTCGGCGCACTCGCGGGCGCAGCCCGACACCGCCGACTTGAGCTTGTGCGGTGAGCGCAGGCCCCGGTAGCGCAGCTCCAACCGGATCGCCATGCTCACCGAGTCCTGCACGCCGTAGCGGCACCAGTCGTTGCCGACGCAGGACTTCACCGTCCGCAGCGCCTTGCCGTAGGCGTGCCCGGACTCGAAACCCGCGTCCACCAGCCGCTTCCAGACCTCCGGCAACTGCTCCACCCGCGCGCCGAACAGGTCGATGCGCTGGCCACCGGTGATCTTGGTGTAGAGCCCGAACTCCTTGGCCACCTCGCCGAGCACGATGAGCTTGTCCGGGGTGATCTCCCCGCCGGGGATGCGCGGCACCACCGAGTAGGTGCCGTTGCGCTGGATGTTGGCCAGGAACCGGTCGTTGGTGTCCTGCAGCGCGGCCTGCTCGCCTTCGAGGATGTGACCGTTGCCGAGACTGGCCAGGATCGAGGCGACCGCGGGCTTGCAGATGTCGCAACCGCGCCCGGACCCGTGCTTGGTGATCAGCTCGGAGAACGAGCCGATGCCGGTGGCCTGCGCGATCTCGAACAGCTCCGCCCGCGACTGGCCGAAGTGCTCGCACAGCGCCTTGGAGGTCGCCACGCCGCACTCGCCCAGCAGCGTCTTGAGCATCGGCACGCACGACCCGCAGCTGGTGCCGGCCTTGGTGCAGGACTTGACCTCGCCGACGTCGGTGAGCCCGTGCTCGGCGATGGCGCAGGTGATCTGCCCCTTGGTGACGTTGTTGCAGGAGCACACCGTCGCGTCGTCGGGCAGCGCGCCGGAGTCCACACCGGACCCGGCGGGCAGCAGCAGCTGCTCGGGCGGTGCGGGCAGTTCGCGGTCCACCAGCGGTCGCAGCACCGCGTAGGCGCCGGCGTCACCGACCAGCACACCGCCCAGCAGCACGCGGGCGTCGTCGGAGAGCACCAGCTTGGCGTAGGTACCGGCCGCGTTGTTGGCGTAGACGACCTCCAGCGCGCCCTCGGTGGTGCCGTGGGCGTCACCGAAGCTGGCCACGTCGACGCCGAGGAGCTTGAGCTTCGTCGACATGTCGGCACCGGGGAAGGTCCCCTCGCCCAGCTCCAGGAGCTGTTCGGCGACGCCCTCGGCCATGGCGTAGCCAGGCGCGACCAGGCCGTAGCAGCGACCGCCGACCGCCGCGCACTCACCGATGGCCCACACCCCGTCGACGGTGGTGCGGCACGCGTCGTCGACCAGGAAACCGCCGCGCTCACCGCGCGCGGCACCGGCGATCTCGGCGAGCTCGTCGCGGGGCCGCACCCCTGCGGAGAACACCACCAGGTCGGTGTCGATGACGGTGCCGTCGGCGAGCGTGACGCCGGTGACGTGCTCCTCGCCGTCGATCGACGCGGTGGCGGCTCCGGTGTGGACGGTCAGGCCCAGCTCCTCGACGAGACCGCGCAGCACCTGCCCGCCGCCCTCG
This sequence comes from Saccharopolyspora endophytica, assembly GCF_018070075.1. GTDB lineage: Bacteria > Actinomycetota > Actinomycetes > Mycobacteriales > Pseudonocardiaceae > Saccharopolyspora > Saccharopolyspora endophytica. The sequence goes on from NZ_JAGPXE010000003.1 coordinate 259,708, forward strand.
TCGACCTGCAGCGGCATCAGCCTCGGGGCCATCTCCACGACGTGCGGGCGCATTCCCAGCAGCCGCAACGCGTTCGCGGCTTCCAGACCCAGCAGACCGCCGCCGATGACCACGCCGTCGCGGCCCTCGGTGGCCGCCTCGCGGATGGCGTCCAGGTCTTCGAGGGTGCGGTAGACGAACGTGCCGGGAAGTTCGTGACCGGGCACCGGCGGCACGAACGGCTTCGACCCGGTCGCCAGCACCAGCGCGTCGTAGGTCAGCGACTCGCCGTCGGCGAGCGTCACCGCGCGGGCGCCGGTGTCCACCCCGGTCACCGCGGTGTTCAGCCGCAGTTCGACCATCGGGTCGTCGACGACGTCCTGGCCGGTCAGGCTGAGGTCCTCGGCGCTCTTGCCGTCCAGGTAGGACGACAGCGCCACCCGGTCGTAGGCGGGGCGGGGCTCCTCGCCGAGCACGACGATCCGCCAGGTGTCGGCCTCATCGCGTTCGCGGAGCGTGTCAACGAGCCGGTGGCCGACCATCCCGTGGCCGACGACGACGAGCGTGCGGGTCATGCCGCGTCCTCCCTCTCTGTTTCGATGCGATCCGCCAACGAGCTGCACAGCCGGCCGACGTCGTCGACGCAGCCACCGCACCCGGTGGTCGCCCGCGTTGCCCTGGCCAGGTCGGCGACCGAGCGGGCGCCGGCGTGCCAGGCGCTGATCAGGGACTTCTTGGTGACGTTGTTGCAGCGGCACAGCACCGCGTCCTCGGGCAGCTCCACCGGTGCGCCGGGCACCGCGGGCGGGGTGCCCAGCAGCAGTGACAGCCGGTCGGCCGGCATCGGCAGGTCGCGGTCGTGCAGCTGGCCGATCGCGGCGATCGCGGCCGGGAAGCCCAGCAGGACCGCGCCGGAGATCCGCCCGGAGTGCAGCGCGAGCTTGGCGTAGCGGCCGCGCGCGGGGTCCGAGAGCGTGACGATCTCGGCGTCGCCGGAGCTCAAGGCGCGCACCGATCCGACCGAGGCCAGGTCGATGCCGCGAGCCTTCAGCCGCGACACCACCGGCGTGCCGCCGTAGGTGGCCTCGCGCCCGGTCAGGTGCGCGGCCAGCACCTCGGCCTGCTCCCACGCCGAGGCCATCAGACCGGGTGTGGTGCCGCGGTGCTCGGCGCAGTCGCCGATGGCGTGCACGTGCGGGTCGCTGGTGCGCAGCCGGTCGTCGACGACCACGCCGCGGTTGACCGACACCCCGGCGCGCTGCGCGAGCGCCACCTCCGGCCACACCCCGGTGCAGGCCACGACCAGTTCTGCGGGCGCCTCGGAACCGTCACCGAGCAGCAGCGTCCCGGATCGGTAGGACGCGGCCTTCACGCCGGTCCGGACGTCGATGCCCAGCGCGCGCAGCCGTTCGGCCAGCATCCGGCCACCGGCCTCGTCGAGCCGGCGGTCCATCAGGTGCGGCTCGCGGTGCACCAGCGTCACCTGACGGCCGCGGGCCAGCAGCGCCCGCGCGGTCTCGACCCCGAGCGCCCCGCCGCCGAGCACCGCGACCGGGCCCGCCGAGGCCTCCAGACGAGCGCAGTCGGCGAGGGTGCGCAGCGCGGTGAGCCGGTCGGCGTCCAATCCGAGGATCTCGGGCACCAGCGGTCGGGAACCGGTGGCCAGCACCAGCGCGTCGTAGCCGAACTCGCGGCCGTCGGCGGTGCGCACCGACCGCTGCGCGCGATCCACGTCGGTCACCGCGGCACCCTGGTGCACCTCGGCGTCGAGATCCGGCAGGGTCACCGCGGCTGCCGGCAGCGAACCGTCGAGGACCGAGCCGAGCAGCACCCGGTGGTAAGCGCCGCGCTCCTCGGCACCGAGCACGGTGATCGGGCCGTCGTGGCCCAGCGCGCGCAGCCGCTCGACCAGCCGGTGGGAGGCTGGGCCGTTGCCGACCACGACCACCCGCCCGGCGACGCGGTTGAGGGGCGGTGCGGTGCTCATGGCGCCACCTCCCGGTGGGGTTCGATGCGCACCGCGCTGACCTTGAACTCCGGCATCCGGCTGCGCGGGTCCAGCGCGTCGCCGGTGAGCAGGTTGGCGCGCCCGTCGCCGGGGAAGTGGAACGGCAGGAACACCGTGTCGGTGCGCATCGTCGGCACCAGCCGCACCGCGGCGATCGTGCTGCCGCGCGAGGAGGAGACCCGGGCCAGCGCGCCTTCGGCGAGCCCGGCGCGAGCGGCGGTGTCGGGGTGGACCTCGACGAACACCTCGGGAGCGGCGTCGTTGAGCTCGGCGACGCGGCGCGTCTGCGCACCGGACTGGTACTGCGCCAGCACCCGCCCGGTGGTGGCGGTCAGCGGGAACTCCTCCGCCGGGACGTCCCCGGCGTCGCGGTGCTCGACCGCCGCGAACCTCGCCCGCCCGTCGGCGTGGGCGAACCCGTCGAGGAACAGCCGCGGCGTGCCGGGGTGCTCGCCGTCCGGGCACGGCCAGTGCAGCGCCTCACCGGCGTCGAGGCGCTGGTAGCTGATGCCGGAGTAGTCGGCCTTGCCACCGGCCGAAGCGCGGCGCAGCTCGTCGAAGACCTCGCGCGCGGTGGTGGGGTAGCGGTGGCCGGGCTCGCCCAGCCGGGTCGCGAGGCCGTGCAGCACCTCCAGGTCGCTGCGCGCGTGACCCGGTGGCACCTGCAACCGGCGGCGCCGCAGGACGCGGCCCTCCAGGTTGGTCATGGTGCCCTCCTCCTCGGCCCACTGGGTCACCGGCAGCACCACGTCGGCCAGCTCGACGGTCTCGGAGGGGACGAAATCGGCCACCACCAGAAGGTCCAGGGACGTCAACCGGGACACGACGTGCTCGGCGCGCGGTGCCGACACGGCCGGGTTGGAGCCGAAGACCAGCAGCGCGCGCGGGCCGTCCGAGGTGCCCAGCGCGTCGAGCAGCTCGTAGGCCGAGCGGCCCGGACCGGGCAGCACCTCCGGCAGCACGCCCCAGACCTCGGCGACGTGCTCGCGCGCGGCCTGATCGGTGATCATCCGGTAGCCGGGCAGCTGGTCGGCCTTCTGCCCGTGCTCCCGGCCGCCCTGCCCGTTGCCCTGGCCGGTCAGGCATCCGTAGCCGGCACCCGCCCGCCCCGGAAGTCCCAGTGCCAGCGCGAGGTTGATGAACCCGGCAACGGTGTCCGCGCCCTTGCTGTGCTGTTCGGCGCCGCGACCGGTGAGCACGTAGGCGCTGCCCGCCTCGGCGAGCATCCGCACCGCCCGGCGCTGCTCGGACACCGGGACTCCGGTGACGCGCTCGACCCGCTCCGGCCACCAGGACATCGCGCGCTGCCAGGCGGCGTCGAAGTCCTGGGTGCGCTCGCGGATGAACGCGGTGTCGCTGAAGCCGTCGGTCACGGCGATGTGCACCAGTCCCAGCGCCAGCGCGAGATCCGTGCCCGGCAGCGGCTGCAGGTGCAGCGCCGCCTGCTCGGCCGTGGCCGTCCTGCGCGGATCGATGACGATCAGATCCGGCGAGCGCAGGTGCTGCATCAGCGGCGGCATCGTCTCCGCCGGGTTCGCCCCGGCCAGCAGCACGACGTCCGCGCCACCGAGATCGGTGACCGGAAACGGCAGCCCCCGGTCCAGCCCGAACGCCGCCGTCCCCGCCGCCGCGGCCGAGGACATGCAGAACCGGCCGTTGTAGTCGATCTGGCTCGTGCCCAGCGCCAGCCGCGCGAACTTGCCCAGCAGGTAGGCCTTCTCGTTGGTCAGCCCGCCGCCGCCGAACACCCCGACCGCGTCCGGACCGGACTCGGCCCGGATGGCGTGGAGGCGCGCGGCGATGGTGTCCAGCGCGGTCTCCCAGGACACCGGGACCAGCTCGCCGTCGCGGCGCAGCAGCGGGTGGCGCAGCCGGTCGGCGACGTCCAGCAGCGCCGGAGCCGTCCACCCCTTCTGGCACAGCCCGCCGCGGTTGACCGGGAAGTCCGTGGGCCGGACCGACACCCCGCGCCGCTCGCGCGTGAGCCGGGTGCCGCACTGCAGAGCGCAGTACGGGCAGTGGGTGGCCACGGTGCGCACCTCAGGCACGGCCGGCCTCCGCAGTCCGCTTCTCCGGCGTCCGCACCGGGGACTGCCCGGGCTTGAGCGAACCCCGCAGGTACACCGCCCAGGTCACCAGGACGCACACCACGTAGTAGGCGAGGAACACCGCCAGCGCGGCGTCACCGCTGGCCGTGGCGCCGCCGTAGGAGGCGCGGAACGCCAGGTTGATGCCCACCCCGCCGAGCGCGCCGATCGCCCCCGCGATGCCGATCACCGCACCGGAGAGCCGCCGCGCCTTGGCGAAGGCGGCCACGGCCTCGCCGCCGGAGGTGACCTCGTCCTCGGCCTCGGCGGCGTAGACCGCCGGGATCATCTTGTAGGTCGAGCCGTTGCCGAGGCCGGTCAGCAGGAACAGCGCGATGAACGCCGTGACGTACAGCGCGAACGAGCCCTGCGCCGAGGCCACCAGCAGCACCGCGACCCCGACGGCCATCAGCACGAAGTTCCACGCCGTCACCCGCGCCCCGCCGATCCGGTCGGCCAGCCAGCCGCCCAGCGGCCGCGACAGCGAACCCATCAGCGGGCCCAGGAAGGTCCAGCTCGCCGCCTGCAGCGGGGTGAAGCCGAACTCGGTCTGCAGCACCAGCCCGAAGGCGAAGCTGTAGCCGATGAACGAGCCGAAGGTGCCCACGTACAGCGAGGAGATCCACCACGTGTGCCTGCTGCCGCACGCCTCCAGCAGCGCGCCCGGCTTGGCCTTGATGGCGTCGACGTTGTCCATGAACAGGGCCGCGCACACCGCCGACACCGCGATCAGCGGCAGGTAGATCGCCGCCACGTACGACGGGTGCGCGTTGCCCGCGAAGGCGATCACCAGCAGCCCGACCACCTGGATGGTGGCGACGCCGATGTTGCCGCCACCGGCGTTGAGCCCCAGCGCCCAGCCCTGCAACCGCTGCGGGAAGAAGATCGTGATGTTGGTCATCGACGAGGCGAAGTTGCCGCCGCCCACACCGGCCGCGGCACCGATGAGCAGGAACACCCACAGCGGAGTTCCCGGCTGCTGCACGAAGTGGAAGGCCAGTCCGGCGGGCACCAGCAGCGCCACCGAGCTGACGATCGTCCAGTTGCGACCGCCGAAGCGGGTCACCGCGGCCGCGTAGGGCAGCCGCAGCACCGCGCCCACCAGGTTCGGCGTGATCACCAGCAGGAACTTCTCGGAGGCGCTGAACGGCAGGCCGATGTCCGGGCCCATGAACAGCACCAGGACCGACCAGATGCTCCAGATGGAGAAGCCGATGTGCTCGGAGATGATCGAGAAGATCAGGTTCCGGCGCGCGACGTGCTTGCCGGTGGATTCCCAGAGGTCCTCGTTCTCGGGGTCCCAGCCCTCGATCCAGCGGCCTCTCGGGGCCCGTGCGTTCGTGGTCAACGCGGCTCCTCTCAACGGGTTGCTCCGAAGGTAGGAATCGGCTGTTTCCCCGGTGCTTGCCGCGCGTTACCGCCAGGAAAAACGGTCTTCACATGATCGCTGCGCCCCCGGTCAGAACGGCCGTGACCGGCAACACACGGCAGCCCGGTGCTCCGCGGGCGACTACGCCCGTGGCACCTTGTGGAGGTGACGGAACGAGCCTCGGAGGCCGACGACAGCGCGACCTGGCAGCGCGCTCGCGAACTGTTCGGCGCCGCCCGGCGCATCACCGCGCTCACCGGCGCGGGCGTGTCCACCGCCTCCGGCATTCCCGATTTCCGGGGCCCGGACGGGGTCTGGACCCGCAACCCGCAGGCCGCCCGGCTCAGCGACATCGACAGCTACCTCGCCGACGAGGACGTCCGCGCGCAGGCGTGGCGCGCCCGCGCCGAGAACCCCGCCTGGCACGCCGAACCCAACACCGCGCACCGGGCCTTCGTCGACCTCGACGCCTCCGGGCGCCTGGGCGCGCTGCTGACCCAGAACATCGACGAGCTGCACCAGCGCGCGGGTCTGGCCCGCGACCGGGTGCTGGAACTGCACGGCACCATGCGCCGCACGGTGTGCGTGCACTGCGGCGCCACGGGCGCCATGACCGACGCACTGCAGCGCCTCGCCGAGGGCGAGCGTGACCCGGACTGCCGCTCGTGCGGCGGAATCCTCAAGTCGGCGACGGTGTTCTTCGGCCAGGCGCTGGACGCCGACGTGCTGCGGGAGGCCAGGCGCGCGTCGCTGGACTGCGACCTGTTCGTCGCCGCCGGCACGTCGCTGACCGTCTACCCGGCGGCGGCCTTCGCGGAGCTCGCGGCCAAGGCCGGCGCGAAGCTGATCATCTGCAACGCCGAGCCCACCCCGTACGACGAGATCGCCGACGCGGTCCTGCGCGGCCCGCTCACCGAGGTGCTGCCCGGTCTCGCGGCGGCGCCGCTGATCGACTCCGCCGAGCCGCTGCGCACCTGGGGAGATCCCACCACGTGGGAACAGATGTGACACGAGTGGTTGACGTTGCAAGCGAAGCGCCCGTTTCGTGTGGTGCGCCTGGGGTAGGAGTGCCAAACTCCGGCTAATTGTGACTCCGTTCGGCCTAAGTTTCGGTACCGAACGGGTGCATCTGCTGGAGGTGACGGGTGTTGTCGACGACGAGAGGCGCACGCAGGATCGGCGTGCTGGTGCTGCTGTGCGCGGTCGGCCTGGCGCCTGCCGGCACCGGCGTGGCCGTCCCCCCGCCCCCGCCCAACCCCAGCGACGCCGAGCTCCAGGCGGGCAAGGCCGATGCCCAGCGCACGGCGGGCCAGGCCGGTGAACTGGCCAACCGACTCGCCGAGGCCGAGTCCCGGCTCGTCGGTCTGCAGTCGCAGGTCGAGGTCAAGATGGAGGACGCGAACAAGGCGCGCGTCGACCTCCAGCGCGCCGAGGCCGCCTACGGCCAGGCCCGCACCGCCGCCGACGCGGCGGCCGCCGAAGCGCGCTCGGCGGCAGGCCGGATCGAGGCGCAGCGCCACCGGCTCGACGAGTTCGCCGCCAGCAGCTACCGGCAGGGCAGCAAGCTGGGCTCGATCACCGCCTACGCCGGGGCCCGCGACCCGCAGGAGATGCTCGAACGGGCCTCGCTGCTCGACGCCATCAGCGACTCCCAGCTCGACGTCCTCGACGACCTCGAACGCGCCCGCATCGAGAAGGTCAACAAGGACTCCCTGACCCGTGCCGCCCTCGACGAGGCCGAGGCCAAGCGCCGTTCCGCCGACGAGGCGCGCGCCACCGCCGAAGCCGCGCAGCAGACGGCGATCCAGGCCCGCGCGCAGCAGGCCGCGCAGGCCCAGGGCCTGCAGGCCGACCGCGACTCGGTGCAGGCCGAGCTCGACGCCGCTCGCTCCCGCGTCACCGGGCTGCAGGCGCAGCGCGCCGACTACCAGGAGTGGCAGGAGGACAAGGCCCGCGAGGAGCAGGCCGCTGCCGAAGCCGCCGCTGCTGCCCAGCCGGCCGCCAACGACGACGACCAGGCGGGCAGCTCCGCACCGGCCGTCTCCGGCGACGTCGAAACGGTGGTCTCCCGGGCGCTGTCGCAGCTGGGGATGCCCTACGCGTGGGGCGGCGGCAACTCGCGCGGGCCGACGCGCGGCATCCGGGACGGGGGAGTGGCCGACTCCTACGGCGACTACGCCAAGACGGGCTTCGACTGCTCCGGGCTGATGATCTACGCCTTCGCCGGTGCGGGCGTCTCGCTGGATCACTACAGCGGGTACCAGGCCCAGTCGGGCAAGCGCGTCCCGCTGTCGCAGATGCGCCGCGGCGACATGCTGTTCTGGGACGACGGCGGCGCCATCCACCACGTGGCCCTCTACCTGGGCAACGGCAAGATGGTCGAAGCGCCGTACTCGGGTTCCCGGGTCCGCGTCACCTCGGTCCGCTACGGCGGCATCACGCCCTACGCGGTGCGAGTGCTCTGACGGCCCGGCTGGTCTTCGGACCGGCGGTGCTGCAAGCATTGCCGCGTGGCGGATTTCGCGGCGGTGGTGCTGGCCGGTGGGGGAGCGAGCCGGCTCGGCGGCGTGGACAAGGTGATGCTGCCGGTGGCCGGCCGGACGTTGCTGGACCGCACGCTCGACGCCGTGGCAGGCGCCGATCCCGTCGTGGTGGTGGGTCCCGAACGGCCCACGGCCACGCCCGTCCGCTGGACGGTCGAGGAACCTGCCGGGGGAGGACCTCTCGCGGCCGTGGAGGCCGGGCTGCGCCTGATCGACGACGCCGACGGGTTGGTCGCGGTCCTCGCCGCTGACCACCCGCACCTCACCCAGGACACGCTGGCCCGGTTGCGCGCCGCGCTGCGCGAGGATCCCGAGGCCGGGGGAGCGGTCCTGTCCGAGCCCGGCGGTCGCGCGCAGTGGCTCGTCGGCCTCTGGCGCCTGCGGTCCCTGCGCGAGGCGATGCCCGCGGAAACCCGGAACCGGCCGGTGCGAGCCATTCTCGCGCCGTTGGATCCACTTCGGATCGAGGCCACCACAGCTGAGGTATCCGATGTGGACACCCCGCACGACCTGCGCCGGGCTCGCACGCCGGAACGCTGATCCCTCTGGTGTCGCCGAAATCGGGGGAGCGCCGGACCGAAGCGTTAACAGCATCTATGACTTCAGTGTCAAGTGAAATCAATGCTCTTCGAGCAAGACCCAGAACCCGCAGAGACGATGAACGCGGCTCGGCTTCACAGCGGTCATACCGCCGATGGGGTTGAGTGGGCGTTCGATGCGCCCCCTCGTGCGCGAGGAGCGAGCGGCGTGCCAGGATCTTGATCGGCCCGAAACGGCCGCATCGACGAGGAGGCTGGGAGAAGTGACCGAGGCCGGCAACGGTGAGAGCGGGGGCGCCGGAGCGGCTGCGGCGCGTCCAGCGGGTCAGGCGGGTTCGTCGAGCACTCCCGCGCGCGACGCGCAGCTGCTCGAACGCACCGTCTTCGAAGTCAAGCGCGTGATCGTCGGCCAGGACCGCCTGGTCGAGCGGATGCTGACCGGCCTGCTGGCCAAGGGTCACATCCTGCTCGAAGGCGTGCCCGGTGTCGCCAAGACCCTCGCGGTGGAGACCTTCGCCCGCGTCGTCGGCGGCTCGTTCTCGCGGCTCCAGTTCACCCCCGACCTGGTGCCCGCCGACATCCTCGGCACCCGCATCTACCGGCAGGGCAGCGAGCGCTTCGACGTCGAGCTCGGCCCGGTGCTGGCCAACTTCGTGCTCGCCGACGAGATCAACCGCGCGCCCGCCAAGGTGCAGTCGGCGCTGCTGGAGGTCATGGCCGAGCGGCACGTGTCCATCGGCGGCGAGAGCTTCCCGATGCCCGCGCCGTTCCTGGTGCTGGCCACCCAGAACCCCATCGAGAACGAGGGCGTCTACCCGCTGCCCGAGGCGCAGCGCGACCGCTTCCTGTTCAAGCTCCCGGTCGAGTACCCGACCGCGGAGGAGGAGCGCGAGATCATCTACCGGATGGGCGTCACCCCGCCCGAGCCCAACGGGGTGCTCAACCCCGAGGAGCTGATCCGGCTGCAGAACGTCGCCGCTGGGGTGTTCGTGCACCACGCGCTGGTCGACTACGTGGTCCGGCTGGTGGTCGCCACCCGGATGCCCAACGACCACGGCCTGTCCGACATCGCGGGCTGGGTCTCCTACGGCGCCTCGCCGCGCGCCAGCCTCGGCATCATCGCCGCCGCGCGCGCCCTGGCGCTGGTGCGCGGTCGCGACTACGTGCTGCCGCAGGACGTGGTGGACGTCGTGCCGGACGTGCTGCGCCACCGGCTCGTGCTGTCCTACGACGCGCTGGCCGACGGCATCCCGGTGGAGCACATCGTCGGCCGGGTGCTGCAGACCGTGCCGCTGCCGCAGGTCTCGGCCCGCCCGCAAGGCGGTCAGCAGCAGGCCGCGCCGGTCGGTCCGGCCGTGCAGCCCGGTTACGGCCAGCCGCCGATGCCACCGCACCAGTGAGGGGAGGGGCAGACGTGGCGGCACCCGCGGACTCCGGCGGTGACCGCCCGGCCTGGGCGCCACCGGCCCTGGAGACCGGGCGGATGGAGGTCGCGCTGCGCGCTCTGGAGCTGAGCGTGCGCGGCCGGCTCGACGGTCTCCTGCAGGGCAATCACCTCGGTCTCGTGCCCGGTCCGGGCAGCGAGCCGGGGGAGGCCCGCGCTTACCAGCCCGGTGATGACGTGCGGCGGATGGACTGGGCTGTCACGGCTCGCATGGCCGAGCCGCACATCCGGCAGACCGTCGCCGACCGCGAGCTGGAGACGTGGGTGGCGATGGACCTCTCGCCGAGCCTGGACTTCGGCACGGCCGCCTGCGACAAGCGGGAGCTGGCCGTGGCGGCGCTGGCCGCCGTCATGTTCCTGACCAGCGGCGGCGGCAACCGCATCGGTGCGGTGGTGGACAACGGCACCGGGCAGCATCGGCTGCCGGCGCGCGGCGGTGCCGCGCACGCTCGGGCGCTGCTGAAGAAGGTCGCCGAGACCCCGCGCGCCCCGGAGGGCACCCGGGGAGATCTGTCCGGGCTCCTGGAGTCGTTGCGGCGGCCTCCGCGTCGCAGGGGACTGGCGGTGGTGGTCTCCGACTTCCTGGGGTCCACCGACTGGCAGCGCGCGCTGCGCGGGCTGGGCGCCCGGCACTCGCTGCTGGCCATCGAGGTGATCGATCCTCGCGACGTGGAGCTGCCGGACGTGGGCACGGTGCTGCTGTCGGACCCGGAGACGGGCAGGCGGCGCGAGGTGCACACGACGCCGGTGCTGCGCAAGGAGTTCGCCGCCGCGGCGGCCGCGCACCGCGAGGACGTGGCAAGGGTTCTGCGCAGGGCCGGGTGCGCTCACCTGGTGCTGCGCACCGATTCCGACTGGATCGCCGATGTCGTGCGGTTCGTGATGGCGCGCAAGCGCGGCTGGTCCGGCGGAGGAGCAGGGTGATGTTGAGTCTGACCGGGTTCACCGCGCCGTGGTGGTTCCTGCTGCTGTTCGTGGTCGCCGGCCTGGTCGCCGGTTACGTGTGGGCGATGCGGCGCAGGCAGCGGGATTCGCTGAAGTTCTCGAACCTGGAGGTGCTGGACCGGGTCGCCTCGGGCAGGCAGGGCTGGTGGAAGCACGTGCCGCCGGCGTTGCTGGGGGTGGCGCTGATCCTGCTGACGGTGGCGCTGTCGGGTCCGACGGCCGAGCAGCGGATTCCGCGCAACCGGGCGACGGTCATGCTGACCATCGACGTGTCGTTGTCGATGAAGGCCACCGACGTGGAGCCGAACCGGTTGGAGGCGGCGAAGGTCGCGGCCAAGGAGTTCGCCGACAAGCTCACGCCCGGCATCAACCTGGGCTTGGTGTCGTTCGCCGGGACGGCGACGGTGCTGGTCATGCCGACGACGGATCGTTCGAGCGTCAAGCAGGCGATCGACACCCTCAAGCTGGCCGAGGCGACCGCGACCGGTGACGGGATCAACGCGTCGATGCAGGCCATCGACTCGTTCGGGAAGATGGTCGGCGGTCCGGCGGGTGCTCCGCCCGCGCGGATCGTGCTGATGGCCGACGGTGGGCAGACGATTCCGCGCGAGATGGACGCGCCGCGCGGGGCGTACACGAAGGCCCTGGAGGCGAAGAAGGGCGGCGTTCCGATCTCCACGATCTCCTTCGGCACCAAGCACGGTTCGATCGAGATCGAGGGCGAGCAGGAGTGGGTCGAGGTCGACGACGACGCGATGCAGGAGATCGCGCGCCTGTCCGGCGGTGAGTTCCACAAGGCCGCCAGCGCGGAGCAGTTGCGCGAGGTCTACGAGACGCTGGGCGAGCAGATCGGCTACGAGACCAAGCACACAGACGCCAGCAAACCGTGGCTGGTGCTGGGTACTCTCTGCGCGATCATCGCGGCCGGGATCTCGTTGTTCGCCGGCCGGCGATTGCCGTAGCCGACGACAGGAGTCTCGTCCCCTTGAACACGGCAGCTCGTTTCTTGTGGGAGTTCGTCAAGTCGCCGACCACGACCGCCGCGGTGGGCCCGAGTTCGCGGGCGCTGGCCGAGCAGATGGTGGCGCCGATTCCGCTGACCGGGGATCCGGTGGTGGTGGAGCTGGGTCCGGGCACGGGTGCGTTCACCGAGGTGATCCAGCGCCGCCTGGGCGGGCGCGGCACGCACCTGGCGGTGGAGCTCAACGAGGGTTGGGCCGCTGATCTGGGGCACCGGTTCCCGGGTGTGGACTCGGTGTGCGGGAACGCCCGCAGCGTTCCGGGACTGCTGGCCGAGCGCGGACTGGCTCAGGCCGACGTGGTGGTCAGCGGGTTGCCGTGGGTGGCGCACGCGCCGGTCGACGGGGTTCCGCTGGTGGAGCTGCTGGCGTCGGTGATGGCTGCGGACGGGGTGTTCACGCAGTTCGCCTACACCTGGACGCGGTGGGCGCCGCCGGCGCGCAAGCAGCACGCGGACCTCAAGGCGACGTTCGAGGAGACGGTGGTCAGCCGCACGGTGTGGCGCAACCTGCCGCCCGCGGTGGTGTACCTGGCACGCAGGCCGCGTTCGTCGTAGCCGCGCGCCGCCGTGGGCGGTGTTACGTTGCTGGGATGCCTGCTGATGCCGTGGTGTCCGGGCTGGACGAATTACCGCTGCTGATCGAGCTGGGGACGGCGTTGCTGTTCTCCAGCCTGATCGGGCTGGAGCGGGAGATCCGGGCCAAGAGCGCCGGGATGCGCACGCACGCGCTGGTGGGTGTGGGCGCGGCGCTGTTCATGCTGGTGTCCAAGTACGCCTTCGGTGATCTGCTGGTGTTCGACCGGGTGTCGCTGGACCCGTCGCGGGTCGCGGCCCAGATCGTCTCGGGCATCGGGTTCATCGGCGGCGGGTTGATCTTCGTGCGCCGGGATGCCGTGCGCGGTCTGACCACGGCGGCCTCGGTGTGGTTGGTGGCCGCGGTGGGGATGGCTTGCGGTGGTGGGCTGGTGGTGCTGGCGGCGGCCACGACCGGTGTGCACTTCCTGGTGGCGATCGGCTTCCCGTACTTGCTGCGGGTGTTGCGCCCGGCGTTGCGGGAGCCGCAGGTGATGCGGGTGGGCTACCTGGACGGCTACGGGGTGCTGCGCAGCGTGCTGACGATGTGCACCAGCCGGGGTTGGGCGCTGCTGGACCTGCAGGTCGAGCGGGAGGATTCCGACGACGAGCAGCGCACGGCGGTGGTGGCGCTGCGGCTGCGCGGCAAGACGCCGGTGGCGGCGCTGGTGGAGGAGATCAGCGAGTTGCCGGGCGTGCTGCACGCGGCGGCCGGTGATTCGGCCGAGGGCGGGTTCTGAGGCGGTGCCGGGCCCGGTCGTGGGCCCGGCACCGGCGGATCACTCCGCTTCTTTCTTGATCTGGTCCATGTCGAGGTCGCGGGCCTGTCCGACGAGGTCTTCGAAGACGTTCTCGGGCAGGGCGCCGGGCTGCTGGAAGACCAGGACCTTGTCCCGGATGATCGCCAGCGTCGGGATCGACTGGACGTCGAAGGCGGCGGCGAGCTCGGGCTGGTCCTCGGTGTCGACCTTGGCGAAGACGATGTCGTCGTGGGTCTCCGAGCCCTTCTCGAAGACCGGGGCGAACTGCTTGCACGGGCCGCACCAGGAAGCCCAGAAGTCGATGATGACGAACTTGTCGTCGCTGACGACCTCGTCGAAGTTGTCCTTGGTCAGTTCGACCGTGGCCATTGGATCCCTCTTCGGATGGTGGGGCAGGTACTCGGGCAACGCCGGCCGCGGGACCGCGCATTCCCCCAGGTTCATGTCGGTTGCACCACGCTCGTGGTGATCAGTGCGAGCGTGGTGGGCCACCGTACTGGCCGCGGGTGCGGTCTGTCGTGCGCGGGTGGCCCGGTGTGTAGGCACGCCACCAGAAAGGGGCCCTTTTTGTGTAAGGAGTCGATGAGCGGTGTGGCTCGCTGAGCCGATAATGTCGCGTCTGAAACGAATCTTGAGCCGTTCGATGGGAGATCCACAGTGGCACGGTCCGTACTGGTGACCGGCGGTAACCGCGGCATCGGCCTGGCCATCGCGAGGGCGTTCCAGGCGGCCGGGGACAAGGTCGCGGTCACGCACCGCGGATCGGGTGCGCCCGAGGGCCTGTTCGGCGTCCAGTGCGACGTCACCGACTCGGACCAGGTCGCGGCGGCCTTCGACGAGGTGGAGGCCGCGCACGGGCGGGTCGAGGTGCTGGTGGCCAACGCGGGCATCACCGACGACACGCTGCTGCTGCGGATGAGCGAGGAGCAGTTCGGCCGGGTCATCGACGCGAACCTGGCCGGTTCGTACCGGGTGGCCAAGCGCGCGGCGAGCAGCATGCTGCGCAACCGGTTCGGGCGGATGATCTTCATCTCGTCGGTGGTGGGGCTCTCCGGTGGTCCGGGGCAGGTCAACTACGCGGCGAGCAAGGCCGGTCTGGTGGGCATGGCGCGTTCGATCGCACGTGAGCTGGGTTCGCGCAGCATCACGGCGAACGTCGTGGCGCCGGGTTACGTCAAGACCGAGATGACCGACGAGCTGCCCGAGGAGCGCAAGAAGGAGATCCTCGGGCAGGTTCCGCTGTCGCGGATGGCCGATCCGGAGGAGGTCGCGGGTGCGGTGCGCTGGCTGGCCTCGGACGAGGCCGGGTACGTCACCGGTGCGGTGATCCCGGTCGACGGCGGCCTCGGGATGGGGCACTGACCCGCTCGGCGGCGGGTGAAGGGACTTCCGGCACAGCGCTGGTGCCGGCCACCTCGGGTGCGTGGCGCCCGGCATGTGATTTCGAAGGGGTTTATTCGTGAGCGGATTGCTCGAAGGCAAGCGGATCCTGGTCACCGGGGTGATCACCGACGCGTCGATCGCGTTCCACGCGGCCAAGGCCGCTCAGGAGCAGGGCGCCGAGGTGGTGCTGACCGGTTTCGGCCGGTTGAGCCTGGTGGAGCGGATCGCCAACCGGCTGCCGAAGCCGGCGCCGGTGCTGGAGCTGGACGTCACCAACGCCGAGCACCTGGAGACGCTGCCGGAGCGGGTGCGCCAGCACGTCAGCGGTCTGGACGGGGTGCTGCACTCGATCGGCTACGCGCCGGCGTCGTGCCTCGGCGGGGACTTCCTGGAGGCTCCGTGGGAGGACGTGTCCACCGCGGTGCAGATCTCGGCGTACTCGTTGAAGTCGTTGAGCACCGCGACGCTGCCGCTGCTGAGCGAGGGCTCCTCGATCGTGGGCATGGACTTCGACGCGCGCGTGGCGTGGCCGGCCTACGACTGGATGGGCGTGGCGAAGGCGGCGCTGGAGTCGACGTCGCGGTACCTGGCGCGTGAGCTGGGGCCCAAGGGCGTGCGGGTGAACCTGGTGTCGGCGGGTCCGGTGCGGACGATGGCGGCCAAGTCGATCCCGGGTTTCGCGGACCTGGAAGCGGGCTGGGGTGACCGGGCTCCGCTGGGCTGGGACGTCAACGACCCGACGCCGGTGGCCAAGTCGATCTGCGCGGTGCTGTCGGACTGGCTGCCCGCCACGACCGGTTCGATGATCATGGTCGACGGTGGTGTGCACTCCCTGGGGGTGTGATCGGTCTTGTGGAGGGGCGCCCTGGAGATGGTCCGGGGCGCCCCTCGTCGTTTCCGGCATCTCGTGGTTCACATCGGGTGCGCCCCGGTTGCGCGGGGATGAATCAGCGGCGCGATGATGGTTCGGTGAGCTTTGATGCGTTGCTGTTCTTGTCGTTCGGTGGGCCGGAGGGCCCGGAGGAAGTGCGGCCGTTCCTGGAGAACGTGACCCGGGGCAGGGGAGTGCCGCCGGAGCGCCTCGACGAGGTGGCCGAGCACTACCTGCACTTCGGTGGCGTGTCGCCGATCAACCGGCTCAACGAGGACATCATGGCCGCGTTGCGATCCGAGCTGGACGCTCAGGGCCGGGATCTGCCGATCTACT
Source organism: Saccharopolyspora endophytica (assembly GCF_018070075.1). Lineage (GTDB taxonomy): Bacteria > Actinomycetota > Actinomycetes > Mycobacteriales > Pseudonocardiaceae > Saccharopolyspora > Saccharopolyspora endophytica. Next base: position 275,567 of record NZ_JAGPXE010000003.1, read on the forward strand.
TCGGCAACCGCAACTGGCACCCGATGATCGAGGACACCGTCGCGCGGATGGCCGATGACGGGGTGCGGCGGGCCCTGGTGTTCGCGACCTCGGCGTGGGGCGGTTACTCGGGCTGCAAGCAATACCACGAGGACATCGTGCGGGCGCGGGAGTCGGTCGGGTCGCGGGCGCCGGAGCTGGTGAAGCTGCGTCAGTTCTTCGACCACCCGCTGTTCGTCGAGGCCAACGCCGACGCCGTGCGCGCCGCCTACGCCGAGCTGGAGGAGCGGGACGAGCAGGCGCGGTTGGTGTTCACCGCGCACTCCATCCCGCTGCGGGCGGATGATCGGCCGGGCGCGGACGGGCGGCCGCAGTGGTACTCGCGGCAGGTCGCCGAGGCCGCGCGGCTGGTGGCCGAGCAGGTGGGTGCGGAGTCCTACGACGTGGTGTGGCAGTCGCGTTCGGGTCCGCCGCAGGTGCCGTGGCTGGAGCCCGACATCTGCGATCACCTGGAGGACCTGCACGCCAAGGGCGTCGGCTCGGTGGTGGTCAGCCCGATCGGGTTCGTCTCCGATCACCTCGAGGTCGTGTGGGACCTGGACAACGAGGCGGCGGAGGCGGCTGCCGGGTTGGGCATGGGTTTCGCGCGTGCGGCCACGGCGGGGACCGATCCGCGGTTCGTGAAGATGATCGTGGACCTCATCGCCGAGCACACCGATGATGCTCCGGTGTGCAAGCTCTCGGAGCTGCGGATGGCGGGGTCGACGGTCAACGGGGCGCTGTGCGCTCCCGGGTGCTGCTGAGGGTTTCCAGCTGGTGATGGGGGTGTCCGCTCCACCGAGCGGGCACCCCCATCGGCGTGGGTCAGGAGCGGGCGGCTTGGTCGGCCAGGACGCGGACCATCTCGGCGACCGAGGCGCGGCGGGCGGCGCGCACGGCGTCGAACAGCGGGCGCAGGGCGTCGGTGCGGCTGCGCATCGCCGAGGCCGACAGGGCGCCGCCGGGGGCGTCGTCGGTGGCCACCCACAGGATGGCTTCGACCTCGGTGGCGCGCTGGAGGATCCGCAGGGTGCGCTGGGGGATGGTCTCCGGCCAGTCCGGGGTGGGCTTGGCGGCGATGGTCTGGGCGATCTCCTCGCGCACGCCGGGGCGCTGCTTGGCGACGCCGAGCTCGATGAGGGCGGTGGCCGCTTCCCGCATGGCGGAGGCCATGCCGTGCTCTGCTTCGCCGATCGGCAGGTGCTCGGCGGGCGGGAGTTCGCCGGTTTCGAACACCGTCCAGCGCAGGATGCCTTCGGCGATGCGCTCGGGGACCAGTCCCAGTCCGGCTTCGGGCAGCACGGCGGCTTCGCCGATGCGCATCGCGAGCTTGGAGAACGGGGTGGCTCCGCCGAGGCCGCGGGCGTCACCGGGCACGGGCAGCGCCAGTTCGCCGGTGGAGGCACCGGCCTTGCGCAGCGCGGCCAGCAGCAGGGCGGGGCCGGCGGGGGTGTCGTGGGGGCCGGGCAGGTCCAGGCGCGCGGCGAGCTCGTCGTCGGCGGCGCGGAACTCCTGCACCTCGCCCCAGGTCTGCAGGGCATCGAGCACGTCGTCCGACGCGGCCGCACCGTGCAGCCAGGCGGACGACCAGACAACCAAAGTGGCGCTTGGGCATGGCACGTCGGTAGAGGGTACGGATCGAAAACCCTTGCCGCGCCCGGGGGGAGGTGTGGTGTGACTCCGCCCATGGGGTGGTTGCGCGGCGTGGCGGCACGACGGTCGGCCACGATCGGATTACCGTGTCCGTTCGTGCGGTCGGTTGATTATGGACGGGACATCCTGTCGGGCTCGCGGCGCAAGAAGGTGCCGGAGGTCCCGGCTGAGCCGGGTCTGGTGGTCGAGGACCCGGCCAGCGGGTTCTGCGGTGCGGTGCTGCGGGTGGAGAAGGACAACGTCGTGCTGGAGGACCGGCACGGCAAGCAGCGCCTGTTCCCGATGCGCCCGGCGGCGTTCCTGTTCGAGGGCAAGCCCGCGACGCTGGTGCCGGCGCGCACGAGCGCTCCGGCGGCTCCGGCGCGGTCGGCGTCGGGTTCGGTGAAGGTCGAGGGTCTGCGGGCCCGCACGGCGCGCGGCAGCCGGATCTGGGTGGAGGGCATCCACGACGCCGAGCTGGTCGAGCGGATCTGGGGTCACGACCTGCGGGTGGAAGGCGTCGTCGTCGAGCCGCTGCACGGCGTGGACGACCTGCCGGGTTTGCTGGCCGAGTTCGGGCCGGAGCGGGGTCGCCGGGTCGGTGTGCTGGTGGACCACCTGGTGGCGGGCAGCAAGGAATCGCGGTTGGTGGAGGGCATCACCGACGAGCACGTGATGATCACCGGTCACCCGTACGTGGACATCTGGGAGGCGGTCAAGCCCGCCGCGGTGGGGATTCGCGAGTGGCCGACGGTGCCGCGCGGGCAGGACTGGAAGCAGGGCGTGTGCTCGCGGCTGGGCTGGGGCGAGCCGGCGGAGGGCTGGCGGCGGGTGCTGGCCGGTGCCTCCGGCTTCCGCGACGTCGAGACGCCGCTGCTGACCGCGGTGGAACAGCTGATCGACTTCGTCACCGCGGAGGGGTGATCCGGCGGTCACGCGTTGATCACGTGGGCTGAAATGCCAGTGGCGCCTGGGGTGGGCGTGCCACGATGGATGCATGACTCCTGCGCTGCTGTGGCTGATCGCCGGGGTGCTGCTGATCGGCGCCGAGGTCCTGTCCGGAGATTTCGTGCTGGTCATGATCGGCGCCGCGGCTCTGGGGGCCGCCGGTAGTTCGGCGCTGGGCATGCCCTTGGGCGTGGACGTCGCGGTGTTCGCGGTCCTGGCCCTGGGCCTGGTGGTGCTGGCGCGGCCTGCGCTCAAGCGGCGCATGACCGAGCAGCGCGAGCTCAAGACCAACGTGGACGCCTTGGTGGGCAAGCAGGCGCGCGTGGAGTCCGCAGTGGATGCGCAGGGGGGTCAGGTCCGCATCGACGGCCAGTTGTGGTCGGCGCGGGCCTTGGACGAGACGCAGGTCGTCGAGGCCGGTCGCACGGTCACCGTCATCGAGATCGCGGGTGCCACAGCGGTGGTGTGGGCCGAGCCCTGAGGGAGATGAGGCTTCGTGGAGATGGCTGAAGTGATCGTGCTGGTGGTCGTGGTGCTGCTGGTGCTGATCGTCGCGGTGAAGTCCGTGATGGTCGTGCCGCAGGCGCAGTCGGCGGTGGTGGAGCGGCTGGGCCGGTTCCGGACCGTGGCCGAGCCGGGGTTGAACATGCTGGTGCCGTTCTTCGACCGGGTTCGGGCGCGCATCGATCTGCGCGAGCAGGTGGTGTCGTTCCCGCCGCAGCCGGTGATCACCCAGGACAACCTGACCGTCTCGATCGACACGGTGGTGTACTTCCAGGTCACCGATGCGCGGGCGGCGGTCTACGAGATCTCCAACTACATCGTGGCGGTGGAGCAGCTGACCACCACGACGCTGCGCAACGTGGTCGGTGCGATGAGCCTGGAGGAGACGCTGACCTCGCGGGACGCGATCAACACTCAGCTGCGCGGGGTGCTGGACACCGAGACCGGCCGGTGGGGCATCCGGGTGGCGCGGGTGGAGCTCAAAGCGATCGACCCGCCGCCGTCGATCAAGGACTCGATGGAGAAGCAGATGCGCGCCGACCGGGAGAAGCGCGCGATGATCCTCAACGCCGAGGGCACCCGGGAGTCGGCGATCAAGACCGCCGAGGGGCAGAAGCAGTCGGCGATCCTCGCGGCGGAAGGCCAGAAGCAGGCGGCCATCCTCGAGGCCGAGGCGGACCGGCAGTCGAGCATCCTGCGGGCGCAGGGTGAGCGGGCCAGCCAGTACCTGCAGTCGCAGGGGCAGGCCAAGGCGATCGAGAAGGTCTTCGCGGCCGTCAAGCGCGCCAAGCCGACCCCGGAGCTGCTGGCCTACCAGTACCTGCAGACGTTGCCGCAGATGGCGCAGGGCGATGCCAACAAGGTGTGGGTGGTGCCCAGCGACTTCGGCAAGTCGTTGGAGGGCTTCGCCCGCATGCTCGGTGAGCCGGGCGAGGACGGGGTGTTCCGCTACGAGCCGTCGCAGGACACCAGCGACGCTCCGCCGGCCGAGGCGGTGGAGGAGTCGGTGCAGGCGTGGTTCGACACCTCCACCAACCCCGAGGTCGCCGAAGCGGTGCGTGCTGCGGAGGCGGTGGCCCGCAAGGAGGTTCCGCCGGCGAACATGGCGCAGCCGCCGGAACAGGGCTGAGGCAGCGCTCGTGACGTCCCGGTGCCGGTCATCCGGCGCCGGGACGTACTTGTTGGGCGGGTGCGGTGATGGGGGTGAACGGCTGCGCGCCTTCGCGGGCGGGGGCGTAGGTGGCCACGGCGCCCTGGGCGTTGCCGTAGGGGTCGCGCAGCACGCCGAACACGCCGGGGAAGACCCGGATCCGGCCGTCGTGGCAGACCACCGGCAGGTTGATGGGGTTGCCTTCGAGGTCGGCGTGGGCGGTGCGCATGGCGCGGTGGAATCCGGCCCAGTGCGCCTGCTGGTGCTCGGCGGGCACGATGAGGTCCAGGGTGGCGCCGACGGCGTCGCGGGCGGGGTGGCCGAAGAGGGCTTCGGCGTCGGCGTTGAAGTGCACGATCGTGCCGCTGGGGTCGGCGATGACCATGGCTGAGCGGTGTGCGGTGTCGTTCATGGCCAGATGATGCGGCCGGATGAGGATCAGCGCCTTCTGGAACACACTGTTGATGATTAAATGCCTCTGTGGTTTCAGTGCGGGCCGAAATCAATACTTCGCATCGCACCGTTCCGCACACGACTGTCGCCGGGAAAGACCGGCTTCAGGCGTCGTCGGTCGGGTCGAGGTAGGAGCCGCCTGCGATGCCGAGGGCGCGGACGGTGCCCAGGAGGTGCTCGCGGAGCTGCTTCTTGGCCAGCTCGGCCTCGCCGGTGGCGAGGGTGTGGGCGAGTTGGGCGTGCTGGTGGGTGATGCGCTCGCGCGTGGAGTGGGTGCGCGCGGTGGAGGTGATGCGCATCTGCTTGTCGCGCAGGGTGTTGTAGAGGTCGGTGACGACCGGGTTGCCCGCGGCGCCGACCAGGGTGGCGTGGAAGGCGCGGTCGGCGACGTGCATCTCGGCGTCGCTGAGGTCGGTGCCGTCGCAGGCGGGGTGGCCGGCGAGTTCGCGGCCGATGGCGGTCATCGCCTCGGGGCCTTCGATGGCGAGCTTGTCGATGGCGAAGCTCTCCAGCGCCAGGCGGGCCTCGATCGCGGCGCGGGCTTCGGCGGCGCTGACGGGCACGACCAGGGCGCCGCGCTTGGGGTAGAGCTTGAGGAATCCCTCCGATTGCAGGCGCAGGAACGCCTCGCGGACGGGTGTGCGCGACATCTGGAGGGCGTTGGCCACTTCTCCCTCGCTGAGCAGCTCTCCGTCGGGGAAGCTGCCGTCGAGGAGTCCGGCCTTGACGTGCTGGTACGCGCGGTCGGCCGCCGGCGTCTCGGATGCTGTTGCGCTCGACACGTGAGCATCCTACTTCCACCCCTCTTGTATCTATGATGGATACAAGTCTTTCAGGGAGGGGTCGCAGTTGTCCACGACGGTCGAAGCGCCACCGCAGCAGGCGGGCGCCCAGCGGCGAGGATCCGGTAGCCGCATGGCGTGGCTGGTCTGGGGCGTGGGAGCGCTGTGCTACTGCGCGGCGCTGTTCCACCGCGCCGGGCTCGGCGTCGCCGCACCCGAGGCGGTGCAGCGCTTCGACGCCGGTCCGGGCGTGCTGGCGCTGTTCTCCGCGCTGCAGCTGGGCGTCTACCTGGTGCTGCAGATCCCGGCCGGGCTGCTGGCCGACCGCCTCGGACCGCGCAAGGTCATCACCGGCGGCATGATCGCACTGGCGATCGGCTCGGCGGTGTTCGCGCTGAGCGGTTCGATCGTCGGCGGGATCACCGGGCGGATGCTCATCGGTTTCGGTGACGCGTTCATGTTCACCAACGTGCTGCGGCTGGCCGCGCACTGGTTCCCACCGCACCGCTACGGCAAGGTCGCCGCGCTGACCGGTCTGGCCGGCGGGCTCGGGCAGGTCGTGTCCACGCTGCCGCTGAGCCTGTCGCTGCACTCGCTGGGGTGGGTGCCGACGTTCCTGGGCGCTGCGGCGCTGACCGCGGCGCTGGGGCTGGCGGCCGCGCTGATCATCCGCGATCGGGACTCCTCGGCGCGCACCCGCGTCGCCGAGTCCGAGCCGGTGTCGGAGCGGATCCGGCACAGCCTGCGGGCGGTGGCCGCGCAGCGCGGCACCCGGCACGCGTTCTGGACGCACTTCGTGCTCATGGCGCAGTTCGTCGCGATCACCACGTTGTGGGGCGGGCCGTGGCTCAGCGCGGCGCAGGGGCACGGCCAGTCGGAGGTCGGGTCGCTGCTGCTGGTGAGCGTGGCCGGGTTCATCGCGGGGTCGTGGGTGGCCGGGCAGTACGTGTCGGGGCGTCCGCGCCGCCGGGAGCGCTACACGTTCGGGTTGTCCTCGATGGTCGTGGTCGTGTGGGCGGTGATGGTCGGCTGGCCGGGTGCGCTGCCGATGCCGGTGCTGGTGGTGGCGTTGCTGGCGGTCGGTGTGGCCGGTGGTGCGGCGATGCTGGCCTTCGACGGTGCGCGCACGGCCAACGCCGAGCACCGCTCCGGTACTGCCACGGGTGTGGTGAACATGGGTGGTTTCAGCGCTGCGGTGCTGATCCAGCTGCTGGTCGGTGGTGTGCTGGAGCTGGTGTCGGAGTGGGATCCGGCGGTGGGGTACCGGTGGGCGTTCGCGCCGGTGCTGGCGCTGCTGGTGATCGGTACCGCGTCGCAGTGGTGGTCGCGGGACCGCGCCCTGCGGTGAGCGCGCGGCGTTAGCCTCGGGTGCGTGGTCGGCCAGCGGCGGCCGGCATGGCTTGGAGGCGTGAGCGTGGAACTGCACAACCTGGTCGGTGGCGAGTCGGTGGCGGCGCTGGATGGTGCGACGTTGCCGGTGGTGGATCCCAGCACGGGTGAGCAGTACGCGACAGCGCCGTTGACGCGCTGGGCGGATGTCGATGCGGTGATGCCGGTGGCGGCCGGGGCGTTCGAGTCCTGGTCGCAGGCCACGCCGAGGCGTCGGCAGGAGGCGTTGCTGGGCATCGCCGATGCGGTGGAGGCGCGCAGCGAGGAGCTGGTGCTGGCCGAGTGCCGCAACACCGGTAAGCCGTTCGAGGTGGTGCGGGCGGAGGAGCTGCCGATGGCGGTGGATCTGCTGCGGTTCTACGCGGGTGCGGCCCGGGTGGAGGGTGCCACTGCGGGTGGTGAGTACCGGGAGGGGCACACGTCGTTCACGCGGCGGGAGCCGATCGGGGTGTGCGCGGCGGTGACGTCGTGGACGCATCCGCTGGTGCAGGCGGCGGCGAAGATCGGTCCTGCGGTGGCAGCGGGCAACGTGGTGGTGCTCAAGCCCGCGGAGACCACGCCGGTGAGCGCGGTGTTGCTGGGTGAGCTGGTGGGTGAGTTCGTGCCGCCGGGTGTGGTGAACGTGGTGTGCGGTGATCGGGACAGCGGTCGGGCGATGGTGGCTCACGAGGTGCCGGGGATGTTCTCGATCACCGGGACGGTGCGGTCGGGGATGGAGGTCGCGGGGTCGGCGGCGGCGGATTTGAAGCGGGCGCATCTGCAGCTGGGTGGTAAGGCACCTGCGGTGGTGTTCGCGGATGCGGATCTGGATCGGGCTGCGGAGGGGATCGCGGCGGCGGCGTTCGGCAACGCGGGGCAGAGCTGCACGGCGGCGAGCCGGGTGCTGGTGGCCGACGAGGTGCGCGAGGAGCTGGTGGGGCGGTTGGTGGAGTGGGCCGGGCGGTTGCGGCCGGGGCCTCCGCAGGACGCGGACGCGGCGTTCGGTCCGCTCAACAGCGAGGGGCAGTTGGAGCTGGTGCTGGGCCGGTTGGAGCGGTTGCCGGGGCATGCGCGGGTGGTGGCGGGTGGTCGGCGGCGCGGTGAGCGGGGTTTCTTCCTGGAGGCCACGGTGGTCGACGGGTGCGGGCAGGACGATGAGCTGGTGCAGCACGAGATTCTGGGGCCGTTGGTGACGGTGCAGTCCTTCGCCGGCGAGCAGGAGGCGGTGGAGTTGGCCAACGGTGTGCGCTACGGGTTGACGGCGAGCGTGTGGACGCGTGATCACGGTCGGGCGATGCGGATGTCGCGGCGGTTGCAGGCGGGCACGGTGTGGATCAACACCCACGACCTGTTGGTGGCCGAGATGCCGCATTCGGGTTTCAAACATTCGGCGTCGGCGCGGGATTTCGGCCACCACGGTCTGGAGGACTACACGCGCATCAAGCACGTGATGTCGGCGTGGGACTGAGTCCACGTTGTGTCCAGGAGAGGGGTTGCACGATCGGCTTGCCACTGTTCTTGAGCTGGTGGCGAGGGACTCGGTGCCCCGACCGCACATCCTGATCACTGGCTGAATGTGTGCCGCTCAGGGCGTTCATTCAGCGGGTATGTGCCTATGTCGATGACCGGGGCCCGCCATGTGGGTCTCCCCGCGGGTTCACTGCTGTTGTTGGGCGGCGTTCTGATGGCTCATCCCACCGGCCTGCTCCTGGGGCTGAGACCGGCTTGGGAGGCTGCGGAGTTCGACCCCGGCAGGGTCGGTTTGAACCACCTCTCCTTCGAGGTGGCTACGGAAGAGGCTCTGCACGCCTTGGCCACCGGACTCGCGCGGTTTGGCTGCCGGGGAACCGCCCCCTCGCGCGTTGAGATCGCCGAGATCGCGGGTCTGCGCACCACGGATCCCAGCGGAATCCCGGTGTCCCTCATCGCGCAACTCGGACCTGCGCTCTCCGTTTGGTGGTGCGTTCTGCGTTCCTGCGATCTGCAGGTCCCGCCGCACGACCTGGCGGTGTTCTTCTCGTACCTTCTGCACGAGCGCGCACCGGTGTGGTGGCTGGGCTTCCGGCTGCCGCGCTCGACCGGCTCCGCCGCGGTGACTTCGCGACCTACGGCCACAGCTAAAGCCGCGGCGCAGGGACGTCTATCGCGCCCGCACAGCCCGCATAGCCCCAAACAAGTGAACTTCGGTCGGGATCATCACATGGCCACGCTGGCTTTCTGATCCTTCAATCTGTCGGAGCTTCCGCCGCATCAGTATGGTTGCTCCTTGGTCACAAAACCGGTGGAGGAGCAGGGCGGGCTGATGCCGGATCTCATTGAGCAGCTATTCATGACCAACCGCGACTTAGAGGTCCGCGAACAGGCACGAACGTTCGTCGACGACGAGATCACTGCCCGCAGCAGTGATCTGGAAGGCAGCACGGTCCCCGAACTGGACCTTGCCCGGAGTTTCGGCAAGCACGGCTGGTTCGGACTCACCATTCCCACGCGCTACGACGGCATCGGTGCAGGACAGGTGGCCAAAACCGCTGTTCTGGAGGCCATTTCCCAGGTCTCACCGCCGATGGGGTACTTGTTCCAGGCCTACTACCTCGGCGTAGCGAAGATCCTGCACCACGGCACCGACGTCCAGCAGGGACGGTGGCTGCCGGCCATCGCCCGAGGTGACTGCTTGCCGACCATCGCCGTCACCGAACCCGGGGCGGGCGGCAACATCGGCCAGACCCGCGCCACAGCCGAGCGGCGCGGAGACACCTATGTCCTCAACGGGGTCGGACTGGCCTGCAAAACGTTCGTGGGTGGCAGCCACAACGGTGCGGATCTGCACGGGGTGATCGCCCGTACACCCGGGACCTCGGGCATCGCCGGGCTCACCGCATTACTGGTGGAGGCCGATCGCCCCGGGGTGGTGCTCGGCGAGCCCCGCGTCATCGACGGATTCTCGTTCGGCGATGTCGGCTTCGAAGACTGCGAAGTCCCTGCGTTGAACCTCATCGGCGCCGAAGGCCAGGGCATGCACGTCGCGCAGGCCAGCAGCACCCTCTACGGGCGGCTCAATCTGGCGGCAGTCGGCCTGGGCATCATGTCACGCGTCCTCGACGGCACCGTGAGATTCCTGAAGCAGCGCCCTCTGCACCCGGACGCACGTTCCCTTGACCAGCTACAGGTCAATCAGCAGAAGCTGGGCAAGATGCAATCGCTGTACATGTCAACGCGAACCGATGTGTACGCCGCCGCCGCTGGGCGCGACCGGGGCTGGGATGGTGTTGAGCTCGACGCAGCGCTCAACAACGCGAAACTGCAGTCCTACGTCCGCGGGCAAGAACTCGTGGCCCTGGCCAAAGACATCCACAGCGCCTACGGCCTGGTCGGTGCTCTCCCGCGGGACGCGGTGTACCTCGACCACCTCATCTCACCGGCGGGCACGCCAGATTTTCAGCGCTACAGGCTGTTCCAGCACGCTATGGGAACCGAGCGATCATCATGGTCGGCTCGGTTCCCCGCTCAAGTCCAGGAGTCTGCGGAGCTCTAGCAGGCAACCACGACGGTGCCGCGCATGCTCATCACAGGCGTTCGCCGTCGACGACGGGAGTCAACGGGCGTTTCAAGATGTCCAGCACAGCGTTGGCCTTCTCCTTGATGAACGCGATTCCATCCCGTCCGTACTTTCGGACGTCGTTGTCGACGGTGCACACCGTCGCGAGCACTGTTCCATCATCGTCGATGACCGGCGCACCGAGATACGTGCGCACGTTCAGGAGGTCGAGCGCCGGGTTCTCCCCGAACCTGGGGTAGTCGCAGACGTCGTCGAGCTGCAGCGCCAGCCGCCGCTTGACGACGTGTGCGCAGAATCCTTCGTTGAGGTTCATGTAGCGCTTCATGCCCCCGTTGGGGTCGTGAAGCCCGGCGAAATATTGCACGGGCTCCTGGTCCGCGTCGAAGAACAGGTTGACCATCGTGTACGGAAGGCCACCGCCGGTCATCGACGACACGTCGGCGGCAAGGTCAGCTGCGAAAGCGTCCAGCTCTCGGGCTCCCGTTCGCGTCAAACCGAGTTGCTGCAGTCGTTGGCGGCGTTGGAACGCGCCCGGGTCGTTCTCGAGCGGGTTGCCGTGGCGCTCGAGCCGATAGTCCTCAGTCATGGAACCTCCCGTGGAGCCTCTTACTGGGTGATCGCAAAAAGTATGTCACGGAGCCGGAACCGTCAGATCTTGCCCTGCGATGCTGGCTGGTCACGACGACGACGCTCTTTGTGCGCTCCCATGGCGCATTTCGACGTCGAAGTGGAGTTTCTCCGGGGAAGCTCCACCAAGGCGCACTTCGGGAAGATGCTCGGCGAACTGAGATTTCATCCTGCGCTGGTCCCAATTGGGTCCGGAAGCGTCGTCGCCGATTTCGGTGCGGCCGGCCAGCTCGCTGCGGCGGCCATTGAGGAGGCGCTCGCAGGCATCAGAGCAGCGCGCGCTTCCGGCGGTGCCCGTCGTACCCGTCCGTCTCGTCGTCGCACACCACGTGCTCACCGCCGCAGCTTACGACGACCGCGAGGGAGATTAGGCCAATTCGGTCAATCTCAGGAGAACTGCTGTCCATCAACCATCTGGTCGGGCCTCGTCGAGGAGCTCACCGCGCGGTGCCTCCATCTCATCGGGGCCGGGTCCTGCCACGCTGCCCGTGCCCGATCCGCCCCGGTCTGCGGCTCCGGGGGCGGGTTCAGGAGTCCGTGGCCCGCTGCTTCGGTGTGGTGGTGCGGGTCCAGGGGCGGGCCTGCTCGTAGGCGTGGGCGGCGCGCAGGATGGTGGCGTCGGCGTGGCGTGGGCCGATGATCTGCAGTCCGATGGGCAGGCCGTCGTCGGTGTGGCCGCAGGGGATGCTGGCGGCGGGTTGCTGGGTCATGTTGAACGGGTAGGTGAACGGGGTCCAGGTGGTCCAGCGGTCGCCGTCGGTGGGGGATTCGCGTCCTGCGGTGAAGGCGGGGATGGGGACGGTGGGGGTCAGCAGCAGGTCGTGGTTCTGGTGGAAGGCGCCCATGCGCTGGCCGATTTTCATGCGGGTGTTGGTGGCTTCGAGGTAGTCCTGGGCGCTGTAGGTGAGTCCTTGGCGGCAGATGGCGGCCAGTCCGGGGTCGAGGAGTTCGCGCTGGGCGTCGGTGAGGTGTTCGGTGGCTTTGGCGGCGCCGGCGAACCAGAGGACGTGGAAGTCCTCGATGGGGTCGGTGATGCCGGGGTCGGCGTGTTCGACGTGGGCGCCGAGGTCGTGGAAGGTGAGGGCGGCGTCGGTGAGGGCGCGGGCGATCTGGGGGTCGACGGGGGTGCCGTAGCCGAGGTCGGTGCTCACGGCGATGCGCAGGCCGGTGACGCCGCCGCCGAGGTGGTCGAGGAAGGAGTCGGTGGGTGGGGCCAGTACCGACCAGTCGCGGACGTCGGGTTGGGCGAGGACGTCGAGCATGAGTGCGGTGTCGGTGACGGTGGTGGTCATCGGGCCGGCGTGGGAGAGGGTGCCGAAGGGGCTGGCCGGGTAGAGGGGGATGCGGCCGTAGGTGGGTTTGAGGGTGGCGATGCCGCAGAAGGAGGCGGGGATGCGCACGGATCCGCCGCCGTCGGTGCCCAGTGCGAGGGGGCCCATGCCGGTGGCCACGGCTGCTGCGGCGCCGCCGGAGGAGCCGCCTGCGGTGCGGGAGGTGTTCCAGGGGTTGCGGGTGATGCCGTGGCGGGGGCTGTCGGTGACGCCTTTCCAGGCGAGTTCGGGGGTGGTGGTCTTGCCGAGGAGGACGGGGTTCTCGCGGCGCAGCAGGGTGACGGCGGGGGCGTCTTCGGTCCAGGGCTGGTCGGGGTCGACGGTGTGGGAGCCGCGCAGGGTGGGCCAGTCGCGGGTGAGGAAGATGTCCTTGATGGAGGTGGGCACGCCGTCGAGTCGTCCGGCGGGGTGGCCGCGGTGCCAGCGGTTCTCGGATTCGCGGGCGGCTCGCAGTGCTTGTTCGGGGTCGACGAGGCAGTAGGCGTTGACGGCCGGGTCGTGGTCGTTGATGCGTTGCAGGGCGGCTTCGCAGGCTTCGACGGGTGAGAGGGTTCCGGCGGCGTAGGCGGCCAGCAGCTCGGTGGCCGAGAGCTCGGCGGGCTGGGTGTTGGCCATGGCGTCTCCCTGGATGTGGCGGCCTCAGGCGGTGACGTAGCCGCGTTGCTTGTCGACGACGTTGCGCAGGTCGGTGCCGTGGGTGAAGGCGCTCAGGTTGGTCAGGAACAGGTCGACGAGTTCGTCAGTCCAGCCGAGGGTGTCGCCGGACATGTGCGGGGAGACCAGGACGTGGGGCATCTCCCACAGGGGTGAGTCCTGCGGGAGGGGTTCGGTGTCGAAGACGTCGAGGGCGGCGCCGGCGATGTGCTGCTGCTGGAGGGCGGTGACGAGGGCGGGTTGGTCGACGAGTTCGCCGCGGCCGACGTTGATGAAGCGGGCGCTGGGGCGCATGGCGGTGAGGACTTCGGCGTTGATGAGCCCGTGGGTCTGGGGTGTCAGGGGTGCGGCGACGACGAGGTAGTCGTAGTCACCTGCGACGCGGGCGAGGTCGTCGGAGGTGTGGATGTCGCCGAAGTCGGGGTCGCCGGTGCGGGCGGTGCGTCCGGCTCCGGCCACGCGCAGTCCTGCGTTGGTGAGTTGGCGGGCGATGGCGCGGCCGATGGGTCCGGTGCCGACGACGAGGGCGGTCTTTCCTTCGATGCGTTCGGTGACGCGGTGCTTCCACTGCTTGGCGTCTTGCAGGCGCAGGGTGGTGTGCATGTCCTTGGCGAAGGTGAGCACGGTTCCCAGGACGTATTCGGCGATAGGCTGGTCGAAGACGCCGCGGGAGTTGGTCAGCTGCACGGGGGAGTCGCGCAGCTGCGGGAACAGCAGGCGGTCGACTCCGGCGCTGGCGGCGTGGATCCATTGGAGCTTGTCGGCCTGGGGCCAGGCGTCGGCGATGGCTTGGGAGCGGAAGGCCCACACGAACAGGGCGTCGGTGCCGGGCAGGGCGTCGGGGAGTTCCTCGCCGGTGGCGTAGCGCAGTTCGGCGTGCTCGGCGATGCGGGCCATCTCGTCGGGTGCGTCTCCGTCGTGGAGGACGACGACGGTGGGGCGGGTGTTGACCATGGCGATGACCTTAGGGCCGCAGGGGTGTCGGGTGATCGTCTCCCACGCCGATGACGAGTGTGTTTCCCCAGCACTGGGCGGTGAAAACGCGCGTCGGTGGAGGCATTGACACGCTAGGAACGGTTCGTAGGATTGTCAACAATCCACTGGCATCGGTTGGTCCGGCCCGGGGAGAGTGCGAGATGGCCACAGCGAACGAATGGATCACGATGCCCAGGTACCTGTCGATCACGCTGGAGAAGCGCGGTGTGTCCTGCGTGGCGGAGTTGCTCGACGCCGACGCGCCCCGAACCTGCGAGGCGGTGTGGAACGCGCTGCCGCAGGTCGGGCCGGTGCACCACGCCAAGTACGCCCGCAACGAGATCTACACGATGGTGCCGCGCTTCGCCGCCGATGAGCCGGGTCAGGAGAACCCGACGGTGACCCCGATCCCGGGCGACGTCGTCTACTTCTCCTTCCCCGGCGGCATGCTGGACCGGGAGTTCAAGCAGGAGAAGGGGATCGAGGATTTGCCGGGCGTGATCGACCTGGCGATCTTCTACGGGCGCAACAACCTGCTGCTCAACGGTGACGTGGGCTGGGTGCCCGGCAACGTCTACGCCACGATCGTGGAGGGGCTGGCGGAGATGGCCGAGGCCTGCAACGACGTGTGGCGTTCGGGCAGCGTCGGCGAAACCCTGCGCTACGAGCGCTTCGAGGGAACGATCGGGGGCCGGCATGCCACTTGATGACTTCCTCGGCGGGGTGTCGGGCCCGGTGCAGCAGCGGGGGGTCGGGGTGATCGCCCCGTTCGACCTGGCGCTGGACCGCGAGTTGTGGCGCTGGTCGCCGCAGGAGGTGTCGCTGTACCTCACGCGCACCGCGTTCGTCCCGGTGCCGGTCAGCGTCGAGCAGGCCAGCCTGGTCTCCGACGAGGCCGCGGTGCACGCGGCCACCCGTGACCTGCTGGTGCCCGAGCCGGAGGTGGTGGCCTACGCCTGCACCTCCGGGAGTTTCGTCGACGGCGCCGGCGGGCAGCGGCGGCTGGTGGAGGTGATGCGCGATGCCGGTGCGCCGGCCGCGGTGACCACCTCGGGTGCGCTGGTGCAGGCTCTGGAGGTGCTGGGTGTGGGCAGCGTGTCGATCGCGACGCCCTACGTGGTCTCCATCACCGACCGGTTGTGCTCGTTCTTGGGCGAGCACGGGGTGGAGGTGGTCTCCAGCGTCGGGCTGGGTTTGGACGGCCAGATCTGGAAGACCGGGTACCGCGAGGTGGTGGAGATCGTGCGCGCGGCGGATCGCCCGGAGGCCGAGGCGATGTTCATCTCGTGCACGAACCTGCCCACCTACGACCTGATCGGGCCGTTGGAGCAGGAGTTGGGCAAGCCCGTTCTCACGGCCAACCAGGTCACGATCTGGGCGGCGCTGCGGGAGATGGGGCTCTCGGCGGTGGGGGCCGAGCAGCGATTGATGCAGGCGGTGGACGCTCCGGCCGCATGAGCGGGGCGGTAAAGATGACATTACGAACGTTCCGGCGGCCGTTGACCCTGCGGTAATATTGTCAACAATCGACACCCCCGTTGCGGTGTGGCCGGGCGGGGTACCCCAGGGTTGTTGGCCGTTGGACGTCGAGCACAGGATGGAGCTCCCCGGTGCCGCACACCGCAGGAATTCTGTATCCCGGCTACAGCGCCGAAGACGACTACCCGACCCTGGAGGGCCTGCTCGGAGACGATGTCCGGCTGCCCCTGGTGCACACGCTGATGCGCGAGGACGCCCACCGGGTCGATGCCCTGCTGGACGTGGGTTCCGAGCAGGTGCTCGCCGACGGCGCGCGTGCGCTGGGCGAGGTGGATTCGGTGGTCTGGGCGTGCACCTCGGGCAGTTTCGTCTTCGGCTGGTCCGGGGCGCGCGATCAGGTGGAGAAGCTGCAGGCCGTGACGGGCAAGCCGACGTCGAGCACGTCGTTCGCGTTCGTGCACGCCGCGGCCCTGCTGGGGTTGCGGCGGGTCGCGGTGGCCGCGACGTACCCGGCCGATGTGGCCGAGCACTTCGTGGAGTTCCTGCGCGCCGGTGACCTGGAGGTGGTGCGGCTGTCCAGCAGGGGCATCGTCACCGCAGCCGAGGTCGGCACGCTGGGCCGCGAGGAGGTGCTGTCGTTCGCCGCGGCCAACGACGACGACCAGGCCGAGGCGCTGCTGATGCCCGACACCGCGCTGCACACCGCGGCGTGGCTGGAGGACATCGAGCAGCAGTTGGGCAAGCCGGTGCTGACCGCCAACCAGGTCAGCGCGTGGGAGGCGTTGCGACTGGCCGGTGCGGGCAGGTCGCGTGAGGGATTGGGAACGCTGTTCCGGACCGGAACAGGCCGGTGACCCCGGCGGTCATCGGCGAACAGGGAAATGGTGAGCGCAGTGCTCGGGACCGAGGAGCAGTACCAGCAGCCCGGTGAGCTGGAGCCGGTGCAGCGCAAGTCGACGGCGGCGATCGTGGCCGACCAGTTGCGCGCGGCGATCATGTACGGGTCGCTGCCTCCGGGGTCGCAGCTGGGGGAAGCGGAGTTGGCGGCGCGGCTGGGGGTGAGCCGGGGGCCGCTGCGGGAGGCGATGCAGCGGTTGGTGGCCGAGGGCTTATTGCGCAGCGAGCCGCATCGCGGGTTGTTCGTGATGGATCTGCACACTGAGGACGTCGCCGACATCTACGTGGCGCGGTTGGCGGTGGAGCGGGCGGCGTGCGAGCAGATCGTGCGGCATCACCGGGTGGAGGCCGTGGCGGAGCTGACCGCGGCGCAGTCGCGGATGGTGGCCGCGGCGGGCAAGGGTGATGCCATCGAGCTGGCCGATGCCGATCAGGAGTTCCACGAGACGCTGGTGCGGGTGTCGGGCAGTGCTCGGTTGCAGCGGATGGCGCAGACGCTGCTGGTGGAGAAGCGGATGTGCCTGACGGCGTTGCAGGACAAGTACCACGCCGACGTGCAGGCGCTGGTCGATGAGCACAAGGGCCTGGTCGATGCGATCGAGTCCGGTGACGAGGCGTTGCTGCTGTCGCGCCTGGAGGCGCACATGAACGACGCGTTGGAGCGCCTCAACGGTTCGATGGCCGAGTAGGGATCTCACGCCGAGGGGCCCGGTTTCCGCGGAAACCGGGCCCCTCGGTCATGCGTGCGTGGTGGGTCAGAGGCCGCCGATGGAGACGTACTTGGTCTCCAGGAACTCGTCGATGCCGACCTTGCCGCCTTCGCGGCCCAGCCCGGAGGCCTTGACCCCGCCGAAGGGGGCGGCCGGGTTGGACACGATGCCCTGGTTGAGGCCGACCATGCCGGTGTCGAGCGCTTCGGTCACGCGCAGGCCGCGCTGCAGGTTCTGGGTGAACAGGTAGCTGACGAGGCCGTACTCGGTGTTGTTGGCCTTGGCGATGGCGTCGCGCTCGTCGGTGAAGGTGGTGATCGGCGCGACCGGTCCGAAGATCTCCTCGCTGGCCATGCGCGCGCCTTCGGGCACGCCGGTGAGCACGGTGGGGGTGTAGAAGTAGCCGTCGCCGCCGTGCCGGTCGCCGCCGGTGACGACCTGGGCTCCTTGGGCGACGGCGTCGGAGACCAGGTCGGTGACCTTGCTCAGCTGCTTGTCGTCGATGAGCGGGCCGACCTGGATGTCCTCGGAGACGCCGCGGCCGATGGTCAGCGCGGACATCCGTTCGGCGAGCTTGTCGGAGAAGGCCTGGGCGATGTCGGCGTGGACGTAGAAGCGGTTGGCCGCGGTGCAGGCTTCGCCGATGTTGCGCATCTTGGCCTGCATGGCGCCGTCGACGGCGGCGTCGAGGTCGGCGTCGTCGAAGACCAGGAACGGTGCGTTGCCGCCGAGTTCGAGGGAGACCTTGAGGACCTGCTCGGCGGACTGCTCGATGAGCTTGCGGCCGATGGCGGTGGAGCCGGTGAACGACAGCTTGCGGGCGCGCGGGTCGCGGATCATCGGTTCCATGACCCCGCCGGCGTTGGAGGAGGTGACGACGTTGAGCACGCCGTCGGGCAGTCCTGCTTCCCGCAGGATCTCGGCCAGCGCCAGCATCGACAGGGGTGTCTGCTGAGCGGGTTTGATCACCGAGGTGCAGCCGGCGGCGATGGCGGGGCCGATCTTGCGGGTGCCCATGGCCATGGGGAAGTTCCACGGGGTGATCAGCAGGGCGGGGCCGACGGGCTGGCGGGTGACCAGGAAGCGGCCGGAGCCGTTGGGGGCCACGGCGTAGTCGCCGCCGATGCGCACGGCCTCTTCGGCGAACCAGCGGAAGAACTCCGCGGCGTAGGTGATCTCGCCGCGGGCCTCGGGCAGGGGCTTGCCCATTTCGAGGGTCATGAGCAGGGCGAGGTCTTCTCGCCGCTCGATGATGATCTCGTAGGCGCGGCGCAGGATCTCGCCGCGTTCGCGGGGTGGGTGGGTGGCCCAGTCGGCTTGGGCGTCGTGGGCGGCGCCGAGCGCGGCGAGCGCGTCGTCGGGGGAGGCGTCGGCGACGTGGCAGAGGGTGGCGCCCGTGGCGGGGTCTTCGACGGCGAAGGTGCGTTCACCGGTGGCGTCGCGCCACTTGCCGGCGATGAGCAGCTGCTTGGGGGCGGCCTCGACGACGGTCGCCTCGCGGGGATGCGTTGGGGTGGTGGTCATCGCTGCGCGAACCCTCCTGGGTGTCGACGGATGTGCTTGTTTGCCAACCTAGTGCGCTTCGGTGGTGGACACCGAGTGTTGCTGATGGTTGCATGACTGCCTAGATTGTCAACAATCCTACATTCTGCATGCTTGGAGTCGATCATGACGGAGCTCTCCCCGGCGCTCAAGCAGGCGACCCCGGTGCTGGCCGCACGCGGCGAAGGGGTCTACCTCTACGACGAGTCCGACCGCCGCTACCTGGACTTCACCGCCGGCATCGGTGTCACCAGCACCGGACACTGCCACCCGCGCGTGGTCGAGGCCGCCCAGCGCCAAGTCGGCACCCTCATCCACGGCCAGTACACGACGGTGATGCACAAGCCGCTGCTCGACCTGACCGAGCGCCTCGGCCAAGTGCTGCCCGAGGGCCTGGACCGCCTCTTCTACGTCAACTCCGGTAGTGAAGCGGTTGAAGCGTCCGTCCGGTTGGCGCGACACGCCACCGGGAGGGCCAACATCATCGCCTTCCAGGGTGGTTTCCACGGCCGCACCATGGGCGCGGCCGCCCTGACCTCCTCCGGGGTGAAGGTGCGCGCCGGGATCGGGCCGATGATGCCCGGCGTGGTGTTCACGCCCTTCCCCGAGCCCTACCGCCAGCAGTGCAGCACCGAGGAGGCCGTGCGCCGCGCCCTGGCCGAGTTCGACCAGCTGCTGGTCACCCAGAGCTCCCCGCGCGACACCGCCGCGATCATCGTCGAGCCCGTGCTCGGCGAAGGCGGCTACATCCCCGCGCCCCCGGATTTCCTGGCCGGCCTGCGCCGGCGCGCCGACGCCCACGGCATCCTGCTCATCGTCGACGAGGTGCAGACCGGTGTCGGGCGCACCGGCCGCTTCTGGGGCCACGACCACGCCGGCGTGCGCCCCGACATCCTCATCACCGCCAAGGGCCTGGCCAGCGGCTTCCCGATCTCGGCGATCGCCGCCGGTGAGGAGCTGATGAGCAAGGCCTGGCCCGGATCGCAGGGCGGCACCTACGGCGGCAACGCCGTGGCCGCCGCCGCGGCACTGGCCACCCTGGACGTGGTGGAGCAGGAAGGGCTGGTGGCCAACGCCGCCGAACAGGGCGCGCGGCTGGTCGAGGGGCTGCGCAAGGTCGCCGCCGACCACCCGGTGATCGGCGACGTGCGCGGGCTCGGGCTGATGCTGGGCAACGAGTTCACCACCCCCGAAGGCACCCCGGACACCGCCACCGCCTCCCGCGCGCACGCCGCCGCGGCCGAGGCCGGGCTGCTGCTGCTGACCTGCGGCCCGCACGGCAACGTGGTGCGCATGATCCCGCCGCTGATCGTCACCGCCGAGCAGGTCGACGCCGCGATCGAGCTGTGGGCCACCGCGGTGCGCTCGGCCGTGGCAGGCTAGAGGGACGCGCTGGTGGTGGGTGTGAGATCTTCCTCGGGCCCACCACCAGCACAAACCCCGATCTGCGGGTCACTGTTCGATAGCGGCGGCCACCTGCGCGACGTGCTTCTGCAATGCTGCACGCCACACAGCGGCGCGTGCGGGACGCGTCGCCAACAACCGACGCAGGTGTGAGCATGAGCGACTGGTCGGCGGGCGGACCGCCGAGGCGAAGGCCGCAGGGCGGCGGCGACAGGTACGACTACTATCGCGGCGCGCAGGCCCCTCAGGGACGGCGCCCCGCGCCGCCACCCCCACCCGGGCGCCCGCGCGGCGACCGGCCACCACCCCCGCCGCCGCGGCGGCGCGGCAAGCCCCGCTGGGGCAAGCGCATCGGCATCGCGCTGCTGATCGTCGCGGTGCTGCTGGGTGCGCTGGTGTTCTACTTCGACAGCATGCTGCAGCGCACCGCCGCCCTGGACTTCGAAGGCCAGGCGGGCAACTCGGCGGGCAGCAACTGGCTGCTGGTGGGCTCGGACTCCCGTGAAGGCCTCGACGACGCCCGGCGCGAGGAGCTCTCCGCCGGTGACGCCGGTGGGCGCCGCACCGACTCGATGATGCTGGTGCACATCCCCAGCGGCGGTGGGCAGCCAGCGCTGATCAGCCTCCCGCGCGACTCCTACGTCGCCATCCCCGGGCACGGCAAGACCAAGCTCAACTCGGCGTTCTCCTTCGGCGGGCCGCAGCTGCTGGCCCAGACCGTCGAGCAGAACACCGGCGTGCACATCGACCACTACGCCGAGATCGGATTCGGCGGGTTCGCCGACCTGGTCGACGCCGTCGGCGGAGTCGACATCTGCCTGGACAAGCCCATGGACGACCCCATGGCCAACGTCCACCTGCCCCAGGGCTGCCAGGAGCTCGACGGTGCTCAGGCCCTCGGGTTCGTCCGGGCCCGCTACTCCCTGGACGGGGGCGACCTCGAACGCGCCGAGAACCAGCGCAAGCTGCTGGGTGCCCTGGTCGACAAGGGCACCAGCCCCGCCACGCTGATCAACCCGTTCCGGTTGTTCCCGCTGGCCTCCGGGGCGAGCAAGACCTTCCTGGTCAACGACAACGACCACATCTGGCACCTGATGTCGCTGGCCCTGGCCATGGGTGATGTCAGCGGCGGTCAGGGCGTGACCACCCAAGTGCCCTTCGGGCGCTTCGGGGAGGACTCCGACGGCGGATCGGTCATCGTCTGGGACAAGGAGAAGGCCGGCCAGATGTTCGACGCCATCAACAACGACCAGCCCATCCCGCCGGAGCTGATCGGGCAGTAGAACGCACCGCTGAACGCACAAGGTGGGCCGTCCCGGGAGAAGGGGCGGCCCACCTTGTGTGCGTGGTCTGCGCGTGATCAGCCGGCGAAGGCGGCCAGCTGGCCGACGTCACCGTTGAAGGCGTCCTGGCCGCCCGGCAGCGGCCCTGCGTCGGAGTGCTGCCAGAACGAGTGGAAGTTCCAGCCCGCCGGCAGCGGGCCGATCTCCGGGGCGTACCGGGCGATCCACAGCGGGTTGTGCGCCGCGAAGTCCGGGTTGGCGCCCGTGCACTGGTTCCACCACGACGCCGTCGTGTAGATGACCGGAGCCCTGCCCGTGCGCGCCTGGTAGGTGCCCGAGAAATCGGCGATCCAGCGCGACATGCTCACCGGGTCCATCCCGTAGCAGGTCTCGCCGTAGGGGTTGTGCTCGATGTCCAGAACCCCGGGAAGCGTGCCCGAGCCCGGCGTCCACGCACCGCCGTTGTCGACGAAGAAGTTCGCCTGCACCGCGCCGGGCGCGCGGTCGGGCAGCGCGAAGTGGTAGGCGCCGCGCACCATTCCCACCGCCGCCGCACCGTGGAACTGCTGGGCGTAGGACGAGCTGCGGAACCCGCTGCCCTCGGTGGCCTTGACGTAGGCGAACCGCGCCCCGTCGGCGTAGGCCCGGGGCCAGTCGACCTGCCCCTGGTGACCGCTGACGTCCATGCCCGCCAGCGCACCGGCCGGAACCCGCCCGGAGGTCCGCTCACCGGAGGCCTCGCGGCCCGCGCTGTAGCCGATCCACGCGCCGTGGGTGTCGTTCGGATCCAGGCGGGGTGCGGCGGCCTGCGCCGGGGAGGCGGCCCCGATCAGGGCGGCCACGACGGCCAGTAACACCAGCGAACCCCTGCGGCGGGGCGATGCCGCGCGACACCGGTGACGACCGGACGGTGGGAACATCTCTGGCCTCCTCACTGGACACCGGCACACCCGCCCGCCAGGCGGGGTGCCGGTGTGAGAGCGGGCCGGTCGCGGCGGCACGTCCACCGCGGCCTGCCCGGAAGGTCGTTGACGGCTGATCTTGCGGGCGCCCGCAGAGGATAACCCGACGTCAGCGCCCCCGCCCGATCACGACGCGCGAATGTTTCGCATTTTCGGGGGAAAACCCGCAAGACCACACCGATCCACAGTGTGTCCACTGTGGCCTGGATCATGGCCGGTTGGAGATTCCGGCGCCGCTGCGGTAGCCCTGTGTGCATGGCACAGCGACACGGCGGCCGGGGCGGGCCCCGGCACAGCGGCCCCCGCACCTCATCGGCCCAGCCCCAACGCGACCCCACCGCCGCCCGCGGCGACGCGCAGCGGCTGCGCCAGGAACTGGGCGGCATGCACGGCGCCAGCTACGGCCGCTACAAGTCGCTGACCGGCTCCTGGAGCTTCGACGGCTTCACCCTGCAGGTCCAGCGCGTCCAACCCGACCCCTACGCACCGGCCAGCCGCGTGCAGGTCACCGTCGACGCCGAGCACGCGGGCCTGCCCGCCGAACTCCACGACAACCCGGTGCGCGCCCGCGCCCTGGCCGGCCACCTGGCCCGGCGGCTGCACCGCGCGCTCGGCGACAGCAGATTGCGGGTCGACGCGGGCGGCCAGCAGGTCCTCGACCGCAGCTCCTGCCAGATACACCAAGGCGCGGTGCGAGTGCGCATGGGCATCGACCTGCCCGGCCGCGGCCGCACCATCGACGGTCGCGCCGCCGAACGCACCCTCTGCGACGAACTGCCCCACGCCGTCGAGACCGCGCTGCGCTGGACCACCGCCGACCAGCAGCAGGCCCGCGACTTCGTCGACAGCGTCGAGGACACCCACGCCCTGCGCGAAGCCCTCACCGAACGCGGCTGGGTGGCCTTCGTGGCCGACGGAGCGATCCTGCCGCGCCGCAGCGGCATCGACGAACGACCCCTGACCAGCGGTGTCGCGTTCTCCTCGCCGGAGTCGATGCGCGCCACCGTGCGCCTGCCCCACCGCGGCGAGGTCACCGGCATGGCCGTGCCCGAGGGCATCACCCTCATCGTCGGCGGCGGCTTCCACGGCAAGTCCACGCTGCTGCGCGCCCTGGAGCAGGGCGTCTACGACCACGTTCCCGGTGACGGCCGCGAGCTGGTGGTGGCGCGCGCCGACACCGCCAAGGTCCGCGCCGAGGACGGCAGGCGGGTGCACCGGGTGGACGTCAGCCCGTTCGTCTCGCACCTGCCCACCGGCGCCGACACCCGGGACTTCTCCACCGACAACGCCTCCGGATCGACCTCGCAGGCCGCCGCGATCACCGAGGCCGTCGAGGCGGGCTCCGGGGTGCTGCTGGTCGACGAGGACACCGCGGCGACCAACCTGATGATCCGCGACGCCCGCATGCAGGAGCTGGTGGCCAAGGACGCCGAGCCGCTGACGCCGTTCGTCGACCTCATCCGCCCGCTGCGCGCCACGCACGGGGTGTCGACGGTGCTGGTCATGGGCGGCTCGGGTGACTACATGGACGTCGCCGACCGGGTGGTGATGATGGACGCCTACCGGGCGCGCGACGTCACCGACCGGGCCCGGGAGCTCGCGCAGGCCCGCCCCACCGGGCGGCACAGCGAAGCCGACGGCTACCCGCCGCTGGGCCACCGGGTGGTCGATCCGCGCTCGATCCCCACCGAACGCCCCAAGATCCGCGCCCGCGGCACCGACGCGCTGACCCTCGGCGAGTCCACGGTGGAGCTGCGCGGGGTGGAGCAGATCGTCGATGCCTCCCAGGTCACCGGTATCGGCCTGGCGCTGGTCAGCTGCGCGCGGCGCGGTGTGCTCGACGGGCGCGCCAGCATCGCCGAGGTGCTCGAGGCGCTGGCCGGCGACATCGCCGAGCGCGGGGTGGAGGCCGTCGACGAGCGCTTCGTGGGTGATTTCGCGGTGCCCCGGCCGCTGGAGGTGGCCGCGGCGCTCAACCGGCTGCGGGTGCTGCGGGTGAGCGCGCTGCGGCGGTGACGGCGGTTTGCCCGCACCACCGCGGTGGGCACCCATAGGGGTGGCCCCGATGTGGTGGGAAAGGGGCGCGCGATGCCTCGAACGCGATCCCGGCACTCCGGCGCGACCGGTTACGACGATCGCGCCCACGCCGGTCAGGTGCTGGCCGGGCACCTGCACGGCCTGGATCTTGTCGACCCGGTGGTGTTCGGTCTGGCGCGCGGGGGTGTTCCGGTGGCCGCCGAGGTGGCGCGGGAGCTCAGCGCCCCGCTGCGGGTGTGCGTGGCCCGCAAGATCGGTGCTCCGGGGCAGCCCGAGCTGGCGCTGGGCGCGGTCACCGCGCACGGCCCGCCCGGCTACGACCACGCTCTGGTGCGCTCGTTCGGCCTCGACCTCGACGATCTGGCGGCGGCCTGCGAGCGCGAGCGCGCTGAGGCGGCGCGCCGCGAGCACCTCTACCACGGGGAGCCGGTGGAGCTGGCCGGTCGTGATGCGGTGCTGGTCGATGACGGGCTGGCCACCGGTGCCACCGCGCGGGCGGCGTTGCGGATGCTGGCCGAGGCCGGGCCCCGGCACCTGGTGCTGGCCGTGCCGGTGGGCTCGCCGGAGTCGGTGCGGGCGCTGCGCGGTGAGGCCGATGCGGTGGTGTGCGTGCTGCAACCGGTGGGGTTCGCCGCGGTCGGCCAGTTCTACCG
This sequence comes from Saccharopolyspora endophytica, assembly GCF_018070075.1. GTDB lineage: Bacteria > Actinomycetota > Actinomycetes > Mycobacteriales > Pseudonocardiaceae > Saccharopolyspora > Saccharopolyspora endophytica. Next base: position 300,532 of record NZ_JAGPXE010000003.1, read on the forward strand.
GGACTTCGCCGCCACCACCGATGAGGAGATCAACGCGCTGCTGGCCGAGCTCGGCCAGCAGCGCTGAGACCGGTCACGGTGCGCGCCGCGGTGGGTCCGGTGGGTGATCTCGGCTGGTGGCGCCGCGGGCGCGGCGGGGTGATCTCGGTGGGTTCAGCGGGGTCTGGAGATAATGCTTGCGCATCGCCTTCACCACGCCCGGCACTGACGCGCTAACCTCTCCGCACCTACTCCTGTGCTGCGACAAGCCCGGGATCCGGACAACACGTGCCGGACCGGTCGGGCGCGTGGTGGTCGGGGTGGAGTTGGTACTGGATTCGGGTTGATTGGTTCGCTATGACTGCCGCTGGACATTCCGACCACTCGTCGTCTCAGGCGGGTAAGCACGGCCCGCCGTCGCGTCGCTCGGGCAGACGCGGTGAGGAGGCGGGAGCCGCCGAGTCGGGTTATTCCTCGGAGGTCGCTCGTCAGGTCGGCGAGGCGACCGTGGCGCTGGGCGAGCGGCTGCGCGATCCGGGTGTGGCGCACAGCGTCGAGGAGATCGAGAAGGTCATGCGGGGGTTCTCGCTGACCGTGGAGGGCATGTCGGGTGGCCTGTCGGGGGTCACCGAGTGGCTGCGCGCGGCCGGTCACGTGGGGCCGCTGTCGGGGCACGCCAGCGTGATGTCCGAGCGCCTGTCGCACATCGGCAAGGAGCTGTCGCGGTTGGCCGATGCCATAGAGCAGGCACAACAGCGCGCCAGCTGAGCCGCCGCGCACCCGGGCCCGGGTTGCCGGATTCCTCGTGCCACAATGATCATGCGCGGTGGCGCCGGGTTTTCCGAGCGCGAGAAGGGGTCCGTGCGCAGGGGTTTTGCGGGCGGCACCGATGGTGGCGGCGGCATCCCGGTGAGGTGTTCACCGGTCGAGCCGCCGGTATCGCGGGGGTTGGTGCCCGTCCGCTGAGGTTCGACGTCGCCTGCCGCATCCGGGTTTTCGGGTCGGCGGGCGATGTTCGTCGTGTGTGGAGGTGGCACGGTTGGATCGCGGCAGTGCCGGAGACTCCTCTGCTGCCTTCGATTCGCTGTTCCGCGACGTGCTCGCCGGTTCGGGTGAGGCGGCCGCGCAGTCGGCGGCGCTGAGCGCGCTGCTCGACGAGCAGGCGCACGAGGTGGTGTCCAAGGCGGTGCGGGCCACCGTGGACTGGGGTTCTCCCGAGTTGGACAGCTCGCACCTTCTGTGGGCGGTCACGCAGGTCCCGGCCACGGCCGAGCTGCTGGGTTCCTCGGGTGTGCGGGTGGGTGAGCTCGCCGAGGCGGTGCGCTCGGCGGTGATCGCGGTGCAGGAACCGCTGTTGCAGGGCTCGCCGGTGCTGTCCTCGGCGGCTCGGCGGGCGCTGCTGGGCGCCTACCGGCAGGCGTTGGCCGAGGGCGCTGATGTGGTGGGTGCGCGGCACGTGGTGCTGGGGCTGGCCGCGGACGCCGATTCGGTGGCCGGGCGTGCTCTGGCGCGGGCCATCGAGCTCGGTGAGGGCGGTGGCGGTCGCAGCGTGCTGAGCTTGACGCCGCGGTTGGACGAGTTCGGGATGGATCTCACGGAGCTGGCGCGGGCGGGCAAGCTGGATCCGGTGGTGGGCCGGGACGCGGTGATCGAGCAGGCCATCGAGGTGCTGGGCAGGCGTTCGAAGAACAACCCGGTGTTCGTGGGTGATCCGGGCGTGGGCAAGACCGCGATCGTGGAGGGCTTGGCGCGGCGGATCGTGGCCGGTGAGGTGCCGTGGTCGCTGGCGGATCTGCGGGTGGTGTCGCTGGATCTGGCGGGCATGGTGGCCGGGGCGAAGTACCGGGGCGAGTTCGAGTCGCGGTTCCGCGACGTGCTCACCGAGATCCGCGCCAACCGCGAGTCGGTGCTGGTGTTCATCGACGAGCTGCACAGCATCGTGGGTGCCGGCGCCGGTGAGGGGTCGATGGACGCGGGCACGATGCTCAAGCCCGCGCTGGCCCGAGGCGAGGTGCGGTTGCTGGGCGCCACCACGGTCGAGGAGTACCGCAAGCACGTCGAGAAGGATCCGGCGCTGGAGCGGCGTTTCGCGCCGATCATGGTCGACGAGCCCAGCGTGGAGGAGACCGTGGTGGTGCTGCGGGGTTTGCGGGAGCGCTACCAGCGCCATCACCGGGTGCGCATCGACGAGGCTGCGCTGAAAGCCGCTGCGGAGCTGTCCCAGCGCTACATCGCCGACCGGTTCCTGCCGGACAAGGCGGTGGATCTGCTGGATCAGGCGTGCAGCCGGGTGCGGTTGCGGCGGGGCGGGCAGGTGCGTTCGGCGGCGGTGTTCGAGCCGACGGTGGTGGCCGACGACGTCGCCGATGTGGTGGCCTCGCGCACCGGGATCCCGGTGGCCGATGTCAGCGCCGAGGACGTCGCGCGGCTGCTGGGGCTGGAGGAGCAGCTGCAGGCCAAGGTCGTGGGGCAGGACGCGGCGGTGGCGGCGGTGGCCGAGGCGGTGCGGCGGGCCCGGGTGGGGTTGGCCGACCCGGAACGACCGATCGGCAACTTCTTGTTCCTCGGGCCCACGGGTGTGGGCAAGACCGAGCTGGCTCGGGCGTTGGCGCAGGCGCTGTTCGGGGATGCCGGCCGGTTGTTGCGGCTGGACATGGGGGAGTTCCAGGAGAAGCACTCGGTGTCGCGGCTGATCGGTGCCCCGCCCGGGTACGTGGGCTACGGGGAGTCGGGGCAGTTGACCGACCGGGTGCGGCGCCAGCCGTACTCGGTGGTGCTGCTCGACGAGGTCGAGAAGGCGCATCCGGATGTGTTCAACACGTTGCTGCAGGTGCTGGACGCGGGGCGGTTGACCGATTCGCAGGGCCGGTTGGTGGATTTCCGCAACGTCGTGGTCATCATGACCTCCAACCTGGGGGCCGATCGGATCCTGGATTCGGGTGGTGACGCGGCGGCGTCGGCGGTGGTGGTGCTGGAGGAGCTGCGGGGGTTCTTCCGCCCGGAGTTCATCAACCGCATCGACGACGTCGTGGTGTTCCGGCCGCTGGGCCTCGAGCAGCTGCGCCGCATCGGGGGTCTGCTGCTGGAGCGCACCCGGGCGCAGCTGGCCGACAAGGGGATGCGGTTGTCGGTCACCGATGCGGGGTTGGACTGGTTGGTCGAGCGCGGACATCAGCCGGAGTTCGGTGCCCGCCCGTTGCGGCGGGTGATCTCCCGGGAGCTGGACAACCGGTTGGCGCGGATGGTGCTGGGCGGTGAGGCCGGTGCCGGTGATGAGATCACCGTGGACGCCGTCGACGGCGAGTTGCGGTTGTCGGTGGGCCAGGTGTGGCGGCCGGTGGCCGGGGGAAGGCATGCCGCGCCCGGCGAGAACTCGCCACTTCCCGCCCAGAGGTCGGGTGCGTTCGGGTGATCGTCTTCCCAGACGGGTTCGATCTTGACAGGGTGGGCTCTTGATCGTTTCCGGCGTGGAGGTGGTGGCGGGTGCGGGTCAGCGGGCAGCCGTACGTGGTGATGCGGGATCTGAGCTACGCGCCCCGGGTCGGCAACGCTCACCGCATGGACCTGTACCTGCCGCCGGAGGCCACCGGCCCGTGCCCGGTGGTGGTGTGGTCGGCGGGTTCGGCGTGGTTGGCCGACAACGGCAACACCGGTGGTGAGCGGGTCGCGCGGGCGTTGTGCGGGCGGGGTTTCGCGGTGGCGGCGGTGGCGGTGCGCTCCAGCGGGCAGGCCCGGTTCCCTGCGCAGGTGCACGACGGCAAGGCGGCGGTGCGCTGGGTGCGCGCCCACGCCGCCCGCTACGGCCTGGACGCCGAGCGCATCGCGGTGATGGGCAATTCCTCGGGCGGCTGGCTGGCCGGCATGCTGGGCGCCACCGCGGGTGTGGTGGCGTTGGAGGGCGATCTGGGGCCGACGTCGGTGTCCAGCGAGGTGCAGGCGGTGGTGGACCTGTACGGGCCGACGGATTTCCTGCTGATGGACGGGCACATGCCCGAGGGCGCGGTGGAGCGGTTCAACCAGATCACCGGGGGCAGTCGCGGCCATGACGATGCCGTCTCGCCGGAGTCGCGGTTGATCGGCGCGGAGATCCAGACCGTGCCGGGCCGGGTCGCCGAGGCCGATCCGTCGCGGTGGGTGCGCCGGGGCGGCCCGCCGTGGTTGATCCTGCACGGCACGGCCGATCCGCTGGTGCCCTTCCACCAGAGCGAGCTGCTGCTGTCGGCGTTGGAGCGCGCCGGGGTGCCGTCGACGCTGTACGAGATGAGCGGGCGGGTGCACGAGCACGACTACCTCGACGAGGCGCGTGATTTCACGCCGCGGCAGGTGCGGCACGCCGCCGGGGGCTCGGTGACCGGTCAGGCTCCGGCGACGTGGGCGCTCATCGCTGATTTCCTCGACGCCGCCCTGCGCTGACACACCCCGAAGTTCACACGAAAGTGGCAGTGCTTGTTGCGGGGTGGTAACGGCTCCTACGGTGGATGGTGCGGTTTCGCCCGGTCGTCGCCGCGCCAGCTGGTCGGTGATCGTCCCAGCGCACAGGCGGTTCGACGCGGAGCGCGCGAGTTCGCACCACCGGCCCGTCCAGCACGAAGGGGGTAGCGTGATCGTCTCCAGATCCTTGCCCGCACAGGCATCCCACGGCTCGGGCGGCATCATCGCGCCCCGCTCCGCCAGCGACGCCGATCCCGGCGGAGGCGCGTCGCGTTCGGCGTTACGAGTGCGCGTGCAGTGGCCCGAACTGGGCGTGGTGGTGGTCAGCGTCGGCGGCGAGATCGACATGGCCAGCCTGCCGCGCATCACCGAGGTCGTGCGCCAGCGCCTGACCGCCGCCCACCTGCACACCGCGATCGTGGACCTCCACCAGGTCGGGTTCGCCTCCAGCGCCGTGCTGGAGCTGCTGATGCTGGCCTACAACGCCGCCGGCCGCCGCGAAGCGCGGCTGCTGGTGGTGCCCGGTTGCGGGCGGGTGAGCAGGTTGCTGGAGCTGACCGGCCTGTCGGCGTTGTTCGAGCAGGCCACGTCCGTCGACGACGCCTTGGCCCGAGCGCGCCAGTAAGCGTTGTCGGGCCGCGGTGGCAGGATCGTTGGCGTGAGCACCTTCGTGGCGCTGCTGCGCGCGGTCAACCTCGGTTCGCACGCCCGGCTGCCGATGGCCCGGCTGCGGGAGATGCTCGGCGAGCTGGGCTGGCAGCAGCCCCGCACCTATCTGCAGAGCGGCAACGCGGTGTTCACCGCACCCCTGGCGGCCGGCGAGGTGGCGGTGGCGTTGCGGGAGAAGCTGGCCGCCGACGGCCTGGACACCGAGGTGATGATCCGCACCGGCGACCACCTGCGAGCGCTGGCCGCCGCGGGTCATCCCTTCGCCGCGCCGGGAGTGGAACACCCGAAGCTGCAGGTCGCCTTCCCGCTGCACCCGGTCGACGCCCAGCGGGTGGCGGGCATGCCCGTTCCCGGTGGCGAAACCGCGCGCGCCGCCGACGGGGAGGTGTTCTTGCACTACCCCGACGGCGTGGGCCGCTCGAAGCTGACCACCGCGCACCTGCAACGCCACCTGGGCACCCCGGTGACGTGCCGGAACTGGAAGACGGTCCGCGCCCTGGCGCAGATGTGCTGAGAAATTCACGCGCGCCGCACCCCGGGGTGCCGGTAGCATCGTCGTCGTCCTGCCGCCGGCGAGAGAGGTGCCTGTTGCTCATCTGAGGTCCGCGATCACCACGCGAGAACACCCGCACCCACCCCTTGAGAAGGGGTTGTCGTTGCCGGTGGGCGTGGAAGCGACCTCGATGACCGGGACACCCCGCTGGTGTCTGCTGCTGTGACGGATCATCGCCGCGTGGTGCTCGCCGCACATGCCTCCCACCCGTTGCCCGGCGAAGGCGAGATCCTCCATGTCAACACCCACCCCCACCTCGGTGACCTGCACCGAGATGTCGTTCACCTGGCCCGACGGGACGCAGGTGTTCTCCGGTGTCACCGCCGGTTTCCCCACCGGCGTCACCGGGCTCATCGGCGGCAACGGCAGCGGCAAGTCCACGCTGCTGCGCCTGCTGACCGGCCGGTTGACCCCCACCTCCGGTGCCCTCAGCGTGCCGGGCACGCCCGCGTACCTGCCGCAGACCATCACCAGCCACCTCGACGTGCGCGTGGACGAGGCCTTGGGCATCGACGGCACGCTGCGGGCGCTGGCCGCGGTCGAATCCGGTGAGGTCACCCAGCAGCACCTGGACACCATCGGACAGGACTGGGACGTCGAACAACGCGCCCACGCCCTGCTGGCCACCCTCGGGCTCGACGGGCTGGCCCTGGACCGGCGCGTCGCCGAGCTCTCCGGCGGCCAGACCGTGCTGCTGCACCTGGCCGCGCTGCTGCTGGCCCGCCCCGAGGTGCTGCTGCTGGACGAACCCACCAACAACCTCGACCGAGCGGCCCGCCACCGCCTGCGGGAGGCGGTGCGCGGCTGGCGCCACGGGGTGCTCATCGTGGTCTCCCACGACCGCGAACTGCTCGAGGACGTCGACCGCATCGCCGAACTGCGCTCAGGCGAGATCACCTTCCACGGCGGCGGGTACTCGGCCTACGAGCAGGCCGTGGCCACCGCGCAGGCCGCCGCCGAACGCGACCTGCGCGCCGCCGAGGCCGACGAGCGCCGCCAGCAGCGGGAACTGGCCGAGACCCAGGTCAAGGTGGCCCGCCGCAAGCGGCACGGCGCCAAATCGGGGGAGAACATGCCCAAGATCCTCGCCGGTGCCCGGCAACGCGCCGCGCAGGAATCGGCGGGCAAGCTCACCGGGATCCAGCAGGAACGCCTGCAAGCCGCCCGCGAGAAACGCCGCCACGCCGAAGAGGCGCTGCGCAGCGACGATCAGATCCGCCTGGAGCTGCCCGCCACCCGCGTGCCCGCCGGCCGGAATGTGGCGCGGCTGCGGGAGGTGGCGCTGCCGCACACCGGGGCGCTGCTGGATCTCGACGTGCACGGGCCGCAGCGCATCGCGCTGCTGGGCGGCAACGGCACCGGCAAGACCACCCTGCTGCGGCTGCTGGCCGCGACCGCCGAGCCGCAGGCCGGTGAGGTGCGGGTTCCGGTGACCGCCCGGCTCGTGCCGCAACGCCTCGACGTCCTGGACCCGGAGTTGAGCGTGGCCGCCAACCTCGCCCAGGCCGCTCCGGCGCTGACCGACAACCAGGTGCGCGCGCAACTGGCGCGGCTGCTGTTCACCGGGGCCCGCGCCGACCAACCGGCGGGCACCCTCTCCGGTGGGGAAGCGCTGCGGGCGAGCCTGGCGGTGGTGCTGCTGGCCGAACCCGCGCCGCAGCTGCTCATGCTCGACGAACCCACCAACAACCTCGACCTCGACAGCAGCGCGCAGCTGGCCGCCGCGCTGCGCGCCTTCCAGGGCGCGCTGATCGTGGCCGGTCACGACATGGCGTTCCTGCGCGAGATCCACCCGACCTGCTGGTTGCTGCTGGGCGAGACCCTCACCGAGATCACCGCGGCCGAGGCCGCCGATCTCTAGTGGCCGCTCCAGGTGTGCGGGGTCTTGTCCAGAAACGCCCGCACACCGTTGCGGAAGTCCTGGCTGCCGAACACGGTGCGCACCAGGTCGTCGCCGTCGGGCATGGTCGCCAGCCGCAACCGGCGCACCGCCTCCTTGGAGGCCCACATGGTCAGCGGCGCGTGCTGCACCAGCCGGGAGGTCATCGTGTTCACGACCTCGTCGAGCTCGCCGAGAGCGCACAGCTCGGTGACGAACCCGGCGTCGTGGGCTTCTTCGGCGGTGAACATGCGGGCGCGCAGCAGCATGTCCTTGGCGCGGGAGGGGCCGAGGTGGAACACGAGCATGGAGTAGGTGTTCATGGCCAGGCAGTTGCCCAGGGTGCGTGCCACCGGCACCCCGAAGCGGCCGGTGGTGGTCGAGATCCGCAGGTCGCAGGCGGCGGCCAGGGCGATGCCCGCGCCGACGCAGTAGCCGGAGATCGCCGCCACCGTGGGCACGGTGGCGGCCTCCAGGCGCCCGAAGACCTCCTCCATGCGCTGCTCGTAGGCCACCCCGTCCTCGCCGCTGGTGAACTCGGCGAACTGGGCGATGTCGGTGCCGGCCACGAACGCCTCCCCACCGGCGCCGCGCAGCACCATCACCCGGATGTCGGGGTCGGTTTCGGCGCGTTCGATGGCGGCCACCAGCCCGTCGTACATGGTCCAGCTCATGGCGTTGCGCTGGGCGGGCCGGTTGAACGTCACCCGCAGCACGGGTCCGTCGGCGGTCACCAGCAGTTCATCGGACATCGGCGTGTTCCTTCCTTCCCGCCCGGTGGCGGGCCAGCAGCGGTGCGGTGAGCATGGCGGCGGCGATCAGCAGGATCACCACGGCGATGGGCTGGGTGGCCAGCAGCCACATGTTGCCGTCGAAGATCGCCGAGGACTGCACCAGCGCCTTCTCCAGCAGGCCACCGATGACCACGCCCACCACCAGCGGAGCCATCGGCAGGTCGAGGCGTTTCATGCCGTAGCCGACGAACCCGAAGATCAGCACGAGCACGACGGAGAAGAAGTTGTTGTCGATGGCGAACGCGCCGACGAAGCTGGTCACCAGGATCAGCGGGTAGAGCAACCCGTAGGGCACCCGCAGCAGCTGGGCGAACACCGGTGCCAGGGGCAGGTTGAGCACCAGCAGGATGACGTTGCCGATGAAGAACGACACCAGCAGGCCCCACACGAGCTCGGGCTGCTCGGTGAACAGCAGCGGCCCGGGCTGGATGCCGTAGACGGTCAGCGCACCCAGCAGCACCGCCGTGGTGGCGCCACCGGGGATGCCGAGGGTCAGGGTGGGGATGAAGTTGGCGTTGGCGGCGGCGTTGTTGGCGCTCTCCGGCGCCGCGACGCCCTGGATGGCGCCGCGGCCGAAGTTCTCCCGGTTGCGCGAGACCCGCTTCTCCAGCCCGTAGGCCAGAAACGACGCCAGGGTCGACCCGGCACCGGGCAGGGTGCCCAGGGCGAACCCGATGAGGCTGCCGCGCCCGATGGCCCCGGCCGAATCGCGGATGTCGGACCGGCGGATCACCAGATCCCGGAAACCCGCCCTGATCGGACGCGCCCCTCCGACCCGGATCTGGTGCAGCACCTCACCGACGGCGAACAACCCGATGACGACCTCCACGTAGGGGATGCCGGACAGGAGGTTGATGCTGCCGAAGGTGTAGCGCGCCTGACCGGTGCCGGCGTCGATGCCCACGCACGCGATGAGCACTCCCACGCAGGCCATGGCCGCGGCGCGCAGCGTCGAACCGGTGGACAGCACCACCATGGTCACCAGCGCCAGCACCATCACCGCGAGGTTCTCCGGCGGCCCGAACCGCAGCGCGACCTGCGCGATCGGCGGCGCCAGCGCGGCCAGCAGGATCAGCGAGAGGATCGCCGCGGCGAACGAGCCGATGGCCGCGATCGCCAGCGCCGCACCGGCCCGGCCCTGCCGCGCCATCTGATAACCGTCCAACGTGGTCACCACGCTGGCGGCCTCGCCCGGTGTCGACAGCAGCACCGAGGTGATCGTGCCGCCGTACTGGGCGCCGTAGTAGATCCCGGCCAGCAGGATCAGGGCGGTGACCGGCTCCACGGTCAGCGTCAGCGGAATCAGGATCGCCACCCCGGTGGCCGAGCCCATGCCGGGCAGCAGCCCGATCACGGTGCCCAGCACGACCCCGGCGAAGCACCACAGCAGGTTCGTCGGCGTCAACGCCGTCGAGACACCCAGCAGCAGGTTCTCCCACACCCCGGCCCACCCCCTTCTAGAACCCGAAGATCCCGGTCGGCAGCGGCACGGCCAGCCCCACCGCGAAGACCACCCACACCCCACCGGCCACCGCCACCGAGAACGCCGCCGCCGGAAGGACACGACGGCCTTCCAGCCAGGTGGAGATCACCAGCACCAGGCCGCCGAACGCGCACACCATGCCCACCACCGGCACCGCCAGCACCGTCACCGGCAGCAGCACGAACACCCGCCGCAGGATCCACGCCCGCTGCCCGGCCGTGCGCCCGAAATCATCGGTGCCCGAACCGGTCTCACCCGCCGGCACCGGCTGGGACAACTGGCGGCGCAGCAGCACCGCGGCCAGCACCGCCAGCAGTCCGCCGGCGACCATCGGCACGAAACCCGGCCCGATCCGGGCCTGCTCGCCCACGACCCCGTAGACCGGGGCCGAGAACGCGAAACCCGCGCCCAGCACCACCAGGCCGATCAGCATCCACACCTGCGCGCGATCACCGCTCATCGGCTCACCACCTGCTCCACCGGGCCCTGCGCTGCGGCCAGGTACGCCCCGAACTCCTCACCGAAGGCGGGCCGGGCTTGCAGGAACTCCGAGGCCACGTACTCGTGGTAGGCGGGGGAGTCGGCGAAGCGCCGCGCGGCCTGCACCCAGAACTCCCGCGCCCGCGGGTTGAGCCCCCCCGGGGCGATCACCCCGCGGAACTGCGCGAACACCACGTCGACTCCCTGCTCCACCGACGTGGGGATGCCGGCGAGTTCGGGATAGGTGTAGCGCTGGTCGGCGAACACGCACAGCGCCTTGAGCTCCCCGGCGCGCAGCTGCCCGATCACCTCGCTGGGGTTGAGCGAGGCCAGCTCCACCTGACCGCCCAGCACCGCCGCCATCGACTCCCCACCGCCCTCATACGGCACCGTGTCGAGATCGGCACCGGTGGTGGCGCGGATCTGGGAGAACACCACCGCATCCGGTCCCATCGCGCCGGAGATCGCCGCCAGCACCCTGCGGTGGCGGGCCTGCTCGACGGCATCGGCGCAACTGGTGATGGGGGAGTCGGGGCGGGCCACCAGCAGCGTGAAGTCCTCACCGACCTTGAAGATCGGGGTGAACGAGCGGTGCGAGAACGCCACTTCCACCGACGCCGGCAGCGACAGCAGCGAGGTCTCGGTGGCCAGCAGGTACTGCGGGGACCCCGTTTTGCCCAGCAGGTAGGAGTAGCCGACCGCGCCTTGGCCGCCCTCGCGGTTGTCCACGCTGATGCTCACACCCGGGGTGACCGATACCAGCCCGTCGGCCACGGCCCGCCCGGCGATGTCGCTGCCGCCTCCGGCGGCGAAGGGCACCACCATCGTCACCGGGCCCACCGGTCGATCCGCGCCCGCCGCGTCGTCCGAGCCGGACGCGCCACCGCACCCGGCGCACGCCGCTGCGGCCACCGCCATGATCAGGGCTAACGCACGCATCGCTCCTCCTCGAGCTCGCGTCGCGACAAGGGGTCAGGGCTCGGAGATGACTCCCGCCCGCACCAAGCCGGCGATCTCGTCGGCGCCCACGCCCAGCTCGGCGAGGACCTCACCGGTGTGCTCACCCAGAACCGGCCCCGCCGAGCGGCGCTGCGGTGGGGTGTCGGACAGCCGCATGGGCGAGCCGATCTGGCGCACCGCACCCAGCTGCGGATGCGGCGCGTCCCAGAAGAACCCGCGCCCGCGCAGGTGCTCGTCGGTGAACACCTGCGCGGTCTCGGCGATCGGGGCGCACGGAACCCCGGCGTCCACCAGCGCCTCCACGATCGCGTCGGTGCTCCACCGGGTCGTTTCCCGCTCGATCGCGGCGATCAGCTCGTCGCGGTGGTGGTAGCGGTCGTAGGAGGAGCCGTAGCGCTCGTCGTCGAGCAGCTCGGCCAGCCCCAGCGCGCGGCAGAACGCAGGCCAGGTCTTCGGCGTCGTGGCCCCGACCGTCACCCACCCGTCCTTGCTGCGCACCGCCTGGTAGGGGGCGCTGTTCTGATGCGCCGAACCGTGCTTGCGCCCGCTGTCACCGGTGGCGAAGAACGTCCCGGCCTCCCACACCGCCAGCGACGCACCGGCTTCGAACAACGACACGTCGGCGACCTGGCCGCGTCCGGTGCGCTCGCGGGCCCGCAAACCGGCCATCGCGCTCATCGCCGCGTACAGCCCGCACACCAGGTCGCACACCGGCACCCCGACCTTCACCGGGGCACCACCTTCCTCGCCGGTGATGCTCATCAGCCCGGCGCGAGCCTGGGCCATGATGTCCAGACCGGGCTGTGGGGCCAACGGCCCGTCCTGGCCCCACCCGGACACCGCGACGTAGACCAGCCGCGGGAAGCGTTGCCGCACCACCTCGGGCCCGAACCCCAGCGCCTCCAGCGCGCCGGGACGCAGGTTCTCGATGAGCACATCGGCGGTGGCCAGGAGCCTGTCGAGCACGCTCTTGCCCTGGTCGGTCTTCAAATCCACCGCCAGCGAACGCTTGTTGCGGTTGAGCCGGACGAAAGGGGAGGAGTGCTCCTGCAGGAACGGCCCGGTCTGGCGCACCGGGTCACCGCCCGCCGGGTTCTCCACCTTCACCACGTCGGCACCGAGATCGGCCAGCTGCATCGCCGCGTAGGGCGCTGCCATGAACGCACCGATCTCCACCACGCGCACACCAGCCAGCGGAGCTGACTCTGATCGGGTACTCACTCCACGCCTCCCACCACGCCGGGCGACACGGCGGCTACCGTGATCGGCATCACCTGACTTTTGTCTACAGCAGGCAGATCGTGGCTGACAAGCTCGGCGGACCAGGTTGCTCCACCCGAGGCAATAGGATCACGCCGAGCACCGAAGGAGACTCGTGACCGGATCCGCGGACAACACCACCAGCGCCCCGCACATCGTCGGGCCGCCCAGCCTCGTCGAACTCGCCGCCGCCACCCTGCGCCGCATGATCGTCGGAGGCGACCTGCTGTGCGGGCAGCGCATCGTGGAGAACCGGCTCACCGGTCAGCTCGGCATCTCCCGCCCACCCCTGCGCGAAGCCCTGCGCGTCCTGGAACGCGAAGGCCTCGTCCGCCAGGTGCCCCGCAAGGGCGTGATCGTCACCCCGCTGACGCTGCACGACATCTACGAGATCTGCACCCTGCGCGCCGAATTCGAACGCCTGGCCATCCGCCTGGGCGTCCCGGTCACCGACCCCGCCCGCCGCGCCCGCTGCCAGCAGGCCCTGCAGGCCATGACCGACGCCGCCCGCACCGGAGACCGCCCCGCCTACCTCGAGCGCTCCTTCGAGTTCCACGTCTCGGTGGTCGGCCTGTCCGGGCACGCCCGACTCGAAGAGGCCTACCGCTCCCTGCAACTCCAGCTGATGCTGTCCATGGCGCTCAACCGCCGCGCCCGCGAGGAGCACGAAACCCTCGACGGCGACGTCGCCCGCCACACCCACCTGCTGGAGATCATCGACACCGGAGACCCCCAGGCCGTCCTCGACGAACTGGCCACCCACGGCGACCGCAGCTTCCTCGACGGCATCGAGGACACAGTGGACGGACACACCGACGTCGCGCTGGCCTGGCTGGCCCAGCAGCGCACCGGCCGAAAGGAAACCCGTTGAACGACCCCCTGACCGTGACCGTCGACGACATCACCCCCGAGATCGACCCCGCCGCCTTCATCGCCCCCGGCACCAGCCTCATCGGCCGCGTCACCATCGGCCCCCGCGCCAGCATCTGGTACGGCTCGGTGCTGCGCGGCGACCAGGAGACCATCACCATCGGCGAGGCCACCAACATCCAGGACGGCAGCGTCATCCACGCCGACCCCGGATTCCCCGCCGACATCCACCCCGAGGTCACCGTCGGCCACCGCGCCGTCCTGCACGGCTGCACCGTGGAAACCGGCAGCCTCATCGGCATGGGCGCGGTCGTGCTCAACGGCGCCCGCATCGGCGCAGGCTCCCTGGTCGCCGCCGGAGCCGTCGTCCTCGAAGGCACCGACATCCCACCCGGCTCCCTGGTCGCCGGCACCCCCGGCAAGGTCCGCCGCGAACTCACCGACGACGAACAAGCCGCCCTCAAGCTCTCCGTCGAGCAATACCTCAACCTCGCAGCAAAACACCGCAACGCCCTGAGCTGAGCAACACCCCAGCGGCCCTGCGCGCAGAAGGCCACCCGATGGCTCGCCTCAACGCGGCAGGACCGCTGGGGGAGCAGCCCATCCGCCACGAACGGGGGAGCCGGGAGACCACATACCGCTAACCCCGGCGACCGGAGACCACCGTGGCGTCGAGCTCGTCGCAGCGCGACACCCTCGCCTCCAAACCGGCAGCGCTCATCAAACCCGCGGTGCGATCGGCCTGCTCCCGGGAGGTCTCCACCAGCAGCACACCGCCCGGGCCCAACCAGCCCGGCGCCTGGGCGATCACCCGCGCCTGCACCAACAGGCCATCGGCCCCACCGTCCAGGGCGGTGCGAGGTTCGTGGTCGCGGGCCTCCGGAGGCATCAGCGCCACCGCGTCGCTGGGAACGTAAGGGGCATTGGCGGTGATCACCCGCACCCGCCCCGCCAACTCGCGGGGGAGAGGGGCGAACAGATCCCCCGTGACCACGTGCCCGCCAGGCAGGTTCAGCTGCGCGCAAGCCGTCGCGCGCTCGTCGACGTCGCACGCCCACACCACCGCGTCCGGGCGCTCGGCGCGCACCGCGGCGGCCACCGCACCCGAACCGCAGCACACATCCACCACCACAGCACCAGAACCGAGTCCGTCCACGGCGAGCTCGACGAGATGTTCGGTGCGACGCCGCGGCACGAACACCCCTGGCGCCACAGCGATCCGCACACCCCGGAACCACGCCCACCCCAGCACCTGCTCCAACGGCAACCCCGACACCCGAGCGGCGAGCATCCGCTCCAGCCGCACCGGGTCACCACCGGCCTCGCCCAGCAGCAGCTCCGCCTCGTCCTCGGCGAACACGCAGCCCGCCGCCCGCAGGCGACCGCTCACCTCATCCCGCGACACACCCACGCCCCCTGACCCCATCGCGCCCATCCTCGCACCCGCACCCCGAAACGACGGCTGCCGCGCCCCCGGGAAACCGGGAACACGGCAGCCGTGAAGTCATTTTCGGTTGTGCGCTACCAGGTCCTCATCCGCGCGGAAACCGCACGTAGGCCTGCGAGCGGGGGTGGCGCATCGTCGCGCGGGCGCGTTCGAGCTCCCGCGAAAACCCGCCCAGCCAGCGAACCATACTTGCCATAGGGCGTCCTCCATATTCAGCGAAGGGTTTGTGTGTGGAGTTGACGGTGTTCCCGCTCGTTGTCAACACCCGGATGCGCGGGCACCCACTGATCCGGCCGAGTTCGTCCCCCGTCAACCGGAATGTCGTCGCAGGTCGTCCGCGTGTTTCAACCGTGACATAACAGAATGGTCACAACAAGGAGCGGCCAGTCACACCCGAACGGGCGACCCCACACCACACGCCCCGTAGCGATCAGCCCGGGTGGGCACCCACCGCATCCCGCAACTCAGCGGCCACCTCCACATCCGACTGCCGCGCACAATGCGCACAGCAGAAGAACCGCCCACTGGCCTCCACACCATGACCCAGAATCCGGCACCCGCAGTGCTCGCACTGCGGCGCCAAACGCTGCGCCGCGCACTCGAAAGAATCGAACGTGTGCACCCCACCGCCCACGGTGCGCACCTCGAAACTCATCCAGTACTCGTTCCCGCACACCTCGCAGGTCCCCATGAGACCGCCCTCCACAACGCGATGACAAGCCAACATCGCGAGCATGCGGCCTCCCCCCAACACCGGCAACCGCACCAACACCGAAGAAAATTCACCTCTGACCCCACGCCACCCTGTGCCAGCATGATCACCACCACACCCACGCGCCGAGCCAGGGAGCCGCCCCATGCACGACGACCGCCACATCGTCGAACAACGCCTCGACCGCGTCCTGCACCAACGCATCAAACCCGCCCAACACACCCACACCCAACCCATGGACATCGCCGTCTGGCACACCCCCGGCGAACCCGTCCCCGTCGACCAAGCCCTCACCGCCACCTACCAACCCACCCACATCGGCCAACCCTGGGGACCCGCCTGGGGCACCGCCTGGTTCCGCCTCACCGCCACCATCCCCGAAACCTGGGCCGGCCACACCGTCGAAGCACTCATCAACCTCGGCTCCACCGACGAACGCCCCGGCTTCCAATGCGAAGGCCTCTGCTACACCCCCGACGGCACACCCCTCAAAGCCATCAACCCCCTCAACACCTACCTCCCACTCCCATCCACCCCCGGCACCCACACCATCTACGTCGAAGCCGCCGCCAACCCCGACATCCTCGGCCCCCGCGGCTTCCAACCCACCCACCTCGGCGACAAACCCACCGCCGACGGCCCACCCCTCTACCAACTCCACCAAGCCGACATCGCCCTCCGCCACACCGAAACAGCCGCCCTCTACCACGACGCCGAAGTCCTCGACCAGCTCATGCGCCAGCTACCCGAGAACTCACCCCGCCGCCACCACATCCTCCGCGCCCTCGAACGCATGCTCGACACCCTCGACCTCCACGACATCCCCGGCACCGCCACCGCCGCCCGCAACCAACTCACCGACGCCCTCACCGCACCCGCACACCACAGCGCCCACCAGATCTCCGCCGTCGGCCACGCCCACATCGACTCCGCCTGGCTGTGGCCCATCCGCGAAACCATCCGCAAAGTCGCCCGCACCATCGCCAACGTCACCACACTGCTCGACCACCACGACTTCCACTTCGCCATGTCCCAGGCCCAACAACTCGCCTGGATCAAAACCCACCACCCCAAGCTCTACGACCGCGTCCGCCACCACATCCACCAAGGCGGATTCGTCCCCGTCGGCGGCATGTGGGTCGAATCCGACACCAACATGCCCGGCGGCGAAGCCCTCGCCCGCCAACTCATCCACGGCAAACGCTTCTTCCTCGACGAATTCGGCATCGAAACCCGCGAAGTCTGGCTACCCGACTCCTTCGGCTACAGCGCCGCACTCCCACAACTCATCCACCAAGCAGGCAACACCTGGTTCCTCACCCAAAAACTCTCCTGGAACCAGACCAACCGCTTCCCCCACCACACCTTCCACTGGGAAGGCATCGACGGAACCCGCATCTTCACCCACTTCCCACCCGCCGACACCTACAACGCCGAAATCACCGGCGCCGAACTCGCCCGCGCCCAGAACAACTTCTCCGAACACGGCTACGCCAACCACTCACTCCTGCCCTTCGGCCACGGCGACGGCGGGGGAGGACCCACCCGCGACATGCTCGAACGCGCCCACCGCACCCACAACCTCGAAGGCTCACCCCAAGTCCACCTGCACACACCCACCCAGTTCTTCACCACCGCCGAAGCAGACCACACCCAACCCGCCGTCTACTCCGGCGAGCTCTACCTCGAACTCCACCGCGGCACCTACACCTCCCAAGCCCGCACCAAACAAGGCAACCGACGCAGCGAACACCTCCTGCGCGAAGCCGAACTCTGGTGCACCACCGCCACCCTCAACACCGGCACCGACTACCCCTACGACCAACTCGACACCCTCTGGAAACAAGTCCTCCTCAACCAATTCCACGACATCCTCCCCGGATCCTCCATCGCCTGGGTCCACCGCGAAGCCGAGAACACCTACAACGACATCGCCGACCAACTCAACACCCTCATCAACCACGCCCAACACACCCTCACCGGCCCCGGCGACACCCCCATCACCTTCAACGCCGCACCCCACACCCACGACGACATCCCCGCCCTCGGCGCCACCAACGCACCCACCCCCACACCCGCCACCCCACAACGCCAACCCGACGGCACCATCACCCTCGACAACGGCCTCATCCGCGCCACCATCGACCACCACGGCCTCATCACCACCGTCCACGACCACACCGCCGACCGCGAAGCCCTAGCCGCCCCCGCCAACCTCCTCCAAATCCACCCCGACCACCCCAACCACTGGGACGCCTGGGACATCGACGGCTTCTACCGCCACAACACCCACGACCTCACCCAACTCGACACCCTCGACATCCACGACAACACCGTCGTCATCCACCGCACCCACGCAAACTCCACCATCACCCAAACCCTCGCCATCCCGGCAGGGGAGAAGCGCATCGACATCACCACCGACGTCGACTGGCACGAATCCGAAAAACTCCTCAAAGTCACCTTCCCCCTCGACGTCCACGCCGACCGCTCAGCATCCGAAACCCAATTCGGCCACGTCATGCGCCCCACCCACACCAACACCTCCTGGGACGCCGCCCGCTTCGAAATCTGCGCCCACCGCTACATCCACGTCGCCGAACCCGGCTACGGACACACCCTCGTCAACGACTCCACCTACGGACACGACGTCACCCGACACACCCGAGACGACGGCGCCACCACCACAACCGTCCGCCTCTCCCTCCTGCGCGCACCCCGATTCCCCGACCCCGACACCGACCACGGCCACCACACCCTCAAATACGCCCTCTGCATCGGCACCGACATCACCGAATCCGCACGCCAGGGCTACCGCATCAACCTCCCCACCCGAACCCACCTCGGCACCCACCCCGTCACACCCCTGATCACCCTCGACAACCCAGGCGTCATCGTCGAAGCCCTCAAACTCGCCGACGACCGCAGCGGCGACGTCATCGTCCGCCTCTACGAAGCCCGCGGCGCCCAAGCCCGCACCCACCTCACCACCAGCTTCCCCGCAACCACCATCACCCGAACCGACCTGCTCGAACGCCCCACCCACGCACCCCAACCACCCGACACACCCCTCAAACTCCGCCCCTTCGAAATCCGCACCCTCCGCATCACCCGCGCATGAAACGAGCCCGGGGTGGACCACACACGTGATCCACCCCGGGCCCCGGGGGAGAAGACCTCACGCCACCAACCGCTGCCAGCTCACCAGATCCACCACACCCGACGCCGCCAGACCACCGGCCACCTGGAAATCACGCACCGCCGAGACCATCCGCTCACCGAACACACCATCAACGGGCACGTAATGCCCCCGCGAGGTCAACAACACCTGCGCCGCGCGCACCGCCTCACCACCGGCACCCGCACCCAGCACCGGCGTCACGCCCTCCCACGCCAGGCCACCGAACAACCCCGGCTCGGCCACCCGCGACGCGAAGCACGACGGACCGCTCGCACCGCGCTCCACCGCCACCCGCGACGCCGCCTGCTGCGTCGCCTCACCGAACACACCGTCCACCGGCACCGACACGCCCCGGGCACCCAGCAGCATCTGCAACGCGGTGACGTTCGGACCCTGCGCGCCCGGACGCAGCAACGGCCAGCTCACCGGCTGCACCACCGCCAGGCCCAGCGCCGCACCGACCGACTCCCGCAGCTCCGGCAGCCGCGCGTAGAGCACATCACCCGGGCACGCCGTGGCCATGTAGTCCCGGTGCCCGTAGATCGCGCCCGGCTCGATCCCGTACTGCGACACCATGTACGAGCACAACGACACCAGCGAGTCCCACAGCGAGCCCGGCACCGACGCCTCGGTGTAGGTGCCCTCGTTCTCGATGCCCAGCGCCACCGAGTTCTGCTCACCGGCGTGGGCGCCCTTGACGTGCTGGGTGCCGCCCTCCAGCGCGGCGAGGCTCTTGTGCCGGCCCTCCATCAGGTGCCCGCCGCGCGAGTTGGTGAAGTTCTGGCCGGTGTCGGACCAGCCGTTGCTGTCCATGTGGAAGTCCTGGATCTGCCTCGATAACTCGAAGGCGTGCGACTGCGACGTGTCGTCGCTGTTGGGCGTCGCCGTGTGGTGCACGATGATCTTGGTCGGCTTGGAGTCCAGCACCTCGATCGAGCCGGAGGCGTCCCGCGCGTTCCAGTCCGACGTCGAGGAGATCGACGGAGCCGCCGAGTTCCGCACCGCCGCGCCCGCGGGCAGTCCCGCGAAACCCACTGCGGACACCGCGAGCCCGCCGGCCAGCACCGCACGTCGAGCCACTCGTACCTGTCGTAGTGCCATCTCTCTTCACTCCCGAAATCCGGTCAGCGATCACGAAACAGGGCGCGTGCCCTCGGGGTTGGCACGCTACGCAGCCGATCACATTCACGGGAATTCCTGGCGACAAGCCGCCACGAGTTGGCAAAGAAGTCACCAACCGACAATCGCGCCGCAACACGTCATCACCCGGCTTCCCGCGCGTCCCCGCTATGGACCGAGATCACCACCAGGCCCGACCCGGCCCGGGGCACCAGGGGAGAGCTCACACGATGGACCGCTTCGTCCGATTCCTGCGCCGCCAGATCGACATCGACCTCGAACTGCACAGCCAGGCTCGAAGCGATGAAGAGGCCGGCAACGCCACCCACCGCTGCCTCATCGGCCCGCTGCGCGGCTTCCGCGAGTGCGAGCTCAAATCCCGCCTGCTCGCCCAGCACGACCGCTGCGGGACCGGAGGAGGCCCCTGCGACACCCTCGGCACGAGCTACCCGCCGGAGGACGAACGCGGATGCCTCACGCGGGCCCTGCTGGGCCTGCCCTACGCGGACCGCCCCGGCTACGCGCCACGATGGCGACCCTGAACACCCCAAGCGAAGTCGAGCGCGTGTTCGACGTGGCCGTTCGAGGCCGGGGTAGGGGCGGACGGAGAGATGGCGGTGAGGGGAGCGGGACCTGGGCGCAGGGAGAGCGGGTTCGGAGCAGCTGGTCAACACCAGGAGACTCTGCGGACCAGGGCGATTCGCCACGCGCCAGATGTAAGCTGTTTAACCGCAACAACATTCATCAGTTGATCATGATATTTCGTGGATAATCTACGTTATCCATCAATCGGAGTGATGGCCGCAAAGTACGGCGGGGCCATCCTCGGGGGATCGTGACCCCAAGGATGGCCATCCTTCGAGCCGCCAGTCGCACACCACGGGACTTCGAGGCGGCCTGCCGCTGCGCCGGCTGAGTCGAACCAGCTCGAAGCCTCGCCGGCGACTCTGACTCGGCAGCTCGTCCCTGGTAATCGACAACGATCAAATGCACTGCACAGCCCATCGTTTCAGGGTCCATCCAGACCAACCCCCTTACGTCACAGTGACGTAAATAATGGTCGGCAAGGGTCCGCCAGGCGAACAAGGGGACTTGCCATCGAGCCCTCCAGGCCGTCCGAGCGGCAACCACCAAGCGCCCAGCCGGCCCGAGGTGCAATCCGCTTACGCGCCGATACGAGCCCTCGGCAACTCTGCGCGCAACATCCACCGAACCGCCCGGGCCGGCCCACACCGACCGCCGCCGCTGCGCCTCGCCACCGCGTGCGCCTGTAGCACCACGATGAACCGCACGCAGCGCTCGACGCAGCCCGAAAAGCAGCGTCAAGCAGCCCCTCTCGCCTTGACCCTGCATCATCCCGCAAAGCCGATAATGCACATTATGTTAAGTGAATTGTTCGGGAGCCCGAGAGGGCCGCTTCCCCGGGTGGTTGGTGCGCCGGCCGGGGGTTGATCGGCGCACCAACCGAAGTGATGACGGTCAGAGCTTCTTGCCTGCGGCCTTCGCCTTCTTGCAGTCACCGCAGTCTGTGCCGCCGTAGAACCACGGCGTCTTGTAGTGGCCCAGCTTGAAGGTCTTGCCGCACAAGGTCTCCGCGCGACTGTCCCACCAGCTGACCCTGGCCTTATGGGTGTGCTCGTCGGTGATGATCTCCGGCATCGATCGGTCCCTTCTGTCCGCGCGCCGAGCGCCGCGGAGCGATCTCAAAGGATGACGCGATCGACAATCTAGCTACCGCCGGTGATCAACAGGGTCGAGGTAAGAAGCATTCGATGTACGGACGCCGCAAAACGGTGAACGGTATACGGCTAGGACGCGCGACCGAATACCTTCCGTGGCCAGAAGTCTCACTCCTCTCCCCTGCGTTGGGCCATGTCGAGGGCTGCGAGGTGGCTGAAGACCATGCAGGCTCCGATGGGGTTTCCGCCACCGGGGTAAGTGGTTCCGGATACTGCGGCCATCGAGTTCCCCGCTGCGTACAGGCCCGGGATGATGCGGCCTTCGGTGTCGAGGACGCGGGCTCGTGCGTCGGTGCGCAGACCGCCCTTGGTGCCGAGGTCGGAGATTCCGAAGGCGGCGGCGTGGAACGGGCCCTTGGTGATGGGGACCAGTGGTGAGGCTCCGCCGGTGAAGGCGCGGTCGAAGGGTTCGTCGCCGCGTGCGAAGTCCTCGTCGGTTCCGGTTTCGGCGAAGGTGTTGAACCGTTCAACGGTGCGGTGGAGGTTCTCGGCGGGGACGCCGATCTTGGTGGCGAGTTCGTCGAGGGTGTTGGCGGTGTGCCACAGGCCGGCGTCGACGTAGTCCTGGGTGTCGCCGAGCGGGACGCTGGTGGACTGGACTGGCGGCCTCTCCCCTGCCCTGTCGTCGTAGATCATCCAGTACGGCAGGGTCATGGCCTCGTCGGCGAGGCGGGTGAGGATGCGTCGGCCGATGCGGTCGTAGGCGGCGGATTCGTTGACGAAGCGTTCGCCGTGGTCGTCGACGAAGATGCCCGCGGTGAACCAGAGGGAGAAGGTGGAGCTGCCGTCGGGGTGGGTGATGCCGGGTGACCACCAGGCTTCGGACATGAGGTCGGTGTCGGCTCCGGCGGCGATGCCGGCGAGCGTGGCCAGGCCTTGGTTGCTGGGTGGTCCCATGGCGTCGCGCGTGTTGCCGGGAACGCCGTGGGTGTGGCGCATCTGCTCGTTGTGCTCGAATCCGCCTGCGGCGATGAGGACGCCGTGGCGGGCGTGGATGTGGCGGCGTTGGCCGTCCTGGGTGACCACTGCCCCGGTGACGGTGCGGTCGGTGCGGACGAGTTCGTCGCAGACGGCGTTGCGGCGCAGGTCGGCGTGGGGCTGTTTGGACAGGGCGATGAGCAGGCGTCCCAGTAGTGCTTGTCCGCCGAAGAGGCCGTCGGGTAAGGGTTCGTCGGCGCGTTCGGTGCCCAGTGGTGGGCGGAGGGTGTCGCGGAGGGCTCCGAGCTTGTCGGCTTTGACGGGTTTGGCCATGATGTGGCGGCCGGTGGCGCTGGCGTGGGGTGCGGAGCCGAAGTAGTCGGGCCACGGGAAGGGCATGAACTTGAAGTCGGGGTCGGCTTCGAGGTAGTCGATGAGCGGTGCGCCGGTGTTGATGAAGGCGTCTTGGAGTTCGGTGGGTGTGCGGTCGCCGACGACGGCGTGGAAGTAGGTGCGGGCGTCGTCGAGGGTGTCGTGGTGGCCTGCGCGTTGGAGTGCAGCGTTGCAGGGGAACCACATGCCGCCGCCGGAGTAGGCGGTGGTGCCTCCGAAGTGGGTGGATGCTTCGGCCACGATGACCGAGAGGCCTTCTCGGGCGGCGGTGTAGGCGCCGGTGAGGGCGCCGCCGCCGGATCCGATGACGAGCACGTCGCATTCGTCGTTCGGGTCATGCTTGATCGCCATGCACCTCAGTAGAACATGTTTCAGTTTCTGTGGCGAGGGTTCAGGTGGTGGGTGGGAGCGCGGCTGCCCAGCTGGTCAGGACTGCGGCGTAGCGGGCGGGCTCGGTGTGGTGCATGGCGTGGGCGGCGTCGGGGAACGACTGGTACTGCACGTCGACGCCGGCCTCACGCATGATCGCCATCGCCTGCCGGGCTTGCCGGTCTGAGAGCGCACCGATCTCCTCCCCTGTGTCGGGGTCGGTGGTGTGCGCGTGGTGGGTGAGCAGTACGGGTGCTTTGACCTGGGCGAGCATGATGTCGTGCGGGCAGTTCAAGCCGACGGTTCCTTCGGCGAAGGCGCGGCTCCACTCCGGGTCGTATTCCTTGATGTTCTGCGGCGGCTGGTCGGGCATGTCGAACATGCGCAGGATCTGGTGCGGTGAGGTGCGGGCGGCGGCGGTGAGTCCGGTCCAGTCCCCCACGCGCCACTGGTCGCCGAGGTGGTCGCGGTAGAGCTCGAAGACGGGGCCTGCGCCTTGGCGGATTCCGTGGCCGTGGGCGGGTGCGAGTTCGGAGGAGAACAGGGGCGCGTCCTCGCAGAGCGCTGCGCGGATCTGCCCGGGCATGGCGTAGGCGGCCAGCCAGGCGGCGAGCACGCCTCCGGAGGAGCATCCGGCGACGATGACGGGTCGCTGGATGGCCAGGGCGATGAAGCGGACGAGGTCGTTGCCGAAGGTGTCGAGGCTGTAGCGCTTCGGGGTCCAGGTGCTGCGTCCTTGGCCGCGCAGGTCGACGGCGTGGACGTGGAAGTGCTCGGCGAGCAGGTGCATGGCGGGCTCGTAGGTCCACCAGGAGCCGGTCTGTTCGGGGATCAGCAGCAGGGCGGGTTTGTCGGGTGTTCCGGCTTGGGCGTAGTTGAGCTGGATCTCGCCCAGGTCGATGCGGGTTTCGGGGAAGTCGTGCGGGACGAAGACGTCGGGGGACGGTGCGGGCATCGGCTTCTCCTGGGTGGGAGGGGGCTGGTGTGTGAGTCGTGCAGAGGGTTCGGGGTGGGTTGTCGTGGATTGTCAGGGGCGGGTTCGGGTGTTTCCCGGAGTCGCGGTGGTCGCCGGGTTTCTAGCGTGGCGGTATGAGGGCTCGGAGCGCTGGTCTGTCGTGGCCGCTGATCGTGCTGCTCGGGGTGTTCGCCTTGGTGCGGCCGGTCCTGAACATCACCGGTGGCATGGACGTGCTCGGCAGGCCGGTGGGTCCGGTGGTGGTGACCGGGGTGCTCTCGGTCGTGTGGCTCGTGGTGGTCGTGTGGTGGCGCAGCGAGCGGCCGGTGGTGACGTTGACCTGCGCGGGACTGGTGTACGGGGTGCTGGCGGTGGTGTTGAGCGCGGTGCTCTCGCCGATCCTGCACGGTGAGCTCAGGGGTCCGCTGGTCACGCCCGGCGGGATCGGTGTGGTGATGGTCTTGTTGGTCAACGCCTGTTGGGGTGCCGTGGCCTCAGCGGTGGGTTCCCGGTTGCGACGTGTGGGCCGGTAGTTCAGCTGCCGTGGTGGCCGGTGCGGGCGGCTGATCGCTTGCTCACCGGGATGGTGGGTCCATCTGGTGTGGCCACCGGTTGTGGTCCGGTCCGGAAGCGGTGACCGATCGAGCGGAGATGGCGGTATTCGTAGGTGGAGAGGGCCAGTGCGGTGGCGGCTCCGCCGAGGTTGAGGGTGAGCCAGACCGCCACGGGTGTGCCTTCGGTGTTGAACTCGACCAGCTCTTTGCTCGTGACCACGAGCATGACGAGCGTGGTGCCGATCGGCGCGAGCAGCGGGTGGACTTCGCTGAGCCAGAATCCGGTGCGTGCGGCCCAGTAGACGGCGCATGCGGACAGGATGATGAGCCAGGTCATGGTCAGCACGATGCCGGCGATGGACAGGAAGTCCGGGCCTGTCGGGGTGCGTCCGTCGTAGCCGTCGAAGGCGAAGAGCATGCCGAAGAAACCGAGGGGGCCGATGAGTGCCAGCGCCGCGCGTCCCAGGAGGCGGGGCACACCGCGGAGCAGTTCCGTGCGGTGTCCGTGGCGGGTGGCGATGAGCAGCGCGAGGAAGGGCAGCGGCACGGCGAGCATCGCGTACCCGGCGGTGACCAGCGTCTTCTCGGTGGTGCTTTCGAGCACGGCTCCGGCTGTTCGCCAGGGGTGAGCGGCGAGGATGATGACGGCCAGGCCGATCGCCGAGCGCCAGAACGCGAGCTGATCCAGGGTCCGGTCTTGGCGGAAGGGCCCGACCCGGGGTTTGAGCAGGAACCGGGCCGCGCGCCACGGCAGCAGCGCGGTGCCGGCGATGCCCTTGGCGGTGTGGATGCGGTCGGCGGTAGGTATGGGTTCGGGTTGTGAGTGGTGGCCGTGTGCTGGCTGCGCTGCGCTCATCTCATCCCGGTCGTCGGCTGGGTCTGGTCATGACCGATGGTTCCAGCCGAGTGCACGAGTTGTGGTGCGGTCGGGTGGATCGGATTTCAGTGGACGTCCGGTCCGTGATTTCCGCTGAAATCCGGGTGCGCGACTTCCACTGAAATCCGATCCGTTCTTGTGCGGGGGTCAGTGGTGGTGGAAGGTCACTTCTGGGTAGGTGTTGGTGGGGCCTTCCAGGAGGGGTTGCGGTGTGGCGCGCAGGTGCTGGTCGAGGAAGGCCGCGACGTAGTCGCGGGTGATCTCGGCTGTTCGGTGGCCGTCGAGCGGTTCCTCGGGAAGTCCGATGCCGAACTGCTCGGAGAGGATCGAGAAGTCGGTGAACGAGGAGTGGCTCGTGCCGGAGACGGTGAGCCAGCGCCGCCAGTCGGTGAGGTGCGGCCAGCTGGTGTCCCAGGATTCGTCGGTGCCGTGGGGCCGGTGCTTCGGTGTTCCGACGATCATGAAGGGTCGGTCGAGATCCTGGTCGAGTGCCGGGAAGAAGGTGCCGTCGAGGTTGATCCCGGCGCTCACGCGCGGGTCGGTGTGCAGGACTTGCGCGGCGCTGGCTCCGCCGATGGAGTGGCCGACCATGGCGATCCGGTTCGGGCGCAGCGGTGTTGTGCGCGGGAGTTCGTCGAGGAAGAACCCGACGTCGTCGGCTCGGGTGCGCACCACCTTCTCGGGGTCGTTGGCTTCGCAGGCGATGCAGGTCGTGAGGCGGCCGTCGGGGAATTCGGTGGCGCGGGATTCGTGGTTGTGGCCGATGGCCGCGACGGCGTAGCCGCGGCTGGCGAGGTCTTCGGCCAGGCCGGTCAGTGCGGCGCGGGGGTGGGAGAAGCCGGGTGAGAGCACGACGAGCGGCAGTGTGGTCGACGTCGGTGGGCCGGTGCGGGCGTGGGTGCGGGTCGTGCTGAGGGTGTCGTCGGGTACGTCGGGGACGTCTTCGAAGTGGTGGAGGATCTCGCGGGATTCGGCCGGGGTGAGGTACTGGGCGGCCTGACCGGACGGGTGCGCTGTGGGGTACCAGAGGGTGGCCATGAGTTCGCGTCGTTGCTGCGGGACCCACGGGTCGGCGCGGTCGTGGTCGACCAGGTGCAGGCGGGTGTGGGCGATCGGCAGCGGCCCGCTGGGTTCGGGGAGCGCGAGTTGGGGTGGTGCGGCGGTCGCGGTCGCGGTGGAGGTGAGCATCGCCAGACCCATGCTGAGGGCGGCTGTGGTGAGCAGTGTTCGTCGCATACCGCGAGTGTCGTGCGCGGTGATCGCGGCTACCTCGGGGTGAACCCCGGTCGCATCCCGCATCTTTCGACTGGCGGCGCTGAAAACTCCTGATTGCGTCCGGCGGTGGGACGATGCCTGTGCGGTGATGGTCGGCTGCGAGGGGGTTGGCTGTGTCTGTTGAGCGGGTGATCGGGGCGCGGGTGTCGGGTGCTGCTCCGGCTGAGGTGGTGGCCGCGGATGTGGAGTCGGCGCTGTACTTGGCGGTGTGGGCGTGGAGCGTGGGTGATGTGGTGACCGCTCATCGGGCTGCGGTGCGGGCTCGGCGGGGTGAGCGGGGTGGTGAGTTGGCGCGGTTGTTGGTGGAGTTCACCTCCGGGGATGCGGGTGGGGGTGTGTACGAGTCGCCTGCTGCGTTTCGGGCGTTCATCCGGGGTGGCGGGAACGTGGGGTTGTACGAGGCGGTCTCGGGTGCGTTGCGGGAGGTCTACCGGCGGGAGCGTCCGGGATCGGTGCTGGACGTGGGTGCGGGTGATGGGTTGACGTTGCTGCCCGCGCTGGGTGCGCAGCGGTGTCGGGTGGGTGTGGTGGAGCCGAGTGCGGCGTTGTTGGCGGAGACGGTCGCGGGCCTGGAGCGGCTGGGGGTGGTTCACGAGTCGTGGCAGGTCACGGCTCAGGATTTCGTCGCCGCGCATGCAGGCCGGTGGGATGTGGTGCAGTCGAGTTTCGCGTTGCAGTCGCTGTGCGAGGCCGACAAGCGCGAGGTGTTGAGCTGGATGTGCGGGCATGCGTCGCGGTTGGTGTTGGTGGAGTTCGACGTGCCGGAGGTCGTCGACGTGTGGGATCCGGTGTGGTTCTTCGATTGCGTGGCTCGGGTGGAGCGGGGGTTGCGGGAGTACGGGGCGGATCGGGATCTGGTGGGTGTGGGTTTCGTGCTTCCGGTGGTGCTGGGCAAGTTCTCCGCCACTTCCCCACCGGCCAATCACGAGGTGTCGATCGTGCGGTGGCGGGAGTTGCTGGGTGAGGCGGGCTTCGGTGGCATCCGGGTGCGGCGTGTGGCCGACTACTGGTGGCGTCCGGCCTATGTCGTGGAGGCGATCGGGTCGAGTTGAGCTCGCCGTGCCGGTGTCGGTTCTAGTCTCCTGGTGTGGTGGGAGACGACGGGTTGGATGCGTTGTTGGCCGAGCAGGTCGCCTATTACCGGGCGGTGGCCGGTGAGTACGGGGATTACGGGGCGATGCCGGGTGTGTCGGCGCTCGGTGAGGTCGTCGAGGAGTTCGCGCCGGCCGGGCGGGTGTTGGAGCTGGCGTGCGGGCCGGGTGTGTGGACTCCGCTGTTGGCGCGGCATGCCGATGAGGTGACGGCGGTGGATGCGTCTCCGGAGATGCTGGCCAGGGCCGCTGCGCGGGTGGGTGAGCGGGTGCGGTGGGTGCGGGCTGACGTGTTCGGGTGGCGTCCGGATGGGGTTTTCGACGTGGTGTTCTTCGGGTTCTGGTTGTCGCACGTGCCGCGGGAGCGGTTCGCGGAGTTCTGGGCGATGGTGGCCGGGTGTGTGGCGCCGGGTGGGCGGGTGTTGTTCGTCGATGATGCGTTGCGCGCTCCGGAGGAGTTGGTGGAGGGCGCGGGGTCGTCGACGATTCGCCGGGTGGATGGCGGTGGTGGGCATCGGTTGGTGAAGGTGGCTCATTGGCCGGAGGTGTTGGAGCGGGAGTTGGCGGGGTTGGGGTGGTCGGTGCGGGTGGCTGAGACGGTGTGGCCGTTCTACTGGGGTGCGGGTTGTCGTTCGAGGTGAGTGGAACGGGGTTGGGGTGTGGTGCGTCGGATCGGTGAGTGCACCGGTTCGTGGGAGGAGTGGGCGTGGTGGACGACGCGTGGCCCGAGATGGTGGATGGTTGGGAGTTGGCCCGTTCGCAGGGGCGGGAGACCTATCGCAAGCGGTTGGCCAACAACGTGACGGTGTTGGTGATCTGGGAGACCGTTGCGGGTGTGGGTCGGGTGAAGGCGCGGGTGGGTTCGGCCGGGTTGGGTCGGGAGTTGACCTGCAGCCGGGCGGATTTCCGGGATCGCGAGGCGTTGTGGTCGGCGGCGTGGTGCGTGGTGGAGATGGCCGCGAACCTGCCGTTGTTCGAGGGGGCTGTGGAGAGTTCGGCGGATTCGTTGGTGCGGGAGCGGGTGGCCGGGTGCGTGGAGGTCGATGCGGGTGCGTTGACGTTCACGTTGGTCAGTGGCCGGAAGGTGACCGTGGTGCTGGCCGATGAGCAGGTGGCGGATTTGTCGCGGGCGTTGCAGGTGGCCGGTCGGGTGGGTGCGTGACCGGCCACCTGCTGGTGCTCAGAACTGGACGGTGCGGCCTTCGGTGGAGGCGTGTTCGGCGGTGTAGGTGACGCCGTGGACCTTGAGGCCGTGGGGGTCCAGGACGGTGATCTGGCCGCCGTCGTTGCCGAGCTGGAAGCCGTCGGTGGCCGGGATCTGCAGGGTTTGGCCTGCGGCGATGTCGGACACCGGCAGCGGCATGGTGTTCTTCTGGGCGTCGGCGAGGGTCCAGCCGGCCAGGGAGATGGTGTGGTCGGCGGTGTTGAGCAGGGTGATGGTTTCGTTCTCCCTGCCGCCTCCGACGGGGTTGACCATGGCGGCCACGACGCGGATCGAGGCGGCTTCGGTGTCTTCGGGGGCGGGCAGGGCGTGGCCGGTTTCGTCGTCGGTGTGCCAGGCCTGGGTCTGGAAGGCGAGGAAGACCGCGACCCAGCGGTTCTCGCCTGCGAAGTGCAGGAGGAGTCCGCCGTCCTGCCAGACGCCGTCGTCCTCTTGGAACTGCTCGCTGTTGCCCTGGTTCATGTGGATGTTGTGGACGCCGTTGCCGGGTTGGAAGCCGAAGATCTTGTCGGGGGTGTCTTCGGGTCCCCAGGGTTCGCCGTAGAGGTAGGCGGTGGCGGTGGGGTCTTGCTGGGCGCGGCGGATGTAGTGGTCGAGGAAATCGGCGAGGTCGTTGTTGGGGCCTTCGGCGTCGGGTGGGACGGGTCGCATCTGCTCGCGGGTGACGACGTTGGCGCGTAGGTAGTCGAGTGCGGCGCCGCCGGGTTGGGAGGCGAGCTTGTTCCAGCCCGAGCCTGCGGGTGGGAGTGCGGCGGTGAGCGGGTGCTGGAAGTTGTCGGCGGCGAAGTAGAGCAGGTCTGAGGGCTGCTGGCTGGATTCGACGTTGACCGCGGCGCGGTAGTGGCGGTCTTCGTTGTCGACGAGGTGGATTTGGTAGTGCGGGGTGTCGCCGGTTTCGCGGCGGACGTCGATGACGCGTGCGGTGAGCACGCCGTAGGAGTTCAGCGGCATGGTGGTCTCCCCCATTGAGCTGGTCGGCGATGTGCGGTGATCACCTTGGTCCGGCCGCTGGAAGCAGGGCAATAGTCTGATCGGCTGATTGACGGTGGTTCGCGCGGGGTTCACCGGTCGTTCAGGGGGTTGAGGTCGGCGGGTCGCGGTTCGGTTGTGGTGGGCGTTGCTCCGGTCGGTGCGGTCACGTTCGTGTTCTCCCGCGCGTCATGGGAGGGAGGCGAAACGTGGGAAGGAGCGGGCTGATGGGTGTGGCGTACGTGGTCGTGGTGGTGGTGACCGCCTTGGCCGCCGCGTTGAGCGCGGTGGTGGATTTCTCCGGGCACCGGTACGTGGTGGGCAATGCCGAGGCCAACGGGGTGCCGGTGGGGTGGCTGCCGGTGCTCGGGGTGCTCAAGGCCGCGGGGGCGGTGGGCCTGGTGGCGGGGTTGCTGGGTGTTCCGGTCGTCGGGGTGCTGGCGGCGGGTGGGCTGGTGGGGTTCTTCGTGGGGGCTGTGGTGGTGCACGTGCGGGCCGGGACGGTGAGCACGATCGGGCCCGCGGTGGTGTTCCTCGGGTTGGCTTGCGGGTCGTTGTGGTTGAGCGCGGTGGTGTGAGCGGTCAGCTCTGCGGGAGGGGGTGGCCGGTTTCCAGGAGGGTTTTGAGGCTGGACAGCAGTGCGGGCCAGCCTTGGCTGATCATCGTGCGCAGGGTGGAGTCGGTGGTGAAGCCGGTGTGGGTGACGGTGAGCTGCACGGTGCCGGCGGTGGCGGGTTCGATGTCGAAGACGACCCTGCTGCGGGGTTCGGCGGCCAGGCGGGCGCGCAGGTCTTCGTCGATGCCGGCGCCGGTGGCCCAGTCGGGGGTGAAGGTGTGCCAGGTGTAGGCCAGGCGGCGGGGCGGGTCGGCTTCCAGGACGACCTGGTCGGGGTCGCTGATGGTGGCGGCGTTGTCCTCCCAGGTGATCTGCGATCCGGGTTTCCAGTCGCTGCGCAGGCTCACTCCCCAGTACTGGCGGGTGAATTCGGGGCTGGTGAGCGCGTGCCAGAGCTTCTCGGGGGTGGTGGCGATGTGGGTTTGGTAGACGAAGTCGGTGTCGGGCACGGGGTTCTCCAGGGTGTGCTTGAGCGCGTGCAGGGCGTGGGTGTGGTGTTGGTGGTAGCGGCTGATCCAGCGGTCGGTGATCGCGGCGATGGGTGCGGTGTTGAGGTGGTGGAGCTTTTCCCGGCCGCGGCGGCTGGTGGTGATCAGTGCGGCGTCTTCGAGGATCGTGAGGTGCTTGCTGACCGATTGGCGGGTCATGTCGAGTTCGCCGCAGAGTTCGCGCAGCGTTTGGCCGTTGGTGCGTTGGAGGCTGTCGAGCAGTTGGCGTCGGCTCGGGTCGGCCAGGGCGCGGAAGACTTCGTCCATCCCTCTCCCCTGTTGGTGGTGCGGCACCACCCAATATAGGCAGCCGTTTGGTTGCATTTCAAGTCGAAGAGCAGGCCCCGGGGCTTCCCGGGGCCTGGTTCGTGGCCGGATCAGTCCACGGCCATCTCCCCGAGCAGGGACCAGTCGTCCTGGTCCAGGGAGGTGTTGATGACCCGTGGGGTCTCGGCCAGGTGCTGCGGCAGCGTCTGCTGGGCGTGCTTGAAGTGCTCGCTCTGCACGTGCGCGGCGCCGGCTTCACCGTCGCGGAAGGCCTCCACGAGCACGTACTCGTTGGGGTCTTCGAGGCTGCGCGACCAGTCGAACCACAGGCAGCCCGGCTCGTTGCGGGTGGCGTTGGTGAACCCCGCGGAGATCTGCGGCCACTGGTCGGCGTGCTCCGGCTTGACCCGGAACTTGGCGGTAATGAAGATCATGCTTCGCTCCCCTGATGGCGCTGCGGCGCGATGTCGGACGACGACCATCCTATGTGGCCGATCACCGGGGCACGGACGGGCCGACCCGTTCAGGCGAGAGTGGAGGCGTAGTGGGCGCGCAGCGCCTCGGTGCGCTCGGCGGGCCACGGGCACCGGACGTCACCGTGCAGGGCGGCGAACACCAGCTCCAGGTGGGTTTGCCACGCGGCCAGCAGGATCGCGCGGTCCTCAGGTGTGGTGAGGGTGTGGGTGAGCACCAGGCGCGTGCCGATCGGGTACTGCTCGCGCAGGTCGAAGCGCACCTCGCCACCGGCGGCCCACCCGTAGGCCAGCGCTCTCGGCGCCTCGGCTTCGGTGACGGTGGTGGCCCGCCCGTAGCCGTGGGTGGCCGGCAGCGGCGGCTCACCGCCGGGTTCGGGCGGCTCGCCGCCGGTGAGCAGGTCCCACACCTGCTGCGGGGACTGCACCAGGTCGCGTTCGAAGCGGATCGTCCAGCCCGCCTCGGTGGTCAGTGCCTGCCCTTCGGCGAGGCCGAACAGCTCGATGAGCTCCTCGGCGCGGGCGAACCAGACCTGCATGTCGAAGTCGCTGGTGGTGCCGTCGAGTCCGGCCTGCAGGGCGTCCAGGCAGATCAGCCAGCCGGCGCCGTGGCGGGCCGCCGAAGGGCGGTCGCCGTCGGGTCCGGCCAGGGTGTGGGTGAACACCAGCAGGCAGCCCCGCTCGTGCGGCAGCAGTTCGCAGCGGATGACGTCGTTGTTCCAGCGGAAGGCGAACACCTTCGGCTCGTCGGCCTCCAGGACCTCGCCGGTCTCGGGCGCCTCGGCGCCGTCGAAGGCGAAGCGCATCGGCGTGCCCGGGGTGGTGCCGGTGAACTCCACGCGCGCCGGGAACCACGCCGAGAGCTCGCCCGGGTCGGTCACCGGCTTCCACACCCTGGCCGGCAGGTGGTCCAGGACGCGCTGCAGCCGCAGCACCGGATGGCCGTTGATCGTCGTCAGCTCGGGTCTCATGCCGGGTCCTCATCCATGGTCTCGAGGTGCCGTTGCAGGGCGTCGAGGCGCTGGGACCACATCCGCCGGTACGGACGCAGCCAGGAGTCGATCTCGGCCAGCGGCTCCGGGCGCAGCCGGTACCAGCGGCGCTGGGCGTCCTGGCGGACCTCCACCAGCCCGGCCTCGCGCAGCACCTTGAGGTGCTTGGACACCGTGGGCTGGCTCAGCGGCAGCTGCTCCACCAGCTCGCCGACCGCGCGTTCCCCGTCGCGCAGCAGGTCGAGGATGTCGCGGCGGCGCGGCTCGGCCAGCACCTCGAACGCAGTGACCACACCGCGAATATAGCCCGGCGGGAATATGCTGTCGAGGTCAGCGCGACTCGGCCTCGACGACCGCCCGTGCGGCGGCCACCAGCTCGGCGTTGTCGGTGGCGATCTGCCCATCCGGCAGCACCAGCGTGTCCTCCAGGCCGATGCGCGCGGCGAAACCACGGCGCGCCGCCAGCCGCAGCACCGGCCACGCCCCGGCCGCCTCACCGTGCAGCAGGATCGGCGCCGACGCCGGGTGCAGCCGCGCCAGCAACGCCTCCGCGGTGGTCGCCGCGCCCCCGGCGCTGCGGTCGGTGACCTCGGCCAGCACCCGCAGCACCCGGCCGCGGTGCGGCGAGAACCGGAAGTGGTGATCGGCATCGGTGCCCGAGAAGATCCCGGCCTCCACCCCCACCCCACGTTCCAGCAGCGCACCGGCCACCTCGTCGGCGCCGGGCTCGTGCCAGTTGACCGAGGCGTGATCGGGCAGCAACGTCCACGCCTTGATCGCCCGCACCCGCGACGCGGTGTCCGGCGCCGTCCACGCCCCCGTCGTCACACCCACCGGCACCCCCGGCGCCGCGGCCCGCACCGCGCGCAACGCCGCGGCCACCGCGTGCGGATCGAGGCTGTCGGTGCCATCGGCGGACTTGGGGTGCAGGTGCACGTCGGTGGCACCGGCGGCCACGGCATCGGCGGCGGCCTTGGCCAGCTCCTCCGGCCGCACCGGTAGGTGGAAGTGCTCACGCGGGGACCGGGCGCCGTTCAGGCAAACCTGCAGCATGCACCGATTGTCGCCCCACCCGGCGCACCTGCGGTAGTTGATGAACTCGTTTCGTGATCAACACGCGTCCCCGCCGGGGCCGGCCCCGGCGGGGATTAGCGTGGGAAGGGTGTTGAGCGACCGGATCGCGCGCGGCGTGGCCGCCGGGCAGATCACCGAGACCTACTTCCGCTGGCCCAGCCCGCAGGCCCGCCCCGGCGCCCGCGTCCCCACCCGCAGCGGCCTCATCGAGATCACCGCCCTCACCCAGGTCGACCCCGAGGCGCTCACCGACGCCGACGCCGCCCGCGCCGGCTTCACCACCGCCGCGGGCCTGCGCGCCTCCCTGTCCCGGCACCGGGGCAGCACCTACCGGCTGCAGCTGACCCACCTCGGCCCCACCACCCCGGCTCGTCCGCAGCCCGGCGGGCTCGACGAACACCGCCGGCGCGACCTGCAAGCCCAGCTCGCCCGCCTCGACCTGGCCACACCCCGCGGACCCTGGACCCGCCACGTCCTCGACACCCTGCGCCGACGCCCCGGACTGGCCCCCGCCGACCTCGCCGCCGAACAACAACGCCCCGTCTCGCGCACCAAGACCGACATCTGGCGACTGCGCGAACTCGGCCTCATCGACACCACCGGCGCGGGACTGCACCTGTCCGAGCTCGCACTGTCCTACCTGGACACCCCGTAGACCGTGCCCATCGCCGCCCGCACCTCGGCCAGCGTCGCCTCCGCGCGCTCCTGGGCGCGGGCGTTGCCCCGCGCCAGCACCCCGCGCAGGTACCCCGGATCGGCGGCCAGCTCGGCGCGGGCGGCCCGCAACGGCGCGAAGTGGGAGTTCACCGCCTCGGTCACCACCGACTTCAACGCCGCCGCACCACCCGAACCCACGCCCTCGGCCAGCGCGACGGGATCCTGCCCGCTGCACAACGCCCCCAGCAGCACCAGGCTCGCCACCTCCGGACGTGCCTGCGGCTCGTAGGTGATGTGGCGCTGCGCATCGG
Organism: Saccharopolyspora endophytica; assembly: GCF_018070075.1. Lineage (GTDB taxonomy): Bacteria > Actinomycetota > Actinomycetes > Mycobacteriales > Pseudonocardiaceae > Saccharopolyspora > Saccharopolyspora endophytica. The sequence goes on from NZ_JAGPXE010000003.1 coordinate 335,589, forward strand.
TCTTGGCGCCCCGGATCAACCGCGCGGTCTCCGAAGCCGTAGCACCCAGCATGATCGCGTTGCCGCGGCTCTTGCTCATCTTCACCCCGTCGGTGCCCAGCAGCAGCGGCGCCGAGCTCAGCAACGCCTCCGGCTCCGGGAACACCCGCCCGTAGCGGTCGTTGAACCGGCGGGCGATGGTGCGCGTGAGCTCCAGGTGCGGCAGCTGATCGGAGCCCACCGGAACCAGGTTGGCCTTGCCGAACAGGATGTCGGCCGCCTGGTGCGCCGGGTAGGTGAACATCAGCCCGGACACGCCCGCCTGCCGCGAGTGGGCGATCTCGTCCTTGACCGTCGGGTTGCGCTGCAGCTCCGGCACCGTCACCAGGCTCAGGAACGGCAGCAGCAGCTGGTTGAGCGCGGCCACCGAGCTGTGGGTGAAGATCATCGCCTCGTCCGGGTCGATGCCGGCCGCGAGGTAGTCGGCGATCAGCCCCAGCACCTGCGCGTCGAGATCGTCGGCGACGTCGCGATCGGTGAGCACCTGGTAGTCGGCGATCACCAGCCCCAGCCGCACACCCCGCCGCTGCAACCGCACCCGGTTGTGCAAGGTGCCGAAGTAGTGGCCCAGGTGCAGCGGCCCGGTCGGCCGGTCACCGGTGAGGATCCGGAAACGGGAGGCATCGGCGGTGATCTCGGCTTCGAGCTCGGCGCTGCGCCGCGCCGCGGGGGAGATCTCGACGGTCGTGGTCATCAGGGTGGTCCTCTCGTGTCGGCCCGGCGCCGTCGTCCGCCGAAACCCGCACGAGCGCCACACGCGCACGAAAAAAGGGCCGTCGGTCGAACGGCCCTCGGGTGATCTGGGTGTACCGCAGTGGGTGGCCGCTCCTAGCTGGAGCGCCACCAGACGAGATGAGCACTGCCGGTCACACCACCACTATAGCCGGTCACCCTCACGGCACGGCGAAGGTCATGGTGGTCTCGGTGATCTCGAAGCCCAGCTTCCGGTAGAGCCGCTGCGCCGGGTTGCCGACCGTCACCGCCAGCCCCACCCGCGCGAACTCGCCCGCCACCCCCGACAGCGCGCGGCGCAAAAGCAGCCCGCCCAGCCCGGTGTAGGCCGGTGCGCGGCGGCGGAAGACGTCGCTGATCCAGGCGGTTCCGGCGCGGTCGTTGGCGATCAGGCCGGCCACGACGGTGCCCGCGCCGTCGGCGACCAGGGCGCTGGCCTCCAGCAGCGGGCCCAGCACCCGGCCCGACAGCAGCGGCTGGAGCAGCTCGGTGCGCAACGTGCGGTCGTCGGCGGTGACGTGATCGGGATGGCCCGGCGGGTAGGCCTCCCGCCAGGCCGGCAGCAGCGCCTCGGCGGGGCGTTCGCAGGCGGTGACCCGCAGCGGGGGTGGTGGCCGGAGACCGGCCCAGTCCTGCGGGGGCGGGTCGCAGCGCAGGTCGCGGTGCATGGTGTGGGCGTGGCGGCGCAGCCGGGCTCCCGCGCGCAGCAGCCGGTGCCCGTGGGTGAGGTCGGTGACCACGTTCCAGCCGGGCAGCCGCTGGTGCAGCAGTTCCAGCACGTCCGGGCCTTCGGCAGCGATGAGCCGGGCCATGCGCGGGGCCCCGGCCAGCGGTGCGTAGCGCAACGTCGTGGTCTGGCAGGTCAGCTCCACGACCTCGCCGGTACCGCTCTCGTGCAGCATTCACTGACCTCTACACGCCGTATTCGCGCCGGGCAAGCGGTTTTTCGGCGGCATGCGGGTGAAAACCCGTTGCCGGTGGTGTTGGGGTGGCGCTACCGTGAACCAACTACTTTAGCGCTTAAGGAGTTGTCGTGGTGCGGAACATCGTCATCACCGGAGGCGCCACCGGAATCGGCTACGCCATCGCCGAGAGCTTCACCCGCGCCGGAGACTCGGTGACCATCACCGGCCGCCGCCCCGGCCCGCTGACCGAGGCCGCCCACCGCCTCGGCGCCACAGCACTGCCCTTCGACGCCGCCGACCCCGACCAGGTCACCGCCGCCACCGCCCATCTACCGGGCTCGATCGACGTGCTGGTCAACAACGCCGGCGGCAACACCGACTTCGACCGCCCCGCCACCGACGGCGGACTCACCGCGGTCGCCGAATCCTGGCAGGCCAACCTGCGCGCCAACGTGCTCACCGCCGTGCTCGTCACCACCGCCCTGACGCCCCGGCTGGCCGACGGCGCACGCGTGATCACCCTCGGCTCGATCGCCGCCGCCCAAGGCGCGGGCTCCTACGGCGCCGCCAAAGCCGCCCTCGAAGCCCACACCCGCGCGCTGGCCACCGAACTCGGCCCGCGCGGCATCACCGCCAACGTCATCGCCCCCGCGCTGGTCGACGACACCGAGTTCTTCCGCGGACACCTCACCGGCACCCGCCGCCGCACCCTCATCGACCACACCGACACCGGCCGCGCCGGCCGCCCCGACGACATCGCCGCCCTGGCCGCCTTCCTCGCCTCACCCGGCGCCGGACACCTCACCGGCCAAACCCTGCACGTCAACGGAGGCGCCCACAAAGGCCACTAAGGACGGTCCTCGGCCCCGAAGCGCTCGGTGAGATCACCCAGCAACACCCGCAACAGCTCGGTCAGCTGCTCGCGCTGGGCGGCATCCAGCGAATCCAGCAACGTCTCCTCGTGGTGCAGCAGATCGTCGACGTGGTCCTCGATGAGCCGGTGACCGGTGTCGGTCAGCTCCACCAGCACGCTGCGCCCGTCATCACCACCCCGGCCGCGGCGCACCAGACCGCGCTGCTCGGCCCGCGCCACACGCTGCGAGATCGCCCCCGCGCTGACCAGCGACTGGCGGGCGATCTCACCGGCCGCCAGCCGGTAGGGCGGGCCCGCGCGGCGCAGCGTGGACAGCAGATCGCGGGTGGCCGCGTCCATCCCGGCGCGCGCATCGGTGCGGCGGCGCTCGTCGTCGAGGAGCTTGGCGATGCGCCAGATGCGCGTGATCACCCCGATCGAGGCCACCGGCATGCCGGGCCGTTCCCGCTGCCAGGCCGCCTGGATCCGATCGACCCCGTCCTCACCGTCCGCCATGCCGACACAGCCTAGAACCACCCCGACGCCGGTGGGTGTGGCGGGGCAGGCCATGATCAGCTCATGATCGACCCGCGACTGCGCGACCGCGTCGCCGTCATCACCGGCACCGACAACGCCCTGGGCATCGGTGCGGCCATCGCCCGAGCGCTGGCCCGCCAGCAGGTCCGGCTGCTGCTGGTCAACCCGCCGGGCAGCAGCGACCACCTCACCCCCGCGCTGCGCGCCGACGGCCACACCGCCCACGCCATCACCGCCGACCTGGCCGACCCCGCCGCACCGGCCCTCATCTACGACCAGGCCGAAACCCAGCTGGGCCCGGTGGAGATCCTGGTCAACAACGCCGCCCACAACGACCCCGACACCTTCACCCGCGCCCGCGGCGCGAGCACCGTCACCGCCGCGAGCCTCGACGCCCACCACGCCGTCAACACCCGCGCCCCCGCCCTGCTCATGGCCGAACACCACCGCCGCCACCAGCAGCGACGCGCCGACTGGGGGCGCATCATCACCCTCTCCACCGACGCCGCCGACGGCGCACCCGGCGAGATCTCCTACTGGGCCACCAAGAACGCCCTCGAATCGCTGTCGCGCTCGGCCGCAGCGGAATTCGGGCCCGCCGGCATCACCGTCAACATCATCGCCCCCGGCCCGGTGCAGACCGGCTGGATCAGCCGCGACATGAGCACCCGCTTCGCCGAGTTCAGCCCGCTGGGCCGGGTCGGGCACCCCGACGACATCGCCGACATCGCGGTGTTCCTGGCCTCCCACCAAGCCCGCTGGCTGACCGGGCAAACCCTCTACGCCGGCGGCGGCAAACGCATGACCTAGAGGGGTGCGCGGGAACGCTCCCCCAACACCCGCAGCGATAGCCCCGCCAGCGCCGAGCACGATCACCGCGTTGACCGACACCACGATCTGCACCCCGCGTCACCGCACGTTCCGGCGCCGCCGGGCACCACGGCGCGGGTGGAAAACGGCCCATCCCACGGCCGCGGCCACCCCACGTGTGGTGCGGATCTCGCGTGCTGAATCGGTCCCGCAACGCCCGCGCTGTGATCCCTGACCGGTCTCCCACAGCCCCGCCGCGCTGGGGATAGCATCCCCGGCAGAGCAAACACCACCCGTCGAGCAGGAGAACGAGACCTCATGACCAAAGCTCCCGTCACCGTGACCGTCACCGGTGCGGCCGGTCAGATCGGCTACGCGTTGCTGTTCCGGATCGCCTCCGGCCAGCTCATCGACGCCGAGACCCCGATCAAGCTTCGGCTGCTGGAGATCCCGCAGGCGGTCAAGGCTGCCGAGGGCACCGCGATGGAGCTCGACGACTGCGCCTTCCCGCTGCTGGAGAGCATCGACATCACCGACGACGCGCGCACCGCCTTCGACGGCACCAACGTCGCGCTGCTGGTCGGTGCCCGCCCCCGCGCCAAGGGCATGGAGCGCGGTGACCTGCTCGAGGCCAACGGCGGCATCTTCAAGCCCCAGGGCGAGGCCATCAACGCCGGCGCCGCCGACGACGTGCGCGTGCTGGTGGTCGGCAACCCGGCCAACACCAACGCGCTGATCGCCCAGGCCCACGCCCCGGACGTGCCGGCCGAGCGCTTCACCGCCATGACCCGCCTGGACCACAACCGCGCCCAGACCCAGCTCGCGCAGAAGCTGGGCGTGTCGGTCACCGACATCCGCAAGCTGACGATCTGGGGCAACCACTCCGCCACCCAGTACCCCGACCTCTTCCACGCCGAGGTCGGCGGCAAGATCGCCGCCGAGCAGGTCGAGCAGTCCTGGCTGGCCGACGAGTTCATCCCGACCGTGGCCAAGCGCGGTGCGGCCATCATCGACGCCCGCGGCGCCTCCTCGGCCGCCTCGGCCGCCAACGCCGCCATCGACCACGTCCACACCTGGGTCAACGGCACCCCCGCGGGTGACTGGACCTCCGCCGGTGTCGTCTCCGACGGCTCCTACGGCGTCCCGGAGGGCCTGATCTCGTCGTTCCCGGTCACCGCCCGCGACGGCAAGTTCGAGATCGTCCAGGGCCTGGAGATCGACGAGTTCTCCCGCGAGCGCATCGACGCCTCGGTCGCCGAGCTCACCGAGGAGCGCGACACCGTGAGCAAGCTCGGCCTCATCTGAGCCCGAACCGCACAGCGGTAGCAGCTGGGGGCGTGATCCCGTTCGCCGGGACCACGCCCCCAGCGTCGTTTCCGCCCGGGAAATCCGGTTGCCCACCGCGGTGAGCAACCAGCAGGATCAGCGGGCATGCCCCGCCCCGCCGAAGTCCTCGACCTGCCCGGTGCGCGGCTGCGCCGACCGACCGCCGCCGATGCCGGCGCCCTGCACCTGGCGGTCACCGAATCCCTGGAGCACCTGCGCCCGTGGATGCCCTGGGCCGCCGGCGACTACCCCGCCGCCGCGGCCGAGGCGTTCATCGACGAGGCCACCACCCGCTGGCACACCGGACGCGGCTACACCTACCTGATCACCACCGGCGACACGGTCGCGGGCACGATCTCGCTGGAGCGCCGCATCGGTGAGGGCGGCCTGGAGATCGGCTACTGGCTGCACCCCGCCCACACCGGCCGCGGACTGGTCACCACCGCCGCGCGCGCGTTGACCGAGCAGGCCTTCGCGCTCCCGGGGATCGACCGCGTGGAGATCTGGCACGACGCGGCCAACACCGCCAGCCGCGGTGTCCCCGAACGCCTCGGCTTCACCTGCGTCGACCCCCACCACCCGGCCCGTTTCGCCCACGCACCCGCGAAATCCGGCGTCGAAGTCGTCTGGCGGCTGACCCGCCCGGGCGGATAAGCGCCTCAGCCGCGCTCGCCCCGTTGGGGTTCGGTGCGCAGCGCGCGGAGTTCCTCGGTGGCGGTGTCGAGCTGGGTTTCGGCGCGTTCGGCCCGCGCCCGCGCCTGGTCCCGCGCGTCCTGCAGCGCTTCCAGCCGCTGCGCGTGCGTGCCCCGCTCGGTCTGCAACCGCTCAGCGGCCTCCTCGCGCACGCGCTCGAGCTCGGCGGCCTGCTGCTGGCGAAGCGCCGTCAGCTCGGTGCGCTGGCGCTCGATCTCGGCGCGCGAGGCTTCGGCGGCCTGGCGCAGCTCGGCCACCTGGTCCCGGGCCGTCTCGGCCGCCGACTCCGCGCGAGCGGCCCGCTCGGCGGCCTCGGACCGGCGGGAGTCGGCCTCGGCGACGTCCCGGCGCGCCTGCTGCTGGGCGGCCTGCACCTGCGCGGCGGCCTGCTCACGAGCCTTGTCGAGTTCCTCGTGCGCCTGCGCGATCTGCTTGTCGGCGTCCTGGCGGGCCTTCGCGACGAGGTCGTCGGCTTCGCGGCGGGCCGCGGCGGTGGCGACCTCGGCCTCGTTGCGCGCCGCTTCGACGTCGGCGGCGGCCTGCTCGCGGGCCCGTTCGGCCTCCGTGGTGGCCTGGTCGCGTTCGGCTCGCGCCGTTTCGGCCTCGGCGGTGGCGGATTCGGCCTGGGCGATGGCGTCCTCGGCCGCCTCTTCGGCGGCCTGGCGGGCCTGCTCGGCGTCGCGGCGCTGCTGCTGCGCGGTGGCCAGCGCCTGCTCGGCCTGGGCGATGCGGTGCGCGGCCTCGGCCTGGGCGGCCTGGATCTGGGCCTCGGCCGCCGACGGATCGGTCAGCGTCGCCAGCTCGTCCAGACCGGCGCGCAGGTTGCGGCCGAGCTGCTCGGACAGCAGCCGGTACTGGCGCAGCAGCTCCTCGGCCCGCAGCCGGGACCCGTCGAACTCACTGGAGCCCTCCGGTGCCGCGGCGGGGGTCTGCTCGGCCACGGCCTGCAGGCGCTGACGTTGCTTCCACGCCCGCCAGCGGGTGTGTTCGGGCAGGTCGCAGTACTCCGGTGGACGTCCCGGACCGCTGGGGCGTTCCACCGCCCGCTCACACCCCGGGAAACGGCAGATGCCCTCAGCGGTCTCGCGTGTCTGCTCCGGCTGCTCGCTCACGATCAGTGACGGTACCAACGCCCCCGCCGGAGGCGATCACCGCTGGTGAGAGGACAATCCAGCTCATGGTGCAACAGCGGGAACTGCGGGCGGAGTGCGGCCGGTGCGTCGGGTTGTGCTGCGTGGCGCTGCCCTTCCCGGCCTCGGCGGAGTTCGCGGTGGACAAGCCCGCCGGAACACCGTGCGCCAACCTGCTGGCCGACCACTCCTGCGGGATCCACACCCGGTTGCGCGAGAGCGGTTTCTCCGGCTGCACGGTCTTCGACTGCTTCGGCGCCGGCCAGCACCTGACCCAGCACACCTTCGGCGGCGCGTCGTGGCGTGAAGAACCCGGCATCGCCGGGCCGATGTTCGCCGCGTTCCCGGTCATGCGCGGCCTGCACGAACTGCTCTGGTACCTCACCGACGCCCTCGAGCGGGCCGACACCGCGCCCTTGCACCAGGCGTTGCGGGAACGGCTCGAGGAGGTCACCGCTCTGACCGAGCTCGGTGCCGAGGATCTCACCGCCGTCGACCTCAACGCCCAGCGCGCCCGGACCGGTGATCTGCTCGGCCAGGCAAGCCGCCTGGCGCGCGGCGAGAATCCCGGCCCGGAGCACCGCGGCGCCGATCTCATGGGCCGCTCGCTGCGCGGTGCGGACCTGCGGGCGGCCAACCTGCGGGGCGCGCTGCTCATCGCCGCCGACGCCCGTCACGCCGACCTGCGCCTGGCCGACGTGCTGGGCGCGGACCTGCGCGACACCGACCTGCGGGGTGCGGACCTCACCGGAGCCCTGTTCCTCACCCAGCCGCAGGTCTCGGCCGCGCGCGGCGACGACACCACCCGCCTGCCCGCCGGACTGCAACGCCCGGACCACTGGCGCTGACCACCAGGTCAGCCCAGGCCGTGGCCGGCCAGGTAGGCGCGGGTGCGCTCGGGTGTGGCGAGGATGTCCCACTGGCGGGCAGTTCCCCGTGCCCCGGGGCGATGCTCAGCGTCACGCCGCGGGGTTCGGCCGGGGCGATGCCGTCGTAGAGCCCGACGCACAACCGGCGTTGCGGCCGGTCGAACGGGCTGAGATCAGCGCGCCGCGGGAACAGCTCCGACAGCCCGCCGCGCCCGGTGGCGACCACGACCAGGTCGTGGCGCCGCGCCAGCTCCTCGACCTCGGCGGGGGTGATGCGGCGGTGTTCGACAGTGCCTCCTGCGTCGCAGAAGTCGTGCACCAGCCGCGGCAGCACCATCCGCTGGTCCACCCCGCGGGAGGGAGCGCTGAACCTGCCGATGAACCGCGACGGTGACGGGCCGCCGAGGTAGTGGTGGTGCACGCCGTAGCCGAACTCGCCCGCGTCCCAGTGCTCCACGCCCAGGGCTCGTTCGCGGCTGAGGGTGACGTGGTGGTGGGCCACGGCGTTGGGCAACCGGCCCGAGCCCCGCTGCTGCGGTGCGCGTTCGCTGTAGAGCGTCACCGGAACGCCTTTTCGGCGCAGCAGCATCCCCAGGTGCAGGCCCGCCACACCCGCGCCCACGATCCCGATCCCGTCCATCACGGTCTCCCCGCGCCCAGCTGGACAAAACCTCTCCAGCCTCCTCGCCGGTGCCGGGGCCGACAATCCGCCATCCTGCGGCCCCGGGGTTGGTCCGAACCGGTCTTCCACCACCGGTTCCTGCTGGGAAACTGCTGGGCATGGACCAGACCGCAGCACGACGCGGCGGCATGCACCGTCGTCGCGGCACCGCGCGCGCGATCGTGCCGGCAGTGGTGTGGGGGCTGATCGCGGGTGGTGTCACGGCCATCGCGCAGGGGACGCTGCCCGTCTGGCTGTCGTCGCTGGCCAACTCCAGCGGATCGTGGACGCTGCTGGCCTTCCTGCTGGCCCTGCCCGCCCCGACCGCGGTGTCCGGGGCGGCGTGCGGATCCGGGGCGTTGCTGTCGATGCTAACCGGCTACGTGCTCACCGACCTGCTGCGCGGCTACCCCGCCTCCACCGGGCTGATGGTGTTCTGGTCGGCTGCGGCGCTGGTCGCGGGTCCGCTGCTGGGCGTGGGAGCGCAATGGCTGCGTCAGCGGCCGGGAACCCGCGCGGCGCTCGGGCTTTCGGCGCCGTGCGGGGTGCTGATCGGCGAAGCCGGGTACGGGCTGCTGGTCATCTCCGAGAGCACCTCGCCGGTGTACTGGTGGGGTCAGGGGCTCATCGGTGCGCTGCTGCTGACCGCCGGGGCGGGCTGGAAGCTGCGCGGAGTGGGTCTGCTCGTGCAGGCGGTGCTGTTCACCGCGGCGGTGGCGATGGTGTTCGTGGTGGGCTACACGCACGGACCGGCGTTGATGCTGCTCGTGCCATGATCAGCGCATGATCACGATCGTCACCGGTGGTTCGCGCGGTATCGGCGCGGCCACCGCGCTGGTGCTGGCCCGCGCAGGCCACGACCTCGTCCTGGGCAGCCGCAGCGCGACCGGGCAGGCCGAGGCGGTCGCCGAACAGGCCCGCGCCGAAGGCGTGCGGGCGGTGGCGGTGCGCGCCGATGTCACCAGCGAGTCCGATGTGGACGGCTTGTTCGCCGCGGCGGCCGAACTGGGCCAGGTGACGGGGCTGGTCAACAACGCCGGGCTGACCGCCCACATCGCCGATCTCGCCGACACCCCCACCGAGGTCATCCGGCACGTCCTCGACGTCAACCTGCTGGGCACGATCCTGTGCTCCCGCCGCGCCGCCCAGGTCATGTCGACCCGGCGCGGCGGTGCGGGCGGGGCGATCGTCAACGTCTCCTCCAGCGGCGCCACCCTCGGCTCCCCGCACGAGTACGTGCACTACGCCGCCGCCAAAGCCGGAGTCGACGCGCTCACCACCGGTTTGGCGAAGGAGCTGGCCGGCGAGGGGATCCGGGTCAACGCCGTGGCCCCCGGGCTGGTGCGCACCGGAATCCACGCCGGGGCCGGCAGACCCGAGCGCGTCGAGACCGCCGTGGCCCGCGTCCCGGCCGGCCGCGCCGGGGAGCCCGAGGAGATCGCCCCGGCCATCGCCTGGCTGCTCAGCGAGCAGGCCACCTACGCCAGCGGCGCCGTGCTGCGCGTGGCCGGAGGCCTGTGATCACCGCCGGTAGAGCTCGGTGAGCAGGTCGACGACCTTGCCCGCGTGGGCGTGCCGCTCGTCGCGCCACCAGATGACCCGCACCGGGATCGGTGGGGCGTCGCGCACCGGCCGGAACACCACACCGCTGCGCCGGTACTGGGTGAGGGTGGCCTCGGAGGTGATGCCCACGACGCGCCCGCTGGAGACCGCGGTCAGCCAGTCGTCGACGTCGGCGGTGTAGTCGAACCCGGGGCGCTGGTCCTCCGGCCACAGCTGCGGGGTGGTGGATCCGGCGCGGCGGTCGATGAGCACGGTGCGCTCGGCGATGTCGGCCAACCGCACGAAGCGGCGCCGCGCCCACGCGTCATCGGTGGCCATCGCGCAATAGCGGCGCTCCAAACCCACCACCACTCCGGAGAACCGGCGCCGGTCGGGCTCCGTGCGCACCACGGCCACATCGCACGCGCCTTCGCCGAGGCCCGCGGTGGCCGAGTTGGTGCGCACCAGCTGCAACCGCACCTCCGGCCACGACGCCGCCCAGCGCCGCTGGAAGGCCACCGTGTGCCGGCCCATCGCCGACCAGGCATGACCCACCCGCACGGTGGCGTCGCCGGTGGTGGCCTCGCGCACCAGGTCTTCGGCTTCGGCCAGCACCCGCCGAGCGCGGGCCAGGATCCGGGTGCCCGCGGCGGTGGGGGTGACCTGGCGGCTGGTGCGCCGCAACAACCGCACGCCGAGGGCGTTCTCCAGCCCGGCCAGGGTGCGCGAGACCTGCGCTTGCGACAGGCCGAGTTCGCCGGCGGCGTCGGTGAAGGTGCCGGTCTCCACGATCGCGACCAGGCACCGCAGCTGCCGCAACTCCACATCCATGCGTTCAGCGTATCGGCGGCGTGGCGGATGCATTTGGCGCAACGATGCCCGCCCGGGAAGGTGAGCGGCATGGCCACCACCCACACCCCAGCACCCACCGCCCCAGCCACTTCGTCGCGCGGAGCGGGGGTGGCGTTGATGTCGGGCAGCGCGGTGTCCAACCAGACCGGTGCCGCGATCGGATCGCTGGCCTTCGACACCATCACCCCCGCCGGGGTCGTCGCGGTGCGCCAGTGGATCGCCGCCGTGGCGCTGCTGGCCACCACCCGGCCCCGCCTGCGTGAGTTCACCGCCGCGCAGTGGCGGCTGGTGATCGCCCTGGCCGGGGTGTTCGCGGTCATCAACCTCGCCCTCTACAGCGCGGTCGACCGCATCGGGCTCGGCCTGGCCGTCACCCTGGAATTCCTCGGCCCACTGGCGGTCGCCCTGGCCGGATCGCGCCGCCGCACCGACCTGGCCTGCGCCCTGCTGGCCGCCGCCGGGGTGGCGGTGCTGATGCGCCCGCAACCCAGCGCCGACTACCTCGGCATGGGGCTGGCGCTGCTGGCCGCGGCCTGCTGGGCCTGCTACATCCTGCTCAACCACGCCTTGGGCCGAACCCTGCCCGGCGCGCAGGGCACCGCCACCGCCTGCGGGCTCTCCGGCCTGCTGTTCGTGCCGATCGGCATCGGCGTGCTGCTCACCCACCCGCCCACCTGGAGCGCCCTGGGCTTCGCCGTCACCGCGGGAGTGCTGTCCTCGGCGGTGCCGTTCCTGTGCGACGCCCTGGCGCTGCGCCGCGTGCCCGCACCGCTGTTCGCGATCTTCATGAGCCTCAACCCGGTGCTGGCCGCCACCGCCGGCCTGCTCATCCTCGGCCAGCACCTCGACCTCTGGCAATGGGCGTCGATCGCCGCCATCGTCACCGCCAACACCACCACCGTCCTGACCCGCCGGTGAACGGCCTCCACCACGTTCGCCGGCTCGGCGATGGGTTAGCTTGGCGCACAGCACCACCTCGCACGAACACCCGCTCAGGAGGCCTGCTGTGCCCAGCCCGGAAGACACCACCGCGGTGCCTCGAATCCTCGCCCGAACCGATCAGCTCACCGCGACCGCGGGCGAGGGCGAGACCGGGGCGATCTGGAAACTCCAGGAAGACCACCGCGACCTGGACTCCAACATCATCGCCCTGGCTCCGGAGGGCACGATCGACGCGCACTCCGGCCCCGACCTCGACGTCCTCATCCACGTCCTGGCCGGATCCGGGCAGCTGGCCACCGACCTCGACACCCTCGAGCTGACCCCCGGCGCGCTCGTCTGGCTTCCGCGCCGGTCCCGCCGCCAGTTCACCGCCGGACCCGACGGGCTGCGCTACCTCACCGTGCACCAACGCCGGCAATCACTCGTCCTCGACGCACCCCCACCCCGAACCACGCCCTAACAGCCTTCGCACTGGTAGTGGACTGGCCGACAGCTCGAGCCCTCACCACCCGCGCCTGCTTCAGCCACGGGTTCCAAGCTCGACAAAACGCCAAGTGCACGCACGCGCAGATGGGGTGGCCACCGCCGCTGGTCTGCAGGTCCGTGCGGCGGTGACCACCCCATCTGCTTGCCCGGTTCCGGGACGGTGTGGTGTGACGGGTTTTTCAGACTTCGACGATGGCGATGTGGTTGCCGTCGGGGTCGCTGACCATGAACAGCAGCGGAGCTCCGGGGCTGGATTCGGGTTCGGAGTCGATCTGGACACCGCCGAGGGCACGCAGCCGCTCGTACTCGGCGTGCACATCGGGGGTTTCGACTCCGATTCCGGAGCCGCCGGGTTCCCCGCCGCCCATCGGGGGGTTGAGGGCCAGGCGCGCGGTGGATCCGGGCGGGGCGACCTCCAGCCAGCGGTATTCGTCGTTGGGGCCGAAGCGGGTGTCACCGCGCACCTCGAAACCCAGCTTGCCGGTGTAGAACTCCAGTGCTGCGTCCTGGTCGGCGACGGTGAACATGATGACGCCGATGTTGTTGACGGTCGTGGATGCTTGCGTGTTGGTAGCCATGCACTATGGACTACCCCCGCGCCCGGAAATCACCGCTGCCCACCAAGATTCTTTTCGTCACCGTGACTCATTCGAGTGGTGTTCCCGCTCCCCCGCTTTCGGGCTCTTCCCGGCTTGCCGTGGCGCGGGAGACCAGGTGCGCCGGGTCCCGGCTCAGCGACAGCGCCACGTGGTCGTAGAGCTGGGTGACCGCCGCCGAGGAATGCCCAAGGGCGTCACGCCGGTCTTCCAGCGCGGCCCCGTGCTGGCGGGCGATGGTGTTGAAGGTGTGGCGCATCGAGTGCGGGGTGATGCGCTGCGGCATCGCGACACCGGCTTGGGCGGCCATGGCCTGCACGAGGCGGTAGATCTGGTGGCGGTTGACCCGGCTTCCGTCGCGGGTGATCACCAACGCGTCGGTGTCGGCGTCGGGACGCTGCTGCAGGTAGGCGTCCAGCACCCCGTGCAGGGCGTGCGGGATCGGGCGGGTGCGCACCTTGCCGCCCTTCATCCGCACCGTGAGCACCCGCATCCCCTCCCGCTGACCGAGATCGGACACATCGGCGTTGCACAGCTCCGACACCCGCACGCCCAGGTCGATCAGCAAGGCCATCACCAGCGCTGACGCCTGCGACCCGAGGGTGCGGTGGCGGTAGTCGCGGCTACCGGCCAGCATCGCGCCGGCCTGCTCCGCCGAGACGCTGGCGGTCGGCGAGTGTCTGCGGTCGTAGCGCGGGCGGGCGGCATCCCGGGCCGGGTTGGCGTCGATCGCACCGGCGCGCACGAGGTAGGTGTAGAAGCTGGAGACCGCCGCGAGCTTGCGGGCGCGCGTGGAGGCCGCCGGCGGGCGCCCGGTGCGCGGATTGGAGGTGGCGGCCAGTTCCGCGCCGTACATCTGCACCTCGGGCAGCCGCACGCCCAGCGGGTCCAGCTCGCGCCGGGTGCACCAGTCGAGGTACTCGCGCAGGTCCCGCGAATAGGCCCCCCGGGTGTCGGCGGACTCGGAGAACGACCCCAGCCAGGAGGCGATCAGCGCGGCCAGCGTGTGCCCCGTGCGCGTGGCCGACGCGAGGAGTTCCGTTTGCGCCCGCTTCTCCACCGCATCCGGCCCGCGCCCCATCTCGATCTCCATAACCCCACTCTACCGCACATAAGCGCGATTATGCGCGCCACCCTTCTGTCCGTTTTCCCTGGTTGCGGTTACGTTTCGTTGGATTATTAACGTTAGTAACGTAATTAGTTGGCGGGTGGGCGAAACCGTGCGAGAACTGCCGAGGCGACTTCCCGGAGCACACGGGCGCGCTAGTGCCGGGCGATGCGTCAGAGCTGGGATTCGCATCAGGCCACCGGCGCCTTCATCCGCCACGCCCGCCTGGAACCGGGACCGGGCACCGGCCCCCTACCTCTTCACGCTGTCGGTGGTCTCCCACCCGCCCGTCAGCGACGGAGTGGAAACTGGATTCATCAGTGACGTTTCTCGTCGGCGAGAACGGGACCGGAAGATCCAACTCGTCGACGCGATCACGACCCCGCCGGGATTCAGCCCCGAAGGCGACTCACGATCGTTCCGCTTGGCCACCGACTCCCCCGCCCCGCTTGGCCCCGACGGCGCGCGCATCATCGAGATCGCCCACGGCACCACGGCCCCGGCCCGACTCACCCTGCTGCCGTGGGCGAATCAACGCAGCTCGGATGGGAAGGCACGGGCGGAACGTCCGCTGCGAGGAAGTCAGCTCCTCAGCGCGAAGGGCTTTTTCTGCCGCGGGTCTTGGCCGAGGACGCATTGAGACACCGCGCGCAGCAATTGATAAGCAGCCTGTATTTCACTCGGATGCGTGGTTCATGTCACGATCACTGCCCATTCCGCTGCGAAAATCCGCAGAAAATTCAACGAAGGGCAACCGACGTGTGCTCCCTGTGTGATTCCTCGACCGGGTTGACCACCTCCGGCGAAGGCCACGGCGTGTTCAACCGCCGCTCGGTCCTCGGTGGACTCGGGAGCGCAGCGGCACTGGTCGGGTTGTCCGCGTGCACTTCGGCGGGCGAGGTCCGTGACGCGGCGGCGACGGGCCCTGATCAGGCGATCGGTGACGCCAAGCTCGGGTTGGCCCTGCTGGGAACGCAGGCCGGGCCGCCGGTGGTGGCCGACCGCGCCGGTATTGCTTCGGCCTTGGTCGTCGACGGCCACGTCTACGTCGTCGACTGCGGACGTGCCGCCACGACGCAGTACCTGCGCGCGGGGTTGCAGTTCCGGAACCTCAACTCGATCTTCCTCACCCACCTGCACGCCGATCACCTCGCCGACTACTACAACTTCTTCCTGCTCGCCGGGCACATCCCCAACCCCAGAGGCGACAACCTGCCCGGACCGATCGACGTCTACGGTCCCGGCCCGGCCGGCGGGCTGCCTCCCAAGTTCGGCGGCGGCCAAGCGCCGATGGTCCATCCCGAAGCGCCGACCCCGGGCACGCGGGAGATGACCGAACGCCTGCACGCCGCCTACTCCTACAGCGACAACATCTTCCTGCGCGACATGAACATCCGGGACGTCCGGACGTTGCCGAAGGTGCACGAGATCGAGGTGCCGGAGGTCGGTGCGAACTTCCAGAACACCGCGCCACCGATGCAACCGTTCGAGGTGATGCGGGACGAGCGGGTTCGCGTCACCGCCACGCTGGTCCCGCACGGGCCGGTGTTTCCCGCCTTCGCGTTCCGCTTCGACACCGAGCACGGCTCGGTGACCTTCTCCGGGGACACGGCCAAGACGCCCAACCTGATCGAGCTGGCCAAGGACACCGACATCCTGGTGCACGAGGCGATCGGCGTGCAGGGCGCCGACATCCCGCCCGCCGTGCTGGACCACATGCTCCAGTCGCACGTCGAAGTGCAGGAGACCGGTCACGTAGCCCAGGCGGCGAACGCGCGCACACTCGTCCTGTCGCACATCTCGGACCTCGCGCAGAACCCCATCGATGAGAACGCCTGGAAGAACTGGGCGCAGCAGGGCTATGACGGGGAGGTCGTGGTGGGCCGGGACCTGCAGACCTTCGTGCTCGCCTGAGCGGGCCCCGGCGGCGGACTCCGGGGAATCGGAGGTGGGATCGGGCCTGGTGACGGTAGGTTTTCGGGCATGTCCGGGTCAGTGGTGAGCGCCGATGACCTCGCTCTCGCCGTGCGGTGGGCCGTGGCGGCGCTGCGGGAGGTGCCCGCGGAGGCGTGGCGGGCGCGGGCCGGGTCGCTGGAGTGGGACCGCTGGGAAACCGTCGAGCACCTCAGCGACGACCTGTTCTCCTACGCCGTGCAGCTCGGTCCGGCCGCACCGGCGTTGGACGGTCTCGTGCCGTTCGTGTGGCAACCGCGCCGGGAGGGCGGGCCGTGGAACGCCGTGCGCCGACCCCGAGGCCGGGCCGTCGGGTCTGCTGCAGACGTTGGAGGCCACGGCCGCGCTGCTGGTGGCGATGGTGCGCACGGCATCGCCGCAGGTGCGCTCCTACCACGTGTTCGGCAACGCCGATCCCGAAGGCTTCGCGGCGATGGGCATCGTGGAAACCCTCGTGCACACCCACGACGTCACCGACGACCTCGGCCTGGAGTGGAACCCGCCGGCCGAGCTGTGCACCCGCGTGCTCGACCGCCTGTTCCCCGAAGCCCCGGCCTCCACCGATCCGTGGGCGGTGCTGCTGTGGTCCACCGGCCGCGCGGACCTGCCGGGCCGTCCCAGGCTGGTGACCTGGCGCTGGGACGGTGCACCCCGGGATGAGGTCAGTGGGCGAGCTTGAGGCCGACCACGCAGCTGATCAGACCGAGCAGCAGCGCGATCTTGACCGGTGAGATCGATTCGTCGCCGGTGGCCATCGAGTAGCCGACGGTGAGCACGGCGCCGATGGCCACCCACACCGCGTAGGAGGTGCCCACGGGCAGCGTCCGCATCGCGATCGCCAGTCCGCCCATGCTGATCGCGAGCGCGACGACGAACACCAGCGACGGCGCGAGTCGGCTGAAGCCTTCGGATTTGCCGAGGGCGAGCGCCCAGACGGCTTCGAACATGCCGGAGATGATGAGAACGATCCACGCCATGACGGTGCGCGCTCCTCACGCGCCTGCACCGTCTTTGCATGGCCAGGTACGGTGCGCCTCGTCCGGATCCGATTCACCTCTGATTGTGCCCAACCCCCGCGCCGGTGGCTCGACGCGGGGTGGTGAGTTCGGGCACGTCACCGGCGCGGGATCACGGCCCCAGCACCGCGATGGAGTTGATGGTCGCCCCCGGCTTCGTCTGCCCCCAGTTGCCGGACTTGATGTCGACGTACTCCCCGGTGCACGAGGTCTTGCTGTAGACCCGGATGGTTCGTGCGGTCTGGTTGGACACGGTCTTGCCGCCCCACGGGTTGCAGCCCGGCGACGGGTCGACGCGGCTGGTGCGCTTGGTGCCGCCGAAGTCGTTCTCCGACCAGGTGCAGACCGACCCGTCGCGGCACGACGCGGCGGCCGAGGTGTCGGCAGCGCCGGCGGGGCGATGCGATCAGGGCCGAAAGGGACAGCGTCAGAGCGATGATCAGGAGTGCCTTCTCGGATCGGTTGCGCCGAGGTGAGTTCATGTGCGTCCCCGGTGTGTCGGTGTTCGGTCGAGGCCCTCACCATGCCGAGGTCGCGTCCGGCCGACGAGCCGAATCGTCGGGGTTCACCGGAACGGCAGAGCAGGAACGGCCGCGGGATCATCCGAAAGTTGATGACCACCACGACGTGCGTTGCACCGATGTCCGACCGAAGTCGTTGTTCCGGAGGGATTTCGGGTGATCCAGGGACGTATCCGGGGCTGTTCGCCCGGATTCCTGGCACGGTCGGTGGCCTGGGAGCCGATCGGCTCCGGCCGTCGGGCTCATCGGGGCCCGGCGGAAACTGGGGAGAGAAAGGACCGCACCATGCGCGTGCGACGAGTGGCCGCCGCCGGAACGGCGATCGCGGCGATGCTGGGGATGCTGACAGCGGGAACGGCGGCCGCGACCGGCCCGACGCAGCAGCAGGGTGTCCTGGCGACCTACCAGGGCAGGCAGATCGACCTGGCGCAGGGCTGGCAGGGCGCCGACGTGTGCTCGCAGGACGCCCCGGGGGCGGTGACCTGCTACGACCTGCCGGCCGAGGCGAAGCTGGGCACGGAGCCGGGCACGCGGGGCACTCTCGACGACTGCCCGCACACCTACGCGTGCTTGTGGGCGCATGCCGGTGCCGAGGGACGGCGCTTGCAGTTCCACGACTCGGGCACGACCGACCTCGGGGATTGGGACTTCCGGGACCAGGCGACCGGCGCGTACAACAACCGCGAGATCTACGGTTTCGAGCTGATCGACGTGCGTTCCTTCCAGCCCGACCGCCACCTGTTCGTCGGTGTCGGCCAGTACGTCAACCTCAGCAAGCAGAGCTATCCGGGCCCGGGCTCGAACTGGAACGACCGAGTGGACAAGGTCCACCTCTAACCCCGAGCGGGAGCGCCGGTGGGTGTCGCCACGCGCGGCACCCACCGGTGAGCGCGCAGGGGACTAACCACACAAGGTGTGGTGCTGCGTCGCCCGGAATTCCAGGACCATGCGCCCCGGCGTCACGGGCGTCGGGGCGCATCTGGTGGCCGGGTGGGTGGGGGTGGTGGCCTGCGGTGGGGTGAGGTTGCACACCGATGGGCGACCCGGGTGGATAACCATACAGTCGGTCGCATAAACTTTCCGCATGTCCAAGGTTCTGACGTCACTGCCGGTCGGCCAGCGGGTCGGCATCGCCTTCTCCGGGGGTCTCGACACCTCCGTCGCCGTGGCCTGGATGCGCGACAAGGGTGCTGTTCCGTGCGCCTACACCGCTGACATCGGGCAATACGACGAGTCCGACATCGCCTCGATCCCGGGCCGGGCCAAGGACTACGGCGCCGAGATCGCGCGCATGGTCGACTGCCGCGAGCCGCTGGTCGAGGAGGGGCTCACCGCGCTGTCGTGCGGAGCGTTCCACATCCGCTCCGGTGGGCGCACCTACTTCAACACCACCCCGCTGGGCCGTGCGGTGACCGCGACGCTGCTGGTGCGCGCGATGCTCGCCGACGACGTGCAGATCTGGGGTGACGGGTCGACGTTCAAGGGCAACGACATCGAGCGGTTCTACCGCTACGGGCTGATGGCCAACCCGCGGCTGCGCATCTACAAGCCGTGGCTGGACGAGGACTTCGTGCAGCAGCTGGGTGGCCGGCAGGAGATGTCGGAGTGGCTGGTCGAGCACGGTCTGCCCTACCGCGACTCGGCGGAGAAGGCCTACTCCACCGACGCCAACATCTGGGGCGCCACCCACGAGGCCAAGTCGCTGGAGCACCTCGACACCGGCATCGAGATCGTGGACCCGATCATGGGTGTGCGGTTCTGGGACGAGTCGGTGGTCATCGCGCCCGAGGACGTCACGATCTCCTTCGTGCAGGGCCGGCCGGTGGCCATCAACGGCAAGGAGTTCTCCTCGCCGGTCGACCTGGTGCACGAGGCGAACGCGATCGGTGGCCGGCACGGGCTGGGCATGAGCGACCAGATCGAGAACCGCATCATCGAGGCCAAGAGCCGCGGCATCTACGAGGCGCCGGGCATGGCGCTGCTGTTCACCGCCTACGAGCGGCTGGTCAACGCCATCCACAACGAGGACACGGTGGCCAGCTACCACAACGAGGGCCGCAAGCTGGGCCGGTTGATGTACGAGGGCCGCTGGTTCGATCCGCAGGCGCTGATGCTGCGGGAGTCGTTGCAGCGCTGGGTGGGTTCGGCGATCACCGGTG
Organism: Saccharopolyspora endophytica; assembly: GCF_018070075.1. Classification (GTDB taxonomy): domain Bacteria; phylum Actinomycetota; class Actinomycetes; order Mycobacteriales; family Pseudonocardiaceae; genus Saccharopolyspora; species Saccharopolyspora endophytica. The sequence goes on from NZ_JAGPXE010000003.1 coordinate 355,319, forward strand.
AGGTGACGTTGCGGCTGCGCCGGGGTGAGGACTACTCGATCCTCGACACCCGCGGTCCGGCGTTCTCCTACCACCCGGACAAGCTGTCGATGGAGCGCACCGAGGACGCCGCGTTCGGTCCGACCGACCGCATCGGCCAGTTGACCATGCGCAACCTCGACATCGCCGATTCGCGGGCCAAGCTGGAGGGTTACGCGCAGCTGGGGCTGGTCGGCAAGGCCCAGACCGAGCTGGTGGGATCGCTGCAGGCCGGTGGCGCGGAGGCGATCGCCTCGGTGGGCGCCGAGGAGTCCGAGTCGCAGGCGCTGGATCGCGCGGCGATGGAGTCGGGCACCGACTGACGACCCCGTGGCCGTCCGCGCAGCACGATCCGCGCGGACGGCCATGATCGCATCTGCCCCGCTCCGAGCGCGTGCGGGGGCGCTGGGTGCGGCGGCTCCGGGCGAGGTGGTTAGGGTCCGATGATGGACCGGGGTCGCGTTGCGGAGGTGCGAGTTGTCGGGTGACCGGCCGAGTACGCAGGAGCTGGAGGCCGCGAGCGGCGCCACGATCGACGATGTGCTGGCGCCGGATCTCAAGGTGCTGTTCTGCGGGATCAACCCGGGGTTGTGGTCGGGCGCCACGGGGCATCACTTCGCGCGTCCGGGCAACCGGTTCTGGCCGGTGCTGCACGCCAGCGGTTTCACGCCGCGCGAGCTGGCTCCGCAGGAGCAGTCCGAGCTGCTGGGTCTGGGTCTGGGCATCACCAACCTGGTGGCTCGCGCCAGCGCGAAGGCCGCGGAGCTCTCCGAGGGGGAGTTGCAGGCCGGGGCGGAGGCGTTGACCGCGAAGGTGCGCCGCTACCGGCCACGGTGGGTGGCGGTCGTGGGGATCACGGCATATCGGGCGGCGTTCGGCGCCAAGCGCGCTACCTTCGGTGAGCAGGACCGGACGATCGGTGATGCGGGGGTGTGGGTGTTGCCCAATCCCAGTGGCCTGAACGCGCATTGGAGCGCCGGGACGCTGGCCGCGGAGTTCGGCCAGCTCAGGCAGGCGGTCATGGCCGGCGATGAGTGCCGCTGCGGGTGAGTGATCGACGGGTCCGGGTGGGTTAGGGAACACGGGGGTGTGCTTTACCGGTCCGTGACCGGTAGGGTCTGCTCCGCCGGAACGGAAGTCCCCGATCCGGTGACATTGGCCGTTTGCTGACGCAGAGTCGATACGGATGACTATTCAAGACGATCTTGCTCGACCGTGGTTCCAGCCCGTGGTCCCCTCGGAAGCGCAACAGCAGCAGCCGGATCCGGGACCGCCGACGACACGCATGATGGGCCAGCTGCCCGTCGACGAGGCGATCGATCCCGCCCCGCCGGCACCCGGTCCGATGCCCGCCCCGAACGGTGCACCGCAGCGGGCTGATTTCCAGGCCCCCGCCCCGCAGCCCCCGATGTACGAAGCCCCGCAGAACTCCCTGCCGCCGCGGCCGAGCACGGCGATGTCGGAAGGCACGACCTTCGCCGAGGCGCTCAATCCCGGTTCGCAGCAGCACTTCTCCCCCGGCCCGGATTCCGCCGCGCAGGACCCGATCGCCGGTGACACGGCGTTCCAGGCGTTCTACAGCGACGAACCGGCGTCGATGCCCTCGATCCCGCCGGCCGGTCCGCCGATGGCGCCGCCGCCGATTCCCGAGCACGTCGAGGTCACGCAGCCCTACATCCCCGCGATTCGGGACGAGCAGCCGGAGTTCGCCAAGCGCCTCAACCCGCAGGCCGCGGCGTCTCCGACGGCGTTGACGGGGCCGCAGCCGGCGGTCACCGAGCGCTCCGCGACGGCCCCGCCGCGCAAGCGCGGTTTGATGCGCCGGGTGATGCGCCGCATCATCGGGCCGGACCTGCTGCGCAAGGACCCGCCGAAGAAGCGCCGCTAGAGCCCTCTTTCGCCTCGTCGGTGGTCCTGGCACGGGCGCAGACCTGCATCCTGCGCCCGTGCCAGGACCACCGTTTTTTCATGCCCGGGGCTGCTTCGAGCGGCGGTAGGCGGCGGGCGTCATCGGGCGCGGGCGTGCCAGCGGCCGTGGTCGCGGGTGATGTGCACGGGGTGGTTGAAGCACTTGCTGATGTGGTCGCTGGTGATGACCTCCTCGACGGGCCCGGCGGTCAGGCATTGCCCTTCGCGCAGCAGCATGGCGTGGGTGGTGCCGGCCGGGAGTTCTTCGAGGTGGTGGGTGACCAGGACGGTGGCCAGCTCGGGGTGTTGGGTGCGCAGGTCGTCGAGGCTGGTGAGCAGTTGTTCGCGGGCGGCCAGGTCGAGTCCGGTGGCGGGTTCGTCGAGCAGCAGCAGGCGGGGTGCGGGCATGAGGGCGCGGGCGATGAGCGCGCGGCCGCGTTCGCCTTGGGACAGGGTGTTCCAGCGGGCGTGGGTGCGGTCGGCGATGCCCAGCAGGCTGATCAGCCGGTCGGCGTGGGCGGTTTCGGCGTCGGTGGGTTGCCGGCGCGGGACGAGTTCGGTGGTGTTGGTGGCGCCGGTGAGCACGACCTGGCCGACGGTGAGCGGGCTGGACAGCGGGTGCCGGGGGTTGACGTGGCCGACGAGGCTGCGCAGGGCGCGCATGTCCACGGCGCCGAGGCGGTGTCCGAGGACGTCGACGCTGCCGCGGGTGGGGTGCTGGTGGGCGCCCAGGAGGCTGAGCAAGGTGGATTTGCCGGCTCCGTTGGCGCCCAGCAGTGCCCAGTGCTGGCCGGGGTGGACCTGCAGGGTGATCGAGCGCAGCAGGTGCGTGCCGTCGCGGACGACGTCGACGTCGTCGGCGTGCAGCACGGGTCCGGTGTCGCTGGGGCGGGGGTGGTTCACGAGGGTTCCTTCGGGGCGCCGGGTGGTGCGTGGGTGAGGTGGCGCGGGTGTCGCGGGGCCTCGGGTGATCAAGCCTGCGTGCTGCGGCGATCAGCGCGGTGTCGTGAGCCTAGCAAACCAGTTGGTGGTGGCCGGGCGGGTGCGCGCGGCTGGTTAGGCTTTCGTTCGTCAGCTTTTTCCCGGACTTGTGACCTGAGGATTCGATGTCTTCTTCCGCTGTGCCCGTGCCGGTTCTCGCCGACAGCGTCCGGCTCGACGACGACGGTGTGCACATCCTGGACCGGCGGGTGTTCCCGTTCGAGCGCCGGTGGGTGCGTGCGCGCACGGTGGAGGAGGTCGCCCGCGCCATCGAGGAGATGGTGACCCAGTCCTCCGGGCCGTACTTCGCGGTGCTGTGGGGGTTGGTGCTGGCCGCCCGGGAGACCGAGGGCCAGGACCCGCAGGAGGCTCGCCGCCGGGTGGGCGAGGCGGCGCAGCGGTTGATCGCCACGCGCCCGACCAACGACCAGCCGCGCAAGGCCGCGGCGTTCGTGCTCGCCGAGATCGCCGGGCGCGAGGACATCGCCGCGGCGGCGTGGGACGGCGCGCGGGCGGGCGACGCCGACTACCGGCGGCGGTGCCGCGAGATGGGGCAGGCGGGCGCGGCGCTGCTGGGAGAGGGCGCGCGGGTGCTGACGCACTGCTGGGGCGATCTCTACCTGCTGGGCCTGGTGGAGGCGCTGGTGGCGGCCGGCAAGCGCCCGGAGTTCGTCTGCACCGAGACCCGCCCGTACCTGCAGGGGGCGCGGTTGACCGCGGAGTCGCTGGCGGAGATGGGGGTTCCCACGACGCTGGTGACCGACGGGATGCCGGCGTCGCTGATGCGGGAGGGCCGGGTGGATGCGCTGGTGACCGCCAGCGACCGGATCACCATGGACGGCTCGGTGATCAACAAGGTGGGGACGTTGCAGCTGGCCACGGCGGCGAAGGTCTTCGGGGTGCCGTTCCACGCGCTGTGCCACGCCCCGGATCCCGACACCGAGTCGGGTGCGCAGGTGCCGATCGAGTTCCGCGATGGCGACGAGGTCCTGCACACCCTGGGTCACCGCAGCGCCAGCGCGCGGGTGCGGGGCCTGTACCCGGCGTTCGACGTGACCGATCCGGATCTGGTGACCGCGGTGGTCACCGATCGGGGCGCGTTCGCTCCCGGTGAGGTGCGCCGCTACTGGGCCTGATCGGCGTGGTGGAGGCGCTGCAGCAGGGTGATGAGCAGTTCGCGTTCGGCGGCGCTGAGCGGGGTGAGCAGTTCCCGGTTGGCCTGGTCGGCCAGCGCGGCGCAGCGCTGGAGGGTGGCCAGGCCTTCGGAGGTGGCCGACACGGCGTTCTTGCGGCGGTCGCGCGGGTCGGGCCGGCGTTGCACGAGGCCTTTGTCCCCCAGCTCGTTGAGGAGTCCGACGACGTCCTTGGGGTCGATCTCCAGGCGTCGCACCAGTTCGGCTTGGGCCAGCGGGCCGTGTTCGGCGACGGCGGCCAGCACGGCGTGCTGGCTCAGCCGCAGCCCTTCGTCGGCGAGAGCGCGGGCCACCAGGTCGCGGCCGCGCGCGGCGACGCGCCCGGTCAGCCAGCTGGGCAGGGACTGGATGTGCTGCAGAGCGCGGGTGCTGTGCTGTTCGGCCACCGCCCCACCCTAGCCGAAAATTCGTTGGACTCCCCAATGGCCTGACATCTACTCTCGATTTCGTTGGTGGACCCAATCGATTTCGAGGAGTGTGCGTGATGCGACGCGTCAACTACGTCGTCAACGGTGGCCCGGAGGTCCTGTTCGTCGAAGACGTCCCCACCCCGGTGCCCGGTCCTTCCCAGCTGCTGGTGCGGTGCGAGGCGGTCGGGGTCACCTGGCCGGCGGTGCGCCGGGTGCGCGAAGGGCCCGGGCCGGTACCGCTGGGCGGGGAGGTCGCCGGGGTGGTGGAGGCGCTGGGCCCGGGGGTGCGGGGTTTCCGGCTCGGCGACCGGGTCACGGGTGTGTGCTTCGAGCACGCCTACGCCGAGCGGGCGGTGCTGGCCGAGCACAGGGCTTCGCGGGTGCCCGAGCACGCCGACGCGGTGACCGCGGTGGCGCTGGTGCGCAGCGGGCTGGTGGCGCGCCGGGCGTGCGCGGCGGGTTTGATCGGGCGGGGCGAGTCGGTGCTGATCACCGCGGCGGCGGGCGGGGTGGGCACGATGGCGATCCAGCTGGTGCGCGCTCACGGGGCTCGTGTGGTCGCCGCGGTCGGCGACGCGCAGGACAAGGGCGCGTTCGTGCGCACGTTGGGCGCGGAGGCGGTGGTGGGCTACGACGACCCGAGCTGGGGTGAGCCGGTCGACGTCGTCTTGGAGTGCGTCGGTGGCGAGGTGCTGGACAAGGCGGTGCGGGCGCTGGGCCGCGGCGGGCGGTTGGTGGCCTTCGGCGCCCAGCCGGGTGCGATCTGCTCGGGGGAGCTGATGACGCGTGGTGCTTCGGCGACGGGGTTTCGCATGGGCTCGCCCGCCATGCCGTCGTTGCACGCCTGCTGGCGGGACGAGTTGTGGGACTGGCATCGGGAGGGCTGGTTGCGCACGCGCGTGCACGCCGAGATCCCGCTGGCTCGGGCGGCGCGGGCGCACGAGGTCATCGAGTCCCGCGCCAACCTCGGCAAGGTGGTGCTGGTGGCGGACTAGGTCAGTCCTGCGGGGCGTGGGCGATGGAGTCCACGGCGATGGTCAGCAGCCGGCGGGCCGTGGGCGTGCCTCCGAAGCCGGGGTAGTCGATTCCCAGGTACTTCTGGGAGATCTCGTCGATGTTGTCGGCCGCGCCTTCGGTGGTGGAGCCGATGACGCGGCCGCGCACGGCGTAGTAGCGGGCGACGTTGTCGGGGTCGGCGATGTTGACCGCGGCCCTCGGGTCGCGGGCGATGTTCTTGGCCTTGCGCATGCCGTCGACGATGTTGATCTGGATGTGCTCGCCGTCGGTGTGCACCCAGGTCTGGGTCAGCTGGGGCGAGCCGTCGGGCATCACGGTGGCGATGAAGCAGGGACTGGGGCGGCGCAGCAGCGCCAGCAGGCCTTCGGGAAGCGTGGTGGACAACGGTGTCTCCTGGTTCGAGGGGGATGCGGACCTGAGGCGCGGCGTGCGGCTCAGGGGCCGGTGGGGTGTGCGATGCGGTCGAGCCATTCGCCGAGCATCGCCTTCTCGTTGGTGCTCAGCGCCGTGTCCTCGGGCAGGTTCGCCGCCAGCGCGAGGGCTGCGGCGATGGGGCCGGGATCGCTGGTCGCGGGTGCGTCGGTGGTGATCGCGGTGATCACGGCCTCGGCGATGCGGTGCACGTGCTCGGCGAGAACCTGCTCGGCCTGCAGCGCCGCGGGCGGCGGCGACCCTGTGCGCGGTGCGCCGTACATGAGGGCGTAGAGGGCGGGGTGGGCCAGGCCGAAGGCGAGGTGGAGGTCCCAACCGTGGCGCAGGTCGGCGACCGGGTCGTCGGTGCGGTGCAGCTGAGCTTTGCCGTCGAGGTAGATCCGGAAGGCCTCGCTGGTCACGGCGTCGAGCAGTCCCTGCTTGTCGCCGAAGAGCCGGTAAATCGTCGGCGCCTGCACTCCGGCGGCGGCGCTGACCGCCCGCGTGGACACCGCCTCATGCCCACCCTCGGCCAGCAACCGCCCGGCTGGCCGGGATGCCGCTGGGCACGGCGTTGGCCGGCACCCTGAGCGCGCGGTTCGGGCTGATGCCGGCGTTCGCGCTGTGCACCGCAGCGGCTGCGGCGATGTCGTTGTGCCCCTTGCTGTTTCCCGCATGGCGGGCCCTGGACCGGCTACCGGTGGCCGGCGCCCGCGCGTCCTGACCGTCCTGGATTCCGGCGCAAGGCGAACGAGCGGCGACGTCAACGGCGTGCCACCGGCCATCGGGACCAGTACGCGGCTGCTGGTCAGTTCGTCCGGGGTTGGGTGCGGCGGGTGTAGGCGCGGGCGGCTCGTGCGCGGTCGCCGCAGCGGGTCGAGCACCAGTGGCGGCGGCCGTGGCGGAGCAGGTAGCGGTTGCAGGGGGTGGAGTCGCAGGCGGTGAGCCGCTCCGCGTCGGGGTCGGTGAGCAGGTCGGCGGCGTTGGCGGCCAGGGTCGCCAGCGCGTGGTCGACGATCTCGGTGGTGGGGTGGGGAGTCGCGCGGTAGGGGCCGGTCTTGTCGTCCCACTGCAGCAGCCGGGCTGTGGGGACCCGGGTCAGCGCCTCGTTGATGGCCGACAGGGCGGCGGGAAGGGCGGGGAGCCCGGCGGTGCGGGAGGCGAGCAGGGCCCTGATCTGCTCGCGCAGCGAGCGCAGCTGCGCGGCGCACATCTCCCGCATGTCGATGTCGACCGGGGCGAGGCCGTGTTCGGTCAGCCAGTGGTTCGTCTGCGCAGGGGTCCCGAGGAGGTCGGCCGTGTGCCCGCCCGGCAGTGCGATGGCGCTGTTGGCCAGGGCGAGGGCGGGGTACTGCTCCTCGCCCGGCGCGGGTGGCAGGGCGGGGTCGTCTGTCATCAGCGTCTCTCCCATGGTTCTCATGGTACGCGTTGCGTCCATCCGTGAGGATGGGCTAGCGTCGGTTCACGGATAAAACGTTCGACAACCGTGAGGTTTGTGTTTTCGTGTCTTCTGCCCCCATCTCCACCGACCAGTTCACCGTGCACGCCTTCGGCGGGCCGACCGCCCTGTTCGAGTACGGCGGACTGCGGTTCATGACCGACCCGACCTTCGACGAACCCGGCGACTACCCCCGTCCCGACGGCCGATTCCTGACCAAGACCACCCCCTCCGCCAGCATCCCCGCCGACCTCGGCCCCATCGACGTAGTGCTGCTGTCCCATGACGAGCACGACGACAACCTCGACCACTCCGGCCGGGCTCTGCTCGCCGATGTACCCCTCACCTTGACCACGCCCGGCGGCGGCGAGCGTCTGGGCGAACACCTGGGGAACAAGGCCCGGGGCCTGGCCGACTGGGAGTCCGTGCAGCTGGACCGTCCCGACGGAGGCTCGATCACGGTGACCGGCGTGCCCGCCATCCACGGCCCCGGTAACCGCGAAGACATCGAGCCGATCACCGGCCAGGTTGTTGGTTTCGTCCTGACCGGAGAAGGCCTGCCCACGGTCTATGTCAGCGGCGATAACGCCTCGCTCGATGCTGTTGAGCGGATCGCCGACCGGTTCGCCCCGGTCGACACCGCCGTCCTGTTCGCCGGCGCTCCCCGCTTCTCCGCACTCTTCGGCGGCGAGCCGATCGTCCTGGACAGCGCCCAAACCGCCGAGGCCGCCAGGATTCTGCGCGCTCGGCGAGTGGTTCCGGTCCACTTCGAGGGCTGGGCCCACTTCACCGAGGGCCGCGAGGACCTCGTGTCCGCCTTCGCCGCCGCGGGCCTGTCCGACCGTTTGCAGTGGAGCTGAGCTCACCGCCGCTCTCGCGCATGCGGTGCCCGGCCCACCCCGGCCGGGCACCGCATGGCCCCTTTCCTCGACACCGCGTTCCGCACTCGGCGCAGCCCCAACGCCCTGCCTGCCCCCGGAGAAGCAATGCCCCGCCACGCACACGCCCCTGCCACCGACCCCGCCGACCAGGGCACCGCACCGGAGACCGGAACCCCGGTGGCAAGCACGCAACGGCGCATCCTGACGGTGCTGCTGGTCTCCCAGGTCCTCAGCGGTGTCGGACTCGCCGCCGGCGTCACCGTCGCTTCCCTGCTGCTGCAGGACATGCTCGAGATCACCGCGCTGGCCGGTCTGGGCATCGCCCTGCTCACCGCCGGGTCCGCGGTCGCGGCCGTGCTCGTCGGCCGCGTCTCGCAGGCCCGCGGTCGGCGCCCGGGGCTGGCGGGTGGCTACCTCGTCGGCGCCCTCGGTGGTGGGGGTGTCGTCGCCGCGGCCGCGCTCGACGACCCGGCCCTGCTGTTCCTGTCCCTGTTCCTCTACGGCGCCGGCACTGCCGTGAACCTCCAAGCCCGCTACGCCGGGACCGACCTGGCCGCTCCGGCCCACCGCGCCCGCGCCGTCTCCACGGTCCTGGTCGCCACCACCTTCGGCGGCGTCCTCGGCCCCAACTTCGCCGCCCCCACCGGCGAGCTCGCCGTCGCCCTCGGCCTGCCCCGACCGACCGGCCTCTTCCTGCTCTCCAGCACGGCGTTCGCGCTCGCAGCTGTCGTCCTGATCCTCTGGCTGCGCCCCGACCCGCTGCTGCTCGCCCGCTCCCTGCCCGCCGAAGAGCACCCGGGAAGCGACTCGGATGCCTCCCCGCCGCCGCGCTCCGCGCGCCGGGCCCGGGGTCTGGCGCTGGGTGTGCTGGTCCTGGTCCTCAGCCAGCTCGTCATGGTCGCCGTCATGACGATGACGCCGGTCCACATGCACGCCCACGGTCTCGGCGCGGCGGCCTCCGGTCTCGTCATCGCCGTCCACGTCGGGGCCATGTTCCTGCCTTCGCCCCTGACCGGGCTGCTCGTCGACCGGTGCGGGCCCCTCACCGTCGTCACGGCCGCCGCCATCACGCTCGTGGTCGCCGGCGTCCTGGCCGCCACCGCACCGGCCGATTCGGTCGCACTGCTGACCCTCGCGCTCGTCCTGCTCGGGCTGGGCTGGAACTTCGGCTTGGTCAGCGGCACCGCGCTCGCCACCGAGACCATCCCGCTGGACACCCGAGCCAAGACCCAGGGCCTCATCGACGTCGCCATCGCCATCGCGGGCGCCACCGGCGGCCTGGCCTCGGGAATGGTCGTCGCCGCAGGCGGTTACCCCGTCCTCGCCCTCACCGGAGCAGCCCTGGCCATCGCGCTCCTGCCGGCCATCATCGCCACCTCCTACAAGCGCTGACCGCGCACCAGCACCGCCTCGGGCTCAGGTGGTGAGGATGCGGGCACCGGTGTCAGTGATGGCGAGGGTGTGGCCGGTGTGGGCCGCGCGGCTCTCATCACCGGTGCGCAGCACGTCGCCGTCGGGGTCGCAGTGGTCGTGGCCGCCTGCGGTGAAGATCGGTTCGACGCTGAACACCAGGCCGGGGCGCAGCGGGATGCCTCGGGCCGGGTGTCCGTCGTTGGGCACGGCCGGGTCCTGGCGGGCCTGCCGTCCCACGCCGTGCCCGCCCACGGGCGGGATGCCGCAGCCGGCGCTGCGCCCGACCAGCCCGATCGCCCTGCACACCTCGCCCAGCCGGGCGCCGGGGCGCGCGGCGGCGATGCCGTCGGCCAGCGCCTGCCCGGTGGCCTGGATCAGCGACCGGTCACCCGGGCTGCCGGGGCCGACGGTGCTGCTCGTGGCGGCGCGGGCGTGCCACCCGCGCAGCTCCAGCGCTGCGGCCACGCTGAGCAGATCGCCCTCGGCCAGCACGCGCCCGTCGGGTGCGCCGCCGGTGATCTCGTCGTTGACCGACGTGGAGATCACCCGCCCGCCGACCGGCCGCGCACCGGCTTCGGCAGCGACGTCGCGGGCGATCTCGTCGAGCTCCCCCAGCGACACTCCCGCCGCGACGTGGGAGTGCACCGCGGTCAGCATCGCGGCCACCACCGCCCCGGTTTCGGCCAGCGCGTCGATCTCGCCCCGACTGCGCAGTTCGATCACCATGCACCGATGATGCACCCCGGCACCGACGCTCCCGCCACAGTGGACACCGTGACTCTGCGTGCGTGCGCGTGCGTTGTCCGTCAGCACCAACGCTTTTCGCCGCGACCTTCGAGACGCAGTTCACAGGGGTCGCGTAAGGTGCCCGGGACCCCGCAAGAAGGAGACGCCAGCACGTGCGTGCCCAACACCCCGAGTTACTGCGCCGCCTGTGGTGGACGAGCCCCCTGGTGGTGCGCCTGGTGCCCGCATTGGCCCTGATCACGGCAACCGGGGCCGGTGTGGTGGCCAACCTGCCCGCCACCGGCGAACCCCCGCGCGCCCAGCAGCCGCCGCAGCAGGTCACGCACCTGGCCCCGACCACCACACCTGCGCCGCCACCGCCGACCACGACGGCACCCACCACCAGCCAGCCGCCGACCACGACGAGCACGACCACCACGCGCAGCAGCACCCGCACCTCGACGACGACCAGCGCGCCCCCGCCGCCGCGCACCACCACACCGACCCCCACGACCACGACCAGCCCGTCACCGACGCAACGCCCGCCCGGGGTCGCCGAAGGTCAGCCCTGCGACGAACCCGGTGATGTGGGACGCGGCGAGAACGGCGACCGGTACGTGTGCGACTACGACGACGGCACCTGGAGGTGGCGCGAATGGTGAACCCCGACCACATCCGTCATCAGCCGCCCCTGTCGGATCGCGAAACGCTCGTGCGCGGCGAACTCACCCCGATCCGCGATGAGGCGCTCCACGGGCACGAGACCCTCGCCAAGATCACCACCGAGCACATCCAGCACCGCGGCGTCGGCGAAGACCTCGACTTCCCCGATCAGGCCCCGCCGACACCACCCCGGGGCACCCAGTCCGACGGCACGATCCGCACCACCGGCTGGTTGCAGATCGGTCCGCTGGCCCTGTCCTCGGGTCTGTGGGCCGGGTTGAGCGGGTTGGCCGCCGGGCTGGCCCTGACCTGGGTGTGGGCGTGGCTGCCGCTGGTGCTGGCCGTGGCCGGGGTGCTGGTCTGGTGGGTGTTCACCCGCAGGCTGCGTCCGGCCTCGCGCGCCACCAACATCAACCGGCTGCCCGCGGCGAACCTGCGCCCGGGGTTGCCGGTGCGGCTCCACGGCCCGATCGGCCCAGTGGGCATCGTCGAGACCATCACCGGCACCGACGACGAGCACATCACGGTGACCTTCACCAGCGGTCACCAGCGCACCCTGCCGGCACGTGCCCGCCTGCACCTGGTCGAGATCCTCGACTGACCAGCCGTGCTCCAGTCACACCGCGATGGGCTGGTTCTCCCCCGGCGGCAACCCGAACCCGCGCTCGCGGCGCGGCGCGAGCGCTAGGAGCGCTCGCCGGTGCTGCCGCCGACCACGGCGTCCGACGACGAGGACTCCTCCGGCGGCAGCAGCCCGGAGACATCACCACCGGTGTCGTTGATCTTGAGCACGAACGGGCGGGTCTCGGTGTAGCGCACCACGCTCACCGAGCACGGGTCGACCACGATCCGCTGGAAGGAGTCCAGGTGCAGGCCCAGCGCGTCGGCCAGCACGGACTTGATCACATCACCGTGGCTGCACAACAACCACACCTGGTCGGAACCGACCTGCCGGTCGTGCTCGCGCACCGCCGCCACGGCCCGCGACTGCACCTGCGCCAGGCCCTCACCACCGGGGAACACCGCCGCGGACGGGTGCTGCTGCACCACCTTCCACAGCTCCTGCCCGGTCAGCTCCTTGATCTTGCGGCCGGTCCAGTCGCCGTAGTCGACCTCGGCCAGCCGCTCCTCGACCACCGGCTCGATCTCGCGCTGCCGCACCAGCCCGGCCACCGTCTCCTGGCAGCGCTGCAGCGGGGACACCACCACCCGGCTCAACGGCACGCCCTCCAGCCGCGCGGGCAGACCCGCGGCCTGACCACTGCCGGTCTCGTCGAGACCGACACCGGGCGTGCGCCCGGCCAGAACACCGGAACCGTTGGCCGCCGAACGGGCGTGCCGAAGCAGGATGAGAGTCGCCACGTCCGCCGAGGGTAGGCCTCGCCGCGCACCTCACCACCCCCAGGGCCCGCACGAAGCAAAAAAGTCGGGGCGGCCCGACCGGACCGCCCCGACACCGTTGTGCGACGTCACCGCCTCACGGCTGAATCACACCGAAGCCCAGCAGCGCGAACACCGCCGCACCCAGCGCGATCCGGTACCAGACGAACAGGTAGACGCTGTGCTTCTGCACGAAGCGCAGCAACCACGCGATCACCGCGTACCCGATCACCCCGGCCACCACCGTGGCCACGATCATCTGCGCCGCCGACGGCTGCAACCCGTACGGGCTGGGCTCGAACACGTGCGAGACCTCCGACAACCCCGCGGCGAACACCGCCGGAATCGCCAGCAGGAACGAGAACCGCACCGCCGTGGCCCGCGTCAGACCCAGCGCCAGACCCGCGGTGATCGTCCCGCCGGAACGCGACACACCCGGGATCAACGCCATCGCCTGAGCGAAACCCATCAGCACACCATCGCTGAGCCGCAACCGCGCCTGCTCGCGCAACTGCTTGCCGTACCGCTCGGCCAACCCCATCAGCACACCGAAGATCACCAGCGTCGCCGCGGTGATCCACAGGCTGCGCAGCGTCGAGCGGATGTAGTCCTGGAAGAAGAAGCCCAGAACACCGATCGGCAGGCTGCCCACGATCACGTACCAGGCCAGCTTGTAGTCCTGCGTGGCGCGCACCTGGGCGCTGAACAGCCCGCGGAACCACACGGCGACCAGCCGGACGATGTCACCGATGAAGTAGATGACCACCGCCAGTTCGGTGCCGATCTGCGTCACCGCGGTGAACGAAGCACCCGCGTCTTCGCCGAAGAACAACTTCGACACGATCGACAGATGCCCGGACGAGGAAATCGGCAGGAACTCGGTGAGCCCCTGGACCACGGCCAGCACCATGGCCTGCAACCACGACACGAAACCCACTCCACACGATCGAAAAGGGAACCCCGGGCCGCACCCGAAACTTCCGGCCCGGTCCCCAGATCTTCCAGCATCACCCAGTACCGGCCTCCCCCACCCTTGATCACCCCATCAGGGCAGGTCAGCCACCGAAACGTCACCCACCGCAGCCAACCCCGCGACACACCACCCGCGGTGTGATCCACAACACTCACAACCGGACCCGCCGAGCCGACCTCACCAGCCACACCCCCCGCACCCAATACCCTGCAACACCGTGGAACAGCGACAACTCGGCCACAGCGGCCTCCGCGTCTCCCGACTCGCCCTCGGCACCATGACCTGGGGCCTAGACGTCACCGCCGACGACGCAGCCGAACAGCTGACCACCTTCCACGACGCAGGCGGCACCCTCATCGACACCGCCGACGTCTACCAAGACGGCCACGCCGAAGAAATCCTCGGCGACCTGCTCACCCACCACATCCCCCGCGACGAGATCATCCTCGCCACCAAAGCCGCCGCCCGCCGCAAACCCGGCCCCTTCGGCGGCGGCGCCTCCCGCGGCGCACTCCTGGCAGCCCTCGACGAATCACTCCACCGCCTGGGCACCGACCACATCGACCTCTGGCAACTCCAAGCCTGGGACCCCAGCGTCCCCCTCGACGAAACCCTCGCCGCCCTCGACACCGCCGTCACCACCGGCCGCGTCCGCTACACCGGCATCGCCAACTACACCGGCTGGCAAACCGCCACCGCCGCCGCACACCAGAACCACCACCCCACCCGCACACCCCTCATCTCCACCCAAGTCGAATACTCCCTGCTCGAACGCGGCATCGAACGCGAAGTCGTCCCCGCCACCGCACACCACGGACTCGGCATCCTCGCCTGGGCACCCCTCGGCCGCGGCGTCCTCACCGGCAAATACCGCAACGCCACCCCACCCGACTCCCGCGGAGCCACCACCCACCTCGCCGGCTACGTCGACCACCACCGCACCGAACGCGCAGCCCGCATCGTCCAAGCACTGCTCACCGCAGCCGAAGGACTCAACACCACACCCGCCCACGTCGCCCTCGCCTGGGTCCGCGACCGCCCCGGCATCACCGCACCCATCCTCGGCGCCCGCACCACACCCCAACTCAAAACCGCCCTCACCACCGAAGACCTCACCCTCCCCCCAGCCATCCGCGCCGCCCTCGACGACATCAGCGCACCCCAGCACACCTACCCCGAAACCCAATAGCACTTCCCGCCACACCCACGACGTGCCAAGCTGATGGGTCACCACCCACAAGGGGGCCACCCTGCACCCCCCCATCCCCCGATCAGGGATGCTGGAGGCAGCAGCAACCACCCAGCGGAAGCGGCAACACCGCAGGGCAGCACCACATCAGGAGGACCTCGTTGCGTCGTCTGGTCATCACCTGCCTCACCCTCACCCTCCTCACCGGGTGCGGCATGGACGACAGCACAGACCCCCTCCAAGTCACCGACACCCTCACCGCCGCCACACCCGCCACCTCACCCCCGGCGACCACCCCACCCGCAGGCACCGTGCACCCCGCACCACCCACCCAGCACACCGCCTACGACCGCGACACCCGCACCCTCGTGCTCGCCGCCGGCCCCCAGCTCCACCTCATCGACACCACCAACGGCACCCGCCGCACCCTCGACCTGCCCGCACCCCCGGCCAACATCCACGCCCAACACGGCCAGGTCCTCGCAGCACTCCCCGACGCCCACCAGATCACCCGCATCGACCTGCGCACCACCACCGCACACCCCACCCCCGTAGCAGGCGCACCCGTCGACGCCCTCGACCTCGACCCCCAACGCACCGCCATCGCCCTCCGCGACACCGGCACCATCACCATCCACAACCAGGGCCAACCCGGCACCACCACCGAGAAGTTCCAAGGCCCCGCACAACTCCTCCACCACAACGGCCAGGTCTACGTCCTCGACCGCCTCACCACCGCCATCACCCCCATCAACACCACCACCGGCGACAAAGGCGCAGGACTCCGAGCAGGCCAAGGAGCCACCAACACCACCCAAGACCGCTACGGCCGCATCCTCACCATCGACACCCGCGGCCAAGCACTCCTCGCCTTCAGCACCGACCCCCTCATCCTCAAACAGCGCTACCCCGTCCCCGGCGCCCCCTACGCACTCGCCTACGACCCCACCACCGACACCGCCTGGGTCACACTCACCGCCACCAACGAACTCGTCGGCTACGACATCGCAGGCGGCGAACCCCGAGAACGCCACCGCATCCCCACCATCAGCCAACCCGACACCCTCGCCCTCGACCCCGACACCCGAACCCTCTACATCGCCTCCGCCAACGGCGCCGGATACCAGGTGGTGAGAATGTGAGCGCACAAACCGACAACCCCGAAACCGACACCGACTGGGAATACCGGCCGCTGCGCCTCCCACCCGGCATCACCCGCATCAGCGCAGCGACCCAACTCAGCATCCACGCCGAGTACTCCGGCTGGGAACTCTCCCGCGTCCTCCTCTACGCCGACGGCACCCGCAAGATCTGGCTCCGCCGCAAACGCAACACCCCCGGCGTCCCCAACGTCATCACCTGATCACCGCACCCGCCACAACCACGCATCCGTCGCGAACTTCGACTCCACCAACGCCCCGGCGCGAGACTCCTCCACCGCGCTCACCGGCCCCTCCACGAGCCCGAACCGCGACCGGAACCCCTCGATCAGCCGCTCGATGACGACCTCACGCGCCAACCCCGTCTGCCGCGCCAGCGGATCCACCCGCTTGGCAGCGCTCGCGACACCCTTGGCCGACAACTTCTCCCGGCCCACGCGCAGCACCTCACCGAGCTTCGCACCATCGATCGAGTAGGACATCGTCACGTGGTGCAACACCGCACCCGAAGCCATCCGCTTCTGCGCCGCACCACCGATCTTCCCTCCACCGGACGCGATGTCGTTCAACGGCTGATACCAGACATCCAGCCCCAGATCCCGCAGCACGCCCAACACCCAGTCGTCCAAGAACGGATACGACTCGGCCACCGACATCCCCGCCACCAACGACGGCGGCGCGTACAGCGAATACGTCACCGTGTTCCCCGGCTCCACGAACATCGCCCCACCACCGGTCACCCGACGCACCACCTCAACACCCAGCCGCGCCGCCGCATCCAGATCCACCTCGTTGCGCACCGACTGGAACCCACCCAAGATCACCGCAGCCGACGACCACTCCCACAACCGCAACGTCGGCCCCCGACGCCCCGCACCCACCTCCTCGGCCAGCACCTCGTCCAAAGCCATGTGCATCAACGGCGACCGCGGACCCTCACGCACCAACTCCCACTCGTGATCACCCCACCCCGACGCACGCGACAACGCACGACGCACCGCCGTGGCCACCGACTCCGCGCTGAACCCCACCAACCGCGCGTCCTCGGGCAACCCACCCCGAATCCGCCGCACCAACTCCTCGGGCTCCGCCGACACCGGCGCACCCACCAACGACGCGTTGATCGCCTCCAACGCCTCATCCGGCTCCAGGAAGAAATCCCCGCTCAACCGCACGTCCGACAACCGGCCATCGACCACCTCCAGGTCGACCACCACCAACTTGCCACCCGGAACCTTCAACTCACCGTGCACAGCGCACCCCTCTCCCACAACATCGACAACACCACCCCCAGCCGCCGGAATTTCCCGATGAGACCCAGCTCCCAGAAAGGCACGCCCATGACCGAGCTGCTCACCGGAGCACTCATCGCCGACGGCACCGGCACACCCCTGCGACCCGCCGACGTCCTCATCGACGACCACCGCATCACCGCCGTCGAACCACCCGGCACGCTCCCCGAACACCACCCCCGACGCGACCTCACCGGACTCGTCCTGGCACCCGGCTTCATCGACGTCCACTCGCACGCCGACAACGCACCCCTGCTCACCGACCACGACACCACCAAGATCCTCCAAGGCGTCACCACCGAAGTCGTCGGCAACTGCGGATTCAGCCTCGCACCCCGCACCACCACCCACGCCGACGTCCACGACGCGTTCCTGCAACGCCTCTTCCCACCCCTGAACACCACCTGGACCGGCTTCGCGGAGCTCTTCCACGCCACCGACATCGCAGGCCACGTCACCAACCACTGCCCGCTCATCGGACACGGCACCCTGCGGGTGGCCGCCACCGGCATGACCGACGCCGCCCCCGACGCCGACGCGCTGCACCGCATGCGCGCGATGCTCGAAGAGGGCATGACCGCAGGCGCTTTCGGGCTCTCCAGCGGCCTGATCTACCCACCGGCCCTGTTCGCCACCACCGACGAGCTCACCGCACTGGCGGAGGTCCTCGGCGGTAACGGCCTCTACGCCACCCACATGCGCGACGAAGGCGACCACCTCCTCGACGCCATCGACGAAGCCCTGCGCATCGGCCACGTCGCCGGCCGCACCCACCTGTCGCACCTCAAAGCCACCCACCCGCGCAACTGGGGCAGGATGCCCGACGCCCTCGACCGCATCCTCCAGGCCCGCGAAGCCGGGCACGTCGTCCACCAGGACGTCTACCCCTACACCGCCTCCTCCACCACCCTCACCTCGGTGCTGCCCACCGACTACCTCGGCGGCGACTCCGAGCACACCCTCGCCAAGCTCACCGCCCCCACCGCGCACGCCGAGCTCACCGCCGCCATCGGCGAGACCACCCACTTCGACCGCATCCTCATCGCCACCACGCCCAGCCACCGCCACGAGGGACGCACCCTCGCCGACATCGCGGAATCCCGGAGCACCGACCCGATCACCGCCCTCATCGACCTCCTGGTCACCGAGGAGCTCCGCGTCGCGATGATCCACTTCTCGATGCACGAGGACGACCTCGAAATCGCCCTCCGCGACACCCGCACCATGATCGGCTCCGACGGCCTGCCACCCGGCAACGGCGGCCGACCGCACCCGCGCATGACCGGCACCTTCCCCCGAGTCCTCGGCCGCTACGTCCGCGAACGCGGCGTGCTGGAGCTGCCCGAGGCCATCCGCCGCATGACCTCCCTGCCCGCCGAAACGTTCCGGATCCCCGACCGCGGTCTGATCGCCCCGGGCAAGGTCGCCGACCTCGTGGCCTTCGACGCCGACACCGTCGTGGACGTCGGCGACTACCAGGACGCCATGCGGCCACCGGCGGGAATCCCGTGGGTGTGCCTGGCCGGCAAGACCGTCGTCGAAGACGGCGGCTTCCTCGGCTCACGAGCCGGCACCCGCCTGACCCCCGAGGCCTGACCGGTCCTCGTTCGCCTCTTTTCGACCCGGTTGGTGTGGTGCGGACGTGGAGCATTTATTTCAGCTACCACTGAATCTATAGAAGTTAATACTGAGAAGAAAGCCAGCTCGTCCGGGGGATTCCCCAGCGCGTGTGGCGCGTCCCACATGCGATCTGTCCACTCGCGACGGACGATCGGCCGGTGAAATCCGTTGCCGAGAGGAGCCCCGCCATGACGCTCTCAGATCATCGAGTCGCCCCGCAGGACTCCTTCGACCCGGACGTGGACCTGGACCTCCCGGTCCAGACCCGTCGGGACTCAGTCGAGACCGAAGACGACGAAAGCCACGTCATCCGCGGCTACGACTGACCCACCGAGCCGGCGCGCCGCCCACGGTCGCAGCAACACCTCCCAGGACCAGGCGGCGCGCCCTCCCCTCCTCTTCCTGGCCGGTTCGGAGCTCGTTGGTGACCTTCGGCGTCTGAGCATCAGTTTCATTCGACACTGAACACACAGACGTCAATAACCCGTCGAGCCGTCGGCGTAGACTCTCGGGATGCGGATCGGCGAGCTGTCCCAGCGCACGGGCG
Organism: Saccharopolyspora endophytica; assembly: GCF_018070075.1. Taxonomy (GTDB): domain Bacteria; phylum Actinomycetota; class Actinomycetes; order Mycobacteriales; family Pseudonocardiaceae; genus Saccharopolyspora; species Saccharopolyspora endophytica. The sequence goes on from NZ_JAGPXE010000003.1 coordinate 374,539, forward strand.
TGAGCCAGCGGTCACTGCGGTACTACGAGGAGCAGGGCCTGCTGAGCAGCTCACGCTCCGACTCCGGGCAGCGCCACTACTCCGACGCCGCGGTCCAGCGCGTGTCGCTCATCCGGCAGCTGTTCGGCGCGGGCATGTCCAGCCGGGTGATCGCGACCGTCCTGCCGTGCGTGGACATCCCGGATGACCTGGGCGTCGCCGAGGAGACGTTCACGGCGATGATGCGCGAGCGCGACCGGATCGACGCCGACATCGCGCACTTGGTCGAGACCCGGGACGCGCTCGACGTGCTGATCAAGGCCAACGGCCGGCACCGGGCGTCGCTGTCCACGGCCACCGAACCGGCGGCGGAGTCGGCCTGATGCTGTGACCTGCACCTCGACTGGTTGCCCCTCACATCGATGTCAGAGCTGAGGATGGCGACAGCGCCTGGAATCCCCCGGGCGGTCGCACGAGAGGCAGCAGAAAGATGGCACGAGCGTGGGGTTTCAGCGAGCACGGCGGACCCGAGGTGCAGGAGTTCTTCGATCGTCCCGACCCCGTCCCCGGCCGCGATGAGGTGCTGCTCCGGGTCACCGCGGCCGGCGTGAACCCCCTCGACCACCTCGTGCGCGCGGGTCTGGTCCCCGGGCTCGACGGCGGGCGACCGTTTCCCCGCGTGCTGGGCATGGAGGCAGCGGGAGTCGTCCTCGCCCGGGGTGAGGACGTCGACGGCCTCGACGTGGGTGACGCGATCTTCGGTTTCGCGCTCACCGGTGGCGGCACCTACGCCGAGACGACGGTGCTGTCCGCCCCGAACACCGCGCGCATCCCGGCGGGTCTGTCCGCGATCACAGCGGCGACGCTGCCCGTCGCCGGAACGACCGCGGTGGACGCGCTCGACCAGCTCGACCTCCCGGCCGGTGCCGCGGTCCTGGTCAACGGGGTCGGGGGCGGTGTCGGCCTCGCCGTCGCCCGGCTGGCCGTCGCGCGCGAGCTGCGCGTGATCGGCACCGGGAGCTCGGCCAAGCGCGAGCACGCCGAAGCCCTCGGGGTGCGGTTCATCGACTACACCGCCGAGGACGTCGTCGCCTCGGCGCACGAGCTGGTCCCGGGCGGCTTCGACGGGATCGTCGACCTGGTCGGAGGCACCTCGCTGCGGACGGTCGCTCCGCTGGCCCGGGGCCCCCGCAACGTCGTGGCCGTGGGCGACATGTCGGTGCCGGATCTGGGCGGGCGTTTCGTCGAGCGCCGCCTCGATCGCGAGAACCTGGAGCAGGCGGCGCGACTGGCCCTCGACGGAGTCCTCGCTCCCGCGATCACCGCGATCCACCCCCTCTCCGACGCCCCGGCCGCCCTCGCCACCGTCGAGAACGGCCACACCTCGGGCAAGGTCGTCATCGAAGTGGCATGAGACCCGCCCGGAGACGACTGAGTGAGTGCTCGCTCATTGACATGAGTGAGCACTCACTCCTATCTTGATGGCGTGAGTTCTGAACCACCGCGCCGGCGTGCCTCGGCGATGAGCCCCGAGCAGCGGCGTGAAGCGATCGTCACGGCCGTCCTGCCCCTCGTGCGCGAGCACGGCGCGCACGTCACCACCAAGCAGATCGCCCACGCCGCCGGGATCGCCGAAGGCACCGTGTTCCGGGCCTTCACCGACAAGACCGAGCTGCTGCACGCCTGCGTGACCGCCGCGCTGCGCCCGGACGAGCTGTGCGCCACCGTGCGCGCGGTTCCCCGCGACACCGACGTCGCCGCCCGGCTGACCGAGGCGGCTCAGCTGTTCCTCGACCACTTCACCAGCTTCGGCGAGCTCGTCCACACGCTCGCCGCCTCCGGCTTCGACCTGCGCGGAGGCCCCGAGGGCAAGCCCGCAGGCCTCCCGGAGGTCCGCGAGCAGTTCATCCGCGACCTCACCACCGCCCTCGCCTCGCTGGTCGATCCGCACGAGCTGCGGATCCCGCCCGAAGACCTCGCCAGCTACCTGCAGGCGCTCGTGCTCGGCATCCGGTTCACCGCCACCGCGCACCACACCAGCGACGTCGACCACCACGCCGCGATCCGCGCCCGCGTCGACGTGCTGCTGCACGGAGCTCTGGCCGAGACCACCGACGACCCCCGGGAGTCCCGATGACCGATCCGATCATCGAAGCGCACCACATCACGCAGCGCTTCGGCGACGTCACCGCCCTCGACGACGTCAGCATCTCCGTCGCGCAAGGCAGCGTGCTGGGCCTGCTCGGCCACAACGGAGCGGGCAAGACCACGCTGATCAACATCCTCAGCACGCTGTTACCGCCCACCAGCGGAACCGCCACCATCGCCGGGCTCGACGTCGTCACCCACCGGCGCGAGGTCACCGCCCGCATCGGGCTGACCGGCCAGTTCGCCGCCGTCGACGAGCAGCTCTCCGGCTACGACAACCTCGTGCTCATCGCCCGCCTGCTCGGGGCGAACCGCCGCGAGGCCAAGCAGCGGGCCGACGAGCTCCTGCACACCTTCGACCTCGTCGAGGCCGCGCGCCGCCCGGCACGCACCTACTCCGGCGGCATGCGCCGCAGGCTCGACATCTCCGCCAGCCTCGTCGGGCACCCCGACGTGATCTTCCTCGACGAGCCCACCACCGGACTCGACCCGGTCAGCAGGCTCAACCTCTGGCAGATCGTCGAAGGCCTCGTCGCCGACGGCACCACCGTCCTGCTCACCACCCAGTACCTCGACGAAGCCGACCGGCTCGCCGACACCATCACCGTGCTCTCCGCGGGCGAGGTCGTGGCCACCGGCACCGCCGAGCAGCTCAAGGCCCAGGTCGGCCAGCGCACCGTCAACGCCACCCTCACCAACCCCGGCCGCACCACCGAAGCCCTGGCCGCCCTGCGCCGCGCCGGGTTCGACCCCGCGCACGACCAGGCCCGCCTGACCATCCCGGTCAGCGCCTCCCGCCAGCTCGCCGACGTGGTCCGCGCGCTCGACGACACCGGCATCGACATCGGTGACCTCGGGCTCGGCGAACCGACCCTCGACGACGTCTACCTCGCCCTCGCCCACCACGCTCCCGCCGCCTGAGGAACTCCATGACCACCACCGCCCCCGCCCCACCCGCTGCGAAGACGGCCGCCCCACGCCGATGGCGCGGCGCCTCCTACCCCACCCAGATCCGCGTGCTCACCGGCCGCTCGCTGCGCGCCGTGGTCAAGGACCCGCGCGTGGTGATCTTCAGCCTGCTGCAACCCCTGATCATGCTCGTGCTGTTCAGCCAGGTCTTCGGCAAGGCCATGATGGGCGACGTCGCCTCCCAGGGCGGCAGCTACATCAACTACCTGATGCCGGCCATCCTGGTCACCACCGGCATCGGAGCCGCCATGCAGTCCGGAGTCGGGCTCGTCAGCGACATGAAGAACGGTGTCATCGCCCGCTTCCGCGCTCTGCCGATCGGGATGAGCTCGGTGCTCATCGCCCGCAGCCTGTCGGACCTCGTGCGCACCGCGGTGCAGCTGATCGTGCTGCTGACCGTCGCCTCGCTCGTGTTCGGCTTCGCCCCGGCCGGGGGCCTGGCCGGAACGCTCGGCGCGTTCTGCCTCGCCCTGTTCGTCAGCTGGTCGCTGTCGTGGATCTTCCTCGCGCTCGGCGCCTGGCTGCGCAAGGAGGAGGTCATGCAGAGCATCGGGTTCCTGGCGATGTTCCCGCTGATGTTCGCCTCCAGCGCCTTCGTCCCCATCCAGGCGCTGCCGGACTGGCTGGGCATCGTCGCCACGATCAACCCGCTGACCTACGCCGTGGACGCCTCCCGCAACCTCTCGCTGGCCCTGCCCACCGGCACCGGCGTGATCTCCGCGCTGGGCACCAGCGCGCTGCTGTGCGCCATCGGCATCGCGATCGCGGTCCGCGGCTTCCGCCGCCCGCTGTGACCACCTTCGAGGAGCCATGAAGAAGCACTTCCTGTTCACCAGCGTGCCCGCGTTCGGGCACGTCAACCCGACGCTGGCGCTGGTCACCGAACTGCTCGACCGCGGCCACCGGGTCACCTACGCCGTCGGCGCGGACGCGATCGAGCCCGTGCGCGCCACCGGTGCCGAGGTCATCGAGCTGCCGACCACGATCCCCGAGGTCGGCGGTCGCGGGCAGCACTTCACCGCCGAGCGCATGCGGACCATGGCCGAGTTCTTCGTCGACGACGTCCGCAAGTGCTTGCCGGTGCTGCTCGCCCACTTCAGCGACGCACCGCCGGACGCGGTGTGCAGCGACGGCATGACGACCTACGGCCGGATGCTGGCCGAGAAGCTCGGGATCCCGGCGATAGCACTGGTCCCCAACTTCGCGGGCAACGAGAAGTTCGACCTGCGCACCGCGGTGATGGCCGAGCACGCCCGGGCCATGGGCTCCCCACCACCGGAGGCCCTGCACCAGCTCGAATCCGAGCTGAGCGAGCTCGGTGCCGAATTCGGCGTCGCGGCACCGAGTTTCATCGGAGGCACCCCGGCGGCGCTGAACCTGGTGTTCCTGCCCGAGGAGTTCCAGCTCGAGCACGAGACCTTCGACGAGCGCTTCCGGTTCATCGGGCCGCTGCTGGGCGACCGCGCGGACGAGCCCTACTCCCCCGCCGATCCCCAGCGCCCGCTGCTGTTCATCTCCCTGGGAACGGCGTTCAACGAGCGCCCGGAGTTCTACCGGCTGTGCATCGAGGCGTTCGCCGACGGCCCGTGGCAGGTCGCGATGTCGGTCGGTTCGCGCATCGACCTGGCCGACCTCGGCGAGATCCCGCCGACCTTCGACGTCCGCCGGTCGTTCCCGCAACCCGCCGTGCTGCGGCACGCGGAGGCGTTCGTCTCGCACGCCGGGATGAACTCGACCATGGAGTCGCTCCACGCCGGGGTGCCGCTCATCGCCGTCCCGCAGATGCCCGAGCAGTCGGCCAACGCCGCCCGCGCCGAGGAGCTGGGTCTCGGGACCGCGCTCGACTCCGAGTCCGTCACCGCGGCCGAGCTGCGCGAGACGGTCGACCGGGTGGCGGCCGACCCGGGCGTGCGCGCCACCCTCGACCGCATGCGCGAGGTCGTGCGCTCCTCGGGCGGTGCTCCCGCCGGCGCGGACGCCATCGAGGCGTTCGTGGGCTGAGGGCTCTCCCCTTCGGAGCGGGGTGGGCGGTGGTGTCCTGGTGAACCATCACCCGCTCCGTGCTGGTTTCATTCAGCACTGAAGCCATGAATGTAATCAACATGTGACTCGTGGAGATCATCTTCGGCACTGAGTGCCGTGGGTTCAGCGCTCGATTCCGCGCAGGGCTTCCTGCACCTGCTTGAGGACCACCTCGGCCGACGCCGAGGTGCGCACCGCCGCCACCACGACCGACTCCGAGTCCTCATCGGAGCCTCCCGCGGGCCACTGGCCGGAGATGGCGTCGCGGAGCCGGCCGGTCGCGTGCCGCAACGCCGCCCTGGCGTCGAGCTCTCCCCCGCTGCGCAGCCACTGGCGCAGCACGTGGTTGTGAGCGGCGACCACCGCCGCAGCGGCCACCGCCGCGTGCAGCTCACCATCGGGCTGGTCGGCGAAGCGGGCTCGCAGGTAGCGGGCGAAGACGCGCTGGTAGCGGTCGATGCTCGCGATCTCCTTGTCCCGCAAGGACGAAACCTGCCTGGTCAGCTCCGAGCGCTTGCGCGAGACCTCGGGCTCCTCCAGGTACATCCCGAGCACGAACTCCGCCGCCTCCCCCAGCACCAGCAGCGGGTCGGCGTCGGCGGAAGCCGCCTCCAGGAGCTCGACGACCTCGGCCAGCCGCTCGTCGTGCCCGGGGAACACGACGTCCTCCTTGGACCGGAAGTACCGGAAGAAGGTCCGCCTGCCGACCCCGGCGGCCTCGGCGATCTGGTCCACAGTGGTCGCCTCGAAGCCCTGCTCGGCGAACTTCTCCAGCGCTGCGACCGCGATCGCGCTGCGCACCTTCCGGCGGCCGTGCGGAGTTCGTCCGGAACGGGACTTGGGCGCCGCAGCGACTGCCTCGGACATGGCCGGAATATAGCACCGGTGAATTGCTAGTGGCACTCAGTGCCGTTACGATGACGGCGATATCGGTCCGCCGCGTGACGCTGGCGGCATTGCGACGAAACCCGCCGCCGGCGATGCGACGGGACTAGGGAGGGACCCGGTGGACCCGAACTTCGGCACCTACCAGCTCGCCGAGGAGCACGACGCGCTGCGCGAGGCGGTGCGCGCCCTCGCCGAGAAGGAGATCGCGCCCCACGCGGCGGAGGTCGACGAGCAGGAGCGCTACCCCAAGGAAGCGCTCGAAGCGCTGGTCAAGGCGGGTTTCGCCGCGACCCACATCCCCGAGGAGTACGGCGGCGAGGGCGCCGACTCGGTGGCCACCTGCATCGTCATCGAAGAGGTCGCGCGCGTGTGCGGCTCCTCCTCGCTGATCCCCGCGGTGAACAAGCTCGGCACCATGCCGATCATCCTGTCGGCCTCCGAGGACCTCAAGAAGCAGGTCCTGCCCTCGATCGCCAGCGGTGAGACCACCGCGTCCTACGCGCTGTCGGAGCGCGAGGCCGGCTCCGACGCCGCGGCGATGAAGACCCGCGCCCGCCTCGACGGCGACCACTGGGTGCTCAACGGCAGCAAGTGCTGGATCACCAACGGCGGAGTGTCGAAGTGGTACACGGTCATGGCCGTGACCGACCCCGAGAAGGGCGCCAACGGCATCAGCGCCTTCGCCGTGCACGCCGACGACCCGGGCTTCACCGTCGGGCCGAAGGAGAAGAAGCTCGGCATCAAGGGCTCCCCGACCGTCGAGCTGTACTTCGAGGACGCCACCATCCCGGCCGACCGCATCATCGGCGAGCCGGGCACCGGGTTCAAGACCGCGCTCAAGACCCTGGACCACACGCGTCCCACGATCGGCGCGCAGGCCGTCGGCATCGCGCAGGGCGCGCTGGACCAGGCGCTGGCCTACGTCAAGGAGCGCAAGCAGTTCGGCAAGTCCATCTCCGAGTTCCAGGGCGTGCAGTTCATGCTCGCCGACATGGCGATGAAGGTGGAGTCGGCCCGCCAGATGGTCTACGTGGCCGCCGCCCGCGCCGAGCGCGGCGAGCCCAACCTCGGGTTCATCTCCGCCGCCGCGAAGTGCTTCGCCTCGGACGTGGCCATGGAGGTCACCACCGACGCGGTGCAGCTGTTCGGCGGCGCGGGCTACACCCGCGACTTCCCGGTCGAGCGCATGATGCGCGACGCCAAGATCACCCAGATCTACGAGGGCACCAACCAGGTCCAGCGCATGGTCATGGCGCGCAACCTGCTCAAGTGAGGCCCTGACGCTGTTCGGCCCCGGTGGGACTGCCCGCCGGGGCCGAACAGTCCGAGCGGTCCGAGATGTCGGTTCTCCCGATCGCCGTGACACTGGTGCTTCCACGCTAGGTGTTCAACACGGGAGTCGCCATGACCGCGCTTCGGAGCCTGCTCACACTGCTCGGCCGCATCGGGGTCGGGATCATCCTCATCGCGCACGGGTGGCAGAAGCTCATGACCTGGGGCATTCCGGCCACGACCGAGAACTTCGGCAAGATGGGAATCCCCTTCCCGCACGTCGCCGCCTGGTACGCGACCATCGTGGAGCTCGCCGGCGGGATCCTGCTGATCCTCGGCATCGCGCTGCCGCTGGTCGGGCTGGCGGTGGCCATCGACATGGCCGGGGCGATCCTGTTCGTGCACCTGCCGCACGGCCTGTTCGCGCCCGAGGGCTTCGAGCTGCCCCTCGCCGTCGGCGCCGCCACCCTCGCGATGAGCTTCAACGCCGGCACCTGGTCGGTCGACCACGGGCTGTTCGGTCGCCGCAAGAACCGCCGCCGGGCCGACGACGAGCCCGACACCCAGCAGTACCAGCAGGGCGACTCCTACTGAGGCTCGCCGGGCTCGACCTCCCGCGGCTGCTCCCGGGCGGCGACGTAGTTGCCCGACTCCGCGTAGAGGCTGGTCAGCAACCAGCTCGCGACGCCGATGTCATCACCGATGCCCAGCAGCGGCAGGAACTCCGGGATGAAGTCGATCGGCGAGACCAGGTAGACCAGGGCGATCAGCCACAGCAGCAACTGGTAGCGCGGGAGCTCCGGATTGCGACCGCGCGCGGTCGTGCCCACCATCGCCGGCACCGCGCGGATCCGGTCGATCGGCGACCCGGCCGCACCCGCTCGGTGCGCGCGCACCGCGGCCCGCACTGGTGACCGGCGCAGCCGTGCCACCAGGCCCGCGAGGCTGATGCCCAGTCCCGCGGCCATCAGGCCGACCGGCAGCAGCCAGCCTCCCGCGTCACCGCCGAGCACGACGGCCACCACCGCTCCGGCGATCAGCAGCACGACCCCGAACACGATCACGCGCGCTCCCCTTCCGCAGGCGTTTGAATCAGCCTGCCACGGACCGGCTTCACCCGGCGAGACCGGGTGTTCCGTGGCACCTTCAGCATCGAACGCGCCGACGGGAGGGGCTACGTGGTCGATCAGGCCGACACCGGTGTCCGACGACCTTCACTGGCCCGCGCGAGCGCGGCGATGGCGGTGGCCACCGCGAGCAGCAGGGTCAGCGGCCTGCTCGCCAAGGTGCTGCTGGTGGTGGTGCTCGGGCTGGGCACGGTCAACGACTCCTACACCGTGGCCAACACCCTCCCGACCGTGGTCAACGAGCTGCTGCTGGGCGGTGTGCTGACCAGCATCGCCGTTCCGCTGCTGGTGCGGGCTCAGCAGGAGGGATCGAAGCAGGGCGAGTCCTACGCGCAGTGGATGATCACCATGGGCGGCGTGCTGCTCGCGGTCGCCACCGCCGCGGCCGTCGCCTGCGCCGGACTGCTCACCGCGCTCTACCTGGGCGCCGACACCCGCGCCAACGCGGAGCTGACCACGGCGTTCGCCTACCTGCTGCTGCCGGGCATCGTCTGCTACGGCATGTCGGCGCTGCTGCAGGCGATCCTCAACGTGCGCGGCGTCTTCGGCACTCCCGCGTGGGCTCCGGTGTTCAACAACCTCGTCGTCATCGCCACCGTGATCGTCTACGCGCTGGTGCCCGGGGAGATCTCCACCGACCCGGTGCGCATCGGCGAGCCGAAGCTCCTGGTGCTGGGCCTGGGAACGCTGGCGGGGATCACCACCCAGCTGCTGGTGATGGTGGTGTCGCTGCGGCGCAGCGGTTTCCGGTACCGGTGGCGCTGGGGCTGGGACCGGCGCCTCTCGGAGTTCGGCGGCCTGGCCGGGTGGGTCGTGCTCTACACGCTGATCAGCCAGGCCGGGATGGTCGTGATCACCCGGGTCACCGCGCAGGGCACGCCGGGCAGCGTGGCGACGTTCAACTACGCCTGGCTGCTCTCCCAGGTCCCCTACGGCGTGCTCGGGGTGTCGCTGCTGACGGCGTTGATGCCGCGTATCAGCGAAGCCGCCGCCGCGGGCAGGACGCGGGCGTTCGTCGACGACGTCGCGTGGGGGACGCGGATGACCGCGGTGCTGCTGATGCCGGTGAGCGCGCTGCTGGTGGTGGCAGGCGGGCCGTTGGCGGTGGCGTTCTTCTCGCTGGGCGCCAGCGACGTGGCCGCCGCCGGACGGCTCGGCTGGGCGCTGGCCGCTGCGGCGGCCGGGGTGGTGCCGTTCGGGATCACCATGCTCCAGCTGAGGGCGTTCTACGCGATGCACGACGCGCGCACCCCGACCTGGATCAACGCGATCATGGTCGTGGTGCGCAGCGCGCTGTGCTACCTCGTGCTGGCCGCGGTCGATCCGCAGGACCTGGTGCTCGGGGTGACGGCGGCGATGTCGGCGAGCTTCCTGCTGGGAGCGGTGGTCGGCCAGGTCTGGCTGCGCGCCCGCATCGGATCGCTGCGCACGGGCGCGACGCTGCTGGGGTGCGTGCGCGCGCTGGTGGCCGGAGCCGCCGGAGCGCTGTGCTCTCTGGCGGTGCTCGCCGGGGTGCGGTCGCTGACCGGGCCGCTGAGCCCGATGGTCGACGCGTGGCTGGCGCTGGTGCTGCACGGGATCGTGGTGCTCGCGGTGAGCCTCGGGGTGCTGGCGCTGCTGCGGGCACCCGAGCTGAAGCCGGCCCTGCAGAAGCTGGGCCGGCTCGCTCGTCGCTGATCTACTTGCGGTTGCGCACGTGCACGCGGGTGCGTTCGGTGCGCAGCGCCTTGAGCTCGGGCGGGTCAGGCAGGGGTGCCAGCGGCTCGCCGATGGCCCATTCCAGCAGCAGGTCGGCCAGCTTCGGGTTCCGCGCGAGGACCGGGCCGTGCATGTAGGTGCAGATGACGTGGCCGGTGACGGCGCCCTCGGCCTCGTCGTGGCCGTTGCCGGTGCCGCGCACCACCCTGCCCAGCGCGTGCGAGCCGGGGCCCAGCGTGGTGCGGCCGAGGTGGTTCTCGAACCCGGTGAGCATCCCGACCCCGCCCAGGGTGGACTGGGTGGTGACCTCGCCGATGGCTCGTCCCTTCCCGGGCTCGGTCGTGGCGTCGACGAGGCCCAGGCCTTCGTGGCGCTGCCCGTCGCCGGTGACGAAGCTCGTGCCCAGCACCTGCAGCCCGCCGCAGATGCCCAGCACCGGGACCCCGTGCTGCACCGCCCGGGCCAGGCCCCCGCCCCTGCGCAGGAAGCGGACGGCGGCGACCTGAGCGACGTCCTCTCCCCCACCGATGAGGTACAGGTCGCAGTCCTCGGGCACGGCGTCGTCGGAGGAGAGCACGGTGACCAGCTCGCTGCCGATCCCGCGCCAGCGGAGGCGTTGTGCCAGCACGATCGCGTTCCCGCGGTCGCCGTAGGTCCCGAGCAGGTCGGGCAGGACGAGGGCGATGCGGACTCGTTCTCCGGTCATGTGCGGCTCCTGGTGAGCACGTCGCGGAAGGCGGTGTAGTTGGCGATGACGTCGGGAAGGCCGCCGAAGGTGCTGCCGAGGGCGACCTCGACCGTGGAGGCGACGTTGGCCTGCACCCCGGCGTAGCGCAGGCGGACCGCGAGGTCCAGAGCTCGGTCGCCCGCGACCTGGACGGGCCTGCCGCGCAGCATCTCGAAGTCGACGTCCCACAACCAGGAGACGTCGTAGCCGTCGGCTTCGCGGCTGTTGACCACCAGGATCAGCGGTTCGTCGTTGCCGGAGACCAGGTCTAGCATCTCCAGCCAGCTGGCGGGGTTCTTGGCCAGCAGCAACCGGACCCGGCGTCCGCCGAGCCGGACGGTGTCGTAGCGTCCCGCAGCCTGCGAGATGCGTCGGATCCGGGCGAGCGCGGGGGCTTCCTCGCCGCCGAGGTGCAGCGCCGCGGCCAGGGCGAAGGTGGCGTTGACCCGGTTGACGTGCCCGGGCAGGGCCAGGGCGAGTTCGTGGTGGGTGCCGGCGGCGTCGAGGACTCCGGTGTCGGTGACCTTCCAGTCGGCCGCGGGCCGGGCCAGGCCGCACTGGCAGCGCCAGTCGCGGTCGACGTCGCCGATGAAGGCGCCGCACCGGGGGCAGTTCAGCGCGTCGTCGCGCCACCGCACGCCACCCGAGACCCAGGTGACGTTGGGGTGGCCGGCGGCGGCGAAGACGATGTTGGGGTCGTCGCGGTTGGCGATGACCTGCGCGCCGGGGGCCTGGGCGAGGGCGCGTTGCAGGCTCGCGGCCACGGAGCGCACCTCACCGACCCGGTCGAGCTGGTCGCGGCTGAGGTTGAGCAGCAGGATCGCGGCGGGTTCGAAGCGGTCGGTGACCTGCGCCAGGTGCAGCTCGTCGACCTCCAGCGCGGCGAACGGGGCGTCGAGCCGGGTCAGCAGGGCCGCGACGTGGCCGTCGAGCATGTTCGCGCCGGTGGCGTTGCTGACGGCCGGGGTTTGCGCGCGCATGGCCTCGGCGACCATCTGGGTGGTCGTGGTCTTGCCGTTGGTGCCGGTGACCATGACGACACGCCGACCGGTTGCCAACCGCTGCAGGAGGTTGGGTTGTAGCGTCAACGCGAGACGGCCACCGATCATGCCGCCGGAGCCGAGACCGAGGCGCTGCGACATCGAGGCGGCCATCCGCCCGGCGTTGATGGCCATGGTGGTGCGCAGGTCCATGCGGCCCGCTTCGGCGGGCTGCTGCTCCGGCGCGGGGACGACCTTCCAGTGCTGGTCGACGCTCTGGCGCTGGTCAGGTGGCCGGTGCCGTCCGGTGCTCTGCTGCTCGGGCGCCTGGCGCTGGGCCGGCGTCTGGTCGACCGATGGCTCGTCGGTGTCCCGCGTGGTGTCGGTCATGCGTCCCCTCCCCCCTCAGGCGGCCGTCGCACGCGGCACGCCGGGTCGGCTCAGGGCTGCGCGACACCGCTAATCGGCCGCACTAGGCCGCGCCGCCCTTCGCTTCCTGGCCAGTGTGGCCCGGCTGCGGCGAAACAGCGCGACGATCAATAGCAGGACACCGGTGGTGATGGCGGCTGGTCCGACCCAGCTGTCGAGTCCGGATTCGGCCGCGGCGTCCGCTTGAAGTGCGAAGAACATCGGGGTCCCCTTTCCGAAGGTCGGGGGTAGGGGCACGCGGGGTGAGTGCGGTCACGTCCATGGTCCGACCGCATCCCGGGGCTCAGCGGGGTTGACATGCCGGGGCTTCCCGCGATCGGGGATCTTTCACCCGCACTGATTCCGCGAGGGCACGCTAGGTGATCAGCGCGCGGATTCAACAGATCAGAACCGGATTCATGATCTCCGGATGTTTTGGTGCGGCTGCTGAGGTTTGAGGCCGAACGGCGGATCATTCACGTCCCGCGGCTCACCCGTTGGGGTCTATTGCGGCGATACGCTCGGCGATCAACAAATGTGCAATTACTCTCGGATTTGATCCCGACGGCGTCCGTCACGATCCGAAGGGAGCCGAACATGACCGAACTCGTCCTGCTGCTGGGCTTTCTCGCCTTCGCCGGAATCGGCTGGACCGCATGGGACATCCGCAACGATCTGCGCCGCCGCAAGCTCAAGTGAGAGGCGCTTCGGCGATCGCAGACGGGGGACCCCGCCGGAGAGAGGAAGGCGGGGTCCCCCGTTCATGCGCACCCAGGTCCGAAGACGGGGTGGGTCACTTGATGGCGAGCTGCTGGCCCGGGAAGATCAGGTTCGCGTCCTTGACGGCCGAGCGGTTCTTCTCGAAGACCGACTCCCAGCTCACGCCGTACTTCTGGGCGATGGAGCCGAGGGTGTCACCGGTCTGCACGGTGTAGGTGCCCTCGACCTGGACGGTCTTGCGCACCGGGTTCTTCTTCTTGGTGGTGGACTTCTTCTCGGTGCTCTTCTTGCTGCTGCCCGAGGCGACGTCCTGGTGCTCGGCGCTGCCGCTCTTGCTCAGGCCGGCCTTCTTCGAGCACACCGGCCACGCACCCGGACCCTGCGCCTGCAGGACGCGCTCGGCCACGGCGATCTGCTGGGACTTGCTGGCCTGCGCGGCGTTCGAGGCGTAGCTGGTGCCGCCGTAGGCGGACCAGGTGGACGCGCTGAACTGCAGACCACCGTAGTAACCGTTGCCGGTGTTGATGCTCCAGTTGCCACCGCTCTCGCACTGCGCGACGGCGTCCCAGGTGGACTCCGAGGCCGCGTTGGCCGGCATGGTCATCGCGAACGGCGCGGCGACCATGGCGCCGGCGACGGCGACGCGGGTGACGGTGCGGCGGCTGGGGGTGGACTTGCGGTGCTTGCCCATTTTCTGTCTTCGTCTCCAGCAGCGCCTTCGTGCCGCCTCGACTCCGGCACCCCGGGCGCTCGGGCCGATTCGTTCGGCCCGTCGCGCCGGGTTCCGGCGGTCGTCACGTCCCTGCCCGCAATGCGTCTCGGGGTTTCGGAGAGCCCGCCGGGCAGGGTTCGGCGCTGCGGACTTCCGGTCTTGCCGTCGGCTCGGGGGCGCCGACGCCGGGCAACGCTACGTAGCTGAAAAGCGTGAGCAAAACCGTGAGGCGGTGGCGCTCGTCATAGAAACGTAATCAAGATCGCGACGATGCAGACGTTTCAGCTGGTCATTTCTTGATCAGAAATGCGTTATTCACCTGAAATCAAACCACGCAGGGTGAGAGTTGAACCACTACTCACTCACGTGAGTGATTACCTCACGTCAACATCCGCATTCGATCAGTGCTGTTGCCCACGGACCGAAGACCCTGTTTCGCCCACCCGTTCGCGTTGCGGCTCGACCACGTACCGAGGGTCGCGGGCCGTCTCGCGGCCGGCTTCGAAGACGCCGAAGCGAGTCGCGATCGCCCCGAGGGTCAGGCACCCGCCTGCCGCGATCGCCGCCGCGCGACTGCGTCCGGCCACCAGCGCGAGCCCGGCGCCCACCGCGGTGGCCGCTCGCGCCGTTCGCAGCACCCTACCCGCGCGCCCGGTGCGGTAGGCCTCAGCCGCCAGCCCGAGCCGGGACTCCATGCGCCTGCTCGCGGCCAGCTCCAGCACCGATCCGGCCACCGCCATCCGCCGCGCGGGCCCGGACTCGGCGGGGGCGGCCACCATGCCCACCGCCCCCGCGCTGGACACAGCGCTCCCGGCGAACACGAACGGGAGCTCCCGGTAGCCCTCGTGCCAGCCCGGCACGGCCGTGTCGGACAGCAGCACGGCGGTGTAGGTGGTCATGGCCGGTGCGATCACGCCCGCCACCACCCCGGCCGCGCGGCCGGGCAGCGGGAGCAGACCGGTGAGCTCGCTGGCCGCGGCAGCTCCGGCCAGGCCCGAGAACGGCGCGAGGATCCACGATCCGACGCTCAGCGGCGAGGTCGGCTTGAGCACCCGCAGCATGGCCAGGAACCGCATCGGACGCCCCAGGTCGTGCACCAGGAAGCCGACGCTGGTGGTCGCGCCCACCGCCGCCGCCAGCCTGCCCGCGCGGGCCAGCCGCGGCCGTCCGGTGAGCTCGGCCAGCAGCGCCATCGTCGACGACGCCCCGGCCATCCCGCCGAGGTAGAGGTAGGCGGGCACGTCCGGGACCTTCCACACCGGCTCCTTGAGGACCGGGCGGCCGTAGTAGAAGGTCACCTTCTCCTCCCGAGGAACGACCCGGCGATGAGCGCGGCGGCGGTGAGCGCGCCCGCGGCCGCGTGCCGCCACATCGAGGGCAGGTCGCGCGTGGTGACCACGGGATCGGGTGGCAGGCCGTAGACCTCGGGGTCGTCGAGCAGCAGGAAGAACGCCCCGTCTCCCCCGACGCCGTCGGTGGGCTCGTGGCCGTAGAGGCGGGCGCTGGTCACGCCCTGCTCGTGCAGTTCGTCGACCCGCATCGCGGCGCGTTCGCGCAGCTCGTCGAGGGGGCCGTACTGGATGGACTCGGTCGGGCAGGCGGTAGCGCAGGCGGGCATCAGCCCGGCTCCGAGGCGGTCCTGGCACATCGTGCACTTGGCGGCTCCGCCGGTGTCCGGACGGATGTCGATCACGCCGTAGGGGCAGGCCGGGACGCAGTAGCCGCAGCCGTTGCACACGTCGTCCTGCACCAGCACCGTGCCGTGCTCGGTGCGGATCAGCGCCCCGGTCGGGCACACGTCCAGGCAGGCCGCGTGCGTGCAGTGCTTGCACACGTCGGAGGACATCAGCCAGCGCACCTGCTGCTCGTCCGGTGCGCCGAACTCGGGCATGCCCAGCTCGGCGGGGGTGCCGCTCTGCTCGACGAAGGCCACGTGCCGCCAGGTCGTGCCGCTGAGCGCCTCGGTGTTGTCGTAGGACATGCCGGTGAGGTCCATGCCGTCCTCGGGCAGCAGGTTCCACTGCTTGCAGGCGACCTCGCAGGCCTTGCAGCCGATGCACACGCTGGTGTCGGTGAAGAAGCCGGCGCGGGGCTGCGGCGGGTAGCCGGTCTCCCCCGCCGGGTCGGGCAGCGGTCCGGACAGCCGGTTGACGGTCACGTTCAGCCTCCTGCCTGTCTGGGGTCGTCGGAGTGCTCGGTCCCGGTGCGCTCGTCGATGCCCGCGCGGTCGCGGTACTCGGCGACCAGGCGGTTGAGCGCGGCCGCGCGCGGTCGCCGCCCCGGCCGGATGTCGCAAGCCCCGGCCTTGGTCTCCATGATGTGCACGTTGGGGTCCAGCGCCACGCCGATGAGTTCGTTGGCGGCGTCCCCGGTGGTCAGCCCGTTGGGCCCCCAATGCCAGGGGATGCCGATCTGGTGCAGGGTGCGGCCGGCGACCCGCAGCGGGAGCATCCGCTCGGTGACCATCACCCGGGCTTCGATGGCGCTGCGCGCGGTGATCACGGTGGCCCAGTCCCCGTGCTCCAGGCCGCGTTCGGCGGCCAGCTGCGGGGAGACCTCCACGAACAGGGCGGGCGCGAGTTCGCTGAGGTGCCGCAGCCAGCGGCTCATCCCGCCGGCCGTGTGGTGCTCGGTGAGCCGGAACGTGGTGAACACGTACGGGAAGACCTCGCTGCCGGTTTCGCCCGCGCTGGGCTGGTACCGGTTCTCCGGCCGGGAGTTGATCTGGCGTGCGGGATTGCGCTGCTGGTGGGGGTGCAGCAGGTTGGCGACCGGGGATTCCTGCGGCTCGTAGTGCGCCGGGAACGGGCCGTCGACGAGCCCCGCGGGCACGTAGAGCCAGCCGCGCCCGTCGCTCTGCATGATGAACGGTTCGGTGCCCGCGATGCCCTCCGGCCCGACGGTTCCGTTCTCGGGCCGGTAGTCGGGGCGCTTGGTCTTGTCGAAGTCGGGGACGTCGTGGCCAGTCCACTCGCCGCGTTCGGCGTCCCACCACACGTAGGCCTTGCGCTCGCTCCACGGGCGGCCCTCGGGGTCGGCCGAGGCGCGGTTGTAGAGGATGCGCCGGTTGGCCGGCCACGCCCAGCCCCACTCGGGTGCCACGCGGCTCTGCTGGTGGCCGGGTGTGCGGCGGGCGGACTGGTTGACGCCGTCGGCGGTGACGCCGCAGTAGATCCAGCAGCCGCAGCTGGTGGAGCCGTCGGGGCGCAGCTGCGGGTAGGCCGACAGCGGGTCGCCGTTGCGGTCGTGGCCGTTGATCTCGGCGAGCACGGCTTCGGCGCT
This sequence comes from Saccharopolyspora endophytica, assembly GCF_018070075.1. GTDB lineage: Bacteria > Actinomycetota > Actinomycetes > Mycobacteriales > Pseudonocardiaceae > Saccharopolyspora > Saccharopolyspora endophytica. The sequence continues at coordinate 391,471 of NZ_JAGPXE010000003.1, forward strand.
GGGCTCGTCGATGTCGCCATGGGTCGGGTAGTCCCAGGTCAGCTCCAGCAGGGCGCGGTCGCGCTCGGTCTCGCCGCTGATTCTGTCGCGGATGCGGCGGCCGAGGTGGTAGTAGAACCACAGGTCGCTGCGCTGGTCATCGGTGGGTTCGACGGCCTTGTGGTGCCACTGCAGGAGCCGCTGGGTGTTGGTGAAGGTGCCGTCCTTCTCGGTGTGCGAGGCGGCGGGCAGGAAGAAGACCTCGGTGCCGATGTCGGCGGTGCGCATCTCGCCGGTCTCGATCTCGGGGCCGTCCTTCCAGAAGGTGGCGGTCTCGATCATGTTGAGGTCGCGCACCACCAGCCAGTCCAGCGCGGCCAGGCCCATGCGCTGCTGGCGCGCGTTGGCGGTGCCCACGGCGGGGTTCTCGCCGATGACGAAGTAGCCCTTGCAGCGGCCCTCGATCTGGTCGAGGACGGTCTGGAAGGTGCCGTGGTCGCCGGTGAGCCGGGGCAGCCGGTCGAAGCAGAAGTCGTTGTCGGCGGTAGCGTGCTCGCCCCACCAGGCCTTGAGCAGGCTGACCAGGTAGGAGCGGATGTTGGCCCAATAGCCGCAGGCGTGCTCGTCGTCGGCGACGAAGGACTCCAGGTCGGTGTCGGTGTGGGCGTGCGGCATCGGGATGTAGCCGGGCAGCAGGTTGAACAGGGTCGGGATGTCGGTGGAGCCCTGGATGCTGGCGTGCCCGCGCAGGGCGAGGATGCCGCCGCCGGGCCTGCCGATGTTGCCCAGCAGCAGCTGCAGGATCGAGGCCGCCCGGATGTACTGCGCTCCGACGGTGTGGTGGGTCCAGCCCACGGCGTAGGCGATGGCCGCGGTGCGGTCGCGTCCGGAGTTGGTGACGAGCCGGTCGGCGACCCAGGCGAAGTCGTCCTGGGAGATCCCGCAGATCTCCTCCACCACGTCCGGGGTGTAGCGGGCGTAGTGCCGCTTGAGCAGCTGGAACACGCAGCGCGGGTGTTGCAGCGTGGGGTCGGATTCTGGGTGGCCGTGGTAGAGGGGCCCGCCGGAGCCGGCGCGCTCGGGTCGGCTGGTGTCGCGCTCGCGGCCGTGCTCGGTGCTGGGAGCGCGCTCGGGGCCGTGCCCGCCGACGGGCGGGACGGCGTAGCTGCCCTGGTACTGCCACGAGCTGGTCTCGTAGGTGCCGGCGTCGGGGTCGAAGCCGGAGAACACGCCGTCGAGGTCCTCGGTGTCGCGGAAGTCCTCGCCGACGATCATCGCGGCGTTGGTGTAGTTGACGACGTAGTCGTGGAAGTGGGCCTCGCGGGTCAGCACGTGGTTGATCAGCCCTCCGAGGAAGGCGATGTCGCTCCCGGCCCGCAGCGCGACGTGCTTGTGCGCCACCGCCGAGGTGCGCGTGTAGCGCGGGTCGACGTGGATGATCGTGGCGCCGCGCTTCTTGGCCTCCATGACCCACTGGAACCCCACCGGGTGGGCTTCGGCCATGTTGGAGCCCTGGATGAGGACGCAGTCCGATTCGGCGAGGTCCTGCTGGAAGGTGGTGGCGCCGCCGCGCCCGAAGGAGGCACCCAGACCGGGCACCGTGGAGGAGTGTCAAATGCGGGCCTGGTTCTCCACCTGGATCGCTCCGAGGGCGGTGTAGAGCTTCTTCATGAGGTAGTTCTCCTCGTTGTCGAGGGTCGCTCCTCCGAGGCTCGCGATGCCCATCGTGCGCCGCAGCGGCCTGCCGTCGGCGTCGGTGTCCTCCCAGGTGGCGTCCCGGGTGGCCAGCACCCGGTCGGCGATCATGTCCAGCGCGGTGTCCAGGTCGAGGTCTTCCCACTCGGTGCCGTGCGGGCGCCGGTAGCGGACCTTGGTCTCGCGCAGCGGTGAGGTGACCAGTTCGCGCGAGGCCGAGCCCTTGGGGCACAGCCGGCCCCGGCTGATCGGCGAGTCCGGGTCGCCCTCGATCTGGGTGATCCGTCCGCCGGAGGTGTAGATCCGCTGGCCGCAGCCGACCGCGCAGTAGGGGCACACCGAGCGGGTGACGCTGTCGGCGTCGCTGGTGCGCGCCCGCATCTCGTCGGTGCGCCGGGACCGGGCCGCGGGACCTCGGGCCAGCCGGTCGGGGCCGGTGAGCTGCCGCAGCACCGGCCAGTTCAGCCACGTGGCCGCCATGTTCGGGAGGCTACCCACCTCGTCGATCTCGCACACTTCGTTCACGGGTGGCCGGCGGGTGGTCAGGCCTTCGCGTCGTAGAGGAGCTCGGCGTAGCGCTCGTCGGAGTAGTAGTGCTCCAGCTCGGACATCGAGTCGTTGGGGCGCTCCAGGTTCTTGGCGATGTGCGCTCGGGAGGGCACGGCTTCGGGGTCCCAGGTCCGGCTGTCCCACAGCCCGGATCGCAGGAACGCCTTGGAGCAGTGGTGGAAGACCTCCTCGATCTCCACCAGCAGCACCACGCTCGGGCGGTGGCCCTTGACGACCATGCGATCGAAGAACGGCGCGTCGCGCAGCAGCCGGGCGCGGCCGTTGATCCGCAGCGTGTCACCGCGGCCGGGGATGAAGTAGAGGAGCCCGACGTGCGGGTTGGCCAGCACGTTGCGGAACCCGTCGACGCGGCGGTTGCCGGGACGTTCCGGGATGGCGATGGTCCGCTCGTCGAGGACGTGGGTGAACCCGGCCGGGTCGCCCTTCGGCGAGACGTCGCACCGGCCCTCGGCGTCCGAGGTCGCGACCAGGCAGAACGGTGATGCGGCCAGCCACTCGCGGTCCAGCGCGTGCAGCGCGGGGCGCTGCTTGTCCAGGACCCGCTGCAGCGGGGCGCCGACCACCTCCTCCAGCTCGCCGGTCGAGGTGATCTCGGTCAGGCCTTCGAGTTCCACGGTGCCTCCCAGGTCGCTCCTCACGACCCTACGGCCCGCGCTTCGGCCTCCGGAAGCGATTTTCGCGGGACCGCCCGGCTGCACCCCGCCACCGGGCGGCCCCGCTTCCCCTCCGGTCCCCCGACCGGGGCTTCACAGATCGACGGCGAGGTGCCCCTGCCCTCGATCCACGCAGAGGGCCACGTCGTCGCCGCGCGCCCGGCCGCGCCTGCGCACCTGGCCGGACAGCAGCGGGACGTGGCAGGTGCCGCAGAACCCCTGGCGGCACGAGTAGGCGATGTCGGGCAGCACGTCGCCGATCGCTTCCAGTGCGGTGCGGTCGGCGGGCACCTCGACGGTGCGTCCGCTCCGTGTCAGCTCCACGGTGAAGGCCCGTCCGTCGACGATCGGTGGGGCCGAGAAGCGTTCCCAGTGCAGGCCTCTCGCGGTGCTGCCGGGCAGCCCCAGGCGGAGCGCGGTGATCATCGGCACCGGACCGCAGGCGTAGACGGAGGCGCCCAGCGGGGCGTGCGCGAGCAGTTCGCCACCCGCGGCGGGGATGCCGAACTCGGTGTCGGGCCGGATCCACACGCGGTCGGCGGGCAGGCCGGCGAGTTCGCCCAGGAACGGCATCGACGCGCGGGAACGTCCTGTGTAGACCAGACGCCAGTCGGCTCCGCGGGTCGCGGCGGTGCGGACCATCGGCAGGATCGGCGTGATGCCGATGCCGCCGGCGACGAACAGGTAGGAGCGCCCGGCGACGAAGGGGAACGCGTTGCGCGGTCCGCGCGCCACGATCCGGTCGCCTTCGGCGAGCTCGTCGTGGATCTCGCGGGATCCGCCCCCGCCGTCGGCCAGGCGCCGCACCGCGATCCGGTAGTACCGCCGCTCCCCCGGCGGTCCGCACAGCGAGTACTGCCGCTTCCGCCCCGACGGCAGCAGCACGTCCAGGTGGGCACCCGGCTGCCAGGCGGGCAGCGCACCGCCGTCGGGCCGGGTCAGCCGCAGGCTGCGGACCCCGTCGGCTTCGGTGCTGATCCGCGAGATCACCAGCGGGAGGTCGTGGTTGACCGGCCGGGGTGGCCCGGCGTGCAGACGGCTGTTGCGGTGCAGCCATTCCACTCCGCTGACCACCCGGTGCAGCACGCGCATCAGCCGGTCGGGCCGCGACTGTCGTTCGGCGGTCATCTAGTGCCCTGCCGCCAGCGCCGCGGGTGAGCTCGCCAGGTATGCCACCGCCTGGGCCGTGGAACCGTGCTGCGACGGGTGGTAGCCGGGGCGGAAGAACGCGGGGATCGCGCCGAAGATCGCCCGGTAGCTGGGCGTGAGGCCGAGGCGCCCGGTGCGGATCAGGTCGCGCCAGCGGGGCCTGATCCTGCCGCGCAGCACCGGGTCGGCGGCCATCAGGAACCGCATCCCGCGCGCCCACAGGATCGTCAGCACCGCCGTCGCCAGCAGCATCGACAGGCAGCGCTGCCAGTACCGGCCGTGGACGTGCTGGTAGACCTCGAAGGCGACCGCGCGGTGCTCGACCTCCTCGGCGCCGTGCCAGCGCAGCAGGTCCAGCATCGTCTCGTCGGCGCCCGCCAGGTCGAGCTCCTCCGCGTCGAGCACCCACTGGCCGAGGAAGGCGGTGAAGTGCTCGATCGCGGCGATCAGCGCCAGCCGCTGCACCAGCCAGGACTCGGCGCGCTTGCCGCGCAGCGGCCGGTCCCCGAGGGTCTTGCGGAACATCCAGCGGACCTGGTCGACGAACGGCCGGGTGTCGAGGCCGTGCGCGTCGAAGTGGTCGATGACGCCCTGGTGCGATTCGGCGTGCACGGCCTCCTGGCCGACGAAACCGCGCACGTCCTCGGCGAGCCGCTCGTCGTTGATCAGCGGCAGCGCCTGCTTGAACACCTCGACGAACCAGCGTTCGCCCTCCGGCAGCACCAGGTGCAGGAAGTTCACCCAGTGCGTGGCGAAGGGTTCGCCGGGGATCCAGTGCATCGGCAGCTGGGACCAGTCGAACTCCACGTCGCGGGCGTGCAGCGCGACGCGGTCGGGGTCGCCGGGGTCGAGTTGCGGCATGCCTCCTCCTACTTGGGCATAAGGTCGGCCCGTGCTGCGGCGCGCAGCAGGCGCGGGGTCAGCCGCGACAGCACCAGTCCGGCACGCGCTTCCGGGGTCACCGGCGCGATGGCCGGCGCCCGGCGGGTCGCGCGCAGGATCTCCTCGGCGGCTCGCTGGGGGCTGTAGTCGCGGCGCTGGTAGAGCTCGGTGGCCGCGCGCCTGCGCTTGGCCTGCTCGGCGTCGTCGGTGCCCGCGAAGCGGCTGCTGGTGGTGATGCCGGTGTTGACCAGTCCCGGGCACACCGCGGTGACCTTGATGCCGTCGGCGGCCAGCTCGACGCGCAGGCACTCGCTCAACCGCAGCACGGCGGCCTTGGTGGTGCTGTAGGCGGGAAGCACCTGGGACGGCAGGTACGCCGCGGCGGAGGCCACGTTGATGATCCGGCCGCCTTCGCCGCGCTCGACCATCTGCCGGCCGAACAGGCGGCAGCCGTGGATGACGCCCCAGAGGTTGACGTCGATGACGCTCTCCCAGTCGGCCACGCTGGTGTCCAGGAACGCCCCCGCCAGGCCGATCCCGGCGTTGTTGATCACCACGTCCGGGACCCCGAGCTCGGTCCGCACGCGCAGCGCGAAGTCGCTCATCGCGGTCCGGTCGGTGACGTCCACGCGGTAGGTGGTGACGGAGTCGCCGAGCAGGTCGGCGGTGCCGCGCAGGGCCTTCTCGTCGACGTCGGCGGCGATGATGTGCGCACCGGCTTCGGCGAAGGCCTGCGCGGTGGCCCGGCCGATGCCGTTGCCCGCCCCGGTGATGACGACGAGCTGGTCGGCGAAATCGCCGCGTCCGGGGTGGACGCGGGCGGTGCGCAGTCCTCGGGTCTCCTCGCCGCCTTCGACGTGGTCGATGAGTTCGGCGGCGCAGCGGGCCACGAGTTCGGGTCGGCTGCGCGGCAGCCAGTGCCCGCCCGGGAGCCGGCGCACCCGCAGGTCGTCGGCCAGGCCTTCGATCTGGGTCTGCAGGGGTGTGGACACGAACGGGTCGCCGGTCGGTGCCAGGACCTGCACCGGGACGCCGGTGTGCCGCTGGACCGGGTCGCCCAGGCGTCCGGCGTTGGCGCGGTAGAGCTCCAGACCGTTGATGCCGTCGGCGGTGACCGGTCGGGTGGGCCTTCCGGCGGCCTTGGGGTCGAGGCGTTCCAGCGTCGAGATCAGCTTGGGCATGATGCCGCTGCGCCAGGCCAGCTCGGGTGCGGCGGGCAGCTGGAAGAACGCGATGTAGGCGGAGAAGGCCAGCTGCGTGGTCAGTTCGCGCAGATCTCGCGGGTTGGGGCGCAGTTTCGAGCGCAGCCACCGGCCGTAGTGGTCCAGGCTCGGGCCGGAGATCGAGGTGTAGGAGGCGATGCGCTCGGCGGCGCGCGGTTCGGTGACGGCGTGCCAGGACTGCACCGATCCCCAGTCGTGCGCCAGCAGGTGCACCGGCCGGTCCGGGCTGACGGCGTCGGCGACGCGGAACAGGTCGTCGGCGAGCTGGTCGACGTGGTAGCCGTCGGTGGTCGCGGGCCGGTCCGACTCGCCCGCTCCGCGCACGTCGTAGGTGACCACCTGGAACCGGTCGGACAGCGCGTCGACCACTCCGTCCCAGATGGTGTGGTTGTCCGGGTATCCGTGGACCGCCAGCACGGTCGGCGCGTCGGGCGGTCCGTGCACCTGCACGGCCAGTCCCAGCCCGTCAGCGGTGTCGAGCCGTCGGCCGGTGCTGTCCCGCCACGATGCGCCATTCATGCGCGAAGCCTAACCACGTTGTCAACGGCCGTTGTCACAGTCCCACCCGATCGCACACCGGAATCACCCGAACCCCCCATCAGCACCCGGATCTCGACGGGAATCAGCACCCGGAACTCCACTGAAATCCGGGTTCCGCAGCGGACGGCGAGGGGCGTTGGCGGGCGGGGAGGTAGGTGGCTTCCTATGGTGGGGGCATGGGTGATCGGCGGCGTGCTGTTCCGGGGACCGACCGCGTGCTGGCCGATCCGGACGTGGCCGCGGCGGTGGAGCGCCTGGGGCACCAGCTGGTCGTCCGGACCGTCCGGGAGGTCGCGCAGCGGGCGCGGGACGGGTTGCTGGAGCCGGAGGACGTCGTGGCGGAAACGCTTGCCGCGCTGCCCCGTTCGGCCTCCGGGATGCGACCTGTGATCAACGCGACCGGCGTGCTGCTGCACACCAACCTCGGGCGGGCACCGCTGTCGCGCGCGGCGCGCGAGGCGCTCCAGGTGGCGGCGGGCACCACCGACGTGGAACTGGATCTCGACACCGGAGACCGGGGCCGTCGCGGGGCTTCGGCCGTCGAGGCGCTGCTGGACGCCGTGCCCGGAGCCGAGGACGCGCACCTGGTGAACAACGGCGCGGCGGCGCTGGCCCTGGCGGCCACCGCGCTGGCGGCCGACCGGGAGATCGTCCTGGCGCGCGGCGAGATGGTCGAGATCGGCGACGGGTTCCGCATCCCCGACCTGCTCACCTCCACCGGCGCGCGGCTGCGCGAAGTCGGCACGACCAACCGGGTTCGGCTCGACGACTACCGGCAGGCGCTGGGCGACGACACCGGTTTCGCGCTCAAGATCCATCCGTCGAACTTCGTGATCAGCGGTTTCACCGCCGAGGTCGGGGTGGCCGAGCTGCGCGAGCTCGACGTGCCGGTGGTGGCCGACATCGGTTCGGGACTGCTGCGTCCGGACCCAGCGCTGCCCGGAGAACCGGACGCCGCCACGACGCTGGCCGACGGCTCGGACCTGGTCATCGCCAGCGGCGACAAGCTCCTCGGCGGCCCGCAGTGCGGTCTGCTGCTCGGCCGCGCGGACGTCGTGCAGCGGTTGCGCCGCCATCCGCTGGCTCGCGCGCTGCGAGTCGACAAGTTGACCTTGGCCGCGCTGGAGGCCACCGTGCGCGGACCGCGCCCGCCGGTCGCCGAGGCCCTGCGCCGCTCCGGCCTGGCCGAACGCGCTGCGGCGCTGGCGGAGTCGCTGGCGGCGGCCGGGATTCCCGCGGAGGCGGTCGACTCCGGTGCCAGCGTCGGCGGCGGTGGCGCGCCCGGGGTGGTGCTGTCGAGCGCGGCAGTGGCGCTACCCGCGGGGTTCGCCAAGCAGCTGCGGCTCGGCGATCCGCCGGTGATGGCCCGGGTGGAGCGCAACCGGTGCCTGCTGGACCTGTTCGCCCTCGACCCGGACGACGACGAGGCGTTGCGGCGCGCGGTGCTGGCCGCGCACTAGGAGGTGCCCATGCGCGTGGTGGCCACGGCCGGGCACGTCGACCACGGCAAGTCCACGCTGATCCGGCGGCTCACCGGCATGGAACCCGACCGGTGGGCGGAGGAACGCCGCCGGGGCCTGACGCTCGACCTCGGCTTCGCCTGGACGGAGCTGGCCGACGGCTGCTCGGTGGCGTTCGTCGACGTGCCGGGTCACGAGCGGTTCGTGCCGAACATGCTCGCCGGGGTCGGCCCGGTGCCCGCGGTGCTGTTCGTGGTCGCCGCCGACGAGGGCTGGATGCCGCAGTCCGACGAGCATCTCGACGCGCTGCACGCCCTGGGGGTCTCCGACGGGCTGCTGGTCATCACCCGCAGCGACCTCGCCGACCCCCGCCCCGCCCTGGAGCAGGCCCGGCGCCGGCTGCGCGGGACGAGCCTGGAGGAGATCCCCCCGGTTCTGGTCAGCGGCCGCACCGGAGCCGGTTTCGACGACCTCGCCGAGGCCCTGGACGCGATGCTGCACCGGCTTCCTCCCGCCGACGCCGACGCCGACGTGCGGCTGTGGATCGACCGCGCCTTCGTCATCCGAGGCGCGGGCACGGTCGTGACCGGGACGCTGCAGGGCGGCGAAGTGCGCGTCGGCGACCAGCTGGCCATCACCCCGTCCGGGCTGGACGCCCCGGTGCGGGCGCTGCACGCGCTGGGCTCCGCCGAGGAGTCGATCTCCGCGCCCGCGCGGGTGGCGGTGAACCTGCGCGGAGTGGACCTCGACCAGGTCCGCCGCGGCCACGCCCTGATCACCCCGGGCCGCTGGCTGACCACCGACGTCCTCGACGTGCGCCTGCACCCGACGGCGGACGTGCCGCGAGACCTGGTGCTGCACATCGGTTCCGCGGCCGTGCCCGCGCGGGTCCGCCCGCTGGGCACCGACACCGCCAGGCTGACGTTGCGGGAGGCGCTGCCGCTGCGGATCGGTGATCGCGCGCTGCTGCGCGACCCCGGCGGGCACCGGGTGCGCGGCGGGGTCACCGTCCTGGACGTCCGGCCTCCCCCGTTGCGCCGCCGAGGCGCGGCCCGGCTGCGCGCCGACGTCCTCAACGACATGGACGGTTCCCCGGACTGGGCCGACGAGCTGCGACGACGCGGCATCGCGCGGGCCGAAGACCTCGCCGCGATGGGCGCCGCCCCGCCGAGCGCGGGTCCGTGGCTGATGTCCGAGCGGCACCGGTCCGAGCTCGCCGCGAGGCTGCGCGAGGTGTTCGCCGAGCACCGGCGAGCGCACCCGCTGCACGAGGGCATGCCCTCCGGCGCGGGCACCCGCGCGCTGGACCTCCCGGACCCGGCGCTGCTGCCCGGCATCGCCGCCGAAGCGGGCCTGCACCTGGCTGCCGGCCGGATCACCGACGGCACCACGGCCCTGCCCGACCGGGTCGCGCGCGCCGTGGAAGCGGTCCGCAGCGGGCTGCGGGAGCACCCGTTCCGCGCGCCCACCGCCGAGGAGCTGGCCGAACTCGGCATCGGTGATCGCGAGCTCGCCGCCGCCGAGCGCACCGGCGTGCTGCTGCGGCTGGGCCCGGGACTGGCGCTGCTGCCCGACGCCGAGCGCACGGCGCTGCCCCGGCTGGCGGAACTGTCCGAGCCCTTCACCCTCAGCGAGGCCAAGCGGGCGCTGGACACCACGCGCCGCGTCGCGGTTCCCTTGCTGGAGATGCTCGCTCGCCGCGGCCGCACACGCAGGCTCCCGGACGGCACCCACCGCCTGGTGCGCTGAGCGCTGCGATCTTGCGGCCGCCACCGCATCGTGGGAGCAGGCGCCGGGCGATGGGAGGCACACCATGCCGCGCAAGATCTGGACCGGGTCGATCAACTTCGGCCTGGTGACCATTCCGGTCGGGCTGTACGCGGCGACCGAGGACCACACGATCCAGTTCCACCAGTACCAGCGCGGGACCACCGACCGGATCCGCTACAAGCGGGTCAACGAGACCACCGGCGACGAGGTCGGCTACAACGACATCGTCAAGGGGCGCGAGCACGGCGACGGGATCATCACCGTCGAGCAGTCCGAACTCGACGAGATCGCGCCGGGGCGTTCGCGCACCATCGACATCAGCACGTTCGTCGACCTCGGCGAGATCGACCCGGTGCACTTCCAGAAGACCTACTGGCTGGCACCCAACTCCAAGGAGCACTACCGGCCGTACAACCTGCTGCGGAGCGCGATGGAGCAGACCGGGCAAGCCGGGATCGCCACGTTCGTGCTGCGCGGCAAGCAGTACCTCACGGCGGTGCGCGCGGACTCCGACGTGCTGGCGCTGAACACGCTGTACTTCGCCGACGAGATCCGCGACCCGGCCGATCTGGTCGGTGACCAGCCCGAGCAGTCCAAGCCCACGGACAAGGAACTCCAGATGGCCACCACGATCATCGAGTCGATGAGCGGCGAGTGGCAGCCCGAGGAGTACTCCGACACCTACACCGAACGCGTCGAGGAGCTGCTGGCCGAGAAGGCGCGCGGCGGCGAGGTGCAGGCGGCCGAGGCGCCGCCGCAGCCCACCGACGTCATCGACCTCACCGAGGCGTTGCGCCGCAGCGTCGACGAGGCCCGCAAGGGCCGCAAGCCCGCTCCGTCCGAGGACCTCTCGGAGCTCACCAAGGCCGAGCTCGACGACCGCGCCAAGCAGCTGGGCATCAAGGGCCGGTCGAAGATGAAGCGCGCCGAGCTCGAGCAGGCCGTCTCCGAAGCCGGGCAGGGGTCCCGCAGGGCGTCCTGACCACCACCCCACCCGTGGTGGCGGGTGCAACGCCGCAGGTCGTGGGTGCGGACGAAAAAGATCCGCGATCTTGCGTCATGGCCCGCCCCCGGGTCGGTCCCGATCACGTGGGCAGCCTGGTTCTCCGCCCACGGGCGCGCGGGACGCAGAGGGGATTCCGCGTGTGAAAAGCCGCCGGGCGCACCTGCTGTGGATGCGGGTCGTGCCCGGCGGTCCCCGCACGTGACGGGGTTCACCGAGCAGCGCTACCGACGGCACCGGGCCGGGCGCGGTGTGCTGAGATTCAGCGCATGGACGCGGGTGCCTGGTCGGCGGTGGGAGCACGCCGTGAACTCGACTCCGCCGGCGTACCGCCCGCCCTGCACGCCGCCTACCTGCGCTCGCGGGCTCTCAACGCCGAGCACGGGCGCACCTACTTCCTCGCGACCCGCCTGCTGCCGCCGGATCGGCGGCCCGCGGTGCACGCGCTCTACGGCTTCGCGCGCTGGGTCGACGACATCGTCGACGAGCTGGGCGAGGACTCCCCCGCGCTGCGGGCCGAACGGCTCGACCGGCTCGAGGAGCGGCTGCGCCTGGCGCTGAAGTCGGGGACCAGCGACCACCCGGTGCTGGCCGCGCTGGTCGACACCGTGGAGCGCCACCAGGTCGATCCGGTGCTGTTCGAGGACTTCCTGGCCTCGATGCGGATGGACCTCACCGTCACCTCCTACCCCACCCGCACCGACCTGGAGCGCTACATCCACGGCTCGGCCGCGGTCATCGGCTTGCAGCTGCTGCCGGTGCTGGGCACGGTCGGGCCGCCGGCCGAGGCGCGCGAGGCCGCCGCCGCGCTCGGCGTGGCGTTCCAGCTGACGAACTTCCTGCGCGACGTCGGCGAGGACCTGGACCGGGGCCGCGTCTACCTGCCCGCCGACGAGCTGGCGGTGTTCGGCGTGGACCGGGAGCGGCTGCTGCGGTGCCGCGCGCGCGGGCGGGCCGACGGGCCGGTGCGGCGCGCGCTGGCCGACCAGGTGGCGCGGACCCGGGCGCACTACCGGGCCGCCGAGCCGGGGATCGCGCTGCTGGCCCCGGAGTCGCGCCCGTGCGTGCGCACGGCGGCGGTGCTCTACGGGGAGATCCTCGACCACGTGGTCGCCTCCGGCTACGACGTGTTCGCCAGGCGCATCGCCGTGCCCGTCTCGCGCCGGTTGGCCGTGGCCGCGCGCGCGGCCGGTGTGGTGCTGGTCTCGCGAGCGGTGCGCGGAGGCTTGACCTCGGGTCTTCGCGGGTAGTCGAGGGCTGCCCGGCACCAAGGCACCGGGCCGGCTTTCGCCGCCTGCCTGTTCGACACCGGGGAGCCCGATGATGAGCGCACGATCCACGAGTTGGCAGGACGTCAGCGCGACCGCCGACATGATCACCGTCGCCGGTCAGCGCTTGCACGAGGGCACCCGCGCGATCGCGGGCACACCGGCGGAGGCGGCGAGGGCGCGCGATGCGCTGCTGGACCTCAGCGCGGCCAGCGCCCGCCTGGCCCGGCAGCTCGACCTGCTCGCGGCCGACAGCGGCGGTGGCGGTACCGAACCGCCCGACGTGCACGTGGCGCTCGACCAGGCCGCCGCCGCGGCCGAAGACCTCGGCAACTGCACGCGGGCGGCGGCTCGGGCGATCGAGGACGAGCTGGGCGGCGAGCACTGACCCGCCGCCCAGCCTCACCTGGTCAGGGCGCCTGCACGAGCCCGGCGCCGACGTCGGTGGCCGGCAGCGGCAACCGGCGGGCCGACTGGGTCAACCGCGTCCACAGCGCCCGCGCGCGGTCCGGCGACTGCTGCGCGTGCAGCGCGGCGATGCCGGAGACGTGCGGGGTGGCCATGCTGGTGCCGCTGAGCTTGCGGTAGCGCTCGGCGCCGGGCCAGCTGGAGTAGACGTCCACGCCGGGCGCGGCCAGGTCGACCTGCCCGACCTCGTCGACGGTGCCGCACGAGAAGTCGGCGATCTGCATCTGCGAGTCCACCGCTCCCACGGCCATCACCGACGGGCAGTTGGCCGGGTGGCCGACCGGGGCGATGATGCCCGCCGAGCGCTGGCTCTCGTTGCCGGCCGCGGCGATGATCAGCGTCCCGCGCTCCAGCGCGCGACGCGCGACCCGCTCGAACGCCTCCGAGTACGGCGCGCCGGGTTCGGTGGCCGAACCCAGCGACATGGACACGATCGAGCAGCCGTTGGAGATCGCCCACTCGACGCCGGAGAGGATCCCGCTGTCGGTGCCCGATCCGTCGTCGCCGAGGACCTTGCCCGCGTAGATGCTCGCCTCGTGCGCGATGCCGTAGCCGGGTCCGGCCTGCGAGGTGCGCGGACCGCACGCGGTGCCGATGACGTGGGTGCCGTGGCCGTGGCCGTCGTGGGCGCTCTGGCCCTCGACGAACGCGCCGGTGACGATGTCGCGGCCGGCGAAGTCGGGGTGCTGCTCGTCCAGGCCGGTGTCGAGCACGGCCACCCGCACTCCGGCTCCGGTCGCCGCGGCGGCGTCGGCGCGCACCGCCTGAAGTCCCCAGGTGAACTCGCCTTCCGGCGGCGGCGTGGGCTCGCCGATGGCGAAAACTCTGCGCTCGGCCTCGATCCCGGCGATCGGGCCGGTCTCACCCGCCGCGCGCTGCAGGTTGGCGAACTGCTCCTCGTCGGCGTCGATCAGGGCGATTCCGAGCTGGTGCAGCACGATTCCGCCCGCGGAGCTGAACAGCTCGCCCGGTGCCGCGCCCGCCGCGTCGGCGGTGTTGGCGCAGTTGATCCCGGTTAAGCGGGTCACCTCTCGGGTGCCGATGATCGTCGAGTCGTCTTCGAGCAGGACCAGGTATCGCCCGGTCTGGCTGGAGGTCATGTCGCTCCTCGTCGGTAGTTGGCGCGGATGCGCCTCATCGGTAACCGACCGAGATCGACGATCACAACGGATTCCGGGCCCCTAAACCCGTTCGTGTTACCCGATACGGGGATGGCGGGGTCGACACGCCGTGTCAACACCGTCGGACTGGACGCGGATCAGGCTCGCGTACTTCCATGGAGGCAGGGCCAACGCGGGAGGTCGTCATGACGGAGCACGGCAGGATCGTCGTCGGCGTGGACGGATCGGAACCCTCGAAGTGCGCGATGCGCTGGGCGCTCGAACAGGCCAAGCTCACCGGTTCGACGGTGCGCGCGATCAGCGCCTGGGAGTTCCCCGCGTTCTACTCCTGGGAGGGCGGTCCGATGCCGCCCGACGACTTCGAGGACTCCGCCCGGCAATGCCTGGACGACACCGTCGAGGAGTTCAAGCGGGCCACGCCGGAGGTGACCATCGAGCGCGAGCTCGTGCACGGCCACGCCGCGCAGGCCCTCATCGACGCCTCCGCCGAGGCCGACCTGCTCGTCGTGGGCAGCAGGGGCCACGGCAGCTTCTACGGCGCTCTGCTGGGCTCGGTGAGCCAGCGCTCCGCGTTGCACTCGAAGTGCCCGGTGGTCATCGTCCGGCGCTAGAGATCGTTTCTGCGGTTGGTTTGCTTGGCGGTGCCAGCAGCGGAAACCCCCGAAGGGGAAAGCACAGCGCCTTCGCGGACTCCGTGCGCCGCTCCTGATGTATTCCACTTACCCCAGGAGGGGACATCGGCTTCCCGGCGTACTCGCCACGAAGGCGCTGAAGCACCCGCGGCGGTGCGAGTTGAGTCCCGCACCTGAAACAGCGGTTCCGCCGCAACCCCCGAAAACCTGATCAGCCGGTGTGGCCCAGGCGCTCTGAGAGGGCTGCGGCACCGTCCCGGACGAGGTCGCGCAGCGCGGCTTCGGTCTCGTCGTTCCAGCGCAGGATCGGGACCGAGATGCTCATGGCCGCGACGACCTCACCGCTGGTGTCGCGCACCGGTGCCGCCACGCAGGCCACGGAGTCGTTGGACTCGCAGTACTCGCGGGCCACGCCGTCCTCGGCGATCTCGTCGAGCTCTTTGCGCAGCGTCTTGCGGTTGGTGATGCTGTGCTCGGTCATCGCGTCGAGCTTGTGGCCGCTGTAGATCTCGTCGACGTCGGCGCGCGGCAGCGCGGCCAGCAGGGTCTTGCCCAGCGCCGTGCAGTGCGCGGGGAGCCTGCGGCCGACGGCCGAGACCATCCGGACCGGGTGGCTGCTGTCCACCTTGGAGACGTAGAGGACGTCGGCGCCGTCGCGCACGCCCACGTGGACGGTCTCCTGGCAGCGCTCGGCGATCTCCTCCGCGACCAGCTGCCCCTCCCGGGCCAGGTCCAGCCGCTCGGCGTACGCCGACCCCAGCTGGAAGCTGCGCACGCCCAACCGGTACTTGTTGGTGGCGCGCCCGGTGGGCATCAGATAGCCGCGCTCGTTGAGCGTGCCGACCAGCTCGTGCACCGTGGTGCGCGGCAGCCCGAGCTGCGCGGTGATCTCCGGGGCGCTGAGTTCGTCGGCTTCCAGGAACAGTTCGAGGACGTCGAATGCCCGTTCCACGGCCGGTACCGCTCGTGCCAACGCTGGCGCTCCTTCCGCTTCGAGGCCAACCTCGAGTTGACCGATATTTCGAACATCGTACCTGATATCGACGGCGTATTGACCTTCGCTTCGTTCCGACCATACGATTTTACGAACGTTGTTCGGAATATCGAACGGAGATTTCACAGGTGCGCCAGACACGTGACTTCCTGCGATCCCTGGGTCTGCCCACCGACGACACCGCGGCCACCAGCGAGAAGAGATTTCCCGACGGCGCCCAGTACCGAGTGGAGATCCCCAGCACCGAAGGTCCCGAGGTGCTCGACGCGGTGCTCGCCGAGGCTGACGCGCGCGGCGTGCTGGTGCACCGGATCTCCCAAGGCAGCGGCGGCATGCTGCTCACCGACGACGAACTCGCCACCATGGCCTCCACCGCCGCCGGGCGGTCGGTCGAGCTGAGCCTGTTCGCCCGGCCGCTGGCCGGCTGGGACACCAGCGCGATGGCGGTGTCCTCGGGCGGGGCACCGGTGGCCGCGCAGGCGCGCGGCACCGAGCAGCTGGTGCACGTGCTGGAGGACATCCGCCGCACGGCCGAGTCCGGCATCCGGAGCGTGCTCGTCACCGACCTGGGCGTGCTCAAGGTCGCCTCCGCGATGCGCGAGGCCGGTGACCTGCCCGCCGACCTGCAGTTCAAGATCAGCGTCCAGATGGGGCTGGCGAACCCGGCGTCGGTGCGCATCGCCGAGGACCTGGGCGCCGACACCTACAACGTGCCCACCGATCTCAGCCTCGGCCAGCTGGCGGCGATCCGGGCCGCCACGGACCTGCCGCTGGACATCTACGTCGAGGCGCCCGACGACATGGGCGGATTCGTCCGGCACTTCGAGATCGCCGAGATCGTGCGCGTCGCGGCCCCGGTCTACGTGAAGTTCGGGCTGCGCAACGCACCGAACATCTACCCCAGCGGCAGCCACCTCACCCCCACCGCCGTCGCGCTGGGCCGCGAACGGGTGCGTCGTGCGCAGCTGGGCCTCGGGCTGCTCGCGCGCTACTCCCCCGACGCGATCGCCTCCACGCTGCCCGCCGAGGGCCTGGCCGTGCCCGTGTCCGAGTAGCGACCTATCGTCGGCGCGTGTCCACCGCCGTCGCTCTCCGCTCCGGTTCCGGCCGCTGGATCCTGCTGGCCACCATCCTCGGTTCGGGGGTGGCGTTCCTGGACGGTTCCGTGGTCAACGTGGCGCTGCCGGCCATCGGCCGCGACGTCGGCGGCGGGCTGCGCGTCCTGCAGTGGGTGCTGGACGCCTACCTGCTCACCTTGAGCGCGCTGCTGCTGCTCGGCGGCGCGCTGGGCGATCGCTACGGCCGACGCCGCGTGTTCACGATCGGGCTGGTGGTGTTCACCCTCGCCTCGCTGGGCTGCGGGCTGGCGCCCACGGGCGAGGCGCTGATCGTCGCGCGGCTGGCGCAGGGAGTCGGCGGGGCGCTGCTGGTCCCCGGCAGCCTGGCGCTGATCAACGCCTCCATCGACCCGGACGACCGCGGCGAAGCCGTCGGCCGCTGGGCCGGGCTGACCGGCGTGTCCTCGGCGATCGGGCCGTTCGTGGGCGGGTGGCTCGTCGACACCGCGTCCTGGCGGTGGGTGTTCTTCATCAACGTGCCGATCGCCGCGGCGGCGATGCTCGCGCTGCGCCACGTCCCCGAGACGCGGGACCCGAACGCGACCGGACGGCTGGACATCGGTGGCGCGGTGGCGGTCACCGTCGGGCTCGCTGGAACGATCTACGCGCTGATCGAGGTCCCGACCGCCGGGTGGGACACCGCGTCCACCACGGCTGCGGTGGTCGGAGTCACCGCGCTCGTGGTGTTCCCGTGGCTGGAAGCACGTCACCCGAGTCCGCTGCTGCCGCTGTCACTGCTGCGGTCCTCGCAGTTCACGGGCGCGAACCTGGTGACGCTGACGGTCTACGCGGCGCTCAGCGGCGCGCTGTTCCTGCTGTCGTTGCAGCTGCAGCAGACGATGGGCTACTCGGCCTTGGAGACGGGCATCGCCACGCTGCCGATCACGATCATCATGCTGCTGCTGTCGGGCCGGGTGGGTGCGCTGGCGCAGCGGACCGGCCCGCGGGTGCCGATGACGGTCGGGCCGTTCGCCTGCGCGGCCGGGTTGTGGCTGCTGACCTGCGCCGAGGCCGGTGCGACCTACCTCGGCGGGGTGCTGCCGGGCGTGCTGGTGTTCGGGCTGGGTCTGTCGATCACCGTCGCTCCGCTGACCGCGGCCGTGCTGGGCTCGGTCGGGCCGGAGCGGGGCGGCGTCGCCTCGGGGGTCAACAACGCGGTGTCACGCCTGGCCGGTTTGCTGGCGGTGGCGGTGCTGCCGGTCGTCGCCGGGCTGGCGGGCACCGGAGACGGCGCACCGCTGGGGCCCGGGTTCGCGACCGCGCTGCACATCTCGGCGGTGATGTGCGCCGCTGGTGGGGTGATCGCGGCGCTCACCATCGGCCGCGGGGACCGGGTGGAGACCCCTCCGCTGCCCGGTCTCAACCACGCGTGCCAAGATCCGGCCTGCGAGTGCCGCGACTGATTCGAACTCCTCGTGTCGTGCTCACCCCGCCGAAGCTACGGACGCGCCGATGCGCACCGTAAGGCACAAAGTCACCGTTTCAGCGGCAGTTTTCACCGCACCGCGCAGCGCGGATGTGGTGTGATCGGGTCATGAGACGAGGTCGGCGCGGCCATCCGTGCGAGGTGCCCACCCAGATCGGGTTGTACCGGTGCCCGGAGTGCGGCCAGCAGTGGGAGATCCACGGCATCGAGGGCAATCCGCAGATCCGCAAGGTCAGCCGCGTCGGCTGGTTCCTCGCCAAGCTCCTGGGATGAGGCGCGTGTCCGAGGAGATCCTGGTGAGATCGACCAAGTACGAGGTCTGCCGGGCGTCGTCCGACGACCTGGCCGAGATCGTCGGACTGCTGGTCGACGACGAGCTGGGTTCGGGCCGGGAGTCCGCGGCCGACCTCACCCCGTACCGGGAGGCGTTCGCGGCGATCGAGGCCGATCCCGCGCAGCTGCTGGTCGCGGTGAAGGACTCGGCCGGCGCCGTGGTCGGCACCCTGCAGCTGACGTTCATCCCGGGGCTGGCCCGCAGAGGCGCGTTGCGCGCCCAGATCGAAGCGGTGCGGGTGCGCTCCGCCGAGCGGAGCCGGGGGCTGGGCGCGGCGCTGTTCGAGTGGGCCCTCGACGAGTCGCGGCGGCGCGGCTGCTCGCTCGTCCAGCTCACCACCGACAAGTCGCGCACCGACGCGCACCGCTTCTACGACCGGCTCGGCTTCACCGCCTCCCACGAGGGCTACAAGATGAACCTGTGACCTCTGGTTATGCTGGCCGGACCATGCGCCGCAAGCTCCGCTCACCGCTGCCCCAGCGCGACGGCCTGGACCCGGTCCGGCTGCACCTGCCCACCGACGGGCGGTGGGCCACCGTCCGGGACTTCCTCGTCGAGCGGATCCCCAAGCTGGCGGCCGACCGCATCGACGAGATGCTGCGCGCGGGCCGGTTCGTCACCCACGACGGCCCGCTGGCACTCGAGTCGCCGTACCGGCCGGGCGGTTTCGTGTGGTTCCACCGCGACGTCGCACCGGAGACGCCGGTGCCGTTCGAGCTGGAGGTCCTGCACCGCGATGAGGAGATCCTGGTCGTGGACAAGCCGCACTTCCTGGCCACCACGCCGCGCGGCGGGCACATCACCGAGACCGCGCTGATCCGCCTGCGCAGGCAGCTGGACCTGCCCGACCTCTCCCCCGCGCACCGCCTGGACCGCGCCACGGCCGGTGTGGTGCTGTTCGTGGTCGACCCGGCGCTGCGCGGCGCGTACCAAACGCTCTTCCACGACCGGCGGGTCGACAAGACCTACGAGGCCATCGCCGGCTACGACCCGGACCTGGCGCTGCCCCGCACGGTCCGCAGCCGGATCATCAAGCACCGCGGCGTGCTGGCCGCCGTCGAGGAACCGGGCGCCCCGAACGCCGAAACCCGCGTCGAACTCCTCGAACGACGCGGCGACCTGGCCCGCTACCGCCTGCACCCCCGCACCGGCCGCACCCACCAGCTCCGCGTCCACCTCAACTCCCTGGGCCTGCCGATCGTCGGCGACGACCTCTACCCCGAGGTCCGCGCGACGTCCCCGGACAACTTCGACCACCCCCTCCGGCTCCTGGCCCGATCCCTAGAGTTCCCCGACCCCAGAACCGGCGAACCCCGCCACTTCCACTCCCACCGAACCCTCCACTGGCCCTGAGCCCCACCCCCTCATCTAGAGGCGGCACACGGCTCACCCCGGTTCTCGTACCCGGATTACTCCAGTAATCAGGTACCGGATTACGGGAGTAATCCGTGGAAGGGGGCCGCCCGGACGCCTGGTGGTCACCCCTTCCCGGATTTCAGTGGAATTCCGGGTTCCGATTTCCGCTGAAATCCGACGGAGGATTTCCACTGAAATCGGGAAACCCGGTTGGAGACGCGACCACCTGCACCGAACTCGACACCCATCCGGGGGGACGGGTTACCGGGATGTTCGGGCCTGGGGTGGGACTCGGCAGGGGTCCGCGGGTGGGTGGGGGTGGACGTGCTCCGGGTGGGTCAGAGGGTGGCGATGGGGGTGGTCGGGGAACCGACCGCTCCTGGGAGGTTGAGGGGTGGGGCCGTGAGGAGGAAGCGGGAGCGGCCGAGGCGGTGGAGGTCGTCGGCCAGGGGTGTGAGGTGCCAGAGCTCGCCGAGGTGCACGCCGAGCTTGAACAGGCAGTGGTGGTGCAGCGGCAGCGCGGGTGCCGGAGGGTCGGCCGGGCGTGACGGCAGGTTCTCGACGGCGTAGTTGTCGGCGATCAGCGCGGTCAGCCCGGTGTCGGTGATCCACTGCTGGAGCCGCTCGTCGCGCCCGTCCAGAGCCGCGCACGCGCCGTGCAGGACGTCCGGGTCGGGGTCACCGCCCATCTCGACGAGCCGCTGCGCGAAGCCCGTGTGCAGGCAGACCAGGTCGCCCTCCTCGACCTCGACGCCGTCGGCGGCCATGATCTCGGCGAGGGTGTCGTAACCGACGAGGGTGCGTTCCTCGCCGAGGTGCCTGCGCAGGTCGATGAGCACGCCCCGGCCCTGCGCCCCGGTGCGCGCGAGGTTGTCGATGCCCAGCGCTCCACCGCTGGAGGTGGTGCGCTCGTGCAGGCCGCCGAACCCCGAGTCGTCCAGGTCGGACGGTCCGACGACGTCCTCACCGGCCCGGAACCCGTTGTAGAACACCGGTTCCGCGACTCCGTCGCCGTCGGCGTCGAACAGCGCCCCGGCGTGGGCGAAGGAGTCCCACTGCGTCGAGTACTGCAGGTGCAGCACGGCGAGGTCGTCGCAGAGCACGTCGGTGGCGCCCTCGACCTTGCGGTGCAGCTCGTAGTTGAAGTTGACCTCGCCGAAGCGCCGGGTGGGGCGCAGGACCGGCGGGAACCGGTTGGGGTTCAACCCGTTCCCGCCGGGCAGGGTCAGCGGCAGGCTCAGCGCGCGGGTGATGCCCTCGCGCACCTCGGCCACCGCGGCCCGGACCCGCTGCGGGGTCAGCAGGTTCATCCGGCCCAGCGCGTCGTCGGGGCCGAAGTCACCCCAGTTGGACCCTTCCGGCCGCCGGATCCAGCGTGCTCTGGTCACCTTCGCCTCCCGGGTTGTCGCGTTCGTCATGACTGGGCCGGCGCAGCAGCAACAGCATGCAGCCCAGCGTGAGCAGCACCTGGAACAGCGCGTAGGCGATGACGACGTTGATCGAGCCCGACGCGCTGAGCAGGAACTGGCCCACCACCGGGGTGGTTCCGCCGAGCAGCGTGCCGCAGAGCTGGTAGCACAGCGAGAGCCCGGTGTAGCGCACCTCGGCCGGGAAGCGGCCGGCGAGGATCCCGGCCATCGCCGCGTAGTACAGGCAGTGCGGCACGGTGGCGACCGCGACGCCGACCATGGCCAGCCAGTAGTTCTCCGTGGCGATGAGCAGGAACATCAGCGGCAGCAGCACGACTTCCGGGAGCAGCATGAACGTCACCGCGCGCGACAGGCTGCGCATCTTGGTGGCGATCACGGCCCCGAAGGGCTGCACGAGGATCTGCGCGATGTTGGCGACGAGGATGATCGTCAGGAAGTCGGTCTTGGCGAACCCGAGGTCGCTGGTGGCCCAGGCGAGCGCGAACGTCGACTTGAAGTAGGTGGCCGACAGGCCGATGGTGCAGGCGCCGATGCCCAGGGCAAGCAGTCCTGGGTGCGAGCGGACGACCTCCCACACCGGCAGCTTCGAGTTCTTCTTGGCCTGGATGAGCCGTTCCATCGCCGGGGATTCGGTGACGCGGAGCCGGATGAACAGGCCCACCACGACCAGTGCGGCCGAGGCCAGGAACGGGATGCGCCAGCCCCAGGTGAGCATGTCGGGTTCGGGCAGCTTGCTGATCAGCAGGAAGCAGACGGTGCTGAGCGTGTTGCCAACGGGCGAGCCCTGCTGGGCGAAGGCGCCGTAGAGGATGGACTTGCCCCTGGGCGCGTGCTCGGAGGCGATGAGCACCGAGCCGCCCCACTCGCCGCCGAGCCCGATGCCCTGCACCATCCGGATGCACACCAGCAGGATCGGCGCCCACACCCCGATCTCGGCGTAGCCGGGCAGCAGTCCGATGGCGGTGGTCGCGATGCCCATCATCAGCAGGGTGATGACCAGGGTCTTCTTGCGGCCCAACCGGTCTCCGACGTGGCCGAAGATGATGCCGCCGAGCGGGCGGGCGAGGAAGCCGACCCAGAACGTCGCGAAGGCGACCAGCGTACCCAGGGCACCGTCGAGCTCGGGGAAGAAGACCTTGTCGAAGACCAGCGCGGAGGCGGTGCCGTAGATGTAGAAGTCGAACCATTCGATGGTGGAGCCGATGAAGGCCCCGAACCCGGCACGGTTCGCCGTGCGCGCGCTGCTCATGCGTTCCCCTTTGAACCCGGTGTGATCTCAGCACCGTGGCAGGCCGAACGCGGGAGCGTCCAATACGAAATCGGCGCAGTTTGAGACGCCGCTCAGATCAATCGGGGGTGGGCAGGGCGGTTTCGGCGATGCCGAGGACGGTGTGCAGGGCGGCGTTGGTGTTGTCCTCGCGCCAGGCCAGCGCGGCCCGCAAGCGGGTCGGTCGGCCCGCGAGCTCGCGGTAGACCAGGCCGGTCTGCTGGATGTGCTGGCAGGAGGTCAGCGTCAGCGTGACTCCGACACCGGCGGCCACCAGGGCGAGGATCGTGTAGGAGTCGGGCGCTTCCTGCACCACGCGCGGGGTGAATCCTCCTGCCACGCAGGCCTTGACCAGCGCGTCGCGCAGCGTGGACCCGGCGTTGGAGGGGAAGCTGACGAAGGGTTCGTCGGCGAGCTCGGCGATCGGGACGCGGTCCAGCTCGGCCAGCCGGTGGTCGGTGGGCAGCGCGCAGATGAGCTCTTCGACCTCGATGACGCGGGTGTTCACGCCGGGCTGGTTGACCGGCATCCGGACGAATCCGAGGTCCAGCGTTCCGTCGGCGACCTTGGCCAGGGCGACGTCGGCGTAGGTCTGCCCGCGCATCACCAGTTCCAGGCCCGGGTGGGCGGCGCGCACCGCCCGGGTGAGCACCGGCAGCGCCTCGTGGCTGGAGGCGCCGGCGAACCCGACGGTGACGCGCCCGCGCTCGCCTCGCCCGGCGGCGCGGGCCGCGCCGACGGCGATGTCGACGTCGTCGAGGACGGTGCGCGCGGGTTCGAGGAAGGACTCCCCCGCGTTGGTCAGCCGCACCGACCGCGTGTTGCGCTCGAACAGCCGCACGCCGAGCTCCTTCTCCAGCTGCCTGATCTGCTGGCTCAGCGGCGGCTGGGCCATCTGCAGGCGCTTGGCGGCGCGGCCGAAGTGCAGCTCCTCGGCGACCGCCACGAAGGCGGTCAGGTAGCGCAGCTCCACACCCATCCCCGATCTATTCGACTCAGCTCTGGATCTGACACTAATTCGGTATTGGACCTGTCTCAATCCGGGGTGGCAGGCTGAGGCGCAGGCGAACCGCGCAATCCCTGGGGGCATCGATGTCGCAGGTCGGAAAGTCGGACAAGACCACGTCGATGCGGGATGCCATCGCCGAGTTCGTCACCGACGGCGCCACGGTGTCGCTGGAGGGCTTCACGCACCTGATCCCGACCGCGGCCGGGCACGAGATCATCCGGCAGGGCCGCCGGGACCTCACCATCGCGCGGATGACCGCCGACGTGGTCACCGATCAGCTCATCGCGGGTGACTGCGTGAGCAGGCTGATCTCCTCGTTCGTCGGCAACTCCACGGCCGGTTCGCTCGGCGAGCTGCGGCGGCGGGTCGAGGCGGGCGCGCTGGCCTTCGAGGAGTACAGCCACTACGGCATGATCTGCCGCTACCTGGCCGGCGCCCAGCGGCTGCCGTTCTACCCGCTGCGCTCCTACGCGGGCAGCGACGTCCCCGGAATCAACCCGGGCATCCGCAAGGTCACCTCGCCGTACCCGGCTCCCGACGGCGGCGAGGAGCAGATCTACGTGGTGCCGCCGCTGAACCCGGACGTGACGATCGTGCAGGCGCAGCGCGCGGACCGCTCCGGCAACACCCAGGTCTGGGGCCTGACGGGCATCCAGGCCGAGGCGGTCTACGCCGCGCGCAAGGCGATCGTGGTGGTCGAGGAGGTGGTGGCCGACGAGGTCGTCCGCTCCGACCCGAACCGCACGGTGATCCCCGCGCACGCGGTGGACGCGGTGGTGGAGTGCCCGCGCGGCGCGCACCCGGCGTTCGTGCAGGGCTACTACGACCGCGACGGCGAGTTCTACCGCGAGTGGTCGCGGATCAGCGGTGATCCCGACCGGTTGCGCACGTGGCTGGACGAGTGGGTGCTCGGCACCGCCGACCACTCCGAGTACGTCGCCAAGCTCGGCGAGCAGCGCTGGTCGGACTTGGCCGTGGGCGAGGCGTGGAGCGAGCCGGTCAACTACGGCCGCAGGCTTTGAGGAGGATCATGTCCATCACGTCGTCGGAGCTGCTGGCTTCGGTCGCTTCGCGCGAACTCGCCGGTGCGAGCACGGTTTTCGCCGGGATCGGCCTGCCCACGCTGGCGGTGTCGCTGGCGCAGCGGACGGTGGCGCCGGACGTGGAGATCGTCTACGAGTCCGGTGTCTGCGGCGCCCATCCCGACCAGCTGCCGGAGACGATCGCCGACGCGGTGCTGATTACCGGCTCGGAGGCCGTCCTGCCGATGACCGCGCTGTTCGGCTACGTGCTGCAGGGCGGGCGGATCGACGTCGGCTTCCTGGGAGCCGCGCAGATCGACCGCTTCGGCAACCTCAACTCCTCGGTGATCGGCGACTGGCACTCCCCCGCGGTCCGGTTGCCCGGTTCGGGCGGGGCCATGGAGGTCATGGCCAACTCCGGCGAGGTGTTCGTGGTGATGCGGCGCCACGACCCGCGTTCGTTCACCGCCGAGCTCGACTTCTGCACCTCCCCGGGCCCGGATCGCGCGCTGGCCGACGGGATCCGCCCGCGCGGCAAGGGCGTCACCCGGGTCATCACCGACCTCGGCATCCTCGCGCGCGACGGCGCGGGCGAGGAGCTCCGCCTCGTGGCCACCCACCCGGGTGTCACCGCCGAGCAGGTCCGCGAGGCCACCGGCTGGGACCTCCAGGTCGCCGATGACCTCAGCACCATCACCCCGCCCACCGAGGCCGAGCTCGACACGCTCCGGCACGAGGTGGACCCGGCCCGCGTCTACCTCCGCTGAGCCTTCCGGCATGTTTGGATGACCGGGGCACCTCGAAGATCGACGAGGAGGTTTCGGTGTTGGAGGAGTTTCTGCGGGACTGGCGACCGGAGGCCGTGGTCGAGCACGACTCGATGGGACCGGAGCAGTCGCGGGCGCTGGCCAACGTGCTGGAGGTGCCGGCGCCGGTCGACGAGCTGCCGCCGCTGTGGCACTGGGTGCACTTCCTGTCCTGGCCGCCGCACTCCGAGCTGGGACCCGACGGCCACCCGCTCAACGGCGATTTCCTGCCGCCGGTGCCCGACCGGCGGCGGATGTTCGCGGGCGGGCGGTTGACGATCGTCGAGCCCCTGCGGTTGGGCACCCCCGCCGAGCGGACCACCGAGCTGGGCGGTGTCACGGTCAAGCAGGGCCGTTCGGGCGAGATGGCGTTCGTGACCGAGCGCCGCGAGTTCCGCCAGGACGGACGGGTGCGGATGACCGAGGAGGCCGACTACGTCTACCGCAGCGGCGAGACCGACACCAAGAGCCCGGACCGGTTGCGGCCCACCGACTTCCCGCCCTCCGACGCGCCGTGGCAGCGGCGGTTCGTCGGTGAGCCGACGCGGTTGTTCCGGTTCAGCGCGCTGACGGCCAACACCCACCGCATCCACTACGACGAGCCCTACTGCCGCGAGGTCGAGGCCTATCCGGGGCTGGTGGTGCACGGACCGCTGCTCGTGCTGCTCATGACCGAGCTCGCCCGCGAGCACGGGAGCCTCACCTCGGTGTCCTACCGGCTGCGCCGCCCGGTGTTCTCCGGTGATCCGGTGCTGGTGTGCGGCGACGAGGACGGGGCGATGTCGGTGCGCTCCGATCAGGTCTCCGCCGAGGCGTCGGTGACGTTCTCCGAGCGCCGGTAACATCGGGATCGACCACGAGTTCGCAGGTCGGAGCACCTCCGGCCACGGGAGGAGCCGGATGCCGACCGAGCGCTGGGTGCCGACGACCGCGCATTGGGGCGCCTACGAGGCGACGGCCGACGCCGACGGCGGTGTCCGGGTCCGCCCGCACCCCGACGACCCTGCGCCTTCGCCGCTGCTGGGCAACGTGCCGGGCATCGCGCGGCACGACACGCGCGTGATGCGCCCGGCGATCCGGCGCGGCTGGCTCACCGGCGGGCCGGGGCCGTCCTCGCAGCGCGGCCGGGACGAGTTCGTCGAGGTCGACTGGGACACCGCGCTGGACCTGGTCGCCGCGCAGCTGGACCGGGTGCGGGTCGAGTCGGGCAACGAGGCGATCTTCGGCGGTTCCTACGGCTGGGGCAGCGCCGGCCGGTTCCACCACGCGCAGTCGCAGCTGCACCGGTTCCTCAACACCATCGGCGGCTACACCTCCTCCCGGAACAACTACAGCTTCGGGACCTCGCAGGTCCTGCTGCCGCACGTGGTGGGCAGCTCGGCGGCGGTCCTCGGCTACGCCGACAGCTGGGCGACGGTGCGCGAGCACACCGACCTGATCGTGGCCTTCGGCGGATTGCCGACGAAGAACCTGTCGGTCTCGCCGGGCGGCGTCACCCGGCACACCAGCGCCGCCGCAGCGGCCGATCCCGGGGTCGCGGTGGCCTCGATCAGCCCGCTGACCGACGACGTTCCCGCGGGCGGGCGCTGGTACTCGATCGAGCCCGGCACGGACGTGGCGATGCAGCTCGCCCTGGCACAGGTCCTGCTCGCCGAAGACCTGCACGACACCGACTTCCTCGCCCGCTGCTGCACCGGGTTCGACGTCTTCGCCGGCTACCTGCGGGGCGAGACCGACGGCGTGCCGAAGACACCGGAGTGGGCGGCCCCGATCTGCGGGATCGCGGCCGACGACCTCCGCGAGCTGGCCCGCCGGATGGCCTCCGGGCGGACGCTGGTGACGGTCACCTGGTCGCTGCAGCGCGCCCGGGGCGGCGAGCAGCCGGTGTGGGCGGGGATCGCACTCGCGGCGATGCTGGGTCAGATCGGCTTGCCCGGCGGCGGTTTCGGGCACGGCTACGGTTCGATGGCCGACGTCGGCGACGAGGGGCCGGTGCTGTGGCTGCCGACGCTGCCGCAGGGGCCCAACCCGGTCGGCACGTTCATCCCGGTCGCACGCATCGCCGACATGCTGCTCAACCCGGGAGCGCAGTACGACTACAACGGCCAGCGGCTGACCTACCCCGACATCAGGCTGGTGCACTGGGCGGGCGGCAACCCGTTCCACCACCACCAGGACCTCAACCGGCTGCGTCGCGCGTTCGCCCGGCCCGAAACCGTGGTGGTGCACGAGACGCACTGGACCGCCACCGCCCGGCACGCCGACGTCGTGCTCCCGGCGACCACGACGCTGGAACGCGAAGACCTCGGCGCCGGGCGCCGCGACACCCACCTCACCGCGATGCACCGCGTCCTGGACCCGGTCGGCGAGGCGCGCGACGACTTCAGCATCCTCAGCGGGCTCGCGGAACGGCTCGGGGCGCGGCAGCGCTTCACCGAGGGGCGCAGCGCCCGGGGCTGGCTGGAGCACCTCTACGACCAGTGGCGGGACCAGCTGCGCGCCCAGGGCCACGAGCTCCCGGACTTCGACACCTTCTGGGCGGACGGTGAGCTGCGGCTTCCCGCGATGCCCGAGAACCCGCCGCTGGTGCGGTTCCGCAAGGATCCGGAAGGGGACCCGCTGCACACGCCGAGCGGACGCATCGAGCTGCACTCGGCGAAGGTCGGGTCGTTCGGCTACGACGACTGCCCGGGCCACCCGGTCTGGCTGCCGCAGGTGCGTCGCGGCCCGCTGCACCTGATCGCCAACCAGCCGCCGACCCGGTTGCACGGGCAGGGCGACGTCGGCGCGGTCAGCCGCGAGTCCAAGGTGGCCGGCCGCGAACCGATCACGCTGCACCCCGACGACGCCGCCGCGCGCGGCATCACCGAGGGCTCGGTGGTGCGGGTGTTCAACGACCGGGGCTCGTGCCTGGCCGGTGCCCGCATCAGCGAGCGGGTGCGCCCTGGCGTCGCGGTGCTGCCCACCGGCGCGTGGTTCGACCCGCAGCCCGATCCGCAGCACCCGGGCCAGGAGCTGTGCGCGCACGGCAACCCGAACGTCCTCACCGAGGACGTCCCCGCCTCACGCCTGTCGCAGGGGTGCGCGGGCCAGCGCACGCACGTCGACGTCGAGCCGTTCACCGGCCCGCTGCCCGAGGTCACCGCCCACACCCCGCCGCCCCTGCACCGAGCCTGAACGCGGGTCAGCCCAGCAGGGCCGTGACCGTGACCAGCACCGGGACCGACAGGATCGTGGAGAGCAGGATCGACTCCCGGGCCAGCCGGACGCCGACGTTGTAGCGCGAGGCGTAGACGAACAGGTTCTGCGCGGCGGGCAGCGCGGAGATGACCACCGCCGCGAACAGCGGGGCGCCTTCCATGCCGAACAGCCCCGCGCCGATCGCCCAGGCGATGACCGGGTGCACGAACGACTTCAACCCGACAGACACCAGCACCGGCCACCTCTCGGCCCCGCCCGCCGGGAGCTGCGAGCCGCGCAGCGAGACGCCGAAGGCGAGCAGCACCGTGGGCACCGAGAGGTGCCCGAGCAGCGTCAGCGGTTCGGAGACCGGCCCGGGGATGCGCCAGCCCAGCAGGGACAGCGAGACGCCCAGCAGCGAGCAGATCACGATCGGGTTCTTGAACGGCGCCAGCAGCCGGGACCACACCGAGGTCTTCTCCTCGGCCTGCGCGAAGTCGATGACGGTCAGCCCGATCGGCGTCATCACCAGCAGCTGGAACAGCATCACCGGAGCGACCAGCGTCGCGTCGCCGAGGACGTAGACCGCGACGGGGATGCCCAGGTTGCCGGCGTTGACGTAGCTGGAGCACAGCGCGCCGATGGTGGTGCGCCGGATGTTCCAGCGCCGCCACAGCGCCACCAGCACGAACAGCGCCGCCGCCGCGAACGTGCTCAGCGCGGTGACCAGCAGCGGAGCGGAGAACAGGACGCGCACGTCGGACTCGGAGAGCATCATCAGCAGCAGCGCGGGGGTGCCGACGTAGAAGGAGATCTTGGCGAGCACGTCGCGGCCGTGGTCGCCGAGCACCTCGGTCCGCCCCAGCACGTAACCGACCAGAACGATGGCGCCGATGACGCCGAAGCCCTGGATCACACCCGACACGACGCCTCCACCCCCGGCGCGCGGTCCACTGTGGAGGCGCGCGCGAAGCCATTGCGGTTCCTCAACGCGGTTTTCGGCACTCACCGCGGCGTCATCGCCCGGGCGCCCACCCGTTAGCGATCCTAATCGATCACAACCGGTGGCGCGGTGTCCGAATGGCCACTCTCACACCACGACGCGCTGCGGGGCGTCAGCTCTCGTTGCCGGTGATCGCCGGTTCCACCGGGCGCAGGTCGGTCCGGCCGTCGGAGGTGGGCACCCGGCCGGGGAGCTTGACGGCGTCGGTGAGCGGGCCGGGGCTCCAGTCGCCCCAGTGCGTCTCGCTCCGCACCTGCATCGCCGCCTCGGCACCGACGGTGTCCGGGTTGTACGGGTCGACCACGTAGATCGCTCCCCAGTCCCGGTTCGGCGCTCCCCGCAGGTAGGCGGGCAGCTGCCGAACGCTGGCGCCGACGTTGAGCCAGCCGAACGGGCCGCCGCCGCCCGGGGCCGACCAGGTCTGCCCCATGTCGCGCATGATGCCCCCGCCCGCGATCCGGAAGCGCGGCATCTCGAACACGCCGTTGCGGATCTTCGCCGGTTGCAGGCACGGGTGCACCAGCGCGGCGGGCCACTCCACGAACGTCGGCTGGCTGCCGATCAGGTTGGTCATGGTCGTCAGCACCGGCACACGCGGGGCGCTGAAGGCCAGCCAGCCGCCCTCGTCGTCGCGCTGGTCGGCCGCCACGACCCGGGCCTTCTGGGCTCCGGGGGCGTCAAAGCGCACGTCCTGCCAGGCACCGCTGTTGAGCGAGAAGTCCCGGTGACCGCTGACCTCGAAACCGCCGGGCAGCTCACGACCCCACTCCACGCGCAGCGAGTTCCCGCCGGTAGACGAGCCGGCGAACTGCAGCACCACGGGTGTGGTGCCCTCGGTGGCCTGCGGTGGAAGGTCGAACCACGGGGTGCGGATCTCGCCGGTGCCGGTCGCGTCGGCGTCGAAGGTCCCCCAGACCGGCGCGTCGTCACCGCCGTAGCCGAACGGCGGGGTGAACTGCGGGCTGCCCGGATAGCCGAAGCGGTGGAAGCCCTGCTGCTCGGCGCGCAGGTAATCGGCGGGCTGAGCGGGATCGCTGGACGTGCGCGGCTGGTCGCCCGACGGGGCGAGCACTCCGCGACGCGGGTCGGCTTCGACGTTGATGTAGTCCGACAGCCCGCAGCTGCTCCCGGCGATCTGCTTGACGTTGTCCGGGCCCAGGCTGTAGCTGCCGCGCTGCTTCTCGATGCCGACGGCGAACAGCCCGACCTCGCCGACCAGGCACAGCGCGCAGGTGATCGTCAGCGGCGCGGCGCCCAGGCTCAGCACGCGCTTGCGCGCGGTCGGGGTCACCACCGGCGGCTCGCCGTGGCGGACGTGCTCGATGAAGGCGACGACCAGGGCGAGGAACCCGATGACCAGGAACGCGGTGCTGGCGTGCCGCCCGTCGAGGCTGGGCGCCTTGTCGAACCACGGCACGCCCCAACCGGAGACGTACCACCAGGAGTTGGTGCCGGTCACCGAGTACGCGCACACCACCATCAACCCGGCGAAGAACCCGGCCCGGTTGCGGCGGGAGCGCAGCACCGCGGCGCTGGTGGCCAGGGCGGTCAGCGCGGCCAGCACCGCTCCGATGGCGGCGAACACGCCGAAGTGGTGGGTGTGCTTGGTCGGGGTGGCGGCCAGCACGACGAAGCACAGCACCGCGATGCCGAGCATCCGCCTGCTCGGCCCCACGGCGGCTCCGCGGATCTTGCCGCGGCGCAGGAACACCACACCGCTGGCAACGATGCACAACATCAGCAGCAGGACCGGGAAGCGGCGGGTCAGCGAGCCGTCCGGCCACTTGTCGAACAGCTTCTCGTAGCGGCCGAGCTCCTCGTACCAGGAGTCGTTGGGGCCGAACTCGGTCTTGAGCTCCACGGAGTCCAGCACCGACTGCAGCGTCTGGTCGAAGAACACCCCGACCAGGATCACCAGACCGGCCGCGGCGATCGGGGCCAGCACGGGCAGCGCGCCGATCTCCCGGATCCGCCGCCACAGCAACCGGAGCAGCGGTTTGGCCGCGGCGAGGAACGGCAGCACCGCGACCATGCCGTGCGGGTTCGCGCCGAGGCCCAGGGCCGCGGCCAGCAGTCCCAGCGCCGCCGGGGTCAGCCGCTCGGTGGCCACGGCGCGTTCCACGGCGCACACCGAGAGCAGGAAGAACACCACCACGACCGGCTCGGGCCGCAGTCCGTTGTTGTAGGGCAGCCAGAACGCGAGGAAGACCGCAGCGGCGGCCCATCCGGCGGATTCGCTGCGCCGGACCTGCTGGCCGAGCCTCGGCAGCACGCCGCGGCTGAGCAGCAGCCAGCTGACGACGCCGAGGAACAGCGCGGGCAACCGCACCCACGGGGTGGCCGCGGAGATGTGCACCCACAGCGCGTAGATCTCGTAGAACCAGCCGAAGGGCGATTCGGGGTTGCCGAACCAGCGGAAGTAGTTGGTGACGTAACCGGCGTCGGGTGCGGCGCGCAGCATCGTCAGGATGTAGCCGTCGTCGGCGGTCATGGCGCCGATGAGCCACCAGACCGCGAGCGCGCCGAACACGACGACGTCGCGCACTCCCAGCCGCCACCAGCCCACCGGCAGCCGCCGCACGGGTGCGCGGATCTCCAGCTTGCGCAGCGCGAGCAGGGAGCCGACGAAGCACAGCACGGCCAGCACCATCGCCGTGGTCTTCAACGCCGTCGGAGTCGTGGCGAAGCGGGTGTCGACCCCGGCTTGGAAGTCCAGACCGCGCACGTCGTCGCGCTGGTCGTCGAGCTGCGAGTAGATCCCGGTGAGCTGCGGCCGCTGGTCGCCACCGGCGGAACCCAGCGGCACGCTCGCGATGTCGGCGCGGGTCTCCCCCGCGTCGGAGTTGACGGTGATGGCGCAGTCGCCGGCCGGCAGGGCCGCCGAGCCGATCTGGTGACCTCGCGAGAAGAAGCTGACCTGACCGTTGTCGATCTGCAGGTTCATGCCGGTCAGGCCGCCGTAGGTGCCCGACGGCGCGTTGGTGGCCAGCAGCTCGCCCGCACCGTTGATCCGCTCGTCGAGACTGCGGGCCGCGGCGCAGGGCACGGTGGCGTTGAGCCAGAGGGGTTCGTGGGTGAGCAGCGGGGCCGACACCGCACGGGTGCCCTCGGCCGTGGGCCACTTCAGGGTGGTGACGTCGTGGTTCACCGGGAGAAGCGGTACCGCGACCGCCAGCAGCGCTGACAGCAAACCGAGTACCGCGGCCACGATGCGCGCGCCTCGCCGCGCCGGGTCGCGACGCGTGAACCGCGTCGAACGCTGACTCACGCGCTCGCCACCTAACCTCGCAGGACTGCTCCTCGCAGAGCTTAAACGGTGACGACGGTCCGCTTACCCCTGGCGGGTGAAGAACCGGGAGCCTGCGTGGTCAGGCGAGCGCCGAGGGCGCATCCTCGTCACCCGGCTTCCGCCGCGGACCGAGGAGCGGATCGGCCACCGTTGGAACGAGCGGGAGGATCAGGCCGCGAGGGCCGGTTCCATGTCACCGGTCATCGGGTTGCGCCGGGCGTCGAACAGGTATCCGACCCAGAACCCGATGACTCCGGCACCAACGACAGCCAACGTTCCGACAGCACGCACCATGGGAGGTTTCCTCTTCTCGGCGGCGCCCGATCCACTGGACCCGACTACCTGCTTCTCATGGGGAAATGCTCAACCCGTCGGGTGGCAGCGCCGTTGCACAAACGATAACCGGCCGTTAAATGACCGACCACGCCACCCCTCGGAAACCTCCGGTCACGTTCAGTCATCCCGCCGACCCGCTAACGGAGTAGTCGGTGCCCGTTGGGGCGTGCGACGAAGGGCCTTGGTGAGCTGCCCGCACGCAGGAGATCCGGTCTCGGGACCAGGCCGCCACCCGGCCGAAGCCGTCACCTCTCATGCGGACATTTCGCAACCGGTTAACCGATGTCACTCTCTTGGGAAAGCATTGCGAAAAGCGCTCGGAATTCACGTTCCGCTCAGAACCGTTATGCGCGGTGCAACGGGGGTCACATGTTGATCTGCGCCAATCCGCGTTCGTCCCGAGTCACCTCGGGCCAGGGTTTGCGGGCTTCGGCGAGGATCTTCGCGACCACGTCGGTGATCTCGCCCGCGGACTCGGCCATCGCGGTCACGTCGCCGGCGTGCGCGGCGGGATCCAGTCCCGCGCGGCGCAGGAGCGGGCCGACGTCGCGCAGGGCCCGCGCCATCCAGGCGATGGGGTCGGCCGACAGCGCGGGGTCGAAGACGCGCTCGCCGGGTTCGCCGTCGGACATCTCCGGGTGCCAGTGCATCCGGTCGGCCGCGTGCGGCCGCGACTCCAGCAGGTCGAAGCGGCAGATGCCGCGGCTGAGCCACGCCGCTCTGGAGGAGTAGATCGAGCCGGCCTCGGCGGACTCCGACAGGCCGCGCAACTCGAGGCGAACACCCCGTTCGCGCACGTCGGGTTCATCGGCGAGCGCGGGGTCGGCGAAGTCGACGCCTTCCACGGTCACCGCGAGCTTCTCGAAGCAGTAGATCCGGTACACACTCGAAGACAAGCACAGCGCCGCCCGCGGCGACAAGGACGATCACCTACCACGAGCAATGTCCACTGTGGATTTCCCAGACGCCGGTACGCCCCGCCGTGTCGGTGCGAGCACCGCTCGCACCGGCTTCTAGGCTGCCGGGGTGAGCACTCCCGAGGACTTCACCCGGTTGCCGATCCCCGCCGACACCATCGAGCTCGGCAGCGGTCCGCCGCTGCACGACGCGTGCGCGCCGCTGCGGGAGCTGGTCGGCGCGTGGCGCGGCGAGGGCGAGGTGGACTACCCGACTATCGACGGCCCGTTCCGCTTCGGCCAGCAGGTGACGATCTCCCACGACGGGCGCCCCTTCCTGCGCCACCAGGCGCAGGCGTGGCTGCTCGACGCCGGGGGCCAGGTGCTGCGCCCGGCCGCCTGGGAGACCGGCTGGTGGCGCCCCGGCGCCGAGGGACGGCTGGAACTGCTGCTGACGCACGCCACCGGCCTGCTCGAACTCTTCTACGGCAGCGCGCAACCGGGGCGCTGGACGCTGGAGACGGAGACCGTGCTGGCGACGGCCACCGCCAAGGACGTGCGGGCCGCGCAACGCTCCTACGCGCTGCGCGGGGACGTCCTGGACTACGCCGAGAGCCGGGAGATGGTCGGCGAGCCGATGACCCCGCACGTCTCCGCGACCCTCCACCGGGTGCGCTCCGGCGGTGGAGACCACTCGGGTTGAACCGCAAGAAGCCCCGCACTCGTTTCCGAGGTGCGGGGCTTCTTGTCTGC
Organism: Saccharopolyspora endophytica; assembly: GCF_018070075.1. Taxonomy (GTDB): domain Bacteria; phylum Actinomycetota; class Actinomycetes; order Mycobacteriales; family Pseudonocardiaceae; genus Saccharopolyspora; species Saccharopolyspora endophytica. The sequence continues at coordinate 426,103 of NZ_JAGPXE010000003.1, forward strand.
GGGCCGTGTGACCGGCTCTTTGAAGTGGAACGGCTACCTCACTCGGCAGTTCGTTCCGGTATTACGTGAGACGCCGTGTTCAGATGACGCGGACGTCGGCCGCCTGCGGGCCCTTCGGGCCCTGGCTGACCTCGTAGCTCACCTTCTGGTCCTCATCGAGGCTGCGGAAGCCGCGGGCGTCGATGGCCGAGTAGTGGACGAAAACGTCCGGGCCACCGTCGTCCGGGGCGATGAAGCCGAAGCCCTTTTCCGAGTTGAACCACTTCACGGTTCCCTGTGCCATGCTTGCTCTCTCCTTCTGGGAGCCGGTACTACATCAGACCGTCACACTGCGTGACGGCCTGGGCCGCGGATCGAACGGCGACTTGTCCAGCTACAACCAGAAAGCAGCACGCTCGCATCACCATCCTGCGAGTGTGCGCGAACACGACCCCAGAAAAATACGACCGCCACGAACACTACACGGTCCCTCGTGGACACGTCTGCCTCTATCGCCCGGCCGTGTCGTGACCGGCGTCACATTTTTCTCGGTAGCCCGAACGCGTGCGGGAACGCTGTTCCGGGAAGAAGAGGATCTTGTCCCAGCCCTCCTGTTCGAGGTGAAATCCATTCACAATCGAATGAGGAGAACCATGTCCAGCACGTTGCTCACCGGCCGGGACTTCAAGCTCGGCCTCTTCTCCCCCAACTGCTCCGGCGGTCTCGCCATCACCAACGTCGCCGACAGGTGGGGCGCGAGCTGGGCCGACAACCTCCGGCTCGCCCGCCTCGCCGACGACTCCGGGATCGACTTCATCCTGCCCATCGCCAGATTCATCGGCTATCCGGGCAGATCCGGCTTCCACGAGAGCGTTCTGGAACCCATCCCCTGGGCCGCGGGACTGCTCGCCGCCACCCGGCGGATCACCGTGTTCGCCACCGTCCACACCGCCTTCAACCACCCGGTGGTCAGCGCGAAGCAGCTCGCCACGCTCGACCACGTCGGTGAAGGCCGGGCCGGGCTCAACGTGGTCGCCGGCTGGAACGAGCCCGAATACCGGGCGATGGGCCTGGAACTGCCCGAATCCCACGACGACCGCTACGCCCTCGCGCAGGAGTGGTGGGACCACGTCCGAGCCCTGTGGACCCGCGAGGGCCGGTTCGACCTGCCCGGCAGGTTCTTCGACCTCGAGGGCGTGGGCGCTACTCCCAAGCCGGTCAACGGCACGCTGCCGCTGATCAACGCCGGGTCCAGCCCGCAGGGACGCGCCTTCGCCGCGCGCAACGCCGATTTCGTCTTCACCGCGCTCAGCGACCCCGGCCACGGTTCCGAAGTGGTCACCGAGCTGCGGCGGGACGCGCGCACCCGGTACGACCGCGACGTCGGGGTGATGGCACCGGCTTTCGTGGTGTGCCGCAAGACCCGAGCCGAAGCCGAGGAGTTCCTGCGCCACTACGCCGAGGAGAACGCCGACTGGGACGCGGTCGAGGAGCTGATGCGGCTGCAGGGCATGTACGCCCAGTCCTTCGCCAACGACATCATGGACACGCTGCGCACCCGCTTCGCCGCCGGGCACGGGACCTGCCCGCTGATCGGCACTCCGCAGGAGGTCGCCGACGAGATCGAGCGCTACGCCCAGGCGGGCCTGTCGGGCATGACGCTGGCGTTCCTGGACTACGTCGGCGAACTCGAGGACTTCGTCGCCGAAGTGCTGCCGCGCCTGGAGGCCAAGGGGATCCGGCTTCCGCTCGCCGAGCGGACCTGAGAGCGGAAGCCACCGCTTCGGGTTTCGCTACTCGAACCGCGACGGGTCTCCCGCGCCGACTCGCACCACCTCGGGCTCGTCGGTGGAGAAGTCGACGACCGTGGTGGGTTCGACACCGCAGTCACCGGAGTCGATGACCGCGTCCAGGACGTGGTCCAGCTCGTCCTTGATCTGCCAGCCCTGCGTCATCGGCTCCTCCTCCCCCGGCATCAGCAGGGTGCTCGACAGCATCGGCTCTCCCAGTTCGGCCAGCAGGGCCTGGGCGGCGACGTGGTTCGGGATGCGCACGCCGACGGTCTTCTTCTTGGGGTGGAGCAACCGGCGCGGGACTTCCTTCGTGGCGGGGAGGATGAAGGTGTAGCTGCCGGGCGTGGACGCCTTGATCGCGCGGAACACCGCGTTGTTGATGATCACGAACTGGCCGAGCTGCGCGAAGTTCTGGCACACCAGCGTGAAGTGGTGCCGGTCGTCGAGCCGGCGGATGGTGCGGATCCGGTCCATGCCGTCCTTGTTGCCCAGCTGGGCGCCGAGGGCGAAGCAGGAGTCCGTCGGGTAGGCGATGAGTCCGTTGTCCCGGAGGAGGTCCACCACCTGCCCGATCGAGCGCGGCTGCGGGTTGTCCGGATGAACGTCGAAGTACTTCGCCATGCGGACCAGCATAGGAGCCGTGGCACGGTTGCCAAGCGCAACCGAACCCGGCGAGTCGATCTGTAGACATCCCTCGTTCGCCCGCGCATCCTGTTGCCCCGGGACGTGACCTCGGTTACATCCCGCCGGAGCACAACGGGCCGAAGGGGCGAAGAATGAGCCGGGCGACGCGGCCTGATCACGACGAAATCCCCGACGACACCAACGATCCCGGCGAGATCGCCGCGACCCACGACGAGGAGAAACCGGCCCGCCGGCTCTCCCGCCGACCGGAACTGCTGGTCTACCTGACGGCCCTGGCGGTGGCGCTGCTGGTGCTCCGGCAGGTGTTCTTCCCGCTGACCAAGGGCAACCAGTTCTACCTGGTCATCTTCCTCGGATGCACGCTGCCGCTGGTGTTCCTGTCCTACCGCCCCGGCGGCAGACGCGGTTCCGGCGAGCGCGACGACCCCGGCTGGTACGACTGGGGCCTGTCCGCGCTCGCGCTGCTGGTGGGCTTCTACCCGGTGCTGCCGTTCGGCTCGGGCGGTTTCGACGCGTTCCTCGACCGGCAGGGCAGCCTGTCCGGTCTGGACGTCCTCGCGGGATCGTTGCTGCTGCTGTTGGTGCTGGAGGCGACCCGGCGCACCACCGGCTGGATCCTGCCGGTGATCTGCGCCGCCTTCGTCGGTTTCGCCTACTACGGCGGTTTCCTCCCGCAGCACTGGGGAATCGCGCACGCCGGGGTCGACTTCAGCCAGATCGTCAACGCGCTCTACAACGACGCCAGCGGGTTCTACGGCACTCCCCTCGACGTCGCGGCCTCCTACATCGTGCTGTTCACCCTCTACGGGGCGGTGCTGTCGGCCTCGGGCGCCGGGCAGTTCTTCGTGGACTTCTCCTTCGCGGCGTTCAAGCGCTCGCGCACCGCTCCCGGCCGCACCGCCGTGCTGTCGGGTTTCCTGCTCGGCACCGTGTCCGGGTCGGGCACGGCGACGGCGGTGAGCCTGGGATCGATCACCTGGCCGATCCTGCGCCGCGCCGGGTACCCGCAGGAGAACGCCGGTGGGCTGCTCGCGGCCTCGGGCATCGGGGCGATCCTGTCGCCTCCGACGTTGGGCGCGGCGGCGTTCATCATCGCCGAGTACCTCCAGACCTCCTACCTGACGGTGCTGATCTGGGCGTGCGTGCCCACGCTGCTGTACTACCTGGGCATCGTGTTCTCGGTGGAAGCCGACGCGCGGCGCTTCGGCGCGCGGGCCGTGAACACCGAGCACGGCAGCGCGTGGCGGATCCTGCTGCGCGGCGGGTACCACTTCCTGTCGCTGGCGATCATCGTGGTGTTCCTGGCGATGAACATCCCGCCGTTCGCCGCCGTCGTCTACGCCACCGGTGTGGCGGCGCTGTTCGCCCTGGTCTCGAACCTGGTGCGCGCCACCGGCGGTCCCGGCCGGGCGGTGCTGGACTGGGCGCGGAGCATGGTCGACGCGCTGTCTCTCGGGGTGCGCGGGGCATTGCCGGTGGTGGCGGTGTGCGCGGCCGCCGGGATCATCACCTCGACGATCACCAAGACCGGCCTCGGCCAGGAGCTCGCTGACGCGCTGGTGCAGGCGGCGAACGCGCTCTCGTCCGACCCGACGGTGATCCTGGTGCTCACGGTGGTGTTCTCGGCGCTGGCCGTGGGAGTGCTGGGCCTGGCGGTGCCGGTGACGGCGTCGTTCATCATCGCCTGGGTGGTCATCGGCCCGGCGCTCGGCGCGCTCGGGGTGGCCGACGCCGAGCGGGCGATGTTCATCTTCTACTACGCCGTGCTGTCCGAGGTCACGCCGCCGACGGCGCTGGCGGCGGTGGCCGCCGCGGCGATCACCGGCGGCCGGGTGATCAGCACGATGATGCAGGCCTGGAAGTACACGCTGCCCGCGTTCCTGGTGCCGATCGCGTTCGTGCTCACCGACAACGGCGCGGCGCTGCTGCTGCAGGCCGATGCGGTGACCGTGCTGTGGGTGCTGGCGGTGTCGGTCGTGGCGGTGGGCGCGTTGAGCGTGGTCACCGGCGGCTGGTTGTTCGGCCCGGTGCCCACCCCGGTGCGGGTGCTGTTCGCGCCGGGCGCGCTGTGCCTGCTCTACCTCGAACCCCCGGTGATCGCCGTGGGGCTCGGCTTCTGCGTGCTGGGCCTGCTCGCCCAGCTGGTGTTGCGCCGCAAGGCGAAGTTCAAGGAGGAGCTCGATGCGGATTAAGGCATTGCTGGCGACCGCGGCCGCGGCGGCGCTGGTGCTCACCGGCTGCGGCGGCAAGCAGGTCCAGGAAGCACCCACCGGACAGGCGGCGTCCTGCGAGGCCGGTGACGGCCGGCTGACCATCGCCACCGGCAACACCGGCGGCGTGTACTACGTGCTCGGCGGTGGCCTGGCGCAGGTGATCAGCCAGAACACCAAGCTGCGCGCCACCGCCGCCGAGACCGGCGCCTCCGTGCAGAACATCCAGCAGCTGGTGGCCGGGGACTACGACATCGCCTTCACCCTGGCCGACACCGCCGCCGACGCGGTCGCGGGCAAGGGCTCCTTCGACGGTCGGCAGCAGTCGATCCAGGCGCTGAGCCGGATCTACCCGAACTCCACGCACGTGGTGGTCAAGGCGGATTCGGGCATCAACAGCGTCGCGGACATGCGCGGCAAGCGGATCTCGACGGGGTCGCCGAAGTCGGGCACCGAGGTGATCGCGAACCGGCTGCTGGAGTCCGCGGGCCTGAACCCGGGCGCCGACATCCAGGCGCAGCGGTTGGCGCTGGGCAAGTCGGTGGACGGGATGAAGTCGGGCACGATCGACGGGCTGTTCTGGTCGGGCGGGCTGCCGACGCCCGAGATCACCGATCTGACCACGACGATGGGCGGTGCGGTGAAGTTCATTGACATCACCCCGCAGCTGCCGGAGCTGAACAAGATCAGCCCGGTCTACGAGCAGGGCACCATCCCGGCGGCGACCTACGGCCTTCCGGCGGACGTGCCCACGGTCGAGGTGCCGAACCTGCTGGTGGTGCGGGACGACTTCGCGCCCAACAACGCCTGCGCGGTGACCAAGCTGCTGTTCGACCGCAAGGCGGACCTGGAGGCCGTGCACCCCTCCGCCAAGCAGATCAACCGCGACCAGGCGACCAAGAGCGACCCGGTGCCGCTGCACCCGGGCGCGAAGCAGGCCCTGGGCGGGTGAGCGCAGCGGGTGGGGAAGTTGAGCCCACTCCCCCACCCGCGCAACTCACTTGCAGGTCGCGAGCATCTCCGTCAGCGCCTTCTTCTCGGCGTCGGTGACCGACAGGCCGTAGCTCTTCTTCACCGTGATCCAGTCCGTGGCGTAGACGCACCACTGGCCCTGGGCTGTGGGCTTCCAGGTCGACGGGTCCTGGTCGCCCTTGCTGCGGTTGGAGCTGGAGTCCACCGCGACCAGCTGCGGCAGGCTCATGTCGTTGGCGAACTGCTGGCGCTTGGCGTCGTCCCACTTGTTGGCACCGCTGCGCCAGGCGTTGGCCAGCGGAACCATGTGGTCGATGTCCACGCCCTTGGCCTGCGCGACCCTCTCACCGGTGTAGAGGCTCGTCCACGAGCCCGAGGTGACCTCGCACGCCGAGTTGGCCTTGACGCTCTGGCCGTCGCGGGCCAGCACCGCTTCGCGGGTGTTGCAGTTCTTCCCGGCGTCCGGTTGCGGGATCCAGTGCTTGAACTTCTCCCGCGAGTACCCGGTCATCGAGCCGGCCGGAGCGACCGCGAGCTGCGCGAGCTGGTCGCTCGCGGGACCGGTCGCCGCGCTGACCTTCGAATCGAGCAGCCCGGATTCGAAGACGAGCCACATCGCGCCCAGCAGCACCGCAGCCACGACCGACATCCAGACAGGTTTCTTGCTAGCCGACACCCGACTCCCCCTTCTCGGCGAGGTGTTCGGCCAATTCGATCATCCGGGGTGTCCAGCGATCACTCCACCACGTGGGCTCTGTGTCCCAGCTAACGATCACCCGTCAGGCCCAGCACGGTCCGGCGCGGCACGTAGCGCGGCGTGTACCGCAGCAGCAGACCGGCGCCGAGCAATCCGAGGAGACCCATTCCGGCACCGGCGATCCCGACGCCGGCCAGGGCGGTGAGACCGGAGATGACCAGCGGTCCGACGGCCTGGCCGAAGTCGCCGGTGAAGCGCCAGGCGCCGAGGAACGGGGCCGGCCCGGGGTGCGGGGCGAGGTCGGCGCCGAGGGTCATCAGGATGCCGCTGCTGGTGCCGTTGGCCAGCGCGAGCAGGACCGCCACCGCCGCGAAGGTGGGCACGTCGGTGACCGCGAAAAGCAGCATGTGCCCGATGGCCAGGCCGGTCATCGACGGCACCGCCGCCCACAGCCGTCCCCAGCGGTCCATGATTTGCCCGGAGGAGTAGGACAGCGCGAAGTCGACGCCGCCCGCGATGCCGATGACCAGGGCCGTGGTCGACGGCGGGAGGCCGGCCGCGACGGCCACCAGCGGCAGCACCACGTTGCGGGAGGCGCGCAGCCCGCCGAGCAGCGCGGCGCAGGAGCCCATCCGCAGCAGCACGCCGCGGTGGCGGTTCATGGTGGGCAGCAGGCCGTGGTGGGCTTCGCGCCTGCCGGGGCCGTCGGCGCCGGTGAGGTTGCCGGTGAACAGCAGGAGCACGAGCGTGGCGACGGCGAAGCCGACGTGGATGAGGAACACCGATCGCTTCTCGGGGCTGATCACCAGCACCAGCGAGGACACGAAGGGACCGATGAAGTAGCCGGCGCGGAACAGCCCGCCGAGCACGCTCAGCGCCCGGGCCCGGTAGCGCACCGGAACGCTGGTGGTGATGAACGCGTGCCTGGCCAGCGCGAACACCGCCGTGGACAGCCCGACGAGGAAGACGCCGGCGCCGAGCAGCCACGGGTTGGTGGAGAAGTAGCAGCCGAGGAGTCCGGCGATCGACACCAGCGAGGCGAGGATCATCGCGGTGCGTTCGCCGAGCCGGTGCACGAGCGCGCCGCTGGGCAGGTCGCCGACGAGCTCACCGACCATGATCATGGCCGCGATCAGGCCGAGCGCGCCGAGTCCGGCGCCCTGGTCGGCGGCGACCAGCGGGATCATCGGCAGGATCGCGCCCTCGCCGGTGGCGAACAGCAGGGTCGGACCGAAGGCCGCGAGCGCAACGGTTCTCAGCTCGAAGGGCTGCTCTTTCTCGGTCACTCTCCGTTGACACCTCGCCGCGACATTGGCTCGACCACTCGCTCCGCGATCAGCCTCGCACGTCGGAGACCAGGCCTGGAACAACCGGAGCCCCCGAAACCCCTTCGCACAGCGTGAAGTTCATTACGCCGGGGTGAACACAACGCGCAGTCCTCGCCTTGACCACCTCCAGCCGCGCCCGCACGATGAGTTGGCCCATCCCCTCAACGGCGAGGTGACGATGTCCGCACAGACCGGCCAGGGCATGACGCTCAGCGACCAGCTCGCGCGCCACGCCCGCAAGATCCCCGACGAGATCGCGCTGCGGCACGGCGAGGCCTCCCGCAGCTACGCCGAGTTCGACGACCGGGTCACGCGGCTGGCCAACGCGCTGCGCGACCGCGGGCTGGGCGCGGGTGAGAGGTTCGCGGTCGCGACGCTCAACCACCTGGAGACCATCGAGGCGTTCGTGGCCGGTTCGCGCATCGGGGCGATCTGCGTACCGGTCAACTTCCGGCTGGTGGCCGGCGAGATCGCCTACGCCCTCACCGACAGCGGCGCGAGCGCGGTGATCACCGACTCGTTCCTCGCCGAGACCGTGGCCGAGGCCCGCGAGCAGGCCCCCGGGACGCGGTTCGCGCTGGTCATCGGCGGCGGCGACGCGGGTGCGGAGTCGGCGGGCTTCGAGCGAGCGCTGGCCGCGGCCTCGCCCGAGCACGACGAGCTCGCCGTGGACCTGCACTCCCCCGCGTTCATCATGTACACCTCCGGCACGACCGGACGCCCCAAGGGCGCGGTGCTGTCCCACTACAACCTGCTGATGCACACCTGCAGCCTGCTGATCCACAACGGGGTCTCCGAGGACGACAGGGTGTACCTGGTCGGGGTTCCGCTGTTCCACATCGCCGGGGTGTCGGGGCTGATGGGTCCGCTGCTGCGCGGCGGCCGGATCGTGCTGTCGTCCTCCGGGCGGTTCGATCCCCGCGAGACCGTGGAGATGCTGGCGCGGGAGCGGATCTCGGGCTGCTTCTTCGTGCCCGCCCAGTGGCAGGCGATCTGCTCGCTGCCCGACATCGCCGAGCACGACCTCTCGGCGCTGCGGCGGATCAGCTGGGGCGCGGCACCGGCGTCGACGACGCTGCTGCGGCAGATCATGGCGACGTTCCCACAGGCGGAGCTGAGCACCGTGTTCGGGCAGACCGAGTGCAGCCCGGTGACCACGGCGCTGCGGGCCGAGGACGCGTTGCGCAAGATCGGGTCGGTCGGAACGCCGCTGCTCAACGTCGAGGTGCGCATCGTCGACGACGAGATGAACGACGTCGCCACCGGCGAGGTCGGCGAGATCGTCTACAGGGGACCGACGGTGATGAGCGGATACTGGAACAAGCCGGACGAGACCGCGGAGGCCTTCCGCGGCGGCTGGTTCCACTCCGGTGACCTGGTGCGCCAGGACGCCGACGGCTACATCTACGTGGTCGATCGCAAGAAGGACATGATCATCTCGGGTGGCGAGAACATCTACTGCGCCGAGGTCGAGGAAGCGCTGTCGGGACATCCCAAGGTCGGCGAGGTGGCGCTGATCGGCGTCCCGGACCAGCGGTGGGGCGAGTCCCCGCTGGCGGTGATCGCTCCGCGCGATCCCGCCGATCCGCCGACCGACGAGGACATCGAGAGCTGGTGCCGCGCCCGCCTGGCGGGTTACAAGCGGCCCAGGCAGATCCGCGTCGTCGAGCAGCTGCCCCGCAACCCCAGCGGCAAGGTCCTCAAGACGACGCTGCGCAACCAGTACCGCGAGCAGTCCACCCCGCAGGGAGGCGGCACCCCGTGAGCGAGAAGCCCCATCCGTTCGACCTGACCGGGCACGTAGCGCTGGTCACCGGCGGCAACTCCGGGATCGGCCTGGCGATGGCCGACGCGCTGGCGGCGGCCGGGGCGTCGGTGTGCGTCTGGGGCACCAACGCCGAGCGCAACGAGGCCGCGGCGCGGGAGCTCGAAGGGCACGGCGGGAAGTTGCTCGCCGTGCGCTGCGACGTCGGTGACGAGGAGCAGGTCGCGCAGGCTATGGAGCGGACGGTGGAGACCTTCGGGCGGCTGGACTCCTGCTTCGCCAACGCCGGGATCGGCGGTGCGGGAAGCCGTTTCGTCGACACCGAGCTCAGCGAGTTCCGGCGGGTCACGCGGGTGGACCTGGACGGGGCGTTCCTGACGCTGCGGGCGGCGGCGCGGCAGATGCTGGCGCAGGGAGAGGGCGGCAGCCTGGTGGGCACCTCCAGCCTGGCGGCTCGGCAGGGCCAGCCGCGCGGGCAGGCGTACGCGGCGAGCAAGGGCGCGCTGGTGTCGATGATCAAGTCGATCGCGATCGAGCTGGCCCGCCACGGCATCCGCGCCAACGCGGTGCTGCCGGGCTGGGTGAGCACTCCGCTGGCCGATCCGACGCTCGACTCGGAGGCCTTCCACCGCAAGGTGCTGCCGAGGGTTCCGGCCGGCCGCTGGGGCGAGCCGGGTGACTTCGGTTCGCTGGCGGTGTACCTGGCCAGCCCCGCCAGTGCCTACCACACCGCCGACGCGCTCACCGTCGACGGCGGTTACGTGAACTTCTAGCCCGCGCGACTGTTCCCCCCTCCGGCGAACGGCCTCCGGGGTTCCACCCGATCGCGCACCTATGCAACCCGTTGCATTGCAACTCGGTGCATAGTAACTTCGACGTTCGCCGGGAGCGTTCTGATTCCAGAAGGGCAGTGAGCATCGTGCTGCGGACCAGGTTCACCGAGGAGTTCGGCGTCGAGCACCCCATCGTGCAAGGCGGCATGCAATGGGTCGGCCGCGCCGAGCTGGTGGCGGCTGTCGCCAACGCCGGCGCTCTGGGCATGATCACCGCGCTGACCCAGCCCACGCCGGAAGACCTCGTCAAGGAGATCGCGCGCTGCCGTGACCTGACCGACAAGCCCTTCGGCGTCAACCTGACGATCCTGCCGGCGATCACGCCACCGCCCTACGCGGAGTACCGGCAGGCCATCATCGAGTCCGGCGTCACGATCGTGGAGACCGCCGGGTCCAACCCGGCCGAACAGGTCGCGGCGTTCAAGCCGGCCGGGGTGAAGGTCCTGCACAAGTGCACGAGCGTGCGGCACGCGCTCAAGGCCCAGCAGCTGGGCGTGGACGGCGTGAGCATCGACGGCTTCGAGTGCGCCGGGCACCCGGGCGAGGACGACATCCCAGGCCTGGTGCTCATCCCCCGCGCCGCCGACGAGCTCACCATCCCGATCATCGCCTCCGGCGGTTTCGCCGACGCCCGCGGCCTGGTCGCGGCGCTGGCCCTCGGTGCGGACGGGGTGAACATGGGCACCCGCTTCATGTGCACCCAGGAGTCACCGATCCACGACGACGTCAAGAAGCGCATCACCGAGGCGGGCGAGCGCGACACCGAGCTGATCTTCCGCCCGCTGCGCAACACCGCGCGGGTGGCCAGCAACTCGGTCAGCCGGGAGGTCGTCGCCAAGCTCGACGACGGCGGCGCGTTCGAGGACGTCCGCGAGCTGGTCGCCGGCGCCCGGGGACGCCAGGTCTACGAGGAGGGTGACACCGAACTGGGCATCTGGAGCGTCGGTATGGTCCAGGGACTGATCAACGACGTTCCGACCGTCGGGGGCCTGGTCGACCGCATCGTGAGCGAGGCGGGCGAGCTCATCCGCGACCGGCTCGGGAAGCTCGTCGCCGGCTGAGAGGGAGGCTGCCGTTGTCTCTGGAGTACGCGATCCTGGTGTCGCTGCGGGAGCGCGCGGGCTCGGGCTACGAGCTGGCGCGGCGGTTCGACAAGTCGATCGGGTACTTCTGGGCGGCGAGTCATCAGCAGATCTACCGCAGCCTCAAGCGCATGGTCGAGCTCGGCTGGGTCGACCGCGACGAGGTCGCCCAGCAGAAGCGACCGGACAAGAAGGTCTACCGGGTCAGCGATTCCGGCGCCGAGGAACTCGCGCGCTGGATCGCCGAACCCGCCTCCACCCGCAACGACCTGACGGTCAAGCTGCGCGGCGCGTCCTTCGGCGACGTCGGGCGGGTGCGGGAGGAGATCGCGCGGCACCGCGACCAGCACGCCGCGCGGATCGCGATCTACCGCGAGATCGAGCGGCGCGACTTCCCCGGCACCGCGAAGCTGTCCGGCCAGGCGTTGCACCAGCACCTGGTGCTCAGCGGCGGGATCCGCACCGAGCAGGCGCTGCTGGAGTGGTGCGAGGAGACGATCCGAGCACTCGACGACGACCAGGATCGAGGAACATGAACGCCGCAGAACGTTTTCGCGCAGCCATCGAAGCGGGCGACTTCGACGCAGCGGTCGAGGAGTTCACCGACGACATCCGCTTCTTCAGCCCGGTGAAGTTCACGCCGTTCGAGGGAATCGACACCGTGCGCGCGCTCTTCCGGGTGCTGCAGCGGACTTTCGAGGACTTCCGCTACGTCGGCGACTTCCCCGGCGAGGGGCAGACGCCCGACGGCGAGAACGCCCGGGCCCACGTCCTGCACTTCCGCACGGCCGTCGAGGGCAAGCAGGTCGAGGGCATCGACCTCATCCACCTCGACGCGCAGGACCGGATCACCACCTTCACGGTGATGATCCGGCCCATGTCCTCGCTCCAGGCCGTCAGCGAAGCCATCCACCGAGGCCTCGTCCAAGACGGAGTAGTCCCAAGCTGACCTGAGACATCAGCACCCGAGTGGTGCGCGTCAGGCAAGCGACGCAGTCGCTTTCTCAGTACCCCACCTGACCAACCCGCACCGCCGGGGGTTCTCAGACGTCCTCTGGTGAGGACAGCCGCAGCGCCGCGTATTCGACATACTCAAGTCGCGGACCCCGGAGCCAGAGGACGTCTGAGGTTCCCCCACCCGCACCGCCCAGCAAATCAGCCGACGGATGAAGAAGAAGTCACCAGATCTCTTCGACCCATTCCGGGTGGTCTACGAACGGGTTCCTGTTGTGCTGGATGTCGGTGAAGATGACCTCGTTGCGACGCTGCTCGAAGGCGTCCGGCGGGTCCTGCTCGTTCCACTGCTTGAGGACCGTGAGCTTGCCGATGTTGGGGGCGCTGCCGTTGCCGACCTGGTCGTTGACCTCGAGGTCGGCGAAGCCGTCGGTGCCCTCGTAGCGCACGGACATGTAGAAGATCATCCGGGCGACGTCGCCCTTGACGGCGTCGCGGGGTTCCCACGAGTCGTCGTCGGTGAAGTTACCGGGGGCTTCGGCGGACTCGGAGCCGCCCATGTCGAAGTCCTTGCTGCCGCGGTCGGAGTTGACCGTGACGTCGGTGGGCCGCAGGTGGTGGACGTCGGTGCCCGGCCCGGGCACGGTGTCGAAGTCACCGTGGGACTTGGCCCAGACGTGCTCGCGGTTCCACTGGTCGGCGTCGCCGCCGTTGGTGTCCTTGGCCTGGGAGCGGCCGGTGTAGAGCAGGACGACGTTGCCGGTGTTGTTGGGGTCCTCGTCGGTGACCTTGAGTGCTTCCCACACGTCGTCGTAGTTCAGGGTGGTGACGCCGTTGCTGATGATGCCGTGCAGCGCGGCTTCCAGCTCGGGGCCGGTCTTGCCGATGGCGTCCTGGTAGTAGTCCTCGGCGGTGGGCTGGGCGGGCGAGGCCACCGCGACGGCGGCGGTCGGCACGGCCACCAGGACCGCTCCGCACAGCAGCGATAAGGGCTTCCAGCGGGTGATCTTCATGATTCCCTCTCCCCGTGGTCGAGTCGGGGGAAGCGTGACACAGAAACGATCACCATTGGGTGACACAAATCTGGTGACGAGATGGCGTGAAATGGACGCTTCGGTGCCGGAAATCCGCAGCGAGCTGCGAAAAGTCAATCAGTGGCGCGGGGCGTCCGAGGCCACCAAATGGAAACAACGGGAATCATCAGTGCCAGCAGCAGGCCCGCGAGCCCGAATCCCAGCGCGGGGTCGCTGTAGTACAGGCCGGTGAACACCGCGGGTGCGGCCGACATCCCGAGGAAGCGCCAGGCGGTGACCACCGAGATGGCCCCGCCTCCGCCGCTGCCGCCGAGCACGGTGGAGTGCACGGCGACCAGGATCAGCTGTCCGCACACCCCGGCGGCGGCCCAGGCCAGCACGACCACGGGCAGCGAGTCCACCAGCCCGATCGCGGTGATGGCGACGGCCGCGGACAGGACCCCGGTGATCAGCATGGCTCTCACGCCGAAGCGGTCGACGGCGCTGCCGGTGAGACGGGCGCCGAGCACGCCGGCGATGCCGTAGGCGGTCAGCGCGAGGCCGCGCGCGCCGGGGCTCAGGGCGAAGGCGTCGTCGAGGCGGAAGGAGACCAGGAACGGCAGTCCGGCCGAGCACATCCAGGCGACGCCGGCGATCCCGCCGCTGAGCAGCACCACCGGTGTCCAGGCGTCGCGCAGCGCACCGGGGGCGCGCGTGCCCGCGGGTTCGGTGTCGGGTGGCAGCGGGCTGACTGCGAGCAGCGCGGCGACGATGGCGACGCCGACGAAGGCGAGCTGCCAGGCGCTCTCGGCGGCGAGCCCGCCGACCAGCGGTGCGGTGGTCTGGCCGATGGCCTGCATCGCGCCGTAGGTGCCCATGGCCCGGCCGAGCCGTTCCCGGGGCGTCCCGGCGGCGATCTTGGAGAGCAGCAGCGGCGTGGTGAAGGCGTTGGCCACGCCTTGCAGCGCGCGCGTGACCTGGAACAGCCAGAACCAGGGTGCGATCGCTCCGAGCACCGCGACCACGGCGTACCCGATGTAGGCGATGCGGATGGTGCGGCTGCTCCCCCAGCGTTCGCCCAGACTGCCGGACACGAGCATGACCAGGGCGAACGGCAGCAGGTAGGTGGTGGTGGTCGTGGCGGCGAGGCTCGGTGTCACGGAGAAGTCGGCGCTGAGCTCGGGCAGCATCGCGGCGACGATGCCGCCGCCGAAGGGTCCGAGGAGCCCTCCGATGTACAGCGCGACCCGGGAGTTCACCGCGCCACCTCCACACCGCGACGATCGTTAGCCGCGCGAACGGTAACACCGCGAACGCGACCGCGACGTCCACTGTGGCCGAGATCCCGGCAGCGGGCGGTTTCGGTCCGACCTGATCGGGGCTCAACGGGCATCGATCACGGGCGTCTCGGACCCGACCCGGCGACATCGTGAAGCCCGGACGTCAGACGGTGATGATGGTGACCCCGGTGAGGCAGCGGAACGGAGCCAGGTCGGTCTCGTCCGCGTTGGTGTCGGTGACCAGCGTCCACGTCGCCGGGAGCGGCGCCCAGGCGTTGAAGGGCTTGGCGCCGAGCTTGCTGCTGTCGGCGAGGATGAAGACCTCGCGGGACTGGGCGATCATCTGCTCCTTGAGGCGGGTCTGCAGCAGGCTCGCCTCGCAGATGCCGTGACGGGAGTCGAGGCCGTCGGCGCCGAGGAACGCCTTGTCCGCGGTCACCCGGGACAGCGTCAGCTCCGCCAGCGGACCGACGAAGCCCTGGCTGATGTGCCGCAGCTCGCCGGCCAGCGACACCACCTGCACCGGGTCGGCGTCGACCAGCTCGGTCAACGCCATGACGCTGTTGGTGATCACCGTCAGACCGGAGCGGTCGCGCAGCCGGTGCGCCAGCTTCCCGGTCGTGGTCCCGGCGTCGAGGATCAGCGTGTCGCCGATGGAGACCTGCTCGGCCGCCCACGCGGCGATGCGGTCCTTCTCCGCCGAGGCCAGCGCCGTGCGCTGGCCCAGCGAGGGTTCCGCGCTGGAGGCTGGCATCGCACCGCCGTAGGTGCGGGCGAGCTTGCCCTGGTCGGTCAGCAGTTGCAGGTCGCGCCGGATCGTCGACGGCGTGACCGCTAGCGACGCGGCCAGCTCCTCGACCTGCACCGCGCCCTGCTCGGTCACCAACCGCTCTATCAACGCCCGGCGCTGCCCCGCCGAGAGGCGTCCTTCGACTTCCGCGCTCACGCCGCGATCCTCCCAGAAGCGGATCATGGTCTTCCGGCCAGTGCCGCCGCTTGGCGCAGTGCCTCCACCATGCTTCCCGCTTCGGCCGTGCCGGTGCCCGCGATGTCGAAGGCCGTCCCGTGATCCACCGAGGTCCGGATGACCGGGAGCCCCACGGTGATGTTCACCCCTGCTTCCAGGCCGAGGATCTTCACCGGCCCGTGCCCCTGGTCGTGGTACATCGCCACGACCAGGTCGAAATCTCCGCGTCCGGCGCGGAAGAACACCGTGTCGGCCGGCAAGGGGCCCTGCGCGTCGATGCCGTCGGCCCGGCAGACCTCCAGCGCCGGCTCGATCTTGGCCTCCTCCTCGCCGTGCCCGAACAGGCCGTTCTCCCCCGCGTGCGGGTTGATCCCGCACACCGCGATGCGGGGAGCGGCCACTCCGGAGTCGACCAGCGTGCGGTGCCCGCGCCGCACGGTGCGCTCGACGAGTCCGGGTTCGATCCGCTCGATGGCGTCGATGAGCCCGATGTGCGTGGTCACGTGGATGACCCGCACCGTCCCGGTGGACAGCATCATCGACACCTCCGGCACACCGCACAGCTCGGCGAGCAGTTCGGTGTGCCCGGGGTAGCGGTGCCCGGCGGAATGCAGCGCGGCCTTGTTCAGCGGCGCGGTGCAGATCGCATGCACCTGCCCCGCCATCGCCAGTTCGGCGGCCTTGGCGACGTAGCGGTAGGCGCCTTCACCGGCCACTGCGGAGAGCTCCCCGAAGGGCAGGTCCGCCGGGATGCCACCGAGGTCGAGCACCTCGATGGTCTCCGGGTCCTCGGTGGCCTCGGCCGGTCCGGAGACCGGTTTGACGCGCACGTCGATCCCGCAGATCTCGGCGGCCCTGGTCAACCGGGCGGCGTCGCCGATCACCACCGGGCGGGCCAGGCCCCGCAGCTCCGGTTCGGCGAGCGCGCGCACGACCACTTCGGGTCCGACTCCGGCGGCGTCGCCCATGGTGACGGCGATGGCAGGCAAGGTCACGCGACGGCCCTTCCGCAGCGCACCGCGGACACCGCGCGGTGCAGGGTGTCCGGCGCGCCGAACGCGCCGGCCTTGGTGATGACGTAGCCGGGTTCCTTCTCGATGGTCCGGCCCAGCACCACACCTGGTTCCAGCTCGTTGAGCAGCCGCAACCCGCTGACCCCGCGTCTGCCGAGGACGGCGCGGGCGGTCTCGCCACCGGTGAGCACCAGCAGTCCGGCACGTTCGGTGGCCGGTGCGCACACCTCCGCGAGCGCGGCGGTGAGTTCGCGCGACAGGCCGGCTTCCACCGGCCCTTCCACGGTGACCAGCACGTCACCGGTGCACAGCGCGTCGTGGAGCTGCTCGCCGATGCGCGCGAGCGCGCCGGGCTCGGCGTCGACGAGGGCGCGCGCCGACAGCCGCCGGGTGTGGCCGAAGCGTTCGGCCAGGTAGTCGGCTTGCTGGCGGGATACGCGGTGGGCGCTGCCGACCACGGCCAGCACGGGCCCGTCGACCGGAGGTGGCGGTTCGATGTCGTAGCCGGGACGCAGCAGTTCGGCCAGCGCGTCGGCCAGGCCGGCGGCGCCCACCCAGTGCGGCGGTGTGGGAGCGGCGGAGCCCGCGGTGGCCACTGCGCGCAGGTCGCTCTCCGACACCGCGTCGCAGATGACGACTTCGGCTTCGGTGAGCAGCTGCGCGACTCGTTCGCGCAGCTGCGCGGGCTTGCCGCGCACCGAGGCCAGGGCGACGTGGCGGACTTTCAGCCCGTCCAGGGCGGAAGCGATGTCCACCGGCGGGTCGTCGGGTTCGGCGTTCCAGGAATCGGTGTGGTGCAGCGGAATTCCGTTGATGTGCACGACTCCGCCGAGCACGGTGCGGCCGGTGGCCGGCGAGGCCGGGCACAGCAGCACCCCCGCTCCGTCTGCGTGCTCGACGATCGCACCGACTTCGGCGGCCACGTTGCCGCGAAGCGTGGAATCGATCTTCTTGAAAACGACGCGGCCTTGCGCGTGCCCGTCCAGTGCCTCGTGCACGCGCTTGGCGGCGAGATCGGGTTCGATGTGCCTGCTGTCGGTGTCGGCCACGAACACCTCGGCGTCCCCGGTGTCGTCCAACGCCAGCAGAGTGCGCATTTCGCGCAGCGCGAAGGGGACTCCGGAATCACCGGCACCGCTGAGGTCATCGGCCACGACCAGGACTCGCGATCCCATGATCACCTGCTCTTCTGCTCGCCGAAAAACCCAACGAGCACCCCCCGTCGGGCTTGGTCTAACCATAGAGATCGCTGCGCGAATCGCGCAATAGTCCTATCCAGCGAGTGCACAGTGCGCAACGTTGTGCGCGAAGTGGGGGCAGCGGGCGCTATTCGGCTTCGGTGACCATTCCCGCTGGTAGGTGTTCTGAGAGCAGGTCCAGGAGCAGGTCGGCGTCGACGGGTTTGGTCAGGTACTCCGTCGCACCCGCCGAGATGCTCTGCTCGCGGTCGCCCTTCATCGCCTTGGCGGTCACGGCGATGATGGTCAGATCCCGGTAGCGGGGCATCTCGCGAATCATGCGGATGGCCTCGTTGCCGTCCAGCTGCGGCATCATCACGTCCATCAGCACGATGACGATGTCGTTGTGCCTGCGCAGTTCCCGGAGCGCGCCCAGCGCGTTGTCGGCGTGCACGACGAGCAGCCCGTGCTGCTCCAGCAGCACCCGCATGGCGTGCACGCTGCGCTCGTCGTCGTCGACGACCAGCACCTTCTCCGCGTTGAACTGCAGCGCGCCGCGCTGTCCGGGCTCGGCGGCGCGGTGCACGTGCGGCTGCGTCTCCCGGTTGATCAGCTCGCTGGAGCGCAGCGGCGGATCGATGCCTTCGGCGGAGACGTCCAGGCTGCTCTCGGCCTCGGTCGGAACCCGCGGGTGCGGCGGCGTTTCGACAACGGGCGGCTCGACCTCGGGTGCGTCCTCGGCGACCGCGTCGTCCTCCGCCGGCTCCACCACCTGGGGTGGTGTGTCGACGGCGGGTTCGCTCGGCAGGAAGAGGCTGAAGGTGCTGCCCTGGCCTGGTTCGCTGCGCACCTGCAGCTCACCGCCGAGCAGCGTGGTCAGCTCGCGGCTGATCGACAGCCCCAGGCCCGTGCCGCCGTACTTGCGCACCGTGGTCCCGTCGACCTGCTGGAACGCTTCGAAGATCAGCGACAGCTTGTCGGCGGGGATGCCGATCCCGGTGTCGCGCACCGAGAACACGATGCGCTGCCGGGCCCGGCGCAGCGCCCCGCTGTTGACCTCGGTGGGCTGGGCGAGGCGGATCCGCAGTTCGACGCTGCCCCGGTCGGTGAACTTCACCGCGTTGGCCAGCAGGTTGCGCACGATCTGCTCCAACCGGCTGCGGTCGGTGTGCACGCTCGACGGCAGCGCGGGCGCGACGACGACCCGGAACTCCAGGCCCTTCTCGGCGGCGACCGGCCGGTACATCGACTCCAGGCTGCGCGCCAGCTCGCCGAGCACGACGTCCTCGGGCAGCAGGTTCATCTGGCCGGCTTCCACCTTGGACAGGTCGAGCACGTCGTTGATCAGCTGCAGCAGGTCCGATCCGGCCTGGTGCACGGTCTTGGCCAGGTCCACCTGCTGCGGGGTGAGGTTGCCGTCCATGTTGTCGGCGAGCAGCTTGGCCAGGATCAGCACGCTGTTGAGCGGTGTCCGCAGCTCGTGGGACATGTTGGCCAGGAACTCCGACTTGTAGGCCGAGGCCTGCGAGAGCTGGCGGGCGCGTTCTTCGAGCTCCTGGCGGGCCTGCTCGATCTCGATGTTCTTGAGCTCGATGTCCTTGTTCCGACTGGCCAGCAGCGCGGCCTTGTCCTCCAGCTCGATGTTGGAGCGCTGCAACTCGTCCTGCTGGTTCTGCAGCTCCTCGGACCGGGCCTGCAACTCGCTGGCCAGGTGCTGGGACTCGCCCAGCAGCGCTTCGGTGCGCGTGTTGACCACGATGGTGTTGACCTCGACGCCGATGGACTCCTTGAGCCGGTCCAGCAGGTCCAGGTGCACCGAGCTGAACCGGTGGATCCCGGCGAGCTCGATGACGCCCAGCACCGCGCCCTCGAACAGCACCGGCACGATGGCCACGTTGGTCGGCGCGGATTCGCCCAGCCCCGAGGTGATGTGGATGTGGTCGGGTGGCGCGTCCTCCACCAGGATCGACCTGCGGTCCACGGCCGCCTGCCCCACCAGGGATTCTCCGAAGTCGAACCGCAGCGGCGGGCCGTCACGCGGCGGCGGGCTGCCGTAGCCGGCGGTGTGCTCCAGGTAGCGGTGGCCGTCCTCGGCGGTGCGGGTCAGGAAGAACGCGCCGTGGTGGGCCGACACCAGCGGCGCGAGCTCGGACATGATCAGCTGCGCGAGCGCGTCGAGGTCGTGCTGGCCCTGCATCAGCGCGGAGATCCGGGCCAGGTTGGTCTTGAGCCAGTCCTGCTCCTGGTTGGCGCGGGTCGTCTCCTTGAGGTTGCTGATCATCGCGTTGATGTTGTCCTTGAGCTCAGCGACCTCGCCGGAGGCGTCGACGGTGATCTGCCTGGTCAGATCCCCCTCGGTGACCGCGGTGGCGACCTGGGCGATGGCGCGGACCTGGGTGGTCAGGTTCCCGGCGAGCCGGTTGACGCTCTCGGTCAGCCGCCGCCACGTGCCCGAGACGTCGGCGACCTCGGCCTGGCCGCCGAGCTTGCCCTCCGTGCCGACCTCGCGCGCCACGCGGGTGACCTCGGCGGCGAACGCCGAGAGCTGATCGACCATCGTGTTGATCGTCGTCTTGAGCTCCAGGATCTCGCCGCGCGCGTTGACGTCGATCTTCTTCGACAGGTCGCCGCGCGCCACGGCCGTGGTCACCTGGGCGATGCCGCGCACCTGGTTGGTCAGGTTGTCGGCCATGATGTTGACGTTGTCGGTGAGGTCCTTCCAGATCCCCGCCACGCCGTACACCCGCGCCTGGCCGCCGAGCTTGCCCTCGGTGCCGACCTCGCGCGCCACCCGGGTGACCTCCGCGGCGAACGCCGAGAGCTGATCGACCATCGTGTTGATCGTGTTCTTCAGCTGCAGGATCTCGCCCTGCGCGTCGACGTCGATCTTCTGCGTCAGGTCGCCGGCCGCCACCGCCGTGGCGACGTTGGCGATGTCGCGCACCTGGCTGGTGAGGTTGTCGGCCATGAAGTTCACCGAGTCCGCCGCCAGCGCCCACCCGCCCTGGACGTCGCCGTCGAGGGCGACCGGGGCAACCGGTAGCTGGCCGCGCGCCACCGACTCCCCCACCCGCTGCAACTCACCGGCCAGCCGCTGGTTGCGCTCGGCCACCTCGTTGTAGATCGCGGCGGCTTCCGCCGCGGCGCCGTCACCGGTGACCACCAGGCGGCGCCGGAAGTTGCCGTCGCGCAGCTCCCGCAGGGCGGGCAGCAACCGGGCCAGCACCTGTTCGGCGTCATCGCGGTCCGGCGGTTGTGACATCGACACCTCCCCCGACTTCGGCGCCTCAGTGCTTGTTGCGGGAATCGCGGTCCAGCCGCAGTTCGGTGGCCAGCACCGCGGCCTCGCTGCGGTGCCGCATCGCCAGCTTGGCCAGCATCTGCGACACGTAGTTCTTGATGGTCTTCTCGGCCAGCACCATCCGCTCGGCGATCTCGCGGTTGGTCATGCCCTCGCCGATGAGCTCCAGCACCTGCCGCTCGCGGGCGGTGAGCTCCCGCAGCGGGTCGGCCTTCTCCTGCTCCTTGCGCAGCCAGTTGAGCATGGCCTCGGTCCGCTGCTGGCTCAGCAGGGACTTGCCCGCGCCGACCGTGCGCAGCGCGCTGACCAGCTCCTGGCTGACCACGCCCTTGAGCACGAACCCGCTGGCCCCGGCCATGATCGCGTCCATGAGGGCTTCGTGATCGTCGAACGAGGTCAGGATCAGGCAGCGCAGCTCCGGCATCTGGGAGCGCAGTTCGCGGCACAGCTCGACGCCGTTGCCGTCGGGCAGGCGCACGTCGAGCACCGCCACCTGGGGGTTGCGCTTCGGCACCCAGGCCAGCGCTTCGGCGACGCTGCCCGCCTCTCCCACCAGTTCCAGGTCTTGCTCGGCATCCACCAGCGCGGCGATGCCGCGCCTGATCACGTCGTGGTCGTCGACCACGAACACCCTTGTGGTCATCTCACTTCCCGGCGCAAATGGTCTCCACGAAGTGCGCGAGCTGGTCATCGCCGATGTGCTGGGCGAGGTCGGCCTGACTGATCATGCCGACCAACCGGTGGTCGGATATCACCGGAATCCGGCGGATCTTGTGCTCCTCCATCATCGTCAGCACCTGGTCGACGTCCGAACGCGCATCGATCCAGTGTGGCGCTCCCTGCGCCAACTCGCCCGCTTTGACCTGAGAGGGGTCCCGACCCTCGGCGCAGCAGCGGAGCACGATGTCGCGGTCGGTGATGATGCCGTGCAGCCGGTCGTCCTGCCCGCAGATCGGCAGCGAACCGACGTCGAGATCGCGCATCATCTGCGCGGCCTTGAAGAGGGTCTCGTTCTCGCCGATGCACTCCGCACCGGGATGCATGATGTCTCGTGCCGTGGTCATGATGCGGCCTCCTCTTCGTTGTGGGGACGCTCCCGCACTACCCGAGGCCCCTGTGACCGAAACCCGCGTGATCGGATACAGAATCCGAAACCGGCGCCGAGCCCACGACCGCGTCGACGCCGGGCGCGCCGGACTCAGTACTCGTGCATCAGGCGGTCGAACGCGGAATTGGCCGCGGCCCACTCCAGCGTGAGCACCTCCGCCGGAACCTCCGAACGCGGCTCGGCGTCCACGGTGACGACGAAGCCCCGGTCGCCGCGCCGGCGACGCAGCTGCACCAGCCGCCCACCCGCCGACCTGCCGATGCGCTCGCCCTGGTCGTTTGACTCGATCTGCCCTGGTTGCAGGGTTGCTGTGGTGAATTCCGCCATGCCCCCATTGCACCCCACCCGGTCAAGCCCGGCACGCGCGAACGCCCACCCGATCAAGGACCGGGTGGGCGTTCGCGCGGCGAGTGCCGGTTATCGCGCCGTGGTGCGGAAGCGACGCAGGCGCAGGCTGTTGCCGACGACGAACAACGAGCTGAACGCCATCGCCGCGCCGGCGATCATCGGGTTGAGCAGCCCGGCCGCCGCCAGCGGCAGCGCCGCCACGTTGTAGGCCAACGCCCAGAACATGTTGCCCCGGATGGTCGTCAGCGTGCGCCGCGACAGCCGGATCGCGTCCACCGCAGCGCGCAGGTCACCGCGCACCAGCGTCAGGTCACCGGCCTCGATGGCGATGTCGGTGCCGGTGCCCATCGACAGGCCGAGATCGGCCTGGGCCAGGGCCGCGGCGTCGTTGACGCCGTCGCCGACCATCGCCACCGCCTTGCCCTCGCCCTGCAGGCGCTTGACGACCTCGACCTTGTCGGCCGGCATGACCTCGGCGATGACCTCGTCGATGCCGACCTGCGCGGCGACCGCGGCGGCCACCGCCGCGTTGTCTCCGGTGAGCAGGACCGGCGTCAGGCCGAGCTCGCGCAGCTGCGAGATCGCTTGCTGCGACGTCGGTTTCACCGTGTCGGCCACGATCAAAACCGCGCGCACCGCGCCGTCCCAGGCCACCACGATCGCGGTCTTGCCCTCGGACTCGGCCGCGGCCTTGGACTCCGCGAGCGGTCCGTCGAGGTGCAGGCCCCACTGCTCCAGCAGCGCCGCGCGGCCGGCCAGCACCGCACGCCCCTCGACGACGCCCTGGACGCCGAGCCCTTCCAGGTTCGCGAACTCCACGACCTCCGGGAGCTCACCGACCTCGTGGCGCGCGCCGGTGGTGATGGCGCGGGCGATGGGGTGCTCGGAGGCGTTCTCCACGGCTCCGGCCACCCGCAGCGCCTCGGCGCGGCCGGTGCCCTCGGCGGTGCGCACGTCGAGCAGCTGCATCTTCCCGGTGGTCACGGTTCCGGTCTTGTCCAGCACGACCGTGTCGATCCGCCGGGTGGACTCCAGGACCTGCGGGCCCTTGATGAGCACGCCCAGCTGCGCGCCGCGACCGGTTCCCACCAGCAGCGCGGTCGGCGTGGCCAGGCCCATCGCGCACGGGCAGGCGATGATCAGCACGGCCACCGCGGCGGTGAACGCCGCGGTCACCGGCTGTCCGGCCACCAGCCAGCCCAGCAGGGTCAGCAGCGCCAGGCCGATCACGATCGGCACGAACACCGCCGACACGCGGTCGGCGAGCCGCTGGATCTGCGCCTTGCCGGTCTGGGCCTCCTCGACCATCCGCGCCATCTGCGACAGCTGCGTGTCGGACCCGATCTGGGTGGCGCGCACGACCAGCCGGCCACCGGCGTTGACGGTCGCGCCCACGACCGCGTCCCCCGGGCCGACCTCGACCGGAACGGATTCACCGGTGAGCATCGAGGCGTCGACGGCCGAACCGCCCTCCTCCACCACGCCATCGGTGGCGATCTTCTCGCCGGGACGGACCACGAAGCGATCGCCGACGGCCAGCTGCGCCGTGGGCACCCGGACCTCTTCGCCGTCGCGCAGCACGGCCACGTCCTTGGCGCCCAGCTCCAGCAGCGCCCGCAGCGCGGCTCCGGCACGCCGCTTGGCGCGCGCCTCGAAGTAGCGCCCGGCCAGCACGAACGTGGTGACCGCTGCGGCGACCTCCAGGTAGATCGAGCTCGTGGCATCGCCGCGTTCGATGGTCAGCGCGAACGGGTGGGTCATGCCCGGCATGCCCGCGTGCCCGAACAGCAGCGCGTAGAGCGACCAGAAGAACGCCGCGAGCGTGCCCATCGACACCAGGGTGTCCATGGTCGCCGCGCCGTGCCGCAGGTTCAGCCACGCCGCGCGGTGCAGCGGCCAGCCACCCCAGACCACCACCGGCGCGGCCAGCACCAGCGAGATCCACTGCCAGTAGGTGAACTGCAAGGCGGGCACCATCGCCAGCACCACGACCGGCACCGACAGGGCCAGCGAACCGAGCAGCCGCTGCCGCAACGCGTCGGCCGGCTCCTCCTGCTCGGGCTCCGCGGTGGGCAGCGCGGCACCGTAACCGGCCGCTTCGACGACCTCGACCAACCGCTGCGGGTCGAGCCCCTCGGGCGCGCTGACCTGCGCCTTCTCCGTGGCGTAGTTGACGCTGGCGGCCACACCGTCGAGCTTGTTGAGCTTGCGCTCGATCCGGTTGGCGCACGAAGCGCAGGTCATGCCGGTGATCGCCAGCTCGACGGTCCGGTCTGCGGAGTGCTCTACCGTGGTCATGCCATTTCCCTTCGCGCCGTCCGGTCCGTCATGAGGCCAGCTCGTAGCCAGCCTCTTCGACAGCCGCGCGCACCGCGGCCTCCTGCGCGCTGCCGACGACGGTGACCGCGCCGCTGGGCAGGTCGACCTTCACGTCGGTCACACCGTCGATGGCGCCGACCTCCTCGGTCACCGAAGCCACGCAGTGCTGGCAGGTCATTCCGGTCACGTGGTAGGTCGTCTCGCTCATCGGTCCATCCCTCTCGGTTCGCGGGTTGCACGCCGACGCCTCGCGCCGACACCCTCGAATCTATACCCCCTGGGGGTACCCTTTCAAGCGAGGTCCGATGTCAATTCAGAATACCCCTCAGGGGTAGGGCCACCTGGGGTGGAGCCGGGCGTCGAGGAGACCCGGCTCCACCGGTGGACTCAGGCGGTGACGATCTGGTCGCCCTCCACCCGGACCGGGATCGAGGCCAGCGGGCGATCCGCCGGGCCCTTCTTCACCGAGCCCGACAGGGCGTCGAAGACCGAACCGTGGCAAGGGCACTTCAGCTCCGCGCCCTCGGGCTTGACCGGGCAGCCCTTGTGCGTGCAGGCGGCGTCGAAAGCCACCACCGCGGACTCGTCCGGCCTGGCCACTATGGCCTGCCTGCCGTCGGGCGCCTGCACCGGGACCGCACCCCCGACCGGCACCGCGGCCAACGGGGTCAGCGACCGACCCGACGGCGCGGGCGGCTGGTTCGGAGCGGGCTGCTGCGGTGCGGGCTCGGCACCGCAGGCGGACAGGGCGGCGACACCGGCGACGGCGCCACCGGCGGCGAGAACGGAACGGCGGGAGCGTGTGTCATCAGTCATGCGCTCGAACACGAGAGCCCGGCGGGTTCGGTTCAATTCCCTTCGACATTGAACCGAACGCACCGACTCCGCGTGTTCACTCGCGTGCACAGATGTTCCGGCGGCTCTAGGAGCGCGGCGATGGTCGGTTGGATACTGCGAGCACTGGTGGCGCTGGGCCTGCTCGGCTCGGCGTGGGTGCACTGGGTGGTGTGGCAGGACTGGGCCAAGGACATGGCCGTCGTCGGCCCGTCCTTCCTGGTCAACGTCGCGGCCGGGGTGGTGATCGCGATCGCCGTGCTCGTCTGGCGCTCACCGCTTCCCGCGATCGCCGCCATCGCCTTCGGCCTGGCCACCCTCGCCGCCTACGCCCTGTCGCTGACGGTCGGGTTCTTCGGCGTCCAGGAGCAGTTCGCCACCGGCGAGGAGGTCTGGGGCGTGATCACCGAACTCGGCTGCGTGGTGTTCGGCACCGCGCTGCTGCTCACCCGCGACCGCACCCGGGCCGCGATGTGACCGACGGCCCCGAGGCGCAGCTGATGCGCGTGCTGCACGACCAGCACGCGGCTGCGCTGCGGTCCTACGCGCTGGAGCTCACCAACGGCGACCGGGCCCACGCCGAGGACGTCGTGCAGGAGACCCTGCTGCGCGCCTGGCGCCACCCGAAGGTCCTCGACCAGTCCGAGCGCTCCGCCCGCTCGTGGCTGCTGACCGTGGCCCGGCGGATCGCCATAGACGTGTGGCGCTCCGGCACCTCGCGCGCGGAGATCATGACCGACGCTCCCCCGGAGCAGGTCAACGACGACGACACCGAGCGCGCCGTGCAGGGCTGGCTGGTCGCCGACGCGATCGCCGAGCTCAGCACCCGCCACCGCGAGGTCCTGGCGCTGTGCTTCTACCAGGGCATGTCGGTGGCCGACGCCGCCGCACGGCTCGGCGTCCCGGAGGGGACGATCAAGTCCCGCACGCACTACGCGTTGCGCGCGCTGCGCCTGGCGCTGGAGGAGAGAGGGGTGACGCGGTGAGCCGGCGACGAGACCCGCAGGGCGATCCGTTCGCCCACTTCGACGCCGCCTACGTGCTCGGCGCCCTGTCGCCGGAGGACCGGGCCGCGTTCGAGCGGCACCTCGGTCACTGCGAGAGCTGCGCGGCCGCCGTCGGCGAGCTCGCCGGCCTGCCCGGACTCCTCGCGCGGGCCGCCCCGGCCCCGGTCGACGCCGGGACCGAACCCGCAGATCCACTGCCCGAGCTGCTCGCCGAGGTCCGCCGGAGCAGGACGCGGCGCCTGGCCGGGACGGTCTCGGCAGCCGCGGTGGCGGTGGCCGCGTGCGCGGCTCTGGTGCTGTCCACCGAGCTCGCCGAGACCGGGCCGGGCACCGAGATGACCGCTCTGGGCGCCTACCCGGTCACGGCCAGCGTCAACCTCCGCGACCTGCCCTCGGGGACCCGGGTCGACGTGGACTGCGAGTACGAGGGCGGGCGCGGCGGCGACTACGTGCTGGTCGTGGTCCGCCGGGACGGCACCAGCGAGGTGCTGGCGCGGTGGTTCGCGATGCCCGACAACAACGCCGTGCTCAAGGTGACGACACCGGTGCGCCGCAGCGACATCCGGTCGCTGGAGCTGCGCACGCCCAACGGCCCGGCGATGCTGACGCTGCCCGTCACGCGGTGATGCGGTGGTCCTCGGCCAGCGCCTTGGCACGGGTCAGCAGCTCCTCCGGCAGCGCCGCCGGGTCGAGCCCGTAGCGCTGGTCGTAGGCGGCGATGACGGAGTCCTCGAACCCGTCCAGCGAACGGCCGGGGGCCTCATCGGCGAGGGAGCCGACGGAGTCGTCGTCGAAGGGCAGGTCCAGGGCTCGGTAGATCTCGGTGAGCAGCGGTCGCAGCACGTCCGCGTCATCGAGGATCGCCACCGCGCTGAACAGCCACGCGCCGCGCACCATCCGCTGCGCCGTCCCGACGAGCTTCACGCGTCCCCGGGCGTTGACGCTGTGCGCGCCGGGGCAGTACTCCCCCGGCACCGCCCCGACCTGCGCGTCGATGCCGTGCTGGGCGAGGACCTCGGACCACAGCTCGGCGTAGCCGACGAACCGCTCCTCTAAGCCCGCCAGCCGTCCCGGATCGGGCCCGGCGTGGTCGACGACCAGCGAGTTCTCGGTGTAGGCGACGGCCCGACCCCCGGGCGCCCGCAGCACCGGCGTGAACCCGGCGTCGCGCGCGGCGGCGACGGCATCGGGGAATCCCGGAAGCAGGCTGTCCCGGCGGCCGAAGGCCACCACCCGCGCCTCGGGCCGGTAGACCCGCAGCGCCGCTCCGCTCTCGCCGGCGCTGATTCGCCGCAACATCGCGTGCGCCGTGGCCACCTCCAGCGCTTGATCCCCGCCCACGCCCAACGCCCCGCGCAACAACTCCACGGCGACAGTCTACGCAGCGCACGACTCCGCGATCGCAGCGGAAACCGGGCGGCCGACCTCCGCTCGACGCGGCGCAACCATCAGTCCAGCAACGGGGTTCCGTTGAACACCGCGAGCTCCTCGCGGTAGAACTCCAGGCCGATCCCGTTGGGGTCGCGGATGTAGAGGCTGTCGTCGATGCCCCGGTCCGGGCCGACGTAGCCGATGCCGGCCTCGTCGAGCCGCTCGCGGGCGGCGGCGAAGTTCTCGGCGTCGGTGGACAGCGCGATGTGCTGCACCGCGCCGATCGTCTCCTCGAACGGCGGGTGGTCGTGGCCGGGGAAGTCGAAGAACCCCAGCAGGTTGCGGTTGCCGACGTCGAAGAAGAAGTGGCTGGAACCGGCGTAGTCGCGGTTCTCCACCAGCTCGACCAGCGGGAAGCCCAGCAGCTCCTGGTAGAAGCGGATGGTCTCCTCGACGTCCTTGCAGATCAGCGCGACGTGGTGGAAGCCCTTGACGGTCGGCGCCGGGCGCTTCCCGCTCGGCATCAGGTACTGGTCGCGGAGCTCGTCGCGACGGGCCCGGATGGCGTCCAGCTCGGCCCCTTGCGGCTGCGGCATGGTCAAACTCCTTTCGCTTTCAACCAATCTTAGGCCAACCCGGCGACCTCGCGATCAGCCGAACTCCGGCGAGCCGCCCGTCACGACGCGCTGACCTGCGCTCGCCCGTGTCAGGCTGAACCCGTGAACGAAGGCCGGCTGGCGACCTACCGGCGGATGCGCGATTTCGAGCGCACCGCCGAGCCCCGCGGCGACGGCACCACCGGGACCGGCGACCGCTTCGTCGTGCAGCGCCACCGCGCCCGCCGCAGGCACTACGACCTGCGCCTGGAGTTCGACGGTGCGCTCCTGAGCTGGGCGGTGCCCAAGGGGCCGACGCTGGACCCGGCGGTGCGCCGGATGGCCGTGCAGGTCGAGGACCACCCGCTCGAGTACGCCGACTTCGAAGGCACCATCCCGGCGGGTGAGTACGGCGGCGGCGACGTCATCGTCTGGGACCGCGGAACCTGGACGCCGGGCGAGGACGACACGGCCGCCGCCCTCGAAGCCGGCACCCTGCACTTCGAGCTGCGCGGCGAGAAGCTGCGCGGGCGGTTCGTGCTGGTCCGGCGCGGCGAGAAGCAGTGGCTGCTGCTGCACAAGCGCGACGAGCACGCCGAGGACGGCTGGGATCCCGAGCAGCACCCGAGGTCGGTCAAGAGCGGCCGCACCAACGAGGAGGTCGCCGCCGACCCGGAGGCCATGTGGCGCGGGGACCTGCCCGCCGACCAGGCCGAGATCCGGCTGCGCCCGAGCTGGGAACCCCCGAGCGATTCCGAGCTCGCCGAGCTGGAAGGGCTCAAGTCCAAGGGGACCTGGAACCTGCAGGGCCATCGGATCTCCCTGACCAACCTCGACAAGGTCCTCTTCCCGGGCCGCGACGGCGAGGAGCCGATCACCAAGCGCGAGCTGGTCGCCTACCACGCGCGGATCGCGCCGGTGATGCTTCCGTACCTGGCGGGCCGGGCGCTCAACAGCCACCGCTTCCCCAACGGCGTGGACTCCCCCGGCTTCTGGCACAAGCAGGCGCCCAGCCACGCCCCGGACTGGCTGTCGACCTGGGAGTACCCGGGCGCCGATGCCGACGACGTGCAGCGCTACATCGTCCCGGACAGCCCCGCCGCGCTCGCCTGGCTGGCCAACTACGCCGCGCTCGAACTGCACCCGTGGACCTCGCCGACCAGCGACGTGGAACACCCGAGCTGGGCGCTGTTCGACATCGACCCCGGCGAGCGGACGAGCTTCGACGAGGTGCTGACGCTGGCGAGGCTGCACCGGGCGGCGATGGATCACCTGGGCGTCGTCGCGAAACCGAAGGTGACCGGCCAGCGCGGCATCCAGATCTGGGTCCCGATCGAGCCGCGCTACACCTACGCCGAGACCCGGGCGTGGGTGGAGAAGGTGTCGCGCGCGGTCGGCAACACCGTCCCGGAACTCGTCAGCTGGGCGTGGACGAAGACCGAGCGGCACGGCCTGGCGCGGCTGGACTACACGCAGAACGTCCTCAACAAGACGCTGGTCGCCCCCTACAGCGCCCGCCCCCGGCCCGGCGCCCCGGTCTCGGTCCCCCTCGAATGGGACGAGCTCGACGACCCCGACCTCACACCGGACCGCTGGACCATCCGCACGGTCCTCGACCGCGTCACCACCACCGGCGACCCCTTCGCCGACCTCCTCAACCACCCCCAACCCCTCCCCCCGATCTAACTCCCACCCCCAACTCCAACCCCGGACCCAATTCCCGCCCAACATCCCGACCCCCTCGCCCTCGCCCTGAACGATTGAATTCAGTTAACACTGAACCCATCGTCACTACCGACTCAACTTCGCTGGCCGGATTTCCACTGAAATCGGGGTCCGAAGTTCCACTGAAATCGGGGTCCGGAATTCCATGGAAGTCCGGACCCAGGTGCCCACTGAGTTCCCAGGCCGGAGTTCCACTGAAATGTGGTCAGTGGGGGTAGCGGGTGTGGAGCAGGCCTTGGCACCAGGTCCTGTTGGCTTCGATGCTGATGCGGGTGGTGCGGGCGATCCTCAGGTGGAGCGGGAGGTCGGCCTGGGTGAGCGGGGTGCCGGTGTCGTCGGTGAGCAGCGGCGCCCGGTCGTCGTCGCGGAGGCCGAGACGTCGCCGGAGGCGGCGGAGCGCCGTGGTGTCCGGGAGGTCGGCGAGGATGAGATCGGTCAGGTCTTCGTGGGTGCGACCGGATTTGAGCAGGATTCCGGCGAGGCGCTCCTGCTCGGCGGCGTGGGCCTTGCGCAGGAACACCGCGCGGAGCTCGTCGAGCTCACCGGCGGCGAGGCCGGGGAACGCCGAGTCGAAGCCCTCCCCCGCCGCGACGCCGGCGTTGATCTCCTCGGCCGCGAAGTGGTCGAGCAGGCGGACCGTCACACGGCCGACCCCCGGCAACGAGCTCAGCGCGCCGTGGGCGTCGGCGACCATCAGGTAGGCGAAGTTCGGCGCGCAGAAGTAGGTCGGCAGCCGCAGGTCGACCTCCACCCCGTCGCCGACCACCTCGCACCGGGCGACGAACCCGAGCTCGGTGATCGGCCGGTCCAGCTCCGGATCGACCACCGAGCCCAGGGCGCGCACCACGACCTCGGTGTCCACAGTAGATATCGCGGTCATCGGGCCACCGCCTCCCGCGCGGACGGGATCTGCACCGGCACCTCGATGTCGTAGAGCTTGGCCATGTTCAGGCCCAGGACCTTGCGCTTGATGTCCGGGGTGAGCACGCCGTACTCGGACTGCATGTCCTCCGGGATCTGGAAGTCCACGAACTTCTCGATCAGCCACTTCGGCGTCCAGATCGCGTAGTCGCTGGCGAAGGTCAGCCGGTTCTCATCCAGCCAGTACAGCAGCTCACCGATGATCTGGGCGAAGTAGCGCGGCCGGGAGTGGATGAAGGGCATCGCCACCGCCAGACCGCCGTAGACGTTGGGCTCCTGCGTGGCGATCCAGCAGAAGTCCTCCAGCCGCGGCAGGCCGCAGTGCTCGACGATGAAGTTCAGCTCCGGGAACTCGGTGGCCGCGTCGTCGACGTCGGCGACGTCGAAGGCGTCCCGGTTGAGCGGGTAGATCGTCGGCCCCTTGTGCACGTGGATGTTGCGGATTCCCAGCTCCTGGCACTTGTCCAGGTACCGGTAGGACCACGGGTCGGAGAGCTTCCAGCCCTTGGAGGCGCCCTTCCACTCGGCGGTGTAGAGCTTCACGCCACGCAGGTTCCAGCGCTCCGCCTGCCGCTCCAGCGCGGTCAGCCCCTCGTCCTCGTCACGCGGGTCCCAGCTGCCGTTGACGATGAAGCGCTCCGGGTACTTCTCGGCGAGCGTCCCGTCCCGCTCGGTGGTGTTGAAGCCGTTGACGAAGAAGTCGGTGAGGTAGGTCGGCTGGAAGATGGCCTTGTCGACGTAGCCGACCTCGAACAGGTCGTGCAGCACGTCTTGCTCGCTCTGCAGCTGGAAGTGCTCCAGCGACCACTTGTGCTCCTCCGGGCTGAGGTTGGAGTGGTAGTCGTAGAAGCAGTTGAGGAACCCGGTGCCGTAGCGGTTGGCCTGGTTGGCGGGCGTGCCATCCCAGAAGTGGATGTGCCCGTCCACGATGAAGTACTGCTCGTCGCCCTTGACGTACATGTCCGCGTCCTTCCTATGGCACCAGAATTGCTCGACCGCCGGGAATGCGGCCGGCGTCGAGATCGGCGAGCGCGTCCAGCGCCTCGTCCAGCCCGTACTTGCGCGTGCGCAGCGAGACCTGGCCCCGCGCGGTCAGCGCCATCAGCTCGTCGAGGTCGTTGTAGGAGCCGACGAGGTTGCCGATCACGTTGATCTCGCGGGAGATCACGTCGATGGTCGGGATGTCGACCTTCCCGCCGTAGCCGATGACGAAGTACGAGCCCGCCTGCCTGGTCAGCGCCACGCCCTCGGCCTCGGTACCGCCCTCCCCGACGAAGTCGAGCACCACGTGGGCGCCCTGACCTGCGGTGATCTCCAGCGCGGTGTCGACCTGCGAGCCGTCGGCGAGCACGGCGTGGTGGGCCCCGAGCTGCGTCGCGAGGTCCAGCGCCTCCTGCGATCGGTCGATGACGGTGATCTCGGCGGGCGTCATGGCCAGCAACGACTGCAGACCGATGTGGCCGAGCCCGCCCGCGCCGATGACGATCACGTGGGTGCCCGCGTGCAGCAGCGGCACGGCCTTGCGCACCGCGTGGTAGGCCGTGAGCCCCGCATCGGCCAGGGCGGCGACGTCGGCGGGTTCCAGACCGTCGTCGAGGCGGACCACCGAGCGGGCGTTGGTCAGCATCAGCTCGGCCATGCCGCCGTCGGCGTTGATGCCGGGGAAGCGGGAGTTCTCGCAGTGCACGTCGTCGCCGGAGCGGCAGGCCCGGCAGAGCCCGCAGGTCACCAGCGGGTGCAGGATGACGCGGTCACCGGGAGCGGTGTTGCTGACCGCCGAGCCGACCTCGCGGACCGTTCCGGCGTTCTCGTGGCCGATGACGTAGGGCAGCGCGACGCCGCTCTTGTCCTTCCACTGGCCTTCGATGATGTGCAGGTCGGTCCGGCAGACACCGGCGGCGTTGATCTCCACCAGCACGTCCCAGGGGCCGGTGACCTCGGGATCCGGGACCGATTCGACGACAGGCTTCTGCTCGTACTCGTGCACGCGTACCGCTCGCACCGCCGACCACCTCCGGCTCGACCAGGACGGGTCCGTCCCAGGTTGCGCCGAAGCGGCCATGACCGCCCGTCGGGCCGGGCCGTCTGACTCGGTCAAGTCGGGCGATCAGCGATGCCGCCCGGGCGGATGCGCTTGCCGCGCAGAGCGGTTCAGGCGTCGACCCAGCCGTGGCGGACAGCGATCTGGGTGAGCTTCTGGCGAACCTGCAGGATCTGCTCGGCGGTCATCGTCGGCGCGGAGGTCAGCAGCGCTTCGGTGACGGTCTCGTGGAACTCCTTCGCCGAGAGCACGTCGAAGAGCTCCTCCTCCGGCGGCTGCTCGCCGGGCGCGGCGGACTGGCGCAGGATCTGGACGTTGGAGGCCTTGGGGCCGCGGTCGCTGTCCTCGGGGTCGAACTCGACGACCACACCGGGGGCGACCAGCCGCTTGTCGAAGGTCAGGTCGTTGACGTGGATGAAGACGTCCTCGCCACCCCCGTCGGGCGCCACGAACCCGTACCCGCGCACCTCGTCGAACCGGACGACCTTGCCCGTGACCATCTTCGGCACCCCACCTTCACCCCGTACCCGCACCGCAGGTCAGGCACTCTACCTGCGGTCACATCGGCGGGGCGAACCCAGTGCCGGTGCGGTCCGCGGACTACCGGCGCGGCATCGGGATGTCGGTGTCGGGGCGGCTGCGCTCCTTGGGTCCGTGCTCGATGAAATCCGCGGCGAACTTGATCCCGGCCTGGTAGGCCTCCACCCGGGCACGGCCGATCTCGGCCTCGATCGTCTCCGGGTGCAGCTCCTCAGCCAGCGAGCGCATCTCCGCCAAGCGACTGCGGGTCTCCTCATCCATGTGTGCGCCATCCTTCCGCGTGAACATCTCCGGAGATCCTCACTGGTTTTCACGTTCTTCGCACGGCCGACGGACAGGCTAGTCGCGAACCCCGACCGATCCCGATCAGGTGAAGACCGCCCCGCCGTTAGCCCCGCCACGACCCGGGGTCACCGGTGACGATCAGCGGATACGATCCGCCGGGCAGCGGGAGGCAACGGCGCGGAGGTGGCATGAGCAGCGGGGAACTGCG
Organism: Saccharopolyspora endophytica; assembly: GCF_018070075.1. Lineage (GTDB taxonomy): Bacteria > Actinomycetota > Actinomycetes > Mycobacteriales > Pseudonocardiaceae > Saccharopolyspora > Saccharopolyspora endophytica. The sequence goes on from NZ_JAGPXE010000003.1 coordinate 460,416, forward strand.
ACTGGAAGTCGATCAGAACGTGGCCCGGATCACGATCGACAACGCCGGCAAGCGCAACGCGATGAACGCCGCCATGTGGCGACGGCTGCCCGAACTGCTCGCCGAGGCCACCGCCGACCCCGAGATCCGGGTCGTGGTGCTCACCGGTGCCGGTGACGCGTTCTGCGCCGGCGCCGACATCTCCGAGCTGCACGAGATCGAGAGCCCCGAGGGCAGCGCCACCGAACCGGCGGAGCGGGCGCTGCTGGAGTGCCCGCTGCCGACGATCGCGCTGATCAACGGCCTGTGCATCGGCGGTGGCTGCCAGCTGGCGGCGGCCTGCGATCTGCGCATCGCCGCCGAGTCCGCCGTCTTCGGCATCACCCCGGCCAAGCTCGGCGTGGTGTACCCGCCTTCGAGCATCGCGCGGCTGACCGAGCTGGTCGGACCGTCGGCGGCGAAGTTGCTGCTGTTCTCCGCGGACTTCTTCAACGCGCCGCGCGCCCTGGCCATGCGACTGGTCGACGAGGTCGTGGCCGACCCGGCGGAGCGGGTGGCCGAGCTGGCCGGGACCATCGCGGGACGGTCCCAGCTGAGCGTGCGCGCGGCCAAGGAGCTGGTGGACCTGGCCGGGCGCAGCGAGCCGCTGGCCGAGCGGGCCGAGCACTGGCACGACGTCGCGGTCAAGACGGGCGAGACCGCCGAGGGCGTCGGCGCGTTCCTCGAACGCCGTTTGCCGGTTTTCCCGTTCGCCTAGCGGCACTTCGCGTCCGAGCACGTCATCCCGCAGTTCACTCCTCTGTGGACGGTGAAGCGGAACCGCCGTTACCGCGCGCTACACGCACTGTTCATCCTTTTCGCGATGATCAGTCCACGCGCGCCGATCTACCGTCGCGGTACCCGAGCACATGAACTCCCACCGCGCACCGGAGGAAAACCGTGGAACGTCGCACCTTCCTGCGCGCCGCCGTCACCGGCGGTGCCGCTGTCGCGTTCGGCTTCAGCGTGACCCGCGAGGCCATCGCCTACCCGGCGCAGACCGGGCCCAGCCCGTACGGCCCGCTGCAGGCCGCCGACGCCAACGGCCTCGAACTGCCCGCGAACTTCACCAGCCGGGTGCTCGCCCACACCGGCGAGACCGTCGCCGGGACCGGCCACACCTGGCACGGTGCGCCGGACGGCGGTGCTTGCTTCGCCGACGGCGACGGCTGGATCTACGTGTCCAACTCCGAGCTCCCGCTGGGCACCGGCGGCGTCAGCGCGCTGCGCTTCGACGCCACGGCCACCATCACCGGCGCCTACCCGATCCTGACCGGCACCACGCAGAACTGCTCGGGCGGCGCGACTCCGTGGAACACCTGGCTGTCCTGCGAGGAGACCGACCGCGGCTACGTCTTCGAGACCGACCCGTGGGGCGGTGAGGCGGTCCGCCGCGACGCGATGGGCCGGTTCAAGCACGAGGCCGCTGCCGCCGACCCGGACCGCAAGGTCGTCTACCTGACCGAGGACGAGTCCGACGGCAACTTCTACCGCTTCGTGCCGACCACCTGGGGCGACATGTCGGCCGGCACGCTGCAGGTCCTCGCCGGGGCCGATGACGCGCTGACCTGGGTCGACGTTCCGGACCCGACGGGCGCCACGATCCGCACCCGCCACCAGGTCGACACCGCGCGCGTCTTCGACGGCGGCGAGGGCGCCTACTACCGCAACGGCACCTGCTTCTTCACCACCAAGGGCGACAACCGCGTCTGGGCCTACGACGCGGTGGCCAACGCGCTCCACGTCGCCTACGACGACGACCTCACCCAGGACGGTCCGCTGAGCGGCGTCGACAACATCACCGGCACCGCGACCGGAGACCTCTACGTCGCCGAGGACGGCGGCAACATGGAGATCTGCATCATCACGCCCGACGACGTGGTGGCGCCGTTCCTGCGGGTGGTCGGCCAGGACGAGTCCGAGCTGTGCGGCGTGGCGTTCAACCCGGCGGGCGACCGGCTGTACTTCTCCTCGCAGCGCGGACCGGCCGGCAGCAGCTCCGACGGTTACACCTACGAGATCACCGGCCCGTTCCGGAAGTGATCGTCACCTGGCGTCCAGGGCGCGGCGGCTGGCCGAGATGACCTTGGTCAGGGCCCCGTGGAGCTCTTCGAGCTCGGAGAGCTCCACGCCCAGGGTCTCGACGATCTGGTAAGGGATCTTCTCGGCTTCGGCGCGCAGCCGCGCGCCCTCCTCGGTCAGCGCAACCTCCAGCCTGCGCTCGTCGCTGCGGCTGCGGGTGCGCAGCACGTAGCCCACCGATTCCAGGCGCTTGAGCAGCGGCGACAGCGTGGCCGCGTCGGCGTGCAGCACGTCGCAGAGGTCGGTGACCGAGCGCGGCGAGCGTTCCCAGAGCGCGAGCATCACCAGGTACTGCGGGTGCGTGAGGTTCATCGGCGCCAGCAGCGGCCGGTACAGCGAGATGACGTTGCGGGAGGCGACCGACAGCGCGAAGCACACCTGGCGGTCGAGGGCGAGCGGGTCCTCGCCCAGGTCGGGAGTCTGCACGGGGTCAGCTTACTCACCTTCCACTACGCGCTAATAGTTAGTGTGCTAAATATCGGGGTGTGAGCCAACACCCCGACGCCCGCCTCGTGCGACCGAATCCGCTGCTGTGGATCTGGTACGCCTTCGGCGGCCGCCTGCCCGCACGGCACCGCGAGTGGGTGCTCCACGACGTCACCTGCCGGACCTGGGTGCTGCGGCACACCGCGCGCAGCCTCGTCCAGATCTCACCCGGGCTGCTGTTCCTGCTGCTCCCGGGCCCGCTGTGGATCCGAGTGATGTCGGTGCTCGGCGGTGTCATCCTCGCGCTGTGGTACTCGCTGTCCTACATGGAGCACACCTGCGAGTACCGGCTGCACAAGCACGGCTTCCCCATCGGCACCGGCCGGTCCACGCGCGAAGCCGCCCACACCGAGGCTCGTGCCAAGCGCGCCTCCCGCTACGACGAGATCTACCGCAACAACGGCTGAGCGCTCGTGCGCCCAGGTGAGCCCGGTGGCAATCCCGGTTGCCACGGTGGCAAGGTGGGTGGGTGGACGCGGAATTCGGGCAAGCACTGGACGCCGTCGGGCCAAGGTTGCGGGCGCTGAGACGGCAGCGGGAAACGACCCTCGCGGACCTCTCGAAGGCCACCGGGATCTCGGTGAGCACCCTGTCGAGGTTGGAGTCCGGCTCGCGCAAACCGACCCTCGAACTGCTGCTGCCGCTGGCCAAGGCGCACGGGGTCACGCTCGACGAGCTCGTCGACGCCCCGCCCACCGGCGACCCGCGGGTGCACCTGCGGCCGGTCAAGCGGGGCGGCCTGACGATGCTGCCGCTGACCCGGCGCGCGGGTGGCATCCAGGCGTACAAGCTGATCCTCCCGGCGGGGAGCCGCCGCAACGAGCCCGATCCGCAGACCCACGAGGGATACGAGTGGCTCTACGTCCTCAACGGCCGGCTGCGCATGGTGCTCGGCGAGCACGACGTGGTGCTCTCCCCCGGCGAGGCCGCCGAGTTCGACACCCGGGTCCCGCACTGGTTCGGCGCCGCCGACGACGAGGCCGTGGAGTTCCTGAGCCTGTTCGGCAAGCAGGGCGAACGAGCCCACCTCCGCGCCCGCCCGAAGCAGGCTCCCGACGGCCAGGGGTCGTGATCTCCCCACCTGCGCCCTCACCCGATCTTCCTCGGCGAGTTAGGTTGAGCGCCGACGGCTGAGGTTCGAGGAGGAGTATCGATGGGCAAGCCAACGCCGGTGGCGGTGGTCACCGGGGCCAGCAGCGGGATCGGCGCCGCCAGCGCCAAGGCCCTGGCCGAGGCGGGCTTCGAGGTGGTGCTCGGTGCGCGCCGGCTGGACCGGTTGCAGGAGATCGCCGACCCCATCGGGGGCCGGGCGCTGGAGCTCGACGTCACCGACCAGTCCTCGGTCGACGCGTTCACCGACGCCGTCGAGCGCTGCGACCTGCTGGTGAACAACGCGGGCGGCGCGGTCGGCTCCGAGACCATCCTGGACGCCAAGGACGAGGACTGGCAGTGGATGTACGAGACCAACGTGATGGGCACCCTGCGGGTGACCCGCGCGCTGCTGCCCAAGCTGCTGGAGTCCGGTGACGGGCAGGTCATCAACATCGGTTCGGTCGCGGGCCGCGAGCCCTACGCCACCGGCGGCGGCTACAACGCGGCCAAGCACGCGGTCGCGGCGCTGACGCGCGTGCTGCGGCTGGAGATGTTCGGCCAGCCGATCCGGGTGTGCGAGATCGACCCCGGCCTGGTCCAGACGGAGTTCAGCCTGGTCCGCTTCCGCGGCGACCAGGAGAAGGCCGACGCCGTCTACCAGGACACCAACCCGCTCACCGCGGAGGACGTCGCCGAGACCGTCTCCTGGGTGGCGACCCGTCCCCCGCACGTCAACGTCGACCAGATCCTGCTGCTGGCACGCGACCAGACCTCGGCGCGCGTGATCCACCGCTCGGAGTGACCGGCGCCGGGGCTGGGCGCCGCGCGTTCAGCCCCGGAAGCGGTCGGCCCAGGCCATGACGTCGGCCGGGGTGGCGTTGCCGCCGCAGACGACGAGTCCGAGCTTGACGTCCTCGCGCTCGGCGATGATCCGGCGGGCGGCCGGGAGCAGGCAGCCGGCGGCCGGTTCGGCCCACAGCTTCGCGTGCCCGGCGAGGTCCAGAACGCCCTGCACCGCTTCGGAATCGGGCACCACCAGCACGTCTTCGACCCTCTCGCGCACGTGCCGGTAGGTCAGTTCGGAGACGGCCGGGGCGCTGAGGGTCGACACGATCGAGGACAGCTCGACGGCCACCGGGCCGCCCGCCGCCAGCGCCGCTGACATCGCCTCGGCGCCTTCGGTTTCCACGCCCCAGATCCGCACGCCGGGGCGCTTCGCGCGCAGCGCGGTGGCCACGCCCGAGATGAGACCGCCGCCGCCGATGCTGACCAGCACGTCGGTGAGTTCGCCCGCGTCCTCGGCGAATTCGAGGCCGACCGTGCCCTGCGCGGCGATCACCGCGGGGTCGTCGAAGGGGTGCACCAGGGTGCTGCCCTCGGCCCGGAGCCGGTCGGTGAGCGCGAACGCCCCGGCCATGTCGTCGGCCAGGCGGACGGTCGCCCCGGCGGACTCGGCCACCTCCACGGCCCGCTCCGGCGCGGAGCGCGGCATCACGACGGTCGCCTTGACGTGCAGGGCACCGGCCATCACCGCCAGGCCGATGCCGTGGTTGCCGCCGCTGACCGCGACCACACCGGCCGCGCGCTCGGCCTCGGTCAACGACAGCAGCTTGGCCACCGCGCCGCGAGCCTTGAACGACCCGGTGCGCTGCAACAGCTCCAGCTTCACCGTCACCGGTGCGCCGAGCAGCTCGGACAGCCCCGGACTGGTCACCGTCGGCGTGCGCACCACGTGCCCTTCGATGGCCTTCGCAGCGGCTTCGACGTCCTCGATCCCGATCACAACGCGCCTCCCCAGCACTCCTACCTCCGCACGGTAGTCGCCCGCGCGCGACGACCCGAGATCGGGCCGGGAGCATCCATTGTGGACGTCGGTGCGTCGCGGCGGACTCGCCGTCGTGCGTTCACCTGCGACCGCGATCTCACGCCGGGCGGAAGTACGGGATGACCTCGTGGTCCGGTTCCGGGCCCGAGGGCTCGAAGGCGACCCGGACCCGCAGGTCGCTGAGGTCGGCGTCGGGGTCGACCTCGGCCAGCCGGGTCCACCACCAGGGCCCTTCGTCGAGTTCGACGATGCCGACGACGAGCCGGAACGCGCCGCCGTCGGGAAGCTTGTGGTGCACCGCGCTCCAGGACACCACCCGGCCGGTTCCGCTCGCGGCGACCTGCTCGACGTCGTCGTCCGGAGCGATCGGGGTGTGCGGGCTCAGGTACTCGCCGGTGTCGCGGCGGCGGGGAAGGCGGAGTTCGCCGAGGCGGGTGCCGTCGAAGAACTCCGCGCTGGCGTGGTCTCGGGCGACCGGGATGAGGGCCATGGAACCTCTTTCAGGCGGACAGCACCAGGGTGCTGTGGTGGGAGAAGATGCCGCCGTTGCCCGACACCAGCACCAGCTCGTGATCGGGGACCTGGCGGGTGCCCGCCTGACCGCGGGCCTGGATGATCGCCTCCGACAGCGGCGTCATGCCCCACATGTAGTAGGAGGACAGCTGCCCGCCGCCGGTGTTGACCGGCAGCGACCCGCCGGGACCGAGCACGCCGGGGGTGGAGACGAACTCGCCGCCCTCGCCCTTGGCGCAGAATCCGTAGTCCTCCAGGGTCAGCAGCACCGTGAAGGTGTAGCAGTCGTAGAGCTGGGCGATGTCGATGTCGGCCAGCGACACCCCGGCCATCTGCAGCGCCTGCGGACCGGCTTGGGCCGCCCCGCTGACCAGCCCCAGGTCGTCGTCGCGGCGCAGCGAGCCGCCGGGGTGGGCCTGGGCCCAGCCCAGCACCGACACCGGCGGCTGGGCCAGCGAGGCGGCGCGGTCGCCGCGGGTGACGACGACGGCGATGCCGCCGTTGGACACCAGGCAGCAGTCCAGCAGGTGGAACGGCTCGGCGACCATCCGGGACTCCTGGTGGTCGGCGATGTCCATCGGATCGCGGAACCGGGCCAGCGGGTTCATCGCCGCCCACTTTCGCTGCGCCACGGCGATCTCGCCGAGCTGCTTGCTGGTGGTGCCGTAGGCCTGCATGTGCCGTCGAGCGGCCAGCGCGTAGAACGAGTTGGGGCCGGTGAAGCCGCTGCTGGCGACCATCCCGCCCCAGCCCTTCGGCGAGTACCGGTCGGCCGCGTACGCCGCGCCGGTCGAGGTCCCCTCGCGCAGCGGGGCGTCGGCGAACACGCAGACCACGGCGTCGGCCATGCCCGCCTCGACGGCCATCGCCGCGTGCTGGACCATCGCTCCGGCGGTGGAGCCGAACGACTGCATCTGGCTGAGCAGCCGCAGGCCCTCCAGCCCCAGGTCGCCCTGCAGGCTCAGGTCGACACCGCCCGCCAGACCCGCCGAGACCAGCAGGCCGTCGACGTCGCCGAGCCGCAGCCCCGCATCGGCCACGGCCCGGCGAACCGCCTCGGCGGCGAACTGCTGCGCGGTGCGGCCGTAGACCTTGCCCATCTCGGTCATGCCGAGACCGGCGATCGCGGCCCTCCGCTGCGCAGGCAGGTCACTGCGACTGCTCATCTGCCCCCCTTGCGGAACTAGTTCGATCCGAAACTAAGTCAGGGCATGCAGTTTTGTAAACGCCTGCGGGCTCAGCTGAAGTAGCGGCGCGGGTTGTCCACCAGCATCGTCGTCAGCTGCTCCTCGGTGACGCCCGCTTCGCGCAGCGCCGGGAGCACCACGTCGTGGATGTGCGTGTAGTTCCAGTTCGGCATGGCCTGCTCGGCCACCCCCGACGGGAACCAGTCGATGTGGCAGGACGCGTCGTGGGCCAGCACCATCCGGTCCGCCAGTCCGCCGCCCGCGAGCGCGGCGATGGTGGCCACCCGCTCGTCGGTGGGCAGCAGGACGTCCATCCCGAAGCGGTCCATGCCGATGTAGGAACCGTTGTCGATGAGCTCCCGCAGGTAGTCGGTGTCGGTGGTGTCGCCGCTGTGCCCGATCACGACCCGGCCGAGGTCGACTCCGCTGCGCCGCAACACCTCCTGGGCGACGAGACCGGTGCGGTGGCCCGGGCTGGTGTGCACGGTGATCGGGACACCGGTCTGCAGGTGCGCCTCGGCGACGGCGTGGAGCACGCGCTCCACGCCCGGGGTGAGCTCCACCTCGATGGCGCACTTGAGGAACGCGGCCTTGATACCGGTGCCCGCGATCCCCTCGGTGATGTCCTTGACGAACATCCGCACCATCATCTCGTCGCCGCCGAGCGGGGTTCCGGGCCCGTGCAGGCGGAAGAAGAACGGCACCGAGTCGTAGGTGTAGAGGCCGGTGGCGGTGATGATGTTGAGGTCGACCTCGGCGTTGATGCGCGCGACGCGCTCGACGTCGCGCCCGAGCCCGATCACCGTCGGGTCGACGATGGTGTCGACACCGCGCGAGGCCAGCTCGCGCAGGCGCTCGATCGCGTCGGCGACCCGCGCCTCCTCGTCCCAGAACTCGGGGTAGTTGCGGCGGATCTCCTCGTTGAGCACGAAGACGTGCTCGTGCATGAGCACCGTGCCCAGCTGATCGACCGGAACCTGTCCGCGCACTGTCTCGACCATCTTCGTCCTCCTCGACGAACGGCGGCGTGCCCGGCACCCTAGACGCCCGATCAGGTTGCCCGGACCCGTCCGCGGTGGGCATGTTGGAGCGATGACCGTGCTCAACACCCTGGGCGCCGCGACCTTCCGCGACGAGGAATTCCCCGCCGATCCCTACCCCGGTGCGCGTCCCGCCCACTCCTACCTGCACCTCGATGGAACCGGGTGGCGCCTGACCCCCGACGCCTCGCTGCCCTCGGGCAGGCGGGTGGGCACGGGATGCCTGGACGACTTCCTGACCGGAGCAGGAGGACGAGCTCCTTCTCGACGACGAAGTTCTCCTGCCGCCGATTACGTTTCGGCTCCTCAGCCGATCACCGGAGCGGTCAGCCGGTGAACGAATCCGCGTCGGCCTTGGCCCAATCCTCCTGCCAGCTCGGCGGCGCGTGTTCGAGCAGTTCACCCGGAGCCAGCCACTCGTAGAGCTCCGAGTCGGGGCGCGCGGTGTTGTCGTCCACCCGGCGACGCAGCATGTCGGTGCGCAGGTCCGCCGGGCCCCGCGCGCCCATGGACGCCACCAGCTCGAGCGCCGAGGTGACCGTGGACTTTGTGGAACCGGTAGACCCGTGCGGTCTTGTCCGCGACGTCGATGGCTCTCGCCTGACCCGGATCCTGGGTGGCGACACCCACGGGACACGCGTTGGTGTGACATGCCTGGGCTTGAATGCAGCCCACGGCGAACATCATCGCGCGTGCCGAGTTGGTGCAGTCGGCGCCCTGGATCAGGCGCTTGACGATGTCGGCACCGGTCGCCACCTTCCCGCTGGCGCCGATCTTCACCCGGCCCCGCACACCCACGCCGGTCCGCGCGGCCGCGGCAGCCCTCGCTTCGCTCCGCAGGACACCAAGTCGGAGCTGCCCGCTCCACATTCGCCCCGAAGGAGCACGTGGGCCTCTCCTGCCTGAGCGACGCGAGAACCGTACCCCCACAGCCGCGCCCTCGACCCGCCCGAGCGGCGTTCGGCTATCGCGGGCGTGGCCGCCGGTTCAACCCGGGCGGATCTGTGACCAGGGCACCTTGCCCTTCGTGAACCGAAGGAGAAGCGTTCCCTTTTGGTTGTTTCTGTTGGCTCATGTTGAAGCATTTTGACATCCCGTCAGCAAAAACCAAAGGCCATCCATGTGACTCATGCCACTTCACGCAGGCCGCGAGACATGACTCCACCTCGCAAAAAACCGTCAAACAGCCCTATATCAGGCTGCACAAACACACCGAAAGCACCGGGCCCGGTAGAGGAAACATGGTAGAGACGCCCTCCATTTGAGGCTCTTGACACTCATCAACGGCCAGTTCACATTGGCGTTTAGGTCTGAACGTGTTTGGTTTTGATTGGTTTGGGAGGCCAACGTGAGCACTCAGGCGCCCCGCGGTGAACAGCGGCATGCGATCTCCGCCACCCGGATTGCGGTGAGGCGCTGAACGGAGTGCGCGGCGAAGTTCCAGTTGTCGTAGGACATCTCGCCGACTCAGCTGAAACCGCATCCCACCTCGCAGTCGCACGGTTCGACGAGCTGGGCGTGGACTCCCCCTGCTGCGCGACCCCGCGCGGTCATGCCCGGACCGGCGGGCAGAACGGTCGAGGAGCCCGCGTCGATCCGCGAGGAGAGCCGGTCGAGGGCCGGCAAGTCCGACCGGGTGTTCATCCCGACCGAAACCACCCATACCCACCACTCCCGTCCGGCCCATCGTCACCTGAACAGCGCGACGCCGGTGCGGGCCGGAGCGGCGCCCGCTCCTTTTCGAACACCGAACACCGCACACCACATCAACGTTGATGGGAACAGCTGGATGCAATCACTCACGAGAAGACGGCTTCTGATGCTGGGAGCGGGCGCGCTCTCCGCCGCTGTGGCCGGGTGCGCGAGTCCTGGGGGCGTCCCGGTGAACAGAGCGCCGGTCATTGCCGCTGCCGCACCGGGCGAAACGGTCACACTGACCTACTGGTCGTGGGTCAAAGACCTGCAAAAGGTCCTCGACATCTGGAACGCCAAAAACCCGCACATCCAGGTGAACGCCACCTGGATCCCCAGCGGGAAGGAAGGCGGCTACCAGAAGCTCCACTCCGCGCTCGCGGCCGGCGGCGGGCCCGACATCGCGCAGGTCGAAATGCAGTCGGTACCGGAGTTCCTGCTGCAGAACGGACTCGTCGACCTCTCCAGGTACGGCGCCGACAGCATCGCGCACCACTACGACGAGGCGTTGTGGAAGCAGGTCTCCTTCAACGGTGGTGTCTACGGCATTCCCCAGGACTCGGGCCCCATGGGCTTCTTCTACCAGCCAGCTGTTCTCGATCGAGTCGGCGGACTTCCACCGAGAACGTGGGACGAATGGGCTGCTCTTGCCGCTGAGGTTCGCAGGCTCGGCCCGCAGCACTACCTCGACACGTTCCCGATCAGCGACGGGTCGTTCTTCGCCAGCTACGCCGCGCAGGCGGGAGCCGTGTGGTTCAGGACCGCAGGAGACGAGTGGGTCGTCGACCTGACCGACGACAGGACCCTGCTGGTCGCCCGCTTCTTCGACAAGGCCATCGACGACGACATCGTCAACGTTGCCAGCGAGGCGTTCTCCCCAGCTTGGTACGCGGCCGCCGCCCAAGGGCAGATCGCGGGTGTCACGAGCGGCTCCTGGGGTGATGCGATGGTGCAGGAGGTCTCCGACGGAGCCGGGAAGTGGCGCGTAGCCCCGATGCCGACCTGGAACGGCACGGGTTTCGGCTCCACCCACCACGGCGGGTCCACCGCCGCAGTGCTCGCCCACTGCGCGCACCCGGCCGAGGCGCTGACCTTCATCCAATGGCTGACCAGCGCCCCCGAGGGCATCGACGCGGAGATCGAGCACCTGGGAATCGGGTGGTCGCCGTCGCGCCACTACATCGGTGAACAGCGCCAGAAGCCCAGCGAGTGGTTCAGCGGGCAGAACTACAACCAGGAGGTCTTCGCACCCGCGGTCGCGCAGACCAACCCGGACTGGACATGGTCACCCCTGACCAAACTCACCAACGACGCGTTGGCCAACGGTTTCCGGAAGAAGCAGACCAGCGGGCAGTCGATCGTCGACTCGGTCGCGCAGACGCAGGCAGAAGTCGTTCGGACGTTCAAGGACAAGGGGTTGCGCGTCAGGGAGGCCGGGAAGTGAGCACGACGACGAGCACGACGCCTGCGAACATCGACGGGAGCGCGTCGACCCGAGACAGGAGCCGTGGCCGATTGCGGCCGAGGAGCTCGCACACCGGAGCCGCGTGGACCTTGCTGGCGCCGTTCCTGGCGGTGTTCGTGTTCACCTTCGTCCTTCCCATCGGAGCGGCTATCGGGCAGAGCTTCACCACCACGACGCGGGAAGGGCTGTTCGGGGAAGACGGCGTCCGGTCGACGTTCGCCGGCTGGGACAACTACGCGCAGGCGCTGACCAACGACGGGTTCGTCGCGAGCTTCGCGCGCGTGTTGCTGTTCGGCATCGTCCAGGTGCCCACCATGATCTTCCTCTGCACGGTTCTCGCACTCCTCCTCGAGTCGGCGAGCGCGCAGTGGCCTCAGTTCTTCCGCGCGGCCTACTTCCTGCCCTACGGGGTTCCCGGCGTGATCGCGACGATCTTGTGGAGCTTCCTCTACGTCCCCGGACTCAGTCCGCTGATCGATGCGGCGGGGCTGCTCGGAATACCGCTGGACTTCCTGAGCTCCGGTTCTGTGCTCTGGTCCATCGCGAACATCGTCACCTGGACCTACACCGGCTACAACATGCTCATCGTCATCGCACAGCTCAAGGCCGTTCCTGGAGAGATCTACGAGGCAGCGCGGGTCGACGGGGCGGGGGCCCTGAGGGTCGCCTGGTCGGTCCAACTACCTCTGATCCGCCCGGCGGTGAACCTGGCGACGGTCTTCTCGATCATCGGAACGCTGCAGCTCTTCGCCGAACCTCTGGTCCTCACCGCGTCCTCCCCGGCGATCGACACCGAGTACACACCGAACCTCTCCGCCTACACCAACGCCTTCGCCTACAACGAGTACGGGCTCGCCTCTGCGCAAGCCGTGCTCATCGCACTGGTGGCCTTCGCGCTGTCATCAGCGTTCATGCTGGTCACCCGTCGCCGGTCCGAGAGGAAGGCCCGCAAGTGACGACCACCGAGACCCGTTCGCCATCCGAGGGCCGGGGACGGCGCAAGCCGAGGAGCACGATCATCGTCACCTCGATCCTCGTGATCGTCGCGCTCTACTTCCTCGTACCGATCTACTACATCGTCATCGCCGCGACCAAGACCACATCAGACCTGTTCGCCACCAACGGTTTCGCTCTGGCGCCCACCTTCGCGCTCTGGGACAACCTGGCACTGGTGTTCACCTACAACGGCGGCATCTTCGTGCGGTGGTTGCTCAACTCGGTTCTCTACGCCGGCGTGGGCGCCGCACTCGCGACGTACTTCGCGGCAGTCGGGGGGTACGCGCTGGCCAAGTACGAATTCCGCGGCAAGAACCTCGTCTTCGGAACCGTTCTGGGCGGCGTGCTCGTTCCGGGAACAGCTCTAGCGCTGCCGATGTTCCTGCTGTTCAGCTCTCTCGGGCTGGCCAACACCTACCTGAGCGTCCTGATCCCCTCCCTGGTGTCACCCTTCGGGCTGCTGCTGTGCCGGATCTACGCCGAAGCGTCTGTGGACACCTCGATCGTCGAAGCCGGCCGCATCGACGGCGCTGGAGAGCTGCGCATCTTCCACAAGCTGGGTCTGCGCACCATGACTCCCGCACTGGTGACGGTCTTCCTGTTCCAGCTGGTCTTCATCTGGAACAACTTCTTCTTGCCCCTCGTCATGCTCGCCGACGAATCGCTGTACCCGGTCACTCTCGGGCTGCACAACTGGAGCAGCCAGGTCGACCGCCTGCCGGAGTTCTACCAGCTCACCACCGGAGGGGCGCTCGTCTCGATCATCCCGCTGATCTGCGCGATGGTCGTCCTGCAGAAGTACTGGCGAGGAGGTCTCTCCGAGGGGGCGGTCAAGGGCTGACCGCGAGCCCGGCCGACTGGCGCGACCACCCACCACCACGTCTCCCCTCTAGCGACGTCGGCGAGCGCCCGGCAGCCCTGCTGCAGCACTCGGGCGGTGTGGCTTTCACGAAAGGACTGCACGGCCATCATGACCTTCTACGAAGACTTCGAACCCGGGGCAGGAGCACGCGTTCCCGCCCGCTCTTCGCTGCGCTCCGACGCCCCGGCCGTGAGCCTCAACGGCAACTGGCGCTTCCGGTACTCGGACACGACGCTGGGCCTCGACGAGGCGATCGTCGATCCGGACTTCGACGACGCGTCGTGGGATTCGATCCCGGTCCCGGCGCATTGGGTCCTGCACGGTGACGGTGCCTACGGAAGGCCCATCTACACCAACGTGCAATACCCCTTCCCGATCGATGCCCCCAGGGTTCCCGACGAGAATCCCACCGGGGACTACCGCCGCAGCTTCGACCTTCCCGCGGGCTGGGACGCGGAGAGAACTCTCCTCCGATTCGATGGTGTGGAGTCGGTCTACCGCGTCTGGCTCAACGGTTCCGAGGTGGGCGCGGGCAAAGGCTCTCGCCTCGTCCAGGAGTTCGACGTGACGGACCTGGTGCGCCCTGCGGGGAACGTGCTCGTGGTCCGCGTGCACCAGTGGTCGATCGGGAGCTACCTGGAAGACCAGGACCAGTGGTGGCTGCCCGGCATCTTCCGGGACGTGACCGTACTCGGTCGACCAGCCGGCGGCATCGACGACGTGTGGCTCAACGCCGACTACGACCACACCACCGGTTCAGGTCGGCTGGCGGTGGAAGTGGTCGCCGATCCGACCTCCTTCCCGGTCACGCTGTGCGTGCCCGAACTCGGCCTCGAAGTGGTCTGGGAGAGCCCGGGAAGCGTCGCCGCGATCCCGATCGAGGCCGTCGACCCGTGGAGCGCGGAATCCCCCCGTCTGTACGACGCCACGGTCTCCTCGCGAAGCGAGACGATCTCGCAACGCATCGGGTTCCGCACGGTCCGCGTGGTCGGTGACGCTTTCACCGTGAACGGACGCCGCGTCGTGTTCCGCGGGGTGAACCGGCACGAGACCCATCCCGAACGTGGCCGGGTGTTCGACGAACGACATGCGCGCGCCGACCTGGAGTTGATGAAGCAGCACAACGTCAACGCCATCAGGACCAGCCACTACCCTCCGCACCCCCGGCTGCTGGACCTCGCCGACGAGTACGGGTTCTGGGTGATCGACGAGTGCGATCTCGAAACGCACGGCTACGTCTCCCTCGGCTGGGCCGGCAATCCCAGTGACGACGCGCGGTTCGAGGCCCAGTACCTCGACCGGATCGAGCGCACGGTGGAACGGGACAAGAACCACCCCTCGATCGTGATGTGGTCCTTGGGCAACGAATCCGGAACCGGCCGCAATCTCGCCGCCATGTCGCGGTGGGTACACCAACGCGATCCGCGTCGACCGGTGCACTACGAAGGGGACTACACGGGCCAGTACACCGACGTGTACTCGCGGATGTACCCGAACTTGCAGGAGACCGAATCGATCGCCGCCGACGCGGTTCCCGGGCAACTCCTCGGCTGCAACCCGGCAGAGGCCGCGAGGCAGCGCTCGAAACCGTTCCTGCTGTGCGAGTACGGCCACGCGATGGGAAACGGGCCTGGTGCGCTCGCGGAGTACGACGCGCTGTTCGACGCCTATCCAAGACTCCACGGCGGATTCATCTGGGAGTGGCGAGACCACGGCCTCCTGACCCGCACGCCAGAAGACCACACGCCGTTCTACGGTTACGGCGGTGATTTCGGCGAAGCCGTCCACGACGGGAACTTCGTGATGGACGGCCTCGTGCTCTCCGACGGCACCCCCACTCCGGGCCTTGCCGAATTCAAAGCCGTGAGCGCGCCGGTGCTGTTCACCTTCGACGGCCGGACAGTAGCGGTGCGAAACCGGTACCACGCGATATCCACCCAGCACTTGGTGTTCGAGTGGTCGCTCGAGAAGGCCGGGCACCGGGTCGTGGCCGGTCGGCTCTCGATCCCACCGGTGCCCGCAGGAAGCAGCGCCACCATTGCCCTTCCGGACGAGGCGTTCCCAGCCTCGAGCGCTGATCCTGCGACCGAGTGCTGGCTCACCGTCCGCGCCGTGCTCGCCGACCACACTCCTTGGGCACCGGCCGGATATGTCGTCGCTGCTGCGCAGAGCGACGTGACGCCGGCCTCCGGATTTCCGCCGAGCAGCCCGGACCAATCCGGTCGTGGTGCTGCCCTCGGCCCGGCGTCCGCTGTTCCCGCCGGAGACCACGACAATGGGCCGGTCCCGGAAGAACCTCAGCGCACGGTGACCCACGGAATCGCGGAATTCGACCGGCTCACCGGCCAACTCGTGCGCCTGGGCGACCTGCTCGTCGGGGGGCCCTGGCTGGAGCTGTGGCGCGCCCCCACCGACAACGACCGCGGAAGCGGGTTTCCGTCCTACGTTCGCGCCGATCCCCGACTCACCTTTGGCCACGGCGAGCCAGGGCCGAGTTCTGCCGAACGGTGGCTCCAGGAGGGCCTCGATCGCCTCGTTCACCGGATCGACCAGGTCGAGGTCAGCACCGGCAGCCTGCGCACGCGGGTGCGCGTGAGCGCCGCGAACAGCGGGGAGAGCGTCGAGCTGACCTCCCGGTGGACGCCGACCGACACCGGAATCCGGCTCAGGGTCGACGTCGTGCCGAGCCCCGGGTGGAGGACCACGTGGCCTCGCACGGGCATCCGCTTCGCCCTGCCGGCCGAGGTCTCCCACGCCTCCTGGTTCGGCACCGGCCCAGCGGAGTCGTACCCGGACAGCTGCGCGGCGGCCCTCGTCGGTCGATTCCACGCTGCCGTCGACGACCTCGCGGTGCGGTACGCGCGCCCGCAGGAGACCGGGCACCGCAGCGGTCTCCGCGAACTCGTCCTCACCGACCTCCACGACCGCGGCCTCACGCTCCGAACGCACCCCGACGTCAGCGGCTCCCGGCCCGGCTTCACGCTCAGCCGCTGGACCCCGCAGCAGATGGCCGCCGCCGCCCACCACCACGAGCTGCCACCATCAGATCGCCTGCACCTGTTCATCGACGCCGCCCAGCACGGCCTCGGTTCACGAGCCTGCGGCCTCGACGTCCTCCCGCACCACGCGAACTGGCCGGCGGCACGAACCCTGGAGCTCCACTTCGGGGTGTGAACCGCCGCTTCACGACGGCCCCAGACCAGCCCTGCGGCGCGCGGATGCCGGCGGGGCCGGGGCTCGACCGTGAGACCGCCGTTCTCGACCCGAAATCAGGGCCGCTGCGGTGCGGTCGAGGGCTCGACCGCTGACAGGCTCTCGACGTTCCGGTGAACCGTCGGCTTCCGCGCGCCGCACTAGTCGAGGCTGTCGAAGAGCAGGTTGAGCCCTTCGCCCATGGTGGGGTGGGTGAGGACCGCATCTCGGACCTGCTGGTACGGGAGTCCTCCGAGCATGGCCATCTGGACCGCGGAGATGACCTCTCCGGCGTTGTTCCCCAGGAGAGCGGCGCCGAGGATCTGGTCCGTCGCGGCATCCACGACGGCCTTCCACACCCCCACCGAGTCGTGGGAGGTCTTGGCCCGCGGGATCGCCGTGACCGGGAGTCGGGCCACCCTGACGTCGTGGCCCTGGGCGCGCGCCTCGGTCTCGGTGAGACCGACGCGCGCGAGCTCGGGGGTGGTGAACACGGTGTGCGGCACGAGCCGGCCTGCGGTGACGGCATCCCGACCTGCGAGGTTCGCCCGCAGCACGCGGAAGTCGTTCCACGAGGCGTGCGTGAACTGCGGGCTGCCCGCGACGTCGCCGGCAGCCCAGACGTGGTCGGCCGTGGTGCGCAGGTGGTCGTCAACGGCGATGAACCCCCGGCGGGTGAGCTCGACCCCCGCCGCGCCCAGGCCGAGGTCGGCCGTCACAGGAGCGCGTCCGGTGGCAACGAGCAACTCCTGGGCGCGAACCTCGGCACCGTCCACGAGGGTGGCCACGACGTCGCCGTGGCCGGGTTCGCGGCGCACGGCGCTCACCCGAGCTCCGAGGCGGACGTCGACGCCCTGGTCGACGAGGACGTCGGCGACCAAGGCGGCGACATCGGGATCCTCTCCGGGCAGCAGCTGATCGCGGCCGTGCAGCAGCGTGACGCGGGTGCCGAAGACGGCGAGCATCGAGGCGAACTCGCACCCGACGTAACCGCCTCCGAGGATCAGCAGCCTGTCAGGGAGGCGCTCCAGGTGCAGGATCGTCTCGGAGTTCCACACCTTCGCCTCGCTGATGCCGGGCAGGTCGGGCATGACCGGGGTGGTGCCGGTGTTGACCACGACGTCCCTGCCGCGGACCAGACGGTTGCGACCGTCGTCGGTGCGGATCTCCGCGGTGCGCTCGCCCACGAAGCGCGCTGTCCCCAGGATGAAGTCCATGCCCGAGTCGGCGAACAACTTGACGTGGGCGTTGACCATCGCACCGACGACGCCGTCCTTGTGCGCGCGGAGCCGGGCCAGATCGATCGCGGGTTCACCGTCGATCTCGACGCCCCGCTCGGCGGCGTGGTGCGCGGCGAGGAGGTTCCGGGCCGAGCCGACGAGCGTCTTCGTGGGGATGCACGCGACATTGATGCAGGTGCCACCGATCTTGTCCCGCTCGACCATGACCACCTGCCAGCCGGCCTTCGCCCTGTCCATCGCCAGGGACTTGCCGGCTTTCCCGCCACCGACCACCAGCAGGTCAACGTCCTCGATGTCGTGCTCGCTCATCTGGTCTCTCCCCAGTCCCTTCGACTACCACGGACCTCGACCACACCGCGCCCGATCCCACGTGGCGCCCTCCTCGCTGAGGACGGCGAGGGCGGTGCTCTGCGGGTGTGGTGTCCGCGCCGCCTCCGACGGCGAGAAGGGTCCACGATCTCTCGCTCCCCGCGGCTCAGCGACTTCTAGCGCGGGAGCACTCGTACGAGACGGTCCGGGACACGGCGGGAGTTCGCGGCGGCGCTGTTCATCGACGAGCCCTCGGAGGAGATCGGCGCCGTTGGGGTTTCGTGCCCGGCACCCTAGACGCCCGATCAGGTTGCGCGGACCCGTCCGCGGTGGGCATGTTGGAGCGGTGACCGTGCTCAACACCTTGGGCGCCGCGACGTTCCGCGACGAGGAATTCCCCGCCGATCCCTACCCCGGTGCGCGTCCCGCCCACTCCTACCTGCACCTCGATGGAACCGGGTGGCGCCTGACCCCCGACGCCTCGCTGCCCTCGGGCAGGCGGGTGGGCACGGGATGCCTGGACGACTTCCTGACCGGAGCGGGCGCCGAGCCGCTGTCGGCCCGGTGGCCGGTGCTGGCCTACGGTTCCAACGCCTGCCCGAGCAAGATCACCTGGCTGCGGTCCGAGCTCGGCCTCCGCGGCCCGGTGGTGGTGCTGCGCGCGACCTGCACCGGTCTGTCCGCGGTGTGGGCCTCCGGGGTGCGCGCTCGCGACGGTCAGCGGCCGGCCGTGCTGGTCTCGGCTCCCGGCGTCGTCGAGCACCACGCGGTGTGGCTGGCCACCGCCGAGCAGCGGCGCGTCCTCGACGAGTGCGAGGGCCGCGGCGAGCGCTACCGGCTGGTGCGGTTGCACGGTCCCGAGCGCGTCGAGCTCGACACCGGTCCCGTCGCGAACGTGCTGGCCTACAGCGCGCTCGGCGCGATCCGCCGCCCGCTGCTGGTGGACGGGCGGTTCGTGCCCTGCAGCGCCCTCGGCCAGCACGAGGCGCGCGAGATCACCGGCACTCCGGCCGCCTCCGACGGGCTGACCTGCACCGAGATCGTCGGCGAACCCGCTCCCCCGGCCGCACCGCTCGGCGCCGACGAGCCCCGGTAGGTTTGTTCCGGGGAGGAATTCACATGTTGCCGACTGCGGAACTGCACATTCACATCGAGGGGACGCTCGAACCGGAGATGCTGGTCGAGCTGGCCCAGCGCAACGGGCTCGCGCTGCCGACCAGCGATCTCGACGAGCTCCGGGCGAAGTACGACTTCAGCGATCTGCAGTCGTTCCTGGACCTGTACTACGCGAACCTGCCGGTGCTGCGCACCGACCAGGACTTCTACGACCTGACCAGCGCCTACCTGGCGCGGGCTGACCGCGCCGGGGTGCGGCGGGCGGAGATCTTCTTCGACCCGCAGGTGCACCTGGGCAACGACGTGCCGATCGGCGCGGTGTTCGAGGGCATCACCGGAGCGCTGCGCGACTCCCCGGTGTCCACCGACCTCATCCTGTGCTTCCTGCGCGACCTGGGACCCGAGGCGGCGGCCGAGACGCTGCGGCTGGCGCTGCCCTACCGGGAGCGCTTCATCGGCGTGGGCCTGGACTCCGCCGAGGTCGGGCACCCGCCGGCACCGTTCGCCGAGGTCTACCAGCGCGCGGCGGCCGAAGGCCTGCACCGCGTCGCCCACGCGGGCGAGGAGGGCGGACCGGACTACGTGCGCGACGCCCTGGACGTCCTCGGCGTCGAGCGCATCGACCACGGCATCCGCGCGATGGAGGACCCGGAGCTGGTGGCGCGGCTGCGCGACGAGCAGATCCCGCTGACGGTCTGCCCGCTGTCCAATGTGGCCTTGCGGACCGTCGACAAGCTCTCCGACCACGTGCTTCCGGCGATGCTCGACGCCGGCCTGCTGGCCTGCGTCAACAGCGACGACCCGGCGTACTTCGGCGGCTACGTCGACGACAACTTCGCGGCCCTGCGCAGCGAGCTGGGCCTCACCGACGAGCAGCTGAAGACGCTGGCACGCAACTCGTTCGACGCCTGCTTCGCCACGGACGAGCAGAAGGCGGCGTGGAAGGCCGAGGTCGCCGACTGACGCCGTCCTCTGTGGAGGCGTTTGGGACACCTCCGCTCGCGGGTACCTCACCGAGCGGTACCCGTGAACGGAGGTTCAACCATGGCTGACGAACTCAGCGGCCGCAAGGTCGCCATCCTGGCCACCGACGGCGTGGAGCAGGTCGAGCTGGAAGGCCCGCGCGAGGCGATCCAACACGCGGGCGGGCAGGTCGAGGTGGTGTCCCCGCACGCCGGGGAGATCCAGGCGATGAACGGCGACATCGACAAGGGCGACCGCTTCCCGGTCGACCGCGAGGTCGCCCGGGTCTCGGTGACCGACTACGACGCGCTCGTGCTGCCGGGCGGCACGATCAACCCCGATCAGCTGCGCCGCGACGGGACCGCGGTGTCGTTCGTGCGCGACTTCGTCAACGCGGGCAAACCCGTGGGCGCCATCTGCCACGGCCCGTGGACGCTGGTCGAGGCCGATGTGGTGAAGGGACGGCAGCTGACGTCGTTCCCCAGCATCCGCACCGACATCCGCAACGCCGGAGGCGAGGTCACCGACCAGCAGGTCGTCGTCGACGGCAACCTGATCACCAGCCGCAATCCCGATGATCTGCCCGCCTTCCAGGACGCGGTGATCAAGGCGATCGCGTCGAGCTGACTCAGGCGCGCTTGGCCGCGACGAGGCGTTCGATGATCCCGAGCTTGAACCGCTCGGCCTCCTGCACCTCGAAGCCCGCGGCGCGCAGGTGCTGCGAGGGGCGGCGGCGGAAGTGCTCGCCGCCCGTCGGCACCGTCACGACCTCGGCGGCGCGCTGGATGAGCCGGACCGGCCACGCGGTGCTCACCACGTGATCGGCCAGCAGCAGACGCCCGCCGGGCCGCAGGACCCGGTGCATCTCGGCGATCGCCTGCTCGTGGTCGGGGATGGCGCACAGCGAGAACGTGCACACCACGGTGTCGAACGCGCCGTCGGGGAACTGCAACGTGCGCGCGTCACCCTCCCGCAGCTCGACGTCGAGGCCGAGCGCGTCGCGGCGCTGCCGAGCCAGCCGCAGCATCGCGGGGCTCCACTCGATGCCGGTCAGGGGCGTGCCCGCCGGGTAGAGCGGCAGGTTCAGACCTGTCCCGATGGCGACTTCCAGCACCTCACCGCGAACCCGGGAGCAGACCCACTGCCTGCTGTCGCCCGCCAGGTGGCGGTCGAAGCGGGCCATGACGCCGTCGTAAGAGGGCGCGGACTTGTCCCAGTGCCGCCGCAGCTTCTTCGCGCGATCGCCGTTCACGGTCGGTCACGCTACCGGACCGCGGGGTCGCGCATCGGCGGTTTCAGCGCCTCGGCGGACGGCGGCGTCCGGGGATCATCCGCTGCCGGGCCGGCCGGTTGTCCCCGACGTGCGCGGGGAAGGCACCGGTCTGGGCGGCGATCGGGGGCAGGTCGGTGCCCGAGCCGGTCGCCGGCGGCAGGTTCGTCCCGGTGCTCACCGGACGCATGTTCGTTCCCGTGGCCGTGACCGGGCGCATGTTCGTGCCGGTCGCGGTCATCGGACGCATGTTCGTCCCCGTCGCGGTCACCGGGTGCATGCTGGTGTCCGTGGCCGTCACCGGGCGCATGTTCGTCCCCGTCGCGGTCACCGGGTGCATGCTGGTGTCCGTGGCCGTCACCGGGCGCATGTTCGTGCCGGTGTTGCGGTTGATGTTGCGGATGCTGGAGGACACCATCACCAGGAACGCGAGCACGCCCGCCTCGTCGTAGCCCGGCATCCCCGGAGCGGGCGGGTTGAACTGGGCGTTGAGCACGTCGTTGGGCGTGAGGTGATCGATGCCCCGCAGGGTGGCCTGAACCCGGTCCATGAAGGCGTCGACCTCGGCCTTGTCCAGCGCGGAGCTCTGCGAGGTCGCCGGCTGCAGACCGCGGAACTGCTCGGACGGCGTCGCCGCGGGAGCGACCTCGACTGCCGGGGCCGGTTCGCGCGCGGGGCGCTTGGGCAACTGCTCTTCAGCGGGCTTCTCGCGGCTCTCGGCGGGCTTGCGCGCGGGTACGGGTTCCTCCGCCGGGCGGGACGTGCGACGTTCGTCAGCGCGCACTTCGAGCTTCATCAGCGTCAGCGCGACCTTGTCCAGGAACTCGTCGACCTGGGCCTTCTTGTAGGCGCGACCGCCGCGCCGGCGCGGGCTGAACTTGGCGGTGAGCACGTCCCGAGCGGTCACCAGCTGCTTGCCGCGCAGCGTCGCCTCGACCCGTCCGAGGAAGTGGTCGACCTCGGCCTCGTCGTATCCGCGTTCTTTGCGCCAAGCCCGGCCGAAGACGACATTCCGCACGTCATCAGGGGTGAGCATTTCTCGGGCCTCCACAGGGCGTCCGCATCATTCCTCTCGGACGCATACCCGGCGTGTCCCGCCAGGCCCCCGACCGCCCGTTGTGCGGGCTCAAGCTTGCCCAAACCCGGCCGCCAGATCAAGGCCCGAGCCAGCCCATTCCCGTTGAGCCGACCGCGGTAACCGCGCGACCCGGGCTTCGTCCATTTCTTTCCAACCGCACCATCCCTCCCCCGCCGACTGATGTGGTGATCGCGATCACCGGTGGAAGGAGTCGGATGGTGGCGAATAGGTCGGTGCGCCTTCGGGCGCTGGGGGTCGTGTGCGGGTTGGCGGTGCTGGTCTCGCCGGTGCCCTCGGCCACCGCGCAGGACGGGGACATCGCGGTCGCTCCCGGGGTGAGCTACCGGCCGCTGGCACTGTCCACTTCGCACGGTCCCGTGGTGGGGCACCTGGTGACGGTGGATCTGACCGATCCCAGGGCGGATCTCGGTCTGCTGCAACCGGGTTCGGTGGCGGCGAAGGACGAGATCGCCGATCAGGCCAACGGCGCCGGTGCCGTGGCGGGGATCAACGGCGACTTCTTCAACATCAGCGAGGAGCACCCCGGCGTGGTGCCGACGAGTGCGTCGGTGGGCCCCGAGATCGGTGGTGGTGAGGCGCTGAAGGGAGCGGTCCCGCACGGTCAGCGTTTCGGTCCCGCGCTTCCGGAGGGAGCTTCCCACGAGGACGTCTTCGCGCTGGGATTCGACCGCCGGGCTCGCATCTCGCGCCTGGCCGTGGCGGGCGCGGTGCTCGGGCCGACGGGTGTCGTGGACGTCGCCGGGCTCAACCAGTACGCGCTGCCGGTCGGCGGCGTCGGCGCCTACACCGGCGACTGGGGCGAGGTGTCCCGGGCCCGGGCGGTGTGCGGCACCGACGAGAACCGATCGGCGCCGTGCAGCACCGCCACCGAGGAGATCGTGATCACCGACGGGGTGGTCCGGTCCGAAGCCGACGTGCCCGGAACCGGTCCGATCCCGCCTCGCACGGTCGTCCTCGTCGGGCGCGAGGACGGCGCGGCTCAGCTGGAAGCGCTCGATCCCGGCGATCCGGTCGTCGTGCGCACCACCCTGCTCCCGGCCGACGGCGTGCCGCTGACCTTCGCCGTCGGCGCGATGCCGATCATGCGCGAGGGCGTCCCCCTCCCCGGCCTCGACACCGCAGAACTGGCACCCCGCACCGCCGCCGGGATCAGCCCTGACGGCCGGCGCGTCCACCTGCTGGTGGCCGACGGCCGCTCCCCCGTCAGCACCGGCCTCAACCTCCAGGAGACCGCCGACCTCATGGCCTCCTTGGGCGCCGCCGACGCGGTGAACCTCGACGGCGGCGGATCCACCACCATGGCCGTCAGAACCCCCGACACCCCGCACGCCACCGTCAGAAACGCGCCGTCCGACGGCGAACAGCGCCAGGTGCCCAACGGGATCGGCGTCTTCACCCGCTAGCCGCACCCGGTCCCGGGGGTGGCGCTCCGCCGAACGCCACCCCCGGGGCGGTCCGGTCAGGAAGCCGCTTCGATGAGGGACTTCCGGTGGGTTTCCGGCGCCGTTCTCATCGCGACCGCCGCGATGAGCGCCCCGGCCGCGACCAGGACGGCCACGCTCCAGGACTGCCCGCCGGACCAGAGGATGAGGCTGGTGGCCAGCAGCGGCGTGAAGCCGCCCAGCAGGACGCTGCCCATCTGGTAGCCGATCGACAGCCCGCTGTAGCGCAGCTGCGGTTCGAACAGCTCGACGTAGAACGCCGCGATCGGGGCGAACACCGCGGCGTGCGGTACGGCCAGGGCGATCACCAGGGCCACCGCGATCAGCACCGGCGAGCGGGTGTCGACCAGCCAGAAGAACGGCCACGCGTACAGCGCCATGAACACCGCTCCGGCGATGAACACCGGCTTTCGGCCGATCCGGTCCGACAGCGCGCCCCACAGCGGCAGGGCGACGATGTTGATCGCCGCGGCCAGCATCACCCCGGTCAGGCCCGCCTGCTTGGGCAACCCCAGGTGCTCGGTGATGTAGGTCAGGATGAACACCGTGAACACGTAGTAGTTGCCGCCTTCGGCGAACCGCACGCCCACCGCGATCAAGATCTCGCGGGGATGGGTGCGCAGCACCTCCACCAGCGGCCGCTTCGCGGGACGGCTCTCGGTGAAGGACTCGGGTTCGCTGATGCGGAACCGGATGTAGAGCCCGACCAGCGCCAGCACGACGCTCAGCAGGAACGGGATCCGCCATCCCCACGCGGTCAGCTGCTGCTCGGGCAGCATCGAGACGATGCTGAACGCCCCGGTGCCCAGCAGCAGACCCGCCGAGACGCCGGTCTGCGGCCAGGCTCCGTAGGCGCCGCGGCGACCGTCCGGGGCGTGCTCGACGGCCATCAGCACCGCGCCGCCCCACTCGCCGCCGACGGCGAACCCCTGCACCAGCCGCAGCAGCACCAGCAACGCCGGCGCCGCGATGCCGATCTGCTGGTAGGTGGGCAGCAGACCGATGAGGGACGTGGCACCGCCCATGAGCGTCAGCGTCATCACCAGCGTCGCCTTGCGGCCGAGCTTGTCGCCGTAGTGGCCCGCGACGAAGCCGCCCAGGGGCCGGGCGATGAAACCCGCGGCGAAGGTGCCGAAGGCCGCCAACGTCCCGGCCGCCGGGGAGAGCTCGGTGAAGAAGAGCCGGTTGAAGATCAGCGCCGCAGCGGTGCCGTAGATGGTGAAGTCGTACCACTCGATGATGCTGCCGATGGTGCTGGAGACGAGCGTGCGCGACGCGGACGGGCTCGAGGCACGCGTCGTTGCGTTGACCGACATCGTCGGTGTGCCTTTCGGTTTCGCGTTCAGGGACGGGCAAGGGCGTTCGGCGCCCAGGGGAGGTCGGCCGTTCCGTGCTTGGCGGCTCGGACGTCTCCGGACCGGGCGTGGCCCTCGAAGAGCTCGACCCGCGCCGCCCGGCCGCAGACCTCGCCGAGGTGCGCGCTGGCCGCCGGGTCGGTGACCTCCTGGTAGGTGACGGTCTTGAGGTACTTGCCGACCCACAGACCACCGGTGTACCGGGCGGCGCCGCGCGTCGGGAGCACGTGGTTGGTGCCGATCACCTTGTCGCCGTAGGACACGCAGGTCCCCTCCCCCAGGAACAGCGCGCCGTAGTTGCGCATCTTCTCCAGGGCTTCGCGGGGCTGTTCGGTGAGGATCTGCACGTGCTCGCTGGCGTAGGTGTCGGCCAGCCGGTAGGCCTCGTCGAGGTCGGCGACGACGTGCACCTCTCCGTGGTCGCGCCAGGCCGGTTCGGCGTTGTCGCGGGTGGGCATCTCCGGCAGCAGCGCGTCGATGTGCTCGATGACCTTGCGCCCCAGCGCTTCCGAGGTGGTGATCAGCACCGCGGGCGAGTCGGGTCCGTGCTCGGCCTGGCTGAGTAGGTCGACGGCGACGACGAACGGGTCGGCGCTGTCATCGGCGACGACGAGCACCTCCGTCGGACCGGCGAACAGGTCGATGCCGATCTCGCCGTAGAGCTGCCGCTTGGCCTCGGCGACGAAGGCGTTGCCCGGTCCGGCGAGCATGTCGACCGGCTCGATCGTCTCGGTGCCCAGCGCCATGCTGACCACGGCCTGCACCCCGCCGAGCAGGTAGATCTCGTCGGCGCCGGCCAGGTGCATCGCGGCGACCGTCGCGTCGGGGACCTCGCCGCGGATCGGCGGCGTGCAGGCGATGACCCGCGGCACCCCGGCGGCCTTGGCGGTCAGGATGGTCATGTGCGCCGAGGCCAGCAGCGGGTAGCGCCCGCCCGGCACGTAGGCGCCGGCGGCGGCGACCGGGATGTGCTTGTGCCCCAGGTGCACGCCCGGCAGCGTCTCGACCTCGATCTCCCGCATCGATTCCAGCTGCTTCTGGGCGAAACCGCGCACCTGCTCCTGGACGAACTCGATGTCGGCGATCACCTGCTCGGGCACCCTGGCCATGATCTCGCCGATCTGCGCGCGGGAGAGCCGGAAGGACTCCGGCTCCCACTTGTCGAAGCGGGCCGAGTGCTCCCGCACGGCCTCGTCACCGCGCGTGCGGATGTCGGCGATGATCGCGGCGACCTTCTCCTGCACGTCGGGCAGCGAGGTCGTGGTGGCGGCCGAGGTCTGCTCGGCCCGCTTCAGCGCGAACGTCATGAATCCCTCCCAGGATGTTTACGTACACACAGACACTAGAGGGCGCGGATGTTTACGTAAACCCCGTAGGATGGCCTTCCTCGATGCAGAATGCGAAGGAGGTGCCCGGTGGTCACCAGCCGGGACGTGGCACGGCTGGCAGGCGTGTCCCAGATGACCGTGTCCCGCGTCCTGCAGGACAACGGCAAGGTCGCCCCGCAGACCCGCGAACGCGTGCTGGCGGCGATGCGGGAGGCCGGCTACCGGCCGCACGCCGCCGCGCGCACGATGCGCACCCGACGCACCGCGACGGTCGGCGTCGTCGTCGCCGACATCACCAACCCCTTCTACCCGCAGCTGCTGGAAGCCGTCGCCGAGGCCCTCGACGCGGCCGGTCAGCGCATGGTGCTGTGGAACGGCCCGGACGGTTCGGGCGCCCTGGAGTCCCTCGACGAGGGAACGGTGGACGGGCTGATCTTCACCACCGTCACCGAGGCGACGCCGCAGCTGAGCGACGCGGTCGCTCGCGCCGAGCCGATCGTGCTGCTGCACCGCGGGCTCGACGAGCTCGACTGCGACCAGGTCACCACCGACAACGCCGCGGGCGGACGCGCCGTCGCCGACTACCTGGTGGCCACCGGCCACACCCGCATCGGCTTCCTGCGCGGCCCCGAGCTGCCGAGCACCGCCCGGCACCGCGAGCACGGGTTCCGCGAACGCCTCGCCGAGCTCGGCAACCCGTTGTCCGAAGACCTCAGCGCACCAGGCGGTTTCGCGCACGACGTCGCCCGCTCGGCGATGCGCGACCTGCTGGACCGGGCCGACCCGCCGACGGCGGTGTTCTGCGCAAACGACCTGACCGCTCTGGGAGCCGTGGACGGCGCGGTGTCGCTGGGCCGGCGGGTCCCGGAGGACGTGTGGGTGATCGGCTACGACGACATCGCGCTGACCGCCTGGGACTCCTACGACATCACCACGGTCCGCCAGCCGATCGCGGAGATGGCGCGCGCGGCGGTCGCGCGGCTGCTGGAGCGCATCGGCGACCGCGACCTGCCGACCCGCAGGGATTGCTTCCCCAGCGAGCTGCTCGTGCGCGGCTCGACCGCGCACACCGCACGTCCGGCGCACTAGCCGGGCCTCTGCCAGACTCGGATTCGTGGTTCGGCAATCGTCGAGGGGCGGGCGATGACTTCCTTTCCGACGGCGCTGGGCTTGTCGGCCGAGCAGTCCCGGGACGTGATCGGCTGCGCCGGGCGCGCTCCGTCGCTGCACAACCGGCAGCCGTGGCGGTTCCGGCTCTCCGAACAGGTCATCGAGGTCCACGCCGACCCGCAGCGACGGCTGCCCGCCACCGATCCCGACGACCGCGAGCTGCGCCTGGCCTGCGGCGCCGCTCTGCTGAACCTGCGGCTGGCGCTCGAGAGCGCGGGGATCCGCCCGGTGATCGACCCGCCTTCCCCGCTGGCACCACCGACCGCGCTGGCCGAGGTCCGCAGCGGTGGTCGCACCACCCAGAACCCCGCCGAACGCGCGCTGCACGAGGCGATTCCGCGGCGGCGCAACAACCGCCGACCGTTCCAGGAGACCCCCGTCCCGACCGCGGACCGCCACGCGCTGGTCAGCGCCGCCCAGCGGGAGCAGGGCCGGCTGCACGTGCTCACCCGGACCGAGCTCGACCCCTTCGCCGAACTGGTGCACCGAGCGCACCGCGCGCAGATGGAGGACGAGCGCTTCCGCGCCGAGATGGACCACTGGACGGGCCGCGAGCGCGACGCCAGCGAGGGAGTCCCGGCCGCCGCCTCCGGGCCGTTGCCGGAGCCCCAGGACCTGTGGGTGGTGCGGGACTTCTCAGCCGGGCGGGCTCCCACCCGGGTTGCCGGCAAGGACTTCGAGCGCGAGCCGTTGCTGACCGTGCTGTGCTCGCAGCACGACAGCCGCACCGACGACGTGCGGGCCGGTCAGGCACTGCAACGGGTGCTGCTGACCGCGTGCGCCCACGGCTTGTCCTCCTCGGTGCTCTCGCAGGTCCCGGAAGTCGCTGAGACCCGCGAAGAACTGCGCCGCATGCTCGGCGGTTCGCTGCGTCCGCAGGCGGTGCTGCGCTTCGGCTACGGCTCCCCCACTCCGGAGACGCGTCGCCGGGAACCCGAGGACCTGCTGCTGGATTAGATCAACTCGGGCGTCGGTGCACATCGGCTCCGATTTCGGGCACGATGGGCCTCCGGGCTGCACGAGGAGGTGCGCATGGCGAAGCTGATCTACTCCGCGATCGGTTCGCTCGACGGCTACCTGAACGACGCCGAGGGGCGCTACGACTGGGCCGTTCCCAGCGACGAGGTGTTCGCGTTCATCAACGACCGGGAACGCGACGCGGGCACCTACCTCTACGGGCGACGCATGTACGAGGAGATGATCGCTTGGGAGACAGGCGATTTCACCGCCGAGGGACCGCTGATGGAGGACTTCGCGCACCTGTGGCGCAAGGCGGAGAAGGTCGTCTTCTCGCGCACCCTGGCCGGTGTCTCGACAACGCGAACCCGGTTGATGCGGGAGTTCGACCCGGATTCGGTCCGGCGGCTCAAGGAGTCCTGCGCGGAGGACCTGCTGATCGGTGGCGCGGTGCTGGGCGGCCAAGCGCTGGACGCCGGCCTGGTGGACGAGGTCCAGATCTACACCGCGCCGGTGCTCGTGGGCGGCGGCACCCGGATCTTCCCGTCGAAGACCCGGGTGCCGCTGAACCTCGTGGAGCACAGGCGTTTTGACGGAGGCATGACCTTCCACCGCTACGCCTGCGCGCGACACGGCCAGCCGTGAGCCTCCCGGGAGTGGTGGGAGACCGGGAGACTCACGGCTGGTTGCTCAGTAGCGGTAGTGCTCGGGCTTGTAGGGGCCCTCGACGTCGACGCCGATGTAGGCGGCCTGCTCCTTGGTCAGCTTGGTCAGCTTCACACCCAAGGCGTCCAGGTGCAGACGCGCGACCTTCTCATCCAGGTGCTTCGGCAGCACGTAGACGTCCTTGCCGTACTCACCGGGCTTGGTGAACAGCTCGATCTGCGCGATCGTCTGGTTCGTGAAGCTGTTCGACATCACAAACGACGGGTGGCCGGTGGCGTTACCCAGGTTCAGCAAACGACCCTCCGACAACACGATGATCGAGTGACCATCGTCGAAGGTGTACTCGTGCACCTGCGGCTTGATCTCCTGCTTGGTCACACCCGGCGTCTTCTCCAAACCGGCCATGTCGATCTCGTTGTCGAAGTGACCGATGTTGCCCACGATCGCCTGGTGCTTCATCTTGGCCATGTGCTCGGCCTTGATGATGTCGTAATTACCCGTCGTGGTGATGAAGATGTCCGCGTACTCCACGACATCCTCAAGCGTCTTGACCTCGTAACCCTCCATCGCCGCCTGCAGGGCGCAGATCGGGTCGATCTCGGTCACGATCACCCGGGCACCCTGACCCCGCAGCGACTCCGCCGAACCCTTACCCACATCACCGAAACCACAGATCACCGCGACCTTGCCACCGATGAGCACATCCGTGGCGCGGTTGATGCCATCCACCAACGAGTGCCGGCAGCCGTACTTGTTGTCGAACTTCGACTTCGTCACCGAGTCGTTGACGTTGATCGCCGGGAACAACAACCCATCGGACTTCACCAGCTCGTAGAGCTTGTGAACACCCGTCGTGGTCTCCTCCGTGACACCCTTGATCTCCGCGGCCAGCTTCGTGAACCGCTGCTTGTCCGCCGCCACCGACTTGCGCAGCGTCTCCAGAACGACCTTGAACTCCTCCGGGTCATCCGCGCTCGGCTGCGGCACAACACCCGCCGCCTCGAACTCCACACCCTTGTGGACCAGCAGCGTCGCGTCGCCACCATCGTCGAGGATCATGTTGGCGACCTTGCCGTCACCGAAGTCCCACAACTGGTCCGTGCACCACCAGTAGTCCTCCAGCGTCTCGCCCTTCCACGCGAACACCGGAACACCCGCCGGGGCTTCCGGGGTGCCCTTGCCCACCACGACCGCGGCAGCGGCCTCGTCCTGGGTGGAGAAAATGTTGCACGACACCCACCGCACCTCAGCACCCAGCGCGACCAGCGTCTCGATCAGCACCGCAGTCTGCACCGTCATGTGCAGCGAACCCGCGATACGGGCGCCCTTGAGCGGCTGCGAAGCCGCGTATTCCTTCCGCGTGGCCATCAGACCCGGCATCTCGTGCTCGGCCAACCGAATCTGGTGCCGACCCGCCTCGGCCAACCCCAGATCCTTCACGGCGAACTCCAGGCCGTTGACCTTCTGCAACTTGACGCTCATGACTTCCTCTCGGGTGCAAAGATTCATCGACGATCGAGTCCGCATTGGACTGCTTCGGCGGAGGTGCCGGATGGCGATCGCACGGGGTCGGCGAAGATTCGGCTCAGCACGACCCGGCATCGTCGGCCGTCGGCCGTGATCCCTCTCGCGACATCAAAAAAGGCACCTCCGTCAGGAGGCGCCCTTACCGTGCTGTCCCTTTACCCCGCCGGCCGAGCGTGGCGGACGTGAAGTCCGTTGCAGCGCCTCTCAGCCAGCGGTCGCACTCCTGATCGGAGCGCATCGAGTCGGTCGAACCCGGCGTGCCCAAAATTCTGGTGACGCCCGGGGACTTTGTCAAGCTGCCAGGTCGGAGCGCCCGCCTCCCCGAACATCACCGGAACAGGTGATGTTCGTCGGACCGGCGGTCGCGCCTTCCTGCGCTGCGCGCGCGGGCGCGATAGACACGAGCGACAAACCGTTGAGATCAAAGCTAAAGAATGCGGCGCTCATGACACTTGTTGGCGGCATCCGTGAAGTGGACGAGAACGAGACGCTCCAAGCCGAACGTCAGGACGAACCCCGGCGGGGAAATCCCGGCCCGGCCATGGCCATGCGGACGTTCTTCACACCTCCGTTCGCCAGCCTGCCCGTGGATCTCTACGCCAAGATCGAGGACGGCGCCGCCACCCGGCACCGCAACGCGGTGACGGTCCACCCGCACAGCGCGGTGTCCACCTCGACCTACTTCGGGCGCTTCCCCGCCAGCTACTGGCAGCGCTGGACCTCCGCCGCCGAGGTGACCGTCCGCGCGAGCGTCAGCGGCGCCGGGATCGTGCGCGTGATGGCGTCGGACTCGCGAGGCGGAGCCCGCACGCTGCACACCGAACGGGTCGCGGGAAGGACCACCGAGTCCCAGGTGTGCTGGACCCTGGACATCGGCAAGTTCGTCGACGGCGGTGCGATCTGGCTCGAACTCATCACCGAGGCCGACTCGCTGCAGGTCGCCGACGTCGCGTGGTTCGTGCCGAACCCGCCGCGCAGCCGCCCCACCTCCGCGGTGCTGTGCACCCACAACCGCCCCGACGACTGCCTGAACACGCTGCGCGCGCTGGCGGCCGACCCCGCGGCGATGAGCGCGCTGTCGGCGGTCTACGTGGTCGACCAGGGTGACGACACCCTCGAGTCCCGCGAGTCGTTCGAGTCCGTCCGGGAGATGTTCGGCGGTCTGCTGCACTACCGGCGTCAGCGGAACCTCGGTGGCGCAGGCGGTTTCACCCGCGGGCTGCACGAGACGCTCGCCGACGACGAGAGCGCGGCCAACGCGCTGTTCATGGACGACGACATCCTCCTGGAACCGGACACGGTCGTGCGGATGACGACGTTCGCCAACTCCGCCGTCGAACCGATCGTCGTCGGCTCGCAGATGCTGCAGCTGCTGCACCCGTACCGGATCCACGTCTCCGCCGAGCACGCCCGCTTCACCACCATCGAACCCGGCCTGGCCGTCGACGGCGGTCTGGACCGCGCCGACCTCACCGAGGAGCTGCAGGAGCGGCGGGTCGACGCCGACTACAACGCCTGGTGGTGCTGCCTGCTGCCCTCGGAGATCGTGCGCGACGCCGGCTACCCCATCCCGATGTTCTTCCAGTGGGACGACGTCGAGTTCGGCTACCGCATCCGCGGGCGCGGCCACGCGACGGTCACGCTGCCGGGGGCGGCGGTGTGGCACGCCGACTTCGACTGGAAGGACGAGGACAGCTGGGTCCGATACTTCACCTTGCGGAACGCGCTGATCATCGACGCGCTGCACGGTGACTTCGACGGGACCGCCAGCGCGAAGGTCTTCCTCCGCTGGGCCGCCGAATGCCTGGTGTCGATGCGCTACGGCCAGGCCGAGGTGCTCCTCGCGGCGGTGGAGGACTTCCTCGCCGGTCCGGACGTGCTGCGCGACGGCGACGCCTCGACGATCGCCCGGATCGCGAGGATCCGCGCCCCGCACGGCGAGACCGCGCGGCACAAGCCTTCGCAGGTACCCGGCCTGACCGGCGCGTCCCGGCCGATCGCCAAGGCAGGTCCGCACCCGGCCCGGCGCAGGCTCGTGCTGGCCAAGCGCCTGGTCTGGCACCTGCTCGGCAAGGTCGGCGGTTCGGCGTCCATCTCGTCCGGCGACGCCCACTGGTGGCACGTCGGGCTCTTCGAGACCGCGGTGGTCACCGACGCCTCCCAGGAGTCGGTGTCGGTCCGCAGGGTCGATCGCGACGAGCTGCGCCGCATCGGCGCGAAGGTGCTGCGCACGGCGTTGCGGCTGCACCGCGAGGGGGATCGGGCGCGCGGTGCGTGGCGTGAAGGCCACCGCTCGCTCACCAGCAGGGAGAACTGGACACGCCTGTTCCAGCTCGACGAAACCAACGCTTCCAAGGAGTAGATCGTGAACATGCTGTCCCGCGTTCTCACCCCCGTGCGGGCCGCCGCACGGGAGAAGTTGCAGCGAGCGGTCTCCGAGGCCGTCGCGGGCGTGATCCGCCCCGAGATCGACCGCGCCGTCAACGCCACCCGCGACTTCGAGATGCGGTCCCGCCGCGACCTGTTCGCCGCCGGTGAGCGCGACGCCGCGGTCTCCACCGCGCGGCTCGTCCACCAGGAGATGGCCTCGGCGCGGATGCTGCCCAACCCCATCGCCACCCTCAACCACGCGCTGTCGCTGGCCCCGGCCGAGGGCATGGCGCTGGAGTTCGGCGTCTACTCCGGCAAGACGCTCACCGAGATCGCCCGCTCCCGCAAGGGCGTCGACGTCTACGGCTTCGACTCGTTCGAGGGCCTGCCGGAGCACTGGCGGGCCGGGTTCCCGGAGGGCACCTTCGGCGGCGAGATGCTCCCCGACGGCCCGCCGGCGGTGGAGGGCGCGGAGCTGGTGGTCGGCTGGTTCGACGACACGCTGCCGAAGTTCCTGGAGACCCATCCGGGCCCGGTGGCGTTCCTGCACGTCGACTGCGACATCTACTCCTCCACCAAGACCGTGCTGGAGCTCGTCGGCCCGCGTCTGCGGCCTGGCAGCATCGTGGTGTTCGACGAGTTCTTCAACTACCCGGGCTGGCAGTTCGGCGAGTACCGCGCCTGGGGGGAGCACGTCGACGCGACCGGTTGGAAGTTCTCCTACGAAGCCTTCACCATCGACAACGAACAGGTGGCCGTCCGGCTGACCGACGTCGGTTCTACCGTGGACATCGAGAGGTTCGCGCCGGCTCCCCGCGCCGCGGTTCAGCAGCGCTGAACGCGTCGTCCCGCCCGCCCGGCACCGGGCGGGCGTCCGGGGGTCCGCCGGCACGGGGCCGGCGGGGTGTGGTCGTCGGCGTCCGCCTCGGGAGCGGAGGGCCATGACTGAGAGCGACCGGCTGGACGGGGCGTCCGGGCTGGACGAGGAGCTCCGCGACCTGGCCTGCGAGGTCAACCGGGCCGCCGCGTGGAGCTACCGGTTCTCCGACGGCGACCTGCGCTGGTCGGCGGGGATGGCGAGCCTGCTGCAGGTCGACGAGGGCGATCCTGATGAGCTCCCGCGCAGGCTGCGGGAGCTCATCGCGCCGCTGGTGCATTCCGCCGCGACCAGGCAGGCGGACGGTTCGCAGTCCGTCGAGGAGCCGTTCGAGACGCCGTCCGGCGAGCGGCGTGCGATCTTCCTGCGTTGCTGCACCACGCTGCACGGTCCCGAGCGGTGCCTGGTCGGGATCGCGGTGGACGTGGCGTACCCGCTGAGCGAGGAGAGCCACGACACCGACATCGCCGACCGCTACCGGCGGCTGATCGAGCTGAACCCGGACGCGGTGTGCGTGCACCAGGACGGCGTCACCGTCTACGTCAACCCCGCCGGGGTGCGGATGATGAACGCCTCCTCCCCCGACGAGATCGTCGGGCACCCCATCACCGAGTTCGTCGCCGAGCACGCGCGAGCGGAGTTGTTCTCGCGGCTGTCGGTGGCCAACGACCCGGGCACGACCACGGAGCCCGCCGAGGCGGAGATGATCCGGGTCGACGGGTCTCGGATGCTGGTCGAGTCGATCGCGGTGCGCACCAGCTGGCACGGTCGCCCGGCGTTCCAGGTGATCCTGCGCGACGTCACCGCGCAGCGGGAGGCCGAGGCCGCGCTGCGCTACCAGGCGGCGCTGGTCGAGAACGTCAGCAACGCCATCATCGCCACCACCTGGAAGGGCGTGGTGACCAGCTGGAACCCGGCCGCCGAGACAATCTACGGCTACTCCTCGGCGCAGGCGCGCGGGCGAGAGGTCTCCGAGGTCGTGGGCGCCGCGATCGACCCGGCCGCGCTGCTGGCCGTGGGCGGCACCGTCGAGGCCAAGCACCGGCACGCCGACGGGTCGCCGGTGCAGGTGCGGATCTCGGCGGCGGAGATGAGCGACGGCTACGTGCTGGTGTGCACCGACGAGACGGCGCGGCGCCGGGCCGAGAAGCGCTACGCGACGGTGGTCAGCCTGCTCGACGAGGGCGTGCTGGTCATCGACGAGGGCGGCAAGGTCGTGATGGCCAACCCGGCGGCCACGTCCATCCTCGGCGCCCAGGAGGAGGACATCGTGGGCACCCGCCCGGAGTCGTGGGTGACCTTCGACGAGGACGACAACCGGCTCCCGCAGGCGCCGTCCCTGCGCACGCGGCTCACCGGTGAGCCGGAGAACCGGCGCGTGGCGCGCTTCGAGCGCTCCGACGGCAGCAGCGTGTGGCTGGCGATCTCGGCGCGGTCGCTGACCGCGGACGACTCGCCGCCGCACCGGACGCTGGTGTCGTTCACCGACATCACCGAGCCGCGCGCGTTCCGCAAGCGGCTGGAGCGGGAGGCCACCCACGACCCGCTGACCGGGCTGGCGAACCGGACGATGGTGCTGCGCAGGTTGCAGGCGGCGATGCGCAAGCCCGATCGCACGGTCACGACCGGTGTGATGTTCATCGACCTGGACAAGTTCAAGATCATCAACGATTCGCTGGGCCACGTCGTCGGTGACGAGGTCCTGCGGGTGACCGGTGAGCGCCTCCGCACCGTGATGCACTCCGCCGAGCAGGTCGGCAGGCACGGCGGCGACGAGTTCGTGGTGCTGGTGCATGACGAGGACGGCGGTTCGTCCCTGGGCGCCCTGGCCGACGCGATCCGGCGGCGGCTCACCGAGCCGATCACCGTCGAGGGCAGGCAGCTGCACGTCGACGCCAGCATCGGGATCGTGCTCGTCCCGCCCGACGACCCGCGCACCGCCGAGGACGTGCTGCGCGATGCCGACGTGGCCATGTACGAGGCGAAGACGCGCGGCCGCGGGCGCGCGGCGTTCTTCGACGTCCAGCTGCGCGAGCGCCTGCAGCGCTACCTTGAGTTGGAGCAGGACCTGCGCTCGGCGGTCGACCGCGGCGAGCTCTGGCTGGCCTACCAGCCGATCGTGAACCTGCACGCCAACCGCGTCGGCGGCGTCGAAGCGCTGCTGCGCTGGACCCACCCGGTGCACGGGCCGGTCTCCCCTGAGGAGTTCATCTCGTTGGCCGAGGAGAGCGATCTGATCCACCACATCGGGTCCTGGGCGCTGTCCACCGCGATCGAGCAGATGGCCGATTTCCGGAATCGCTACGGCCTCGACCTACGGGTGAAGGCCAACCTGTCGGTGCGCCAGTTGGAGGACCCGGGTCTTCCGGAGACGGTGGACGAGGCGCTGCGCAAATCGGGGCTGTCCGCCAAGTCGTTGTCGCTGGAGATCACCGAGAGCGCGCTCATGCACGACCCGGTCACCGCCACCCGCATGCTGCAGGAGCTGCGCCGGTACGGGATCAGGCTGGCCATCGACGACTTCGGGACCGGCTACTCGTCTCTGGCGCAGCTGCTGCGGCTGCCGCTGGACTCGTTGAAGATCGACCGGTCGTTCATCGACGGCATCGCACGCTCCCACGACGCCGAGGCGCTGGTCAACAGCATCATGGCGATGGCCCACGCGGTCGACCTCGCGGTGATCGCCGAGGGCGTGGAGACCGCCGAGCAGCTTGAGGTGCTGCGGCGGCTGGGCTGCGACCAGGCGCAGGGCTACTACCTGGGCCGACCGGCTCCGATCGAGGGCCTGGCCGCGACCATCGATCTCGCGGACCGGCGCACGAGGATCGAATGAGGCGGGTCGCGCGGCGCGGCCCGTATATCCTCGAACGCATGCGGCGGACGTCCCTGGCTCACTGGCCCTGTTCGATCGCGCGCGCCTTGGACCTGCTGGGCGACCAGTGGACGCCGCTGGTGCTGCGGGAGGCGTTCTACGGGGTCCGGCGCTTCGACGACTTCCAGTCCTCGCTGGGCATCGCCCGCAACACGCTGGCCGAACGCCTGCGCCGGCTCGTCGACGAAGGCCTGTTCGACAAGCGGGCCTACCAGGACGATCCGCCGCGCTACGACTACGTCCTCACCGACAAGGGCCGCGACTTCTACGGCGTCCTGGCGGCCATGGCGCGCTGGGGCGACCGCTGGCTGTCCGGTGAGGAGGGCGCGCCGGTGGTGCTGCACCACCGCACGTGCGACCACGACACCCACGCCGAGGTGGTCTGCGCGGCCTGCCGCGAGCCGCTGCGGGCCGAGGACACCACGTCCCACCTCGGCCCCGGCTATCCCTCCCGGCTGGCCGAGCGGCCCGATGTGCGGGCCCGCTTCGGTTGAGCGGTCACAGATCCCGGACCAGGTCCAGGGCGCGTCCCAGGGTGGTGAGCCGTTCGTCCAGGGTGTCGCCCGCGGGGTAGAAGCGGACGGTGTTCACGCCGGTGTCGCGCCAGACCCGCAGCCGCTCGCGGACCATGTCCTCGGTGCCGATCAGCGTGGTGGCCAGCACCATCTCGTCGGTGACCAGCGCGGCGGCACCCTCGCGGTCGCCGGCCTGCCAGCGCTCGCGGACCGCCGCGGCGGCGTCCTGCCAGCCCTGGCGGGAGTAGGCGCGGTTGTAGAAGTTGGTCTTGGCCGAGCCCATGCCGCCCAGCGAGAACGCCAGTTCCTTCTTCCGGCTCGCCAGCACGCCGCTCAGCTCGTCGGGGTCGTCGACGAAGGCGACCTCGGCGCCCTGGCAGATGTCCAGCTCGGCCCGGCTGCGCCCGGCCTTGGCCAGACCGCTGTCGAGGTGTTCGAAGTAGGCGTCTGCGCCTTCCGGGACGAAGCTGGTGCCCAGCCAGCCGTCGGCGATCTCGCCGGTGAGCTCCAGCATCTTCGGCGACAGCGTGGCGAGGTGGATGGGCACGTCCACCGGCGGGATCGACACCCGCATCGGCCGGGACTCGCCGGGGCGCGGGATGGTGAAGTGCTCGCCGCTGTGGGAGATCTTCTCGCCGCTGAAGACCTGCCGCAGGACCTGCGCGGTCTCGCGCATCCGGCCCAGCGGGCGGGCGAAGTCCACGCCGTGCAGCCCCTCGATCACCTGCGGACCGGAGGCGCCGAGGCCGAGGTGGAAGCGACCTCCGGACAGGTGCGCGAGCGTCATCGCGGCCTGGCCGATCGCGACCGGGGTGCGCGTGCCCAGCTGCATGATCCCGGAGCCGAGCAGGATGGTGTCGGTGCGGGCTGCGAGGTAGCCGAGCGTGGAGGGGGCGTCGGAGCCCCAGGCCTCGGCCACCCAGCACATGTCCAGACCGAGCTTCTCGGCCTCGCGGACGTACTCGACGATCTCGTGCCAGTCGCCGCCGCTGCCCTCGATGGTGGTGGCGGTGCGCATCAGGCGCCGGCCTCGGCGAGTTCCTTGATCCCGGCGAGGTTGGCGGTCATGCCGCGTTCGAAGTCCCGCAGCCGGACGAAGACGATCTTCTGCTCCTTCTCCGGCATGCGTTCGATGGCCAGGCTCAGACCGGAGGGCGCCGGTCCCATCCGGACCCACTGGCTCAGCTGCGTGCCTCCGTCGACGGGACGCAGCGCGAACCGCCAGGACGCCATGGGGTTCTCGGGGTCCCGCACGGCCCAGCCGAAGACCCGCTGGGGTTCGAACTCGACGACGTGCGAGGTGGTGGTCCACTCCCCCAGCGCGTCGTGGCGGTTGCGGCCGGTGAACCGGGCGCCGAGCGAGGGCCCGTGGGCCCCGTCGAGCCACTGCACTTCCTGCAGCTCATCGCTGATGCGGGCGATCAGCTGCATGTCGGTGACCAGTTCCCACACGCGTCCGGGTGGGGAGTCGATCCAGGTCGCGACCTCGACCGTCGGCCCGTCGGCGTAGCGCGCGCCCGTCCACTCCATGCTCGGCGACCTCCTCGTCGTGCGGCGTTGAACAGTAGGGTTGCGTGATGAAACCCTGATTGTCAACTACCGCACGACGAGGCGGTCGTCAGTCGGTCCGCGAGATCGAGACGGGCACCGCCACCGGCGGGGCGACGACCTGACGAGAGGCCTCCAGCACGCGCTTGATGACGGTCACCACGTCCCTGCCGGGCTTGGAGCAGGTGAACGCGGCGCGAGCGTGCTCGCTGATCGCCGCACGGGTGGAGACCTCGATCTCCATGTGCCGGAAGAGGTGGGTCATGCCCTCGACCTCGGAGAAGCTGTAGGTGATGGTCACCGAGGACGCGTCATCGGCGCCCCGGGACCGGACGATCCAGCGGCGGCCCGGTTCGGCCTCCAGTATCGCCCAGTCCTCGCCCTGCTGCTCCCGCCACGCCGTGCCGGCGGGCTGCCTGCCCCGGGGCACGAGTGTCCACCCTGGATCGGTCACCGGCCGGCCGCCCTCCCAGTTGGCCGGATCGATGATGTAGCTGTAAACGTCCATGGCCGGGCACTCGATGTCGGTCTCGGCCATCGTCGAATAGAAGGGCATGGCTCAGGCGTCCTTCCACTCAATTTCCCCCTGGGGCGCCCCGCTACCGGATTACCCCCACCGGGACCATTGTTGTGCCCGAAAGGGAATCAGCAACTCGATCCGATCCTGGTGATCGCGCAACAGGCACGACATCGGGCGACAGCGGTGGCGCAGAACACATCTGCGTCGGCATCCGAAAAACCGTACGACGTAGCCGCTTTCGCGATCGCTCCCTCCGAATCGGACACCGGCTGTTCGAGGCGCGCGCCGAGGTCGGCGGAGCCTACCGAACGCGGAGATCCCGGCAAGATCGCGAGCACGCTTCAGGTTGCCCCGGAACGGCGCTGACCCGCAGGTTCATTGCCCCGGCAACATCATGACCGGACCCCGCCACCGTCACCCGATGGGCGGGGGTTTCCAGATCGATTCCGAAGTCCGCGACGGGGTCCGTCGCGGACCCGGCGACGCGCGGGAAGGGCCGACAGGCGCAACCCCGCGACCGCCCGCGACCAGCGCATGTACCGTGACTGGCGAACCCACCGGCCGGCCCGCCGGGCGGTGATCCGCTGGAGCGTCCACAGGAGACTTACGACCGATGCAACCGAGTAACGAGCAGGACCGCGCGAAGTGGGCCGCGGGTACGGCCGTCATCGACGCCTACATCCGCGACGGCATGAAGCTCGGCCTGGGCTCGGGCACGACCTCGCACTGGTTCGTCCGCGCGCTGGGCGAGGCCGTGTCGAACGGACTCAACGTGGTGGGCGTGCCCACCTCGACCGGTACTCGTGACCTGGCGCTCGAGGTCGGCGTGCCGCTGACCACGCTCGCCGAGGTCGGCCGGCTGGACCTCACGGTCGACGGCGCCGACGAGATCGACCCCGCGGGCCACATGATCAAGGGCGGCGGCGCCTGCCTGCTGTGGGAGCGCATCATCGCCGACACCTCGGACAAGATGGTGTGCGTGGTCGACGAGGGCAAGGTCGTCGACCAGCTCGGCAAGTTCCCGCTGCCCATCGAGGTCGTGCAGTACGAGTGGCAGGCCACCGAGCGCGCCATCAGCGCGCTGCTCGACGAGCTGGGCCAGCCCGGCGTGAAGCTGAGCCGTCGCGAGAAGGACGGCGGCCCGCTGGTCACCGACAGCGGCAACTTCATCGTCGACGCCCACGTCGAGGCGATCAAGGACCCGATCGCGCTGGACTCGCAGCTCAACTGGATCCCCGGCGTGGTGGAGAACGGCCTGTTCACCGGCATCGCCGCGGAGGTCGTGATCGGCCGCGCTGACGGCAGCCACGAGATCCGCGACGTCTCGGCGACGCCGTCGGCCCGTCCGTCGACCCGCGGTCGCTGACAGTCATCACTCGTTCGAGGGGACGTGAGCTCTGCTCACGTCCCCTCGTCGCGTTTCAGAACCCCGCGTAGCAGTAGGAGTCCGAGGAGGCGTCCCCTCCCTGGAGCCGGACCTGGTGGGCCCGGCGACCTCGGAAGTCCTCGCCGTGCGGGAAGAAGCCCTCGTCGACGGTCAGGCCGCCGCGGTGCGGATCCGTGGTGAGCTTGGCCATCCACGCGCCCACGCCGTCGGGGTAGAACTGGTCGTCCCACGACCCGTAGAGCGAGTTCGTCAGGTAGATCCGCGTCCCGTCCCGGCTGACCTCGACCATCTGCGGCCCGCCCGCCAGCGGCCGGTCGGGTGCCGACGGGTGCGGGACCCGGCCGACGATGCCGCCGAGCCGGACCGACCCGGCTTCGCGCGGCGCGGCGGGATCGCTGACGTCGTACTGCTTGAGCTCGCCGGTCCCCCAGCACGAGACGTAGAGGAAGCGGTCGTCGACCGAGAGGTTGATGTCGGTGACCAGCGGCGGGACGGCGCCGAAGGGCTTGAGCGCGGGAGGCAGGAGGTCGGCGTCGGCGGGCTCGGCGGGGATGGTGATGACCTTGTCCGCCGTCCACTGATCGCCGTCGCGCCGCCAGCGCCACACCGAGGCGGACAGGTCTTCGGTGCTGATCACCACGCCGGCGAATCCCCAGGTGGCGTTCGGGTCGTGCGAGGGGCGCAGCTCCAGCACCATCTGCTGCTCGGCGCCGAGGTCCACCCGCTGCAGGTGCTTGCCCTCGGCGAGGTCCCAGAAGTGCAAGGCGTGGCCGTACTCGTTGGCGAGCAGCAGTTCGGGCACGACGCCGTCCTCGACCATCGCGGGCGTGCCCCACTCGCTGGTGATCAGGGTGTTCTGGTTGAGGTGCCACCAGGCGTCGTAGGCGAGCTGCTGCGGACCCCGATCGGTCTCCCACGCCCGCACGACCTCGAAGGTGTCGTGGTCGAGAACGGCGATCCCGCCCGGTCCCCCATCACCGTCGGCGGAGCCCAGGCAGGACAGGTAGATGCCGTCGGGGCCGCAGTGCAGCGTGTGCGGACGGGAGTACCCGGCGCGGGTGGCCAGCTCGTCGGCGCTGATGGTCCGGACCAGCCGCGGCTGCTTCGGGTCCGGGTGGGTGTCGTAGACGTGCAGGTTCGAGGAGCGCAGACCGGGCAGCAGCAGGTACCGGCGTTGCAGGCCGTCGGTGTGGTGACCGGCGTGGGCGAAGGCGCTGCTGCAGGCGTTCCACCCGAAGTGGTGGAGCTCGTCGCCCTTGGTCGGCAGCTCCGCCCATCCCACGATCTGCCCGTTCTGGGCCGATTCCGGGTCGGTGTCGACGACGGCGAGCGCATCGGGCTGTTCGGCCGCGCGGTCGAAGGTCACCACGTAGGCCAGCTTCTCCGGTGGTGCGGCGATCGCGTCGGCGGGACTGCGGTAGAAGGTCGGATCGACCGCGGCATGGCTCATCTCATCCTCCTCGGGAGATGGCGTTCGGTCGTTCCAGCATGGTCCCGCGCTCCCACCTCGGCGACCGTGTCCGCATCCCAGGACACCGCAGGTCGGGTGGTTCTAGAGGTGCGCGCAGCGCAGCTCCGGGCTGAGCCGGTAGGTGGTGTCCAGGACAGCGTTCTGGCCGCTCAACCAGCTCGGATCACACCCCGGATGCACCGTGTGCACGATGACGAGGTCCCACTCCTGCGACTCGGCCTGTTCCCTCGACTGCAACGTGGTTTCACCCAGGCGGAGGGTGGGCACGTGCGGATCGGCGTAGGTGACGTCGACTCCGACGCCCGCCAGTTCGGCCATGATCTCCAGGGCAGGCGACTCGCGGATGTCGGCGACGCCCGGCTTGTAGGCCACACCGAGCACCAGGACCCGGGCTCCCGTCACGCGCTTCCCGCGATCGGCGAGCAGCTGCCTGGCGCGGTCCACGACCCTGCGCGGCCGGGCCGCGATCGACCCCATCGCGGCGTTCATCAGCGGAGCGGGCAGGCGTTGCGCTCGCAGCTGCCACAGGAGGTAGTGCGTGTCGCAGGGGATGCAGTGGCCGCCGACTCCCGGACCGGGGTGGAACGGCATGAACCCATACGGCTTGGTGGCGGCGGCCTCGATGACCTCGATCGGATCGACGTCGAAGGCCCGGCAGCTGTCGGCGAACTCGTTGATCATCGCGATGTTGACCGCCCGGAAGTTCTCCAGCAGCTTGGTGAGCTCAGCGGCGTCGGGCGAGGTGACGACGTGCACGGCCGGTGCGCCGCGGCCGATCACCGCCTCGGCCCGGCGACCGCACTCCTCGGTCACCCCACCGACCACGCGCGGGGTCGCGTACCGCTCCTGCCCGCTCACGCCGGGCTCGACGTGTTCCGGACTGAAAGCGACGTACACGTCCTCGCCGACCGTCCAGCCATTTCGGTGGCGCAGTGGCTCAGCGATGAGGTCGCGGGTGCAACCAACGTACGTGGTGGAAGTCAGCACGATCGCCTGCCCCTGGACAGCGTTGGCAATCACCGAGGCACAAGCTGCGGTCAGTCCGCGCATGTCCGGCACCAAGTGGCTGTCCACCGGCATGGGCACTGCAATCACCACGAACTCCGCGTCACTGATCGCCGCGACGTTGGATGTCAGATCCAACCGGCCATGAGCGAGCGCGCGCTCGAGTCGCGCATGCTCAGGCGAGGACGATGCTACCCTCTGGGCGTTGCGCACCAGCATCCTATTCTCATCGATGTTCACACCGGTCACCACGAGTCCAGATTCAACGAGCGAAAGTGCTGTCCGCAGGCCGACTTCGCCCACACCCACAACCGCCGCGTGAACCAACCCCGGATCCTCCGTGAGTCGAATATCTGGACTCGCACGCGTCCCAGTGATTTTCGCGTCCACCATGATTTCGGAACCTCTGATCTTGTGCATCGGGTGTCGAAACCACTCTGCTTTCAGCGCGTTTCGCGCAGCCACCAAGGCTGGCACCGGTCAGCTCTCCCGGCGCTTCGGTCAACCCTGATGGCCGCCGATGTATGTCGGCCCCGAACAGGCCCGCTGAAAGAGTGCACCAACGTGGTGCCACGAGCCAGGGAACAAAGGCCCGATTCCAGGACTTCCGCCCCCTCCGGAGGGAAGCGGGGCGGGCATAATCGAGGAAACGAGTTCGTGATCGGACCCGCACGAGGAGGGCCCCATGGTTCAGCAGAAGTGGGACCGTCACGACATCGCCGCCTATTTGGGAATCCGGGTCGGATCGGTGAACGCGTGGCTAGCCCGGCACAGGATCAGTCCGGTTGCCCGGCGACCTGCCGGTCGCGGCGCACTGGCGAACCTCTACGACGCCGAGGAGATCAAACGCGTTCGGAAGGCCGGTCGCAACCAGCCGCACTGAGCGGTGCGTGATCACACATCAGCCAACCGGCCGGACGCACGGCGTCGACTTCACCCTCAGGACGCAGGCCGTACCGCACACGACGAGTCGCCAGGCCTCGTACACAAGAGAAGGATTTTGCTCCGTTTCCCGGGATTTCGAAGAACCTCCTCGAGCCCGGGACCTTCGTCAGTGTCGCGGGATCCCACGCGACGCGAGTATCGAC
This sequence comes from Saccharopolyspora endophytica, assembly GCF_018070075.1. GTDB lineage: Bacteria > Actinomycetota > Actinomycetes > Mycobacteriales > Pseudonocardiaceae > Saccharopolyspora > Saccharopolyspora endophytica. Next base: position 504,962 of record NZ_JAGPXE010000003.1, read on the forward strand.
ACCGGGTCTGCCCAGGGCTACTTGGCCTGCCTCAGAGGTCGTTATCCCGGCCGGTGTGAGGGGCAGGCGGAAACGCGTGGGCTCTCGCAGAGCAGCTCGTGCTCGATCGGTGAGCCGTAGTCGTGTCCACCACCGCGCAGCAGTGATTTTCGCTCGCGGGTGAGACGTCGGTGGTGCCGGTGACCCACAGTTCGTTGGGCGAGATTTGATGACGCGCGGGAAGAGATCAACCGCTGCCGCAACACCTGTCAAGCGCTTTACTTTGCCCGGACCAAGTAGTCCGGCGAGCCGCACTGACCACGACCCCCATTGCCTGCCAGTTCGGCATGCACCCGCCGGGCCGCGTCAACCAAAGTTTGAACAGCCCTGGCGTTTCCTCTGCGAGCGCTGGTTGTGCCCGCCTGCCCGTCGGTAGAAGACAGCCGCGGGGACTTTTGACACTGGGACAGCGCACCAACCTGTTCCACCGTCGGTAGCGCTATCACTACCTGTCGAAGAGCACATGAATTGAGTTGCAGTACCGACTCGAATGGGGGCGGGGATGAGTCATCAACACACGCGGTTGGCCGTGGTCGGGTACGGGTACTGGGGTGCCAAGCACGCACGCGTGTTGAGCAGCGTTCCAGGAGTCGACCTCGTCGTGGTCGACAGCGATCCGGAGCGGAGGGCAGAGGCCCAGCGGGGTTGCCCCAATGCAGACGTCACGGGAGATCTCGCCGAGGTGCTCGACTTCGTCGACGGCGTCGTGGTCGCCACTCCACCTAGGACGCACGGTGACATCGCACATCGCGCACTGCGCTTGGGCAAACCCGTCCTGGTCGAGAAACCGCTGGCGACGTCCACATCGGAGGCGAGGTCACTCATCGACACCGCAGCCGAGCACGGCGCACGGCTGATGGTCGGCCACACCTTCGAGTACAACGCGGCGGTGTGGAAGCTGCGAGAGGTGATCAATTCCGGTGAGCTCGGACGAGTTCTCTACATAGACACAGCTCGGCTCAACTTGGGAATCTATCAGAACGATGTCGATGTGATCTGGGATCTGGCTCCGCACGATCTGTCGATCATCTCGTTCCTCATGGGAGAACGGCCCGTTTCGGTTGCGGCCTGGGCTCACCGCAGCGTCGGCGCGCAACATGCCGACGTCGCGTACTTGCGTCTGCAGCTCGAGCGGTCTCTTGTTCCGGCCTTCGTGCACGTGAGCTGGTTGAACCCGCAGAAGGTCCGGCGCGTGACCGTCGTCGGCGACCGCAAGATGGCTGTCTACAACGACCTGCTCGACGAGGACCGGATCCGGATCTATGACATCGGTGTGGATTCCCACGATCTCGGCGAACCGGTGGACACGCACGCGATGCCGGTCACCTACCGCACGGGCGACATCGTTTCACCGCACGTCGTGTTCCGGGAGCCGCTCCTGGTTCAGGACACTCACTTCCTCGACTGCATCCGCACAGGTGCGTGGCCGCTAACACCAGGAGCGAGCGGGCTCGACGTAGTTCGGGTGCTCAGCGCCTCCGATGCAGCCCGCAAGAGTGGTCGCGAAGTCCCGGTTCACGACGAGCGTGGCGTCGTGAACGGCCGGCAGATCACGTTCGCGCACACCACACTCACTGGGACATCGACATGACCAACTCGATTCCTTTCCTGGACGTCGTCGGCGTCAACTCGGACGTTCGCGAGGAGCTCGACATCGCGTGGAAGGCTGTGTTGCAGCACGGGCGATTCGTGGGCGGACCGGAGGTCGAGCTGTTCGAAGAACAGTTCGCGAGCTACTGCGAGACCTCCGCGTGCGTCGGTGTCGGCAACGGGACCGACGCGCTGCAACTGATCCTGACAGCGCTGTCGATCGGAGCCGGGGACGAGGTGATCGTTCCGGCCAACACCTTCGCCGCCACGGCCGAGGCGGTCTGCTCGGCAGGCGCCCGACCGCGGTTCGTTGACGTCGATCCCGCAACGCTGCTCATCGATCCCGATGCGGCGGAGGCAGCGGTGAACTCGCGGACAGCAGCGATCATCGGGGTGCACCTCTTCGGTCAGATGATCGACGTGCCCCGCGTGGCGGCCGTGGCCCGAAGGCACGGGCTTGCACTGCTTGAAGATGCCGCACAAGCGCACGGCGCCCGGTACGCCGGACACCGGGCGGGCAGCGTCGGCACAGCAGCGTCCTTCAGCTTCTACCCGGGCAAGAACCTCGGGGCCCTCGGGGACGCGGGAGCCGTTGTTACGCAGGATCGATCGCTCGCTGACCGAGTGCGTCGGCTCGGGAACCACGGCTGCTCACCGACGAACCGCAACGTGCACCGCGAACGTGGCCGCAACAGCCGGCTCGACAGCATCCAGGCGGCGGCGCTGTCGGCCAAGCTCCCGAAACTGGATGACGACAACCGACGACGCTCGGCGTTGATGGAGGCCTACGCGGTCCTGCTGCCGGCCTCCTACGCCCCGGTCGCCGTATCACCCGCGGCGCAGTCCGCGCACCACCTGGCCGTCGTGCGGACCGCGCAACGGGAGCGCTCCGTGTCCGTACTGGACTCTGCTGCGATCGGTTGGGGCGTGCACTATCCGATCCCCTGCCACCTGCAGTCCGCTTTCTCCGCGTTTCGCGAGCGCTTGCCGACGGCCGAGAAGGCCGCCGAGCAGATTCTTTCCCTTCCCATCTCACCGACGTTGGGTGAAGCCGACGTCGCACGAATCTGTGATGTATTGCGAGGTGTCACCTCATGACCAACACCGGATCCGATCAAGGACAGCCGCGGGCCGAACCGGACGGGAATGCGAACCACTCGTCCATCGAGTACTGGCATCGTTACGAGCCCTGGGAGGCGGGTCCGACACGGGTACCGACTCGTGATCGCGACGGCGCCGCGCACAGCATCTTCCGCGTGATCACCCCTCGTCGCCTGCTCTCGTTGGTACTTGCGGTAGTGCTGCTCGGCGCAGCCGCCGGATATGTCGGTGCCCTGCTGTGGCCGAAGGAGTACGCGGCCCGGGCGGAGATCCTCTACGAGATCAGCACGGAGAAGCCGACGGGATTCCTGCGCGAGGACCGCAGCCTGACCACCCAGCTGGTCACCCTCCGCAGCAGGCAGGTGCTCGCGCCGGTCGCCATCGCCAACGGCGTCCCCGTCGAGCAGATCGAAAAGCAGGTCACCATCTCACTGCTGGACAGCAGCGAGATCATCCAGGTGGAGACCCGGGCAGGCGATCGTGACACCGCGCAGAACCTGACCCGCAGCATCGTCGACCGCTATCGGCAGATCGTGCTGACCCAAGATGGCAGCGGGGCGACGGGCTATCTGAACACGCAGCTGAGCCAGGTGCAGGACGGACTCGCCAAGGCCCGCACGGAGCTGGAACGCCAGCGCGCTCAACAGGCCTCCGGCTCCATCGGGACCTCGGCACTGGCCTCGGCGGAGGCTCAGGTTCAGGGTCTGAGTGATCGGGAGCAGAACCTGCGGCGGCAGCTCGACGAGCTCACCGTCGCGGGGATGGACGCGCCCCGCACCGAGGTCGTCGTTCCTCCGTACGGCGTGTCCGATCCGGTGAGCCCACGACCCGGCTTCGCCGCCGCCTCCGGTGCGCTCGCGGCCTTCGTCGTCGCGGCCCTGACGGTCGTGGTGATCGTTCACAGGCGCTCGAGGATGAGCGGGGCCGAGTAGTGTTGCGCTCCCGCCCGCTTGGGCCATTCGTCACCGTGGCGGCGCGTCGTTCGGCCGTCGTCGCGAGCTGGACGTTGATCAGTCGGGCGACCGGGCTGGGCCGTGTGGTCGTGATAGGGGCGGTGCTCGGGCCGACCTTCTTCGCGAACACGTTCATCGCCACCAACGTCGTTCCCAACATCGTCTTCTCGGCCGTGGCGGGACAGGCGCTCGGGCTCGTGGTCGTGCCGGCCGTCGTGAGCGCGTCGTCGCGCGGGCCGCGCGGGCGTGCCGCGGAACTGCTCGGCGGTGTGGGAGCGTGTCTGCTCACGGCGGCCGGAGCGGTCACCGCGCTCCTGATCCTCGCCTCTCCTCTGTTGGCGTGGTCACTGACCTTCGGCATCGACGACCCTGTCGTCGGGCAGCAGGCTCAACGCACCGCAATGCTGCTGATCCTCCTGGTCAGCCCGCAGGTCGTGCTGTACACGCTGGCTGCCCTAGCGGCTGCCGCCCAGCAGGCACGGGAGCGGTTCGTCCTCGCCGCCGCCGCGCCGGCGGTGGAGAACGTCGTCCTGATCGTGATCGTTGTCCTCGCCGGTGTCACGTGGGGTACTGGTCAGGAGTTCGGTGGTGTCCCGCACGGTTTCCTCCTGACGCTCGGGTTGGGCAGCACAGCCGCCGTCCTCGTCCACACGGGACTGCAGCTGTACGGTGCCGCACGGTGCGGCCTGGCGATCCGGCCGTTTCGGAGGTGGTGGCGCGAACCCGGCACGGTGCGGGTCGCGCGGCGGCTTCGCGGCTCCCTCGCGGTACCCGCCGCACCGATGATCGGGATGTACGCGCTGCTCATGATCGCGGCGACGGTTCCCGGCGGTGTGGTCGTCGTCCAGCTCGCGTACGCCATCTTCCAGTTCCCGATCGCGTTGGGGGCTCGTGCCGTTTCGATCGCCGTGCTGCCCGACATGTCAGGCAGCTACGAACGTGGCGACCGCGCGGCCTTCGCCTCCTCATGGCGTCAGGCGCTGACCTATGCCACGGTGACCGGTTTGCCCGCGTTGGTGCTGCTCCTGGTGCTCGGTGAACCAGTGGCCCACGTGCTGGCGAGCGGCGAGATGCGGTCGCCCGATGTGATCGCGCGGTTCGCGGCGTGCATCACCGTCGTTGCGGTGGCGCAGCTCGCGGCCGGGATGCATCAGATCGGACGCCAGGGATTGTTCGCGCGCATCGATGTCCTCGGACCGAGGAACGCCAGCCTGGCACTGCTGATCGTGACTGCGACGATCGCCGCGTTGGCGCTGTTGGTCACGCCCGGAACAACGCGCCTGGTCATCCTGTGCGTCGCGTTGCTGCTCGGGGAGCTCGCGGGAGCGGTGATCACGCTCGTTCGGCTGTGGCACGCCATCCGGCCCGAGAGGTTCGCCGATGCGGCGCACATCGCGGTCGTCGTGATTGCTACGGCAGCGATGCTGCCCGTCGTCGGGGTCGGCTGGTGGCTGCTGGATTCCAGCGAACTCGGCACCGTCGCCGAGTTCGGCGTGCTCGCTGCGTGCGGACTGCTGTCCTTGGCCGCTTTCGCCGGAGCTGCACGTGCCAGGTTGCTCCACCTGTCGGGAGGTGCGACATGATCTCGTTGGTCCGCGACAGAACACCGCGAGCGGGCGTCGGCGACGGTCGACTGGTCGCGTTGGCCGTGGTCACGGCGGTCGTGTTCGGGGCGTTGTCGATCGTGGGCGGGTTGCTCGTGTTCGCGATGCTCGGGATCGTCGCGATCTTCGCCGTCTGCGCCTACCGCCCGGTGTTCGCTCCTTACATCTACCTCGCCACGTTGCCGTTCCTGGCCGGGATCGAACGCGGCGCGTTGGTGCCGATGGCACGTCCGAACGAAGCTCTGCTGGCCGTGCTGCTGGCGGGCGCTTGCTTCGGCGGTCTCCTGAGATACCTCCGCGGTGACGCCGTGCGACTGCGGCTGCGTCCGATGGACATGCCGCTGGCCGGCCTCGTGCTGCTGGCCACGGTGTGGCCGATCGCCTCCATGATGCTTCGCGGGCAGACACCGCTGGGCTCGGACTTCTCGGCCGTCCTGCCGATGTGCAAGCTCGCGGCGTTGTTCGTCCTGGTGCGCATGACCGTACGAACCGACGCGCAGCTGCTCCGGTGCGCGCGCCTGATCGTCTGGCCGGGTGCCGTCGTCGCCGTGGTGGCGATCCTGCAGACGCTCAACGTCGGTCCCGTGCTGGACCTGCTCGCCGGGTGGTGGTCCACGGACAGCGGGGGGCTCTCGTCGCGGGGCACGACGACACTCGGTTCGTCGATCGCCACCGGTGACTACGTCATCATGTGCTTGAGCCTGGTGATCTGCTGCTCGCTGCGCGGTCTGTTCGCCAGGCGGGAAGCGCTCGTCGCCGGCTTCGTCCTCGGAGCGGGAGTGCTGGCGGCCGGGCAGTTCTCCACGTGGATTGCGGCTGCGGTCGCGGTGGTGGTGATCCTTCGGCGGATCCCGCAGCTCCGGCGGCGCGCCGTGAGATTCCTGCCGGTGGTGGGGGTCGCCGTGCTGGTCGGCGCGCCCGCGTTCCTCGGCCGGATGTCGGACTTCTCGGAGGGCTTCCCCGTCCCGCGAAGCTGGTTGGGGCGCTGGGACAACATCACCCACTTCTACCTGCCCCGGCTCGACGATTTCGGCTTCGTGCTCGGCGTCTCCCCGGATTCGGTGCTCGTCGCTCCGGAGACCTGGCGCGAGCTGATCTACCTCGAGAGCGGGTACCTGCAGTTGCTGTGGGTGGGCGGTCTGCCGCTTCTCGCGGCGTTCGGATGGCTTTCGGTGGCGGTTCTGACCGCGACGTCGCGGTTGCGGGCGCGCCCGGACGCCACCGGCGCCTACGCGGCGGCTCTGGAGATCGCGTGGTGGGTGATCATCGTGCTCTCGATCATCGACATCCACCTGGTGCTGCGGGGGTCCGGCGACCTTCTCTTCGTGCTCCTCGCGGTGGTTTCGGGGAGGTGCACCCGTGAACGGTCGTGACCTACCGGCCCGAAGGCGATTCGATCCACCTCTGTGGACCGACGTGGTCCTGGCGATCGCGGCGCTGGGAGTGCTCGCACTACCGATGCTCGTCATCGGCGCGCTCGTGAGGCTGACGAGTCCCGGCCCCGCCCTGCTGCGGCAGCGCCGCGTCGGCCTCGCGGGTGAAGCGTTCACCCTCTACAAGTTCCGCACGATGCGCCTCGGCGGCAGCGACGCCGCGCACCGGGAGCTCATCGCTCGCGAGCTCCGGGGTGAAGACACCTCGATCGACGGAAGCTGCAAGCTCGACACCGATCCGAGGATCACCCGCTTTGGCTCGTGGCTGCGCAGGACCAGCCTGGACGAGCTCCCCCAGCTGATCAACGTGATCCGCGGAGAGATGGCGCTGGTCGGTCCGCGGCCCTGTCTGGAGTGGGAAGCGGAGATGTTCCCCGCGACCTACGCGGCGCGGTTCACCGTCCGGCCCGGCATGACCGGGCTCTGGCAGGTCAGCGGCAGGAGCACGATGGGGACTCTCCAGATGTTGCAGCTGGACCTCACCTACGTCCGGCAGCGCGGCTTCTGGAGCGATCTCGTGATCCTCGCCCGAACGGTGCCTTCGATGCTGCGCGGAGGTGGTTCGCGATGACCACGCTGTTCGTGGCGACGACCGGAGGTCACCTCGCCCAGTTGGACAGGCTGGCGCAACGCGTTCCCCCCGACGGCACCGCGCTGTGGGTGACCCCCGACTCCACGCAGGGCCGGTCCTTGCTGACCGACCGGGATGCCGAGTTCACCCACGTCGTCCCGGGCCGCAGCGTGTCGGGTGTGCTGCGGTGCCTGCCGATCGCCCACCGGATCTGGCGGGACCGGGAGGTGACGCGGGCCATCTCAACGGGTTCGGGAATCGCGCTGGGGTTCCTCCCGTACCTGGCGGCGCGCGGTGTCGAGTGCCACTACGTCGAGAGCGCGGCCAGAGTCACGAGTCCCTCGCTCACCGGGCGGATCATGCGGTGGGTACCCGGCGTGCGCTGCTACACGCAGTACCCAAGATGGGCATCGCGACACTGGCACTACGGGGGCAGCCAGTTCGACTGCTACGCACCGGCACCGGCGCACCGCGATCGCCGTGGTCCGATCCGGGTCCTGGTCACCGTGGGAACGTCGGCCTTCCCGTTCAGGCGCATGCTCGCCCAGCTCGTGCAGCTGCTCGCGCCGCGGGGTGCGCTGACCACCACCACGGGGCGGACCGTGGAGGTGCTGTGGCAAACGGGTTCCACGCCGGTCGACGGGTTGCCGATCGACGGGATCCCGTACCTGTCGGGGCCCGATCTGGACCACGCCCTGTCGGAGTCGGACATCGTGATCAGTCATGCCGGTACCGGGTCGGCGATGGCGGCGTTCGAAGCGGGACTGAAGCCCGCCCTGGTCACTCGCCTGCACGAGTACGGCGAAGCCAGCGACGACCATCAGGATCAGCTGGCCGAGGAGCTGCGGCGGCGTGGCTTGGCGTCGTACCGACCGAACGGGCCGGTCGACGTCGCGGAGCTGATCGCAAGCATGTCCTGGTCGGTTCGGCGCGTTGACGAACCGAGCCCGTTCAGCCTGATCCCGCAGCACGAAAGGGGTGGTCGGCGATGACGCTCGCTGCCGGCGAAGTCGTGCGGGTCGACCCGCGCCGCGATGACCGATGGAGGGAGTTGGCGCTGAGCGCGTCCGGAGGACCGTTCGTTTCTCCGCCGTGGATCCGAGCGCTGTGCGCGACCTACGGATTCACCCCGATGGCCAAGCTCGCGCTCGACGCTGCGGGAAACCCGGTCGCAGGACTGGCGTGGATCCCGGTGTCGGATGCTCGAGGACATCGGGTGTGCAGTCTCCCGTTCTCCGACTGGGCGGACCCGATCATGGCGGACGCAGCGACCTGGCACGCGCTGACCGACGATTTGCTCGCCCCGGGGAACCGCTTCAGCGTGCGGTGCTCGAAGGACTCGGTTCCCTTCGAGGACACCCGCCTCGAGGTGGTCGACGAGTCGGTACGACACGGTTGTCGTCTCGACGTCCCTGTGCAGGACCTGTACGAGCGTATCGGGGCCGCTGCCCGGCGCAGCATCACGAGGTCCGAGCGACGGGGCGTTCGGATCGAGATCGATACCGGTCTTCACGGTGTGCGGCAGTTCCATCAGATGCAGGTCGCGCTGCGCAAGGTCAAGTTCCGGATGTTGGCGCAGCCGGTCCAGTTCTTCGAACGGATCTGGGAGGCGTTCACCCCGGAGCAGGCCGTGATTTCGATGCTGGCGTACCTACCCGGCGGCACGGAGCCAGTGGCGGGTGTTGTGTTCCTGCGGTGGAACGATGTGCTGTACGCCAAGTTCATGGCGTCGTTGCCCGGATTCCTCGATGACAGGCCGAACGACGCACTGTACTGGGCGGGTATCCGTTGGGCGGCGCAGCAGGGGCTGCGGATGGTCGACTGGGGCATCAGCGGACTCGACCAGCCCGGTCTGCAGCGGTTCAAGCGCAAGTACTCCACGCACGAGTCGCGGGTCGTGACGCTGCGTTCCCGAGGGGAGCCCTCGCCCGCGGAGATCGAGGTCGGATCGACCTTGAACGCGATCACGCTGCTGCTCACCGAGGACTCTGTCCCGGACGAGGTCACGGCACGAGCCGGCGGCGTGCTGTACCACTACTTCTGCTAGGAGCGGCGACATGTCGTGCGATCATCGACGCGGTCTCGCCCGGGCGTTGTCGCCCGCGGGGCTGTCCGTGTCAGAAGCGCTGGTTTCCCTCGACGCGCAAGCCCGGCCGAGAGCTCTCGTCCACCTCGACCATCGGGTAGTCACCGCGGAATCGGTTGTGGACGACCGTCGCGGAAGTCGAACCGTTCGCGATGTACACCCCGTTGGCCAGATCCGGACCCGAGATCTCGTTGTCCCGCACCGTGATCTCGGGGAACCATCGGACGAGAACGGCCTGCGACCCCTCGACGGCACAGGTGTTGCCGACGAACCGCAGCGAGCGGGAGCGGCCGACGGCGTTGTTCTGCCCAGCCTCCTCCGCCGTGGCGATCAAGCATTGGTGATCGACGTTGTGGCAGGTGTTCCCGGAGATCTCCACGTCGCGCGTGGGCGGACTGGAGTTGTCGTAGGTCTGGAAGCAGTCGGTGTGCGGCGGGTCGGGGTATCCGTCGTCGGAGATGTCGTGAACCTTGTTGGCGCTGATCCGATGTCCGGTGCCGAAGAACCGGATCCCGTCGGCATCGTTCGACTCGCGCATGACCGAGCCGCTCACATCGTTGCCCAGCACGGAGATCCGCTCGCCCTCGATCCTGATCCCGGTGCCGTCCGCCTCGCGCACGACATTGTCCTCGATATCCGCGTCGGTGCACTGGCAGCCGATGCCGTCGTCGTGCGCGCGCAGCACTTCGTTCCCCCGCGCGGTGATGCCCGTCCCGGTGAGCGTCAGGCCGTCGCCGTCGGCGGTGGTGAAGCCGTCAACGACCACGTGGTCGCCCTCCACCGAGACCGAACCCACGGTGGTGTCCCGACCGACCAGCACGATCGGTTGCTCCGGAGTCCCCGACGCCGACGCCTCCAAGTCGGCGCCGCGGAGTCCGTCACCCGCGAAGCACAGCGTCTGCCCGGGCGCGGCCTGAGCGAGCAGAGCGCGAGCCTGCTCCTGATCGGTCGCGGTGTGCGTGCAGGTGACGGGGGGTGGGTCTCGCGGAGGCTCGGCCGCCGCGGCCGGAGCTCGCTCCGGCTGGGACGGCCCCTCGGGTTCGCCCCCACTACCGGTGCACGCGCCTGCGAACAGCGCCGCCGTGGTCCCCACGACCGCGATCACCATCTTGACGCTCATGGTTTCCCTCCCCGTCCGAAACCCGAGCGGTTGTTCTCCGAGGTTAGAGCCCGGCCCCGATTCATGCAGCGACGACGGGCCCACCCGCCGTGCTCGGAGCCGAGTACCGAGTCGCATCGCAGAGGAGATGGGTGAGATGCCAGACGAATCGTGTGGACGGCTCGTAGTGGTGGGCCAGGGATACGTGGGACTGCCGGTCGCCATCAGGGCGGTGGAAGTCGGTTTCGAGGTCGTCGGGTTCGATCTCGACAAGGACAGGGTGGAGCTGCTCAGGCGGGCCAGCACGTTCGTCGACGACGTGAGCGACGCCCAGATCGCACTCGCGCTCTCGTCCGGCCGGTACGTCGCCACCAGCGACCGCGATGAGCTGGCCGGGTTCGACGTCGCAGTCATCTGCGTGCCGACACCCCTGCGGGACGGGGCCCCGGACATCGGCTGCATCGAGGAGGCCGGGCGGGTGATCGCGCGCCACATCACTGCCGGGTGCTGCGTCGTGCTGGAGTCCACCACATACCCGGGAACCACCGAAGATGTATTGGTCCCGATCCTCGAAGCCGGTTCCGGACTCCGTGCCGGCACGGATTTCCACGTCGGATACAGCCCAGAACGCATCGACCCGAGCAACCGGACGTGGCAGTTCCAGAACACGCCGAAGATCGTCTCGGGCGTCGATGCCGAGTCGCTCGGAGTCGTGCGGGAGTTCTACGACTCGCTCGTCTCCCGCACGTTCGCGGTCCCCGGGACGCGGGAGGCCGAGCTCGCCAAACTGCTGGAGAACACCTTCCGCCACGTCAACATCGCCCTGATCAACGAGCTCGCGGTCTACACGCACGGACTGGGGGTCGATGTGTGGTCGGTGATCGACGCCGCCGCGACGAAGCCGTTCGGGTTCATGCGTTTCGAGCCCGGTCCCGGTGTCGGCGGCCACTGCCTGCCCATCGATCCGTCGTACTTGTCGTGGCAGGTGAAGCGGTCGCTCGGGCAGGCGTTCCGATTCGTCGACCTCGCCAACGCCGTCAACGACCACATGCCGGAACACGTCGTCACTCGTGCGGCCCAATGCCTCAACGCCCGCCGCAAGGCGGTCAACGGCAGCCGAATACTGCTCGTCGGCTTGGCCTACAAGTCGAACTCCGGGGACGCGCGCAACTCTCCGGCGGTCGCCGTAGCACGGCTCCTCGACAAGCTCGGCGCTCGCATCTCTGCGATCGACCCACTCGTCGACGAGGCCGCGGTACCTACGTACGTGGAGATGGTGGGCTGCGAGCGGGACCAGCTCGACGGTGCTGACCTGGTGATTGTGCTGACCGATCACGACGTCATCAACTGGGACCTGGTCGCTCAACGCAGCGACTGCGTGTTGGACACGCGCAACCGGCTGCGGTCCGGTAACGCGGAAAAGCTGTGACGGACGCCGGTGACCGGCTCCGCGTCGCGAAAGGGGCAGGACATGTCTTCGGGGAACTCGCTGACGATCGTGGACTCGGCTCGACCAGGACAGTCCTGGCTCCGGGCGTGGGACGAGCTCGTCGAGGCCACACCTGGTTGCGACGTCAGCCAGCTGAGCGCCTGGGGGCGCGTTCGCGCGGCGGCGGGCTACGCGCCCCACTACGTCTTGGTCACGCGCCAGGGCGAAGTCCTCGGTGGGGCGCAGGTCCTGGTCCGGCAGGTGCGTCCGCTCGGGACGCTCGGCTACGTGCCGTACGGGCCCGTGATCGCGACGGGCGTGCCTGATCGCGCGTGTGTGCGTGATGCGCTCGCCGGGGCGCTCGACGACCTCGCCAGGCATCGATTGCGGATGCTGTTCGTGCAGCCACCGGAAGGCGTCGACGACCTCAGCGGTGGGCTGATCGAGCGCGGGTTCCGCGCGTCCGACGCGCGCGTCGCCCCGCCGGGGTCGTTGCGCATCGATCTCAACCGCTCCGAGGATGCCTTGCGGTCCGAGTTCGGCAACAGCCGGCTGCGTCGGGACATCAGGAGGAGATCCTGGGAGAAAAAGGGGGTTCAGGTCGATCGTGGTGACGAACGGGGTGTGCCGGTGATGGCCGAGCTGCTCGCCCGGACCGGTGCCCATCACGGGTTCGAGCCATATTCCGAGGAGTACGTGGAAGCCCTGATGCGTGGGCTCGGCAGGAACGCCGTGCTGTGGATCGCCCGCTATCGCGGAACCCCCGTAGTCGCCCACCTCTACACCCTGTGCGGGGCCACGATGAGGTCGCGCCTGACCGGGTTCGACCGCACGGTGCCGAGCCCCAATGGGCTGCCCGGCATCCTGCACTGGGAAGCCATGATGTGGGCCAGGAGCCAGGGGTGTCGATGGTTCGACCTCGGGGGTCTGCCGGAGTCGGCGTTGCGGACGTTGCTGGACGACGTCGGTGATCGCTCGTCGTTGAGCAGCTACGAGCGATACAAGTGCGACTTCGGCGGCAGTCCCTACCGTTGTTCTCCCGCGGTTGAGTCCATCAGGCCGGCGGCGCTGCGCGGCGCCTACGACCTGGCGATGCGGACTGGCACCGGCACACGTCTGATCCGGGCAGCGCAGGGCCTGCTGCGTCGGGGCTGGTCGAGTTAACCGGATACCGGCCTCGACGCCTGGTCGACGGGTTCTCGAGCATGTTGGGCAGCACCATCCAGATACCGCTGTGGACCGAGCAGCGCCAACAGCACTAGCCGCCGACGACATTCGCGTCCTCCTCCCCCGGACCTCCACCCAAATACACCGCACGGCGTTCGCTGAGGGTCCACTTCCTCACCCTGTGCGCATGCGAGCGATGCGCAGGCGTTTCGCACGTGGGTTCGCCCTGAAAGCGGGCTGCCTGGTTGATGTTCGCGCTGGTTACCGGCTGTGAGTTCGGCCCTCGCGCGGTCTCGGCCGAGTGGCTTCACCGAAAACCAGGAATCTTTCGTCCGCTTGAGGGCAACCCTAGGCGAGCGTGCGACGTGAGATGGGTGTCGCGATGCCAAGGCCCGGACTTGCGGGCCACTGGGGGCCACAGCACCACTCCACGGGACACACCTGTGCGAACGCACGCCTGTGCGCACTGAAAACTGGGAGGAAGTATGTCGACGAACGCACTGCGCAGCAAGGGTTTCAAAGCCACTCTCGCGGTGGCCGGAGGACTGTTGCTGGCCGGATCGAGCATGGGCCTCGCCTCTGCCGAAACCGACCGGGAAGCCACTCAACGCGCCATGGCCGAAGCATGCGGGGACGGCTACCTGTGCGTCTGGCCCGAGGCCAGCGGGCACGGCGAGATGGTGAAGTTCTTCGAGTGCGGCGTGTACGACACGCCGTGGCCGGTCGGTTCCTGGATCAACAACCAGTACACCGGCCAGGTGGCCGAGTTCATCGGTCCCGACCCGGCGAACCCGAACGGCGAGTGGATCGTCCAGTACACCTCGACCGCACCCGAGTTCAGCGACGACAACAAGGGATTCGACACCCGCCGGGTGCATCCCTGCTGATGTGAGGAAAAGGGCCCGGCCACCGCTGTTCGCGCGGTGGTGGCCGGGCAGCACCAACTGGGGGAAACGATGTACGCAACAACCATGAGGAAGATCGCCGCAGCGGGCGCGGGTTCACTGCTCCTGCTGGGGGCCGGAGCCGGAGTCGCCTCCGCTGAGACGCAGGAGGAGGCCACCGCGCGCGCCAAGCTGGAGTGCGCCGAGGGCTACCTGTGCGTCTGGGACGACTTCAACTACACCGGTCAGCGGACCGACTTCTTCGAATGCTCGGATCTGCCCATCGATCTGCGCTACACCTTGGGCTCCTTCATGAACCGGCAGTACGCGGGGACCGTCGCGCACTTCTACGGCCCGGCGGGCGAGCACCAGTACTCGTCCACCGCTCCGGAGGACAGCCCCAACGACAAGGGTTTCGAGACCTGGGAGGTCGATCCCTGCTGACAGGGGGACGTCGGTGGCCACGGTTGCTTCACGCGGCCGTGGTCGTCGGCATGTCGCAGGATCGGTGGCACGATGGGCGGCATGACGCGATGGACCAGCGATCAGCTACCGAACCTGGCCGGCAAGACGGCCGTCATCACCGGCGCGAACAGCGGACTCGGCCTGGAAGCCGCGCAGGCGCTGGGCCGGGCGGGCGCGCACGTGGTGCTCGCCGTGCGCAACGTCGCCAAGGGTGAGCAGGCCGTCGGCAGCGTGCCCGGCTCGGCCGAGGTGCGTCGGCTCGACCTCGGCGACCTCGCCTCGGTGCGCGAGTTCGCCGAGACCTGGGACGGCGAGATCGCCATGCTCATCAACAACGCCGGGGTCATGTTCCCGCCCGAGGGACTCACCAGGGACGGCTTCGAGATCCAGTTCGGCACCAACCACCTCGGCCACTTCGCGCTGACCAACCTGCTGATCGACCACGTCACCGACCGCGTGGTCACCCTGTCGTCCAGCCTGCACCGGTCGGTGAAGGGGATCCGCTGGGAAGACCCGAACTTCACCGGTGCCTACGATCCGCAGAAGGCCTACGCCCAGTCGAAGCTGGCGAACCTGCTGTTCACCCTGGAGCTGCAGCGCCGGCTCTCCGAGGCGGGTTCGGCGGTCCGCGCCACGGCCGCGCACCCGGGCTACGCGGCGACGAACCTGCAGAGCCACGCGGGGAACTCGCTGCTGCGCCGGTTGATGGCCATCGGCAACCTCGTCATCGCGCAACCTGCGCAAGCGGGCGCGCTGCCGACGCTGTTCGCGGCCACCCAGGACATCCCGGGCGCCAGCTACGTGGGTCCGGACGGCCCGTTCGAGCTGCGCGGCTCCCCCACCCTGGTCGGACGCACCCAGGCGGCCAGCGATCCCGAAGCGGCCCAACGGTTGTGGACCCTCTCCGAGCACCTCACCGGGATCACGTTCCCGATGACCGAGAAGCCCTGACGTCCACACCGGACTCCTGCTCGGGCGGGGCCGCTCGCGCGCCCCTCCTCGAGCGGATCATCGCGTGGTGATGGTCAGCGGCAGGCCGTGCGGGTCGATGAGCAGCGGCTCCGGTCCTGGTCGCAGCACCGCACCCGCACCGGCGGCGGTCATCGCTCCCACGGCTCCGCGCGCTTCGGCCACGCCGAGCCCGACGGCGCGCAGCCCGTGCCGGGACTGCCCCGCCGACCACGGGCTGGGCGCGGTCTCGCGGCGGAAGGTGAACAGCTCCAGCACGGCGTCGCCGAGTCGCAGGTTGGTGATGACGAACCCGCGTGGGTCATCGGAGCGGATGAGCTTGCCGATCACCTTCGCGCCGAGGGTGCGGACGTAGAAGTCGAGCGCTTCTTGCAGGTCCGGGGCGGTGACGGCGATGTGGTCGAAGACCGGTCCTGCCTCGCGCGGCCTGTTGTGGTGCGCGGCGAGGTCTTCGGCGGCCAGCTCGGGCGAGTAGGTCTCGTCGTGGCGCACGGCGCCCTCGACGAGTTCCAGCAGCGTCCCGTCGGGGTCGGTGAAGAAGGTGATGCGCACGTTGCCGTGGGCGTCCTTGGGGTGCGTGGTGAACTCGACGCCGGCTTCGCGGAGCCGGGCCGCCTGGGCGTCGACGTCG
Source organism: Saccharopolyspora endophytica (assembly GCF_018070075.1). Lineage (GTDB taxonomy): Bacteria > Actinomycetota > Actinomycetes > Mycobacteriales > Pseudonocardiaceae > Saccharopolyspora > Saccharopolyspora endophytica. The sequence goes on from NZ_JAGPXE010000003.1 coordinate 520,983, forward strand.
CCGACCTTCATGCCCACGTGCCGCATCCCGCACTGCAGGTCGTCGGGCGCCCAGCCGCCGAGGTCGCCCTCGCCGATCTCGACGAGCTTGATCCACGCGGGCCCGGCGTCGAGCCAGCTGACACCGGATTCCCGTGCGGTTTCGGTGAATCCCAGAAGTCCGGTGTAGAACTCCTGGGAGCGCGCCAGGTTCCGGCAGCCGATCTCGACGTGCCGGATCGTGGCGGTGGCCGCGCTCGGGTCGGCGGAATGGTTCGCGGTCATCGCCCCTCCGGCGAGTCGTTCCGGACGCCGCTGGTGGTCGCGATCCGGTGATCGTGCGTGATCACGATGCTGCCACCGCTCTTGAGCTCAGGGCAACGGATTGTCCAGGACACGAACCGAACCCTGTCCGGTTCGTGTCCTGGACGAAGTGGTGCCCGCCTCACCGAGGGGGCGGGAGCGAGACGGGCAGCCGAGAGACTACGCCGTTCGGCGCAAGGACGATCCCCGAATGCGGCACCGCGTGACGATCTCACCGCATCCGGTGACCGGATTAGTTCGCCGGGTCAACTAAAAGCTCAGGCGAGTCGCGGGATCCAGTGGGCGAAACCGACATGACCACGCAAAACGCCTTCTTCGCGGCCGCTCTTGCCATCGAGGGATTCGCCTATTAGTTTGGCGGCCGTACTTATTGGAGGTGGGTGTGGCCGAACGAGGAAGCGGCGAGGCCGTGCGGCTCGGCGCGTCGGCCGGTGTCGACCAGACCGCGGTGCGGCGGGCCAACCTCGCGCGCGTGCTCGACGAGGTGCGGCGCGGCGAGGTCGTCTCGCGCGCCGACATCGCCACCAGCAGCAAGCTCACCAAAGCGACCGTGTCGAGCCTGGCGGCCGAGCTCATCGACCGCGGCCTCATCCGCGAGACCGGCCTGCGCCGCGACGGCGCCGTCGGTCGTCCCGGACGCTCGCTGGAGCTCGACGGCGGCGGCATCACCGCCCTCGGGCTGGAGATCAACTCCCAGTACCTGGCCGCGCGCGGGACCGACCTGGCCGGGCGCGTCATCGTCGAGCGGCGGCTCGGGTTCGACGCCATGCGCGCCGACCCGGAGACCACGCTCGACCGGCTCGCCGCGATCGCCCGGGAAGCCGTCACGGAACTGGCGGGCACCGGATCGTCGTTCCTGGCGGGCATCGCCGTCGCGGTGCCCGGTCTGGTCGACGCCGAGACCGGCCGGGTGCGCTACGCGCCCAACCTCGAATGGCGCTCGATCCCGATCGCCGAAGCGCTGCGCGAGCGCCTCGGCGGTGACGTGCCGATCGTGGTCGACAACGAGGCCAACCTCTCCGCGCTCGCCGAGCTGCACTCCATGCCCCAGCCCGCCGCCGACCTGGTGTACCTGACCGGTGAGGTCGGCGTCGGCGCGGGCCTGATCACCGGTGGGCGGCTCCTGCGCGGTTCCGGCGGGTTCAGCGGGGAGATCGGGCACGTCCCGGTCGACCTCGACGGGCAGGTCTGCGGGTGCGGACGTCGCGGCTGCCTGGAGACCAAGATCGGCTTGCCCGCCGTGCTGCGCGCGGCGGCACCCGACCTGGCCGACCGGGACGTCGACCCGCAGGAGCAGGCACATGCGCTGCGCCAGCGCGCCGAGGACGGCGGGCCGGAGGCCATGGCCGGCTTCGACGAGATCGGCAGGTGGCTGGGCATCGGCGTGTCGATGCTGGTCAACCTGCTCAACCCGGGGGTCGTCGTCCTCGGCGGTTACCTCGGCACCGTAGCGCCCTACCTGGTTCCCGCCGCGATGCGGGAACTGCGCGACCGCTCGGTGGCCGGCGACGCGGCGGTCTGCCGGATCACCGCCTCCACCTACGGGTTCTCCGCCGCCGTGCGCGGCGCGAGCAGCATCGTCATCGAGGAGGTCTTCCGCGATCCGCTGCGCATCCCCGCGGCCGAGAAGGCCGTCGGCTGACCAATTTTCGGCACCACCATCGCACTGCACCACGACGTGAGGAGCATCAAGTCATGACCGACTTCACCCCGAAGCGCGAGGACAAGTTCTCGTTCGGCCTGTGGACCGTCGGCTGGCTCGGACGCGACCCGTTCGGCGAAGCCACCCGCAGCCCGCTGGACCCGGTCGAGGCCGTGCACCGGCTCTCCGACCTGGGCGCCCACGGCATCACCTTCCACGACGACGACCTGGTGCCGTTCGGTTCCGACTCCACCGAGCGCTCGGCCATCGTCTCCCGCTTCCGGGGCGCGCTGGACGAGACCGGTCTCGCCGTGCCGATGGTGACGACCAACCTGTTCAGCCACCCGGTCTTCAAGGACGGCGGCTTCACCGCCAACGACCGCGACGTGCGCCGCTTCGCGCTGCGCAAGGTGCTGCGCAACGTCGAGCTGGCCGCCGAGCTCGGCGCCCAGACCTTCGTCGCCTGGGGCGGTCGCGAGGGCTCCGAATCCGGTGCGGCCAAGGACGTGCGCGCCGCACTGGACCGCTACCGCGAGGCCGTGGACACCGTCTGCGCGTTCATCAAGGAGCGCGGATACGACATGAAGCTGGCGCTGGAGCCCAAGCCGAACGAGCCGCGCGGCGACATCCTGCTGCCGACCGTCGGCCACGCGCTGGCGTTCATCAACGAGCTGGAGCACGGCGACATCGTCGGCGTGAACCCCGAGGTCGGGCACGAGCAGATGGCGGGCCTGAACTTCGCGCACGGCATCGCGCAGGCGCTGTGGGCGGGCAAGCTGTTCCACATCGACCTCAACGGGCAGAGCGGCATCAAGTACGACCAGGACCTGCGCTTCGGCGCCGGCGACGTGCGCAACGCGTTCTTCCTGGTCGACCTGCTGGAGAACGGCGGCTACGAGGGTCCGCGGCACTTCGACTTCAAGCCGCCGCGCACCGAGGACTACGACGGCGTCTGGGCTTCGGCGGCCGGCTGCATGCGCAACTACCTGATCCTCAAGGAGCGAGCGGCGGCCTTCCGCGCGGACCCGCGGGTGAAGGAGGCGCTGGAGGCGGCTCGCGTCGCCGAGCTGTCCACCCCGACCCTCAACGCCGGGGAATCGGTGTCCGACCTGCTGTCCGAGGACCTCGACGTCGAAGCCGCGGCCGCTCGCGGCATGCACTTCGAGCGCCTCGACCAGCTCGCCATGGACCACCTGCTCGGCGTCAACTGATCCATCGAGTCCCTGGCCCCGGCACCCCGGTGCTGGGGCCGGGGCGTTCGCACCACCGCGTCCTGATCGCGCACAATCGTGTCCGGTCAGAACCGACCACGGCGTTCCGGCGCCGCACGAACCCGGCCCGGGAGTGCTTGCACTCCGCGAGCACGAAGGATGATCCGCAATGCTGGTGCTAGGCATCGACTCCTCGACCCAGTCCACCAAGGCGCTCGTCGTCGACGCCGACAACGGCGCGGTCGTCGCCGAGGCCAAGGCGTCGCACCCCAACGGGACCGAGGTGGACCCGGCGGTCTGGTGGGAGGCGGCGCAGAACGCCATCGCCGAGGTCGTCGCGAAGTCGCCGGGCCGCATCGAGGCGGTGTCGGTGGGCGGCCAGCAGCACGGCATGGTCGCGCTGGACTCCTCCGGCGAGCCGGTCCGTGACGCCCTGCTGTGGAACGACACCCGCTCCGCCCCGCAGGCCGAGGAGCTCATCGAACGCCACGGGGCCGAGGCGCTCGCCACTCGCACCGGTCTGGTCCCGGTCGCGAGCTTCACCATCACCAAGCTCGCGTGGCTGGCGCAGCACGAGCCGGACAACGCCGACCGCGTCGCGCAGGTGCTGCTGCCGCACGACTGGCTCGGCTGGCAGCTCGCCGGACGCCCCGAGCAGAGCTGGACCGACCACGGCGACGCCTCGGGCACCGGCTACTACTCCCCCACCACCGGCGAGTGGCTGCCCGAACTGCTCACCGAGGCCATGGGCGGACGCACCCCGGAGCTGCCGAAGCTGCTGGGCCCCAACGCCGAAGCCGCGCGAGCGACGCTGCCGGGCATCGAGGGCGCGACCATCGGCGTCGGCACCGGCGACAACATGGCCGCCGCGCTCGGCCTGGGGCTCAAGCCCGGTGACGTGGTGGTGTCGCTGGGCACCTCGGGTGCGGTGTTCGCGCCCGCCGAGAAGCCCAGCGCCGACCGGACCGGCATCGTCGCGGGCTTCTGCGACGCCACCGGCCGGTACCTGCCGCTGGTGTGCACCCTCAACGCCGCGCGCGTGCTCAGCTCCACCGCGCACATGCTCGACACCGATCTGGAGGGGCTCTCGCGCCTCGCGCTGGCGGCCGAGCCGGGTTCCGGCGGGTTGAGCCTGCTGCCGTACCTGGAGGGCGAGCGGACTCCGAACCTCCCGGAGGCCACCGGTACGCTGGCCGGTCTGACCGGCGCGAACATGACCCCGCAGAACCTCGCCCGCGCGGCCGTGGAGGGGATGCTGTGCGGGATGGCCGACGCCATCGACGCGCTGCGCGACACCGGTGCCGAGGTCCGGCGGGTGCTGCTCATCGGCGGCGCGGCCCGTTCGGAGGCGGTCCAGGCCATCGCCCCCGGCCTGTTCGGCGTCGACGTGGACATCCCCGAACCGGCCGAGTACGTGGCCATCGGCGCGGCCAAGCAGGCGGCCTGGGCCCGTTCCGGCAGCGCCGAGCCGCCGGAGTGGGAGGTCGCGGGCACCCGCCGGGCCGTCGGGGACGACACCAGCGGTGCTGCGGTCCGGGCGGCCTACGCCGCCGCGCGCGAGCAGGTCCACGGCATCTGATCACCGGTTCACGCGGCGACGGCCTCGCCGATCGCGGATGCCCGGAGGCCGCGGGCCGCGCGTCGGAGGAGGTCGTCGGCGCGCGGGTCCGGGCTCCACCCGCCAATGTCGGTGAACCAGTGGTCGTAGAGGAACGTCGCGGGCAGCGCCCGCGCGGTACCGAGGCCACCGCCGAGACCGACGGAATGACTGCTCACGGTGCCCAAACCGACTGGAAGCACGGGTTTTCCGTACAGCACACCGTTCGGCGGCATCGTCATGCAGGACCGCAGCGGGACGCTGCCGTGCGGCTCGTAGCGGGGTGTCACGACGGCCACCGCATCGGCCTCCGCGACCACCCGCAGGCTCGCGCGCACGGCGGGGTGCCGGTGGTTCCGGGCCATCAAGGCGGAGTGCGGCAGCTCCCCCACCGCGGCTTCGGCTGCCTCGGCGCCGCCGGGCGGCGCAGCTCGTCCAGGAGGGTGCGGGCCACCGCCGCGGACCGCGACCTCGGGCTCAGGTGCCGGTGAGCACGGCGAACTCAACCACGCCCGCCCTCCTCGGTCCATCGAAACCTGAACGAGGGCATGGCGGGACACGACAGCATGAGAACTCCCGGGACGAGACGTGCGAGCGGGCACCGGATTGAGAACCGGTGCAGGAGAGACGATTCCCGATGCGACGGCTGGTCAGCCGCGGATCAACAGATCGCGCCGCACACGCGCAGCAGGTCGATGTGGCACCGCACCACGGAACCGGCCTGGGCTGTCATGCCGGTCATCCTCACCCGCGTTCGGGAGCGCTGTGAAGCGCCGCCGCTCGCGTCCCACATCCCGGGCCGGTCAGGGGTCACGCAGGTCGCCGGTTCGACACGAACGTCACCGACACCAGCCCGATGACCGCGACGGCCGCGAACGCGTAGAAGCCCCACGGGTAGGCCAGACCCGCGCTGAGCAGCGCTCCGCCGACCAGGGGCCCGCAGATCGCGCCGAGCCGCCCCACACCGCTGGACGCGCCGAGCGCGGTGGCCCGTCCGACGGCCGGGTAGTGGTGACTGACGTAGGCGTAGACGAGGACCTGCGTGCTGAAGACGAACACACCCGCCAGCAGCACGCTGACGTACACGCCGAAGCCGGGCAGCCGCACGCTCAGCAGGGCGAGGAACACGGCTGCGGCGGTGAACCAGATCAGCGTGCAGGTGCGCACGCCGATGCGGTCGGAAACCCGTCCGGCGAGCAGGAGACCCAGCGCCGCACCGACGTTGAGGGTCAGCAGCAGCGCCAGCGCGGCGCCGAGCTCGTAGCCGGCCGCGCGCATGATTTCCGGCAGCCAGGTGTTGAGCCCGTAGACCAGCAGCAGACCCATGAACGAGGTCACCCAGAACGCCAGCGAGGACCGCAGGTAGCCACCGCGGAACAGGGTCGCCACCGGGCTGCGGGCGGCCTTCTCCTCGGCCGTCGCCGGAAGCGACTCCGGGAGGTGGCGCGCCAGCAGCGGCAGCAGCACCAGCGCGGGTAGCGCACCGATGACGAACATGGCGCGCCAGGTCAGCGCGGGGATCACCAGGATCCCCAGCAGCGCGGTGGCCACGGCGCCCACGTGGTAGCCGGTCATCAGGGTGGTCGTCGCGCTCCCGCCCTTGGCCTGGGTCGCCTCGTTGACCAGGGCGATCGCCACCGGCAGGACGCCGCCGAGGCCGAGACCGGCCAGGAGTCGCAGGGTTCCGAACAGCAGCGGGCCGTCGGCGAAGGCGCACGCCAGGGTCAGCGCGGAGAACAGCGCGACCGTGGTGATCATGAGCTTGCGGCGGCCGAAGCGGTCGGTCAGCGGCCCGACGCACAGGGCACCGATCATCACGCCCACCAGTCCGACCGAGGAGATCACCGAGGCGGTCGCGGGCGTGAGCTGCCAGCTCGGGTCGCGCAGCAGCTTGGGGAGCACGACGCCCAGGACCACCAGGTCGTAGCCCTCCAGCGCCACCGCGGCCCAGCACAGCGCGGCGACGCCCCGGGCGCTCGTCCCCGGCGCGCGGCCGGACCGTCCTGACGCCGTTGTCATTCCAGGTCACCTCTTCGATGTCGGTGTCGTGCCCGGAATCATGTGGGTGCCTCCCGGAACCCGGACCAGCGTTCCTTTCCGCCCAGCGGGAGCTGTTCCGAGGTTGATACCTGCTGCGGCGCGCGGTCGGATTCTTCTCTGAAATGTTTCGCTCGCCGATCCGAGTTCCACCCTCGGGGGCGGTTCATCGGCTCGGGAAGCGAGGGCTGGGAACTTCACCTACCTTGAATCCGAAAGCTGCGGTTCTTGACCTTTCCTCGCACGCGCCCATAGTCTTCGAAATCGCGTGTTGTTCGAAATATTTCGGAAACTGTTCCGGTCCAGTAGAGAACGCGGGAGTCCGCAATGAAGCCGATTCGCCTCGCCACCACCGCCGCCGCAGCGGTCCTGCTGCTACCCGTCCACGCCGAAGCCGCGCCCCAGGCGCCCGCGCTGCGCGATGCCGCACCGGACGGTCTCGCCGTCGGCTCCGCCGTCGCCGGCGGCGGCCACCACGACGAGCAGCCCTACCCCGACCCGTTCACCGCCGACCAGCCCTACCGGGACGTGCTCTCCCGCGAGTTCAGCTCGCTGTCGCCGGAGAACCAGATGAAGTGGGAGTACCTCCACCCCGCTCGCGACACATACGAGTTCGGCACCGCCGACGCGATCGTCGACTTCGCCGAGCAGCACGGCCAGGTCATGCGCGGGCACACCCTGCTGTGGCACAGCCAGAACCCGGAATGGCTGGAGAACGGCGGTTTCTCGCCCGAAGAGCTGCGCGAGATCCTCCACGAGCACATCACCACCGTGGTCGGCCGCTACGCCGGGCGGATCCAGCAGTGGGACGTGGCCAACGAGATCTTCGACGAGTCCGGGAACCTGCGCACCACCGACAACATCTGGATCCGGGAGCTCGGCCCCGGCATCATCGCCGACGCCTTCCGCTGGACCCACGAAGCCGATCCCCACGCCAAGCTGTTCTTCAACGACTACGGCGTGGAAGGCGACAACGCCAAGAGCGACGCCTACTACGCGCTGGTCCAGGACCTGCTGGCGCAGGGAGTTCCGGTGCAGGGCTTCTCCGCGCAGGCCCACCTCAACCTCGACGACGGGTTCCCGGCGGACCTCACGCAGAACCTGCAGCGCTTCGCCGACCTCGGACTGGAAACCGCGATCACCGAGCTGGACGTGCGCATGACGCTGCCGCAGGGCGGTGCTCCCACCCCGCAGCAGCTGACCGAGCAGGCCGACTACTACCGCCGGGCGCTGCAGTCGTGCCTGGACGTCTCCAGCTGCCACTCGTTCACCGTGTGGGGGTTGCCGGACAAGTACTCCTGGGTCCCCGGAACGTTCCCGAACCAGGGCGCGGCGACGATCTACTGGGACGACTTCACCCCCAAGCCCGCCTACGACGCGCTGCTGGAAACCCTCTCGGCGAGCGAGCGGAAAAGCGGGAAACCCGAGAACTAGACGATGACGACGTCCGGGTGAATCTCGCCTGGTTTCGCGAGGGCCTTCCTGGCACGGTGGATCGGACTGGGGTTCTTCGCGGTGCGACGAGGCGACGTGGACGACGTCCGGACTTCTGAGATGCGCGAGGGGGCGGCTTCCCGCTGCTCCACCGCACGAGTGGCGAAAGGTGATGCGGGTCCGATGCGGTCGCAGGCCGAGATCAGCACCGAGGTGTCCTACGAGCGGCTGTCGCGCCTGCGCGACACCGGGTTCCGCCGGCTCCGGCCCGGTATCGACAACCTCAGCACCCGGGTGCTGCGCCTGGCGGGCAGCCGCGCCGAGGGCTGCGGGAACGTCCGGATGCTCCGCGACGCGCGGACTCTGGGGCTGTCGGTGGAGTGGACCTACCGCTACGGCTTCCCCGGCGAGACCGACCGCTCCTACTCGCGGGTGCTGACGCAGTTCTCCGCTCTGCACCACCTTCCGCCGATGCAGAGCGCCGTCCGGTGCGGTGACGGCATCTCCGACGACACCGAAGCGGCGCTGCTGGCCGGTGTCGCGGCGTGGCGGCGGGACCACCCGCTCGGCCTGCTGGAGCTCGTCGAGGACGGCGGCGCGCTCGTCGTCCTCGACGACCGGCCGGGTTTCGGCCGGCACGAGTACGTCTTCGCCGGTGAAGCGGCGGAGCTCCTGCGGTACGTGGACGCCCCCTGCCCCCTGTCGGTGCTCGCGGCCCGCTTCGGCGGGCAGGTGCACTCCCGCCTGGCGGATCTGCGCGAGTGCGGACTGGTGTTCACCGACGCGGGCAGCTGGGTGCACGTCCTGCCCCGTCCGACGAATCACCGGCTGCAACTCGCGAATTGACCGTTCCGCCCCGTTCGTGACCTTCGGGCGTTCCAGCGCTGCGATGTTCCGCCCATCGCCGTAGCCCGTCGGAATCCCTTGCGCGCCATACGAACGGAGCAACACGCGGTCACGAAGGCGCAACGAATGGGGTCGCCGCCGACCACCGCCGTCCTGGCCGGGGTAGCAATTGTGCCGGGCAGTGATGATCAAGATCGCGAGCAGGGGGCTGGCATGGCGGCGTTACCGACGGAGGCTGGCTCCCAGGAGCGCAGCGACGGCGAGCTGATCGAGGCGGTGCGCGAGGGCGACACCGGGGCCTACGGAAGCCTCTACGAGCGGCACGTCGCCGCCGCGCACAGCATGGCCCGCCAGGTCACCAAATCGCCCGCCGAGGCCGACGACGTCGTCTCCGAGGCGTTCGCGAAGGTCCTCGACCTGCTCCGCGACCAGCGCGGACCGACCTCGGCGTTCCGCGCCTACCTGCTGACCGCCGTCCGGCACGCCGCCTACGACCGCACCCGCAAGCAGCAGCGGCTCCAGTACGCCGAGGACCTGGAGACGGTGCCCGGCATCGACATCTCCGAGCCGTTCCAGGACACCGCTGTCGAGGGCGAGGACCGGTCCCTGGTCGCGGCGGCGTTCGCGAAGCTTCCCGAGCGCTGGCAGATGGTGCTCTGGCACGTCGAGATCGAGGGCGAGTCCCCGGCGAAGGTCGCTCCGCTGCTGGGGATGACGCCCAACGGCGTGTCCGCGCTGGCCTACCGCGCGCGGGAGGGCCTCAAGCAGGCGTTCCTGCAGGTGCACCTGGGAAGCCTGGACGCCGAGCAGGAGCGCTGCCGGGAGAACGTCGAACGGCTCGGCGCGTGGACGCGCGGCGGCCTGGCGAAGCGGGAGACCTCGCGGGTCGAGGCGCACCTCGACGACTGCGACCGGTGCAGCGCGCTGGCCGCGGAACTGGTGGAGATCAACGGAGCGCTGCGCGTGTTCATCGCTCCCCTGGTGATCGGCAGCGCGACCGCGGCCGGTTATCTCACCGCGGTGGGTGCCGGGAGCGGCGGAGTCGTCGGCGGGGTCGTCAACGCCGTGGGCGGACCGCGACGTGCGGCCGTGTCGGGGGCCGCCGTGGCCGCAGCGCTGACCGTCCTCGGCCTGGCGCTGGCCGCCAACGAGGAAGACCTCCCGCCCGTCGCCTCCGCACCACCGCAGCCGTCCGCCCCGCAGCAGCCGCAGCCGCAGTCACCGCCGTCGCCGCCCGCACCCCCGGCGGCTCCGGCCGCTCCCGCCGCGCCGGGAAGCGCGCCGGCGCCCGGACGACCGGCTCCCCCGACCGGCGCTCAGCAGCCGAACCCGTTGCCACCGCTGCCGATTCCCGCACCGCCCCCGTCACCCGAGCCGGTCGCCGACGGCACGGCACACGCGGGTGTCGAACTGCTCGGCCTCGGCGTCGATGCCGAGCCGCACCTGCTCATCGACGACGACGGCATCGACGCGGGCGCGGTCGTGAAGGTGGAGCAGGCGTTCCCGCCGGATCGCCTCATCGCGGTCGACGATCTCACCGGCGCCCTGGACGTCCTCGGGAACCCGATCATCGAGCGCTGAACCACCAGCCCGGATCACCCGCCGGAATCCTCCTCGGGAGTCGAGTCCTCCGAACTCGGAGCCTCCTCCGATGACCCGGGGTCCGGCTCGACCGAGCTCGTGTCCGGTTCCGGGGGCTGCAACTCCGGCGACTCGGGCGGAGATGTCTCCGGCTCCTCCACCTCGGACTCGACCGACGAGGGCGGTTCCGAGGGCGAACTCGTCGACAGCGGGACCGGCACTTCGTACGGCACCGGCACGGGTACCGGGACAGGAACCGGGATCGGGCCGTCGGCGCACAGCCGGAGGTAGCTGTGGACGTCGGCGGGGTCGTAGAAGTCCCACCACTCCGGATCGTCGCAGTGACGATCCGCGCTCTCCCGGACCACGAGACCGCACTGGGCCTTGGTCCTCTCGCTCATCCGCGCCGGATCGGTCCCGCAGTCGTCGCGCTGCTTTTCGACCGGTGCTCGCGGCGGTGCAGGCGGCGTCGGGACCTCGACGTACACGGTCCGGGGCAGCTGCCCCGCAGAGCACCCGATGAGCAACGCGGCAGCCGCGACACCTCCTGCCAAGGCCGCTGCGTACATCACGCACCCCCAGGAATTCCGCGGTGGACGACCAACCACCCGGGGTCCACGTTACGTCGCCGCATCACAGGTGCCCCGGGACCAAAGCCCCTGGTCGGAGCTCGATGATCCGGAGCCCAATGACAGCGGGAACTCGGGCTCGCAGCCGGAGTTCCCGCGCTTCGAGGGGGATGCGGACTCATCGCGACCTCACCCCGCATCCCGCTCGTCCACCCCACCACCCGGAAGGACCCCGCCATGCGCCGCCGGCTCCGCACCACCGCCGCTGCGCTCGCACTGCTGAGCGCACCGGCGCTGACGGCGTGCGTGACCTACCTGCCCGCTGCGCCGACGATCACGATCCCGGTGCCGGAAGCGCCCGTCGCACCCGCAGCGCCCTACGAGGTTCCGCAGCCGAGCGCGGGCCGCACGAGCGGTTGCGTGGCCTCCTACGAGACCGCGCAGTCCCATGTGGACATCTGCGGATCGGCAGGATCGCTGTACTACTACGGATCCAGCGACAGCGGGTCGATCACGCTGCGCGCCTACACCAGCGGAAGCGGGTACGCGACCGAGAGCAACGACGGGCACGTGTACCACGTCGACGACTCCGCGCTGACCATCGCCCGACACGGCACGATCATCTCCTCCCAGTCGGTGCTGTCCTCCAGCTGACCGGCTGCGCAGGTCGGTGGCCGCGTCCGAGCACCCGCCTGCAGCGTCCTCGGGGACCTGACATGGGCGTTCCACTGCTCGAATGGATCGGGGTCCCCGTCGAGCTGGGCGGCTACGAGTTCTCCCCGCGCCAGGCGCTGGAGACCATCGCCGAGGTCGCGGCGCTGCGTCCTGCAGCGCTCCTTCCGCGATCTGCACGGAGGCACCCAGCACGTGACCTCGGGACCGGGCGTGCGCAGAACTGCGGCAAGCTGCTCGCCGGCCTCTCGGACGGTCACCGGCAGTTCCTGGATCTCGTCGAGAGCGACTGACCTTGACCGCTTTCGCGCAGCTCAGCGGCTACGTCACGATGAGTGACCGGTGGCGGCCGAACGGGTGCAATCCAGCGGAATCCGGGCGCGCCGGACATCAGCGCTTAACTTCTGCTCCGGCCGCTGTCAGATTGAGCCCAGCACTCGGGTGCGCGGGCATGCCCACCTCGCCGGCGGTCGACCGAACGGATCAACGGTCCCGACGCCGTTCGGGGCAGGCGGAGGGAATCTCCTGCCCGCGACGCATTAGGATGATCGGCCGCGAGGGGGCGCTGGTTTGAACACCGCACAGGTCCACCGGAAGGCACGGCGCAGGCAGCACTCCCGCGGCAGGCACAACACGCGCCCGACCGCCACCCGCCCCTGGGTGGGGCGCCCGCTGCCCGCTCGCCCCGGCACCTCCCCGATCCGCACGCCGCTGCCGGTCACCCCGGCCGCGCCACCGCCCAAACCTGAGCCCACCCGAGGAACCACCATGACCGCACGTCACGCCGAGCTGATCACGGCGACGCTGTCCATCACCACCTTCCTCGCGGTCGGTGCGATGTGGATCGGCTACTTCTAGGAACCGTTGAGGACCCGCTTCGCGCAGCGGTGCGGGCCGAGTCCCGCACCGCGCCTTCTCGTCCGGCTCCTAGCGGCTGACGCGAGTTGAGTCGCGGACGACCAGCTCCGGCTGGAACACCAGCTGGCGGTGCCGGATCGGCTCACCCGAGGTTTCCGCGATGAGCAGTTCCGCCGCCGTGCGGCCGAGCTTGCGCGCGGGCTGGCGCACCGAGGTCAGCGGCACCGCCGCGGCCCCGGCGAACTCGATGTCGTCGTAGCCGACGATCGCCATCTCCTCCGGCACCCGCACACCCGCGGCCACCATCGCCTGCAGCAGGCCCAGCGCGAGCAGGTCGTTGGCGCAGAACACGGCCGTCGGGCGCGGGCTCATCCCCAGCAGCCGCGCACCCGCGTCGCGTCCCGACGCGACGTCCAGCGCGGAGGACTCCAGCACCGACAGGCGCGCGCCGGTGCCTTCCAGCGCCGATCGGGCGCCCGACTCGCGGTCCCGGCACTGCGCGAGCATCGACGGGCCGTTGACCATCGCGATCTCGCGGTGCCCGGTCTCGGCCAGGTGGCGCGCCGCCAGCGCTCCCCCGGTCACGTCGTCGACGGCGACCGAGCTGCCCTGCACCTCCGGCACGGTGCGGTCGACGAACACGTAGGGGATGCGGCTGCGGGCGAAGGTCCGCAGCCGCTCGCCGGTCGTGTCCACCGGGGACAGCAGCAGTCCGCGCACTCGCTGCTCGGCCAGCATCGACAGGTAGGAGGACTCCAGGTCGACGCGCTGGCCGCTGTTGCAGGTGATCACGTTGAGCCCGGCCTCGTGAGCGGCTTCCTCGGCTCCTCGGGCGAGGTCGACGAAGAACGGGTTGGCCAGGTCGAGCACGAGCAGCGCCATGATGCGACTGCTTCCGGCGCGCAGCTGCCGAGCCGACTCGTCGCGGACGTAGCCGAGCTCCTCGATCGCCGACTGCACCCGCCGCCGCGTCTCGTCCGACACCAGCTGCGGGCGGTTGACCACATTGGACACCGTGCCGATGGAAACCCCGGCCAGCCGCGCGACGTCCTTGATTCCGACCATGCTCAGACCTCACTCACAGACTTCCGTGAGCCTAGTCCGCCGGTGCCGGGCCCGGCGCGCGGCCGGGCCCGGCACCGCTCACACCTCGCGGGGCATCTCCTTGACCTCGCGGCGCAGGATCTTGCCCGTCGGCCCCTTCGGCAGCTCCGGGACCAGCCAGACCTCGCGCGGGTACTTGTAGGCGGCGATGCGCTGCTTGACGAACTCGCGCAGCTCGTCCTCGGTGGCGTCCTGGCCGGGCTTGAGCGACACGGCCGCGCCGACCTCCTCGCCGAGGTCGGAGTGCTTGACGCCGACCACCGCCGCCTCGGCGACCGCCGGGTGCTCGTAGAGCACCTCCTCGACCTCGCGCGGGTAGACGTTGTAGCCGCCGCGGATGATCAGGTCCTTCTTGCGGTCGACGATGAAGTAGTAGCCGTCGGCGTCCTTGGTGGCGATGTCGCCGGTGTGGAACCAGCCGTCCTTGATCGCCTCCGCAGTGGCCTCCGGACGGCCCCAGTAGCCCTTCATCACGTTCTCGCCGCGGATGACGATCTCGCCGGGCTCGTCGAGGCCGACCTCGTTGCCGTCGAGGTCGACGACCTTCATCTCGCAGCCGCGCACCGGCAGCCCGATGGACCCGGGCTTGCGCTCGTAGCCGGGCTGGTTGAACGAGGCCACCGGCGAGGTCTCCGACAGGCCGTAGCCCTCCAGCACCTGGCAGTCGAACTTCGCCTCGAACCCGCGCAGCACCTCCACCGGCATCGCCGAACCACCGGTCGCGCAGGTGCGCAGCGAGCTCATGTCGGCGCCGTCGGCGTCGGGGTGGTTGAGCATCGCGGCGTACATGGTGGGCACGCCCTCGAAGATGGTGACCCCGTCGCGCGGCACGATCTGCAGGGCCTTCCCCGGGTCGAACCGCGGCAGCAGGGTCAGGCAGGCGCCGACCATCACCGAGGTGTTGAGCGCGCAGGTCAAGCCGAAGACGTGGAACAGCGGCAGGCAGCCCATCACCACGTCGTCCGGGGTGAGCTCGAACAGCGTCTCCACCGCCATCTCGGCGTTGGAGGCGAGGTTGTGGTGGGTCAGCTCGGCGCCCTTGGGCTTGCCGGTGGTTCCCGAGGTGTAGAGCAGCACGGCGGTGTCGGAGTCGGTGCGCTCGACGGGTTCGGTGATCGGCTCGCCACCGAGTTCGAGCGGGCCGACCGCGCCCACCACGACACCCGGGATCCCCACCTCCGCGGCAGCGGCCGGCACCGCGTCGCCGCCGCCGTCCCAGCCGTAGACCAGCGACATCTGCGAGTCGCGCAGGTAGTACTCGACCTCGCGGGCCTTGAGCAGCGGGTTCATCGGCACCACGGTCGCCCCGGCCAGCAGGGCGCCGTAGAACAGGATCGGGAAAGCGGGAACGTTCGGGAACACCAAGCCGACTCGGTCGCCGGGTGAGATGCCGCGTTCCCGCAGGTCACCGGCCACGGCGGCGGCCGAGGCGTGGAGCTGGGCGTAGCTGAGCACGTGCTCGTCGAGACGGACCGCGGGCCGGTCGCCGTGCCGCTGAGCGGACGCGACCAGGTTCGCTGCCAGGTTCGTCATGTTCCGTTCCCGTCGTCGTTGAGGTGGTTCGGAGCAGGCGAGATCATCGATCCCCAGCAAATCGTCCATGTTCCGCAGCCCGGTGGCAATCGTTCGGGTGTACATTTCGGTAACACGTAGTCGTCATACCTGCGACAATGCACCGAACGGCGGAGCACTTGCGCTTCGGGCGCCTCAGAGGAGCTGGGCGGCGAGTTCGGCGATCGTCGCGGCCTGGAGGTCGAACTCGTCCTCTTCGGCCGGTTCGCCTTCGCCTTCCCTGGCGATGTAGGCGGTGGCCATGCCCTGCTCCGCGGCGGCGCGCAGGTCCCACGGGTGGGAGGCCACCATCAGGGCCTGACCGGGTTCGACGCGCATGAGCTCCAGCGCCTTGCGGTAGACCGACGGGTCCGGCTTGTAGGCGCCGACGAGCTCCGAAGACAGGGCGAACGCCCAGCGCAGACCGCCGCGACGGGTGATCTCGGCCAGCGCGAGCATGGTCGTGTTGGACAGGGCGACGACGTTGAACCGGTCGGCCAGCGCGCCGACACCGGGCGCGGCGTCCGGCCAGGGCTTGGGGCGCAGACCTTCCGCGGCGAGCGCGGCGAGCGCGTCCTCGCCGAGCGAGACGTCGGCGGCCTTGACCGCGTGCTCCAGGGCCTCGCGGTTGAGCTCGTCCATCGGCCGGTACTCGCCGCCGGCCGCCTCGGACAGCAGCTCGTCGAGCCTGGTCAGCCAGGCGTTCGCGAGCGCGTCGCCTCTCTCCTCCGGTTCACCTGCCTCCCCGAGCGCGTCCTGGACCGCGGCGCGGATCGAACCTCGTTCGTCGACAACGGTTCCCAGGACATCGAAGATCAGCACGGACAGGCGAGAGACATCGAGCGACACCGGGTGATCATGCCTGTTCGGAACGCAAGATCACACCCCTTCGGGTGAACACGGTTCGATCTCGAGTCAGTAGCCGAAGCAGCATAAGGCGGAAGCCATTCGGCCACTTCGCTGCGCAGCCGCTCACGAGGTGCGGGCGGCGACCTCCAGCAATCCCCGCATGCGGGTGGTCATCGCCTCGTGCAAGGAGATGGCGGTGCTGGTGCGCTCGACTCCGTCGATGCCGAGGATCTCGTTGGTGATCCGGTTCAGGTCCTGCGTGTCGCGAGCCACGACCTTGACCATCAGGTCGGCGTCGCCGGAGGTCGCGTGGATCTCGATCACCTCGGGCAGCTCGCGCAGCGCGGTGGTGGTCACCGGCTGCTTGGTCTGGCTGATCTGCATCGACACGAAGGCCACCAGGTCGTAGCCGAGCGCCACCGGGTCGACGCGTCGGCTGAAGTCGCCGATGACGCCGTTGTGGCCCAGCTTGCGCAGCCGCGCGTGCACGGTGTTGCGCGCGACGCCGAGCTCGCGGGACAGGCCGAGGATGGTCAGGTCCGGATCGTCGTCGAGCGCGAGCAGGATTCGGGCGTCGAGGGCATCGATCTCGTTCACCAGCGGCACGCTCCGGGAGGTCGGTGGTCGCCGCGCGTTCTGGGCGCGCCGGCGAAACCCCAGGTCAGATGTGGTGCCCGACACAACGACCGAGAACCGTGTGACGAGCACCTGCGGATTGAGCACTCTGCCACACCCGCGCGGTCGTTCGCGAATTCTGTCGCAGCCGCGAAGGGCTGTGTTGCCTGTTGTGCTGTGCTGACCCGACCATTTCGAGCATGCCTGCGCAGACCGCGACCTCGACCCCCGTGACCGCACCGCCCAACGCCGCCGAGATCCGGCAGCCGACCGCGGTACCGCACACCCGCACCGAGGACGTGCTCGGTCTGCTCACGGGCACCTTCGTGGTCTCGCTCGGCCTGCACCTGCTCAAGTCGAGCCAGATCGTCACCGGTGGAACCGCCGGGCTGTCACTGCTGCTCAGCTACGGGCTGCCGGTTCCCTTCGGGGTGCTGTTCCTCCTGGTCAACCTGCCGTTCATGGCGCTGGCGGTGGCCAAGAAGGGCCGCCGGTTCGCGGTGCGCTCGCTGATCTCGATCGCGCTGGTCTCGGCGTTCGCCCCGCTGCACGCGCAGCTGTTCGGAGCCCTGCACCTGCCGCAGGTCTACGCGGCGGTCAGCGGCAACCTGCTCATCGGCATCGGGCTGCTGATCGTGTTCCGGCACGACTCCAGCCTCGGCGGGTTCAACGTCGTCGCCCTGATCGCCCAGGAACGCCTGCGGTGGCGGGCGGGCTACGTGCAGATGGCGCTGGACGTGCTGGTGATCATCGCCGCGCTGCTCGTCGTCTCGCCCATCGCGGTGGTGATCTCGGCGCTGGGCGCGGTGCTGCTCAACGGAGTCCTCGCGCTCAACCACCGCCCTGGGCGCTACCTGGGGGCGTGATCGCGCGAAAGCGGCGCTGCCGTCGGCGAAGACCGTCGGGCTCGGGTTCGCACACCGCGGATCGGATCTTGGAGCGTGGTAGCTTTCCCGCGTTGACGAGGCATCGTGCGAATTGCTGCGGAGGCTCGCGTGAGCACCGAACTTCCTGACTTCGACGCCGTCTACCGGGGCGAGTCGCCGGTGACCGAAGACGCGCGCGTGCCGTGGAACATCGGTGTGCCGCAGCCGGCCATCGCCGAGGTCATCGAGCGCGGTGACATCGCCGGGCCGGTCCTCGACGCCGGGTGCGGCGTCGGCGTCACCAGTCGGGACCTGGCCGCGCGCGGCTTCGAGGTGTTGGGCGTGGACCTGTCCGAGACCGCCATCGCGCAAGCCGAGGCGGCCCGCGACGAACGGCACGCCACGGCGACGTTCGAGGTCGGCGACATCACCGAGCTCTCCGGCCACGACGGGCACTTCGGCACGGTCATCGACAGCACCCTGTTCCACTCCATGCCCGTCGAGAGCCGCGCCCCCTACGTCGCCGCCATCGCCCGCGCGGCCCGCGAGGGCGCACGGCTGCACATGCTGGTGTTCGACAAGGGCGCGTTCCCGGAAGGCGGCGGACCCCACGCCGTGGACGCCGACGAACTGCGCGCGGCGGTCGCCGAGCACTGGACGATCGACTCGATCGAGCCGAGCACCATCGCAGGTTTCCTGCCCGCAGCGGTCGGCACCCACCACCCGGCCGACGAGGCGGGACGCGCGCTCGTCCCGGCCCACTTCCTCACCGCGCACCGCTGATCCGGTCGTGACGACGAACCCGCAGTCCTCGGGCGCTCCGCTGGCACGTCGGTTGGGCACCGTGGATGCGACCGCGATCGGCCTGGGCTCGATGCTGGGAGCCGGGGTGTTCGCGGTGTTCGCTCCCGCCGCTGCTGCCGCCGGTAGCGGACTGCTGTTCGCGCTGGTCATCGCCGGGTTCATCGCCTACTGCAACGCCACGAGCTCGGCGCAGCTCGCGGCGGTCCACCCGGCTTCGGGTGGCACCTACGTCTACGGCCGCGTCCGGCTGGGCCACTGGTGGGGTTTCACCGCCGGGTGGGGTTTCGTGATCGGGAAGACGGCCAGCTGCGCAGCGATGGCGCTGACCTTCGCCGCCTACGCCGCACCGGGTTTCGAGCGTCCGGCCGCCGCGCTGGCGGTCGCGGTGCTCGCCGCCGTGAACTGCGTCGGCATCACCCGCACCGCCGCGCTGACCAGGATCCTGCTGGTGCTGGTGCTGGTCGTGCTCGCGGGTTCGGCCGCGCTGCTCTACCCGTCCGCCGGGCCCCTCAGTGCGCACGACTGGCTGCCGCACGGGCCGCTCGGCGTGCTGCAGGCGTCCGGCCTGCTGTTCTTCGCCTTCGCCGGATACGCCCGCATCGCCACCCTCGGTGAGGAGGTCCGCGACCCGGCGCGCACCATCCCGCGTGCGATCCTGCTGGCCCTGCCGATCGCCGCCGTGACCTACGGCGTCGTCGGACTCGCCGTGCTGCTGGTCCTCGGACCGCACGCCCTGGCCGCGAGCACCGCGCCGATCGCCGACGCGCTCGCCGCGGCCGGGTACGCGCAGTTGACCCCGGTGGTGCGGATCGGCGCGGCAGCGGCCAGCCTCGGCGCGCTGCTCGCGCTGATCGCCGGTGTCGGGCGCACGGGACTGGCGATGGCCCGCGAGGGCGACCTGCCCCACTACCTCGCAGCGGTGCACCCGCGCTTCCAGGTCCCGCACCACGCCGAGCTGACCGTCGCCGTGGTGGTGATCGCACTCGTGCTCACCACCGACCTGCGCGGGGCGATCGGGTTCTCCAGCTTCGGCGTGCTGGTGTACTACGCGATCGCCAACGCCTCCGCCTTCACCCAGCCACCGACCGAGCGCCGGTGGCCGAAGGCGCTCAACGCCGCCGGGCTGGCGGGGTGCCTCCTGCTGGCCGCGACGTTGCCCTGGACCTCGGTGGTCGCAGGACTGGCGGTGTTCACCGTCGGGCTCGGCCTGCGCCTGCTCAGCAGGGCACGCTCGGGCTGATGTCCGCGTTCAACCTCCTCCGGAGCTCGCCGGCCTCGGGAGCGTCGAGCTCCTCGTAGATCCGCACCGCCGTTTCCCAGTGGCGGGTGGCCGATTCGCGCTTGCCCGCCGCGGCGTGCAGATCGCCGAGCCCGGTGTGGGCGCGGGCCCGCACGTAGTTGCTGCAGCCGCTGTTGGCCACGCCCAGGGCGTGCAGGTGGCAGCGGGTGGCTTCCGACTCGTCGCCCATCGCCGCGTGCGTCTCGGCCAGGGCGGTCAGCGCGATCGCCTCCAGGTTCGGCGACCGCATCTGGCGCGCGAAGACCAGTGCGGCGCGGTGGCTCTCCAGCGCCTGCGGGTGGTCACCGAGGCAACGGCGGATGGTGCCCAGCCGGTGCAACGTCATGCCTTCGAGGAAGCGGAACTTGCTGCGCCGGGCGAGCACCAGCGCGCGCTCGGCGTGCTCGGCCGCCTCCGCGAACCGGTTGAGGTCCCGGTAGAGGCCGGCCAGCGCGTAGGACGCATCGGCCTCCGCCGGGCGGTACCCGTGCGCGGCGGCCACCCGTGAGGCTTCCCGCAGGCACTCCAGCGACTCCTCGTGCCGCCCCCACCGGCGGTGCAGCCGTCCGAGGCAGATCATCGGGCGCAGGCCCAGCAACCGCAGCCCGGCCTGCTGGTAGAGCCGCGTGGAACGGCGCAGGTGGTCCAGCGCCAGCTCGGTGTGCCCGGTGAACACGCACACCTCCCCCAGGCTCTGCAGCACCGCCGCGGTCCCTGCCGGTCCATCGGCCTTGCGCAGCGCCCGTTCCAGCAGGTCGCGGGCAGCCGCGAAATCGTTGCGCCGGCAGTGCGCCACACCCAGTCCGCGCAGCGCGATCCCCTCGCCGACCCGATCGCCGCGCCGCGCGGCGATCTCCAGCGCCTTGCCGTGGAGCCGCTGGGCCGCGTCGACGTGCCAGCCGAAATCGAGCGCGACGTCCAGCACGACGGCGAAATCGACCGCGTAGTGCTCGAATTCACCGTCGACCATCTCGGCGATGCGCACCATCGTGTCGCGCTTGGCGTCCAGCCAGCGCGCCGCGTCCTCGTGGTCGCGGATCGGCGGCGCGGGGAAGGCGGGTTCGGGCGCCGGCAGCGAACCCGGGGCGAGGAACCCGGACGCGGTCGTGGCGACCTGCAGGTAGTAGTCGTAGAGGCGCCGCAGCGCTTCCCGCCGCTCGGCGGCGTTCTCGGTGATGCTGGACAGCTCCGCGGCGTAGGTCTCCAGCAGGTCGTGCAGCCGGACCCGCTTGCCCGCGACCTCCTCCACCAGGTGCGCGCGCACCAGTTCGGCCAGGCCCCGGCGGATCACGCGGACGTCGTCCTCCCCGGCCAGCGCGGCCAGCGAGTAGGCGTCCATCTCCTCGCCGGGGTGCAGTCCGAGCATCCGGAACAACTTCGCCTCGGCCACCGACAGGTTGCGGTAGGACGCGGCGAAGATGGTGCGCACCGACGCCTGCGGGTCACCGCTGTCGAGCAGGTCCAGACGCGCCTGGGCACAACCGAACTCGGCGATGGTCTGGCTGATGCCCCGGTTGCGGTGCCGCCGCACCCGTTCCGCCGCGATCCGCAGCGCCAGCGGCAATCGCGCGCAGCACTCGATGAGCTCGTCCACGGCGCCCTCGTCGGTGACCAGGTCGCCCAGCAGTTCCTTGAGCAGCAGTCGCGCCTCGTCCGCGGTCATCCGGTCCAGCTCGACCAGGTTCGCCCCGTGCCCGACGAGCAGTCCGTCGAGCTGGTGTCGGCTGGTGACCACCACCGCGCAGTCGGAGTTGCCCGGCAGCAGCGGGCGCACCTGCTCGGCGCTGGCGGCGTTGTCGAGCACGAGCAGCACCCGCTTGCCGTCGAGGAGGCTGCGCAGCCGCGCGCCGCGCTCGGCCGGGTCCAGCGGCACGTCCTTGCCGTCCACGCCCAGCGCCCGCAGCCACCCGGCCAGCACGTCGCCGGGTTCAGCCGGTGTCCCGGTGCCGAAGCCGCGGAGGTCGGTGTAGAGCTGGCCGTCCGGGAAGCGGGTTTTCACCCGGTGCGCCCAGCGCAGCGCCAGCGAGGTCTTGCCGGTTCCGGCCGTGCCGACGATGACCGCGATCGGGATCGTGCGGGTCTTGGCGTCGAGCGTCTCGTCCAGTTCGGACAGCGGGAGCTCGCGGCCGACGAAATCCGGTGCGCTGTGCGGCAGTTGGGCCGGGACGTGCGTCGTTCCCATGACCTCGACCGCTTCGCCCGCGCGGATCTGGCCGTGCAGGGCGCGCAGCTCCGGTCCCGGGTCCAGACCGAGCTCGTCGTTGAGCACCTCGCACGCGTGCTGGTAGGCCGACAGCGCCTCGGCTTGCCGTCCGCTGCGGTAGAGCGCCAGCATCAGCAGGCCGTGCAACCGCTCCCGCAGCGGATTGCGGTGCACCGCGTCGAGCAGTTCGCCCGCGACGGACTCATGCCGACCGGCCCGCAGCTCGGCGGCGTAGCACTCCTCCACCGCCAGCGACCGCTGCTCGGTGAGCCGTTCGACGACGGCGTCGACGTCGGGCAGGTCGACCTCCTGGTACGGCCTGCCCCGCCACAGGCCCAGGGCGCGCCGCAGCAAGCCGGCCGCGCAGGCCGGATCCGGCTCTCCCGCCGCTTCGTCGAGCAAGGCCGCGAAGACCGCCGCGTCGAGCTCTCCCTTCTCGACCCGCAGGCAATAACCGGCAGGGCCGTAGGTCAGCCGGTCGGGGTCGTCGAGCTCCCGGCGCAGCCGGTGAACGTGCACTTGGAGCCGGCTCGCCCCGTGCTCGTCCGACGCACCCCACAGCGCTTCCAACAGGACGGTGACCGGTACCGGTTCGTTGGCGTGGGCGAGCAGAACCGCCAGCAGGCTGCGCCGCAGCGCACCCGTCAGCAGCGCCGCTCTGTCCCCGTCGAACATCCGGACCGGTCCAAGAACTTCGAACCGCATCTCGCTTCCCCCAGAAATCCACAAACGATCAATCCTGCCGCACTTCGACCCTTCGCCGCTGCCTCCGGAAAGCGGCGAGAAAGCCATGCCGCGCACATTGGCCGCACATCGGCGGCCAACTCAACGAGAGGCACTCCAATGAGTGATACCGACTACCTGTTCGATGCAGGCGCGGATTTCGGAATGGGAGCGCGAATGGCCGGGTGACAACAGGTCCTTCAGAGAATGGAACGACATTCCGAGAACCCGAACCGCTCGCGACAACGCGGCGGCCGAGGCCGCGGGAACGTCAACGTGATCCGGCCTCGCGGGCCGGCGTGTGATCGGCGTCCGACCTGCAGGCGAAGCAGGTCGGCCCACGCGGCGTCGCCCTACACGCGTGGCCAGAAAAGACGATGATCCATCGCTACACCCCCCAAGGTGTTCGCGTAGCTTCTTCCCCCAGAGCGCGGTGGTTGAACCACCGGCATCGGTTCCGATGATGACCGTTCCCCCGAACAGCGCACAAGCTCTTAGGCCGAACAATTTTCGAAGCTCGCCGCCGCCGCCATTCTGACCTGGCGAAACTCTGTGCGAATTGCTCGATTTCAATTCGCTCCGACACGCCGATGTCGTGTGGGACCTCGCGTGCGGACCACTTCCGAACGACAGATCGGCGGTGAGGCGGCCCCCTCATCCGCCTCACCACCGCGCGCCGAGAATACGACGGACGGAGGGTCGTTGCGAACTCAAGCACCGCCGCCACCAGCGTGCTCTGCCCCACTCGCGATCTGCCGCGGCCACCCGGCTGGGTTAATGTCAACACCATGAACCGCACGCCAGCCACGCCTGCCGAGGCTTTCGCGACACTCATGGAAGGCAACCAGCGCTTCGTCGAGAGCACCCGGCTGCACCCCAACCAGGACGCCGACCACCGCGCCTCCCTGGCCCCGGGCCAGACGCCGTTCGCGGTGCTGTTCGGCTGCTCCGACTCCCGCCTCGCAGCCGAGATCATCTTCGACCGCGGCCTGGGCGACCTGTTCGTCGTGCGCACCGCCGGTCAGGTGACCGGTTCGGAGGTGCTGGGCAGCATCGAGTACGGCGTGGGGGTGCTGGGCACTCCCCTGGTCGTGGTGCTCGGTCACGACTCCTGCGGCGCGGTCGTCGCGGCGCGGGAGGCCGTCGTGGAGGGCACGAACCCGCCCGGGTACCTCCGCGACATCGTCGAGCGGGTCACGCCGAGCGTGCTGGCCGCCAGGGCCGCCGGTGAGAACGACGTCGACGGCATCGTCGACGTCCACATCCAGCGCACCAGCGAACTGCTGGTCGAGCGCTCCTCGCTGCTGGCCGACGAGATCGCCGCCGGCCGCTGCGCCGTGGCGGGCCTGTCCTACCGCTTGGCCGACGGCACCGTTCGCCTGGTGGCCAGCCACGGCCCGCTGGAGCGCACCGCGGCCTAGCGGCATCGGCCACTGTGGATGATGACCTCGGTGGCCGTTCTCGGGAAGCCGGTCCTCTCGTCACGCGTTAGCCTGCGATGGCACGTGCTTGGCGAAAGGAACCGGCCGCGTGAGCTTCCAGCCCCGTCGAGTGCTCCTGATCAGCGCCACCATCGGTGAGGGCCACAACGCGACCGCTCGTGCCGTCGAAGAGGCGGCCCGCGAGGTCTGGCCCGGCTGCGAGGTGGTGTGGCTCGACGCGCTCCGCATCATGGGCCGCTGGGTTCCCGGGGCGTTCAACTGGATCTACGTCACCAACGTCGAATCCACGCCGTGGCTCTACGACTTCTTCTACGACTCGCTGTGGCGCTACCGATGGTTCGCCAACGCCTCGCGGCGCTTCGTCGGCGCCTGGTGCGGTCCGCTGCTGCGCCGCGAGATCCGCCGGGTCGACCCGGATCTGATCGTGTCCACCTACCCGCTGGGAACCGCGGGACTGGACTGGATGCGGCGGCACGGCGAGCTCGACCTCCCCGTCTCGGCGGTGGTGTCGGACTTCGCGCCGCACCCGTTCTGGGTGTACCCCGAAGCCGATCTGCACTACGTGATGAGCGAGGCGAGCCTGCGCGCGATGCACCGCGCCGAGCCCGAGGCGGTCGGCGCGGTGTCGGTGCCCCCGGTGAGACGCGACTTCCATCCCCGAGAGCGCACCGAGGCGCGGGCCGAGTTCGGATTCCCGGAAGCCGGGTTCACGGCGCTGATCTCTTGCGGTGCGTTCAGCTTCGGCGCGGTGGAGCGCGCCATCGACGCGGCGCTGCGGGTCGACGGGCTCGCCCGGGTGCTCGTGGTGTGCGGGCGCAACGAGGCGCTGCGGGAGCGCCTGCTCGCCCGGGGCGAGCAGCGGCTGGTGCCGCTGGGCTGGGTCGAGGACATGCCCGGCCTGATGGCCTGCTCTGACGTGGTGATCACCAACGCCGGTGGTGCCACGGCGCTGGAGGCGCTCGCGTGCGGGCGCGCGGTGCTGATGTTCGAGCCGATCGCCGGTCACGGCCGGGCCAACGCCGAGCTGATGGCCGGTGCGGGCCTGGCCGAGCTGTGCCCGAGGGAGTCGCAGCTGACCGCGACGCTGCGCCGCTGGGTCGCCGACCCGCAGGAGGTCGGCGAGCGCGAGGAGCGGGCGCTCAAGCACAGCCGGTCGGCGGAGTTCGCCGATCAGGTGGCGGTGTTGGCCGACGTGCCCCGCCACCAGGGCCCGCGTCGGTTGCGCGCTCAGGACGCGTTCTTCGTCTACGCCACCACACCTGAGGTGTCGCAGCAGACCGGCGCCATCCTGCGCCTGGAGCCGTCGCCGGATTCAGCACAGGTGTGGTGCGACCACCTCGCGCGCCGGATCCAGGACCACGCGCCGTCGCTGCCGATGCTCACCCGCAGGCTGGTGACCCGGCCGGGCCGTCGTCCACAGTGGAGGCATGCCGGTCCGGTCGACCCCGCCCTGCACCTCGGCTTTCGCGAGATCGGCTCCGAGCAGGACGCCGAGGGGCTCACGAGCGAGTTCTTCTCGACGCCGGTGCGCACCGACCGACCGCCGTGGGAGCTGCGCCTGCTGCACGACGCGGCCACCGGGCGGGCGACCCTGCTGGCGAAGATGCACCACGCCCTCGGTGATGGACTGGCGGTCACCAACGCACTGATCCGGTTGCTCTGCGACGGGCACCACCCCGCTTCGGCCCCGAGCACCGGCGGCCGGTCGTGGGCTTGGCGGGTCCCGGTGGTGCTGCGCGGACTCCTCGGCCTGGCCACCTCCGCCGGTACGACCAACCCCTCCTGGACCGGGCGGAGTTCGCACGCCCGCAGCTTCGGCCACGTGACGCTTCCGGCGGTGCAGGTCCGCGCCCGCGCGCGCGATCACGGGGTGACCAGCAGCGCCCTGCTCATCGGGCTCGTCGCCGAGGCGCTGCACCGGGCGATGGGCGAGCAGCGGCGCGAGGCCCGGTTCCGGGTGATGGTTCCGCGCACGGCCCGCACCGGGAGCGACGGCGCGGGCACCGCCGCTCCGGGCAACCACACGCACTCGCTGTCGGTCGATCTCCCGGTCGGGCCGATGCCGCTGGTGTGGCGGATCCGCGCGGTCGCCGACGCGCTCGCCGAACCCGACCACAGCGGACAGCCCGAGGCGGCGGGCGCGGTGCTGGCCGGGCTCGGCCTGCTGCCCGCCCCGGTGCACGCGTGGATCGTGCGGCGCATCTACGGACGCCGGTTCTTCAACGCGGTGGTCTCGGTGATGCCGGGCCGGCGGCGGCCCGCCCACGTCAACGGCACCCGGGTCGGCCAGGTGCTGCCGGTGCTGTCGCTGGCCGACGGCGTGGGCGTGGCGGTCGGGGCGATCGGATGGGGCGAGGAGTTCGGCTTCGGCATCACCACCGATCTCGGGCTCGCACCCGACGCCGGGCGGTTGACCGCGCACCTGCGGGAGGCCTTCGACGAGCTGCGGGAGAGGCGTTGACCTCCGGGACGGTCCTGGTCGTCGCGGTGCCGGCCGCGGTGATCGGTGCCGCGAGCTTCGGGATGGCCAGCGCGATCCAGCACCGGGTCACCAAGCAGGTCCCGGAAGTGGCCACGTTCAGCCCGCGGATGCTGTGGGACCTGGTGCGCAAGCCGATCTGGGTGTTGAGCATCGGGACCGTGATCGTCGGGTTGTCGCTGCAGGTGGTGGCGCTGGCGTTCGGTCCGCTGGTGCTGGTCCAGCCGCTGCTGGTGACCTCGGTGCTGTTCGGCGCGGCGTTCGCGGCGTGGCTCGCGGGCAGGCGAATGGACCTGGTTCTCGCGCTCGGCGCGCTGTCGTGCGCGGGCGGGCTGGCGGCGTTCCTGCTCCTGGCGCGGCCCTCCGGTCAGGGCAGCGAGTTCACCGGAGCACCCGTTCTCCCCTTGGCGCTGGGGATGGGACTGCTGGTGATCGCGTCGCTGCTGGCGGCCCGGTGGCTTCCCGGTGAGTTCGGCGTGGTCGGTCTGGCCGTGGCCACCGGGGTGTTCTACGGCGTCACGGCCGGGCTGATGCGGGTGGTGGCCGGGCAGTTCCGCACCGGCGGCCTCGTCGAGCCCTTCGGGCACTGGACGTTGTACGTGGTGTGCGTGATCGGGCCGATGGGTTTCCTGCTCAGCCAGCAGACCTTCCAGCGCGGCCGGTTGATGTCGCCGTCGCTGGCGGTGATCACCACGGTCGATCCGCTGGTGGCGGCGGCGATCGGGGTGAGCTGGCTGGGTGAGCGCATCGAGTCCTCCCCCGCCATCCTGGCCGGCGAGGTGGTCGCGGGCGCGCTCATGATCGGTGGCATCGCCGTGCTGGCCCGGCGCAGCGAGCAGATCGGCCGCGAGCTGGCCGCCCGGGAGGACAGCGAGTCGTGGGGATGAACTCGGCGCTGGTCACCGGCGCGTCCTCGGGGATCGGCGCGGCCACCGCGCTCCGGCTCGCAGCCGACGGCTGGCAGGTCGTGCTGACCGGGCGCGACCGGACGCGCCTGGACGCGCTGGTCGAGCGCACTGGAGGTGAGACCGTCGCCGCGGACCTGACCACCGATGACGGGCTGCGGCAGGTGGCGGACGCGGCGAGCGGGGTCGATCTGCTCGTGCACAGCGCCGGGCTCGGCTGGGCGGGAGCCTTCGCCGAGATGCCGCCGGAGCGCATCGACGAGCTCGTCGAGCTGAACCTGACCGTGCCGATGCGGTTGACGCGCGCGGTCCTGCCGCCGCGGGTGGCGTTCGTGGCCTCGGTGGCCGTGGTGGGCGTCCGCGACGAGGACGTCTACTCGGCCACCAAGGCAGGGCTGCGGGCCTTCGCCGCGAGCCTGCGCTACCGGGGCATCACCACGACGACGGTGTTCCCCGGCGCGGTGCGCACCCCGTTCTTCCACGGCCGCGACTACCGGCGCCGGTTCCCGCGCATGGTCGAGCCGCAGCGGGTCGCCGACGCCCTGGTGGACGCGGTGGTCCGCGGCCGCGCGGAGGTCTTCGTCCCCGGCTGGCTGACCGCGGCCGACCGGATTCACGGCGCGCTGCCCGGCGTCTTCCACCACCTCGCCGCCAGGTTCGGCTGATCGCCGCTCACTCCGAACCGGGCCACGATCGAGTCCGTCGTGACCGGTCGGTTCCGACCACAACAGCGGGTCTAGCCGCGCACGGCTCGGACGGATTCCCGGAGCGATCCGAGGGTGGCCAGGACCGAGGTGGGTTCGTAGCCGCAGTGGGCCATGCAGTTCGCGCAGCGCGGGTCGTTGCCGCGCCCGTAGGCCTCCCAGTCGGTGTCCTCCAGCAGCTCCCGGTAGCTGCTCGCGTAACCGTCGCTCATCAGGTAGCAGGGGCGCTGCCAGCCGTAGAGCGAGTAGGACGGGATGGCCCACGCCGTGCAGCCGAAGTCGATCTTGCCTTCGAGGAAGTCCAGGAACAGCGGCGAGTGGTTGAAGCGCCACCTCTTCCGCCGCCCGTCGGCGAAGACCTTCTTGAACAGCTCGCGGGTCTCGGTCACGCCGAGGAAGTGCTCCTGGTCGGGCGCCTTGTCGTAGGCGTAGGCCGGCGAGAGCATCATCTGGTCGACCTTGAGGTCGTTGTTGAGGTAGTCGAGCACCTCGATCACCGACTGCGGCGTGTCGGTGGTGAAGAACGTCGAGTTCGTGGTCATCCGGAACCCGCGCCGCTGGGCGTCCTTCACGTTGTCCACGGCTTGGGCGAACACGCCCTTCTTGCACACCGAGGCGTCGTGGCGCTCCTCCATCCCGTCGATGTGCACGGCGAAGGAGAAGTACGGCGAGGGCTCGAACGCGTCGATCTTGCGCGGCATGAGCAGCGCGTTGGTGCACAGGTAGACGAACTTCTTGCGCTTGACCAGTTCCTTGACCAGCACGTCGATCTCGGGGTGCATCAGCGGTTCACCCCCGGCGATGGACACCACCGGGGCACCGCACTCCTCGACCGCGGCCAGCGCCTGCTCGACCGGCATCCGCTGCTTGAGCACGCTCGCCGGGTGCTGGATCTTCCCGCAGCCCGCGCAGGCCAGGTTGCAGGCGAACAGCGGCTCCAGCTCCAGGGTGAGCGCGAACTTCTCGCGCCGGGCCAGCTTCTGCTTCATCAGGTACGCACCGACGCGAACGGCTTGGCGCACGGGAATGCCCATGGTTACAACGCCTCCTCACAGGTCGTGCGAAGTTCCGGTGGGATGTGGCGGCCCCAGCGCCGCAGGCAGGAACCCACGGCGTGCAGCCGCGCCAGCCCGGACATCGCCCTGTGGACGGTCCCGGGCCGCAGCAGGGGTTGTTGCGCGGTGTCGACCACGACGCGCACGACCGCCAGCGGCCGGTGCCCCGCGGCCTGGGCCAGCACCGCCGATTCCATGTCCACCGCGAGCGCACCCGTTGCGGCGAGCTCGGCGCGGCGCTGACCTCGGACCAGCGCGTCGGCGGTCACGACGGGCCCGCAGCGCACCGGGAACCCGCTGCGCGTGAGCTCGGCGGCCAGCGAGTGGGCGGTGTCGCAGCGCAGCACCTCGCGGTGGCCGCGCAGTTCGTCGGCGACGATCACGTCCCCGCTGCGCACCTCCGGCGACAGACCGCCCGCCAAACCGGCGATCACCAGCACGTCGAAGTCGGCGGCCAGCAGCCGGACGGCGCTGCTCGCGCTGCGGCGCGGCCCGTACCCGGTGCGGCGCACCGTCACCGAATCGGCTCCGAGCCCGGCGGTGCGCAGGGCTTCCTGGCCGGTCACGGCCCCGCCGAGGGCGGAGCGCAGCGCGCTGGCCTCCAGTCGCATCGGCGCGCAGATCAGCATCCTCATCGACATGTCACTCCCCGTCCCGCAGGTAGCGCCCGAGCGCGGCCAGCGGGAAGATCACCCGGTACAGGTGGTAGTTGATGTAGAAGTCCCCGGGGAACCCGGTCCCGGTGAACTGGGGTTCGTCCCAACCGCCGTCGGCGCGCTGGCTTCGGGCCAGGTAGCCGATCCCGCGGCGCACCGCGTCGGTGTCGTGCCTGCCCACGGCCAGCAGCGCCATCAGCGCCCAGCCCGTCTGGGACGCCGTGGAGGTGCCCCGTCCGATCCACTGAGGATCGTCGTACGAGCGCAGGTCCTCGCCCCAGCCACCGTCGTCGTTCTGGTGGTTCTCCAGCCAGCGCACGGCGTCCCGCAACGCGCGGTGCTGGCGGTCCACTCCGGCCGCGACCAGGGCGGGCACGACGGCACCGGTGCCGTAGACGTGGTTGGCGCCCCACCGCCCGAACCACGACCCGTCGCGCTCCTGGTTGGACAGCAGCCACTTCACCCCGCCGCGCAGCACCTCGTCCTGCTCGCCGAGGACGGCCAGCGCCTCCACCACGTGGGCGGTGACGTCGGCCGACGGCGGGTCGATGACCTCGCCGAAGTCGCAGAACGGCAGCTTGCGCACCAGCTGCCGGGTGTTGTCGGCGTCGAACGCGGCCCAGCCGCCGTCCTTGGACCGCATCCCGCGCAACCAGCGGAGGCCGCGCGCGATCGCACCGCGCACGGCGTCGGTGTCGGGGTGCTCGACGCGGTGGAGCGCGAGCAGCACCTCGGCGGTGTCGTCGATGTCGGGGTAGATGTCGTTGTCGAACTCGAACGCCCAGCCGCCCCCGGCTGGCAGCTCCGGGCGCTTGACCGACCAGTCGCCCTTGACCCGGATCTCCTCGGCCAGCAGGTAGTCCACCGCTCGCCGCAGCGACGGGTGGTCGGCGGGAACACCGGCGTCGCGCAACGCCTGCACGCCCAGAACCGTGTCCCACACCGGCGACTGGCACGCCTCCAACCTGCGCACGGTGCCCTCGGGCGTCTGCTCGCGGACCAGGAACCGCTCCAGGCCGCCGAGGCCCTTGGCGATCACCGGGTGGTCCATCGGGTAGCCGAGCAGGTGCAGCGCGAGGATCGAGTACACCCACGGCGGCTGGATGCCGCCCCACGAGCCGTCGGCCTCCTGACGCGCCACGATCCACTCGGCCGCGCGCCGCATCGCGTGCGTGCGCAGCGTTTTTACCGGATGCCGGTGGTAGCGGTGCAGAACGCGGTCGAGGGCGTGGAAGCCGTAGCCCCAGGACCACTCGCGCTTCGGCGGCACCGCAGGCCGTCCGGTGCGCAGCTCCCGCAGGTCGATGCCCAGGTCGCGGCACGGGCGCAGGGTGCACACCACGGTCAGCGGCACCACGGTCTGACGGGCCCAGCAGGCCCAGTCGGAGACGTTGAGCGGGCACCACTCGGGCAGCAGCACCACTTCCGGTGGCATGACGGGCAGGTCGTCCCAGGACCACTCGCCGAACAGCGCCAGCCAGATCCGGGTGAACACCCGGGTTCCCTCCAGACCACCGCTGGCCAGGATCCAGTCCCGGGCGGCCCGCATGTGCGGGGCGTCGGCGTCGTCACCGGCGAGCTTGAGGGCCGCGTACGCCTCGACCGTGGTGGACAGGTCGCCGGGGCCGCCGTGGAAGTTCGCCCAGGTGCCGTCCTCGCGCTGCTGGGAGCGGATCCAGCGGGCGGTCTGCGCGGTTTCCGCGGAGGTGCGGATGCCGAGGAACTGCCGCAGCAGCAGGTCCTCGACGTCCATGGTCACGTTGGTCTCCAGCTCGCCCTTCCACCAGCCCTCCGGGCTCTGCAGCGACAGCAGGTGGTCGCGGGCGGCCAACGCCGCCGTCCGGGCGTCGGCTCGCGCCGCTCCCTGGCTGGGAATCTCGGCGGCGCTGGTGGCCGATCGCGTGGGCTGTTGCAGCTGTTCGGTCAAAGCTTCCTCCGTACGATGAATTCGGCGAGCTCTCCCAGTGCGGCGGTGTCGCCCAGCGATCCGACTTCCAGCTGCGCCTCCGCGAGGTCGAGCCGGCGGCGGCACTCCCGCCGCGTCCAGTCCTCGGATCCGGCGCGGCGCACCATCTCGGCGGCTTCGCACAGCTGCGCCTCGGTGAGCTGTTCGGGCTGCTCGTAGAGCTCCCACAACCGCTCCCCCGCTGCCGTTCCGGAGGTCAGGGCGTGCACCACCGGGACCGATTTCTTGCGGGTGCGCAGGTCCGACAACACCGGTTTGCCGGTGACCTCCGGGTCTCCCCACAGGCCCAGCAGGTCGTCGACCAGCTGGAACGCCATCCCCAGCTCGGTGCCGTAGGCGTGCAGCGCGCGGACGCTCTCGCGCGGGGCTCCGGCGCTCAGCGGCCCGATGGAGCAGGCGCAGGCCAGCAGCGCGGCGGTCTTGTCGTGCGCCATGCCCAGGCATTCGGTGAGGTCGACGTCCTGGCGGCGTTCGAAGCCGAGATCAGCGGTCTGCCCGGCGATGAGCACCCGGGTGGTCGTCAGCAACGAGCGCACCGCGACCGCCGCGTTGGGGGCATCGGATTCCAGCAGGACCTCCGGTGCCACGGCCAGCAGCGCGTCACCGGCCAGGATCGCCGCGGAGGACCCGAAGACCGTCCAGGCGGTGGGCCGGTGCCTGCGGGAGGTGTCGCCGTCCATCACGTCGTCGTGCAGCAGCGAGAAGTTGTGCACCAGCTCCACCGCTGCCGCCGCCGGGACACCGCGTTCTGCTGTGCCGCAGGCGGTTTCGGTCGCGGCGAGGACCATCGCGGGCCGCAGCGCCTTGCCGCCCGCGTCGGTGGGGGCGCCGTCGACGCCGATCCAGCCGAAGTGGTACTCGCCGACCCGGCGGGTGTCGGCGTCCAGCCGCGCCACCGCCGAGCGCAGCGTCGGTTCCACCAGCTCCCGCGCTGTGCGCAGGGCCGGGGGCAGGAGTGTCGTCATGCCGTCACCTCCACGCTCGTCCGCGATCGCAGCTCGGCGTCGACCGCTTCGGCGGCGCGGATGCCGCTGCGCACCGCGCCTTCGGTGGTGTCCGGCCAGCCGGTGGCCGTCCACGCACCGGCGAGCACCAGGCCGGGCACCTCGGTGATCGCCGAGGGACGCAGCGCCGCGCTGCCGGGGGCCTGCCGGAAGGTGGCGTGGGGTTCGCGGGTGACGAAGAAGTCCAGCAGCTTCGCCTTCCCGACCGCGGGGAACAGCTCGCGCAGCGCCGGGAGGAAGATCTCGCGCAATTCCTCGGTCCGCATCCCGATCTCCTGCTGCGCCGCCGACTGCGACAGCGCCAGGTACTGGCCTCGCCGGGCACCGGAGATGCGGGTGCGGTCGAAGACCCACTGCACGGGCGAGTCGAGCACGGCCGCCATCTCGTGGTCGGTGACCGCGCGGTCGAAGTGGACGTGCACGTTGACGATCGGCGAGGACGACAGCCGGGACCACTCGGCGGATCCGCGCACCGGCAGCTCGTCGACGAGCGCTGCCGCCGCCGAGTGCGGGGTGGCCACCACGACGGAGTCGGCGTCGAGCACGCTCGCGCCCGCCTGCTCCTCGACCGGGACTTGGAAGCCCTTCGGCCCGCGGCGGATCGCGCGCGCCTTGCGCCGCAGCCGCACGTCGACGCCCGCCGCGAGCAGGGTCTGCCGCCCGGCCTCGCCGTGCAGCTCGGAGAGCGGTTGCTGCGGGACTCCGATGTCGCAGGCGTCGGCGGTTTCGAGCAGCCCGGTGCGGAACACCTTGGCGGCCAGCGCCATCGAGGCGTCGTCGGGTGCGGCGTTGAGCGCGGCCACCGCCAGCAGACCCCACAGCGCGTCGACCGCGCGCGGCGTCTCGCCCTGATCGCGCAACCACTGGCCGAGGCTCTGCTCGTCGATCGCCGGGTCCGAAGGGTCGATGCCGCGCAGCGCGAGCGCGGTGCGCGCCGCCCGGACCCGCTGCGCCCAGTTCAGCCGCCGGTAGTTCAGCAGCGCCGGGGCCAGGTGCGCGGGCGCGCGCAGGTTCCAGCGGGTCAGCGATGTCGGTGCCGCACCCGGGCTGAGCACCGGGACGCGGAACCGCTGCTGCATCCGGACCCCGTCGGCCGCGCCGATCCTGCGCAGCAGGTCGAGGTAGGCGGTGTAGCAGCGCAGCAGCACGTGCTGGCCGGTGTCGACGAGCAGGTCTCCGCGCGCGAACGAGTAGGTCGCCCCGCCGAGCCGGGGCCTCGCCTCCAGCAGCCGCACGGAGTACCCGCGCTCCCGGCAGTCCAGGGCAGCGGCCATGCCGGCGAGCCCACCGCCGATGACCACCACGGTCCCGCGGTTCACGGTGTCATCCCGGCCAGCGAGCGGGCCGCGACTCCGGCTTTGCGCCAGCCCGACAGCGAGGTCCGCTGGTGCATCGCCGCGTTGGGGTTGGTGGCGATGCGCACCAGCAGCTGGTGGTAGATGCCGGCCATCGAGGCGCAGCAGGCGCGCGAGCGCCGGTCCAGCATCGGCAGCAGCCGGAAGCCCTCGGTGTACCAGCGGTCGGCGCGCGCGGCCTGGAACCGCATCAGCCTGTTCCACCGCGCGCTGTCCTCGACGAACCCGCCGCCGGGCTCCAGGTGCACGCCGAAGTGCGCGAGGTCGGAGGCGGGCAGGTACACCCGCCCGTTGATCTGGTCCTCGCGGACGTCGCGCAGGATGTTGGTCAGCTGCAGCGCCACGCCGAGCGCATCGGCCCGCGCGGTGGCGACGCGCGGATCGTCGGTGCCGAACACGCCCAGCGACAACCGGCCGATCGAACCGGCGACGCAGCGGCAGTAGTGCAGCAGCTCGTCGAAGGTCGTGTAGCTGGTGCCGCGCACGTCGGCCTCGCAACCGTCGATGAGCTCGTCGAACGCCTCCAGCGGCAACGGCATGCGGTTCGCGGCATCGGCCAGCGCCACCAGCACCGGATCGGTCGAATCTGTCGATGCCTGGTGCACCGCCTCGCGGCAGTTCTTGAGCTCGCGCAGCTTGTCCTCGCGCGGCAGATCGCCGTCGCCGACGTCGTCCACCCGGCGGGCGAAGGCGTACACCGCCGAGAGCGCGCCGCGCTTCGGACCTGGCAGCAGCCGGATGCCGTAGGAGAAGTTGCGGGCCTGCTCGCGGGTGATCCGCTCGCACTCCTGGTAGGCGTCCCGGAACCGGGTCGGTGAGCTCACCGGGTCCCTCCCATCGAATGCAGCCGCGCCCATTCGGCGAAGGTGCGCGCCTTGCTCGGGCTGACCTGCGCGGCCAGCGGGTCGTGTCCGGCCGCGCGGAACGCGGCGACGGTGGCCAGCCCGCCCGCGACGTAGCCGGCGACGGCCACCCGGGCGGTTCCCGACAGGGCGCCGACCAGGACGCTGCCGTCGCGCAGCATCCGGCGTGCCCGGTCGACCTCGAAGCGCACCAGCCCGCGCAACGCGGTCAAGGCGCGCGGCGCGGTGAGGTCCTGCTCGTCGCAGCCGTAGCGCTCGAGGTCCTCGGTGGGCAGGTAGACGCGGCCGGCCCGGCGATCTTCGGCGATGTCCTGCAGGTTCTCCAGGATCTGCAGCGCGGTGCAGATCCTGTCGGACAGCGCGATCAGGCCTTCCTCCGGGCGGCCGAAGACGTGCAGCACCGACTCTCCCACCGGGTTGGCCGACAGCGCGCAGTAGTCCAGCAGCCCGGCGAAGTCGTCGTAGCGCTTGACGTGCTGGTCCCACCGGTTGGCCTCGATCAGCTTGACCAGCGTGGACATCGGGATGCCGCACTCGGTGACCGTGGGCGTCAGCGCCTGCATGATGGGGATGCGCGCGGTGCCTTGGTAGGCGCGTTCGAGGTCGTGTTCGAGGAAGTCCAGCAGCGCGTCGCGGTTGCCGGGCGCCTCGTCGCCGGCGTAGTCGACGAGCCGGAAGTAGCCGTAGAGGGCGTGCAGGTGCCTGCGGACACCGCCGGGCAGGACGCGGGAAGCCACCGGGAAGTTCTCCGAACGCATTCTCGCCAGCACGGCGGCGCTGCGCGGCAGCTCCCCCGGACGCGCCGACCACTGCGGGTGTTCGGGATCCTCTCCGGACAGCGTCTCGTCCGGCAACGACAAGACCATCGGTCCTCCTCCTATCCACCGGCCAGGAGGCGCAACCGGCATCGTATGAGCGCCCCTGCCGCACCGCAGGGCGAACGAAGAACCACATGAATCACGGTGATTCGCGCCGGTGTTCGACCACGCACCTTCTCCCCGGTTCCATATTGGACACCGGATGCGCGCGTCCCGCGCAGACCCGCCAGCAGGTGGCCGGATCGAGTGGCCAACCCTGACCACTTTGGACTAGTCGACTACCGACTGCGACTGCGCGCGGGGGCGAGCAACGGCTCCGGGTCACCGGGTCGGCGCAGCGGAGGCCGAAGCGGATCCGGGGAGAGGAGGGCGAAGCACAACGCGCCCGGCGGAGATCACCGCCGGGCGCGCGTCACGAGGAGATCAGCCGTCGAGCTGGTCGATGGTGGCGATCGACGGCGACTCGGTGCGCTGCAGCTCCGCGGCCACTCGCTCGGCGTCGCGCAGCACGCGGACGGCGTTGTGCCAGGTCAGCTTGCCCAGGTCGGCGTGCGACCAGCCGCGGCGGAGCAGCTCGGCGATGAGGTTCGGGTAGCCGGAGACGTCGTCGAGGTCCTGCGGCAGGAAGATCGTGCCGTCGTAGTCGCCACCGACGCCGATGTGGTCGATGCCGGCGACCTCGCGCATGTGGTCGAGGTGGTCGGCGACGGTCGCCGAGGTGGCCACCGGCTGCGGGTTGGCCTCCTCGAACTTGCGCAGGACCTCCTTGGCCTCCGGGGTGCCCGAGAGGTCGCTGAGGCCGTGGGCGACCAGCTCGCGCTGCGCGGCGGCGGTCCACTCCACCGACTCCTGCAGGACGAACTTGGTCACGAACGTCGCCATCGCCACGCCGCCGTTGCCGGGCAGCTGGGCGAGCACGTCGTCGGGGATGTTGCGGGGGTGCGAGCACACGGCGCGCGAGGACGAGTGCGAGAACACCACCGGGGCACGGCTGGCGCGCAGCGCGTCGCGCATGGTCTCGGCGGCGACGTGCGAGAGGTCGACGAGCATGCCCATCCGGTTCATCTCGCGCACGACCTCGACGCCGAAGGCGGTGAGCCCGTCGTGGGCGGGCTCGTCGGTGGCGGCGTCGGCCCAGGGGGTGTTGTCGTTGTGCGTCAGCGTCAGGTACCGCACGCCCAGGTCGTAGAAGGCGCGCAGGGTGGCCAGCGAGCAGTTGATCGAGTGCCCGCCTTCGGCGCCCATCAGCGAGGCGATCTTGCCGTCGGCGCGGGCGGCCTCGATCTCGTCGGCGGTGCGGACCAGGCGCAGCCGGTCCGGGTAGCGGGCGGCGAGGGCCTTGACGCAGTCGATCTGCTCCAGCGTGGCGCTGACCGCGGCGTCGCCCTGCAGCTCGGTGGGCACGTAGACCGACCAGAACTGCCCGCCGACTCCCCCGGCGTCCAGGCGCGCGAGGTCGGTGTGCAGCCGCCCGGTCTGGTCGGTGGCGATGTCGCGCTGGTCGAGGTCGTAGCGGACCTGCTCCCGCAGCGCCCAGGGCAGGTCGTTGTGACCGTCGAGCACCGGCGTGGCCTCGAGCAGCTCTCGGGCCTGGGCCACCACGTCCGCGTCGCTCATCGCGCCTCCCCAATTCACCCGGTCGGTTGTTGCTGGTGAGCATATCCGCTCGAGATCACCCGACCAGGGTCGTGTGGCACGCCGTAGATCGAATCGACGAATCGGACGTTCGGCCGCACCATCGTGATATGGAGCGAATTCCCAGGCAGCAGGACACCAGCAACCTCCCCACGGTGCTGGCCGAGTACGGGCACCTCGCCGCGCAGTTGCCCGGTGCCTCGACGCAGCAGGCCGAGCGGTTGCGCGCCCGGCTGGCCGAGCTGGACGAGCAGATCGACGACTACGTCGCCCGCCTGACCGAGTACCACTCCATTGTGGATAGTTGACGGACTCGGCCGTCGCGGCGGCGAGCACCTGAGACCTCGCGCAACGCTCCGTCCTGCCCTGCCTCCAACGCTCCGGTGATCAGCCCGACGACCTGGCTCATGTCGTGCGTGCGCGGCGAGACGACGCCCACGCGCCTGCCGAGCCGGTGCACGTGGATCCGATCGGCGATGTCGAACACGTGCGGCATGTTGTGGCTGATCAGCAAGACCGGCAGACCTCGCGCGCGGATCCGGTCGATGAGTTCGAGGACCTTGCCCGCCTCCGCCACGCCCTGGCGCTGGCGCTGGCGGGTGTCTCCACCGGCTGGGTAATCGACTTGACCCGGATCCCCAGCTCGTCGAGGACCCGCTGCTCCTCGGCCCGCATGGCCGCCCGGTCGTTGATTGCGCAGCACGCTCCCAACACGCCCGCATGCCGGCGAACTCCGCGGTTCGGCTGCCCTCGCCTCGCTCCTGGCAGTTCCGCTCGTGCCACCGGATCAATTTCATTCGACACTGAAGTTATCGACGCTGTTGACGCGTGAGTACGCTCGGGGACGTAGCCGGTGTGTCGGCACTGGGAGGACGCCCGAGCGCGGGCCGGTCGGCGAGACTGGTCGGCATGAGTGTGTTGCGCCCTCGCATCGGCGACGTGGTCCTGGCGCTGCTGGTGACCGCGGTCGGGGTCGTCGGGACCCTCGCCGCCCACCGGTGGGCCGGGCACGGGATGCGCGGCCTGGACGGGCTCGCCATCGCGTTCGTCGTGGTCGCGGGGCTGACCTTGGCGTGGCGGCGCCGGATGCCGTTGGTGGTGCTCGGGGTCGTGGCCGTCGCGGTGTTCGGGTACCTAGTCGCCGGGTTCCGGTACGGGCCGATCCTGCTGGCTCTGCTGGTCGCGGTGTACTCGATCGCGCGCCACCGACCACCGCGCACGGCGGGCATCGCCGCCGGTGTCGCTCTTCTGCTGCTGTGGGCGCACACCTTCCTCACCGGCCCCGGCTGGGCCGGCATCATCCCGGCTGCGGCGTGGGTGCTGGTGCCCTTCGCCGCGGGCCTGGTGGCGCGCACGCAGTCGGAGGCCGCGGCCCGGCAGCGGTCCGAGGCGCTGCGGCGACGGGTCGACGACGAGCGGTTGCGCATCGCCCAGGAGGTGCACGACGTGGTCGGCCACGGGCTGGCCGCGATCAAGATGCAGGCCGACGTGGCGCTGCACGTGCTGCCGAAGAAACCCGACCAGGCCGAGATCGCCCTCAACGCGATCAGCCGCACCAGCAGCGACGCCCTCGACGAGCTCCGCGCGACGCTGGCCGTGGTCCGCGCCGGAACCGGCCAGGGCCCCGAACCCGGCCTGAGCCGCGCGCACGACCTCGTCAACCGCACCCGGGATGCCGGGGTGGACGTCTCGCTGCGCGTGCGCGGCGAGATGCCGGAGCTGCCGAAGTCCGTCGACCTCACCGGATACCGGATACTGCAGGAGTCCCTGACCAACGTGCTGCGCCACAGCCGGGAGCAGCGCGCGGAGATCACCGTCGACTACTCGCCGGAGGAGGTCACCATCGAGGTCACCAACCCCTCCCCCGCGACCACCGGCGGCGACGGCCTCGGCATCCCGGGGATGCGACGCCGCGTGGAGGCGCTCGGGGGCGAGTTCAGCGCCGGAGCCTCCGGCGGCCGATTCCGGGTGCGCGCCCGGCTGCCGATCGGAGCGCAGCAGTGATCACCGTGCTCATCGTCGACGACCAGGACCTGGTGCGCATCGGGTTGCGGACGCTCATCGAATCCGAGGACGACCTCGACTGCGCGGGCGAAGCCGCCGACGGGCTCGACGCCGTCCGCAAGGTGCGCGAGCACCACCCCGACGTGGTGCTCATGGACATCCGGATGTCCGGTGTGGACGGTCTGGAGGCGACCCGGCGCATCACCGCGGATGCGGATCTGGCCGGTACCAAGGTGATCGTGCTGACCACCTTCGAGATCGACGAGTACGTCTTCAGCGCGCTGCGCGCCGGTGCCAGCGGATTCCTGCTCAAGGACACCACCCCGGTGGACCTGCTCCGCGCCATCCGCCTGGTCGCGGGTGGCGAGGCGCTGCTCGCGCCGTCGGCGACGCGGAAGCTGGTGCGCGAGTTCGTCCAGCTGGCACCGCGTTCCCGCGATCCGCACCCGCAGCTGCACACGCTCACCGACCGAGAGCGCGAGGTCCTGGCCCTGGTGGCGGAGGGGCTGAGCAACGAGGAGATCGCCGGACGTCTGGTGGTCAGCCCCGCCACGGCGCGCACGCACGTCAGCCGAGCGATGGTCAAGCTCGGTGCGCGCGACCGCGCCCAGCTGGTGGTGTTCGCCTACCAGTCCGGCATCGTCGACTGACTCACTTGCTGATCGGCGCGAAGTCCGACCAGGACGTGTGGGCGAGCATCTTGTTGGCGTCCCACAGCTCGACCGTCACCCGCACCGCGCCCTCGGGCCTGAGCTGGAGCTTGCACTCGACGTACTCGCCCTCGCTGCTGGTGTCCCGGCACTCGGCCGTGTGGTGGTAGTCGGTCTGCGAGCGGATCTTGACCCAGTACCCGTCCTTGTAGGTGTCCTTGATCCCGATGTGGTCGCGGTCGGCGTTGAAGCACCCGTTGCCGCGATCCTTGCCTTCGTAGGTGATGGTCTTGCAGGTCTTCGCCGCGTACGGCCGCCGCGAGGTCGTCGGCGTCGCGGTGGTGCTGCGCGGCGCGGACGTCGCCGAGGTCGGGGCGCTCGTCGGGGTGGCCGTGGCGCTGGTGACGGGCTGGCTCGCCGGGGCGCTCGTCACCGCGGGTGACGTGGGGACCGGGATCGGCATCGCCTGGCCGTCGGTGGGCTCGGGCTGCAGCGTCATGACCGCAGCGGCGACACCGGCCACCGCGGCGACCGCGCCGATGCCGGCGAGCGCGATCGGCCACCGCGACTTGCGCCGCTCGGGCTCGACCCCGGACGCGGCGGCCCCGAGCGGCGAGGTGCTGCGCAGCGCCCGCCGGGCCGCTGCAGCGAGCTCACCCGCGCTGGAGTAGCGGTCGGCGGCGTTCTTGGCCATGCCGGTGGCCACCACCCGGTCGAACTCCGGCGACACGCCGGGCATCGCGTCCGAGGGCTTCGGGGGCTCGCGGTTGAGGTGGGCGTAGATCAGCGCTTCGGTGCTGGTCACGCCGTAGGGCTTGGCGCCGGTGAGGCACTGGAAGAGCACGCAGGCCAGCGAGTACACGTCCACGCGGTGGTCGGACGGGGCGTCGCCGAAGCGCTCCGGCGCCATGTAGGCCAGCGTGCCCATGGTGACGCTGCCGGAGGTGCGGCTCGTGGCGTCCTGGATGGAGGCCGCGATGCCGAAGTCCACGAGGTAGGCGAAGCCGCCCGCGCCGAGCAGCACGTTGGAGGGCTTGACGTCGCGGTGCACCACGCGCGCGGCGTGCGCGGCGTCGAGCGCCTGCGCGACCTGCTCGATCACGTGCACGACGTCCTGCGGGTGCATCGGGCCGTGAGCGGTGAGCCGCGCGCCGAGGTCTTCGCCCTCGACCAGGCGCATGTCCAGGTAGAGGCGGCCGTCGATCTCGCCGTAGCCGTGGATCGGGATGACGTGGGGCTCGTTGAGCCGCCCGGCGGCGTGCGCCTCGCGCTTGAAGCGCTCGCGGAACTCCTGGTCGGCCGCCAGGTGCGGGGCGAGCAGCTTGAGCGCGACGATGCGGTCGTGGCGGGTGTCGTAAGCGCGCAGGATCTCGCCCATTCCCCCGCGGGCGATGACGCCCTCCACCCGGTACGGGCCGAACTGCGACTGCACGACTGCTGCTCCTAGTCCGAAGTTGCGGCCATCCTATTGGGTTACGCAGAGCGCACAGCACGGCCCACTGCCCGCTCCCCTGAACGGCCGCTGCGCTCGGTGAAGTTTCCGCTACGAAGCGCCAGACCCGGCTGCGCCGACCATCGCGCGCCTGCTACCAAAGGCGAGGAAAGATCATGTTCCGCCACCGGCTTCGGGAAAGGACCGGTCCCACAGATGTCGACGACCGACGACGGCACGGACGCACGCAAGATCGATCGCGGGGAGAGCACCGGTGGATGCCCGGTGAGCCGGGATGCCGACGGCGTGTGGCGAGTTCGCGGTCACGCCGCCGCCCGCGCGGCCCTGCGCAGCACCGACACGGTCCAGGCCGGTCTCGGCGTGGAGACCGTGGAGAAGATGCCCGCCAAGATCCGCCGCCCGGTCCTCTACCGGGACGGCCCGGAGCACCGCGAGCACCGCCGCCAGACGGCGAAGTACTTCACTCCCCGCAAGGTCGACGAGTCCTACCGGGGGATCATGGAGCGGGTCAGCGACGAGCAGCTGGCCAAGCTCACCGCCAACGGCTCCGCGGTGCTCTCGGAGCTGAGCTTCGAGCTGGCGATCGGCGTGGCGTGCGCGGTGATCGGGCTGACCGAGAGCCGTCCGGGACTGGCGGGACGCCTGGAGCGGTTCTTCCCGGAGGAGTTCGGCGAGCCGGGTTTCACCAGCCTGCACGGCCTGTACTGGGTGTGGCGGCAGGCGGTGAACTGGGGCGGCATCTACTTCGCCGACGTGCTGCCCGCGGTGCGCGCACGGCGCAAGCAACCGCAAGACGACCTCATCTCGCACCTGCTCGCCGACGGTTGCTCGTCGGCGGAGATCCTCGGCGAGTGCATCACGGTCGCGGCGGCGGGCATGGTCACGACCCGCGAGTTCGTCAACCTGGCGGCCTGGCACCTGTTCACCGATGAGGCCCTGCGCGAGCGCTACGTCAACGCCGAGGAGTCCGAGCGGCTGGCGATCCTGCACGAGTTCCTGCGGCTGGAGCCGGTCGTCGCGCACCTGATGCGCCGCACC
This sequence comes from Saccharopolyspora endophytica, assembly GCF_018070075.1. Taxonomy (GTDB): domain Bacteria; phylum Actinomycetota; class Actinomycetes; order Mycobacteriales; family Pseudonocardiaceae; genus Saccharopolyspora; species Saccharopolyspora endophytica. The sequence goes on from NZ_JAGPXE010000003.1 coordinate 563,753, forward strand.
ACCGCCCCGGTGGAGCTGCCCGGTGAGGACGGCCAGACCCACACCGTGCCGGCCGGCGAGGTCATCGACATCGACGTGACCAGCACCAACGCCGATGAGGCCGCGTTCGGCGAGAAGCCGCTGCAGGTGTGCCCGCACCGCGAGCTCACCGACGCGACCGCGCCGGGGCTGTCGTTCAGCGACGGCCCGCACCGCTGCCCGGGCAACACCATCGCCATCCAGGAGACCGACGTCTTCCTGACGAGGCTGTTCGCCCTGCCCGGTGTGCGCTTGCAGACCCCGCCGAGGGTGTCGTTCAACGAGGCGATCGGCGGCTACGAGCTCCGCGGCATGGTCGTGGCCGTCGGCGAGTGACGCTGCGGTGGGGGAAGTTCCCGGCGGCCCTTCCCCCGCCCAGCGTCAGGCCCCCTGCCAGGTGAAGGTCGTGACGGCCCCGGCCGGGAGGGTGTGCTCGAAGCTCTGACCGCCGCTGCGGACCTGGAAGGTCTGCTCGGAGTCCGAGGCGTTCAGCGCCAGCAGGGCGAGGGTGCCGTCGGCGTTGCGGAAGGCGACGGACTCGATGCCGTTGGGGTTGCTGGTCGATTCGACTCGCTGCGCACCGGGTTTCACGAACTTCGCGACGTGGCCGAGGACGTAGTACTCCTCGTTGTAGGTGACCTGCCCGTCGTCGGTGTTGACGGTGACCACGCCCCGGCAGTCGGAGCAACCGCCGTTGGTCGGGCCGTGGTTCTGGTCCAGCGCGACGTTCCACAGCGCGACGCCCTTGGCCCAGTTCCGGGTTCCGCCGATGACGAGGTTCTGGGTCTGCCACTTGAGGTTCTGGGCGAAGTCCGGCGACCAGTCACCACCGGAGCACTCGGTCAGCCAGATGCCCTTGTCCGGGTGCGCCTGCTGGAACTCGCTCTGCCCGGACACATCACCTTCGTAGCAGTGGAAGGCCGCGCCCGGGACGTACTGGCCCGCTTCGGGGTCGTCGACGACGATGCCCGGGTACTCGGGGTGCGACCAGTTGTGGTCCCACGCGAGCAGCTGGGTCTTCAACCCGGATTCGGCGAACTTCGGGCCGATCTCGTCGCCGATCGCCGCGGCCTGCTGCTCCGGGGACATGTGCATCGACGGGTAGCCGGAGGAGCCGTCACCGGATTCGGGGTGGTAGGGCTCGTTCTGGATGCTCAGGAAGTCCAGCGGCACACCGGCGTCGGAGTAGGCCTGGGCCGTCTTGACGAGGTAGTCGGCGAACACGCCGTGGTTCTCGGTCTTGAGCTCACCGCCGTCGACGTTGTCGTTGGTCTTCATCCACGCCGGAGCGCTCCACGGCGTGCCCATCACCTTCAGGTCCGGGTTGATCTGCTTGGCCTGCCGCAGGACCGGCAGGATGTAGCCCTCGTCGTGCCCGGTGGTGAAGTCGGAGAGGTCGCAGCAGGTGTCGTCGAAGGTGTAGTCGCCGGACTCGGCGGTGGCGAAGTCGCTGGCGCCCAACGGCTGCCGCACCATGCTCAACCCGATGCCGTCGGCGCCGAAGAGGTTGTTCATCAGCTCGTCGCGCGCGCCCTGGTCGAGGCTGTTGGCGACCAGGGAGGCCGAGGAGTCGGTGAACGCGGCGCCGAACCCGTCGATGGTCTGGTAGGTCGTGGCCGGGTCCACGTCGATGATGGTCTGCGCGCTGCCGCCGGACCCGAACTCCTCGTCCTCCTGGCGTTCGAGGAGCTTGCTCTTGTCGCCGGTGGTCTCCCACACCTGCACGACCGGCGCGGCACCGCCGGGCGCGGTGCCCGCCGCCGTTCCCAGCAGCAGGGTGCCGGCGAGCAGCGCGGCGCGCCTGCGCCAGGGTCGGGTTCGCTTCATCGCGAGTTCCTCTCAACCGAGGGACGTGTGAACGACGGCATTGTTCGCCGAATTCCTCGTGAGCGCACATGGGAATTCCCATTTGCTCCGGCATTCCGGCGAACGTGGCGCGGCCTTTCGGGTCACCGTGTCGAAATTTCGCCAACATTCCCGTGATTCGCGTTCCCGGTGCTAGGTTCGGCAATCGCGACAAACCCGACCACACTGCGACGTCCCAGGACTGTATCGGTTCGGAGGTGGTCGACCAGCGCGGGAATTCCGAAATCTTTCGGAATTCGACCCGCAGTCGAGCGAATGCCTTTCAGCACTGTGTTTTCTCAACGCGGAGGAGATGCGTTCATGGCCTTCAGCAGACGGATGCGCGTGGCGGCGATCGGCGCCGCCCTCGCGTGCACGGCGGTGATCACCCCGACGGTGGCCGCCGCCGGCCCGACCTACCGCGACGCGTCCGCGCCGGTCCCCGACCGCGTCGAGGACCTGCTGTCGCGCATGTCGTTGCAGGACAAGATCGGTCAGATGACGCAGGCCGAGCGCGTCGCGGCGGACCCGCAGACCGCGGCCTCGTCGGCGCTCGGCTCGGTGCTCAGCGGCGGCGGCTCGGCCCCCGACCCCAACACCGCCGAGTCCTGGGCGGACATGTACGACGACTACCAGCGCGCGGCGACCGCCACCCCGCTGGGCATCCCGCTGATCTACGGCGTGGACGCGGTGCACGGGCACAACAACGTGCACGGCGCGACGATCTTCCCGCACAACATCGGGCTGGGCGCGGCCAACGACCCGAAGCTGACCGAGGACATCGGGCGCGCGACCGCCGAGGAGATCTCGGGCACCGGCATCGACTGGGACTTCGCCCCGTGCCTGTGCGTGGCCCGCAACGACCGCTGGGGACGCACCTACGAGTCCTTCGGCGAAACCCCGGAGCGGCCCACCGCGCACGCCACCGCCGTCAACGGCCTGCAGGGCGAAGCGCTCAACGCGCCCGGATCGGTGCTGGCCACGGCCAAGCACTACATCGGCGACGGCGGCACGACCGGCGGTGACGACCAGGGCAACACCGAGATCGACGAGCAGGAGCTGCGCCGCGTGCACCTGCCCCCGTTCCAGGAGGCCGTCAACCGGGACGTGGGTTCGGTGATGATCTCCTACAGCAGCTGGAACGGTCTGAAGCTGCACGCCCACTCGTACCTGGTCAACGACGTGCTCAAGGGCGAGCTGGGCTTCAAGGGCTTCGTGATCTCCGACTACGACGCGATCGACCAGATCGACGGACAACTGGGCTTCACCGCCGAGGAGGTCGCCACCGCGATCAACTCCGGCCTGGACATGATCATGGTGCCCAACGACTGGAAGAAGTTCACCGAGCTGCTGCGCGGCGAGGTGGAGAACGGGCACGTGCCGATGTCGCGCATCGACGACGCCAACCGGCGCATCCTCACCAAGAAGTTCGAGCTCGGCCTGTTCGAGAACCCCTACACCGACAGGCGGTTCACCGGCACGGTCGGCAGCCCGGAGCACCGCGCGCTCGCCCGCGACGCGGTCCGCAAGTCGCAGGTGCTGCTGAAGAACGACGGCGGGCTGCTGCCGCTGCCCAAGGACGGCGGGAAGCTGTTCGTGGCGGGCAAGAACGCCGATGACATCGGCAACCAGTCCGGCGGCTGGACGATCAGCTGGCAGGGCGAGAGCGGCCCGATCACCCCGGGCACGACGATCCTGCAGGGCATCAAGGACGCGGCCAAGGGCTCGCAGGTCACCTACGACCGCTACGGCACGGGCATCGACAACAGCTACAGCGCCGCCATCGCGGTGGTCGGCGAAACCCCCTACGCCGAGGGCAAGGGCGATCGCCCGTCGGGCATGGACCTGGACCAGGAGGACCTGGAGACGCTGAAGAAGCTGGAGGACAGCGGCGTTCCGGTCATCGCGGTGACGGTCTCGGGACGTCCGCTGGACATCAGCCAGAACCTGCCGAACTGGGACGCCCTGCTCGCCTCCTGGCTCCCGGGCACCGAAGGCGCAGGAGTCGCCGACGTCCTCTTCGGCGACTACAACCCCACCGGCACCCTGCCGATGACCTGGATGAACTCGGCCGATCAGCAACCCATCAACGACGGAGACGGCCAGAAGCCCCTGTTCCCCTACGGCTTCGGCCTGCAGTACTGACGTTATCCGGGCGCTCACCCCAGCTCTCGGGGTGAGCGCCCGAACCCGCTCAGGAGAGAGCGGCGATCATGGCGTCGGCCAGCGGTCCGCTCGAAGCCGGGTTCTGCCCGGTGAACAGGTTGCCGTCGCGCGTGGTGTGGGCCTGGTAGGCCGGTCCGCCGGAGTGCTTCGCGCCCAGTTCGCGCAACCGGCTCGCCAGGAGCCACGGAGCTCCCTCGGCGGTGCCGAACAGCTGCTCCTCCTCGTCGGTGAACGCGGTCATCTCACGACCGGCGAACAACCACTTGCCGTCGGAGTCCACAGCGGACAGCAGCGCGGCGGGACCGTGGCAGACGGCGCCGATGAGCTTGCCCTCCCGGTCGGCCGCAGTCAGCAGGCGGCCGAGGTCGGCGTCCTGGAAGAGGTCGACGACCGGACCGTGCCCGCCCGGCAGCACGACGGCGACGTAGTCGTCGATGTCGACGTCGGTGAGCGCGAGCAGCGGACCGAACTCGCGCAGCGCCTTCTCGGCGTGCTCGACGTAGCGCCCGCAGTCCTCACCGGCCACGGCCGGGTCGGCGCTGTGGGCGTCCACCGGCTGCAGGACGCCGCCGGGCGAGGCGAAGTCGACCTCGAAGCCGGCTCCGACGAACTTGTCGTGCGGCGCGGCGAGCTCCTCGGCCCAGTAGCCGGTGGGGTACGACGTGCCGTCGGTGCGTTCCCAGGCGTCGGCGGCGGACATGACGATCAGAATGCGGCTCACGGCGGTTTCCTCGCTCTCGGAGTTGCGGACGACTCCCAGCTTGGCCGACGAAACCGCACGTCAAGGCGCCATAGCGCGCCCTGCGAAGCCTCGGTCGCGGCAACCTAGGACGCTCAGACCCAGGCGCGCGGGTGCGTTGCCGGGAACAATGACGGCGTGGCCGACCTCAACCGCGAACTCGCCGACTTCCTGCGCCGCGCCCGAGCGCAGGTGGACCCGTCCCGCGCGGGCCTGCCGCCGGACGGACGTGTCCGCCGGGTTCCCGGACTGCGCCGCGAGGAGGTCGCCCGGCTGGCGGGCGTGTCCACCGACTACTACTCCCGCCTGGAGCAGGGCCGTCGCATCACGCCGTCCCCGTCGGTGATCGAGGCGATCGGCCGCGCCCTCGACCTCGACGCGGCCGGGCGCGCCCACCTGGACGACCTCATCGGACCGGCGACGAGCACGCGCCGTCCCACCGCGGTCCAACGTCTCCGCCCAGGTCTGCACCAGCTCCTGGCCGTCGTCGACGAACCCGCGCTGATCCTCGGGCGACGCCTCGACGTCCTCGCCGCCAACCGCATGGCCAAGGCGCTGTTCACCGACTTCGACGAGATGCCCGCCACCGAGCGCAACTACGCCCGCTGGATGTTCCTCGACGAGGCGGCCCGCTCCCTGTTCGTCGACTGGGAGCTCCAGGCCCGCAACACCGTGGAGACCCTCCGCTTGGAGCTCGGCCGCGAACCTCACGACCGCGCCACGGCCCACCTGGTCGACGAACTGCGCCGGCAGAGCGCGGATGTCGACCGGTGGTGGGAGCAGCACCGGGTCCACCAGCGCACCCGCGGCTCGAAACGGCTCCGCCACCCCGTCGTCGGAGATCTCACGGTGGAGTTCGAAACCCTCACCCCACCCGGCGACCCCGACACGACCCTGTTCCTCTACACGACGGAACCCCACTCACCGTCCCACCGAGCCCTCGACCTCCTCGCCAGCTGGGCAGCACCAGCAGCGCTGGACCAGGACTGACGGCCGACGAACGGTGTCGGTACGCCCGCGAACAGGCTGGTCAGCGTACGAAGGAGGTGAACAGTTGCAGCCAGGCTGCGCGGAGGAGGAGGCGGGCGGGGCTTGCGTTGTCGTCGGCGGTCTGCTGCCGGCGGTTGTGGCGCACCTGGAAGTCCTCTTCGAATCCGTCGGGCCGGGCGTCGTCGCACAGCGGCCCTGAACTTTCGACGCCTGGCAAGACTCCGTTGTCTCGCCAGGCCACACACCCGGCCGAAGCGCGGCGTGCGCTGGATACCTTGGCGGTTACCTCGCGTTTACGCAAGAGAGCATCACCGGCGAACACGCTCAGTTGATCGAAAATGCACGTCTGACCTGGGATGATCGATGGAGAGTTGAGCCGATCGGGTGGAGCAGCGGCTTATGCTGCGAACGGCGGCTTGCGCTTCGAGGCGACCAGGAGGACGCGAATGCACTACCGGCATCTGGGCAGCAGCGGCTTGATCATCAGCGAGCTGGTGTACGGCAACTGGATCACGCACGGCTCCCAGGTCGAGGAGAACGCGGCCGTGGCCTGCGTGCGTGCTGCGCTGAACAACGGCATCACCAGCTTCGACACCGCCGACGTCTACGCAGGTGGACGCGCCGAGGAAGTCCTCGGGCGGGCGTTGAAGTCGGAGCGCCGCGAGGGGCTGGAGATCTTCACGAAGGTCTACCACCCGATGGGCGAGGGCAAGAACGACCGCGGGCTGTCGCGCAAGCACATCATGGAGTCGATCGACAACTCGCTGCGCAGGCTGCAGACCGACTACGTCGACCTCTACCAGGCGCACCGCTACGACCCGGAGACTCCGCTGGAGGAGACGATGGAGGCCTTCGCCGACGTCGTCCGCAGCGGGAAGGCGCACTACATCGGGGTTTCCGAGTGGACCGCCGACCAGATCCGCGCGGGTCACGCGCTGGCTCGCGAGCTGCGGATCCCGCTGGTGTCCAACCAGCCGCAGTACTCGGCGCTGTGGCGGGTCATCGAGGGCGAGGTCGTGCCGGCGTCCCGCGAACTGGGAATCGGGCAGATCGTGTTCTCCCCCATCGCCCAGGGCGTGCTGACCGGGAAGTACCGGCCCGGTGCGGAGCCGCCTGCCGGTTCGCGCGCCACCGACGAGCGCGGGTCGACGTTCGTGGCCCGCTACCTGCGCGACGAGGTCCTGGACCGCGTCCAGCAGCTCACGCCGCTGGCCGAGGAAGCGGGCCTGTCGCTCGCGCAGCTGGCGGTGGCGTGGGTGCTGCAGAACGACAACGTCTCGGCGGCCATCATCGGTGCCTCCCGGCCCGAGCAGGTGTCGGAGAACGCCGTCGCCGCAGGTGTGAAGCTGGACGGGGAGCTGGTGGCGAAGATGAACGAGATCCTCGCGCCGGTCGTGGTCACCGATCCGGGCAAGACCGCCGAGAACGCCCCGAAGTCCCGCAGCTGACCCACCACGTCGCCCTTCCGGGCGTGCCGACGAGCCCGTAACCTGCGAGCGTTGGACACGACCCGGGAGGGCGACGATGCGACCGGAACGCCTGGTGGACGCGGTGCTGTTCGACACCTTCGGCACCGTCGTCGACTGGAGGAGCGGCATCTCCCAGGCGGTGGCGGAGTTCTCCGGCGCCGTCGACCCGAATGAGTTCGCGCTGGCGTGGCGCGGTCGCTACCAGCCCTCGATGGCCCCGGTTCGCAGCGGTGAGCGGGAGTTCGTCGACCTCGACGTGCTGCACCACGAGAACCTCGAAGCAACCGCCGCCGAACTCGGAATCCCCCTCGACACCACCGATCCGTCCGATGTGGACTGGCTCAACCGCGCGTGGCACCGGCTCCCCGCCTGGCCCGACAGCGTCCCCGGATTGACGGAGCTGAAGCGGCACTTCATCATCGGCCCGCTGTCCAACGGCCACACCGCCCTGCTGACCACCATGGCCAAGCACGCGGGCCTGCCGTGGGACGTGATCCTCGGGTCCGACCTGCTCGGCACCTACAAGCCCGACCCCCGCGCCTACCTCGGCGCAGCCGAGATCCTCCGCCTCCCTCCGGAACGCGTCATGCTCTGCGCGGCCCACAACACCGACCTGGAAGCGGCCCAGCAGGCGGGCCTCCGGACGGCGTTCATCCCGCGCCCCACCGAGTACGGCCCGACCCAACGCCAAGACCTCCACGCCACGGGCCAGTGGGACGTCATCGCCCACGACATCGTCGACCTCTCAGTCCAACTCCCCCAGCACGTCCCGGGCTGAGGGCTGTCCGGTGAAGGGCGGATCCGGCCGGAACCGTCGACCGATGATCCGCCGGTCCTGTCCAGAGCACCGGATTACGGCAGTAATCCGGTCCCTGATTACGGCGGTAATCGGGGTCGTAGACCGCCCGGGCACGCGGTGGTCGCCCGGCGTCCCGGATTTCAGTGGAAATCCGGGACCTGACTTCCACTGAAATCGGGAGTCCAGGTGGGGACGAGGCAGTCGGGCTGTTGGCCGGTTGAGGTCGGTGCCCCTGAGGCGCCGAGCATGTTCGGGGACGGTCGATAGGCCTTGTCTTCGGGGGCGCACTTGCACACGGCGCCACCGGCGCAGGTCGGGCGACCTGGATCTGCGTTGGAACGGCCCCCTCAGCGCCGTCGCCGCCACGGTCGAAATCCCAACGTTGCCAGCATTTACCAGCTCGAGACCAACTCGCGCCAAGAACCCGACGCTCCCCCGGGGGCTGACATCTCAGAGCAGGTCGAGCAAGGCGCGGAGGGCTGGGTTGTCGTTGGCGTGGCGCCAGAGGAGGTGGAGTTCGACCGGTTCTGGTTCTGGGAGGTGGATCGGGCGGAAGGTCACGCCCTCCAAGCGGAGCCGGGCTGCGGTGGCGGGGACCAGGGCGGAGCCGAGTCCTACCTGGACCAGGGCCAGGGCGGTGTGGATCTGGCTGACGTGCTGGACGTAGGTCGGTTGGACGTCGGCGTTGCCGAAGATCGTGACCAGCAGTTCGTGGAAGTAGCGGGCTTCTGTCGGTGAGTACATCACCATGTTCGCGCCGTGGAATCGCTTCAGCTCCAACGGTTCCGAGTCATCGGCCAGCGGATGTCCCTCGGGCAGGGCCGCCAGCAGCGGTTCGGCGCGCAAGCGGCGCGACGCCAGCTCGGGGCGTGCGGCCGGGGGTCTGGCCAGGCCGAGGTCCAGGGAACCGCCGGAGAGGCGTTCGACCTGGTCCCGGGTGACGAGCTCGTGCAGCACGACGTCCACGTGCGGCAGGTGTTCCCGAACCGTCGCCAGCACCCTGCCGAGCTCGCCGTAGGCCGACGTCGCGGTGAAACCGACGCGGATCATCCCGGCCTGCCCGGCCGTCACCCGCCGCACCGACAGGGCCGCGTTCTCCGCTTCGCTGAGCAGCCGCCGCGCGTCCTGCAGGAAGGCGCGTCCGGCCGGGGTCAGGCGCACCGTGCGGCTGGTGCGGTCGAACAGCTGGACCTTCAGCTCCTTCTCCAGCTGCTGGATCTGCCGCGTCAGCGGTGGCTGGGTCATGCGGAGCCGCTGCGCGGCGCGGCCGAAGTGCTGCTCCTCGGCCACCGCGACGAAACCGGTCAGGTGGGTCAGGGTGAACATCGATGCCGCCTCAGTATCGGTGGCCGCCTCAGCAGGTCCGGTCCTGCATCAGTGGCTCACCCTACTGGGGCCGCAGCCGGAATCCGACCGTCAGACCGCCACTACCGCGGCGGCCACGGTCCCTGCTGCCCCGGCGGAGGCCCCTGCTGACCCGGACCCGGCTGCCCTGGCCACTGCTGACCGGGCGGCATGTGCTGACCAGGCGGCATCGGCGGACCGGGCGGCATCTGCTGGCCTGGAGGCATCGGCGGCTGCGCCCCCGGGTGGGGCGGGTTGCCCGGTGCCTGACCAGGGTGCTGCGGCGGTGGGGGCTGCGACGGCGGCTGGACGCGCAGCTTGTGGGTCGGCATCTCGTTGAGCTGCTTGGGAAGCGTGAAGAAGCCGGACTGCTCGTTGCGGGCCCACGGTGCCGGTGCCGGCTGGGGCCTGCGGAGGAAGAAGGCGTCCCGGGCCACGCGCATCAGCGCGACGATCTGGTCCCGGCGGGTGAAGAACGCCTGCGGCTCGATCGTGCGGCGCTCGGCCTGGGAGTGCAGCAGCGCGAGTTCCGTCGCGGCGAGCTGGTAGTCGCCCATGGCCTGCGCTCCGACGTTGCCCGCCTGGGAGCGCGCCCAGTGCCGGGCCTGCCTGCGACCCCGCATGGTGCCGAGCATGTTCAGGTCGTTCGGGGCGACCAGGCCGCTGGGGATGTAGGCGGGCAGGTACCGGCCGATGAGGTGCACCAGGCGCCGGCGGTCGCGGATCAGGATGATCACCAGGATCAGCAGCACGACGGCTTCGACGATGTAGGCCAGGATCAGGCCGCCGAGCCCGAACAGCACCGACCCGCCGTTCCACAGCGCGTGCAGGAACACCGCCGCGCACCAGCCGAAGAAGATCGCGAAGATCCGGCCGAAACCTCGGTGCGTGGCCGCGTAGGCGATGCCGAGTCCGGTCATCGCCGTGTACATCGGGTGTCCCAGCGGGGCCACCACGCCCCGGATCAGGACCGTGCCCCAGATCTCGCCGGGAACCGAGGCCAGGCCCTGCATGTAGTAGAGGACGTTCTCGACCAGCGCGAAGCCCAGCCCGCACAGGCCCGCGTAGACGATGCCGTCGGTCGGGCCGTCGATCTCGTTGCGGCGGACCACCAGCAGGAACAGCAGCAGAGCGCCCTTGAAGCTCTCCTCCACGACCGGTGCGATCACCGAAACGGTCAGCACCGTCGCCGTTTCCGGGCCGAAGACCACGGCCAGCACCGACTCGCCGACGGTGTTGACGATCAAGGCGCCCAGCAGCGCCACTCCCGCGCCCCAGCCGAAGGCCACGAGCAGGTTCAGCCGCGGCTCCGGCTCCAGGCGGTCGACCAGCAGGAACAGCGCCACCAGCACGATCGCGGTCGGCAGCGCCAGCAGCATGCCGAGCACGACGTTGCCCGGTGCGCCGGGGACCAGCAGGAAGTAGGACGCCAGGGCCAGCAGCATGCAGATGCCGGAGACCACCAGGCCGATGATCAGCGACACCGGCGCGCGGTTGGAGTTGCGGCCTTCCAGGACCGACTGCGGGCTCAGAGCGGGCATGCCCGGCAGCGTAGGAGATGAACCCCGATCACGTCCGGTCAGCCCCGAAATTCACCGGGCCGACCGGACGTGCTTCACCGCCTCGACGATGAGTCCACAGAGGACGTCACAGCTCGCGTTCGGCCTGCGAGATCGAGTCGGTCAGGATCCGCAGCGCGTCGGTCGCTTCGGACTCGGTGAGCGTCATCGGCGGTGCCAGGCGCAGCACGTTGCCGTGCAGCCCACCCTTGCCGATCAGCAGGCCGCGCTGCTTGGCCAGCTCCATCACCCGCGCGGCGGCCTCCGGCACCGGATTCTTCCCGCCCGGCGCCACCAGCTCGACACCGATCATCAGGCCCTTGCCGCGCACGTCGCCGATGAGCGCGCTGTCGTGCGAGCGAAGTCCTTGCAGCAGCTGGGAACCGAGCTTCGCGGCGTTGCCCTGCAGGTCGTGCGCGAGCAGGTACTCCAGCGCGGCGTGCGCACCACCGGTGGAGATCGGGTTGCCGCCGAAGGTGGAGATGGAGTTCGCGCCGATGTCGTCCATCAGCGAGGCCTCGGCGACCAGACCGCCGATCGCCAGGCCGTTGCCGAGCCCCTTGGCGAAGGTCATCGCGTCCGGCGTGACGCCGTGCGCCTGGATGCCCCAGAAGTGCTCGCCGGTGCGCCCCCAGCCGGTCTGCACCTCGTCGGAGATGAGCAGGATGCCGTACTCGTCGAGCACCTCGGCGAACGCGCCGAGCAAACCGTCCGGCGGGGTGGCGAAGCCGCCGACGCCCTGGATCGGTTCGGCGATCATGCAGGCCACGTCACCGGCGGTGGTGGTCTCGATGACCTCGCGCAGGTCGTCGACGCAGGCGGCGATGTAGTCGGCGTCGGAGAACTCCGAGAACGGGCTGCGGTACCGGTAGCCGCCGTGCACGTAGCTGACCTTCACCGGCGACAGCGACGTCGCCGACCAGCCCCGGTTTCCGGTCACGGCCAGCGTCGCGAACGCCCTCCCGTGGTAGGAGTTGCGCAGCGCCAGCACCTGGTTGCTGCGGCGCTTCTGCGTCGCCAGCATCAGCGCGGTCTCGTTGGCCTCGGTGCCGGAGTTGGTGAAGAACACCTTCGGCTCGCGCAGCCCGGACAGCTCGGCGATGCGCTCGGCCAGTTCCACCTGCTGCCTGATCAGGTACAGCGTCGAGGTGTGCAGGACTCCCGTGTCGACCTGGCGGCGGATCGCATCGCTGATCTCGTCGATGTCGTAGCCGATGGCGTTGGTGAGGATGCCGGCGAAGAAGTCCAGGTAGGTGTTGCCGTCGGCGTCGGTGACGTGCCGTCCCGAGCCGCTGACGATCTCGATCGGCTCCTGGTAGTACAGCGACAGCCAGTCCGGCAGCACGGCTTTGTGCCGAGCCAGCAGCGAATCCGACATGCTTCCTCCTGCTCTTGCGACCACGTTGCGGTCAGGCCAGTGTCGCGCGTCGAAGGCCTGCGGGCCATGACCCGACCGCTGACCGGCTACCCCCGATGACGGCTCGCGCACCGGGTGTAGCCTGTGCCCCGCCGGTCACGCCGCACCAGCACCTCCCCCCAGTAGCTGGCGCCGCGTGGCCGGCCCTATCAGCTCCACTCCCCGTGCTCAGCAGTCCGGACAGCCGCACTCGGGCAATCCCTTCGGGTGATCAGTTGGTCGTTCTCGCGCAACGTCACTAGGCCGAACGGGTCAACACGCCTAGCCTCGCGTCACGTGCTTCCGGCGGACGAGTCCCGTCCGCAGGAGGTGGCAGATGATCAACCGAGTCCACATCGCCCTGCCCGCCCGCGGTCTGCCGGGAGACCCGGTGGACACCAGCCTGCGGCCGGGCCGGGCACAACCACCGGGGGCGGCACTATGAGCTCAGTGGTCGCGGTGAGGTTCGCCGCGGGCGTGGTCGCCGAGTCGCGTCGCCAAACGCACCTCGCGGCCCAACCGGAAGGACCGTTCCCAGCCGCGTGGCGCACGTTGTGCGGCATCCAGATCCCCTCGTACGTCGCCGAGGTGTCCGACCACCCGGCCGGGATGCCCTGCGTGCGGTGCATGTCGCGGCTGCCCGGCTCCTCCGAGCCGGAGCTCGAGCGGTGAGTCAGCGCGCGATCGACAGCGACAGCGCGAACTCCGACGCGTCGTCCAGCCACCAGCTCCCCAGGTCGAAACCGGCGACCGCCAGCTCGTCGGCGATGCGATTACGCCGGAACTTCGCCGAGATCTCGGTGCGGATCTCCTCGCCCTCGGCGAAGTCGACGTCCAGCGCGAGCTCGCGCACCCGCACGTGCATCGCCCGCGTGGCGCGCAGCCGCATCTCGATCCACTCCTGATCGGTGTTCCAGCGCGCCACGTGCTCGAAGGCGTCCGCGTCGAAGTCCGCGCCGAGCCGGTGGTTGAGCACCTTGAGCACGTTGCGGTTGAACTCGGCCGTCACGCCCCGGGCGTCGTCGTAGGCGCGGATCACCCGCGACGGCTCCTTGACCAGGTCGGTTCCCAGCAGCAGCCACTCCCCCGGTCGCATCGCGGCGTGCAGGGCGGCGAAGAACCCGGCGCGCTCCTCCGGCAGGAGGTTGCCGATCGTGCCGCCCAGGAACGCCACCAGCCGGTCCTCGCCGTGGTCGAGGCGGCCGGTGGTGAAGTCGTCGACGACCCCGGAGACCTCCAGGTCCGGGTAGTCGGCCTCGATGGCGGCGACCGCCGACCGCAGTGCCGATTCGGAGACGTCCAGCGGCACGAACCGGCGCAGCGTGCCGTGCTTGCTCAGCGCGTCCAGCAGCAGCCGGGTCTTCTCCGACGAGCCGGAGCCGAGCTCGACCAGCGTGGCGGCGTTGGTGAGCTCGGCGATGGTCAGCGCCGTCCGCCGCAGGATCTGGTGCTCGGCGCGGGTCTGGTAGTACTCGTCGAGCTCGGTGATGCGCTCGAAGAGCTCGCTGCCCGCTGCGTCGTAGAACCACTTGGGCGACAGCCACTTCGGGTGGTCGGTGAGTCCTTCGCGGACCTCGGCCCGCAGCTCGCGATCGGCGTCGGCTTCGGTGAAGCGCACGGTCAGCTCGGGAATTCGCACGAATCCTCCCCCAGGGAAACGACCTCGGTGTGTTCGGTGTCGGCGACCATCAAGCAGCGGTCGGGGATCTCGACCCATCGGGTTCCGCCGGGCTCAGCGGCCTGGCCGAACGGTTCGGAGGCGACGGTCACCGCATCGGGGTCCCGGCGCACCCACAGCGAGTGCGTCCAGGTGGTGGCCACGATCCGGGCGCCGTCGCCGAGCAGCAGGTTCAGCCGCGAGTCGGGTGCGGCGGCGTGCACGTCGCGGACCAGTTCCGCCATCGCGGTCTCGGGCTCGGCGCCGTCGGCGAGGCGCCGGCGCAGCAGCGCCCACAGCACGGCGGAGTCGGTGGGCTGGGCGGTGAGCAGCTCCGCCGGGTCCAGCCGCGCGGCGAGCTTGGCCAGCGAGTCCGGCCAGCCGCCGACCTTGCCGTTGTGGCTGAACAGCCACCGGCCGTCGGTCAGCGGCGCGCACAGCTCGGGTCCCACCGGCATGCCGACGGTCGCCGACCGCACGGCCGCCACCACCGCCGACGCCCGCAGGTCCCGGGCCAGCCGCGGGAACGACGTGTCGGTCCACATCGCCGCGCCGTTGCGGTAGACGCCGGTGGTGCCGTCATCGCGGAACCAACCCGCGCCGAAGCCGTCGGCGTTGACGGTCCCGCCGCCGCGCATGTCGTTCGGCGCCCAGGACTGCTCCAGCAGCGAGTGCGCCGGGTCGAGCAGCAGCTCGGCCAGCGGAACGGGTGCTCCGAGGTAAGCCAGATGCCTGCACATGCTCAGCGCTCGTCCCCGCTCGGGGTGCGGGCGCAGCGGAAACCCGCGAAGATCTGCCGCCGGATCGGGAAGTCCCAGTTGCGGAAGGTGCCCCGGCAGGCCGACCGGTCGGTGCCGAACGAGCCGCCGCGCAGCACCTTGTGGTCGGAGCCGAAGAACACCTCGGAGTACTCGCGGTACGGGAACGCCGCGAATCCCGGGTACGGCAGGAAGTCGCTGGAGGTCCACTCCCACACGTCACCGATGAGCTGCCGCGCACCGCAGGGCGCCTCGCCCAGCGGGTAGGCCCCGGCGGGCGCGGGTTGGAGGTGCTGCTGACCGAGGTTGGCGTGCTCGGGCGTCGGGTCCTCGTCGCCCCACGGGTACCGGCGGGAACGTCCGGTGCCGGGGTCGTAGCGGGCCGCCTTCTCCCACTCGGACTCGGTGGGCAGCCGCTTGCCCGCCCAGGCGGCGTAGGCCTCGGCCTCGTAGAAGCTGACGTGCATCACGGGTTCGTCGCCGGGCACCTCTTCGACGTGGCCGAAGCGCCGGCGCATCCAGCGCTGTCCGTCGCGGAACCAGAACCGGGGCGCCTCCAGGGAGGCCTTGTGCCGGTAGCGCTGTCCGGCCTCGCTCCACCACCGCGGATCGTGGTAACCACCGGCGTCGATGAAGCGGGCGAACTCGGCGTTGGTGACCGGTGCGGTGTCCAGGTGGAAGGCGTCCACGTGCACTTCGTGGGCGGGGCGTTCGTTGTCCAGCGCCCACGCCTCGGTGGAGGTGCCCATGGTGAACGGCCCACCCGGCACGAACACCTCGGCGGGCAGCGCGCCGGAGGAGCGCGGCGGCGGTTCGGCAGTGAGCGCGGGCGGGCCGTCGCGGAGCTGGTGGGTGGCCAGCATCGTCTCGTCGTGCTGCTGCTCGTGCTGCACGATCATGCCGAAGGCGAAGGCGCGCTCGACGAGCCTGCGGCCTTCCATCGGTGTCTCGTCGAGCAGGTCGAAGACCTTGTCGCGCACCGTGGCGATGTAGTCGCGGGCCTCGCGCGGGCCGAGCAGCGGCAGCTCGGGCCGGTCGGCGCGGCGGTGCTGGAAGGCGTCGTAGAGGTCGTCGATGTCGGGCCGGACGGCCTCGCGCCCGCCGACGTCGCGGACCAGCCACAGCTCCTCCTGGCTGCCGACGTGCGCGAGGTCCCAGACCAGCGGCGACATCAGCGGTGAGTGCTGCTTGACGAGCTCCTCGTCGTCGACGGCGTCGGTGAGCTGCGCGCTGCGCTGCCGCGTGCGCGCCAGTTCGGCGGCGACGTGCTCGCGCAAGTCCTCGGTTCCCAGTTCTTGAAGGTCTTTCACCGTGCACCCCTCCGGTCGTGACGGGTTCAGCTCAGGCGCCGGGCGATGTGCTCGGCGAGTCGGTCGGACAGTCCGTCGCCCGTGCCGCCCAGCAGTCGGCAGGCCAGGTCGAAGATGTCGCGGGCGCAGCGGGCCAGCACGGGGTCGGCGAGGCCGAAGCGGGCGGCGTGCACCCACCGCCGGGCGGCGGGCGCGGCCATCACGGCCACCTTGTCCACGATGGACTCGTCGCCGAAGAGCACGGCGAGCGCGGCGGTGGGCAGCATCCAGTCGGTTCCGGATTGCGCGTCGAGGTAGCGCACCTCCAGGTAGCCGTGGGCGCGGACCGGCGGGAACACCGTGGTCAGGTGGTAGTCCAGGTCTTCGCGGGTGGGCGGTTCGGGCAGCCCGCCGTGGATCCACTCGGCGAAGCTCAGGCCGCTGGGCGCCGACCAGTCCTCGCCCTCCCGACGCCGGCAGACGACCGCCATGTCGAGCATCCGTCGCGCCCATCCGCTGACCGGGTCGCCCTTGGTGGGGCCGGGTCTGGTGCGCGGCGGATCGGTGTCGAGCAGCACGCGCGTGCGGGTGGAGGCCCAGCCGGTCTCCTCGCCGAACAACCGGGGCGAGTTGGCGAAGGCGGCGATCATGACCGGTCCGAGGGCGTGCAGCGCGTTCCAGCGCGCGGCGATCCGGTCCGGCTCACCGGCGTCGAGGCACACCTGCACGCCGGCGGTGCTGCACATCATCAGCCTGCCGTCCAGGCCGATGCGGTCGAACGCGGTCTCCATGGCTTGGTAGCGCGGCACGCGCAGGATCCGGTTCGGATGACGGTAGGGATCGGTTCCGCTGTCGCCCAGCGCCAGGTCCGCTCTGTCCAGCAGGCGGTGCAGGTGGTCGGCGTCGGCGGCCACGACGCTCAGCAGGGAGCGCAGCGATGTGGTGGGAAGACTGGAGATCTCGACCTGGCCACCAGGCTCAACGGTGAGCACGGAGCCGTTCGGCAGCGGTTGTTGCGGGCTGTCGGGAACCAGGGAGCGGGGTGCGTGCGGGCCGAGCGCGGCGCTGAGCGTCGCGGCGTCGAGGGCACGTCCCGGATCAGATCGGTGGTGCACGGTCCATTCGAGTTCGACACCCAGCAGCCGGGGAGGTCCGTGCTTGAAGCACACCGACGCGACGTAGGCTTCCGCCTCCGCCCTGGTCCGCACTCGTGAGGTCGGGAACTCGCCGGTTGCAGGATCGGTCGATATCGCCAAGATGATCACCGCCCGTGATTGGCCGGTTACCGACGCTACCGGCAGCCCCCGACAGTCGCGACCCTTGTTCTGCGCTCGGGCACCTGTTAGAAGCGGCGCGAAACACCGCCCGATCCGGTGCAGTTGCGCGGGAATCAGCTCGAAAAGCCAACAAAACGTACGTACGGATTGCAATGGCGACGACTGTCCTGCCAGGATTCACGCCATGCCCCGGGTCAGCCAGGACCACTTGGACGCGCGACGCCGTCAGATCCTCGACGGTTCGCGGTCCTGCTTCGCGCGCTTCGGGTACGAGGGTGCCACCGTGCGACGCCTCGAAGAAGCCACCGGCCTGTCCCGCGGCGCGATCTTCCACCACTTCAAGGACAAGGAATCGCTGTTCCTCGCCTTGGCCGAGGACGACGCCGCGCGGATGGCCGACGTGGTTGCCGAGCAGGGCCTGGTGCAGGTGATGCGCAACCTGCTCGACGCCCCCTCCGGTGTCGAGGCGAGGGCGCTCGGCGCCGACTGGCTGGGTACCAGGCTGGAGGTCTCCCGCAGGCTGCGCACCGACACCGAGTTCCGGGACCGCTGGGCGCAGCGCTCCGAGCTGCTCACGGCCGCCACCCGGGCGCGCCTGCAGTGGCAGCACCGGGCCGGGAACCTGCGCGACGACGTCGACGTCGACGTGCTGACGGCCTACCTCGAGCTGGTCCTGGAAGGACTGGTCTCGCACCTGGCGATGGGACTCCCGGCCAAGCACCTGACCTCGGTGCTCGACGTCGTCGAGGAGAGCGTGCGACGGCACCGCGGCCGGTGATCCAACAGCACGGGCACCGTTCGGCGTAATCTCACGCCAACGACAGCTGAGGCGAAGGAGAACGCGCGGCATGGGCAGCGAGTGGTGGAACCGCTTCCTCGCTTCCGATCCGTCGTTGCGGAGATTGCGCACCGCCGTGCGCGTCACCCTCGCCGTGGCGCTGACGCTGGCCACCGCGGTGCCGCTGCTCGCCTGGTGGGGGCAGCCGCTGCCGAGCGCCATGATCGGCGCGGTGGTGGCCATCAACGGCTCGCTCGGCGTCAACGATCCGGACCGGCGCGGCCAGGCCATCACCTACGCGCTGCTGCCGCTTCCGGCGCTGGCGGCCCTCGGCCTGGCGATCGCCACCGAGTTCTCGCCGCCGCTGCACAGCGGGGTCTTCCTGCTGGTCATCTTCGTGGCCGTGTACGTGCGCAGGTTCGGCCCGCGGTACTTCCCGCTGGGCATGGTCGCGTTCATGGGCTACTTCTTCGCGATGTTCCTGCGCCCGCAGGTCGCGCAGTTCCCGGCGCTGATCGCGGCGGTGCTCATCGGCACGATCATGGCCGCCGGCCTGCGGTTCCTGGTGCTGCGCGACGATCCCGAGGGGGTGTTGGCGCGCGGTCGCCGCACGCTGCGCGCCCAGGTGCACGGCCTGCTGCACGCGGTGCGCGACGTCGCCGACCAGCCGACGTCCGCGCGGCGGCGGCGCAAGCTGCACAACCGCTCGGCGCGGCTGAACGAGACCGCGCTGATGCTGGAGACCACGGTCGGCCGGATGGACGAGCTCTCCGAGTCCGGCCGCGACGTGCTCCGGCAGCGGATCCTGGACGTGGAGCTGGCCGCGGAGAACCTGGTGACGCGGCTGCTGCGGCTGGTCGACCACCCCAGCGGTGGTGGTGCCGTGCCGCACGCGGTCGGCGCGCTGCTGTCGGTGCTGGAGAGCCGCCCGCGCGAGATCCGGGAGGCCACCCGGCGGGTGTCCGAGCAGATCGAGGACCGGGGGTCGGTCGACCTCGCGATGGCGGTCCGCAGGCTCGGCACCGAACTGGCCGAGCTCGCCGAAGCGGCCGGTGAGCTCGGCGAGCAGCGGGACGAAACAGACAGCGCGGCCGAGGAGGACACCGAGGAGTCCGGCGAGGAGCAGACCGGGCTGGCACGACCGGAGCTGCGCACCGCCATCCAGGTCACCGTGGCCGCGGGCCTGGCGATCGTGCTCGGACAGCTCGTCTCGCCGAACCGCTGGTACTGGGCGGTGATCACCGCGTTCGTGGTGTTCATCAGCGCCAACAGCCGCGGCGAGCTGCTGGTGCGCGCCTGGCAGCGCACGGCGGGCACCATCCTCGGCGTGCTGGCCGGCATCGTGGTCGCCGCGCAGGTCGGCGGGGACCTCACCGCCGAGCTGTCGGTGATCCTGCTGTGCGTGTTCCTGGCGTTCTACTTCGTCGGCTACTCCTACGCCGCGATGACCTTCTTCATCACCACCCTGCTCGGGGCGCTGTACGGGATGCTCGGCACCTTCGACGCCTCGGTGCTGGAGACGCGCCTGGCCGAGACCGCGGTCGGGGCGCTGGCCGGGGTGCTGGCGGCGGTGTTCGTGCTGCCCACCCGCACCCGCGAGCTGGTCCGCACCAACACCGGCGAGTTCCTCAAGGCGTTGCGGGACTTCCTGCGCAGCACCGGGACCGAGCTCAGCGAGCAGGGCACGGCCTCGGGCCTGCAGGAACCCACGCGCGCGCTCGACGACGCGCTGCAGCAGGTGCTCGTCAGCGCGAACCCGCTGACGGCCTACCGGTTCCGGTCCCGGCGCAGCCAGGTGCAGCGCACGGCCACCAAGCTCAGCGGCTGCGCCTACTACGTCCGCAACCTCTCGGTGGCCCTCGGCGACACCGCCGAGATGGTCGACGCCGACACCCGGGAGCGGCTGGCCGAGCAGCTGTGGGCGCTGGCCGACGCCGCCGAGTCCCTCACCGACGAGGGGCAGGTGCCGTTCGAGGAGGCGATCGCGGCGGCGCACCGACGTTCCGACGAGCTCCACGACCTGGCCGAATCGCTCACCGACGGACCGACGTCGTTGCACCGCAGCATCCGGTGGCTGGACCGCACGACGCAGGTCCTCGACGAGCTGCCGCGCGAGCTCGGCACCGACGCTCACCTGGCCGGGCGAAGCTGACACCCCCTTCCGGCGACACGGCACCGAGTCCGTAGGTCGCCACCGCCCCCGCTCCTACGCTGCGAGATCAACTGCCTCCACGCGTCTGAGGAGCCCCCACGTGAAGCGTTCGATCGCGCTCGGTCTGGCTGCGGTCGCGGCACTGGCCGTCGCGCCACCCGCGGCGAGCATCGCGGCGCCCCGGCCTGCCCTGCAGTTCGGGCCGTGCCCGCAGGACATCGCCACGCCGTACCCGCAGCTGAGCTGCGCGACCGTCGAGGTCCCGCTCGATCACGCCCATCCCGGCGGTGAGCGGGTGCAGATCCTGGTCTCCAAGCTGCCCGCGCGGAACCCGCAGGCGCGGCGCGGCTCGCTGCTGGTCAACCCCGGCGGTCCCGGAGGTCCCGGAGCCGACTTCGCCGGCACGCTGGGCGGTCTGGTGCCGCCGCAGGTGCGCGACTCCTACGACCTGATCGGCTTCGACACCCGCAACACCGCGCACAGCACCCCGATCAGCTGCGTGGACCCGGCGACCTACTGGGCCAACCCGCTTCCCGACCCGGACTCCCCCGCCGCCCGCGAGACCAACTGGCAGCGCGCGCAGGCCTACGCCGACGGCTGCGCGCAGCGCGCCGGGAAGTACCTGCCGCACCTGAACACGCCCACCAACGCCCGCGACATGGACCTCATCCGGGCCGCGCTGGGCGAGCAGAAGATCAGCTTCCTCGGCTACTCCTACGGCACCTACCTCGGCGCGGTCTACGGGCAGCTGTTCCCGGAACGGGTGGACCGGATGGTCCTGGACAGCTCGGTCAACCCCGACGTCTCGGAGATCTGGTACGGCAACAACCTCGCCCAGGACGTGGCCGCGCAGCAGCGGCTCGACCACTTCTTCGACTGGGTCGCCCGGCACGACCGGGTCTTCCACCTCGGCACCGAGGGGCTGGCCGTGAAGGCCGCGTGGCAGCGCACGCAGGAGGAGCTGCGGAAGGCACCGCGCGGACCGCTGGGGCCCTCGGAGCTGATCGAGATCAGCTTCAACGCGCTCTACGGCGAGTCCGACTGGCAGCCGCTGGCGCAGGGGCTCGCCGACTTCCAGCTGCGGGGCGACGACCGCGCGCTGGCGGCGATGGTCACGCCGAAGGACGCGCTGGCCGAGAACGGCAACGCGATCTACAACGCCGTGGAGTGCGCCGACGCGCCCTGGCCGACCCGCCGCGCGGAGTGGGAGCGCGACTCCCGCCGGATGGCCAGCGGGCACCCGTTCGCCGCGTGGTTCAACAGCTGGACCGTCGCGCCGTGCCGCACCTGGCACGCGCCCCGGCAGCAGCCCACGAAGATCACCGGCGAGAAGCTGCCGCCGGTGCTGATGTTCAACTCCGAGCACGACGTGGCGACCCCGTACGCGGGTGCCGTCGAGATGCACCACTCGCTGCCGTCGTCGGTGCTGGTCACCGAGCGCGACGCGGGCAAGCACGGGGTCTGGGCGCTGTCCGGCAACGCCGAGGCGGACCGGATCGGCGCGGACTACCTGGTGCACGGCGCCCTACCGGCCGAGGACGTCGCCATCCCGGGCCATCCCGAGCCGGACCCGTCGGCGTCGGACACGCGGGATTCCCGCACCTTCGACCTGCGCTGATCCTCGCCACGACGACGAAGAAGGCCGGCCCCGGGAACGGGACCGGCCTTCTTCGTGCGCTGAACCGTCAGTTCACGCCGTGCATGTAGCGCTTGATGACGCGCGCCGAGACCAGCAGCAGGACCGCGCACCCGATCGTGGCGATGCCGACGATCGAGAAGTACAGCTGCTGGTTCTCCACCGAGTACAGCTTCACCGCCTGGGCGCCCAGGCCCTGGCCCATCGCCGGGGCCAGGAAGTACAGGCCCATCATCTGCGAGGTGAAGACCTTCGGCGCGAGCTTCGTGGTCGCCGACAGGCCGACCGGCGAGAGCATCAGCTCACCCACGGTCATGATCACGAACACCAGCGCGAGCATGATCGGCAGGTGCTTGCCGTCGTCATTGGCGGCGAACTTCGACAGCACGACCCACAGGAACGACACGCCGACGAAGAACAGACCGCCGACGAACTTCTGCGGGGTCGACGGCTGCCGCGAGCCCAGCTTCATCCACAGCGCGGCCATGACCGGCGCCAGGATGATGATCGCCAGCGGGTTGACCGACTGGAACCAGGACGCCGGGATGGCGAAGCCGAACACGTTGAGGTCGGTGTCGGCCTCGGCCAGGTTCGCCAGCGTGTTCGGCTGCTGCTCGAACAGCAGGAAGAACAGCGCGGTGGCCAGGAACAGCGGGATGTAGGCGATCAGCCGGTCGCGCTCCACCTTGGTGATCTCCTTGCTGGAGAGCATCACCACGAAGTAGATGATCGGCAGCACCGCGGAGATGATGCTGATCAGGTTGACCAGGCCGTCGAGCCCCATCACACCGGTCGCCGAGAGCGCGACCAGCACCACGACGAAGCCCAGCGCGATGCCGCCCGCGCGACCCAGGACGCGTCCCTTGTGCTCGGCGGGCAGCGGGTTGACCGGGACGAGGCCCGCGCTGCCGAGGTTCTTGCGACCCAGGGTGTACTGGACCAGGCCCAGCGCCATGCCGACCGCGGCCGCGCCGAAGCCCAGGTGCCAGTTGACCTTCTCGCCGAGGGTGCCCACGACGAAGGGCGCGATGAAGGCACCCAGGTTGATGCCCATGTAGTAGATCGAGAAACCGGCGTCGCGGCGGTTGTCCTGCTCGTCGTAGAGGCCGCCGACCAGTCCGGAGACGTTCGGCTTGAGCAGGCCGGTGCCGATGACCAGCAGCACCAGGCCGATCAGCACGGTGGTCATGCCACCTGGCAGGGCCAGCGCGATGTGGCCGAGCATGATGATCACGCCGCCGTAGAGGACCGCGCGCTGGGCTCCGACGACCCGGTCGGCCAGCCAGCCGCCGAGGACGCCGGTCATGTAGACCGAGGCGCCGTAGACGCCGACCACCGACAGCGCGGTCGATTCGGGGATTCCCAGGCCGCCTTCGGACACGGCGTAGTAGAGGTAGTACGCCAGAATGGCGCGCATGCCGTAGTAGGAGAACCGCTCCCACATCTCGGTGAAGAACAGCGTCAACAAACCGCGCGGGTGCCCGAAGAAACCCTTCTGCGGCGCGTCCGCAACCGTGGGTGTGCTCACGATCACGTCCTCTCGTGATTGTTCAGCGCGGCGGTGACCGCGACAACTTTGTCGCAGGTTACTTCTAGGTAGACAGGATCAGACCATCGGGGCGAGAAGCAGCCAACGACCGGCCACAACGGACTCCCCTCCGCCCCAACGCAGCTGGTGGGAGCAGGCCGCGAGGAGCACCCGCGCGCGCACCCGGCCGACGCCGAACTCCGGGAAACCCGGGAATCGTGATCGCGCCGCTACCGATTGCATCGCATCAGCGCCGGTATACTCGGTATGACCTTTTCCAACTGGTCCATTCAATTCACGGGAGTGAGCACTTCAGTGCCAGCGGCACAATCCCCAGAGGGAAGCAGTACCGAGCCGGGCAGTAGACCCGGCTATCTCCGATCGTCGGTCACTCACACGAGGCGGGCCGAGGGTTGATCGAAATCCTGCTGGCCGTTGTCGGCCTTCTGTTCATCGCAGTGCTCACGCTGGGCACCGGTCTCGCGGTGGCAGCGGAGTTCTCATTGACCTCGCTGGAACGCTCCACGGTGGACGCGCACGTGCACTCCGTGGACGACAAGCGGGCCCGCGCCGTGCAGCGCGCGCACCGCACGCTGTCGTTCCAGCTCTCAGGCGCGCAGGTCGCGATCACCCTGACCACTCTGATCACCGGTTACGTGGCCGAGCCGCTCATCGGTGACCTGATCCAGCCGGTGCTGACGGCCCTGGGCATGCCGCTGGGCGTGGCCGGGGGCGTGTCCTTGGCGCTGGCGATCCTGCTGGCGACGGCGCTGTCGATGGTCTTCGGCGAGATGGTGCCGAAGAACCTCGCCATCGCCCGCCCGCTGCCCACGGCGCGCGCCGTGTCCGGCTACCACGCTCGGTTCTCGCAGGTGTTCAAGTGGCTGATCGACGCCATGAACAACAGCGCGAACTGGGTGGTGCGCAGGTTCGGCATCGAGCCCCAGGAGGAGCTGCGCTCGGCGCGCTCCCCCGACGAGCTCGGCTCGATCGTGCGCTCCAGCGCCGCGCACGGCACGCTCGACGAGTCCACGGCCCGGCTGATGGACCGCTCGTTGCGCTTCGGCGACCGCAGCGCGGAAGAGCTGATGACCCCGCGCGTGCGGGTGGCGTCGCTGCAGGTCGGCGAGACCCTCGTGGACCTGCTAGACCTCGCCCGCCGGACCGGGTTCTCCCGGTTCCCGGTGCACGGCGGCGACCTCGACGAGGTCCAGGGCGTCGTGCACGTCAAGCAGGCGTTCGGCGTCCCGGCCTCGCGCCGGGAGTCCACCCGCGTGGAGACGCTGACCCGCCCGGTGCCGACGGTGCCGGCCACGCTGGACGGGGACGCGCTGCTCAACCGGCTGCGCGGATCGGGCCTCCAGCTGGCGGTCGTCGTCGACGAGTACGGCGGCACCGCAGGCATCGTGAGCCTGGAAGACGTGGTCGAGGAGATCATCGGCGACGTGCGCGACGAGCACGACCGGCTGGAGATCTCCGCCGTGCGCAGGCTCGGCGAGGACTCGTGGCTGATCTCCGGCCTGCTGCGCCCCGACGAGCTCGCCGAGGCCACCGGTTTCGAGATGCCCGAGGGCGACTACGAGACCGTGGCCGGCCTGCTGCTGTGGCGGCTGGGCCGGATCCCGTCGGTCGGTGACCAGCTCGAACTGGAGGACTGGCGGCTGACCGTCATGCGCATGGACAAGCACCGCATCGCCGAGCTGCGCCTCACCAAGCAGCCGGCCCAGGCCGAGTCGATGGAGGCGGCCCGATGAGCGACTCCTACGCGCTGCTGCTCGGCGTCCTCCTGCTGCTGCTCAACGCGCTGTTCGTGGGCGCGGAGTTCTCCCTGCTGTCCTCCCGCCGCGACCGGCTGGAGGCCCTGCTGGCCCAAGGGGTCGGCCGGGCGCGCACGGTGATCAAGGCGAGCCAGGAAGGTTCGCTGATGCTCACCAGCGCGCAGCTGGGCATCACGCTGTGCTCGCTGGGTCTGGGACGGCTGGGCGAGCCCGCCGTCGCGCACACCCTGGAAGCGCCGTTCAGCGCTCTGGGCATCCCGGAGCCGGTGACGCACGCCGTGGCGTTCACGATCGCCCTGACGATCGTGGTGATCCTGCACGTGCTGGTCGGCGAGATGGTGCCCAAGAACCTGGCGCTGGCCGAGCCGGAGCGCATGGCGCTGTGGCTGGTGCCCGCGCTGGTCGGGTTCGTGCAGCTGGCGCGCCCGTTCATCGCGCTGTTCAACATGATGGCCAACGCGGTGCTCAAGCTGCTGCGGATCGAGCCGAAGGACGAGCTGGAGACCGCCTACACCTCGGCCGAGCTGGCCGAGCTGCTGGTGGAGTCGCGGCGCGAGGGGCTGCTGGAGCACTCCGAGCACCGCAGGCTCGCCCAGACGCTGTCGTCGGTGGAGCACACCGTCGCCGACGTCCTGGTCCCGCTCCCGGAGGTCACGACGCTGCCGGGCCGTCCGACGCTGGGCGACGTGGAGCGGCTGGTGGCCGACACCGGCTTCTCCCGGTTCCCGGTGCGCGACGACGACGGCAGGCTGCTGGGCTACCTGCACATCAAGGACGTGCTCGACCAGGCGGGCGACGATCCGCAGACGCCGATCTCCGACGCCCGCAGGCGCGACCTGCCGACGGTGCCGGTGACCGCGCGCCTGGACGAGGCCATGACGTCGCTGCGCCGGGCGGGAAGCCACCTGGCCGCGGCGGTGGACGCCGGTGGCGCGGCGGTCGGCGTGGTGGCCCTGGAGGACCTCGTCGAGGAGTACGTGGGCACCGTCCGCGACGGCACGCACGTCCACTGACCGGATGCGCGGGCGGACGCGCCTCCTCCAGATGGCGCAACTTCACCCGAAACCGCGGGTGCACGGGAGTGCCCGAACGGCCGCAAAATCCCGTTTTCCCAGTTCGCGCCGGGGATGCCCCCGGCGCGAACCAGGAACTCCGCTCGGTAGTGTCCATGCGTGCGAGATGATCAGCTCTCGCCGTCCCACGCGGACACATCTTCCTCGGGCCGCGTGATCGGCGGCAGGTACCGGCTGGACCGCACCATCGGCAAGGGCGGGATGGGCTACGTCTGGTCCGGGACGGACGAGGTCCTGGAGCGCCCGGTGGCGGTCAAGGAGCTCCACCTGCCCGCCGACCTGCCCGAAGAAGGGGCCGCTGACCTGCGCGAACGAGCCCTGCGCGAAGCGCGGGCGATGGCGACCCTCAGCCACCCCAACACCGTGATGCTCTACGACGTGGTCCGGGAGGACGCCTCCGGTCCGTTCGTGGTCATGGAACTGGTGCCGGGGCGGAGCCTGTCGGCGATCCTGAAGAAGCACCGCGCGCTCAACCACTACCAGCTGGCCGTCATGATCGACGGCGTTGCCGCGGCGCTGGACGCCGCGCACCGGGTCGGCATCGTGCACCGCGACGTCAAGCCGGGCAACGTGCTGCTCGGCCCGCGCGGGCAGGTCAAGCTCGCCGACTTCGGGCTCTCCCGCAACATCGCCGAGACCACCATGACCCGATCCGAGATGCTGCTGGGCACGCCCGCGTACCTGCCGCCGGAGATCGCGCGCCGGGGCGCCCTCGACTCGCGGGCCGATCTGTGGAGCCTCGGCGCCACGCTCTACTCGGCCGCCGAGGGCCGCCCGCCGTACGACAAGACCAGCGATCCGCTGGTCATCATCAGCGCGATCGTGCACGGGCCGATCCCCCGCCACCACCAGACCGGACCGATCGGCGAGGTCCTCGGCGGGCTCCTGGTCAAGGAGCCGGACCGGCGGATGCCGCTGGTGGAGGTGCGCCGCAGGCTGCACGAGATCGTCAGGTCCGCCGGTGACGAGCCGTTCGAGCCCCTGCTGGACCCCAACGCTCCGGAAGCCACCGAGCGCATCCCGAGCCGGCGTCCGATGCCGTCGGTCTCCGCGCACCCGCTGCCGCCGGTGTCCACGCCGCGCGAGTCCCGGGTCGCCGAGCGCCGCCAACCGGTCCCGCGGGTCGCGCCGCCGTCGCACCCGCGCCCGCCGGTCCCGCCACAGCAGGTGCGCGCCGCGCGGCCCGTCTCGCCCGCGCAGTCCGAGCGCCCGCACGAGCCAGAACCCCCGGCGCCGCGCCGCAGCCGGCGGCGGATCGTCATCGCTGCGACGGCGCTGGTAGTCGTGGCCGGACTGGCGCTCGGCTACGCGATGGTCACCGAGGACTCGTCCGAGAACGGGAACGAGAACCAGAACCAGAAAACGGAGATCAAGCCCAGCGAGCCGATCGGCAGCGCCTTCGAGGTGATCGAGGCCGAGAGGTCCGGTTGGATCGGTCGCCCGCTGCACACCGTGTCCTCGAACGGTGCCACCTACGCCGCCCCGCTGAGATCGGGTGACGTGATGCGGTTCGACGGGGTCGATTTCGGCGCCAGCCCCGCCAACGGGATGGTCCTCCGATTCCGCACCGCGCGGTCGGTGTCCGACGGCGGCAGGATCACCCTGCGGTTGGACAGCCCCACGGGCGAGTACATCAGCGAGCTCAGAATCGGTCGTCCCGACGAAACCCCCACGCCGATGACCTCGAGAGCACCGCTTTTCCGAGGCATCACCGGTACGCACACGGTCTACCTGGTCGTCAGCGGGACCGTCCCCAGCGAGATCCTCCAGCTTGACTGGGTGCAGTTCCGCCACTGATACCCTGACCAGCGATGTTGGTGTTGAGCAAGCAGGAGTGGCGCGAGCGGCGAACCGCGCACCGGGAACGGGTCGCCCAGTGGACCGAGCCCCACCGCCGACGTCAGCACCAGCACCGCGCACACCCGGTGCTGGACTTCCTGTTCACGTACTACTCGTTCCGCCCGGCCCGCCTGGAGCGGTGGCAGCCCGGCGTCGGCGTGGTGCTGGAGAACGGTCAGGAGTTCCTGTCCCGCAAGGGCTTCACCGAAGTGCCCGGCGGTGTCGCGCTGGAACCGGCGGCGCTGACCGACAAGCGGCGCGACTCGGCGGAGTTCATCCTCGGCCTGCTCAGCGCGACCGCCTCCCGCCCGGCCCGGCTGGGCTGCTTCGGGCTGCACGAGTGGGCGATGGTCTACCGCACCGAGCCGGGCGACGTCCGGCACAGCGGCTGGCCGCTGCGGCTGGGGCACGACGGCACCGACGAGGTCGTGGAGTCGATGCCGATCAGCTGCACCCACCACGACGCGTTCCGGTTCTTCACCCCGCAGGCCCGCCCGCTCAACGAGCTGCAACCGTCCCGAGCCGACCAGGTCAGGCTGGAGCAGCCGGGCTGCCTCCACGCGAACATGGACCTGTTCAAGTGGGCTTACAAGCTCGACCCGTTCGTGCCCGGCGAGCTCATCGCCGACTGCTTCGAGCTGGCGGTGCGGGTGCGCGAGCTGGACATGTGCGCCAGCCCCTACGACCTCTCCGAGCTCGGGTACGAGCCGGTGCCGATCGAGACACCGCAGGGGCGCGCCGACTACGTCCGGCGGCAGCGCGAGTTCGCCGAGGAGGCCGCGGGGCTGCGGCAACGGCTCATCGACACCTGCCGCGACATCCTGGCCTGGGCCGCGCCGAGTTCGGTCTGAACGCTCTCCTGCGGACCGGGTTCCCGCCCGGCCGCTAGTGCTCGGCCGCCAGGGTGCCGACGGCGCCCGCCGGTGTTCCCGCGTTCCCGGGTGCCGCGGAGGACCGGCTCAGCGCCCACGCCATGCCGACCGCCACCGTCAGCGCCGCGAGCGCCTGCGCGGCGACCGCGGCGGCCACCGGCTCCCCCGGTGATGTCAGCACCGCCACCAGGACCACGGCTCCCGCCAGCCAGGACACCGCGACCTTGCGGTGCCGACCGCGCGCGACCAGCGCCGCGTGCAGCACCTGCGCTCCCATCAGCAGCACCGTGCTGCCCACCAGGCACACCAGGGTCAGCGTCGACAGGGCGACCCGCGTTCCGAACAGCTCCCGCAGAGCCCAACCGCCGAGGCCGAGAACGCCCAGGAGCCCGGCGGCTCCGAACGCCAGAGCCACCGCCATGCCGTTCCTGATCGTCGCCCGGAAGCGACGTCGTTCCGCGCGCGCCTGAGCGTCGGTCAGCGCTGTCAGCAGGAACGCCTGCACCGGGGAGAACACGAACATCGGCATCCTCGCCAGCAGCAGTCCGGCAGCGAAAGCCGCTGCCAGCGCGGCGTCCTGCAGCCGGGTCGTCACGATCACGACCGAGAGGTTGGCGATCACGTAGGTCAGCAGCGTCGCCACCGCCAGCGACGGCAACCCGCCGGACGCGGCCGGCCGGGAACCGCCGTTCGCGACGGCATCCCCGAGACCAGGGCGCACGAGCGAACGTCGCCGCCTCGACGCGCACAGCGCGCCGACGAGCGCGCTGCACCCGGTGCCGGCCGCGAACGTGGCCGCGTACCACGTCACCGGAACCGGACCCGCGAACCACGCGGAGCCGACGAGCAGGAGCCGTCCGATCCCCTCCGCGCCCAACGACGCCGCGTACCCGCCGAAATCGTCCATGCCTGCCAGCACTCCCCGCACCAGCGACATCATCGCGGCGAGCGCGGTGTTGGCCGCGACCACGACCAGCAGCCCGCAGTGGCCCGCGAGCGCGTCGTCGACCAGGAACGGCGCGCACGCCACGAGCGCGAGCAACCCTGCGGCGAGCAACCCCGCTCCGCGAATCGCCGTTCGCACCACCGCTTCTCGCACCGAACGTCCCAGCGCGACCGCGTGCGCGGTGCGGCGGCTCACCTCCTGCTCCAAGGCGAGGAAGACGCCCGGACCGAGGATGTTGACGACCATGTACACCGTGGACACCGCAGCCGCCTCGGACGGGGCGAACAGGTGTCCCGCCAACGCGACGAACGCGTAGCCCGCCGCTCCGACCAGAACGGTTCCCACCGCGAGCGCCACTGCCCCCGACTGCGCACCTCCGGTCACGGAATCGCACGCTACGCGCGCCGGAACACCCCCGCAGAACGCACGAGCTCCGCCACGGCTGCGGTGTCCCCAAAGGACGAACATCACCGCGGAACCGCGCCGCTCAGAGCCTTCCCGTTCGAGGAGCTGCGCGGTCGTCGGGAGCATCACGTGTGAGTGGTGTGCCACCTCCCGGTTTGCGGCTCTCGCTCCGCGCAACACACGCTCGCAGGTATCAGGTGGCAGCGAGCGGACGCAAAAACCTGAATTCAGAATCGTTTTCGCCATTTCAGGAGGCAACTTGTGCGCGCTTTGGTGACGGGCGGGGCCGGATTCATCGGCTCACACCTCGTGGATCAGCTCGTTCGTGATGGTGATGAGGTGTGCGTGGTCGACGACCTCAGCCGGGGAAGCGCGGCCAACCTGGCGGAGTCGCTCGACACCGGAAGGATCAGCCTGCACCGCGTCGACGCCTGCTCTTCCGAACTCGTTGCCCTGGCGAGAGAACACCGACCAGAGGTCGTCTACCACCTCGCCGCGCAGATCGACGTCCGCGCCAGCGTCGCCGACCCGCTCGCCGACGCGCGCTCCAACGTCCTCGGCGTCGTCAACGTCGCCGAGGCGGCACGGGCATCAGGCGCCCGCAAGGTCGTCTACGCCACCTCCGGAGGCTCCATCTACGGGCACGCCACGACCATTCCGACCGACGAATCCGCACCTGTGCAGCCGTTCTCGCCGTACGCGGCGTCGAAGTTCGCGGGCGAGATCTACTTCGACACCTACCGGCGACTGCACGCCTTGGAGTGCACGCACCTGGCGATGGCCAACGTCTACGGTCCCCGCCAGCTCTCGCTCGGCGAGGCGGGTGTCGTGTCCGTGTTCGCCGGCGCGATGCTCGACGGATCGCCGACCTCGATCTACGGCGACGGCCGCAACACCCGCGACTACGTGCACGTGCACGACGTCATCGCCGCGTTCATCGCGGCCTCGGGAGCACGGGGTTCCGGCAAGCGCTACAACGTGAGCACCGGCGTGCCGACCTCCGACCGGGAGCTGCACTCCATCGTCGCCGAGGCGACCGGTGCGCCCGACGAACCGGCGTTCCTGCCCGCGCGGCAGGGCGACGTGCGGGACTCCGTGCTCGACTGGTCCCGCATCGGCCGCGAACTCGGCTGGAAGCCGCAGATCGACCTCGTCACCGGCATCGGCACCGTCGTGGAGCACCTGCTGTCGCAGAGCGGCATCCCGGTTCCAGGCCCCCGACGCCACCGATCCGAAGACGTCTCGCGAGAAGGTTCAGGAGGTCCGGTCACGCTCTTCGTCGAGGGCGACCGCGCGCGCCAGCCGCGAGAACCGCACCCGTAGTTCCTTGAACCGCAGGTAGGTGTTGAGCGAGAAGAACGCGAACGCCGTCACCAGCCCGTACAGCAGCAGGTCCGAGCCCCGGCCCACGCCGACGGCGGCTGCCAGCACCGTCAGCGTGTCGGGGCGCAACACGGCGAACACGCCGAACGCCAGGAACATGATGAATCCGATTCGGACCGCGGCCGTCACGTACGTCGTGCCGTGGTGCCGGAGGAAGAACACCAGCAGCGCCGTCACGGCGGCGACGAGGATCACCTGAATTGTCATCTGATGTGCTCCGTCTTGGTCCGCACCACCGTCTCGAACGCGATGTTGACCGCGTTGAGCAGTGACTGTCCCTTGGCCATGGAATAGGCGGTGTACCGAATCGTCACCGGGCTCTCGGCGACCCGCCAGCCCAGACACCGGATCATGCCGATGATCTCGGAGGCGTGACCCATGCCGTCGCAGGTGATCTCCATCGTGTCGGCGACCGATCGGTTGAACGCCCGCAACCCGTTGTGCGCGTCGGAGAGCTGCAGGCGCCGCAGGCTCGGACTGCACCGCACCACCGTGCGCAGGACCACTCGTTTGAGGATCGGCACGGACGCTGAGCCATCGCCGAACCGGGTGCCGATGACGATGTCCCGATCGCCGGTCGCCAGCTCGTCGAGCAACCGGACGGCGTCGGACACCTGGTGCTGGCCGTCGGCGTCGAAGGTCAGGAACCACCGGGTGCCCGGGCGCGTTCGCGCGAACTCGACCCCGGTCTGCAGCGCGGCGCCCTGCCCGAGGTTCACCGGATGCCGCACCACCACGGCGCCGGCCTGGCGCGCCAGGGCGGCGGAATCGTCGGCGCTCCCGTCGTCGACGCACACCACGTTCGGGAACGTCTGCCTGAGCTCGGTGACCACCTCGTGGATGACCGTCGCCTCGTTGTACATCGGAATGATCACCCAGATGTCGTCCCGTGCAGTCATCGCGTTCCCCTCCGTCGGTCGGGCGTTGGCGCCGACGAATCCAGGTTGGGGGTCTCGGAGCAGGAGGACAGCGCGAACAAGGCCAGTTCACCCTGCCGTTCGACCAGCCGAAAACCGTGAAGTGCTCCCGGATCGCGCACACCGGGGTAGTCATCGACCCTGGGGTCGGTCGGCCAGAAGTGCACCTCGCCCACGAGCAGGTAGCGCACGCCCATCTTCGCCGCGAGCCGGCACGCGCGGGGGTCGGTGGCGGCGAACACGAGGTTCTGGGCCAGGTAGTCCTGCTCGGCGGTCTGCTTCCGGCCGTCCAGCTGTCCGAACAGGACGCGGCGGCCCTGCAGCGGCCACAGCAGGGCGCTGCCGTCCCACGGGTTGTTGGCGACCACGGCGTCCGGTTCGATGCGGTCGCGGATCCGCGCGAAGAACTC
Organism: Saccharopolyspora endophytica; assembly: GCF_018070075.1. Classification (GTDB taxonomy): domain Bacteria; phylum Actinomycetota; class Actinomycetes; order Mycobacteriales; family Pseudonocardiaceae; genus Saccharopolyspora; species Saccharopolyspora endophytica. The sequence continues at coordinate 596,776 of NZ_JAGPXE010000003.1, forward strand.
CGCTTCGTCCGGGCTGACCATGTTGGTCGCCGGGGCGTCCTCGGCGGCGAAGGAGCTGTGCACGGCCAGCGCGGTGCGGCCCAGGTGCAGGCCCTTGGTGGCGCCCGCGAGGATCAGCGCGATCAGCAGCGTGGTCGCGCCGACCGGTACCGCGACCCGCAGGTCGATCCGCGCCCGGAGCCACTCGGCGATCGCGACGGTGCCCAGCACGGCCAGCGGCACCCCGGTGATCGGCAGCATCGCCGCGATCCGCCACGAGTCGCTGTACCAGAAGCCGGTCAGCACCATCGTCCACGGCGACTGGATCGACGCGGCCATCACGAACAGCGCGGCAGACACCGCGTGGGCGGCCGCGAGCCACCGCAGCGCCGGGTCGCGGAGCGATCGCACGACTCCCACCAGGACGACCGCCGCCAGCAGCCACTCCGCGCGACGTCCGTGCGTGGCGTGCAGCAGTACCTCGCCGACGGCTCCGGCAGCGGTGGTGGTCGGCGCCCACCACACGGCCGCGACCTCCCGCATCAGCGACGTCGTGCGCAACGCGGCCAGCAGCGCCAGCGGCACGACCACCGCCGCGGCCACGGTCCACCCGGCGCGACCGACGCGGCCGTCGGCCACGTGCTCGCGCGCCCGCTGCGCGGTCGTCACCAGGATCAGGACCGAGGCCAGCACCACCAGGCACACCACCGTGTTCGGGTGGGCGAGCGCCATCCCCACGAGCGTCACGGCGAGCAGCACGAGCGCGCGAGGCCGGCCGACCGCGTCGTCGACGGCTCGGCCCGTCACCGCCAGCACCAGGCCCAGCGCCACGGGAACGAGGCTCATCCCCAGCAGGTTCGGCCACAGCACGCCCCACTTGAGCAAACCCCACGGGAACGCGGTGAACCCGACCGAGTAGAGCCCGGTGACGGCCAACGTCCCCGGCCGCGGACCGAACACCTGGCGCGCCAGGAAGACGCACGCCAGCGGCCACACCAGGACGGCGATCACCCCGGCGACCGCGTTCGCCCCGGCCGGGATCGCTCCTCCGACGGTGGCGAGCACCAGCGCGGTGACGTCGTGCCACGCTGCCGGGTAGAACCGGGCCGGCGCCCCCGGCACGTCCAGCGCGCCCAACGTCAGCGACGACGCATCACCGGAGTCCCGGATCGCGGCGAGCGCCGAGTAGTGGAACACCGCGTCGAAGCTCTGCGACAGGGCCGCCGGTGTCCGCAGCGCCAGCACGAGCGCGGCCACCCCCAGCAGGGCCCCGACCAGCACACCGCCGGCGGCGCAGGCCCGCACCGTTCCCCGGTCACGCGCGGGGCGTCCGCCGACCAGCGAGTTCACCGCGATCGCGAGCAACGTCGCGAGAACGACCGCGGCCAGCGCCACGATCGGCGACCACCGCACCGACGCGGCTCCGGCGACGACCGCGGCCATCGACAGCGTCGCCACCGCCAGCGCCGGAGCCGCGGCCCACGCCGCGCATCCCCGCAGTCCCATCGCCGACGCGATCGGCAACCCCGACAGCACCAACCACACCACCGCCGCTGCCCACAGCGGAACCGCGTGCACCCAAGCGTCGGCCATCGTCACCTCGTCGAGTTCACGACGACGGGAGGTCGTCCGGCCGGCGGACCCGCGTCGAGGGCGCGAATCGCGTTCAGGTCCACCGAGTACACCGCGACCGTGCCGCTGCGGAACGCGGGACGGACCTCGGGCAGCGCTTCCAGGTTCAGCAGGCCCGGTGCCAGCCCGAACGACGGCGCGGAGACCCAGTTCTCGGGCGCTCCCGCCGAGCTGATGGTCGGGGTCTTGGTGTCCACGTAGATCCAGGCGACGTCGAGATCGGTCAGGGCGCGCCGGATGTCGCTCTCGGTTCGATACCGGTTGAAGTCCTCCAGCAGCGCGTAGCTCGGCGGCCAGGCGGCGGCGCCCAGCGTCAGCACGTTCACCACCGGCACCCCGCCCAGGACGTAGAGGTAGGTCGACCCGTCGTTCGCGGAGTTCAGCACGCGCTGGCCGGGGAGCACGCGGGGAGCGAGCCACCGGATCGCGGCGAGGTCGTCGGGCGACACGCGCACGTACGGCGTCGGACTGCTGAACCGGCTGGCGACCGTGGACTGCGCGATGCGCAGGTATCCCGGCAGGACGGCCATCCCGTAGACCGCGGCCAGCACCATCACCAGCCCGACCGCGGCCCACCGGCCCGCCGAGGGGCGCAGCGACGGCAGCCGAGGCAGCCTCCGCGCCACCACCGCAGCCGTGAACACGACTCCCAACGCCGCGATGACCGGCACGAACAGGTTCAGGTGGCTGGAGATCCGGAAGGTCGCGTTGTAGAAGTAGCGGGTGATCCCGGCTTCCCAGCCACGGCCCGGGCTGACGTACATGGCCACGACGACTACCGCCCACGCGCCCCACGCCGCGACCAACCCCCACGGCCCTCCTCTGACCAAGATCGCCACCAGACCCGCCAGCAACAGCAGCATCACCGCGAACTGCCCGGAACCGAGCGGCACCACGTCACCGGGGAACCCGTCGTAGGGAACCGCGAACACCCGGCCCATCGCCTGCGTCACCGACTCGGGCGGTTTCTCCGACGGGAACGTGGTCACGGTCGCGCGTTGCGACAGCACCGCGGCGAGTCCCGGCAGCGACATCACCGCCGCCACCACGACGGCAGCGCCCACCGCGCGCACCCGGTCCTTGGCGAAACCCGCTCCACCCCGGGTGAACAACTCGCCCGCGCACCAGGCCACCACGCTCACCCCCACGGTCACCCCTGCGCTCGGGTGCACCGCCACCGCGCCCGCGCACGCGAGACCGGCCACGAGCACCGGCCCCACGGCCGGTGCCATCGTCACGAGGACCGTCAGGATGCCCGGCGCCATCGCCAGCGCGGTCGCGTTCGGCAGCATCCCGCCCACGTGGTTGAGCAGGAACATGGGCTGCTGCAGGCCGATCGCCACCACAGCGGCCATCCCGCCGGCGACCATCGCGATTCCGAAGCCCATTCGCGCCCGCCGGGCCGCCATGACGCCCAGGGTCGCCACCGACACCGGCCACACGACCGCGCAGACCACGACGGCCACCGCGTTCAACCCGACCACGGCGTCCCCGGCGCACCGGGCCACGATCGCCGAAAGCAGGTGCAATCCTGCCGGATACGGCTGGGCAGGTGCTCCGGTGAGCAGGTCGGCCGGCAGCAGCTGCCAGGGTGCGCCCCGCCCGGTGCGTTCGATGAACGCCGTCAACGTCGTGTGCACGACCATGTCGTGCTCCTGCGGCACGGTGCGGAGCGAACCCATGCCCGCCAACCACGACCGCGTCCCCGCCGCGATCGCACCCACGACCAGCACGACACCGCAGACGGCTCCGACCAGCTCGACCGGTCGACGCCGCGGCCCGGTCGACGGTTCGCGGGGGCTACGCCACCACACCCCGACGCCGACCAGCGCCACCAGCCCGACGACCACGCAGAGCGGAACAGGTCCGAACGGCACGCCGATCAACGCGCAGCCCATCGCGGTCAGCGAGGCGATTCCGCACGAGATCGGCGGCGCGACTCCCGCGATCCAGCTCGCCCGTCTCACCCGGGCCGCCAGCAGCACGATCGCGCCGGGGACGAACAGCACCAACGTCGCGATCGCGAGCACCCACAAGCTCTCCACCGTGCCCCACTTGCGTTGACTGCGTCGCCGGGTGATTTCCGGCGACGTACGTCGCACGTCACCGCAATCGATGACGGCTCTGATCACGGCACAGGCAAGCTAAATCAGAGCACTCATGATCGCAGTCCCAGAACCGGTGCCCGGACGAGTGATCGAGCGTTCGCGCGCACCCCGCTTCGAAACTAGCGTCGCGACGAAGCCGCCGCGCAGAAACATCCGTTCACTACTCAAAAGAGGGTATCGATGGCCGAGACGCTGGCCGATCGCTCCGCACCGGCACGCTCGCTCCGCACGACGCTGCGGCACCGATCGGCGTGGGCCCCGATCCTCTCCGTCGGCTGCGGCACCGCGTTGATCGCCGTGCACGCGCGCGCCTACGGTTCCTGGCTCATCGACGACGCGGCCATCACCTTCGCCTACGCGCGAAACCTCGGGAGCGGAGCGGGACTCGTCCTGCAGCCGGGCGCGATGTCGGTCGAGGGCTACTCCAACCCGACGTGGCTGGTCCTGCTGGCCCTCGGTCGGGCACTGGGCCTGTTCGATTCCGGAACACTCTTCGGAATTCCCGATTACGTCGTCTACCCGAAGTTGCTGGCGCTGATCTGCTGCGCGGGAGTGCTCGTCTGCACCTACCTCGCCGCCCGGCCGCTGACTTCTCGAGCGGCGTGGGCTCCGCTGGTCGCCGGTGCGGTGCTCGCGGCCCTGCCGTCGTTCGTGATCTGGAATTTCTCGGGCCTGGAGAACCCGCTCTACGCGCTCATCACCGCGGCGCTCGCCGTGCTGCTGCTGCGAGCGAGACTGGCCGGAACCCTGCTGCACCCGGGCGTCGCGGCGGCGTCGGGAGCGCTGGCGGTGCTGGCCGCGATGACGCGGCCCGACGGCGCCGTGCTCGCCGCCGCGTTCCCCTTGCTCGCCGCGTGTTCCGCGCGCAGCGGGACGATTCGCGCGATCTCGGTCTCGTGCGCGTCGTTCATGGTCCCCTTCGGACTCTTCGCCGCGTGGAGATTCGTCCACTTCGGACTGCTGGTGCCCAACACCGCTGTCGCCAAGGGAGGGATCGCGCTCGGTGCGCCTCAGCTGGAACGGCTGGGCGAACTCCTCGCCTACCCCGGATGGCCGGCGACCGCCGCGTTCCTCCTCGGCGTGGTCTCGCTGGTGCTCCGCCGCGACCAGCGCGCCGCGCTTCCCGCGCTGCTGATCCCGCTCGCGCTGGCGGTCGTCGCCTACACGCTGCTCCCCGAGGATTGGATGAGCCAGCACCGCTTCGCCACCCCGGTGTGGACGCTCGCCGCGCTGACCACCGCACTCGTCGTCACAGCAGGCCTAGCCGGCCACCGCAGACGATGGCGCGTCGCGCTGGTGCTGGCCGTCGTGGTCGCCGGACTGGTCGGCGCACCCCGACTGCATCGCGATGCCGCGGCGTTCCGCGCCGCTCCCGACGTTCCGCTCTGCTCGGTCGCCGAGCGCTACGGTCACGTGCCCGACCGCTACGCCGATCTCCTGGGCCTGCGCAGCGGAACCCTGCTCGTCCCCGACGTCGGCGGCACGGCGTTGACCAGCCGACTCCGCATCGTCGACCTCGCCGGGCTCACCGACCCGGCGATCGCCGAGCACCACCGCCACGGCGACATGCGCGGACTGCGCGACCACGTCTTCGACCGCGCGCGCCCGACGATCATCCACGCGCACGGGCACTGGAGCGCGGCCACCGGCATCCTCGGCGACCCGCGACTGGCCCGCGACTACGTGCTCGTCCACGCCGACCAGGTCCTGGCCCCCAACCAGGACTGGATCCGCCGGGAAGCCGTTCCGGATCCCGGACTGCTCGCGGCGCTGCGCGCCGAGGCCGGTCGTCGCATCGACGAGATCAACCACCGCGACGCCACCGCCCCCGACCGCACCTGCGGACCCGTGCTCCGGGTCGGCCGCTGACGCCGTCGGCGCGAGCGGTCACCGCCGCTCGGGTTCGGCGCGGCGCCTGGTCAGGACCGCGAACACCACGACCGCCGAGGCCGACAGCGCGCCCATCACCAGGCCCATCGGCACCGCGGTGTCCGAGCCGGCGATGCCGACCAGCGGGGAGACCAGCCCGCCGATCATGAACTGCAGCACGCCCAGCAGCGCCGAGGCGCTCCCGGCCGTCTCGCGGTGCCCGGACAGGGCGAGGGCGGTGGCGTTCGGGAACACCAGGCCGATGCTGGCCACGGTCACGAACAGGGCGGGCAGCAGCGCGAACAGCCCCAGGCCCAGCACCGTCGAGGCCGCCACGGAGAGGCCGCCGAGGGCGTTGCCACCCAGCCCGATCGCCAGCAGCCGCCGCGAGTCGACCTTGCCGACCAGCAGTCCGTTGATCTGACCCATCGCCACGATGCCGATCGAGTTCACGCCGAAGACCACGCTGAACATCTGCGGCGAGAGGTGGTGGACGTCCTGCAGCACGAACGAGGAACCGGAGATGTAGGCGAACATCGCGGCGAAGGCCAGCGCCGCCGACAGCGCGAAACCGGTGAACATCCGGTCGCGCAGCAGTCCGCCGAAGGTGCGCAGGGTCTGCGGCAGGCTGCCGGGACGCCGCTGCTCCGGCGGCAAGGTCTCGGGGAGCGCCAGCAGCGCGGCGACCAGCAGCGCGGCACCGATCGCGCACAGCGTCACGAACACCCCGCGCCACGAGGTGACCCGCAGCAGCTGACCTCCCAGCACCGGCGCGAGCACCGGGACCACGCCGTTGACCAGCATCAGCAGGGAGAAGAACTTCGCCAGGGCGACGCCCGAGAACAGGTCGCGCACGACGGCTCGCGCGATCACGATGCCGGCCGCTCCGCCGAAGCCCTGCACCAGCCGCAGCGCGGCCAGCGCGTAGGCGGAGGGCGCGAGCGCGCAGGCCAGCGAGGCGAGGGCGAAGACGACGACACCGATGAGCAGCGGGCGGCGACGGCCGTAGGTGTCCGACAGCGGGCCCATCACCAGTTGCCCCAGCGCGAGCCCGATCGTGCAGGCCATCAGCGACAGCTGCACCTGGGACGCGCCCGCGTTCAGCTCGCCGGAGATCGCCGGGAGGGCGGGGAGGTACATGTCCATCGACAGCGGCCCGAACGCCGACATCCCGCCCAGGATCAGCGCGTACTTCCCGCGCGACTGCTCTGACATCCACCCTCGATCGTTCGCACCGCAAATCAGTTCGGCTCAACGGTAACCCGCGGCGGAGCGCCCTCGCGATGAGTCGTTCATCGCACCAGCTGGCGGTTTTGGTCCGAACCGACCGGACGAAAAGGACTTCGATCACGGGCGGTTCGGGCCAGAACCGCCCGGTGCCTCACCGACCCCAGAGCGGCCCTCGCCAGGTGGAGGTGGAGCGCAGGTCGCGTTTGAGGAGCTTGCCGCCGGGGTTGCGCGGCAGCGGCCGCTCGCTGAGGTGCAAGAACTGCGGGATCTTGAAGTCGGCCAGGTGGTCCGCGAGATGAGCCAGCAGCTGTTCGGCGTCGAAGTCGTCGTCGGCGACGATGACCGCGCCGACCTTCTCCCCCATCACGTCGTCCGGCACGCCGACGACCGCCGCCTCCACCACGCCCGGCGCGGCGGCCAGCGCGTTCTCGACCTCCACGGAGTAGACGTTCTCGCCACCCCGGTTGATCACGTCCTTGGCCCGGTCGACGATGTAGACCAACCCGGACTCGTCGACGCGGGCGAGATCACCGGTGCGCAGCCAGCCGTCGACGAACGTCGAGGCCGTGGCCTCGGGCTTGTTCCAGTAGCCGGCGACGACGTTGGGCCCGCGGATCAGCAGTTCGCCGACGCCCGTGCCCGGGTCGGGCTCGTCCACCGCCACGTCGACCACGGGCGCGGGGAACCCGACCGAGTCGGCGTGGGCGACAGAGTGCTCGTGCGGCAGGAACGTGGAGATCGAGGAGGTCTCGGTCAACCCGAAGCTGTTGCCCACCCGCGCCCGCGGGAACGCCGCCTTGATGCGCTCGACCAGCGCGGGCGCCATGGGAGCACCGCCGTAGGAGACGTGCTCGACCGAGGACGTGTCGAACTCCGAGAAGTCCGGTTGCTTGAGCGCGAGCGCGTAGATCGCGGGCACCGTGGTGAACAGGTTGATCCGCTCCTCGGCGATGACCCGCAGGAACCGCCGCACGTCGAAGGACGGCATCACCACGGTCGATCCGCCGTAGGAGATCTGCAGCAGCAGCTGCGTGTTGCAGCCGGTGACGTGGAACAGCGGAACGGATACGAGATTGCGCGTCCGCCAGCCGTTCTCGACGTCGATGCCCTTCACCCGGCAGACGTTCTCCACATTGGACAGGAAGTTCTCGTGGGTGGTCATCGCGCCCTTGGGGCGCCCGGTGGTGCCGCTGGTGTAGAAGATCGCCGCCACCTCGTCCCGGGCGAGGTCGTCGACGGCGAAGGGTGATCCGTCCGGCAGCGGTTCGCCGGGGTGGAAGGTGAACGCCGCGCCGGAATCGCCCAGCACGTAGTCGACCTCGGGCTTGGCGAAGCGGGTGTTGACCGGGACCGCGATCGCTCCGGCCAGCTGGGTGCCGAAGAACCCCAGCACCCAGTCGACGCCGGCGGGCAGCAGGTTGGCGACGCGGTCGCCGCGGGAGATCCCGGCCTCGCGCAGCCCACCGGCGACCCGGGCGGCCCGGTCCCACAGCTCCCGGTAGGTCAGGCGACCGCCGCCGACCTCCACCAGCGCTTCGCGGTCGCCGAACCGCTCGACCGTGCCTCGCAGCACGTCCACCAGGGACTCGGCCAGCCCGGTGTAGTGGGCGGTGCCCCGCTCGTCGCGTTCGATGCCGGACCTGTCGAACATCGCCTGACCTCCCCGTCGCGCGGACCGTGATCACGGTCACTCGCCGGATGGCGGGGGTCAAGCCGTCACGGCACGCGGAACCCGAACGGAAGCTCCAGCCGGTGCGCGGCGAGCAGCTCCTCGTCGGCGAGCAGCTCGGCGGTGGACCCGTCCGCGACCACCCTGCCGTCGTCGATGATCACGCTGCGCGGGCACAGCTGAAGCGCGTAGGGCAGGTCGTGGGTGACCATCAGCGTCGTCCCGCCCACGGCGAGCAGCACCTCCGCGAGCTCGCGGCGCGCGACCGGTTCGAGGTTCGCCGAGGGCTCGTCGAGCACCAGCAGTTCCGGGCGGCACGCCAGCACCGCGGCCAGCGCGACGCGCTTGCGCTGGCCGCCGGACAGGTGCAGCGGTGAGCGGTGGGCGTGCTCGGTCATCCCGACCGCGTCCAGCGCCTCCTGGACACGCTGCTCGAGCTCGGCGCCGCGCGCCCCGAAGTTGGCCGGTCCGAACGCGACGTCCTCCCGGACGGTCGGCATGAACAGCTGGTCGTCGGGGTCCTGGAAGACCAGGCCGACGCGGCGGCGGATCTCCTTCAGATGCCGGGTCTCCACCGGCAGCCCGCCCACGGTGATGCTGCCCGCCGTGGGCCGCAGCACGCCGTTGAGGTGCAGGGTCAGCGTCGTCTTGCCCGCACCGTTGGGGCCGAGCACGGCGACCCGCTCCCCCGGCTCGACCCGCAGGTCGACGTGGTGCAGCGCGCGATGCCCGTCCGGGTAGGCGTGCGCCAGACCGGAGATCTCCAGCGCGGGCGCGCTCACCGCTTCGCGGACCCCGGCGGGCTGCTCGGTCACGCGGTCCACAACGACACCCCCAGTACGACGGCCGCTGCGGCGGGCGCGGCCAAGCCCGTGCTCCAGGTCTTCCACGAGGTGCGGCGAGCCGGTTCCAACTCGGGCATCTCGCCTTCCCAACCGCGCGAGAGCATCGCCAGGTGCACGCGCTCGCCGCGCTCGTAGGAGCGGATGAACAGGCTGCCGACGCCGCGCGCGGTCGCCCCGACCTGCCACAGGAACCTCGGGTCGTGACCCCGGGAGATCCGCGCGATCCGCATCCGGCCGGCTTCGGCGACGATCACCTCGGCGTAGCGCAGCATCAGGGTGATGATGGTGATCACCAGCTTCGGCGCGCGCAGCCGCTGCAGGCCGAGCACGATCTCGCGCGGCGCGGTGGTGGCCGCCAGCAGCAGCGAGGTCCCGAGGCCGAGCGTGCCCTTGGCCATGATGTTGAACCCGGCCAGCAGTCCTTCGGTGGACAGCGCGACACCCGCGACCTCGGTGCTCGGGCCGCCCGCGGTGAACGGCAGCAGGAGCGCCAGCACCACGAACGGCACCTCGATCAGCAGCCGCGCGGCCAGCCAGCGCGGCGGGATGCGCGCGATCGCGGCCAGCGCGGCGAGCAGCACCGCGTAGCCGCCGAAGGCCCAGAAGATCTCGCGCGGCGTGGCCACCACGCACAGCACCAGCAGGAACGCGGCGGTGATCTTCACCTGCGGGTCGAGCCGGTGCACCGCCGTGTCGCCGGGCAGGTGCAGGGCGTCGGCGTGCCCGGTGCCCACCTACCGCTCCTCTGAACCGGAGCGGCGACGCAGTCCCCAGAACAGCCCGCCCGCCGCGAGGAGGGTGACCACCGCGCCGAGGACCCCGGCGACACCGGTGAATCTCTCGTCACCGCCGACGGCGTAGTCCGCCAGCGGGCCGTCGGACAAGGCGTGGTCGCCTGCGTGCTGGGCGATGCAGTTGCCCTCCAGCGACTCGCCGCGCTCGGTCTGCACGACCGAGCAGCCCTGCTGGGTGACGGCGTCGAGACCGTCCGGATCGGAGTCGGCGAAGTAGGCGACTCCACCGGCGACGGCGAGCACGACCAAGGCGAAGATCAGCAGAAAGCGCTTCATCGGGCGACCTCCTCGCGCCGGGCACCGCGCAACAGGTGGACCAGGTCCGGCCGGGCCGAGGCGACGGCGCCGACCGTGGCGGCGGTGATCAGGCCCTCGCCGAGCCCGATCAGGCAGTGCACGCCGATCATCGCCACCGACACCGTGGCCAGGCCGAACCCGGCGGCGCCACCGATGGCGTACTCGAGCAGGAACCCGCAGGAGGCGAGCACGGTGTTGACCCATCCCGCGATGAACGCGGTGGCCAGCAGGCCGGCGCGGCTGCGGGTGGCCGGCTTCCGCAGCGCCAGCGCCACCAGGTAGCCGACGGCGGTGCCGATCAGCGCCATGTTCGTGATGTTCGCGCCGAGCATCGTCAGGCCGCCGTCGGCGAACAGCAGCGACTGCACGACCAGCACGATCGCCACGCACAGCGCCCCGACCCACGGGCCCGCCAGGATCGCGGCCAGCGCACCGCCGAGCAGGTGCCCGCTCACACCGGGCAGCACCGGAAAGTTGATCATCTGCGCGGCGAAGACGAACGCCGCGACCAGACCCGCCATCGGGGCCGTGCGGTCGTCCAGATCGGCCCTCGCGCGCACCAGCGCCACCGCCAGGCCGGCTATCGCCACGACGGCGAACAGGACCGCCGTGCGGGCGTCGAGCAGCCCGTCGCTCATGTGCATGGCGAGCGTCGTGGTCGGCACTGGACTTCCTCTCCTGCGAGCCGGTGCTCCCGGGTGGAGCAACCGCCGGTCAAGGGTAGTTGCCGATCACCCGCTATCACCAGGTCCTGGCAAGAGGTGCTCGTCGCAATCAGGCCCGAAAAAAGCCGTCGACCCGGGTGCAACACCCGGGTCGACGGCTCAAGAGCCCGCTCTGAGGTTGTGCGAGCGGCGAAGCCGCGAGGCGTGAAGACCGCCCTCGCAACCCGCACCGCCAATCAACCGGCCACGCGGAATCACCTGCAGAGGTCAGTCCCGCACGGCCAGTGCGAGTTCGCCGTTGCTGTCCTTCTCGGCGTCCAGGGTCTTGTCACCCAGGAGCTCCGAGACCTCCTTCTCCAGGAAGATCCGGACGCCGTTCTCCTCGATCACCTCGTCGCCCTCCTGGGGTTCCTCGGCGATCGACGCCTGCAGCCCCTGTCCGGCCGGCGCGATGCGCAAGCCCGAGCTGGCCGGAGAGTCGCCGCCGACGAGGACGAGCTTGATGACCTCAACGGCGCTCTCACTGATGGTGAGCATGGTGCTCAACTCCTCTCGGAGCCGGTCGGTTGAAGGGGCCACCGTGTCATCGTCGCGACCGGACGCGCAAACCGACCCGCCGACTCAGCCCTGGTACGCCTCCAACGGCGGGCAGGAGCAGACCAGGTTGCGGTCGCCCTTGGCACCGTCGATGCGCCGGACCGGCGGGAACACCTTGATCGCGTCCGTGCCCAGCGGGTAGGCCGCCTCCTCGCGGGAGTAGGCGTGGTCCCACTCCTTGGCGAGGCTGGCCGCCGTGTGCGGGGCACCGACCAGCGGGTTGTCGTCGGCGGGCCACTGACCTGCGACGACCTTGTCGATCTCGGCGCGGATGGCGATCATCGCCTCGCAGAAGCGGTCCAGCTCGGCGAGGTTCTCGCTCTCGGTCGGCTCGACCATCAGCGTGCCCGCCACCGGGAACGACATCGTCGGCGCGTGGATGCCGTAGTCGGCGAGCCGCTTGGAGACGTCGTCGACCGTGATGCCGCTGGTCTTGCTGATCTGCCGCAGGTCGAGGATGCACTCGTGGGCGACGAGACCGCCCGCGCCCGTGTAGAGCACCGGGAAGTACTCGCTCAACCGCCGCGCCACGTAGTTGGCCGCGGCCACGGCGGTCAGCGTCGCGCGGCGCAGGCCGTCGGCGCCCATCATCCGCACGTAGGCCCAGGAGATCGGCAGGATCGAGGCGCTGCCCCACGGGGCGGCGCTGATCGGACCGACACCGGTCGCAGGGCCGGCGGCGGGCTGCAGCGGGTGGTTGGGCAGGAACGGCGAGAGGTGCTCGCGGACGCCGATCGGGCCCACACCCGGACCGCCACCGCCGTGCGGGATGCAGAAGGTCTTGTGCAGGTTCAGGTGCGAGACGTCGGAGCCGAACTTGCCCATCCGGGCCAGCCCGATCAGCGCGTTGAGGTTCGCGCCGTCGACGTAGACCTGGCCGCCCGCGTCGTGCACCAGCCCGCAGACCTCCCGCACGGTGTCCTCGTAGACGCCGTGAGTGGACGGGTAGGTGATCATGATCGCGGCGAGGTCCTGAGCGTGCTTGCCGACGAGCTCGCGCAGGTGGTCCATCTCGATGTTGCCCTGCTCGTCGCAGCGGACCACGACCACGCGCATCCCGGCCATCACGGCGCTGGCGGCGTTGGTGCCGTGCGCGCTCGCCGGGATCAGGCAAACCTCGCGCTCGGCCTCACCACGGCTGTGGTGGTAGGCGCGGATGGCCAGCAGGCCGGCGAACTCGCCCTGGCTGCCCGCGTTGGGCTGCAGGCTGACCGCGTCGTAGCCGGTGACCTCGGCGAGCCATTCCTGCAGTTCGGAGACGACCTTGAGCAGGCCTTCGGCGTCCTGCGCGGGCGCGAAGGGGTGCAGCGAGGAGAACTCGGGCCAGGTGATCGGCTCCATCTCCGCGGTCGCGTTGAGCTTCATCGTGCACGAGCCCAGCGGGATCATGCTGCGGTCCAGCGCGATGTCCTTGTCCGACAGCTGCCGCAGGTAGCGCAGCAGCGAGGTCTCGGAGCGGTGCGTGTGGAACACCGGGTGCGTCAGGTACTCCGACGTGCGGGCCAGCGCGCCCGGCAGCGCGTCGCCGGTCTCGACGTCGAGCTGCTCGACGTCACCCGCGGTCACGCCGAAGGCCTCCCACACCACGGCCAGGTGGGCGCGGGTGGTGGTCTCGTCGCAGCTGATGCCCACGTGGTCGGAGTCCACGCGGCGCAGGTTCACCCCGCCGCGGCGCGCGGCCGCCAGCACCTCGTCGGCCTTGCCGGGGACCTTGGCGAGCACGGTGTCGAAGAACTCGCCGTGCACGACCTCGACGCCGCCGCGGCGCAGCTGCTCGGCGAGCACGCTGGCCATCCGGTGCGCGCGGGTCGCGATCGCCTTGAGCCCGTCCGGACCGTGGTAGACCGCGTACATCGAAGCGACCACGGCCAGCAGTACCTGCGCGGTGCAGATGTTGCTGGTGGCCTTCTCCCGGCGGATGTGCTGCTCGCGGGTCTGCAGCGCGAGCCGGTAGGCCTGGTTGCCCTCGACGTCGACGCTCACGCCCACCAGGCGGCCCGGCAGCTGCCGCTCCAGGCCCTTGGCGACGGCCATGAACCCGGCGTGCGGACCGCCGAAGCCCATCGGCACGCCGAAGCGCTGGGTGCTGCCCACGACGACGTCGGCACCGATCTCGCCGGGCGCGCGCAGCAGCGTCAGCGCCAGCAGGTCGGTGGCCACGACGACCTTCGCGCCGCGCTCGTGGATCGCGCCGATCAGGGCCTCCTGGTCGCGCACCGCGCCGGAGGCACCCGGGTAGGACAGCAGCGCCCCGAAGAACTCGCCCTCGGGCAGCTCACCGGAGGTCAGGTTGGCCACCACGACCTCGATGCCCAGCGGCTCAGCTCGGGTCTCGATGACCGCGATGGTCTGCGGCAGCGTGTCGGCGTCGACCAGGAAGCGCGGCGACTTGGACTTGCCCGCGCGGCGCACCAGGGTCATGCCCTCGGCCGCGGCGGTGGCCTCGTCGAGCATCGAGGCGTTGGAGACCGGAACCCCGGCCAGGTCGGCGACCACGGTCTGGAAGTTCAGCAGCGCCTCCAGCCGGCCCTGCGAGATCTCCGGCTGGTAGGGCGTGTAGGCGGTGTACCAGGCCGGGCTCTCCAGCACGTTGCGCAGGATCACCGGCGGGGTGACCGTGCCGTAGTAGCCCAGGCCGATCATCTCGGTGTGCGGGGTGCAGCGACCGGCGAGGTCGCGGAGCTCCGCCAGCGCCTCGGTCTCGGTGGCCGGTTCCGGCAGCGACAGCTGCAGGTCTCCCTCGCGGATGGTGTCCGGCACGGCCTTCTGGCCCAGCTCTTCCAGGGAGCCGACGCCGATGACGTCGAGCATGCGGGCCAGTTCGGCGGGCATCGGCCCGACGTGGCGGTCAGCGAACGGCCTGCCGTGCTCCAGCGCGGCCAGAGGGATGCGGTCGTGCGTCGCGTCGGTCATCGCCAAAACCTCACTCATCGCGGCGAACAAAGGGCGGCAGCGGATGCTGCTCTCCCCCTCTGTCCCCGTTCGCGGAGCGAACGCCTGAGAGCTTCACCCGGCGGACCGGGCTTGCACCGTCGGCGGGGCCCACTCATCAGGTGTGCCCGCTTTCCAGAGGTATCTCGCCCGTGCGGTCCAGGTGGCCTGAGAGGTTGTCGGGGAGAGTTGCTCCTTCGGCGCCTGCCCTGGCAGGACCAGGACCGGACTCTCCCGCACGGGGTCGGCGATGGCGCTCAGAGTACCCGATCAACGCGGTTTATCAGACCATCAATGTCGGCTACCGCACACATGGACGATGCCGATCGTTCAGCCGGTCTCCGCCTGGCGGTCGCGACGGCGGGCCGCGAGCTCGTCGTTGATCGCCGACTCGATGTTCTCGCCACCGTCGGCCCGCTCGGCCGGGAACTCGTGGATGGTCCCGCTGATCTCGCGCATCGCACCGCTGACGGCGATGCCGAACACTCCCTGGCCGCCCTGCAGCAGATCGACCACCTCCTCCGCGGAGGTGCACTCGTAGACCGTGGTGCCGTCGCTGAACAGCGTCAGCTTCGCCAGGTCCTGAACGCCGCGCTTGCGCAGGTGCTCCACCGCGACCCGGATGTTGTGCAGCGACACCCCGGTGTCCAGCAGGCGCTTGACGACCTTGAGCACCAGGATGTCCTTGAACGAGTACAACCGCTGCGAGCCCGACCCGGCTGCGCCGCGGATGGACGGCCCGACCAGCTTGGTGCGAGCCCAGTAGTCGAGCTGCCGGTAGGTGATGCCCGCGATCTGGCAGGCCGCCGGCCCGCGGTAACCGACCAGCTCGTCCGGGGCAGAGGCGTCGGGGAACAGCTCACCCTGCTCCGCAGCATCCGAGGTCGCTGCTTCCTCCACCACGCCTGCCTCCCCTCGTCCGGCCCGAAGCCGACGACGACGATCACCAGCGCCCGGACCGTTTGCGGTCCAGGGCCGCGAAGCCGTACACCGGCTGAATCACACCGGGGCAATTCGCGTAAGTCCGACGGTATGCCCGCTCAGCAGGCGGGTCAACGCGACGCGCGGGCCGCGCGCGCTCTCGTTCGCCGGAGCAAGAACCCGGCCCCCGGGCTGCTGCTGCAACCCGGGGGCCGGTGTGGTCTGTTCGGACTAGATCAGCGCCGGTCCTCAGGTGTCGGCACCGCGGAAGTCCTCCGGGGAGACGGAGTCGAGGAACTCGCGGAACTTCTCGACCTCATCCTCCTGCTCGTCCGGAATGATCAACCCGGCCTCGTCGAGCACCGACTCGTCGGCGTGGATCGGAACTCCGATGCGCAGCGCCAGCGCCACCGAGTCGCTCGGCCGCGCGGACACCCGCACATCACCGTCGAACACCAGCTCCGCGAAGAAGGTGCCCTCCTGCAGGTCGGTGATCCGCACCTGCTCCAGATCGCGTCCCAGGGCTCCGATGACGTCCTTGAGCAGGTCGTGCGTGAGCGGCCGCTGGGGCCGCACGCCCTGCTGCTCCAGGGCGATGGCCGTCGCTTCGACCGACCCGATCCAGATCGGCAGGTAGCGCTCGCCCTGAGCCTCGCGCAACAGCAGGATCGGCTGGTTGGCTGGTAGTTCAACTCGCACGCCGACGACGCGCATCTCGCTGCTCATCGTCACATCGCCTCCTCCAGCGCGCCGAAGCGTGACATCCCCGTCGAGGGTCCCGCACCGACGCCTCCGACGCTACCCGCGATACGGCGGACACGCCCTTCCATCGGTGGTCCCGGCGGACCACCACCGTCGCGGTCGTTGTTGTCGGGGCCCACGGCCCGGACCGCTGGCGAGCTCGTCGTTGAGCAATACCCAGCACGATACACCGCGCAGAGCCCGGTCGAAGCCGCCGGAAATACCCTGCTGCGCTGTGAAAACCGCTCGTGGCGCCGGGAAATTCCCGGCGAAGGGGACGACATCCGCGCGCGGGCGGCGCAGCTGCCTCATGCGTCAGCGGGGCGACGCCTCGTGTGGCGTCGCCCCGCTGACGGGTTGAAAAGCCCTGTTCGACGGCCTCAGCGGCCGCCCTGGCCCCCATCGATCGGCCCGGTCAGGAACACCAGGCGGAACTTACCGATCTGGACCTCGTCGCCGTTGGCGAGCACCGAGGTGTCCACCGGCTCCCGGTTCACGTAGGTGCCGTTGAGGCTGCCCACGTCGACCACCACGAAGTCGTTGCCCTCGCGGCGGAACTCGGCGTGCCGCCGGGAAACCGTCACGTCATCGAGGAAGATGTCGCTGTCCGGGTGCCGGCCGGCGCTGGTGGTCTCCCGGTCCAGCAGGAACCGCGAACCCGCGTTGGGGCCGCGCTTGACCACCAGCAGGGCGGAACCCGCCGGCAGCGCATCGACCCCGGACGCGGGGGCAGGTTCCGGGGCCGCGCTCTCGGTGCTTTCCGGCTCCGAGAGGAAGGGCCTGAAGACCGAGGTGGTCTCCGGTGACTGCTCCGGCGGAACGTCGCCGAAGCCGCTGTTTTGGCTCACCTGAGCTCTCCTCTACGCGGATAGATCGTGCCAAGTATGCGCCCAACGTACCGTGCCTGGACAGCCTCGGAACGAGCGACTCCCGTCATCATCCCACGGATGCCTCCGGGCAGGACGATCATGCCTGGTCGATCAGCTTCTGGTAACCCTCGGCGTCGAGCAGACCGGACAGCTGCTCCGGGTCGGCCAGCCGGATCTCCACCATCCAGCCCTCGCCCGCGGCGTCCGAGTTGACCAGCTCCGGCTGGTCCTCCAGCGCGGAGTTGCCGGCGGTGATCTCACCGGTCACCGGGGCGTAGATGTCGGAGACGCTCTTGGTCGACTCCACCTCGCCCATCGAGTCCCCGGCGGCGACCTGCTGCCCCACCTCGGGGAGCTGGACGAACACCACGTCGCCGAGCTGCTGCTGGGCGTAGTCGGTGATGCCGATGCGCACGGTGTCCTCGCTGACGCGCTGGACCCATTCGTGCTCTTCGGTGTACTTGATCTCCGGGGCCGCCACGATGGTCCCGCCTTTCATCCGCTGTTGCAACGTGCCGAGTGATCGGCGCGGCGAGCGTATTCACCGGCCACCGCGGGCCGCAAGGCGACGCGCAGCCGCCGATCAGGCGCGGGCTCTGGCTCCGCGCACGGCGGCGATGACCTGCCCGAGGTAGAGGATGCCGGCCCACAGGTACAGCGCCCCGCCCCAGGCGGTGAAGGCGTAGGCGATCGGGCGGACCACGTCGGACCCGGTGAAGTCGTCCTGCACCAGCAGCAACAGCGGGAACGCGTACATCAGGCAGAACGTGGCGGCCTTGCCCAGGTAGTGCACCTCGGGCGGCTCGTAGCCGTGCCAGCGGAGCACCGGCAGGCACAGGGTGAGCACGACGTCGCGGCCGACGAGGGCGACCGCCACCCACCACGGGATGACGTCGCGCAGCACGAAGGCGATCAGGGTCGCGACGATGTAGAGGCGGTCGGCCGCGGGGTCGAGCAGCTCGCCGATGCGGCTGTACTGGTTGAGCCAGCGGGCGAGCTTGCCGTCGAGCCAGTCAGTTGCCCCGCTGATCACCAGGACCAGCAGCGCGAGCAGGTCGGCCTGCGGGCCGAGCAGCAACCAGAGGAAGACCGGCACGCCGGCCAGGCGGATCACGCTGAGCAGGTTGGGCAGCGTCCACCAGGGATCCGCCCACACGTCTCGCGCGACCTCGCGGATCCTGTCCAGACCGGGGTCGCCCGGCCCCGAGTGGTCCTGCCCCGCTTCGGCACGAGGGCCGCTCGTGGTGTTTTCCGTGGTGCGCTCGGCGTCCTGCACCACGAGCCTCCCCTGAATGGTTGTGCGCACCGCCCCGCAACGGGTGCACACCTGTGCATCCTTACCCGATCAGGGTCTCATATGGCCAGCGCAACCCACTTGGCGGCCAGCCGGAGGCGGGACGGCCTGCGGCGCGGGAAGAACCACCGCGGATTCAGCCGCGAGTGCGGCTCCAACCCCGGCGGCGCAACTCGGCATCGGTGAGGAACCGGGCTCTGCCGCGATCGTCCACGCCCGCCCAGCGGGCGCCCGCGGTTCCCTCTCGGACGTAGGAGTGGCCGCCGCTCCAGACCACGCTGCACGGCGCGGTCGGTAGGTCGTTCGGCTCGTCGACGGTCGCTGTGGCCCTGGGAGGCTCTGCCGGTTCCATCGTGCTCATCAGTTCGTAGCACCTCCGATTCATTTGTCGGCGCGGGACACCTCGGTGTTAGCCCGGCCATCGGCTCGTGGCCGATTGTGGGGCCTGCGAGTCGCACTGTCGCGCCGGAAGCGCACCCCCAGCGCCCAGCGGCGCGGCGGCGTCGCCGAATCGCATCAGGTGGGAGCGCGACCGAATTCCGTTCCCCCGTTCGTCCGAACGCCGATGTTTCGCTCGTGACGAACGCGTTTCGGCCGAACGGCCGCGCGAGCCCCTGGCGCCGAGATCCGATCTGGGGTACTACACAGGCGGTGTCACAGCGGACGCGGGAGGTAGTCGCAGCGATGGGTGAGTACGCGGAGAACTACCGGCGGAGCCTGGCCGACCGCGAGGGCTTCTGGCTCGACGCGGCGCGGGCGATCGAGTGGGACCGCGAGCCGACGCGGGCTCTGGACGATTCGGCCGCACCGATGTACCGCTGGTTCCCCGACGGCGAGCTCAACACCTGCTTCAACGCGCTGGACCGGCACGTGCGCGACGGGCGGGGCGAGCAGCCCGCCCTGATCTGGGACTCGGCGATGACCGACGTCGTGCAGACCTGGACCTACCGCGAGCTGCTCGACCGGGTCGCGGTCTTCGCCGGAGCGCTGCGCGCGCAGGGCGTGGCCAAGGGCGATCGGGTCGTGCTGTACCTGCCGATGATCCCCGAGGCCGCGATCGCGATGCTGGCGTGCGCGCGGATCGGCGCGGTGCACTCGGTGGTCTTCGGCGGCTTCGCGCCCAAGGAGCTGGCCGCCCGCATCGACGACGCCCGGCCGAGCGTGATCGTGGCGGCCTCCTGCGGGCTGGAGCCCAACCGGGTCGTGGAGTACAAGCCGATCGTCGACGAGGCGCTGCGGCAGACCGAGCACCAGCCGGACGCGGTGATCGTGCTCCAGCGCGATCAGGCGCGCGCCGAGCTGGGCCCGCGCGACGTCGACTGGCAGGAGGCGGTCGAGGGCGCCGAACCGGCGGACTGCGTGCCGGTGGCCGCCACCGATCCGCTCTACGTCCTCTACACCTCCGGCACCACCGGCAAGCCCAAGGGCGTGGTGCGCGACAACGGCGGGCACGCGGTCGCGCTGCGCTGGTCGATGGCCAACATCTACGACATCTCCCCCGGCGAGGTCTTCTGGACCGCCTCGGACGTGGGCTGGGTGGTCGGCCACTCCTACATCGTCTACGCGCCGCTGCTGACAGGGGCGACGACGGTGGTCTACGAGGGCAAGCCGGTGGGCACCCCGGACGCGGGCGCGTTCTGGCGGGTCATCGCCCAGCACCGGGTCAAGGCGCTGTTCACCGCGCCGACGGCGCTGCGGGCGATCAAGCGCGTCGACCCGGACGGCCGGCTGCTCGCCGAGCACGACATCTCCTGCCTGCAGACGCTGTTCCTGGCCGGTGAGCGGCTGGACCCGGAGACCTACCACTGGGCGGCCGCGCAGCTGGGCGTGCCGGTGATCGACCACTGGTGGCAGACCGAGACGGGGTGGCCGATCTGCGCGAACCTGCGCGGGTTGGAACCGATGCCGGTCAAGGCGGGTTCGCCGACAGTCCCGGTGCCGGGCTACGAGATCGCGGTGCTGGACCAGGCGGGTGAACCCCTGCCGCCGGAGACCGACGGGGCGATCTGCCTGAAGCTCCCGCTGCCGCCGGGCACGCTGCCGACGCTGTGGGGCGACGACGAAAGGTTCCGCGAGTCGTACCTGTCGCGCTACGACGGCTACTACCTCACCGGCGACAACGGCTACGTCGACGCCGACGGCTACGTGTTCGTCATGGGCCGCACCGACGACGTGATCAACGTGGCCGGTCACCGGTTGTCGACCGGGTCGATGGAGGCGGTGCTGGCGGCGCATCCGGCGGTGGCCGAGTGCGCGGTGATCGGTGTGCACGACGAGCTCAAAGGCCAAGTGCCGCGCGGGTTCGTGGTGCTCAAGTCCGGTGTGGACATCTCGGCCGAGACGCTGCGCGAGGAGCTGGTGACGGCGGTGCGCGACCAGATCGGCCCGGTGGCGGCGTTCCGCGACGTCGCGGTGGTCGACGGTCTGCCCAAGACGCGCTCGGGCAAGATCCTGCGCAAGTCGATGCGCGAGATCGCCGATCGCGGCGACACCGTCGTGCCCTCGACGATCGAGGACCCCTCGGTCCTGGATCAGCTCCGCCCCTCGCTGCGCGGGGACGGCTAGGTCCGGCGGGATCGCCCGCGGATCCCGTCGAGCAGGAAGGTGGTGCGGCGGTCGTAGTCCTCCCGACGAGGGCGGGTTCCGTGCTTGAGGGCGAGCGCGTTGTCGTGCAGGAGCGCGTGGAGGTCGTCCGCGGAGAACTCGTCCCGCAGCGCGCCCGCAGCGCGGCTCATCTCGATGAGCTCCTCGTTGATCTCGCCGGCGACCCTGCAGATCTCCAGCAGGCTCTGCGCGTCGGGGTACACCTGCAGCATCGCGTCGTTGGCGGCGGGCTGGCGGTACTGCAGGTCGCGGATCGCGGTGACGTAGTGCGCGAGCCGTTCCCAGGGGTCACCGATGGCGCGGGTGCGGTCGATGATGCCGTGCAGCTCGACCGCGACGACCTCTTCGATGACGGCGTCGATGAGGCCGATCCGTCCGCCGAACCGGTTGAAGATCGTCGCCTTGCTCACCCCTGCCGCCTGGGCGACCTCCTCCAGCGGCACGGTGAGACCCCGCCCGCGAAAGGCGTCGATCGCGGCGCGCCGGATCTGGTCGGCGTTGCGCTTGGCGTCCGCGCGCAGGCGTGATCCCACAGCTGCTCCACCGCTCATTCCCGCACCGTCCCTCACCCCGCCATAAGTTGACTCGACCAGTCAGCTTACCTACGGTGGCGAGGCAGGACAAACCTGACCAATGCGGTCAACTTATGAGCGGAAGGGCGCGAACATGATCGTTGTCACCGGCGCGACCGGCGGGCTGGGCGGCGCCACCGTCGAGCACCTCCTCCAGCGCGTGCCTGCCGAGCGGATCGGCGTCAGCGTCCGCGACGTCGGCAGAGCTCGCCACCTCGCCGACCGCGGAGTGCGCGTGAGGCAGGGCTCCTACGAGGATCCGGCCGGGTTGCGCGAATCGTTCGAGGGCGCCGAGCAAGTGCTGCTGGTGTCCGGCAACGACCCCACGGCCGACATCGTCCGCCTGCACGGCAACGCGATCGAGGCCGCCGCGGCAGCGGGTGTCCAGCGGATCGTCTACACGAGCCAGCACGGCGCCACCCCCGACAACCCGTACCCGCCAGCGCGGATGCACCTCTCCACGGAGGCGATGCTCGCCGACTCCGGGATCGCCTGGACCTCGCTGCGCAACGCCGCCTACGGCCCGCTCGACGAGGTGCTCGGCCCGTGGCGGCGAACCGGCAAGATCGCTCAGCCGGCCGACGGCCCCGTTCCCTACACCGACCGCGCGGACGTGGCCGAAGGCACCGCGGTCGTCCTGGCAGCCGGCCACCACCACGACGGCCCGGTCACCCTCAGCGCCCCGACCGCCGTCACCTTCGACCATCTCGCCGAGACCGCCTCCCGCCTCATCGGCCGCACCGTCGAGCGCGTCGTCGTGGACGACGAGCGGTGGATCGCCGACCAGGTCGCGAGCGGCGTGCCGCCGGAGGCAGCCGGATTCATTCTCACCTGGTACCAGGCCGCCCGCGCCGGCCACTTCGCCGAAGCCGACCCGCTCCTGTCCGAACTCCTCGGACGCGAACCCCGGAACGTCGCCGAGCGGCTCGCGGACGGCATCGCCGGATGAACCGCAGCGGTCCGATACGTCCGTTCGGAGGCTTCCGGGTTCCGTTTTGGTCTATACCTTTGTTGGCACCGTTCCCCCGAGGATGGAGCCGAACGATGAGCGCACGACCCCGATCGAGGGCGGCGAAGGCCGGACTGGCCGTCGTCGCCGGAGCCCTGCTGGCCGCCGGGACCGCGGTTCCGGCCGGCGGTGATCCCGCCCCCGCGGCCTCCGCGATGGACACCATCGTGCCCGCGCCGGAGTCGGTGACGCCGAACCCGGCGGCCGACTTCGAGCTGTCCGAGCAGACCGCGATCCTGGCGCCCGGCGAGGCGGCCGGGGTCGGCGAGTACCTGGCGGGCGTGGTGCGGCCCTCGACCGGCTTCCCCGTGCCGGTCAACCCCGCGCTGCCCGGAACCGGCGACATCGCGCTGGCGCTGGACGGAGATCCCGCGCTGGGCCCGGAGGGCTACCGCCTGCAGGTCGCCGACGACGCGGTGCGGGTGCACGCGACCAGCACCGACGGCCTGTTCAACGGCGTGCAGACGCTGCGCCAGCTGCTGCCCGCGGGCATCGAGAGCCCGACGGCGCAGCCGGGGCCGTGGACGATGCCCGGTGGCGAGATCACCGACAAGCCGCGCTTCGGGCACCGGTCCGCGCAGCTGGACCCGGCGCGGCACTTCTTCACCGTCGACATGGTCAAGCGCTACATCGACCAGGTCGCCAAGTACAAGATCAACAAGCTGCACCTGCACCTGACCGACGACCAGGGCTGGCGGCTCCAGATCAACAGCTGGCCGCGGCTGACCGAGTTCGGCGCGCAGACCGAGGTCGGCGGCACGCCGGGCGGGTTCTACACGCAGCAGGACTACGCCGAGATCGTCGACTACGCCGCGTCCCGGCACATGACGGTCATCCCCGAGATCGACATGCCGGGGCACACCAACGCCGCGCTGTCGTCCTACGCCGAGCTCAACTGCGACGGCGTGGCACCGCCGCCCTACACCGGCATCGACGTCGGGTTCAGCTCGCTGTGCGTCAACAAGGACATCACCTACCGCTTCGTCGAGGACGTCATCCGCGAGGTGGCGGCGCTGACCCCCGGCCCGTACCTGCACATCGGCGGCGACGAGGCGCACTCCACCACCGACGAGGACTACGTGGCCTTCATGTCGAAGGTGCTGCCGCTGGTGGAGAAGTACGGCAAGAAGCCGCTCGGCTGGCACGAGTACGGCAAGGCCGCCCCGCAGGGCGACGCGGTGCTGCAGTTCTGGGGCACCACGAACGGCGATCCGCTGCTCACCGAAGCCGTGGCGCGCGGCAACAAGGTCCTGGCCTCGCCGGCGAACAAGTCCTACCTGGACATGAAGTACGACGAGAACACGCCGCTGGGCCTGCAGTGGGCCGGGTTCATCGAGGTCGCCGACGCCTACGGCTGGGACCCGGGCAGTTACCTGCAGGGCGTGCCGGAGGAATCGGTGCTCGGCGTCGAGGCGCCGATGTTCAGCGAGACGCTGGAGACCTCGCAGCACATCGAGTTCATGGCGTTCCCGCGGTTGCCGGCCATCGCCGAACTCGGCTGGTCGGCGAAGGGCGCGCTGAACTGGGAGTCGTTCAAGAACCGCCTGGCCACCCAAGGCCCCCGCTGGCAAGCCGCGGGCCAGGACTTCTACCGAAGCCCCCAAATCCCCTGGACCCCATGACCACCACCACCCAGCGGGAGCCGACGGCCTTGAACCGAACCGTCGTCGGCTCCCGCTGGGCGGGGGCGATTCGAATTTCGCGCGAAATTCGAATCGTGCGGGTCCGGGGGCCGTGTCAGGGGAGCTTGGGTTCGAGGACCTTCCACCAGTCGGCGAGGGTCGGGCGTTCGGCGAGGTCAGCGAAGCTGATCTGGACGCCTTGCTTGCGCCACTGCTCGACGAGGGTCATGATCCGCACCGAGTCCAGGCCCCAGTCGATGAGGTCCTCGTCGTCGGTGAGCTCCGAGGGGTCTTCGTAGAGCAGTTCGGCGACCTGCTCGCGGACCGCTTCGAGGGTGAGATTCTCAGCCATGGTTCGGGATTCTCCTGGAAGGTGTTCCGGCTCAGGCGACTTCGGATTCGTGGGCGACGAGGTCGCGGGACAGGTTGCGGGTGGTGTCGACGACGCCGCAGTTGCGGGCGGCGTAGGAGACGGCCATGTCGTGGTCGGCTCGCGAGAAGTCGGCGACCGCGTCGGCGACGAAGAACGCCTGGACCTCCTGCTGGAACGCCTCCGCAGCGGTCATCAGGCAGCCGATGTGGGCGTAGATGCCGGTGATGATCAGCTGGTCCCGTCCCCACTCCTGCATCCGGCGACGCAGGTCCGTGCGCTGGAACGCGCTGTAGCGCCACTTGGTCAGCTGGACGTCACCCGCTCCG
Source organism: Saccharopolyspora endophytica (assembly GCF_018070075.1). Classification (GTDB taxonomy): domain Bacteria; phylum Actinomycetota; class Actinomycetes; order Mycobacteriales; family Pseudonocardiaceae; genus Saccharopolyspora; species Saccharopolyspora endophytica. Next base: position 621,723 of record NZ_JAGPXE010000003.1, read on the forward strand.
GGCGCCAGCTCGTCGATGATCGCCTCCATGGCCGGGTCGGCGACCCCCGGGCCCCACCACTCCAGCTGCAGTCCGCGCTGCTCCGGGGTCTGTCCGCCCGGCTGGGCGCAGTAGACCACCGGAACGCCTGCGGCGCGGGCCCGTTCGCGCAGCAGCGCGATGTTGGGCACGACCTGGTTCAGCGGTTCGGCGCCGGGGGTGAAGGCGTTGACGAAGTGCCGCTCCATGTCGTGGATCAGCAGCACCGCGCGTTCCGGGTCGGGCCGCCAGGAGACCTTGTTCTTCGGCAGCTCGCCGTCCTGCGGAACGGTGTAGGGTGCGATGCTCGGAAGCGCCACGGGCTCCCCCTTCGATGTCTTCTGGTCGTGAAAAGCCGTTGTCAGCGGCCGAGTTTCGGCACCAGCTCGCGACTGATGGCCTCGCGCAGGTCGCGCTTGGAGACCTTGCCGACGCCGGTCTGCGGGAACTGCTCGACGAACACCACGCGGTCGGGGACCTTGTAGCCGGCAAGGCCGCGCTCGCGGACGAACTTGATCAGCTCGCGCGCCTTCGGCCGCTCACCGCGCGGGACGACGAACGCGCAGGTCCGCTCCCCCAGGTAGTCGTCGGGCATGGACACCACGGCAGCGTCGTGCACGGCGGGGTGGGCCAGCAGGTGGTTCTCGACCTCCTCGGCGGCGACCTTCTCGCCACCTCGGTTGATCTGGTCCTTCGCCCGGCCTTCGACGACGATGTTGCCCTCGGCGGTCAACCGGACGACGTCGCCGGTGCGGTAGAAGCCCTCAGGGGTGAAGGCGCGCGCGTTGTGCTCCTCGGCCTTGTAGTAGCCGCGGATCGTGTACGGGCCCCGGGTGAGCAGGTGCCCGGTCTCCCCCGGCGCGACGGCGTTGTCCTCGCCGTCGACGACCAGCACCTCGTCGTCGGCCGAGATCGGGCGTCCCTGGGTGGTGACGATGACGTCCTCGGGGTCGTCCAGCCGCGTGTAGTTGACCAGGCCCTCCGCCATGCCGAACACCTGCTGCAACGTCGCGCCGAGCACCGGCCGGACCCGCCGGGCGACCTCCTCGCTGCACTTGGCGCCACCGACCTGCAGCACCTCCAGGCTGGACAGGTCGTGCTCGGTCTCGGCGGCCGCGTCGAGCCACAGCAGCGCCAGCGGCGGCACCGCGGCGGTCAGCGTGACCTTCTCGCGCTCGACGAGCGGGAAAACCTCATCGGGGCTCGGCCGGCGCGCGAGCACGACCCGACCGCCCGCGTGCAGCACGCCGAAGGTGCCGGGCGAGCTCATCGGGAAGTTGTGCGCGGCGGGCAGCGCCACGAGGTACACGGTGTCCTCGGTGACGCCGCAGAGGTCGTTGCTGGCGCGGAAGGAGTAGATGTAGTCGTCGTGGGTGCGCGGGATCAGCTTGGGCACGCCCGTGCTCCCGCCGGAGAGCTGCAGGAACGCGATGTCGCTCGGCGTGGGCTCGTCCAGCTCCACCGCATCGGCGTCCACATCGGACAGCGCGGTGAACTCGCCGGGGTCGCCGACGACGAAGACCTGCAGACCCTCCTGCTTCGCGGCGACGTCGGCGGCCAGCGCCCGGTGGTCGAACCCGGCCTCGGTGTCGACGGTGATGTAGGCGGCGGCCTCGCTGAACTCGCAGAAGTAGGAGATCTCGGTCATCCGGTGCGAGGGCAGCGCGAACACCGGCACCACGCCGAGCCGGAACAGCCCGAAGCAGACCTCGAAGAACTCGGCGACGTTGGGCAGCTGGACGACGACCCGGTCGCCCTTGCCGATGCCGCGCTCGCGCAGCCCGGCGGCCAGCCGGTCGGCGCGGCGGTCGAGTTCGCCGTAGGTGATCCGGCGTTCGCCTTCGACGACGGCCACGCGGTCGGGGTGCTTGGTGGCGCGCACCCGCAGCAGCTGGCCGAAGGTGTAGCCCTGCCAGTACCCCGCGGCGCGGTAGCGCTCGGCGAACTCGTCCGGCCAGAGCGTGACACCGGGCAGATGTGCGATCATGATCGGCTGCTTTCCCCTCAGACTGCCTGGTTCAGGCCCATGGCGGTGAGCGCGGTGCGGAACTTCGCCGAGGTCTCGGCGAGCTCGTCGGCCGGGTCGGAGCCCGGGACGATCCCGGCACCGGCGAACAGCCGCATCTCCTGGTCCTCCACCTCCGCGCAGCGGATGGCCACCACCCACTCGCCGTCACCGGCGGCGTCGCACCAGCCCACCATTCCCGCGTAGTAGCCGCGTTCGAACGGCTCCGTCTCGGCGATGACCTCGCGGGCGCGGTCGATCGGGGTACCGCACACCGCCGGGGTCGGGTGCAGCGCGTCGGCCAGGTGCAGCGAGGTCGTCGAGCCGTCGCGCAGCTCGCCGGTGATCTCGGTGGCCAGGTGCCACATCGCGTTGGTGCTGACCACGGTCGGCGCCTGCGGCACGTGCAGCTCGGTGCAGAACGGGCGCAGCGCCTCGGCCACGGCTTCCACCACCACGGCGTGCTCGCGATGGTCCTTCTCCGACGCGGCCAGCTCGGCGGCGCGGCGCTTGTCCTCGTCCGGGTCGGTGCTGCGCGGGCGCGATCCGGCCATCGGGTTGGAGCGGACCTCGTTGCCGCGCCGGGACACCAGCAGCTCGGGGCTGGCACCCAGGAAGGTGCGCTCCAGCGGGGGCTGCGGGCCGTAGCTGTCGCGGGTCCCGTCCTCGCCGCGACGCGGCAGATCGACGGCGAAGGTGTAGCTGGCGGGGTCGGCCATCGCCAGGTTGCGCAGCACCTCGCGGACGTCGATCGATTCCGCCGAGGTCAGCTCCAGGCTGCGCGCCAGCACGGCCTTGGTGAGGTCACCGTGCTCCATGCGGCGCAGCGCTCGCGCGACACCGCGCTCGTACTCCTCGGGTTCCGGGACCGGTCGCACCGAGCACGCGGGGGCGGAGACCGGTTTCTGCTGCGGCACCAGCACGTTCAGCGGTTCGGCGCGCACGACCTCCTCGGGCAGCACCAGGTGCGCGGGCAGGGTGCCGCCGAAGGGCACCGCCCCGACCACCATCGGGTTGCGGCGGCCGAACTCGACCGCGCCGTCGAGGAATTCCTGCATCCGGGCGGGTAAGTCCGAGCGCGCGCACTGGGTCTTGGACATGGTGGCGGCCACGCCTCGGGTCAGCAGCACCCCGCGCGGGCTGGAGAACAGGAAGGACTGGCCCTGCTCGTAGGCGGCCAGCAGGCGGGCGGCGGCGTCGTCGGCGAGTGCGTCGTCGACGGCGTCGATGCGCCCGTCGGTCTCGATCGTGGTCATGACAACCTTTCGGCGAATCGCGGAGGTCAGGCGCGCAGCGTGGCGCCGCCGTCGACGTACAGGTCGTGCATCGTGATGTGCCCGGCCTCGTCGGAGGCGAGGAAGACCACCGCGTTGGCGATGTCGTCCGGGGTGGCGAGCTTGCGCAGCGGGATGCCGGCCTTGTAGGTCTCCAGCGAGCCGGCGATGACCCGGTCCGGGCCGTTGCCGTCGGTCCACATCCCGCGCTGCATGTCGGTGTCGGTGGAGCCGGGCGCGACGATGTTGCAGCGGATGCCGTACTCGGCCAGCTCCAGGCCCAGCGATTTGGTGAACATCGTGGCGGCGGCCTTGGACGCGGCGTAGGCGGCCATCGAGTGGCGCGGCACGCCCGCGGCGTTGGAGCCGACGGTGACGATGGATCCGCGGCGCCGCGAGATCATGTGCTTGGACACCTCCCGGCACACGTTGAACACACCGGTGGTGTTGACCGCGAAGGTGCGCTGCCACTCGGCGTCGGTGAGCTCCTGCACCGTCGCGACCTGCAGCACGCCCGCGACGTTGGCGAGCACGTCGATGGGGCCCTGCTCGGCTTCGACGTGCGTGACCACCTCGGTGACCGCGGCCGGGTCGGCCACGTCGGCGCGGTAGGCGCGCACCCGGTGCCCTTCGGCGACGAGCTTCTCGGCCGTCGCGTCGGCCTTGTCCCCGTTGCGGTCGACTGCCGCGACATCGGCTCCCATCTGGGCGAACGCTCTCGCCACAGCGGCACCGATACCCTGGCCGGCGCCGGTCACGATGGCAACCTTGCCGCTGATTCCCGTGCGGTTCATCTCGCCCTTCACTCAACTGAGGCTAGCCTAACCTTCGTCAGGCGAGCCTGAGTTTAGAACATGAACCGGACGCGAATCTCCCGCCATTGAGGTGGCATTGATCACCGACGACGCACGGTCATCGGGCGAATCCGCTGCTCGCACGGGAGCAACGGCGCAGACCGGACGACCCGGTGGATCAGCGGGCGATTCCGCGGGCGAAGCCGAGTTCCACCAGGTCCTGCGGGCGGAGCCTGAGGTGTTCGGCGAGTTCGGGAACCTCGGAGGGCTCGCGCTTGAGGATCGCCGCGGCGGACTCCGGGGCGATCACCGCGAAGTAGGCGTCGGCGGTCACCCAGGTGCTCTCCGGTGCCGCCAGCGCCAGCGCGCCGCCGGAGCCGCCCTCCCCGATGACCAGCGTCGTCACCGGCACGCTCGCGTCGGCGACGGCGCCGAAGACCTCGGCGATGGCCGGACCCACACCCGCTCGCTCGGCCTCGGCGTCGTTGGCGGCACCGGGGGTGTCGACCAGGGTGAGCACCGGGATGCCGAGCTTGTCGGCGAGCCGGATCAGGCGTGCGGCCGTGCGGAAGCCGGCCGGGGAGTTGGGGCCGCCGGTCTGCGCGGCGAAGGCCACCACGCGCCCGTCGTGATCGCCGACACCGCAGATCATGCCCTCGTCGCGACCACCCGCGCGGTCACCGCTGATCTCGAACCGGGCGCTGAAGTAGGAGTCCAGGTACTCACCGGCGCGGGGCCGATCGGCTGCGCGCGCTCGTTCGACGGCCTGCATGCCCGTCTCCGGCAGCCGGTCCGCGCCGAGCGCCGCCGGGAGCGGAGCGGGTTCCGGACCGGCCAGCCGGGCCGGGTGCAGCAGCGCCGCCAGCTCGGCGAGCACCCGCGGCAGGTCCGCCTCCTCGACGACGCGGTCCACCTGCCCGTCGGCGAACTTGCCCTCGGCACGGAAGTCCTCGCCATCGTCACCCGCCGAGCGCACACGCGCGCCGCCGAAGGAGATGCGGGCACCGGGTGCGGCCAGCACGACGTCGGCGGCCGCGCCCATCGCGGCCCACATGCCGCCGGTGGTCGGATCGCGCAGCACCGCGATGTGCGGGATGCGGTCCTGCCCGGCGAGTCGGCAGGCGCGGGTGATCGCCTGGAGCTGCTGCAGCGCGCGGATGCCCTCCTGCATGCGGCTCCCGCCGGAGGCGATCAGCGAGATCACCGGGAGCCGCTGCTCGCGGGCGTGCTCGAAGGCGGCCACGATGCGCGCGCCGGTGTCCTCGCCCACCGAACCGCCCAGGAAGGCGAAGTCGAAGGCGATCAGGACGGCTTCACGCTCGCCGAGCCCGGCCCGGCCGCACAGCACCGATTCGTCGGTGTCGGAGCGGCCGGACGCGCGGGCGCGCTGGTCGGCGTAGCCGGGCCAGTCGAGCGGGCCGTCGGCGCTGGTGCGCCGCGTTGGCGGCTCGAACTCCACGAAGCCCTGGCCGATGCCCTCGACCAGCGCGCGCACCGCGCTGTGCTCAGCCATTCCCCGGCCCCTGTTGCAGGGCCTTCTTCTGGACCTTGCCCATCTCGTTGCGCGGCAGCGCGTCGCGGAAGCGGACCTCGCGCGGGCGCTTGTGCGGGGTGAGCAGCCGGGCCACGTGGTCGACAAGCTCGGCGTCGGCGACCTGATGGCCGGGCGCGGTCACGACCCAGGCGATGATGCGCTCACCCAGGTCGGCGTCGGCCTCTCCGGTGACGGCGACCTCGGCGACCGCGGGGTGCTCCAGCAGGCAGTTCTCGATCTCGCCCGCGCCGATCTTGTAGCCACCGCTCTTGATGATGTCGGTGGCCTTGCGGCCGACGATGCGGATGTAGCCGTCGGGAGCGCGGGTGGCCATGTCGCCGGTCCGGAACCAGCCGTCGGCGAAGGCGGCCTCGGTGGCGTCCGGGCGGTTGAGGTAGCCGCTGAACAGGTTGGCGCCGCGCACCAGGATCTCGCCGACGGTCTCGTCGTCGCTGGTGGTGATCTCCGCGCCCTGCTCGTCGACGAGCTTGAGCTCGACGCCCGCGAAGGGCTTGCCGACGTAGCCGGGGCGGCGGTCGCCGTCGGCGCGCACACCGCAGTTCATGATCGTCTCGCTCATGCCGTAGCGCTCGACGACGCGCTGGCCGGTGAGCCGCTCGATGCGCTCGTGCTCCACCGCGGGCAGCGCCGCCGAGCCCGACACCAGCAGGCGGGCCTTGCCGACGGCCTGACCGATCTGCGGGTCGTTCTCGGCGTCCTCGGCCAGCCGGTGGTACATGGTCGGGACGCCGAACATCATCGTGGCCGGGCCGGAGAGCTCTTCGGCGATGGCCTTCGAGGAGAACTTGCCCAGGTGGTGGACGGTTCCGCCGAGGCGGACGGGGCCGAGGGTGCCCAGGATCAGGCCGTGCACGTGGAACAGCGGCAGCGCGTGCGCCAGCACGTCGGCCGAGGTCCACTCCCACGCCTCCGACAGGGCTTCGAGGTTGGCGCTCAGCGCGCGGCGGGGCAGCACGACGCCCTTGGGCGGGCCGGTCGTGCCGGAGGTGTAGACGATCAGCGCGGGCGCGTCGCCATCGGCTTCGGCGGGCAGATCGCCGCCGCGCGCGGTCAGGTCGATCTCGGCGACCTCGACGTCGCCGAGGCCCGCGGGCGGGGTGAAGCCGGGTTCGGCGAGCAGCAGTTCCGGTTCGCTGTCGCCGAGGATGTGGGCGAGCTCCCGCTCCCCCACCTTCGGGTTGATCGGCACCACGGCGACACCGGCGCTCAGGCCGCCGATGACGGCGGCGGCGGTCTCCATGGTGTTGGTGGACCACACCGCGACGCGGCGCTTCCCGGCGACGCGCTCGGCGATCGCACCGGCGAGACCGGCCAGTTCCCGGTATGTCAGGGCCCGCGCGCCGAAACGCAGCGCCTCGGTGTCGTCGGGTTCGCGCAACTTCGGGAACAGCACCTGGTCGGCCATGGCCACCTCCGGGTCCTCACCGGGCAATTTCTCACCGGCGGACCCGCACCGCCCGGCGAGCCGGGTCGGCAGTGGTCCACTGGCTCATCCAACTTTTGCCGTCTGGGACGAAACGAGTCAAGGAAATGTGGCAGAATTGGCTCAGCCAGTTTGCCTCTTTCGGATTCAGGAGCGCGCCGGTGTCCGATTCCCTCCGTCCGCTGAACCGACCTCGCCTCTACGAGCAGGTCGTCCAGCGGTTGCGCGAGCACGTGGCGGACTCCGGCCTGCGCACGGGCGACCGGCTACCACCGGAACGCACCCTCGCCGAACAGCTCGGCGTGAGCCGGGCGTCGGTGAAGCAGGCGATCGTGGTGCTGGAGGTGCAGGGTCTCGTCGAGGTCCGGCACGGCGGCGGGACCTACCTGCTGCGCGAGTCGCTGGAGATCGAGCCGGTCGAGGAGCTCGTCGAGCGCAAGCGGCGGCTGCCCGACGTCCTCGACGCCCGCGAGGGCATGGAGACCAAGCTGGCGGAGCTGGCCGCCCAGCGGCGCACCGACGAGGACATGGCCGAGATCGACGCCGCGCTGGCCGCGATGCGCGCCGAGATCGAGGACGGCGAGATCGGCCAGGACGGCGACCGGCGGTTCCACGCCGCGGTGACCGCCGCCGCGCACAGCGCGCTGCTGGCCGAGTTCATGCGCACCATCGCCGCGGAGATCGCCGAGAGCCGCAACGAGTCGCTGCGGCAGCCGCGCAGGCCCCTCAAATCGCTGGCCCAGCACGAACGCATCGCCGAGGCGATCCGCAACGGCGACGCCAAGGCCGCCGCCTCGGCCATGGCCCGCCACCTGCGCACGGTCAGCCGGGTGCGGTTGCTGGACTGGGACCCCGAGGGCTGATCGCGGCTTCACCCGATAGGCTGCCGCAGGTTTCTCTCGTGGGGGTCAGCGCTTCGGTGATCGGGTGGTTGTTGGGCACGGCGGGCACCGCTGCCCTGGGCGCGGTCTTCCCGCTGGTGAACATCGAGCTCTACCTGCTCGGCGTGGTCCCCACCGTGCAGAGCGTGCCGTGGTGGGCGTTCGCACTGGCCGCCGCGATCGGACAGGTCGCCGCGAAGACGCTGTTCTACCTCGCCGGCAAGGGCGGTTTCGCGCTCGGCGAGCGGCTGAGCAAGCGGGTCCAGAAGGAGCGCACCGGGCACTGGGCGGCCTGGGTCGAGCGGTTCCACCAGCGCACCCAGGAGCACCCCTGGTGGGGCATGACCGTGCTGGCGATCAGCGCCGTGCCCGGCATCCCGCCGTTCAGCCTGATGTCGTTGCTCTCCGGCGCCGCCGGACTCCCCCTGCTGGGTTACCTCGCCGCGAGCCTGGTCGGCCGCATCGGGCACTTCCTCATCGTGGCGGGCGCGCCCGAACTGGTGAGCTGGCTGGGTTCCTGACCCGAAGAGGTGGCGCGCGCATAGTTCGGCCGCGCGAGGGGAAACCACGGATCGGTCCGCGTTTCGACACGAGGGGAGCCGATCTCGATGGCCAACGGCGATGCCAAGCACGAGCAGCTGGACGGGGTCCGCGCCGATCTCACCGACACCGAGCTGACCACGCAGCAGGGCGTGCGGGTCGACCACACCGACGATTCGCTGCAGGCCGGTGAGCGCGGCCCGACACTGCTGGAGGACTTCCACTTCCGGGAGAAGGTCACCCACTTCGACCACGAGCGGATCCCCGAACGGGTGGTGCACGCGCGAGGCGCGGGTGCCTACGGGCACTTCCAGCCCTACGACGGCTGGCTGGGCGAGCACACGGTCGCGAAGTTCCTGACCGACCCGAACGTGCGCACTCCGCTGTTCGTGCGGTTCTCCACCGTCGCGGGCTCGCGCGGGTCGGCCGACACCGTGCGCGACGTGCGCGGGTTCGCCACCAAGTTCTACACCGAGCAGGGCAACTACGACCTGGTCGGCAACAACTTCCCGGTGTTCTTCATCCAGGACGGGATCAAGTTCCCGGACTTCGTGCACGCGGTGAAACCCGAACCGCACAACGAGATCCCGCAGGCCGCCTCGGCGCACGACACGTTCTGGGACTTCGTGTCGCTGCAACCGGAAACGCTGCACACGGTGATGTGGCTGATGTCCGACCGGGCGCTGCCGCGCAGCTACCGGATGATGCAGGGCTTCGGCGTGCACACGTTCCGGCTGGTCAACGCCCAGGGCAAGGGCACGTTCGTGAAGTTCCACTGGACGCCGTTGCTGGGCAGCCATTCCCTCGTGTGGGACGAGTGCCAGAAGATCGCCGGCGCGGACGCCGACTTCAACCGGCGCGACCTGTGGGACGCCATCGAGGCGGGCCAGTTCCCGGAGTGGGAGTTGGGCGTGCAGCTGGTCGACGAGACCGACGAGTTCGCCTTCGACTTCGACCTGCTCGACGCCACCAAGATCATCCCCGAGGAGCAGGTGCCGGTGCGGCCGGTGGGCAAGATGGTGCTCGACCGCAACCCGGACAACTTCTTCGCCGAGACCGAGCAGATCGCCTTCCACACCGCCAACGTGGTTCCCGGCATCGACTTCACCAACGATCCGCTGCTGCAGGCCCGCAACTTCTCCTACCTGGACACCCAGCTGATCCGGCTGGGCGGGCCGAACTTCGCGCAGATCCCGATCAACCGGCCGGTCTCGGAGGTCTCGACCAACCAGCGCGACGGGTACGGCCAGCAGCGCATCCACCGGGGTCAGACGAGCTACACGCCCAACAGCCTCAGCGGCGGATGCCCGGCGATCGCCGATGCGGAGGTGTTCCGCCACTACCAGACCAGAGTGGACGGCGACAAGATCCGCAAGCGCAGCGAGAGCTTCACCGACCACCACAGCCAGCCCACGCTGTTCTGGAACAGCATGGCCACGTGGGAGAAGGACCACATCGTCGAGGCGTTCCGCTTCGAGCTGGGCAAGGTCGGGCACCGGCACGTCCGCGAGCGCGTCGTGGCCGAGCTCGACCACGTCGACCACGACCTGGCGGTGGCCGTCGCGCACGGCATCGGCGTCGACCCACCGGCGGGCGGGACCGAGAACCACGGCCGGAGCTCCCCGGCGTTGAGCCTGGCCAACTCCCGCACCGATTCGATCGCGACCCGCAAGGTCGCGGTGCTGGTCGCCGACGGGGTCGACGCCACCGAGGTGGAGCAGATCCGGCGCGGCCTGTCCGAGCGCGGCGCGACCGCCGAGGTGCTGGGCGCCAGCCACGACGGCCGGGCGCGCGGTGCCGACGGGTCCGAAGTGGACATCGACGTGGCGGCGCGCACCGCGATGTCGGTGGTCTACGACGGCGTGATCGTTCCCGGCGGGGGCGAGAGCGCGCGGGCGCTGGCCGCCGACGGGCACGCCGTGCACTTCGTCGCCGAGGCCTACAAGCACCACAAACCCGTCGCCGCCAGCGACGAGGGACTGGAGGTGCTGCGACGAGCGGGCATCAGCACCGACAGCGAGGGCGCCGACCCGGGCGTGGTGCTGGCCGCGAACACCGGCGGTGCGCTGCCGGACCGGTTCGTCGAGCAGTTCGCCGCCGCCCTGGGCAAGCACCGGGAGTGGGACCGCGACACCGCCTCGATGCCCGCCTGATCCGTCCTTTTCGCACAGTTCGGGGGGTCTGCGAGGATCACTCGCGGGCCCCCGCCGTGCACCGAGCGTCACGTTCAGTACCAGTAGTGTCACACTCCGCGAGTTGGGGTGAGCCATCACGGGTGACATCTTCTAACGTTCGGCTCCGTGAACTTTCTGCGAACGATGCCCGTCGAGGACATCCTCACCCGGGGCGAGCGCAGCGGCCTGGTCCGCCGGCTCACCGGTAAGGAACTCGTCGGGTTCGGCATCGGAATCATCATCGGCACCGGCGTGTTCACCCTCGCCGGGATCGAGGCCAAGGACCACGCCGGCCCCGCCGTCGTGCTGTCGTTCATCATCGGCGGCATCGTGGCGGCGCTGGCGGCCCTCGCCTACGCCGAGCTGGCCTCGTCGGTGCCCACGGCGGGCAGCGCCTACACCTACGCCTACGCGACGTTGGGCGAGCTGTTCGCCTGGATCATCGGCTGGGACCTGCTGCTGGAGTTCGCCCTCGGCGCGGCGGTGGTGTCGCGGAGCTGGTCGGGCTACATCGCCAACCTGCTGGGCCTCCCGCAGGCGTGGTTCGGCGAGGACGCCACCGTCAACGTGGGCGCGATGCTGATCATCGCGGCGCTGACCGCGGTGGCGGTCATCGGCATCCGCGAGTCCTCGTGGCTGACCAACGCGCTGGTCGTGGTCAAGGTCGCGGTGTGCGTGCTGGTCATCGTCGCCGGCCTGTTCTTCGTCAACGGCGCCAACCTGGACCCGTTCGTCCCGCCGGCGCAGCCCGCCGAGAGCGGGTCGAGCGTGCTGGAGCAGCCGCTGGTGTCGGCGCTGCTGGGCATGGAGCAGTCGGTCTACGGCTTCGGCGGCGTGCTCACCGCGGCGGCCATCGTGTTCTTCGCCTACACCGGTTTCGAGGCGCTGGCCAACCTCGGCGAGGAGACCAAGCGCCCCCGGCGCGACCTGCCGGTGGGCCTGCTGGGCAGCCTCATCGTCTGCACCCTGCTGTACGTGCTGGTGGCGTTCGTGCTGGCCGCGATGGTCGACTACCAGCAGATCGACGAGGGCGCCCCGCTGTCGGCGGCGTTCCAGTCGGTCGGCCAGCCGTGGGTGGCCGCGCTGATCTCGCTGGGCGCGGTGACCGGTCTGACCTCGGTGATGATGGTGGAGCTGGTGACCATCGGCCGCATCGGGTTCGCGATGAGCCGCGACGGCCTGCTGCCGCCGAAGCTGTCGCAGGTGCACCCGAAGTGGGGCACCCCGCACCGGATGACCATCGGCGGCGCGGTGGTGATCATGCTGCTGGCCGGGTTCATCCCGATCTCGGAGCTGTCGGACATGGTCAGCATCGGCGCGCTGTCCGGGTTCCTGATCGTGGCGCTGGCGGTGCCGGTGCTGCGACGCACCAAACCCGACCTGCACCGCCCGTTCCGGATGCCGCTGTCGCCGGTGCTGCCGGTCATCACCGCCCTGGCGTGCCTGTACCTGATGTCGAACCTGGACGTGGTGACCTGGCTGCGGTTCGCCGTGTGGCTGGCGCTGGGGCTGCTGATCTACTTCGGCTACGGCCGCAGGCACGCGCACCTCGGTCAGCGCAGCGGCCAACCGGCCGAGGACTGACCGACAGGAGGGCCGGATCGGCGCTACGGTCGAGGGTGCCCGAGCCCATCATCTTGGAGGTTCGATGAATCCCGAGACGCCCGAGGCCGACGCCGTCGAGCAGTCGCGCCGAGCCGAGGACCTGCCCGGTGAGGACGAGGCCGTACCTGCGGAAGTGCCGCTGGACGCCGATCCGGCCGATTTCTCCGAGCAGTCCCGAGAGGTGCCGGTCGAGGAGGACTACGACCGCTGACCGGTCCTGCGACGCCGGGTCCCCGCTGGTCGGGGGCCCGGCGTCGCCGTCACGGCAGGACCCGGGTGGGGTTGAGGACGTTGTGGGGGTCCAGCGCGGCCTTGATCGCGCGCGAGGCCCACAGCCCGGCGTCGTCGAGCTCGCGGCCCAGCCACTCGCGCTTGAGCTGACCGATGCCGTGCTCGCCGGTGATGGTGCCGCCCAGGTCCAGGCCGAGCTGCATGATCGCGTCGAAGGCCTTCTGGGCGCGTGCGGTCTCGTCGGCGTCGCCGTCGTCGAAGGCGACCACCGGGTGCATGTTGCCGTCACCGGCGTGCCCGGAGCACAGCACCTGCACGCGGTGCTCCTCGGCGATGCGCTGCAAGCCCTCCACCAGGTCGACCAGGTGACGGCGGGGCACGCAGACGTCGTCGATGAGCAGCGCCTTGCCGAGCTTCTCGTGCGCGTCGCCGACGAGGCGGCGGGCCTGCATCAGCATCTCGCCCTCGGCGGCGCTGTCGGAGACCACGACCTCCGCCGCGCCCATCGCGCGCGCCACCCGCTCGAAGGCCGCCAGGTCGGCAGGGGCGTCGGCTCCGCGGTCGGACTGCACCAGCAGCATCGCGGCCATGCCCTCGGGAAATCCCAGGTCGGCGATCTGCTGGACGGCCTTGACCGAGGAGGCGTCCATGAACTCCAGCACCGACGGCTGGTAGCCCTCGGCGAGGTAGCCGGAGACGGTGCGGGCCGAGCCGGCGACCTCGGGGAAGAACGCGACGGCGGTCAGCGGCTGAGCGCTGGCGGGGCGCAGCGCGACGGTCACCTCGGTGACCACGCCGAGCGTTCCCTCGGCGCCGACCATCAGGCGGGTCAGGTCGTACCCGGCGACGCCCTTGGCGGTGCGGCGACCGGTCCGCATCACCCTGCCGTCGGCCAGCACGACCTCCAGGCCGCGCACGAAGTCACCGGTCACGCCGTACTTCACGCAGCACATGCCGCCCGCGTTGGTGGAGACGTTGCCGCCGATGGTGGAGATGCTGCGCGAACCCGGGTCCGGCGGGTAGAACAGGCCCTTCTCGGCGACGGCGGCGGCCAGCACGCCGTTGACGACTCCGGGCTGCACCACGGCCAGCTGCTCGTCGGGGTCGATGTCGAGGATGGCGTCCATCTTCTCCAGCGACAGCAGCACGCAGCCGTCCAGGGCGTTGGCCGCGCCCGACAGACCGGAGCGCGCACCCTGCGGGACCACCGGGACCCGGTTCTCGTGGGCCCACTTCAGCACCGCCGCCACGTCCTCGGTGTCGTAGGCCCGCACGAGCGCGGCCGGGGTTCCGGCCGGGCAGAACGTGGCCCGGTCGCGGCTGTGCGCGGCCAGCACGTCCGGATCGTCGAACACACGGCCCTCGGGCAGCAGCTCCCGCAGCGCGTCGGTGGAGATCATCGCCTCGTCTCTCCCAGGCTTCGAACACAGGTCCTACCACCGCGAACCTAGTCCGCCGAACGCCCCGATCCCACCCCGAGTGATTTTCTCCGCTCTCCCCCTCCCACTCCTCCCACACCCTCGGGACCGGGATTTCAGTGGAACTCGGGTCCCTGATTTCCACTGAAATCCGGTCCCCGACTTCCACTGAAATCCGGTGCCGGGAGTTCCACCGAAATCCGGTTCCCGAATTCCACTGAAATCGGGTCCCGGGGTTCCGGGGTGGCGGGGTTCTCGGGTTTTGCCGGGGGGTTCGGTTCTCGGGTCAGTTGATGCCCGGGGCGATCATGGTGAGCCAGACGACGATCGGGGCGATGACGACCATGGCTACGCCGTAGAGGGCCAGGCCCTTGAACACCGAGTCGCGCTCGGGTTCGCGGGAGTTGGCGAGCATGATGGCGCCGCTGGTGGAGAACGGGCTGATGTCGACCACCGTGGAGGCGATCGCCAGTCCGGCGACCATGCCCGCGATCCCGACCTCGCCTGCGGCCATGAGCGGCACCGCCAGCGGGATCAGCGCGCCGAGCAGACCGGTGGACGAGGCGAAGGCCGACACGACCGCGCCGATGAGGCACAGCAGGAACGCCGACAGCAGCGGGACGCCGATGCCGCTGACCGCGTGGCTGACGTAGTCCACCGTGCCCAGCTCCTGCAGCACGCTGACGTAGGTGAGCACACCGCAGATCAGCAGCACGGTGGGCCAGGTGACGTTCTTGACCGCGTCCCGGTGCGCCTGCGGCGAGATGACACCGAGCACGACCGCGACGGTGATCGCCACCAGCCCGATGTCCAGCTCCAGGAACAGGGTCAGCACGACCATGGTCACGATGCCCAGCAGGGTCAGCGCCTTGTCCCAGCTCATCTCGACCCGCGCCAGCAACGTCTCGTCGCGCGCCGCGCCGGGCGCGTCGGCCGTCACCGGGACTTCGGCGGTCTTGCGGCCGCCGAGCAGCACGAAGGCGACCGCGGCGAAGACGAGGTTGAGCGCGAAGCTGGCGAAGAACAGGAACAGCGGACTGCCCTGCAACCCGCTGTCGTCGACGACGCCGTTGACGATGACGCCGAACACCGAGATCGGCGAGAACCCTCCGACCATCGTGCCGTGCACGACCATCACCGACATCAGCAGCGGGCTGATGCCGTGCTTGGCCGCCAGCCCCATCGCGACCGGGGCGATGATGGCGACCGCCGCGGGCGGCACCGCGCCGATGGCGGTCAGCAGCGCCGAGACCGCGAGCATCACCCACGGCACCAGCGCCAACCTCCCGCGCACCAGCTGCACCGACCGGTAGACCAGCCAGTCGATGGTGCCGTTGGCGCGGGCGATGGCGAACAGGTAGGTGACGCCGACGAGCACCATGAAGATCTCGCCCGGGAATCCGGCGAGGATGTCGTCGGAGCTCATCCCGCCGGCGAGGGTGCCGACGAGGAACGCGGCGGCGAAGGCGAGCGCGCCCATGTTGACCGAGAACACGCCGGTGATGACGAAGATGGCCACCAGCGCCAGGATCGAGATCAGTTCGGGCGACATGCTCAGTCCCCCGATCTGCCGGTCAGCTCGGCGATCGCGGCGGTGACGCCGCCCGGCTGGTGCGGCACTCCGGCCAGGGTGAGCCCGGCTTCGACGACGCCGAGGGTTCCGAGCAGGGTGGCGTCGTTGAAGGCGCCGAGGTGCCCGATGCGGAAGACCTTCTTGGCCACTGCGGACAGTCCCGCGCCGAGCGAGGTGTCGAAGCGCTCCAGGATGACCTCGCGCAGGTGGTCGGCGTCGTGGTCCGGCGGCATCAGCACGGCGGTCAGGGCGCTGCTGTAGTCGGTTCCGGGTGTCGTCTCGGGATCGCGGCAGAGGACTTCCAGGCCCCAGGCGCGCACGGCCGCGCGGGTGGCCGCGGCGTGCCGGTCGTGGCGCGCGTAGACCTCGTCGAGCCCTTCTTCGAGCAGCATCGACAGGGCTTCGCGCAGGCCGAAGAGCAGGTTGGTGGGCGGCGTGTAGCGGAAGTAGCCCTGCTTGCCGGAATCGAGCAGCGGCTGCCAGTCCCAGTAGGACTTGGTGAGCTTCGCCGACTGCGCGGCCAGCAGCGCCTTGGCGCTGATGACGTTGATGCCGATGCCCGGCGGCAGCATCAGGCCCTTCTGCGAGCAGCTGATCGTGACGTCCACGCCCCACTCGTCGTGCCGGTAGTCCACCGATCCGAGCGAGGAGATCGTGTCGACCAGCAGCAGCGCCGGGTGGTCGGCCGCGTCGAGGGCCGCGCGCACCGCTTCGACGTCGCTGACCACTCCGGTGGAGGTCTCGTTGTGCACCACGGCCACGGCCTTGATCCGGTGCTCGGAGTCGGCGCGCAGCCGCTGCTCGATGACGCCCGGGTCGGCACCGCTGCGCCAGTCCCCCGGGATCATCTCGGGCCGCAGGCCCAGCGTGGCGGCGAGCTCGGACCACAGGTCGGAGAAGTGCCCCGTCTCGCACATCAGGACGGCGTCGCCGGGCGAGAGCGTGTTGACCAGGGCGGCCTCCCACGCCCCGGTTCCGGAGGACGGGTAGATCACGACGTCGGCAGAAGTTCTTGCCACGGCGCGGAGTTTGTCGAAGACCTCCAGGGCGAGGTCGGCGAAGTCGGGGCCCCGGTGGTCGATGGTGGGCTTGGCGATCGCGTGCAGCACCCGGTCGGGAACGTTGGTCGGGCCGGGGATCTGCAGGAAGTGACGACTGCTGGCAACGGACATTCGTTCCTCCACGGTGAGGACGCTCTTCCGGCATGTGAAAACCAAGTCTCGGCGGGTTGAATTCTGTAGACAGCAAGCCGATCATGTCAAGTGGCTCACTTCCCCCTTGACAACGGTTCTAGCTGGTCACGGCCGCGAAATCGGCCGGAAAACGCTGGAAGGAAACCCAGTGCGCAACGTCGCCACCGCAGGGATCGCCACCGAACTCTCCCGGAGCCTGGACGGCAACGTCCGCTTCGACGACTACACCCGCCACCTCTACTCCACCGACGCCAGCATGTACCGGGTCCGGCCCCTCGGCGTGGTCTTCCCGCGCCACGCCGAGGACGTCGCGACCACCGTCCGGCTGTGCCGCCAGGCCGGTGTCGCCGTGCTTCCGCGCGGTGCGGGGACCAGCCACTGCGGGCAGACCGTCGGCGAGGCCGTGGTGCTGGACTTCTCCAAGCACATGAACCGGATCGTGGAGCTCGACCCGGAACGCGGGCTCGCGCGGGTGCAGCCCGGAGTGGTGCAGGACGAGCTCAACCTCGCCGCCGGAGCGCACGGGCTGTTCTTCGCCCCGGACACCTCCACCAGCAACCGCGCCACGCTCGGCGGCATGATCGGCAACAACTCCTGCGGCTCCCGCTCGGCCCGCTACGGCATGACCATCGACCACGTCGAAGGCCTGGACGTCGTGCTCTCCGACGGCACCCCGGTGTCGCTGGGCGAGCTGTCGGCCGCCGAGCTCGCGGCGAAGTCCACTTCGGACACCCTGGAGGGCCGGATTCACCGGCGGTTGCCGGAGATCGTCGACTCCGCACGTCCGGGGCTGGCCGAGCAGACCCAGCAGTTCTGGCGGCGGGCCGGCGGCTACCGGCTGGACCGGCTGGCCGAAGGGCCGTTCGACCTGGCGAAGTTCGTCGTCGGCGCCGAGGGAACGCTGGTCACCGTCACCGAAGCGCTGGTGCGGCTCACCCCGAAGCCGAAGGCGACCGTGATGGTCGTCGGGCACTTCGACTCCACCGCCGCGTGCATCGCGGGCACCGACGCGGCGATGCGCACAGGTGCCGCCGGGATCGAGATGGTGGACAACTTCATCCTCGATCTCGCTCGCCGGTCACCGGAGCACCAGCACCTCTTCCGCGCGTTGGAAGCAGATCCGCGCGCGCTGATGTTCGCCGAGTTCTACGGCGACACCGTCGAGGAGGCCCGCGCCGCGGCCGAAGGACTCGTGGCCGCGTGGCAGGCCGAAGGGCACGGCTACGCGACCCGGCTGGCCGCCACCGACGCCGAGCTCGCGCCGCTGCGCGCCCTGCGCAAGTCCGGGCTCGGGCTGCTGATGGCCGCGGGCGACTCCACCGAGCGGTCGGTGGCGTTCGTCGAGGACACCGCCGTGCCACCGGAGCACCTGGCCGAGTACACGACCAAGTTCGCCGAGATCCTCGACGGCCACGGGTTGCGCGCGGGGTTCTACGGGCACGCCTCGGCCGGCTGCCTGCACGTGCGCCCGTTCATGGACCTCACCCGCCCCGACCAGGTCGCCACGATGCGCGAGGTCGCCGAGCAGGTCTGCGATCTCGCGCTGTCCTACGGCGGGGTGAACTCCAGCGAGCACGGCGACGGGTACGCGCGCAGCGAGTTCAACCGGAAGATCTTCGGCGACACCGTCTACGAGGCGATGCGCGAGGTCAAGGCGCTGTTCGACCCGGACGGCATCATGAACCCCGGCAAGATCGTCGATGCTCCGCCGATGACCGAGAACCTGCGCGAGCCGACGATCCCGGTGGCAGCGCCGCTGGACACGCACTTCGACTTCACCCGCTACGGCGGGATGCGCGGGGAAGCCGAGCGCTGCCAGCGCATCGGCGCCTGCCGCAAGCCCGACACCTCCGGCGGGGTGATGTGCCCGTCGTTCATGGCCACCCGCGATGAGGAGCACTCCACGCGAGGCCGGGCGAACGCCCTGGTACTCGCGCTCTCCGAGCCCGACCCGAAGGCGGCGCTGGGCGGCGACCGGCTCAACGAGGTGCTCGACCTGTGCCTGGAGTGCAAGGCGTGCCAGCACGAATGCCCGATGTCGGTGGACATGGCCACGCTCAAGAGCGAAGCCCTGGCCCACCACCACGCGCAGCACGGGACCGACCTGCGGACGCGGATCTTCGGCGCCACCCGGCGGCTCTACCGGCTGGGCGCGATGGCCGCGCCGCTGACCAACGCGCTCGCCCGGCCGAAGCCCGTGCGGGCCCTGATGCAGAAGATCGCCGGGATCGACAGCAGGCGCCCGCTACCCGGTTTCCGCCGGGACGACCTGCTGCGCTGGAACCGGTCCCGTCCCGCCACACCGACCGCGCCGGGAGTCGCCCCGGGCGAGCGGGGTGACGTAGTGTTCCTGGCCGACTCGTTCACCAGCCACACCGAGCCGGCCATCGGGCAGGCGGCGATCCGCCTCCTGGAACACGCGGGTTGGCGGGTGCGGGTCGAGTCGCAGGTGTGCTGCGCGCGCCCGCAGATCTCCAAAGGCCTCCTGCCCCAGGCGAAGAAGGTGGCCGGGAAGCTGGTCGCCAAGCTCGCGCCGGAGGCCGAGCGGGGCGTGCGGATCGTCGGGTGCGAGCCGTCGTGCGTGTCGACGCTGTGCGACGAGCACCCCAAGCTGCTGGGCGACGCGCGGGTGGCCGGCAGCGCGAGCCTCGTCGAGGACCTGCTCCTGGAGGCCTTGGACGACGGCGCCCTCGCGCCATCACGGGGTCCGGAGAAGGTCCTGTTCCACGGTCATTGCCACCAGAAGGCGGTGCTGGGCACGACCTCGTCTTCCCGCCTGCTCGGGTACCTCTCCGAGGTCGACGTGCTCGACGCGGGCTGCTGCGGCATGGCCGGTTCGTTCGGCTTCGAGACCGAGCACTACGAGCTGTCGATGCGCATCGGCGGGCAGCGGCTCTTCCCCGCCATCGAGGGTGCGGCCGACGCGGCGGTGGCCGCCACCGGCGTCTCCTGCCGCCAGCAGGTCGCCCACGGAACCGGCCGCCAGGCCAAGCACCCGGTCGAACTGCTCCACGACGCCGTCTTCGGGTGCCCGCGCTAGGCCGGCGGTTGTGGTCTAACCGTCCATGAACGATGTCCGCTGTGCCCGGACGGTTCGGACCACAACCACCCGTCAGCGGCTCAGGCGGGCCAGAGGCCGAAGAGGGAGGCGAAGCCCTCCCTCCAGCTCGGCCAGGAGGGCTTCCAGCCCAGGGTCTCGCGGAGCCGGAAGTTGCTCGCCCCGCGCTGCTCGGTGAGCTGGTGCACGGTCAGCCAGTCCAGCTGGGACTTCGCCTGCTCCATCGTCAGCGCGACCGGGGCGGGCGCACCGGCCATCCTGGCGTAGGCGGGCAGCCACTCGCTGGACTCGGCCGGCTCGTTGTCGACCACGTTGTAGGCGCCCGGATCGCCGCCTTCGAGCAGCTCCAGGATCACTCCGGCGGCGTCGTCCACGTGGGTGAAGGAGGTGAGCCCGACCCCGTCGCCGACCAGCGGCAGCTCGCTGCCGACCACGCGGGCGTGCACGTCACCGCCGGGCGCGTAGTGGGTGTCCGGCCCGTACAGCGAGCCGTAGCGCAGCGACACGCCCTCGATGCCGGAGCGGCTGAACAGGTCCTCCTCCACGGAGGCCAGCGCCCGCACCAGGTCGCCCCAGCGGCCCGGGGCGTCCACCCACAGCGGGGAGTCCTCCTCGAGGACGTCGTGGCCGTGCGGGCGGTAGGCGGCCGTCATGCCCTGGGCGATGAACCGGCGCGCGCCCGCGGACACGGCGGCGTCCATCAGGTTCTTGGTACCCCGCTCGCGGAGTTTCGCCGTGCGCTGCAGGGCTTCCTGCGGGTCGGCGGCACCGAAGGCGGAGCTCTGGTCGATCACGACGTCGGGAGCAGCGCGGCGCAGCTGTATGCGCAGCGCATCAGGATCCAGGAGATCGACCGCCGCGATCTCGTCGACGGACAGCTCTTCCAACCGGTCGGCTTTGCGCGCCAGCGCCGTCACGTGGTGACCGCGCTCCCGCAGCAGCGGCAGCAGCGTCCTCCCGACCACACCTGTCGCACCGGCGACAACCACACGCAGGGGCATTCCCCGGAACCTCGCATCTGGTCAAACGTCAGCGAGCCCTGAGGCTACCCCGGAACCCCTTGCCCCATCGGGTGAAACTCGCCGGTGATCGGCGAGAGGAAGATCATCTGCGACGAGCGGCGGGCCGACGGTCACGACCCGCCACCCGTCCAGACGGAGGAAGTGTCACACCGTGCGGATGCCGGCCGCCTGCGGACCCTTGGGGCCCTGGGCGATCTCGAACTCCACGCGCTGGTTCTCCTCCAGCGTGCGGAAACCCGTGGCATCGATGGCGGAGTAGTGGGCGAAGACGTCAGCGCCACCGCCGTCGGGGGTGATGAACCCGTAGCCCTTCTCGGCGTTGAACCACTTGACCGTACCGCTTGCCATTCCTTGTTCTCCCGTTTCTGCTGACCAGGGTCAACACTGCGCCGACCCCTGGTTGCCAGAGCTGATCACCGGCAGCCCGCGGAGCACCACGGCACAAAAAAAGCGCCTGCGTTCTGGCAGGCACTCTTTCCAGTACTGCAAGGACCAAAACCGCAACCACGAGTCACGCTAGCACCACGGTTGCGGGTTGTCACACGTTGATCGCAGCGAGTCAACATGAGACCGTATCCGGTCCGCCGCAGCGCTTTTCAACCGCCGGACGTCGTGGCCCCCGGGCCGGTCTCGACCCGGGGACCACGACGTGCCGTCACGGGATGCTCAGCAGCGCCTGCCCGCTCTCCTCGGCGACCCGGTTCTGCTCGGTCCGCCGCTCGGCCAGCATCAGCGCCGCGTCGCGCGGGGTGTGCCCCTCGGTGTCCCACGCCGCGAGCAGCAGCGGGATCTTGGCCAGCATCTCCTCGCGCAGCACCTGGAAGGACAGCACCGGATCGGCGTCCACCCTGCCCAGCAGCAGCCACCACGCCCACGCCGCGGCGCCGGCGTTGGCCACGAAGTCCGGGATCACCGGGATGCCGCGGGTCGCCAGCAGCTCCTCGGCCTCGGGCGTGACCGGGTTGTTGGCCGCCTCGACGATCACCCGCGCCGCCACGTCCGGCACCTGGTTGGTGCCGATGGCGAAGGAGACCGCGGCCGGGATCAGCACGTCGACCTCCTGCGAGAGCACCGCCTCGCGCGGCAGCCGCTGGACGTCGGCCGGGACCTGGTCGCGGTCGATCTCGCCGAAGCGGTCGCGGGTCTCCAGCAGAGCCGGGACGTCCAAGCCGTCCGGGTGGTGGAGGGTTCCGGCCGCATCGGCGAGGGACACCACCTTCAGGCCCGCTTCGTGCAGGTAGAAGGCGGCGCCGCCGCCCATGGTGCCCACGCCCTGCACCGCGACGGTGGTCTCCTGCGCGGCCCAGTCGCGGGCGTGCACCACGCCCAGGCAGCACTGGGCGACGCCGTAGCCGCCGACCACGTCACCGAGCAGCAGGCCACCCGGCACCGGCGCGTTGAGCCCGGCCCGGACCCGGCGCAGCGTGCGCTCCGCGTCCGGCGCCCGGCGGATCGCCGCGTGGTAGGACTGGTGCATTCCGAGCTCTTCGAAGGCCTCGTCGATCAGGTGCTGGGGCACGCCCAGGTCCTCGGCGGTCACCCAGTGCGCGTCCAGCCACGGGCGCATCGCCTGGAGGTAGCGCCGGAGCACTCCCTTGGCCTGCGGGTCCTTCGGGTCGCAGTCGATGCCGCCCTTGGCTCCGCCCACGGGCAGCTCGAACACCGCGGTCTTGCGGGCCATGCCGCGCGCCAGGTGCTCGACTTCCTCCATCGTGCAACCGGCACGCATCCGCGTCCCACCGGTGGCCAGACCCGACACCAGGGTGTGCACGACCAGGAAGCCATTGCTTCCCGTCACCGGATCCGTCCAAGTCACCTTCATGAGCGGTTCGCCGCCGACGAGTCCCATGGGCGAATACCTCCTTTCAGAGCGCATACGAGGCGGGGTAACTCAATCGGGCTATGCCGACATAGGGCGGGATTACCGCCCTGGTTGTCGGAATAGCCCGATCAGATATGTGCTAACTCGAAGAGTCCGATTGCGGGAAGAAGATCCACGGACCCGGCCGGACGCGGAAGTCGATTGATCTCGGTTCGCATGAGCACCTCCCGCGTTGGCCGGAATGGCTCGAAGCTAAGGCCGGGGAAGTGAGATTGTCAACAATCGTCGGTTCGGACAACCGTTACGGCGTCGGAACGGGTGCATGACGGCAGGTAAAACGGCCCTATCCGGTTGGTGCGTAACGAGATCAACTCACCCGGCCCCGCCGGGGGCGCGTTGGTTCTAAGCTTCTGCGCGAAGGCCTCGTGATGCCTTCACCGCCGCTTCGAAAACCGTCATTCCAGAAAAATCGGCGAGGCTCGGAGCAGGGGGAACGGCGTGCATCGACCACGCTGCACGACTGGAAGGATGGGAGTCATGAGTCAACCTGACCCGCCGGGATCGCTGGACGCGGCCACGCAGCAGCAGCTGATCCAGGAGATCGGCCGGGTGATCGTGCGCGCGCTGCCCCCCGGCTGGCAGGAGTCCACCACGGAGTACCGCGCGCTCGGCGATCACGTCGAGACGGTGTGCCGGCTGATCGCGCCCAACGGCAGCGCGATCCCGCTCGCCGCGCCTCCGGAGGTCTCCGACCTGTTCGGACGGCTGCGGTCCGGCATGCACCAGCCCGACCGGGGCACCTGGGTCAGCGCGGTCTACCGGCTGCAGCGCCCCGGGAGCTACGCCGTCGACTTCAACGGCGACAACGAGCCGGACTGGCAGACCCCTCCCCCGCCTTCGGCCTACGCCGAAGAGCTGCGCAGGCACCCCCGGCCGGCAGAGGCGACGCCGCAGTGGCTGGCCGCCGGGACCGCGCAACCGGAGCAGTCGAAGCCGTCGCTGCGCACCGCCGAGGTCTTCGACGACCGCGGCAACCCGATCACCGAGCGTGCCGAGATCGGCCGCGCGGAGGCCGAACGGGTGGCCGACTACCTGGAGAAGGCACCGGTCGTGCTGGCCGCGCGCAGCTACGACAACGATCGCCTCGACGCGCAGCGCACGGCGTCGGTCCCGATGACCTTCCACACCGACGGCAGCTGGATCTGGCCGGGCGCGGTGGCCTACTACCTGCGCCAGCACGGGGTGGCCCCGGAGCCCGACCTGCTCAACCACATCAGAGCGCTCGGCTTCCAGCTCCCCGAGGTCACCGAGCCCCAGCGAGAGCTGGCCGTCTCGGTCATCACAGGCGAACGCCGCTAGAGGCGCACTACCGGAGGCGGGACGGTGTCGGCCGTCCCGCCTCTTCGTCCCTTCAGACCGGACGATGTGGCCAGAACTGCTCGGTAACGGGACGCCCGCCGCCTGCGACAATCAGCTCATGGCGGATGAGGTGGCGTTCGTGGGCGGCCCGGTGGCCACCATGGATGCCGCGCGCTCGTTCACCGACGCGGTGCTGGTGCGCGACGGCCGGATCGCGGCCGTCGGCGGCGAGGCCGTGCGCGAGAGGATCCGCCCCCGCACCGAGGTGGTGGAGCTGCGCGGCCGCCTCCTTCTGCCGGGCTTCCACGACGCCCACGTGCACCCGGTGTTCGGCGGCATGCTGCGGTTGCGCTGCGACCTGTCGCAGGCCACCGACGCCGGCGACTGCCTGCGGCTGATCTCCGAGCACCTCACCGAGTTCCCGGACTCGCCGTGGCTGCTCGGCGGCGGCTGGGACATGGCCCAGTTCCCGGGCGGGACGCCGACCCGGCGCGCGCTGGACTCGGTGACCGGCGACCGACCCGCCTACCTGGTCAACCGCGACCACCACGGGGCGTGGGTCAACTCGGTGGCGCTGCGCCTGGCCGGCATCGACCGGCACACTCCCGATCCGCCGGACGGGCGCATCGAGCGCGATCCGGCCGGGCGTCCCGACGGCACCCTGCACGAGGGGGCCACCCGCCTGATGGAGCACGTGCTCCCGGCGGCCGGTTCCGAGCAGTACCTCGACGCCCTGGCAGCGGGGCAGCGCCACCTGCACGCGCGCGGCGTCACGTCCTGGCACGACGCCATCGTCGGCCGCTACCTCGGTTACGACGACCTGCTGTCGACCTACCTGCTCGCCGACGAGCGCGGGCTGCTGACCGGCAAGGTCCGCGGAGCGCTGTGGTGGGACCGCGATCGCGGCGTCGAGCAGATCCCGGACCTGCTGGAGCGCCGCAAGCGGGCGCGAGGGCGGCGGTTCCGCGCCGAGACGGTCAAGATCATGCAGGACGGGGTGTGCGAGAACGCCACCGCCGCGTTGCGGCTGCCCTACCTGGGCCCCGACGGTCGGGGGTTGTCCTTCGTGGGCCCGGAGGAGCTGGCGAAGGCGGTGCCGCAGCTGACCGCTGAGGGCTTCCAGCTGCACTTCCACGCCGTCGGCGACCGCGCGGTGCGCGACGCCCTGGACGCCGTTGCCGGGAGCGGACCCGAGCTCCGCCACCAGATCGCCCACGTGCAGGTGGTGCACCCGGGTGACATCGCGCGGTTCCGGGAGCTCGGGGTGGCGGCGACGATCCAGCCCCGCTGGGCGGTCAACGACGCGGCGATGACCGAGCTGACGGTGCCCAAGCTCGGGCACACCCGGGCGTCCTGGCAGTACCCGTTCCGCTCGCTTCGGACCGCGGGGGCGGTGCTGGCGGCCGGCAGCGACTGGCCGGTGTCGGAGGCCGATCCGATGCTGGGCGTGCACGTGGCGGTCAACCGCCGCGAACCCGGTTCGGACGAGCCGCTGGGGCCGGAGGAGGCGCTGGACCTCGTCGACGCCCTGGCGGCCTACACGGTCGGCAGCGCGTGGGTGAACCACGTCGAGCAGCACACCGGTTCCGTCGAGGTCGGCAAGGCGGCCGATCTGGTGGTGCTGGACGCCGACCCGTTCGCGCTGCCGCCGGAGGAGATCGCCGGGTGCGGGGTGGATCTGACGGTGGTCGACGGGGAGTTCGTGCACCAGCGGTGAACTCGGCGCTGGGCCGGGCGGGCGATGTCGTTGCCCGATCGTGTGCCAACTCCGACGAGGCATTGGCGAGGACCCGGGTGACTGGTTCCGTCAGCTGGCGACGGTGCACACCTCTGGGAGGCCGCTGACCCATGTCGTTCCGACTGCCCGAGTTCTACCTGTCCTACCCCGCCCGGTTGAACCCGAACCTGCAGCGCGCCCGCGAGCACAGCAAGGCGTGGGCCCGCCAGATGGAGATGATCGACGTCCCGCAGCGGGGCAAGGAGATCTGGTCCGAAGCGGACCTGGACCGCGACGACTACGCGCTGCTGTGCGCCTACACCCACCCCGACTGCGACAGCGACGAGCTCGACCTGGTCACCGACTGGTACGTGTGGGTGTTCTACTTCGACGACCACTTCGTCGAGCTCTACAAGCGCGACCCGGACCTGACCGCCGCCCGCGAACACCTCGACCGGCTGCGGGCTTTCATGCCGGTGGACGAGCCGATCACCGAGCAGCCGACCAACCCGGTGGAGGCCGGCCTGGCGGACCTGTGGCGCCGCACGGTGCCGTCGATGAGCGCCGACTGGAGACGCCGGTTCGCCGACAGCACGAAGGCGCTGCTCGACGAATCTCTGTGGGAGCTGCACAACATCAGCGAGAACCGGCTCTCCAACCCCATCGAGTACATCGAGATGCGCCGCAAGGTCGGCGGCGCTCCGTGGTCGGCGAACCTGGTCGAGCACGCCGTGGGGATGGAGGTTCCGGCCGAGCTCGCCGCGACCCGCCCGCTGAAGGTCCTGCGCGACACGTTCTCCGACGCGGTGCACCTGCGCAACGACCTGTTCTCCTACGAGCGCGAAGTCACCGACGAGGGCGAGCTGAGCAACGGCGTGCTGGTCTTCGAGCGGTTCCTGGGCTGCGATTCCCAGGAGGCCGCCGAGACCGTCAACGACCTGCTGACCTCGCGGATGCACCAGTTCGAGCACACCGCCCTGACCGAGGTGCCGAGGCTGCTCGACGAGCGCGGGGTGGACCCGGCCGGACGGATGGCGGTGCTGGGCTATGCCAAGGGTCTTCAGGACTGGCAGTCCGGCGGGCACGAGTGGCACATGGCCTCCGGGCGATATCCCGAGGGTGGTGGCAGCTCGTCGGTCCTGGGTGGACCCACGGGTCTGGGAACCGCGGGCGCCTACATCGCCAAGTCGCTGATCTCGACCGCGCCGCAACGCCTTCGGAGCTTCACGAGGGTGCCGTTCCAGCCGGTCGGCCCGGTTCAGCGGCCCGAGCTGGAGGTGCCGTTCGAGCTGCGCTTGTGCCCGCACCTGGACGTCTCCCGGGAGCACGCGGTGGACTGGTCGCGGGAGATGGGGATGTTCGCCGACGCCCCGCCGGTGTGGGACGAGGCGGCGGTCCGGTTCAACGACCTGCCGCTGTGCGCCGCCGGGCTGGATCCGGACGCCTCGCTGGAGGAGCTGGACCTGGCCTCGCACTGGCTGGTGTGGGGCACCTACGGCGACGACCTGTACCCGCAGCGCTACGGGCACGTCCGCGACGTGGCCGGCGCCAAGGCTCAGAACGAGCGGTTGAAGCAGGTCATGACCGACACGGGTGAGCCGGGGATCGTGCCGGTGAACATGATGGAGCGCGGCCTGGCCGACCTGTGGCGGCGCACCACGGCTCCGATGAACGCCCGGGAGCGGCGGTCGCTGCGCAGCGCCGTGGAGGTGATGATCGACAGCTGGGTGTGGGAGCTGGACAACCAGGCGCTCAACCACGTTCCGGACCCGGTGGACTACGTCGAGATGCGCCGCGCCACCTTCGGTTCGGACATGACGATCAGCCTGGCCCGCTTCGCCCACGGCGACGTGGTGCCTCCGGAGCTCTACGAGACGCGAGCGGTGCAGAACCTGGAGAACTCGGCGATCGACTGCGCGACGATGCTCAACGACGTCTTCTCCTACCGCAAGGAGATCGAGTTCGAGGGCGAGGTGCACAACGCCGTCCTGGTGGTGCAGAACTTCCTGGACTGCGACCAGGACCGCGCCTTCGAGATCGTGCACGGGCTGTTCAACGCTCGGATGGAGCAATTCCTGCACGTCATCGACGTGGAACTGCCCGCCCTGTACCAGGAGCGGGAGGTCTCGCCGGAGGCTCAGGAGGCGTTGAACCAGCACGCCGAGGAGCTCAAGGACTGGCTGTCCGGCATCCTCAACTGGCACGAGCAGGTGGCCCGCTACCGCGACTCCGAGCTCCGGCACAACGCGCCCATGAGCGGGATCCGCTCGCTCTACGCGCCGTCGACGCCCTGGGATCCGGTGCTGGGCTGATTCATCGCCCGCCACGCGGCGAGTCCGATGGCGGCGATGGCTTCGACGCCCTCGCCGCCTCGGTAGCCCTTGTTGGACACCGCATCGGTGAGCTGGTCGACGAGCACGGCGAGGACGACCTGCGGGGTGTCGTCGGTGCTCAGCAGCGCGACGTCGTGTCGGAGTCCCTTGATCTCGCCGGTCTTGTTCCAGCAGCGCGCGTTCTCGGGCAGCAGCAACGGAATTCGGTCGACGACCTGCTGCCGCGACAGGACCGTGAGGGCGTGCGCGGTCAGCTGGGGCGGCAGCGCGGTGCCCTCGGCGAGCGCGGTCAGGACGCGGGCCTGGTCGAGCGCCGTGGTCTGCAGGACGCCGGGCGCATCGGTGTCCATGATGTGGCGCTCGATGCGGGTGCCGGTGCAGCCCAAGTCGGCGGTGCACACGGCGATCGCGCTGAAGCCCACCTGATCGATGACGGCGTTGGTGGCGGCGTTGTCGCTGATCACGATCATGAGGTTGATCAGGTCGCGCAGCGACGCCCGGGGCACGCTGGGGACCTCGAACAGCACGCCGGTCCCCTTCGTCCGGTCGGCGGGCAGCTCCACCTGCGCGTCCAGGTCGAGCCGCCCGTCGGCGACGGCCCGCAACGCGGTGATCATCACCAGGACCTTGATGGTGCTGGCCGAGTGCACCTCGACCTCGGCGCCTCGCAGCACCGGCGCGTTCTCGCGGAGGTCCCAGCTCGCGATGCCCACGCGCCCGGGAAGTTCCAACTCCGCCAGCTCCGCCTCGAACCTCGCCGCGTACCCCACCCATGACCTCCTCAACACCGTGTCCACCCAGGAAAGCACACCGAGCGCCTTCAATCGCGGACCCCGGCCCGCTTCGCCGCGGTCACCCGCAACCAGACCCGGGCGCGTTGCTGCAGGTCCTGGACGTCCTTCCACGACTGATCAACGGGGATCACCTCGATGCGCAGGCCGTTGCCGTGGACGGGGCCCGTGTCACCTCGGAGCACGTCGATCGCCGGATCACCTCTCCCCCACCGGAAGGTGAACCCGCCGAGGTACAACCACTGGCACGGAATGCGGGTCATCGCTCACCGCCCGCAGCACGGACAGCCGCACGCCAGGAAGTGGTTCTCCGCGTGGAAGTCGACCGCGTCCTCGGCGATCTGATCCATGTCCGCGACTACCCGGAAGCACGTCGGTCCACCGACCGGGCACACCAACCAGCTGCGACCGTCGACGAGAACCGTTGTGCGCTCCTGCTTTTCGCATCCAACCGGCGACCTCGGGGGCTGTTCGGCACCGGGCCGCCCCTCGCTCAACATCACCATGAAGCGAAATTTGACGCAGTGGATAATGCGATTCCAGTTCTAGTCAGGACCTCGCATAAACTCGTCGGCCACCGAACTCAGGAGCCGCCGAGCATCATTTTCCGAAACGGCTCGCTCCCGAAAGTAGTCGAACACGTTCAAGTGATATGAGATATCGCGATAGTCCCGAAGCGCCACGCTTCCGGAGAAGATTTCGACGGTCACCAAACGCTCGTCGTAAACCACGAAGATGTTCAGCGGACTGGCGCCAACCAGCTCTGAGCTGGGAACGATTGCCAGGTCGACGTTCGGCCTCTGCGATACCTCAGCCAAGTGCCTGAGCTGCTCGACCATGACCGCCGACGAAGCGCGCTTGATCCTGACCGCTTGTTCGGTCAGCAGGAAGTGGAACTGCCTGGACTCGTCATCCAGCACGCTCTGAGCATCTAAGCGGGTCCTCACCGCGCGCTCGATGTCACGCGCGGGGTTTCCTTCGATGACCGGGGTTAGCGCTGCACGGGCGTAATCCGCTGTCTGGAGAAGACCGGAAGGGATGGCGGGCAGGAAATGTCGAACCGACTTCGACGACTCGCAGAGCGCCTTGATTTCAGCTTGACGACGCCAGATGCCTTTGCGGGCTGACGCCCGCACCGAGACGTAATCGACGTTGGCAGCCCTGGCAACAGTCAGGATGTCCTGCTGCGCGTCCGGCGGCACGTCCAGCGCCTTCATGAGCCGCTCGACATCGGAGACGCTGGGTAACGACCTGCCGGATTCGATCCGACTGATCTTGGACTGCGACATCGCAGCCCGAGCGGCCAGCCTCTCCCCCGAGAGGCCGGCTGCCTTCCGTAACTGCTTCAGCGTGTCCGCCAGATCCCGGCGGCCACGTCGCTCATCGTCAGGTTCGAGCATCAAACTCACTGAAAGGCATTGCGTGAGCAAGTGCCGTATCCCGCCACTTTCGGTACTGCAGCAGGTCTGGATCTTCCAGCTGTTCCACGTTGATCATAGTGCCATCTTCTTCAAAGTTGAGATGGACAACCGTCGCGTCATCGAAGAGCCAGAAGTCCTGGTTCGGCAAGTCCAGGTCGAGCTCGGTCATGTCGAGGATGCGGATGTCTTCCCCCGCCTCGATGTTGCCTGGGATTCCCCAGTCGAGTTGATACTGCTGGTAAACCGTCAGCGGACGGCGCACGACGCGGACGCGACCCAGGGTCTTCCCAGCCCCTAGGTAGCCCCTGACTCGCTCGTGCCACGCAGAGTTGTGGCCCTCGGGTTTGGGTTCCCCCGCCTTCCAGAGGGCGAAGCCACTGTTCTCCCTGGGAATTGCATAGGTCGGCTGGCACTCGAACCGCCATGCGGTGCGTTCGCAGTCCTCAAAGCTCTGCAGCAGGTCGGAAAGGATCACTTCTTGACTCCTTGGAGTGCTTCAACCGACGCGAGGACGATTTCCGGAGGAATTTCGACGGCCGCCTCTCCCTTCCCGAGGTCAAGGCCATCGGCAGAGTGCACCGGAAACCCCTGCACCACTGCCGTTCCCGCATCAGAGACGTACACAGCCGGACAGTTGTCATTCTCGCATCCTGAAACCTTGGATAGCTTCATGGCTCCATGATTCGACCAGCTGAAGCGATTGATCAAGCTCCAGGACGTTTTATGCACGATGTTGGGTAAGCCATCACCCGCATGAGCCACGCGGGACACCTCAGAGCAGGCGCAGGACTGCGAGGGCTGCTGCTGCGTCTTGGACTCCGATGCCGACGCTGTTGTAGAAGATGAGGTCCTCGGCGGACTTTCGGCCCGGGGCTTGGGCGGTGAGGATCGCGCCGAGCGGGGTCAGGGCGTCCCGGTCGAGGTCGCCGGTGTCGAGGGCCGCCATGATCGGGCCCGCGTGGTGGGTGGCCGTGGCGACGTCGTCCACGACGACCCTGTCCGCTGCGCGCAGGAGATCGCCGTCGACCTCTCGCCGGTGGGGCTCGAAGCTCCCGACGCTCACCACGGTGACGCCTGGGGCGAGGTCGGCGGTCGCGACCACCGGGTCGGAGCTCAGGGTGCAGGCGACCACCATCGCCGCGTCGCGGACCGCGTCGGCCGGGGTGCCTGCCGCTCGGACGTCGAGCCCGAGCTCGGCGGCGAGCTCAGCGGCGGTCGACTCGCGGCGGGCCGCGTCGCGGCTGTGGATGCGGATCTCGGCGAGCGGGCGGACGCGGGAGACGGCCCGGACGTGCGCTCGGGCCTGGACGCCGGATCCGATCACCGCCAGCACGTCCGCGTCGGCGGGTGCCAGGGCGTCGAGGGCGACCGCGCTGCCCGCGGCGGTGCGGATCTCGGTGAGGGTCGTGCCCGACATGGTCGCGGTGAGCGCACCGGTCTCCGCGTCGAGCACCAGGACCGTGGCGTTGATCGACGCCAGGCCACGATTGGCGTTGCCGGGGTTGACCGAGACGAGCTTGGCCACCGGACCGTGCCGGGGCGAGAGCCGGCTCAGGTACGACAGGGCCGTGTCCTCGCCCGTGCGGATCGCTGTTTTCGCAGCTTGTTGCGCCTCTCCCCTGCCAAGGGACTCGAAGGCCAGGCGTTGCGAGGCGATCGCCGCGTCGTAGTCGAGGGAGGCGGCCACGTCCGCGTCGCTGAGGAGGTCCATGCGCACCGACGTTGGCACATCCGTTCGCCCATCGGAAGGCAGCCCCAGCGACGCTGGGTCTCAGCGCGACAAGAAATCACTCTTCTGATTCTCAACAGAGCGCGCTCCGCCGTTCTACGGTGATCTCAGCGTGGTCCCGAGCAGGAAGAGGTGCATGTCGGTGCAGGCGACGTTGAGCTCCGTGATCGGTCCGCACGCCCCGGAGGTGATCGACGGCGGAGGCGAGTACCTCTCGAAGAACCCCGCGAACCTCGACGACGTCGTCGCCAAGGTCGCGCTGGGCACCCCCGAGACCCTGGTGGCCGCGACCGAGCAGGCCCATCGCGCCCAGAAGGAGTGGGCGCAGGTCCCCGCTCCGGTGCGCGGTCGCGTCATCGCGGGCCTGGGACGACTGGTCGAGGCCAACAAGGAATCGCTGGCCAGGCTGGTGACCCGCGAGATCGGCAAGCCCTACGCCGAAGCGCTCGGCGAGGTGCAGGAGATCGTCGACACCTGCGACTTCTTCCTCGGCGAGGGCCGCAGGCTCTACGGGCAGACGGTGCCCTCGGAGATGCCGGACAAGCAGCTGTTCACCTTCCGCGTGCCGGTCGGGGTGGCCGTGGTGATCACCGCGGGCAACTTCCCGGTCGCGGTGCCGTCCTGGTACCTCGTCCCGGCGCTGCTGTGCGGCAACGCGGTCGTGTGGAAGCCGGCCGAGTACGCCGCCGGGGCGGCCCGCGCGGTGGCCGAGCTCGCGTGGAAGGCGGGCGTGCCCAAGGGCGTGCTCAACCTCGTCTACACCGACGGCGAAGCGACCTTCAAGGGCCTGGAGGCCTCGCTGCAGGCGGGCACCGTCAACAAGGTCGGCTTCACCGGGTCCAGCGCGGTCGGCACCCGGGTCGGCGAGCTGTGCGGACGTCACCTGCAGAACCCGTGCCTGGAGCTGGGCGGCAAGAACCCGATGATCGTCACCGAGGACGCCGACCTCGACCTGGCCGTGGAGGGCGCGCTGTTCTCCGGCTGGGGAACCGCCGGTCAGCGCTGCACCTCGCTGGGCAACCTCATCGTGCACCGCGACATCAAGGACGAGTTCACCTCGCGACTGGACGCGGCGCTGCGCGCGGCCACCGTGGGCGAGCCCGGCGGCGACGTGCTCTACGGGCCGATGCTCGATGCGAAGTTCGCCGACAACTTCGAATCCATCCTCGACACCCTGCAGCCGCACCACACGCCGCTCGGCTCGGATGCGGTCGGGCGCATCACCGACGACAAGCCGCGCAAGGGCTTTCACGGCGATGCGGGTGCGGGCCTGTACTACCACCCGGTTCTGGTGGACGGGATGCGCACCGACGACCACATCTTCCGCAACGAGACCTTCGGGCCGATCGTCGGCGTCACCACCTACGAGACCCTCGACGAGGCGATCGAGCTCGGCAACGCGCCCGGCTACGGCCTGTCGGCGGCCATCTACACCACCGATCCCGCCAAGGCGTTCCGGTTCCGGCAGGGCATCGGCGCGGGCATGGTCAGCGTGAACAACTCGACCTCCGGCGCCGAGGCGCACCTGCCGTTCGGCGGGAACGGCAAGTCCGGCAACGGAAGTCGCCAGTCGGGCATCTGGGTGCTCGACCAGTTCACCCGGTGGCAGTCGTTGAACTGGGACTTCTCCGGCAAGCTGCAGAAGGCCCAGATGGACGTCGACACCGTCGAGCCCGAGATGGACTACCGGCTGCCTCCGGAACTCGGCGGGAAGTAATGCTTCCGCCCGCAGCGGATGTCGTGGTCGTCGGCGGCGGGGCGGTGGGTGTCAGCACCGCCTTCCACCTCGCCGAAGCCGGCGCGGACGTGCTGTTGCTGGAACGCGGCGAACTCGGTTCGGGCAGCACCAGCAAGGCGGCCGGAGGTGTCCGGGCGCAGTTCTCCGATCCCGTCAACATCGAGCTCGGGCAGCGCAGCCTGCGGGCCTTCGAGGACTTCGCGCGAAGGCCGGGCGGCGACATCGACCTCAAGCAGCAGGGATACCTGTTCCTGCTGTCGGACCCCGCTGATGTCGCCGCCTTCGAAGGCGGTGTGGCGCTGCAGAACTCGCTGGGAGTGCCGAGCCGGATGCTGACGGTGCAGGAGGCGTGCGAGCTGTCCCCGCTGGTCTCGCCCGAGGGCTTGCTGGCGGCGGCCTACTCGCCCACCGACGGGCACTGCACTCCCGAGGGCGTCGTCGGCGGCTACGCGCGGGCGGCCCGCGAGCACGGCGCGGTGCTGCGGCGCGGCGTCGAGGTCACCGGTGTCGAGACGACCGGCGGGGAGATCAGCGCCGTGCGCACCGACGCCGGGACCGTGCGCACCTCGACGGTGGTGTGCGCGGCCGGGGCGTGGTCGGCGGCGGTCGGCGAGTTCGCCGGTGTCGAGCTGCCGGTGCGTCCGCTGCGCAGGCAGATCCTGGTCACCGAGCCGATACCGGACCTGCCAACGCGGCTGCCGTTCACCATCGACTTCGCCACCAGCTTCTACTTCCACGAAGAAGGCCCCGGCCTGCTGGTGGGCATGTCGGATCCCGACGAGGAGTTCGGGTTCCGGCTGGGCACCGACGACCGCTGGCTGGGGCGGCTCAGCGAGGCCGTCGCGCACCGCGCTCCCCGCGTCGCCGAGGCGGGCGTGGCGCACGGCTGGGCCGGGCTCTACGAGATCACTCCGGACCACAACGCGCTGGTCGGCAACGTGGGCCGGTTCTTCTACGCGACCGGGTTCTCCGGGCACGGCTTCCTGCAGAGCCCGGCGATCGGCGAGGTGATGCGGGACCTGGTCCTGGGTCGCACACCACCCATCGACGTCTCCGGTCTCGACGTGCGCCGATTCGACGGCGCCGAGGTCCGGCCCGAGCACAACTGCGTGTAGGAAGGGACAACCGTGGTTGATCTGTTGCAGGAGATCGACGAGTGGGGCCCGGAGAAGGTCGTCTGCGTCTCCGACGCGCGCACCGGGATGCGGGGCGTGCTGGTCATCGACAACACCGCGCGCGGCAGCGGCAAGGGCGGCACGCGGATGGCCCCGGGCGTGACCATCGGCGAGATCGCCCGGCTGGCGCGGGTGATGACCTGGAAGTGGGCAGCGGTCGACCTCTTCCACGGCGGCGCCAAGGCCGGCATCGCGGCCGATCCCGATTCGCCGGACAAGGAAGCGGTGGTGCGCGCGTTCGCGCGACGCCTGGCCGACCAGATCCCGGCCAGCTACGTCGCCGGGCTCGACATGGGCATGACCGAGCACGACGCGGCGATCATCCAGGACGAGCTCGGTGATCGCGGCGCGGCCGTCGGCGTCCCGGAGGCGCTGGGCGGGGTTCCCTACGACCAGCTCGGCGTGACCGGGCACGGAGTCGCCGAGGCCGCGGTGGCAGCGCTGGAGCGAGCGGGCAAGCCGGTCTCCGGGGCCCGGATCGCGGTGCAGGGCTTCGGAGCGGTCGGGACGGCCACGGCCGCGCGGCTGCACGAGCTGGGCGCGCAGCTGGTCGCGCTGTCCACAGCGGACGGTTCGGTGCACGACCCCAACGGTCTCGACGTGCCCGCGTGGCTGGCCGCCAAGGCGGAGTTCGGCGACACCTGCGTCGCGAAAGCCGCACCGGCGCAACGCATCGCGCACGGCGAGGAGTTGACCGTGGACTGCGACGTGCTGATCCCGGCCGCCCGCCAGGACGTCATCGACTCCTCGGTCGCGTCCCGCATCCGCGCCGGGCTGGTCGTGGAGGGCGCCAACCTGCCCACCGGTCCGGCCTCGCGCGCCGCGCTGGCCGCGCGAGGGGTGGAGATCGTGCCGGACTTCATCGCCAACGCCGGTGGCGCCATCGCGGCCGGATTCGCGATGGACGCGCGGTATTCCGCGTTCCGGCCCGAGCCCGCCAGGATCCTCGACGAGGTCGCGATCCGGACCAGGCGCAACACCCTGCTGGTGCTCGACACCGCGGCGGAGACCGGGGCGCTCCCGCACGCGGCCGCCCTGGAGATGGCCCAGCAGCGGGTGCGCGAGGCGATGCGGCTGCGCGGCCGCCTGCCGGTCCCGGCCTGAACCACCTGAGGAGTCGGCGTGCTCAACCCCATTCACCTGCGGACCTTGCAGGAGTGCGTGCGCACGGGCTCGTTCGCCGAGGCCGGGCGGATGCTGGGCTACACGGCCTCGGCCGTGTCGCAGCAGATGGTGCTGCTGGAGCGGGCGATCGGTGCGCCGCTGTTCGAGCGCTCGGCCCGGTCGGCCCGCAGCACCGCGCTCGCGCTGCGGCTGGCCGACCGCAGCCGGGACGCGCTCGGCGCGCTGGACTCGCTGGAGCGCGAGGTGCGGGCGATGGTGGTCGGCGAGGAGGGCAGCCTCCGCCTCGCGTCGTTCGCCACCGCCAACTCCCGCGTGCTGCCGGACGTGCTCGCGGCCGTGATCTCGCAGCGGCCCCACGCCGAGGTCCAGCTCGACGAGGGCGAACCCGACGAGGTCGTCGACGGCTTCCTGGACGGGGTTCTCGACGCGGCCCTGGTCTTCGAGTACGACCTCGACCCGCGTCAGTGGCCGATCGAGCTGTGCGCGGAGGAGCTCCTGGCCGAACCGCTCCGCGTGGTCCTGCCCTCCTCGCACCGGCTTGCGGGCCGGGGCCGGGTGGAACTGCCGGACCTGGCGGGCGACAACTGGATCTGCACCCGCCAGGACACCGCGGGCGCCCGCTCGCTGGTCCGGCTGGCCGCCGCGGCGGGTTTCGCGCCGCGCATCACCTTCCGCAGCAACGACTACTCCGTCATCCGCGACCTGGTGCGCCGGGACCTCGGCGTCGCCGTCTTACCGGCGCTCGCCATCCCCCGGGAGCAGCAGGGCGTGGCCCGGATCATCGGGTTCGAACCGCACCGGCGGGTCAAGGTCCTCTACCGCAAGCAGAACACCAACCCGCTGCTCCCGGTCGCCCTGGAATTCCTCGCCAAGTCCTGCACAGCGGTCGCATCCGAGTGGGAGCAACCATGACCGAACCCGTCGACGACCACTTCCTCCAGTCGCTCACCCACCTCGATGACCGGACTTCAGTGGAAATCGGAGCTCCGAGTTCCACTGAAATCGGGTCGACCGGTGTCTCGGGCGAGGATCTGGTGGGGTTGTTCGACTCCCAGGCCGGGAGTCGTCACCTTGATTTCAAGGCTCGTGAGCTGGGGAAACGGGGTGTGGGTTTTTACAGCATCGGGTCGTCCGGGCACGAGTCGAACGCCGCTGTGGCGGCGGCGCTGCGGGTGAGCGACCCTGCGCTGCTGCACTACCGGTCCGGGGCGTTCTACCTCCAGCGGGCCAGGGCGGTCGCCGGGAGCACCCCGTTGAGGGACGTCCTGCTGGGCGTCGTCGCGTCGGCGGACGAACCGATCTCGGCCGGTCGGCACAAGGTCTTCGGCAACGCCGACCTGTCGGTCATCCCCCAGACCTCGACGATCGCCTCGCACCTGCCGCGCTCGGTGGGCCTGGCGTTCGCGCTGGAGCGCGGCGCGAAGCTCGGGGTGCCGGCGGAGTGGCCCG
Organism: Saccharopolyspora endophytica; assembly: GCF_018070075.1. Classification (GTDB taxonomy): domain Bacteria; phylum Actinomycetota; class Actinomycetes; order Mycobacteriales; family Pseudonocardiaceae; genus Saccharopolyspora; species Saccharopolyspora endophytica. The sequence goes on from NZ_JAGPXE010000003.1 coordinate 659,146, forward strand.
CGGACTCGGTCGTGGTGTGCAGCTTCGGTGACGCCTCGGCGAACCACTCGACCGCCACGGGCGCCATCAACTCCGCGCTGCACTGCGGTTTTCAGGGACTTCCGCTGCCGTTGCTGCTCGTGTGCGAGGACAACGGGATCGGGATCAGCGTGCGCACGCCAGCGGGCTGGATCGCCTCGACCTACGCCGACCGGCCCGGCCTCCGCTACTTCACCGCCGACGGAGCCGACCCGGTCGAGTGCCTGCGGGTGTCCCGGGAGGCCGCCGACTGGGTGCGCGAGCACCGCGCACCGGCGTTCCTGCACCTGCGCACGGTCCGGCTGATGGGTCACGCGGGCTCGGACGTCGAATCGGCGTACCGGTCGCGCACCGAGATCACCGCCGACCACGAGCGCGACCCGCTGCTGGCGACGGCGAAAGCACTGGTCTCCCAAGGCGTTCGCACTCCGGAGGAAGTCCGCTCCCGCTACGAGGCGATCCGAGCGGAGGTCGCCGAGGTCGCCGAGGACGCGCTGAGCCGTCGCAAGCTCGGCAGCGCAGCGGAGGTCATGGCCTCCGTGCACGCCCACTCCCCCGACGCCATCGCCGCGCGGACCGCCGACACCCCGCCGAACCGCGCCACGACCTTCGGCACCGCACCCGAGGACGAGGGACCGCTGACGCTCGCGCAGTCGATCAACCGCTCCCTGGCCGAGGAGCTCGGGCGCGACAACCGAGTCGTGGTCTTCGGCGAGGACGTCGCGCGCAAGGGCGGCGTCTACGGCGTGACTCGCGGTCTGCGCAAGAAGTTCGGCGGCAGCAGGGTTTTCGACACGCTGCTGGACGAGCAGAGCGTTCTCGGCACGGCGTTGGGCGCGGGTTTGGCGGGTCTGGTGCCGATCCCGGAGATCCAGTACCTGGCCTACCTGCACAACGCGGCGGACCAGCTCCGCGGTGAAGCGAGCACGCTGAGCTTCTTCTCCAACGGCCGCTACACCAACCCGATGGTCGTGCGCATCGCCGGTTACGGATACCAGAAGGGCTTCGGCGGGCACTTCCACAACGACGACAGCGTCGCCGCCCTGCGCGACCTGCCCGGTGTCGTCCTGGCCTCGCCGTCCCGGCCGGACGACGCGGCGGCGATGCTGCGCACCTGCGCGGCCGCCGCCCGCGAAGACGGCCGGGTCTGCGCCTTCCTCGAACCCATCGCCCTCTACCACACCCGTGACCTGCACGAATCCGGCGACGACGGCTGGCTGGCCCGCTACCCCGCACCGGGCGAGCACCACGTGCCGATCGGTCGCGCCCGGGTCTACGGCGACGGGGAGGACCTGACGCTGGTCAGCTTCGGCAACGGAGTCCCGATGAGCCTGCGCGTCGCCGAACGACTCCGGCAGCAGGGCGTGCACGCCCGAGTCCTCGACCTGCGCTGGCTCGCCCCGCTCCCGGTCGAGGACCTGCTCGAGGCCGCCGAAGCGACCGGCACCGTGCTGGTCGCGGACGAGACCCGCCGCAGCGGAGGGGTTTCCGAACCCGTCGTCACCGCGCTGGTCGACGCCGGGTTCAGCGGCCGGATCGCTCGCGTGACCAGCGAGGACAGCTTCATCCCGCTCGGCGCGGCGGCCTACCACGTGCTGCTCGACGAGGACACCATCGAGACCGCGGCGCTCAAGCTGATCGGCTGACGAGCGCCTCGCCGATGAGCCGGGCCGCCTGCGGGTAGGCGCCGGGGTTCGGGCCGGCGTAGTTCAGCCGCAGGAAGCGGCCGGTCGGTTCGGCGGGGAACCACTCGTCGCCCGGGGCCACGACGACCCCCGCGGTTTCGCAGTCGCGCACGAGCGCGGGCAGATCGGTGGTGTCCGGCAACCGCACCCAGAGGTTGAGCCCGCCTGCCGGGACGTCCAGGTGCACCCCGGGAACGTGCTCCCGCACGGCTTCGGCCATCAGGTCGCGGCGGGCGGCGAGCTGCTTGCGGAGATCCCGCAGGTAAGTGCGCCAGGCCGGTTGGGTGACCACGTCGAGGGCCACGGCCTGGAGCATGCCGCTGACGTAGACGGCCTCGGACTGCGTGTCGGCGAGGATCCGCTCCCGCGCGGGGCCTCGGGCGATGATCCCGGCGACGCGCACCGACGGCGACACGGTCTTGGTCAGCGACCGCAGGTAGACCACGTGCCCGTCCTCGTCGCGGGCGGCCACCGGGACCGGGTCGGTGGTGATGCCGAGATCGCGGGCCCAGTCGTCCTCGATCAGGAAGGCGACGTGGCGGCGAACGGTGTCGAGCACGTCCTCGGCCAGGCGCGAGGACCACTGCACGCCGGTGGGGTTGGCGTAGTTGGGCTGGGCGTAGAAGGCGCGCGCACCGGTGCGCTCGAAGGCGCGGGCGAGCTGGTCCGGGTCGGGGCCGTCCGGTCCGCTCGGGACCGGCACCGTCTGCACGCCGACCTGAGAGGCGGCCACGATCGCTCCCCAGTACGTGGGCGATTCCAGCAGCAGCGGACGACCGGCGCCCACCAGCGCGCGGAAGATCGCGCTCAGCCCGCTCTGGCTGCCGGGGAAGATCACCACGTCGCCCGGGACCGCCGTGCCGAGCTCGGTGGCGAACCACGCCTGCAACTCCGGGACGCCGGCCGTGGCGGGCCGGTCGATGACGGCGTCGCTGCGGGCCGCTCGGGTGAACGCGGACCGGACCAGCCGCTCGGGTAGCAGTTCCCGGCACGGGTACCCGGAGTGCAGCGCGATCACGTCGTTGGGCGCGGGCCGCATGGCGGTGGACAGCCTGGGGCGGATGTTCTTCGGCGACCCCAGCGCGGCGGTCTGCCAGCCGAAGTCGCTCGGCCGGGCGACCCGAACCGAGCGGACGAACGTTCCGACACCTGGGCGGCTTTCGACCAGGCCCCGAGAAGCGAGGGCGCGCAGCGCCTTCTGCACGGTGACCGGGCTGGCCCCGTGTTCCGCGACGAGCTCGCGCGTGGAGGGCAGTTTCGCGCCCGGCTGGGCCGTGGCCATCCACTCGCGGAGTTCCGCGACGATCCGCGAACTGCTATCGTCCGACATGACAGCCAATAGTAGCGCTACAGCGTTCCGGGAACCGGTGCTATCCCCGCCTCACGCAGGACTGGCCTGGGGATTCCTCGGCGTCGTGGCGTTCTCGTTCACCCTCCCGCTCACCCGCATCGCCGTCGACGGCCTCTCGCCGCTGTTCATCGGAGCCGGTCGAGGCGCTGTCGCCGGGCTCATGGCCGTCGTCGCGCTGCTGGTCACCCGGCAGGCCCTGCCGCGCGGCACCCAGTGGGCGCGTGCGGCGGTCGTCGCGGGCGGTGTGGTCGTGGGGTTCCCGTTCCTCACCTCGTACGCGCTCGCCAGCACCCCGGCCAGTCACGGCGCGGTCGTGATCGGCGTCCTGCCCGCGGCGACCGCGGTGATGGCGGTGCTGCGCGGGCACGAGCGGCCTCCGAAGGCGTTCTGGATCATGGCCGGTCTGGGGGCCGTCGCGGCGGTGTCCTTCGCCTCGCTGCAGGGACTGGGCGGACTGCACCTCGCTGACCTGCTGCTGTTCGGCGCCGTCGTCGCCGCGGCGATCGGCTACGCCGAGGGCGGACTGCTCGCGCGGGAGCTCGGTGCCTGGCAGACGGTCTCGTGGGCTCTCGTGCTGGCCGCGCCCGTGATGATCGTGATCACGGGCATCGAGGTGGCCGAGCACCCGCCGAGCGCGACGCCGGTGCAGTGGGCGGCCTTCGCCTACCTGGCGGTGATCAGCCAGAACCTCGGATTCCTCGCCTGGTACCGGGGTTTGGCGATCGGCCCGATGGCCCAGGTCAGCCAGATCCAGCTCACCCAGTCGGTGATGACCATCCTCTGGGCCGCTCTCCTGCTGGCCGAACCCCTCACCTGGCCCACCGCCCTCGGGGCCCTGGCGGTGGTCCTCTTCGCGGCGCTCTCGGTCCGCACCCGCCTCACAGCCTGACCGGAGCGCCGCGTCGGTGACCTCCGAGGTCAGGAGGGGTCGCCGAAGACCTTGCCGGGGTTGAAGATCCCAACCGGGTCGAGGGCGTTCTTGATGTCGTGGTGCATGTCGATGACCTTCCGCGACAGCTCGGCGTGCAGGCCCTTGCGCTTGAGCAGACCCACGCCGTGCTCGCCGGTGACCGTGCCACCGAGGTCGATGGCGTCGGCGACGATGTCGTCGAAGGCCCGCTGGGCGCGCAGGCGGGCCTCGTCGTCGCCGGGCGGGGTGATGATCAGCGGGTGCAGGTTGCCGTCGCCGGCGTGGGCGATGTTGGCGATCTGCGTGTCGTGCCGCTCCGCGGCGGCCTCGATGCGCGCGAGCATCTCGGGGACCAGGGCGCGCGGGACGCAGACGTCCTCGGTGAGCAGCGGGCCGAGCCGCTCCAGCGCCGGGTAGGCCAGGCGGCGGGCCGAGAACAGGGCGTCGGCTTCCTGCTGGTCGGTGGAGCGCGCGCTCCAGGTGGCGCCCGCTTCTTCGAAGCAGCGCACGAGGGTGTCGACCTCCTGCTCCCCCGCCTGGCCCGGCGCGTCGGAGCGGCCGAGCAGCAGCACGTTGGCCTCGGCGGACAGGCCCATGTTCTTCCACTCGTCGACCGCGCGCAGGCAGTGCTGGTCGAGCAGCTCCAGCGCCGAGGGCACCACCCCGGCCGCCGCGACCGCGGCGACGGCCTCACCCGCGGCGACCAGCGAGTCGAAGTAGCCGACCACGGTGCGCTCCGGCGCGCGCAGGCCCGGCAGCAGCTTCACGGTCACCTCGGTGACCACGCCGAGCGTGCCCTCGGAACCCACGAACAGACCGCACAGGTCGTACCCGGCGACGCCCTTCGCCGTGCGCCTGCCCAGCCGCACGACCTCGCCCGAGCCGACGACGGCCTCCAGGCCGAGCACGTAGTCCCGGGTCACGCCGTACTTCACGCAGCACACGCCGCCCGCGTTGGTGGAGACGTTGCCGCCGATGGTCGACCACGGCGAGCTCGCCGGGTCCGGCGGGTACCAGGCTCCGTGCTCGCGGCAGGCGGCGCGCAGGTCGTCGTTGACGACACCGGGCTGGACCACGGCCAGCTGCTCGCGCGGGTTGATCTCCAGGATCTCGTTCATGCCCTCCAGGGAGATCAGCACGCAGCCGTCGATGGCGTTCGCGCCGCCGGACAGTCCCGTCCCGGCTCCGCGCGGCACCACGGGCACCCCGTGCTCGGCGCAGGCCTCGACCGCGGCGACGACGTCCTCGGTGCTGCGGGCGCGCACGACCGCGAGCGGCTTCCCGTAGGGCGCCCACTCCGCCTCGTCGTGGGAGAAACGTCCGGTGGAGTCCGGATCGGTCAGCACCACCTCGTCCGGCAAGGTCGAGCGCAGTGCCCGCAACGCCCCGTTGTCCGAGTTGTCCACCATCGATGACCTCCCACTTCACGAACCGCCCACACACTAACTCCGTGAACAGGCCGTGGATCGGGAGGTCTCACCCGAGCTCCGGGAAGCGGTGCGCCCAGATCTGCCGGGACCCGCTGATCGGATCGGACGCCAGCGAGACCGGAACGTCGAAGATCCGGGTCTGCCGGTCGGTGAGCTGGTAGCCGGGCCAGCCGGGATCGCCGGTAGCGGCGAACGAGGTCCAGGCCCCGCGGATCGCGGCGGACAGCTCCTCGAACCCGGCGGGCGAGGCACCGAGCATCGCCAGCGCCAGCGGGTCGTCGAGGTTGCCGAAGGTGAACGGGACGTCCAGCCCGTGCGTCGCGCCGAGCAGGCCGTCGCGCTGCGGGGTCTCCCAGGTGAACTCGTACAGGAAGCCGCGCCCACCGGCCGCCGCGACCGCCTCGGCCATCCACACCGCGGGCATCCGGAACAGCCTGTCGCCGAGCAGCACGGTGTGGAGGTCGGGATCGGCCACGCCCGGGAACGCCGACCGGTACTCGGCGACCGTCGTCGACGGCAGGTGCAGGTCATCGGCCAGTCGCTGCACGTCGCGCGCCTCGGCGGGCAGGTCGATGGTGAACCCGGTGGCCTCGTCGCGGTTGAAGCCGGCGATCACGTCGATGCCGTTGGCCGCGCCACCGCGCATGGCCACCCACGGCAGCTCGGAGAGCACTTCGCCGTCGAGGACGACGTTGTAGGGCGTGCTGTTGGTCCAGGCCGCGCGGTTGCGGCTGATCTCCGCCATCGCGTGGGTCTGCGCCGCGTGCAGGTCTTCGGGCGGGACCTCCGCGAGCGCCGCGGTGGTCGCGGGCACGCCGAGCCGCCCGGTGATCAGCTCACCGATCTTGCGGTTCTCCGCCTCGTCGCAGTACATCGCCGCCGGGCTCTGCGCGATGGCGCGGCGGAACAGCCCGCGCCGCGCGGAGCCCGCGACCAGGGTCGACACCGAGACCGCGCCGGCCGATTCGCCGAAGATCGTGACGTTGTCCGGGTTCCCGCCGAAGGTGATGATGTTGTCGCGGACCCAGCGCAGCGCGGCCAGCTGGTCCAGGATCCCGCGGTTGGACGGGGCGTTGTCCACCCAGCCGAAGCCCTCGTAGCCGACGCGGTAGTTCACGGTCACCACGATCACGCCGTCGCGCGCGAGCTTCGCCCCGTCGAAACCGTCCGTCGAGGCGGTTCCTCCCAGGTACGCGCCGCCGTGGAACCACACCATGACCGGCAGGTGACCGCCGCGATCGGGGGTCCAGACGTTGACGGTCAGGCAATCGGTCGAGTCACCGGGCCGCCAGCACGCGGGAAGCGCGGGGTCCAGCACGGCCTGGGGCACCGAGGCGCTGTAGCCCGAGGCGTCCCGGAGGCCGTCCCAGCGCTGCGGCGCCACCGGTGCCTGGAACCGGCGCGGACCGTCCAGCGGCGCCGCGTAGGGAATCCCCTTGAACGACATGACATCGCCGTCGGAGGTCCCGCGCACGGCGCCGTGCTCGGTTCGAACGATGAGGTCGACGCCCCCGTATAACCAGCCGAAGTTCGATAACGAAGGCGGCTTTCCAGAGTCCATCCTCACGTCCCGTCGCTGAGTTCGGCGACCGCCTGCGGCAGCGCCTCGGCGAGCTTCTCCAAGTCGGGCAACGCCGCCCGGTTCGCCTGCACGCCGATGTGCACCGTGCCGCGGAACTGCGAGACCGCGATCGACAGCGAGTGCCCGGAGGCCAGCGGGGCGAGCGGGAACAGCTCGGCGACCTCGGCGCCGTCGAGCGCGGCGTGGAAGGTCGGCAGCGGGACGTTGGTGACCATGGTGTCGAACAGCAGCGGCGCGCCCTGCGCGACCAGCGGTGTGGCCACGTGGTGCAGCACCTGCGGCAACCGGCCCGCCAGCACCGGGAACGCCCCCGGTCCGCGCAGCGGTCCGGCGCTCTTGTTGCCGCTCATCTCGGCGCGGATGGACGCCAGCCGCGTGGCCGGATCGGGTTCGTCGACCGGCAGCTCGCACAGGTAGCCGGAGAGCTGGTTGTTGCCGGTGCGGGGCTGGTTGCTGCGCCTGCGGCACACCGGGATCAGCGCGCGCACCGGGACCTCGGCGGACTCCTCGCCGCGCGCGGCCATCCAGATCCGCAGCGCTCCGGCGATCACCGCGAGCACGACGTCGTTGTTGGTGCCGCCGCCGTGCCGGGAGCGGATGCGGCGGATGTCGGCGAGGTCGATGGGCACCAGCGCGAGCCGGCGGGCCGGGGACGTCGAGGCGTGCATCGGCGAGGACTGCACCGGGATCCGCATGTTGCGCATCACCGACGCCGCGATCCCCAGCGATTCGCTCGACTTCGACAGCGTGCCGCGCAGCGCCCCGACCAGCTTCTCCGGCCGGCGGATCAGCCCGAACGCCTCGTCCAGCGGGTTCGGCGGCGGCGTCGCGGGAGTGTCGGTGAGGTCGGTGAACTCGTCGAGCAACCGGACCCCGACCTCGACCGCGTCGTGCCCGTCGACCAGCGAGTGGTGGAACTTCATCAGCACCGCGAACCGGTTGTCGGCCAGCCCGGTGATCAGGTGCAGTTCCCACAGCGGGCGACGCTGGTCGAGCGGATCGGCGATCAGCTCGGAGGCCAGGATCGCCAGCTCCTCGCGGCCGCCCGGCGCGGGGATCTCGTGGTCGTAGACGTGCTCGGCGGCGTCGAAGTCGCGGGCTTCGCGCCAGTGCGGCTGCAGCCACGAGCGCTCCAGCCGCATGCGCAGCCGGGCGATGCGCTGCGCGCGCTCGGCCAGCAGCCGCCGCAACCGGTCCCGGTCGACCGGGCCTTCGGAGCGGAACACCGCGACGGCGCCGACGTGCATGGGCGTGTCCTCGTGCTCCATGCACAAAAAGGCCCAGTCGAGTGGCGTGAGTTCACTTCTGGATGGCGTCTCTGTTGCGCTCATCGCTTATTTCCCGTCAACAATGAATTGGTCATTCGCGTTACACATCAGTTTCTTATCGGTCCGCGAGGCGCGATTGCGGACCAAACCGAATCCGGTTCGCAATCCGACGATCCGGTGAACCGGCAGTCCTGCGAACGAGCACGAACATGCTGGTGGCGACGACATCGACGGGTTCCTTCCGGTGCTGTCGGCGATCGGCGTGCGCGCACCGAACACTGCAGCGATGAGGGTTTTCGGTTGGACGCACGAGCGTTATTCACGTACCGGTGCGCCGTTGCACGATTCGTCATCGTAACCGCTGACGAGTGCATCGACCTTAGCGAAGAAATGATCGGTTGAGAACGACCGACATCGCCCGCGTTGAACCCCGGAAGAGTTTTGATCACTTCGTTCGGTGCCCGTTGCCGCTCAGGCGATCACCCGAAAGCATGCAGCGCCGCCGCTGATCCCGCCCCGACGGACGAAGCGATGACGCCGAGCACCGGAGCGGAACCCGCGGAGCAGCCGGATTCTCACTCGAACGCTGCCCAGGAAAGCACGAAACCCCGCCTCCGCAGGCGTGTCGCGCTGCGGGGGCGGGGTCGCGTGATTCCCAGCCGGGTGGTCTGCCTACTTGCCGGGCTCCCAGTGCTCCAGCATCGCCGCGAACGTCTCGAACGCGGGAGCGTTGTAGCCGTAGGGGGCTTCCAGGTGGATGCTGATCGGGAAGCCGAGGTCGTGCACGCCGTCGACGACCCGCTTGTACAGGTCGACGACCGCCTGCTTGCGCTGCTCGAACCCGAGCTCGGCGGTGCGGGCGACGAACTCCTGCTCGGCGGCGACCGCCGCGTTGCCCGGATCCTGGATGAGCCACTGGATGAGCTTCTTGTTGCCCTCCACGCCCGGGATGAACCCGAAGGACAGCAGGATCTCCGGGCGGTGCGGCGTCGTGCGCGCGAACTCCTTCAGGAAGTCCACGATCGCGTCCGAGTACAGCAGCTGCGTCATTCCGTAGGTGGCGCCGCGCTCGCACTTGAACCCGAACCGGCCCTGCTCCCCTTCCCGGGTCGGGATGAGGATGGACCCGCGGTGCGGGACGACGTCCTGGAACTTGGTGAGCGCGTCGGTGGGCGGTACTCCGGGGCCTTCGCCGTCGGCCATGTTCCGGGGCACGCCGACGAAGGCGATGCCGTCCATGTCGGCGTCGCGCAGCGCCTGCAGCCGCTCGGCCAGCGCGCGCTCGTCGTGGAACGCGGTGACCTGCGTGCACAGACCGCGCAGGTCGCCGAGCTCCGGGCGGATCGTGCGCCAGAAGTCGATGGTGTCCATCTTGGGTCGGAAGTCGACCGGGCGGTCGCCGTCCTCCTGGATGATCCCCGGGATCATCACGTGTCCGATGCGGCCGGTCAGCCCCGAGTTGCGGCTGAGCTCGGCGATCTTCTGACCCTCTTCAACGGCCCTCTGCACACCGCCGTCGAGGTCGGGCGGAACCAGTTCGAGTGCGATGGTGGTCATGTCGGCCTCAGGTATTCCTTCTGTCGACTTCGGTCACCGCAGCGCTTCAAGTGGATTCGCCTGCGAACCTGCGCGTGTGCGACAGGGACCGTTTTCTTTCAAGGAGAAGGTTTTTCGACGCGACCGGCGGGCCGTCGTGGACACCCCGCCTGGCTATCGCGGAACCGGGGGGTGGGCGACCGCGCGCGGGG
>NZ_JAGPXE010000030.1 GCF_018070075.1 Saccharopolyspora endophytica
TAAGGATTGTGTCGGCGGTGTCTTACTCTCCCACACCCTAGCGAGTGCAGTACCATCAGCGCTGGGGAGCTTAGCTACCGGGTTCGGAATGGGACCGGGCGGACCCTCCCCGCCATCGCCACCGACAACCCTGAACCCCACCCATACAAGGGCGGGAAAACCAAGGGTGCCAATACACGTTGACACATATTCAGATATCAACAACAACCGTGGGTTGTTGTCTCAGATATCGTATAGTGGGTGCGTAACATCTTCGTGAGCAAGTCCTCGGCCTATCAGCACCGGTCAGCTCCACACATTACTGTGCTTCCACATCCGGCCTGTCAACCCGGTCATCTACCGGGGGCCTTAACCCACAAAGGGGTGGGAGACCTCATCTAGGAACAGGCTTCCCGCTTAGATGCTTTCAGCGGTTATCCCTCCCGAACATAGCCAACCAGCCGTGCCCTTGGCAGAACAACTGGCACACCAGAGGTTCGTCCGTCCCGGTCCTCTCGTACTAGGGACAGCCTTCCGCAAGTCTCCTACGCGCGCGGCGGATAGGGACCGAACTGTCTCACGACGTTCTAAACCCAGCTCGCGTGCCGCTTTAATGGGCGAACAGCCCAACCCTTGGGACCAACTCCAGCCCCAGGATGCGACGAGCCGACATCGAGGTGCCAAACCATGCCGTCGATATGGACTCTTGGGCAAGATCAGCCTGTTATCCCCGGGGTACCTTTTATCCGTTGAGCGACACCGCTTCCACCAGCCAGTGCCGGATCACTAGTCCCTGCTTTCGCACCTGCTCGACCCGTCAGTCTCACAGTCAAGCTCCCTTATACACTTACACTCAACACCTGATTGCCAACCAGGCTGAGGGAACCTTTGGGCGCCTCCGTTACTCTTTAGGAGGCAACCGCCCCAGTTAAACTACCCACCAGGCACTGTCCCCGATCCGGATCACGGACCCGAGTTAGATGCCCGGAACGACCAGAGTGGTATTTCACCAACGACTCCACACCCACTAGCGTGAATGCTTCACAGTCTCCCACCTATCCTACACAAGCCGAACCAAACACCAATACCAAGCTATAGTAAAGGTCCCGGGGTCTTTCCGTCCTGCCGCGCGAAACGAGCATCTTTACTCGTACTGCAATTTCACCGGGCCTGTGGTCGAGACAGCGGAGAAGTCGTTACGCCATTCGTGCAGGTCGGAACTTACCCGACAAGGAATTTCGCTACCTTAGGATGGTTATAGTTACCACCGCCGTTTACTGGCGCTTAAATTCTCCGCTACACCCCAAAGGGCTTTACGGGTCCTCTTAACGTTCCAGCACCGGGCAGGCGTCAGTCCATATACATCGCCTTACAGCTTCGCATGGACCTGTGTTTTTAGTAAACAGTCGCTTCTCCCTGGCCTCTGCGACCACCACCAGCTCCCACCGAAAAAGTGTTCACCAGCAGTGGCCCCCCTTCTCCCAAAGTTACGGGGGCAATTTGCCGAATTCCTTAACCACAGTTCACCCGACCGCCTCGGTATTCTCTACCTGACCACCTGTGTCGGTTTCGGGTACGGGCCGTGCACACACTCGCTAGAGGCTTTTCTCGGCAGCATGGGATCACTCACTTCACCACAACGGCTACGCATCACCCCTCACCCACATGGCGTGCGGATTTACCTACACACCGGGCTACAGGCTTACACCAGTACAACCACTCACTGGCAGAGCTACCCTCCTGCGTCACCCCATCACTTGACTACTATCCCTTCGGGTCCCATGCAGTCCCCAGCCACGTCCGAAGACACAGCCAGCTTCCGGATGGTTAGCATCAGAAACCTCATCATGGGCGCATATGCACGGGTACGGGAATATCAACCCGTTATCCATCGACTACGCCTGTCGGCCTCGCCTTAGGCCCCGACTCACCCTGGGCGGACGAACCTTCCCCAGGAACCCTTGGTCATCCGGCGGAAGAGATTCTCACTCTTCACTCGCTACTCATGCCTGCATTCTCACTCCCACACAATCCACACCACGCTTACGCGGACGCTTCACCTCGTGCAGGACGCTCCCCTACCCAACCCAACAAAAGTTGAATTGGCATGGCTTCGGCGGTGCGCTTCAGCCCCGCTACATTGTCGGCGCAGGACCACTTGACCAGTGAGCTATTACGCACTCTTTCAAGGATGGCTGCTTCTAAGCCAACCTCCTGGTTGTCTAAGCGATCCCACATCCTTTCCCACTAAGCGCACACTTGGGGGCCTTAGCCGATGCTCTGGGCTGTTTCCCTCTCGACGACGAAGCTTCTCCCCCGCCGTCTCACTGCCACACTCAACTCAGGCGTATTCGGAGTTTGGCTGATCTCAGTAACCCGTGAAGGCCCATCAACCAACCAGTGCTCTACCCCACCCAAGCAACATATGACGCTGCACCTAAATGCATTTCGGGGAGAACCAGCTATCACGGAGTTTGATTGGCCTTTCACCCCTACCCACAGCTCATCCCCCAGGTTTTCAACCCTGGTGGGTTCGGGCCTCCACACGGTCTTACCCGCGCTTCACCCTGGCCATGGGTAGATCACTCCGCTTCGGGTCTACACCACGCGACTCCAACGCCCTATTCAGACTCGCTTTCGCTCCGGCTACCCCCAACGGGTTAACCTCGCCACGCAGCAGTAACTCGCAGGCTCATTCTTCAAAAGGCACGCCATCACAGTTGCTAAGACTGCTCTGACGGATTGCAGGCACATGGTTTCAGGAACTATTTCACTCCCCTCCCGGGGTACTTTTCACCATTCCCTCACGGTACTATCCACTATCGGTCACCAGGAAGTATTTAGGCTTAGCGAGTGGTCCCGCCAGATTCACAGCACCCTCCACGAAAGCGCTGCTACTCGGGAACACCACCACACACCGGCCACGCATTTTCGTCTACCGGACTCTCACCGTCTCTGGTCAGGTTTCCCAACCTGTTCAACTAACACGCAACCCAATGCTGAGAGGTCAGTAGCCCTCTCCAACGATGTCCCACAACCCCGCACACGCAACCCCTACCAGGTATCCCACGCGCACGGTTTAGCCTCTTCCGCTTTCGCTCGCCACTACTCACGGAATCACCAGTGTTTTCTCTTCCTACGGGTACTAAGATGTTTCACTTCCCCGCGTTCCCCCTCATACCCTATATATTCAGGCATGAGTAACCCGACATCACTCGGGCTGGGTTTCCCCATTCGGACACCCTCGGATCACAGCTCGTTTGACAACTCCCCGAGGACTATCGCGGCCTACCACGTCCTTCATCGGCCCCTGGTACCAAGGCATCCACCATGTGCCCTAAAAAACTTGGCCACAAAGATGCTCGCACCCACTATACAATTCTCAAACAACAACCCGAGAAACAACCACACACCCAACCGGGCATGTGGCGTGTCCTCTCAGATACCCAACAGTGAACTGTTCTGTGAAGCGTTAGCGTGTTCCACAATCCATCGAGCACCCAGACAATGTCACGTGCGGACATTCAATCCGGGAAACTCCCGGCACGATGACCGGGGTTTATATTGCTCCTTAGAAAGGAGGTGATCCAGCCGCACCTTCCGGTACGGCTACCTTGTTACGACTTCGTCCCAATCGCCAGTCCCACCTTCGACCACTCCCTCCCAAAGGGTTAGGCCATGGGCTTCGGGTGTTACCGACTTTCATGACGTGACGGGCGGTGTGTACAAGGCCCGGGAACGTATTCACCGCAGCAATGCTGATCTGCGATTACTAGCGACTCCGACTTCACGGGGTCGAGTTGCAGACCCCGATCCGAACTGAGACCGGCTTTAAGGGATTCGCTCCACCTCACGGCATCGCAACCCTCTGTACCAGCCATTGTAGCATGTGTGAAGCCCTGGGCATAAGGGGCATGATGACTTGACGTCATCCCCACCTTCCTCCGAGTTGACCCCGGCAGTCCCCTACGAGTCCCCGGCATAACCCGCTGGCAACATAGGGCAAGGGTTGCGCTCGTTGCGGGACTTAACCCAACATCTCACGACACGAGCTGACGACAGCCATGCACCACCTGTACACCAACCACAAGGGAAACCGTATCTCTACGGCTGTCTAGTGCATGTCAAACCCAGGTAAGGTTCTTCGCGTTGCATCGAATTAATCCACATGCTCCGCCGCTTGTGCGGGCCCCCGTCAATTCCTTTGAGTTTTAGCCTTGCGGCCGTACTCCCCAGGCGGGGCGCTTAATGCGTTAGCTACGGCACGGAAACGGTGGAACCCATCCCCACACCTAGCGCCCAACGTTTACGGCATGGACTACCAGGGTATCTAATCCTGTTCGCTCCCCATGCTTTCGCTCCTCAGCGTCAGTATCGGCCCAGAGACCCGCCTTCGCCACCGGTGTTCCTCCTGATATCTGCGCATTTCACCGCTACACCAGGAATTCCAGTCTCCCCTGCCGAACTCAAGTCTGCCCGTATCGACCGCACGCCCACAGTTAAGCTGCAGGTTTTCACGGCCGACGCGACAAACCGCCTACGAGCTCTTTACGCCCAATAAATCCGGACAACGCTCGCACCCTACGTATTACCGCGGCTGCTGGCACGTAGTTAGCCGGTGCTTCTTCTACAGGTACCGTCACCCGAAAGCTTCGTCCCTGTCGAAAGAGGTTTACAACCCGAAGGCCGTCATCCCCCACGCGGCGTTGCTGCGTCAGGCTTTCGCCCATTGCGCAAGATTCCCCACTGCTGCCTCCCGTAGGAGTCTGGGCCGTGTCTCAGTCCCAGTGTGGCCGGTCACCCTCTCAGGCCGGCTACCCGTCGTCGCCTTGGTAGGCCACTACCCCACCAACAAGCTGATAGGCCGCGGGTTCATCCTGCACCGCCGGAACTTTCCACACACAGGAGATGCCTCCGTGTGTCATATCCGGTATTAGACCTCGTTTCCAAGGCTTATCCCAGAGTGCAGGGCAGATTACCCACGTGTTACTCACCCGTTCGCCACTAATCCACCACCGAAGCGGCTTCATCGTTCGACTTGCATGTGTTAAGCACGCCGCCAGCGTTCGTCCTGAGCCAGGATCAAACTCTCCAACAATGCTTTGTTGAAACAATCCCAGCACACACTCAACAACCCAAAGGTCGGAGCGTGATACTCAAAGAAACCACCAACCACCAACACGATCACTCGCATCACTGGTCAGGGGCATAAAAGAACACTAACCAAAACAGTCCACTGTTGAGTTCTCAAAGAACACACCCACACCATCGCCACAACCC
>NZ_JAGPXE010000031.1 GCF_018070075.1 Saccharopolyspora endophytica
GAGGAGTCGGCGAGTGTGGAGACGTCGCCGACTTCGCGGTTTTCGGCGACGTCGCGCAGGAGGCGGCGCATGATCTTGCCGGAGCGGGTCTTGGGGAGTTCGGGCACGACCATGATCTGCCGGGGTTTGGCGATGGGGCCGATTTCCTTGGAGACGTGGTTGCGGAGTTCGGCGAGTGCGGCCTCACCGCCGGCTTCGTCGGCGACGCCGCCGCGGAGGATGACGAAGGCGACGATGCCTTGTCCGGTGGTGGGGTCGCTGGCGCCGACGACGGCGGCTTCGGCGACGTTGGGGTGGGAGACCAGGGCGGATTCGACCTCGGTGGTGGAGATGCGGTGGCCGGAGACGTTCATGACGTCGTCGACGCGGCCGAGCAGCCAGAGGTCGCCGTCGGTGTCGTACTTGGCGCCGTCACCGGCGAAGTAGAAGCCGAGGTCGGCGAATTTGGACCAGTAGGTGTCGGTGTAGCGCTCGTCGTCGCCCCAGATGCCGCGGAGCATGGAGGGCCAGGGTTTGTCGAGGACGAGCAGGCCGCCGCCGCCGGGTCCGACTTCGGTGCCGGTTTCGTCGACGACCTTGGCGGAGATGCCGGGCAGCGGGGTTTGCGCGGAGCCGGGTTTGGTGGCGGTGACGCCGGGCAGCGGGGAGATCATGATCGCGCCGGTTTCGGTTTGCCACCAGGTGTCGACGATGGGGGTGCGGTCGGAGCCGATGTGGGTGCGGTACCAGATCCAGGCTTCGGGGTTGATGGGTTCACCGACCGAGCCGAGCACCCGCAGCGAGGACAGGTCGTATTTGGCGGGGATGTCGGCGCCCCACTTCATGAAGGTGCGGATCGTGGTCGGCGCGGTGTAGTAGAGCGTGACGCCGTACTTCTGGACGATCTCCCAGTGCCGGCCTTCGTGGGGGGTGTTGGGGGTGCCTTCGTAGATGACCTGGGTGGCGCCGTTGGCCAGGGGCCCGTAGACGATGTAGGTGTGGCCGGTGACCCAGCCGATGTCGGCGGTGCACCAGTACACGTCGGACTCGGGTTTGAGGTCGAAGACGTGGTGGTGGGTGTAGGCGGCTTGGGTGAGGTAGCCGCCGGAGGTGTGCAGGATGCCCTTGGGGCGTCCGGTGGTGCCGGAGGTGTAGAGGATGAACAGCGGGTGTTCGCTGTCGAAGGCCTCCGGGGTGTGGGCCTCGGGCTGCTTCTCGACGACGTCGTGCCACCACGTGTCGCGGGAATCGTTCCAGGTGACCTCGGTGCTGGTGCGCTGGACGACCAGGACGTGTTCGACGCTGGGGGCCTCGGCGATGGCCTCGTCGACGCTGGCCTTCAGGGGCAGGGCTTTGCCGCGGCGGTACTGGCCGTCGGCGGTGATGACGACCTTGGCCTGGGCGTCGTTGATGCGGGAGCGCAGCGCTTCGGCGGAGAAGCCGCCGAACACGACGCTGTGCAGGGCGCCGAGGCGGGCGCAGGCCAGCATGGAGAACACGGCCTCGGGCAGCATCGGCAGGTAGATCGCGACCCGGTCGCCCTTGCCGACACCGAGTTCGGCCAGGGCGTTGGCGGTGCGGGAGACCTCGCGCTGGAGTTCGGCGTAGGTGATGGTGCGGGTGTCGCCGGGTTCGCCTTCCCAGTGGATCGCGACGCGGTCGCCGTGGCCGGCTTCGACGTGCCGGTCGGCGCAGTTGTAGGCCACGTTGAGCGCGCCGCCGACGAACCACTTCGCGAACGGCGCGTCGGACCAGTCCAGGACCTGGTCCCACTCGGTGTCCCACTGCAACCGCGATGCCTGCTCGGCCCAGAACGCCTCGCGGTCCGCATCGGCCTGGCCGTAGAGCGCCGACGTGGCGTTGGCCTGCGCCGCGAAATCCTCGGACGG
>NZ_JAGPXE010000032.1 GCF_018070075.1 Saccharopolyspora endophytica
GGGACTGTCGGGGTAACGGTGTTTCCAGCCTGACGCGCCGGGCGTGGGTCCGGCGGGATGGGCACTGTGAGTGATGAGCTCTGACGCTGTGAGCGCAGACCGGAAGAAGATCGGCAAGTCGGATCGGACGTTGTCTCCTGAGCAGGCCGCTGTGGCCGAGATGGTGGCGATGGCCAAGGACCAGGGCCTGGATTTGACCGGTCCGGATGGGCTTTTGAAGCTGTTCACCAAGAATGTGTTGGAAACGGCGTTGAACGAGGAACTGACCGAGCACCTCGGGCATGAGAAAAACCGTGCCGACTCGGGCCGGGATTCAGCGAATGTGCGCAACGGTTCCCGGGCGAAGACCGTGATCTCCGATTCGGCCGGCGCGGTCGAGATCACGGTTCCGCGGGATCGTGAAGGAACATTCGAGCCGCGGATCGTACGAAAGCGGCAGCGCCGTCTCGGCAGTGTGGACGAGGTGGTGTTGTCACTGTATGCGAAGGGATTGACCACCGGGGAAATTTCCGCGCATTTCGCGGAAATCTACGGGGCGTCGGTGTCCAAGGACACGATCTCCCGTATCACCGACACGGTCGTACGGGAGATGGAGGATTGGCGCAACCGTCCGCTGGATTCGGTCTACGCCGCGATCTTCATTGACGCTGTCGTGGTCAAGGTCCGGGACGGTCAGGTGGCCAACCAGCCCGTCTACGCGGCGATCGGGGTCACTGTGGACGGCCGCAAGGACGTGCTGGGGCTGTGGATGGGCACCGGCGGCGAGGGCGCGAAGTTCTGGCTGTCGGTCCTGATGGATCTGAAAAATCGTGGCATCACCGATGTCTTCTTCTGCGTCTGTGATGGCTTGAAAGGACTCCCGGATTCCGTCGCCTCGGTGTGGCCGCACACCATCGTCCAGACCTGCATCGTCCATCTGATTCGCAACACTTTCCGGCTCGTTCCCCGGCAGAAATGGGACGAGGTCAAAAAGGACATCAAACCGATTTACACCGCACCGAACCCGGACGCGGCACTGGCCGCTCTTGACGATCTCGACGAGAAATGGGGAAAACAGTACCGGGCCATGATCCGATTGTGGCGCAACGCCTGGGAAGAATTCACGCCGTTCCTCTCCTACGACGTCGAGATCCGGAAAGTGCTGTGCTCCACCAATGCAATCGAATCCCTCAACGCCCGCTACCGTCGAGCGGTCCGCGCACGAGGACATTTCCCCAACGAACAGGCAGCGCTGAAATGCCTGTATCTTGTGACCCGCAGCCTGGATCCCACCGGAGCCGGCCGCACCCGATGGACGATACGTTGGAAGCCAGTCCTCGACGCCTTCGCCATCACCTTCGGTGACCGCTGGCCGGACGCCGAAACCTACTGATCAACACGCTGGAAACACCGTTCCTGCGAAAGACCC
>NZ_JAGPXE010000033.1 GCF_018070075.1 Saccharopolyspora endophytica
GGGCCTGTCTGATTTTTCGTGGGTGAGGCGGTGGTCGGTTTCTAGTTGAGGCTGATCCGGTCGCCGTAGAACATCACGAGGGTGTTCAGGGCCTGTTTCCAGCCGTGCGTTCGCCCGGTGACGTTACTGCGGTTGCGCTGCGGGGTGCGAATGACCAGGTAGAGCACCTTGAGCGCGGCTTGCTCGGACGGGAAATGCCCGCGCCGGCGGGTGGCCTGACGGAACCGGGCGTTGAGACTCTCCACGGCGTTCGTGGTGTAGATGATCTTGCGGATGTCCGGAGGGAACGCCAAAAACGGGGTGAATTGCTCCCACGACGAGCGCCACAACCGGATGATCGCCGGGTATTTCGCGCCCCAGGTCTGCTCGAACTCGTCGAACCGGGCCTGGGCGGCCTCGACGGTCGGGGCGGTGTAGACCGTGCGCAGTGCTTTCGTAATCGCACCCCAGTGGCCTCGGGCGGCATAACGCAGGCTGGCGCGGACCAGGTGCACCACGCATTCCTGCACCGTGGCCAAAGGCCAGACCTCGTTGATCGCCTCGGGAAGTCCCTTGAGTCCGTCGCAGCAGGCGATGAGCACATCGGCGACACCACGGTTTTTCAGTTCGGTGAGCACGCTCATCCACTGCTTGGCTCCTTCACCACCCGTGCCCACCCAGAGTCCGAGCACGTCGCGTTCGCCTTGGCAGTTGATGCCGACCACGACGTAGATCGGCCGGTTGGTGACCTGGCCTTCCCGGATCTTCACGTGGATCGCGTCGATGAGCATGACCGGGTACACGCGATCCAGCGGTCTGTTTTGCCAGATTTTGAGTTCGTCGACGACCTGGTCGGTGATTCGGCTGATCAGATCCTTGGACACCTCGGTCTGATAGATCTCAGCCAAGTGCGCCTGGATCTCACCGGTGGTCAAGCCCTTGGCATACAACGAGATCACAGCCTCGTCGAAACCGGCGATGCGGCGAGCGTGCTTGGGCACGATCTGCGGCTCGAACTCACCCCGCCGATCTCGCGGGACCTCGATCGGCACCGGCCCCACCTCGGTATGCACCGTTTTCGCCGAGCTGCCATTACGGTGATTACCAGCTCCGCGGCCGACGGGATCGCCCTTGTCATAGCCGAGGTGTTCGGTCATCTCAGCTTCCAGCGCGGTCTGCAACACAGTCCGGGTGACCCCGGCCAGCAGCCCGTCCGGACCCACCAGGGACACCCCCTGAGCTTGGGCCCGCTCGATCAATTCCCTGGCCAGCTGCACATCCAACCCACCCGAAGCGGGCCGGTCCTCGTCGTCATCCTGCGATGCTGTCGTGTCGCCGTCGGTCACGATGATCCCCTTCCAGCCGAAAGCGGACGCTTCCAGCCTGTCGGATCACCGCCCCACACACAAAGATCAGGACACTCCC
>NZ_JAGPXE010000034.1 GCF_018070075.1 Saccharopolyspora endophytica
TGTCGGCGGATGATGCGATCAACATTCAGTACACGTCGGGGACGACGGGTTTTCCGAAGGGTGCGACGTTGTCGCATCACAACATCCTGAACAACGGTTTTTTCGTGGGGGAGTTGTGCGGGTATTCGGAGGTGGATCGGGTGGCGATCGTGCCGCCGTTCTACCACTGCTTCGGGATGGTGATGGGGAATCTGGCGTGCACGAGTCATGGTTCGGCGATGGTGATCCCGTCGGAGGGTTTTGATGCGGGGTCGGCGTTGGCGGCGGTGGCGCGGGAGCGGTGCACGTCGTTGTACGGGGTGCCGACGATGTTCATCGCGGAGTTGGATCATCCGGAGTTCGGGTCGTTCGACCTGTCGTCGTTGCGGACGGGGATCATGGCGGGTTCGCCGTGTCCGGTGGAGGTGATGAAGCAGGTCATCGATCGGATGGGGATGTCGGAGGTGGCGATCTGCTACGGGATGACGGAGACGTCTCCGGTGTCGACGCAGACGCGTGCGGATGATTCGTTGGAGCGTCGGGTGTCCACGGTGGGCCGGGTGGGTCCGCATTTGGAGGTCAAGGTCGTGGATCCGGCGAGTGGGCGGACGGTGGCGCGGGGTGAGCCGGGGGAGTTGTGCACGCGGGGTTATTCGGTGATGTTGGGGTATTGGGAGCAGCCGGACAAGACCGCTGAGGTGATCGATGCGGCGCGGTGGATGCACACCGGGGATCTGGCTGTGATGGATGTCGAGGGGTATGTCTCGATCACCGGGCGGATCAAGGACATGGTGATCCGGGGTGGGGAGAACGTGTATCCGCGGGAGATCGAGGAGTTCCTGTACACGCATCCGGATGTGTTGGACGCGCAGGTCATCGGGGTTCCGGATGCCAGGTACGGCGAGGAGCTGATGGCGTGGGTGCGGTTGCGGGAGGGTGCTGAGGTGTTGACGGCGGAGTCGTTGCGGGAGTTCTGCGCGGGGAAGTTGGCGCACTACAAGATTCCGCGTTA
>NZ_JAGPXE010000004.1 GCF_018070075.1 Saccharopolyspora endophytica
GAACCGGAGTCCCCTCCCGACCTCGACTCCCGCACCGGGTGACCCGATTTCAAGGGAAGTCCGGGTCCCGATCTCAGTGGAAATCGGAACCCGGACTTCAGTGGAAATCGGGTCGACGAAGGTGAGGGCCTTGTCAGCCGGCCTTGGCGGGCATGGCGACCTCGACGCTGCCGTTGTTGCGGCGGTGCTCGGCGACCCAGTTCTCGACCGCCTGGTGGCAGGCGCGGTCCAGGTGGCGGACCGTGCTCAGGTCGAGGTGGACGTGCTTGCCCGTGGGCAGCTTCTCCAGGTGGTCGAGCAGTCGGGGCAAGCGCAGGAACGTGGCGTTGCCGCCGAGCTCGACGTGAACCCGGTCCTCGCTGTGCTCGGCGTTGACCGACAGCCGGGAGACCTCGATCGCGGTCTTGACGACCGCGACGGCCAGGCCCGTCAGGGTGCCGATGAGCAGGTCGGTGGCCACGATCGTCACCGCGGTCAGCACCAGCACGAACGCCTCGGACCGGTGCTCGCGCACCAGCTTGGCGACCGCCTGGATCTCCAGCAGCTTCCACCCGGCCTGGATCAGCAGCGCGGCCAGCACGGCGGTCGGGATGAACGCCAGCAGACCGGGCAGCAGCACCACGAACAGCAGGAGCCAGAAGCCGTGCAGCACGCGGGACAGCTTCGTCTTCGCACCGGCCTGCACGTTGGCGGAGCTGCGCACGATCACGGCGGTCATCGGCAGCGCGCCGAAGACGCCGCAGACGGCGTTGCCCGCGCCCTGCGCGACGAGTTCCTTGTTGTACTGCGTCTTCGGGCCGTCGTGCATGCGGTCGACGGCGGCGGCGCTGAACAGGCTCTCCGCCGAGGCGATCAGCGCGAACGTGAGGATCGAGCCGAGCACCGCGAGGTTGACCGCGCCGAAGTCGGTCAGCGCGGGCGGGTTCAGCGACGCCAGCAGCGAGCCGACCTCGATCTTCTTGACCGGCAGGGCCAGCAGCGCGGCCGCCGCGCTGGTGAGGACCACGGCGATCAGCGCGCCGGGAACCAGGTTCAGCGGTGCGGGCACGAACTTCTTCCAGCCGGTCATGACCAGCAGCGCCGCGATGGCGAGGCCGAGCCCGGCGATGCCCTCCGGCGTGGTCACCATCGCGGTGGCCAGTTCGCCCAGTCCGCCGAACTTCTCGAAGGTCGTGTCGGGCTGGGCCAGACCGCCGACCGGGTAGATCTGGCCGAGGATCAGCACCAGGCCGATACCGGCGAGCATGCCCTGCACGACCGAAGGCGAGATGGCTCGGAACCAGGTGCCCAGCCGGCTCACGCCGAGCAGGATCTGCACCACACCGGCGCCGAGCACGATGATGCCGAGCATCCCGAGCCCGTGCTGGCTGACGGCCGAGGCCACCAGCACGGTCAGGCCCGCGGCCGGGCCGGAGACCTGCAGCGAGCTGCCGGGCAGCAGGCCGACGACCAGGCCACCGACGATGCCGGTGACGATGCCCAGCTCGACCGGAACACCGGATGCGGCGGCCACGCCCACGCACAGCGGGACGGCCACCAGGAACACCACCAGGGAGGCGGCGAGGTCCGCGCCGAACGTCGGCGCGCCGGGCATTCGCCCGGTTCGTGGTTGCGACGTGTCTTCAATTTGCGTTGTCACGATGCCCTCCAGGGCGAAAACGGGAGCGGGCATCGATCCGGGCACCCTGCGCGGTGGGGCCCGGATCGATGCCGCGAGCGCGGGCTTTCTCTACAGCGGGAGGAAGTCCTCGTCCTCCGCGGAGTGCGGTGCGACGTAGACCAGGCCGGTGTCGATCTCGTAGAACCAGCCGTGCAGGCGCAGCCGCCCGGATTCGATCCGGTCGCGGATGAACGGGTATTCGCGCAGCACGTTCAGCTGCGACCGGAGGTGCCGTTTGCTCTCGGCGCGGACGGCGGTGTCCTCGGGTTCGGTGGCGACCTGGGCTTCGGTGCCCAGCCAGGTGCACAGCGCGGGCAGCTCGTCGAGCCCGCGGCCGGCGATGGTCAGCGCGGTGACGGCGCCGCAGTGCGAGTGACCGCACACGATGATGTCGGGAATCCCCAGCTGCAGAACCGCGTACTCGATCGTGCCCATCTCACTGGAACCGGAGTCCGGGGAGTATTTCGGCACCACGTTTCCGGCGGTCCGCAGTTCGAACAAGGTTCCTGGCTCAGCCCCGGTGATGTGCGACGGCGTCACACGGGAATCTGAACATCCGATGAACAGTGCGGAAGGTGTCTGGCCCGCGGCCAACTGCTCGCGCTGGTCCGCGGAAAGCAGGTTCGGATAGCGACGTGCGTGTTGCACGAAGTTTTCGAAGCTCATTTTCGTATCTCCGGGTCGAATCGGCTCGGAAAAAGCGGAAGCCGAGTCGATCAGTGCCGCATGACCTGCAGCATCGCCGGTGAATGTCTGAGCCTGCCGTGCGCGTGGTGCGCATCGGCCCCGGTGTTCGGGAACGCGGCGGAGCGGATGAGGATTTCGAAATCCGCCGCCATCCACCGGGACGAACCGAGCAGGAGGTCCCGGTCGTGCTCGTGGCGCATCTGGGTGCGCCGGTGCGTCGCCGGACTGGGCAGGCGTTCGCGGAGCTTCTCGCCGTCCCGGTGTTCCTTCGGGTCGGGTTTGTGCTCGTTGGTGGTGGCGCAGGTGGCCTGACCGGCCAGCGCCGCGTCAGTCGGCCCCAGGGCGGCGAGCACGACCGCGAAGAGCAGGAAGAGTCCCACCCTCGTGATCTGCCATGCCGTGCCGCGCACCGAATGCCTCCCCGAAAAAGAGCAGCGGATCCCCTTCCGGCGACGCCGACGGTTGCGGGGTGAACGAGCGAAAGCGCTCGAACCCCACAATATCGGAAGCAGCACCTCCGCACGCAAGTCGCAGATCGGACGAATCTGCCGCGCAACAAATGAGAATTCCTTAATGCGGGAACCCGATGCCCACAATCACCCGGTCGTCGGGTCGACATCCCGCGCGCCACTACTTTCCGCGACATCAGACGTCACGGTGCGCACCTGAGATGTGATCGGCATAACCGCATCGAGGGACGGATCAGCAGCAATCTATTCACTTGCGAAACATCGCAGAAACGCGATTCCTACCGAACGCGATAATGATATGCATGCGCGAGTATGAATCCGAGCGATTCGTAACGACTCCGCGCGACCGAGTTGTCGGTCTCGACTTGGAGGAACACCCGCTCGGCCGTCGCCCGACCGGCGCCTTCCCGCATCAGCGCGGCGGCCACGCCGCGTCGCCGCCACTCCGGGGCCGTGCGCATCCCGTAGACGCCGCACCAGCCGTCCGAGACGGCGAACAGGCCGACCCCGACCGGAACGCCCCGGTGCACGGCGGTGGCGAACGCGACGGGCGCCGGCACCCGGTCCAGGCTCGGCTCAGGCCGACCCCCGACCGCCGCCACAGCGTCCAGCCACCGCGATCCGGGCTCGGCGTCCAGCAGGACTTCGACGTCCGACACCGAGCAGGCCTGCAGCAGCGCCTCCCGATCGGCCCGCATGACCGTGGTCGGCGCGTCGGCCCGGTAGCCGCGAGCGGCCAGGAGCCCGTCCAGCTCCTCGTGCTCGTCGAGCGGGCTGACCTGCACGATCGCCGGGCTCGAACGCTCGGCGTAGAAGCGCTCCGCGGCGTCGATCGCGGCTTCCGGGTCGTCGAGCGGACCGAGGGGCAGAGCCGAGTTCGAGCGGCGGCGGCCAAGCAGGTCGCAGTGCCGCAGCAGCCAGCCGTCGCGACGCACCACCGTCGAGGCGGGCCAGGTCGCCACCGCCGCGCGCTCGATCGCCCAGGTGTCGGGGTTCGTCACTCCGTGCGGAACGCCGGGTAGGGCTGCAGGTGCAACGCGCCCGCCCCGAAGCGGTCCACCAGAGCGTCGATGACGGTGTCGGCGAACTCCGCGACGTCGGACAGCTGCGCGTCCTGCGCGTCGGAGCGCAGGTGCCGCCAGCGGTCCACCAGCGCGGTGCTGCGGCGCGGCGACGGCTGGTGCAGGTCGATCGGCCGGTCGTGCTCGCCGGTGCGCGGCAGGAACCACCACGTCGACACCCACACCCACAGCAGCTGGGCGTTGAACAGCCTGGGCAGCAGCACCTCGTCGGAGTCCAGCTCCGGCCACACCTCGGCGATCTCCGAGCGCCAGGTCGCGAGCATGCTCTGCGCCAGGTTGTCCGGTAACGCGTAGGAGCACCACGAGGACGGGAACGGGTACTGCAGGTAGGCGGCGTCCATCGCGACGTCGCGCACGCAGCCCCACTCGAAGTCCAGGAAGCGAACTCCGCTGGATCCGGTGACGAGGCTGTTCTCCGGGCAGATGTCGGACGGGCTGAACGCCTGGTAGCGGCTGGAGCCCAGCTGCTCGGACGCGGCGGTGAGCCGCTCGACCAGCTCCGGCGGCGTGCGCACGCCGAGGATCTGGCTGAGCAGCTCGGGCAGCTCGCCGACCGAGGCGACGATGTCGTCGGCGACCGGGTCGGTCCAGGACTTGGCGCCCAGCCTGCGCATCAGCGCGTCGAAGTCGGCGGCGCAGCCGGCGGTGCTGCTGTGCAGGCGGCCCAGCGCCCGGGCCCACGCGAGCAGAGCGGTTTCGGCGGCGCGCGGGTCCTCGGCGAAGAGCACGTCGGCCAGCGTGGAGCCGCGGCCGAGGTCTTCGAGCACGAGCAGGCGCTCGTTGACGTCGTGCGCGATGAGTTCGGGGCTGACGCGCGCTTCCGGCGGCAGCGCCGTGGTCAGCTGGCAGCTGGCCGCCTCGTGCGCGAAGGGGTCGGTGCGCGCCTCCGGCGGGCACTCTCCGTAGTGCTTCACGACCACGGTGCGCGGCAGTTCGAACGGCGATTCGGCGATCCGCACCCGCAGCACGACCGAGCGGTCACTCCCGCCCAGGTCCTCCGCGTCGGCAAGCCGCACCGGAGCTCCGGTCCTCTTGCTCAGCACCGCTTCTGCGGTGGCGACCGTGTCGGTCGCCTCGGTGCTGGCCGGGACCCGGACCTCCGGGGGGCCGGTGGTGATCTCCACGCTCATCGTCTCCAGACACTACCCCCACAAACTGAACCTCTAGGGCCATGACCGGTCAAGTGACACCTGACCGGGCATCCGCCGTGTGCGCTGCGTATTCACCCCTGAACTCCCCACGCGCACGGCTCCCTCAGACGTTGACGGAACCGGCCCTCGGCAACGTTGCACGGGTGGCGAACTCCGATGCCGAATCGCTTCCCGCGCACATGAGTGAGCCCGGCCGAACGCGCGGATGACGCGCTCGGCCGGGCCACCACTCGATGGGAGCAACGTCAGCTCTGCGGCTCGACCGTCCCGGTCACGTCCTTCTCCGCGGCCTTGGCCTGCTTCGGCTTCGCGTCGATGCCGGCCTCCTTGCGCTGGGCGTCGGTGATCGGCGCCGGCGCGGCGGTCAGCGGGTCGAACCCGCCGCCGCTCTTCGGGAACGCGATGACGTCGCGCAGCGACTCGGCACCGGCCAGCAGCATGCAGATCCGGTCCCAGCCGAAGGCGATGCCGCCGTGCGGCGGGGCGCCGTACTTGAACGCCTCCAGCAGGAAGCCGAACTTCTCCTGCGCCTGGTCCTCGGTGATCCCCAGCAGCTCGAACACCCGCTCCTGCAGGTCCGGCCGGTGGATACGGATGGAGCCGCCGCCGATCTCGTTGCCGTTGCAGACGATGTCGTAGGCCCAGGCCAGCGCGTTCTCCGGGTCCTTCTCGAAGTTGTCGACCCAGTCGGCGTTCGGCGAGGTGAACGGGTGGTGCACCGCGGTCCACTTGCCGCTGCCGACGGCGACGTCGCCGGCCTCCATGTCCTCGACGGGCTCGAACATCGGCGCGTCGATGACCCACACGAACGACCACGCGTCGTGGTCGATGAGGCCGCAGCGCTCACCGATCTCCAGGCGCGCGGCGCCCAGCAGCGCTCGCGCCGAGGACTTCGAGCCCGCGCCGAAGAACACGCAGTCGCCCGGGTTGGCGCCGACGGCCTTGGCGAGGCCCTCGCGCTCGGTCTCGGACAGGTTCTTGGCGACCGGACCGGAGAGCTCGCCGTTCTCGCCGACGAGCACGTAGGCCAGACCCTTGGCGCCGCGCTGCTTGGCCCACTCCTGCCAGGCGTCGAGCTGGCGGCGCGGCTGGTCGGCACCGCCGGGCATGACCACGGCACCCACGTAGGGCGCCTGGAACACGCGGAACGGCGTGTCGGAGAAGTACTCGGTCATCTCGGTGAGCTCGAGACCGAAGCGCAGGTCGGGCTTGTCGGTGCCGTAGCGGGCCATCGCCTCGGCGTAGGTCATCCGCGGGATCGGGCGCGGGATCTCGTGGTCGACCAGCTTCCACAGGCCGGCCAGGATCTCCTCGCCGAGCTCGATGACGTCGTCCTGCTCGACGAAGCTCATCTCGATGTCGAGCTGGGTGAACTCGGGCTGCCGGTCGGCGCGGAAGTCCTCGTCGCGGTAGCAGCGCGCGATCTGGAAGTAGCGCTCCATGCCGCCGACCATCAGCAGCTGCTTGAACAGCTGCGGCGACTGCGGCAGCGCGTACCAGCTGCCGGGCTGCAGGCGGGCCGGGATCAGGAAGTCGCGGGCGCCCTCCGGGGTGGAGCGCGTCATCGTCGGCGTCTCGATCTCGACGAACTCGCGGCCGTGCAGCGTCTCGCGCGCGATGCGGTTGATGTCGCTGCGCATGCGCATGATCCGACCGGGCTCGCTGCGGCGCAGGTCCAGGTAGCGGTGCTTGAGGCGGATCTCCTCGCCGACTTCCAGGTGGTCGTCCAGCGGGAACGGCAGCGGGGCCGCTTCGCTGAGGACCTCCAGGTCGGTGGCGGTGACCTCGATGGCGCCGGTGGGGATCTCGGCGTTCTCGTTGCCCTCGGGGCGGACGATGACCTCGCCGGTGATCTTGATGCAGAACTCGGCGCGCAGCCGGTGAGCGCGCTCGGCCATCTCCCCTTCGCGGAAGACGACCTGGGAGACGCCGGAGGCGTCGCGCAGGTCGATGAAGATGACCCCGCCGTGATCGCGACGGCGCGCCACCCACCCTGCGAGGGTGACGGTCTGCCCGGCATGACCGGCGCGGAGCGATCCGGCCTCGTGCGTGCGCATCACGGGTACTCAGGCTCCTTCTTCCGCTTTTCGAGCGTTCGACTGCGTTGGCCGCTTCCCGCGTCGTGAGCAGGCGGGACGCGAGGTTCCAGGCTAGCCAACCTGCCCTGGGCGATCGCGGGCAGGGCGGCGGCCGGTCCTGCGATGTGAGCGGACCCGATCAGAGCCTCGACCTCGCCTCACCAGCATGACAGCCTGGTCCACACCTTTTTCCGAGTGATCGACAATTCGCGGTTTCTCGGACTGGATGCCCGGCGGAGTGAACCATTGTGGGCCGTTGCATACGTGTGGAAGAGAGGAACAACAAAACACAGGCATCGCCCGAGGTGGGCTACTCCTAAAGTGGGAGCCGCCTACCGGAACTCGGTCGTTGCGCAACAGTGACCCACTGATTAGCGTAAGTTCGGAATTCGCCGGACACGAGGAGTAACGATGACCGGCCCGAAAACCGAGGCCCGCCCGACCGCCCGCCCGGCCGTTCGCGGCATGCAGCAGGGCGCCCCGCAGGCCCACCCGACCCAGCAGCCACCCTCCCAGGCCACGAAGCCGCAACCGACGCAGCAGGCCAACGCGATCTCGGCCGAGCTGGCGGAACTGCTTCGAACGGGCCCGTTCGAAGCCGCTCTGCGCACCGCGATCCGCTCCAGCCGCCTGAGCCTGGAGCGCATCCAGCACCGCCTGCGCGCCAGAGGCACCCCTGTCAGCATCACGGCGCTGAGCTACTGGCAGTCCGGCCGCCGCCGCCCCGAGCGCCCCGATTCGCTGCTCGCGCTGGCCCAGCTGGAGCAGGTCCTGGGCGTTCCGGAGAGCTCCCTGTCCGCGCTGCTCGGTCCGCCGCGCCCGCGCGGCCGCACCCGGCAGGCGTCCGCCGAGGCACCGCCGCTGAGCGCGCTGTGGTCGGAGCACGAGTCGGCCGCGGAGCTGCTCACCAAGATCGACACCAACCACGACAGCAAGCTGACCCGCCTGTCGCACCACGACGTGGTGCACGTCGACCAGCACGGTGACCTGCGCAAAATCCGCACCCGCAAGCTGGTTCGGGCGGAGACCAACAACGCCGACCGCTGGGTGATCATGTTCGACGGCGCGTCGTCGGTGGCCACGCCGCCGATCATCCGCCCGATCCGCTCGTGCCGGCTGGGCCAGGTGCTCACCGACCACGCGCGCGATCTGGTGGTCGCCGAGCTGCTGTTCGACCACGCGCTGGCGCGGGGCGAGACGCTGCTGCTCGAATACGAGATCATCGATCCGCCGACCGGTCCGAACGAGGCCGAGCACAGCTTCTGCCGCCTCTTCCGGCTGCCGGTTCGCCAGTACGTGGTGGAGCTGCAGTTCGATCCGGCGCACCCGCCTGCGGGCTGCGAGAGCTACGTCGGCGATTCGTCGATGCAGGAGGCCGAGCAG
Source organism: Saccharopolyspora endophytica (assembly GCF_018070075.1). Lineage (GTDB taxonomy): Bacteria > Actinomycetota > Actinomycetes > Mycobacteriales > Pseudonocardiaceae > Saccharopolyspora > Saccharopolyspora endophytica. Next base: position 8,512 of record NZ_JAGPXE010000004.1, read on the forward strand.
CCCAAGCCGCTCCAGGTGGATCGATTCGGGCGCGCGCACGCGGTCGCGCTGGACTTCGGCATGGGAGTCTTCGGCGTCCGCTGGCAGCCCGAGCAGCAGAGCCAGGAGCTCCCGGAGACGGAGTAACCCGGTCCAGCGACCTGGTTCACCCACCCCTCTGCACGCGCCGTAACGAAGACGCGAACAATTCAAGAAACCGCGAAAGCTCCCGATCAGCGCGTCTTAGCATTCGAGAAACAATGGTCGGGCGCGCTCGACCACAAAAGAATTCCGGATTTCGGCTGCTTGCGGCAAAAGCACCGATCTTTTCCGACAATCGCGAGGAGGCCGAGTCGGCGCAGGCTCGGCCTCCTCCTCTTTGGCCGGGGCGTGACCGTTCGGTGAACGTCCGCCAACTTGTCCATACAAGTGGCCGTCGTGGCTGGCAGGATGCCGGGCATGACTGCTCCTGCCCGCGCTCTCGGCGTCGCCCTCTCCGCCCGGTGGGAAGGCGTCGGCGAGCCGTTCACCCTCGTCGAGTCGCCCCTCCCGGAGGCCCTGGAGGCCGGCGAGGTCCTGGTCGAGATCGAGCTGGCGACGGTGTGCGGCAGTGATCTGCACACCGTCACCGGCGGTCGCCCCGCCCCCTCGCCAGGCGTGCTCGGGCACGAGCAGGTCGGCCGCGTCATCGCGGTGGGCCCCGGCGAGGCGCCCCGCTGCCTGGATTCGACTCCGGTGACGCCCGGTCTCCGCGTGGTGTGGTCGGTGGCCGCCTCCTGCCTGCGCTGCGCGCGCTGCCTGGCGGGGATGCCGCAGAAGTGCCTGCACCTGCGCAAGTACGGGCACGAGGCGTGGGACGAGGGGCGGCCGCTGCGCGGAGGTTTCGCCACGCACTGCCTGCTGATGCCGGGAACCGCGATCGCCGCGGTCGACGAGTCGCTGCCCGCGGAGGTCGCCGCACCGGTGTCCTGCGCGACCGCGACGGTCGCCGCCGTGGTGGGCGCGGCGGGCCCCGTCGGCGACGGCACCCGCGCGCTGGTCAACGGAGCCGGGATGCTCGGGCTGACGGCGGTGGCGATGCTCTCGGCGGCCGGCGCCCACGTGGTGGCGGTCGACCCGCATCCGCTGCGCCGCGAGCAGGCGCTGGCCTTCGGGGCCTCGGAGGCGGAACCGGCCGGGAACCCGGTCGGCGAGGTGGACGTCGCGCTCGAACTGTCCGGCGCCACCGGCGCGGTGCAGTCCTGCCTGGACTCGCTGGCGGTCGGCGGTGTCGCGGTGCTGGCCGGTTCGGTGTCACCGGGACCGGCGGTCCAGCTGGATCCGGAGCGGCTGGTGCGCGGCTTGAACCGGATCGTCGGCGTGCACAACTACCACCCGCGCGACCTGCTCACGGCCGTCGACTTCATCACCGAACACCACCGCACCCGCCCGTTCGGAGACCTGGTCGCGGGCCGCTACGGCCTCACCGAGCTCGACGCGGCCTTCGCAGCCGCCCGCCGAGCCGAAGCCCCCCGCCAGGCCATCGCCCCCTGACCCCAAGACCCGGCCACCCGCCGTCGCCGACCGAACGCGGCCACACCCACCCTCCGGACACCGCACAACCCGGATTACCGCCGTAATCGGGTTCCCGAATACCGCCGTATTCCGGTTCCCGATTACGGCCGTAGTCCGGGGCCCGGGGGTGCTGCTCCTGTCCACGCGGGTCCGGAGCGGGTCACGTCGGTGCGGCGGCTGCGGGTGTTGGTGACGGTCACCGAGGCGACGTCCGGGCGGTAGCGGTCCTCGGAGCACTCCAGCGGTGTGCCCGCGGAGTCGGTGGTCACCCGTCGTTCTCGCAGCAGCGGTGCGCCTTCGGCGACTTCGAGCAGCCGCGCGTCGGTCGGGTCGGCGGCCACGGCGTCGAAGGTGTGGCGCGCGGCGTGCAGGTCGACTCCCTGCTCGGTGAGGTAGGCGTAGATCGATCCCGCGTCGAGGTCGGCGTCGAGCAGGCTTCGGCCGATCTGCTCGCGGTAGGTCATCCGCTCCAGCATGGCGGGGCGGCCGTCGAGCAGTCGCAGCCGCAGCAGCTGCACCGCCAGGGCGTCGGGTTCGAGCTGAAGTGCCGCGGCGATGGCCGGTTCGGGCCTGCGCAGCGCGATCTCCTGGAGCTGCTGGCCGGGCACGTGCCCGGTGATCTCGGCGCGGCGGGTGAACGACAGGAAGGACTCGAAGGGCTGGCTCGGCACGGCGTCGAGCACCACCGGTCGCTTTCCCTTGCCGCCGCCGATCAACCCCTCGTCGCGCAGCGCGGCGAGCGCTTGCCGGATCGGGCCGCGCGAGACCGAGAACTCCTGGCACAGCTGGGATTCCGACGGCAGGGATTCGCCCACGGCGATCTCGCCCGACCGGATGCGCTGCCTCAGTTCGCTCGCGAGCACGCGGTGCAGTGGAGTCGTCACGGACTGGACTATACAAGCTTGCACCGACAGCACATGGACGCCCGAAAAAGCCTGGTTGAACGACAGATTACTTGTACATACAAGTCATTGACCTTGCTTCTCGCGCGCTGGCACCGTGAGCGGTGTGAGCGTTTCGAGCAGTTCAACCGACTTGATCGTCGTGGGTGCCGGGATCGTCGGCCTGGCGCACGCCGTCGCGGCGGTGGAGCGGGGGATGTCGGTCACGGTCGTCGAACGCGACGCCCACGCCGTCGGCGCCTCCGTCCGCAACTTCGGGCACGCCTGCATCACCGCCCAGACCGGCGAGGCGCTGCGCTTCGCCGAGCACGCCAGGGGAACCTGGCTGCGGCTGGGCGAGCGGGCGGGCTTCGACGTCGCCGAGTGCGGCACGGTCGTGGCCGCCCGGTCGGCCGAGGAGACCGCTGCGCTGGAGGAGCTCGCCGAGCTCCGAGGGCCGGACCAGGTCCGGTTGCTCACCGCGGACGAAACCACCTCGACCGCACCGATTTCCGCCGAAGGACTGCACGGCGGCGCGCTCCTGCCCCGCGACCTGCGCGTCGACCAGCGGCGCGCCGCCGCCGCGATCGCCGCCTGGCTCGCCGAACAACCCGGGGTGCGCGTGCTGTGGGGGACCCCGGTGCTGAGCGTCGAAGACGGCCTGGTGCGCACCGGACAGGGCTCGCTGCACGGCGATCAGGTGGTGGTCTGCGTCGGCCACGACCTCGACCGGATCCTCCCGGACGCGGCCGAGGCGGCCGGAATCCGCCGCTGCGTCCTGCAGATGCTGCAACTCCGGACCCCCGGCCTGGAGCTCGGCCCGGCGCTGCTGACCGGAACCTCGATGCTGCGCTACCCGGCCCTGGCCGGGACCGAAGGCGCCCGCGCGCTGCGCGAGCGCTGGAGCGAGCAGCGGCCGGAGCTGCTCGCAGCGTCGGTCAACCACATGCTCACCCAGCTGCCCGGCGGCGACCTGGTCGTCGGCGACACCCACACCTACGCCCGCACCCCCGAACCCTGGTCGTCGGAGGAGTTCGACGAGCTCCTGCTCGCCGAGACCCGAGCGCTGCTCGGCCGCGACGACCTCGCGGTGGTCCGCCGCTGGCAAGGCGTCTACGCCTCCGCCGACGGCGAGTTCCTCCGCACCCGCGTCTCCCCCGGCGTCACCGCTGTCGCCGTGACCTCCGGAATCGGTATGACCACCGCTTTCGGGCTCGCTCCAACCGTTGTCGAATCCCTCGCCTGATCCCCTCGGGAGCACCTGATGTCCTTGCGCCGCTTCACACGCCCGATCGCCCTCGCCCTCGCAGCCGGCTCGGTCTTGGCCCTGACCGCCTGCGGCACCGGCGGTGATTCCGCCTCCGAGTCGCCGACCTGCCCGGACGGCAAGATCCGCTTCGGCGTCGAACCCTTCGAAGACCCCGCCCGGCTCACCCCGGCCGCGCAGAAGCTGGGCGACGCGCTGTCCAAGTCGCTCAACTGCCCGGTGGAAGTCCAGGTGACCCAGGAGTACTCGGCCGAGGTCCTGGCCATGCAGAACGGCAAGCTCGACATCGCGATCTTCGGACCGCTCGGCTACGTCTTCGCCAGCCAGCGCGCCGAGGCCGAGGCGGTGGCCTCGTTCGCCGACGCCAACCGCGTGCTGTCGACCTACACCGCGGGCATCTGGGTCCCGAAGGACTCCGACATCACCTCGGTGCAGCAGCTGCGGGGCCGGTCGCTCGCGCTGGGCTCGGTCGGTTCCACCTCCGGCGACGCGCTGCCGCGCAAGGCCCTGGCCGACACCAAGATCCCCGAGAAGGAGGTGAAGATCGACTACGCCGGCGGTCACCCGGAGGCGCTGCTGGCGCTGACCAACCGCTCCGTGGACGCCGCCGAGATCAACTCCCAGCAGCTGGCCAGCGCCACGGCGGCCGGGCTCTTCGACCCCGCCGCGCACCGCCGGATCTGGAGCTCCGCGCCGATCCCGAACGACCCGATCACCGTTCGCGGCGACATGGACCCGGCGTTCAAGCAGGCCGTCCGCGACGCGCTGCTCAACCTGGACCCGGCCACGGTCGGCGAGATCGGAGCGCTGCTGGACGTCTCCCCGCCCGGCCCGCTGGTGCCCGTCGACCGCTCCACCTACCAGCCGCTGTTCGACCTGGCCGCCTCCCTCAAGCTCACCGAAGGCGACGTCTGATGCTCACCGCCACGGGTCTGACCGTCCACTACGGATCCCGAGAAGTCCTGCACGGAGTCGACGTCACGGTCGCCTCGGGTGAACTGCTGGCCGTGCTCGGTGCCAACGGGTCCGGCAAGTCCACGATGCTGCGCGCCGCCGCGGGGCTGACCCCGGCCGAAGGCACGGTCACGATCGACGGCCGTCGCCGGGGTCCGCTGGACATCGCCTTGGTGTTCCAGCGGATTCACCTGGTCGGCCGCCGCAGCGTCCTGGACAACGTGTGCACCGGGGCGCTGGGCAGGCTCCCGCTGCACCGCTCGCTCACGCCCGCGCTGTTCCCCCGCTCGGTGCGGGAGGAGGCGATGGCCTGCCTGGAGCGCGTGGGGCTCGCCGACCGCGCGCACGACCGCGCTTCGGGCCTGTCCGGCGGCCAGCAGCAGCGCGTGGCCATCGCCCGCGCGCTGTGCCAGCGGGCGCCGGTGGTGCTGGCCGACGAGCCGGTGTCGGCGCTCGACCCGGCGGCTGCCGAGCAGGTCCTGGAGCTGCTGGCCGAGCTCGCCCACACCGAGCGGCTGGCCGTGCTCGCGGTGCTGCACCAGCCCGATCTCGCCCGCCGCTACGCCGACCGCATCGTCGGCCTGCACGACGGTGCGGTCGTCCTCGACGGGGACCCCGCTCAGCCCGTCGATTCCCTGTACCCGCACGCCCTGCTGGAGACGTCGTCGTGACCACCGCCCTGCACCCCGCGCGCCGCGCCGTTCCGCCGAAACCGCCGCGCGCCCGGCTCCGGATCATCGGCTGGACCGTCGCGGCGTTGCTCCTCGCCGCCCACGCGGTGGCCTGGAACGCCACCGAGATCTCGCTGACCGCGCTCGTCGAGGGCGCCACCGGCATGGGCGAGTTCCTGTCCGAGGCCGTGCCACCGGAGCTCGGCTCGGACGTGCTCGCCGAGAGCGCGTCGGCTGCGGTCGTCACGCTGTGGATCGGCCTGCTGGGCACGACGCTGTCCATCCCCGGATCGCTGCTGCTGGCCCTGCTGGCGACCCGCGGCACCGCGCCCGGCTGGGTCTACCAGCCGGCGCGGAGCCTGCTGTCGTTCCTGCGCGCGGTGCCCGACGTGGTGTTCGCGCTGATCTTCGTCACCGCGGTCGGGCTCGGTCCGTTCCCGGGCGTGCTGGCGCTGGTGTTCCACAACGTCGGCGTCATGGGCAAGTTGTGGGCGGAGACGCTGGAGGACGCCGATCCCGGTCCCGCGCAGGCGCTGCGCTCCGCCGGTGCCGGTCGAATCCAGGTCGCCGCGCACGCGCTGCTGCCGGTGGTCACGCCGCAGATGGTCGGCCTGCTGCTGTACCGGTTCGACGTCAACGTCCGGTCCTCGCTGGTGCTGGGCCTGGTCGGTGCCGGTGGCATCGGGTTCCTGATCAACCAGTCGATCCAGCTGTTCCAGTTCGACGAGATGCTCACCCACATCCTGGTGGTGCTGGTGCTGATCGTCGCAGTGGACCAGCTCTCCGCCCTCATCCGCCGCCTTCTCGGGAGCACGTCGTGATCGCCCTGGTCGCACTGGACATCGCAGGTACCACCATCGACGAGGGAGGAGCGGTCTACCGGGTCCTCGCCGAGGTCGTCGCCGAGCACGGCGCGACTCCCTCCGACGCGGACCTGCGGCACTGGATGGGCGCGGACAAGCGTGCGGCCCTGTCCGCGCTCACCGGCGATCCGGACGCGGTGGAGCGGTTGCACGACCGCTTCGTGGCAGGCCTCGGCGAGGTCTACGAGCGCACGCCGCCGCAACCGTTCCCAGGCGTGCCGGAAACCCTCGCGGCGCTGCGTGAATCAGGGGTGAAGGTCGCGCTGACCACCGGATTCGACCGGCGGATCACCGACCTGATCCTGTCCGAAGTGGACTGGAAGGTCGGCGACCAGCTCGACGCCGTGGTCTGCGCGAGCGAAGTGGCGGCAGGACGCCCGTCCCCGGACATGATCCACCGGGCGATGGAACTGACCGGAATCACCGACCCCGCGGAGGTTCTCACCGGAGGCGACACGGCCCTCGACGTCCAAGCGGGCCACGCCGCACGCGCCGGTCAGGTCGTCGCGGTCCTCACCGGCGCCCAAACCCGAACCGAGCTGGAGCAGCACAACCCCACGCTCGTCCTCCCCGGAGTCGCCGACCTGCGCGCCGCACTCACCACCTGACCGCGATCACAGCAGGGAGAGCTGCCCCACCCGATCCCGACCGGAGTCCGACCGCGGCAGCTCTTCCCGCTGCACGCGGAAGTTTCCGGACCGCTGTGGTCGCGCGAGGCCGTGACGCTCCTTGGCCTGCTCGACCAGGTCGACGACCTGCCGTTGGTAGGACTTCGGGGTGTAGGCGCCGTTGCGGTAGAGGCGTTCGTAGAGCGGGAGCAGGTCTGGCCGCCGAGCGCTGAGCCACTCGTGGAACCACTCGCGCGCGCCCGAGCGCAGGTGGAGCACGATCGGCGTCAGGCTCGTCGCGCCCGCCCCGGCGATCGCGGCCACCGTCCGGTCGATCTCCTCCGGTGAGTCGCTGAGCCCGGGCAGGATCGGCGCCATGAGCACCGAGCACCCGACGCCCGCCTCGGCGAACCGGCGCACCACGTCGAGCCGCCGCATCGGTGATGGCGTTCCCGGCTCCACGACCCGCCACAGGTCCTCGTCGACCGACCCGACCGACACCGCGATCGACACCTGGGTCCGCTGCGCGGCCTGCGCGATCAGGTCCAGGTCGCGCAGGATCAGCGTGCCCTTGGTCAGGATGGAGAACGGGTTCGCCCGGTCCCGCAGCGCGGCGATGATCTCCGGCATCAACCGGTAGCGACCCTCCGCCCGCTGGTAGGGATCGGTGTTGGTGCCCATCGCGATCGGCTCGCCGGACCAGCGCGGGCCGGCCAGCTCCTTGCGCAGCAACGTCGCCGCGTTGGTCTTCGCGACGATCTTGCTGTCGAAGTCGCGCCCCGAATCCAGGTCCAGGTACGTGTGCGTCCGCCGCGCGAAGCAGTAGACGCAGGCGTGGGTGCAGCCCCGGTAGGGGTTCACCGTCCAGCGGAACGGCACCTGCGCCTCTCCCGGCACGCGGTTGAGGATCGACTTCGCCTGGATCTCGATGGCGTAGGCACCCTCGGTCCCGGCCTCGATCGGCACCGGTTCGGGCAACGCCAACCCGGCTCGGCCGCTCCCGCGCACGACGGGGTCGGGCAGACCGAGCGGCAACTCCCCCGCCCGGCCTGCATCAACCCGCTGCTCTTCCCAACGCATGACCCGATTCGAACACAGATTCGAAGCTCTGTCGAGCCGTCCCCACCGAGCTCACACGATCGAGCGGCCGAGGTCACGCCCCCGAGAGCAGGACGACGGAGTTGTGGCCTCCCATGCCGAGGGAGGACTTGACCGTGATCCCGTCCTGGACGGGCGTCGGGCCGTTGAGCAGGCGCGGGTGACCGGAGGACACCGAGGGCGGGGCCGGGAGGGTGCCCCGGTCGTAGCCGAGAGCGGTGGCGGCGATCTCCACCGCCGAGGCCGCGCCCTGGCAGTGGCCGACCAGCGGTTTGACCGAGTACAGCTCGGCTTCTGCTGGGAACAGCGAGTCGAAGACCGTCGCCTCCGCCCGATCGCACTGGGCCGTGCCCGGGCCGTGGGCGTTGAGGTAGCGCAGGCTCGACGGTTCCACGCCCGCGTTCTCGACGGCGTCCTCGAAGCAGCGGGTGATGTCGGTCAGGCTCGGGTCGATCGAGGTGACGTGGTGCGCGTCGTGCGACATCGCTCCGCCGAGCACGTGCGCGTAGGACGTGCCGCCGCTCTCGCGCGACAGGATCATGGCCACCGACGCCTCGCCCATCGCGAAACCCCGGCTGCCCTCCTGGAACGGTCGGCACACCTCGGGCGGTTCGGCGTCGCTGAAGGCGACTCCGAGGCGTTCGAAGTGCAGCACGTTCTCCGGGGTCGCCGACACGTCCGTGGCGACGAAGACTACGTCGTCGACGATTCCCGCGTCGATCCACGCCTTGGCGGTGAGCAGTCCCGCGTTGCCCGACGAGCACATCGCCGAGACGTTCATCGCCGGCCCGTGGAAGCCGAACTCCTGCATCAGCAACGACATCGGCGTCGACGGCATCAGCCGCAGGTAGTCGCGCGAGGCGACGCTGCCCCCGTGCCGGAGGTAGAAGTCGCGCCACAGCTCCACTTCTCCGAGCACGACCGCGTGCAGCAGACCGACTCGCCGCCCTTCGCGCCACCCGCGTGCGCGCGCGTCGGCGACCGCTTCGCGGGCCGCGCCGCGCATCGAGCGACCGAACGTGCTCGGTCCGTCGGACTCGTCGCCTCCAGGCGGGATCGCGGCGATCCACGCCGTCCGGTCGCGGTCCTCCCCGTAGCCCTCGGCCAGGGTGGCCGCGTGCTTGCCGCCGAGCAGTCCGTCCCAGAACGGCTCCACGCCCCAGCCGTACCCGGTCACGATTCCCAGACCACGAATGCCTAAGTGCGGTTCCATCTCCATCACCTTCGAACGTCATGATCATCGCTGATCAGGGTGCTTTTCCCGTCCTCGGTGCAGATCGTCGTGATGGGGTGGTGCGCTACGGGGTGGTAACCGAGCTCTCGCCGGAAACCGGGTTCCGGCAAGCGGTCGTCCGCATCATTCGGCCCGCCGATGCGCGGAACCGGGGCTACGCTTCACGACGTGCTGGTCTACTCGATGGGCGTTTCGGTCGACGGCTACATCGCCGACCGGCGGGGCGAGTTCGCCTGGACGGCCCCGACCGAGGAGCTGTTCGGGTTCCACCTCGCGCGGACCCGCGAGCTCGGCGGTTTTCTGTGCGGCCGCAAGCTTTACGAGACCATGCTGGTGTGGGAGACGGACCCGTCGATGCGCTCCGACGAGCTCGGCGCCGCCTTCGCCGACGTCTGGTCGGCCCTGCCGAAGGTCGTCTTCAGCCGCACGCTCAACAGCGTTGACGGCAACGCCCGCCTGGCCGGCGGATCGCTGCGCGAGGAGGCCCGAGCGATCGCCGACTCCACCGACCAGGACGTCGGGATCGGCGGCGCCACCCTGGCGGCCGAGGCCATCGAGCTGGGCCTCGTCGACGACCTTCGTCTCTTCCGGCACCCGATCATCGTCGGCGGCGGTACCCCCTCCCTCCCGCCGGTCGCCGAGAACACCCGCCTGAACCTCGTCGAGACCCGGACCTTCAACGACGCCGTGGTCTACGAGCGCTACGTCCGGAACACGGCCTGACCCACCGCACGCCGGGGACAACGGGTTGCTCGCCAAGGGCTTTCGCGCATGCATGATGATGTGGGGACGAACGCCCGACAGCGAAGAGAGGGAGACGCTTGCGAGCGAGCAACACCACCCCGCGGCGGAAGATCACGTGGGGACAGCTCAAGGTCGGCGATCTCTGGATCGGCGACCGCCCGGCGAACGAGACGCGAGCGGTCACCGAGGTCGCCCCGGCCTCCGACGGAACCGCGACGATCACCTTCGACGACGGAACCGCGCAGACCCACCCGACCGACTTCGAGATCACCATCGCCGTCACCGGCGAGGAATGACCGCGCGGGTCACCGCGATTCGATGATCTCCGCCAGCAGCGCTCCCGCCCGCAGCAGACCCAGCGAACGTCGCGCGATGGCCTCCACCCGGGCGTCGAGCGCTGCGAGCGAGCAGCTCACGTCGCCCATCTCGCGGATCGCGGTGATCGCGGTGCGCACGTCCGGAACTCGGTAACCACCGGCCCGGAGCGCGGCGGTGATCCGCGCTTCCCGGATGGCGGCGATGCCGTAGCGGCGCGCCGTGCCCGCTCGGGTCGTGATCCGGTCGGGCTCGACCAGGCCTTCGCCCTCCCAGAAGCGCAGGGCCGACGATCTGACGCCCAACGCCTGGGAGAGCTCGGTGATGGTCATGGCGTCCGCCGCGACGGGCTCCGCGTCGGTCTCGGCCTCCGCCTGGATGGCCTCCAGCCCTCGACGGGCCGCCAACGCCCGCTCGCGCTCGTGGTGGAGCCCGGTGTGCAAGGAACCGATGAGCGCCGCGCCTTCCTCCGGCGAGCAGCGGCGGATGTCGCGCATCGCCCGCCGGGCCTCCACGGGCCCCACGGCGAGCACGAGGCCCCGGTATGCCCGGAGAGCGCGCACGTGCGCTTCGGAGAACCGCCGATACCCGTTGCCCGCTCTTGCGGCGGGCGGAATCACACCTCGTCGTTCCAGGTCGCGGACCTGCTGGACCGAATAGCCGGACGCCTCGGCGACCGCGGCGGTGCTCATCACAGCCCCCGGCTCGACCACGAACCCTCCACCAGCGCTTCAACCACACACTTGAGCCATGAGTATGGAGCACATCCTGGAGGCGGTCCGGAGCTTCGACGGCGTTCTCGAGCTCGCGCCGGTCGAAGGCGGCGAGTTCCCCGAGATCGCCTGGAACGACCACTTCTTCTACTACGCGCCCGACGGCGAGGTCCCGCAGCGCGAACAGCCCTACGCCACCGTCGTCACGAAGAACTACCCCGGCGACGACCGGTGCGACCTCGACGCACCCGGACGCCGGCGGCTGAACGTGCACGTGGGGAGGGCACGGTTCACCGAGCTGACCGGGGAGGATCCTCGATCCGCTCCGGCATCGCGGGACCTCACCGCCGTCGACGTCGTCTTCGGCCACCCCACCTACCGGGCGCTCGGATGGTTGTCGATCATCAACCCCGGCCGCGCCACGCACGAGCTGGCGATCGACCTCCTCCGCCACGCCCACGACGACGCCCGGCGCCGCGCGGAGCGGAGGGCACGCCGATGACGGGCCGAGACTCCGGCTCGACGCCCCCGGAAACCACCAGAGCAGCGCAGGAGCAGTCCTGACCGGTCCGGGCCGCGGCGCGCGAAGTTCGCGCCGCGGACCGGATTTCCGCGCGACGTCGTCGGTGGGCCGTCGTACCGTCCTCCCATGCCGGTTCACACGACCAACTACGCGAACACGTTCATCGAGGCGGCCGCGGACTGCCCGGTGGCGCAGGCGGAAGAACCCCCGCTGCGGACGACTCCGTCGGTGGCCCGCATCCAGTTCGACATGCTCATCGCCGATCCGTACCGGCACACCTCCGACGACGTGGTCTACGAGTCCAACGGACGACGGCGCGGCCTGAGCCGGGAGGAGTTCTTCGCCAAGGGGCAACCCTGCCTGCGGGCCTCGCCCCTGACCAAGCGGTACGGCTGGGGCGTCCACCACGACGCCGACGGACGCGTCGCGCTGGTCCCGGCGGGCTCCGACCAGTACCGCGAACTCGCCGCCGACCCCTCGCTCCAGCACGTGAACGCCATGCGATCCAGCCGCGCCTGACCCTCATGCGCAGCGCGGTCGATCACACCGGCCACGCGGTCACCTCGCCAACGCGTCCGAGATCGACTGGGCGATCGGGGTCGTGGGGCGGCCGATGAGGCGGGAGAGGTCTCCGCTGCCGCCCTGGAGCAGGCCCTTGGCGATGGCCGAGACGTCCACGTCGACGAGGATGTCGGCGAACGCGTCCGGGACACCGGCGCCGGTGAGGATGCCCTTGAGGGTTTCCGGCGGGACGTCGGTGTAGGTGACGTCCCGGCCCGACTGGCGGGCGAGCTCCGCCGCGTACTCCGCGAGCGTGAAGGCCCGGTCGCCGCTGAGCTCGTAGCTGCGGTTCTCGTGCCCCGACTCGGTCAGGACCGCGACCGCCGCGTCCGCGTAGTCCTCGCGGGTCGCCGAACCGATCTTGCCGTCACCGGCGCTGCCGACGACGCCGTGCTCCAGCTGGGTCGGGATCTGGGCCGTGTAGTTCTCGCTGTACCAGCCGTTGCGCAGGAAGGTCCAGGTCAGACCCGAGTCGAGGATGGCCTGCTCGGTGCCCTTGTGGTCGTCGGCGAGCGCGAAGTCCGCGTTCGGGCCGCCGAGCACTCCCGTGTAGACGATCCTGGCCACGCCCGCTTCCGTCGCCGCGTCGATCACCGCCCGGTGCTGCGGGAGCCGCCTGCCGGCGTCGGGGCTGGAGATCAGCAGGACGACGTCGCCGTCGTTGAACACCTCGCTGAAGGTGTCGGGCGTGTCGTAGTCGGCGATGCGCAGCTCGACGCCGCGCGCGGCCAGCGGCGCCGCCTTGGCCGCGTCGCGGACCACCGCGGCGACCTGGTCGGCGGGAACCGCGCGCAGCAGCCCCTCCACGACGAGCGAGCCGAGCTGTCCAGTGGCTCCGGTGACGACGATGCTCATGTCCATGTCCTCCAGCAATGCGTGAATGCGCTTCGGACTAACCGTATCGATGGAACTAACTTCTGGTGAGTACCCACTTTCGAGTAAGGTAGTGGCATGCCGGTAAGCAAGCAGGTCACCTTCACCGAACAGCCGAATGTGAATGCGGCCACCTGCCCCTCGCGCAGCGTTCTCGAGCACATCACGAGCCGCTGGGGCGTGCTCGTCCTCGCCGCCCTGTTGGAGGACGGCCGACGGTTCAGCGAACTGCGCCGGATCATCGGCGGCGTCAGCGAGAAGATGCTGGCCCAGACGCTGCAGACCCTCGAACGCGACGGTTTCGTGCACCGCGAGGCCCACCCGGTGATCCCCCCGCGAGTGGACTACTCGCTGACCGAGGTGGGTGAGCAGGCGGCGCGGCTGGTGTCCGGACTCGCCCGGTGGTCGGAGGCGCACGTGACCGGCGTGCTGGCCGCGCGGGAGGCCTACGACAACCGGACGTGAGCCGACGGGGTCCCGGGAGCCGCAGGACCGACCCGCATAATTGCCGGGTGACCGAGCCACCCGAGATTCCCGGACGTCGGCCGCGCCATCGACAGCCGGGACAACCCGCGTGGCAGCCGCCTCCGCAGCAGCCCGGCCGCCGGCCACCCCAGCCGCCCGGGGAGAACCCACCGTCCCGGGACGCCCAACCTCCTCGGGACGCTCAGCCTCCCCAGGACGGCCGGCCACCTCGGCAGGCGCCGCCGCGGCGCCCGGACCAGCAGCGCACCCGCCCGCCGCACCCGCAGCCGACTCCCCCGCCGCCGGAGGAACCGCGCTCCCACCGGCGCCGCGAAGAACCCGCCGGTCACGGGCACGGTCACGGTCACGGCCCGGCCGCCCCGGCGTCGACGCACGTCAAGCGACTGCTGGCGTTCCTGCTGATCCCGTTCGCGCTGGCCGCGGTCGTCGGGATCTTCGTGCTCTACCCGTGGGGCCACGACCAGAAGACCGGTGCCGATCTCGGGTTCGGGCAGTCCCCGGTCAACGGCGAGGTCATCTCCGCCGGAGCCACCTCGTGCAGCGAGGGCGAGGCCGGTCAGGGCTGCGTCCAGCTCGCCGTGAAGATGCAGGACGGGCCGCGCCCGAACCAGACCATCGAGCAGGTCGTGCCCACCGACCCCGGCAGCCCGCGCTTCGCCGTCGGCGATCAGGTCGTGCTCTCCTACGCCGGGGAGAACCCCGACGACCCGACGTCGTTCCAGGTCGTGGACTTCCAGCGCGGCATGCCGCTGACGCTGCTGGCGCTGGTGTTCGCCGCCGCCGTGCTCGTGCTCGGACGCTGGCAGGGGCTGGCCGCGCTCGTCGGTCTCGGCCTGAGCCTGGTGATGCTGGTCGGATTCGTGCTCCCCGCGATCCTCGCCGGTGAGGATCCGCTGCTGGTGGCGGTCGTCGGCGCCGGGCTGATCATGTTCGTCGTGCTGTACCTGACGCACGGGTTCTCCGCGCGGACCTCCACCGCCGTGCTCGGCACGATGCTGAGCCTGGCGCTCATCGGCGTCCTGAGCACCGCGTTCTCCGCCGCCACCAGCCTGACGGGGCTGGACGAGAACACCTCCAGCCTGATCGGGGCGCTGGGCGCACCCATCGACGCGCGCGGGCTGCTGCTCGCCGGGATCGTCATCGGCGCGCTCGGCGTCCTCGACGACGTGACCGTCACCCAGACCAGCGCCGTGTGGGAGCTGCGAGCGGCCAACCCGACGCTGTCCTGGCGGCAGCTCTACGGGGCGGGCTTGCGCATCGGTCGCGACCACGTCTCGTCGGCGGTCAACACGCTGGTGCTGGCCTACGCGGGCGCGGCGCTGCCGATGCTGCTGGCCTACACCCTCTCGGGACGCACCTTCGGCGAGATCGTCAGCTCGCAGGCCGTCGCGCAGGAGGTCGTGCGCACGCTCGTCGGCAGCGTCGGCCTGGTCGCGGCGGTGCCCATCACGACGGCGATCGCCGCGCTGGTGGCCGTCCAGGAACCCGCCGAACGGCCTGGCGAAGAGGGTGCCGAACGGGCGAAGAAGCGGCGACGTCCGGGTAAAACCGAGGGCCGGTAGGGCTGCGAGCAGCCGCCGACCTGCCGCAGACTGGCGGACATGCCCACGCCGTTACCCGATGTCGGCAGCGTCCTGGACGTCCCGGGCCGCCTGCTCGGCGGCCTGACGTCCCTCGCCGGAGCGGTGCTCCGCGAGACGACGGCCGTGCTCGCCGCGATCCACGCCCTGCCCCGCCTGGTGGTCGCGCTGGAGCGGATCGGACCGCTGTCCGACACCCTCGCCGAGACGCGGGACGCGCTGCGCGAGCTCGCCGACGGCGCGAACGACCTGGGCCCGACCACCGATCAGCTGCGCTTCCTGCACGAGCAGGTCGTTCAGCTCGCCTGTGACCTCCGCGTCCTCGAACCGGACGTGGAAACCCTCACCAAGACGACGGCCCAGCTCGACCAGACGGCCCAGCTCCTCATCGCAGCCCTCAACCGCGCCTGAACGTCACCTGTTCGAGCGGGCGGATTCGAATTTCGCGCGAAATTCGACCGCGAACTTCGCGCCTCCAATTTCGCGCGAAATTCGAATCCCCGGGTTCAGAGGGTGGCGACGAACTTCGAGACCGCCTCCGGCTGGAGGCGCTGGGCCATGCGGCCCTGAGGCGCGAGGGACGCCAGCTGGTAGAGGGGGCGGTTGGGCGGCGCCTCTCCCCTGGCCTCCGCGCGGAGCTGCGCGACGACCAGCTGGGAGAGCACCAGACCGCGGGTGTCCTCGTTGCCGGCCAAGGCGTCGGCCAGGCGGCGCAGGGCGTAGACGCCCAGCTCGCGGCCACCGGTCCCGGCGTACATGGCCAGCGAAACACTGATCGCCTTGCCCTTGGGCGCACCACCGATGAGCACGTTGATGGTGCGGGCACCGCGCAGGTCGGTGACGAACAGGTCCAGCCGCGTCGCCTTGTGCACGTCGACCACCCGGCTGCCCAGGGCGCGGGCCACGACCTCGTGCCCGCGCAGCGTGATGGTCTTGCGCGACTCGGTCCAGGCCAGCAGCAACAGCGGCACCGCGACGATCACCAGCGTCGTCACGAAGCCGACCGGCCCCGCGAACAGGCTGACGATACCGCCGAACGCGGCGGCCACGATGACCGCCGCGATCGCCACGTTGCGGGCCCGGACCCGCACGGTGCGCCGGTCCAGCAGGTCCAGCGGCACCGCCTCGACGTCGCTCATCGGCTCTCCGAGACCGCCGCGCGCACGTCGTCGACCAGCGACTCCAGCGACACCGCGCGCTGCTCGCCGGTGGCCAGCTCCTTGAGCTGCGCGCTGCCGGATTCCAGGTCCCGCTCGCCCAGCACCAGCGCGAAGCGGGCGCCGGAACGGTCGGCGGCCTTCATCGCGCCCTTGAGGCCCTTGCCGCCGTAGGCGATGTCGACCCGCACACCGTGCGCGCGCAGCCCGCCGGTGGCGGCGACCAGCGTGCGCTTGGCCGTCTCACCCATCGGCACGCAGTAGACGTCGCACCGCGACTGGTCACCGACCGACAGCCCTTCGGCCTGGCAGGCCAGCAGCGTGCGGTCCACGCCGAGGCCGAAGCCGATGCCGGACAGCTCCTGGCCGCCCAGCTCGGCCATCAGCCCGTCGTAGCGGCCACCGCCGCCGATGCCGGACTGCGCGCCGAGCCCGTCGTGGACGAACTCGAAGGTCGTCTTGGTGTAGTAGTCCAGGCCGCGCACCAGCCGCGGGTTCTCCACGAACTCCACGCCCAGGTCCACCAGGTGCGCCTTGACCGACTCGTAGTGCTCCTTGGCCTCGGCCGAGAGGTGGTCGACCATCAGCGGCGCGTCGGCGACCATCTCGCGGACCTCGGGGCGCTTGTCGTCGAGCACCCGCAGCGGGTTGAGCTCGGCGCGGCGCTGCGTGTCCTCGTCCAGCGGCAGCCCGCGCAGGAACTCCTGCAGCTTGGCGCGGTAGGTGGGACGGCAGGTCGCGTCGCCCAGCGAGGTCAGCTCGATGCGGTGCCCGGTCAGGCCCAGCCGCCGGTAGCCCTCGTCGGCGATCGCGATGACCTCGGCGTCCAGCGCCGGGTCGTCCACGCCGATGGCCTCCACGCCGACCTGCTGCAGCTGCCGGTAGCGGCCGGCCTGCGGGCGCTCGTAGCGGAAGAACGCGCCGCTGTAGTAGAGCTTCACCGGCAGCTGACCGCGGTCGAGGCCGTTCTCGATGACCGAGCGCATCACGCCGGCCGTGCCCTCCGGGCGCAGCGTCACCGAACGCCCGCCGCGGTCGGCGAAGGTGTACATCTCCTTGCTGACCACGTCGGTCGACTCGCCGACACCGCGCGCGAACAGCGAGGTGTCCTCGAACAGCGGCAGCTCGACGTAGCCGTAGCCGGCGCGGCGCGCGGCGTCGGACAGGGTCTCGCGGACCGCGAGGAAAGCCGCCGAGTCCGGCGGGAAGTACTCCGGGATGCCCTTGGGGGCGTTGAACGTGCTCATCAGGTGTGCGATTCGTCCTCGTCAGTGGGCGTCGGAAGCGGGCAGTTCCTGCAGGAACGGGTTGCCCGCGCGCTCGCGCCCGATGGTGGTGGTCGGTCCGTGGCCCGGCAGCACGACGGTCTCGTCGTCCAGCGGCAGCACCTGCGTGCTCAGCGACTCGAGCATCGCGCCGTGGTCGCCGCCGGGCAGATCGGTGCGCCCGATGGCGCCGGCGAAGAGGGTGTCGCCGGACAGCAGCAGCCGCCCGCCCTCCTCGGTGCCGACGCCGAACAGCACCGACCCGCCGGTATGGCCCGGGGTGTGCGTGACGTCGAAGCGCAACCCCGCCAGCTCCAGCACGTCGCCGTCGGCGATCTCGCGAACCTCGGCGGGCTCCTCACCGCTGATGCCGTCGCCGAAGAGCTGGCGGCCCGCGGGCCCCAGGGTCGCGCCCGGGTCGGCGAGCATGAACCGGTCGACGGAGTGGATGTGGGCGGGCACGTCGTGCTCGGCGCAGATCTGCGCGGCCGAGAGCACGTGGTCGAAGTGCCCGTGCGTCAGCAGCACGGCCGCAGGCGTGAGCCGGTGCTTGGCCAGCTGCTCGTCCAACGGCTCGACGGCGTCCTGACCGGGGTCGACGACGACGCAGGCTTCGCCCTCACCGCGGGCCAGCACGTAGCAGTTCGCCTGCAGCGGTCCTACCGGGAAGCCGAGGACAAGCACGTCAGAAGGGCCTTTCGTCGAGGATGCACAACCGAATGGCCACCCTAGATTATCGTCCGCCGCCGATCCGCCTGCGCACACCGGCATGGGCTCTCAGGAAGCGGTCCCGGGGCACCTCATAAACTTCGCTGCACAACATCAGATCATGGAGTGCGGGGAGGGGAGCAAGTGCCCAGCAACGAGCAGCGTCGTCAGGCGGCCAAACGGAAGCTCGAACGCCAGATGCAGCGCCGTGAGGAGCAGGCCAAGCGACGCCGGGTGATCACCATCGGGGCGACGATCGTGGTGGTCATCGCGATCGTGGTTGGCGTCTTCTACTTCAGCCGCAGCGGCAGCGAGCCCGCGGCCGAGCAGCCGCCGCCGCAGCCGCAGGTCAACATCCCGACCGAGCTGGCGCCGCCGCCGGCCCGTCCGACCCCGCTGGCCGACCCGGTCTCGTGCGCCTACCGCCCGGACGGCCAGGCGAGCAAGCCGGTCCAGCCGCCGGCCAACGGCGAGGTGTCCTCGAAGGGCACCGTGCAGGCCACCATCGAGACCAACCAGGGCACCATCCCGCTGACCCTGGACCGCTCGCTGGCCCCCTGCACCGTGAACAGCTTCATCAGCTTGGCCAAGCAGTCGTTCTACGAGGGCACCAACTGCCACCGGATCAGCACCGAGGGCCTGCAGATGCTGCAGTGCGGTGACCCGACCGGGCAGGGCTCCGGCGGTCCCGGCTACGCCTTCGACGACGAGACGTTCCCGGAGCTGAAGTACGGCCGCGGTTACCTGGCGATGGCGAACTCGGGCCCGAACACCAACGGCAGCCAGTTCTTCATGGTCTTCGGCGACGCCCAGCTCTCGCCGGACTACACCGTCTTCGGCACGATCTCGCCCGAGGGCCTGAAGGTCATCGACGACGTCGCCCGCGCGGGCCACGACGGCGCCTTCGACTCCTCCGCCGGCGGTGGCCACCCGAAGAAGCAGGTCACCTTCAACAAGGTCAACGTCCAGGCCTGACCCGGACCCCGCAGGGACCTCACGTGAAGAGGGGCACCGTTCCACCCGGAACGGTGCCCCTCTTCACTGCGTCGACCGGATTGCTCCGGTAATCCGAAACCCGATTACGGCAGTAATCCGCCCGCCCCCGATCCTCCCGATCCGGAGACGGAACACCGCAGTAATCGGGACCCGAAAACGGGAGTAATCCGGGTGGGACGGGACCGAGCGCAGAAGGTCGATGGACCTGGTCAGGTGGCGGAGGTGACTCGGTAGACGTCGTAGACGCCTTCGATGTTGCGGACCGCCTTGAGGACGTGGCCGAGGTGCTTGGGGTCGCCCATCTCGAAGGAGAACCGGCTGACCGCCACGCGGTCCTTCGAGGTGGTCACCGAGGCCGAGAGGATGTTGACGCGCTCGTCGGCCAGCACCTTGGTGACGTCGGAGAGCAGGCGGTGCCGGTCGAGCGCCTCGACCTGGATGGCGACCAGGAACACCGAGGACGACGACGGTGCCCAGTGCACCTCCACCAGGCGTTCCGGCGTCTTGCGCAGGTCGTCGGCGTTGGTGCAGTCGGTGCGGTGCACGCTGACCCAGCCGCCGCGGGTGACGAAGCCCAGGATCTCGTCGCCGGGAACCGGGGTGCAGCAGCGGGCGAGCTTCGCCCACACGTCACCGGCGTCCTTGACCACCACGCCGGAATCGCCGCTGCTGCGCCGCTTCCCGCCACCTTCCAAGGTGGACGGCGTGGAGCGCTCGGCGATCTGGTCGGCGGCCTGCTCCGGTCCGCCGATGTGCTGCACCAGCTGCTGCACGAGGTGCTGCGCGGAGAGCTGCTTCTCCCCCACCGCCGCGTAGAGCGCGGTGACGTCGACGTAGTGCAGCTCGCGGGCGACGGCGCCCAGCGCCTCGGCGGAGACCAGGCGCTGCACCGGGAGTCCGAGGCGCCGGATCTCCTTGGTGATCAGCTCCTTGCCGGACTCGATGGCCTCTTCGCGGCGCTCCTTGGCGAACCACTGCTTGATCTTGGCCTTCGCGCGCGGCGAGGCGACGAACGACAGCCAGTCGCGGCTCGGCCCGGACCCCTCCGCCTTGGAGGTGAAGATCTCGACGACCTCGCCGTTCTCCAGCTTGCGCTCCAGCGCCACCAGCCGGCCGTTGACCCGCGAGCCGATGCAGCGGTGCCCGACCTCGGTGTGCACGGCGTAGGCGAAGTCGACCGGGGTCGAGCCGGACGGCAGCGTGATCACATCGCCCTTGGGCGTGAAGACGAAGATCTCGCGGGTGGCCAGGTCGTAGCGCAGCGACTCCAGGAACTCGCCCGGGTCGGCGGCCTCGCGCTGCCAGTCCAGCAGCTGGCGCATCCAGGCCATCTCGTCGACCTCGACGCCACCGCCGCTGTTGCGGCCCTTGGTCTCCTTGTAGCGCCAGTGCGCCGCGATGCCGTACTCGGCGGTCCGGTGCATCTCGCGGGTGCGGATCTGCACTTCGAGGGGCTTGCCCTCGGGACCGATGACCGTGGTGTGCAGCGACTGGTAGACGCCGAAGCGCGGCTGGGCGATGTAGTCCTTGAACCGGCCGGGCATGGGCTGCCACAGCGCGTGCACCACGCCCATCGCCGCGTAGCAGTCGCGGATCTCGTCGACCAGGATCCGCACGCCCACCAGGTCGTGGATGTCGTCGAAGTCGCGACCGCGGACGATCATCTTCTGGTGGATCGAGTAGTAGTGCTTGGGCCTGCCCTCGACCTTGGCGGCCAGCCGGGCGGCGTCGAGCTGCGTGGACAACTCGTCGATCACGGTGCGCAGGTAGGTGTCGCGCGAGGGGGCGCGGTTGGCGACCAGGCGCACGATCTCGTCGTACTTCTTGGGCTGCAGGATGGCGAAGGCCAGGTCCTCCAGCTCCCACTTGATCGTGGCCATCCCGAGCCGGTGCGCCAGCGGCGCGAGCACTTCGAGGGTCTCGCGGGCCTTGCGGGCCTGCTTCTCCGGCGGCAGGAAGCGCATGGTGCGCATGTTGTGCAGCCGGTCCGACAGCTTGATCACCAGCACCCGCGGGTCCCGGGCCATCGCGATGATCATCTTGCGGATGGTCTCGGCCTCGGCCGCCGCGCCCAGCTTGACCTTGTCCAGCTTGGTGACGCCGTCGACCAGGTGGGCGACCTCGTCGCCGAAGTCGGACCCGAGCCGCTCCAGCGAGTAGTCGGTGTCCTCGACGGTGTCGTGCAGCAGCCCCGCGACCAGCGTGGTGGTGTCCATGCCGAGCTCGGCCAGGATCGTGGCCACCGCCAGCGGGTGGGTGATGTAGGGGTCACCCGACTTGCGCTTCTGGCTGCGGTGCTTCTCCTCGGCGACGTCGTAGGCGCGTTGCAGCAGCGTCAGATCGGCCTGCGGGTGCAGTTCGCGGTGGACCACCGCCAGCGGTTCCAGGACCTGCTTGACCTGGGCGGCGCGCTGGGCGGTGATCCTCCTCGCCAGTCTGGCGCGGACTCGGCGCGTGGCCGAGGTCGCACGCGGCTCGGCAACCGGATCGGTTGCCGAGGCAGGAGAATCAACGTGGTGGCTCACCGCACGCTCCCGGGCTCAGGCGTTGCTTAGTCCCAGGTCCGGGGGACCCGGACACTGAGAATAACGCCGACGGGTCAACGACCCATCCCTGGTGTGGTGGTCGATACGCCCAACGGTCACCTTCTGCAGTCGAGATGACCTTGGAAGTTCAGTCGAACCGATCACCGATCGTTGTGACGCTGCTGGTTGGCAGCGTCGGCGATCACGATCGCAGCAGGGCTCGGACGTGCTCGTCGACGATCTTGTCCCGGCCTTCCAGGGCGGTCAGCTCCATCACGACCGTGGCCGCCGTGACCTCCGCACCCGCCTGGCGGATCAGCCGGCACGCGGCACCCAGGGTGCCGCCGGTGGCCAGCACGTCGTCCACGACCAGGACCCGCTGCCCGGCACCCAGGGTGTCGGCGGGCAGTTCCAGCGTCGCCTGGCCGTACTCCAGCTCGTAGGAGATGCGGTCGGCGACCTCCGGCAGCTTGCCGGGCTTGCGCAGACCGATCACACCGGTGCCGAACGCCTGCGCGACGGCGGCGCCGAGCAGGAAGCCGCGGGCCTCCACGCCGGCGACGACGTCGAACTCCAGGCCCCGGCCCAGCGCGTCGGTGATGGCCCGCAGCGCCGCCGGATCGGCGAGCATCGGGCTGATGTCGCGGAAGAGCACGCCCGGCTCCGGGAAGTCGGGGACCTCCCGGATCAGCCGGACCGCGCTCTTGAGGGCGACGTCGTCGCCGTCGACGACTTCGACGCCCGCGGTGATTTCCTCGGTCATCAACGACGTCGCTTTCCGCTGGGCCGCGCGGCCTTGCCCGCCGGGCGCGCCGCGGGCTGCTGCCGCGTCGCACCCGCCGTGACCGGGCGCTTGGGCTCCTCCGGGACGTCCTCGCCCGCCTCGCGGGCGGCGGACTTGGCCCGGCGCTGCTCGACCTTCTTGGCGTGCGAGCGGTACTTCGACTCGCGCATCTTCAGGTCCACCAGCAGCGGGGTCGCGAGGTAGATCGAGGAGATGACACCGGCGATCATGCCGACCATCTGCACCAGCGCCAGGTCGCGCAGCACGCCGACGCCGAGCAGTCCGGCACCGACCACGAGCAGGCCCAGCACCGGCAGCAGCGCGATGACCGAGGTGTTGATCGAGCGCATCAGCGTCTGGTTGACCGCCAGGTTCGCCGCCTCCGGGTAGGTGCGGCGGGTCATGCTCAGCAGGCCCCGGGTGTTCTCCTTGACCTTGTCGAAGACCACCACGGTGTCGTACAGCGAGAACCCGAGGATCGTCAGCAGCCCGATCACGGTGCTCGGCGTGACCTCGAAGCCCACCAGCGAGTAGATGCCGGCGGTGACCACGACGTCGTGCAGCAGCGCGACGAGCGCCGCGACCGCCATCCACCTCTCGAAGTAGAACGCCAGGAAGATCGTCACCAGCACGAGGAACACGCCGAGCGCGAGCAGCGCCTGGGTGGTGATCTCCTCGCCCCAGGTGCCGGAGACCGCGCTGTCGCTGATCACCTGCTGGCTGGGCTTGCCCGTGCCGTCCAGCGGCTGGGTCTGGTTGAAGATCTCCTGCTTGACCTCGATGACCTGGTCCACCGTCAGCGACGAGGACCGGACCTGGATGCTCTGGTTCCCACCGGCGCCGACGACCTGGACCGTCTCGGCCGGGTGCCCGATGGCGTCGCTGAAGGCCGACTGCACCGCGTCGGTCTCGATCGGGCCCTGGGCGCCGACCGCGGGCATGGAGATCTTGGTCCCGCCCTCGAAGTCGATGCCGAGGTTGAACCCCTTGAACCCGATCGCGCCGATGCACACCAGCACCAGCAGACCGAGCGCGATGTACCAGCGGGAACGCTTGCCGATGATGTCGAAGGCACCGGTACCGGTGTAGAGCCGGTGGAAGACGCTCTCGCGCTTCTGGGCCCCTTCGGTGTCAGGAGTCGTCACCTTCACGCCTCCTTGGAGGTGGTCGCGGCGGCCTTGCGCGCGGCGCGGTTCCGGTTGCCGATGCGCTGCACGGCGCCCAGCCCGGAGACCGACGGCTTGGACAGGAACTTGTTCTTCGAGGCGAGCGCCACCAGCGGGTGCGTGACCAGGAAGACCACCACGAGGTCGAGCACCGTGGACATGCCCAGGGTGAACGCGAAGCCCTTCACCTGGCCGACGGCCAGCACGTAGAGCACCGCTGCGGCGAGGAAGCTGACCGCGTCGGCGGACAGGATCGTGCGCCGCGCCCGGACCCACGCCCGGGGCACCGAGGAGCGGAAGGTGCGACCCTCGCGGATCTCGTCCTTGAGCCTCTCGAAGAACACGATGAACGAGTCAGCGGTGATGCCGATGGCCACGATGAACCCGGCGACACCGGCCAGGTCCAGGGTGAACCCGATCCACCTCCCGAGCAGCACCAGCACCCCGTAGACCACGCCGCCGGACAGCACCAGCGACAGCACGGTCAGGATGCCCAGCAGCCGGTAGTAGGCCAGGCAGTACACGGCCACCAGCAGCAGGCCGATGCCACCGGCGATCAGACCGGCTTCCAGCGAGGCGATGCCCAGCGTCGCCGAGACCGTCTCGGCCTCGGACTGGTCGAAGGCCAGCGGCAGCGAGCCGTACTTGAGGATGTTGGCCAGGTCCGTGGCGGACTGCTGGTTGAACTGGCCGCTGATGCTGGCGTTGCCGCCCAGCAGCGGCTGGTTGATCGAGGGCGCGGAGACGACCTCGCCGTCCAGCACGAACGCGGCCTGCTGGCCGACGTTGGCCGAGGTGAAGTCGGCCCAGGTCTTGGCTCCGCCCGACTTGAAGTTCAGGCTGACCGTCCAGCCCGGGCTGCCACCCTGCGGGTTCGGCGGCTGGGCCATCGAGTCGGAGATCTCCTTGCCCTCCAGGAACACCGGCTCGAGGATGTACTTGGCCGTGCCCTCCCGGTCGCAGGCGACCAGCGGCAGCTTCGGGTCCTCGTTGCCGCGCAGCGGGTCCTCGGCCTTGCAGTCCAGTGCTTGCGCGGCCTGCATCAGCACGTTCGGATCAGTGCTCTGCCGGGTCGCCTTCGCGGCTTCGATCGCCTGGTTCGGGTCGCCCGGCGGCTGCGCCTGCTGCGGCGTCGTCGGCGCCGGGGGCTGGGTGGCGGGCAGCTGCTGGGCGACCTTGCGGAAGTTCAGCTCCGCGGTCTGCCCGAGCTGCTTGGCCTCTTCACCGCCCTCACCGGGCACGGTGATGATCAGGTTCGACCCGTCGAGGGCGACCTCGGAGCCGCCGATGCCCATGCCGTTGACGCGGGTCTCGATGATCTGGCGCGCCTGGTCCAGCGACTCCTTGCTGGGAGGCTGCCCGTCGGGGGTGCGCGCGGTGAGCGTGACCCGCGTTCCTCCCTGCAGGTCGATGCCCAGTTTCGGATTGGGCTTGCCATCACCGGTGAAGAACACCAGTGCGTACAGCGCCATCACGATCAGCGCGAAGATCGCGAGATAACGCCCTGGGCGCAGCTGCCCGGCCGGAGGTGCCACGGTGCGTCGGTCTCCTGTTCAGGGTCAGTTCGGATGCGCGACCCGGCCGGGGCCGAGAGCGCGAGCGGCGAGCGGTTTCGCCCTCGACAACGTACCGCCGGTTGTACCGGGTTCCGCCGTTCGATGCGATCTTGTGGCGGTCTTCGCCACCACCGACCGCCACGTACCGTCATCCAGTCTCGCAGGCCCGGAACGGGCCGCGACTACATGGGGTGGCCGAACGGCAGCGACGCGGGCCCGGAGTGGTTCGGCTCCGGTGCCCGCGTCGCGATGACGGCACGCTGTCCCCCGGCGGGCGCCCGACGTGCGGCACCCGTCACCGGGGTCGACCAGGCGCGTCAGCTGGTCTTCTGCTTCTCCGCCGAGTCGGCGACCTCGGTCGCGGACTTGTCCTCGACCTTGGTCTCCTCGGTCGCGGACTCCTCGGCGGGAGCCTCGACGGCCGGGGCCTCGGCGGCCTCGGTCTCGACCTTCTCCCGGACGGCCTGACGCACCCAGGTGGTGGTCATGCCCGGAGCGATCTCGATGTCGATGGTGTCATCGCTGGTCGACACGACGGTGCCGAAGACGCCGGAGGTCGTCATCACCCGGTCGCCTGCGGTGATCGAGTTCTGCAGCTTCTGCTGCTCGGCCATCGCGCGCTTCTGCTTGCGGGCCTGCAGGAACAGCGGCACCGCCAGCAGGACGATCAACAGCGGCAGGATCAGGGATTGGAGTTGCATCATGCTCCGTTCAGCGGGCGCACGACAGGACCAACCAACGAAGTCCGCGCCCGGTTTGTTCGGATGTTCTCGCCCCAGTCTGCCAGGTCAACGAAAGTGCCAGGTTGACGCGTGGCATTCAGCTGGTCCGCCGCCACCGTAACGGCGGATTGTCACCGTTGGGTCACTCCGCGAAAAGGGAGGGCGGACCTTCTCCGGGAGCGTTCGCCGGAGGCGTCATGCCCAGGTGGAACCAGGCGGCGGCGGTGGCCACCCGGCCTCGCGGCGTGCGGGCCAGCATTCCGGCCCTGACCAGGTACGGCTCGCACACCTCCTCCACCGTGGTGGGTTCCTCACCGACCGCGACCGCGAGCGTGGAGATGCC
The DNA here is from genome assembly GCF_018070075.1 of Saccharopolyspora endophytica. Classification (GTDB taxonomy): domain Bacteria; phylum Actinomycetota; class Actinomycetes; order Mycobacteriales; family Pseudonocardiaceae; genus Saccharopolyspora; species Saccharopolyspora endophytica. The sequence continues at coordinate 34,638 of NZ_JAGPXE010000004.1, forward strand.
CACCGGCCCGCCGTGGAACGACTTGATCAGCGCCCGCAGCACCGCCCGGTCCAGGCGGTCCAGACCCATCTCGTCTACGTCGTAGACCTCCAGCGCGGCGCGCGCGACCTCGCGGGTCACGGCACCGTCGGCGCGGACCTCGGCGTAGTCGCGAACCCGGCGCAGCAGCCGGTTGGCGATGCGCGGCGTGCCCCGGGAACGGCCGGCGATCTCGGCGGCGCCGTCGTCGCGCAGGTCCACCCCGAGGATCCCGGCCGAGCGGCGAACCACCTGATCGAGTTCGTCGGAGGTGTAGAACTCCATGTGCGCGGTGAAGCCGAACCGGTCCCGCAGCGGACCCGTCAGCGCTCCGGAGCGGGTGGTGGCCCCTACCAGCGTGAACGGCGCGAGTTCGAGCGGGATGCTCGTCGCGCCCGGCCCCTTGCCCACGACGATGTCGACGCGGAAGTCCTCCATCGCCAGGTAGAGCATCTCCTCGGCGGGGCGGGCGATCCGGTGGATCTCGTCGATGAACAGCACGTCGCCCTCGGCGAGGTTGGACAGCATCGCCGCGAGGTCACCGGGCTTCTCCAGCGCGGGCCCGGAGGTGACGCGGATGGCCGAGCCCAGCTCCGCGGCGATGATCATCGACAGGCTCGTCTTGCCCAGGCCGGGCGGGCCGGAGAACAGCACGTGGTCGGGCTGGTCGCCGCGCCGCAGGGCGCCGTGCAGGACCAGTTCGAGCTGTTCGCGCACGCGCGCCTGCCCGACGAACTCGCTGAGCTTGCGCGGGCGCAGCGTCATCTCGACGTCGCCCTCGCCGTCGTCCTCGTGCGGGGCGAGCGAGACCGCGTCCTCGGGTGCCGACCAGTCCTCTTCCTCGTACATCGGCTACCTCACTTGGGCCCGAGGGTGGCCAGCGCCTTGCGCAGCACCGCGGAGGTGTCCAGGTCGCCGCCGCCGTTGGACAGCACGGCTTCCACGGTCTGGTCGGCCTGCTTGGCGGAGAAGCCCAGCCCCACCAGCGCCTCGGAGACCTCGCTGCGGATCCGGCCGCGGTCGACGGTGGCCGTCGGTTCGACCGTGGTGCCGGCGACGACGCCGACCTTGTCGCGCAGTTCGAGGATCAGCCGCTCGGCGCTCTTCTTGCCGATGCCCGGGACCTGGGTGAGCACGGTGAGGTTGCCGTCGGCCAGGGCCGTGCACAGCTGATCCGGCGAGAGCACCGCGAGGGTGGCCAGGGCCAGTCGGGGACCGACGCCGGAGGCCGTCTGCAGCAGCCCGAACAGGTCGCGGGCCTCGGCGTCGGCGAAGCCGTAGAGGGTCAGCGAGTCCTCGCGCACGATCAGCGAGGTCCACAGCCGGGTCTCCTCACCGCGCCGCAGGCCGGCGAGGGTGGACGGGGTGGCGTGCACCGCCATGCCGACGCCACCGACCTCGACCACGGCGTGGTCGAGGCCGATCGACAGCACCGGTCCGCGCACCGTGGAGATCATCGGGTCTTGCCTCCTGTGTTGGGAGCGGCCTGCTGCTGCCGGCCCGCTCGCTTCTCCTGCGCCGCTTTGAGCTTCGCGCGGTGGTTGCGCGCCATCTCGGCGGCTCGCGCCTCCGCCTGCGCCAGCCGGTCCATCATCGGCGCCCGCCACAGGTGGCAGACGGCCAGGGCCAGCGCGTCGGCGGCGTCGGCCGGTTTCGGCGCCTCGGCCAGCCCGAGGATCTTGGTGATCATCGTGGTGACCTGCTTCTTGTCGGCCCGGCCCGAACCGCTGATCGCGGCTTTGACCTCGCTCGGCGTGTGGAAGGCGACCGGCAGCCCGCGGCGCGCGGCGGCCAGCGCCACCACTCCGGAGACCTGCGCGGTGCCCATCACGGTGCGCACGTTGTGCTGGCTGAACACCCGCTCGATGGCCACGACCTGGGGTTCGTGGAGGTCCATCCACCGCTCGACCTCGGTGGCGACGGTCATCAGCCGCGAGGCGAGCTCGTCCTCCTGCGGACTGCGCGCCACGCCGACGGCCACGCACGCGACGGAGCGCCCCTTGCCGCCGTCGACCACACCGAGCCCGCAACGGGTCAACCCCGGGTCGACTCCCAACACGCGCACGACGCCACCCACCAAGCCGGAAAGAACACTCGTTCGAACCCTAACCAACCCGGGCTCACGCACCACACCCGACACGCCCTCCCCATCACCCGGGAGGGTGGGCCATTCGAATTTCGCGCGAAATTCGAGTCCCGAAGATCCCGGTCGAATTTCGCGCGAAATTCGAATGGCCCGGCGCGCCCGGCCTCGAGAGCCGAGGTCAGGGGCCGTCGACGCCTGGGGTCCAGGATTCGGGGAGGCCTGAGTCGGTGAGGATCGGTTGGTACTCGCGGAAGCCGCCGGGGGCGTCGGGTTGCCAGGGGAACTTGGCGTCCTCCGGGCTGGAGACGATGAGCTGCACCGCCGGGAAGTCCGGTCCGCTGTAGACCAGGAACGCCGAGCCGAGGTACTCCGGGTAGTGCTGGAGCGCGATCTTCTCGAAGGTCACCGGGCAGCCCTGCAGGAAGCCCTCGTAGAGCTGACCGGGCTGGAACCGCTCGCCCTGACCCGCGCGCTGCACGTAGGTGTTGACCACCGAGTGCGCGACCTCCTGCGGAAGCCCGATCACCACGACCTCGGGCTTGCCGAACCGGCGCCACGCGCCGACGGAGAAGGCGTAGGCCGGGCCGCTGTCGTCCCCGGCGACGTGCATGACCGCGGCGCCGTGCTGCTCCGCGGTGTTGACCATCCACTTGCGCAGTGATTCATCGGTGTCGACCACGGCGCCATTCTGCACGTCAACGCAAGAACCGCTCCCGCCGACGCCCGATTTCACGGACGCCAAGGGAGCGGTTCGCGCACTTGATGATCCGAATGCGAGCGGCGCAGCCGCGAGGCGTGAGGAACCACCCCCGCAACTCGCGCCGCCGCGGGTTCTGACACGTCGCCTGGCGATGACGCCGCGAAGCCAACCACAAGGACCACGGACTTCGTGACCGTCAGGCGTTGACCTCGGCCATGACCGAGTCGCTGACGTCGAAGGCAGCGTAGACGTTCTGGACGTCGTCGCAGTCCTCGAGGGCGTCGATCAGCTTGAAGATCTTGCGCGCGCCTTCGGCGTCGAGCTCGACGTTGACCGAGGCCAGGAAGTTGGTCTCGGCCGAGTCGTACTCGATGCCTTCGGCCTGCAGCGCCTTGCGGACGTCGACGACGTCCGTGGCCTCGCACAGGATCTCGTAGCTCTCGCCGAGGTCGTTGATCTCCTCGGCACCAGCCTCCAGGACGGCCGCGAGCACGTCGTCCTCACTGAGCCCGTTCTTCGGCAGCAGCACCACGCCGCGACGGGTGAACAGGTACGCCACCGAACCGGCGTCGGCCATCGAACCGCCGTTGCGGGTCATGGCCGTGCGGACCTCGCCCGCCGCCCGGTTGCGGTTGTCGGTCAGGCACTCCACCAGCACGGCCACGCCGTTGGGGCCGTAGCCCTCGTACATGATCGTCTGCCAGTCGGCGCCACCGGCCTCTTCGCCAGCTCCGCGCTTGCGAGCGCGTTCGACGTTGTCCCCAGGGACCGAGTTCTTCTTGGCCTTCTGGATCGCGTCGTAGAGGGTCGGATTGCCCTCCGGGTCACCGCCGCCCGTGCGGGCCGCGACCTCGATGTTCTTGATCAGCTTCGCGAAGAGCTTGCCGCGCTTGGCATCGACGGCGGCCTTCTTGTGCTTGGTGGTGGCCCACTTGGAGTGGCCGCTCATCTCTCCTCCGTCTTTCCACGCCCGTGACGGGATGTCACCGCCCGCGGACGATCCGTACGAAATAGCGGTGCACCCGCTCGTCCCCCTCGACCAGTTCCGGGTGGAAGGCCGTGGCGAGCACCGCTCCCTGCTGAACCGCGACGATCCTACCGGCGAGGCCTTCGCGCTCGGTGGCGTCGGGGGTGGTGGCGTCGTCGAGCGCCTCGGGCACCGCGGCCAGGACCGACACGCCGGAGCCGATTTTCTCGACCCACGGCGCGCGGATGAACACCGCGTGGACCGGGTCGGAGATCCCCTGGAAGTCGAGGTCGGTCTCGAAGGAGTCGACCTGCCTGCCGAAGGCGTTCCGGCGCACGACGACGTCCAGCGCGCCCAACGGGCGGACCGCTGCGGTCCTGTCGTCGTCAACGCTGGTGGCCAGCATGATCATTCCCGCGCAGGAGCCGTAGGCGGGCAGGCCGTCGGCCAGCCGCGCGCGCAGCGGTTCGTAGAGCTCGAAGGTGTCCAGCAGCCGGGTCATGGTGGTCGACTCCCCGCCGGGCAGCACGATGCCGTCGACGGCGTCGAGCTCCTCGACCCGCCGGACCGGGATCGCCCGCGCGCCGCAGCGCTCCAGCGCGGCCAGGTGCTCGGCCACTCCCCCTTGCAACGCCAGCACACCGATGACGGGCTGGTCCATCGCTTCCCCTCCTACCCACGGGATGTACGGGCTCATCCGTGAACGTGCGAGCGGCGCAGCCGCGAGGCGAGAACCACCCTCGCGACCTGCACCGCCGCGTCGCCGTGCAGTGACCGCCCGGAGTCCGGACGGCGTCTTCCGGTTCCGCTACGCAGCAGGACCGCAGTTCTCGCTCGTCACCAGCCGCGGCCGGCGAGGCGGTCCTTGCCGGAGAGGTCGTCGATGTTGATGCCGACCATGGCTTCGCCGAGACCGCGCGAGACCTTCGCGAGGACGTCCGGGTCGTCGTAGAAGGTGGTGGCCTTGACGATGGCCTCGGCGCGCTTGGCCGGGTCGCCGGACTTGAAGATGCCGGAGCCGACGAACACGCCCTCGGCGCCGAGCTGGCGCATCATCGCGGCGTCGGCGGGGGTGGCGATGCCGCCCGCGGTGAACAGCACGACCGGCAGCTCACCGGTGCGCGCGACCTCGCGGACCAGCTCGACGGGTGCGCGCAGCTCCTTGGCGGCGACGTAGATCTCGTCGGCCTCCAGGGTGGACAGCCGGCGCATGTCGGCGCGGATCTGGCGCATGTGCCGGGTGGCCTCGACGACGTTGCCGGTGCCGGCTTCGCCCTTGGAGCGGATCATCGACGCGCCTTCGGCGATCCGGCGCAGCGCCTCGCCGAGGTTGGTCGCACCGCAGACGAACGGCACCGTGAAGGCCCACTTGTTGATGTGGTTGGTCTCGTCGGCGGGGGTGAGCACCTCGGACTCGTCGATGTAGTCGACGCCGAGCGACTGCAGCACCTGGGCCTCGACGAAGTGGCCGATGCGGGCCTTGGCCATCACCGGGATGGACACCGAGTTGACGATGCCCTCGATCATGTCCGGATCGGACATCCGGGCCACGCCGCCCTGCACGCGGATGTCGGCGGGCACGCGTTCGAGCGCCATGACCGCGACCGCTCCGGCCTGCTCGGCGATCTTGGCCTGCTCGGGGGTGACCACGTCCATGATCACGCCGCCCTTGAGCATCTCGGCCATGCCCCGCTTCACGCCGTCGGTGCCGGTGGGAGCGGTGTCCGCTGCGCTAGTCAACTTTGATCTTCCTTCACATTCCGGAGGTGTTCCCGTCACCAACCTAGACACGAACTGGACCACCGCAACGGTCCACTCAGTCCCGATTTCAGTAGTCCACTTCGCGCGCGGGTCCCCCAGGCGCGGCCTTGCACGAGCACACCACCGGGTGTGTGATCGGAGACACATTTCTGGCCGTCCGGGTAGCGCAGGAGCTCGCCATGGGAAGCAAACAAGCCGGCACAGTGGCTGGGCCGGGTGCACCGGCCCCTTCAGATCCCGCTCAGATCCGCAACGTCGTCCTGGTCGGCCCTTCCGCGGCCGGCAAGACCACGCTCGTCGAGGCCCTGCTGGAGGCGACCTCCGCCATCCCGCGCCCCGGCGCGGTCACCGAGGGCACCACCGTGTGCGACCACGAACCGGCCTCGATCGACCAGCAGCGCTCCATCGCGCTGTCCGTCGCCCCGGTCCAGCACGGGGAGACCAAGATCAACCTGATCGACACCCCCGGCTACGCCGACTTCGTCGGTGAGCTGCGCGCGGGCCTGCGCGCGGCCGACGCGGCGCTGTTCGTGGTGGCCGCGACCGAGGGCGTCGACGCGGCGACCCGCGCCATCTGGCACGAGTGCGCGGCGGTGGGGATGCCGCGCGCGGTGGTCATCTCGCGACTCGACCAGCCGCGAGCCGACTTCGACACCGCACTGCTGACCTGCCAGGACGCCTTCGGAGGAGGCGTCCTTCCGCTGTACCTGCCGCACGTGGAAGGCGGCGAGCCGACCGGGCTGCTCGGGCTGGTCACCGAGAGCATCTACGAGAACGGCCAGGTCCGGCCCGCCGACGAGTCCCTGCGCGCCGAGGTGGAGCAGCCGCGCGGCGAGCTGATCGAGGCGATCATCGCCGAGAGCGAGGACGAATCCCTGATGGACCGCTACCTCGCAGGCGAGCAGATCGACGAGGACACGCTGATCGGCGACCTGGAGACGGCGGTGGCGCGCGGCGGACTGCACCCGGTGCTACCGGTGTCGGCGCTGACCGGCCTGGGCATCCCCGAGGTCCTCGATGGCATCCGGCGCGGCTTCCCCTCGCCGCTGGAGCACCAGCTGCCCGAGTTCACCGACCCGCAGGGCGGCAACCCGCGCCTGCTCACGCCCGATCCGGACGGGCCGCTGGCCGCCGAGGTCGTGCACACCTCCGTCGACTCCTACGTCGGACGTGTCTCGCTGGCCAGGGTCTTCTCCGGCACGATGCGCCCCGAGCGGCCGGTGCACGTCTCCGGGCACGGCATGGCCGAGCGCGGCCACCCCGATCACGACGAGGACGAGCGCGTCGCCCACCTGTACTCACCGCTGGGAGCGACCCTGCGGGAAGTGCCGCAGTGCGTGGCGGGCGACCTGTGCGCGCTGACCAAGGTCGGCTCGGCGGAGACGGGCGACACGCTCTCCGACCCGTCCGACCCGATGCTGCTCACCCCGTGGCCGATGCCCGAACCGCTGCTGCCGATCGCGGTCACCGCCCACAACCGCAGCGATGAGGACGCCCTGGCCCGCAACCTCAACCGGCTCATCGCCGCCGACCCGAGCCTGCGCCTGGAACGCGACAGCGAGACCCACCAGCTGGTCCTGTGGTGCATGGGCGAGGCGCACGCCGACGTCGTCCTGCAGCGGCTGCGCGAGGGCGGCGCGGAGGTGGACACGGTTCCGGTGCGGGTCGCGCTGCGGCAGACCTTCACGAAACCTGCCAAGGGGCACGGGCGGCACGTCAAGCAGTCCGGCGGGCACGGCCAGTACGCGGTGTGCGACCTGGAGGTCGAACCGCTGCCCGCGGGGTCCGGAGTGGAATTCGCCGAGAAGGTCGTGGGCGGTGCGGTGCCGCGCCAGTTCATCCCCAGCGTCGAGAAGGGGGTGCGCGCCCAGCTGGAGAAGGGCATCACCGAGGGCTGCCCGATCGTCGACGTCCGGGTCACGCTGGTGGACGGCAAGGCGCACAGCGTCGACTCCTCCGACGCGGCGTTCCAGGCCGCCGGTGCGCTGGGGGTGAAGGCAGCGGCCGAGCAGGCGGGCCTGACCACGCTCGAACCCGTCGACGAGGTCGCCGTGCACATCCCCGACGAGCACCTGGGCGCGATCCTCGGGGACCTGTCGAGCCGCCGGGGCAAGGTCGTGGGTACCGAGCCCGAGGACGGCGGCTGGACGGTCGTGCGGGCGCACGTCCCGGCCAGCGAGCTGATCCGCTACTCGGTCAACGTCCGGTCCCTGACCTCGGGCAGCGCGACCTTCACCAGGCACTTCGAGAGCTACGAGCCGGTGCCGAACGGCCTCGTGCCCAAGTGAGGGCGGCTCTGGACGGTCACCGCCGGCGCTCCGCGACCCCGGTCACGCCTTCGAGGAGGCGTGGACGGCGTGGAGGCGCTGGGCGATGGTGATCAGGGTCAGCGCCGCGAGGAGCCAGATGGCGACGTCGATGACGTGGGGAACGCCGAGACCGTGCAGGCCCGCGCCGGTGAGGATGATCAGGAAGCGCTCGGCCCGCTCGGCGAGGCCGCCGTCGGCCCGGAGGCCGTTGGCCTCGGCCCGAGCCTTGATGTAGGAGATCACCTGGGCACCTGCCAGGCAGATCAGCAGGCCCAGGCCTCGATCGCGATCGACGTCGACGACCAGCGCCCACCAGACCAATGATCCGAACAGGACGCCGTCGACGATGCGGTCGCAGCTGGCGTCGAGCACTCCCCCGAAGCGGGTGACGCGGCCACCGACCCGGGCCATCGCGCCGTCGAGGATGTCGAAGAGCAGGAAGATCGCGGTCACCACCGTGCCGACGAACAGCTCACCGCGCGGGAAGAACCACAACGCCGACACGACCGAGGCGACGGTGCCGACGACCGTCACCGCGTTCGGCGTCAGGCCGATGCGGACCAGGCCCAGCCCGATCGGATTGGTCAGCCGGGACAGGGACGCCCGCGCGAAGATGTTGAGCATGTGCCTTCAGGTGCCAGCGGTGGTGTGCAGTGACGTCCGCGCACGAGGCGCGTCGTTGCAGATTAACCGGATCTGGATCGGCTCCGGCCGCTGGTGTGACGATCTCCGAACCCGAGAAGTGACCCGCGCCACACCTGGGAATGGTTGAAGCTTCAACCTAGTTGGGCCAAGGTGAGAGCAACACCCGACACCAACACTCTTGGAGGCACGCGACCATGACGGCCACCGCGCAGATCCCCGGCTACACCACCGGCACCTGGGACATCGACCCGGTGCACTCGGACATCCTGTTCTCGGTGCGCCACATGGGCGTCGGCAAGTCCCGGGGTCGTTTCGGCGCCTTCTCCGCCGAGATCGTCACCGCCGAGGACCTGCTGCAGTCGTCGGTGAAGGCGACCATCGACGTCTCGTCGATCGACACCCGCAACGCCGACCGCGACGCCCACGTGCGCAGCGCCGACTTCTTCGACGCCGAGCAGCACCCCACCGCGACCTTCCGCTCCACCGGCATCCGCCAGGACGGCGAGAACTACCTGATCGACGGTGAGTTCACGCTCAAGGGCGTCACCAAGCCGGTCACCCTGACCGCCGAGCTCAACGGCTTCTCCGAGAACCTGCTGGGCATCTCGGCCACCACCACCATCAACCGCACCGACTTCGGTGTCGGTCAGCCCGGTGGCGCCGTCGTCGGCGAGAAGATCACCATCACGCTGGACATCGAAGCCCAGCTCCGCGCCTGATCCCCCTCAGGAAGAAGAGCAGGACCGGCCCACGCCGGTCCTGCTCTTCGCGTTCCGGCAAGCGACGAAGTCGCTTTCTCTTTGCCCCGGGAGGACAGCCGCAGCGCCGCGTTCGACATACTCAAGTCGCGGATCCCGGAGCCAGAAGGCGTGTCAGGTTCCGCCACCCGCACCGCCACGCACAACGAGCCCGGAGAACGAGCTACTCGGCCCAGGCGTCGGCCAGGAGCTTCCAGGTGTCTCCCAGCAGCTGCGGGAGCACCTTGGTGTGGCCGATGACCGGCATGAAGTTGGAGTCGCCGCCCCAGCGCGGCACCACGTGCTGGTGCAGGTGCGCGGCGATGCCGGCACCGGCCACGGGCCCCTGGTTGAGTCCGATGTTGAAGCCGTGCGGCGAAGAGATCTTGCGGATCACCCGCATCGCGCGCTTCGTGTACTCGGCGACCGCGACCGTCTCCTCGTCGGTGAGCTCGGTGTAGTCCGCGACGTGCCGGTACGGCAGCACCATCAGGTGGCCCGGGTTGTACGGGTACAGGTTGAGGATCGCGAACACCAGCTCGCCGCGTGCGACGATCAGCGAATCCGAGTCGGGTTGACCGGATTCGAGCAGGCGGCAGAACGGGCAGCCGTCGCTGTCATCGCCGTCCGGCTTGTTCTCGCCCTGGATGTAGGCCATCCGGTGCGGGGTCCACAGACGCTGCAGCGCGTCATCGACCCCCGCACCCTCCTGCCGCGTCAGCTCGACGCCCTCGGAACCGCTCACGCCTGGCCCGCCTGGAAGTTCTCGGCGTTGGGCGAGGCGTTCTCGCGCCGCTGCACCCAGTCGACCAGCGCGTTGATCGCGTCGTCGACCGGGACGCCGTTGATCTGCGAGCCGTCGCGGAACCGGAACGACACCGCGTCGGCCTCGACGTCCTTGCCGCCGGCCAGCAGCAGGAACGGGACCTTCTGCGTGGTGTGGTTGCGGATCTTCTTCTGCATCCGGTCGTCGCTGGTGTCGATGTCGACCCGGATCCCCTTGGCGCGCAACGCCTTGCGCACCTTCTGCAGGTGCTCGACGTGCTCGTCGGCGATCGGGATGCCCACCGCCTGCACCGGCGACAGCCACGCCGGGAACGCGCCCGCGTAGTGCTCGGTGAGCACCCCGAAGAAGCGCTCGATGGAGCCGAACAGCGCCCGGTGGATCTTGATCGGCCGCTGCTTGCCGCCGTCCGGGCCGGTGTACTCGAGGTTGAAGCGCTCCGGCAGGTGGTAGTCGACCTGGATGGTCGACATCTGCCAGCTGCGGCCCAGCGCGTCCTTGGCCTGCACGGAGATCTTCGGGCCGTAGAAGGCCGCGCCGCCCGGGTCGGGGACGAGCTCCAGGCCGGAGGACTCGGCGGCCTCGCGCAGCGCGTTGGTGGCGACCTCCCAGCTCTCGTCGTCACCCACGTACTTCTCCTCGTTGCGGGTGGACAACTCGAGGTAGAAGTCGTCGAGGCCGTAGTCGCGCAGCAGGTCCAGCACGAAGCCCAGGAGCGACTTGAGCTCGTCCTGCAGCTGGTCGGGCATGCAGTAGATGTGCGCGTCGTCCTGCGTCATGCCGCGCACGCGGGTCAGACCGTGCACCACGCCGGACTTCTCGTAGCGGTAGACCGAGCCGAACTCGAACAGCCGCAGCGGCAGCTCGCGGTAGGAGCGACCGCGAGAGCGGAAGATCAGGTTGTGGAACGGGCAGTTCATCGGCTTGAGGTAGTAGTCCACCCCTGGCTTGCGGAGCTCACCGTTGGCGTCGCGCTCCTCGTCGAGGTGCATCGCCGGGAACATGCCGTCCTTGTACCAGTCGAGGTGACCGGAGGTCTGGAACAGGGTTTCCTTGGTGATGTGCGGGGTGTTGACGAACTCGTAGTCCGCCTCCTCGTGCCGCTTGCGGGAGTAGTCCTCCAGCTCGCGGCGGATGACGCCGCCCTTGGGGTGGAACACCGGCAGGCCGGAGCCGATCTCGTCCGGGAAGGAGAACAGGTCCAGCTCAGCACCGAGGCGGCGGTGGTCGCGGCGCTCGGCCTCGGCGAGCCACTCGAGGTGCTCGTCGAGCTTCTCCTTGGACTCCCACGCCGTGCCGTAGACGCGCTGCAGCTGCTGGTTGTTCTGGTCGCCGCGCCAGTAGGCGGCGGCCACCCGCATCAGCTTGAAGGCCGGGATGAACCGGGTGTGCGGCACGTGCGGGCCGCGGCACAGGTCGCCCCAGACGCGCTCGCCGTGCCGGTCGATGTTGTCGTAGACCGTCAGCTCGCCGCCGCCGACCTCCATGATCTCGGAGGTGTCCACATCGGACTTGATGTCGACCAGTTCCAGCTTGTACGGCTCGCTCGCCAGCTCTTCCTTGGCGGCCTCGACGGAGTCCAGGCGGCGGCGGGAGAACTTCTGGCCGGACTTGAGGATCTGCTTCATGCGCTTCTCCAGCGCCTGCACGTCCTCCGGGGTGAACGGCTTGTCGACGTCGAAGTCGTAGTAGAAGCCGTCCCTGACCGGCGGGCCGATGCCCAGCTTGGCGTCCGGGAACAGGTTCTGCACCGCCTGCGCGAGCACGTGCGCGGCGGAGTGGCGGATGACGCTGCGGCCGTCCTCGGTCTCAGCGGCGACCGCCTCGACCTCGGCGTCGGACTCCGGCGCCCAGTCCAGGTCGCGCAGGTCGCCCTCGGCGTCGCGGACCACCACGATCGCGTCCGGGCCCTTCGACGGCAGCCCCGCCTCGGCGACGGCCGCACCCGCAGTAGTGCCCGCCGGAACCTTCACCCGGGGTGCTTGCTGGGCGTGGGAAGGCTGTACGGACACGATCACTCCTAGACTGGGCCGGTTCACCGGCGCGGACACGCTTCGCCACCCGATGCTATCGGTGGCCACCAACCCGTTAACGCCCAGCCCAAGCCCTCTGCAGGGGTTCCAGTGGTCACCTCGCTCGGCGGTGCGGGTAGCGGAACCTCAGCGGCCCTCCGGCTCCGGGGTCCGAGACTGATGTGTGCCGATACACGGCGCTACGGCTGTCCTCCCCAGAGAACCGCTGAGAAATCCCCCGAAGGGGACGACACAGCGGTGCGAGCTGCGCAGGTGGTCTTCGCGGCTCGCTGCCGATCGACAACCGCTCACCCCTGCTCGGCGATGAGCTGTTCGAGCTCCAGGGCGGACACGCGCTCACCTGCGAAGGCTCCGATCGCCGAGCAGACGCCCAGGGCGTGCAGCCGCTCGGCCTGGAGCTCGTCGTGGACGCCCCCGGCGACCACCGGCAGGTCCATCAGCTCGGCCGCTCCGGCCGCCGCGCCGAGCAGGTACTCGTCCAGCGGATCGGGTCCCTCGGGGTCGGCGAACCCGTCGAGGTGCGGGCCGTCGATGCGCACCCCGAACAGCGGCAGGCCGCGCAGCCGGGCGACCCGCGTGTAGTCGTCGCCGAACTGGTAGACGACCAGCCTGATGCCCATCTCGGCGAAGATCTCCACGGTGTCCACCGGGTCGCCCTGGTGGTCGAACAGCGCCGACTCCGGCATGCCCAGCGCCAGCGACTGCGCGGGCAGGCCCGTCTCGCGCAGGATGCGCTGCACGTCGTTGACCAGCTCGGGGTCACGGCAGTGCCGGTGGGAGAGGTTCATCGCCGCGACCGGTGCGCGCTCGCCGAAGCGCTCGGTCCAGCGCGCCGCGTGCCGGCACACCTCCCCCAGCGCCCAGCTGCCGAGCCGGGTGATCAGCCCGGTCTCCTCGGCCAGGTCGAGGAACGACTCCTGCCCGAGCTCGCCGAACTCGGGGTGGTCCCAGCGGATGTCCGCCGCCGCGGCGAACAGCGAGCGGTCGTGCAGCAGCCTCGCCGGCTCGTACTCGACGAACAGCTCCCCCTGCTCCAGGGCGGCGGGCAGGGCTGCGGAGAGCCTGAAGCGATCGCGGGCCTCGGCGTTGAGCGCGGCGTCGAAGAGCACCCACTGGGCGCGGCCGTCCTGCTTGGCCCGGTAGAGGGTGATGTCGGCGTCGCGCAGCAGCGACTCGGCGTCGGTCCCGGCCACCGGGCGTTCGACGATGCCGACGCTGGCCGAGGCCGACAGCTCGTGCGCACCGATGCGGGCAGGCCGGGTGACCTCGGAGAGCATCTTCTCCACCTGCCCGACCAGTCCGGCGGCGCCGTCGGTGTCGGGCACCAGCACCACGAACTCGTCACCGCCCATCCGCGCGGCCAGCGCGCCGAACTCGGCGGTCAGGGCCTGCAGGCGCTGCGCGACCGCGCGCAGCAGCTGGTCGCCGACCGGGTGCCCGAGGCTGTCGTTGACCGCCTTGAAGCCGTCGAGGTCGAAGAAGCACAGCCCGACCCGGCGGCCCGGCGCGGACGGTTCCAGCGCGCGTTCCATGCTGGTCTGCAGCTGGGTGCGATTGGGCAGCCCGGTCAGCGGGTCGTGCACGGCCTGGCGGCGGAACTGCTCCTGGAGCATGTGCCGGTCGGTGATGTCCTCGTAGAGCATCACCAGGTAGTCGGGCGCCCTGTTGGCGTCGCGCACCAGCGAGGCCGACAGCTGGGTCCAGATGTGCGAGCCGTGCTGCTCGGTGTAGCGGATCTCCAGCTGGTAGCGGTCGACCTCACCGCGGACCAGGTCGGCGTTGGCGACCGTGAGCTCCCCGATCCACGACGTGTCGGCCAGGTCGAAGATCGTCCGGCCCACCAGCGCCTCGCTGCCGAGCCGGAAGATCCGGGTCATGGAGGGGTTGATCTCGTCGATGACGCCGTCGAGGGTGACGATCGCGATCCCCAGGGCGGAGGAGAGGAACACCGCCCGCGACCGCGCCTCCGACGCCCGCAACGCCTCCTCGGCGGCGTCCCGGGCGTCGAGCACGGACTGCTTGATGATCTCCTGCTCGTCGAGGGTCTGCTCGCGCAGCGCCCCGGCGAAGCCCGATCCGACCGCGCCGAGCACGTCGACCAGCCTGGCCTGGTCCACCTCCCGGTGGGCCGGCAGCGCAGAGGCCAGGTGGTTGAGCGTCTTGTGCACGACGACGGGGTTGGTGAAGTGCACGCCGACGAGGCGCACACCGACCTGGCGCGCGGACTCCAGCGGTCCGTCGCAAGCGGCGAGCACGTCCTCGAAGCACTTCGCCAGGAACGCCTCGATCTCGGGACGACCCATCGCCACGTAGCTGGTGTGGATGATCTCGCGCGTCCACTGCGCAACCACGTGGTGACGTTCGACCTCCGCGTCGGAGGTTCCCTCGGATTCAGGCATTGCTCACACCTTCTGCCCGGCGTCGCCGGTCGCATCGCACCCGCGTCCGGGCTCGGACGGGGTGAAGTCGGTGATCAGTTTGGCGATCCCGCCACGACCTCGCACGACGACGGGCTCTCAGACCTTGCGGCCCACCAGGCCGTAGACGATGGTCTCCTCCGGGTGGTCGCCGACGTCCTCGGGCGAGTCCGGGTGCCACTCGGAGACGTAGACGACGCCGGGATCGACGAGTTCGAAGTCGGAGACCAGCTCGGCGACCTCGGCGCGGGTGCGCAGGGTGACGGGGTTGGTGCTGTTCTCGTAGAGCTTGACCAGGCCCTGCACGCCTTCCGGGAACTCCTCCCCGGTGACGTGCGAGAAGCCCAGGTAGCTGCCGGGGGCCAGCTTGTCGTGGTACCGGCCGATGATCTCGCGCGGCTTGGCGCTCTCCGGCACGAAGTGCACCAGCGCCACCATCATCACCGCGACCGGCTGCGAGAAGTCCAGCAGCCGCTGGGTTTCCGGGGATTCCAGGACGGCCTCGACGTCGATCAGGTCGGCCTGCACGATCGTGGCGTTGTCGTTGCCGTCCAGGATCGAGCGGCTGTGCGCGACGGCGACCGGCTCGTTGTCCACGTAGACCACGCGGGCCTGCGGGTCCACGGCGTGCACGATCTCGTGCACGTTGCCGGCGGTCGGGATTCCCGATCCGATGTCGAGGAACTGCCGGATGCCCTGGTCGAGGCAGTAGCGCACCGCGCGGCGCAGGAACGCGCGGTTGTTCAGCGCGACCTCCTTGACGTTGGGCACCACTTCCAGAACTTTGTTCCCGAGTTCGCGGTCCACGGCGAAGTTGTGCGCGCCGCCTAAGTAGAAGTCGTAGCAGCGGGCGGCACTGGGCTTGTCCAGGTCGACGCCCTCTGCCAGCCAATCGGGTCGCTGCTCCATAGAATCCAGCCTCCTGCACTCGGTTTGGTCGTTCAGGCACCCGAAACGGTGATCAAGAAGGCCATCGTAGGTGTCACACCTCGCGTTCGGCCATGCACCCGGAGTAGGGTCACCGGAACGCTCACGTGCTCGGCCCTTTCGAAGAATCCGTCGGGAACTTCGGGTTTTTCGAGCCTCATCGGCTCATCGCGCGCCGCCCACGAGATCGACGACCTCCGTCGCCGAAACCCGATCGCTGACATGCGGCCCCTGGATCAGGGCGACACCGATTTCCCCCAACCGGTGGGCCTGCTCCGCACTCGTCACACCGGTGGCCAGCACCGGCAGGTCCATCAAACGCGCCGCACCGACCGCGCTGCGCACCAGGTACTCGCTGAGCGGCTCCGGCCCGTCGGGATCGGCCAGCCCTTGGATGTGCGGCCCGTCGATGAGCACCCCGGCCAGCGGCAGGTCCTTGAGCCGGTCGACCCGCGTGTAGTCCGAGCCGAACTCGTGCACGAACAGCCGGATCCCCATCTCCGCGAAGATCTCCACGGTGTCCACCGGGTCGCCCTGGTAGTCGAACAGCGCCGGCTCCGGCAGGCACAGCACCAGCGACTCCGCGGGGAGGCCGGTGGTCTCCAACGCCTCCCGCAGGTCGCGGACGAGCTCCGGGTCGCGGCAGTGCCGGGCCGACAGCGTCACCGCCAGCAGCGGCGCGTGCTCCCCGAGCTCGCGCACCCACCGCGCCGCGTGCCTGCCGGCCTGCTCCAGGGTCCAGCCGCCCAGCCGGGTGATCAGGCCGGTTTCCTCGGCGAGGCCGAAGAACCTGTTGGATCCCAGTTCGCCGAACTCGTCGTGGTCCCAGCGCACGTTGGCCATCACGGCGAGCACGTCGCCGGTCTCCGCGTCGGCGACCGGGTCGTACTCCACGAACAGCTCGTTCTTGTCCAAGGCCGACGGAAGTGCCGCCGAGAGCCGGAAGTTCTCGTGCGCCACCGCGTTCCGCTCGGCGTCGAAGAGCACCCACAGCGCGCGGCCGTCGCGCTTGGCCCGGAACAGCGTGATGTCGGCGTCGCGCAGCAGCGAACCGGTGTCGGTGCCGACCACCTCACGCTCGACGATGCCGGCGCTGGCCGACGCGGCGAGCTCGTGCGCGCCGATCCACATCGGCTTGGTGACCTCGCGCAGCAACCGCTCGACCAGCTCGGTCACCCGGGCGGCGTCGTAGGAATCGGGGATGACCACGGCGAACTCGTCGCCGCCGGTGCGCGCCACCACGGCGCTCTCCTGCGCGGCCAGGGACTGCAGCCTCCGCGCGACCTCTCGCAGCATCCGGTCGCCGATGCCGTGGCCGAGGCTGTCGTTGACGGCCTTGAAACCGTCCAGGTCGAACAGGCACAGGGCGACCCGGCGGCCCGGGTAGACCGGCGTGAGCGCGGCGTCGATGCAGGATTCGAGCTGGGCGCGGTTGGCCAGCCCGGTCAGCGGGTCCTGGACGGCCTGGCGGCGGAACTGCTCCTGGAGCATGTGCCGGTCGGTGATGTCCTCGTAGAACACCACCAGGTGGTCGGGTTCGCCCCGATCGTCCCGGACCAGCGACGCGGTCATCCGGGTCCACACCTGGGCGCCGTCGGTGGTGGTGAAGCGGGCGTCGAGGTTCACCCGCTCGCTCGCGCCGTCGGCGAGGCCCGCGAGGGCGCCGGTGAGCTCGGGCCGCCACCGGTCGTCGACCAGCGCCAGCACCGAGGCGCCGGTCAGCTCCTCCTCCGTGAGGCCGAACATGCGGCGCAGGGCTCCGTTGGTCTCCTCGATGGCACCCGTGGTGCTGACCGCGGCGACCCCCATGGTCGAGGTGTGGAACAGCGCCCGCGAACGCGCGGGGAGATCTCGGCCGGGTCGCTCGACGGAGCCGCCGTCGGCGCGCAGCCCCTCGGCGAAACCCGCGGCGAGGTTCCCGAGAGCGGCCACGATCCGGTCCGGCGGAACCTCGGGCAGCAGGCCGGGCAGCTCGGCGGCCAGCAGCTTCAGGGTGCCGGGCAGGACCACGGGGTTGTCGGCGTGCAGCGGCAGCAGCGCCGCGCCCGCGCTGCCGGCCTCACCCGCCCGGTCCGGGCAGGCCAGTTCGCCGAGCAGGTGCTCCAGGCAGGTGCTCAGCAGTTCCTCGACGTCGCCGCGGCGCAGCGGCGCGTAGCTGTTGTGCGCGATCTCGCGCTTCCACCGCTGGATGAACTCGTGGCGATCCACCCTGGTGATCACGGTTCGACTCCGTCGGCGCTCCGGTGCGGCGTTCGACGCACTCGCCCACCCTGTCTCGACATCTGGACACCGCGTGTAACCGGCCCTGCACGTTGAGTACCGACGCGGTTGATCAGTGACCGATCCTACTGTCACTCACCGCGTCCGGTCACGTACTCAGCGCTGAATAAATCCGCCCGCAACACCCCTTTTGTCCAGCCAGGCCTGCGGAAATGATCTTGGTCGGGCGGGTTCGCCGAGGTGGTGGGCGAGATCAGTTATGAGCATTGTCACCAGCCCGCATCGCGGGATCGGGGGTAAGGGCTCCCTAAGCTGGTAAGGATTCCGCGCATGGCCCAGGCCCGGTCCACTTCGGGTCCGCTGCCACGCGGCTTCGCAGTCGAGCGCGCCGAGCCAGGCGCACCCAGGAGGAGAGTGCATGACCCGCCCGTTGCGAGTCGCGATCGTCGGGGCCGGCCCGGCCGGCGTTTACGCCGCCGACATCCTGACCAAGTCCGAGACCCCGGTCGAGATCGACCTGCTGGACCGGATGCCGGCACCGTACGGGCTGATCCGCTACGGCGTGGCGCCCGACCACCCGCGCATCAAGGGCATCATCAACGCGCTGCAGCGCGTGATGGAGAAGCCTGAGATCCGCTTCCTCGGCCACGTCGAGTACGGCGTGGACGTCAAGCTCGAAGACCTGCAGCGCTACTACGACGCGGTGATCTTCTCGACCGGCGCCGACCAGGACCGCCCGCTGGACATCCCGGGCATCGACCTGCCGCACAGCTACGGCGCCGCCGAGTTCGTCTACTGGTACGACGGTTACCCCGAAGCGCCGCGCGACTGGACGCTCGACGGCGAGCAGGTCGCGGTCATCGGCGCGGGCAACGTCGCGCTGGACGTGGCCCGGGTGCTGGCCAAGCAGGCCGACGACCTGCTCAGCACCGAGATCCCGGCCAACGTCTACCAGGGCCTGACCAAGTCGACGGTCACCGACGTGCACCTGTTCGCACGCCGCGGCCCGGCGCAGGCCAAGTTCACCCCGCTGGAGCTGCGCGAGCTCGACCACCAGGACGAGGTCGAGGTCATCGTGCACCCGGAGGGCTTCGAGCTCGACGAGGCCAGCGAGAAGGAAGCCCAGTCCAACAACCAGGTCAAGACCATCGTCAAGACCCTGCAGGACTGGGCGCTGCGCGACCCGAAGCACAACACCAAGCGCCGCCTGCACCTGCACTTCCTGCGGGCGCCGGTGGAGGTCGTCGGCACCGACCGCGTGGAGGGCTTCAAGGTCGAGGTCATGGAGCTCACCGGCGACGGCAACGTCCGCGGCACCGGCGAGTACGAGACCTACCCGGCCCAGCAGGTCTACCGCGCCGTCGGTTACCTCAGCTCGCCGGTCGCCGACCTGCCCTTCGACACCAAGAAGGGCACGGTGCCCAACGAGGGCGGCCGCGTGCTGGACCTCGACGGCGAGCACATCCCCGGCGTCTACACGACCGGTTGGATCAAGCGCGGCCCCGTCGGCCTGATCGGCCACACCAAGGGCGACGCCCTGGAGACGATCAACAACCTGCTGGCCGACCTCGACAAGCTCCCCCAGGCCGAGCAGCCCGACTCCGACAGCATCATCAACGTGCTGGAGGAGCGCGGCATCGAGTACACGACCTGGGACGGCTGGACCCGCCTGGACGCCCACGAGAAGTCCCTCGGCGAACCCCACGGCCGCGAACGCATCAAGGTCGTCGCCCGCGACGAAATGGTCAAGATCTCCCGAGCAGACTGACCCGACCGCTCACCCCCGAGAACGCCCCTGCGCCCCCAAGCGCAGGGGCGTTCTGCGCACAGCAGTCCCAAACCGAACCAACAACCAGCACCCCGGCCACGACAACAACGCGACCACCCGGATTACCGCCGTAATCAGGGACCCGATTACGGCGGTATTCAGGGTCCGATCGCGGCAGAAACCCGGTCTGGCTACGACGGCGATCGGCGTCCCGGTTACGACGGCGTCCCGAGACCGGACGGATTACCGCCGTAATCAGCCACCGGATTACGGCCGTATTCGGGCTGCCGATTACGGCGGTAATCCGGGTTCGCACTGAACACCGCCGCAATCAGGGGCTGATCGCGGCGGTGTTCGGGGGTGGTTTGCTGAGTCAGGGTTGGGATTGGGCCCGGGTCCGGGTGGCTTGGTGGCCTAGGAGGCCTCCGAGGGCGGTGATGAGGGCCAGGAAAAGCAGGAGGGTTGCTGCCGACCAGGATTGCTGGCCGCTGGCGATGAGCAGGGCGCTGGCTGCCAGGGGGACGAAGCCGCTGATCAGGCCGCTGAGGTTGGAGGAGATCGCGACGCCGCTGTAGCGCAGGTGCACCGGGAACAGGCCGGCCAGCAGCGAACCCGAGACCGCGTACGGGATCGACAGGCAGTTGATGCCCAGCGTCACCGCGATGATCACCAGCACCGGGTTGCGCGTGTCGATCATCCAGAACACCGGGAAGGCCACCAGCGCCGACAGGACCCCGCCCCACAGGCAGACCTTGCCGGGGCTGAACCGGTCGGCCAGCCTGCCGCCGAAGATCAGCGTCACGACCTCGGCCGCCGCCGCGAACAGCGTCGCACCCAGCATCAGCGACTTCGGCAGTCCCAGCTGCCCGGAGCCGTAGCTGATCACGAAGGTGGTCAGCAGGTAGAAGCCGCCGATGCCGATCAGCGACGCCGCGATGCCGATCAGCACCTGCCGCCAGGCGGTGCGGAACAGCTCCACTGCGGGCACCGAGGCCCGATCGTGCTCGGCGAGCATCTGCTCGAACAGCGGCGACTCCCCGACCCGGCGCCGCAGGTACAGCGCGACGCCCAGCAGCGGGAAGGCCGCCAGGAACGGCAGCCGCCAGCCCCACGAGTCGAACGACTCGTCGGGCAGCATCGCCACCAGGTAGAAACCGCCCGAGGACAGCAGCGTGCCGATGGGTGAGCCGATCTGCGGCAGCGCCGCGAACCGGCCCCGCTGCTCCGGCGGCGCGTGCTCCACGGCGAGCGTGACAGCACCGCCCCACTCACCGCCGACCGCGATGCCCTGCAGCACGCGCAGCGCGGTCAGCAGCAGCGGAGCGGCCAGACCGATGGCCATGAAGTCCGGCAGCAGGCCGATGAGCCCCGTGACCACGCTGATCAGCGTGACCGTGATGAGCAGGCTGCGCCTGCGTCCGATGCGGTCGCCGAGGTGGCCGAACACCACCGCGCCGAGCGGCCGCGCGAGGAAACCGATCGCGAACGAGGCGAAGGCGGCCAGCGTGGCCACCGCCGGGTCCTCGGTCGCGAAGTACAGCCGGTCGAACACGATCGACGCGGCCGTGCCGTAGAGGAAGTAGTCGTACCACTCCAAGGCGGTGCCGACGAACGCGGCGAACGCGACCTTGCGCGCCTCCGCGGGGTCGGTGCGTGGCGTGCTCGCTGTTTCGGTCACGGGGCCTCCCGGTGTGCCGGATCAGGTGGGGACTTCTGCGAACTCGTCCGCTCCGTGCACCGCGCGGCCGGCGACGAACGTGGCGCGCACGTCGATGTCGCCGATCTCCGAGACGGGCACGGTGGTGGGGTCGGCGTCGAGCAGCACGAGGTCGGCGAACATGCCCGCGGCGATCTGACCGCGCTGGTGCTCCTGACCGGCCGCCCACGCCGCGTGGGTGGTGTAGGCGCGCAGCGCCTCGACGGCGTCGACCCGCTCGTCGGGGGCGAGCACGCGCCCGGCCTTGGTGGTGCGGTCGACCATCGCGCGCATCCCCAGCAGCGGCGCGCCGTTGGACACGCACGGGCGGTCCGAGCTGCCGGGCACCACCAGGCCGGCGTCCAGGAAGGACCGGTGCCGGTACAGCCACGGCTCCCGCTCGTCGCCGACCGCTCCGATCATGGTGTCGCCGATCTCGTAGAGGAACCGCGACTGCGGCACCGGGATGACGCCCAGCGCGGCCATCCGGGAGAGCTGGTCGGGGCGCACCATCGCCGAGTGCTCGATGCGGTGCCGCGCGTCCGGTCGCGGAACCTCGCGCTGCGCCTGCTCGAACGCCTCCAACGTCAGGTCGATGGCGCGGTCGCCGATGGCGTGCGCGGCGATCCGCCAGCCGCCCCGGTGCGCGGTGAGGATCCGCTCGCGCAGCACGACCGGGTCGTCGCCGAGCACGCCGTGACCGCCGTGCCCGTGGAACGGGTCGGTGACCGCAGCGGTGCGGCTCGACAGCGCGCCATCGGTGAAGATCTTCATCGGCCCGATGCGCAGGAACTCGTCGCCGAAACCGCTGCGCAGCCCCAGATCCAGGCCGAAGGCGTCCGGACCGACCTGGTGCAGCACCTCGTTGGCGGGCATCAGCTCCACGCGCAGCGGCAGCTCGCCGCGCTGCCGCGCCAGCTGGTACGCGGCGGCCTCGGCCGGGCTGTGCCCGATCCAGCCGCCGCCGATGCCCGCTTCGGTGACGTGCGTGAGCCCTTCGGCCGCGTAGCGCGTCGCGGCGCGGCCGATCGCCGCCACCAGCTCCTCGACCGGGTAGGGCTTGACCAGCGCGTCGACGAGTTGCTGCGCCTGCTCGGCGAGCAGCCCGGTCGGCGATCCCTCGGCGTCGCGCTCGACCACGCCGCCCTCGGGAACGCGGGCGGAGCCGTCCAGAACCCCCGCCTTGGCGAGGATTTCGGTGCTGGCCACGCACATGTGCGCCGAGCGGTGCTTGAGCCACACCGGCCTGCCGCCGCCCGCCCTGTCGAGCCGGGCGCGGTCGGGGTGCCCGCCGATGACGAAGTCGTCGTAACCGGACCCGATCACCCAGCCGTCGGAGGGCAGTTCGGCGGCCTTGGCGGCGACCAGGTCGTAGAGCTCCTCGGCCGACCGGCAGCCGGACAGGTCGAGTTCGGCGAGCGAGAGCCCGTACCAGACCATGTGGTTGTGCGAGTCGGCGAAACCGGGCGTCACGACCGCGCCGCCGCCGTCGATCACCTGCCGCGCGGGCAGGTCGGCGATCTCCTCGTCCACCCCGACGATCCGGCCGCCGAGCACCCCGATGGTGTGCGCGGTGGGGTGGTGCGGGTTCATGGTCAGCGCGCGGACGTCGCGCAGCAGCAGGTCCAGCACTTCGTTCCTCTCCTCAGCCCAGGTGGTGCGTGCGGGTCAGCGGCAGCGTTGCCGCGCGGTGCACGTCGATCTCTACACCGTCGACCGACACCGGACCCGGTTCGCGCGGGACTTCCACGCGCGGGGTCGCGGTGTTGCGCACCATGTCCGCCCTGGTCAGCCCCCTGCTGTCGCGCACGGAGGCGTAGTTCGGGCCGCTGGGCAGGCGCGCGCGGTCGGCGGCGTCGGCGACGAACACCGTGGACAGCCTGCGGGGCGCGGCGCCGAGTCCGCCGAAGAAGGGGCGCATGACCCTCGGTTGGGTGAGCCTGGTGGACCCCGATCCCGACCCGCTGGCGCCCCAGGCGACGAACCCGGACTTGATCACCAGGTCGGGTTCGGCGCCGAACCAGGCCGGTTGCCACAGCACGATGTCGGCGAGCCTGCCCGGCTGCAGCGACCCGACCTCGTGGGCCATGCCGTGCGCGATCGCCGGGTTGAGGGTGATCTTGGCGAGGTAGCGCAACACCCGCTCGTTGTCGGCGTGCTCGGGCCCGGTCTCGCCGGCGAGCGCGGCCTGCACGTGGGCGAGCTGCCAGGTGCGGCGGGCGGTTTCAGCGATGCGGCCCATGCCCATCGAGTCGGAGTTGACGATGCTGATCGCCCCGGAGTCGTGCAGCGCGTTCTCCGCGGCGATGCCGTGCTCGCGGACCCTGCTGCCCGCGATGCTCCTGTCGCTGTCCACCATGGAGTGTCCCTTGTGGACCGTCATGGTCATCGGGAACAGCTCGGCGACCGTCGCCGGGGTCAGCGGCAGCGTCGGGGTGGTCGAGGAGGTCAGCACGTGCGGGCTGCCCACGACCTCCAGCAGGTCGGGATGCCCGCCACCGCCCTCGACGTGGTAGGCGTGCACCGTGCGACCCCGCGTCGCGTCGAGGGTGTCGGCGAGGAAGCCGGACTCGTTGAGCGTGTCGGTGTGCAGCGCGACCGGCAGGTCCGCCTGATCGGCCACGCCCAGGCAGGTGTCCACGATGTGCGGGGTGGCGCCCCAGTCCTCGTGGATCTTGAACCCGCCCGCGCCGGACAGGACCGCCCGTTCCAGCAGGTCGTTCGAGGACGACGATCCGCGGGCCAGGAACGCGACGTTGATCGGCACGTCCCGCCACGCCTCGATCATCGAGTGCAGGTTGTGGGCCGGGTTCGCGCCGACGTCCCACACCCCGCCCATACCCATGCCCACCAGCGAGGTCACCCCGGCCGCCAGCGCGGCGGGCACCACCTCGGGGCTGGACAGGTGCACGTGCGAGTCGACCACGCCGGGCGTGGCGATCAGGCCGTCACCGGTGATCATCGCGGTGTGCGAGTCGACGACCAGCTCCACGCCGTCCCCGGCCTCCGGGTTTCCCGCGCGCCCGACCCCGACGACCCGTCCTTCCTTGATCCCGATGTTGGTCTTGCGCACGCCCAGCACCGGATCCAGCAGCAGCACCCCGAGGATCACCATGTCCAGCGCGCTGTCCCGGCCCGCCTTCGGCGCGACGAGCAGTCCGTCGCGGGCGGTCTTGGCGCAGCCGCCGAGCATCTCCTCGCCGGGCTCGGTGTCGTCGTCCTCCACGCGCACCCACAGGTCGGTGTCGGCCAACCGCACCAGGTCACCGGTGGTCGGTCCGTACAGCGCCGCGTAGCGCTCCCGGGACAGGCTGGTCATCGGCTGCCTCCCATCGCCACGAGGACGAGTTCCTTGCGCTCCCCCGCTTCCAGGCGCACCGCCGTGCCCGCGGGCACCGCCAGCCGGAAACCGGCGAGCTCGACGTCGCTGCGCACCGCCGGGTTGAGCTGGTCCAGCGGGAAGTGGGAGGAGATCCACACCGGGCGTTCACCGGTGTTGTGCAGCCACGCCGTCCGCCGCTCGCGACCGGCCGCCAACTCGATCTCGCCGTCGGCGGCGCGCACCGCTCCCGGCGCGTCCGGGCCGGGCGGGCCGAACGGCTGCGGCACGTGCACCAGCGAGCTGCCGTGCGGGAACAGCGCTTCGACCTGGATCACCGGGACGGCGGCGGGAACACCCGGGCGGACCTGGTCGGCGGTCAGCAGCGCGCCGGCCCTGCGCACGATCTCGTCGATGTCCACGCCGTCCCAGGCGAGTTCGCAGATCTCGTCGCACACGTAGGCCACGGCGTCGGGCGCGCCGAGCAGCGCTCCGCGGGCCAGCCTGCGGCGGGCCAGCTCCGCGGCGGTGAACAGGTTCAGCCGCTCCTGCTCGCGGGGCGTCAAGTGCATGAGAGCACAGTCCTCTGGTCACCGGCCCAGCACAATGATGGATCCACGCCATCTGATCGCTCTAGATTGGGCGGATGCACACTTCGCTTCACGAGCCGGTCACACCCGACGGGCCGTTGCGCAGGCTGGTGCACTCCTGCCTGGACGATCTCGACGAGCTGGTCGCGGTGTTCCTGGCCGAGCTGCGCTCGATGGAGCCCTACGCCAGCGACGCCGTGCCGTGGTCGGAGCTGCGCGAGCACGCCGAGGGGAGCATGGAGCTGCTGCTGCGGCTGTCCGGAGGCCTGGCGGTCCCCGACAGGCTTGGCGACCTGTGCGAGCGCATCGGGCGCAGCCGCGCGCAGGCGGGCGTCCCGCTGGAGGTGCTGCTGCACGCGGTGCGCGTCGACTTCCGGGTGCTCTGGGACGCCTTCGCGCGACGGGTGTCCGAGGACGAGCTGCCGTCCCTGGTGCGCAGCGCCTCGCGGGTGTGGGCTGCGGTCGACCACCACACCACCCGCATCCACCTCGCGTACCTGTCCGAAGCCGCGGTGGTGGCCCGCGAGCAGGAGCACGAGCGGGCCCAGCTGGTGGCGCGGCTGCTGACGACCGACGCCCGCGATCCGCAGGTGGTCGCGCAGGTCGCCACGGCGCTCGACGTCTCGGCCGACGCGGACTTCGCGGTGGCCGCTGCTCCGCTGCCCGCCACCCGGCCGCTGCGCGACGCGGCCGACGAGCTGTCGGCGCGGGGCATCTCGGTGCACCTGCAGGACGTCGACCGGCGACCGGTGCTCATCGCGCAGCTGCCCGCCGGTGTCACGGCGGTGCCTCAGCGCTGGTTGCAGGAGGTCCCCTGCGGCCTCGCACCCGTGGCCCGCACGCTGGCGGGTGTGCCGCGTGCGGTGCGCATCGCCGCCGAGCTCGCCGGAATCGGCGCGGCCGAGGCGGGTCCGCGGGCGCTGCCCGACGTCTGGTCGTCGGTGGTGGCGGGGAGGCTGGGCGAGCTGGGCGACGCCCTGGCCGCCGAGGTGTTCGGCCGGATGCGCGGCATCGGCGCGGGCGAGCGCTCGCGGCTGCTGGAGACCGCGGCGGCCTACCTGCGCACCGGATCGGCGGGTGCGGTGGCCGGTGAGCTGTACTGCCACCGCAACACGGTTCTCAACCGGCTTCGCCGGATCGACGATCTCACCGGCTGCGATCTCACCCGTCCCGACCAGGCCGCGTTGTTCGTGGTGGCGCGGGCCTGCGACCCGAGTGCGTGATTTCGAACGCCGTGCGGGTCACCGGTTGTCCGGCGTACTACGGTGGTGGTGGACCTCTCTCGATCGCGCAAAGGATGGGACGTTGACCGCGACGCAGATCCCGGACACCACCCGAGCCGAACTCGACGCCGCGCTGCAGCGGGCCGCCGACGCCGCCGAGCCCTTCGGCGAGCAGGCCCCGGCGGAGCGCGCCCGCCAGCTGCGGGCCGTCGCCGACGCCCTCGACGCGGCGGCCGGTGAGCTGATCCCGCTGGCCATCAACGAGTCTCACCTCTCCGAGGGCCGGCTGACCGGTGAGCTGAAGCGGACCACCTTCCAGCTGCGCCTGTTCGCCGACACCGTCGAGCCCGGCGAGCACCTGCGGGTCACCTTCGACCGAGCCGACCCGGACTTCGCGCTGGGCCCCAAGCCGGACCTGCGGCGGATGCTGCTGCCGGTGGGCCCGGTTCTGGTGTTCGCCGCCAGCAACTTCCCCTTCGCGTTCTCCGTCGCCGGCGGTGACACCGCCGCAGCGCTGGCGGCCGGGTGCCCGGTGGTCCTCAAGGGCCACCCCGGTCACCCGGAGCTGTCGGTGCGGACCGGCGAGATCGTTGCCGAGGCGCTGCGCTCGGCCGGTGCGCCGGAAGGCGCGTTCAGCGTCGTGCTCGGCTTCGACACCGGCACCGACGCGCTGCGGGACGAGCGGATCAAGGCGGCCGCGTTCACCGGTTCGGTCCCGGCCGGGCGCGCGCTGTTCGACATCGCCCACTCGCGTCCGAAGCCGATCCCGTTCTTCGGCGAGCTCGGCAGCCTCAACCCGGTGTTCGTCGCACCGGGGGCCGTGGCCGCGCGCGGAACCGACATCGCCAAGACCTACGTGACCTCCTACTCCGGCAACGCCGGTCAGCTGTGCACCAAGCCCGGCCTGCTGTTCCTGCCCGCCGACCACGGCCTGGAGGACGCGCTCGCCGAGGAGTCGGCGGCCGTGGCGTCCCACCGGCTGCTCAACGAGCGGCTGCACGAGGGCTACTGCGGTCGGCGCTCGGTCGTCACCGACGTCCCGGGGGTGCGCGTGCTCGTCGACGGCGCGAGCGACTCGGCGGAGGACGGGGCGGCGCCCACGCTGCTGGCCACCGACGTGGAAACCCTGCTGGCCAACCGGGACGCGCTGCTGGAGGAGGTGTTCGGCCCGCTGTCCATCGTGGTCACCTACACCTCGGAGGACGAGGCCCGCCGCGCGGCGGAGGCGTTCGAGGGCAACCTCACCGCGACGGTCCACGCGGAGGACTCCGACACCGACTTCGTCGCCACGCTCCTGCCGCGCCTGCGGGAGCGCGCCGGGCGCCTGCTGTTCAACGGCTGGCCGACCGGCGTCGCCGTCTCCCACGCCATGCAGCACGGCGGTCCCTACCCGGCCACCACGGACGCCCGCTTCACCTCGGTCGGCACGGCGGCCCTCGACCGCTTCCTCCGCCCGGTGACCTACCAGAACGTCCCGGCCGCGCTGCTCCCGCAGCCCCTCCAGGACCACAACCCCTGGAACATCCCGCAGAAGATCCACGCTGCCGGCTAGACGCCCACCCAGCAGCAACCGCCACCTCGGCCCCCCGCGGACGAGGCCTGCGCGGAAACCACCGGAGTCCCGTCCCCACCGCGGCCATTCCAATTTCGCGCGAAATTCGAGGGCTTGAGATCGCCTTCGAATTTCTCGCGAAATTCGAATTTGTCGCCCGCGCGAGTGACGGGGGACGTCAGGCGGTTCGGCGGTAGCGGGCGACCGTGACCGCGGCCGTGGGCGTCACGGGTGACGGCAGGGCGGCGATCTTGGCTTCGAGGGCTTCGGGCGTGGTGTGCCAGGCGCTGGGCCCCATGGCCACGGCTGCCAGGGCCTCGGCGTGGGTCAGTTCGAGCCGGAACTCCACCGTGCGCCGCTCCAGCGGGGTGAAGTGGCCTCCGAGCTGGTCGGCGAGGCGTTCCGGTTTGGACTCGTCGACGTTGAGCAGGCCCAGGTGGTCGACCAGACCGGTGAGGTGGCCGGGGTCGGGGATCACGACGACGAGCTCACCGCCGGGACGCAGGATCCGGCGCATCTCCGGCGCGTTGCGCGGAGCGAAGACGTTGAGGACGACACCCGCCGCACCGGTGCGGATCGGCAGCGGCTGCCAGGCGTCGGCCACCGCCGCGCCGATGCGCGAGTGTGCCTTGGCAGCCCTGCGGCACGCGTACTTGGAGACGTCCAGGGCCACACCGATCCGCTCGCCGAGGGCGCGTACCAGGTAGAAGCCGGTGCCGGCCCCGATGTCGACCACCGGGCCGTCCCCGGTGACCGCCGCTGCCACCGCGTCGGCGATCGGGTCGTAGTGCCCGGCGCCCAGGAACCCGGCGCGGGCGGCGACCATCTCCGCGGTGTCACCGACGACCTTGCTGCGACCCGAGAGCAGGCTGACGTAGCCCTGCCGCGCGAAGTCGAACACGTGGTTCGACGAACACCGCAGCGAGTTCCCGCTTCGCTCCAGGTCGAGTCCGCAGTGCGGGCAGGCCAGCACCTCCACCACCTCGTCCAGCACAGCCCAGCCTCCACACGCTTCGCAGATGCGCGATTCTAGTCGTCGGGGAACGCGGCGAGCGGCGCGGAAGGAGGCGCGGCGATGTGGCACTGGCTGAGCGCACCCGAGTACCAGGCGGCGAGGTTCGCCGTCACCCACCTGATCGCCCTGACCTACCTGATCGGCTTCATCTGCTTCCTGCGGCAGTTCCGCGGTCTGCTCGGTGAGGACGGGCTGACGCCGGTGGTCCGATTCGTCCAGCGGGTGCCGTTCCGCCGGGCACCGAGCGTGTTCCACTTCCGCAGCTCCGACCGGTGGCTGGCGGGCGTGGCCTGGACCGGCATCGCCGCGAGCGCGCTCGCCCAGTTCGCGGACTTCGCCCCGGTCTGGGGCTGGATGCTCGTGTGGGCGCTGCTGTGGGTGCTGTACTCGTCGATCGTCAACGTCGGCCAGGTCTGGTACGGCTTCGGCTGGGAATCGCTGCTGCTCGAAGCCGGTTTCCTGGTGATCTTCCTGGGCCCGGCGCACATCGCCCCACCGGCGCCGGTGCTGTGGCTGCTGTGCTGGCTGCTGTTCCGCGTCGAGTTCGGCGCCGGGCTGATCAAGCTGCGCGGGGACTCCTGCTGGCGCGACCTCACGGCGCTGCACTACCACCACGAGACGCAGCCGATGCCGGGTCCGCTGAGCCGCTCGTTCCACTGGCTGCCGCGGCCGCTGCACAAGGTGGAGGTGCTGGCCAACCACGGGACCCAGCTCGTCGTTCCGTTCCTGCTGTTCGCCCCGCAACCGGTGGCCACCGTCGCGGCGGCGATCATCGTCGTCACGCAGGTGTGGCTGATGCTCAGCGGGAACTTCGCCTGGCTGAACTTCCTGACGATCACCCTGGCGTTCGCCGCCGTCGGCGGGCCGCCCGCCGCGCTCCCCGATCCGCCGGGCTGGTTCGCGGTGCTCGTGCTGGCGGTGACGGCGCTGTTCGTGGTGCTGGCGTACTGGCCGGTGCGCAACATGCTGGGACGCGGACAGGTCATGAACCGCAGCTTCAACCGGCTGCACCTGGGCAACACCTACGGCGCGTTCGGCAGCATCACGCGGGTCCGCTACGAGGTCGTCGTGCAGGGCGCCGACGAGCCGGGAGGCCCGTGGCGGGAGTACGAGTTCAAGGGCAAGCCCGGCGACCCCGCGCGCAGACCGCCCCAGATCGCGCCGTACCACCTGCGGCTGGACTGGCTGATGTGGTTCGTAGCCATCAACCCCTCCTACGGGCGCACCTGGCTGCCGAGGTTCCTGCGCGCCCTGCTCCGCAACGAGCCCCCGGTGCTGGCCCTGCTCCGGCACAACCCGTTCCCCGACGCACCGCCGAAGTGGGTCAAGGCCGACCTCTACCGCTACCGCTTCACCACCCGCCGGGACCGCCGCGCAACCGGCGACCACTGGAGCAGGACCAGGTCCTCGGACCTCGTTCCGCCCCTGAGCCTCGACGACCTGTGATCACCCCTGCGCGGCGGCTTCGAGTTCGGCGATGTCGAGCTTGCCCATGCTCAGCATCGCCTTCATGACCCGGTCGGAGACCGCGGGATCCGGCGAGGTGATCAGTTCCAGGAGGCGCCGGGGCGTGATCTGCCAGGACAGGCCGTAGCGGTCCTTGAGCCAGCCGCAGGGGCCGTGCTCGCCGCCTTCGCCGAGCTGCTCCCACAGCCGGTCGATCTCCTCCTGCGACTCGCAGGTGACCTCCAGCGAGACCGCCTCGGTGAATGTGAACTGCGGTCCACCGTTGAGCCCGACGAACTGCTGACCGAACAGTTCGAACTGCACCACCAGCACCGTGCCGGGCTCCCCCGGACCGGCCTCGCCGTGGTGCATGACGTGCACGATGCGCGAATCCGGGAAGATCGAGCAGTAGTGCTTCGCGGCTTCCTCGGCCTCGGTGTCGAACCACAGGTTCGGGGTGATCTTCTGGGCGAACTCGTACATGGGTCTACCCCTTCGTCGCGGAAAACCAGGCTGAAGGGGTAGACCCGCTCACGCATCGGAACTCATCGGTCAGAACGCGGGGCGCAGCGACATGCGGGCGTCCGTGCCGTCGAGCTTGACGCCCAGCACCTGGTGCAGCTGGATGTTGTTGCGCTCGAACCCGAGCTGGCAGGCGGCCATGTACAGCCGCCACACGCGCGCCCGCGCGTGCCCGGCCTCGGCGACCGCGGCCGACCAGTTGCGGTCGAGGTTCTCGCACCAGTGGGCCAGCGTCATCGCGTAGTGCTCGCGCAGGTTCTCCTCGTGGCGCACCTCGAAGCCGTTGTCGTTCATCGCCGACACCAGCGTGCCGACCGGTTCGAGCTCGCCGTCGGGGAACACGTAGCGGCCGATGAACTTGCCCGTCCGCGCCCTCTGCCGACCGTGCGGGCGGGTGATGCAGTGGTTGAGCAGCCGGCCCCCCGGCACCAGCTTGTCCTGCAGGAACGAGAAGTAGTGCGGCAGCTGCTTGAGACCGATGTGCTCGGTCAGGCCGATGGAGCTCACGGCGTCGAACCCGGTTTCCGGCACGTCCCGGTAGTCCATGTAGCGGACCTCGGCGAGGTCGGCCAGGCCGCGTTCGGCGATGGCCTTCTGCGCCCACTGCGCTTGCTGCCGCGACAGCGTGACGCCCAGCCCGCGCACCCCGTAGTGCTCGGCGGCGTGCATGACCATGCCGCCCCAGCCGCAGCCGACGTCGAGCAGCCGCTGGCCTTCGGACAGGTCGAGCTTGCGGGCCACCAGGTCGTGCTTGGTGAACTGCGCCTGCTCCAGGGTGGCGTCCTGCTCCGGGTAGACCGCGCAGGTGTAGGCCATCGACGGGCCGAGGACGTACTCGTAGAACCGGTTGGAGACGTCGTAGTGGTACGAGATCGACTGGCTGTCGCGGTTCTTCGAGTGTCGCCAGCCGCGCGAGCGGTGCTCGACCTCCGGCACCCGGACCGGCCACCAGAACCGGTACCCGGCCAGCTTGAAGAGCAGTTCGCGTCGCAGGTCCGCAGGCACGTCGTTGAGCGTCACCGACGGGAACGCCGAAAGCGCGCCGTACATGTCGCCGTGCACTTCCAGCGCGCCGCTGACGTAGGCGCGGGCGAGCCCCAGCTCACCGGGCGCGTTGGCCAGGTGCGACAGCGCCAGCGGCGAGCGGACTTCCACGCACACATCGGCCCCGGCGGTCCCTGCTCGGCTGCCGTCGAAGGCTCGGATCTCCACCGACAGGTCGCCGCCGAGAATCCGCTCGAACACCCCTGCCCATCCCATCAGAGGGTCTCCTTTCCAGTTTGATGTGTCGTCTGCCGCGAGTCAGCGCTCGCGAACGCACTTCTCGTACAGTCCCGGCAATCGGCCCTTCGGGTCGTAGGTGTCCTTCAGCCGCTGGTAGGCCGGTCGGTTGTAGAGCCGCCAGAACTCGTCCTCCTCGAAGTAGGAGTTGGAGTACAGCGACTTGTGCCCGTCGAGCTCGGTCACCTTCCGCTCGATCGCGCGGTTGTGCCTGCCCGGCGCCTCGCCGGGGCGCAGCGGCACCGTCGCCCAGAAGCCGACGTTGACGTAGAGGGTGTCGGGGTCCATCGGGTACAGCGACCAGCCCTTTCGGTCGCGCAGCCGCACCGGGCACAGCCAGATCGGCGAGATCCCGATGTCGCGGTGGAAGAACTCCAGGAACTCCGGCAACCGCTGGACCGGGATCTCGACGTCCTGGATCACCGGTTCGTTGAGGCCCTTGCCCTGCAGCACGGCGAGCCGGTCGGTCACCGAGTGCCGCCGGTCCCAGGCGACGATCCGCCGGTAGACGTCGGAGCGCTTGTACTTCGCCGGCCAGAAGCGGCGGATCAGCGGGTGCTGCACGCCGATCGCCCGCGAGCACCAGAACCAGTCGGTGTCCCAGCGCCACAGGTAGTCGTGGATGCTCAGGTAGTCGGTGCGGCGCTGCTGCACCGACCGGTAGTAGATCTGCTCGCCGGTGTAGTCGCTGGCGAAGGGCGCGGAGTCCACGTAGGACCCGAGGGTGAGGTGGTGCTCGGTCGGCGTGAACACGGTCCCGTCGACGAAATCGACCTGCTCGCCGTCGAATTCACCGTCCGCGCAGATCTCGGCGATCGCCTCGGTGCACTCGGCGGCGGTGGCGAACGGGACGTGGCGGAGCTTGACGTAGGGCTTGACCGCCTCCAGCTCGATCTCCAGCCGCAGCGCGTAGCCCAGCGTGCCGTAGGAGTTGGGGAAGCCCCGGAACAGGTCCGCGTGCTCGTTGTCCGGCCGCGCCACCACCACCGAACCGTCGGCGGTGAGGATCTCCATCTCGCGGACCGACTCGTGCGGCAGCCCGTTGCGGTAGGAGGTCGACTCGATGCCCAGCCCGGCCACCGCGCCGCCCAGCGTGATGGTCTTGAGCTGCGGCACCACCTTCGGGATGTGCCCGGTGGGCAGCAGCGCGTCCACGATCTGCTCGTAGGTCGCCATGCCCTGGACCTGCGCGGTTCCGGCTTCGGCGTCGACGTCGAAGACCTTGGTGAACCGGCCGACGTCGAGCCCCGGGGAGTCGGAGGGGGCGCGGAACCGGAAGAGGTTCGAGGTGGGTTTGGCGAGCCGGACCGGTGCACCGGCCGGCAGTTGTGCGTACTGCGCGACCAGCTCGGCCACGTCGTCGGAATGCTCGCCGATCATCGGCGTTACCCGATCCGCCATACCTCGACCGTAATGCCGGATCCGGTCTCAAGCACCCCCTTTAAAGAGGGCTCCGACCCCGCCCGCAAGCCGACGAACAGCCCAAAACCCGTCGGCGAAGGGCGGTTCCGCGATCTTCGGTGATCGCAAAACCGCAGGTTGGAGCCACGAACGGGGAGGTGTCGCAGACGCTTGCGTGATACATGCAAGTTCAGCGATATTTCGATCACATTTGCTGTGATCGGAGCAGTCCTGCGGCGCGGGGCCTTTCACCGCACGGCGCAGCCCATTGCCTCGACCGGGTGACTCCCACCCGCGCCGCCAATCAGGAAGAGGCTGGAAACAAGCAGCAGAGCACCTAGCGGCGCTTGAGGGCCCAGGCTCGCAGGCCGCGGAAGCTCTGGACCTTCGTCGGCCCCACCGAGATGAGCTTGTAGCCCTCGTGGCCGCGCAGCGCGGCGGCCATCTCGCGGTCGATGAGCACCGAGGCCGGGCGGGCGACCGACGTCAGGCGGCTGGCGATGTTCACCGTCGAGCCGTAGACGTCGCCGAAGCGCGCCAGCACCGGCCCGCGAGCCAGGGCGATCCGCAGCGGCGGCAGCAGGTCGTTCTTGGCGATCTCCTCGTTGAGGGTCAGCGCGATCTCCGCGCCCTCCTCCGGGCTGTCGGCCACGAACAGGACCTCGTCGCCGACGGTCTTGATGACGCGGCCGTGGTTCTGCGCGACCACACCTCCCGCCAGCGACTCGAAGCCGTCGATCAGCCGGGTCAGCTCCAGCTCGGTGAAGTCGCGGATCAGCCGGGTGTAGCCGACCAGGTCGGCGAAGCCCACGACCTGCACGCGCTCGTCGATGCCCGGATCGCGCTCGTCGAGCTCGCGCGCCACGGTGGCGGCCAGGTGCCGCCGCCACACGTAGTCCTGCATCTTCTCCATGACCGGCACGATCGCCGCCGCCACCTCGGTGGTGGTGTCCACATCGGTGGCGAAGCTCTGCCCCAGCAGCGACTTGAACAGGCCCGTCTGCCACTCGGCCAGCCGGGACATCGTCTGCGCCAGCGAACGCGCCACCGCGGATTCGAGCTCGTCGGGGATCACGTCCGCCGACACCAGCGACACCAGGGCGCGCAGCGCCGCGACGTCGGCGTCGGTGAAGATCACCTCGTCCGAGTCGACGTGCGCGAAGCCCATCGCCTGCCACAGCTGCTCGGCGCGCTCCAGGGAAACGCCGGACGCCTCGGCGATCTCGTCCTTGGTGTACTGGGGCGGCGAACCGAGGAGGATCTCCTCGATTCGCCGGATCCGGTCATCGCGACGTTCGGACAACGAGCACGTCGCAATCAGATCGTCGGGACACCTCGGACGGGACCGAACCGAGGATGCGCCCCTTGAGGGTGTTGAGCCCTCGGCTACCCACGACCAGCAGGTCGGCGCTGTGCTTCTCGGCCGCGCCCAGCAGCACCGAGACCGGCTCGCCGACGGCGGCGACGGTCTCGATGTCGGTCGCACCGGCCTTGCGGGCGGTGTCCGATGCCGTCTGCACCGTGTCCTGGGCCGGAGCCGAACCCATGACCTGGAAGGCCTCGTCGCCGAGCTGATCGGCGGCGCGTTCCAGCTCCTTCGGGTCGGTCGGGTAGTAGGCGCAGACGATCACCAGCCGCGCCGACGAGGCACTGGCGACCTCGGCGGCCCGGCCAACCGCGCGCAGCGAAGGCGCGGAGCCGTCCGTTCCCACGACGACGGTGCGATAACTGGACATCGCTCTCCCACTTCCTTTGGGGCCGACATTTCGACGCTCCGGGTGAGAACACTAACGATCGAGGGCGGCCGCAGTCACGGCCCGTGCGCGGAGGCCTCCACCAGTGCCTCACGCCACGGTGACGGACCAGGCCGGTTGTGCCGTTCCACAACTCTCTCCCGGAACTGTCGTCCAACCGGACAGCGCGACACTCGATCATGCGGCGTACGTTTCGCCGCAACCTGTGATTCGAACAATGGAGTCGACGTGTCAGCACCTAGCCTGCAACCCGGGCGGGGAATATTTCGCCGCAAGCCCATCGAGACCATCACCTCGGACGGCGAGGGAACAGGTCTGAGCAAGTCCCTGGGCTTGTGGCAGCTCACCGCCATCGGCGTGGGCGGCATCATCGGCGCCGGGATCTTCTCGCTGGCCGGCGCGGTCGCCAACGAGAAGGCCGGGCCCGCCGTGCTGATCTCGTTCCTGATCGCCGGCATCGCCAGCGCCGCCGCGGCGTTCTCCTACGCCGAGTTCGCGGGCATGATCCCCAAGGCGGGCTCGGCCTACACCTACGGCTACGTCGTGCTCGGTGAGGTCGTCGGCTGGCTGATCGGCTGGGACCTGCTGCTGGAGTACACCGCGATCGTGGCGGTGGTGGCCATCAGCA
This sequence comes from Saccharopolyspora endophytica, assembly GCF_018070075.1. Classification (GTDB taxonomy): domain Bacteria; phylum Actinomycetota; class Actinomycetes; order Mycobacteriales; family Pseudonocardiaceae; genus Saccharopolyspora; species Saccharopolyspora endophytica. The sequence goes on from NZ_JAGPXE010000004.1 coordinate 70,437, forward strand.
TCTCCGGGTACTTCAACGAAGTCGTCGGCTACATCGGCGTCGACCTCCCGGTGTGGATGCTCGGAGCACCGGGCACCGAGGAGGAGGGCGTCGCGCCCGGCAGCTACAAGATCAACCTCTTCGCCGTGCTGCTGTGCCTGTTCATCGCCTTCATGCTGAACCTGGGCATGAAGAGCGCCGCGCGGTTCGAGACCTTCCTGGTGTACCTGAAGGTCGCCGTGGTGCTGCTGGTCATCGGCGTCGGCGCCTTCTACATCAACACCGGCAACTACACGCCGTTCTTCCCCTTCGGCACCAGCGGGGCCATCACCGGTGCCGCGACGGTGTTCTTCGCGGTCTTCGGCTACGACGCCATGAGCACCGCCGCCGAGGAGTCCAAAGAGGCCCAGAAGCACATGCCCAAGGCGATCCTGTACTCGCTGGGCATCTCGATGGTGCTGTACGTGCTGGCCTGCCTGGTGCTGACCGGCATGATCCCGTTCGACCAGATCAAGGGCGAGAGCGCGTTCGCCTCCGCCTTCACCGACGTGGGCCTGCCGATGCTCGGCGCGATCATCGGCGTGGGCGCGATCCTGGGCATCCTCACCGTGATGTTCACCTTCATGCTCGGCGTGACCCGCGTCGGCTACTCGATGAGCCGCGACGGCCTGCTGCCCGCGTGGTTCAGCAAGACCCACCCGGTGCGCAAGGTGCCCACCCGGTTCACCTGGCTGATCGGCGTCGCCTCGGCCGTCATCGCCGGTCTGCTGCCCATCGGTGAGGCCGCGGAGCTGACCAACATCGGCATCCTGCTGGCGTTCGTGATCGTGTGCGCCGCGGTGATCGTGCTCCGCTACAAGCGGCCCGACCTGCCCCGCGAGTTCAAGACGCCGGGCATGCCGGTGGTGCCGATCATCGGCATCGCGTTCTCGATCTGGCTGGTGACCTTCCTGGCCTGGGAGACCTGGCTGCGGTTCGCGGGCTGGTTCGCCATCGGCCTGATCATCTACTTCGCCTACGGCTACCGGAAGTCGAAGATGAACTCCTGATCGCCGGCACCGGACCGGCGCGCGCTGCGCCGGTCCGGTGTTGATCGGTTGAGCTCATGTCTGCTGCGTCTCAGCGTGCACTGGATCACAGCGTTATCCGGTGTCGTATGCCTAGGGTTTTCCCTGGCGCCACCGGGGCTTTTCGCGGTGCTGCCAGGAGAACGACCGGGCCTCGATGCTGAGGGGTGCTTTGTGACGCGCGTTCGCGAACTGAGCCCGTACGTGGAGCTGCACCGCGCGCAATGGCGGGAGCTGCGCGATTCGCTCCCCCTCCCGCTGAGCGAAGACGAGCTGGTCGCGCTGCGCGGCCTCGGCGAACCGGTCGACCTCGACGAGGTCGCCGACGTCTACCTGCCGCTGTCCCGGCTGATCAGCCTCCAGGTCGCCGCCCGGCAGCGGCTGCACGAGAGCACCACGACGTTCCTCGGTGAGGAGACCGGCGGGACCAAGGTGCCCTTCGTCATCGGCCTGGCCGGCAGCGTCGCGGTCGGCAAGTCCACCACCGCGCGCATCCTGCGCACCCTGCTCGCCCGCTGGCCCGACCACCCGCGCGTGGACCTGGTGACCACCGACGGGTTCCTGCACTCGAAGGCCGAGCTGGTCCGGCGCGGGCTGATGCACCGCAAGGGGTTTCCGGAGAGCTACGACCGGCGGGCGCTGCTGCGCTTCGTCACCGAGGTCAAGTCCGGGGCTCCCGAGGTCTCCGCCCCGGTGTACTCGCACGTCGCCTACGACATCGTGCCCGACGAGCGCAACGTGGTGCGCCAGCCCGACATCCTCATCGTCGAGGGCCTCAACGTCCTGCAGCCGGGCCCCAGCCTCACCGTCTCGGACCTGTTCGACTTCTCGATCTACGTCGACGCCCGCACCGAGCACATCGCGCGCTGGTACACCGACCGGTTCCTGGCGCTGCGCAGCACCGCCTTCGCCGATCCGGAATCGCACTTCCACCACTTCGCGGAGCTCACCGACTCCGAGGCGCGCGCCGAGGCCGACCACCTCTGGCGCACCATCAACGAGCCCAATCTGGTGGACAACATCCTGCCCACCCGGCCCCGCGCGACCCTCGTCCTCCGCAAGGACATCGACCACACCATCAACAGAGTCCGCCTCCGCAAGCTCTGACCCACCCAGCGCAGTCGAATTTCGCGCGAAATTCGACTCCGAAAGTCCGGGGTCGAATTTCGCGCGAGATTCGAATCCTTCACCCGGCCGCGTGACAGCGCACGAGCCCAGCCCGCTCCGCAGCAACTGCCCTGACCTGGGGTTTTCGAATTTCGCCCGAAGTGTGGAGGCGAGATTTCCGTGTCGAACTTCGCGCGAAATTCGAAGGCTCTCCCCTGCGCGGCGTGTTGTGCCTGGTCAGGTCGGGCGGTGCCGGGTGCGTTTGGTGAGCAGGAGTTGGAGGTGGGTGTTGAGGCGTTCGGTGGCGTCGGCGAGGTCGATGCCCGTGAGGTCGGTGGCGCGGCGGACGCGGTAGCGCAGGGTGTTGGGGTGCACGTGCAGGGCCGAGCTGGCGGCTTTGACGTCGCCGAAGTGGTCCAGGTAGGCCAGCAGGCTGCGCGCGAGGTCCGTGGCGTGCTCGGAGTCGTGGTCGTGGAGGGCGGTGAGCCGGGCGTCCCGGTAGCGCTCGTTGCCCTGCAGCACGGTGAGGATCTCGCTGATCACCACCTGGGCGCGCACGTCGGAGATCGTGGCGACCTCGGCGTCGATGTCGTGCACCAGCGCGTCCAGCACCCGGTCGGCCTCGGCCCGCGACTCGGCGACCTCGTCCAGCGTCGGCACGGCGGAGCCGACGCCCGCCTGCACCCGCAAGGTCAGGTGCTGCTTGGCGGCGGCGACGATCTCGCGGGTCAGCGACAGCGCCGAATGCGCGGCGGAGCGCTCCGGCAGCTCCGGCAGCAGCACGTACACCCGCGACCCGATGGTTGTGACCAGCGCGCTGCGCCGGTAGGCCGAGGCGTGCACCGAGATCAGGCCGGTCATCTCCGCCCGCTGCAGCTCCAGCTCCGAGCGGTCGACGCTGCCCACCGGGCGCAGGGTGAACACCGCGACCACCGCGGGCCGGTCCGCGTCGGCACCGATGTTGTCGGCGACCGAGCGCGCGTCGACCCGGCCTTCCAGCAGCCCGGCCAGCAGGTTCTCCCGGAGCCTCGGCCCCGCGGTGGCCTCTGAGCGCTGCCGGATCAGCTGCAGGGCCGCCAGCCGCGCGGCACCGAGCAGCGCGCGTTCGGACCGCTCCGACAGCGGGCGCCGGCCCTCCTGCACCCAGATCGAGCCGAGCGGTTGGCTGCCCGCGTGGATGCCCACCGCCATCCGGCGCCGGATGCCCAGGTCCGGCCGCTCGTCGATGCGCACCACGTCCTCACCGGCTCGAAGCCGCTGGTAGACGCCCCATTCACGCAGCATCGCCAGGTACTGCTCGGGGCCTTGGCGGCCGAGGATGGACAGCCGCCGCAGCTCGTCGACCTCGTCGTCGGAGCGCGAGTAGGCCAGCACGCGGCTCGCGGTGTCCTCGATGCTGACGATGCCGTCGGTCATCGCCGCGACCGTCTGGGACAGCGAGAACAGGTCGCCCAACGCCTCGCCGACATCCGCGTCGCTGGTCAGCCGGGCGTTGTCGATCGCGTTGTGGGCGTAGGCCTCCAGCCGCTCCCAGCGGACCTCCGGTCGCACGCCCAGCAGCGCGATGCCGCCCGCGATCGCGGTGTCCCGCAGTGCTCGCGCCTCGGGCTCGGAGCCGACCTTGACCGCCACCACCGAGGCGCCGTCGCGCGCCGCGGCCCGCACCAGCGGTGCCGCGGCCCGGCCGCGCGCGCCGATGACCAGCACGAAATCGTTGTCGCGAGCGCTGCCGGACTCCTCCTCGGGGTCGACAATGACCACGTCACGAACCTCGACGTCCAAGCCTCGCGGTGCGGCGAGCACATCCACCAAGGGGTCACCGACCGCGGCCAGCAGCTGCCGCAGCGGCACTCCCACATCGGTCACTCCGACCGACTCGACATCACGCGCCATTTGTCCGATCCCACAAACCGACACCATCAACGATAGCCAACTGAACAAGCTCCGGGCGTGAGTCACACCCTAACCTCCAATCAACACACCCACGGCGTCTCAAGGAGGCGGAACAGGCATGGACGCGATCACCTCGGTGCCGGTGCCCTACAACGAGCCGGTCAAGGGCTACGCGCCCGGCTCGCCGGAACGCGAGTCGCTGCAGAAGCGCGTGGCCGAGCTGGAGTCCGAGCGCATCGAGCTCGCCCAGACCATCGGCGGCACCCAGCGCATGGCGGGCGGCGACCGCTTCGACGTCGTCCAGCCCCACGACCACCAGCACGTGCTCGGCACGTCGGCCCAGGCCACCGCGGGCGACGTCGCCGACGCCGTGGCCGCCGCCAAGGACGCCGCCCCGGGCTGGGCCGCGACCTCCTTCGACGAGCGGGCCGCGGTCATCCTGCGCGCCGCCGACCTGCTGGCCGGTCCCTGGCGCGACACCATCAACGGCGCCACCATCCTCGGCCAGTCGAAGTCGGTGCAGCAGGCCGAGATCGACGCCGCCTGCGAGTTCATCGACTTCCTGCGGTTCAACGTCCACTACGCCCGGCAGATCATCGCCGAGCAGCCCCGCTCGGTCCCGGGCGAGTGGAACCGGATGGACTACCGGCCGCTGGACGGGTTCGTCACCGCGATCACCCCGTTCAACTTCACCGCCATCGCCGGCAACCTGCCCACCGCGCCCGCGCTGATGGGCAACACGGTGGTGTGGAAGCCGACCCCGTCGCAGCAGTTCGCCGCGCACTTCACGATGCGGCTGTTCGAGGCCGCCGGACTGCCCCCGGGCGTGATCAACCTCGTCACCGGTGACGGCCACGCCGTCAGCGATGTCGCGCTGACCGACCCGGGCTTCGCGGGCCTGCACTTCACCGGATCGACCGCCACGTTCAAGAAGCTGTGGCGCACGATCGGCGAGAACCTCGACTCCTACCGCAGCTACCCGCGCATCGTGGGCGAGACCGGCGGCAAGGACTTCATCGTCGTGCACCCCTCGGCCGACCCCGCTCCGCTGGCCACCGCGTTCGCCCGCGGCGCCTTCGAGTTCCAGGGCCAGAAGTGCTCGGCCGCCTCGCGCGCCTACGTGCCGCGCTCCATCTGGGAGGGCGGTCTGCGCGAGGAGCTCGCCGACCTGGCGCGCACCATCCGCTTCGGCGACGTCACCGACTTCTCCTACTTCGGCGGTGCCGTCATCGACGCGCGCGCCTTCGCCAAGCACAAGGCCGCGCTGGACCGCGCCAAGACCACCGACACCATCGAGGTCCTGGCCGGTGGCGGCTACGACGACTCCGTCGGCTACTTCGTCGAGCCCACCGTGCTGGTGTGCACCGACCCGGCCGACGAGGTCTTCACCACCGAGTACTTCGGGCCGATCCTCGCCGTGCACGTCTACGACGACGCCCAGTACTCGCAGGTCCTCGACGTCGTGGACTCCTCCAGCCCGTACGCGCTGACCGGCGCGGTGTTCTCCACCGACCGCTCCGCCATCGACGAAGCCCACCGCAAGCTGCGCGGTGCCGCGGGCAACTTCTACGTCAACGACAAGCCGACGGGCTCGATCGTCTCCCGCCAGCCCTTCGGCGGCAGCCGCGCCTCCGGTACCAACGACAAGGCCGGATCGCTACTCAACATCCAGCGCTGGACCAGCCCGCGCGCCATCAAGGAGACCTGGGACGCGCCGACCGGCCACACCTACCCCCACATGGGATGAGCACGACGGGGCGCCCCGGACGGTCCGGGGCGCCCCCTTTGTCCGGAACAGCTTGAGCGTGGGGAGAATTCGGTGTTGCGCAGTGCTTTGCTGGCCGCGGGACGCTCGCCTTCGGTGCGACGGCTCGTCGAGGCCAACCCGCTGACCAAGCCCGTGGTTCGGCGTTTCGTGCCCGGCACGTCACCCGAGGACGCCGTGCGGGCCACCCGGGAGTTGAGCGGCCACGGCTTGTTCGTGACGTTGGACCGGCTCGGCGAGGACACCCTCGACGCGGGCCAAGCCACCGCCACCGTCCGGGACTACCGGCAGGTGCTGGGAGTTCTGGCCGAGCAGGGGCTCGCCGAGCGGGCCGAGGTGTCGGTGAAGCTGTCGGCGGTGGGCCAGTTCCTGCCCTCCGACGGCGAGAAGATCGCGCTGGACAACGCCCGGCTGATCTGCGAGGCCGCGAGCGCGGCGGGCACCACGGTCACCCTCGACATGGAGGACCACACCACCACCGATTCGACCCTGGGCATCCTGCGCGACCTGCGCGTGGACTTCCCGTGGGTGGGCGCTGTGCTGCAGGCCTACCTGCGGCGGACCGAGCAGGACTGCCGCGACCTGGCCACGGCCGGTTCCCGGGTCCGGCTGTGCAAGGGCGCCTACGACGAGCCGGAATCGGTGGCCTACCAGGACAAGTCGGAAGTCGACCGCTCCTACGTGCGGTGCCTGAAGGTCCTGATGCAGGGCGAGGGCTACCCGATGGTCGCCTCGCACGACCCCCGCATGGTCGCCATCGCCGGTGAGCTGGCCGCCCGCAACGGCCGCACGAACGGGGACTTCGAGTACCAGATGCTCTACGGCATCCGGCCCGAGGAGCAGCGCCGCATCGCCGCGGCCGGCGGACGGCTCCGCGTCTACGCCGCCTACGGCGACGAGTGGTACGGCTACTTCATGCGCCGCCTGGCCGAACGCCCGGCCAACCTCGCCTTCTTCCTCCGCTCCCTCGCCACCCAAGGCTGACCCCGCACGACGCCCGCGCAGTCCCCGATTTCAGTGGAAACCCGGTCCCCGACTTCCACTGAATTCGGGTGTCCGAGTTCCACTGAAACCCGGTCACCTGACGCCCACCGAAGCCGGGTCCCGGATTTCCACTGAAATCGGGGACCTTCGTTCCATTGAAATCGTGTGGACAGGCCACCCGGAGTGACTCGGGCGGAGAGGTCGGGGAGTCACCCCGGGTGGGTGGGTTGTCAGGGCAGGGCGGTGATGCGGTCTGCCGGTGGTGGGGTGATGCCCGGGTGGGCGTTGAGGTAGGCCAGGAAGGCGTCGAGGTCTACCGGTCCGCCGACGACGTCGGTGCCCTTGGTGAGTTCGGTGAAGCCGTCGCCGCCTCCGGCGAGGAAGTTGTTCACCGAGACCCGGTACGGGGCGTTGGGGTCGACCGGCTGACCGTTGATGCTGATCTCGGTGACCTTCGAACCGATCGGCGCACCCGCCGAGTAGCTGTAGTGCAGACCGGCCGAGACCTGCAGGACGTTGGTCTCCTCCGGGGTCCACTGCTGCTCGAGGACGGCCTTGAGCTGGGCGCCCGTGAGCGTCATGGTCTGCATGATGTTGCCGAACGGCTGGACCGCGAACGCCTCGCCGTAGGTGATCACGCCGTCGCCCTCACCGGCCGGTGAGCCGGGGAAGAGCAGGTCGGCGCGGATGCCGCCGGGGTTGGTGATGGCGACCTGCGGCGAGTTGGCCGCGGTGGCCTCGAACTGCGCGTCGGCGATGACGTCACCCAGCGGCGACTCCCCGGACGGGGCGGCCGCGCGGGGCAGGTCTCCGGTGATGCTGCCGACCGGGCGGTTGGCGATCGGCGCCGCCTTGGTGGCCGCCTCGTCGATCAGCGCCTGAGCGGCGGGGTCGGCCGGCACGTCGCGGGTGACGATCTCGTTGCGCGCCTTGGTCTCCGAGCGCACGACGTCCTGGCTGACGCGGTCGATGGCCAGGTCGGCGACCGAGAGCAGGCGGCCGTAGGAGGCGCCTTGCAGCACCTGGCGCGGGTTGCCCGCCGGGTCGTCGATCGTGCAGTTGTACTGGGCGTGGCTGTGCCCGGTGAAGATCAGGTCGACGTTCGGCGACGCGGCCTTGGCGATCTCGCTCGCCGGCCCCGGCGTCAGGTTGCAGCCGTCCGGTCCACCGCCCTCGGCGCTGTCGCCCTGGTGCAGCAGCACGACCTGCGCCTTCACGCCCATGGTGTCGAGCATCTTCGAGGTGCGGTTGATGGCCTCGACCTCGTCGCCGAACTCGAGACCTTCGATGGCGCCCGGGGCCACCACCGACGGGAGTTCTTCCAGCGTCGCGCCGATGATGCCGACGCGCGTGCCGTTGACGTTCTGGACGTCGAAGGGCTTGAGCGCGGGACGACCGTCGGTGAAGCTGACATTGGCGCCGAGCTGCTCGAAGTCCGCGCCGGGGAACGGGTCCCGGAACTGGCAGCCGTCGCCGGGGTGGCAACCGCCGTCGGACATCCGCCGCAGTTCCTCGTATCCCTCGTCGAACTCGTGGTTCCCGACGACCGAAGCGGACACGCCGAGCTGGTTGAGGAATTCGATCGTGGGCTCGTCGTGGAACAGCGCGCTGTTGACCGGCGAGGCGCCGACGTTGTCGCCCGCCGAGAGCACCAGCGAGTTCTTCACCTCTCCGCGCAGCCGCGCCACGTGTGTGGCCAGGAACTGCGCACCGCCGGCGTCGACGGTGCTGCCGTCGGGCAGCGTGATGCGGCCGGACGAGCCCGCCGGGGGTTCGAGGTTGCCGTGCAGGTCGTTGAACGTGATCAGCCGGACCTGGTTGGTCGACGGCGCCGTTCCCGCTGCCGGGGCCGCCGACACGGCCGGGGCCGCCGTCACCGCCGCCGCGGCCAGCACGGCGGTCCCCAGCGCCGCCGGACGGCTGAACCGAGCTGTCTTCACACCGATTTCCTTCCGCTGAGTGCCCTCCGCTCCACTTCCCCGACGCGCCGGAGGGTCGCCAGCGGAGATCTTCTCCTGCGGACATGTCCAAGACCAGCACCATCAGGTGAATGTCTGGAAGCAGACACCCCCGTCGCCCGGGGCTCGGCGACCCCCTGAAACCGGTCTGACCAGGCGAGAAAGCACGGGGAAAGCCCCGTTCCTCAGGATGGACTCCGTTTTGGAAAGGGCCGCCTGCAGACGTCGTTCACTTGGGGGGGAGTGATCGGGATGGATTCGGGCACGCTGGATCTCTCCACCTTCCCGGAACTGCCCGGTCGCGGAGCCCTGATCACCGACGGGGACGAGCTGCACGCCTCCGACCTCGGCAATCTCGTCGACCGAAAACCCGCCGCGATCCTGCGTCCGCGGTCCACCGCCGACATCGCCGTCGCGGCCGCCTGGTGCTGCCGCAACGGCGTCCCGCTGCGCGCCCACGGCACCCTGCACACCACCGGTGGTCAGGCGCTGTGCCCGTCCGGCGGGATCCAGGTCGACATGCGCAGCCTCGAGCTCATCCACGCGGTGACCGACGACCACGCCGACGTCGAGGCGGGAGTGCTGCTGCGCGACGTCGTCTGGCACGCCTGGCTGCGGGGGCGCCGGTTGACCTCGGGCCCGACGGGGTACCTCCAGCTGAGCACCGGTGGGGTGCTCAGCGTCGGCGGCATCTCCAGCCTGCACAGCGAGGGCGCGATCATCGACCGGGTGCAGGCCGTCGAGGTCGTCACCCCGACGGGAGCCGTGCGGTGGTGCACGCCGGAGCGCAACGGCGCGCTGTTCAACGCGGTCCTCGGCGGTCTCGGTTGCGCGGGGATCATCACGCGCGCGCGGTTGGGGCTGACCCCGGTTCCGCCGCTGACCAGGGTGTACGACCTGCACTTCCCGTCGCTGCAGGAGGCGGTGCGGGCGGCTCGCGTGCTGGTCCGGCGCGGCGAGGTCGACGACCTGCTGATCCGCTGGTTCGCCCCGCAGCGCCACCGCTACCAGCTCCGCTTCACCACCTACCACCGCGCGGACCGCAAGCCCGACGACGCGCACCTGCTGCGCGGGCTCGACGCGACCGCGCAGACCTGGGACGTCTCCTACTGGGAGTTCGTGACCAGCACCGACAACCGCTACGAGCCGTTCGTGACGGCCGGCTGGAACCGGGTGCACAAGGTGTGGGCTGACTACTTCATGCCCGATTCGGCGCTGGACGAGTTCCTGGCGGGCACGGCTCCGGAGATCACCGACCTCGATCTCAGCGAGACCAGCATCGGGCTGCTGTTCCCGCACCGCCGCTCGTCGTTCACCCGGCCTGGCCTGCGACTTCCGGACGACGAGCTGGTGTGGCTGTTCGACATGCTCTCCGACGCCGCGGGCCAGACCGATCCGTTCTGGCTGCCGGACCGGCTGCGCCGCAACCAGCGCTGGCGTCGCCGCGCCACCGATCTCGGCGGAACCCTCTACCCCATCGGCACCGACCTCGACCCCGCCTCCCACGACCTGGTGCTCGCCCACCCCGCCCAGATGTCCTTCGCGCAGGAGGACCAGTGCCTCAGGTGAGCGTCTGGGTGCCGATGACGTCGAGCAGCCGCAACCGCTCCGCCGCGTCCTCGTCCGGGGCGGTGTAGACGACCAGCCGCAGGTCGCTGACGGGCACCTCCAGCACGTCGCAGTCCACCGGGGTGGGACCGAGTTCGGGGTGGTCGACGACCTTGGAGTGCGCCACGTGCTCACCGACGGTGCGCGACTCCCACAGCTCGGCGAAGCGCGGGAACGCGCGAAGGTCGTCGAGCAGCGCTCGCAGTTCCGCGTCGGCCGGGAAGCGGGCCGCGGCCGAACGCAGGTCCGCGACCGTCGCCTCCTCGAACACCGCGGCCAGCTCGGGCGTCGAGCGCACCCGCATCGGGAGGCCGGCGTGGTAGGCCCACACGACGTTGCGCTCCCGCGCCGACAGCGTCGTGGGATCGCCGAACAGCGCCGCGTACAGCGGGTTCCAGGCGGTGAGGGTCCAGCCGGCGTCGAACACGCCGACGGGGATGCCGCGCAGCTGGTCGAGCAGCCGCTGCAGGCTCGGCGTCAGGTGCGGCGAGCTGTGCCCGCTGGTGGGGGTGGCTTGCCCGGCGAGCGCGAACAGGTGGTCGCGCTCGCCGCCGGTCAGCCGCAGCGCCCTGGCCAGGGCGCTCACGACCTGCGGAGACGGGTGGGCACGGCCCTGTTCGAGGCGGATGACGTAGTCGACCGAGATGCCGGCCAGCAGGGCGAGTTCCTCCCGGCGCAACCCCTTGGCACGACGGCCGAGCCCTGCGGGAAGTCCCACCTCGGCCGGGACGATCCGGTCGCGCCAGCCGCGCAGCGCCGCACCGAGCTCTGCGGGTTGTTCGGTCATCGCTCCAGTATCGCCCGCACTCGCTCGGCATGGGTGGTACCGGCGGTCCCAGGACGACCGTTGCATCGGGCTTCGCTCGCTCGGCGGCGCAGGGTGGTGGCATGACGACGACGCTCATCACCGGCGCCAACCGCGGCCTGGGTCTGGAGACCGCGCGGCGGTTGGTCGACATCGGGCACACCGTGTTGCTCGGGGCGCGTGACCCGCGACGTGGCGCGGAGGCCGCGGCCGAGATCGGAGCCGTTCCCCTTGTCATCGATGTGACCAGCGAGGATTCGGTTCGCGCGGCAGCCGAGAGCCTCGACGGGCTGGACGTGCTGGTCAACAACGCGGGCGTGCCCGGTGCCGTGCTGCCGCCCGGCCAGGCCTCCCCCACCGACCTGCTCGCCGCCTACGAGATCAACCTCTTCGGCCCGGTCCGGGTGCTCAACGCGTTCCTGCCGCTGCTGGAGTCGAGTCCGAACCCGGTGGTGGTCAACGTCAGCAGCCGTCTCGGATCGATCGACGCGGCGGCGAAACCGGATCCCACCGCGGATGATCCGCACTGGATCCCGGTGCCGGTCTACTCCTCGGCGAAGGCCGCGTTGAACATGCTCACCGCGCAGTACGCTCGGGCGTTCCCTGCGATGCGCATCAACTCCGTCTGCCCTGGCTTCACCGCCACCGACTTCAACGGCCACCGGGGAGTCCAGACCGTCGCCGAAGGGACGGAGATCATCGTCCGGATGGCCACCACCGGTCCCGACGGCCCCACGGGCGGTTTCTTCTCCCGCGAAGGCGAGGTGGCGTGGTGAACACCCCGCGCGTGGAGGTCGTGCTGGACTTCGTGTGCGTGCACTCCTACCTGGGGTTCACGCGCTTCCGGCGCGCGGTCGAGGCGCATCGGCGAACCGGCGGTGAGGTGGAGGTGCGGTTCGCGCCCTTCCAGCTGCGTCCCGATGCCTCTCCGGACGGTGAGCCGCTGTTCGAGCTGCACGCGCGGGAGCGCGGCGAATCGGTCGCCCGCGAGATCGCGGCGTCCTCGATCGGCGAGCAGGACGGTCTGCGGTTGCACTTCCGGCGCGCGATCTTCACCAACACCTTCGAGGCCCACCGCCTCCTCGCCGCCGCGTCCGAACAGGGCAGCGGTGAGGTCATGGCCGAGCGCCTCTTCCGCGCCTACTTCACCGACGGCCTCAACATCGGCGACCCACCCACCCTCACGGCACTGGCCGACGAACTCGGCGTCGCTGCACCGGTGGGCGGGGCGGATTCCCTGCGCGCCGAGCTCGGTCGCGTCCGCGCCCTCGGCATCGACATGCCCCCGGTCTTCCGCTTCCCGTCCGGCGCGATCACCGGGAGCGGGGAGTTCGAGCGGTTTCGCGCGGCGTTGCGCGAGCTCATCTGAATGTCAGCCCGCGCCTCGGGCTTCGGCTCGGAAGGTCAGCGGGGTTCGGCCGTCGTGCTTGCGGAAGAACTTGCTGAAGTCTCCCGGTGTGGTGAAGCCGAGGTGCCGGGCGATGTCCGCTGAAGCGCGGTCGGTGTGGACGAGCAGCCGCTTGGCCTCCAGGACGATCCGGGCGTCCAGGTAGGACTTCGCCGAGCGGCCCGTCGCGGACAGCGTTGCGCGGGTGAGGGTTCGAGCGCTGTACCCGAGGTCTGCGGCGTAGTCGGCGACCCGGTGGGTGCGGGTGAAGTCGCGCTCCACCGCCGCTTGGAATCGCTCGAACGGGCTGTCGGCCGGGGTGGCGGGCGGCGGCGCCTCACCCGCGTGGGCCAGTCGCAGCAGCAGCACCGCCAGCAGCATCCGCAGCGACCTGTTGTGCGCCTCCAGCGTCATCGAGCCCAGGTCGGCGTAGTCGGCGAGCAGGTGCCGCAGCGCCAGATCGACCGCGTCGCGGGCCGAACCTCCTGGTAGCACGGGGGTTTCCGGAGGCGGCGGGTCGACGGTGACGAACCCGGGGCGCCAGATGACGATCGTGCCGCGCGAGCGGGGCAGCGCGCCGTACTGGTGCACCTGGCCGGGGCGCACCCACAGCCAGCCGCCGGGTTCGATGACGTGCTCGGTGAAGTCGACGGTGTGCGGCAGCGGGTCTGCGTCGGCGTGGACGTGGATCAGGTGGTGGAAGTCGGGCCGCTGCGGACCGGCGAGGTCGATCCCGCGGCGCTCGGCGCGCGAGCGCAGCTCGGTGAAGTCGATGACGTCCATGCCGATCGGTGCGTTCAGCCCCGGCCGGTAGCCGACGTCGGTGATCTCGGCCATTCAGGTCCTGTCCGATTATTCCCATCCCTTGTCGCCAGAATACCTGCTCACCTGCGTGATCGGTGCTTAGCGTGAAGTCATCAGCGCGAGGTGACCGAAAAGGAGAAGCGTGCGACTCGTCGTGGGGATGACCGGAGCGACCGGGGCGCCACTCGGTGTGCGACTGCTGGAGCAGCTGGGCGAACTGCCCGAGGTGGAGACCCACCTGGTGCTCAGCCGCTGGGCGCGGGCAACGGTGGAGCTGGAGACCGGGCTGAGCGTCAAGGAGATCGGCGCGCTCGCCGACGTCGTCCACAACCCGGATGACCAGGGCGCGAGCATCTCGTCCGGCTCGTACCGCACCGACGGCATGGTGATCGTGCCGTGCTCGATGAAGACGCTCGCCGGCATTCGCTCCGGTTACGCCGACGGCCTGGTGGCGCGCGCGGCGGACGTGACGATCAAGGAACGCCGTCCGCTGGTGCTCGTGCCGCGCGAGACGCCGCTGAGCGAGATCCACCTGGAGAACATGCTGGCGCTCTCGCGGATGGGCGTGCGGATCGTGCCGCCGATGCCGGCCTTCTACAACAACCCGACCTCGATCGACGACTTCGTCGAGCACATCACCGCCCGCGTCCTCGACCAGCTCGACCTGCCGGCCCCGGCCGCCCAGCGCTGGGAAGGCCTGCGCACCGCCAAGCTCAAGGTTTTCTGAGTTCCACGAAGGAGAAGTACGACATGGCCTATGACGACCTGCGGTCGTTCCTCGACGCCCTGGAGAAGGAGGGGCAGCTGCTGCGGATCAGCGAGGAGGTGTCCCCCGAACCGGATCTGGCCGCTGCGGCGAACGCGGCGGGTCGCATCGGTGAGGGCGCACCGGCGTTGTGGTTCGACAACGTCTCGGGGTTCACCGACGCGCGGATCGCGATGAACGTGCACGGTTCCTGGCGCAACCACGCGATGGCGCTGGGCCTGCCGAAGGAGACCTCCACCCGCGAGCAGGTCGAGGAGTTCGCCCGGCGCTGGGACGACTTCCCGGTCGCCCCGGTCCGCCGCGAGGACGCGCCGTGGAAGGCCAACAGCGTCTCCGGGGAGGACGTGAACCTCTTCGACGTGCTGCCGCTGTTCCGGCTCAACGACGGTGACGGCGGGTTCTACCTGGACAAGGCCGCCGTCGTCTCGCGCGACCCGGACGCGCCGGAGGACTTCGACAAGCAGAACCTGGGCATCTACCGGATCGAGGTGATCGGCACGGACCGGCTCGCGCTGCAACCAGTGCCGATGCACGACATCGCCCAGCACCTGCGCAAGGCCGAGGAGCTCGGCGAGGACCTGCCGGTGGCGATCACCCTCGGCAACGACCCGGTGGTGCCGATCGTGGCGGGCATGCCGATGGCCTACGACCAGTCCGAGTACGAGATGGCCGGTGCGCTGCGCGGTGAACCGATGCCGATCGCGACCGCTCCGCTGACCGGTTTCGACGTGCCGTGGGGTTCGGAGGTGGTCATCGAGGGCCGCATCGAGTCGCGGGTGCGGCAGATCGAGGGCCCGTTCGGCGAGTTCACCGGGCACTACTCGGGCGGCAGGCGGATGCCGGTGGTGCGCATCGAGCGGATCTCCTACCGCACCAACCCGATCTTCGAGTCGCTGTACCTGGGCATGCCCTGGACCGAGTGCGACTACCTGGTGGGCCCGAACACCTGCGTCCCGCTGCTCAAGCAGCTGCGCGCGGAGTTCCCGGAGGTCAAGGCCGTCAACGCGATGTACACGCACGGCCTGCTGGTGATCATCTCGACGGCCAAGCGCTACGGCGGGTTCGCCAAGGCGGTGGGCATGCGCGCGATGACCACGCCGCACGGCCTGGGCTACGTCAGCCAGGTGATCCTGGTCGACGAGGACGTGGACCCGTTCGACCTGCCGCAGGTCATGTGGGCGCAGTCGGCGAAGGTCAACCCGTCCGAGGACGTGGTGGTCATCCCGAACCTGTCGGTGGTGGAACTGGCTCCCGCCTCGCAGCCGGCGGGCGTGACCAGCAAGATGATCATCGACGCGACCACCCCGGTGAAACCCGACGTGCGCGGCAACTTCGGCACCCCGACCAAGGACCTCCCCGAAACCGCCGAGTGGGCCGAACGCCTGCGCTCCCGGCTCGCCCACCGATGAAGCGCACTGCGCGGAAAGGAAACCCGATGCAGACCATCTGCCCCCGCTGCGCCGATCCGGAGATCCGCACGGTGACGACCTCGCCGGTGCCGGGCGTCTGGGAGGTGCTGCAGTGCCCGCGCTGCCTGTACATGTGGCGCACCACCGAACCCGCACGACGCACCACCCGCGAGCACTACCCGGAGCAGTTCCGCCTGACCCCGGACGCCATTGCCACCGCGTCCGAGGTCCCGACCATCCCACCGCTGCGCGGCTAGAGCCTGGCGGCGAGAACGGCTTTGCCCTCCCCGGTGAGCTCGGCGAAGGCGGCCGACCTCCCGGCGAGGGTCATCAGCAGCGCTTCGCCCGGCCCCCGGACCTCGGGGCCTTCGCCGCGGGACCAGTCCAGGTCCGCGGCCACCAGGCGGAGGCCGGCGGCGCGCTTCTTGGCCCCGACGGGCGGGGCTTTGAACGCCAGGTCCAGCACGGTGCGCAGCCGTTGCGGTGGGATCTCGCGCGGGTGGCCGAGCGGACGTCGGATGTCCTGGTGGTGGATCAGCGCGTCCACCAGCGGGATCATGCCGCCCAGCGCCGTGATCGGGCCGGTCGGCCGGAGGTGGGCGCGCAGTCGGTCGAGCAGTTCGCCGGTGCTGCGGGGACGGGTTTCGGCGACGCCGAGATCGTTGAGGGCGTTCGGCGCGAAACCCGCCCGGGCGGCGCGTTTGAGCACGTCGGGCCAGGTGAGGTCGTCGTAGCTGATCGCGTGCGCGACCACGTCGCGCACCCGCCAGCCCGCGCACAGGCTCGGTGCCTCCCACTGCTCGCGGGTGAGGGTGCCGAGGTACTCCGCGAGATCGGTGCGTTCGGCGACGGCCATCGCCATCGTGTCGGCTCGCCGCATGGACCACCTCCAGTTCCCGTGCGCCACGCCCGCACCTGCGAACCTGTCACGACCGAGGTCGGTGTGCGCGTGCGAGCGGGTTCACGGTAGCCCCGGCCCCTGACAGTCGAGGTCGTCCGCCGGAAGTTCGCCAGTGAGCAGGTAGTTCGCGGCCGCGTCGTCGACGCAGGGGTTGCGCTGGCTGGCGAAGACGCCGTGCGAGTAGGAGTCGTGCAGCGTCACCATGCGCGGGCCGGGAAGCCTGGCCTGCATCCGCCGGGCACCGTCGAGCGGGGTGGTCGGGTCGTGCTCGGCCTGGGTGAGCAGCACCGGCGGCATGCCCGGGTGCCCGAACCGAGCGGGTTCGACGGGTTCGGGCCAGTAGGCGCAGGTGGTGGCTTCGAGCCCGGTGACGATCGGTTCCGGGTCGGCCGCGCGCAGCGCCCGGAGGGAACCGATGACCTCGTCCTCGGTGGGACGCCTGCTGTCGGCGCACTTGACGGTGCGCAGCGCCGCCTCGTAGTTGCGGGATTCCGGGTCGCCCTCGGGCAGCGCGGGGCTCAGCGGCACGCCCTGGTGCACGTGAGCGCTGAGGTCGCGGGCGAAGGGCTCCCAGCGCTCGGTGCGCGAGAGGGTCTTGTAGACGAGGTTGTCGAACTCCGCGGGACCGAAGCTCCCGGTCAGCCCGGCGCGGGCCGCCGAATACGTCTCGCGGACCTGCTGCTTCGTCTCGCCGAGCCCGAATTCCGGGCGTGCGGCGATCCATTCGAAGAGGGTGTCGCGCTGGTCGAGCATCGCGAACGCCTGCCGGACGTCGAAGTCGTGCCAGCGGTCCGGGCTCACGACGCTGTCGAGCACCATCCGCCCGACGCGGTCGGGGAACTGCGCGGCGTAGGCGGCGCCGAGGTAGCTGCCGTAGGAGACGCCGAGGAAGTTGAGCTTCGGCTCCCCGAGCGCTTCCCGGATGCGGTCCACGTCGCGGGCGGTGCTCGTGGTGTTCATCCACGCCGCGTCCGGGTTGTGCCGCAGGCAGTCCTCGGCCATCGCGCGTAATCGGTGCAGGTGTTGGGATTCCGCTCGTCGGTCGGCCGGAATCGGCTCGGGCGCGGGGTGTTCGAACAGCCCGCCCAGCTCACCGCAGTCGAGCGGGGCGCTGCGGCCGACGCCGCGCGGGTCGAACCCGATGATGTCGTAGCTGCGGCGCACCGACTCCGGCAGCTTCTCCCCCTTGCTCACCGCGTATTCCAGCCCGGACCCGCCGGGCCCTCCCGGGTTGACCAGCAACGCGCCCCGGTGTTCGGCGGGCGTGCCGGTCGCGCGCACGCGCGAGATCGCGATCGAGATCGACCGGTCCCCCTCTCCCAGCGGTACCGACAGCTCCGCGCACTCGGCACCGTCGAAGGGGCAGGCACCGAACTCAGGCGGCTCGGCCGCCGCAGGCGTTGCGGTGAGCAAGGGGGCGAGCAGCACCAGAGCCACCACCGGGCGAAGCGTTCTCATCACTTCGGGTTCACATCCCTACGGCGAGTTGTCAGACTTATTGAAAACGATTATCATCGCCGAGCGTCAAGCGCAATGACCGGGAGGAGTCGGTGTGAGTCACCTGTTGTTGGTGGAGAGCTGGGTCGGGGCGATGAGCACGTTGCTCCCCAGAGCGATCAACGAGGAGGGCCACCGGTTCAGCTTCGTCACCAGAGATCTGCAGCACTACCTGCGCTCCGCCCCAGGCCCCGGCCCGCACCCGCTGCTGGGTGCGGACAACGTGCTCACCTGCGAGACCAACGACCCCGAAGTGCTGCTGCCGCACCTGGAACGGCTGCAGCCGGTGCTGGGCTTCGACGGGGTCGCGACCTCGTGCGACTACTACCTGCCCACCGCCGCGAAGATCGCCCAGCGGTTGGGACTTCCCGGGCCCGCGCCGGAAGCCGTCGAAAGCGCCTGCGCCAAGGATCAGACCCGGCGCGCGCTGCACGAGGCCGGAGTCCCCGGACCGGCCTTCGCGCTCGCCGAAACGCTGCGCGGCCTGGAGGAAGCGGCCGCGGCGATGGGCTTCCCGCTGGTGCTCAAGCCCGTGGACCTGTGCGCGGGCATGTTCGTGCGGCGGGTCGACGACGTCGAGCAGCTGCGCGCGGCTTTCGCCGAGCTGCAAGGATTTCCGGTCAACGCTCGTGGCCAGCAACGCAGTCCCGTGGTGTTGCTGGAGGAGCTGTTGACCGGCGCCGAGGTGAGCGTGGAGACGGTCACCTTCGGCGGGCGGACCACGGTCGTCGGCGTCACCGACAAGAGCGTCGCCGGCGCACCGTGGTTCGTCGAAACCGGTCACATGTTCCCGGCCGCGCTCGACGACGAGACCCGCGACGGCGTCGTCTCGACCGCCGTGGCCGCGATCGAGGCGCTGGGCCTGGACAACACCGTCTGCCACACCGAGATCAAGCTGACCGCCGACGGCCCGCGCATCGTCGAGGTCAACCCGCGTCCGGCGGGCAACCAGATCACCGAGCTGATCCGCCGCGTCACCGGCATCGACCTCGCCGGGGTGTACGCGCAGGTCGCGCTCGGCGAGAAGCCCGATCTCAGCCCGGTGGACACCGGGGCGTCGAGCGCGGCGATCTCGTTCCTGCTGCCGCCGCGCACCGGGCCGATCGCCGAGATCCAGGGCACCGAAGCGCTGCGCGATCCCGCGGTGGCGGAGTTCAAGCTCAAGCCCGCCGGCCACCGAGCCGGCCCCGCGACCAGCAACAACAACTACCTGGGCCACGTGATGGTGACCAGCGACCGGCCTGGGGCGGCGCGTCCGCACGCCGAGCTGCTGATCTCCGGGCTGGACGTGCGCTACGCGGAGGACGTCGCGTGACGGCGCTGGACGACCTCATCGAGACCGCGCTCCCCGAGGCGGATGCCGAGGTCAGCGTGGGTTTCCTGACCCAGCAAGGGGTCCGGCACGCCTCCCGGCAGCGCTCCTACCGCAACCACGTGCTCAGCCTCCGCGTCGGTGAGGCCGTCGGATCCTGCGCGGTGGAACCCGGCGAGGTCGGCGAGGACGTCGTGCTGGACTGCGTCGGCGAACCCGTCCGCAAGCTCCTGCGGCACCCGCTGCCCGCCGTGCGGATCGCCGCTCTCGACGCGCACCTGCAACACCTGCGTCCGCACCACGAGCACGCCGAGGCCGTGCACCTCGACCGCGGTGACTCGCTGCGGAAATCGCTGCACCGCTCGGAGCACGTCGTGGGCCTGCTGCCCTCCGGGGTCCGCCGGGTGCTGGTCGTGGGCGTCGTGAACTCCCTGCTGCAACGCCTGCGGGAACGCGGGATCGGTTACGTGGCCTGCGACCGCAAGGGCGGCCGCACCGAGTGGGACGAGCCGGTGATCACCGACGCCGAGAGCGCGCTGGACGACTGCGACGCGGTGCTGGCCTCCGGGATGGTGCTGAGCAGCCCCACCTTCCAGACGCTGCTCGACCACGCGCGCCGGACCGGGCGACCGCTGGTGTTCTTCGCCCAGACCGGGAGCGGGATCCTGCCGCACTTCCTCGGTGACGGCGTCACCGCCGTGTCCGCCGAGCCGTACCCCTTCTTCTGGCTCGACGGCGGCCCGAGCGTGCTCTACCGCTACTCGGAGGTGGCGGGCCGTTGAACGCAGCACCGAACCCCGGCCTGTTGGACCTCGTTCGGGAGACGCCCCTGGCGCGCGTGTCGGCTCCGCTGCCACGTCCCCACCCGGGGTTCTGGGCGAAGCTGGAATGTCTCAGCGCGGGTGGGATGAAAGCCCGCGCCGCCCTGTCGATGCTGCGCGGCGCCCGCCGGCGCGGCGAGCTGCGGCCCGGCGCCCCGGTCGTGGAGTCGACCAGCGGAACCCTCGGCGTGGGACTGGCTTTCGCCGGCAACGCGCTGGGACATCCGATCGTGCTCGTCGTCGACAGCGAGCTCGAACCCGGCATGCGCGCGCTGCTGCGGGCCCACGGAACCCGGCTGGAGGTCGTCGACCAGCCGCACCCGGTGGGCGGCTGGCAGCAGGCGCGACTGGACCGGGTGCAGCGGATCTGCCGCGACCTGCCCGGCGCCTACTGGCCGGACCAGTACAACAACCCCGACAACCCGGCCGGTTACGACGAGATGGGTGCCGAGATCGCCCGATGCCTGGACCGCGTCGACGTGCTGGTGTGCAGCGTCGGTTCCGGCGGCCACAGCTCGGGTGCGATCCGCGCGGTGCGCAAGCGGTGGCCGCAGGCGCGGCTGATCGGCGTGGACACCGTCGGATCGACGATCTTCGGCCAGCCCGCGCGTCCTCGCGTGATGCGCGGTCTCGGCAGCAGCATCCACCCGCGCAACGTCGCCTACGAGCTCTTCGACGAGGTGCACTGGGTCGGTCCGGCCGAGGCGGTCGCCGCCTGCCGGACCCTGGCCCGCGATTCCTTCGTCACCGGCGGCTGGAGCACCGGGGCGGTGGCGCTGGTCGCGGCGTGGGCGTCGCGGGTGGAGCCGGGCGCGAACGTCGTGACGGTGTTCCCCGACGGCCCGCAGCGCTACCTGGGCACCGTCTTCGACGACGACTACTGCCGCGCGCGGGGACTCCTCGACTGCGCCACGGCCACCCGCCCGGTGGAGGTCGCCGATCCCGAGGTCGAGGCCACGGGGTGGACGCGCTGCCGGGTGATCAACGATCCCCTGGTGAAGCTGGAGGTGCCCGCGTGAAGCTGAGCTGGCGGGTGGGCGGACTCGCGCTGCGCGAACCGCTGCGGATCTCGCGATCGGTCATGGCCGAACGCGGCGCGGTCACCGTCGCCGCGGAGCACGACGGCGTCGTCGGCCACGGCGAGGTGGTGACCAGCGTCTACTACGGACTGGACGTGGACCGCATCGAGCGGGAACTCGCGGCGGCACAACGGGAACTCGTTCCGCTCGACCCCACTTCCGCGCTGGTGGCGGGCATCTCGGCCTCCCCCGGCGTGCGGTCGGCGGTGGACGCGGCGTTGCACGACCTGGTCGCCCGCACGCGCGGCGTCGCCGTCTACGACCTGGTCGGGACGGCACCGAGCTGGCCGGTGCCCACGGCGCGCACCATCGGCATCACCCCGACCCACCGCGCCGTGGCGTCGGCATGCGAACTGGCCTCGCAGGGGTTCCGGCTGCTCAAGGTGAAGATCGGCGCCGAGCCCGAGGAGCTGGACCGGGTCAAGGCCATCCGCGACGCGCTGCCGGACGTCCGGCTGCTGCTGGACCCCAACGGCGCCTGGGAACCCGAGCAGGCGGCCGACATGCTGCGCGCTGCGGCCGGCTTCGACGTCGACGCGGTGGAGCAGCCCATCGCCCCGGGCACGCCCGACGTGCTCGCCCAGGTGGCGGCGGACTCCCCGATCCCGGTGATCGCCGACGAGGACGCCCGCACCGTCGACGACGTGCGCGCGCTGGGCTCGCGGGTGCACGGGATCAACATCAAACTGCCCGAATGCGGTGGGATTCGGGCCGCGCGGGAACTCGTCGACACCGCACGGGAGTTCGGCGTCGACGTGATGCTCGGGTGCCAGGTCGCCAGTTCGCTGGGCATCGCCCCGGCCGTGCACCTGACCGGGCTGGCCCGCTGGGTCGACCTCGACGGTCACCTGCTGCTGGCCCGCGATCCCTGGACCGGCATCGGCGGCGAGGACGGGCTGCTGCGGATCACCGACACCACCGGACTGGGGGTTCGACCCGCTTGAAGACCTGGCGACTCATCCGCACCTACCCGCTGGCGGTGCAGGTGCTGCTGGTCAACCAGCTCGGCGTGAACACCGGCTTCTACCTGCTCATCCCCTACCTCGCCGGCTACCTCGGGCACGACCTCGGGATGTCGGCGGCGGTGGTCGGGGTGATCCTCGGCGTGCGCAACCTCAGCCAGCAGGGCCTGTTCCTGGTCGGCGGCTCGGCCGCGGACCGGCTCGGCGCGCGCGGCGTCATCATCGCCGGATGCGCGCTGCGCGCGGTGGGTTTCGGGCTGTTCGCCTTCGGCACCTCCGTACCGGTGCTGCTGGGCGCCTCGGTGCTCAGCGGCCTGGCGGGTGCGCTGTTCAACCCGGCGGTGCGCGCCTACCTCGCGACCGAGGCCGGTGACCGCCGCGCCGAGGTGTTCTCGCTGTTCAACGTGTTCGCCAACACCGGGATGCTGCTCGGCCCGCTGCTGGGCAGCGCGCTGCTGCTGGTGAACTTCCGGCTCTCGGCGGTGATCGCGGCGGTGATCTTCGCGCTGCTGACGGTCGCCCAGGTGCTGGTGCTGCCGGTGCGGCGGGTGGAGCGCTCGGGGACCTCGGTTCTCACCGACTGGCGCGGCGTGCTCACCGACCGCCGGTTCCTGGCGTTCACCGGAGCGCTGACCGGCATGTTCGCCCTGCAGAACCAGCTGTACCTGGTTCTTCCGATGCACGCCGAGCAGTTCACCGGTTCACCCGCGGCGGTGTCGGTGATCTTCCTGGTGTCGACGGCCGCGAGCCTGCTGCTGCAGGTGCGCATCACCGCCCGGTTCTCCGAGCGGTGGAGCCGGGGGCGTTCCATCACCACCGGTCTGGCGCTGATGGGCGGGTCGTTCGCGGTCACCGCCGTCGCGGCGAGCCTGCTGCCCGGCGCTCCGCCGAACTCGCCCGGGGAGGCGCTGCTGCGGCTGACCCCGGTGCTGGTCACCGCGTTCGGGCTGTCCGTCGGCGTGATGCTGGCCCAACCGTTCGTCTACGAGCTGATCCCCTCGTTCGGCGGAACGGCGCTGTCCGGCACCTACTTCGGCGTGTTCTACCTGGCCTCCGGGCTGACCGCCGCCGCGGGCAACGCCCTCATCGGCTGGGCCACCGACCTCGCCGCCCCGAGCCTGCCGTGGCTCCCGTCCGCCCTGTGCGTCCTCATCGGACTCGCCTCCGCACTGGCCGTCCTCGCCGTCCACCGCCGCACCGGCATCGGCCCCCGAACCGAGGAACCCGCATGCGCAACTTCCTGACCGACAACCCCGAGATCTACGAGGCCTGGTTCCCCGACCCCCACCACACCGCGGCCACCTTCGTCGACGACGTCGTCACCCGCTTCACCGGATCTCAGCGGAAACCAGATTCCCGATCTCCGCTGAAATCCCCACGCCCGAGCCGAGACCTGCTCGACGTGGGGTGCGGGACGGGGCGGGACGCGCGGTACTGGGTGCGCAACGGGTACCGGGTGACCGGCATCGACACCTCAGCCGACATGGTCGCCCACGCCCAGCAGCACTGCCCGGAAGCGGAATTCGTCGTCGCCGACATGCGGGAGTTCTCGCTGGGCCGCGAGTTCGACGTGATCACCTGCCTGGACAGCGCGCTGCTGTACTGCCACCGCAACGAGGAACTGCTGTCGTTCCTGCGGCGGTGCCACGAGCACCTCCGCCCGGGCGGGTTGCTGGTCGCCGAGGCCCGCAACGGTGCGTTCTTCCTGGGCAACACCGAACTGCTGGACGAGACCTCCGAACGCGAGCTCAGCTACGACGGATCGACCTACCGGTCCCGGACGCGGCTGTGGATCGACCACGCCGAACAGCTGCTGCGGCGAGAACGCGCGTGGCAGCACGACGGCTCGGAGCTCGTCCAGCGATCCGCCTGGCGGCTGCTGTTCCCGCAGGAACTGCGCCACTTCGCCGGCACCTGCGGATTCGACGTCCTGGCCCTGTTCGACGAACCCGGCCCCCGCACCGACACCCCGTGGCGGGCCGACGCGGAGCTGTCCGAGCGGATGTCCGGAGACCGCCTGCACCTGATCGCACGCCGACGCTGAAGGAGATCCCCATGCAGAACCTCAACCGCCGCGGCTTCCTGGGCCTGACCGCCGGCGCCGTCCTGCTCACCGGGTGCGCCCCGGGCGGTGGGAGCACCGTCGGAGCGCCGAAACCCGGTGGCCGGTTACGGGCCGCGTTCTCCGGCGGTGGCGCCGCCGAGGTCCTCGACCCGCACGAGACCGACCTCTACATCGAGATCGCCCGCGCCAAGGCCCTCTACGACAAGCTCGCCGACTACGGCTCGGACATGTCCCCGCAGCCCCGGCTCGCCGAGCGCTGGGAGCCCTCCGCCGACCTGCTGGCCTGGCGGATCACGCTGCAGCAGACGACCTTCCACGACGGCCGCCCGCTGCGCGCCGCCGATGTGCTGGCCAGCTACGCGCGCATCACCGAACCCGGTGGCAGCCGCCGCGCCAAGTCCACCCTGTCGGTGATCGACCTGGCGAACAGCCGCGCGATCGACGACCGCACCGTCGAGTTCCGGCTCAAGCGGCCCTACGCCGAGTTCCCCAACGCGCTGGCCACCCTCGGCGCCTACATCATCCCCGAGGGCACCACCGACTTCAGCAAGCCGATCGGAACCGGCCCGTTCAAGCTGGTCTCCTTCGAACCGGGCCGTTCCTTCCTCGCAACGCGCAATCCCGAGTACTTCGACGGCGCGCCGCTGGTCGACGAGCTGCAGATCGTGGTCACCAACGACGAGGCCGCGCGGGTGAACGCGCTGCTGGGCAGGCAGATCGACTACGCCCACGACCTCACCCTCACCAGCGCCCGCACCTACGAGTCCAGCGGTCAGCTCCAGGTCCACCGGTTGCCGCTGGGCAACTTCCACGGATTGGCGATGAAGGTCGACCGCCCGCCGTTCGACCGCCCCGAGCTGCGGCAGGCCATGTTCCACCTCATCGACCGCGAGGAGCTGCTGCGCTCGGTGCTGCAGGGCTCCGGCCAGGTCGGCAACGACCTCTACGGCAAGGGATACCGCTACTACGCCGAACTGCCGCAGCGCCGGCAGGACCTGGAGCGGGCGCGGGCGCTGGTGAAGCAGGCCGGGGCTGAGGGCATGACCATCGACTTCAACACCTCCGACGCCTCCACCGGTCTGAAGGAGGCGGCGATGGCCATCAGCGACCAGGCGCGCAAGGTGGGCCTCAACCTCAACGTGCGGATGGGCAACAAGGACACCTACTGGTCCGACATCAACAAGAGCGGTGTCCTGGCCAGCTACCGCTCCGGCGGGATGCCGCTGGACTCGCACTTCTCCCAGCGGTTGCTGTCGGGCTCCACGACCAACAACACCGCGTGGCGGCGCCCCGAGTTCGACGCCCTCTACGACGAGGCCCAGTCCACGCTGGACGAGAACCGCCGCGCCGAGATCTACCGGCGCATGCAGGAGCAGCTGTTCAACGAGGGCGGTTTCGTGTGGTGGGGCGTGTCCGACTGGATCGTCGCCTCGGCCGCCAACGTCGGCGGGGTCGACGACCGGGCTCCCGCCAACACCCTGGACTGGGCGCGCTTCGACAAGGTGTGGCTGGCGTGATCCCCTACCTGCTTCGCCGCGTCCTGCTCGGCGTCGTCCAGGTGTTCCTCGTGGTCGTGGGGATCTTCCTGCTGACCGAAGCGCTCCCCGGCGATGCGGCCGTGACGATCGCCGGGGACAACCCCGATCCGGCCGTCATCGCCGGGCTTCGGGAGCAGCTGGGCTTGGATCGGCCGATGTGGCAGCGGTTCGCGGACTGGTGCCTGGCCGCCGCCCAAGGCGATCTCGGCACCTCGCTGGCCGGTCCGCGCAGCGTCGCCGAGGTCATCGGTTCGGCCGCCGGGCCGACGCTGTTGCTGGCCTGCTCGGCGCTGGTGCTGCTGGTGCCGCTGTCGACCGGTGTCGGCGTGCTGGCCGCCCGCCGGGAAGGCGGTCGAGTGGACCGGGCGATCACCAGCACCACCCTCGGGTTGTACGCGGCACCTGAGTTCGCGATGGCGATCCTGCTGGTGACGGTCTTCGCCGTGCAGCTGGGCTGGTTCCCGCCGACGGCCGTGGGCGGTTCCCTGCTGAGCAGGCCCGACCTGCTGGTGCTGCCGGTCGTCGTGCTGCTGCTGCGGCCGATCTGCTCGCTGAGCCGCCTCGTGCGCGCCGGGATGATCGAGGCGCAGCGGTCCCCCTACGTGCAGCACGCCCGGCGCCTCGGGCTCTCACCCGCCCGGATCCGGTTCGCGCACGCGCTGCCCAACGCCGCGGCCCCGGCGGTGCAGCAGCTGGCGCGGACGGCGGACTGGCTGATCGGAGGCGTGATCGTGGTGGAGGCCATCTTCGTGGTCCCGGGCCTGGGAACCACGCTGCTGGACGCCGTCTCGGCACGGGACCTGCCGGTGCTGCAGGGGCTGGCCCTGGTGTTCGCGAGCACGACGGTGCTGGTCAACCTCGGCGCCGACGTCGCCGCCCGCATCCTGTCCCCCACCGCGGAGGCCCACCGATGAGCAGGTACCTGATCCCCGGCGCGCTGGTCGCCGCACCGGTGCTGGTGGCGCTGTTCGGTCCGCTGTTCGCCGCGGACGACCCCGCCAAGGACGTGGCGTTCGTGCTCGGCGGCGGGCACCTGTTCGGCACCGACTTCGTCGGCCGCGACGTGCTCGACGAGGTGCTGCTCGGCGGCCGGTCGCTGGTGTTCACGGCTCTGACGGCCACCGCCTGCACCTACCTGCTGGCCCTCCCGCTGGGGCTGCTCGCGGGCATGACCCGCAACCGGCTGCTGGACGAGGTGGTGATGCGTCCGCTGGACCTGCTGCTCGCGGTCCCGTCGATGCTGATGTTGCTGCTGCTGGCGGCGCTGGCCCCGGGCCAACCGTGGGTTCTCGTGGCGGTCGTCGCGCTGATCAACCTGCCGGACGTCGTGCGCATCACCCGCGCCGCCGCGCTGTCGCTGGCGGCACGGCCCGCCGTGGAGGCGATGCGGCTGCAGGGCGAGAGCCGGGCGCGCATCGCCGTGGGCTACGTCGCCCGCGCGATGCGACGCACGCTGGCGGCCGACCTGGGAACCCGGTTCACCGGGGCGATCTACCTGGTGGCCTCGGCGAGCTTCCTCGGCGTGGGGCTCTCCCCGCAGGCCGGGGACTGGGCGGCGATGGTGGACCGCAACCGCACCGGGCTGTTCCTGCAGCCGTGGGCGGTGGTGCTGCCCGCGCTGCTGATCATCGCGCTGTCGGTCGGCGTGAACCTGCTGTTCGACCGCTGGCTCCGGCAGTCCGACACGACCTTCCTGGAGGCCCGGTGACCGCCATCGACGTGCGGAACCTGACCGTCACCCTCGGCGATCGCAAGCTCGTCTCGGACGCCACGTTCCGCCTGAACGGCGGCGAGATCGCAGCGCTGGTCGGCGAGTCCGGCAGCGGCAAGACCACCACCGCTCTCGCGCTGCTCGGCGAGAGACCGCCCGGCGCGGTGATCTCCGGTGATGTCGACGTCGACGGGCAGGTGGGGTTCATCCCGCAGCAGCCGTCGGCGGCGCTGAACCCGGTGCGCCGCATCGGTTCGGTGCTCGCCGAGATCGCCCGGCTGCACGTGCCGAAGCAGCAGGTCCGGCAGCGGGTCCTGGACGCGCTCCGGCGCGCGCAGATCCCGGACGGCGAGCGGTTCCTGCGCCGCTACCCGCATCAGCTCTCCGGTGGACAGCAGCAGCGGATCGTGCTGGCCCAGGCCCTCATCGGCGACCCGAAGGTGCTCATCGCCGACGAGCCGACGACCGGTCAGGACCCGGTCACGAGGTCGCAGCTGGCGGCGGAGCTGCGGGCGGTCGCCGAGCAGGGTGTGGCGATCCTGCTGCTCACCCACGACCTCGACCTGGTCCGCGACCTCGCGCACCGGGTCCTGCTCGTGGAGGGCGGCCGCGTTCGTCCCTCCGATGTGGACGGCATCGCCGAGGCGACGGCGGTCGCACCGGCACCTCCGCAGGCGGCGGATCCGGTCCTGTCCGTGCGGGGCCTGACCGCGGGCCATCGCGGGACCGACACGCTCCACGGAGTTTCGCTGCAGGTCGCGCCGGGTGAGAGGCTCGCGGTGCTGGGCCGTTCCGGCAGCGGG
This sequence comes from Saccharopolyspora endophytica, assembly GCF_018070075.1. Taxonomy (GTDB): domain Bacteria; phylum Actinomycetota; class Actinomycetes; order Mycobacteriales; family Pseudonocardiaceae; genus Saccharopolyspora; species Saccharopolyspora endophytica. The sequence continues at coordinate 98,658 of NZ_JAGPXE010000004.1, forward strand.
AAGACGACCCTCGCGCGGTGTGTCTCCGGACTCCACCGGCACCGCTCGGGTGAGGTCCTGCTCGGCGGTGAGCCGTTGTCCCCGGTGCTGCGCCGGCGTTCCCGGGAGCAGCTCGCCCGCGTGCAGCACGTCTTCCAGGACGCGCGGGCCTCGTTCAGCGAGTTCACCCCGGTGCTGGACCAGGTCGCGCGGACCGCGGAGCGGTTGCGGGACGTGCCCGGTGACCGGGCGCGGGCGCGAGCCGCCGATGAGCTGGCGCAGCTGGGGATTCCCGAGTCGACCGCGAGGCGGACCCCGGCGGGCCTGTCCGGTGGGGAGTTGCAGCGGGCCGCGCTGGTCCGCGCGGTGCTGGCCGAACCGGACGTGCTGATCTGCGACGAGATCACCTCCGGTCTGGACCCGCGACGACGAGCGGACCTGCTGGACGTGCTGGCCAAGCTGCAGCACAACACCGGGTGCGCGTTGCTGGTCATCACCCACGACCTGGCCGGTGTCGCCGGGCTCGCGCACCGCGTCCTGGTGCTCGACGAGGGCCGGGTGGTCGAGCAGGGGCCCGCCGCCGAGGTCCTGGCCTCGCCGCGGCACGCGGTCACCAGGTCCCTCGTCACCGCCGAAGCGGGAGGTCGGGAGACATGGCCTACCGCTAATTGAATATGATTTTCAAAAGACGTTGTCGACGGAGGAGGTAGACGTGATCCAGCTCGGGGAGCGACAGATCGGCCGGTACGTGGTGCGCGAAGCGACCCGGGCGGACGCGGCGGGCGCCAGGTCGGTCATGCTCGACACCTTCTACCAGGAGTTCGGCTACGGCTACGACCCGCGCTGGCACGACGACGTGGTCGACATGGACACCGCCTACTTCGACGACCCCCGGCAAGCCCTGTTGGTCGCCGCGCTGGACGACGAGGTCGTCGCCACCACCTCCGTCCGCGCCGACGGCCCGCAGAGCCCGCCGCACGCGCCCTGGCTCGCCGAGCGCTATCCCTCGGGCAGGACCGCCCAGATCTTCCGCGTCTACGTCCGCCGCGAGCACCGCCGCCACGGGCTGGCCAGGGAACTGGTCGAGATGGCCTGCCGCTTCGTCGCGCTGACGCCCGGCTACGAGTCGATCTACCTGCACACCAACGCCGCCATCGACGGTGCCGAGCCGTTCTGGCGCAGCGTCGCCAAGGAGATCCACGACGGCCGCACCGACCCGGCGCACAGCCCTGCCGTGCACTTCGAGATCCCGATCCCGGTCATCTGACCGTCGGCCGACACACCCGCCTCACCACGAACATCACTCCACGGCGGCGTGTTCAAAGGTTCTTCTCGCCAACCGGTTTCAGCGCGTGATCGATTCGCCACCCCATCCAGCGATGACTGTTCGCTAGCGTTTTCGAACGCCGCGCGGCACACTTGAAACATCAGTTCGACGGACGGATTCTCGTTCGACGGCTCGTTGTTTGACAAGTGCAGAGTGGGAAAGCACAGGCGCTCAACCGAGAAGGCGCCGCTGCGCGATCTCCAGGAATTCACCACGCCCCGACCCCACCGCGTACACGCCCAGCGAAACCGAGAACCGGAACTCCGAGAGGAGCCGAACATGCGACACGAATTCAGCTCGTACCCTCCCACCGGCCTGCGCATAACCCGCGAGCAGCCGCGACAGGCCGCGCTCGCCGAACGCGTTGTGGGCGGGCACGAAGTCCAGCGCCGGGTCGTCGACCGCGGCATCCGTCCAGTCCAGAACCCCTGTCAGACGACCGGATTCGTCCACCAGGCAATGACCGGGGTGCAGATCCGCGTGAACCAGGCGCAGATCCGCGGTCCGTGACCAGTGCACGTCGTCGTGGATCCACGATCGCCAGCGCGCCGCCTTCTTCTCGGGAACCTCCATCATGCTCTCCGCCAGCCTCAGGTGATCGTCGGTCTCCTCCCGGAGATCCCGAGCGCCTGAGACCGGCACGCCCAGCCGCGCGACCTCGTCGACCTCGGTGCGGTGCAGTTCCGCGATCACCGCACCGAGGTCGGCGAAGAACTCCTCGGAGGGCTCACGCCACCACTGGTACTCCAGGGTTTTCGGGTGTTCCGGCCCCAGCGGCCGTCCCGGGAGCCTGCGGTAGGCGACAAGCTCCGGCGTGCAGATCTCCCAGTCGGGAACGGCGACGGGCAGGCGTGGGCGCAGGTGCTCCAGCAGGCGCCGCTCGCCCTCGATCAGGTCGCCGACCTCACGACGCCGGGGTACGCGCAGCACCCAGCGGGTCCCGTCGGCGTCGACCGCATGTCCGACCTGGAAGTCCCAGCCGGTCTCATCGATCTCCTCGACCCGGACCCGAAGGCCGTGCCGTTGCGCGAGTTCTGCCAGCACCGCTCCGACGTTAGCGGACCCGTCCACCCGGATTTGGTCGCGAGCTGTGCGGCCGCGAGATCGCTCGCACCCCGCACCGCCTCCGAGCGACTCGGCTGCGGGGTTCAGCCGCTGGCGACCTCGCCCGCGGCCGGAACGTCGTCGGGCAGCAGCAGGCAGAGGTCCTCCAGCGTCGGGGACGCCGTGCGCCGCAGCCGCTTCGCGTGGCGGGTGACCGCGGCGTCCATGACCTGGCGCGCGTAACGACCGTTGCCGAACGACGGGCCTCGCGGCGTGGACACGAAGTGCGCCCGCAGCGCCGCGACCGTCGGCCCGGTGCACTCGTAGCCGGCCGCAGCGGCGTGCTGGGTGACGATGGTGACCAGCTCGTCGTTGCTGTAGTCGGCGAAGCGCACCCGCTGGGAGAACCGCGAGGACAGACCCGGGTTGGCGGACAGGAACTCCTCCATCTGCCCCTCGTACCCGGCCGCCACCACCACGACCTCGTCGCGGTGGTCCTCCATCAGCTTGACCAGCGTGTCGATGGCCTCCTGACCGAAGTCGGAGCCGGAACCGCGCTGCGAGGACAGCGTGTAGGCCTCGTCGATGAACAGCACACCGCCGCGCGCCCGGTCGAACGCCTCGGTGGTGCGGTGGGCGGTGTGGCCGACGTACTCGCCGACCAGGTCACCACGACCGACCTCGACGACCTGCCCCCGCTGGAGGATGCCCAGCGCGGCGAGGATCTCGCCGTAGAGGCGGGCGATCGTCGTCTTACCGGTACCGGGCGGCCCGCCGAAGATCAGGTGCCTGCTCAGCGACGGCACCGGCAGTCCGGCGGCCTGGCGCTGCTTGGCCGAGGCCAGCAGGTCGACCATGTTGCCGACCTCCGACTTCACATCGGCCAGGCCGACCATGTGGTGCAGCTTGTTGAGCAGGCTCTCCACCTTGGCCGTGTCCGCGTTGGCCGCACCCGCCCCGACACCGCTGCCCGGCAGCGCACCGATGTCCTCCGGCAGCAGCCGGGTCATGGCGACGGGGTTGAGCTCGGGGTCGTCGGCGAGGCGGTAGGCCTGGCGGCCGATCATCTCCTCGAACACCTTGCGGGCGGTGCGGCCGTTGCCGAACGCCTCGTCCCGCGGGTACTTCGAGAAGTAGCCGAGCACCGCCTCGCGGGTCTCGAACTCCAGCCGGTAGTCGTTGGCGCGGCACATGCCCTCGACGATGGTGACCAGCTCTTCGTTGCTGTAGTCGGCGAACTCGATGGTCCGCGAGAACCGGGATCCCAGGCCGGGGTTGGTGGCCAGGAACTTGCGCATCTCCATGGTGTAACCGGCGACGATGACCACCACGTCCTCGCGGTGGTCCTCCATCAGCTTCACCAGCGTGTCCACGGCTTCCTGACCGAAGTCGGCGCCGCCGCCACCTCCACCGGAGAGCGTGTAGGCCTCGTCGATGAACAGCACACCGCCGAGGGCCTTCTCGAAGCACTCGGTGGTCTTCAGCGCGGTGCCGCCGACGACGCTGGCCACCAGGTCGGCGCGGCCGACCTCGATGAGCTGGCCGGCGCGCAGCACGCCGAGCTCCTTGAGGATCTGCCCGTAGAGCCGCGCGACCGTCGTCTTACCGGTACCGGGCGAACCCGCGAACACCAGGTGCCTGCTCATCGGCGGCATCGGCAGCCCGACCGCCGCGCGCTTCTCGGCCATCTGCTCCAGGCGGGTCAGGACCTCCACCTCGCGCTTGACGTCGGTGAGACCGACCAGCGCGTCGAGCTCACCGAGGAGCTCTCCCAGCCGGCCTTCCGAGCTCCGCTTGGCCTGCGCCGGTACGGGTTCGTAGCCGGACTCGCTCGACGGCGCCGCGTCGGCGCTGCGGGAGCTGCCGAAGCGCTGGGAATCGTCGGACTCGGGTGCGGCCTCACCCGAGTCGCTCTCCGGGTCGCCGTTCTGGGCGCTGGTGATTCCGCTGAGCCGCACGTTGTCGCGGCGGACCTGCAACCGCACACCGGCGCCGCGGTTGTCCTTGGTGACGGTGTCGCGGACGCTGATCGACTCGGTGGAGCCGACGACGATGCCGTCGGCGGCGTTCCCGGAGATCTCGCAGCGGTCGAGCACGCCGGAGGACCCGGCCGCCCACTCCAGACCGTTGCCCTCGCAGCCGCGGATGCGGGTCTGCTCCAGGGCCACCGACGAGGTCCCGGAGGCCTTCACACCGTGCTCCCCGGCGTCTGAGAGGTCGCAGCTGCGCAGCACCGATTGGCCATCGGCAACCAGCACCGCCGTTCCCCCGCTGGCCGCGACGGTGATCCCGCGCAGGTCTGCGGAGCTCTGCTCGCTGACGCGCACGCCGACGCCCCCGGCGCCGGAGATCGCGACGTCCTCGACCTCGATCTGCGCCTTCGCGGCCAGCAGCACCGCATCGCCGGTCGCCTCCGCGACAGCGCCACCGGAGATGATGACCTTCGCACCGCGCACCTCGATGCCGGGACCGGCCGGGCGTCGCAGCGTCAGCTCGCGGAAGGTCCCGGTGCCGTTCTCGGTCACGACCACCCCGGCGCCACCGGCACCGGTCACGTCGAGCGAGGAGAACGACGGCGACGCCCCGGCGATCCACACCCCGGCGTCCCGGGAGTCCACGACGGTGCACTCGCCGAACTCGCCCTGGGAGCCTTCGAGCACGTGCACGCCGTACCCGGCGGGCTTGTCGATGCGCAGCCGGTGGATCTCGGGCTCGCCCTGCTGCACCAGCACGACGCCCTGCGCCCCGGGGGAGGTGATCGTGCAGTCCTCGATCACCGGCGTCGATCGGGAGGCGATGAGCAGTCCGACACCGGCCGGCTCGGTGATGGAGGTGCCGCTCAGCCGGAAGGAGCTGTTGCCCTCCACCACCACGGCGGGGTTCCCGGCGCGCACGATCCGGGAATCGCGCATCGCGCCCCGAGCGCGTTCCGCGGCCAGCACGGCGCTGCCCTCGGCGTCGGCGATGGTGCATCCGACGAACTGCGGGTCGGCATCGGTGCGGATCACGACCGCGGCTGCTTTGACGTTGCTGATCGTGCAGTTCCCGAAGTGGCCCTCGGCGCCGTCGATGGCGATCACCCCGGCCCCGGCGGGGTTGGTGAACTCGGTTCCGCTGGCGCTGGCCTCGGCCTGGCCGTGCACGTAGAGCGCTGCCGCCGACGACGCCTCGACGCGGCACTCCTCCAGCTTCAGCCGACCGGTGGAGACGTCGATGGCCGAGGTCTCGGGTCCGCTGTGGACCAGGACCAAGCCGGAGAGCACCGCGGTTTCGGCCGCCATCACGATGGCCGGGTCACCGGTGGACTCGATCCGCACGCCCCCTTCCGCTCCCGCCGCCGACAGCGTCACGTCGCGGCTGAGCACCACTGATTCGGTGTAGGTGCCGGGCTGGATGGAGATGACGTCACCGGTGGTCGCCGCCGCGATGGCGTCACCGATGGTGCGGAACGAGTCCGGGGCGGTCGCGGAGACCGACAGCATCGATCGTGTGTTGGTCATTCTCGCCCCAGTTTTTCTTCAGCCGATTCGGTTTTCAATCGTTCGGTGAGAACACCCATCGCGCGGTGCAGGTCCAGCCGGCCGAGCGCGGGAGGCTCGGTGCTCGCGGCCACCACGTGCGAGACCAGGTCGGGATCCGGCGCCAGGTGGTAGCGGTCGAGGTAGTAGTGGACCGCGTCGTTCCAGACCCAGGTGCCGTCCGAGCGGAAGTTCAGCGGCACGGTGCGGTTCGGGTCGATCACATCGGGCATGACCTGATCGGTGGCCATCGCGATCGGCGCGGAGCGCAGGTAACCGAGCACGCGCTGCCGCTCCACCGCTTCGGCGCGCGGGTGATCGGGTCGGAAGAACGGTTTGCCGAGGGTGTCGGCACCGTCGAACACCCGCGCCAGCCGCGCGGGCGGCGCCGGGTTCCAGACCAGTTCGGACGTCGCCAGCGCGGCCTCGTGGTACCGGGTCGGGGCGGCGTCGGCGTGGAAGACCTCGACGCGCGGGTCGGCGCCCGCTTCGGTGAGCCCGTGCTGGATCTCGGCCGTGAGTTCGACGAGATCGGCGTCCTGCTCCGCTTCGACGAGGTACACCGGCTCCGTCGTCTCCGCCGAGACCCGGCCGCTGCGCCACAGCGCCCGCACTCCCCCCACCCGCTCGGCGGACCGCACTGCGGCCTCGTCGGCGTCGTCGGCGGATTCCGCGGCGAACCGCCACGGCGGTGGTTCGGTGGCGCGCGGTGCCTCCGCGAGCGCGGCGGCGTCGATGTCGTGCTCCTGCGCCAGGGCCGTGAGCAGTTCGACCTCCGGCTCGGTCAGCGCCAGGCCCAGGCCGACGGCGCTGATGAGCGAGTCGGCGATCTCGTCGAGCTCGTCGTCGGCCAGGCAGGTGCGCAGGACCGCGAGCTCGGCGTCGGGGATCCGGCCCGCCAGCTGGAGCAGGAGACCGTGCACCTCGGGGGGTTCCGGTCTCACCGATCGACTCCGGCGGCCTTGGCGAACGGGCTCGTCGGCTCGCCGAGCAGCACCGAGTACCGCTCGTGGTCGGGTGCGGTGGCATCGGCGGCGGGCCGCTCGTCGCGGTTCTTGGCGGCCTCGGTCAGGCGTTCCAGCACGCGGGCGTCGTGCCGCTTGCGGGCTTCCTCGGACCGCTGCTTCTTCCCGACCTCGGTGAGCAGCACTCGACCGGCATCGGCTTCCACGGCCAGCACCCGGTAGGACGTGGCGGGCGGGAACACGACGTCGGCGGCGTTCTCGTCGGCGGCGAGACCTCCGAGCCGCCGCGCGGTCACCGACCAGATCAGCAGTTCCACCGAGCCGGGCACGGACGCCGACTCGTCCGAGACGCCGAGCATCGGCGCGGGTTCGACGAGTTCGCTGCCGACCACGTAGTCCTCGACGGTCTCCGCGTCGCCGGGGCCGCCGCGCACGACCAGTCCTTGCAGCGACGGGAGCCGCCGCAGGCCACCCGCCAGGCAGGAGATGAACGGGTAGTGCGAGGCCACGTCTCCGGTGCGGATCGCGTTGACGAACTCACGCTGGTCAGAGGTCGCGAACACGTGCACGGCGGCGAGTTCGGTGAGCATCGCGTCGTCCACCGGCATGCCGCCTCGCAGTCCCGGCCGCTCGGCGAGGAGCCTGGTCACCGACCGGGTAGCGGCGTCGTACTTCCAGCCGAGGGACTTCTTGAACTGCTGCCGGTCCTCCTCGGTGCTGGCGTGGTCGACCAGCAGCAGCGGCTTCAACGCGGCTGCGGCGACCTGATCATCGGTCTCGGCCTCCGCGACGGCTTCGGACACGTCCGCGCTCGTCTCGGCCGCCTCGACGGACGAGACCTGGTCCGTCGAAGCGGTTTCCGCCTGGTGTGCGGATTCCGGCTCCGCGGAACCTTCCTGCACGTCAGCTGCTCGGATGTCGGCCAGGTTCAACGTCGTCGTCTGCTCCGCGGCCGACTTCGAGTCGAGGGCGTCCTGGGCGGCCTCGTCCTTCGCGTCAGCCGCTGCTGCGGAGTTGACCGCGTCGGAAACCGCCTGCTGCACCGCAGGTTCGGTGGGCACCGCGGTGGTCGCCACCGGAACGGCCGCAACGACCTGCCCCGGTGCGGGCCGCTTCTGGGCTACCGCTGCCGGAGTCGGGGCAGGTGCGTGAACCGGCGCCGAAACCGCCGGTGCAGCAGCGGGAGCGTGCATCCGGTTGACCGCGGCAGCGGGAGCGATCGGAGACGGACCAGCCGCAGCCGCAGCGGGAGGAGTTGCGGGCGCCATCGGTGATGGGGCTGGCGGGCTTGGCGCAGGTGCGGGCGGGGCCGGGGCGGCCGCAACCCGCGGTGCCGCGGGCAGCGGTCCGACCGCCGATGCGACGGGCGGCGGTGCCACGGGTGCCGGGGCTTCCGGTGCCGCATCGGCCCGCACGGGAGCCGCCGGTTCGGGCTCCGGCTCGGGTTCGGGTTCGGGTTCGGGCTCTGGTTCCGCGGGCTTCATCGACGGGAGCGGGGTGCTGGACGCGACGGCCGGGATCTGCACCGATGTCGCCGTGACGGGCACCGCGACGGGGCTCACGACAACCGGTTTCCGCTCCTCGACCGGCCTTTCCGGTGCAGCGGGGGTTTCGGCTTCGGCGACGGCGGCGAGCGCCGGCGTGATCGGCCCGCTCGGTTCCTGATCGACAGGCCGCTGGGCATCCGGCACCGGCGGTTCCGGTGCCTGCGCTTGCGGCGACTGCGGTTGCGACAACTGCGGAAGCGGCGTGGCCGGTCCCAGCCCTGCGGGAACCGGCGGAACGGGCGCCACGTCCGCAGCGGCAGCAGCAGGAGCGACCGGGGATGCCGTGTCGGCCTGACCGGGACGCCACCCGTCACCGATGGGCCGCATCCGTCCCTCGGCGTCGACGACGACCGGCGAGACGATGCGCAACGGCTCGGTCGGCTGGTGCCGAATCGGCTGCGGCGCCGCACCATCCGGCGTCGTGGCAGGCTCCTCCGGGGCGGGCGCGGCAAAGCTCTGCTGCGCCACCGTCGGCAACTGGGCGGTGGGCTGGGCCCCCGAGGACGCAGCTGATGGGGGTGCGGGAATCCAGGCAACGGTCTGGCCACCGATTCCCACCGGAACCACACCCGTGGACGCTTCCCAGGGGTGCGCGCCCAGCGGCGCGCTCGCGGAGCTCTCGACGGCGGGACCCGGGCCTGCGGTGCCGAGCACGTGCACGTCGACCTTCAGCGACGCGGCCAGGCGTCCCAGGTAGCCGGGCTCGGCGTGGGGCGTGGCGATCAGGCGCAGGCGTTCCCGCGCGGCAGCGGGCAGCCCACCGGCGAGCCGTTCCACCGCGGTCAGGACGCGCTGCGGCGGCGGTCCCCCCGCGGAGCTGATGACGAAGTTGACGGCGTCCGGCGAGATGGGGAGCCTCGATGCGACGGGGTCGACCGGCACGCGGACGGGGCGCACGAGCAGACCTGCGGGCAGCACGTCGACCAGCCACCCGTCCTGCAGCCAGAACGTTCCGGTCCCGGCCTCGCTGAGCCCGGAGACCGGCGGGAGCCAGTTCCGCGGGATCGGCGGAACTCCGGGCTGGTAGGTGCTCTCCAGCACGAACGGGAGCCAGCTGGGCCGGCCGGAATCGTCGGGCACCAGCCAGGTCTGCCCGCCTTCGGGCAGGTACTGCGGCACGGCGTGGCAGCCGTGCACGGGTTGTCCGATCAGCTCGGCGAGCTGCTGCGCGATGGGCCGGACGCTCACCGGTTCGGGCCCGTACCCGATCAGCCCGAACGTCTCGCGCAGTTGCGCGGGGAGACCGCCGACGAAGGCGGCGAGGGCTTCGGTCGCCGGCAGCGGCTCACCGGGTGCGCCGACGACGATGGCGAGCCGGTTGCGCGACAGCGGCACCCGGAACCCGATGTCGGAGTGGGGCCTGGCCGGTTGACCGGCGGTGCGCACCCAGACCCCGGCGGGGATGGGTGTGACGCTGATCCGCGGGTCGATCGGCCGGGTTCGCAGGCTCGTGGAGAGCCCGTCCTGCCATTCCGGGACGGGGTAGCTGGGGCCGTCGTGAAGCTTCGACCGGCCGGGCCGGAACCCGACCCATCCGGTCTGCTGACCAGCGGAGAAGAGCTCGCCGCCGGGGAGCATGACCAGTTCGCCGTCGGGGGCCACGACCTCGACGCCGAGGGCTTCGGACAACCTCAGCGCCAGCGGGCGGGAGCCGTTCGGGGCCGCGAGCCCCGCCCGGGGCGAGAGCAGCCGGATCGCGGGAAGACCGACGCCGTCGGGGCGCAGCTCGGCGCGCAAGGCGGCCAGCACCTCGGGTTCGAGCTGGTCGAAAGCGGGCAGCGCGGACTCGTCGATGTAGACCTGCGTGCGTCCGTCCGCCAGGGTGAACGGAGGCGGCGGTATCGGGGCACCCGATTCCTCCGCGCGCACGACCACGCCTGCACCCGTTCGCTCGACGACCACTGCGCCCATGTGCTGCCTGCCTCCTCCCTGTCGCCCCGTTACTTCCACGGCTGGCGAGCGCGAGGAGGTTCAACGTGGCTGCGGACTGGGGTGGGCCCGAGCGGTCACCGTCCGCGGTAGTAGGACGACGAGGACGGGTAGTCGTCGTACTCGTCTTCGTAGGACGGTGAGCGCCGCCGCCTCGGCGAACGTCCCAGTCCCAGATCGGTTTCTCGGGTGAAGCCGCTGGTGGGATCGGCATGCGGGTCGTAACCCCGGTACCCCGGTACGTAATCCCGGTTCTCGACGTTGGTCAACCGAGGCGTCGTGCCCGGCAGGATCGTGCGCCGCCCGTCCGGCCCCTGGTGGAAGTGACCGCTCACGGTCATGGCCGAGTGGATGTTGCGCCGGTCGACGTGGCGCACCGAGTCCCACTCGGTCTGGTACTGCATCCGCTCCAGCAGCTCCCGCGGCAGGTTCTGCGACGCCATGTGAATCATGTTGCCCGACGACTCGATCTGGTAGATCTGCCCCGACATCGGCACGTACCAACGCCCGTCGTACCGAACCGGCTCGCCACCGTCGGGCACCACGAACTGATGCGCCGCAGTCGCGCTCGGCGTCACCGACACGTAACCCGAATCCCTGGCGTGCTCACCACCGTGCACGTGCGAAACCAGGTTGTAGTCCCGACCCCACGAGGTCATCCCGTCCCGGAAGATCTCCTCCGGCGGACGCGTATCACCCCGATACATCCACGACGGACGCGACGGATTCGCCCGCAACTGCGGATTGTCCAACCGCACCGGACCCGCCGACAGCGACGAACTCCCCTGAGCCGAAGACGACGGAACCGCCGTGTACGTCGAATACGACGGCCGACCCGACGACGAACGATGCGACCCCGACGAATGATGCGACCGCGAGGACTCGTGCGAACGACGCGACGAATACCCATCCGACGGCGGCAAACCAGGCGAGACGTCCGCCGATTCGGTGTTCGGCACGGACTCCTGGCGGGGCCGGATCTCGGCGTTGCCCAGCAGGCGCGAGACGTCCTGGATCGCGCGCGCGTCGCCGTTCCCGGTCTCCAGCACGGCCCTGCGGTCCTGGTCGAAGCCGGGGTGCAGCCGCACGTAGTTGGTGAAGTCGCGCGGCGTGTGGTCCTTGCCGTCCCACAGGGTCACGCGGTCGCCGTCCTGGCTGGGGGTCACGCGGATGACCTGCTCGTCCGGGTTCGGGTTGGTGTCGCGGCCCTGCTCGACCAGCGCCGACACGTCGTCGTTCGGGCTCGGGTAGTGCAGTCCGTCGCGGGTGGGCACCGCCAGGGTCTGGAAGTCGTCGGTGGCGCCGCTGCGCTGCCAGGGTTCGGTGGCCGCGAACAGCTCGACGATCTGCTGTTCCGCCGACTTGCTCAGCGGCAGCACGTCCAGCAGGTCCATCAGGTCGTTGAGCTGGGCTTCCTCTGAGCGGTCCCCGGTTTCGTCGCCGAGCAGCCTCGGGTCGGACAGCAGCGCCTCGATGCGGTCGTGGGTGGCCGGGTCCTGCGCTGCGGCGACCATCGCCGAGGCGAGTTCCACGCGAGCCTGCCACTCCCCCTTGTTGGTGCTGCTGGGGAACATACGGAACTCCCAGCGGTCGTGGGGGCCGCCTTGGACGTGCTCGAAGTTGAGCCCTTCGTTGCGGCTGGAGTTCAGGGTGCGCACGTCCTCCGGGGTCTGCAGCGCGGTGGCGCGCGGAGGGATCGGCATCGCGCCCACCGCTCGGAGTTCGCGCTGGTGTCCGCCCATCGTGGAGTTCGCCATGCGGTACAGCGACTGCTCGCGCGCCTTGGCCAGTCCGGCGAGCGCCACGCTGGCTTGGGGCGTGAAGGTCGCGCCGTCGAAGCTGACGTTGACGTGCCCGCCGCCCTCGTCAACCGAGCCGCCGTACTTCTCCACGACGGAGCGGATGATGTCGGCTGCGGTGGCGAAGCGCTGCCACGAGCGCGCGTCGCCGCCGAGCTTCTCCGACGCCGCCTCGATGCCGTTGTCGAGGGTGTCCTCGTCGACCAGTCGCCAGCGGTCCGGCGCCTTCTTGACCAGTCCGGATCCCAGTTCCTGACCGTCGCGCCAGTCGCCCAGGCCGGCGTCGCGGAAGGCGGTGCCGAGTTCCTGCACGGCGACGTCGAAGTGCTCTTCGGGGACGGTGAACTCGATCTCGGTGCCGAACCGCGCGTCGGGCCGGCTGCTGGCACCGCCGGGAACGCCGTCGGCGTGGTACTGGACGGGGTTGACGCCCGAGGACACCGCGGACCGCGCGGCCCGGTAGGTGTCGAGCATCGCGGCGAAGCGCTGGTCGCGGGGCACGGACGAGGCCGGCGCGGGGTCGTGGGACCGGTTCGTGCTGTCGCCGATCGGTCCGTCCTGGCTGGGCGGGAGTCCCGGTCGCCGGTCGTAGTAGTAGTACGAGCTGCTGCTCGACGGCGGGTAATACGTCGACGAGGAGGAGCTGGTCGTCGGGTAGTAGCTGGAGGTCGACGGGTACGTCGCGGACGACGGGACGGTTCGGCTCGACTCCTGCGAGGAACGGCTGGGCAGGGGCGGTGGGGCGAGCCCGAGGTCGGTGTGGCGGGTGAAACCGCTGCGGGAGTCGGCGTGCGGGTCGTAACCCCGGTAGCCCTCTTCGTAGTAGCGGTTCTCCACGTTGGTGAGCTGCGGCGTCGTCCCGGGCAGGATCGTCCGGCGGCCGTCGGGTCCCTGGTGGAAGTAGCCGCGCACCGTCATCGCGGAGTGGATGTTGCGCCGGTCGACGTGCCGGACCGAGTCCCACTCGGTCTGGTACTGCATGCGGTCGAGCAGATCCTGCGGCAGGTTCTGCGAGGCCATGTGAATCATGTTGCCCGAGGACTCGATCTGGTAGATCTGGCCCGACATCGGCACGTACCAACGTCCGTGGTGGCGGATGGGTTCACCGCCGTCGGGGACCACGAACTGGTGCGCGGCCACGGAACTCGGGGTGACCGACACGTAGCCGGAGTTGCGGGCGGCGTCTCCGCCGTGCACGTGGGCGACCAGGTTGTAGTCCCGGCCCCACGCGGTCATGCCGTTGCGGAAGATCTCCTCCGGCGGGCGCGTGTCGCCCCGGTACATCCAGCGCGGGCGCGGTGGGTTCGCGCGCAGCTGCGGGTTGTCGAGCCGCACGGGTCCGGCGGGTTGTGCCGGTGCGGCCGTGTAGGTCGAGTACGTCGGCGTGTGGTGGCTCGACGAGGAGTGGTGCGACCTGGACGAGTGGTGCGAGCGCGACGAGGAGTGGTGCGACCGCGAGGACTCGTACGAGCTGCGGTAGCGGTCGTCGGGCGAGACGCCGGGAGAAACGTCCGCCGGGTTGGCCTCGCGCGGGGACGACGTCGTCGTCCCCGATGAAGGCGGAACCACACCATCGGTCACCAAGGACCCGGGCAGATGAGGCGAAGCGACGTCCATGATCTGCTGCAGGTGGCGGTCGAGAATCCGGTAGTCGACACCCTCCTGCCGGATGTCCATCAGGTCACCCGGCACCGGGCTGTCCGAGGTGTTCAGCAACTGACGCGGATGCGGATACGCATCCCGCACACCGAAGAAGTGCATCACCTCGTGCGTGAACTCCGACGGACTCGCACCCACCGCCCACCGATGCTGATCCATCGGATTCTTCACATCATCCGGCCGACCCGGGACCACCTCGATGACGCCGTCCGCGTCGGCCGGGTCGTCGACGAAGGTGACCTGGCCGTGCGCGCGGACGTCGGGTCCGGGCAGGACGTTCTCGGGCTGGTTGAGCAGGCGCTCGAGGCCGTCGGCGGTGTTGGCGCGCACCGCTGCCAGATCCGCCTGGCTCACGCCCTCAGCCGGACGCAGGTGCAGCTTCGTCTCGAAGTTCCAGCGACCCGCCTCCGGGGTCATGCTGTAGCGGACCTCCTGCCGGATGCCGCTCGCCGGACCGCGCTGGATCGTCCGGCGGTCGCCGTTGCCGTCCACCACGAACGCGTTGTCCAGCGGCTTCCACCGCTCTGCCTCCACCTCGAACCTCGGCGGTTGCTGGCGAGCGGGCTGCGGTTCGGCGGTCTGCGTCGGGCGGTCGTCCGAGGGCGTCGGGTCAGCCGTGGGCGTGTCGTCGCGAACGACGCGCGGCCGGGATCCGTCGGGCTGGAAGCTGCGCCACTGGAACTTGCCGCGACCGTTGTCGACCAGCGCCACGACCTCCTTGCCGAGGTCGATGGCGACCCGGGTGCCGCTGTCGGCGAAGTCGACGCCGCGAGCACCGGGGGCCGGGACCAGCACGACGCGGTCCGCGCTCGGGTCGACCTGGGCGGACAGGGTTTCGGTACTGACGGGACCTGCCGGGGCCTGGATCCTGGGGCTGTCGGCGATCGCGCTGGGCACGCGAACCGAGCCGGCGCCGTCCTGAGCCCGGGGTGCGTCGCCGGGAGCGCTCGTCGATTCGGGGGGAAGTCCCGGTCGCCGGTCGTAGTAGTACCTGTCGTTCGACGTCGGGTAGTACCTCGACGAGGAAGAGGTGCTCGCCGGGTAGTACGAGGACGACTCGTGCGAGGACCGGCTCGGCCGGGGGCGTTCGGCGAGCCCGAGATCGGTGTCCCGGGTGAAGCCGCTGGTGGGATCGGCGTGAGGGTCGTAACCCCGGTATCCGGGGACGTAGTTGCGGTTCTCGACGTTGTGGAGCCTCGGCGTCGTGCCCGGCAGGATCGTGCGCCGCCCGTCCGGCCCCTGGTGGAAGTGACCGCTCACGGTCATCGCCGAGTGGATGTTGCGCCGGTCGACGTGCCGGACGGAATCCCACTCCGTCTGGTACTGCATGCGGTCCAGCAGATCCTGCGGCAGGTTCTGCGACGCCATGTGAATCATGTTGCCCGACGACTCGATCTGGTAGATCTGCCCCGACATCGGCACGTACCAACGACCGTTGTAGTAGACGGGTTCACCGCCGTCGGGCACCACGAACTGGTGCGCGGCGGTCGCGCTGGGAGTCACCGACACGTAGCCGGAGTTGCGCGCGGCCTCACCGCCGTGCACGTGGCTGACCAGGTTGTAGTCCCGGCCCCACGAGCTCATGCCATCGCGGAAGATCTCCTCCGGCGGACGCGTATCACCCCGATACATCCACGACGGACGCGACGGATTCGCCCGCAACTGCGGATTGTCCAACCGCACCGGACCCGCCGACAGCGACGAACTCCCCTGAGCCGAAGACGACGGAACCGCCGTGTACGTCGAATACGACGGCCGACCCGACGACGAACGATGCGACCCCGACGAACGATGAGACCCCGACGAACGATGCGACTGCGAGGACTCGTGCGAACGACGCGACGAATACCCATCCGACGGCGGCAAACCAGGCGAGACGTCCGCCGATTCGGTGCCGCTGGCCTGGGTGTCCTCGGCCAGCCCGAGGTCGCTGTCGCGGGTGAACCCGCTGCCCTGGTCGGCGTGCGGGTCGTAACCCCGGTGACCCGGGGCGAAGTTCTCGTTGTCGACGTTGGTGATGTTCGGCGTCGTGCCGGGCAGGATGGTGCGCTTGCCGTCGGGGCCCTGGTGGAAGTAGCCCTCGACGGTCATCGCGGAGTGGATGTTCTCCGAATCGACGTGGCGGACGGCGTCCCACTCGGTCTGGAACTTCATGCGGTCCAGCAGCGCCGGCGGCAGGTTCTGCGACGCCATGTGGATCATGTTGCCCGACGACTCGATCTGGTAGATCTGCCCGGCCATCGGGAAGTACCACTTGCCGTCGCGCTGGATCGGCTGGCCGCCGTTGGGCACCACGAACTGGTGCGCCGCAACGGAACTGGGCGTCACCGACACGTAGCCGGAGTTCATCGCCTGGTCGCCGCCGTGCACGTGGGCGACCAGGTCGTAGTCCCGGCCCCAGGAGGTCATGCCGTCGCGGAAGACCTCCTCCGGTGGACGCGTGTCGCCGCGGTACATCCAGCGCGGGCGCGGTGGGTTCGCCCGCAGCTGCGGGTTGTCGAGCACGACCTCGTCGGTGGCGGTCTGCTGAGCGTCGGGTGAGGTCGGGGAACCGCTGCTGGAGCTCTCAGCGCTGGGCGGCAGTCCGGGTCCCCGGTCGTAGTAGTCGTCGTACGAGCTCGAATACCTCGGGTAGTAGGACGACGAGTTCGTGGTGGCCGGGTAGTCGTCGTAGCCGTCGTCGGACGGCGAGCGCCGCCTGGGCGAACGACCGAGCCCGAGGTCGGTGTCGCGGGTGAACCCGCTGTCCCGGTCGGCGTGCGGGTCGTAACCCCGGTATCCGTCGACGAAGCCGTCGTTGTCGACGTTGGTGAGCCTCGGCGTCGTTCCGGGCAGGATCGTGCGGCGGCCGTCGGGTCCCTGGTGGAAGTGGCCGCTGACGGTCATGGCGGAGTGGATGTTGCGCCGGTCGACGTGCCGGACCGAGTCCCACTCGGTCTGGTACCGCATGCGCTCCAGCAGGTCCCGCGGGAGGTTCTGCGAGGCCATGTGGATCATGTTGCCGGAGGACTGGATCTGGTAGATCTGCCCCGACATCGGCACGTACCAACGCCCGTCGTGCCGGATCGGTTCGCCACCGTCGGGCACGACGAACTGGTGCGCGGCGGTCGCGCTGGGAGTGACCGACACGTAGCCGGAGTTGCGCGCGGCATCACCGCCGTGCACGTGGCTGACCAGGTTGTAGTCCCGGCCCCACGAGGTCATCCCGTCCCGGAAGATCTCCTCCGGCGGACGCGTGTCGCCCCGGTACATCCACGACGGACGCGGCGGATTCGCCCGCAACTGCGGGTTGTCGAGGGTGACGGGGCCGGTCGGGGACGAAGTCGTCGGGTACGACGAGGCCGTGGTGTAGGTCGGGTACGCGGACGACGAGGTGGTCGCGTAGTACGGGTCGTGCGAGCGCGGCGCGTGCGAGGACCGCGACGAGCCCACGTACGGGTCGTGGTGGCTGCCGCGGTGCCTGCGGGGCCGGTCGCTCGGCGGGACCGCCGGTGAGACGTCGGCCGGGTTCGTCTCTCGCTGGGACGACGTCGTCGTGCCCGACGAGGACGGGACCACACCATCGGTGACCAGCGACCCGGGCAGGTGGGGCGAAGCCACGTCCATGATCTGCTGCAGGTGACGGTCCAGGATCCGGTAGTCGACACCCTCCTGCCGGATGTCCATCAGGTCACCCGGCACCGGGCTGTCCGAAGTGTCCAGCAACTGACGCGGATGCGGATACGCATCCCGAACACCGAAGAAGTGCATCACCTCGTGCGTGAACTCCGACGGACTCGCACCAGCAGCCCACCGATGCTGATCCATCGGATTCTTCACATCATCCGGCCGACCCGGAACGACGTCGATGGTGCTGTAGGCGTCGGCCGGGTCGTCGACGAAGACCACGTTGGCGTGGGCCTCGACGTCCGGGCCGGGCAGCAGGTGGGCCTGCTGGTTGACCAGCTGCTCGATGCCCGCGGCGGTGTTGGCCCGCACCGCAGCCAGATCCGCCTGGCTCACGCCCTCAGCCGGACGCAGGTGCAGCTTCGTCTCCAGGTTCCAGCGACTCGGCTCGGGCGTGAGGCTGTAGCGGATCTCCTGCCGGATGCCGCTTCCCGGTCCGCGCTGCACGCTCGGTTGCCCGTCGGCGCCGCCGAAGACGAAGGCGTTGTCCAGCGGCTTCCACCGCTCTGCCTCCACCTCGAACCTCGGCAACGGCTCGTCGACGTCGGCGGGTTGGTCGGCCACGGGCTGCTGGACCGGTGCGGGTTGCGGGGCCGCGGCCGGGAGCCGGTCGCGGATGGACTCGGCGATCTGGGCGCTGGAGGGGTCGGCGAAGAACTCCGCGGCGCGCTGCGATCCGAAGTCCTCGATGCCGGACGCGTAGGCCACCGCGGCGAGGATCTCGCGGCCGGTGCTCTGCTTCGTCACGCCGAGGTCGCGGACGTCGATCTCGACGCTGCGCCCGGTCTCCTGGGTGTTGGTGGTGGACTGCGCGGTTCCGGTGCGTTCCAGGTTCGCCGGGACGTAGTGCGCGTCGGCCTTCGCCGCCCCGCTGCCGGGGGTGGAGTGGGCGACGCCGTCGTGGCCGGTGAGCTGGTAGGTGCCGCGCAGGTCCTGGGCGATCTGGTTCGACAGCGCACCGCCGACGATGTCCCCGCCGGTGCTGTGGTGCTGCTGGGCGTTGCCGCCGGGGGCGGTCGGGAATCCGCCCAGGTGGTTGGGCTGGCCGGTGTAGGGGTTGGTCTCGGGCCGGACGCCCAGCACCATCGTGTTGTCGTCCAGCCAGGGCAGCGCGAAGAACTTCTGCTTGCGCCACTGCCCGTCCTGGCCCCGTTCGATCAGGTTGCCGGACCGGTCGAAGCGCCGGCCGTCGGTGTCGGTCCTGGTCTCGTCCGGGCGGATCCCGGTGTCCTGAGGGGTGTTCGGCGGCGCTCCGGGAGCGATGTCGGAGGTCTCACGCCGCAGGTCCTGGAGCTCGAACTCGTTCTCGGCGATCTGCCTGCCGAGCTGGTCGAGCCGCTGCACGTCCGGTTCGGTGACCTCGATGGCCGCGCGGTGGATGATCTCGACCTGGCCCGGGTCGGGACGCGGTCCGCCGTCGAGGTGCGGTTCGACCATGGCCTGCGCGGCGTCGGCGAGCTGGTTGATCCGGTTGGTCACCCGGTCGTACTGCGAGGTCAGCTCGGCGATCTGGTCTTCGAGGGACTGGATCTCCTGCTGCGCCTGCTCGGGGGTTCGGGTGTTCCCCGGCACGGCCGCGTCCTGAGCGGTGGTGACCGGTGCGGTCCCGGTCGTCGCGGGTGCGTTGCGCGGGGTGTCGAACGGGGTGTGCTCGCCTTCCCGGACGTCGAACTCCACCGGTGTGCCGGTGAACCCGTTGGTGCCCTCCATCCGGTGCTCGGACCAGGAGGGCGCGAAGTGCGGCTTGGAGCGGATCACCACGTCGTAGTGCGGGATCGCGGTGTAGCGGCGCCAGTCCTGCCGGCGGCTGCGGGAGTTGTGGCTCTCCTCCAGCGCGGCGGCCGCCGTCACGGAGCCGGCGACGCCCCGCGAGGCGGAGTTCTCGGCGTTGCTCCAGTTGGTGCCGTGGATGGCCATCACGCCCAGGCCGGCGTCAGCGCTGCGGGCGTTGGCGTCGCTGGAGGACTGCCCGGTCTCCTGGCCGTGCTTCTCCTCGTGCTGCGCCTCGGTCCAGGAGTGCATGAACCGCGGATCGGTCAGCCGGGGCTTGACCTGCACCTCGTAGTCCACCGAGAGGAACCGGTCGTGCACCTTGAACGAGGTCGTGTAGCCGTCGTCGCTGAGCAGCCGCCGGTCGTTGCCGATGTTCGGCACGATCATGTCCGGTGAGAACAGCGTGTCGATCTTGCCCCGGTTCGGCGTTCCCGCGCCGAACCAGCGGTTCACCAGGTCCTTGTGCCCTCGGGCGTCGACGATGGCGTCCACCACCTGCTCGGTGAGCTGCGGATCCCTGGTGCCCTTGGCCAGCTGGAAGGACGGGGTCTGCTTGGCGGCGTCGGTGATGTCGCGGCCGGTCGAGGCGGGCGCGTGGTCGGTGGGCTGGTCGAGCAGGAACTCCGGCAGGCTCAGGTCGACCTTGCCCCGGGTCTCGGACACCTGCGGGGGCAGCGTCACCTCGCGCCGTTCGGGGTGGCGGTAGGCGCTGGACCCGACCGAGCCTTCGGTGAAGGTCGACAGCAGCAGCGGCGGGACGCGGAACCTGTGCACCGTGAAGTTGACCTTCACGGGTGCCCGAACGCCGACGTGGTCGTCGGTGTCCGAGCGGTCCTGGCGGAACGTGTCGATCTCGTTGGCCTGCTCCGTGCCGCTCTGGTTCGACCAGCCCACCACCGGCATGGGCGCCATCGCCCCGCCGTCGGCGGTCGTCGGGACGGTGGGCCAGGCGGTCAGCGACACCGAGGTGGCCACGTCGCGCGATGAGTCCTGGCCTTGCCCGCGCACGCCTTGGGTTTCGACGTAACCACCGGTCGCCACGTCGCCGCGGTCGATGATCTCCGCGCCCGGCTGCTGCTCGGCGGTCGCGGTGAACGTGTAGTAGTCCGAGCCGAACCACCGGGAGCGGAACATGGTGCGCTGCCAGCCGCCGTTGAGCATCTCGCGGACGTCGGCCGGGTTGTCGAGCGCGCGCAGCGCGTTGGTGGCGTCGAAGAGCGGTGCCGGGCGGCCGGAATCCGGCGTCCAGCCGGGGAACAGCTCGGGCGCGGCGTGCCAGAGCGCGCGGATCGCGTCGTCCGACAAGCGGTCCCGGGTTCCCGGCTGCTGAGTCTGATCGGTCTGCGTCTGGTCGGACTGCGACTGGCCGTCCTGATCGGTCTGCGCCTGATCGGTCCGGATCGAGCTCGCCGGGTCGGGGGTGTCCCGGGTGAATCCGGAGACGACGACGGAGCGGTCCAGTCCCTTGCCGAGGTCGCGCAGCAGCGGCAGGTCCTCGGTGAGCCGGCCGTCCGGGTGCGTGGTCACCGGGTTCTGCGGCTTGACGTAGAGCAGGCCGTCGGGGACGACGATCTCGACGTGGTCGCTCTGCGCCCCGGTCGGGTAGGGGCTGATCGCGTCCCAGCGGTGGTTCGGCTGCCCGAACAGCTGCTGCCAGGCGTCGGCGCGCACCGAGAGCACCAGGTCACCGGTGTAGAGCTGCATCGGCGTCTTGACCTGCGAGGCGGACTTGGTGGAGCCGCCCAGCGAATCATCGGTCCCACGACCGGTCGACAGGGACGCGCCCGCGCCGGCATCGGCCATGGCGCCCCAGAAGTTGAGCCCGATCTCGCCCTCGGTGCCGCTGCTGGTGCCGTGGGAGATCGACACGCCCGTCTTGTTGGTGGTCTCCCACGTCGAGTTGCCGGGCACCGGGCCGAGCGGCCGCTCGTTGTGCACCCGCATCTCGAACGCGCCGCGCTGCATGCGGTCGAAGAGCACGCCGCCGTGCGCACCGCCGTCGCGCACCTGCGGCGCGTGGAACATGCCCGCGAGCCGGGTCTGCCACCACTGCGGGTCGACGTCGACGAGGTGCTTCGGGTTGCTGTGCTCGGGGTCGGTGCTGCCGGTGTGCGCGATCCAGCGGCGGAACCGCTCGAACTTGCCCTCCTTGGCGCTGCGGACGGCGTCGCGCTGCATCTCGTGGAACGCGTCGTTGGCCTTGCCGTAGAGGTCGACCACCGAGACCACGGCGGTGTTGTTCATGTCGACGCGGTTGCCGTCGTTGAGGTCGCGCGTGGCGGCGGGCGCCGGGTCGCCCGGGTCCCAGCCCGCGTCGGCGTCGAGCATGAAGCTGGCCACCCGGTAGTCCGCGTGTCCCGGGACCACCGTCTTGGTGGGTGGGGTCTTGCGGCTGAACGGGTTTCGCGCGGAGGTGTCGGTTGCTTCGAGCTTCCAGGTGACGTCGCGGGTGACCCGGTCGGCCTTGCCCTCGTACTTGATGCGCTGCTCGGATTCGAGGCTGTCGCCGTGCCCGCTGGACTTGCCGCGGCTCCAGCTGCCGCCGAGTCCCGCGATGCCGCCGACGTAGCTGTTGGAGCCGTACCCGGAAGGCCGGATCGTGGTGCGGACCATGCCCGCCAGCAGCGCGCCGACGCCGAAGCTGGTCTTGAACCCGGTCTTCCAGCCGCTGCCGTGCCTGCGCGTCGCGCTGAACCTGACGTCGTTGTCGAGCGTGCGCCGTCCCGTCACCTCGCCGAGGTCGGCGGTGAGCTCGAAGTGGAACTTCCGCCCGCCGGCGGTGACGTCGACGGTCACCGGCTTGCCGTCGCCGGTGAGGTCGTCGAACTTGGTCATCACCTTGTAGGGGCCGAAGCTGCTCAGGTCGCGGTTGACCTGGTTCCAGTCGACCGTGCTGGTGTCCACGCCGCGCGAGGTGAGCTGCTGCTGGATGTGCTGGCGGGCCTCGTCGCGCAGCTGACCGGTTCCGCCCACCCGGACCACGTTCTTGAACATGCCCTCGCCGTCGAGGACGGTGCGGATGCGCTCGCCCTGCTCGGGCGTGGTGGTCGGCTGCGCGGCGGGGGTCGTGCCGTCGGGGTTGAGGGCGTCGTGGAGCAGCCGCTCGAACTCGGGCACGTCCTCGTTGCGCACCCACACGTAGGTGGCGCCGTCGGTGGGCTGCAACTGGACCGGGTCGGACTCGGCCTCGCCTCCCGGCCGCGAGGTGATCTCCGCGGCCAGCGAGAGGTCGATCCGGTAGCGCTGGGCACCGTCGCTCTCCAGCGACTTGTCCTTGTTGGTGCCCGCTTCCCGGCCGGTCTGGGACTCCTTGCGGTTGGAGGTCAGCGAGAGGACGCCGATGGGGCCGATCTGCAGCGGACTGCCGTGCCCGTCGATCTTCGCCTCGCCCGAGGTGAACAGGCCCCGGAGGCGGATACCGCCGACGGCGCGCGACCCGATGCCGTTGGAGACGCTGGTGTCCTTGGTGTTGCGGAGGATCTCGCCGGTGCGGATCGGCTGCGGGTCACCGATCTTCTCGAAACCGCGCACCTGCGGCTCGACCTTCACCTTGACCTCGGGGTGCTTCGACCAGTTCTTGCCCGGCATCCGCAGCCACTTGGGGTAGGTGGTGCGCTGGCTGATGTCGATGCCGTTGACCAGGCCCTCGGAGGTCTCCTCCACGAACTGCGCGGTGTCGACCTTGGTGGCCACGCCGTCGTGGAGCGTGGGGTCATTGCGCACCCAGTCCGGCAGCGCGGACATGACGTTGCGGTTGAGCTCGCCGACGCCCGCGTAGCTGTCGAGGTTGGCGATCAGCTGCTGGACGTCGGCGGGCACCGGCACGGCTGCGCGCGGAGCCGGGGTGTTCTGGGCGGTGCCGTTCTGGTTCTGCTGGTCGTTCTGGGTGCCCGGCACGGCGGGAACGGTGGTCGTCGGGTTCGTGTCGGCGGGAGCGGGTGCCGGACGGGGCTTCTCGAGGACCGTCTCCGGGTAGGCCAAGCGGACCGTGGGGTCGAACCGGGAGCTGCCGCGGTTGCCGTCGGACTCCCACTGGACCTGGAAGTTGACGTCGAACGCCTTGTGGTGACCGCCGAGCTTCGCGGTGCGTTCCCTGGTGTTGCCGGTCTTGTCCGAGACGGTGTTGCTGCGGCTCTCGCCCCAGCCGAGGAACGGCATCACGCGCAAGTTCAGCGAGGTCGCCGCCACCTCGATGGCCGAGTCCACCCAGCCGACGACCGCGTTCTGCCGCAGCTTGCGGGAAACCCCGTGGCTGGTGATGGACCTGCTGGCGCCTTCGTGCTTGCTGCTCTGCGACGGGGTGTTGTGCACGGCGGTGTCGGTGGCGACGACCGGAGCGACGGTGTCGGGATCCATCCGCACGAACACGCTCTGCACGCCGTCGCGAGTGGGCACCTGGAAGCTGCGTCCGCTGGAGAGGACCTGCAGCAGGCCGAGCTCGCCTCGGGTGTTGACCAGCTGCTGGAACTGCTGCTGCAACCCGGCCCGCACCGGTGGGGCGACGTCGATCTTGGCGGCGACGTTGGCCGCCAGCGGCGCGTTCTGGTTCGGGGACCACACGCCGTCGCTGGGCAGCAGCCGGGAGTTGTTGGAGATGACGCCGTCGCGGGTGAGCTCCGGGGGACGCGGCGTCTCGTCGACGTGCGCGGTCATGTCGGCGGCGAAGGAGTCCGCGGCGCGCGCCGTCTCCGGCAGCACCGGTGCCGGGGTGGCCTGCGACGGGTCGGTCAGCGTCAGGTCCAGCTGCGGGTCCTGGTCCAGCGCCGCGAAGAGGTCGTCGTTCGCGGTCGTGTCGACGCTCTGCTGGGTCTGGTCCTGCTGCGCCGTGCTCTGGTCGTTGTTCGCGTCCTGAGGCGTGCTCTGGTCCTGAGTGGACTGCTGGTCCCGACCGGTGTCCTGGCTCTGGGACTGCTGGTCGTTCGCGGTGCTTTCCGACCTCTCCTGGTTCTGCGTCGTCTCGTGGTTCTGCGAGGAGTCCTGGGGCTGCGACGTGTCCTGGTTCTGCGAGCTCTCGACGACGTTGCCGCTGGAGTCGACGGTGACCGCGGCATCGGAGGACTCGGCGGCGGGCGAACCGGGGATCTCCGGCACCGCGGTCTGCGAGGTGGCGGCCACGTCGGTGACCGAGGTGCTGCCCTGACCGGTGCCGGTCGTGCCACCGCGCGTGGTGGACGAGTTCGAGCCCGACTGCGACTGGCCTTGCGACGGCGTCGAACTCGTCGGAGTGGTCGAGTTCGACGCGGTGCTCGTCGGTGCTGGGGTCTGCCCGGTCTGACCCGTGCCGGACATCCCGCCGACGGGCTGCTGGCCGCTGACGGCACCGCTGCCGGTCTGCTCGTTCTGCTGAACCTGGCCGTTCGCGTCCTGGACCTGGGTGCTCGACTGATCCTGACCGTCCGGCCGGCTCTGCCCGTCGAGCTGCGTCTGACCGTCCGGCTGCGTTCGACCGTCGGCTTGGGTCTGCGAGGTGGTCGAGGCGGTGCTGCCGGACTGGTCCTGCTGCCCGGTCTCGCTCACCTGGGGCTGGGCCAGGTCGGTCTGCGACTGCGTCGAGTTCGACCCGATCTGGCCGACCTGCGCGGTGGAGTCCGCGCCGGTGCCGACCGGTGTCGTCGTCCGCGTCCCGGTGTCGTTCTGCGCGACTTCCTGCGGAGCGCTCTCCGATGTGGTGATCGCGGTGGAATCGGAGTCCGTTGTGGACTGCTGCGGCGCCGCCGGGTCCGAACCGCTCTGCTGCGGCACGTTGCTCTGCGGAGCGGGCTGCGCCGGGTTGATGCCCGACGAGCTCGGCTGCGAGGTCGAGTCGGTGCCCTGCGGGGCGGGATCGGGCGAGGACGCGTCCGGGTTGGTCTGGCCGGACTGCTGGGCACCGGAGTTCACCGGTGTCTGAGCGCCACTGGAACCTCCGACCTGCGCGGCAGACGTGGAGTTCCCGTCGTTGACGGCACCGGACGTGTTCTGCGCATCACCCTGGCCGGGAGCTGCGGGTTCCGATGTGGACGACGGAATGCCGCTGGTGCCATCGATGTTCGAATGACCGGCGGGCGGGAGCCCGGGTGAGATGTCCGCGTCGGACGACGAGCTCGACGGCGGGAGGCCGGTCGAGCTCACGGCGTCCGAGGAATTCGCTGGCGGAAGCCCCGGCGAGATCTCCGGACTGGAGCTCGACGGCGACGAGCTCCCGAGCGAGCCGTCGGCGCCGACGCTGACGGTCTCCACCGACTCCGGCGAACCACCGGTACCCGACCCCGGCTGCGACGGGACCTGCGTCTGCGACTCGGTGATCGACGGCGGACCGCTCGACTCCGGACCGCCCTGACCGTCCGACCGGCCCGGGACCTGCGTCTGGGACTGCCCGAGCGACGACGGGTTCGTTCCAGCGCCGTCCGGCCCGCGGCTTCCCCCGCCCTGGTTCCCCTGGCCCTTGGAGCCATCGGAGCCGCCGCCTGCGACGCCGCCTCCCCCGGCGAGGCCGCCGTCGGAGGAGGTGCTCTGGGCGTCGCCGTCGATGTCGGGGGTGTCCAGGTCCCCGTCGCCGCCCAGCAGCGGCGAGGTGTCGGAGTTCGAGCCGTCGCCCTCCCGCTGCGCGGCGAGGAACGGGTTCTCGCCGCTGCCCGGGGTGAGGTTGCCGTAGATCCCGGCGCCGATGACGCTGCCCAGGTTCTCCGAGAGACCGGCGGACATGCCCGCGGTGAACGAGTACGGGTTGGCCTGGAAGCCCTTGCCCGTCATCGCGCTGTAGAGGCCCTCGGTGAAGAACTCGTGCAGGCCCTCTTCGACCGCGTCGGCCAGGCCGCGACCGAACTTCTCGGCCCACATGCCCTTGAGGCTCATGCCCGCGTAGTTGCCGGGGGTGGCGGCACCGAGGTCGCGGGCGATGTGGGTGTTCATGTGGTCGGAGACCTGGGTGGCGAACTTGGCCAGCGACGGGGCCTTCGGGAAGTCGTCGGCGAAGTTCTTGGCAGCGGCTTCGGCGGCGGCCTTGAGGATGTCGTTGTCGATCTGGTCGCCGATGCCCTTGACCAGGCCCTTGGCCAGCATGTTGCCCATCGCGCCGCCGAGCGCTGCGAAGGGCAGGGCCAGCGCTCCGCCGAGCGCACCGACGGCTGCCGCCTGCTTGGTGGAGTCCTCGTCCCAGTCGTCGCGGGTGCCCTTGGCCATCTGGATGCCCTGGGCGGCGGCGTCGATGGCGACCTGGAAGGCGATGCCGAAGACCTGCGCCTGGATGACGCGCATCAGCAGCCGGCCCCAGATGTTCTTCAGCAGGAAGCGGACGATGGCGTAGCGACCGGCGAGCCAGGCCATGCTGGCGCCGAAGGTGGGGCCGGCCATCGCGATGGCCCAGGCGATCTCGGCGAGCAGCTCGATCAGCGACAGCAGGCTGACGAGCTTGACGTACTCGGTCTGCACCGAGAGCTGCTTGAGGAATCCGGCGATCTGCTCGTAACCGGTGGCGGCGGTTTCGATGTAGCCGTTGCTCTCGACGTACGGCGCCATGCGGTCGGCGAAGCGCATCGCCGCCTTGCCGTAGAACTCCGAGCGGATGAGCTTGATGGCCTGGGCGAGTTCTGGCGTGAGTTCGCTTCGCAGCCGTGCGGAGGTGTTGCGCCACGAATCCGACAGCTTCCGAAGTTGATCTTCGTTGATCTGCGGCCACTTCTCACCGGTCAAGACCATGAAGAGGTTTCCGACCTCTTCCGGAACCATGATCGCCATAGTCAGCCCCCACGCCCTCGTTCGTGCGCGATCGGGCTCGGCGTGACTCGCGGATCACGCCGAGCGCGCGCTCACGCCTTCCTGCCGCCCTGGCTCACCTCGCTGTTCGCGGTCTGGTTCATGTCGTCGAAGGTCTTGCCGACGTCGACGACCTTCTCGCCGTCGGTGCCGATGGTGATGCCGAGCATGCGGAGGAACTCCAGCCCGTCCTTCTCACCGGGCTCGTACTTCGTCCGCAAGGTCTTGGCGATGTCGTCGTCGCCCTCGATGGCGAAGGCGTTGCAGTCGTGGGCGAGATCGGCGTAGATGGAGTTGGCGGTCTCGGCGATGCGGGTCAGGTCGACGCCGCCCTTCTTGAGCGCCTCGATGTCCGCTGCGACGAGGTCGCTGTCCTCACTTGCCACGATCGGTCCCCTCCCCCTCGTCGGCGGCGTCGGACATGCCGTCGGCCTCGCGCACCGCCTCGTCGAACATCTTGTCCAGGTCGAACTCGCCGTTGACCATCTCGGTCAGCGCCGAACCGAAACCCGCGGGTGCCATCGCGCTGTAGGTGGCGATGGACTTCTGGCTCGCCTCGTCCTGGGCCTGCCGAACCAGCTCGACGATCTTGTTGGCCAGTTCGGCGGGCGCCATCGTGCGGTAGCGGGTGCCGGAGAACTTCAGGCCGGTGAGCCGTTGCCGGTGGTCCACCGTCGCGGATATCGAGCGGTCCTTGCTGGAGACCGTCGTGGTCTCCTTCTCGGCCCGCTCCTGCGCCTCGCGGATGCGCTCCTGCTGCTTCCGGAGGTCGGCCAGCGCGTTTTCCATCTGGTTGAACAGGGGAGATGACATCGCTGGTCACTCCCTCCTTCCCGGTGCCTGCCTGACGAAGACTTCTCAGAACCCGGCCGCAGCCGCCGATTCAGGTGCAGGACTCACGCGCCGCTGAGCAAGTCCGCACCTCCAACTCGTTCCTCAGCCCTGCCCGGACGCGGTCGCCTGGGCGGTCTGCTCCTGCTCCGCGGGCGTGGGCTGCGTCTGCGGCTGGCGCGGCGGACGGACGGGACCCGCGGCGACCTGCTCGTCGACGTCGAAGTCCGCTTCGTCGGGCAGCCCGATGACGCCCATGCCCGCGTCGGCGTTGGTGCCCCAGACGTCTTCGTCCTCGGACAGCCAGGTCTGCCGTTCGCGCTCGTTCTTGTCGCCCTGCTGGCCGCCCATTCCGCCCATCATCGGCGGCATGAACGGCATTCCGCCCATTCCCTGCTGGGTGGAGGGGCCGTTGAGCTGGCTCATGCCCGGTGGCAGCGCCGAGGACTGCGATCCGCCGAGGCCGGAGCCCGCGCCGGAACCCATGCCGAAGCCGGTCGTGCCGCCACCTGCTCCGCCGCGCTGCTGCTCGGAGCCGCTGCCCGAGCCGCCGAGACCGTCGGCCGAACCGTCCGGCGAGCCGAAGCCGTCGGAGACGCTGTCGAAGCCGTAGCCCTCGGCCGGATCGGACACGCCGTCGAAGCCGCCGGAGCCGAGACCGCCTGCGCCGTCGCCGAATCCACCGGCTCCGCCGTTGGCGACGTCGCCGAGGCCCGCGCCCGCGCCGGACCCGAGACCGCCGGGGTCGAAACCGCCCAAGCCGCCGTTGGCGGGGTCGCCCAAGCCGGCGCCGGCGTCGGAACCGAGGCCACCGGGATCGAAACCGCCCTGGCCGCCGGGCAGATCGCCGAATCCTCCGGCACCACCGTTCGCCGGATCGCCCAGGCCCTGACCCGCGCCCACACCACCATCAGCGCCACCCGGCAGATCACCGAAACCACCGGCACCACCATTGGCCGGGTCGCCGAGGCCTTGGCCCGCCCCGAGACCGGAATCCGCGCCACCAGGAAGACCCGCGTCACCGAAACCACCAGCGCCACCGTTGGCGAGATCACCCAGACCCGCACCAGCACCATCGTTGGCACCGGTACCGAAACCACCGGCACCACCATTGGCCGGGTCGCCGAGGCCCTGGCCAGTGCCAAGACCGGAATCCGCACCACCTGGCAGACCCGCGTCACCGAAACCACCGGCACCACCGTTGGCGAGATCACCCAGACCCGCACCAGCACCATCGTTGGCACCGGTACCGAAACCACCGGCACCACCATTGGCCGGGTCGCCGAGGCCCTGGCCAGTGCCAAGACCGGAATCCGCACCACCTGGCAGACCCGCGTCACCGAAACCACCGGCACCACCGTTGGCCAGGTCACCGATGCCTTCACCGGCACCCGGGATCGGGTTTCCGTTGGAGTCCAGGGGAACGCCGGTCATGCCGCCGGGACGGTCCTGGTCCTGCTGACCGGGGATGTCGCCGAAGCCGCCGGCACCGCCGTTGGCGGGGTTGAAGGAGCTCTCGGTCAGGCCGCTGTCGACCAGGCCGGGCTGCTGCGGTCCGTCGCCGAGGCCACCGGCGCCTCCGTTGGCGAGGTCGTTCTGACCGAAGTCGCCGAAGCCGCCCGCGCCGCCGTTCGCCGGGTCGCCGTTGGGGGTGGTGCCGGGCTTGTTGCCCGCACCGCCGCCTGCGCCACCAGGCAGACCGAGCCCGCCGGGGCCGACCATCGGCGGGGGCGCACCGCCGTTCGCACCGTTGTCGCCGGTACCCAAACCGGAGTCGCCGCCGAGGCCGTCGCCACCGCCGAGGCCACCGGCACCGCCGTTGGCGAGGTCACCACCACCGGGGCCACCGAGGCCGTCACCGGTGCCGAGGCCGCCGATGCCACCGTTGGCCGGGTCGCCTCCGCCGGGACCTCCGAGGCCGTCACCGCCACCGAGGCCACCGGCACCGCCGTTGGCGAGATCGCCACCACCGGGGCCACCGAGGCCGTCACCACCGCCGAGACCGCCCACACCACCGTTGGCCGGATCACCGCCGCCGAGTCCGTCACCGCCACCGGGTGGCGGCACGTCGGTGTTCCCGTCGGGCGGGGGCACGTTCGTGTTGCCACCGGGCGGCGGGACGTTGGTGTCCCCACCGGGCGGCGGTGGGAAGTTCGTGTTGCCACCGGGCGGCGGCGGCACGTTCGTGTTGCCGTCGGGCGGCGGCGTGGTCGACGGGGTGTGCGGGGCGCTGGTCTCCGGCTCGGTGAGCTCCTTGATCGCCGACTGCGCGTACTTCAGCTCCTCCTCGAGGGGCTTGAGCGCCGCGGCCGCCGCGGTGTCGAGCGTCTTGAGCTCGGTGAGCGCGGCGTTGGTGATCTCCGTGTTCATCTTGTCCCACGGACCGGCGGTGACCAGGTTGCCTTCCTTGAAGCTGGCCAGCGAGGTGTTGATGTACTCCTGGGCTTCGGAGGTGCTCTTGCCGTCGAGCTGGTAGTTCGGCGCGCCCTTGACCAGGCCGACGCCGTTGGTCAGGAACTCGTAGAGCTGGTTCTCGTAGTCGACCCGCTTGTTGTTGGGCAGGTAGAGCGCCCGGGCGCGGAAGTCGTAGAAGGCTTGGGCGAGTCCGTTGACCGCCGCTTCGATCTTGTCGCCGAGGTTCTTCAGCGCCACCGAGACCGCGACGCCGCGGTCGATGGTGAGCTGTTCGTGCAGGCCCTCCAGCTTGTCGGCGTTCTGGTCCATGCGCCCCTGGATGACCGAGGCGGCCTTGCCGCTGAACCCGGAGTCCTCTGAGTCCAGCGACTTGGCCCAGGTCCGGAAGTCCTTGCCGGTGGCTTCCAGCCACTTCTCGTACTTGCCGACGAGGTCCTGCGCCTGGCGCAGGGTCGGCAGGTCGAGGGTGCCGCTCTTGCCCGAGGACATCTCGGCGACGATGGTCCCGGCGTCGTTGATCGCCTTGGTCCACGCGTCGGCCGCCGCCGTGTTGCGGTTGACCCGGTAGTAGACCCGGTCGAACGCGGTGTAGGTGAGGTCTTCGGTGGGGGCGACCCGGTTGGTCAGGTCTTCCTTGAGCTTGTCCCCGGTGAAGTCGGCGTCCTTGCCGCCGGCACCACCATCCCCGCCGCCGGCGACCTCGAACCACTTGACGCCTTCGGCCATGGATTTCAGGTCCGGCCCCTTTCCGGTCAACGCGTTGAGGGCCTGGAAGAACGTCCAGTCACTGCTGGGGCCAGACAGGTCCGCGTTCTCGGGCATGGGCTTTCTCCTGCTCCAGGGCTGATGCCGTCAGATGAGGTCGATCAACGGGGGTCGTGGGCTAGCTGCTGGGAACCTGAGTCAAGCGGCCGGGGTCTGCGTTCCGGAGATGTCCGGGTAGTCCTGGACGAACTCGGTCGCCGAGTAGCTGGCCAGGTCGTCGGTGTCCTCGAAGACTCGCTTGGCGTCGTTGAGGGCCTCGGTGAACTTGCGCCAGTCCTTGCTGGTCTTCTCGTTCATCGTCTCGGTGGACTTGCCCAGCGCGCCCAGGGATTCGTTGAGCGACGCGATCGCCGGCCACTCCGGGTTGCCCGCGTGGACCCGCTCGCCGAGGTCGGCGGCGAGGCGGATTCCCGAGCTGGCGCCCAGGAACTCCCTGCGCAGGTCGTCCTCGTGCGTGTCGACGTTCTTGATCAGCTTCTCGTACTGACCGCTGTCGAACTTCGTCTTCGTCTCGTCAGCCACGAGACTCTCCTTTTCTCAGGGAGGGAAAGGGGAATCGGGTGCGGGCCGCTGCGCGTGGCGACCCGCACCCGAAACTTCAACCACCTGAAGCACTTCAGCGGCTGTAGCCGCCTCTTCAGGTCTGGGACTCAGCTTGCACCGCCGCGGGTTCTCAGCGGTTCTCTGGTGAGGACGGCCGACACGCCGTGTCTTGGCATACATCAGCCTCGGATCCCGGAGCCAGAGGGCCGCTGCGCCTTCCCCGTTCGGGGGTTTCCGCCACCCGCACCGCATAGCAAGGTGAGTGAGAACCACCTACCTACGCCATGATCTGGGCGCTGCGGTTGTCACCGTCCTGGAAGGCCTGCGCGGCGTTGTTCGAGGAGGTGTAGCCGCTGCTCAGGCGGGTGTTCATCTCGGTGTAGGCCTGGTTCCACTTCTGCTGCTTCTCGGCCCACAGCGGCGCGGCCTTGCCCTGGGTGGCCTCGCCCATGTTCTTCAGGAAGCCGTTGAGCTCGTCGAGGATGGTGCCCATCTGACGAACGGCCTGCTGCAGCCCCATGTTGACCTCTTCGTAGGCCCCGTGCTGCACGCTGAACTGCGTCATCTCGATCTCCGTTCTGAGTAAGTGGGTCGATCAGGGGGTGTTCGGTGCACCGCCGTGCAAGCGGCGGAGCCGCTTTCTCCTTGCCCCACCCTTGCAACCGGCACCGCCGCGGGTTCTGACACGTCTTCTGGCGAGTACGCCGCGACGCCGTGTATTGGCATACATCAGGAGTGGCGCACGGAGTCCAGAAGGCGTGTCAGGTTCCGCCACCCGCACCGCCTCGCACAACGAGCTGCACCGAACACAAAAAGAATCAGAGGCCTGCGCCGGAGGCGCTGTCTGCTGCCTGCTGGGCTGCCTGCAGCGAGGCGTTGCGAACGTCCATCACGCGCTGGTTGAGCTGGTTGAGCTCGTTCTCGATGCGCGAGAAGTCGCCGGCCCACACGCCGAACTTGTCGACCAGCATGCGACCGGAGTCGGACACGTTGGCCTGGCCCAGCGAGGAGGCCTGCGCCTGGACCTGGTTGTTGAGCTGGCGCATCTGCGACAGCGACTGGTTGGTCGCCTCGATGATCTGCTGCAGCTGCGAGTCGTTGAGGCCGTACTGGGCGCCTGGTGCGGTCATCGGGTTCTCCTTGCAAATGTGCGGGATTCGACTTGCTTACTGCGAGCCGTCCACGGGGGACGGCATGTCATGGTGCTGTGTGCACACCACCACCTGCGGCTCGCTCCGGTGCGAGAACCGGTCCGGTCGGCAGCAGCGAGAGCAGGTGCGCTGGAACCGGAACCGCGTCGGACAGCCGATAGCCGAGGGCTTCGGCCGCGCTCTGGCCGGGCACCGGGTACTTGGCGCCCGAGTCGGTGACCAGGTAGAGGCCGGCGCCTGGCACGCCGGGCGCGGGCAGCGTGCGAGCGAGCACGCCCGCGCCTGGTTGGACGTCGATGCGGTCGGCGGTGAACTCGTCGCGCTCGATGCCCGGTCCGTCGACGATCACGCCGGCTTCGGGCCATCCGCTGACCAATGTGGACTTGGCGCCGCGTGACCCGGGTTCGACCTGGGCGCAGGGCGCTCCGAGGTCCGAGGAGTCCGACGTTCCGGCGGTGGGCAGCAGCGACGGCGGCTTGTCCGGCAGCTGCGACATCAGCGGCGACGAGGGCATCTGCCCGACCGAGGCCATAGCCGCGGGTGAGAGGACCCGCGGGCTCGGCTGCCCGCCACCGGCCGGGTCGCCCATCGCCAGCGCGGCGGTGGTGCCGTTGACCGGCATCAGTCCGCCCGTGGTGAGCATGTGGAGCGTCTGCGGGCGGCCGACGACACTGACGGAGAAGATCTGCCCGATGCGGGTGGGCTGGCCGCCGAGCGACGGGCCGGGCTGTCCCGCTCCGGGGATCCGCAGCGGTCCGAGGTCCGGTCCGGCGGGCATGGCGTTGATGAACGCGTCTCGCACCGGCAGCGCGGTGGAGGCGTCGTAGCCCAGCACCGCGGCCACCCACGGCGCGCTGAGCTTCATCCGCTTGTCCCGCCACACCAGGTACTGGTCGCCGCTGCTGGAGCGCACCAGGACGGCTTCGTCCTGCCGCGCGGGTTCCACATCGGACGTGTCGCCGACGTGCAGGGTGACGGTGGCGTGCGGAGCCCCGGCGGCGTCGCGGGTGGTGGTCGCGCAGACCAGCCACGCCTGGGCCGCGCTGCCCGCGCCGCCTGCCGGGATCCCGTCGGGGGCGCCGATGATGCCGATCGGAGTGCCGCGCGGGACGTCGCTCAACGTCGAGCGGGACACCTCCGCGACCTCCTTCGCCCCGAGCAGCCGCGCCGACGCGTAGTTGAGCACCGGGCGCAGCGTGCCGTCGGAGGCCAGCACGTACTGGCTCCCCGTCTCCTTCTCCACGATGAGCTTGCCGGGCTCGGACCAGTCGGTCGCTCCGCCGAAGCCGAGAACGCCGGCGACGGCGAATCCGGCGACGATGAGCATCGACAGCATCAGGCCGATGACGTAGCCCAGCGGGGTCCGCCGCAGCGGCGGATCGGGCGCGTCGGGTTCGGCCTGCACCAGCGCGGAGACGACCCGCGCCGACATGAAGGAGTGCGCCTGGACCTGATCACTTCGCGAGTGCACGACGACCTCCCCGCACAGCTGCGCAAGTCGGCCGCGGCAGCGCCTCTGCTACGACCATGAGGCCCTCACCAGTGCGTAGAGGTTCAGGGCGGCGAAGGTCATCGGGATGATCGCGATGGCGAGGGTGGTGTGCGCCCAGTCGCCGGCGCGGCCCCAGTGCGGCAGCATCTTCCGGCCGGGCAGGCCGCGGGCCCCGGCGAGCAGGAGCCCGGCGAGCAGGACCAGCCCGCCGATGATGAAGATCCGCCAGGTTCCGGGGATCAGCAGGCACATCGCGGAGATCACCGCGGCGAGCCCGAGGAAGCCGGGCACCATGACGGCGACGCGCTGGCGGGAGCTGACGAACTCGCGGGAGTGCAGCAGGAGCAGCAGCGAGGCGATCGCGGCGAGGGTCGGCGACGCCCACCCCGGGGTGAAGGCGAGGATGCCGAGGCAGCCCGCGATGACGACGCCGAGCCCGAAGCACAGGGCGGTGAGGTTGAAGTCGGCCGCGGCGGTGCGGTTCATCAGCTCGCGTCCGGGTTCCGGGTCGATGCCTTCCTGGAACTCCTCGGCGGAGGTCGGCAGCGGCGGCACCTTGAGCCCGGCCATCCAGGCGGCGATGCGCGGAACGCGGGTTCCGACCAGCAGCGTCACGGCGAGCACGACGGCGGCGGCACCGCCCGCGGAGAGCATGTCGAAGGTGTTGAGCAGGCCGACGAGCGCGGTGAGGCCGGTCGCCAGCATCGCGGCGAGGTACCCGGCGCCGAATCCGCCGCCGACCAGGAAGCGGCCGAGCACGATGGCGCTGGTGCACACCGCCGCCGCGGTCAGGCAGGGCGCGACGAGCTGCGGGTTCATCGCGAGGACGGGTCGGCCGATCATCGGCAGCGCCCAGCCGGCGGCGGCGCCGAACGCGGCGCTGCCGGTGAACAGCAGTTCCGCGGCGGCCCGGTCGCCGAGCGCCCGCGAGGCCAGGGTGGCCGCGCCGAGCAGCAGCAGCGCGACGCTGCCGGCGGTGATCGCCACCCACTGCCCCGCGCCGACGGTGGGCAGCAGGACGAGCCCGAGCGCGAGCGAGGCGCCGAGCAGCGCGAGGAACGCGCGGCGGGTGCTCTCCGGACGCCACAGGTCGCGGCGCTGGTTGCGGATTCCGGTGGCCACGCCGTCGGCGAGGTCGTCGAAGTCGGCCGGCGGCAACTGGTCGTTGCGCGGCCTGAGGTAGAGGATGTCGCCGTCGTAGAGGCCCAAGGCGGCGGTGCCGAGATCCTCCTGCAGGGCGGGCTCACCGAGCCGCTGCAGGACCCAACCGTCGTGTTCCAGACCCGCGTTGCCGAGTCCTCCCCCGAGGTGGTCGAGGAAGGTGGGCAGCAGGTCCGCGAGCGGAATGTGGGCGGGTACCGCGAGCTCGACCCGCGAGCTGGGGCCCTGAATCGTCAGTCGACACACCTCGCCCGCGGCGACCGCGGGCTGAGCCGTCGTTCCCGTCATACCCACCACACGGTCCCCGGTCTAGGAACAGTTCAACCAATTTGACGAACGCCGGTCTCCGGCGGCAGCCCGCCCACCTGCGCCGGGCGCGTTGCGCACCGCCGATCGGCCGAACCGGGCCCACTCCGCCCAGTTCCGGACGATGGTCGGTATTTCGGTCGGCCGGTTTCCCGCTGCGGCTTTGACCCGTTTGGAGTCCTGCAGCCGTGTAGGGGATGAGGGGTAGCAGGGAAAGGATCTGATCGCATTGAGTGTGACGCCGTTTCGGCGACCGGCCAGGCAGAAGCCCCCCGCGATGCCCGACGGGGAACTGTCCTTGCAGGAGCCGCCCGTCATACCCGAGCAGGTCAGTGGCGGTTTCGGCGGTCTGCTGATGTACCTGCCGATGGCGCTGGGTTCCGGGGCCATGATGCTGATGTTCATGGGCCGCGGCGGTTCCGGCGGTTTCGGCGGCATCGGGCTCATCGTGGTGGCGCTGATGGCGGTGTCCATGCTGGCCATGGGTTTCGGCCAGATGGGGCGCAACATCGGCGAGCGCAAGCGCCGCCTCAAGGGCGAGCGCCGCGACTACCTGCGCTACCTGGGCCAGATGCGCAAGCAGGTCCGCCAGGTCGCGGTGGATCAGCGAAAGGCGTTGTCGTGGCGGCATCCTGACCCGTCGGGCCTGTGGTCGGTGGCGATGAGCGGACGGCTGTGGGAGCGGCGCTTGTCGCACGCCGACTTCGCCGAGGTCCGCATCGGCCGGTCCGCGCAGCGGCTGGCGATGAAGATGACGCCGGTGCAGTCCAAGCCGGTGGAGGACCTGGAGCCGCTGTCCGCTCGGGCGCTGCGCCGGTTCATCAAGGCATACACCACTGTGGACGATCTGCCGACGGCCCTGTTCCTGCGCGGTTTCTCGCAGGTGCAGATGCGCGGTGACGTCGAGGCCGCGCGCGGCCTGCTGCGCGCCGTGCTGGCGCAGCTGGTGACCTTCCACTCCCCCGACGACCTCAAGATCGCCGTGTGCGCGAGCTCCGACCGGGCGTCCGAGTGGGACTGGGTGAAGTGGCTGCCGCACGCCCAGCACGCCAGCCAGCAGGACGGCGCCGGTCACGTGCGGATGCTGACCAGCACGCTCGCCGAGCTGGAGGCCGTCGTCGGTCCGGACCTGGGCGACCGGGGCCGGTTCGAGGCCGGTGCGAGCCCGACCCGCGACGAGCCGTTCGTGGTGGTCGTCCTCGACGGCATCACCACCCCGGCGGAGTCCCGGCTGGCCGGTGCCGGCTACCGCAACGCGACCGTGCTCAACCTCGACATGTCCGGGACCGCCCAGCGCACGACGCTGCGCCTGGAGCTGGCGAGCGAAAAGATCGACATGATCCGGCTCAACCGCTCCGGCGCCGAGGTGCGCACCGAGCTGGGCACCCCGGACTCGCTGAGCCTGTCGCAGGTGACCTCGCTGGCGCGCACGCTGGCTCCGTTCCGGCTCAGCGCCACCACCGACATCGTCGAGCCGATGGTCACCGACTTCGACCTCGCCGCGCTGCTGGAGGTCGGCGAGATGGACAAGCTCGACGCCGCCCGCACCTGGGCGCGGACCTCGCCGCAGGACCGGCTGCGGGTGCCGATCGGCATCGCCGAGAACGGCACCAAGATCGAGCTGGACATCAAGGAGTCCGCGCAGGGCGGCATGGGCCCGCACGGCCTGCTGATCGGCGCGACGGGTTCGGGCAAGTCGGAGCTGCTGCGCACGCTGGTGGTCGCGATGGCGATCACGCACTCCTCGGAGTTCCTCAACTTCGTGCTGGTGGACTTCAAGGGCGGCGCGACGTTCCTGGGCCTGGACGAGCTGCCGCACACCTCGGCGGTGATCACCAACCTGGCCGACGAGGCACCGCTGGTCACCCGCATGCAGGACGCGCTGCAGGGCGAGATGGTGCGCCGCCAGGAGCTGCTGCGCTCGGCGGGCAACTACAGCTCGCTGCTGGAGTACGAGAAGGCCCGCGCCGCGGGCGCTCAGCTGGCTCCGATGCCGAGCCTGTTCCTGGTGGTCGACGAGTTCAGCGAGCTGCTGGCCTCGCACCCCGACTTCGCGGAGCTGTTCGTGATGATCGGCCGGCTGGGCCGGTCGCTGGGCGTGCACCTGCTGCTGGCCTCGCAGCGCATCGACGACGGCCGGATGCACAAGCTGGAGAGCCACCTGTCCTACCGGATCGGCCTGCGCACCTTCTCGGCGATGGAGAGCCGTTCGGTGATCGGTGTCCCGGACGCCTACCAGCTGCCGAGCGCGCCGGGCAACGGCTACCTGCGCTCGGACGTGGCCACCCTGTCGCGGTTCAAGGCCGCCTACGTCTCGGCGCCGTTCAAGCGGCGCACCGCGGAGCAGCGCAAGGCCGAGATCAGCCGCCAGGTGGTGACCTTCGGCGCCGCCCGGCTGCCCGACGCGCCCACCGCGCAGGTCCCGGAGCCGGAACCCGAGACCGAGGAGGAGTCGACCGAGACCCTGCTGCAGGTCGCGGTCAGCCGTCTCAAGGGCCAGGGCCCGCCGGCGCACCAGGTGTGGCTACCTCCGCTGGACGAGCCGCCGACGCTCGACGAGCTGCTGCCGCCGCTGGTCCCGGATGCCGACCACGGCCTGACCCCGATCAGCTGGCCGGGTCGCGGCAAGCTGCAGGTGCCGGTGGGCGTCATCGACAAGCCCTTCGACCAGGCCCGCGAGCTGTACATGGTGGACCTGTCCGGGGTCGGCGGGCACGTCGGCATCGCCGGTGGCCCGCAGGCGGGCAAGTCGACGATGCTGCGCACGCTCATCGCCGGTCTCGCGCTGACCCACACGCCCTCGGAGGTGCAGTTCTACTGCCTGGACTTCGGTGGCGGCACCCTGCAGACCCTCGGCGAGCTGCCGCACATCGGCGGCATCGCCGGGCGCATGGACAAAGAGCGGGTCAGCCGCACCGTGGCCGAGGTGCAGGGCGTGCTGGCCAAGCGCGAGGAGCTCTTCGCCGCGCACGGCGTGGAGAACATGGCCGAGTACCGGGAGCTGCGCCGCAAGGGCAAGATCCCGGAGGACTCCTTCGGCGACGTGTTCCTGGTGGTGGACAACTGGGGCACTCTGCGCAGCGACTTCGAGCAGCACGACCAGACGATCCGCTCGCTGGCCTCGCGCGGCCTGACCTACGGCATCCACCTGATGCTGACCACCGGCCGCTGGGCCGACATCCACAGCCAGCTGCGCGACCAGCTGGGAACCCGGCTGGAGCTGCGGCTGGGCGACTCGATCGACTCGGTGATCGACATGCGCGCGGCGGCGGGCGTTCCGCGCCAGCCGGGGCGCGGTCTGACGATGGACAAGCTGCACTTCCTGTCCGCGGTCCCGCGCCTGGACGGCCTGCGCCGGGTCGACGACCTGGCCAAGGGCGCCCGGATGCTGGCCGAGGCCGTTGCCGACAACTGGGACGGCGAGGACGCCGCCGGGGTCCGGATGCTGCCGTCGGTGCTGCCCGCCGGGCAGCTGCCCGAGCCGCAGGGCACGCTGCGGGTCGCGCTGGGCTGGGGCGAGGCGGACCTGCAGCCGGTGTGGCACGACTTCTCCACCCAGCCGCACCTGACGGTCCTCGGCGACACCGGCAGCGGCAAGACCGCGCTGCTGCGGTTGATCGCCGACGCGATCCCGAAGAACTACGCGCCGGGCGAGGCCGAGCTGATCCTGGTCGACTCGCGCCGCGTGCTGCTGGACGCGGTCCCGGACGCCTACCGGCGGGGTTTCGCGTTCTCGGCGACCGCCGCGAAGGACATCGTGGGCACCGCCGCGGGCGAGCTGCGCGAGCGGCTGCCCGGCGCGGACGTCACGCCGCAGCAGCTGCAGCGGCGCGACTGGTGGTCGGGCCCGGAGGTGTTCATCCTCGTCGACGACTACGACCTGCTGGCCAGCACCATGGGCGGTCCGCTGGACTCGCTGCTGGACCTGCTGCCGCAGGCCGCTGACATCGGTCTGCACGTGATCCTCACCCGCAGCGCCGCCGGTTCCTCGCGGCTGTCGATGGACTCGGTGGTGCGACGCATGCAGGAGTCCAACACGCCGGACCTGGCGTTCTCCTGCCCGCCCACGGAGATGCCGCTGCTCAACGGCATGCGCCCGCAGGTGCTGCCCACGGGCCGGGCGCACCTGGTGACCCGCCGCAGCGCGACGCTGATGCAGGCGGGCTGGCTGGAGCCGCGTCCGGCGGGAGACCGGGCGTGAGGGCGGCGGTCGCGGTGGTGGCCGGGGTGGTGCTCGCGATGGCACCGATCCCGGCCGCAGCCCAGCAGCAGCAGTGCGCGCAACCGGCGAATCACGTGGTGCCGCAGGAGGGTTGGGCCCTGCAACGCCTCGACCCGAGCCGCGTGTGGGGACTGACGACCGGCGAGTCGGTGACCGTCGCGGTCATCGGCACGGGTGTCAGCGCTGCGGCGCCGGCGCTGTCCGGTGCGGTGCTGTCCGGGCAGAGCCTCAGCGGCGGCGCGGGCGACGACGACTGCGCGGGCCGCGACACGTTCATGGCCGGGGTGATCGCGGCACGTCCGGCGGCGGGCACCGGTTTCACCGGCATCGCACCGGGCGCGCGGATCCTGCCGATCCGCATCACCAACGACCCGAAGGAGGTCGAGGCGGGCAAGCTGGCCTCGGCGATCCGCTCGGCCGCCGACGGCGGGGCGAAGGTGATCGCCGTGTCGGTCGGCACGGCCGCCGCCGACGGCGGGCTGCGCGCGGCGGTGTCCTACGCGCTGAGCAAGGACGCACTGGTCATCGCACCGTCCGATGTGGACGTGGGCGAGGACGCGATCCCCTACCCCGCCGCGTTCCCGGAGGCGCTGGCGGTCACCGGCATCACCGGCGCGGGCGAGCCGATCCAGCACGCGGCAGGCCCGCCCGCGCTGGTCGCGCCGGGCAACGAGGTGGTCGGCATCGCCCCGCGCGGCAGCGGTCAGCTGGTGGCCTCCGGCGGCGGCATCGGGGTCGCGTTCGTCGCGGGCACGGCCGCGCTGGTGCGGGCCTACCACCCGCAGCTGTCCGCGTCCCAGGTGCGAGAGCGCCTGCAGGACACCGCCGATCACCCGCCCGCCGAGCTGCCGGACCCGCAGCGCGGCTACGGCGTGGTCAACCCGGCGTCCGCGGTCACCTCGGTGCTGCCCGCCGAGTCCGGCGAGATGCCGATGGCCGCGGCCGCTCAACCGGTTCACCTGCCACCGACGCCGGTCGTCGACCCGCTGCCGCGACTGGTCGCGCTGCTGGTCACCGGCTCGGTGGGGCTGCTGGCGGTGCTCGGCGCGATCGGCGCGGTGCTGCTGCCGCGAGCCCGCGAGCGGGGCTGGCGGTCGGCGTGGCACGGCACCCCGAAGAACGGGGGCTAGGCTACGTGCGCGAGCAGAACTCGATCACGCCCGCTGCGGCGGCGCACATCGGTCGCGATCCGCGAATGACCCAACCGAAAAGTTCGAACGCGCGCGACTCCGGTGACCGGTCGGCACCGGTCCGGGATCAGGCAGGGGCGCGTTGATGACGTCGGGTGGAGCATCGGAGGTCTTCGGGCGGGACTCGGAGCTGGCGCAGCTGCGCGGGCTCGCCGGTGAGGTGGTGGCCGGTCGCGGCAACGTGCTCTGGCTCGAGGGTGAACCGGGCATCGGCAAGACGGCGCTGCTGCGCGCCCTGCTCGCCGAGGCCGAGCGCCTGGGCTGCGCGGTGCACCACGCCGCGGCCGACCAGCTCTCCCAGCGCTTCCCGCTGCGCGTGCTGCTGGACTGCCTCGCGGTGCACCCGAAGTCCGACGACCCCGAGATCCTCGGGATCCACGAACGCCTGCGCCTGGCCAGCGACGACCCGGTCCCGGCGATCGCCGAGCAGCTCATCTCGCTGGTCGAGAAGCTGTGCGCGGCGGGCTCCCTGGTGCTGGCCGTGGACGACGTGCAGTGGGCGGACGAGTCCAGCCTGCTGGTGTGGCACCGGCTGAGCCGGCTCGCCGAGCACCTGCCGCTGCTGCTGGTGGCGGCGATCCGCCCGTCCGGCAGCCGCACCGAGCTCGGCGTGGTGCGCGGCGAGGACCGCGCTGCGGTGCGGATCTCGGTCCCGCCGCTGGACGAGGCGGCCACGGCGGACCTGGCCGCGCACCTGACCGGCGCCGCCGAGGTCGGGCCCGCGCTGCTGGAGACGCTGGGCCGCGCGGCCGGAAACCCCCGCTACGTGCGGGAGATGGTGCTGGCGCTGGCGCGCGAGAACCACCTCGACGCCGACGCTGCGCGCGCGGAGCTCACCCCGGACATGACCGACGGCGCGCTGCCGCGCTCGCTGGCCGAGGCCATCGCCGCCCGGCTGGGCTTCGTCGGCAGCGACACCATCGGGCTGCTGCGGATGGCGGCGCTGCTGGGCCCCACGTTCTCGGTGACCGATCTGCGCACCGTCTCCGAGCGCCCGGTGGTGGCCCTGGTGGGCTGCGTGGAGGAGGCCCTGACCGCCGGTCTGCTGGTGGAGTCGGGGTCGCGGTTGACCTTCCAGCACGGGCTGATCCGCCAAGCGCTGCACGAGACCACGCCGACCGCCCTGAGGCTGGCGCTGCACCACCAGGCCGCCCGCGCGCTGGCGTCGTCCGGCGCTCCCGTGGAGCGCATCGGCGAGCAGCTGCTGGCCTCGATCTCCGTCGACGACGCCGAGATCGACGACTGGGGCCTGGACTGGCTGGTCGACAACAGCCGGATGCTGGCCCACCGCGCGCCGGACTGCGCCGAAGCGCTCCTCGGCAGCGCGATCCCGCTGCTGTCCACGCACGACCCGCGGCGTGAGTGCTTGCGCACCGCACGGGTTCTGGCGATGGTGCAGCTGGGGCGCCCGGAGCAGGCGCGCGAGCTCAGCGAACGCGCGCTGGCCGACACCCACGACCCGTCGTGCGCGGCGGAGCTCAGCTGGTACCTGGCGTGGTCGCTGGCCGTGCTCGGGCTCGACGACCTGGCCACCGAGGTGGTCGAGAAGGCTTTGCGGACACCGGGTTTCGACCGGCCGTGGCTGGCGCGGATGCACGAGGTGCTCGGGCAGGTCATGCTCTCGCGCGGGCACTTCGAGGCCGCGGACGCCGCGGTGGAGCGCGCGCTGGCCGAAGCCCGCCCCGCCCGCGACGGTTTCGCCCTCGGCCTCGCCCTGCACGTGCGCGGAGCCGCGATGGCGCGCCGGTGCGACCTGGCCGAGGCGGTGATCTGCTACGAGCAGGCGGGCGCCGCCCTGGGAGACGCACCGGAGAACACCGATCTTCGGCTGACGGTGCTCGGCAACCGGATGATGCTGCTGTTCGGCCTGGGCCAGGCGGCGGAGGCCGAGGGCGCCCTGCACGAGATGCTCGCCATCGCCGAGCGTTCCGCGACCCCGGCGCGGCTGGCCGCGGTGCGCCTGTCGGCGGCCAACCACTACTACACGATTGGCCGGTGGGAGGACGCGACAGCCGAGCTGGACGCGGCCACCGAGCTCGCCGACCGGCTCGACGAGGCGGGACGCCGCTGGCTGCACGGTCTTTCGGCGCTGCTGGCGGGTCACCGCGACGACAGGTCGACGCTGCTGCGCAGCCTGCAGGCCGCCGGCTGCGAGGAGAACCCGGCCACCCGCTCGGCCGCGGAGTTCCTGCTGCTGGCGGGTGCGATGCGCGCGGAGACCGAGTCGGATCCGCAGCGCGCCGTGCGGCTGCTGGCGGAGGCGCTGACCGAGGGCAAGCGGTTCGGCACCCGCTACCTGTGGCTGCCGAACCTGGTGCGGCTGGCGATCGAGACCGGCGAGACCGGGATCGCAGGCCGGGCCACGGACGCGTGCGCCGAGGACGCCGCGGTCGGTGCGGTGCCCAACATCGTCGCCGCCTCGCAGCACTGCCGCGGCCTGCTGGAGCGGGATCCGACGGCGCTGCGGGCCGCGATCGAGCTCTACAGCAAGACCAGCCAGCCGCCCAGGTACGCGCGAGCGCTGGAGGACATGGCGGTGGTGCTGGCCGAGCGCGGCGAGTCCGCGCAGGCGCGCACCGCCTACGGGCGGGCCGTGAAGGTCTACCAGAAGCTCGGCGCGACCTGGGACCTGCGGCGTGCGGACGCGCGGATGCGCCCGCACGGCGTGCGGCACGCGCGGGGCCGGCGGCACCGCGCCACCAACGGCTGGGAGTCGCTGACGCCGACGGAGCGGCAGATCGCCCACCTGGTGGCCGACGGGCTGCCCAACCCGGACATCGCGGCGGCGCTGTTCTCCTCCCGGCGCACGGTGGAGGTCCACGTCTCGCACATCCTGGCCAAGCTCGGCGTGCGGTCGCGCGTGGAGATCGCGGTGGAGGCGACGCGGCACGGTGGCGAGGAGATGCGCAGCGACTCCAGATCCGCGTGACGCCTGAATCGGTGCCGCAGAGTCACGGTTTCGGTGCGATGATCACGCGTTAGGCCGATCGCGCACGGCACTCAACGCGACCCCGCGCACCGACGAGCTCACGCCGTGTCACCGATCACAGCACCGTCATCGTTCGTTCACAGGAGCTTTATTTTTCCGACCGACTGGTTGGTTCGGCACATGGGGACGGAACACGGCAAATCGACCACCCCCGTGCTCATCTGAGCGCCACGCGGGCACCACGGAGAAAAACTACGTGAGCTCCCGGATTTCCCCCGTTCGAGCTAACGGGCAAGCTCATCGCTGCCATCCG
This sequence comes from Saccharopolyspora endophytica, assembly GCF_018070075.1. Taxonomy (GTDB): domain Bacteria; phylum Actinomycetota; class Actinomycetes; order Mycobacteriales; family Pseudonocardiaceae; genus Saccharopolyspora; species Saccharopolyspora endophytica. Next base: position 142,916 of record NZ_JAGPXE010000004.1, read on the forward strand.
GAGATCCCGTTTCCGGTCGTCCTCCTCCCGATCTTTCCGGGATTTGTGAACGATTCACCGACGGGGCAGACAACCGAATGAAGAAGCCACATGACGCTAGTCGGAGATCCGCGATCCGCGATCGCATTCGAACGGGCCCACGCCTCCTCCACGAACAGAGGTGGTGAGCACACGATTCGGAACACTGATACGACGTTGAAGTCGCTCTACGACGACCACTACGTGAGATTGCTGGCGTACGTGAACAGAATCCTCTCCGATCCGCACCACGCCGAGGACGTCGTGCAGGAGACGATGCTCCGAGCCTGGCAGCACGCGGACACCCTGACGCCGGAGCGCGGCTCGGTCTGGGGCTGGCTGACCAGGGTGGCGCACAACATCGCCATCGACCGCATCCGCGCCCGCCGCGCGCGCCCCACCGAGGTCGACGAATCCGCAGGCAGCAGCTCCGCCGAGTACGACGCCGACCACGCCGACGCCGTGGTCAACCGGGTCGTGGTGGCCACCATGGTCAACAAGCTGGGGCCCGCGCACCGCTCGGTGCTCTACGAGGTCTACTTCGCCGACCACACCGCGACCAGGGCCGCGAGCTCGCTGGGCATTCCGCCGGGAACGGTGAAATCCCGGCTGCACCACGCCCTGAGGAACCTCAAAACCACCATGGAACCCCGTTCCCGGGATCCTTTTCGCGCGAAATCCTGAGAGCGGTCCCACCGCGGGGAAACGTCCGACATCCCATTGCGATGTGACAATGCGACGGCGAACGTCCCACCGAGTTCGATTTCGCGGTTTCCGAAACGATTCAAGGGCAGCCGCACGAATTCCTGTGGATGAGACTCGACTCCAATCTATGTGTTTGCGGCGAGGAATCGGGATCGGCTATTCGGCGCAACAACAGGCGGGCGGCAGTGGTGCCGATCTCCGCACTCGGTTGAGCGATCACGGTCAACCGGGGCGAGAACCAATCCGCCCACGGGAAATCGTCGAATCCCACCAGAGCCACGTCGTCGGGCACCCGCAGACCGGCCTCGCTGATCGCCCGCATGGCACCGATGGTCATGCTGTTGTTGGCCGCGATGACCGCCGTCGGCGCGTCCGGCCGCGCCAGCAGCCCGGCGGTGACCCGCGTCGCGCGCTCGCTCTCCGAAGCGCCCTCCACCAGCAGCTGCTCGTCGAAGCCGATCCCGTTGCGCGCCAGGCCGTCCCGGTATCCGCGCAGCCGCTCCTCGGTCGTGGTCAACCCGCCCAGCCCGGAGACCATCGCGATCCGGGTGTGCCCCAGCTCGGCGAGGTGGTCGACCAGCATCGCGGTGGGCTCGGCGTTGTCCGGCCCGACCTGGTCGTAGCGGTCGTCGCTGAGCCGGTCGGTGAGCACGACCGGAACCCGTTGCGCGTCCAGGTATTCCAGCGCGCGCGCCGGTTCGGCCGAGGGCGCCAGGATCACCCCGTCCACCCGGCGCTCGTGCATGCTGCGGGCCACGGTGAGCTCGTGGTCGGGGTCGTCGCGCGGGTCGGCCAGCAGCAGCGTGTAGCCCTGCCGCACCGCCTCTGACTCGATGCCCTGCAGCACCTGGCCGAAGTAGGGGTTGGAGATCGCCGACATCACCACGGCGATGGACCGCGACCCGCCGGTGGCCAGCGAGCGCGCGAGGGTGTTCGGGCTGTACCCGGTCTCGGCGATCGCGGCCTGCACGACCTGCCGGGTCTCCTCGCGCACCGTGCGGGTGCCGTTGATGACGTGCGAGACCGTCGCGGTGGACACTCCCGCGACGCGCGCTACGTCGGCCATGGTCGCCATCGACAAGCACTCCTTCGGGCTCGATCGGGTGAGGGGAAGCATACCCGGCAAACGCTTGCGCAAGCGCTTAACTTGGACTTACAGTGCCGAGCACTCAAAGCGGAGGCCGCGCCGAGGCGCGCACATCGACCCGCACCGCCGCGGGTCCGGGGAGGACGAGAGCACCCATGACCACATCAAGGGCCCCGGAGACGTCCGCGCCCCCTCGCGCACGGCGCGGGGCCGTGCTCGGCGCGTCGACCATCGCCGCGCTCGGCGGTCTGCTCTTCGGCTACGACACCGGCGTGATCTCGGCGGCGCTGCTCTACATCGCCCCGGAGTTCTCGCTGTCCGACGGCATGCAGCAGTTCGTGGTGGCGTCCCTGCTGCTCGGCGCGATCGTCGGCTCGATCGGCGCGGGACCCGTGGTCGACCGCATCGGCCGCAAGGTCACCCTGATCGCCCTGTCGGCCGTGTTCTCCGCGGGCGCGCTGCTGTCGGCGCTGGCCCCGGACACCACGATCCTGGTCGTGGCGCGGGTCCTGCTGGGCCTGGCCATCGGCGGTTCGTCGCTGGTGGTGCCGACCTACATCGCCGAGATCGCCCCGCCGACGCTGCGCGGCCGGCTGGTGTCGATGAACCAGCTGATGATCACCATCGGCATCTTCGCGTCCTACCTCGTCGGCTACGCCTTCGCCGAGAGCGGCGGCTGGCGCTGGATGGTCGGACTGGCCGTGGTGCCGTCGCTGGTCATGCTGGCCGGCCTGTTCACGCTGGCCGAGAGCCCGCGCTGGCTGCTCTCGCGCGGCCGGACCGAGGACGCCCGCAAGGCGCTGCTGCGCACGCACTCCGCGGCTGACGCCGACGCCTCGCTGGCGGAGATGTCCGAGGCGATGCGCGAGGAGAGCAAGTTCAGCTACCGGGACCTGCTGAGCCCGAAGCTGCGTCCCGCCGTGCTGCTCGGCTTCGCGGTCGCCGCCACCAACCAGCTGGTCGGCGTCAACGCGGTCATCTACTACGCACCCACGATCCTCAAGCAGGCCGGGCTCGGCGACTCCGCAGCGATCCTGTCCTCGGTCGGCATCGGCGCCGCCAACATGATCTTCACGATGATCGCGCTGCTGTTCATCGACAAGGTGGGCCGCCGCCCGCTGCTGCTGGGCGGCACGAGCGTGGTCATCCTGGTGCTGTTCGGGCTGGGCGCGCTGTACCTGCTGCCCAGCGTGCACGGGCTGGGACTGCTGCTCACCGGCGGGCTGATGCTCTACGAGGCGGCGTTCGCGGCGAGCCTGGGTCTGGCGATCTGGCTGATCAACAGCGAGGTGTTCCCGACCGCGGTGCGCGGCAAGGCCGCCGGTGTCGGCACGGTGACGCACTGGGGCCTGGACTTCCTGATCTCCATCTCGGTGCTGACGCTGATCAACGCGCTGACCCCGACCGGCCTGTTCTGGATCTACGGCCTGCTGGGCGTCCTCGGCCTGGTCTACCTGTGGCGGAACCTGCCGGAGACGAAGAATCGCACGCTGGAGGACATCGAGAGCTCGCTGCGCAAGGGGAAGCAGGCGTGATCCCCCGGCACCACGACGGCCTGCCCGGCCTGCTCGACCGCGCCCGGGCGCTGGCCTCGACCGGCTCGCGCCGCGTCCTGGGCATCGCGGGCGGGCCCGGTTCCGGGAAGGGCACGCTGGCCGAGAAGCTGGTCGGCGAACTGGGTTCGGCGGCCGTGGTGGTGCCGATGGACGGTTTCCACCTGGCCGAGGCGGAGTTGCACCGCCTCGGCCGGCGGGACCGCAAGGGCGCCCCGGACACCTTCGACGCGGCGGGCTACGTCGCGCTGCTGCGCCGAATCCGCGAGGCCACCGAGACGGTGTACGCGCCGCGGTTCCACCGCGAGGTCGAGGAGTCCTGCGCGGGCGCCATCGCGGTCGACCCCGACGTCCCGCTGGTCATCACCGAGGGCAACTACCTGCTGCTCGACCAGGCTCCCTGGTCCGGGGTCCGGCCCCTGCTCGACGAGTCCTGGTTCCTGCACCAGTCCGACGACGAGCTCGTCTCCCGCCTGGTCGAACGGCACGTCCACCACGGCAAGACCCGCGCCGAGGCCGAGGACTGGGTCCACCGCAGCGACATGCGCAACGCCCGGCTCATCACCCCCACCAGCACCCGAGCGGACCTCCTGATCACCGACTTCTGACGTGGATCAGGAAATCACTCCGCTCGGCGGTGCGGGTAGCGGAACCCGTCGCTCCGCCGCCCACCACCAGCCGTGGGTTCAGGACTGGGGGCGGTTGTGATCGAGCGCATCGCTTCGTCGATTGGCACGGGTGGCGAACCCGCGCATACGGTCGGAGGTGGAACCGCACACCTCTAGTTTGAGAGCGAAACCCCATGGCGAAGATCCTGTTCGTGCTCACCGGCGCGGACCACTGGACGCTCAACGACGGCACGAAGCACCCCACGGGGTTCTGGGCCGAGGAGTTCGCGGCACCGTACGAGGCCTTCACCGACGCGGGCCACGAGGTCGTGATCGCCTCCCCGGGCGCGGTGGTGCCCCCGGTCGACCGAGGCAGCCTGAGCGCCGACGCCAACGGCGGGCAGGAAGCCGCCGACCGCGTCGCCGCGATCCTGGACGACGCCACCGAGCTGAAGAACCCGATCGACCTGGCGAAGGTGAACCCGGCCGACTACGACGCGGTGTTCTACCCGGGCGGGCACGGCCCGATGGAGGACCTCGCGGTCAACGCCGACTCCGCTCGCGTCCTCACCGAGACCCTCGACTCCGGCAAGCCCCTGGCGATCGTCTGCCACGCCCCGGCCGCGCTGCTGGCCACCGCACGGGGCGGCGAGTCCCCGTTCCGCGGTTACTCGCTCACGGCCTTCACCAACTCCGAGGAGATCCAGGCAGGCCTGGCGGACAAGGCCCCGTGGCTGCTGCAGGACCGCCTCGCCGATCTCGGCGTCACCTTCGACGAGGGCACGCCCTGGTCCCCCAACGTCGTGGTCGACCGCAACCTCTACACGGGCCAGAACCCGGCGTCCTCGGCCCCGCTCGCCCAGCGGGTCCTCAAAGCGCTCTGACCCCAGCAGCTTTCGCCTGCCCTGAAACGAGACCGGTCCCGACACGACGCGCGTGTCGGGACCGGTCTCGTTCGGGGGCGATCAGATCGAGGAGGGGTAGCGCTGAGGCGAGGAGGCTTCCCTCTCCCCCTCGCCTCAGCACGGTGTTTGCTGCTCGCGAACACCGACCCCCAGGGTGACGTGGCGCGGCGTCAACCGGTCGCCGGCGGCGGGGCGTCGGGCCGGCTCCCGTGCGCGAGATCCGCGCGCGTTCGCCCGGCACTGCGGCGACGCCTCCAGGGTATGGCCGGTGATCATCTGACCTCCAGTTCGTTCTCGCACAGTCAGCGCCGGAAATCAGGAACCGATTGCTGCACCAGGAGCCCCCTGCCCCGTAGGATCGCTCCCTCGATCTCACGAAAGAGGGGTGTGCCTCGGTGTTGGCCGGCGACGATCGGGAGTGCCTGGGACGGCTGCGCGACATGCAGCGCGAGGCCGCCGAGCCCGGTGGGTTGCGCCGGTTGCTCACCCGCTTCGCCGACGAGGTCGGGGGGTCCGCGGCGCTGTTCGACGCTGCGGGCAAGCCCATCGCCAGCGCACCCGCCCGCGCTCTGCCCGAGGAGGTCGTCGACACCGCGCGCCGCGTGCGGCTGGGCGAGCACCGGTCCGTCGTCGAGCACGACGGGCACGACCAGCTCGCGGCGTTCGCCATCAGCGGCGAACCCGGCGCGCCCACGCTGGCGCTGGCCGGATCGGCGCTCGACCGCTTCACCTCCGAACCGAGGCGCACCGACTCCCTGCGCGTGCTGGCGCTGACCTGGCAGGCCCAGCACGCGCACGAGCGGTCCAGGCTGGTGGAGGCCGCCAACGACCAGGTCCGCGAGGCCGTGCTGCACCTGCTGATGGACGGCGGGCTGGCCACCGCGCACCGCACGGCCGAGGCGCTCGGCGACTCGCTGCCGGACCCGATGCGGGTGTGGGTCGTGGAAGTCGGTTCCCTCGACAAGGGCGAGCGCGACGCGATCGCCGACGAGCTGATCCGCATCACCGACGGCCGGGCCTGGATGATCAAGTGCCCGGTGTACAGCGGGCACCTCATCCCCGCGGTCGCGCCCATGAGCCACGAGGAGGAGCAGGCCTGCCTGCGGGAGCTGGTGGCGAAGGCCAACGCCGACATCGGCCGGATCAGCGCGGGCATCAGCACCGTCCTCCCGCTGCGGGACTTCCCCACCGGCTACCAGCAGGCGTTCCACGCGCTGGCGCACGCGCGCGGCAACGCCGAGCGCTTCGCGACCTTCCGCCGCAGCCACGACCTCGCCGCCGAACTCACCGGCCGCGGGCAGGACTGGGCGCGGCGGGTGCTGGCACCGCTGGAGGACTTCGAACCCGCGCGCCCCCAGGACCCGTCGCGCGACGACCTGCGCAGCACCCTCATGTCGTGGCTGGCGTTCCACCAGCAGGCCACCCGGCACCTCAAGATCCACCGCAACACCCTCAGCGGTCGGCTGCACAAGATCGGTGGGCTGCTGGGCCGCGACCTGCACCGGCTCCCCGACCAGGCGGAGCTGGACCTCGCGCTGCGGCTGCACGGCGGCCCCGAGGCGCCGCGGTCACCGCGCGACATCGACGATCTGCTGCGCGGCGAGGAGGTTCGCCATTGGGCGGAGGTGCTGATCGCGCCGCTGCGGGACTCACCGCGACTCGTCGACACCGTGCGGGCTTGGCTGCTGGCCGACGCCAGGACGAGCCTCGCCGCCGAGGCGCTGGGCACCTCCGCCGCGGCGGTCCGCAAGCGACTGGTCAGCGCCGAGCAGCTGCTGGAGCGATCGCTGCTGAACTCCCCCTCGCTGAGCTACGACCTGCACTTCGCGTTCCGCGCGCTCGACTGACGACCGGCGCGCGGATCCAGGGGCTGAAAAATCGTGACCCGAGAATTGAACCGTAGTAGGCTCGAATACGTGCCCCCGCTTCTTTCCGCTCTGCGGGTGGAAATCGAAAAAGGGGAAATGCAACCGAATCCGTGAATGCGGCACCGCGATGGCCGCTCTGCCCACGGCGGACACCTCAGCTGGGAAAACGGGAATCCACTGGCGCGCTGGCGGTTTCACGACGACCACCTTCCGGAGATGCTCTTGATCGGTCTAGGGTCCCGATCTGAGAGCGCTCTCATGCAGTGCGTTCGTCGCATTGTCCTTTTCCGGAGGTGCTTGAAACATGACTCCCGTCTCACAACGGCGTGGGCGACGCCGGTTCCCGTTCTTCGCGGGAATGGCCGCTGTCGCCGCCGTCACCGCCGTCGCGCCCAGTGCGGCGGCGATGCCCGGCGCGATCCACGCTCAACCCGCGAAGCCCGCGGCTCCGGCACCCGGACCCCAGGCATGCGCGGGCACCGACACGCCGGACTTCGGTCCGAACATGCGGATCTTCGACCCGTCGATGTCGCCGGAGAGCATCCAGCAGCAGCTCGACGACGACTTCAACAACCTCAAGGACACGCTGGCCGACCAGATGTCCGAGGACCGGGTCGCGCACCTGTTCAAGCCGGGTGAGTACGCCGTCAACGACAACGTCGGCTACTACACCTCGGTGGCGGGCCTGGGCAAGAACCCGGGTGACGTCACCATCAACGGCAACATCACGGTCGACGCGTTCAACGAGTCCGACGAGGGCAACGCGACCCAGAACTTCTGGCGCTCGGCGGAGAACATGACCGTCAAGCCCAACGGCGCCAACCGCTGGGGCGTGTCGCAGGCCGCGCCGATGCGTCGCATGGACATCCAGGGCGACCTGGACCTGTACCCGGCGAGCTACGGCTGGGCCAGCGGTGGCTACCTCGCCGACACCAAGGTCTCGGGCACCACGGAGTCCTCGTCGCAGCAGCAGTGGTACACCCGCGACTCGCAGCTGGGCGCCTGGGACGGCGGCGTCTGGAACATGACGTTCTCCGGCGTGCAGGGCGCACCGCCCACCGCGTTCCCGACCCCGCCGCACACCACGCTGGAGTCGACCCCGGTGTCGGCCGACGTGCCGTACCTGTACGTCGACGACGCGGGCAAGTTCCAGGTGTTCCGCCCGGACGTGCGCACCGATGCCACCGGTCCGAGCTGGGCCAACGGTGAGACCCCGGGCAAGTCGGTGCCGATGAGCCAGTTCTACGTGGCCAAGCCGACCGACACCGCCGCGGACATCAACGCCGCCGTGGCCTCGGGCTGCAACCTGTTCTTCACCCCGGGTGTGTACCACCTGGACGACACGATCAAGATCACCAACCCGGACACCATCGTGCTGGGCATCGGTTACCCGACGCTCATGCCCGACACCGGCAAGACGGCGATGGAGGTCGCCGACGTCGACGGCGTGCGCATCAAGGGCGTGCTGTTCGACGCGGGCACCCAGAACTCGCCGAGCCTGCTGACCGTCGGCGAGGAGGGCGCTTCGGCGGACCACTCGCAGAACCCGACGATCATGCAGGACGTGTTCTTCCGGCTGGGCGGCACCGTCGCGGGCAAGGCGACCAACAGCCTGATCGTGAACAGCAAGAACGCGGTCATGGACCACATCTGGGCCTGGCGCGCCGACCACGGCAACGAAGGCTCGTTCGGCTGGGACGTCAACCCGGGCGACACGGGTGTGCTGGTCAACGGTGACGACGTGACGGCCACCGGCCTGTTCGTCGAGCACTACAACAAGTACCAGGTCATCTGGAACGGCAACAACGGCAAGACGATCTTCTTCCAGAACGAGATGCCCTACGACGTTCCGGACCAGGCCTCGTACATGAACGACAACGGCCTGGAGGGCTGGGCCGCCTACAAGGTGGGCGACCAGGTCACCAACCACGAGGCCTGGGGCTTGGGGAGCTACTGCTTCTTCAACACCAACCCCGAGGTGAAGAACCACCACGCCTTCGAGGTTCCGGCGGTGCCGGGCGTGAAGTTCCACAGCATGGCGACGGTCTCGCTCAACGAGAAGGGATCGATCACCCACGTCATCAACGACACGGGTGATGTGACCCCGCCGGCGACCACGCCGTCGAACCTGGCGAACTTCCCGTGATCTGATCACCGGCGATCGGAGTCCGGGCGGGGCCACCACGGCCTCGCCCGGACTTCTCGCATCGGGGCCCGGGAACCGGGCGGTTCGGACCCGAACCGCCGGCTGGTGCCCCTCAGGTGGACTCGCGGACGACGAGTTCCGTGGTCAGGGTGATCGCCGGCTCGACGGGCTCGCCGGCGATCAGGCGCAGCAGCTGGGACGCGAGGTGGCGGCCGATGCCGTCGATGGGCTGGCTCACGGTGGTCAGCCGCGGCTCGGTGTAGCGGGCCCTGGTGATGTCGTCGAAACCGACCAGCGCCACGTCGTCCGGAACGCGGGAGCCGTTCTGGCGCAGCACGTGCAGCGCCCCCTCGGCCATCAGGTCGGAGGCGGCGAACACGGCGTCGATCCCGGGGTCCTCGTCCAGCAGCCGCTTCATCGCCGCCTCGCCGGAAACGCGGGTGAAGTCCCCCGCCGCCACGACCGGCTCCTGCGAGCCCCCGACGGCGTCCAGGTACCCGTCGAGGCGGTCCATCCCGGCGATCATGTCCTGCGGTCCGGTGATCGTCGCGATGCGCCTGCGCCCGGAGGAGATCAGGTGCTCCACGGCCGTCCTCGCACCACCCCGGTTGTCCACGCCGACGCTGGGCACCTCGACCGGGCCGAGTACGCGTTCGTTGCTGACCACCGGGATTCCCGACTTCGCCAGCGCCGCCGACAGCGGGTCCGTGCCGTGCAGCGAGGCGAGCATGACGCCGTCGACCCGACCGGCCACGGCCGAGCGCTCGATCCGGTCGCGACTCGCCTCGGACCCGGCCAGCATCAGCACCAGCTGCTCGTCCTCGTCGTCCAGCTCCTGGCTGACGCCCTGGATGAGCCGGGGGAAGAACTGGTCGTCGGAGAACACGCGCGTCGAGGATTCCGGCAGCACCAGCGCGATCAGGCCGGTCCGGTGGGTGACGAGGCTGCGCGCGGCCTGGTTGGGCACGTAGCCGACCTCGGCGATCGCGCGTTCCACCGCTCTCCTGCTCGACGGTGCGACGGGCTGGTCGTTGATCACCCGCGACACGGTCGCGCGGGAGACCCCGGAGCGGGCCGCGACGGTCTCCAGGGTCGGGCGACGATCGCCTCTGGCCATGACCCTTCCCCTCGGTGGAGCGAACTGATGGTGAACGGTACCCAGATCGGCCGGCGGCGGTCAGCGAAATCCGGCAATCCACCGGAGGGGCGTCGAAAAGTCGCAGAACGCCCGGGAAGTGCGAACTCCGGCGTCGTCGCTGGCGAGAAGCGGACAGCCCGGAACCGGAACGTTGACTTCCGTTCGGGATCGAGAAAGTCTGAAATTGAGAGCGCTCTCAGATCTTCATTCCTCCTAGTTCGGAGAGTGAAAAACATGACCGCATCCGCAACGAAGCGGCGCTGGCGCCGTGGTGCACTGGGCCTGCTGACCGCGAGCGCGCTGGCCTCGGCCACCGTCTCCGCCTCGCTCCCGGCCCAGGCAGCACAACCCGCCGAGCCGCACCCCGCGACCGTCGCACCCGCGGGAACCCCGCCGCCCGAGGCGTTCTGGGGTGATGTCGCGAGCATTCCCCCGGCGCAGAACGAACTCATGGTCAAGGTCGTCAACCAGACCAACGGGCAGTACCCCGACGACCAGGTGTACTGGACGTTCAACGGCGAGACGCACTCGATCGCCGAGCAGCCCTACCTGGACATGCCCGCGAACAACTCGGGTCGCATGGAGTTCCACCTCGGCGCCCCGGACAGCCCGCTGACGGACTTCATCGAGTTCACCGTCGGCGAGAACGTCTTCAACGGCAACACCACTCGCGTCGACGCGTTCGGCTTGAAGCTGGCGATGCGGCTGCACGCCGACGACGGGTTCGACGCGGCGTTCGGCGAGGACTACGAGACGTTCCAGGAGACCCGCGAGGCGACGTTCCAGAAGTTCCGCGACGAGGTCCCGGAGGAGTTCAAGCACCTGGCCGACGACCCGAACCGGATCATCGCGCCCGGCAGCTCGCCGGAGTTCCAGGACGGCGGCGCGCAGGCGAACTACTTCACCGACTACGCGAACTCGGTGGGCGTCGACGAGACGACCAAGAACATCTTCGGTTGCGCCGGAACCCTCGGCGGCGACGCCAACAAGTGCGCCGCGCTCAACCGCCACGTCGCCGACCTGCCGGAGGACCAGCAGCACGACCCGTCGAAGTTCTACCCGACGGGACCGGCGAACTACTACGCCAAGTTCTGGCACGACCACAACATCGACGGGAAGTCCTACGGGTTCCCGTACGACGACGTGGCCGAGCAGGCCTCCTACGTCTCCCACGAAGGCCCGCAGTGGCTCGTGGTCGCCGTCGGGTGGTGAGGTTTTCATGAAAACCTCACCACCCCAACAAAGGTGACCTCCAACGAGACCCCCGATGAGCAGGGGCGATGAGTTCCGGAGGACGTTCAGGCCCGTTCTTCGGGAGGGGGAAGTTCCCATGAGAACTTCCCCGTGAGAGCTCGGGACGCGCCCGCACCCTCCCGCGCGGGCGCGTCCCGGACCTGCATCAGTCGGCGACGCGGGGTCGCACCAGTGCGGTTTTGAGTTCTTCGCAGAGTTCGGCGAGGGCTTGGGGCGCGCTGCGGCAGATGTTCGGGAAGGACATGTAGCCGTGCGGCATGCCGACGTAGGTGGTGGTGCGGACCGGGACACCGGCGGCTCGCAGCGCTTCGCCGTAGCGCAGGCCGTCGTCGCGGATCGGGTCGTGCTCGGCGACCTGGATCAGCGCCGGCGGCAGCCCCTCGTGCGTCGCCGCCTTCAGCGGTGACACCAGCGGGTTCGCCGGGTCCTGCCCGTCGAGGTAGGTGTCGCGCATCTTCCGCGCCTCGCGGGCGGTGATCACCGGGGCCTCGGCGTTGTCCTCCAGCGACCGGCTGCCCAGCGTCATGTCGGTGGCCGGGTAGATCAGGCCCTGGAAGGCGATCTCCGGACCGGAGCGGTCCCGCGCGAGCAGGCACATCACGGCGGCGAGGTTGCCGCCGGCGCTGTCGCCCATGACCGCGATCCGGTCCGGGTCGGCACCGAGTTCGGCGGCGCGTCCGGCGACGTCGACGAGCGCGGCGTAGCAGTCCTCCACGGCCACCGGGAACCGGTGGGTGGGCGCGAGCCGGTAGTCCACCGACACCACGACGGCCCCGACCTCCGTGGCGACCCGGCCGCACAGCCAGTCCGCCATGTCGAGGTTGCCGCTGACCCAGCCGCCGCCGTGGATGTTGACGATCAGCGGCAGCGGCCCGGTGGCCCGCATCGGCCGGTACACCCGGATCCCGATGCGGCCGTCGGCCCCGGCAGCGGTGAGGTCGCTGGTGACGATGCCGGGAGCGCGAGAGCCCAGCAGGAAGTCGATGACCTTGTTTCGCGGCAAGGTCTTCCGCTGCCGCGCGATCAGCTGCTCGTCGGTCATGCCGGTGACGCTGGGAGCCAGGCCCAGCGCCTTGCCCAGCAACCGGACGCGCAGATCCATCTCCGTCATGCGATTCCTCCCGCGATCAGTGGGTGTTGGCGGTGGCGCGCTGCTGCGCTTCGAGCGCTTCGGCTTCCTCGCCACCGATGGCCTCGCCGCGGGCGACCAGCCCGGCCACCTCCGACAGCGGGATCTGCTTGAGCAGCAGCGAGAGCAGGAACGCGATGACCATGAACGGCACCAGGTACCAGAACACGGGCGCCAGCGCGTCGGCGTAGGCGGCGACGATGGCGTCCCGAACGGGTTCGGGCAGCTGCTGCAGCATGTTCGGCGACAGCGACACCGCGGACTGCTCGGCCTGCTGCGCGGACGCACCGGCACCGGCGAAGATCTCGGTGAGGTTCTCGGCCAGCCGGGTGGAGAAGATCGTGCCGAACACCGCGACACCCAGCGCGCCGCCGACCTCGCGGAAGTAGTTGTTGGTGCTGGTCGCGGTGCCGATCAGCGCCGGGTCGACGGAGTTCTGCACCACCAGCACCACGACCTGCATGATCAGGCCGAGGCCGGCGCCGAAGACGAACAGGAACACGCACAGCAGCCACACCGGCGTGTCGGCCGACAGCGTGGTCATGGCGAGCATCCCGCCCGCGGTGATGAGCGTGCCCAGGATCGGGAACACCTTGTAGCGGCCGGTCTTGGTGATCAGCGCACCGGAGGTGATGGAGGTCAGCATCAGTCCGGCCATCATCGGCAGCATCGCCATGCCCGACACCGCCGCCGAGGTCCCGGTGGACATCTGCAGGAAGGTGGGCAGGAAACCCAGCGCGGCGAACATGCCCAGTCCGAGCACCAGCCCGATGCTGGTGGCGTTGACGAAGATGGGGTTGCGGAACAGCGACAGCGGGATGACCGGGTCGCTCGCCCGGGACTCGACCAGCACGAACAGCGCCGCGGCGATGACCAGACCCGCCGCCCACAGCCAGGTTTCGGGCGCGCTCCAGCCGTGCGCGGAGTCGCCGCCGAAGTCGGTGAAGAAGATCAGGCTCGTGGTGGCCAGCGCCAGCAGCACCACGCCGGGGATGTCCAGCGGCTTGGTGGCCTTCTTGCTGGGCAGGGTCAGCGCGAAGTAGGTGATGGCGAACGCGGCGATGCCGATCGGGATGTTGATGTAGAACGCCCAGTGCCAGGACAGGTTGTCGACGAAGAACCCGCCGAGCAGCGGCCCGCCGACCGCGGCGAGACCGAAGATGCCGCCGAGCGGTCCGAGGTACTTGCCGCGCTCGCTGGCGGGCACGATGTCGGCGATGATCGCCTGCGAGAGGATCATCAGACCACCGCCGCCGAGGCCCTGCGCGGCGCGGAAGATCACGAACGTCCAGAAGTCGCCGGCCACGGCGCAACCGACCGAGGCGACCGTGAACAGCGCGATCGCGATCAGGAACAGCTTGCGCCTGCCGAGCACGTCGCCGAACTTGCCGTAGATCGGCATGACGATGGTGGTGGCCAGCAGGTAGGCGGTGGTGATCCACGCCTGGTGCGCGACGCCGCCGAGGTCGCCGACGATGGTGGGCATCGCGGTGGACACGATGGTCTGGTCGAGGCTGGCCAGCAGCATGCCCGCGATCAGCGCGCTGAAGATGATCCAGATCCGCCGCTTGGTGAGCAGTAACCTGGGTTCGGTTTCGGTCATCGGGTCCCTCCGGTGAGCGTGGCGGCGAAAACCTCGCGAGCGGCCACCAGGCGGCGTTGCATGAGCGCGTTCAACGGCTCGGAGTTGGCTGGTTCGAGGAACTGCCCCAAGCAGGCGCCGGCGAGCGCGCAGACCACCTGGACGGCGACGGAGGCCCGGAGGTCACCTTCCGGAAGACCTTCCCTGGCTCGCACCAGTTCGACGTCGGCGCGTTCGCGCGTCTGGACGTGCTCGAAAACCCGCGAGAGCAGCCGGGGTTCGCGGTCCATGGCCGCGACCAGGTCCGCGACGTGCTCGGGCGTGAGCCCGACCTCGGTCCAGCGGTCGACCAGGAGCGCGGCGTAGTCGTCGAGCAGGCTCGCCGAGACCCCCGGTTCGTCCGGGTCGCCGCCCGAGGTGAACCGTTCCTCGATCTCGTGCTGGTCCCACAGCGTTGTGAACCCCAGTACCGCGTCCTCCTTGGACGCGAAGTAGTTGAAGAAGGTGCGCCTGGAGATGCCCGCCTCGTCGCAGACCTCGTCCACGGTGAAGCCGGACAGCCCGTCCTCGGCCGTCCGGCGACGCGCTGCGGCGGTCAGCCGGTGAGCCGTGCGGACCCGGCGCGTCAGAGCGGGAGTTGCACTATCAACCACGGAGTGCATTATTGCACTCTGCCTTCCATGGTGCAGAAGGGGTGGCCTGGGGTACAACTGGCGCCATGGTGGACGCCATCGGCACCGGTCTGGGCAGCCTCGGATACCGGTTCAACATGATCGCCCGGCAAGCGCGGGCGAACTTCGAGCAACGGCTCGGCGAGGCCGGGGCGAGCTTCACGACGTGGACGATCCTGGAGGCCCTCACCGTGCACGGGCCGATGATCCAGCGGGACCTGGCCGGATCGCTGCACGTCAGCGGCCAGACGCTGGCCCGCCAGGTGGACCGGCTGGTCGAGACCGGATGGCTGGAGCGCGGCGAGGCCGAGGGCGACCGCCGCGCGGTCCGCCTGCACCTCACCGACGCCGGTCGCGCCGCCCACCGCCGCCTCCAGCGGGCGTCGCGGAAGGCCAACGAGCAGCTGGTGGCAGGCCTGTCACCGGAGGAGATCGACGGCCTCAGCGAGCTGCTCACCCGGCTCTCCCGGAACTTCGGGTGACACCGTTGACCTCCACCGCGCTGGAAGTGTGAGGCTGTGACCATGACCGATCCCTGGGACGTCGAGTCGCTCGACCTCGACGCGTACCTGGCCCGCACCGGGCAGCCCGCGTCACCGCCGTCCGTCGAGGCCCTCACCGCGCTGCACGAGGCGCACGTGCGCACGATCCCCTTCGAGAACGTCGATCCCGCGCTCGGGCGCACACCGCGCCTCGACCTGGAATCGATCACGGCGAAGCTGGTGCGCAGGCAGCGCGGCGGGTACTGCTTCGAGCACTCCCTGCTGTTCGCCGCCGTCCTGGAACGCCTCGGCTACGCGGTGTCCCGCCGTGCGGCGCGGGTGCAGCCGCACCGCAACGGCCCGCGCACCCACATGAACCTCGTCGTCACCGTCGACGGCGACGAGCACCTGGCCGACGTCGGCTTCGGCGCGGGCGTGCTGCGCCCGATGAAGCTGGCCGACGGCGCGGCGGTCGACCAGGCCGGCTGGAACCACCGGCTGACCTGCGACGGTCGACTGTGGACGCTGGAGAAGGAGACCGCCGAGGGCTGGGAACCGCTGCACGCCTTCGACGACCAGCCGCAACGGCTCATCGACTACGAGGTCTACAACCACTACACCGCCACGCACCCGGACTCGCCGTTCACCGGCAGGCTCGTCGTGATGCGGCTCGACGAGGGCATCAGCCGCAAGCTCATCGGCGACACGCTCGTCGTCGAACGACCCGACGGCACGCAGGAGAGGACACCGATCGACGACCGGGCAGAAGCCCTCCGCGCGCTCGACGTCGTGCTCACCGACGACGAACTGTCCGGCCTCTAGACCAGCTGCTGCAGGTCGTCGGCGATCTGGGAGAGGGGCGGCAGGGCCAGGACTCGGCGCTGCACCGCTCGGGCGGCGTTGCGGAACGACGGTTCGTCCAGGACCCGGGACACCGCCTCGTGCAGCAGCGGCACGGTCACGTCCTCGATGGCGAACGCCAGCCCCGCGCCGATCTCGGTGATGCGGGCGGCGTTGCCGGGCTGCTCGGCGAACATCGGCAGCCCCACCATCGGCACCCCGGCGTAGAGCGATTCGCGGGTGCTGTTGAATCCGCAGTGGGTGATGAACGCGTCGCAGGCGGGCAGCAGCGTCTGCTGCTGAACGAACGAGGTCAGGTGCACGTTCTCCGCGCGCACCCCGGTCCACTCCCCCGGATCGCGGTTGGCGCCGAGCGCGACGACACCCGTGACCGGGAGCTTGCCGAGCGTTTCGATGATCGTGTCGAGCAGCTGGGGGCGCTCGCCGAGCATCATCGGCGCGTTGGACCCGAGGCTGGCCAGCACCAGCGGGCGGTCCGGGAGGTCGGCGACGGCCGGCTCGAGCCGCTGGGGGTCGCCGTCGGGAATCCGGTAGTGGTGCGCGGATTCGAGCCGCGCTGCGTCCGGGTAGTAGGCCTCGGGCACGACTCCGGCCCGGAAGGCGCTCATCGGCTGCCACGGGTCGTCCACGGGGGCGAGCCCGAAGTGCGCGCGACCGGCGTTGATGTCGTCGAGGACCTCGCCGAACGGTGCCATCGGGCCGATGTCGATCACGGCGTTGGGGATGCCCCACTTCTCGGCCGCGAAGTAGCCGCCGAACTCGGTGGCCTCGCGGACGATCAGGTCCGGGCGCTCCACGTGCTCCAGGAGCTTCTCGCCGAAGTGACGTCCGAGCACGCCGATGAAGTTGCCGCCGAAGACCTCCGGGGTGACGCCGATGGTCTCGGTGCCGCGCCGCTCGGCGACGTCGGTGAGCCCCTTCGCACCGAAGCGCTGCGGGTCCGCGGCGAGGTCGCGCATGGTGATCAGGCCCGGCAGGACGACGGACCGGAGACCGGCCTGCTCGACGGTCTCCGCCATGGCTTCACTGGTGGCGACGAGGACGTCGTGCCCGGCGTCGCGCAGCTGGCGGCCGACCGGCAGCATCAGCGGGACGAGGTGCGAGTAGGCGGGCATTGCGGTCAGGACGATGCGCAAGGGGAATCCCATTCGGGCTCGACGACGAACTGGACAGCATGCTGTCTAGTTGCGACGGTACACCCGCCTCGTCACCGCTCGTGACGGGGAACCACCGCGTACACGGCGAGGTCCTTCGGCGTCCCCTTCGCCCGGAAACGACGGCTGCGCGCCACGTACCGCGCGCGGTCGGCGGCCTCCAGGACCTGCTCGGTGACCAGCATTTCCCCGCCGTTGGCGGCGTCGGCGACGCGCGCGGCGATGTTGACGTCGACCCCGATGTAGTCCTTGCCGACCTTGCGCGGCCAACCGCGGTGCAGGCCCACGCGCAGCGACGGGCGGTAGCCGTCGTGGTTGAGCGCGCTGACCGCCGACCCCAGCGCAGCGGCGGCCTCGATCGCCTTGTCGACGTCGGAGAAGGCCACCATCACGCCGTCGCCGAGCGACTTGACCACCACGCCGCCGTACCCGCCGACGACCTCGCGGCTGACGCCGAAGAACTCCCGCAGCAACCGCAGGACCTGGTCGTCACCGGCGCGCAGCGCCCAGGTGGAGAAGCCCACGAGGTCGGTGAACATGATCGTCACGGCACCGTCGGCGGCGCCCCGGCTGGTCAGCGCCTGCCACGCCTGCACGGTCACCAGGCCGAGCTCGCGCACCGCGCTCGGCTGATCGCCCGCGACCTGCATCATCAGCCGCGCCACGCGGTCGGAGGGCTTCCCCGATTCGGAGAACGCGAGCTCACCGGCCCCGGGCAGCATCCGCCGGACCCCGCGCAGCGTTCCGACCACCCGCCGGCTCTGGTTGACCTGCCGCGCTCGATCCCCGGCACGACCCCAGAACCCCGCGGGCCGCGACTCACCGACCATCACACACCGTCCCTCGCACCGAGCCAGCCTACCGGCAACCTACTCCGAAGTAGGTTTCAGCCGACCCCGAGGTGCAGCGCAGATCACCCGGAATCACCCCACGAAGATCGTTGCGCTGGCTAGCATCCACCGCGCGGTAGGTCGAACGACGAGGGGACTGCTCGTGGCACAGCCGTCGGAGCGCATCCAGGAGATGATGCGGAAGTTCGAGGAGCAGGCAGCGCAAGCCGGTCAGCTCCGCGAGCGCATGCAGGAGATCAAGGGGCAGGGCCGCAGCGCCGACGGCAGCGTCACGGTGACCGTCGCCCCGTCCGGCGCGGTGCTGGACCTGCAGCTGACCGCGAGCGCCACGCGCCAGCCGCACACCTCCCTGCAGCAGAGCATCATGACCGCGATCCGCGAAGGCACCCAGGACGCCGCCCGGCAGATGGACGAGACCGTCCAACCGGTGCTGGGCGATCGCGCCGAGCAGTTCAAGAGCGCCTTCAACGCCCACTCCCCCGCACCGCCCACGGCACCATCCGCTCCGCCTCGCGCGGACGACGATGACGACTACTCCGACGGCTCGTTCCTGAGGTGACCCGATGACGATGAAGGTCGCCCCAGGGGCGCTGTCCGCCCACAGCCAGGGTTCCGAAGGCGTGTCCCAGCACCTCGACCAGCTGGCCCAAGTGCTGGAGCAGGCTCGCGTCAGCGATGACTGCTTCGGCCCTCTCGGCGAGCTGATGGCCTTCGCCTACTTCGATTCGCTGGAGGAGTGCCGGGACCTGGCCACGAAGGCCGGTGGGTTCATGCAGCACATCTCCCAGGCCGTGGCGGACTGCGCGAAGGACTACAGCGAGACGGATCAGAAGGAAGCCGACAACCTCGGCGGCATCGACATCGCCGGCCTGGGCGGCGCGGGTTCCGGCCCCGGCACGATCGGCGGGGTCAACGGCGCCGGTGGAGCGCGCCGCGGCTTCATGGACCAGACCGCCGCGTACGGCATGTCCACCGCCTCGGCCGCGCAGGACCTCGCCAGGGCCGAGAACCCGCCGGACATCGCCATCGCGACGGTCAACGCCCGGATGGAGCAGCTCCAGCTGGTCACCAGCCCCGGTCAGTCCTTCGTGGACAACGGTCTGGGTTTCCTGATCTCGCTGGTGATCAGCCCGCTGGTCGAGTTCGTGCTGGAACCGGCCATCGGCGACCCCGAGCAGATGCGCGCCACGGCCAAGGGCTGGGCGCAGGTCGCCGAGTGGCTGGAGAAGCTCGGCGAGCAGGAGCAGCAGCGCGCCGAGTCCACCCGCCCGGCCTGGGAGGGCCAGGCCGGTGACGCGTTCCGCAAGCAGATGACCGAGTTCACCGGCGGCACCCGGGCTTTCGCGGCCGACGTCCTCGGCCTGAAGCAGATGCTGGAACTCGCCGCGGACCTCTTCGACGCCTTCGTCGAGATGGTCATCGACATCATCCAGGAACTGGTCCTCGGCCTGATCATCGAGTGGGTCGCCGCCCTCGCGGCCTCCTGGATCACCGCCGGAGCCTCGGTCGGAGCCGCCTCGGGCATGACAGCGGGCCAGGTCGCCATCACCGGCACCCGCCTCGGCACCAAGGTCGCCGAACTCCTCCACAAGCTGAAGCCGCTGGTCACCAAGCTGGAAGAACTCCTCGTCCAACTCCGACGCGGCCCGCTCCGCCAAGTCGTGGAGAAGATGAACGACCTCCGCGGCGGCAACATGGCAGAGCGCTGGGTCTCCCGCCAGATCGACGCCAACCCGCTGGCCAAGACGCTCACTCGTGGAGATCACGGAAGCCTGCCGAATGCCCAGAACGCGGTGAGAGAGGCAGAAGAAGCCTTGAGCGCGGGCAGGCCAGGAGCGGAAGCGGAGCTCCGAGCAGCGCGGAACGCCCTGGAGAACGCCCGGGAGAACGACATGGCGTCGACGACGGGCAATCGTTTCGCACGGCAAGGTGCTACCGATCCCGACGCTCCAGGTGCGCGCACCAGCTGGAGCGGGGATCTCGTCGAAAGCGCCAAGGGAGAACAAGCCCTCGCGACCAACGTCGTGCAAGCAGGGCTCGGGACGCTTGGCCTGGGAGGCACGACTCGTGCGACCGACGCCGCTCTCAGCGCGGGCGGCCAAGCCCTCACCGAGCAGGGCATCGAGCAAGGCGTCAAATACGGTTACAACAAGGCTGAGGACCCGTCCACGGCTGAGGACCGGAAGGCCGCAACGGAACGTGGCTTCGAGGTTTAGGAGACGATGACCCGTGACGGTGTCGGAGAAGCTCGGCGCCGCGTTGACCGCGCGGCGGTGGTGCAGGCCTGGCGAACCAATCTTGTGGGCGACCTGGCAGGTCGACAAGCGCTATCAGGTCAAGGGGCTCGACGAGGACGGCCGTCCTAAGAAAGGACTGGGCGCCACACTGGGAGACGCCGCTTCGAGCGCTGCCGGCGCCGTGGCAGTCGGCGCGCTCACCATGGTTTTCGGAGGTGGCGACAGCAGTTTCGGCCCCGGCACCACCCAGCGTGGTCGCGACTTGACGATCGTCGGATCTGGCCAGGAGTGCGCTGCCATGAATCTGATCAACACCAGATACCCGGCCGGTCATGTCGGATTCGACATGCTGTGGGTGCTGACTCCGCAACGGCTCGCGGTCCTCGTACCACCCATGTTGGAGGACTCCGAGATCCCCGCTCACCCCACCTTGTCCGAGACGTTCAGCGAAATGGGCCGGATTCTGGTCGGGAAGGAGACCGAGCAGTTCGGCTGGAACACGCCTGGCGAGCCGGTCTCCAGCAAGCCGGTCACCACCTGGTTCGAGATCGCGCTTCACGACGTCGTCGACTGCCGGACCGTGGGCGAGAAGAAGGACTCGCACCGCTATTGCGGTCTGCAGTTCGCCGACGGATCAGGGTTCGTGCTCAACGCCCGCAACCCGGCCGACGCGCAGACGATGGTCGACGCCCTGAACCACCAGCGAGGCATCCGTGGCTGATCTGAAGTTGCTTGACCGCGAGCTGCTTCGGGAGAAGTGGCAGAAGATGCTCGCTGAAACCTGGCTCAGCGAGGGGGAAACGCTGCGCTGGCTGGAAGTTCCGGCGCAGGGCCACGTGGGCTCCGTGGTGAACCAGAAACCGGCGGTTCCACACAAACCGCTCTCCGAGGTGCGGAAATCGCTGGTCGAGGAACCGAACTGGCCGCTTCCCAGCGAACAGCTGACCAGAGGCGAGTTCCTCGGCGACGAGTGGGCCGACGACCCCGCAGTCATGTGGTGGGCCTTCGCCGACCATCCGGAACGGGACGCGGTGCGCATGGCCGACCACATCGCCAACGTTCCCGGCGAGGCGTTCCTCGCCATCACCGAGCGGCGAGTGGCGGTCGTGGTGAGGAGCAACCAGGTCGCGAAGGAAGCCGAGGAACCACAGGGTCTGTTCGGCCGGGCGAGGTCCGTCGTCCAGAAGGCCACCGACAGCCTGCCCTCGACGAACCACCCGGTCTCCTACTTCGAGGTCCCGACCGAGCGGATCACCCGGATCCAACCGGTCCGCATGGGCCGGAGCATCCCCCGGGCCACCTGCCTCCGCCTCGACTTCACCGACGGCTCGACCTTCTACGCCCACTCCCGCACCAAACAGGACCCGGCGGAGGTCTTCCCCCCCGCGCTGACTCCCCACCCCGGTCTTGGACCTCCAACCAGACCCTCGCGCCCAGGTGAGGTTCCGGATTTCAGTGGAAGTCCGAACCCCGATTTCAGCGGAGATCCGTGTTCCGACTTCCACTGAAATCGTGTCCCCCAGGGCGCCTGACCAGGTCACGGCGCCTGGTTGAGTTGACATGCAAGTCGTGGCTTGCCTATTGTTCGTGGTGTGGATGACGCCGTGTTCAAGGCGCTGGCCGATGGCACGCGGCGCGCGATCCTCGACGAGCTGACCGAGCAGAACGGGCAGACACTGTTCGAGATCTGCGCACGATTGGCCACCAAGCACGGGCTCGCCTCGTCACGGCAGGCGATCTCGCAGCACCTCGACGCCCTGGCGGCAGCGGGGCTGGTCAGGGCGAGCCGTGAAGGCCGGTACAAGTTCCACCACATCGACACCGCGCCGCTCGAACCGATCGTCGAGCGGTGGCTGGGGAAAGGCCGGGAGCATGAGGATCAACCTGCACAGCATGATGGTCGATGACCAGGACAAGGCGCTGCGCTTCTACACCGAGATGCTCGGTTTCGAGGTCAAGCACGACATCCCGATGGGCGAGTTCCGCTGGATCACCCTCGTCTCGCCCGAGGAGCCCCACGGCACCGAACTCGTGCTCGAACCCGACCAGCACCCTGCGGCCAAGCCCTTCAAGCAGGCGCTGGTGGCCGACGGGATCCCCTTCACCTCGTTCGCGGTCGAGGACGTCCAGGCCGAGTACGACCGCCTCACCGCCCAGGGCGTGCGCTTCACCCAGCAGCCCACCGACATGGGCCCGGTCACCACGGCGGTCCTCGACGACACCTGCGGGCACCTCATCCCGCTCGCCCCCGCGACGGCCTGACCAGGGCGCCGGTTCGAACTGCGCGCTAAGTACGAACGGGCCGCACCTCCTCAGGTCGTCTGGTTGAGGGCTCGGTCGAGGTCTCGCCAGAGGTCTTCCGGGGATTCGAGGCCGACCGACAGCCGGAGCAGGGTGTCCGGGATGCCGCCTGCCGCGCGGTCCTCCGGGGCGACGATGTGGTGCGACAGCGATGCCGGGTGTTGCAGCAGCGTGTCGGTGCTGCCGAGGCTGACCGCCGGGGTGATCAGGCGGACGGCGGAAACCACCTCGTGCGGCGGGGTTTCCGCCTCGAACGACAGCATCGCGCCGCCGGTGGCGAGCTGGCCGAGCTTGCTCGGGTCCGGGTAGTGCACGGCGCTGACCTTCGGGTGCGCGAGCAGCCGCTCCGCGAGAACCGCTGCGGTGGCCGACGAGCGCTCCATGCGGACCGGCAGCGTGGCCAGACCGCGCTGCAGGAGGTACGCGGCCGAGGGGTGCAGCACGCCGCCGGTGGCGATGCGGACCTGCCGCAGGCGCTGGGCGAACTCCTCCGCGCAGGTCACCACACCGCCCATCGCGTCCCCGTGCCCGCCGAGGAACTTCGTCGCGCTGTGCAGGACCGCGGCGGCGCCGAAGTCGGTGGGCCGCTGCAGAGCGGGTGTGGCGAAGGTGTTGTCGACGAGCACCGGAACGCCGCCCGCGGCGTCCACGACGGCGCGGATGTCGATCTCCGCGAGCGTCGGGTTGGCCGGGCTCTCGACGATGACGAGCCCGGTCTCCGGCCTGACGGCGGCGCCGACGTCGGCCGGGTCCGCCCAGGTGAGCTGGTTGCCCAGCAGCCCGGACGCGATGAGGTGGTCACTGGTGCCGTAGAGCGGCCTGACCGCCACGACGTGCGGTCTGCCTGCGGCGACGGTGGCGAGCAGGCACGCCGACAGCGCCGCCATGCCCGAGGCGAAGGCGACACCGGACTCGCAACCTTCGAGCTCGGCGATCGCTCCTTCGAACCGGGCGACCGTCGGGTTGCCGAGCCGGGCGTAGATCGGCGGGCCCGTCACCTGGGCACCGGTGGTCATCACGTCGAGGCGCTCGGCCTCGTCCCTGCTGTCCCGGCTGGGATAGGTCGTCGAGAGGTCCAGCGGAACGGCGTGCAAGCCCTGATCGGTGAGGTCGTCGCGGCCTGCGTGCACGGCACGGGTCCAAAACGTCTGTTCGGTCACCACCCGAGGATCAGCGGTCCTCCGGCGCTGCGGTCGGATCTCCGGACGAACGTCGGCCGAGGGCGGTGTTGCTCCGCATCGGTCCGGCCGCGCCGGTGTGGGAGCGCGTTCGTCCGGCGATCGTCCGGTCAGCTTTCGGCGCCCGGCGGCATGAGCGGGCCACCGCGCCACTGGTGGAAGATCAAGTGGGTGTGCACCATGACGACCTCGTCGCGCGCGGTGAGCTCGTCCAGCACCAGCCTCTGCAGGTCGCCGGCGTCAACGACGGTCACGTGGATGAGGTAGTCGTCCGGGCCGGTCAGGTGGTAGAGGTGCCGCGTCTCGGGCAGGGACAGGACGTGCTGCACGAACGGGTCCACGATCGGACGCCGGTGCGGGTGCACGCGCACCGCCAGCATCGCCTCCAGCGGGCGACCGACCGAGCTCGGCTCGATCCGCACCGCCGACCCGCACATCACGCCCGCGTCCCGGAGGCGCGCCAGCCGGTCCGAGCACGTCGAGGTCGCGATGCCCGCTCTCGCCGCTAGTTCGCGGTTGGTCATCCGGGCGTCCTCCTGCAACGCCCGCAGCAACCGCATGTCCACGACGTCCAGTTCCACCTGTGCAGCCACGGGCCGCAGGGTACGGGGCATCGGGATTTTGACGGTTTCTTGATGGCTGACCGCCGGTCGCGGACCTAGCATCTGGGCATCGGCCTTCGGCCGTGGTGTGCCGGGAAGTCTGGTCGGCGTTGTCATGGTGTGCGCCGTTCGGACTGGAGTGGTGATGATGACCGGCAACGACGCTGGAGTGCTCGAACTCGCGCAGGTCGACGCGAGCATGCTCGGACTGGTGGGTGGCAAGGCCGCCGGGCTCGGTGAGCTCATCGGAGCCGGGTTCCGGGTCCCCGAGGGGTTCTGCCTGACGACCCGGGCGCACGTGACCGGCGAGATCCCCGAGCGGGAGGTCCTCGACGCCTACCGGCGGCTCGGGGGCGGTCGGGTGGCGGTGCGGTCGAGCGCGACCGCGGAGGACCTGCCGGACGCGAGCTTCGCCGGGCAGCAGGACACGTTCCTCAACGTCAGCGGCGAGCAGGAACTGCTGTCGGCGATCCGCCGCTGCTGGGACTCGCTGCACTCCGACCGGGCCGTCGCCTACCGCGACGCCAACGAGATCGGCACCGACGTGCGCATGGCCGTCGTGGTGCAGCGGATGGTCGACGCGAAGGCCGCCGGGGTGCTGTTCACCGCGAACCCGCTGACCGGGACGCGCGCGGAGATGGTCGTCGACGCCGCGCCCGGGCTGGGCGACGTGGTCGTCGACGGATCGGTGATCGCCGACCACTACGTCCTCGACGGAACCCCGCCGCGCACCGACGGGTGCCTGGACCGCGGCCAGCTCGACGCGCTGCGCGACGCGGGCGCGCGGGTGCAGGAGAGCTTCGGCTCGCCGCAGGACATCGAGTGGGCCATCGACCGGGACGGCGAGCTGTGGCTGTTGCAGTCCCGGGCCATCACGACGCTCTTCCCGCTCCCGCCCCGAACCGACGACCTGCGGGTCTACTTCGAGATGGGGCACATGCAGGGGATGCTGCGTCCCTTCACCCCGGCCGGCATGTCGGCGATGACGCACGGCGCGAAGCTGTGGATGGACTCCGCTGGTCTCTCCGGTGGCGCGTTCGGCGATGCGATGGGCATCGTCCCCGTGGGCGGCCGGCTGTTCATGGACTTCTCGGACCTGCTGCGCAACAAGCGGTTCCGCTCCCGGTTGCCGCAGATGATGGAGGTCTACGGCCCGCGCAACGTCGAGATCGTGCAGCGGCTGCTCACCGATCCGCGGTTCGCGCCGACCACCGGCGGACTGCCCTTCCCGGTCGCGCCGCTGCTGAAGAAGAGCCTCGTGGTCGTGCCGAAGGCGAAGTTCGAGCTCATCCGCACGCTGATCGACCCCGACGCCGCGCGCGAGCGCGCCTTCCGCGCCACCGAGAAGCTCAAGCGCCAGGCGAGGGCTCCGGAGTTCGCCCACTCGCAGCAGCGCCTGCGCTTCGCCGAAGAGGTGCAGCGGGACTTCATGACCGCCTCGGACGTGATCTGGCCGCTGTTCATCGGCATCCTCCTCGGTCAGCTGCCGAAGTCGCTGCTCAAGGGCGTCGCCACGACGAGCGAGCTGGACACCGTCCTCGGCGGGCTGCCGCACAACGTCACCACCGAGATGGACCTCGCGCTGTGGCGGCTGACCACCGGCCTCGACGACGAGGCGCGGGAACTCCTGCGCAGCACGCCACCTGCCGAGCTCACCGACCGCTACCGAGCGGGCGAGCTGCCCGACATCGGGCTGGACGACTTCCTCGCCCGCTACGGCCACCGCGCACCGGCGGAGGTCGACGTCGGGATGCCGCGCTGGTCGGAGGACCCGACGCAGATCTTCGCCACCATCGCCGGATACCTGCGGATCACCGATCCCGAGCAGGCACCGGACCGGCGGTTCGAGAAGGCCGCGGCCCGAGCTGAGGCCATGATCGACGAGCTGTTCCAGCGCGCCCGTCGCGAGCGCCCGGTCCGCGCCCACCTCGCCCGCTTCCTCATGCGCCGCGCCCGCAAGCTCACCGGGCTGCGCGAGCTGGGCAAGTTCGCGTGGCTGTACTCGTTGCAGGCGGTGCGCGAGCAGCTGCTGCGCATCGGCGACGACCTCAGCCGGCGCGGTCTGCTGGAACGGCCCGGCGACGTGCTGTTCCTGGAGCTCGACGAGATCCGCGCCGCTGTGGGCGGATCTGATCAGAGCGCCCTCGCCGCGGAGCGACAAGCCCGCTACGACAGGGAGGTTCGCCGCCGCTCGGTTCCGATCGCGGTGCTCTCCGACGGCACGGACCTGGAGGCCACGGCACCGCCCGCACCGGCCGCCGACGGCGCGCTGGTCGGGCTGGGGGCCTCTCCCGGCAAGGTCACCGGGCCCGCTCGCGTGGTGCACGACCCGGCGACCGCGCGGATCGAGCCCGGCGAGATCCTGGTGGCCACCACCACCGACCCCGGTTGGACGCCGTTGTTCATGACGGCGGCCGGTCTGGTCACCGAAACCGGTTCACCGATGGCGCACGGGCCGACCGTGGCCCGCGAGTACGGCATCCCGGCGGTGATCTGCGTCCGCGACGCCACCACGGACATCACCACGGGTCAGATCATCACCGTGGACGCGACCTCGGGAACCGTCACACCGGGATGACCCGGTCCGCACAATCGCGAAAATCGTTGGCACACAAGCAGAGATGCTGAAGTCGGAGGGCTGGGGACGCTGCAGGCCTCGATCTTCCCGGAGAACGAGGCCGGCCTCGCCTTGCACCGCGCCGCCGGGTTCCGCGTGGCCGGAACCCGGGAGCGCATCGCCCTGCACCAGGGGGTCTGGCGCGACACCGCCCCGCTGGAACGCCGCCGCGCCGGCTGATCAGGCCGCGCCTTCGGCCTCCAGGGGGAGCTCGACCTCGCTCGGGGTGAGCTGGACGTACACCGTGCCGCCCTCGACGAGGACCTGGTGGGTGCGCAGCGCCCGCTTGGCCGGCGGGCCCGTGGGCGTGCCGCTGCGCAGGTCGAAGAACGCCGCGTGCAGCGGACATTCGACGAAGCAGCCTTCGAGGAATCCGGCGGACAACGACGCGTCCTGGTGGGTGCAGGTGTCGTCGACCGCGTAGAACACGCCGTCGGCGTTGAACACGGCGATCGGGACGTCGGCGACGAACCGGGTCGACTCGCCCGGGGCGAGCTCGTCGGCGCGGCAGACAGCGAACATCGAACCTCCAGTGTTGCGCATTAGAGAACTGGTTACGCCATGCGCAACAGAGTGAAGGTCATCTCCGAGGCGCGTCAAGACGTCGAAGGAGTCGATTTTCCGATGGATTTCCCTGTTAACGCACGACATCGTCGATCAACCCGACGTGGCGGCGGCTACCTCGCGGTAACCCGCGCGGACGTCTTGACAGCGCCCGATCCGCGCCCGCATCGTGTTGTCGATCGAGCAACGCAGTGCTCATCGCGCAACAACTTCACACCCTTGCGGAACGAGCCGAAAGGCACCCCGAGATGACCGCTGCGGAGTTGCCGCACAGCCTGCTGGCCACTCTCCCCGGCCACCACTACACCGATCCGTCGATCTTCGCCCTGGAGCAGTCGCGGATCTTCGAAACCGGTTGGTTCTGCGCGGTGCGCAGCGCCGACCTGGCGGAACCCGGCGCTTTCCAGACCGCGCAGGTCGGGCGGGAGAGCGTGCTCATCGCCCGCGACCGCAGGGGAAACCTCAACGCCTTCCTCAACGTGTGCCGGCACCGGGGCGCCCGGTTGTGCACCGAGGAGGCCGGACAGGTGCAGCGGTCGCTGCAATGCCCGTACCACGCCTGGACCTACGGCCTGGACGGCAAGCTGATCGCGGCGCCGAACCTCGGCGGCATGCCCGACATCGACCGCGAGGAGTACGGCCTCAACCGCGTCCACCTGCGCGAATGGCTCGGCTACGCCTGGGTCTGCCTGGCCGAGGACCCGCCGTCCTTCGACGACACGGTGATCGCCGACGTCGCCCAGCGCCTCGGCGACGCGGGCGAGCTCGACGCCTACGACATCGCCGCGCTCGAACTCGGCGAGCGGATCCGCTACGACGTCAAGGCGAACTGGAAGCAGATCATCGAGAACTTCATGGAGTGCTACCACTGCGCCACGATCCACCCGGAGCTCACCGAGGTGCTCCCGGAGTTCGCCGACGGGTTCGCCGCCCAGTACTACGTCGGGCACGGAGCCGAGTTCGGCGATGACGTGCGGGGTTTCACCGTCGACGGCGGTGACGGCGTGCAGCGGCTGCCGGGCGTGGCCGAGCACCAGGACCGGCGCTACTACGCGATCACCGTGCGCCCGCAGGTGTTCATCAACCTGGTCCCCGACCACGTGATCATCCACCGGATGTTCCCGCTCACCGCGGAGCGGACCCTCGTGGACTGCGACTGGCTGTACCTGCCGGACGTCGTCGCCTCCGGCCAGGACCTGTCGCGGTCGGTGGAGCTGTTCCACCGGGTCAACCAGCAGGACTTCGACGCCTGCGAGCGCTGCCAGCTCGCCATGGGCTCCCGCTCCTACGCCTCCGGCGGCGTGCTCGTGCCCAGCGAGCACCACATCGCCGAGTTCCACGACTGGGTCCGCGAACGGCTCGCCGGGTGACCCGCTCAGCGGGCGCGCTGATCAGGTCGGTGCGCGTTCAGCAGGAGGTAGCGGACCGCGATGCCGCCGACTCCCAGGCTGATGCCGACGAAGATCAGGCCCGGGCTGGCGGCGAGCAGCCCGGTCAGGAACACCAGCGCACCGAGCAGCGCGACCGCGATCGCCGCCCACCGCCGACGACTGGTGGCGCGGTCCGGCGGTGGGTGCTTCACCGACTCCGCGAACCGGGGGTCGTTCTCCTCGAACCACCGCTCGATCTCCTGGAGCCTCCGACGCTCGTACCGGCTCAACATCACATCTCCCCGGCTCACGCGCAGGGTGCCACACCATCAACATAGACCTCCTGCTCACCCTCTGTGAAGTGCGCGAAACGCCTGATCATGCCCATTTCTGGCATATTGAAGACGTGGTCGCGCTGTTGTGGCTCATCGCCGGTGTAGTGCTGGTCGCGGCCGAGGTCATCTCGGGTGAACTCGTGCTGCTGATGCTCGGCGTCGCCGCGCTGGGATCCGCCGGAGCCGCCGCGCTGGGCGCGCCGCTCGCCGTCGACGCCGCGGTGTTCGCCGCGCTGAGCCTGGGCCTGGTCCTGCTCGCGCGTCCGGCGCTGAAGCGGCGGCTGATGCGGGGCATCGAGTACCGCACCAACACCGAAGCCCTGATCGGCAAGAAGGCGTTCGTCGAATCCACCGTGAACTCCGTCGGTGGCCTGGTGCTGATCGACGGGCAGAGCTGGTCGGCGCGTCCGCTGGACGAGAACGAGGTGCATCGAGCGGGCGAGACGGTGACGGTCATGGACATCTCCGGAGCGACCGCCGTCGTTTCGGGCGAACTGTGAGGAGGCCGCCATGGACCCGACCGCACTGATCGTGCTGGCCGTCATCATCCTGCTGGTCGTCGTGCTCGCGACCAAGACCGTGCTGCTGGTGCCGCAGGCGACCGCATCGGTGATCGAACGGCTCGGCCGCTACCGGTCCGTCGCGCAGCCGGGGCTCAACCTGCTGGTGCCGTTCTTCGACCGGGTCCGCGCCCGCGTCGACCTGCGCGAGCAGGTCGTCTCCTTCCCCCCGCAGCCGGTCATCACCCAGGACAACCTGACCGTGTCCATCGACACCGTCGTCTACTTCCAGGTCACCGACGCGCGCTCGGCGGTCTACGAGATCTCCAACTACATCACCGGCGTCGAGCAGCTCACCACCACGACGCTGCGCAACGTCGTCGGTGGCATGAGCCTGGAGGAGACGCTGACCTCGCGCGACGCGATCAACACGCAGCTGCGCGGGGTGCTGGACAAGGAGACGGGCCGGTGGGGCATCCGCGTCGCGCGCGTGGAGCTCAAGGCCATCGACCCGCCACCGTCCATCCAGGATTCGATGGAGAAGCAGATGCGCGCCGACCGCGAGAAGCGCGCGATGATCCTCAACGCCGAGGGAACCCGCGAATCGGCCATCAAGACCGCCGAAGGCCAGAAGCAGGCGGCGATCCTGGGCGCGGAAGGCCAGAAGCAGGCCGCCATCCTCACCGCGGAAGCCGCCCGGCAGTCCAGCATCCTGCGCGCCCAGGGCGACCGCGCGAGCCAGTACCTCAAGTCGCAGGGGCAGGCCAAGGCCATCGAGAAGGTCTTCGCGGCGGTCAAGCGCGCCAAGCCGACTCCGGAACTGCTCGCGTACCAGTACCTGCAGACGCTGCCGAAGATGGCCGAGGGCGACGCCAACAAGGTGTGGGTCGTGCCCAGCGAGTTCGGCAAGTCGCTGGAGGGCTTCGCCCGGAGCCTGGGCAAGGCCGACGAGGAGGGCGTCTTCCGCTACGAACCGCCGGAGCAGACCGAGGACGCTCCCCCGGCCGAGACCGTGGAGGACGCGGTGCAGGCGTGGTTCGACACCTCCACCAACCCCGAGGTCGCCGAGGCGGTCCGCGCGGCCGAAGCCGTAGCGCGCAAGGAGGTCCCCGCCCCCGGCGAGTTCGGCACGCAGGTCCCCGCGCCGCGACCGGGCATCGCGCAACAACCGTCGTCCGACCAGACCTGACGTCGGCTTCGGAGCGCCGCTGTGCGTACCGTGATGCCATCCGGGCGCGTTCCGGGCGATGTCGATCGAGGAGTGGTTCGGGCGTGGGTGAGCGGATGCAGATCGGCGAGGTCGCCGAGCGCACGGGGCTGTCGCTGCGCACGATCCGCTACTACGAGGAGGTCGGCCTGGTCGTGCCCAGCGCGCGCAGCCAGGGCGGGTTCCGCCTCTACACCGACCCCGACGTCGAGCGGCTGGAGCTGATCAAGGGCATGAAGCCGCTGGGCTTCCAGCTCGACGAGATGCGCGACCTGCTGGCGATCCTCGACCCGACCCCGGGGTCCGCGGAGGTCGAGGACCCGCAGCTCCGGCTGGCCGAGTTCAGCGCCACCGCCGAGAAGTCCTGCCAGAAGCTGCGCACGAAGCTCCGGCTCGCCGAGAAGTTCGCGGCGATGCTGCGCGAGCGCGTCGACCACGAGTGATCCCGGCCTCATCCGGCCTGCCGGATTCGGGAGTTCCGGGAACTCTCATCTAACGTAAGGGAAGAGTTGCCGGGCAGCGTCGCCCCTCTCCCCTGTTCTCCTCCCGCCGCGATCGGTGACGATGCGCGGCGCCCGAACCACGTCTGGTTGTCGCGTGCCCGAGCTGTCGCTGTCCCGCCCCGCCTGGCTGTCGCCGAAGGTCGCCCGCACCGAGGTCCTCGGTGGCCTGGTCGTCGCGCTCGCGCTGATCCCCGAGGCGATCTCGTTCTCGATCATCGCCGGTGTCGATCCGAGCGTGGGCCTGTTCGCCTCGTTCACCATGGCGGTGGTCATCTCGATCGTCGGCGGACGACCCGCGATGATCTCGGCCGCCACGGGTGCGATCGCGCTGGTCGTGGCCCCGCTGGCGCGCGAGCACGGGTTGGGCGTGCTGGTCGCCACCGTGATCCTGGGCGGGGTGTTCCAGGTCGCGCTGGGGGCGTTGGGCGTGGCGAAGCTGATGCGGTTCGTGCCGCGCAGCGTCATGGTCGGGTTCGTCAACGCGCTGGCCATCATGATCTTCATGGCCCAGGTGCCCGAGCTCATCGGTGTGCCGTGGATGGTCTACCCGCTGTTCGCGGCCGGGCTGCTCGTCATGGTGCTGTTCCCGAAGCTCACCAAGGTCGTCCCGGCACCGCTGGTGTCGATCGTGGCGCTGACCGCGGTGACCATCGCCGCGGGCATCGCCGTGCCCACCGTCGGCGACAAGGGGGCGCTGCCGTCCTCGCTGCCGATCCCGGGCATCCCGGACGTGCCGCTCACGCTGGACACGCTCGAGCTCATCGCTCCCTACGCCCTGGCGTTCGCGCTGGTCGGGCTCATGGAGTCGCTGATGACGGCGAAGCTCGTCGACGACATCACCGACACGCGATCGAACAAGACCCGCGAGTCGATCGGGCAGGGCATCGCCAACATCGTCACCGGCTTCTTCGGCGGCATGGGCGGCTGCGCGATGATCGGCCAGACCATGATCAACGTGAAGACGGCCGGCTCCCGCACGCGGTTGTCGACCTTCCTGGCGGGCGCGTTCCTGATGGTGCTGTGCATCGCCTTCGGGCCGCTGGTCTCGCAGATCCCGATGGCCGCGCTGGTCGCGGTGATGGTGCTGGTCTCCGTCGGCACCTTCGACTGGCACAGCATCGCGCCGAAGACCCTCAAGCGGATGCCGGCGGGCGAGATCATCGTGATGCTGGCGACGGTGGCCGTGGTCGTGGCCACCGACAACCTCGCGATCGGCGTGGTCGTCGGATCGATCACCGCGATGGTCATCTTCGCCCGCCGCGTCGCCCACCTCGTCGAGGTCACCGCCGTCACCGACCCCGACGGCGGCCAGGTCGTCTACCACGTCACCGGTGAGCTGTTCTTCGCCTCCAGCAACGAGCTGGTCCACCGGTTCGACTACGCGAACGACCCCGCCGAGGTCGTCATCGACCTCACCGACGCCCACATCTGGGACGCCTCCACCGTCGCCGCCCTCGACGCCATCACCACCAGGTACGAGGCGCGCGGCAAGCAGGTCGACATCGTCGGCCTCAACGAGCCCAGCGCCGCCATGCACCACCGCCTCACCGGAGAGCTCACCGGAAACCACTGAGGCGTGGGGGAAACGTTCGTCAAGTGAGATGCCGGGGCGTCGACAGCGAGATCACGACGCGCGATCATGGCTGCATGCACGACGAGCGTCCCGTCACCGACATCGACACCTCCTCGCCCAGCGTCGCCCGCGGTTACGACCACTGGCTGGGCGGCAAGGACAACTTCGAGGTCGACCGGACGATCCTCAAGGCCATCGAGGAGATCGTGCCCGAGGCCCGCCCGCTCGCCCAGGAGAACCGGTACTGGCTGATCCGGGCCGCGCGGTTCCTCAGCTCGCCGCTGCACGCCGGCATCGACCAGTTCCTGGACCTGGGCTGCGGGCTTCCGACGATGCAGAACGTGCACCAGGTCGCCCAGGCCAACAACCCGGACGCCGTCGTGGTCTACGTCGACAACGACCCGACGGTCGCCGCCTACGGGCGGGCGATGCTGGCGGAGAACGAGAACACCCACTTCTCCATCAACGACCTGCGCCACCCCGACGAGATCCTCGGCGACCCGGTGATCACCGCGAACCTGGACTTCGAGCGCCCGATCGCGCTGATCCACTCGGGCACCATGCACCACGTCTCCGACGAGCACCGGCCGCGCGAGGTCATGCAGCGCTACGTCGAAGCGCTCGCCCCCGGGTCGTACGTGGCGATGTCGCACTTCAGCTGGCCGCCGGACTCGGAGTCCTACCGCGAGATGGCCCGCACGATCGAGGGCACGCTGCACGAGATGGTCGCGTCCTGCTGGTGGCGCAGCAACGAGGAGGTCCTGACCTTCCTCGACGGCCTGGACGTCCTCTCCCCCGGCCTGGTCCGCACGGTCGACTGGTGGCCCGAAGGCCCCTCGCTCACGCCGAGGTCGGAGATCACCAACCTCATCTACGGAGCCGTGGCGAGGAAGCCCTGACCTCCGCGTCGGGCGGTCCTGGCCCGTCCCGCCCGGACGGTTCGGACCAGAACCGCCACCTGGTGACGCCGGGCTAGTCCCGCTGGGGGCGGGGGAAGGTCACCGGGCTGCGGTGGCCGTCGGCGTCGATCGCGCGCACGCCGAAGAAGACGTTGTCCTTCGACAGGTCGATCACCGCGGTCGTGACGTCGCCGACGTCGATGCGGTGCGTCCAGTCGGAGTCGGTCGTCTCGCGCCACACGACCTCGTACCCGGCCAGGTCCGGTTCCGGGCCGCGTTCCCAGGCCAGCTCGGTGTCGTTGGTCAGGTTCGCGGTGCGCACGACCACGCCGGTGGGCGCGCCCGGCCCCTGCGCCAGCGACCAGATCGCCGCCAGGTTGACCTTCGCGACGCGGGCGATGTAGCCGAAGTCGCAGAACTCCGGCAGGTCCCCGTAGCGGACGCCGCCCTCCTCGCGCACGTCCTGGTGCTGGTGCCGGAAGTCCTCGTTCGGCTCGGTGAACCGCGCTGCCGGATAGCCCTTCTCGAGGAACGGGATGTGATCACCACCGCGCAGGAAGCGGTCTCGGCGGTAGATGACCCGGACGTCCATCCCCGTCGCGGAGTTGGCGGCGACGTCGGTGACGAAGCGGGAGAGCTGACGCGAGGGTGAATCGTTCTCTCCACCCACCGAGCGCCGGGTCTCGGCCTCCTCGGGGGTTTCCGAGGTGGGCACGCCTTCGGCGAACAACCGGATGGTGCGCGGATCGGAGGTGCCGTCGTCGGCGCGGCTGGCTCCGACGATGTCGTCGGTGAACATCGCGCGCACGTCCACGCCGTCGGCGGCGAAGCGCTCGGCCATGTGGTTCGCGCCGTAGAGCCCCTGCTCCTCGGCGGCCACGGCCGCCAGGACCACTGTGGACTCGATCGGCTCCTCGGCCAGCAGCCGCGCCAGTTCGAGCACGACCGCCACGCCGGAGGCGTCGTCGTCGGCACCGGGCGCATCGCTGACGGCGTCCATGACGTCGGTGGCGCGGGAGTCGTAGTGCCCGCTGACCACGTGCACCCGATCCGGGTCGGTGGTGCCGCGGATGGTGGCGACCACGTTGGTGATCCGGGTGGTGACCGGGATGCGGTTGGCGGGCTCCTGGTCGTAGGACTGCAGCTCGACGGTCATCCGCCCGCCGGAACGGGCCGCGCAGGCCTGCATCTCGGCGAACAACCAGTCGCGCGCGGCTCCGATGCCGCGCTGCGGGTCGTCCTGGCTGGACAGGGTGTGCCGCGTTCCGAAGCTCACCAGCCGGCGCACCACGTCCTCGATCCGCCGCTCGTCGACCTGGGCGAGCAGCGCGCGCAACCGCGCGTCGGGCTCCTGCGGCGAGATCGGATCACCGGGCGGCAGCGCTCCACCTCCGACCGGCCGCAGGTCGGCGGCCCCGGCGGTGCCGGTGAGCACGACGGCGCCGGTGATGCCGGCGGAGGCGGACAGGAAGGCGCGACGGCTGTGACCAGCACCGGATGTGAGACCCATGCACAGTTTCTACGTGTCCGCACGGGCCCGAAGAAGCGGCCGAAGAGGTCACCGGATGCCGCCGAACGGAGCACCCGCGGAGGTTCAGCTGAAGCCGTCGAGGACGCGCCGCTGGACGTCCGCGGCGAAGTCGTCGAAAGCGGCTGACACGCGCTGCTCGTCGCCGGTGGCCAGCAGGTCGACGAACAGACCGCGCAAGGTCGACATCAGCGAGGTCGCCACGGCCTGCGCCCGCGATTCCGGGCAGCCGTAGCGGACCAGCCCGGCGGCGATGAGGTCGTTGCGCTGCCGCATCGAGTCCGCGACGGCCTTGGTCAGCGCGGGGTCGCCGTACATGGCGTGGCCGGTGATCGCCACGAACAGCCGGACGTACCGGCGACCGCTCTCGCTGACGGCCCGGCGCCAGATGGCGCGCAGCGGATCGGGGTCGTCGCGCGGCATGTCGGGCAACGACAGCGTTTCGGCCAGCACCCGGTCGACGATCTCGGCGACGAGCCGGTCCTTCGACGCGAAGTGGTGGACCAGCGTCGCGTGGCTGACCCCGACCGACTCGGCGACCTTGCGCAACGACAGGTCGTCGAGCCCCTTCTCCAGGGCGTGTTCCGTCGCGGCGGCGAGCACCTCGCCGCGGCGGTGCTGGAAGCGCAGCTTCCGTCCGTCGACCCGTTCCATGACGCCAGAGTAGCTGGTCCGAGAGATTGATTGACCAATTGGTAGAGCTACTTTAAAGTCGATCGCGTTCTGGAACGCTTGCTCGTGCGCCGAACGCGTTTCGACGGTCGTGCGACCCGAGGAACTTCGCGAGGACCCATCCGGTGCGCCCGCTCGAAGGGCGCCTCCCCAAGAGGACGAATACATGGAATTGAAACGTTCCACCGGCCCCCTCTCCCGATTCCGGCGATTACTGGTCGTCTCCACGGCCGTGCTCGGGCTGGTCGGCGGCAGCGTCACGCTGGCCCAGGCGGCCGAACCCGCCGACGTGCACGGTCCCGACCCGACCGAGGAGAGCATCACCGCCCCGCGCGGACCGTTCGAGGTCGACGAGGAATCCGTGTCGCGCTTGAGCGTCACCGGTTTCGGCGGCGGGACGATCTACTACCCGACCGACACCACCGACGGGCTGTTCTCCGCGGTGTCGATCTCCCCCGGCTACACCGGGACGCAGGACTCCATCGCGTGGCTCGGCCCGAGGCTCGCCTCGCAGGGCTTCGTGGTGTTCACGATCGACACCAACTCCACCTCCGACCAGCCCGACTCCCGCGCACGGCAGCTGCAGGCGTCGCTGGACTACCTCACCAACGACAGCAGCGTGAAGGACCTCATCGACCCGGCTCGGCTCGGCGTGATGGGCCACTCGATGGGCGGCGGCGGTTCGCTGAAGGCCGCGCTGGACAACCCGGCGCTCAAGGCCGTCGTCCCGCTGACCCCGTGGCACACCACCAAGGACTTCTCCGGGGTGGGCGCGCCGACGCTGGTCATCGGCGCGCAGAACGACACGGTCGCGCCGGTTTCCCAGCACTCCAAGCCGTTCTACGAGAGCCTGCCCGACGACCCGGGCAAGGCATACCTGGAACTGGCCGGCGCCAGCCACTTCGCGCCCAACCGGGACAACACCACGATCGCCAAGTTCGGCATCTCCTGGCTCAAGCGGTTCCTCGACGACGACACCCGCTACGACCAGTTCCTGTGCCCGCCCCCGGAGGGCGACCCGGCGATCTCGGACTACCAGTCGACCTGCCCGTACTGACCCGGGTGGACAGGTGACCATCGCGGCGCCGGAACGGGGGGTCCGGCGCCGCGGTGCTGTTCATCTGGACAGGACCGAGAGCAGCGCGTCGTAAGTCCGCTCGACGACCCCTTCTTCGCTGCTCAGGACCGTCACCGCCGGCCGGCTCCGCACGACCTCCGCGAGCTGGTCGTAGGCCCGGGCGAGGAATTCGGCCCCGCCTTCGCGCGCCACGATCCTCTTGACCTGCTCGTGCCAGTCCGGGTCACCGCCACCACCGCGCCGGGCGAACCGCTCCACGGAGCGCCGCCGCGTGTCCAGCACCATGACCTCGACGAACTCGGCGCCGCTGTCCCGAGCCACGGCCTCGAACCGCTCGATCTCCGCCGTCCTGGCCAGGTACTGCGGGAAGACCACGTCCCGCCCTCCTCGCAGGTGTTCCGCCGCCATCCGCAGGGCCAACGGCCGAACGATCTCCCCGACCTCGGCGAAGTGCTCCCGCCATCCGCCGATCAAACCGCGCAGCACGTCCACGTCGAGGTTGAGCACCCCCGCGTGCTCGTCGACGTACCGCCGGGCCAACGTCGACTTCCCGATCCCCGGAGGCCCGTTCAAGTGCACCATCCGAACCACGCGACCACCCCAAGCACGAGGGCGTGCATTTCGTCCGAAACCTACACCCCGCGCTCCCGGGGAGACGCGTTCGCGGGAGCCGGCGCCGCGGGATCAGGTTGCGTTCGGCTGGGTGGTTCTCGCTGGTAGGGGGTCGGTGTTCGGTGTCTCCCGGAGGGGCACCAGCAGCGAACCCACGACGCAGATGGCGAGGTTGAGACCCAGGCCGAGCAAGCCTGCCGGGATGCCGTGGAACTTGTCGATGTCGAAGACCGTCCAGGCGCCGGAGACCAGTGCGCCCGCGAGCATCCCCCAGAACAGCGGTCCCGCGGAGAGCCTGCGCCAGTAGAGGCCCAGGATGAACGCCGGGGCGATCTGGACGATGAGCTCGAACTTGAGCACGAAGATGTTGTACAGCGTGGTCGGCGGGTTCCAGGCGAGCACCAGCAGCAAGGCGATCGCGACCACGCCGGCGAGCTTGCCGACCAGGACCTGCTTGCGCTCGGAGGAGTTCGGCGCGATGTAGCGGCCGTAGAGGTCTCGCGAGATCACCGAGGAGAAGCTCAGCAGCGCGGAGTCCGCAGTGGACACGATCGCGGCCACCACTCCGCCGAAGAGCACGATCATCAGCGCGTAGAAGAACAGGTTGATGCCCGCGACCTCGTTGGCGATCAGCCCGACCAGCTGCTCCGAGTCGTCCTCCGACAGTCCCGGGAACATCCGGATCCCGATGATGCCGACCACGAACACGACGCCGGTGGTGGCCAGCGGCATCCACGCCATGATCGCCAGCGACCGCTTGAGGGTGCGTTCGCTGCGGGCCGCGTAGATGCGCTGGATGGCGTGCGGGTAGACCGCCGCACCGATGCCGATCATGATGATCATCGACAGCCAGTTCACCGAGTCCTCGCTGCTGGGCACACCGAGCTTCTCGGGCTCGTTGTCGGCCAGGTACTGCGTCACCGCGCCCAGGTCGCCGCCGACCAGGGACAGCGCGCCGATCAGCAGCACCGCCACGCCCACCAGCAGCGCGATGCCCTGCATGACATCGGTGAGCGCGACCGCGCGCATACCGCCCGACCACGAGTAGACGAGCATGACGACGACGAAGGCGATCACGCCGATCTGGTACGGGACGGTGTTGCCGGTGAGCCCGGAGATGCCCTGGCCCATCGCCACCAGCTGCTCCAGCAGGTAGTTCGCCAGACCCCACAGCATGAGCACCGTGACCAGCAGCGACACCGGCGTGGAGCGGAAGCGGTGGCGCACCCAGTCGGTGGGGGTCACGAACTTCTCGCGCTTGGCGATGGCGTAGAGCCGGGGCGCGAACAGCAGGTAAGCGGCGATCACCGCGATCATGAACGGGACCGACTGCCACCAGGTGAAGCCGGAGCGGTAGGCCTCGGGCGCGTAGCCGACGATCGAGTTACCGCTGTACTGCGAAGCGTAGAGGGTGAAGAACAGGGCGACGAAACCGAGTCCGGATCCGCCGAGGTAGTAGCCGCGGGAGGTCTTCTGCTCCCCCTCGGGCTGGCCGCGTCCGGCGAAGTAGCCGATGACCAGCATGATGATCGCGTAGGCGGCCAGCACCAGGATTCCGCTGAGACCGGCGAAGCTCAGGCCGTTCACGCCCCACCTCCGGCTTCTTCTTCGGGCTCGTCGATGTTCCAGCGGCGCAGGCAGATCCAACTGGTCAGCGCGGCGAACAGCAGCGTGGAGACCACCGAGATCGCCATCCAGTAGGGAACTCCGAGCACCATCGGGTGCGTGGTGCCGGGCGGCAGGTAGAACGGGACTCCGAACAGCACGATCACCGCCATGCCCACCCACAACGAGCGGAGGCGGATCGGTTCGTACCTGGGGCGGTCCTGAGATCTTCGTTGATCCATCATGGACTCCGAATCGTTCTGTCTCGTACTCTTTTTCGCGCAGGATGGCACACCTGGCCACACGGTGCCCACGATTTCAACGGAAATCGGATCCCCGATTTCCGTTGAGATCCGGTCCCTGGTTTCCCTTGAAATCGTGGGTCAGATGACGTTGTCGGAACGCCAGCGCGCGAGTTGCTCCTCGTCCGCGCCGAGTAGTTGGCCGTAGATCTCGGCGTTGTGCTCGCCGAGCTCCGGGCCGAGCGAGCGGACCTCACCCGGCGTGTCGGACAGGCGCGGCACGACGTTCTGCATCGGGAACTCCCCCAGCTCGGGGTGCATCAGCCGGACGATGGCCTGCCGCGCCGCGAAGTGCGGATCGGCCGTCATGTCCGCCGCGGTGTACACCCGACCGGCCGGAACCCCCGCTTCGTGCAGCTTGTCGAGCACGTCCGCGGCGTCGAACCCGCGAGTCCAGGCGGCGATGAGCTCGTCGAGCTCCACCTGGTTCTCGCCCCGCGCGTCATGGGTGCCGTAGCGCTCGCCGGTGGCCAGTTCCGGTTCGCCCATCAGCTCGCACAGCCGCGCGAACACGGTGTCCCGGTTCGCACCGATGATGATCTCGGCGCCGTCGGCGGTCGGGTAGGCGTTGCTGGGGGCGATGCGCGGCAGCACCGAACCGGTGCGTTCCCGCTGGTAGCCGGCGATTTCCCACTCCGGCAGCATCGACTCCATGAACGCCAGGACCGCCTCGTAGATCGCGGTGTCGACGACCTGGCCCCGCCCAGTGCGGTTGCGCGCGTGCAACGCCATGACCGCGCCCAGCGCCGAGAACGTCGCCGCCAGCGAGTCGCCGACGCTCACGCCGACGCGGCTCGGCGGGCGGTCCGGCTCACCGGTCACGTGCCGCATGCCTCCCATGGCCTCGCCGATGGCGCCGAACCCGGCGCGAGAGGCGTACGGGCCGTCCTGGCCGTAGCCGGTGACGCGGACCAGCACCAGCCGCGGGTTGATCTCCTGCAGCTCGTCGTAGCTCAGGCCCCAGCGCTCCAGCGTGCCCGGCCGGAAGTTCTCCACGAAGACATCGGCACCGGCCACGAGTTCGCGCAGGATCCGCTGCCCCTCCGCGGTGCGCAGGTTGGCGGTCACCGACTTCTTGTTGCGGGCGATCACCGGCCAGGACAGGGACTTCCCCTCGTGCTTGACCTGCCCCCACTGCCGCATCGGGTCACCCGCGCCGGGGTCCTCGACCTTGATGACCTCGGCTCCGAAGTCGGCCAGCAGCTGGCCGCAGAACGGGCCCGCGATGAGCGTTCCCGCCTCGATGACGCGGACGTCCGACAGCGGACCGCTCCTCGTTGCCGTCACCGGGTTTCCTCCTCTTCCTCTTCCGGGCGCAGCAGCGTCGCCCGAGCGGCCAGCACGTGCGACTGCATGACGGAGTGCGCCCAGTCGCCGTCACCTGCCTCGATGGCCTCGGTCAGCTCGCGGTGCTGGGTGAAGCTGCGGTGGAGCTCGGCGGTCGTGTACCGGTGGAACGTGCGGCGCACCAGCGGCACCTCGATCACCCGCGACAGCAGCTCCGGCAGCAGCCGCCGTCCGCCCGCCTGGTGGATGGCCTGGTGGAACTGCATGTTCAGCCGGGTGATCTCGTCGTGCGCCCCGTCGTCGTCGAGGCGCTCCAGCTGCCGCTCCATGGCATCGCAGAGCTCGCGCAGCGCTGCGACGTCGGCGTTGCCGCGCAGGGCGGCGTTGCGGGCGGCGTAGCTCTCCAGAACGCTGCGCAGCCCGAAGATCTCCTCGAAGTCCTCCGCGCTGAGCGAGACGACCTCGGCACCGCGGTTGGGCACCACCTGCACCAGGCCATCGGCCTGCAATCGGCGGATCGCCTCGCGCACCGGGGTGCGGCTCAGGCCGTAGTCCTCGGCGAGCTGTTCCTCGCGCAGCCGGGTTCCGGCCGGGCGCATTCCGGTGAGGATGTCCTCGCGAAGTGCCCGGTAGGCCCGCGCGGCAGCTTGTGACACGTCCCACTTCCCTTCGAAATTGTGCACAACCTAGCAATCAGATCTGGGCCTGAACAGACCTTGCGCCAGGTTGATGGAAAACGCAGCATTGCTTCGCACGCAGATTGTGCACAAAAGGAGGCGATCGTGACCGCAAGGCTGCCGTCCAGCATCGAGATCGTGGAGGTCGGGCCGCGCGACGGCCTGCAGAACGAGAGCACCTTGCTGCCCACGGCGACGAAGGTGGAGCTCATCGAGCGGGCGATCGCAGCGGGTGCGCGCCGGATCGAGGCCGTCTCCTTCGTGCATCCGCGGCTCGTGCCGCAGATGGCCGACGCCGAGGCGGTGATGGCCGCCGTCCCGCGGCGCGACGACGTCTTCTACTCGGGCCTGGTGCTCAACCGGCGCGGTTTCGACCGCGCGCTGGACACCGGGTTGACGGAGGTCAACGTCGTGGTCGTGGCCACCGACGAGTTCAGCGAGCGGAATCAGGGCGTCACCACCGAGGAAGGCCTGCGCACCTGGGAGGACATCGCCGCGCGCGCCCACGCCGTCGGGGTGCGCCCGGTGGCCACGATCGCCGTGGCGTTCGGCTGCCCGTTCGAGGGGCCGGTGAGCAGCGATCACGTTGTCGAGCTGGCGCGCCGCATCGCCGAGGCGGGCCCGTTCGAACTCGCCCTGGCCGACACCATCGGCGCGGGCGTGCCCACCCAGGTCGGCGAGCTGGTCGGCAGGATCCGCGAGACGACCGGCGCCCGCCTGCGCTGCCACTTCCACAACACACGGAACACCGGCTACGCCAACGCCTTCGCCGCCGCGACAGCCGGTGTGTCCACGTTGGACGCCAGCGTGGGCGGGATCGGTGGTTGCCCCTTCGCTCCCGACGCCACCGGCAACATCGCCACCGAGGACCTCGAACACCTGTTGACCGGCATGGGGGTGCGCACCGGTCTCGACCTGGAAGGACTGTCGCGCACGGGAACGTGGATCGGCGAGCGGCTGGGCAAGGAGGTTCCCGCGCTGCTCGGCAGGGCAGGCCCGTTCCCGCAGCGGTGACCAGCAGACCTCATCCGAACCGTCCGCGTGAGAGCGCCGAGCACCCCGCATCGGGATGCTCGGCGCTTCTGGCCCGGTCTAGAAGCCGGAGACGTCGAGGAGGGGTTCCTGGGTTCCGTCGGGGTCTTGCGACGGCCAGGTCCAGTCCTTCGTTCCCGCTGCCCTCAAGGCGTTCTTGACCTGCTCCGGGGACGCGGTCGGGTTGGTCGCCTTGTGGAGGGCGGCGCCTCCCGCCACGTGCGGTGCGGCCATGGAGGTCCCGGAGATCGTGTTGTAGGTGCCGTTGGGCCAGGTGGAGTTGATGCACACGCCCGGTGCGATCAGGTCGACGTCGGCGCCGAAGTTGGAGAAGTCGGCGAAGGTGTCGTCCTCGTCGTCCCGGCAGGTCGCCGGAGCGCCGCCGCCCGGTCGGCCGTTGAAGTCGGCCAGCGCGCTGACGGTGATGACCTCGTCGTAGGCGGCCGGGACGCTGTCCTTGGCGTCGGCGGCGTCGTTGCCCGCGGCGACCGCGAAGGTGACGCCGGCCGAGACCGCGCGGCAGATCGCCTGGTGCTCGGAATCGCCGCTGCTGCGGCCGCACTGCCCGTCGTCGGTGCCCTCGCCGCCGAGGCTCATGTTGGCCACGTCGATCTGCCCGGCGTTGGCCGCGACGTAGTCGATGCCGCAGACGACGTCGGCCGTGGTGCCGACGCCCGCGTCGTTGAGGACCTTGACCGGCCAGATCCGCGCGCCCGGCGCGACGCCGACGACGCCGTCACCGTTGTCGAGCGCGCCGATCGTGCCCGCGACGTGCGTGCCGTGACCGTGGCCGTCCTCCGGAGGCAGTATCGGCAGCGTGCAGTTCTTGCCGCCCACCACGTTGAGGTCGGGGTGGTCGCTGTCCACGCCGGTGTCGATGACCGCGACGTCGACGTCGGTGCGCTGGTCGGTGCCGTCGATCCCGGCGGTCGGGCTGGCGTCGGCGTTGGCGCGGTCGACGCCGGTGGGCAGCGACTGAGCGGTGCTGCGCACCTGGCGGACCGGCTCCACCCAGGCCACGTCGGGATCGGCCGCGATGCGGTCGCGCGACTGCTCGCTCATCCGGCCGGAGTAGCCCTTCAGCGCCGACTGGTAGAGGTGCCCGACCTTGGCGCCGTTGTCCTGGGAGTGCTTGTTCGCCTTGGCCTTCGCGTCGGTGCCGTCCTTGAGCACCACGATGTAGTCGCCCTCGGGCGCGGGCGCGGCCTGCGCGGTCAGCCCCGTCGCACCCGCTAAAGCGCAGGCCAGCAGGATCGCCGTGGTTCGTCTTCGCATCGAAACCCCTCCGTTGATCCGACCTCTCGCCGACCACGACGACGTGCGACATCAACTCACGACGGCAGACCGCCCAGTCGGTACGAGCATGGCTGAAGACCATGACATGCGAGTTGACGCATGTCCAGATCTCGATCACTCAAAATCGTTGTCGGAGTTGTTATTTCGACACCCACCCCTCCGCTTCTTACGATTCGGCAATAATGTTCGG
Source organism: Saccharopolyspora endophytica (assembly GCF_018070075.1). GTDB lineage: Bacteria > Actinomycetota > Actinomycetes > Mycobacteriales > Pseudonocardiaceae > Saccharopolyspora > Saccharopolyspora endophytica. The sequence goes on from NZ_JAGPXE010000004.1 coordinate 187,093, forward strand.
CCGAACAACCGGATGATCTCCTTCCGATACGTGGTTTTCGGAGGAAGTCGACTTCGCATCACGCGGGGGAAGATCTCAGGTGAAGGGCCGGAGAACGCGACCCCGCGGGTATTGCGCGCGGCGCAGCGACCTGGCGACGCTCTTCGAGTCCGGAGAATTCCTGCGCGAGGAGGGCGTCGTGGTCACGTTAGGCACGTGGAATCTGGAGAACCTGTTCCGCCCGGGCAGCGACGGCGGACCCGACTCCGCCCAGGAGTACCAGGCCAAGCTGGACTCGCTGGCCGCGACCATCACCTCGATCGCGCCGGACGTGCTGGCCGTGCAGGAGGTCGGTGACCCCGAGGCACTCGCGGACCTGATCGGCAAGCTCGAAGGCCGGTGGCACACCGAGCTCGCCGAGCCCGACGGTCGCGGCATCCGCGTCGGCTTCTGCTCCCGGCACCCGCTGACCGACCTCGCGCAGGTCACCGACTTCCCCGAACAGCTCCAGCCCGTGCAGACCACCGACGACGGCGAGACCGTCCGGCAGATGAGCCGTCCCGTGCTGCAGGCCGGCGTCGAGATCGACGGACAGCACCTCACCCTGCTGACCTGCCACCTCAAGTCGAAGCTGCTGACCTACCCGGGCGGCCGGTTCAACCCGCGCGACGAGGACGAACGCGCCCGCTACGCGGTCTACGCGCTCGACCGGCGGGCCGCCGAGGCCGCCACCGTCCGCGTCCACGCCACCCAGCTGCTCGAAGGCCGCGGTCAGGAGCGGGCCGTGGTGGTCCTCGGCGACCTCAACGACACCCCCGACGCCGCGACCACGACGCTGCTGCACGGGCCGCCCGGATCCGAGATCGGCACGCCCGGGTTCGACCGCCCCGACCAGGGCGACGGAGCGCGGCTGTGGAACCTGGCCGGCCTGATCCCCGCCGACAAGCGGCACTCCCGGACCTACAACGGCCGCCCGGAGCTCATCGACCACATCCTGGTCAGCCACCGGCTCGTCGGCCGCATCGCCGAAGCCACCACGATCGACACCGCGGCGACGTCGGTCACCGACCAGCCGCGGCAGCGGCGCAACGAACCGGCCTCCGACCACCGGCCGGTGATCACCCGCTTCTGAGCCGCACGGCGCCACCAGCCGGGGCGCGGCATGCGGGCGGTTGGGTACCGACCATGATCAATGGTCCTCTTGCCTGATCAGTTCGGACCACAACCGCCCGCAGCCGCGATGAGACCCTCCCCGAAACCTCGCGGACAGGCCTTTCGCTCCCGGGCGACGTGCGGCCACGGTCACCGAAGTTCACCACTGCCGGACCCCATGAGGTGGTGCGCGACATCGGCCGAGGCCGGACGCGAGAAGATCAGCGGCATGACCACGAACGATCGCCGCGACGCGACCCGAGTCCGCGAGGAGGGCCAACCGTGAGCAGGCCCCTCTACCAAGTCAAGGCGGACTTCTTCAAAACGCTCGGCCACCCGGCTCGCATCCGCGTGCTGGAGCTGCTCAGCGAAGGCGAGCACGCGGTCTCGGAGATGCTGCCCGAAGTCGGTGTGGAGGCCGCGAACCTCTCGCAGCACCTCGCCGTGCTGCGCCGCGCCGGACTCGTGGTCACGCGCAAGGAAGGAGCGACGGTCTTCTACTCGCTCACCAGCCCTCACATCGCCGAGCTGCTGGCCGTCGCGCGCCGCATCCTCACCGGGGTGCTGGCTGGGCAGGCCGGCCTGCTCGAAGACCTCCGCATCGCGACGTCCGAGGCCGAGTCCCGGACCAGGCGGGAGGCACCCTCCTGACTGATGCCCGGGCCGCTCCACGGGACGCAGCCCTGCGAGGACGAGCCCGCTTCGCGGCTTGACGAGCCGTTAGCATGGCCGCTCGGTGAACGCTGTCGACGAACGGTGGGCCTGTGACGACATCGAGCTATGCCGAGGCCGCTGCGGCGGGCATCTGGGGATCGGGAGCCGAGCGGGTCGGCTACATCCCGTCGGTGACCGTCGCGCCGGTCATCTCCGCGCTGGTCGAGACCGACGGGGGCGCGGACGGCGTCTCACCGCACGTCACCCCGCTGTCGCGGGAGGAAGAGGCGATCGGGGTCATCGGGGCGCTGCCGCTGGCGGGCCGCTTCGGGGCGGTCGTCATGCAGGACAACGGTTTCGGCAACGCGCTGACCGCGCTGACCACCTTCTCGATCTCCTACCACCTGCCGCTGCTGATCTTCGCCAACACGCGAGGCGGACTCGGCGAGTACAACTCGATGATCCACTCGATCAGCCAGCACGCCCCCGCCCTGCTGCGCACCGTCGGGCTGCCGGTGTTCGAGCTGGACCGCCGCTCGTCCCCGCAGGACTGGCAGGACGCCACCGTCGAGGCCGGCGTGCACGCGCGGATGACCTACCGGCCCGTCGTCGTCCTCGCCTCGTTCTGGAACACCGACGGGAAGGTCGCCTGATGCGCCGGATCGAAGCCCTGCGGCAGCTCGTCGAGCTCACCGAGGAGCGCCCGCTGGTGGTGACCTGCGCGGCGACCAGCCGCGAACTCGCCTCGGTCGCCGATCGGGACAACCACCTGTACCTGCTGGACTCGATGGGGCTGGCCGGTTCCGTGACCACCGGGCTGGCGATGGCCGTCGAGGACTCGCCGGTGGAGAAGGTCATCGGGATCGAGGGCGACGGCTCCCTGCTGATGAACCCGAACGTCCTGCCCACCGGCGGTTTCACCGCGCCCCGGGCGCTGCTGCTGGTGCTGCTGGACAACCGCTCCTACGGGTCCACCGCAGGGCTGCCCACCTACACCGACCGGATCGACCTCGGCGCGATGGCCGAGGCCAGCGGGTGGACCACCGGCCGCGCCACCGATCCCGAAACGCTGCGCACCGAGTTCACCCGCCTGCTCGGCACTCCCGGCCCGGCGTTCCTGCACGTGCGCATCGAACCGGGCAACGCCTCCGACATCCCGAAGCTGCTCGCGGACCCGGTCGCGCTCACCCACCGCTTCCAGACCTGGCTGACCGCGAAGATCAGCTGATCAGGCGGGGTTCGCCTGAGCCGCCGCGGCTTCTAACCGGAGCTTGCGGGTGGCGGGCCCGAAGACCGCCAGGGCCACGGCGCCCACGATCCAGGTACCCGCGATGAAGTAGAAGACGGTCATGTAGCCGTAGCCGCTGTAGAGGGCCGCGATGATCAGCGGACCGACGGCGTTGGACAGCCGGCCCACGCCGTAGGAGATCGAGGTGCCCAGCGAGCGGCCGCGGGTGTCGTAGAGCTCGGGCGAGTAGGCGTAGGCCAGGGCCGTGTAGCCGCGCTCGAACAGGTTGACCATGAAGCCGAAGACGACCACCAGCACGGGCAGGAAGGTCAACCCGTACAGCAGTCCGGACCCGGCGATGACCAGGCCGAACACCACCAGGCACCACTTGCGCTCGAAGCGGTCGGTGACCTGCGCGGCCAGGAAGGACCCCAGCGGCGCGCCGACGGTGGTCAGGGCGACGAAGAAGATCGAGTCCTCGACGCTGACGCCCTCGGCGGCCAGCAATGTCGGGGCCCACGAGGAGAACCCGAAGAAGCCGATGGTCTGGGTGATCCACAGCACCGACAGCAGGATCGTCGGGAACAGGAACTTCTTCTGCTTGAGCATCGCCAGGCCCGGCTTGGCGACGGGCTCGGCCACCACCGGCTCCTCAGCGGCGGGCAGTTCCCCGTGCTCGGCGGTGGCCTGGGACTCCAGGTCCCGCAGGACGGCCTCGGCCTCGCCGTGGCGACCGCGGGATTCCAGCCATTGCGGCGATTCCACGAGCCTGCGCAGGAACAGCAGGAACAGCACGCCCATCGCGCCCCACAGGTAGACCAGGCGCCAGGTCTGCTCCCCCATCGGCACCACGAACGAGGCGATGAGGTTGGTCGCCGGGGTGCCGCAGATGCCGATCATGATCACGTACGCCTGGAACTTGCCGCGCTTGGCGCGCGGGAAGACCTCGTTGAGGTAGACGACGGCGACCACGGTCATCGCGGACAGGCCTGCGCTGGTCAGGACGCGGAACACGCCCATCGACAGCATGTCCCAGGCGAACACCGTGGCCAGCGACCACACCGAGAACCACATCGTGGTCAGCGTCAGGGTCCGCTTGCGGCCGAGCCGGTCGGCCAGTCCGCCCGCCACGACCGAGCCGATGAACATGCCCACGAACGACAGCGACGTCACGTAGGCGATGTGGCTGACGTCCGACCCCCACAGCACGCGCACCTTGGGCGCGGTGATGGCGAAGGTGTTGATGTCGGCGAACTCGAAGAAGTAGGCGAACGCCAGCGCGACGATCGTGGTCTTGTGGAACTTGGAGATCGGCAACCGGTCGAGCCGGTTCGCCGAGTTCGTAACGGAGTGCGGCACTGCGGTCTCCTACGGGGAATGAGCGCGTTCGCTCAGGCCTGCTCCTCTGGCCAGTACAGGCGCATCGGGTTGTCGACGAGCAGCGCTCGTCGCTGCTCGGGGGTGACGGCGATCTGCGGGACGTGGTCGAGCAGCAGGCCGTCGTCGGGCATGTGGTCGGTGAGGTTGGGGTGCGGCCAGTCCGTTCCCCACAGGACGCGGTCCGGGAAGGTCTCGACGACCTTCCGGGCGAACGGGACGACGTCGGCGTAGGCGTGCCGCTCGCCGTCCAGCGCGGGCGGTCCCGTCCTGGTCAGCCGCTCCGGGCAGGACACCTTGACCCACGCGCCGCTGCGGGCGACGAAGTCGAGGAACCCGGTGAACTCCGGCCCTTCGGGGTCCGCGCCGACGTCGGGCCGGCCCATGTGGTCGATCACGAGGGTGACCGGCAGCGACAGGAAGAAGTCCCGCAGGTCGGGAAGGTCCGGTGCCTCGAAGTAGAGGACCACGTGCCAGCCCAGCGGGGCGATCTTGGCGGCGATGGTCTCCAGCGCGTCGGTCGGCGCGGCGTCGACGAGCCGCTTGACGAAGTTGAAGCGCACGCCCCGGACACCCGCCGCGTGCAGGCGTTCCAGCTCCTCGCGCGTCACGTCGGAGGTCACCGAGGCCACCCCGCGCGCCCGGCCGCCCGAGGCCCGCAGCGCGTCGACCAGGGCGCTGTTGTCGCTGCCGTGGCAGGTGGCCTGCACGATGACGTTGCGGGACAGCCCGAGGTGGTCGCGCAGCGCGAACAGCTGGTCCTTGCCCGCGTCCACCGGCGTGTACTTGCGCTCGGGCGCGAACGGGAACTCCTCGGCCGGGCCGAAGACGTGGCAGTGCGCGTCGACGGCGCCTTCGGGCGCGGTGAAGGCCGGTTCGCTCGGGTTCGGGTGCCAGGGCAACCACCCCGGGGTCACTTCAGTCCACATAGGTCAGTCCCAGGTCGGCGAGCTTGGGCCGCATGTCGTAGAGGTCCAGGCCGAGCACCCCGTCCTGGAACTTCTCGCGCTTGCCCGCCTCGTTGGCCTCGCGCGCGGCCGCCGCGGCGGCGACGTCGGCGGCCTTGGCGGCGGGCACCACGACGACGCCATCGGCGTCGGCGACGATGACGTCACCTGGGTTGACCAGCGCGTTCGCCACCACGACCGGCACGTTGACCGAGCCGAGGGTGGCCTTGACGGTGCCCTTGGCGTTGACGGCGCGCGAGAACACCGGGAAGTCCATCTCCCGCAGGTCGTCGACGTCGCGGCAACCGCCGTCGATGATCAGACCGCGAGCGCCCCGGGCGCGCATGGAGGTGGCGAGCAGCTCGCCGAAGAAGCCGTCCTCGCTCTCGGTGGTGCAGCCGGCCACGACGACGTCGCCGTCCTGCACCTGCTCGGTGGCGACGTGCAGCATCCAGTTGTCGCCGGGCTGCAGGAGTGCGGTGACGGCCGTGCCGCAGAGCTTCGCTCCCTGGTAGACCGGCCGGATGTAGGGGCGCATCAGACCGACCCGGCCCATGGCCTCGTGCACCGTGGCCACGCCGAACCGGGACAGGGCCTCGACGGCTCCGCGGTCGGCGCGCTCGACGGTGCGGTGGACGACTCCGAGTTCGTGCACGGTGGAGAACTCCTTCGTTGGTGGCGGGGTCAGCGGCCCTGAGTGGTCAGGCGGATGTCCAGGCGCGGGTAGACGCGGCGGGCGTTGCCCTCTTCGATGGCGGCGAGGGATTCGGCGGACAGGCCGGCGTTCTCGACGTAGCGGCGGGTGTCGTCGAAGTGGTGACCGGTGCGCGGGTCGACGCCGCGGACCGCGCCGATCATCTCCGAGGCGAACAGCACCGAGGAATGCGGAATGACGTCCAGCAGCAGGTCGATGCCCGGCTGGTGGTAGACGCAGGTGTCGAAGAAGACGTTGCCCAGCAGCGCTTCCTCGGGTTCGGGCTTGCCCAGCGCCTGCGCCAGACCGCGAAAGCGCCCCCAGTGGTAGGGAACCGCGCCGCCGCCGTGCGGGATCACCAGTCGCAGCTCGGGGAAGTCGGTGAACAGGTCACCCTGCAGCAGCTGCATGAACGCGGTGGTGTCGGCGTTGAGGTAGTGCGCGCCGGTGGTGTGGAAGGCCGGGTTGCAGCTGGTCGAGACGTGCACCATGGCGGGCACGTCCAGCTCGACGAGCTTCTCCCACACCGGGTACCAGTGGCGGTCGGTCAGCGGCGGCGAGGTCCAGTGCCCGCCGGACGGGTCGGGGTTGATGTTCACCGCGACCGCGCCCAGGTCCACGACCCGCTCCAGCTCGGAGACCACGGTGGCCGGGTCGACGCCGGGCGACTGGGGCAGCATCGCGCCGAAGGCGAAGCGCCGCGGGTAGAGCTCGGCGACCCGGTGGCACAGGTCGTTGCAGATGCGCGCCCACGTCGAGGAGGTCTCGTAGTCGCCGACGTGGTGCGCCATGAAGGAGGCTCGCGGGGAGAACACGGTGACGTCGATACCGCGTTCGTCCATCTGGCGCAGCTGCTGGGTCTCCAGCGACTCGCGGATCTCGTCGTCGCTGATGACCGGCCCCGCCGGGTCGGGCCGCCGGGCCGGGTCGGCGAGTCCGGCCACCTGGGCGTCGCGCCAGCGGCCGAGCGGGGCCGGGGCGGTGGTGTAGTGGCCGTGGACGTCGATGATCACGCGGAGCGCTCCTTCGCGACGGGGGTGAGCGGGGCGGACGGGACGAGCACGTCGCCGGACATCAGCAGGCGGGCGGTGCGCAGCAGCGCCGAGCGCACGACCCGCTGGGGGTCGGCGGGGTCGAGCCCGAGGGTCACGCTGAACTCGCCGGAGGGGTGCTCGACCGACACCGTCGGTTCGGTGCCGGTGATGCCGGTGGCGACGTCGTGGGCGACGCTGCCCTCCAGCACGCAGGCGGTGGCGGCGGTGACGGCCGCGAGCACGCCGATGGACCGGTGGGCGACCCGGGGGATGAGGCTGCGGGTGGACACGCTGCCGCCGTGCTTCGGCGGCGCCACGAGGGTCATCTTCGGGTAGTTCCTGTCGGTGACGTCGCCGAGCCCCATGACCCGTCCGCAGACCAGGCGCAGGGCCTCCACCTTGACCTTGAGCGCGTCGTCGGCGTCGATCTCGGCGGGCGTCTCGTCACCGGTGGCGCCGAGCCGGGCGGCTTCGACGATGACCAGCGGCTGGCCGTTGTCGATCAGCGTCACCTCGACCTGCCCGACCCCGTCGACCTCGACGGTGTCGCGGACGTTGCCGGTGGGCAGCAGGGAGCTCGCGACCGAGCCTGCGGTGTCGAGGAAGCCGATCTCGATCGGTGCCGCGCTGCCGGGGGCGCCGTCGATCCGCGCCTCACCTGCGTATTCGACGTGGCGCCGACCGTCGGGTCCGGTGGGCGTGCGGACGGTGATCTCGGCGATCATGCCGGTGTTGCGGGTGAGCACGCGGGCGGTGGTCAGGTCCCCGGCGGGTTCGACCATGCCGGTCTCGACGGCGAACGGCAGCACGGCGGCCAGCATGTTCCCGCAGTTGGCGGTCACGTCGACGGCGGTGCCACCGGGCTGCACCTGCCCGAACGTCCACTCGACGTCCACACCGGGCCGCGAGCCGGGGGCGACGATGCCGACCTTGCTCGTCAGCGGGTGCGCTCCCCCGATCCCGTCGATCTGGCGCTCGTCGGGCGAGCCGAGGGCGGCCAGCAGCACGGCGTCGCGGGCCCGGGCGTCCGCGGGTAGCGCGCGCTCGTCGAAGAACGGTCCCCGCGAGGTGCCACCCCTCATGAGCAGGCACGGGATCGCGGTCTGCGAACCGCGGCGGCGCGCGGTGTCGGCTGGCATGGCAGTCCTCCATCGGGTCATCTCGTTGCGAGGAACCTAAACGATGGACACGATTGTTCACAATCTTTTCGACAAAATTACTTGCCAGATTGCGCACCACTTCTGATCAGCCGGACCGCACCGCGGCCGCCTCCTCGCGCACCGCTACCGTTCGGAAGATGCGCGCTCCGGAGAAACGAGCCGTCGAGGCCGTGACCGACCACCTCGCCCGCCTCGACCTCGACCCCGACGCGCTGTCGCTCGCGCAGGTCATCGGCACCGCGCTCGGGGCGACCGGCTGCGCGCTCACCATCGCCGGCGAACGGCACCAGTGGGGGCACGGCGCGGAGCGCTGGCTCAGCCGTCCGGTCGAGCACGACGGCGAGGTGCAGGCCGTGCTGGCCGTGGCCCCCGAATCAGCCGGGCCGGTGGACTCGCTGGCGACCGTCCTCGGACCGCCGCTCACCGCGCTGCGACTGGCCGCCGAGACCGACCGGCTCCGCCGCGACGGCGACGCGGCCGCGCGCGAGCTCGTCGACGACCGGTGGCGCACGACGGTCGAGATGGAGCAGGAGCGGCGCGGCCTGGAACGCGACCTGCACGACGGGGCCCAGCACCACCTGGTCGCGCTGAAGATGTCGATGGCGCTGGTCGAGCACACCGGCGCCACCCCGGAACGGCTCGCCGAGCTGGAGTCCAAACTGGACGCCGCCGAGAAGGCGCTGACCGACACCGCCGCGGGGATCCTGCCGATCCCGCTGTCCACCCAGGGTCTCGCGGGCGCGCTGGCGGCCGAGCTCGACGCGCACGCCGACGTCTCCCTCGACACCGCGGGATTCCACCGCCGCTACCCGCCGCTGGTGGAGTCCACCGTGTACTTCGCGTGCCTGGAAGCGGTCAACAACGGCCACAAGCACGCGCCCGGCGCGACCATCACCGTCGTCGTCCGCGACACCGCGCGGGGACTCGAATTCGTCGTCTCCGACGACGGGCCCGGATTCGCCATCACCGACCGCAACCCCGGGCTGCCGAACCTCTCCGCGCGGATGGCCACCGTCGGCGGCACCATCGACGTCCGCTCAGCACCCGGTCAGGGCACCACGATCACGGGCGTCGTCCCGCGCTGAGCAGGCCCTCGGCGGTGCGCACCAGCGCCTCGCACACCGACGCGTCCCGGCCACCGGTGACGGGCCGGACGGCGTGCGCCCGCCACCGCTCCGCGGCTCGCTGCGCGGCGACGCGCACCTGCTCGTCGTTGGCCTCCGGCTCCAGGCCGAGGCGGGAGCGCGGGTCGGTGCCCTCCGCGCCGAGCAGCCGCGCGGCGTCCTCGGACACCCCGCGCAGCAGGCGCGTCTCCCCGCCCAGGAGCTCGTCGAGCAGGTCCAGTTCGGTGATCTCGTGGGCTTCGGCGGCGATCCGGTCCACCGACCACCGCAGCGGGTGATCGGCGGGCAACCCCGGCAGCAGCGCGCGCACCGAGACGATCGCGCGCCGGGCCGCGATGACCGGCGCCCAGGTGATCAGCCTGCGCGCCAGCTCGTCCGCGCTCGCGGTCTCGCTCAGCTCCACCCGGTGCCGGTCGCTGCGCAGCGCCGCCCGGAACCCGGAGGTGGGCGGCACCCGGCACAGCACCGCGTCGACCGATCCGCGCGGACCGTCGTCGGCCACGATCTCCTCGGCCAGCGCGCGGTCGGCGGGCACGTCGGCGAACACCACGGTCACCCCGAGCACGGATGCGCTGTCCACTTCGGACGAATCCGGTCCGCCCGCGTCGGAGACCACGGCCAGGCGCGGCGGCTGCACCAGCCGCGCGGCCACGGCGTCCCAGCCCGCCCGCGCCGGCCCTGAGCCCGCCGCTTCCTGCCCCTGCTTCACCAGGTCGGTGACCAGCTGGAACAGGGCGCTGGCCTCGCCCCGCGAGGTGATGGTGGTCGTCGTCCGGTCCGCGAGGCGCACCGACACCACGGCGGCTCCCCCGGTCACCGAGCACTCCATGGCGCCGCCGAGGACGGCGAGTCGTTCGGCGTCCTGGTGCAGCGCGGCGCGCAGGTCGGCCGCCGAGAGCTCACCGATCGAGGTCCGCAGCCGCGCGCAGAGGGCTTCGTCGCGCCCGAACTCCACCTCGACGGCCGGGTTCTCGCGGTTGATCCCCTCGCCCGCCAGCAGGTTCAGCACGGCCGCGACCCCGTGGTAGAAGCCGGACTCGATCTGCCAGCCGACGCGCCTGCCCAGGTCGCCGGAGAACCGGACCGGGTGCGGCAACGTCGCCGCCAGCTCCTCCAGCGCAGCCCGCGGTCCCTTGTCCGGCAGCATCGCCGGGTACACGCCGCGCACCACGGTGCGGAAGTTGTCGAGCATGTCGTCCACGGCGGTGCCGAGCTCGGCGATCCGCGCTCTCTCGCCGCCCTCGGCGAGGTGCTCGCCGAAACCGCGCAGCCGCCGCCGGAGCTCGTCGAGGTCGCGCAGCGTCGAGGTGGTGATCGCGCGGACGAGCCGACGCCGCTCCAGATCGCGCACGTGCGCCAGCCGCTCCCGCGCGGCGGTCACCTCACCGCGCAGCGCGCGGAAGCGCTCCTCGGCGCGGGCGTGGTCCTCGCGCAGCCGATCAAGGTCGGCCGTCACCGCCAGCCAACCGGCGGTGTCGCGCAACGCCGCCTGCTCCTTGGCGCCCCAGCGCCGGGCACCGGCGACCAGCAGCACTCCCCCGCCGCGCACCGGTTCCCGGGCGGACTCCTCGACGGGTCCGGTGCGGTCCTCTGCGGGGGACGCGGCGACGACGTCGAAGTGCTCGTGCCGGTCGGCCGCGGGCACGCAGTAGGCGGCCTGCCCGCCGACGGCGTCGGCCAGCTGGTCGACCAGGGCGCCCGCCAACCGCTCCTGAGGCGCGGACGCCACCACGTCGTGCGCGCGCCGGTTCTTCCGCATCACCACTGGGTCCTGTTCACGAGTGCGGCGAAGCCGCTGTTCCCGATGCGGGACTCAGCCCGCACCGCCGCGAGTTCTCGGGTTCTGCCACCGCCGAGCGAGGCGATTCCTCAGCCCTCGATCCGGCTGGACCTCAGGTACGCGAGGACCGCCAGGACCCTGCGGTGGTGCATGGCCTGGTCCCGCGGGAGCCCCAGCTTGGTGAAGATCGAGGCGGTGTGCTTCTCGACGACCTTGGCGGAGACGAACAGCTCCTTGGCGATCGCGTTGTTGGCGTGGCCCTCGGCCATCAGGCGCAGCACGTCGACCTCCCGGTCCGTCAGCGACGAGATGGGGCTGTCGGCCCGCCGGGCGGGCGCCTCGACCAGGCGTTTCGCCAGCGTCGGCTCGATCACGATCTCGCCGGCGGTGATCCGGTCCAGCGTGTCGGCCAGCACCTGGACGCCCGCGACGCGCTCCTTGAGCCGGTAGCCGATGCGCTCGGCACCGATCTCCAGCACGCGCATCAGGTAGTGCGTCTCGGCGTAGTGCGACAGCAGCAGCAGGCCCGTCTCGGGGCTGCGCGCCCGGATCTTCTCGGCGGTGGTCAGCCCCCCGTCGGGTTCCGGGGGCATCCTGATGTCGAGCACCGCCACGTCCACCTTCTCGGTGGCCACGATCCCCAGCAGCGAATCACCGTCGCCGACGCAGCCGACGACCTCGTGCCCGGCGGCCTGCAGCAGCAGGACCAGCCCCTCCCGGAACAGCGCGCCGTCCTCGGCGATGGCTACCCGCACAGCAGCACCGCCCGCAGGTTGCGCCAGGTCGACGAACCCGGCCGTTGCTCGGTTATGCGCACGCGCACGAACCTCCTGCCTCGCACTCGCACCCGCACGGTCGTACCGGGTTCAAGAGTAGCCAGGTGATCCGCGACGAGGAGACCGGTCCGCACTCGCGCCTGCGGGCCGAGCGCGTGCTCCGGCAGATCCAGCCGAATCAGCAGGTCGTAGCGCTCGGCGAGGGACAAGCACGTCGGTTCCAGGCCTTCGGCGAGCACCGGCGGGTGGATCATCCCGCCGAGCTGGCGCAGGTTCTCGATGAGCGAGATGACCGTTTCCCGCAGCGCCTCGATGCGGGAGGAGACGCGCAGGTCGGCGACCCCGGCGGAGAACAGGTCCAGTTCGACCGCCAGCGCCGACAGGCCCGCCGCGGGGCCGTCGTTGAGCGCGCGTTCCAGCTCGAACCGGTACTCGGCGGCACCGCGGCCGGGCACGCGCAGCCAGCCGGGCAGCCACCTGCCACCCCGCACGTTGTACCTGCCCGCACTCCCGACCATCGTCCCAGCCTCGCGCGAGCGGCTGCCCGGCAAAAGGGTGCCAGCCCGTTGCGGTGGTAGGGCTATCCCCACGGTTCTCCGGCTCGCATAGGGTTGACGCGAGCTGAGTTGTGATTATCTTTTGCTGACGCGAAGGGAGCACACAAGGTGCGTTACGGCGTTGGCATCGACCTCGGGACTTCGTTCACGTCCGCTGCGGTCAGCGGCGAGGGTGGTACCCGCATGGTGTCGCTGTCATCCGAGGTGGTCATCCCCTCAGTTGCGCACCCGGCTCCGGACGGTGCGCTGCTGACCGGGAACTCCGCGCTGAGCGCGGTGTCCGACCCGGCTCAGGTGGCCCGCAACTTCAAGCGCAGGCTGGGCGATCCCACACCGCTCGTGCTCGGCGGCTCCGCCTACTCGCCCGCGGCGCTGATGGCCGCGCAGCTGCGCGACGTCCTCGACATCGTGACCCGGGAGATGGGCGCAGCGCCGGAATCCGTCGCGCTGACCTACCCGGCGATCTGGGGCCCGTACCGGCAGGAGCACTTCACCGAAGTTCCCCGGCTGGCGGGCGTGGAGGACTTCCGCCTGATCACCGAGCCGGAAGCGGCCGCCACCCACTACTCGACCGAGCGCAGGCTCGAAGACGGCGAGGTCGTCGCCGTCTACGACCTCGGCGGCGGCACGTTCGACACCACGATCCTGCGCATGCGCGCCGGACGCATGGAGATCCTCGGCACGCCGGAGGGGATCGAGCACCTGGGCGGCATCGACTTCGACGAGGCGCTGCTGGCCCACATCGACCAGCGGCTCGACGGCGCGATCAGCCGGCTCGACGCGACCGAACCCCGGGCGGCGTCCGCGCTCGCCACGATCCAGGCGATGTGCGTGCGCGCCAAGGAGGAGCTCTCCACCGAGCCGGACGTGAACCTCACGATCCCGCTGCCCTCCGGCCCGCGCGGCGTGACCATCACGCGGCTGGAGTTCAACGAGATGATCCGGCCGTCGGTGCAGCTGACCACCGAGGCGCTGCACAGGACCATGACCTCGGCCGGGCTGCGCGCCGACGACCTCTCGGCGGTGCTGCTCGCGGGCGGTTCGTCCCGCGTCCCGCTGGTCGCGCAGATGCTGTCCCAGGAGTTCAACAAGCCGGTCCGGGTCACGCTGCACCCGAAGTTCACCGTGGCGCTGGGCGCGGCGCGCACCGCGACGCAGCCGAGACCCGCCCCCGCGTCCGAGGTGACTCCGGAACCCGTTGCCTCCCAGGCCGTTCCGGAGGAGCCCGCGCGCAAGAAGAACTGGCTCGTGCCCGCCGTCGCAGCCCTGGCGGCCCTGGTCATCGGCGTGGGCGTGACCGTGTTCGCCACCACCGGAAGCGATTCCGACGCGGCCCGAGGCGCGGTCGCCGAGAAACCCGCTCCGCCTGCGGGTCCGCTGCCGGTCTACGACGGCAAGGTGCTCGAACCCTTCGCCGGCTACCTCGGCTCCGACGTCAACTGGGGCGGTTCCTACATCTTCGACGAGGGCACCGAGCAGGGCTCGGTGATCAAGGCGGTGGCCGACCCCGCCAACGAGGGCCTGCGGGTGTCCTGGATGGAGGACAAGCCCGCCCAGATGTACTTGCAGACCAACACCCCTCGCGGTCCGCTCGACCTCACGGCCTACTCCGCGAACGACGGGGCGCTGGTCTTCGACGCGATCGTGCACACCCCGCCGACCGGCGAGACCACGAAGATCGGGATGCACTGCGAGTTCCCCTGCCGCTCCGAGGTCCCGGCCAGCCACCTGTTCGCCGACCTCCCGCCGGAACACCGCACCACGGTGAAGATCCCGCTGTCGTGCTTCGTCGCCGGCGGGCTCGACCAGCGGCGGGTCAACACGCCGTTCCTGGTGTGGTCCCAGCGCCGGATGGACATCACCTTCGCCGACGTGCGCATCGAGCCCCAGGTGCCCGACGCGACTCCCTGCGACGCGCTGAGCTGAGCCGTCACGCGGCTTCCAGGACGCGCGGGGCGAACCGGGTGCGCAGCGACCGGATCGCGTGGTGCAGGCGGCTTTTCACCGTCCCGACCGGCACGCCGAGGGCGGTGGCGGCCGACGCGGTGGTGCGGTCGGTGACGTAGACCTCGACGACCGCGCTGCGGTGCGCCGGGGAGAGGTGGTCGAGCAGCTCGTCGACGACCATCCGGCTCTCGACCTCGTCGCTGGGCGCGGACTGCACGGCCCGGTTGGCCAGCTCCTCGCTCTCGAACGCCACCTCGGTGGGCCGCGCCTTGCGGCTGCGGTGCTGGTCGACGGCGACGTTGTGGGCGACGCGCAGCAGCCAGCCGCGCACCGAGCCGTTGCCGTTGCTGAGCCGGTCGGCGTGCCGCCAGGCCCGCAGCCAGGTCTCCTGCACGATGTCCTCGGCGAGGTAGCGGTCCCCCGTCAAGCGAGTGGCGTAGGAGAGCAGCGCGCCGCCGTGCTCGCGAATGACACCGTCCATGTCGGTGGCTACGGGCCGAATGGTGCTCGTGGTGTCCATTTCGCCGTTCCTCTCTCGACGGATGATCCGGGAAGCCCTACCCGGCCGTGACTAAGAGGAATGCTTTCGCGTTTCGCGGCAGGAATCGTCGGGTCTGTCCCTCCGTTCCCCGGTGCTGTCCCGCACTTTCGGGGGAGGCTGACCCACTCAAGGGGGTAGGGCTATCCCCCACCCGACGTCCGGTAGAGCGCCGAGAGATCCCGGGCCGCGTCGGTGACCGCGCCGATGAGATCGTCCACCCTGTCCTCGCCGAAGCGCACGGTGGGCCCCTGGACGACGACCGAGGCGATGACGTGCCCGGTCTGGTCGTGCACCGGGGCCGCCACGGCTCGCACGCCGACGAGCCGCTCCTCGTTGTTCAACGCGTGACCCCGCGACCGGATACGGGCGAGTTCGTCGGCGAGCTCGGCGTGGGTGGTGATCGTGTTCGGGGTGTGGCGCTGGAACGGCTCGGGCATGGTGGCCGGCTCGGTGCCGAAGGCCAGCAGGGTCTTGCCCATGGCGCAGACGTGGATCGGGTTGCGGGCGCCGGGTTCCTGGTCGTAGCGCAGCGGGTGCGTCGACGGGATCTGCACCAGCACCGCCACCTCGTCACCGATGCGCGTGCCGAGGCTGACTGCTTCGCCGGTCCGGTCGCGCAGCGCGGTCAGGACCGGGTGCATGACGGTGGTGCCCATGCGCTCCAGCGCCAGCCTGCCGAGGATCGCGGTGGTCGGGCCGAGGAAGTAGCGCTCGGTGGCCGGGTCCTGCGCGAGCATGTCGGCGGTGTGCAGGGCGCGCATGATGCGGTGCGCGGTGCTGACGGTCAGGCCGAGCTGCGTGGCCACGGCGGTGGGGGTCAGCTGCTCGGCCTTCTCGAAGCAGCGCAGCACGGCCATCGCCCGGTCCACCGACTGCGTGCCCGAGCGCCGTTCCCCGGTCAGCTCTGACATGCGCCGTCGCCCTCGGCGTTCGGGTCGACCTCGGCCCACAGGCTCGGCAGGTTCACCACGATGCCCTCCTGGGTGCTGCGGGCGATGACCACGACGGCCTCCTCGTCGGCGGAGGGGTTCTCCTCGCGGTGCGGGACGTAGGGCGGCACGAAGATGTAGTCGCCCGGCTCGGTCTCGACGCGGACCTCCTCGGGCCCCTCGGCGAAGACGAACACGGGGTGCCCGGAGACGACGTAGATGGCGGTCTCGGCCTCGCCGTGGTGGTGGTCGCCGGAGTTGGTGGCCGGCCCGACGTGGGTGCGGCCCATCCACAGCTTCTCCGAGCCGACGGTCTTGCCCGAGATGGCCTCGAAGCGCCGCATCCCGGAGGTCTGGTTGGTGTCGGAGGTGAGCCCGCCGCCGCGCACGTGCTCCAGCTTCTGATGCCAGTCCGCGGTGCCGCCGGGCCGGTTCTCGTTGCCTGACAAGGACTTCTCCTCGCTGTTCCTGCATAGTGGTCGGCCTTGATGTCCAGCCTGCCACGTTCATACCGCGTGGGACGTCAATATTGCAATGTGGGACGGCAGATCGGAGAGTGGGCGAGGCGGAACCCGCAGGACTTCGACCGCTGGTACTCGAAGTTCGCCCGCCAACCCCTGGAGGTCGCCGCCCAGATCCGACCGGAGCAGACCGCCTACCAACGGATCCCGGTCGACGACGCCTTCGCCGCGCAGCTCCAGACGACCTTCGACACCTGGACCCGAGCAGGAGCCCTCCAAGGCCGAGAGGACCTGCGCGACCACGTCGATCCCACCGTCACCGCCCCCTGATCCCGTGCGGCGACGCGGAAGCCTGGTGACCACCGGCCGGTTTCTACCCGGTCGAGTCAGGATCTCCGGGTTTCCGCAGGTGGAGGCAGAAGCAGGCCCCTCCCTCGTCGTCGTGCTCGTACCAGGCGCTTCCGCCGTTGGCCTCCGTGAGGCTGCGGACGATCCACAGCCCGAGACCGGTTCCTTCGACTTCCCGCCCGGCGTTGGGCTCGCGGCTGAAGCGCTCGAAGAGGTGGGGCACGAACTCCACCGGAACTCCAGAACCGCTGTCGCGCACTCGGATCTCCACCCGGCCCGACCGCTCGGTGGCTCGAACCTCGATGGGCGGACTTCCGTAGATGAACGCGTTCTCCAGGTAGATGACGAGCATCTCGGAGAGGTCCTGGCGGTCCACGAACGCCACGAGATCCGGGCTGCACGAGACCTTCACGTCCTGGGCCTTGTCCCCGCAGTCGGCGAGCCGTTCGAGGATGGGCCCGAGCACCGCCACTGGTTTGGGGTACGAGCGGGACTCCTCCGCGTCGATCCGGGACGCGGTGAGCAGCTTGCGCATGAGCGCCTGGAGGCCTTCCATGCGGTTGATCACCTGGTTGACCACCTCGACGCCGTGCTGATCGCCGTTCGCGAAGAGGTGGTCCCGCAGGAGGTCCACGAGCAGCTTGATCTCGGCGACCGGTGTGCGGAGCTCGTGGGCGGCGACCGCGACGATCGTCGTCTGGCGCTCCAGGGCGCTTTCGAGGTCGTGCTCGACCTCCTTGCGGTGCGTGACATCGCGCAGGGCCGCGACGTGGACGCGTTCGCCCTGCCAGGTCGTGGCGGTCACGCGCATCTCGGCCACCCGCGGTGGCCTGCCGGGTGAGAGCAGGTCGATCTCGCTGGTCTCGTGGGCGACGACCGGGAAGCCGAACGGTGTCCCGACGAGCTCTCCCGCCGATCGGCCGAACATCACCTCGGCGGCCGGGTTGCACGAGCGGATGATCCCTCGGTGGTCGACCGCGACGATCCCGTCCGCGGAGGCCGTCGCCAGGCGCTGGTCGCCCCCGCTCTGGAACGGAGAGCCGGACGTCCGCCCTTCGGCTTCTCCGCTGGATCGAGCGTTCGGCCGGTCGCTCATAGGATCACCGTTCCACCGGCTAACGCGGCTCTGCCGGCCGTTGCGGCTGCTCGGGGACCAACGGGGTGGCGAACAGGGCGCGGGACGCGCCGTGCAGGGGTTCGCCGATGTGCATGCCGAGGCCGTCGATGTCCACCTGCCGGATGCGGTGGTCGTGCGCGGTACCCCGGGCCTGGACGACGGCGAGGGCCCGCCGGACCTCGCCTCCGTGCTCGAAGTCGCGGAGCAGGATCGTGATGTCGGCGAGGCTGGCGATCTCCACGGCGAGGTCGGGTGTGAGCGACGGAGCGAGGCGGGGACCGGCCGCCGACGTGAGCAGCGCGGTGATCTCGCGGGGACGCAGCACGGCCCCCAGCGCGACGAGGAAGTCCAGCAGCGCCCGCGAGGTGGTGATCCGCTCGAGCGCGGAGAGCGTGTCGATCACCATGCGGTGGGGCTCGAACTCGGTGACGTTGCGGCGCAGCCGGATGAAGTGGTCCTCCATCGACGACTCCTCCGGGTACTCCGACACCACCCGCAGCAGCCCGGTCTCCTCCATCGCGTCCAGGTCCAGGCCCCAGCCCGCGGCGTTGCGCACGAGCTGCTCGCGGGTCTCGTCGAAGGTGTAGAAGAGGCAGCGCTCCTGGGCGTCGAGCGCGGAGGCGGCGAAGTGCAGTCCGGCCAACGTCTTGCCCGCGCCGGAGGAGCCGCTGAGCAGGGCGATCGCGTCCCGGTAGAAGCCGCCGCCGCACATCTCGTCCAGCTCGGCGTTGCCCGAGGACACGCGGGCCCGCGAAGCCCGCGCCCGCGTCCCGAGGAACGCCAGGGGCATGACGACGATCCCCTCCTGCGGGTCGATGGCGAACAGCCACTCGCCGGTGCGGTGGGCGGCGCCGCGGAACTTGACGATCTCGACGGTCCGTCGGCGCTGCTCTTGGCGCAGGACGTTGCGGAGGATGATCACGTTGTTGAGCACGAACTCCTCGACGCCCAACCGCGACACGCCGTCGTGCTCTTCCGTCCGCTCAGCGGTCAGCACCGACGTGACCCCGATCCTCTCCAGGGCTGAAGCGATCCGGAACAGCTCCTGGCGGATGTTCCCGGCCTCGCTGAACCGGGTGAGGATGGCGCCGATCGAGTCGAGCGCGACGCGCGTCGCACCCGTGCGGCGGACCGCGTGTTCGATGCGGGCGATCAGCGCCGAGAAGTCGTAGTCGCCGACGGTGGAGGTCTCCTCGACGTCGTCCGAAGCGTCGACGAAGGTCCACTTCTCCTCGCGTTCCCACAGCTCGATGGGTTTGCCCATCGAGCGGGCGTTGCGGCGGATGGCTGCGGCGGTCTCCTCGAACGTGACGAAGACACCGGCCTGGTCGAGAGCGCGGATGCCGTGGGCGAGGAACTCGACGGCGAAGAGCGTCTTGCCGCTGCCGGTCGTCCCGGTGACCAGCGTGGACCGCCCGGCGGGCAGCCCGCCCAACGCGACCTGGTCGAAACCGCTGATGCCGGTCGGGAGCCGTTCGATCGCATCGCTGCTGCTCACGCGGTCACCCTCCTTCCGAGAACAGCGCATCGGCATCGGGCAGGCCCAGGGCGGCCGTGATGCGGCGATGGTCCGAGAGGTCCCCGATCACCCGGCGTTGCGGCAACGGCGCGAGCCTGACCACCGTCGGCGTCGCCAGGATCCGCAGCTCCCCGGCCAGATCGGGGCGTTCCGCGGCGTCGACGACCTCGATCTCGTAGCGGCCGGGCACCCGGTGTTCGCACACCGCACGCAGGTTGATCTTCGCGGCCTGGGAGCGCTCCGTCCGCCCGACCACGAACAACCTGAACGTAAATTCAGCCACCTGAAACACGCGCTCCCGCCCACACCGAGCCGAACGGATGTGCGGCCGCGCCTCGCGCCGCCGACCGGCCCATCGTCCCCCAACGCGCCGAACACCGCGCTCCGCGAACACCCGATCCGGCTGCGAGCTCAGGAGAACGCGCCCACGCCTCCGGGAGCTCGGGAAACCCTTGGCAGCGGCCGGTGTTCTGCGGTTAATCTCTGGCGCATGGGTGATCAGTGCGTGTTCTGCGGGATCGTGGCCGGTGAGCTTCCGAGCGTGAAGGTGGCCGAGGACGACGCCACGGTGGCGTTCATGGACATCAACCCGGCTTCGGACGGCCACCTGCTGGTCATCCCGAAGCGGCACAGCCAGGACCTGTTCGACATCCCGGCCGATGACCTCTCCGCCGTCACGCTCACCGCGCAGCGCGTCGCCAAGGCGGCCGCGAAGGAGTTCGGCGCCGACGGGGTGAACCTGCTCAACTGCTGCGGCTCAGCCGCCTGGCAGTCGGTCTTCCACTTCCACCTCCACGTCATCCCGCGCTACCGCGACAAGACCAAGGACACGCTGATGCTGCCCTGGAGGCCCGACGTCCCGGGCGACGAGAACACCCTCACCGACCTCGGCAACCACCTCGCCAACGCCCTCAACTGACCCGGGAGTCCAGAACCCCGACCCCCGCCACGATCAAACCCGGGGCTCGAGGATCGTCCGGCGAGCGGCGGACCCGGTGCATCCAGCTGGAACCATCACCCGAAGCTCCGCCGCTCCCACCCACAACACGGATTACGGCAGTAATCCGCTCCCTGATTACGGCAGTAATCCGGCCCCTGATTACGGCGGTATTCCGGGTTGTGGGACCGCCCGGACCCGGGGTGGTCGGCCGGCGTCCCGGATTTCAGTGGAAATCAGGGGCCCGATTTCCACTGAAATCCAGGGGTCACCGGGGTAGGAGGTCTGGTACGAGCCTGGTGAGATCGGGTAGGACGTCGGTGGTTCCGCTGGGGTGGGTGCTGCAGGTGGCGCGGTAGGGGTCTGCGTTGGTTCCCGTGGTGCCCAGGGCTTGGTCCGCGAAGTGCGCGATGGTGTCCGCGGCCTGGTGGGAGTTGCGGTGCAGGGCGATGTTGTGGCCGGCGGCGGGGATGACGGCCGCGCGCAGGCAGGCGTGCGGGTGGAACCCGGGGGCCTCGTAGTCGGCGAGCGCTGAGCCGGCGCGTTCGAGCGCTTCGGGCGAGTCGTGGACACCGGCGGTGGTGCGGCACGAGGAACCGCCGGGACCGCAGACGAAGGCGTCGTGCTGGCCGTTGATGAGGAACGTGGGGATGCGGATCCCCTTGTGCGTTCCGTCGTACTCGCGGCTCAGGGCGAGCGGTTCGGTGACCGTCATGGGGTTCTGCAGCCTGTCGTCGACCGCGAGCATCGCGGGATCTGCGCCGGGCCCGCGGAAGAAGGGCAGCTGGGCACGCGTTCCCGGGCGCGAGGCCAGGTAGCCGGGGTCGGCTTTCCAGCGCGCTGGGGGCAGCGCGGGCTGCAGAGCGGCGGGGATCATCGTGGACAGCAGGTTCACGCCTTGTTCGATCCGAAACCTGTTGCTGTATCCCGTTCCGATGACGAGATCGGCATCGTTGTGGAGCGCGCTCTCCAACCAGACCACGGCCGTGCCGTAGGAATGACCGACGAGACCGACTCGGGGGTACGGCGTTCCGCCGACCTCGCCGTCGCGGAGCTGGGTGATGAGCTGGTGGACCGTCTCCGCAGCCGCGTTGGGAGTGATGAGCGCGCTGAGCGGGTGGTCGCTGCGGCCCGCCCCGACGCGGTCGATGTTCAGCGTCGCGTACCCGTGGTCGACCAGGCGGTTGACGGTGGAGTACGTCTCGGGTTGCAAGGGCGAATCCCAGTACCACGTGCCGTAGGTGAGCCCGTGCACGAGCAGCAGCACGGCGGGCGACTGCCCGGTGGCCGCCGCTCTGGCCCGAGTGGTTTCGCTCATGCACAGCTCGCCGTGGATCGTGCTGGGCACGGACGGCTCCGGCAGCGCGGGCAGCGGGGTGTTCGCCGGGACCGCCACCGCCGGGAGCCGCACGGGCAGCTCACCGACGAAGGGGCAGGTCTTGCCCGGCGACCGGGTCGGTGTGCCGAAGTCCCGCGAGTCCTGGAGAGCAGGACCGGCGGCCGCCGACGGGATGATCATCGGCACGGCCAGGACGGTGGTGATCGTCGCGAGAGCCCGCCCCCACGACCTTCTCATTGCGCGCATGACTCCCCCGAGAAATGAGCGTGACCGGGTAGGCGAATGACCGGAGGTGGTCATTCGCCTACGAGTGATGGGATTCGGCCGCGGAGTGCGGCGAGGGCGGCACCAGGCGTCGCTGCGCCTGGCCGCGTGTCAGCGCCTGGAGATCAGTGCGCGCTCAGCGGGCGTATGAGGTCGGAGCTGTGGATTCGGAACCTCGTGTTCTTGCGCGGCGCGGCCATGGCCCCTCCCCCTCGTCGTCGCAGTGGAGCCTGGCGCGAGGACGGCTCCGACTCCGCAACTCCACTGGTGAGCGACATTCTCATGTGGACTCAACCGCGCCGCCACTCGAAGATCGACCAGCTCGGTCAGAAGATGGACCAGCCGGTGAGCGTGGTGAAGTGATCGAGCGCGGCGACACCGGCGACGGAGTTGCCTCGGGCGTCCAGACCCGGGCTCCACACGGCGATCGCACACCGTCCCGGCACGATCGCGAGGATCCCGCCGCCGACGCCGCTCTTGCCGGGAATCCCGACTCGGTAGGCGAAATCGCCTGCGGCGTCGTAGGTCCCGCAGGTGAGCATGATCGCGTTGACCCGCTTGGCCTGCCTGCGGGTGAGCAGCTCCGAACCGTCCCGGCGCACGCCGTGCGCGGCGAGGAACCGCCCGGCCAGGGCCAGGTCGCGGCAGCTCATCTCGATCGAGCACTGCCGGACGTACTGGTCGAGCACCGTCGCCACCGGGTTGCGCACGTTGCCGTAGGACGCCATGAAGTGCGTCAGCGCCAGGTTCCGGTCGGCGTGCGCGGCCTCCGAGGCCGACACCTCGGCGTCGACCCGCAGGTCCGGGTTGCCGCTCTCGGTGCGCAGGAACGCCAGCAGCTCGCCGCTGGCATCGCCGACCTGCGAGATCAGCTCGTCGGTGACCGTCAGCGCGCCCGCGTTGATGAACGGGTTCCGCGGGATGCCCCGTTCGTGCTCCAGCTGGATCAGGGAGTTGAAGGCGTTGCCCGAGGGCTCCCGGCCGACGCGGCGCCACAGCGCCTCATCGCTGCCGGCGAGCACGAGCGCGAGGGTGAAGACCTTCGAGATGCTCTGAACCGAGAACGGCATCTGCCAGTCGCCGACCCCGCGCACGCGCCCTTCGAGATCCGCGATGGCGATGCCGAAATGAGCAGGATCGACCCTCGCGAGCGCCGGGATGTAATCCGCGACCACCCCGCTCCCGCGCAGCGGTGCGACCTCATCGACGATCCGCCCGAGCAACTGGTTCAGCTCCACGAGCGACCATCATGTCATCGAAGCGGTCCACAAGAGACCACGAGGGCGCGAAGAGCCCCGGTCCTCGATCGACCGCGACCGATCAGAGGATGTCCAGCGGTGTCGCCCGATCCGGCGCCGGGAACTGCGCGTCGAGCTCGGCGAGATCGTCCTCCGACAACCGGATCTCCAGCGCCGCGTGGTTCTCCTCGACGTGGCCGCGGGTCGCGGCCTTCGGGATCGCGCAGAGACCGTCACCGGCCAGGACCCAGGCGATGGCGATCTGCGCGGGCGTGACCCCGTGGCGCTCCGCGACCCGCCCCAACACCGGGTCCCCGAGCAACCTGCCCTGCTCGATCGGTGAGTACGCCATCACCGGCAACTCCCGCTCCCGGCACCACGGCAGCAGGTCGAACTCGATCCCGCGCCGCGTGAGGTTGTAGAGCACCTGGTTGACCGCGCAGTCGCTGCCGCCGTCCTGGCCCCACAACTCCCGCATGTCGTCGGTGTCGAGGTTGCTGACCCCGAAATGACGGATCTTGCCGTTGTCGCGCAATTCCTCGAACGCTTCGAGCGTCTCGTCCAACGGCGTTCCGCCCCGCCAGTGCAGCAGGTAGAGATCGAGGTGATCGGTCCCCAACCGGCGCAGGCTGCGCTCGCACGCCTCGACCGCGCCCCGCCGGTCGGCGTTGTGCGGGAACACCTTGCTGACCAGGAAGACCTCGTCCCGCCGACCGTCGATCGCCTCGCCGACGACTTCCTCCGCGCCACCGCTGCCGTACATCTCAGCGGTGTCGATCAGCCCGAGGCCGAGGTCGAGTCCGTGCCGCAGCGCCGCGCTCTCCGCCGCGCGGTCCGAACCGCGCTCGCCCATCCCCCAGGTGCCCTGTCCCAGCACGGGCAGGTCACCGCCGGACGGCAGTCGCAGGTGTCGCATCGTTCGCACTCCGTTTCGCGTGGTCGACGAGCAGGCCGTGCCGGGCGCGACGACCAGTCTAGGGAACGCGCCGCCCACCGCGCCGCGGTCCGACGAGCCGCCGTGCCGGCCACCCGGCCACGACCAGCGCTGCCAGCGCGACTGCGAGCCACGTCACGAGTCGCCAGGACTCTCCTGCGACCAGGTTGTTCCCCACCACGACGTAGACGAGATTGGCGGGGAACGTTCCCACGGCCGTCCCCGCGAGGAAGGGCAGCGGACGCACGCGCGTGATGCCGGCCCCGTAGTTGACGACGCCGTAGGGCAGCACGGGCAGCAGGCGGCAGAGCGCGGTGGCGGTGAACCCGCGGCGGGCGAACACCGAGTCCAGCTCCTGCAGGCGTCCCGCGCGCAGGCGCGGCGCGACCGCCTCGCGGCCGAGCAGGCGCGCGATGCCGAACGCCAGTCCCGCACCCAGCACCGTGCCCGCCACGACCACGGGCAGGGCCACCGGCAGCGCGAACAGCGTTCCAGCGATGGTCGACAGCGCGGGCCTCGGCGCGAAGACGAGCGCGGCCGCCCCGAAGACCAGGACGAACAGCAGCGGTGCCCACGGGCCGCGCTCAGCGCGCCACCGGTCGACGTTCCACAGCTCGGAGCCGAACAGCAGCCCCACGGCGAGGGCGACGGCGAGTCCGACGAGGAGGAGCACCAGTCGCAGGTACGGCGAACCGACGGCCGTCGAGGCCTTCCTGATCGCAGAAGTCACCACTGCTCGCACCCAGCGCCCGAGGAATCATCGCGTCGACCTCCTCGACGCCGACCGCCCACTGTAGCCGCGACGCGCGTCGGTCCGACCTCGCGAGGCGCCAGTTCCCCAGCGGGGAAGCCGAATTCCGCACCCTTCGCGTGAGAGAGGACATACCGCTTCGCAACCACTCGCCGAGCTCTCTAGTCTGGGGCCCGTGAACTCAACGGCACAGCACCGCGGAACGAGGAAGTGGCTGGCACTTCCTCTTCTCGTGCTGGGCTTCCTCCTGGTTCCCCTCGTGCTCCTGCCTGCGCACGCGCTTCCCGGGCACGCGGCGATGATGTCGCTGTCGACCTCGTCGAGCGCGCACCACGGCGAGCCGGGCGGGCACCACGACACCCCGGCGCTGTCGAACGACGCCGTGACCAGCCACGAAGGCGGTCAGAACCACGGGGATCCGCACTGCCACGTCGGTCCGGACTACAGCGCTGTCGCTCTCACCCGACCCCTGAACACCCCGTCTGAGCTGGGATTCCTCCTCCTCGCGCTCGCCTTCGCCGCAGCGGCGATCGCTGCGCTGCGCACCGAGCCGGCGTGGGCTCGGCGACTTCGGCACTGGTTCTCCCGACCACCGTGGAGAACATCCGGAACCTCATTCCTCCACTTCGCGTGCATCGCGCGAACCTGATGACCGGATCGGGTCCTCGTCCACCACATCGCGGGTGAATTCCCGATGAACGCGTGCTTGATCCGCGTTCTCCCCCGCGAATCGCGTTCTCGGACGGGGCCTCCTCTCGCGCGACGGTGACGCCTCCCCGTTGTCGCCGGGTCTTTCCGGCACGCGAGTCGTCGTACGCGCATCGGTTCACGCTTTCCGCTCTTCTCATCGCGGTGGCGCACCGAAGTGCGCCCCGAAACCTGGAGGTTCGCAGTGATCCACGATTCGGTGATCGGTTGTGTCGGATCGACCCCGATGGTGCGACTCAGCCGTTGCTTCCCCGAACCCGAAGTGGAAGTGCTCGCCAAGCTGGAGATGCTCAATCCCGGCGGGAGCATGAAGGACCGCCCCGCGCGGTTCATCGTCGAGCAGGGCTTGGCCGACGGGACGTTGCGCCCCGGCATGCGGCTGGTCGAGAGCACCTCCGGCAACCTCGGCATCGCCCTGGCCATGGCAGCCGGACTGCACGGGTTGTCGTTCACCGCCGTGGTCGACCCCAAGACGTCTCCGACGAACCTGCGCCTGTTGGAGCTGTTCGGCGCCGACGTCGAGATGGTGACCGAGCCGGACGAGGCCGGCGGCTACCTGCACTCGCGCGTGCGCCGGGCCGAGGAACTGGTGCGCTCCATCCCGAACGCGGCGCAGGTCAACCAGTACGCCAACGACCTGAACTGGCGTTCCTACCACGACACCGCCGGTGCCGAGATCCTCGACGCCGTTGACGGTCCCCTCGACTACCTGGTGGCCGCGGTGTCCACCACCGGGTCCATCCAGGGCATCGCGCGACGCCTGCGCGAGGACCACCCGAACCTCAAGGTCATCGCCGTCGACGCCGTCGGCTCGGTCATCTTCGGCGCCCCCGCCGGGGCTCGGCAGATCCCCGGCTTCGGGGCCAGCCGGGTCCCGGAGATCTGCGATCCGGCCGAGATCGACGACGTCGTGCACGTCGCCGACGCCGAGTCCGCCGCCGGGTGCCGACGGCTGCTGGCCACGGAGAAGGTCTTCGCAGGCGGGTCGTCAGGCGCGGTGATCGCCGGCATCGAACACCTCGTCTCCAGGCTGGAGGGCCCGGCCCGGATCGTGACCGTGCTGCCCGACCGAGGGGAGCGCTACCTCGATCTGGTCTACGACGACGAGTGGGTCGCCAACCTGCCCGACCCGTGGCAGGAGCACGAGGCGGTGACACCGTGACCCGCACCGTGCGCACCCGGCACCCGGCCTCGCCGCAGCAAGCGGATGCCACCAGCGGTCACGGGCGCAACCTGGCCCTGCTGTGGGCAGGGCAGTTCGTCAACACCGCAGGGCTGATGATGCTGGTGCCGATCATGCCCTTCTACCTGGAGCAGATCGGCACCAGCGGAGTCGCCGAGACCCAGACCTGGGCCGGGGTGGCCATCGCCGCGCCGGCCCTGGCCCTGACCGTCGTCACCCCGCTGTGGGGGCGGCTGGGCGACCGCATCGGCCGCAAGTGGATGGTGGTGCGCGCGCTGCTGGGGCTGGCCCTGGCCATGGTCGTCATGGCCTCGGCGGGTTCCCCCGCACTGCTCGTGGTCGGCCGCCTGCTGCAGGGCACGCTCGGCGGTGTCGTCGAAGCCGCCGCCGCGTTCGCCGGCTCCACCGGCTCGGACGACAAGCGCGGCTCAGCGCTGGGCAAGTCCTTCAGCGCCACCGCAGCCGGTGCGCTCGCCGGGCCGATCGCCGGTGGCCTGCTGGTCGGCTCGGGTGGCCTGCCCCAGCTCATGCTGGGCATCGCCGGGATCGCGACCGCGATCGCGGTGGCCTGCGCGTGGGCGCTGCGCGAACCCGACCGCACCCCTGAACACCGCACCGAGGCGAAACCGGCGGAGCGGCAACGCCCTTCGGTCCTGCGGGTGCCGGGTGCGGTGCCGCTGGCCGCGGCCGCCGTCGGCGTCTACTTCGGCGTTTACGGCCTGATCCCGGTCTACGCCGAGCACGTCGAAGGCATCGTCGCCGAGCAGGGCAGCGCGAGCCTGTGGGTCGGCGTCCTGCACTCGGTGATGTGGAGCGCGACCCTGCTCGGCTCGTTCTGGTGGGGCAAGCGCAACGACCTCACCGGACGGCCGCTGCGCACCTTCGCCCTCGCCGCCGGTGGGTGCGCGGCGGCCATCGCGGTCGTGTCCCTGCCGCTGGACCCCTACGCGATGATCCCGGTGCGCCTGGCGCAGGGCTTCTGCTTCGCCGCCCTCGCCCAATCGGTGTTCCTGCACTTCAGCAAGCACGCGCCCGCCGACCACAAGAGCGGGTTCGTCAGCACCGCCAACAGCTACCTGCTCATCGGTCAATCCGCCGGACCGCTGCTGGCTGGCCCGCTGGTCGCGATGCTCACGACGCCCGGCACCGTGCTCATCATGGCCGGTGCCTGCGGACTCGGGTGCCTGCTGGCCATCAAGCCGTACCTGGACGAGAAGCGCGCCCACGACGAGGTTCCGGACGAGACCCGTCCGACCCCGGCCGTCACCTCACCACGCGGAGGCGTCGCGGCGGTTCCGTTCCGCGGCTGGCTCACCGGCTCGCACCACCACGCCTCCCGGTGCGCGACACCGTGGGACCGCGGGGAATCCCCGGCCTCCTGGCAGCGCAGCGGCGTGATCACGCAGGACCGGCAACCCGCCTTCTACGCCTACGAGCAAACCGGACCGCACGGCACCGTCCGCGGTGTCCTGGCCTCCGTGCACCTGGACAGCGGGTTGCGGACGCACGAGGAGATCGTGCCCGAGCGCGCCACCGCGCTCGCCGGACTCATGGAGCACGGCCGGATGGGGCTCGGCCCGGCCCTGCTCGGCTTCTCCGGTGACGGCCGCACCACCCGGCACCTCGGAGACCTCGCGCGGCGGTGCCCGATCACCGAGGTCCAGGCCCACGACGGCCAGATCCACCGGCTCTGGCGCATCATCGACCACCCGAGGCAGGACGAGATCATCGCCGAACTGGACGAGCGCACGGCCTTCATCGCCGACGGTCACCACCGCTACGCCGCCGCGCGGCAGCACCGGCGCTCGGCCTACGCCGCCGGTCGCGGGCCCGGCCCGTGGGACTACTTCCCCGGCCTGCTGGTGGACGTCACCGCCACCCCGCTGCGGCTCGCGCCCCTCCACCGCGTCCTGCCCCACCTCGACCCGCAGCAGGCGCTGCGCGGAGCCTCGGCGCACTTCCGGATGCACCCGCTGCGCGGACCGCTCACGCACTGGCTCACCGTGCTGAAGCGCCACGCCGGAGGTCCGCCTGCCTTCGTCCTCGCCACCCCGCGCGGCGGCTTCCTGCTCACCGAACCACGACCCGCATTCCTCGAGACCGCGCTCAGCGACTCCCGACCACCGCTGCGGTCGCTGCACGTGGCAGTCCTCGACTCGGCCGTGATCCGCCACCTGTGGCGGGTCCCGGACGAGCCCCGGCACGTGGCGTGCGAACCGAGCGCCGCCTCCGCGATCCGCGAGGCCCGACGCACCGGAGGAGTGGCGGTCCTGACCAACCCGCCGACCCAGCACGACCTCGAAACCGCTGCCGCCTCGGGCGTCCGCCTCCCCCGCGGATCAACCTCGTTCGGGCCCAAACCCCACCCAGGCCTGGTGTTCCGGTCCCTCGACGAGTGAGTCGGTCCCCGCTCACCCCGAGGGCCGGACCGCGAGGAGTTCCACGGCGGGGCTGTTGAACCTCCGCCGACGCACGCGGAGTCCGACCTGCTCGAACCCCGCCCGCAGGGCTTCGTCGCGCAGCACCTCGGGCTCCACGCCGAGGACGTGCCGGTGGACGCTGATCACCAGCCGTCCGCCGGGTCGCAGCACGCGGAACGCCTCGGAGAACCCCCGCGAGCGCTCCCACAGCATCACGTTGTTCACCGAGATCACCGCATCGGCGAAGTCGTCGGCGCACCCGGTCCGCTCGGCCGCACCCTCGCGCACCTCCACCAGTCCCCGCGCGATCTCCTCCGCGCACCTCGACGCGGCCATCTCCCGCATCGCGACCGAGGGATCCACACCCAGCACGTGACCTCCCGGCGCCACTGCCGCAGCGGCCAACCGCAGGCCCACCCCCGGCCCGTGCCCCACCACGACCACCGCGCCACCGGGGCTCAGCCCTGCCCGCTCCACGGCTCGTCGCTCCTGCTCGGAGTTCCCCTTCACCATGAGCGCGCCGCCGAGTCGGCCGACCAACCCGCGCGGATGGCCGAAACCGCGATCGAACACCCACGTCATCAGTCCCGCCATACCGAGAAGCACACCACTGGCGAGCCCCGGACGCATCGGGGACGAACCCCGGACCGACCGCGAACCGGTCGTCGGCGTCGAGGCGGTCATCCTCCTGACCTGCACGAACGGAGAAACAACCGCAGTCGCCCGATTCACCGGCTACGCCTCCGCGAACCACCGGCGGTCGAGGAGCGCAGCGTGGTGCCCGGTCCCGTTGCGGACGTCGTAGGCGCGGGCCCGCTCGTAGGCCTCGGCACGCCGCCGCTCGCCGCGGGTCCGGTCCCCGCGCAGCAGGTGGAACCGCGCCACCGCGGCGACGTCCTCGACCGCGTCCAGGGAGGTGGTGTCGATGTTCTCCTCGGCCGCGGCGACGATCTCCCGCGCGGTCGGTGAGCCGCCGAGGTCCGCGGGCGCGCCGTCCGCCGCGCGCACCATCGCCCACAACGCGCACCGCTCGGCGACCGCGTCGAGCTCCTGCCAGTTGATGGCCGCCGTCAACGCCTGCCACGCCTCGTCGTGCTTGCCGCACACCGCGAGGTATCCCGCGCGGTCGACCCTGATGCTCATGACGCGGTGCGGTGGACCCACCATCCCGGGGACGCGCAGATCGAGCTCGCGCAACGCTTCTCCGGCGTCGAACGTTCCGATGATGGCGCTGAGCAGCCCGATGGTCATCGTCTTCTCCGGCGCCCACCAGTGCGAGCCGTCGGCGAGCCACCGGTCGGTCCAGTCCTCGGCGGCGTCCCGCTCACCCGTGTGCGCGTGCCAGTACGCGCGCGCCACGGCGAGTTCGGCCGCGCCGTGGCCGGTTCGCAGGGTCTCCTGCTCGAGCTGGTTCAGGAACCCTTCGACGGTCGTTCGCGGCACCGCCGGATCGTCGAGCAGCACGGACAGCGGTTGGAACACCATCGAGGACATCGACTCGGTCGCGCTCTCGGGAATCTCGTGCCTGCGCTGCTTCAGCAGCTCCATGGTGGGCACGAACAGCCGGAAGCCCTCGGCGTGCTCACCGCGCTGGAACACCGAGAACAGCTGGAACATCCGCGCCAGCACCATGTGCAGGGCGGAGTCGAGCTTCGCCGCATCGGTGTACAGCGCGTCGAGGATCTTCTCCTGCTCGATCCCCGGCTCCATCGCCACCGCCGCGACGTAGTTGTCGTTCACCCTCTCCAGCTCGGCGATCTCGTCCTCGCTGAACCGCGCGATGTACTCGTCGAAGGCGTTCATGACCTGCCCTTCGATGTGCCGGTACCGGTGGCCGCGGTGATGAGCGCGCTGAGGCTGTCCCCCAGCAGCAGGTGATCGTCATCGGTCAGCGTCTGACCGGCGTGCAGGCGTCCCAGCACGTGCAGCGCCCGCACCGCCTGCGCGGCGACGTCGTCCGGCAGCGCACCGTCGAGGGCCCGGACCGCGGGCGAGGCCACGTTGAGCACGAGGCGCGGGCCCGCGGGCTCCCAGGGCGCCGCGATCCCGCCGAGAACCGATCCCCAGCCGCTGGTCCCCGACGCCTCCGGGTGCCATTCGTCGTCCGCGCCGAGTTCGAGGGCGGCCACGGACTCCACGCCGAGATCGACGACCTGCGCCCGGTGACCGGGCAGCACACCGGCCACGAGCCCCTCGATCGACGCGGCCAACCGCCGGTCGCTGGCGGGCGCGGCGGCATCGACGAACGTCTCCAGGTCGAGGTGCCGCACCACCACGTCCACATCGGACTCATCGAGCCTGGCCAGCAACTGCGGTTCGTGGACGTGGGAGGCGTCGATCAGGACCAGGTCGTGGTGCCGGGCGAGCGGGGCGAGCGCCCGGAACTGCCCGGGCGACAGCACCGGGTGCACCACGCGCGCCGGCGGCTCCGCGTCCGTGCCCGCGACCAGTTGCCGCAATGTCCGCTCACCCCGGGACGTGCCGAAGCGCAGGTGGTCGTACATGAACGCGAACATCGACGGGTCGGTGAGCGCCATCGCCCGCAACCCCACGGCGTGCGCCCCGACGAAGAGCCGGAAGGTGTCCGGGTGCGAGCGGGCCAATTCCTCGACGTGCCGCTGGATCTGCTCCCCGACGGCCGCGGCGGCCTCGCGGGTCAGGTTGGTCTCCTGCAGCGACTCCCGCGACGCGGTCAGCGGCAGCGTCCCGGCGTCGACGATCAGGCGGGCGAAGTACGCCCAGTCCGGCGCGAGCTGGGTGTTGTCGTTCGCCACGAGCATCCCGCGGCTGTGGACGACGTCCCCGCCGCGGCGCGCCGAGGAGGTTTCCTCCGGGGTCACGAACGCGACGCCCCGCACGCCCAGCAGCGGCACGTCGATCCGCACCGTGGTGAGCGGGTCGAAGCCGAAGGTCTCGGCGCACAGCCGCGCCCGGGTCTCCGCGTCGAGGGCTTCCGGCGGGGTCGCGGTGCTCACGCGTAGCGGGACACCCGCGGTGTCGACGTCGATCGGTGTGTCGAGGTACCGGGCGAACTCCCGCGCCACCCGCGTCAGACGCCGCGGGTTCGCCCACGCCCGTTCCTCGGGCCGCGGCCGGACGACGACCCGCGAACCCGGGCGGCTCAACGGTTCCGGCGCCGCGGTGATCTCGTAGGTGCCGTCGCTGGCTCCGACCCAGCGCACCGTCGGGGCGTCCTCGGTGCGCGCGCTGCGCGAGACCACCTCGACGGTATCGGCGATCAGGAAGCACGAGAGCAGCCCGATGCCGAACCGGCCGAGGAAGTCCTCCTGAACCCGTTCCAGGTCGGCGCGCTTGGACGACGCACCGATCGTCGCCAGCAGCGCCCGCATCTCGCCCGCGTCGAGCCCGATCCCGTTGTCCTCGACCACGATAGCCTCGTCCTCGACGGCCACCCGGATCAGGCCGCGGGGAGCGGAATCCGCCGCCGCGCCGTCCCCGGCACGCGCCACGATCGCGTCGCGCGCGTTCTGCAACAGCTCCCGCAGGAACACGCGCGAACTGGAATACAGGTGCTGCGACAGGATTTCCACCACACCGCGCAGATCGACCTGGAAAAGCTCGGTCCTAGCGCCCGCACCGGGCCCCACCTGATTCACAGCGCAAGCGTAGATGTCCCCCACCGCGCCTGGGTGCGGTTCACAACAATCGCGGGATGCGGGGCGACTACGAGCAGAGGACCAACGCCGTGGTCACCGAGACCCAACAACAGCGAAGGCGCGACGTGGCACCTTCCAGGAAGGCTCGACGGCCGCAGGGCTTTTCGCCATCACGCGTGCGGCCGTGGTGGGCGTGGTCAATCGACGTCGGCGAGGAACACGCGTCCTCCGCCGTAGGCGGCGAGCTGGTGGTGGGCACGGGCGAGCGCATCGTGCTCGGTGCCGACGATTCGTGCGGTGTGCTGGCCTTCGGCATCGGTGATCTGCCAGCCATCATCGGACAACGTCCGCGTGACGTGGCGGGAGTGCCGCATCAGGCCATCACCATCGCGGCGCCGTGCCGAGTCGCCGGGTTCACCTCGGTGCGGCGGTTGCAGGCCGGGACAACGCTCACCGCCGCCGTGCGCAGCACGCGGTGCACGCGGGGCGCCGTGTTGATGAGGTGCAACGAGATGTGCCGATGAGCCGCGTAGGTGTGCGCGGCGACGAGGAGGTCGAGCCCTGCGGCATCGAGGGTGGTGGCCTGCGCCAGGTCCACGAGCGTCTCCGGTGGGGCGGTCAGCAGATGCGGCCAGAGCCGCTCGGCCAGCCGGGTGACTTCCACATCGACGAGGTCACCGTCCACCGCGAGAACGGTGGGCAGGGTCGGGCTTTCGCTGGCCCGCATCGGGCTCCAATCACGTGGGAGGATCCGGCGGCCTGGCGCGACGCGGAGCGTCGCGGCTTCAGACCGCAGGTGGGGGAACAAGATTCCGGGAACCCGGGGCCCGCGGAAGCGGACTCGGCTCAAACCGGGGGAACGGTGTTGCAGCAGCGGCGGCCGGTTGCGCGCCCGGTGGTGGGCAGCGTCGTCGCGGCGACCAGCGCGCTGCTGGGCAGGTCGGTTCGGCAGGCCTCAACCGCACCCCGAGAGCGGGTGCGGGAGTTGTGCCGACGAACCGCAGTTCCCGGCCCGCACACGAGGTGCGGGCCGGGAAGGAGAGCTCAGCGGAGTCTCAGGCCACGCGGACGACGTCGGCCTGCGGGCCCTTGGGGCCCTGGCTGACGTCGTAGGTCACCTGCTGGTTCTCTTCGAGGGTGCGGAACCCGGCCGCGTCAATGGCCGAGTAGTGCACGAACACGTCCGGCCCGCCCTCGTCCGGGGCGATGAAGCCGAAGCCCTTCTCCGAGTTGAACCACTTCACGGTTCCGTTGGTCATGACAGTCTCCTTCGGGAGCTGGGGTATGACGGGCATCCGCACCGCGCGGAGGCCCGGGCCGGGGGATCTCAGACGGCGGCTCACTCCAGCTACGACCAAAGAAAGAAGCTCGCCCGCATCAACATCCTGCGAGCATGCGCAAAACACGAACCCAGAAGTACAACGACCACCACTCACCCTACACGCGCACCCGCGTGCCGTCACCCTCTGCGCGCTGCTGCTCCGGCTCAGCTCAACTGGAGATCGTTTCTCGCAGCGCCCGCCGGACCAGTGCCATCAACGGATGACCATCCGGGAAGATCACCTTCTCCGGAACGGCTCCCACAACAGCGAGAGCCCCAATCGATGGATTCCATCAATTGGGGCTCTCGCCTGGGAATTGCAATGGTGCGCGATACTGGGATTGAACCAGTGACCTCTACCGTGTCAAGGTAGCGCTCTCCCACTGAGCTAATCGCGCGAGGCGGAGGCGGGAATCGAACCCGCGTACAGGGCTTTGCAGGCCCTTGCCTAAGCCACTCGGCCACTCCGCCGGACTCCGCATCCACACCGAAGCCGGCTGGAACGCCAGAGAACCAGAGCGGATGACGGGACTCGAACCCGCGACCCTCACCTTGGCAAGGTGATGCGCTACCAGCTGCGCTACATCCGCCTGCTGCGACATCTCGGCCCGGTGTCCCGGGCCTGTCCGCCGCGTTGCAATGAACTCTAGACCACGCCCAAGATCGGGATCAAAGGGGGGTCCCCGCTCCGCCTGGTCGCAACCGGGCAGAGCGCTTCTGACCTGATCAGCCCATGTCGAAGGGCAGCAGGCGGGTGAGCGCGTCGTCGACGTCGACCCACAGGTTCTCGTTGCCCGGGACCACCACGTCGTAGGTGCGGTCCAGGAAGTCGGCGAGCTCCTGCGCCGAAGCCTCGAACACCGCGTGGCCGGACGGCGAGCTCAGCTCGATGGCGACGACCTCCGGGTCGTCGACCGCCGGGCGGATCGTCACGTCGCCCTCGCCGGCGTGCGCGATCAGGCCGTCGGCCAGCAGATCGCGGGCGAAGACCCATTCGACCCATCCGGCGCGGCCGGTGCGGAACGCGGCCACCACGGCGTAGGGGTCCTGGGTGTCGTAGCGGAGTTCGACCTGGACCGGCACTGCGGGCGCTTGCGGAGCCAGCAGATCGAACACGGCCGTAGAACGGAGTGTCACGTGATCATTACGCATTGTCCTCCCCTTCCTGCTCCCTCCCGGTCCGTTTATCGACCGAGCAACACAGTTGTGACGCCTCATCGGGCAGATTTACTCGCGACTCCCGCATAGATCACCCGGTCGGGCCATGCCCGAATTCGCTGGGCGACCAAGCGAGTGCACTCCGTGGTCGAAATCCCGGGGTCGGAGTGGTCGCCGGTTCCGGCCGATCCCCTTCCGATCGGACGGGCCCGTCGCCCACGCCGGAGACTCGATCCGTCGCGAACTCTCCCGATCAGAGCGGCCGGCCCAAGGGACCCGCCTCGCCCAGTGACCCACGTCGTTACGTTCTGTAACTAGGTCGACTGTGTCCGAGCCCGGTCTGCAGATCGGTCGCTCACGCCCGGTGAATCCCGCCTCCGCGTACCGGCTGACCACCGGGTTCACGCTTCGTCGGGTTCGCCTGACGTGACTCAAGAATAAGCGACGAAGGGCCTTCGCATTTTCCCGAAAATGCCTTGGATGAGACGTCCACCACGAGATGTCACCGGTTCGGGCTAATGGTTCTCACCGCGTCGGTTACAGCGCACGCACGGCACCGAACGCGCGGTCGAGAGGCGGCTCACAGTGTGACCAGGATCGAAGGCTCGCCACAGGGCCCAAAGACCCGGCTTCCGACGAACCGGACAATGATCCCAGTCACAATTCAGTCACAGCATCGTGCGGCGAGCACCCGTCTGTCCGCTTGACAGCAAACCGCTGTTCACCGGGCCCGGGAACAATGGTCGGTTACCGACTCGTCGGCGCTGTGACCCACTGCACCACGGGTGGCCCACTGCGACCGTATCCTGAGCACGCGAGCCCGACGAACAGCCTTTAGGTGGAGAGCCCTGAACGATCACACCGAGCCGGAAGCCCGACAGACCGGTGCGGAACCGGGCGACCACGAGCACCCCAAGCACCCGCGCCTGCACGCGCTGCGTGAGCGCCTGCGCGCTTACCGCGCGTACGTCCGCCGCCGCCGGACCCTGAACATCACCTACCGCGTCGTGCTCGGCGCGTTCGGCACGGCGGTCCTCATCGCAGGGCTCCTGATGATCCCCTACCCGGGCCCGGGATGGCTGGTGGTCTTCGCCGGCCTCGGCATCCTCGCCACCGAGTTCCACTGGGCGCACCGGGTCAACATGTTCGCCAAGCGGCACTACCAGCGGTGGGTCCACTGGCTCGGCCGCCAGAACCTCGCCACCAAGCTCACGATCATGGCCGCCACCGGCCTCGTCGTCGTGGTGACGCTGTGGCTGCTGGGCATGTTCGGCACGATCGGCGGCTGGCTCGGCCTGCGCTGGACGTGGTTGGCCTCCCCCCTGTTCGGCCCCTAGAAACGATCGTGTATTGTTCTTCTCGTCGCCGGGAACGGTGAACGAACAACAGAACAAGGGCGATTAGCTCAGGGGGAGAGCGCTTCGTTCACACCGAAGAGGTCACTGGTTCGATCCCAGTATCGCCCACATTCAGTAGATGACCCTGACCAGCATGTTCAGGGTCATCTACTTTTTTGTGGATGCCCGTAATGCCCTTTTGGGCATCGCTCAGTACCTAAAGTGGTGCCTATTCGGCGTCCTCCGACTGCCGTTCCCGCTCTAGAAGCACCTGCCGGTACTGAGCCGGCAGAGCTCGTAGGAACTGCACGATCGCTTCCTCGTTTCGCGTTTCCGGTTCTCCCCCAGCTCCCGGCACGACAGCCTGCTCGCCCGGGGCCTTCGGGAGGAAGAGTCTCCCGATGTCCTCTGCGGCGTCTCGATCGAGCTCGGGAACGTCCTCGGCGTAGGTGTCCAGGGTGAAGGCGACCGTTGCGTGACCGAGTCGACTGCTGACGACCTTGGGGTGCACGCCAGAGCGCAGCGCGATGGTCGCGTAGCTGTGCCTCACGCCGTGCAATGTGATCAGCGGAAGGCTCACCCTGTCCACGAGCGCGTTGAACTTCTCCGTGATGGTGTCCGGGTAGATCCGACCTCCGTTCTCCCAGCAGAAGACCAGCCCGTTGTCCTGGTACCCGCTGCCAAAGGCCGCGCGCTCAGAATCGAGGCGTTCCAGGTGTTCAGTCAGGACGGCCGTGGTGTAGCGGTCGAGGGCGACAGGACGTCGACTCTTCTTGCTCTTACCTCCGCCCGAGACGACTTTGCCGCCGGCGACCACGCTCGTGACGTTCATACGCAATGTGGCGCCGCCTGAGGCACTCAGATCGAGCCCGTCGCGGGTGAGTCCGCACAACTCCGAACGCCTCATGCCTGTCGAAGCCACCAGGACCCACAGGGCGTAAAACCGATCGGCACGGGCGGCTTCGAGGAACCGCGCCATTTGTCCCGGACTCCACGTCTTGTGCGGGCGGCGAACCTGCGAGGGGGCCTTCACGCTCTCCATCGGGTTCGCCCCAACTACGCTCCATGCCTTTGCCGTGCTGAATGCCGAGCCAAGCATGATGTGGACGCTGTGCACCGTCTTCGGGGCATAGCCAACCTGTGGCTCGGCAGGAACGCGGCCAACCTCGTATCGACGCACGGCCTTACGTGCTCCGGCGTAGGTGACGCCTGTCTTCTCAGCGATCTCGCGGATCCTGAGGTTCTCCTTCCGTTCCTGTGCGCCCTTCCACAGCTGGTACATCTCCCAGTTGGTGTTGGGCTGATCGAGCCGTGCCTTAGTAAGCAGGTGCTCGTAGAGCGCCGCTACAACGGACGGCGTGATGTCCTGCATTCGCCGATTACCAATGATCGGCAACACGTAATAGCGCGCCAAATTCTCGTAGTTGGCCGCCGTCGTGGCTTCCGTGGTGGTCCGGACGTACGAGAACCACGATTCGAAGAAGGTCGACACGGTTTGCCGTGACGGCTTCACGTACGTTTCCGTTGCCAATGCCCCACGTGCGATGAGCATCGCTTCCCAAGCGTCATCTTCGGTTTCGAAGCCGCTCTGGCGGATCTCGGGCCGTTCACCCGTCAGGATGTCTGGCGGGCCGTAGAACTTGTAGGCCCATTTCCTGCCACGCGGGAAGACGCTGCCGGGAACCCGGCGGCCGGACTTCTTCTTTCGTTCTGTCATGCAGCATCAGCCTCTGTCGAATCGGTGGGATCGGGCTTGACGAAGTCGGCGAGCTGGGCGCGCACGATGTACACACGCCGACCGAACCGTTTGACCGGCAGCTTTCCCTCAGCTGCGTAGCGGTACGCGGAAGCACGACTCAACCCCAGCTCGCGTGCCGCTTCGGGAATCGAGATCAGTACTGGCCCGCTCGCGGCCGATTCGGTGGCTGGGCGCGAGTTCTGGATGGAGGAAAGGTTCCCGGTTTCGAGGGCCGCCGCAGCGAGGGAAAGGGCCGTGGTCAACAGCGCGGCCATCTGCTGGTTCGGATCGCCGGCGGGTGTGCCGGCCGTGCTTTCGAGACGAGACATCGACGCTCCTCGGTTCGACGGGTACGGGTTTCCCGCGCCAAAGTGACTACGCAATGTGTCCTTTCGGTCCGGCCTACAGAGGCTGGAACAGTGGGGGGGTCGTGGGCTGGGCTGGGCTGGAGCGGTTTTCCGACCCGCAAACCCGCAAACCCGCAAAACGGGGTTTGAGCTGGGGTTTTGGTTGCGGGTTTGGTGCGGGTTTGCGGGTTTGGAGTGCTGGTTCTTGCGGGTTTGCGGGTTTGGCGGTGGACGTGGCGGGTTTGGTCCCCGTCCCTGCCCCGGCTTCTTTTTCCTGGTGAACTTGGGTGGTTGCTGGGTTTGCGGGTTTGCGGGTTTGGTTTGGGGGGTCATGAGGTTTGGGTCTGGCGCTCGACCCAGTAGACGCGGCTGCCGGTGTGGCTGTTGGTGACGCTGCGTAGAACGATGTCGCCGCGCCACCGTCCGATCTGGCCGGTGAGCTTGCGTCCGAGCGACTTCGCGGACAGGAGCTTTCCGGCGCCGGTCGTGGGGAAGTTGCCCTGCCACGGGTCGAGGCCGGAGTCGACTTCGGCGGTGGCGCGCAGGTCGTTGGCGGAGACTTCCTTGCTGCCGTGGAGTTGGTGCCAGCGCAGCAGGAAGCCTCGCCACTCGGCGGCGTCGTCGTCGAGGTCGCGCGAGGTTTCGGCGTTGCCGAGGAAGCCGCCGATGCCGTGGTGTTCGAGGAATCCGCCGAGGTACTGGGCCCAGCGGGTGAACTGTCGCATCTGCGGAACCGAGCTGGAGGTGGGTGCGCCGGCCGCGGTCCAGTCGAGGATCAGCACCAGCAGGTGTCGCAGCACGACCGCCTGGTTGACCGGGTCGAGGATCCAGGTGTCGAGGTTCGGGATCGTGAACCCGCCACGGGCCTCGGGGCGCGGGCAGTCGGGATCGAGGCGAACCCACACGCTCCGGGAGGCCATGTCGCCGCCGACGCGCAGGTTGTTGCCGGTGGCCAGCCACAACCGGTCGTTGGGGAACGTGGAGGCGGCGTTGGTGCCCAGCTTGCGGTCGGTCCAGGTCCGCTCGGTCACCAGCCGCGCCAGAACGGCGGAGTTGATGACCGCGCCCTCTTCGAGGTTGTCGAAGACCACGACGCCGACCTGGTCGGCGAGCACGGTGGTGATGGCCTTGCGCAGTTCTTCCTCGGAGTCGGTCCACGTCAGAACTCGCTGCCCGACCAGCATCCCCACGCAGCCGGACAGGATGGTCTTGCCGCTGCCGGGCATGGTCGCGTCGATGACCCCAAACGGCGAGAGCGCGCGGGTGAACGGGCGGATGATCGGCGTGACGAGCATGCCGAGGTAGTTGGCGCGATCGGCGTTAGACACCCACGGGAAGTCCCGCAAGAACGTCTCCAGCAGAAACGTCTTGGCTTCCTCGACCTGCTGCTGGCTGGGCTGATCGGGCACCGGTTCCAGGTGGCTGCGGCCGGCGAGCAGGTACCCGGTGGCCGGGTCGTAGCCGGGCTGCTGCAGCAGCGTCCCGTCGGGGCGCAGGACCGGGGTGGAGATGATCCGGCGCAGCACCGGCAGGTCCGGCCAGGAGCGGCGCGAGAGCACCGATCCCAGCACCGACAGCGCCGGGGACTTCTCGACCTCGACGTGGTTGCCGTGCTTGTCCACGTCCGGGGCGACGACGTTGAGGTGTTCGGCCATGAGGCTGGCCAGCAGCGGGGGTTTGAGCTGCACGGCCGACAGCGGCAGGGCGACGTCGTCATCGCCCGCGGTCGGGTCACCGGATCCGGAGACGGCCTCGACCAGCACCGGGGCGCCGTCCTGGACGTAGGTGTCGGGCAGCAGTCGGGAGCCCACCGCGGTGGTGAGCACGCGGATGGCGTCGGGGTTGGTGCTGATGCGTACCTTCGGGCGTCCGTCGTCGCCGACCGGCCACATCGACGGCCGGGAGGGGGTGGCGTGGGCTTCGGTCATGCCGCATCACCCCGGACACCGATCGTGCGGGGGTTGCGTGCCGCGCACCGGAACCCGGAGGTGATCGTGGCGTCGATCTGCGCCGGGGTCCACGGCTCGTTCGGTCGGGTCAGCGGCAGCCGGGACATGGCGTGGTGCAACGCCTCCCGCACCACGGTCTCCTCGACCGCTCCCCCGGCCACCAGCCGCCCCAGCGCGAGAGCGGCGGTGAACAGGGCCTGGTTCTGCGCGCCTGTACCGGTCGCTGCGAGCCGGTCGCACTCGTTGCGGACAGCGGCGGCCACGTAGCGGGAGGCACGCACAGCGGGGATCTCACGAGGCGCTGAGACCGCCGCTGGTGGCTTGGGAGCAAGTGCCTGGACCAACCAGGCGGGCAACTCAACCGGTTCGGAGTCGTTGATGAGCTCGTAGATCCCGTCGGGGGTGATCGAGCCCGGGGCGACGACGTAGCCGCCCCCGGCGCGGGTGTCGATCAGCGGCCCGAGCCCACCCTGGTGGCCGTTGGTGTTGCGCAGCCGCATCCCGGCCGGGGCGCGGAAGTAGAAGTGCCGTCCCCCGCTTGGAGTCGCCACCGTGTAGGTCGCCGGCACCGTCGCCCCGGCCTGGTCGGCGAGCACGGTCAGGACATCGAGGCCGCAAGCGACCCCCCTGCTGTTCCAGCCTTCTGGCCAGACCCAGCCGGGCTTGGGCTGGTCGCAGTCCACGACCAGCAGCCCCGAGGGGCCGGTGGCGACCGCGACGTTGAACGCCGCGGTCGACCAGCACGCCCACACCCGCGAGGCATCCGAGGTCGCGCGCTGCTCCCAGCCCTGGTGTCCACCGGCGCAGATGCCGGTGGCGGGGCAGTCTTTCCGGCCGTGCAACGCGGGGCTGCGCTTCGTGCGCGGCCTCAGCGGGAACACCTTCCAGCCCCGCCGTGCCAGCAGCAGCGCCTGATCACGCAACTGCCCGGCAACAGCGCTGGGGGCCTGGTGTGTGGTCACGAGAGCTCACCTCCACAAAGGACATTGATCGGAAAGGGGTGTGCAGCGTCAGCCCTGCTGGTAGAGGGGGTGGCAGTACGGGCACAGCCACCGCCGCGCGTCGATCTGCCGCCACTCATCGGCGGTCGCCATCTCCTCCAGCACGGCTCGGTCGGCGAGCCGGACCGGGCCGATGGGATCGTCGTAGGCCAGGACCTCCGGGCATGCGGGGTGAGCACAGATCAGTTCCCACTCGCTGTCCGCGCCGCGCTCGACGGTGACCTCGACGACCACACCCCGGGGTTGCGACGGGTCGTGCAGGCCGTGTGCCATGCCCAGCTCGACCGCGACGTCCTCGGCCTCGGCGTAGGTGAGATCGGTGTAGACCTCGACCTCGTCGCCGTGGATGTCACGCAGGACGACCTGCCATGCCGGTTTGCAGCATCGCCAGCTGCTCTCCTTCGGGCACAGCGGCCGGCCTTCGTGGACCGCCATGGCCAGCTCAGTAGCCACAGCCCGAACGGTTTCCCAAAAGCCGTACTGGTCGCAGAGCTCAGCGGTCGGCAGCGTCCAGTCGATGCCGTACTTACCGAGGAACACCGCGGCATCGCGGACGTGCCCCGGAGCGCCGCCGGTGGGGCCGCTGAAGACCTCGCATCCGGACGCGACGTGGAACAGCCCCCACTGGCCGGTGAACCGCCACTGCCCGGTCACGATGTCGCGGCCCACGCGCGGCGCGACCACCAGGCCAGGAACCGGGGTCGGCTCCACGATCCCGACGATCTGGTTCTTGCCCAGCTGCAGCGGAATCCGGTCCGGAACCTCGGGACAGGTGCAGGGTTCGGTGTAGGTGTGCATCGTGGGTACTCCCTTCAACATGGCCGATGGCCTCATGCGGCGGTCTTTTCGGTGCTGGTGTCGGTGGGTTTCAGTCGCGCTCGTCGATGGGTGTGACCATCGGCAGCGCCTCGGTGACGATCTGGGTCGCGGTCCAGCGGTCGTGCTGGTCGTGGAGCTCGTTCACGAGGTCCTCGACCTGGGTGGGGGTGGTGGTCTGGTTCATCCGGCGGGCGAACTCGGCGGCGTCCACAACGTCTCCATTCGTGACAGTGCGTAGCTGTTTTGGGGCGTGTTGGGGGAAGGGAACGGCGAGGGAGGCGGGAGGGAATTCGGGTGGAGCAAGGGAGAATTCCCTGCGGCGTTCTCTTGGGCCGTTCCCTGGGGTTGAGCTGGCGGTTTGAGCTGGAAGGGAGTCAGTGAGTCCGGTCTTGCCGACTGGCTGGCGCCGCCTGTGGGGAGGTGTTTCGGCTAGCTGGGCTCGTTCTCTCCCTCGCGGGCGGCGAGGGCGGCGTGAACACGGTGCGTGGTCACGGTGGGGATGCCGTCGATCTTCTTGACGTCGACGCCGAGCGCGGCGAGCTGGGCCTTGAGCTTGCCGCCGTCGAGGGCCTGGTAGGCCCGGTGGTTGGGGGCGAGCTTGCGCAGGCGGGCGACGACGTCGGTGGCCTTGACCTTGTCGGCGTCCTCTAGCACGGACGCGACGTCCTCGAGCAGGTCGCGCTGCTCGGGGGCCTGTTCGGTGCGGCGGAAGCGGGTGCCGGCGCGCAGGATGCGGGCGCGTTCGGCGATCTGCTCGGCGCTGCTGCCGTCGATGAAGTTGGTGCGGACGGTTTCGATGGTGTTGTCGGCGTCCTTGACCACCAGCACGCCCTTGTCCTTGCCCTGTCGCAGCTCGTGCGGGGCGGCCCCACCTGCGTCAACGGCGGCGTCGCCGAGGGCCATGCGGGACTGGGACTCGGTGGCCACGACCAGCGAAGCGCGGATGTGGGCACCGTTGCGGGCGCGGATGGGGAGGTTTTCGTTGGTGGGGTCCTGGGTGCCCTGCCAGAACGTCACGTTCACTGCCCGGCCCTGGTTCTGGATCTTGCGCACGGCATTGAAGAACCGGCTGTTGGCCTTCGACCCGCCGTAGGGGATGCCGTCCTCGTCCCGGGCGGGGCACTCGTAGGCCACCTGGGCCTCATCGACGACCAGGACGATCGGGGGGAAACCGCTGGTCACGTCGCGCGAGAGCGCCGCGGTGATGCCGTTGGGGTAGGCATCGGCGTTGGCCTCGATCTCGGTGATGCGGCGGTTCATCTCGTAGACGGCCCACTCCAGCATCTCGGTGGCCTCGGCGACGTGTTCGTCGGTGGGTCCGGCGATGTAGGTGCTGACCAGGGGCTTGAGCATGTTGTAGTCGCCGACGCCCTTGAGGTCGGCCAGGTGCACCTCGACCGAGGCATCCAGCAGTAGCCACAGCAGCAGCGACCGCAGGGAGGCGGTCTTGCCCTGGTTGGACAGGCCGGTGATCAGCAGGTGGCACTGCCAGAGCTTGAGCAGGAACGCGTCCCCGCGCAGGGTCACACCCCACGGGGCCTTGCCCGAGAAGATGTCGGCCTTGTCGAAACCGTCGTTGACCAGCGGAGATTCACCGATCGGCTCGTCGAGGGCGCCGGAGTCGGCGATCCAGAACCGCACCGTGCGGGCGGCTTCGGCCTTGGTGATGAACACCTCGTGCTCGTGACGCCCGAGGCCTTCGGCCAGCGCGCGGCGCTTGGCGCGGATCTGCTCGGTGGTCACCGTGGTGTCCCCGCTGGAAGGCAGGGTCACGTCGACCTCGACACCGCACCCCGCGAGCCGGATCGGGGAGAGCATTGCGGCACGCTGGTGCTCGTCCATGTGCTCGATCGCCCGCCGCAGCGCCGGAATCCCCGCCCTGCGCAGCGCCGACACCACGACGCTCGGGGTGACCTCGACCTCGCCGACGCCGCTGCCCGGGGCGGCCAGGAACGCCGGCACGGCCTGGCGGTGGCGGCGCTTGTTGTAACCCGAGCCCAGCACCCCGAGCAGCACGGCGAGTCCGGCCCACGGCGACCACTCCGCAGCCCAGGCAACGAACTCGAAACCGCTGTTCAGAGCCGAGAAGAACCCCGACCAGACGTCGGTGAAGCCCATCCCGCCCGGTGAGCAGGCGGCGATCAGGGAGGCCACCAGCACGATCCCGAACACCGCGCCCACGAGCCCGGCCAGGCCGATGGGCAGGTGCTTGAGGAACTGGCCCCAGACCTTCAGGCGCTCCAGGAACAGCTTCTTGCTGTCAGCGCGCTGACGCAGCAGGTCAGCGGCCACAGCGTGTTCACCAGCGGCCTGCGCCGCGGCGATCTGGGCGTCGATGTCGCGACCGGTCCAGCGCCCGTAGGTGGTCGAGAAGGTGTCCCACGCCCC
Organism: Saccharopolyspora endophytica; assembly: GCF_018070075.1. GTDB lineage: Bacteria > Actinomycetota > Actinomycetes > Mycobacteriales > Pseudonocardiaceae > Saccharopolyspora > Saccharopolyspora endophytica. The sequence goes on from NZ_JAGPXE010000004.1 coordinate 231,866, forward strand.
GGCCACCAGGAAGTACGAGTGGCGAAGGGCGGTCAGGCCAGCGGTTTTCACCACCGGAGCCGCCTCGCGAGCCTTACCGGCCAGGGCCGGGGGCACCACGGGCTTGCGCGGGACAACCTCGGTCGACGGAGCGACAACCTCGGCGTCCACGACCTCATCGGCGCTGTTCACGTCGTCGGCGAGGCGTTCGGCGGTGGCGTGCACCGTGGCCGGTTCGGTGTCGGCCTGGTGGCGGTGCGGGAAGTTCAGGACCTCGCCCATGGGGGTCTCGATCTCCTCATGTGGTTGCATCGTCAATCACCTTTCGGCCGTAGCCGGGTCAGGAAGGAAGCTCTGGGGTGTGTGCAGGGGGTCAGGCGGTGGTGTGCTTGCGCCAGTCGTCGACGAACTCGCGGGCGTTCTCCCAGCGGGTGTTCAGGCGCTTGGCGATCGCGTTGACCTTCTCGGTGGCGGGGTCCAGTGCGCCGGTGTTGACCATCTGCCAGAACTGCTCCCGTGCCCGGGTCTTGGAGCCGTAGCGGGAAGGGTTCTCCGGCTTCACCGGAGAGGTCTCGCCGTCCTTCTCCCGATGCAGCTCAGGCACGGTGGAGAACCCGGTTTCCCCGGGTGTCTCGTCCCGGGTGGTGAGGCGGTTCTCGGCGGCGGCGACCTCTCCGGCGAACGCTGCCGTGAGGCGAGTGGAGACCGCCGGAACCAGGGCCATGGAGATCAGCAGCCCAAGCGGGACGAACAGCCACACCAGCGGGCCGATGTCGCCGGCCGGGTCGGGGCCGATGTAGTGGATGCCGATCTGGAGCACGAGGGTGGCCACGAACAGCAGCAGCTCCATCAGGAAGAACCCGTTGCCCGCGGCGGCCCGAAGTTTCGCGCCGAGGCCGTGGACCTGGCCGGCCTGCTTGAGCGAGTGCAGCGCGGAGGGCACCGCGCCGAACCACTGGGCCATCAGGATCACCAGCACGCCGACGCTGAACATCGGCTCGATCAGCCAGTTCACCAACCGGGTGTCCGGCGAGATCACGTTCAGGCGGCTGCCGGCGTTGACCGTGCCCAGCACGACCGAGGCCAGGCCGGGCAGCAGCGCGGCCAGCGGCAGCCAGGTCCGCAGCCGGTTGAGCAGCACCAGCCGGTAGGACGGGTCGGTCGCGCGGTGCTGGCGCTCCCGCGCTTCGGCGATGCGTTCCTGGGCCTGGCGGTGGCGCTGGCGCATGGCCTGTTCGTGCTTTGCAGCTTCCTGCTCTTCGGCGAGGTCGGCAGTGAGCATGTCGTGCTCGTGGCCGCGGCGGGCTTCCCGCCGCCGGCGGCCCAGGGCGCGGGCTTCGGCGAGCTCGTCCTCGGTCATGGCCTCGATGAGCACGTCGTCGTCCTGCATCGACACCACCCGGTCGGCCACCCGCCGGATCGCCGCCAGGCGGTCGGGGTCCGGGATCGCCGACCGCGTGCCGCGCCGGCCGGTGCCGGTGGCCCAGATGTCGCTGTCGGCGGCGGTGTCGTAGTCACCGGGGCTGACCTCGGCCACCGGGTCGATGCCGGCCGGGTCGGTCTCCAGCTGGTTCTCGGTGGTCCAGTGATACCCCTGCATTCCGCTGCCCTCGCTCGTGTCGTTGCTGGTCAGGTAGGCGTCGATCACGTCGCCGCCGCTGGGTCGCGTGCTCATGCCGCCACCGCCTTTCGCGCACGTCGTGCCGCCACGTCACGCAGGTGCTGCAGGACGTGGATCAGCAGGTACAGGCCGGAGATCAGCCGGGGCTCGGCCGCCGCGAGCACGCGAAGGAGTGCGCGGCCCAGGGTTTGCAGGCTGAACAGCACGGCAGGCAGAACGGCCCGCCTGGTCACCATCACGGACGCGAGCAGCAGCAGACCGGCCAGACCGACCAGCATCAGGACGCCGCGCGCACCGTGGTTGAGGAAGCTCTCTAGCATCGGAGTTCTCCATCCGGTTCTCGGATCGGTTCGGGAGACCCGGCCCAGCAGGTGTTCTTGGCGGAGTGACTGCTGGGCCGGGGCGGAGCTACTTGCCCTGCTTCTTCAGTGCCTCGCAGGCGTCGCAGTTTGGGCCGGTGCGGGGCAGGTACCAGGTGTCGGTCTCGCCGCGCCCGCTCGGGATCTTCTGCCCGCAGAGGGTGATCATCGAGCCGTCCCACCAGGACTTCTTGACGATCGTGTGCCAGGGGTTGCTCTTGCTCATCGCTGCTTCTCCTTCAGTCCTGGCCCAGCAGGCCGCAGGTGGTGCAGCCGCAGCACGCGCAGCCGCCCTGGTCGTCGCACTCCGGGCACGGGTCCTCGTCGATGACTTCGCCTTCGATGACCGGGCCCACCAACTCGCTGCTCATCGGCGCAACCAGGAGACGTTCTTGGCGGCCTCGGCCACGGCGTCGTTGGCGGCGAGGTAGTCGTCGGTCTCGGTGCGGTCCCGGCGGGAGACTCGCTCCAGCTCGGCCTTGGCTTTGTTGTAGGTGTCGTTGGCCTGCTGCCGGTCTCGCTTGCTCATCGCTGACCTCCGTTGTTCTCGTCGGTGACGTCGTCGGATCCGATCTCGACGGGGGTGTTCTCGGGCAGGACGGTGCGGGTCACGACCTGGCCCTTGTCGTTGACGTTCTCGATGACGAGGTGGCCGTTGCCGTCGTTGTAAGTGCGCGTCTGCATCGCGGTCGTCTCCCGGTTCAGCTGTGCAGCGAGGCCGCGTAGCCCTCGGTCAGGTCGGTGGCGTGCTGCACCATCTGCAGGGCCTGCTGCACCTGCTCGACGACCTGCTGGTAGGTGTTGGCGATCTCGGTTGCCGTCTGCGACTCCTGCGAGACCTGGCTCAGCAGAACGACGTTGGCTTCCGCGTCCAGCACCGCCTGGGCCAGCGCGCCCCGGATGTGGGTGGCCTTCTCGTCGGCCTGGCCCAAGCTCTCGCGCGCCTGGTCGATCAGCGACATTCCTGTTCCTCCTGTGTTCGGTGTGGTGGACGTGCCCGCCCCGGCCAGTGCCGGAGCTGCCTGTGGCGTGCCGGTGGTGGTGTCGTCACTGGTCTGGGGTTTGTTCGTGTTGCTGGGTGCCGGCGGGGTGCGTCGGTGTGCCAGATCCATTGCCGCGGTGATGGCCTCGGCACCGAGGTGCTGGTGGCGGATCAGCTCGTCTTGCACGGCGCTGATTTCCCGCTCGTGCTCCCGAACCAGCTCGTCGGCCTCCCGCTTCGCATCGAGGTAGACGTCCATGGGCGCGTTCTGCCCGAACAGCAAGTCCATGTCGATGCCGGAACTGGCGGCGGCAGCGAGCTCGGCGGCCCGATTGCCCTGAAGACCCTGGGCTTTCAACCACACGCGGTCAGCGGCCCAACCTGCGAAGGCCATCGCAGCGACGTCCGCCAACAGGTGCCCGGCGAACGGTTCGAAATCAACCCCGCCGCCTCGGGCCATTGACCTCCCGCCGAAGATCTCGACTACGTCGTCACCGACCCACGCCGAGTTGACAACGAGGCCTCGGTGCTTGCCGACGACCGCGTGCGCGGCCTCATGCCCTGCCTTCTGCTCAACCCCCAGCGCCTGCGGCACACCAACCCAGGGGAGGACCTTGATGTGACCGTCCGGGGAAGGGATGCGCCTCACCTTGGCGAGGCAGTCCTCGCAGTCCGGCTTGCTGTGAATCCACCGCTCATACAGCGGGGCCCAGCCCAGTTCCAGCACGTCGTCGCCGTGCCGCTGGCAGAGGATTTGATCCAGGTTGGCTACCGGACTGGCTTCCATCACGCACCCCCGACCACAGCCGTCAGCAGGGCCGCGACGAACAGCCACGCCCAGTGCCAGGACTGATCGAGCACGTAGGCCCCGGTGCCCAGGGAGGGGTTGTCGTCGTGGCCGGTGCGGGGTGCGCCGAGGCGGTAGAAGCCACCGTTACCGGTGATCTCGGCGAGTCGAGCGAGGGTGTGGCGACGGTCGGCCCAGTAGTGCGTGACCGCGCTGACCACTTGGCCGGCGGTGAACGCGGCGGGGTGGATGGGCAGGTCGAGCACGGCCCACACCAGGCCGACCGCGATGGCTGTGGTGGCGGTGTAGGTGGCCACGTGCTTGACGCACGCCCAACGCCCGGACCAGTCCGGCAGGCCCTTGGTGGCCGCCTGGTGGGAGGTCTGCACCCAGTGGTCGGCCACGTGGTGGGCCACCAGCAGCGTCGGGAGCACGACCGCGAACACCAGCGCGGCAACGAGAGTCGAAGGCATGTCCCCTCCTGTTCAGCTGTGCAGCGAGGCCGCGTAGGCCTCGGTGGACTCGGTGGCCTGCGAGACCAGACCCATGACCTGCTCGATCTGCTCCATCGCCTGCCGGTAGACCGCCCCGATCTCGAGTGGCGTCATCGCGTCGGCGCTGACCCCGGAGACCTCCGTCGCGTTGGCCTCGAGGTCGAGCTGGGCCTGGCGCAGCGCGCCCAAGATGTAGTTGGCTCGCTCGTTGGTGCCGGCCAGCGTGGTTCGCGCCTGATCGATCAGCGACATTCCTGTTCCTCCTGTGCTCGGTGTGCTGGTTGCACCCGCCGCGGCGGCGGGCATGTTCGTGGTGGTGCCGGCGCCCCCGGTGGGCGGCTCGGCGTCAGGGCGGGACTGCTGGGTCCGGCGTGGACGGTGAGCGAGGTCCATCGCGGCGTGGATCGCCTCGGGCCCGAGGTGGCGGTGGCGGAGCAATTCCTCGTGGACCGCACGAATCTCTGCCTCGTGCTCACCCACAAGCTCGTCGGTCGCGGCGATGGCCTGGGTGTGCAGTTGCGGGACGTCCCAGCCGTGCGGGGCTGCCATGTCGGTCAAGCCCTTCATGTCGCCGGCCGAGGCGCAGGCCGCATCGATCTGCAACGCGGGGTCCTCCGCGCGGCCGATCGCCCGCAGCCACATGCGGTCGGCGGCCCATCCGGCGTGGGACATGTTGGCCACCGCCTCCAGCGACGCGCTGTCGACGTGGAAATTGACCCGACCACCGCTAATGCCTTCGGACACGCCATAGGACAGCGATTCCGTGCCGATGTAGGCCTCGGTGACCCGAATCCCCTCGGCTCGAACCGCCGCCACCGCGTGCGCGGCCTCGTGCATCGCGATATCGGCGTCGGTGCGTTCCACCGGGCTGTAGTGCCATCCGCGGAGCTCCAGGCCCCCGGTCTCGCTCACCTGCCGGTTGATCAGTTCCGCGCAGTCCCAGCAGTCGATCTCGCTGCCGTTCTCGTCGCTCCCGCGAAACCGCACGTTGTACCGCGGGTGCCACCCATGCGCGATCACATCCCGAGCACAGGACTCGCAGAACACATCAACCCAGCCCCGCACCGCACTCATGCCGCGATCTCTCCAGGAACGTCCTGCGTGTTCAGCCAGTCGATCTCGGGCTGCACCAGGCGCATCACGGCGGCGGCCTGCTGGTCGGCTCCGTCGCCCCGCTGACGTGCCTGGTACAGCGCCTGCCTGACCTGCTTGCGCAGCAGCGGCAGCCGCTCGCCCCGCACCTGCTCCAGGTCGTCGAGCACCCGGCCAGCGCCGGCGGAAACCTCGCGGGCCGTCAGCGGCTCGACCTGTCGGCGACGCTTGCCGGACAGGCCACGCTCGCGGCGGATCTCGGCTCGCTCGGCGGTCGTGGTTGCGCCCCAGATGCCCTCGCTGCCGCGGTTGATCGCGTTCTCCCGGCAGGTCGCCATCAGCGGGCACTGCTCGCAGATCGCCTTCGCCCGCTCGACCTGCTCGCGGATCAGCGGCACGGACACGTCTTCCGAGACCGGGAAGTGCAGGTCCGGGTCCTCGTCCGCGCACAGCGGGTGCGCCCCGAAGTCCTCCCCCGGCACGTGCGTCATCAGCGTGTACAAGTCATCGCCCCGCGCGATGCGCTCCTGCGTGGTCATGCGATCGCCTCCTCGCTCGGAATCTGGGTGTTCAGCAGCCGGTTAGCGTCGGCGCGTCGAGCCCGCCGCGCTGCGCGCTTCAGCTGAACCTCGTCCAGGCCGGGACCGCCCAACACGCCGTTGGCGTGCGCATCCATCGCTTCCTGAAGCGCCTGGGCCAGCAGCTGCTTGTTCGACAGCTCGGACTCGTTGACCTGCTCCGACGTGGTTCGCATCGTTCAAAGTTCCCTTCTGAGTTACGTCAGTTCGTTCTGACTTAAGTCAGATTAAGGACACGTGTTCCCTCATGTCAAGCACTGGCTTAAGTCAGATGTAGGCTTGCTATACGACCGAAAGGGGTTTCATGGCTCTGGACCGGACCGAAATCGCAGATCAGCTACGGGAAGCCATCACGTCTGGCGACTACTCCCCCGGCGACAAACTCCGCCCACAACGGGAACTCGCCAAGCAACTGGGAGCCGCGCCGAACACCGTCGGAGCGGCGCTCAAGATCCTGGCCGGCGAAGGGCTCGTCACGTTGCGGGAAAAGGCTGCCGCCGTCGTGAGAGATCCAGCAGAGGCATCGGCGGCAGCCCCCATCGAAGCGGAGCTGGCCGAAGTCCGTACCGAGTTGCAGGATCTCCGAGGGCGACTTTCCGAGGTAGACCAGCGCGTCGCCGACCTCATCAACCGCGTCGCCACTGATCAGCCTCCGACCTGATTCGCGAAGGTCGTCAAGCTCTCCGCGCCCCCGCTGAACGCGGCCCCGACCACCTTCACCAGTTGGGCCGCCTCGGCGGGGGCCTTGAGGACCAGCGCCACGAACCCCACCAGGAGCAGTAACCCAACGAACTTCGCCGGGCCGCCCCCGGATTTCGGCAGAACCGGAAGTGACTGCTTCTTCGCCATCGCTTTCTCCCTCGCTCGCTGTCGTTTTCTGCGATGGCACTAGTTCACCTCCGCACCCCCCGGGGAGCGGCAGTGAGCGAAGGGGGAGCGCAAAGGCGTGCGGGGGGAGCGCGCGGAATGCGAAGATGCGCTCAGGAGGAGATCACGTGGACGAGTCGCACAAGAACCCGCAGCTCAAGGCCGTTATGGACGCGGCCAACATGAGCAGCAAGGGGCTCGCTTCACGGATCAAGGCACTCAGCGAACAACGTGGTGACGACCCTCCTGCACGCCCGGACCACAACCGAGTCCGTCGCTGGTTTCGCGACGGTGAGGTCCCCAAGCTCCAGACCCAGCGGTACATCGCAGAGGCTTTGCGTTCGAAGCTGGGCCGCGCGGTCACGCTGGCCGAGATCGGTTTCCCGTCGGACCCCACCGACGCCGAGGGCGAGGCCGTCGACATCGCCGAAGACGGGGCTCGCTACCCCGAAAGCACCGAAACCTCAATCCAGATTCTCACCAGGCTTGTCGAGGCCGATCAGCAGAACTCGCAGATCGGCCCCGATTGGAACTCCGACACGACGGCGACGACGATCACCGGCTACCTGTTCGCGCAGCCTCTGGTGGTCGCAGAACCCCTGGACAGCTACGGGAATGGCATCGCTGCGCCGATCCGCGCGACGACCGCCAGCTTCATGCAGCTCGACTTCCAGTACGGCGGCGGACATCTCCGGGACATGCTGCTCGCGTTCTTCCAGAGCAACGTGCTGCCGACGCTCAAGCAGTCACACCCGGACGCAACGAGAAAGGAGCTGTTCTCCGCTGCAGCGGAGGTGGCGCAGCTCCTCGGGTGGACCTCGTACGACGTCGGCAGGCACGCTGCAGCCAGCAGGTACTTCAAGCAAGGTCTGCGACTCGCTCGGGAAGCCGGCGACCACATGCTCGGCGGACGCCTCTTCGCGAACCTGAGCCACCAGGCGAACTACCTCGGGAAGTTCAAGGAAGCGACGGAGTACGCCCGGGCAGCGCAGCATGCCACGCGAGGCATCGCGACGCCCACCGTCGAAACGCTCTATCTCGCACACGAAGCCCGCGCTCTGGCGAGCGTCGGAGAGAGCTCCCTGTGCGCTTCAGTTATGGGCCGCGCCGAGAGCTTGCTCGACAAGGGCAATCCCGGTGCTGAACCCGCATGGGCTTCGTACGTCGATGCACCGGAAATCGCAGGTGAATGGGCACATGTCTTCCGTGACCTCGGGCAGCCCGATCGAGCCCTGTCATTCGTCGAGACTGCGGTGCAGGCAACCCCGACCCGTACGCAGGCCTTCTTGCGGATGGTCAGCGCCGCCTCGACGCTTCAGGCTGGCGACTCCGATGCGGCTGTGTCGATCGCGCACCAAGCGGTTGACCTCGCGGGACCCCTCAACTCAGCCCGATATCACCGCTACCTGACGGACTTCCGGGCCGATCTTGTGGAACGCCACGGGGAGGGGGACGCCCGCGTCAGGTCGTTCACCACGACCCTTCGCGAGCGTTACCCCCAGTTCGATGTGCCGAATCCACGCTCAGCGCGGTGACCAGGTCGAGGAGAGACCATCACGGATCGTCCGCATTCGGGCGTCGTACTCGTCCGCGATGTCCTGGCTTTCTTGCACGTTCTGCATGATCCAGGTGGTCATCTTGAGCTGATGGACGGCTTGAACGGTCTGGAACCCAGACCACTGGGTGACGTCGAACCCGTACGCATCAACGAACGTCTGGTACTGAGCGTCTGACCACCAGCCCGCGGTCCTGGTCTCGGTGGCGGTCATGCCGAGATCCCACTCCGGCTGCCCATACGCGAACCGTTCGAAGTCGATGAGCACCGGCGCACCGTCGTCCGCAATCATGACGTTCCCGATGTGAGCATCCCCGTGCACCGCACAAGCAGGCAAAACGTACTCAAGGGCCGCCACCTCATCGGACAGCTCATCAAGTCGACGAAGCAGGAACCGACGGTCAGACTCCGCAATCGGAGCCTTCTCGATCCGCGGCTGGACACGGTCGAGGATGTCTTCGTTGGGCAGCTGCAGCGCCGCTGGCGGCTCAAGGGCATGCAGCCGGCGAAGCAGGGACCCGAGGTCGCCGATGCGGGAGTACGGGGCGGGGTCGCCCGAGATGAAGTGCCAGAAGGTCACCGGGTGTCCATCGACTGCAAGCGGCTGCCGAACGGAATCTACTACTTGAGCTGCAGAAATACCGGCTTGGTGCAGCCACTTCGACACGGCGACTTCGCGAACGACATCGGCCCAGTAGTCCATCGTGCGGGCGATTCGCACAACGACGCTGCAAGACGGGATGTGAAAGAGGGCGTTCTCTCCAAGCCTCATCAGGCGCGCGTCGTCGGATGGAATCCCGGCTTCGGCGCACGCCGCCTCGGTGACGGCGCGCGTCGTATCGGCACTGAACGAAGCAGTCGTCATCAACAACCCTTCCGACGGAGTCGACTCCACAGGCTACGGGGTTGTGCATCGAAGACCAGCGGCTTTGAGATGCCGCGCGGCCTCGCGTGACCAGTCGGCCACCTGATGTTCAGCCACCCTCGCCGCTGGCCGCTAAGACCGTTTCATAGCGCCCTGACGTCGCCATACAGGGGCTAATGCTCTGACCTTGGGGCGCCGGACCCAGCCGATCCTTCTTCGCTCTGCAAGGTGAGCGCCTCCAGCGCGTACGCGAGCTCCCGCAAGCTGCAAACGAGCTGAGTTCGCTCTTCTTCGGTGATCTCACCACGAGGAAGCCCGAACGCGACGTGGTCCAGTTCCCACTGCGTCTGACGAAGCACGACGGCCAACCCAACCCGTCCCGTCATCGCACGCCCCTCTCGATAGACATGCAGGTCAGCATAGGACGCGGTAGGACGCGGTGGACAGCGGTAGGGCGCGCTCTCATCCGGCAGGGTGCGCCCGGCCGCTCTAGCGTCCGCTTCATGAGCGAGGGCTTCACACCCGACCCGGCCTCCGGCTACATCTACATGCAGCTGGCCGACTACCTCGAAGGTCAGGTCAAGAACGGCGCGCTCGAACCGGGAACGCGACTCCCCGCCGAGCGCGACCTCGCCGCGGAGTACGGCGTGTCGCTGGGCACGGCCCGACGGGCGACCGAAGTGCTGCGCGAACGTGGCATCGTCGTCACCTTCGCCAGCACAGGCACGTTTATCGCGCGCGAGCAAAAGAAGTAAGCGGGCCGCAGCGATAGCCTGCAGCGCCTAGAAGCCCCCAGAACGAAAGGCGTGGTCGCAGCTTGTCCATCCACGAGATCCACATCGGGATCCCCAGCCTTGACGACGTGAAGTACGAACCACCGGAACGCGTCGTCAACGTCGCAATCGCGGGGGAATACGCGTTCCTACAGGTTCAGCCCTGCGACGAAAAGGGCAGCCTCGGCGAGATCGAATCCGAGATCCGCGTTCCCGCCAAGTCGCTCGTACGCGCTCTCCAGACCCTCATCGAGGACCAAGAGGCCGAGGGCTGACAGCCCCAAGCTGCACGAGGGGCCGTCGGCACTCTATTCACCACCGGATGGCTCGGAGCGAGATTTCTGGGTCACAGCGTGCGCCGGCACCCACCACACATGCCTCATCCCTCCCGCACCTGGGTTAGCACCACGGTGCACGCGGAGGCGGACCTCACCCCACCAGCGACCAGCAGTGTCCCGCCGCCAAGCGAGCAATTCAGCGTCGGTGGTGGCAGTCATGTCCCACCCATCGGGGAGCTCCACACGCGGCGACGTCGGCTGGACCGCGAACACGGCGGAGAGGTCCACGCGCACCGGAACAGCCGGGCGCCGCTCCCGGTCGTCACCCGGCTGTGCAGGCGGATGCGCTTGAACGTTATCGAACACGTGGTCTAGTATTGCTGATGCGTGCCTCGACAGCACGCCCGTTCACCGAGGTAGGGGAAGTGCCGACGGTGGACACGACAGCGCCCCGCGCCGCCTGAGCAAGGCGGTGCGGGGCGCTTCGTCGTCCGAATCGACCATGCTGCTGTCATCCGGTTCCACGTTGCCCAGCGGTGCGAGCCTGGCGGGCTTGGTCGAGGCTGACTCGCAGCGCCTCTTCGAGGTCCGCGGTCTCCTGGGTGCGGGGCTCCGGAACGGCGATCTGGCGGTGGGTGAGCTTGGCATCGATCAGCGCCTGCAGGGCCTCGCGTGAGTGGTCGCGGTAGCCGGTGGGGTCGAAGGTCGTGCTCGACAGCGACAGCACCAGCTGTTCGGCCATCCGCTGTTCCTGCTCGCGGGGCTGCGGGGCCTGGTCGGTGAGCCATCCGAAGTCCGGTTCCCGCACCTCATCCGGCCACAACAGCGTGACCAGGCTGATCCCCGGCCCATAGGGCCGTAGCAACGCCAATCTCTCCCGGGTCCGGATCGCCACCCGCCCCAGCCCGACGCGGCCGGTGTCGGTCATGGCGTCGCGCAGCAGGCTGTAGGCACCAAGTGCGACCTGGTGCGGCTGCAGGAAGTACGAGCGGTCGAACAGGATCGGATCCACCGCGCCGGCCGGGACGAACTCGGCCACCTCGATGCTGTGCGCACTGGGCAGCGGCAACTCCGCCAACTCGTCCTCGGTCATCACGACCATCCGGCCGTCGGGCAGCTCGTAGCCCTTGACGATCTCCTCCCACGGCACCCGGCGGTCCTCTGCGGTGCAGACCCGCTCGTGCCGGACCCGGGCCCCATCAGACCGGTGAACCTGCCGAAAGCTGATCGACCTCGACTCCGTTGCCGCCACCAACCCGACCGGGATCGCCACCAGCCCGAAACTGATCACACCGTTCCACAGCGTCCTCACAGCGCCAGCCTGCGCCCAGCTGGCAGGCCCACCCAAGGCCCTTCGACCCTTCACCCCCGACGACATCCGCCGACCCTGGATCCCACCTGCCTGGGCGGGCGGAAGGACGACCAGGCCGCTGGCCGCCCGCCAGTCCACTGACATCGACGATGACCCGCCCCAGGCAGGCCCACAATGCGTCGGGCATCCGTTAGGAAGACACACGTGACGACCAGCGGAAACTCCACGCGCTGGCGACTTGTGGACCCAATTAATTGGCTTCATCGCGAACACAAGAAGATCATTCCCGTATATCGAAAGCGCATTCATCTTCAGGCTTGTCTGCTTCTTGTTCCATAACAGCCTCTTCATTCAGAGCATCAGCACACAACTTTCCAAAAGTTGTGGTTTTTAGCCCCGATTTATAGACGACCCCGTGCCAGCTTCGCGCACTGTCTGGGTCACTGATTAGACCCAATGTCTGCAAGCGTGCAACTACGGAATCAATCAGCGAATCCAGTCCTGGCTCGGCTTCAAGAAGTACACCAGTCCCCACACTGGGGCCACTCTGACTGGGGCGCTTTATCCAGCCATTCTTGTCGTCGTGCGCCATCATTACGAGGACTCGTGCGTCCACCGGCTCGAGGGCAGCAAGTGTCGACACAATTCGTCGTTGCTCATCGACACGGGCATCGTCCATCCCGCGTGCGATTGCACGGCCAAGTGTTTTAATCTTGCGAGCATCCTCTGCCATAGACGCAGCATGCAGAGCCTGAGTAAGGAGCTCCAGCTTACGATCGTCCCCAATGGCCTGCTCAATGAGGTCCTCGAATGGACACCCTGCAGCTCGGCTGGCAGCGTCACCAGCCTCTTGCACCTTCTCAAATCTCCGTCGAGCTATGCGCGCGAGCTCCTCCAGCCAAGGTGCCGTGCCTCCAGAAATAGCCGCCGCAGCGTCCGGCCCCAGGTAAGCTGCTGCCAAAAAACCAACGGCAGTGCCGCCGATATTCGCAAGCGTTTTGTCGAACGCGGCACCCACCCGCCGGTTATCGTTATCCATTCCTGCCCCCACTCAATCTGGAACCAGCGTTCTCACAGAGCAAGCCTGCGCCCGGCTGGCGGGCACGCCCAAGGTCCTTCGACCCTTCACGCACCCACGCCCAGTCCACTGACATCGACGATGACCCGCCCCAGGCCGGCCCATGCAGCGGGAACAGCCACGCGACCCGTATCGCGCCGTCGACGAGTCGTCCTCTCGCAGCAGCTTGGTAGCTCGTTCGGTAGAACGGCCCCTGCCGGAGGATGGCTGCATGAACGAGGTCGAACGGGGCCGCCTGCGAGCAGCAGCAGCGTCCGATGGATTGAGCGCACACCAGCGATCCGACGCAACAGACGAGTCGGAGACGGAGGCCGCCCGCCACAACCTGGCCGATGCTCTCGCTAGCTACCGCCGAGCCCTCAACGCCCGGCCGAAACCGCCACGGGACGCCACAGCCCCTGAGAGGACGTGATGGGCTTACCCTTCTCTCCGCATGGCCATTCAGAATGGGGTTGTTCATTTTGAACAACATGGGTCATAATGACCACATGAGCAACCGCATCAATGCCATCGCCCGGATCGCACACCCCCACCCGCGCCAAGGCGAAGTCACTCCCGACGAGTCCTACGACGACGCCGCCATCCAGGCGCAGGAGAACCGCGAGGACTACGCCGAGAACCTGCAGGTGCTGGTGGATGGCACCGACGAGGACGCGCTGCTGCTGGCACTGAGCACGGCGGCCGACCAACGCGACCAGGCCGAGCGGCTCATCCGCGAACTGCTCGCCTACGGCCGGCACTTCACCGGTGGGACCCAGCCCGGCTACAGCTGGCAGACCCTGGCCAACGCCGCCCGCTTGCCCTACGCCACCGCCCGGCGCCAGGTGAGCGACGGGGACATCGCCGCAGTGCGCGACGCGCTCGGGTCGACGAACCACGAACCGGCACGCGCATCCGGCGCGGATGAGGACCCCCAATAACGAGCACGGAGGTCGGCGTGGTGCCTTAAGCAGTGCCCGAGACGCCGCGAAACGGGCTGTGACAGCTGAGACGAATCGGGGCGCGACGTCACCGAACAACCAGGTCAGCGCGACGCAGTGAGAGCCCAGAGACGTACCCGGCTCCGTTCACACCGAAGAGGTCACTGGTTCGATCCCAGTATCGCCCACAGAACGAAGACCCTGGTCAGAACTCCAACCGGAGAAATGACCAGGGTCTTTTTCATTCACTCGTTAGGCCGGAAGTCAGCAGAAAGTCAGCATCGGATCAGCGGGCAATCAACGAGCCGATTCCGCCTTCTTCGTCGCCGTCATCTCGGAGGGCGTCCAGCATTCGATCTCCCCCATCGGTTCGCCGGGTGTAGAGATCCAGCGTGGTCGACGACCGCTCGTGCCCGAGCACGCGCTGAACCATGTTCACCGGAACCCCGTCGTCGACGAGCCAGGTGGCGTAGGAGTGACGGAGGTCGTGGAACTTCAGCCCACCGGAGGCCAGCCGCGCCACGGCCGTGACCGCCTGCGTCTCGGTCGCGAACTTCTGCCGCTGCCGCTCCCCCGTCAGGTCCTGCCAGCTGGCCCAGATCGAGCCATCAGACTCCTTGGTGATCCCACCGAGCAGGCCCGCGCGGACTAGCGCAGGCCGCCACACCCGCGCTCGGAAAAGCGTCCGGCGATGTGGGTTACCCGCCATGTTCGCGAAGACGGGCGACTGGTCGTCGAGCGTCGGCCACTCATCGAGGTGCTTCCTGATGATTCGGAGAACCCAGGGCGGCAACGGCACCGCACGCCGACCGGCAGCGCTCTTGAGGAACGCCTTGAACGAGGTATTTCCACTGACTTCTACCACTGTCCGGACGACCTTCGAAACGCTAGGCAACACTGTGCCGCACCTGCACACTCGCCTGTTGCCGCGCTTCGTCGAGGATCCAGCACCAGGACGGCCGTTCCCCCTCTTGCCACAGGACGGTTCCGAAACCCAGATCACCCAGGCCCAGCTAGCCGAGGATGCGGCTGCCCTTCGGAACCTCCTGAGCTGACCCAGCACGACGCCACGGCAAGAGGCCCGACTCGCTTTTGAGCCGCTGCGCGTGTGTTCAGAGTTTCTTTTCTTCATCAAGGGCGGCCCCTGCGGGGCCGCCTGCCCGCTGTTTCCCTGGCCGGGGCAGCGGGACCCCGGGCATGCGTCCTGGCGGCCGGTCCCGGCGCCCGCGCCCCGGCCACACGGGAAGGCAGGCGGCCCCGCACCGCCAGAAGGAGCCCACGCTCAGGCGCAAAGAGATGTCCTCGCCGGACGGGCAGGCCAACAGGATGAGGGGGAAAGCCACATCGGCTGCGGTTCGGTCGTGGCTGCTCTGTCCTCACCCCATCGACCTCCACAGGGGCTATCAGCCCGCGTCAAGGGGGCAAGCTTGAGTGCCGGCATGTCCCGCTGACATCGCCGGTTGCCCCCCTTGACACGAGCTGATGAGGGCTACGCCAGGTCGACGGGTGAGGACAGAGGCCCTCCCTTGCAGGAGACAGCGCCAGGCGTCTCGACGTTTCGGCCGTGGCCTCGCGCACAGGGCGTGGGTGACGCAGTTGCTAGCGATCAGGAAAATCGTTCACGATGCTCGCCATGTCCGGAACGGCGGTGTCTGATAAAAGCAGGGTGCGATGACTGGACTTTCCCCCGAGTGGGTTATCGTGGCGGGGATGCTCGGCGGAGCTGCATTTGTCGCATTTAGCAAGCCCCTTGCCAAGATCAGCGCTCGAAATGCGAAGAGCTACTACAAAAACATGTCGTACCAGCAGGCCGACCGCTGGATGCGCACACACCAGTACGGCTTCATCGTAGGGGGATCCCTATTTGTTGCCCTTGGAGTCCTGTACTTCTCCGGGCTCTTGCCCGAACCCGGGTAGGACTCAGGCAGTGGCGGTCCCAGGAAGCAGCAAAAAGTAAGCATCACGACCACCAGCGGCCGACATCCAGCGACACAGAACAGCAGGTAAGCCGCACCAGGCGACACGGGCTAACACAAGAAAACCCCAGGTCAGCGGCCGATCACGCCGTTCACACCGAAGAGGTCACTGGTTCGATCCCAGTATCGCCCACAGAACGAAGACCCTGGTCAGAACTCCAACCGGAGAAATGACCAGGGTCTTTTTCATTCACCGTCCCGGATCAGCGAATCCATTTCGCCTTCTCGGATGGGGGTTCGCGGAATCCGATCTCACCGCAGGAATTGCGAGGTCTAGCGCGTGGTGGTGGACGTTCTCACCGCGCGCAGCATCAGTCGGACCGCGGCGACGTGGCCGCCCGAGGCGAGCAGTGCGGCGCGGTAGGCGCGCCCGGTCAGTCCGTGGAAGTTCGCGTACGAGCGTGCGACGAGCACCGTTGATCCGTCCTGCTCCGGTGGGGCGGTGAGCTCGAAGCGGAGCAGATAGGTCGCGAACCGGTGCCGCCCCGCGAGATCCAGTCGCTGGTGCGGCTCTTCGGCCGTCACGGCGAAGCCGTTCGGCGGGTTCGCACCGAGGACCCACGCGATGGGCTTCCCCCGGCGGAGGATCTTCTCCGACTGGTCCAGCACGGCCTGCCACACCCGGTCCCGGGACGCAGGGATCAGGACGTGGTGGTCGTCGAGGTGCGCGGGCTCCTGCGTCATGCACCGAGTATCGCGCGAAGCCTCCCGCGGCCGTGGGCAGTCGTGGGTCTGAACCGACCGGGCACAACGAACATCGATCCTGAACGGTTCGGACCACAACCGTCCCGTGGGGCTCAACCGAGAATCGTGAACTTCTCGCGGGTTTCGCGTTCTGATGCCGCACGAAGCAGAACGCTTCCGTGTCGCACGCCGTAACACGGACTTGTGAACATGGAACTCTGCCCGCGCCGCCGCTGAGATCAGTGCGGATCATCGCGGGCATGGTCCAGGCGAGCGCTGAGCGGCAAGCAGGAACGACGACCCGCACCTGGTCGAAGCACGCGCGGTTGACCGCGGTCGTGCTCATGTCCGCGTTGGCCGGGGGGCTGCTGTTCCTGATCGCACGTCGCGGGCTCGGTGACGACGCGTACATCACCGTCGATTACGCCCGCAATCTCGCCTTCTTCGGGCACTGGGGGGTCATCCCGACCCAGACGGCGAACACCGCCACGTCACCGCTGCAGGTCTGGTCGCTCGCGCTGCTCACGGCCGTCTCCGGTGCGCCGGTCACGGCGGTGGGGTTGCTGCTGGTGATCACGACGGCCGCCTCGGGCTTCTGGCTCCACCGGATCGCGGAGCTGACCGGGCTGCCGCGACGGGTCCTGCCCCTGCTCGGCGTGGCGCTGCTGGTGTCGAACCCGCTGCTGGCCTCGACGGTCGGCATGGAGACCTATCTCGGGATCGCCCTGCTGATCGGGTTGGTGCGGCACGCCCTGGCGGGGAACTGGGTCGCCACGGGTGTCGTCGCCGGTGCGATGGTCTTGACCCGCCCCGATTTCGCGATCATCGACCTGGCCGTCGTGCTGACCATCCCCGCGTCTCGTCGTCGCGTCCTGCGCAGTGCACTGGTGGCTTCAGCGATCGCCCTGCCGTGGCACGTGGTGAGCTGGTTCGCCCTGGGGTCGGCGCTTCCGGACACGCTGCTGACCCGGATGGGCGAGTCCTGGGGAGCGACCTACGCCACCGGTCTCGCCTGGTACTTCCAGCACTGGAAAGCGGCGATCGGTGTGACCGTCCTGCTCCTGCTGTGCGGGCTCGCGGCTGCCTGCTGGGCGTGGTCGGCGAGGACGAACCCGCGCAGCACCGGTCCTGCCCAGGCGACGTTGGGCTTCGCCGCCGGCGGTGCCGCCCACGCGATGGCGTTCGCGCTGCTCGCACCGCCGCCTGCCCACTGGTACTACGGTCCGGTGATCGCCGGGTTCGGCCTCGCTTCAGCGGTCGCGGTGTCGGCTCTCGTGCGCCGACGCGGAAGCCTCGTGCTCGCCGCCGCGACGCTGCCCGTGCTGTTCGCGCTCAGCGTCGACATCGGGCACGGGCTCCCGTGGAGCACGGCGCCCATCAACGGCAACTGGGCCACCGCGACCCAGTACCAGCGCATGGCCGAATCCATTTCCGCTGAGAAACCCGGGGCGACGGTCGTGAGCCCCGCCGAGGTGGGAACGCTCGCCTACTTCTGCGAATGCCAGATCGTCGATGACCTGTCCGACCCCGGCCGCACCGCGAAGTACATCTCCGAGCAGCTCGACCGGGCCGGGCCGTTGACCCGGACCCTGCTGTCGCTCAACTACCTGCATCGAGCCCCGGCTGAACCGATTCCCGCCGAGTACCACATGGAGTGGGAGAACCAGCGCGCCGACGGGCCTGATCAGTGGCCGGCGCGGTTGCCCACCGACCCGGACGCGCAAGTGCGAATCCGGCTCGTGCCCTTCCACGTTCAGTGAGCGTCGGTCTTCGATCATTGGAGCACCACTGTCCTCAGGGGACGATGACTGCACCAGAAAACGTGAATGTGTCGGAGTTTTCGCGTTCTGCGGGTGAAGGCGATCACCTTTCGCGTGGTTGTTGATCGAAATGCCGCGGGCATACGAATGCCCGAGCGGTCGGTCGCCACCTGCGCTGCAACTCTGCGCTCATGATTGCCACGGATCTTTCAGTCGTACCGACCCAGCGGCGACCGGAACCGGCGCAGCGAGATCGTCTGGAGTGGTGGGCCGCCGGCTTCGGGGCCGCGGCCGGTGCGGTTCTGATCCTGCTCGCGCATCGGGCGCTGGCCGACGACGCCTGGATCACCCTCACCTACGTCCGCAACCTCGCCGAGCACGGGCACTGGGGTCTCCTGCTCGACCAGACCTCCAACACGCAGACCTCGCCGCTGAACGCCTGGCTGCTGACCGCGATCTTCTGGGCGGTCAGGAGTCCCGCGGTCGCGGTCGGGGTGCTGCTGGCGGTCACGCTCGCGATCACCGGCTGGTGGTCGGCGCGGCTGGCGCGGCGGATCGGGGCTTCCGCTGCCATGCCGTTCGCGGCGGTGGCGCTGCTCGTGACCACGCCGCTGGTGGTGTCCACGATCGGGCTGGAGACCTACCTCGGGATCGCGGTGCTGGTCGGGGTGGGGCACCACGCCCTCGCGGGCCGGTCGTGGGCGACCGGAGCGCTGTGGGGTCTGGCGGTGCTGTGCCGGCCCGATCTCGTGGTACCCGCGGGTGTGCTCGTCGCGGTGCTGCTCCGGCGGAATCGGTTTCGAGCGGCCGCGATCGGGGCGCTGCTCGCCCTGCTGTGGCACGTGTGGTCGTGGTTTCGCCTCGGCGGTTTCATCCCGGACACCACGTTCATCAAGGTGTCCGAACCCGGTTCGCCCACGATGCTCACCGCTCCCCTCGAACTCTTCGCGCGCTACTACCCGGTGAGCACCGCGCTCACCGCCGTCGCGGTCGGAGCCGGGCTCTGCGGCGGGATCTGGGCTTGGCACCACCGCCGATCGACCTGGGCGCGGGTGGCGCTGGCGTTCCTGCTCGCGGGGTGGGCGCACTGGGCGGCGCTGCTGAGCATCGGCGCGTATCCGCAAGCCTGGTACTTCGCACCGCTGGTGGCCTGTTCCGCGATGACCGCGTCGATCGTCATCGCCGAGGTCGGTGGCGTGCTCTGCTGCGCGGGAACCGCGCTGCTCGCGGCGTTCTCCCTCGTCTCCGCCGGTCCGGCGCCGTGGGCGGCGATGCCGCTGGTGTTCAACATGGCGCGCAGCGACCAGTACCTGGCGATCGGCGCTGAGATTCCCGCGCTCACGGGCGGGAACCGGGTTCGCGGGCCCGGCGAGATCGGGGCGCTCGCCTACGGTTCGGGCGGTCTCGTCGTCGACCACTTCGGAGACCGGGGACTGATCGAGATCCTGCTCGACCGGCGCCAAGAGCGGTCCGGCGCCGTGGGCGAGGGCCTGCTGCGGCTGAACTCGCTGCACCAGCAGGACGCGAGCCCGCCGCGCCTCGACTACGAACTCCACTTCGCGTCGATCCTCCCGGACCCGCCCGGCCGGCTCATCAAGACCTGGCCGATCGACCTGCCCGCCCGAGGCCAGGACCAGCTCGTACTGGTCGAGCGCTAGAGCGGTCCCTCTCGGAGAACTCGTCTCGCGGCGCCGTTCTCGAGGATCGTCCTCATTCCGCGGGAGCGATCTCTCTAGGATGCGGCGAGGAAAACGCCGCAGGCGGAGGAGATCCCCGGTGAGTGACGACGAGAACCAGACCAACCCCTGGCATTGGTACGAGTACGAAGTCGGACTGGCCGGTGAGATCGCGCGCGCGTGCGTTCGCGCCCTGACCTCGTTCCTGATCGGCCTGGGATGCGCCTTCGCGCTGATCATGGGCGTGGGCTTGCTCGCCGAGGAGGACCTGCTCGATGATCCCGGCCTCGAGGAGGCCATCGACCACCTCAGCCGCATGAGCATGGGAGTGCTGCTGGCGTTCGTGCTGGTCGCGTGCGCAGTCGGCGCGGTGGCGAGCTTCCTGCGGGAGTCGACCACGTCGAAGGCCATCGTCAACGCGGCCGCGCGAGGCGCGTCCCGCTACGCCGTTCCTTCGCCCGACCAGGTTCGGTCCATCACCGGAAAACCCGCCGAGGCGCTCGCCCTCTTCGGCTGGGCGAACGCAGTCCTGGCCGGCGGGCTGGGGGTGATCGGGCTGATCGTGGTGCTCGTGGACGGGGACGACGCCGAGAGCGCGCTGATCTTCTCGCTCATCACCGGCTACGCCTTGCTCATGGCCTTCGTCGGGTATGCCGGCACCCATCTGCTCACCCCGGCGCACGAACGCCGCCATGCCCTGATCGCCGCGCATTGGAGCTCGAACGACGAAGGGCACGCCTGGAAGCAGGTGGAGCACGCGCGTCGCGACGGTGCGAGCAAGAAGACTCCGCCCAGGCCGTCGATCGCGAAGCGGTGCCTCTACGGTGCCGGGGGTCTCTGGCTCGGGGGTGTCCTCGCGCTGCAGCTGTCGCTGTTGACGCGGTGCGCGGGCACTTCGGGGGGCGGGAAGTACGAGTGCGAGGGGGCCACCTACTCCTCGCCGGTGGAGACCCTGATCGCCGGGGGCATCTGGATCTTCGCGCTGCTGATCACCTCGGGCATGCTGCTCGCGGCCATCGGCGTGCTGTTCGACTGGAAGCAGCGCGGGTCCGAACGCGCCGAGCTGCGCACGAGGTTGGCCGACCCGAGCTCCGACCGCCCGGCCGAGGACCTGCTGGCCCACCACTCGCAGCGGCAGACGCATCCGCTGGCGCGCGTCGGCGCGACGATGTCCGGTGCGGGCCTGGTGTTCAGCACGTCCTCCTACCTGATCGGCAAGGGGCTGGGACTGGGCTCGGAGGACGTCTTCGCCGCCTACCGCACCGAATCGCTCGTCGCGATGGTCGTTTCGGCGGTCATGTTCGTCGCGGCCCTGCTCGGCACCGGCATCGTCAACGTGCGCGGTCGCGAACTCCGCAACGCCCTCATGGAGCGCTGGCCCTCTCCCACGGCCTGGGAGGCCGGTGGCGACGGGAAGGTGCAGCGCGCCAAGCGCGGTCCCGCGCTGCACGGCTCGCGGGAGGTCGGCACGAACAAGACCTCGGGCCCGCGGTGAGTCCTCTCCCCGGACGGCGCTGACTCAGCGCCCGCTGAGCAGGCAGAACTCGTTGCCCTCCGGGTCGGCGAGGACCACCCAGGTGACGTCGGGCGACTGGCCGACGTCCACGCGGCGGGCGCCGAGGGATTCCAGGCGCCGCAGTTCGTCGGCGGTGGAGCGGTCCTCGGCGCGGAGGTCGAGGTGCAGGCGGTTCTTGGTGGTCTTGGGCTCGGGCACCTCGAAGACGTCGATGCGCGGCCACGCACCGTCGGCGGGGCCGATCGTGACGCCGTCCTCCTCCCGGTCGACGACGTGCCAACCGAGCACGTCGCACCAGAAAGCGGCCACCTTCTCGGCGTCGTGGGCATCGATGGCGACAGCGGCCAGCCGACTGGACATGCGCCGAGTATGACCATCGGACCCCGGAACCGCACTCGAATTCCGTTGCGGCCGAAGCCCCCAGGGCCGAATGATGTCGGGCATGGACGAGATCGCGATCCGGCCCGCCGGGCCCGGTGATGTGGTGTTCCTCGAGGACATGCTGGTGGAGGCGGCGAACACGCCCAGCCATCCGGGCCGGAGCCGCGCTGAGGCGCTCGCCGAACCCGCCGTCGCGCACTACGTCGAAGGGTGGCCGCGCGCAACCGATCTGGGAGTCGTGGCGGAGCGCTCCGCCCGCCCGATCGGGGCCGCGTGGCTGCGGTACTTCGACGAGACCGCGCCCGCCTACGGATTCGTCGCCCCGGACGTCCCGGAGCTGGCGATCGGTGTCGATGCCGCGAGCCGCGGCATCGGAGTCGGCCGAAGGCTGCTGCGAGCGCTCGTCGACGCCGCGAGAGCGCAGGGCATCGCCCGGATCAGCCTCAGCGTCGAGCGCGCGAACCCGGCCGCGCGGCTCTACGCGACCGAGGGTTTCACCGTCGTGGACCGCCGCGAGCACGCAGACACCATGCTGCTGACCCTCTGATCGGACAGCAGAAGAGACGACGCGTGCGTCCTCTGGATCTGATCAACCGGTCGACCTGACGAGCTCAAGTGCGGAATGGCCTGCGCCTCCGGCGTTCGGTCAGGTCGCGTAGTGGTCCGTGGCGTTGATCAGGGCGTCGAGGATTCCCGGTTCGTCGTAGGCGTGGCCCGCGTCGGGGATGATCCGCAGGTCGGCCTCCGGCCAGGCTTCGGCGAGTTCGAAGGCCGTGAACGGCGGGGTGATGACGTCGTAGCGGCCTTGGGCGATGGTGCCCGGGATGCCGTGCAGGCGGTGGGCGTTGGCGAGGATCTGGCCTTCGGCGAGCCAGGCGCCGTGCACGAAGTAGTGGGTTTCGATGCGGGCGAAGGCCGCGGCGAACGCGGGGTCGCCGAAGTTCTCGACGAGTTCCGGGCGCGGCAGCAGGCCGATCAGGTGCGCCTCCCAGCGGCTCCAGGCGATGGCGGCGCGTTCGCGGACCTCGTCGTCGGGGTCGTGCAGCATCCGGTGGTAGGCGCGCAGCACGTCGTCCCGCTCGGATTCGGGCACCACCGCGAGCAGGTCCTCCCAGCGGTCGGGGAACAGGTTGGCGGCGCCGCCCGCGTAGAGCCAGTCGAGCTCGGACCGGCGGCAGGTGAACACGCCGCGGAGCACCAGTTCGGTGACGCGCTCGGGGTGGGTCTCGGCGTAGGTCAGCGCCAGGGTGCTGCCCCACGAACCGCCCAGGACCAGCCACGACTCGATGCCGAGGTGCTCGCGGAGGCGCTCGATGTCGGCGACCAGGTGCCAGGTGGTGTTGCTGCTCAAGTCGGCGCCGAGGGCTCCCGCGTCGGGGGTGCTGCGACCGCATCCGCGCTGGTCGAACAGCACGATCCGGTAGGCGTCGGGGTCGAAGAGGCCGCGGTGGGCCGGCGAGCAGCCGCCGCCCGGGCCGCCGTGCAGGAACACCGCGGGCTTCCCGTTCGGGTTGCCGCTCTCCTCCCAGTGGATGAGGTTGCCGTTGCCGACGTCGAGGTGGCCTGAGGCGTGAGGTTCCCGCTGCGGGTGGAGATCGCGCATGAACGCCATCGTGCCCCAGCGGTCGGCGGCGCGGGGATGATTTTCGCGGCTGCGGGGGCGGGCCGGCTGGAACTTCCTGGAGAACGGCCGATGATGCCGATGCCCTCACGCCGTGCCGCATCGCGCCCGCATCATCAGCACCGTTTCGTCGACTACGCGGCTCACCGGGGGTCGATCAGCAGCATCGCCGGCGGTGGACTGCTGCTGGGGCCGGCGTGGCGACCGGGCGCCGCTGCGGCGTGAGGGAGCGGGCCGGTCCTCGCGCCCGGAGTCCGTCAGAGGCGACGGACTCCTTCCAGGACCGCTTCCAGGAGTTGGCGATTGGGGCGCTGGGCTTGACGGGACGCCTTGTCCGTGACGAGGTCACCGCGGTCGATCAGGTCCGACACCAGGACCTTGGCGACCACGATGGGCGTGTCCAGATGCGCGGCGACCTCGGCGATGGACATCGGGCGCACGCACAGGCGCAGGATCTCCTCGTGCTCGACGGAAATTCCGCTGCGATCGGCACCGCTCCACGACGTCAGCAGCTGCGTGGCTACGTCGAGTTCCGGTCGTGCCGGGCGGGTGCGACCGTGCACCATGGCATACGGTCGCACCAGCGGCCCGGACTCCTCGTCCAGCCAGAGCTGGCCGTCTTCAGACATGGCCGCGCCTTCACTGCTGGCGCAGCTGCGACACGGCATCCACCCTCGGGGCCGAGCTCAGGTACTCGCCGACACGGATCACCATCAGGTTCATCTCGTAGGCGATCATGCCCACGTCCGCGTTCTCGTCGCCGAGCAGCGCCATGCACGCACCGGCACCCGCCGCGGTGACGAACAGGAACGCGGTGTCCAGTTCCACCACGGTCTGCCGGACGCCACCGCCGCCGAAGTGCCTGCCGGTCTCCTTGGCCAGGCTCTGCAACGCGGAGGCCATGGCCGCCAGGTGGTCGGCGTCTTGCGGGGTCAGTCCCTCGGACCTCGCCAGCAGCAGCCCGTCACCGGAGAGCACCACCCCGTCGCGGGCGCCCACGACCCGGTTGACCAGGTCGTCCAACAACCAGTTCAGGTCATCGTCAGAACCGATCTGTTCGCTCATTCCTGCGCTGCTCCTCGAATCGTCGGGTCAAGATCGGTCGCGGCCGCCGGCCCGGCGCGCATCCAGGGTTCCGCGTTGGAACGCCGACATGGTGCCACGGGTCCGCTCCGGCTGGAGCGCCGCAGTGTCCTGCGCAACTCCGCCGTCGGGTTCGTCGCGCAACTGCGGGGCCAGGTTCTGCTGGCGGTCGCGGCGCGGCAACTTCGGCCGTTCGGCGTCGGGATCGTCCGACGGGAAGCGCGGTTCGACATCGGCCACGGGCTCCTCGATCGCGGCCACCGGAGCGGTCCGCGCCTCGCGGACCACCGACTGCCCGGTGGCGCGCTCTCGGGCCTTCTCGGCCAGCTGCGACATGCTCTGCTTGTCGCCCTGCGCCGCCTCTTCGGCGACGATGTGCGGGGGCAGCAGCACGAACGCCACCGTGCCCTGCTCCTCGGCCTCGCGGAGGTCGACCTCGATGCCCCGGCGGGCCGCCAGGCGAGCGACCACGAACAACCCGAGCCGGGAGTCCCCGCGACGCGTGATGTCCTCGAAGCGCGGCGTGGTGGCCATCAGGACGTTGGCCTCGTCGCGGTCGGCGGGCCGCATGCCCAGCCCCTCGTCCTCGATCTGGATCAGCACGCCGCGCGGCGTGTCGCTGCTGTAGACCTGGACCTGCGAACGCGGCGGCGAGTAGGACGTGGCGTTGTCCATCAGCTCGGCGAGCAGGTGGATCACGTCGCCGACCGCGGCGCCGACCAGCGAGATCTCGGGCGCGGCGTGCACCCGGATCCGGTAGTAGTGCTCGGTTTCGGCGACCGCGGAGCGGATCACGTCGATCAGGCGCACCGGCTTGCGCCACTGCCTGCCCGGCTTCTCGCCCGCCAGGATGATCAGGTTCTCGGCGTTGCGCCGGGACCGGGTCGCGAGGTGGTCGAGCTGGAAGAGGCCTTCCAGCCGTTCCGGGTGCTCCTCGCTGCGCTCCATCTTGTCCAGGGTCTTGAGCTGGCGGTGCACCAAGCCCTGGTTGCGGTGCGCGATGCCGAGGAAGACCTTGTTGGCGCCTTCCTTGGCCTGGTTCTCCTTCACCGCGGCGACGACAGCGGTGTGGTGGGCGGTGTTGAACGCGTCGGCGACCTGGCCGATCTCGTCGGCGCCGTAGTTCAGCGGGGTCAGCTCGGCTTCGATGTCGAGCTCCTCGCCGTGCTCGAGCCGCTCCATCACGTTGGGCAGCCGCTCGGTGGCCAGCAGCAGGGTGTCGTCGCGCAGCCTCTCCAGGCGCCGGACGAGCACCCGGTTGACCAGCACTCGCGCGTTGCGAGCGGCCAGCAGGATGCCCAGCAGCATCGCGGCGAGCGCGACGAGGCTGCCGACGATCACGCCGATGAGGTGCCCGCTGGCGTTGCTGACGGCCATCAGCGCGCCGGAGCGGACCTGCTCGACGGCGACGGCCGCGAGGTCGCCGGCGACCTGAGCGGTGCTCTGCCGCCAGGCGGCCTCGTCGACGGCGAAGCGGCCGGGACGCTGCGGCGGGTGCTCGATGAGCTGGTCCTCCAGCTCGGCGACGCGCGCCCAGGCAGGACCTGACCGAAGCCGCTCGGCGATGTCTCCCGCGCGCGGCTCGGCGGCGGGGACCTCGGCTTCGAGGGTGTTGCGGTAGGAGCCGACGAGCTGGGCGAACTCGAGGTGGGCGGCGGTGCTGAACTCGCCGTCGGCGAGCGCGGTGGTGCCGAGCGAGGCCGCGCGGGACATCTGGTCGGCGGCGCGGAACAGCTCGGTGCCCACGTGCCCGGCGTGGCCGCTCTCGGTGTCGGCGACGGTCTCGGTGTAGGACTCGAACACGTCGAGCCCGGCGTCGAGGACCTCGTTGTAGTAGTTCAGGGCCTCGGTGCGGCCGGCCTGACCGGATTCGGCGCGCTGCCGCTGCTTGGGCAGCTGGGCGAGCAGTCCGTCCAACGACCTGATCTTGCCCGCGATCTCCGGGGAGGCGGATTCGGCGGCGACCCGCAGCGTGCGGCGCATCTCGGCGACGGTGCGGTCGGTCTTGGGCCGCTGGGCCGCCAGGGCGGTCGGATCGGCTCCTCGGCCGCTGAGCCGGTCGACGACCAGCCGCCGCTCCTCCTGCAGGGCCGCGAACGCGTCGGCCGTCGGGAGCGCCGCGTCGCGGATCTCGGTGGCGACCACGCGGGAGTGGAAGCCCTGGTAGATCGGCACCGCCGAGAACGCCAGCCAGATGGCCAGCAGGATGATGCTGGGCGCCAGCCCGACGCGGGTCAGGCGGGCCCGGATCGTCTTGTGCTCACTACCCGAACTGCTCCGCGTCACAGCGCCTCGTAACCGTCGAACCGGTCGCGGTTCGGCGCACGTTCGCCGGAATCGCGACTCAACTCAGCAGGGCTCCGCGACCGGGGATGCGGCGCGGAATTCGGCATCAGCATGAGGCATGCGAGTCTGAAACTCACTGCTCGTGACCAAGCCGATACCACTGTCAGCGTCGAACTTCGTTCGCCCGACAGGATGAATGAACCCTAGCACAGGGTGATCTTGAGTCCGATGAACGTCACCTCCCGTTCAATCCCGAGAAACGGG
Source organism: Saccharopolyspora endophytica (assembly GCF_018070075.1). Classification (GTDB taxonomy): domain Bacteria; phylum Actinomycetota; class Actinomycetes; order Mycobacteriales; family Pseudonocardiaceae; genus Saccharopolyspora; species Saccharopolyspora endophytica. The sequence continues at coordinate 258,653 of NZ_JAGPXE010000004.1, forward strand.
CGAGAAAGGACCATGTGGACATTTCGAAACATCGATCCTGGAATCCGCGCATCCGAGCGCGCAGGATGGCGGTATGACCAACGACGTGGCGATCATCGGCGGCGGGATCGTGGGTCTGGCCACGGCGCACGCGCTCATCGAGCAGCAGCCCGCCCGCCGGATCACGGTGCTGGACAAGGAACGTCACTGGGGCGCGCACCAGACCGGGCACAACTCCGGTGTCATCCACAGTGGACTCTACTACCCGCCGGGCAGCGAGAAGGCGCGGTTCGCGCGGGCCGGCGGTGAAGCGATGTACCGCTTCTGCACCGATCACGGAATCCCCGTGCGGCGCACCGGAAAAGTGGTGGTCGCCACCTCGATCGATCAACTGCCCCGACTCGCCGAACTGCAACGGCGCGGCACCGCCAACGGCGTGCAGGTCAGCGAGCTCGACCAGATCGGACTGCGCGAACGCGAACCCCACGTGCGCGGGGTGCGGGCGCTGCACGTCCCGGACGCGGGCATCACCGACTTCGCGGCGGTCAGCGAGAAGCTGGCCGAGCTCCTCGCCGAGCGCGGCGTCGACCTGCGACCCGCCACCGAGCTGCTCGGAGTCCGCCGCGACGGCTCCGACCTGGTCCTGCTCACCGACCGGGGCGAGATCCGCACCCGCCGGGCGGTCAACTGCGCGGGACTGCACAGCGACGCCGTCGCCGAGCTCGCCGGGACCACGCCGCCCGCCCGCGTCCTGCCGTTCCGCGGCGAGTACTACGAGACCACGTCCTTCAGCCGCGACCTGGTCAACTCGCTGGTCTACCCGGTTCCGGACCCCGCGTTCCCGTTCCTGGGCGTGCACCTGACCCGCATGATCGACGGCAGCCTGCACGTGGGCCCGAACGCGGTTCCGGCGCTCTCCCGCGAGGGCTACCGCTGGGGCGCGATCTCGCCGTCGCACCTGCAGCGCCTGGCCACCGACCCGGGACTGCGGGTGCTGGCCAAGAAGTACTGGCGCACCGGAGCGGCCGAGATCGCCCGCTCCGCCCTGAAACCCCTGTTCCTGCGGGCCGCCCGCACCCTGCTGCCCGACCTGCGCGGTCACCACCTGCTGCGCGCCGAGGCCGGCGTGCGCGCACAGGCCGTCACCCCCGACGGCACCCTCGTCGACGACTTCCTGGTGGTGGAGGACGAGAACTGGGTCCACGTCCTCAACGCCCCCTCCCCCGCCGCGACGGCCTCCCTGCTGATCGGCAAGGACATCGCCGCCCGGCTGCGATCCCGGGAGTGAGCGCGCTCAGTCCCGGGTCTGGGTGAGGTCTTCGAGGTATTCCTGCAGGGTCTTGCCGAGGAGGTAGGCGTCGGCGGGGGCGACCATGGTGAAGGTGTCGTCCGGCGATTCCGGGATGACCGCCGAGCGGCCGGTGGTCGAGTGCCGGATCTCGATGCCGTGGCGCCAGCGCTGGAACTCGCCGCCCCCGTCCCGGTAGGCGACCGACAGCCGGGCGTCGGTGTCGTCGGCGCGGGCCAGCAGGTCGGCCACGGCCCGGGCGTCGTCGGTGGGGACCTCGCGCTGCTTGAGCTCGTAGGCGAGCCAGTCCGCGGCCTGGTCCCGCTCCGCGGCCTCCGCCCTCGCTTCGGCGAGTTCGCGCGTGGGGACCGTGACCTCGCAGCCCTCTGCGGGTTCGCGCTTGGGCAGGCACGCGACGAGCGCGGGCCAGGGAGCGTCCGGGCGGACGACCTCGGCGGTCACGCCCTCGCCGCACACCCGGACCCGCACTCCCCCGCCGTCGCCGACCGCGACGACCGCGCGCAGCTCGGGTTCGTCGGGGACGCGCACCTCGGCCAGGCCGAAGACCGACGCGCGCGCCAGCGTGCTCGCCACCTCCCGCCACTGCTCGGACACGTCACCGGGTTCCGGTGCGACGCCCAGGAATTCGGCCACCTCGTCGGTCACGTCGCTCAGCAGCGCGGCTAACTCGCGCAGTCCGCACTGCACCGCCTCAGTCCTCCTCCGGCTGCGCGACGCGGCGGACGATGCCGGCCAGCGCGCTGCTGACGAGGGACACGATCAGCGCGCCCCAGAAGGCCGCCCAGAAGCCGTCGACGTGGAACGGCAGGTCGAGCTCGCCCGCGAGGTAGCTGGTCAGCCAGAACAGCAGGCCGTTGACGACCAGCCCGAACAGCCCCAGCGTCAGGACGTAGAGCAGGCAGCCGAGCGTTTTGGCGATCGGCTTGAGCACCAGGTTGACCAGGCCGAAGATCACCGAGACGGCCAGCAGCGTCAGGACCTTCGTGGTGGTGTCCTCGCCGGAGAGGTCGATCCCCGGCAGCGCGGTGGTGATCCAGACCGCGACCATCGTGATCAAGATGTGCAACAGCAGCCCCACGGCGCCTCCCTAGTCGATCTACCGGAAACGCTACCGCCGAACGCGCGCTCGGGTCAGTCGAACAGCGTCCCCACGAGGTCGAGGGCGTCGGCGCGGGTGCGGGTGCGCGCTTCGAGGAACCGGTAGACCAGGCCCTGCCGCAGGCCCCACGGGCAGATCTCCAGTTCCGGGAGCTCCAGCGATTCCATGATCACCTCGGCGACGATCGCGCCGGCCAGGATGCGCCTGCCCCTGCTGCGGGAGACCCCGGGCAGCTTCGCGCGCTGCTCGTGGTCGAGCTCGGCGAGCCGGGGGATCCACCGCGACAGGCGCTTGAGGCGCAGCCGGTGCGGTCGGCGGGCCAGCTCGTCCGGCGAGCTCTCGGTGAGCACCGCGAGCTGCCGCAGCACCTTCGACAGCGCCAGCGGGTGACCGCCCTCCACCCGGCGCAGGGCTTTCGGGATCGTGGCGTGCAGCTCGTGGCGCAGGTCGGCGAGCTGCGCGGGCGTCGGCGGGTCGTCGGGCAGGAACTGCCTGGTCAACCGAGCGGCGCCGTGCTGGAGCGAGACGACCAGGTCGGGGTCGGTGCCCGTTCCCGTCGCGACGTCGAGCGTGCCGCCGCCGATGTCCACCGTGGTCATCGCCCGCCCGCTGCGGCCGTGCCAGCGGCGGGCCGCGTGGTAGGCGACGGCGGCCTCGTCGCGCGGGGTGAGCACGCCGATGCGCACGCCTGCCGCCTCGCCGAGGCGCTTGCGCAGCCGAGCGCCGTTGCTCGCGTCGCGCACCGCCGAGGTCCCGTAGGCGATCAGCGCCTCGGTCGGCTTGTCGGACGCGGCGCTCACGCAGTGCCGCACCGCGCGTTCGGCGTCGGCGATGCCCTCCTCGGTGACCCGGCCGTCGAGCAGGGTGTGCTCGGCGAGCCGGGTGCGGGACTTGACGCTCCAGGTGGCGCGGGGCATCCGCGGGCTGGCGAGGTCGACGATGTCCAGACGGGCCGCGGCGGAACCGATGTCGAGCATGGCGAGTCTCATGACGAAGTCACAGCCTTGATGAACGACATGCCAACAGCATGGGCATGGCAGACGTCGCGCGACAAAATCGCCGCGTCTCTTTGCGAGGTGCATCACATGACGCGACGGTGCGGGCGGACTCCCCGCCGGGACGTACTCGGCGGTAACCTCGCCTGCAGACCTCGGCGGTGTCGCCGCGACCCGCCGCCGCCGGACCCGGAAGGAACGGCCGATGCGCATCGGGATGCCGCTGAACTACAGCGGAGGCTTCAAGGAAACCGTCGACGACCTGGCGACCTACGAGAAGGCCGGGCTGGACATCGTCTACGTCCCGGAGGCGTACTCCTTCGACGCGGTCAGCCAGATGGGCTTCATCGCCGCCAAGACCGAGCGGCTGGAGATCGCCTCCGGGATCCTCCAGATCTACACCCGCACGCCCACCCTGACGGCGATGACCGCGGCCGGCATGGACTTCGTCTCCGACGGGCGGTTCACCCTCGGCATCGGGGCCTCGGGACCGCAGGTCATCGAGGGCTTCCACGGCGTGCCGTACCACGCACCGCTGGGCCGGACCCGGGAGATCGTCGACATCTGCCGGCAGGTGTGGCGCCGGGAGAAGGTGGAGCACAGCGGCAAGCACTACAACATCCCGCTGCCCGCCGAGCAGGGCACGGGCCTGGGCAAGCCGCTGAAGCTGATCAACCACCCGGTGCGCGAGCGGATCCCGATCCTCATCGCCGCGATCGGCCCGAAGAACGTCGAGATGGTCGCCGAGATCGCCGAGGGCTGGGAGCCGATCTTCTTCCTGCCCGAGCGCGCCGGTGACGTCTGGGGCGAGCCGCTGGCCGCCGGCAAGGCCAAGCGCGACGCCTCGCTCCCGCCGCTGGACGTCGTCGCGCAGGCGCCGCTGGCCATCGGCGAAGGCCTGGAGGACCTGGTCGACTTCGTGCGCCCGATGGTCGCCCTCTACGTCGGCGGCATGGGGGCCAAGGGCAAGAACTTCTACAACAACCTCGCCCGCCGCTACGGCTACGAGGCCGAAGCCGAGGAGATCCAGAACCTCTACCTCGACGGCAAGAAGGACGAGGCCGCCGCGGCCGTGCCGCGCGACCTGCTGGAGAAGATCTCGCTCATCGGCACCGAGTCGCACGTCAAGGAGCGGCTGGCGGCGATGAAGGAAGCCGGCGTCACCACCCTCAACGTGACGCCCTTCGCCGGCGACGCCCCGGGCCGCGCCAAGCTCATCGAGCAGGTCAAGACCCTCGCCGAGGACATCTGACCCACGACGCGAACGGGGCCCGAGGTGACCAACGCGCCACCCCGGGCCCCGTCCCGTCTCACCCCCGACTTCCACTGAAAACCGGTCCCCGACTTCCACTGAAGTCCGGTTCCCGGTTTCAGCGGAAGTCCAGTCCTCGATCTTCGTGGGCGTCCGGTGCCTGATTTCCACTGAAATCGGGGTTCTGAGTTCCACTGAAATCGGGAACCCTTGCGGGGGTCAGGCTTCGGCCGGGGTGTGGGCCGGAGACGGTTGCTTGGTGTGGGTTTCGCGCAGGTAGAACGCTGCGGCGAAGGTGCACAGCGACATCGCCAGCAGGAACACCGAGACCGCCGCCGAGGTGCCGGTGGCGGCCAGCAGCGCGGTCATGATGAACGGCGTCCCGCCGCTGACCAGGATCGCCGCCAGCTGGTAGGCCAGCGACGCGCCGGAGTAGCGGACCCTGGGGTGGAACAGCTCGCTGAGGTAGGCGGCGAGCGGGCCGTAGGTCATGCTCTGCCCGACGCTGCCGATGCACCCGGCCAGCGCGATGAGCCAGATCGACGCGGTGTCGATCAGCCAGAAGAACGGGAACGACCACAGCGCGAGCATCCCGGCCCCGATCAGGATCATCGGGCGGCGGCCCAGCCGGTCGGACCACGAACCGGAGAAGAAGATCACGAAGATGCCGACCAGCGAGGTCAGCAGCGTGACGCCGAGCAGCTGCTGACGGGGCAGGCCGAGCTCACGGGTGCCGTAGTCGAGCAGGCCGGAGATCCCGATGTAGAAGAACGTGTTCGTGGCGAACAGGAGTCCGGCACCCAGGAGCACGCTGCGCTTGTGGTCGCGCAGGACCTCCATCAGCGGCGCCTTGATGACCTTCTTCTCCTGGCGCTCCTGCAGCTCCTGGAACACCGGGGTGTCCTCGATCTTGAGCTGGATGTAGAGCACGACCGGCGCGAGCACCGCGCTGAACAGGAACGGCAGCCGCCATCCCCACGACAGGAACGCCTCCTGGCTCATCATCGCGCCGACGCCGAGGAAGGCGAGGTTGCCGAAGATGACGCCGAACGGCACGCCCATCTGACCGAACGTGCCCGCCATGCCTCGCTTGCCGCTCGCGCTGTTCTCGGTGAGCAGCAGCACGATGCCGCCCCACTGCCCGCCGACCGCGATGCCCTGCAGGAATCGCAGCGTCACCAGCAGGATCGGGGCCGCGACTCCGATGGTGCCCGCGCCGGGCAGCACGCCGATGAGGAACGTCGCCGTGCCCATCATGATCAGGCAGGTCACGACCGCGGGTTTGCGGCCGATCTTGTCGCCGAGGTGACCGAAGACCAGGCCACCGATGGGGCGGGCGACGAACCCGGCCCAGAACGTCGCGAAGGACAGCAGCACGCCGATCAGTGGCGTGGCGTTCGGGAAGAACTGCGTGCCGAACACCAGCGCGGCCGCGGTGGCGTAGATGAAGAAGTCGTACCACTCGATGGAACTGGCGATCAGCGCCGCGCCGAGCAGCTTCTTCGGCGTTCTGGGTGGTTCTTGAGCAGTCATCGAAAGACTCCCTTGCCTTAGGACCAGACCGACCGGTTGGTATGACTGTGATGTCCGTCTCGTCCAGAGTCAAGGGGCAATCTTCGGCCGGTCAGCCCTCGTTGAGCACCCGGATCGGGGAACCCGCCGCGAAGGCCTTCACGTCCTCGACGGTCTCGACGAAGAACGCCTGGTAGGTGTCGTCGGTGACGTAGCCGATGTGCGGGGTCAGGACCGTGCGCGGCGTGTCGCGCCACGGGTCGTCGACGGGCAGCGGCTCGGTGCCGTAGACGTCGATTCCGGCGCCGGCGATCCGGCCCTCGCGCAGCGCGGTGCGCAGCGCGTCCTCGTCGACGATCGGGCCGCGCGAGGTGTTGATCAGGTACGCGGTGGGCTTCATCAGCGCCAGCTCGTCGGCTCCCACCAGACCCCGGGACCGCTTGCTCAGCACCAGGTGGACGCTGAGCACGTCGGACCGCTCGAACAGCTCGTCCTTGCCGACCAGCCGCGCACCGACCTCGGCCGCGCGCTGCTCGGTGAGGTTGCTGCTCCAGGCGATCACGTCCATGCCGAACGCACGACCGACGGTGGCCATGTGCGAGCCGAGCCGCCCGAGCCCGAGCACGCCGAGGGTCTTGCCGCCGAGCTCCACGCCCACGCCGGTCTGCCAGCCCCCGGTGCGGATCCGCCGGTCCTGCCCGGGGATGTCGCGCAGCAGCGCGAAGATCAGCCCCCACGCCAGTTCGGAGGTCGCCGCCCAACCGCGCCCGCTGCCGGTCCCGGACACCACCACGCCGTGCTCGCGCGCCGCGTCCAGGTCGATCGAGGCGTTGCGCATGCCGGTGGTGACCAGCAGCTTCAGGTTCGGCAGCCGGCTGATCACCTCGCGCGGGAAGCGGGTGCGCTCGCGCATCGCGGCGATCACGTCGAACGGCTCCAGCCGCGCCACGAGCTCGTCGACGTCGGCGATGTGCTCGGTGAACACCTCGACGTCGAGCCCGTCCCAGTCGGCGTAGCTGCGGGCGACGTCCTGGTAGTCGTCGAGCACTGCGATCCGCATGTCAACCCTCCGCTTTCGGCTCCGGCATCACGGGACGGCGAAAATCCTACGCAGGTGATCGCATTCGACGGGGGTGGCGCGAGACACTGGGCCACGTGACCGGATCGACCGTGCTGCACCTGCTGCCGTTGAGCACCTTCCACAACGACCGCGACCAGCCCATCACAGCCGCGAGCCTGACCTCGCAGGGCTTCGTGCACTGCTCCCCCGACGTGCCCACCACGCTGGCCGTGGCCAACAACCTCTACAGCGACGTCGAGGAACCGATGGTCGCCGTCGAGCTGGACCCGGAGCGGCTGTCCGCGCCGGTGCGCTGGGAGGCCGCCGACCCGGCGCCACCGCCCGGGGTGTCCGACGAGGCGCTGTTCCCGCACGTCTACGGCCCGCTGGACCGCGAGTCGGTGATCGGCATCCGCTACGCGCGCCGCGACGTCAAGGGCCGCTTCCTGTCGCTGGAGTCGCGCAGCCGCACCGCGGAGGAGTTCGACCTGCTGCCGCACCCCGAGGGAGGCTGGTACCGGCGGACGTGGGCCAGTCAGGTCGAGGTCGAGCGGCCCAACGGCACCCGGCCGACCGCGACCACGATCTACTTCCTGCTCCCGCCCGGCCAGCACTCGGCGTGGCACGTGGTGGCCTCCGACGAGGTGTGGCTGTGGCATCGCGGCGGCCCGCTGACGCTGCACCTGGGCGGCACGGGGGCGAGGCCCTCCGATCACCCCGAGCAGCTGGTGCTGGGCGCCGGTGCGGGTCAGACCCCGCAGGCGGTGATCCCGGCCGGGACCTGGCAGTGCGCTTCCGCCGCCGCCACGGTCGAATCGCTGGTCACGTGCGTGGTGTCGCCGGGGTTCGACTTCGCCGATTTCGAGGTGGTGTAGGCGGGTCGAAGGAGGAGTGCTGCGCCCCCGGCCGGCGCATCGCTCCCGGGCCTCCCGCGACGACGACCTCACCGCGCGGGCCGCGGACCGTGGCGACGACCGCGGCCGCCGCCGGGAGGAACGCTCCCCGGGCCAGCAGCGCCGCGCGATGCCTGCGGTAGGCGGCGACGAGACCGCGCTGGTGGTCGCGATGCCTGCCTCGGCGTGTCGTGCCGGAGCCGAGCATGCCTCGCTCCACCCACGACATCACGATCGAGAAGCCCAGAACCATCCCGATGCCGATGCCCGCCGCTCCGGCGAACCCGGTCAATGAATTCAGCACCGGCAACACCCCCGAAACCTAAGCCGGTTCGCGCCCATCGGTTGCCCGCGCGACGCCACCCGGTACCCCGGTCGGGTCGGCGGCCTCGCGTTCGAGTCGTCCGATGCACGCGCAGATCCACTGTGGCCTGTTGATTTCACGGTAGGTGCGGGGCGTCTTGAACGCTGCTCGCGTCCCGCCCCGATCGCCCCAACGGGTGAAAACGATTTCGCTGCGGATCGATCCGGTGCTCCGAACGATCGTTGATCGAGCAATCTGATGGTCACCGGGGATACCATCGGAGCCGTCGCCGCGTTCCGAGCCGGTCGGCGGGCAACCCACCATCCCCGGCGCGCGTGTTGACCCGAGAGGCCCGATTCCCACGCCTGGGGAGGTGTCGGCCGTGCGGGGTTATCCCGTTCATCTGCTCTTCCACCTGCTGGCGATCGTCGCCGGTATCGCCGTCGGCGTCGGCGGTGCGCTGTGGTGGCTGGGCGACGACCGCAACGCCCTGTACCTGGCCGCGACCGCGCTGATCGTCGGGATCATCGTGCTGCTGCTGCAGGGCTTCTACATCAGCGCCAGCCAGCCGCCGCGGCCCGCTCCGCGCAGGCCCATGCCGCCGGCTCCGCCGTCGCACCCGCGGTTCCAGCCGGTCGCCGAGCGGCGCGATCCGACGCGCCCGGACCTGGAGCCGGTCGCCCCGCCGGAGGCCGAGTCCGGCTCGGTCGACCAGGAGACCAAGACGTCGGCGATCGACGCCCTCAACGAGCACACCAAGGGCTGAGTCGTCGCAGTTCAGCGGCCCATTTGCCGCCGAATCCTTGCGATCTGTGATGCGAGTCACCATTCTGGGCTGAGTTTCGGGTTCACCCGGGAGGCCGTCATGTCGATCATGCGGGTCAAATCGGTCGAGCAGTCGATTCAGGACGCCGAGGCACCGGAATTCCGGTTGCGCCGCGTGCTCAGAGCGGTTGACCTGCTCGGCATCGGGATCGGCGCGATCATCGGCACCGGGATCTTCGTGCTCACGGGTGTCGCCGCGGCCACCGACGCCGGGCCGGGCATCTCGATCTCCTTCGTCATCTCCGGCATCGCCTGCGGACTCGCGGCCCTCTGCTACGCCGAGTTCGCCTCCGTCGTGCCCGTCGCCGGATCCGCCTACACGTTCTCCTACGCCTCGCTCGGGGAGTTCCTGGCCTGGATCATCGGCTGGGACCTGATGCTGGAGTTCGTCATCGGTGCTTCCACCGTCTCGGTGGGCTGGTCGCAGTACTTCGTCGAGGCGCTCAGCGCGATCGGACTCGGGCTGCCCGAATCGCTGACCGCCGCACCCGGCGCGGGCGGGGCGATGAACCTGCCCGCCGCGATCATCGCGCTGCTGCTGACCGTCGTGCTGGTGGTCGGCATCCGGCTCAGCGCTTCGGTGACCAACGTGGTCGTGGCGATCAAGCTGGCCGTGGTGCTGTTCTTCATCATCTTCGGCGCGTTCTTCGTCAAGACCGCCAACTGGGACCCGTTCATCCCGCCGCACCAGCCCCCGGACCCGTCCGAGACCGGCTCCGCTCTCAACGACCCGCTGATCAACGCGATCTTCGGCAGCACCGGCTCGTTCGGCGTCAGCGGCCTGGTGGCCGGAGCCGCACTGGTGTTCTTCGCCTACATCGGCTTCGACATCGTCGCCAGCGGCGCGGAGGAGACCCGCAGGCCGCAGCGCGACATGCCGATCGGCATCCTCGGCTCGCTGGCGGTCTGCTCGATCCTCTACGTGCTGGTCTCGCTGGTGATGACCGGCATCGTCAAGTACGACAAGCTCGACACCGCCGCTCCGATGGCCACCGCGTTCCAGGCGATCGGAGCGCCGTGGGCGGTCGGCCTGGTGTCGCTGGGCGCGATCGCCGGTCTGACCACGGTGATCCTGATCCTGATGCTCGGGCAGGCCCGCGTCGGCTTCGCGATGGCCCGCGACGGGCTGCTGCCGGTGTACTTCGCGAAGGTGCACTCCAAGTACCGCACGCCCTACCGGATCACGGTGACCACCGGAGTCGTGGTCGCGATCATCGCCTCGCTGACGCCGATCGACGTGCTCGCCGAGATGACCAACATCGGCACCCTGTTCGCGTTCGTGCTGGTCTCCATCGGCGTGCTGGTGATGCGCCGGACGCGCCCGGACCTGCCGCGCGCGTTCCGCGTCCCGCTGGTCCCGGTGGTCCCGATCCTCGCCGCGCTGGCCTGCCTCTACCTGATGCTCAACCTCGAAGGCTGGACCTGGCTGCGATTCGGCATCTGGATGGCCCTCGGCCTGCTGATCTACTTCGTCTACAGCAAGCACCGCAGCCGCCTCGCCCGAGGCGAGACCATCGAGGACGCCGCCGAGGAAGCGGACTGAGACCTCAGGCGCCCAGCTGCTCGTCGACGAAGCACCACATCCAGTTCTCGCCCGGCTCGAAGGAGCGGATCACCGGGTGACGGGTCTGCTCGTGGTGGACCGTGGCGTGCCGGTTGGGGCTGGAATCGCAGCAGCCCACGTGGCCGCAGTCCGTGCAGATCCGCAGGTGCGCCCAGACTCGCTCACCGGCGGCCAGGCAGTCCTCGCAGCCGTTTACGCTGCTGGGGTTCGGCCGCTGAGTGGCGGCGCCGGTCAGGTGTGCGCAACGATCCGACATCGTCTGGTCCCTTCTCTCCTGCCGCTCAGCATGTCCCGACGGGAGTGAGCATGCACGACCTGCCCGCCTTGATGGCTCTGCTCGCCGGAGCGCTGGCCGTCACCGCACTGTCCCGCCGCCTCGGCGTGTCGGCACCGCTGGTGCTGGTCGTCGTCGGGCTGGCGGTCTCGGCGATCCCGGGCGTGCCGGACTACGCGATCAACCCCGACGTGATCCTGCTGCTGATCCTGCCACCGCTGCTGTACTCGGCCGCGCTGCACAGCTCGACGGTCGGGATCAAGGCGAACCTGCGGCCGATCGGGCTGCTGGCGATCGGCCTCGTGCTGTTCAGCACCGCCGTCGCCGGGCTCGTGGCGTGGTGGCTGGTGCCCGGTTTGCCGCTGAGCGCGGCGCTGGTGCTCGGCGCGGTCATCGCCCCGCCGGACGCGGTGGCGGCGACATCGATCGGCCGCCGGGTCGGGTTGCCGCGCAGGCTGATGACGGTGCTCAGCGGCGAGAGCCTGGTCAACGACGCGACCGCGCTGACCGCCTACCGGGTCGCGGTGGCCGCGGCGATCGGCACCGGCACCTCGCTGCTGTCGGGCCTGGGCATGTTCCTTCTGGCCGCGGTCGGCGGAACGCTGATCGGCCTGGTGATCGCCTGGGCGGTCAACCGGGTCAAGCCGCTGCTGCGCGACGACATGCTCGACAGCGCGGTCGGGCTGATCGTGCCGTTCTTCGCCTACTTCGTCGCCGAGGAGGCGCACACCTCCGGAGTGCTGGCGGTGGTGGTCGCCGGGCTGTACCTGGGTCACCAGGCGCCCGCGCGCAGCGCGGCGACGCGGGTGCAGGACAAGGCCGTGTGGGGAGCGGTGGACACGCTGCTGGAGGCGGTGGTGTTCGCGCTGATCGGCCTGCAGCTCAGCAGCGTCGTGGCCGGCGTGAGCACCGGGTTCGGGCCGCTGCTGCTGGCGGGCTGCGCGCTGACCGTCGCGGTGGTGCTGGCGCGCGTGGTGTGGGTGTTCGGCGTGATGTACCTGCCGGAGTGGCTGCGCGGCAAGCGCCCCGACTGGCGGCACAAGCTGGTCGTGTCGTGGGCCGGCATGCGCGGGGTGGTGTCGTTGGCGGCGGCCTCGGCGATCCCGACGGTGACGCTGTCCGGGCACCCGTTCCCGCACCGCGACGAGGTGCTGTTCCTGACCCTGTTCGTCACGCTCACGACGCTGCTGCTGCACGGCACCACGCTGCGCCGGTTGATCGAGCGGCTCGGCGTGACCGGCGGCGAGGACTACACCGACGCGCTCGCGGAGGCCGAGGCCAGGCACAACGCCGCGCGCGCCTCGCAGGAGCGCCTCGACGACCTGACCGCGGAGACCGAGCCGCCGGGGGACGTGGCCGATCAGCTCCGGCGGGCCGCGCAGCAGCGCGCCAACCGGGCGTGGGAACGGCTGGGCCGCTCCGACGAGGAGCTGGGCGAGAGCCCCACGGCCGCCTACCGGAGGTTGCGCAGCGAGATGCTGGCCGCCGAGCGAGCGGTGTTCGTGCAGTTCCGCGACGCCCGCCGGATAGACGACGAGGTGCTGCGCCGCGTCATGCACCAGCTCGACCTGGAGGAGCTGTCACTCACCCGGGACTGACGGGAGGAAGCCCAGCTGCGCCGACAGGTCCGCGGACGCGTCGCGCATGAACCCGACGGCCTCGCCCACCCGCTCGCGGGTGAAGCGGTAGGTGGGGCCGGACGCGCTCAGCGCCGCCACCACGTTGCCCTCGTGGTCGTAGACGGCGACGGCGGCGGCGTTGAGCCCGATCTCGAACTCCTCGTAGCTGGTCGCGTAGCCGTCGTGGACGATGAGCTCGAAGTCCTTGCGCTGCTGGCGGGCGGCGGTGACGGTCTGCTCGGTGTACTGCTCCAGCTTGCGCGCCAGGATGCGGTCCTGGTCGTCGCGGGGGGCGTGAGCGAGCAGCACCTTGCCGCTGGAGGTGGCGTGCAGCGGCGTGCGCTGGCCGACCCAGTTGTGCGCGGTGACCGAGGCGGTGCCCCGGGCCTGGCTGATGTTGATGGCCACGTCGAAGTCGCGGATGGCGATGTTGACGGTCTCGCCGAGCTCGGTGGCCAGCGAATCGCAGTAGGCCTGGCCGATGCGCGAGAGGTCCAGCCGCTCGGTGGCCGCGCCTGCCAGCCGCACGATCCCGAAGCCGATGGCGTACTTGCCGCGCTCACCGAGCTGCTCGACCAGACCGCGCGATTCCAGCACGCTGACCAGACGGGACGCGGTGGACTTGTGCACGCCGAGCTCGCCGGCGATCTCGGTGATGCCCACCTCGCCGTTGCGGGCCAGCAGTTCCAGCACGGTCACCGCCCGGTCCACAGATTGCACGAGGGCACCCGAGCTACTTCCGCGTGATTGAGACGCACTAGCCACGGGCCAGACCCTATCGGCTCGCCGGACCTATTCCGCGATCATCCGGGGTGGGCAGGAAATTCTGTTCCTCATTGTGCAACACCCGAGGTCACTTGGCGAGAGTCGAGCAACGCCGTGGCGAGGTGGCCCGCGTAGGAGTTGCGGACCAGGACCCGGTAGCCGGCGTCGAGGCGCCAGAGGATCACCGGGACCCGGGCGAGGAGGGTCTGCGCGCAGTGCCCCGGGACGAACACCCCGGGGTGCAGGTCGAGGGAGCACAGGGCTTCCAGGACCTCGCGGTCGTGCAGGCGCAGGGTCGTGCGGGCCGCCGACACGTCGACCAGGCTCCGATGGCCCGGCTCCGTTCCGGTGACCCCGATCAGCAGGTGCTCGTCCGGGCCCAGACCGAGGGCGGCGCGGTGCTCGTCCCCGGTGACCCGGTTGACCTCCGGCAGCCGCAGCCCCAGCGCGAACTCGGCGTCCGTGCGCACGTCGAGCTGGGGCAGGAACGGCTCCTCGACCAGCACGTCCGCGAGCTCGGCGGCGCGGTGCCCGAGCGGGCTGCGGCGCAGATCAACGTCGACCGTCACGGCGGGCTCCCTCCGGGTCGTAGAACACCGGCTCGTGCACCCGCACCGGCACCTCGCGGTGGTCGAGCGAGACCCCGACGCGCTCGCCGATGCGGTCGCGGCCGGACCGGACCAGAGCCAGCGCGATGGTGCGGCCGAGGATCGGGCTGCGGTAGCTGGAGGTCACGTGGCCGATCCCGCCCGCCAGGCGGGCTCCTTCCGGCAGGAGCTCGGCGGGGTCCTCGGTCAGCAGGCCGACGAGCTGCTCGCGGTCGGCGCGGGCGGTGTCGGCGCGGCTCAGCGACCGCTTGCCGATGAAGTCCTTGCGCTGCGAGACGGGCATGCCCAGGTCGAGCGGGGTGACGGTGCCGTCGGTGTCCTGGCCGACGATGACGTAGCCCTTCTCGGCGCGCAGCACGTGCATCGTCTCGGTGCCGTAGGGCGTGACGCCGACGTCCTCCCACAGCGCCAGGCCGTACCAGGACGGGACGTTGATCTCGTAGGCCAGCTCGCCGGAGAACGAGATCCGCGCGATGCGGGCGGGAATCCCGTTGTGCAGCGCGGTGTCCCGGAATTCCAGGAACCCGAGCTCGCCCAGCTCCGGCGCCAGCCGCGCGACGACCTCGCCCGAGTCGGGGCCGGTGACGGCCACCGCCGCCCACTGCTCGGTGACCGAGGTGCAGCGCACGTCGAGGTCGGTCCACTCGGTCTGCAGCCACTGCTCCAGCCAGTCCAGCACCTTCTCGGCACCGCCGGTGGTGGTGCTCAGCAGGTAGTGGTCAGGGGCGAGCCGCAGCACGACCCCGTCGTCGAAGACCATCCCGTCGGCGGAGCACATGATCCCGTAGCGCCCCTTGCCGACCGGCAGCTTCGCGAATCCGCCGGTGTAGACGCGGTTGAGGAACTCCGGCGCGTCCGGGCCCACGACCTCGATGCGGCCGAGCGTGCTGACGTCCTGCATGGCGACCCCGGTGCGCGCGGCGAGGCATTCGCGGTGCACGGCCGCGGCCATGTCCTCGCCGGGCCGCGGGTAGTGGCGCGGGCGCCGCCACTGCCCCACGTCCTCGAACACCGCGCCGTGCGCCACGTGCCAGGAGTGCATCGGGGTGGTGCGGATCGGGTCGTGGAGGTCGCCGCGCTCGCGGGCGGCCATCAGCGCGAACGGGACCGGGACGTAGGGCGGGCGGAACGCGGGGGTGCCGACCTCGTCGGGTCCGACGCCGAGCTCTGCGGCGATGACGGCCATCGCGTTGACCCAGGAGGTCTTGCCCTGATCGCTGCCGACCCCGATGGTCGTGTAGCGCTTGATGTGCTCGACCGAGCGCAGCCCCGCGCCGATCGCGCGCCGGATGTCGGCGACCGTGGCGTCGCGCTGGAAGTCCACGAACTGCTCGGTGTCGTCGCCGGGCGTCAGCCAGACCGGGTGGGGCGGGCGGATCGGCTCGGGCGGCAGGTCCGGCGCCGGGGGTGCGGGCGTTCCGGCCGCGCGGGCGCCCGCCTGGAGCCCTTCGGCGATGCAGCCGGGCAGGTCGAAGGTGCCGTTCGCGGCCCCGGCGACCAGGCCGTCGATCGGCCGGAAGCCGGCGATGCCGTCGTCCCAGCGGCGGTCGCCGTCGTGCAGGTGCAGCACCGGGCTCCAGCCGCCGCTGACCGCCAGCAGGTCGCAGTCGATCTCCGTTCCGTCGGACAGCAGCACGGATTCCAGGCAGCGGCCGGTGGTGCCGACGACGGTGGTTCCGGCGATCACCGGGACGTCGGCGGGTGGCGGGTCGTTGCGGCTGTCGACGACGGCCCGCACCCGGCACCCGGCGGCGGCGAGCTCAGCGGCCGTGGCGTAGGCGCTGTCGCCGGTCGTGGCCACGACCGCCTCGCGACCGGGCAGCACGGCGAACCTGCGCAGGTAGGTCGACACGGCCGACGCCAGCATGATCCCGGGCCGATCGTTCCCGGCGAACACCAGAGGCCGCTCATGCGCCCCGGTGGCCAGCACGACCCGCCCCGCCCGGACGTGCCACATCACGTTCCCCTGAGCGATCAACAGGTAATCACCCTCGTACCGCCCGATGACCGTGGCCCCCAACAGGATTCGAACCCCCTCCCCACCGCCGCTCGGACCACCCCACCCCCGGTCCCCCCGATCACCGCCGTACTCAGAACCCGGAATACCGCCGTATTCAGGTCCCGGATTACGGCCGTATTCGGGGACCCGATTACCGCCGTAATCCGTCCCCGGGGGACTGCCGGGGTCCGTACGTGGGGGGATTCCGGGGGTCGTACCCGGAGAACCGCCGTGATCGGGGGTCTGGATACGGCCGTGATCGGTGAGGGTGGTGAGGGCTTGGGTGATCCAGTCGTGGGGGCGTTCGCCGCCGAGGGCGGGGCCGTGTTCGACCAGCAGGACGCGGGCTCCGGATCGGGTCGCGGCCAGGGCCGCGGCTGCGCCGGCCGGGCCCCCGCCGATCACGGCGATGTCGGTGTGGACGTTCCTGCGGTGGCACTTCGGGGCGTCGCCGCTGGTCAGACGACCTACGCCGGGGATGCTCTCGGCCCGGAGACCGTCGCGCAGCGGGACCTCGGTGGCCTGCGCGAACGGGTTCCCGTCCACGCTCACCAAGGCGTTCGGCTCGGTGAGGTCGGCGGTCAGGACTCCGCGCGGCCGGCCCAGGTAGGTCGAGCGGGCCACCTCGACGCGCCCGGAGGCGAGCAGCGCCGAGGCGAGGGTGTCGCCGGGATGCCCGGAGAGCTCGGTCCCGTCGAAGGTGAATCGCAGGGTGCGGGTCCGGTCGATCCGCCCGCCGTCGTCGAGCCGCATCACGCCACCTCGTCGGTCTCGGTGTTGCGCCACAGCTCGAACCAGCGTCGGCAGCCGGCGAAGTGCACCCACCGCTCCCGCCACCACCCGCACGGGTTGTCCCGCACGAACAGGAAGTCCGCCCACTCCCGGTCGGTCAACGCCCCGGGGTCGGCCGGGTAGTCGACGGCCTGGCCGCCGTAGCGGAACTCGACCTCGTCGCGCTCCCCGCACCAGGGGCACCGGATCCGCAGCATCGCGACCTCCCGGGATCAGTGCGCGACCGCCGCCGCGCCGTGCTCGTCGATGAGGGCGCCCGTGACGAACCGGTCCAGCCCGTAGGGCTCGGCCAGCGGGTGCGGACGGCCGTGGGCGATCGTGTCGGCGTAGACCTGGCCGACCCCGGGCGTGGCCTTGAAACCTCCTGTCCCCCAACCGCAGTTGAGGAACAGCCCCTCCCACGGGGTGGGGCCGATGATCGGCGAGGCGTCGGGGGTGACGTCCACCGTGCCCGCCCAGGTGCGGATCACGTGCGCGCGGGCGAAGATCGGGAACAGCTCCAGCGCCGCGGCGAGCTGGCGCTCGATCACGTGCACCGATCCGCGCTGGGCGTACCCGTTGCGGGAGTCGATGCCCGCTCCCACCACGAGCTCGCCGCGATGCGCCTGGCTGCAGTAGACGTGCACGTGGTTGGACATCACCACGCGCGGGTGCACCGGTTCCAGCAGCTCGGACACCAGCGCCTGCAGCGGGTGGCTCTGCAGCGGCAACCGCAGGCCGAGGGTGTCGGTGAGGGTGCTGGTGCGTCCCGCCGCGGCCAGCGCGACCCGGTCGGCGCCGATGTCGCCGCGCGAGGTGCGCACCCCGCGCACCCGGTCGCCGTCGGTGAGGAACCCGGTGACCTCGCAGCCCTCGACGAGGTCCACGCCCATCTCGTCGGCGCGGCGGGCGAAGGCCCAGGCCACCAGGTCGTGCTTGGCGATGCCGCCGCGCGGTTGCCACGTCGCGCCGAGAACCGGGTAGCGGCAGTCGGTGTTGATGATCGGGCAGATCCGCGAGACCTCCTCGGGCCACACCCATTCGGCGTCGATCCCGTTGGCGCGGTTGGCGAAGACCCGGCGCCGGGAGTCGCGCACCTCCTGCTCGGTGTGCGCGAGGTTGAGCACGCCGCACTGGCTGAGCAGCAGTTCGCAGTCGAGCTCCTCGGGCAGCGATTCCCACAGCTTCAGGGCGTGCTCGTAGATCCCGGCGCTGGCGTCCCACAGGTAGTTGGAGCGGATGATCGCGGTGTTGCGGGCCATGTTCCCGCCTGCCAGCCAACCGCGTTCGAGGACGGCGACGTCGCGGATCCCGTGCTCGCGCGCGAGGTAGTAGGCGGTGGCCAGCCCGTGCCCGCCGGAACCGACGACGACCACGTCGTAGTGCCGGGCGGGCTCGGCGTTGCGCCACAGCCTCTCGGGCGGTTGCGGAAGCGGTGCTGCGACCACGGCCACCTCCCTGCGATTCGGAGGTGAACCCAGGCTAGGAGCGCCGCGACGAGCGGGTCAATTCACGAAAGGGGGACGGTGCTTCCCGTTGCCCCACAACAAGATCCACGACCGAAAATTCATCTCGGCGGACTCTTGACGCACCCCTTTTCCCGAGCGCACTGTTGCGGTGTGCGCAGGTAGTTGTCGTAGACGCAACAAGGCGGCAGCCATGGTTTCGAGCGTCCACATCTTGCTCGTGGGGGCGGGCATCGTCGGGTGCAGCACCGCCTACCACCTGGCGCGCCAGGGGATCACCGATGTTCTGGTGATCGACCAGGGGCCGCTCCCCGCGACCGGCGGTTCGAGCTCGCACGCGCCGGGCCTGGTCTTCCAGACCAACGCCTCGGAGACGCTGAGCCGGCTCGCCGCCGACACCGTTCACCTGTACTCCTCGCTGGAGGTCGACGGGTCGCCCTGCTTCCACCAGGTCGGCGGCATCGAGGCCGCCACCACCCCCGAACGCTGGGACGACCTGCACCGCAAGCTCGGACTGGCCACCGCGTGGGGCATCGGCGGTGAACTCCTCGACCCCGATCAGGTGCGCGAGCGCATCCCCGGCATCGACGCCGACCGGATCCACGGCGGACTGCACGTGGCCACCGACGGGATCGCCAAACCGGTGCGCGCCGCCGAGGCGATGATGCGCGAGGCGCGGCGGCTCGGCGTGCGCTTCGCAGGCTCGACCGAGGTCACCGGGTTCGACATCACCGGAGACCGGATCACCACCGTTCACACCACGTCCGGCGACGTGGTCGCGGGAACCGTGGTGTGCTGCGCGGGGATCTGGGGCCCGAAGATCGGCCGGATGGCCGGGGTGACGATCCCGGTGCAGCCGCTGGCGCACCAGTACGCGGTGACCACACCTGTGCTCGACGACGGCGAAACCGAAGTGGCGCAACCGATCCTGCGCCACCAGGACCGGTCGATGTACTTCCGCCAGGTCCACGACCGCTACGGCATCGGCTCCTACCGGCACCGGGTGATGCCGGTGCGCACCGACGAGCTCTCGCCGACCGTCACGCCCGGCACCGAAGCGCCCTCCGAGGGCGGCGGGTGGAAGGGCATGGCCTCGGTGCACCCGTTCACGCCGGAGGACTTCGCCGGCCCCTGGCAGGAGGCGCGGCGGCTGCTGCCCGCGCTGCGCGAGGCCGAGATCGGCGAGGGCATGAACGGGCTGTTCCTGTTCACCTCCGACGGGATGCCGGTGCTGGGCCGATCCGACGTGGAGAACTTCTGGGTCGCCGAGGCCGTGTGGATCACCCACGCCGGTGGTGTCGGCCGGGCGATGGCGCAGTGGCTGGCCGGGCGCACCCCCGACATCGACCTGCGGCAGGCCGACCTGCGGCGCTTCGACGACTTCGCCCGCAGCCCGGCCTACCTGGCGCAGCGCAGCGCGCAGAGCTTCCGCGAGGTCTACGACATCATCCACCCGCAGCAGCCGCCCGAGCAGCCGCGGCCGTTGCGCACCAGTCCGTTCCACGACCGGCAGCGCGACCTCGGCGCGGTCTTCCTGGAGGCTTCCGGCTGGGAGCGGCCGCACTGGTACGCGAGCAACGAGAATCTGGTGCGGGGCAAGGAGATCGCGCGCCCGGGCGAGTGGGCGGGCCGGTTCTGGTCACCGATCGTCGGCGCCGAGCACCTGGCGACCCGCGACGGCGTCGCGATGTTCGACATGACCTCGCTGCCGCGTGCCGAGGTCACCGGCCCCGGTGCGCTCGGGCTGCTGGACCGGCTCACCACCAGCAAGATCGACCGTCAACCCGGCTACGTCACCTACACGCTGATGCTCACCCCCGAGGGCGGCATCCGGTCGGACATCACCGTGGCGCGGCTGGAGCGGGATCACTTCCAGGTCGGGTGCAACGGTCCTCGCGACATCGCGTGGCTGCGCGACAACGCCGACGCCACCGCGCAGGTCCGCGACATCACCGGCGGCACCTGCTGCATCGGGCTGTGGGGACCGCGCGCCCGCGACGTGCTGGCCGGGCTCGCCGACGTCGACGTCTCGCACGAGGCGTTCGGGTTCTTCCGGGCTCGGCGGTTGCACGTCGGCGAGGTTCCGGTGGTGGCGCTGCGGCTGTCCTACGTGGGCGAGCTCGGTTGGGAGCTCTACACCTCCGCCGAGTTCGGCCGACGCCTGTGGGACCTGCTGGCCGGTGCCGGGCACGGCATCTTCCCCGCCGGCCGCGGTGCGTTCAACGGCATGCGGCTGGAGAAGGGCTACCGCGCCTGGGGCACCGACATGTGGACCGAGCACACCCCGGAGGAAGCCGGCGTCGCCTTCGCGGTGAAGCCCGGCAAGGGTCCGTTCACCGGCCGAGAAGCCCTGCTCCGCCAGGGGGAACCCGCTCGCCGCCTGTCCTGCCTGCGCATCGACGACGGCACGGTCCTGATGGGTTCCGAACCGGTCCTCGCCGGCGACGAACCGGTCGGGTTCACCACCAGCGCCGCCTACGGCCACACGGTCGGCGCGAGCCTCGCCTACGCCTGGCTCCCCGCCGACCTCGCGCACCCCGACACCCGACTGACGGTCACCTACTTCAACCAACCCCACTCCGCCACGGTCATCGCAGACCCCACCTACGACCCCGAAATGACCCGAATGCGCCGCTGACCCCACGCACCAGACCCGTCCCGAACCACCCGTCCCCCAAAGAAAAACCCTCCCGACCCCTTCAGACGACCACCCACCCGATCCCAGTGGAAATCAGAACCCCGATTTCCACTGAAACCCGCAACCCAACTTCCACTGAAATCGGGAACCGGGATTCCACTGAAACCCGGGACCGGACTTCCACTGAAATCGCGTGACCGAGATTTGGAGCGAGCATCATGAGCGTCAACTCGAACCCCGGGGTCCTGCTGTACCCGCGGATCCGGAAATCGCCGTTCTTCTACGCCTCGCGGCGTCACGGGGTGGCGATGTACAGCGTCTACAACCACACGTACCACCCGAGGCACTACGGGGACCCGGTCGCCGAGTACTGGGCGCTGCTGGAAGGCGTGACGCTGTGGGACGTCGGCGTGGAGCGGCAGGTCGAGATCACCGGACCGGACGCGTTCGAGTTCACCAACATGCTCGTGCCCCGCGACCTCACCAAGTGCAAGGTCGGGCAGTGCAAGTACGTGTTCGTCACCGGCACCGACGGCGGCATCCTCAACGACCCGGTGCTGCTGCGCCTGGGCGAGAACCACTTCTGGCTCTCGCTGGCCGACAGCGACGTGCTGATGTGGGCCAGGGCCCTGGCCCACGGGCTGGGCATGGACGTCGACATCCGCGAACCCGACGTCGGCCCGGTGCAGGTCCAGGGCCCGAAGTCCGGTGCGGTGATGGCGGAGCTGTTCGGCGAGTCCATTTTGGATATTCCCTATTACTACGCGGTGGAACGAGAGCTCGCAGGGATGCGAGTGGTGGTCTCCCGCACCGGCTACACCGCTGAGCTGGGCTACGAGATCTACCTGCACGACGCCTCCCGCGACGGCGTGCGGCTGTGGGACGCGATCTGGGAGGCCGGCGAGCCGCACGACCTCACCGTGATCGGCCCCTGCCACATCCGGCGGATCGAGGCCGGGATCCTGTCGTGGGGCTGCGACATCACCGCCGACACCAACCCCTTCGAGGTCGGCTACGGCTTCGAGAAGACCTGGATGGTCGACCTCGACCAGGAGGCCGACTTCATCGGCAAGGACGCGCTGCGCCGCATCAAGCAGGACGGCGTGAGCCGCAAGCTCGTCGGCGTGCGCATCGACGGTCCGAGCGTGGGCTCGTTCAACGACGGCGCGATGATCGACGTCTTCGAGGTGCACGACCCGCACGGGCTGCGGATCGGCGAGGTCACCTCCGCCGCCCACTCCCCGCGCATCGAGGGCAACATCGGCTACGCGATGGTCCCGATCGCCTACCAGGAGCCGGGCACCGAGCTCGTCGTGCACACCCAGCACGGCCCGCAGCAGGCGGTCGTGTCCGAGAAGCCGTTCCTGGACCCGACCAAGGACATCCCCAAGCGCCTGGCGCGGAGCGCGTGAAGGGGGCGAGATGGCATCTGAACTGCGGAGATCCCTCGACCGGATGCGCTACGAGGTGCTGCCGGTGGGCAACGCCCGGGTGGAGGCGCTCGATCCCGGCAGCACGGTGACCGTGACGGCCTCGCCGGCCAGGGGCATCGGACCGACCATCGACTGCACCGAGCGGCTGGCCGCGATGGGCCTGCGCGCGGTGCCGCACCTGGCCGCGCGCTCGATCCGCGATCACGCGCACCTGACGGGCGTGCTGGACCGGCTGGACGCCGCCGGGGCGAGCGAGGTGTTCGTGATCGCCGGGGACGCCGCGAAACCGCTGGGCGAGTTCGCCGATTCCCTCGCGCTGCTGCGCGCGATGGAGCGGATGGGGCGGCTGCCGGCGCGCATCGGCATCGCCGGATACCCCGAACGGCACGCGTTCATACCAGACGACTCCGCCGTTCGGGCCATGTCGGACAAATCTCACTACGCCGACTACGTGGTCTCGCAAATCACGTTCGACCCCCGGACGATCATCGATTGGGCCCGCGACCTGCGGAATCGTGGGGTGGAGGCACCCGTGTACGTGGGGGTCCCCGGGGTGGTGGACGCCCATCGGCTGTTGCGCATCGCGCTGAAGATCGGGTTGGGTGAGTCGACGCGGTTCCTGCGAAAGCAGTACGGCGCGGTCTCGAAGATGTTGGCACGCTACACGCCGGAGGAGCTGCTCGACGAGCTGTCCCCGCAGCTGGGCGACCCGGATTCGCCGATCGCGGGCTGGCACCTGTTCACCTTCAACGAGGTCACCAAGACGGTGCAGTGGCGCGACGATCTGGCGGCCCGGCTGTCCGGCTACGCGGACCGACCGGCGTAACCGACACCTCGCAGGAGGTCCTGGCATGACCATCCCGTCCGATTTGGACATCTCCCGTGCGACAGAACTGCGCCCGATGGACGACATCGCAGCGCAGCTCGGCATCGGGGAACACCTGTTGGAGCCCTACGGGCGCAACGTCGCGAAGATCTCGCTCGACGCCATCGACGAGCTCTCCGACCGGCCGCGCGCCCGCTACGTCGTGGTCTCGGCCATCACCCCCACACCGCTGGGCGAGGGCAAGACGACCACGACCGTCGGGCTCGGGCAGGCGCTCAACCACATCGGCAAGCGCTCCACGGTCGCCGTTCGGCAGCCCTCGATGGGCCCGACCTTCGGCATCAAGGGCGGCGCGGCGGGCGGCGGCTACAGCCAGGTCGTCCCGATGGAGGCGCTGAACCTGCACCTCACCGGCGACATGCACGCGGTCACCGCGGCCCACAACCTGCTGTCGGCGATGGTCGACAACCACCTGCACAAGGGCAACGCGCTGGGCATCGACCCGCACCGGATCACCTGGCGCCGGGTGCTCGACGTCAACGACCGCGACCTGCGCAACATCGTCTCCGGTCTCGGCGGCAGGCAGGACGGCGGACCGCGCCAGACCGGTTTCGACATCACCGCGGCCAGCGAGGTGATGGCCGTGCTGGCGCTGTCGACCTCGCTGGCCGACCTGCGGCAGCGCCTCGGCCGCATCGTGGTCGGCTACAAGCCCGACGGCGAGCCGGTCACCGCCGAGCAGCTCAAGGCCGCGGGCGCGATGGCCGTGATCATGCGCGACGCGCTCAAGCCCAACCTCATGCAGACCACCGAGAACACGCCGGTGCTGGTGCACGCCGGGCCGTTCGGCAACATCGCGCACGGCAACTCCTCGATCGTCGCCGACCTGGTGGGCAGCCGCTGCACCGACTACCTCATCACCGAGGCGGGCTTCGGCGCGGACATGGGCGCCGAGCGGTTCTTCAACATCAAGTGCCGCACCTCCGGGCTGCAGCCGGACGCCGCCGTGCTCGTGGCGACGGTCCGCGCGCTCAAGGCGCACTCCGGGCGCTACAAGGTGGTGGCGGGCAAGCCGTTGCCGCCGGAGATGCTGGAGGAGAACCCCGACGACGTGCTCGCCGGTGCCGACAACCTGCGCAAGCAGATCGACAACATCCGGTTGCACGGTGTCTCCCCGGTGGTGGCGATCAACGCCTTCCCGAGCGACTTCACCAGCGAGCACGAGGCGATCCGGCAGGTCGCGGAGGCCGAGGGCGCGCACGTGGCGGTCAGCAACCACTTCACCGAGGGCGGCAAGGGCGGCGCCGAGCTCGCCGAAGCCGTCGTTGCGGCCTGCGAGGAACCGGCCGGTTTCCAGGTCCTCTACCCCGACGAGGCCGACCTGCGCACCAAGATCGAGACCATCGCGACGAAGGTCTACGGCGCCGACGGCGTCAGCTACGCACCGGCTGCGGCCAAGTCGATCGACAGCTACGAGGCCAACGGCTACGGCGACCTGCCGGTCTGCATCGCCAAGACGCACCTCTCGCTGAGCTCCGACCCGTCGTTGCTGGGCGCGCCCACGGGCTGGACCCTGCCGGTCCGCGAGGTCCGCGCGTCGGTCGGCGCGGGGTTCGTCTACCCGATCTGCGGGGACATGCGCACCATGCCGGGCCTCGGCTCCCATCCGCAGGCGGAGTCGATCGACCTCGACGCCGACGGCAACATCACCGGACTGATGTGAAGGTCGAGATCAGTACCGACAGCGCGGACGGTGCGGTGGCCGCGGACCGCCTCGGGGCCGACCGGATCGAGCTGTGCTCGGCCGGGGCGCTGGGCGGGCTGACGCCCGGGCCGGGGCTGCTGTCGGCGGTGCTCGACCGGTGCCACCGCAGCGCGGTGCACGTGTTGATCCGGCCTCGGGAGGGCGGGTTCGCGTACTCGCCCACCGAGGTCGCCGCGATGCGCGCCGACGTCCGGCACGCCGCGTCCGCGGGAGCGGCCGGTGTCGTCGTCGGGGCGCTCGGGCAGGACGGGCGGATCGACGCCGCCGTGCTCGGCGAGCTCATCGCCGAAGCCGGCGGCGTCCCGGTCGCCCTGCACCGGGCCGTCGACGTCTGCCCGGACCCGGTCGAGGCCGCCCACACCGCGGCTGAGCTGGGAATCCGGCGCATCCTCACCTCGGGCGGCGCGGCCCGCGCCGAGGACGGCGTCCCGGTGCTGCGGCGCATGGCGCGAGCGGGCGTCACCTTGACCGCGTGCGGCGGCATCCGCTCGCACAACGCCCGCGGCATCGCCGAAGCCACCGGCGTCGACGAGATCCACGCGGCACCCCGCCGGCAGGTCCCTTCCCCCGGCGGCCAGGTCGACTTCGGCCCCCACCACGTCCTCGACGAGACCGAAACACACGATCTGATCGCCGCGGCCCGCCCGATCGGCCAGGACCGGCTGTCGCGGTAGCCGCCCAGCGGCGTGATCGATCATGAGTTGTCAGACTTGGGATTCCTTGCAGATTGCGGCGGTAGCCGCTGTTTCAGGTGTGGGACTGCGCTGGCACCGCCGCGGGTTCTCACACGCCGTCTGGCGAGTACGCCGCGACGCCGTGTACTGGTCATACATGAGTCGTGGCGCACGGAGTCCAGACGGCGTGTGAGGTTCCGCTACCCGCACCGCTGAGCAAGGCGATTCTGAAATGACCCCTTAGGGTGACCGGGTGCCGAACTTCTCCCTCGAACGGCAAACGCTGCGGCCCTGCAAGCGAGTGCTGGTCCTCGCCGACAACGTCGTCGCCCTGACCCGGCTGCTGGACGTGGTGGAGATCTTCGAGGGAGACTTCCGGGTCGCGGTCGAATTCGCCTGGAACAGCGCTGACCCGACACCTGACGGGCTCTTCGAGCTGTTCGCGACCCAGGGCATCTTCCCGGTGCCGCAGGCCGAAATCCCGCGCCGCGAGTTCGATCTGGTGATCACCGCAGGCCACAGCGGACTCGAGTCAGCGCGTGGACCGGTTCTCTCCCTGGCACACGGAATTCGCTACACTAAACACTTTCCGGAACCCGGAACCCGGAACCCGGAACCCGGAACCCGGAACCCGGAACCCGAAACCCGGAACCCGAAACCCTTTCCGCGCCGCAGAAGCCTTCGGACTGGGCCCGGATCTCCTCCTGCGCGACGGTTCCCCGCTCCCCTCCCGGATCGCCCTGTCGCATCCCGAGCAGCTGACCCGGTTGCGCGAGGCGACACCGGCGGCGGCCGAGATCGCGTCGATCATCGGCGACCCCTGCTACGACCGGCTGCGCGCGAGCCTGCCGTGGCGACCGCGCTACCGGCACGCGCTGGACGCCGCCGGGAAGACGGTCATCGCGGTCAGCTCCACGTGGCGGGAGGACTCGCTGTTCGGTGACATCACCGAGCTCTACGAGCGGCTGCTGGCCGAGTTGCCCGCCGACGAGTTCACGATCGTCGCGATCCTGCACCCGCACATCGCCTACGAGCACGGCCCGCACGCCGTGCACCGCTGGCTGGCGCCGCACCGCCGCGCCGGACTGGTGGTGGTTCCGCCGGAGCGGGGTTGGCGGCCGGCGCTGGTGGCCTCCGACCTGCTCATCGGTGACCACGGATCGGTGACGACCTACGGTGCGGCGCTGGGCGTCCCGACGGTCCTGGCCGCGTTCCCGGAGTCCTCGGTGGCCCCCGGCTCAGCGGTCGCCCTGCTCGGCGAGCTCGCACCCCGGCTGGAGGTGGACCAGCCGGTGCTCCCGCAGCTGCGCAAGGCGCTGGCCGAACCGCTCCCCTCGGCAGAACTCCACGACGTCGTCACCTCCTGCCCGGATGAGGGCGCGCAGCGACTGCGCGCGCTGTGCTACTCGATGCTGGAGCTCGACGAACCCCGCACCGAGCCGGGGGTCCCGCCGGATCCGGTCACCGGATTGTCCGCGCCCCGGCGCCCGACGGCGGTGCACGCCACCGCATCGGTGCACGACGGCGGCGTGCGGGTGTGGCGTCATCCCGCGGAAATGCTGCGTCCGCGCGAGATCCCGGACCGCGGTCACCTCGTGGTCACCGCCGATCACCCGGGTCCACGACTGCGCGGAGTCGCCGACGTCCTCGTGCTCACCGAGGCGGCCGAGTGGGGGCCGGATGCCGAAACCTGGCTCGACCAGGCCTTTCTCACCCACCCGGGTCTGCAGCTCGCCGCCGCGGTGAGCGGCGCCGAGTGCGCGGTGGCCACCCGCGGCGGTGAACGGATCCGGTTGTCCGGACCGCACGATCCGGCCCTCTACGCCTCGGTCGTCTTCGAATGGATCGCCTCCGGCCGGGAACTCGCCGCGCTCCCCTCAACCGTGATGGTCAACGGGAGCGCGATCAGCGTCGGCTGACCGACCGGTCCCCGAGAACCGCACGGATTTCGGTGGCCTCCCTGCGGTGCGCGGCGGCCGCGTCCGCGTCGCCGCGACGCGCGCTGACCTCCGCCAGCAGCTCGAACGCCTCGGCCACGTCGCGGGGCATGTTCGCCGATCGGAACACCTCCAGAGCGAGGCCGCCCCACTCGCCGGCTTCCGCCAGGTCATCGGGCAGACTCGCCCAGCCGAGCCCCACCGCTGTCTTGCCCCGGTTGGCGGTCTCGCCGAGCGAGGTGAACAGCTCGTGCGCGGCGCGCAGTCGCGGCAGCGCCTCGTCGAAGCGGCCCAGCAGGATCAGCACTCGCCCGGAGTGCATCCGGTACAGCGCGGTCGGCCGGTCTCGCCGGTCCTCGGGGAAGCGGGACTCGACCACCGCGACCGACCGGTCGAAGCACTCCAGCGCCGCGTCGAACTCGCCGCGCCGCTCGTGGACGAGGCCCTGCCATTCGATCGCGCTCTGCTCACCCCAGGCGTCGTCGCCGCGCCCCGCGGTGTCCTGCGCCCGCTCGAACCGCTCCTGCGCCGCGTCGAGCTTTCCCAGCGCGAGGAGCGTGCTGCCGTGCTGCGAGAGCATCCGCACGAGCGCTCGCAGATCACCGAGCTCTTCGGCCGCGCGGAGCCCGACCTCGTGGATCTCCAGCAGATCGGCGAGGTGGCCTCGGTCCTTGTAGAACGGGAACAACGTCTCGCACAGCTGCCAGGCGCGATCGGGCAGTCCGGTCTCGGCGGCGATCATGACGTTGGCGGTCAGCGCCTCCCGCCCGGCGGTCAGATCGGCCAGCGCGCGCTCGGCCGCATCGTCGCCGGTGTAGGCGGGGACGACCGCGGCGTAGCGGTCGCTGAGCCGACGGCGCTGGGAGATCACGGCGTCCCGGGACATCGCGAAGTCGTGGTAGTGCTCGACCATCCGGCGACGCGCGGCACCGATGTCGTCCTCCGCGGTCAGCTTCTCGACGGCGTGCTGGCGCAGCAGCGCGTGGCAGCGGTACCGCCCGTCGGGGAGCCGGACCACGAGGTTCGCGCGGGACAGCCCGAGCAGCACTTCCTCGGTGTCGTCGATCTCCCAGCCCAGCAGCGCGGCAGCGGTCTCCAGGGCGAGTTCCGAGTCCGGGTGCAGACCGAGCAGCCGGTAGGCGCGCTTGCCTGCGGTGGACAGCGCGTCGTAACCGAGCTCGAAGGCGGTGAGCAACGCGTTCTCGCCGTCGATTTCCAGCCGGGGCAGCAGATCCGCGGTCAGCTTCTCGACGGCCTTGTCGATCGAGGCGCGTTCCCGGAGCTGCGCGGCCGCCACCCACAGCGCCATCGGATGCCGCCCGCACGCCTCGCTGAGCCTGCGCAGGGTGGCGTCGTCGGCCCGATCGCCCAGCGATCGGGAGAGCAGCGCGAGCGCGGAGTCGGGTTCGAACGGTTCCAGCCTCATCGGATGCACCCCACCGGAGAGGAAGGTCAGCGTCCGGCGACTGGTCACCAGCACGGCGCTGGTCGGCGAGGAGGGCAGCAGCGCCTGCACCTGCGCGGCGGTGGCCGCGTCGTCGAGGACGACCAGGATCCGCCGGTCGCGGGTGATCTCGCGGAACGCGGCAGCCCGCTCGTCCTCGGTCGCGGGCATCGCGCTGCCCGTGATCCCGAGACGCCCCAGGAATCCGGCCAGCACCTCACCCGGGGTCCGCGGCCCGTTCGGGTCGGAACCGCGCAGGTCGCCGACGAACACGCCGTCGTCGAAGTCCGCGCGCAGCCGGTGAGCCCAGCGCAGTGCGGTCAGCGTCTTGCCGATGCCGGGGATCCCGGAGAGCACGGCCACCACGGGAAGACCGGCCTGCTTGGCCTGCTCCCACAGCCGGTCGAGCTCACCGAGCTCGGCCGAGCGGTTGGTGAAGCCCTCGTGCGCCGGATCCCTGGGCAGCATGTCCGGGCGCGGCGGCTCCGCAGCGCCGGTCATCTGCATCACCAGCTGCTCCACGTTGCTCGCCTGAACGAGGTTCCGGACCGACCCGCTGTTCCAGTTGTCCGCATCCACGTCCGCGACCCTACCGGCCGGACACCACCCGCTGTGCCCGTTCGGGCACGGTCAGCAAGAACGAAGCCCGGACCGCGACGCTCTTCCCCACCCCGAAGGTCGCGCGGCTCCTCGTTCGAATTTCGCGCGAAATTCGAGTCGGATGTTTCGCCCTCGAATTTCGCGCGAAATTCGAATCCCTCGCGTGAACGGGGTGAGGCGGCGTGCCCTAGCGTGACCGGTATGGGAATCGTGCGGTCCGTGGTGTTGTTCGTGCTGGCCGCTGTCGCCGAGATCGGCGGGGCGTGGCTGGTCTGGCAGGGCGTGCGGGAGCACAAGGGCCTGCTGTGGATGGGTGCGGGCGTGGTCGCCCTCGGGATCTACGGGTTCGTCGCCACGCTGCAACCGGACGCGAACTTCGGGCGCATCCTGGCCGCCTACGGCGGTGTCTTCGTCGCCGGCTCACTGCTGTGGGGCGTTCTGCTCGACGGTTTCCGCCCGGACCGCTGGGACATCATCGGTGCGCTGATCTGCCTCGTCGGCGTCGCCGTGATCATGTACGCCCCGCGCCCGGCGTGAGCCTGTCGCTCACTCCGCCAAGGTGAGGTCTGCGAACCTGACCGGGAAGCCCGCGCCGTCCGGGGAGGCGCACATGGGGCCGGCCTGGGCCGGGACGTCCGGCGGGAAGTAGGCCATGCGGAGGATGTTCACGGGTTCGCCGTCCTCGGCGGCGCAGCGGACGTGGACGGCGTCCTCGAAGCGCTCGATCTCGACGGTCACCGACTCGACCTCGCCGTGGACCGCCGACAGCGGCAGCAGGCTCCAGTCGGAGTGCTCGCGGGTGACCACCGCCGACAGGTACTGCTCGCCGTCGACGTACTCGATGCCCGCCTTGATCCAGTTCCGCTCGTCGATGCGCAGCATCAGCCCGGCCTGGTCGTGCTGCTCGCGGTAGTCGCCGAAGAACCTGGTGCGCATCCGGAACTGGGCGCCGACCGGTTGCAGCAGGGCGTGCCCGGTGTCGCGGTTGAAGCCGTAGTGCGTGGTCTGCCAGAAGTCCGTGTTCGTGTCGCTGGTGACCGTCAGCCCGGCGTAGCTCAACCAGTTCGCCGGTTCGTTGAGCCACTGCCACCCGTTGAGCTCGAACAGCGTGAGATCTTCGGCTTGCTGCATTGCCCACCGCTCCGTTCGGTCCAGGCAACCGCCGTGGCGGTCCGCAATCCCCCCGACGCACCGTCAGGCAACGGAGGATACCGGGCGCGCGGAGCCGGAAGTGAGCACGCCTCGTGATCAGATGACCACCCGGAGTCGGGTCAGCGGACCACGGTGACCGGGCAGACCGCGTGGTGCACGATCTTCATCGCGACCGAGCCGACGAGCATCCCGGTGAACGCGCCGTGCCCCTTGTTGCCGACCACCATCAGGTCGGCCTGGCGGGACAGCTTGACGAACTCGTCGATGACCTGGCCCCGGATCAGCTTCGCCTGGATGTCGAGGCTCGGGAAGTCCGGCTTGACCTGGGCCATGGCCGAATCCAGGGCCTGCTTGCCCTGCTTCTCCAGTTCCGCGTCGGTCGACGGGAAGCGGTAGCCGAACTGGACGGGCTGGTGCCAGACCGTGACCGCGTGCACGATGCCGCCCACCTGCCGCACGTGGTCGGCGGCCCAGCGCAGCGCGCG
Source organism: Saccharopolyspora endophytica (assembly GCF_018070075.1). Taxonomy (GTDB): domain Bacteria; phylum Actinomycetota; class Actinomycetes; order Mycobacteriales; family Pseudonocardiaceae; genus Saccharopolyspora; species Saccharopolyspora endophytica. The sequence goes on from NZ_JAGPXE010000004.1 coordinate 289,901, forward strand.
CACCGATTCCTGAGATCCGTCCACTCCCACGACGACGGTCTGCGGCATGACGAAACCCCTTCACGAGTTGCCGTGATCTCGCCCGGATCGTAGGGCGGTTCCGGCGGACCCGCAGCGCGTCAGAGCTCGCCGACGTCGGTGATGCGGACGACCGCGCTCCCGGCTTCGTCGGAGGCCGCGAGGTCGACTTCGGCGCTGATGCCCCAGTCGTGGTCCTCGGCCGGGTCGGCGAAGATCTGCCGCACCAGCCAGCGCTCGGACTCCTCGGTGATCATGATCATCCGCGGGCCGCGCGCGTCCGGACCGATGCCGATCTCGTCGTGCTCGTCGAAGTAGTCCTCCAGCGCGCCCGCCCAGGCGTCGGCGTCCCAGCCCTCGTCCGCGTCGAGCTCGCCGAGCGCCTCGTAGCGTCGCAGCGCGGCGAGTTCGACGCGGCGGAACAGCGCGTTGCGGACCTGCACGCGGAAGGCGCGCAGGTTGCGGGTGACGCGCTCGGGCTCGACCGGTGCGGCCTTGGCGGGATCCTCGCCGGGGTGGCGCAGCTTCTCCCACTCGTCGAGGAGGCTGGAGTCGACCTGGCGGACCAGCTCGCCGAGCCACTCGATGATGTCGGTGAGCTCCTCGGTCTTGGCGTCGTCGGGCACCGTGTGCCGCAGCGCCTTGTAGACGTCGGCGAGGTAGCGCAGCACGAGCCCTTCGGAGCGGGCGAGCCCGTAGTGGTTGACGAACTCGACGAAGTTCATCGCCCGCTCGTACATGTCGCGCGCGACGGACTTCGGCGACAGCTCGTGCTCACCGACCCACGGGTGACCCTTGCTGTAGGTCTCGTACGCGGCTTCGAGGAGCTCTTCGAGCGGCTTGGGGTGGGTGATCTCCTCCAGCAGCTCCATGCGCTCGTCGTACTCGATGCCGTCGGCCTTCATCTGCGCGACGGCTTCACCGCGGGCCTTGAACTGCTGCTGCGACAACACCTGTCGCGGATCGTCCAACGTGGACTCGATGACGCTGAGCACGTCCAGCGCGTAGGTCGGCGACTCGGTGCCGAGCAGTTCGATGGCGGCCAGCGCGAACGGCGACAGCGGCTGGTTGAGCGCGAAGTCGAACTGCAGGTCCACCGTCACCCGGACCCTCCGGCCCTGGTCGTCGGGGGTGTCGAGCTGCTCGACGACGTCGGCGGCCAGCAGCGCCCGGTAGATCGCGATGGCCCGCAGGATGTGCCTGCGCTGGGTGGGCCGGTCCTCGTGGTTGTCCTCCAGCAGGTGGCGCATCGCCGAGAAGGCGTCCCCCGGCCGGTTGATCACGTTGAGCAGCATCGAGTGGCTGACGTTGAAGCTGGAGCGCAGCGGCTCCGGCTCGGCCTCCACCAGCTTCTCGAAGGTCTTCTCGCTCCACGACACGAAGCCCTCGGGAGCCTTCTTGCGCACCAGCTTGCGCTTCTTCTTCGGGTCGTCCCCGGCCTTGGCCAGCGCCCGCTCGTTCTCGATCTCGTGCTCCGGCGCCTGCACCACGACGAAACCGGCGGTGTCGTATCCCGCGCGACCGGCGCGACCGGCGATCTGGTGGAACTCGCGCGCCTTGAGGTGCCGGGTGCGGATCCCGTCGTACTTGGTCAGCCCGGTGATGAGCACGGTGCGGATCGGCACGTTGATGCCCACGCCGAGCGTGTCGGTGCCGCAGATGACCTTGAGCAGCCCGGCCTGCGCGAGCTGCTCCACCAGCCGCCGGTACTTGGGCAGCATCCCGGCGTGGTGCACGCCGATGCCGTGCCTGACCAGTCGCGACAGCGTCTTGCCGAAGCCCGCGGTGAACCGGAAGTCGCCGATCGCCTCGGCGATGGCGTCGCGCTGCTCGCGGGAGGCGACCTTGACGCTCATCAGCGCCTGCGCCTGCTCCAGCGCGGAGGCCTGGTTGAAGTAGACGACGTAGACCGGGGCCTGCTGGCCCGCGAGGAGTTCCTCGATGGTCTCGTGCAGCGGGGTCTTGGCGTAGCGGAAGTTCAGCGGGATGGGCCGCTCGGCGGAGGTGACCACCGCCGTGGTGCGGCCGGTGCGGCGGGTCAGGTCCTCCTCGAAGGAACTGACGTCGCCGAGCGTGGCCGACATGAGCACGAACTGGACGCGCGGCAGCTCCAGCAGCGGTACCTGCCAGGCCCAGCCGCGATCGGGTTCGGCGTAGAAGTGGAACTCGTCCATCACGACCTGGTCGACGTCGGCGTCCGCGCCGTCGCGCAACGCGATGTTGGCCAGGATCTCCGCGGTGCAGCAGATGATGGGCGCGTCGGCGTTGACGCTGGAGTCACCGGTCATCATGCCGACGTTCTCCGCGCCGAAGACGTCGACGAGGCTGAAGAACTTCTCCGAGACCAGCGCCTTGATCGGCGCGGTGTAGAAGCTGCGCTTGCCGGTGGCCAGGGCCGCGAAGTGCGCGCCGGTGGCCACCATGCTCTTACCCGATCCGGTGGGGGTCGACAGGATCACGTTCGCGCCGGTCACGACCTCCATCAGCGCTTCTTCCTGCGCCGGGTAGAGCTCGATCCCCAGTGAGATCGTCCATTCGACGAACGCCTCGAACTGGGCATCGGGATCGGGATCGCCGGCGGTGAGCGCTGGGAGCTGGTCGGTGAGCTTCATCGTCCCCCCATCGTCCCTGGCCACCCCCGGCGCTGGTCACCCGGGGTGGCCAGGCACGACCCTTCCTCCGGCCCGGTGTCGTTGCTGGTGGAAGACCCCGGTGATCAGCGACCATGGGAGATGGCCTCGATGTCGGGCGAGAGGAGGGGCGCCATGTCGACCCGCAACGTGCGCTTCGTCGGCGGGCCGCTGGACGGCAGAGTCCAGGACCTGCGCGACCACGAAGCAGTCGCAGGCCGCCTGCTCAAGCACATCCACCTGCACGACGGCCCGAAGATCGAAACCCAGTACGAACTCCACTACACCCCGGAGCACGGCTGGGTGTACCACCTCTGCGGCACCCAGCCGTAGCTGTGGAGAAACGCGCGACCGCCCCAGCGTCAGGCAAGCGACGCAGTCGCTTTTTCCGTGCCCCACCAGAGCAACCGGCACCGCCGCGGGTTCTCAGACGTCTTCTGGGGAGGACAGCCGACGTGTCGTGTTTGGCATACACAAGTCTCGGATCCCGGAGCCAGAAGGCGTCTGAGGTTCCGCTACCCGCACCGCCACGCACGACGACCACTGAGCAGTTGCCTGCGAAGCCACCACCAGCAAAAGTGAACGCCGTTTACCATTCAGAGACACGCGTCACAGATTTGATCGGTTTCACATCCGAATTGGCGGCTTACCATCCTCCGTATGGTGGCGCACTCGACGACGAGCGGCGGCCGGCCGGAGCTCCCGCTGGCTGCGGAGTTCCCGGAGCCGACCCGCGAGCAGTGGCAAGCCCAGGTCCACAAGGTGCTGGAACGATCCGGTCTGGTCGGTGATGAGCCGCCTGCCGGTCCGGTCGAGGACGTGCTGAACTCGACGACCCACGACGGCATCCGGGTGCGCCCGCTCTACACCTCCGCGCCCGCCGATCCGGGGCTTCCGGGCCTGGCGCCGTTCGTGCGCGGCAGCCGGCCGCAGGGCGGTGTCGCCGAGGGCTGGGACGTGCGCCAGCGCCACGAGCACCCCGACGCCGCCGAGACCAACCGCGAGGTCCTGGCCGACCTCTACAACGGCGTCTCCTCCCTCTGGCTGCGCCTGAGTGCGGCCGGGATCGCGATCGACGACCTCGCCGACGCCCTCAACGGCGTGCACCTGGACATGATCGGCGTGACGCTGGACGCGGGCGCGGATTTCGCCGCCGCCGCGAAGGCGTTCCTCGCCCTGGCCGCCGAGCAGGGCGTGCCCTCCGGTGAGCTGCGCGGCAACCTCGGCGCCGACCCGCTGGCCGTGCAGGCTCGCACCGGCCAGGCCGGTGACCGCGACGCCGCCGTCGAGCTCGCCCAGCGCTGCGCGGCCGAGTTCCCCCAGCTCACAGCACTGACGGTGGATGCACTGCCGTTCCACGACGCGGGTGGCTCCGACGCCGAGGAGCTGGGCTGCTCGCTGGCCGTCGGGGTGACCTACCTGCGGTGGCTGACCGAGGCCGGACTCGACGTCGACACCGCCGCCGGTCAGCTGGAGTTCCGCTACGCCGCCACCGCGGACCAGTTCCTGACCATCGCCAAGCTGCGCGCCGCCCGCCGCCTGTGGGAGCAGGTCACCCGCTCCTCCGGGGTGAGCGAGCAGGCCCGGGCGCAGACCCAGCACGCGGTGACCTCGCAGGCGATGCTGACCCGCCGCGACCCCTGGGTGAACATGCTGCGCGGCACCATCGCCACCTTCGCCGCCGGAGTCGGCGGGGCCCAGTCGGTCACGACGCTGCCGTTCGACGCCGCGATCGGCCTGCCGGACGACTTCGCCCGCCGCATCGCCCGCAACACCCAGGCGCTGCTGCTGGAGGAATCCCACCTCGCGCAGGTCATCGACCCCGCAGGCGGCTCCTGGTACGTCGAATCGCTGACCGACGAGCTCGCCCGCAAGGCGTGGTCGTGGTTCCAGCGCATCGAGGCCGTCGGCGGCATGCCGGAGGCCCTGCGGTCCGGGCTGGTGGCCGAGGAGATCGAGGACACCTGGCAGAACCGCCGCGAGGCGATCGCGCGCCGCAGCGACGCCATCACCGGGGTGACCGAGTTCCCGAACCTGCACGAGGCGCCGCTGGAGCGCACGCCCGCTCCGGAGCAGCCCGGCGGCGGCTTGCCGGTGCACCGCTACGCGGAGGACTTCGAGGCGCTGCGCGACGCCGCCGACGCGCGGCTGGCCGACACCGGTGAGCGCCCGGCGGTGTTCCTCGCGACGCTGGGGTCGCTGGCGGCGCACAACGCGCGGGCCTCGTTCGCCCGCAACCTGTTCGCCGCGGGCGGTCTGGAATCCACCGAAGCGGGTGCGACCGACTCGACCGACGCGGTGCTGGCCGCCTACGCGGGCGCCCCGGTGGTGTGCCTGTGCTCCAGCGACGAGATCTACGCCGAGCGCGCCGCCGAGACCGCGCAGGCGCTTCGGCAGGCCGGTGCGAAAACCGTTCTGCTGGCCGGGAAACCGAGCGACGTCGACGGCGTCGACGGCTACGTCCACGCCGGTTGCGACGCGCTGACCGTCCTCGACGCCGTGCACGCCGAGTTGGGAGTCCGACGATGACGCAGATCCCGAACTTCGCCGACGTCCCGCTGGACGCCCCGTCCGGCGCGGACGAGGACCGCTGGCGGTCGGAGGTCCTGGCGGCCACCGGCAAGGAGTCCGACGCGCTGGCGTGGGAGGCCCCGGAGGGCATCGACGTCAAGCCGCTCTACACCGCCTCCGATGTGGACGGTCTGGACTTCCTGTCGACCTACCCGGGTCTGGCGCCGTTCCTGCGCGGGCCGTACCCGACGATGTACGTCAACCAGCCCTGGACCGTGCGCCAGTACGCGGGTTTCTCCACCGCCGAGGCCTCCAACGCGTTCTACCGCCGCAACCTCGCCGCCGGGCAGAAGGGCCTGTCGGTCGCCTTCGACCTGGCGACCCACCGCGGCTACGACTCCGACCACCCGCGCGTCGGCGGTGACGTCGGCATGGCCGGTGTGGCGATCGACTCGATCCTGGACATGCGGCAGCTCTTCGACGGCATCCCGCTGGACAAGATGAGCGTGTCGATGACCATGAACGGCGCGGTGCTGCCCATCATGGCGCTGTTCATCGTCGCCGCCGAAGAGCAGGGTGTTGCACCGGAGCAGTTGGCCGGGACCATTCAGAACGACATCCTCAAGGAGTTCATGGTCCGCAACACCTACATCTACCCCCCGCAGCCCTCCATGCGGATCATCTCCGACATCTTCGCCTACACCAGCCAGAAGATGCCGAAGTTCAACTCCATCTCCATCTCCGGCTACCACATCCAGGAGGCCGGAGCCACCGCCGACCTCGAACTCGCCTACACCCTCGCCGACGGAGTCGAATACCTCCGCGCGGGCAAGCAGGCCGGGCTCGACATCGACGCGTTCGCGCCCCGGTTGTCGTTCTTCTGGGGCATCGGCATGAACTTCGCGATGGAGGTCGCGAAACTCCGCGCCGCGCGCCTGCTCTGGTCCAAGCTCGTCAAGCAGTTCGAGCCGACCAACCCGAAATCGCTGTCGCTGCGCACGCACTCGCAGACCTCCGGCTGGTCGCTGACCGCCCAGGACGTCTACAACAACGTCGCCCGCACCTGCGTCGAAGCCATGGCCGCCACCCAGGGACACACCCAGTCCCTGCACACCAACGCCCTCGACGAAGCGCTGGCCCTGCCCACGGACTTCTCCGCGCGCATCGCCCGCAACACCCAGCTGGTGCTGCAGCAGGAATCCGGCACCACCCGCGTCATCGACCCCTGGGGCGGCAGCTACTACCTGGAGAAGCTCACCCAGGACCTGGCCGAACGCGCCTGGGCCCACATCACCGAGGTCGAGGACGCGGGCGGCATGGCCCAGGCCATCGACGCCGGCATCCCCAAGCTGCGCATCGAGGAAGCCGCCGCCCGCACCCAGGCGCGCATCGACTCCGGACGTCAGCCGCTCATCGGCGTCAACAAGTACCGCTACGACGGCGACGAGCAGATCGAGGTCCTCAAGGTCGACAACGCCGACGTCCGCAACCAGCAGCTGGACAAGCTCCGCCGGTTGCGGGACGAGCGCGACACCGCGGCCTGCGAGGACGCGCTGCGCAAGCTGACCGCGGCCGCCGAGGCCTCGCTGTCCTACGAGCGGCCCAACGACCTCGCCCACAACCTCCTCGCGCTCGCCGTCGACGCCGCCCGCGCCAAGGCCACCGTCGGGGAGATCTCCGACGCGCTGGAGAAGGTCTTCGGCCGCCACTCCGGCCAGATCCGTACGATCTCCGGCGTGTACCGGGAGGAATCGGGCCCGTCCGAGCAGCTCGAATCGGCCCGCCAGCAGGTCGAGGACTTCGCCGAGGCCGAAGGCCGCCGACCGAGGATCCTCGTCGCCAAGATGGGCCAGGACGGCCACGACCGCGGCCAGAAGGTCATCGCCACCGCCTTCGCCGACCTCGGCTTCGACGTCGACGTGGGTCCGCTGTTCCAGACCCCCACCGAGGTCGCGCGCCAGGCCGCCGAAGCCGACGTGCACATCGTCGGGGTCTCCAGCCTCGCCGCCGGACACCTCACCCTGGTGCCCGCGCTGCGCGAGGAACTGGCCGCGATCGGCCGCGAGGACATCATGATCGTCGTCGGCGGCGTCATCCCGCCCGCCGACTTCGACGCGCTGCGCCGAGCCGGAGCCTCGGCCATCTTCCCGCCCGGCACCGTCATCGCCGACGCCGCCTCCGGCCTCCTCGACGAACTCCGAACCCGCCTCGAGCACTGATGCCGCGCAAGATCGACATCCACGACTACGCCCAGGGCGTCCTCGACGGCTCGCGCACCAAGCTCGCGCAGGCCATCACCCTGGTGGAGTCCACCCGCGCCGACCACCGCGCGCTGACCCAGGAGCTGCTCACCGAGCTGCTCCCGCACACCGGCGGTGCGCACCGGATCGGCATCACCGGGGTGCCCGGCGTGGGCAAGTCGACGTTCATCGAGGCGCTCGGCTCGATGCTCACCGAGCAGGGGCACCGGGTCGCGGTGCTGGCCGTCGACCCGTCGTCGACGCGCAGCGGCGGCAGCATCCTCGGCGACAAGACCCGCATGGGCCGGCTCGCCTCGGACCCCTCGGCGTTCGTGCGGCCCTCACCGTCGGCGGGCACGCTCGGCGGCGTCGCCCGCGCCACGCGCGAGACGATCCTGCTGATGGAAGCCGCCGGCTACGACGTGGTGCTGGTGGAGACCGTCGGCGTCGGGCAGTCCGAGGTGACGGTGGCCGGGATGGTCGACTGCTTCCTGCTGCTGTCGCTGGCCCGCACCGGTGACCAGCTGCAGGGCATCAAGAAGGGCGTGCTGGAGCTCGCCGACATCATCGCCGTCAACAAGGCCGACGGCGAGCACGAGACGGAGGCCAAGAAGGCCGCCCGCGAGCTCCGCAGCGCCCTGCGACTGCTCACCCCGGTCAGCGCCTCCTGGACTCCCCCGGTCCTGACCTGCAGCGGCCTGCGGTCGCTGGGCCTGGACACCCTCTGGGAGCAGATCCGCCGGCACCGCGAGACGCTGTCGGAATCCGGCGAACTGGCGGCCAAGCGCAGCAGGCAGCAGATCGAGTGGACCTGGTCGATGGTCCGGGACCAGCTCATCGCCGACCTCACCCACGACCCCGAGGTCCAGTCGGTCCTGCCCACCCTCGAATCCCAGGTCGCCGAAGGCACACTCCCCCCGGCCCAAGCAGCCCACACCCTGCTCAAGACCTTCCGCCGAACCTGACGCCCCTCCCCGTCCGCCACTCCCCTCCGAGCGTCACCCCCACCGCGCGGTCCCCGAATTCAGTGGAAGTGGGGGTCTCCGTCGGGATTGGGGGTGGGCCCCGGCCCCGGGGGGGTGGTGCGGGTGGGGTCGGGGCCGATACTGGGGTCGTCATGGCGTCGTGTCGTGCGAATCGAGATGGTGAACGTATGCGGATCGGCGTGGATCCGGACTCCGATGTCCCGCCCTTCGAGCAGGTGCGGTCCAGCATCGCCGAGCAGATCACCGCTGGAGAGCTGGCGGTCGGGACGAAACTGCCCACCGTGCGGGCCCTGGCGAGCGACCTGGGGATCGCGGCGAACACCGCGGCGAAGGCCTACCGGGAGCTCGAACAAGCCGGGTTGATCGAAACACGCGGCAGAGCAGGCACTTTCGTCAGCGATGCGGGCGACCAGGCCGCCGCGCGAGCCGCCGAAGCCGCCGCGACCTACGCGCAGATCACCCAGGCGCTGGGCATCCCCAAGACCGAAGCGCTCGCGATCGTGCAGGCCGCGCTCAAGGCCTAGGGCTCCGCGAAGACCGCGCCGAGCGACGCGCCTCCTAACCGACCTCGGCCTGCAGGCCTCGCATCGTCGCGATCTCGTCCTGCTGGGTGACCAGGACGTCCTGGGCCATCTCGTGGACCTGCTCGTCGCGGCCGGTGGACAGCAGCTGCGTCGCCATCGTCACCGCGCCCTCGTGGTGAGCGATCATCAGGTGCAGGAACATCCGGTCGTAGTCGGCGCCGCGCGACGCCGCCAGCTGGGCCAGCTGCTCCGGCGTGGCCATGCCCGGCATCGTCGCGTGGTCGTGCCCGTGATGCCCGGCGTGCTCGGCGCCGTGGGTGTTGAGCCAGCCCTGCATCATCCCGATCTCCGGGCCCTGCGCGCCGCTGATGCGGTCCGACAGGGCCCGCAGCTTCGGGTTCTGCGCGCGCTCGCCGGTCAGCGCGGTCATCTCCACCGCCTGCTGGTGGTGGGCGATCATGTTGCGCAGGTAGTCGACCTCGGTCTGGCTCGCGCCGCCGCGATCGGGGGCCGCGCTGGCCACGACCTGCGGCTGGTCGCCCGGAGCGCCGGGCAGCACGACCGGCGGGCCGGACGGCGCGGGCGGTTCCGCCGCGCACCCCGCCAGCACGCCCGCTGCCAGCAGAATTCCGCCTAGCGACATCCGCAACATCGTCGTCCCTTCTGGGAAAAACGTGGAAAAACTGCCGAAAAAGCCTATTCCGACTAGAATCTGGCAACACGATACTGGGCAGATGCGGTCGTCCGAAACCGCTGTCGACGGCTGCCCAGGTGTGGCGGCGGCGACTTCGTCGAACCAGGGGGTTGATCGGTCTTGATCCCTCAGTCCACCGGCCGGAGGCGCGCGCTGGGCGCGGCCATCGGAGCGCTGGTGCTGGGCTTATCGCTCGCACCTGCGACGGCCGCGACACCGCCGAGCGACGGTCCCGAGCAGTACTCCGCTCAGCAGGTCCCGGCACCGAAATCCGAGATCGACAAGAGCGAGAACATCGATCACGTGGCGAACCTGCCCAAGCAGGCGCCCTTCAACACCTTGGACGCCTACGGCACCGACATCGCGTTCAAGCAGAACATCGCCTACGTCGGCAACTACGACGGTTTCGTCGTCTACGACATCGCGAACCCGAAGAAGCCGCGCATCATCACGCAGGTGCAGTGCCCCGGCGGGCAGGGCGACATGTCCATCTCGGGCAACCTGCTGTTCGTCTCGACGGACTACCCGCGCAGCAACAACACCTGCACCAGCGAGGAGACCGACTCCGCCGACCCCAACGGCTGGGAGGGCATGAAGGTCTTCGACGTCAGCGACCCGGCCAAGCCGCGCTACGTCTCGGCGATCGCGACCGACTGCGGTTCGCACACCCACACGCTCGTGCCGGACAAGGCCGGCGAGGCGGTGTACCTCTACGTCTCGTCCTACGGCCCGAAGGCGGAGTTCCCGAACTGCCAGCCGCCGCACGACAAGATCTCCATCATCAAGGTGCCGCTGGCCAACCCGGCCGCTCCCGAGCTGATCAAGGCCCCGGTGCTGTTCCCGGACGGCGGCAACCCGGGTTCCCCGGACGGCATCAGCGCCACCACCGGCTGCCACGACATCACCGCGTTCCCGTCCAAGGACCTCGCGGCGGGCGCGTGCATGGGTGACGGCGTGCTGTTCGACATCTCCGACCGGGAGAACCCGCGCGTGATCAACCAGGTCCGCGACGACACGAACTTCGCGTTCTGGCACAGCGCCACGTTCAACAACGAGGGCACCAAGGTCATCTTCACCGACGAGCTCGGCGGTGGCGGTGCCGCGACCTGCAACGAGGCCACCGGCCCGACGCGCGGTGCCAACGGGATCTACGACATCACCGGCTCCGGCGCCGACTCGAAGCTGGCGTTCAAGAGCTACTACAAGATCCCGCGCCACCAGGCCGACACCGAGAACTGCGTGGCGCACAACGGATCGCTGATCCCGGTCGCGGGCGGCGACTTCATGGTCCAGGCGTGGTACCAGGGCGGGATCTCGGTGTTCGACTTCACCGATTCCACCAAGCCGCAGGAGATCGCCTACTTCGACCGCTCGGCGTTCAACCCGAACGAGCTGCAGCTGGCGGGTTCGTGGTCGGCGTACTACTACAACGGCCACATCTACTCCAGCGGCATCCAGGAGGGCCTGGACGTCCTCGACCTGCGGGACAAGAGGACCGACTCCGCCAAGAAGGTCCGCTACGAGGAGTTCAACCCCCAGACCCAGCCCGTCTACCAGAACTGATCCCCGATGCGTCGGCCCCCACCGCAGGAACCGCGGTGGGGGCCTTCGTCTTTCGCGTCCTGGCGTCAGGAGCGGGTGAGGCTGTCCGGGACGTCGAAGGACAGGAGGGGTTCTCCGAGGTGCGGGCCCGCGGCCACCGAGCAGCCGATCTCGCGCCAGAGGGCGAGCTGCTCCTGCGTCTCGACGGCGTCGACGCACAACCACACGCCGTTCATCAGCGGGATCAGGGAGCGGAGTGCCTGGATCTCGGGCACGTCCGGGATCTCGGCCTCGTGCACCAGGCGGACGAGGTCGCGGGACAGCCGCACCGAGTCCACCGGCATCTCGCGCAGCAGCCGGAGTTCGCCGGGCGAGCCGGTGAAGTCGTGCAGCGATGCCTTGACGCCGCGCGAGTTCAGGTGCCGCAGGTTGTCCCGCGCCTCCTCGTTCTCGCTGATCGCGGCGATCGGCATGCACAACCGCAGCCAGCACGGATCGAGTTCCGATGCGTCGAGCACCCGGTGCACCACGGCCGCCAGGTCGGGGTCGCGACCTTGGTCGGGGCTCAGCGACACCGACAACCGCACCTGATGACCGGTCTCGTGCCACTCCTCCAGGTGCTGCCAGGCGGTCTGCAGCATCCAGTCGCGCAGCGACAGCGTCACCCCGGAGCGCTCGGCCAGGCGCAGGCAGTCGGCGTGCTCGATGACGCCGAAATCACCTGTGTCCCAGCGGAACTCGGCTTCCAAGGTGCAGAGCTCACCGCCGGAGATCATCACCTGCGGGCGGTAGACGACGTCGAACTCGCCCATCTCCAGCCCGCCGGGCATGATCGCCGCGAGCTGGCTCTCCTCGCGCTCCTCCGGAGCGAGGTCGGGGTCGAACAGCGCCCACTGCCGCTTGCCCGCGGCTTCCGCGCGCCGCAGCGCGACGTCCGCCGCCCACAGCATGTTCGCCGCGTCGGCGTCCTCCACGACCCGCTGCACCACGCCGACGCTGGCGGAGGCCGCGATGCCGCGTCCGGCGACGTAGACGGGTTCGGCGAGCATCTCGTTGATGAGCTGGGTCATCACCGGGACGGTCGGCGTCTCGGCCTGCTCCCAGACCAGCAGCGCGAACTCGGTGCCGCCGAAGCGCGCGACGAGCGCCTCCTCGTCCTCGACGAGGTTCTCCAGCCTGCGCGCGACGGTCCTGATCAGCTGGTCGCCGACCGGGTAGCCGAGCCCGTCGTTGATCAGCTCGAAGCCGTCCAGCGCCAGCTGGTAGAGCGAGAGCCGGGCGTCGCGGGGCAGGTTGACCAGCGCCGCTTCCAGGCGGGTGTGGAAGAAGCCGCGGTTGGGCAGACCGGTCAGCGCGTCGTGCAGCGCCTGGTGCTGGAAGCGGTCCTGCAGCAGGTGCAGCTCGGTGATGTCCTCGACCATGGTGACCACACCGCTCGGCGCACCATCGGCCCCGCGCAGCACGGAGACGCCCAGGTAGCACCACGCGGCCTGGCCGTCGGCGCGCACTAGGCGCTTGCGGTCGCTGATCCGCTTGGAGTTCGCGCCGTCGATCAGCTCGCGGTAGGAGGCGCGGAGGTACTCGGCGTCCTCGGGGTGGAAGAGCCGGTCGATGGTCATCGGCACCAGGTCGTCGGCGTGATACCCGAGCACCTGCTCGAAAGCCGGGTTGACCTGCACGAACCGGCCTTCGAGGTCGCTGATGGCGACGCCGATCGGGGTGGAGGTGAACACCTCGCTGAAGCGCGCTTCGCTGGCCTTGAGCTCGCGGTCGGTCTTGAGCTTGGAGGTCAGCAGGGCCTTGTTCAGCGTCTCCTGCTGGGCGAAGGTGCTCTCGCGGTCGGCCGCGGCGTACCCGGCGGCGATCTCGGTGAGCACCGACAGCAGCGCGTCGACCTTCGTGGTGTCCGAGAGCAGCGCGTCCTGAAGAACCCTCAGGGTCACCGAGAGGCTTTCCTCTCCGGTGGCGCGGATTTCGACGAGCCGGGCACCCACGGCTCGACCGGTCTCGACGGCCTGGGAGCTGTCCCCCAGCGCGAGCACGACCATGTCGAGCAGTTCCGCGAGGGACGCCTCGACCTCTTCGGGGGAGAAGGGGAGGTAGGAGGTGGCGCGGAGTTCGGCCGTCCAGCGGCGCGCGACATCGGCCCGCCACTCGGACCCCGGCGGTGGTCCGACCGGATCTCCCTCGCTCATCTCACCCGTCCGTCAGCGTCAACCTGGCGAAGCGAAATCGATCTGCGCGCGCACCTGGTGGCGCGCACCCGGACAGGATACCGGGCGAGCACCACCAGGGCGTGGAGGCCGTCGGATCAAAATCGATCAACCCGCGGTTGATCAGTGCGCTTCTTCCAGCGTCTCGCCGTCGGCGACCAGCGCGTCGATCTGCGCCACGTCGGTCTCGTCGAGGGTCAGCGCCCCGGCGGCGGCGTTCTCCTCCAGGTGCTCGACCGACGAGGTGCCCGGGATCAGCAGGACGTTGCGGGAGCGGTTCAGCAGCCACGCCAGCGACACCTGCGCCTGGGTGACGCCGTGCTTGCCCGCGATGGACTTCAGGGTGTCGTCACCCCGCGCCCGGCTGTCGGCGAAACCGGAGCCCAGCGGGAAGAACGGCACGAACGCCACGTCCGCCTCGGCGGTGGCGCGCAGCAGGGCGGCGGAGGTCCGGTTGACCGCGTTGTAGAGGTTCTGCACCGAGGCGATCGGGGTGATCGCCCGCGCCTCCCCGAAGTGATCCAGCTCCACATTGGACAGACCGATGGTGCGGATCAGGCCCTGCTGCTTGAGCTCGTGCAGGGCACCGACCTGGTCGGCGAAGGCGATGCCGTCCTGCGGGCCCATGTCGCGCAGGTAGACCAGGTCGAGGGCGTCGACCCGCAGCCGGCGCAGGTTGTCGTGCACCTGGGAGCGCAGCGCGGCCGGGTGGTTCAGCGGGAGCCAGTTCGCCTTGTCGTCGCGGTAGGCGCCGATCTTGGTCGCCAGCACCAGGTTCGCGGCGTAGGGGTGCAGGGCTTCGGCGATCAGCTCGTTGACCACCCACGGCCCGTAGAAGTCGCTGGTGTCGATGTGGTCGATGCCGAGCTCGACGGCGCGCCGCAGGACCGCGATCGCCGCGTCCCGGTCCTTCGGCGGGCCGAACACGCCCGGACCCGCCAGCTGCATCGCGCCGAACCCGACGCGGTTGACCGCCAGGCCGCCGCCCAGCTCGAACTCGCCACCCAAAGCATTCGCAGTCGTCACGCCGCGATGCTGCTAGAAAACCGACCGCGCGGCAAGAAATGGTGCCGACGCACACCCAGGCGCTGTTCGACGGGTGCGGCGGAGCCGCATTCTCTTTCACCACCCTGGCCACCTGCACCGCCGCGGGTTCTGAGCGGTTTCGTGGCGAGTGCGCCGGGACGCCGTGTATTGGACATACATCAGGAGCGGCGCACGGAGTCCACGAAGCCGCTCAGGTTCCGCCACCCGCACCGCCACGCAACAGGACTTACACCTGCGGCATCAGCAGCAGCCAGAACCCTCCGACCAGCAGCGATGCCAGTCCGATGAGGAACCACAGGAACATCCAGGCGCCGCCGCCGATGCCGGTGAGCCGCGCCAGCTGGTCGGCGTCGGAGTCCCCGGCGCGTCCGCGCCGGCGCTTGCGCCCCAGTTCGCTGAGCGGTCGCAGGCCGCCGATGAGCAGGAACCAGCACAGCAGCGCCGCGCACAGCGCCTGCCACGGCGGGCTCGCCAGCCACGACACCGCTGCGAGCGCGCCACCGGTGACCACCACCGACAGCACGCCGTAGGCGTTGCGCACGGCCAGCAGCACGAGCACCAGCAGCGCGATGCAGCCCCACAGCATCCACCGCGCCCGGTCGGAGGTGACCAGCCACGCGCCGCCCAGCCCCAGCAGCGACACCGCCGGGTAGCCCGCGAGCAGCGTGAACACCATGCCCGGCCCGTGCGCGCGTCCCGTCGAGACGGTCAGCCCGGAGGTGTCGGAGTGCAGCCGGATGCCGTTGAGCTTGCGGCCGCTGAGCAGCGCGACCACCGCGTGCCCGCCCTCGTGGGCGATGGTCACCACGTTGCGCAGCGGCAGCCAGGTCCCGCGGTTGAGCACCAGGGCGAGTGCGATCACCCCGGCGATGAGCGCGGCGACGTTCCCGGAATCGAGGAGCCGCGCCGTCGCGTTCCGCACTAATTCGTCCACGGCGGAACCCTAACGGGTCAGCTGAAGTAGTTCGGCACGTCCAGCGGTCCACCGGCGGCGTCGAACTCGTCACGCACCGCGTCCCGCAGCGCACCGTCGGTGAGGTAGTCCACTGTGGTCAGCGCGAGCCCGATGGCGCCGTCGATCACCGCCGCGTCGCCGGCGGCGGAACCGGCTGCAGCGGCGAAGCCTTCGGTGTGCAGCGACAGGTTCGCATCCCCCAGACCGATCATCGGGTGGATGGCGGGCATCCGGAAGCTGAGGTTGCCCAGGTCGGTGGAACCGGTCAGGTAGTCCGGGACGATGCCGCGCGGCAGCGAGGTGCGACCGCGCCTGGCCTGGTGCCGCGCCCATCGGGCGGCGAGCGCGTCGTTGTGCCGGATCGGCAGGTAGGCGGGGTTGCGGTCCCAGTTCAGCTCGACGCCGCAGCCGGTCATCGCCGCGGCGCCGTGCGCGATCGACTCCACCCGCTGCGCCAGGTCCTGCAGCGAGCCCGGTTCGGCGGAGCGCACGTAGAACAGCGCCGCGGCCCGGTCGGGAACGACGTTGGGGCGCTTGCCGCCGTCGGTGATCACTCCGTGGATGCGATCGGTGGAGGGCATGTGCTGACGCATCGCCGCCACGCCCTGGTAGGTGGCCACCACCGCGTCCAGCGCGTTGCGGCCCATGAACGGCTGCGCGGAGGCGTGCGCCGCCACGCCGTGGAACACGACCTCGACCTGCCTGCGCCCGAGGAACGGGTGGGTGGCGATGTCGTGCGAGAACGGGTGCAGCATCACCACGGCGTCGACGTCGTCGAAGACACCGGCCCTGGCCAGGTGCTCCTTGCCGCCACCACCTTCTTCGGCGGGCGTGCCGAACAGGCTGACCCGGCCGCCGGTTCGCCCCACGGCGGTGGCCGCGGCGAGGAATCCGCCGACGCCGGCCGAGCAGATGATGTTGTGCCCGCATCCGTGACCGATGCCGGGTAGCGCGTCGTACTCGGCGAGCACCGCCACGTGCGGCCCGTCCGAACCGACGCCGGTGCGCAGCGCGGTGCCCAGCCCGCCCACGCCGACCTCGACGTCGTGGCCGAAGTTCCGCAGCAGCTCGGCGGCCCGCGCGACCGACCGGTGCTCGGCGTAGGCCTCCTCCGGATCGGCGTGCAGCTCGTGGCTCAGCCCGAGCAGGTCGCCGCCGTGCTCGGCGACCCACCGCTCGACCTCGGCGAGCAGCGCCTCATCGGCACCGGCGTGCGCGGACCGCAGCGGCTCGGCGGAGGCCACGGCCTTCTCGGTGGCCGCGGCGACCGCGCGCAGGTAGGACTCATCAGGCTGAACCGGCTGTGTCACAGCACCGACTCTAAGCCGCCGGATGCGCCCCGACACCACCTCACCGGCGTGGCGCCCGTTGAGCGGTCACTCCCACCACCGGCCGGGCGGGGGATCCCAGCAACGCAGAACTTGATCTTCAGGAACCCGGCAAGAAGATGATCGAGGTCGCCGGGGTCATCGCTGCGTGATGACACCCGGACGCGCGTCGAGAACGCGGTGGGCCAGGAGGGTGCCGCCGACCACGGCGGCCGGGATGACCAGCAGCTGCAGCACCGGCACCAGGCACAGCAGGTAGGCGGGCAGGCCGAAGCCGAGCGTCATCGCCTTGTGCTCGCGCAGGCTGCGGTGGCGCTCGCCGAAGGCGAAGCCGCGCCGCTGGAACACCAGGCCCACCATCTCCAGGCTGATCACCCACGCGCCGAACAGCGAGCCCAGCACCACGCCCGCGATCTGCCCGGCGACCGGGACGAACCCGATCACCAGCAGCACCACGGCCCCGATCAGCGCGACCACGACGAGCTTGAGCGAGTCCCGCACTCCCCTGCCGAGCTGGCGGGCGAATCCGGCGCCGTCGTCGGAGGTGTCCAGCCCGAGCTGCTTCTCGGCCTGCTCGGCGATGTGCTCGTAGAACGGTCCGCCGATGAGCAGGGTGAGCGCGATGAACGAGATCGATCCCAGCAGGGCCGCCGCGCCCACCAGCGCGGCGCCGAGCAGGACGCGCAGTCCCTTGCGGGCGAAATCGGCCCAGCCGTCGGCGAACGGAGTCATCCAGCTGGTCAGGTCACCGCTGAAGTAGATCAGCGTGCCCAGGCTCCCCAGCAGCAGCAACGCGCTGATCAGGGCGGGGATCGCGCCGAGCAGCAGCAGTTTCGGGCTGCGCAGGATGATGCCCGTTCCGGATCCCAGCGCGCGGACTCCGGCGGCGAACGAACTCATTCGACAACTCCCGTGATCGGTGATCTCGGACCACCGTACTGCGTGCCCGGTGAGCAGATTCACCGATCGACCACAGGCCGATCGACACCTGAGTTAGGTTAGCCTCTCTTCAACTGCTGCTTCGGGCGGTGAGCCCGGAAACGAACGAACAAGGACTCGGTGATGACTCCTCCCCCCAGCGTGATCGGCCGTCGGGGCTTCCTGATGGGCGCGACCGGACTCGTTGCGGCGGGCCTGGCCGCGTGCGGCAGCGGCGGCGGCGCGAACCCGAGCGGGAACGCGCCCTCCGGCCCCGGATTCCCGGTTCGCATCCCCAACCGCTACGGCGCGGCCGACATCCAGGCGGCACCGCAACGCGTGGTCACCCTGGGCATCACCGACCACGACGTGCTGCTGCCGCTGGGCGTGATCCCGGCCGGCCTGACCAAGTGGGGACCGTGGGAGAGCGGCGTCGGCCCGTGGGTGGAACCCATGCTGGGCGGCCGGCGCCCGAAGGTCTTCGGCAGCGAGGTCGACGTCGAAGGCGTCATCGCCCTGGCACCCGAGGTGACCATCGCGCTGCAGAGCGCGCTGACGCAGGAGCAGTACAACCGGCTGAGCAGCTTCGCCCCGGTCGTGGCGCAGCCGCCGAACTCCATCGACTACGGCATCGACTGGCGGGTGCAGGCCGAGGCCATCGGCCAGGCCCTGGGCAAGCAGGCCGAGGTCGCCGACCTCCTCGGCAAGACCCAGGCCCGCATCGATGAAACCCGCAAGGCCAACCCGGTTTTCGAGGGCAAGACCCACGTCGTGGTCCGCACCGATGCGGCAGGCACTTACGCCGCCTACACCAAGCAGGACGCCCGCACCGCGCTGCTGGAGCAGCTCGGACTGCGCCTGTCCCCGGCGATCGAGGGCATGGACAGCGGCGGCAAGTTCAACGTCAAGGTCAGCAAGGAGCAGGTCTCGCTGCTCGACGCCGACGTCGTCATCGTCACCACCGCCAAGGCCACCGACGTCGAAGCGGTCCGCAAGGACCCGCTGCTGAACAACCTCCCGGCCGCCAAGCGGGGTTCCCTGGTGCTGCTCGACGACTACAACCTCACCATGGCCCTGGGCTCGGCAACGGTCTCCAGCATCCCCTACGCCCTCGACCACCTCACCCCGAAACTCCTCGAAGCCCTCTCCTGACCGGCGGCCGCGATTCGAATTTCGCGCGAAATTCGAGCCCGAACTTTGGCGTTCGAATTTCGCGCGAAATTCGAACTCTCGGGCCTACGCCTTGAGGGAGTCGACCAGGTCCTTCCAGGGTTCCCACGGGGAGTCCGGTTCGGGTTGGTGGGCGGTGACCATGTCGCCGTCCCGGCCGATCGCGAACAGCGTGCAGGCGCCGTCCGGGCGGCTGATGGCGACCGGGTCGCCTTCGAGCTCGCCGCCCAGGTCCGTCCACGCCGACCAGCCGCCGTGGGCCGACTGCTGCTCGGCGGTGTGGATCGCGCCCGCGGTGTCGCGGACGAACACCTCCAAGCGGCCGTTGGGGTTGAGCCCGATCGCCGGGGTGCCGACGAAGTCGCCGCCCAGGTCGGACCAGTTCCCGCCCTCGCCGGGACGTTCCATGCTGTACAGCTGCTGGTCGTCGCCGACCGCGAGCAGCACGACCACGCCGTCGGCGAGGGTCACCACCACGGGGTCGCCGGCCATGCTGCCGCCGAGGCCCTTCCACTCCGACCAGCCCGCGCCCGCGGTGCCCTGCGTGGACATCACGACCTCGCGCTGCGAGTTGCGGGCGAACACCGACACGGCGCCGTTCGCGCCGAGCGCGATGGCCGGACGGCCGATGAGGTCGCCGCCGTGGTCGTCCCAGTCGGTCCAGTGCCCGCCCCGGCCGGCCTGCGCGGCGCTGTGCAGCTTGCCGTCCTTGCCGACCGCGAACAGCGCGAGCGCGCCGTCCGGTCGCAGCACCGCCACCGGATCGTCCTCGATCTGACCGCGCAGACCGATCCACGGACTCCACTTCGCACCCTGCTGCGGGCACGACGACGTGATCACCTCGCCGTGGCGGTCGCGCACGAAGACGACCATCCCGCCCGAAGGTTCGCGCACCACGACCGGACGCCCGTCGGGCTCACCACCGATGCCCAGCCAACCGACCCAGTCGCCACCGGGCGAGACCTGCCAGGCGGTGACGACCTCACCGGACGTCGACGTCGCGAACGCCGACAGCGCACCGTCCGGACCGGGCAGGATCCCGGACCCGAACACGGTCGGCACCACCGGCTGCGGCGGCGGAGGCGGCGCCGGAGCAGGAGCCGGAGCCGGAGGCTGCTGCGGCGGCCGACCCTGCGGCGGCTGGCCGGGCTGCGGCGGCTGGCCCTGGTTCGGCGGCTGCGGCGGCGGAGGCACCGGCGGCTGGCCGTGCGGCGGCTGCGGACCGGGAGGAGGCGGAGGCGGCGGGTTCGGCCCGGGCGGTGCCAGGTTCAACGCCCGCTCGGTGTCCTGGATCAACTGCCGCGCCTCGGCCTCGTGCTGGTCGTAGCGATCGCGGTACTGCTTCGCGGGCCGCTGCACGGCGGCAGCGATCTGCCCGGCCGTGCGATTCGGATCCTCTCGCTCTTCCCTGATCGCCACTTCCAGGAAGTTGTGCGCCGCGTAGTTGACGTTCAACACTTGTTCAGGTGCGCCCCAATCCTGCGACGGGCGCTGCTGGAACACACCCAGCGAGTCGTGGTCACGCGCACCATCGATGTTCGACATCCGGGATTCGACCAACCCGGTTTCGAAGGCTGCGAGCAGGAGCTTGTGGGAGACCTGCATCTCCTTGGCGACCAGGTAAACGGTCCGCATGACCTCGGGGTCGGGCGGTCCCGGCTTCCCCATTCGCGGGGGCGGACCGGGCGGTGCGGGAGGCAACGGGGCTGGACCAGGAGGAGGCGGCGGGACGGGCTGTCCCTGCGGAGGCTGCCCCTGCGGAGGCTGCGGCGGCGGAGACTGCGGCGCTCCACCGAGACTCGGCAAAGCCCAAGGGCGCCGGTCATCGCACACCGGCGAATTCATCACCGAGATGTGGAAGTGCTTCGTGTGCGCGTTGCTACCGCTGTACTTGGTCCACTGCCACGGACTTTGCCCAGGTCGGCTGTCCATGATCAGGCCGTTGGCGATCACGTACTTGATCCGCGGGTCACGACTGGCCGCGAGTTCGTCGGTGATCCGATTGATGTCGACACCGTTCTGCGGATCGTGCGTGATGTCCACCGCTGTCACGATTCCCGGTCCGACCCACGGGTTGTGGTCGCTGTCCCGAGATTGGTGCGAGGCATCACCGATGGTGCCGTCGCTGGCCCTGTTCCGCTGTGGGAACGCCGCGTCGAACTGGGCGAGCAGTGTTTCCAAACTGCCCGCAAGTCGCCAGTTGGCCATTTTTCTCCCCTTGTGTTTCTGAGCCTGCTCGTCTGCGGGAGTTCAGGAACTGATCAATCCGAGTAGAGGTGGGTTCGTTCGACGCGACGGTCGCCGCAGACCGTGCCGAAGTTCCAGTCCAGCGTGATCGGCTCGGTGTTGTCCGGCGGATAGATGCGCACCTTGGCCGGATCGTCGACGCAGTCACCTGTCTGATAGATCCAGTACAGATCCTGGGCCACGCCCTCACGGGTGCCGATGCTCATCCACTCCGCAGGCGGCGTTCCCGCCTTGTCCACGAAGGTCGCAGGCATGACGGTGCCGGCTCCGTCGACGAACTCGACCCTCGCGTCACCGTGAACCGTGCACGCCTTGGCCCCGACGTTCGCCAGCCGCAGCTTCGTGCGTGATCCTCCGGCGGGCTGCGTGGGATCGTCGTGCAACCCGACGAGCGTGTCCGGGTAGAACCGAGCTCGGAGCTGCGATGTCTGACAGGGCTTCTGGGTCGGAATTTCCTCCGGATGACTGACTTTCGTCTCCGAGGAACCGCCCTGCTCCGAGGTTTCCTCCGAGGAACCCTGCGATTCGGTGGTCTCCTGCGGCACCGGCTGGGTCACCGTCACCACTGCCGGTGGTTGCTGCGCCTGCGGTGCTTGCTGGCCGCAGGACACGGTCACCGCCGCGGTCGCGGCGATCAACGCGCCGAGGCGCTGCGTTCTGGTTCGGAACACTGTCGGTCATTCCCCCTGAACTTCACTGTTTTTCTTGCTTCGCAGGTCGGTTGGTCAGCCGCCCCACACGTTGCGGAACGCGGTGGCATCGACGAGCCCGCCACGGCAGACCGCGCCACGTCCCCAGACCGACTTGATCGCCTGGTCATCACCGGGCGGCGTGAACTGCAGCGTCTCCGGCTCGACGCACGGTGACCGGTAGATGTCCCAGGTCAGGTCCAGCCCGGCGCTCTGGCTCTGCTCGATGGTGATCGTCGGCGGGTTCGCCTGCAGGCGGTTCAGCTCGGTGTCCACGGGCTTGCCGTTGAAGTCCACGAACTGCAATCCGCCATAACCGCGGATCTGGCACGGCCGACCACCGATGTTGGTGACCTTCAGGGTCATGTGCGAGCCATCGGCCTGCGGGTAGTTCGGATCGAGCTGCAACTGCAGTTCCCCGGCAGCGCAGGCGAGGCCGTCTTCGGCTTCGGGTTCCTTCGACTTCGACGACGCCTCCGAGGAATCCGAAGTGGACTCCGAGTCAGAGCTGTTCGTCGAGCTCCCCTCCGGCGCGGGCTGGGTCACCGTCACCACCGCCGGTGGTTGCTGTGCCTGCGGCGCTTGCTGGCCGCAGGACACCGTGACCGCCGCGGTCGCGGCGATCAACGCCCCCAGGCGCTTCCCCCTGATTTCCAGCACTTCGCGGACCTGTCCTCCCCTGTTGCGCATCGGCCGAGCGTTCGGCCGGAACCCGGGGCGGGAGTCTTCCAAGCGGGTGATGTTCTCCAGGGCCATTTCCGTCAAAACGATAGGTAGATCACTGAATCAGCCGAGGCGGTGGCGATGAATGGCCAACAACGCAACCCGATCGGCGGTATCCCCATTTCGCGGACGATTGTTATTCGGGCGCGCGGAATGAGTATTTCTACTTGTGCGACATGCTATTTCGGAATGCGAAAACGGCCGTTGCCGACCCCCGAGGTCGGCAACGGCCGTTTCGATTGCGGAGAAAGGATCAGGCGATGATGCGGATCGGGTCCTCCAGCAGCGAGGTGAACTGCTGCAGGAACGCGGCACCGACCGCGCCGTCGACGGCGCGGTGGTCCGCCGAGAGCGTCACGCGCAGGATCTTGCGCGCCACGAACTCGCCGTCGCGGACCTGGACCTCGTCGCGGGCCGCGCCGACCGCCAGGATCGCCGCCTCCGGCGGGTTGATCACCGCGCTGAACTGCTCGATGCCGAACATGCCCAGGTTTGAGATGGAGAAGGTGCCACCGGACATCTCGTCGAGCTTCAGCTTGCCCTCGCGCGCCCGGCCTGCCAGCTCGCGGCTCTCGGTGGCGATCTCCGAGACGCTCTTGCGGTCGGCGTCCTTGACCACCGGCACCACCAGACCGCCCTCGATCGCCACCGCGACGCCGAGGTTGATGCGCTTGTGCTGCAGCATCTTGTCGCCCGCGAAGGAGACGTTGACCGCCGGGTTGGCGCGCAGCGAGGTCGCCACGGCCTTGACGATCAGGTCGTTGACGCTGATCTTCGGGCCACCGGCCGACTGCAGGCGCTCGTTGAGGCTCCCCCGGAACTCCAGCAGTTCGGTGACGTCGATGGCGCTCGTCAGGTAGAAGTGCGGCGCGTTCTGCTTGCTCTCCGTCAGGCGCTTGGCGGTCACCTTCCGGATGTTGGACAGCGGGATCTCCTCGACGTCGTCGTTGACGACGGCCGGAGCGCCGGCCTGCGCGGCCGGAGCCGGGGCGGGCTCGGCCGGAGCCGCCGAGGCCGCGGCCTCGATGTCGGCGCGGATGATCCGTCCACCGGGACCGGTGCCCTGCACGGTGCCCAGGTCGACGCCCTTCTCCTTGGCAACGGCCTTGGCCAGCGGCGAGGCCTTCGGCTTGCTCCCGGACTCGGCCGGAGCCGCGGTCTCGGCCGGAGCCGCGGTCTCGACCGGAGCCGCGGTCTCGACCGGAGCAGCGGCCGGGGCCGGAGCCGCGGGCGCTTCCTCGGCTGCGGGTTCGGCGGCGGCCGGAGCGGGGGTGGCGGGTGCCGGAGCCGCCTCGGCGGCGGAACCGGAACCGTCGCCGAGGACCGCGATCGGCTCGCCGATCGGAACGGTCGTGCCGGCCTCGACCAGGATCTTCTCCAGCACCCCGTCGTCGTAGGCCTCCAGCTCCATGAGGGCCTTGTCGGTCTCGATCTCGGCCACCACTTCGCCGCGCGCGACCTTGTCACCGACCTGCTTGTGCCAGTTCGCGATCACGCCCTCCTCCATGGTGTCGGAGAGCCTCGGCATCTGAATGTCAGTCATCGTCTTCCTCGGGTGAGCACGGGACTCAGCGGCGGCGGCCCACCGCGTCCAGGGTCTGGTGAACGGCGGTGGTCAGCGACTCCGCGGACGGCAGGGCGGCACGTTCCAGCGGCTTGGCGTAGGGCAGCGGCACCTCGGCCGCCGCGACTCGCCGCACCGGGGCGTCGAGGTAGTCGAAGGCACCGTCGGAGATCGAGGCCGCGATCTCCGCGCCGATGCCGTAGGTCAGCCAGTCGTCCTCGGCGACCACGGCGCAGCCGGTCTTGCGCACGGACTCCACCACGGTGTCGCGGTCCAGCGGGCGCAGGCTGCGCAGGTCGATGACCTCGGCGTTGATGCCCTGCTCGTCGTGCAGCTTCTCGGCGACCTGCTGGGCGACCATGGCCATCCGCGAGTAACCGATGATCGTGATGTCGGTGCCCTCGCGGGTCACCTTCGCCTTGCCGATCTCGGCGGGCTCCACGACGTCCGGGACCTCGCCCTTGGTGTTGTAGAGCGCGAGGTTCTCCAGGAACAGCACCGGGTCGTCGTCCCGGATCGAGGCCAGCAGCAGCGCCTTGGCGTCGGCGGGCGTGCTCGGCGCGACGACCTTCAGGCCCGGCACGAACGCGTAGTAGAGCTCGATGTTCTGCGAGTGGGTGGCGCCCAGCTGCTGACCGCCGCCGCCGGGGGTGCGCAGCACCATCGGGACGCTGGTCTGGCCGCCGAACATGCCGTAGATCTTGGCGGCGTGGTTGACGATCTGGTCGAGCGCGACCAGCGAGAAGTTGATCGTCATCAGCTCGACCACCGGGCGCAGGCCCAGCATCGCGGCACCGACGGCGGCACCGACGAAGCCCTCTTCGGCGATCGGGGTGTCGCGCACGCGCTTCTCGCCGAACTCCTTGAGCAGGCCGGCGGTGATCTTGTAGGAGCCTTCGAAGACTCCGATCTCTTCGCCGATGAGGAGCACGTCCTCGTCGCGCCGCATCTCCTCCTGGAGAGTGTCGTGCAGCGCTTGGCGATAGGTCATGAGGGCCAAGGGATTTCTCCTGGACAGCGGTCAAGAGCGGCCCGGGGGCCGGGGTTTCCCGTTTGGCGTCGGAAAACCCCGGTCACCGGGTTGCGATACGTGTGGCGGGGTGTCGCAAAAACCGCAAGGGGACTTGAGGATTCGACCCGTCAGTTGTGCACGAACAGCGGGTCGGCGGGCAGCCGTCGCGAGTCGTTGGCGACCGGCGTGGCGTAGGTGTAGTCGAACAGCGTCTCGACGTCGGGGTGCGGGCTGTCGTCGGCGAAGGCCACGGCGGCGTCCGCCTCGGCCTGCGCCTTGGTCTCGATCTCGACCGCGGCGTCCTCGTCGAGGACACCGGCGTTGATCAGCTCCGCGCGGAAGTTGGCGACGGGGTCGGCCTGCTTGGCCTTCTCCATCGACTCCTCGTCGCGGTACTTGCCCGGGTCGACCACGGAGTGGCCCTTGAGCCGCTCGCTGACCAGCTCCAGCAGCGCCGGACGGCCGGTCTCGCGGGCCTGCTCGACCAGCCGGGAAGCCGCGTCGCGGACCGCGAGGACGTCGTTGCCGTCCACCCGCTCGCCGTGCATCCGGTAGGCCGAGGCCCGCTTGTGCAGCTCCGACTCCGCCGAGGACTTCTCCACGGTGGTGCCCATGCCGAGCTGGTTGTTGATCACCACGAAGATGACCGGCAGGTTCCACAGCGCGGCGATGTTCAGCGCCTCGTGGAAGGCGCCGATGTTGGTGGTGCCGTCGCCCATCTGGCACATGACGACCTGGTCGCCGGAGCGGTAGTCGATGGCCAGCGCGGCGCCGGTGGCCAGCGGGATCTGGCCGCCGACGATGCCGTACCCGCCGAGCAGACCGGCTTCGACGTCGAACATGTGCATCGAGCCGCCCCAGCCCTTGGAGGTGCCGGTGGTGCGGCCGTAGAGCTCGGCCATCACGCGGCCGGGCTCGATGCCCTTGGCGATGGCGTAGCCGTGCTCGCGGTAGTTGGTGAACAGCAGGTCGGTCTTGCGCAGCGAGCGCATCAGGCCGACGACCGAGGCCTCCTCACCGAGGTTGAGGTGGCAGTAGCCGCCGATCTTGGCCTGCGTGTAGCCCTGCGCGGCGCGCTCCTCGAAGCGGCGGATCAGGGTCATCTCGTAGAAGTAGTCGCGCAGCAGCTCCGGCGACTCCCCCGTGAAGCGGCCACGCTCAGCGGCCCGCGCCGAGGTGGAGCGCCGCGCCTTGGTCGCGCCGGTGCGCGTGGACGGCTTGCTGCGGGTGGCGGTCTGTGCCATCGCGGATCCCCTTTTCTCTTGCCTCTAGCGCTTCTTGGGCGGTGCTACGTGGACCGGCAGGCCGAGGGCGTTCATCGCGGCCTCCATGCCGACCTCGCCGAGCGTCGGGTGCGCGTGGATGGTCTCGGCCAGCTCGTCGAGGGTGGCCTCCAGAGCCATGGCCAGCGCGCCTTCGGTGATCAGGTCGCTCGCGGCGTGGCCGATGATGTGCACGCCCAGGACCTCGCCGTACTTCTTGCCGGCGACGATCTTCATGAAGCCCTCGGTGTCGCCGTAGCTCTGCGCGCGGCCGAGCGCGGCGAAGGGGAACTTCGCGGCGATGACGTCGTGCCCGGCGTCCTTGGCCTGCGCCTCGGTCAGACCGACGGAGGCGACCTCGGGGTGGGTGAAGGTGGCGGCCGGGATGACGTTGTAGTCGATCGCGGCGTGGTGCCCGGCGATGGTCTCGGCGGCGACGACGCCCTGGTGCGAGGCGACGTGCGCGAGCAGCGCCTTGCCGGTCACGTCGCCGATGGCGTAGACGTGCTCGACGTTGGTGCGCAGCGTGTCGTCGACGGTGATGAAGCCGCGCTCGCTGGTGGCGATGCCGGTCTTGTCGAGGTCGAGGCTGGCCGTGTTGGGCTTGCGGCCCACGCCCACCAGGACGATGTCGGCGTCGATCTGCTGCGGCTTGGCGCCGTCCACGGTGACCTTCAGGCCGCCTTCGGCCTGGTCGACGCGGGAGACGGTGGCCTCGGTGAGGACCTTGATGCCGCGCTTGGTGAAGGAGCGACCCAGCGCCTTGCCGACCTCGGCGTCCTCGGCCGGGACGAGGGTCTTCTGCATCTCGATGATGCTGACCTCGCTGCCCAGGGTGGAGAACAGCGTCGCCCACTCGGCACCGACCGCGCTGCCGCCGATGACGGCGATGCGCTTGGGGACCTCGGTGAGGCCGAAGGCGCCGTCGGAGGTGATCACGCCGGGCAGGTCCGCGCCGGGCAGCGGCAGCTGCACGGGGACCGAGCCGGTCGCGATGATGACGTCGGTGGCCTTGACCTGGTCGATCGGCTTCGCGCCGGTCGGCTCGGCGGCGTAGCGGGGGCCGTCGGCGCCCAGCGGGGACTCACCGGTGGCGTAGACGTCCACGGTGGTCGGGCCGGTGAAGCGGGCGTGGCCGTTGATGACGGTGACGCCGTTGCCCTTGAGCAGGCCCGCGACGCCGTCGGTCAGACCCTTGACGACGCTGGCCTTGCGGCGGGTGATCGCGTCGTAGTCGACGCTGACGCCCTCGACGTTGACGCCGAAATCGGCGGCGTGCAGCACGGTTTCGTAGACCTCGGCGGACCGCAGCATGGCCTTGGTCGGGATGCAGCCCCAGTTCAGGCACACACCCCCGGGCCGCTCCTTCTCCACCACGGCCACCGAGAGGCCGCGCTGCGCGGCCCGGATCGCGGCGACGTAGCCACCGGGGCCGCCGCCCACCACCAGAAGGTCGAACTCCTGCACTTCGCTGTGCTCCTTTGAACGCACGCGCCGGTTACCGACGACCCGTCTTCGTGAGCGGGCCATCCTCACCCAGAGTGTCGTGAGCACGACCACTTGCGCGCTATGCCCAGCCGCCCAGACTTTAGGACGACCAACTGTGCACACCGCACATTCCATGCCGTGACGGGCACAACACGTGGCGCCGCGGTTACAGAAGGCAGCCGCGATCCCCGTCACAAACGGAACGCCGTCAGGCACAAAACCCCAGCACCTGCGGTTACGCCCGCCACCTGCGAAAAGAACCCAAAATTTTCCAACTATGCCCACTGCACAATCGGCCCCTCCGAACCTTGGGCGCCGACCGGGCGAAGCGCGATCTCCAGCGATTCAACCTTCGAAGACCAAATCGGGCACGTCCCCGCGGCGGCCAACGACGGCCACCTGACCCGCACGTCGACCCTGGACGAAGATCGGCCCCCGACGGACCGCAATGGTCACCTCAAGGCTCACCGAACCCCGGGGCGACGAAGCACCGCCGTGCTCCGGTCGCCCCGAGACCGAGCCGCGCCGTCGGATCAGCCTCCGTGGTTGTTCCTCAGGTTCAAGGTGGACAGGGCGAGGGAGAGGGAGACGTAGGCGGTGCGGCCGTGGAGGGGTTGGCCGATGAGGGTGGTGATGCGGTGGAGTCGGTTGAGGACCGTGTTGCGGTGGCAGTGCAGGCGGACGGCCGCGTTGGCGGTGGAGCAGTTCTCCTCCAGCCAGGCGGTGAGGGTGTCCAGGAGCATGTCGCGCTCCTTGGGCGGCAGTTCCAGGACCGGGCCGAGCTGGGTCTCCAGCAGGCGGTGCGCCAGGTCCGGTGACTGCACCAGCAGGGCTTCGGGGAAGCGCTCCTCCAGGGTGACCAGTTCGGCGGTGCCGTGCGCCGAGGTGCCCAGCGTGGTCAGGGCCAGCTGGTGGGCGAGGCCGATCTCGGCGAGGCCCTGCACCTTCGGCGAGACCGCGACCCGGGCGCGGGCCAGCGGCCGGAGCGCGTCGATCGCCAGCGCCGCGGGGTGCTGCTCCAGGGCGACCAGCCCGACGAGGGAGTCCGCGCGGACCTGCCAGACCGAGCGGAAGTGCAGCGCGGCCAGGGCCTCGGAATGCCCGCGCAGCGCGAAACCGCCGTCGTCGGTCATCTCGGCGACCACCACCAGGTACGCGCCGCCGGTGGGCAGGTCGAGCTCCTTGGCGGTGCGCTGGGCGAAGGCGACGTCGCGGGCGCGGCCGGCCAGCAGGTCCTCCACCAGGGCGTGCCTGCGCTGGTCGTCGCGGCGCAGCCGTTCCAGCTCGGTGTTGCGGTAGAAGGTCGACAGCGTCGAGGACAGGCCGTCGATGACCCGCCAGATCGACGTGGCCACGCCCAGCACCGAGTCCGGGTCGGCGCCGTCGCGGTGCGCCTGGTCGACCAGCGCCTCCCACACCACGCGCCCGCCCAGCCGGAAGGTCCGCAGCATGACCTCCAGCGGGACGCCCTGCTCGGCGCGGCGGCGGCCGATGGCGGCGGCGACGTCGTCGTCCCGATCGGAGATGTCGACCTCGCCGCTGAGGATCTGCAGGATCCGCTCCAGGTACTGCCGACAGCCCTCCCACAGGTCTTCCTTGGGCACCGGCCGGTAGTCGGTCCACTCGGGGTTGTCGGTGAAGATCGCGGACATCAGCCGCTCGGTCAGCACCGGGACGTCGTCCAGTCCGGCTTTGGCCAGCGCGCGGGTCACTTTCGGGAGATCGGCAGGATCGGCTACCACGCCCTGCGACGATACCGGTCACGGCGACGTGGCGAGGCCGAGAGCGCCGATCCCACCCCCGACGGCACGACGCCGCAGGGTCACTGATCCATCACCTAGAGCGAGCGGAATTCGACTCCGGTGAACCCGAAATCCGGTCGCCGCCAGAATGTTCCGCATCACACCAGAAAGTTGTGACGAAGGCGTTAACGTTCCCGCCTCTCGTGCCGACACCTGGTGTGGGACGACTTCTCCGGCACTCGCCGGGAGCCCCACCTCCACCACTCCGCACGACATTTTCTCCGGGAGAGCAGCGCGATGCAGATCAACAGCCGCACGATCGTGTCGGTTGTAGCGACGGTTTCGATGGTCGTCATGACCGTTCTGCTCGCGGTGTTCAGTCCTCCGGCCGATACGGGCCAGGAGATCGAGCCGGCCGCCAACCAGGCGCCGATCGTCTCCGAGCGCTGACGCGCGTCATTCGCGGCGCACGTCGCCGGCCGGTTTGTCGTTGCGCAGACCCGAAAACCTGGGGTGCCGGAGCTTCCCGTCGCCGGTCCACTCGCTGAAGCCGACCTCGGCGACCAGCTCCGGCTCCACCCAGTGCGTCCCGGGTTCCCGGATCGTGTCGCGGAACGGTGAGTCCGCGCGGACGAGCTCGTCCAGCTTCGCGGACAGCTCGCGCAGCGTCCGCTCGTCGTACCCGGTGCCGACCTTGCCCGCGTAGCGCAGGCCGTCGGAGTCGTAGTAGCCGACCAGCAGCGCGCCGAAACCGGACCGGGAGCCCTTGGGATCGGTGTAGCCGCCGATCACGAACTCCTGGCCGGAGACGCACTTGAACTTCAGCCAGTCCCGGCCGCGCCCGGACCGGTAGGGCTGATCGGCCCGCTTGGCGATCAGTCCTTCCCATCCGCGCGCGCACGCCTGCGCGAAGAACTCCTCGCCGTCGCCGCTGCGGTGCTGGCTCAACCGCAGCGGGTCGGTGAACTCGAAGCACTCGCGCAGCAGCCGCTTGCGGGTTCGCAGCGGCAGCCGGGTCAGGTCCACGCCGCCGAAGGCGATCAGGTCGAAGACGTAGTAGTGGACCGCGACGCCGGTGCGCCGGGCGGTCGCGGCGTCGGTGAGGTGCATCCGCCTCTGCAACCGGGCGAAGCTCGTCCGGTCGCCTTCGAAGGCCACGACTTCCCCGTCCACGACGAAGTTCGGCGCGTTCTGGGCCGCGAGCGCCTCGGCGATCTCCGGGTAGGAGGGGTCGACCCGCTTGCGGTTGCGCGACCACAGCTGCGGCTCGCCGCCGTCGGCCCCGGCGATCAGCCTGACCCCGTCGAGCTTGCGCTCGTAGATCCAGTTCTCGTCGGAGAACTCGTGCCGGGTGAGGGTGGCCAGCGCGGGCGGGTACCACGTCCCGCCTGGCCAGGCCCGCAGCGCGGCGCGCGATTCCTCGTCGAGCAGGCCCGCCAGATCGGTCATGCGCGTCAGCATCACCCCTGGTCGGATCACCGACAAGCTGAGAGCTCGCTGTGAAGGTGCTGTGAGAGCACCCCCGCAGAATTTCCCGACCGGGTGAATGCGCGAGACTGTTTTGGTCGGTTCCCCTCACAACCGCCGAAGGTGAATGCGCACGATGCCGAAGAACCAGAACCCGGTGACCCAGAAGAGCGGGGTCTCCACGAACGTCATCCTCACCATCGCGGTGGTGGTCGTCGCAGTGCTGGTGATCGGTGGTGTGCTGCTGTTCAACCGATCCGGCGACAGCGGCGCCGGCGGCGGCAGCGGCCAGCCCCCGGTCGCGGCGGAGGTGCTGCGCAAGCCCGACAGCAACGTGCTCACCGAGGCCCCCGACGGCAAGGTCACCGTCACCGAGTTCCTCGACTACCAGTGCTCGACCTGCTACGCGTACTACTCGCAGATGACGAAGAAGATCGAGAACGACTACGCGGGCCGGATCACGTTCGTCACGCGCAACTACCCGCTGGAGATGCACCCGCTGGGGCAGCACGCCGCGCGCGCCGCCGAGGCCGCCGCTCTGCAGGGCAAGTACAAGGAGATGTACCACGCCCTGTTCGACAACTGGACCGGCTGGGCGACCGCGAACGCGGAGGAGCTCAACAGCGACGAGGCCAAGGCCAACGCGGAGTTCGAGAAGTACGCGCAGCAGATCGGTTTGGACGTCAACCGCTTCAAGCAGGACATGGTCTCGCCCAACGTCCAGTCCAAGATCGACCGCGACGTGGCCGACGGCAATACCGCCGGCGTCTCGGGCACCCCGACGCTGTTCATCAACGGCCGGCAGTTCGATCAGGGCAGCGCGCAGAACCTGCCCGAGATCGACCAGGCGTTCCGCAAGCAGCTGGACCAGGAGCTGGCGAAGTGACCACCGCCCACGCCGTCGAACAGGCCGCACCCGGCGCGCAGCGGCCCGCCGCCGGGCCGCGCGGCCTGGCCTGGCTCTACGTCGTGGGCGGCGCGATCGGGCTCGTCGCCTCGTTCGCGCTGATCGTCGAGAAGCTGGCCAAGCTGTCCAACCCGGGCTACGTGCCCTCGTGCAGCCTCAACCCGATCGTGTCCTGCGGTTCGGTGATGGACAGCTCGCAGGCCTCGCTCCTGGGATTCCCGAACCCGCTGATCGGCGTCGCGGCGTTCCCGGTCGTGGTGACCGCGGGCGTCGCGGTGCTGGCCGGGTTCCGCGCGCCGCGCTGGTTCTGGGTGGGCATGCAGGCCGGGACCACGCTGGCCGTGGTGTTCATCCACTGGCTGATCGTGCAGAGCCTGTACTCCATCGGCGCGCTGTGCCCGTACTGCATGGTCGTCTGGGTCGTCACGATCCCGCTGTTCTGGTACACGACCCTGCACAACCTGCGCGAGGGGCACTTGGGCGGCGGCCGGTCCCTCGGCGTGGCGATGAGCCGGTTTCACAGCCTCGTGGTCGTAGTGTGGTACGTCGTGATCGTGGCTCTGATCCTGCAGGCCTTCTGGGATTACTGGACGGGTCGCTGATCGGGCGTGGAGTTTGCACGACCGGGGTCACGGGTACCAGGAAGCCGCAAGGGCAGGTCACCGTGAGTGAACGCCGCTCCGAGACGAGGTGGTCGTCGAAATGAGCGTGGAACGCGAGGTCGCGCAGGTGGAGCCTGCGACTTCCGCTCCGAACCAGGTCGAGGTGCGGGTCCGGGCCGAGCCCGACCAGCTGTCGGTGATGCGGGCTGTCGTGGGCGACCTGGCGATGCGCGCCGACCACGACGTCGACTCGATCGCGGACCTGCGGTTGGCCGTCGACGAGGCGTGCTCGTCGCTGGTCCGGCTGGCCGCGCCGGAAGCCACCCTGGTCTGCCGGTTCCGGCTGTCCGGTGAGCAGTTGTCGATCACCGCAGAAGTGCTCAGCAAGAACGATTTCGGGCCCCGCAAGGACACTTTCAGCTGGCGCGTGCTCAGCGCGTTGGCCGACGCTGTGTCAACCTCGGTCGAGTCGGATCCCGCTGCCAACGGCAGCCACCTGGTGCGGATCGAGTTGACCAAGGGACGGACGGCTCAGGTGTGAAACGAGCGGATTCCACTCAGTCACGCAACGAGCGCTACGACAGGCTGGCGCCGCTGTTCGGCGAGCTCGCGAAGCTGGACGAGAAGGATCCACGACGCTCCGAACTCCGCGATCAGCTGGTGACCGAGCACCTGCCGGTCGCCGAGCACATCGCCCGGCGCTTCAGCCACCGCGGCGAGTCCCAGGAGGACCTGACGCAGGTCGCGGTGCTGGGCCTGATCAACGCGGTCGACCGCTTCGACCCCGAGCGCGGGGTCGACTTCTTGTCCTACGCGGTCCCGACGATCATGGGCGAGGTCCGCAGGCACTTCCGCGACACCGGCTGGGCGGTGCGGATGCCGCGTCGCCTGCAGGAGCTCCACCTGTCGGTGTCGGCCGCGATCGCGCGGCTCTCGCAGGAGCTGGGGCGCGCCCCCACCCCCAGCGAGCTGGCGAAGGACCTCGGCATCAGCACCAA
This sequence comes from Saccharopolyspora endophytica, assembly GCF_018070075.1. Lineage (GTDB taxonomy): Bacteria > Actinomycetota > Actinomycetes > Mycobacteriales > Pseudonocardiaceae > Saccharopolyspora > Saccharopolyspora endophytica. The sequence goes on from NZ_JAGPXE010000004.1 coordinate 323,378, forward strand.
CGACGTCTACCACGGGCTGGAGGCGGGCAACGCCTACCGCAGCGCCTCGCTGGACGAGCTGCTCACCGACACCGACGAGATCCCGCTGGGCGACGCGATCGGGTCGGACGACGCCGAGCTGGCCGAGGTGGAGAACCGCGAGATGGTCCGGCCGCTGCTGGAGGAGCTGCCCGAGCGGGAGCGCCGCATCCTGGTGATGCGCTTCTTCCGCGGCATGACGCAGACGCAGATCGCCGACCAGGTCGGCATCTCGCAGATGCACGTCTCGCGCCTGCTGTCGCGAACCCTGGTGTGGCTGCGCCAGCGCCTGGAGGACGACGCGCCCACCCCGCAGCCCACCGAGTGAGGAATTGAGTAGAAGAGCGGAGTTCCCGCCCCGTCCGGTCGGCTAGCGTTGTTCTTGATCGAGGCAGAGCAGCCGAGGGAGGACACATGGGTGTGCGGATCGACCTGGCAAGGCTCGCGGGAACCACGAACCACCCGGACCGATCGACCGACGAACCGGAGACCCGGCGCCGCCTGCTGCCCCTACCGCGCCTCCTGCGCCGCAGGCCCGAATCCACGACCAGGACGACGACGTCCTGAACTTGGTGAACCGCCCGGGGTCTGTCGGGGGAATGCGGACCCCGGGCGGCCGTTCTCGGTGCGCCTACAGGCGCTGTTCTGAAGCGGCGATAGCCGCTGCTCCAGGTGTGGGACTCAGCCCGCACCGCCGCGGGTTCTCAGCGGTTCTCTGGTGAGGACAGCCGAAGCGCCGTGTATCGGCATACATCAGCTTCGGCTCCCGGAGCCAGAGGGCCGCTGAGGTTCCGCCACCCGCACCGCTGAGCAAAACAACCACCGACACCTCAAGCGACGTCGATGCCTCGTTCTCGGAGCCAGGGCAGCGGATTGATCTTCGTCCCGTCTTCGTGGACCTCGAAGTGCAGGTGAGGACCGGTCGACTGGCCGCGGTTGCCCATGGTCGCGATCTGCTCGCCTGCGCCGACGCGCTGACCCTCGTCGGCCACGATCGTGTTGACGTGGCCGTAGACGGTGACCGTGCCGTCGTCGTGCTGCACCCGGACCCACATGCCGAAGCCGCTGGCAGGGCCCGCGTCGATGACCTCACCGGGCGCCACCGAGTAGATCGGCGTGCCGATGCTGTTGGCGATGTCGATGCCCATGTGGCTGCTGCCCCAGCGGGAGCCGAAGCCGGAGGTGTACCGGCCTTCGGCGGGGCTGTGGAAGCCGGCGGCCTTGCGCGCCTTCTCCTCGGCGGCCCGCTTCGCCTCGGCCTCGGCCTGCGCGGCCTGGGCTGCCGCCTGGCGGGCGGCCTCCTCGCGGACGATGCGCTCGGCTTCGATGGCCTTGGCCTTGGCGAGCTCCTGCGCTTCGGGCTGCTGTTCGGGTACTTGGGCCTTGAGCAGCCGAACGGCTGCGGGGCTGTTCTGAGTGCCGGTGATCGCGGTGCTCAGGTTCTTGGTCCCGGCCAGGGGCCGGACGTCGCGCTGCTGGTCGGAGTTCGCGTTCGCGGCCAGGGGCTGACCCACTGCCGCGAACGCGCCTCCGGCCACCACCGCAGCCACAACTTTGTTGCGGAGCGGAAGGCCGGCTGTCGGGGGGAGCCGGTCTTCCTTGCGATGCTTGCCCATCACTGCCTTCCGTCGGGGGTCGGTCCGGCCACTCCCGCGTTTCGGGGGTGCGGGCAAGAGCTCCTCGGGGAAAGAGATCTTGTCGTGATCGAACCGTGACGTGCAGATCAGAACGTAGCTGACAGTCACGGCAGGCCGCAACCGATGGCTCACCCAGCAGATGGTTCACCCGACTGAGCCATACAAACCGTGACTTTCAGTGACTGACTGAGATCGCCGTTCGATAACATCAACAGCCGGACCAACCTGCGGAGGAACCGTTTTCGGCAACCGGTCCACATCACCGCCGGGGCCTTGATTCGAACAGTTCGCGCAGGTCACGCGGATGATCAAAGGTAGATCGCCAAGGCGCGCAACGGCTGTCAGATCAACTACCCGCAGGTCGATCGTCCACAATGGACACCGAGGGGCCGGGGCCGGGTCAAGATCAATTCGGCCAGATGGTGGCCTTCGACACAAGCCACCCTCGATCGGCCTAGAGATCCCTCCCGCACTCTGGGAGACGCTGCCACTCGAACGCGGGATCTGTTTGACTGTCCCCCATGACGCCCGGTGATCAGTGGCGGCTGCTGTCGCAGCGCCTCCACGTCGACCTGCGCCGCGTCACCTCCGCACGGTGTCGGCGCTCGCGCTAGTCCCTAGTCGCGCCCACCTGTCCGCAGCACCATCCCCGCCACGAGCGCTCGCGCCGCGAACTCGTCGCGTCTCGGATCTTCCCGTACGGAGACATCGTGCAAGCATTCCTGATCTTCGCGATCGGCGGTTTCATCGCGCAGCTGGTCGACGGCTCGCTCGGCATGGCCTACGGCGTCACCTCGACGACCATCCTGCTGACCGCCGGGCTCACGCCCGCGCTGGCCTCCGCCTCGGTGCACCTCGCCGAGATCGGAACCTCGGTCGCCTCCGGCCTCTCGCACTGGAGGTTCGGCAACGTCGACTGGAAGATCGTGCTCACCCTGGGCGTGCCGGGCGCGATCGGCGCCTTCCTCGGCGCGACCGCGCTGAGCAACGTCTCCACCGAGGCCGCCGAGCCCTGGATGTCGACCATCCTGCTCGCGCTGGGCGTCTACGTGCTGCTGCGCTTCGCCATCCGGCCGCTGCGCCGCCGCCAGCTCACCGGCGTCAGCTCCAAGCTGCTGGCTCCGCTGGGCCTGGTCGCCGGGTTCGTGGACGCCACCGGCGGTGGCGGCTGGGGCCCGGTCGCCACGCCCACGCTGCTGAGCACCGGCAAGGTCGAGCCGCGCAAGGTCGTCGGCTCGGTCGACACCAGCGAGTTCCTGATCGCGGTGGCGGCGAGCCTCGGCTTCCTGTTCTCGCTGGCCGACCAGAAGCTGTCCTGGATGACCGTGGGCGCGCTGCTGCTGGGCGGTGTGCTCGCCGCGCCGCTGGCGGCCTACCTGGTTCGGGTCGTGCCGATGCGGCTGATCGGCGTCGGAGCCGGCGGCCTGATCGTGCTGACCAACGCGCGCACGCTGATCAAGGCGTTCGATCTGCCCGCCCCGACCCCCGCGGTGGTCTACGGAGCGATCGTCGTGACCTGGGTGGCCGCGCTGGCTTACACCATTCGGGTGATCGTCAACGAGCGCCGCGAGATCGACGACTTCGAGGAGGAGGCCCCGGCCACGGCCCAGGGCTGAGCAGGCACGGGACGGTTCCCACCCCGGATCCGACTCCCGCGCGGGACGCGACGGACCGCCTGGTTTGGGAGGAAAACCGTCCGTTTGACCGGATCCGGACGCCGGGTGATGCTCGTTAACCACCGTTCACGGCGGGTTCGAGATTTACCCACGTGCCGTATCGCCGTGATCATCCGCGAGGGCTAATGTTCGAAGCTGCCGCGTGGAAGCCCCCCGACACGCGGTAAGGAGCCCCGGGCCGAACAGCCCGGGGCACCCTTCTGAATTCGCCGCTTCCGGCTACTTCTCGTCCCGCATCGGGTTGCTGGCCTTGCGCCAGTTCACCGTGGGCCGCATCGCGGCGAGGTCGACCCGGTGCTTGTGCTTGTCCGCCACCTCGAACAGCGACTCGATGAGCGTGTTCGACAGCAGGTGCGGCTCCAGGCCCAGCTCCACCAGACCGGTGTGCTTGACGTTGTAGTAGTGCTCGCCCTGCTCGACCCGCGGGTTGTCGACGTGCTCGATCTCGACCTGGCCGTCGAAGTTGTTGGCGATGGTCTTGGCGATCTCACCGACCGAGTAGCTCTCGGTGATCTGGTTGAACACCCGGAACTCGCCGCGGTCGGCCGGGTTCTCGGCGGCCAGCCGGATGCACTCCACGGTGTCCCGGATGTCGATCATGCCCCGGGTCTGCCCGCCCGGCGTGTAGACCGTCAGCGGGTGCCCCAGCACCGCCTGGATGACGAACCGGTTGAGGACCGTGCCGAAGATCGCGTCGTAGTCGAACCGGGTCGCCAGCCTCGGGTCGCGCACCGTCTGCGGCGTCTCCTGCCCGTAGACCACGCCCTGGTTGAGGTCGGTGGCCCGCAAGCCCCAGATGCGGCAGGCGAACTCGATGTTGTGGCTGTCGTGCACCTTGCTCAGGTGGTAGAAGGAGCCCGGCTTCTTCGGGTAGAGCATCCGGTCGGTCCGCCCGTTGTGGGTGACCTCCAGCCAGCCCTCCTCGATGTCGATGTTGGGCGTCCCGTACTCGCCCATCGTGCCCAGCTTGACCAGGTGGATCTCCGGGTCGACCTCCTGGATCGCGAACAGCACGTTGAGGTTGCCGACCACGTTGTTCTGCTGGGTGTAGACCGCGTGCTTGCGGTCGATCATCGAGTACGGCGCCGCGCGCTGCTCGGCGAAGTGCACGATGGTGTCCGGCCGGAAGTCGGCGATCATCTCGGTCGTGAAGTCACCGTCGACCAGGTCGCCGTAGTAGTGCTTGATGGTCTTGCCGGAGACCTCGCGCCAGGCGTCCAGGCGGACCTGCATCGGCTCGATCGGCACGAGGCTCTCGACGCCCATCTCGTGGTCGTAGCCCCGACGGGCGTAGTTGTCCGCCACGGCGACTTCGTGACCGCGGTCGGACAAGTGCAGAGCGGTCGGCCAACCGAGATAGCCGTCCCCTCCGAGGACGAGGATTCGCACGCCTGTCTCCCTCTTTCCAGCCGGTAGTGCAGCATGAACATCACGCATGCTCTCATCTCTTCAACAGTCCAAGAAGACCACGCACAGCGATCGGTATCGTTCCGCGCAGCACACTTGCGCATGAACTTCTCAGGAGGACACGTGGCGCAGCCGATGATCACCGGCCGTGCTCGCTACTGGCGGTTGATCAGTCGGTTCGCGGCGGCCTCGGTCGTGGCCACCGGCATCAGCCAGCTCGTGTTCCTGCTGTCCTACTCGCTCGGAGCCACACCGGTCGTCTCGACCGTGCTGGCCTGGCTGGCCGGCGCGATCCCGAACTTCACCCTCAACCGTCGCACCTGGGGCGGCGGTGGGCGCGGTGCGCTGCGCGGCGAGCTCCTGCGCTACGGCGCGATCTCGGTCGGAACGGCGCTGCTCGCCGCGGGCGCCACCCACCTCGCCGAGATCGCGGCGACCTCGGCGTTCCCCGACACCCGGCCCGCTCAGGTGGCCGTGGTGTGGGGCGCCTTCATCGGGACCTACGCGGTGATGTTCGTGGTCAAGTTCGTCCTGATCGACAAGCTCGTGTTCACTCGCCGACCGCAGCAGGACGCTCGCTGACCCGCTCCACCGCCGGGGCGTCCGCGCGACCGGTGCCGCGGCGCTCGCGCCACCACGTGCCGAGCACGACCTTGGCGTAGCGGTAGCCGTAGCTGAAGCTGGAGCCCTTCTTGCTCTCCCCCGCCGTGCGCTGCAGCATCCGCATCGGCTGCTCCACCGCGCGGTAGCCGTGGCTGAGCAGGCCCACCAGCAGCTCGGAGGACTGGTACTGCGGCTGCCGCAGGGTCACCGAGTTCGGCACCTCCACCCGCATGCCGCGGAAGCCGAACGAGGTGTCGGTGATCCGCTGCCGGGTCAGGGCGCTGACCACCCACGCGAACACGTAGGTGCCGATGCGGCGGATCAGCGCCGGGCGCTCGTTGCTGCCCAGCCGCCGCGAGCCGCTGACGAAGTCCGCGCGGCCCTCGATCAGCGGTTCCAGCAGCTTCGGCAGCTCGGAGATGTCGTACTGGCCGTCGGCGTCGGTGGTGATCACGTAGCGCGCGCCGCGCTGCGCGGCCAGCCGGTAGCCCAGCCGCAGCGCCGCGCCCTGGCCCCGGTTGTTCGGCGCCACGCAGGTGTGGGCACCGTGCTCCAGCGACACCTCGGCGGTGCGGTCCTTGGCACCGTCGACGACCACCAGGGTGTCGACGTCCAGGTCGCAGCTGCGGGACGGGACGGCGTCGAGCACCTCGCCGATCGACTCCTCCTCGTTGTAGGCGGCGATCAGCACGACCACCGGCGCGAACCGGTGCTCGCCGTAGCGCGACGCGTACTCCTCCAGCGCGTCCCGGTCCACCTCGTCGGGGAAGGTCGTCAACATCTGGCACTCCTCGGAGGGCGTCGATCGGGGTGTGGAACGGATGGCCTCGCGGCCGAAGATCGCGGTGGCGCCCAGCGCGCCGGCGAGCGGGATGAGCACGAGTCCGGGCAACTGGTAGCGCCAGGAGAATTCCATGACCGATGCGGTCAGCAGCGAGGTGGTCACCAGACCGGCCGGCAGCAGCGTCACCGCGCGCAGCCCGCTGCGCCTGGCCCGTCCCGCGCCCAGCACCGCCGCGCTCGCGAGCAGCAGCGCACCGCCGAGAAGCAGGCCCGGGGTGTAGCCGCCGCCGAGCTGGTAGCCGCGCAGGAACGAGGTGAGCTCCGGATCCGCGTGCAGCCCGACGCCGTCGTAGAGCTCGGCCCACTCCTGCGCGTACCACTCCGGCGCGTACATCGGGTGGTCGAGCTGGAACTGCCAGCGGTCCAGCGGCACGTCGCCGACCGCCTGGGTGCGGGTGGGGGCGAAGCCCTTGAGGAAGTCGCCGGCGATGCCGCCTGCGATGTCCAGCGGCTGGTTGAGCACGACCTTCCGGGTCAGCGACCGCTGCGCCGCGTTGACGTCCATGCCCTCGGGCAGCAGCTTGTCGACGTTGGCCTGGACGTCCCAGAGGTGCAGGTAGAAGTCGATGCCGATCTTCTCGCGGTGCTCGCGCGGCTCGTCGGGGCACAGCAGCTGCTCTTCGCGCGTCAGGTCCAGCTCGTCGCAGTTCGCCACGACCGCCGCGCGCCCGAACAGCACTCCCCCGCCGCCGGAACCGCCGACGCCGAACTTCCCCGCGACCAGCGCGCCGTAGAGCGCGTAGACCAGCACGAGCCCGCCGAACCCGGCGACGAGCGCACCGGTGGCGATCAGCCGGGGCCGCCAGCCCCCGCGCGGGCGCAGACCGGCGGCCAGCAGCACGAACACGGCCGCGGGCAGCACCAGCGTCAAGCCCACCGAGCGCACCATCACCGACAGCGCCAGGACGCCACCGGCCACGGCGGCGACCTTCGGCGTCGGCGGGCCCCACCAGCACAGCAGGTACACGGCGACCAGCAGCAGCACCTGGAACAGCAGGTCGGACATGATCAGCTGCTCGATCTGCAGCTGATAGGCGTCCAGCAGCACCGGCGCGGCGGCCAGCGCGGCCAGCCACTCGCGGACCCCGAAGCGGCGCAGCAGCACGTACACGCCGACGCCCAGGCCGATGCCGAGCAGGTGCTGCACGACCGCGACCCCGGCCAGCCCGCCCAGGCTCAGCAGCGGCCACAGGAACCACTCGTACCCGACCGGGTTGATGCCGCCGGGGTGGAACACGCCGACGTCGTCGAGGTAGCGGAACGAGTCGATGTAGAGCAGTGCGGGCCGGTAGGCGAGCTGCGTGATGATCCGCAGCACCAGTCCGGCCAGCACCAGCAGCGCCAGCAGCCAGTGCCGGCGCAGTGCGCGCGTGAGCGCGGCCGTCACCGCGCTCCGCTGGTGAAGTCCGCCCAGACGGTGCGCAGACCGTCGGTCAGCTCCACCCCCGGCTGGTAGCCGAGCTCGCGCTGCGCCTTGGAGACGTCGACGATCACCGCGGGCATCTCGCCGTTCTTGGCGGGCACGTGGGTGACCGGGACGTCGATCTCGGTGGCGGCGCGGACGGCGTCGATGAGCTGCAGGACCGTGATCGACTCGCCGGAGCCGATCACCGCGGTGCCGGTGTACTGCTTGTCCCACGCGGCCAGCACGCCCTGCACCACGTCGTCGAGGTGCACGAAGTCGCGCTGCTGCGCGCCGTCGCCGTAGACCTCGACGCCCTCACCGGCCAGCGCCGCGCGCATCAGGCGCGGCACGAAGCTGTCCTTGTGGCCCATGCCGGGGCCGTAGATGTTGGTGAACCGCAGCGCGCAGGTCGACATCCCGTAGGCGCCCGCGTACCCGGACAGCAACATCTCGCAGGCGGCCTTGGTGGCCCCGTAGGGCGTGAGCGGGCGGACCGGCAGGGCCTCGGAGATGGTGCCGTGCCCGATGTCGCCGACGACGGCGTTGGTGGAGGCGAGGATGAACTGCCCGACCTCGCGCTCGCGGGCCAGCTCCAGCAGGTGCTGGGTGACCTCCACGTTGTTGGCGTAGGTGGCGGCGGGCTGCTCGACCGACTTGAGCACCGAGGTGATCGCTGCCAGGTGGATGATGCCGGCGCTGCCGGGCGCGACGGCGCGGTCGCGCACGTCGGCGTCGCGCAGGTCGCCCTCCACGAAGCTCACCAGCGGGTCCCGGAGGGATTCGGGCGGAGCCTGGAGATCGACGATGGTGACCGGGGTGCCGCGCTCGATGAACGCTCGGACGACGGCCCGGCCGACGAAGCCGGAGCCTCCGGTCACCACGACCCGGTCGGAGTGGGCGATGTCTGCGGGGGTAGGGCTTGGCACGGGCCCGACTCTAACCGGGGCGTCGGATCACGATCCCCGAGCCCTTCGGTTTCGCCATCGCCCCAGGACGGGAAGTTTCAACCTCCCAGGAGGTGACGTTTCAGCGGCACTTCCGCGCCGGTGGTGGCGGTTCCGGCGGACAACCGCCACCACGCGGAGCTCAACCCGCGACGTGCGCCGCGAGGCCCTTCAAGCCGGTGGCGTAGACGCCCTGGGCGAAGGTCGTGTCCATCTCGGCTTCGACGTCGGCGTCGGAGTCGAAGTCGGCGAACCACTCGACGAAGCTGTGCCCGGACGCCGTGACCGGCAGGACGTGGATCGTGGAGCGGTAGCTGCGGACCGGGAACGGGCTGGTCACGAACTCGTAGGTGTAGCTGCGGGCGACGTCGTCGAGGGCCACCAGGCGCTCCCGCACCTCTCCCCCGTCGCCGAGCTTCAAGCGCCGCACGCAGCCGACGCTCGCGGCGTCGCGGCCGTCCTCGATCTCGCTGGAGGCGATAGCCGGGTGCCACACCGGCAGCGCGTCGAAGTCGCGCACCGCCTCCCACACCTTCTCGACGGGGGCTTCGATGACCGCACTCGCGAAACTGCGCATGCTTCCTCCTGCGTTCGGTGTCGAAGTGGCGGAGCCACTTTCTCCTTCGGTGAGTTCCCCCGCAGCTGGCACCGCCGGGGGTTCTCCAGCGGCTTCGTGGCGAGCACGCCGCGACGCCGTGTAGTGGACATACATCAGGAGCGGCGCGCGGAGTCCACGGAGCTGCTGGAGGTTCCCCCACCCGCACCGCCGAGCAAGATGAGCACAACACACCTTCTAGAACTTGATGTTGGTGAACGCCTTCGTCTGCTCGGTCAGGGCTTCTTCGGTGGGGAGTCGTTCCATGCTGCTGGCGCCGTAGAAGCCGTGGCAGCGCTGGGTTTTCGACAGCACGTAGGAGGCGTCGGAGGGCGTCGCGATCGGCCCGCCGTGGCACAGCACCAGCACGTCCTCGCGGATCTCGGCCGCGGCCTGCGACCACTCGTCGATGAGCCGCACGCAGTCGTCGAGGCTCTTGGCGGTCTCCGCGCCGATCGCGCCGCCGGTGGTCAGCCCCATGTGGCAGACGATGATGTCGGCGCCCGCCTCGGTCATCACCCGGGCGTCGTCGGCGGAGAACACGTAGGGCGTGGTGAGCAGGTCGGCCTCGCGGGCCGCGGCGACGAGCTCGACCTCCAGGCCGTAGCCCATCCCGGTCTCCTCCAGGTTGGCCCGGAAGGTGCCGTCGATGAGCCCCACGGTCGGGAAGTTCTGGATGCCCGCGAAACCGAGATCGCGCAGCTCGCGCAGGAAGTGCTCGCGCAGCATGAACGGGTCGGTTCCGTTGACCCCGGCCAGCACGGGCGTGCGCTGCACGACCGGCAGGACCTCGCGGGCCATCTCGACCACGATCTCGTTGGCGTTGCCGTAGGCCAGCAGTCCGGCCAGCGAGCCGCGCCCGGCCATCCGGTAGCGACCGGAGTTGTAGATGACGATCAGATCGATGCCACCGGCTTCCTCGCACTTGGCGGACAGCCCGGTGCCGGCGCCGCCGCCGACGATCGGTTCACCGCGCTGGGCCTTGGAGTGGAACTCGCGGAGCAGTTCCGCGCGGTCGAATCCGTTCATCGCCCCTCCAGTGTCAGTGCCGGGACGCCTCTCGGGTCCCGGGGTTCGCCTGCTCCTCCAGGATTTCACGGAACGAGGCCAGCAGCGCCGCGACGAATTCCTCGTCGTTGATGTTGTGGCCGACCCGCAGCACTCGGCGGTCCTCGGTCTGATCGACCTCGCGCTCGATGGTGTCGAACAGCGCGGCGTCGGCTTCGGGGTCGTGGAACGGCTGGCCAGGCGCGTCCAACATGGACACTCCGGCGGTCGGCAGCAGGAAGCGGACGGGGCCGCGGCAGGCGTTGAGCTTGCGCGCGATGAACGAGCCGATCTCCCGGCACTCCTGGGCGGTGGTGCGCATCAGGGTGACCTGCGGGTTGTGCACGTAGAGGTTGCGGTCCCGGTAGTGCTGCGGAACCGATTCCAGCGCACCGAAGTTCACCATGTCCAGCGCACCGCACGAACCGACGTAGGGGACCCCGGTGCGGGCGATGGCGTCGAGCCGCTGCTCGCCCGCGCTCATCACGCCACCGGCGATGAGGTCGCAGACCTCGGTGGTGGTGATGTCCAGGACCGCGCGCACCAGGCCGTCGTCGACGAGCTTCTCCATGGCCCGGCCGCCCGTGCCGGTCGCGTGGAAGACCAGCGGGTCGAACTCGGCGGCCAGCGCGTCGGCGGTGGCGGTCGCGCAGGGCGTGGTGACGCCGAACATCGACAGCGCCACCGCGGGCTTGTCCTCGACCTGCGGCATCGGGTGGCTGATCGCGCCGAGCAGCGCGTGCGCGGCGTTGGCGAGGATGCGGCGGGAGATCCGGTTCAGCCCCGCGACGTCGGTGACCGAGGGGAACATCGCGATGTCGGTGGCGTCGACGTAGCCGGACACGTCACCGGAGGCCACAGTGGACACCATCACCTTCGGCACGCCCACCGGCAGCTCCCGCATCGCGGGGGTGATCAGCGCCGTCCCGCCGGAACCGCCGAGCCCGATGACGCCGTCGACGTCGCGCTCCCGCAGGAAGTGCGCGAACGCGCGTGCCATCGCGGTCACGGCCGTGCCCCGGTCACCGGTGAACACCGCGTCCGCGCCGTCCGGGTGGTGCGCGGCCACCTCTGCGGGCTGGACGACAGCGCCGGACGAGCCCTCGCCGGTGGTCGACAGGTCGACGGTGACGACGGGATGCCCGTGGGCGATGAGTTCGGCGACGTAATCCAGTTCCGCGCCCTTGGTGTCGAACGTTCCAGCGACGTACGCGCTGCCCATCGAGACCTCCGTGCTGCTCGCCGTGGAGAACGACCCGGGACCGGACTCTACTGTCGATCGCCCGGCGGGCAACAACAAAAGCGGCCCCCGGCTTCACGCCGGGGACCGCTCTTCGGGTCTTCCGCTCAGTGGTGTCCGCCCTGGGAACCACCCTGGGAGCCGGATCCACCCTTGCCCGTGAACTTGTTCTTGACCTGGTCGATCTTTTCCTTGTTCTTCGGGTCGGAGGCGTACTTCTTGGCCTGGTCCATCACCTTCTTGCCCTGCGGGCTCTTGGCGAAGTCGGTGACCTTCTTGAACAGCGACATCATCACTCCCGATGCATCGAGGCCGTTGTCCCCCAGGGTACCGACAAATCACCCGCGACTCACGACTCACCACGTCGAACGGAGTGGCGACATTCCGGTGACGTTCCGGTTCCGCCAAGCATGCGGCGGAGCCGCATCCTCTTTCGCCACCTGAGCAACAGGCACCGCCGCGGGTTCTGAGCGGCTTCGTGGCGAGCACGCCGCGACGCCGTGTATTGGACATACATCAGGAGTGGCGCGCGGAGACCACGGAGCCGCTCAGGTTCCGCTACCCGCACCGCCCAGCAGAACAGCCACGGACGACTATCAGCCCAGGACGCCGCTGACGCTGGCGTGGCCCTTGAGCACGTTGCGGGCGATGGTGCGGCGCTGGATCTCGTCGGTGCCCTCGAAGATCCGGAGGAGTCGCAGGTCGCGGTACCAGCGCTCGACCGGGAGCTCCTTGGTGTAGCCCATGCCGCCGTGGATCTGCAGGACCCGGTCGACGATCTGGTTGGCGTGCGTGGCGCCGAACAGCTTGGCGATGGACTGGGCGTGCCGGGAGTCCATGCCCTGGTCGACCTGCCACGCGGCCTGCAGGATCAGCCAGCGCAGCGCCTCGATCTCCACCGCCGAGTCGGCGATCATCCACTGGATGGCCTGCCGGTCGGCGATCGGAGCGCCGAAGGTCTCGCGCTGCTGGGCGTACTCCGAGCCCATCTCCACCAGCCGCTCGCAGGCGCCCAGCGCCGCCGCGGGCAGCAGGTAGCGGCCACGGCCGATCCACTGCATGGCCAGCCCGAACCCGTTGCCGACCTCGCCGAGCACGTTCTCGGCGGGCACCCGGACGTTGTCGAACACCAGCGCGGCCGGCTGGCGCTCGTCGGGGCCCATGATGTCGATCGGCTCGGACTTCCAGCCCATGTCGCGGTCGACGAGGAAGCACGTGACACCGCCGTTGGCGCCCTTCTCCCGGTCGGTGACGGCGAAGACCATGACGAAGTCGGCGTCGATGCCGCCGGTGATGAAGGTCTTCTCGCCGTTGATGACCCAGTCGTCGCCGTCGCGCACGGCGGTGGTGCGCAGGTTCTTGGCGTCCGATCCCGCGCCGGGCTCGGTGATGGCGAAGCAGGACTTGCGGGTGCCCTCGATGGTCGGCAGCAGGTAGCGCTGCTTCTGCTCCTCGTTGGCGTAGTAGAGGATGTTGTCGGCGTAGCCGCCGAAGCGGAACGGCACGTAGGTGCGGCCGAGCTCGACCTCGATCAGCGCCGTCATGACCGCCGAGAGGTTCATGCCGCCGTACTCCTCGGGCGTCTGCACGCCCCAGAATCCGGCCTCCTTGGCCTTGTCCTGCAGTTCCTTGAGCTCGTCCTTGGTGAGACCGCGCTGACCCGCCCGCTCTCTGCGCAGGACCTCCGGCTCCAGCGGCATGAGCTCCCGCTGGACGAAGTTGCGCACCCAGTCGCGGATGTCGCGCTCGGTCTCGGAGAGCGAGAAGTCGACCATCGCGTCGTTCCTTTCCGTGCAGCCCGGTAACTAACACCGTTAGTTTTATGGCAGCCTAGAACCGTCCTGGCGCACGCCGCAAGGGATTCCGGTGAGGAGACAGACGTTGCCCAGACCCAGCACACCCCGGCTCTCCCCGGAACGCATCCGAAGGTCCGGGCTGGAGATCATCGACACCGAGGGCCTGGACGCGCTCTCGATGCGCAGGCTGGCCCAACGCCTCGACGTGCGCGCCGCGTCGCTGTACAACCACGTGGCCACCAAGGAAGACCTGCTGCACGAGATCGCCGACGAAGTGATGAGCGCGGTCGACGTCTCCGACTTCGACCGGGACTGGGTCACCGGCCTGCGCACCTGGGCCCGCTCCTACCGCGCCGCCCTGGTCGACCACCCGAACCTGGTCCCGTTCATCGCCTACGGCCCGGCCCGGCGCGATTCGGCCCTGCGCGCCGCCGACGCCGTCCACGGCGGCCTCACCCGGGCGGGCTGGCCGCAGCGCTACGCCACGATGATCGGCGCCTCGACGAAGTACCTGGTCATCGGCTCGGCGATGGGCTCGTTCAGCCACGGTTTCCCCGCCGACGCCACGGTCTACGCCAACCGCTTCCCGCACCTCAGCAGGGCCCACCTGCTCCACCAGAAGGCGGCGGAGATAGACGCCGCCAGCTTCGAACTCGCCCTCACAGCCCTCATCGACGGCCTCAAAGCCCAACTCGACGACCTCGCCCGCGAAAGCTGAACCAAGAGGGACACCATCGAGCGAACCACTTTTGGTTCTCGATCCGGTTCACGCCGCGTACCATTGAGGCATGTCCACCAGCTTCACCGTCCGTCTCGACGACGACGCAGAACGGAAACTGGCTGCCCTCATGAGCGATGGCAGCTCACGCAACAGCGCCATCCGCTACGCGCTGGACGTGTCGTATCGACACCTCGTCAACGAACAGATGCGAGAGGAATCCGCCATACTGCTTCAAGATCCAGAAGACCTCGCCGAGGTCAACGCAGCCCGCGAAGCGATGGGCGCGGGCGATGCGTGGTGACGTTTACCGATTGAAGGACAACCCGAACGCACGAGGTCACGAGCAGCGCGGTCCGCGCTTCGCCGTGATCTTGCAGTCGGACGCGCTCCTGACCTCGACGGTGATCGCCGCGCCGACGTCAAACAGCGCACGTCCTGCCGCGCACCGCCCCGAGATTCGCATCGGAGATCAACGAACGCGTGTCCTGGTGGAACAGGTCCAGGCTGTCGACCCCCTGCAGCGGTTCGGGCAACAAGCAGGCACTTTGACGAGAGACGAGGTCGAAGAGGTCGACGAGGCTTTGCGGCGCGTACTGGGGCTTTTCGCTCCTTGGTGAGAACGCGCCGCTCAGCGCGGGAGCCCGGTGCGCAAGGGTTGAGATCACTCGGTCTTCCTGTTGACTGGGGGTGGGGCGGTTCGTAGCGTCTGTGAGCGGTACAACCGAATACCGCGCCGATGACGTCTCGCGGGAGAGACCTCGTCCTCGCCGGACGAGGCGCCGAAGGAGCAATACTCCCCAGTAAACTCTCAGGCACCGTTACCGCAGGACACCAGGCGAATCACGGAGAAAAGCAGGAGCATCGCGCTTCTCGCCCACGGTGCAAACCACCCTGCCGGGTGGTGAAACTCTCAGGCCAATGACTCCGGGGAGACCCCGCCCGACCAGCGCAGACCGCGCCGGTCGGGGGTCGAGGCGCCCCGGATAAGGTTGGGCGCGTGAGCTGACCGGCCCTCGACTGCCGACCGGCACGCCCACCCAGGAGGAGTTTCACCATGTCGTCGCCCCGACAGACACCGCTGCACGCGGTGCACGAATCCCTCGGCGCCACCTTCACGGAGTTCGCCGGCTGGCAGATGCCGGTTCGCTACAGCAGCGACACCGCCGAGCACAACGCGGTCCGCACGGGCGCCGGTCTGTTCGACCTCACGCACATGGGCGAGATCCTGATCAGCGGCCCGCAGGCCGCCGAGGCGCTGGACTACGCGCTGGTCGCCAACACCTCGGCCATCACCCCGGGTCGCGCTCGCTACACCATGATCTGCAACGACGCCGGTGGCGTGCTCGACGACCTGATCGTCTACCGGCTCGCCGACCAGGAGTTCCTGGTCGTGGCCAACGCCGCGAACGCCGCCGTGGTCTCCGCCGAGCTGGCCGAGCGGGTCTCCGGTTTCGACGCGACGCACACCGACGCCTCCGACGACTACGCGCTGATCGCGGTGCAGGGCCCGAACGCGGTGGCGATCCTGGCGCCGCTGACCGACACCGACCTGAGCACCGTCAAGTACTTCGCGGGCTACCGCGCCACGGTCGCGGGCAAGGACGTGCTGCTGGCGCGCACCGGCTACACCGGCGAGGACGGCTTCGAGCTGTTCACCGCCCCCGGCGACGCCGAGGCCGTGTGGCAGGCGCTGACCTCCTCCGGTGCCGAGCACGACCTGCAGCCGGCCGGGCTGTCCTGCCGCGACACGCTGCGCCTGGAAGCCGGCATGCCGCTGTACGGCAACGAGCTGTCCGCGGAGCTGACGCCCTTCCACGCGAACCTCGGCCGAGTGGTCAAGCTGGACAAGGACGCCGACTTCGTCGGCAAGTCCGCGCTGGCCGCGGTTGCCGAGAAGCCCACCGAGCGCACCCTGGTGGGACTGACCACCGAGCAGCGGCGGGCGCCGCGCCACGGTTACCGCGTCCTCGACGCCGACGGCGCCGAGATCGGCGAGGTCACCAGCGGAGCACCGTCCCCGACCCTCGGGCATCCGATCGGGATGGCCTACGTCGACCGGGAGCACAGCGAGCCCGGCACGGCGCTGCAGGTCGACATCCGAGGCCGCAACGTCGCGGTGCAGGTCGTCGAGCTGCCGTTCTACCGCCGCAACGCCTGACTGAAAGAAAGAAACAGGAGGCACACACTGATGTCGAACCCGGATCTGTTCAACGATGCCCTGGCAGCGGTTGACCCGGAGGTGGCAGCGGCGGTCGGCGCCGAGCTGGGTCGCCAGCAGAACACCCTCGAGATGATCGCCTCGGAGAACTTCGCGCCGCAGGCCGTGCTGCAGGCGCAGGGCTCGGTGCTGACCAACAAGTACGCCGAGGGCTACCCGGGCAAGCGCTACTACGGCGGCTGCGAGCACGTCGAC
This sequence comes from Saccharopolyspora endophytica, assembly GCF_018070075.1. GTDB lineage: Bacteria > Actinomycetota > Actinomycetes > Mycobacteriales > Pseudonocardiaceae > Saccharopolyspora > Saccharopolyspora endophytica. The sequence continues at coordinate 339,723 of NZ_JAGPXE010000004.1, forward strand.
GTCGTCGAGCAGCTGGCCATCGACCGCATCAAGGACCTCTTCGGCGCCAGCTACGCCAACGTGCAGCCGCACTCGGGCGCGCAGGCCAACGCGGCGGCGATGTTCGCGCTGCTCAAGCCGGGCGACACCATCATGGGCCTGGACCTGGCCCACGGTGGTCACCTCACCCACGGCATGCGGATCAACTTCTCCGGCAAGCTCTACAACGTCGTGCCGTACCACGTCGCCGAGTCCGACCACCGGGTCGACATGGACGAGGTCGCGCGCCTGGCGCGGGAGAACAAGCCGCAGCTGATCGTCGCGGGCTGGTCGGCCTACCCGCGTCAGCTGGACTTCAAGCGGTTCCGGGAGATCGCCGACGAGGTCGGCGCCTACCTGATGGTCGACATGGCGCACTTCGCCGGCCTGGTGGCCGCGGGTCTGCACCCGTCGCCGGTGCCGCACGCGCACGTGGTCACCACGACCACGCACAAGACGCTGGGCGGCCCGCGCGGTGGTGTGATCCTGTCCAACGACGAGGAGTTCACCAAGAAGTTCAACTCCGCGGTCTTCCCCGGTCAGCAGGGCGGCCCGCTGGAGCACGTGATCGCGGGCAAGGCGGTGGCCTTCAAGATCGCCGCCGGCGAGGAGTTCAAGGACCGCCAGCGCCGCACGGTCGAGGGCGCCCGGATCCTGGCCGAGCGCCTGCTGGCCTCCGACACCACCGAGGCCGGTGTCTCGCTGGTCTCCGGCGGCACCGACGTGCACCTGGTGCTGGTGGACCTGCGCAACTCCGAGCTGGACGGCAAGCAGGCCGAGGACCGTCTCCACGAGATCGGCATCACGGTCAACCGCAACGCCGTCCCGAACGACCCCCGCCCGCCGATGGTCACCTCGGGTCTGCGGATCGGCACCCCGGCGCTGGCCACCCGCGGCTTCGGCAAGGAGGAGTTCACCGAGGTCGCCGAGGTGATCGCGCAGGCCCTCAAGCCGAACTTCGACGAGTCGATCAGCGCCGAGCTGCGCGCCCGCGTGGAGGCCCTGGCCGCCAAGCACCCGCTCTACCCGAACCTCTGATCACCTGAGAGAACGCCGCATTCCGGGACTTTCGTCCGGAATGCGGCGTTTTTTCATCGCGCTCCGATGTGGACCGAACGCGAACGGTGAAGCGGCTCTTTCAGAATCGTCCGCCCTCTTGCCGCAGCTCGATCACGGGTGGATCATCTCCGCGACACCACCGCCGAATTCGCCGAGGAAAGCGGCCTTCGTCCACAGAGGAGCACGACGTCCATGAGCCAGCCAGTGGCCGAGTACAAGAGAGATCTCAGTACCCGGCACATCAACATGATCGCCATCGGTGGCGCGATCGGTGTCGGGTTGTTCCTCGGCTCCGGCAAAGCGCTCCACCAGGTGGGCCCCGGCCTGATCCTGATCTACGCGGTCGCCGGCGTGATGATCTTCTTCGTGATGCGGGCGCTCGGCGAACTGCTGATGTACCGCCCGGTCAGCGGTTCGTTCGCGGAGTACGCGGGCGAGTTCGTGGGCCCGTGGGCCCGGTTCGCGACCGGCTGGGGCTACTGGCTGGTGTGGATCGTGACCGGCATGGCCGAGATCACCGCCGTCGGCGAGTACTTCCAGTTCTGGTTCCCCGAAGTACCGCAGTGGATCCCCGCGCTCGGCGCGCTGATCGTGCTCAGCGGGGTCAACCTGATCGCGGTGAAGCTCTTCGGCGAGTTCGAGTTCTGGTTCGCGCTGATCAAGGTGCTGGCGATCGTCGGCCTGATCGTGCTGGCCGCGCTGATCCTGGTGTTCGGCTTCTCCAACGTCGGTGACACCGCCTCGCTGAGCAACATCTGGTCGCAGGGCGGGTGGTTCCCCAACGGCACCGCGTCCTCGCTGCTGGCCTTCCAGATCGTCATGTTCGCCTTCGTGGGCGTGGAGATGGTCGGCCAGACCGCCAGCGAGAGCGCCGACCCGCAGAAGGTGCTGCCGCGCGCGATCAACTCGGTGATGCTGCGGATCCTGATCTTCTACGTGGGCGCCCTGGTGGCGCTGACCGCGCTGGTGCCGTGGCACCAGTTCCCGGCCAGCGGCAGCCCGTTCGTGCACGCGTTCACGCTGATCGGCATCCCCGCCGCTGCCGGGGTCATCAACTTCGTGGTCACCACGGCCGCGCTGTCGTCGTGCAACAGCGGCATCTACTCCACCGGCCGCATGCTGCGCACGCTGTCCGAGGACGGGCAGGCGCCGCGCAGGCTCGGACAGCTGTCCGGCAGGGCCGTTCCGGCGCGGGCGATCGGCGTGACGTTCTGCGCGATGCTGATCGGCGTGGCGCTGAACTACCTGGCGCCGGAGGAGGCGTTCACCTACATCACCAGCGCTAGCACGGCCGGGGCCATCTTCACCTGGGGGATGATCCTCATCGCGCACCTGGGCTACCGCCGCAAGGTCTCGCGAGGTGAGCTGCCCGAGGGCCGGTTCCGGATGCCGCTGGCGCCGTACTCGAACTACGTGGTGCTGGCGTTCCTGGCGTTCGTCGTGGTGCTGCTGGCCTTCGACGCCGAGACCCGCATCGCCCTCTACATCACGCCGGTGCTGGCGATCGCGATCGTCGTCGGCTACCTCGTGAGCCGCACGAAGCAACCCGCCCGAGTCTGAACGTCGAAGCGAGAGCGGGCCCCGGTCCTCATCGGCCGGGGCCCGTTCTCATGCGCCTTCGGCGGTGTCGGCGAGGTCCTGGAGGGCCCGGGCGAGCTGGCGGGCTTCGGAGCGGCTGAGCTCGCTGGGCTCGTAGCCGGCTTCGCAGGCGGTGCGGCCGAGCCAGGTGACCAGGTAGGTCTCCGCCCCCGCGGCCTCGATCGCGAGGTTGAGCCGCTGACCGGTGCGCGACATGTCGAAGGCGACCTGCCCGGCCTCGGCGTCGAGCAGGCCGAGCACCGCTCTGGCCAGCTCGCGGGCCTCGTCCGGGGACAGCTCGCAGGGCTCGCAACCGCCGTCGCGGGCGCTGTCGACGAACGCGATCAGGTAGGTCTCCCCGACCGAGGTCTCGACGGCCACGTGCAGTCGCTCGCCCGTGCGAGGAGCCGGGATGGCGGCCGCTGTGGCCGGAGCGCTCACGGTGCCGGTGTGGCTCATGCTGTCACCTCTCATCCGTTCTCAGGCAGCAGTCCACTCCGCTTCCGGCCGGATGTCACCCCGTGAACGTTCGCGGAGGACCAACCGTTTCCGAATTTCAACAAGGCCCGGCACCTACACGCCGGCTTCCGCGTGGTCGGCGGTGGAGCGTTCCAGCTTCTCCACGCGCGCGCTGACCTCGCGCAGCAGGACCTGGGTGGGCACCGAGTCGAGCTCGGGAACGATGCGGACCTCGGCTCCCGCCTCGTCCGCGCTCAGCCGACCAGCCTTGACCAGCACTTCCAGCAGCGGGACACCGAGGGCGCGGGCCATGATCCGCGCGTTGCCGATGTCGGGCCGGTAGCCCTTGCGCCAGCGGAAGACCACGCTCGGTCTCAAACCGCTGTGCTCGCAGAAGTCGTGAACGGTCCATCCGCGTTCGGCCAGGTGCCGTTCGAGGTATTCGACGAAGTCGCTGTCCCCCGCAGTCGCGGTCACGTCGCTCGCGCCAGCGTGTGCCATGCGTTCGAGTCTAGTCCCACCCGTGCGACTCACCGCACTCCGCTTAACGGGTGGATGCGCACGCCTGCCATCGGCGGCCAGCGCTTTCACCACTGGTTTCGCGCTGATGCATCCATTAGAGTCCAGACACATGAATGAGACTCACGTGTGCGCCAGGCCGCCAACCCCCGGCCGCGGAGTCCGAATCTCGTTGCACCACCAGGCTCACTAGGGGTGGTTGGTGTTTCAGGTGTGGGACTCAGCCCGCACCGCCGCAGGTTCGTCAGCGGTTTCGTGGCGAGTACGCCGCGACGCCGTGTATTGGCATCCATCAGGAGCAGCGCACGGAGACCACGAACCGCTCAGGTTCTGCCACCCGCACCGCCACGCAAAGTGGTCCCCCAACAGTTCTCAGGCCGCGGTCTCGACGTCCTCTGCTTGCGTCTCGGCGGTCACGACCTGGCTGCGCGGGCGACGGCGCTTCCACGCCCAGACACCCACACCGACCAGCACGACCGCGATCGCCAGCACCCAGCTCGCGCGGCCGAGCATCGACTCGACGTACTTCGCCGACGCTCCCGCGGCCCAGCCGATGCCGACGTGGGTGGCCGACCAGGCCACGGCACCGATCACCGACGAGACGAAGAACCGCGGGTAGGACATGCCGCTGGTACCCGCCGCGGCGGGCAGCAGCGTCCGCACCACCGGCAGGAACCTGCCCACCAGCACCGCGCCGATCCCCCAGCGCCGCAGCAGCGTGCCCGCGCGGTCCCAGTGGTGCTGGCCGAGCTTGCGCACCACCTTCGTCTCGCGCATCTTCAGCCGGTACCGGCGGCCGAGCCAGAACCCGATGTTGTCGCCGATCGCCGCGCACACCGCCACGGTTCCGGCCAGCGTCAGGAAGAACCCGAGGTCGTTCACCGCTGCCGAGGCCACCAGCAGACCCGCCTCGCCGGGGACCAGGAACCCCAGGCCGATGGTGCACTCACCGAGCACCAGAGCTCCGGTGGCCAGCACGAGCAGCGGCCGGGGCAGACCGGCGATCATGGCCAGGGCGTCGCTGATGAACGTCACGGGATCGGGCTCCTCGGCTGCGGTAGCTCGGACGGCGGTCACGCTACCGGGGAGCAGATGAGCTGTTCTCAGGTATGGCACCGATACGCCAACCGAAGCCGAAAGCGTTGTCCCTAGGGGGAACCGGATCAGCAGGACTTGGTCCAGGCGCACTCCAGGGCACTTTCGTCGCGCGGGGTGCTCGGGTCGTCGGGCTCCGTGCGCAGCTGCGGCACCCGCGGGCGCCCGCGCGGCTGGTCGGCGGCGCCGTTGTGCTCGGCGAGCCGGACCGCGATCGCGTCCTCCAGGTCCTGCGGGGTGTCGGAGAGGAAGTCGTTGAACACCACCGAGAACACCAGCCTGCGACCGTCAGCAGCGGTGACGTAGCCCGACAGCGAGGTGACACCGGTCAGCGAACCGGTTTTGGCGTGCACGTTGCCGGCCGCGGCGGTGTCGGCCATCCGGTTGCGCAGGGTGCCGCCGACCATCCTGTCCGGTGCTCCGGCGACGGGCAGGGCGTCGTAGAAGGTCTGGGCCCACGGGCGTTGCGAGGCGTTGTCCAGCAGCAGGGCGAGCTGATCCGGGGTGACGCCGTCCATCCGGGACAGCCCTGATCCGTCCACCAGGCGCAGCGCATCGGCGTCCACGCCGAGCCCGCGCAGCTTCTCGGTGAGCACGCCCGTCCCGGCCGCCCAGCTCCCCTCCCCGGCCTGCTCGCGGCCCATGGCCTTGACCAGGACCTCGGCGTGGCCGTTGTTGCTGAGCTTGAGGAACGGCACCAGCAACTCGCGCAGCGGCATCGACTCGCGCGCGGCCAGCTCGCGGGCGCCCGGTGGGGCGGCGGCCTTGCCGGTCCCGGTGACGGTGATGCCTCGCGCGGCCAGGGCGCGGGCGAAGACGTCGGTGGCGTAGGCGGTCGCGTCGGGCACGGCCACCCACTCCTCGACCGGCGCGGCACCGACCGGGACGGTCCCGGTCACCACGACCCGGCCGCTGTGGTGGTCGCGGGTGATGGCGAGGTCGGGTTCGCCCTCGGCGGCGGTGGTGGCGCGGTTGTCGACGCTCAGCGCACCGGTTCCCGGGTCGAGCGCGACCTCCGGTGCCTGGCCCGGCGCGGTGGGCGTGACCCGCACGATCGCGCTGCCGGCGTCGTAGTCGGTGTCCGGCGCCGCGCTCAGCGCCGAGACCGGCGCCGAGTAGTAGTAGGGCTCGTCGTCCCAGGCCCAGCCGGTGCCCAGCGGGACGTCGTCGAACCAGGTGTCGTCGGCCAGCAGCCGGCCGCGCACCTCGCGAACGCCCTGCTCGGCGATCTGGGCGGCGAGCCGGTCGTAGTCGGCGGCCAGCATCGTCGGGTCGCCCGTTCCGCGCAGGTGGAGATCGCCCAGCAACGTCGGGCCCTGCTGCGCGGCGTCGCTGAGCACCTGCGTGCGGAACCGGTAGTCGGGCCCGAGGGATTCCAGCGCTGCCGCCGCGGTGAACAGCTTCGCGTTGGAGGCCGGCGTGGCGCGGTCGGTGGCCTGCCTGCTGTAGAGGATCTCGTCGGTGGCCGGGTCGCGGACCACGACCCCGGCCTGCGCTCCGCCGAGCCTGGGGTCGGCCAGGATGTCGTCGAGGTCGACCTTCAGCGCGTCCACCCCGGTCGGCGCCGCACCCGTGGAGGGCACCGCCACCAGCGGGAACGCCACCGCCAACCCGACCACGAACGCCCACCGTCTGCACATGCCCGCTCCTCTCCGAGATCACGGAGACTAGGCACCCCAGATGTGAAAGGTCAACAAAACCAACCCAAAAGCCGCAAAAGAAAAACCACCCCACCCCCGCACCCGGAACCCCGCAGCGATCAGGCCCCGGAATACCGCAGTAATCCGGGACCTGAATACGGCAGTAATCCGGACCCGGACCCAGAACCGAAGTTAGCCGACTGCGACCGAAGTGACCGCAGCCAGCGGACGCGGCTGCCGCGAGGACGGAATACCGCAGTAATCCGGGACCTGAATACGGCGGTAATCCGGGTGCGAACCCGGAACCGAAGTCGGCCGACTGCGACCAGAGGGACCGCAGCCAGGGAACGCGGCTGCCTGGGGACGGAATACCGCAGTAATCGGGGGTCTGAATACTGCGGTATTCCGGGTGGAGTGAGGTTCGGGGTCAGCCGACTGCGATTGAGGTGGCCATGGCCAGGAGGGCGCCGCCGCAGCAGCGCTCGAAGACCGCGCGGCGCTTGGGGCTCGCCAGGAACGCGGCCAGTCGACCGACGGACGGGACGACGACCAGCCACCACGCGGCGAAGGCCATCACCGCGACGCCGCTGAGCAGCGCGGCCTGCGGCATCGGTGCCGCGCTCGGGTCCATCGCCTGCGGCAGCAGCGTCAGGAACGTCAGCATCACCTTCGGGTTGAGCACGTCGGTGAGCAGCCCGCGCAGGAACACCCCGCGGCCGGAACGCGGCTGCTCGACCGCGGTCTCGGCCGGGTGGGAACCGGCGTGGCGCAGCATCTGCAGCGCCATCCACCCCAGGTAGGCCACACCCAGCCCCTTGACCACGAACAGCGCCGCCGGCACGGCCGCGACCAGCGCCGACAAGCCGAGGGTGGCGGCAGTGGCGTGCAGCAGCAGCCCGCAGTTCACGCCCGCCGCGGCCAGCCATCCGTACCTGCGACCGCTGGCCGCGTTGCGGGTCACCAGGACGAAGTCGGGACCGGGGACCAGCACGATGACCAGCAGCGCCAGCAGGAACGACCCCCAGGCGATGTGCACGACGAACTCCTTCGAAATTTCGGGGAAGCAGATGCGAAGATTCTCCGACGATGGTTCGCCTGCTTTCGAGCTCCCACGTAGGATGTTCGGTTATGAGTGAATCCGTAGAACTGGATTCGGTTGACTGGTGGATTCTGGAGGAGTTGCAGAACGACGCGACCCTGCCGAACCGCACCCTCGCCGAACGGATCGGGCTGGCACCGTCCAGCTGCCTGCAACGCGTCCGCAGGCTGCGAGAACAGGGAGTGATCACCGGGTCGCACATCGACGTCGACCCGGCCTCGACGGGACTGGCGCTGGAGGCGGTGGTGGCGGTCAACGTCCGCCCGCACACCCGCCAGATCGTGGATCAGTTCCGCGAGTTCGTCATGGCCCAGCCGGAGACCCGCTCACTGCTGCACGTGAGCGGCCAAGCCGACTTCCTGCTGCACGTCGCGGTGGCCGACACCAAGCACCTGCAGGAGTTCCTCGTCGACAAGCTCGCGTCCCGAACCGAGGTCCGCAACTTCACCAGCTCGATCGTCCTGGAACAACTCCGCACCAGAGCCCTCACAGCCCCCAAGCACCTGCGCCCCAAACGCCGCAGACGCACGTGAGCACCGAAGGCACTTCGTCAAGTGCGGGACTCAGCTCGCACCGCCGCCACCCCAGGCATCAGACCCACCGACACCACCACGACCCGGCCCCCGCAGGTGATCACCCGAACTTCAGTGGAACTCGGACACCCGATTTCAGTGGAAACCCGGAACCTGACTTCAGTGGAACTCGAGAACCCGATTTCAGTGGAAGTCCGGGATCTGATTTCACTGAAATCGGGGGGCTGCACGGGAGTGGGCGCGTGGCGGAGGCGGGACGACGTCAGGTCAGTCGTTGACGCGGAGGAGGCCCTCTTGGACGACCGTGGCGACCAGCTGGCCGTCCTGGGAGAAGAAGCGGCCGGTGGCCAGACCGCGACCGCCGGAGGCGCTCGGCGAGGCGCAGTCGTAGAGGAACCACTCATCAGCGCGGAAGCGGCGGTGGAACCACATCGCGTGGTCCAGGCTCGCGCCGACCACGTTGTCCAGGCCCCAGTAGACGCCGTGCCGCGCGAGGGGCGCGTCCAGCAGCGTCATGTCGGAGGCGAAGGCGGCGATGCAGACGTGCAGCAGGTGGTCGTCCGGCACGGCCAGGGCGCCGTCGGCGCGCATCCACACCTGGTTGCGGGCCTCGCGCGGGCCGTTCTCGCGGCTCACCCACGGCGGCTCGGTGACGTAGCGGACGTCGATCGGGCGGGGCTGCGGCGGGCCGAGCTTCGACAGCGACTCGCCGAGCCGCTCGCCGAACGTCGGCAGCGATTCGGGGTCGGGGACCTCGGGCATCGGCTCGGCGTGGTCGATGCCGTCCTCGTCGAGCTGGAACGACGCCGAGAGGGAGAAGATCGTCTTGCCGCGCTGCAGCGCGACCACGCGGCGCGTGGTGAACGAACGACCGTCACGGGTGCGGTCGACCTCGTAGACGATCGGGATGCTCGGGTCGCCGGGCCGGATGAAGTACGCGTGCAGCGAGTGCACCCGTCGCTCCTCCGGCACCGTGCGACCGGCGGCGACCAGCGCCTGTCCGGCGACCTGGCCGCCGAAGACGCGAATGGTCGAGGAAGCGGGGCTGACACCGCGGAAGATGTTCTCCTCGATGCGCTCCAGGTCCAGCAGCGCGACCAGGCTGTCCAGCACGGGTTGGCCGTGCGGCACGCCGTTGACGTCCACCGGAACCTCGCCCTGCAGGTGGGTTCCGGCCGGGTCGGCTGCTGCGGCCCTGGCCGCTTCGGTCACTGCGTGCTCCTCGGGTAGTGCGCCCGACCGGCCGGACGGGAGCTGGTGCTCCCGTCCGAAGGCCGATCAGACGTGGTCTTCTTCGCCCAGCCGGTGCACGCGGATGAGGTTGGTCGAACCGACCGTGCCCGGCGGCGAACCGGCGACGACCACGACCATGTCGCCGCGCTGCGACCGGCCCAGCGACAACATCGCCTGGTCGACCTGCCGCACCATCTGGTCCGTTGTGTCCACCTTAGGCACCAAGAACGTTTCCGTCCCCCAAGTGAGAGCGAGCTGACTCCGCACGGACTCCTCGGGGGTGAACGCCAGCAGCGGCAGGCGGGTGTGCAGTCGCGCGAGCCGGCGCACGGTGTCGCCGGACTGCGTGAAGGCCACCAGAGCCTTGGCGTTGAGGCGCTCGCCGATGTCGCGCGCCGCGTAGGAGATCACGCCGCGCTTGGTGCGCGGGACGTGGCTCAGCGGCGGCGGCGTGGGCGAACCGGATTCCACGGCCTCGACGATGCGGGCCATGGTCTGCACGGTCTCGATCGGGTAGCGGCCGACGCTGGTCTCGCCGGACAGCATCACCGCGTCGGCGCCGTCGAGGACCGCGTTGGCGACGTCGGAGGTCTCGGCCCGGGTCGGGCGCGAGTTCTGGATCATCGAGTCCAGCATCTGGGTGGCCACGATGACCGGCTTGGCGTTCTCCCGCGCGATGCGGATCGCCTTCTTCTGGACCAGCGGGACGTGCTCGAGCGGGAGCTCCACGCCGAGGTCACCGCGGGCGACCATGACACCGTCGAAGGCCAGCACGATGGCTTCGAGGTTGTCCACCGCCTCCGGCTTCTCCAGCTTCGCGATGACCGGTGCGCGGCGGCCGACGCGGTCCATGACCTGGTGGACCAGGTCGATGTCGGCGGGGCTGCGCACGAACGACAGCGCGATGAAGTCCACGCCCAGCTCGAGCGCGAACTCCAGGTCCTCGATGTCCTTCTCGGACAGGGCCGGCACGGAGACGTCCATGCCCGGCAGGGAGATTCCCTTGTTGTCGGAGACGGGACCGCCCTCGGTCACCTCGCACACGACATCGTTGTCCTCGACGGAGGTCACGACCATCGCGACCTTGCCGTCGTCGACCAGGAGCCGGTCGCCCTTCTTGGCGTCCTCGGCCAGGCCCTTGTAGGTGGTGGACACCCGGTCATGCGTGCCCTGCACGTCATCGACCGTGATGCGCACGACGTCGCCGGTTCGCCACTCGACCGGTCCGGCTGCGAACTTCCCGAGCCGGATCTTCGGTCCCTGCAGGTCTCCTAGGATGCCCACGGCGCGGCCGGATTCCTTCGCCGCGGCCCGGACCATGTCGTAGACCTGCTGGTGGTCGGCGTGGCTGCCGTGGCTGAAGTTCAGCCGGGCGACGTCCATTCCGCTGCTGACGAGCTCGGCCACCTTCTCCGGATTGGCGGTGGCGGGGCCCATGGTACAAACGATCTTGGCTCGTCGACTCACATCACGTCAGCGTAGTCTCTCGCCGCCCGGGTGCAGCACTCAGCCACGCCCCAAGAAGCTGATCGGTGATTTCGTTGCTGGATCATTACAGAAACCAGCTCAAACGGCTTCCGCTCCTGATCGTGCTCCTGATCAGCGTGATCGTGCTGTTCACCCCGGAATCGGGCGTGCCCACGGCTCCGCCGGGGACCGACAAGGTGGTGCATTTCACCCTTTTCGCCGCGCTGGCGATCACCGGTCGCCTCGCCGGGTGGCGCACCTCGTCGCTGCTGCCCGCGCTCGTCGCCTACGCAGCCCTCTCGGAGGTGCTGCAGGGCGTGCTGCCGCTGGGGCGCAGCTGCGAACTCCTCGACGGCCTCGTGGACGTCGCGGGCGCCCTGGCCGGCTGGGCGGCGTTCGCCCTGAGGTCCAAGGCCCGTTGAGGCACGCGGCGGCGCCGCATCCTCTTTTCACCACCCTGGCAGCTGGCACCGCCGCGGGTTCTGAGCGGCTCTCTGGGGAGGACAGCCGAAGCGCCGTGTATTTGGCTGGCATACATCAGTCTCGGATCCCGGAGCCAGAGAGCCGCTCAGGTTCCGCCACCCGCACCGCCCAGCAACCCAACCCAAGCAGCGACAAGCCCTCAGCGCCGCTTCTTCTCGGTGATGCCGACGTGGTCGGCGCACCACTGGTTGAGCTCGCGCACGGCCTCCCACGACTCGCGCACCCGTTGCAGGCAGTCGCGCTCGTGGAGCACGTCGTCGGGTTCCCAGGTGCGGGCCGCGTAGAGCGTCTTGTGCCGCAGCAGGTCCAGCCTCGGGTGATCGGGGGCGAAGCCGCGCGGGCGCGTCTGCAGCGTGCTCCCGGCGATCTCCCAGCCCTGCTCGGCGAGCGCGTCGAGCAGCCTTCGCAGCTCCTCGCCGTGGATCTCGGTGTCGACCGCCGCCCGGAACCGGGCCAGCTGGTCGGACTCGGTGTGGTAGCAGCCGCCCGCCACCATCATCCCCTCCGGGCCGACCTCGACGTAGTAGGCGCCGCCGCCGCGCCCCTGCTCGATGACGGCTCCGCAGTGGGTCTTGTACGGCGACTTGTCGCGGCTGAACCGCACGTCGCGGAAGGGCCGGAACACCTTGCCCTTGCCGAACCCGGGCGCGAACTCGGGTTCCAGCTCGGCCAGCAGCGCCTCCATCGGCGCCCGCACGTGCTCGGAGTAGAGCCGCTGGTTGTCCGCCCAGTAGGCCTTCGAGTTGTCCGCCAGGAGCCCTTCGTAGAACTCCACAACCCCGTCGCCGAAACCCTCGAACCTCACGCCTCGACCTTAGAGGGGCGATCAGACGCGCCGGTGCGGGTAGCCGACCTCCTCGTGGAAGGGAGCCGCGGAACCCCCGGCCGGGTGGATTCCACGACTACTGCGGGGCGGCTGGTCTCCGAAGTCCCCTCGAAGGGATTACAGCGGCCGGGCGGATCAAGATCCCAGGTCAGCGGCCGATTCGCGAGCTAAGCTCGAATGGTGGTCTCCACTGCCAACGCCCGCATGCGCGAATCAGCGGGCAACCTCCCGGCCGACGTGACGAGCTTCGTCGGCCGTCGTCGTGAGATCACCCTGACCAAACGCCTCTTCTCCGAGGCCCGCGTGGTCACCCTCACCGGTCCGGGCGGTGTCGGCAAGACGCGGCTGGCCGTGCGCGTGGCCTCGAACATGCGCCGCTCCTTCCGCGACAAGGCGTGGTTCGTCGAGCTGGAGAACCTCGACGACGGTGCGCTGGTGCTCGACGCCGTCATCGAGCAGCTGGGTCTCGGCGGGCCGTCGTCGGCCGCGGGCCTGGAGACGATCGTCGACCAGCTCAAGAACCGCGAGATGCTGCTGGTCCTGGACAACTGCGAGCACGTGATCGAGGACGTCGCCATGCTCGTCGACGCGATCATGCGCTGGTGCCCGGGCGTGCGCGTGCTGGCCACCAGCAGGCAGTCGCTCGGCGTGGCCGGCGAGTCCACGGTCGTCGTGCCGCCGATGCAGGTGCCCGATCCCGGCCACCTCCCGCCCGCCGAGGCCTACGAGCAGTTCGCCTCGGTCCGGCTGTTCGTCGACCGGGCCAAGGCCGCGGTCCCGGAGTTCGAGGTCACCGCCGACAACGCCGACGCGCTGATGCGGCTGTGCCACCACCTCGACGGGAACCCGCTGGCCATAGAGCTGGCGGCGGTCCGGCTCCGGTCGCTGTCGCTGCAGCAGCTCGAGGAGCGCCTCGCCGACCGCTACGACCTGCTCACCGAGGGCCGCCGAGGCGCGCCTCCCCGCCAGCAGACGCTGCGCGCGCTGATCGACTGGAGCTACGAGCTCCTCGACGAGCGCGACCGGCGGGCGTGGGCGCGGATGTCGGCCTTCTCCGGCAGCTTCGACCTCTCCGCCGCCGAGCACGTGGCCGGCGACGGCAAGGGCGTCGACATCCTCACCGCGGTGCACTCGCTGGTCGACAAGTCCGTGCTGATGCGCGAGGAGGACGGCGGCGAGGTCCGCTACCGGCTGCCGCACACGCTGCGCGAGTACGGCCTGGACAAGCTCGGCGAGTACGGCGAGACGAACCTGGTGCGCGACCGGCACTGCACCTTCTTCGCCGAGCTCAGCGCGCGGTTCGCCGCCGAGTGGATCGGTCCCGACCAGGCCGCGTGGGTGCAGCGGCTGCGCAACGAGCAGGACAACCTGCGCATGGCGCTGCGGCACGCCGCCGAGGGCTCCGAGACGGGCGGGACCGCGCTGCGGCTGGTCACCGACCTGTGGCCGTACTGGGGAATCCGCGGTCTGAACGCCGAAGCGCGCCACTGGCTGGACGAGGTCCTCGACAACACCCGGAGCGACCTGCCCGAACGCGCCAAGGCGCTGCGGGTCAGCGCCTGGTTCGCGCTGCTGCAGGGCGATCTCGACCGGGTGCAGCCGACCCTCGAACGCGCCACCGCGCTGGCCACCCGGCGCGGTGACGAGATCGAGCGCGCCTACCTGGCGCTGCTGCACGGGCTGATCGCGTTCTTCAACAACGACCAGCGGCGCGGCACCGAACTGGCCGACGGGGCGCTGGAGCAGTTCCGCAAGCACCGGGAGCTGGCCGGTGAGCTGTGGTCGCTGCACGCGCTGGGCCTGATCAAGGGCATGGGCGACGACCCCGACGCCGGGCTGCGGATGCTCGCCGAGTGCATCCAGCTGTCGACCGAGCACAGCGAGCTGTACTGGCGCTCCTACGCGCAGTGGGCGACCGCGCAGGTGCAGATGCGCCGGGACCGCGCCGACCGGGCGGAGAACTCGGTGAAGGAAGCGCTGCGGTTGCAGCGCAAGCTCGACAACCGGCTGGGCATCGCCTTCAGCATGGACACGCTCGCCTGGATCGCGCACCGCCAGCAGCGCTTCGAACGCGCGGCCCGGCTGCTGGGCGCGTCCTCGACGCTGTGGGACGCGGTGCGCTCGGCGCCGGGGTTCTGGGCGCGGTTCGCCGGCGACCACGATCAGCACCTGATGCAGATCCGGACGGCGCTGGGACCGGAGGCGTTCGACGAGCAGTACGAGCGCGGGCGGGAGATGTCGCTGACGCACGCCGCGGACTACGCGCTGGAGCTCAAGCGCACCACCAGGCGGTCGTCGTCGGGATCGGAGTCCGAGGACAACGTGCACCCGATGCCGCTGACCCGCCGCGAGCGGCAGATCGCCGATCTGGTCGCGCAGGGGCGCACCAACAAGGACATCGCGGAGAACCTGGTGATCGCCCAGCGCACGGTCGAGGGGCACGTGCAGAACATCCTGACCAAGCTCGACTTCACCTCCCGCGCGCAGATCGCGGGATGGGTCGCGGGGCAGCGAACGGGTGACGCAGCCGACACCGAAGCCCGGTAACGTTCTTGCCCACTATCACAACGGGTAGTCAAAAACGTTCATCGATTGCCCCGAATGGCTCAATCTAGGTAGTCGACCCCGTAGAAACCACCATGCAGGGTGACTCTCCGTTCCGGAGTCTGGTTCCTCGTGACCCCCGACGAGACGAACACCCCCGACCAGATCACCCCCGACACCCCGCAGGATCGCACGACCGGCCGGCGCCGTTGGGAGAGGACGGCGCCCTTCGGCGGCCGACTGCGCGCGAGCTTCCTCGGCGAACCCGCCGACCGCGCTCACCGCGTCGCCCCCAAGGTGCGGTCGCTGCAGGTCGGCGCCGCAGTCGCGGCGTTCGGCGTGCTCGGTGTGTTCACCGCCGCCGCGGGCGGCGACAACGCCGAGACCCGCACCGAGTCCGCTCCGGTGCACCAGGCCGCCGAGGTGGCCCCGCTGGCCGCCCCCGCGCCGCAGCTGCCCGCGCCGGTCCCCGCCCCGGTTCCGGCTCCGGTCATCCAGCCCCAGGCCGCGCCCGCCCCCGTCGCGCAGCCCGCTCCGGCAGCCCAGCCCGCCCCCGAGGCCGCGCCGGAGCGCAAGGAAGCCCCGAAGCCCAAGGACCAGATCGACGCCTGGATCCAGGAGGCCATCCAGGTCATGGAGAAGAGCGGCATCCCGCGCGACCAGATCGATGCCGAGGCCATCCGGACGATCATCATGCACGAGTCCAACGGTGACCCGAGCGCCACGAACAACTGGGACTCCAACGCCGCGGCCGGCACCCCGTCGATCGGTCTGATGCAGACCATCGCGCCGACCTTCGAGTCCTTCGCGCTGCCCGGCCACCAGAACATCTACGACCCCGTCGACAACATCATCGCCGCCACCCGCTACTCGATCGAGCGCTACGGCTCCGTCGCCGACGTCCCCGGCGTCTCGGGCCTGCGTTCCGGCGGCAGCTACCAGGGTTACTGATCCCGGGCCGAATCCCTCGCGACCACTCCCCCGAGGTCGCGAGGGATTCGTGCGTCCGGGGGCGGTTCAGGGCTCCAGGCCTTCGAGGGTTCCTTCGAGGGCTTCGGCCACCAGCTCCCGCATGGCCCACTCGGCGCGGACCCGGTCGCCCGCCCGGATGCACTCGGCGATCTCGCAGTGCAGCCGGACCGCGACCGGACGCGGATGCACCGGCATCAGGCCGTGGCCCGCGCGCCACCGCAGCAGCTCCTCGACGACCTCGTGGAGCTGGGCGAACATCTCGTTGCCGGAGGCGGTGAGGATCAGCCGGTGGAACTCGACGTCGGCGTCCATGAACGCCTCCAGGTCACCGGCGCGCGAGGTGGCCACCATCCGCTCGGAGAGCGCGACCAGCCGGGCCGCGTGGTCGTCCTCCGCGCGGTCGGCGGCCGCCGCGGCGGCCACGGGTTCGACGGCGGTGCGCAGTTCGGCGAGGGTCTTGAGCTCGGCCGAGCGGTCGGCGGCCAGCCGCCAGCGGATGAGCATCGGGTCGAAGCTGTTCCACTCCTCGCGCGGGCGCACCACGATGCCGACCCGCTTGCGGCCCAGGACCAGCCGGATGGAGGCGAGGGTGCGCACGACCTCGCGAGCGACGCTGCGGGAGATGCCGAAGCGCTCCTCCAGCTGCTCGATGCGCAGCACGCTGCCGGGAGCGTGGATGCCCGCGGCGATCTCCCCGCCGAGGACTTCCAGCACCTTGCCGTGCAGCCCGCCGCTCATCCGCCACGCTCCTTCACCGGTGAAAAACGCGTTCGACCAGTGCCCGAGAGTAGGCGGCGAACCCGGGTGACCGGCGTAACAGTAATACTTAATCGGTCATGAAAAGCTAAAAGTCATACTTATTGCTTAGGCTGTGGCGCGCACCAGCTGCTCAACGAGGAGCCCTCCATGCTTTCCAGCCTTTCCGCCCCGCTCGCCCAGGCAGCGTCCTGGACGGCGCACGACACCCGTCTGCTGAGCGCCGCGGTCGCCGGCATCGCGGTGATCGTGCTGCTGATCAGCTGGGCGAAGCTCCACCCCTTCCTCTCCCTCGCGCTCGGCGCGACCACGCTCGGCGTGGTGGCCGGGATGCCCTTCGGGGACCTCGTGGACACCTTCACCGAGGGCCTCGGCAAGACCGTCGGCGACGTCGGCCTGCTCGTCGCGCTCGGCGCCATGCTCGGCAAGCTGCTCACCGACAGCGGCGGCGCCGACCAGGTCGTCGAGACGGTCATGCGCCGCACCACCAGCAAGACGCTGCCGTGGGCGATGGTGTTCATCGCCGCGCTGCTCGGCCTGCCGATGTTCTTCGAGGTCGGCGTCGTGCTGCTGGTCCCGGTCGTGGTCATGGTCGCCGCCCGGACCGAGCAGCCGATGCTGCGGATCGGCATCCCGGCGCTGGCCGGTCTGTCGATCCTGCACGGTCTCGTCCCGCCGCACCCCGGTCCGCTCGCCGCCGTCGACGCGCTCCACGTCGACCTCGGTCTGACGCTGGCGCTGGGCATCGTGGTGGCCATCCCGACCGCGATCGTCGCCGGTCCGCTGTTCGGCTCCTACATCGCCAAGCGCGTCGACCTGCCGCCGGCCACCCAGCTGCTGGGCAAGGCCCCCGAGCGGGAGGAGCACCCGCACCGGCCGAGCTTCTTCGCCGCCGTGGCGATGCTGCTGCTGCCGGTCGTGCTGATGCTGTGCAAGTCGGTCGCCGACCTGGCGCTGGCCGAGGACACGCTCGGCTACACGATCCTGGACACGATCGGCACGCCGGTCGTGGCGATGATGCTGACCGTCCTGATCGCGATCGTGGTGCTGGGCCGCGGCGCCCGGTTCTCCCGCTCCCAGCTGTCCGACGTCATCGGCGGTTCGCTGCCCGCCATCGCCGGGATCATCCTGATCGTCGGTGCCGGTGGTGGTTTCAAGCAGACCCTGGTCGACTCCGGCGTGAACAACACGATCACCGACCTGGCCGCCGGGGCGAACCTGTCACCGCTGGTGCTGGGCTGGCTGATCGCGGTCGGCATCCGCGTCGCGACGGGTTCGGCGACGGTCGCCACGATCTCGGCCGCGGGCATGGTCGCACCGCTGGTCATCGGCCTGCCGCCCGCGCAGGGCGCGCTGGTCGCGCTGGCGATCGGATCCGGCTCGCTGTTCCTCTCGCACGTCAACGACGCCGGGTTCTGGCTGGTCAAGGAGTACTTCGGCATGACCGTCGGCCAGACCCTCAAGACCTGGTCGGCCATGGAGACCCTCCTGTCCGTCGTCTCCTTCGTCGTCATCCTCGGCATCTCCGCCGTCGTCTAGGAGGACACCCGAAACCCCCGAAGAACCCCTGGAATCCCACCGGAATCCAGGGGTTCTTCCGTCCCGCCCCCACCAACTCCTCCGTCCCCCACCCCCATCAACCGGTCACCCGGGACCTCCCCAGACCTGGATGACCGGATTTCAGTGGAAACCGGAAACCTTGTTCCAGTGGAATTCGGGTTCCTGATTCCCACTGAGATCCCGCGCGGGACCGGCACCGCGGGGTGGGAGCGCGACCGGGGACCCCGGGCCGGGAGAGGCGGTATATTGGCAGGTCGGGCCTTGCGGCCCGGTTGTCTTGTCCGCGCCTGGCATGAGGTGGCGAATTGTCCGACGCCCGAGTTGATCGGGAAACCGTCCGCACCGATGAGATCGCGGCCGAGCAGCGCTACCTGAACGTGCTGTACGGCAAGCTCGACGACCTCAGGGCGGAGACGACCCAGCGGCTCAAGGCCACGCTGCGCGACAGCGGCGGTCCGCCCCAGGCCCGCACGGAGCGCGACATCTCCACCCGGATGTACACCGACAAGCTCACCCAGCTCAGCGCGGTGGAGCACGGGATGTGCTTCGGGCGCCTGGATCTCGACGGCGGCGAGACCTTCCACGTCGGCAGGATCGGCCTGTTCGACGAGGACAACGAGTACGAGCCGCTGCTGCTGGACTGGCGCGCACCGGCCGCCCGCCCGTTCTACCTGGCCACGGCCGCCGCGCGCGACGGCGTGCAGCGCCGCAGGCACCTCAAGACCAGCTGGCGCAAGGTCCTCGACTACGAGGACGAGATCCTCGATCTCGACGCCGCCGAGCAGGGAAGCGATCTGGGCCTGGCGGGCGAGGCGACGCTGCTGGCGCGGCTGGACGCCCGGCGCACCGGCCAGATGCAGGACATCGTCTCCACGATCCAGGCCGAGCAGGACCGCGTCATCCGCGCGGGCATGAACGGCGTGCTGGTCGTGCAGGGCGGGCCGGGCACCGGCAAGACCGCCGTCGCGCTGCACCGCGCCGCCTACCTGCTGTACACGTTCCGCGAGCAGCTGTCCAAGCGCGGTGTGCTCGTCGTCGGGCCGAACCCGACGTTCCTGCACTACATCGGCCAGGTGCTGCCCTCGCTGGGCGAGACCGGTGTGCTGCTGTCCACTGTGGGCGGTCTGTACCCCGGGATCACCGCCACCGGAACCGAATCCGCGCAGGTCGCCGAGATCAAGGGGCGGCTGAGCATGACCGACGTGCTCAACGCGGCGGTCCGCGACCGGCAGCAGGTCCCGCGCGACCGCGTCGAGGTCACCTTCGACCGCGAGCCGCTCCACCTGCACCGCAAGGACGCCACCGCCGCGCGCTCCCGCGCCCGCCGGACCCGGCGCCCGCACAACCTGGCGCGCAGGGTGTTCCGCGACGAGATGTACCGCGCGCTGACGATGCAGGTCGCCGACCGGCTCGGCCGGGAGCTGCTGGACCGGCGCGACCTCGACGAGATCAACGTGGAGCTGCGCGCCGATCCCGAGGTGGCCCGCGCGCTCGACGAGCTGTGGCCGGAGCTGACCCCGCAGCTGCTGCTCGACGAGTTGCTGAGCTCCCCGCAACGCCTGGCCACCGCCACCGCGAAGGTGCTCGACGACGCCGAGCGCGACGCCCTGTCCCGCCCGGCGGGCGCGCCGTGGACCCCGGCCGACGTCCCGCTGCTCGACGAGATCGCCGAACTGCTCGGCGAGGACGACGCGCAGGAGCGCGCCGACCGCGAACGCGCGGAGCGCGAGGAACTCGCCTACGCGCAAGGCGTTCTGCACATCATGGAGCAGGACGAGGAGATCGCCGACGAGGAGCGGCTGCGCGTCTCCGACGTGCTCGACGCGGAGCTGCTGGCCGAGCGGTTCCGCACCCGCAGCGATCTGACCGCCGCCGAGCGCGCCGCCGAGGACCGCACGTGGACCTTCGGTCACGTCATCGTCGACGAGGCCCAGGAGCTCTCGGAGATGGCCTGGCGGGTGCTGATGCGCCGCTGCCCGAGCCGGTCGATGACGCTGGTGGGCGACGTGGCCCAGACCGGCGCCCTGGGCGGAACCCAGTCCTGGGACGACGTCCTCTCACCGTACGTCCAGGACCGCTGGAAGCTGGCGGAGCTGACGGTCAACTACCGGACCCCGGCGGAGATCATGGACGTCGCCGCAGAAGTTCTGTCCGATATGGACACCGACCTGGAGCCGCCGAACTCGGTCCGCACCAGCGGGAACCTGCCGTGGGCGCAGCACATCCGGCGCGACGACCTGCTCTCCGAGCTGCCCCAGCTGGTGTCGGCCGAGCTGTCCGAGGTCACCGACGGGCGGTTGGCGGTGCTGATGCCGCCGAACCTTCTCGCCGAGATCGGGCCCGAGCTGGCCCGGTCGCTACCGGAGGCGGTCGTCGGCACCCGCCCCGACGACCTCGAATCCCCGGCTGTGCTGCTGACCGTCGACGAGGCCAAGGGGCTGGAGTTCGACGCGGTGCTGCTGGTGGAACCGGAGGCGATCGCCGAGGCGTCCGAGCGCGGCATCAACGACCTCTACGTCGCCCTGACCCGGGCCACCCAGCGCCTCGGCATCGTCCACTCCGACGACCTGCCACCCGCCCTGGCACGTTCATTCGCCTGAACCACCGCACGCACTGGCACGCGGCTCCGGCCACGCTGCCCGATTCGAATTTCGCGCGAAATTTGAACGCCCGGCTCAGCGTTCGAATTTCGCGCGAAATTCGAATCCACCCCGCCGAGCGGCGACGCACTGAGGCCGGGTCGGGGGTTCCGCGAGGAATTGCCTGCGTGGTCAGGCAACTCCTCGCGGAACTGAGATCACACGGCCAGGGGTAGGGCTGTGGGGTGGACCGGGGAGGGGAGTTCGGAGGTTCCCATCAGGTGGCTGTCCACCGCGTGCGCGACCGAGCGGCCTTCGGCGATCGCCCAGACGACCAGCGACGCGCCGCGGTGGGCGTCACCGCAGACGAACACGTCCGGAGCGGTGGTCTCCCAGTTCGACCCGGAGCCGATCGTGCCGCGCTTGGTGAGCTCGATGCCCAGCCCGTCGAGCAGCGGCATGCGCTCGACGCCCTCGAAACCGATCGCCAGCAGGGCGAGGTCGCAGGGCAGCTCCTCGATCTCGTCGGAGACCGGAACCACCTGGCGGCGCCCGTTCTCGTCGCGGCTGACCTCGACGTGCCGCAACCGCACCGTGCGGACCCGGCCCTCGGCATCGCCGACGAAGGACTCGATGGCGACGGCGAACTTCCGCTCGCCGGCCTCCTCGTGCGCCGGGTAGGTGCGCAGGACGTACGGCCAGACCGGCCACGGTGAGAGGTCGTCGTCCCGCTCGCCGGGCGGCTGCGGGTAGTTGTCCAGCTGCGTCACCGACAGCGCGCCCTGGCGGGTCGCGGTGCCGTAGCAGTCAGCACCGGTGTCGCCGCCGCCGAGGATGATGACGTGCTTGCCCTCGGCCGAGATCGGCGTCGGGCCATCACCTTCGAGCTCCTTGTTCGCCGGGACCAGGTGCTCCATCGCCAGGTGCACGCCGTCCAGCTCGCGGCCCGGGATCGTGGTGTCGTCGCGGCCGCGCAGCGCGCCCACCGCGAGCACCACCGCGTCGTGACCGGCGCGCAGGTCGTCCACGGTCAGGTCCGCGCCGACCTCGCAGCCGGTGACGAACTTCGTGCCCTCCTCGCGCATCTGCGCCAGACGCCGGTCGAGGGCGGACTTCTCCATCTTGAACTCGGGGATCCCGTAGCGCATCAGCCCGCCGATGCGGTCGTCGCGCTCGTAGACGGTCACCTCGTGGCCCGCGCGGGTCAGCTGCTGCGCGGCGGCCAGGCCCGCCGGGCCGGAACCGACCACGGCGACCCGCTTGCCGGTGTGCTCCTCGGTGATGCGCGGGGAGACGTAGGAGTTCTCCCAGCCGACCTCGGCGATGGTCTCCTCGACCCGCTTGATCGCCACCGCTCCCCCGGCCTCCGGCGAGATCGCCAGCACGCAACCGGCTTCGCACGGCGCCGGGCACAACTTGCCGGTGAACTCGGGGAAGTTGTTGGTCGCGTGCAGCCGGTCGCTGGCCATCTCCCACTGGCCGCGGCGGACCATGTTGTTCCACTCCGGGATCAGGTTGCCCAGCGGGCAGCCCGCGGAACCCGAGTGGCAGAACGGGATCCCGCAGTCCATGCAGCGAGCGGCCTGGGTGGAGACCTGCTCGTTGCGGTCCTCCGCGGACAGCGCGGCGTAGACCTCGTGCCAGTCGCCCAGCCGCTCGTCGGTGGGACGCTTCGGCGCGTCGGCCCGCGAGTGCTTCAGAAAACCCTTGGGGTCAGCCACGGGAAGCCTCCATGATCACCTCGTTGACGTCCCGGCCCTCGATCTTGGCCATCCGCATGGCGTCCAGGACCCGCTGGAAATCGCGCGGCATCACCTTCGTGAACGCCGCCGACCGCCGCGGCCAGTCGCCCAGCAGCGATGCGGCCACCGCCGAGGAGGTCAGCTCGTGGTGCTGCCGCACGACCTCGTGCAGCCACTTCAGCTCCTTGGTGCTCAACGGCTTGAGGTCGACCATCGCGGTGTTCACCCGCACCGGGTCCAGGTCCAGCACGTAGGCGATGCCGCCGGACATGCCCGCGCCGACGTTGCGGCCGGTGCCGCCGAGCACGATCGCCCGGCCGCCGGTCATGTACTCGAAGGCGTGGTCGCCGACGCCCTCGCAGACCAGCTGCGCACCGGAGTTGCGGACGGCGAAGCGCTCGCCGACCTGGCCGCGCAGGAAGATCTCACCGCTGGTCGCGCCGTAGCCGATCACGTTGCCCGCGATGACCTGGTCCTCGGCGCGGAACGCCGAGTTCGGGTCGGGGCGGACCACGATCCGCCCGCCGGAGAGGCCCTTGCCGACGTAGTCGTTGGCGTCACCGACCATGTCCAGCGTGATGCCGGCGGGCAGGAACGCGCCCAGCGACTGGCCGGCCGACCCCTCCAGCTCGACGTGGATGGTGTCCTCCGGCAGGCCGTCGCCGCCGAAGCGGCGGGACACCTCCGCGCCCAGCAGGGTCCCGACGGTGCGGTTGACGTTGCGCACCGGCAGCTGCAACCGCACCGGGCGGGCGTCCTCCAACGCCGCCTCGGCGAGCTGGATCAGCGTGCGGTCCAGCGCCTCGTCGAGGCCGTGGTCCTGCTCGCGGACCCTCCGGCGCACCGACGAGTACGGGGTCCGCGGCTCGGCGAACACCGGCTCCAGGTCCAGGCCCCGGGACTTCCAGTGCTGCACGGCGTTGTCGCGCCGCAGCGCCGAGACCTGGCCGATGGCCTCGTCCAGCGTCCGGAAACCCAGCTGCGCCAGGTGTTCCCGCACTTCCTGGGCGATGAACTCGAAGAAGTTCACCACGTGCTCGACCTGACCGGTGAACCTCTTGCGCAGGTCCGGGTTCTGGGTCGCGACACCGACCGGGCAGGTGTCGAGGTGGCAGACGCGCATCATGATGCAGCCCTCGACGACCAGCGGCGCGGTCGCGAACCCGTACTCCTCGGCACCCAGCAGCGCGGCGACCACGACGTCGCGGCCGGTCTTGAAACCGCCGTCGCACTGCACCGTGATCCGGTCCCGCAGGCCGTTGAGCAGCAGCGTCTGCTGCGTCTCGGCCAGCCCGACCTCCCACGGCGTGCCCGCGTGCTTGAGCGAGGTCAGCGGCGCGGCACCGGTGCCGCCGTCGTGACCGGAGATCAGCACCACGTCGGCGTGCGCCTTCGACACACCGGCCGCGACCGTGCCGACGCCGACCTCGCTGACCAGCTTGACGTGCACGCGGGCCTGCTCGTTGGCGTTCTTGAGGTCGTGGATCAGCTGCGCCAGGTCCTCGATCGAGTAGATGTCGTGGTGCGGCGGCGGCGAGATCAGCCCGACGCCCGGCGTGGAGTGCCGCGTCTTGGCGATCCACGGGTACACCTTGTGCGCGGGCAGCTGACCGCCCTCGCCGGGCTTGGCGCCCTGGGCCATCTTGATCTGGATGTCGCTGGCGTTGACCAGGTATTCGCTGGTCACGCCGAAGCGGCCGGAGGCGACCTGCTTGACCGCCGAGCGCCGCTCGGGGTCGTAGAGCCGGTCGACGTCCTCGCCGCCCTCACCGGAGTTGGACTTGCCGCCGATGCGGTTCATCGCGATCGCCAGCACCTCGTGGGCCTCGGCGGAGATCGCGCCGTAGCTCATCGCGCCGGTGGAGAACCGCTGCATGATCGCCGAGGCCGGTTCGACCTCGTCGATGTCGATCGGGTCGCGCGCGCTGTCGAACTCGAAGAGCCCGCGCAGGGTGCCGCCCTCGGCCGCCAGCCGGTCGCACTCCGCGGTGTACTCGCGGAACTTGTCGTACCGGCCGGTCTTGGTCGAATGCTGCAGCAGGAACACCGTTTCCGGCGTGAACAGGTGCAGTTCGCCCTCGCGGCGGTAGGAGTAGTCGCCGCCGGTCTCCAGCTTGCGGTGCACGCGCTCGGTCGGGTTGTCCGGGTAGGCGCGGCGGTGCCGCTGCGCGACCTCCTCGGCCAGCTCGTCGAGTCCGACGCCGCCGAGCTTGGAGGTGGTGCCCAGGAAGTAGGACTCCACGACCTCCTGCGACAGGCCGACGGCCTCGAAGACCTGCGCGGCCGTGTAGGCGCCGACGGTCGAGATGCCCATCTTGGACATCACCTTCAGCACGCCCTTGACCAGCGCCTGCACGTAGTTGCGGAGGGCGACCTTGGAGCGCACCCCGGAGATCTGACCGGTCGAGATCATGTCCTCGATGGCCTCGAACGCCAGGTACGGGTTGACCGCCGCCGCGCCGTAGCCCAGCAGGGCGGCCACGTGGTGCACCTCGCGGGCGTCACCGGTTTCCACGACCAGCGCGACGCGCAGCCGCTCCTTGGTCTGGATCAGGTACTGGTGCACCGCCGACACCAGCAGCAGCGACGGGATCGGCGCCCGCTGGTGGTCGGAGTCCCGGTCGGAGAGCACCAGCACGCGCGCCCCGGCGGCGATCGCCTCGGAAGCCTCGGCGCGGACCCGCTCGATGGCTTCTGCCAGCGCCGCACCGCCACCGTCCACTTCGTACAGACCGGAGAGCACCGCCGAGGAGAACCCCGGCAGGTCGCCGTCGTCGTTGATGTGGATGAGCTTGGCCAGCTCGTCGTTGTCGATGACCGGGTTGGGCAGCACGATGTGCCTGCAGGACGCCGACGACGGGTTCAGCAGGCTCTGCTCCGGGCCCATGATCCGCGCCACCGAGGTCACGATCTCCTCGCGGATCGCGTCCAGCGGCGGGTTCGTGACCTGCGCGAACTGCTGCACGAAGTAGTCGTAGAGCATCCGCGAGCGCTGCGACAGCGGAGCGGGCGGGGTGTCGGCGCCCATCGATCCCAGCGGCTCGGCGCCTGCGGTGGCCATCGGGGCGAGCAGCAGCGCCAGCTCCTCCTCGGTGTAGCCGAAGGACAGCTGGCGGCGCACCACCGACTCGTGGGTGCTGACCACGTGCTCGCGGTCGGCGAGCTCGTCGAGGTTGAGCAGACCGGCGTGCAGCCACTCGTCGTAGGCGTGCTCGGAGGCCAGCTCGGTCTTGAACTCCTCGTCGTCGACGATGCGGCCCTGCTCGGTGTCGATCAGGAACATCCGGCCCGGCTGCAGGCGGCCCTTGGCGACCACCTCGGACGGGTCGAGGCCCAGGACACCGGTCTCGCTGGCCAGGACCACGCGGTCGTCGGCGGTCCGCCACCAGCGCGCCGGGCGCAGGCCGTTGCGGTCGAGCACCGCCCCGACCAGCGAACCGTCGGTGAAGGTGACGCACGCCGGGCCGTCCCACGGCTCCATCAGGCTCGCGTGGAACTGGTAGAACGCCTTGCGCTTGGGGTCCATCTCGGCGTGGTTCTCCCACGCCTCCGGGATCATCATCAGCACCGCGTGCGGCAGCGACCGGCCACCCAGGTGCAGCAGCTCCAGCACCTCGTCGAAGGACGCCGAGTCGGAGGCGTCATCCGAGCAGATCGGGTACAGCCGGGACAGCTCGCCCGGGATCAGGTCGGAGGACAGCAGCGCCTCGCGAGCCCGCATCCGGTTGCGGTTGCCGCGGATGGTGTTGATCTCGCCGTTGTGCGCCACGTAGCGGAACGGGTGCGCCAGCGGCCACGACGGGAACGTGTTCGTGGAGAACCGGCTGTGCACCAGCGCGATGGCGCTGGCCAGCCGCTCGTCGGTCAGGTCCGGGAAGAAGCCGGGAAGCTGCTGGGTGGTGAGCATGCCCTTGTAGACGAACGTGCGCGCCGACAGCGACGGGAAGTACAGCTCGAGGCCCTGCCGCGCCGCCTCGCGCTCGGCGCGCTTGCGCAGGCAGAACGCCAGCCGGTCCAGCTGCAGACCGGACTCGCCGCCGTTGCCGGCGACCATCAGGGTCGCGAAGTGCGGCATGCAGTCGCGGGCCGTGGTGCCCACGTCCGCGCGGTCCGGCGTGGTGGGCACCTCGCGCCAGCCCAGGACGGTCAGGTTCTCCTCGGCCGCGATCTCCCCGACCAGCGCCACGACGCGCTCGCGCTGCTCGGCGTCGGCCGGCAGGAAGCCCATTCCGGCCGCGTAGCGGCTCTCGCCGTTCTCGGCGGGCTCGGGCAGGGGCACGCCCGCCGTATCGCGCAGGAGCTCGTCAGGCAGCTGGAGCAGGATGCCCGCGCCGTCGCCGCTGGTGGGCTCGGCGCCCGCGGCACCGCGGTGCTCCAGGTTCGCCAGGGCGGTCAGGGCGTCCGCGACGATTCCATGGGAACGCCGACCGCGAATGTCGGCGACCATGGCCACGCCGCAGGAATCCTGCTCCGCAGCCGGGTCGTACAGGCCCTGGGCCGCTGGGATCGCAGAGAAGACCACTGCGCAGACCTCCCTCGTCATGCTCGTGCTTGAAAGTCGGCGGTCGGCCGTTGACCTGACTTCTTCGACTTCTGGGCACGGGACGGCACTGGCCCGCAGCTAGGATGTTCCGGTTCTGCCGTAGATGATTTCGGGAGCGAGATTTCGGGCGCGCTCGCCCGCTCGCTGTAACCGGAGCGTTTAGCAGACTTTAACAGCCAGGATACCCGGAAGCAGCACCTTGAAAGTGATGCTGAACATCTTGTTGTCACGCCCGTCGCTGGTTACACGCCCAGGACTCGGCTGCTCAGGATCGGCGCGGTCACGTCGTGACCGGAACGCGGCCTGAACACGTCACACAGCCCGTCGGCGGCTCGCCCGAGCGAACCGCACGCCGGCGGACACGGTCCGTCGTCGAATTTACCCGCAGCGTCGCCGCCTGGGTAGCGCTCGCCCTCCGGCAGGTTCCCCGAGCGATCTTTGCTGATATCTTTCCAGCTCAGGGCACCCACCGCGTGGGTGTTCGTTTCGCCAGCTCCGACCCGAGGGAAGACATGACCGGGTTCCGCCGTCTCGCCGCCCTGATGATGGCCGCATTCGCCCTGTTCACCATGGTCACGGCGTGCGCGACCCGCCAGCACTCCCCGGTGCCGGTGGTGCCCGACGATCCCGCGTCGTCCTTCCCCGCGAAGGTCTCGCTGCCCGGCGGCC
This sequence comes from Saccharopolyspora endophytica, assembly GCF_018070075.1. Lineage (GTDB taxonomy): Bacteria > Actinomycetota > Actinomycetes > Mycobacteriales > Pseudonocardiaceae > Saccharopolyspora > Saccharopolyspora endophytica. The sequence continues at coordinate 367,097 of NZ_JAGPXE010000004.1, forward strand.
AGCCGGTGACCCTGCTCCAGCAGCCCAAGCGGATCGTGTCGCTGTCGCCGTCGGCGACCGAGACCCTCTTCGCGCTCGGCGCGGGCGATCAGGTCATCGCCGTCGACCAGCACTCCACGTACCCGGAGAACGCGCCGCGCACCGAGCTGTCCGGCTTCACCGCCGACGCCGCCGCCGTGGCGAGCAAGAATCCGGACCTGGTCATCGCCCCGGACAACGCCACCCAGCTCGCCGAGGGCCTGAAGGTGGTCGACGTGCCCGTGCTGCTGACGCCCGCGGCCGCCAGCCTGGACGACGCCTACCAGCAGATCCAGGCGATCGGCCGCGCCACCGGGCACGGCAACCAGGCGAACGCGATGGTGCAGAAGATGCGCACCGACATCGCCGACATCGTGGCCTCCACGCCCAAGCCCCCGCAGCCGATGACCTACTTCCACGAGGTCAGCCCCGATCTCTACACGGCGACCTCGCAGAGCTTCGTGGGCAACGTGTACTCGCTGTTCGGGATGGTCAACATCGCCGATCCCGCCGGTGGGCCGTTCCCGCAGCTGTCGCAGGAGCACGTGGTCCAGGCCAACCCGAACCTGATCTTCGCCGCCGACACCAAGTGCTGCGGCGTCAACGCCGCCGCGATCGCCGCGCGTCCCGGCTGGCACACCATCGACGCCGTCCAGCGCAATCAGGTCGTGGAGCTCGACGACGACCTGGCCAGCCGCTGGGGACCGCGCGTGGTGGAGCTGGTGCGCTCCATCAGCCAGGCCGTGGGCAAGGCACAGCAGGGTTGATCTCACCGACCCGACTCCGCCCGTGGCATCTCGTCGTCGGCGTTTTGGTGCTGGTGGGGAGCGTGTTGCTGTCGGTGCTGGTGGGCGCCGCGGAACTCGGACGGGACCGGGTGCTGGCCGAGATCGTCGCGCAGCTGACCGGCGGGGTCTCCCCGCTGTCCGAGCGCGAGGCGGCGATCCTGTGGGACCTGCGGGTCCCCCGCACCGTGCTCGGCGTGCTCGTCGGCGCTGCGCTCGCAGTGTCCGGTGCCGCCTTCCAGGGCGTGTTCCGCAACCCCCTCGCCGACCCCTACCTGCTGGGATCGGCCGCCGGAGCGGGCCTGGCCGTCACCCTCGTGATCACCACCGCGCCGCAGTCCGGGCTGTCGATCCCGGTGCAGGCGGCGGCGTTCGCCGGAGCGCTGGGCGGGGTCGGGCTGACCTGGCTGGTCGGGCGTTCGGCGGGCCCCGACACGGCGACGCTGGTGCTGGCCGGCGTGGCGGTGGGCGCCTTCCTCACAGCCGGGCAGACGTTCCTGCAGCAGCTGCGGGTGGAGTCGCTGCAGCAGGTCTACCTGTGGATCCTCGGGCGGTTGAGCACCACCGGATGGCGCGAGGTGCTGATCGTGCTGCCGCACCTGGTGGTCTCGGCCGTCGTGCTGTGCCTGTGCGCGCGGCTGCTGGACGTGCTGGGAACCGGTGACGAGGAAGCCACGTCGCTGGGCGTGCACCCCGGCCGGGTGCGGATGCTGGTGCTGATCGCGGCATCGCTGGCCACCGCCGCCGCGGTGTCGGTGGCGGGGCTGATCGGGTTCGTCGGGCTCGCGGTGCCGCACCTGGTGCGGCTGGCGCTCGGCGGCGGTTTCCGCATCATCCTGCCGATGTCGCTGCTGTTCGGCGGGGTGTTCCTGGTGCTCGCCGACGTGCTCGCGCGGACCCTGCTCGCGCCCGCCGAGATCCCGATCGGCGTGATCACCGCGTTCACCGGTGCCCCGTTCTTCGCCGTGCTGCTGCACCGGAGGCGGGCGTGAGCCGACTGGAGATCCGCGACCTCGCGGCCGGATACCGCCGCCGCCCGGTCGTTTCCGGGGTGTCGACCACAGTGGACACCGGCGGCTGGCTCGGCATCATCGGACCCAACGGCGCGGGCAAGTCCACGCTGCTCAAAGCCGTCGCCGGGTTGCTCGGACACACCGGGGACGTGCTGGTCGACGGCCGGCGGACGGCATCGCTGCGCCGCCGCGAGCGCGCCCGCACCCTCGCCTACGCGCCGCAGATCCCGCAGCTGCCGCTGGGACTCACGGTCACCGACTACGTCCTGCTCGGGCGCACGCCCCACCTCGGTCCGCTCGGGCGCGAAGGCCGCAGCGACCTCGACGTCGTCGGCGAACTCCTCACCCGCCTGGACCTGAGCCACCTCGCCGGGCGCTCGCTGCACACCCTCTCCGGCGGCGAGCGGCAGCGCACGGTCCTCGCCCGCGCCCTGGCTCAACGAGCCGGAGTCCTGCTGCTCGACGAACCCACCACCGGGCTCGACATCGGCCACGCCCAATCACTCCTGGACCTCGTCGACGAACTCCGCACCGAACTGGGCACCACGGTCATCACCACGCTCCACGACCTCACCCTCGCCGCCCAGTACGCCGACGACCTCCTGCTGCTGTCCCACGGCACCCCCGCGGCCCACGGCACACCGGCCGAAGTCCTCACCCCCGAAACCCTCAACACCCACTACGCGGCCAGGACCACCGTCCTCCACACCCCCAACGGCACCCCCGTCATCACCCCCACCCGCCTCACCTGACCGGATTTCAGTGGAAATCCGATCCCCGATCTCCACTGAAATCCGGTGCCCGCGACCAGGGACCGGACCTCCGCTGAACCCCAGCACCCGCGACCCGAGGCCCGATTTCCACCGAAACCGGGTGCCTGATTTCCACTGAAACCCGAGACCTGGCACCGGGACCGGATTTCCACTGAAGTCCGGTGCCTGATTTCCACGGAGATCTTGGATCGGACTTCCACTGAAATCCGGTTTGGGGTGTGAAGAAGCCGAGGCCGCGGCTCCGGAGTGGAGTCGCGGCCTCGGCTCGGCGTTCTGCGCTGGGTGTCAGGACTGGGTCTTGGCGTCCTTGGTGTCCGTCTCGGACTTCGTGGCCTTGCCGTCGTCCTGCTTCGAGGCGGTGGCCGGTTCCGCGGGCTCCTCGTCGGAGTCCTTCGTGTCCGCGTCGGAACCCTTCGACTCAGCCTCGTCCTCGTCGGCGTTCTTCGGCTCGTCCTCGTGGGAGTTCTCGGACTTGTCCCCGTCGCCGTTGGAGCGCTTCGGTTCGGGATCGTCGTCGTCAGCGGTGCGGTCCCGGGATTCCTCGTCGGAGTCCTCGGTCTTGTCGGAGTCCTCGGTCCCGCTCGACTCGCCGGGGGCCGTGGTGGACGGGATGTCGTCCGGGTAGGGCTTGCCCGCCAGGAGGGCCGGGTCCTCCCGCTTGCCGCGGACGACGAGGAGGTAGATGACCGCGCCGAGGAAGACCACCAGCGAGGTGAAGACGTTGATGCGGATGCCCAGGATGTGGGTGGCCTCGTCGCTGCGCATCATCTCGATCCACACGCGACCGGCCGTGTAGCCGGCGACGTAGAGCGCGAACACGCGGCCGTGGCCCATCCGGAACTTGCGGTCGGCCCACAGCACCAGCAGGAAGACGCCGACGTTCCACAGCAGCTCGTACAGGAACGTCGGGTGCACGACGGTGATCGGCGTCGGGTCGACCGCCACGCCCGCGATCGGGTCGGCGAGCCCGGTGTCCGGGTCGATGCGCCGGTAGATCTCCAGGCCCCACGGCACGGTCGTCGGACCGCCGTAGAGCTCCTGGTTGAACCAGTTGCCCAAGCGGCCGACGGCCTGCGCGAGCACCAGACCGGGCGCGACGGTGTCGGCGAACGCGGGCAGCGGCACGCCTCGCTGGCGGCAGCCGATCCAGGCGCCCACGGCACCGAGCGCGACCGCGCCCCAGATGCCGAGGCCGCCCTCCCAGACCTTCAACGCGTCCAGCGGGTTCCGGTCCGGGCCGAAGTACTTGTACCAGTCGGTGGCCACGTGGTACAGCCGCCCGCCGATGAGGCCGAACGGCACCGCCCACACGGCGACGTCGACGACCGTGCCCTCGCGACCGCCGCGGGCGATCCAGCGACGGCTGCTGATCCACACCGCGAGCACGATGCCGGCGATGATGCACAGCGCGTACGCGCGCAGCGGGATCGGTCCGATGTACCAAACCCCCTGCGGAGGGCTCGGAATGTTGGCCAGGAGCGGACTAGCCGAAGCGGCAACCGTGGCATTCACGACGCTTACGGTATCGGGCGCCCCACCACAGGTGAGCACCCCCCGTGCAGCATCACGGCAGGACAACGAACCCGTGACCCGTTGGCGAAGAACGTTTCGGTATCACGCCCAGTCACCGCTCAGGTGGGGGGCGAGGAGGAAGCACCTCCTCGCCTGGCGTTCATTCTCCGCGCACGCCCGATGCGAGGTCCGCGGCCAAGGCGCGAACGCCCTCCGGGCCGTCCTGCTCCGCCCTGGTCACGAACGCCGAGCCGACGATCACGCCATCGGCGAAGCGCGCCACCTCGGCGGCCTGCTCGCGGGAGCGCACGCCCAGACCGACGCCGATCGGCAGGTCGGTGTGCGCGCGGGTGCGCTCCACCAGGCCGGATGCGGCGGAGCCGACGGAGTCGCGGGCACCGGTCACGCCCATCACGGAGGTGGCGTAGACGAAGCCGCTGCTGGCCTTGGCGGTCAGCGCGAGCCGCTCCTCGGTGGACGACGGCGCGACCAGGAAGATCCGGTCCAGCTCGTGCTCGTCGGTGGCGGCGATCCAGTCCTCACCCTCGTCGGGGATGAGGTCCGGGGTGATCACGCCGAGCCCGCCCGCCGCCTTGAGGTCGCGGGCGAAGGCGTCCACCCCGTAGCGGTGCACGGGGTTCCAGTAGGTCATGACCACCGCGTTGCCACCGGCCTCGGCGATGGTGGAGACGATGTCGAACACCTGCCGGACGCGGAAGCCTGCGCGCAGCGAGGTCTCGCTGGCGGCCTGGATGGTCGGCCCGTCCATCACCGGGTCGGAGAACGGCAGCCCGACCTCGACGAGGTCGCAACCACCGTCGATCATCGCCTTGAACAGCTCCTTGCTGTCCTCGACGGTCGGGTAACCGGCGGGCAGGTACCCGATCAGAGCCGCCCGAGATTCGTTGCGGCACGCCTGGAAAACCTCACGCAGGCTCATCACGCCTCCTCGTCGACGAGCCCGAAGTACTTCGCCGCAGTGTCCATGTCCTTGTCGCCCCGGCCCGAGAGGCTGACCACGATGAGCCCGTCCGGTCCCAGCTCCTGGCCGAGCTTGATCGCCCCGGCCAGGGCGTGCGCGGACTCGATCGCCGGGATGATGCCCTCGGTGCGCGACAGCAGCTGGAACGCCTGCATCGCCTCGTCGTCGGTCACCGAGCGGTACTCGGCCCGGCCGGTGTCCTTGAGGTAGGAGTGCTCCGGGCCGACGCCCGGGTAGTCCAGCCCGGCGGAGATCGAGTAGGCCTCGATGACCTGCCCGTCCTCGTCCTGCAGCAGGTAGGAGCGGGCGCCGTGCAGCGTGCCCGGGGTTCCCTCGCCGAGGGTCACGCCGTGCTCGCCGGACTCGATGCCGTGACCGGCGGGCTCGTAGCCGACCAGCCGCACGTCGGCGTCGTCGATGAAGCCGTGGAAGATGCCGATCGCGTTCGATCCACCGCCGACGCAGGCCACGACCGCGTCGGGCAGCCGACCGGCCATCGCCAGCGTCTGCTCGCGGGCCTCGTCACCGATGACGCGGTGGAAGTTGCGCACCATCATCGGGAACGGGTGCGCCCCGGCGGCGGTGCCCAGCAGGTAGTGGGTGTGGTCGACGTTGGCGACCCAGTCGCGCAGCGCCTCGTTGATGGCGTCCTTGAGCGTGGCCGAGCCGTTGGCGACCGGGATGACCTCGGCGCCCAGCAGCCGCATCCGGGCGACGTTGAGCGCCTGCCGCTCGGTGTCGACCTTGCCCATGTAGATCACGCACTCCAGGCCCAGCAGCGCGCAGGCGGTCGCCGTCGCCACGCCGTGCTGACCGGCACCGGTCTCGGCGATGACGCGGCGCTTGCCCATCCGCTTGACCAGCAGCGCCTGACCCAGCACGTTGTTGATCTTGTGCGAGCCGGTGTGGTTGAGGTCCTCGCGCTTGAGCAGGACGCGGGCGCCGCCCGCGTGCTCGGCGAAGCGCTTGGCCTCGGTCAGCAGCGACGGGCGACCGGCGTAGTTGCGCAGCAGGTCGTCGAGCTCGGCGAGGAACTCCGGGTCCTGCTGGGCCTTGGCGTACTCGGCGGCGAGCTCGTCCTGAGCCGCGATGAGCGCCTCCGGCATGAACCGGCCGCCGTACTCGCCGAAGTGCCCGCGCTCGTCCGGATCGTGCCCCTCGGGCACGGGCGTGCCCTGGCGGTGGGCGCGCGCGGCGTCAGCCCCGACGGTCATTGCCTTACCTCCTGTGCTTCGCACGCCGCGCCGTCGAGCCTCAGCGGCTCGGACGCGGACATGCCGGGTGCGACCCGGCCGTCACCAGCTGGTTGACCGCCGATTTCGGGTTGTCGCTGGTCACCAGGCCCTCGCCGACCAGAACGGCGTCGGCGCCCGAACCCGCGTAGGCCATCAGGTCGCTGGGGCCGCGCACGCCGGACTCGGCGACCTTGAGGATGTCCTGCGGCAGCCCCGGAGCGATCCGGCCGAACACGTCGCGGTCGACTTCGAGGGTATGCAGGTTGCGCGCGTTGATGCCAATGATTTTCGCCCCGGCCTCCAACGCGCGGTCGGACTCCTCGGCGGTGTGCACCTCCACCAGCGCGGCCATGCCCAGCGACTCCACCCGATCGAGCAGCGCCTCCAGCACGTTCTGCTCCAGGGCGGCCACGATCAGCAGCACCATGTCGGCGCCGTGCGCGCGGGCCTCGTGCACCTGGTACGGGCTGACCACGAAGTCCTTGCGCAGGACCGGCGTGGCCGGAACCCGCTTGCGCACCGCGTCCAGGTCGGCCAGCGAACCGCCGAAGCGGCGCTGCTCGGTGAGCACGCTGATCACGCGGGCACCCGCGTCGGCGTAGTCGGCGGCGAGATCCGCCGGCTCGGCGATCTCGGCCAGCTCGCCCTTCGACGGGCTGCGCCGCTTGACCTCGGCGATCACGCCCACGCCCTGCGATTTGAGCGCGGCCAGAACGTCGTGCGGCGGCGTCGCCGCCGCGGACAGCTGCTTGATCTCGTCGAACGGAATCGCCGATTCGCGCACCGCGAGATCCTCGCGAACGCCTTCGATGATGTCTTCCAGTACGGTCACGCGAACACCTCGCCGGCTGTGCCCCGAACACTCACCCGCAATGCCCAGACCCTGCTGAATGCGCGGTTGAACTCATTGCGCTCGATCACGACACTCCCCTTCCCGCCGTGCCGTCGCATGGCCGATGCTAAACCTCACCGACCGACCCCCTTACCAAGGGGTGGGCCGGGAGTCCCAGCGCAGCAAGGACCTTTGGCCCTGTCGCGAAGGGGACGCACCGGCTCCGGACGACGTCGAACAGCAGTTTTGGCAACCCTGGAGATCTTTCAGCGATCGTCTTCGTCCGTGGGATCGCGACCGGCGTCCAGTTCGTTCCACAGCTGCCTGTCCGGATCCTGGGATTTCTGCTCCTTCGCGGCTCCCGGCGCCGAGTAGCGCGCGCCCATCGCCGGCATCCGGCCCGCACGCGCGATCACCAGCACTCCCGCGATCACCAGCAGCAACGCACCCAGCACCATGAGCAACGGCCCGATCGGCGAGCTGGAGAGCTCACCGATCGGCGTGCTGCCCGGCGGGACGTCGCCGCCCGCCTGGGTGAACCAGCCGCCGCTGAAGGCCCCGAAGGACCGCCAGGCCAGCAGCGCACCGGCCAGCGCGATCAGCACGCCGACCAGGCGGCGCAGCAGCCCGCCGGTGGCCAGCACCGCGGCGACGGCGGCCAGCGCCGCCAACGCCATCGGTCCCAGTTCCGGGCGGAGCACCGCGCCGGTCATGCCGCTGGTCGTCTCGGTGCCCATCGGCGTGCGGAAGCGCTGGTTCAGCCAGGTCAGGCCCGAGGCGCCCCACAGCGCACCGGCACCTGCGAGCACCAGCAGCAGCACCGACCACAGCAGCCCCTTCGAGGGCGGCCGGGGCTCAGACTCGCTGGTCAACGGCCGCCTCCCGGTCGCTCGGCGCGGCCAGCGTCTCGGCCGTGGCCACGGCGTTGAGCACCGCCCGGGCCTTGTTCAGGCACTCCTGGTCCTCGGCGACCGGGTCCGAGTCGGCGACGATGCCGCCACCGGCCTGCACGTAGGCGCGGCCGTCGCGGACCAGGGCGGTGCGGATCGCGATCGCGGTGTCGGCGTCCCCGGCGAAGTCCAGGTAGCCGACCACACCGCCGTACTGGGCGCGCCGCGTCGGTTCCAGCTCCTCGATCAGCTCCAGCGCGCGCGGCTTCGGCGCGCCCGACAGCGTCCCGGCCGGGAAGCAGGCGGTGATCGCGTCGAACGCCGTCTTGTCGTCGGCCAGCTGACCGGTGACCGTGGAGACGATGTGCATGACGTGGCTGTAGCGCTCGATGCGGAAGAAGTCGACCACCCGCACCGAACCCGGCTTGCAGACGCGGCCCAGGTCGTTGCGGCCCAGGTCGACCAGCATCAGGTGCTCGGCGCGCTCCTTCTCGTCGCTGAGCAGGTCCTTCTCCAGCAGCGCGTCCTCGTCCTCGTCGGCGCCGCGCCAGCGGGTACCGGCGATCGGGTGCGTGGTGGCCTGCCCGTCGTGCACGGTGACCAGCGACTCGGGGCTGGAGCCGACGATGTCGAAGGGCGTGCCGCCGTTGGGGTCGTCCAGCCGCAGCAGGTACATGTACGGGCTCGGGTTGGTGGTGCGCAGCACCCGGTAGACGTCCAGCGCGTCGGCTTGGGTGTCCATCTCGAAGCGCTGCGAGACGACGACCTGGAACGCCTCGCCCGCGCGGATGGCCTCCTTGGCCTTCTCCACCGCCGCGTGGTGCTCCTCGGGAGCTCGCTTGCGCTGGAAGTCCGGCTTCGGGCGGGAGAACGTCGCCACCGTGGGCGCCGCCGGGGTCTGCAGCCGCTCGGTCATCTCGTCGAGCCTGCGCACCGCGTCGTCGTAGGCGGCGTCCACCCGCTCCGGGCTGTCGTCCCAGTTCACCGCGTTGGCGATCAGCGTGATCGTGCCCTCGTGGTGGTCCAGCGCCGCCAGGTCGGTGGCCAGGAGCATCACCATCTCGGGGATCTGCAGGTCGTCCTCGGTCAGCTCGGGCAGCCGCTCCAGCCTGCGCACGGCGTCGTAGCCCATGTAGCCGACCATGCCGCCGGTCAGCGGCGGCAGGCCGGGAAGCGGGTCGGTGTGCAGCAGGCGGACGGTCTCGCGCAGCGCCTGCAGCGGATCGCCGCTGCTGGGCAGGCCGACCGGCGGGGTGCCGGTCCAGTGCGCCTCACCGTCGCGGACGGTCAGGGCGGCGGCGCTGCTGGCTCCGATGAACGACCATCGCGACCAGGATCGACCGTTCTCAGCGGACTCGAACAGGAAGGTGCCGGGGCGGTTCCCGGCGAGCTTGCGGTAGACCCCGAGCGGGGTCTCGTCGTCCGCGAGCAACCGCCGCACCACCGGAATCACCCTGCGGTCCGCCGCCAGGGTTCGGAACTCCTCGCGTCCTGGGCTGATACTGCCGATCTCACCATCGCCGACCATGGGTGTCATTGTGCCGCGCACCCGTCGGGCCCGGTGCGGGACCTCCGCTTTGCCACGCCGGTGCCGGTGCCGCCAGGATGGGTGGGTGAGCACGACCGAACCGAAGCGGCGGGGCCGCAGGCCCAACGGCGCCGACACGAAGGCGGCGCTGCTGACCGCCGCGCGCGAGGTGTTCGCCGAGCAGGGCTACGACGCGGCCACCGTGCGCGCCATCGCCGGCAGCGCCGGAGTCGATCCGGCCATGGTCAAGCACTGGTTCGGCGGCAAGGAGGGGCTGTTCACCGCCGCGGTGCAGATCCCGATCAACCCGGCCGAGATCCTCAAGCAGGTCCTCGACGGACCGCGGGAGGAGATCGGCGAGCGGATCATGCGCCGGTTCGTCACCTCCTGGGACACCGTGGGAGGCGGGCAGTTCGCGGCGCTCATGCGCAGCGTCGCGGGCAACGAGCAGGCCGTCACCATGCTCCGCGAGTTCGTGCAGAACGTGCTGTTCCACCGCCTGGTCAAGGTCCTGGACGTCGACAACCCGGAGCTGCGGGTGGCGTTGTGCGGCTCCCAGCTCGTCGGCCTGGGCATGGCCCGCTACGTGGTCCGCATCGAGCCCCTGGCCTCCGCCAACGCCGACACCGTCGCGGCCACCATCGGCCCCAACCTCCAGCGCTACCTCACCGGAGACCTGGGAACGACGAACTTCACCTGACGCCGCAGATCACACGCAAGCGGCGCAGCCGCGAGCCGTGACGACCACCCTCGCAACCGGCACCGCCGCGGGTTCTGACACGTCTTCTGGCGCGACGCCGTGTATCGGCATGCATCAGGAGTGGCGCACGGAGTCCAGACGGCGTGTCAGGTTCCGCCACCCGCACCGCCACGCAAAACGCTCAGGATTCGACAGGCAGCAGGACGTCGGCGTCGAAGCAGGTGTGCTCGCCGGTGTGGCAGGCCGCGCCTTCCTGGTCGACGACCAGCAGCAGGGTGTCGCCGTCGCAGTCGAGGCGCACCTCGTGGACGTGCTGGGTGTGCCCGGACGTCTCGCCCTTGACCCAGTAGGTGCCGCGGCTGCGGGAGAAGTAGGTGGCGCGGCGGGTGGTGAGGGTGCGGTGCAGGGCCTCGTCGTCCATCCACGCCATCATCAGCACCTCGCCGGTGCCGCGCTGCTGCGCGATGGCGGCGACGAGCCCGTCGGCGTTGCGCTTGAGCCGGTCGGCGATCGTCGGGTCGAGCTCGCTCATCGGACCGTGATCCCTTCCGCCCGCATCGCGTCCTTGACCTCGCCGATGCGCAGTTCTCCGAAGTGGAAGACGCTGGCGGCCAGCACCGCGTCCGCCCCGGCGTGCACGGCGGGAGCGAAGTGCTCGACCGCGCCGGCACCGCCGCTGGCGATCAGCGGCACGTCGACGACCTCGCGCACCGCGCGGATCATCTCCAGGTCGAAACCGGCCTTGGTGCCATCGGCGTCCATCGAGTTCAGCAGGATCTCGCCGACGCCCAGCTCCTCGCCCTTCGCGGCCCACTCGACGGCGCAGATGCCGGTGCCCCGGCGTCCGCCGTGCGTGGTGACCTCGAAGCCCGACGGCGTGGGCTGCCCGCCCTCGGGAACCCGGCGGGCGTCGACCGACAGCACGACGCACTGCGCGCCGAAGCGCTTGGAGGACTCGTTGAGCAGTTCGGGCCGCGCGATCGCCGCGGTGTTCAGGCTGACCTTGTCGGCCCCGGCGCGCAGCAGCCGGTTGATGTCCTCGGTGCTGCGCACGCCGCCACCGACGGTCAGCGGGATGAACACCTGCTCGGCGGTGCGCCGGACCACGTCGAAGGTCGTCTCGCGGTCCGAGGAGGACGCGGTGACGTCGAGGAAGGTCAGCTCGTCGGCGTGCTCGGCGTCGTAGGCGTTCGCCAGCTCGACCGGGTCACCGGCATCGCGGAGATCGGTGAAGTTGACTCCCTTGACGACCCGGCCCTGGTCCACGTCCAGGCACGGGATGACACGCACCGCAACACCCATGCGTCCAGCCTACGGCGACGGCCCGCGCACTTCGTCGTGGCCCCGACCACGCATGATCGAGGCCACGACGACCGATCGTCACCAGGGTGCGGTGGGGTTTCCGGCCGAGCCCGCCGCGGGTTCCTCCGGCTGGACCGCCAGGCAGTGGGTGCCTTCAGGCGGCATCGCGCCGTCGATCAGGTAGGCGTGGGTGGCCTCCAGGGTGCACCGGCTGCGGTCGTAGACGCCGTGGCCCCAGCCGTCGTAGGTGAGCAGCGTGGCCTGCTCGATGTGGGAGTCCACAGTGGTCGCCCAGTTGTACCCCGTGGCCGGGTCGTGCAGGGCGTTGAGGATGAGAACCGGTGCGTCCGTGCGGATCTGCGGAACGTGCTGCGGGTTCTGCACCGGTGCCCGCCAACCGAGGCAGGACGGAGCGACCAGACCGCCCACGCCCGCGCGCACGTGCGGGGCCGCCTGCTGCTGCCGCCGGAACAGTTCGGCGTAGTGCTCGGCGGAATCGACCTCGATGCGGTGGTCGTTGCAGAACGCCGCCGCCGGGTTCGGGATCGGCTCCTGCTGCGCGGGGGAGATCGGCGCGCTGTCGCGCAAGGCGTCGAGCTCGGTGGCCAGCGCGTGCCAGCCCGGCCCGTAGAAGCCGCCGACGGCTCGGCGGGAGAGCTCGACCGGCGTCATCGGGGACCCGTCCGGTTTCTGCAGCTCACCGGCCTCAGCCCGGGCGTGGAGCCCGTCGTAGACCGCGCCGACGTCCTCGCCGTGCAGCGCGCACGCGGTGTCCCGGTCGCACCACTGCGCGAACTCGTGGAACGAGTCCTCCGCGGCCTCGGCCTGGGTGAGGAGGAAACCGGCGGTGTCCTGGCTGTGGTCGAAGACGCTGTCGAGCACCAGCGATCGGACGCGCTCGGGGAACTGCTCGGCGTACATCTGCCCGGTCAGGGTCCCGTAGGAGATGCCGTAGAGGTTCAGCCGCTCCTCGCCGAGAGCCGCGCGGAACGCGTCGATGTCGCGGGCCACGCTCGCGGTGTCCATGTGGTCGACGATCGCGCCGCTGCGCGCCCGGCAGTCGTCGGAGGCGCGGCGGTTGTGGTCGAGCAGCCGCTGGAAGTGCTCGGGCCCGTCCGGGAGCGGGTCGGGCGCTTGCTCGATCAGCGCGGGATCGCACCGCAGCGGGTGGCTGGCGCCGAAGCCGCGCGGGTCGAAGCTGACCACGTCGAAGCGGGCGGCCAGCTCGGGCTCGAAGGGGTTGGCGGCGACCAGCGGATCCACGCCGGTTCCGCCCGGGCCGCCGGGCATGTAGACCAGCGTGCCGACGCGGTGGGTCGGATCGGTCGCGGGCCGCCGGGCCACGGCGATGTCGATCTGCTCGCCCTGCGGGTTCGCCCAGTCCAGCGGGACCTGCACGGTCGAGCACTCGACCTCCGCGTTCTGCGCGCAGGGCTGCCAGTCCAGGGCGGGTTCGGCGTGGGCCGGTGCGGCCGCGCCCGCGGTCACCCCGACGGCCAGCAACGCCCCCAGCATTCGTCGCATCGAGTTCCTCCAGTGGTGGTCGGATCCGTTTTCGGATCACGACCACCACCGTGGTGATCTCACGCGGCGAAGTCGATCAGGGGATTCCCGGAGAAGGACCGGGGTTTCAGCGAACGGCCGCCAGCGCCTCTTCGAGGGTGAAGTTCTGGGCGTAGAGGGCCTTGCCGACGATCGAGCCCTCCAGACCGGCCGAGGCGAGCTTCGACAGCGCGACGAGGTCGTCGACGCTCGACACGCCACCGGAGGCGATCACCGGGGCGTCGGTGCGGGAGCAGACCTCGCGCAGCAGCTCGGTGTTCGGGCCCTGCAGGGTGCCGTCCTTGCTGACGTCGGTGACGACGTAGCGGCGGCAGCCGGCGGCGTCGAGGCGGGCCAGCACCTCCCACAGGTCGCCGCCGTCCTTGGTCCAGCCGCGCGCGGCCAGGCGGTGACCCTGCTCGGTGATGCGCACGTCCAGCCCGACGGCCACGCGGTCGCCGTACTCGGCCACCACGCGGTCGGCCCACTCCGGGTTCTCCAGCGCGGCCGTGCCGAGGTTGACCCGCGCGCAGCCGGTGGCCAGCGCGGCTTCCAGGGAGGCGTCGTCGCGGATGCCGCCGGAGAGCTCGACCTGCACGTCCAGCTTCCCGGTGACCTCGGCCAGCAGCTCGCGGTTGCTGCCGCGGCCGAACGCGGCGTCGAGGTCGACCAGGTGGACCCACTCCGCACCCGCGCGCTGCCAGGTCAGCGCGGCCTCCAGCGGATCACCGTAGGAGGTTTCGGTACCGGCGGCGCCCTGCACGAGGCGGACGGCCTGCCCATCGGCAACGTCAACAGCGGGAAGCAGAGTGAAGCTCACGCCGACAACCCTAATGACGCCGCGCCGAGTCCGAATACCCGGCCACCACCTCAGCCTCCCCCGAACGGACGACCGGATTCGAACTTCGCGCGAATTTCGAGCCCGGAAAGCGGGGTCGAGATGTCGCGCGAAATGCGAGGATGGGGTCGTCCGCGCAGGTCAGCGGCGGGACTTCTCGCTGCGGAGGATGGCCACGAGCGGAACGGCGAACACCAGCGCGCTCAGCGCGACCACGCCCAGCAGCGGCACGCCCGCCTGGATCAGGTACGGGGCGCCGACGGTCGAGGCCATGCCGACCGCGAGCACCAGCGCGGTGATCCGGATCGCGTTCGGGCCCATCAGCCCGTGCCGGCGGGTCACAGGGCTTCCAGCCAGTTGCGCAGCAGCCGGGCACCGGCGTCGCCGGACTTCTCCGGGTGGAACTGCGTTGCCATCAGGGCTCCGTTCTCGACGGCGGCCACGAACGGCTCGCCGTGCTCGGCCCAGGTCACCTGGGGGGTGGCGATCGTGTCAGAGCTCTCCAGCTCCCACTTGCGGACCGCGAAGGAGTGCACGAAGTAGAAGCGGGTGTCGGCGTCCAGACCGGCGAACAGCACGCTGTCGCTCGGCGCCTGGACGGTGTTCCAGCCCATGTGGGGCAGCACGTCGGCGTGCAGCCGCTCGACGGTGCCGGGCCACTGGCCGCAGCCGTCGGCCTGCACGCCGTGCTCCACGCCCTGCCCGAACAGCACCTGCATGCCCACGCAGATGCCCAGCACCGGACGACCACCGGAGAGCCGCTGGTCGATGATCTTGTCGCCGCCGACCTCCAGCAGCCCTTCCATGCAGGCCGCGAACGCGCCGACGCCCGGGACCACCAGGCCCTGCGCCTCGACGGCGGCACGATGGTCGGCGGTCACCTCGACGTCGGCGCCCGCGCGCTGGAGAGCGCGTTCGGCGGAGCGGAGGTTGCCTGATCCGTAGTCCAAGATGACGACTCGTGCCACGGGTTCAGGCTACCGGCCTCACGCGACCCGTTTCCCGACCCCGTGCAGGAAGTGCGCCACCTCGCCCGCGATGCCGGTGGGGCCGAGCCCGTGCGCGGCCTCGTGCTCGTCCGCGGTGCCGTAGGCGCGCAGCTCCCGGTCCCGGCGCACCCCCAGCGACAACACCCGGTGCGGGGTGTCGGCCAGCGCCTCGGCGACCTCGTGGGTGGAGGTGCCCCGCAGGGAGGGCTCGACGAGCACGACGTCCGGGCTCGCGGCGCGGACGGCGGCGCGCAGCCCGTCGGCGTCGAAGGGCCGGATGGTGGCGGTGTAGAGGACGGTGACGTCCATCGCAGCGGTGGCCGCCAGCACCGGAGCGAGCATCGGGCCCACGGCCAGCACCACGCCGTCGCGGCCGTGCCGCACCGGGTGCCAGCCGGGCCCGGTCACGAGCGGTTCGGCGTTGGCGCGGTCGGAGAGCCGCAGGTAGACGGGGCCGTCGTGGTCGAACTCGCGGCTCAGCAAGGCGTCGACCTCGTCGGGATGGCCCGGCACGTGCACGGTCCAGCCGGGCAGCGTGTCGATCAGCGCGACGTCACCGGGGGCCATGTGGGTGCGCCCGGCCGTCGGGTAGTCGTAGGAGGCGCCGGTGCTGACCGCGATCGCCCCGACGCCCTGGTGGCCGAGGTCGAGCTTGAGCTGCTCGAAGGGCCGTTCCACGACGAACGGCGTGATCGAGTGCAGCACCGGCCGCATCCCCGCCAGGGCCAGTCCCCCGGCGACGCCGACCATCGCCTGCTCCCGGATGCCGACGTTGAACACCCGGTCGGCGTGCCGCTCGACGGCGTCGGTGAAGCGGTCGGCGGAGATCTCCGCCAGCACCAGCGCGACCCTCGGGTCGGCGTCCATGGCTTCGGTGGTGGTGCGCACGAACTGCTCGCGCATGCTCATCGGTTCCCTCCTCGGGGTTCGACCTCGGCGACGACCGCGAGCGGGCGGTCGGTGAAGGTGGCGCTCAGCGCCTGGTGGAGCGCGGTGTGGTCGCGGCCGTCGACGACGCGGGTCGCCCAGCCCTCGCGCGCGAAGCGGTCGGCGATGCCGCCGGGCCAGCCGGTGCTGGACGAGCGGTTGTCGATCACCACGGTGGTCAGCCGGCCCAGTCCCCAGCGCCCGGCGACCTGGATGGCCTCGTGGTTGCTGCCCTCGTCCAGCTCGGCGTCGCCGACGAGCACGACCACGCGCGGCCGGTCGAGCCCCCGCGCCCGCAGGCCCAGCGTCACGCCGAGGGCGAGCGGGAGCCCGTGCCCGAGCGAGCCGCTGCCGATCTCCACGCCGGGCGCGAGCATCCGGTCGGGGTGGAAGCCCAGCCGGGAGTCGAACTCGCCGAAGCGGTCGAGTTCGCCCGGGTCCAGGAAGCCCTTGGCGGCCAGGACCGCGTAGTAGGCCATCGGCCCGTGCCCCTTGGACAGCAGGAACCGGTCGCGCTGCGGGTCGTCGACGCGGTCCGGGCCGACCGACAGGACCTGGTCGTAGAGCACCCACAGCACGTCGAGGGTGGAGGTGGCGGCGGAGTCGTGCTTCTCGTCGCCGGTCATCCTGGTCATCAGCGGGCGCAGGTCCGCGTACTGGTAGTCCGTCTTGATCGCCATGCGCACCAGGATGGGACTTCGAGTTAAGTCGAAGTCAAGGGTGGAATAGCTCCACCAACATGGAGGTTTTGGGCTAACCTGGCCAGCGTGACGAAACTACCCGCCCTGCTGACCATCGGGGAGGTCGCGCACCGCAGCGGAGTCGCCCAGACCGCGCTGCGCTTCTACGAGGAACGCGGCCTGATCAGCTCCACCCGCACCACCGGGAACCAGCGCCGCTACCAGCGGGCCGTGCTGCGCCGGCTGGCGTTCATCCGCGCCGCGCAACGGGTCGGCCTCAGCTTGGAGCAGATCTCCGAGGCCCTCGCCACGCTCCCCGACGACCACGCCCCGACCAAGACCGACTGGGCGCGGCTGTCCCGCCGCTGGCGCGACGAGCTCGACGCTCGCATCGACGGCCTCCAACGCCTGCGCGACAACCTCACCGGCTGCATCGGCTGCGGCTGCCTCTCGCTGCGCACCTGCATCCTCAACAACCCCGACGACCGCCAAGCCGAGAACGGCCCAGGAGCTCCCCTCCTCCGCCCCAAGACCGACCACTCGGGATGACCCTGATGACCGCCGCAATCCGTCCCCCGATCACGGCGGTAATCAGGTGCCCACCACGGCGCGGGAGGACTCCCGCCTGGGGGTTCACGAATACCGCAGTAATCCGGAACCCGATTACGGCGGTATTCCGTCCTCTGATCGCGGCGGTAATCGGATGTCCCGTGCGGGACTGCGGGGTTCGCGGGTGAGGGTTTTGCTGACGGCGGATCTTGGTGTGGGGCCGGAAGCCGTGGGGTGGGTCAGGATTCGCCGATCCAGGTGTAGGTCATCTCCGGGCGGCCGACCGCGCCGTAGGTGGGGAGGCGTTCGACCATGCCCGTGCCGGAGAGGTATTCGAGGTAGCGGCGGGCGGTGACCCGGGAGACGCCGGCGGCCTCGCCCACGGCGCCCGCGGAGCCGCCGGAGGGCATCGCGCGGAGGGCGGTGACGACCGCGGCGAGGGTTTCCTCGCCCATGCCCTTGGGCAGGGCCGCTCGATCCACTCCCCGCAGCGTGGAGAAGGCGCGGTCGATCTCGGCCTGGCCCTGGACCTCGCGGTCCTGGCCGAGGGTGGCGCGGAACCGGGCGTAGTGCTCCAGCTTCTCGCGCATGGCGGCGAAGGTGAACGGCTTGAGCAGGTACTGCACGACGCCGCTGGACACCGCCGCGCGCACCACCTTCAGGTCCCGCGCCGAGGTCACCGCGATGACGTCGATGGGCAGTCCGGCGGTGCGCAGCGCGCGAGCCACCTGGAGCCCGTCCATGTCCGGCAGCCGCAGGTCCAGCAGCACCAGGTCCACCGAGGTGTGCTCGACGAACCGCAGCGCGGCCTGACCGGTGCGGACGCGCCCGGCCACGGCGAAGCCCTCGACGCGGTTGACGTACGCCTCGTGCGCCTCGCCCGCCACCGGGTCGTCCTCGACCACCAGAACCGAGATCACCGCGACGCCCCCGGGAGCCGGACGGTGAACACCGCACCGTCGTCGCCGCCGACGTCGACGGTGCCGCCGTGCCGCCGCACGCTCTGCCCGACCAGCGCCAGCCCGAGGCCGCGGTCGCCGGACTTCGTCGACCAGCCGCGGCGGAAAAGCTCGGAGGTGTCGGCGGGGACACCGGGCCCGTTGTCGGCGACGCGGATCAGCAGTCCGTCCGATGTGGATCGTATGGTCACCTCGACGCGCGGGCCCGGCCGGTCCGCCACGGCCTCCACGGCGTTGTCGATCAGGTTCCCGAGGATGGTCACCAGGTCTCGGGAGTCGAGGTGCTCCAGCGCGGCGTCGTCGACCTCGGTGTCCTCGCTGAGCACGACCTCGACGCCCCGCTCCCCCGCCTCCGCGCTCTTGCCCAGCAGCAACGCGGCCAGCACCGGTTCGCCGACGGAGCCGACGACCTGGTCGGTGAGCCGCTGCGCGAGGTCCAGCTCGGCGGTGGCGAACCCGACGGCCTCCTCGGTGCGGCCGAGCTCGATCAGCGAGACGACGGTGTGCAGCCGGTTCGCGGACTCGTGGGCCTGGGAGCGCAGCGATTCGGCGAAGCCGCGCATCGAGTCGAGCTCACCGCTGAGCGCCTGCAGCTCGGTGTGGTCCCGCAGCGTGACGACGCTGCCCAGGTCGCGATCGCCGCTGCGCACCGCGGAGACGTTGACCAGCAGCACCCGGTCGTCGGTCAGGTGCACCTCGTCGCGGACCGCGCGGCGACCGAGCGCGTCCACAAGGGACGGTGGCAGGTCCAGCTCGGACACCTGCTCACCTTCGACCTCGGCGGAATCCAGCGAGAGCAGCACAGCGGCACCATCGTTGCACAACGTCACGCGCCCGTCCGGCGCCACCAGCAGCAGGCCTTCGCGCACCGCGTGCAGGATCGCGTCGTGGTACTCGTACATCCGCGACAGCTCCGCCGGGCGCATGCCGTGGGTGTGCCGCCGGATCCGCGCGTTGACCAGGTAGGTCAGAGCCCCGCCGAGCAGCAGCGCGCCGCCCGCGACGAGCACCAGCACGCTCACCTGCCTGCTCAGCTCCGCGGTGATCACGCGCACGCTGATGCCGTCGGCCACCAATCCCACCAGCTGAGAACCCCGGTGCACCGGCACGACCGCGCGCACCGACGGGCCCAGCGTTCCGGTGTAGGTCTCGACGAGGGTCCGCTCGGGGTCGATGTTGCCGCGGAACGGCTTGCCGATGCGCGACGGATCGGGGTGGGTGTGGCGGATGCCCTGCGGGGACATGATCGTGATGAAGTCGACCCCCGCTTCGGCCCTGACCCGCTCGGCCAGCGGCTGCAGGCTCGCGGTCGGGTCCGGCGCGACCAGGGCGTCGGCGACGGCGGGTTGAGCCGCCAGCGTGCGCGCCACGGCCACGACCTTGTCCCGCGCGGCGTCCTCGGTGCGGCGCCCGGCGTCGTACCAGGCCAGAGCCGCTCCGGCGAGCACGACGAAGGCCACGACGAAGATCTGGAGCACGAACAGCTGACGCGCCAGGCTCCACCGCGGGGCGAACCGGTTCCGATATCTGGACATCACTTACTCATGTCGACGATGTGAACACAATGAACAGAAGCGAGACGGGGTCGATACAAAGCTCGCATAGTCTCCGTCCAGATCTTCCCGTGACCTGGGACACGCACGGTGAATCGTATGTGACCCGGAGACACCGGCCCCGCAAGGAGTTCAACAGTGGCTAGCAATGATGCTGCGCCGACGAAACGTCGGGACAGAACGCACTACCTCTACATCGCGGTGATCATCGCCGTGCTGGCGGGCATTCTCGTCGGCTTCGCAGCCCCCGATGTCGGCAAGGCGCTCAAGCCGTTGGGCACCGGGTTCGTGAACGTGATCAAGATGATGATCTCGCCGATCATCTTCTGCACGATCGTGCTCGGCGTCGGCAGCGTCCGCAAGGCCGCCAAGGTCGGCCGGGTCGGCGGTCTGGCGCTGGCCTACTTCCTGATCATGTCGGTGGTCGCGCTGGTCATCGGCCTGGTCGTCGGCAACGTGCTGCACCCGGGCGAGGGGCTGCAGATCACCGACGAGCTGCGCGGCTCGGGCGCCGAGCAGGCCGGTGAGGAAGCGCAGAGCACCACCGAGTTCCTGCTCGGGATCATCCCGCAGACGCTGGTGTCCGCCCTGACCGAGGGCGAGGTGCTGCAGACGCTGCTGGTGGCGCTGCTCGCCGGTTTCGCGCTGCAGAGCATGGGCGAGAAGGGTCAGCCGATCCTCCGCGGCATCGAGCACGTCCAGCGCCTGGTGTTCAAGATCCTGGCGATGGTCATGTGGGCCGCCCCGATCGGCGCGTTCGGCGCCATCGCGGCCGTGGTCGGCGCTACCGGCGTGGACGCGCTCAAGGGCCTCGCGGTGATCATGCTCGGCTTCTACACGACGTGCGTGCTGTTCATCTTCGTCGTGCTGGGCGCGGTGCTGTGGCTGTTCGCGCGGGTCAACATCTTCTCGCTGCTGCGCTACCTGGGCCGCGAGTTCCTGCTGATCGTGTCGACCTCGTCGTCGGAGGCGGCGCTGCCGCGGCTGATCGCGAAGATGGAGCACCTGGGCGTGAGCAAGCCGGTCGTGGGCATCACGGTTCCCACCGGCTACTCGTTCAACCTCGACGGCACGATGATCTACCTGACGATGTCGTCGCTGTTCATCGCCAGCGCCCTGGGCGACCCGCTGTCGATCGGCGAGCAGGTCGGTCTGCTGCTGTTCATGATGGTCGCGTCGAAGGGCGCGGCGGGCGTCAGCGGCGCCGGCCTGGCCACCCTGGCCGGCGGCCTGCAATCGCACCGCCCGGAGCTGCTCGACGGCGTCGGCCTGATCGTGGGCATCGACCGCTTCATGTCGGAGGCCCGCGCGCTGACCAACTTCGCGGGCAACGCGGTGGCCACGGTCCTCATCGGCTCGTGGACCAAGGAGCTCGACCGCACCCAGATGCAGCAGGTCTTCGCCGGCGACTCGCCGTTCAACGAGCAGACGTTCGTCGACGACGGTGGCGTGACCGAGGAGAAGAACCCCGAGAAGGTCTGATCTGATCGCCCGGAACCGCCCTTCGCCCAGCGCGAGGGGCGGTTTCGCGTTTCCCGAGGGGGTTACTCGGCCCTGCCGACGATCCTGCGGTGGAAGGTCTCGTCCTCCGCAGCGGTGACCGCGAGGTCGTAGCGGCCCTGCGGAGCGGGCCAGAACACGGGCAGGGCTCCGCCGGCGGCGACCAGGACGTGCTTCTCGTGCTCGGCGTGGGCGAGGGCGCGCAGGTCGAGCGCGAGCTCGTGCGGGCCGTTGTTGCGCAGTTCGAGCCTGAGGCCTGGGTCGGTGTGGCGGGCCTGGACGTCGATCGCCGCGGCACGGCCGTCCCGGGAACCGCTGAGCTCCATCCGGAGGTCCCCGGGGCCCTCGATCGTGCAGTGGTAGTGCACGGCGACCGGGACCGGCACGAACTTCTCGCCGAGCACGTCCACGTGGTGCGCCTCGCCCTCGCCGGTGCGGATCGCGAAGCGCGCGAAGCCGGAGCCCACGCAGCCCAGGCGCAACGAGACGGTCTCACCGACCACGACCCCGCCGACCTGCGGCTGAACCGTCGCGACGGCGAGCCGCCCGGTCACCGGGGTCTCGGAGGAATTGCGCACACGCCCGATCGTCACCCCGCCAGGACACGACCAGGAGACCTCCCGGTGTCCGACAGGTGAACCAAGCCCTCCGGCGAAGCGACATGACCCTCCGCCACGACGCGACGACCAGCGGTGACGCTGCGGTGATGCTGCCGCGCACTCGAATTTCGCGCGAAATTCGACACCCACAGATCGGACTCGAATTTCGCGCGAAATTCGACAAGGTGCCCCGTCCGAGTGACGGGGGTCCTTACAGGGCGCCCTTGGTGGAGGGGACGACCCCGGCGAAGCGGGGGTCGGGTTCCACGGCTGCGCGCAGGGCGCGGGCGATGGCCTTGTACTCGGCCTCGGCGATGTGGTGCGGGTCGCGGCCGTGGATCACCCTGGTGTGCAGGTTGATCTGGGAGTGGAAGGCCAGCGACTCGAACACGTGCCGGTTGAGCACGAACGGGTAGTTCCCGCCGATGGTGAAGGAGTTGTACTCCTCCGGCTCACCGGTCATCACGCAGTAGGAGCGGCCGGAGACGTCCACGGCGGCGTGCGCGAGGGTCTCGTCCATCGGGATCCAGGCGTCGCCGAAGCGGCGGATGCCCTTCTTGTCGCCCAGCGCCTGGCGCAGCGCCTGGCCGAGCACGATCGCGGTGTCCTCGACGGTGTGGTGGGCGTCGATGTGGATGTCGCCGGTGGACTTGACCTTGAGGTCGAACGCGGCGTGCGTGCCCAGCGCGGTGAGCATGTGGTCGTAGAACGGGACCGTGGTGTCGATGTCGACCTGCCCGGTGCCGTCGAGGTCGAGCTCGACCACCACCGACGACTCCTTGGTGGTGCGCTCGACGCGACCGACCCGCGTGCCTGGCTGAAAACTCACCGTTCGATCTCCTCAATGACTGCCTTGCTCGCCGCCAGGAACGCGTCGTTCTCGGCGGGCGTGCCGATGGTGACCCGCAGGTGGCCGGGGATGCCGACGTCGCGGATCAGCACGTCGGAGTCCAGGTAGCGCTCCCAGGCGCGGTGCGCGTCGGTGAAGCGCCCGAACAGCACGAAGTTGGCGTCGCTGGGGGCCGGGGTGAACCCGAGTTCCCGCAGCGACACCACGACCCGCTCGCGCTCGTCGATCAGCGCGCGCACCGAACCCAGCGTGGCGTCGGCGTGCCGCAGCGCGGCGCGGGCGGCGGCCTGGGTGACCGCCGAGAGGTGGTACGGCAGCCTGACCAGCAGCAACGCCTCGATCATGGCCGGGGCCGCGGCCAGGTAGCCCAGCCGTCCGCCCGCGAAGGCGAAGGCCTTGCTCATGGTGCGGCTGACGATGACCTTCGCCGGGTAGCGCTCGATCAGCTCGACCGCGCTGGGCTGCGCGGAGAACTCGGCGTAGGCCTCGTCGACCACGACCACGCCGGGCGCGGCGTCGAGGACGGCCACCAGGTCCTCCGGCGAGATCGACGCGCCGGTGGGGTTGTTCGGGCTGGTCACGAACACCACGTCGGGCTGCTTCTCGGCGACCAGGCGGGCCGCTTCGGCACCGTCGAGGCTGAAGTCCGCGCGGCGCGGCGCGGGCAGCCAGTCGGTGCGGGTGCCCGCGGACAGGATCGGGTGCATCGAGTACGAGGGCTCGAAGCCCAGCGCGCTGCGCCCCGGGCCTCCGAACGCCTGCAGGATCTGCTGGAGGACCTCGTTGGAGCCGTTGGCGGCCCAGACGTTGTCCATCGCGAGCCCGACACCGGTCGCGGTGGACAGGTAGGCGGCGAGGTCGGCGCGCAGCTGCCTGGCGTCGCGGTCCGGGTACCGGTGCAGGTCAGCGGCCGCTTCCCGGACCGCCGCGGTGACGTCGGCGACGAGTTCCGGCGGCGGCGGGTAGGGGTTCTCGTTGGTGTTCAGCCGGACCGAGACGTCCAGCTGCGGCGCGCCGTAGGGGCTGCGACCGCGCAGGTCGTCCCGCAGCGGCAGGTCGGCCATCGTCGTGTCGGCGCCGAGCACGTCACTCATGGGTGTCCTTCGTCGTCATGTCGCCACCTCGGCCAGCGGAGGTTCTCACCTGCACCGTTGCGGCGGCCGAGGTCGGCATCGTCTCTAGAAGCGGGCGGTCACGGCTTGGCCGTGGGCGGGCAGGTCCTCGGCGTCGGCGAGTGCGACGACCTGGTCCGCGACGTCGCGGAGCGCCTGCTCGGTGTAGGAGATGACGTGGATGCCGCGCAGGAAGCTCTGCACGCTCAGGCCCGAGGAGTGCCGGGCGCAGCCACCGGTGGGCAGCACGTGGTTGGAGCCGGCGCAGTAGTCGCCGAGCGAGACCGGCGCGTACGGGCCGACGAAGATCGCGCCCGCGTTGCGCACCCGCGCGGCGACCGCGTCGGCGTCGGCGGTCTGGATCTCCAGGTGCTCGGCGGCGTAAGCGTTGACCACCCGGACGCCGTCGTCGAGGTCCGAGACCAGGATGCAGCCGGACTGCTGCCCGGTCAGGGCCGTGCGGATGCGCTCGACGTGCTTGGTCCGGCCGACCTGGCGCTCCAGCTCGGCGTCGACGGCGTCGGCCAGCTCCGGCGAGGTCGTGACCAGCACGCTGGCGGCCAGCGTGTCGTGCTCGGCCTGGCTGATCAGGTCGGCGGCCACGTGCACCGCGTCGGCGGTGCCGTCGGCCAGCACCGCGATCTCGGTGGGACCGGCCTCCGAGTCGATGCCGATGAGGCTGCGCAGGTGGCGCTTGGCGGCGGTGACGTAGACGTTGCCGGGGCCGGTGACCATGTCGGCGGGCAGCAGCTCGCCGTCGTCGGTGTCGCGGCCGCCGTAGGCCAGCAGCGCGACGGCCTGCGCACCGCCGACCGCCCACACCTCCTCGACGCCCAGCAGCTGCGCGGCGGCCAGGATCGTCGGGTGCGGCAGGCCCCCGAACTCGGCCTGCGGCGGGCTGCACACCACCAGCGATTCGACGCCGGCCGTCTGGGCCGGGACGACGTTCATGACGACGCTCGACGGGTAGACCGCGAGGCCGCCCGGCGCGTAGAGGCCGACGCGCTCGACCGGCACCCAGCGCTCGGTGACCGTGCCGCCGGGCACGACCTGGGTGGTGCTGTCGGTGCGCTGCTGGTCGGCGTGCACGCGGCGAGCGCGGGCGATGGACTCCTCCAGCGCGGAGCGCACGGCCGGGTCGAGCTCGTCGAGCGCGCGGCTGAGCTCCGCCGCGGGCACCCTCACCCGTTCAGGGCGAACTCCGTCGAACTTGTCGGTGTAGTCGAGCACGGCGTCGACGCCGCGGTCGCGGATGTCCTCGATCACCGGACGGACCCGATGCAGCACGTGCTCGACGTCCATCTCGGCGCGCGGCAGCGTGGCGCGCAGCGTAGCGGTGGACGGAACACGACCGCGCAGGTCGGTACGGGTGAGCATGAGCATCCTTCCAACACCTCGGGACTACACCTACCAGGGTAATCGCAGTCCACCCCACCCGTCCGCGAACCCAGCCCAGGGTCACAGAGCACGACCAAGACCAGGCGAGGCGAGGCGAGGCGAGACACAAGCCAAACCCAGCCCACGTCAGGCAAGCGACGAAGGCGCTTCCTCAGTGCCCCACCAGACCAACCAGCACCGCCGCGGGTTTTGAGCGGCTCTCTGGGGACGACAGCCGTAGCGCCGTGTATTGGCATACATCAGTCTCGGATCCCGGAGCCAGAGAGTCGCTCAGGTTCCGCTTCTGGCACCGCCCAGCAAGATGACCCTTGAGCAGTTGATCACCGCAAAGCGAAAACGGGGAAAATTGTTCAACTGAGGCCATAGTTCGCCAGAGAGTTGCCATCCTCAGAAACCTCTTGGACTCTTCGAACGTCACCTCCAGTGATCGATCGGAGATCCGATGTTCAGTTCCCGGCGCAAGGCAGCACTGGTGGCCGCGGCCGCCGGTCTGGTCCTGCTGGCACCGGTTCAGGCTGGCCTGGCCGCAGAACCGACCGGTGCGTCCGCACAGGACCGTGCGATCTACACGGTCCCCAACACCGACAGCGCATCCCGCACGGAGATCAACCGCAGCGGCGCGGAGGTCCTGGGCGTCACCAAGGACCGGGTCGCCAGCGTGGAGGCGACGGCGGCGGAGGCCGAGCAGCTGCGCGCTCGCGGCTTCCAGCTGACCGAGCAGACGAAGGTCGCCGACGCGCTGCAGCGCCGCAACGGCGTGCAGCCGAAGGCTCCGGGCGATTTCCCGCCCGGCGACGAGGCGTACCACAACTACGACGAGATGGTCGCCGAGCTCGACAAGACCGTGGCCGACCACCCGGACATCGCGGCGAAGGTCAGCGCGGGCAAGTCGTTCGAGGGCCGCGACATCCCGGTGCTCAAGGTCAGCGACAACGTGGCGACCGACGAGGACGAGCCGGAGGTCCTCTTCGACTGCAACCAGCACGCCCGTGAGCACCTGACCACGGAGATGTGCCTGCACGTCGCCCAGCGGTTCACCGACAACTACGCGGACCCGGCCGTGAAGGACTCGGTCGACAACCGGGAGATCTGGATCATCCCGTCGGTCAACCCGGACGGTTCGTCGTTCGACGTGGAGTCGGGCGAGTACCAGGGATGGCGCAAGAACCGCCAGGACCAGGGCACCGACACCAACCGCAACTGGGGCCACAAGTGGGGCTGCTGCGGTGGTTCCAGCGATGACCCGGCCGACGAGACCTACCGGGGCACCGCGGCGTGGTCCGCGCCGGAGACGGCGGCGATGCGCGACTTCATCGACTCGCGCGTGGTGGGCGGCACCCAGCAGATCAAGGCCGCGGTGGACTTCCACACCTATTCCGAGCTGGTCCTGTGGCCCTTCGGCCACACCTCGGACGACGTCACCGAGGGCATGACCCAGCAGGAGTACGACCGGTTCGCCAAGGTCGGCACCGAGATGGCGCAGACTAACGGCTACACGCCGCAGCAGTCCAGCGACCTGTACGTCACCGACGGCGACAGCCTGGACTGGATGTGGGGCCAGCACAAGATCCTGGCGTTCACCTTCGAGATGTACCCGTCGAGCAGCGGTGGTCTCGACGGCTTCTACCCGCCGGGCGACGTGATCGAGCGGGAGACCGCCCGCAACGACGCCGCAGTGGACATCCTGCTGCGCGAGGCGGGCGCCTGACCCGTCCAGGAGGGGATCGGGAGGGCCCGGGGTGTGCGCACCCCGGGCCCTTTCTCTCGCGATAATGAGCCCATGAGCACCGCGACGACGATTCATCCGCCCGCGCTGGTGCGCCGGGGTTCGTGGATCTACTGCCCGCTGCTCGGCGCGGTGGCGGGGTTCCTGCTGCGGATCGTCGCCGCGTGGGTGGCGGGCCTGCCGTGGGCGCCGTTCCAGGGCGTGTTCGAGCTGGCGGCTTCCGGGGCGGATCCGTGGGGGATGCTGGTGGCGATCGCCCTGGGCGCGATCATCGGCCTGGGATTCGCGGGGCTGTTCGCTCAGGAGCGGCTGACGGTGACGGTCGGGCCTGAGCGGGTGGTGCTCGCGACCGGACGCAACGCGCACGAGATCGCCGCCGCCGAGGTGGACGCGGTGTTCACCGAGCGCGGGCACCTGGTGCTGCTGGACGGCACGGGCGCCGAGCTGGCCCGCCGCAAGTCGGGGCTGGACCGGCTGGCGCTGCGCGACGCGTTCCGCGAGCACGGCTACGCCTGGCGGGATTCCGATCCCTACGCGGGCCGGTACGTGCTCTGGACGGGGGACACCGAACAGCTCTCGCTGCGGGTGAACGCGCTGATGACCGAGCGCGACCGAGCGTTGCGCAGGCGCGACCACAAGGAGGCCGCGCTGCTGCGAACCCAACTGGCAGAGCAAGGAATCGTCCTCAGAGACGGCCACCGCAAGCAGTACTGGCGCCACACCGACTGAGAAGCACCCAAAAACCAGGTAAGTCAGGCAAGACGCCAGACCACGTCAGGCAAGCGACGA
Organism: Saccharopolyspora endophytica; assembly: GCF_018070075.1. Classification (GTDB taxonomy): domain Bacteria; phylum Actinomycetota; class Actinomycetes; order Mycobacteriales; family Pseudonocardiaceae; genus Saccharopolyspora; species Saccharopolyspora endophytica. The sequence goes on from NZ_JAGPXE010000004.1 coordinate 394,678, forward strand.
AGTCGCTTTCTCAGTACCCCACCCAAGCAACCGGCACCGCCGCGGGTTCTCAGACGTTCTCCGGGGAGGACAGCCGTAGCGCCGTGTAGTGGACATACATCAGTCTCGGATCCCGGAGCCAGAGGACGTCTGAGGTTCCGCTACCCGCACCGCCCAGCAACAAGACCACTGAGAAGTTCGAAGAAATCAGGAAAGCATCAGCACGATCGAGCCGATGACGATGCCTGCTACCACTACAGCCGCGGCCACGATCATGAGCATGCGCATCTGGGGGCGGTCGTCGGCGACCTCGTTCTGCGCGCGCTCCCGCCACTGGACGAACGTGGTGCCTTCTTGCTCGCTCACTTCAGCTCCTGAGAGTCGTTCGTACATCTTCGAAGCGGCTCCCCGAGTACCGCACTGCGCCACAATCTCATATCAACTCGGAAACTTGAATCCTCCCCCGCGTGATGCTGGGGGATTTCTGACTCAGGCTGCCCGGCCACGCAGGGCGTGAGCCGGGTCTTCTGCCGTCTGCATCAACCGGGTCGAAACCAGCCCGGTGCACCATGACGAGCGCGGAGTTCTTGTCCCTCGGGGACACGTGCCCGCATGCGGTGCAGGTATACGTGCGTTCTGAAAGCGGCAAGCGATGTTTGGCTCTCGCATGGCACTTACCGCGGTCCATCGTCGTGTTCTTCGGGTCCACCAGCCGCAAGTCACGGCAGTGCTTACGGGCCTGCTCGATCAATGCCTCTTTGGTCGCGCCGATCGCGGCATCAGCGGCCTTGCGGGCCATGGTGGTCCTGGTGAGGAACTTCGGCTTGAAGTCCTCCACCGCGATGCCGTCGTGGCCGGTCACGACCTTCTTCGCCCACTTGCGCGCCGTGTCCTGACGCTGACGTGCCACCTTCTTGCACTTCTTGGCCGCCAGGCGTTGAGCCTTCCGGTAACCATTGGTCTGCTTCTTGCTCTTCGGGTGATGTCGTCGCGCCATCTGGCGCTGGTAGTGCGCAAGCCCCTTCAGAGCTTTCTCGCCGTACTGGGCGCGAAGTCGATGCTCAGCGGTTTTCGACACACGCAGGCGATACAGGTACCGGACCTTTCCGGCTGCCACCTGTGGTGTCGTCATGGTGTTGACGTACCACCATGATCCGCTTGACCTTGCGTGTTCCCGAAGACCTCCATCATCAACTCGCCGAAGCCGCCACGGCAGAGGGGCGCTCGCTCAACGCACACCTTCTGTACCTACTCGCCGCCGCGAACGCCGCGCCCGGCGAAGAGGTCTACCGCTGGGCACGCGAAGCGCGAAACTGACGCGTTCCCCCACCATCAAGCACGCGGTACCCGCAGCACTACGTCGGAAACGTGAACCACGCGGTGCGCCCAGCGGTCGAGGAGGGCCTCGTCGTGGCTGATGGCGAGGACTCCGGTGCCGTTCTCGCGTGTTCGGCGGTCGACGACGCGCACGAGGGCGGCGGTGGTGGAGGCGTCGAGCATGGCGGTCATCTCGTCGCACACCAGGTAGCGGGGGTGCGGGGCGAGGGCGCGGGCCAGGCAGGCGCGTTGCAGCTGGCCGTCGCTGACCTCGTGCGGGCGGCGGGTGAGCAGTTCGGCGGTGATCCCGACTTCGTCGGCCAGTTCGGCGATGTCGTCGGCTTCCCCGCGCGCGAGCAGCGGTTCGGCGATGATGTCCCGGAGCGTGAAGCGCGGGTCGACGGCGGGCCTCGGGTGCTGGAAGACGATTCCGATCGCCTTTCGCGTTTCCGGGGGTGTGCGGTGCCGAAAGCCGCTGATGTCGCCGCCATCGAGGGACACCCGTCCGGACCAAGGCCGGTGCAGCAGCGCCAGAACGCGCCCCAGCGTCGACTTGCCCGAACCGCTGGGACCGGCGAGACCGAGCACTTCACCCGCGGAGACGTCGATGCTCGCGCCGTCGAGGACCGGTTCGCCGCGCCGGTAGCCGACGACGACGTCGCTGGCGCTCAGCACGGCGCGTGAGCGGCGATCCACCGCTCGCCCCGGGCGAGAAGTTTCGGATCTCCCGTGCAGGGCGCGAATCCGGGCTGGTCCGGACGGCGTTGGCAGTACACGCAGCCCCACTCCCCTTCGATGCGGTCGAGTTCGGTCAGCGACGGCGGGTGGCCGGGGACCGGTTCGAACCCGCCCTCCGGCAGGGCTGCCAGCAGACCGGCGGTGTACGGGTGCCAGGGATCGCCCAGCACCTCGTCGGCGGGCCCGGCTTCGACGATGCGGCTGGCGTACATCACGGCCACGTCGGTGGCCACCCTGCGGGCGGCGGCGAGGTCGTGGGTGATCAGCAGGACCGCGCGACCGTCGGTGGCGGCGTCGGCGAGCAGGTCGACGGTGCGGTGCACCAGGGGCCGGTCCAGGCCGGTGGTCGGTTCGTCGGCGAGGATGATCCGCGGGTCCCCCGCCAGCGCCAGCGCGAGCGCGACGCGTTGCGCCATGCCACCGGACAGCTCGTGCGGGTAGCGGTCCAGATCGGCCGGGTCGAGCCCGACTCGGCGCGCGAGGTCGTCGGCACCGCTGGGGCCGCGCAGGGCGTCGACGGTCTCGACGAGCTGCGCGCGGGCCGTGCGCACCGGGGTCAGGTGGGTGCTCGCCGACTGCGGTACGAGCCCGATGCGACGACCGCGAATCCGCCCTGCCAGCACCGGTTCCGGCGCCGAGAGCAGGTCGGTTCCGTCGTCGAGCAGCGCCTGGCCGCGGGTTTCGGCGTTGCCGGGCAGCAGACCCAGCAGCGCGGACGCGAGAACGGACTTGCCACAACCGGATTCGCCGACCAGAGCCAGCACGCGTCCGGGACGCAGCCGCAGCGCGGCGTCGCTGACGGCGCGCACCAGCACACCGCGCGGCAGCCGGAAGCGGACCGAGAGCTGTTGCAGCGTCAGGAGGTCCGTCGTCTCGGGTGCTTCGACATCGGTCACAGCGACAGCTCCGATCGTCGTCGCGGCACGATCCGGTCGCGCCACGTCGCGGCCAGCCCGGACACCGCCAGCGTCGTGGCCACCAGCAGGCCCGACGGGAACAGCACGATCCACCAGGCGCCGAGCAGCACGGCGTCGCGACCGTCGCCGAGGATGTTGCCGATGCTGGCCAGGTGCGGCGGCAGTCCCAGCCCGAGGAAGCTCAGCGCGGTCTCGTGCCACACGGCGTGCGGCACGAGCAGCACCGCCGACAGCGCGGCCTGCGGCACGATCGCCGGCAGCAGGTGCCTGCGCAGCACGCGCGTGCGCGACGAACCACCGGCGATGGCGGCCTCGACGTGCGGGCGTTGCCGCAGCGACAGGACTTCGGAGCGCACGACGCGCGCGACCGTCGTCCAGTGCGTCAGGGCGATCGAGCAGATCACCGCGACCAGGCTCCCCCGGTACAGCGCGACGATGACCACGCCGAGCAGCAGGTGCGGCACCGAGTTGACGGTGTCGACGAGCCGCATCAGCAGCCGGTCGGCCCAGCCGCCGAGGCCTCCGGCCACCACGCCCACCAGCGAACCGAGCACTGTGGACACCAGGGCGCTGAACGCGGCGACCAGCAACGACACCCGCAGTCCCGCCATCGACTGCACGAACAGGTCGCGGCCGTTGGAGTCGGTGCCGAAGGGGTGCGCGAGACCGGGCGCGAGGCGGATCTCGTCGTAGCTCACGGCCTGACCGCCCAGCAGCATCGGCACGAACACCGCGCCGAGCACCAGCAGCACCAGGGCCGCCAGCGACGCGCGCAGGCGGGTGTGCGGGCGCGCACGGGAGATCCCCGCGCGGCCGGCCGGTTTCCAGGTCAGCTCAGCCATCCGCGGCCACCCTCGGGTCGAGCAGGATCGCGGCGACGTCGGCCAGCAGCGAGCCCAGCAGCACCGCCGCCGTGGCCACCAGGGTCACCATCGCCAGCAGCGGGTAGTCCACGGCCGTGGCGGCGGTGACCACCGCACCCGCCAGGCCCGGCCAGGAGAAGACCTCCTCCACCAGCACCGTTCCGGTGACCAGCTCCGGGATGCGGGCGCCGATGAGCGTCACGAACGGCAGCAGCGCGGTGGGCAGGGCGTGGCGCAGCACCACGACCCGCTCGGCCAGGCCGCGCGCGCGAGCTCCGGTGACGTGGTCCTCGGCCAGCGAGCCCAGCATCGACTGCCGGACGTGCAGCACGAGCCACGGGGTCTGGGACACGCCGAGCACGAGCGCGGGCAGCGCGAGGTGTTCGGCGACCTGCGCGAAGGAGACGTCCTCCCCGGCATCGGTCAGGCCCGCCACCGGCAGCCAGCCCAGGCCGAGCGAGAACACCGCGATGGACAGCAGCGCGAGCACGAACGGCGGGACGCCCTCCAGCGCGTGCCCGACGGCGGTGATCAGCCGGTCCACGACGCCGCCCTGCCGCCACGCGGCGATCGTGCCGCCGACCAGTGCGAACAGCACCGCCAGGACGAGTCCGGTGGCCGCGAGCAGCGCGGTCCAGGGCAGCCGTTCGGCGACGACCTGAGCGACGGGCTGGCGCAGCGACCGGGAGATCCCGAGGTCACCGGTGAGCACACCGCCGAACCACTGCCAGAACTGCTCCAGCACGGGCCGGTCGAGGCCGAGCTCGGCGCGCACCCGGGCCACGTCGGCGGCCGAGGCGGTGAACAGCCGCACCCCGAAGTACTGATCGATCGGGTCGAACGGCGAGGCCGAGGCCAGCAGGAACACGCCGAGCGCGACGATCACCAGCACCGGGACGGCGAACGCCAGGCGCCGCAGCACCAAGCGCGAGATCGCCCGGGTCATGCGCTGGGCTTCCAGGTCTCGACGTTCCACCACGGACCCCAGGTGGTGCCGTGGGTGTGCGGCTCGACGGGCGGCTGGTAGCCGGTGAAACCGCCGTCGCGCAGCACGTAGCTGTGGTCGATGAACGCCAGGTAGACCAGGCCGGGGTCGGCGACGTAGGCGCGCTGGGCCTGCCGGTAGAGCTCGGCGCGCTTGGCCGGGTCCAGCTCGCGGCGGGCGGAGTCGAGGGCGGCGTCCACCTCGGCGTTGCGGTATTGGCCGGGGTTGTTGTAGGTGCCGGTGCCGATCGCCTGGGAGCTCAGGCTGGAGTAGACCTGCGGGTCCGGGTCCATCGGGTTGCCGCCGCCGAGCACGATGCCGTCGGTGGCCAGCCTCCCGGCGACCGCGGAGCGGTCCACCCCGGCGAGCTCGACCTCGATGCCGACCTTGCGGGCGTCGGAGGCGAAACCAGTTGCCAGGTCGCGGCGGAGGCTGTCGTCGGCGAAGTACATCACGGTGAACTTCGCGCGGGTCCCGTTGCGCTCGCGGATGCCGTCGGCGCCGACTCGCCAGCCCGCGTCGTCGAGGATCCGGCCCGCCTGCTGCGGGTCGTGGGCGAAGGTCGCCGCGGGCTCGTGGTGAGCGCCCATCGACGGCGGGATCGGGGCGTAGGCGGGCTTTCCGCGCCCGCCGAGCAGCGCCTTGATCATGCCGTCGCGGTCCACGGCGAGGTTCAGCGCGGTGCGCACGGCGCGGTCACCGGCGACGGGGTGGGTGTTGGGCAGCGCGATGCTGCGGTAGTCGGCGGTCTCGTGGTGCACGACGCGGAACCCGTCGCGCGCGGCACCTTCGGCGAGCACCGGGGGCAGCACGGTGCCGTCGAACTCGCCCGCGGCTAACCGCTGCGCGCGCGTGTTGTCGTCCTTGGCGAACACGACGGTGATGTCGTGCACGGCCGGTGCGCCGCCCCAGTAGTCGGGGTTGGCGGCCCAGGTCATCTGGTCGCCCTGGCGCCATTCGACGAGCCGGTACGGGCCGGTGCCGACGGGACGGGTGTTGAGCGGCGAGTTCTCCTGCGAGGCGGGGGTTGTCAGCGCTTCGTTCGGGACGATGCCCAGGACCATCTTGGAAGGCCAGGCGGAGTAGGGGAATTTCAGGTCGAAGCGCACGGTGTGCGGGTCGACGGCCTGGACTCCGGCGAGCATGTCGTAGTCGGAGGAGACCGTGGAGGCGTAGGCGGGGTCGATGGCCGCGCGGTAGGTGGTGGCGACGTCCTCGGCGTCGAACGGCGTTCCGTCGTGGAACTTCACGCCGTCGCGGAGCTTCACGGTCCAGCTGGTGGCGTCGGCGTTGGCCTGCGGCTGCTCCACCGCCAGGGCGGGCCGGAGCTGCGCGCGACCGTCGAAGGCGAGCAGCCCGTCGTAGAACTTCGCCGCTCCCTCGGCTCCGTACCCGAGCAGCGGGTTCAAGCTCTCCGGCTCGTACCCGTCGGCGAGCAGCATCGCGCCGGACCCCCCGGGTTGCGAAGGCGCAGCGCACCCGGCGGCCACGACCCCCACGACGACCGATAACCCCACGACCAGACTCCGACGTTTCAGCACTCAGGCACCATAAGGGCTATTGCAACACATTCTCAATAACCTGAGATCTTCCTCGCCACCTCCCCCAACACGCCCGACCGCAGGTGGGGAACCGGATTACGGCGGTATTCAGAACCCGGATTACTCCCGTAATCGGGGAACGGAATACCGGAGTAATCCGTCCCCCGAGCCGGGAACGCTCCGGAGGCGACCGGTCCCCGCGGTCGTCAGGCGACTGGTTCTGGCATGACCTCCACCGCGTAGGTGCAGGTGATCGTGTCGTTGGTGCGGGGGTCGGTGAGTTCCACGCGCCAGGTGGTGGCGAACTGGTCGACGTCGGGGGTCATGGGGATGGTGCCCGAGATCAGGACAGTGCCGGGCCGGGCGAGACCTCGGGCGCGGAGCTCTTCCAGCCAGTAGTGCGGGGTGAGCAGGTCGGCGAGGGTGCCGTCCTGGATCTTCTCGCCGCCGGCCCAGGCCGTGAGCGCGATCTCGTCGAGGTGGTCCTCGACGTCGGCCAGCCGCCACGCCTTGCGGCCGAGGACGTCCGGCCCGGCCTGCTTGCTCCAGGCCACGCCGTGGACCTCCAGCTCGCGGTCGGTGTGGTCGCAGGCGGCGGTGAGCAGCACGTCGTCCTCGGTGATCACCAGCGCCCACTCGGCCTCGCCGGACGTCCGGCCGTGCTGCACCGGGACCACGTCGGCCTGCATCGCCAGGTAGGGCGCGACCGGGTACAGGCAGGGCGTGCGGGTCGGGGCGGGGACGCCGAGCTCGGCCAGTTCCGCGACGTGGACGGCCACGTCCTCCTGGCTGCGACCGGCGTACCCGGCGTTGAGCAGCGTCGTCACCGAGACCTCGACCGTCCGGCCACCGACATCGAAATGAAGTGGAAACACAACACCCTCCCGTTTGGCATACCTCTTGTATACAGTTCGTATCACACTGTGCCGGTCCACCTGGAAATCGAGGGAGCCCATGACGAACGCGACCGCGACCGCCGCAAGACCGGCGCGCAAGGACCTGATCAAGGCATTCGTGGCGAGCCTGAGCGGCACCTCCCTGGAGTGGTACGACTTCGCCGCCTACTCGGTCGCCTCGGCGCTGGTGTTCGGCCAGCTGTTCTTCCCCAGCCACGACCCGCTGTCGGGCACGTTGCTGGCGTTCTCCACCTACGCCGTCGGCTACGTCTCGCGCCCGTTGGGCGGATTCGTCTTCGGCCGCCTCGGCGACGTGCTCGGCCGCAAGCAGGTCCTGGTGATCACGCTGCTGATCACCGGCATCTCCACCGTCCTCATCGGACTGCTGCCCACCCACGACCAGGTCGGCGCGCTCGGCGCGGTGTTGCTGGTGGTGCTGCGATTCGCCCAGGGCGTGGGCATCGGCGGCGAGTGGGGCGGCGCGGTGCTGCTCTCCAGCGAGTACGGCAGCGAGAAGCACCGCGGGTTCTGGGCCTCCGCCGCCCAGATCGGGCCGCCGGCCGGAAACCTGCTGGCCAACGGTGTTCTCGCCGGTCTGGCCGCCGGGCTGACCTCGGAGCAGTTCATGTCCTGGGGCTGGCGGGTCGCGTTCCTGCTGTCGGCCGTGCTGGTGATCTTCGGCCTGTGGATCCGCGTGAAGCTGGAGGAGACCCCGGTCTTCCAGGAGATCCAGCAGAAGGGCGAGCAGGCGGGCGCCCCGGTGCGCGAGGTCCTCACGCAGGAACCGCGCGCGCTGATCGCCGGGATCCTCTCCCGCGTCGGCCCGGACGTGCTCTACGCGCTGTTCACCGTCTTCGTGCTCACCTACGCCACCCAGCAGTTGGACATGCCCAAGAGCTGGGCGGTCACCGGAGTCATGCTCGGCTCCTCGCTCCAGCTGTTCCTGATGCCGCTGGCCGGGGCGCTGTCGGACCGCTTCGGCCGCCGCCGCGTCTACGCGGTCGGCGCCGTCGGCGGCCTGGTGTGGCCGTTCGTGTTCTTCCCGCTGGTCGGAGGCGGATCCGCGGGGCTGCTGATCGTCGGCGTCATCGTCGGCCTGATCTGGCACGCCCTGATGTACGGGCCGCAGGCCGCGTTCATCGCCGAGCAGTTCAGCCCGGCGCTGCGCGCCACCGGCGCCTCGCTGGCCTACACGCTCGCCGGGATCATCGGCGGAGCCCTGGCCCCACTGCTGTTCACCTCGCTGTACGCCTACTTCGACACCTGGGTCGCCCCCGCCTGCTACCTGGCGGCGACCTGCGTGGTGACGCTCATCGGCCTGTGGCTCAGCCGGACTGCAACACCCGCCGGGTCGCGCTGAGGTGTTCGGTGATCGCCGCGGTCGCGGCCTCCGGGTCGCCCGCGGCGAGCGCCGAGCAGATCGCCTCGTGCTCGGACAGCACGGACTTGCGCCGCCCGTCGGACCGGAACAGCGCCTCGACGCCGGCCCGGATCTGCCGGGCGCGCAGCCCGTCGTAGGTCTTGGACAGCATCTCGTTGCCGACGGCCGCCACCAGCGCCGAGTGGAACCGGTGGTCGTGGTCGATGAACTCGCGAGCCTGGTCCTCGCCGAGCTCGCGCTGCTCGTCGAGCTGCGCGCGCATCTCGGCCACCGGCACCGCGTCGAGCTCGACGGCGCGGCGGGCGGCGTAGCACTCGATCATCGTGCGGATCTCGAACAGCTCGCCGATCTCCCTGCCGCCGATCGGGGCGATGTAGGCGCCGCGCTTGGGCACCAGCTGGACCAGTTCCTCGGCGGCGAGCAGCAGCAGGGCCTCGCGGATGGGCGTGCGCGACACGCCGATCTCGTCGGCCAGGGCCTGTTCGTTGACGAACTGACCCTGCATGCTGGGGTCGCTCAGGACGGTGTCCTTGAGGTGGGCGTAAGCGAGTTCACGTCCGGACGGCACTTTGACCCCTTGCTTGCATATCATCGGTATACAAGCATCGTAACGGCCTCGGACCGGCACCACTCGGCTTGCCCGGCGGTGCGGATGGGGGAACCCGAGCGACTTCGTCGCTTCGAAGCAGAACTCGTCGAAGGATTGGTTGTGGCTATGCGAATCGCGTTGTGCCAGATCGTGTCGGGCCCCGACCCGAAGGCCAACCTGGAACTGGTCGCCGAGGGGATCCGCCGGGCCGCCGAGGAAGGCGCCGACCTCGCGGTGTTCCCCGAGGCGACGATGGCCTGCTTCGGCGTGAAGCTGGCACCGCTGGCCGAGCCGCTGGACGGCCCGTGGGCCACCGAGGTCCGCCGGCTCGCGCGGGAAGCCGGCATCGCCGTGGTCGCGGGCATGTTCACCCCCGCCGACGACGGGCGGGTCACCAACACGCTGCTGATCACCGGTCGCGGCGTGGAGGCCTCCTACGACAAGATCCACCTCTTCGACGCGTTCGGCTTCGCCGAGTCCACCACCGTCGCCCCCGGCGCGGAGACGGTCGTGATCACCCTCGACGGCGTCGGCATCGGCTTCACCACCTGCTACGACGTGCGGTTCCCCGGGCTGTTCCAGAAGCTCGCCGACGAGGGCGCGTCGGTGATCGTCACCCCGGCGTCGTGGGGTTCCGGCGAGGGCAAGCGCGAGCAGTGGGAGCTGCTGGTGCGCGCCCGCGCGCTCGACTCGACCTCGTGGATCGTGGCCTGCGGCCAGGGAGACCCGCGCAGCATCGGCCGCGAACCCTCCGGCAAAGCCCCGACCGGCATCGGCCACAGCCTCGTCGCCACTCCCCTCGGCCTGGTCCACGCGCAGCTCGGCGCCGAACCCGGCGTCGAGGTCGTCGACGTCGACCCGGACGCGGTCGAAGGAGCCCGTCAGGCCGTCCCGGTGCTCACCAACCGGCGTTTCTGAACGGCTCGGAACGCCAGGGCCGTCGAGATGAGCAGGACGGCCGTGGTGATGACGCTGCCCTCGACGCCGAAGCCGCCGCCGGTGAGCAGTTCAGCGGTTCCCGGCTCGGGGTCGAGGCTCAGCAGCGTGGCCTGGATGTCCATCCCGGACACCTGGATCCCGGCCACGTTGCCCTGGCACCAGTTCCACACGACGTGGAAGGCGCACACGCCCCACAGCGACCCCTCGGCCACGGCCCACAACCCCAGCGTCAGACCGATCAGCAGGACGTTGACCAGCGGCAGCACGCCGACGTCGAAGTTGGCCCCGTGCAGCAGCGCGAAGACCAGCGCCTGGAAGATGATCGCGGCCGCGAGCCCCCACTTGCGGTAGGCGGTCTGCAGCAGGTAGCCGCGGCTGACGACCTCCTCGGTGCACGCCTGCACGGCGAACCCGACCAGCGCCAGCAGCACCGCCCCGACCTGCGCGAACCGCACCGGCCCGACCAGGTACTGCCCGCCGGCAAGGTTCACCACCACGGGCACCGCCAGCAGCACGACCGCCACACCGGCGCCGAACGCCAGGTGCGCACCGATCCCGGAAGCCGGGAAGAACCCGAGGCTGGCCAGCGGACGCCGCTCCTTGAGCAGCACCCAGAGCGCGAGCAGACCGCTCGCCCCGAGGAAGCTCAGCAGCAGCACCAGCTGACTCCCGATCCCCATCGGTCCGCCCACCAGGGCCAGCGCGGAAACCCCGAACACCGGCAGCAGGGCCAGCGTCACCACCGCGGGCCCGACCAGCAGGCACACGACCACCACCAGCAGTCCCAGCACCGGACCGGTGGGCCGCCGCGCCGCCGAAGCACCGCCCAACAAAGCCGAATCCACCACGCGCACCTCCCGTTCCACCACCCGATCATGCCGCAACCCGAACACCCCCACCGCCCCACACGCCTCCTGACCAGGGGGATTCGAATTTCGCGCGAAATTCGAACGCCGAAGTTCGGGCTCGAATTTCGCGCGAAATTCGAAAGGGGTTGCGCAGGCGGGTGAACTTGAGCGCCTGGGCGGGTGATGTTGGTCCGGGTCACATGTCCAGGCCGAGGTCCAGGGTCGGGGAGGAGTGGGTCAGGGCTCCCACCGCTAGGTAGTGGACTCCGGTCCGGGCGTAGGCCGCTGCCACGTCGAGGGTGAGACCACCCGAGGCCTCCAGCTCCGTGCCCGGTGAGAGCGCCCGGGTGCGCGACATCGCTTCGGCGCACTGGTCCGGGGTGAAGTTGTCCAGCAGGACCAGGGAGACGTTCTCGGCCAGGACCTCTTCGAGCTCGGCGAGGTCGCCGACCTCGACCTCCATCGGGAGGTCCGGTGCGTGGGCGCGGCAGGCCCGGACTGCGGCCGCCGGGGAACCCGCGGCCACCACGTGGTTGTCCTTGATCAGGATCGCGTCGCCCAGGCCCATGCGGTGGTTGACGCCGCCACCGCAGCGGACCGCGTACTTCTGCAGGTCGCGCAGGCCCGGGAGGGTCTTGCGGCTGTCCCGGATCTTGCAACCGGTGCCTGCCACGGCGTCCACCCACGCCGAGGTCGCGGTGGCGATGCCCGAGAGGTGGGTCAGCAGGTTGAGCGCGGTGCGCTCCGCGGTGAGCAGGCCCCGGACCGGCGCCTTCACGCGCAGCGCGCAGTCACCGGGAGCGAGCCGATCGCCGTCGGCGCGTTCGTCGAGCACCTGGTAGGCGTCGGCGCCCAGCACCTCGTCGAGCACCAGGCGCGCCACCGGAAGCCCCGCCAGCACACCGGCTTTGCGGGTGTTGAAGCCCGCCTCGGCGACCGCGTCCTCGGCGACGGTGGCCTCGGTGGTGGCGTCCGGCCCGTGGCGCAGGTCCTCGGCCAGGGCCGTGCGGACGATCTCGCGGGCGCCGTCGAAGTCGAAAGTCATGCCGCTGTCCTCGCAATTCCGGTCTCGGCGTGGATCAACCACCCCGAGGCGTCGAGCCGGAGCACCGTGCTGCGCCGCCAGCGCAGGTCGTCGGTGTCCGGGAAGTCGGTGCGGCGGTGGCAACCGCGCGATTCCGCGCGGAGCCTGGCCGCTGCCAGCAGGGCCTGCGCGGTCAGCGTCAGCGACGCGTCCTCGACCGCCTGCCGCGTCCGCAGCGGACGGACGACGGAGGCGCGGTCCAGCACCGAGCACGCCTCGGCCATCCCGTCCTCGCTGCGGCCGATGCCCGCGTGCGTGCTCATGGTGCGCTGCAGCAGGTCTCGCTCGACGACCGCGAACGCGGGCGGCTCGACCTCGCCCACCGACGTGCGCGACAGCAGCCCGCACCCGAGGTCCTTGGCCACGGCCGAGGCCGCTCGCCCGCCCACGACCAGCCCTTCCAGCAGGCTGTTGGAGGCCAGCCGGTTCGCCCCGTGCAGGCCCGTGCAGGCCACCTCGCCCGCCACGTACAGGCCGGTCACCGCGGTACGGCCATCCACATCGGACACCACGCCGCCGCACGAGTAGTGCGCCGCGCTGGCCACCGGGATCGGCTCGGCCGCCGGATCGATCCCCGCCTCCCGGCACGAGGCGTGCACGGTCGGGAACCGCTCGGCGAAACCGGGGACCCCGGTGGCGTCCAGGAAGACGTGCCCGGCACCGGTCTCCGCCGCGCGCCGGGTGATCGCCGCCGACACCACGTCGCGCGGCGCCAGATCGCCCAGCGGGTGCACCCCGTCCATCACCCGGTCCCCGCGCACGTCCAGCAGCACCGCTCCTTCGCCGCGCACCGCCTCGGTGACCAGCGGGCGACGTCCGCGCGCCTCGCCCTCGGCGTAGAGCACGGTCGGGTGGAACTGCACGAACTCCAGGTCCGCCGCTCCCGCCCCGGCGCGCAGCGCCAGCGCCACACCGTCCGCAGTGGACACGTCGGGGTTGGTCGTCGCGGCGTAGAGCTGACCGAGACCGCCGGTGGCCAGCAGCACCGCGGGCGCGTGCAGCACACCGGGGCGGCTCTCGGAGTCCATCGCCAGCGCCCCGGCGATCGCGCCGCCCTCGCCGCGCAGCAGCTCGACCACGCAGTGCTGCTCCAGCACCGGGATCCCGCCACCGCGCACGGCCGACACCAGCGCCCGCTGCACCTCGGCGCCGGTGGCGTCCCCACCTGCGTGGATGACGCGGAACGCCTGGTGCCCGCCCTCGCGGGTGCGGGCCAGCGCGCCGTCGACGGCGTCGAACTCAGCGCCCGCCGCGCGCAACCGGCCGATGGCCTGCGCGCCGTCGGCGAGGATGTCGCGCACCGCCTGCGGCGAGCACAGCCCGACACCCGCGGTCAGCGTGTCCTCGACGTGCTTGTGCAGGCTGTCGCCCGGGTCGAGCTCGTCCGGCCGCACCACGGCGATGCCGCCCTGCGCCCAGCCGGTGTTGCCGGCCGCGACCGAGTCCTTGCTCAGCACCAGCACGCGCAGACCGGCTTCGCGAGCGCGCAGCGCGGCGGTCAGCCCGGCCACACCGGTGCCGACGACCAGCAGGTCGGCACCGGCTTCCCAGGTCACTCGCCACCGCCGGGCTTGCCGATGGCGATCATCCGCTCCACCGATGCCCGAGCGCGGTCGGCGACGTCGGTGGGCACGTGCACCTCGTCGGCGCCTTCGCGCAGGCAGCGCAGGAGGGCCGCCGGGGTGATCATCTTCATGTAGCGGCAGGAGGCCCGGTCGTTGACCGCGCGGAAGTCGATCTCCGGAGCGGCCTTCCGCAGCTGGTGCAGCATGCCGACCTCGGTGGCCACCAGCACCGAGCGCGCGCCGGTGTCCCTCGCCGCGGTGAGCATGTCGCCGGTGGACAGGATCTTCACCCGCTCCGGCTCCACGGTGCCCTCGCCCGCGAGGTAGAGCGCGGAGGTCGCGCAGCCGCACTCGGGGTGGATGAACAGGTCCGCCTCCGGCGACGCGGCGGCGCGCTCGGCGAGCTCCGGCCCGTTGATCCCGGCGTGCACGTGGCACTCACCGGCCCAGATGTGCAGGTTCTCCCGGCCGGTCTCGCGCTTGACGTGCGCGCCCAGGAACTGGTCCGGGCAGAACAGCACCTCGCGGTCCTCCGGGATCGAGCGCACCACGTCGACCGCGTTGGAGGAGGTGCAGCAGATGTCGGTCTCGGCCTTCACCTCCGCGGTCGTGTTGACGTAGGAGACGACGACCGCGCCCGGGTGCTCGGCCTTCCACTCGCGCAGCTGCTCGGCGGTGATCGAGTCGGCCAGCGAGCAACCCGCCCGCTCGTCGGGGATCAGCACCGTCTTCTCCGGGCCGAGGATCTTGGCGGTCTCGGCCATGAAGTGCACGCCGCAGAAGACGATCGTGCTCGCGTCGCTGTTGGCCGCGATGCGGCTCAGCGCCAGCGAGTCACCGGTGTGGTGGGCGACGTCCTGGATCTCGGGCAGCTGGTAGTTGTGCGCCAGCAGCACGGCGTCGCGCTCCTCGGCCAACCGCCGGACCTCCTCGGCCCAGGCGGCGTCGGCTTCGACACCGGTGTAGCCGGCATCGGTCCGCTGCCACGTCGCAGTCGCCATCTCGTCCTCCTCGCCGGGGGCTCCGAGACGCGCCGGAGACCCCGCAACTCACCCCGGATCAACGGGCCCGAGGTTTTCGCCTTATAATCGAAAACGTGCCACATCGTAACACCGGGACAACGGCGGATGGCAGAGATGCAGCTCACGAAGTCCTCGCAGGGGTCCTGCAGATCCGCGACGAACGACTCCAGGTGATGCTCTGGCAGCGCGCCAAAGAGCCCGCGCTGCACCGCTGGTCGCTCCCCCGGGGCCGGCTCGCCGCCGACGAGGACGTCGAGGCGTCGATCCGGCGGCAGCTCGCCGAGAAGGTCGACGTGCACAAGCTCTCCCACGTCGAGCAGCTCTCGGTGTTCAGCGCCCCCGGCCGGGTGCCGGACCGGCGGGTCATCGCCACCGCGTTCCTGTGCCTGGTGCCCGCCGACGTCGACCCCGAAGTGCCCGCCGACACCCGCTGGTTCCCGGTCGACGACCTGCCCGCGACGGCCTTCGACCACGAGGAGATCGTGCTCGCCGCGCGAGACCGGCTGCGCGCCAAGCTCTCCTACACCAACATCGGGTTCGCGCTGGCCCCGGCGGAGTTCACCGTCTCCGAACTGCGAGGGATCTACTCGGGCGCGCTCGGCTACCAGGTCGCGGCGACGAACCTGCAGCGCGTGCTGTCCCGGCGAGGCGTCCTGGAACCCACCGGCCGCACCGTGCCCGCCGGGCGCTCCGGCGGCCGACCGCCCGCGCTGTTCCGCTTCACCTCCCGAGACCTGCAGGTGACCGACCCGTTCGCGGTGTTCCGTCCCCCGGCCTGAACATCGCCTGTTTCACTTGGAGCAGCCTCGTTGCGTCGATCGAAGTAGTTTGGGAGGCGTGTTGGACACGTTGCCGCTGTTCCCGCTGGGATCCGTGCTGCTCCCGGGCGGGCACCTTCCGTTGAACATCTTCGAGCCGCGTTACCGCGACCTCGTGCAGGACCTGCTCAACGAAGCCGTGCCCGACCGCCGGTTCGGCGTGGTCACCATCCGGCAGGGATGGGAGGTCGGCGAGGACAACGTCGACTCGCTGTACGACGTCGGCTGCACGGCGGTGCTCGACGAGGCCCGGCAGCTGCCCGGCGGGCGCTACGACGTCACCGCCTTCGGCGAGCGGCGCTTCCGGCTGCTGCAGATCGACCGCGAGTCCGCGCCCTACCTGCTGGCACGCGTGCAGTGGCTGCCCGACACCGAACCGGAGTCCGACACTCCGGGTCGCCGCGAACGGCTCACCGCCGGGGCGCGCGACGCCCACCAGCGCTACCACGCCTCGGGCATGCGCAGCGGGCCCCGCGAGGTTCCCGGCGAGGACTCCGACTCCGCCGACCTGTCGTACCTGCTGGCCGACGACTGCGTGCTGACCACCGAGGACCGCCAGGCGCTGCTGGAGGAGACCGACCCGCTGATCCGGCTGCGCAACGTGCGCAAGCTGCTGCTGCGGGAGGCCGAGTTCCTGCGCGAGCTGCGCGCGGTTCCGGCGCCGCTGGCCGAGTTCGCGCAACACCCCAGCCTGAACTAGCAGGGGTCGGTAGGGGGTCCGCCCGATCTAGGATCGGCGCATGTCCTCACCTGGTGGCCCCTGGGAGCCGCAACGGCAGTACCGGGGCTTCGACGCCTTCCCGCAGCCGCAGCAGCCGACTCGCAGGAAGAAGCGCGGGTGGCTGATCTTCGCCCTCTCGCTCGGTGCCGTCGTGCTGATCGGCGCGATGGCGGCGGTGCTGGTGTTCGGCCTCCGGAGCCAGGAGGCGGAATCGCAGCCGCCCGGCCCGGCCCCGCTGCCCACGACCTCGGCGGAGCCCGTGGTGGCCGGCTGGCACGTGGTCGCCGTGCCCAAGCGCCACGCCGTCTACGACGTGCCGCAGGACTGGGAGGTCGACCCGAACCCGGAGAACGTGCACGCCGTCGGACCGCCGGAGGACGCGGTCACGCTCACCGGGGTGTCGCACCGGCAACTGGGTTTCTGCCCAGGAGACGACAACAGCTTCCGCGCGATGGCCGGCGCCAGCGCCCGGCTCGGGCCGGACAGCACCGCCGTCGCCGGCGAGGCCATCGGCACGTTCATCGGCCACGCCTTCACCCGCGACGGCGTCGCCCCGCTCGTCGAGCAGTCACCGCCCGAGCCGCTGCGGCTCAGCGGCGGGATGCCCGCCACGCGCATCAACGCCCGGGTCACCCTGCCCGCCCCCGCGGGCTGCGACGCCCGCTCGGTCGCGGTCACCACCGTGGCCACCAACAACGACGGCAAGAGCTCGGTGGTCTTCATCGCCGCGGCCGACCAGGACGTCCCGGGCGCGGTCACCCCCGAGACGCTGAACGCGATCGGCGGCTCGTTGCGACCGAGGTGACGGGCGAGGAGTGGTGAACGTCCGCTCCTGCCGGTTCGGGCCAGGACCGCCCTAGCGCAGACGTCGTCCCAGGTCGTCGAAGCCGTTCCAGGACGTCGCGATGCCGTAGCCGAGGGAGAGCGCCAGCGGCATGGCGACCAGCACCCACATCGTGGTGATCTCCGGGGCGACCGTGATCAGGTCGCCGAGCTGCGGGTTCGACGGCATCGGGTAGAGCCCGGCCGCGAGCGAACCGCCCATCTGGATCCCCAGCCAGGACGCCACCAGCGAGCCCAGCACCCCGCCGATGAGCAGCACCGGGCCGCGCCTGCCGCGGATCCGCCACAGCACCGCGGCGGTGAGCAGACCGGCGGCGAAGGCCAGCAGCGTGAAGATCGCGATGCCGTCGAACTCGTGGTAGCTCTCCACCAGCAGCGGGCTCACGGTGCCGCCACGCCCCAGCACGCTCTCCTGCGGAGGCGCCAGCCGCGACCACAACCAGCCCATCGGCAACCCCAGCAACGCGATCAGCGAGATCGCGCTGATCGCCGGCAGCAGGTCGGCCTTGACCACCACCTTCGGACGGGGTGGCGTCAGGACCGAGAGCAGCGCGGCCTCCGCGGGCTCGACCCGCTCCGGGAGAGCACGCGTCGTGCCCGGATCGTCCACTGGGCTGTCGGACACCCGCCGACCTCCTCCTCGCGTTCGCCGCCACCGGCCCGGCTTGCGAAATTTTCCGGTCACCATAGCGTTTCCTCGCACCCCGCCCGGTCACCCGATGGGCGGGCGCGGGGCGCACATCAACTATTCTGCGCGAGCCCTCATGTCGGCTACGCCGAAGGACGAGTGAAGTGGTGGGAATCCTGCCGTCTCCCCAGTTGACCGGACCGAGCCCGATCGACGAGCCGCGGCAGAACTCGGCCGTCCGGCTCCCGCTGCGCAACACCGTAGCCGAACTGGTCGCCGGTTCCGCGGTCGCCGCAGCGGTGAGCTTGGTGCTGCAGTTCGCCGCCGCGCGGCTGAGCATCAGCGAACCCAGCTACGCGCCCGAGGCGCTGACGATGCTCAGCAGCGGTCTCGTCCTGGCGGCCCTGTTCGCGCTGCTGGCGTTCGGGTACCGCGCCACGCGCATCGGCCGCTGGGGCAAGCTCGCCGCGACCTGGGTCGCGCTGAGCGCCTTCAGCACCCTGTCGCTGGCCATCCCGCTGCAGTCCACGCGCTTCTACTACGGCGGATCGTCGACCGACAACGGCTTCCGCATGCAGCTGATGACGCGCATGGCCTCGACGCTGGGCCTGGCCGACATGAACTACGCGGAGACCGCGCCCTACTACCCGAGCGGCTGGTTCTGGCTCGGCGGGCGCTTCGCCAACCTCCTGGGCTGGGAGGGCTGGGCGGCCTACAAGCTCTACGCGCTCTGCTGGGTGGCGGTGACCGCCGTCGTGGCGTTCACGCTCTGGAGCGTGGTGCTGCGTCGCCGGCTCGCGCTGCTGGCCGCCGTCGTGACCGCGCTGTCGGGCATGCTGCACGGCATCGTGGAGCCCTACGCCTGGCCATCGGCCGCGTGGCTGCTGCCCGTGGCGGTGCTGGCCTGGCGCTCGCTGCGGATGACCGAGGGACCGCGCTGGACGCTGATCTGCATCGGCGGCTACGTCGGTTTCGCCGCGATCACCTACACGCTGCACTTCGGCTTCGCGGTCGCGATGATCATGCTGATGGCGCTGATCACCGGGGTGCACCGGGTCCGCCAGGGCGCGGGCGTGGGACCGGTGGTCAAGCAGCTGTTCCTGCGCCTGCTGCCGATCGGCGTGGTCAGCCTCGTGATCGCGCTGCTCGTGTGGCTGCCCTACCTGCTGTCCACCGGCTTCCTGCTCAACAACCCGCGCAGCGCCGCGCAGCACTACCTGCCCGAGGACGGCGCGTTCCTGCCCGTGCCGATGACCGAGGCGACCGCGTTCGGCGGACTGTGCCTGGCGGGCTTCGTGTGGTTGTTGTTGCGCTGCCGCCACAGCGAGATCGCCGCGTCGATGCTGGCGATCGTGCTGGCCATCTACGGCTGGTTCGCGCTGTCCACGCTCGCCCTGCTGGCCAAGACGACGCTGCTGGCGTTCCGGCTCAACGTCGTCCTGGAGCTGACGCTCGCGGTCGCCGGCGTGCTCGGCCTGCTGGAGCTCATCGGCTACCTGCGGCGCAGGATCGACCCGCGGTACGCGGTGCAGATCAGCCTCGTCGCCTGCGCGCTCGGCCTGATCGGTGCGGTGAGCGTCACCCAGGAGGCGCTCAGCGGCAAGCTCCTCGGCTACACCGAGCAGGCCTACACCGACTACTACCCGACCGGCGACAACGCCAAGGGCAACAAGGACCCCGGGCAGCGCGGTTCCTGGTTCGACGACGAGATCCGCGCGGTCGCCGCGCTCACCGGGCGCGAGCCCGACCAGAACGTGCTGCTGAGCACCGACTACAAGCTCATGTCCTTCCAGCCGTACTGGGGTTTCCAGCAGGAGACGCCGCACTACGCCAACCCGCTGGCCGACTACGACGACCGCGCGGCCGAGGTCGAGCGCTGGACCAAGGCCACCAGCAGCGAGGAGCTGCTGCGGATGATGCGCGGCTCGAAGTTCAAGAGCCCCAACGTGTTCATCCTCGACAACCCGCAGAGCCGCTACTCCGAGGTGGAGGCCCCGCCGGAGCACGAGGGCGACCTCGCGCTGCAGCTCAAGGGCGACGCGTTCCCGCAGAACCCGAACGTGCGCGACTACCACGTCTACTTCGACCGCGCGCTCTTCGACTCCCCGGCCTTCGTCAAGCGCGACGTCGGCCCGTACACGATCATCGCGCTGCGCTGATCCGGCGGCCGGGCACGGCCTTTCGAGGACGTTCATCGGACGACCTCCACCGCGGACCGTGCCCGGCGGAACCGGTAGTGCATCGCCGCGGCCGCGAGCGCGACAGACCACAGCGGCCACAGCGCGATCGGCAGCCAGACCAGCGGGTGGTTCGGGATCCCGGGGTTGTCGGCGAGCACCTGCAGCAGGGCGACCAGCGCGAGCATGCAGGCGCTGGCCACCGGCAACGTCGCGAACGGCCGGATCCTGCGCAGCGCCACGCACACCGCCAGACCGATCAGCGCGACCACCGAGGCGATCCACAGCCACGGCGCCGCACCCCGCAGCGCGCTCAGCGACGCGCCCGCGGCGAGGACGAGCACGAGCGCGGCCGCGACGCCGTCGAGCGCCAGCCGCTGGTCAGGCCGCCACGAGGTGAGCATCGGCCCACCGTAGGCGCGTGGGGACGAGCCCCACCTCCTCCTCACGGATGAGAAGCCGGGCGAACCGGGAGCGCGCGGAGCCCGTGGATGAGGCTGGAGTTCCGGCGGCCGAGCTCCTCCGGCGATGTGGCCAGCGTCAGGTCCGGGAAGTGCGCGAGCAGACCGCGCAGCGCGATCTGCGCCTCCATCCGGGCCAGCGGAGCGCCGAGGCAGAAGTGGATGCCGTGGCCGAAGGCCAGGTGGCCCTGGGTGTCGCGGGAGATGTCGAACGAGTCGGCGTCCGGGAAGCGCTCCGGGTCGCGGTTGGCGGCGGCCAATCCCGCCCAGACGAACTCACCCGCGGGGATCTCGGTCCCGCCGATGGTGATCGGCTCGGTGGTGAACCGGAAGGTGGTGTGCATGAGCGGACCGTCGAAGCGCAGCATCTCCTCCACCGCGCCGTCGACCAGGTCCGGGTTCGCGCGCAGCGCGGCGAACTGGTCCGGGTTGGTCAGCAGCGCCAGGATGCCGTTGCCGATCAGGTTCACCGTCGTCTCGTGACCGGCCACCAGCAGCAGGAACACCATCGAGATCAGCTCGGACTCGCTGAGCCGGTCCTCGTCCTCGGAGACCTCGATCAGCGCCGTGAGCAGGTCGTCGCCGGGGTTCTCGCGCTTGGCGGCGAGCAATTCGGTCAGGTACTTCGACATCTCGCCGGCGGCCTGCGCGGACGCCTGGGCGTCGAGGTCGTCGAGCAGCTGATTGGTCCAGCGCCGGAAGTCGTCGCGGCGGCTCTCGTCGACGCCCAGCAGCTCGCAGATCACCCGGATCGGCAGCGGGAACGCGAACGCGTCCAAGATGTCCACTTCGGACTCACCGGCCATCGCGGTCAGCAGTTCCTCGCTGATCTGCTCGATCCGCGGCCGCAGCGACTCGATCCGGCGGGCGGTGAACGCCTTGACCACCAGCTTGCGCAGCCGCGTGTGGTCGGGCGGATCCATGTTGAGCATGTGCATGTCGAACCCGCCGCCGGCGAACCTGCCGTCCTCCGACTCCGACGGGTCCGGCCGCTCGGCGCCGGGCGCGAAGCGGTCCATGACCAGCCGGAAGATGGTCTGCGCGTCCTTGCCCAGCCGCGGATCGGCCAGCAGTGCGCGGGCGTCGTCGTACCGGGTCACCACCCAGACCGGCAGACCGCTCTCGTTGACCAGCCGGTGCACCGGTCCGGCCTCCCGCAGCTGCGCGTAGCGGGCGTGCAGGTCCTGCGCGAACCCGGCGTCGAAGGGAATCGGGTCGGTGTGCGCCGTCATGGAACCCCCATCCGTGCGTTGTGAGGACGTGTTCGGTGAACCGTGTGCAAGCGGCACAGCCGCGAGCCGTGAAGACCACCCTCGCAACTCGCACCGCCGCGGGCTCTGACACGTCTTCTGGCGAGTACGCCGCGACGCCGTGCATTGGCATGCATCAGGAGTGGCGCACGGAGTCCAGAAGGCGTGTCAGGTTCCGCCACCCGCACCGCTGAGCAAAACGAGGCAGGAACAGGCACTGGTCCAGTAAACCTCGCGCGCACCGACCCTCGCCGGGCAAACGACGATTACGCCAGCCGGACCGGCAGCCGCTGCAGGCCGTGGATCAGCGTGGAGAACCGCCATTCGACGTCGTCGAGCTCTCCGGCCGCGCTCAGCCCGGGGAAGCGCTCGGCGAGCTGGCGCAGCGCGATCTGCGCCTCCATGCGGGCGAGCTGCGCGCCCAGGCAGAAGTGGATGCCGTGCCCGAACGACAGGTGCCCGTGCGGGTCGCGGCCGATGTCGAACCGCTCGGGCTCCGGGAACTTCTCCGGGTCGTGGTTGGCCGAGGCCAGGCCCACCCACACGATCTCGCCGGCCGGGATCTCCACGTCACCGATGACCACGGCTTCGGTGGTGTGCCGGAAGGTCCCGTGCATCACCGGGCCGTCGAAGCGCAGCACCTCCTCCACCGCGCCGGTCACCAGGCTCGTGTCGGCGACCAGCGCCGCCCACTGCTCGGGGTTGCGCAGCAGCGCCAGCACGCCGTTGCCGATGAGGTTCACCGTCGTCTCGTGCCCTGCCACCAGCAGCAGGAACACCATCGAGATCAGCTCGCCCTCGCTGAGCCGGTCCTCGTCCTCGGACACCTCGATCAGCGCGGTCAGCAGGTCGTCGGCCGGGTTCTGACGCTTGGCCGCGACGAGTTCGACCAGGTAGGCGGCCATCGCCTGGCCCGCCTGCGCCCGCGATTCGTCGTCGGAGGCGTCCAGCAGGGTGTTGGTCCACCCCCGGAAGTCGTCGCGGCGGCTCTCGTCGACGCCCAACAGCTCGCAGATCACCCGGATCGGCAGCGGGAACGCCAGGGCGTCGAGCAGTTCGACCTCGCCTGCCCCGGCCATCTCGTCCAGCAGATCGGCGGTGATCTCCTCCACGCGAGGCCGCAGCGACTCGACCCGGCGGGCGGTGAACGCCTTGACCACCAGCTTCCGCAGCCGCGTGTGGTCCGGCGGGTCCAGGTTGAGCATCTGCTCGCTGAGGTCGTCGCTGTTGAAGGGCCGACCGGTTCCGCCGGCCTTGGCCAGGATCACCTCGCGGCTGCGGCGGAAGTCCTTGGCCAGCCGCGAATCCGTCAGCGCCGCCTTGACGTCGTCATGCCGCGTGATCGTCCAGACCGGCAGGCCGTGCGGGGTGATCATGCGCTGAACCGGTGTGGCGGAACGGATCTCGCCGTAGCGGTCGTAGAGGTTCGAGACGAATGCGCTGTCGAACGGCACGGCGTCGAGGTGCGCCTCAGTGGTGGGCATGGAGCTTCCTTCGGGTAGGCGGGGACAACCCTCGAAATCCAGTGAACACCGTTCACAACGGCTTGTCACACCGGACTGAGGGCCCTCTCAGCGCAAACCCGACGAATCACGCCACTTCGAAGCAACCCGCCCCGAGCAGCCCCTTGAGCTCACCCTGCAAGCCGTTCTCCGTCGACACGAAGAAGTCGCTCGACAGCGCCAACCGCGTCGTCCCGCGCGGGCTCTGCAGCTTCAGGTGCACCGGGGTCGTCCCGGAATGCGCCTGCAGGGTCCGCTTGAGCTCGTTGACCAGCGACTGGTCCACCCGGCCCACCGGCACCTTGATCACGAACGCCGCATCGCCGCCCTGATCGGTCTCGGCCGCCGAGATGTCCACCGGGAGCGCGTCCGAGGCGAAGATGCTGATCGTGCCCTCGCGCTCGTTGATGCGGCCCTTGACCGCCAGCGCGGTGTCCTCCACCAGGCAGTCGGCGAACATCTCGTAGGACTTCGGGAAGAACAGCACCTCGACCGAGGCGTCCAGGTCCTCCAGCGTCACGATCGCCCACGGGTGGCCGTTCTTGTTGATGCGGCGCTGGATCCCCGAGATCATCCCGGCGATCTTGATCTGCTCCTTGCCTCCGCTGGACTCCCGCTCCCCGCCGACGAGCTCGGCGATCCCGGTGTCCTGGTACGGAGCCAGCAGCCGCTGCGCACCGTCGAGCGGGTGCGCCGAGACGTAGAGGCCCAGCATCTCGCGCTCGTAGGCCAGCAGCTGC
This sequence comes from Saccharopolyspora endophytica, assembly GCF_018070075.1. GTDB lineage: Bacteria > Actinomycetota > Actinomycetes > Mycobacteriales > Pseudonocardiaceae > Saccharopolyspora > Saccharopolyspora endophytica. The sequence goes on from NZ_JAGPXE010000004.1 coordinate 418,482, forward strand.
TTGCGCGGCCACTCGTCGTCGCCGAACTGCAGGTGCGCCAGCGGCGATGCCTCTGCGCTGTCGTCGGATTCGTCCGACCCGAACAGGTCGAACTGGCCCATCGCCTGCTGCCGCTTGAGCCCGATCACCGCGTCCACCGCGGCCTCGTGGTGCTGCGACAACGACATCCGGGTGTGCTGCAGCGAGTCGAACGCGCCCGCCTTGATCAGCGATTCGATCACCCGCTTGTTGCACGCCAGGATCTCCGACTTGTCCAGGAAGTCGGTGAACGACGTGTAGCGCCCGTGCTCCTCGCGGCTCTTGACGATCGAGGCCACCACGTTCGAACCGACGTTGCGGATCGCGCTCATGCCGAAGCGGATGTTGCCGGAGACCGCCGCGAAGGTCTCCTTCGACTCGTTGACGTCCGGGGACAGCACCTGCACGCCCATCCGGCGGCATTCCGCCAGGTAGACGGCCATCTTGTCCTTGTTGTCACCGTTGGAGGTCAGCAGCCCGGCCATGTACTCGGCCGGGTAGTTGGCCTTGAGGTAGGCCGTCCAGTACGCCACCAGGGCGTAACCGGCCGCGTGGGACTTGTTGAACGCGTAGCCGGCGAAGGGCAGGACCGTCGCCCACAGCTTGTCGATCGCCTCGTCGGAGAAGCCCTGGTCGCGCATCCCGGCCTGGAAGCCCTCGAACTCCTGGTCCAGGACCTCCTTCTTCTTCTTGCCCATCGCGCGACGCAGGATGTCCGCTCGACCGAGGCTGTACCCGGCGACCCGCTGCGCGATCGCCATGATCTGCTCCTGGTAGACGATCAGGCCGTAGGTCTCGGCCAGGATGTCCTTCAGCGGCTCGTCGAGCTCCGGGTGGATCGGCTCGACCGGCTTCTTGCCGTTCTTGCGGTCGGCGTAGTCCAGGTGCGCGTTGACCTCCATCGGACCCGGCCGGTACAGCGCGTTCGCCGCCACCACGTCGCCGAACTCGGTCGGCTGCATGCGCTTGAGCAGTTCCCGCATGCCGCCACCTTCGAGCTGGAACACGCCCAGGCTCTCGCCGCGCGCCAGCAGCTCGTAGGTTCTGGCGTCGTCCAGCCCGAGCTTGGAGAGGTCGATCTCCAGGTCGTGGTTCTCCTTCACCATCTCCAGCGCGTCGCCGAGGATGGTGAGGTTGGACAGGCCCAGGAAGTCCATCTTCAGCAGGCCGATGGCCTCGCACGACGGGTAGTCCCAACCGGTGATGATCGAACCGTCGTCGCGCGCCCACAGCGGCACCGTGCCCATCAGCGGCTGCGAGGACAGGATCACCGCGCAGGCGTGCACACCGGCGTTGCGGATCAGGCCCTCCAGCCCGCGCGCGGTGTCGAAGATCTGCGACACCGACGGGTCGGTCTCGATCAGCGCGCGGACCTCGGAGGCCTCGGTGTAGCGCTCGTGCTGCGGGTCGACGATGCCCGACAGCGGGATGTCCTTGGCCGCGATCGGCGGCGGCAGCGCCTTGGAGATCTTGTCGGCGATCGCGAAGCCCGGCTGACCGTGGTGGACGCGGGCGGCGTCCTTGATCGCCGCCTTCGTCTTGATCTTGCCGAAGGTGATGACCTGGGCGACCTTGTCCCGGCCGTACTTGTTGATCGCGTACTGCAGCACCTCGTCGCGACGGCGGTCGTCGAAGTCGAGGTCGATGTCGGGCGGGGAATCGCGCTCCGGGTTCAGGAACCGCTCGAAGATCAGGCCGTGCTCCAGCGGGTCCAGGTTGGTGATGTGCAGGATGTAGGCCAGCAGCGATCCCGCGGCCGAACCGCGGCCCGGTCCGACGTGGATGCCCTGCGACTTCGCCCACCGAGTCAGGTCACCGACGACCAGGAAGTACGCGCAGTAGCCCTTGGTGTCCAGCACGTCGAGCTCGGTCTTGATCCGGTCCAGGCACTCCTGGCTCGCGCCGTCCGGGTAGCGGGTCGGCAGGTACTGCTCGACCTCGGCCTCCAGCAGCTCCCGCTCGGACTTGCCGCTGCCGTCGGTCACGCGCGGCATCCGGTCCTGGAAGGACCAGACCTCCTCGTAGGACTCCACCATCTCGGCGACCAGCAGCGTGTTGTCCGCCGCGCCCGGGACCTCGGCGTCCCAGTACGCGCGCATCTCCTCGGCGGACTTGAGGTAGTAGCCGTCGCCGTCGAACTTGAACCGGCTGTCGTCGGACAGCGTCTTGCCCGACTGCACGCACAGCAGCGCACCGTGCGAATCGGCCTGGTCAACGGTCACGTAGTGGCTGTCGTTGGTGGCCAGCGGCTTGAGATCGAGCTCCGCGGCGATCTTGAGCAGCCCCTCGCGCACGGACCGCTCGATCGGCAACCCGTGGTCCATCAGCTCCAGGAAGAAGTGGTCCTTGCCGAAGATGTCCCGGTAGTCGGCCGCGGCCTGCAACGCCTGGTCGTACTGCCGCAGGCGCAACCGCGTCTGCACCTCACCGGACGGGCACCCGGTGGTCGCGATGATCCCCTCGGAGTGCTCGCTGATCAGCTCCCGGTCCATGCGCGGCTTGCGGTACATGCCCTCCAAGCTCGCGCGGCTGGACAAGGTGAACAGGTTGCGCAGGCCGGTGGCGTTGCGGGCGAACATCGTCATGTGCGTGTAGGCGCCCGCGCCCGAGACGTCACCGCCCTCGCCGAACTCGTCGGTGCCGCGCTGCTTGGCCTCGCCCCAGAACACCGGCTTCTTGTGGAAGCGGTTGTGCGGCGCCAGGTACGCCTCGATCCCGATGATCGGCTTGATGCCGGTCTTGCGCGCCTGCTGGTAGAACTCGTCCGCGCCGAACATGTTGCCGTGGTCGGTCATCGCGACCGCCGGCATCCCCAGCCGCTGCGCCTCCGCGAACAGCGCACCCACCTTCGCCGCACCGTCGAGCATGGAGTACTCGGTGTGCACGTGCAGGTGAACGAAGGGGTCGACAGACACGGAGAAGTCCTCCTTCGCGGCGGGATTCGAGAACTGCCAGCCTAACTCCGGGCACCGACGTCACCGCCCATTCCCCCAGGCGTTGCGCGGTGTTCCACGCGCCCGGCGTGTCGCAGATCATGCGCAGGTCGGCGTCGGTGTCGCGGAACTCGTGCCTCACCACCACGCGCCGTGCCGACCGGGTAGCGTGGGACGACGTGACTGGCCCTGATCCCGTGGATGTGCGCCTGCTGAGCGTCGTGGCAGAGATGGGCCGAGCGGCGGTCCCGGACATCGCCGGGCGGCTCGGCATGGACGTGCGCGACGTCGCGGCGCGACTCGCCGCGCTGTCGACCACCGGGCTGCCCCTGATGGTCGGGGTCGAGTGCGATCAGCAGGGCATCCGCAACGCCGTCGCCGCAGCTCAGCAGTGGGCGGCGCAGAACGCGGCCAGCGGTCCGTACCCGGTGGCGCCCGGCCAGCACCCGATGTCCGGTCCGTACCAGGTCTCGGGCCCGCACCAGGTGTCCGGGCCGTACCCGATGTCCGGGCCTTACCCGGTTTCCGGGCCGCCCCAGGTCTCCGGTCCGTACCAGGTCTCCGGTCCACATCAGATGCCCCACCCGCAGCAGCCGGTCGCGCCGACGCCGCCGATGACCACGTGGGGGCCTCCCGGCTCGGCCGCGTGGGCGCGCGGTGATCAGCCGGCCGCTCCGGCACCGGCCCCGACCGGCAAGGTCGGCACCAAGCTGGACGTCCAGGGCGTGTCGGGCGAGCAGATCAGCATCCAGCTCATCGAGGTCGTCGACCCGGCGGACTTCCTGTTCACCGCGGCCGGGTACGAGCTCCAGCCCGGTGAGCGCTCCGTCGTGGTGCACACCGAGCTGACCAACAACGGCCAGGTGCCGTTCGCGTCGCTGCCCGACATGTACCTGGAACTGGTCACCGAGGACGGTTCTCCGGTGGCCAAGGCCCCGGTGTCGATGTCGTCGCGCCCACCGCACCGGATGGGCGTGCAGCCCGGCGAAACAGCCGGTGGTCACACGGTTTACGTGCTCCCGGAGTCCACGGTGCTCTCAGCGGTCCGCTGGACCCCGCAACCCGGCGACCAGCAGCGCACCCTCCTCTGGGACATCACCGACCTCTGAGGACCGCGCGAGGAGTGCGGCGCAGCCGCGGTTTCCGCCGCCGAGGGAGCGGATCTCAGGAGTCGCGGCGGAAGAAGTCCAGCGGGTTGCGCCTGGACTTCTCGGGACGCTGCTTGCTGCGGTACTGCAGCGTCGGCCAGTCTCCGGCGTCGTTCTTGGGGAGGTCGGGCTCGGGCTCGCCGATGACCGAGGGCGTGGCCGGGCCGACGTCCTGCGCGCTGATCACCTCGCCGAGGCTGTTCAGCCCCTCCGGCGGGGTGTCCAGATCGGCTTGCGGGTCGATCACCGGCATGCCGCGTGGCGGGGTCGGCGTGTCCGATCCCTGAAATTCCTGAGCCATCGGACCCCCTTCGTCGCGCGATCCGATCACCACGGTACCCGGTCTAGCCGTCCTGATCGCGCAACTCGTCCAGTGCGTTCTGCAAGTCGTCCGGGTACTCGCTCTCGAACTGGACCCAGCCGCCCGAGGGGTGCTCGAAGGCCAGGCTCCGGGCGTGCAGCCACTGCCGGGTGATGGCCAGCCGCCGGGCCAGCACCGGGTCGGCGCCGTAGGTGAGGTCGCCGACGCAGGGGTGCTTGATCGCCGAGAAGTGCACCCGGATCTGGTGGGTGCGGCCGGTTTCCAGCTTGACGTCGATCAGCGAGGCGGCGCGGAACGCCTCCACCGTCTGGTAGTGGGTGATGCTCGGCTTGCCGCCGGTGACCACCGCGAACTTGTAGTCGTGCCGGGGGTGCCGGTCGATCGGGGCGTCGATGGTGCCCCGGCTCGGATCGGGCAGGCCCTGCACGACCGCGTGGTAGCGCTTCTCGACGGTGCGCTCCTTGAACGCGCGCTTGAGCACCGTGTAGGCGTGCTCGCTCTTGGCGACCACCATCACGCCGGTCGTGCCCGCGTCGAGGCGGTGCACGACGCCCTGGCGCTCGGCGGCGCCCGAGGTGGCGATCTGCACGCCCGCCGCGGCCAGGCCGCCGACGACGGTCGGGCCCTCCCAGCCGGGGCTGGGGTGCACGGCGACGCCGATCGGCTTGTCGATCACGACGATGTCGTCGTCCTGGTGCAGGATCTTCATGCCCTCGACCGGCACGGCCACCACCTGCAGCGGCTGCTCGGCGGCCGGCAGGGTGATCTCCAGCCAGGAGCCGGCCATCAGCCGGTCCGACTTGCCCGCCGGGCTGCCGTCGACCAGCACGTCACCGGCCTCGGCGAGTCCGGCCACGGCGCTGCGGGACAGGCCGAGCAGCTTGGACAGGCCCGCGTCGATCCGCATGCCTTCCAAGCCCTCCGGCACGGGGAGGTTCCGGAGTTCGCTCACGACTTGTCGGCCTTCTGCTTGCGGTGGATCGTCCCGTCGAAGTCGCGGCCCAGCAGCGACAGCAGCACCACGAGGATGCCGCCGCAGGTGATGCAGCTGTCGGCGACGTTGAACACCGGGAACACCTGGCCACCGGGCGCCAGGAAGGACAGGAAGTCCACCACGTGGCCCTGCAGCGGGCCGGGCGCCCGGAACAGCCGGTCGCCGAGGTTGCCGCAGGCACCGCCGAGCACCAGGCCCAGGCCCACGGCCCAGCCCGGCGAGCGCAGCTTCGGCGCCAGCCACACGATCACGCCGACCACGGCGATGGCGAGCAGCGCGAGCAGCCAGGTCAGGCCGGTGGCCATCGAGAACGCGGCACCGGGGTTGCGCAGCACGTCGAGGTAGAACAGGCCGCCGAGCACCTTCACCGGCGGGTTGCCCTCCAGGTTGGCGACCACGGCGATCTTGGTCACCACGTCCAGGGCCAGCCCGACCGACGCCACTCCGAACAGCAGCGCCAGCAGCTTCCGGGACGCGCCCTTCGGTGCGTCCGCGGGCGGGGTGGTCCCGGCGGACTCCGACGAGGAGGACGCCTGCTCAGGAGGTGGGTGCTCGGTGCTCACGCCGCCATTGTCCCCGACCCGCGTGAACACCGGCGCACCAGGACCGCCGCACCCGGACCCAGTCGAATTTCGCGCGAAATTCGACTCCGAAACTTCGCCTTCGAATTTCGCGCGAAATTCGACTTCTGTCCCTCGTTCAGGGCAGGAACGGCGGTAGCGGGCGCTGGTCGTCGACGGGCTCCCAGCGGCCGTCCACCTGGCGGTAGGTCGCCGCCGGGCCCTCGGTGACCAGGGACTTCAGGGCCGCGACGAGGCGGTCGACGTGCTCGACCGCGGTGCCGAGACCGATGCTGACGCGCAGCGCCCGCTCGGCGTCCGCACCCGCTCGGGCCAGCAGGTTCTGGGTGCCCAGGTGGGCGCAGAACAGGCCGTCGCGGACGCCGATGGCGTGCTCGGCCGACAGCGCGGCGGCGATCAGCCCCGGGTCCTGCCCGTCGATGGTGAAGCTGACGACGCCGACCCGGTCGTGCCCGGTGCCGAACAGGCTCAGCTCGCGCAGCCCGGGGATCTCGACCAGGCCCGCGCGCAGGCGGCCCAGCAGCGAGGACTCGTGCTCGACGACGCCCTCCCAGCGGGTGGCGAAGGTGCGGCAGGCGGTGGCCAGGGCGTGCACTCCGACGGTGTTGGGCGAGCCGGCCTCGTGCCGCTCGGGACCGGTGGTCCAGCTGACGGCGCGCTCGTTGACCGCGCGGGTCGCGCCACCCCCGGCGAGGTAGGGGTTCGCGGCGTTGAGCCAGTCGGCGCGGCCGATCAGGGCCCCGGCGCCGAAGGGGGCGTAGAGCTTGTGGCCGGACAGGGCGGCGTAGTCGACGTCGAGCTCGGCGAGGCGGATCGGGCGGTGCGGCGCGAGCTGCGCGGCGTCCAGCACGGTCCGGGCTCCCCTGCGGCGGGCTACGCGGGCGAGCTCGGCGACCGGCCACAGCTCGCCGGTGACGTTGCAGGCCCCGGTCAGCACGGCCAGCCGCGGCCCCTCCGGGCACTCGGCCAGCGCCGCGTCCAGGGCGGCGACCGCGTCGGCGGGCGTCTCCGGAGCGGGGATGCGGCGGACGTTGCGCCAGGGCAGCAGCGCGGCGTGGTGCACGGTGTCGAACACGACGACCGAGGTGCCGCGCGGGACGGCCGAGGCCAGCAGGTTCAGGGCGTCGGTGGTGTTGCGGGTGAACACGACCTCGTCGCCCTGGCGGGCTCCGGTGAAGTCCAGCAGCACCTGGCGCGCGCCCTCGTAGACCCGGGTGCACACCTGCGAGGCGAACCCGGCGCCCCGGTGCACGCTGGCGTAGTACGGCAGCAGCTCGTCCACGGCGTCGCGCACGGCCGACAGGCAGGGGGCGCTGGCAGCGTGGTCGAGGTTGGCGTAGTTGGCGGTTCCGCCGGTGATCAGGGGAACCCGCAGTCCGGATCCGACCACGCCCGGAACGGCGACGGACTGGCTCGGAACATCGATGACGGCGGAAGACATCGCGACCCTCCCGGGGCCTCGAGGGCCCTCGGCGGGCCCGCGCTTGCCGAGCCGCACTGCGCGACCGGCCAGGTCTTCACCCGGGGCACCCCACCGCGGTAGGAGGGTTGCCGGCCAGCGAGCCGGGGCTTGACGCTGGCACTCATGACCTTCGCGGCGAAGGCTAGCGCCTCGCCCCGCTCCGCGACAACGCCGTCTCACTCCGTGGGCAGAACGAGGCCCCGGGAGCGGAACTCCCGGGGCCTCGACGCGCGAAAGCGGGATCAGACGCGGGAGACCGCGACCTTGACCTCCACGCCGTCGCCGACCGTGCCGGTGGCGGCGTCGGCCGCGTCGCCTGGGTCGACCGCGTCGGCGAGGGTCTCACCCGCGATGAACTCGCGGTGCGCTTCGACCGCCTCGACCACCTCGGCCGGGGCCTCGACGACGACCGTGATGCGGTCCGAGACCTCGAAACCGGCGTCCTTGCGGGCGTTCTGGATCACCCGGACCACGTCGCGGGCCAAGCCCTCGGCCGCCAGCTCCGGCGTGACGTCGGTGTCCAGCACGACCAGCCCGTCACCGCCCGGCAGCGCCGCAGCGGCGCCGGAGTCGGTCGAGACCAGCCGCTCGGTGAACTCGCCCTCCTGCAGCTCGATGCCGGCGGCGACCACAGTGGACCCGCGGTGCTGCCAATCACCGGCCTTGACGGCCTTGATCACGGTCTGCACGTCCTTGCCCAACCGCGGCCCGGCCGCGCGGGCGTTGACCGCGATCTCGAAGTGACCGTGCGCGGCCACGTCGGTGCTCAGCTCCAGGCCCTTGACGTTGACCTCGTCGCTGATCAGGTCGGCGAACGGGCGCAGCGCCTCGGCCTCCGGCGTGGCCACCACCAGCGAGGCCAGCGGCAGCCGGACCCGCAGCTTGTTGGACTTGCGCAACGCCAGCGCCGAGGAGCACACCTGCCGCACCTGGTCCATCGCCGACACCAGCGCGGCGTCCGCGGGCAGCTCGTCCACGAGCGGCCAGTCGGTCAGGTGCACCGAGCGGCCGCCGGTGAGCCCGCGCCACACCGCCTCGGCGGTCAGCGGCAGCAGCGGAGCCACCACCCGGCAGGTCACCTCCAGCACGGTGTGCAGCGTGTCGATCGCGTCCTTGTCGCCCGCCCAGAACCGGTCCCGGGAGCGGCGCACGTACCAGTTGGTCAGCACCTCCAGGAACTCCCGCACGTTCGCGGTCGCGGTCGCCAGGTCCAGCGAGTCCATCGAGCACTGCACGTCGCCGACCAGCTCGTGGGTCTTGGCCAGCACGTAGCGGTCGAGCACGTGCTCGCTGTCGGTGCGGAACTCCCCGCTGACGCCCTCGGCGTTGGCGTAGAGCGCGAGGAAGTACCAGGAGTTCCACAGCGGCAGCACCGCCTGGCGCACCGCGTCCCGGATGCCCCGCTCGGTGACGACCAGGTCGCCGCCGCGCAGGATCGGGCTCGACATCAGGAACCAGCGCATCGCGTCGGAACCGTCGCGGTCGAAGACCTCGTTGACGTCCGGGTAGTTCTTCTTGGACTTCGACATCTTCAGCCCGTCGTGGCCCAGCACGATGCCGTGCGCCACCACGTTGCTGAACGCAGGCCGGTCGAACAGCGCCGTGGCCAGCACGTGCAGCGTGTAGAACCAGCCGCGGGTCTGGCCGTGGTACTCGACGATGAAGTCACCCGGGAAGTGGTGCTCGAACCACTCCGCGTTCTCCATCGGGTAGTGGACCTGCGCGAACGGCATCGAGCCCGACTCGAACCAGCAGTCCAGCACCTCCGGCACCCGGCGCATCGTCGACTTGCCGGTCGGGTCGTCCGGGTTGGGCCGGGTCAGCTCGTCGATCTCCGGGCGGTGCAGGTTCGTCGGCCGCACCCCGAAGTCGCGCTCGAGCTCGTCCAGCGAACCGTAGACGTCGGTGCGCGGGTGCTCGGGGTCGTCGGAGACCCACACCGGGATCGGCGAACCCCAGTACCGGTTCCGCGAGATGTTCCAGTCGCGGGCGTTCTCCAGCCACTTGCCGAACTGGCCGTCCCGGATGTGCGAGGGAACCCAGTTGATGTGCTTGTTGAGCTCGACCATCCGGTCCTTGAACTGGCTCACGGCCACGAACCAGGACGACACCGCCCGCTGGATCAGCGCGTTGTCGCAGCGCCAGCAGTGCGGGTACTGGTGGTCGTAGGTCTCGTGGCGCAGCAGCAGACCGCGGTCCTTGAGGTCGCGGGCGATGTGCTTGTTGGCCTCGAAGACCTGCATGCCCTCGTACGGCGGCACCTCGGCGGTGAACTTGCCGTGCGCGTCGACCGGCACGACCGGCACGATGTCGGCGGCGTCGGTGACGAGCTTGTCGTCCTCACCGAAAGCCGGTGCGATGTGCACGATCCCGGTGCCGTCGTCGGTGGTGACGTAGTCGGCGGCCAGCACCTGGTGGGCGTTCTCCCGGCCGGCGAAGAAGTCGAACGGTGGCTCGTAGCGAGTGCCCAGCAGGTCCGAGCCCTTGTACCGGGCCACCACGCGGTCGGCGATGTCCTCGCCGAGCTCGCGGGCGTAGGCGGGCAGCCGGGCTTCGGCGAGCAGGTAGCGCTCGGTGCTCTCGGCGGGCGCGACCAGCGCGTAGTCCACGTCGGGGTGCACGGCGGCGGCCAGGTTGGACGGCAGGGTCCACGGCGTCGTCGTCCACACCAGCGCCAGCGCGCCGTCGAGGTCCTCCCCGGGCGCGGTCAGGCGCAGGCCCACCGTCACCGCCGGGTCCTGGCGCGGCCGGTAGCCGTCGTCCATGCGGGTCTCGGTGTTGGACAGCGGCGTCTCGCAGCGCCAGCAGTACCAGAGGACCCGGTACCCCTCGTAGACCAGACCCTTGTCCCACAGGGTCTTGAACGCCCACATGACGCTTTCCATGTAGTCCAGGTCGAGCGTCTTGTAGTCGTTCTCGAAGTCCACCCAGCGCGCCTGGCGGGTGACGTAGTCCTCCCAGTCCGCGGTGTAGCGCAGCACGGAGGTCTTGCACGCCTCGTTGAACGCGGCGATGCCCATGTTGTCGATCTCGGCCTTCGAGGTGATGCCGAGCTGCTTCTCGGCCTCGACCTCGGCGGGCAGGCCGTGGGTGTCCCAGCCGAACCGGCGCTCGACCCGCTTGCCGCGCATCGTCTGGTAGCGCGGAACCGCGTCCTTGACGTAGCCGGTGAGCAGGTGGCCGTAGTGCGGCAGGCCATTGGCGAACGGCGGCCCGTCGTAGAAGACGTACTCGTTGGAGCCGTTGTGGCCCGCCTCGCGCGCGTCGATGGAGGCGCGGAAGGTCTTGTCGTCGGCCCAGAAGTCCAGCACCTGGCGTTCGATCGCCGGGAACGCGGGCTGGGCCGCCACGCCGCGCTCATCGGACGCGCCGAAGGAAACCTTGGGGTATGCCATCGCGGAGCTGCTCCTCGCAATGTGTCGTTGCCGCCCTGGAGGACGGGGACGACGTCCCGGACTCGCCGGGCACCGCGGTACCACCCCGCTTGCCGGCGGCGCGAACGCCGACGGCCACTCGATTGCCGGCTGTGACGGGCCGGACCCGTCCGGTTCTACTGAGGCGCCCGCGGGTGCCCGTTCTTCCGGAGGCTCCCCGGTGATGGCCGGATCAACGCCTGGTCTTCACAGAGTACCGGGATCTCGCCAGTGGTTTTCACCGGCTCCGGCCGGACTCCGCCGCGATCGTCGCGTTGGGCGCGCACCGGGCGCACGGCGTGAAGCCGAGCTCCCGCGCCTCGCCGAGCTCCAGCGACAGCGTCTCCGCGTCACCGAGCCACTCGCAGGTCCGCACGTGGTAGCGCGGACGTTCGTCGACCACCACGACCTCGGCGTCCGGATCGGCCGCCTCGGCCGCGTTGCTGCGCTCCTCGCCCGGCTCCGCACCCAGAGGCCGGGCCGGGGCGGTCTTCTTGCTCCCCCGACGGGCCCTGGTCCGGTCTGCGATCAGCAGCGCCGCCCCGAGGGCGCTGGCCAGGACCGAGACCCACGCGAGGCCGGGGCCTCCGCCGAGCACGGCCGCCACCAACGTCGCGGCGGCCACCAGGACCAGCAGCAGAACGACCAGCAGCACTAGCTTTCCCGTCTCTCGCCGTTCCCCTCTCGACAGACACCGGCGGTGACGGGCCATGACCCATCACCGCCGGTGCGCCAAGTCTTGAACGGGGAATCAGCCCGCTTCGGCCGCCCTGGCCCCGAAGCTGTAGCTGGTGGCCTGCTGTCCCGAACGGCTTCCGCTGCTGCTGCTCTCCGCTGGCGCGGCAGAGCCTCGGTCCTGCAGTTCGCGAAGCTGAGACTCCAGGTAGGTCTGCAGTCGAGTGCGGTACTCGCGCTCGAACGTGCGGAGAGTCTCGATCTTCTTCTCGAGGGCGTTCTTCTCGTTGGTGATGTTGCCCATCACCTCAGCGTGCTTGCGCTGCGCATCGCGTTCCAGGCTGGCGGCCTTGTCGCGCGCCTGCCGCTCAAGCGTTTCCGCCCTGGTTCGGGCGTCGTTGAGCATCGTCTCGGCTCGGGTCCGAGATTCGTTGACCATGCTGTCGGACTTCGAACGAGCCTCCGACAGCAGCTGCTCCGACTTCGTCCGGGCCTCGGACAACATGCCGTCGGCCTCGGCCTTGGCCTCACCGGTCAGCCGGTCGGCCATCTCCTGCGCGAGGCCCAGAACCTTGGCGGCCTGCACGTGGTGATCACCGCCCGGAGAGGTCTGCTCGGCAGCGGTCGGCGCCGGGACCGGGGTGAGCCGGCGCGGTTCCTCCGGTGGGGCGGCTGGGGTCGAGGCAGCAGCGGACGCAGCCTGGCTACGGGCGTCGTCCAGGTCGACCTGGGCCGACTGCAGCTGGGACTCCAGCTGCTCCACCTGGCCACGCAGGTCGTTGTTCTCCTCAACCAGCCGGGCAAGCTCGGCTTCAACCAGGTCGAGGAATGCATCCACCTCGTCCTCGTTGTAGCCCCGCTTGCCGATCGGAGGTTTGCTGAACGCGACGTTATGCACGTCGGCGGGGGTCAGGCCCACAAGATCACCTCACGCACTCCTTCGGCAGCTGCGGGTCGGTCGGGTTCCCCGTCACCCGGCCGGTTGCACCAGTCGCATCAGTATGAACACGACCAGCAGCAGCACCATAATCGATAGGTCCAGTCCGACGCCGCCGATCCGGACCGTCGGAATCACCCGACGCACCAACTTTACGGGTGGGTCGGTCACTGTGTAGATGCTCTCCAACGCGATTGCAACCCCCCCAACGGGTCGCCAATCGCGGGCGAACACTCGCACGAGTTCCACCACGATACGCGCCGTGAGCAGGAGCCAGAAGAAGAACAGAACGTAGAACAGGACGATCTGCACCGGGTTCACGCCTTCAACTGTGCCACCACTCACCCGTAGTTGAAAAAGGCCCCCTCTGCTAGCCGTCGCTTGTCCTCCGCCGCGACGTCGACGTTCGGCGGTGAGAGCAAGAACACCCGGTTGGTGACCTTCTCGATCGAACCCCGCATCGCGAACGCCAGACCTGCGGCGAAGTCGACCAGACGCTTCGCGTCGGCCTCCTCCATCTCGGTCAGGTTCATGATCACCGGCGTGCCGTCTCGGTACTGCTCGCCGATGGTCCGCGCTTCGCTGTAGCTGCGCGGATGCAGAGTTGTGATCTTACTCAAGTTGAACTGAGTACCAGTGTCGGTCACCGCCCGCAGACGCGAAACGCTGTCACTTCGCGGCTGATCGTTGGGCAGAGTGCTGCGCGACGGCGTCTCGGACGCCCACTGCCGCCGCGGTCGCGGCGGCTCGCGGAACTCCTCGGCGTAGGACTCGGTCTCCGCGTCGGCTTGAAAACCGCCGCGGGTGCCCGCCGACCTGCGCCGGGGCACTCCCCGGTCTTCGTCGTACGCGGCCCGGTCGCTGTAGGTCGGACGGGAGTCGTACGCAGGACGATCATCGTCGTACCGCTCGCGGTAGGCGATCTCGTCCTCGTACTCGTCCACCTCGTCGGCCGGGACCATGCCGAAGTAGGCCTTCAACTTGTGCAGAGCGCTCATCGGCATGCCCTTCCTCTGCGGCTCCCTGACACCGAGCACGAGGTGGCCGGCCTTCGACCCCCTTTTGACGGCTACGGCGAGGTTAACCGCCGCCCGCCGAGCAGCGCGGTTCCGACACGCACCCTGGTCGAGCCGTGGGCAACGGCACTTTCCAGGTCACCGGACATCCCCGCCGACACATCCACAGCTTCCGGGTGATCAACGCGCAAACGCTCGGAGATCGACAAAAGTGTGTCGAACGACACATTCGCATCGCCGCCGAGCGGAGCGACTGCCATCACTCCCCGCAACCGAAGATCGCTCGTTCGCGTGATCATGTCGGCGAGTCGGGGAACGTCCTCCGGCGCGCAGCCGCCCCTGCCGGTGGTTCCGTCCAGGCTGACCTGCACCAACACGTCCAAAGGGCGCTCCCGCTCGCCGGTTTCGAGGGCGTTGGTGGTGGCGCGGGAAAGCGCTTCGGCGAGCCGTTCGCTGTCTACCGACTCGACGACGTCCGCCCAGCGGGCCACCGCGCGAGCCTTGTTCCGCTGCAACTGACCGACCATGTGCCAGCGCCGCGCGGCCTGCGGCCGGAGCTCGGCGAACTCCGAGACCTTGCCGCGCGCCTCCTGCTCCCGGTTCTCGGCGAAGGACGACAGCCCGAGATCGGAGAGAAGAGCCACATCGGACGCGGGGAAGGTCTTGGTCACAGCGAGCAGCTCGACGCCCTCCGGGGACCGGCCGGCGGCGTGGCACGCCTTCGCCAAGCGCTCCCGGACCTCCGCCAGCGACTCGGCCAGCTCCGCACGACGCTCTTCGGGCGTCACGACTGCTCGTCCATCCAGATCACCGAGGCGAAGCGCCCGGTCTTGCCGTTGTCGCGGCGGTGGCTGAACAGCTCCCGGGTCTCCACGGTGCAGCGCGGGTCGACGCCGATCTTGGCGATGCCGACCTGCGCGAGCTGCTCGAACAACCCGGCCCGCAGGTCGAGCCCGGTGGTGCCCTTGCGGGTCTTGCAGGCGCTGCCCGGAAGGTGTTCCTCCACATCGGCCTGCATCTCCGGCGGCACCTCGTAGCAGGCACCGCAGGCCGCGGGCCCGATCAGGGCCTCCACCCGGTCGAGCTGCGCACCGGCCTCGCGCATCGACTTCAGCGCCGCCGGAAGGACTCCCACGCGCGCGCCCACGCGCCCGGCGTGCACCGCGGAGATCACCCCGGCCTCCGGGTCGCCCAGCAACACCGGAACGCAGTCGGCGGTCAGGGCGACCAGCGCGAGCCCCGGCTGAGCCGTCACGAGCGCGTCGGAGGCCTCCACCGCCGCCGGCTGCGGGCCGTCCACGACGGTCGCGGTGCGGCCGTGGATCTGCTCCATCCACACGAGGTGGTCCTCGGGCAGGCCGATCCCCTCCGCCAGCTTGCGCGTGTTGGCCGCGAGCGCCTCCGGCGCGTCGCCGACCCTGCCGCCGAGGTTGAAGGAGTCGAACGGAGCCTTGGAGCTACCGCCCTCCCGCGTGGTGGTCACGCGCCGAATCCGCACTTGCCCAGCCTCCTGAAAAAGAAAAATCGACACCGGGAACCCGCGGTCCCCGGTGTCGATTCTCGCTCATGCGTCAGCGCCGCATGAACGGCGGAATGTCGACGTCGTCGTCGGTGTCGTCACCCACCGGCACGGCGCGGTTCGGCAGCCCACCGGGGCGCGAGGCGCCGGTGGAGTGCGTCGGGTAACCGCTGCTGGGGCGACCGGGCACCGACACGCCCTGCTGCCCGGTGGCCGAACCGTCGCTGCCGTAGGACCGCGGCTGCGGGCTCTGCGGCTGGCTCGGCTGCGGGCTCTGCTGCTGGAAACCGGTCTGCTGCGGCGTGGTCGGCTGCTGCGGAGCCGCCGGGGGTTGCTGCTCGGTCTGCGGAGCCGCCGGAGCCGGTGCGGGCGCCGACTGCTGGACCGGCTGAGCCGGCGCCGGCTGCGCGGGCGCCGGAGCGCTCGGCTGGGCCGGGGCGGCCTGCTGGGTCTCGGTGCTCTCCGGGGCAGCGGGCTTCTCGGCCTTCGGCGCGGGCGCCTCGGCCTCCTCGCTGCGACCGCCGACGCGCGTCGGCTCGAGCTTCTTGTGCGTCGGCGTGCCGGAGTCGAACCCGGCGGCGATCACCGTGACCCGGACCTCGTCGCCGAGCGAGTCGTCGATGACCGTACCGAAGATGATGTTGGCCTCGGGGTGCGCGGACTCCTGGACCAGCGACGCCGACTCGTTGATCTCGAACAGGCCGAGATCCGAACCGCCCGCTATGGCCAGCAGCACTCCGTGGGCGCCTTCCATCGACGCCTCCAGCAGCGGCGAGTTGATCGCCTTCTGCGCGGCTTCGACGGCTCTGCCATCACCCCTCGCCGAGCCGATGCCCATCAAGGCGCTGCCCGCTCCGGACATGACGCTCTTGACGTCGGCGAAGTCGAGGTTGATCAGGCCCGGCGTGGTGATCAGGTCGGTGATGCCCTGGACACCGGAGAGCAGGACCTCGTCGGCCGAGCGGAAGGCGTCCATCAGGCTCACGCCGATGTCGCCGAGCTGCAGCAGCCGGTCGTTCGGGATGACGATCAGGGTGTCGCAGCAGTCGCGCAGCTCCTTGATGCCCTGTTCGGCCTGGGACGCGCGGCGCTTGCCCTCGAAGGAGAACGGCCGGGTGACCACACCGATGGTCAGCGCACCGAGCTTGCGCGCGATGTTGGCGACCACCGGGGCGCCACCGGTTCCGGTGCCACCGCCTTCACCGGCGGTCACGAACACCATGTCGGCGCCCTTGAGGACCTCTTCGATCTCCTCGGCGTGATCCTCGGCGGCCTTGTGACCGACCTCCGGCGCCGCACCGGCACCGAGACCGCGAGTGAGCTCGCGCCCGATGTCGAGCTTGACGTCGGCATCGGACATCAGCAGGGCCTGCGCGTCGGTGTTCACCGCGATGAACTCAACACCTTTGAGCCCGACCTCGATCATGCGGTTCACGGCGTTGACGCCGCCGCCACCGATGCCGACGACTTTGATCACCGCGAGATAGTTGTGCGGGGGCGTCATCGGATCCGCCTTCCTGATCGTGGCTGGTGTGCTCTCTGCATCGACCGCCGGGACGGCCGCTGAGCCGGTGCCGCCGATGCGGCTCCCCCTGGTCGTCGGCGCGGGATTCGACGTGCATCCGACCCCGTGCCCGGTCCGGACCGTAGGCGCGATCGCACCCCTGCGTCCAGCAGCCACGCCGGTTTCGGCAGCAGCAGTTCTGTGCTGTGCACCTCGTCGTTCCGCCCGACGTCATCCGTGTTGCTCAGCGGGTCCGCCCGTTGCCGCAGCGAGCCCAGTTTCTCGTTCCTCCCCTTGCGATGACCGCGTCCGCGAACGTGATCACCACAACGAACACCGTACCTGGCCATCCGCTCACCCGGTTGAGGCAGTCGCGATTCCACAACGGGCTTCTTCGCAGCGGACAGCGCCGGGGAATCCGGACTGCAGGTGTCTGGATTGGCTGCGACCGTCTCCGCTCGCGGGCAACGAGACGTCAGGAAGGAAGCCATGGCAGCGGATCTGCGAGACAGGGTCGTGTTGGTCGCCGGTGCGACGCGGGGAGCCGGACGCGGGATCGCGGTGGAGCTCGGCGCGGCGGGCGCGACGGTGTACTGCACCGGGCGCACGACACGCACCCAGCGCTCGGACTACGACCGCCCGGAGACCATTGAGGACACCGCCGAGAGGGTCACGCGCGCCGGCGGGACGGGCATCGCCGTCCGGGTCGACCACACCGTCCCGGACGAGGTCCGGGACCTGGTGCGCCGCGTGGAGTCCGAGCAGGGGCGGCTCGACGTCCTGGTCAACGACCTCGGCGGCGAGCACCTGATGGACTGGAACAAGCCGATCTGGGAGCAGGACCTGACCAAGGGCCTGCAACGGCTGCGCACCGGCATCGAGGCCCACATGATCACCAGCCACTTCGCGCTCGGCCTGCTGAGCAGGCGCGCGGGCGGACTGGTCGTGGAGCTCACCGACGGCACGGCCGAGGTGAACGAGCGGTTCTACCGCAACGAGTGCGGCGCGTTCTTCGACGTCGCCAAGACGGCGTTGCACCGGCTGGCACGCGCGCAGGGCGAGGAGCTGGCGCCGCTGGGCGGCACCGCGGTCTCGCTGACGCCCGGCTGGTTGCGCTCGGAGATGATGCTGGAGCACTACGACGTGACCGAGGAGAACTGGCGCGAGTCCACGATCGCCCCACCGGGTTTCGCCATCGCCGAGTCCCCCGCCTACGTGGGCCGCGCGGTGGTGGCGCTGGCCGGCGATCCGGACGTGGCGCGGTGGAACACCCAGTCGTTGTCCAGCGGTTTCCTGGCCAAGGAGTACGGGTTCACCGACACCGACGGGTCGCAGCCGGACTGCTGGCGGTTCGCGCTGGAGGTCGAGTGGGTCGGCGGCGAGGGCGACCCCGCCGACTACCGGTAGAGCTCGGCGAAGCGCTCGGCGGCGCTCGCGAGGTCCTGGCGCAGCGGTTCCGGTGCCAGGACCTCGGCTTCCGGTCCCAGCGCGAGGATCTGGGCGAACGCGACCTGCAGCGATTCGGCCCGGAAGGTGGTGCGGACCCAGCCGCGCTCGTCGGGTTCTCCGGCGGCGTCCTCGGCTTCGGCGGCGGCCGGGCCGTCGACCATGCCGCGCAACCTGCGGAGTCCGGTGGGGCTGAGCCGGATCTCGACGTCGAGGGTGAGCAGCGAGCGGGAGAACTCCTCGGCGGTGCGGTCCCAGAACGCGGCTAGGTCGAAGGTCTCGTCGCGGACGAACTCCTCCCCCTCGCCGACCCCGCGGAACCGGTCGACCCGGTAGGTCCGGAACCGCCCGTCGCAGCGCGCGGCCAGGTACCAGACACCGGCTTTGAGGACGAGGCCGTGCGGTTCGAGCTCGCGCCGGACGAGGCGTTCACCCCGCTGGTAGTCGGCGGTGATGCGCAGGTCCCGCCACACCGCGCGGCCGATTTCGGCCAGCAGTGCGGGTGTTTCGGCTTCGCGGAACCAGCGGGGAGCGTCGAGGTGGAACCGCTGCCCGACCCGCTGCGGCGCGTCCTGGAACGGCGGCGCCAGCGCTGCGGCGGCCTTCAGGCGGGCGGCCTCGACCGCCTCGCCCAGTCCCATGTCGATCGCGGCCCCGGGCACCCCGGACAGGAACAGCGCCTCGGCCTCCTCGCGGTGCAGGCCGTTGAGCTTCGACCGGTAACCGCCGAGCAACCGGTACCCGCCGCCGCGCCCGCGCTCGGCGTAGACCGGCACCCCGGCCTCGGCCAGCGCCAGCACGTCGCGCGCCACGGTCCGCTCGGAGACCTCCAGCTCGCGCGCCAGCTCAGGCCCGTTCATCGACCCCCGGACCTGCAACAAGCACAACAACGACACCAACCGAGCCGCCCGCACGTCCCCACCGTACGACCCACCCCCGACAACCCGAGGCAGCACGACCACACACCCCCACCCCGATCACGACGCCACCTCGTCAACCCGGATTACTGCCGTAATCAGGCCCCCGATTACGGCCGTAATCAGGCCCCCGATTACGGCCGTAATCCGGTCCCCGAATACGGCCGTAATCCGGTAGCCGGTTGCGGCGGTGTTCCGGGTGGTGGTGGGTCGGGGTCAGCGGAGGCCTGTGGTTTTGAGGGATTGGACCAGCCAGCGTTGGCCGAAGAGGAAGACCAGGACCGTGGGCAGGGCGGCGAGCGCTCCCGCGGCGATGACGTAGTGCATCTTCGAGGCGTACTGGCCCTGCAGCGAGGCGATGCCGACCTGGACCACGCGCAGCGACTCGTCCTGGGCCACCGCCAGCGGCCACAGGAAGGAGTTCCAGTTGGCCAGGAAGAACAGCACCGCCAGCGCGGCCAGCATGGGCCTGCTCAGCGGCAGCACCACGTGCCATTGACATCCACACCGGCCTCATGACCGATGCTTCCTACCGCGCCTGGCTACTTGGAGCTCGCGTAGCCAGGTCACCTCGGTGGGTTCCTGCTTCAATGCGCTTCGCCGCCCTGAGGTGGGCTTACTTGCGCTCCACAGGCTGTCACCGCCAGCCCGGCGGCCTGTGCAACGTTGACAGCGGCGTTGACATCGCGGTCCAGCCATAGCCCGCACGTCTTGCACTGCCAGGTACGCACGTGCAGCGGCTTGGGGCCGTCCTTGCTCTCGCATTTCGAGCACGTCTGGGACGTAGGCTCGAAACGGCCGATTCGAAAGAACCTCCGCCCGTGGACCGCCGCTTTGTACTCCACCATGGCTACGAACGACGACCACCCAGCGTCGAGCACCGACTTCGCCAAACGCGTACGCGCAAGCCCCGACACGGACAGGTCCTCCACCGCGATCGCTTGGTTCTCGCGGATCAGCTGCGTGGAGAGCTGGTGGTGGAAGTCACGGCGTGCGTCAGCGACGCGAACATGCGCGCGGGCCAACTTGATCCGGGCCTTCTCCCGGTTCGCCGATCCCGCCTCCTTGCGCGTCACGCTCCTCTGAGCGCGCTTGAGCTTCTCCTCCGCCCTGCGCAGAAGCCTCGGCGCTTCGATCTTGGTGCCGTCGGACAGCACAGCGAAATGCCGCAGCCCCAGGTCAACGCCGATTTCTGGCGCCTCACCCGAAATCGGTTCGGTCTCGACGTCAACGACGAACGAAGCGAAGTACCGTCCACTCGCGTCCTTGATCACGGTTACGCTCGAGGGGACGGACGGCAGTGGCCGGGACAATTTCACCGGCACATAGCCAATCTTCGACAACCGACGTTTCGCACCAGTTGTGATCGAGAACTTCGTACTGGCGGTGAACCGGACCGACTGACATCGATCACGCCGACTCTTGAACCTCGGCACGGCGACGCTTCGCCCTTGCGTTCCCCTCTGATCGAGTCGAAGAAGTTGGCATAAGCCCTGTCGGCATCACGCAGGGCCTGCTGCAGCACCACGGCGGAGACCTCACCCAACCAATTTCGTTCGGGTGTTCTCTTCGCCTCGGTGATCAACCTCTTCGACAACTCCGCTACCGAGGGCAACTTCGCCCCAGCTCGGTACGCATCCTGCCGCGCGGTGATGGCATCGTTGAAAACCACTCGAGCACAGCCGAACGCTCGAGCCAACGCCGTCTGCTGACCAGGAGTCGGATACAAGCGGTACCGGTAGCGGAGTTTCACGCTTTCATCGTATCTGTAATTCTTTTCCTACCAACCACTTTCACATCTTTGCGCACGGATGTTCTGACACGGCATCACAATTGGAGAAACAGCAACTCCCAGTGGGCAAGAAGAGGCCGAACATCCCCGCGATCACCACTCCGGGGCACCGCTCTGGGTGACGCGGAGCGCAATCCAGCGCGTCGCCATCCTTCACCGAGACGCCTCACCGTCCCGAAACCTCGCAGCTGACGTCAGGCGAAGTGGGGTGGGCCTCCGGTGAGGGCGCGTTGGGTGGCCTCGTCGTCGGCGTAGTAGTTCGGGCCCGGGGCTTCGGTGTCGTAGTAGCGGTGGAAGACCGGGGTCTGGGCGCCCGACATCGGCGGGACGATCCAGGACCAGTCGACCGGGCACTTGCGCCCCGCCGACTCCTCCTTCGCCAGGTGGGTGAGGAAGCGGTGCGACTCGGTGTGGTGATCGGTGATCGTCACGCCGGCCTGCTGGTAGGAGTGCAGGACGGCGCGGTTGAGCTCGACCAGCGCGCGGTCCCGCCACAGGGTGTCCTCGCGCGAGGTGTCCAGGCCCAGGCGCTCGGCGACGACCGGGACGAGGTTGTAGCGGTCGTTGTCGGCGAAGTTGCGGGCACCGATCTCGGTGCCCATGTACCAGCCGTTGAACGGCGCGGCCGGGTACGAGACGCCGCCGATGCTCAGCCGCATGTTGCTGATGACCGGAACCGCGTGCCAGCGCAGCCCGAGCTCGGCGAACCACGGCAGGTCGGGATGGGTCATCGGGACCTCGTGCACCGCGTCCGGGGGCAGCGCGAACATGTGCGCGCCCTCCTCGCGGGTCTCCACCACCAGCGGCAGCGGATCGAACCCCGTGGGGCGGGCCGGTGCTCGCCAGCCGTAACCGGTGACGGTCTCGGTGAACCGGGCGTAGCGCGGGTCGCCGAGCACATTGCCGTCCTGGCTGCGGTAACCGGCGTAGCGGATGAGCTGCTCGTTCCAGATCCGCGGCGCGGGCCGCTGCGGGGTCTCCGGCGGGAAGACGCTGATGACCGGGCGGATCTTGCCGCCGTTGGTGGCCATCCGCAGGTGCTCGACGCAGTGCGCGGCCACACCGGAGACGGTGTGCACGTCGCGCAGGTCGCGGACCTTCAGGCTGCGCCAGTACAACCGGCCGATGCAGCGGGCGCTGTTGCGCCAGGCGACCTTCGCGCCGTAGGAGAGCTCGTCGGGGGTGTGCCGATAGGTGCCGGTCGTCTCGACCTCGTAGCGCATCCGCGCCAGCCGCTGCTGGATCGGGACCTCGACCTGGTTCTCGGCGTGGAACAGCCGCAGGAACTCCTCGGCCTCGGCGAGGTCGATCGCGGGCGCCCTGGGCGCGGGTGGCGGTGGGACGGGTCGTAATCGGCGGGTCCGCTCCGCCGCACCTGATCCCCCGGAGAAGACCGCCTCCGGCGCTTCACCACTCACCCTGAACACGTCGCCCACGTTAGCGCGACGGAAACGATCTTGATCCGGTGCCGTTCGGTGACGGCCGTTCAGGCGACCGTGGGCAGCGCGGGTGTCGTAACGTCGTAAACCGTGCCGGGGCGGGTCAGCAGCGGCGGCAGGATCAGCGCCTTGCGCTGGGTGTCCTTCAGCGAACCCCAGTCGACGGTGCGACCGCCGGTGAGCTCCAGCCGCACGTCGCTCGGGCTGCGCGCCAGCACCGCGGTCACCTCACCCCGCACCGGGACCGGCAGCGCCACCAGCACCGACAGCGCGGCGCGGGTGGTGGGGTCGTCGGCGGCGGCCTTCGGCGCGCGCAGCTCCGGCACACCGGCGGGCGGTTCGGCGACCGTCTCGAACGGCACCCCGGCCACGTCGAGCACCCGGATCCCGTCGGTGGCGCGGAAGTACGCCGCCGGGGCCCGCTCGGTGACCTGGATGATCACCGTCGACGGCCAGTCCAGCACCGCCGTCGCGTCGGCGACCTTCGGCAAGCCGCGCAGGTGCTCCCGGATCTGCTCCGGATCCACCCGCAGCATCGGCGTGCCCTCGGCGACCTCGGCGGCCTGGATCACCGCGTCGGAGGACAGACCGTCGTTGCCCTCCACGCGCACCGTCCGCACGCCCAGCAGCGGCGAGAAGTAGACGACCAGGAAACCGATGGTCGCCACCGCCAGCACACCCGGCAGCAGGAAGCGCCGCCAGGCTGGAGCGGGCGGCGCGCTCCGGCGCACCGGACGGCGCCGCGCTCGCTCCACCGCGCTCCGGTCCGTCACCCGTGGTCCTCCCCGTTGCCGTTGCCGCCGGAAGCGAGGGCCCGGTCGAGCTCACCGAGGATCTCCGGGCCGAGCATCGTCACGTCGCCCGCGCCCATGGTCAGCACCAGGTCGCCGGGACGCACCAGGCCCGCGACGCGCGGGCCCGCGTCGGTGAAGGACGGCTCGAAGTGCACGTTCTCGGCGGGCAGCGGGATCGCGTCGGAGATCAGCTTGCCCGTCACGCCCGGCTGCGGGTCCTCCCGCGCGCCGTAGACGTCGAGCACGACGACCTCGTCGGCCAGGCCCAGGGCCTCGGCGAACTCGGCGGCGAAGGTCGCGGTCCGGGAGAACAGGTGCGGCTGGAACACCACGACCAACCGGCCCGCACCGGCGACCGGGCGGGCCGCGCGCAGCTGCGCGGAGACCTCGGTCGGGTGGTGGGCGTAGTCGTCGTAGACGCGGATGCCGTTGACCCGGCCCTTGAACTCGAACCGGCGCCGCACGCCGCCGAACGCGGCCAGGCCTTCCAGCATCCCCTCCAGCGGGGCACCGAGCTCCAGACCGGCCAGCAGGGCCGCGACGGCGTTGCCCGCCATGTGCTCGCCGGGGACGGCGACCTGCACGTCGACCAGCTCGCCGGCCACCAGCTCCACCGACACCACGCCGACGCCCTGGGTGGCGCGGTAGCCGGCCAGCCGGGCGTCGCCGTCGGCGGTGGCGTTCGCGCCGTAGCGGCGAACCCGCACGCCGGCGGATTCCGCCTGCACCGCAAGGGCTTCCGCGCCCGGGTCGTCGGAGCAGGCGATGAGCACGCCGCCCGGTTCGATGCGGCTGATGAAGTCCTCGAAGACCTTGGTGTAGGCCTCGGCGGTGCCGTGGTGGTCCAGGTGGTCGGGTTCGACGTTGGTCACCACCGCCACGGACGGGGCGAACACCAGGAACGATCCGTCGCTCTCGTCGGCCTCGGCGACGAAGACCCCGCCGTCGCCGTGGTGCGCGTTGGCACCGGACTCGTTGAGGTCGCCGCCGATGGCGAACGACGGGTCGATCCGGCAGTGCTGCAACGCCACGGTGAGCATCGAGGTCGTCGAGGTCTTGCCGTGCGTGCCCGCGACGCAGGCGACGCGGTGGTCGGACATCAGCCCGGCCAGCGCTTCGGCCCGCCGCAGCACGGTGATGCCGCGCTCCTGCGCGGCGACCAGCTCGGCGTTGTCCGGGCGGATCGCGGTGGAGACCACCACGGCCGTCGGCTCCTGGTCGAGCAGGTCGAGGTTCTCGGCGTGGTGCCCGATCCCGATGCTCGCGCCCTGGGCGCGCAGCGCCATGACGGTGCGCGAGTCGCGCGCGTCGGAGCCGGAGACCTGGCGGCCGCGGGCGAGCAGGATGCGGGCGATGCCGCTCATCCCGGCCCCACCGATGCCCACCAGGTGAACCCGATCGAGCAGTCGGTCCATGTCGGCGGTCATTGACCCGCCACCTCCATCACGATGCGGGCGAGCACCTGGTCGGCCTCGCGGTGGCCGCTGCCCATGGTGGCCTGGCTCATCATCTGCAGCCGCTGGGCGTCCAGCGCCATCGGGATGATCTCGTCGATGACCCGCTGCGGCGTCAGCTCCGCGTCGGCGACCAGCCGGGCTCCCCCGGCGCTGACCACCGGCTGAGCGTTGAGCGCCTGCTCACCGTTGCCGTGCGGCAGCGGCACGAACACGGCGGGCAGGCCGACGGCGGAGACCTCGGCGACGGTCATCGCGCCGGACCGGCACACGACCAGGTCGGCGGCGGCGTAGGCGAGGTCCATCTTCTCCAGGTACGGCACGGTCCGGTAGATCGGCGCGCCCATGACCTGCTGGATGGCGACGCTGTTCTTGGGCCCGTGCGCGTGCAGCACGCCGATGCCGGCGCGGCCGAGCGCCTGCGCGGCACCGGAGAAGGCGGTGTTGAGCGTCTGCGCGCCCTGCGATCCGCCGAAGACCAGGATCGTCGGGGCGTGCGGGTGCAGCCCGAAGTGCTGGCGGGCCTGCATCCGCAGCTTCCAGCGGTCCAGCCGGGTGATCGACTCCCGCAGCGGGATGCCGATGGCCTGGGCACCGGGCAGGCCGCTGTCCGGCGTCGCCGCCAGCACGCGGGCGGCGAGCTTGGCGCCGACCTTGTTGGCCAGTCCGGCGCGGGCGTTGGCCTCGTGCACCACGATCGGCACCCGGCCGCGGGCGGCCAGGTAGGCGGGCAGCGAGACGTAGCCGCCGAAGCCGACGACGACCTGGGCGCCGACCTTGTCGAGCACGTCGCGGGTCTGGTGCACCGACTCGCGCACCTTCAGCGGCAGCTTGAGCAGGTCGGCGTTGGGCTTGCGCGGCATGGGCACCGGCGGGATCAGCTCCAGCGGATACCCGCGAGCCGGGACCAGCCGGTTCTCCAGACCTCGTTCGGTGCCCAACGCGGTGATCTGGGCGTCGGGGCGGACGCGTCGTACCGCGTCGGCCAGCGCCAGGGCCGGTTCGATGTGCCCCGCGGTGCCGCCTCCGGCGACCACCACCGACAGCCGGCGCATGCCCATCGCAGCGCCCTGCGGTTCGCCCAGGCGCTGGATGCGGACCGTCTGGTCCCCGCTCAACGGTGTCCTCCTCGTGTCTGAGCCCGGGATCCGGGCCCGCTGCGCGCACCACGTGCGCGGGGTTCTGCTCCGCTCCGGCGCGTTCCGGACGCGCCTGAGCTCTTGGCACCGGGCCGGGTCCGGGGGACGGGCCGGGAAGTCTTCCGCCTCGCCGGCGGACGGTAAGGCGCCGGGGTGGGCAGTCGCAGCAGCTTGCCGACCCGCCCCGGTCCCAGAGACCGTAGCGCGGCGATGGCTTCGGGTTCGTGCCGGGCGAAGTTCGCGAGCAGCCCGAACACCAGCATGCTGGTCACCACCGAGGACCCGCCCGAGGAGATCAGCGGCAGCGGCAGGCCGGTGGTGGGCAGCAGGCCGACCACGTAGCCGATGTTGATCACGGCCTGGCCGACCAACCAGGTGGTCAGGGTCGCCGCGACCAGCCGGATGAAGGGGTCGGTGTTGCGGAAGGCGATGCGCATGCCCACGTAGGCCGTGGTGGCGTACAGCATCAGCACTATGGCGCAGCCGATGAACCCGAGCTCCTCACCGATGACCGCGAAGATGTAGTCGTTGTGCACGTTGGGCAGGTACTGCCACTTCGACCAGCCCTGACCGAGACCGCGACCCATCAGCCCGCCGTCGGCCAGCGCGAACAGCGCCTGCATGGCCTGGTATCCGTTGCCGGAGGGGTCCGAGGCCGGGTCGAGGAAGGACGTCAGCCGCGCCATCCGGTACTCGGCGATCATGGCCAGCACGATGCCGCCGGTGACCGCGCCCAGCGCCATCACGAGGAACAGCCGCAGCGGCGCTCCGGCGAACCACAGCAGCGCCAGCAGCACGACGAACAGCGTGATCGTCGAACCGAGGTCGGGCTGCATCATCACGAGCGTGAACATCAGCAGCGCGGCGGGGACCACGGGCACCAGCAGGTGGCGGTACTGGGTCATCAGGCCGCGCTTGGTGACCAGCACGTGCGCGCCCCACAGCGCGAAGGCGATCTTGGCGAACTCGACGGGCTGGAACGACACGCCGGCGACGAAGAACCAGCTGCGGGCGCCGTTGAGCTCGGTGCCCACGCCGGGGATCAGCACGAGCACCAGCAGCCCGAGGCAGAAGGCCAGGATGCCGAGGCTGTAGCGGCGCAGCAGGCGCACCGGCGCGCGCAGCGCGATGTAGAACAGCACGAGCCCGGCGCCGCAGTACATGACCTGCTTGACGAACACGCTGTAGGACGAGCCGTCCCGGTTGAACGAGTCGACGCTGGACGCCGAGAGCACCATCACCAGGCCGAACACCGTGAGCAGGCCGAAGACGGCCAGCAGCAGGTGGAACGAGGCCAGCGGGCGGGTCAGCCAGGCGGTCAGCGTGGACAGCACCGTCACCCCGGCTCGCCTGCGGGGGTCTCGCGCGGCAGCGCTCTTCGTCGCAGCGGTGGTCACCGGATCACCCGCCGCGCGTCGTCGCCGCCGGGGTTTCGGACAGCACGTCGCGCACCGCGTCGGCGAAAGCCCTGCCGCGGTGGGCGTAGTCGGTGAACATGTCCATCGACGCTGCCGCGGGTGCGAGCAGCACCACCGAGCCCGGCCGCGCGCTGTCGTGCGCCAGGCGAACCGCTTCCAGCATCCCCGCATCGTCCCCCGATGCGACCTCGTGCACGGGCACATCCGGGGCGTGTCGGCCGAGTGCGGCGGAGAACTCGCCCCGGTCGCGGCCGATCAGCACCGCGGTCGCGAGCCGTCCGGCGTTGGCGCGGACCAGTTCGTCGACGTCGGCACCCTTGAGCAGGCCGCCCGCGATCCACACGACGGAGTCGTGGGCGCGCAGGGCGGCGTCGGCGGCGTGCGGGTTGGTGGCCTTGGAGTCGTCCACATAGGACACGTCGTCGGCTTCGGCGATGAGCACCGAGCGGTGCGCTCCGGGCTCGAAGTCGCGCAGGCCCGCCGCGACGGCCGCCGGTTCGACGCCGTGCGCGCGGGCCAGCGCCGCCGCGGCCAGCGCGTTCGCGACGTTGTGCGGGCCCGCCGGGCGGACCTCGGACAGCAGGGCGAGTTCCACGTCCTCACCGAAAGCGCGGTCGACCAGCCGGTCCTCGTCGACGCCGAGCTGACCGGCCTGCGGGACGCCGAGGGTGAACGACACGCGCCGGTCCCCCGCGGCCTCCACGAGCCGGGTGGACCACTCGTCGTCGGCGTTGAACACCGCGACGTCGTTGCCCGCGAACACCTTCGCCTTCGCCTCGCCGTAGGACTCCAGCGAGCCATGCCAGTCGAGGTGGTCGTCGGCGAGGTTGAGCACCGCACCGGCCTTCGGGCGCAGCGCCCGCTGCCAGTGCAGCTGGAAGCTGGAGAGCTCCACCGCCAGCACCCGGTGCCCCGCGCGGACCGCGTCCACCACGGGCAGGCCCACGTTCCCGCAGGCCACGACGTCGGCACCGGCGGCGCGCAGGATCGACTCCAGCATGCTCACCGTGGTCGTCTTGCCGTTCGTGCCGGTCACCGCGAGCCACGTCGCGGGGCCTTCGGGCCGCTCCTGGTCCAGCCACCAGGCGAGCTCGACCTCACCGATCACCTCGATCCCGCCGGCCGCCGCCGCGGCGGGCAGCGGCGCGTCGGGACGCCAGCCGGGGCTGGTGACGACCAGGTCGGTGTCCTCCGGCGGGGTGCTGAGCCCGGGAACGAGTTGCGCGCCCTGGGATTCCAGCGAGGCGAGCGCGGCGAGCCGGTCGGCCGAACCGTCGGTGACCGTCACCTCGGCGCCGGCAGCCAGCAGCGCCTCCGCCGCCGACCGCCCGGACACCCCGGCACCGGCGACCAGCACCCGCAACCCTCGGTACCGGCTGTCAGCCACTGCGCCTCCTTCAATCGGTCTTCAACGGCGAAGCCGTCAGCCCACCTGAGCAACCCGCACCGCCGCGGGTTCTGACACGTCGTCTGGCGAGGACCCCGGGACGCCGTGCATTGGCATACATCAGGAGCGGCGCCCGGAGTCCAGACGGCGTGTCAGGTTCCGCTACCTGCACCGCTACGCAGAACGATCAGGTCCTCTTTCCATTCCTACCTGGCCAGTGCCAGCCAGTCGGCGTAGAAGAGCCCCACGCCGAACATGCAGCTGATGCCCGCCAGCACCCAGAACCGGATGATGACCGTGGTCTCGGCCCAGCCCGCCAGCTCGAAGTGGTGGTGGAACGGAGCCATCCGGAACAAGCGTCGGCGAGTCGTGCGGAACACCACGATCTGCAGCACCACCGACAGCGCCTCGACGACGAACACACCACCGATGATGATCATCAGCAGTTCGGTGCGGGTCGCCATCGACAGACCCGCCAGCAGACCGCCCAGCGCGAGCGACCCGGTGTCACCCATGAAGATCTTCGCGGGCGCGGCGTTCCACCACAGGAACCCGACGCAGGCCGCCATCGCCGCCGCCGCGACCACTGCGATGTCCAGCGGGTCGCGCACGGTGTAGCAGCCCGGAGCCGGACCGGCGCCGAAGCAGTCGTTGCGCAGCTGCCAGAACGCGATGAGCACGTAGGTCGCCAGCACCATCGCCGCCGTGCCACCGGCCAGGCCGTCCATGCCGTCGGTGAAGTTGACCGCGTTGGACCAGCCGCTGATCGCGATGTAGGCGAAGATCACGAACCCGACCGCGCCGAACGAGATCACCGTGATGTCCCGCAGGAACGACAGGTCCACCGACGCCGGGGTGACTTGGTTCTGGTTCGGGAACTGGATCGCCAGGATCGCGAACAGCACCGAGGCGACCAGCTGGCCGACGAGCTTCGCGGTCTTGTTCAGACCCAGGTTGCGCTGCTTGCGGATCTTGATGAAGTCGTCGAGGAACCCGACGATGCCCAGCGCCGTGGTCAGCCCCAGCACCAGCAGCCCGGTGGCCGTGGGCGGCTCGCCCATCACCAGGTGGGTGACCAGGTAGCCGCACCACATGGCGACCAGGATGGCCATGCCGCCCATCGTCGGCGTGCCGCGCTTGGCGGCGTGCTGGCCCTGCACCTCTTCGCGGATCTCCTGTCCGAAGCCCTGCCGGGAGAACACCCGGATCAGGTAGGGCGTGAACAGGATCGAGACCACCAGCGCCACCGCGGCGGAAATCAGAATCGGCTTCACTGCTGCTGCTCTCCATTACCGCCATCGGCGAACAAGGCTTCCGCGACTCGCCACAGCCCGGCCGAGTTGGACGCCTTGGTCAAGACCACATCACCCGGACGCAGCTCGGCGCGCAGCAGCGCGACGGCCTCGTCGATGTCCGCAACGAGCACCGATTCCTCTCCCCACGACCCCTCCAGCGATGCGGCCTGGTGCATCGCCTGGGCCTGTTCGCCGACCACCACGAGCCGGTCGATGTTCAGCCGGACGGCCAGCCGCCCGATCTCGTCATGCGCCTCCACGTCGGCGTCGCCGAGCTCGGCCATCGGCCCGAGCACGGCCCACGCCCGCGCGGGGCGGCCCCTGGTCATCGCGGCCAGCGTCTTCAGCGCGGCGCGCACCGAC
The DNA here is from genome assembly GCF_018070075.1 of Saccharopolyspora endophytica. Taxonomy (GTDB): domain Bacteria; phylum Actinomycetota; class Actinomycetes; order Mycobacteriales; family Pseudonocardiaceae; genus Saccharopolyspora; species Saccharopolyspora endophytica. Next base: position 448,448 of record NZ_JAGPXE010000004.1, read on the forward strand.
TCGGGGTTGGCGTTGTAGGCGTCGTTGACCACGGTGACGCCGTTCGGGGTCTCGGCGACCTCCATGCGTCGCGCGGAGACCCGCTGGATCGAGCCCAGCCGCTCGGCGACCTGCGGCAGCGTCGCGCCCAGCTCCAGCGCCACGGCGGCGGCCGACAGGGCGTTGCCGACGTGGTGCTCGCCGAACAGCGGCAGCGTCACCCGTTCCTTGCCGGCCTCGGTGACCAGCGTGAACGTCGGTCGCGCGAGCTCGTCGACCTCGACGTCCTCGGCGCGCACGTGCGCGTTCGGGGACTCGCCGACCAAGACCACCCGCGCCCGGGTGCGCTCGGCCATCGCCGCGACCAGCGGGTCGTCGGCGTTGAGCACCGCGACCCCGTCGGCGGGCAGCGACTCGACGAGCTCGCCCTTGGCCTGCGCGACCGCCTCCTGCGAGCCGAACTCGCCGAGGTGCGCGTGGCCGACGTTGAGGACCACGCCGATGCGCGGCGGGGCGACCTCGCAGAGGTTCGCGATGTGGCCGACGCCGCGGGCCGACAGCTCCAGCACCAGGTGCCGGGTCTGCTCGTCGGCGCGCAGCACCGTCCACGGGTGCCCGAGCTCGTTGTTGAACGAGCCGGGCGGCGCGACCGTCGGCCCCATCGGGGCCAGCAGCTGCGCGATCAGGTCCTTGGTGGACGTCTTGCCGGACGAACCGGTCACGCCGACGACGGCGAGCTCCGGCAGCCGGTCCACGACGTGGCGGGCCAGCTTCGCCAGCCCGGCCAGCACGGCCGCTCCGGTGCCGTCGGTGTCGCCGGCCAGCGCCATGGCGCTGGAGCGCTCCTCGACCGGCACCGTCGGCACCAGCACTGCGGGGGCGTCCACCTCGCGCGCGGCGAGCACGCCGGTCGCGCCGTCGGTGATGGCCTGCGCGGCGAAGTCGTGCCCGTCGACGCGTTCTCCCGGCACGGCCACGAAAAGCCCGCCGTCGGTGATCTTGCGCGAGTCGAACTCGACCCCGGCGCTGACGATCTCCGAACCTTCCGCACGGTGAAGCCTGCCGTCCACCGCCGAAGCGATGTCAGCAAGGCTGAGCCGGATCAACCTGCCTCCTCGGTGTTCTTGCGGGACACCCGCGTCCGGCAGGCCGGGTTGTCACCCGGCCTCCTGATCTGCTGCTTCGCCAGCGTTCCGGCGCTCACGCGCCCGCTGTCGTGTCCCGCCCCCGACGATCTTGGGTTTCTTCGTTGTCGCCAAGCCTATGGCGCAGCGCGGCGGCCAGCTCCTCCCGGTCCGAGAAGGGGTGCACCACGCCCGCCACATCCTGTCCTGTCTCGTGGCCCTTGCCCGCGACGACCACGATGTCGCCGGGCTTGGCACGTTCGACCGCCGCGACGATGGCCGCTCGGCGGTCGCCGATCTCGATCACCTCACCACGCTCGCCGGTGGGGACCTCCTGGGCCCCCGCCAGCATCGCGGCCCGGATGTCGGCCGGGTCCTCGCTCCGCGGATTGTCGTCGGTGACGATCAGCAGTTCCGACCGCCGTGCGGCGGCCTCGCCCATCAGCGGGCGCTTGGCGGTGTCCCGGTCGCCTCCGCAGCCGAGCACGACGACGACGTCACCGTCGACCTGCGCTCGCGCGGCGTCCAGCACGGCCGAAACCGCACCGGGTTTGTGCGAGTAGTCCACCACAGCGGTGAAGTCCTGCCCCAGCGCGACACGCTCCATCCGGCCGGGCACGTCGACCTCGGCGAGGCCCTTCTCGATCGCGGCCAGCGGCACCTCGGCGGCGTGCAGCACACCGATCGCCAGCAGCGCGTTCGCGACGTTGAACGGGCCCGGCAGGCGCAGCCGGATCGGCATCTCGACACCGCCGGGACCGTGCGCGGTGAAGGTCTGCTCGCCGGTCGGGTAGGCGGTGACGTCGGTGGCGGTCCAGTCGGCGTCGGCGCTCTCGGTGGAGACGGTGACCGTGCCGGAGGTGACCAGCCTGCGACCCCAGTCGCCGTCCACGCAGACCACCTCGTGGTCGGCGCGACCGTCGAACAGCAGCGCCTTGGCCTGGAAGTAGTCCTCCAGGTCGCGGTGGAAGTCCAGGTGGTCCTGGGAGAGGTTGGTGAAGGCACCGACGGCGAAGCGGGTGCCCGACACGCGGCCCATGGCCAGCGCGTGGCTGGAGACCTCCATGGCGACCGTGGTCACGTCGTGCTCGACCATCACCGCCAGCAGCGCCTGCAGGTCGGGGGCCTCGGGGGTGGTGAACGCGCTGTCCAGGCGCTCACCGGCGATCCGGGTCTCCACGGTGCCGATCTGGCCGGTGGTGAGGCCGGCGGCGTTGAGCGCGGATTCCAGCAGGTAGCTGGTGGTCGTCTTGCCGGAGGTGCCGGTGACGCCGAGGATCTTGAGCTTGCTGGACGGGTCCCCGTAGATCAGCGCCGAGGCCCTGCCGAGGACGCCGCGCGGGTCGTCGTGCTCCAGCAGCACCACGCGCCCCTCGCGGACCGCGGGATGCTCGGTCAGGTTCGCGCGGAGGATTCCGTCGGCGTCGGTGAGCACCGCGTGCGCGCCCGCGTCGAGCGCCTGCTCGGCGAAGTCGGCGCCGTGCACGCGGATGCCGGGTAGGGCGGCGAAGAGGTCGCCGGGACGCACGTGTTGGGCGCGGAGTGTGGCACCGGTGACGGCCGCTTCGAAGGCGGGCTGACCAGGTACGCGCACCACGCGCGCGCCGATTTCATCGGCGAGCTTGTTGATCTGCACCGGCTCGACGCGGGTGGGTCGAGGCGGGGCAGTCGCGACCGCGGAAGGCACGTCGCGCAAGGCTACCGGTACCACCGTCGGCCGCATCTCCATGGTCGCCCACCCGTTCGGCCGCACGACCGCTGCGCCGAAACGAGCAGTGGCGCTCCGGGCGTTGCGCGGTTCGGGGCGCGCGTTTCGACGCCCCGTGCACGTCCGTTCCGAAGCGTGACGGACGCGGGGCGGGTTGTCCGTTTTCACGGGGAGCGGGCGCCGTGGCGAGAAGTCGACGCACCCCTGGCTCACGACATTCCGGACCTATAACGTTCCGATGCCCGTTGGAGATTCACCAGTCGCTGGAGGAAGCCGTGAGAAACCATCGCCCCGGCCGCGTCGCCGCCACCGGTCTCGCCGCCGCCCTGATCCTCGCTCCGCTGACCGCCCAGGCCGCCCTGGCCGCACCCGCGCCGGCCGCCGAACCCACCGCCACCGCCCCGGCCGCCGTCACCCCGTTCGACGCCGGCGACGGCACCGCCCAGGGCGCCGTCGAGTGGTTCGAAGCCCGCGCGGGAGACACCTCCTACGAGGGCCTGTGCGAGATGGCCGCCGAGAACGCCTGGGGCGTCACCGGCGTCTGGCCCTCCGCCATCGACCACTGGAACGGCGCGGTCGCCGCGGGCAAGGCCCACACCGACGGCTCCACTCCCCCGGCAGGCGCCTTCGTCTACTGGAACATCAGCGAGTACGGCCACGTCGGCATCGCCGACGGCAACGGCGGCTTCCACAGCAGCAGCGTCAACGGCGCCATCGGCCACGCCGACAGCACCTCCTACTTCGCCAACTACCTCGGCTGGAGCGACCCCCAGGTCCCCGCCGGCCTCTGACACCCCCGGCCCCTTCGAATTTCGCGCGAAATTCGAGCTCCGAAGTTCCGACTCGAATTTCGCGCGAAATTCGAACGCCACGCGCCTGACCGCGCTGAGCGTCCGGGTAGGTCGCTCAGCGCGGTTCGTCGCTTCGGTCAGTGACCGTCGCGGGGGACGTAGCTGCCGGACTTGCCGACGAGGAAGTCCAGGTCGGCGCCGTCGGACGCCTGCAGGACGTGGTCGTAGTAGAGCCGCTGCCAACCGCGCTCGTAGGGGTTGTCCGGGTCCTTCCACTCGGCCCGGCGGCGCTGCAGCTCCTCGTCCGGGATCTCCAGGTCCAGCCGCCGGTTGGGCACGTCGAGGCTGACGGTGTCGCCGGTGCGGACGAAGGCCAGCGGACCACCGGCCGCGGCCTCGGGCGTGACGTGCAGGACGACCGTGCCGTAGGCGGTCCCGCTCATCCGGCCGTCGGAGATGCGGACGATGTCGTCGAACCCGGCGTCCTGCACCTTCTTCGGCACCGGGACGTTGGCGACCTCGGGCATCCCCGGGTAGCCCTTCGGCCCGGCGTTGCGGACCACCAGCACGGTGTTCTCGTCGACGTCGAGATCGTCGTCGGAGCACACCGCGTAGTACTCGTCGACGTCCTCGAACACCATCGCCGTGCCCCGGTGCACCAGGAGCCGGGGCGAGGCCGCGGACTGCTTGATCACGGCACCACCGGGCGCCAGCGATCCGCGCAGCACGGCGGTGCCGGTGCCCACGGCCTGGAACGGCTCGTCGAAGGAGGTGATGACCTCGCGGTTGTGCACCTCGGCGTCGGCGATGTTCTCGCCCATCGTCTTGCCGTTGACGGTGATCGCTTCCCGCTCGACCAGCCCGCCGAGCTCCTTGAGGACCGCGGGCAGCCCGCCGGCGTAGCAGAAGTCCTCCATCAGGAACTTGCCGCTGGGCTGCAGGTTCACCAGCGTCGGCACCTCGCGGGTGTCGAGGTCGAAGTCGTCGACGGTGAGCTCCACGCCGACCCGCTTGGCGATCGCGATCAGGTGCACCACGGCGTTGGTGGAGCCGCCGATGGCGGCGTTGGCGCGGATGGCGTTGCGGAACGCCTCGCGGGTGAGGATGTCGGAGGGCTTGAGGTCCTCGGAGACCATCTCCACGATTCGCTGCCCGGTCTGCTGCGCGGTGGCGTAGCGGCGGGCGTCCACGGCGGGCCAGGACGCGGCGTAGGGCAGCTGCATGCCCAGCGCCTCGACGACGCAGGCCATGGTCGAGGCGGTGCCCATCGTCATGCAGTGCCCGTTGGAACGGGACATGCAGCCCTCGATGAAGTAGCACTCCTCCTGGTCGATGCGGCCGGCGACCAGGTCGGCCTCGGCCTGCCACACGGCGGTGCCGGAGCCGATGTCGGTTCCGCGGTACTTGCCGTTGAGCATCGGGCCGCCGGTGAGCATCACGGCGGGCAGGTCGACGCTGGAGGCGGCCATGAGCAATCCGGGAGTGGTCTTGTCACAACCCGACAGCAGCACCAGGCCGTCGAGCGGGTTGGCGCGGATGGTCTCCTCGGCCTGCATGGCCAGCAGGTTCCGGTAGAGCATGGTGGTCGGCCGCATCAGCGTCTCGCCGAGCGCCATGTTGGGGAATTCCAGGGGGAACCCACCCGCCTGCCAGACGCCGCGCTTCACCGATTCGGCGATGCGCTGCTGGTGGGCGTTGCACGGGGCCAGCTCCGACCAGGTCGTGCCGATGCCGATGACCGGCCGCCCGTCGAACACCTCGTCGCTGTAGCCCTGGTTCTTCACCCAGGAGCGAGCGGTCATGCCCGCTCTCCCGTAGGCCCCGAACCAGCTGGCGCTGCGCCGCGGCGTGCTCATCGCGTCCTCCCGAGCTGTGGTTTCCAGCGGATGGAAGCGACGTAACCAGCTCGTGCGGCGGCACGCAATAGCCCATCCGCAATACCGAACAGCGGTTGCCATTTCGAACAGGGCCGTTGACGTCGCCGAGCGGCACTCCTACTCTCGTGATCCACATCACGAACAACGTTCGACATACCGAACATCACCGAGGAGGCACGGTGCGATCCGACGCCCCGGCGCTGCGCACAGCGGTGCGGCGAGTCATGGTCCGACTGATCCCGTTCCTGTTCCTGATGTACGTCATCGCGTTCCTGGACCGCGTCAACATCGGCTTCGCCAAGGAGGAGTTCCAGGCGCACGCCGGGATCTCGGAGGCCGCGTACGCGCTCGGCGCAGGACTGTTCTTCATCGGCTACGCGCTGTTCGAAGTCCCCAGCAACCTGATCATGACGCGGGTCGGCGCCCGCTGGTGGATGTGCCGGATCATGGTCACCTGGGGACTCATCTCGGCGGCGATGTCGCTGGTCAACAGCGAGTTCCTGTTCTACCTGCTGCGCTTCCTGCTCGGCGTGGCCGAAGCCGGGTTCTTCCCCGGCGTGATCCTCTACATCACCTACTGGGTGCCGCACGCCTACCGCGCCCGCTGCAACGCGCTGTTCTACTTCGGCATCCCGCTGGCCTCGGTGCTCGGCGCACCGCTGTCGGGCGCGCTGCTGGAGCTCGACGGCGCGGCCGGATTCCTGGGCTGGCAGTGGATGTTCGCCGTCGAGGGCCTGATCGCCTGCGTCGTCGGCGTGTGGGCGTTCTTCTACCTCGACGACTCCCCCGCCCACGCCACGTGGCTCACCGAGGAGCAGCGCACGACCCTGCAAGCCGCGCTGGACGCCGAGGACGAGGCGAAGCGGGGACCGCACCGGCTGCTCTCGGCCCTGGTGGACCTCCGGGTGCTGTACTTCTGCCTGATCTACTTCCTGATCCAGTGCAGCGTCTACGGCATGACCTTCTACCTGCCGACGCAGGTGTCCGAAGCCGTGGGCAGCGAGGTCGGGCTGCTCGTCGGGCTGGTCACGGCGATCCCGTGGACCGTGGCGCTGGTGGTCAACATCGTGGTCAACACGGCCGCGGACCGCCTGCCCCAACCGAAGAAGCGCTACGTGGCAGCCGCCTGCGTCGCCGTCGGTTCGGTCGGCATCGCGGCCTCCGCAGCCTTCAGCAATCCGGTCCTGGCCATCGCGGGCCTGTCGGTGGCAGCGGCCGGCTACATCGCCGTGCAGCCGGTCTTCTGGACCTTCCCGGCCGCCTACCTGACGGGAACCGCCGCCGCGGCGGGCATCGGCCTCATCAACTCGCTGGGCAACCTCGGCGGCTTCGTCGCCCCGGTCGCCAAGACCTGGATCGAATCCACCCTCGACTCCGACGCCGCGGGCCTCTACCTCCTGGCCCTCTGCGGCTTCGCCGCAGCGACCCTCTTCCTCACCCTCACGAAATCCGAAGACCCCGCTCGAAACACCCCTCCGCAGGCCACCCGAACCCCGAAGAACCTCAACCCGAACTGACCCGAGCTCCCGCGGAAGATCGCCGAAAGGCCCTCCCAACACGAACGACCGGCTCTCCCCCGTGAAGGGGAAGAGCCGGTCGGAGGCTTCGCTCAGGGGGTCTGCAGGGTCTGCAGCGGGGCCTGTTCCTTGGACAGCGGGATTTGGTAGCGCTGGGTGAGGGAACCGGCGATGGTGTTGAAAAGCGGTGCCGCCGAGCTGGATTCGCGGGAGCCGGACGGGGCGTCGAGCATCAGGCCGACCACGAACCGCGGATCGTCCGCAGGGACCATGCCCGCGAACGTGATCCAGTACTTCGACTGGCTGTAGCAGCGGCACTCGGGGTCGATCTGCTGCGCCGTACCCGTCTTGCCCGACACCTGGTAGCCCGGCATCGCGGCAGCGGGGCCGGTGCCGTCGTTGGCGCTGCCAGGACCGTTCTGCACCACCGAGCGCAGCATGTCCTTGACGGTGTGCGCGGTCTGCGGGCTCACGACCCGGACCGGTTCCGGGCGCGGCCGTTCGATCCGCGTGCCGTCCGGAGCGATCTCGGCGTCGATGATGCGCGGCGGCACGCGGACGCCGTCGTTGGCGATCGCCTGGTACATGCCCGCCATCTGCAGCACGGTCATCGAAAGGCCCTGCCCGATGGGCAGGTTCGCGAAGGTCGAACCCGACCACTTCTCGCGCGGGAGCAGGCTGCCCGCGCTCTCGCCGGGCAGGCCGATGCCGGTCAGCTTGCCGAGCCCGAACGCCTTGGCCAGGTCGTACCACCGCTGCTCGCCGAGCTGCTGGGCGACCATCAGCGTCCCCACGTTGGAGGACTTGCCGAGCACGCCGGTGAAGGTCAGCCCGATGGTGCCGTGCTCCCAGGCATCACCCACCGTGCGGTCGGCGACCTCGATGCTGCCCGGGACCTGCAGCACCGTCTCGGGCTTGATCACGCCCTGCTCGATCGCACCCGCCGCGGTGATCAGCTTGTTGACCGAACCGGGCTCGAAGGGCGTGGTGACCGCCGGGTTGCCGAGGTTGCCGACCCACGGGCCGCGCGGGTCGAAGGTCTTGTCGTTGGCCAGCGCGTAGACCTCGCCGGTCTTGGCGTCGAGGACCACCGCGCTCGCGCTCTTGGCGCCCGCGCGCACGGCGTAGTCGGAGACCGCCTGCTGCACCATGTGCTGCAGGTCGGAGTCCAGGGTCAGCTGCACGTCCGAACCGGGGGTGGCCGGTTCGAGCTCCCGCTCGGTGCCGGGGATGACCAGGCTCGACCCCATCGCGGTGTCGGAGACCTTGGTGCCGTTGCGACCGGCGAGGACCTTGTTCATCGCCAGCTCCAGGCCGATCTGGCCCTGGACCTTGCGCTCGTCCATCCGCCAGTTCGCCGCGCCGATGACGTTGGCCGCCAGGTTGCCCGCCGGGTACTCGCGCGTGGCGCGGTACTCGGCGCCGATGTGCGGGTACTTCTCGGTGATCAGGTTGGCCTGGCTCGGATCGATCTCCGGGCCGAAGTAGGTGAACGCGGCGTCCTTGAACAGCGCGTCCAGCACCTCCTGCTCGGTGATCTGGCCGGGCAGCGTCTTGGCGATGAACCGGGCGATGTCCTGCTTGTGCTGCACCGACGTCGGCTTGCTCGGGTCCTTCGCGTGCTGCTCGTCGAAGGCCTGGGTGAGCTGGCGCGGGTTGGCGTAGAGCTGGCGCGCTTCGCTGGAGAACGCGAGCACGTTGGAGTTGCGGTCCACGATGGACCCGCGTTCGGCGGGGATCGCGTCCTTGGTGATCCGCTGCTTCTCGGCCTGGCTGGACAGCGCACCGGCTTCCACGCCCTGCACCTGGACCAGCTTGGCGCCGGTGACCAGCAGCGCGATCACCATGAGCAACCGCCCGACCAACAACCGCCGGTTGCTTCCGGCGACGTTGGTGCGGGCGGTGCGACCTCGTGCTTGGGGCCTGCGCGGCATCAGCGCCCCATCGCCTGCGCTTGGGCCGGGTTCTGCTGCGGCGCGGTCTGCGGGGTCGCCGGCGGAACCGGCTGGCCGGGCACGACCGCCTGACCCTGCACGGCCGGAGGCGCGGGCGGGGCGGGCGGCGGTGGCGGCGCGGTGGCCTTCTCCGGCTCACCGACGACCACGACCGAACCGTCCGGCTGCGGCACCAGGTGCGCGGGAGCCGGGGCCTTGACCATGCCCAGCTCCTGCTCGGCGCGGCGCTGGATCTCCGGCGTCGAACCCATCGTGCTGACGTCGCGCTGCAGCTGCTCCTTGCGCTCGTTGAGCGCGTTGACCCGGGACTCGCCCTCCTGCAGCTGGTAGCTGCCGCTGACCGCCGAGATCGACAGCCACAGCGTCGACGCCAGGCCGGTGGCCAGCACGACCATCACGACGACGACCAGCGGCAGCCGGGCCAGCGTCGAAACGCGTTCGTGCACCAGCTGCTTGGCGCGCGGCATGGCCGCGACGGGACGCCGCTCGTCGATGCCCTGCCGGACCTGGCGCGGGCGCCGGGCCGACTGCTCGCGGCGCTCCTCACGACGCGCGTAGGCGCGCTCGGCGGCGGCCGAGCGGGTGCGGCGCTTGTCGGCCTTCTTGGACGGCGGCTTCAACCCCGTCGGCTGAGGCGCCGTGCGGGTCTTCTCGACGGTCTCGGCCTGGGCGCTGTCGGTCCGTGAAGCCGCGTTGGCACGTGCAGGTGCAGTCATGTCGCCTCCTCGCCGTTGCCCCCGCGGATCCGCTCGGCGGCGCGCAGCCGCACCGAAGCCGCCCTGGGGTTGGTTTCTCTCTCGTCCTCACCGGCCTGCTCGGAACCCCGGGTGAGCAGCCGGAACTCCGGCCCGTGCCCGGGGAGTTCGACCGGCAGGTCGACCGGGGTGCGGGACTTCACGCGATCGGCGAACTCCCGCTTGGTGATCTTGTCCTCCAGCGAGTGGTAGGACATGACCGCGATCCGGCCGCCCACGGCCAGCGATTCCATGGCCGCGGGCAGAGCCCGCTCCAGCACGGCGAGCTCGGCGTTGACCTCGATCCGCAGCGCCTGGAAGGTGCGCTTGGCCGGGTGCCCTCCGGTGCGCCGGCTGGCGGCCGGGACCGTGTTGTAGAGCAGCTCGACCAGCCGTGCGCTGTTGCTGAACGGTTCCTTGTCGCGCTCGCGCAGGATCGCCGAGGCGATCTTGCCCGCGAACTTCTCCTCGCCGTAGACCCGCAGGACCCGCGCCAGGTCCTCGTGCGCGTAGGTGTTGAGGACATCGGCGGCGGTGCGCGGCGCACCGGGATCCATCCGCATGTCCAGGGGCGCGTCCTGCGCGTAGGCGAAACCGCGCTCGGCCTCGTCCAGCTGCAACGAGGACACGCCCAGGTCGAACAGCGCGGCGTCCACAGCGGACAGTCCGAGCTCGGCGAGCACCCGGTCCCACTCGTCGTAGACCGCGTGCACCAAGTGGATCCGGTCGGCGTACGGCGCCAGCCGCTCGCCCGCCAAGCGCAGCGCGTCCGGGTCGCGGTCGAGCCCGACCAGCGTCAGCCCCGGGTGCGCGGCGAGCATCGCCTCGGAGTGCCCGCCCATGCCCAGCGTGGCGTCGACGACCACCGCCCCGCCCCGGGACAGCGCAGGCGCGAGCAGCTCCAGCGTGCGCTCCAACAGCACCGGCACGTGCTTGTCGCGGGCGGAACCGCCCGTCTCATGCGGCTTGTCGGCCACTGCGGTCCCTCCCTCCCGCGTGCCGTTCTTGCTCATAACCAGCGATCGGCGCGCACTCAGCAGTGCGCACCGACCGTCGCAGCGTTGATCCCCCTCTTGCGCCGGATCCCGTCAGGTCCCCGCCCGCCCGTCGCTTCCTGGTACCGGGGAAGATGCACCAGGAGGCGAAAGCCGAGCGGACCGAGGCCTCACGAAACCCGACCGTCACGCCTAGAACACGCCGGGCAGCACCTCCTCGCGAGCCTGGGCGTAGCCCTCCTCGTGCTCGTCGAGGTAGCTCTGCCACCTCTCCGCCTGCCAGATCTCCAGGCGGGTGATCGCGCCGATGACCACGCATTCCTTGTTCAGTTCCGCGTAGCGCCGCAGCTCCGGTGCGATGGAGATCCGCCCCTGACCGTCGGGCCGCTGCTCGTCGGTTCCGGCGAACAGGTACCGCTGGTAGGCGCGAACCGCCTCGTTGGTGAACGGAGCCTCGGCGACCTTGCGCGCCATCTGCTCGAACTCGTCGCGCGGGAAGACGTAGAGGCAGTGGTCCTGACCTTTGGTGACCATCAGACCCCCCGCCAGTGCGTCCCGGAACTTCGCCGGCAGCGTCAAGCGCCCCTTGTCGTCGAGCTTGGGGTGATGGGTGCCGAGAAACATCCCGGTCCACCTCCCCCGGCCCGGATCGCCCCTGCCGACGACTGGTCCCCGCGCCGAACCGACGCGGAGTCAACTGCCGACGAAGGCAGCAGGACCCCCTTTTGCCCCACCGCGCCCCACAGTACCCCACTCCGCTCCACCGTCAACACGAAACGCCCCCTTCACCCCAGCGAGATCACCGCTGTTTCCGCAGGTAGTGCGCCGTGGGGGCGGAGTGGGGGAAAACGGGGGCGCCGCCGCGTCCCCACCCCACCACGCACCACCGCCGGTCCACCAGCCACGATGAGTGGGAAATTCGCGAAAACCGCCGGTCAGCACGCGTGTAGATCAACTAGTCGGGCGGGCGGTTATGCTCAGTCCGTTCGATGTCCGGCAGCCGCCGGGCATCGGTGGTGGGGTGAAGTGGGGGCAGTGCCGCCTCCGGCTCCGCCGGCCCGGTCCGGGTGTCCTCCCGGCACCCCCGGTCTGCGGGCCAGACATGACCGGGAGGGCGCAATCCAGGAGGTGGCGTGACGCCGAAAACCCAGCTGACCGGTGCCGTCGGACCAACGACCGATGGGGCCGTCACCGCCGCGCCCGGCATCGATCACGTGCACGGGACCATCCAGCGCATCGCCGCCAACGTCGAGCAGGTCCTCGTCGGCAAGCCCGAGGTGGTCCGGATCGCGCTGGTCACCATGCTCGCCGAGGGCCACCTGCTGGTCGAGGACGTCCCCGGCGTGGGCAAGACCTCGCTGGCCAAGGCCCTCGCGCGCTCGATCGACTGCACCGTCAGCCGCATCCAGTTCACCCCGGACCTGTTGCCCAGCGACATCACCGGCGTGTCCATCTACAACCGGCAGACCGAGAGCTTCGAGTTCCGGCCGGGCCCGGTGTTCGCCAACATCGTGGTGGGCGACGAGATCAACCGCGCCTCGCCGAAGACCCAGTCGGCGCTGCTGGAGTGCATGGAGGAGCAGCAGGTCACCGTCGACGGCGCCACCTACGCGCTCGGCTCGCCGTTCATGGTCATCGCGACGCAGAACCCGGTCGAGATGGAGGGCACCTACGCCCTCCCGGAAGCCCAGCGCGACCGCTTCACCGCGCGGGTGTCGATCGGCTACCCCGACGCCAAGGCCGAGCTGGCCATGGTCGACGAGCACTCCGGGCACGACCCGCTGAGCCAGCTGCGCCCGGCCGCCGACGCCACCGAGGTGCAGGAGCTGCTGCGCGTGGTCTCCCAGGTGCACACCTCCACCGACATCCGCCGCTACGCGATCGAGCTGGTCACCGCGACCCGCAACCTCGCCGAGCTGCGCCTGGGCGCCTCGCCGCGCTCGACGCTGCAGCTCGTGCGGGCCGCTCGCGCGCAGGCCGCGCTGGCCGGCCGCGACTTCGTCATCCCCGACGACGTGCAGGCCGTGGCCGTCCCGGTGCTGGCGCACCGGCTGGTGCTGACCAGCGAGGCGCGCGCAGCCCGCCGCTCGGCGACCGACCTGGTGCGGCAGCTGCTGGAGCGCATCCCGGTGCCGCGCGGCGACACCCACGACGAACGAGGCTGACATGCTGTCCGGGCTGACCATCCGCGGCCGCTGCCTGCTGGCCGCGGGCGTGGCAGCCGGGATCTGCGCGCTGGTCCTCGACGAGCGGGACCTGCTGCGGGTCTCGGCGTTCGTGATCGCCTTGCCGCTGCTGGCGCTGGCGCTGTCCGGCCAGGTCAGGTTCGGCGTCGCGGCCCGTCGGGTGATCGATCCGCCGCGCGTGGAGGTCGGGTCGCGGGCCGACGTGCAGCTGCACATCAGCGGCAGCGGCCGGTTTCCCGCCGACGGGCTGGTCCTGGAGGACGGCACCCCGCACGCGCTGGGCGGCCGCCCGCGGTTCCGGTTGCCGATCGTGCCCCGCCACGGCGGCCAGGTGCTGACCTACCCGGTGATCCCGGCGCTGCGCGGCATCCACCACATCGGACCGCTGCGGACCTGGATCGGCGATCCGTTCGGGCTGGCCCAGTTCGAGCGCGAGCTGGCCGGGCGCTCCCGGATGGTGGCGACGCCGCAGGTCGTCGAGCTGGCCGGGCTGCCCGCCGGATCCGGCCTGGGCACCGGCGAGGACGGCACCGCGCGGCTGCGCGCCGGGCACGGCGAGGACGACGCGATGGTCCGCCAGTACCGGCAGGGCGACGACATCCGCCGGGTGCACTGGAAGTCCACCGCGCGACGCGACGAGCTCATGGTGCGGGTGGAGGAACGGCCCTGGCACGGCGGTGTCACGGTGCTGCTGGACCGGCGTTCGGCCGCGCACCGGGGCAACGGCGCGCACAACAGCGTCGAGTGGGCGATCTCCGCGGTCGCCAGCATCTGCCTGCACCTGGCCCAGCACGGGCAGCAGGTCCGCCTGGTCACCGAGGACGGGCATCCGCTGACCCGCAACATCGGCGGCGACGACGGCGGTCGGGACGAGGCGCTGCTGGACTCGCTGGCCGCCGTGCGCCCCTCCCCGCAGCGCGACCTGGAGTGCAGCCGCGACCCCGGCGACGGGCACGAGCTCATCGCGGTGCTCGGCGAGACCACCACCGCGGCCGTCGCGGAGCTGACCAAGCTCCGCCCGCAGGAGACCCGCAGCATCGCGGTGCTGCTCGCGGTCCGGTCGTGGAACGGCGACGGCGCAGGCAACGACGTGGACGACGCGGCGCGCAGGCTGCGCGCGGCGGGCTGGACCGTCGTGGTGGCCGACGGCCCTCGGACCCCGATCACCGAGGTGTGGCGGGAGCTGTGCGGGCAGACCAGGGCAGGCGACACCGCGGGAATGATGCAGTGAGCACCGACAGGACCGGTTCCCTCGACACCTCGCTGGTCGCCGCCGCGGCGGGAGCGGTGGCCGTCATGTGCGCCTCGGCGGCCTTCGCCGGGGTGCTCGCCGACCTGCGCTGGCTGCTGCCCTCGCTGATCACCGTCGTCGCGATCGTGGGCACGGGCGTGCTGGGCAGGCGCCTGGGCTGGCCGAACGTGGGCGTCGCGGCCGGTCAGCTGGCCGTCCTGCTGGTGACGTTGACCGTTCTGTTCGCCGGGTCCAGCGCGTTCCTCGGCGTGCTGCCGGGACCCGCCGCGTTCGGCGAGCTGACCCGGCTGCTGGGCGGCACCAGGGAGTTGATCAGCACCGGGGTGCCTCCGGTTCCCGCCGAGCCGCCGCTGCAGGCGCTGGTGTGCCTGGGCCTGGGCGTGGTGGCGCTGCTGGTGGATCTGATCGCGGTGGGCATCGGCACCCCTGCGGTGACGGGCCTGGTGCTGCTGTGCGTGTTCGCGATCCCGGCGTCGTTGTCGGACCGGATGCTGCCGTGGTGGACGTTCGCGCTGGGCGGTGCCGGCTACGCGCTGCTGCTCGCCTCCGGCGGCCATCACCGCAGGTGGCGGCGCTACGAGGAGCCGGACCGGGTCGCCCACACGCTGTTCGGCCGGACCACTTCGGTGGTCGCGGGCACGGCCGGGGTGATCGCGGTGCTGGCCGGTTCGGTGTTCACCGGGGTCGGCACCGAGGGCCGGCTGCCGGGTTCGGTGCCCGAGGAGTTCGGCGGCACCGACGGGATCGGGCTGCAGCCGTTCACCTCCCTGCGCGGCCAGCTCAACCGCGACCAGGTGGTCGAGCTCTTCCGCGTCCGGGGGCTCCAGCAGGACAGCTACCTGCGCGCGATGACGCTGCGCAAGTTCGACCCGCGTTCCGGCTGGCAGCTCGACGGCCTGACGCAGGGCGTCGACGCGAGCGCCCCGCTGCCGCTGCCGGAGGGCACCACCATCGGGCGCGGCAGGCCGGAGCGGATCGAGGTCCAGCCGATCGGCTACCGCGACCCGTGGCTGCCGGTGTTCGGCACGCCGGTCGAGGTGTCGGGCATGGGCCGGAGCTGGCGGTACGACCCGGCCGCCGGGATCGTGTTCACCCAGACCAACCAGGAGACCCGGCCTTACACGCAGCAGGTGATCGTCCCGGATCCCTCGCCGGAGGAGCTGCGCGCCGCGCGGGGGCCGATGCCGATCGACCCCGCCTACGTCGACGCCTCGGGCATCGCGCCGGAGGTCACCGATCTCGCGCGGCGGTTGACCGAGAACGCGCCCACCGAGTTCGACAAGGCCGTGGCGCTCAACCGGTACTTCACCGACCCCGCCAACGGCTTCCGCTACGACCTGACCACGGCACCCGCGACCGGCCAGGACGCGCTGAGCGACTTCCTGTTCCGGGGCAAGCGCGGGTTCTGCGAGCAGTACGCCTCGTCGATGGCGGTGCTGCTGCGCTCGATCGGCATCCCGTCGCGCGTGGCGGTCGGCTTCACCGCCGGCTACCAGGACGGCACCGAGCAGGTCATCACCACCGAGGACGCGCACGCCTGGGTGGAGGCGTACTTCCCCGGCTGGGGCTGGCAGACCTTCGACCCGACGCCGCTCAGCGACGGCCGCACGGCGCTGCCGCAGTTCCTCGACACGGCGCTGCACCCGCCGCAGGCGGCAGCCCCGCTCCCGGGTCAGCCGCAGCCCGCCCCCGCACCGGGGGCCCCGGTCCCGCCCGAGGCCGGGGCGCAGCCCGACCAGCCCGACGCCCGCGACGTGCCGGATCAGCGCCGCGAGCCGGCCGATCGCACGTGGTCGGTGGCGGTGCTGGTGCTGATCGTGCTGCTGGCCTGCGCGGGCGCGGCGACGCCGCTGGCGGTGCGCGAGATCCGGCGCGGCCAGCGCCTCCAGGCGATCACCGAGGGCCGGGCGGGCGCAGCGGACACCGCGTGGCGGGAGGTGCTGGACGAGTTCCGGGATCGCGGCTACCAGCCGCGCGACACGCACACGGCCCGGCAGCTCGCCGATCGGCTGGCCCAGGACCACGACCTGGACGCCACGGGCACCGATGCGCTGAAGCATCTGGTCAAGGCCGTGGAGCGGGAGTGGTACGCACCCACATCCCAGGCCGACGGCACCCTGCCGGAGACGCTGAAGGCGATCACCGCGAGCCTCCAGCAGAACGCTCCCCTGGACCTGCGCTCCCGCCTCTTCCCGCGCTCCGCGCTGCCCCCGTGGCGCACGTCCTGAGTGAGGGTCGGCCCGCACGCACGAAGATCGCCGCCGGGTCCTCGCGGGGCCCGGCGGCGATCTTCGCTGTGAGGTTCTACTGCTCGAAGCGCTTGCGGAAGCGCTCCTCCATGCGTTGGGCCAGCGAGCCGCGCGCGGAGGCGCGGCCGGAACCGCGCTTCGGCTTGTCCCCGCCGCCGCTGTTGTTGTCCGTGGCCTCGGCGTCATCGCCGCCACCGCGCAACGCGGACAGGACGATCACTGCTCCGCCGAACATCACGAGGAAGCCGACCACGCTCAACACCGGGATCTCCGCCGGTCGGAGGGCGGGGATCACCGCGCCGACGACCAGCAGAGCAAGACCCAGCACGAAGACGGCGATGCCCTGCAAACGCCGACGTCGGGATGGGCGTTGTAGCCGTCCTCCGCGCACGGTGGAGGCGAACTTGGGGTCCTCGGCGTAGAGCGCGCGCTCGATCTGCTCGAGCTGTCGCTGCTCGTGCTCGGAGAGTGGCATGACTCCTCCTCCGGCACAGGTTCTCGGTGGCGCCGGGCTTGCCGACCGGCGAACGCTTGGGGGCGTCACCACTGAGGATACGGTTCCAGCGACGCGACGACTACCCGGTCCGGCCACCGGAAACCTGCGACGTTGCGGACATCGTCGGATCTGGGCCGTGATCGACTTCTTCCACGAGGTCAACGACCAGCGGTAATCAGCCGAAGCACCCTGGGTAGTCGCGGTCGGTGATCATTTTGTCACCTGTACGGCCGATCGTCGAAATTTCCGAAACCGCACGGTTCGCCCCGTTCTCAGCTGGGCTTCCGGGCGATCGCGTGCAGCCTGGTGGCGATGTCGCGCAGCGGCGAGCGGGTGGCCGCCGCCTGCTCCAGCTCCGCGACGGCGTCGGCGGTGCGCGGGTTGTCGTCGGTGGCCGAGCCCGGCACGAGGTCGCTGAGCGCTCCCTGACCCTGGACGAGCTCGACGGTGAACCCGCCCGCGCTCAGCGACCGCTGGAGCCCGTCGGTGTCGAACCGGCGCTGCAGGGTCTCCGACCCCGCGTCCAGGACGCCGTCGGCGTCGTTGAGCAGCCGCAGCGCCTCACCGACGCGGCCCGCCAGCGCCCGGGCGAGGACCGCCGCGTAGCGGTTGGCGACCAGCACCGACACCGCTCCGCCGGGGGCGGTGGAGGAGGCCAGCGCCGCGATGGCGGCGTCGACGTCGTCGACGACCTCCAGCAGCCCGTGCGCGAGGACGAGGTCCGCACCACCGTCGGGGCTGAGCGCGGCGAGGGCTTCGGTGTCGCCTTGCAGCGGGGTGACGCGGTCGGCGACCCCGGCGTCCTCGGCGCGGCGCTGCAGGGTGGCCAGAGCGTTGGGGCTGGGATCGATGACGGTCACCGCGCAGCCCGCTTCGGCCAGCGGCACCGCCCACACGCCGCTGCCGCCGCCGACGTCGAGCACGCGCGGTCGGCGGCCGAGCCGCTGCGCCGCGTCGGCGATCTCGGTTTCCAGCACCTGGTGGACGGCGTCCGATCTCATGCCGAAAGCGTAATGCCGGGTGGGCCGAGATCCGCAACGGCGTGCCGCACCAGGACCGCCTGGGCAAAACACGGCCAGCACTGCTCATGTCGGCGCCGGTTCCGTAGGCTGACCGCGTGCAGACGGTTGCGGTGCTGAGTCTCAAGGGTGGCGTGGGCAAGACGACCGTGGTGCTCGGGCTTGCTTCGGCGGCCATGCGGCGCGGGGTTCGGACGCTGGTGGTCGATCTCGACCCGCAGTGCAACGCCACGGCCGCCCTGGAACCGGAGAAGACCGCGAAGGGCCTCACCGATGTCCTCGCCGATCCCCGCCCGGAGGTGTTGCGGGAAGCGGTGACCGGCAGTTCGTGGGGCGACGAGGTCGACGTGCTGGTGGGTTCGGAGGACGCCGAGAGCCTCAACGGGCACACCGAGGGCGATCACCTGTCCCGGCTCGACGACGCTCTGTCCGAATTGGACGATCTGATCGCCGAGGGCGAGCTCCCCTACCAGCTGGTGCTGCTGGACTGCCCGCCGTCGCTGGGCCGGCTGACGCGGTCCGCTCTGGTGGCGGCCGACCGGGCGCTGCTGGTGACCGAGCCGACGATCTTCGCGGTGTCGGGTGTTCAGCGCGCTTTCGAGGCGGTCCAGGCCGAGCGCGCCAGCAACCCGGACCTCCAGCCGCTGGGCGTGGTGGTCAACCGGGTGCGGCCGAGGTCGCACGAGCACCAGTACCGCATCGACGAGCTCCGGGACATCTTCGGCCCGCTGGTGATGCCGGTCGCGCTGCCGGACCGGCTCGCGGTCCAGCAGGCCCAGGGCGCGTGCATGCCGATCCACCAGTGGGGCACGCCGGGCGCTCGCGAGGTCGCGCTGGCGTTCAACCTCATCCTCGCCCGCACGTTGCGCGCGGGCCGGACCCGCCGGCCGGAGCCCGAGGACGAGGACTTCGCCGAGGAAGTCGAGTGACCCGGTGCCCGAGGGCGACACGGTCTTCCTCGCCTGCCACCGGCTGAACGAGGCCCTGGCCGGGCGGGAGCTGGTCCGCGGTGAGATCCGACACCCCCGCCTGTCCACTGTGGAGCTGAAGGGCCGGGTGGTGAGCGAGGTGCGCCCGGCCGGCAAGCACCTGCTGATCCGCTTCGAGGACGGCCGCACGCTGCACAACCACCTGAGGATGGACGGCTCCTGGCACCTGTACCCGCCGGGCGGCCGGTGGCGGCGGCCCGGACATCAGGCGCGCGCGATCCTGGCGACGGCCGAGCGGGTCGCGGTCGGCTTCGCCCTGCACGACCTGCGATGGCTGCCCACCTCGCACGAGTCGGAGCTCGTCGGGCACCTGGGCCCGGACCTGCTGTCGCCGGACTGGGGCCCTGAGCAGGAGGACGAGGCGCTGCGCAGGCTCACCGCCGACCCGGACCGCGAGATCGGCCTGGCCCTGATGGATCAGCGGATCATGGCCGGTGTCGGGAACCTCTACAAGGCCGAGGTCTGCTTCGTGCTCCGCCGCTCGCCCTGGACCCCGGTCGGCGAGATCGACGCCCGCGCGGCGGTCCGCCTCAGCCACGACCTCCTCCTCCGCAACGCCTGGCACCCCGAGCAGACCACCACCAAGAGCCTCCGCCGCGGCGACGAGCACTGGGTCTACGCTAGGAGGACCTGTCTGCGCTGCGGAAACCCGGTCCGACGAGGCTCCCAGGGCCAACCCCCGGACCACCGCGTCACCTACCACTGCCCCCACTGCCAACCCTGACCTCACGACTCCCGCGTTGCTTCCTCGGATTTCAGTGGAAATCAGGACGTGGACTTCAGTGGACATCAGATCCCCGAATTCCACTGAAATCGGGAGAACGGGGACGCGGAGGACGAAGTCCTGGGGTTCTGGCGGCCCCGGTTCCGGGGTTCTCCGGTGTCCGCAGGGGTCGAAGGTCTGGTCAGGGGACGTTGCGGAGGTCTGCGAGGTTCCGCAGGAGGGGGTAGACGATGACGATCCCGATCGAGCCCCAGACGAGACCGGTGATGCGGAGGTCCCCGACGCTGAGCGTCAGATCGCCGACGCCGGCGATGACGGCCGTGCCGAGGACCGCGAGGTTGACGGGGTCGGCGAAGTCGACGCGGGCGTCGAGCCAGATCCGGACCCCGACCAGCGCGAGCATCCCGAACAGCACGAGCGTCGCACCGCCGAGGACGCCCATCGGCACCGTGTTGATCAGCGCGGCGAGCTTCGGGGAGAACGACAGCACGATCGCCGCCAGCGCCGCGACGAAGCAGGACGCGGTCGAGTAGACGCGGGTCGCGGCCATGACGCCGATGTTGGCCGCGTAGCTGCTCACCGCCGAGCCACCGGCCGAACCGGACAGCATCGTGGCCAGCCCGCCGCCGATGAGCGCGTCACCGACGTGGGGGTCGAGATCGCGGCCCGAGACGGCGGCGACCGCCTTGAGGTGCGCGACGTGCTCGGCGACCAGCACTATCGCCAGCGGCAGCACGAACGGCACCACCGAGACGTGCACCTGCGGCGTGATCATCTCCGGGAACCCGATCCACGGCGCCGCGGCCAGCTCGGCGACCCGCTCGGGCACCAGCTGACCCATCCCGGCCGCGTACAGCCAGCCCACCAGGACTCCGATCAGCACGGCCGCGCGTCCCGCCATGCCGCGGCTGATCACCGTCAGCAGCACGACGGTTCCCAGCGTCAGGGCCGCGGGAACGCGCTGCTGGTCGAACGACGAGACGGACTGCGGGGCGAGGCTGAGCCCGATCATGAGCACGATCGCGCCGGTGACCACGGGCGGCATCGCGGTTTCCAGCAGGCGCACGCCGAGCGCCTTGACGGCGACGCCGAAGGCCAGCACCACCAGTCCGACCACCATGATCCCGCCGAGCAGGGCCGCCGGACCGGCACCGACCTCGCCGACCGCAGCGCTCATCGGCACCACGAACGCCACCGAGGAACCCAGGTAGCTCGGCACCCGGTTGCGGGTGATCACCAGGAACAGCAGCGTGCCCACACCGGACATCAGCAGGGTGGTGGCGACCGGGAAACCGGTCAGCAGCGGCACGAGCGTGGTGGTGCCGAACATCGCGAGCAGGTGCTGCACGCCGAAGCCGATCGTGAGCGGCCAGCTCAGGCGCTCCTCGGAGGACACGACGGAATCGCGCAGCAGTCGTCGACCGTTGCCGTGCACGGCCCACAACGCCACATTGGCCTCCCCGAGCCACCGTTCAGGTGGAACAACTGTCACGGCATGTGATGACTGGGGAAAGATTACTATTCGGCATCACGCAATCAAGGCACCCGGTCCGTCGAATGTGAGAAATATCGACTACCGTTAGTGATGCTTCTGCAGCGCGGTGTGAAGATCAGTGCTGAGCGGATCCGTCCACTTCGCCGAAGACCTCGCGCATCCCGACGGCGAGCCCGGCCAACCGGTCCGTGGCGTCCTGCAGCAGGTGCCGCTGCTCGCCCGAACCGCTCGCGGCCACCGCGCGCCCGGCCGCGGCCACCACACCGCCGTAGGCCGACACGCCCTCGTCCAGCTCGGCCCGCAACCTGTCGACGTCCGCGCGGAGCTCCTGCTGCTCGGCGGATGGCGCGTACCGCAGCGCCGACTCCACCGCGACCAGTCGCTTGGCACCCCGGCGCAGCTCCGCCGCAGCGGCGTCCGCCGTCGCCCGCGCCTCGGCCGCGGAGGCACCCGCACCGGCCGAGGTGAGCTCGGCCAGCGCGTTGTTGAGCGTCTGCTCCGCCTCGCGCAACCGCTGCATCGGCGGTCGCGCGGCCGAGCCCGGAGCGGGCAGCGGCTCGCTGGCGGTGGACTCCGGCAGCGGCGTGTTCTTCAACTTCCGGTACTTCAACCCGGCGCTGACCGCGCCCACGCCACCGGCCACGGCGACGCCGCCGAGACCGACCGCGGCGGTTTCCCCGGCCAGCGACCATGCGAAGACCGAATCCACGATCGGCGTCATCCACGAAGCGACGGCGCCCAGCCCAAAGACACCGGCGGTGGCGCCGCTGGTGCCCGCGAGCCGCTTGGCGGTCTTGCGCCGGCGGACCAACCGCGCACGCGGATCGCGCCAGTCGGCCCACTTGCGCCGGACCTCGGTCGCCACCGGCCCGCGCAAGGTCTCCAGGGCGGCCTCGCCCAGCTGCGCGAGCTCCTGTTTCCGGGACATGGCGCCTCCGCCTCGATCAGGCCTGGTCGGCCTGCGGCTTCTCCTGCTTCTTCGTCTCGGCAGGGGTCTGCTCACCGCTGGAGAGCTGCTGCTGCGCACCGCCGGTGACCTGCTGCTGCTCGCCGCCACCCATGGAGGCGCGCAGCTGGGCCAGGCGGCTGGCACCGGCCGCGTCCACGGAGGCCTGCTCGACCTCCATCATCCGGCCCTGCACGCTGTTCTGCGCGAGCTCCGCCTCGCCGAGGGCGGTGGTGTAGCGGCGCTCGATCTTGTCCCGGACCTCGTCCAGCGAAGGCGTGTTGCCGGGCGCGGAGACCTCGGTCATCGACTTCATCGACGCCGAGACCTGCTCCTGCATCTTGGCCTGCTCCAGCTGGCTGAGCAGCTTGGTGCGCTCGGCGATCTTCTGCTGCAGGACCTGCGCGTTGCGCTCGACGGCCTGCTTGGCCTGCTCGGCGGCACCCAGCGACTGGTCGTGCAGCGTCTTGAGGTCCTCGACGCCCTGCTCGGCGGTGACCAGCTGGCTGGCCAGCTGCGTCGCGGTCTCCTCGTACTTCTGGGCCTTGGCCTCGTCCCCTTCGGTGCGAGCCTGGTCGGCCATCACCAGCGCCTGCTTGGCCGAGGCCTGCAGCTTCTCGACCTCGCCGAGCTGGCGGTTCAGCTTCATCTCCAGCTGGCGCTGGTTGCCGATCACCGACGCGGCCTGCTGGGAGAGGCTCTGGTGCTGCCGCTGGGCCTCTTCGATGGCCTGCTGGATCTGCACCTTCGGGTCGGCGTGCTCGTCGACCTTCGACGAGAACGACGCCATCAGGTACTTCCAGGCCTTCACGAACGGGTTGGCCATCTCCTCCGCCTGCCTTCTCTCCGCTTGCCGGCTGCCCCCAGCCGATCTCTCGCCGATACAACGCATCAGGAGCCTCGGCTGGTTCCATCGTGTCAGGTAGTTGTGTCCGCTTCCACCAAACACGGCAGATCTCCGGGTATTTCCCGGAGCGCTCAGCGTTGATCGAACCAGCCCCGTCCGACCGCCGCCGCTCCGGGGGCATAACGGACATTGAACCGTGATCAACTAAAACCCGACCGCCCCGCGGGCCGGTGGCACGCGGGGCGGTCGGGTGTGTCGTCTAGTCGTTCAGGCGGCCACTACCTGCTTGCGCACAGGAGCGCTGATGCGCTGGCTGAGCACCGGCTGAAGCCCCGCGCGGGCGTCACCGGCATCGGCGAACTGCTCGGCGTCGGCGAGCTCGGCACCGAGCAGGCTCGGCACCAGCTGACCACCGTCGAGGTCCGCGGTCGCTGGCTGCTCGACGACGGATGGCACGACCATCGTCCCGTCGAGGTCACCGGCCACGGTCACCAACAGTTCTGGCAGCGGCAGGTCCAAGGCATCACAGATCGAGGACAGCAGCTCACTGGACGCCTCCTTGCGGCCCCGTTCGACCTCGGACAGGTATCCGAGGCTCACCCGGGCAGCGCGCGAAACGTCCCGCAACGTCCGAGACTGTGCGGTCCGGGCGCGGCGCAGCCGTTCACCGACCGCCTCCCGCAACAATACGGTCATCGCGCGCCTCCCTTCCTTCGTCGCCTTCCGCGTGCACTACGCGTGAACGCCCCCTACGTTACTCATCGATGGGCCGGAACGAGAACGATCGAGCGGAAGTCCGCCCAGGGCGAACGGTCCATGATCGATCGGCCTAGTCCTCGTTGGGCCATGTTTACGCAGCGCACAGCGCACGCGGACACATGACGACCCCTCCTGCAAATTGTTCAACGCAGCAGCCCGGCGAAGTGTTCCAGAGCCACCCGAACGGCCGCCGCGCGCACCGCGTGACGATCACCGTCGAGCTCCACCGTGCGCACCTGCGCACCTCCCGGACCGGCAAAGCCCAGGTGAACGGTGCCGGGAGCGACTCCGTCCTGCGTATCCGGGCCCGCCACCCCGGTGAGCCCGATGCCCCAATCCGCCCCGCACCGACGCGACGCGCCGACGGCGAGTTGGGCTGCCACATCCGGGTGAACCGCACCGTGCTCGGCGAGCAGGTCGGCGTCCACCCCGGCGAGACGGTCCTTGAGATCGGTCGCGTAGACGACTAGACCGCCGCGCACCACGGCGCTGGCGCCGGGCACCTCGGTCAGCGCGGCGGTGACCAGTCCCGCGGTGAGCGATTCCGCGGTCGCGACCGTCTCACCGCGCTGCCGCAGAGCGGCGATCAACGCCGCGACCTGCGGGAACGGCAGGCCGAGAGGTTCGAGGATCATGCGCCGGCCTTCGAGCCGCCCGCGGCCCGCAGCCGCAGCGCGCGGATCACGTAGTCCAGGCCGGTCACGACGGTGGCGATCAGCGCCGCGCCGAGCACGATCCAGCGCGGGACGTCGAGCCAGGACCCCAGCGGCAGCAGGTAGAGCCCGATCGCGATGGCCTGCAGCAGCGTCTTGATCTTGCCGCCGTGGCTGGCCGCGATCACGCCGTGCCGGATCACCCAGAACCGCAGCAGCGTCACGCCCAGCTCACGCACGATGATCACCCAGGTCGCCCACCACCACAGGTCGCCGAGCAGGCTCAGCCCGACCAGCGCGGCGCCGGTGAGCGCCTTGTCGGCGATGGGGTCGGCGATCTTGCCGAAGTCGGTGACCAGCCCGCGCTTGCGGGCGATCTCGCCGTCGATGCGGTCGGTGATGGAGGCCAGCGCGAACACACCGGTGGCGATCCAGCGCCACAGCTCGTCGTGCCCGTCGCCCCAGAACAGCGCGACCAGGAAGACCGGCACCAGCAGCAGCCGGGACATGGTCAGCACGTTGGCGATGTTGAGGACGGGCGCCTGCGGCGCCTGGCCTTCTGCCGTCATGGCTGCTCCCCGGACTTCTCCAGCGGTCGCACCACGAGGTCCACGCCTTCGCTGTCGATGACCTCGCAGCGCACGAGCTCGCCCACGGCGAGCTCGTCGCACTCGACGATCAGGCATTCGCCGTCGACCTCAGGACCCTGGTGGTCGGCGCGGCCGATGACGTCGTCCTCGTCGAAGCGCTCGACGATGACGGTGACCTCGGTGCCGATCCGGTCCTCGGCGCGCTGCGCGATCAGCTCGTCGGCCAGGGCCGTCAGCTGCTCGACGCGCTTGGCGACCACGTCCGGGTCGAGCTTGTCGTCGAAGCCGGCGGCCTCCGTGCCGTCCTCGTCGGAGTAGCCGAACACGCCGATGGCGTCGAGCCGGGCGCGGGTGAGGAAGTCCTGCAGCTCGGCGAAGTCCTCCTCGGTCTCACCGGGGAAGCCGACGATGAAGTTGCTGCGGATGCCCGCTTCCGGGGACAGCTCCCGGATCTGCTCGATGAGCTGCAGGAACGACTCGGTGGAGCCGAACCGCCGCATCCGGCGCAGCACGGACTCGCTGGAGTGCTGGAAGGAGAGGTCGAAGTAGCGGGCCACGCCCGGCGTGGTGGCGATGGTGCTCACCAGGCCCGGACGGGTCTCGGCGGGCTGCAGGTAGGACACCCGCACCCGCTCGACGCCGTCGAGCTCGGCCAGCCTCGGCAGCAGGGTTTCCAGCGCGCGCTGGTCGGAGAGGTCCTTGCCGTAGGAGGTCGAGTTCTCGCTGACCAGGAACAGCTCCTTGGCGCCGTTGCGGGCCAACCAGGCGCCTTCGCCGAGGATCTCCTCCGGCGGGCGGGACAGGAAGGAGCCCCGGAACGACGGGATGGCGCAGAACGAGCAGCGGCGGTCGCAGCCGGAGGCGAGCTTGAGCGCGGCGACCGGCGAGTCGTCGAGCCTGCGGCGGGAGACCTCGCGCGCGGCGGGGACCCAGCCGTGCCCGGGGACGGCGACCTCGGCCGCGGCGGCCGGGCGCGAGACCGGGCTGATCGGCAGCATCGTGCGCCGGTCCTGCGGCTGGTGGGACTGCACGGCGCGACCGGCGAGGACGTCATCGAGCCGGTCGGCGAGGTTGTCGTAGTGGTCGAAGCCCAGGACCGCGTCGGCTTCGGGCATCTGCTCGGCGAGCTCGGCGCCGTAGCGCTCGGCCATGCAGCCGACGGCCACGACCTTCGCCCCGGTGTCGGAGGCGGCCAGCAGCGTGTCCACGGAGTCCTTCTTGGCGGACTCGACGAAGCCGCAGGTGTTGACCACGACGACTTCGGCGTCGTCGGGTTCGACGAGGTCCCAGCCCCGGCCGTGCAGGTTGCCGGCGAGCTCCTCGGAATCGACCTCATTGCGGGCGCAACCGAGCGTGACCATGGCGACTCGGTGGTGTTGCTGCTCGGTTGACATGGGTCGAGCCTAACGTCCGTCCTGTCGACGCTCGGCAACGAGCCTGCCACCGCAGAATGCCCCCGAGTGGTGGCCAAGATTACGACTGTCCGGACGACCATCCTCCTGTTGCCATGGTTAGGCTTACCTAACGTGAATGCCATCGAGGTGCGACCGGCCCGAGTCCGCGACGCGCGAGCGATCAAGTCGTTGATCGACCACTACGCGGGAAAGGTGGTCCTCGGCAAGGAACTGGTCACCCTCTACGAGGACATCCAGGAGTTCCGGGTCGCCGAGGACGAGGGCCACATCGTCGGTTGCGGCGCGCTGCACGTGCTGTGGGAGGACCTCGCCGAGATCCGCACCGTGGCCGTCGACCCGATGGAGAAGGGGCGCGGGGTCGGCCACCTCATCGTCGACCGGCTGATCGAGCACGCCGCGGAGCTGGGGCTGTCCCGGGTCTTCGTGCTCACCTTCGAGACGGAGTTCTTCAGCAGGCACGGCTTCCGGCCGATCGCCGACACGCCCGTTCCGCCGGAGGTCTACGACGAGATCCGCCGCTCGCCGGACGAGGGCGTCGCCCAGTTCCTGGACCTGGCGCACGTCAAGCCGAACACCTTGGGCAACACGCGGATGCTGTTGCAGCTGACCTGATATTCGCGCGCTCCGCTGAGGGCGCGGCGTTACGATGGATGCATGAATGGTTATGCGCCGTCGGAGATAGTGATTCGACGGGCTCGGATCGCCGACGTCCCGACGATCAAGGCGCTGGTGGACACCTACGCGGGAGAGGTGCTCCTGGAGAAGGAACTCGTCACGCTCTACGAGGACATCCAGGAGTTCTGGGTGGCCGAGGACGACGGCCGCGTGGTCGGTTGCGGTGCGCTGCACGTGCTGTGGGAAGACCTCGCCGAGATCCGCACGGTGGCGATCGATCCGGTGGTCAAGGGGCGCGGCATCGGGCACCGCGTCGTCCGGCGGCTCGTCGAACTCGCCACCGAGCTGGGCCTGACTCGCGTGTTCGTGCTGACCTTCGAGACGGAGTTCTTCGGGCGGCACGGTTTTCGCACCATCGACGGCGCTCCGGTCAGCCCCGAGGTCTACGAGGAGATGCGGCGCTCGGTCGACGCCGGCGTCGCGGAATTCCTGGACCTGGCCAACATCAAGCCCAACACCCTGGGCAACACCCGGATGCTCCTCGAACTACCGGGTTGAGCGGTTCTTCCCCGCATCAGGTGAGGGGACTCGGCTCGCACCCCCACGCGAGGTGAGCCCCGAACTCCGAACTCCGTCGTTCATCAACCGTTCGCGTTCGTAAGTTCGCAACTTTCTCACGAGTCCCTCTGGCACCGGTTATAAACACCTGTGGTCATCCGTTCCACCCAGAGGAGACTGCCTTGGAACGCAACCGTCGCCGTGGCCTGATCGCCACCGTGGCCGCCACCGGTGCCCTGCTGCTGACCGGCGGAACGGCGCTCGCCGCCGACCTCACGCCCGAAGAGCTGCAGAAGACCACCGACAGCTACCTGTTCGAGCACTCGCTCGACGAGTTCACCCAGACCCGCTCCGAGCAGCCCCACGCCGACCAGCTCGACTGGTCCTCCGACGGCTGCTCCTACTCCCCGGATTCGCCGTTCGGCTACGAGTTCCTGGAGAGCTGCGACCGGCACGACTTCGGCTACCGCAACTACAAGTCGCAGGAGCGGTTCACCGAGGACAACCGGCTGGAGATCGACGACAACTTCCACGACGACATGTACTCGGCGTGCGACGGCGACGGCGCCTGCGAGTCCACCGCGGACCTGTACTACCAGGCCGTTCGCCAGTTCGGCGGCTCCGCCTCGTCGGTCGCGGAAGCCGTGGAGATGGCCAACCTCCCGGAGCGCGCAGCCCAGCGCTGACCAGTCCCGTTCGAATTTCGCGCGAAATTCGAGTCGGAACTTCGGGACTCGAATTTCGCGCGAAATTCGACGACTACGCCACCCGCGCCGCGCTGACCTGCGCAGACACGCCCGACCGCGTGGGCGGATTCGGATGTCGCGCGAAATTCGAAAAGCCCCCACCCGGCGGGAGGACCAGCTCTTCCGGGTGGGGGCCGTTCCGCGGAGGCCGTCAGCGGCCGATTCGGGTGTCCATCGGGCGGGGCTCGGACTTCGCCGCAGCGCTCCCGCCGTCGATCGGGCCGACGCCGTAGAACGCCTCGCACGGCCCGCCGATGTAGTGCTCGAAGTCCGTGGCCACGTGGATCATGGACTCGCCGTCCTCGGTGGCCAGCAGGCTGGGGCTGAAGTTCCGGCAGGAGCTGCCCTGGTTGTAGCTGATCTGCACCGGGGCCGGGATCTCCTTCCACGGCCCGTCGAGGTCCTTCGGGTCGTCGTTGACCATCACGGTCTTGCCGTTCCCGGGCGCCCAGCCGCCGTTGTCACCGCCGAGCATCTGGTAGCCCAGCAGCACTCGCCCGTTGGGGTTCGGGCCGGGCGCGAGCGCGATGGTCGGCGTGCCGAGCGGCTGCCCGCCGGTGTCGGAGACGATCTCGGTGCCCAGGTCGTAGGGGTCGCCCCAGTCCCAGCCGTCGGAGGATTTGCGGATCCAGACCGTGCAGGTGTGCACCGGGTCGTAATTGCAGACCTCGTAAACCATCAGGTAGGTGCCGTCCGGCAGTGTGCGAACTCCCGACATCCCGGGGCGCACCGTGAACTCGTCGTTCTTCAGCATGTCCTTCGCATCGGTCCAATTGCGACCGTCCGAGGAACGCACCTGCACCAGTTTTTGATCGTGCTGCGGGTCGCTGTCATCGGAATAGAACGCGACCAGGTCGCCCTGCTCGGAAACGGTGAACTCGGGCTCCCACACACCGGGCCCGACCGGGGCCTGCACGACGTCGGAGAGGTAGCTCCAGGTCTTGCCGTGGTCGTCGCTGCGCCACACGCGGATGCTGGTCCGCCGCTCGTCCTCATCCGAGCCGATGCCCGCGGAACCGGCCCACAGCAGCGTCCCGGCGGGCATGTCGCCGACCTGCTGCGGCAGCTCGTACAGCGTCGAGCAGCACATCCCCTTGGTGTTCTCACCTGCGGGATCGCGGATCTCGGAGAGCGGCTGGAAGGTCTTGCCGTCGTCGCGGCTCTCGAAGATCACCGCGAAACCGGCGTTGTCCCGGTAGGTCGTCATGCTCGACAGCACGCGGCCGTTGGCCTCGCCGGAGTTCTCCAGCCGGACCAGGCGCGGATAGCTGGACCCGCCGACGCGCAGCAGCTCACCCTTGTCCACGTCCTGGGTCCCGACATCGCCGGGAGCGGGTGCGGATAACGCCGCGTGCTGCAATCCCGCGATCACCAATGCCGCCGAGAACAGCACGACCAACAAAGCGCGAACTTTTCGAAAGACCATGCGCAATACCCCTCAACCCGCGGGCGGTTCAACCGTCAGCGGCGGAGAGGCTATCGCAGAAAGGATCTGAATCGAGCCCTCTGGAAATTCCGTTCAGAGCAATTGGGAGAACGCAAACGGAGCAGTGGAAAGAATGCGAAACAAACGGTGATGAACAACCGTGAAAAGCGCGGAAAACGAAGCGGTCCCGCGGCTTGAACCTCGCCGCGGGACCGTGCTCACTCCTCTTCGCCGGGCGGTGGCCCGCCGCGGATCGAGTAGAGGGCGTTCTCCAGCTCGTCGGGTTTGACCAGCACATCGCGCGCCTTGGAGCCCTCCGACGGACCGACGACCCCGCGCGATTCGAGCAGGTCCATCAACCGGCCGGCCTTGGCGAACCCGACGCGCAGCTTGCGCTGCAACATCGACGTGGACCCGAACTGGCTGGTCACGACAAGCTCGGTCGCCTGCAGCAGGACGTCGAGGTCGTCGCCGATGTCGGAGTCGACCTCCTTCTTCTCCCCCGCCTTGGCCGCGGTGACCCCGTCGGTGTAGTCCGGGTCGGCCTGGTCCTTGGTGTAGGCGACGATGCGGTGGATCTCGTCGTCGGCGACGAACGAGCCCTGCACGCGCACCGGCCGCGAAGCGCCCATCGGCAGGTAGAGCGCGTCGCCCATGCCGATCAGCTTCTCGGCGCCGGGCTGGTCGAGGATGACCCGGGAGTCGGTCAGCGACGAGGTCGCGAACGCCAGCCGCGAGGGCACGTTGGTCTTGATCAGACCCGTGACCACGTCCACCGACGGCCGCTGGGTGGCCAGCACCAGGTGGATGCCGGCGGCTCGGGCCTTCTGCGTGATCCGCACGATCGCGTCCTCGACGTCGCGCGGCGCGGTCATCATCAGGTCGGCCAGCTCGTCGACGATCGCCAGGATGTAGGGGTAGGGCTTGTACTCGCGCTCGCTGCCCAGCGGCGCGGTGATCTCACCCGAGCGCACCTTGGCGTTGAAGTCGTCGATGTGCCGGACCCGGTTGGCCTGCATGTCCTGGTACCGCTGCTCCATCTCCTCCACCAGCCAGGCCAGCGCGGCGGCGGCCTTCTTCGGCTGGGTGATGATGGGCGTGATCAGGTGCGGAATGCCCTCGTAGGGCGTGAGCTCCACCATCTTCGGGTCGATCAGGATCATCCTGACCTCCTGCGGGGTGGCCCGCGCCAGCAACGACACCAGCATCGAGTTGACGAAGCTCGACTTACCGGAACCGGTCGAACCCGCGCACAGCAGGTGCGGCATCTTGGACAGGTTCGCGGTCACCATGTGACCTTCGATGTCCTTGCCCAAGCCCATGACCAGCGGATGCGTGTCCTTGGCGGCTTCGGTGGAGCGCAGCACGTCGCCGAGCCGCACCATCTCGCGGTCGCTGTTGGGCACCTCGATGCCGACGGCGGACTTGCCGGGGATCGGGGCGAGCAGCCGCACGTTGTCGGTGGCGGCGGCGTAGGCGATGTTCTTGGTCAGCGCGGTGATCTTCTCGACCTTCACGCCGGGTCCGAGCTCCACCTCGTAGCGGGTGACGGTCGGGCCTCGGGTGAAGCCGGTGACCTGCGCGTCGATGTTGAACTGCTCCAGGACCGCGGTGATGGCCTCGATCATCGAGTCGTTGGCCTTGCTGCGGCTCTTCGGCGGGTCGCCGTCGGTGAGCACGTCCAGCGGCGGCAGCTGGTAGTCGCCCTCGACGTCGCGGCTGATCAGCGGCTGGTCGCTCTTCTTCGACTTCTCGGGCTTCTCCGGCTTGGCGGCCGGGACCTCGGCGGCCTTGGGCTTGGCAGGCTTGGCCGGCTCCTCCGGGACGTCGTCGAGCGAGAGCTGCTCGTCCTGCTCGGACATCGCCGACTGCCGGCGGCGGGACGGGCGGCGCAGCTTGACCGTCTTCGGGTCGCCTTCGAGCTCGGCCTTGCTGGGCGCGGGTTCGAAGCCGTCCTCGTCGTCGTAGCCCTCGCCGCGCAGCTTGGCGAGCACGTCGCGGACCGAGGACCCGGTGAGCACCAGCAGCCCGAACAGCCCGGCGAGGACGAGCACGGGGACGGCGACGTAGCCGGTCAGGCCGTAGGCCAGCGCGCCACCGGCGACGAATCCGAGCGCACCTCCCGCGACGGGCCATGCTTCGGCCTCCAACGGGGAACCCGACAGGACGTGGATGGTTCCCAGCGTCGCGAACAGCAGCAGCACCGAGCCGATGACCACGCGCGGCCGGGCTTCGGGGCTGGTCTCGGTGCGCATCAGGACCACGGCGGTGATCAGAAGGACGATGGGCAGCACGAGCGCGCCGATGCCGATGACCGAGCGCAGCGCCCAGTCGAACCAGTGACCGACCGGACCGCCGGCCTTCCACCACACGCCCGCGGCCACGATGACGGCCAGCGCCAGGTAGATCAGCGCGATCCCGTCGCGGCGGTGGGCGGGGTCGAGCTCGCGGGTCTTGCCGACCGCGCGGACCACGCCGCCGAGTCCGCCACCTTGCTTCTTGGTGTTCTTGGCGGGGGTGCGCTTCGCGGGCGTCTTGCGCGGCGCGTGCGTCGACCTGGGGCTCGGCTTGCTCTGCCCCTTGGAGGCCGTGCTCTTGCCCTTCGCCCCCGCGGAGGAGCTGCCACGCTTCGCGGCGGAGCCGCTACGCTGCGTCGCCGCCTTGCCGCGCGACGAGCCCCGCCCCCCGTTAGTTGTCCGGCTCGCCATGCCCCACACGGTATCGGCACCCGCCTCTCCCGTCACAACAACCACAGGGGTTCGCGCCCTTCCGGCGCACAAGCCATGAGATCCTTGCCCATCATGGTTGCCCTGCCCAGCGGCCCGGAGCCGACACACCGAAGCGACCGCGAGAACCTGTTCCGCGCCACGCCGAGGCTGTGGCGTGCGCTGATGCGCGTGGACCGCGCGGTGATCGCGCTGACCGGGCGGCTGGTCATCACCGGCGACGTGCCGGACGACCTGCGCGGGAAGCCGCTGCTGATGGCGGCCAACCACATCGGGAACCTGGATCCGCTGGTGCTCATCGCGGCCTGCCGGGAGCGCAGGATCTCGCCGCGCTTCGTGGCCACGGGCGGCCTGTTCGACGCGCCGGTGATCGGTTCGATCATGCGCGCCGGACGTCACGTCCGCGCCGACCGGGGCAAGGCGAGCGCGGGCGAGGCGCTGGGCAAGGTCGTCAACGCCCTCACCGAGGACGCGAATCCGGTTCTGGTCTACCCGGAGGGACGGCTCACCCTGGAGCCGAACATGTGGCCCGAGCGCGGCAAGACCGGTGTCGCGCGGATGGCGCTGGCCGCCGGGACCCCGGTGATCCCGATCAGCCAGTGGGGCGCGCACGAGGCCATGTGCTACGGCATGGTCCGCGTGGAAAGTGCCCATGACCTGTGGGTTCTGTTCTCGTCGTGGCTGCGGGCGGTCGTGCGGCGACCGACGATGCGGGTCCACTTCGGCGCTCCCGTCGACCTCTCCGACCTGGCCGCCGATCGCGTCGGTGACGCCGCGCGCGCCCGCGATCGCATCATGCGCGCCATCACCGAGGGCCTGATCCCGCTGCGCATCGACGAGCCCGAGGCGCC
This sequence comes from Saccharopolyspora endophytica, assembly GCF_018070075.1. Taxonomy (GTDB): domain Bacteria; phylum Actinomycetota; class Actinomycetes; order Mycobacteriales; family Pseudonocardiaceae; genus Saccharopolyspora; species Saccharopolyspora endophytica. The sequence continues at coordinate 481,670 of NZ_JAGPXE010000004.1, forward strand.
GCTGCACCACGACCCGACCCGCCCGGTCACCGACAAGCCCTCCCCCTGGCTGAGCCGGTGACCGAGCGGAAACGCGGCCGGTTCGACCATTTTTCGCCAATCACGATCCCTGAACCGATTCGATCTCGTTAACTGTCCACACTGCATCGCCGTCACCGGCGAGAACTCGGACAGACGAGGACGATCCGTGAAAAAAGTCGCCACCACCGCGCTGGCGCTCGGGCTGCTGATCGGCTTATCGCCGACGGTCGGCTCGGCATCCGCCGCGCCGGCACCCGAATTCACCCCGGCACCGATCCAGTGGGGCCCGTGCGAGAGCGAGTCCCTGCAGAAGGCCGGTGCCGAGTGCGGCAAGGTCTCGGTTCCGCTGGACTACGCCGACCCGGCCGGCGAGCAGATCAAGCTCGCGGTCTCGCGCATCAAGCACACCGTCCCGGAGGACCAGTACCAGGGAGTCATGCTGGTCAACCCGGGTGGTCCGGGCGGTTCCGGGCTGAACCTGAGCGTGCTCGGCTCGTACGTCCCGAAGAACGCAGGCGCGGCCTACGACTGGATCGGCTTCGATCCGCGCGGTGTGGGCAGCAGTGAGCCCGCGCTGTCGTGCGACCCGAACTACTTCGGCTACGACCGCCCGCACTACGTGCCGACTCCCGAGCTGGAGAAGACCTGGCTGGAGCGCACCGAGAGCTACGCGAAGGCGTGCGGCAACGCGGGCAAGCTCCTCGACCACATCAAGACCACCGATTCGGTCGAGGACATGGACAGCATCCGCGAGGCGCTGGGCCAGGAGCAGATCAACTACTACGGCTTCTCCTACGGCACCTACCTCGGCCAGGTCTACGGCACGCTGCACCCGGAGCGGATGCGGCGCGTGGTGATGGACGGCGTGGTCGACGTCGAGGACATCTGGTACCAGGCCAACCTGAACCAGGACGTGGCCTTCGACCGCAACATCAAGATCTTCTTCGACTGGGTCGCCCGCAACGACGCGACCTACCACCTGGGCACCACCGCGGCCGACGTGGAGAAGCAGTACTACGACCAGCTCGCCAAGCTCGACCAGCAGCCCGCCGGTGACGTGATCGGCTCCTCGGAGTGGACGGACCTGTTCTTGCAGGCCGGCTACTCGACGTCGGTCTGGCCGGAGCGCGCGCAGGCGTTCTCGGCGTGGGTCAACAACGGCGACTGGGCCCCGGCCAAGGCGCTCTACGACGACACCAACGCCCCGGGCGACGACAACGGCTACGCCATCTACACGGGCGTGCAGTGCACGGACGTCCAGTGGCCGACCAGCTGGGAGCAGTGGCGCAAGGACAACTGGGAGACCCACGCCAAGGCGCCCTTCGAGACCTGGGGCAACGCCTGGTACAACGCCCCGTGCTTGAACTGGCCCGCCAAGGCGGGCAAGCCGGTCGAGGTCGACGGCAGCGAGGTCGAGAGCGCGCTGCTCATCAGCGAGGAGCTCGACGCCGCCACCCCGTTCCCGGGCGCCCTGGAAGCCCGCAAGCGCTTCCCGAACTCCAGCCTCATCAGCCTCCCCGGCGGCACCACCCACTCGGGCTCGCTGAGCGGGAACGCCTGCGAGGACGACCAGATCGCGGACTACCTGCTGACGGGCGAGCTCCCCGCCCGCCAGCCCGGCGACGGCCCGGACACCACGTGCGAACCCCTGCCGCAACCCACCCCCGAGCAGGTCGGCACCCAGTCCACCCACGGCCAACCAACAGTCCTGCAAGAAGCCCTGCAGTCCAACCACCGCTGACCCACCCCAAGAAGACGGGCCGACCTCCCCAGGAGGCCGGCCCGTTCTTTCTTTTCGCTGGGCGCTATTTCGCGATCAGGAGGTCCAGCAAGCGAGCGAGTTCTTCGGCGAGGCCGGCGACCTGGTCGTCCATTTCGGACAGTTGGTGGAGCAGGGCGAGCTGGAAGACGCCGTCGAGGGTCGCGTAGGCGGCTGCCTGGGAGGTGGCCGGTTCGGTGCCGGAGAGCTCGGCGTAGCGGCTCAGGACGCGCCAGATCATCTCCTGCCTGCGACCGTCGATGTCGAGCACGTCGTTGCGGAACGACTCGTCGAACAGGCTCTGGTTGCGCAGGTCGTACCAGAGCCGGTGCAGGTGGGCGTCGGCCTCGAGGGTCCCGAAGAACATGTCGACGAAGCCGCTCCGGAGCTCTTCGGCCGTGCCCGCGTTCGCCACGACGTCGTCGTAGCGGGTCACGCAGACCTCTTCGTACTGCCGGACCGCCTGGGTGATCAGGTCCCGCTTGTCGGCGAAGTAGTAGTGCAGAACGCCGTGCGAGAACTCGGAGTTCTGCGCGATCTCCCGCAGGCTCGTGCGCGCGTATCCCAGGTCGGCGAGGGTCTGCAGCGTCGCGACGGCGAGCTCCCTGCGTCGCGTCTCGAACTTGTCGACCTGACGGCGAGCGATCCGCTCCTGCTTGGTTTCAGCGACCTCGGTCACGGGTTCGTCCCTGTCGGCTGGCTGGTTCCGGCGTTGTGGCTGTCCGCCAGTCTATCTCCCGCCCTTCTCTTTGACAGTTGTCAAAGAATTTCTTGACGACTGTCAAAGGACGCTTCTATGGTGTGACCCAACTCGCACCCCGGGTTCGAGGGCGGCGCGCAGCAGTGATCTCAAGGAGGAGATTCCGCATGACCAGTTACGACCTGTCCGGAAGAAGAGCCCTGGTCACAGGGGGTGCGCGCGGTCTGGGAGCCGGAATGGCCGAGGCGCTGGCCGCCGCGGGCGCCGCCGTGGCCATCGGCGACGTGCTCGACGACGAGGGCAAGCAGACCGCCGAGTCGCTGCGCGCGAAGGGCGCGACGGCGGAGTTCGTCAAGCTCGACATCACCGACGAGGACAGCTGGGCCGCGGCGGTCCCGGAGGTCATCGCCTCGCTCGGCGGGTTCGACCTGCTGGTCAACAACGCCGGTGTCGAGATCACCAGCCTCGTAGCCGATCTCGACCCCGCCGACGTCCGCAGGATGCTCGACGTCAACGTGCTCGGCACGGCGTTGGGGCTCAAGCACGCCTTCCGCGCCATGCGCCCGGACGGTCCGGCCGGAAACGGCGGCGCCGTGGTCAACGTCGCCTCCGTCGCGGCCACCATCGCCTTCCCCGGGATCTCGATCTACTCCGCGACGAAGTCCGCGATCGACCGGCTGACCAGGGTCGCGGCGGCGGAGTCCGGGAAGCTCGGCTACGGGGTTCGCGTGAACTGCATCTACCCCGGCCTGACCCCGACCGCGATGGGCAACCAGCTCGCCGTCGACTGCGCGGAGATCGGGTTGTTCCCCTCCCCCGAGGAAGCCGCCAAGGCGGTCGTGGACCTCACGCCGCAGGGACGGCTCGGGCAGGTCGACGACATGGCCGACGCCGTCGTGTTCCTGGCATCGGGCGCCGCCAAGTACATCACCGGCGCAGGACTCCCGGTCGACGGCGGCATGGGCATGTGACCCGCTTCTGCACTGCGAAAGGACGAATTCGTGAGCACTGACAAGCCTGTTGTCGTCTACGGGGCCTCCGGCTACACGGGACGCCTCATCTGCGAATACCTGCGCGAGCACAACATCCCGTTCCTGGCCGCCGGCCGCGATCACCAGCGCGTCAAGGAAGCCGTCGAGGCGGTTCCCGGCGTGGAGACCGTGCCGCACGAGATCGTCGAGGTGGAGCACGACGCGGCGGCGCTGGCCGAGGCGTTCCGCGGCGCGAAGGTCGTGCTCAACACGGTCGGCCCCTTCGCCCGCCACGGGCACGAGGTCGTGCAGGCGTGCCTGGACATCGGCGCGCACTACACCGACCCCAACGGCGAGCAGAACTGGATGATCGACGTGGAACAGCGCTACGGCGCCGATTTCGCGGCCCAGGGCCTGCTGCTGTCCCCCGGTCTGGCGCAGATGTACACCATCGGCGAGATCGCGGCCAACATCTGCCTGGAGACCCCGGGGCTGGACACCCTCGACATCCAGGTGTTCTGGAAGGGCTACCCGACCGTCGCCTCGACCAACACGATCCTGACCAACGCGGCGTTCTCCGAAGCCTTCTACCTGGAGCAGAACCAGTTCGTGGCGTGGCCCGCCGACGGTGGCCTGACCGAGGTCGTCGTTCCGGGACAGCACGAGCTCGCGCTCGCGCTGCCGTGGGGCGGCACCTCGCACCCGGTGTGGTTCTACAACGACCCCCGGGTCGCCAACGCCCGAGCGTCGGGCGGGGTGTTCAACCGCGAGCTGATGCAGGCGGTCCCGCAGATCGTCACGGCCGCCCTGCAGCAGATGGAGGGCAAGTCCGAGCAGGAGAAGTACGAGATCATCGACGCCACGTCGGCGCAGGTGCGAAGCGAGATGCCACCGAGGGAGAACCCGCGGATCAACACCTCGCTGGACTCGGTGCACGCCTCGGGTCCGCTGGGACGCGCGCACTGCGTCATCCACGGCAACTGCAACTACAAGCAGACCGCACTGCTCAACGTGCACGCGGCCGCGCACCTGCTGCAGGACCGCCCCCGGCGAGCGGGTTTCGCCTCCGGCTGCCAGGCGTTCGGGCACCGGGAGCTGCTGGGCACGCTGCGCGCCTTCGGGCTCGTGCTCAACCCGATCGTCGAAGTCCACCAGTGACCCGCCGAGCCGGGCGCCGCCCGCCGGCGCCCCCCCCCCCCGCCCCCGCCCCCCCCCCCAACCCCTCTTCTCACTGCCCGTTCTTCTGCACGTAGCCCCGGACGAAGTCCTGCGGGTTGTCCTCCAGGACGTCGTCGATGTCGTCGAGCAGTTCGTCGGTGTCCTCGTCGAGCTGCTCGCGGCGCTGGTGGCCCGACGTCGTCGGGGTCGGGGCGTCCTCGTCGTCGTCCGGGGGTCTGCGGGTCCTGTCCTGGTGCATGTGGGCCTCCACGGTCGGCGGGCTCGCCCGCTGGCCATACCCGTTGCGGTGGAACGCGAATCCCCGCGCTCAGCTCGCCTTCCGGAGCAGGCTGCGGCGCTCCTGCTCGCCGAGGCCGCCCCACACGCCGTAGGGTTCGTGGGACCGCAGCGCGTGCTCGCGGCACTGGGCGATGACCGGGCAACGTCGGCAGACGGCCTTGGCCTGGCGCTCCCGCTGGGCTCGGCGCTCGCCGCGTTCGTTGTCCGGGTGGAAGAACCGGGCGGTCCTGAGGTCCCGGCACGCGGCGCGCAGCTGCCAGTGCCAGGAGTCGCTGTTGGGTTTCGGAAGGCGCTCCGTGGCGGTCATTCTCACCTCCGTGCTGCAGACGCTGATCATCCGGTCGATCATCGGAATACCCGATGGGGGCTCGGTTCACACATGGCGGCGTCCGGTTCGGACCGGGCCGTTGCGGGTAGCCCGGAGTCGATGCAGCGCACGAGGACCGAACTCGACCGCCCGGACCTGTCCGAGGCCGGCGTCGTGGCGTGGCACGTCGAGGGCCCGGGCCCTCCGTTGGTGTGCGTGCACGGCGCCGGGGTCTCCAGCCGGGAACTGCTGCCGTTCGTCTCGGGCCGGGCCGGTGTGCGCGAGACGTGGGCGGTGGACCTGCCCGGCTTCGGGTCCAGCCGTCGTTCCGGGCGCCCGCTCGGCCTCCACGACCTGGCGCAGGCCCTGGACGTGTGGCGCCAGCAGGCGGGATTGGCGGAGGTCGTGCTGCTCGGATGCTCCTTCGGGTGCCAGATCGCCGTCGAGGCGGCGCTGCTGGCCCCGGAGCGCGTGCGCGGGCTCGTCCTGGTCGGCCCGACCACCGACCCGCGCGCCCGCACCTGGCAGGGGCAGGTGCGCCGGTGGTTGCGCAACGCCCGCTGCGAACCGCGCCGGCTCGCACCGCTGACCTTCCGCGACTACCGGGAAGCCGGCCCCCGGCGCGTGGTGACCAGCTTCGCCGAGTCGATCCACGACCGCGTCGAGGACAAGCTGCCCCGGGTCGGCGCGCCAGCGCTGGTCGTGCGCGGCGAGCACGACGCGCTGGTGCCGCAGGACTGGGCGCAGCGGGTCACCCGGCTGCTCCCGGAAGCGCGCCTGCTGGTCTGGCCCGGCGCGGCGCACATGGTGCCGTTCGCGGCGCCCGACGACCTGGGGAGCGCGGTCGAGGACTTCCTCGCCGCGGTGTGATCATCCGGCGGCGTCCGCGGCCGAGAGGTCGCCCTCGACGCGTTGGCCCCGGAGTTCCCACCGCATCCGCACCCGCGTGCCGTTCTGCCCGGCGGACACGACCGCTTCGTCGGCGAGCCGGTGGATCAGCGGGAGACCGCGCTTGCGGTCCTGGTCACCGTCCTGCGGTGAGCGCCACGATCCGTGGTCGGTGACCGTCACCTCGACGCCCCGGTCGACGAGCGAGGCCTCCACGTCGAACGGTCCGGGCATGCCGCCGTAAGCGTGTTCGACCGCGTTGGCCATGGCCTCGTAGGTGGCCAGCGCCAGCGCACCGGCGAGGCTGTCGCCGAGCCCGGCGTTGCGGGCCCACTGGTCCAGCTCGTCGCGCAGCACCGGCAAGCTACCGGCGGAGGCGAGGATTCCGCGGCGGCGCAAGGCGTCCACGGACCTGGGCTCCGGCCCGCCTGACTGAGCGGGTGCCATAGGTCGCTTCCTCACAGTTCTCCGTCAAACGAGGCTCAGCTCCTAGGTTCGGCGGCTGGGACGGCTCACAAACCCCGTGCGCCGGTCAGCGCGTCATCGCGGTCGGCGAACACGTCGAACTCCTGGTCCAGCCCCATCAGCTGGATCGGGCGCAGCGTGGCGACGTTGGCGGCGACGACACGGAACCGGGTGCCGGCCTCCTCCGCGTTGCGGTGGGCGCGCACCAGCACGGCCAGCCCCGCCGACGACAGGAACGTGACGTCCATGATGTCGAGCACCAGGACCTCGGGCCCGTCGGCGAGGGCGTGGTTGAGCACCGCTTCGAGCTGCGGTGAGTTGACCAGTTCGACCTCGCCGGTCGCGGTGACGAAGAGCGTGCGGCCCGACCACTCGGCCACCGCGCTGAACGGTGTCGGGCTCTCGTTGATGTCGGTAGCCATGGCCCCATGATGAGACCGGTGGGCCCACTTGGCAAAGACGCACGGCAGCGCGACGGTTATGCTGAACGCATGCGTGCTTCTGCGGACTCTTCCGCCGAGGAGCGTTTGCGGCGCATCGAACTGGTCACGGACACCTCGTTGGCTCACCTGGACGTCAACGAGCTGCTGCGCGAAATCCTGGCCCGGGTGCGCGATGTCCTTGGCGTGGACATGGCGACGGTCCTGCTGCTGGATCCGGGCGGTGAGGAGCTGATCGCCACCGCCTCGGTGGGCGTCGAGGACGAGGTCCGGCAGGGCGTCCGGATCCCGGTGGGCAACGATTTCGCCGCAGCCGTGCTCGACTCCGAGCGAGCCGTGGTGTTCGATCGCGTCGACGACGACGTCCTCATCAGCACGCCGTTGCAGCAGAAGGGGATTCGATCGCTCGTCGGCGCCCCGATGGTCGCCGGCGGCGACACGCTGGGAGTGCTGTGCGTAGGCGCGTTCGGCGAGCACGGGTTCAGCGACGAGGACGCCGGTCTGGTGCGCATCGCCGCCGACCGCATCGCCTCGGTCTCGAAGGTCGGTTCCTCGCGCGCGGAACGCATCGCCGCGACCGTGCTGCAGCACAGCCTGCTGCCCGGCCGCCTGCCGTCCGTTCCCGGTGTCTCGATGGACGGCCGCTACATCGCCGGCGCCGACCACGGCATCGGCGGTGACTGGTACGACGTGTTCGAGCTGCCCTCCGGCCAGGTCGGCATCGTGATCGGCGACGTCGTCGGCCACGGTCTGCTGGCCGCCGTGGTCATGGGACGGCTGCGCAGCGCGCTGCGCGCGTACGCGCTCGACGACGAGGACCCGGCCCGGGTGCTGCACAAGCTCGACCGCAAGGTCACCTACTTCGAGCCGGACGCGATGGCCACCGTGTCCTACGCGCTCTACGACCCGGCCACGGCGCGGCTGGAGCTCTCGCTGGCCGGGCACCTGCCCCCGGTGCTCGCGCTGCCCGGTGACTGCGGCGACCTCGTGAAGGTGCCGGTGGACCCGCCGGTGGGGGTGGAGGTGTCCCGCCGCGAGCGGCGATCCACCACCGTCGAGCTGCCGGAGTCCTCGGTGCTGTGCTTCTACACCGACGGGCTCGTCGAGCGCCGCCGGCAGTCCATCGACGTCGGGCTGAACTCACTGTGCGAGGCGATCGAGTGCGCCCCGGCCCCCGAGGTCTGCACGACCGTCACCAACCGCCTGGTGACCGCGGCGTCGGCCGGGGACGACGTCACGCTGCTGGTCCTCAGCCGCAACGGCTAGCTTCCCAGCGCGACCTCCTCGTTGACCTCCTCCTGGTTCTCGTAGGTGCGGTCGGGCACGATGCGCAGCGCGCGCAGCACCTCGCCGTCCACGCCCTGCTGCTCGGCGATGTGCACCAGTTCCTGCTTGCTGACCGGGTAGTGCACCTCCCGCAGGAACGGCTGCACGCGGTCCGGGTCCGGAGGATGGGTCATGACCGCTCACCTCGTCTTCGGCGTGTCCGGGCAGGCTCTGCGTGGTGGTTTCCCAGAAACCGGCCAGTTCAATCACCTACGAGAGCCGAAACCCGATCGGTCGCGTGCCTGGCCTCCGGCAGGGATTGCAGTATCCAGCCGTGGAACATCCCCGGGTATTCCTCGTAGTCGAGGTCGGCCCCGGTCGAGCGGATCCTGTCGCGCAGTCGTCGCGAGTCGGTCAGCAGCACGTCGCGGGTCCCGGTGAACACGCTGATCGGCGCCAGTCCCGACAGGTCGCCGAACAGCGGGCTCACCCGCGGATCGCGCAGGTCGAGGCCGTCGGTGTAGAGCCGGGCGGCTTCGCGGAGCCCCGGTCCGCTGAGGAACGGGTCGTGCGGCTCGCGCTCGGCGATGCCCGGATCGGTCGTGGTGAGATCCAGCCAGGGCGCGAACAGCACCAGGCGGCGCGGCTGCGGCCGGTCGTGGTGCTTGATCCGCTGCGCCACGAACAGGGGCAACCCGCCGCCCGCGGAGTCGCCCATGATGATCTGGTCCTCGGCCGGGAGATCGCCGAGGACGCGCTGGTAGGTCTCCCAGATCATCGCCAGGGTCTCGTCGTAGGTGTGCGCGGGCGCCAGCGGGTAGATCGGCACGGTGACCACCGAGCCGGTCGCGTCGATCAGCCGGGCCAGGAACCTCCAGTGCGCCTGCTCGACCTGATGCACGTAGGCGCCTCCGTGCAGGTAGAGGATGTGCTGCGAGTTCTCCGGCTCGTGGGGGTGCAGGGTGTAGCAGCGGTGCCCGAGCACGTCCGACTCCACGACGTCGAAGCGCCGGTGGACCCAGTCGGGCACCTGCACTTCCTCGGCCTGGTGGCTCTCCGCGCTCTCCCGCAACTTCCCGGGGTCGGCGAAGACCTGCTTGCGCCGCGTCACCCAGTACTTCGCGATGACGGCCCGGGCCTGCCAGCTCACCACGGGCGGAACCCCCTCTCGTGCTTCGACGGGTCTTCGTTCCGGGAGTACCCGTTCCAGCCCGGTCAAACCGGGGCCACGTCGGAGGCGGACGGGCGTGTTCCACTTGGGACCGTGGATGTCGTTGGGGTGGAACGAATTCCGCGAGCCCGGAGATGTCTATCGCTCGCGGGTCGGATTCGGGTTACGGGCGATGTGCACCAGTGTGGGGGAATCGCGGGGCAGAGTGCCCCTGGTTGCGAGGTGTGTGGCTGATCACTCTGGATGTCCTGTCGAGACCTCGGGGAGCCGCGATGGGTGTGCGAGTGGCGCGACCGGCCGGTACCGGTCCGCTCAGCGAGACCGGACGGCTGTTCCTGCACGCCGTGGACGTGGCGAGGGCGGTGTTCGCCCGGCCGTTCCAGTGGCGCGAGTTCATCCAGCAGTCCTGGTTCGTCGCCAGCGTGACCATCGTGCCCACCGCCCTGGTGTCGATCCCGTTCGGGGCGGTGATCGCACTGCAGCTCGGCTCGCTGACCAAGCAGATCGGCGCCCAGTCGTTCACCGGTGCCTCCAGCGTGCTGGCCATCATCCAGCAGGCCAGCCCGCTGATCACCGCGCTGCTCATCGCCGGGGCCGGCGGCTCGGCGATCTGCGCCGACCTGGGCGCGCGCACCATCCGCGACGAGATCGCCGCGATGGAAACCCTGGGCGTCTCACCGATCCACCGGCTGGTCGTGCCGCGTGTGCTCGCGGCGATGCTGGTGGCCACCTTGCTCAACGGCGTGGTCAGCGTCGTCGGCGTCCTCGGTGGCTACTTCTTCAACGTCATCATGCAGGGCGGCACTCCCGGTGCCTACATGGCCAGCTTCAACGGCCTCGCCCAGCTGCCCGATCTGTGGATCGGCGAGATCAAGGCGGTGATCTTCGGGTTCATCGCCGGGGTGGTCGCCGCGCACTGCGGGCTCAACCCGGCGCCGGGGCCGAAAGGCGTTGGGGACGCGGTGAACCAGGCCGTGGTCATCTCGTTCATGCTGCTGTTCCTGGTGAACGTGGTGCTCACCGCGATCTACCTGCAGCTCGTCCCGGCGAAGGGGATGTGAGCCGTGGTCGTGGCGACCGGCCGGGTCCGGCGGCTGCTCAACGCCCCGCTGCGGGTGCTCGACGCCTCCGGTGACCAGGCGATGTTCTACCTGCGCGCCCTCGCGTGGGCGCCGCGCACGCTGCGCCGCTACTCCAAGGAGGTGCTGCGGCTGCTGGCCGAGGTGACCTTCGGCAGCGGTGCGCTGGCGGTGCTCGGCGGCACGATCGGCGTGATGGTGGGCATGACGCTGTTCACCGGCACCGTCGTCGGGATGCAGGGCTACACCGCGCTCAACCAGCTCGGCACGGCCAGCTTCACCGGGTTCGTCTCGGCCTACTTCAACACCCGCGAGGTCGCGCCGCTGGTCGCGGGCCTGGCGCTGTCGGCGACCGTCGGCTGCGGGTTCACCGCGCAGCTGGGCGCGATGCGCATCTCCGAGGAGATCGACGCGCTGGAGGTCATGGCGGTGCGCAGCGTGCCGTTCCTGGTGACCACCCGGGTGCTGGCCGGGATCGGCGCGGTGATCCCGCTGTACGTGATCGGGCTGATGTCGTCCTACCTGGCCTCGAGGGTGATCACGGTCTACTTCTACGGCCAGTCCGCGGGCACCTACGACCACTACTTCCACCTGTTCCTGCCGCCGGAGGACGTGCTGTTCTCCTTCGGCAAGGTGCTGCTGTTCAGCCTGATGATCATCCTGGTGCACTGCTACTACGGCTTCCGCGCCTCCGGCGGTCCCGCCGGGGTCGGCAGCGCGGTGGGACGGGCGGTGCGCACCGCGATCATCGCGCTCAACGTGCTGGACTTCTTCCTCAGCCTCGCCATCTGGGGCGCCACCACGACCGTGCGGATCGCCGGATGAGGGCGGGCGAGCGGGCCGAAGCGGTGCGCCGCCGGGTGGTCGGGGCGGTGTTCATCAGCGTGATCGTGCTGTTCCTGGCCTCGACGGTCGCGGTGTACCAGAAGGCGTTCACGCCGGTGGTCGACGTGCTGCTGCGCACCGACCGCGTCGGGAACCAGCTGCAACCGCCCTCGGACGTCAAGGTGCGCGGCCTGGTGGTCGGCGAGGTGCGGGAGGTGCGCGCGACCGCCTCCGGAGCCGAGCTGGACCTGGCGCTGCACCCGGACAAGGCGCACCTCATCCCGGCCGGGGTCACCGCGCGGCTGCTGCCCAAGACCCTCTTCGGCGAGCGCTACGTCAGCCTCGTCCCGCCACCCGAGCCCTCCCGCGAGTCGCTGCGCGACGACGCGGTCATCGAGCAGGACCGCAGCGAGGCGTCGATCGAGCTGGAGAAGGTGCTCAGCGACCTGATGCCGGTGCTGCAGGCCGTCCGGCCCGACAAGCTCGCCACCACGCTCAACACCGTCTCGATGGCGCTGGACGGACGAGGCGAGCAGCTCGGCGAGACGCTGGTGGCCACCAACCGCTACCTGGAGCAGTTCAATCCGGCGCTGCCCGAGCTCAAGGGCAACATCCAGGCGCTGGCCGACGTCGCGCACCTCTACGCCGAGACCACGCCGGAGCTGACGCAGGCGCTGCGCGACCTGGCGGTCAACCACCGGACCGTCGCCGACAACCGCGCGGGCCTCGACCGCCTCTACCGCACGGTGACGACCGGAGCCGGGGACCTGGACGGATTCCTGCGCGCCAACAAGGAGAACATCATCGGCCTCAACGCGGCCAGCCGCGAGCACCTGCGGCTGCTGGCGCGCTACTCGCCCGAATACCCCTGCCTGTTCGACGATCTCGCCGATGCCGTGCCCCGCCTCGACCAGGTCGCGGGCAAGGGCACCGACACGCCGGGGGTGATCCGCCTGCGGGTGGAGATCAGCGACAGCGCCGACAAGTACCTGCCCGGCCACGACGAACCCAGCTGGCAGGACCGGCGCGGCCCCCGCTGCTACGACCAGGTCCCAATGCCCGCCGACCTGCCCGGCGGCGGACCGCCGCGCGACGGCTCGACGCACCCGCCGCAGCGCGAGCAGCGCACACCACCGGCTTCGACCAGCCCGAGCTCGTTCACCGGGACCGCGGGCTCGATGCAGCACTCACCGGCCGAGCAGCGCCTCATCGCGGCCCTGCTGTCACCGGCGACCAGGCTGCGCCCGGACGAGGTCCCTGCGTGGAGCACGTTGCTGGTCGGACCGCTGTACCGAGGAGCGGAGGTGCAGGTGCGATGAGGTCGATCACGCCATCGTTGACCAAGCTCGTCGCGTTCATCGCGGTGACCCTGCTGGCCACCGGACTGCTCGGGGTCACCATCGCCAACACCAGCTTCGGCCCCACCACGGGGTATTCGGCCCGCTTCACCGACGTCACCGGGCTCAACGAGGGCGACGACGTGCGCATCGCCGGGGTCAAGGTCGGCCAGGTCCGCTCGATCGAGATCGCCGAGAAGCGGCAGGCACACGTGGAGTTCACGCTCTTCGGCGACCGCGCGCTGCCCGCCTCGACCACCGCGTCGATCAAGTACCGCAACCTCGTCGGACAGCGCTACCTCGCCGTCGAGAGGGGGAGCGGTTCCGGGGCGATGCTGCCGGAGGACTCGACGATCCCGATCGAGCGCACCCGGCCCGCGCTGAACCTCACGGTGCTGTTCAACGGTTTCAAGCCGCTGCTGCAGGCGCTCTCGCCCGAGGACGTCAACAAGCTCTCGCACGCGATCATCCAGACCCTGCAAGGGGAAGGCGGCACCGTGCAGAGCCTGCTGGCGCACATCGGCTCCCTGACCCAGACCCTGGCCTCCCGGGACCAGGTGATCGGCGACGTCATCACCAACCTCAACGACGTCCTCGGCACCGTCAACAGCCGCAACGCCGAGCTCGACGAGGTGCTGGTGCAGACCCAGCAGGTCGTCTCCGGCCTGGCCGCCGACCGGGAGCAGATCGGCTCGGCCGTGGAAGGGATCGGTCAGGTCAACGAGGCGACCGCCGGGCTGCTCGCCGAGGGCAGGCAGCCGCTGCGCGAGAGCATCGCGCACCTGGGCGTGCTCTCGCACCACCTCGACAACCACCGGCCGCTCGTGGAGCGGTTCGCCGCCGGTCTGCCCAACAAGCTCAACACCATCAACCGCACCGCCAGCTACGGGTCGTGGTTCAACTACTTCCTGTGCCGCAGCTCCGGGCAGGTGCGCATCTCCAGCCTCGGCGTGACCGCGCCGCTGCCCGCGACGTCCCCCGAGCAGATGCCCGAGAGGTGCCGATGATCGAGCGGCTCAAGCGGCGCGACCCGGCCGCCGCCGGGGTGGTGGGACTGGTGCTGATCACCGCGATCTCGCTGCTGGCGTTCTACTTCGAGGACCTGCCGGTGGTCGGCGGCACCACCTACCGCGCGCAGTTCACCGAGGCGGCCGGGCTCAAACCCGACGACGAGGTCCGCATCGCCGGGGTCAAGGCCGGCGAGGTGACCTCGATGTCGTTGCGCGGCAAGCACGTCGAGGTCGACTTCCGCGTCGACGACGCCTGGGTCGGCGACCGCACCACCGCCTCCATCGAGATCAAGACCCTGCTCGGCCAGAAGTACCTGTCGCTGGACCCGCAGGGCGATCGCGAACAGGACTCCGCCGCAACGATTCCCGCCGACCGCACCCGCTCGCCCTACGACGTCACCGAAGCCTTCCAGGACCTCGGCCGCACCTCCGGCGAGGTCGACACCGCCGCGCTGGCCCAGAGCTTCCAGACCATGGCCGACACCTTCCGCGGCACCCCGGCCCACGTCGGCGAGGCGCTGCGCGGACTTTCGGCGTTCTCCCAGGTCATCTCCAGCCGCGACCAGCAGCTCAAGCAGCTGCTGAGCAACACCCGGCAGGTCAGCCAGGTGCTCGGCGACCGCGACCAGGTCTTCGCGAAGCTGCTGGCCGACGGCAACCTGCTGATGGAGGAGATCCGCTTCCGGCGCGAGGCCATCAGCACGCTGCTGCGCAGCACCCGGCAGCTCTCCGAGCAGCTGCGCGGGCTCGTCGCCGACAACCACGCCCAGCTGCGACCTGCGCTGACCACGCTGGAACGGGTCACCGAGGTGCTGCACCGCAACCAGGACAACCTCGACCGGGGCCTGCAGAACCTCGCGCCGTTCGCGCGGTACTTCAGCAACACGGTCGGCAACGGGCGCTGGTTCGACAGCTACGTGTGCGGCCAGGTCCCGCCGATGCTGCACGCCGGCCCGGTGACGTCCAACGAGGAAGGCTGCCGCCCACCGATCGCGGGCGGCGCCGGGGGAGGTCCGCGATGAGCAAGCGCGCTGTGGTCATCGTCCTCGCGACGGCGATGCTGATCACCGGCGGTGCGTGGTGGGCCGTCTCGCTGGCCGCCCGCACCTCCGTGACCGCCCACTTCGGCGCCACCGTCGGGTTGTTCCCCGGCTCGGACGTGCGCGTGCTGGGCATGCGGGTCGGTTCGGTGACCGAGGTCGTCCCCGAGGGGACCAAGGTGCGGGTCGAGATGCGCATCGACGACGGCACGCCGATCCCGGCCGACGCCAAGGCCGTCGCGGTCGCGCCGAGCCTGGTCAGCGACCGGTACGTGCAGTTCACTCCGGTCTACGAGGGCGGACCGGAACTGGCCGACGGCGCCGTGATCCCGCGCGAGCGGACGGCGACGCCGCTGGAGCTCGACGAGATCAACCGCAACACCGACCGCACGATGCGGATGCTGGGACCGGACGGGGCGAACGAGCAGGGCGCGTTGTCGGACTTCCTCGACGTCCAGGCCGCCAACCTGGGCGGGCACGGCGCGGAGCTCAACGACATGCTGCACCGGCTGAGCCAGGCGACGACCACGCTGTCGGGGTCCAAGGAGGACATGTTCGCCACCGTCGACAACCTGCAGCTGTTCAACCGCACGCTCGCCGACAGCGACCAGCAGGTGCGCCGGTTCAACACCCAGCTGTCCGACACCGCCGCGTTCCTGGCCGCCGAACGCGGCGAACTCGGCGCGGCGCTGCGGGAACTCGGGCCCGCGCTGTCGGAGACCGCCGGGTTCATCCGCGACAACCGCGCCGTGCTGCGGACGAACGTCGACCACCTCCAGGCGGTGACGCAGGTGCTCGTCGACCAGAAGGCGGCGCTGGAGGAGGTCACCGACCTCGCACCGCTGGGGCTGTCGAACCTCGCCAACACCTACGACGCCTCCACCGGCTCCACCCGCACCCGCGGCAACATCAACGAGCTGACCCACCCGCCGATCGTCCTCGTCTGCAAGCTGCTGCGGCAGTCGCCCCCGGACCGCCCGGTGCCGCCCGTGCTCGCCGACGCCTGCAAGCGCATCGAACCGGTCGTCACCGGAGCGGTCCCGCTGCCCTCCCCGGCCGAGGCGATCACCTCGCTGGAGCACGGGCGCGCACCGGACATCCCGCTCCCGCTGGTCGACGCCCTGCGCGACACCGGAACGCCGCATCCGGGAGGTGGTCGCTGATGCGGATCGCGATGGCGCTGCTGAGCTTCCTGCTGGTCGCCGGATGCGGCCAGCACGGGTTCACCGGCCTGTACAACGCGCCGCTGCCCGGCGGCGCCGACCTCGGCGACGACCCGTACCGGGTCACCGCGCAGCTCGCCGACGTGCTGGACCTGGTGCCGCAGGCCAGCGTGAAGGTCAACGACGTCGCCGTCGGCCGCGTCTCCGGCATCCGGCTCGCCCCGGACGGCTGGACCGCCGAGGTCACCCTGGAGATCAACCGCGACGTGCGGCTGCCGGCGAGCGCCATCGCCCAGCTGCGCCAGTCCAGCCTCCTCGGCGAGAAGTACGTCCAGCTCGACGGTTCCGCGACGGAGGGGCAAGCGCTGCTGTCCGACGGCGACCGCATCCCGCTGTCGCGCACGAACCGGCACCCGCAGGTCGAGGAGGTGCTCGGTGCGCTGTCGATGCTGCTCAACGGCGGCGGCATCGGCCAGCTCCAGCACATCAACCAGGAACTCGGCGCCGCCCTGTCCGGAAACGAGGCCGACATCCGCTCGCTGCACCGGAACCTGGAGGTCTTCACCCGGGAGCTCGACGGCCAGCGCGACGAGATCACCCGCGCCATCGACGGGCTCAACCGGCTCGCCACCTCGCTGGTCGGGCAGAAGCACGACATCGCCTTCGCGCTGGACAACCTCGGACCCGGCCTGAAGGTCATCAACGAGCAGCGGGGGCAGCTGGTCACCATGCTCCAGCAGATGGACCGGCTCTCCGAGGTCGCGGTGGAAACGACCGAGCGCAGCCGGCAGGACACCGTGGAGAACCTGCGGTCGCTGAGCCCGATCCTGCAGAAGCTGGCGGAAGCGGGCGAGGACCTCCCCAAGTCGCTGGAAATCCTGGTCACCTTCCCGTTCACCGACTACACCGTGAACGCGATCAAGGGCGACTACACCAACCTGGACCTGCAGCTGGACCTCGACCTGAGCACCATCGTCGACAACGTGCTGCAGGGACGCCCGCCGCCCACCGGTGGCGTCGGGCCCGGCGAGTTCCCGCTCCCGCTCCCGCTGCCCGGACCGGCACCCGCGCCCGCACCTGCCATGCCGCCACCGCCGCGACCGGGCGGGCCGTTCGACGCAGTGCTCGGAGGTGTCCGGTGATCTCGAAGCGGGTCAAGCTGCAGATCGGGGCGTTCGTGCTGATCGCCCTGGTCGGCATCACCTACGTCGGCGCCACCTACGCCGGGCTGGACCGGCTGGTGTCCTCCCGCGGGTTCACCACCATCGCCCGGTTCCGCGACTCCGGCGGCATCTTCACCAACGCCGAGGTCACCTACCGAGGTCTGCCCATCGGGCGCGTCGGACCGCTGCGGCTGACGCCGGAGGGCGTCGACGTGTCGCTGGAGATCGAGGACAGCGCTCCGAAGATCCCGGCCGACACCGACGCCGTGGTCGCCAACCGGTCGGCGGTGGGGGAGCAGTACGTCGACCTCCGCCCCCGATCCGACGGCGGACCGCACCTCGGGGAGGGCTCGGTGATCACCAGCGACCGCACCTCGATCCCGGTGCCCCCGGAGGACCTGCTGGCCAACCTGGACCGCACGGTGCGCAGCATCCCGATCGGGTCGCTCCAGACCGTGGTCACCGAACTGGACCTGGCGTTCACCGGCCTCAACGGTCCGCTCGGCACCCTGCTCGACACCTCGAACGCCTACACCCGGCACGCCACCGACCACCTGCCGCAGACGCTGGACCTGATCTCCAGCGGCCGGGAGGTGCTGGAGACGCAGCGGGAGCAGGGCGCCGAGATCGCCTCCTTCAGCCGGGACCTCCACCTGTTCGCCGGGCAGCTGCGCGCCTCCGACCCCGACCTGCGTCGCGTCATCGGCGCAGCACCGGACGCCGCCGAGCAGGTCAGCGGGCTGCTGCGGGAATCCGGACCGCAGCTCGGCGGGCTGTTCTCGAACCTGCTGACCACCGCCAACGTCTACCGCACCCGGCTGGACGGCGTGGAGCAGCTGCTGGTCACCTACCCGAGCCTCGCGCAGGGCACCAAGACCACCGTCCCCGGCGACGGGCGAGCCCGGTTCGGCCTGGTCCTCAACAGCTTCGACCCGTTCGTCTGCACCCGGGGCTACCAGAGCACCCACCAGCGAGCGGGCACCGACCTCGCCGAAGTCCCCGCCAACCTGCAAGCCCACTGCGCGGAACCCCCGGGCAGCCCCATCAACGTACGGGGCTCCCAACACGAATCACCCCGGTAGGGGAATTGAGGGATTGCTTTGCGTGGCGGTGCGGGCTGAGTCCCACACCTGAAGCACCGGCTCCGCCGCATTCCTAACCAGCTGCTCACCGACACTCCACAAATTGGACCTTTTGGGGCATAGTGCCTGCCGTGACTCGATCGTGGCCCTGTCCGTCCGCTCGGGTTCGGGAGTTGATCCGGCTCGGCGCGGAGACGGCGTTGAAACCGCCCGCGCGCTGGGCGGACGAGCTGCACGCCGCGGTGCTCGCCACCGACCGCACGCAGGCCATCGCGGCCGATCCGGTGCTGGCCGACGGGCTGCGGCAGACCAACGTCGACAACGTCGTGCACTGGGCCGCGGCCAACGTGCAGGACCCCGGCTGCCGCGTCCCGCCGCACCTCGGCAGGCAGGCGCTCGACACCGCGCGGGACCTGGTCCGCCGCGGGCTCGACGCCAACGCCCTCGACACCTACCGGGCCGGGCAGAACGTCGCCTGGCGGTACTGGATGGAGATCTGCTTCTCGCTGACCTCCGACCCCGATGAGCTGCGGGAACTCCTCGACGTCACGGCGCTGTCGATCTCGACCTACGTCAACGACACCATCGCCTGCATCAGCGAGCGGATGCAGGCGGAGCTCGACACCCTCATCCGCGGCACCAACGCCGACCGCCGCGCCGCCGTCGCGCTCATCCTCGAAGGTTCGCCGATCAGCGCGCGCCGGGCCGAGCTCAAGCTCGGGTACGGCCTGACCGGGCCGCACACGGCCGCCGTCGTGTGGAGCACCGCCCACGTCGGCCTCGAGGAGCTGGAGAGCGCGGCCGAGGAACTGGTGTCCCTCACCGGTGCGCGCCGCAGGCTGACCGTGGTGGCCACCGCAGGAACCCTCTGGGTCTGGCTGCCGGTGGCGACCACCGCGGGCACCGAGGAGCTGTCCGAGCACCTCGGTTCCCACCCGCACGTGCGCGTGTCGATCGGCAGACCGGGGCGGGAGGTGGACGGCTTCCGCCGCAGCCACCTCGACGCGCTGACCGCGCAGCGGATGCTGGCGAGGCTCAGCTCCCGTCGTCAGGTGGCCCGCTACGAGGACGTCCAGCTCGTGGCACTGATGACGGCCGATCCCGCCCACGCCGACGAGTTCGTCGCCGAAGCGCTCGGTGCTCTTCGAGACGCCGACCCCGAGGTGCGCCAGGTGGTGCGGACCTACCTCCGCGAGCAGTGCAACGCCTCCCGCACCGCCGAGCGCCTCTACACCCACCGCAACACCGTGCTGCGGCGCCTGGCGCGCGCCGACGAGCTGCTGCCGCGTCCGCTGGCCGAAGACGTGATCGGGGTCGGCGCCGCGCTGGAAGTGCTGCGCTGGCGCGGCGCCGACGCCTGACCTCAGCTCCCGACGTCGTAGGACGGCGGTGCGTCCTGCGGGGCGCTGCCCCACGCGGGATCGGGCTGGTCGCCGAGGGTGAAGTCGAGCGTGCCGCCCGCCGCGACGAAGTCCTCGCCCACCCACGGCTTGGTGCTGTCGGCGCCGTTGACCTTCAGGTCGTGCACGTACTTGGTGCCCTCGGAGGCCTCCGGCGCGTTGACGGTGATGCTCGTGCCGTTGCCGCGGTCGATGGTCACCGAGGAGAAGATCGGGCTGGCCAGCACCAGTTCCGACCTGCCCGGCACCTGCGGGTACATGCCGATCGAGGCCCACACCGACCACGACGACATCTGCCCGAGGTCGTCGTTGCCGACCTCACCGTCCGGTGTGGACTTGAACAGCGAGGTCAACGCCCGCCGCACGACGTCCTGGGTCTTGTCCGGCCGGCCCGCGTAGGCGTAGGCCCACGGGGTGTTCAGCGACGGCTCGTTGCCCAGGTAGGCGTAGGGCTTGTCGGGGCCGCCGTTGAGCTCGGTGAAGAACTCGTCCAACCGCGACACCACCTGCTCGTCGCCGCCCATCAGGTCGAACAGCGCCCGGTGGTTGAACGGCACCATCCAGGTGTACTGGGCGCCGTTGCCCTCGGTGTACTCCTCGGTCTGCACCGGATCGAACGACGGCCACGAACCGTCGGCGTTGCGCGGCTGGAGGTAGGAGTTGGCGGGGTTGAACAGGTTCTTGAACTTCTGCGCCTGGGCCAGGAAGTGGTCGTGCACCTCGGTCTCACCGAGTCGCGCGGCGAACTGCGACACGGCGAAGTCGGCGCTGTTGTACTCCAGCGTCGTGGCCGCCGACCCCCACACGTCCTGCACGCCCGGCGGGACGTGGCCGAGCGAGTCGTACTCGGAGTGACCGGGCCGCTCGTCGGTGTTGGTGGCGCCTTCCCGCATCTCCCGCAGCGCGGCCGCGGTGTCGAAATCCGTTGCGCCGAAGGCGTGAGCGCCGGCCACCATGATCGGCAGCGGATCGCCGACCATCACCCCGGTGCCGCCGTTGGCGACCGTCCAGCGGTCGAAGTAGCCGCCCTGCGCGGACTGGTTCACCGCCGACTGCGCGATGTCGGAGGCGATGTCCGGGGCGATCAGCGCCACCAGCGGCAGCTGCGAGCGGTAGACGTCCCACCCGGAGTAGTTGGCGTACTGGGCGTGGCCCTCGGCGGCGGTGTGCACCTGGCCGTCGAAACCCGCGTACTCGCCGTTGACGTCGCTGAAGACGTTCGGGTGCAGCAGGGAGTGGTAGAGCCCGGTGTAGAGCCGCCGCCGGTCCTCGTCGCTGCCGCCGCCGACGTCGATGCGCCCGAGCACGCCGTTCCACGCCGCGCGGGAGCCGTCGCGGACCTCGTCGAAACCGCGCCCGCCCTGCTCGGTCTCGGCGTTGGCCCTGGCGTTGTCCGCGCTGACGAACGAGATCCCGACCCGCGCCACGACCTGCGGGGACCGGGCGGTGTCGAACTTCACGAACGCTTGGCCGCCGTTGACCTCGTGGGCGGTGAAGTCGTGGTCGAAGGTCGCGTGGAAGTACACGCGGTAGGTGTTGTCGGAACCGCAGAAACCGCCGCTGTCGCTGTGACCGCTGATGGTGTTCGGTCCGATCTGCACCGAACCGCTCGCGTCGTTGAACGCCTTCGCCGCGTCCACCGACAACGCCGCCTGCTGCCCCTGCGGGTAGGTGAACCTCGCGATGCCGGAGCGCTGGGTCGACGAGAGCTCGGTCCGCAGCCCGTTGTCGAAGGTGACGTCGTAGGAACCGGGGGAGGCCGACTCGTTGTCGTGCGAGAAGGGGTAGTCGTTCACCGGCGAGTCGCCGAGGACCGGCATGAACGGGACGTTGCCGAAGTCCCCGCACCCGGCCCCCGAGAGGTGGGTGAGGCTGAACCCGCGAATCCGGTTGTCGTCGTAGGAGTAGCCGCCGTGCTGGTAGGTCGCGGTGTCCGGGCTGAACTGCATCATCCCGAACGGCGCCACCGCGCCCGGGAAGGTGTTGCCCGCTCCGCCGCCGTGCCCGAAGTCCGGCCCACCGGGCTTGGTTCCGACGAACGGGTTGACGTGCTGGGCCGGATCGTCGATCCGGTCTTGCGCCTCGGCGGCGGGGGCGATGGCGAGCGCGGTGGCCGCGGCGACCGCGAGGGCCGCGAGCCGGCTGGGAACGTTGGAGCGTCGAACGGTCTTGACGTCGTGCTGGCGTCGCAAGGAAGACCTCCCGATTGACAACGTTGTCTAGACCAGGATCTTCCCAACGTAGCGATCAGTCCGAGACCGTGCAATATCGGGCGAAAATGACAATCGGACAAGCGCGGGTGAATCTGCGCCGCGCGCGAATGGCCGCCGCAGCCCCGCCCTCCGGGGAAGATCTGCGCGGCGATCGAAAGAAGAACGTAACCGAAATTCAGTGCTGCTGTTCATTTCGGTTGAACGTGAAGACCTTTTTGGATCGCTGATCAACCGCGAAAACCGTGCTGGTACTGTCCCGGCCAAGCGCGGATGATCACGGAACCGGGAGTGCGGCGCGCCCGCTCGCATCGGTGACATCGCCCAATGCCGGGGAATCCCAGCGGAGCTCGTGCTTCGCGCAATTCGCGCCGAGGCTGCCGGGGGCCGGGGCCTGTCTCGTGAGAGCACAACCGAAGGAGCGCGGTCGACGTGAGGTTAACCAGGGACAGAACGCGCGAGCCGGACAGGACGAGTCTCCGGCGGCGGATCAGGAACATTCTGATCGCCATCGTCGCGCTGTTCTTCGTGGTCGTGCTGGCCGGGTTCGCGCCCGCGTTCGTCGACGCCTTCATCGTCCGCGCGGTCGCCGTCACCGTGCAGGACACCTCGATCCCGGCCGTGCGGACCTTCGCCGCCGTGCAGTCCGAACGCCAGCTGGTCGCCCGCGCCTTCGACGGGGAAGCCACCCCCGACACCCTCGGTCAGCGCTACGCCGTCACCGACCAGGCCATCGCCGAGCTCTCCGGCAGGCTCACCGAACTGTCCGGGAACTCCGCGACGCCGCCGGACCTCAAGGTCAAGATCGACGACGTCAACACGTTGATCGGGCGATTGCCGAAGTCCCGTCCCGACTTCCCGCTCGACCCGACCCGCAAGCGTGAAACCCTCCAGCGCTACAACGAGGTCCTCGACGCCGGTGCCGACCTCTTCGACGGGCAGGCCCGCGCCGTCGAGGACGCCAAGGCCGGGCAGGCGGGCATCACCGCCACCGAGTTCTTCCGCGCCGGTGACCAGATGGCGCAGAGCGCGCTGCTGGCGTCCCGCGGTGTGGTCACCCGGCTGCAGCCCGACGAGCAGGTCAACTTCGCGGTCCTGGTCGGCTCCTACCACGACGAGCTCGAAGAGCAGATCTCCAACGCCTCACCGCTGGTCAAGCAGCGCTACGAGGAGCTCACCCGCTCCCAGAGCTGGAAGCAGCTGCAAGTGGTCGAGCAGGAGCTGATCGCCCACGGCCAGGTGCAGGGCGTGACGATCCAGCAGTGGCACCAGATCAGCGACCAGGTCGGCGGGCAGCTCACCGAGATCGCCGTCGAACAGGCCCGCTACGGCGCCGAGCTCGGCCTCGACAACGGCAGCGCCGCGCTGCTGCGCACCGCGCTGTTCGCCGGCCTCGTGCTCGTCGCCACCGCCGGTGCCGCGCTGCTGATGTGGTGGTTCGCCGGACGTCACCTGGTCGCCCTGGTGCCGCAGCGACTGGTCGAACTGCGCGACGCCGTGCGCAAGATCGCCGACGAGGACGTCCCCGAGCTGTTCCGCAGGGTGGAGCGCGGCGAGGACGTCGACGCCTCCACGTCGTTGCGCTCGCTGGACTTCGGCAAGGACGAGATCGGCGAGGTGGCGGACGCTTTCGCCGGCGCCTACCAGGTCGCCGTGCAGGAGCGCATCAAGCAGAAGCAGACGAGCGACGCGTTCACCCGCGTCGTGGTCGGCATGGCCGCGCGAGTCCAGCAGATCGTGCAGAGCGCCATGCAGATCGTCGACACCGAGGAGCGCGAAGCCGGCGAGGCCGCGCCGCGGTACCGCGCGCTGCTGGTCCTCGACAGCCTCCTGCTGCGGGCCCGCCGACTGGCGGAGAACCTGCGGCTGCTGTCGGGGAACCGACTCGCCCGCTACCACCGCGGTCCGACGCCGATGGAGGTCATCCTCGAATCGGCGCGAGCCGAGATCGAGCACTACGGGCGCATCCACACCCGCAAGCCGGGAGCCGTGGCCGTCGACGGCCAGGCCGCGCCGTACCTGATCCGCGCGCTCGCCGAGCTGATGGACAACGCCGCCAACTACAGCTCCCCGCAGGGCAAGGCCCGGGTCTGGACCGAGGAGCGCAGCGGATCGCTGGTGGTCATCATCGAGGACCGCGGTCTGGGCATGCCGGCCGAGAAGCTCGGCGAGGCCAACACGATCCTGGGCACCGAGGCGGACTTCGCGCTCGGCAGCGTGCAGCGCCACATGCAGCTCGGCCTGCCGGTGGTCTCCAGGATCACCCAGCAGTGGAACATCGAGGTCACCTTGGCCGCGGGCGAGTCCGGAGGCATCCGCGCCGAGGTGTCCATCCCCTCGGACCTGCTGCGCGAGACGGAGATCGAGAGGGCCGCCCCGGTGGGCGTTTCCAGCGCGCGCGGCACGCTCAGCGGCGCGACCGCGCTGCTGGCCGACCCCGTCGAGACCCGCACCCAGACGCGACCGGAACCGCCGAGGCCGCGCGCCGAGCCGGTCGAGCAGGAGCCGCTGGAGACCTCCTCGGTGGGCCTCCCGGTGCGGCGCAGGGGCGCCTCGGCGGTCGGCCGGGCCCTCGACGAGGAGAAGAAGGCCCAGTCCGGATCCGCCAACGACAACACCGGAACCCGGCGCAGCCCGGGCGGCGGCGGGGCCATGGGCTTCGTGTCCGGACGCCAGAACCACAGCAGCGACACAGGTGAGGGGTGAACACAATGAGCGATGGCCGGGATGACTTGAGCTGGGTGCTGACCGACTTCGCACAGCGCGTCGCGGACGTGGACTGCGTCGTGCTGTGGTCGTCGGACGGATTCCCCCGCGGGGCCTCCGACGGTGTGTCCAAGGAGCAGGCGGAAGACCTCGCCGCGATGTCGGCGTCGGCGTTCAGCTCGTCGAAGCGGGTCAGCGTCATCGGTGGGGGCGGTGATCTGAGCAAGACGGTCATCGAGGGCGCGAACCGGTTCGTGATCCTCGCCCTGGCCGCCGAGCGGACCGGGATCACCGTGGTCGTCGACACCGCCGCCGACCCGCTGATCGTCAACGTCGAGCTCGACCGGTTGCTCGCGCAGGTCGGCGAGCACCTGGTGACCGAGGGCCGCGGCGGTTCCGCGAACCCGCTGACCGGGACGAGGCCGTAACCCATGTCCGATCAGCAGAACGTCCACGCAGAGGACCCCGTCGCGGGTGTCCGGCCCTTCGTCGTGGCCGGTGCCCCCGAGAAGTCCGACCTGGACCTGGACCTGGCGACCCAGGTGGTCGCCAAGCCCGGCGGCGAGGGGCACCGAGACCTGTCGATGAGCGACAGCGCCGCGCTGGAGCTGGCGAAGAACCCGGTCGCGATAGCGGAGGTGGCGGGGAGCCTGGGCACCCCGGTGCTGACCGCTCGCGCCCTGGTGGGTGCGCTGCTCCGCCGGGGAGTGCTCACCCTCGACGGCGAGAGCAACCCCGAAGAAACCGTTTCCGACGCAACACTGGAATACCTACAGGGGGTTCTGGACAGTGTTAAACAGCTTTGAGCGGCCGCCGGTCAAGCTCGTCATCGCCGGTGGATACGGTTGCGGCAAGACGACACTGATCAAGAGCGTGGCGGACCCGGACCGGTACGTGCGGCTCACCGACGAGCCGATCACCGACGCCAGCGCCTCGGTGGACGCGCTCACGGGTGTTCCGGAGAAGACGACCACGACGGTCAGCATCGACTTCGGCCGGATCAACCTCAGCAACGGCACGCCGCTGTTCCTGTTCGGAATGCCCGGCCAGTCCCGCTTCTGGTCGGTGTGGGACGACCACACCCACGGCGCGTTCGGCGCCGTGGTCGTGGCCGACACCCGCCGGCTGGACGACTGCTTCTCCAGCCTGGACTTCTACGAGGACCGCAACATCCCCTACGTGGTCGCGGTCAACGAGTTCGACGGCACGAAGCGCTACCAGCCCGAGGACATCGCCAACGCGCTGCAGATCGACACCGCCAAGGTCCCGGTGATCAACTTCGACGCCCGGCAGCGCGCCGACGTCAAGGACGTCCTGGCCCGGCTGCTGGAGCACGTCATGAAGCTGATGGCCACTCAGCAGACCGTCGGCGCAGGTCAGTGAGCCCGTTGTTCGGGTGAGCGTCAGCCGCCGGGCGGTCCGCACCCCGGCGGCGCTCCCGCTTGAGCCCCCGGACGTAGCTGCCGACGTCGACGTTGAGGGCGTCCTCGGGGCGCTGCGCGCCGTAGCGCTTGGCGATCCGGTCGAGGTGGCCGCGCACTTCCGCGGCCATCTCGTCGCGCCCGGGGAGCCTCGCCTCGCCGCTGATGAGGTCGCTGATCCACTCCGCCTGCAGTTCGGCGAGCCGGGTCAGCGCCCCCACCGGGCGCAGGAATCCCGCGAAGTAGAGACCCTCGTGGCCCAGCGGCACGATCCGCTGGAACAGCGAGAGCCGGCCGTCGCCGTCGAAGGGGACCTCGTCGGGCAGCGGCAGTGACATGTCGTAGCCGGTGCAGAGGACGACCGCGTCGGCGTTCTCGGTGCTGCCGTCGGTGAAGGCGACCTGGTCGGCGGTGAACTCCCGGACGCCCGGTTTGACGGTGATCTCGCCGTGCGAGAGCCGGCTGAGCAGTTCGTCCGAGATCGTGATCGGCGCGTCCATCACCCGGTGATCGGGCTCCGGCAGGCCGTAGTCGGCGATCCGCCCGCGCGAGAGGTACAGCAGCACCTCGATGAGCTTGCGCTGCACCCGGAACGGCAGGAACGACCACCAGCGGCTGGCGGCGATCTCGTCGATCGGCAGTCCCATCAGGGTTTTCGGCACCACGTGCGCGCCCCGCCGGATCGACAGGACCGTGCGGGCCGCGACGCGGGAGAGCTCGACGGCGATGTCGCAGGCGGAGTTCCCGAATCCCACGACCGTGACCTTCTTGCCGCGGAACGGCTCCGGGTCGGTGTAGTCCGCGGAGTGCAGCCGCCTGCCCCGGAACACCTCCGAACCGGTGATCGCCGGGTCGGGAAGCCGTGGGGCGGAGTGATAACCCGAGGCCATCACGACCTCCCGGAAGTGCCGGGTGCGCGTGCTGCCCCCGCTGCGGCTGGTGACCAGCCATCCGCCGCCGGGCGCCGGTTCCACCTGGTGCACGTGGGTGCCGAACTCGATGCGACCGGTCAGGTCGTGCTCGTCGGCGAATCGCTCCAGGTAGGAGGCGACCTGGTCGTGGCGCGGGTAGCGCGGGAAGTCCTCGGGCACGGGGAATCCGGTGAACCCGGTGACCTTGCTGGAGGTGTTGAGGTGCAGGGACCCGTAGGCCGGGTGCGAGCTCCGCGCATCGGCAGGGCTGAAGTTCCACACCCCGCCCACGGCGTCGTCGCGTTCCAGGCCGACGAAGTCGATTCCGCGGCGATGGAGCGACCGCATCATCGCCAATCCGGAAATGCCGGCGCCGATCACGCACACATCACGGGTGTCAACCTGGGGAGATGTTTTCTTTCCACGACCGTCCACAGTGCCCATCGAACCCTCTCCGCGTGGAGACCATTCCCAATTCGTCGTCTGGATGAGATCGTGTTGATGTTGCTGACAGGCGCCATGCCGCGATCAAGAGTAACCGCGATGCGGAAGGTCGGGGTAGTGCCTAGTTCACGAGCGGGATCGCCATCCGTTCGCCGGTGGGGAGTCTTTCCCACGCACGGCGTGTCATTCACACAGTTCCTGACCAGCCAGTACCGAACCGTTGCCGGACATCTCGGGTTCTCGCCCTCCGATGTGGAGACCCTCGTCACAGAACTCAGCGTTGCGTTGAGCCCCTGGGGCGATCACCCGATCGGCTCTTGTCCGGAGGTTCCCTCTTTTGTTTCGGCGGACGGTTTTCCGGCCGAGATGTCCATCAGCTGGCGAGACCGGCGACCCGAGCTCCGGATCCTCTTCGAGTCCCTCGGGGAGGACGCGACACCTGCGGGTTGCCAGCGCGCCGGGCGCGCGCTCACCGAGCGGCTGGCCGATCGGCCGGGCGTCGACCTCAGCCGCTACCACCGCGTGGAAGACCTCTTCGTCAGCGACGATCCGCGGGTGAACCGTCCCACCATCTGGCATTCGCTGGCCTGGCGCCCGGGCGAATCCACGCGGTACAAGGCGTACTTCAACCCGCAGGCGGACAGCTCGGATCCGGTCGACGTCCTGGCCAGGATGACCGAGGCGATGGCACGACTCGGATTGGAGAGGCCGTGGAGTTCGGTTCGAATGTGGATGCCGGAGATGATGGACCGGGGAAATGAGATCGAATTCGCGGCTCTCGATTTGACCAATTCGGATAAGGCGCGGGTGAAGGTCTATTTCCGGATCACCAGTCGCGCGTGGGAAGACCTGGATTCGGTGGCCGCTCTCGCCGCCGGGCACGATTCCGAGCGGGCGGCCCGGGTGTGGCGGTCGCTGTATCACGGTCAGGACAAGGCAGAGGGCGAGGAACCGATGGTCTGCCTCGCTTTTCGCCGCGGTTCGGCGCAACCGGAGGAGGCCAACCTGTACCTCCGATTACCGGAGAACGCGGTGTCCGATGAGGACGCCGCGGAGCGCACCGCCGTCCTCATGAGACAGGAAGGCCTCGACCCGAGGCCGTACCTGTCGGCGATCAACGCTCTCGCACCCCAGCACCCGTCGACCACGACCGGCCTCCAGGACCTCCTGGCGTTCCGCACGACGTCCCCGGACGAGGCCGCCGACATCGGCATGTACCTGCGCTTCTCCGTCTACGACCGTCCCGTCGATTCCTGATCCCAACGAGGAGGTGGTGGTGCTTCCCGAGGGAACCGCCACCTCCTCCCAGGGCTCCCGTTCACGGGTGTGAGCACGTAGCTTCGGGGGCATGGACGACCTCGCCACACGTGATCTGATCCGCTACTCCGGGCACGGTGCTTTCAGCCCCGGGATCATCGAGCGCGCCGAGGGCGCCTCGGTCTTCACCGAGGACGGGCGCGAGCTGCTCGACTTCACCTCCGGGCAGATGAGCGCGATCCTCGGGCACTCCCACCCGGAGATCGTCAGCACCGTCCGGGACCAGGCCGCCAAGCTCGACCACCTCTACAGCGGGATGCTCAGCCGTCCGGTCATCGACCTGGCCCGGCGCCTCGCCGAGACCCTGCCGGAACCGCTGGACAAGGCCATGTTCCTGACCACCGGCGCGGAGTCCAACGAGGCGGCGCTGCGGATGGCCAAGCTGGTCACCGGCAAGCACGAGGTCGTCTCCTTCGCCCGCTCCTGGCACGGCATGACCCTGGCCGCCGCCAACGCCACCTACAGCGCGGGTCGGGTCGGTTACGGCCCGGCGGCTCCGGGCAACTTCGCGCTGCCCGTCCCCGACCCCTTCCACCCCGACATCGTCGACGCGGACGGCGCACTCGACTGGCGGCGCCAGCTGGACCTCGGCTTCGACCTGATCGACGCGCAGTCGGTCGGCAGCCTCGCGGCCTGCATCGTCGAGCCGATCCTGAGCTCCGGGGGTGTCGTCGACCTGCCGCCCGGCTACCTGGCCGCGCTGCGGGACAAGTGCCGCGAGCGCGGGATGCTGCTGATCCTCGACGAGGCGCAGACCGGCCTGTGCCGCACCGGCGCCTGGTACGCCTTCGAGCGCGACGGCGTCGTCCCGGACATCCTCACCCTGTCCAAGACCCTCGGCGCGGGACTGCCGCTGGCCGCGGTGCTCACCAGCGCCGAGATCGAGCAGCAGGCCCACGACCGCGGATTCCTGTTCTTCACCACCCACGTCAACGACCCGCTCCCGGCCGCCGTCGGCAACACCGTCCTCGACGTGCTGACCCGCGACCGCCTCGACCTGCGCGCCCGCGAGCTGGGGGAGCGGTTGTCCGGTGGCCTCCGCGAGCTGGCCGGGAAGCACCCGGTGATCGGCGACGTCCGTGGCCGGGGGCTGCTCGTCGGCCTGGAGCTGACCGCCGGAGCAGACGGCGGCGACGTCGACAAGCTCGGCGCCGCGGTCACCCGTCGCTGCACCGAACTCGGACTGCACATGAACATCGTCCAGCTGCCCGGCATGGGCGGCACGTTCCGCATCGCACCACCGCTCACCGCGACCGAGGCCGAGATCGACCGCGGTCTGTCGATCCTCGACGACGCCCTCACCGGAGTGACCCGGGAGCTGTAGCGGCGGATCTTCCCGCGAACGCGAAGGGCGGCGGTGATCGCCCTTCGCGCCGGTCGAGGCGCGAGGCCTGACCGTCCCGGTGGAAGCGGGAAAGGCCCGATCTCAGCGTCGCAGCCGGAGGACGTTCCAGGACAGCGGTGGCAGGGTCGCGGTGAGCGCGCCGCCCTCCACCACGGCACCGTCGAGCGTCCGGGGCCGCACCCGGTCGGGTTCGGCGGCGGTGTTGCGGGCGTGACGGTCGGAATCGGCGAGGACCCGGTGCTCCAGGACCCGCGTGCTGCCCGCCCCGCGGACGTCGGCGACCAGCTCCAGCGGCAGGTCGGTGGAGCGGTTGACCGCGAACACCACGACGGTGTCCTCGTCCTCCTGCACCGCCGTGGCGTGCAGCAGGTCGACCTCGCCGTACTGGGCGGTGTCGTGCCTGGTCGAGCGCGGTTCCACGCGCAGCACGCGGCCACGTCCGTGCCGAGCGGCGTCGGCGAACGGGAAGAATGTCGTCTGCCGCCACGCCGTCCCACCCGGCTCGGTCATGATCGGCGCGATCACGTTGACCAGCTGAGCCAGGCACGCCGCCGTGACCCGGTCGCAGTGCCGCAGCAACGTCACCAGCAGGCTGCCCACCACGACCGCGTCGGTGAGCGTGTAGTTGTCCTCCAGCAGCCGCGGCGCCACCTCCCACTCCGGCTCGGTGGCGGGATCGCGCAGGCCCCGGTACCAGACGTTCCACTCGTCGAAGGAGAGCTCCAACCGCTTGGTGCTGCGCACCTTGGCGCGCACGTGGTCGCAGGTGGCCACCACCGAGTCGATGAAGTGCTCCATGTCCTGCGCTGAGGCGAGGAAGCTGTCGACGTCCCCGCCGGACTCCTCGTAGTAGGCGTGGCAGGAGATGTGGTCGACGTGCTCGTAGGTGTGCTCCAGCACGGTGCTCTCCCACGCGGCGAACGTCGGCATGGACGAGTTCGAGCTGCCGCAGGCCACGAGCTCCACCCCGGGGTCGACCATGCGCATCACCCGTGCCGTCTCGGCGGCGACCCGGCCGTACTCCTCGGCGGTTTTGTGCCCCATCTGCCACGGTCCGTCGAGCTCGTTGCCCAGGCACCAGAAACCGATCCGGTGCGGCTCGTCGTGACCGTGCGAGCGCCGCAGGTCCGACCACGTGGTGCCGCCCGGGTGGTTGCAGTACTCCAGCAGCTCGCGGGCCTCCTGCGGTCCGCGCGTGCCCAGGTTCAGCGCCATCATCGGTTCCACCCCGGCGACCTCGACGAACCGCATGAACTCGTTGAGCCCGAACTCGTTGGTCTCCACGGAGCACCACGCCGGATCCAGCCTGCTCGGCCGCTCTGTCAACGGCCCGACGCCGTCCTCCCACCGGTAGCCGGACACGAAGTTGCCGCCGGGATAGCGCACCAGCGTCACGCCGAGCTCGCGCACGAGGTCCAGCACGTCCTGCCGCAGCCCGTCCTCCCGTGCCGCCGGATGCCCCGGTTCGTGGATGCCGGTGTAGACGCACCGGCCCAAGTGCTCGACGAACGAGCCGAACAAGCGCGGGTTGACCTCGCCGACCGCGAAGGCCGGGTCGATCGTCAAGCTCGCACGCGCGCTCTCGCCGTGGGTCATGTTCAGGTCCCCTCCCTATCGTCCCGCCAAACCGGTGTGCGCGACGCCGCGCACGATGTGGCGTTGGAACAGCACGAACAGCAGCAACAGCGGCAACCCGGCGATGACCACGGTCGCCATCACCTCGGCGTAGCGGACGCCGTAGCTGCCCTGGACCGTCGCCAGCCCGACCGGCAGGGTCATCGAACCCGGGTCGGCGGTGACGATGAACGGCCACAGGAAGTTGTTCCACGTCGTGATGAACGTGAAGATCGCGACGGCCGCCAGCACCGGTCGGGACAGCGGCATGACGATGCGCCAGTAGATCCGCCAGCGGCTCGCACCGTCGACGATCGCGGCCTCTTCCAGCTCGCGCGGAACGCCGTCGAAGAACACCTTGAGGATGTAGACCATCGCGGGCAGCACCACCTGCGGGAGGATGACGCCCCACGGCGTGTCCACCATGCCGAGGAACACCATCTCGTGGAACAGCGGGACGATCAGCACCTCGGTGGGAACCAGCACTCCCGCGACGACGAACCCGAAGAGCGCCCTGCGACCGCGGAAATCCGTTCGGGAGAACCCGTAGGCGGCCATGCTGGAGAGCAGCACCACCAGCACCGTCACCGTCCCGGCGGTGAAAACGCTGTTGAACAGCCAGATCCAGATGTCGTCCGTCGCCAGTACGCTGCGGTAGGCATCGAGCGTGAACTCACTCGGCAGCCAGCGCAGCGGTACCTCGGTCGTCTCGGATTCCGGCTTCAGCGACGTCAGCAGGGTCCACGCGAACGGGAGCGACCACAGCCCCGCCAGCGCCACCGTCACGACGCCCAGAACGGCCGTGCCCCAACGGAATCGCTCGGTCATGGTCGGTCTCCTCCCGCCCGGCGGCGTTGGATGCTGAAGTGCGCGAGCGTGAACAGCAGGATCGCCGCGAAGAACACGTAGGACACCGCCGAGGCGTATCCCGTGCGGTAGTTGGTGAACCCGGACTCGTATATGTATTGCAGGACCGGTCTCGTGCTGTGCTGCGGACCTCCGTTGGTGATCAGGTAGAACTGGTCGAAGACCTTCAGCGAGGCCAGGACCTGCAACACCGCGATCAGTCCCGTGGTCGGCCGCAGCAGCGGCAGCGTGATGTGCCAGAGCTGGCGCCACCCGCCCGCGCCGTCCAGCGACGACGCCTCGTGGAGATCGTGCGGAATCGCTTGCAGCGCGGCCAGGTACAGCAGGAAGTTGAAGCCGACGGTCCACCACACGGTCGCCACGACTACGCCGAGCATCGCCGCGACCGGGTGCGAGAGCCACCCCATCGGTCCGAACCCGAGCCAGGACAGCAGCGAGTCGGCCAGCCCGAACTCGGGCTGGTACATCCAGACGAAGATGAGCGCGATCGCCGAGGAAGGCAGCACGTAGGGCGAGAAGAACGCCAGCCGCCACAACCAGCGAGCCGGGGCGAGGTGATGGGTGAGCAGCGCCATCACCAGCCCCACCAGGATCAGCGGGGGAGTGCTGACGGCGGTGAAACCGACGGTGACCCCGAAGGACCGCCACATCGCGGGATCGGTGAGCGCCTCGGCGAAGTTCGCCAGCCCCACGAAATCGGTGCTCGCACCGGTCAACCCGGCGTCGGTGAGGCTCGCGACCAGCCCCATTCCCAGTGGAAGCACCAGGAACAGCAGGTAGGCGGCCAGGAACGGCGTCACGAACGCGAAACCCGAGCCGGCTCTGCGCGTGGACATGCTGCCTCCGATCATGCCGTGGGGTTGGGTGTGGCGAGCAGGTCCTCGATGACGTACCGGATCTGGGCCACCGCTCTGTCGATCCGCAGCCGGCCGTCCATCGCCGGTCCCAGCACGGCGTTGAGCTCGGTCCACAGCCGCGAGCCCGAACCGGCGAACCACACGTCGGGGTCGAGCTGGACGTCGTCGATCACCGAGCGGTACTCCGACTGCGGCTGCATCCGTGCGTAGGCGTCGCCGTTGGTCACCGGCAGGTACGCCGGGATGTGCCCGCCCTCCGCCCACCTCGTGCTGTCGCGCAGCAGGGTGGCGATGAAGTCGTAGACGAGCAGGTGGTCGCGGTCGGTCCGGTCCCGGTGCGGCAGCACGAAGGCGTGCGAATCGGCCTCGGCGAGCGGTGGGCCGAAGATCCCGGGGAAGCGGGTCATGCCGAAGTTCATCTCCGCGGTGAGGAAGGTCTGCACCTCCCATTCGCCGAACCAGAAGAATCCCGCCCTGTCGCTGCTGAACAGCGCGATCGCCCCGTCGGCATCCATCTCGCCGGCGGCCAGGCCTTCCTCGTGCAGACCCTGGACGAACCCCAGCACGTCGGCGACCTTGCGCTCGTCCAGCGCCGATCGGGTGCCGTCCGGGGTGAACAGCTCACCGCCTGCCTGCCGGTACAGGCTCCAGAACAGCCGCCACGGGCCCACGCCGTCACCGGTGGTCTCCAGCAGCAGCCCGGTGGAGCCGGTCACGCCCTTGACCGCGCGGAGGGCTTCCCGGACTTCGTCGCGGCCGGTGAGGGTCCGCAGGCGGCCGTGCTCGTCGAGCAGCCCGGCAGCTCCGCAGACGTCGGTGTTGTAGTACTGGACGAACGGGTGGGTGTCCAGCGGGATCGCGAAGAGCCTGCCGTTGCGCATCGACCGCCTCCACAGGCCCGGCGGGAAGTGCTCGGGCCCGATCCCGGACTGCCGCAGCAGGTCCGGGCGCATCTCGTCGATGAGCCCGCCCGGTGCGAACGCGGGCAGCCGTCCCAAGTGCAGGATGGCGATGTCGGGTGCGCGTTCGGCGGCGCCGGCCATCGCGAGCTTGGTGTAGTAGCGGTCGCCCCACTCCAGCGTCACGTCCTCCAGCGCGACCCCGGGATGCGTGGCGCGGTAGCCGTCGAGCATCGTCTTCATCGTCTCGCCGTCACCGCCGCTGAAGAGGTTCCAGTACCGCAGCGAGTCACCGCCCCGCGCGAAACCGCACCCGCCCGCCAGCCCCGCGCAGCCCAAAGCCGCTGCGCTGAGCAGGGTTCTGCGGCTCACTCCACGTCCGATCACCAATTCCACCTCCGTGACACCGTTGTCCGGGTTTCCGACTTGCGGGCCCGACCTCGTTCGGAGCAGCTCGACGACGAGATCACGGCGAATCCGCAACGGGGAAGCCGATATCCGGCGTCCCGACCGGCGTCCAACCGAAGGCCTGAACCCGGATGTGCGGAGCGGGGACGAACAGCCGCCGCTCGGGCGAGCGCGCCGCGATGGGAGACCACAGGACCGCTCATCGTTGTGCTCCTGATGGGAGTCGTGGCGCCGCGACGCCGGGCGATCAGGGCTGGGTGGGGCGAACTCGCCGGAACGTGACGGAGTTCGGCGGGAACGTGTGGGTGAAGGTGGCGGCGCCGTGAAAGGTCGCCTCCACAGGCCGGATCTCGTCGACGGTCACGACCTGGCGGAACGTCGGCGACTCGGTGTAGGTGGAGTCCTGCGCGGCCGCGTGCAGGACGCCCACGGCGGGAACGGCTCTCGGTCGCAGTCGCGACCTGCGCGACGGACGGGGGACGTCTCTCGCCATCTTCGCTCCTCGGTTCAGCGTGAGGTTCGCGGCACGCACATCTCCGGGATTGAATGTTCGATATTTCGGACAATGTCCGACTTGAGTCGCAGAACAAGTTAGAGGCTGGATCGTGATCTGGTCAATACGCGGGTCAGACCGCTTCGCGGGACGTGGGCGGCGGCGTGCGACGCCCTCACCGACGTGGCCCGCAACCTCAGGGGTCGGACTCCGCCCGCAGCGGGCCCGTCGACGTCCGATCGGCGGCCCGTTGCTGCGTTCCAGGTCAGGAGTCGTACCCGCCAAGCCTCGCCGGGCGCGGGAGGGCGACCGGCGCGACGTCCTGTTCGCTTTCACGCGCACGGCGGTGCCGCATCCAGCGCCACCACATCACCGTGAGTGAGGGGATCGCGATCGCCGCGCACACGGGGCACATGCGGCCGAGTAGGCCGCACGCGGGGCGTCGCGTCAACGCGGCTCTTCGAACGAGTCGCCGGACAACTCCTGGGGGAGGACGACGCGATGGGGCGCGTTTCCGCGGGGACCACCCTGCCTCGGCCACCGGGCCTGCGCGGTCCGCTCACCCGGCGCCGCCTGGTGCGGACCGGTGCGCTCGGCGGTGCGTTCGTGCTGCTGGGGCTGCTGCCGACCCTGCTCGGCGGCCCGGTGTGGCTGCGAGCCGCCGGGCTCGTCCCGGGCTTCGGGATCGTCTACGCGACGCCCGTGCCGGGCTGGTCCGCCGAGCTCGTGCCGTGGCTGCTGCTGCACCTCGTCGTGCTGCTGGCGGTCGTGGCCGGTCTGCTGACGGGGGTGCAGCGCATCATGGCCAAGGGCGATCACCTCACCCTCCCGGCGGTGGTCGTCGCCTCGATGCTGCTGGCCGCGCTCCTCGCCGCCGTGCACGACGGGCACGGGCACGTGCCGCAGGAGTGGGTTCCGGTGGCGGAGGTGCTCGCGGTCGTCGGATTCCCGGCGGCGCTGCTGGTGCGGGAGCGGCGGCGGGAGCGTTCCGCGCGCCGAGTCGGCGATTCCCGCCAGGCCCGCCTGGACGTGGCCGCGCGCGAGGAGTGGCGGCCAGGCCCGGACGAGCGCGCCGACGAGGACGACCGGGCGCGACTGGCGCGGTGGGCCGAAACCCTGGCGCTGCAACCCGCGCACGAGTGGAACGGCTTCGGCCGGTTCGGCGACGAGTACCTCCTTCCGGCCATGCGCTACCGCGTCTGGGCGGTGTTCTTGATGCTCGCGACCCTGCGCCACACCCACACGCCGGCGTACTGCGGATACCGCGACGACGCGCTGCGCGCGCTCGTCCTGCGGATGACCGACAAGCCGGTCTGGCGCTACTGGCTGCGGGAGAACCGCTGGGGGATGCTGCGCGACAGCGCCGACCCGATCGGCTCTCCGGCGAACGTCATGTACTCCGGGTACCTGCTGCTGATGCTCTCGGCGTACCGGCAGGCGACCGGCGACGACAGCTTCGACCGGCCCGGCGCGCTCCGGTTCCGCTGGGACGACCGGACCGAATTCGCCTACAGCCACACCGATGTCGCCGAGCGGGTCAGCGCCAACTTCCGCCGCTCGCCGCTGGTGCTGTGGCCGTGCGAGCCGGGACTGGTGTTCCCGTTCTGCAACTCCGTGGCCATGACCGGCCTGCGGATGTACGACACGTGCGCCGGGACCCGCCACGCCGAGGAGATCGCGCCGAGGTTCCTGCACCGGCTGCGCACCGAGTTCACCGCGCCGGACGGCGACATCTGCACGTTGCAGGCCGGCAGGTTCGGCTTCACGGCCCGCTCGGCTCGGGGCATCACCAACACCGCGCCCATCGCGGCGCTGCTGTCCCCGCTCGACCCGGACTTCGCCTGGCGCACCTGGGAGCTGCTCGTCGCCGAAGAGCTCAACTCCGGCCACTACGCGCGCACCGACCGAGCCGGGAGCCCGGCCCCGACCGACGCGGACTGGGGCGGAGGCGCGAACCGCGCGAACGCCCTGGGCTGGTGCATGTTCCTCGCCCGCGCTCGCAGCGCGCCCTGGTACCGCAGGCTCCGCGACGCCGCGCGGAACCTGGAGAACCCGCCCGCGGAGTTCCGGATGTTCGACGCGTCGGTGCACGCCAACGGGATCCTCGGCCTGGGCGCGGTCACCGACGAACGCACCTGGCGGGACATGCTGCTCACCCCGTCCCGCCACACCGGCCCCCGCCTCACCGAAGTTCCCTGGCCGGACATCGCGGTCGTCACCGCGACCACCGACGGCCGGTCCCACGAGGCGATTCTCCGCGGCACCGACGCCGCTCAGCGCCGCCACCGGCTCGGCTTCGACCGCCTGATCCCGCACCGCACCTACACCGTCGACGGCGCCACCACGTGGGAAGTCACCGCGGATGCCACGGGCAGAGCGGTGGTGGAGATCGATCTCCGGCCCCGCCACCACCTCCGCCTCACGCGGGGCTGACCCGCGGGCGTGTCCGCTCCGCCTCGTCCGGGGCCGGGGCGAGAATGGAGGTCCCGTCTTAGGAGGTCGTCGTGCCGGAGGATCGCCCGCCCTACCCGCCGTTCACCCGCGAGACCGCGCTGCAGAAGGTCCAGGCCGCCGAGGACGCCTGGAACACGCGTGATCCGCAGCGCGTGGCGCTGGCCTACACGCCCGATTCGCAGTGGCGGAACCGGGACGTGTTCCTCAGCGGCAGGGAGGAGATCGTCGCCTTCCTGACCCGCAAGTGGGAGCGCGAGCTCGACTACGCGCTGCGCAAGAGCCTCTGGAGCTTCGGGGAGGACCGCATCGCGGTCCGCTTCCAGTACGAGTGCCACGACGCCGGCGGCCAGTGGTGGCGCAGCTACGGCAACGAGCTCTGGGAGTTCGACGAGCACGGCCTCATGCGACGCCGCGAGGCCAGCATCAACGACGTCGCCATCGACGAGGCCGACCGCCGCATCCGCCGCCCCCGCCCGGAGGCGGAACGCGGCCTCGACATCCCGCTCCGATAGGCAGGAGTCCCTGGTCAGGGCCTTCGCGGCCGGGGAGCGGTGGCGTGCGAGGATGACCGCCGGTGAGCGAGTGGATGAACGTGGGGGAGCTGTGACGGCGCGGATTCCGGTGGTCGTGCTGGCGGGCTACTTGGGCTCGGGCAAGACCACCCTGCTGAACCACCTGCTGCGCAACGACGACGGACGCCGGATCGGCGTGCTGGTCAACGACTTCGGCAGCATCAACATCGACGCCATGAACGTCGCCGGGCAGGTCGACATCGCGATGTCGATGGAGAACGGCTGCCTGTGCTGCGCGGTCGACGCCGACGGCGTGGACCCGATGCTGGAGCGGCTGGCCTACCCGGGTGCCCCGCTGGACGTCATCGTGATCGAGGCGAGCGGCATCGCCGAACCCCGGCAGCTGGTTCGGATGGTGCTGTCCTCGCAGAACCCGCACATCGAGTTCGGCGGGCTGGTGGAGGTCGTCGACGCCGCCGAGTTCGACGACACGCGAGCCCGGCACCCGGAGCTCGACGATCACGTGCGGCTCGCCGACCTGGTGGTCGTCAACAAGATCGACCGCGTCGGGGAGGCCGAACGGGACCGGGTGATCGCCGCGGTCCGCGAGATCGCCGACGGCGCCGTGCTGCCCGCCGAGCGGGGCAGGATCTCGCCGGGCATCCTCTTCGACGACGTCGAGGCGCGCGACTTCGGGGCGAGGCAGCTGTCCTTCGCCGACCTGGAGGAGCACGATCACGACCACGACCAGCACATGCACGCGGCCTACGAGTCGATGGAGTTCATCTCCGATCGGCCGCTGAACCCCTCGGCGTTCCTGCGCTTCCTCAACGAGCGAAGCCGGGGCGTCTACCGCATCAAGGGCCCCATCGACTTCGGCCCGTCCGGCGACGACCGCCGCTTCGTGCTCCACACCGTCGGCGTCTACGCCGCGTTCGAGAAGACCAGGTGGAAGGGCCCGCGGGCCACCAGCCTCGTCCTCATCGGCACCGGTCTCGACACCGAGGACCTCACCCGGCGGCTCCAGGCCTGCGTCGACCCGGACCCCGACACCATCGACGAGCTCGGCATCCTCAACCTCTCCCGCCACCTGGAGAACTGAGCCCACCACGGCCGATCACCGCTCGAACCGACCGGGCACACCGAACCTCGATCAACGACGGTTCGCACCCCAACCCCCCACCGCGAACCACCGACCCCGCCCGTCGCCGGTGAGGGCCGGGACGGCGTCGGTGGTGTCGAGTTCTGCAGCGATCTCCACGTCTTCGAGGTGTCCGATGGCGTTGAGCTCCCGGCCCGAGGCGCAGTTCGCCAGTGTCGAGGGGACGTCGATGGTCGCCTCGTAGGCGGCGCGCGCCGCTGCGGATTCGGGGGAGAGCGGGCCGCAGCCTCGGCCGTGCAGCGCGGCGATGATGGCTCCGGCGCCGAGCAGGTCCTCCAGAGCCGGGCGGAGGCTCCCGTCCGGCCAGCGCTCACCTGCGGCGATCACGTTCACCGGGCGGTCGGCGGTGCCCCACCCACGCGCGGACAGGGCGCGGGCGGTGGCGGTCGCGTTGCGCAGGCATCCGGCGACGACCGGGACGTCATCGGCCGCTGCGACGGCGATGGTCGAGCCGTTGGGCGAGGGCAGCACCAGCCGGTCGGCGAACGGTGCGCGCCGCAGCGCTGCGGGCGACAGCGACCAGGGCGACTCGGCGCTGACCTCGCTGCGACCCACGGCCAGCCGCGCGTCGTGCGACGCCGCGAACGCGGCCGCCGTGCCGTCCCGCCACCGGTAGGGGAAGACGTGCGTCCCGCGCTCGGCTGCGATCGCGACCGACGTCGTGAACGACAGCACGTCCACGACCACCCGGCACCCCGACGCCAGCGCGCTCGCGCCCGAAGGTCCCCACTCGGATCGCACGCCGCAGGAGGATTGCTCGGCCCACTCCGTCGTTGTCATTCCGGGGAAGCTAGTGCAGTGGCAGGCTCGGGGGACGCTGGGAGGGGATGACGTGTATCCGGTGATCGAGCCGTTCGATCCTGGGATGTTGGAGGTCGGCGACGGCCACCGCGTGTACTGGGAGGTGTGCGGAAACCCGGAGGGCAAGCCGGCGCTGGTGCTGCACGGCGGTCCCGGCTCGGGCTGCACGCCCGGGATGCGCCGGTTCTTCGATCCCTCGGCCTACCGGATCGTGCTGTTCGACCAGCGCATGTCGGGCCGCAGCACACCACACGCCGCCGAACCCGGCGCCGACCTGTCGGCGAACACCACCGAGCACCTGATCGCCGACGTGGAACGGTTGCGCGAGCACCTGGGCGTCGACCGCTGGCTGGTGGAGGGCGGGTCGTGGGGTTGCGTGCTGGCGCTGGCCTACGCGCAGCGGCACCCTGACCGCGTGTCGGAGATGGTGCTGTGCGGCCTGGCCACCGGTCGGCGCGCCGAAACCGACCTGCTCACGCGCGGACTCGGCGCGATCTTCCCGCAGGCGTGGGGACGCTTCCGCGACGGCGTGCCCGAACCCGACCGCGACGGCGACCTCGCCGACGCC
Source organism: Saccharopolyspora endophytica (assembly GCF_018070075.1). GTDB lineage: Bacteria > Actinomycetota > Actinomycetes > Mycobacteriales > Pseudonocardiaceae > Saccharopolyspora > Saccharopolyspora endophytica. Next base: position 522,204 of record NZ_JAGPXE010000004.1, read on the forward strand.
TACCACCGGCTGCTGATGGACCCCGATCCCGCCGTGCACCGCGCAGCGGCGCGGGACTGGGCCGCTTGGGAGGAGGCGCTGGTCCCGGATTCCCCGCCGAACTCGATGTTCGACGACCCGGACTTCGCCCTCGGGTTCGCGCGCGTCGTCACCCACTTCTGGCGGCACGGCTCCTGGCTCGACGACGAGCAGCTCCTGAGCGGAACCGGCTCTCTGGCGGGCATTCCCGCGAAGCTCCTCCAAGGAGTGCTGGACCTGGGCAACCTGCTCGGCACCCCGTGGCAGCTCGAAGCAGCCTGGCCGGGAGCCGAACTGGAGCTCGTGGACGCCGGTCACCGCGCCGCAGGCGGTTTGGCCGAGGCCGTCGTGCGGGCCACCGACCACTTCCGCCCTCACCGGGGCACCCCTGCGAGCGGTGGGGACGATCTGTAACGTCGCGGCTGCCGTCGTTCGAACGACCAGCGCCGACGTGCGAGGTCGGACGCGACGCACCGGACGCGACGAACACCGAGAGGGGACCGAGCATGGCCGAGCAGGACCGGGGTGAAGCCTCCGGTGAAGCCGGCGACCCGGGCGGGGAAGAGCACGACGAGCGCTCCGAGGACCAGCAGGAGGCCGAACAGCTGGCCGAACGCGGCGAGCCGGAGTCGGAGACTCCCGATCGACGCCTCGGGCTGGTGGCCGACCCGGACATGCCCGAGCGCGTCACCCGTCGGCTCGCCCGCGACCTGCCCGAACTGCTCAGCGACGAGGAGCTGTCGTGGGCCGTCGAGGTCGACGTCGACCCGGTGACCGCCGGCAGGCACAACACCCGCGACATCCTGGCCTCCACCCGCGAGCGGATGGACCACCACCAGTGGGACCTCGCGATCTGCCTGACCGACCTCCCGGTGCGCGCCAACGGCCGCCCGGTGGTGGCCGAGGCCGACCTCGACCGCGACGTGGCCGTGGTGTCGCTGCCCGCGCTGGGCGGTACCCAGGTGTACCGGCGGTCCAAGCAGGTCATGCTGCAGATGGTCGACGAGCTCACCGGCCGCGACGGTGGTGGCGAGAACCGCTACGGCCTGGACAGCAAGCTCTCCAGGATCCTGGCGCCCGTGCAGCGCCAGGAGCACAACGGCGAGCACGAGGCGGACGTCCGCTACACCACGACCCGCAGGCGCGGCCGGTTGCGGCTGCTCAGCGGCATGGTGCGCTCCAACGAGCCCGCGCAGCTGGTCTTCGGGCTGCGCAGCGCCCTGGCCGCTGCTGTGGCCACCAGCGCCTTCGGCCTGTCGTCCAGCACGATCTGGCAGATCGGTGATCAGCTCGGAGCGTTCCGGCAGGTCATCGCCGCGGTGCTGTCGGTGGCGCTGCTGGTCGGCTGGATGATCCTCGCGCACGGGTTGTGGGAGAAGCGGCGCGACAACAGCGAGCACGACCGCGATCAGGTGCTGCTCTACAACACCTCCACGGTGGCGACGCTGACCATCGGGATCGGCGTCATGTACCTCGGGCTGTTCGTGATCAACCTGGTCGTGGCGCTGTTCCTCGTGCCACCGAACCTGCTGGCCAGCAGCCTCGGCCATCCCGCCGACTTCACCCGCTACCTGGCGCTGGCCTGGGGATTCACCACCATGGGAGTGGTCGCCGGAGCTCTGGGCTCCAGCCTCGAATCCGATCAGGCCGTGCGCCAGGCCGCCTACGGCTACCGCGAGGAGCAGCGCCGCCGCGAGCAGGAGCGCTAGGACAGCTCGGCGAGCCGGGCCTGCCGCCAGCGCTCGGTTCCGGCCAGGTCGTTGAAGGTGAACAGGTGGAATCCGCTGATCGCGTTGGCCGGTGAGGTGATCTGGTCGGTCAGGCCGGTGACCAGCTTGTCCGGCCGGTAGCCGCTGGGCAGGAAGAAGCGCCAGAACATCGCCGACTGCTTGGCCAGGAACCGCGCGGACTGGCCGAGGCCGAGACCCGCCGAGACCCGGATCAGCTTCTGCCGGTTCACGCTGCCCGGGATCCCCACCCGGATCGGTGTGGTGATGCCGGAGTCGTGCAGGCGCCCGGCCCAGTCGACGGTGGTCGCAGGGTTGAAGCACAGCTGGGTGACGATCTCGTCCGCGTGAACGGTCTTGCGCCGCAACGCTTCGGCGATCACCGAATCCGGGATCGTGCCGTGGCCCTCCGGATACCCGGCGATGCCGATGTGGGCGAAGTCGTGCCCGCCCTCGGCGAGCGCGACCAGCAGGCTCTCGGCGTCGGGGAACTCGCCTGCGGGCTCGGCGGCGTCACCGCCGACGACGAACAGGCGGTCCACCCCCGACTCCAGCAGCCGCGCGGCGATCTCGTCCAGTTCGGCGCGGTCGCGGACCAGCCGCGCGGCCAGGTGCGGGGCGGCGGCGTAGCCGTTCTTGCCGAGCCGGACGGCCAGGTCGACCGTCGGCTCCAGCCCCCTGGCCTCGGTGGTGGTGACGGTCAGCACCACGTCCCGGGGGACGTGGGCGAGGACCTTCTCCTCGGTGCTGGCGAAGGGCAGCACCTCGTAGGAGGCGTTGCGCAGCGCGGCGGCCGGCACCGCGCTCACCGGGACACCCACTCGTCGAACTGCGCGACGACCTCACCGATCGTGGTGCCCGGACCGTGCCCGGGGCGGACCCTGGTCCGGGCGGGCAGCGGCAGCAGCCGGTCCCGGATCGAGTCGATGATCGCGTCGCGGTCGGAGAACGAGCGCCCGGTCGCGCCCGGCCCACCGGCGAACAGGGTGTCGCCGGTGAACACGGTCGCCAGGTCCGGGCAGTAGAAGCACACCGATCCCGGGGTGTGGCCGGGGGTGTGGACGACCTGCAGGCTCAACCGTCCGATGTGGAACGTCTGGCGGTCCACCAGGCGCCCGTCCGGTGCCCGGTCCGGGTGGGTCAGCTCCCACACCGGCCGGTCCATCGGGTGCAGGTACAGCGGTGCGCCGACGGCGTCGGCCAGCTGCGGGGCCACCCGCACGTGGTCGTCGTGGGCGTGGGTGGCCAGCACCGCGACGACCTCGCGGCCCGCGACGAGTTCGAGGACGGCGTCGACGTCGTGCGGAGCGTCGATGACGAGGCACTGGTGGTCGTCACCCACGACCCACAGGTTGTTCTCGACTTCGTGGACCTCGCCGTCGAGGGAGAACTTCCCCTCGACGGCGGCGTGGTCGAGCCGGATGCTCATGGGAACGTCACCACCGAACGCAGCACTTCGCCGCGGCCCATCTTCGCGAAGGCCGCTTCGACATCATCAAGGGAGATCTCCTCGCTGACGAACTTCTCGAGCGGCAGCCGGCCCTGCAGGTGGAGCTCGGTGAGCATCGGGAAGTCCCGTTCGGGGAGGCAGTCACCGTACCAGCTGGACTTCAGCGCCCCGCCGCGGGCGAAGACGTCCAGCAGCGGCAGTTCCAGCCGCATCGACGGGTCTGGCACGCCGACCAGCACGGCCGTGCCCGCCAGGTCGCGGGCGTAGAACGCCTGCTCGTAGGTCGCGGGCACTCCCACCGCGTCCACGACCACATCCGCTCCGTGACCACCGGTCAGCTCGCGGATCGCCTCCACGGTGTCGGACTCGGAGGCGTTGACGGTGTGCGTGGCGCCGAAACCCCGCGCCCACTCCAGCTTCTCGGCGTCCTTGTCGACGGCGATGATCCGCCGCGCACCCGCCATGGCGGCTCCGGCGATGGCCCCGTCGCCGACGCCGCCGCAGCCGATGACGGCCACCGAATCGCCCGGCCCGACCTGCCCGGTGTTGACCGCGGCGCCGATCCCGGCCATCACACCGCATCCCAGCAACCCGGCCACCGCCGGTCGCGCCGCCGGGTCCACCTTCGTGCACTGTCCGGAGTGGACGAGGGTGCGCTCGGCGAACCCGCCGATGCCCAACGCCGGCGAGAGCGGGGTGCCGTCGGCGAGCGTCATCGGCTGGGAGGCGTTGTGGGTGGCGAAGCAGTACTGCGGACGCCCCCGCTTGCAGGCGCGGCAGTTCCCGCACACGGCCCGCCAGTTCAGCACGACGAAGTCGCCCGGCTCGACGTTGCGCACCCCTTCTCCGACGGCGTCGACGACACCGGCCACCTCGTGGCCGAGCAGGAACGGGTAGTCGTCGCTGATGCCGCCCTCGCGGTAGTGCAGGTCGGTGTGGCAGACACCGCACGCCTGCACCCGGATCACGGCCTCACCAGGGCCCGGGTCGGGCACGAGGATGGTGGTGACCTCGACCGGCTTGCCCTTCCCGGTGGACACGACTGCACGAGCTTCGGTCACGTCAACGCTCCTGTTCAACGGTTCTGGTGGTATTCGGCCGCCGCGTCGCGGAGCCAGTCGGCCAGGTAGCGCGCGAACGAGGCGCGCACGAAGATCCAGTAGTTCGGTGGTTCGGCGTCGCGGCACAGCAGCACCACGCCGGTGCGGGCCAGCAGGGTCTGCGCGCAGCGGTCCGGTCCGAAGCTGCGCCGGTGCATGTCCAGCGCGCAGCCCTTCGCCAGCAGCTCAGGGGCTTTCGGCCCGGCGACCTCGATGATGGTGCGGTGCGCCGAGACGTCCACGACGGCGCCGTGCTCGTCGCCGAGCGCCTCGGCCACCGTCGCCTGGATCCGGTCGGCCTCGCCTTCCGGGCCGACCAGCAGCCACTCGTCCGGTCCGAGCCAGGCGACGAGCAGCCGTTCGGTGCGCGACACCTGCCCGGCCTGGTTGGGCAGCATCGTGCCGAGCGCGGTGCCGATGCGTTCCGCGGCAGGGCTCTTCGGGTCGACGCGCAGCGTGACCTGGGCGGTGAAGGACACCTCGGACAGGCGCAGATCTCCGGGGACCGAGGAGTCGGTCAGCACGTCGGCGTGCGAGGCCAGCGGGGATTCGCCGTAGGGCTCAGCCATCGCGGCGGGCTCCTTCCTTGTCGTAGAAGACCGGTTCGGTGATCTCCACGGGCACCAGCTGGTCGCCCACGTGGCTGTAGATCGTCTGCCCGATGCGGTCGCGACCGCCGGCGACCAGCGCGAGCGCGAACGGGCGGCCCAGGGCCGCGCTGCGGTAGCTGGAGGTGACGTGCCCCAGCATCGGCACCGGCGGTTCCGGCAGCTCACCGGTGGCCACCAGCTGCGATCCCTCCGGCACGACGGGGGAGTCGGCGGGCGGGAGCAGCCCGACGAGGTGCTTGCGGTCGGAGCGGGCGGTGTCGGCGCGGGTGAACGAGCGCATGCCGAGGAAGTCGTCCTTCTTCTTCGACACCGCCCAGCTCATCCCGAGGTCGTGCGGGGTCACCGTGCCGTCGGTGTCCTGGCCGACGATGGGGAAGCCCTTCTCCGCGCGCAGCACGTGCATCGTCTCGGTGCCGTACGGGGTGATGCCGAACGGCACGCCCGCGTCGTGCAGCACCTCCCACACCTCGCGGCCGTACCAGCGCGGCACGTTGATCTCGAAGGCCAGCTCGCCGGAGAAGCTGATCCGGCACACCCGCGCCTGGCGGCCCGCGACGAGGCCGTCCTGCCAGGCCATGAACGGGAACGACTCGGTGTCCAGCTCGAAGCCGGAGGACACCGCCGCCAGCACGTCGCGGGACCGGGGACCGGCCAGCGCGATGGTGGCCCACTGCTCGGTGACCGAGGTCAGGTGCACGCGCAGGTGCGGCCACTCGGTCTGCAGCCAGTCCTCCAGCCACTCCAGCACCCCGGCGGCGCCGCCGGAGGTGGTCGAGATCAGGTACCGGTGCTCGCCGGTGCGCATCACCGTGCCGTCGTCGAAGACCATGCCGTCGGCGGTGCACATCAGCCCGTACCGGATGCGGCCGACCTTCAGGGTGCTCATCTTGTTGGTGTAGACGAGATCGAGGAACTCGGCGGCGTCCGGTCCCTGCACGTCGATCTTGCCGAGCGTCGAGACGTCCTGCATGCCCACGCCGGTGCGCACGGCGTCGCACTCGCGCAGCACCGCCGCCTGCATGTCCTCGCCCGGCAGCGGGTAGTACCAGGGCCGCTTCCACTGGCCGACGTCCTCGAACGGCGCGCCCTGCTCGACGTGCCAGTCGTGCATCGCGGTGACCCGGACCGGGTCGTAGAGGTCGCCCCGGTCCCGCCCGGCCAGCGCGGCGAATGCCACCGGCGTGTAGGGCGGGCGGAACGTGGTCGCTCCGACCTCGGAGAGCTCGACGCCCAGCAGCTGGGAGATCACCCCGGAGGACTGGATGCCGGAGGTCTTGCCCTGGTCGTGGGCGGTGCCGATGGTGGTGAACCGCTTGATGTGCTCCACCGAGTCCATGCCCGCGCCGACGGCCTTGCGGACGTCGGACACGGTCGCATCCCGCGCGAGGTCCACGTACTGCTCGTCCTCGCACGCGCCGGTGAGCAGCCACGTCGGCTGCGGCGCGACGACCGGCGGGCTCGCCACCGCGGGCACCTCGGCGAAGTCGGCGTCGAACCCGGCGTCCCGCGCCGCGTCGCTGCCCGCCTCGGAACCGGTGCGCAGGCAGTCGAAGGTGCCGAAAACCCCTGCGGCGGCGCCGACCGAGCGCACACCGCGCGTGCTGCGGTCCGGCACGAACGCGCCGATCTCCGCTGAGTAGCGCAGGGTTCCGCGCGACTGGCTGTGCAGGTGCACCGCCGGGTTCCAGCCACCGGAGACCAGCAGCAGGTCGCAGTCCAGCTCGACGGTCGCCTCCTCGCCCCGCCGCTGCACCGTCACACCGCTCACGCGGCCGGTGCCCGAGGTGCCGATCAAGGCGGAGCCGTTGCGGATGGGGATGCCGCGCTCCACGCAGCGCGAGGCCCACACCGTCGACACGACCGGCCGGACGTCCACCACCGCGGCGATGGCGACCCCGGCGTCGTGCAGGTCGATCGCGGCGGCGTAGGCGCTGTCGTTGGTGGTGTACACGACCGCGCGCTCGCCCGCGAGCACGCCGTAGCGGTGCAGGTAGGTGCGGGCGGCTCCGGCCAGCATCGTGCCGGGGCGGTCGTTGCCCGGGAACACCAGCGGGCGCTCGTGCGAACCGGTGGCCAGCACGACCTCGCGAGCCCGGATGTGCCAGGTGCGCTGCCGGACGAAGGAGTCCTCGCCGTGGTGCTCGACGGCCACGAGGTAGTTGTGGTCGTAGTGGCCGAACACCGTGGTGCGCGGCAGCGCGGTCACCTCGGGGGCGGCGTCGAGCTCGGCGACGACCCGCTGGACCCATCTGTCGGCCGGCCTGCCGGACAGCTGCTCACCGCTGCCCAGCAGCTGGCCGCCGAACTCCGGCCCCGCATCGGCGATGATCACCCGGGCTCCGCTGCGCGCGGCGCTCAGCGCCGCCGCGAGACCGGCGGGTCCGGCACCGACCACGAGGACGTCGCAGTGCGCGTGCGTCGTCTCGTAGCGGGCCGGGTCGGGCTCGGTCGCGAGCCGTCCCTGGCCGGGCAGCCCCGTGGCGGCCAGGCCGTCGCGCAGTTCGACGGTGGTCGCGGTGAGCATCGGCTCCGGGAACGGCTCGTCGATCTGCACCAGCGCGTTCGGTTCCTCGGGGCCCGCGGCCATGATCCCGCGCGGGCGGCCGTGCTTGATGCTGGTGGTGACCTGGTGGACGCCGTTGGCCAGCAGCGCCGAGGCGAGGGTGTCGCCTTCGAAGCCCTCGTACTCCCGTCCGTCGAACCGGAATCGCAGGGTGCGGTCCCGGTCGATCCGGCCGCCTTCGGCCAGCCTGAACTCGTTGCTCACCTCGTCACCGCCCCGTCGTCGTGGAGGATCTCGTTGGTCCTGGTGTCGCGGCGGAGGGTGAACCAGCGCCGGCAACCCGCCTGGTGGTTCCACCGCTCCGCGAAGGCGCCCTTCGGATTGGCGCGGTAGAACAGGAACCGAGCCCAGTCCACATCGGACACCGCCTGCGGATCGGCGGGGTAGGCGACGTCGGCCTGACCGCCGTAGTGGAACTCGGTCTCATTGCGCGGCCCGCACCACGGGCAGGGAATCAGCATCATGGGAGCCTCCTTACGGGGCTGTGGGCGGTGCGGCGGTAGCCGCTGTTTCAGGTGTGGGACTCAACTCGCACTGCCGCGGGTTCTCAGCGGTTCTCCGGGGAGGACGCCGCGACGCCGTGTATTGGCATACTCAAGGAGTGGCGCCCGGACCCGGAGGGCCGCTGAGGTTCCGCTACCCGCACCGCCGAGCAAGATGAGCGTGGAAACAGTGTTCTCAGTGCGCCACGCCGGCGGCGCCGTGTTCGTCTACCAGGGCGCCGGTGGTGAACCGGTCGAGGCTGAACGGGGCGTTGAGCGGGTGGGGTTCGTCGTGGGCGATGGTGTGGGCGTAGCACCAGCCGACGCCGGGTGTCGCCTTGAAACCTCCTGTGCCCCAACCGCAGTTGATGTACAGGCCGTCGAACGGGGTCAGGCCCATGATCGCCGAGGCGTCCGGGGTCACGTCCACCACGCCCGCCCAGGTGCGCAGCACGTGCGCGCGGGCGAACATCGGGAACAGCTCGACCGCGGCGGTCAGCTCGCGCTCGATGGTGTGGAACGACCCGCGCTGCCCGTAGGAGTTGTAGGCGTCGATGCCGGCGCCGAGGACGAGCTCTCCCTTGTGCGCCTGGCTGACGTAGACGTGCACCGCGTTGGACATGACCACCGTCGGGTGCACCGGTTCCAGCAGTTCGGAGACCAGCGCCTGCAGCGGGTGGCTCTGCAGCGGCAGCGGCAGGCCGAGCTCGTCGGCGAGCACCGAGGTGTGCCCTGCGGCGGCCAGCGCGACCTTGCCGGTGGCGATGTCACCGCGCGTGGTGCGCACGCCCACGATCTTGTCGCCCACCCGGTCGAAGCCGGTGACCTGGCAGTTCTGCACGAGGTCCACGCCCATCCGGTCCAGCGCGCGGGCGAATCCCCAGGCGACGTGGTCGTGCTTGGCGATGCCCGCCCGGGGCTGCCAGGTCGCGCCCATGACCGGGTAGCGCAGGTCCGGTGAGGTGTTGAGGATCGGGCAGATCTCGGCCACCTGCTGCGGATCGAGCCACTCGGCGTCGATGCCGTTGAGCCGGTTCGCCCCCACGCGCCGGACGCTGTCGCGGACCTCCTGCAGGGAGTGGGCGAGGTTGAGCACGCCGCGCTGGGAGAACAGCAGCGGGTAGTCGAGCTCCTCCTCCAGCCCCTCCCAGAGCTTCAGCGCGTGCTCGTAGAGCCCGGCGCTGTCGTCCCAGAGGTAGTTGGAGCGGATGATCGTGGTGTTGCGGGCCATGTTCCCGCCTGCGAGCCAACCGCTTTCGAGCACGGCGACGTTGGTGATGCCGTGGTTGACGGCGAGGTAGTAGGCGGTGGCCAGGCCGTGACCGCCGCCGCCCACGATCACCACGTCGTAGGACGGTTTCGGGTCGGCGGGGCCCCAGAGCCAGTCCGGGTGCTCAGGCAAGTCGGCGCCGGGAGTGCGCGGCATGAGAGCCCTCCGTTCGATGTGCGGTGAGCGAGTGCTCGACAGGGGGGAGAGGCACTTATGGACAACTGACATATCAGATGGATACCAAAGGTAGCAGCGCGTGCCGCGTGGTCAAGGGCTGAAGCTCGGTCGGGGTGGAGATCGTGGCGTTGGCGCTGGTAGGAGCACTCGGACGGGTGGGTGCGCGGGGTGCGGGTCGTGCCCGTCGGTGGAATTTCGGCGCCGCGTGTTGACCGCGAAACCGGCGACGCTTATTTTGATGTGCAGTTGATATATCAGTCCTCAGTCAGAGGGCGACGATCACCTCCGCGCGGCTCCACTCGGTGCCGGAACAGCTCTCCTCGCAACGCATCCCGCCTCGTCGCAGGCGGAGTCTCCCCAGCTTCACACCCGCTCGTTAGGAGACCACCATGAGCACGACCCCTCGCGTCGTCATCATCGGAGCCGGGATCGTCGGCGCGAACCTGGCCGACGAGCTCACGAGTCGCGGGTGGAACCAGGTCACCGTCGTCGACCAGGGGCCGTTGCCGCTCACCGGCGGCTCGACCTCCCACGCGCCCGGCCTCGTCTACCAGACCGGCCCGTCGAAGACGATGACCGAGTTCGCCACCTACACCGTCGAGAAGCTGCAAGGTCTCGACGACGACGGCGACCGCTGCTTCAACCAGGTCGGCGGCCTGGAGATCGCCACCACCCCCGAACGGCTCGCCGACCTGCACCGCAAGCAGGGATGGGCCACCTCCTGGGGTGTTCCCGGCGAGGTCATCGGACCCGACGAATGCGCGAAGCTGCACCCGCTGCTCGACGCGGAGAAGGTCCTCGGCGGGTTCCACACGCCCACCGACGGGCTCGCCAAGGCCGCCCGCGCGGTCGTCGCGCTCGCCCGGCGCTCGGTGGCGCGGGGAGCCCGGTTCCGGGGCGCGGTGACGGTCACCGGGATCAACCACAGCCACGGCCGGGTCACCGGCGTCGAGACCGACCACGGCGAGATCCCCGCCGACATCGTGGTGTCCTGCGCCGGTTTCTGGGGTCAGGCCATCGGAGAGATGGTCGGCATGACCGTGCCGCTGCTGCCGATGGCCCACCAGTACGCCAAGACCGACCCGCTGCCCGAACTCGCCGGGCGCAACGACGAGCGCACCGAGGCCAACCTGCCGATCCTGCGCCACCAGGACCGCGACCTCTACTACCGCGAGCACGTCGACCGCCTCGGCATCGGGACCTACGCCCACCGCCCGATTCCGGTGCGGTTGAGCGATCTCCCGCAGGACGAGGAGACCTCGGAGCGGGCGATGCCGTCGATGCTGCCGTTCACAGAGGAGGACTTCGCCGCCTCCTGGGAGCACAGCAAGCGGCTGCTGCCCGCGCTGGAGACCGCGAAGGTCGACACCGGCTTCAACGGCGTCTTCTCCTTCACCCCCGACGGCGGACCGGTCGTCGGGGAATCCCCCGACGTGCAGGGGTTCTGGATCGCCGAGGCCGTGTGGGTCACGCACTCCGCCGGTGTCGCGCGATCCGTGGCGCAGCTGCTGGTCGACGGCCGCAGCGAGGTCGAGCTGCACGGCTGCGACGTGCACCGCTTCGACGAGCTGGAGACCGCGCCCGACTACGTCGAGGAGACCTCGTCGCGCAACTTCGTGGAGATCTACGACGTCAAGCACCCGTTGCAACCGAAGTTCTCGCCGCGCGAGCTGCGGGTCAGCCCGTTCCACGCGCGCCAGAAGGAACTCGGCGCGGTGTTCCTCGAAGCCCACGGCTGGGAGCGCCCGCACTGGTTCGAGGCCAACGCTCCGCTGGTCAAGGACCTGCCGATGGAGTGGCAGCCGCCCGCACGCGACGCCTGGTCGGCGATGTACCACAGCCCCGTCGCCGCGGTGGAGGCGTGGAAGACCCGCACCGCCGTCGCGCTCTACGACATGACCTCGCTCAAGCGCCTGGAGGTCAGCGGACCCGGCGCGCTGGCGTTCCTGGACCGGCTCACCACCAACAAGGTGGACAAGTCGGTCGGTTCGGTGACCTACACGCTGATGCTCGACGAGGCCGGCGGCGTGCGCAGCGACCTCACCGTCGCACGGCTGGAGGAGCAGCGGTTCCAGGTCGGTGCCAACGGCAACCTCGACCACGAGCACCTGCGGCGCAACCTGCCCGACGACGGGAGCGTGGCGCTGCGCGACATCACCGGCGGCACCTGCTGCATCGGGGTGTGGGGTCCGCTGGCGCGCGACCTGGTGCAGCCGCTGAGCCGCGACGACCTGTCGCACGAGGGGCTGAAGTTCTTCCGCTGCAAGCAGATCCGCATCGCCGGGATCCCGGTGACCGCCATGCGGGTGTCCTACGTCGGCGAGCTGGGCTGGGAGCTCTACACCAGCGCCGAGTACGGCCAGCGGCTGTGGGACGTGCTCTTCGAGGCCGGCCGGGACCTGGGTGTGGTGGCCGCCGGGCGGGCCGCGTTCAACAGCCTCCGGCTGGAGAAGGGCTACCGCGCCTGGGGAGCGGACATGACCACTGAGCACAACCCCTACGAGGCCGGCGTCGGGTTCGCCGTCCGGCCGCAGAAGGGCGAGTTCGCGGGCCGCGACGCCCTCGCGCGCGTCGAACCCGACGCGGTCGCGCGGCGCCTGTCGTGCCTGACCATCGACGACGGACGCAGCGTGGTCCTGGGTTCCGAGCCCGTCTTCGTCGACGGGGTGCCGTCGGGCTACGTCACCTCGGCGGCCTTCGCGCACACCCTCGGAGTCCCCATCGCCTACGCCTGGCTCCCGGCGACGGCGGTGGTCGGAACCCGCGTCCGGATCAAGTACTTCGACCGCATGGTCGACGCCACGGTCGCGGCCGAACCCCTGGTGGACCCCGACATGCACCGCATCCGACGCTGAAAACCCCGGCAGCAAGGGCAGTTCTGGCCCGAACCGCCCGTGGTCGATGTCCCTTTCGCCCGGACAGTTCGGACCAGAACCGCCACCTTCCGGGTATCGAACGCTTCGCTCCGCCCCCAACCGATCAGGAGCACTGCATGAGCCTGTCCGTCTTCGACTTGTTCAAGGTCGGCATCGGGCCGTCGAGTTCGCACACGGTCGGGCCGATGCGGGCGGCGTTCCGGTTCGTCGACCACCTGCGCCGGACCGGGGCGCTGACCCGCACGACCCGGGTGCGCTGCGAGCTGTTCGGCTCGCTGGGCGCCACCGGCCGCGGGCACGGCAGCGTGAAGGCCGTCGTGCTCGGGCTGACCGGGGAACAACCGCACCTGGTCGACCCGGTGGCCGTCGAACCGCAGGTCCTCGCGGTGCGCGAAGAGCACCGCATCAGCCTCGGCGGCGAGCACAAGATCACCTTCGACGTGGACGCCGACATCGTGCTGCACCGCGATGAACGGCTCGACTTCCACACCAACGGCATGACCTTCGAGGCCTTCGACGACAGCGGAGCCCGGCTCGTGCGCCGCGAGTACTACTCCGTCGGCGGCGGGTTCGTGCTCGACGAGGACGAGACCGATCGCCCGGCGCTCGTCGAGGACGCTGCGCCGGTCGCCCACCCGTTCCGCACCGGAGCCGAACTGCTCGTCCGCGCAGCGGAGACCGGTGGGCGCATCAGCGACGTGGTCCTGGCCAACGAGGCGACCTGGCGCCCCGAGAGCGAAACCCGAGCGCACCTGCTGCACATCTGGCAGGTGATGCGGGAGTGCGTCGAGCAGGGCGTGCGCACCGGCGGCGTCCTGCCCGGCGGGCTCGAAGTCCGCCGCCGCGCCCAGGACCTGCACATCCGCCTCGACGAGGACGCCGACCCCATGGAGTGGGTGACCCTCTACGCCCTGGCGGTCAACGAGGAGAACGCGGCGGGCGGCCGCGTGGTGACCGCCCCGACCAACGGCGCCGCCGGGATCGTCCCGGCGGTGCTGCACTACGCCCACCGCTTCCTCCCGGGATTCGACGACGACGCGGCGGTCCGCTTCCTGCTCACCGCGGGAGCGGTCGGCGCGCTGTTCAAGGAGAACGCCTCCATCTCCGGTGCCGAGGTCGGGTGCCAGGGCGAGGTCGGTTCGGCCTGCTCGATGGCCGCCGCCGGGCTCGCCGAGCTGCTGGGCGGAACGCCGGAGCAGGTGGAGAACGCCGCCGAGATCGGCATCGAGCACAACCTCGGGCTGACCTGCGACCCGATCGGCGGGCTCGTGCAGATCCCGTGCATCGAGCGCAACGCGGTCGCGGCGATCAAGGCGATCACCGCCGCGCGGATGGCGCTGCGCGGCGACGGCAAGCACCACGTCTCGCTGGACAAGGCCATCAAGACGATGCGCGACACCGGCGCCGACATGAAGGACGAGTACAAGGAGACCGCCCGCGGCGGCCTCGCGCTCAACATCGTGGAATGCTGAGGAGAACCCCGTGACCAATTGGCGTAGCTTGCAAGCCCCGTTTCTTCAGGGCCGGGTTAGCGAATCAATTTCGTGGGCGACCCGGCCCGCGCAGCGGACGCTGCTGCTGCTCGATGTACTGCTTGATGATCGACAAGTGTGCCCTCCACACGGCGCGGCGAAGTAAGACGGCGACCACAAATGCCCCTTCATCGAGAACCTGTTTACCCTGCCCGTGAACTCGAACCGCAGTTTGCGGGCGGACACACCTTTGAGGCTGTTCACGGGCTTCGGCACCGCGACCTTCGGCGGAAGGTTCACCAGCAGATGAACGTGATCGGCTCGCCGTTGAACTCGGCAAATCTCGGACTCGAAGTCCGCGCACACCTCCCGCGTCACCAGCTCGCAGCAAGCCAGCATCTCGTCGGTGAACACGCCACGCGGATAATTCGTCACAAAGAAAAAATGAACGTGCATCGCGGAGACCGCGCTACGAACACGCCTATATCCGTCATCAAAAACCATAGACCAATGGCATACTTGGATCATGCAGCTTCGGTACAACTTCCGCGTCTACCCGACGCCTGGCCAGCGCGCGGCGCTGGCCAGGACGTTCGGGTGTGCGCGAGTGGTGTACAACGACGCGCTCCGCGCCCGGCAGGACGCCTACGCGGCCGGGGAGAAGCTGTCCGACACCGACGTGCAGCGCCGCGTGGTTTCCGAGGCCAAACGGACCGAGCAACGCGCGTGGCTGTCCAAGGTCGCATCGGTTGCCCTAGTGCAGGCATGCCAGGACGCACGCATGGCGTACCGGAACTGGTTCGACTCAATGTCCGGGAAACGCTCCGGACGCAAGGTCGGGCGTCCCAAGTTCAGGTCCCGCAAAGACAACCGGCAAGCCGTCCGGTTCACCCGCAACGGCTTCAGCATCAAACCAAACGGGAAATTGTACGCGGCGAAGATCGGCGAACTCAACATCCGCTGGTCAAGGGAACTCCCATCCGCGCCGTCGTCGGTCACGCTGATCAAGGACGCGGCGAGCCGCTACTTCGCGTCGTTCGTTGTCGACGTGGACCAAGAACCGTTGCCGACCACCGGCACCGAGGTGGGTATCGACCTGGGGTTGGCCACCTTCGCGGTGCTCTCAGACGGAAAAACCATCGCGTCGCCGAAGTTCCTGCGCAGTGCCGAACGCAAGCTTCGCAAAGCTCAGCACGCCCTGTCTCGCAAGGACAAGGGAAGCAAGAATCGCGCCAAGGCCCGTGTTCGCGTGGCCAAGGCGCATGCCAAAGTCTGCGACGCTCGAACCGACTGGGCACACAAGCACTCGACGGCGATCATCCGCGACAACCAAGCGGTGTACGTCGAGGACCTGTGTGTCAGCGGCCTTGGTCGGACGCGGTTGGCGAAGTCTGTGCACGACGCCGCGTGGGGCACGTTCCTGCGCATGCTGGAAAACAAGGCACAACGTTATGGGCGTGTCGTGCACCGCATCGACCGGTTCTATCCGTCGTCGCAGATCTGTTCCGAGTGTGGCCGTGTCGACGGCAAGAAACCGTTGTCCGTACGGGATTGGACGTGCCCGTGCGGCGCGCACCACGACCGCGACCTGAATGCAGCCAAGAACATCCTCACCGCCGGACGGGCGGAGAGGCTAAACGCCTGCGGAGAGACGGTCAGCCTCTCCGCCTAGCGGGGAGCACGTCTCAATGAAACAGGAACCCACCGAAGCGACGCATACGCGCGCAGTAGGAATCCCGGCCGTTCACGGCGGGGAGGACGTCAAATTCACCCTCACCCTGAGCTGCCAGAACCGCACCGGCATCGTTCAGGCGGTCAGCTCGTTCCTGTTCCGGCACGGGTGCGACATCGGCGAGTACCGCCAGTTCGACGACGCCGTGCGCGGACGCCTGTTCCTGCGGGTGCAGGCCACCGGCGACGACGCCGACCTCGACGAGCTCAGGCGCGGGTTCGAGCCGGTGGCAACGGAATTCGGCATGGACTACGCGTTCCACTCGGCGCGTCCGGCCCGCGTGCTCGTGATGGTCTCCAAGCTCGGGCACTGCCTCAACGACCTGATCTACCGCTGGCGGGCGGGCGCGCTGGGCGCCGAGATCGTCGCCGTGGTCTCCAACCACGAGGACCTGCGCCCGATGGCCGAGGCCGCCGGCCTGCCGTTCCACCACGTGCCGGTCACCCCGGAGACCAAACCCGAGTCCGAGGCGCGGCTGCTGCGGTTGGTCGACGACCACGCCGCGGACCTGGTCGTGCTCGCCCGCTACATGCAGGTGCTGTCCGACCAGACCTGCAAGGCGCTGCACGGCAGGGCGATCAACATCCACCACTCGTTCCTGCCCGGTTTCAAGGGCGCCAAGCCCTACCACCAGGCGTACGACCGGGGCGTCAAGCTCGTCGGCGCCACGGCCCACTACGTCACCCCGGACCTCGACGAGGGACCGATCATCGAGCAGGAGGTCATCCGCATCGACCACACCCACGACCCGAGAGCCCTGCAGACCGTGGGCCGCGACGCCGAAGCGCTCGCGCTGTCCCGCGCGGTGCGGTGGTACTGCGAGCACCGCGTCCTGCTCAACGGCAACAGCACCGTCGTGTTCCCCTGAACCCACTTCAGCGCTGAGGAGCCTGTGCCCATGACCACCGGTGAGCTTCCCACCACCGAGTCCCAGCTGCCCGAGAGCCTGCGCGAGACGCTGCCGGGGCACTACTACACCGAGCCGGGGATCTTCCGCCTGGAGCAGGCGACGATCTTCGAGGCCGGCTGGTTCTGCGCGGTGCGCAGCGCCGACCTGGCCAAGCCGGGCCAGTTCGAGACCGTCCAGATCGGCCGGGAGAGCGTGCTGGTCACCCGCAACCGCAGCGGCGCCGTCAAGGCGCACCTCAACGTGTGCCGGCACCGAGGCGCGCGGTTGTGCACCGAGGAGTCCGGCGAGGTGCGCCGGTCCTTCCAATGCCCCTACCACGCCTGGACGTACTCCTTCGACGGCGAGCTGATCGCCGCGCCGAACCTCAACGCCATGGACGACGTCGACCGCACCCAGTACGGCCTGCACGGGGTGCACGTGCGGGAGTGGCTCGGGTACGTGTGGCTGTGCCTGGCCGAGGAACCGCCGTCGTTCGACGACACCGTCATCGGCGACGTCACCAACCGCCTCGGCACGCCGGACGCGATCGTCGGCTACCAGGTCGCCGACCTCAAGCTGGGCAGGCGCGTCGAGTACGACGTGAAGGCGAACTGGAAGCAGATCGTCGAGAACTTCATGGAGTGCTACCACTGCGCCACGATCCACCCGGAGCTCACCGAGGTCCTGCCGGAGTTCGCCGACGGCCTCGCCGCGCAGTACTTCGTGGGTCACGGCGCCGAGTTCGGCGAGGACGTCGAGGGTTTCACCGTGGACGGTTCGGCCGGGCTGGCGAAGCTTCCCGGCGTCAACGAGGAGCAGGACCGCCGCTACTACGCCATCACCGTCCGGCCGCAGGTGTTCATCAACCTCGTGCCCGACCACGTGGTCTTCCACCGGATGTTCCCGCTGGCGCCCGACCGCACGCTCGTGCGCTGCGACTGGCTGTACCTGCCCGAGGTCGTCGACTCGGGCGCCGACATCGACCGCTCGGTGGAGCTGTTCCACCGGGTCAACCAGCAGGACTTCGACGCCTGCGAACGCTGCCAGCTGGCCATGGATTCCCGCTCCTACGCCTCCGGCGGCGTGCTCGTGCCCAGCGAGCACCACATCGCCGAGTTCCACGACTGGGTCCGCGAACGCACCGGCTGACCCGTGACCGAGGAGGTGGCCTCGCACCGGACGGGTGCGAGGCCACCTTCGCGCGTGCCGGGCTCTAGCGCGGAAGTTCCAGCGGCACGCCGTCGTCCGACAGCGGCGGGGGTGGCAGCTCGGCGCTGGAGGTCAACGGCGCGGCTCCGTCCAGCGGCTTGCCCGCGTGCTCGCGCAGGAAGTGCGTGGCCACGATCCCGATGACGCCGGCACCGATCAGGTAGTAGCCCGGCCAGTCCAGGTTGCCGGTCGCGGTGACGGCGGCCTCGATGATCGTCGGCGCGGTGCCGGCGAACAGCGACACCGACAGGTTGAAGATGACCGCGAGGCTGCTGTAGCGGATCATCGTGGGGAACAGCGCTGGCAGCGTCGACGGTGAGACCGCCGCGAAGCACATCAGGCACAACCCGATGATGAGCAGCCCGAGCGCCTGACCACCCGTTCCGGCGCGCAGCAGCCACACGGCGGGCAGCCCGAGCAGGACCAGGGCGACGCTGCCGGTCATCAGCACGGGTTTGCGGCCGATGCGATCGCTGAGCCGGCCCACGCCGACGATGGCGCACAGCATCACCACCATGACCGCGACCTGCATGCCCGTCGCGACCGCGTTGCTCGTGCCGCCCTCGCCGTGGCGGGGGAGCGTGCTGGTCAGGTAGGTCGGGACGTAGTTGGTGAGCACGTAGTTGGTGACGTTCCACGCCACGACGATCCCGGCGGCCACCATCGCGGGAGTCCGGTAGTGGCGCAGCACGATCTGCCCCGCGCGCCGCGTCGTCATCGTGGCCAGCACCGGTGAGCGCTCCATGAGCTGCCGGAACGCCGGGGTGTCCTCCAGGCGGATGCGCAGGTAGAGCCCGATGAGCCCGAGCGGGAGCGCGAGCATGAACGGCACCCGCCAGCCCCAGGTCAGCAGCGCGTCCGGCGGCAGCAGGGCGACCACCGCGCCGCAGGTGCCCGCGCCGAGGGCGTAGCCGGTCAGCGTGCTGAACTCCAGCCAGCTGCCGAAGAAGCCGCGGCGCCGGTCCGGCGCGTACTCGGCGATCAGCGTCAGCGCCCCGGTGTACTCGCCGCCCGCGGAGAAGCCCTGCAGCATCCGCACGAGCAGCACGAGGACGGGCGCCAGCAGACCGGCCGCGCCGTAGTCGGGGAGGAGCCCCAGCAGCACCGTGGCCGCCGCCATCATGAGCACCGTGGCGGACAGGACCTTGGTGCGCCCGAAGCGGTCGCCGAGACGTCCGAAGACGAAGCCGCCCAGCGGGCGCATCACGAACGCGGCGGCGAACGCGCCGAGCGTGTACACCGCGGCCCACGGGCCGAAGTCGGCGAAGAAGACCTGGTCGAGCACCCCGGCGGCCAGGTAGGAGTAGATCCCGAAGTCGTACCACTCGGCGACGTTGCCGACCGAGGCCGCCGCGACCGCGCGGTGGACCGTGCGTTCCTCTTGCACGACAGGCGGTCTCAGACCTCGCCGAGGCCGTCTGGGGCGGTCGGTCATGGGGTCCCCCGGGTGCGACGCGGTGCGCTGGGTGCCGCCGTCGGAGTGGCGGCGTCGCGGTTGTGACCGCGACCCACTACTGATATATCTGTTGGCGAGAAGGTATCCCCTCGGCATCGCCGAAGCAACACCCCAACTCCCTCATCACCCGTCCACGAGGTCGCGACGCGGCAGCGCGCGGCCTCGCGATCGAGCGCGCCCGGGGGTCGGAAACCCCTGTGAAGTCCCTGTTTCGGGCGAAAATCTCCCATTGACGAGCGGGCTGCGGACCCCCATCCTGTTGTTGCGCATAGCACGCGGTGTTCCGCTATCTGCAACAGGAGGCGTAATGATCTTGGTTGGTGAGCTGCTCGACCTGCCGCCGGGGGAGTCGGTCCGCGTGCACGGCGAGGTGGCGATCGCGGTGTTCAACGTCGACGGGGAGCTCTACGCGATCGATGACACCTGCTCGCACCAGGACGCGTCGCTGTCCGACGGATGGTTGGAGGGCTGCGCGGTCGAATGTCCGCTGCACGCCGCCTGTTTCGACCTCCGCACGGGAATGCCCAGCGGCCCGCCCGCCAAGAAGCCGGTCCGCACGCACGCCGTCACCGTCGAGGACGGGATGGTCTACGTGCACGAGTCGACTCGCGTCGGCAGCACCGTCGCGGAGGAGGTCGGTTGATGCGCCACATCACGGTCGTCGGCGCGTCCCTGGCCGGGCTCTCGGCGGTCCGCGCGCTGCGCGAGCAGGGTTTCGAAGGCGAGATCGCGGTGGTCGGCGACGAGCCGCACCGCCCCTACGACCGGCCGCCGCTGTCCAAGGAGTTCCTGGCGGGGGCGATCGACGAGGCCGACATCCGGCTCACCGACTCCGATGACGACGAGCTCGACGTGGACTGGCGCCTCGGGCAGCCCGCGAACGCGCTCGACACGGCCGGTCGCGCGGTCGTGCTCGCCGACGGCACCCGCATCGGCACCGACGGCGTCGTGCTGGCCACCGGCGCGCGGGCGCGGCAGCTGCCCGGAAAGCAGCTCCGGGGCGTGCACACCCTGCGGACCCTGGACGACGCGCGGGCGCTGCGCGCGGAGCTGGTCGCCGGAGCGCGGCTGGTGGTGGTCGGCGCCGGGTTCATCGGCGCCGAGGTCGCCTCGACGGCGGTCGCGCTCGGGTGCGAGGTCGACGTCGTCGACAACGGCCCGGTTCCGCTGCGACGAGCGCTGGGAGCAGACATGGGTGAGGTGTGCGCTCGGCTGCACGCCCGCAACGGCGTCCGGGTGCACCCGCTGTCCGGCGTCGCCGAGCTGCTGGGCGAGTCCCGCGTGACCGGGGTGCGGCTGTCCGACGGGCGGGAGCTGCCCGCGGACGTGGTCGTGGTCGGCATCGGGGCCGAACCGAACACCGAATGGCTCGCCGGGTCCGGGCTCGACGTCGACCACGGCGTCAGCACCGACGCGCGCGGCCGGACCGGGGTGCCGGAGGTCGTGGCAGCGGGCGACTGCGCGCACTCCTACCGCGACTACACCGAGCGTCCGATGCGGCTGGAGCACTGGACCAACGCGCTGCAACAACCGGCCGCCGCGGTGGCGGCGCTGCTCGGCCGGGAGCACTCGGCGCCCGCGCACCACGCGGTTCCCTACTTCTGGTCCGACCAGTACGGCCACAAGATCCAGTTCGCCGGCCACCGCACCGAGGACTGCACCGTCCAGATCGAGGAGGGCGACCCCGAATCCGGCGACTTCCTCGCCCTCTACCTCGACGCGGCGGAAGAGCCCGTCGGCGTGCTCGCGGTCGATCGCGCCCGGCCCTTCGGCCAATGGCGCCGCAAGCTCGCACAGCGCCTATAAGGCAGCTGTGGGGCAGTCCGTGTTTCAGGTGCGGGACTCAGCTTGCACCGCCGCGGGTTCTCAGACGTCGTCTGGGGAGGACGCCGCGACGCCGTGTATTGGCATACATCAGGAGTGGCGCCCGGACCCAGACGGCGTCTGAGGTTCCACCACCTGCACCGCCAAGCAGGGCCCCACAGCAATTGGCGTCAGCTACACCAGGGAGCGCATCGCCTTGTCGAAGTTGAGGACGTGCTCCCTGGCCAGCTGTTCCGCCTTGTCCGGCTTGCGCGATCCGATGGCTCGCAGCAGTGCCGAGTGCTCCATGACGTGGCTGTCGAAGTCCTGCATGCGGTCCAGGAAGACGCAGAAGATCCGCGTCGCGAGGTTGTCGTAGCGGATGAGGGTGTCTTCGAGGTGCGGGTTGCCCGCGGCGTGGTAGATCGTGCGGTGCACGTGCAGGTCCCAGCGCATGACCTCGTCGCGCGCCATCGAGCGGAAGTCCATGCCGTCGAGCTGGTCGACGAGGCCGCCGATCTCCTCCAGATCGGCGTCCGAGGCGATCTCCGCGGCTCGCCGGGCGGCCAGCGGTTCGAGGTGCACGCGCAGGTCGGAGATGTAGGCCAGGTCGGTGATGTCCACGGCCGTGGCGAAGGTTCCCCGGCGCGGGTAGGACACGACGAGCCGGTCGATCTCCAGGCGCTTGAGCGCCTCGCGCACAGGGGTGCGGCCGATCTCCAGCGAGCGCGCCAGCGCCGCGTCGTCGATGGCCGTCATCGGCGGGATGTCCAGCATGATCAGCCGGTCTCTGATCGCCAGGTAGGCCTTCTCCGCCATGGACAGGTTGCCCGGTTGCTCCTCGCTCGCAGCAGTCATCATCGCCCCGACTTCATCAGAACGGAGTTCTGACACATCGAATTCTGGTACATCAGTAGTATAGCAGAAAGAATTCCGGCATCATTCGAAGTTTTTGGAGTGCGCGGTGAAATCATTCTGAATTGTGATTTCCGCGGCGCCGGACTTGCGATTCACGAGAATCGATCCGGATTCGCCGTGCGGCTTCACCGCGCGGGGATCGACAGCCAGGTGAGGGCTTCGTCCGCCGCCGCGGCCGCGCGCTCGTGGGATCCGCTCTCGCTCCAGGCGACCAGGGCGGCGAAGGTGGCCGCCTGGTACCCGCTGGCCAGGGCGGAGGCGGCGGCGGGGGTGATGCCGGTGACGCGGTGCTCGATGAAGCGGGCGAGTTCGGCGATCCAGGGCCGGTAGGCGGTGGGGGCGGTGCCCGCGATCTCGGGTTCGGCGCACACGACGCGGATCCAGTCGGGGCCTGCGGGTGTCATCGGATCGTCCGAAATGGACGCGACGATCGCGCGGCGGACGGCGTCGCTGACGGGGGCGTCCGCGGGCGTGTCGTCGAGGGCGTCGCGCAGCCGGCGGGTGGCGACGGGCACGCCGATCCATGCGATGTCGGACTTGCGCGCGAAGTGCCGGACGAGCGTGCGGACGCTGATGCCGGTGGCCTCGGCGATGTCCTTCCAGCCCACGTCGTCGTAGCCGCGCTCGGTCCAGAGCCGGAAGGTCTCGGTGGCGATGGCGGCGCGGTCGAGCACGGTCGGGCGGCCGCGCTGCGGTGCGGAGGCGTCGCTGTTGCTCACCTCGCCGACGATAGTCGACCGAGGTCTCCGCGCTGGTCAACCGCTGGTCAGAAGTTTTGGCGCGATGCGACAAAATGCTGGTAGGGTGCCGATCGCAACGCTGGACTTCCGACGAGGTGAGGACGAAGCGATGCGCGAGAAGGTCATGCCCGACGTGCTCGCCCCGGTTGTGCTGGGGCCGTTGCGGCTGCGCAACCGGGTGCTCAAAGCCGCGACCTACGAGAAGAGGGCTCGTCGCGGACTGGTCACCGACGAGCTGATCGACTTCCACGTGCGGCACGCGGCCGGTGGTGTCGGCATGACCACGGTCGCCTACTGCGCGGTCTCACCCGAGGGGCGCACCGACGGGCACCAGATCGTCTGGCGCGACGAGGCCGTCCCAGGCCTGCGGCGGTTGACCGAAGCCGTGCACGCCGAGGGCGCTGCGATCTCCGCGCAGGTTGGCCACTCCGGGCCGGTCGCCGACTCCACCAAGACGAAGCTGCCCGCGCTCGGGCCGAGCAGATCGCTGAGCCTGCAATCGTTGCGCCCGGTCAAGGCCGCGACGCCGGCCGACATCGACCGGGTCGTCCAAGCGCACGGCGACGCCGCGAGAATGGCCGTGGCAACCGGTTTCGACGCCGTCGAGATCCACTTGGGACACAACTACCTGGCCAGCTCGTTCCTCAGCCCCAAGCTCAACAAGCGCACCGACTCCTACGGCGGAAGTCTCGCGAACCGGGCCCGGTTCGCGCTGCGGATCATGCGCGCCGTCCGTGAAGCGGTCGGCGACCGGATCGCGATCCTGGCCAAGCTGAACATGGATGACGGTGTGCCCGGCGGGTTCTGGCTGGACGAGGCGATCGCGGTGGCGCAGTGGCTGGAGGCCGAGGGCACCGTCGACGCGCTGGAGATGACGGCGGGCAGTTCGCTGCTCAACCCGATGTACCTGTTCAAGGGCGACGCACCGGTCCGCGAGTTCGCCTCGGTGATGCGCGAACCCATCCGCACCGGCGTGAAGCTGGTCGGCAGCAGGTTCTTGCGCGAATACCCCTACCAGGACGGCTACCTGCTGGACGACGCCCGCCAGATCCGCGCGGCGGTGGACCTGCCGATGGTGCTGCTCGGAGGCGTCACCAACCGGGAGATCATGGACACCGCGATGCGGGAGGGCTTCCAGTTCGTGGCGATGGGCCGGGCCCTCCTCCGCGAACCCGACCTGATCAACCGCATCGCCGCGGACTCCGGCACCCGGTCGCTGTGCAACCACAACAACCGCTGCATGGTCACCATCTTCACCGGCTCCCGCTGCGTCCTGACCCCGGACAACCCACCCCAACCCTGATTCCAGCGGAACCCGCGAACCGGATTTCAGTGGAATTCGGGGGCCGGTCTTCAGTGGAACTCGGGGACCCGATTTCCACTGAAATCCGGGATGGCAGTGGCGTGCTGGTCAGCGGCCCTCGAAGTGGCCCGGGCGCTTGTCGAGCACGGCGTTCATGGCTTCGGCGTGGTCGGCGGTGTGGTGGGAGAGGGCCTGCATGGTGGCCGAGAGCTCCAGCACGTGGCGCAGGTCGTTGGTGCGGGACTCCTTGAGCAGCCGCTTGGCCATCCGGGTGGCGTGCGGCGGGTTCTTGGCGATCCGGGCAGCCAGCGCGCGGGCTTCGTCGAGCAGCTGCTCCGGCTCGACGACGTGCGCGACCATGCCCCACTCGAGAGCCTTCGCGGCCGTGACGCGGTCGCCGGTGAGCGCCATCTCCGCCGCGCGCTGCGGGCCGATGGCCTGGGTGAGGAACCAGGCTCCGCCGTCGCCGGGGATGATGCCCAGCTGCACGAAGGACTCGGCGAACCAAGCATTGGTGGAGGCCACCCGCAGGTCGCACATCATGGCCAGGTCGCACCCGGCTCCGACGGCGGGTCCGTTGACGGCGGCGACCATCGGGACCTCGCACTCGGACAGGGCCAGCGGGATCCGCTGGATGCCGTCGCGGTAGCCGTTGCGCATCTCCCACGGGCTGCCGCTGAACATGCCGGCCTTCTCCCGCATGTCGTTGACGTTGCCGCCGGCGGAGAACGCCTTGCCCGCTCCGGTGAGCACCACGCACCGCACGTCGAGGTCCTGCTGCACCCGCCGCGCGTTGTCCTCGAACGCCTCGATCAGGTCCGCACCGGAGATCGGATTGCGCTGATCGGGCAGGTTGATCGTCCAGGTCTCCACGTGATCGGCGCGCTCGACCAGCAGCACATCGGACATGAGAAGCGTTCCTCCAAAGCAGCCGGGCCTGACTCGGCGACACCCTACGTGCACGTGCGCCACCAGGTCATCGGCAAGGCCCGTTGACCTGGGACGTGCGTGCCGGTTACGTGGTGAGCGCAACCGTTCCGGATCCAGTGCAGGAGTGGCCGATGCCGTCGTTGATGCCGCCGCCCGTTCGCGAGGACCAGGAGCTGGGCGCGGTGCGCCGGGAGGTGCGGGCTTTCCTCGCCGAGCAGGTCGCCGCGGGCGCCTTCGAGCCGACCGTGGACAGCTGGTTGAGCGGGTGGGACGTGGATTTCACGCGCGCGCTCGCCGAGCGGGGGTGGCTGGGCATGACCGTGCCCACCGAGTACGGCGGCCACGGCAGGACGTTCCTGGAGCGGTTCGCGGTCACCGAGGAGCTGCTGGCGGCCGGTGCGCCGGTCGCCGCGCACTGGATCTCCGACCGGCAGGTCGCGCCGAACCTGCTGCGCTTCGGCAACGAGCGGCTCAAGCGGGAGTACCTGCCGCGCATCGTGACCGGCGAGGTGTTCTTCGCGATCGGGATGAGCGAGCCGGATTCGGGCTCCGACCTGGCCGGCGTGCGCACGCGGGCGGAACGGATCGACGGCGGTTGGCGGGTGCGCGGCACCAAGCTCTGGACGTCCGGAGCGCACGTCGCGGACGCCTTCATCGCGCTCGTCCGCACCACCCCGCAGGGGGAGGACCGCCACGGCGGGCTGAGCCAGCTGCTGGTGCGGCTGGACTCCCCGGGCGTGGAGATCCGGCCGGTCATCTCGGCGAACGGGTCGCACCACTTCAACGAGGTCCACCTCGACGAGGTGGTGGTGCCCGACGATCACGTCGTGGGGGAGATCGGGGCGGGCTGGCACCAGGTCACCTCGGAGCTGGCGTTCGAGCGCTCCGGGCCGGAGCGGTTCCTGTCCACCTACCAGCTGGCGAAATCCCTGGTGGGAAGCGTGGAATCGGCCGAAGCGGGCAGGATCACCGGCAGGCTGGCCGGGCTGCACCAGATGTCGCTGTCCATCGCCGCCGCGCTCCAGCGCGGCGACCGGCCGGACGTTCCCGCAGCGCTGGTGAAGGTGCTCGGCACCGTCCTCGAAGGCGACATCGCCGAGCTGGCCGACCTCGAGACCCCATCCGGTGAGACCGGCGACGTCGCCGCGCTCACCCGCCGGGCCGTGCAGCAGCGGCCCGGGTTCACGCTGCGCGGCGGGACGAACGAGATCCTGCGAGGCGTCATCGCACGCGGATTGGGGATGCGCTGATGACCACCGTCGACCCGGAGCTGCGCGACGTGCTGCGCGAGGTGCTCGCCGGCGATCTCCACGACCGGCTCGACCAGACCACCGGCGGCTTCGACGCGCAGCTGTGGGAACGCTTGAGCCGACTCGGTTTCACCGCCCTGACCGCCCCCGAGCAGCAGGGCGGTTCGGGCGCGGGCTGGCTCGAAGCAGCAGCCCTCCTGAGCGAAAGCGCAGCAGCAGCAGCACGACATCTCCCGTTCGCCGAAAGCGACCTGCTGGCCCACTGGCTCCTCCGCACCGCCGGAACCCCCGCGGACGACCCGACAACGCCGCTGACCCTGGCGATCGTCGAACCCGACGGAACAGCCCGCGCGGTCCCCTGGCTCGGCCAAGTCCCCGCGGTCCTCCTCTTCCGCCGCCCCAACGGCACCTGCGCCGTAGCCGAAACCCCCTCCCCACCAAACCCGGATTACTCCCGTAATCAGGACCCCGAAAACGGCCGTAATCGGGGACCCGACCACAGCGGTCCTCCGGACCCGGATTACTCCCGTAATCAGGGACCTGATTACGGGAGTAATCCGGGTGCCCGGTCCGGGCTGCCTCGGGGGGAGATGCGGGGGGTCGAGGAGCCTCCTGGGGTCGTGGAGGTGGGGGCGGGGGTTCTGGACGAGTTGGTGCTGCGGGGGGCTGTGGCCCGGGCGGTGCAGGTCGTGGGGGCGTTGGACGCGGTGGTTCGGCTTTGCGTGGAGCACAGCCGGAGCCGGGTGCAGTTCGGGCGTCCGATCGCGAAGTTCCAGGCCGTGCAGCACCTGGTGGCCGAAGCCGCCGCTGAAGCAGCGCTGGCGCGGGCTGCTGTGGACGCGGCGGTGCTGGACGCGGCCGAGACCGGTGCGCTCTCGGCGGTCAAGGTCGCGGCGGCGCGGTCCTGCGCCGGACATGCGGTGTCGGTCGTCGTGCGCAACGCCCACCAGGTCCACGGCGCGATCGGCACCACCCAGGAGCACCCGTTGCAGCTGTTCACGCTGCCCGCGCTCGACTGGCGAGGCGAGTTCGGCACCACCCGCGACTGGGACCGCTTCCTCGGTGAGACCACGAGGACCTCGTCGCTGTGGGACGTCGTCCTCGGCGGCCCGGCCGACACGCCCAGCCTCCCGGGAGGTCACCGATGAGCGGGGAACTGCTGGCCGGTGTGCGGGTCCTCGACCTGTCCACGGTGTTCATGGGGCCCTATGCGGCGCAGGTCCTCGCCGAGTGGGGCGCCGACGTCGTCAAGGTCGAATCCTTGCGCGGCGACCAGGTGCGGGGAGTCGGCGACACCTCGGGAGCCGGCGCGGGGCCGATCTTCGTCAACGCCAACCGGGGCAAGCGCTCCCTCGCCGTCGACCTCAAGAGCGACGACGCCCGCGACGTGCTGCACGCGCTGGTGCGCGATGCCGACGTGCTGCTGCACAACATCCGCCCGCCGGCGGCGGCCCGGCTCGGACTGACCTGGGACGACCTGCGCGAGGTCAACCCGGCGCTGGTGCTGTGCGCGTTCCGCGGCTACGGCAGGCACGGCCCGCACGCCGACCGCCCCGCCTACGACGACGTGATCCAGGCGGCCTCCGGCATCGCCGACGCCCAGGCCGCCGCGGGCGGTGAGCCGGAGTACTGGCGCTCGGCGGCGTCCGACAAGGTGATGGGCCTCTACGGTGCCGCGGCCACCTGCGCCGCCCTCCGCGCTCGCGAGATCGACGGTGCCGGCCGCTCGGTGGAGGTCCCGATGTTCGAGGGCATGGCGTCGTTCATGCTGCTCGACCGGCAGGGCGGCTGGCTCACCGACCCGCCATCAGGCCCCACCGGCTACCCGAGGACCGACTCCGCGCACCGGCGCCCGTACGCCACCGCGGACGGTCACCTGGCCGTCATGATGTACGCCGACAAGCACTGGATCGCGTTCTTCGACCTGATCGGCCGCCCGGAGCTCGCCGAGGACCCGCGCTTCCACGACATCGGCGCCCGCACGACCCACATCGACGAGCTCTACGCGCTGCTGGCCGAGGAGATGGTCCACCGCACCTCGGCGGAGTGGAGCGCGGCGTTCGCACGCGCCGACATCCCGCACGGGCCGGTCAACTCGATCGAAGACCTCTTCGCGGATCCGCAGCTGGTGGCGACCGACTTCTTCCAGACCGTCCATCAGCCGGGCGTGGGCCCGGTCCGGCTGGCCCGGCGACCGATCGACTTCGGAACGCCCCCGCCACCACCGCGACCGGCCCCGCTGCTGGGCCAGCACTCCCGAGAGGTCCTGGCGGAAGCCGGGATCGCCGAGGAGGACGTGCAACGCCTCGTCGACGCGGGAGTGCTCCGCACCGACGAGATCACCCGGCCGGGCTGAGGATCGCGACGAGGAAGTCCGAGTCCGCTCGGCGCGGGCGCAGGTCCCAGGTGGCCAGGGCGACGTCCTGCGTGAGCCCGGCGGCCTCCACGTCGGCGAAGAACTCGTCGGGTTCGTACCCGCGTCCGGTCCCGAACCCGATGGCCACCCGGCCTCGCGGCGCCAGGTGCTCGCGGAACCGCTGCAGCACGGTGCGACGCGTGCTCGGGGCGAGGAAGGTCATCACGTTCCCGGCGCACACGATCACGTCGAACGGTTCGTTGATGCCGTGCGCTGCGAGGTCGAGTTCCGCGAGGTCGTCGACGATCCAGCGCGGCCCCGGGTGGTCTTCCTCGGCGGCCTTGATCAGCGCCGCGTCGACGTCCACACCGACCACGTCGTGACCGGCCGCCGCGAGGGCGCCGGCGACCCGGCCCGGGCCGCACCCGGCGTCGAGGATGCGCGAGCCGCGCGCGGCCATCGAGTCGATCAGCCGAGCCTCACCCGCGAGGTCCTCACCGGCCTCGGCCAGACCGCGCATCCGGCCGATGTACCAGGCGGAATGTCCCGGGTCAGCCGCCACCTTCTGCATCCACACGCTCTGCTCGACCATGCCCCCATTGTGCAGCGCCGCAGCGACGCGGGGCTCACGGCCCGACGGGTCGGAGCCTCTCCGCTCGGAGGGGGCCGGCCGGCGTCGAGCGCAGCGGGGGCGCGCCCCCGCCCCCGCGATCCGACAACCACCTCCTTGCCGTATTGAACTGATCGGGTGCCTGGTCGACTCTGTCGGACGGTGGCGCTCTGCTCGGCGAGATCCGCCCGCCACCTCCCCTCGCCTGATCCCGCTCGGTTGGAAGGAGCTGATGTGGCCACGTCCAGCGCCGAATCGTCGAGCAGGCTCGTGCCGGATCAGCTGGGCACCGCCGGAGTGGTGTTCCTGGTGCTGGCGGCGGTCGCGCCGCTGACCGCCGCCATCGTCGTCGCGGGCCTGGCGATCGGGCTCGGCGGTGGCGGTGGAACCGTCGTCGCCTACCTGGCCGTGGCGGTCGTGCTGCTGCTGTTCGCGGTCGGCTACGCCCAGATGTCGCGGGAGGTCGTCAGCGCGGGCGGGTTCTACGCGTTCGTGGTGCGAGGACTGGGCCGGCCCGCGGGTCTGGTGGCCGGGTTCATCGCCACCACGGGCTACAACTTCTTCGTCGCCGGAGCGATGGGCACGGCCGGGTTCTACACGTCGTCGGCGCTGGCCGACCTGCTGGGGATCGATGTGCACTGGTACCTCAGCGCCCTGGTCATCATGTTGGCCGCGTTCCTGTTCGCCCGATCGGGGATCAGCATCAGCGCCAGGGCTCTGGGCATCGCGCTCGTGCTCGAAGTCCTCGTGCTCGTCGCCTTCAGCGCCTCGGTGCTGATCCGAACCGGCTTCAGCTTCGACGCGTTCAGCGTCGAGGCCATCACCGGAGGAGCGCCGGCCGTCGGCCTGCTGCTGGCGTCCACCGCCTTCCTGGGCTTCGAAGCGACATCGCTGTTCAGCGAGGAGGCCCGGCGACCGGAACGCACCATCCCGCGCGCCACCTACCTCGCGATCGCGCTGATCGGGCTGATCCACGGGGTGACGGTGTGGGCCGTGGTCAGCGCGGTCGGCGTGGCCGACGCTCAGCGCGTCGCCGAGCAGCACCTGGCCGACGGCGACCTGCTGTTCGCGCTGATCGATGAGTACCTGGGCGGGTTCCTCCTCGGGGTCGTGGTGGTGCTGCTGGTGGTGAGCCTGTTCGCCGCGCAGCTGGCCTTCCACAACGTCGCCGGGCGCTACCTGTTCTCCCTCGGCCGCGCGGAAGTGCTGCCCGGCGGGCTGGCGCGCACCCGCGACAACGGCGTGCCGCAGCGGGCGCTGTCGGTCAACGCGGGGTTCGCCGCCGTGGTCGCCGGGGCGTTCGCCGCGTTCGGGCTCGACGTGATCACCACGCTGGTACCGGTCATGGTCGGCTTCGGGACGCTGTGCATCATCGTGCTGCAGGCGCTGGCGGCGCTGTCGATCGTCGTGCACTTCCGGCGCGCGGCCGATCCCCGGGTGTGGTCCACGTTGGTGGCACCCGGGCTCGGTTTCCTCGGCCTGCTCTCGATTTCGGTGATGGCTGTGGCCAATTTCGGACTGCTGGCCGGATCCGAGGCCTCCTACGTGACCGCACTGCCGTGGCTGCTGCCGGTCGCCGCGCTCGGCGGGTTCGCCCACGCGGCACACCTCCGGGCGAGGCGCCCGGAGGTGTACGAGGGGTTGGACGCCGACCTGGAGCGGTTCGGCGGTACCACTCCCACGAGCTAGCCCATGCGGCCCAGTGCCTTCACGACGGCCGAAGTCCGGTCGCCCACACCGAGTTTCGTGAAGATGTTTCGGAGGTGATTCTTGACCGTGCGTTCGGATATCCCCAGTGATCGTCCGATCTGCCGGTTGGAGCAGCCGCGAGCGAGGTGATCGAGGACCTCGCGCTCCCGCTTGGTCAGCGGTGAAAGCACCTCGGTCAGCGTGGTTTCGGAGGAGTCCGATGATTCGAGCATGTTGATCCTTAATGAAGCTAACTGACCGACTTGGTTCAGAACCTGACGCATCGCACGCGAGTGCTCGACGGCCTCGTGCAGCAACGCGGTGATCGCCCGGTCCAGAGCCCGGTCAGAGGAACGGGCCATGAAATGCCTCCACTCGGGCGGATCGTCCGGGGGCACCCTGCACCCGTCCTTTCCTACTTCCCATTTCGCCACAGCATTACGCGCGAATTACGACCCTGTCCGCGAATCCCTCGTATGAGTGGGGAATTGCCCCGTGTGGACCAGTCCGAGCGGCCTGGAACTAGTTCGGATGATCTGGGGCGAATTGTTCATGGCACCTGGGTCCTGCCTGGTCGTAGCGTTGATCGTGTTTCGCACACAACCAGGAACAGGAGCATTCGACGATGTCTGCTTTGCCGAAGGCGTTCGAGGAATCGTCGGGTTGCTCGACGCAACTTCGGGGCGGTATCCCTCTATTCGGAATGGATGCGGATGAGGCTTTCAACGCCGTCACGGAAAGGCTGAGCGGAGACGGCCCGCCGGAGCGCAACCTCGCGACCTTCCTGACCACATCGATCGAACCGGAGGCTCACCGGCTGTACCGCGAGTACCTGAACTACAACCTCGTCGACCGAGAGCAGTACCCGGCCATCGACGCGCTGCTGCGCGAGTGCGTCGACATCATCGGTGCGCTGTGGCACGGAGATGCGAGCGAGGTCGTGGGCAGTGCCACCACCGGGTCCAGCGAGGCGGCGATGCTCGCCGGTGCGTCCTTGCTGCGGGCCTGGCAGGACCGCACCGGAGATCGGCTGACCCGGCCGAACATCGTCATGGGGGCCGGCGCGCACGCCTGCTGGAAGAAGTTCTGCCGCCACTGGGGGGTGGAGGCGCGCGTCGCCCCGGCGACCGGCGATGGACCCGCGCTCGACGGCAGCGCGGTCGAGCGACTCTGCGACGAGCGGACCATCGGAGTCGTCGGGATCCTGGGGTCCACTCTGGACGGCCGCTACGAACCCATCGCCGAGATCGCCGAGCGGCTGGACCAGCTGGAGGAGCAGCGCGGTATCGACGTTCCGCTGCACGTCGACGCCGCATCGGGCGGGTTCATCGCGCCGTTCCTGGATCCCGAGCTGCTCTGGGACTTCCAGATCCCGCGAGTGGTCTCGATCAACGCTTCCGGTCACAAGTCCGGCATGGTGCTGCCGGGCCTGGGCTGGTTGCTCTGGCGGGACCGCAGCCGTCGCCGTCCCGAACTGGGGGTTCGGATCAACTACCTCGGCGGCGACGACGCCCACTACGAGCTGACCTTCTCCAGGTCGGCGGCCCCCGTGGTCATCCAGTACTACAACTTCGTGCGCCTCGGGTTCGCCGGTTTCCGCGCCGTGCACGCCCGGTCCCGGTCGCTCGCGCAGCGGCTGGCCACGCGGTTGCAGGCGACCGGACGGCTCCGGGTGCTGGGCGACGGCAGCGAGTTACCCGTGGTCGTGGTGACCGCGGAACCACCGGTCGACCTGCGGGAGGTGTCCAAGCGACTGGCCGACATCGGCTGGTCCGTACCCGTCTACACCTTCCCGCCCAAGCTCGACGACGTCGAGGTGATGCGCATCGTCGTGCGCGGTGATCTCACGTCGGAAGCGGTCGAGAACCTCGCGACCGCCGTCGAGGAATTCGTTTCCCACGCGAACTGATCGGAAAAGGAGAACATCCATGCGTCCCGTCCGAATCGTCAGCCGGTTGACCGACCGCGAACCACCGCGGGCCGGCACCGGGATTCGCCTCGCGCTGTTCCAGGGCGAGAACCCCTCGGGAACGCCCGAGGCGGTGGCGGAGAACCTCCTCCGGATGGAGGAGGTGTTGGCGCTCGCCGCCGGCTACGGCAGCCAGCTGTGCGCCTTCCCCGAATGCTTCAACACCGGCTACGCGCTCAACCGTGAGCTCTGCGAGCAGCTCGCCGAGCCGAGTGACGGAAGGAGTGTCGAACTGGCCAAGAAGCTGTCCACGCAGCACGAGATCGCCGTCGCCCTGCCCTACGTGGAACGGGGCGCCAACGATGCGCTGCACGACTCGGTGGCCCTCGTCGCCGACGGAGAGCTCAAGGCCAACTACCGCAAGACCCACCTCTACGGCGACGCCGAACGGGTGAACTTCACGCCGGGGCACGACCTGCCGCCCGTCGTTCAGGTGAACGGGTTCCCGGTCGGGTTGCTCAACTGCTACGAGTGCGAGTTCCCGCCGCTGTACCAGAGCCTGGTGCGGCGGGGAGCGCGGCTGATCGTCGGTCCCACGGCCGCCGACCGGCACTTCACGCTCCAGAACGGGAACCCGACGCTGGTGGCCTACCCCGACGCCACCGAGCACATCATCCCCGCGATGGCCGCCGTCTGGCGGGTTTTCGTTGCCTACGCCAACCGGCGCGGATGGGAGGTGTCCGACCGCGGGCAGTGGGAGTACCGGGGCAACTCCGGCATCTGGGCGCCGGACGGCTCCCCGGTGGTCAGCGCGGGCCCGGAGGAACGTGCGGTGGACTCGCTGCTGCTGGCCGACTGCCTGCCGGAAGCGGTGCCGCCGTTCAGCCCGGAAGGTGATCACCTGAGCGATTCGCGGATGGCCGAATCCGAGAGGCTGCTGCCCGCAGGCTGATTCAGCCCCGAGCGTCCGCCACTTCGGCCATCGGGGCCAGACGGACACCCGCGGAGGCGAACCGCTCGCGGATCGCCTCCGCGATGTCCACCGCGTTCGGCCGGTCGCCGTGCAGGCAGATCGTGTCGGCGTCCACCGGGATGGGGTTGCCCGTCACCGAGCGCACCTCGCCCCGCAGGACGGCCTCCGCCTGGTCCGCGCAGGTCTGCGGCGACTTCGGCAGCGGCTCCGGTTCGATGATGATGTGCCCGGAGTCGTCGTAGTCGAGGTCGGCGAAGGCCTCCCGCACCACCGGGAACCCGCGTTCGGCGAGGCGTTCGGACACGGGTCCGGCCAGCAGCACGATCCGCACGCCGGGAGCCGCGGTCGCGATGGCCTCCACGATGGCTTCGGCGACCCCCTCGTCCTTGAGCGTCAGCCCGTAGAACGCGCCGTGCGGCTTGACGTGCCGG
Source organism: Saccharopolyspora endophytica (assembly GCF_018070075.1). GTDB lineage: Bacteria > Actinomycetota > Actinomycetes > Mycobacteriales > Pseudonocardiaceae > Saccharopolyspora > Saccharopolyspora endophytica. Next base: position 556,148 of record NZ_JAGPXE010000004.1, read on the forward strand.
ATGGTCTCACCGCACCGAGCGGCGATCGCCTGCAGTGCCCCGAACTGGTACAGGCAGGCGCGCGCGGCGTCCTCCGGGCTCAGAGCCATGGCCCGCCTGCCGAAACCGGCGAGGTCGGGGAAACCGGGGTGCGCGCCGACGGCGGTGTCGCCGTCGCGTGCCAGTTCGACGGACCGCTGCATCGTCGCCGGGTCCCCGGCGTGCCAGCCGCAAGCGATGTTCACCGACGTCACGAGGGGGATGAGGCGGGCGTCGTCACCGAGACGCCACCGCCCGAAGCTCTCCCCGGCATCAGCGTTGAGGTCTACGAGAGTGCGCATGACTCACCTCCGGATCCGGGCGCCCACCTTAGTTTCCGGTGATTGCGCACGCAGATCAATCAGCCTATCCTCTCACTCGAAGGTGGTCGATTGGTGACCGACGCGCTGCGTCGAGCCGTCCTGCGGCGCATTCTCGACTGGCACTCGTCGGGGGATGCGGAGGTGCGCCGTGACCGTGATGGAGGTTCAACTACCACCGGCTCGGTACGAATTCGGCGGGGATGAGTTCATCTTCGTCGAAATCGACCGCGAGATGAGCCTGGAGGCCAATCTCAAGGCCATGGCCATCACCGGCGCGTTGCGCCGGGAGAACATCGACGGGGTCATCGACATCTGCCCGTCGAACGCTTCATACCTCGTTCGGTTGGATCCGGATCGTCTGCATCCGACCGAACTCGTCGAGGAACTGCGCCGACTGGAGCGCACGGCCGGCGAGCTGCGCAGCGACGACGCTGTGAGCACCCGGATCGTGGACGTGCCGGTGCTCTTCGACGACCCGTGGACGCGCGAAACCCTGATGAGGTTCCGCGATCGCCACCAGGACCCCGAGGTCACCGACCTCGAATACGCCGCCAGGATCAACGGGTTCTCCGATGTGCCGTCGCTGATCGAGTCGATCACCTCGGCGCCGTTCCTGGTCACGATGCTCGGGTTCGTCCCGGGGCTTCCGTTCTGCTACCAGATGGTTCCGCGCGACCGGCAGATCGAGGTGCCCAAGTACGTGCGCCCGCGCACCGACACGCCCGAGCGCGCTTTCGGCTACGGCGGCGCGTTCTCCGTGGTGTACCCGGTGCGAGGAGCCGGTGGGTACCAGCTGTTCGGGATCGCCCCGGCGCCGGTCTTCGACCTGGCGCAGCGGCTTCCCGACTTCGCTGACGACATCGCGTTCCCGCGGCCCAGCGATGTGCTGCGGTACCGGGCGATCGACCGGGACGAGTACGACCGCACGCGCGTGGAGGTCGAGGAGGGCCGGTTCCGCTACCGGATCCGCGAGGCGGAACTCCTTCCGGCGGAACTGCTCGCCGACCCGGACGCGGTCAACCGCGGGCTGTTGGAGGTGCTGTACAGATGAGTTCCTTGATCGTGCGCACGAGCGGCCTGTCCACGACGGTCCAGGACTCGGGCCGGGACGGCCAGTACGCCATCGGCATGCCGCCTTCGGGCGCGATGGACCAGTACTCCTACGCGGTCGCGAACCTGCTGGTCGGCAACCCCGACGGCGCCGCCGTGCTGGAGGCGACCTACATCGGGCCGGAGCTGGAGTTCACCGATTCCCGCAGCGTCGCGGTCACCGGTGCCGACAGCGTCGTCACCATCAACGGCGAACCGGCGCCGACCTGGCAGACGCTGGGGATCAAGGCCGGGGACGTCCTGGCGGTGAAGGCCGTGCGCGCGGGCGCCCGGCCCTACATCGCGATCAGCGGCGGGGTGGACGTGCCGCTCTACCTCGGCTCGCGCTCGACCTACATGCTCACCGGTATCGGTGGTTTCGAGGGCCGCGCGCTGGTCGACGGCGACCGGCTCCCGCTCGGCGGGGCGGTCGAATCGCCCGCGCTGGGCACCGAGATCCCCGCCGAACTCATCCCGGAGTTCCCGGACGCGACCGTCCTTCGCCTGGTCGTCGGGTTGTGCGCCTACCGGTTGACCGAGCGAGCGCTGGAGTCGTTCCTCACCACGGAGTGGAAGGTCACCAAGGACGCCGACCGGGTGGGCTACCGGTTGCGCGGCGGCTCGCTGGAGTTCGTCGAGCGGGAGCAGCCGTTCGGCGCGGGGAGCGACCAGGCCAACGTCGTCGACCTCGGCTACCCGGTCGGATCGGTGCAGGTTCCCGGCGGTGACGAGCCGATCGTGCTGCTCAACGACGCGGTCACCGGTGGCGGGTACGCGACCATCGGCACCGTGATCTCGGTGGACCGCGATCGGATGGCCCAGGCCAGGACCGGCAGCAAGGTGCAGTTCGAGCGGGTGGACATCGATGGTGCGGTGGCCGCCCGGTCGGAACGGCGTGCACGTCTTGAAAAAGCGCGGGTGGCGGTAGCCGGCGCCTAGAGCCGGCGGAGGGGGAAACGATGTCCACAGTGGATGCTCAGATGCCCGGTGTCTTCTACCGGCGCCCATCGCCCGAAGCGGACCCGTACATCGAGCCCGGAACCGTGGTGCGGTCCGGGCAGACGATCGGGCTCATCGAGGTGATGAAGACCTTCAACGAGGTCAAGGCCGACCGCGAGTGCCGGGTCAGCAAGATCTTGCTCGACGACGGTGACGAGGTGGACATCGGCCAGACGATGTTCGAGGTCGATGACGTATGAGCGGCCTGCGGCGAGTGATGGTGGCCAACCGCGGTGAGATCGCGGTTCGGATCATCCGTGCGTGCCACGTTGCGGGTGTCGAAGCGGTGGCGGTCTACTCCGACGCCGACGAGCACTCGAAATGGGTTCGGATGGCCGATGATGCGGTGCACATCGGCCGTTCCGCCGCGCAGAAGTCGTACCTGGATCCGGACGCGCTGCTCAAGGCGGCGCGTGCCACCGAGGTCGACGCGGTGCACCCGGGTTACGGCTTCCTCTCCGAGAGCGGCGCTTTCGCCAGGGCGATCGACGAGGCGGGGCTGGTGTTCATCGGTCCTCGACCGGCGGTCCTGGAGCAGATGGGTGACAAGGCGGCCGCGCGCAGTGCGGCCGCTTCCGCCGGTGTGCCGGTGGTGCCCGGCACCGATCCGATCGAGGATCCGGCCGACGTGCCCCGGCTGGCTGCGGAGATCGGATTCCCGTTGCTGCTCAAGGCGGCAGCAGGCGGCGGTGGGCGCGGCATCCGGCCGGTCCACGACCTCGAAGGTCTCCTGGACGCACTTCCCGCCGCGCAGGCGGAGGCGCGTTCGGCGTTCGGAGACCCGGCGGTCTACCTGGAGCGCGCCGTGGCCGACGCCAGGCACGTGGAGGTGCAGGTCCTCGCCGACGACCACGGCAACGTGGTGCACCTCTTCGAGCGGGACTGCTCGGTGCAGCGGCGCAGGCAGAAGCTCATCGAGGAAGCACCGGCACCGTCGCTGCACGAGGAGACCCGGCAGGCCATCACCGCCGCGGCGGTGCGGCTGGCCGAGCACGTCGGGTACCGCGGTGCGGGCACGGTCGAGTTCCTGGTCGACGGTGACGGCAACTTCTACTTCATCGAGATGAACGCGCGGGTCCAGGTCGAGCACCCGATCACCGAGGCGATCACCGGCGTGGACATCGTCGCGGAGCAGTTGCGCATCGCCGCGGGCGAACCGCTGTCGATGGACCAGGGCTCGATCGAGCGTCGTGGCGCGGCCGTCGAACTGCGCATCAACGCCGAGGACCCGGAGCGCGATTTCGCCCCGACCCCAGGCGAGATCGCCGTCCTGCGACTGCCGGGAGGGCCCGGAGTCCGGGTCGACACGGGCATCTCGCAGGGCGACCGGATCAGCCCGTTCTACGACTCGCTCATCGCGAAGATCATCTGCTGGGGCGCGGACCGGGACCAGGCCTACGCCCGAGCCCGGCAGGCGCTCACCGAGTTCCACGTGGAAGGCGTGGCCAGCACAGCAGCGCTGCACCGAGAACTCACCAACGACCCGGAACTGGCAGCGGGCCCGGTCCACACCCTGTGGCTGGAGCAGCACCTCAGCACGGGCCGCTGATCCACCGGCTTGCGGGTGCGAACGTCCCTCGGCGGCCGAGGGGCGTTCGCACGCGTCAACGGGGCACGTCGGTGCCCCTGCGGGCCGTGATGACGGTGCGCAGGGGGAGCGCGGCGAGCAGCGCTAACGCGGCGAGCAGCGCTAACGCGACGAGCAGCGCTAACGCGACGAGCAGCCCGCTCACCCAGAACGGGCCGAGCTCCCCGACCCCGGTCCGTCGCGCCTTGCGGTGGAGCACCCTGACCGAGTTGACCTGAATACCGCCGCAATCGGATACCGGAATACGGCCGTAATCGGGTACCGGAATACTGCGGTAATCGGGTACCCGAATACGGCAGTAATCCGGGTTGCGAGTGTCGCTGCGTCCGGGTCTCGGCTGGATCTGGGGTTGGGGAACGGGTCTGGCGGGACTGGGGGACGCTGCGTCAGGGGTCGTTGGAATCGGTTGTGCCTCAGGTGTTATCGCAGTGGTTGCTCCGCCTCGGCTCGGGTCGGTTGCTGGAAGCCTCCGAGGTGTTCTTCGAGCAGCTCGGCTAGGCGCAGCGGGGTGCGGTCCTCGTGCGTCGGACCGATGAGCTGCACTCCCACCGGGAGGCCCTCGGTGGAGCGGCCTGCGGGAATCGCGGTGGCGGGTAGGCCTGGCATCGTCGCCAGACCGGCCCAGACGAGCTGGTCGAAGTACGGGTGCTCGACGCCGTCGATGTCGAGCCGACGGTCCAGCAGATCCGGGTTGTGGTCGTGCGGGAAGGCGGGAGTCGGCGTGATCGGGCACGCCACGGCATCGAACTCGTCGAACAGCTGCCGCCAACCGTGGCGGTGGAGTTCGCGACGGTGGTTCACCTCGATCCAGTCGCGGTGGCTCAGCACCATCCCGCGCAGTCGTGCTGCGTCGAGGCTCTGGTCGTCCGCGCTCAGGGCGGCTGCGCGGGACCGCAGCTGCTCGTAGGTGTCGATCGGAAAGCGCGCCGCGGAGCCGGAGAAGAGCAAGCGCGTGTAGAGCGTCGCGGCTTCGGCGAGATCGGGCAGCAGGGGGCTGTGCCGTTCGACGCGGGCGCCACCGGCGACGAGCGCGTCGGCCACCCGGTTCACGCCCGCTCGCACCGCGGCGCTGGTCGCGATGAAGGGGTGCTCGTCGAGGACCAGGACCCGGAAGTCGCGGAGCCGATCGTGGCGCGAGGGCGGCAGCGTCAGCTGGTGCGCCTTGCCGAGCGTCAGCGGGTCCGGTCCGGCCATGACGTCGAGCAGGAGCGTGAGGTCGCGGGCGGTGCGCGCCATGGGACCGACGACGGCGAGATCGTGGTCGATCGGCAAGGCGGGGCCTGGCGGCGGGACCATGCCGCGGGTCGCCGCCAGCCCGAGCGTCGGCTTGTGGGCGTGGACGCCGCAGAAGTGCGCGGGGGTGCGCAGCGAGCCGGCGAGGTCGGAGCCGATGGACAGCGCACCGAACCCGGACGCCAGAGCCGCCGCCGATCCGCCGGAGGACCCGCCGGACGTGCGGCCGTGATCCCACGGGTTGTTGGTGGTGCCGTAGATCTCGTTGAAGCTCTGCAGATCCTGCAGGCCCAACGGCACGTTGGTCTTGCCGAGCACCACGGCACCGGCGGCCTTCAGCCGCGACACCTGCACCGCGTCCTCGGCCGGTGCGAAGTCCCGGTGCTGCGGCATGCCCCAGGTCGTGGGCATCCCGGCCACGTCGAAGCACTCCTTGACCGTGACCGGGACACCCAGCAGCGGCCGGTCCTCGCCCCGGCGCAGCGCCTGGTCGGCATCACGCGCAGCCGCCCGGGCGCGATCGAAGTCGGGCACGCAGATCGCGTTGATCTCCTCGTCGTGCCGCTCGATCGCGGTGATCGCCGCCTCGGTCAGTTCCGCCGAGGACACCTCGCCAGCGCGCAACGCGGTCGCCAGCTCTCCGGCCGGCCGAAAGTTCTCATCCATGGATCGGACGCTAGCGGCATGCCGGGGAGGCCATAAAATCCCAGCTCCCGCAACGGAAAACCGGTCTCAGCCGTCGAAGAACTCCAAGGCCGCGGTCTTGAAGGCCCGGCTCGACACGGCGTTGAAGTGGTTGCGGCGGCCCAGCGAGACGTGCGGGGCGTTCAGCGTCGCTGCGAAAGAGCGCGCGTCCCCGGCGATGTCGTCCTCGTCTCCCGTTGCGAGCAGGACGGGTGCCGGGGGCCGGCCGGAGAGGCGTTGGCCCGCCATGCCTTCGACGCAGGGGCCGAGGTCCTCGCCGGAGAGGGCCTGCTGGACGCGGAGCATGGATTCGCGCTCGACCGGGCCGCCGCCGATCCCGCCGAGCGCGAGCGCGCGAACCCGCTCGCGAGCCAGCCGGGCCAGCGCCCAGCCGACGACGCCGCCCATCGAATAGGTCACCACGTCCACCACGGGAACCTCCGCCGCGTCGAGCACGGCGAGGACGTCGCGGGCGAGATCGTCGGGGGAGTAGCCCGTCTTGGCGCGGTCGCTGTGGCCGTGTCCGCGCAGGTCGGTGACCACGTGGCCGCGATCGGCCACCGCGCGGAGCCAGCCGGTGCGCTCCCACGTCTGCTCCGAATCGGAGGCGAACCCGTGCAGGAGCAGCACCGGCCGGGGACCGGGTTCGACGTCGTACCAGAGCTTCACGCCGTCACGAGCGGTCGCGGGCATCGGTCAGTCCTCCGGCGGGGTCAGGCGGACGCGTCGTTGCGGCTTGTGGTCGACCGGAACCGTGCCGACGATGCCCGCGTGGTCCTCGACGGTGAACGTCACCAGCGGGGCGCCGACGGCGAGCTCCTCGTCCTCCCCGACGTGCAGCCGCGACACGCGGCCTGTCTGCGGCGAGGGGATCTCGACCGCGGACTTGGTGGTCTCCAGCTCCACCAGCGGGGCGTTGCGCTCCACCCAGTCGCCCTCGGCCACGAGCCATTCCAGGATCCTGGCGCTGATCAGCCCTTCGCCGAGGTCGGGCAGCGGGAAGGTCACTTCAGCCACGGCGGTACTCCAATGCGGTCTGCACGGCGGTCAGGACGCGGTCGATGCTGGGCAGGTACTCGTCCTCCAGCGAACCCGACGGGTAGGGCACGTCGAATCCCGCGACGCGCTGCACGGGGGCGCGCATCTCCCCGAAGCAGCGCTCGGTGATCAGCGCGGACACCTCGCCGCCCAGACCGGCGGTCAGCGGAGCCTCGTGCACGACGACGGCGCGGCGGGTGCGGGCGACGGATTCGGCCAGCCCCTCGGCGTCGATCGGCTTGAGCCAGCGCAGGTCCAGCACCTCCAGCTCGACGCCGTCCTCCGCGGCGAGCTGGGCGACCTGCTCGCAGCGCGACACCATCGCGCCCCAGGCGACGAGCGTGGCGTGCCTGCCCCGGCGAACGACCCGGCTGCGCCCGACCGGCAGCGCCTCGACCGGGGCGGCCGGGTCGAAGTTCTCGCGCTGCCAGTAGCGGGACTTGGGTTCCATGAAGATCACCGGGTCCGGGTCGGCGATCGCCTGGCGGAGCAGGTGGTAACCCTCCGACGGACTCGACGGCGAGACGACCTTGAGGCCGGGGACGTGCGCGAACAGCGATTCCAAGCTCTCACCGTGGTGCTCCGGTGCCCGGATCCCGCCGAAGCTGGGCAGCCGGAGCGTGATCGGCATCCCCAGCGTTCCCCGGCTGCGGTAGTGCATGCGGGCGACCTGGTTGACGATCTGGTCGATCGCCGGGTAGCTGAACCCGTCGAACTGGATCTCCGGGACCGGGCGCCAGCCCGCCATCGCCAGACCCACCGACATGCCCATGATCGCCGACTCCGCCAGCGGGGTGTCGAAGACCCGCTGCTCGCCGAACTTGTCCTGCAGTCCGTCGGTCACCCGGAACACGCCGCCGAGGGTGCCCACGTCCTCGCCGAAGATCAGCACCCGGTCGTCGTCCTCGCATGCGTGGCGCAGCGCGGTGTTGAGCGCCTGCTGCAGTGAGAGCTCAGGCATCCTGCGACTCCTTCCAAGCGCGGTGCTGATCGAGCAGGGCGGCGGTGGGCTCCCGGTAGACGAAGCTGAACAGCTCGTCGGCGGGTGGCGGCTGCATGGCGTGCAAGCCCGCGGTCGTCTTGCGCACGACGTCCGCGGCGTGCTCCTCGACGTCGGCGATCTCCTCGGCGGACAGCGATCGCATCGCCCGGGTGATCGGGTCCTGCTCGGCGCGGAGGCGTTCCTCCTCGGCGCTGCGGTAGCGGCTCGGATCGTCCGATGTGGAGTGCGGGCCGAGCCGGTAGGTCATCGCCTCGATCACCGTGGGCCCGCCGCCCGCGCGGCCGTGTTCGAGCGCGGCCCGGGTCGCCTCGAACACCGCGGTGACGTCGTTGCCGTCCACGCGCACGCCCTCGATGCCGTACCCGGCGGCGCGCGCCGCCACCGAACCGCCCGCGACCTGGGAGCCGGTGGGCAGCGAGATCGCCCAGCCGTTGTTCTGGCAGAAGAACACCACCGGCAGCCGGTAGACGCCGGCGAAGTTCATCGCCTCGTGCACGTCGCCCTGCGAGCTGGCGCCGTCGCCGAAGTAGGTCAGCGCCGCCCCGCCGGTGTCGTCCAGCTTCGCGCCCATCGCCCAGCCCACGGCGTGCAGCACGGGCCCGCCCACGACGGCGTTCGGCGGCGCGAGGCGGGCGACGTTCGGGTCGTAGAGTCCGCCGTGCCAGATGTTGAGGTGCATCGCCATGTAGGCGACCGGATCCACCCCCAGCGCGACCGCCGCGCCCAGCTCGCGGTAGGTGGGGAAGGCGAAGTCGCGGGCGCGGTCCAGCGCTGCCGCGCTCCCGATCTGAGCGGCCTCCTGGCCCCTGACCGGGGCGTAGGCGGGCAGCACGCCCTGCCGCTGCAACGCGACCGCCTCCTCGTCGAGGCGGCGCGTCACCACCATCAGGCGGAAGAGCTCGCGGAGATCTGCGTCGTCCATGAACGAAAGAGTGCGCACCGGGTCCCCGACCGTGCAACAGTGCGATTCTCCACTGCTCAGGTTGTCCGCTCTGCCGAGCAGCAGCGGCATCGCGCTGTACAAGTTGCCCACCTCCGAACCCCCGGTACTCCGATCGTGGAAGCGCTATCGTCGTCCGCGTGGACAGCGATGAGCGGAGCCCGCGGGAGCGGACGACCACCGGTGTAGGCGTGCTGGACCGCGTGGTCGCGATCCTGGACGCGGTGGAGGAAAACCCAGCAGGGGCAAGCGACCTCGCGCGCGAGCTCGGCCTGTCCGTTCCCACCGCCCACCGCCTCGTGTCGGCCATGGTCAAGCACGGCCTGCTCAACCGCGACGACGACGGGCGTCACCACATCGGCCCTCGCTTCGCTTCGTCGGCGCTCACCGCGGCGTCCGCGCCGGTGCTCCGCCGCCTTCGCGAGGAGACCGGTGAGACCGCGCAGCTGTGGGTGCTGCGCGGCGAGGACCGGTTGTGCGTGGCCAGCGAGGAGTCCGCGGCCGAGCTGCGGGCGGCTGTTCCGGTCGGAACGCTGCTGCCGCTGTCGGCGAAGGGGTCGGCGGCCCAGGCCCTCGTCGCACCGCCCGCGCGGACGGGTTCGCCCTGGTTCACCAGCGTTTCCGAGCGGACCCCCGGGCTGGGCTCGGTCAGCGCGCAGGTGCGGTACCGGGGCGACGTGGTCGCCGCGATCTGCCTGGCGGCACCGCTGTCGCGCGTGCTCGACGAGGATCCGGGCGCCCAGTACGGCGATCTCGTCCTCGAGGCCGCTGATCAGCTCGCCGGCGCCCTGCGCTACCGCTGAGGCGATTTCGGGGGTTGTCGGCCTGGGAAGTCGCGCCTTATGGTCCTTCTCGATAAATGACATGGCTTGTCATTATTTGAGAAAGGGCGGCATCGTGACCGACTTTCCACTTCAAGGCATTCGCGTTCTCGAACTGGGCAACTTCATCGCAGCCCCTTTCGCCACGAGGATCTTCGCCGACTTCGGTGCGGAGGTGATCAAGGTCGAACGTCCGGGGGTCGGCGACGAGCTGCGCGGCTGGCGGCGCACGCGCGGCAGCACCTCGATGATGTTCCGCACGATGGCGCGCAACAAGAAGTCCATCACCCTCGACCTCTCCGGCGAGCAGGAGCGCGAACTGGCCCTGGAACTGGCTCGCACCTGCGACGTCGTGGTCGAGAACTTCCGGCCCGGCACGCTGGAGCGCTGGGGGCTCGGCCCCGAAGCCCTGGCGGAGGAGAATCCGGACCTCGTGCTCGTGCGGATCTCCGGCTACGGCCAGACCGGGCCCTACCGCGAGCGGGCCGGATTCGGCGGCGTGGCCGAGGCTTTCGCCGGACTGCGCCACGTCACCGGCCACGCCGATCGGCCGCCGGTCCGCTCGGCCGCACCCATCGCCGATGCTGCCGCAGGGCTCTACGGCACCGTCGGTGCGCTGATGCTGCTGCTGGGCAAGGCGCGCGGGCAGGCGCACGAAGGCCCTCGGGTCGTCGATGTAGCGCTCTACGAATCGGTTTTCATGATGATGGAGTCGCTGATCCCCGATTACGACGCCTACGGGACGGTGCGCGAGCGGACCGCGGGCAATCTCCCCGGCGTCGTGCCCAGCGGCGTCTACCCGACCTCCGACGGACTTTCGGTGATGATCTCCGGCAACTCCAGCGGCGCGTTCGGACGCCTCATGACCGCGATCGGGCGGCAGGACCTCGCCAACGACCCGACGTTGGCCGACGGGGACGGCCGCGTCGAGCGCGAGCACGAGCTCGACGCCGCGATCACCGCCTGGACCTCCGCGCACTCCGCGCCGGAAGCGGTGCGGATCCTCAACGAGGCGGGCGTGCCGACCGGCCCGGTCCACGACGCCCGCGCCATCGCCGAGGACGAGCACTTCCGCGCCCGCGACATGCTCCGGCCGCTGAAGGTGGTGGTGGACGGCGAGCCAGAGGAGATCCGGTTCCCCGGTGTCGTGCCGAAGCTTCCCGGTTCCCCGGGGGCGGTGCGCAGCGCAGGACCCGAACTGGGGGAGCACACCGAGCAGGTGCTCACCGAGCTCCTCGGGGTCGATCGCGCCGACCTGGCCGCCTACCGTGAGCGGAAGGTGATCTGACATGACCGTCACCATCACCGAAGTCGTGCTGCGCGACGGACTTCAGGACGAACCCGTCGTTGTCGGAGTCGCGGACCGGATCGCGATCGCCGAAGCCCTCGCGGATTCCGGGATCCGCCACATCGAAGCGGGTTCCTTCGTCAACCCCGAGCGAGTACCGCAGATGGCCGGAGCCGACGAACTCGCAACCGCGCTCCCGCGAGCCGGCGAGGTCCGCTACTCGTTCCTGGCGCTCAACGGGCGTGGCGTTCGCCGCGCGGTCGAGGCCGGTGCCGAGAACGTCCTCGTCGTGGCCTCGGCGAGCGGTGGCCACAGCCGCGCCAACGCCGGACGGGACGTCGACGCGGCGATCGAGGACGTGGCGCGTGCGGTCGGCGAGAACCCGGCAACGTCCTTCATCGCCGGTGTTTCGACCGCGTTCGTGTGCCCGTTCGACGGCGACGTCCCAGCGGACCGACTGCTCTCGGTCGCCGAGCGGTTCGCAGCGATGGGCGTCCGCCGCATCGGCCTCGCCGACACCCTCGGCACGGCCACCACCGACCACGTCGTGCGATCACTGGGAGCGGTGCGCGACGCGCTCCCGGACGTGGAGCTGTCGCTGCACCTCCACAACGCGCGCGGCCAGGCCCTGAGCACCGTGGACGCCGCGATCGACCTGGGCGTCGTCCACTTCGACAGCGCGACCGACGGCTACGGCGGATGCCCGTTCGCCCCCGGCGCGCACGGCAACATCGCCACGGAAGACCTCGTGGCGCACCTGCACTCGCGCGGAATCCCCACCGGGGTCGACGAAACCGCGCTCGCCACCGCCTCGGAGCTCCTGGAGCGGGCACTGGCACGAGCGGTGCCCGCGGTCTGACCCGGACCCGCGCACCAGCCTCCGCACACCTGATCCCTCGTCAACGGTGACGTGGTCCGCGCAAGCGGGCATGCGTGATCAGAAATGGTCGGACATGGTTCACTCGATTTCCCTCGTCGTCCTCGCACTCGTGTTCCTGCTCGCGACGATCCTGCCCATCAACATGGGAATCCTCGCCTTCGTCGCGACGTTCCTGGTCGGAACCATCTCCGGAGTCACCGTCGACGACATGGTCGGCGGCTTCCCCGGTGACGTGTTCATCCTGGTCGTGGGCATCACGTTGCTGTTCGGAGCGGCCAAGGTCAACGGCACCATCGACCTGGTGGTGGCCGCCTCGCTCCGTCTGGTCCGCGGTCGCCGCTGGGCGATCGTGTGGTTGATGTTCGTCCTCGCCGCGGTGCTCATGGCGCTCGGTTCGGTGCTGGCCGTGGGCATGCTCGCGCCCATCGCCATGCCCATCGCCGCGCGCTACCGCATCAACCCGCTGCTGATGGGCATGATGCTCAGCCACGGCGCCCTGTCCGCGGCGTTCGCCCCGATCACCGTCTACGGCGTCTTCGCCTCGAGCCTGGTCGGCGAGGCGGCGCTTGACGTCAGCCCGTTCGTGCTGTTCGCGGTGCCCTTCGGGCTCAACGTGGCGATCGCGGCCGTGCTGTTCGTCGTGCTCGGACGCGACCTGCTGCGCGGCTCCGAGGTCGTGACCGCGGGCGGGCCGGGCGCTGCCGGAGCGGACACGTTCGCCCACCGGCCGGTGGCCGCGCTTCCCCAGGTCGAGGTCACACCCCTGCGCGTGCTCACCCTGCTCGGCATGTGCGGGCTCCTGGTAGCCGGATCGCTGGGCGTGGACGTGGGTCTGGTCGCGTTCGCCATCGCCACCGCGCTGCTGCTGGTGGCGCCGACGCTGCACGAGAAGTCCACCGACCACGTCGCCTGGTCCGCGGTCCTGCTGGTGTGCGGAATGCTGAGCTACATGGAGGTGCTGGAGCGCAACGGCACCCTCGACGTGCTCGGGGAAGCCGCAGCCGCGCTGGGATCACCACTGCTGGCGGCGTTGCTGCTGTGCCTGGCGGTGGGCGTGGTCTCGGCGTTCGGGTCCTCAATCGGCACGCTCGGCATCGCTCTGCCGCTGGCCCTGCCGCTGCTGGAACTCGGTGGTCTCGGGGCTGCCGGGTTTATCGTCGCGCTGTGCTTCTGCTCCACGGTCGTCGACGTGAGCCCGTTCTCCACCAACGGGATCATCGTCCTCGCCCAGGCCCAGGTCGACGACCGGCGGGCGTTCCAACGCAGGATGCTCGCCTACAGCGGACTCGTCGTGGTGGGCGCGCCGCTTCTGGCTTGGGCCGCCGTGGTCCTGCCGACGTCTCTCTAGATCACCGCGGGTGTTCGCGCTGTTCGCCGAGGTGTCTCCGCGGCTCGCGCGGTCCCTCGATGAGCAGGTGGACCCGGGCGGGTGATTTCCTCGCGGGTGGTCACGCGCGGAGGTGGAGCTCGGCGTTGGTGGGCGAGTCCTCGTCGAGTGCGAGGCGGGTGGTCCCGAATCGCCGGAACCGCGCTTCGCGGAGGTCCGGGACGGTGTGGCGCTTGTGCGCCGGGCGCAGGTGATGGTCGACGTCTCACCCGTTCCGGTGAGGACGACCCCGGACCTGCGCTCGGGGCTGCAAGCCTGATCATGGGTGCATGGTCAAGCTGGACCGACTGATCAACGTCCTCGGTGGTTACGGGGCGCGGCTGGTGTGCTCGCCGCGCAGCCGGTCGACCGAGTTGCGCGCGGTGGCGCTGCACGACCCGGACGAGCAGGTGCCGGGTGGTGATGAGGTGCTGCTCGCCGTCGGCGTCGACGAGGGGCGAGCCGCGGAGGTGCTGGCGGAGACCAGCGCCGTGGTCGTGGTGTTCCGGCTCGACCGGATCGAGGACGACGCGCTCGCCATCGCCAGGCAGCGGAAGGTCGCGGTGCTGCTCGTCGACCCCGCCGTGTCCTGGGGGCAGCTCGCGGGCGTGGTCTACGGGCTCGTGCTCGAAGGGCGCGAGACCGAGGCGGGCCGGGGACCGACGGACCTGTTCGCGCTGGCGGACGCGCTGGCCGAATCGGTCGGCGGTCCGGTCACGATCGAGGACCATCGCTCGGGTGTGCTGGCCTACTCGCAGCGCCAGGAGACGGCCGACCAGGCCAGGTTGGAAACGATCCTGGGCAGGCGGGTGCCGGAGGAGGTCCGCCGCGAGCTCAGCGAGCGCGGGGTGTTCCAGCACCTCGCCGAGTCCGACGAACCGGTGTTCGTCGAGCCCTCCGGTTCCCGGCGGGGACGGGCCGTGGTCGCCGTCCGCGCGGGCAAAGCGCTGCTCGGCTCGATCTGGGTCGGGACCTCGTCGCCCCTGGACGCCGAGCGCCAGGCCGCGCTGGTGCAGGCGTCCCGCACCGCTGCCGCGCACCTGCTGCGCACCCGCGCCAGCGCGGACCTGGAGCGGCAGGTCGAATCGGACCTGGTGATCGGGCTGGTCGAGGGCCACTCCGACGTCGCCACCGTGCTGAGCCGGCTGGGTTTCCGCGGCGACCGGTTCCGCGTCGTCGCCGTCCAGGCGCACAACCAGGGCGAGCACGACTCGGCGGCGCTGCTCGTCTTCGAACTCGCGACCGTGGGTTTCGGCTGGTCGCGACCCGGGCGCAGCGCCCTGTTCGCCAACACCGTCTACACGATCCTGCCCCACGAGGACGGGGAAGCCGCGTGCGAATGGGTGCGGGCGCTCGCGCGCGAGATGCCGGAGGGCGTGGAGGTCTTCGCCGGGATCGGCGGCCCCGCGAGCCCGGACGAGCTCGTCGACAGCAGGCGGGAGGCGGACGAGAGCCTCGCCGTGCACGCCGCGAAGCCCACGGGGTCACCTGTCGTGGTCTACGACGATTCCTGGCACGAGATCCTGCTGCGCCGCCTGCAGCACGTCGCCGCGGGCGGACGCACGCCCGAGCGCGGACCGGTGGCCGAGCTGCGCCGCCACGACCAGGAGCAGGGGACCCGGCTGATCACGACGCTGCGGACCTGGCTGGAGGTGCAGGGCGACCTCGGCGCCGCGGCCGCTCGCCTGGAGATCCACCCGAACACGGTGCGCAACCGGATGCGCAAGGTGACGCAGGTGGGAGCCCTCGACCTGGAGGACCCGGACACCCGGCTCGCGTTGGTCATCGCTCTCGCCGCCGAGCAGTAGTGGAACCCGCACAACGGGTTGCTGATTGGTTGTGCGGAATCCACAGTGCCCTCCTCGTCGTGGTCGAGCATGCTTCGTGGCGACGAGAAGGAGTGTGGTCATGGGGTCTGCAGTGGGCGGCGCGCCGAGCACGGCCGTCGTCGTGGGCGCCGGTGTGGTCGGGCTGTCGACCGCGTGGTTCCTGCAGGAGCACGGCGTCGAGGTGACGGTCGTGGATCGCAGCGGAGTCGCCGCTGGAGCGTCGTGGGGCAACGCGGGCTACGTCGCCCCCGCGTTCAGCGTTCCGCTGCCCGAACCCGCCGTGCTGCGCTACGGCCTGCGCTCGCTGTTCGACCCCAACGCCCCGCTGTACGTGCCCCGGGCCGTGGACCCGGGCCTGTGGGCGTTCCTGGCGGACTTCGCGCGCCACTGCACCCACCGGACCTGGCAGCGGTCCATGCGCTCGCTGGCGGGCCTCAACGAGGACTGCCTCGACGCCTTCGACGAGCTCGCCAAGGGCGGGGTCGGCGCGCCCGCCAAGACCGCCCCGGTCATGGCCGCGTTCGAAAAGCCCGAGCAGGCGCGAGAACTGCGCGAGGAGTTCGAGCGGGCTCGCCTCAGCGGCCAGGAGACCTGGTTCGCCGACGCGGCCGCGTCCGAGGTTCCGCAGCTGTCGTCGCGGGTGAGCACGGTGCTGCGGATCGAGGACCAGCGCTACATCGACCCGGGCGAGTTCACCCGGGCGCTCGCCGAGGCCGTCGAGGGCCGGGGAGGGCGGATCCACACCGGCTTCACCGTGCGCGACGTCGTCCGCGACGGCGGCAGGCTGCTCGTGAAGTCCACGCAGAACGACTACGTCTCAGCGGATTCGGTCGTGCTGGCCACGGGTTCGTGGCTGCCGGAGCTCGCCGTGAAGACCGGCGTCAAGCGGCAAGTGCGCGCCGGGCGCGGGTATTCGTTCACCCTGCCCGTCGAAGAACCCGTGCCCGGCCCGATCTACCTGCCCGCGGTGCGGGTCGCCTGCACGCCGTACCAGGGCGGTCTGCGCGTGGCGGGCACCATGGAGTTCCGCTCGCCCGACGCGGCGCTCGACGGTCGCCGCATCGAGGCGATCGTGCAGTCCGCCCGGCCGTTCTTGAGCGGCGTGGACTGGGACGGCCGCCACGACGAGTGGGTCGGCCCCCGGCCGGTCACCGCCGACGGCCTGCCGCTGATCGGCGCGTCGAAGATGCCCGGCGTCCACATCGCCGGAGGGCACGGCATGTGGGGGCTCACGCTCGGACCGATCACCGGGCGCCTGCTGTCCGATCAGATCGTGACCGGCGAACGTCCGGCCGCGCTGCGGCCTTTCGACCCGTTGCGATGACGACCGGCGAGTTGTCCGCGACCGAACGTCGCGAGCTCGAATGGCTGCGCAAGGAGAACAGGCTCCTGCGCACGGAGAAGGAGATGCTGCTCCGGATCGCCACCGAGTACGCACTGGAACACCGCAACCCCGGACCGCCGCGCGGGAACGACGGCTGACCGGACGCTCATGGAGGTCACCTTGCCGGAGTGGACTCAATTCGGCCTCGCCCTGCTCGCCTTCTTCCTGCTGGCCCTGAACCACTGGTTGACCCGGCGCGCCCACGGCCTGCGCGAGCGCAGGTCGGAGAGTGAAGCTGCCCCGCCGATGCGCTGATCCCGCATCCGCCGACGGCGGCCGTCGAGCATCCCACGGGGTGCTCCGGCCGCCGCCGGTGTCTTTTCGCCGCCTGGGCCGCGGGGCCGGGTGCGTCGGCTCTGCTTCGAATCGCCGAGGCGTGACGTGCTAGCTTGGGAATAAGTCACCTGACTTAAACCCAAGGTCGTCGCGCCCCGTGGACGCAGGCGCGCAGCGAGAAAGGCCGCGATGTCGACGCTCCCTCCCTCGATCCCCGAGTTCTCCGACGCCGAGGTCGACGCGCTGCGTCAGCGGTACCGCGCGGAGCGTGAACGCCGGGTGCGACCCGACGGCAGCGCGCAGTACGCGCGGGCCGAGGGCGGCTTCGGCTACTACGCCGAGGACCCGCACGCCGAGGAGCTCGACAGGGAGCCGCTGCACGACCGGGTCGACGCGATCGTGCTCGGCGGCGGGTTCGGCGGCCTCTGCGCGGGTGCGCGACTGCGCCAGGCCGGGCTGGAGCGCATCCGGATCATCGAGAAGGGCGGCGACTTCGGCGGGACCTGGTACTGGAACCGCTACCCGGGCATCCACTGCGACATCGAGTCCTACGTCTACCTCCCGCTGCTGGAGGAGGTGGGGTTCGTGCCGAAGTGGAAGTACTCGCCGGGGGAGGAGATCCGGCAGCACGCGATGGCCATCGGCCGCACCTTCGACCTCTACCGCGACGCGTGCTTCCAGACCGGTGTCATCGAGCTCCGCTGGGACGACGGCGAGTGGCTCGTGCGCACCGACCGGGGCGACGAGATGCGGGCCACCTACGTGGTCGTCTCCAACGGCACGCTCGACCACCCGAAGCTGCCGGGCATCCCGGGCATCGAGTCCTTCCGCGGGCACACCTTCCACACCAGCCGCTGGGACTACGGCTACACCGGAGGTGGTCCGGACGGCGGGCTGGACGGGCTGGCCGACAAGCGGGTCGCGATCATCGGCACCGGGGCGACCGCGATCCAGGTCGTGCCGCACGTCGCCCGGGACGCGGCGCAGCTCCACGTCTTCCAGTGAACCCCGTCCTCCGTGGACGTGCGCGACAACCGCCCGACCGATCCGGAGTGGGCGGCCTCGCTGGAACCCGGTTGGCACGCGCGGCGGCGGGAGAACTTCCAGGCCGTCGTGACCGGGCAGCCGGCGGAGGTGGACCTCGTCGACGACGCCTGGACGGCGAGCGCGAACGTGCTCGGCAAGATCATCTCCACCGATGCGCGCGCGGACTGGGACGCCGACGAGTGGGAGCGGGTCGAGGAATTGCTCGACTTCGAGAAGATGAACCGGCTGCGCGCGAGGGTGGAGGAGGTCGTGGACGACCCGGCCACGGCCGAGCTGCTCAAGCCCTGGTACCGGTACGGCTGCAAGCGGCCCACCTTCAGCGACGAGTACCTCGCGGCGTTCAACCGCCCCAACGTCGCGCTGGTCGACACCGCCGACCACGGCGGGGTGGAGCGGTTCACCGAGAACTCCGTGGTCGTCGGCGGTCAGGAGTACGAAGTGGACTGCGTGATCTTCGCGACCGGCTTCGAGGTCGGCAAGTCCGACGTCATGACCGGCCGCCTCGCGGTCCACGGCAGGGACGGCACGCGGCTGCTGGACGCCTGGCGCGAGACCGGCGTCCGGACGCTGCACGGCTTCTGCAGCAACGGCTTTCCGAACCTGTTCCACCTGGGAGCGCTGCAGAACGCCCCCTCAGTGAACTTCGTCCACGTGCTCGACGAGCAGGCGATCCACGTCGCGGAGGTCATCGCCGCGGCCCGCGAGCGCGGGGTGAAGTGCGTCGAACCCGCGGTGGAGGCCGAGATCGACTGGGTCGCCACGATCGAGGCCACCTCGCCCGAGCGGGCCTGGTTCGACGCCGAGTGCACGCCGGGGTACTACAACAACGAGGGCTCGGCCCGCCCGCGCCGCACCTTCGGCCCCGGCCCGGCGGTGTTCCAGCGGTTGCTCCGGGACTGGCGCAGCGGCGACGGCATCGACGAAGTCCTCGGCGACGCGAACTGACGCGCTCGCGCGGAAAGACGCCACCCCGGACGGGGAACCGGGGTGGCGTCCAGGTGAGGTGCTAGCAGTTCGGCTCGGCCGGCTTGCCCTCGAGGCCAGGAACCGCCCGGCATCGGCGTTGCCCGCGAAGATCCCCGAGAGGTGGTCGGAGACGTAGGTCTTCCAGGTCACCGGGATGTCGTGGCCGGTGACTTCCGGGTCAGTCCACGACCTCATGGGTGAACATCTGGTACAACGGATCGACCGTGCTGGATACCGGCGTTCGGTGGCCGGACCACTCGCCCAGGAGGAGCCCGCATGTCCCCCTTCGAGCCGCTGGACATGGCCGTGCTCCGGCTGATCGCCGACGAGCCCCGGGCCGGTGTGCGCGAGTACGCCCGCCGGCTCGGCGTGGCCAGGGCGACGGTGCAGTCCAGAGTGGACAAGTTGCAGCGGCTCGGCGTCCTGATCAGCTGGCAACCGCAGTTCGACCCCGCCGCGATGGGCTACCAGGGACTGGCCTACGTCCGGCTCAACCTCGCCCAGGGCAAGCTGGACCACGCGCTCGACGGCCTCAGCCGGATCCCCGAGGTCGTCGAGGCGAACGCGGTCGCCGGTGACGCCGACCTGCTGTGCCGGGTGGTCGCCAAGGACAACGCGGGGCTGGAGGAGGTCCTGCAGCAGATCATCGCCGTGGACGGCGTCGAGCGGATCTCCACCGAAGTGGTCTTGAGCCGTCGCATCAAACCGAGGATCTCGCCGCTCATCCGCAAGTTGCACGACGAGCTCGGTCGCTGAGCAGCAGCACCGCGACGACTGGCGCGAACGAGCGCCCCGTTGTCCCATGCGCACGTGCCGAAGGCCATCTCTGGACCAGTGGTCCACTCCGATCACGTTTCGGCGCGCTACGGCGTACCAGCTGATCAGTGCATCGCGACTCGACGTCCGGTTGTGCACCAGAAGTTCATCTGGGGCGACCGTTGGCACAGGTCTGGGATGGCGCGGTACCGCAGAATCTGGCCGTTGGCCTAGAAAGTGCCGGATCAGTTGAACAACCGGGTTTACCAGGCTTAACGTGACCCGCGTCTCGTCTCGACGCGCTGGAAGAGGTGCCGGCTTGAGCACGACCATCGACACGCCGACCCGCGGTTCGTTCTCGCTCGACGCCCGCTACCTGGCCGAGGACGGTGCGGTGTACCTGACCGGTGTCCAGGCGCTCGTGCGAGTCCTGCTCGACCGGAGCCGGCACGACCGGCGGGAGGGGCACCGAGGTTCGTTGTACGTCACCGGCTACGAGGGGTCGCCGCTGGCCGGTTACGACCTGGAGATCCAGCGCCGCGCCCGGCTGATGGCCGACCACGGCGTGGTGCACGCGCCCGCGCTCAACGAGGAGCTCGCCGCGACCGCGCTGGTCGGCACCCAGATCGCCGGGCAGGTCGCCGAGCTGACCACCGACGGGGTCACCGGCTTCTGGTACGGCAAGGCCCCGGGACTGGACCGGGCCACCGACGCGATCCGGCACGCCGCCCTGATCGGCACGTCCCCGAAGGGCGGCGTCGTCGCGCTCGTCGGCGACGACCCGAGCGCGAAGTCCTCCAGCGTGCCCTGCTCGTCCGAACCCGCTCTCGCGGACCTGCAGATGCCGACCTTCTACCCGGCGGATTCCCAGGAGGTCATCGACCTCGGTTTGCACGCGGTCGAGCTGTCCCGCGCCAGCGGGATGTGGACGGCGATGAAGGTCGCCACCAACATCGCCGACGGCGCCACCACCGCCCACGTCGATCCGCGGTGGACCGCGCCCGACATGGACGGGCTTCCCGGCGGCCTGCGCGCCTACTCGCACGTGCCGCACGCGCGACTGCTCGGCCCCGACCTCGCGGAGCTGGAGCGCAGCCTGCACCAGGTCAGGATGCCGATCGCGCTGGAGTACCTGCGGCGCAGCGGCGTCAACCGGATCCTGGGCGCGACCGGCCCGGCCCGGATCGGGATCGTCGCGGCCGGCAAGACCTACCTCGACGTGCGGCAGGCGCTGGACGAGCTCGGGCTCGACGAACCCGCCTGCGAGAACCTGGGAGTGCGGCTCCTGAAGCTGGGTGCGGTGGTCCCGGTCGAACCGGAGATCGTGCGCGAGTTCGCCCGCGGGCTCGACGAGGTCGTGGTGGTGGAGGACAAGCGGGCCTTCCTGGAGGTCGCGGTCAAGGAGATCCTCTACGGGACTCCGGGTGCTCCGCGCGTGACAGGGAAGCGGGACCCGCACGGCGCCCGGTTGTTCAGCGACGTCGGCGAGCTCGACCCGAGCGCAGCCGCAGCCGGGCTGCGACGACGCCTGCGCGACAACGGGTTCCCCGTCCAGTCCACGCAGGACGCGAAGCGGCCCGAGCGGATCATGCTGCCGCTGGCCGCCCGCACCCCCTACTTCTGCTCCGGCTGCCCGCACAACTCCTCGACGAAACCGCCGGAAGGAGCGCTGGTCGGCGGTGGCATCGGCTGCCACGCGATGGTCCTGCTGATGCCGGAGGAGCAGGTCGGCACCGTCACCGGGCTCACGCAGATGGGCGGGGAAGGCGCGCACTGGATCGGCATGGCGCCGTTCGTCAGCACCACCCACTACCTGCAGAACCTCGGCGACGGGACCTTCGCCCACTCGGGCAGCCTCGCCATCCGGGCGGCGGTGGCCGCCGGGTCGCCGATGACGTTCAAGATCCTGTTCAACTCGACGGTCGCCATGACCGGCGGGCAGGACGCGGTCGGCGCTCGCGGTGGCCTGCCGCAGCTGGTGGAAACCGTGCTGGCAGAAGGGGTGTCCCGCATCGTCGTGACCGGCGACGGTCCGGAACGCGTGCGGAAGGCGTTGCGCCGAGCAGGGGTGCTCCGCGACCGGGTGAGCGTGCGTCACCGGGACGAGCTCGTCGAGGTCCAGACCGAGCTGTCCGGCGAGCCGGGCGTGACGGTCCTCGTGCACGACCAGGAGTGCGCGGCCGAGAAGCGGCGCAAGCGCAAGCGCGGGTCGCAGCCGACCCCGGTGACCAAGGTCGTGATCAACGAGCGGGTGTGCGAGGGGTGCGGCGACTGCGGGCAGAAGTCGAACTGCCTGTCGGTCCGCCCGGTCGACACCGAGTTCGGCCGCAAGACGCAGATCCACCAGTCCTCCTGCAACCTCGACTACTCGTGCCTGGACGGCGACTGCCCGTCGTTCGTCACCGTCGTCCCCGACGCCGGGAAGCGGTCCGCGACACCGGTCGTGCCGCCGGTGGGGCCCTTGCCCGAGGCGGAGCCGCAGGTCCCGGTCGACGACTTCACCCTGCGCATCACCGGAGTCGGCGGCACCGGTGTGGTGACCGTGGCCCAGGTGCTGGCCACCGCCGCGGCCATCGACGGCAGGCACGTCCGCGCCCTCGACCAGACCGGTCTGGCGCAGAAGGGCGGCGCGGTCGTCTCCGACGTCAAGATCAGCACCACCCCGATCGCACGGGCCGCCAAGATCACCGACGGCGAGTGCGACCTCTACCTGGGGTGCGACTCCCTCGTGGCCACCGACCCCGGCCAGCTCAAGGCCACCAGCCAGGACCGGACGATAGCGGTCGTGTCCACCGCGGAGGTCCCCACCGGACGCATGGTCGTGGACCCCAGCGCGACCTTCCCCGACCAGGGCAGCATCCGCTCGGCCGTCGACGAGCACGTGGCGCGGGCGCACCACCTCGCCGCCGACCGGCTCTCGCTGGAGCTGTTCGGCGACGAGCAGTTCGCCAACATGCTGCTGGTCGGGGCGGCGTTCCAGGCCGGTGCGCTCCCGCTGCCGGCCGAGGCGGTCGAACAGGCGATCCGCCTCAACGGGGTGCGCGTCGAGGAGAACCTGCTGGCCTTCGGCCACGGCCGCCGCGCCCTCGTGGGCAACGCCGCGCCCGAGCCCGAGCCGATGACCCTCGACGAGCTGATCGCGCACCGCACCGACGAGCTCACCGACTACCAGCACGCCCGCTACGCCGCCGACTACCGGCGCTTCGTAGACCACGTCCGCGCCCGCGAGACCGAGGCGGTCCCGGGCAGCGCCGCGCTGACCGAGGCGGTGGCCCGCCACCTGTTCAAGCTCATGGCCTACAAGGACGAGTACGAGGTCGCCCGGCTCTCGCTCGACCCGGCGCTGGACGAGGACGTGCGCGCCCAGTGGGGACCGGGCGCCAAGGTGAGCTACCGGCTGCACCCGCCCGTGCTCCGGGCCCTGGGCATGCGGCGCAAGATCGCGCTGGGCCCGTGGTTCCGCCCCGCGTTCCGCGTGCTGCGCGGACTCCGGCGGGTGCGCGGCAGCGCCCTCGACCCGTTCGGCCACGCCCACGTCCGCAAGGTCGAACGCGCCTTGATCGCCGAATACCGCACGGCCGTCGAGGAAGCGCTGCCCGCCCTCAGCGCCACCACCCTGCCCGCGGCGGTGGAACTCGCCGAACTGCCCGACATGATCCGCGGCTACGAGCAGATCAAGCTCGATGCGGTCGCCGAGTACCGCGAGCGGATGGCCGCGATCCGCGAGACCCTGGCCGAACTCTCGACGGAGGTACTTGCCTGACGGCCTCGCCGGAGCGGCCTCGGAGGTGTTGTATGGAGGCCCGGCGCACCCGAGGAGCAGGCACGACGTGCCGGACGTTCTTCCGATGAAAGGGGAGCCATGACCACCATCGCGATCATCGGTGCCGGTCCGGGATTGGGCGCCGCCGCGGCGCGCAGGTTCGGGCGGGAGGGCTTCTCCGCAGCCTTGATCTCGCGCACCCAGGACAACGTCGACCGCCTCGCCGCCGAACTCGGCGACGGCGGGGTCCGCGCTCGCGGGTACGCCGCCGACGTGCAGGACCGGGAACGCGTGGTGGAGGCGCTGAAATCCGCCGCCGACGATCTCGGACCCATCGAGGTGCTGCAGTACAGCCCGGCACCGCGCCGGGAGTTCCTGCGACCCGTGCTCGACACCGGCGTCGACGACTTCGCCGCCGCCGTCGAGTTCTCGCTGCACGGATCGGTCACCGCCGTGCAGCAGGTGCTGCCCGGGATGACCGAGCTGGGCAAGGGCACGATCCTGCTGGTCAACGGCGGTAGCGCGGCGACGCCCAACGGCAACGTCGCGGGCACCTCCGTCGCGTTCGCCGGGGAGTCCGCCTACGGCACGATGCTGCACGACGCCCTCGCACCCCGGATCCACGTCGGGCAGCTCGTCGTTCCCGGGACCATCGGCGGGGGAGACCCGATGTTCGCCCCGGACGCGCTGGCCGAGAAGCTCTGGACGATGCACGTGCAGCGCGGCAACTTCCGCGTCACCGTCGGGCCGGCGTGAGGAGCGGGGCAGAAAGCCCCTGGCTCCCGGTTCGCGGCGGGCTCACGCTGGTCGGGTAGCGCTCGGAAGGAGCGGATCATGACCATGCACAGCACGCAAGCGGTCGAATGCCGCGGCTTCGACCGGCCTGATGACGTGCGCGAGTTCGAGCACGGCCGCGCAGAGGTGCTCGAGATGGCGGGCGGCACGATCGGTCGTCTCGTGCTGCACCCCGGGTGGCAGTGGAGCAAGGACGTCAAACCCATCGCCGGCACCGACTGGTGCGAGGCACCCCACTTCCAGTACCACGTGTCGGGGACGCTGCACGTGAAGATGTCCGACGGCAACGAGTTCGACGTCGGCCCGGGCTGGGTCAGCTCCCTGCCGCAGGGCCACGACGCCTGGGTGGTGGGCGACGAGGACGTCGTCCTCGTCGACTGGTACGGCGCCAGCGAGTACGCGAAGCGGAGCTGAGCACCGGCGGCCGGCGGGTTCGGGGCGAACCCGCCGGCCGCGTCCTGCCCTGTGAGACCCGAGACGATCGAGCTGCTCCCGGGCGTCCGAAGTGGTTGCATGACGGGTCGTGACCTGGACCGAGCGCGGTCCGGGGGAAGTTGAACCCGACAGACCGGAGGAAGACGACCGATGGGCCACGGGGCTTACGAGAAGACCTACGCGGCGAGCGAGGACCGCTACGAGAAGATGGAGTACCGGCGCGCCGGGGCGTCCGGATTGGACCTGCCCGCGTTCTCCTTCGGCCTGTGGCAGAAGTTCGGCACCGACTACCCGTACGAGACGCAGCGCGAGATCGTGCTGCACGCCTTCGACCTGGGCATCACGCACTTCGACAACGCCGACCGGTACGGCCCGCCGCACCGCGCCGCGCAGAAGTTCTTCGGGAAGGTGCTGGCCAAGGACCTCGCGCCCCACCGCGACGAGCTGATCCTGTCGACCAAGGCGGGCAACCCCATCGGGCCCGGCCCGTACCAGAAGGGCGGCTCCCGGAAGTCGCTGCTGTCCTCGCTGGAGCACAGCCTGCGCGATCTGGGCACCGACCACGTCGACATCTTCTACAGCCACAGCCCGGACGAGAGCACCCCGCTGGAGGAGACGGTGGGTGCGCTGGTCAGCGCGGTGCAGCAGGGCAAGGCGCTCTACGTCGCCCTCTCCAACTACCAGCCGGACCGCGCCCACCGCGCCGCCGAGCTGCTGCGCGAGGCGGGCGTGCCGCTGCTGGTCCACCAGCCGCGCTACTCGATCTTCGACCGCACGCCGGAGAACAACGGCCTGCTGGATCTCGCCGCCGACGACGGTTTCGGCCTCGTCGTGTACTCGCCGCTGGCGCAGGGCCTGCTCACCGACAAGTACCTCACGGGCGTCCCCTCCGGGGCGCGCGCGGAGAACAGCGCGTTCCTGTCGCCCGACGTCATCGACGAGACCTACCGCGAGCGCGCGGCGGCGCTCAACGAGCTCGCCCAGCAGCGCGGCCAGTCGCTGGCCCAGCTCGCGTTGCAGTGGGTCCTGCGGCGGCCGGAGGTGACCTCCGCGCTCATCGGTGCCAGCTCGGTCTGGCAGCTCGACCACAACGTCCAGGCCCTGGAGTTCCCGCCGCTGACGGAGGAGGAGCTCGCCGTCGTCGAGAAGCACGGAATCCACGGCACCGGACTCAAGCAGTAACCCCGTTCGGCACGAGCCGTTGCCAGGGGGCGGTTCTGGTCCGAACCGTCCACGGATGACGTCCGAAATGCCCGGACAATTCCGGCCAGAACTGCCCCCGTCCATTCCTCGCAGCGCGCGAGTCGCGAATCTCCATCTGACCTGGACCCGTTGTCGCTCGGTCCTTTTCAGCTTCTCCGGCGCGCTCGCCGGGTGTCGTCGAGTCGCGGTGGCGCCGACTCCGACGCGCGCCCGAAATCTCCGATCTCCGCCTCGTGAAGATCCCTCGTTCCCGGTTTCGGGCTGGGAATTTAACATGGAGTTAAGCGCTTGCCTAAGCGCTTAACTCGAAGCTAGCTTGTGCGGCACATCGCGATGGAGCGGTCGGATTCCGCGGCCCTCCGGTCGGGTGTGCACCAGCGTGCGTGCGCCGAGGGCACGCGGAATCGGAATGAGTGATCTTGCAAGCCGTAGTGATCGAAGGACCAGGTCAGGCCGTCGTCAAGGACGTCGCGGACCCAACACCGGCCGGCGGGCAGGTGGTCGTGCGGGTGCACGCCTGCGGACTGTGCGGAACCGATCTGCACCTGGTCGACGGCGTTCTGCCCACCGACTACCCGCTGACTCCCGGGCACGAGTTCGCCGGCGAGGTCGTCGCACTCGGCGAGGGCGTGACCGGCCTCGCGGTCGGCGACCGCGTCGCGGTCGACCCGAACCTGCCGTGCGGCACGTGCCGCTGGTGCCGGGCGGGGCGCGGAAACCTCTGCCAGGTCTGGGACGCCATCGGCGTGAGCCGGTCGGGCGCGGCGGCGGAACTGGTCGCCGTTCCCGCCGACATCTGCTTCGCGCTGCCCTCGACGGTCTCCTACACGGCCGCGGCGATGGTCGAGCCGCTGTCCTGCGCGGTCCACGGGGTGAGCCGGTTGCCGAGGCTGCCCGGCTCGCACTACCTGATCTACGGCGCGGGCACGATGGGCCTGCTCATGGCGGCGTTGGTGCGCCGGTCCGGGGCCGCGTCGGTGTCGATGGTCGACCTCAACGCCTCGCGTCTCGACTTCGCGCAGTCCTTCGCCGCCCACCGCGCGGCCACCTCCGCCGACGAGTGGGAGCAGCCCGACGGCTACGACGTGGTCATCGACGCCACCGGCGCGGTGGCCGCGATCGAGGACGGTCTCGGCAGGGTCCGCAAGGGCGGCACCTTCCTGCAGTTCGGCGTCTCGGACCCGAACGCGACCGCGAGCTTCTCGCCGTTCCGCGTCTACCACGAGGAGATCGACATCCTCGGTTCGATGGCCGTGCACAACGGTTTTCAGCCGGCGATCGAGCTGATCGCCTCCGGAGCGATCGACGTCGAGCAGCTGGTGTCCGCGACGTTGCCGCTGGCGGACTACGCCGAGGCGATCACGAAGTTCCGCGCCGGAGAGGGCCACAAGATCCACGTTTCCCCGACCGCGCTCTAGAAGCTGTTGAGGAATTGCTTTGCGTGGCGGTGCGGGTAGCGGAACCTGAGCGCCTCCGTGGTCTCCGTGCGCCACTCCTGATGTATGCCAAACACGGCGTCGCGGCGTACTCGCCACGAAGGCACTCAGAACCCGCGGCGGTGCGGGCTGAGTCCCACACCTGGAACACCGGCTCCGCCGCATTCCTCAACAGCTCCTAGACGCCTCCGCCGCGGCGCGCGGCGAGACGTCCTCCTGTGAATTCGACGAAGGGTTTCGTGCAATGACGCCAACCACCCCCGCACCGGCGCGTTCGCGCACGCGCAACGCGCTGATCTGGATATTCGGGGCGCTGGGCGGGATCTTGTGGGGTTATGACACGGGAGTGATCTCCGGTGCCATGCTGTTCATCAAGCAGGACATCCCGTTGACCCCGTTCCAGCAGGGACTCGTGGTCAGCGGGTTGCTGGTCGGTGCGATGGCTGGTGCCGGTGCGTCCGGGCGCCTCGCCGACGTGTGGGGCCGGCGCCGGCTGATCCTGTGGGCCGCAGTGGTGTTCACCGCCGGAACGGTGGGCGCGATGCTCGCCACCACGGCGTGGATGCTGGTCGCCTTCCGGTTCGTCATCGGCATCGGTGTCGGCATCGCCTCGGTGGTGGTGCCGCTGTACCTGACCGAGCTCGCGCCGAAGCAGTCGCGCGGCGGGCTCACGTCGCTGATGCAGCTGCTGGTCACCGTCGGCATCCTCGTGGCCTACGTGACCGACTACGCGCTGGCCGACACCGGTTCGTGGCGCTGGATGCTCGGTCTCGGCGCGGTCCCGGCGGTCCTGCTGGGAATCGGCATCTACTTCCAGCCGGAGAGCCCGCGCTGGCTGGTCAAGCACGGTCGAGCCGACCAGGCCCGCGCGGTGCTGACGAGCCTGCGCGGCTCCAACGCCGAGGAGGTCGAGCAGGAGCTCGACGAGATCCAGGCCGCTGATCGCGAGAAGGAAGCCGAGAACGCCGTCGGCGTCCGGGAACTGCTCACCCCGAGGCTGCGCCGGGTCGTGCTCCTGGGCCTGGGACTGGTGTTCTTCCAGAACTTCATCGGGATCAACACCATCATCTACTACGCCCCGACGCTGCTGACGACACTGGGCTTCGGCACGTCCGGGGCGATCCTGGCCAACGTCGGCATCGGCGTGGTCAACGTGCTGATGACGCTGCCCGCACTGCGGATGATCGACCGAGTCGGCCGCAAGTCGCTGCTGGCGGTGGGCAGCATCGGCATGCTCGTGTCGATGCTGGTCCTCGGCGTGGCCAACGTCGTCGGCGTCTCCTACGGTCCGCTGCTGGTGGCGATCACGCTGGGCAGCATCCTGGTCTACATCGCCTCGTTCGCGGTGTCGTGGGGGCCGGTGCAGTGGGTGATGCTCCCCGAGCTGTTCCCGCTGCGCATGCGCGGTTCCGCCGTGGGCATCTGCCTGGTGTTCAACTGGTTGTTCAACATGGCCGTCGCCCTGGTCTTCCCGGTCCTGCTGGACATCACCGGCCCGGGCGCGATGTTCCTGTTCTTCGCGCTGATGGCGGTGCTGTCCTTCTGGTTCGTCCAACGTGGACTGATCGAGACCAAGGGCAAGAGCCTGGAGGCCATCGAGCACGAGGTCCTGGGAACCCCGGATCCGGAACCGGCGGTCAAGCAACCGGCCTGACCGGCCCCGCGAGTGCGGCCCCGCCTGCCCGAGGCGAGGCCGCACTCGTCGTTGCTAGGCTGCCGTCCGTGACCGGGGGAGTGATTCCTGATCAGCTGCTTCCGTTCCTCGTCCTGGTGGTCGTGCTGACCGTGGTCCCCGGGCCGGACACGGCACTGGGACTGCGCAACAGCCTGCGCGGCGGCAGCAGCGCCATGTGGTGGACGGGCTTGGGCGTGTGCAGCGGGATGTTCGTGCACGCCGCGGCCTCGGTGGTGGGCCTGTCCGCGGTGCTGGCGGCATCGGCGGAGGCGTACGCGGTGGTCAAGCTCGCCGGAGCGGCCTACCTGCTGTGGCTCGGCGCCAGCACGCTGTGGAAGACCTGGCGCGACCGCCACCAGCCCGCGAGCGCCCTCGGCGCAGGCTCGGGCGATGAAGTCGGCATCGACCGCAGGACGGCGTTCCGGCAGGGCTTCGTCAGCGACCTGCTCAACCCCAAGATCGCGCTGCTGTTCCTGACCCTTCTGCCGCAGTTCATCGGCCCGGCCGAACCGAGAGCGCTCACCTCGGCGGTGCTGACCCTGGTCTTCGTCGCAGTGGCCCTGCTCTGGTGGCGCGTCACGTCCTGGCTGGTCGGCGCGATCCGCACCGCCCTGGCCCGGGACACCGTCCGCCGCACCCTCGAAACCACCACCGGCGCAGCGATGCTCCTCCTCGGAACCCGAACAGCCCTGGAAACCACCCCCAATCCCTGACCCCAACACCCTCCGAAACCCCCAGCCACTCACCGAACACCCACCCCCAACCCGGCCCGACCACCGCCAGAGTCCGCACACGGAATACCGCAGTAATCAGGACACGGATTACGGCCGCAATCAGGACGCGGACCACGGCCAGACCCGTCGACGCCGAAGAGCCGCTGGTCCTGTCCAGAGCGCCGGATCACGGCGGCGATCACGTCCCCGATCACAGGGGCAGTCGGCGGGTCCGACGGGACCGTCCAGACGCGTGGTGGTCACCCCGCTTCCCGATCTCAGTGGAAATCCGGTTTCCGATTTCCACTGAGATCCGACAGATACGCCAACGCGGGCGCGCCGGCGTTGGCGGCCGCGTGGGATTCGCTGACCGCATTGGAGCAGTGGGTCGAGGCCGGCCGACCGCCGGTGAACCCGACGGTGGCCGACCTCAACCACGCCCGCACCAGACCGCTCTGCGAGCACCCCTCCCGGCCCAGGTACGTCGCCGGAAACCCCGATGACGCGGCCAGTGTCACCTGCGCGTCGGCTCAGCAGCCCGCCGCGTAGACGTAGCAGCGGAGCTGCGGTTCCCGGTCGACCGAGGGCGCGCCCACCAGGTTCACCCCCGGCAGAGCGGTGCTGAGCAGACCCGGGATCGCCGACAGCGGGCGCAGGTAGGTGTCCACCGACGCGGGGTCGATGTGCGGCATCAGCGGCTGGCCGCAGACCGAGGCGTCGACCCGAGCCGGATCGGCCGGGCCCGGGTGGTCCAGCGCGTCGACGACCAGCGCGTACGTCACCGGATCGATCGTGCCGACCAGCAGGTGGGTGGAGGTGTTCGCCGCGCACAGGTCCTGCGTAGTGACGTTCGTGATCACGCCCTCGCCGGTGTTGAGCTCGGAGGACTCCGGCGGGGTCACGACCTCGTCGTGGCGGGTGTAGACGACGGTGTAGCTGATGCCCTCGAAGGTCTCGGCGCGGCTGTTGAGCGCCCGCATGAACTCCGAACCGGCCAGCTGCTGCCACACCGCCGGCTCGCAC
Source organism: Saccharopolyspora endophytica (assembly GCF_018070075.1). GTDB lineage: Bacteria > Actinomycetota > Actinomycetes > Mycobacteriales > Pseudonocardiaceae > Saccharopolyspora > Saccharopolyspora endophytica. The sequence continues at coordinate 586,719 of NZ_JAGPXE010000004.1, forward strand.
GAGGTCGCACCAGGTCCGCAGCCCTTGAGCGCCTCGGTGCCGTGGTTGGACGGCGCCATGCCGATGATGTCGTCGACCACGGGACGCACATCAGGCCAGAACCGCAGCGCCCAGCGCATGCTCATGCCGCCCTGGGAGTGACCGAGGACCGCGATGCGCTTGCCGGTCAGCCGGTGCATCTCGCGGATCGAGTGCACCAGGTGCTCCCCGGCGACCTGGATGTCGCCCATCGTGTGGTCGGGCATCGTCACCGCGCACCAGAAGCGGTCCTGCTCGGTGAAGGCCTTGGCGTAGGTCCAGGAGTAGTTCTCCTCCGGAGTGACGCTCGTGGCCGGGCTGAGCAGGACCGGCTGCTGCTCGCTGCCCGGATCGCCATGACATGACAAGGCCGCCTTCAGCTGGTCCTGCGGAACGCTCAGCGCAGGTCCCGGCCGGTCGACGGGAGCGAATCCCGAGTCGGCCTGCGCGGGAACCGGCGCGATGACGAGCACCAGAGCGGCGAGCACGGCGCTGTGCACCCAACGACTGATCATGTCGCTCTCAACGACGTACGACGCCGAAGGATGCGCCGATCAGCGGATCACGTGTTCACGCCACGACGAGGGAGGCGGTCAGGCCTTCTCGCTGATGCCGAACCACGCGTAGGGGCGCATCGCCTCGGCTTCCGCGGCGGCCTTCGGGTCGGTGATCAGGTCCGGACGCCAGTCCGGCAGCTGAGCGACGCCCGGGGGCAGCACGCTCCACCGGTCGCCGAGCCCTTCGAGCCACTCGGTGATGGTGACCCGGTCGCGCAGCCACAGCGGGTTGGGCGTGACGTCGCACTCGGTCCGGAACCGCTCCATCGAGGCGCGCGCGTCGTGATCGGGGACGTCGGAGGCGAAGTGCGTGACGGCCACCCGGGAACCGGCCGCGAGCTTCCCGGCGTAGCGCCGCAGCACCTCCGGGATGTCGCCGTCCGGGCCGATGAACTGCAGAACGGACACCGCCAGCAGGCACACCGGCTGGTTCAGGTCGAGCAGGCGCTTGGTGACGTCGTCGGCGAAGATCTCGCGCCAGTTCAGCAGGTCCGCCTGGACGACCCCGGCCCAGTCCGTTTCCTGCAGGTTGACCCGGGTGTGAGCGGTCGCGACCGGCTCGCAGTCGACGTAGACCACGCGAACCGGCTCGTCGGTGTGCTCCTGCAGGATCTCGTGCACGTTGCCCATGGTCGGGATGCCTGATCCCAGGTCGAGGAACTGGCGGATCCCGGAGTCGAAGGCGTCCACGACGGCGCGCTGCATGAACGAGCGGTTCTGCCGCGCCACGCCCGCGATCTGCGGCCACATGCCGAGCAGCCGCTCGCCGAAGACGCGATCGATCGCCCAGTTGGCGTTCCCACCGAGGAACCAGTCGTAGATCCGTCCCGGGTTGGGGCGCGAGACGTCCAGGTCCGCAGCATCGCGGGACTGCTCGACCACAGGCGTCCTCCTCAGTTCGAAAGCGTTGGGCACATGATCGCATCTCGATCGCAGAAGTCAGAGGTGGGACAGGCCATGAGAAAGAATTGACCACAATTGGACGGACATCTGGACGGGCGCGATCCAGTTCAGGCCCATTGGTGCGCCGGGTCACACTCGACCGGGTGATTGGTCTGTTCGCGGGTATCGATTCCGCTCTCGACCGGCACGCGTTCGCGCCTCGCTCATCTTCACCGCGGCGGTACCGCGGGCGAACCCGGAGGTGGCATCGGTGGCGAGGCGTCGCGTGGTTGCGGGCAGGCGCAGTGCGGGACGATCCGCCACGCCCGGGGGTGTGCGCGGCCGGAAGGGGCCGCTGCCGAAGCTGTGGCTCGGCCTCGGTGGAACGGCGGGGCTCCTGGCGATCATCGTCGTGGTCGTCGCCGTCTTCGCTCGCCCCATCGAAAGCTCCTGGGACGACGCGAAGCTGAGCGGACCAGCGCTGCTGGTCGAGACGTCAGGCGCGTCGCCGCCAACGGACCCGACGGCTGGGTCTGGTAGTTCCCGCAGCGGCTGTCCGACGAGCAGGTGAAGGCCCTGGCCGCCGAGGTCCGCGCGCGGCAGCGTGCTGAACTCCAACGGGCTCAACCGAACCGATCCGGTCCGCATCAACGACATGCGGGTGAAGGTGGTCGAGCGCAAACCACCGCCGACCGACGGCACCCTGATCTCGATCCTGAGCCAGGTCGCGGAGGGGTCACCGTCGAGGTCGTCGCCGGCCTCGACGGCCAGGACAACCGGGTGTGCACGCACACGCCCACCACCGGCGAACCGGAGAAGGACTCGCCGTTCCTCGACGAGCACAGCCGCTACGCCGTGACCGGCGAACCCCTGCCGTTCGAGGTCGCGGCGACCACGACCAGCTGCTGGTGCACCTGGGAGATCGAAGTCGACGTCACCTCCGGCGACCAGAAGGAGACGATGCGGATCAGCGAGGACGCCTCCGGAGCCCCGCTGCAGACGATCTACTCAGGAGCGGACCTGCACTACGACTCGGAGTACCAGATCAGTCTCGTCAACGGCGAGTTCATCAACTGCGCGCTGGTGGCAGCGGGCGACCCCGCCGAGATCGCCCGCGCCGCCGGCGGCGTCTACTGCAAGTCCTGATCAGACTCGCATGCGCCGTGACCTGCGACAACGCCCTCAAGGAGGGGGTCATGATCGCCGCGAGAACCGTGGGGTAAGCTATGTGCACACCCCACGGGGTGGCCGGGACGTAGCGCAGCTTGGTAGCGCACTTGACTGGGGGTCAAGGGGTCGTGGGTTCGAATCCCGCCGTCCCGACGGCCGAAACAGCCCGCTGGCTATGCGCGTAAGCGCAGGTCAGCGGGCTGTTTTGCATTCGGGTGTGGATCTTGCGGTGATCAGCTTCGCAAGATCGTTTCGGCCGATCTGGAGCGAAACTGGAGCGAGCTGGCTCCTACTTTGACTGATCATGCAAATGGAGTCGCGTTGCCTGGTCGCCCTATGTAGTGATCTTTCAATGTTCGTCAACGGTCGCCAACTGTGTCGGAGTCCTGCCAACGGCCTTGCTTCCGTTCGGTGACGGTTGCTGGGTATTCGACACGTCTGATGCGTGTTGCGGGCGGTTTGTGGTCACGAGGTGATCTTGGTGTCTGCACGACACGGTTAGTTACCGGTCGCGGCGCGAGGAATTCAACGGGACACGGTGCGGGTCGGTTGTGTGACGAGGGACGAAGTACTGAGTACTGCTGTGTTGACTGACGGTTCCCGCAATTCGTCTTGTCGCCTGTGATGCGAATGCGTCGGCAGAGTCAGGTGGTTGTTTCCTACTCGAGGATCAGATCGTCGATGGCTCGGCGCGGAGCGGGAACGGTGGGGCCTCCGTAGCCGATCCGCAACAATGCCTGGGGTTGCAGCGTCCCGCCCAGCAGGTGGCATAGTTCGTCGCGGGTGTCCGGTACCTCGATGACCTCCGAGATCATCGAGGCGGCCAGGCCGTGGGCGGTCGCCGTCAACCAGACGTTCTGAACAGCCTGCCCGGCTTGTAGTTCGGCATATGGGCTCTCCTGGTGCGTGCACAGCACGACCAGCAACGGGTGGGTCTCGTATTCGACTCCTTCTGGGCGTGGTGATACCCCTGCCGAGAAGTCCCGGTGCACCCACTGGTCTTGCGGCCCTGGTCGGGGGCCTGCGGCAGAGGTGGGCACTCCTTCCAACGCGTCACCGGGCCGGCCCGTCCACGCTGCTAGCTCGGTGCGGAACCGCGAATCGGCCTCCTGCATCCGGTGCGCCCGGTGGACCAAGCCCTCCAGCGTCCCGAGCTCTCCCGGTGTGACGAGGTGCAGCCAGCACTGCTCGGCTTGCGCGGCGTGGAGCATGTCGTTTCGCTCCGTGGTCGGCACCGGTACGTTGCGGAACGGGGCGCGGTGGCTGTGCCGCTGAGGAATCGCGGCGTGCAGGCGTAGCGTATCCGGTCGAGGGTCGGTGTGGCCGCCGCTGCGGATCTCCGCGAGCGCGGTGGGCCCGGCCAAGTGCGGGAGCAAGGTGACGTTCGGTCGGATTCCGGCGCTTTCCAGCGCGAGCCGCAGGTTGAACAACGCGGCGCCGCAGGCCAGGCGGAGCTCGCGTCCTGCCGGGTCTGCGACCGGCAGGCGGCGTGCCGGGTCGTAGTGCAGTTCGATCTTCTGCGGCAGGATTCGGAACCGCCACGGCTGCGTGTTGTGCAGCGACGGAGCCAGTCCCGCTCGCCTGATGACCTGCTCGATCTCGGCAGGCGTCAGATCGAGTGCGTTGGAGATCCTGTGCACGGCCACCTCCTGGTCGGGCGTGCAGTTCGATGGGATGTTGTGACCGTGGCGGAGCTCGATCTGCACCGCCAGGGTCCAACGTCCGTAACGTCGGTGGCTCGCCGTGGGGACTTGGCACGAGTCGTGACGGCGTTCGGAGCCGACTCGGTCCACCGTCCGGCACAGCGGTTGTCGAGCAACTGGTCTCAGGTCAAGACGGCCTCGGTCGGTGAAGCCTTCGAGGTTCCCCGCAGGCGGAGACCGGTGCGGGGAGAGGCCCTCGGAGATTCGGGGCGTCGCAGCTGGTTGTTCGCGTCGGCCGGCCGACCGCGGACGAGAAGCCTCGGAAGAGTGCACGCCGGGAGGTCGACGAGGTGCTATCCCGGGAGAGTTGAGTGCGTCGAACCTGTTTGGGGATCGCGCACGACGACGACGGGGCAGGTGGCGTGGTCGACGCAGTATCGGGCGGTGGAGCCGAGAAGTGCTTGGGTGAACGTGCCTGTGCCGCGGTGGCCGACGACGAGCAGCTCGGCTGCCCGGGCGTGGTCGAGGAGCACCTCGGCAGGATGGCCGCCGGCGGCGCGCAGGTGGATGCGCGGGAGTTCGTCTTCGGGCACCGCGGCTCGGACGATGTCGTGAAGCCAGTTCCTGGTCGCGAGGTCGAGTTGTGCGGCCGTGGGCATCGGCCAGTCGTAGAGCTCGGGCACCGTCCAGGCCATCACGGCGGTGACGGTGGCTTCGGTTCTTCTCGCTTGGTCGAGGGCCCAGCGCAGCGCCTGCAGAGAAGCGGGTGAGCCGTCGACTCCCACGACGATCGGGCGTTGAGGCGGGGTGTTCATGTCCTCTCCGCGAGGTCTCAGGGCGCGGGACGCGCGCCGTTGGGTGTGGGCAGGCTGGCCGGATCACAGCGGTTCACCGGCGGAGTCCGTCGCGGGGGTGGCGTCCATCGAGAAGCGGGCGGTTTCGCCTGGCCTGAGGTGGGTGCGCTGCGGTCCGCAGACGCAGGTGATGGTCGGTGCTGGTGGTCCTGGGGCTGTGCGCACGGCGACCGCGCGTCCGGTGACGCGGATGGTCAGTGGTAGGCCGTGGTAGCGCACTGTCAGTTCCAGGGGACCGAGGTCGGTCGGCCACTGGGGGTTGAGGTGCAGGCCGTCGGGGCGGATCTCGATTCCGGTGAAGCAGCGTTGCACCAGATCGAGCGTTCCGGTCATAGCTGCCAGGTGGATGCCTTCGGCCATGGTGCCGTGCTGGGTGTCGTGCAGGTCGCTGAACAGTGCCTTGTCGAAGAACTCCAGCGCGCGGGGCCGGTCGCCGCGCGCGAGCACCCACGCGTGGACGACGGCGCTGAGCGTTGAGCCGTGGCTGGTGCGCGCGAGGTAGTGCTCGACGTTGCCCGGGATGTCGACCATGGGATAGCCGAGGCGGCCGAGGAGCTCCTCGAGTTCTTCGGCGGAGAGCAGGTAGAACAGCATGAGCACGTCGGCCTGCTTGCTGACCTGATATCGGTTGGGGTCGTCGCCTTCGGCTTCGAGGATGCGATCCAGGCGTTGGATGTCGCCGTAGCGTCGGCGGTAGGCATCCCAGTCGAGCTCGGCGAGCCGGTGGTATCCCTCGAACTGGCTGAGCAAGCCCTGGTCGTGGAAGGGGACGAACATGCGGTGCGCGAGCCGGTCCCACCGGTCCATCTCATGGCGCCGCAGGTCGATCTGGTCGATGAGTTCACGTCGTCGCTGGTCGGGAAGTTCCCGCAGGACTTGGGTCGCCGTCGCGCACAGCCAGGCGGCCATGATGTTGGTGTAGGCGTTGTTGTTGATCCCGGGCTCGTCGTTGCCCGGGTAGGCCGTGTGGTACTCGTCGGGACCGACGACGCCGCGGATCACGTACCGGTCCCTGCTGCGGTCGTAGGTGGCCAGCGCGGAGAAGAAGCGCGCGATCTCGCATATGAGTTCGGCGCCCTCGCTGCTGAGGTAGTCGTCGTCTCCGGTGGCGAGGTGGTGGTGGCGTGCGCTGTGGGCGATGGCGAGACCGACGTGGCGCTGCAGGTGGGTGTGGTCGGGCAGCCAGTGGCCCGAGCGCGGGTTGAGGTGCCAGGAGGGGCTCTCCTCGCGGCCGTTGCTGCCGCTCTGCCACGGGAACATGGCTCCGGTCAGCCCGGCTTGTCGGGCGGCTCGGCGTGCGCGGGGAAGTCGCCGGTATCGGTAGCGCAGCAGCGCGCGCGACAGGCGTGGTAGCCGCAGGTCGAGCACGGGCAGTACGAACAGCTCGTCCCAGAAGACGTGTCCCCGGTATGCCTCGCCGTGTAACCCGCGTGCGGGTAGGCCGACGTCGAGGTCGGTGATGGTGGGTGAGGCGGTTTGCAAAAGGTGGAACCTGTGCAGTAGCAGCGTTCTTCGAGCTGGTTCGCTCAGCGAGGTGGTGGTGGAGAACTGGTGGTGGAGCCGGGACCACGCGATGGCCTGGGTGCGGCACAGCTCGTCGAATCCGGGTGCGTCACGAGCGCTGTCGATGGCTTCGGACACGGGTTCGGTGCTCGCCGGGTCGCGTGAGGTGTGCAGGGAGACGACCTTCTCCAGCTGGATCTGCATGTCAGGGGTGGCCTCGGCGGCGAATTCGTGGTCTACCCGCCCCTCACCGAGGTCCGTGACTCGCGTCGGCTGAAGGGAATCATCGGCGAGGAGCCGATTGCGTTGGGCCAGGGCGAGGCGCACGTGAGATTGGGAGGTCAGCGCGTCCAGCACCGCCAGCTCCGGGCTTGCCTCGGTGATGTGGTGGTCGATGAGGTGGTGCGCGGCGAGGTCGCGGTAGCGGGCCACGCCGGAGTTGGCGACGGTGCCATCGAGGCCGCTGCGGACCGTGACGGTTCCCGACCAATCCTCGGGCTGCAGGGTGGTGTGCAGTCCGGCGAGGTGCGGGTGAGCGAGGTGCACCAGGCGGTGCTGCACCAGGCGGGTGGTGCGCCGCCGGTGATCGCGGAATCGGAGTCTTCGGATCAGAATCCCGCGCTGGAGATCCAGTTCCTGCTCGGCTTCGACGATCTCGGCGCGTTCCAGTGTGAACCAGGGGTCGTGGTCGATGCGGAAGGTCACAGGGAGCCAGTTGGGTGCGTTGACGATCGATTCATCTTCGAGCCGGTGGCCAGCGAGGTCGGTGGTGAGCCGGTTGAAGCATCCGGCGACGTAGGTGCCGGGGTAGTGCACTCCGTCGGCGACGGACTCGGGCGCAGCACCCCGGGTCGCGAAGTACCCGTTTCCCAGGGTGCACAACGCTTCCCGGCGCCCCTCGTCGTCGGGATCGAAGCCCTGGAACACCATTCGCCACACGGTCATCGGGAGTCGTCGCGCACCACGACCACCGGGCAGCGCGCATGGTGCACGACGTGCTGACTCACCGAACCCAGGAGGGCTTCGGTGAACCCGCCGTGCCCTCGGTTGCCGACCGCGATCAGGTCGGCGTCCAGCTCCTCGGCCAGGTCCAGCAGAGCACGTGCCGGGTGACCGTTGGCGACGTTCTTGCCGACCGCGAGGTCGGAGTCCGGGTCGAGGACTTCGGCGATGGTCTCGTCCAGGCTGGCAGCGGTGCGCCGGGCGATGTCGTCGCTGTCGGGGACCTCCCAGTTGTAGATCAGCGGGACGTCCCAGGTCATGAGAGTGGCGAGAGTGCCGCCGAGCTGTTCGGCATGCCAAGCCGCCCAGCGCAGCGCCGACTTCGACGCGGGCGAGCCGTCCACGCCGACCACGATCGTGTACTGGTGACGTTGCTCCATCGCAGCCTCCCAGGTGTGTCGGATACCCGGCCCGTGTGTCGACGAACCGCAGTTCGACCCGACGTGCCGGTCTGGGGCCGATACAGGCGCGCCTGGGTTTGCTCGCACGGCGGCCCCACTGTGATGGTGGGGCTTCGCGGACTACGTGGCATGGTCGAAAGTAATCAATTTCCAGTATGTTTCGTGATCACGGTAGCGAAAGGGCAGAAATGCCCTGTTGGTGATCGACGCGAGTGCGCACGGTGAGTCCGGGTCGGAGTTCGTCGTGGGGAGCGGGTGAATGAAGCAGCGTTGCCGATCTGCGGGTATCAGCTGGCTCGTCCGGGCCTTGGGGATGAGGCCCAACCCGGTGCGACGTCCGGTCGACCGCGGGGTGGCCGTGGCGGTGCTCGGACTGCTCGTCGTCGCTCTGACCGTCGTGCCAGCGCTGGCCTTGTCGACCGGGAAGGCCGAGTACCTTGCCCAACGACGCGAAGCCGCCGCCGCGCTGAGCAGTCACCACGTGGTCGACGCCGTCGTGCTCACCACCCCTGAGATGGTCGGCTCCGAACCGGGCGGAGGCGCGAGCGTACGCGCTGATGTCGGGTGGACGGGTCATGACGGTCACCCGCGCGCTGAACGCGCGGAGGTGCCCTCCAGCAGCCGCGCCGGTAATCGCGTGCCGGTGTGGGTCGACGCTGCCGACCGCGTGACACCGCCCCCACCGACTGAGGTCGTCAGCCGTGCGTCGGCGACGGGCACCGCGGTCGGTGTGCTCGCATTGGGTCTCCTCGGCTGTGGCGCGCTCACGAAGACCGTTCGCGCGGTGGCCGACGGTTGGGCCCGACGCCGCTGGGAGTGGGAGTGGGCGCGCGTCGAGCCGGAGTGGTCCCGGCAGGGGCCCGGATGACATCTCCAGGGGCAGCACCGAAACCGGGGCTGTGGTGCGGGCCCCTCGACCGGGTACTCCAAGGCCTCGGGTCATGGGAGACGTCGAGCGGGAAGGATGTGAGCGAGCGACATGGACGAAAATGAGGGCACCGACGACCGACCGTGGTCGCCGGAAGAAGCCGCGACCATCGCCCGCGCTGTGAACCGCGCACCGTCGGTGCACAACACGCAACCGTGGTCGCTGTCGATGCGCGATCGGGTGGTTGAGTTGCACGAGCAGCACGACGCCGCACCGTCCCGGCACGACCCGCAGGGCAGGGACCGAGTGATCTCATGCGGAGCTGCGCTGACCAACCTCGTCCTCGCGGTGCGCAACCTGGGGTGGCGAGCGGAACTCGCGTTCGGCGGCGACGTCGGACCGCTGGTCTCGGTCACGGGCAGCAGCCGGCTGCCGCCCACCGATGCCGAGCTCCGCCGGTACGAGGCGATCGCACACCGCGCCAGTCATCGTCGGCCTTTCGACCCGCACCCGATATCCGAAGCTGACGAGCGAGCACTGCTGAACGCTGCGAACAGCGTTCCCTCGGTGCGAGCCCAGTGGATCAGCGGAAGCGAGGAAGCGCTGCACGTCGCGCGGTTGCTGACCTACGCAGCCCGCGTCCAGCACGCTGACGCGTCCTATCAACGGGAATTGGCGAGCTGGATCGTTCAACACAATGAATCGGAGCGCAGGGGAGTTCCCTCCGAGGCGCTGGGCGCGCAGGGACTCGGTGCGGTCGGATTGGTCAGCGGAGCGACCCACCTGCCGGACGAAACCTGGCTGGCAGCGCGTGTCGAGGCGGAATCGGTGCTGGTACTGAGCACGCCCGATGACGGAGTCCGTGCCCAGCTCAACGCAGGTGCCGGCTTGGAGAGCGCATGGCTGGAGGGCACCCATCGCGCGCTGGGGGCCTCAGTGATGACGCAATGCCTGCAGCTCAGCGAGATCCGAGAAGGGCTCGCGCAGCGTGGACACGGGGCCGACGCGGTTCAGGCGCTGATGCGCTTCGGGCATCCGGTCGCGAGCGTGCCGCGCAGCGCGCGGCGTCCATTGGAGGGAATCTTCCACGACGACCCGCGGTGAGGTCCGCGTCACCTAGTGGACCACGACCACTGGGCACGGGGCATGGTGCAGGATCCCGGATGCAACGGAACCCAGGAAGAGGCCATCGAACCCGCCGCCACCTCGATGCCCTACGACGACCAGACGGGCTTCGCGCGCGGCATCGACCAGTCCAGCCACCGGGTGACCTCGGTGGACGACCTCCTGGATGCGGACTTCCGGGTGTTCCTCCCGCAGCGGCTTCGTCTGCGTCGTGAGCGAGCGTTCGACTTCGTGCTGCACCCGCTCACGGTCGGGTGGGGTGAGCGGCAGGGCCAGCAGCCCCTCTTCGTGCCACGCGCGCAGCACCACCAGATCCGCACCCGCGCGGGACGCTGTCGCGAGGGCGAAGCGAACGGCGTCCTGCCCGCACTGGGAGTCATCGGAACCGACCACCACCGGGCCGGAGTCAGGAATGCTGTTGCGCACGACGGCGACCGGGCACCGGGCGTGGACGGCCACACTCGAACTCACGCCACCCAGCAAGGCGTCGGTGAAGACACCGTGCCCGCGCGCTCCCAGGACCAGGAGCTGAGCCGTCTCGCTCCGGCGCAGCAGCTCCTGGACGGGATGGCCGGCCGCGGTCTCCGAGGTCACCGCTATCCCCGGGGTGCGTGCACGGCACTGCTCGGCGATCTCGTGCACGGCTCGCTCGCCCTGTGCTGCGCGTGCCGGATCGTCGTTGACGAAGACCAGGTGAAGCGCGGCGCCTCGGCGACCAGCCTCCGCGGACGCCCAATGAGCGGCCCTGACGGACCCCTCCGAACCGTCCACTCCGACCGTCACCGGCTGGTTCGGTACCGTCATGTCGATCTCCTCGACCCTTGCAAGGACACGCCTGTGCTGAGGATTTCTTCGCTCGGGTCTTCCCGAGACGAACGATCACCAAACACACCCGCAACCAACTGGGTTCAACTTCACGCCGGCGTGCGGAAGACAGTCGTTTACGCGGTGCGGTGGCGGGTACGCACGACGAGGACCGGGCTCCTGGCGTGGTGCAGGAGCGCCTGGCTCGTCGAGCCGAGCAGCATGCCGCGGAATCCGCCTCTCCCGCGGGTTCCCACCACGACGAGCTGAGCGCGGTCGCTCCAGTCGAGTAGGACGCTCGGTGGACGGCCCTCGACCGCGACGCGCTCGACGTCGACATCGGGGTGGTTCTCCGCACGGCCCGCGAGGCTTTCGGCCAAGACTCGCTCCCCATCGCCGCGTTGCTCGTGCGCTTTGCCGATACCGACCTCCCGGATCGAAGGGGCCTCGCTTACGTGCACGGTCACCAGGCGTGCCTTCCGCCACGATGCCTCGTCGAAGGCAGCGTCGAGCGCGGCCGTGCTGGTCTCGCTGCCATCGACGCCAACGACCACCGGGCCGTCAGCGATGTTGGGAGTGCGCACGACGGCCACCGGGCTGGAGGCGTGCGCGGCGACGGAGTGGGCCGTCGAGCCCAGCAGCATCCCGCTGAAACCACCGCGTCCGGAGGCGCCGAGGGCGATCATGCGAGCGGTCTTCGACATCTCCAGCATGTACGAGATCGGTGGTTCGCGTACGAATTCGGTGTGCACGGAGACCTGGGGGTCGATGGTGCCGACGCGGTGCAGTCCATCGCGCAGTTGCGCTTGGGCGAGCTGGTCGATCTCCTCGAACACTTCGGGCAGGTACGGCAGCCCAGGTCCGTAGAAGCCCTGGATGTAGGGCGCGGTGGACGAGACCAGCCGCAGTGCGAGATTGCGTGACGACGCTTCCTGCGCCGACCAGACGACTGCGTGGAGCGCCTGCTCGGAGCCGTCGACACCGACGACGATCGTGTTGCCCAGATCGGTCATCCGCATTCCCCTCCGGGTCGTGCTGCGTAGCGCCTCACGGTCCGCGTTGCCTGCTCCGCTGTCCCAAGACGTGATGAGTCTTCTCGAACACGGGATCGGCGGTTGGAAGGAGTTGAGCCACCTGTGTCTTCCCCGCGCGCGGAGCGCCGCAAACTCGAACGCGCCCGATAGTTGTTCTCAGCAAGAGAAGACCACCAGCGCTCGCCGTGGCGTACCGCACTCGTCGGACGGGACGAAATACCTGGTCGTGGAACGGCCCGGAGCCCCCATGATGAGGGGGTCGGTGGGGGAGTCACAGCACCTCGCGGTGCGGAGGAGATCGGAGTGGCCATGGCTGTCGTGCGGAAGACCACACAGAGCGGGACAGATGCGATTCGTTGGGGAACGGCTTTGTCCGCCATGATCCCGGAGCCGCGCCAAGAGGTGGAACCGGCGCGACTGGTGGTCGACCGCGGTACTGACGTGGGTGCCGAATTCGCCCTCACCGCAGAGCGAACGCGCCTCGGGCGGCGCCGCGACTGCGACATCGTGATCGACGACCCGACGGTATCCCGTCATCACGCCGAGCTGGTCGTGCGCGACGACCAGTGGTTCGTCGTGGACGGTGGATCGCTCAACGGAACGTACGTCAACCGTGCTCCGGTGGAAACCGCACCGCTGCGCGACGGGGACGAGATCTGGATCGGGAAGATGCGGTTCACGTTCCGCACCGGCGATCGTGAGATTCGACCGGACCGAGTCGAGGACCGAACCGCCGTGGTGCGCTTGTCCTAGTTGTGCGGCGGCCCGCTCCTCGGCAGTGCGGCTCGCCGCGTGGCGGTCGAGGCAGAGGGTGATCAGTGAGACACGGGACTTTCGGCACGTGTGGACGTCGTGTCCGGTGGATTCACTACTGATAGCTCTCCGGCAATTCCGGCTGGGGGCCTCAGCGACGACTCAGGGGTGAGGGGGACGCGGCGATGACCGCTTCGCGGTACAGCGCAGAAGCCAGGGCCACGATCGACTGGACTGTGCTCAGCATCGGGCTCGTCATGCTGCTGGTCCTCGGAACGGTCGTGCTGTCCCTGTTCGTCGTCGGTGCCTAGTGCGGATGCGTCCGACGCGGTGGATGCGGCCGGTGGCGTTCTGCCCCGACGCGACTCTGTCCACCTGAGGCGGGCTGTGGCGCAGCTGGATGAGGTGGAGGCGCGGTCCCGAGGTCCAGGCGGTTGAGCACGAAGTGCTCGACCCTGATCCCGGGTGTGTCGCGAGATCCGTTCTCGAGTTGCGGGAGGGCGGCATGTCGGTGGGACGGGAGTTTGGAGGCGAGGAGATCGCTGTGACCGCGAGCAAGTTGTTCGTCGTGGGCGTCGATGGCTCGGAGGCGAGTCGTCGTGCGCTGAAGTGGGCTTTGGCGGAGGCACGCGTGCGTGGAGGCTCGGTCTCGGCTGTCATGGTGTGGCAATCGCGCTCGGTTCTGGCCGGACCGGCTCCGTTGATGATGAATCCGAGGCTGGCTCCGCACGAGGTTCGCGATCAGCACTGGAAGGAGCTGAAGCGCATCGTCGCGGAGTGCCTGGCGGGAGCCTCCACGCCCGAGTTGCAGGAATCGCTCGTGGAAGGGCACCCAGAAGAGGTGTTGGCCGAGAAGGCGGCAGGCGCTGCCATGCTGGTCCTGGGCGACCGAGGTCACGGTGGTCATGCGCGGTTGGGGAGCACGACGTTGCGCTGCATCCACAACGCGCGGTGCCCGGTCCTGATCATCCCCGCCGGCTTTGAGATCGGGAAATTCGGTCCGGATACGGCACGGGCTTCTGAGGTCGTGGATCCGGTTCTGGGATGACCCGAACCGAATGAGGGCTGCTGTCCGCGATCTAGCTCGTTGGGCGGGTTCGCGCGAAATCACGTGATCGGGACTTCTGCTCTGACGTGGATCGTCGCGTCAAAGCTCACCTCAGGGGTAGCCGGGGCGCGCCTGCCCCGCGAGCGACGAGAGGCGGGACAGCAAGGCGGTGAGCGAGCTCGAGCCGTCGACCCCGTAGTGAGCCCAGGTCAGGCGGTCGCCGTGCTCGCGGCTGCGCACGACGATGCCGATGCCATCGTCGTGGATCTCGTGCAGGGCGTCCTCGTCGGCGTAGTCGTCCCCGGCGTACACGGGCACCGCACCGGGGGCGGCCGATTCCATGCGTTGCAGCAGCCAGCGCAAGGCCCGCCCCTTGTTCCAGCCGACGTCCGGGAGCAGTTCGATCACCTGACGTCCGTGCGCGAGGCGGAGCATCGGGAGCGTACGACTGATGCGCTCGACCACGGACCGCACCTCGCCGGTAGAACCAGGGTGGACGTTGCGGAAGTGCACCGCGAGAGCGAACCGCTTGCGGTCGATGCGGGCGCCTGGGACGGTTTTCAGTTCCTCGCGGAGGAACTGCTCGGCTTCATTGAGGCCGCGCAGTGCTGGTTCACCGATGTCTTGGGCGAACACGGCACCATCGGGTCCGACCAGTTCGAACCCGTGGCTACCCGCGTACCAGAGGCCGTCGAGGTGGACTCGGTGGCGCACGTCCTGGAGATCCCGGCCGCTGAGAATGGATACTGGGCCGTGCCTGGAGAGCTGCTGCAGGACGTCTCGGGCCTGCGAGGACAGGACGACCTCGGTGGGGTCGGTACCTATCGGCGCCAGTGTTCCGTCGAAATCCAGCACCAGCACCAGGCGGCGATCGCGCAACCGCAGTGCGATCTCCTCCCACCTGCTGTGGGCATCGGGCACCTCGGACAGACGCCGATCGGACGAGTTCGTCACTGAGATCTCGTGGAGCGTGGACACGACCGCATCGGCACCCGCGTCCAGCAACCGGGTCGGCGAGCCGGTGCGTGCGACACCGATGACGCGGCCGAAGGACCCCGCTCTGCCCGCTTGGATCCCTGCCTTGGCATCTTCGACTACCACGCACGCCGACACTGGCGTGTCGAGGCGGCGCGCTGCTTCGAAGAAGACCGCGGGTTTCGGCTTGCCCGGCAGGCCGAGCCGGTCTGCGAGCACGCCGTCGACACGGACGTCGAACAGCTGAACCGCACCTGCCCGTCTGAGGACCTGACGGCAGTTCCGGCTGGCGGAGGTGATGGCGGTTCGAACACCGCGGTCGCGCAGGGTTTCGATCAGCGAGAGAGCGTCGTCGAACAAGAGCGCGTCAGCTGCTGTGAGAGTTTCGAGGAAGTAGCGATCTTTGAGCTTTCCGAGTCCGTGGGCCGTCTCGAACCCGGCGGGGTCATCAGCATCGCCGCGCGGCACCGAGATACCCCGTGATCCGAGGAAGTCCAGTACTCCGTCGATCCTCCGCTTGCCGTCGACGTAGTCGGAGTAATCGGCTTCGCCGAACGGCTGGTGGTCTTCGTTCGCGGTGGGCGGGCGCTCGGCCAGGTACTGGTCGAACAAGCGCCTCCACGCCTCGGAGTGCACGGCAGCCGTATCGGTGATCACCCCGTCCATGTCGAAGACCACGCCCCGGTAACGTCGAGGATCGATGTTCGTGACGACCATGTCGGCTCCTCCACGCCTTCGGAGTGAGGCCTGGTTCAGGCCTACCCGGCGTGGCACAGGGGCATTCACGTGCCGGGACTGTTCGGCTGGTCGGGAGCAAAGAGGCCTGTCTCGCTAGGTCCAGCCTGCGTCGAGTCGGTCGGTGTCGTTGGTGTTGAACTCGACGCGGTCTCCGACCAGTCAGGTCTCCGTCCGTCTGCGTGTATAGACCACTCGTGGTGGTGGTACCCGAGGCTCGGAGCGCGCGGTGACGTCTCCGGAACGCCGAACGCTTTGGCGAGGAGGAGACCTGATGGCGTCGGGCTTCGGCCGGTGGTGGCAGGTGGGCTCGTGGTCAGGCGGTAGACCGTAATCCGAGCAGTTCGAGCAATGGGCGGGATCATGAGTGAATCGCGAATCGTCGTCGGTGTGGACGGCTCGCCGGGTTCGCGAGCCGCACTGCGGTGGGCACTGCGCTACGCCGAACAGTTCGGCGGGGAGGTCATCGGTGTGCTGGCGTGGGCACCGCCGAACTTCACCGAGCCCGCGCCCATGCCACCGCTGATCTCCGATGATGAGTTGAGAACCCGTGCGGAGAAATCTCTTCGGGAGATCGTCGACGAGGTCACGGCGGTGTTGACACCGTCGGTGCGCATCCGCCGAGAGGTCGTCCGCGGGCACGCGGCGCGCGCCCTGCTGGACCAGGCGGAGAACGCGGAGCTGCTGGTCGTCGGCAGTCGTGGGCACGGTGGATTCGTGGGAGCGCTGCTGGGATCGGTGAGTCGGCACTGCGTCACCCACGCATCTTGCACCGTCGTCGTCGTTCGTCCGCCATCTGAATGACGGTGGCCGCTCGTTCCCCGACTCCGCGACGGGTGTTGACGGAGTCAAAGCGCGTCGACGCGGACCTGTTGTGCTCGGCGCTGCTTGTGGTCCGGGTGACGTGCCGCTGCGTGGTTCACCGGATGACTGCTACGGGGCAGGCGGCGTAGTGCGCCACGGCGTGGCTGACCGAACCGAGCAAGGTCGAGCGGAGGGTGCCGCGTCCGCGGGTGCCGACCACGAGGAGGTCGGCATCGACCGCAGCGGTGAGCAGCGCATCGGTCGGGCCTTCGGTGGTGATCAGCTCTGGGTGTGCGACGACGTCCGGGTACCGCTCGGAGCATCCCGCCAGCGACTCGGCCAGGACGCGGCGCTGAGCGTCGATGGCATCGGAGTCGAGCCTCCATCCGCGGTTCGGTGGCATCGGGTCCGGTTGTTGCTCGGCGATGGCCAGTAGTGCGGTGAGCTCCGCGTCGTGGCGGAACGCGACGTCGTAGGCGAACTCCGCTGCCCGGGCACTGGAGGAGGAGCCATCGACGCCCACGACCACGCGTTCGATTCCTGAGCCGGGTTCGGTGGAGCCGGTCCAGCGCTGGCCGCGCACGATGATGACCGGAGCGTGTGCCGAGCGCACCAGTTCGCCGGCGGTCGAGCCGAGCAGGAGGTGATGCGCCCGGCTGGTTCTGGGTGGGCCGAGCACGAGGACGCACGCGTGCGCAGCGGCGTCGCGCAGGATGTTCGCCGGGTCGCCTATGCGTGCTCGCGTCCGCACCTTCAGTCCGGGGTGTTCGTGACGGCATTCGGCGGCGATGTCGGCCAGCACGCGCTGAGCTGCGCTGCGCAGCGGTTCGAACGAGACCGCCTCGCTGGGCAGGTGAATGCGCGTCAGCTCCTCGAGCGGGATCGGGATGACGTGGACGATCTCTAGCGGCTGTCCACGTGTGGTGGCTTCGCGAGCAGCCCACCGCACAGCCTTCCGCGACTGCGCGGAAGCATCGAATCCGGCGACAACTCGATCGTCGTGGAGCGTCGTCATCGCGATCAACCTCCGGCATGCGGACTCCCGCAAGCGTCGCTCAGGCGTTGCTGCTCCGCAGCTCGCGAGCCGCGTGGGTGAGGTTTCGGGCGAACTCGGCAAGCGGTTCGCCAGGGCGGGTCTGCCCACGGCGGTGCGGTCTCACGCTGGAAAGGCATCGGGGGATGAGCGGTGTGCGCTTGTCTCGCGTGTGCAGGGGTACCCACGGGCGTGGACGGTCGATGTGCCAAACGCGCCTGAGCGAGTTTGACGGGAAGCACGTGGTTGAGGAGCCCGTCATGATGTTCAGAAAGGGGGGTATCGGTTTGTGGGGGTTCGCGTTCATGACCGCGAGCACGGTCCTGCTCTGAGTGGTGATCGTTCTCTGCATCATCGCCCTGGTCCGCTATCTGGTCCGGACCTGAGGCCACGTTGAGGGACCGCAGGCGTCGGGCGAAAGTGCGGAGCGCTTGCCGGCCGATCGGTTCGCGCGTGGCGAGATTGACGAGGAAAAGTACCAACGTCGACTTCGGGTGCTGCGCGAAGGCGCGCGCGGCGGGTAGCGCTCGGGTCGCATCCGCAGCCACCTCATTGCTTCAACAAGATTCAGACGACGATGGTCGGTAGGCGCGTTCCAGATCCTGGTTCGGGACACTGGGGGAACACTTGTTTGGTTCGCGAGGGAGCCGCAATTGGGCAGCGTGCACTCGTCGCTAATGGCACCAATCCCGGTGCTACCGGGGAGGTCGAAGCAGCGCATTTACCGTCGCCACCCGGAGGTGTGGGCATGAGCAATCCGAGTCTCAAGCCGGTGATCGTGGGCGTGGATGGCTCGTCGTCGGCCGTCCACGCCGTCCGGTGGGCTGCGACCGAGGCCCATCGCAGGAATACGCGGCTGCGAATCATGTACGCCGATGTGCTCTCGTTGGTCTATCTTCCCGATCTGCCGGGCTACCCGCTTCCTGTGCCCTACATCCAGGCCGCGCAGCGCCAGGGCAAGGAGTGGCTCCGCCGTGCAGCCGACGTCGCCAAGTCGGAGGTGGCCGAGCTCGAGGTGGAAACCGAGATATGTGTGGGACAGGCGGGTGCCGTGCTGGTCAACCAGTCGCACGGGGCGCAATTGGTCGTGGTGGGCAGTCGGGGTTTGGGTGGGTTCACCGGGCTGGTGGTCGGGTCGGTGGCGGTGGCGCTCAGCGTTCATGGCCACTGCCCGGTCGGGGTGGTGCGCGGCCCTGGGACAGCGTTGCCCGAGGCTCCGGTCGTCGTCGGGGTGGACGGTTCGGCCACCGGCGAAGCGGCGTTGACCACGGCGTTCGAATGCGCGGCGCGGCGCGGTGTGGGGTTGCGAGCAGTGCACACCTGGAACTCCATCGATGCGGACGCTGCGCGGTGGACCGAGGGGCAGGGCTGGGACGTCGCGCAGACCGACCAGGAGCGGTGGCTGGCCGAGCACCTGGCGGGCTGGAACGAGAAGTTCCCCGATGTCGAGGTGCATCGTTACGTGTCCCACGACAAACCCGCACGAGCACTTCTCCAGCACGCCCAGCAAGCGCAACTCGTGGTGGTGGGTGCACGCGGTCGTGGCGGGTTCACCGGCTTGCTGCTTGGTTCGACGAGCCAGCAGCTGCTGCAGCATGCGACCTGTCCGGTGATCGTCGCGCGCTGAAAGCCGTCGGGGCGAGCGAGTGCGTGGCCAACTGCTGGGTCGAAGGAGGGGGCGTCATGGACGTGACCAGTGCGTCGCGGGTGGTGGAGGGCGTTTCGGTAGCCAGACGTGAACCGCCTGAGGCTGCGGCCGTGGCGGAAAGCCATACGGGCCGTGGTCGTGTTCATCGGTGACCAGGCGTACAAGGTCAAGAAGCCGGTGGACTTCGGGTTCCTGAACTTCACCAGCGTTGAGTCGCGCAAACTGGCGTGCGCGCGGGAGGTGGAGCTCAACCGGCGCCTGGCACCCGATGTGTACCTCGACCTGTCCGAGGTGCTCGATGGTGAGGGCCGGAGTTGTGACTGGATCGTGGTCATGCGACGAATGCCTCCGGACCGCCGGCTGGCGACGTTGGTGGAACGCGGGGTCGACGTGCGCTCGGACCTCCAGCAGCTCGCCCGGAAGTTGGTGTCGTTTCACAGCACCGCGAAGCGGGGCCCGGATGTCGAATCAGCCGGCGAGCCAGCGGCGTTGCGCAGGCGATGGGTCGACAACTTCACCGGGGCAGAGCCGTTCGTAGGGAGCATCTTCGACCGCGAAACGTTCGAGGACATCGTCTGGCGAGCGCTGGACTACGTCGATGGCCGTGCGCGGCTGCTGGGCGACCGCGTGCGCCGCGGGTACGTGGTGGACGGCCACGGCGATCTTCAAGCGGAGGACGTGTTCTGCTTGCCCGACGGACCACGTGCGCTGGACTGCCTGGAGTTCGACGACGCGTTGCGCTACGTGGATGGTCTCGACGACGCGGCGTTTCTGGCGATGGACCTGGAACGTCTCGGTGCGGCGGAGCTGGGACGGGAGTTTCTCGGCTGGTATGCGGACCTGTCGGGTGCTCAGGTCGCCCACTCGCTCGCCGACCACTACATCGCCTACCGCGCCTTCGTGCGGTGCAAGGTCGCGTGCCTGCGTCACGAGCAGGGTGTGGAATCTGCGGCCGACCAGGCTCGGAAGCTCGCGGGTATGGCACTGGACCATCTGCGCTCAGGTCAGGTTCGGCTGGTCGTCGTAGGCGGCCTGCCGGGCGTGGGCAAGTCCACGGTGGCGGGCGCGCTCGCGGACCGGATGGGCGGGGTGCTGCTGAGGACGGACCAGATCCGCAGGGAGATGCCGCACGCGGCCGACCTCGACCCAGGAGCGGGCTACGGCAGTGGCTTGTACGACAGAGCGCAGGTCCACGACACCTACGGTGAGATGTTCTCGCGGTGCCGCCGGCTGATGGAGTACGGCGAGAGCGTCGTCCTGGACGCGAGCTGGAGCAACGCCGACGAACGAGAGACGGCTCGAGCACTCGCGCGCGAAGGACGCGCGATGATCACAGAGCTCAGGTGCGACGCGCCGCGGGACGTGGCAGTGGCTCGCCTGGCCGCCCGCGTGGATGACGTCTCCGACGCCACCGGCGCTGTTGCCGAGGAGATGGCGGGCCGATTCGCCGCGTGGCCGGAAGCGGTCGAGGTGGACACCGCAGGAGAAGCGGAGTCGGCCGTGGCCACGGCCTGGAGGATCCTGCAAGCCCGCCGGTGAACTGCGGGCACGGGCGGGCCGAGCAGGAGCGCAGTCAGGCCAGGTTCGCCGGAGTCCGCGGGTAGGGCGTTCGGGAAGCTGGTCGCGGGGCCGGGGTGGCCTTCTGGCTGGGGACTTCTGGCACTGGCCGCTCTCATCGTCCGAGCGCACATTAACCGGGTGCGGTTCCGCGATGGAGACGGACCGTCGGGGACAACTGGAGGTATCGATGACCGAGCAGCAGACACGGACTGCGGAGGGCCGCAGGTCCGTGCCCAAGCCGCGCTCGCAGTACGGTGGGGCGATTCAGGGCTCGGGCGCAGGAATGGACTGGGTGCGCTTCGGCGGCGTGATGATGGCGGTGCTCGGCGGGTTCGGTGTGATCGAAGGTCTGGCCGCGTTGTTCTCCCCGACCTACTTCGTCACCGTCGGAGGTGCGGTCCTGGCCCTCGACCTCACCGCGTGGGGATTCCTGCACATCATCATCGGCGCCCTCGTGCTGGCGACGGGGTTGTCCTTGCTGGTCAATGCCCCGGGTTGGGCGCGCGCTGTCGGGGTCGGCCTGGTGGCGATCAACATGATCGTGCAGCTGGCCTGGCTTCCAGCTTTCCCGATCTGGTCGATCCTTTTGCTCGTGATCGACGTCCTCATCATCTACGCGCTGATCGCCACCTGGAACGCCCAGACCGAGCGGTGACGCCCCTAGTAGCGGCAGGTGGCAGCTCACGAGATCCCGAACCGGACCGTTCCGCTGCCGCCCCGCTGCCCTGTGGTCGCGATTGGCCGCCCAGACCCGAGTTCGGTGTGTCGCCTGAGTCGCGTGGCCCCGAGGCTCGAGGAGTGGAGGAGCGAGCAGATGATGGGCAGCGGCGGCCGACCCGGCGTCGGCGGGCAGGGCTCGGCGGGGCACACCGCGAGTCCCGGCGAGGCTCCGGGAGGTGCCGCTTTGTCGCGGGGTGTGGTGATCCTGCTGGGGGCGGCCGCGGCGGTGATCACCGTGGCCGGGATGTACCGGGTGTCGTGGCTGGCGGGTCCACTTCTTCTAGCGCTGGTGATCGTGATCGCGGTGTACCCGATCAAGACCTGGCTGGAGGGCAAGGGGTGGCCGATGTGGGCGGCCGTCTTGTCACTGCTCGTGGTCATCTTCGGGTCGTTGCTGGCGCTCACGGCCTTTCTGGCCGCCTCGGTGAGCCAGCTCGGCGCGCTGCTGGCGGAGAACTCCGGGAAGGCCCATCAGCTGGTGGACTCGCTGTCGGCCCAGCTGACCAAGCTGGGTATCGATCCCGCCCAATCCCGGGCCACGGCCGGCTCAGCGGATCTGAGCAAGTTCGCCGACCAGATCGGCACCGTGTTCTCCAGCGTTGGCTCGATCCTGAGCGGCCTGGTGTTCATCCTGGCCCTGCTGCTGTTCATGACCGCGGAGTCCGGCGGCACCGCCCGCCGAATAGGCATCCTCGCGAAGGATCGCCCGCACATGGTCACCGCACTGGCCGGGTTCGTCCACGGCACCCGCAGCTACCTGGGGGTCACAGCGGTGTTCGGGCTGATCGTCGCGGTGCTCGACACCACCGCGCTGGCGATCATGGGAATTCCGCTGGCCGTGCTGTGGGGCGTGCTCGCCTTCATCACCAACTTCATCCGGGCTGGCGGCGATCACCGGGCTGATCGTGTGGCAGATCCGCGCGATCGTGCGCTCCCGCAATCCCGGGCTGCGGGCTCTTGAGACGCTGAGCCTGGTGATCCCGGCCTTCCTGCTGATCTTCTCCGCCGGCTACTTCCTGACCTCGCAGACGAACCCGATGGCGTTCTCCGAACCGCTGACCCGCAGCGACGCCCTCTACTTCACCATCACCGTGTTCGCCACCGTGGGTTTCGGCGACATCCACCCCGTCGCTGAGCCTCTACGCCTCGTCGTCGCCATCCAGATGCTCGCCGACCTGCTCCTCCTCGGACTCGTCCTGCAAGCCGTCCTCAACGCCATGCGCAGAGGACAAGAAAGAACCGCAGCAGCCGGTCCCGGCGCGAACAGCCGCGCGGACAAGACGTAAGAGCGGATGAGCGTCAGTCCGTCGAAGCGGGTCCGCCAAGAGTTGGGCGCCGAGTACGGGACCAATGGCACACGGCGCTCGACACATTGGACTGCCACCCGGCAGCGCGGCGTGAGGCATGTCGCCCGCACCCGGTTGCGGAGTCTGCGTGCCGCCGTACGGTCGGCGTGTACGCGCGCGGGGACGAGGTGTCGGCATGCGGGAAGTCGTGGGAGTGGATGGCTCCGAGCCTGCGCTGGAAGCCGTGCGCTGGGCGGCTGTGGATGCCCGGCTGCACCGGCGTTCGCTGCGGCTGGTCTGCGCTGTTCCCCAGGCTCCGGAAGCTGGACCGGGCCTGGACGAGATCAAGGCCGAGCGACCCCGTTGGCTCTCGGAGGCGGTGACCGCTGCGCGCGCCGCTGCCGAAGGTGTGGAGTTCGAGCAGATGCTTCGGCATGGAATGCCGGGAGAGGTGCTACTCGACGAGTCTCAAGAGGCTGAGCGGCTCGTCGTCGGTACGCGAGGGCTCAACGAGGTCACCGGGGTGCGGTTGGCGCTGGGGTCGACGGCGGAGCTGGTCGCGATGCGGTCTCGCTGTCCGGTGGTGGTCGTCCCCGACTCGCCCGGTCGAGAGGACGCGCGCACCGGGCCGGTCATCGTGGGTGTTGACGGGTCGAGGGTGGGGGAACCCGCGCTCGGAGCGGCCTGCGAGGAGGCGTCGTTGCGTGGAGCGCCGCTCGTCGCCGTGCACGTGTGGAGCGATGTGGCCACCGATGAGTGGTTCGGCCCTGGTTCTGCTGACTGGGAAGCAATCAGGGTTGACCAGGAGCGCGTGCTGGCGGAGCGGTTGGCGGGATGGGAAGCGAAGTACCCGGACGTCTCGGTGGAACGTGTCGTTGCGCGCGATCGACCGGTTCGCTTCCTAGTTGAGCACGGTGCGCGGGCGCAGTTGATCGTGGTGGGCAGCCGCGGGCGCGGCGGGATCACCGGGATGCTGATCGGGTCCACCAGCCGTGCCCTCCTGCACTGCGCCCCGTGTCCCGTGCTCGTGGTGCGTGCCCCCTGACTACGCGAAGACTCTTTCCCGGCCTCACGGACTGTGGCTCGCGGTTAGGGTCTCAGCTGCCGGTTGCGTTCGTGCCACGACGCGTAGATCAGCAGCAAGGCAGCGGTGAGGCCCGCGACGAAGAATTCCGTCGCCTGGCCAAGTATCAGGCACAGAACGGCGAACAGCACCGCCAGGACGCCCAGTGCCCGCCACAAGGTCATCCACCGCATCAGCTTCGTGATCGTGCGAGGTGTTGTCATCCTGTGGGCGAATTCTGGATCATCGGAAGTGAGCTGGCGTTCGATCTTCTTGAGGCGACGGCGTTCACGGCCGCGGGACATGATTTCCCCCTGTCGGAAAGCGAAACCATCGACCGTTCTTTCGGCTCGTGGATCGGACGTTCCGTTTGTGCCTTACCGGTTCTTCTGCTGACCAGGGCGGAGGCTCGCGAGAGACGCGGCAAGCGGCGGACGGCCTGATGTGTGGGTTGGCCGCCGGCAGCTCTTCCAGTCTACCGTGGCGGGAGCTCTCGGGTGCCGTGACGAGCGGCGTTCATGAGTTCACGAACACTGTGGAGTCGGTGGTGCTGTCGTCGTGCTGCTTTCAGTGGCGCGAGCGGCGGAGAGCCGGAAGACGGTCGTGCGTTGCGGGCGGGGAGCCGCCGCGGGGCACCCGGCGAGCGCAGCGGCGGTCGGGTTGAGCCCGGGCTGGTCATGCAGGGGGTGAACGATGGCCGATGTGGAACCGGAGCCGCTGACCGCGAGCCGCGATTCCCTGGGGATCGCGGTGCAGCACGCCTCGATCAACATTCCGATCGCGGCTCCTGGCGACTCCGTTGACGAGCTGTTCGCCAGCCTGCGCCTCCGAAGGTTCGACAGCGCGGCCGTCGTAGCGGTGTGCGAGAACGACCGGCTGCTGGGGTTGTTGACCGTGGAGAGGTTGCTGGCGGCACGGATGGGTGCGCGCGTCACCGAGGTGATGGACGGGCATCCGCCGGTCGTTGCTCCGGGGACCGACCAAGAGCGAGCGGCATGGGAAGCGGTGCGACACGGGGAGCCGGGTTTGGCGGTCGTCGGACCGTTGGGCCGGTTCGTCGGGGTGATTCCACCGCAGCGCCTGCTGTCCGTGCTGTTGGAGGAACATGATCAGGACATGGCGCGGCTGGGCGGGTTCCTGGACTCGTCGGCCTCGGCCCGCAGCGCCTCCACCGAAGGCGTCGGACGCCGGCTGTGGCACCGCTTGCCCTGGCTGCTGCTCGGCCTGGCCGGTGCCTTGTTCGCGGCGCTGATCGTGGGTGCTTTCGAACGCCAGATGGAGCGCCAGGTGCTGATCGCGTTCTTCGTCCCGGGGGTGGTCTACCTCGCCGATGCCATCGGGACTCAGACCGAGGCCCTGATCGTCCGCGGCTTGTCCGTCGGTGTCAGCATTTCCCGGGTCGCGCTTCGCGAAATCGTTACCGGTGGCATGCTCGGGCTGCTGCTGGCCGTCTTGGCGCTGCCACTCGTGGCACTGATATGGAACAACGTCGAGGTGGCGCTGGCGGTCTCGGTGGCCTTGTTTGCCGCGGCGTCGGTGTCCACGTTCGTCGCGATGGCCTTGCCGTGGCTGTTCCACCGCCTGGACAAGGACCCGGCCTTCGGTTCTGGCCCGCTTGCCACCGTGGTGCAGGACCTTCTCTCGGTGAGCATCTACTTCGTAGTGGCGACCGCGGTCGTCACCTGAACCCGCTTCCCGGACAGCCGGCGGTGGCGCGTGAATGGCGTCGGGCAGGCCCGCAGACCCTGGCAGCGACCCGAGGACGAGATGACGGTAGTAGTAGGGGAGGAGGGCCATGTCGTACTCGCCGCTCAGCGCGCAGGATGCGCGCGAAGTGCGTGGGCTGGCAGGTCGCGCACCTTCGCTGTTCAACCTCCAACCGTGGCGGTTCCGCGAAGCCGCAGGCGCGCTGGAGTTGTTGCTGGACGGGACGGTGGCGCTGCCGGCGACGGACCCGGACCGCCGCGAGTTGGTGATCAGCTGCGGAGCTGCGCTGCACCTCGCGCTGTTGTCCCTGCGCGCGCGGGGATGGCGGCCTCGGGTGCAGCGACTGCCGAGCGAGCATGATGCCGATCTGCTGGCGCGGATAGACGTGTTGGATGGCAAGGAGGACCCCGCGCCGTCCGATCGCGCGCTCGTCCGTGCCGCGCAGCGACGCCACGTCGATCGCCGCCAGTACGCCCCGACCGCGGTGCCGCAGGAAGTGCTCCTCGACCTCGTCTCGGAGGACGCGGTCGCGAGCGTGTCGGTGCTTACGGGTGATCAGCGGTATGCGGTCGCACAAGCGTTCACCAAGGCAGCGATGATCCATGCCGGGTCCGATGCCTACCGCGCCGAGTTGGCGGCCTGGTCAGGGCTGACGCCGCCCGCCGCGAGAGGCGTCCTGGATGAGAGCGCACCGTGGCACGGCCAGCGTTACGGAGACGTTGTCGTGCGGGACTTCGGCTACGCGGAGACGGTGGTGCGCGAGGCCGGTTCGGCGCTGACGGCGGGAAGTCTGCTGCTGATCAGCACCGGCACCGACGATCGCGACGCCCATCTGCGTGCGGGGGAAGCGCTGGGCGCGGTGTTGTGCCAGGCGGAGCTCGGCGGATTGTCGAGCTGCCCGCTCAGCGAGGCGTTCGAGGTTCCGCGCACGCGGGCGGATGTCCGGCACCAGGTGCTGGGGGACGAGGGGCATCCGCAGATGGTTGTCCGCGTCGGCTGGCCGCAGTCGGCCGACCTGCCCGCGGGGACAGCGCCGATAGCGCCTGAGCTCGGCCGCGAGGCGTGACTTCGGTGAAGCACCGGGAGGGCGCGGCCGAAGGCGAAACTTCTTGCCAGCCGTGCGGCGATCGCGGATGGGCGCGGTGCTACTACCGGTGGACCGTCACATCACCAGCACGATCCCGCCCGCGACCGCGGCGGCCGGCAGGACGAGCAGCACCGCAAGTCGTGTCGCGAAGCGCAGGCCACCTGCGACGGCAGCCAGCACGATCTTGATCAGGGTATTGCTCAGCAGCGCCATCCCCACGCCCAGCAACGCCACGCTGATCGGAACGACGGTGCCGCCCAGCGAGGACGCGGCCACTGATGCGGAGTGCGCGTCGGCGAGCCCTCCCACGAACGCGGCCGCGAGGACACCCCGCGCGCCGAGCAGCGCCGCAGCGGCGCGGGTAGCGGTCAGCAGCAGGATCAGCACCACCAACGTCAGCGAGATCGTGACGCGCAAGGACAGCGGGCGCTGAAACGCCGAAGGCGCATCGGGGGTGTCCGTCCTCTCCGAGCCGGAGTCACCTCCGGTGCGCCGGGTGTGCCAGGCGAGCCACCCGGCTTCGCCCAGCAGGACGGCCGCACCGGCGGCCGATGCCGGAAGCAGCCGGACCGCGATGGCCGGATTTACGACGGCGGTCAGCGCGATGAGCTGCACCAAGGTCGCGACGCTGGCTGTGAGCACTGCGGGCAGGACCGCGTGCCGCACGTTCCCGCCCGTTCGGCGGGCGAGCACGACGGTGGTCGCCGAGGCGGATACGAATCCTCCGAGGAAGCCGACGAGCACCAGTCCCTGACGTTCGCCGAGCGCGCGCACGGCCACGTAGCCGGCCCAGCCGATGAGCGTGATCGCGATGACCAGCAACCAGATCCGGGACGGGTTGAGCACCCCGTAGGGGCCCAGGGGCCGGTCCGGCAGCAGTGGGAAGATCACGAACGCGACGACGAACAGTCTGATGGCGTCCGCGATGTCGTCGTCGGTGACCAAGCGCGTCGCGAAGCGGTGCAGTGGTCGCTTCGCGGCCAGCAGTGCCACCACGGCTACGGCGATGGGCACCGCCCACGTCGGGTGCGACCACGCCAGCGCCCCCAACAGCACGGCGACGATCGCCGCGACCTCGGTCGTCGCACCCAGGTCCGGTTCCGAGGAGATTTGCGCGCTGAGCACGTACCAGGCGATCACGAGAAGGCCGGCCGCTCCGACGACGATGAGCACCATTGCCGGGGCCAGGGCAGCGGCCACCGCGCCCACGAGGCTCAACAGCGAAAAGGTCCGAGAGCCTGCCGGGCGCACCGGTTGTCCGGCCGTGCTGTGCTCCCGTTCCAAGCCCAGTAGCAGCCCGATCGCCAGCGCGGTGGCGAAGTGAACGAGGGCCGTCGTGGTCTCCACTCGGATTCCTCAGCCTAGGACCTCGCACTCGGTGCGAACCGCATGGGATCCGCGCGTGCGCTTGCTGAGAGTCTTGGTCGGGAGGGCACCTACCGCATCTTCGGCCACCGAGATGACCTGTACCGCGCTAGCGTCCACGTGACTAGGGGCAGGGGTACTGAGGCGGGACAGCCGTGCCAGCTCACGGATAATGGGTGGTTACTTCACGACGGCCGCACCTCGGGATCGGTGTCGCGCTGGATCCGAGCGCCGATCTTGAGGTGGTGCGGGAGGCTGTGCTCGCGGTGCGCGTCCGGCCCCGGGTACAACAGGCTCACGTGGTCATCGTCGAGCCACCGCACGAGGTACGGCGGTTCGCCGTTCGGGCCGCGAACCTCGATGATCTGTCCCTTGTAGCGGTGGTCGCCGAGGTGGGCACCCTCGACGATCAGCCATTCGCCGACTTCCGCGCGCATGATCAAGCTCCCGTATCCGGCGCTGCTGTCTACCAGCTTCGCCGAGGCGCTGGGTACTCAGCAGAGTCGAAGGGCTCTCACCACGACTCCTCGACTGCCGCGCGGGTGTGGGATCGTGGCGCTACTTGCCTTTGCGTGCGACTGGTATTTCCTTGGTCTCCGGTGTTTCTCTGCGAGGCATGTGGATGGTCACGATGCCGTTGTCGTAGTCGGCCTTGATGCTCTCGACGTCGCAGCCCGAGGGCAGCAGCATCGTGCGGCTGTAGGAGCCGTAGTAGAACTCGCTGTGCGCTTCCGCTCGTTCTTCTTGCCTGCGCTCGGCTTCGACCCTGAGCTGGTCGCCCTCAACGTTGATGTGGATGTCGTCAGGATCGACGCCGGGAAGCTCGCAGCGAACCACGAAACTGCCTTCCTCGGTGAACGCTTCTATGCGCATCGCGTGCCGTTCGCCGAACGGCCATTCGCTCTCCAGCATGCGCAAGAGATCCGGCAGGCCCCGAGCGGGGCGAGGAATCAAGTTACTCATGGTGTCCCTCCTGGGTGACGACCGCTTTCTCGTCCAGCATGGGACAAGCCCTCGGCACCCGCAGAGGCTGAATCCGGCGGAGGAGTGACGAGATGGGGAGCGGCCAATGCCGCTTCACATCTTGGGCAACGCTCCGCACACGCGTGGGCAGCCTCGAGCAGTGTGGAAGCGACCGGTGCGGTGAGATCGGCTGGTCTGGGAACGTCTCACGGACCCCAAGGGACTCTCCGGTGGCGGACGGGAGGTGCCATGCTGCGATCAAGTCCCTCGACAGGTAGAGGGATAGCGGGACCCTGCTCTGAGGACTCGGGGGAGCTATGGAAGGCAGCAAGCAACGGATCGTCGTCGGCGTGGACGGATCGGCGGGTTCTCGGGCGGCGCTGCGGTGGGCGTTGGGCTATGCCGAGGGGTGCGGAGGACGTGTCGTGGCGGTGTTCGCGTGCGGGGTCCCTGCGCTGATCGACGTCGCGTTGATGATGCCGGAGGAGGAGCGCGTCCTCACAGTCGGGGAGCGGGAGTTGCGGAAAGCGGTCGATGAGACGTATGCGGAATCGGACACCGGAATTCCGGTGGAGCGGCGGGTCGTGCGGCAGGATGCCGTTCGGGCGCTGCTGGATGAGGCGAGGGATTCGGACCTGCTGGTGGTGGGGCGCCGTGGGCACGGGAGGTTCGCGCAGGTGCTGCTCGGATCGGTGAGCTGGCACTGCGTCAATCATGCGCCGTGCCCGGTGGTCGTCGTCAGCGGTCCGGGTTGAGTTCGTCTGGCGCCATTCTGGGGGGCACCGGGGGAGGAGGCGGTGACCGTGGTCGGCGGTGAGCAGGGCGGGGACGATGCGGGCGTCGGCCCGGAGCGGTTGGCACGTGGGGTCTATGAGAAGGAGCTGTTCCGCCTCCAGGCTGAGCTCGTCAAACTGCAGGAATGGGTTCGGCAGGAGGGGGCCCGGCTGGTCGTCGTGTTCGAAGGGCGCGACGCGGCCGGTAAGGGCAGCGCGATCAAGCGGTTCGCCGAGTACCTCAACCCGCGCGTGACGCGCATCGTGGCTCTGCCGGCTCCAACGGAGCGGGAGCGCGGGGAATGGTACTTCCAGCGCTACGTTGCGCAGCTGCCCGCTGCTGGTGAGATCGCGCTGTTCGACCGCAGTTGGTACAACCGCGCGGGGGTGGAGCGCGTCATGGGGTTCTGCACGGAAGAAGAGCATCGACGGTTCTTGCGGCAGTGCCCGGTGTTCGAGCGGTTGCTGATCGAGGACGGGTTTTTGCTCCGCAAGTACTGGTTCTCGGTGAGCAGGGTCGAACAGCGACGACGTCTGCGCAAGCGCAGCGAGGACCCGATGCGGCGATGGAAGTTGTCTCCGCTGGACTTGGAGTCGATGACGCGGTGGGAGCAGTACTCGGCTGCGCGCGATGAGATGTTGGACGCGACCGACACCCCGTTGTCCCCCTGGTACCTGGTGGAAAGCGATGACAAGCGTCGTGCGCGGATCAACCTGATCGCGCACCTGTTGTCGACGGTGCCGTACTACGAAACGCCCCGTCCCCGATTCGAGCTGCCCGCTACGCCGCCGTCGACCGAACACCGCCGACCACCTCGCGAGCGCTACAACTACGTGCCGGATCATTCCGCATCGCTCTGACGTTACGGAAGGGCCATTCGCGGGCGGACCATCACGAGCTCAGATGTCTACACCAACCCGCGAACGCACTTCGCGCCAAGAAAGTTCGACATGCTGTTCGTATCGGAGTTGTGCGGGCGAGGCCGTCCGTGCGTCTCCCAGCTTGGGTGCTGCTCGGTTTGAACGGGGCAGCGCCAGGTTCTGATGGTGGTTGTCGTGAGGGTCCGCTTTCAGAGAACGAACGGGCACCCGGGGGTCATCCCAGAGCCGAGGGGTTGATGAGGGCGGCCGCGGCGACGAAGACCGCGACGGCCAGGACGACGAAGGCGAACCAGCGGCGCACGGTGGACGAGTTCAGCTTCGCGGACCACCGCGCGGCCACGACCGAGACCACCAGCGCGGCGCCGGCGAAGAGCAGCAATACCCGGTAGTCGATGCTGTCGGCCGCCCCGGCATGGGCGGTCAACCCGGACACCGAGTTGACCAGAACCACCACCAGGGAGGTGGCGACGGCTTGCTGCGCCCCCAGACCGAGAAGCAGGCTCAGCGCGGGGACGATGATGAAACCGCCGCCGACGCCGAACAATCCGGTGAGCACGCCGACGGTCGCACCGGCGAGCACAGATTTGGGCAAGCAGGTGCGCCAGTTGATCCCGCCCTGCTGGGTGCGGCAGGCGCCGGTGTGGTTCTCGCCGCCGCGCAGCATGCGCACCGCGACGATGACCATGAGCGCGGCGAAGGCCAGCAGCAGCCAGCGCTGCGGGAAGAGCTTGCCGAGCGCGGCGCCGCCGAAGGCGGCGGGGATGCCGGCCGCGCCGAAGACCAGAGCGACCGGCCACCGCACCGTGCTGCGCCGCTCGCGGGGAAACAGGGCGCCCAGAGAGGACAGCGCGACCACGGCAAGCGAGGTGGGAATGGCGGTCTGCAACGGTTGCCCGACGCCGTAGACCAGCGCCGGCACGGCGAGGATGGAACCACCGGCGCCGAGCAGCCCCAGTGCCAACCCGATCACGGCGCCGAACACCACTGCCAACAACAACGAAACCACCTATCCCGGGAGCGGTGGACCCATCCACCGCCCCGCTGCCGTCGACGCCGTGCACGTGCTGGCCAGAGGTCAGACATCAAGCCCGGCACGCGGCGCCTGTTCCGCCGGTGAGGGCGTCGAGGAGTGCTCGGCCGTCGGTGCGGGAGGTGCGGTTGTGGGGCAGCAGTCCGAGGACGCGGGACATCGCGCAGGTGTTGCTCACCGCAGCGAAGGTCAGACCCGCGCCGACGAAGCCGGCGACCCACTTCAGCGGGTCGTAGGCGGTGCTGGCCACCACGCCGGTGAACACGAGCAGTCCGGCGACAAGCCGCACCTGCCGCTCCATGGCCCACGTCCCGCGTCCCTGATTGAGCTCGCCTCCTTGCTGCTGCCAGCCGGTAATGCCGCCGCGCAGCACGCTGAGCCGGTCCAAACCGGCGTTTTCCAACAGGGTGCGGGCCTGCTCGGCACGACCACCCGAGGCGCACACCAGCACCACCGGGTCGCCGTGCTGGGCGGTGAGCTCGTCGCGGTGTTCCCGCAGCAGGTCGAGGGGCACGTTGTAGGAGCCCGGGATGTGCGACGAAGCGAACTCCCCGGGCGCGCGCACGTCGATCAGCCGGATCTGGGGGTTGGCCTCGCGCAATGCGCGGACCTGGGCGGTGTCGACGGTCTTGGGAAGGGCCTGGGTCATTGTTCGGAATACCTCCGCGATCGTTTTTCGGGTTGTGGTCTCAGGTGGCGTCGGTCATCGGCACACCGGCGTCCGCGGTGGCGTCGAAAATGTCGTCGATGAGCACGACCGTGCGGCCGGCCGCTTCCAGCAGCGATGCCGCCGCCGTGGCGCGGTAACCGCTGCCGCAGTGCACCCACACCGCACCCGGGGGAACCTCGTTCACCCGGTCCTTGAGCTCGTAGAGCGGGATGTGGACCGCATGTTCCACGTGACGCGCGGCGAACTCGTTGTTGGTCCGCACGTCCAGCACCACCTCCGGCGCAGGACGACCACCGGAGTCGCCGCTCAGCGCCGAGGCCAGGTCGGCGAACGTGGCGGTCGGCGTGCTGCGCAGCTGATCCGAGTCGGCGGCCAGCTCGTCCGGGGTGCCCACGGCCGCCGCGGCGAACTTGTCGATGCCGATGCGGGCCAACTCGCGCTGGGCCTGGCCGACCTGCTCGCGGGACTCGCCCAGCAGCGTGATCGGGGCGCCCCAGTCGATCATCCACCCCAGCCAGGTCACCATCGGGCCGTCCAGCCCGAGGCTGACCGTTCCTGCCAGGTGGGAGACGACGTAGGCCTTGCGGGAGCGCAGATCCACCACCCACTCCCCGTGCTCCAAGCGGCGGCGCAACTCCGCCGGCTCCGCGCGGACCGGTTCGCGCAGGTCCAGCGGCTCGGGCCCCGCGGTGTTCTGCACACCCATGTGTGCGTAGTACGCCGGGTAGGCATCCAGCCCCGCCAAGGTCTGCTCGACGAAATCACCCTCGGCCAACGTCAGCGCCGGGTTGACACGCTTCTGCTCTCCCAACGTTGCTGAGTCGCCAGAAGCCTGTGTCGCCGAGCAGAAGCTGCCGAACCCGTGGGTCGGCCAGATCTGCGCACCGTCGGGCAGGATCGACGCCAGCTTCTGCGCGGACGCGTGCTGGTGACGGGCGAGGTCCTCACTGTGCTGCTCGCCCAGCAGATCGGTGCGCCCGGTCGTGCCGAACAGCAGCGAACCACCCGTGAACACGCCCACCGAGCCCTCGGTGCCCTCCAGCACGTAGGACAGGTGGCGGAAGGTGTGCCCCGGCGTGGCCACCGCCCGCACCTGCATCCGCCGCGAGAGCTCCACCGCCTCGCCGTCGACCAGCGCCCGCCGGTCGAACGGCACCTCGTCGGCAGCCGCCAGCCCGTACTCGGCGCCGGTCAACCGGGCCAGCTCCAAGCCACCGGAGACGTAGTCGTTGTGCACGTGCGTGTCCAGCACCAGAGCGATCCGAACGCCCAACCGCCCGGCGGCGGCGATCACCCGGTCCACGTCCCGCTGCGGGTCGACCACCACGGCGACCTCGCCGTCGGTGGCCAGGTAGCTGCGGTCCCCCAGCGAGGACGTCTCGATCACGTCGACCACCAGGTCACCCGCCAAGCGGTCCTCCTGCTTCACCACATCCATCGCTGTCACTGCTGCACACCCCTTTCAACCTCGTTGCCCGCTTCGATCCACCCCGAAGTGCCACCGGCAACCGAAACCGCTTGGCCACCGGCCGCGTTCATCGCTTCCGCAGCCTTCAGGCTGCGCCCTCCTGAACGGCAGATGACGTAGCACTCCTGCCCCGCAAAGCGCTGCGGCGAAGCCAGCACCTCCTCCAGTGGCACGTTCACCGCACCCGGCACGTGACCAGAGGCAAACTCCTCCGGCTCACGCACATCGACCAACCGAGTACCCCGCCGCCACGTCCCGGCGAAGACCTCCACACCGACTTCCGGCGTTTGCTCAGACAACGATCCTCCTAAACCCCTGGGGGTATCAACAGTCACATGTCCACGGGCGACCAAAGAGGGGCGCCTCGGAGTCGTGCTCAGGCGAGCGCGAGGAACAGGCGCTCCAGCTCCTGCTCGGTCATCGGCGGTTCGTCGCCGTCCTCGCGAGCCTGCTGGCAGTACCTCATTCCGCTGGCCACGATCTTGAACCCAGCGCGGTCCAGAGCACGCGAAACAGCCGCGAGCTGGGTCAAGACCTCAGCGCAGTCACGTCCCTCTTCCATGGCCTCGATCACGCCGTTCAACTGACCGCGCGCCCGGCGCAGGCGGGTCAAGGCGTCTCCCACCATCTCGGGCTTCATCTCCACCACGACCAACTCCCTTCGCTAATCCCAACGTAACAAACCCCCGGGGGTATTCCAATGAGGGAAGGTCGGACGACCGGGTGCTCCGTGGTTCAGGTGATGATGTGGTTGCCGAAGTCGCGGCGGACCGGAGCGGCGCCGCGGATGGCGAGGGGTGCTGGCCTCGGAGCCGCTGCCGTGGCTCAGTCCCTGGGAATGGTCATGACGTGTCCCCGATGTGGTCGATGGGGCGGCGGTCGGTGCGGGGGTGGGTTTCGTACATGCGGAGGGCGACGCTGATGCCGGAGGCGAGGCTGAGGGCGGCTGCGGCCCAGACGGCGGCGCGTAGGTCCCAGATGTCGGCGACGATGCCTCCGAGTACGGCGCCGGCGGCGTAGCCGCTGTCGCGCCAGAGTCGGTAGACGCCGACCGATCGGGCGCGCCAGCCGGGGTGGGCGACGTCGCCGATGGCGGCCAGCAGGGTGGGGTAGACCATCGCGGTGCCCGCGCCCAGCAGTGCGGTCGCGATCGCCCAGGCTGGGAAGGTGCCGACGATGGCTATGAGGGTGAGGGCGGTTGCTTGGACGAGCATTCCGGTGGTGATGAGGTGCTTGCGTCCCCATCGGTCGGAGAGGGCTCCGGTGGCGAGTTGTCCGATGCCCCAGACGGCGGGGTAGAGGGCGACGAGGATGCCGACCTGGTCCACCGCGAGCCCGGCGCTGGCGAACAGCAGTGGGAACAGGCCCCAGGACAGGCCGAAGTTGAGGTTGTTGATCAGACCGGCTTGGCTGGCCGAGGACAGCGCGGGGTCGGTGAAGGTCGTGCGGACAAGGACTTGCCGGTTGGTCAGATCGGTGTGCTGGCCGGTGAAGCTTCCGGACTGCGGCTGGCTCGCTTCGAGTCGAGCGTGTTCGCGTGTTTCGCGGACGGCCAGGGTGGACAGGACGAGGGCGAGCACGACGTAGGCCGCGCCGAGCAGGAACGGTGTGGGGCGCAGCCCGTACTGCTCGGCGAGGTAGCCGGCCAAGGCCGAGGTGATCGCGACGGCGCCGTACCCGGCGGCTTCGTTGAAGCCCATCGCGAGCCCGCGCTGCCGGGGGCCGACGAGATCGACCTTCATGATCACGGTCGTGGACCAGGTCAGGCCCTGGTTGATGCCGAGCAGGAGGTTGGCGGCCACGATCCAGCCCCAGTGATCAGCCCAGATCAGCATCACGGGCACGGGGATCGCGATGAGCCATCCCGCGATCAGGACGGGTTTGCGGCCGAAGCGGTCGGACCAGGTGCCGGCGAAGTAGTTCGTGGCGGCCTTGCTGAGCCCGAACACGAGCACGTAGGTCAGCAGAACGGTGTATCCGGCGAGGTGGAATTCCCGTTCGGCCAGCAGCGGCAGCACGGTCTGCTCCTGGCCGACCATGCCGCCGACCAGGGCGTTGACCACGACGAGCAGGCTGAACTGGGCGAGGTTGGCGCGCAGGCCCAACCTCACCCGGGTGGCACTCATTCCCCGTGCTCCAACGGGCGGCCGGTGGCCTGGGCCCAGTCGGCGGGGCCACCTTCGAGGACGGCGAGGTCGCGGTGCCCGGCTTGTTCGAGCAGGCTGGCGGCTCCCATCGCACGTTCGCCGTGCCCGCACATCACGACGGTCGGTGCGTGCGGCAGCGCTTCGGCACGGTCCGCGAGGGAGCCGAGCTCAACGTGAGTGGAGCCGGGAACGTGCCCGGCGGCGAACTCGGGAACTTGGCGGACGTCGAGAACGTTCTCCCGGTCGATCTCCTCGGCACGCACCAGCCGTGTAGCGGTGATCTCCTGCTCATCGCCGATCCAGGCGTCCATGCCGCCGTGGAGCTCTCCAGTGATGTTGGTGCAACCGATCTTGGCGGCCTGCCAGGCGATCTCGGCCGGGTCTTGCTCGTCTCCGCGCACGACGATCAGCGGTCGTTCCGGGTCGGCGAGCCAGCCCAGCCACGAGGCGAAGACCGGCCGCAGCGGGATCGACAGCGCCGCGGGAATGTGACCCGCGGCGAACTCGGGCACCGGCCGCGCGTCGACCACTTGAGCGCCTTCGGCCAGCAGCGACCGCACCCGTGCCACATCCAGTCCGGGTAGTCCCGGGTCGGTGTCGAGCACTGCGGGGCCTCGCCGGTTGACCTCGGCCAGGCGCAGGAAGTAGTCGGGGAAGCTGCCGAGCGATCCGGTCAGCGCTGCCACGAACGCGTCCTCGCCTTCGGCCCGCAGCAGCGGGTTGGTGGCCTTCTCCCCACCGATCGTGCTGGTGCGCTGCGCACCGGGCGGTGCCGAGCAGAACGATCCGGCGCCGTGGGTGGGCCAGACGGCGACCTCGTCAGGCAGGCCGGCGAGCCTGCGCAGTGAAGCGTACTGCTGGCGGGCCAGCGGTTCAGTCTGTTCGGGCGTGATCAGGTCGGTGCGCGCTGCCGAACCGACCAGCAACGAGCCCCCGGTGAACACACCTACCGGCCGGTCGCCGTCAAGCAGCAGGAACGACAGGTGCTCGTGGGTGTGTCCCGGAGTGGCCAGGGCGCGCAGTCGCAGCCCGCCGAGGTCGATCTCGTCTTCGTCGTGCAGTCCGGTGTGGCGGAATTCCCGGTGCCCGGCGGCCGAAGCCAGAACGCGGGTGCCTCCGGTCGCCGACAACTGGCGGGCGCCGGACACGAAGTCGGCGTGCAAGTGGGTGTCCGCAGCGAAGGCCACGGTCAACCCCCGTCGTCGCGCGGCCTGCTGAGCCGCCCGCAAGTCGAGGCTGACATCGACCACGAGCGCGCGCCCGTCTCCCAGATCGACCAGGTAAGCGGAATTGCCCAGGCCCTCGTCGATCAGCGGTACGAGGTCAACGGTGCTCATCGCGAGCGCTCCTTCCGGGCGTGTTCTCCGCGTGCACTTCTTGTTATACACTATTCCATGAAAGATTGGAGTACTGATGGGTGATCGAGACGCGAAGACTGCTCTGTTCGATCAGTTCGCCCGTGTCGGCAAGGCGCTGGGCAGCGGAAAGCGGCTTGAACTGCTGGACCTGCTCGCGCAGGGCGAACGCACGGTCGAGGCGTTGGCGCGTGCGGCGGAACTGGGTCTGACCACCGCGTCGGCGCATCTGCAGACGCTCAAGCAGGCCAACCTGGTCACCACTCGCCGCGAGGGCACCAAGGTCCACTACCGGCTGGCCGGCACCGACGTCGCCGCGCTCTACGCACTTACGCGCACGGTGGCCAGCGCCCACCTGCCCGACGTGGAAGCGGCCAGCAGCGCCTACCTCGGTCCCGACGACGCTGAGCGCGTCAGCCGGGACGAGCTCCTGCGCCGAGCCGAGAGCGGCGACGTCGTCGTGCTCGACGTGCGGCCCCGCGAGGAGTACGAGGCCGGCCACATCCCAGGTGCAGTGTCAGTCCCTGTGGAGGAGCTGGCCGACAAGCTCGGTGACATCCCCGCCGACCAGGAGGTCGTGGCCTACTGCCGCGGTGCCTACTGCGTGCTCGCGCACGACGCGGTGCGGCTGCTCACTGCACACGGCCGGACTGCGAGCCGACTCGCCGACGGAATGCTCGAATGGCGCCTCGCCGAGCTGCCGGTGGAAACCACCTGACCCCCGACCGCGCCGACGACCACCCTTCCACGCGGAACACCAAAGCGAGGCACGATGACAGCTGACCTGGGCCAGGCTCAACACACGCACTGGCAGTCGGTGTACCAGGCCAACCCGCACATGTACGGCGACCAGCCGTCCGAGCCTGCCCAGTATGCGGCCGAGGTGTTCGCCGCCGAGGGTGCCACTGGGGTGCTGGAACTGGGAGCAGGGCACGGCCGCGACAGCCTCTCTTTCGCCCGCCGAGGCTTCTCGGTGCGTGCCCTCGACTTCAGCCCTGAGGCCCTCGAGCAACTTCGAGTCCGAGCCCGCCAGGACGGCGTCAGCGACCACCTGACCACCACCGTCCACGACGTGCGCGCCCCGATCCCCCTTCCCGATGGCAGCGTGGACGGCGTGTTCGCGCACATGCTGCTGTGCATGGCCCTGTCCACGGCCGAGATTCACGCACTGGTCGCCGACGTTCGCCGCGTTCTGCGCCCGGGCGGCACGCTGATCTACACCGTCCGCTACACCGGCGATGCCCACTACGGCACCGGCATCGCCCACGGAGATGACATCTACGAGCACGGCGGCTTCGCCGTGCACTTCTTCGATTCCGCCTTGGTCGACGCCCTCGCGCAGCAGTGGGAGCTGCGCGAGGTCCACGCCTTCGAGGAAGGTGAGCTTCCTCGTCGCCTCTGGCGCGTCAGGCAAACCAAGCCGCGGTGACTGCGCCTCCGCAGTATGTAGTGCCCCCGCAGATGCACCCCAATGTCCTGTTCCGTTGGTTCCCGGCCCTGAAAGGCGACCCGTGCCTACTGCCGTTCACCCTGCCCAGAAACGCATCCTCGGAGTGCTCGTCGCCGCCCAGATCCTCAGCGGAGCCGGTCTCGCCGCCGGCATCACCGTTGGCGCCCTGCTAGCCCAGGACAT
The DNA here is from genome assembly GCF_018070075.1 of Saccharopolyspora endophytica. Taxonomy (GTDB): domain Bacteria; phylum Actinomycetota; class Actinomycetes; order Mycobacteriales; family Pseudonocardiaceae; genus Saccharopolyspora; species Saccharopolyspora endophytica. The sequence goes on from NZ_JAGPXE010000004.1 coordinate 625,285, forward strand.
GCTGGACAGCACCAGTTTGTCCGGACTGCCCAGCGCGTTGTTCACCGTCGGTTCCGCCGCCGCAGCGATCCTGGTCGGGCGCACATCACAGCGCCTAGGACGCCGCACCGGGCTCGCAGCCGGATACGCGGCCGGAGCTGTCGGAAGCCTCGGAGTCGTCATAGCCGCCGCCACGGGAAGCGTTCTTCTCTTATTCCTCGCACTCTTCATCTATGGCGCGGGAACGGCCACCAATCTCCAGGCCCGCTACGCGGGTGCCGATCTCGCATCGCCATCGCACCGAGGTCGGGCCGTGAGCACAGTCCTGGTGGCCACCACAGTGGGCGCGGTTGCCGGCCCGAACTTGGTCACCGCGACCGGCCAGTTAGCCGATGTACTCGACATCCCGCGTTTGGCCGGGCCGTTCATCCTGGCCGCGTTCGCCTACGCAGCGGCCGGAGCCGTGTTGTGGATCATGCTGCGGCCAGACCCCTTAACCACCGCACGAGCCCTCGCCGCAGACACGGCGGACTCCGGAAAGACAACCTCCGAACAGCGCGATAGCCACACCCGGGGTCACCACGCACACCTCATGCTGGGAACAGCTGTCATGGTGCTCACTCAGCTGATCATGGTCGGCATCATGACCATGACCCCGATCCACATGCAGCACCACGGCCACGACGTCAGCGCGGCGGGCCTGGTCATCGCCGTGCACGTGGCCGGGATGTACCTGCCCTCCCCGTTCAGCGGTCTGCTCGTCGACCGCTTCGGCAGGCTGACCGTGGCCGCCGCCTCCGGCCTTACCCTCCTCACGGCCGGCCTCGTCGCAGCCCTGGCACCGCCGCACTCCGTCGCCCTGCTGGCGCTCGCCCTCGCAATACTCGGGCTCGGCTGGAACTTCGGACTGGTCAGCGGCACCGCCATCATCACCGACATGGTCCCCCTGGCAACCCGCGCCAAAACCCAAGGCACCGTGGACGTGGCCATCGCTCTGGCCGGAGCCGGAGGCGGCATGGCCTCGGGGTTCGTCGTCGCCGCGAGCAGCTACACCACACTCGCCATGATCGGCGGTGCTCTCGCCCTGGCCATCATCCCCGCGGTCGCGTACACCGCCCGACCGGCACGTGAAAGGACTCGACCGTGACGGAAAACGCACGCCCCTGTTATCGGACGTAGTGCGGCTGCGCATTTCTCGTGCGTGCAGGGGACAAGCGGGGACCGCACGGTGAGCACGGTCCCCGCGTCAGGCTTGCGGAACCACGACCTTCGCGCGGAAATGAGGAGCAGGAGGCTGGGTACCGGGCAGGGACCACGCGTGGCTCACACTGCCCGCGTCGCGCCTGCGGAACCACAACCCTCGTACCCGTAGCGCACTCCTGACCTGAGAAAAGTCGGCGCGGGAGTACTGGGGGTCAAGGGGCCGTGGGTTCGAATCCCGCTGTCCCGACCGGTGGGAGGGTTTCCGCAGGTCAGAGCCAGCGGAAACCCTCTTTTTGTGTTCTTGGAACGTTTCCCGTAGTCAAGCATGCCGCTCATGGACACCTTGACTACGGAGATTTGGCATGGCAGTTTTTGATCTTGGTTGGCTCTTGGAGGGCGTGTCGACGGTCTGGTCCGGATACCTGCGCGACTGGGGCCGCAACCTGCGTTCTGTGAACCATCCCGAGACGACCCGCTACAACTATCTGCTGCCAGCCGCGCAGCTGGCTCGCTACCTCGGTGAGGACTCTCCGGACCCGGAGCAGACGACGCTGCCGAGGACCCGGCCGAGGTCACTCGCGATCAGATCGAGGCGTTCTAGGCCTGGGTGATCGAGATCCCTCGGCGGCGACCGCGGTGAACAAGCACAAGGCGCTGCGGGTGTTCTTCGGCTGGCTGATGAACGACGAACGCGAGATCGGCCGATCTCCAATGGAGTGGGTCCGCAAGCCCGCGACACCCGCCATGCTGATTCCGGTGATCGAGGGTGATGTCACCTCACAGCTGCTGGCGACCTGCTCCGGCGTCCGGGACTTCCTGAGCCTGAGGGGTCAGGCGATCATCCGCCTGTTCGCCAACACGGGAGCTCGCTTGTCCGAGGTCGCTTCGCTGGCCCTCGACGTTCTCGTTCTCGATCTCGATCTCGATCTCAAGACCGAGAACGTGGTGGCTCAGGACGTTCTGAACCGCAGTGCCGCGAAGGTGCCCGCATGTATGGACTCAACGTACGTGCAGTCTTGGGACCCATGCGGACACGGCGTTCCGCGCGCAGATTAGCCACTTCGGGCAGTCGTGCCCCGGTGTTGCAGTACAAGCGAATCATCGCCTGGTCACGAAGATTCATGAATCCAGATCCCTTGCACGATTCCAACAACCGCGTTGTGTCATCGGTACTGATGACGGGGCCAGCTTCGTCGGCGGCTGCCGTGGACGAACCCCATCCACAGGAGACCGCTCCACAGCCTGCTCATCCTCGGCCAACCACCGAGAGAACTGCTGCAGGCACTTGTGCTTGTTGAGAGCAGTTGCAGCCGAACGAGTCTCGATCACCCGAACCTGGAAGGACTCCACATCCGCACGCGAGATATTCGCCGTGCCCTTCCGAGCTGGACCACCGCGAGCAGGTAGTCGTATCGGGTCGTTTCGGACGCCCTTCCCCTGCGGAGCCATTGCTGACCCGCGTCAAATGCTTCATGCGCCCAGCGGAGCAGCTTGACTGCGATTCGGCGGTTCTGGACTTGGTCGCACGATGCGCGCAGCACACTGCATGACCAGCACGACTCTCCTGGACGACGTCTCTTGCGCGGGTGCGTCTCAGAGTCTCATGCCATGAGTCCCACTGAGACTAGTGCTCCAGCGTCACTTTGTGATCTCTGCTGGCGCTGCACAGGACCGTCACGTCGTGGTTTGGCAGAGAGATGTGAGAGATCCACGTTTGCGGTAGGTCGTGATCTGCCGGGCTTTCGCCGGAAATCCATGCTGGCTCGTCACGACAAGAACGGGGTCGGACACCCGAACGAGTGAACGTTTCAGCGGCCATTTTTCCTCCTCGCTCGCCCACGCAGTCCGGAGAGCTGCGCGTTTCGTCCCTCTCGACGGCACTTGCCTGATCGGTGGTGAAGGCGATCCACAAAGCCCTGCGGAGTTTCCTTTCCTAGCCTGTTGGCAAGGTTCTCGAACGCGTACGACCGAGCAACGCTGGAGACCGCATGGCTGGGGTGTCACCTGACTGTTCCGACGACGACACCGCGCGTGCGTCCGATCATGACGCGCGCGAGGCGGACAGCCCGCGGCTGGCGGAGTTCAACTTCAGCCTGTTCGGCCCGAGGTCTCTGGGTGCGGTCGACGACTCCACGCTCACCGATGTGCTCGACACCGGGCTGCGCACGTCGTCGAAGTCAGCTCGGTGGACCGTGAGCAAGGGCGGCACCTGGTGCACGGTGGCACCAGGCAGCGCGGTCCAACGCTCCCAAGGCTGGAAGCTGCACGTCTCGGCAACCCTTGCCTCGGCACAGGATGTCTTGACCCGTTCCCTGCCAGTGCTGCTGGAATCCGAGTCGGCCTTCAAATTTGCTCGCACACCGGACCATGTCGCGTTGCTCAACGACCGCCACACCTCACGTGGCCACTCCGGGAAGTTCCTGACGATCTACCCGGCCAGCGACGATGAGGCAGTCCGGCTGGCGGCGGAACTTCACGAAGCGACGGACGGACTGGCGGGTCCGCGTGTGCTGTCGGACCGGCCGTACTCGCCGGGAAGTTTGGTGCACTACCGGTACGGCGCCTTCATCGAACAGAGGCGTTTCTCCAACGACGGCTTCTACGCGTGGGTGATCGAGGACCCGGACGGCAATGCGGTGGAGGACCGCCGGGCCGGGAAGTACTCCCCGCCGCCGTGGGTTTCGTGCCCGTTCCCCAACGCCCCGGATCCGGCACTACGCCAGGCGGACCGCAGCGACAAGCACGCTGCGCAAGGCGGCGTGCTTGTCGGCAAGCGATTTCTCGCTCGCGAGGCGATCCGGCACACCAATCGCGGTGGCGTCTATCGGACGACCGACACCCACACCGGCAACGCCGCGATCGTCAAGGAGGCACGGCCGCACGTCGGGGCGGACCGCACCGGACGCGACGAACGAGACAGGCTGCGGGCCGAGGCCCACGCGCTCGAGCTGGTCGCGCCACTGGGCTTGGCTCCCCAGGTGCTCGCGCTTTTCGAGCAGAGCCAGCACCTGTTCCTAGCCGAGGAACTGGTACCGGGCGTGTCCCTTCGCGAGTGGGTCCCCGGACAGATCCGCGCGGGCGGCTGGCGGCGTGATATCCCGCGAGCTCTCACGATGACCGGAAGGGTCGCGGCTCTGCTGGAATCCGCCCACGGCGCTGGTCTGATACTGCGGGACTTCAACCCCAGCAACATCATGGTGCTGCCCGACGGACGGCTCAAGCTGATCGACCTGGAGCTCGCCGTGCCCACCGGCGAGAAGGATGACGCACCGCTGAAGGTGGGCACCCCCGGCTTCAGCGCCCCGGAACAGTTCCACGGTGAGTCCCCGAACGAACGGGCCGACTACTTCAGTCTCGGCGCAACGCTCTGCTTTCTCGTCTTCGGCAACGTACCCGGCATGATCGAAGGCGATCCCGGGGAGCCGTACCCGCAGCACGGCTTGGCCGAGTGGTTGGACGTCCGGTGGGAACCCTCCGGCCTGCCCGACGACCTGCGGAGGCTGATCCTCGAACTGATGCATCCCGACCCGCGCAGGCGCCCGGAACCCGCGCGGGTCAACCAGGTGCTCGCCACGGCGAACGGGGCCGCAGCGCGGAATGCCGGGCAGTCACGGGCTGGCACCTCCCAACCGAGGCTCGACGACCAGTGCTGGCAGCACGCCGTCGACGGCGTTGTCGGTCACCTGCTGAGCTCGATGACACCCGATGCGCAGACGCTGTGGCCGGTGTCGTGCGCCCACGGCGCGCCCGATCCGTGCAGCGTGCAGCACGGCGCCGCAGGTGTTCTCGGCGTGCTCACCCGTTGCCTGCAGGTCGGTGCTTCCGACGACCCGAGGCTGGGGCCTGCGGTGACCGCCGCAGGCGACTGGATCGCACAGCGGTTGCCGGCCGATGACCAGCGGCCGCCCGGCTTGTACTTCGGTGAGGCGGGCATCGCGTGGTCACTGTTCGAGGCAGGCGACCAGCTCGGCGCGGACCGGCTGCGGACTGAGGCGCTCAAACTCGCCATCGATCTTCCCGTGTCCGTGACGAACCCGGACATCACTCATGGAACCGCGGGAATCGGGCTGACGCTGCTGCACCTGTGGTCGCTCACCGGCGACGACGAACTGCTCCGGAAAGCGAACCGGTCGGCCGACGAACTCGTGCTCAGCGCGTACGAGGAAGCCGACGGTGTCAGCTGGGGAACACCGGCCGAGCACCACTCACATCTGGCGGGCCGCCGGTACTACGGCTTTGCCCACGGCACGGCGGGCGTGGGTTACTTCCTGCTGGCCGCCGCACTCGCGACCGGCCGCGAAGACCTGATGGCACTGGCGGTACGCACCGGAGACACGTTGATCGGCCACGCGATCGTCGACCGCGAGGTGGCCCAGTGGGGTGCGGGATCGGATGATGCCGCGACCGCCCCGCACTGGTGTCACGGCGCGTCCGGCATTGGGACCTTCCTGGCACGGCTGTTCCGCGTCACGGGCCACGAGCGCTTCGGCAGCTACGCGAGCATGGCCGCCCGCGCCGTCATGGAGCACTCGGCACGCGCCGGGCTCGCGCAGTGCCACGGCCTCGCGGGCAACGGGGACTTCCTCCTCGACATGCAGGAAGCGACCGGCGCTGGCATCTACGACGGCATGGCGCACCAGGTGGCGCGGCTCGTCCACAGCTGCCGAACACACCACAACAGCCGCGTGGTGTTCCCGGACGAACGAGGTGGCCTCACCAGCAGCTGGGGCGATGGCATGACAGGTGTGCTCGCCTTCCTGCTGCGCCTGCGATACCGCACGCCACGCATGTGGATGGCTGACGAACTCCTGCAACCCAGTAGGCCGACGTGAGCACGAACGGACCGGCAGGGACTGAGCTCTCCGCTCGCACGGGGTTCGCCTTCTCCCCGCGCGGGCTCCGCGCCGCGTCCGTGGGCGTGGCGGGAGACACCGCCCTGCTGGAGAGCTGGCAGCTCGGCGCTGGGGAGGTCGTCCAGAGACAGATCGCTGGTTTCGCTGTCGGTCGGGCCACCAAGCTGCTCCCGCTCGACGACGGTTCACTGGTGCTGTGGCAACAGTGCGGGTCACAACGCCACGAGATCACGATGTACCCCGCAACCGCTGACGGGATACCCGGAACGGATGGGCACAGGCTTGGCTCCCTGACCGCGCTCGGCGGTTATTTGCTGCCGGGCCCCGTTGGATGGTCCGCGCCCGGGCTTGCCGTCACCGTGGACGACGCGGATCGATCGACGATCTGGCGGCTCGGCGATGCGCCACCGGGGATCGAACGGATCGTCCGGCTGCCCGGCCTGCTCTCCGGGGGTGCGTGGATCGATGAGGCAGGCCGGGCGCTGGCTATCAACCAGACTCCGCGCGGCGGCCGGCAGCACGGGATCGTCGTCGATCTCAGCGACGGCAGCTGGCGGCGCACGTGGTTCATGTCGGAGGCGAGCACGGACCGAATCCTGCTCTGCTCCCCCGCAACACGACTGCTGGTCGTGAGCAGCAACGCGTCCGGCGAGCCCCGGCTCGGCTGGGGCGTCCTCGGTCAGCCGACGGTGCACTTCCCCGAGGTCCTGCACCGCCGGGGATATCCGAGACATCCGCTGGCCGTTGACGATCGAGGTGAGCGGGTCCTCGTGCACGAGCGGGCGGGGGCTGTCTCACGGCTGTTCGTCTACACACCAGCCAACGACAGCCTGACTCCGCTGGACAGTCCGCGCGGGATAGTCAGCTCCCCGGCCTGCTGGGCCGGAGACGTCGTTCGTGTCCCGTTCTCACAGCCCGCGCATCCCCGCACCCTCGCCACCCTTCGGTTCGATGACCGGAGTGCCGCGAAGCCTGCCTGGTCACTGCACGAGGCGACGACGAGCAGCTGCGCGAGCGCCGACGCCGAACTCGTCGAGCTGGAGGGCGCAGCGGGACCGATGGAAGCGATCGTCTACGGCGGAACGGGCTGGCGATACCGCGAACGGCTCGTCGTTGCCCTGCACGGCGGACCATTGTCCGCGTGGGGTTTCGAGTTCGATCCGCTGTTCCACTCCCTCGCCTCCGCAGGCATGACGGTGCTCGCACCCAACTGCCGGGGCAGCACCGGCTACGGCGAGGCTCACCTGCGCTCCGCACTGGGCAAGTGGGGAGGCCCCGATCTCGACGACGTCCGGCACCTGTGCGCCCGCCTGGAACGGGATCGCCGACGCAGCGGGCTGCCGGCTCCGATCGTGCTGGGCGTCAGTTACGGCGCCTATCTCGCGCTGCTGGCAGCATGCGCCGATCCGGACAGCTGGTCCGGTTGCGTCGCGCTGGCACCGTTGTTGTCCCCGGCTGCGCTGAACGCCGACGCCGCCGACGCGGTTCGCGACCGCATCGGCGAGCTCGGCGGGCTGGACGAGAACCAGCAGCACGGCGACGTGCTGAGCCGCTGCGCGTCGCTTCGAGCTCCGCTGCTGCTCGTCCACGGCCGCAGGGACGAACACATTCCGGTCCGTCAGTCGCGGGTACTGCACCGCCGCCTGCTGGACCTGGGGCGGCACGCGGGCACGGACCTCGACTACGTCGAACTCGACACCAATCACGCCGGCGTGGTGGCCGACTGGCCCTCGGAGCTGCTGCGCAGGATTAAACGCTTCTGCCTCACCCGCACCGCAACGACGGGCGGGATGCGGCAGGAGGCTCCAGTAGCAACTCACGTGGGAAGGGGGTGAACACGATGGAGCTCGAGGACTTCGACATGGTCGCCTCGCTGCAGGAGCTGCCTGAGACGGACCCGATCGAGATCGACGGGATTCAGCTGGGCGGCGGAGGGACCTGCGCGTGTGTCGGCCTGCTGACGGCGCTGAACACCATCTGCGTCGGCGTTTCGTGTAGCTGACCGGCGGGGGAGCCCGGTGTTCCCGCCCGCTGGTACCGGGCGGGAACACCGGTTCCTGAGCGCGGTGGAGGCATCGCCTCCCCGCGCCCCGTCGGCGTGCTTCGCCACGGTAGCGGAAACAGGGGATCTCACGAATGGAGCTTCGTGGACTCGCCCGGATGCTGCGGCACCAGGGCGACACCGACGCGCTGCGCGCCAGCGGCGGTCGCCTCCTGCGATCCACGGCTGGTCAGTCCCGCTGGATGCTGGCCACGGTGGCTCTGACCACCGTTGTCCAGGCCGTCACGGCGGTGCTCACTCCGGCCGTCATCGGCTCCGCGATCGACGCGGCCATACGCGGCGGTGATCTCGGCGCAGCGCTCGGGCGCCTGGTGCTGGTGGTGGGCGTCACCACGGTGGCCATGGCGGTGGACGACCTCGTCAGCTCCTATTTCGGCAGCGCAGTGACTGCGGGACTCCGGCACCGGCTGATCGGCCACGTGCTGTTGCTTGGCGTCGGCGGCCCCCGCCGGTTCCCGGCTGGCGAGGTGTTGTCCCGGCTCACCGAGAACGCCGCCAGCCCAGCCAGCTTCTTCCCCTCCCTGATATCGGTGCTCGCCACGCTGATGACCACCGTCGGCGCGGTCGCCGGGCTGGTGCTGATCGACCTGCGCCTGGCGATCACCTTTCTCGTCGGCGTCCCTTTCGCCGCGCTGCTGCTCCGCCGGTTCGTGGCCAGGGCCGGTGACTCGCTGCAGCGGTACCAGCATCTCCAGGCGACGATCGCGACCCGGCTCCTCGACGCGCACCAAGGTGCACGCACCATCCGCGCGAGTGGGACCGTCGAGCGCGACATCGACCGCGTCGTGCAACCGCTGGGGGAGTTGCACGAGAGCGGCCGGCGCGTCTGGGAGGCCCAGCGCGGCATGAGCTGGCAGTTGACCTTGCTGGTTCCGATGCTGCAGGTCGCCGTGCTCGCCGTCGGCGGGTCGGCGCTGAGCACGGGGGACATCACCCCGGGCGAGCTGGTTGCCGCATCCTCCTACGTCGCGCTGGCCGCTGGTGTGGTCGGCGTGCTCGACGCCGCGGTCGCGATGGTGACCTGTCAGATCGGGGCGGGACGGGTGGCTGAGGTTTTGGACACGACACCGGCCATCACCACGCCCGAGCGCTCTGCCCCGCTCCCACCTGGTCGAGGCCACCTGGAGCTGCGAGGCGTCTGCGTCCGGGAGGACACCCGGCTGGTCCTCGACCACGTCGACCTGACGATCCCGGCCGGCACGAGCGTGGCCATCGTAGGCCGGTCCGGTACGGGCAAAACCGCGCTGACGTCGCTGGTGGGGCGGTTACGGGATCCGGACGAAGGCGTGGTGCTGCTCGACGGCACCGACGTGTCCGAGGTCGAACTCCCGGTACTGCGGCGTGCCGTCACCTACGCGTTCGAACGGCCCGCCGTGCTCGGCGACACCATCGCGGACATGATCAGCTACGGGCAGGACCAGGTGTCGCCGGCCGCTGTGGAACGGGCGGCGGCGTTGGCCCAAGCCGCCCAGTTCATCAGCCTGCTGCCCGAAGGCTATGACACGCCGCTGGCCCGCGCCCCGATGTCGGGCGGCGAACTGCAGCGCCTCAGCTTGGCGCGTGCGGTCTTCCGGGAAGCACGGCTGGTGGTGCTCGACGACGCGACCAGCAGCCTCGACACGGCCACCGAGGTCAAGGTCGCAGACGGACTGCGGCGTGCATGGACCGGGCGGACCTCGCTGGTGATCGCGCACCGAATCGCCACCGCCAGTCGTGCCGACCTGGTGGCATGGCTCGAGAACGGCCGCATCCGGGCCCTGGCGCCGCACCACGTGCTCTGGTCCGAGCCCGGCTACCGCGCGGTTTTCGCCGCCGCTGAGGACGAATCCGGCGCGCGCGCTCCGGAGCCCGTCGCGGTCGCCGAGATCGACACGGCGGTGCAGCAGTGATGCTCGTCAGCGGAATGCGTTTGCTGCACCAGCACATCCGGCCGCACCAGCGCGCGTTGCGGCGGGTGGTGGCGTGGTCGGCCCTGGAAGCTCTGCCCACTTTCGTCTCGGGTGTGCTGATCGCCAAGGCGATCGATGACGGCTTCCTCGCGGGCCAGCCGTTCGCGGGGTTCGCCTGGCTCGCCGCCATGGCGGGTCTGTGGATCGTCAGCGCCTTCGGAACTCGCCAGGTGTATCCGTGGCTGATCCTGAGCGTGGAACCGCTGCGCGACTCGATGGTCCGCGCTGTGATCACCGCATCGCTGCACCGGGCGATGCGCGGGGAGCGCGACGTGACGGGTTCCAGCGTTTCGCAGATCACCGAGCAGGTGGAAGCGGTCCGGGTGCTGCTGTCCACCATGCTGCGCAACATGCGGCAGGTGGTCGCCGCAGGACTCGCCGCGCTCGCTGGCCTGGCGGTGCTCTCCACGACGTTGGCCGCGATCGTCAGCGGGTTCGTCGTGCTCGCGATGACTCTGTTCGTCGTCGTGCTCCGATCCCTGTTCCTGCGCTACCGCGTGGTGGTTCTGCGCAGCGAACAGGTCGGGAACGTGGCTGCTCCGATCGTGTCGGGCATCCGCGATGTCGCCACCCAGGCCGCCGAGCCACGCGCAGCCGCCGACGTCGCGGATGCCATCGAGGAGCAAGCGGAAGCGCTGCGCGGGTTCGCCCGGACTCGAGTCCTGCGGCTGCTCGTTGTGACGCTCGGCGTGCATCTGCCGCTGATCTCACTGCTGGCGCTCGCCCCGTGGTTGCTCTCGTCGCAGATCCTGACCACCGGTGCACTGGCCGGCGGAGTCATCTATATCGCGGGCGGTCTCCAGTCCGCGGTGATGTTCCTGGTCAATGCGGGCAGCACGTTGCTCGTCAGCCTCGGGGTCGTGCTGGATCGCCTCGCTGAGGTGTGCGCCGACGAGCCGTCAACGACACCTGCCCGCTCGTCGGCGTCCCCGCTGGACGGCTACAACATGCGCTTGCAGCGGGTCACGTTCGGCTACTCGCAGCACGCCCGGCCCGTGGTCCACGACCTCAGCATCGACGTTCCGGAGGGCACCCACCTCGCCGTCGTCGGGCCCAGCGGGGCGGGCAAGTCCACCCTGGCGAACCTGCTCGCCGGCCTCACCGAACCGCAGCACGGACAGATTCTGCTCGACGGTGGCGAACTCGGACGCATCGACGAACAGCAGCTGCGGCGGGAGATCGCACTCATCCCGCAGGATGCGTATGTTTTCGCTGGCACGGTGAGGGAAAACCTCACCTACCTGCGACCTGACGCCACCGCGGAAGCCCTCGACGACGCGGTTGCCGCAGTGGGCGCTGGGGAAACGCTGGCCCGGCTCGGCGGTTACGAGGCGACGATTCCGGCAGGCGGGGAAGGGCTGTCCCCCGCCGAACGACAACTGATCGCCCTGGCCCGCGTCCACCTCTGTCCCGCCCGGATTGTCATCCTCGACGAGGCAACGTGCCACCTCGACCCTGCGGCCGAGGCGCTGGCCGAGCACGGGTTCGCCCGACGCCCTGGCACGATGATCGTCATCGCACACCGGATCAGCTCAGCCGAACGGGCCGACCGCATTCTGCTCTTCTCTGGCACCACGCCAGAAGTCGGGACGCACGACGAGCTTCTCGCACGCAGTGAGCTCTACGCCGAACTCGTGGGCTACTGGCATGACGAACACCAGGCCCGCCACACCGACGAGGTCGAGCCAGAAGCCTCCCCGCATCCCTGAATGTCCGCTGCTGGGCGGCGTAGACCCGGCCTGACACCGCGACGTTCGTCGACGGCGAGGGCCCCGTTTCCTGGGTGGTGGGGTGGTTCGGTCGGGGTTCTATTGCAGGATGGCGTGCTGTCGTAGTTCGTGTTCGAGGTGGTTGCCTCCCTCTCGTCTGCCGAAGGGCGGGTGGTGAACACGATCCCGTCGTCGGTCAGGACTGCGACTGGGACTCCGTGTACCGCAGTGGTTTCGCGGAATACCGAGAGCACGATGGGAGTGGTCATCAAGCCAGGTCAGGATATCGGTGTCCCGGCCATCGGCCAGCCGGTGATGGGTGAATTCGGATTGCCAGGTTTCGTTGGGCTGTGAAACCTCGAACCGGGGGTAGGAGCTCTTGGGCCGCTTGCTCGGTCCGGGGGTCACTGCGGCGTGGGTGAACAGGATCCGCTGGATCATGGCCAGGAGATTCGCACCTGGTGGTGATGGGTCAAGTGTCAGCCGATGGTGTCGGTTCCGGCGTCATGACCGGCCTCGCTCAGTTACCAGCGCTTTTTCAGACGACCACGACTCGGCGTCCTCGCGTGTGGCCGGCTTGGCTGTCGATGTGCGCCGCCGCGGCCTCCGCGAGCGTGTACGTCTTCTCGACCGGGATGTGGAGCTTGCTCCGCGAGAGGAGGTCGACGGCTTCGGCGAGCGCTTCCGGCACGCTCCCGGCCACGCCGGAGAACCGGGCACCGAGCTCCGGCGCGCCGAGATCGGCGATGGAGACCACCTTCCCCGGGTCCCCGGTCAGTTCGATGAGTTCACGGATCACGCCTGAGCCCGCCAGGTCGAGGGCCGCGTCGACCTGTCCGAGCCCCCGGACTCGCTCGACCCAGCCCTCACAGTAGGTCGTGGGGAGGGCGCCCAGGCCGCGCAGGTAGTCCTGGTTCGGGGCCCCGGCCGTGCCGATCACCGTGATGCCGCGCTCACGGGCGATCTGCAGCACCGCCGATCCGACGCCCCCTGACGCACCGCTGACCAGCAGCGTCTGCGCGGGCCGGACGCCGACCTCGCGGATGACGCGCAGCGCGGTCTCCACCACCGAGGGGTATCCGGCCGCCTCCTCGAAGGTCAGTCCCTCGGGCATCCGGGCCCAGGCCGACAACACGGCGAACTCGGCATAGGTGCTCGAGCCTTCGCCGAACACGTGGTCGCCGACCTCGACCCCTTCGACGCCCTCGCCGACCTCGTCCACCACCCCGGCGGCGTCGAGCCCGATACCGGAGGGCAGTTCGGTCGGGTGCGCGCCGAGGATCTGACCTTCCCGGACTCGCCAGTCGACGGGGTTCACTCCTGCTGCTCGGACGGTGATGCGTACCTGGCCTGGGCCCGCATGAGGTTCCGCGGCGTCCAGGAGCTGCAGGACTTCGGGGCCGCCGAACTCGGCGAAGATGACCTTCTTCATGCTGTCGTCCTCAATGCTCACGGTCGGTTGTGGGTGAGCGTGTGTTTGTTGTTTCCCTCGGCTGACTGCCGCGATTGACGGCACGCGGGTGGTTCAGGTGGCGGGTTCGGTGGTGAGCATCCAGTGGCTGAAGGCGGCGTAGCGTTCGGCGGCGCCGTTGGCGTTTTCGGCTGTGTCGGACTCGTCGGCGTGTTCGACGCGCAGCACTCCGGCGTCCTCGATGCCGAGAGTGCCGCCCGCAGCGGTCGAATGTAACCCTAACAGTTAGCATTTAATATCAGCTAGGTTTTTGTGCCTGATAGCATCAGCGGATGACCGCCCCGTCCGGACGCCGTGAGCGCAAGAAGGCCGCGACCCGTCAGAAGATCGCCGACACCGCGATGCGGCTGTTCCTGGATCGCGGGTACGACGCGGTGGGCATCCGTGACGTGGCCGCAGAGGCCGACGTCGCCGTAACCACGGTCTTCTCCCACTTCGCCTCGAAAGAGGCCCTGGTGTTCGAGCGCGACGAAGACTTCGAGCAAGGCCTCACTCGGGCGGTCACCGGCCGGGCTCCGCACGAGCCGCTCATCCCCGCGCTGCGCCGCGAGATCCACGCGATGGTGCGCCATTGCACGGCGGACAGCGCCGCCCCGATCTGGCGCATGATCGACGAATCACCTGCCCTACGGCAGTTCGAGGAGTCGATGAGGCTGCGCCATGCGGAGTCGCTGGCAACGGCCATCGCTGCCGATCTCGACCTGCCACAGACCACCACGGCCTGCCGGACGATCGCGAGGTTCGTGATCGACGCCCATTCACTGGCCCGTGCGGCGGCCGATCCGGACGCCGCGTTGGACGAGATCTTCCGGATGATCGAGGCGGCCTGGGCCGTCACCCGCCCCTCTCGACCCAGTTCTGCCGAAGCTCCCTGAGCCGCAAAGTAGCGGGTACGCGGAGGTAGAGCATCCGTAGTTCGTATCGAACCGGGTCGGCCGGATCTGGTGTTGGCGGATGTGGCGCACGAACATCCCGGTAGCGCGAGAGGATTCCGACCGCGTCATCGCAGGCTCGCCTTCTTCCGGGCGGCAGGGTCCCGCTCGGCGTGCCAGGCCGCGAGCGCGTCGGCGGAGGGCCGGGCGTGGCGCGACAGGGTGCGGATCGAGGTGTGGCCGGATTTGGTCATCAGCATCGGGGTGGGCGTTCCGTCCTCGGCGGCGTGGGTCAGCGCGGAATGTCGCAGGTCATGCTGCGTCCACCCGTCGGAGGCGTTGCTTGAACAGCTCAGCCGCGCGGCGGTTGGACAACCGCGCTCGGCCGGTGTCCGGGTCCAGGTCGGCGGCGGCGATCGCGGTCGCCATCGCCTTCGCCCAGCCCGCGGCTGGGCCTATGTTCCGCAACGATGCGGCGAAGCCGGCCATCAAGCCTCCTCGGCGTCGGTTTCCAAGTCCAGGCGTCGGTCCATGTCCAATCGGAACCTTCGGTGCGGGTTGATGTTTGACCAGAACAGCGGCGTCAGACCACGGCGGTCGGCGTCGCCCAGTCCGTGACCACCCTGTTCGTGACCGCATCAGTGCGCCCGGGCTCGCCGTGCTCGCTGCCGGATTACAACGACGGCGAGCTCGTCGCCGCTGTTCTCACGCACAGAGGCCGCCCAGCAGCACAAGCGCGAGGCCGCCGAGCGGTCGACGTCGCTAAACCGGCTCGTCCGGCGCGCTGGTGCACCGGCATGCGCGCACGGCCCGCAACCGTGCGCGGCTGCAGGAGCACGCTGCCGTCGGCCACGCCCGCGTCGAGGTCGACTCCGTCGCCGAGGTCCGCGCCGTGCGCGATGAACGCGATGACCAGGTAGCGAGCCTGAATCTCTGCACGACCACGACCACCGATGGATCAGCGGCGCCGACGCGGACCTTGACCGATGGTCCGGTCTCCGTAGCGACTCGCTGAACCACTGCTGAATCCGGTGAACGGTACGGCGGAAATCACCGAGGACGGCCGCTCGGTTGAAGATTGGGCACGTAGCAACCCGAGGCCTGGTCTTGGCTGCGATCACCGTCCGGCATGATGTTGGGCTGACGTCACGATGGGGGAGGACGCATGCGGTCGCGCCCAAAGCTCAAACCGGTTGGAAAGACTGTACTCACAGGCACCGTTGCCATCGCGACCGGAACGGCCGCGGTCGCCGCGGTTCAGTTGCTCTCCGGTGAAGGCGATTGGGATCTCGTGTTTGCGCTGCTCGGCATCCTCGTGCCGCTTGCGGCCGGGTCGTACGAGTTCTGGATCCGCCCATCGCGGCCTGAGCTCGATCAGCCTGTGTATGACCGGATCCGGGCCAGCCGAGACGAGTTCGCACAGGTTTCCGAACAACTGCACGACCTGGTCCAGCGATCCCAACATCTCGTGCGTGAGCTCGACGATGAACTGGCCGAACGGGATCGCCAGATCGCCGAGCGTGATAGCGAGCTCAAACGGTTGGAAGCCGCTCAACGACTGGAACCGGAGCAGCTCGTGCTGCTGCGACACCTACTCGACAACAGCCAGCAAGAAGCGGCACAGCGAAGCCGTGGCCGCGATATTCGTTTCCTGGTCTACGGAGCGGTGACCGGGGCACTGCTGGGCATCCCGGGCAACTGGATCGCCAGCTGGGTGCAGCCCTTGTTGTTCGGCTGAGCCCGTTGAGCAGCTCGGTGGCGTGGGCGTGCCGGAGCGCGCCAAGACCCGCACCGAGCATGTGCGGCTGGCCGTGGAGTATCTGGGCTGGCGGCCAGCTGGGCCGCTGGAGTTCACAGTCGGTTGGGCCCCTGGTGGCTGTCGCCATCTACGAAACGCCGCTCGAAACCCCACTGCTGGAGCTGGTCATGCACGTATGCCGCATCCAGGGGTCCGCTGTGCTACACGAGCTCGGATTTCGAAGCGGTCATCGCCTTGATGGCCGGGGGCAAGTACGACACCACGGGCTGGGTGGAGTCGATCGCGATCGGCGACGTCGTCGCGGAAGGTTTCGAATCGCTCCACCGGGGCGAGAAGATGAAAGTGCTCGTCGATCCGACCCGGTGACCGTCGGGACAGCGTTCCACGGCTGGGAGCGTGACGCTCGACGCCAGCCGGGCCCGATGTGGATGCGTAGCAGTCGAGCGGCTGCTCGGCCGGGGCGGCACTTCCTGCGCGGGTGAGTCGTTGGTGCACCAGAAAGCCGGATCGACGAGCATCGGAGGAGTCCGTCATGAGCCTCATCGGCACCGTGCTGGGGTACGTCGTGACGGCGTACCTGCTGCTGCTCATCGCTCGAATGGTGCTGGATTGGGCTCGGGCAGCGACCGAGGGGCCGCCCTGGGTGAGGCGCGCTCGTGCGCTGACCCACGCCGGGACCGAGCCGGTGATCGCGCCGGTGCGGCGGGTCTTGCGGCCGGTGCGCGTCGGCGAGATCTCGCTCGACCTGGCCTTCACCGCTGTGTTCGTGGTCGTGCTGATCCTGCGTTCGGTGGCCTTCAGCCTGTAGCGGTGTTCAAGGCCTTGCTCGCTCGTCCTGGCGGAGGTCAGGACGGCTGGCAGCGGGGGCACCAGACGGTGCTGCGCCCTGCGATCTTGCTCCGGCTCAGAGGTGTCGAACACCGCGGGCACCGGGCGTCGTGCTCGTCCCGGTGTCCGGTCAGCCAGGACGGGCGGTCGGGAACGTGCCCGACGCGGGACGAGCTGCGCAGCACCGAGCCCAGTCGGGCGTGCAGTCTCGCCCAGTGCGCCGTCTCCAGGTCGGTGGTGCTCAGCGTCGGCGCCAGCCGCGAGCGCCACAGGATCTCGTCCACGCACAGGTTGCCCAGGCCCGCGACGACGGTCTGGTCCATCAGCGCGGGTTTGATCCGGCGTGCCGTGCGGGTCAGCCTCGCGCGCAGGTCGCGGCGACTCACACCGGCGGCGTCGGGACCCAGGTCCCCGAGCAGTTCTTCGACCTCGGAGCGCTCGGTCGCCAACCGCAGTCCGGTGAGCTTGCGCATGTCCCGGTAGCGCAACGCACCGTCGCGGAACTCGAAGACGACGCGATCGTGCCGGTGATCGGCTTGCTCGCCCGGGGTCCACACGAAGGCGCCGGTCATGCCGAAATGCGCCAGCAGCTGCGGAAAACCGGACCGGTTGCGGGTCGGAACGCGAAGCCACTTGCCGCACCTGCTCGGCTCCGAGAGCACCCGGCCCTGGAGAGCACGTGCGAACTCCTCCGGCGAGGTGTGCACGACGCCTGCGTCGAGCACGCGCACCGCCGCGACTTTCGAGCCCACGACGTGGTCGGCGACCACGCGGCGAAATCCTTCTAGGTCGGGCAGCTCCGGCATGGGCCTCACCTACGGGTGGTCGTCGCCCGGGGTGTGCGGATCGGTTCCCTGCCCGAAGGTCGCCAAGCGCTCGACCAAGGCGTCGTCATCGGGGTCCAGGGGCATCGGCTGCTCGACGTGCCCGGTGCGGTCTCCGGTCGCGAGCACGCCCAACCATCCCGCCGCCTCGTCCGGATCGGGGAGCAGCGAAGCCGCATCGGCCTCCTGCCCGACGCGGTAGTAGCGGCGGCCATCCTCGTTGAAGCTCCAGCCGAGGTACGGCGTCCACTCCACGGGTATCTCCGGCGCGCCGCTGACCACGATCTCGACGGTCATCCGCTGCCGGTTCAGGCGGGCCGTGTCCAGTTCGATCTCCATCGCCCGGGCGGCCGTGCGCACGGCGTCCAGGTAACCGGCCATGGCATCCACGGTGCCGAGCCGCCCCTCGGTGCGGTCGCGCACGTGCCTGTCCAACGGGTCGCCGTTCATCGTCGCGCTCCACCAACCTTCGCAGGCGGGGATCAGCACCCGCCCGACTCACCTCGGTGTTCCCGCCACCCGCTGGTCGCAAAACCCGACCAACCTGAGGCTTCGCCGGCATGGGCGCTCTGCTGCTTCTGCCGGGCGATCGAGTTCACGAGATCGGCTGGGACCGCCGCTTGTGGTCGTCGTCCTGGATGTCGGTGCTGGTCAACCGGGCGCGGATCTGCAGGCCCTGTTCCCGGGCGGTTCCGGTGGTGTCGAACGGTGTTGCCATGACCAGCGCTGCGGCTCCTTGTGTCCAGGCCTGGCCGTCCGAGCGGTCCACTTCGACGGGGGATGTGGTTGCGGAGGGCGGGCAGGTGGGCGCGCAGTGCGGGCTCGAAGCCCGGGCGCCAGTGCTGCCAGCCAGTGATTCCCTCGCCGTAGATCGCCACCGTTTCGGGGTCGACGATGTTGACCAGGCCGGCAACCGATCGTCCGAGGACCCCTCCAGCGTTGCGGAGGATCGCTCGTGCTGCTCGATCTCCCCGGTCCGCGGCGGTGTGGAGATCGGAGATGGTCTCGTCGGCGGTCAGAACACCCTGGTGGCGTGCTGCGGAGACGAGCGCGCTCCTGCTCCGCTGTTGACCAGCTCGAAGCGCTGCACCCCGGTGATCGGCTCGCCCTGGTAGGACAGTTCGGCGCCCTGCGGGTCGACGTAGGCGGCCTCGGCGTCCTGCCACCACACGCCTGGCGCTGCCGGGTAGGTGGCGGGTACATCGGTCAGCCAGTCCAGGGAGACCAGCGCCAGCCAGCCGTACGGGTCGGCGAGGCCGCGTTCGCGGTTGGTGCGCCAGTCCTGCCACTGCTGGATGAACGTAGTCATGAACCCTCGCTCCGGGTGGACTGCGCGAGAGGCGCTGTTGGCGTTTCCTGCTGCTGTCAGTGGCGTCCACGAGCCGGACGGCCGCGTGAGTGGCCGCGGCGTGAGCGGCGACGCCACGCGACGCGGATCGGCTCCGCATTCGGCAACGCGTTTGACTATTCCTTGCCGAGTTGCAGCCCGCCCTCGTAGGTCGCGACGCTCTGGATCGTGTAGCCGCTGGCCTCGGCTGCCGTGCTGCGCAGCCGTTTCGCGGACTCGGCGCTGGCACCGCGAACGATCGGATGCAGCAGCGCGGCGGCCGCGTCGCCCCGGGAGTGCGGCAGGCTGTCGGCGCTTCGTTGATCTTTGTGGCGATTTGCCCAGATGGTTATGGGAACGAGCCCGTTCGGCCGAAGATCTCGCTCCATACTGCTCATCGTGATCGACCAGTTGCAGCACGTGCACGCGGAAACACGAGCCCTCCTCGACTCCCTCCAGCGGCGTGTAGATCGCCTCGACGTCGGCCCAGAGTGGAACAGCTCCTTGCGGCGACTTGTCCGCGAACTGGGCGACCAACTCGAACACGCCGTGAACCAAGCGCACGAGCGCGCGGATCAGGCGAAAAGGCGCGACGAGAACATGGTGCGCTTCAAAGCAAGACCACCTCGGCTTCGATAGACCCCCGAAGACCGAAGCGCCGCGTCGCGCTGAGGTGCAGGCGCGCGCAGCCCGGCGGGTCCCTTTCCCCGCAGGCGAACTTCTGACAAGGCGCCCTGGAACGTGGCTCCACTTCGCCGCGGTTCGAATTGAAGGCGTACCTGCCATCGACGGCAGTGGCGATTCCCTCGAGCAGCGGTCCCTGCTCGGCTTTTGCGAGCAGCTCGGCTGTTGATGACCAGGTTTCTTGATGGGCAGTGACAACGCGGGCTGAGTCGGGGAGAAGCCGGTATGCCGTGCCCGTTACGGTCAGGCACGCCAGAGTCCCCGAGGTCGAGGAGCGATCAATGCCGCACGTGAACATCAAGCACTTCCCGAAAGAGGCCACCGACGAGCAGAAGCGGAAGCTTGCGGAGTCGATCACGCTGGCCCTGATCGAGCACCTCGGCACCCGGGACGGGGCCGTGTCGGTCACGCTGGAGCCGGTGGAGAAGGAGGTCTGGAACGAGATCGTCGTGGAACCCGAGATCAACGGCCGTCCCGAGCTCCTGATCAAGCGCCCCGACTATCTGCGGGGCCAGGGCTGAGACCCTCGAGGAGCAGGTGCACGTAGGTGTCGGCGACCTCGTCGGCGGTGCCCCGGATCCAGTTGCTGACGCCGTTGAGCGTTCTCGGGCCCCCAGGTTTCGGAGAGGCTCGCGCCGGAACGGCCGCGGACGTCGATCGGCCAGAGGAACCGGTGGGTGTGGAAACCGGACGCCGGGACGATGATGTCGACGTCGATCTCGGTGCCGTCGCTGCCGCGCAGGCCGTCGGGGGTGATCTCGGTGACGCCCTCGGTGATGAGGTCGACGTGATCGCGGCGCAGGGCTCGGTACCAGCAGGTGTCCAGCAGCATCCGCTTGCTGAAGGGCGGGTAGTCCGGCAGCGCCTTGGCGATGAGATCGGGGTGGCCTTTGAGTTCGGACTCGATGTAGCGGGTGAACACGCGCCGGTGCCCGTCGTTGGCCGCGTTGACCCAGCGTTCCGGGTGCTCCCACTCCGGGTCGATCTGCAGCGTCGGGTGGACCCGGTCGTTGAAGTTCCAGGCGAGCGAGCCCGGTACCAGACCCGGTAGAACCGTACGCGCGCCATCAGGCTGGACGGCTTCGTCGACCTCGCTGAAGTAGACATCAGCGGGTGACCGCGCGCAGGTCGTAGGTGTTGGGGACGTCGCGCAGGTACTGCTCGGCCTCGTCGAGCTTGCCGAAGTGCGTGCTCCAGTCGCGCAGCGCGAACGAGCACGAGTAGAGGTGGCTGGGGGTGTCCGCCCCGGCCCCGCGGTAGGTGTTCTCGTACCAGCTGCCGCCGACGTCCTGGTTCTTCTCCAGTACGACGTGTTCGATCCCGGCCTCGGCGAGCTTGATCGCGGCGAGCATCCCGGACACCCCGGCGCCGATGGTGACGTCGATGTCGGTCGGTGGCGCCGCTTTCGGGGGGATGGGGGAGAAGCCCATGCCCTCGGCGAGCATGTCGGCGTACTCGGCCGAGGTGGGCTCGCCGTTGGCTAGTTCGAGGAGTACGCGCAGGTATTCCCCTGCCGGAGCGGGGACCAGGAGGGGAGTGTTTCGGCACCGGCCTCCAGTTGCTTGTCTGCATGTTCGGTGATCCGCTCGGCCATCAAATGAAGGTGAGGAGCATATGGCGCGCAAGCTGAGCAGTGGGTCCACTATTCGCAAATGGGGCTGTGTACGTCTTGCTCCTCCTGTTTGTCGGTTCTTGGATTGGTCAGTTCTTCACCTCCATGGCCGAGTTTGCTGATACCCGGCCCAGCAGGGCCTGTCTGATTTTTCGTGGGTGAGGCGGTGGTCGGTTTCTAGTTGAGGCTGATCCGGTCGCCGTAGAACATCACGAGGGTGTTCAGGGCCTGTTTCCAGCCGTGCGTTCGCCCGGTGACGTTAC
>NZ_JAGPXE010000005.1 GCF_018070075.1 Saccharopolyspora endophytica
CCGATCCGACTTGCCGATCTTCTTCCGGTCTGCGCTCACAGCGTCAGAGCTCATCACTCACAGTGCCCATCCCGCCGGACCCACGCCCGGCGCGTCAGGCTGGAAACACCGTTACCCCGACAGTCCCAATCTGCGGCCTTGCTCCGGCTGGCAACGTCGGAGGCCAAGCGTGCTTCCTGCTTTGCGTAGGAATAGGGTTCGCAGGAGACACCAGTGGAAATTACGGTTTGAATTTCAGTCTGGGAATTGGAACTCCGGACGCCAGTATTAGCGCGACAACTACGCCCGTGGGGTCGGGGATCGGTAGCGGATTGCAGCTCTTCTTCTCAGGAGGCTTTCTGGGTAAAGGGGCCGTTGGGTACAGCGCAGGCGTTCCCTCTGGTGGAGGAAGTGTTGGCGTGGCTCCACTGAGCGTATACGCGACGTATACCTGGCAGTGGTTCTGGTAATATGATCAAACCCTGGCGCGATGATGTTTCATCGCGCCAGGGTTTGATCAAGTTTGCCGGGAGCTTTCATCAATAATTCCGAGGCTGAAGTCGAGATGAATTTTGAATCACTATTAGTTGCAATCCTTACCGTTGCAGGATTCCTTTTTGTGGCGTTCAGCAAACCCTTCGCTCGGGTCAGTACAAAAAACGCTAGTAGTTATTGGCCAAAAATGTCAAATGAGAAGTTGGCGAGGTGGTTCCTCTGGCATAGGTGGGGCGCAGTCGCAGGTGGAATTTTTTTTCTTGCTATCGGGGTTCTATTTTTTTCGGGAGTCATTGGTCCGTCGCGCTAAGCTCACGGGCGCATACTAGTCAATGAATTGTGTGAGCCCACGCAAATGCGTCCCGAGGAGGCCCGATAATGCTTTGGGTGATGGCGCGCCACGACCCGCTGACCTCCCGCAACGTCGGAGAAAGCAGCTCAGAGTCCGCTGCCCGGGGTGCTGAATCTGAAACGCTTAGTGACTTTAGGGTATGAAACCCCTGTTCGGAGGGCAAGCTGTATCTGTGTGGGGTCAAGGACTGCTATTTCAACCGCATCGTCGGCTACTCGATGGGTCTGCCCAGGATTTGGTTGACGCCTTGACCTGCACCAGGGCTTCTCGCTCGTTTCAGTGTCACCGCTGCGGACGGGCGTAGACACCTCGGCTCATCCGGGTTGGGACTGTCAGCTGATCGGCTCTCTTTCGGTGAGCGTTGTTGATCTCTGGGAGCAAAGATTTGGGAGGATTTTGGGAGGATGGATGTTCCTTGAACTGCACTCAACCGCATCTAGGTGGCGGGAACGGTATGGTCGCGACCTGCTGGTTCTCGATTTTCGCAGGTCAGGGGCCTGCGACTGTCTACCTTGACACGGTAGAGGTCACTGGTTCAATCCCAGTATCGCGCACCACCACTTCACGCGGCGTGACGATTTCGTTCCGCCTCACGCGAGTTCGCGCGTCGATCCGCGAGGTGATCACCCGGACGATTCAGCGGTAGCCGGTGTCGCTTTCCTCGGTGATTCGTCAAATCCGCTCGAACAGCCGTGTCCGTCACCGGTTTCGCGCTGTACCGGTGGACACGAAGGTGACGCGTCCACCGGTACAGCGGTGGGTCATTCGAAGAAGCGGTACACGGCCTCGGCGACGACCGCCGGACGCTCGTGGCCCTCGAGCTCGATCCGCCCGCCGACGATCAGCTGCACGCCACCTTTCGGCAGAACCTCCACCGCTGTGAGCGTCGCGTGCAGGCGGATCCGGCCACCGGCCGGAACCGGGTTGGTGAAGCGGACCTTGTTCAGCCCGTAGTTGATCGCCATGGTCGCGCTGTCCACCTGCAGGACCTCCGCCCACATCGGGATGATGAGCGAGAGCGTCAGGTAGCCGTGCGCGATCGGCCCTCCGAACGGGCTTTCCGCCCGGGCGCGGTCGGGGTCGACGTGGATCCACTGGTGGTCGTCCGTGGCGTCGGCGAAGGTGTTGATCCGCTGCTGGGGGACCTCGACCCAGGAACTCGTGCCCAGTTCCGCTCCCTCCAGCGCCTGGAGGTCGGCGAGCGTGGCGACGCGGGTCGTGGTCGGCGCGGTCGTGCTGTCGGTCATGGCATCTCCTCGTTCGAACGCGGCCGGTCAGCTCTTGACGCCGAGAACGCGCAGCGCGTTCTCCTTGAAGATCAGCGGGGCGACCTCGGGTTTGATGTCGAGCTTGGCGAAGTCGTTGCGCCAGCGGTCGACCTGGATGACGGGGAAGTCGGAGCCGAAGAGGACCTTCTCGCGGAGCATCGTGTTGGCGGCTTTCACCAGCTGCGGCGGGAAGTACTTCGGCGACCACCCCGACAGGTCGATGTAGACGTTCGCCTTGTGCATGGCGATCGAGATCTGGGAGTCGACCCACGGCACCGCGGGGTGAGCCAGGACGATCGTCAGATCGGGGAAGTCGGCCGCGACGTCGTCGAGCAGCATCGGGTCCGAGTAGCGGAGCTTGATGCCGTGCCCACCGGGGAGCCCGGCACCGATGCCGGTCTGCCCGGTGTGGAACAGCGCGGGCACGCCGGCCTCGGAGAGCAGCTCGTACAGCGGGTAGAACCGGCGGTCGTTGGGTTCGAACCCCTGCAGGCTCGGGTGGAACTTGAAGCCCCGCACGCCGTAGTCGTCGAGCAGGGTTCGGGCGCGCTTGACCGCGGTCGTTCCTTGCCAGGGATCGACCGAGCCGAACGGGATGAGCACGTCGTTGTGCGCGGCGGCCAGTTCGGCGATCTCCTCGACGGAGTTGGGCGCGTGGCCCGACGCCGAGGTGGCGTCGACGGTGAACACGACGGCGGCCATGTTGCGCTCCCGGTAGTGCGCAGCGATGGAGTCGATCGTGGGCGTGCGCTCGTGGCCGGACTTGAAGTACTTCTCCGAAGCCGCCATCAGCTCGTCGTCGACGGACTTGTGCCCGCACCCGTCGATCTCGACGTGGGTGTGCACGTCGATGGCCTCGATCGCGTCGAAGTCGACGGCGCACTCGTATCGGGTCACCTCGTCGCTCATCGGGCCGGCACCTCCTCCGGGAATTCCTCGCCCACCGACTCGACGGCGTGATCGAAGGTCGCGGCCCATGCGGTCGCGATGTCGTCGGCCGACCACCCGCCGTCGTGGAACGCGGTCGTCGTCAACTGCGGGTGCGACCACAGCGCGAGCCGGTCCCCGCCGACCGAGATGGCCTGGCCGGTGATCTCTGCCGCCGCTTCGGAGGCCAGGAACGCGACGACTCCTGCGGCGTCCTCGGGCGTGCCCATCCCGACGTCGCGCCGGATGACGGCAGGCAGCGGCTCGCCGCGCTTCATCGACTCGACGTGCGGTGCGAGGAACGGGATGGTCTCGGTCATCGCCGTCGCGGCGACCGGGCACAGGGCGTTGACGGTGATGCCGGCCCGCTGCAGCTCCATCGCCCAAGTCCGGACCATGCCGACGATTCCGGCCTTCGCGGCCGAGTAGTTGGTCTGCCCGAAGTTGCCGCGCTGACCGGCGGGAGAACCCACGCAGATGATCCGACCGCCCTCTCCCTGCTCCCGGAAGCGCTGCACCGCCCGGCGAACGCAGGTGAAGGTGCCGCGCAGGTGCACGTCGATCACCGCGTCGAAGTCCTCGTCGGTCATCTTCCACAGCACCTTGTCCCGCAAGATGCCGGCATTGGTGACCAGGACGTCCAGTCGGCCGAACTCCTCGACGGCGGCGGCCACCAGTCGCTCGGCCGTCTCCGCGCTTCCCACCGGAGCCACCACCGCGATCGCGCGGCCTCCGGACTCGACGATCTCGGCGACGGCGGCGTCCGCGGTGGCGCGGTCCACGTCGTTGATCACCACCGCGGCTCCGCGCCGCGCGAGCTCCTTCGCGTACGCCAGGCCCAGGCCCTGCCCGCTACCGGTGACGACGGCAACCTTGGTGCTCAGATCCATCATGCTCCTTAGGTCGAGTCCTTCGCATGGTAAAATCCATAGTTAAGATTTTCAATTATTTAGATGTAGAGATGTGGACAGGGGAGACGCATGCCGCAGTCGCAAGGCCACTCGTTGGCGGAGGACCTCGGTTTTCTGCTCTCGCGTTCCGGGGGGATCCTGGCCGGTGCGGTGAACAAGGCACTGGTCCCGCTGGGTCTGAAGGTGCGCTCGTACACCGTCTTGGCGCTGGCGTGCGAAGCGCCCGAAGGGGTCAACCAGCGCAGCGTCGCGGCCACGATGGGGCTCGACCCCAGTCAGATCGTGGGCCTGGTCGACGACCTCGAGGAGCGCGGCCTGGTCGAACGCACGGCAGCTCCGGCGGACCGCCGCAACAAGCTGATCGTGGCCACGGACGAAGGGCGCGAGCTGCACGCGGACGCCAGTGCGCGCGCTGCGCAGGTGGAAGCCGGGTACCTCGAGCACCTGTCCGGCGAAGCGCTGGACCAGCTGCGAGAAAGCCTGCAGCACATCGTGTTCCCGAACAGCACGAGCTGATCCGGCCGTGGGCGGACCCCATCAGCGTCCGCCCACCGCATCCAGATCGTTGTCCTTGCTCTCGCCGCCCAGGAGGATGAACACCGCGCTGACCAGGCACAGCCCGATGATGAACAGGCCGACCGGCAGGATCGAGCCGCCGGCGGAGGCGAACAGCGATGCCAGGATCACCGGGGTGAAGCCCGCACCGACCAGGGTCGCCAGCTGATAGCCGAGCGAGGCGCCCGTGTAGCGGCTGCGCGTGCCGAACTGCTCGGAGATGTAGGCCGCGATCGGTCCGTACGTGGCGCTCTGGCACAACGTGTAACCGATGAAGGCGAACGCCGCCGCTGCGAGGGTGCCCTGGGCGAGGAGCATGAACAGCGGGTAGACGAGCACCACCATCCCGGCCAGGCCGCCCAGCATCACCGGTCGACGGCCGACCCGGTCGGACAGCCGGGCGTAGCCGAGCACCAGGAAGATCGCGCAGAACTGGCCCACGGCGAAGCCGAGCAGCACTTCGGACTTCACCCCTCCGTGCTTGATCGCGTAGGTGATCGCGAACGTGGTGAACGCGGTCTGCATGCCGAAGGCGGCGATGCAGGCCAACGCGGAGAACACCACGGTTCGCGGGCGGCGCAGCACGACGAAGAGCGGCGGAGCGGACTCCTCGCGGTCGGCCCGCTCCCGGGCCGCGCGCTCAGCGGCCGCTCGGAACACGGGGCTCTCGCTGACCTTGGAGCGGACGTACAGGCCGAGCGCGAGCATCACGGCCGACACGAGGAAGGGAACGCGCCATCCCCAGCTGAGGAAGTCCTCGGAGGGCAGCAGCGCCGCTCCGGACATGGCGAGGGTGCCCAGCAGCGCACCTGTGGGCGCACCCGCGTTGGTGAACGCGGCGAGGAAGCCCCGCCGCTTCGGTTCGGCGTGTTCGAGCGCCATGAGCGCCGCACCGCCCCACTCGCCGCCGATCGCGACGCCCTGGAGGACCCGCAGCGTGACCAGCGCGATCGCACCCCACGACCCGATCATCGACGCCGGCGGGATCAGTCCGATCAGGCAGGAGGCCGCTCCCATGATGGCCATGGACAGCACCAGCATCTTCTTCCGGCCGATCAGGTCGCCGAAGTGGCCGAACACGACGCCTCCGAGCGGGCGCGCGAGGTAGCCGGCGGCGAAGGTGCCCAGCGAGGCGATGGTCGCAGCGGCGGGCGAGAGGCCGGAGAAGAACACCGGCCCGAACACCAACGAGGCGGCGGTGCCGTAGAGCAGGAAGTCGTAGTACTCGAGCGTGCTTCCCAGGTAGCTCGACAGCACCACGCGGGCGGCTTCTCCCGTTCGCGGGGGTGATGACTGCGTTCTCGCGGAGCCGGTCTCGGTCATGGTGCTCCTTCGGTCGGTGAACGAGGGGATCGCGCAGCGCGTCGGACAGCGCCGCTGGGGGACGGCCCGTCAGCGGGCGTGGAGCCGCCGGAGTTCGCTCTTGCGGATCTTCCCGGTGGCGTTGCGGGGGATCTCGTCGAGCACGAGCAGCGACTTCGGGATCTTGTACTTCGCCAGGCGTTCCCCGAGGTACTCGACCACCTGCTCGTGCGTCAGCGCGTGCCCGTCGTCCAGGCTCACCGCCGCGCAGCCGACCTCGCCCCACTTCTCGTCCCGGATGCCGAAAACCGCGCAGGAGGCCACGCCCGGCATCTCCAGCAGCACCGCCTCGATCTCGGCGGGGTACACGTTCTCCCCGCCGGAGATGATCATGTCCTTGAGCCGGTCCACGATCGTCACGAAGCCGTCCTCGTCGGGGAGCCCGACATCGCCCGAGCGGAACCAGCGCCCGTCGGTGAAGGCGTCGGCGGTGGCGTCCGGCCGGTTCCAGTACTCGCGCATGACGTTCGGACCGCAGATCTGGATCTCGCCGCGCTCGCCCGGCGCCACCTCGCGCCCGTCCTCGTCCACCACCCTGACGTCGGTGAAGAAGTGCGGAACACCGGCGGTTCCGCGCTTGCGCTCCACGTCGTCCGGAGTGAGGATCAGCGCGCCCGGACCGGTTTCGGTCAGGCCGTAGCCCTGGCAGATCTTGATGCCGCGTTCGGCGTAGGTCCGCAGGGTCCGGGGCGGTACGGGTGCCGCGGCGACGATCACCCGCCGGATGGCGGACAGATCCGTCGAGGCCCAGTCGGGGTGGGAGCTGAGCGCGTCGAACATGGTCGGCACGCCGAAGGTGTAGGTGATCCGCTCCCTCTCCAGAGCCCGCAGGGCCCGGCCGGGCTCGAAGCCCTCCTCGATGACCACGGTGCCGCCCTTGAGCAGCGTCGGCAGCGCGACGAAGTCCAACGCCGCGGTGTGGAACAGCGGAGCGCACACCAGGGCGGTCTCATCGCTGGTGAGGTCGAGGTCGATCACCGCGTTCATGACGCTGAACACGATGTTGCCGTGCGTCAGCACCACGCCCTTCGGGCGACCGGTCGTACCGGAGGTGTACATGATGAAGCACGGGTCGTCGTGCGACACCGGTTCGTCGATGCGCGCGGTGTCGGCCGAGGCGATGAGGTCCTCGTAGCCGACGGCGTCCGCGGGTGAGTCCCCGTCGCGCATGACGACTCGTGTCGCGGAACCGCTCGAGGCCCGCGCGATCTCGGTCAGCTCCTGCGAGTGGATGAGGACCGAAGCGCCGGAATCGCGCAGGGCGAACTCGACTTCCGGTGCGGTCAGCCGCGCGTTGAGCGGGACGAAGATCGCACCGAGCAGGCCGGAGGCGAACAGCGCTTCGAGGTAGGCGGGGTGATTCGCGCTCAGCAGCGCGACCCGGTCCCCGCGCCCGACCCCGAGCTCCCGCAGGGCGTGCGCGAGCCGGGTGACCCGGTCGTCGAGGTCCCGGTAGGTGATCCGACGATCGCGGAACGACATCGCGACCTTCTCCGGGGAGAGCCGGAACCTGCGGTGGGGCCAGGAACCGGTGCCTTCGTTGCGCATGGGGTGTGGCTCCTTCGGTCTGCTCAGTCCGATCGGCTCGAGATCAGCTTGCGGCCGATGATGTCCTTCATGACCTCGGTGGTTCCGCCGTACAGGGTGCTGCCGCGGGAGTTGAGGTAGTCGGCTGCGACGTCGTACTCGGCCATGAACCCGTAGCCCCCGTGCAGCTGGACGGCTCGGTTCACCACCTTCGAGTGCAGTTCGGTCACCCACCACTTCGCCATCGCCGCGGTGATCTCGTCCAAGTCGTGCTGCGCGGCGGCGAGGACGCAGCGGTCCACGAAGGACTGCGCGATCTCGATCTCCGTCGCCAGCTCCGCGAGGTAGAAGCGGTTGGCCTGGAAGTCCGCTATTCGCCGCCCGAAGGCCGTGCGGGTGACGGCGTGCTCCAGCGCGGTGCCGAACGTTCGGCGCATCAACGCCATGGAGGCGACCGCGATGCTCAGCCTCTCCTGGGCCAGGTGGTGCCGCAGGTAGCCGAAGCCCTCTCCCTCCTGGCCGAGGAGGTTGGCGCGCGGGACTCGGACGTCGTCGAAGTGCAGCTCCGCTGTGTCCTGCGCTGCGAGTCCGATCTTGCGCAGCGGTCCTGTGCGGGAGAAACCGGGCGCATCGGCTTCGATGACGAGCAGGCTGATGCCGCGCTTGCCCGCGGCGGGATCCGTCTTGACGACGGCGATGATGAGGTCGGCGAGCATCCCGTTCGAGATGAACGTCTTCGCGCCGCTGACCACGTAGTGGTCCCCGTCGCGCGTCGCGGTGGTGGTGACCGCGGCCAGGTCGCTGCCCGCCGCCGGTTCGCTCATCGCGATGGCCGCGATCTTCTCCCCGGCGCACAGCGGAGCGAGGAAGCGCTGCTTCTGCTCGTCGCTGCCCAGCGCGTTCAAGTACGGCGCCACGAGGTCGTTGAACCCGGACAGGCTCATGGTCACCGCCTGCGCGCCGATCCGGCACAGCTCCTCGATGAGCACCGCGTTGAAGCGGAAGTCGTCGACGCCCCCGCCGCCGAACCGCTCGTCGACGCCGACTCCCAGCAGGCCGAGCTCTCCGGCCGCCCGGAAGATCGCCGGGTCCACGCGCCCGGCATCCGCCCACTCGGCGAGGTGCGGGGCGACCTCGCGCTCGGCGAAGCGTCGGGCGACATCGCGGAACGCCTCGTGGTCGGCGTCGAAGATGGTGCGGGGCAACGAAACGGTGCTGCTCATCGAGGTCCTCTCGTGCCGGCTGCGCCGCTGTGCGGCGGGCGAGTGGTCACGCAGATCACAATGAAACTTAGATGATTGAAAATGTCAACCCAAGACAATGTCAACGAGTGCTGTCATCATGCACTGCGGGCGGGAGGGCGACCGACCCTCATCTCCGAATCCGCACACCCGATTCCGGATGACCGAGCCGACGGGTCCCGCCGGCCGCCACCGGAGAAGGAGCTCTCGATGTCTTCAGCAACCGAAGTGATCCTGCTCGGCACCTCAGGCGGACCGCGCTGGCGACGTGATCGCGCCGGGATCGCGTCGGCGCTCGTCGTGGGCGACGCCGTCTACCTCGTGGACTGCGGGTACGGGACGGGTCGCCAGATGATCCGGGCAGGGCTCGGGCTGGATCGCTTGCGCGGAGTCTTCGTCACCCACCTGCACTCCGACCACACGATCGACTTCTTCAGCCTGCTGCTCTTCGGCTGGTACGAGAAGCTCGAAGGCGTCGAGCGGCCGGTCGTGGCGCTCGGGCCCGGTGACCGCGGCCGGGTCCCTCCCGCCTCACCGCACCTGCTGACGCCTCCGGCGACGATCTGCGCGGACAGCCCGACACCGGGGCTGGCCGAGATGACGCGCCACCTCACGCGGGCGTTCGCCACCGACATCAACGACAGGCTGCGCGACAACCTCAGACGGCACCCGGACGACCTCCTCGTGGCTCGCGACATCGCGTTGCCCCAGGACGTTTCGTTCGACCCCGACCACCACCCGTGCCCGCGCATGCGGCCGTTCCCGATCTACGAGGACGACCGGGTGCGGGTCTCCGCGACCCTGGTGCAGCACGCGCCGGTGGCCCCCGCGTTCGCGTTCCGCTTCGACACCGACGAAGGTTCGGTGGTGTTCTCGGGCGACACCGGGGTGTGCGAGAACCTGATCGAACTCGCCGCCGATGCGGACGTCCTCGTCCACGAGGTCATCGACGAGCAGTGGGTCCACCGGCAGTACGAGGGCGGTCGCACGGAGCAGCAGCGCTCGATGATCGACCACCACCTCACCGCCCACACGGCCATCCCCGACACCGGCCGCGTCGCGGAACGAGCCGGGGTGCGGACCCTCGCGCTCCACCACTTCGTCCCGGGCGAGCTGGAGTCCCCGCGGTGGCACGAGGCCGCGAAGGAGTTCTCCGGCACCCTCGTCGTCGGCCAAGACCTCGACCGGATCCCGCTCCGCCGCACCTGATCGGCAAGGCCGGAGGCCGTGACCACCACCCTCCGGTGATCACGGCTTCGCACTGAGGAGAGGCGCCTCGGGGTCAGGCGAGTTCTTCGTCTGGGAGGTCGAGGTCCGTTGCTGCTGCGTGGAAGGCGTTGAGGCCGGTCAGCAGGGCTGTGCGGGTGCGCGGGGGCATGGCGTCGAGGACCTGCTTGAGGTCGGCTTGGCGTTCCCGCTGGAACTGGCGGAGGAGGCGGCGGCCGTCCCGGGAGAGCTGGAGCATGACCTCGCGCCGGTCGTCGGAGCCCGCGACGCGGTCGAGGAGGCCTGCGGCCTGGAGCCGGTCGCAGACGCGGCTCGTCACCGACGGGATCGAGCCCAGCTCGTCGGCGAGGCTCATGAGGTTGATCGAGCCGTGGCGGTCCACGACGACGAGCGCCCGCAGCTGCGACGGGGAGACCGTCGGCTTCATCCGCTCGGCGCTGCGTCCCCAGACGACCATGAGAACCCCGATACCCGCTTCGAGGTCGTCGAGGTGTTCGCTGGACAGGGGATCGGGTTTGCGCACCGGAGGATCCTCCTCGCCGGGTGTATCAAGTCCGCGCACTGCGATACCGGACGTATTCTGGCACGCCAGGAGCCGAGAACGTCCGCGGTTGAGCGGACTTGGGTGAAGCCGGAGACATGGTGACCGTCGCGACACGTCTGGATTCCCTCGACCGCGCGTTGCGGGCCGCGCCGGCTCACGAGCTGCCGGAAACGTTGCTGGAACTGCTGGGGAAGCACTTCGGGGTCGCGGGGCTGGAGATCTACCTGGCCGACCTGCGCCTCGCCGTCCTGGAACCGGTCATCGAGCCGGAAGCCCCCGGAATTCCGCTGGTGGCGACGTTGGAAGGACGCGTCTTCTGCGACCAGGTGTGCATCCAGCAGCCGCTCGACGACGAGGTCGCGCTGGTCCTGCCGATGACGGTGCGGGGCGACCGGTCGGGCGTCCTGTGGCTGCGGCTGCCGGAAGCTCCGGACGAGGCGGTGCGCGAAGAACTGGCCGTCGCGGCCGAACTCGTGGCGCACGCGATCGTGCTCGCCGAAGTGGCGACGGACCGCTACCAGCGCGCACGACGACCGCAGCGCCTGACGCTCGCCGCCGAGATGCAGTGGCAGCTGCTGCCGGTGCGTTCCGTTGCCAGCGCCTCCTACCGGCTCGCCGGTCAGCTCGAACCCGCCTACGCGGTGCGGGGCGACAACTTCGACTGGGCCCAGGACCTGGACTCGCTCACCGTCGCGGTCACCAACGGGATGGGCGAGAGCACGACGGCGGCCGCGCTGACCACGCTGGCGATCACAGCGCTGCGCAACGCGCGGCGCAGCGGCGCCGACCTCGTCACCCAGGCCGCCCTCGCCGACCAGGCCGTGTGGGCGCACCACGCGGGGACGCAGCACATCTCGACGCTGCTGATGCGGATCGACCTCGCCACGGGTGAGGTCCGCGTCATCGACGCGGGCTCGCCGCGGCTGTGGCTCGTCCGCGAGAACAGCGTCGAGCGCGTCGAACTGGAGGCCCAGCTCCCGCTCGGCTTGGTCGACGGCACCGAGTACGACGAGCAGCACCTCCAGCTGGAGCCGGGCGATCGGCTCTTCGTGCTCACCGACGGGATCTACGACGCCGTGCTCGCCGATCGCGACTACAGCACCGCCTCGCTGCACCGGGCGTTGCAGACCAGCCGCCGACTGCCACCCACCGAGGCAGTGCGATCGCTGCTCAGCGACCTGCGGGCATTCCTCCAGGACAGCGACCTGGACGACGACGCCGTGGCCGTGTGCATCGACTGGATCGGGCCTCGCGGAGACGAGCTCCCCGCCGCGGACGAGCGGAGCTGGATCCTGCTCTGAGCCTCGAATCGCTTGCCACGTGGCACTGATCCGCTCCGGAGCGACGAGCCGGAGGCCCGGCGTTCTCCGCGAATTTGCTTGCCACGCGGCAAGCAACCGGTAAGATCGCGTGGTTCAACTTGATCGGGTGAGGCCGCAACGGTCGGCCGGCGACGGATGCCGTCGACGCGAGGAAGGACGACAGGATGTCCCTCGGGCAGCGGGTTGCCGGAGCTCTCGGCGACGAGGCTCCGCACGACACCACCGGCAAGGCACCTGCGGCGAGCGTTCAGGTGACGTTCCCGCGACCGGACGCGGTCGTCGCCACCGTCAGCGCACCCGTGGACCGCGACACGGTCGACCAGCTCGAGACCATGCTCTGGCCGCAGCCGACGTCCACGGCGCGGCTGGTCGTCGTGGACCTCACCGACGCGCACGTGCTCGACGTCCCGGACCTGCAACTGCTCACCCACGCCCACATGCTCGCCCACGCTCGCGGTGGGGCGCTGCACGTCGTCGCGGCCGGCGAGGCCGTCCTGGACGCGCTGCACGCCGCCGGGATCCGCGCCCTGCTGGAGTGCCACGCCACCGTCCAGGACGCCCTCGCCGCGACGACGAGCACCGACGCCGTCGGCGCGCCGAGGGGCTGAAGCGCTGGTCAGGGGTGCGGGTCCTGGGCGGCCTGCAGGCTGCCCGCGGGTAACCGCTCGGCTCCCCAGCTGCGCTCGATGTACCCGGTGATCCGCGCGATGTCCTCGGCGGGAACGCGCTCCGGCTCCATCCGTTCGAGCGGGTCGAGGTGGAAGATGTAGAGGCGGGAGGCGAACTGGTCGAACGGCAGCGACGCCTCGCCGAAGCGCTCACCGCTTCCCGCCGTGGAGACCACGACGCCGTCGCCCCAGTCCTGCCCGCTGTCGTTGTTCGGGTTGAAGAAGTAGACCCGCATGACGTCCTGCGGATCCCGCGCGACCCGCAGGATCGTGATCGCGTGCCAGCCGACGTAGCGGGCCGCGCTGTCGGTGACCGCGACGCCCGCCGGCTGCGGGTGGATCAGCGGCCGGTCGCCGTTGTAGGCCGGGTGGTAGCTGGCGTGGAACTCGCGCAGGAACGTCTCGAGGTCGATCAGGTTGCCGGTCGCGACGTCGACGTTGATGCGGAACCCGCGGGCCGCCCACCAGCCGTGGAACTCGGGGTTGACCCACCGGTGCGGGTCGCCCGGCCGGTCGGCGCAGCGCCGCCCCATCTCGGCGTAGATCCGGTCCAGGTGGGGCACGACGAGCAGCGAGACCGGGTCGAGGTCCGTCGGCAGCGAGGTGGCGACTCCGGAGGCGAGGTCCTTCGACGAGATCGGCCGGCCCTCGAAGTGCATGATGACCTCGTCGTCGCGGGCCGCCCAGACCACCATCTGCAGCAGGTAGTCCGGGTCGTTGCTGGCCCACATCGACAGCGCGCGGGCCGACTGGCAGGTCGGGTTGTCGCCCTGTCCGACGCCCAGCGGCTGGCCCAGCATCGACAGCACTCCCGCCGTCAGCCGCGCCACCGAATCCGGTTCGTCGCCGAAGGCCAGCGTCAGCCGCTCTCGCGCGGCCGGGGAGAGGTCCAGGGCCAGCTGGCGCCAGAGCGCGGGTTCCACGGGCGGCTCGTAGAGGATGCCGCGGTCGAGCAGCAGCGCCAGCCCGTAGACGCACTGCGCGGTCTGCGGGTGCACGGCCTTGTCGACCAGCTCGTGCACCAGGTCGCTGTAGCGCAGCAGGCAGTTCCGGCCGGTGTCGGACAGGCCGAGCGCTTCACCGACGAGGTAGTCGCTGTCGGACATGACGAATCGCAGCAGCTCAGCGTGGTACGGCGACACCAGCCCGGTGTCGTGCATCGCCCGCGCGAACCCGGTGGCCTCGTACTGCAGGCCCCGCGTGTCCAGCGCCTCCAGCCGGGAGCGGAAGACGTCGATGCCCGGGTCGTCCCGGCAGGCCTCGGTGGTGCCGAACAGGCTGGTGATGAGCCGGTCGATGCCCTGCCCGGACGACGCGCCCAGGTCGATGTCGGGATCACCGCGGTAGATCGCGATCCGGGTGATCAGCGACTGCACCTGGTCGACCTGGATCGGGCGCTGGCGCAGGATCCGCCAGATCTCGTCGACCAGGTTGTCCAGCACGCTGTCGTAGCCGATCTCGTCGGCGAGGTGCCGGAACAGGTCCCGGATGAGGCGCGCGATCCGGCCCTGCCGGATGCGTTCGGCCTCGCTGGGCGAGGTGAACAGCAGCTCCAGGTTCATGGCCAGCACCTGGGTCAGGAACTGGCGGGCGTCCTCGGCGGAGATCGTCGGATGCGCGAACTCCTCGCGGGCGACGGCGAGCATGCGCAGCTCGCTGGTCACCTCCATCACGACGGTGTCCACGTCGTCGCTGCGCAGCCCGGGGCCGACCAGCGACGGGATCAGGATCTCCGGGGACGCCCAGTCGGTTCCCCGGAACAGCCCGGCTTCCTCCAGCGCCTGCGCCCTGGCCTGGACCGCCGCGGCGCCGCCCTGCTGCAGCAGCACTCGCCGCAGCGCCTCCAGCACCCGCCGCAGCTTCGCGTGCTTGCTGAAGTCGGGAGCCTCGGCCATGGCCTGGATCGCGCCGTCGAGCGAGGTCACGCGCTTGTCCAGCGTCGTGACCTGGCCCGAGGCGTCGGCGGTCGGTTTCAACGGTGTCCCTCGGGTAGTTCTCCTGCGTCGACGGAGCCGTCAGACGTAGAAGTCGAGCTCTTCCTGCTGTTTCAGCAGTTCACGCATCCGGTAGGGGTCTTCGCCGAAGAAGTACAGCAAGCCCCAGTGGGTGCCGAACGCCGTCCTCTTGGTGACCGTTTCCTCCAGCGGTGCCGACAGGTCATGCGAATCATAGTAGTCGTCGTCCTCGGTCTGCTCCGGAATCTGCAGCTCGTTGACGACCCGGCGGCGCGGGTAGACGCCGAAGCACCCCGCGACCCCGGTCGCGTCGACCACCTCGCGCGGGAAGAACGCGTCGATCTCCTCCTCGGTGGTCTTCGGGTCGAACGCCAGGACCAGGCCCTGGTAGGCGTTGAACCCGTAGGCCCGTTCGAGCAGCTCGAAGACCTTGAACCCCGGCGGCCGGTAGGCGACCTCGCCGAAGTACATCTCGCCGTCGCTGGTGACGAAGTACTCCGGGTGAACGAAGCCGAACTCGATGTCGAAGGTCTTGATGAGCTTCTCGATCTGCTCGGTGATCTGGGCTCGGTACCGCTCCAGCTCCGGGGTCGCGGGCACGAACACCGAGTAGCCGAGCGTGACGTACTCGGAGATGTTCAGGAACTTGATCTTGCCGTTGTGGATCCACGCCTCGACGGCGAACTCCCAGCCGTCGAGGTGCGATTCCATGAGGACCGGGAACTCGTCGTCGGGGATCTGGTCGATCTCGTCCGGGGTGCGGATGACGCGGTGCCCGAGACACCCGGCCTTGTCGAAGGCCTTGACGTGGATCGGGTCGTTCGGGTCGCCGTCGAGCTTGAGCAGCGTCTGGTTGACGCGCTTGAGGAAGCGGACCACGTCGTCCCGGTCGTGGGCCTCCTCGAAGATCCCGACCCGGATGCCGCCCAGCTGCGCGCGACGCTTCATCAGCGCCTTGTCGCGCAGCAGCATGGACTGGCCGAGCAGGCGCGGGTTGTCCAGCAGGACCGAGTTGATCGCTCCGGCCCACTCCACGGTCTCCTCGAACAGCGGGATCGCGACGTCGACGCCCATCTCCTGGAGGGTTTCGGAGATCTCCATCGAGCGGTCGTTGAGCCGCTCGAAGTTCCACGGCACGTAGGGGATGTCGTGCTCGACGCAGTACTTCTCGGCCCAGTCCGGGGCGACGACGACGTACCTGCGGTCGAAGCGGTCGAGAGCTTCCACGGCGTTGAGGCTCCAGCCGAGGAGAGCTACGTACCCCTTGTCCGAATTCTTGGCGACCGGTTCGAGCTGTGGCATGGGCCTTTCCTCCGTTTCGGCGAATTCAGTTCTCGACGACGTCGTGGGCGCGACCGCACCCGAACTGCTCTTCCGCTCGCGTGGTGATGTGCTCGGTTGCGCCCTGGTCCTCGGCCTGGCGTCCTGACCAGCGGCAACGGTGGGCTCACACGGCAGTGGATCGGTGAGGGCTCGCTGGCGGGGCGGACGTGGTGCGGTGGATCGGCGATCGCATCAGATGCTCAGCTGGCTCGGAGATCCAGACTGACATGCGAAAATGCTTCCGCGGCAGGCGTCGGGTCGTGATCTTCGGCAGGCTACCACCATTTCCGCCGGAATTTGCTTGCCACATGGCAATCGTTTCGCTCGAACCCCCTTGACGCGGCCGCTCTGATGCGCCCGCTACCAGCGGAATCCCCCGGCGTGCGGGTTCTCGTGAAAATCAGGGTTCGCGCGCGGGTCGCGGCCGCGTCCGGTTTCGGCCCGATCCGCGAGGATTCGGCGTTCGGCGGTGGTATACATGCCGAGTGGCGGAAGGTTCTGCGAGCGAGGCGTACGGACGGCGAGCGGAGGAGTACATCGCGCTCCTCGGCGACATCGAGGCGACGGCATCACCCGATCGCGAGCTGATCGCCGGGTGGGCTCGCGCGCAACCCGAGGGGCCGCTCCTCGACGTCGGGTGCGGGCCGGGGCACTGGACGCACTGGCTGCACGAGCAGGGCCTGGACGTCGGAGGTGTCGATCCGACACCGGAATTCGTCGACGCCGCCCGGAAGCGCTTCCCGGACGTGGCCTTCCGGGAAGGCGTCGCCGAGCAGCTCGACATCGCGGACTCCAGCCTCGCCGGAATCCTCGCCTGGTACTCGCTGATCCACGTGCGGCCCGACCGCGTCCCCGCCGCGCTCGCCGAGTTCGCCCGGGTCGTGCAACCCGGCGGCGGACTCCTCGTCGGCTTCTGCCGCGGACCGCAGCTCGAACCCTTCGACCACGCCGTGACCACCGCGTACTTCTGGCCGGTCGACCAGCTCAGCGACCTGATCGAGGAAGCCGGGTTCGCCGTCTCGGCCCGCGACACCCGCGACGATCCGGGTGCTCGGCCGCACGGCGCGATCGTGGCCTCCCGCGTGAGCTGACCCGCTTGGCGCTCAGGCCAGGAGGTCGCCCGGGCCGGGAATCCCGGTGAGCCGCCTCGACATCTCCCACAGGCGCTGCGCCGCTTCCGGGTCGCTGGCCCGCGCGCTGCGGCCGACGAGCGTCGGATGCCCGCGCAGCTCCCGCCGCCCGTCGGGGCCGACGTAGGCGGCCCCGGGCAGGTCCTGCGTCGCCGCGTACAGGCTCGGCAGCGCGCCCGTGGCGGGGCCCTGGGCCAGCAGGGAGCCCGCGATGCGGGTCGCCCCGACCAGCAGGCGGTTCCGGCCGTGGGTTCCGAGGTCGGAGGAGGTGTAGCCCGGGTGAGCGGCCAGCGCGCGCACGGGTGAGCCGACCCGCTCCAGCCGTCGTTGGAGTTCGAGGACGAACAGCAGGTTCGCCAGCTTGGACTGGCCGTAGGCCGCGACCGGCCGGTAGGGGCGGCGCTCGAAGTTCGGGTCCTCGAAGTCGATCGCGCCGAACCGGTGCGCCCCGGAACCGAGCGAGACCACGCGACCGGTGATGTGCGGCAGCAGCAGGTTCGTCAGCGCGAAGTGCCCCAGGTGGTTGGTGCCGAACTGCATCTCGAACCCGTCGACCGTGCGCCCGGCCGGGACCATCGCCACACCGGCGTTGTTGACCAGCACGTCGACGTCCCCGGACCACGACTCCGCGAATTCGCGGACGGAGGAGAGGTCGGCCAGGTCGAGCCTGCGCACCTCGTTGCTGCCGCGCACCGCGCGGGCGGCTGCCTCGCCGCGCTCCAGGCTGCGGACCGCGAGCACGACGTGCGCTCCGGCGCGGGCGAACCCGCGCGCCGTCGCCATGCCGACCCCGTTGCTCGCGCCGGTGACGATCACGGTCCGCCCGTCGAGCCGGGGCATCTGGTCGTGGGTCCATCGCATGTGCGTCATCGCCCCGATTGTTTCTCCCGCCGCGCCGGCCGGGCGCCGGGGCCGGTTCCCGGCCGCCCGCTCCGGCGCGCCGGGTGCTTGTCCGTCCACAGTGGTCTCCGTCGCCCGGTGCCGGTGACTCAGCCGGGCACGGCCATCACCATGATCGGCTCGGTGGTGGGTTGCGGTGAACCGCCTCTCGGCTCGACCGTCACGGCGAGCTGGCGGGCGTCGGCGGGCATCGCCGTCATCAGCGGTTCTCCCGTGGGCGTCGGCGGCAGCACGCCGGCCGAGCTCGGACCGTCGACGCCGATGAACCAGAGCTGGTAGGTCCGGTCCGCCGGTGCGGCGGGCATGTCCGAGGTCAGGAACGCGGCGCTGCCCAGCTGCCGGGACACCACGCTGACCGCTCGCGCCTCTCCCGCCGAGCCGTGGACCAGCCGCGCGTCCGGCGATTGCAGCAGCCGGGCGACCTCGGCGTTGTGCGAGCCGGCCTGCTGGGCGAGCCGGTTCGCCTCCGCCAGCTCCTGCTGGCTCTGCCAGGCGACGCCGCCGAAAGCCGCGGCCAGCGCGATGCCGACGGCGGCCGCCGCGACGGCGAGTCGGGTGGTCCAGCTCCGAGCCTGCGGGAACCGCAGGATGCGGCCGGGAGAAGGTTCCGCCGACTGCGGTGGCAGCTGGCGGGTGCGGGCGATCTCCTCCATGACCTCCTGCTTGAGCGAGTCCGGAGGCGGGACGGCGGTGTCGGCGCCCAGCCGAGCGGCGGTCTCCCGCAGCTCCCGCACCTCCTGGGCGCAGTCCTCGCACCGGGCCAGGTGGCGCTCGAACTCGGCCAGCTCGGTCCCGCTCAGCGCGTCCACGGCGTATGCGCCGGTCAACACGGCCAGTTCCTTGCTCATCGAGTGGTCACCCCCAGGCAGTCGCGCAGCCGGATCAGGCCGTCGCGCAGGCGTGTTTTGACGGTGGCGAGCGGGGCGTCGAGCAATCCGGCCGCTTCGCGGTAGGTGTAGCCGCGGTAGTAGGTCAGCACCACGGATTCGCGCTGCAGGTCCGTGAGGGTGCCGATGCAGCGGCGCAGCTGGCGCTGCTCGAACCGGGAGAGCACCGCTTCGGCGACCTCGTCGTAGGGTCGTCCGGCTTCCTGGCGACCGGCCTTGGTCTCGCGCTCGGCGGCGGCCTGGGCGCTGCGGACCCGGTCCACCGCCCTGCGGTGCGCGATCGTCATGATCCAGGCCATCGCGGTGCCCCGGTCGCTGCGGTAGCGGCTGGCCGACCGCCACACCTCGACGAGGACCTCCTGCGTGACCTCCTCGGACTGGGCGGTGTCCCGGACGACTCGCTGCACGAGCCCGTGCACCGGTGCGGCCACGAGGTCGTACAACCGCGCGAACGCCTGCTCGTCGCCCTTCGCCACGGACACCAGCAGGTCGTGCGGTCCGGGGGAATCCCCTGCCTCCGGCTGCTCGGCCGGTCTGCGAGTGCTCTCCATGTGCACCTTCCTCGTGCCCGGCCCTCGCCGGGTCATTGTTCAGCCCTGAGCGGGTTTGCGATATCCGAGCTGCCAGACGTCGAGGTAGCCGGAGCGGAATCCCGCCTCGCTGTAGGCCAGGTAGAACTCCCACGTGCGGCGGAACCGCTCGCTGAAGCCCAGCGCGCGCACCTCGTCCCAGCGCTCCAGGAAGCGCTGCCGCCAGTGCTGCAACGTCGTCGCGTAGCTCGGGCCGAAGGAGTGCCGCTCGGTGCGGCGCAGCCCGGTGTGCTCGTCGAAGGCCGCCTCCAGCGCCTCGACCGAGGGCAGCCGGCCTCCGGGGAAGATGTACTTGTGGATCCAGGTGTAGGCGCCGTCGGTGGCCAGCATCCGGTCGTGCGGCATGGTGATCGCCTGCAGCCCGATCCGGCCGCCGGGCGCCACCAGCCGGTCCAGGGCGCCGACGTAGTCGGGCCAGAACTCGCGGCCGACGGCCTCGATCATCTCCACGCTCACCACCGCGTCGAACCGGCCGGTGATCTCCCGGTAGTCGGCCAGCCGCACCTCCACCCGGTCGGCGAGACCGTCCTCGGCCAGCGACTTCTGGGCGAGCCGCTGCTGCTCGGCCGACAGCGTCAGGGTGGTGACCCTGGCGCCTCGCCGGGCGGCGCGCGCGGCCAGCGAGCCCCAGCCGGTGCCGATCTCCAGCAGCTCGGTGTCCCGGCCGACCGCGGCCAGGTCCAGGATCCGGTCGATCTTGCGGACCTGCGCTGCGCCGAGGTCGTCACCGCCCGGCGGGAACAGCGCCGCCGAGTAGGTCATCGTCTCGTCCAGGAACGTCGCGAAGACGTCGTTGGACAGGTCGTAGTGGCGGTGGATGTTCTCCCGCGCTCCGGTGACCGTGCCCCGCTCGGTGCTCGGCTGGCGGGCCTCCACCCAGCGCCGCGCGCGTTGCAGCGGTGCGGGCACCAGCGTGGCGATCCGCGCGGCGAACGGGGTGAGCAGCTCCGCCGGGTCCGCGCTGGTCCACTCACCGGCCATGTAGGACTCGCCGAAGCCGATCTTGGCGTCGACGCCGAGGCGGTGGAAGAACGCCTCCGGGTCTTCCACGCGCATGAGCGGCGAATCCGGGCCGCCCGCGCCCAGCACGTCGCCGCCCGCGAGCGCGACGCGGACCGGCAAGGCGCGCACGGCGTGCCGGAACAGCCGCTCGGCGACCGCGGCGCGGACCGGCGAGTGCGGTGCGGCGCCGAGCAGATCCCACGGTCGGGCGGTCCCCGCGCTGTCCTGCGCGGCGGCGGTGGTCGTGGTGGTCATCGGACTCCTTCCTGGTGGAGGTGGGGAATGCGGCGGGTGCGGGGAGCCCGCCGGAGCAGCAGCGCGACGCCGTGGCGGCGGATGAGCGCGGAGATCCGCCGCGGTGCGAGCGGATGGCGCAGGGCCGTGCGCACGAGCTGCGCCGGGGTCGTCGGTCGGCGCCGGCCCGTCATCGAGGCCCGCAACGCGGTCCGGCCGTCGTGGACGAGCTCGACGTGCACGCGGAGCCGATCGCCCGGTGGTTCGAGGCGCATCCGGTAGTGGCCTTCGGAGGGCTGGAACGGTGAGACGTAGAACCGCTTGTCGACCTCGCTGACGCCGTCGTCGTCGGGACGCAGCAGGTAGCAGTGCCGTTCGCCGTAGGTGTTGTGCACCTCGGCCACCGCGCACTCCTGCGATCCGTCCGGGCGGTGGCACCAGAAGACCGTGATCGGGTTGAACGCGTGGCCCAGCACGCGGGCGCCCGCGAGCATCAGGACCCGGCCGCCGCGGAGGTCGACGCCCTGCAGCGCCAGCCAGCGGTCGAGGTTCTCGCGGATGCTGCGGTGCGGGTCGCCGAGGTGGTCGCGGGCGTCGAAGCGGATCAGCGAGCGCAGCGGCCGGGGCAGCCCGGGCAGGTCGTCGAGGTCGACCAGCCAGGTGTGGGCCCGGTGCCGGAAGCGGCGGCGCGGCTCGACCTCGCGGGAGTGGGTGATGACGACGTCGTAGAGGCGCACGATCACCACCCCGAACCCAGGGCCGTGGCCGCCCGCACGCCGGACAGGCAGCCGTCCTCGTGGAACCCCCACCCGTGGTAGGCGCCCGCGAACCGCACCCGGTCGTCGCCGATCGACGGCAGTTCCTCTTGCGCCGCAACCGAATCCGGTGTGAAGATCGGGTGTCGGTAGTGCATCTCGGCGAGCACGCTGCCGGGGTCCACGTCGGCGGAGCCGTTGAGCGTGACCACGTGGTCGGCGGGCTCGGCGAGACCCATCAGCCGGTTCATGTCGTAGCTGATCCTGGCCCCGCCCGAATCCCCGGTGCAGGCGTTCTTGAGGTAGTTCCAGGACGCCCTCGCGCCTCGGGTCGCGGGCAGCACCGACGCGTCGGTGTGCAGCAGCGTCGCGTTCTCCGAGTACTCGAATGCCCCCAGCGCGCGTCGCTGCGCCGCGGTCGGCTCGGCGAGCAGTCGCAGCGCTTGGTCGGCGTGGGTGGCCACGACCACGCGGTCGAACTCGTGCACCTCGTCGGCGGCGGAGCGGACCTCCACCCGGTCGGCCAGCCTGCGCACCGCGCGCACCGGCGTCGCGGTGCGCACGGCGCGCAGCCGCTCGGCGACGAGCCGCACGTACTCCCGGGAACCGCCGACCACGGTGCGCCAGGCCGGGGAGCCGCCGATCGAGAGCATCCCGTGGTGCCGCAGGAACTCGAAGAGGTAGCGCGCCGGGTACCGCCCGCTGGTGGCAGGTCCCGCCGACCAGACCGCGGACACCAGCGGGATCGCGAAGTGCTCGGTGAAGTGGCGGGTGTAGCCGCCGTGGGCCAGGAACTCCGCGAGCGTGCGCTGATCGCCACCGGGCCGGTCGAGCAGCTCACCGGCCTGCCGGTGGAACCGCCGCACCTGCGACAGCGTGCGCAGGTACCGGAGGTCGCGGAGGTTCTGCGCGCGCGGGAACAGCCCGCCGAGCCGCTTCGCGCCCGCGTACTCCAGCCCGCATCCCCGGCACCGCACGCTCATCGACATCTCGGTGTCCCTCGTGGACACCCCGAGCTCGGCGAACAACCGGAGCAGCTGCGGGTAGGTGCGCTCGTTGTGCACGATGAAACCGCTGTCGACGGCGATCACGCGCCCGTCGGCGGTGCGCACGTCGTGGGTGTGGGCGTGCCCTCCGAGCCGATCTTCGCCTTCGAACAGCACCACGTCGTGCGCGCGGGACAGCAGGTGCGCGGCGGTCAGCCCGGACACCCCGGCGCCCACGACGGCGACGCGCTCCCGGCTCATCGCGGGCACCGCGCGGTCGCGCAGTCGGCGGAGAACGCGGCGACCTGGGCGTTCCACTCCCGGGCCCGGCGCAGCATCGCGTGCCCGGAACCGCTGATCACGTGCCGCGAGACGGTCGCGCCCGCGCGTCGCGCGCGGTGGGCGTAGGCCAGGGACGTCTCCGGCGGGGTCGTCCGGTCCCGGTCGCCGTGGACGATCCGCACGATCCGGCCGGGCAGCTGCTCGACCGGGTCGTCCCCGGTCGTCCAGGGCGCGAGCGCGCACACGCCCACCACGTCCGGTTCACCGGCCAGCCGCAGCGCGACCCGTCCGCCCATCGAATGCCCCAGCAGCGCGATCCGCGCTCCCCGGTGCGCGCCGCGGATCACCTCGATCGCGCGCCGCGCGTCGCCGACCGCGTCCAGCGCGGGCTCGTTCCAGCCCCGCACCCGGTTGCGCAGCACCCACACCGCGACGTCCGGGCGGTGCCCGGCGCGGGCGAGCGGGAACATCCGCCGGTAGGCGGGCTGGGCGCCGCGCACGGGTGCGCGGCTGACGGGTCGCCCGCCGTGCAGCGCCAGCAGGACGGTCCGCAGTGGCGTCTCGGGCGACGTCAGAACGCGGAGGTTCGGTTCGTGCATGCCCTGGATTCGTGGCCCGAGGGCGCGCGGATTGCTCGTGTGACCACGGACACGTTCACCAGTCCACCGCGGGGTCCGCGCCGAATGGGCGAGAAAGAGGCATCCGACCCGGGAGGCGAGCGTGGCGCTGGTGAGCACGACCCGCAGCGGAGCTGCGGACATCATGCAGGAGATCGTCGGTGGCACCTTCGGCGTGCCGCTGCCGATCGGGGTGCGCGCCTGGGACGGCAGCCACGCCGGTCCGGCGTCGGGACCGCAGGTGGTGCTGCGCAGGCGGGCCGCGCTGCGGCACTTCCTGTGGAGCCCGGGAGAGCTGGGGCTGGCGCGCGCTTTCGTCTCGGGGGACCTCGACGTCGACGGTGACCTCACCGACGGGCTCCGCCGCTGCTGGGCGGCCGTGCGCGAGCACGGGCTCGACGGCTGGAGGATGGGCGCGCGCG
This sequence comes from Saccharopolyspora endophytica, assembly GCF_018070075.1. Classification (GTDB taxonomy): domain Bacteria; phylum Actinomycetota; class Actinomycetes; order Mycobacteriales; family Pseudonocardiaceae; genus Saccharopolyspora; species Saccharopolyspora endophytica. The sequence goes on from NZ_JAGPXE010000005.1 coordinate 23,462, forward strand.
AGTGGCGGGACGTCGCGCGGGCCGCGCTGCGCCTGGGCGCGATCGGTCCTCGGCCGCGAATCCCGGCCGCGGAGGCGCGGCTGTCCGGCCGGTTGCACACCCGGTGGCGCGACCGCGCGGCGATCGCGCACCACTACGACGTGGGCAACGACTTCTACGCGCTGCTGCTGGACCCGGCGATGGCGTACTCGTGCGGCTACTTCCCGACCGGTGGGGAAGACCTGCCGACCGCGCAGGAGGCCAAGCTGGAGCTGATCTGCCGCAAGCTCGGGCTGCGGCCCGGGATGCGACTGCTCGACGTCGGGTGCGGCTGGGGATCGCTGCTGCTGCACGCCGCCCGGCACCACGACGTCGAGGCCACCGGGATCACGTTGTCGCGCAGCCAGTTCGAGCACATCGAGCGCCGGGTGACCCAGCTCGGCCTGCAGGGCCGGGTGCGCGTGCGGCTGCAGGACTACCGGGAGCTGGTGGGCGTGCCCTACGACGCGGTGGCCAGCGTGGAGATGGGCGAGCACGTCGGGGAATCCCGGTACGGCGAGTACGTCGCCACCCTGCACCGGATGCTGCGCCCGCGCGGGAGGTTGCTGCTGCAGCAGATGTCCCGCGGCAGCGCGGCGGCTCCGGGCGGTGGCGCGTTCATCTCCTCCTACATCGCCCCGGACATGACGATGGTGCCGGTGGGGAGCACCCTCGAACGGCTCGAAGCGGGCGGTTTCGAGGTGCGCGACGTGGAGGCGATGCGGGAGCACTACGCGGACACCGTGCGCGAGTGGGCGCGCACGCTCGACGAGCAGCACGAGCGGGCGGAGCGGATGCTCGGGCCCGAGCAGCACCGGGTGTGGCGGCTCTACCTGGCCGGCGGGCTGCTCGCCTTCGAGGAGAACCGGATGGGAGTGGACCAGATCGTCGCGGTGCGTCCGGACGAGCGGGGGACCAGCGGGATGCCGCCGGTGCTGCGGGAGGTCGTGCGATGAGCCCGGCCGCCGCCGTCCCGCTGGCGTTGGCCGTCGCGCTGTTCGCGGTGACCGCGACGTTCGTGATCGCCCGCCTGCGCGGGCGCTACGACACCATCGACACCACGTGGGGAGCGGGTTTCGCGCTCATCGCGGCCGTGTCGTTCGCGACCGGGCGGACCGGTGCGCTGCCCGCGGCGGTCGTGGTCGTGTGGGGGATCCGGCTGGCGGTGCACCTGCACCGGCGCAACGCCGGGCTGCCCGAGGACCCGAGGTACGTGGAGATGGCGGCCGGCGCGCGGCGGTTCCCCGCGCTGCGCATGTTCGCGCGGGTCTACCTGGTCCAGGGCGTGGTGATGTGGTTCGTGGCGCTGCCCGTGCTGTTCGCCGGTCCCGGTGTCGGGGTCTTCACCGCGGTCGGTGCCGCGGTGTGGGCCGTGGGGATGTTCTTCGAAGCGGTCGGTGACGAGCAGCTGCGGCGGTTCCGCGCCGATCCCGCCAACGCCGGTCGCGTCCTGGACCGCGGGCTCTGGCGCTACACGCGCCACCCGAACTACTTCGGCGACGCCTGCGTGTGGTGGGGCGCGTACCTCATGGCCTGCCAGCACTGGCCCGGTCCGCTCGCGGTGCTCTCGCCGCTGCTGATGACGTGGCTGCTCGCGCGCGGCACCGGAAAACCCGTGCTCGAACGCCGGTTGCGCGAGCACCGACCCGAGTACGCCGCCTACGTCGAGCGCACCAGCGGATTTCTGCCCCTGCCGCCGAAGCGGCGGTGAGGTGCGGCCAATCCCTCCGGGGAGCGGCGACGAATGAAGGGCATGAGATCACCCGCGATCCGCGCGCTGTCCGGGGTGCTGGCCGTCGCCGCCGCGCTCGCCGCCGGTCACCTGCTGGCCGGTCTGGTGGAGCAGAACGCCTCCCCGTTCCTGGCCGTCGGCCACACCGCGATCGACCTGACGCCGGAACCGGTGAAGGCGCTGGCCATCCGGTGGTTCGGCGAGTGGGACAAGCTCGTGCTGCTGGCGGGGATGGCGGTGGTCATCGGTGCGCTGGCGGTCGTCGCGGGCCTGGTGTCGCGCCGCGGCCCGGCGCCCGGCGCGGTGCTGATCGCCGCGTTCGGGCTGCTGGGCGTGGTGGCGTCGGCGGCCCGGCCGGACGTGGGTGCGCTCGGGCCGCTGCCGTCCCTGGCCGCGGTGGTCGTCGGGGTCGTCGCGTTCGTCGCGCTGCACCGGGCCGGGACCGCGGTTGAGCCGTCGGCGGGCCGGCGGAGGTTCCTCGTCACCGCAGGAGGTCTCGCGGTCGGCTCGGTGCTCGGCGGCTTCGGCGGTTCCGCGCTGGCGCAGCGGTCCTCAGGCCGCGCGCGCGACGCGCTCGCCCGCCGCATCCCCGCGCCGGGACCCGTTCCGGGCGGTGCGGACTTCGCCGGTGTCGGCACCCCGGCGTTCCGCACCTCGAACGCCGACTTCTACCGCGTGGACACCGCGCTGGCGGTTCCCCGGGTGGATCCGGACTCGTGGCGGCTGCGGGTGCGCGGCATGGTCGGCCGCGAGCTCGAACTGTCCCTCGACGACCTGCTCCGCCGTCCGCAGGAGACCCGGACGATCACCGTGACCTGCGTGTCCAACGAGGTCGGTGGGCCCTACACCTCGACCGCCGAGTTCACCGGCGTGCCGTTCCGGGACGTCCTGCGCGAGGCGGGCGTCCGGGCCGGAGCGGAGCAGGTCTTCAGCACCAGCGCCGACGGGTACACCGCGGGAACGCCGGTCGAGGCGCTGCTGGACCCGGATCGACCGGCGCTGCTCGCCTACGGCATGAACGGCGAGCCGCTGCCGGCCGAGCACGGGTTCCCGGTCCGGATGGTGACCTCGGGGCTCTACGGGTACGTGTCGGCCACGAAGTGGCTGGTCGACGTGGAGCTCACCACCTTCGACCGGGAGACCTACTGGGAGCAGCGCGGCTGGGCCGAGCGCGCGCCGATCAAGGTGCAGTCCCGCATCGACCGGCCGAAGCCGTTCGAGAAGGTCGCCGCCGGGCGCTTCACCGCCGCGGGCACGGCGTGGGCCCAGCCGCACGGCATCGCGCGCGTCGAGGTGCGGGTGGACGGCGGGCCGTGGCGGGACGCGCAACTGTCCACAGAGGTCTCCGGGCACACCTGGCGGATGTGGCGGGTCGAGCTCGACCTGCCGACCGGCGGGCGCACCGTGGAATGCCGGGCCACCGACCGCAACGGCGCCACCCAGACGCCGCAGCGGGTGCCGACCGTCCCGGATGGAGCGACCGGCTGGCACTCGATCTTCTGCACCGCGCGGTGATATTTCCCCGCGATCGCACCAATCTCGCGCGGCACCTGCTCCGAATCCCCGATGACCGATGTTCGACAGAGGAGATGATCGTCCATGACCGCACTTCGCCGCTCTGCCCTCGGTGCCGGTGCCGCGGTGTTCACGTTCGCGCTGGCCGCTTGCGGCGGGCAGACGGAGCAGCCCTCGGCGGGCCAGGGCCAGGCGCCCCCGGCACCCGCGCCCGCGCCCGAACCGGCCGCGCCGATGCAGCAGGGCATGACCACGGCCTCGGACGTGTTCGGTCCCGGCTGCGCCCAGGTGCCCACCGACCCGGCGAACCCCGGTTCCGTGCAGGGCATGATCGACGACCCGGTCGGCACCGCGGCCTCCAACAACCCGCTGCTGACGAAGCTGACGGCCGCGGTCACCTCCGCCGGCCTGGTCGACACGCTCAACAAGTCCGACGCCCAGTACACCGTGTTCGCACCCGCCGACCCGGCGTTCGACGCGATCCCGCCCGAGCAGCTGCAGGCGATGCTGACCGATCCCGCCCAGAAGGAGGCGCTGACCAGCACCCTGACCTACCACGTGGTCCCGCAGCGGATGACCGCCGACGACCTGGCCAAGGCCGGTTCCGTCGACACCGTCCAGGGCGGGCAGATCAAGATCGAGGGGTCCGGCGACCAGCTGAAGGTCAACGGTGCCGGCGTGCTGTGCGGGAACGTGCCCACCGCCAACGCGACGGTCTTCGTCGTGGACCAGGTGCTCATGCCGGCGAAGTGACGCGGCGGAGGCGGGCGAGTCCGGGGAGGTCATCCGGGCTCGCCCGCTTCGCGCGTGCGTGATTGGGATAACTGGAGCAGCAGAACATCAAGTTCGCGAACCGTGTTTCGTTCAGGTCAATGTTCTGTTAAAAACAGTACAAGCGTTCTGTTATTCCTACTGCTGAGGAGCCTCGCCCGTGAGCCGAGACCCGAACGGACTAGAGCTGACGGCCGACGTCTTCGGTGCCATCCAGTTCCGCGACGGGCACCAGCCCGAGTTCGGCCAGGCTGTCTACGAGGTCCTGGAGTCGCTGGAACCCGCGCTCGCGCGGCACCCCGAGTACCTGCGGTCCGGTGTGCTGGAGCGGTTGTGCGAACCCGAGCGGCAGATCATCTTCCGGGTTCCGTGGACCGATGACGCGGGCGAGGTCAGGGTCAACCGCGGGTTCCGCGTCGAGTTCAACTCCGCGCTCGGACCGTACAAGGGCGGGCTCCGGTTCCACCCGTCGGTCAACATCGGCGTCATCAAGTTCCTCGGCTTCGAGCAGATCTTCAAGAACGCGCTCACCGGGCTGCCGCTCGGCGGCGGCAAGGGCGGCTCGGACTTCGACCCCAAGGGCAAGTCCGACGCCGAGATCATGCGCTTCTGCCAGTCGTTCATGACCGAGCTGCACCGCCACATCGGCGAGTACACCGACGTGCCCGCGGGCGACATCGGCGTCGGGCGCCGCGAGATCGGCTACCTGTTCGGCCAGTACAAGCGCATCACCAACCGCTACGAGTCGGGCGTGCTCACCGGCAAGGGGCTCAACTGGGGCGGATCCCAGGTGCGCACCGAAGCGACCGGCTACGGCACGGTCTACTTCGTCGAGGAGATGCTGCGCGCTCGCGGTGACGGCTTCGACGGCCGCCGCGTCGTGGTGTCCGGCTCGGGCAACGTCGCGATCTACGCCGCCCGGAAGGCCGAGGAGCTCGGCGGCACCGTCGTGGCGATGTCGGATTCCGGCGGCTACGTCGTCGACGAGAACGGCATCGACATCGAAGCGGTCCGGGAGCTCAAGGAGGTCCGCGCCGGTCGTCTCAAGGAGTACGCCGAGGACCACGAGCGCGCCCGGTTCGTCGAGGGCGGCTCGATCTGGGACGTGCCCTGCGCGATCGCGCTGCCCTGCGCCACCCAGAACGAGCTCGACGACGAGGCCGCGCTCGCGCTGGTGCGCAACGGCGTCGTCGCGGTCGGCGAGGGCGCCAACATGCCGACGACCCCCGGCGCGGTGAAGGTCTTCCTCGACTCCGGGACCTCCTTCGGGCCGGGCAAGGCCGCCAACGCCGGTGGCGTGGCCACCTCGGGCCTGGAGATGCAGCAGAACGCGTCCCGCGACTCGTGGCACTTCAACTACACCGACGCGCGGCTGTCGGAGATCATGGCCGACATCCACCACGGCTGCCTGGCCACCGCCGAGGCCTACGGAGCCCCGGGCAACTACGTCCTGGGCGCCAACATCGCCGGGTTCACCAAGGTCGCCGACACGATGCTCGACCTCGGCGTCATCTGAGGCCCCATCCCCTCCGGGCGTGTCCGCGAGGCGGTCGAGCACCGCGTCGCGGAAAATCACGATCAGGACCGTGACGCCGGGGCCCTCCCGCGCATCGGACCGTTCGTGATCACCACGCGAGAAGCAGAGCGCCCGGAGGAGGGGGTCGTGCCGCGCAGCCTCTTCCAGCGGCTTCGACACCCGCGCGACCCGCGGCTGCGGGGCCTGATCAGGCTGGCCTCCCGCACCGCGGAGGCCAGCGGGCGCTACCGGCTGATGGGCCTGGCGGGCGAGGCCGCGTTCTTCACGCTCACCTCGCTGCCGCCGGTCCTGCTGAGCGTCGTCGGCACCCTCGGTTACCTCGCCGGATGGCTCGGCCGCGAGGACACGGTCGCGGCGGTGGAGAACACCCTGGTGGAGGCCGCCGGAACGGTCCTGTCGCCGCAGGCCATCGATCAGCTGCTGCGGCCGGTGCTGCTCGAGGTCCTCGGATCGGGGCGCGCCGGGATCATCTCGATCGGTTTCGTCCTCGCCCTGTGGTCCGGGTCGGCGGCGCTGAACGTCTACATCGACACGATCTCGGTCGTCTACGGCCTCGGCGGCCAGCGCGGTGTGGTGCGGCAGCGGCTGATGTCGGTGCTGGTCTACGTGGTGGGCCTGCTGGTGGCGCTGATCCTGCTGCCGCTGCTGGCGGTCGGACCGTCGGTGATCGCCGGGTGGGTCCCGGAGGCGGCGGCGCTGGTGTACGGCCTGTACTGGCCGCTCATCGTGCTCGGCTCGATCGCCTCGCTGAGCACCCTGTACATGGTCTCGGTCCCGATCCGCGCTCCGTGGCGCGAGCACGTCCCGGGGGCCGCGGTGGCGCTGCTGGTGTGGCTGGCGGGCAGCTTCGGGCTGCGGATCTACCTGGACGTGAGCCTGCAGAACTCGCCCGTCTACGGCGCGCTGGCGGCCCCGATGGGCGTGCTGCTGTGGCTGTACGTCACGGCGTTCGCGGTGCTGCTGGGCGCCGCGGTCAACGCCGAGCTCGACACCGTCCAGCCGTCCCGGGTGATCGCCACGGCCCGCCGCGCCATCCGCGAGGACGGGTCCGCGTCGTGACCCCGCCGCCGGGTGCGATCATCGAGCTCACCGCCGGGTGCGGGCGGTGAAGTGGACCTCTGGTGGAGTCGCCTCTGCCGATGAGCTGCGGGAGACTTCGGGCGTGACCGAGCGGGTCGACACCGACAGAGACCTGATGGCCGCTGCCCAGCGCGGCGATGGCGTGGCGTTCGACGAACTGGTCCGTCGGCACACCGCGACGATGTACCGGGTCGCGTTCCGCATCCTCGCCGACCGGGCGGAGGCCGAGGACGCGGTTCAGGAGGCGTGGGTGTCCGCCTGGCGGTCGCTGAACCGCTTCCGGGGCGATGCCGCGCCGACCAAGTGGCTGTACCGGGTGGTGACCAACGCGGCGCTCGGCCAGGTCCGCAGGCGCCGGGCCGTACCGATGGACGTCAGCGACGAGTCGATGGACCACTTGTTCGCCGACGACGGCACGGGGAACCCCGAAGGGCATGCCGTGCGTTCCGAGGAGGCCGATCTGGTGCACCGGGCGATCGCCACCCTCGAACCCTCGCAACGGGTGCCGCTGGTGCTGCGCGAGTTCGAAGGGATGTCTTACGAGGAGATCGCCGAGGTGCTAGAGGTGAACACCGCCGCGCTGCGCTCCCGGTTGCACCGCGCCAGGTTGGCCCTGCTCGCGAGGTTGGAGGAGATGCGCCGTGGGTGACCTTCCCTTCGACCCCGAGCAACAGCTGGCCTGCGGGCACACCTACGGCGAGCTGGTCGAGCACCTCGCGGGCGACTCGACGCCGGAGTTCGCCGAGCACGTCGCCGGCTGCACGCACTGCCGCGCCGCGCTGGACCGGATGGCCCCCAGCTGGGCGCCGGTGCGCCGCGCGGCCCAGGTCTCCGTGGAACCGCCGAACGGCCTGCTCGACCGGGTGCTGATGACCTCCCGCCGGGCCCGGGGCGTCAACGTCGGACCGTCGATCGAGATCCCGCAGGAGGGCGGGGCGCTGCGGGTGACTCCGCACGCCGCGCTGGTGCTGGCGCGGCGCTTGACCGCCGAGCTGCTCGCGGGCTTCCCCGGAGTCCGGTTGCTGGCGTGCACGGGCGATTCGCAGGAGATCCGCGTCGAGCTCCGGGTGACCTACGGCTCGGACGCCCCGGAGCTGGCGACGCGGCTGCGCGAGGAGCTCGAGGACGGGCTGCGCGGTGCGCTCGGTCCGGGCGCCCCCGCCGTGTGGGTCCGCATCGCCGACGTCTCGTTCCCCGGGGAGTGACGAACCCGCATCGCTCGTGACGCGCGTCACGTCGCCGTCACGGATCTCCACCAGGCCGCATCTGATCTTCCGTCGGCAGCGGTTCGGCCCGGCCCGCGGTGTTCGCGGGTGGCCGGCCGCGAGCGATCGAGCGGAAAGGTTTCACCATGCCCCAGTCGAGCGGCAACTCCACCCAGCGCACCGAGTCCCAGGACGTCACGACGTCCACCTCGGTCGGTTCGGGATCGGTTCGGCCCACCGAGCACACCTCGCAGGGCAAGACCACGATCGCGGCCTCGGTGGTGCAGAAGATCGCCGGCATCGCGGCGCGCGAGATCTCCGGCGTGCACGCGATGGGCGGCGGGGTCTCCCGCGCGTTCGGCGCGCTCCGGGAGCGCATCCCGGGCGGTAGCGGCACCTCGTCGACCTCCGGCGTGCAGGTCGAGGTCGGGGAGAAGCAGGCGGCCGTCGACCTGGACATCATCGTCGAGTACGGCGCGTCCATCTCGGAGATCGCCCGCGCCGTGCGCCGCAACGTCATCAGCGGCGTCGAGCGGATGACCGGCCTGGAGGTCATCGAGGTGAACATCGCGGTCAACGACATCCACCTGCCTTCCGAGGAAGGCCAGGAGAACGAGGGCGCCTCCACCGGCCCGTCCTCCCGGGTGGAGTGAGGCGTGGCGTCCGCCCACCTCCCGCGATGCGCGGAGGAACCGGGATGAGCCCCGGTGCAGCTGAGGTGGCCGACCAGGTGGCCGCGGCCGTGCTGGCGCACCCGGCGGTGGCCGGGCTGCACGGCGGGAGCTTCGGCACCACCGCCACGCACCTGCCCGGCCGCCGGGTTGTCGGCGTTCGGCTCGGCGACGCCCGCGACGCGGTCGAGGTCGGAGTGGTGCTGCGGCTGGGCGACCCGCTGCCGGACGTCGTGGACCAGCTGCGGCGGCGAGTCGCCGCGGTCGTCGGCGAGGTCCCGGTGGACGTGGTGGTCTGCGCCGTCGTCGCGCCGGGCGAGGAACCGGGAGACGACTGATGGTCCGCGAACCGGATCCGGACGCGCGGCGCCGGTATCGCGCCTTCATCCGGGCCAACCACCCCGACGCGGGCGGTGATCCGGAGGTGTTCGCGGCGGGTCTGGAGCGGCTCCGCGCCCGCTCGCGGCCGCAGCGGGGACGCCAGCGCCGTCCGGACCGCTACGACGCCCCGGTGGAAGTGATCCCCGACGCGCGGATGGTGACACGGCTGGCCGGCCGGGTCCGCGCCTGGCGCCGGCGCAGGAAGCGCAGCCGGGTGCGGTGAGAGATCGCCTCGATCGAGGCGACGAGGAGGGTGTGGCGAATGAACGCTGTGCAGACAGGGCTGCTGGCCGGGTTGATCCTCGGCGTTGCCGCTGCGGCAGGAGGTTTCACCGGTTTCCTGATCGCGCTGGTGCTCGGCGCGATCGGTGTGGTCGTCGGCCGGGTCGTGGACGGGGAACTGGACCTCGGAGAGGTGTTCGGCCGGGGCGGGGACCGGTGAGCGCCCCGGTCGCGGAGGCGCAGGACGCGGGTGAGCGCGGCTCGCTGGAGATCGACCGCGGCGTGCTCCGCAAGATCGTCGAGCACGCCGCGAGCGGAGTCGCGGGCGTCGCGCGCACCCGTCGCGGACCGAGCGCGAAGCTCTCCGGGCCCGCCGAGGAACTGCGCATCCTGCTGGACCTGCCCATCAGCTACCCGGATCCGGTCCGGGAGACCGCCTGCGCGGTGCGCGAGGCCGTGTCCGAGGAGCTGGAGCGGCTGGCCGACGCCGGGGTGCTGAACGTGGAGGTCACCGTCTCCGCCCTGGTGCCCGCCGCCCGACGAAACCGAGTGGAGTGAGTCCCGTGCGCGTCGTCGTCCGATTGCTCACGTCCCTGGCCGGTCTGGTCGTGCTCGCCGGCGGAGTGCTGCTGATCGTGGAGGTCGTCGGGGTCTGGGTTCGCCCGGGCTCGGGCGGCGTGCTCGTCCCGTGGTCGGCCGCACGACCCGTGCTGAGCGGGCTGACCTGGCGAGACGGCCCGGTGCTGGCCGTCGCCGCCGGGTGCGCGGTGCTCGGCGCGGTGCTGCTGCTGATCTCGCTGCTCGCGGGGCGCCGGGTCATCCGGCTGCTCGACCCGGCGCCGGAGGTCACGGTCACGACCGATCCCCGTTCGCTGGCCAGGGTCGTCGGCCACCGGGTGCGCGCCGAGGACGGCGTGGCGGCCACGGCGGTGACCGCGCGCCGGAAGCGGGTGCGGGTGAAGGTGACCGGGCGGTTCCGCACGGTCGGCGATCTGCGGGACCGGGCGGTGACCACCGCGTCCGCCGCGGTCGAGGCGCTGCCGCTGCGGCGCGGCCCGAGGGTGTCGGTGTCGGTCTCCCCGGCGAAGGAGCGGTGATGACGAAGGTGAACGAGGACGTGCGGCCGAGCCGCACACCGGTCGGGCGGTCGCTGGGGTTCGAGCGTTCGCTGCTGGGCGTGCTCGCGCTCGTGCTGCTGGCCGCGGGCGCGCTGGCGCTGGTGGTCGGTTCCGGTCTGCTCGGCCGGTTCCGCGCGGGACGGCCGGTGCTGGACCCGCTGCTGGTGGGCTGGGTCGGTGCGAACCGGGTGCCGTTCCTCGCCGGGGCCGCGGCGCTGGGCGTCGTGCTGGTGGTCGTCGGGATCTGGTGGTTGCTGCGTTCGCTGCGCCCGGAGGGGCGGCCGGACGTGCCGCTGGCCGACGAGGACGGCGGTTCGGCGACCATCACCTCCGGCGCGCTCGCCGCGGCGGTGCGCAGCGACGCCGAGCAGGTCACGGGTGTCAGCAGCGCCCGGGTGCGGATGGCGGGGACCGAGCAGCGGCCGCACCTGCGACTCGCGCTGTCGCTGCAGGAAGGCGCTGACGTGCGCGGGGTGTGGGCGGAGCTGGACGAGGAGGTCCTCGACCGCGCACGTCGAGCGCTGGGGGCCGAACGGCTGCCGGCCGCGATCCACTTCCGGTTGGATCGCGCGGCCGGCCGCCGGGTCAGCTGATCGGTCAGGGTTTGAGGACCTTCGTGGTGCGGCGGAAGGACCAGAGGACGACCAGGGCGGCCAGCGCGGTCAGCGGGGTCCCCATGGCGATCTTGGCGAAGGCCAGCCAGCCGGTGGAATCGGCGAGGTAGAGCCATTCCTTGACCACGAAACGGCCCGCGAAGACCAGCAGCACCGCCAGCGACGCGAGGTAGTGGGCGCGCAATGCGGACCGGTTCTGGCGCCACGCGTGTCCGCCGCCGTGCAGCAGGTTCCAGATGACCCCGGTCAGCGGGCGACCGGCGAGCATCGAGACGAGCACGACGATCGCCCCGGCGAGGCTGGCCCAGATCCCGATGAGGAAGAAGTCCTTGGCCGAGCCGGTCCAGGCCGCGACACCACCGGCCACGGCGATGGCCAGGACGCCGCCGAGGGCCGAGGACGGCTTCTCGCCGCGCAGCAACCGAAAACCGGTGAGCGCCAGGGCCGCCGCGAGCGCGATCCCGATCGACGGGGCCAGCGGCAGGAACGCGGTGGCGGTCACGAACACCACCACGGGCAACGTCGTGCACAGCATGCCCATCGGTCCGCCGAGGCCATCGAGCAGCGTCTGTTGGACGTTGACGGGCTTCTCCTCGGCGTGGGGCGTGTCGGCTTCGGTCGCGGTCATTTCACGTCTCCTATGTGGCGGGTGATGAAGCGGTCGGCGGCGTGGAACATGGCGATGACGTTCTCCCGGTTGACGAACATGTGCCCTTCGTCGTCGAAGACCAGGTACTCGACCTCGATGCCGCGCGCCCGGACGGCCTCGACGATCAGGTCCGATTCCTCCTGCACGACGCGGGCGTCGTTGGCGCCCTGGACGACCAGCAGCGGGGCGCGGATCGCGTCGACGCGGGTGATCGGCGAGCGGGCCAGCATGTCGGCCTCCTGCTCCGGATCGGCCGGGTCGCCGACGTAGCGGAACCAGTTGTTGACCAGCCCGGGTTTGACGAAATCGGGTTGGGTGCGCATGAAGTTCGCGAGGTTGGAGATGCCGACGTAGTCGACGACGGCCGCGAAGCGGTCGGGGGTGAAGGTGGCGCCGACCAGCGCCGCGTACCCGCCGTAGGAGCCGCCGAAGATCGCGACCCGATCGGGGTCGGCGTAGCCCTGCTCGACGGCCCAGTCGACGCCGTCGATGAGGTCGTCGTGCATCGCTCCGGCGAACTCGCCGATCGCGGCCTGCGTGTGCGCCTTGCCGAAACCGGTCGAACCGCGGAAGTTGACCTTCAGGGCCGCGAAACCGCGGTTGGCGAACAGCTGCGCCACCGGGTCGAACCCCCACGCGTCGCGCGCCCACGGTCCACCGTGGACCAGCAGCACCAGCGGCAGCTCCGACGGTTCGACGCCGACCGGCAGCGTCAGGTACGACGGCAGCTCCAGCCCGTCGCGGGCGGTGATGGTCACCGGCGTCATCGGTGCCAGCGACTCGGGGTCGAGGTGCGGCAACGGCCGGAACAGCAGCCGCCGCTCACCGGTGGAGTGGTCGTAGAACCAGGTGGCGCCCGGGTCGCGGTCGTGGTTGAACGAGGCGATCCAGCGCTGCCCGGTGTCGTCGGAGGTGAGCTCGCCCAGGTCGCCGTCGGAGAGCTCCTGGAGCCGGGCCAGCACGTCGGCGAAGTGCGGGTCGAGCGCCCGGATCTCCTGGCGTTCGCCGAGATAGCGGACGCCGAGCAGCTCGCCGGCGCGGTCGCGGATCAGCGTCGGGGGCGCGGTGGGGAACACCTGCGGGCGCGGGTCGAGGTCGAAGGTCGGGTGGCTGTCGACCTCGGTCGTCTCACCGGTGGCGAGGTCGATGCGGACCAGGCGGGTGCGGTCGGTGCCCTCGTTGGTGCCGAACCACATGCCGGTGCCGTCGGCCGTCACCTGCGACATGCCGCCGACCGGGTGGTCGGCGCCCGGCAGCAGCAGCACGTGCCGCAGCGCGCCGTCGGCGTCCGGGCGCAGGATCTCGACGTCGCCGTCGGCGGTGAGCGAGGTGGCCAGCAGCTCCCCGCCACCCGCCTGGAACCAGGTCGTGCCGGGCCCCGGGCATTCGCCGAGCATCGTGAGCTCACCGGTGGCGATGTCGAGCTCGTGCAGGTCGAACTCGGCCGGGTTGCGCGCGTTGAGCAGGATCGCGAGCCTGCCGGGGCGGCCGAGGGACGGCTCCGCCGAGACCACCCGGGCGCCGGGGAACGGCGTCAGGTCGACGGCGGGCGAGCCGGGGGTGTCCAGGTCCACCCGGTGCAGGTGCCAGTTCTCGTCGCCGCCGTCATCTTGCAGGTAGAGCAGCCAGCGCGGATCGTCGGTGAAGTGGAAGCTCTGCACGCTGCGGGTCTCGTCGGCGGTGACGCACCGCGGTTCGGCGTCCGGGTCGAGGTCCTGCACCCACACGTTGAGCCGGTTCTTCCAGGGCGCGAGGAACGCGAACCTGGTGCCGTCCGGCGAGATCCGCGCTTTGGCGCGCTGCGGGTCGGCGAAGAGATCCTCGACCGCGAGGTGGTCGGGTCCGGTCATGTCATCCCCCTCGTTCGTGGCTGTGGAACAAGGAGAAGGTGTGCCGCTGCGGCACGCTCAAGCCCGCGGCGTTGTGATGTGGCTCACTCTTGACCGTGCCGCAGCGGCACGGTTTTGACTACGACGTGCAATGCCGTTGAGACGAGGAGAAACCCGGTGGCCTGGAGCACCCGCGAGATCGCCGAGCTGGTGGGCACGAGCCTGCGCGCCGTGCGGCACTACCACGAGGTGGGGCTGCTGGAGGAGCCCGAACGGCGGGCCAACGGCTACAAGCAGTACGGCGTCGCCCACCTGGTCCGGCTGCTGCGCATCAAGCGCCTGGTCGACCTCGGGTTCTCGCTGTCCCAGATCGCCGCCATGGGCGACGCCGACGACCACCCGGAGGAAGCCCTGCGCGCTCTCGACGCGGAACTCGCCGCCACCATCGAACGACTGCAGCGCGCCCGCGTGGAGCTCGGCCTCATCCTGCACCAGGCCGCACCCACGGACCTGCCGCCCGAACTCGGCTCAGCCGCAGCGCGCACGCCGATGACCGAGACCGACCGCTCGTTCCTCGTCGTGGTCTCCCGGGTCCTCGGCCCGAAGGGGTTGCAGGCCTACGCCGACATGCTGCAGAGCACCTCGGACGAGGGTTCCGGCGAGTTCGACGACTTGCCCGCCGACGCCGACGAACCCACCCGCCAGGCCGTCGCCGAAGAGATCGCCGAGCTCACCCGAACCCTCTACGAGAAGCACCCGGGACTGCTCGAACTCGACGCCGACGCCCCCGGCGGCTCCCGCCACGCCTGGACCACCGCGGGCAAAGCCCTCGCCGACCTCTACAACCCGGCCCAGCTCGACGTCCTCCGCAGAGTCCACCACCTCATCCGCAACACCTGACCGCGGCAGCTTCACGCCAGGGCGTTGACCGGGTGGGGGTGGGGGTGTGTGCTCGTGGTCGAGGTGATCAACGATGCGCACTCACCGATCTCGCCGCGCGGCGGGACTTCTCGGGCTCGTGCTGGCCGCGGCGGTGGCGCTGCCCGCGACGGCGTCGGCGGCAGAGCCGTGGAGCGGGGATTTCGCCGATTTCCCGGCTGATTCGTGGTCGCAGCAGTGGGGTGTGGTCGGTGACGGGCAGTTCGGGTTCGACCGGATGTCCGGCCAGGACGGGGCCGTGGACGTGTTCTACGGGCAGGGTTCGTCCGCACCGTCCTGCGAGGACTGCCCCAGCGAGGGCGGCGGCCAGTTCTACAGCGACTTCACCGCCGTCGGGCGCGGCGATCTCGCCGAGGCGCGCAGCCTCCAGCTGACCTACCAGGTCCGGTTCCCGGCGGACTGGGACTTCGGCAAGGGCGGCAAGCTGCCCGGTCTCTACGGCGGGAAGCCCGGCGAGGCCGGGGGCGGGAACCACGGTCAGGCGTGGTCGACGCGGTTCATGTGGCGCAACGACGACGGTTCCGGTGCGCGCAGCGCCGACGGCGAGGTCTACGTCTACGACCCGTCGATGGGCGACGGCTACGGCGAGGACGTCGGTCGCGGTGCCTGGCAGTGGCAGGCCGACGACCAGTGGCACACCGTGCAGCAGACCGTCGACCGCGACAGCGGGCGCATCGTGGTGAGACTCGACGGGCAGCAGGTGCTCGACGAGCAGGGGATCCAGCAGATCTCCGACATCCCCTTCGCCGGCATCTTCTTCTCCACGTTCTTCGGCGGTCACGCCACCGAGTGGGGGCCGAGCCACGACGTGCACGCCCAGTTCCGCGATTTCCAGGTCAGCACGCCCTGACGGGTAACGAGCGGGTGGCGATTGAGCGAATTCGCCGACGCGCCCGCGATCGGAGGAGGACATTCCGTTCCTGAGCCCTCGATGGTGAGCGGGACAGGAACGGGAGGCCCGGGTGAAGGCACTGGCGAAGCGACGCGCGCTGTGGGCGGCGGTGACCGCGGGGCTGCTGCTCAGCACCGCTCCCGCCCACGCAGCGGAGGATCCGGATACCGCGGTGCAGCGGACCTTCGAGTCGGCCGCGGCCGAGTTCGGCGTTCCCGCACCGCTCCTGATGGCCACGTCCTACCAGCTCACCAGGTGGGAGGACCACCACGGCGAGCAGAGCAGGGCGGGCGGCTACGGGCCGATGCACCTCACCGAGGTCGACGTGGCCCGGCTGCGCGAGGAGAACCCGAAGCTGCGCGAGCTCGCCGACCACCCGGCGCTGCACACGCTGCCGGAAGCGGCCGAGCTGGTGGGCGTCCCGACGGAGACGCTCAAGCGCGACCCGGAGCAGAACGTCCGCGCCGGGGCCGCGCTGCTCGCCGCGCGCGCCAAGGGCCTCGGCGGCGGCGAGCTCCCGAACGACCTCGGCGCCTGGTACCCGGCGATCGCCGGCCTCAGCGGCAGCCCGCGGACCAGCGGTGCGCAGGACTTCGCCGACAGCGTCTACGACGTGCTCGGCCAAGGGCGTGCCCGCACCACCTCCAGCGGGCAGCGCGTCGCGTTCTCCCGGATCCCCGAGGTGGAGCCCGACCGCGACCTCTCCGCGACCGCGCTCGCCGAGGACGAAGCGGAAACCGAGGCCGAGTGCCCGGATTCGCTGGACTGCCGCTTCATCCCCGCCGCCTACGCGCCGACCGACCCGGAGGACCCCTCGGCCGGGTACGGCAACTACGACACCGCCGAGCGGCCCGACGACGTCGAGATCGACTCGATCGTCCTGCACGACACCGAAGTCGCCTACCAGACCACGATCTCGCTGTTCCAGGACCCGGCGCACGGTGCCGCCTCGCACTACGTGATCCGGTCGTCCGACGGCGAGATCACGCAGATGGTGCCCACCAAGGACATGCCGTGGCACGCCGGCAGCTGGGACCGGAACATGCGCTCCATCGGCATCGAGCACGAGGGCTGGGCCAACGAGGGCGGCACCTGGTACACCGAGGCGATGTACCGATCGTCGGCGGAGCTCGTGCGGTACCTGGCGGAGAAGTACGACATCCCGCTGGACCGCGAGCACGTCGTCGGCCACGACGAGGTCAGCGCCGACAAGCCCTCCGGTGCCGGGTCCGAGCACTACGACCCGGGCCCGTACTGGGACTGGGCGCACTACATGGACCTCGTCGGCGCACCGCTCGACGGCGAGCGCGGCGAAGGTGAAGCGGTGACCATCCACCCGCGCTTCGCCACCAACCAGCCGCCGGTCACCGAATGCCCGGACGGCGCCTGCCAGGAACTCCCCGCGCAGCCCGCGAACTTCCTGTACCTGCGCACCGAACCGCGCGACGACGCGCCGTTGCTGAGCAATCCGGCCCTGCACCCCGGTGGCGAGCCCGGCACCACCCGCATCGAGGACTGGTCGGCCAAGGCCGCCACCGGTCAGCGCTACGCGGTCGCCGAGCGCCGGGGAGACTGGCTGGCGATCTGGTTCGGCGGCGAGAAGGCGTGGCTGCGCGACCCGGGCGGCGAGAACACCGCTCCCGCCGAGGACGCCGACCTCGTCGAAGCCCGCCGCGACGGCATCCCGACCTACGGCATGGCGGCCCCGTCGCCGAGCGAGTACCCGGAGGGCATCGACCCCACCGTGATCGACCCGCTGCCGTACACCCTCCCGGCCGGGCAGGCCTACGTCGCCGGGGACGGCGTGGGAGCGACGGATTACCACGTCGGCTACGACGGTCTGGAGGACCCGAACAACCACGTGGTCATCAGCGGAGCCGAGCAGTACGTGCGGATCTCCTACCACCACCGCTGGGTGTACGTGAAGCGATCGGACGTCAAGCCGGTCTCGTGACGCCCGGCGCGTGCGGTGCGAGCGCGGCGGTGAGGCCGAGCAGGGCGAGCCCCGCGGTCGGGAAGAGCACGCTCCACGGGGCCGTTTCGGCGTAGTCGATGGACTGCGCCAGGATCGCGCCCCACTCCGGGGAGTCGTACGGCGCCGCGAGCCCGAGGTAGCCGAGGCCCGCGAGGGCGAGGGCGTTGTGCGGCAGCCGGATCAGCGCGTGCCGCAGGACCGGCGTGAACACCGAGGGCAGCAGGTGCCGGGTGATGACGTGGGTCCGGCTCGCACCGGTGGCGAGGGCGGTGCGGACGAAACCGGACGCGCGCACCTCCGCGGTCAGGGTCCGGGCGTGCACGGCCAGGGGGATCCAGGCGACCGAGCAGACCGCGATGACGGCGCTGAGCATCCCCGGCCCGGCCACGGCCGCGACCACGACGCCGGCCAGCACCGGAGGCACCGCGTTGAGGACGTCGGCGACCCCCGCGCGGGTGCGGGTCATGCCCGAGGCCAGGCCGAGGACCAGCGCCACCACGCTGACCACCAGCGATCCGCCGATGCTGAGCAGCGCGCCGTGTCCGAAGCGGGCGAGCAGGTCGCGCCCCAGCGAGTCGGTGCCGAAGGGGTGCGCGGAGGTCGGGGCCTGCAGCCGGTCGCTCAGGGAGATCGCGCTCGGGTCGCGCAGCAGCCCGGCCAGCACGGCGACGGCCAGCACTCCGGCCGCCACCAGCGCCCAGCGCGCGCTTCCCGCCGAGTCCGATGTGGACTGCGGGATGCCGGTGCTGCGCAGGGCGGGACCGAGCATCCACCGGTGCGCGAGGACGCCCAAGCCGCCGAACGCCAGGCCCAGCAGGGCCAGCACGATCACGCATCCCTGCACCAGCGGCAGGTCCTGCGCGAGAACGGCGTTCAGCGCGGTCGCGCCGAGACCGGGGATGGCGAAGACCGCCTCGACCACGATCCCCGAGCCGAGCAGCCCGACGAACAGCAGCACCAGCTGCGGGAACGCCACGGCCACCGAGCGCCGCACCACGGCCCGCAGCATCACGCGCCGGCGAACCCCGTTGGCCCGCCAGACCCGAACCCACGGCTCGGCTAGCGCGCCGTCGACCGCGCTCGCCAGCACCCTGCCGAGCGCACCGGCGGCCGGAAGCCCCAGCGCCAGCGCGGGAAGCGGCATGTTCGCCGGACCGGACCAGCCCGAGGTCGGCGCCAGCCCCCAGTGCACGGCGATCAGCACCAGCAGGCCGGTGGCCAGCAGGAACTCGGGCACCGCGGCGAGCACGGCACCGGTGGCCAGCGCGCCGCGGCCGACACCACCGGACCCCTGGGCGGCCCGCCACAGGCTCGGCGCCAGCACCAGCAGCGCGCACACCAGTGCCGTCAGCGCGGCGACCAGCGCCAGCGTCACGGAGATCCCGGCGGCCTGGCCGAGCGACTCCGACACCGGAACGCCGCTCACCCAGGACCGCCCGAAGTCCCCGCGCACCGCACCCGCCAGCCAGCTCAGCACCCCGGTCACCGGGTCGTCGGGGATGCCGACGTCGTGCCGGATCGAGGCGAGCACGGCCGGGTCGAGCTCCTGCTCGGCGGAGCGGGCGCGCAGCACGGTCTGCGCCGGGTCGTCGCCGCTCAGCCACGGCAGCGCGCCGATCACGAACGCGGGGACGAGCACGGCGCCGGCGGTGACGAGCAGTCCGCGCAGCACCTTCCTCATGCGCCGCGCGAGGTCTCGGCGGTGATCAGCCTCCGGTCGAAACCGTCCTCGGCGACGCCGCTGATCCCGGGCGCGACGCCGATGCGGCTGCGCTCGTGCGCGATCGGGACGATCGCGTCGGTGCCGAGCACCTGCTCGGCGATGCGCACCGCAGCGCGCTCGCGCTCCTGCAGCGGTGCGGGTTGAGCGGCCTCGACGGCGGCGTCGATCGCCGGATCGCACAGCCGCGACAGGTTGTACCCGCCGTCGCAGGTCCAGTCGCTGCGCAGGTAGCCGATGGGGTCGCCGGTGTCGACCGAGTAGTTGCGGGCGCCGATCACCACGTCGTAGGCGCCGGAGAGCAGGTCGGACTCCATCGTGGAGAACTCCTGCACGACCACGTCGGTCACCTCGAAACCGGCCTGGCGCAGCTCCTCGGCGACCACCGAGGCGATCTCGGGCAGTTCCGGGCGCTCGTCGTAGGTCGCGATGCGGATGCGGCCGCGCGGCTGGGCAGCCGCAGGAGCGGGAGGCGGTGGGGCGGCGGTCGCCCACGGGCTCGCCGGGCCGAACAGCCCTCGCGCGGGATCGGCTTGACCCGCGTAGACGCCCTCGGCGATGCGCGCGGGGCCGATGGCCTGCCGCGCCGCCGCGCGCATCGCCGGGTCGGCGAACACCGCGGAGCGCGTGTTGAGGTGCGCGCCGATCAGCCGGGGCAGCGGCACGTCGAGGACTTCGTCGCCCTCGACGGTGGGCAGCTGCGAGACGGGCACGGTGTCGACGACGTCGACCTCGCCCGCGCGCAGCGCGTTGGCCCGGCTCGCGCCGTCGGCGATGAACCGCGCGTCCACACCGGACGCCTTCGGCGCCCCGCCCCAGTAGCGGGGATTGGCGTTGAGCGTCGCGCCCGCCGCGCCCTGCACCGAATCCAGCACGTAGGGGCCGGTTCCGGCGCGCACCGGGTTCGGCGACGCCGGGTTCGCGTAGGCGGCCGGAGCGAGGATCGCCAGCTGCGGAGCGGTGAGCCGCTGCGGCAGGATCGGGTCCGGTCGCGCGGTGGTGATCTCCAGCGTCCGCTCGCCCGAGGCCTTCGCCGTGAGCTGCACGCCCTTGAGCGCGCGGGGTGGGGTCGTGGCGGTGACCACGTGGTTCAGGGAGGCGGCGGCGTGCTCGGCGGTCAGCGGTGTGCCGTCGTGGAAGGTGACGCCCGCGCGCAGGTTCAGCCGCAGCGTGAGCGGGTCGGTCTGCTCCCAGCTCTCGGCCAGCGCGGGCCGCGCGGTGCCGTCGCGGTCGAGGACGGTGAGCGTTTCGGCCGTGCCGAGCTTGGTGAGCAGCAGCGCGTCGTCGCTGTGGGGCGAGAGGTTCGCGACCGGCTGGAACGACAGGGCCACGCCCAGCCGGTCGTCCGCACCGCCGCCGGGAGCGGCGGCGAAGCAGCCGGAGAGCACGAGCGCGCCGGCTAACAGCGCGGCGACGCGGGTGAGTCCCTGGGACATGGGGGGCGAACCTCCTCGGGCGCGGAAGCACCCAGATTAATGAGAACGACTTTCATTGCTGTACCGCCTGGCGAGTACCAGCAGCGTGAGACCACCCACAGCGGGCAGCAGCGCCAGCACCGACCACGGCACCGGCGCCGACGGGCCCGGGCTTGCCGCCAGGTCGAGCAGTCCACCCGCGACACCGCTTCCCACGAGCACCGCGAGACCGCCCGCCGAGGACAGGAATCCGTAGTACGAGCCGAGGTTGCGCCCGCCGGCCAACCGGGGGACCAGGTCCTGGGCCACCGGAACCGCCAGCATCTGCCCGAACGTCAGCAGCACCACGAACAGCACCGCCGGGAGCAGCGACAACCCGCTGGGCAGGGTCCACGGCGAGAACCCCGCCACGACGACGAAAGCGAGGCTGAGCAGGCCGAAACCCAGCGGCAGCGCGCGATGCGCGCCGAACCGGTTGCGCGCCCACGCCGCCAGCGGCAGCTGGCCGACGACGACCACGGCCGCGGCGAGCGCGAACATCCAGCCCAGCGCCCAGTCGGCTCCCACCCGGCCCAGCTCCACCGGCAGCGCCAGGTAGAGCTGGTTGTAGCTGAGCAGGTAGGCGCTGTAACCGGCGGCGAAGACCAGGAAGGTGCGGTTGCGCGCGATGTCGGCCCACCCGGCCAGCAGCGGCCGCCGCTCGGCGTGCGGTCCGCGCGGCAGCCACCACGCGTGCGTGGCCAGGACGACCGCGAAGACCGCGGCGGCGACCGAGCAGGTCAGTCCGAAGTCGACGCCGAGCAGCACCGCTCCGAGCAGCGGCCCGGTCACCGCGCCGACCTCGCCGCACACCGCGAACAGGCCGAACAGCTCGGTTCGGGAGATCACGCCCCGCTCCTCCAGCTCCGCGCCCTGCACGGCCAGCGCTGATTCCACCGCGGGCGAGAACAGCGCCGCGGCGAGCCCGATCAGCACGGTTCCGACCAGCACGGTCGCGAAGTCGCCCGCCGCGGCCAGCACCAGGAACCCGGCGATGCGCACCGAACATCCCGCGAGCACCGCGGGCCGGACGCCGAAGCGGTCGGCCAGCGCGCCGCCGATCGCGAACATGCCCTGCTGGCTGAAGGTGCGCACGCCGAGCACGATGCCGATCGCCCAGCCCGCCATCGCCAGGTCGTCGGCCAGGTGCGTGGCCAGGAACGGCACCACCAGGTAGAAGCCGACGTTGAACGCCAGCTGGGTCAGCAGCAGCAGGCGGGCGAGTCCGGGCAGCACGGCCAACCGCGCCAGCAGCGACCACCGGCCGCGCCGGGTGTCGGCGGCGGTCACGCGCGCGAGGTCGGCAGGGCGATCTCGAAGTGGACGATCGCTTCGCCGTCGCCGCGCGCGTCGTGGACCTCCTTGGCGAGGCTCCGCCAGAAGGGTTCCGCGCCGTCGATCTCGGGGTTGGTGTGCAGGTAGGCGGTGTCGTAGCCGGATTCCGCGGCGAACTCGCAGCACCGCTCGACCAGCGCGCGGGCCAGCCCGTGCCTGCGGTGCGACGGGCGGACGTAGGTGCGCACCAGCTGCGCGGTGGCGCCGCGCGCGTAGTGCTCGGCGAGCCACAGCGGGTTCGGCGGGCTCTTCGGGCCACCGGACCGCAGACCGGCGGTGGCCACGACCTCACCGCCGAGGTCGGCGACGAACAGCGCCTGGCCGGGAGTGCGCAGGTAAGTGCGTTCGAGGTCGATCACGTCGGCGTGCCACTCCGGCACGTAGCCGGACCCCATCTCCCGGTAGAAGGTGTCGAGCATCAGCGCGCGAGCGCCCTCGACGTCCTCCGGGTGGGCCTTCCGCAACGCGTAGTCGCCGATCCGCTGCACCTCGTCCACGTTCCCCCCTCGGCCACGACCAACTCCTCCGAGGTTAATCACTCCACGATTGCTGTAGCAATGAGGTGGCAATAAACGGGGGTGTGAGGTCAGGCCCGGCGCTGGGCCGCCTGGTCGAGGAGTTCGCCCACGGTGCGGCTGCCCGCGGCGGTGTCGCCGTTGAAGCGGCGCAGGATCTCGATCCGCGCCTCGGCCGCCTGGCCCTGCGCGACCTGCAACAGCAGCAGGTCCTTGTCGGCCGACGGCAGGTCGGTCACCCAGGCGCCGAGCGCCTTGGGGTCGAGCCGCTCCTGCAGCGGCGTGCTGTTCTCGGCGGCCACCGCCAGCAGGTCGTCGTCCAGCCGCAGGAACTCCGCGAACGCGGTCTGCGCGGCGGTGAGCTGCGTGAGCCCCGGCGGCACGACCGGTTCGAGCTCCTCCTCGGCGCTGGTGTCGAAGGCGAACTCGTCGCGCTCCCACGTGCCGTAACCCGCCAGCCACGCGAGGTACAGCGGACGCAGGTCGCCGGCGGCGATCTCGTCGCGGACGCCGGCCAGCAGCGCCAGCAGTCCATCGTGGCCGGTCGAGCCGGAGGGCTCCTCGTCCTCGCTGACGAAGTCCAGCACCACGTGGTCCTCGGAGCTCCAGACGTCGACGCGCTCGGCGACTTCGAACTCCTCGGCGATCGCGTCGTCGAGGTCCCCGCGCGGGACGCGGATCATCAGCCGGTGCGTGCCCCAGCTCGTCACGTGCAGATGGGCGTCGTAGTAGGACTCGACCAGCACGTCCGGATCGCCGCGGAAGTCGTCCTGCTCGTAGGTGGCGGCGAAGGCGGTGTCGCTGATGACCGCCCGGCTGGACAGCTCCCGCACCTCGGCCTGCTCGTCGTCGCTCAACGGCCGGTCGACCGCGAGGAACTCGTAGTGCTGGTACTCGGTCACCGAAAATCCTCGCAGCTCTTGGGGAACACCGGGGCCGCCAGGCTACTCACCGGTGGTGTCCGGTCGGGGAACGCCTCGAATCATCCGGGCTTCGCCCGTTGTGATTACTGACCGCGAACATCACCCGCGGCGCTGGTATGTATCGATTTCGGGCGAACCGGACGGGTTCGCCTTCCCCGAAACACCTTCATCCTCGGAGGAACAACCATGAGACGCGCTCGCTGGATGCTGGGTGCACTCGGCGCGATGGCGGTCTTGTCGGTCGTGCCCGCGCCGTCGGCCACGGCCGATTCCGTGCTCGTCACCAAGATCACCACCGTCGCCGACAAGTCCCGCTGGGTGGTCAACGGCCCGGACTCGGCGATCCGCACCGTCCAGCCCCACTCGGCCGCACAACCGCGTTCGGCCGATCAGTGGGTCATCGCCAAGCGCCCCGACGGTGCGATGACCATCCAGAGCCAGGAGAACCGCCAGTGCGTGACCGCAAAGGCGCGCACGGGTGGTGAACTGCGCACCGCCGACTGCGATCCGGCCAACGCCGCCCAGGTCTGGACGATCAACCGCCGCAACGACGGCACCGTCGTCATCAGCCCGAAGTCCACGCCGCGACTGGTCGTGGCGATCCAGCAGCCCCCGGCCAAGAACGGCGCTCTGCAGCTCACCGAACGAGAACAGGTCACCAGCAATTCCACCACACCCGATCACAGCGCCATGGACACCCAGTCGTTCAAGCTCGACATCTGAGCCGACGGAGAAGACGGCTGCCCCACCGGAATTCCGGTCGGAGCAGCCGTCTTCTCGTTGCGCGGGGGAGAACCGTCGGAGGTTGGTCGC
This sequence comes from Saccharopolyspora endophytica, assembly GCF_018070075.1. Taxonomy (GTDB): domain Bacteria; phylum Actinomycetota; class Actinomycetes; order Mycobacteriales; family Pseudonocardiaceae; genus Saccharopolyspora; species Saccharopolyspora endophytica. Next base: position 47,370 of record NZ_JAGPXE010000005.1, read on the forward strand.
GTTCCAGAGAGCAGGGATTGAGGTCCCTCACCGGATGGCTACCAGCCGTGAGACTCATTGAATGAGGTGGCTGAGAAGGTCCGCACGCGGCAGGACTTGGTGGAGTTCGTCGAGCTTCTCGCGAGGGAGGCCGGCTCGTCCGGTGGTGAAGCCTGGGAGAACGCCACGCTTCCCAGGTATCTCGAGGCACGCTCGGCGTGGACTGCCGATCTTGACGGCTACTGCGCAACACCGGACAGGAAGTTCCGCCTGAACCGAGTTGGCGCTTGCTCGCGGAAATGCTGCCGGCTGCGACCATCTACGAGTGAACACGCCTGGCTGAGAACCCAAAGATCGGGCTCCCGCGCGCTGGGGGACTTGTGCGCGGGAACCCGACCTTATTTGGGGGCGTCCGTTCCGGTGCGCGGCATGGGGGGTGGCCGAACACCGGGTTTCGGACGGGGGTTTCGGCAGCGGGGTCAGGCCCGGGGTGGGGCGTGCCCACCACGAATCAGACCCGGCTGGGAACCTGGTTCAGGCCGTGACGGCGAGCCACTTGGAACGGCCGGCGTGCGTGGGGACCCAGCAGCCGTTGCCCTCCGCGCCGGTTTCCAGCAGCGGTTCCGGCATGTGCAGGAGCTCGTTGATCACGTCGAGGGCGGGCCCGTTGGTTCGCCACAGCACTCGGCTGGGGAACAGCACGTCGGGCTCGTCCGCGGGGATGCGCGCCGCGTCGGCGTCGTTCTCACCGAAGAGCTGCAGGATGTCGAAAACCCCGTGATGCACGCGGATTCCGACCACGGCGACCAGGCTTCCGCTGGCATCCCGGGGATGCGTGAACTGGAAGTCGCGGGCGACCAGGGCTTGCAGGCCGTTGGTTATGTCGTTCATGGCGCCACCGTTGTTCGTCGTAGGGGCTCAGACCATGTGGTGACCAGTTCAGACGATCAGATCGTCGAACTCGCCGTCCTTTGCTCCATTGAGGAACGCTGCGATCTCGTCCCTGCTGTAGACCAGTGCCGGGCCCTCCGGGTAGCGCGAGTTTCTGACAGCAACCCCACCGTCGACCAACGGTGCCAGCTCCACGCAGTTACCCACCGCTCCGCTGTGGCGGCTCTTGCGCCAGTCAGCGTTGGGAAGCTGCTTCGCGGGCATGCCGTTCTGGATGTTCGTCATCCGAACCCCACCCTTCCCCGACTCTCATCTTGCACGGATCATCTGCACGTGCAGTTGATCGTGCAGGGAAGGTATCAGTTGCAGATGCACGATTGAATGCACGTGCAGGGCGCTGAGAGCGTGATCACACCGTCAGGTGTAACGCCGCGGCGGCACTCGGTGCCGGTCTCGTGGCGAACAGTCGTCCTTGATCGCCCGAACGGGCGAGAAAACTGGGAAATTCCCGAAGGGGATCAGAATTCCCGGAGACGTTCCTGCATCAGCTTGCGGGAACCCTCCGGGGTCAGCGCGTCGACCGCGAGCCGGTGGCTGGCCTTGCTGTAGGTCTCGACTTCCTCGGCCTTGTCCAGGTACAACGCGCCGCAGAGGTGTTCCAGGTAGACGATGTCCGGGATCTCCGGCTCGGCGAACCGCAAGATCGTGTACGCGCCTTCGGCGGCGGAGCGCCCGAGCGCGAAGGGCAGCACCTGCAGGGTGACCGTGGGCAGCTTCGTGGAGTCCAGGAGGGACTCGATCTGCTCGCGCATCACGCTCTTGCCGCCGATCGGCCGGTGCAGGACGGACTCGTCGATCACGGCCCACACGCGCGGCGACTTCGGCTGGGCGAACATCCGCTGCCGCTGCATGCGCAGCCGGACCCGGCGGTCGACCTCTTCGTCCTCGGCCTCGGGACGCCCCTGGGTGGCGACGGCTCGCGCGTAGCGCTCGGTCTGCAGCAGGCCCGGGACGAACTGGAGCTCGTAGGTCTGGATCCGGGAAGCGGACTCCTCCAGGCCGACGAAGTCCTGGAGCCACGGAGCGATCAGGTCGTTGTAGCGGTTCCACCAGCCCGGCTCGTTGGACCGGCGCACCAGGTCCAAAAAGGACTCGCGCTCGGACTGGTCGTCGACTCCGTACAGGCTCAGCAGGTCGGCGACGTCGCGTTCCTTGAAGCCGACGCGGCCGAGCTCCAAGCGGCTGATCTTCGAACCCGAACCGCGGATGGCGTACCCGGCGTCCTCGCGGGAGATCTGCTTGGACTCGCGCAACCTGCGCAGCTGGCTGCCCAACACGAGACGGCGGGCCGTGGGGCCGCTTCCCGCGGCGCTGTCCGGGGCCACGCGAGACCTCCTGCAGGGGGTTTTTAGGACGCTCTACGTCCCACTGTCGACACGAAGTGGTTGAACGTTACGGGAGGCGATAGTAGTGGAATACCGCCGTAGGTCTAGTAGCTTCCCCGGTTCGGACGATCTTGCGCAGGTCAACGGGGTGAAATCAACGGATTGCGGAGCGTTGAAATCCGCTCGAAATCCGTCCGCGGGGTCGATCAGCGGTGGAAATCACTCGTGCGGGGCGGTCCATCTGCTGAAAAGCACTCGATAGGCTCGTCGATGTGCTGACTTTGTCAACGGTGAATGTAAATGGTTTGCGCGCCGCCGCGAAGAAGGGATTCGTCGAGTGGCTCGCGGAGACCGGTGCGGACGTGATCTGCATGCAGGAGACCCGCGCTGAACCCGACCAGCTCACCGCGGAGGTGCGGGAGCCCGCAGGCTGGCACACGGCCCTGGCCCCGAGCTCGGCCAAGGGCCGCGCGGGAGTGGCGATCTACAGCCGCGCCGAACCGGAGGCCGTCCGCATCGGTTTCGGCTCGGCGGAGTTCGACGACAGCGGCCGCTACCTGGAGATCGACCTCCCGGGCGTCACGATCGCCAGCCTCTACCTGCCCAGCGGTGAGGTCGGCACCCCGCGCCAGGACGAGAAGGAGCGCTTCATGAAGGAGTTCGGCGAACACCTCGCCGGACTCCGCGAGCGCGCCGCCTCCGCCGGCCGCGAGGCCGTCGTCTGCGGCGACTGGAACATCGCCCACCGCGAGGTCGACCTGAAGAACTGGAAGGCCAACCAGAAGTCCGCCGGTTTCCTCCCGGAGGAGCGGGCGTGGCTCACCGAGGTCTTCGAGTCCGGCTACACCGACGTCGTCCGCAACCTCCACCCCGAAGGCCCCGGCCCCTACTCGTGGTGGTCCTACCGCGGCAAGGCCTTCGACAACGACTCTGGTTGGAGAATTGATTACCAGGTCGCGACCCCGGGGCTCGCTGAGCGCGCGACCACGGCGGTCGTCGAGCGCGCACCCAGCTACGACAAGCGCTGGTCCGACCACGCCCCGGTGACGGTCGCTTACGACTTCTGATCGCGGCCGAGCCGTCGCCGGCACGGGTGATGGGTGTCTTGCGGCACACTGATCGTCGTGACGGAGGACGAGAGGCCCCGTAATCAGATCAGCGGCTCGGTGGAAGGAACTGCGTTCCAAGTCGGCTCGGTGCACGGCGATGTCGTGTTCCGGCAGTCGTCCACCTCGCTGAACGAAGGCGGTCCGCAGGCCGTTCTCGCCCGGCAGCTCGCCGATCAGGTGAGAATGCTCAGCAGACGGGAAGAGGAGAATTGGCGAATCGCCGATCCCCTCCCACTTCCGGTTCGCTGGCGGACGGCCGACGAGGAGCTGTTCGACCACTGGGACAACGTCAACGGGCGCAGCGGAAGCGAACCCGTGTCGCTGGCGGGCCATTTCGCGGAAATTCGGGAGACCTACGAGTCCGTTCCGTCCGGGAGATTGGTGATCCTCGGGCGGGCCGGTGCGGGTAAGACCGTCTTCGCCCACCGGCTGATCCTCTCCCTGATCGGTGACGGCGACCGCTCTGGTCCGGTTCCGGTGCTGTTCAGCATCAGCGGTTGGAACGCCACGTCGACCGCGCTGCGGACCTGGATGGTCCACCAACTCGTCCGCGACTTCCCGTTCCTGGACGCGGCCGATCGCACCGGGAAGAACGGCGCCGAGACCCTGGTCGACGGGGACGGGATCCTGCCCGTCCTGGACGGGTTCGACGAGATTCCCGCGCAGCACCACCCCGACGCGATCCGCGAGATCAGCCGGTTCGACGGACCGCTGGTGGTCACGAGCCGCCCGGACGAGTACACCGGAGCCGCGCTCGCCGCGAAGGTGCTGAGCAGGGCCGCCGCCATCCACCTAGAAGACCTCACCCTCGATGACGCCGAGCGGTACTTGGTGGCCAGCACCGCGAAAACCCGGACCGCAGAGTGGGAAGCGGTGTTCGCCCACTTGCGCGCCGCACCGGACGAACTCGCGAGCCGAAATCTCGCCCCGGTGATGGCCACGCCGTTGATGGTCATGCTCGCCCGCACCACCTACAACGACACCGCGGCCCACGACCCAGCAGAACTCCTCGACACACATCGTTTTCCGACCAGGGAAGACGTCGAGGAACATCTCCTGAGCGCTTATCTCGACGCCGTCTACGATCCCCGCTTCTTCAACCCGCATACCACCGAGTTGCCGGATTGGGACCCGAACCGTGCCCGGCACTGGCTCGGTTTCTTGGCTGCTCACCTGACTCGACTCGACACCTATGACCTCACCTGGTGGCGCCTCGACACTGGCATTCATAGCGTGACCCGCGCCTTGATCATTACTTTCCTATTCGTCTGGTCGGCTTGGTTTTTGGGAATCCTCATGAGTCCCCTAGTTGCTAGTGATTTTTCCGTGTTTTCCGGAGTTCCATCGGCGCTTTTTTTGGGCTTGCCAACTGGGATCATTGCTGGTTTTGTGAATGTGTTGGGACGGCCGCGGCAAGAGCCAGAACGATTCGGTTTGCGGATTCGGGTACGAGGCGTGAGGGAAGGGGTGACATTTGCAGGGTTTAAGAGAGCGGGAAGCGAGGTGTTTATCGGGGCGATCTTCGGTGTATCGGCTGGAATTACGGCAGAGCTAGTATTCGCAATCTCGGGCCTTATCGAATTTGGCACCTGGCGTGCGGGCGATATAGTTAGGTACGGCTGGGTTGGGTTATCGGGAGGACTCGTTTTTGGTCTTGTGAATCTCGTGGTTCTGCTTTTCGGTGATCGTTACAATCCGGAGAAGTCAGTGACTGCGTGGCAGCTTTTGATCACTGACCGCGCGGTGACTCTTTTGCGTGTAATTGCGGCGGCAATCGCAGTAGGGGGTGTCGTCGGGTTCGCGCTATTCCACGAACCGCAAACGCTTGCTGATCACATTTTTATCGGGTCTCTTGCCGGTGCTGCTGTCGGAGTGGTTCGCTTGCTTGGCTCTGCGTGGGGAAATTGGCTCATTTTTACGCGTTTTTGGCTCCCGTTGACCCGGCGGTCGCCTTGGCGCCCGAAACGCTTCCTCGAAGATGCCCACCGCCGCAGCGTGCTGCGCCAGGCGGGTGCTGTCTATCAATTCCGCCACGCCCGGCTCCGTGATCATCTGGCCCGCCAGCATCAGAGGTAGTCGCCACCGGTCCGATCTTGAGCTGCGCCTGGAAGCGGAGCCGTCGGGTCTTTCGTCCGTGTTTCGTGCCGCGAAGCGCGCCGACACTGGACTTGAGGTCTGCGACGTTTCTGGAGGTCGACATGGCCACTCCGAGCACTCCGCAGTGGCACGTCGTCGGGGGCTGGTTCGACGCGTGCAAGTGCGCGATTCCATGTCCGTGCTCTTTCGCGCAGCCGCCGACCTACGGCGACTGCAACGGCGTCCTGCTGTGGCACGTCCGTGAAGGCAGTTACGGAGACACCGCCCTCGACGGGCTCAACGTCGCGATGCTCGCGTCGTTCGTCGGCAACGTGTGGAGCGGTGAGCACAGCGACGCCCGTGCCGCCATCTTCATCGACGAGCGGGCCGACGAATCGCAGCGCGCGGCGCTGCAGAAGATCTTTGGCGGAGAGGCGGGAGGCTGGCCGAAGCAGTTCGGCGAGATCTTCGGCCCCGAGATCGTCGGCATGGAGTACAGCCCGATCGAAGCGTCCATCGCCGATGATCTGGCCACCTGGAGCGTCCGCATTCCAGGTAGGGCGGAGGCGACCGTCGAGGCGCTGACCGGTCCCGCCAGCCCCGAAGGTGCGCGTGTGGAGGTGCACAACCTGCCGGGTTCGGAAGTCGGACCGGGGCACGGAGCGGCCGTCTGGGGCAAGGCCACCGCTGACCGGGTCGACGCGTTCGGCTTCAGCTGGGACCGCTCCGGCTACTCCAGCAAGTACATCCCGTTCGACTGGTCCGGGCCGGACGCGGCATGACCGGCACGGCGCAGGCGCGCGGCATCCCCTCGCTGCGGTCCTGGTCCGGGGTGGAGGTGGTGCTGGCCGCCGTTCTGCTGGCGTTGGCGGGGATCTCCTGGCTGCTCAGCGGAGTCCTCGGCATGCCCGAGATGCGGATGGGGCTGCTCACCGGCATGGGGTCGGCCGAGATGATGTCGGCCGGACCGGCGCCCTTCGCCCTGTTCCTCGGTGTCTGGGTCGTGATGATGGCCGCGATGATGTTGCCGGCGATCACGCCGTTCACCATCGGGGTGTTCAGGCTGGTGCGAGCGCGGCGGAGACGCGGAGTGCTGCCGCCCCTGACGCTCGGGTACCTGCTCGTCTGGACCGCGGCGGGTGTTGTCGCGTGGTCGGTCCTGCGCGGGTTCGACGCGCTCGGCCACAGCGCTGCGTCGGTGCGGGTCGGCGCCGTCGTGCTCCTGGTGGCCGGGGCGTACGAGTTCAGCCCGTTGAAGCGCTGGTGCTTGGTCCGATGCCGATCACCGCTGGCGCTCGTGGTCAAGCACGGTGACGCGGTGGTCCGCGGCAGGCTGGGGGCGCTGCGGGTCGGCGTGCACCACGGCGGGTACTGCCTCGGCTGCTGCTGGGCGCTGATGGTGGTCCTGCTCGCCGTCGGTGCGATGAACCTGCTGTGGATGGCCGTTCTCGCCGCGGTGATCGCGATCGAGAAGGTGCTCCCCCGAGCGGAGATCGTCAGCTCCGCGCTCGGCGCCTTCTTGACCGGTGCGGGTGTGGTCCTGCTGATCGCGCCCGGGTTGCTGGCTCCGATGGGCTGAAGCGTCCTCGCGCCGAACCGAAGCCCCGTTGGCTCGTGCCCGCCCGGGCTCAGGGCGGGCTTGACCTCCAGTTGAGTCGAGGTTCGACACTCGTCGCATGGTGAAACCTGATGAAGGTCCGATCCTGTTCCGGAACACGATGCGGATCACCGATGGGCGTCTCGACGAGTTCAAGGACGCGGTGCGCGAGGCGGTGGAGTTCGTCGAGGAGCATGGTCCGCAGCTGATGGTGGACGTGTTCATCGACGAGGAGCGGATGCTGGCCTACAGCTACCAGCTCTACCGCGACTCCGATGCGATCCGGGAGCACTGGCGGCTCTCCGACCCCTACATCCGCGGCGTGATGGAGCACTGCGAGGTGGAGAGCTTCGAGGTCCACGGTCATCCCGACGACGCGGTTCGCGAGGGTCTTCGCCCGATGGCCGATTCCGGCACACCGGTCACCATCACCGAACGCGCGACCGGATTCGCCCGGTTCGCGTGAGGGCGCTGAACCGGCGGGCGCGAATTCGCGATGAATCCGCGCCCGCTCGAATTCACAGGTACGGCGTCGTGATCATTTCCAGGCCGTGGCCGGCGGGGTCTCTGAAGTAGACGCCGCGACCTCCGTGGTTGTGGTTGATCCGGCCCGGCTCGGCGCCGTGCGGATCGGCCCAGTGGTCGATGCCGCGCTCCTGGATGCGCGCGTAGGCGCGGTCGAAGAGGGCGTCGTCGACGAGGAACGCGTAGTGCTGCATCTGGATCTCGACCGGTGGTTCGGCGAATTGCAGCAGCACACCGCCGTCGAGCTGGACGTTGGTGAACACGCCCCACGACGGGGCTTCCGGAACCTCGAAGAGCTCCCGGTAGAACCGCGCGGATTCCTCACGATCCTTCGCGGCGATGATGGTGTGGTTGAACGTGACGCTCACAGATCTCTCCTCAGTGGACTGCGGTGCTCAGTCGTGGAGGAACGCGGGCTGAATTGATGTCGACGCGCTCGTCCGCCGTCGTCAGACGGGTAGGAGAAGATCACCCCCTCCCGAACGAGAGGGGGCTGGGGCGAGGCCCGCGGAGAGGTCAGCCCTCTACCGGGTAACCAATCCGTGCATGGCTCGACGCCGCCCCGGTAATCATGAGACGAAAGCTAGCCGATAGGGCTCGGGCCGGCAATGGAATTCCTCACCGCTTGCGGTAGGTGAGGTGCAGGACGCCGCTGGTGAAGGGTTTCGTGTCGGTCAGTTCGAACTGGGACGGGGAGAACTCGCCGTCGAACAGGGGGATTCCCGTGCCCGCCACCACCGGGTGCAGCTTGATGATCAGCTCGTCGATCTCGGGTCGCAGCGCGGCCGCGAGCTTCCCGCCGCCGCACAGCCAGATGCCCGCGCCCGGTTCGCGCTTGAGCTCGCGGACCTTCTCCAGCGGGTCGGTGGAGACGAATTCGACGGTCGGGTCCGGGGTTTCGGTGATGCTGCGCGAGAACACGATGCTGCGCAGGTGCCGGTAGGCGTTGGTGATGCCCTCGCACATCCCGATCTCCCAGCTGCCGCGCCCCTGCAGCACCGTGTCGAAGTGCTGGTTGGGCACGCCGTCGAGGCCGAACACCGGTCGTACGTGCGAGGGCAGCAGTTCCGGGTATTCGGCGCGCAGGAAGTCGCCGTGGTCGCCTTCGTGCAGGAAGAAGTCGGGGTTGCCGTTGTCCGGGCCCGTGATGCGGCCGTCGATCGTCGACGCGATCATGTAGGTCAGTTCTCGCACTTCAGCCCCCTCGTGGTCTTCGTGGACCATAGCGGCGCGGCGATGAGTTCCGCGGACCTTTTTCGTCTACCTCTTCGAGAAGCCCGTTCGAGGAGGTCCGCGTTGATCGATCTGACACCCGCCTGCCGCCGGCTGGCCGGGCTGCTGAGCACCGTGACCGACGAGCAGCTGGACCTGCCGACCCCGTGCTCGGAGTACGCGGTCCGCGGCCTCATCGCGCACGTCGATGAGGCCGCGCAGGGGTTCACCGCGCTGGCCTCGTCGAAACCGGGCCCCGGCGACGCCCGCTCGCACGTGCTGGAGCTGGCCGAGGCGTGGTCCGCTCCGGCCGCTTGGGCAGGCGAGACCGAGGTGGGCGGCGTGCCGCTGCGCAACGAGGTCTGGGGACGCATCGCGCTCACCGAAGTGGTCGTCCACGGCTGGGATCTGGCGCAGGCCACCGGAGCGGGGTTTCACCTGCCCGAGGACACCTTGCGGGCGTGCTGGGCCCACGTTCGGGTGTTCGTGCCCAGCGCGCCGCTGCCGGAGCTGTGGGGGCCTCCGGTCGAGGTCGCCACCGACGCGCCGCTGCTGGACCGGATCGTCGCCATGACCGGACGTGCTCCCGGCCTCAGCGAGCGATGTGCTCGTTGAGCGGAACGCCGGGGTCGCCCAGGGCCTGGCGGTCGATGGTGGTGCCGGAGGTGATGAGGGTCTTGATCTGCTCGGTGACGTCCCAGATGTTGACGTTCATGCCCGCCAGCACCCGGCCCTCGGAGAGCCAGAAGGCGATGAACTCGCGGGCCTCGACGTCGCCCCGGAACAGCACCTCGTCGTACTCGCCCGGTTCGACGAATCCGAGGTACTCCATGCCCAGGTCGTACTGGTCGGTGAAGAAGTACGGCAGCTCGGAGTAGCTGGTGTCGCCGCCGAGCATCGACGAGGCGGCGACGGCGGGCTGGTTGAGGGCGTTGTTCCAGTGCTCGACGCGGATCTGCTTGCCCAGCAGCGGGTGGAAGGCGTTGGCCACGTCGCCCGCGGCGACGATGTTGGGGTCGCCGGTGCGCAGCGTGGCGTCGACGAGGACGCCGTTGGAGACGCGCAGCTTGGCCTCGGCGGCGAGTTCCACGTCCGGGTCGGCGCCGACCGCGATCAGCACCGCCTGGGCGTCGATCTCCAGCCCGTCGGTCAGCCGGACCCCGGTGACCTTGCCCGACGGTGCGAGGATCTCGTCGATCGCGGTGGTGAAGCGGAAGGACACGCCCTGCTCGCGGTGCATGGCGGCGAAGACCTCCGCGACCTCGCGGCCGAGGACTTGCAGCAGCGGCAGCTCGGCGGTCTCCACCACCGTCACGCCGACACCGGCCTGGCGGGCGGCAGCGGCGACCTCCAGCCCGATCCAGCCCGCGCCGACCACCACAAGGTCCTCGATGCCTGCCAGGACGTCCTTGATGCGGTCGGAGTCGCCCACCCGGCGCAGGTGCAGCACGCCTTCGGCGTCGTGGCCGGGGACGGGGATCGAGCGGGGCTGGGCTCCGGTGGCCAGCATCAGCTTGTCGAACTCCAGCCTGGTCCCGTCGGCGAGCTCGACCTGCCGCAGCGAGCGGTCGATGCGCCGCGCGGAGGTGTTCAGGCGCAGGTCGACGCGGTTGTCGGCGTACCAGGTCTCGGGGTGCACGTAGGCGGCGTCGAACTCGGCGCCGCCCATCAGGTACTCCTTGGACAGCGGCGGTCGCTCGTAGGGGCGGTGCGCTTCATCGCCCAGCAGCGTGATCCGCCCGTCGAACCCCTGGTCGCGCAGCGCCTCGGCGCCCTTGGCCCCGGCCATGCCGGCGCCGACGATCACGAAACTCTCCGAATCTCCCACCCCCGAAGCGTCCTGCCGCCAGAGGAACCGGGCAACCGGAGCCGGGGAGGACCGTCGTCGACGACCTGGTCGAACACGCCCCCAAGACGCCTTCCCGAGTGAACGCTCCGATTTCAGTGGAACTCAGGACCCGGATTTCCACTGAAATCGGGTCGACCGAGGTGGGGTGGGGCTGGTGAGCCCGCCCTGCCGGGGACGTGGCCGGCAGGGCGGGTCCGGGGGTTACCGGGTGACCGCGTCGAGGGCGTCGATCAGGCCCGCGCCGTAGAAGCCGGCTCCGGTGGAGCCGCCGGTGCAGACCGCGTCGACGACGCCGTCGCCGTCCCCGTCGTAGTCCTTCGGGCACGGCAGCGCGTCGGACTGGTTGTTCAGCGCGCCGATGACCTGCTGCGCGGTCCACTCCGGGTGGGTGCTGCGCAGCAGGGCGACGACGCCCGCGGCGTGCGGGCCCGCCATCGAGGTGCCCTGCATCCAGCCCCAGCCACCGCCGGGAACGCTGGAGAGGATCCGGCCGTTGGCCGACGGCGTCTGCGGGATCTGCCGCGCGTCACCGCCGGGGGCGGTCACCGAGATCGAGCCGAGGCCGTAGTTGGAGTAGTACGACTTGACCGCGTTGACACCCACAGCGGACACCGACACGACGCCCGGCAGCTCGCCCGGGAGGATGTGGCAGTCCGGCCCGGTGCGGCGGTCCTGGGTCGGGCCGCCGTTGTTCGGGCTGTTGGTGTCGTGGATCGGCTGCGAGAGGTCCCAGTTGCTGTTGCCCGCGGAGACGACGTTGACCACGTCGTGCCCCTCGGCGTAGGCGACCGCGCGGCGGACCGCTTCGGCGGCGGCCCTCTGGTCCGGGTCGCTGTCGCACCACAGGTACCAGGGGTCGACGAAGTAGGAGTTGTTCGTGACGTCGAAGCCGTGCTCGGCGGCCCAGATGAACCCGCAGATCGCGTACTCGGGGTAGATGAACCCGCCGTCGTCGATCACGCGGACCGAGGCCAGCGTGACGTTCGGGGCCACTCCGGCGACGCCGACGCCGTTGCGCGCGGCGGCGATGGTGCCCGAGACGTGCGTGCCGTGGTCCTGCGTCGGGTCCTGCGGCTGCCAGGCCTCCTGGCTCTGGTCCGGCACGCCCTCGTTGACGCAGCTCACCGAGCGGGAGACGTCGAGGTTCGGCGCCAGGTCGGGGTGCGTGGGGTCGATGCCGTAGTCCAGCACGCCGACGGTGGTGTCCTTGCTGCCCTGCGAGATCGCGTTGGCCTGGTCGGCCTTGATCTGCGGCAGGTCCCACTGGTCGGCTTCCAGCGGCTCCTTGCCGTCGGCGGCGAAGGTGCCGATGCCGTTCGCGGTGCCTTCCAGGGTTTCCAGCCGGTTCGACTGGGCGGGCGGCAGCTGCTCGGCGAGGTTGCGGCTCGCGCCGGCCTGCTCGACGCCCGGCTGCTGCCGGACGTTCGCCGCGAAGGCCGGGTCCGGTGAGGACGCGACGACCACGCCGATCTGCGGCCAGCTCTGCACGACCGCACCGCCGACGGCGCGCACCGATTCCTCGGTCTGCGCGAGTCCGTCACCGACGGGGCCGACGACCACGAAGTGCGCGGGAACCGCCGAGGCGGCGGGCGCTTCTGGCGCGGAGCCGAGGAGCCCGGCGGGTAACAGCAGGGTCAGCGCGAGAGCCGAGCCTGCGATCCGCAGCGAACGGCCTCTCCTACTTCTGCGTGACAACTTGTCCCTCCTTGGAGACGAAGAATGGTTCACCCAGTGATATTCGTCCGGATTTTGCGCCTGATTCGGGGATAGGCGGCAGGGCTCAATGGAGTAATTGCGTAGCCGAAAGTGAGGGACTGCGCACGCAGATGACGGCTGGGCAACAACTTCGAGCCGACTTAGAGTCGTCAGGTGTCGGTTGCAGATTTGAACATCACCCCGCCGGAACAGACCCCCAGCTCATCGGCGATGCGACGTGCCCTGCGCCGCGCCACCGACGGCGTCTCGCTCGACGCCACCGAAGCCGCGGTTCTGCTGCACGCACGCGGCGATGACCTGGACAAACTCCTGACGGCGGCCGGTAAGGCGCGCGACGCGCACCTGGTCGCCGAGGGACACCCGGGCGTCGTCACCTACAGCCGCAACGTGTTCATCCCGCTGACCAGGCTGTGCCGGGACCGTTGCCACTACTGCACTTTCGCCACGGTTCCGCACAAGGTGGAATCGGCGTTCCTGGAACGCGACGAGGTCCTGGAGATCGCCCGCCAAGGCGCCGCCGCGGGCTGCAAGGAAGCCCTGTTCACCCTGGGAGACCGCCCGGAGGAGCGCTGGCCGGCCGCCCGCGAGTGGCTGGAGGCGCGGGGCTACTCCTCCACGGTGGACTACGTCCGCGCCTGCGCGATCGCGGTCCTGGAGGAGACCGGCCTGCTGCCGCACCTGAACCCGGGAGTGCTGTCCTGGTCGGAGCTGACCAGGCTCAAGCCGGTCGCGGCCAGCATGGGAATGATGCTGGAGACGACCTCGGAGCGGCTCTGGAGCGAGAAGGGAGGCCCGCACTTCGGCAGCCCGGACAAGGAACCGGCCGTCCGCAAGCGGGTGCTCACCGACGCCGGACGCGTCGCGGTGCCCTTCACCAGCGGAATCCTCATCGGCATCGGCGAAACCCGCACCGAGCGGGCCGAATCGCTGCTGGAGCTGCGGCAGAGCGCCCGCCAGTACGGGCACATCCAGGAGATCATCGTGCAGAACTTCCGGGCCAAGCCGGACACCGCGATGCGCGGCATGCCCGACGCCGACCTGGAGGAGCTGGCCGCCACCATCGCCGTCGCCCGGCTGCTGATGCCCTCGGGCGTGAGCGTGCAGGCGCCGCCGAACCTGGTCGGCGAGGAGCACCTGCTGATGCTGCGCGCCGGCATCGACGATTGGGGCGGCGTGTCGCCGGTGACCCCGGACCACGTCAACCCGGAACGCCCGTGGCCGCAGATCGACGAGCTCGACGAGCTCACCGGCCAGGCCGGTTTCCAGCTGCGCGAGCGGCTCACCGCCTACCCGCGCTACGTGCGCAAGGGCCTGGCCGGGGACTCGACGCAGTGGCTGGACCTGCGGGTCGCCTCGCACGTCGACGCGCTGTCGGACGCCGACGGCTTCGCCGACCCGGACGCCGAGATCTCCGGTCGCGAGTGGCAGGAGCCGGACGGCGGTTTCGAGTCGATCGGCCGCACGGACCTGCACCGCAGCATCGACACCGACGGCCGCACGGAGGACCGGCGCACCGACTTCGACACCGTCTACGGCGACTGGGACGAGCTGCGCGGGCAGGTCCCGACGGCGGCGTCCCCGGAACGCCTGGACGCCGACGTCAAGAAGGGGCTGCGACTGGCCGAATCGGACCCGGCGTCGCTGCTGGAGGAGCAGCACCACGAGGCCGCGATGGCGTTGATGACCTGCGAGGGTCCGGCGATGGACGAGCTCGCCGGCATCGCCGACCGGTTGCGGCGCGAGGTCGTCGGTGACGACATCACCTACGTGGTCAACCGCAACATCAACTTCTCCAACATCTGCTACGTCGGCTGCCGGTTCTGCGCCTTCGCCCAGCGCGAGCGGGACGCCGACGCCTACCGGCTCTCGCCGGAGGACGTCGCCGACCGCGCCGACGAGGCGTGGCGCGCCGGGGCCACCGAGGTCTGCGTGCAGGGCGGCATCGACCCGAGGCTGCCGGTGTCGGGCTACGCCGACCTGGTGCGAGCGGTGCGGCAGCGGGTTCCGGAGATGCACGTCCACGCGTTCAGCCCGATGGAGATCGTCAGCGCCTCGGCGAAGGCGGGCGTGTCGGTGCAGGACTGGCTGGCCGAGCTCAAGGAGGCCGGTCTGGGCAGCATCCCGGGCACGGCGGCCGAGATCCTCGACGACGAGGTCCGCTGGGTGCTGACCAAGGGCAAGCTGCCCGCCGCCGAGTGGATCGACGTGGTGAGCACGGCGCACCGGCTGGGCATCCCGTCCTCGTCGACGATGATGTACGGCCACGTCGACCACCCGGAGCACTGGCTGGGGCACTTCCGCACGCTGGCCGGGGTCCAGGACCGGGCCCGCGAGCACGGTCAGGCCGGGTTCACCGAGTTCGTGCCGCTGCCGTTCGTGCACCGCAACGCCCCGATCTACCTGGCGGGGTTGGCGCGGCCGGGGCCGACGCGGCGGGACAACCGGGCGGTGCACGCGATGGCCCGGGTCCTGCTGCACGGGCGGATCGACAACGTGCAGACCTCGTGGGTCAAGCTCGGCGACGCCGGGACCACGGAGGTCCTCAGCGGTGGCGCCAACGACGTCGGCGGCACGCTGATGGAGGAGACGATCAGCCGGATGGCCGGATCGGAGCACGGTTCGGAGCGCAGCGTGGAGGAGCTGCACGAGCTGGCCGCCCGCGCGGGACGCACCGCGCGGCAACGCACTACGACATATGGGCGAGTGGGTCAGGTGCAGCTGGGCGTCACCGCTGTTTGAGGACCTGACTGCGCCATTTGAGTGTTATTCAGGTCACTAGGTGACGCTAGGTGGGGTCGGCACGGGGTCGGCCCCACCGCTCACCTGCGATGTCGTTGATCATCTACCCGGGGGAAGCTACTCAGGTCCGGAAAATATGATCACCCTGTCGTGGTTGGTTTACGCAAGGCAACCGCGATCGCAACGGGCGGTCGGTACTGTCCGCCACCGGACCACACGAGTAGAGGGCCCTCAACAGGGTCAACTTCCGCAGGGAGGCACGCTCTTGCGTAGCCGAATATCTCGCGTGATCAGGCGAGTGTCCGCGCCTGGCGCCGTGGTGGCAACGCTGATGCCGGTCACCACGGGCTTCGCCGAAGCCCAGTCCGAGGTGGCCGTGATGGCGGCTCCGTCGATGGACTCGCTCGGCCCGGTCGGCCTGAGCGCCGTCGTGCTCGGCGTCGCCGGCATGGTCGTCGGGGTCTTCCGCAAGAAGAAGATCCAGCCGGAGAACCAGCGCAAGGGTTGAACCCGGTCCCGCGCGCGAGGCGGCGCTTGCGAGAATCAGCTTCGTGAGCAGCGACAGCCCCGCAACCCAGACCAGCGAACAGTCCGCGGGCCGGCCCCGCGTCCTCTCCGGCATCCAGCCGACCGCCGACTCCTTCCACCTCGGCAACTACCTCGGCGCCCTGCGGGAATGGGTCCCCATGCAGGACACCTACGAGTGCTTCTACAGCGTCGTCGACCTGCACGCGATCACCGTCGAGCAGGACCCGGAGCTGCTCCGGCAGCGCACCCGGGTCTCCGCGGCGCAGCTGCTCGCCCTCGGCATCGACCCCGACCGCTCCGCGCTGTTCGTGCAGAGCCACGTCCCCGAGCACGCGCAGCTGTCCTGGGTCCTGGAGTGCATGGCCGGATTCGGCGAAGCCGGGCGGATGACCCAGTTCAAGGACAAGTCCTCCCGCCAGGAGGCCGACCACGTCAGCGTCGGCCTGTTCACCTACCCGGTCCTGCAGGCCGCGGACATCCTCGTCTACCAGGCCGACGCCGTTCCGGTCGGCGAGGACCAGCGCCAGCACCTGGAGCTCACCCGCAACCTCGCGCAGCGCTTCAACTCCCGCTTCGGCAAGACCTTCACGGTTCCGGCGGCCCACATCCCGAAGGACACCGCCAAGATCTACGACCTGCAGGACCCGACCTCCAAGATGAGCAAGTCGGTTCCCAGCGGCGTGATCGAGCTGATGGAGGACCCGAAGCGCTCGGCGAAGAAGATCCGCTCCGCGGTCACCGACACCGGTCGCGAGATCCGCTACGACGTGGAGAACAAGCCCGGCGTCTCCAACCTGCTGGCGATCTACTCGGCGCTGACCGGGCAGAGCGTCGCCGAGCTCGAAACCGCCTACGAAGGACGCGGGTACGGCGACCTGAAGAAGGAGCTGGGCGAGGTCGTCGTCGAGTTCGTGACGCCGCTGCAGGAGAAGGTCAACGCCTACCTCACCGACCCGGCCGAGCTGGACAAGGTCCTGCACCGGGGAGCGGAGAAGGCCCGCGAGGTCTCCTCGCAGACCCTGCGCACCGTGTTCGATCGGGTGGGATTCCTTTCTCCGCTGCGCTGAAGTGATCAACTGCGGGTAGCCTGCCACCGTTCGGGGGATAGCCGTTTGGTGGGAGGCGCACCATGGCGGATCAACAGGAGCAACCGGGCCGCCTGGCCCGGTTGCGACAGCGGCACGCGTGGCTCGACCGGTTGATCCGGGCCTTCGGCCGGTACCAGCAGCAGTACGGCGACTACTACGCCGCCGCGATCACCTACTTCAGCGTGCTGGCCCTGGTGCCGCTGCTGATGATCGGGTTCGCGGTGGCCGGCTTCGTGCTGAGCGGAAACCCCGAGCTGCTGGCGAGCCTGAAGAACTCGATCACCACGGCGGTCCCGAGCCCGGCGATGAGCGACATGCTCAACCGGGTCGTCGACCAGGCCATCAAGCAGGCCGGAGCGGTCGGGGTCATCGGTCTGCTCACCGCCCTGTACTCGGGCCTGGGCTGGATGACGAACCTGCGCGAGGCGCTGACCGCGCAGTGGACGCAGATCCCGACACCGCAGCCGATGCTCAAGAGGATGGGCTCCGACCTGCTGTCGCTGCTGGGCCTCGGCCTGGCGATGGCGCTGTCGTTCGGCATCAGCGCGCTGGGCGGCGGGGTCGGACGGCTGCTGCTGGAAGCCGCCGGGTTCGAGCGCAGCGTCATCGCCGGGATCGTGCTGCGGGTGCTGTCGATCCTGCTGTCGCTGCTGGCCGGGTGGCTGGTGTTCGTGTGGGTGCTGGCGCGGCTGCCGCGCAGCCCGGTGTCCCTGCGCAGCGCCGTCTGGGGCGCGCTGTTCGCCGCCCTGGGGTTCGAGGTCCTCAAGCAGGTCGGCGTGATCTACCTGAACACCGTCACGAACTCGCCCGCCGGTGCCGCGTTCGGCCCGATCCTGGGTCTGCTGGTGTTCGCGAACCTGATGTCGCGCTTCATCCTCTTCGCCACCGCGTGGACCGCCACGGCGTCGGAGAACCTCAAGCCCGATCCGGTCGCGGCTCCGGGCCCGGCGATCATCCGCCCCGCCGTGCGGGTCCGCAGGGGCGCCGGCCTCCGCACCGCAGCGGGCATGATCGGCGCCGGAGCGGTGGCCGGCTGGCTGCTCCGCAAGCCGAGCAGGCCCCGCGGCAAGTCCTGACCGGCCTCGCGGGCGAGACCGGTCAGGAGCGGGTCATCAGGGGTGTTCGGCGCTCTCGGCCGAGGCCTGGCGTCGTGCTTGGGCGAGCTGGGCCCTGCGCCTGCGGAGGAGCACCGCGACGGCGACCGCGACGAGGGCGACCGCGAGCAGGAACAGCGGTCCGGTGATGCTGCCGAAGAACGACGACTGGCCGACACCGACCGCCGCGGGTGGCGGCACGTCGGCCCGCGCGGCCGGGGCCGCTTCGGGGGCGCGCGGTGAGGTCGTCACCAGCTCGCCCACCGAGCTGCCCCTGGGCAGCGAGAAGCCGTAGTCGAGCAGCGCCATCGTCTGGTGCGACAGCCGCACCGGCTGGTTCTCGCCGCGCACCATCACCGCCACCAGGCGGCGCCCGTCGCGTTGCGCGGAGCCGATGAAGGTGTGCCGCGCGTCGTCGGTGAACCCGGTCTTGCCGCCCAGGCCGCCCGGGTAGTTGCGCAGCACCTGGTTGTCGCTCCACAGCTCGAACGGCGGCTGTCCGGGAGCTCCTGGCAGGAACATCATCGGGGTGGCGATGGCGTTGGCGAAGGCTTCTTCGCGCATCGCGACCCGGAAGATCGCGGCCAGGTCGTAGGCGGAGGTGCTCATGCCCGGACCGTCCAGACCGGACGGCGTCGCCGCGCGGGTGTCCAGGGCGCCGATCTCGGCGGCCAGGGCGTTCATCTTCTCCAGGGTCGCCGGTACGCCGCCCATCTTCACGGCCAGCGCGTGCGCGGCGTCGTTGCCGGAGCCCATCAGCATCGCCTGGAAGACCTGGCCGACGCTGTAGGTCATCCCGGGCAGCAGGCCGATGCGGGTGCCCTCCTGGTTGGCGTCCTCCTGGGTGGCGACCAGGGTGTCGTCGAGCTTGAGCTCGCGCAGCGCGGTCAGCGCGGTGAGCACCTTGATGGTGGAGGCCGGGCGCTGCCGGGCGTGCGCGTCCTTGGCGGCGAGGATCTCGCCGGAGTCCAGGTCGGCCAGCACCCAGCCGGCGGCGGAGGCCGCGACGTCCGGTGGCGGGGCGGGCTGGTTCGGCGCGCTCAGCAGCGCGCAGTCGGCCAGCCGGTCGCCGCCCACCGGGGTCTCCGGCACCGGGACCGGGGTCGGGGCGGGCTGTCCGGGGGCGGGGACCTCGGAGGTGTCGACGGCGGGTGGTGGTGCTTCGGCGTTGGGGCAGGCGGGCGCCTGCGCTGCGGCGGGCGCGGTGGTCAGCAGCGGGAGGGTGACGAGCAGCGCAGCGAAAACCGGCCAAAACGGCTGTTTCGCACGGGATTTCGTCGAACGGTGAGGACGCGGAGGCACACGGGAGAGGTTAACGGGTCACGTCCATGAACGTCTCCGGTGTAGCGGGCCCGGGCCATCGGGTGAGCCCGGTAACAGCGGATACTCGACCTCGTGACGATTTCTCGCCGAGTTGCGCTGTTCCTGCTGGCCTTCGGGGTCTGGTCCTACCTCCTGTGGCCCACGTTCATGCGCAATATCTGGAACAGCGACCGCTCCTGGGCGCAGGGCAGCCCCACGGCCTACCTGATCGTCCACCTGGTCATCGCCGTGGTCTCCCTCGTCCTGGGCACCATCATCGGAGTCCTCGGCTGGAAGGCCTACCGAGCCACGCGCTCCTGACCAGCCCTGTTCCAATTTCGCGCGAAATTCGAGTCCGGCTTGTGGCGGTCGAATTTCGCGCGAAATTCGACCGCGCCCCCGCGCCCGGGTGTGTCGTGCCAGGTCAGGGGGCTGCTGCGGTGTTGGGATTCGAATTTCGCGCGAAATTCGAACGCGAACTTCAGGGCTCGAATTTCGCGCGAAATTCGAACGGGCCCTGGAGGTGACAACGGCGCCCGCCCCTGGGCGGGGTGGGCGCCGTTGGGCAGTGCCGGTCAGCGGCGGCGGAACATCAGCGCGCGCTTGACCTCCTGGATCGCCTTGGTGACCTGGATGCCACGCGGGCAGGCGTCCGTGCAGTTGAAGGTCGTGCGGCAGCGCCACACGCCGTCGACGTCGTTGAGGATGTCCAAGCGCTCCTCAGCGGCCTCGTCACGGCTGTCGAAGATGAACCGGTGCGCGTTGACGATCGCGGCCGGGCCGAAGTAGTTGCCGTCCGACCAGTACACCGGGCACGACGTGGTGCACGCCGCGCACAGGATGCACTTGGTGGTGTCGTCGAAGCGCTCGCGCTCGGCGACCGACTGGATCCGCTCGCGGGTCGGCTCGTTGCCGGTGGTCTTCAGGTACGGCTGGACCGCCCGGTAGGCCTCGAAGAACGGGTCCATGTCGACGACCAGGTCCTTCTCCAGCGGAAGGCCCTTGATCGGCTCGATGGTCAGCGTGGTCTCGCCGTCCTTGGTGAGCATGTCCTTCATGAGGACCTTGCAGGCGAGCCGGTTGACGCCGTTGATCCGCATCGCGTCCGAGCCGCACACGCCGTGCGCGCACGACCGGCGGAACGTGAGCGTTCCGTCGACGTACCACTTGATGTAGTGCAGCAGGTTGAGCACGCGGTCCGACGGCAGCGTCGGGATCCGGTACGACTCCCAGTGCGGTTCGGAGTCCTGCTCCGGGTTGTAGCGGAGCAGCTTCACGGTGACCATCACCGCGTCGTCCGGGATCGGCGGGGCGTCGTCCGGAAGAGGGGTCGCGTTCTTCTCTGTGGTGGCGGCAGTCATCAGTACTTACGCTCCATCGGCTGGTACCGGGTGACGGTGACCGGCTTGTAGTCCAGGCGGATGTCGGCCTGGAACCCGGTCAACCCGAGCGGCGCGTTCGGATCTTCGGACTCGGGCAGCACCTTGTACTGCATGCTGTGCCGCATGAAGTTGGTGTCGTCCCGGGAGGTGTAGTCCTCGCGGGCGTGGCCGCCGCGGGACTCCTTGCGGGCCAGCGCCGCGTTGACCAGGGCCTCGGCCAGGTCGAGCAGGAAGCCCAGCTCGATGGCCTCCAGCAGGTCGCTGTTGTACCGCTTGCCCTTGTCGTGCACGGCGATCCGGCCGTAGCGCTCCTTGAGCGCCTGCACGTCCGACAGCGCCGTCTTCAGCGTCTCCTCGGTGCGGTACACCGAGGCGTTGGCGTCCATCGTCTGCTGCAGTTCGGTGCGGATGGTGGCGACCCGCTCGCCGCCGCTGGCGGTGCGCAGGTGGTCGACCATGCCCTCGACCAGCTTGGCCGGGTCTTCCGGGATCTCCACGAACTCGTGGCCGTGGGCGTACTCGGCCGCGGCGATGCCGGAGCGGCGGCCGAACACGTTGATGTCCAGCAGCGAGTTGGTGCCCAGGCGGTTGGAGCCGTGGACCGACACGCAGGCGCACTCACCGGCGGCGTAGAGGCCGGGGACCACGGTCTCGTTGTCGCGCAGCACCTCGCCCTGCACGTTCGTGGGGATGCCGCCCATGGCGTAGTGCGCGGTCGGGTAGACCGGCACCGGCTCCTCGGTCGGCTCGACGCCCAGGTAGGTGCGGGAGAACTCCATGATGTCCGGGAGCTTGGACATCAGCAGTTCTTCACCGAGGTGGGTGACGTCGAGGAGCACGTAGTCCTTGTTCGGGCCCGCACCGCGGCCTTCCAGCACCTCCAGGGCCATCGACCGGGCGACGATGTCGCGCGGCGCGAGGTCCTTGATCGTCGGTGCGTAGCGCTCCATGAAGCGCTCGCCGTCGGCGTTGCGGAGGATGCCGCCCTCGCCTCGGACGCCCTCGGTGATGAGGATGCCCAGGCCGGCCAGACCGGTCGGGTGGAACTGGTAGAACTCCATGTCCTCCAGCGGCAGGCCCTTGCGGTAGACGATGCCCATGCCGTCACCGGTGAGGGTGTGGGCGTTGGAGGTCGTCTTGAAGACCTTGCCGAACCCGCCGGTGGCGAACACGACGGCCTTGGCCTGGAAGACGTGGATCTCGCCGGTGGCCAGCTCGTAGGCGATGGCGCCGGTGCAGACCTGCTCGCCGTCCGCGCCCTCGCTCATCATCACGTCGAGGACGTAGAACTCGTTGTAGAACTCCACGCCGTGCTTGACGCAGTTCTGGTACAGCGTCTGCAGGATCATGTGGCCGGTGCGGTCCGCGGCGTAGCAGGCCCGGCGGACCGGGGCCTTGCCGTGGTCGCGGGTGTGCCCGCCGAAGCGGCGCTGGTCGATCTTGCCCTCGGGGGTCCGGTTGAACGGCAGACCCATCTTCTCGAGGTCCAGGACCGCGTCGATGGCTTCCTTCGCCATGATCTCGGCGGCGTCCTGGTCGACCAGGTAGTCACCGCCCTTGATCGTGTCGAAGGTGTGCCACTCCCAGTTGTCCTCTTCGACGTTGGCCAACGCCGCGCACATCCCGCCCTGCGCCGCACCGGTGTGCGAGCGGGTGGGGTAGAGCTTGGTCAGCACGGCGGTCCTGGCGCGCTGGCCGGACTCGATCGCCGCGCGCATCCCGGCGCCACCGGCGCCGACGATGACCACGTCGTACTTGTGGAATTGCATGGTCGCCTCCTCGGGCTGTGGCGGGACCCGCGTTTCGGCAGCCAACGCCTGCCACTGCTAGCGGCCTCGCCACGCTGTGGTCTCTGCGGCGCTAGCCGATGTTCGGGTCGAAGGTGAAGATCACGAAGCTGCCCAGACCCACGGTCAGCAGGACGGAGACGTACAGCAGCATCTTCAGCCAGAAGCGTGTGCCGTCTTTGCGGGAGTAGTCGTTGATGACGGTACGAAGGCCGTTGCCGCCGTGCAGGCCGGCCAGCCACAGCATCGTCAGGTCCCAGAACTGCCAGAACGGGGAGGCCCAGCGACCCGCCACGAAGGCGAAGTTGATCTTGTGGACGCCGCCGTCCAGGAACAGCATGATCAGCAGGTGGCCCAGCACCAGGAACAGCAGGACCACGCCGGACAGGCGCATGAACAACCAGGCGTAGAGCTCGAAGTTGTTGCGGCGCGCTGCGGGCCGGCTCGGGGTGCGCGGCTTCTCCACGGCGAGAGGTGCGTCGGTGACGGACATTGGCGCTTAACCCCCGAAGATTTCCGTGACGGCGCGGGTGAGCATGCTGATCGCGGCCGGGACCATCAGGACCAGCCAGAGCACGAGCACGGTCCAGAGCATGGGCTTCTGGTACTTCGTGCCCTGGGACCAGAAGTCGACCAGCATGACCCGGATGCCGTTGAACGCGTGGAAGAGCACCGCGGCCAGCAACCCGAGTTCGAACAGGATCATCACTGGGTGCTTGTAGGTCTCGATGACCGTGTCGTACGCGTTCGGCGACACCCGGACGAGCGCGGTGTCCAGGACGTGCACGAACAAGAAGAAGAAGGTGAGTACGCCCGTGATCCGGTGGGCGACCCACGACCACATGCCCAGATCGCCGCGGTAGAGACGCCCCTTGGCGCGCACGGTTTCGGCGTGCGCCGGTGCGTCGGCCGCGGAGGCGGTGGTGCTGGCCATGGTGGAAGGCCTCCAACCTCGCTGGTGGACTGGCGGCCCCGCGTTCGGGAACAGGGGCGGCCGGCCCCGAGTTGCAGTTTGTCCCAAACGATGTTGGGTGCACGCCCGTCACCGGCCACGAACTGGGGCCTTGACGAATTGGATGCTAGACCCGACTAATCGTCGCGGCCTACTCGCCCGAGCCGTCTGTGATCGACCAGACAAGCCGCGCGCACCTGTTAATCGAGTAAGAAATCATTTCGTGACACGCGAGCAATGCCCAAGCGGCAGCGTCAAGCCTTAATTTCGAGAGTCACGTCACCGGCTGACGTGCACCGCGCACGGAGCGCAGTGATCCACCCGAAAGTGGATCTTCGCTCGGCGCCGCGAGCCCCGCTGATCCGGGGGGCGCGGCCGGGGGAGCGCGGTGGCCTCGAACGAAAGGGAAACGGCATGCGGCGAACGCCGAGTCACCGACGGCGCTCGGGTGCCGGAACGCGGCGCAGGAGCGCTGCCACGGTCGCGCTGCTGCTCACTGGCGCCATGGCGCTGGCGGGCTGCGCGAAGGACACCGGCGGGGGTGGGGGCGACGCCGGTGGTGGGAACGGGCCGTGCCAGCTCAGCGCACCGCCCGCTGGAGCCCCCGCGGCTCCGACGAGCGCGACGACGACCGAGCAGATGCCGCCGCCGAACGCGAGTGCGATGCGGGTAGGCGTGGCCTTCGACATCGGCGGGCGCGGCGACGCCTCGTTCAACGACGCCTCGGTCGCGGGCCTGGACCGGGCCAAGGCAGACATGGGCCTGGGGGAGACCAAGGAGCTCGACGCGGGAGCGGGTGAGCCCGAGGACGCCAAGCAGACCCGGCTGCGCCAGCTCGCGCGCGAGGGCTTCAACCCGGTCATCGCGGTCGGCTACGCCTACGCCGACGCGCTCAAGCTCGTCGCGCCGGAGTTCCCCGGCACCAAGTTCGCCATCATCGACGAGCAGATCGACGGCGTGCCGAACGTCACCCCGCTGGTCTTCGCCGAGGAGCAGGGCTCCTTCCTGGCGGGCGTGGTGGCCGCGCACAAGTCGAAGAACTGCCACATCGGGTTCGTCGGTGGCGTGCAGACGCCGTTGATCCAGAAGTTCGAGGCCGGTTTCGAGGCGGGCGCGAAGGCCGCCGCCCCGGACATCAAGATCGAGAACGAGTACCTGACCCCGGCCGGTGACTTCAGCGGCTTCCAGGACCCGAACAAGGGCTCCGAGGTTGCCACCGGGCAGCTGGAAGCGGGCGCCGACGTGATCTACCACGCGGCGGGCGCCTCCGGTAAGGGCGTGTTCGGCGCGGTCAAGGGCGCGGGCGCCCAGGCCATCGGGGTCGACTCGGACCAGTACAACCAGCCGACCGTGGCCGAGTACAAGGACATCATCATCAGCTCGATGCTTAAGCGCATCGACCTGGCGGTCTACGACTACATCGCCGCCGTCGCGCGCAACGACCTGAGCACGGTGCCGAAGAAGTTCGACGTCGCCATCGACGGGGTCACCTACTCCACCTCGGGCGGCAAGATCGACGACCTCAAGCCCACGTTGGACGCCTACAAGGCCGCGATCGCCAACGGTCAGATCCAGGTCCCGGACAAGCCCTGATCCACGGCGGCCTCCGTCCTGAGCAGTGATGATGAAGGGCACTTCGCTCTCACCGCGCGTGCCGGCGAGGTGCCCTTCCTCCTTTCGCCCTCCTGGTTGGCGGTTTCGCGCCAAGATGTCCGGTCGTGGACCGAAACCGTCCATTGTTGAGCGTCCATCTGGTTCGCTGCCGGTGGAGACGAGCCCTGGAGCACCATGAACACCTCTGCCGATCCGGTGTCCGACGGCCCGCCGGCCGTCGAGCTGACCGGCATCACCAAGACGTTCCCCGGCGTCGTGGCCAACTCCGACGTCAACCTCACCGTCCGCGGGGGCGAGGTGCACGCGCTGTGCGGTGAGAACGGGGCGGGCAAGTCCACCCTGATGAAGATCCTCTACGGGATGCAGGCGCCGGACTCGGGAACCATCCGGGTGCGCGGCGAGGAGATCGCCTTCCGCACCCCGGCCGAGGCCATCAAGGCCGGGATCGGCATGGTCCACCAGCACTTCATGCTGGCCGACAACCTGACCGTGCTGGAGAACATCGTGCTCGGCGCCGAGGGCGCCCACGGCATCGGCGGCAAGGCGCGCCGCCGGGTGCTGGAGCTGGCCGAGCAGGCCGGTTTCGAGGTGCGGCTGGACGTGCTGGTCGAACGCCTCGGCGTCGCCGACCGGCAGCGCGTGGAGATCCTCAAGGTCCTCTACCGGGGCGCGCGGATCATCATCCTCGACGAGCCCACGGCCGTGCTCGTGCCGCAGGAGGTCGACGAGCTGTTCACGACCCTGCGCACCATGCGCGAGCAGGGCTTCACGTTCCTGTTCATCTCGCACAAGCTCGACGAGGTGCGCAGCATCGCCGACACCGTCACGGTGCTGCGGCGCGGGACCACGGTCGGCACCGTCGGCGCGTCCGAGGTGACCAGCCGCGAACTGGCCGAGATGATGGTCGGCAGCGAACTCCCCGTGCCCGAGCACGGACCGTCCACAGTGACCGATCGCGAAGTGCTGACCGTGTCCGGGCTTTCGGCCGCCGAAGGGGACCGCCCGGTGCTCGACGGCATCGACCTGGCGGTGCGCGCGGGCGAGATCGTGGGCATCGCCGGCGTCGAGGGCAACGGCCAGACCGAGCTCGTCGAGGCGATCATGGGCATGCGCCCGATCACCTCCGGGCGGGTCGAGCTGGGCGACCGGGACATCACCTCGCTGGGCACGCTCGCCCGCCGCGAGGCCGGCATCGGCTACGTGCCCGAGGACCGGCACCGGCAGGGCCTGCTGCTGGACGAATCGCTCTGGCAGAACCGCATCCTCGGCCACCAGACGCGACGCCCGGTCTCCCGGGGCCGGTGGCTGGACCGGCAGGGCGCCAAGGACGACACCCGCCGCATCGTCGAGCAGTTCGACGTGCGCACCCCCGGCATCGACGTCGACGCCGCCGCGCTCTCCGGGGGCAACCAGCAGAAGCTCATCATCGGCCGGGAGCTCTCCGGCGACCCGAAGCTGCTCATCGCCGCGCACCCCACGCGGGGCGTGGACGTCGGCGCGCAGGCGGGCATCTGGGAGCACCTGCACAACGCCCGGGCCGAAGGCCTCGCGGTGCTGCTGATCTCGGCTGATCTGGACGAACTCATCGGTCTGTCCGACACCATCCGGGTCATGTTCCGCGGCGGCCTCGTCGCCACCGCGGACCCGCGCTCGGTGACCCCGGAACAGCTCGGGGCGGCCATGACCGGCACACAGGAGGCGGTGTGAACACCTGGCGGGCGCGGTTGCTGCCGCCGGCCTTGGCGATCGTTTTCTCCGCGGTGCTGTGCAGCGCGGTGCTGCTGATCTCCGGGGCCGATCCGATCGCGACGTTGCTGGAGATGGTCGCCCAGGTCGGTCGTGGCACGACCGCCGTGGACATCATCAACACCGCGGGCGCGTACTACCTGGTCGCGATCGCCGCCGCGATCGGCTTCCAGATGAACCTGCTCAACATCGGCATCGAGGGCCAGTGCCGGCTCGCCGCGTGCGTGGCCGCGATCGTGGCCGGCGCGGTGAGCCTGCCGTTCGGCCTGCACGCCGCGCTGGTCGTGGTGGTCGGTGCGGTCACCGGGGCCGCGTGGTGCGGGATCGCCGCGCTGCTCAAGGTCTACCGCGGCGTGTCCGAGGTGATCTCCACGATCATGCTCAACACCCTGTCCATCGGCCTGATCGCCTTCCTGGTGCGGGTCTTCGGCGAGATGCGCGGCAACAGCCAGGGCACCGCGATCATCCCCGGCAGCGGCCTGGTGCCCGGCATCCCGCTGGGCGGTGCGGGCACGGTGTTCGGCCTGGTGCTGCTGGCGGTGCTGGTCGGCGTCGGGTACGCGCTGCTCGTCGACCGCACGCGCTACGGCTTTGAGCTGCGAGCCTCGGGGCTGTCGCCGACGGCGGCCCGCGCGGGCGGGGTGAACTCCAAGCGCATGATCCTGACCGCGATGCTGCTCTCCGGAGCAATCGCGGGTCTGGCCGGGCTGCCGGAGATCCTCGGCCGCGACCACACCTTCACCGTCAACTTCCCGACCGGCTACGGCTTCGCCGGTCTGGCCATCGCGCTGCTGGGCCGCAACCACCCGCTCGGCGTCGCGTTCGGCGCGCTGCTGTGGTCCTTCCTGGACAAGAGCTCGCTGACGCTGGACAACATCGGTGTTCCGAAGGAGATCGTGACCATCCTGCAGGGAACCATCGTGCTGGCGGTGGTGGTCGCCTACGAGCTGGTGCGCCGCCGGGAACTGGCCGCTGAGCAGCGGCGGGTCGGCAACGCCGTGGACACCGCAGAACCGGTCGCGGCGAGCGGAGGTGAGCGGGCATGACCGCCGTGGTGGAGCGGACCCCTTCCGCGCGCGAGCGCGGGAGGAAGATGCCCGGCTGGGCGCGGGTGCTGCTGTGGGTCGTGGTCGGGTTCGTCGCGCTGGCGATCACCTCGTACCAGACCGGGGTGCCGCAGCTGACCGGTTCGGGCACCGTGCAGGCCGCGGTGCGCCTGGGCATCCCGATCCTGCTGGCCGCGCTCGGCGGCCTGTGGGCGGAACGAGCCGGCGTGATCAACATCGGCCTCGAAGGCATGATGATCATGGGCACGTGGGGCGGTGCCTGGGCCGGGTACCAGTGGGGCCCGCTGGCGGGTCTGGTCGCGGCGGCCGTGTTCGGCGGGCTCGGCGGGCTGCTGCACGCGATCGCCACGGTGTCCTTCGGCGTGAACCACATCGTCTCCGGTGTGGCGATCAACCTGCTCGGAGCGGGTGCGGCCAAGTACCTGTCCACGCTGATCTTCGAGCCGATCTCGCAGAACCCGAGGCAGTCGCCGCCGGTGCCGAAGTTCGACACCTACTCGATGCAGCCCGTCGCCGGCTGGCTCCAACAGCTGGAAGACCTGCAGCGGGTCGGGATCTCCGACGTCGCGGGCATCCTCGGCGGTCTCGTCTCGGGCGTCTCGCCGCTGACGATGCTGGCCTACCTGCTGGTCCCCGCGAGCTACCTGATCCTGTGGCGCTCGCCGTTCGGGCTGCGGCTGCGGTCCTGCGGTGAGAACCCGGTCGCCGCCGAATCCCTCGGTGTCAACGTCTACCGGTACAAGTACATCGCGGTGATCATCTCCGGTGCGCTGGCCGGGATCGGCGGCGCTGCCCTGATCCTCAACCCGGGCCAGGCCGGTTACCTCGAAGGGCAGACCAACAACCGCGGGTACATCGGCCTCGCCGCCATGATCTTCGGCAACTGGCGCCCGGGCGGCCTGCTCGGCGGTGCCGCGCTGTTCGGCTACTCCGACGGTCTCCAGCTGCGCAGCGGCGAGACCAGCGTGCACGCCCTGTTCTACGGGGCAGCGCTGCTGCTCGTGGTGCTCGCGGCGTGGCAGATCTGGCGGCGCAACCGGTTCGCCGCGGGTCTCTCGCTGGTGGCGGCCGCGGTGATGTACTCGATCTACTGGTTCACCGACGAGCTGCCCGAGGAGCTCACCGCCTACACCCCGCACCTGGTCACCCTGGTCGTGCTGGGCGTGGCGGCGCAGCAGCTGCGACCACCCGCGGCCAACGGCCTGCAATACCGCAGAGGTGCCGACCAGTGATCGACGTCGACTGGGAATCCCTGCGCGCCAAGGCCGTCGAGGCCGCCGCGCTGGCCTACTGCCCGTACTCCGGGCTGCAGGTCGGTGCGGCGGCGCTCTGCGACGACGGCCGCGTGGTGACCGGCTGCAACGTCGAGAACGGCTCCTACGGCGTGACGCTGTGCGCCGAGTGCACGATGGCCGGCCAGCTGCACCTGACCGGCGGCGGCCGGTTCGTCGCCGTCGCCTGCCGCAGCGGCACCGGCGACCTGCTCATGCCCTGCGGCCGCTGCCGCCAGATCCTGCAGGAGCTCGGCGGCTCCGACTGCCTGGTCGACACCCCGCGCGGCATCCTGCCCATGAGCCAAGTCCTCCCCGACGCCTTCGAACTCTGACCTCGACACCCCGCACCTCTCCGATCCTGGCCCCGACCCCGACCCGATTTCAGTGGAACTCCGGATCCCCGGACGTCAGTGGGACTCTGGGTCCCGATTTCCACTGAACTCCGGACCCCGATTTCCACTGAAATCCGGGTCACCGGGGGTGGGACCAGGTGGGGGAGCGGGGTGGAAGGCACTCGATCGGGGGATGTTCGGCGTCGGGGTGGGGTGTTGGTGTCGTGAGTGGACGAGTGGTGGAGGTGGTGCGGTGTTCTCCGCGATCGACGTGATCCGCGCGAAGCGCGACGGTCAGCGGCTCACCGACGAGCAGATCGACTGGGTCGTCGACGCCTACACCCGGGGTGAGGTCGCCGACGAGCAGATGTCGGCGCTGGCGATGGCCGTGCTGCTGCGGGGCATGACGCCGGAGGAGACGGCGCGCTGGACCGCCGCGATGGTCGCCTCCGGTGACACCCTCGCGCTCAGCGGCCTGTCGAGGCCCACGGTGGACAAGCACTCGACGGGCGGAGTCGGCGACAAGATCACCCTGCCGCTGACGCCGCTGGTCGCCGCCTGCGGCGCGGCCGTTCCGCAGCTGTCCGGCAGAGGACTCGGGCACACCGGCGGAACCCTGGACAAGCTGGAGTCCATCCCCGGCTGGCGGGCGAGCTTGACCGCCGACGAGATCCGCGACCGGCTGCGCGACGTCGGCGCCGTGATCTGCGCGGCGACCGAGGGCCTGGCGCCGGCCGACCGCAAGCTCTACGCGCTGCGCGACGTCACGGGGACGGTCGAGTCCGTGCCGCTGATCGCGAGCTCGATCATGAGCAAGAAGATCGCCGAGGGCGTGGAGTCGCTGGTCCTCGACGTCAAGTGCGGATCGGGCGCCTTCATGAAGACCCCGGACCAGGCGAGGGAGCTCGCCACCGCGCTGGTGGACATCGGTGCGGCCAACGGCCTGCGGATCAGCGCGCTGATCACCGACATGTCGGTGCCGCTGGGCCGCGCGGTCGGCAACGCGCTGGAGGTGGCCGAGAGCGTCGAGGTGCTGCGCGGTGGCGGGCCGCCGGACGTCGTCGAGCTCACCGTCGAGCTGGCCCGCGAGATGCTGCGCCACGCGGGCATCTCCGGCGTGGACCCCGCGGAAGTGCTGGCCGACGGGCGGGCGCACGAGGTCTGGTGCCGGATGATCACCGCCCAGGGCGGAGATCCCGAGGCCGCCCTCCCGCAGGCCGAGCACGTCGACACGATCACGGCCCCGGCCTCGGGCACGCTCACCGGGCTCGACGCCCACGTCGTCGGCCTCGCCGCCTGGCGGCTGGGCGCCGGTCGGGCGCGCAAGGAGGACACCGTCGACCACGCCGCCGGCGTGCTCTGCCTCGCCAAGCCCGGCGAGCGGGTCGCCGAGGGCCAACCGCTGCTGGAACTGCGCACCGACCGGCCGGAAACCCTGCCCGCCGTCCGGGAATCGCTTCAGGCCGCGTACGAAATCAGCGGTGCCGACGTGAAGTCGACACCGCTGATCCTCGACAAGGTCACCGCTGACCGCTGAGGTCCGCTACCCGCACCGCCGACCAGGACGAGCCTGGAAACGGTCGCCTCAGGCGCTCTCGGCGGTGAAGTCGTCGTCGCCGCTCTCCAGCGCCTTGTTCTCGCCGTTGTCGCGCTTGGCGCTCTTCGAGCGTCCGCGGCGCTGCTGACGGGGCAGCGTCGTGGGCGGCGGCGGGGAGGACTGGGCGCTGCCGCCGAGGATGAGCTCGGCGAAGGTGGCCATGGCCTCGTCCAGCTGACCGGCGTGCCGCTGCTCGCTCTCCTCGTTGGCCTCGCGGACCAGCGCGTTGAGCTTGTCGGCGTCGGGACGCTGGGACAGCGTGCCGGACAGCTGCGAGAGGTTCTGCGACAGCGTGCCGCCCAGCTCGCCCAGGCCGGTCTTGACGCCCTCTTCGACGTTGTCCAGCCGGGTGCTGACGCCCTGCTCGACGGTGTCGATGCGGGTGTTGACGTTGTCCTCGACCTGGGTGAGGCGGCCGGAGACCTGGTCCAGCCGGTCGGTCAGCGCCTCCAGGCGCTGCGCCAGGTCGTTGAGCTTGTCGGTCGGGTCCACGGCCGGGCGCTCGGCGAGGTGGTCCAGCTTCGAGTCCAGCTGGTCGCGGGAGCCGGACACGGCCTCCGCGAGCTCCTTCTGCGAGGCGGCGAGCTCCTTCTGGGCCTCGCTGAGGCCCTTCTGGGTCGTGCCCGCGGAGTCGGTGACCGCGCGCTGCAGGGCCTCGCGGGTCCCGTCGAGGTGCTCGTGCACGCCCTCGTCGATCTCGGCGAACCGGCCGCGCAGGCTGGTCTCCAGCGAGTCGATGCGGTCGCGCACCGGGTCGTTGACCGACGCCGGCAGGGCTTCGAGGCGGCTGTCCTGCTTGTCCAGGTGCGAGCCGAGCTCGTCCATGCGCTTGTGGATGTGGCCGAGCTTGTCCTCCAGGCCGTCCATGCGGCCGGAGACGCCGTCCATCCGCCCCGCGACGCCGTCCAGGCGGCCGTCGAGCTGGGCGAAGGGCTTGGCGAGCTTGTCCACGATGGTCTCGACGGCGCCCTTGAGGTCCAGCAGCGCACCGTCGTGCGCCTCCAGCTTCGCCAGCGTCTCGTCGAGCCGCTCGGCGAGCACGCTGACCTCGGTGCGGTCGGGCAGCTCGGACAGGCGCTTGCGCACCGAGCCCAGGGACTCGAGCGGGGAGAGCCGGGCGTGGATTTCGTCGAGTGCGTCGAAAATCTGCTGCTGTTCGCTTTCGCGGATCTCAGCCGCACGCGTGAGCATGTTGCGCATGCGGTCGAACGACATGTTCTCGGTCACGGCTAGGGGCGTCCTTCGTCGAGGGGGGTGAGGACTTGAGAAGCCTAGCCACTGCATTCTCGCGCTCATAGCCGCCCCCCGTTACATTCCGCGACATTCATCCGCCAATTGGGGCTGAACGGCCCTCAGTTGATGGGCTGTTCGCATCAACCATCCAGAACTGGATGCTCTAAGAAAGACAACTGCGTCCATCTGGGTGAGTTTTTTCGCAGGCACCGCTCGGCCAATCGGTTGTGAACCCCGAACGGCGCAGTGGTGGATGGCCGCTGAACAGCGCCGAAGTCATGGGGTGATCACGCGGTGGCTCTGCGTGAGTCGCCGGAACGAGGCGGGTAACGTAGTCGCATGTCGACACCGGTGAACCTGGAAAACATCCGGCAGGCGCCGAAGGTGCTGCTGCACGATCACCTCGACGGCGGGCTGCGTCCGCAGACCGTCCTCGATCTCGCCCACGAAGGCGGATATCCCGGGTTGCCCCACGACAACGCCGATGACCTCGCGCGTTGGTTCGTGACGGCCGCCGACTCGGGCTCGCTGGAGCGCTACCTGGAGACCTTCGCCCACACCGTGGGCGTGATGCAGACCAGCGACGCCCTGTTCCGGGTCGCGGCCGAAGCGGCCGAGGACCTGGCGGACGACGGCGTGGTCTACGCGGAGGTCCGCTACGCGCCCGAGCTGTTCCAGGAGCGAGGCCTGACCCTGGACGAGATCGTGCAGGCGGTGCAGGACGGATTCCGCGAGGGAGAGCGTCGCGCGGAGGCCGCTGGAAAGCGAATCCGCATCGGCACGCTGCTGTGCGCGATGCGGCAGAACGCGCGATCCACCGAAATCGCCAATCTCGCCATTCGGTACCGGGACGCGCAGGTCGTCGGCTTCGACATCGCGGGCCCGGAAGCGGGATTCCCGCCCACCCGCAACCTCGACGCCTTCGAATACCTGCGGCAGCAGAACGCGCACTTCACCATTCACGCAGGTGAGGCGTTCGGATTGCCTTCCATTTGGGAGGCCATTCAGCACTGCGGCGCAGAACGGCTCGGTCACGGGGTGCGGATCGTCGACGACATCAAGGTCGACGACGACGGCACGGTGCACCTCGGCCGGCTGGCCTCCTACGTGCGGGACCGCCGGATCCCGCTGGAGATGTGCCCCTCCTCGAACCTGCAGACCGGCGCGGTGTCCTCGCTCGCCGACCACCCGATCGGCCTGCTGGCCCGGTTGCGCTTCCGCGTCACCATCAACACCGACAACCGGTTGATGAGCCACTGCTCGATGTCCAGCGAGTTCGCCGCGCTGCACGAGACCTTCGGCTACGGCTGGGAGGAGTTCCAGTGGTTCACGGTGAACGCGATGAAGTCGTCGTTCCTCGGGTTCGACGAGCGGCTGGCGATCATCAACGAGCAGATCAAACCGGGCTACGCCGACATGTTGTCCTGACCGCGACACCGCGATGGCGTTAGGCTGCACAGTCTCCGGCGGCACACCGTCGTGCCGCCGGAGACGCCCAGCACAGGTTCGAGTCGCCGCACTGCCCTGGAGGCGCAGGTGAGAAGGACCAGCGAACCCACGTTGATCGCGTCGGTCCAGCGCGCGCTCCGGCTGCTGGAGGTCGTCGGCGAGCACCCCGCCGGGATCACCGCGAAGTGCTTGGCCCGCAACACCGGGCTCGCGCTGTCGACGACCTACCACCTGCTCCGGACGCTCGTCCACGAGGGATACCTGGTCAAGCTCGACGACGGCGCGTTCATCGTCGGCGAGCAGGTGACCGGGCTGCACGACTCCGCGCAGGCGCAGCAGCTGCGCGCCAAGATCCGCGGCGTGATGGTCGAACTCCGCGAGGACCTCAACGCGGCGATCTACCTCGCCCGCTACGAGGACGGCGAGGTCCAGGTCGACGAGATCGTGGACAGCCCGCGCACGCCCAGGGTGGACGCGTGGGTGGACTTCCGGCAGGCGGCGCACGCCACCGCGGTCGGCAAGTGCCTGCTCGCCGGGCTCAGCAAGGACGAACGCGCCGACCACTTCCGCAGGCACCCGCCGGAGGACCTCACCCCGCGCACCATCACCGGCGTGCGCGAACTGGTGGAGCGCCCGCCGTCGGAGCTGGTCGCCGACACCGAGGAGTACTCGTTGGGCACGGCCTGCCTGGCCGCCCGCGTCCAGTGCGCGACCTCGCCGGTGACGCTCGCGATCTCGTTCCCGGCCCGCAAGCTCGCCACCACCGACGACTACGTGCGTCCGCTCACCGCCGCGGCCGACGAGATCTCCCGCGCCCTCGCGCTGGCGGGCGATCGGGTCTGCTGGAACTGACAGATCGTTGATCACCATCTGAAAATCGGCGCCTTGTCAACCTCTCCAGCGCAGCGGGAAAATTCTGCGCAAGCAGCCAGTGAGGGGTTTACCCGATGTCAGCGGGCGACGATGGGACGTTGCTGCACGAGGTCCGAACGGGATCGATGATCGCGTTCGCGGAGCTCTACGCCCGGCACAGAACGGCAGCGCACACCATGGCTCTGCAGGTCGCGGCGGTTCCGGCCGACGCCGACGACCTCGTCTCGGAGGCGTTCGCCAAGATCCTCGACGTGCTGCGCAGGGGGAGCGGGCCGGACCGGGCGTTCCGCGCGTACCTGCTCACCACGATCCGCAACCTCGCCGCGGGCGTCAACGCCAAGTCCCGCCGGATGATCCTGGCGGCCGACGTCGACGAGTTCTGCGAGCCGGAGGAACCGGTGCAGTTCACCGACGCGGCCATCGGCGAGTTCGAAAGGGCCTGCGTGAGCGAGGCGTTCGCACACCTGCCCGCGCGCTGGCGCCAGGTCCTGTGGTCGGTCGAGGTGGAGGACCAGACGCCGTCGGACCTGAGCCGCCGCTACAACCTCAGTCGCAACAGCGCGGCGGCCCTGGTCTACCGAGCCCGCAAGGGGCTCCGCCAGGCCTACAAGCAGCGCCTCGCGACGCCGGAGCTGACCTCGGCCGCGTGAGCCGGGTCAGTGCTTGCGGAAGCGCTCTTCCAGGTCGGCCATGAGCTTGCGCCAGGTCTGGACCTCGGCGTCGAACGGCGGGCTCGGGGGCATCCGGTTCGGGCTCGGGCGCAGGATGAACGACACCAGCCAGCCCAGTCGTTCCGAGGACTGCAGGGCGTTCTCGGCGCTGTCGTCGCCGGCCCAGGCCGCCGCGTCGAGCAGCAGCTCCTCGGCCAGGTCCAGCTGAGTGGGGTCCACTTCGGACGGTCCTTCGCCGAGGTCGGCGTCCAGGCCGGCCAGCACGTAGGTGTTGTCCGACTCGACCTCGACCTCCAGCTCGCCGCCGGTCGCCGCGTCGCGCAGGCGCTGCCAGGTGGCCACCCGCGCCAGGTCGGTGCTCTCGACGGCCTCGTCGTCGGCGAGGAACCGGGCGAGCGCGCGCCGCGAGGTGAACACGTCGATCTTGCCGTCCTCGCCGAGGAAGACCGGGTCGTCGCCGAGGTAGCAGCGCAGCGTGTAGAGCTCGCTGTCGCTGGTGACGATCTGGATGGGGTCGATGCCGATCTCGCCCCAGAAGCCGAGTGCGACCTCCTCGATCTCGTCCACATCGGAGTCCGAGGTGGCGGTGTCCTCGTCGGAGTAGGTCTCGGTCGCCTCGGCGAGCTCGGTCTCGGCGGTGGCGACCGCGTCCGCGGGGACGTCGGGGGTGGTCACGACGGAGTCGATGGCGTCGAGCACCTCGTCCCAGCGCTCCACCACGACCTTGCACAGCTCGTTCCAGCGCTTCTGCCCGTCGCGGCCGTTGAAGGCCAGCATGCCTTGGTTGAGCAGGGAGAAGCCGTCGGCCGAGTCGAGGACCTCGTCCACGGCGTCGAGCTCGCACACCTCGGCCAGCGACCGGGCGATCTCGACGATGTCGGCGAGCTCGGCGACGGTCCAGGTGTCCAGCGGCTCCGCCACCAGCTCCGGGACGCCCACCAGGTCGAACTGGTGGTCCTCGTCGGGGCTGAGCTCGACGGCCGACAGCGCGGGCACCACGTGCCACGCCGGGTGGTCGTCGAGGTCGTGTTCCCGTGCTGTGCGCACGAACGCGGCGAGCCGCGCGGGATCGGGGAATCCGTAGAGGTCATCCCCGTACCCGAGGAACGCTTCCCATTCCTCACCATCTTCGCGCCAGTGCGGTGCCCACAGGGTGACGACGTCTCCCTGCGGCAGCCCGAGCTCGATGGGGACGATGTCCTGCGCCATCTCTCTACCTCCGGTCACCAGAACCAGACCCCGCGGAAGCCTACGGGTTGGCCGTGGACGGCTTGTGCCCTGGTCCGGTGTCACCGTATCTGGTTCGATCATTGCAACAGCGGACGGAACAGTTGGTAACGATCTCCTGTCGCTCCTCGGGCTTCGGGGCTACCCGGATCCGCTGTTCGGTCCAGCGCTTTCACCGTTCGTCTCCGAAGTCCCCTTTGGCGGTACCGCCCCCCTGCGCGGCGCGCGACCATGATCAGAATGGATGTCACGGAGCTGTGGAGTCAGATCGCGCACTGGCTCGGGCGACATGCGCCGGTCACCGCAGCCGCTCTGCGTCCGCCAGTCCAGGAACCCGACTTCGTCGAGCTCGAGGGCGAGTTCTCCGTCGAGCTGCCGGACGAGCTGCGAGCGCTGTGGATCTGCTGCGGCGGTACCGAGGGCGATGTGCTGGCCGACGTCCTGCCGCCGTTCTACACGCCTTACGGAGCGCATCAGGCGTTGTCGGCGTGGCGCGATCACCGCAAGACCTGGACGGCGCAGTGGGACCGGCCGGCCTGCGACTACTACGCGGGATCGCCGGGGTCGAGCTTCCACCCGTCGTGGATCCCGATCGCCGGTGACGGGTTCGCCGACGAGCTGGTGGTCGACCTGCGGCCGGGGTCGTTGCGCGGGTGCGTGCTGGAGTGGGAGCAGGAGCACGCGCAGGTGCTGCGGCCGGAGTGGCAGGGCATCACGGCGATGCTCGCCGACGTGCACCGGGCGCTGACCGACGGCGCCCCCGCCGGGCACAGCTACCCGACGGTGACCGAGGACGGCCGCCTGGACTGGCAAATCCGCTGATCAGATCCCCATCGGAGTTCCGGTGGGGATTTTTCCTGACCCACTAGTTGGTCTCGCACACTAGTCGGTGTTACGTTCTAGTCATGGCGGAACGGACGACGACGGCCAGGCAGACGCAATGGCTGCGCGGGGTGCTCGACCTCGCGGTGCTGGCGCTGCTGGCCGAAGGCGGGGAGGGCTACGGCTACACGCTGCTGCAGCGGTTGGCCGAAGCCGGACTGCCGGACATGAAGGCCGGAACGCTCTACCCGCTGCTCAATCGGCTGGCCGCCGACGGCCTGCTGCAGGCGGAGTGGCGGGCGGGCGAAGGCGGCCCGGGGCGGAAGTTCTTCTCGCTGACCGATCAGGGCCGCGCCGCGCTGGCGGAGATGGGACCGAAGTGGGTCGAGTTCGCCCGGAACTCGATCACCGTCGTGGAACGAGGGGTGCAAGCATGATGACGCTGGACGAGTACACCGACGACCTGCACAAGGCTCTGCGCTTCCACGAGATATCCGGCGAGCGGATGGGCGAGGTGCTCGCCGAGGTCGAGGCGCACGTGGCCGAGACCGGGGAGGACCCGGTGGACGCGTTCGGCAGGCCGCGCGACTACGCCAAGCAGGTCGCCGCGCAGCTCGACCCGGCCACCGGCAAGCGCTCGACCGGCGGCATGGTGCTCGCCTTCGTCGCCATCGCGACCCTGGCGCTGTTCGGCCAGACCTTCTTCGGCGACGGGCTCGCCCTGGACGAGGCGGGGGTGGCCTACACGCTGCGCGACGTGGTGGCGCAGCCGCTGCTGCTGGTGGCGGTCGTCGTGGTCTTCCTGCTGGTCCACCTCGCTCGCACGGCGCAGGCGAACAACAAGCTCTACGCCGGCGGGGCAGTCGTCGCGGTGATCGCGGGCGTGGGCGCCCAGATGCTCTGCAACAAGTTCCTCGACGACGAAGCCCCGGTCGTCACCGCCCCGAGCTGGCTGATCCTCGCACTCGGCGTCGTCTTCCTCATCGGCATGTTCGCGATGCTGGCGCACTCCATCCGCCGAGGCCGGGTCCGCTACCCGAACAAGAACTGATGTTCCGGCCCGACCCGCTGGTCGGTGCTGGAGAAGGACCGAAGCCGGTCGGGTTCACCCGGAACTCGACCACCGTTGTGAGGGGTACGAGCATGATGACGCTTGACAAGAAGTACCACGACGACCTGGTCAAGGCGTTGCGGTTGCACGAGATATCCGGCCGGCGGGTCGGGGAGGTGCTCGCCGAGGTCGAGGCGCACGTGACCGAGACCGGGGAGGACCCGGTGGACGCGTTCGGCAGGCCGCGCGACTACGCCAAGCAGGTCGCCGCGCAGCTCGACCCGGCCACCGGCAAGCGCTCGACCGGCGAGACCGTGGCCATCTCCATCGCGTCGGGCACGCTGGCGATGTTCGGCACGTCGTTCCTCGGTGACGGACTGGCCCTCGATCAGCCCACGATCGACTACTCGCTGCGCGACGTCGTGGCCCAGCCGACCCTGCTGGTGATGATCATCATCGGGACGATGCTGGCCTTCCGCGCCTACACGGCCCGCTCCCACAACAAGCTCCTCGGCGCCGGTGTCGCGGTCGCCGCGGTCCTCGCGCTGGGGTCGCAGATCATCTGCAACAAGTTCCTCGACGACGTCACCCCGGTGCTGAGCCCGCCCAGCTGGCTCGTGCTGACCTTGGGCGTGGTCTTCCTGGTCGCGCTCGCGGTCCTGCTCACCCAGGCCATCCGCCGCAACCGCGTCCGGTACCCCGCCGCCAAGTGACTCAGGTGCCCACCGGGTGCCACACGGTCTTGATCTCGGTGAAGGCGCGCAGGCGCTGGAGATCGGGTTCGCCGGTCCAGTCGGGTTCGCCGCGGACCGGCAGCACCCGCTTGACGGTGTCGGCGGCCGAGCGCGCGAGCTCGCCGCGCAACTCGGCGGAAGCCCCGGTCGGGTCCAGCGCGTTGACATCGGCGTGGGAGGCCAACCACGGGCCGAGCTCGGCGGCCCGGCCGGTCAGCAGGTTGACCACCCCGCCGGGAACGTCCGAGGTGGCCAGCACCTCCGCGAGCGTGATCGCGGGGAGCGGCCGCTCGCCGGAGGCCACGACCACGCAGGCGTTGCCCGCGGCGATCACCGGGGCGATCACGCTGATCAGCCCCAGCAGCGAGGACTCCTGCGGCGCCAGCACGCCCACGACCCCGGTCGGCTCGGGCGTGCTGAACGAGAAGTACGGGCCCGCGACCGGGTTCGACGCGCCGAGCACCATCGCGATCTTGTCGGTCCAGCCCGCGTACCAGACCAGGCGATCCACTGCGGTGTCCACAGTGGACAGCGCGGTCTCCCGCGAGACGCCCTCGGCGGTGGAGACCTCGGCGGCGAACTGCTCGCGCCGCCCCTCCATCACCTCGGCGATGCGGAACAGCACCTGGCCCCGGTTGTAGGCGGCGGCACCGGACCAGCCGCCGAACGCCTTGCGGGCCGCGGCGACGGCGTCGCGCACGTCCTTGCGGGAGGCGTGCGCGACGTTGGCCTGGAACTCCCCGTCCGCAGAGGTCACGGCGAACACCCGTCCGGATTCGGAGCGCGGGAACGCGCCACCGATGTAGAGCTTGCAGGTCTTGGCGACGGCCAGCCGGCCGGCAACGTCAGACATCGAGGTACGCCTCCAAACCAGCCCGGCCGCCCTCGCGGCCGAACCCGGATTCGCGGTAGCCGCCGAAGGGCGCGGTCGGGTCGAACCGGTTGAACGTGTTCGCCCACACCACGCCCGCCCGCAGCTTCTGCGCCGCCCACAGGATCCGCGAGCCCTTCTCGGTCCAGATCCCGGCCGACAGGCCGTAGGGCGTGTTGTTGGCCTTGGCGATCGCCTCGTCGGGCGTGCGGAAGGTCAGCACCGACAGGACGGGACCGAAGATCTCCTCGCGGGCGATCCGCATCGACTGCTGCACCCCGGAGAACACCGTCGGCGCGAAGAAGAAGCCGCGTTCCGGCAGGTCGCAGGGGCTGCTCCAGCGCTGGGCGCCCTCGGTCTCGCCGCTGGCGGTCAGCTCGGTGATCTTGCTGAGCTGCTCGGCGGAGTTGATGGCGCCGACGTCGGTGTTCTTGTCCAGCGGGTCACCCACGCGCAACGTGCTCACCCGCGCCCGCAGCTTCTCCAGCAGCTCCTCGGCCACCGACTCCTGCACCAGCAGCCGGGAGCCGGCGCAGCACACGTGGCCCTGGTTGAAGAAGATGCCGGTGACGATGCCCTCGACGGTCTGGTCCAGGGGCGCGTCGTCGAAGACGATGTTGGCCGCCTTGCCGCCCAGCTCCAGCGTCAGCTTCTTGCCGGCCCCGGCCACCGTCCGCTGGATCTGCTTGCCGACCTCGGTCGAACCGGTGAAGGCCACCTTGTCCACGTCGGAGTGCGCCACCAGCGCCGCACCGACGTCTCCGGCGCCCGGCACGATGTTGACCACGCCCGCCGGGAGCCCGGCCTGGCGGCAGATGTCGGCGAACACCAGGGCGCTCAGCGGAGTCGTCTCGGCGGGCTTGAGCACCACGGTGTTCCCGCAGGCCAGCGCGGGTGCGATCTTCCACGCCAGCATCAGCAGCGGGAAGTTCCACGGGATCACCTGACCGGCCACGCCCAGCGGTTTCGGGTTCGGCCCGAAACCGGCGTGGTCGAGCTTGTCGGCCCAGCCGGCGTGGTGGAAGAAGTGCGCGGCGGCGGTGGGGACGTCGACGTCGCGGGATTCCTTGATGGGCTTGCCGTTGTCCAGCGACTCCAGCACCGCCAGCTCTCGGGCGCGCTCCTGGATGAGCCGCGCGATCCGGAACAGGTACTTCGCCCGCTCCTTGCCCGGCAGCTTCGACCACACCTGCTCGTAGGCGCGGCGCGCGGCGGCGACCGCCCGGTCCACGTCACCGGTGTCGGCCGAGGCCACCTCGGCGAGGGTTTCCTCGGTGGCCGGGTTGACGGTCTTGATGGTCTGCCCGCCGCCGTCGACGAACTCGCCGTCGACGAACATCCGGTAACTCGGTTTGAGGTCGGCGAGCTCGCGCGACTCCGGCGCGGGCGCGTACTCCCAAGGGCTGGTCATCTAGTCCACCGCCACGTAGTCGGGGCCGCTGTAGTGGCCTTCGAGCTGGGTTCGCCGCTGCATCAGCAGATCGTTGAGCAGGCTGGACGCGCCGAACCGGAACAGGTCGGGGGTGAGCCACTCGGGGCCGGCCACTTCGTGCACCGCCACCAGGTAGCGGATCGCGTCCTTGGTGTTGCGGATGCCGCCCGCGGGTTTGACGCCGCGCAGCTCGCCGGTGGAGTCCCGCCAGTCGCGCACGGCCTGCAGCATCAGGTGCGTCACCGGCAGCGTCGCGGCGGGGGAGACCTTGCCGGTGGAGGTCTTGATGAAGTCGCCCCCGGCCAGCAGCGCCAGCCACGACGCCCGGCGCACGTTGTCGTAGGTCGCCAGCTCGCCGGTCTCCAGGATGACCTTGAGGTGCGCGTTCCCGCAGGCGGCCTTGACGGCCTTGATCTCGTCGAAGACCTGCCCGTAGCGCCCGGCCAGGAACGCTCCCCGGTCGATGACCATGTCGATCTCGTCGGCCCCGGCCGACACGGCGTGCTCCACGTCGGCGAGCTTCACGGCCCGCGCGGCTCGCCCGGAGGGGAACGAGGTGGCCACCGAGGCCACGTGGATCCCCGACCCGTCGAGCTCGGCGACGGCGGTGGCGGCCAGGTCGGAGTACACGCACACGGCTGCGACCTGCGGAATCCCGTCCTGCCCGGGATCGGGCCGACGGGCCTTGGCGCACAGCGCCCGGACCTTGCCCTCGGTGTCGGCGCCTTCCAGGGTCGTCAGGTCGACCATGGAGATCGCGGTGTCGATGGCCTGCATCTTCGAGTTCTTCTTGATGCTCCGGGTGCCCAGCCCGGCGGCCCGCTGCTCCAGCCCCACCTGGTCAACGCCAGGAAGACCGTGCAGGAAGCGGCGCAGCGACCGGTCGTCCCGCACGGCGTCGTCAAGATCGAACGGCGTCCATGCCATGCCCAGCAGTCTAGGTCGCCACCCGCGACGCGCGTCCCAGGTGGAACGATCCCGCCACCCGCCCACCCATTCCCTCCGCCGACCCCCGGTGCCAGACGGGCACCTGGAATACGGCAGTAATCAGGTACCGGAATACGGCAGTAATCGGGAACCTGATTACGGCGGTATTCCGGGTGAGGTGACCGGGTGCTACGGGGTCACGGGTGGTGTCACTGGTTGCGGAGGCCGGAGAGGAAGTCGTTCCACCGCTCGCGGCTGAAGGCGAGGGTGCCGCTCTCGCGGGCCTTGGTGTCGCGGACTCCGACGGTGTCGTCGGTGACCGCGACCTCGACACACGAAGCGTTCGTGGCGCTGCGAGTCGACTTTCGCCATGTCGCCGGGCTGAATTCCATGCGGTGATATTAGTGGCGGAGCGCAGCGTCCCGGAGTCCTCGCGAACCGGCGGTAGTTCCTCGGGACGACATCGGTGGATGACGGTCCCTCGCCAGGTCAGCGGCGGTTGTGAAGTCCGGTGAGGAAGTCGTTCCACCGTTCGCGGTCGAAGGTGAGGGTTCCGCCGGTGCGGTCCTTGGTGTCTCGGACGCCGACCAAGGCTTCGGTGACCGCGACCTCGACGCAGTAGGAGTTGTTCGAGCTGCGTGACGATTTCCGCCAAGCAACGCCGGACAGGACGTGCTGTTTGCCGTCACTCATATTTTCGACTGTAGCCGTGCTCTAGCCGCAGGTGAACCCCTTCGTGATCAGCTTGAAGCTGTCGTCCCTGCTCAGCGCGTTCCGCATCGCATCCGAGTGCGCCAGTGCGTACTCACGGGTCATCAGGGGATCGGTGATGAGCTGCGTTGATGTGACGGTTTCCTGCCAGAGGATGGTGGGCAGCCGCCCGCTCGGGAAGGTCATGAGGAAGAAACCCGACCCGCCCATCGCGGGATGTCCGGTCGCTTCGAAGGGCACGACTCGGATGTCGATCGTTTCCGGCTGTTGTTCCATCAGCGTCGCGAGATGCCTGAGCTGCTCACGGTGAACTTCGGGGCCGCCCACCTGCTGGCGAATCGCGGCTTCGCTCATGACGGTTGTGATCTGAAGTGGGTCGTCGCCGATGAGTCGTTGAGCGCGAGTGAGTCGGCACTGCACTCGGCGATCCACCTCGGCGAGCCGCAGATTGGGTGCACCGGCTTCGATGATCGCGCGGGCGTAGGACGCGGTTTGAAGTGGTCCGGCGACCAGGTCGCTGTCGTAGGTGCGAAGGCTTTCCGCGCCGTGCTCGAAGCCGAAGAAGCGGAGGAGTTCGTCGCTGAAG
This sequence comes from Saccharopolyspora endophytica, assembly GCF_018070075.1. Taxonomy (GTDB): domain Bacteria; phylum Actinomycetota; class Actinomycetes; order Mycobacteriales; family Pseudonocardiaceae; genus Saccharopolyspora; species Saccharopolyspora endophytica. The sequence goes on from NZ_JAGPXE010000005.1 coordinate 90,798, forward strand.
AGGGCTGAGTACTTGGTCCACCATCCGCGTCGGGTGGCCTGTTCGCGCAGATCCCGGAGTTCGTCGGCTTCTTCGGCGTCTATCTCGTAGAGCTCGATCAGCTCGTTGAGCCTGCCCTCGGAGAGGTTCTTCTTGCCGTTCTCGATGTCGGACAGGTACGCCGCCGCCACGCCCGTTTGCTTCGCCGCGTCGGCGGAGCGAAAGCCGCGCTCCTCGCGCCTCTCTCGGAGTCGCAGGCCGATCGCCCACATCGCGACGGTGGCGGAGATCGGTGCCATGTGAGCCTCCCGGGTGATCTCCAGGCTGAAGATCCAACTCGATTGGTTGATGCCGATAGGTAATTAACCGAATGCCTTCTATCTTGATCTCAAGCGGTGACGATAGCAATACGCAGGGTCATCGCTGGCGGTGGCGCCGGTCGGTCTTCCTCCCCCGACTCCCGGCCGGCGCTCCGCGTCCGACGACCACTGGGAGGCAACGTGTCCGAGCTCTTCAACGGCCAGCAGCTGGTCGCCTACTGGCGCCCGCACGGCGGCCTCCGCCACGCCCTGCACCCCACCGAACCGCCGCACCCGGGCCAGTCCCGCGAAACCCTCTGCGGCGAGACGATCAACCTGGGCAAACCGACCGCGATCGACTGGCTGTCCCCGACCTGCGGCACCTGCTGGCTCACCGCCACCGCAACCCGCGACCGCCTCCACCCACCCCGGGGCCGCACCCGCTGAAGTCCTCCGAACGTGTGCGTGCGCGCGGGCGAAGATGGGTAGTCCCCGGGTGCCATGAGCGGTCACGCATGTGTTCTGGAGGTCTGAGATGAAGGCCGTCGTGTACCAGGAGCCTTACCGGGTTGCTGTGAATGAGGTGGAGAGTCCGAGGATCCAGCACCCCAGCGACGTGATCGTGCGGGTGACGTCGACCGCGATCTGCGGGTCGGACCTGCACATGTACGAGGGGCGCACGGCCGCTGAGCCGGGGATCGTGTTCGGGCACGAGAACATGGGCGTCGTCGAGGAGCTCGGTGAGGGCGTCGTCGGCCTGGCCAAGGGCGACCGGGTCGTGATGCCGTTCAACGTGGCCTGCGGGTTCTGCAAGAACTGCATGGCGGGCAACACCGGCTTCTGCCTCACCGTGAACCCCGGGTTCGCGGGCGGAGCCTACGGCTACGTCTCCATGGGGCCCTACACCGGCGGGCAGGCCGAGTACCTGCGGGTCCCGCACGCCGACTTCAACTGCCTGAAGCTGCCCGCCGGCAGCGAGCACGAGACCGACTTCGTGCTGCTCGCCGACATCTTCCCGACCGGCTACCACGGGTGCGAGCTCGCGCAGGTCTCGCCGGGCGAGAGCGTCGCGGTGTACGGGGCGGGGCCGGTGGGCCTGATGGCCGCCTACTCCGCGCTGCTGCGCGGCGCGTCCCAGGTGTTCTGCGTTGACCGCATCCCGGAGCGGCTGGCCAAGGCCGAGGAGATGGGCGCGATCCCGATCGACTTCTCGCAGGGCGACCCGGTCCAGATGATCAAGGATCAGACCAACGGCGAGGGAACCGACAAGGGCGTCGACGCCGTCGGCTACCAGGCGCAGACCGGCGACGCGAGCAAGGAAGAACCCGCCATCGTGCTCAACTCGCTGATCGAAACCGTGCGCCCGACCGGGCGGCTCGGCGTGCCCGGCCTCTACGTGCCCGCGGACCCGGGCGGTCCGTCGGAGGAGGCCAAGAAGGGCAGGCTGCTGGTGTCCATCGGGAGGATGTTCGAGAAGGGTCAGGTCGTGGGAACCGGTCAGTGCAACGTCAAGCGCTACAACCGGCAGCTGCGCGACATGATCATCTCGGGTCGGGCGAAGCCGAGCTTCGTGGTCTCCCACGAGCTGTCGCTGGACGACGCCCCTGACGCCTACAGCAAGTTCGACCAGCGCATCGAGGGCTACACGAAGGTCGTCCTGCACCCGTAGGCCTGCGATCGGCGACACGTTCGCGCAAGTCCGTGCGCCGGGGGTGGGAAGCGGCCGTTACGGTTGTCCGTCATGGACGTTCGGGTCGTGGACCACCCCCTCGCGAAGTCGCGGTTGTCGACGATGCGCGATGCGCGCACCAACAGCGCCGCCTTCCGCGCTGCGTTGCAAGAGCTCACCCTGATGCTCATCTACGAAGCGACGCGCGACGCCGAGCTGGCGGAGGAGCCCATCCACACCCCGGTGGCCAAGACCACCGGCTACCGGATCGCGAACCCGCCGCTGCTGGTTCCGGTGCTGCGCGCCGGGCTGGGCATGGCCGACCAGGCGCACCGGCTGATCCCGGAGGCGCAGATGGGCTTCGTCGGGCTCGCGCGGGACGAGGAGACCTTGCTGCCCACCCCGTACCTGGAGTCGCTGCCCGCGGACCTCACCGGCATCCCGGTGCTGGTGCTGGACCCGATGCTGGCCACCGGCGGTTCGATGGTGCACACGATCGAGCTGCTGGTCGAGCGCGGCGCCACCGACGTCACCGCCATCTGCACCCTCGCCGCGCCCGAGGGCGTCCGGCGCCTCGAAGAGGCCGGGCTGCCGGTGCGCGTGGTGACGGCGAGCATCGACGACCGGCTCAACGAATCCGGCTTCATCGTTCCCGGCCTCGGCGACGCGGGAGACCGCGAGTACGGGGCCGTCTGACCCCGACCACCTGCTCGGACACCGCTCCGGGACGTGGGCGCAACGCGAAGTTCAGCGCCAATTAGGGCATTTGATCAGCACCCGTTCGCCCCTTCCGTGGCACGCTGAGTTCGTGGTTTCACCGCGAAGACACACGAATCGCTGGTCGTGGGTGCTCGGTGCGGTCGCCGTGGGGGTGTTGATCCGCAGCGCGCGCACGATCCGCCAGACGCGCGCCATCGCGCCGCTGCGGGAACCCCGGCCCGGTGCGGTCGCGCCGCCCAAGGTCACCGTCGTCGTCCCCGCCCGCGACGAAGCCGCAGTCCTCGCCGACTGCCTGAGCTCGATCGTGTCGCAGACCCACGGCGCCGAGCACGAAGCGCTGCTGCGGGTGGTCGTGGTCGACGACGGCTCCACCGACGCCACCGGCGAGATCGCCCGCGAGTTCGCCCGGCGCGACCCGCGCGTGGTGCCGGTGCGGGTGGACTCGCCGCCGCCCGGCTGGGGCGGCAAGGTGCACGCGATGCACGTCGGCGTGGAGGCCGCCGGACCGCCGGAGGCCGGGGAGTGGCTGCTGTTCCTCGACGCCGACACCGTCGCCGCTCCGGACCTGCTCAGCCGCCTGCTGGCCACGGCCGACGCCATCGAGGCCGACCTCGTCTCCACGCCTGGTGGCCCTCCTGCGGGCCGCTCGGCGAGCTGGCCGCTGCTCATGCCGCCGGGACTGCAGCTCATCGGCGAGAACGCCTCACCGGACGGCCGGGGTCGCAAGGCGTTCGCCATCGGCCACTGCATCCTGGTGCGCCGCTCGCACTACGAGAAGGTCGGCGGGTGGGCCGCGTTCGCCGCGATCCGCAACGAGGACGTGGCGATCGCCACCGCCGTGCGCGACCACGGCGGCACCACGCGCACCGTCGACGGCCTCGACCACCTGCGCACCAGCGGGATGGACCCCTTCGAGCAGGGCTGGGCGTCGTTCCGGAAGAGCTTCGTGGCGGGCACCAAGGGCTCGGCACCGACGCTGGCGGCCATCGGCCTCGGCCAGATCGCGATGTCGCTGGCCGCGCCGCTGTCGGTGCTGGTGGGGCGCGGGCGCCGGCCCGTGCTGACCGCGCTCGGTCTCGCCGGCTGCGCCGCGCAGAGCGCCGCCCACGCCGGGACGGCGAAGTTCATGCGGTCCAACCCCGAGCTCGCGCCGCTGGCGCCGATCAGCGGGACGCTGTTCGGCGTGCTGCTGCTCGACGGCGCCGTGCGCGCCCACCAGGGCCGCGACCAGTGGAAAGGCCGTCGTTCGAGGTTCTAGAAGAGCGGCCCGGCCGGACGGGCCGGCCGGGCCATCGCGTTGATTCGAGAAGGATCTTCAGGGACGGTCAGCCGACGGAATCGCTTCGCAGTCTGCGCATCGCGATCGGTGCGCCTGCCAGGTCCTCCTCGTTGCACATCAGCTTCAGGTCGTAGTACGGGGCGCCGTCTCGATCGTCGTAATCGAGATGAACCGCGATCACATCGATCGGTTCGCCGAGCCAGTTCTGGGCCTCGCGAAGCCACTTGGCGGATCGTTCCAAAGCCGCCGGTAGGTCGTCGTCACGGAACTCGACCGGCCGGTAGGGAACGCCCTGAACCTGGTCGTGAGGACCAGGGGGCTTGGGGAGATCCACGGAGACGCCGGAGTCATCGAGTTCGAGTCGGATCGTTTCCTCACTCACTGTCGCAGGGTAACGCGTACGGCCCCGGAAATGCTGCTGGAGGGCCTGCGGATTCCTCGACGGCCACAGCGAACGGGTGGTGGCTGATTACGATGAGCGAAGGTGCGGGGCGCCCCGAACATCGCACGTGATGAGGGAAGGCGGGCTCTGTCCGGGGCGCCCCGCCGTCGTCAAGGGGCGCGCCCCGACGACACGATCAGGCTATAGGAGCCACCCCAACCAAGATCAACTGGGTGGTCCCGGGACCAGTTACGGCATCAGGTTCGCGGCGACCGTGGCGCCCAGCTCCCAGCAGGCGTCCAGGTCGGACTTCTCCGGCGTGCCCAGGACGGTCGCGGGCTCGGCCGCCTGCTGCCAGCCCAGTCCGGTGGTGATCGAGGTGATCGCGCGCTGGGCTCCCTCGATGCCCTCGTTGCCGTGGACGTAGTAGCCGAACGGCCGTCCGCTGGTCGCGTCCAGGCAGGGGTAGTAGATCGTGTCGAAGAAGTGCTTCAGCGCGCCCGAGATGTAGCCCAGGTTGGCCGGGGTCCCCAGCAGGTAGCCGTCGGCGTCGAGGACGTCGGAGGCGGTGGCGCTCAGTGCGGGCCGGCGCACCACCTCGACGCCCTCGATCTCGTCGGTCGTCGCGCCCGCCATCACCTGCTCGAACATCGCCTGCATCCCGGGCGAGGGCGTGTGGTGCACGATCAGCAGCTTGGCCATCTACTCCTCCACCAGGGCCGTCACGGCTCGGGTGAGCTCGTCCAGGCGGTCGGCGGCCCGCTGCTTGGCCTCCGCCAGCGGCAGCTCGCCGACCTGCTCGACCACCTGCAGGTAGCACTTGAGCTTCGGTTCGGTTCCCGACGGGCGGATCACCACGCGCAGCCCGCCGTCGCCGGTGACCACCAGCGCGTCGGTGTCCGGCAGGAGGTCGCGGGTCCGCACGGCCGTGCCCGCCAGCTCCTGCGGCGGTTCGCCGCGCAGCCGCTCCATGATCCGCGGGATCACCGCCAGGTCCGTCACCCGCACCGACACCTGCCCGGTCTGGTGCACGCCGTGCTCGGTGGACAGCTCGTCGAGCAGGTCGAGCAGGTGATCGCCCGAGGCCAGCAGGCTCGCGGTCAGGTCGCAGGCCAGCACCGCCGCCGAGATGCCGTCCTTGTCGCGCACCCGGTCGGGGTCGACGCTGTGCCCCAGCGCCTCCTCGTAGGCGTACACCAGGCCGGTTCCCTCGCCGTCGCCCGCGCGCACCAGCCACTTGAACCCGGTGAGCGTCTCGGCGTAGCGGACCCCGAACTCGGCGGCGATCGAGCGCAGCATGCTGGAGGACACGATCGTCGTGGCGACCAGCGGATCCGGCGCCGACTCGTCCAAAGTGGACAGGACGTGCCAGGCCAGCAGCACGCCGGTCTCGTCGCCGCGCAACATCCGCCACGTGCCCGCCTCGCGCACGCCCAGCGCGCACCGGTCGGCATCCGGGTCCAGCGCGATCGCGAGATCGGCGTTGATGTCCTCGGCCAGCCGCAGCAGCTCGTCGGTCGCGCCGGGCTCCTCCGGGTTCGGGAAACCCACGGTCGGGAAGTCCGGGTCCGGTTCGGACTGCGAGGCCACGAAGTGCACGTCGTCGAAACCCGCGCGCTGCAAGGCCCTTCGCAAGGTCTTCGCGCCGACGCCGTGCAACGCCGTCGCCGCCACCCGGACCTCGCGGTCACCGCCGCGCGGCAACGCCGACACCCGCGCCAGGTAGTCGTCCTGGCCGGACTCCAGCACCGTCCAGTTCTGCTTGCGCGACACCGCGTTCGCCGCAGGCGTCTTCGCGATCGCCGCCTCGATCTCGGTGTCCGCCGGGCTGATCAGCTGCACGCCGCCGCCCAGGTAGAGCTTGAAACCGTTGTCCTGCGGGGGGTTGTGCGACGCCGTGATCTGGATCCCGGCCACCGCGTCCAGCGCCCGCGCGGCGTGCGCGACCACCGGCGTCGGCAGCGGCTCCGGCAGCACCCGCACGTCGAAGCCCGCCGACGAGAGCACACCGGCGGCGTCCTCGGCGAAGTCCTCCGAACCGTGCCGGGCGTCCCGGCCCACGACCACGATCCCGCCACCGAGCCCCTGCTGCACCAGCCAGCTCGCGACCCCGGCGGTGGTGCGCACGACCACCGCGCGGTTCATGCCGTTGGCACCCGCGCGCACCGGGGCGCGCAGCCCCGCCGTGCCGAAGCGCGGCATGCCCGACATCCGGTCGGCCAGCTCGGGCGAGTCGAGGAGTTCCCGCAGCTCGTCCTGGGCGCGGGGGTCGACGTCGTCGGCGATCCACCGCTCCGCGGCCGCCCGGACATCCGGCTGGGTCACGCCGCCTCCAGCAACGACCGCAGCAACCGGCCCATCCGCGAAGCCGAAACCCGGCCCGCTTCCAGGACCTCCTCGTGGTTGAGCGGCTGACCGCTCAACCCGGCCGCCAGGTTCGTCACCAGCGACAGGCCGAACACCTCGGCGCCCAGCGAGCGCGCGGTGATGGCCTCCAGCACGGTCGACATGCCCACCAGGTCCACACCGAGGGTGCGCAGCATCCGGATCTCCGCCGGGGTCTCGAAGTGCGGGCCCGGCAGTCCCGCGTAGACGCCCTCCTCCAGCGAGGAGTCGATGCCGCGCGCCAGATCCCGCAGCCGCGGCGAGTAGAGGTCGGTCAGGTCCACGAAGTTCGCGCCCACCAGCGGCGACAGCGCGGTCATGTTGATGTGGTCGCTGATCAGGACCGGCTGCCCGACCTGCATGCCCTCGCGGATGCCGCCCGCCGCGTTGGTGAGCATCACCGTCCGGCACCCGGCCGCCACGGCGGTCCGCACGCCGTGCGCGACCTTCACGATGCCGTGGCCCTCGTACATGTGGGTGCGGCCGAGGATGACCAGCACGCGCTTGTCGCCCACGGGCACCGAGCGCATCTTGCCGGTGTGGCCGACGGCGCCCGGCTTGGCGAAGCCCGGCAGCTCGTCCATGCCGATCTCGGCTTCGGGCGTCCCGATCTCGTCGGCGGCGGGCTGCCAGCCGGAACCGAGGACGACGGCCAGGTCGTGGCCATCGACACCCGTGAGCTCGGCGAGCTTCGCCGATGCCTCGTGGGCGAGGGCGGACGGGTCGGAAATGTTCGTAGCGGTCACGGCCGGGCAGCTTAGTCTCTCCGTTTTTCCGGCGCGTGCTCGTCCGCTCACCGGTGGCCGGTTTTGGTCCGAACCGACCAGGCAGAGGCGACATCGAGCGCGGACGGTTCGGACACCGGCGACGACGACCCCCGCTGCGGCCTCAGCCGGCGGGGTCGAAGGTGGGCAGCACCTGGTCCAGCAGGGCCTCCGCCTGCTGCCACTTCTCCGGGACGCTGGTCACCCGGACGATCCAGAGGTCGTCGCCGGACCGCCGCAGCGCCGCCGTCGTGCGGCGCTCGATCTCCTTCGCCGGACCGCTGAGCAGCTGCTCCACCTTGGTCGAGTAGACGACCCTGCGCACGCCGTCGACCGTGTGGAAGCTGTTGACGGCGACGTCGGCCGCCGGGCCGCCGATCGCTCGCGGGAGCTGCGTCTGGTAGCCGTCCAGCGTCAGGCCCCGCTCGAAGTAGTCGCCGTAGCGCTGCACCGCGACCTCCGTGGCCCCATCACCGGACACGAACGCGACCACCGAGTTGTTCGACAGGTCGTTGCGCTCGCTGTGGAAGGTGCGCCACCCGGCCGGAGCCATGATCGAGAACTCGCCGCCGTCGGGAGCCGCCGAGTGCTTCGCGTCCTCCCGGTGCGGCGTCAGCGCCGGGAACGCCGGGTTCGGGTCCGACGTGGACGGTGGTTCCAGCTCCGGCAGCAGCGACTGGCCCGCCATCAGGCGCGTCGCCGCGAACGATCCGATCAGCGCCGCCGTGAACAGCAGCAGCGCCGCCAGCACCAGCGCGACCGCGCGCAGCGGACGGCGCTTCTTCCTCGGTGGGTCCTGCAACGTGAACGGCGGCGGACCGGGGTCGGCCGCCAGCGGCGCCGAACCGGTGAGCTGGGGAGCGGGCGGGATCGACGGCTTGTCCTGAGAGGTCTGCTGCAGCACCCGCTGCCGGACCCGGACGGTCGGCGCATCGGGATCGAGCAGCATCGCGAACGGACGGGCGCCCGGTTCCGGCAGCAGGTGCTGCAACCGGCGCCGCACCTCCGTCAACGGCATCCGCTGCGCCGGGTCCTTGACCATCAGCGCCCGGATCACGTCGCCCACCGCGCCCGGCCGGTGCAGCGCCGGAACGGGACCGCGCACGACCTCGGTGACCGTCGCGAGTGGATCGTCGCCCACGTCGTAGGGCGGACGGCCCTCGGCGGCGGCGAACAGCGTGGCGCCCAAGCCCCACAGGTCCGCCGCGGCCGTCACGGCTTCTCCGGCGGCGACCTCGGGGGCGATGTAGGCCGGTGTGCCCAGCAGGATCCCGGTGTTGGTGAGCGTGTGCTCGGCGATGTTGCGGGAGATGCCGAAATCGCTGACCTTCAACCGACCGTCGTCGCCGATCAGCACGTTGCCCGGTTTGACGTCGCGGTGCACGATCCCGGCCCGGTGCGCGGCGTCCAGCCCGGCCGCGACGCCGTCGGCGATCACCGCGAGCTGGTTGTCGTTGAGAGCGCCGTGGTCGTCGAGGATCGCCGCCAGGCTCTGCGACGGGACGAGCTCCATCACCACGAACGGCTCGTCCTGATCGCGCGCGACGTCGTAGAGCGTCACGACGTTGGGGTGGGACAGCACCGCGATGGCGCGAGCCTCGCGCAGCGCGCGCTCGCGCAGCTCGGCCGCCTCTTCCTCCGGCATCCCCGGCGCGAGCTTGACCTGCTTGACGGCCACCGGGCGATGCAGCAGTTCATCTGTGCCGTACCACACGGTGCCCATCGCGCCGCCGCCGAGCTTGCGCTCCAGGCGGTACCGGTCGGCGATCAGCCGGCCGATGCCGGCGAGGGTGTTCTGGTTGTCGGTGGGCACGGCCACATTTTCCACCTTCGGTCCGACAGCCGGGCCGGAACGGGTGCAAAGACCGCCGAAAACTCAGCGGCGCCACATCGGCCACCGGGAGATCGCCCAGGTCGGAAGATGATGTTACGCCACGTGAAGAATCCCACTCGCAAAGTCGCGGTCGCAGGCCGTTTTGAAGGCGAACATTATTTCGGCGCAACGAAAAAACGCTCCCATCGGCCCGGACGCTCCGCTGGGCGGTGTTGGCGCGAGACGGGCGCGTCCAGATAACTTGTCATTGGTCGGACCTTCCGGACATCCGCGACGCCTGCTCGCGTCGCGGTGCGCGGACCTCCTGGGTGGCGAATGATCGGGCGAGGCTGGCAGGCATGACAACAGCGGTGCGGAGGAGGTGCCTTGTTCGGCTTCGTCATCGCGCACCTGTTGGTGGCCGTGCTCCTGCCGCTGGTGGCCCGGCGCAACACCCGCGCCGCGTTCCTGATCGCCGCGATCCCACCCGCCGCGGCCGCCGTCTGGCTGCTCGCGCGCACCCCGCAGGTGCTCGCGGGCCAGACGATGACCGAAACCGTGCCCTGGGTGCCGCTGATCGGCCTGAACTTCGGCTTCCGCCTCGACGCGCTCGCGCTGGTGATGACCATCCTGGTCTGCGGCCTGGGCGTGCTGGTGCTGATCTACGCCGACTCCTACTTCGCCCGAGGACGCGGTGACGCGCGGCGTTCCGCACCGCTGCTGCTGGGCTTCGCCGGAGCGATGCTCGGGCTGGTCGTCGCCGACGACCTCACCACCGTCTACATCTTCTGGGAGCTGACCACGGTCTGCTCGTTCCTGCTCGTCGGGCAGGCGGGCATCAGCCGCGAGTCCCGCCGGTCGGCGCTGCAGGCGCTGATGATCACCAGCCTCGGCGGACTGGTCATGCTGCTCGGCTTCGTCGTGCTGGGCGAGACGGCCGGCACCTACCGGATCTCCGAGCTCATCGACCGCCCGCCGACAGGCACCGCCACCGCCGTGGCCGCGGTGCTGATCCTGGTGGGCGCGTTCACCAAGTCCGCGCAGCTGCCCTTCCACAACTGGCTTCCCGCCGCGATGGTCGCCCCCACCCCGATCAGCGCCTACCTGCACGCGGCGTCGATGGTCAAAGCCGGTGTCTTCCTCGTCGCCCGGCTCGGCCCGATCTTCGAAGCGCAGCTCGAATGGCGCGTTCCGGCCGTGGTGTTCGGGCTGGCCACCATGCTCTTCGGCGGTTGGCGCGCGCTGCACGAGCACGACCTGAAGAAGCTGCTGGCCTACGGCACGGTCAGCCAGCTCGGATTCCTGATGGTGCTCTTCGGCGCGGGCAGCCACGACGCCGCGCTGGCCGGAGCGACCATGCTGCTCGCGCACGGCCTGTTCAAGGCCACCCTGTTCCTGGTCGTCGGCATGATCGACCACCAGGCGGGCACCCGCGACATCCGCAAGCTCTCCGGGCTCGCCGCCCGCCAGCCGTGGCTCGCGGCGATCGCCGCGCTGGCCGCGGGCTCGATGGCGGGCCTGCCGCCGATGCTCGGGTTCCTCGGCAAGGAGGCCGCGTTCGGCGCCTTCCTGACCGGGCCCGCAGGCGCCGCGGTCGACGTCTTCCTGGTGATCGGCTCGATGCTCACCGTCGCCTACAGCCTGCGGATGTGGTTCGGCGCCTTCGGCACCAAGCCCGGGCTCGCGCCGACCAGCGTCAAACCGGCCGACCTGCAGGCCCTGATCCCCGCCGGGCTGCCCGCGCTCGCCGGACTGGTGCTGGGCGTCGCCTACCCGGTGTCCCACGAGCTCGCCGACGGCTACGCGACCTCCTACGAGTCGGTCGGCAAGCCCGCCGAGCTCGCGCTGTGGCACGGCTTCAACCTCCCGCTCGCGCTGTCGGTGCTCGCCGTAGCCGGTGGTCTGGTGCTGCACCGGGTGCGCACCCCGCTCACCGCCTGGCGCAACCGGCTCCCGCAGCCCCTCAACGCCCAGCGCGGCTACGAGCGGATCACCGCGCTGCTGGAACGCGTCGCGGTCGCCGTCACCGCGCGCACCCAGGTGGGTTCGCTGCCCACCTACCTCGGCATCGTCCTGGTGACCGTCGTGGCCATCCCCGGATCGGCCCTGCTGATCCAGTTCACCGTGCCCGACGACCTGCGCGCCTACGACAACCTGCTGCAGGTGCCGCTGAGCCTGGGCGTGGTGCTCGCCGCGCTGGCCGTGCTGCGCGCCCACCGCAGGCTCACCGCGGTGCTGCTGGTCGGCGTCATCGGCTACGGCATCGGCGGGCTGTTCATCGTCGACGGAGCCCCGGACCTCGCGCTCGCCCAGTTCCTGGTGGAGACGCTGACCGTCGTGGCGTTCGTGTTCGTGCTGCGGCGGCTCCCGGAGCGCTTCTCGCAGGCCGACTCGTCGAAGGCCATCCGGATCCCCAAGGCGATCATCGCCACCGCCGCCGGGTTGTTCGTCGCGCTGGCCGCGATCGGGTTCAGCTCGGCCCGCCAGGCACCGCCCGAGGCCAGCCAGTACTTCATGGACCACGCCGAGAAGGGCGCCGGGGCCACCAACGTGGTCAACGCGATCATCGTGGACTTCCGCGCCTTCGACACCGTCGGCGAGATCGCGGTCCTCGCGGTCGCCGCGACCGGTGTCGCCAGCCTGATCCTGGCCTCGCGGCACGAACGCCGCAGGCGCGAGCAGACGCAGCAGCAGGAGGTGCGCAAGTGAGTCCCTCGACCAAGCCGTCATGGACGAACTGGGACGCGCCGACCGAGCGCTGGCTGCTGTCCGGTTTCCGCCGCGAGGGCCAGGCCCGCTCGGTGCTGCTGGAGCTGGTCGCGCGCATCGTGTTCCCGACCGTGCTGGTGCTGGCGATCTACCTGCTGTTCGCCGGGCACGACCGCGCGGGCGGCGGCTTCAGCGGCGGCCTGGTGGCCGGGCAGGCGTTCCTGCTGCGCCACCTCGCCGGTGGCCGCATGGACGACAGCGCCGTGGTGTCGATGCGACCGCCGGTCCTGATCGGCCTCGGCCTCACGATCGCCTGCGCTGCGGCGTTCCTGCCGCTGATCTTCGGCGGTCAGCTGCTGGAGACCGCGATCTACAAGTTCACCCTGCCGCTGCTCGGCGAGATCAAGTTCGTCAGCAGCGTCGTCCTCGACACCGGCGTGTTCCTGCTGATCGTCGGCGTCGTGCTGGACCTGCTGCGCACCCTCGGCTCGGGCATCGAGGCCGATGCCGACGCGGCGGCGAGGGGGCGCCGATGACCATCAACCTGACCGTGGCGTTCGCCATCGCGGTCCTCTACTCGGTGGGCTTCTACCTGCTCATGCAGCGCTCCCTGATGCGGATCCTGCTGGGCATCGTGGTCCTCGGCCACGGCTCGAACCTGCTGCTGCAGATCGCGGGCGGCCCGCCCGGACGTCCCCCGATGCTCGACATCGCCCGCCCGGAGGAGATGACCGATCCGCTGCCGCAGGCCATGGCGCTGACCGCCATCGTGATCACCTTCGCGCTCACCACGTTCCTGCTGGCGCTGGCCTACCGGTCCTGGACGCTGCTGGGCCACGACGAGGTCCGCGACGACGTCGAGGACCGCCGGATCCAGCGGCTGGAGAAGCGGCTGGAAGCCGGTGAGGACGAGGACGAGGACGACTCGACGGAGGACGAACCGGCGAAGGAGGCGGCGCAGTGACGGTCCTGGTCGCCCTGCCGGTCCTGCTGCCGCTGGCCGCCGCCGGGCTCTCGCTGGCCCTCGGCCGCTTCGCCGACGTGCAGCGCATCCTCGGCCTGCTCGTGCTCGGCGTGATCATCGCCGACGCGGCGGTGCTGCTCTACACGTCCGACCAGAGCGGCCCCGTCGTGCTGCAGATGGGCGCCTGGCCGGCTCCCTTCGGCATCACGCTCATCGCCGACCGGCTCTCATCGCTGCTGCTGCTGGTGTCCTCGGTCGTGACGTTCGCGGTGCTGATCTACTCGATCGGCCAGCGCATCACCGACTACGGCCGGGAGCGCTCCAGCACGACGTTCCACCCGATGTACCTGATGCTGTGCGCGGGCGTGTCGCTGGCGTACCTCACCGGCGACCTGTTCAACCTCTTCGTCGCCTTCGAGATCATGCTCAGCTCGTCGTACGTGCTGATCACCCGGCGAACCACCTCCACCCGGGTCCGCGCGGGCATGACCTACACGATCGTCAGCCTCGCCTCGTCGCTGCTGTTCATCACCATGATCGCGCTGGTCTACGCCTCGACCGGCACGGTCAACCTCGCCGACCTGGGCACCAAGGTCGCCGACCTGCCGCGCGGCCTGCAGATCGCGCTGGCGCTGCTCGTGGTGATCGTGTTCGGCGTGAAGGCCGCGATGGTGCCGCTGCACTTCTGGCTGCCGGACAGCTACCCGACGGCGCCCGCGCCGGTCACCGCGGTGTTCGCGGGCCTGCTGACCAAGGTCGGCATCTACGCGCTGATCCGCACCCAGACGCTGGTGTTCGCGCACTCCGAGACCTGGGACCTGATGCTCGGCATCGCGCTGATCACCATGATCGTCGGCGCGCTCGGCGCCCTCGCGCAGAACGACCTCAACCGGTTGCTGTCGTTCCTGCTGGTCAGCCACATCGGGTACATGCTGTTCGGGCTCGGCGTCTACAACGTCGTCGGCCTGACCGGCGTGATCCTCTACGTCGTCCACCACATCACCGTGCAGGCGACGTTGTTCCTGGTCAGCGGTCTGATCACGCGGCACAGCGGAACGGTGGCGCTGACCCGCATGGGCGGCATGGCCAAGGCGACCCCGCTGATCGCGGTCCTGTTCGCGCTCCCGGCGCTGAGCCTGGCGGGCGTGCCGCCGTTCTCCGGTTTCGTCGCCAAGCTCGCGCTGCTGCAGGCGGGCATCGGCAGCGGGACCATCACCGGCTACGCGGTGACCGCCGGTGCCGTGCTGACCAGCCTGCTGAGCCTCTACGCGATGGCGCGGGTGTGGACCAGGGTGTTCTGGGGCCAGGTGAAGGCGCCCGCGCCGGACCCGGACCCGACCGACGAACTGGTCGTCGGCACCGCCAGCTCCAGTCGTCCGATGCTGGCGGCGACCGGCGTGCTCGTCGTGTCCAGCCTGGTGATCGCCCTGGTCGCGGGCCCGCTGGGAGAGATCGCGGGCCGGGCGGCCGGGGACCTGATGCACGGCGAGATCTACCGGACCGCGGTGCTGGGAGGTGGTTCCGGTGGGTGAGCGCATGCCGAAGCACAAGCGGCTGCTGCGCCGGGTTCCGCTGGTGATCTGGCTGACCGCGGTGTGGGTCCTGCTGTGGGGCACCTTCGACGTCGGCACGCTGTTCTTCGGCGTGCTGGTGGCGCTGCTGGTGACCCTGCTGTTCCCGCTGCCGATGATCCGCACCGGCATGGTGCTGCGCCCGCTGCCGATGCTGCGGCTGATCGGCTACCTGGCCTGGGACCTGGTGATCTCCACCCTCCGGGTGGCCTGGCAGGCGGTGTGGCACCGGCGCAGCGCCAAGGCGGGCATCGTGGCCAGCACGCTGCGCAGCGACTCCGACCACGTGATCGCGATCGTGGCCAGCGCGGTCTCGCTCGCGCCGGGCAAGTTCGTGCTGCAGATCGACCGGGTCAACCGCACCTGCTACGTCTACGCGCTGGGCCTGCGTCCCGGCGAGGAGGACTCGGTGCGGCGCGAGATGTGGTTCCTGGAGCGGCTGGTCGTCGACGCGGTCGGCTCCGCCGGACAGCGAGAACTGGTCAGGGGTGATGCGGGATGAGCTGGGTCTTCGCCGTGACCTTCGTACTGCTGAGCGTGGCGGGGCTGCTGGTGGTCGTCCGGCTGCTGCTCGGCTCGACCACGCTCGACCGGATCGTGGCCGTCGACGTGCTGGTGACGCTGGTCGTCGCGGGCACCTGCGTGGGCATGGGCCTGCAGCAGGACGGGTCGAACATCGCGCTGCTGGCCGCCTTCGCGCTGCTGGCCTTCATCGGGTCGATCAGCACCGCGAAGTTGATCGAGAAGAAGGAGCCGTACCGATGAGCTGGACGGACGTCCTCTCCGCGATCTGCCTGATCGGTGGCGCGCTGTCCTGCCTGTTCGGCGCGATCGGACTGCTGACCTTCCCGGACGTGACCGCGAGGCTGCAGGCCGCCACGAAACCGCAGACGCTGGGCCTGATCCTGATCCTGATCGGCACCGGAGTGCAGCTGAACCTCGGCTACGCCACCGGATTGATCCTCGTTGGACTGTTCCAGACGCTCACCGCGCCGGTTCTCGCGCAACTGGTGGGACGGGCCGCTTATCGCACCGATAGCGTGGACCGGGACACCTTGATCGTCGATGAACTCGGCGAGCGAATCGATCGTGAACCGGGAGTTCGCTGAACCGGCGGTTGTCGCTCGCCGGTCGATCTAGGACTGTCCTCACTGGGGGGAGTCGACCTCGTTCGCTCGCGGCACGTGTTCGATATGATCGACTCCGACCGGAACGGGTGACCCTGGACGGGGTCGCGGAACACGACCCGGATGTGTCGGTGATCCGGCGCGACGCGAAGGATGTGGAGCCATCATGTGGCGGATCGGCCGCCTGCTCGCGGGACTTGCGATCGCGTTATCCCTGCTGCTCACACCCTGGGCGGCGGCGAGCCCGGCGGCCGGGCAGGCCGAGGTCGCCCAGGTCGCCGTCGTGGCCCAGCAGCCGACGCCGGAGTCCCCCGCGCCCGAGCGCGAGACGCAGGCCGAGCGCAACCAGCGCACCGCGATGGGGGTCGCCGGTGTGGTGCTGATCGGGCTCGTGCTGCTTTCCCGCAAGGTCCGGAAGAAGCCGATGCTGTTCTTCGAGAAGAAGAAGTAGGCATTCCTAGAAAACAGACCGAAGCGTCGGTTTTCGCTCTTTCTTCACTACCAATTTCCGCCATGGACTAGACCTGACGGCGAACCTGTGGGATTTTCACCCTGATCGTGCGTGCGGAGTCATTCCGCACGCTTCCTGGGTGAGTAACCCATTGAGACGTGGGTCGGCGCCGGGAAGCCCCCCGACCGGTGCCGGCCCACACCCATTCCCGACCTTGCGCCGGGAATGTCCGTCTCGGTCCGTGGAATTGCGTGGAATTCAACAAATATGTGAATTCACCTTTTTCTGTCCAGCTGAAGTCTCGCCACCCGTTCGGCGCAGCTGGCCTACCGGTGGTCGCCACGTAGCGTGCTCGTCCCGCGCCGCTGATCCTGCTGATGCAGGATGAACGCACATGCGTACCACCCCGCCCGAAGATCAGAGCGCGCCCGGAGGCCGAACCGCGCTGCGCGACCGCTGCCGCGACGTCGTGCGCCGGAACGAGGAGGCGCTGACCGGGCTGTCCCGCAGCATCCACGCCGAGCCGGAGACGGCCTTCGCCGAGCACCGCAGCGCCGCCAAGGTCGCAGCGCTGCTCGCCGAGCACGGCTTCGCCGTCCAGGCCCCCGTCGCCGGCCTCGACACCGCGCTGGTCGCCGAGCGCCGCAGCGGTGACCTCGTCGTCGGCATCTGCGCCGAGTACGACGCGTTGCCGCAGGTCGGACATGCCTGCGGGCACAACGTCATCGCCGCCTCCGCCGTGGGCGCCGCCCTCGCGCTGGCCGAGGTCGCCGACGAAGCCGGGCTCACCGTCAAGGTGTTCGGCACACCGGCCGAGGAGACCGGTGGCGGCAAGGTCGTGATGATGGAAGAGGGCGTCTTCGACGACGTCGCCCTGGCGATGATGGTGCACCCCGGGCCGGAGGACATCTGCCTGCCGAGCTCGCTGGCCATCACCGACCTGGAGGTCCGCTACACCGGCCGCGCCGCGCACGCCGCGGCCGCGCCCGACCTCGGCATCAACGCCGCCGACGCGCTCACCGTCGCGCAGGTGGCCATCGGACTCCTGCGGCAGCACCTGGAGCCGCAGCAGATGGTGCACGGTATCGTCACGGAGGGTGGCGCGGCGCCGAACATCGTGCCCGCGCGCACCGCGGCGGTCTACAACCTGCGTGCTGCCGAAGCGCGCTCGCTGCAGCGCCTGGAGAACCGCATCCGGGCCTGCTTCGAAGCGGGTGCGACGGCGACCGGATGTTCGCACGAGATCGTGCAGATCTCCCCGGTCTACGCGGAGCTCGCCTGCGACCAGTGGTTGTCGGAGGCGTACCGTCGCGCGATCACCGATCTCGGGCGTGAACCGCTCGATCGGAGCACCGAGCGGGGCCGGGTCATCGGCAGCACCGACATGGGCAACGTGACCAGGGCCTTGCCCGCGATCCACCCGATGATCGCGGTGGAATGCGGAGACGCGGTCAACCACCAGGCGGAGTTCGCCGCGGCCTGCGCCACTCCCTCGGCGGACCAGGCGGTCCTCGACGGGGCGGTGGCGATGGCCTGGACCGCGCTCGCGGCCGTGCTCGACGGCACGCAGCGCGAACGGCTGCTCGCCGGTGTCGCCGGCCGCGCTGGAAAAGGTTCGACCGAACAGTTCTGCACGTCGGGAGGCGTGGCGTGACCGTGGTGGATTCTCGTGGCCCGGACCCGGGCCAGCGCCCGAACCGTGACGGTTCGGCGGTGACGGACGAGGAGTGGGCCGTCGCCCAGGCGACGCTGGTGGCTGACGAGCCGATCGGCGCGACCGAAAGCACGATTGCGGACATGGATTCCCGCTTCGGATCCAGTGTGGAGTCCGTCGTGCCCGACATCGGTGCGGGTCGCGGACCGTCCTGGCTGGACGCCTGGTTGAACGCGAACGCGCATCGCGTGGTCGCCTGGCGCCGTCACATCCACTCCCACCCGGAGCTCTCCCGCGCCGAGCACCGCACCACCGCGTTCCTCGTCGACCAGCTCGGCCGGATCGGCCTGTCGCCCCGCCTGCTCCCCGTCGGAACCGGTCTGACCTGCGACATCGAGGGAACGAGCGCCGGTCCCACGATCGCGCTGCGCGCCGACATCGACGCGCTGCCGCTGACCGAGGCCACCGGCCTGCCGTACTCCTCCACAGTGGAGGGTGCCTCGCACGCCTGCGGCCACGACGCCCACACCACCGTCGCGCTCGGCGCCGCGATGGCCCTGGCCACCGCCCCCGACCTGCCCGGACGCGTGCGGATGATCTTCCAGCCCGCCGAGGAGGTCATGCCCGGCGGCGCGCTGGACGTGCTGGCCAGCGGCGCGCTGGACGACGTCGACCGGATCTACGGCCTGCACTGCGACCCGCGCCTGCCCGCGGGCAGCGTCGGAACCCGCGTCGGACCGATCACCTCCGCCACCGACCTGCTGGAGCTGCGGCTGACCTCGCCCGGCGGGCACACCTCGCGGCCCCACCTGACCGCCGACCTGGTGCACGCCCTGGGCAGCGTGATCACCGGCCTGCCCGCGCTGCTGTCCCGCCGCGTCGACCCGCGCACCGGGACCGTGCTGACCTGGGGCGCGGTGCACGCGGGTGAGGCGCCCAACGCCATCCCGCAGGACGGGGTTCTCACCGGCACGCTGCGCACCGCCGACCGGGACACCTGGGCGAAGCTGGAACCGCTGGTCCACGAGCTCACGCAGAGCCTGCTCGCGCCGCTGGGGGTCGGCTTCGACCTGCAGCACCGCCGCGGCGTCCCGCCGGTGGTCAACGAGCGGGACAGCACCGAGCTGATGCGCGCCGGGATCACCGCCGCGCTGGGGGAGCAGGCGCACGCCGACACCCCGCAGTCCTCGGGCGGCGAGGACTTCGGCTGGTACCTGGAGCACGTGCCCGGCTCGTTCGCCCGCCTGGGCGTGCACTCGGGCAGCGGACGGATCAAGGACCTGCACCAGCCGACCTTCACCCTCGACGAGCGGGCGCTGCTGGTCGGGATCCGCACGATGGTCCACACGGCACTGCTGAGCCTGCGGAGCTGACGGAGCGGGCGGCGGAATTCGCCTGATCGAGGTGTATCCGGGCTCGGGGTGCATCTGTGGGCGGTGTTCGCGCCTCTTCTCAGCATGAGGACGAACATCGACCGCCCGCAGTTCCTGCCCGCACCCGACCCGCAGACCCCGCAGCGCCGGCACGGGGCGTTGCCGCGCCACGAGGCCGAACGCCTGCTCGGCGCCGCCGATCTCGCCGAGGCGTTGGAGACGGGCCAGTGGGTCCAGCCCTGGCCAGGCGTGGTGCTGCCGGCCGCGCTCCTGCGCGATCCGATGGCCAGAGCCGCGGCGGCCCTGCTGCGCGCCGGTGATCAAGGGGTGATCTCCGGGCCGACGGCCGTGGCCATGCACGGCTGCGGCCCGGTCGAGGACGCCGTGCACGTGACCGTGCCCTACGACCGGGAGCTGCGGTCGCACGGCGACATGGTCGTGCACCACGCCTGGTTCCGGGAGACCGAGGTGATCGAGCTCGACGGGCTCCGCGTGCAGGCGCTGGACGTCGCGCTGGCGGACGTGCTGTGCTCCGGTCCGCAACGCCGCGCGCTGGACTGCCTGGAACGCGCCCTGGGGCGGCTCGGCTCGGGTGCCGAGCACTTCCGCGCGCTGATCGGGGAGCGGCTGGCCCGTCGCCGGGACCGGCGCGGCACCCGGAGGGCCTGGGCGTTGCTGGAGCTGGCGTGGGCGTGACCGGGTGCGGCGTTCGCGAGCGCCGCACCACGAGCGCACTGGTAGTTATCACATCAAATGCTGTTAATTCTGTCGCTCCCGATGTTATTTTGGGGGTGCAGGGTGCCACCTCGGTCCCCTCGGACCGCGAGCGAAAGGACCGGACGTGCCGGCCGATCCCACCACCGGAGCCGAACCGATCGACCTCGTGCTGCTCGACGTGGGCGGCCCGGTCTACGACGATGCCGCGTACCGTGACGCGCTGCTGCGCGCCACCCGCGAACTCGCGGCCGAGGAGGGCGACGAGGTCTCCGAGGCCGAGTTCTTGCGCCTCTACGACGAGCGCAGGCAGGCCCAAGGCGGCTCGCTGCGCACGGCGATGGCGCAGCGCTTCCTCACCGTGCAGGACCGGCAGCGGCTGTCGGACCTGGCGGAGCGGTACTGGGAGTACCCGCCGGAAGCCCTCCACGACGACGTCCTGCCCGCTCTGCGCCTGGTCGGCGAGCGCTACCGGATCGCCGTGGTCGCCAACCAGCGCTCCGTCGTCGTCGACGCGCTGCGCCGCGACGGCGTCGCCGAGCACATCGACGTCTGGGCCATCTCGGAGACCGTCGGTGCGGAGAAACCCGACCCGCGGATCTTCCAGCACGCCCTCGACGAGGCCGGTGTTCCGGCGTCCCGCGCGGTGCACGTCGGCAACCGCCTCGACACCGACGTCCGCGGTGCCCAGCGCATGGGCCTGCGCACGGTGTGGGTGCTGCGCGGCGAAGCGCCACCCGCGCCGACGCCCGAGCAGCTCGCCGAACCGGACATCGCCGTGCACTCGCTGGCGGAACTGCCGGGTGCGCTGGAGAAGCTGGCGTCATGACCGGCGAGCTCGTCGCCGGTGTGGACGTCGCCACGGCCACCGTCCGGGTGCAGGTCCACGACCCGGCGGGCGCGCTGCTGGCCCAGTCCTCGCAGCCGCTTCCCGCGCCCGTGCGCTCGCCCGGCGGGCGTTCGGAGCAGGACGCCCTGTCGTGGTGGCCCGCCGCGCGCGACTGCCTGGCCGAGTGCACCCGCCTGCTGGGCGCGCGCAGCGCCGAGATCACCGCGCTGGCGATCTCGGCCACCTCCGGCACGGTCGTCGCCGTCGACGCCGACGGCGAACCGGTCGGCCCCGCGCTGATGTACGACGACCGCCGCGCCCGGGTCTCCTGGTTGGCCGACAACCTCCCGGCGGGGGCCGAGCAGATCTGCCACACGCCCGAGGTGATCGCCCGGCACCTTGTTGGGCACCCGGTCGCCACCGACACCAGCCACGCGCTCAAGAGCGGTTACGACGCGGCGGCGGGTGAGTGGGCGGCAGGCGCTCCCGTCGCGCTGCTGCCGCGGGTCGTGCGTCCCACGACGGCGCTCGGCCAGGTGGGGCGCGAGGCCGCGGGGCTCACCGGGCTGCCGGTGGGCTGCGAGGTTCGCGCGGGCATGACCGACGGGTGCGCCGGGCAGCTGGCGACGGGCGCCGTCGACGCCGGGCAGTTCGTGACCGTGCTGGGCACGACGCTGGTGATCAAGGGCGTGTCCGAGAAGCTCGTGCACGACCCGACCGGAGTCGTCTACAGCCACCTGCACCCCGAAGGCAGGTGGCTGCCCGGCGGGGCCGCCAACATCGGCGGCTCGGCGCTGTCCGATGTGGACCCGGCCGAACTGCCCGAACTGGACGCCGCGGCCGTCGCGAACGGACCGGCGAGCGTGCTCAACTACCCGCTGCGCGGGCGGGGCGAGCGGTTCCCGTTCCAGGCGCCCGAGGCGGAGGCGTTCCTCGTCGGCGCGCCGCGGGACCGCGTGGAGGAGCACCGCTCGCGCCTGGAGGGCATCGCCTTCTGCGAACGCCTCGCGCTGGAACGCCTGGCCACGTTGGGCGCGGTGGCCGAAGGGCCGGTGCGCACGGCGGGTGGTGGCGCGCGGAGCACGGCCTGGTGCCGCGTCCGGGCCTCGGTCCTCGACCGGCCGGTGCTGCGCGTGCTCGGCGCCGGAACGGCTCTGGGCGCGGCGCTGCTCGCGGCCACCGGTTCTATCCACCCGGACCTGAGCGCGGCGGCGGCCGCGATGGTGCCGGAAGGCGAGCTCGTCGAGCCGGACCGGGCGGAAGCGGACGCGCTCGACTCCACCTACGAGCGGTTCGCGGCGCAGCTCCGCGAGCGCGGCTGGCTCTAGAGCTCGCGGGGAGAGCCGGGGCCCACGTTGTGGCAGGGGCGTTTCCGGAGCTTCTCGACGTAGTCCTCGGGGGCTCCGGCGGCTTCCGCCGCGTCGGCCATCACGCCGAGGTAGCGTGCCGAGGGCAGCCCGCCCTCGTAGGCGTCGAGCACGTACAACCACGCGAGCACCGGGCCGTCGAGGGTCTGCACCATCAGCCGCAGCTTCTTGTGCATCCCGAGCTCGGCGCCCTCCCAGTTGTCCAGGTTCTTCTCGTCTTCCGGGCTCACGTCGTAGAGCACCGTGAAGACCTGCGAACCGGGCTGCTCGACGATGGTCGCGAGGGCGCCTTCCCAGCCGTAGTCCTCGCCGCCGAAGGTCAGCCGCCAGTCCATCAGCCAGCCGCTTCCCGCCAGCGGGGAATGCGGGGCGCGCTTCAACATCTGGGCAGGATCCATGTTGGATCCGTACGCGGCGTACAGAGGCACGCCCCACAGGGTAGCGATCCGTTGGCCGAAAAGCGGACCGGAGGGCAGCACGAATGTGGGTTTCTCGGTCATCCGGCATCCCGGCCGCGAGCCGGAGAACCTGCGCACCGGCATTGATCACAGGCGGTGTCGGCGGGTGGGAGTGGTCTTCGCCACGATCACCCGTCCCGGTCGGTACCACCCGGTTTGCCCGGACTCGTCGCGGCGTACCGTGAGTCCGGCGCCCATCGGTGTAATCGGTGACCACCGGCAACGGGGTGCCCTTCGGCCAGGTGGACTCAGGAGGAGCGCGAAGTGACCCGCATCGTGATCATGGGCGGCGGACCGGCGGGCTACGAGGCGGCATTGGTCGCCGCTTCCAACGGAGCGGACGTCACGCTCGTCGAGCCGGAAGGTCTCGGCGGGGCCTGCGTGCTCTACGACTGCGTTCCTTCGAAGACCTTCATCGCCTCCGCCGGGGCTCGATCCTCCTTCCGCGACGCCGAGGAGCTCGGCATCCGGCCCTCCTCCCACGAAGCCGACGTCGAGGTCGCCGTCGTGCACGGCCGGGTCAAGGGCCTGGCCCTCGCGCAGTCGGCCGACATCCGCTCCCGGGTGCGCCGCGAAGGCGTCAAGATCATCGCTGGCCGGGCCCGCTTCACCGACCCGACGCCGGGCATGGCCGTGCACCAGATCGGCGTGGACCGCGCCGACGGCACCTACGAAGAGCTCACCGCCGACGTCGTGCTGATCGCCACCGGCGCCACGCCCCGCATCCTCAAGGGCGCCGAGCCCGACGGTGAGCGGATCCTGACCTGGCGCCAGCTCTTCGACCTGCCGGAAATGCCCGAGCACCTGGCCGTCATCGGCTCCGGTGTCACCGGTGTGGAGTTCGCCTCCGCCTACACCGAGATGGGCGTCAAGGTCACCATGATCTCCAGCCGCGACCGCGTGCTCCCGCACGAGGACGCCGACGCCGCGGCCGTGCTCGAAGAGGTGTTCGCCGAGCGCGGCACCGAGGTCGTCAAGCACGCCCGCGCCGAGTCGGTGCAGCGCACCGAGAAGGGCGTGGTCATCCACCTCGCCGACGGCCGGAAGGTCGAGGCCAGCCACGCGCTGATGACGGTGGGCTCGGTGCCCAACACCAGCGACATCGGCCTGGAGAAGGTCGGCATCGAGCCCGGCCGGGGCGGCTACGTCGAGGTCGACCGCGTGTCGCGCACCGGCGCCCCGGGCATCTACGCCGCCGGTGACTGCACCGGTCTGCTGCTGCTGGCCTCCGTCGCCGGCATGCAGGGCCGCATCGCGATGTGGCACGCGCTGGGCGAGGGCGTCACGCCGATCAAGCTGAAGACGGTGGCCGCCAACGTCTTCACCCACCCCGAGATCGCCACGGTCGGCATCAGCCAGCAGGCCATCGACAGCGGCGAGGTCCCCGCGCGGACCGTGATGATGCCGCTGGCCACCAACCCCCGCGCCAAGATGGAAGGCCTGCGGCGCGGTTTCCTCAAGGTCTTCTGCCGCCCGCAGACCGGTGTGGTCGTGGGCGGCGTCGTGGTCTCGCCCAACGCCAGCGAGCTGATCCTGCCGATCGCGCTCGCGGTGCAGAACCAGGTGACGGTGGACAACCTGGCCAACACCTTCTCGGTGTACCCGTCGCTGTCGGGTTCGCTCACCGAGGCCGGCCGCCTGCTGATGCGCCACGACGACCTGGACTGACGCAGCGCCTCCCGTGGGGGAGGATGGCCTCGTGGCCGAACGTCCGGTGCTGATCTACGACGGCGACTGCGGGTTCTGCACCCGCAGCGTCCGCCTCGCCGTGCGCCTGCCGGTGCGCATGCGGGTCCAGCCCTGGCAGGAAGCCGACCTCGCGGCGCTGAACGTCACCGAAGCCCGCGCCGCTCACGAGGTCCTCTGGATCGACCGCTCCGGCCGGGTTTTCGGCGGCGCCGCAGCGGTGGCCGAACTCCTCAAGTCCGGCCGCGCCCCCTGGCCGCTGCTGGGCGGGCTCATGTCGGCGCCGCTGCTGCGCACCCTCGCCGACCGCCTCTACCGCTGGGTCGCCGACCACCGCCACCGCCTGCCCGGAGCCACCCCGGCCTGCCAGCTCCCGCCCGAACAACGCCCCCACCGAGACTGACCCCGCGGAAAATCGCGCGACACCTCTCGTGGCTCCGGGCTAATCTCGGCTCGTGCAGTGGCAGCTCTACCTCTGATCAAGACCGCCTGAAGCGGCCTCACCGCGCGCGGATCTCCGCGGCGCGGTCATCACTCGTTCCCGCCCGTCATCCGGGCGTCTTGATCAGGAGTTCCCACTCATGTCTCAGAACCTCCACCGCACCAGGCGGCGGGCGCACGTCCTGTTCGTGTCCATCCCCGCTCACGGTCACATCAATCCCGGCCTCGGCCTGGTCGCCGAGCTCGCCGAGCGCGGCCACCGCGTCAGCTACGCGACCACCGACGAGTTCACCGCGCAGGTCATCGGCAGCGGCGCCGAACCGGTCCGCCACGACTCCCTGCTGCCCGGCACCGCCGGGGCTCAGCGGTCGGAGTGGCCGGACGACGAGCTCACCGCGCAGCGCCTGTTCCTCGACGAGACCGACCTCGTGCTGCCGCAACTGGAGCGGGCGCTGACCGACGATCGACCGGACGTGATCGTCTACGACGTCGCCGCGTTCGCCGGGCTGGTGCTGGCCGAGAAGTGGCGGATCCCGCGCATCCAGCTCTCACCGACGTACGTCTTCTCCCCGGGCATCGAGCAGGTGCTGGGGACGGCGCAGGACACGGCGGGCAAGCGCGAGGTGCGGGCCCGCTACGACCGGTACTTCGCCGCGCAGGGCGTCGGCCTCGCCTTCCAGGACATCGCGGTGCCGCAGCGGGCCATCGTGACGATTCCGCGCGGGTTCCAGTACTTCGGCGACGAGGTCGAGGACTCGTTCGAGTTCGTCGGCCCGATGCTCTCGGAACGCGGGTCCCAGGAAAGCTGGAGCCCGCCGGACGACCGCCCGGTCCTGGTCATCTCGCTGGGCTCGGCCTACAACGACCGCCGCGACTTCTACCGCAGGTGCCTGGAGGCATTCGGCGGGATGGACCGGCACGTGGTGCTGTCGGTCGGTCGCGGCATCGATCCGGCGGAGCTGGGCGAGGCACCGGAGAACGTCGAGATCCACCAGTGGATCCCGCAGCTCGCGGTGCTCTCGCACGCGGACGCGTTCCTCACCCACGCGGGCATGGGCGGGGTGATGGAAGGGCTGCACCACGGCGTCCCGCTGATCGCGGCACCGCAGGCCGCCGAGCAGTTCGCCAACGCCGACCGCATCGAGCAGCTGTCCCTCGGCGTCCAGGTCGATTCCGCCACGGTTTCTCCTGACGAGCTGCGGGACGCTCTGTCGAAGGTCACGAAGGATCCGGACATCCGTCGGAACGTGGACCGGAGCCAGCAGGAGATCAGGGAATCGGGCGGTCTCACCCGGGCAGCAGATCGGGTTGAGTCCCTGCTCGAAGGGTGAAGTGGCGTGGGGTGGTCCGCTGCTGCGCGGATCACCCCATCCGCGCAGCGATGAGTTCGTCCCGGTCGCTCGGTCTGCATGTGCGAACGGCCTCGCGTGGGGCCGACCGACATCGCGAGGAGCGTGCTGACCGTGAACCAGGAGAACGTGAGCGCTACCCGGACGATCGCCGCACCCGCAGAGGCGGTGTTCGCCGTGCTGGCGGACCCGACGACCCATCCCACGATCGACGGCACCGGGTGGGTCCAGGAACCCGTCGACAGGGCGAGGTTGGGGGAGGTGGGGCAGATCTTCCGGATGGACATGTACCACCCCGACGCCCAGAACGGGGACTACCAGGTTGCGAACGAGATCCAGGTGATCGACCCGCCGCGCACCATAGGCTGGCGGACCGGTTACGACCCCGAGGGCGACGGTCACCTCGAATTCGGCGGCTGGTCGTGGCGCTACGACCTCGTGCCGCTCGGCCCGTCCACGACCGCGGTCACCCTCACCTACGACTGGTCCGCCGTCCCGCAGTCCGTTCGGGACTACCTCCACTTCCCGCCGTTCGGCCCGGACCACCTCGCCAACTCGCTGCGGCACCTGGCCGAGCTCGCACGCGAAACGGCGGCGTGACCCGCTCTCGCGAGTGCTTCGCGAGGTGCGGATCACGCCGCCGGAACGGCTCAGCGGGAGGTCGTCACTCGACCCAGTCGAAGGTCTTCGTGACCGCCTTCTGCCAGTTGGCGTACTGCTTCTCGCGGGACTCCTCCGTCATGGCGGGGTCCCACTGCTTGTCCTTGGCCCAGTTGCTGCGGATGTCGGCTTCGCTCTCCCAGAAGCCGACCGCCAGGCCGGCCGCGTAGGCGGCGCCGAGCGCGGTGGTCTCGTTGACCTTCGGCCGGATCACCGGAACGCCCAGGATGTCGGCCTGGAACTGCATCAGCAGCTCGTTGACGACCATGCCGCCGTCGACCTTCAACGACTTCAGCGGGACACCGGAGTCGGCGTTCATCGCCTCGATGACCTCGCGGGTCTGGAAGGCCGTGGCCTCCAGCACCGCTCGGGCGAGGTGACCGCGGTTGACGTACCGGGTGAGCCCGACGATCGCGCCGCGCGCGTCCGAGCGCCAGTGCGGTGCGAACAGTCCGGAGAAGGCGGGCACGAAGTACGCGCCTCCGTTGTCGTCCACGCTGGACGCGACCTGCTCGATCTCCGGGGCGCTGCCGATCATGCCGAGGTTGTCCCGCAGCCACTGCACCAGCGAACCGGTGACCGCGATCGAGCCCTCCAGGCAGTAGATCGTGTCGTTGTCGCCGATCTTGTAGCCGACCGTGGTCAGCAGGCCGTTCTGGCTGATGACGCGCTCGGTCCCGGTGTTGAGCAGGACGAAGTTGCCGGTGCCGTAGGTGTTCTTGGCTTCACCGGGCGACAGGCACGCCTGCCCGAAGGTGGCGGCCTGCTGATCGCCGAGGATGCCGGCGATCGGGATCCCGGCGAACACACCGCGCTCGCGGAACTGCCCGTAGACCTCCGAGGAGGAGCGGATCTCCGGCAGCATCGACATCGGCACGCCGATCTCGGCGCAGATGTCCGGATCCCACTGCAGGGTCTCCAGGTCCATCAGCAGCGTGCGCGAGGCGTTGGTCGGGTCGGTGACGTGCAGTCCGCCGTCCGGGCCACCGGTGCAGTTCCACAGCACCCAGGTGTCCATGTTGCCGAACAGCAGCTCGCCCTTCTCGGCGCGCTCCCGGATGCCCTCGACGTTGTCCAGCAGCCACTTCACCTTCGGACCGGAGAAGTAGGTCGCCAGCGGCAGACCCGTCTTCGCCTGGAAGCGGTTCTGCCCCTCCTTCGCGCCCAGTTCGCTGACGATCTCGTCGGTTCGGGTGTCCTGCCAGACGATGGCGTTGTAGACCGGCTTGCCGGTGGCCTTCTCCCAGACCACAGTGGTCTCGCGCTGGTTGGTGATGCCGCAGGCGGCGATGTCGGAGGAGACCAGGTCGGCCTTGGCCAGCGCGCCCGCGCACACCTGGCGGACGTTGTTCCAGATCTCGACCGGGTCGTGCTCGACCCAGCCGGCCTTGGGGAACAGCTGGCGGTGCTCCTTCTGGTTGACCGCGACCACGCTGCCGGCGTGGTCGAAGATCATGCACCGCGTGGACGTGGTCCCCTGGTCAATGGCGGCGATGTACGAGGCCATTGTTCAAACCTTCCTTGTCCGGTCAGCTGCTGATGGGCAGAGCGAGGGCCAGCAGCGCCGCCAGCGCGCCACCGATGATCGGTCCGGCGATCGGGACCCACGAGTAGCCCCACTCGGCCGAACCCTTGCCGCGGATGGGCAGGATCGCGTACGCGATGCGCGGACCCAGGTCGCGCGCCGGGTTGATGGCGTACCCGGTCGGTCCGCCGAGCGAGTTGCCGATGCCGATCACGATGAAGGCGACCGCGGCGTAGCCGAGCGCCGCGTTGCCGAAGTCCGGAACTCCCGGGGCGTCACCGGCGCTGGCCGGCGGGTTGGTGATGATCCAGAACACCAGCACGAAGGTGCCGATGATCTCGGTGATCAGGTTCCACGGAGCGTTCGGGACCGTCGGTCCGGTGCAGAAGATCCCCCGGGTGTTGGCGGGGTCCTCCGTCGTGTCGAACTGCAACTTGTAGGCCGCCCAGCACAGCACCGCGCCCAGCACGGCGCCGATGATCTGCGCGGCGATGTAGACCGGGACCTGCGACCACGCGGTGTCCCCGTAGATCGCGAGTCCGATGGTGACCGCGGGGTTGATGTGGGCCCCGGCAGGTTCGGCGATGCTGGCGCCGGCGAAAACCGCGAAGCCCCAGCCGAAGTTCACCAGCAGCCAGCCGCCGCCGACTCCGAGGCTCCTGCTCAGCGTCACGTTCGCCACGACGCCGCAGCCCATGAGCGTCAGTATCGCCGTCCCGAGCAGCTCCCAGAGGAATACCTCGCCAAGACTGGTCATTCTCCCGTTCCCCTCGTGATGCCGCCGTTGGCACAGGCGGGTGTTCGGTGTCTGTCCGACATGGAGCGAGTCGGGACGGTACTGCCGCATGGCAACACGTGTCCATGTGTGCCGCCAGTCGTGCGCAGCACTCTCGTCTGTACCGCCTAATCCCGCAGCTCGCCCGGTGGTAGCGCGGAATGACGAAGATCCCCGGTGCCGGGCTCCCGGTGCGGGGACACCGGCGTCCGGCACGCCTGGATCGAGTGATCGACCCCGGCTACCGGACGACACTTTAATCACAAACTCTGTGTGAAAAGAAGCGTTGCGGACTGGTTGAGATGGTGTTTTTATCGAGTTGTACGGTGAGCTTGCGGTAGCGGAGGTGATCCGGCCGCAGTCAGCGCCAATCGGAGCGAGGAGCCGCCATGTCCGGCCGACGACCGTCCGGCAAGCAGCAGGACCGGCGCCGCAAGATCACCGAGCTGGTGATGGCGGAGGGCACCCTGCGCATCGACGACCTGGTCGCGACCATCGGCGCCAGCGCCATGACCGTGTACCGGGATCTCGCGGACCTGGAATCGCAGGGCCTGGTGCACCGCAACCGGGGCAACGTCTCGGCCGCCTCGTCGCTGCTCTACGAAGCGGCTTCGGAATACCGGTTGCAGCAGAACCGGTCCGAGAAGGAGGAGCTGGCCCGCGCCGCCGCCGAGCTCATCGAGCCCGGGCAGGCGCTGCTGCTCGACGACTCCACCACCGGCGTGCACCTGGCCCGGCTGCTGCCCGACCGCGCCCCGCTGACGGTGGTCACCAACCACCGGGGCGTCTTCGACGAGCTCGCCGCCGCTCCCGGGATCAGCTTGATCTGCGTCGGCGGCGACTACTTGCCGTGGGCGGACGCGTTCGTCGGTGGCATGGCGCTGGACTCGCTGCGCAACCTGCGCGTCGACCTGGCGATCATGTCGGTGTCGGCGGTGACCGACGGCATCGGCTGCTACCCGCAGCAGGAGATGGTGCAGATCAAGAAGGCGATGCTGGCCGCAGCTCAGCGCACAGTGCTCTACGTTGACCACACGAAGTTCCACCGGCGCGCGCTGCACGCGGTCGCGCCCGTCGAGGACTTCGACATCGTCATCGTGGATTCGAGAACACCCGGCCACCAGATCGAAGTGCTGCGCGAGCGAGGAGCGCTCGTCGAGCAGGCGACGGCAGCGGGACGCGCTGCGCCAGGCACGGACAGTGCTGGTCGGGCATGATGACCACCGTGGTGCGCCACCTGCGCGCAGGTCCGGTTCCGCGTCGGCGGTGGGTTTAACGGTGGGACGCGATCAAAGCGAGGAGGACGCGGTGTCCAAGTCCAAGGACAAGACCGAGACCGGAAACCGGCTGAAGGGCTCGTTGGGACCCACCGAGCGGGCCGAGAACTGGAAGCGGCTCGAGCAAGACGAGTTCGACGTCGTGGTGATCGGCGGCGGCGTCACCGGCGCCGGAGCGGCGCTGGACGCGGCCACCCGGGGACTCCGGGTCGCGCTGGTGGAGGCCCGCGACCTGGCGGCCGGGACCTCCAGTCGTTCCAGCAAGCTGTTCCACGGTGGCCTCCGCTACCTGGAGCAGCTGGAGTTCTCCCTGGTGCGCGAGGCGCTGCGGGAACGCGAGCTGATGCTGACCAGGCTCGCTCCGCACCTGGTCAAGCCCGTCCCGTTCCTGTACCCCTTGACCCGCCGCTTCTGGGAGCGCCCCTACACCGCAGCCGGTCTGCTCATGTACGACACGATGGGCGGCGCCCGCTCGGTGCCGGGTCAGAAGCACCTCAGCCGTGCCGGTGCGCTGCGGATGGTCCCCGCGCTCAAGCGCAGCGCGATGATCGGCGGCATCCGCTACTACGACGCGCAGGCCGACGACGCCCGGCACACCATGACCGTCGCCCGCACGGCCGCGCGCTACGGCGCCGTGGTCATGACCTCCACGCAGGTCACCGGTTTCCTGCGGGAGGCCGACCGGATCGCGGGCGTCAAGGTGCGCGACGTGGAGACCGCCGAGGAGGTGGAGGTCCGCGCCCACGCGGTGATCAACGCGACCGGGGTGTGGACCGACGAGCTGCAGAAGCTCTCCGGAGGTCGCGGGCGGTTCCGCGTCCGCTCCAGCAAGGGCGTGCACATCGTCGTCCCGCGCGACCGGATCGTCGCCGAGACCGGCATGATCCTGCGCACCGAGAAGTCCGTGCTCTTCGTCATCCCGTGGGGCAACCACTGGATCATCGGCACCACCGACACCGACTGGCACCTCGACCTCGCGCACCCGTCGGCGACCAAGGCCGACATCGACTACCTGCTCGAACACGTCAACTCGGTGCTGGCCACCCCGTTGACGCACGACGACATCGAGGGCGTCTACGCCGGTCTTCGGCCGCTGCTGGCGGGTGAGAGCGAGGAGAGCTCCAAGCTCTCCCGCGAACACGCGGTCGCGCGGGTGGCCCCAGGTCTGGTGGCCATCGCCGGTGGCAAGTACACGACCTACCGGGTCATGGCCGCCGACGCGGTCGACGCCGTCTCGCCCGACGTCCCCGGCCGGATGGCCTCGTCGATCACCGACCAGGTTCCGCTGATCGGCGCCGACGGCTACCACGCGTTGGTCAACCAGGCCGATCAGCTGGCCGGCGCGCACGGCCTGCACCCGTACCGGATCCGGCACCTGCTGGACCGCTACGGCTCGGAGATCCACGAGGTGCTCTCGGCAGGCGACGAGCGACCCGACCTGCTCAAGCCGGTCCCGGCCGCGCCGAACTACCTGCAGGCCGAGATCGTCTACGCGTGCAGCCACGAAGGCGCCATGCACCTGGAGGACGTGCTCACCCGGCGCACCCGCATCTCCATCGAGTACCCGCACCGGGGCGTGGACTGCGCTGACGCCGTGGCGCGGCTGATGGCGGTCGAGCTCGGCTGGGACGAGGAGACCATCGCCCGCGAGGTCGCCGTCTACACCCAGCGGGTCGAAGCCGAACGCGACTCGCAGACCGAACCCAGCGACCAAGCCGCCGACGCCAAGCGCTCGGCGGCCCCGGAAGCCAGGATCAGCCTCCTGGAACCGGTGGTCTGACGAACGCGCTCAAGGTGATGGCCCCGTCCTCGGACGGGGCCATCATCATGAGCACCGCGCCGACCGACGAGCCCGGCGCAGAACACCCGCCGAGGTGCGCCCCCGGAACCAGGATTCGAATTTCGCGCGAAATTCGAGCGCAGAAGTTCGCGTCCCAATTTCGCGCGAAATTCGAATGGTGCTGCGGGGCGAGGCCCTTGCCGTGCTGGTGAGCGCTACGGGTGGGGTGGGGTGGTGACCTCGTCGAGGAGTTCTTCCACGTGGCCCGCCAGGCGGCGGTTGTCGGCCGGGGCGATCGTGCTCCAGGCCTCCCCGGAAGGCGACGTGGTGCGCAGCTGCGCGTAGCGGCCCAGGGCGGAGTCGAAGAACCCGACGACGCGTCCGGCCCTCTCGCGCCTGCCGTAGCGGACTCGCGCGGCCGCGCCGAACTGTCCCTGCGCCACGGCTCCGGCCACCATCTCGCCCAGGACCTCGGCGTCGTCGGGACGAACACCGCGCCGCTGCAGCGCGGAGGCGAGCTGCTCGGTCTTGTCACCCACCTCGTGGGCGGCGGCGTCGAGGACGTCGCTGGGCACCGACACCGATCGGCCCGGGCCTGCGGGCAGTTCCGGCAGCGGTGAGATCGCCGCGCGCGGGATCCCGGCGGCCGAAACGGCGGAGAAGCTCAGGTGATCGCCGTCCTTGACCACGAGAACGGCGCGCTCGCCGTCCTTCTCGGCGGCGGCCAGCACTCGAACGCTGCGCTGCAACCAACTCCGCCCGTCGACCTCGCGGCCGGGTTCGGCGACGAGCCGCAGCATCCACTCCAGGTCGGCGTCGAGCTCGCCGCCGCTGATCAGGCCGCGGTTCGACATCGCGCGCCACGCGGAGGCGACCAGCTTCGCGCGTTCAGCGTGGGTGCGTCCCGGCGACGGGACCTTGAGGACCAGCGGCACGCCGTCGAGCTCCAGGTGCTCGGCGAGGACGTCGAACTCCAACGCCGAGAGGCCGATCAGCCTCTCGGCACGTGCGGTGGTGTTCATCGACCGGGCTCGCCGCCGATCACCGGGCGCGAACCCGTCTGCTGCTCGCCGAAGAACCCGCCGTCACCCAGCTTCTCGGTGACCTCGCGCTCGACGGCCTCGTCGCGTCCGCCCTTGGCGCGCTTGCCCGACGCCCGCCCTGCGGCGGAACCGGCGGGGCGGCTCGAACGGCGACCGTCCTGCTTGGCACCGGGCGCGGTGGTGCCCGCACCGGTCCGGCCGGTCGGCGCACCGGTGCTCGGCGCGGCGACCGTGGGACCCCAGCTGATCGTCACCTGCGGTGTACCGCCCGGTGCCCTGGACCCGCCCGAGGCCGGGGCGTCCACGACGACCTGCGGCGGCGGGGCGAACGAGGCCAGCGACGTCGTGTTGGCCTGCGTCGACGCCTCGTAGGTGCGCATCACGTCGAACGCGCGCTGCTCGGCGGCGTGCTGCCGGGCCTCCTGGACCTCGTAGTCGGTCTGCCCGCCGAACAGGTGCGTGAGCGCGGTCGCCGCGGTTCCCGGGTCTTCGCTGGTCGCCTGCACCGGCGGTGGCATGTCCCTGCGGGCCTTGCTGATGAACTCCGCCTGCTGCTCGGCCCGCTCGCGCATGACCGTGCTCGCCTGCTGCGCCAGCACCGCCCACTCGCCCAGCGGGCGAAGACCGGCGTTGGCGTTGTCGGCCGCCGAGCCCTGCCAGCCGCTCTTCGCGGCGGCGACCGCGGCGGCCAGACCGCCGTCGATCTCGCCCAGCGCGCGGGTCAGCTCGGTCCAGCGGCGCACGCTGTCGGTCGAGCCGTGCGCACCCGGACCCTCGTTGATCTGCGCGTACAGCTCGGCGTGCTGGTAGCCCTGCCATCGGTGGTCACCCATCGCGGATCAGCAACCCCCGCCCAGACCGGCCGCGCTGTCGTGGTCGATCTGCTCGTACTCGCGGCCGGCCTGCTGCAACGACTCGGCGGCGGCCTGCAGCTGGTCGCGGTACCCGCACAGCGCGGTCAACGCGTCCTCACCACCGCCGACCGATCGCTCGTTGAACAGCTCGGCCGCGTCCGTGCTGACCGGGTCACCGGCCCACGGACGGATGCGGAGCTCGGTGATGGCGTGCTCGATCTGCAGCCCGACGGCGTCCAGGGACTCCTGCAGCGAGTTGACCAGACGCGGGATCGCGGTGGGCTCGACCTGCATCGAACCACCGGAACCCGCGCCGTACGGCTCGGTTAACGGCACGTCGCCCCCTCCCACAGGTGAAACGTCCGCCGGACACTGTATCCGCGATCTGTAACGCTGTGGAGTCCTCCATACGCGGGGGGTGGTGCCGGATCAGGGAGTCGACTCGGACGGCAGCTCCGTCGGGGCCTCCGAGCTGGAGGTTCCCGAGGCGGGCGGGTGGGCGAGTGTGCGCACCGCCTCCTCGGCGACCCGCTGAGCGCCGGAGCACAGCTGGTCCACCGGCGGCGGTGGCTGCCCGCCGTCGTCGCGGTAGAGGACGTCGAGGTGCTGGCCCTCGGCGACGTCGACCGCCACGTTGCACGACAGGTCGAGCCCCGGGGTCTTGATCACCAGCGCGGGGAAGCCCTGCACGAGGATCGGCGTGGCTTCGACCTGCGCTGTGTCGTCGGTCCACACCCGCATGCCCTCGGTGGTGATCAGCGCCAGGCGGGCGCCGACCTTGGCCGTGGTGTTGCGGTAGCTGCAGGTGGCGGCGTTGCCGAAGCCGGCGTCGGAGTCCGGCTGCGGTTCGCGGTCGAAGCCGAGCTGGTTGCGCTGGTCGGCGGTGAGCAGCTCGCACGGGTCGACGCCGTCCAGGCCGAGGTCGAACGGCCTCGGCGGAAGCGACGGAGGTGCGCTGGTGACCGGTGCCGGTGGTGGCGGTGGGGGCGGTGCGGTGCCGGCCGTGGGGGCGGACTGCCAGATGCCGCAACCGGTGAGGGTGAGCGCGCCGAGGCCGAGCAACGCGCTGAGACGTCGCACCCCGGTGAACCGCGAGCTGTGCATGGGCATCACCGTAACGAAACGTGCTCGCAGGTGACGGTAGGTCGTCACCTTCGTCGCCACATGAACCAGATGATCGCCACGGTCGGCAACAGCAGCATCAGCCCGATCGGCCTCGCGACCACCACGAGCGCGAGCAGCAGCGCCACCGCGCCGACCGCCAGTGCGACGTTGCCCACCGAGGGCGCGGGGCGTGTCGTGGCGGGCGCCAGCTCGCCGAACGGGCGGGGCCCGGGCAGGTCGTCGAAGAGCCCGTCGAGCTCCGAGCCGAACCGCGCTCCCGCCGCGAGCTTGCTGCGCTCGTCGTACTCGGCGAGCTCCAGGCGCCCGGCGGAGAAGTGCTCGCCGAGCAGCCGGATGGCCCGCTCGCGCTCGGGGTCACCGATGCGCAGGTCTTTTCCCCGCCGGCCGCTGTCCACGCGGCCCATCCTACGGATGCGGCATCCCCCGAACGAAGTGCTTTCCCGGTCCGGTGCGCGCGATCACGCACCGGACCGGTCCGCTCAGGCCGTGGCCGGTTCCCGGTCGCCGATCAGCGGGGGCGTGCTGGGGGCGTCCAGCACCTCGTCGTCGAGGACGTTCTCGCTGCGGGCCACGATCACCGGGACGGCGATCTGGCCGGCGACGTTGGTGGCGGTGCGCATCATGTCCATGATCGGGTCGACCGCGTAGGCGATGGCGATGCCGGTGGCCACGACTTCGGGCGGGAAGCCCAGCGCGCCGACGGTCAGCGTCAGCATCGTGAACCAGCCGGTCACGCCCGCGGTGGCGATCGAGCCGAACACCGCGACCGCGATGATCGTCAGGTACTGCACCCAGCCCAGCTGGATGCCGAAGAGGTTGGCGATGAACAGCGAACCGATCGCCGGGTAGATCGCCGCGCAGCCGTCCATCTTGGTGGTGCTGGCCAGCGGGACCGCGAAGCTCGCGTAGGAGGGCGGAACGCCCAGGTTCTCCGCGGCCTGGCGGGTCATCGGCAGGCTCGCGCCGGAGGACCGGGAGGCGAAGGCGAACTGCAGGACCGTCCACGACTTGGCGAAGAAGCGGGCCGGGCTGACCTTGGCCACCAGGGCCAGCAGCAGCGGGTACACGGCGAACAGCACCAGCAGGCAGGCCGCGTAGGTGGAGCCGATGAGCTTGACCAGGGGCAGGAAGAACTCGTTGCCGTAGGTGGCCACGGCGTTGCCGATCAGGCCGAGGGTGCCCAGCGGGGCCAGCCGGATGATCCAGCCCAGCACGCGCTGGATGACCTCGAAGGCCGCCTTGTTGAAGTTCACGAACGGCGCGGCCTTGTCACCGAGGCTGTAGGTGGCCGCGCCGATGATCAGCGACACGAACACGACCTGCAGGGTCTCGCCCTCGGCGAAGGCGCTGATCAGGTTGTCCGGCACCAGGCCGTTGAGCAGGTCCAGCCAGGAGCCCTGCGTCTTCTCACCGATCGCCTGCAGCTTCTCCGGGTCGGGCTCGATGACCAGGCCGCGGCCGGGCTGGAACAGCCGGCCGATCACCAGACCGATCACCACGGCGATCAGCGAGGTGATGGCGAACCACAGCGCGGTCTTGCCGCCCAGGCGGGCCGCGGTCCGGCCGCCGCCGAGCGAGCGGAGGCTGTTGATGCCCACCACGATCGCCGTGAAGATCAGCGGCAGCACGGTGAAGCTGAGCAGCTTGGTGAACGTGCTGCCGATGGTGTCCAGGGTGGTGATCAGCCACTGGGCGTCGGTCTGCTTGGCGACCCAGCCGAGCAGGGCACCGAGCACCAGCGAGGCGAGCACTGCGACGGCGAACAACTTGGGGTTGAAGCGCAGGCGGGACCGCCCGGCGGTGTCGGACACAGGGATCTCCTGAGGTCGTGAGGGGTTTGATGCGCAAGAGGGCGCGGGTCAGCGCCGGAGCGCGGCGGAGCGCCGCGCGGGGGAGCGGCCGAGCGAGGGCTTCAGCTCAGGCCGGAGGAGATCAACGACAGACGCAGCTGGCCTGCCGTCGAAGATCGACGTGCAGGCGCGAGGTCAACAGCCACGGTCGCAGGACAGACATAGCGACCTTAATTAACCACCCGATCGAGCGATTAAGTCCCGAAGGTGGGCGAAATGTGCCCACGTTCACCCCGATGGCGGCACCGGGTACCCCGATCACCGCCGTGGTCACGACCCCGATTAGCGCCGTAATCAGGCGTCCGAATACGGCCGTACTCCCGGAACAACCCTGAATACCGCCGTAATCGGGGGTCTGATTACCGCCGTATTCGGGTCACCCCGGGCATGAGGCGACCGGGGGTCAGAGGCCGGGACCGGGGGTCACCGGGGGATCTGGGGTTTGGGTTCCGGTTGGGGCCGGTGGTCAGGCGGGGGTGGTCCAGAGGTGGGTGATGGTGAGGCCGAGGTCGGCGAGGAGCTTGCGGGTGAGGGGGAGGCTGATGCCGAGCACGCTGGAGGGGTCTCCGTCGACGCCCTCGATGAACCAGCCGCCGAAGCCCTCCAGGGTGAAACCGCCTGCGACGTTGAGCGGTTCGCCGGTGGCGATGTAGGCGTTGATCTCGTCCTCGGTGGGGGTCCCGAAGTGCACCGTCGTGCCCAGGTGGCCGGAGGTGCGGTCGGTGATCTTCCCGTCGCGCACCCGGATGATCGCGTGCCCGGTCAGGAGCTCGGCGCTGCTGCCGGAGTTCTGGGCCCAGCGCTTGGCGGCGACCTCCGGCGTGCCCGGCTTGCCGACGATCTCGCCATCGGCCAGCAGCAGCATCGAGTCGCACCCGACGATCACCGCGTCGGGCTCCGCGCACTCGGCGGCGACCGCCTCGGCCTTGGCCCGCGCCAGGGCGGTGACCAGCTCGGCCGGAGCCGGATCGGTCAGCGACGCGGCCACCGCGTCCTCGTCGACGCCCGAGACCTGCACGAGCGGTTCGATCCCGGCGGAGCGGAGCACGGAGAGGCGGGAGGGCGAGGCGGAAGCGAGAACGAAGCGCACGCGCCCGATGCTAGTGCGTGCTCCCACGCCGCCGGACGTGGTGGGAAGCGGAGCCGCATAGGCTGAGCGGGTGAGTGCTGAAGTTCTGCTCGATGGGGACCGGCTGCGCCGACGGCTGGTCGACGGAGGACCGTATTCCGCGCTGGACGTGGTGGCCGTGACCGGCTCCACGAACTCGGACCTGGCCGCCGCCGCGGCTCGCGGCGCCGCCGACCGGACGGTGCTGATCGCCGAGGAGCAGAACGCCGGACGCGGGCGGTTGCAGCGGCAGTGGATCTCGCCGCGCGGCGCCGGGCTGTTCGTGAGCGTGCTGCTGCGTCCCGGGGTTCCGCCGTCGGCGGTGGGGTGGATGCCGCTGATCGCCGGTGTCGCCCTCGCCGAGACCGTCGAGCGGACCACCGGTGTTCCCGCGGGCCTGAAGTGGCCCAACGACCTCCTGCTCGGCTCGGACGAGGACTGGCGCAAGGGCGCCGGGATCCTCTCCGAGGCGGTCGCCGGTCCGGACGGGATCGCGCTGGTCCTGGGCATGGGGGTCAACGTCCGCCAGCAGCGCGACGAGCTGCCCACCGGCGCGGGCGGCCTGCCCGCCACCTCGCTCGCCGCCGAGGGCGCCGACGTGGACCGCGAGGACTTCGCGGCGGACCTGCTCGGCGCGCTCGCCGAGGTCGAGGGGCTGTGGCGCGACGCCGGTGGCGACGTGGTGTCCACCGGGCTGCTCGCCCGCTACCGCGACCGGTGCCGGACCCTCGGGCAGCGCGTGCGGGTCGACCTGGGGGACGGCGACCTCCACGGCGAGGCCGTCGACGTCGACGACACCGGCAGGCTCGTGGTGCGCACCGAGACCGGTCGGACCACGGCCGTCTCCGCGGGTGACGTGGTGCACGTCCGCAGGAGCTGAGAGCGTTCTCCACGCCCGGGCGCGGCCGGTAACGTGATTCGCAGACCGGCTTCAGGGCTGAGGAAGGGGAACCGTGGCCTACCCGGACGGCCTGCTCCACGACGACGAGAACGTCGTCGTGCACAAGCATCCGCACTGGAAGATGCTGCTCGGCCCGGTGCTCGTGCTGTTCGTGGTGGTCGGTGGCGCCTCCTACCTGGCGGCGCTGGTGGCGACCACCCCGTGGCGGCTGCCGGTGTGGATCGCGCTCGGCGTGGTGGGCCTGGTGCTGATCGTCTGGTTCACGCTCGCCCCGCTGGCCCGCTGGCGGACCACGCACTTCGTGATCACCACGCACCGGCTGATGGTCCGCGAGGGCGTGTTCACCAGGTCCGGGATCGACATCCCGATGTGGCGGATCAACTCGGTGCGCTTCCGGCGCGGTCTGGTGGACCGCGTCTTCGGCTGCGGCACGCTGGTGGTCGAGTCGGCGTCGGACGAGCCGCTGGAATTCGATGACATCCCGCAGGTCGAGCAGGTGCAGACGCTGCTCTACCGCGAGGTTGGCGATGGTGCTGAACATCGGGCGCAGGAGGGCTGAGATGGGACCACGTGAGCTGGGCTTGCCGATGCGGGTCGCCTCACCGGAGCCGGCGGGACTGCCCGCCGAGGTGACGATCTGGGAGGTCGGCGCGCGCGACGGCCTGCAGAACGAGAAGGAGACCGTCCCGCTCGAGGTGAAGCTGGAGTTCCTGCGGCGGATGGCCGACGCAGGCCTGGCCGTCCTGGAGGCGACCAGCTTCGTGCACCCGAAGTGGGTTCCGCAGCTGGCCGACGCCGCCGAGCTGATCGACGGGCTCGACCAGGTCCCCGGCGTGCGGTACCCGGTGCTGGTGCCCAACGAGCGCGGTCTGGATCGCGCGCTCGACGCGAAGGTCCGCGACATCGCGATCTTCGCCGCCGCGTCGGAGACGTTCGCGCAGCGCAACCTCAACAGCGGGCTCGACGAGCAGTTCGCCATGTTCGAGCCGGTGGTGGGGCGCGCGGTCGGCGAGGGGATCGCCGTGCGCGGCTACCTGTCGATGTGCTTCGGCGACCCGTGGGAAGGCCCGGTCCCGGTCGAGCAGGTCGTGGCGACGGGCAAGCGGCTGCTGGAGATGGGCTGCCACCAGCTCTCGCTCGGCGACACCATCGGCGTGGCCACGCCCGGCCACGTGGAGGCCCTGCTCCGCGCGTTCGTCGCGGCCGGGGTCGGGGTCGACGGGATCGCCGTGCACTTCCACGACACCTACGGCCAGGCGCTGGCCAACACCGCCACCGCGCTGCGCCACGGCGTGTCCACTGTGGACTCGTCGGCGGGTGGCCTCGGCGGCTGCCCCTACGCCAAGTCCGCGACCGGCAACCTCGCCACCGAGGACCTGATCTGGATGCTCGACGGCCTCGGCATCCAGCACGGGGTCGACCTCGGCAAGCTCGTCGACACCAGCGTCTGGATGGCCGAGCAGCTGGGCCGTCCGAGCCCCTCGCGGGTGGTCAAGGCACTGAGCTCGTGACCGCGCCGAACCCGGTCCTGCACGCCGTGCAGGACCGGCCGGTGCTGGTCTGGCGCTGCCCCCGACAGTGGCTGGCGATCTCCTCCGCTCCCCGCGGCGGCGGCATCGGCCTGCGCGACTGGGTGTTCAACGCGACCGTCGTGACCGACTACGACCACCCCGACCCGTCGGCGCACGCCGGTGAGATGGCGGCCGGACTCGGCCTGACCGGCGAGGGGATCGGCCTGCTCACCGCGGTCGACGTGCGGCACGAGGTCACCGCCACCGACGGCGGCGTCCGGGCCGGCGTGACCACCGGCGCCAACGCGCCCGTCTGGGCCGCCGCACCCGCCGACGAGCGGGCCTGGGCACCGGGCACGATCAACGCGGTCTGCTGGTCACCGGTGCGCCTGAGCGAAGCCGCGCTGGTGAACGCCGTCGCGACCGTCGCGGAGGCCAAAACCCAAGCCCTGCTGGAATCCGGAGTCGCGGGCACCGGAACGGTCACCGACGCCACGGCGATCCTCTGCCCGGCCGACGGCGACCCCGAGCCCTACGGCGGCCCCCGCTCCCGCGTCGGAGCGGCCCTGGCCCGCGCGGTCCACGCAGCGGTCACGGCGGGGCTGCGCGTCGAGAACGCGCGCCACGAACCGTCCTGAGGTCAGTCCTGCTCGCGGGTCCCGAACATCCCGACGAAGCTGAAGCGCAGCACCCGGTCACCACCGCGATCGGCCGTGCCGGTGATCTCCACCAGACCCAGGTTCGGCTTGCTGCGCGAACGGCGCTGGCCGGTGACCTCCATGCCGAACCGGAGCACGTCACCCGGGAACACCGGGGCCAGCCAGGTCAGCTCGTTGCCGCCGGGCGACCCCTGCGAGGTCGAATCGGCCAGCACGTGATCGACGTAGGCGCGCATCCACAGCGACGCGGTGAACCAGCCCGAAGCGCACAAGCCGCCCAGCACCGAGTTGCGGCCCGCCTCCTCGTCGAGGTGGAACGGCTGCGGGTCGAAGCGGGCGTTGAACTCCAGCATCTCCTCGCGGTCGATCTCGGTCTTGCCCAGATCGAACGTCCGCCCCGGCGTCAGGTCCTCGTACGCGATGGTGGCCATGACGCCATCTTCGCAGCTGACAAGCGCGGACGGCGTTGAGAGGGTCCTCACAAGCACCCCCCCGCGACCGGCGATTTCGGTGGCGATCAGCACCGGAGGTGGTGAAAAGCGGCCTCGCGCGTGGAACCATCGAAACGTCCGCGCGTCCCACCACCAGGGGCGTCGACGCACGCGGCAGGGGAGGGCAGCGGCAGTGCCGACCGACCACAGGTCTCAAGTGGAAGAGTTGATGGCCGACTACCGGCGGAGTCGGGAGCGGCTGGCCGACACCCGGCGCGACCTCGCCGCCGTCACCGCCACCGCGAGCAGCGAGGACGGCCGGGTGCGGGTCGTCGTCGGCCCGCAAGGCGCGCTGCGCGAACTGGAGATCGCCGACGACGCGACGCAGCGGATGCGTCCGGCGCAGCTCGCGGCCACGATCGTCCGGCTCAGCACCGAGGCCGCTCGCGCCGCCGCCGAACGCGCCGCGTCCGTGCTCTCCGACGTGCTGCCCGCAGGCACCGACCCGGAACTGCTGCTCGGGCCGCCCCCGGAACCGGTGTCGCGCAACGATTCGCGGCGGATCGACGATGATGCCGACGACGAGGACTTCTCGGACACCAGCTGGCTGCAGCAGGGCCCGACGGGACGGACGTGACCATGGGCGGTTTCCGCACCGACACCGAGCGGTTGGCGCAACGGGCAGGTGAGTTCGAGGACCTGGCCGGTCAGGCCCAACGCATCGTCGACACCGTGCGGCAGGCCGTGGAATCCGCGGGCGCCTGCTGGGGCGACGACGAGTTCGGCGAGCGCTTCGCCGCAGCCCACGCACCCCGCTCCGGCGCCGCCCTGGCCGCTGCGGGCGAGTTACCCGGCGAACTGCGCGCGCTCGGCCAGAAGTTCGCCGACACCGCCCGGACCACGCGCCGAACCGACGCCGACAACGCCGACGAACTCCGCCGGCTCACCGGAGAGGGGTGAACGGCGTGGGCATCGAACTCCCGCCGGAACTCCGCGACGTCGCCGCCCGCGCCGGAGCCCGCTGGCCGGCCGCCGACGAAGACCTCATGCGCGACTCCGCCACCGCCTGGCGCGAAGCCGCGACGTCCCTCGACGCGCTCACCCGCGACGCCGACACCGTCGCGCAAGGCGCCCTGAACTCCTTCGACGGCGAAGCCGCCCAGGCCGCGGGCCGGGAGTGGAACGGCTTCATCGCCGACGACGGACCGCTTCCCGCCACCGCGAAGCAGTGCCGGGCCAACGCTGATCGACTCGACCACGCGGCCGAGCAGATCAGCACCGCCAAGGTCGAGCTCGTGCGCGAACTCGTCTCGCTCGCCAAGCAGACCGACGCCGCCGAACAAGCCGCCGCGACCGGAAACCCGCAGGCCCTGGCCGGTCTCGACACCGCGCTCAGCGGCGCGGCCGCCAACGTCGCCCGCGTCCACGAGACGCTGTCCACCGCGCTCGACTCCGGCGTCCCGGCAGCGGCGGAGCAGACCTCCGGTGCTCTGGCGGACGTCGGCGCGGCAGCAGGCCATACGCTGGAACCGGAATCCGCAGTGGACGATGCGGAACCCGGTGATGTCGGTGCTGTGATCGAAGAAGCGGAACGTGGCGTGGCGGAAACAGTCGGTGGTGCCCATGACACCGTCCGCGAAGCGGTTCCGGAAGGTGGGTTCGGCGCTCCCGCCGCTCCGCCCGCGCCGGGCTGGCAGCCCGGGATGGCGGAAGCCGGAACCGGACCGATCCCGGTGATCGGCTCCGGCGGTCACGCCGGGTGGCGTCCCGACGACGCGCCCAACACCGCACCCCAGGCCTCGCACGCGGCCTGGGCGTCCCCGCCCGGCCAGCAGCCGCAGGCACCGGCACCGGGATTCACGCCCCAGCCCCCGCCGCTGCAGCAGCAGGGCGGTTACGCCGTCGCCGGAGGACCCGCCGCCCCGCCGCCCCAGCAGGGCGTGGCCGCCGTGCGCCCACCGCAACCACCCCCGGTCCACCGGGCACCGATGGCCTTCGGGCAGGCCGGACCCGCACCGCAGCCGCCGGGCGGCCAGCCCCAGCACGTCCAGCACCAGCCCGCCTCACACCAGCAGGTCCAGCGCGGAGCACTGCGCCCGCTGCCGCCGCAAGCCCAGCCGCCGCAGTCCCCGGCCGCCCCGGAACCGCAGCAACGACCGCTGCGCCACGGCCCCCGCAACGCCGACGTGGTCGCCTTCGTGCTGCACCAGTTCCCGATCGGCTACATGCCGGTCGCCGCCGACCAGGCCAGCCGCCAGCTGCCGGTGCACGACGCGCCCGAGAACCGCGAAGGGCTGAACTTCCCGCCGCAGGACCACCCCCGCTCCGACCTGGTCGACGACACCGACGCCCTGCGCCGCGCCCAGAACACCGCGCTCTACGAAGAAGCCCGCCGCAACCGCGCCGAACCCCCGGAACCCGCCGAACCCCCGGAGGAACTGCTCGCCACCCACGAACCGCTCGGCGAGCTCAGCGAACTCGACTGGGAACGCCGCTACGAGATCCGCGACGGCGAGCACACCCGGCACCGCTGGCCGCGAGCCGACGAGTTCCCGGAAGGCGGGTTCGAACCCGGTGAGGCCGTCGTGCTGGAACCGGACGCGGTCATCGACCTGTTCGGCACCGGCGACGGACGGCTCTTCTGCGCCGCCGCAACGCCTTTCGCGCACCGCTCGCTGCCCCCAGCCCACGCCGAGCGGGACTACCGGCGCTACCGGCTGCTCCGGCCGCTCCCCGTCTGGCGGTCGGTGGCCGCGCCGTGGTTCGAGCAGCCCGGCCGCGGAGTCTGCTACCGCACCACCTACCCGGCCGCCGACCTCGTCGGACTCGGATACCTGGTGGAACTGACCAAGTCACGGGAGCTGTCGGAGGCCTCCACGCTGCGCCTGGTGCTCACCGGCACCACCGACGGCGAACCGCCCCCGGACCAGCACGATCGGCAACAGGAGAGCCCGCGATGAACAGCGAATCGGTACTCGGCTGGCTGATCGCGATGGGAGTCCCGGAAGAACTGGTCTCCATCGGCGCCGAAGCCGACGACGCCTGGTGCCTGCTGCGCACGGAGTCCGAGAACGGCCCCGGCTGGGAGGTCTTCTGGCGCGAGCAGGGCAATCGCTA
This sequence comes from Saccharopolyspora endophytica, assembly GCF_018070075.1. Classification (GTDB taxonomy): domain Bacteria; phylum Actinomycetota; class Actinomycetes; order Mycobacteriales; family Pseudonocardiaceae; genus Saccharopolyspora; species Saccharopolyspora endophytica. The sequence goes on from NZ_JAGPXE010000005.1 coordinate 135,397, forward strand.
CGACTGGGCCAGCTTCAGCAACGAGCAGGTCGCCTGCTTCTACCTGTTCGGGCGGCTCACCTGGACTCAGGCCCTGCGCGGTGTGGTCGGGCCGGTCGACGTCACCAACACTCCTCCGCAGGGGACTCCTGTTGTTCGGTGAACTGATCCGTGGTCCCTTTCGCCGGGTGAGTGGCGGAACCTGAGTGTTCGGCCGGTTTACTGCAACTACTCAGTGGTCTTGTTGCTTTGCGGTGCCAGAAGCGGAACCTGAGCGGCTCTCTGGCTCCGGGATCCGAGACTTGTGTATGTCCAATACACGGCGCTACGGCTGTCCTCCCCAGAGAGCCGCTCAGAACCCGCGGCGGTGCCGGTTGCTTTGTGGGGGTAGTGAGAAAGCACCTTCGGTGCTTGCCTGACGGGTGTTGGCATCCGGGTATCCGGTAACCGGGTATGTGGCCTTTGGCATCTGAGTAGTGCTACGGATGTTCGGGTGGCTTGTTGGCTGGAGCATGTCGGCATGTCGCAACCGCACCAGGGGGACACCCTTCAGCTGGTCGCGGGTGAGCTCGCCGCGATCGGGCAGCGCTTGTCGTACCTGGGCAGCGTGCTGCAGACCGAAGCGGCCACCCGGCCCCAGGAAGTTCCCGCGCAACCGGCCGCGCCGCAGCAGCCGCCCGCGGAACCGCTCCCCTCCCACCCGACGCGGGCCGTGGCCGAGCCTCGACGCCGGATCAGGCCGAACCTCGAACCCAGCCGCGTGCTGGCCTGGGTCGGCGGCGGCGTCACCCTGCTCGGCGTGGTGTTCCTGCTGGTCCTGGCCGTCCAGCAGGACTGGCTGGGCCCGGCCGCGCGAGTCTCCGGGGGAGCCGCGCTGGCCGCGCTGCTGATCGCCGCCGGTGGGTGGGTGTACCGCAAGGCCGCCGAGCAGCGCATCGCCTCGATCGCGCTGGCCACCACCGGTTTCGCGGCCCTGTTCCTCGACGTCGTCGCCGCGACCGCGCTCTACGGCTACCTCCCGGCACCCGCCGGCCTGGGCACCGGTCTGCTCGTCGCGATCGGCGGACTCGTCCTCGCCGACCGCTGGCAGGCGCAGCCGCTGGCGATCGGCGTCGTGCTCGGCTCCGCGATCTGCGCACCGATGATCACCCAGGGCGCCGACGCGCTGCTGATCGGCTTCGTCGTGCTGCTGCAGGTCGCCGCCGCCCCCGTCCAGGTGCGACGCGGCTGGGGCGGGCTCGCGCTCGCCGCCGGCATCCCCACCGTGCTCGCCGCGCTGGTCGGCGCGTTCTGGGGACTGGCCTTCCCGAACCCCGTGCTGGTGCCCGCGATCCTGGTCGCCGCCGTGCTGGGCGTCGTCATCGCCGCCGTGACGGCCGGGTTCCGGCCCGCCGCCGAACGCACCGCCATCGGCCTGCTCGTCGCCGCACCGACCCCGTCGTTCCTCGCCGGTCCGATGCTGCTGGAACGCGCCGAGGCCACCGCGACCGGCGCGGGCATGGCGCTGCTGCTGGCCGCGATCTGGGCCGTCGGCCGCTACCTGCCCGCCTTCGCCGCCTGGCTGCCCGGCCGCTTCCTGGCCGCCGTCGGCGCTGTGGCCGTCGTGGCCACCGGGCAGGCGACGATCACGGCTCTGGACGCGTCGAGCTGGGCCACCGGCCTGCTGTGCGAGGCGCTGCTGCTGACCGCCGCCGGACACCTGCTGCGGCGCGGCGGAATCCTGCTCGGCGCCGCCTGCTACGCGGTGTTCGGGTTCTTCCTGGCCCTGGCCAACGAGGTGCCGATCAGCGCGCTGCTGCTCTCCGACGACGAGGGCACCGGCGTGGCCGGTCTCCTCGCCGGCCTGCTGATCGCAGCGGTGGCCGTCGCGCTGCCCACCGCCGGGGTGCGGATCGGGAAGGTCGCGAGCCTGCCGGCCTCGCTGCCGCTGTGGGCCTCGGCCGCGCTGGCGCTGCTGTACGGCACCGCGAGCGCCACGATGGCCGCGTGCCTGCTGGTCAGCGAGTCGCGCGGAGCGTTCCTGACCGGCCACATCCTGATCACCCTGTGCTGGGTGGTGCTCGCGATCGCCCTGCTGCTGCGCGGGGTTTCGGTGCGGCACCTGCGCATCGGCGGCCTCGTGCTCACGGCCGTGTCGCTGGCGAAGCTGCTGCTGTTCGACCTGGCCACGCTCGACGGCTTCGCCCGCGTCATCGCGTTCCTGTGCGCAGGGCTCATCCTGCTCACCGCAGGAGTCGGCTACGCCAGACTCCTCACCCGCCAAGCAGAACCATCGGCTCAGGGCTGGTGAGGAATGCGGCGGTATCCGCTGTTTCAGGTGTGGGACTCAGCTCGCACCGCCGCGGGTTCTGAGGTGGTTCTCCTGTGAGGACGTGTCGGCGTGGTGCATTGGCATGCATGGGTCGGCGCGCCCGGAGCAGGAGGGCCGCCTCAGGTTCCGCTACCGCCGAGCAAGGTGATTCCCCAACAGTTCTCAGCGCTCCAGCAGGTGCAGGGCCTTGTCGTGGAGGTGCCCGTTGGTGGACAGGGCGTTGCCGCCGTCGTAGCGGGCGGCGCCGGAGAGGTCGGTGAACCTGCCGCCGGCCTCCTCCACCAGGATCTGCGCCGCCGCCACGTCCCACGGGTTGACGATCGGTTCCGCGGCGATGTCGATGACGCCCTCGGCGACCAGGCAGTGGTGCCAGAAGTCGCCGAACGCCCGGTTCTCCCAGCAGGCGTCGATCAACCGCAGGTAGGACTCCCGCGAGTGGTGCTCCACCCAGGTGCCCAGGTGCGTCGTGGACACGTAGGCGTCGGCGGTGTCGCGCACCCCGGACACCGAGATCCGCTCGGGCTCGCCCTGACCGGTCCGGCACCAGGCGCCTTCGCCTTCTGCGGCCCACCAGCGCTTGCCCAGGGCCGGGGCGCTGATCATGCCGACCACCGGGCGCTGGTTGTCGACCAGCGCGATCAGGGTGGCCCAGGCGGGCACGCCGCGCAGGAAGTTCTTGGTGCCGTCGATCGGGTCCAGCACCCAGGCGCGGCCGTCGCCGGTCGTGCCGCCGCGCTCCTCACCGGCGACGACGTCACCGGGACGGTGCTCGGCGAGCACCTCGCGCACGGCGTCCTCGACGGCCAGGTCGGCGTCGGTCACCGGGGTGCGGTCGGGTTTGCGGTCGACGCCGAGATCGCGGGCGCGGAAGCGCGCCGTGGTGATCGAGTCGGCAACATCGGCCAGCTGCTGGGCGAGATCGAGATCGCTGGTCACGTCCCCAGACCCTAGTCCGTCGCCCCCGGTGACCTGGCGAGGGCGGTGATCCGCGGAGTCTTCCGGTTCCGCCGAGCCGCACCGCTGGGCGAAGAACCTTCCGCGCAGGCTCTAGTCTGGGACGCGTGAGCGTGGTGTTGCTGGCAGAAGATGATCCGGCCATCGCGGTGCCGCTGTCCCGGGCGCTGCAACGCGAGGGCTACGCGGTGAAGGTGATCGCCGACGGTCCGTCGACGCTGCACACCGCCGCCGAAGGTGGCGTCGACCTGCTGGTCCTCGACCTGGGACTGCCGGACATGGACGGCCTGGAGGTGTGCCGCAGACTGCGCGCGCAGGGCCGCGGGCTCCCCGTCCTGATGCTCACCGCGCGCACCGACGAGGTCGACTTCGTCGTCGGCCTGGACGCCGGTGCCGACGACTACGTGGCCAAGCCGTTCCGCCTCGCCGAGCTGATGGCCCGCATCCGCGCGCTGCTGCGCCGGGGCGCGCCGGAAACGCTGGAGGCCTCCGGGGTGCGCCTGGACCTGACCGCCCGCCGGGTCCTGGTCAACGAGCACGAGGTGCAGCTGGCGAACAAGGAGTACGAGCTGCTGCGGGTGCTGATGCAGCACGCGGGCCAGGTCGTGACCCGCGAGGAGATCCTCGAGGAGGTCTGGCCGGAGTCCGACCGCAAGGGCAGCAAGACCCTCGACATGCACATCTCGTGGCTGCGCCGGAAGCTCAGCGACAGCAACGGCAGGCTGGACGAGACCCGCATCGCCACCGTGCGCGGCGTCGGCTTCCGCTTCAACTCGGACTAGTCGCAGATGCGCCGCCGGATCTTGCAGGCCACCTTGCTGGCGGTGGCCGTCACCACCGTTGTGCTGGGGCTCCCGCTGGGCTTCAGCGCGCTCAAGCTCGTCCAGGACCTCACCGGCGCCGACCTGTCGACGCGGGCGCAGCAGATCGCGACGCTGCTCGACGAGCAGGTCGCCAACCAGCGCCCGATCGACCTCAACGCCGTGCGGCTGGCGGTCCCGGAGGGCGCTCGCCTGGTGGTGCGGACCCAGGCGCACGACTACGTCTACGGGCCCGACCCCGGTGAGGACCCGCTGGTCCAGAGCGTGCCGATGGTGCAGAGCGGCACGGTGACCATCGCCGCGCCCAGCGCTCCGGTGCGCACCCAGCAGCTCCAGGTCGCCGGGCTGGTGCTGATGCTCGTGGTCCTGTCCGCGGGCACCGGCATGATCGTCGCCTCGGTGACGGCGCGACGGCTCGCCGATCCGCTCCGCCACGTCGCGTCGCGGGCCGCGCGGCTCGGCGCGGGTGACTTCCGGCCCGATCCGCAGCGGCACGAGGTGCCCGAGCTCGACCGGGTCGCCGACGCGCTGGACGCTTCCGGCGCGGCGCTGTCCCAGCTGGTGCAGCGGGAGCGCGAGCTCGTCGGGGACGTCTCGCACCAGCTGCGCAGCCGGCTGACCGCGCTGCACCTGAGGCTGGAGGCGCTGGCAGCGGTCGACGACGCCGACGTCTCCGAGGAGGCGGGCGCCGCGCTGGAGCAGGCCGAGCGGCTCTCCGCGGTGCTCGACGACCTGCTGGCGGCGGCGACCGCCGCGCGCGCCCGCGACGCCGAACCGCTCGACGTGACCAGCCTGCTCAACCAGGTCGCCGACGAGTGGCGCGAACCGCTGCGCAACCAGGGCCGCACCTTGCGGCTCAAGATCGGTGACGAGCTGCTGGCGCGCGCCACCCCGGCGCGGCTGCGGGAAGCGATCGGGGTGCTGCTGGACAACGCGCTGCGGCACGGAGAAGGCCCGGTCACGCTCACCGCCAGGCACGGTGGTGGCACGGTGCTCATCGAGGTCTCCGACGCTGGATCGGGCGTGCCGGACGAGCTGGTGCCGCACGTCTTCGAGCGCGGCTTCTCCGGGCACGGCTCCACCGGGGTCGGGTTGGCGCTGGCCAGGGCGCTGGTGGAGGCCGACGGCGGTCGTCTGGAGCTCAGCCAGGCGCGTCCGGCGATGTTCGAGGTGTTCCTCCGGGTCGCGCGCGCCGACGACGTGCTGGGCCTGCTGTGGAAGCCGGAACCCACCCCGCGCTGAGCTCAGCGGGCCAGCGCCGGGTCGTTCTCCGGGGTGTCCTCTTCGTGGTCGGTGGGGAAGACCCACTTGCGGAAGGCCCACCAGCGGAACGCCATCCCCAGCAGCAGCCCGACGATCTGCCCGGAGGTGAAGTCGGCGATCTCCTCGATCAGCCTGCTGGTGTAGGGCGTCTGCAGGTGCAGCACGTAGCGGGAGACCCACAGCGGCGCGGAGTACAGGCCGACGCCGATGCCGCTGATGATGAAGTACAGCGTCGCCTCGTGGTGCCTGCGATGACCGCCGCGCGTGCGGAACGACCAGTCGCGGTTGAGCACGTAGGACACCAGCGTCGCCACCAGCACCGCGATGACCTTCGAGGTCACGGGTTTCGGCGAGAGGATCGTCAGCTTCAGCGCGTAGAAGATGCCCGTGTCGATGAAGAAGGTGATCGCGCCGACGACCCCGAACTTGAGCAGCTCGCGGTACCGCAACGCGAAAGCCCGGTACGGCTGCGGGACCCGCGCGAGTACCGAATCTGCAACGGACACCCCCCAAGTCTACGGAGGGGCCGCGCGTCCCTGGGCCAGGACCGGAGTTCGCCACCTCACTTCCGGCCGCTCGTCCCGGCCCCGATCGGATCGCCGATCGAGGCCGGGACGAGCGCTGAGCAGGTCAGGAACCGGACGTGGTGGTGCTCGACGTCGTGGTGCTCGACGTGGTCGGGCGCGACGTGGTGGACGACGGCGGCGGTGCGGTCGTCGTCGACGGCGGCGTGGACGACGAGCTCGGAGTCGGGCTCGGCGTCGTCGTGGTCGTCGTCGGCGGCGGTGCTGTTGTCGTCGTGGGCGGGACCGCGGTCGGCGACGGCTGCGGCGGCGGGAGCGGGCGCTCGTGCGACGGCGGGCGGCAGTGCCCGTGCCCGTGCTCCCACGGCCGGTCGTGCCCGTTGCCGTGCCCGTGGCCGGGCGGTCGCGGCGGCTCGCCGGTGTGGCCCGGCGGCCACCACGGCGGGCAGTCCGGCCGGGTGCTGGTCGTCGTCGACGTGGTCGTGCCGGTGCTGGTCGGCGGCGGGGTCGGTTCCGGCGGCTTCGGCGGCCACCAGGGCGACCACAGGTGCAGCGCCACGGCCTGCCGGTCGGTCGCCTCGCCCAGCGTCGCGGTGATCGGAACCCAGACGTCGTGCCGGTGACGTCCTTCGACGGCCACCGCGTCCGGGTCGTGCACCGGCCACCACGGGTGGCCCGGGTGATCGCGGTCGCTGGAGACCCACAGCTCCCGGTAGAAGCCCTCGCGCGGCGCTAGATCGTCTTCGGCGCAGGTGACGATTCGACCGACGGCGGTGCAGCCGGTCGGCACGACCTCGGCTTCGGCGCCCTCGGGCAGCTCGGCCACCACTTCCGCGCGACCGGTGCTGGTGCCGGTGTTGCGGACCCCGATCGCGACCCGGCTGATGTCCATCCACGGCTGGTCCCACGCCCAGGCGTGGAGATCGACCCGGTCCACGGGCTTCGGCGGTGCGGGCGGTGCGGGCGGTGGGGGTTGCGGCGCGGGCTGCACGATCACCGGAACCGCGGGCAGCCGCAGGTCGATCTGGCCACCGGCGCTGATGGACACGGTGATCTCGCCGCCGGTCGCCGACTCGTCGGCCCGCACCAGGTAGTCGAAGACCATCGACTCGCCGGGCCGCAGCCCCCGGTCGGTGGTGCAGGTGACGGTGCCGCTCGAACCGTTGCAGCGCACGGCCGGAGCACCGGCCGCCTGGGTCCGCACCGAGGCGCTCTGCGGGGACGTGCTCGCGGGCGTGGTCGACGCGGCTTGGGGCGCGGTGCTCGCCGGGCCGGACACGGCCGCCGGGAGCTGCGCGGTCACGCCCGGAGGCAGCGCCATCGTCGAGGTGAGCGGCACCGAGGGACCGGTTCCGCTGTTGGTCACCCGGATCGGCACCGACACGGGCGCACCCCCGGCGACCAGCTGCAACGGCTGCGAGGGGCCGGTCGCGTTGAGCGAAGGCGTCACGGCCGGAGGAGGCGGCGGGGCGAGCGCCGGTGCGGGTGCGGGAGCGGCGGGCGGCGCCGCGGGAGGAGCCGCCGGAGCGGGAGCCGCAGGCGGTGCGGCCGGGGGCGCCGCAGGTGGCGCGGGAGCCGGTGCCGGCGCGGGCGGTTCCGCGGCGGGCGGAGCCGCAGGTGCCTGCGCGACCGGGATGGACTGGTCGGCGCCGGAGGTCATGGCGACCGCGATCGCGGCGGCCAGCACGGCGGACGCGACACCGGCGGTCACCGCCTGGCGGGGCCCCGAGCTGGCCGCGTCCCCGGCGGCCGCACCGGCACCACCGGCGGCGCCACCGGTGACGAGCGCCCCGGCAGCGGTGCCGCCGGAGGACGCCGCGGCGAGGTAGCCGGTGGCGGTGACGCCCAGGACCAGCGGCGCGATGATGACCCGCAGCGCGCCGTTGACGTCGGCGAGCTCGGCCGCCAGCGCCCGGCACCGGTCGCAGGTGTCGAGATGGGTTTCGACCTGCGCGGTCTCGCGCTTGGACAGGCCACCCCGGGTCCACGCGCCCAGCTTGTCGACGGCGGCCCGGCACTGCTCCACACCGGAGCCGGTGGCTTCCAGCTGACCGAGGTGAACTTGCAGGTACGCCTGCCGGAGCCCTTCCCTGGCGCGGTAGGCCAGCGCGGACACGCCGTTGGGCGTCAGCCCGAGCAGCGGGGCGACCTCGGCGGGCGACTGCCCTTCGATCTCGACGTGCCAGAGCACGGTCTGCCAGCGCTCCGGCAGCCGGGAGAACGCCTGCGCGGCGAGGGTGCGCTCCAACCCGTCGACGGCGGTGTCGGTGAACGGCACGCTGACGTCGGCCCCGGAGACCTCGGCGACGTCGTCGGCCAGCTGCACCTTGCGCTCGCGCCGGGTCCGGTCGTAGGCGCAGTGCCGCAGCGCGGTCAGCAGGTAGGCGCGGAAGGCCGTGGTGGGACCGCGTCCCTCGCGCAGCGTGTCGAGGACCTTGGCGAACGCCTCGGAGACGAGGTCGTCGGCCTCGGCCGCGGACTTGGCGACCTGGCGGGCCATGTTGTAGGCCGCCGCCACGTGCCGCTCGTAGAGCTCGCCGTAGGCCTGCGACGAACCGCCGCGCACCTCTTCCAGGAGCTCACCGTCGCTGGGGCTCTCGACTTCTGCCGGAACAGTCGCCACGCCGCACCTTCCTCCCCGCAGGGGGCATGTCCTCGTCAGTCCTACCTGGGAGCTCGGTTGGCGAAAACCACCTGATGTGGAATTCGCCGAACATTGTGATCCGAATCGTATGGGCAAAGCCAGCGAGTCCACCGTCATGGGCGACCGTCTGCTTCGTCCCGCTCACGAGTAGGCCCAATGGGGAGGGACGTTGAGCATGCGGGACTGGCCACTGAGGTGTGACGCGTCGGCAGTGCGGACGCTGGAGCGAGCGGTGCGCTCGCGCTGGCGGACGGCGAGCCTAGCAGCGGGGTGGCCGTTTCCCAGCGATTGGGAGGTTTCGGCCGTCGAGGCCGTGTGCGCGGCCGTCGTCGCGGGCGACGACCTGTCCGATCCGCTGGCCGAACTGGGCGCGTCGCGCGCGGAATCCGGTGTCGGACTGTCCGGAACGCTGCAGGACCTCGCCGCCCTGCACGCCGTGGCCGGCGGGGACTCCGACGGGCTGGTCTCGGCCGACCCGGACGCGGTGCCCGCATCGCTGATCCGGATCACGGCGCTGGGCTGGGCGGACGCGGTCAGCGGCATGGCGGTCGGCCGCGAGGTCGAGGACCCGCTGACCGGGCTCAACACCGCCGCCTACCTGCGCACCCGGCTGCACGAGGTCTACCGGGAGGCGAGCTCGCGGGACTCCACCGCCGACGAGGACTACGCGCTGATCACCGTGATGCTGGGCGTGTCCACCGACGGCTACCCGCGGATGGTCGCGATGGTGCTCATCGCCGACGTGCTGCGCGCGGTCTTCGACGCGGGCGAGACCACGGCGCTGCTGCGCGCGGCCACGGCGGCGATCCTCGCCCCGCGCACGCCGCAGCTGCGCAGCCGCTGCCAGCAGGCGCAATGGATGATCGAGAACCGGTTGGCCGCGGACCCGGCGCTGCGCGACTGCGGCCAGATCCGGTTCCAGGAGGAGACGCTGCCGGGCGATCACGCGGAGGTGTGCCGGTTGCTCGCCGCGTTGTGACCGCTGTGAACCAGGTCGCGCTAGTCCGTCCCGGTGCAGGTGTGAGGGGTGCGCCGCCTTAGGCTGGGCGGGTGGACCAGCGCACCGGAACCCCAGTTGTCGGCATGATCGGCGGTGGCCAGCTCGCCCGGATGGCGCACCAGGCGGCGATTCCGCTCGGGCAGTCGCTGAAGGTGCTGGCGAACTCGGCGGACGAGTCCGCTGCGCTGGTGGCCTCGAACGTCGAGTTCGGCCACCACACCGACCTGGAGGCGCTGAAGACCTTCGCCCAGGGCTGCGACGTGGTCACCTTCGACCACGAGCACGTTCCCGGCGATCACCTCCGCGCGCTGGAGGCCGCCGGCGTGTCGGTGCAGCCGCGCCCCGACGCGCTGCTGCACGCCCAGGACAAGCTGGTGATGCGTCGCAAGCTCGCCGAGCTGGGCCTGCCGGTGCCGCCGTTCGCCGAGATCACCTCGGTCGACGACGTGCTGAAGTTCGGGGCCGAGCACGGCTTCCCGTGCGTGCTCAAGACCGCTCGCGGCGGCTACGACGGTCGCGGCGTGTGGATGCTCGACTCCGCGGAGGACGCCGAGCGCACCGTCTCCGAGCTGCTCGACGGCGGCGCACCGCTGCTGGCCGAGCAGCGGGTGCCGCTGCGCCGCGAACTGGCCGCGCTGGTCGCGCGCTCGCCGTTCGGTCAGGGCGCGGTGTGGCCGCTGGTGGAGACCGTGCAGGAGGACGGCATCTGCGTGCAGGTGCTGGCCCCGGCCCCGGAGGCCTCGCCGGAGCTCATCGAGCGGGCCCAGGACATCGCCCTCAACGTCGCCGAGTCGCTGGGCGTCACCGGCGTGCTCGCGGTGGAGCTGTTCGAGACCGCCGACGGGCTGGTGATCAACGAGCTGGCGATGCGCCCGCACAACTCCGGGCACTGGACCATCGAGGGCTCCCGCACCTCCCAGTTCGAGCAGCACCTGCGTTCGGTCCTCGACTACCCGCTGGGCAGCACCGAGCAGACCGCGCCCGCCGTGGTGATGGCGAACCTGCTGGGCGCCGAGGTCGAGCCGGCGATGAGCGTCGACGAGCGGCTGCACCACCTGTTCGCCCGCTACCCGCACGCCAAGGTGCACCTCTACGGCAAGAGCGAGCGCCCCGGCCGCAAGCTGGGCCACATCACCGTTCTCGGCGACGACATGGCCGAGGTCCGCGAGCAGGCACGGTTGGCGGCGCACTGGCTCTCCGCGGGCGAGTGGCTCGACGGCCACGAAATCCACTGACGTCCAGCAGCTTTCGACATTCCAGGAGGTCCGCGTGAGTGAGCAGCCGCTCGTTGGCGTGATCATGGGCAGCGACTCCGACTGGCCGGTGATGCAGGCGGCTGGTGAGGCGCTCGCCGAGTTCGACGTCCCCTTCGAGGTCGGCGTCTACTCCGCGCACCGCACGCCGCAGCGGATGCTCGACTACGCGCGCGAGGCCGCCGACCGCGGCATCCGCGTGATCATCGCCGGCGCGGGCGGCGCCGCGCACCTGCCGGGCATGGTCGCCTCGGCCACGGTGCTGCCGGTGATCGGCGTCCCGGTGCCCCTGAAGCACCTCGACGGCATGGACTCCCTGCTCTCCATCGTGCAGATGCCCGCGGGAGTCCCGGTCGCCGCGGTCTCGGTCGGCGGAGCCCGCAACGCGGGCCTCCTCGCGGTCCGCACCCTCGCCACCGACTCCGGAGACCTGGGCACCCGCCTCCGCCACCAGATGGCCGACTTCCAGGCGAACCTCGAAACCCTGGTCCACGAAAAGCACACAGCCCTCCAGTCCAAGGCCAACCAGTCCTGACCCGCGCCCGAGCGCGACCACCCACCGAACCAAACCCCCGGAGCACCCCGGCATTCAGCCACCGGATGACGGCAGTTCCACGCGTCCGGCTGGGCCCCAGCCGAGTTCCCGATTTCAGTGGAAGTCCTCTGCCGGATCTCAGTGGAAATCGGAACCCGGGTTTCCACTGAAATCCGGGATGCCAGGTGACCGCGGCGCCTCTGGACGGTCCCGGGTTGTCCGGATTGCGGCGGTATTCCGGTCCTTGTTCACGGCGGTTTTCCGGATTCGGATCGTGGTCGGGTTGCGCCGGTGGTGTGAGGGGCCGCTTGCCGTGGGCCGGGGTCAGCCGAGTTGGTTGACCATGACTGCTTCTTGGGCCGTGCCGATGGGGCCCTCGGTGTCGTAGAGGCGGGCGTGGGCTGTGCCGATCCCGGTGAGCTGGACGTCTCGTCGCATCTCCATGCCGAGCCACTCGCCGCGCATCTCGCGGTGCAGGTAGAGCGAGACGTCGGTGTTGATCCAGGGGCCGAACAGCTCGCCGACCGGGCTGGCGGCGCTGATCGCGTCGGCGAGGATCGCCACGTGCGACAGCGGGCTGAGGGGTTCACCCGGCAGCAGCGGAAGCGGCATCCGCATCCACGCGCGGCTGACGCCGGTCGCCGACTGGTCGGCTATCCACCGCACCTGCATCACGTCGTGCACTCCCCAGCGCAGTCCCAGCTCGGGTGGGAGCAGCGTGCGGTCCTCCAGGCCGTCGGGGCCGTCGAACGGCACCGCGGATTCGGGGGCGGGTCCGTCGAGGTCGGAGCGTCGCAGCAGGTGGGCGGTGGCGTTGGTGTGCAGCCGGCCGTCGATGTGCAGCCCGGCCTGCACCACCTGGAGCCGCTTGCCGGTGCGCAGCGGATGCACCTCGATCGACAGCGGGACGCGCGGCACCGGGCGCATCAGGTCCACGGTGAGCCGGGCGACGAACAGGTCCGGGTCGTCCTTGGCCGCCTCGACGGCGCGGGCGATCAGGCCGGCGACCGGGCCGCCCCCGGTCAGCTCGCCCCAGGGGTTCCCGGACGCCTCGTTCGGCACGAAGAGCTCGCCCTCGGTGCGGAAGAGTGACCGCGCAGCACGCATCCCTCGATGTTACCCACGAGTAGGTAACTGATGCGGGCGTGGTGTGAGGGGCCTCTCAGAGCCCGAGCTCGACGGTCGTGCGCTCGTCGGCGCGTCGCTTGTCGAGCTTGGCTAGGTCCGGGTTGGTGCAGTGCACGAGCGCGGCCTCCGCGGCGAGCACCGCGAGCAGCCCGTCCACGACGCCGTCGGGCAACGTCCAGTCCACGGTGGACAGGACCCGGTCGCTGCGGCCGATCCCCAGCTCGCCCGCGCGGCGCTTCGCCAGCTCCAGCACCTCGTCCACCGACTTGCCCAGCAGCGCGGGCGAATCCCCGGCGACGGGCGTGATCGGGCTGAAGTCGTCACCGTGCACGCGGATGTCCGAGACGTAGTCGACGGCGTCGGTGGGCAGGCCGCGCACCGGCGCCCCCATCGGGTCCAGGCCGACGGCGGCCACCACGTGCGCGCCGTCGCCGCGCGCGAGGTCGGCGGCCGGGACGAACGCGACCTCGGTGCCCGCGGGCTCGTCGGTCACGTGCGCACCCGCCCACCAGGCGCCCAGCAGCACGCCGACGGTCTGCCAGTGCGCGGGCAGCGACACCGAGACCGGCGTCTCCGGCTCCAGGTCGATCTCGTCCACCAGCCAGTTCGCCGTCTTGGCCGCCCAGTTCGCGGTGGTGGCTCGGGAGAGCTCGATGCGAGCGCCGGTGGCGTCGTCGTAGTGCGTGATCAGCGGTTTGGGTGCGCCGCTCGCCAGCAGCGGGCCGAGAAGTGCCTGGGTGACGCTCATGCGCGCAGCCTAACCGGCTAGTTCACGCAGGGAACGTCGCCGTCGGAGGTGATCGGTCGTTGCCGGGCGGTCCCGTCCAGGCGCAGGCCCGGTTTCGGGGCCAGGCCGGGCGCGTTGGCGGACAGGCCGGTGAAGAACTGCTGCACGGCCGCGCGGTCGATGGAGACGATGCTCTGGCCCCGCTCATCGCGCGCGCCCGCGCTGAGCACCGGCATCGTCACGAAGTTGACCCGCCCCGCGGCGATCTGCTGCATCTGCTGCACGAAACCCAGCGCGTCCCAGTCCTCGTCGAGCTCGACCGTGCGCTGGGTGGCCGCGGTCAGGTCGTTGACCATCGCTGGATCGGTGAGCGTGCCGGTCGAGAGCACCTTGTTCGCCAACGCCGCCATGAACACCTGCTGGCGCACGATGCGGTCCAGGTCGCCGCGCGGCAGGCCGTGCCGCTGGCGGACGAACGACAGCGCGTCGCCGCCGGTGACGGTGTGCCGCCCGGCGCTGAAGTCGGCCCCGGAGTCCTTGTCGCTGGTCGCGTGGTTGAGGCACACCTCGACACCGCCGACGGCGTCGGTGAGCTCGAAGAACCCGAGCAGGTTGATCTCGGCGTAGTGGTCGATGCGCATGCCGGTGAGCGTCTGCACGGTCTGCACCAGCGCGCGCTGCCCAGCGACCTTCGAGCGGTGCTCGACCTCGACGGCGGGCAGGTTCTGGCCCTCCAGCTCCTCGGCGGCGGCCTTCTTGGTGAGCCCGTACACCGAGTTGATCTTGTCGGGGCTGCCGGAGGGCGTCTCGGTGTAGGTGTCGCGCGGGATGGACACCGCGGTCGGAGCGGCCCCGCTGTGCGGGACGCGGATGAGCACCAGGCTGTCGGTGTTGAGCCCGCCGGTGGCCTCGGTCCGCAACTGCTTGAGGACCTTCAGCGGCAGCGGATTGCCCTGCGCGTCCGTGCGGCTGTCGCTGCCGACCAGCAGCACATCGGTGGCCCCGTCGTCGGGCGGAGGAGCGTGCGGCACCTCGGCGAGCACCTTCGCCGAGCTGACCTCGCTGAGCCGGTCGATGACGAACCAGCCGACGGCGCTGAGCCCCAGCACGACGACCGACGCGAATGCCACCACGCTGCGTCCCGCGATCCGCGCCGCTGAGCGGGACCGGCCGGACGAAACGACTTCGGGGCCGTCCGGCTCGGGGAGCTCATGCCCCTGATCCGGTTCGTCCACCGAGCCCTCCCCCTGGGTTTGTGTAGATGATTCACAGTAAACCGCGGAGGATCATGCTCAAAAGCCGGAGGAGGGGAACCTTTCGATCACGTCGCGAGGGGAACGTCTGGGTTGCGAGGAAGGGAACTTTCCGCTCACTCCGCGTGGGGAAGCCCTCGGTCGGGAGGAAGGGAACTTTCCGCTCACTTGATGAAGGGGCCCAGGGGCACGAGGAAGGGGACCTTTCTCTCACCTCGTGAGGGGAGCTTTTCGGTCAGGAGTAGGGGAACTTTCCGCTCACTTCGCGAGAGGAGGCCCTGAGGCGCGAGGAGGGGAACTTTTCGCTCACGTCGCGAAGGGAGCCCTGGACGCGGCGAAGCCCGCGCCGGTGCGGCGCGGGCTTCGGGCTGGAGTTGCGCGGGTCAGAACAGGACGCCCTGGGCCGAGGGCTGGAGGGTGCCGACCTGCAGGCTCTTCAGCGGGATCTCGGTGACCGGCTCGTTGTTCAGGCCGTTGACCGGGGCGTTGACCGAGCCGCTCATGTCCGCGGGGCTGGCGACGAAACCGCTGGTGACGTAGGTGTTCGAGTCGCCCTTGTCGCCCAGTTCGGCGTGGACGCCGGCGAAAGCGGTCCGGCCCGGCTCGAGGGTGATGTCCTGCGGTCCGCCCGGGATCTCGACGTTCTCGCTGGGAACCTCCTCGATCGGCTCGTTCGCCATGTTGGTGGGGGTCAGGTTCACCCAGCCGCCGAGCGCGCAGGCCTTGTCCGAGGTGTTGGTCATGGTCAGCAGGTACTGGTTCGGGTTGGGCTGGGCCTGCAGCTTGATCTGGAAGTCCGTCGCCGAGCACTGGGACGCGGAGACGTCATCGCCCTGCGGGGTGCCGACGCCGGCGGCGTTGACGGCCTGCGGACCGGAGTGGGACAACCCGGCCGGCGAGTTCGTCGCGGCCTGGCCGCTGCACCCGGCGATCAGCAGGGTTCCGCCGAGAAGGGCGGTCGCGGCACCGACGGTGCGAATTCGCTTCAGCATGATTGGGTCCTTCCCCCAGGGTGCTACCGGGCTTTTCTCACCCGCTTTTGCTTCGTAAGACGTGCCGCCCCCGTCTCGGTTGCTTCGCGCTGAAAAAGAGTGTGAGCGAGTCTCTGACCTGCTGGTTCGTTGACCGCGGGGAAGATCGGGTCAATTGCTCGCGCGGCTTCCGGGGGAATCACCTAGGGGTTGTCCCCCATATTTCAAGCGCGATTCCGGATCAGCGTGCACGAGGCGCGAAATGACGTGAGCGGGATCAATTGCGATTCAGGCCCTGGCCCGGCGCAGGGCCGGCCGCACGAGGGAAGCGCGGTCGGGTGGATCCAGCCCCTCACAGCACAAGCGTGGGAGCTTTCCTGTCATCTGCTGGTGACAGGAAAGCTCCCACGCTGCTGGGCGGTTTCGGCGGTGACAGGGAAGTTCCCACGCACCTCAGTCGATGCAGGGGACCCCGTCCGCGGTGATGGGGCTGTTCCCGGTGTCTGCCTGCGTGCGCAGCGGTGCGGCCTTGTTCAGGCCGTCGAGGCGGAGGGTGGGGGCGCCGGTGAAGTTCGACTTGCCGGGGCCCTTGTAGTCCTTGCCGATGTAGACCTCGACGCTGCCCGCGGTCAGGTTGGGGCTGACCTCGGTGGGCAGGCCGCCGAGGGACTCGGCGACCATCTTGCCGACGTCCTGCTCGCCGTTGGCGTAGTAGACGACCGAGGAGCTGCGGGTCTCGGAGTTGGAGCTGCTGCCTTCCTGGAATCCCTGACTGGTCAGCTCCTCCAGCACGTTGGCGGCCAGCCCGCTGATCCCGGAGGCGTTGTAGACGCTGGTGGTGATCTTGGTCGGGGACTTCAGGGTCGCCAGCTTCTGCGCGCGCTGCTGCGGGGGCAGGAGCAGGTCGGCCGCGAACTGCTTGCTCTCGGCGATGTTGAGCGTGACGTCCTCCTGGCCGGACTCGCCGACCAGGTGCACCGGAGCGCTGTAGAACTGCACGTTGCCGCTGGCGATGCCCTGCATCTGCTCGGCGAAGCCGAGGATGTCGCTCGCCAGGGCCGGGTCGAGGGTGACCGACTTGTTGATCGCGTCGATCAGCGCGCTGAGCTTCGCCGGGTTGGCCAGGGTGCCGGAGGACAGGATCCGGTGGGCGAGCGCGGACATGAACACCTGCTGGCGCTTGCCGCGGGAGAGCTCGTTGAGCAGGCCGTGGCGCTGCCGGACGAAGGCGAGCGCGTCGGCGCCCTGGATCGTCTGCACGCCCTTCTTGAAGTTGGCGCCGGAGTAGCTGTCCTTGGTGGCGTCGTTGAGGCAGACCTCGACGCCGCCGACGGCCTTGGTGATCTCGTAGAACCCGAGCAGGTTGACCTCGGCGTAGTGGTCGATGCTGACGCCGGTGAGCTTCTCTATGGTCTCCAGCAGCGCCTGCTTGCCGGCCAGCCGCGACTTCTCGTCGAGCTCCTTGGGGTCGGTGACCCCTTCGTCCTGCAGCTTGGCGCGTTCGGCGTCCTTGCCGCGGTTCATGGTCTCGGTGAGCTTGTGCTTGTCCTCGCCGGTGCCGCTGTTGACCATGGTGTCCCGGGGGAAGGACATGGCGCTGGCGCTGTGACCGCCGTTGGGGATGCGCACCAGGATCATGGCGTCGGTGAGGTCGCCGCCCTCCTGCGTGGTGTGCAGCTCCTGCAGGATCTGCTTGGGCAGCGGGTTGCCCTGCGCGTCGGTGCGGCTGTCGTTGCCGATCAGCAGGATGTCGGTGGCGCCGTCGGGGGCGCTGAACCCGTTGCCGATGACGTCGGCGGTGCCGGTGCCGCCCGCTCCCGGCCGGAACATCGCCCAGGCGAAGCCGGTGATGCACAGGACGATCACCGACAGCAGGGCGGTGAGGGTGCGGGCGCCGTTGCGGGTGGTCTTGCGCTGCCAGAAGCCGCCTCGGCTCCAGACATCGTCGGGATGAAGGTCGGCGTCACCGGTTCGAGCGGATTGCCTCGCCGCAGCCTTACTCTGAGCAGTCGCTGCGCTGCTCCTCGCAGCACCCGCGGAGCCGGTCTTCGCAGCGCCTGCCGCACCGGTGCGACGAGCACCCTGCGGTCGGCCGGCAGGAGCGCCGGAGCGGGCCGGTCCGCCTCCGGGGCCACGTGGCGGAACACCTCTTCCGGGCCGCCCATCAGGGCTCCCGGGCCGCCTCGGCCGGTCGTCCACGCGATTCCTCCTTGGGGGCTGCGGGGGCGAGCGTTACACCTACACGAGTGATATTGCCCGACTTCTCGAAGAAGGCTAACGGTGATCCACTCGAACCATGACGGGTCCCTCGAGATCTGGTGATCTCACTCATAAGGGTGAACCCCGTCCGTGACGGTACGTAACTTGGGAGTCGATGGGGTCGAGCATCGGCGCATGTCAGACTGCCCATCGCGGGCCGTGCGCCTACTGCCCGCGCAGGACGAGGAAGAGGCGGAATGCGGATTCTGGTCACCGGTGGGGCCGGCTTCATCGGCTCGCACTACGTCAGGCAGCTGCTCAGCGGGGCTTATCCGGCCTTCAGCGGTGCCGAAGTGATCGTGCTGGACAAGCTGACCTACGCGGGCAACGAGGCGAACCTGGCAGAGGTGGCCGATGATCCTCGGCTGCGGTTCGTGCGCGGCGACATCTGCGACCGCGACCTGCTCGGCGAGGTCATGACCAGCGTCGACGTGGTGGTGCACTTCGCCGCGGAGACCCACGTGGACCGCTCCATCACCGGCTCCGACGCCTTCGTGGTGACCAACGTGGTGGGGACCAACGCGCTGCTGCAGGCCGCGCTGGAGGCCGGTGTGGGCAAGTTCGTCCACGTCTCCACCGACGAGGTCTACGGCTCGATCGAGACCGGTTCGTGGCCAGAAGATCATCTACTCGAGCCCAATTCTCCTTATTCGGCGGCCAAAGCGGGCTCCGACCTGCTGGCGCGCGCCTACCACCGCACGCATGGTCTGCCGGTGTGCATCACGCGGTGCTCGAACAACTACGGCCCGTACCAGTTCCCGGAGAAGGTGCTGCCGCTGTTCATCACGAACCTGATGGACGGGCGCAAGGTTCCCCTCTACGGCGACGGCATGAACGTGCGCGACTGGCTGCACGTCGGCGATCACTGCCGAGGCATCCAGCTCGTCGCCGAGTCCGGGACGCCGGGCGAGATCTACAACATCGGCGGCGGCACCGAGCTGACCAACCGGGAGCTGACCGAACGGCTGCTCGCCGAGTTCGGGCTGGACTTCTCGATGGTCGAACCCGTCGAGGACCGCAAGGGCCACGATCGCCGCTACTCGGTCGACCACGCCAAGATCGCCGAGCTCGGCTACGCCCCGCAGATCGACTTCGAGACAGGGCTGCGCGACACCATCGCCTGGTACCGGGAGAACCGGTCGTGGTGGGAACCGCTGAAGGAGCGCGCGGCGGTGGCCCGATGACCCGGCTGGCGGTGCTCGTCCCGGGCGGCAAGGGTCAGGTCGGCTCCGAGCTGTCGGCCGTCCTCGACGCCCGGCGCGAGAACCTGGTGCACGCACCGGGATCGGCCGAGCTCGACATCACCGACCCCGAATCCGCGCGCGACGCCGTCGCCTCGTTCGCCCAGGCCGCCCGCGACGCCGAACTTCGCCCGGTCGTGATCAACACCGCCGCCTACACCGCGGTGGACGCGGCCGAGTCCGATCCCGAAGGGGCGCAACGGGTCAACGTCGCCGGGCCTGCCGCGCTGGCGGAGGCGTGCCGGGACGGCGGACTGCCGCTGCTGCACGTGTCCACCGACTACGTCTTCCCCGGCGACGCCGACCGCCCCTACGAGCCGGGCGACGAGACCGGGCCGCGCACCGTCTACGGCCGCACCAAGCTCGAAGGCGAGCGGGCGGTGCTGGAATCCGGTGCGAGCGCGTGGATCGTGCGCACCGCCTGGGTCTACGGCGCGCACGGCGGCAACTTCGTCAAGACCATGGCCAGGCTGGCGGCCCAGCGCGAGGAACTGTCCGTCGTGGACGACCAGATCGGCTCGCCCACCTGGGCGGCGGACCTCGCTCGCGGCCTGCTGGAACTCGCCGAACCCGTCGCCGCGGGCACCGGACCGCAGCAGCGGGTGCTGCACTGCACCAACACCGGGTCCACGAGCTGGTTCGAGTTCGCCCGCGCCATCTTCACCGAACTGGGCCTCGATCCGAACCGGGTGAACCCCTGCGGCAGCGCCGACTACCCGACCAGAACCCCGCGCCCGGCCTACTCGGTGCTGTCCGAGAACGCCTGGAAGGACGCGGGTCTGACACCGCTGCGGCCTTGGCGGGACGCGCTGAAGGAGGCCTTCACCACCAGCGGGGAAGCGTTCCGCCACCGCGGATGAGCGGAAGGTTCCCTACGCCGCGGCGCGCAGGTAGGCGGCATGGGTCCGGCTCGCGCAGTGCTCCCAGCTGAAGCTCTTCGCGTGCGCGCGACCGGCTTCGGCATCCGGGGGAGCGGCCAGCGCGCGGCGCAACGCCTCGCGCAGCGCGGCCGGGTCCTCGGCCGGTGCGAAGACCGCGTGCGCACCGGCGACCTCGCGCAGCGCGGGAAGGTCCGAGCACACCACGGGCACGCCGCACGCCAGCGCCTCCAGCACCGGCAACCCGAAGCCCTCGTCGCGCGACGGCAGCACCAGCGCGCTCGCCCCGGCCACCAGGCCGCGCAACTCCTCGTCGGAGAGATAGCCGGTGCGGATCACCCCGTCGACCTCGCCCGCCGCCCCCGGGCCCGCGATGACCAGCGGCGGGAGGTCCGGAGCGAGCGCCGGCCGCAGCACGTCGAGGCCCTTGCGCGGGCCCTCCGCGCCGACGAACAGCAGGTACTCGGGAGGAATCCGATCACCTGAGGCCGGTGCCGCCGAGAACCACTCGGGATCGACCCCCAAGGGCGTGACCGCGAGCTTCTCCGGCGAGACGTCCAGGCGCTCCGCGACCCGGCCGGCCATCGCCGCCGTCGGCGTGCACACCACGCGGGCCCGCTGCGCCGAAAGCCGCACCAGCGCGGGCAGATCCTCGTCGGCCAGCGAAGGGTCGTCCAGGAACGCCAGGTCGTGCACCGTCACCACACCCGCCGCGCGCACCGACGGGGGCAGCACGAAGTTCGTCCCGTGCACCACGTCGACGGCCCCGGACAGCAGCTCCACCGGTGGGAAACGCCCACCCCGCCACAACATCCGCAGCGCACGAGCCGGAATCGGCGGCCCCACCACGTGCGTTCCGGCCGGCGCCTCGGTGCGCAACCGGCGCCACCCCCGGGTGCTGAAGCCGATCAACCGGACGTCCACATCGGACGCCAGCGCCGCCACCAGCGACGCCGTGTAGCGGCCGATGCCGGTGCGCGGCCCCAGCAGCGGTGTGGCGTCCAGCAGAACCCGCAGGTCAGCGGCCACGGAGCCGTTCCCCGGCGATGCGCCGCAACCGGCCGGTCGCGCGCTTGGCGACCTCGGCGGGACCACCGGCGTCGAGGTACTCCCGCAGCAGCGACAGATCCCGGCGCACCGTCTCCACCCGTCCCGGCTGCGCGGTGCGCACCAGCGGCGCGGCAGCGGTGAGCCGGTCGGCGGCCGGACGCGGATCGCGGCAGAACGACGTCAGCGGCGAGAGCACCGCCTCCCAGGTGAAGCGCTCCCGCACCGGCTCGATCCGGCGACGGCACTCGGCGGCGAACTCCGCGTCGTAGAGGACCTTCTCCAGCGCGTCGGCGAGCGCCTCGGGCTCCTCGGCGGGCACCACGACGCCGATGCCCTCGCTGCGCACCAGGTCCGCGAACGAATCACCGTCGGTGGTGATCACCGGCAGCCCCGACCACAGGTAGTCCAGCACCCTCGTGCGGAACGCGAAGGTCGTCTCCACGTGCTCGAAGTGCGTGGTGACACCGCAATCGGCGTCCAGCAGGAAGTTCTGCCGCTCCTGGTAGGGAACCCAGGTCTCGTTGAAGAACACGAACTTGTCGGTCAGGCCGAGCCGCTGCGACAGCGCCCGGGTCTGCCCGGCCATGCCCATCTCCGGAACGTCCGGGTTCGGGTGCTTCATGCCCAGGAAGAACAACCGCACGTCGCTCCGCCGCTGCGCCAGCAGGTCGATCGCGCGCAGCAGGGTCAGCGGGTCGAACCAGCTGTAGACGCCACCCGCCCACAGCACGACCTTGTCGTCGGCCGAGATGCCCGGCCTGGTGCCCTTGATCGCGGGCGCGGTGCGACGCGGAGCCACCGACGGCAACCCGAACGGAACCACCGACAGCAGCGACCGCACGGTCGGGTCGTTGTCGTAGAGCCCCGGCGTCAACCGGCCCAGCGAGGCCAGATGCCCGAGCCAGAAGTGCCGCTGGCGCTCCGAGGCGCACAGGAAGAAGTCGCCGCGCTCCAGTTGGGTGTTGAGCACCTTGGTGACACCGGCGAGGTCCTTCGCGCGGCGCTCGTCGTCGGAATCGCGGCCCTGCTCCAGCAGTTCCAGGTGCATCGGGTCGTAGACGTCGCAGACCACGATCTTGGTGGAGTCCACGCGCTTGAGCGCGGGCACCATCTCCAGGACGTGCCCCTGCAGCACCACGATGTCGGCCCACTCGACGTGCTCGCCCAGCTCGCGCGGCTTGGCGGCCAGCACCTCGAACTCCGACTCCGGCGGATCCACCCGGGCGTTGACGCTGACCAGCCGGACCCGGTGCTCGGCGGCCAGCACCTCGGACATGTGCCAGGCGCGGATCGCCGGACCGGCCATCCGCTCGGTGACCGCGTCGCCGGTGATCACCACGATCTTGCGCGGCCGGCCGAACACCTCGTCCAGCTCGAACGCCTCCACCAGCGCCTCGTGCGCGGCCAGGTAGCGGGGGAGCGGGTAGGCGGGCTCCATCGCCTTGCGCATCAGCGGCAGCAGGTCGGCGTCGGTGCGCACCCGCGCCCGCTGCTCCTGCTCGCGGGAGAGCTTCAGCGACGGAAGCAGCTCCACGAACTGGTCGATGGCCAGCATCCCCGCCAGCGCGGAGCGGTCGATCGGCACCGGGGAGTCGTCCTCGGTCTCGCCGCGGCGCGTGATCTCCAGCTGCGTCGGGTCGATCTCGCCGCGCGCCGTGGCCCGCCGCACCGCCAGCGCCATCGCCGCCGGCAGCGCCTTGGCGAGGGTCTCGTCGGAGACGTTCTTGTACAGCGCGGCCAGCGCGTTGCGCTCCAGCAGGTAGTGCTCGCGGGCGGAGGACACCTCGGCCATCGACGCGTGGTGGCGGTGGAAGGTCAGCGACCTCGGCTCGTAGCGGACCCGCCAGCCGCGCAGGTTCAGCCGCCAGCCCAGGTCCACGTCCTCGTAGAACATGAAGAAGCGCTCGTCGAAACCGTCCAGCGCCGCGAACAGCTCGGCCCGCACGAACAGCGCCGAGCCGGTGCCGAACAGCACGTCGCGGGGCGCGTCGTGCGAACCGTCGTCGAGCTCACCGGCGTGCCGCTTGTAGCCCATGCCGAACCAGGTGAGGCCTCCGTCGACGAAGTCGACGCGCTCGCCGTCCCAGTCCAGGACCTTGCCGGCCACCGCGCCCACGGTCGGCTCCGCCCGCAGCACCTCCACGGCCGCCCGCGCCCAGCTGCGGTCCGGTCGGGCGTCGTTGTTGAGGAACGCCAGCACCTGCCCGGTCGCCTCGCGCGCGGCCAGGTTGCAGCCACCGGCGAAACCGGTGTTGCTCGCCGACTCGATCAACCGCACCTCGGGCACGGCCTCGCGGATGCGCTGCGCGGAGCCGTCACCGGAGGCGTTGTCGACGCACAGCACCTCCAGCTTGTCGGCCGGGTAGTCCAGCTCGTCGCGCACCGCGCGCAGGCAGGTGATGGTGTCGTCCGCGCCGCGGTAGTTCACGACGATCACGGAGACGACGGGAAGGTTCGCTTCGACCACGCCCCAAGCCTGCACCATCGCGAGTCCGGGCCGCCCAGGTGTTCGGTCAATTCGGTCGCCATGACCTGCCTCGGCGGCCGTTCGCGCCTCGCCGAGGGGCGGTTCTGGTCCGAACTGTCCGGGCATATCGGACATCGATCAACGGTTCGGGCCAAGAACCGCCCCTGCCCTCACCTCGGTCCCCGGCTGAGCAGCTCCCGGAGCCTCGGGGTGTACAGCGCCGTGATGTCGGCGGCGCCGGCGAAGGCGTCGAAGTAGATCGACGTCAGCTCCTCGTCCTGCTGGATCGCGCGCAGCAGCGCCAGCCGCTGCTCGTTCGGCGGCGTCATCCGCGCCACCGACAGCGTCGCCGCGTACCCCGGGGCCAAGGTGCTGTCGCGCTCGGCCGCGAACCCCCGCAACGCCGCGTCCAGCCTCGTCGGCGAATCGAGGAATCCGCTGATGTGCCTGGCCAGCGACTCGGCCTGGGTGAACGCGTCGCTGATCCCGCGTGCGGTGATCGAGTCCTTGTGGTGACCGGCATCGCCCACCAGCACCCACCCCGGACCGGCCGCCTCGCGGAAGAAGTTCTGCTGATCACCCGACCCCCGCAACCGCTCCACCTGCTCCCCGCCCTGCAAGCGCTCGCGCAGCTCAGGTGCGGTCTCCCGGACGCGGTCGAGGTGGGCTCGCTGCGCGTCGGCGCGCACCGAGCGGAACCGCGACTGCGGGAAGTAGGTCAGCACCAGCGTCGCGTGCCCGTGCGTGGGCGTGGCCGCCACCCAACTGCCCGGCGACTCGTAGATCTCCAGATCCGCGGGCACACCCGTCCAGTACGAGTAGTAGGCGCAGGTCAACCGCTCGTCCCAGGTCGTGAACCCCGCATTGGCGTGCGCGGCCACCGACGAGCGCATCCCGTCCGCGCCGATCACCAGCGACGCGCGCTCGGTGAACTCCACGCCCCGGTGCTCACCGCGCACCCCCACCACCCGGCCGCTGTCGTCCCGCAGCAACCCGGTGACCCGGCACTTCTCCCGCAACTCCGCGCCCGCCGCCACGGCCGACCGCGCCAGCAGCTCGTCCAGCACGAAGCGGCGCGGCGCGTACCCCGCGCGCTGGCCGGCCACGCCCCGCCCGCACCCGGCCAGCCGTGCGTCGGCGACCTGGTAGCGGGCGTGCCGCAGCGGCGGACAGCCGGTGGCGCGCAACTCGTCCAACAACCCCCACCGCGCCAGCGCGGCCACGCCCGGCTGGTGGATGACGTGGGTGGACACGGTGTCCGAGGGGAACGTCCCGCGCTCCAGCAGCAGCACCCGGTGACCCGCGCGGGCCAACAGCATTGCGGTGGGCGAACCCGCGCAGCGGGCACCCACGACGATCGCGTCGAACATCATCGCCTCACAGCTCTAGTTCGGAACGCAGCGCCCGGCGGTCGAGCTTGCCGTTGGCGTTGAGCGGAAGTCGGTCCAGCACCGTGATCCGGCGCGGCAGCATGTACGACGGCAGCCGGTCCCGCAGACCCGCCTGCAGCGCGTCGGGAACGCAGTCGCCCCCGACGGCCGCCGCCAACTCCGGTTCGCCCTCGGTCGGCACCGCCAGCACGATCGCGTCCCTCACCCCCGGCAGCGCGCGCAACGCGGCCTCGATCTCGCCGAGCTCGATGCGATGCCCGCGCACCTTCACCTGCTGATCGGTGCGCCCCAGGTGCAGCAGCACACCGTCGGCGACCGTCACCAGATCCCCGGTCCGGTACCAGCCGCCCGGCGCGAAACGTCCCGCGTCGTCGGCGGGATCGAGGTAACCCGCGAACCGCTGAGGCCCGCGCACGCACAGCTCGCCGCGCGCCGCCGGCCTGCCGGTGGGATCCAGCACCCGGAACTCCAGCGAGGGGAAGCACTCGCCGATCGGAGCGACCCCGTTCGGCGTGCTCGGCCACTCCGACACCTCGCGCGGCAACCGGTGCCCGGTGCAGGCGATCGTCAGCTCCGTCGGCCCGTAGAGCACCTCGACATCGCTGTTCGGCGCCGCGCGCTTCCAGCTCCGCAGCGCCTCCATCGGCACGGCCTCACCGCCGAAGATGCTGCACCGCAACGTCGGCATCGCCCCCGGACGCAGCGTGCCCAGCCGTTCCGCGAAGGTGATCAGCGACGGCACCGAGAACCAGTGCGTCAACCGCAGCGCGTTGACCGCGCGCACCGGTGACAGCAACGCTCCCGCGCGCGGCACCACCAGCGTCCCGCCCTGGCCGAGGGTGACGAACATGTCGTGCACCGAACCGTCGAAGGTCAGCTCGAAGTTCCCCGAAACCCGGCTGCCCGGCCCGATCCCGTACCGCGCGGCGACCTCCGTCAGGTACGCGTCGAGGTTGCCGTGCGAGATCGGAACCGCCTTCGGCGTCCCCGTCGACCCCGACGTGCAGATGACGTAGGCGATGTCGTCGGGACCGATGGGCACCTCCCGCGCCCGCCCGAAGGGCTCGTCCGTCCCGGCGCGCAGCACGGGAACATTCCACTCACCCCGAGCCCCGGACTCCTCGGTGAGCAGCAGCTCGACACCGGTCTGGGCCACCAGTTCGCGGATGCGCTCCGGCGGGTGCTGCGGGTTCAAGGGCACCACCGTCGCACCGGCGCGCAGCACCGCCAGGTAGCCGGCGCAGGCGAGCACCGAGCGGTTCGCCAGCAACCCGACCCGCTGCGGGGCACCGGCGCCGTGCAGGCGCGCCGCCAGCCGCTCGACCATTTCGCGCAGCTCCGCGTACGTCAGGCTCGCCCCGTCGACCTCCAGCGCCGCCTCGTCGGGGAACTGGGCGGCGGCGCGCTCGAACCACGTGAGGACGTTCATCGCCGAACCTCCGTCAGATCTCTCGCCCAGCGGCACAGGTCCCGCACGGTGCGCAGCGCCGCCAGCTCCTCCGGATCGACCTCGCGCCCGGTGCGCTGCTGCACCTCCACCAGCAGTTGCAGCTTCGCCAGCGAATCGATGCCGATGTCGGCCAGCGCGGAATCCTGGTCGAACGCGGTGCGCGCGTGCTTGCCCAGCAACCACTCCGCGGGATCATCACCGGCCGGCTCGTCGCCCGGCCAGAAGCGGCGCGTCTGCCATGGGTACGTCGGCAGCGGCACGTGACGTCCAGGCCCGAACAGCCCGTCCCGGTCCACCGATTCGGAACCGAGGAACCGGTCCAGCTCCGGCGTGCTGTCGGTCGTCAGCGACTCGACGAGCTCCCGGTGCGTCGCACCGATCGCCACCGCGCGGTGCTCGAAGCGGGTGCGGCGCAACGCCGCGCTGCGGCAGATGTCGCGCACCGGGAACTCCGCGCCCGAACCCGACAGGTGCTCGACGTAGGCGCGGGTCAGATCCGCCAGCGCCTCCGGAGTGCGCGCGGACAGCACCAGCGGCCAGCACGTCCCGTCGTCCGGCGTGCGCGGCTCGTGCTCGGCGCTGCGCAGCACCACGTGCGCGTTGAGCGCCGACGACCCCTGCGCGGACACCCCCGCGATCGCGCGCGAGGGGATGTCGGTGAGCACCTGCGGGATCGACAGGCCCGACCAATCCACGTCGGTGCGCGGAAGCCCGGCGTGCAGGCTCGCGGGCACCTCGCCGTTCTCCAGGCACAACGCGGCCTTGATCAGCCCGACCAGACCGCCTGCGGCTTCGGCGTGCCCGAGGTTGGACTTCGCCGAGCCGACCAGCAGCGGCCGGTCCGGTGATCGGGAGGTTCCCATGAACCGGCCCAGCGCGGTCAGCTCCAGCGGATCCAGCAGCGGGGAACCGGACCCGTGCGCCTCCACGAAGTCCACCTCCGAAGGATCCACGCGCGCGTCCCGGTAGGCCCAGCGCAGCACGTCCAGCTGCCCGTCCAGCGACGGGTTGAGCACCGAGTCGCTGCTGCGACCGTCGTTGCCCACCGCGCTGCCGGCGATCACCGCGCGCACCCGATCCCCGTCGGCCAGCGCCGCTTCCCACGGCTTGAGCACCACCACCGCGATCGCGTCGGAAGGCGCGTGACCGTCGGCGTCGGCGCTGCCGAACCGGCTGCGACCGTCCGCCGACATGGCCCCGGCGTGCGACATCATCACGGCCTCGTCGGGCCGCAGCGGCAGGTTCACCCCCGCGACCACCGCCGCCGGGATCTCCCCGGACCGCAGGCTCTGCACCGCCTGGTGCACCGCTGTCAACGCCGACGAGCACGCGGTGTCGACCACGACGCTCGGACCGCGCAGGTCGAAGAAGTGGGACAGCCTCGCCGGCAGCAGTGAGCGAACGTTTCCCAGCTGCGTCGCCGTGGCGGAGGAAAGGCCCTGCTGGAGGGCGGATTCGAGGAAATCGGCCCGGGAGTTGCCCACGAACACGCCGGTTCGGGATCCGCGCAACCGCTCCGGGACGATTCCGGCGTCCTCGAACGCCTCCCACGCGCACATCAGCAGCAGCCGCTGCTGAGGATCGAGCGCGGTGGCCTCGGCCGCGGACATGCCGAAGAAGTCGGCGTCGAAATCGGCTATTCCGTCGACGAACCCGGCCCGGCAACCGGCGAGACCGCCGGGCCCGGACGAACGCAGGGCCGCCGCGTCGTAGCGGTCAGCGGGGGTGCGCGCGGTCGCGTCGACGCCGCCGCGCAAAAGCTCCCACAGCCCGTCGGGATCGGTCGCCCCGGGAAGCCGGCAGGACATCCCCACGATGGCGATCGAACGCTGGTGAACTCCAGTCGTAGTCATGCCCCCGAAGTGTGTGCAGGCCGCTTACAACCGCCTTGCACAGCACTGACGTCCGCTCACCGGCCCGCCCAGGCCTCCCACACCTCGCGGCGGGAAACCCGCGCCATCCGGCCGATCCGGCGACGGGCGCGCAGCGTCGCGGGCAGCAGCGAGGAGACCTTCACCAACACCCGCAGCCGCAGACCGGCCCGCAGGTTCGGCGGGCGATGGGGCAGATCGCGCCACGGCAGGAGCAGCGTGAGGGCCGCGAACCTCGCCACTTCGCGGACCGCGACCCCTGCGGGCGCGCAGCGCAGCAGGGTGAGCAGGCGGTTCCCCTCGTTCCAGCGGTGGAACAGCGCCGAACCGGGCCGGGTGCTGGCCCCGTGCAGGTGCGTGGCGGTCGCCTCCGTGCCCACCACGTCGAAACCCGCCAGCCGCAGCCGCCACGCGGTGTCGGTGTCCTCGTAGTAGCAGAAGAAGTCGGCCGGAACCCCTCCCGCCTCGCGCAGCACGTCGGTGCGCAGCAACGCCGCCCCGCCGCAGAACCCGAAGACCGCGCCGGTCCCGGTGGCGTCCGCGCCGTGCCCGTCAGCGGTCAGCCGCACCCCCGTCGACTGCACACCGCCGTCCGGCGTCCGCAGCACGGACGTGGCCGCCGCGGCCGTCGGGGTGGCAGAAAGGTTCCCCTCCACCACCTCCAGCCAGTCCGCGGACGGGGCGGCGTCGTCGTTGAGCCAGGCGACGAAGGGCGTGTCCACCTCGGGCAGCGCGGCGGCCAGGCCGCCCGCGTAGCCGACGTTGCGGGGCAGCCGCAGCACCTCGATCTCGGGACGGGCGGCGAGCAGTTCGGCCGTGCCGTCGTCGGAGGCGTTGTCCACCACCAGCGTCCGGTGCGGACGCGACTGCGCGTCCAGCGCTTCCAGGCAGGCGTCGATGTGGGCCCGGCCGCGCCACGTGATCACGATGACCGTGGTGCGCACCCCGTCTGATGTCACCGGGGAAACCTAGCGTCACGCATCGGCGGGTTTCCAGCGCGTGCGAAGCTGAGCGCGTGCCCGAGCTGGTTGCCATCGCCGAGCAGCTGCTGGCCCCGGTCCCCGGCGGCACCGGCCGCTACACCCGGGAACTGCTGCGCGCCCTCGCCACCACCGCACCCGACGGCTGGACGGTGAGCAGCGCGATCAGCCGCAGCGGCGATCCCGAGGAGGCCCGCGTCCCCGGCGTCGCGGGACCCCGCGTGCTGCCGCTGCCGCGACGCGCGCTGATCGCCGCGTGGGAACGCGGCGTGCCGCTGTGGCCCGGCGGCGACACCGTCCACGCGATGACACCGCTCGCCCCGCCCCGCCGACGCGGGCGCGGCCTGGTCGTCACCGTGCACGACACCGTCCCCTGGACCCACCCGGACACCCTCACCCCGCGCGGAGTCGCCTGGCACCGGCGCACGATCACCCGAGCCGCCGGTCACGCGGACGCCCTGGTGGTGCCCACCCGCGCCGTCGCCGAAGACCTGGCCGGTCGAGTTCCGCTCACCTCCGAACCCCGGGTGGTCCCGGAGGGCGTGACCCCCGCGCTGCTGGCCGAACCCGCGCCCGCCACCCGACTCGACCTCCCGCCGGAGTACCTGCTGGCCATCGGCACCATCGAGCCGCGCAAGGGCTACCAGCACCTCATCCGCGCCCTCGCCGAACCGAACGCTCCCGACATCCCGCTGCTGATCGTCGGCCGCCCCGGCTGGGGAGACCTCGACCTGCCGGCGCTCGCGGCCGAGACCGGGTACCGCCGCCTGCGCGTGCTCACCGACGTCACCGACGGCGAGCTCTCCGCGCTGCTGCGCGGCGCCACGGCCCTGGTCGCGCCGAGCCTCGCCGAGGGCTTCGGCCTGCCGCTGATCGAAGCGATGGCGCTCGGCCTCCCCGTCGTCCACTCCGACGCCCCAGCCCTGTCGGAGGTCGCCGGCGGCGCGGGAGCGGAAGTCCCCCGAGCCGACCCGCCCGCGATGGCGGCCGCGTTGCGCCGCATCGCCGACGACCCGCAGCGCAGAACCGACCTCGCCGCCGCAGGACGCCGCAGGGCGGCGGAGTTCACCTGGGAACGAGCGGCCCTCGACATCTGGGAACTGCACCGCGACCTCGTCGGTGGCTGAAAGGTTCCCCTCCTCCCACCCGGACCGACGATCAGGTTGCGAGCCGGCGAACGGTGACCGAAAGGTTCCCTTGCTCACAGCGGCCGCCTCTCGCTCCCACGTTTTTCACGTACTGGGCACGAAGCCGTGAACCTTCGCCGTACTCTTTCCTGGTGCACAGAGGTGAACCGCACATTCTGATCGACGCCACCGCGGTCCCCGCGGACCGAGGCGGCGTCGGGCGGTACGTCGATTCCCTGCTCGCCGCCCTGGATTCGGACGGCGCGCGGGTCACCGTGGTGTGCCAGCCGCGCGACGCCGCTCTCTACGCGACTCTCGCGCCGAACTCGCGGATCGTCCCGGCCGCCGAGGCGGTCGCGACCCGCACGGCGCGGTTGACGTGGGAGCAGACAACGCTGCCGGTGCTGGTCAACAGGCTCGGCGTCGACGTGCTGCACTCGCCGCACTACACGACGCCGCTGGCCAACCCCGCCGCGTCGGTGGTGACCCTGCACGACGCCACGTTCTTCACCAACCGCCGCGTGCACTCGCCGGTCAAGGCCCGCTTCTTCCGGGCGTGGACGCGGGCCGCGCTGCGCCGCGCCGAGATCTGCGTGGTGCCCAGCCAGGCCACCGCCGCCGAGCTCGCGCGCACCGTCGGAGCGGACCGCAACCGCATGGCGGTCAGCTACCACGGCGTCGACCCGGACCGGTTCCACCCGCCGACGCCCGAGGAGATCGAGGTCGTCCGCGACCGCCTGAACCTCTTCGACCAGCCCTACGTCGCGTTCCTCGGTGCCCTCGAACCGCGCAAGAACGTCCCCGCGCTCATCCGGGCCTTCACCCAGGCCTGCCGGGGACGCCGCGACGAGGCCCCCGCGCTGGTGCTCGCCGGGCAGCCCGGCTGGGACACCAAGGTCGAGCGAGCGCTGGAATCGGTGCCGCACCGGATCCGGGTGATCAGGGCCGGGTACCTGCCGTTCCGCGAGCTCGCCGGATTCCTCGGCGGTGCGCGGCTGGTGGCCTACCCGAGCCTCGGCGAGGGCTTCGGACTGCCGGTCCTGGAAGCGATGGCCTGCGGTGCACCGGTGCTGACCACCCGCAGGCTGAGCCTGCCGGAGGTGGGCGGTGACGCCGTCGCCTACTGCGGCGTCCGGCCCACCGACATCGCCGCCGGCCTGCGCGAACTCCTCGACGACCCGGCTCGCCGCTCAGCCCTGGCCGCCGCCGCGCAGCTGCGGGCCAAGGAGTTCACCTGGGGCGCCTGCGCGACCCAGCACCGCGAGGCCTACGCCCGCGCCCACCACGCCAGCACCCGCTGACCCGGCGGCGACCGCGTTGCAGCAGAATGTGACGGCGTGACCAACGCGCGCACCTACGGCGACGAACTCGCCGTCGTCACCGTGACCTACTCGCCCGGCGAAACGTTGCAGCGCTTCATCGACACGCTGGACAAGGCCACCGAGCGCCCGGTCCGCGTGATCCTCGCCGACAACGGTTCGCAGGACGGCGCGCCGCAGCAGGCCGCGCAGCAGCACGCGAACGTCGAATTCGTGCCGACCGGCGGCAACCTCGGGTACGGCGGGGGAGCCAACCGCGGCGTCGCCGCGCTCGGTCCGGAGTACGGCTGGGTGGTCATCGCCAACCCCGACCTGGAGTGGGGCGCGGGGTCCCTCGACGAGCTGATCGCGGCGGCCGGGCGCTGGCCGCGCGGTGGTGCTTTCGGCCCGCTGATCACCGAGCCCACCGGCGAGGTCTACCCGTCGGCCCGGCTGCTGCCGTCGATCGGCCGCGGCGTCGGGCACGCGCTGTTCGTCAAGATCTGGCCCGGCAACCCGTGGTCGCGCGCCTACCGCCAGTCGGATTCCGGCAGCGGTGAGCGCACCGCCGGGTGGCTGTCGGGATCGTGCCTGCTGATGCGGCGCGAGGCGTTCGACTCCATCGACGGGTTCGACCCGCGCTACTTCATGTACTTCGAGGACGTCGACCTCGGAGACCGGCTGGGCAAGGCCGGCTGGCTCAACGTCTACGTGCCGGACGCCGAGATCATGCACATCGGCGGTGCCTCGACCTCGCAGGTGTCCAAGCGGATGCTCACCGAGCACCACCGCTCCGCCTACCGCTACCTCGCCGACCGGTACCAGGGCCTGAAGTGGGCGCCGCTGCGCCTCGCGCTGAAGCTCGGCCTGACCGCGCGCGCCAAGATCCAGGCGCGCTGATCGCCTAGTACTGCTGCGGGTACTGCTGGGTGGGCTGCGACCCGAGCGGTCCGAACTCGTTCGGGCCGCGCTGCGACTGGTACGGGTTGGGCGGCATGCCGTGCTGCTGCGGCTGCCCGTAGTCCTCGGTCGGCCACCCGGTGTGCGGGTCGGCGGTCGGGAACTGCGGCGGCTGCTGCGCCTGCATCTGCTGACCTGCGGCGGGCAGCATGTTCGTGTCGGTGTCCGCGCCCGCGCTGTTGACGATGTCGCGCGGGATCCGCACGGTGTTCGCCGCGTCCATCGGTGACGTGGCGTTGTCCGGTGTGACGACGAACGCGCCGCGTGCCCGCGCGCGAGCAAGTGCTTCGTCGGCTCGGAGGCGCGGGTCCATGTGGATGCCCTCTCAGTCGTTCGCAGTCGGTGGTGCCGAACCTGGCAAAAAACCAGGTGTGGCGTTGAACCGGGCACGGCCATCGGGCACGGGCCCAGTGTCATTATGCCGTTGCCACTGCCAGAGTATTCCCCCCAATGGGTTTTCGTCATTGATCTAGGTCAGGTAGAGGAGGACGACGCCGATGTCCGCGGATGCGCAGACCCCGGCCGAGCCGCGCCCGAAGGCGGAAGCGGTCGTGCTGGTGGGCGGTCGGGGGGTCCGGCTCCGGCCTTTGACCCTGTCCGCACCGAAGCCGATGTTGCCGACCGCCGGGGTGCCGTTCCTGCGCCACCTGCTGTCCCGGATCCGCGCGATCGGCATCGAGCACGTGGTCCTCGGCACCTCCTACAAGGCGGAGGTCTTCGAGGAGCACTTCGGTGACGGATCCGACCTCGGCCTGCACATCGAGTACGTGGTGGAGTCCGAACCGCTGGACACCGCGGGAGCGATCCGCAACGTCGCCGACCGGCTCACCGCCGACGACGTGCTGGTGTTCAACGGCGACATCCTCTCCGGCGTCGACCTCGCCGAGCTCCTCGACACCCACCGCGACACGGCGGCCGACGTCACCCTGCACCTGGTGAAGGTCGACGATCCGCGCCGCTTCGGCTGCGTGCCCACCAACGCGGACGGGCGGGTCACCGACTTCCTGGAGAAGACCGAGAACCCGCCGGTCGATCAGATCAACGCGGGTTGCTACGTCTTCCGAAGAGAGGTGATCGAGAGCATCCCCACCGGCAGACCGGTGTCGGTCGAGCGAGAGACCTTCCCCGAACTGCTCGCCTCCGGAGCCCGCGTGCAGGGCTACGTCGACGCCTCGTACTGGCTGGACATGGGAACCCCTGCAGCGTTCGTGCGCGGCAGCGCGGACCTCGTCCTGGGCAATGCCCCGTCCGACGCGCTGCCCGGCCCGACCGGGCAGGCGCTGGTGCTCGACGGTGCGAAGGTCGCCGAGGACGCGGTCGTCGACGCGGGCAGCACCGTGGGGGAGAACTGCGAGATCGGTTCCCATGCCCACGTCAGCGCCTCGGTGCTCTTCGAGGGCGTGGCGGTCGAGGACGGCGCGGTCGTGGAGCGCTGCGTGGTGGGAGCCGGTGCGCGGGTCGGTGCGGGGGCCGTGCTGCGCGACGTGGTGATCGGTGACGGCGCGACGGTCGGTGCCGACTGCGAGCTGCTGGCCGGGATCCGGATCTGGCCCGGCGTCGAGCTTCCGCCGAACGGAGTACGGTTCTCGGCGGATTGAGCGCTATGAACGAACCCCTCACCCGTGACTGGCACCACGACTACCCGCTGGACCTGGTCCGCGTCCTGTCGCCGCTGCGGCGCGGCAGCGGCGACCCGACGACCCGCGTCGAGCCGGGCGAGCTGTGGTGGGCCAGCACCACCGCCGACGGCCCCGCGACGCTGCGCCTGCGTCGTGCGAGCGGGGGAACCGTTCGCGCATCCGCGTGGGGCCCGGGAGCCGAAGCGCTGCTGGCGGGAGTCCCCGACCTGCTGGGCGCCTCCGACGACGACAGCGGGTTCGCCCCCGCCCACGACGTCGTGACGCGAGGGGTGCGGGCGGCGTCGGGCATGCGGCTGTGCTCGTCGGGCCGCGTGTGGGACGTTCTCGTCGCCGCGATCCTGGAGCAGAAGGTCACCAACCGGGAGGCGTGGCGCTCGTGGCGCGAGCTGTGCCGCCGCTTCGGCCACCCCGCACCCGGGCCGGTGGAGAAGCTGTGGACGGCTCCCGATCCGCGGCAGGTCCGCGAGATCCGGGACTGGGAGTGGCATCGCGCGGGCATCGACGGAGCCCGTCGCCGCACCCTGCTCGCGGCGGCCTCGTCGGCGCGCAGCCTGGAGAAGGCCGTGGTCCTCCGCGGTGAGGCCGGCCGGGACCTCCTGCAGAAGATCCCCGGCATCGGCCCGTGGACGGCGGCCGAGGTCGCGCAGCGCGCCTGGGGCGACCCCGACGCGGTCAGCGTCGGCGACTTCCACCTGCCCACGATCGTCGGCACCGCCCTGGTCGGCCGGCCCCTCGACGACGAGGGGATGCTCCGCGCGCTCAGCCCCTACGAAGGCCACCGCCACCGAGCGGTCCGCTACCTCGCCGCGGCAGGCGTCCACCGCCCCCGCTACGCCCCGCGCTTCCCCGTGCGCGACTATCGGGCGTTCTGAGCTCACCCCACCTTTCCTCGGCGCGACCTCTCATCCTTTGACCACGGAGAGTGACCGACCCCGCTTGCGTGGCGAACATCCCGGTGGGTGGATTGCTGCGCGAATCGCATTGCAATGCAATGCGTCGTGTTCTACTCTGGTCGTGCGTGAGATTTGTTGGACCGAACGGTCTGAGGCCCACATCGCTCGACATTGCGTCCACCCGGGCGAGGTCGAGGACGTGATCGGCAGCAGGCCGCAATGGGTAGTGCGAGGCCCAGGCGGTGCGACCATGCTTTTCGGGCGCACGCAGTCCGGCTGTCACCTGATGGTCGTCCTTGCGGACGGAGCGGACGGGCGTTGGTACGTCGTGACCGCCCGCGAAATGACGCTCAGAGAACGCCTTCCGGCGTAAGAGAAGGTGAGTGACATGACGAAGCTGGACAAGCTCGCCGAGTACTACGGAAGCCATGACATGGCGGAGGTCATGGAGTCGGGGCACTGGGAGGACGAGCCCGCAGAGCCCGACCCGATGATCACCACGTCGTTGCGCCTGCCGAAATCACTGCTGGACCAGGTTCGCGAACGAGCCGCTGCCGAGGACGTGAAGACGACGGCGTGGATCAGGGCGCTGATCGAGTCCGCGCTGGTGCGCTCCGAGCCGAACGGCGTCGAAGCGCGACTGCGGCGCCTGGAAGCCGCCGTCTTCAACGAATCGGCCTGAGCCGCTCATGCCCTCGCCGCGGTGAGCAGCGGGCCGAGGTCGGTGTTCTCCGGCGGGGTCGTCAGGGGCCACCAGCGCAGGTCGAGGGATTCCTCGCTGCGGGTGGGCTCGGCGCCGGCCGGGGCGCGGACGACGTAGCGGACGTCGAAGTGGCGGGTCGGCTTGCCGAGCGAGCAGGTGATCGGGTGGACGTCGAGGTGCACCGGCTCCGGATCGACCACCAGACCGGTCATCCCGGACTCCTCGGTGGCCTCGCGCAGCGCCGCACCGGCGAGCGTGTCGTCCTCCGGTTCGCAGTGCCCGCCCAGCTGCAGCCACCGGCCCACGCGGGGGTGCAGGGTGAGCAGCACGTTGTCGCCCGCGGAGTCCAGCAGCACCGCCGAGGCCGTGACGTGCCCGGGTTCGCAGGCGCGCAGGCAGGCGTCCTCGCGGGCGTCGAGCAGCGTGAGGAACGCCTGGCGCAGGGCTTCTTGCTGCGGGTCGGCCGGGCGCCAATCGCGCAGCACCCGCGTCGCGTCCGCGTGCGGTCCGCTCACAGCTCCACCAATCCGTCGTCGAGGTCGCGCGGCGGTCGCGGGCCCTCGGCCGGGGTCGCCGGGTGGCCGACCGCGACGGCGCCGAGGGGCTCCCAGTTCTCCGGCAGGTCCAGGGCCTTGCGGACCACGTCGGCGCAGAACATCGTCGAGGAGACCCAGCACGAGCCGAGCTCCTCGGCGGCGAGCGACACCAGGAGTCCCTGCACCGCGGCACCGCCCGCGACGGTGAACATCTGCCGCTCGGCGTCCGAGCGAGCCTCGTCCGGGTAGGTGTGGGCGCCGTCGCGGACCAGGAACGGCAGCACCACTTCCGGCGCCGCGTAGAGCAGGTTCCCGCGGTTGACCCGGCGCTGGGCCGCCTGCTCGGACAACCCGTCGCCGCGCAGGTCCTCCAGCCACGCGGTGCGCATCGCGTCGAGCAGCTTGACCCGCAGCGGCCGGTCGCGCAGCCACACGAAGTGCACCGGGCGCGTGTGGTGCGGAGCGGGAGCGGTCAGCGCCGCGCCGACCGCGCGCCGCAGCGATTCCTCCGCCACCGGGGTGTCGGCGAACTCGCGCACCGAGCGGCGCACCAGCACGGCTTCCCGCCGTCCCCGCGCGATGGCCTCGGCCGTTCCCAGGTGGAACAGGTCCTCCTCGACCGGCCGGGCGAGGTCTCGCGCCGTCGAACCGTCGTCCGCAGTGGTCAGCCCGCGCACCACGGCGACCGGGATGCCGCCGAGCTTGCCCTTGACCAGGTCCGCCGCACCGGCGATCTCGTCGGCGATCGCGACCTCGGTGACGGCCAGCTCGTTGCCCTGCGCGTCCGTGCTGCCCGCGTAGCGGTGCAGCACGGCCAGACCGGCGGAGCCGATGGCCGCATCGGTCTGCCCGACCCGCCAGGCCCGGCCCATCGTGTCGGTCACCACCACGGCGACCTGCACGCCCAGCCGCGCGGCGATGCCGTCGCGCAACCGGCGCGCGGAGGCGTCCGGGTCTTCCGGGAGCAGCGCGATCTGGTCCTGCGCGACGTTCGAGGCGTCGACACCGGACGCGGCCTGCACGATGCCGAGCTTGTTCTGCGTGATCAGCGTCCGACCCTTGCGGGCCAGCACCGACGTGGACTCCGACAGCACCAGCTCGCGCCGCAGCGCGTCGCGCTGCTCGGGGTCCTCGGGCGCGGTGATCATCCGGCCCTCGACCTTCGACACGATCTTGCTGGTGACGACGAGGACGTCACCGCCG
Source organism: Saccharopolyspora endophytica (assembly GCF_018070075.1). GTDB lineage: Bacteria > Actinomycetota > Actinomycetes > Mycobacteriales > Pseudonocardiaceae > Saccharopolyspora > Saccharopolyspora endophytica. The sequence goes on from NZ_JAGPXE010000005.1 coordinate 172,707, forward strand.
CTCAACCAGGGAGCGGCCGCCGAGATCGACGCCGCCAGGTCGTCCCCCTCGACGAACTCCGGCAACCCCGTCACCGCGAACAGCTGCAGGCCCCCGGTCGCCGCGTGATCCCTGGGTGTCATGCCTTCTCCGAAGCGAGGTCGAACGCCGCCCGCGCCATCGCGGCGGTGGCGTCCACATCGGACATCAGCAGCGGCACCGAGCGCACCTTCACACCGGGCACGTCGGCGGTGTCGTCGCTGTGCACCAGCCAGCCGTCCAGGATTCCCTCCGCGTCGCCGCGCGCGCCGTAGTGGCGGCCGACGGCCTCCGCCGAGGTCTCCACGCCGATCGCGCTCAAGCACGCGTCGGCCATCCCGCGCAGCGGCTTGCCGCCGATGATCGGCGACAGGCCCACCACGGCGGCCTTCGTCTCGCGCAGCGCGGTGCGGAAACCGGGCACCGCCAGCAGCGTTCCGATGCTCACCACCGGGTTCGACGGGGCCAGCAGCACCACGTCGGCCTGCGCGATCGCGTCCAGCACCTCGGGGGTCGGCTTGGCCTCGTCGGCGCCGACCGGCACGATCGCGTGCGCCTCCGGCTCGGAGCGGTAGCGCACCCACCACTCCTGGAAGTGCACCGCCCGGCTCTCACCGGTGTCCGGGTCGTCGATCGCCACGTGCGTCTCGACCCTGTCGTCGGTGACCGGCAGCAGCCGGACCCCCGGCCGCCAGCGGTCGCACAGCGCCTCGGTCACCGCCGACAGCGAGTAGCCCGCGCGCAGCATCCGGGAGCGCACGAGGTGGGTGGCGATGTCGCGGTCGCCGAGGCCGAACCAGGTCGGCTCCGCGCCGTAGGCCGCGAGCTCCTCCTTGACCGACCAGGTCTCGTCGACCCGGCCCCAGCCCTTGGCGGTGTCGATGCCGTCGGCGAGCGTGTACATGCAGGTGTCGAGGTCGGGGCAGACCCGCAACCCGTGCATCCACACGTCGTCGCCCACGTTGACCACCGCGGTGATCTCGTGTTCGGAACTCTCGGCCTCGCCGATGGCGGGCAGCCCGAGCGCCGCCTTGACTCCGAGCAGGAAACGGGCGCCACCGACGCCGCCGACCAGAACTACGACCTTCACACCACCGATCCTCGCACGCCCCTCCCCGGCGAGGTCTGCGAACCCGGACGCTCCCGGTCAGTGGACTCAGAGGCCGCCGAAGATGCTCCGGAAGAAGGTCTGCCCCAGCGAGGTCATCGCGGAGTCCCCGCCGACCAGGTCGAACACGAAGTAGGCGAGCTCGAAGAACCAGCTGCCCACCAGCGGAACACCGATCAGCAGCAGGAACAGCACCAGCGGAGCCCACGGCCGGGCCTTCTCGCCGAACCGCCGCGCCGGCGCCGACAGCCACGGCTCGATCGCGCCGTACCCGTCGAGGCCGGGAACCGGCAGGATGTTGAGCACGAAGGCGATCACCTGCAGGAAGGCCAAGTAGGACAGTCCGGCCGTCAGCCCGATCGGCATCGGGACGAGGGCGATGATCGTCGTCAGGATCAGACCCAGCGCGAGGTTCGTCAGTGGTCCCGCCAGCGAGACCATCGACTCGATCCGGCGGCCCCGCAGGGCGCCGTGGTTGATCCACACCGCGCCGCCGGGGAGCGGGATGCCGCCGATGGCCACGAAGATCAACGGCAGGATGATGCTCAGCACTGGATCGGTGTAGCGGCGCGGGTCCAGCGTCAGGTAGCCCTTCGAGCGCACCGACCAGTCACCACCGCGGTAGGCGGTGGCCGCGTGCCCGAACTCGTGCAGGCACAGCGACACCGCCCAGCCGCCCAGCACCAGCAGGATGACGCCACTGGTCAGAGCGGTGGTGTTGGTGAACGTCGTCAGAACACCGCCGAGCGCGGTGACGGCGACGATGCCGAGGAACAGCGGGCTGACCCGCGCGACGGAGGTAGTCACGGTCCAAGTCTCCACGACTCGCCGTGCGCGTGTTGATCGGATTCGGACAGCGGTGATCGATCAGGGGTGGTATTAATGATCTTGGCGCAGCGCGATGCGCCGTACGGACCACTGGCCCTGTGCTGAACGCGCGGGTCTGGTTGGGGCGGCCGGACCTGGGGATCCGCAGATCCGGATGTCCCCCTACGGATGGTCCCGGCTTGACCGCAAGGAGCTACACGGGTGTAATCACAGCAGTGTCATTCGCTGTTGAAACCGATCGCCTCGCTGCGGCGCGGTGCTCGTTTCGGCGGTCGGCCGGGAGCGGGAGAACCCGGCTGGACACGAGGTCGATCGGCACGTCGCCGGCAGTGAGAGGGCGGCGGTGTGAGCGGTCGGCGACGGCATCGCCGTCGATGCGTTCTGGTCCCGGCATCGGGACCGGAAACCTGCGAGCAGGAGTGCGTCCTGTTCCGGTCCTGGGGAGGACCGGCGGGATAACGGGGAGAAATCGGGGGAGTCATGTGGGAATCAGGAGATAGCCGTCTCGCGGAGCGCGGGGACGCCACCGCCACCGCAACGGTCGCGGAGTTCGACGCGCTGGCCGAGCTCTTCGAGATGGAAGAAGAGCAGGAGTGGCAGGAGCGCGCGCTGTGCGCGCAAACCGATCCAGAAGCGTTCTTCCCGGAGAAGGGCGGATCCACTCGCGAGGCCAAGCGCATCTGCGCCGGCTGCGAGGTCCGCTCCGAGTGCCTGGAATACGCGCTGCAGCACGACGAGCGCTTCGGCATCTGGGGCGGTCTGTCGGAACGCGAGCGCCGCAAGCTCAAGCGCCGCGCGGTCTGACCGGCTGTTTCCGCGCTCGACCCGCAGCGGTGCGAGCCGCGAAGGTCGTCGTCGCGTCCGTCGCGTTCGCTCCGCAACGGCACGAGAGGTCGTCACACCCAGCCCGCTGGACGTTCCGCGTGCATTACCGTTCGGGCCGTAGTGGTTCGGACGAGCGGGAGGACCAGCGCGGGTGGACGAGCCGTCGAAGTCGCGGTTGCAGGGCCTGAAGTCGTTGCGCCGCTTCGTCTTTGAGCGAAGCGAGCCGGCCGAGCAGCCGACGCCGTCACCACGCGAGTCCGCGGACGCCGAGGCCACCGGGGAAACCCCGGAGCCGGACCGCCGCTCACCGCGCGAGCGGGCGCTGTCGGCGCTGCGCTCGCCCGGCACCGCGATGACCGCCGTTCTCGTCGTTTTCGCGCTCGTCAACGCGCTGATCGCGGACCGGTTCGGCGGAACGCTGTCCGGCGGCCGGTTGTTGCCGACCGCTGATCTGGCCACCACCTGGAGCGACTACCTCAGCGCGTGGCACGCCGTCGGCGGTGGCACCGGTTCACCCGCGTCGCCCTCGCTGGTCGTCCTGGCGCTGCTGGGCTCCGTCCTAGGTGGACCGTCGGTCGTGGTCGCCGCGCTGATGCTCTTCGGCGTGCCGCTCGCCGGGCTGAGCGCCTACCTCGCCACCCGCGCGGTCGACGCCTCCCCGCTGCGCCGCGCCCTGGTCGCCGGTGCCTACGCGCTCCTGCCGGCCGCCGCGATCTCGGCCGGGCAGGGACGACTCGACGTCGTCGTCGCGCACGTGCTGGTTCCGCCGCTGCTGGCCGGGATCGCCGCGGTCATCCGCCGCTCCGACGGCCAGTGGCTCGGCACCGCCTGCCTCACCGCGTTCGGCCTCGCCGTCCTCGGCGCCTTCGCGCCCGCGGTGCACCTGTCGCTGATCGTGCTGGCGCTGCTCGCGCACGTGCTCGTCCCCGGCAACGGCCTGCGCGGACGCCGCCGCGCCGCCGGGCTCGTCGCGCTCGTGCTGCTGTCGGTGGCCTGCCTGCTGCCGTGGCCGGTGCTGATGCTCAGCCACCCCGAGGTCCTGGTGCACGGGCTCGGCGCCCGCCTCGTCGAGCAGCCCGCGTCGGTGCTGCTGGCCACGCTCAGCCCGGACGGCTCGGCGGTGGGCGCGCTCGGGGTGCTGCTGGTGCTGGCCGCGATCCTGGCGCTGGCGATCTGCTGGGACGCCCGGATGCTGGCCGGTGCCGGAGTCGCCCTGCTCGGCTGGCTGGCGGCCGTCGTCATCGGCACGGTGTCCACCGAACCGCTCACCGGAGGCGTCGCGAGCCCCGGCTGGACGGGCGGCCCGCTGGTGCTGGTCGCCGCCGGGTGCGCCGGGATCGTGCTGTTCGCGACGATGCCCGCGCTGAACTGGAAGATCACCGCGCCTGTGCTGGCCGTGGGGCTGCTCGCGCTGGGCGGTGCCTCGGCGATCGGCATCGCTTCGGGCCCGCTGCGGGTCCACCAGGACGCTCCCGCGACCGGCACCCGGTTGGTGCTGGAGCCGGGACCACAACCCGCCCGGCTGATCACCGGCAGCGGTCCTCGCTTCGGCGACGACGACCTCGCCCCGGCGGGCACCGCCGCCGACTGGCTGCGCCAGGTCGACGAGGACCTGCGCAGCGACGACAGCGCGCGGGTCCGCCGAGCGCTGGCCGCGGTCGCCGCCCGCGGTGCCGACCACGTGATCGTCCCGGCGAACTCGCGACTGCCCGAACTCGCCTACGACATGGTCGTCGACGACGGCCGCCTCACCGGCCCGGGCCGCGAGCTGCGGCTGCTGCTGCCCGCGACGCCGGTGAAGCTCGTCGGCCCCGACCTGTCCAGGCAGGCCCAGACCGAACCCGGCCCGGCCCCGGAAGCGCGCCCGCTGCCGGTGGACGCCGAGCTGCCGTCGTTCACCGTGCGGATCTCCGAGGGCGGGACCGGGCGCGCGCTGGTGCTCGGCGCCGAGAACGAGCCCGGCTGGTACGCCACGGTCAACGGCGAGCGCGTCCCGCTGGCCACCGCGTGGGGCCACCAGGTCGCCGTGCCGCTGCCGCAGCAGGCCGCCGAGGTCCAGGTCGGCTACACCGAGCTCCCGCGCACCACGCTGCTGGTGGTGCAGGCGGCGGTGGTGCTGTTCACGGTGATCGCGGCGATCCCCGGGCGGCGCCGCAAGGGCGTCACTGCCCCTCGATGACGTCCGGGTCCAGGCCCAGGTAGGTCGCGACCTGCTCGACGAGGACGTCGTGCAGCAGGTCGGCCATGTCCGTGCCGTCGCGAGCGCGGGCCTCCAGCGGTCTGCGGTAGAGCACGATGCGGGCGCGCGTGGGCAGGCCGCGCTTGTCCACGCCTGCCGGGACGAGCCTGGCGAGCGGGACGTTGGCGTCGACGACCACGTCGTCGTCCCAGGTCACCTTCTCCGGAGCGGTGGTGCTGATCTCCGGTACCTCGTCGACGGCCACATCGAGCTGGGTCAGTTCGGCGTGCCAGCGCTGCTCGATGGGTTCCAGCGCTTCCAGCACCAGCGCGTCGAAGCGCTGCGAACGGCTGCGCGAGACCGGGACCGAGGAGGGGTACAGCGGTCCGCGCAGGCCACGGCCGCGCCGATCCCGCCGGTAGCGGGTTCGACGCCGAGATCCACGTGCGGTCACCACGGGCTGAGGGTACGCCCTCGGCAACCCGGGCCGGGACAACCGGCACGGGGATTTCCGGTGGTGATCGCGACCGGCTGTTCGCCGAAAGCAGACACCCCATCAACTCGGCGGGGGGCAGGGTGGAAACTGGTGTTCGGCGTGGCTCGTGAAAGAGATTCCGCGTGCCTGCGCCGCGAGGTGGACAGGAGGCGCTATCGTGCGTGGCGTGCGGAGCGTGAGGCGGTGCTCGCGGACCGGGTGTGTCAACCCGGCCGTCGCCACGCTCACTTATGCCTATGCGGACTCGACCGCGGTCGTCGGACCGCTGGCCACCTATGCCGAGCCGCACAGCTACGACCTGTGCGAGGCGCACGCGCTGCGGCTCACCGTTCCCAACGGCTGGGAGGTCGTCCGGCACGAAGGCGAGTTCGCGCCACCGACCCCGTCGGATGACGACCTGACCGCGCTGGCCGAGGCCGTGCGCGAAGCGGGCAGACCGGACAGGCCGGTGGAACCGCAGGTCAGCGCCCCGGGAGGTGGCCGCCGCGCGCACCTGCGGGCGCTGCCCGACCCGGTGGACGAGTGAACAGATCGTGACGAACAGCTCTGGTCAAACCGGATGCTGCCAACGACGTGCCGATCGCCGGTAGGCTGCCAACCACGTTGGTTGGGAACCGGGGAGGGTGCAGCGTGCGGGACCTGTCGGGGATCGTCAAGGCTTACGACATCCGCGGAGTGGTCGGCGAAGGCATCGATGCCGACGTCGTGCGGGAGATCGGAGCGGCGTTCACCAGACTGGTCGGCGGACCGGCCGTGGTGATCGGCCATGACATGCGGGACTCCTCGCCCGGCTTGGCGCAGGCGTTCGCCGAAGGCGTCACCGGCCAGGGCGTCGACGTCATCAACATCGGGCTGGCCAGCACCGACATGCTCTACTTCGCCTCCGGCAAGCTGGAGCTGCCGGGCGCGATGTTCACCGCCAGCCACAACCCGGCCCAGTACAACGGCATCAAGCTCTGCCGCGCGGGCGCGGCGCCCGTCGGCCAGGACAGCGGCCTGTCCGAGATCCGCGAACTGGTCGGTCACGGCGTGCCGGAGTTCCTCGGCGCCAAGGGTTCGACCAGCGAGCGCGACATGGTCGCCGAGTACTCGGCCTACCTGCTCGACCTGGTGAAGCTGCGCGACATCCGCCCGCTCAAGATCGTCGTCGACGCCGGCAACGGCATGGGTGGGCACACCGTGCCCACCGTGTTCGCCGACCTGCCGGTCGAACTCGTGCCGATGTACTTCGAGCTCGACGGCTCCTTCCCGAACCACGAGGCCAACCCGCTGGACCCGGCCAACATCGTCGACCTGCAGGCCAAGGTCCGCGAGGTCGGAGCGGACGCGGGCCTGGCCTTCGACGGCGACGCCGACCGCTGCTTCGTGGTCGACGAGCGCGCCGAGCCGGTCACCCCGAGCGCCATCACCGCGCTGGTCGCCGCCCGCGAGCTGGCCAAGGAACCCGGCGGGACGATCATCCACAACCTGATCACCTCCAAGGTCGTGCCGGAGATCGTCTCCGAGCTCGGCGGCAAGCCCGTGCGCACCCGCGTCGGCCACTCGTTCATCAAGCAGACGATGGCCGAGACCGGGGCCATCTTCGGCGGCGAGCACTCCGCGCACTACTACTTCCGCGACTTCTGGCGCGCCGACTCCGGGATGCTGGCCGCGCTGCACGTGCTGGCCGCCCTCGGAGGCCAGGACGCGCCGCTGTCGGAGCTCATGGCCGACTACTCCCGCTACGAGGCCAGCGGTGAGATCAACTCCACGGTCGATGACCAGCAGGCCCGCATGCGCGCCGTCGCCGACACCTTCGGTGACCGGAATGGCGCTTCTGTCGACGAGCTCGACGGGCTTACCGTGGAGCTGTCGGACGGATCGTGGTTCAACCTGCGCCCGTCCAACACCGAACCGCTGCTCCGGCTCAACGTCGAGGCGAGGGACACTGAGGCCATGACCGCGCTGCGCGACGAGGTGCTCGCGGTCATCCGCGGATGAACCGACGTCGACACTGATGAGCGACACTCGCCGAAGCGCGCGAGTTGGGGAGGAAAACGTGGCCGTTGACCTGGAAGCGCAATTGCTGGAGATCCTGGCCTGCCCGTGCGAGCAGCACGGCGCGCTGCGGCCCGGCTTGGCCGACGACGCGCAGGCCGATTACCTGACCTGCGCTTCCTGCGGCCGCGGTTTCCCGGTGCGGGACGGCATTCCGGTGCTGTTGCTGGAAGAGGCCGTCGGGGGCGGGTCTCCCGGCGGCGCCGGGGAGGGGTGAAGCGCCGGTGCTGGACGACAGTCTCCTCGACGACCCGGCCAGGCTGGCCGACGTCGATTCCGGCGGCCTGCTGAGGCTGGCCGCGCTCTCCGGCGCGCAGGTGCGCGCCACCGCCGAAACCGCGGCCGAAGCCGGCCTCGACGACCTGGCCGACGGCCGCCCGCGCGCGGTCGTGCTGCTGACCAGGCCCGGTGTGTCCACGAGCGTGGCGAACCTGCTGGTCGCGCTCACCGGCGCCCGCTGCCCGGTCCCGGTGGTGATCTCCGACGAGCTGCCGTCCTGGGTGGGGCCGCTGGACGTCGTGTTCGCCCACACCGACGACGTCGGTGACGTCGCGCTCGCCGAATCCGTGGCCACCGCCTGCCGCCGCACCGCCAGCGTCGTGCTCGCGGTGCCCTCCGAAGGTCCTGTCGCCGCCGCGGGCGCGGGCCGCGCGAAGATCCTGGTGCCGCGCGTGCCGGTGCCGCCCGCGCTCGCCTTCGCCTACGTCTTCGCCGCCGGGATCAGCACCTTCCGCGCCCTGGACCTGCTGGACTTCGACACCGACGAGCTCGCCGAAGAGCTCGACCGGGAAGCCGAGCGCGCCCACCCCGGACACGAGTCGCTGAGCAACCCGGCCAAGTCGCTGGCGCTGCGGATGGCCGACCGCACCCCGCTGCTGTGGGGTCTGGGTCCCGTCGCCGCCGCCGTGGCCGGTCACGGTGCGTTCGCGCTCGGCGCGCACGCGGGCGTTCCCGCCCACGTCGCCGAGTACCCGCACGCGGTCGTGCAGCGCGCGCTGCACCGCGCCGCCGCGTCCGCCGGCTCCGAGGCCGACATCTTCGCCGACCCCGAGGACGAGCCGGGGGCGCAGCTGAGGGCCTTGCTGATCAGCACGCGCCACAACGACCAGGGGGAGGTGTTCGAACGGTCCGCTGCGCGGGACCTGCCCGGTGCCGACGTGGTCGTACCGGGGGACACGGTGCGCGCCGACCCGCTGCTGCGCGCGGCGGTCCTGGCCGCCCGGTTCGACCTGGCCGCCGTGTACCTGGGCCTGGCCGCGGGCACCCTCAACGGCCCGGGCTGGCCGGCCCTGGCCATGAGCTGAGGCGAGCCGCACCGAGAACCCGGGATCTCCCCGATGCCGCACGCCCGCCCGGCGAGGTGTGCTTGGCCGGACGAGCAAGCGCGAGAACGAGGAAGCGAGAACGACTGTGGAGCTACTGCGAAACGCGGTGCGCCCCTACGCCTGGGGCTCGCGCACCGCTATTGCGGATCTGCTCGGTCGGCCCGTCCCCACCCCGCACCCGGAAGCAGAGCTGTGGATGGGCGCTCACCCCGGTGACCCGTCCCGGGTGCTGCGACCCGACGGGGACGAGGTGTCGCTGCTGTCGCTGCTGGACTCCGAACCCGCGCACCACCTGGGCGACGAGTGCGTGCGCCGCTGGGGCGGCCGACTGCCGTTCCTGATGAAGGTCCTCGCCGCCGACGAGCCGCTGAGCCTGCAAGCCCACCCCTCCGCCGAGCAGGCCGCCGAGGGCTTCTCCCGGGAGGAGCGGGCCGGGATCGCGCGCAACGCGCCCAACCGCAACTACCCGGACCCGACGGCCAAGCCCGAGCTGATCTGCGCGCTCACCGAGTTCCACGCGCTCGCCGGGTTCCGCGAGGCCCAGCGCACCGTGCGGCTGCTCGACGCGCTCGACGTGCCCAGCCTGCGCGCGCACCGCGAGCTGCTGGCCGCGCAACCGGACGCCAGCGGTCTGCGCGCGCTGTTCACGACCTGGATCACGCTGCCCGAGCACTACCTGCGCGACGTGCTGCCGGAGCTGCTGGACGCCTGCATCGCGCACGTCAGGGAGCGCGGCGAGTTCGCCCTGGAGTGCCGCACGGTGCTGGAGCTGGGGGAGGCCTACCCGCACGACGCGGGAGTGCTGGCGAGCCTGCTGCTGAACCGGATCGTGCTGCAGCCGGGCGAGGCGATCTTCCTGCCCGCCGGCAACCTGCACGCCTACCTGCACGGCACCGGCATCGAGATCCTCGCCAACTCCGACAACATCCTGCGCTGCGGCCTGACGCCCAAGCACGTGGACGTGCCGGAACTGCTGAAGGTGCTGGACTTCTCGTGCGGTGACATGCGGGTCCTCAAGGGCGAGTCGCTGGACGCCAACCTCACCGCCTACCGCACCCCGGCTGACGAGTTCGAGCTGTCCCGGTTGGACTGGACACCGGCCGAGTCCGGCACCGTCCACCTGGACTCGCCCGGTCCGCAGATACTGCTGTGCACCAAGGGGAGCGTTCGCCTGACCAGCGGTCATCCGGGCAACGGTTCATTGCCGCGCGAACTGGTCCTGCACCGCGGCCACTCCGTGTGGCTCGCCGCCAGCGACCCGGCGGTGGAAGTCCGCCCGGCCGAACTGGATCCGGACGGGCAGGCCCAGATCTTCCGAGCCGCGGCCGGGTCCTTCTCGAGAGCCATCTCGCACAACGGTTAGGTTCACTCCGCCCCTGATCGAGCCGGACACCCGGTAGATTCCTCCCGACATCGCAGCCGGATCGCAGGAGGAGAACGTGTCAGCAGGGGGCGGGACCAAGGCCATCCTCGCCGCATTGGCCGCCAACGCGGGAATCGCGGTGGCCAAGTTCGGTGGATTCCTGTTCACCGGTTCGTCGTCGATGCTGGCGGAGTCGGTGCACTCTCTCGCCGACACCTCGAACCAGGGGCTGCTGCTGCTCGGTCAGAAGACCTCGCAGCGCAAGGCCTCCGAGGAGCACCCGTTCGGCTACGGCCGGGACCGGTACTTCTACTCGTTCGTCGTGGCGCTGATGCTGTTCACCCTGGGTTCGGTGTTCGCGCTCTACGAGGGCATCCACAAGATCCAGCACCCGGAGCCGCTGGAGTCGGCGTGGGTGGCGGTGCTCATCCTGGTGATCGCGATCGGCCTGGAGACCTACAGCTTCCTGACCGCCATCAAGGAATCGCGCGCGATCAAGGGCGAGCTGACCTGGTGGCAGTTCATCCGCCAGTCCAAGACCCCCGAGCTCCCGGTGGTGCTGCTGGAGGACCTCGGCGCGCTCGTCGGCCTGGTGCTGGCGCTCGGCGGTGTCGGGCTGACGGTGCTGACCGGCAACGCGGTCTTCGACGGCATCGGCACCGCGTGCATCGGCGTGCTGCTCGGCGTGATCGCGGTGGTGCTGATCGTGGAGACCAAGAGCCTGCTCATCGGCGAGGGCGCCAGGCGCGAGGTGCTCGACGAGATCGTCGGCCAGGTGGAGTCCGAGCGCGTGGAGCGCGTCATCCACATCCGCACCCAGTACCTCGGACCCGATGAGCTGCTGATCGCCGCGAAGATCTGCTTCACCGAGTCACTCTCGGTTGCGGAAGTCGCCGCCGAGATCGATGGTGCTGAAAAGCGGATCCGGGCGAACGTTCCGGCGGCTCGTCTGATCTACCTGGAACCGGACCTCGACCGTGGCCGAACGATCACGGCCTGACACAAGACACCGTCTTGTCATCACAACGGGTTAACGAAAACTATGGCGAACACTAGTCGACCGTTACCTGGAGCGACACGAGCGGGTTAGGGTGCGTTCCACCCCGCGACACTTGGGACTTGATGAGGAGGCGACAGTGCCAGGCACTGGGCTGTGGCGAACCAAGTCGGTAGAGCAATCCATTCTCGACACCGACGAGCCGGACACAAAACTACGCAAAAATCTGGGCACCTGGGACCTGATCGTCTTCGGCGTATCGGTCGTGATCGGTGCCGGCATCTTCACGCTCGCGGCACGCACGGCGGGTGACGTCTCCGGACCTTCGGTGTCGCTGGCCTTCGTGCTCTCCGCGATCGCCTGCGGGCTCGCCGCGCTGTGCTACGCCGAGTTCGCCTCGACGGTGCCGGTCGCCGGTAGTGCTTACACCTACTCCTACGCGACCTTCGGCGAGTTCATCGCCTGGATCATCGGCTGGGACCTGATCCTGGAGTTCGCGGTCGCCGCGGCGGCCGTCTCCAAGGGCTGGTCGGTGTACCTCGAAGAGGTCCTGAAGCTGATCGGGCTCAGCGTGCCCACCTCGCTGCCGCTCGGGCCGCTCCAGTTCGACTGGGGCGCACTGCTGCTGGTCGTGGTGCTGTCCACGCTGCTGGCGGTCGGCACGAAGCTGTCCGCGCGGGTGTCGCTGGTCATCACCATCATCAAGGTGGCCGTCGTGCTGCTGGTGATCGTGGTCGGCCTCGCCTACATCAACGCCGACAACTACACGCCTTTCATCCCGCCGGCCGAACAGGCCACTGAGGACAGCCCGGCGATCGAGCAGTCCCTGCTGTCGCTGATGCTCGGCGGTCAGACCAGCACCTACGGCATGTTCGGCCTGCTGGCCGGTGCCTCGCTGGTGTTCTTCGCGTTCATCGGTTTCGACATCGTCGCGACCACCGCGGAGGAGACCAAGAACCCCCAGAAGAACGCCCCGCGCGGCATCCTGGGCAGCCTCGCGATCGTCACGGTCCTCTACGTCGCGGTCGCGCTGGTCGTCACCGGCATGGTGCCCTACACCGACCTGGCGACCACCGAGGACGGCACCCGGGCCACCCTGGCCACCGCGTTCGCGCAGCACGGCGTGACCTGGGCGGCGGCGATCATCTCCGTCGGCGCGCTGGCCGGTCTGACCACTGTGGTCATGGTGCTGCTGCTGGGCCAGACCCGCGTGCTGTTCGCGATGTCCCGCGACGGCCTGATGCCCAAGGGCCTGGCCAAGACCTCCACCGCCGGAACCCCGATGCGCGCGACCGTCCTGGTCGGCGTCGTGGTCGTCCTGGCGGCGGCCTTCTTCCCGGCGGACAAGCTGGAGGAGATGGTCAACGTCGGCACGCTGTTCGCGTTCATCCTGGTCTCGCTGGGTGTGATCGTGCTTCGGCGGACCCGTCCGGACCTGCCGCGCGGCTTCCGCGCCCCGCTGGTGCCGTTCGTGCCGATCCTGGCGATCCTGGCCTGCCTGTGGCTGATGCTGAACCTGACCGCGCTGACCTGGGTCCGGTTCCTGGTGTGGATGATCGCCGGTGTGGTGATCTACTTCCTCTACGGCCGGTCGCACTCGCGCCTGGGCAAGGAGGGCGACGTCGCCAACGGCGGCTCCGTCACCAGCTAGCCCGAGCAACACCCGACAGCGGCGCCCTTCTCCGGGAGGGCGCCGCTGTTGCGTTCAGGGCTCGTCGTCCTCCGCGGCAGCGGGCGGAGTTGGTCCGAAGTGACCGGGCGAGACGGCCGTCAACCAGGGACGGTTCCGACCAACCGCCCGGGGACGTCGAAGCCGTGGCCACCGATGAAGAAGAGGGGGCCACGCCTTCGCGGCGCGGCCCCCTGCGGTGGTGTCAGCTGTCGGAGCGGAGGGAGGCGCCGCGCTCCCAAGGGGCGATGCGGCCCCGGGGCTCGGTGATCTCCGGGAGGGTCGAGGGCTCCGAGCGGGCCTCGGAGCCCTGCTGCGCGGGCAGCTCCGGGGCGTCCTCGACGGGCTCCGGGGCCGGTTCCTCGTGCGCCTGCTGCTCCGGGACCTCGGTCTCCGACCCGCCCTTGCGGAACGGGATGACCGGCCTGGAGCGCTTGGTCCTGGCGGCCTCCGCCGTCTCACCCGGCGTGCGCCGGGGCAGGTCCTCGACCGAATCGGTGATCGACCCGCCGTCGTCGCCCTGCGGCGACAGCGACGCGCCGAAGGAGTGCGGATCCGGCGCGGACGGGATCTGCGGAGCCTCCGGCGTCGACAGCGGTAGCGCCGCACCGCGCACCGGACGCTCCAGGCCCGCCGCCATCGCCACGGCGCGATCCCACTCCGGATCGCCGCTGTAGTCGGAATGCCCCAGCACACCGGGAACCCAGCGGCGGCACGAGAACGGCCCCCGCTGCGGGTCCGGCAACCAGTGATCGCCACCGAGCACCAGCGCACCGGTCGGTCCGCGCGTCGCCGCAGGCAGGGGACCCTCGGTGCCGTCGCCGCGAAGACCGACGCCGATCAGCATCCCGTTGTAGACCTGCCGGTTCCAGGTGGTCACGGCCCCGCCCAGCGGATCGGTGCCGCGGCACAGCGACCGCCACCGGTCGCCCATCGACCCCGCCAGGTCCCGCAGCGCCGAATGCGGCACCACGCCCGGGAAGGCGCGCGGATAGGCCCACTGCAACTGCGAACCGGCCGTCACCAGACCGACCCGCTCGCGGTCCTGCTCCGGCAGCTTCTCCAGCAGCCGCGCGGCCGCGACCGCGGCGAGCAGGCTGCCCTGGCTGTGCCCGACCAGCACCACGCGCGTGTTCGGGTCGGACAGGTGCTCGGCGGCCCGGTCGGCCAGCTCGGGGATCACCTTCAGCGCGTAGCACGGCGGCACCACCGGGTGCGCCTCGCGCGGCCAGAACAGCGCCAGGTCGCCCAGCACGCCCAGCACCCGCGCGGTGTCCCGCTTCGTCGCCGCCAGGAACACCGTGCGCAGCAACCCGACCGCCAGACCCGCCAGCGTCACCACGCCGATCGCGCTCAACCAGCCGACGCTGGGCATCCCGGCGAACCGGGCCGCCAGGCTCGCGGCGGTGCTGACCGTCAAGACCCCGGCGATCACCAGGAACAGCTGGTGGGAGTACCGGCGCTGCAGATCGGCGAACTTCCAGGCGCTCGCGGCCTTGCGCTGGTCCTCCTTGCGACCCGCGTGCAGCAGCGCCACCTCGTCCGGGATGGGGTCGCCGTCCTCGCTGCGCCGGAACCGGCGGACCACCAGCCACGGCAGCGCCAGCAGCAGCGACGCGGCCAGCAGCACCACGGCGCTGCCCCAGAAGAACGTCACGTCGTCGAACGCGGCGGGCAGCAGCAGCGGAGCGGCGCCCGGTGCCCGCGGCACGCTCAGCGTCTCCCGGACGCTGAGCGCCAGGCCCGCGCCGAACCCGTTGCCGAGCATCGTCGCCAGCATCAGCACCGGCGCGGTCATCCAGCCGCCCGCCCACGGCCGCAGCTGCTTCGGCGAGGACTTCCACTCGGGCCGCGCCAGCAGCGACGCCGGGACCAGCAGCACGGCGACCGCCACGCAGGTCAGCACCAGCAGCGCGGTGATCGCGTCGATCGTCGAACCCGAACCGGGCAGCGGGCCCCTCAGCTCACCCGGGAGCAGCGCCACGGAAGCGACCAGCACACCGCCGACCGACATCAGCACCTGCCGCGCCCGCCGCCCGAGCAGCGTCCGGAAGACCTTGCTCGTCTCCCGCATCCCGGCCGGATCGTCCAGCCCGGCGGTGCCGACGACGGACAGGACCAGCAGCGAGGCAGCGACCAGCCAGCGCGGATCGAAGCTCGGAGCCAGCGGCCCGCCCAGCGCCACGAGGGCCACAGTGGACAGAGCCGCCGTCACGTGCAGCGCCCGCAGGGCCGGGGTGTCCGGATCGGACACGACGTTCTCGCCCGGCAGCATCGGCGCCAGCGCGGAGTGCTGCGGGCTGTCCTTCTTGGGCGCGGACACCCGCCAGGACACAGTGGACAGCCGGTGCATGAGCAGCACCGCCAGCGCCACCGGCAGCAGCAGCGCGGTCGAGCGCAGCACGTCGACACCGCGCAGCGCGTCCGGGATGAAGCTCATGCACTGCGCGCCGGGCGCCAGGCACTGCGCCGCCACCAGGTCCAGGGTGATCACGGTCAGCTGCGCGACCAGCAGCATCGTCAGCAGCAGCGCCGACAACCGCAGAAGCCCGCGCAGCACCGAGCCCAGCATCCGGCTGAGCGGGTTCGCGGTGCGGGTCGGCGGCAGCATCCAGTGCGCCATGTTGGCCAGCGCGAACGGGAACAGCAGGGCCCAGGTCGCCTTCGCCAGACCACCGGAGGTCATCGCGCCCCACACGTAGCCCTCGACGATCCGGGGCACCGAGCGGTCACCGGCGTTGAGCATCGGGCCCGGAACGGGTCGGCGCAGCCGGTCGGCCGGCCGCATGATGCGACCCACCCCGTCGCCGGCCACGTCCACCGACGCCACCGAATCCGTCAGCTCGTCGCCGGTGGTGCCGAGAATTCCGTGCACGCGCAGCTCAACGACGCGGGTGTCGGGCCCGGGTACTTGCACAGGGGTCCTCCCGAGCAGGTCGTGATCATCGAACGCCGAGGTGATTCTCCATCGTGGATGCACACATGGCGACCTCTACGATCACGATTGTGATCGTCCCGGCAGGGGATGTCATGATTTCGAACGTTTTGCCAGCGCGCCGCCGACGAGGGAGGACGGCGCCCGGCACCCCGCGGGCACCGTTGGGCTACCGTTTCCGACGTGGGACGACTCATCGTCATCGAGGGGCTGGACGGCGCGGGCAAGCGCACCCTGGCCCGGGGGATCACCGCGGAGCTCACCGCGCGCGGGTGCAGCGTGGCCGGCGCGGCGTTCCCGCGCTACACCGAGGACGTGCACGCCGAACTCGTCGCCGAGGCGCTGCGGGGTGAGCACGGCGACCTCGGGTCCTCCGTGCACGGCATGGCGGTCCTCTACGCGCTCGACCGCAGGGGAGCGGCCGACGCGCTGCGCGCCGACCTCGACGCCCACGACGTCGTGCTGCTCGACCGCTACGTCGCCTCCAACGCCGCTTACGCCGCCGCGCGACTGCACCAGCACGCCGACGGCGAGGTCGTGTCCTGGATCCGCGACCTGGAGATCACCCGCTTCGGGCTGCCCGAGCCGGATCTGCAGATCCTGCTCCGGGTGCCCGCCGAGGTCGCCACCGGCCGCGCCGAGCACCGCGAGCGCACCGAATCCGATCGCCGCCGCGACCGCTTCGAATCCGACACCCCGCTCCAGCAGCGCTGCGCCGAGGTCTACGCCGAGCTCGCCGACGCGGACTGGTGGACCCGGTGGGTCGTCGTCGACGGCGCCACCGAGGTCGATTTCGCGGTGCTCGTCGACAAGCACGTCCTCGCCTGAAGGTTGAAACCGACACCACACGATGGCTGCTCCATTCGGTGGTACCGGTTGCGCTGAACCGGCGTCGAGTTCGCTACCTGCGACGACACCCGGCGGGTGGATGCACGGACTCCAAGTGACAAGTGCAACGATGTGGTGCATGAAGGCACGCGTGCTCGTGGTGGACGATGATCCGGCCCTGGCCGAAATGCTGACCATCGTGCTCCGGGGAGAGGGGTTCGAGACCGCCGTCGTCAGCGACGGCACCAAGGCGATGCCCGCCTTGCGCGAGCTCAAACCCGACCTGGTCCTGCTGGACCTGATGCTGCCCGGCATGAACGGCATCGACGTATGCAAGGCGATCCGGACCGAGTCCGTGGTGCCCATCGTCATGCTGACCGCCAAGAGCGACACGGTCGACGTCGTCCTCGGCCTGGAGTCCGGCGCCGACGACTACATGGTGAAGCCCTTCAAGCCGAAGGAGCTCGTCGCCCGGCTGCGCGCTCGGTTGCGCCGCACCGACGCCGAGCCCGCCGAGGTGCTCACCATCGGCGACGTGATCATCGACGTGCCCGGGCACGAGGTCACCCGCGACGGCCAGCCGATCGCGCTGACCCCGCTGGAGTTCGACCTGCTGGTCGCCCTGGCCCGCAAGCCGCGCCAGGTCTTCACCCGCGAGGTGCTGCTGGAGCAGGTGTGGGGCTACCGGCACGCGGCCGACACCCGCCTGGTCAACGTGCACGTGCAGCGCCTGCGCTCCAAGGTCGAGCGCGACCCCGAACGCCCGGAAGTGGTCCTCACGGTTCGAGGCGTCGGCTACAAAGCGGGCCCTCCGTGATCGGCTGACCACCGGCACCGGACGCCGGTGCAGAACGCCCCGAAGCCGTCTGCGAGAGTCTGACGAGGGGTGTTCCCTCGCGAGCGGCGGAGCCGCGAGGCGTTGAGACCGCTCTCGCGACCTGCACCGCCGCGGGTTCCGACACGTCGTCCGGCGAGAACGCCGCGACGCATGCACGAGGAGTGGCGCCCGGAGCCGGACGGCGGGTCAGGTTCCGATACCTGCACCGCTACGCAGAACGAGTTCCGAACAGCCTGAGGTCGCCGTGAGCGTGTGGACGCGCCAGAGCCGCTGGGTGCGGTTGTTGAGCAGTCGTGTCCGCGAGGAGACGCGCGCTCGCTGGCACCGCTTCGAGGCGCTGTGGCGGCGGTCGATGCAGCTGCGCGTCGTCGTCAGCACCCTCGCGCTGTCGCTCGCCGTGGTGATCGTGCTGGGCATGGTGCTGCAGTGGCAGATCACCTCGCAGCTGCTGGAGTCCAAGGAGCAGGGCGCGATCTCGCAGGCCGAGGTGAGCGTGCAGATCCTGGAGCGCGAGCTCACCGCCGTCGACCCCAACTCCGACAGCGTCTCCGAGCAGCTGCAGGCCGCCCTGAACCGGCTGACGACCTCCTCCTCCGGGCAGTCCACCAGCGATGTCGCCGGCGCGTTCACCGCCGTGCTGGTCGACGGTCGAGCGCCCGGCGCCCGCAACGAGCAGCCCGCCGCCGGCCCCATCGGTGACGTGCCCGAGGACCTGCGCGTGTTCGTCGAACGCGGCCAGCTCGCCACCAAGATCCACACCGTGCCGCACAGCCAGGTCACGATGATGATCGTCGGCACGCCGGTCTCCAGCGCGACCCGCCCGTTGCAGATCTACCTGCTGTTCCCGCTGACCGCCGAGCAGCAGACCCTCGCCGGCCTCCAGCGGACCCTGCTGGTCAGCGCCGTGGTGCTGCTGGCGCTGCTGGGCGCGATCACCAACCTCGTGACCCGCCAGGTCGTGCGCCCGGTGCGGCAGGCCGCGCAGACCGCCGAGCAGCTCGCCGAAGGCGACCTGGACAAGCGGATGCGGGTGATCGGCGAGGACGACATGGCCCGGCTCGCCGAGTCGTTCAACGAGATGGCCGACAGCCTCAAGCAGCAGATCACGCAGCTGGAGGAGTTCGGCCAGCTGCAGCGCCGCTTCACCTCCGACGTCTCGCACGAGCTGCGCACCCCGCTGACCACGGTCCGGATGGCCGCCGACGTGCTGCACGCCTCCCGCGAGGAGTTCCCGCCCGGCCTGTCGCGCTCCACCGAGCTCCTGGTCGACGAGCTCGACCGGTTCGAGCTGCTGCTCGCCGACCTGCTGGAGATCTCCCGCCTCGACGCGGGCGTCGCCGATCTGGCCGCCGAGCGGCTCGACCTGCACGAGATCGCCGAGCGCGCCGCCGAATCCGTGCGCGCCATCGCCGACACCAGCGGCGTCGAACTCCGCGTGCTCGCACCCGCCGACGGCACCGACCTCGCCATCGTCGCCGACGCCCGCCGCGTCGAGCGCATCATGCGCAACCTCGTCGCCAACGCCATCGACCACGCCGAAGGCGGCCCGGTCGAGCTGCGTTTCGGGGGCAACGAGCAGGCCGTCGCCGTCACCGTCCGGGACTACGGCGTGGGGCTGCGCAGCGGCGAGGCCGAGCTGGTGTTCACCCGCTTCTGGCGCGCCGACCCCTCCCGCAACCGGCGCAGCGGCGGCACCGGGCTCGGCCTGTCGATCAGCCAGGAGGACGCCCGCCTGCACGGCGGCGAGCTCGACGCCTGGGGCGAACCCGGCGAGGGCTCCTGCTTCCGCCTGACGCTGCCGCGCAAACCGGGCAAGGAACCCGAGACCAGCCCGCTGTCGCTGCCGAGCACCCGGCGCATCGCCGCACCCGAAGCGCTGCTGGCCGCCGGCGTGGAACGGCCGTCCGAAGCGGACGGTGAGCAGGACGTGCGCGACACCGGGCCCGCTCGCCTGACCGAAGAGTCCTGGGAGGAGAAGTGATGGACGCGCACAGGTCACGCCGTCTGGCGGCACTGCTGGTCCTGCTGCTGTCGGTGTCGGCATGCGCGTCGATCCCGGAGGACTCCGAGCCCAAGGCGGTCAAGGAGGTCGACGGCAGCAACACGACCATCCCGATCAACCCACCACCGGCCGACATCGACGCGCTGGCCCTGGTGCGCAGCTTCGTCGACAAGGCGGCCTTGCCCGCCAGCAACCACGAGTCGGCCCGCAAGCACCTGGCGGAGTCGATCGAGCGCAACTGGACACCACCGCCGGGCATGCTGATCGTGGAGAACGTCGACACCATCCCGGTCGCCACGCCGCAGCCGCTGCCCGACGGGGTCCAGCTGGTGACGCTGCGGGCCGACCGGATCGGCAGGCTGCTCGCCGACTCCTCGTTCGTGCCCGAGGCCGGGGAGTTCGCCGTGGACCTGCGGGTCGAGCGCCAGAGCAACGGCCAGTGGCGGATCACCACGCCACCGCCGCAACTGGTCGCGAGCAAGGCGTCCTTCAGCTCCACCTTCCGGCCGGTGCCGATCTACTTCCTCGACCACGACCTCACCGGCGTCGCCTCCGACCTGCGCTACGTGGTGGCGCAACCGGCCACCACGCTGCCGCGCCGGGTCATCGACCTGCTCACCTCCGGGCCGTCGGAGGGCATGCGGCAGGCGATGCGCACCGCCATCCCGCCCGGGGTGCACCCCAAGACCAACACCACCGAGGCCGCGGACGGCGCGATGGACGTCAACCTCAGCGAGCTCGGCGACGTCTCGCCGGAGATGCGCGAGCTGATCGCCGCGCAGGTGGTCTACACGCTCGAAGGCGTGAGCAGCGCGCGCGTGCGCATCAAGGAAGAGGGCGTTCCGCTGCTGCCCGACGGCAAGGACCTGCGGCCCACCGACATGGAGCAGTACGAGGCCGACAACGTGCAGCGCCCGGACCTGCCGGGCCTGGCGGTGGTCGACGAACGCGTCCTGGTGCTCGACCGGAACGCGCGCCCGATCCCCGGACCGGCCGGTTCCGGCGAGTACGACGTGGTGCGCGCGGGTCGCTCCCCGCACGGCGACAAGTTCGCCGCGGTCACCCGCCGCCCCGGCGGTGTGGCGCTGCGCGTCGGCGACTTCGGCGAGCAGCTGTCCGAGCTGCCCACGGTCGGCAACTACATGAGCAAGCCGACGTGGCGCGGCGACGAAGAGGTGTGGACGGTCGTCGACGGCCGCGACGTGGTGCGCGTGGTCGACACCGGCGGCGAGTGGAGCTCGCAGACCGTCGACACCCGCGCGCTGCCGCCCGGCCGTCCCATCACCGACCTGCGGTTGTCCCGCGACGGCACCCGGATCGCGGCGGTCATCGACGGCAGCGTGGTGGTCGCCGGGGTCGCCGAGCAGGACGGCCACGCGGTGCTACAACGCCCGGTGGTGCTGCGCGCTCCGCAGGACATGCAGGTCACGTCGGTGGAATGGCGGCAGGACGAGTCCCTCGTCGCGATCACCAACAGCAACAACTACCCGGTCTACGACCTGTCGGTGGACGGCTTCCGCTGGGAGCCCTACACGGCGGCGAACCTGGGGCAGCCGCTGACCGCGGTCACGGTCGGCCCGGGCGGCCAGGTGGTGGTCGCCGATCGCCACGGCATCTGGCAGTCCCGGGACACCGACGACGTCTGGTCCCTGACCGACGCGCCGATCGGGGGCGCGTCCATCCCGTTCTACCCGGGCTGATCACCGACGCGCGTCGGTGAGTCGGATCGGCGATCGGGCCATGATCGGCCGGTGCTGTCCCGCCTTCGCGAAGCGATCTCCGGTCTGGCCGACCTGCTGCTGCCGCTGCACTGCGTCGGCTGCGACGTCGCGGGCACCGCGTGGTGCCCGCGCTGCGCGGGCAGGCTCGGCGGGCTGCGCCGGGTGGACCGGCCGCTGTTCGGGAACTCGCCACCGGTGTTCGCCCTCGGCCGATATCGGGGCGTCGCCCGGCGCGCGGTGCTGGCCTACAAGGAGGACGGCCAGCGCGCGCTCGCCGCACCGCTGGGCGCGCAGCTGGCCACGGCGCTGCGCTCGATCACCCTCGACCGGTCGCTGGAACCGGAGTGGTGGCTGGTGCCCGCGCCCTCGCGCGCGATGGCCTCGCGGCGGCGGGGCGGCGCGCACATGGCCCGGATCGCGCACTGGGCGGCGGTCGAGCTCAGCGCCGCGGGGATGCCGACGCGCGTCGCCGACTGCCTGCTGACCGGCCCGGGTGCCGCGGATTCGGCGGGGCTCACCCCGCAGCAGCGCCTCGACAACCTCTCCGGCCGGGTCCTGGTGCGCCCCGCTCGACTCCCGCCGGGCGGGGCGCAGGTCGCGCTGCTCGACGACGTCGTGACGACCGGAGCGACGGTGACCTGCGCTGCGGCCGCGCTCGAAGGGGCCCGACGCCCGGTCGCGGTGGCGCTGGCCCTGACCTCGACGGCCGGCTGATCTCGTCGAGTGATTTCCGCTTACCTGATCGGCCCAGGAACTGATCGGCGGCCGCGTTCGTTCTCCGGGTGTGAGCTGGCTGAAAAGGCAGATCGCCACCATGCGCAGAGCTACTGCGCTTTCTACCCGAACGGGTGAACCACCCGTTCGGAGGCTCACTCCGGCCACGCCTGGCACGCAGCGTGATCTGCTGCTTTCGGCAGCAAACATCACTCTCGGTGGATGCTTGACTTCGCCCGTCTGAGGGGGTGTCACAAATCTATAAACCGAGCTAACGTGGCGAACCAATCCAGCCAACCGAGGCGGAGGGAAGGAGCGAAAACCCATGTCCCTGGCGCCTGAAGCGAGCTGATCTCCTTTCCAGGCGCCCCCGTGCACACCTCGCCTACGGAGCATGCAAGGAACGGAGGTCGTGAATGGATATCGTCGTCAAGGGTCGTAACGTTCAGGTTCCCGATCACTACCGGGAGCACGTCAACACCAAGATGACCCGGCTTGAGCGGTACAACCGGAAGGCCATTCGGGCGGAAGTGGAACTGTTCCACGAGAAGAATCCCCGCCAGGCCAAGAACTGCCAGCGAGTCGAGATCACTCTGAAGGGCAAGGGCGCTCCCATTCGAGCCCAAGCCTGTGCAGGCGACTTCTACGCCGCGCTCGACGCCGCGACGACCAAGCTGGAGAGCAGGCTCCGGCGCATGCACGACCGTAGAAAGGTGCACTACGGACAGCACAACCCGACTTCCGTGGCAGAGGCGACCGCAGCGATGGCGGACCGGTCCGTGGTGACCGGCCCGATCGGATCCGGCTCCGGTGGAGCCGAAGGCCGAACCGCGCTGCTCGAAGCGCCCCAGGAAGCTCCCGCGCACACCGCCGAGGTGCCGGGACAGCGCATGACCGAAGAGGACGGCTACGCCCCCGGCCAGGTCGTGCGCGAGAAGGAGCACTCGGCCAAACCGATGACCGTTGATGAAGCCCTCTACCAGATGGAACTGGTGGGGCACGACTTCTACCTCTTCTCCGACGCCGACAGCGGACGTCCCAGCGTCGTCTACCGCAGGAAGGGATTCGACTACGGCGTGATCCGACTCGCCGAGGCCTGAAACCCATCTGGGCGGCTTGCCCGGCGGAACCCGGGACGCCGTCCGGACCGCGGGCGCCACTCCCGACCCACGCGGAGTGGTCGTCCGCGCCGGACGACATCCCGGAACCCGAGGCGGTGCGAGCTGCGAGGGTGGGAAGCAAGGAGCGGCTGAGGACGCTCACCTCATGGCGAAGGGCGAGTCTGCGCCACGCCCGACCCGCACGGCTGTCCCCCGCGTACGGTGGTTCGCGGGGGACAGCCGTATGTTGCGGTCCGCCAACGCTGCATCGGACTACGGCACACCCCCACAGCCAGCTCTAATACGATGGCCACAAAGCGTCCGTGACGGACGCGTCACGATCAGCTAGCGAGGTCGACCGGATGGTCCTGTCCCGACTGCTCCGCGCCGGCGAGGGCAAGATGCTCAAGCGCCTGCGTGCTATCGCAGCGCACATCAACGAGCTCGAAGACACCGTCGTCGGTTTGTCCGATACCGAGCTGCGGGGCAAGACAGACGAGTTCAAGCGCCGCTACAGCGACGGCGAGTCGCTGGACGAGCTGCTTCCCGAAGCCTTCGCCATCGCCCGCGAGGGCGCCAAGCGCACCCTCGGCCAGCGGCACTTCGACGTGCAGCTGATGGGCGGCGCCGCCCTGCACCTGGGCAACATCGCCGAGATGAAGACCGGTGAGGGCAAGACCCTGACCTGCGTCCTGCCCGCCTACCTCAACGCCATCACCGGCGAAGGCGTGCACGTGGTCACCGTCAACGACTACCTCGCCAAGCGCGACGCCGAGTGGATGGGCCGGGTGCACCGCTTCCTCGGCCTGGAAGTCGGCGCGATCCTCGCCGAGATGACCCCGGAGCAGCGCCGCCAGGCCTACGCCGCCGACATCACCTACGGCACCAACAACGAGTTCGGCTTCGACTACCTGCGCGACAACATGGCCTGGAGCCTCGCCGACTGCGTGCAGCGCGGCCACCACTTCGCCGTGGTCGACGAGGTCGACTCCATCCTCATCGACGAGGCCCGGACCCCGCTGATCATCTCGGGCCCCGCCGACCAGTCCTCCCGCTGGTACCAGGAGTTCGCCCGGCTCGCCCCCATCCTCAAGCGCGACGCGCACTACGAGGTCGACGAGCGCAAGCGCACGGTCGGCGTCACCGAAGAGGGCGTGTCGATCATCGAGGACCAGCTCGGCATCGAGAACCTCTACGAGGCCGCCAACACGCCGCTCGTCGGCTACCTCAACAACGCGCTCAAGGCCAAGGAGCTCTACCAGCGCGACAAGGACTACATCGTCCGCGACGGCGAGGTGTCCATCGTCGACGAGTTCACCGGCCGAATCCTGGCCGGTCGCCGCTACAACGAGGGCATGCACCAGGCGATCGAGGCCAAGGAAGGCGTCGAGATCAAGGCCGAGAACCAGACGCTGGCCACGATCACGCTGCAGAACTACTTCCGCCTCTACGACAAGCTGGGCGGCATGACCGGTACCGCCGAGACCGAGGCGGCCGAGTTCCACACCACCTACAAGCTCGGCGTGGTGCCCATCCCCACCAACGAGCCGATGGCTCGCATCGACCAGCCCGACCTGGTCTACAAGGGAGAGCCCGCCAAGTTCGAGGCCGTCGCCGAGGACATCGCCGAGCGCCACGAGAAGGGCCAGCCGGTCCTGATCGGCACCACGAGCGTCGAGCGCTCCGAGTACCTGTCGAAGCTGCTGACCAAGCGCGGCATCCCGCACAACGTGCTCAACGCGAAGAACCACCAGCGCGAGGCCGCGATCATCGCCGAGGCCGGCCGTCTCGGCGCCGTCACCGTCGCCACCAACATGGCCGGCCGCGGTACCGACATCGTGCTGGGCGGCAACGTCGACCACCTCGCCGACGCCGAGCTGCGCGAGCGCGGCCTGGACCCCGTGGGCAACCGCGAGCAGTACGAGGCCGAGTGGTCCTCCGTCGTCGAGAAGATCAAGGCGCAGGTCGACGCCGAGGCCGACCGGGTCCGCGAGGCCGGCGGCCTCTACGTGCTGGGCACCGAGCGGCACGAGTCCCGCCGCATCGACAACCAGCTGCGCGGTCGTTCCGGCCGGCAGGGAGACCCCGGCGAGTCCCGCTTCTACCTGTCGCTGGGCGACGAGCTCATGCGCCGCTTCAACTCCGCCATGGTCGAGACCGTCATGACGCGCCTGAAGGTGCCCGACGACGTCCCGATCGAGCACAAGATGGTCTCCCGCGCGATCCGCAGCGCTCAGACGCAGGTCGAGCAGCAGAACATGGAGATCCGCAAGAACGTCCTCAAGTACGACGAGGTGATGAACCAGCAGCGCACCGTCATCTACGACGAGCGCCGCCGCGTCCTGGCCGGTGAGGATCTGCAGGAGCAGATCATGCACATGCTCACCGACGTCATCACCGCCTACGTCGACGCCGAGACGTCCGCCGGCTACGCCGAGGACTGGGACTTCGAGAAGCTCTGGAAGGCGCTGGGCTCGCTGTACCCGGTCGGCCTGAGCTGGGAGAAGCTGGTCGAGGAGGACGACGACCTCAGCAAGGAACACCTGCTGGAGCTGATCACCGCCGACGCCAAGGACGCCTACGCCAAGCGCGAGGCCGAGGTCGACGGCAAGGTCGGACCCGGTGCGATGCGGGAGCTGGAGCGGCGCGTGCTGCTCAGCGTCCTGGACCGCAAGTGGCGCGAGCACCTCTACGAGATGGACTACCTCAAGGAGGGCATCGGCCTGCGCGCCATGGCGCAGCGCGACCCGCTGATCGAGTACCGCCGCGAGGGCTTCGACATGTTCGGCGGCATGCTGGACGCGTTGAAGGAGGAGTCGGTCGGCTTCCTGTTCAACGTCCAGGTCGAGGCGGCCGAGCCCGAGCCCGCACCGGAGCAGCCGGCTGTGCCGGTCTCGGTGAGCCAGGCGGGCAACGGTGTCCCCGAGGTCCCGCAGACGCCGCAGGTCCCGCAGGCGGACGCTCAGCCCCAGGGCGCGCGTTCCCGGCGGGCCAAGCCGGCGTCGGCAGGTCCGGCGCTGAGCCAGCTCGCCGGAGGCCCCGGCGAGGGCGAGCAGACCCCGCCCGCGCTGCGCGGTGGCGGCCTGCAGGCCCCCGGCAACCAGCGGCTGAGCTACTCCGGCCCGGACGAGACCGGTGAGATGCAGAAGATCTCCGAGCAGGACGACCCGGAGAGCCGCAGCGGCACCCGTCGCGAGCGCCGCGCGGCCGCCCGCGCCGACAACAAGAAGAAGAAGCGCTGACGATCCGCTCAACGCGAAGGGCCCCGGACCGTGTGGTCCGGGGCCCTTCGCTTCTCGGGTGCGGCAGTAGCCGCCGCGATCACGAGTTGGGGCGCTTGCCGTGGTTGGCCTTGTTCTTGCGCCGGTCCTTCTTCTTGCGCGCGCGCTTGCCCATAAGGCGACTCCCTCGAAGTTCGAGTTTCACTCCAGCCCGGTGACCGCGAGTGATCAACTGACACCCGGTCTCCGCTGGGATTTCGAGGTTCCAGTCTGCCATGTCCGATACCTGCCGTCGGCGGGTGGTGGCGGTCGTGGTTTCCTAAGCAGGGGCCGGAGTCGGCCGCGACGAGGAGGAAGAGATGGCCGAGGAGATCCGCGCCGAGACGGGGGCCAACGTCATGGCGGTGTCGATGTCCGAAGGCGATGCGGTCCGCGACGGTGACGCGCTGGTGCTCCTGGAGTCCATGAGCATGGAGATCCCGGTGCTCAGCGAGGTGTCCGGCACGATCAGCACCATCGCGGTCAAGCCGGGTGACGCCGTTGAAGAGGGCGATCTGATCGCTGTCGTCGAGTGACGACCCGCTTCGATCCGAGCAGCCGACCCGGAGGACCGCCTTGTCCACGCTGAGTGATCTTCTCGCCGAACACACCGGACTGTCCGGCACTGCCGCCGACCACCTGCAGCTGGTGGTCGCCGAGTGGCAGCTGCTGAGCGACCTGTCGTTCGCGGATTTCCTCATGTGGGTGCCGATCGGTCCCTCCGAGGCGCCCGAGGACCGCTTCCTGTGCGTCGCCCAGGCCCGTCCCACCACCGCGCCCACCGCGCACCCGGAGGACGTGGTCGGCTCCGAGGTCACCCAGGACGACCACCCGCAGCTCCGGCGCGCCGCCCTGGAGGGCCGCATCTGCCGCGAGGAGGACCCGCGCTGGCACCTGGGGGTTCCGGTCCGGCGCGAGACGATCCCGGTGAAGCTGGGCGACGAGATCGTGGCCGTGCTCAGCCGCGACACCAACCTCGCCGTGCCGAGGGTGCCCAGCCCGCTGGAGATCTCCTACCTGGGCAGCGCCGCCGACCTGTGCCAGATGGTCGCCGACGGCACGTTCCCCACGCCGGAGCCCGCACCCGACGTGCACACCAGCCCGCGCGTCGGTGACGGTCTGATCCGGCTGGACAACTCGGGAACGGTCGTGTTCGCCAGCCCCAACGCGCTGTCGGCCTACCACCGCATGGGCCACGCGGCCGACCTGGTGGGCGCCCAGCTGGCGCCGCTGACGCGGTCGCTGCTCAACGACCCGTTCGACGCGGACGAGGTCTCGCAGCGTGTCCGGCGGGCGATGGGCGGCGAGCCCAGCATGCGCATCGAAGCCGAGGCGCGCGGTGCGACGGTGCTGTTCCGCGCGCTGCCGCTGCGCCCCCGCGGCCAGTCGGCCGGCGCGCTGGTGCTGGTCCGCGACGTCACCGAGGTCAAGCGGCGGGACCGGGCGCTGATGTCCAAGGACGCCACGATCCGCGAGATCCACCACCGCGTGAAGAACAACCTGCAGACCGTGGCGGCGCTGCTGCGGTTGCAGTCGCGGCGCACCGGCAACAACGAGGCTCGGCTGGCGCTGGACGAATCGGTGCGGCGGGTGACCTCGATCGCCCTGGTGCACGAGACGCTGTCGATGTCGGTGGACGAGCGGGTCGACCTCGACGACGTGGTGGACCGGGTGATCCCGATGATGAGCGACGTCGCCGTCGCCGAGACCGGGGTGAAGGTCAGCCGCGGCGGGAAGTTCGGGGTGGTGTCGGCGGAACTGGCCACGCCGCTGGTGATGGTCCTGACCGAGCTGGTGCAGAACGCTTTCGAGCACGCCTTCCCTGAGGGGCAGGGCGGGGAAGTGGTCGTGCAGGCGGAGCGTTCGGCGCGCTGGCTCGACGTCGTCATCTCGGATGACGGTCGTGGCCTGCCGAAGGGATTCTCCCTCGAGCGCGCCGAACGTCTCGGCCTGCAGATCGTGCGGACCCTGGTGGAGTCTGAGCTCCGCGGGTCTCTGAGCTTGCGTGGCCGCGGTCATCAACGTGGTACCGAAGCGGTTTTGCGGGTGCCTCTGAAGTACCGACGGTGACGGCCCGTATACTGGGCGCCACGCTGGTGCGTCGATCACTCGGGTGACGTCCCCACGCGCCGGGGACGTCGGGCCGATCGGGTCGGTTTCCCCGGTTCCGGCTACCCCGTGGTGATGGGGAGATCGGCTGGAACGTGCGGGACCGACATCGACGCTGATCGGCCGGAGTTGCTAGTCGGGGTCGGGTCAGTTCTTTCGGTGCGAGGCCGTGTGCGGCCGGGGCGAGACGGGCGGTCGGTCACCGGGGGTGCGACCGACCGGCCGCGTCTCAGCGAGCTGCTACTCAGGCGTTGGTGCGCGCCCGGGTGCGAGCGTTGCGCCGCTTGAGGGCACGCCGCTCGTCTTCGCTCATGCCGCCCCAGACGCCGGCGTCCTGGCCGCTCTCGAGTGCCCACGCCAGGCACTGAGAGGCAACCGGACAACGGCGGCATACGGCCTTCGCCTCGGCGATCTGCAGCACAGCAGGACCGCTGTTCCCAACCGGGAAGAACAGCTCCGGGTCCTCGTCACGGCAAACCGCATCGTGGCGCCAGTCCATTGTTCCTTGCTCCTCGCTAGGCGCGCCCATGCGCGCCGATAGTTCGTTCGGGGTGTTTGTGAATGCTTTCACGGAGTCCGTGTGCTTGTGAATGCTTTCACGAACTGCCGCGATGTCAAGAGGTCGATCTCGGGCGGTGAGCGAACTCACCTGAAAGATCGACGAGACTTGACCAGGGGTTTCGGTGTGCTCCCGGACTCAGACGGGGGTCATGAGTCGGCAGCGACGTCCATCCGTGACCAGAAGGTTATACAGCGACGCGGAGAGCGTTCGGGACTGAGGAGAACTCGATCGCCGATCGCTCACCCAGGCAATCGCCGTCCACCTGCAGGCGCAACGGCTCCGTACAGGTTACGCGTAGATGGGGCACATCCGCAGCCTGAATTGAATTTCTTCCGTGTGGTTTCCCTCTACCGCGTAGCATCTCCGCTACGTGTCGCAACACAGGGTAGGCAGTCATCTTCTTCAGCGCGAACACGCCGAGACCGGTGTCGAAGCTGGTCTCGGGGCTCATGCGCACCGGCGTCGAACCCAGGTAGGTCCACGGGTCGGTATTGGAGACAAACACACTGTGTAGTAGCTCACTCGGGTGATCGTCACCGATTTGCAAGCTCAGCTTCGGTTCCCCACGGGCCATCCGAACGTAGCAGGCCAGGGCAATCCGGGCATACAGGGCGGGGGTGGCCTCGCGGCCCCGCGACCGCTGGTGCTCCATCTCGGCGACGACCTCGGCGTCCCAGCCGATGCCGGCGTTGAAGGTGAACCACCGCTCGTCGGCCTTGCCCAACCCGACCTGGCGGGTGCTGCGATCGGCCAGCGCGCGCATCAGGTGGTGCGTGGCGTCGATCGGGTCCTTGGGGACCCCGAGCGCGCGGGCGAAGACGTTCGCCGAACCGCCGGGCACCACGCCCAGCGTCGGCATCGACGGGTCGCCGGGCTCGGCGACCTCGAACATGCCGTTGACCACTTCGTTGACCGTGCCGTCGCCACCGTGCGCGATGACCAGGTCCGCGCCGTCCCGGACGGCGTCCCTCGCGGCCTCGGAGGCGTGTCCGAAGTGCCGCGTCTCCACGACGTCCAGCTTCAGCACACTGGCCAGGGCGGCGGCGAGCACATCGCGGCCACTGGCTGTGGTGGAGGTCGCCTGCGGGTTGACGACGAGAACGGCGCGCACAACCGAAGCCTAAGCGAGACGGTTTCGTGTCCGTCGGGCGCGGGGGCCAGGTTCCGCGTGCCGCGAAGTCTCAACTGGGCTGTCCGGTCACCTCCGGGTCCGATGCGGACCGGGACCGGCCGAGGTGCGCGGCACGGGCGGACGCGGCGGCGGAACGCACCAGGAGCGGATGCGCCATGCCGCTGACCACCGGTTTCCGGTGACGAGCGGATGCGTAACCCCGGAACGCACCCGACCGTTGTCCACCGGCTGCCGACGTGCACGCGGCGAGATCGACGGACACCCCGATATCCGCGAACGCCGCTTCAGCCATGAGTCGATCATGTCGTCTCGAGGCCTGCGGCAGCTATGCGGCGATCGGGCGGTATTACCATCGAAAGTGCACACGCAGAGTCACTGTCGGGGTCGTGGCCCCGTTCGAGGAGAGGGCGCCTTGTCTACCGAGACCGTTCCCCGCACGGTGCGCATCGCCGGCGTGCTGACCACCTTGCAGGCGGTGGCAGCCCTGGTGTTCGTGGTGGCGCTGCTGGTCCGCAGCGCTTCCAGCGACCTCGGCGGCGTCGGTCAGCTCGAACGCGGCGAGACGTGGGGAGAGGCGGGCTACTACGCCCTGCTGGCCTCCGGTGTGCTCGCCGCCGGCATCGGCCTGATCAAGGGAAAGCACTGGGCCCGCACGCCCGCCCTGCTGCTGCAGCTGCTGCTGCTCGGCACCGCCTGGTACGCGGCAGGCCCGTCCGGGCGGCCGCTGATCGGCCTGATCATCGCGGTGCCCGCCGTGGCGGTGCTGTGGTTCCTGTTCAACCGCGAGGGCCGCGAGTGGTCGTTCCACGCCTCCATGGCTCCCGACGCCCGCGAGGACTGACCGGTCAGCTCCCGAAGGAGCGCAGGGCGTCGCCGGTGAGCCGGTAGACGCTCCAGCCGTCCATCGGGAAGGCGCCCTGGGCCTTGTAGAAGGCGATCGAGGGCTCGTTCCAGTCCAGCACCGACCACTCCAGCCGCGCGTAGCCGCGCTCGACGCACTCGCTCGCCAGCGTGCGCAGCAGCCGCTTGCCCAGGCCCGAACCCCGGTGCTCCGGCCGCACGTAGAGATCCTCCAGGTAGATCCCGTGCACGCCCTCCCAGGTGGAGAAGTTCAGGAACCACAGGGACAGCCCGACGACCTCGCCGTCCACTTCGGCCACGTGCCCGAACAGGGCGGGATCGGGCCCGAACAGCGCGGTCCGCAGCTGCTCCTCGGTCAGGTGGCAGGAGTCGGGCTCCTCCTCGTACCTGGCGAGCTCGTGCACCAGCTCCACCATCGCCGCCACGTCGTCCTCGCGAGCCCGCCGGATCATCCCGTCCTCCACTGCCAACCGAACCTGGTGCGTCCAGGCCCATTCTGCGCGGTGGTGCGGCGGGGACCGACGCAGGTGCTCAGCCCTGCTGCCAGGCGGGGATGTTCGACCGGTGGATCTGCGGAACGCCCCGGTCGTGGCCGAGGACGGTGATCCCGGCGGCGTCGAGGGCGAAGTGGACGCCCGAGGCGATGGGCAGGTTCAGCCAGCGGGCGATCAGGCACCGGCTGAAGTGGCCGTGCCCGACGAGCACCACATCGGTGTCGGTGCCGCGCACGCGCTCCAGCAGGTCGTCGGCGCGGGTGGCGATGTTGGAGGCGGTCTCACCGCCGGGGCACGGGTGGCTCCACACCGTCCAGTCCGGGACGGTCTCGCGGATCTGATCGGTGGTCAGGCCCTCGTAATCGCCGTAATCCCACTCCACCAGCAGCGGTTCGGTCACCACGTCGGCGAGCCCGGCGAGGTCCGCGGTGCGCTGCGCCCGCTTGCGCGGGCTGCACAGCACCGTGACGGGGCCGGCGGGGCGCAGGGCGGTCAGGGTCTGGCCCGCCTGACGTGCCCGCAGCTCGCCCTCGACGGTGAGGGGGATGTCGGTGCGACTGGTGTGCTGGCCGGTCAGGGACCACTCGGTGGTGCCGTGCCGGAGGATGTAGACGCGCTGCTCCACGGATCGCAGCGTACGGATCCGCGGCGCTTCCGCAGAACGACGTCACTCACGTCACGCGGTCCACATCGGTCAGTGCTCGTCGTAGTGCTCCCCGTGGACCGCGTGGCGGTGCCCGTCGTGGACGTAGTCGACGTGGTCGCCGTGCGGAACCGCGACGTGCCCGCAGTTCTCGCCGTGCACGTGGTCGTGGGACCCGTGCTCCTGGTGCTCGCCGACCTCGCACTCGTCGTAGTGCCCGTCGTGCGCGGCGTGCAGGTGCCCGTCGTGGGCGTAGTCGACGTGGTCGCCGTGCGGCACGGCGACGTGCCCGCAGCCGGGCCCGTGGGCGTGGTCGTGACCGGTGTGCTCTCGGCATGCGGTGGTCATGAGGTCTCCCCAACTCCGCGAGACGTCGGTGTCCGTGCAGGCCAGCCTATGGCTGCCGAGAACGCCTCGCATGATCGTCACCGGCTGGAGCGTGGGAACCTTTCGCCCACAGCGGTGGCGAGCACGGGAACCTTTCGCGCGCCGCGGTGTGAGCACGGGAACCGCTCGTTCACCGCCGCAGCGAGCACGGGAACCTTTCGCTCACTTGGCGCGGACGCGAGGATGGGAACCTTTCTGCCACCTGCGGTCTCGGGCCGGGGGTGCGAAAAAGAAAACGCCGGCCAGCGTTTCCGCTGGCCGGCGTTCTCGAAGGACGCTGGAGATCAGCCCTTCTTGGTCTCCCAGAAGATCTTGTCGATCTCGGCGATGTAGTCCAGGAGCTCCTGGCC
The DNA here is from genome assembly GCF_018070075.1 of Saccharopolyspora endophytica. GTDB lineage: Bacteria > Actinomycetota > Actinomycetes > Mycobacteriales > Pseudonocardiaceae > Saccharopolyspora > Saccharopolyspora endophytica. Next base: position 205,488 of record NZ_JAGPXE010000005.1, read on the forward strand.
CTTCGCCGGGTCCATCGAACCCTTGGTGCCGGTGGCGCCCGCGGCCTTGGTGGCCTTGTTGACCAGCTCGTGCAGCTGCGGGTACTTCTCGAAGTGCGGCGGCTTGAAGTAGTCGGTCCACAGCACCCACAGGTGGTGCTTGACCAACTCGGAGCGCTGCTCGGCGATCAGAATCGCGCGAGTGCGGAACTCCGGGTCCTCGTTGCCCTGGTACTTCTCCTGGATCGCCTTGACCGACTCGGCTTCGATCCGCGCCTGCGCGGGGTCGTAAACGCCGCACGGCAGGTCGCAGTGCGCGGTCGCCTCCAGGCGGGGGCTGAGGATGCGCGACAGGAGTCGCATGATTCCTCCCTGACAAGTGAGTGCTCCGACGAGGCCGACCCTACTCTTGAAGATCCTCGTCGTCCTACTGGAGGTGCCGGTGAAATCGCTCGGACCGTGGCCGTTGCGCAGGTTGCGGGTGCGCGGACCCTCGATGGTTCCCACACTTCGGGACCAGGACGTCGTGGTGTTCCGAACCGGCGACGTTGCCCGTGCGGGTGATGTCGTGCTGGTGCGGTGGGAACAACGTCCCCATCAGCTGTCGGTCAAGCGCGCCGTGCGCCGCGAGACCGCCGGCTGGCACGTGGAGGGCGACAACGGTTTCGGATCCACCGACTCCCGCGAGCTCGGCCCCGCGCAGGTGCTGGGCGTGGTGCGCTGGCGGCTGTGGCCGTCGCCCGGCCGCGTGCGCTGAGGAGGGGAACCTTCCTGCCACGCCCGACGGGATGGCAGGAAGGTTCCCACCCTCACTGCTCGGTGCGCAGCGACTCGTAGTGCGCCAGGCAGGTGTTGAAGTCGGGGAGCAGGCCGCTCTCGGCGGCTTCGGCGAGGGTCGGGGCTTCGCGGTCCTTTTCGGACAGGATCGCCGGGCCGCTGAGCTCGGTGTCCCAGGGCAGGCCGAGGTCCGGGTCCATCGGGTTGATGCCGTGCTCCCCGGAGGGGTTGTAGCCGGTGGAGCACAGGTAGGTCATGACGGTGTTGTCGGTGAGGGCCAGGAACGCGTGCCCGAGCCCTTCGGCGACGTAGAGGGCGCGGTACTCGGTCGAGTCGAGGCGGATCGCCTCCCACTGGCCGAAGGTGGGGGAGCCGACGCGGATGTCGACGACCACGTCCAGCAGCGCGCCCTGCGGGCAGTAGACGTACTTGGCCTGGCCGGGCGGGGTGTCGGCGAAGTGCACGCCGCGGATGACGTCGCGGGCCGAGACGCTGTGGTTGGTCTGGGCCAGGTTCATCGCGTGGCCGGTGGCTTCGGTGAACGCCTTCTCCTGGAACGGGGCCACGAACAGGCCGCGGTTGTCGGGGAAAGCCTTTGGGGTGAATTCGAACGCCCCGGTGATCTCAAGTCGACGTACCTGCACGAGTGCCGAGCCTAGGAGAGGCGTGATCGGGGTCGGTTCGGTGGGGCGGCGGTGACAAGAAGGTTCCCCCGCTCGATCGCATCGCGGAAAACCAGAGGTCGGCACACGCATTTTCCAAACAGTTTCGATTCAGATGGCAATACCGGACACTTGTACCGCATAACTGCGAAATGCAAACAGGACGGCCGTACTGCATCTCATCCTCGGAAAATATGACGCTCGTACTGTCTCAATTCGTAAAATTCTCGCCTTTTTGCTGGTGAGGCGTGTGATCCCTGTCGCTGACATTGCTTCGAGGGGCTGGCACACTAACCGCACCGCAGCGTCCGCCGAGCCGCTGTCCGAACAGGATGGCCGGTATCGGTATTTCGATAGACGTCTTCTTCACCGGTACGCCCGGGAAGCCGGCGTTGACAGCGACCGATCGAGGTCGCATCCGCCCGGCTCGATAGTGCTCGGGCCGCAGGCATGGCAATAGGAGGGACGCCGTGACCACCATCAACGAAGGCACCGCAAATGGAATCGGTGCTGAGCTGACCCACGAAGAGATCTTCGCCGCGCACGAAGGGGGCAAGCTCACCGCTGCGGTGACCGCCCCGCTGGACAGCGCGCGCGACCTGTCGATCGCGTACACCCCCGGGGTGGCGCAGGTCAGCCGGGCGATCGCGAGCGATCCGTCCCTGGCCGACCGCTACACCTGGACTCAGCGCCTGGTGGCCGTGGTCAGCGATGGATCCGCGGTTCTCGGTCTGGGCGACATCGGCCCGAAGGCATCGCTGCCGGTCATGGAGGGCAAGTCCGCCCTGTTCAAGACCTTCGCCGGGCTCGACTCGATCCCGCTGGTCCTGGACACCAAGGACGTCGACGAAATCGTGGAAACCCTGGTCCGGCTGCGTCCCTCGTTCGGTGCGGTGAACCTGGAGGACATCTCCGCGCCGCGCTGCTTCGAGCTGGAGCGCCGGGTCACCGAGGCGCTGGACTGCCCGGTCATGCACGACGACCAGCACGGCACCGCCGTCGTGGCGCTGGCCGCGCTGCGCAACGCCGCCCGCGTCGCCGGTCGTGAGCTGGAGTCGCTGCGCGTGGTCATCTCCGGCGCGGGTGCTGCGGGTGTCGCCTGCGCGAAGATCCTGCACACCGCGGGCGTCGGCGAGATCGTCGTGCTCGACTCGCGCGGCGTGATCAGCGCCGATCGGGACGGGCTCACCCCGATCAAGCAGGAGCTCACCGAGTTCACCAACCCGCGCGGCATCTCCGGCGGCCCCGCCGAGGCGATGCGCGGCGCGGACGTGTTCATCGGCGTCTCCATGGGCCAGGTCCCCGAGGAGCACGTGGCCCTGATGGCCAAGGACTGCATCGTGTTCGCGCTGTCGAACCCGGACCCGGAGATCCACCCCGAGGTCGCGGGCAAGTACGCGTCGGTGGTCGCCACCGGTCGCAGCGACTTCCCGAACCAGATCAACAACGTGCTCGCGTTCCCCGGCATCTTCAAGGGCGCGCTGGACGTGGGCGCGCGGCGCATCACCGACGGCATGAAGGTCGCCGCCGCCGAGGCCATCGCGGCCGTGGCCGCCGACGACCTCAGCGCTGACCACATCGTCCCCTCGCCGCTGGACCCGCGGGTCGCCCCCGAGGTCAGCGCGGCGGTGTCCAAGGCCGCTCGTGCCGAAGGTGTGGCCACGGCGTGATCAACAAACCCTGTCGCGGGCCGGTGGGTCGGCGGTAGGTTCTACACCGGCGTCGAGTGGGGCCGGGAGAGCCCTCCGGGCTCTCCCGGCCCCACTCGTAGGTGACAGCGGGAAATCGACTTCACGAAGATTTCGAGAGTTCGCGTCATCATGTCGGGCGGAGGCTGTCACCTCTTCAGGGAACCGGCCTCAGGGCCCGGCACCATGGCGATACCGACCGTGCGCAGAACGGTAGGGTCAGCAATACGACCCGTTGTGGCGTGCATCACTAGGTGGTTCGTCATCGGGGCCGTAATGGGCGGCCGTTGCGGCTGCAACGCGGGAGGGGTGCAGTTGACCGAGCGGAGCGAGCGGACCCGGATGCCATCGGCACCCGGGAGTCTCGGCCTGGCCGGCACCCCAGCGCGCGTGCAGGTCCCGAGAGTGGCGCTTCCGGACGCCCCCGCACTGCTGAGCGACCAGGACGGCCAGGTCGTCGCCGCCACCGAGCAGGCCGCCAAGCTGGCCGGCCACGCCGACCCGAGCGCCCTCGTGGGCCACCAGCTCGTCGACCTCATCGACCGCGAAGGCCGCGAGACCTGGCTGCGCGGTCCGCAGCGACGCGCCCCCGTGCGGATCCAGACCTGGCAGCACCCCGACGACGCGACGCTGCAGGTCACCCTCCTCGTCGACGTCTCCGACCTCGCCGAGGACAAACCCGGCACCGAGGTCGGGCCGCGCGACTCCGAAGAGCGCTACTGGCTCATCGACGCGCAGAGCCTCGCCAAGGTAGCCAGCTGGGTCTACTACCCCGACACCGGCGAGATCTACCGCAGCCCGCTGCTCGCCGACTTCCTCGGCGCCGGCGGAGCCGAGCACGCCGACGACGTCACGGCGATGATCTCCACCACCCACCCCGACGACCGCGAGCGCGCCGCGCAGTTCTACGCCGACGTGCTCACCGCCGCCGAAGGCGAACTGCTCGAAGCCGAACTGCGCAACCTGCACGGCACCCGCGTCTTCCTGTGCACCGGGCGCGCCGAGTACGACCGCGCGGGCCAGATCGTGCGCGTGCAGGGCACCGTTCAGGACGTCACCGAGCACCGAGCCCTCGAACGGCAGCTGCGCGACGAGCGCCGACGGCTGCAGGACGCGCAACGCATCGCCCGGCTCGGCACCTGGGAAGTCGATCCGCGCACCAACGTCATGCGGCTGTCGAGCATGCTCTACGAGATCCTCGGCCAGCCCGTCACCACCACCGGCACCTTCGACCGCTACCTCGACCACGTCCACCCCGACGACCGCAAGTGGGTCCGCCAGGCGTGGCGGCCGCTGGTCGAACGCGGCGCACCCGTCGAGATCGAGCACCGCTACCTGCGCAACGGCGAGACGACCCGCATCCTGCGGATCCACGGCACCAAGATCGTCGACGCCGACGGCAGGGACCTCTTCGTCGGCACCGTGCAGGACGTCACCGAGCAGCGCGCCGTCGTCACCCGCATGGAGCGCTCCAGCCAGCGCTTCTCCGACCTGGTCAACATCACCCCGGTCGGCATCGGGCTGTTCGACCACTCCGAGCGCATCGTCAACGCCAACGAAGCCCTCTGCGACCTGCTCGGATACCGGCTCGACCAGATGCGCGGGCTCAGCATCCGCGACATCACCCACCCCGAGGAAGTCGACCCGAGCCTGCCCGCGCCCGACGAGCACGCCGGGATCCGCCGCCGCGCGCCGCAGCGCGTCATGGTGCGCGCCGACGGCGAACCCGTCTACTGCGAGCTGCACACCTCCACCTCGGTGCAGGACGACGGAACCGAGTTCTGGCTCGTGGTGTTCCAGGACATCACCGAACGCCGCCGCGCCGCCGAAGCCCTGCGCTACCAGGCCACCCACGACGACCTGACCGGGCTGCCCAACCGCACCGCCGTCAAGGAGCTGCTCGGCAGGCTGCTGGGCCGGGCCGACTCACCCGGCATCGCCGTGCTGTTCTGCGACATCGACAACTTCAAGCGGGTCAACGACTCCCTCGGCCACGACGCGGGCGACGAACTGCTGGTCGCCCTGGCGCGGCGCCTCGAAGGCGGCCTTCCCGTGGAGTGCACGGCGGCACGGCTCTCCGGCGACGAGTTCGTCATCATCTGCTCCGACGTCGAGGCCAGCGGCGGAGTCGACCAGCTCGCCACCCGCGTCTCGGCGCTGCTGCGCACCGCCGTACCCGTGCACGGCCAGCTGGTCCGGGTCTCCTCGTCGATCGGCGCGGCCGTGCCCAACGGCTCCAGCTCCGGCGGCGAAGACCTGCTGCGCTTCGCCGACGCCGCCATGTTCGAGGCCAAGCGGCGCGGCACCGGCAAGGTCTCGCTGGCCAGCCCGGCCCTGATGGCCGCCGCCGACCGCCAGCTGCACCTCGAGGGCCAGCTCCGCGAAGCCCTCAGCAACGACGGGCTCGCCCTGCACTACCAGCCCGTCGTCGACGCGGAAGGCACCGTCGTCAGCGCCGAGGCGCTGATCCGCTGGCCGCACCCGGAACGCGGGATGCTCTCGCCCGACGCGTTCCTCCCGGTGGCCGAGCAAGGGGACCTCCTGCGCGAACTCGACCGCTGGGTCCTGCGCACCGCGCTGCGCGAGGCGACGTCCTGGCCGGTCCGCAACGGCCGTCCCGTCAGCATCGCCGTGAACCTCGCGGGCCTGGTCCCCGGCGGACCCGACTTCGTCGACTCCGTCGCCGACATCGTCGCCGAAACCGGCATCTCGTGGGACCGGGTGATCCTGGAGCTGGTGGAGACCTCGCTGGTCGACCTGCCCTCCCGCACCCGGCACGAGATGGGCGAACTCGTCTCCCGTGGCGTGCGGTTCGCCGTCGACGACTTCGGCACCGGCTACTCGTCGCTGGCCCGCCTCAAGGACCTGCCCGCGCAGATCATCAAGGTCGACCGGCGGTTCGTCGCCGGAGTCGGCGGCGACGCCTCGGACTTCGCGGTCGCCCGCGCCGTCGTCGACATGGCCTACGCGATGGACCGGCAGTGCGTCGCCGAAGGCGTCGAGAACGCCACCCAGTTCCGGCTGCTCCGCGGCGTCGGCGTCGAGTCCTACCAGGGCTGGTTGTTCTCCGGTGCCGTGCCCGCGCCGAAGTTCCGCGAAATGCTCGCGAACGGGCCCCTCACCGTGCCGTGATCGCCCGCAGCACGTCGGCGATCCGGTGCCGCGGCAGGTCGATCAGCCGCAGCTCCAGGTCGTCGGGGTGCGGCGCGAGTTCGGCGATCGCCTCCCGCGCCTGGCGCTTGGTGAGGTCCTCGCTCTGCGCGATGAGCGCTTCCCGCCAGACGTTGCCCAGCTTGCCGTGAGCGCGCTGCAGCACGAAATCGGCTGCCGACTCGGTTCCCGCGCGTTCGGCGACCACGATCGCGTGCTTGCCGTCCGGGGTGCTGCGGTGCAGCTTCAACCGGTACTTGGCGCTGATGAGATCGCGCAGCTCGGACTGGGCGCGTTCGCTGGTGATGTCGGGGTGGTTGTTGGCCACCACGAAGGCCACCTTCTGCGCGCTGCACGCCAGCAGCATCCGCAGCAACCACGGCCCCGGATCGGCGCGCAGGTCGAAGGCCGCCGGGGCGCTCTCGCGCACCGGACGGGCCCAGCCCGCCCGCCGCAACTCGGCGACCGGTGCCCCGAGCCGCTCGGCAGCCGCCTCCGGCAACGCTGCCGGAACCTCACCCGAAGCCTCCACCGACTGCGGGCCGTGCGTGTAGATCGCCTGATCCTGGCGGAGCGCCAGCTTGCGGGTGTGCGAGGTCGGCTGGCACACGTACAGGTCGCTCGCGCTGCCGATGGCCTGCGCGCCGTAGTAGCGGTTGAACTGGGGGAGGATCGCTTCGAACGTGAAACCCAGCCGCAGCAGCTCCTGCTGGACCTTCCACCCCAGAGCCGGGGTCCGCGGGCTGTAGCCGTAGGCCAGGAACATCCGGCTGTGACCGGGCGCCAGGCACTCGGCGGCCCGCGTGGAGAACAGGCCGATTCCCTCCGGGGTGTAGGGCGGGTCGGTGAACACCGCGTCAGCCCAGCCCTCCACCGCCGGCGGCAACCCGAAGCGCAGGTCGGCGTGGGTGGTGCCGATGCTGAACCCGCGCTCGGCCGCGACGGTGTCGATGTGGCGGAGGATGCGCTCGTCCAGGTCCACCACGCGCACCTGCGCCGACGGCACCACCAGCGACAGCGCCAACGACGTCAGGTCGTGGTCGCCCAGGCACAGGACCTTCTTGCCGTCGAGGTCGTAGTTGTCGCGCAGCCACATCGCGCGGCGCAGCGCGGTCTCCGGGGTCGCGGTGACGTGGTCCAGCGCCGACTCCGGACGAGGCCCGGAGGTGATGAAACCGCGCATCGCCTCCCACGCCTCGGCGTCGAGCCCGGTCTCGGTGTCCACTGCGGACTTGGCGTCGAGGGGCCACTCCTGCCGGTAGAGCGGGAGGGGGGAGTCCTTGATGCGGTGGACGCCGCCGCTCTCGTCGAGGTCGTCGCCGAGGGCGGTGAGCACCTGCTCGACCGTCCGGCGCGACACCCCGGTCCGCCTGATCAGCTCGTCCAACGAGCGCGGGCCTGAGGCGAGTTCGGCCAGCACGCGGCGCACGTGGTGGCCGAGGAGGCCGTACTCGGCGTGGAGCGCTCGAACGGCTTCGATCGGAGTGGGTGGCTGGGCGTTGTCCATGGGAGTGCACAGCTTAATCGGTGCGAGAAACCCTCGACGGTCGCGTTCGTGTCACCCCCGATGGTTCAACGCCCTGCGATTTCCCGCATGCTGGGAGCAGATCACGCATCGATCTCAGCCGATCGCGGGAGGGGAACCGTCCGGCTAGGGTCGGCCGGGTTTGGGGGACCCGCGCGAGAGGGGGGCTCGCTTGATCGAGTTCCAGTCCGTCCGTAAGCAGTACCCGAACGGCACCGTCGCCGTGGAGGAGCTCAGCCTGTCCGTCGAGACGGGAACCATCACCGTGCTGGTCGGGCCTTCCGGCTGCGGCAAGACCACCCTCATGCGGATGGTCAACCGCATGATCGACCCCTCCTCGGGCACCGTCTCCGTCGACGGCACCGACGTGCGCGACCGCGACCCGGCGCAGCTGCGCCGCAACATCGGCTACGTCATCCAGCAGGCAGGGCTGTTCCCGCACCGAACCGTGCTGGACAACATCGCCACCGTCCCGATGCTGGCCGGGCAGACCCGCCGCGCCGCGCGCGAGCACTCCCGCGAGCTCCTCGACCTCGTCGGCCTGCCCGCCGACCTCGGCAAGCGCTACCCGGCGCAGCTCTCCGGCGGTCAGCAGCAACGAGTCGGAGTGGCCCGAGCGCTGGCCGCCGACCCGCCCGTGCTGTTGATGGACGAACCCTTCAGCGCCGTCGACCCGGTCGTCCGCGAAGGCCTCCAGGACGAGCTGCTGCGCCTGCAGGACGAGCTGGACAAGACCGTCCTGTTCGTCACCCACGACATCGACGAGGCCATCAAGCTCGGCGAGAAGGTCGCCGTCCTGCGCCAAGGCGGACACCTCGCCCAGTACGCGCAGCCCGACGACCTGCTGGCCTCACCGGCCGACGACTTCGTGACGTCCTTCGTCGGCCGCGACCGCGGCTACCGCCGGCTGTCCTTCGTGGACTCCGCGCGCCTGCGGCCGAAGCCAGTCCCGACGGTCCGGTTGGGAGAAAAGGTCCCAGCCACCGACCAGTGGCGGCTGGCGGTGGATGAAGGTGACCGTCCGCGCGGCTGGCTGCCCCCGGGCACCGGCTCCGACGGCGACCTCGCCGAGCACACCCTCGTGGCCGGCGGCTCGCTGCACGTCGAGCAGGGGAACCTTCGTGGCGCCCTGGACGCCGCGCTGTCCGCACCGTCCGGGCTGGGCGTCGTCGTCAACGCCGACGGCGGCGCGGTCGGCGTCGTCACGGCCGACGACGTGCTGTCGCTGCTGGACGACCACCGGGCGGCGACGTGATCGACTTCTTCGACTCCCCGAGCAACCGCGAGCTGGTGGCCACCCAGCTCGCCGAACACCTCTACCTGTCGTTGCTCCCGCTGCTGCTCGGCGTCCTGCTCGCCCTCCCGCTGGGACGCCTCGCCCAACGCGTCCGCTGGCTGCGCGGCGCCCTGCAGAACACCGCGAACGTCTTCTACACCATTCCTTCCCTGGCGCTGTTCGTGATCCTCCCCGGCCTGATGGGAACCCCGCTCCTGTCGCCGCTCAACGTCATCATCGCCCTGACCCTCTACACGGCGGCACTGCTGGTGCGACCGGTCCGCGACGCGCTGGACTCCGTGCCCGGCCACGTCGTCGCCGCCGCCACCGCCATCGGGTACCGGCCGGGCCGGCGGCTGTTCGCGGTCGAACTCCCCTTGGCGGTGCCGGTGCTGGCCGCCGCCGTGCGGGTGGCATCGGTGAGCAACATCAGCCTGGTCAGCGTCGGTGCGCTCGTCGGAATCGGCGGGCTGGGCAGGCTGTTCACCGACGGCTTCCAACGCGACTACCCGCAGCAGATCATCATCGGCATCGTGCTGACGCTGCTGCTCGCCCTGGTGGTGGACCTGATGCTGGTGCTGCTGTGGCGGCTCTCGACCCCGTGGGCGCGGCGATGATCGGCGAACTGATCGCGTGGCTCGGCGACCCCGCGCACTGGAGCGGACCCGGCGGAATCCCCGCGCAGACGCTGCTGCACCTCTACTACTGCGTGCTGTCGGTCCTCGTCGCCGCGCTCATCGCCGTCCCGCTCGGCGTCTACATCGGACACACCGGCCGGGGCTCTGTGCTGCTGGTGGGATTCAGCAACGCGATGCGGGCGCTGCCCACCCTCGGCGTGGTCACGCTGCTGGTGCTGGGCTTCGGCCTCGGAGTCGCACCCGCGCTCGCCGGCCTGGTGATCCTCGCGATCCCGGCGATCCTCTCCGGCGCCTACGCCGGCGTGCGCAACGCGCCCGCCGACGCCGTCGACGCGGCAAAGGGAATGGGCATGCGCCCGATCCAGGTGCTGTGGCAGGTCGAGCTGCCCACCGCGCTCCCGCTGGTGCTCGGCGGCATTCGCAGCGCGATGCTGCAGGTCGTGGCCACCGCCGCCGTCGCGGCCTACGTCGGTCTGGGCGGGCTCGGACGCATCCTGCTCGACGGCCTGAAGATCAGCGACTACGCGCAGATGGCCTCGGCCGCGATCGTCATCGCGGCCCTGGCGGTCCTGCTCGACGTGGCGTTGGCCGGTGTGACCCGGTTGGTGGTGCCGCGCGGTCTGGTCCTGGCCGCCCGACGAGGAGGTAATGATCGATGAAACGACTGCTGGCGCTCGCCGCTGCGGCACTGGTGCTGACCGGCTGCGGCTCGCAAGACCCGCTCGAAGCCAACAAGGCCCAGAGCGGCCAGGTGGTGATCGGCTCGGCGGACTTCGCCGAGAGCGAGCTGCTGATGCACGTCTACGCCGAGGCGCTCAAGACCACCGGAGCCGACGTGCAGACGAGACCTCGCATCGGCGCCCGCGAGTTCTACGTCAACGCCGTCCGCAACGGTGAACTCACGCTCGTGCCCGAGTACACCGGCAACCTGCTGGAATTCCTCGACCCGGCCTCCAGCGCCACCGAATCGCAGCAGGTCTACGACCAGCTGCGCGGCAAGGTCGGCACCGACATGGAACTCCTCGACCAGTCCCCGGCCGAGGACTCCGACGTCCTCACCGTCACCAAGGCCACCGCCGACACCGGTCTGCGCTCCATGGCCGACCTCGGACCGCGCTGCCGCGACATCGTCCTCGGCGCCCCCGCCGAGTGGAAGTCGCGGTGGGAAGCCAAGATCGCGCAGGACTACGGCTGCACCTTCAAGGAGATCCGCAGCGTCGAAGCCGGCACGATCACCGTCAACGCCCTGACCTCGGGCGAGATCCAGGCCGCGAACCTGTTCACCACCTCGTCGCAGATCACCACCAACGACCTGGTCAAGCTCGACGACCCGAAGAACATGTTCCCGGCGCAGAACGTCGTCCCCCTCGCGGGCAAGGGCAAGCTGACCCCGCCCCAGGCCGAGGCCGTCAACAAGGTCTCGGCAGCCCTGACCACCGAGAAGCTCACCGAGCTCAACAAGCGGCTCGAAGTGGACAAGGCCAACCCCGCCGACGTCGCCAAGGAATTCATCGCCACCGCCGGTCTCTGACCGCCCTTGACCGGCCGCCCCCGCGGCGGCCGGTCAAGCGCTACGACCGCTGATCCGGCCGGTGAGCTCAGCGGCCGCCTCACCGACATCGGCCGCCAACCCGGGCCAGATCTCGCCGCAGCCCGCGCCCCCGCAGGAATGGCGAAAGGTGACCCCGATGGCGGCGATCGGCCGGGCCGTGTGGTCGAACACCGGGCACGCGACCGAGGCGAACCCGGCCGTGACGACACCGTCCTCCACCGCCCAGCCCCGCCGGCGCTCCTCGGCCAGCAACCGGCGCAGCTCCGGCAGGTTGCGAGGGCCCCGATCCGTGCGCAGCACGAAGCGCTCGGTGGAGGGGAACATCGCGCGCACCTGCGCCGCCGGGAGGTGCGCCAACATCGCCCGCCCCGACGCCGGCAGCTGAGCGGGCAACCTGACACCGACGTCGGTGACCAGAGTCTGCGGCTGCGAAGGCCGCTCTTTGAGCAAGTAGAGGAGCTCGGCGCCGTGCAGCACCCCCAGCTGCGCGGCGCGCCCCACCCGGTCCACCAACCGCCGCAGGATCGGACCCGCCAACCGCTCGAGCGGATCGTGCCGCAGGTAGGCCGAACCCAGCTCGAACGCCGCGACCCCCAGCCCGTAGCGGCGCTCCTCCGGCAGGTGCACCACGAAACCGCCCGCCACCAGCTCCGCCAGCAAGTGGTACGTCGTCGACCTCGGCAAACCCAGCTCGCGCGCCAGCACGCCCGCCGACACCGGGCCGGCCCGCCCGGCCAGCGCCCGCAAGATCGCCAACCCGCGCCGCAGCGCGGGCACGTCGCTGCTGTCGCCCACGCCTGGAGTCTGGCATCCCAGACAGAGACCCACCATCAGGGCTTCTGCCAGGAGCTTCCGCGAGCTGGGATGGGGACATGCACAACGAGTTGTTCCTCGGTCCGCAGCCGCTGTCGCGCGCGGAGGTCGTCTCGGTCGCGCGCGAGGGGAGCACCGTGCGGCTCAGCGAGCCCGCCGAACGAGGCATCGCCGCCACCCGCAAGCACATCGAAGAACTGGCCGCCGAAGAACGACCCGTCTACGGGGTCTCCACCGGCTTCGGTGCCCTCGCCGTGCGCCACATCCCCAGTGAGCGAAGGGCGGCCTTGCAGCAGTCCTTCGTCCGCTCCCACGCCGCGGGCGCCGGCGACACCGTCGAACCCGAAGTCGTGCGCGCCCAGATGCTGCTGCGCCTGCACACCATCGCCACCGGCCACACCGGGGTCCGGCCCGAAACCGCCCACGCCCTGGCCTCGATGCTCAACGCCGGGATCGTTCCCCTCGTGCACGAGCACGGCTCCCTCGGCTGCTCCGGCGACCTCGCCCCGCTCGCCGCCGTCGCCCTGGCGCTCACCGGCGAAGGCGAGGTCCTCGACGCCTCCGGCCGGCAGCGCCCGGCCGCCGACGTGCTCGCCGAAGCCGGCATCGAGCCGGTCGTGCTCGCCGAGAAGGAAGGTCTCGCCCTCACCAACGGCACCGACGGCATGCTCGGCATGCTGGTGCTCGCCCTGCGCGACATCACCGCCCTGATCGACGTCGCCGACCTCACCGCCGCGATGAGCGTCGAAGCCCTGCTCGGCACCGACCGTCCCTTCGCCGCCGACCTGCAAGCCCTCCGCCCGCACCCCGGCCAAGCCCTCTCGGCGGAGAGGATGGCCGCCTTCCTGTCACGCTCGCCGATCGTGGCCAGCCACCGCGGCCCCGACTGCCCGCGCGTCCAGGACGCCTATTCGCTGCGCTGCTCACCGCAGGTCCACGGCGCCGCCCGCGACACCGTCGGCCACGCCGAGACCGTCGCCGATCGCGAACTCGCGTCCGCCATCGACAACCCCGTCGTGCTGCCCGACGGCCGCATCGAATCCAACGGCAACTTCCACGGCGCCCCGCTGGGATACGTGCTGGACTTCCTGGCCATCGCGCTGGCCGACGTGGCCAGCATCTGCGACCGGCGCACCGACCGGATGCTCGACGTCGCCCGCTCCCACGGGCTCCCGGCGTTCCTCGCCGACGACCCCGGCGTCGACTCCGGGCACATGATCGCCCACTACACGCAGGCCGGGATCGTCTCCGAGCTCAAGCGCCTCGCCGTGCCCGCCTCCGTGGACTCCATCCCCACCAGCGCCATGCAGGAAGACCACGTGTCCATGGGCTGGGCCGCCGCCCGCAAGCTCCGCCGCGCCGTCGACGGCCTCACCACGGTGCTGGCCGTCGAACTGCTCACCGCCGCACGCGCCCTCGACCTGCGCGCACCCCTGGACCCCGGCCCCGCCACCGGTGCGGTCCGCGACCTTCTGCGCCGCGACGTGCCGGGACCGGGCCCCGACCGGCACGTGGCACCCGAGATCGCCGCCGCAGAACGACTCATCCGCAACGGCGAAGTCCTCGCCGCCGCCGAATCAGGGAGGGATCGATGACCGACGTGCGCGCCCCACGCGGCACGACGCTGACCGCCCGCAGCTGGAGCACCGAGGCACCGCTGCGGATGCTGCAGAACAACCTCGACCCCGACGTCGCCGAACGCCCGCAGGACCTCGTCGTCTACGGCGGAACCGGCAAGGCCGCCCGCAACTGGGCCTGCTACCAGGCAATCGTGCGCGAACTGACCACGCTCGGCCAGGACGAGACGCTGCTCGTGCAGTCCGGAAAGCCCGTCGGCGTGCTGCGAACCCACGAGTGGGCGCCGCGCGTGCTCATCGCCAACTCCAACCTCGTGGGCGACTGGGCGAACTGGTCGGAGTTCCGGCGCCTCGACGACCTGGGCCTGATGATGTACGGCCAGATGACCGCCGGGTCCTGGATCTACATCGGCACGCAAGGGATCCTCCAAGGCACCTACGAGACGTTCGGGGCCATCGCCACCAAGCGCTTCGGCGGAACCCTCGCCGGAACGCTCACCATCACCGCCGGACTCGGCGGCATGGGCGGAGCGCAGCCGCTCGCGGTCACCATGAACGAAGGCGTCGCGCTGGTCGTGGAGTGCGACCCGGAACGCGCCCACCGCCGCACCCGCCAGGGCTACCTCGACGAGGTCGCCGAATCCCTCGACGAAGCCATCGACAAGGCCGTCGCCGCCAAGCGGGACCGCCGCGCCTACTCGGTGGCCGTCATCGGCAACGCGGCGCAGCTGCTCCCCGAGATGCTGCGGCGCGGTGTGCCTGCGGACATCGTCACCGACCAGACCTCGGCGCACGACCCGCTGTCGTACCTCCCGGTGGACGTGGACCTGTCGGACTGGGCCGACTACGCGGCCCGCAAACCCGACGAGTTCACCACCCGCGCGCGGGAATCGATGGCCCAGCACGTCGAAGCGATGGTGGGATTCCTCGACGCGGGCGCCGAGGTCTTCGACTACGGCAACTCGCTGCGCGGCGAAGCCCAGCTCGCCGGGTACGACCGGGCCTTCGCCTACCCGGGGTTCGTCCCCGCCTACATCCGCCCCCTGTTCTGCGAAGGAAAAGGTCCCTTCCGCTGGGCGGCGCTGTCCGGCGACCCCGCCGACATCGCCAAGACCGACAAGGCCGTGCTGGAGCTCTTCGGCGACGACGAGCACCTCGCCCGCTGGCTCCGGTTGGCTGACAGGAAGGTTCCCTTCCACGGCCTTCCCGCCCGCATCTGCTGGCTCGGCTACGGCGAGCGCGCCGCCGCCGGCCTGCGGTTCAACGAGATGGTCGCTTCCGGTGAGCTCGCCGCACCCGTGGTCCTCGGTCGCGACCACCTCGACTGCGGATCGGTCGCCTCCCCCTACCGCGAAACCGAGGCGATGGCCGACTCCTCCGACGCGGTCGCCGACTGGCCGCTGCTCAACGCCCTGGTCAACACCGCCTCCGGCGCGACGTGGGTATCGCTGCACCACGGCGGCGGCGTCGGCATGGGACGTTCCCTGCACGCCGGCCAGGTCACGGTCGCCGACGGCACCGAACTCGCCGCCCAGAAGCTGCAGCGGGTGCTCACCAACGACCCGGGCATGGGAGTGATCCGGCACGTCGACGCCGGGTACGAACGCGCCGACGAGGTCGCCGCCGAGCGCGGCGTGCGGACCCCGCTGGTGAGCCGATGAGCGGGCTGAACGCCCTCGCCGGGATCGGCGCGGACCAGCGGCGCGGCGGCTACTCGCGGCACGTCTTCGACGACGCCGAGCGGCACCTGCGCGAGTGGTTCGTCGAGCAGGCCGAGAACCGCGGGCTCGCGGTGGAAACCGATGCCAACACCAACATCTGGGCCTGGTGGGGAAAGCCGGGGCCGGGCGCGGTCGTCACCGGCAGCCACCTCGACTCGGTGCCCGGCGGCGGGGCCTTCGACGGCCCCCTCGGCGTGGTCAGCGCGCTCGAAGCGGTGGACCTCCTGCGGGAACGCGGCTTTCAGCCGCGCACACCGCTGGCCGTGGTCGTCTTCGCCGAGGAGGAAGGCGGCCGCTTCGGCGTGCCCTGCCTCGGGTCCAGGCTGATGACGGGAACCATCCACCCGGATCACGCCCGCACCCTGCGCGACCCCGACGGACGCACCCTCGCCGAAGCGATGCGCTCCTTCGGCGCGGACCCCGCACTCATCAGCCGGGACGAGACCGCTCTCGCGCGCATCGGGACCTTCGTGGAACTGCACGTCGAACAGGGCAAGGGCCTGATCGACCTGGATCGTCCCGTCGCGGTCGCCGATTCGATCCTCGGGCACGGCAGGTGGCGGTTCCGCTTCAGCGGTCAGGGGAACCACGCGGGCGCCACGCTCATCGATGACCGGAAAGATCCCATGCTCCCCGCAGCGCAACTCGTCCTCGCCGCCCGCCGCACGGCGGCCGCGACACCCGACGGTCGCGCGACGGTCGGCAGGCTCGTGCCCACCCCGGGTGGCACGAACGTCATCGCCTCGACCGTGGACGTCCACCTCGACGCGCGCGCTCCCAGCGGGGCGCGATCGATGGTCGACGACATCGCAGGGCAGGCAAGGGAATTCGCAGCGCAGGAAGGGTGCCAGGTGGAGGTCGTCGAAGAATCCTTCGGCGACACCGTCCACTTCGACCCGGCGCTGCGCGACCGGCTGCGCGGCGTCCTCGACGACGTCCCGGTCCTGCCCACCGGCGCCGGCCACGACGCGGGCGTGCTCGCAGCGGAGAAGCCGACCGCGATGCTGTTCGTGCGCAACCCGACCGGCATCAGCCACGCCCCCGAAGAGCACGCGACCGCCGAGGACTGCGAGGAAGGTTCCCATGCTCTCGCCCGCGTCCTCGCAGACCTGGCGGGGTGAGGGGATGTTCTGGTGCGAATGGGCGTGGCTGCCCGAAGGTCCCTTCCGGGACGTGCTGTTCGAGGTCGGGTCCGGGCGGATCACCGCGGTGCGGCAAGCCGAGGCGCCCGGTGGTGCGCGGAGGCTTCCCGGTCTGGTGCTGCCGGGCCTGGCCAACGCCCACTCCCACGCCTTTCACCGGGCGCTGCGCGGTGACACGGCGCGCGGCACGTTCTGGACCTGGCGGGAGCAGATGTACCGGGTCGCGGCCAAGCTCGACCCGGACAGCTACTACCTGCTCGCGCGCGGCGTCTACGCGGAGATGGTGCAGGCGGGCATCACCGGTGTCGGCGAGTTCCACTACCTGCACCACGGGCCCGGTGGTTCCCGCTACCGCGACCCGAACGCGATGAGCCACGCGCTGGCGCAAGCCGCCCACGACGCCGGGATCAGGCTGACGCTGCTGGACACCTGCTATCTCGCAGGTGGTTTCGACCGGGAACTCGACGAGGTCCAGCAACGGTTCTCCGACGGCGACGCGGCCGGGTGGGGCGAGCGCGCGGAGTCCTTCACCGCGCAGGACGTGCTGCTGGGGGCCGCGGTGCACTCGGTGCGCGCGGTGCCGGCCGAGGCCATCGGGGAGGTCGCGGGGTGGGCGCGTGACAGGAAGGTTCCCCTGCACCTCCACGTGTCCGAGCAGCGCGCGGAGAACGAGGCGTGCCTGGCGGCACACGGCCGGACACCGGTGCAGCTGCTGGCCGAGCGCGGTGCTCTCGGTGAGGACGTCACCGCCGTGCACGCCACGCACCTCGCGGCCGGGGATGTGGCGCTGCTGGGCGGTAGCGGAACCGGGGTGTGCCTGTGCCCGACGACCGAGGCGGATCTCGCTGACGGGATCGGTCCTGCCGGGGCTCTGGCGGTGGCGGGAAGTCCTCTGTCACTGGGCAGCGACGGGCACTCGGTCATCGACGTCCTCGCCGAGGCGCAGGCCGTGGAGTCCTACCAGCGGTTGGCGACGGAGACCCGCGGACATCACGGGCCGGGCGAGCTGCTCGCGATGGCCACCGCGCACTCCGCCATCGGGCGAGGCGATGCGGGACGGCTCGAAGTGGGAGCCCGCGCGGACTTCGTCGCGCTCGACCTCGACACACCGCGCTTGGCCGGTGTCGCACTCCCGGTGGTCCCGGCCGTGGCCCGCGCCGGGGACGTGCGCGAGGTGATCACCGAGGGCAGGACCGTGGTCGCCGACGGAGCCCACACGACCATTGACACCGCGCGTGAACTGCGCGAATCCATCACGGCACTTCGAGCGTGAGGAAATAGGCAGCGATGTCATCCACTGTTATCACTGGAATCGGTGAACTCACGACCAACGACGACGCGCTCGGCACCATCGCCGACGCGGCGGTGGTCATCGACGGCGACCGGGTCGCCTGGGTCGGTCCCGCCGGATCCGCGCCGGACGCGGACGAGCACGTCGACGTCGAGGGACGGGCGGTCCTGCCCGGCTGGGTGGACAGCCACACCCACCTCGTCTTCGCCGGCGACCGCACCGCCGAGTTCGCCGCCCGCATGTCCGGTCAGCCCTACCAAGCGGGCGGGATCGCGGTCACCGTCAACGCCACCAGGCAGGCCACCGACGCCGAACTCGCGGACAACCTGCGCCGTCACGTCGAGGAGGCCGCCGCCCAGGGCACGACCTGCGTGGAGACCAAGACCGGCTACGGGCTGACCGTCGAGGACGAGCTGCGCGCGGCGAAGATCGCAGCCACCGTCGCCGACGAGGTCACCTTCCTCGGGGCCCACCTCGTCCCGCCCGGGACCGACGCGACCGACTACGTGGACCTGGTGTGCGGGGAGATGCTCGACGCCGTCGCCGAGCACGTCGGATGGTGCGACGTGTTCTGCGAGGAAGGTGCCTTCGACGCCGACCAGTCCCGTCGAGTGCTGGAGGCCGCCCGTCGGCGCGGCCTGGGATTGCGGGTGCACGGCAACCAGCTCGGACCCGGGCCGGGAGTGGCCTTGGCGGTCGAGTTGGGCGCGGCCAGCGTCGACCACTGCACCCACCTGGAGCCCTCCGACGTGGACGCGCTCGCGGCTTCTGACACCGTCGCGACCTTGCTGCCGGCCTGCGACCTGTCCACCCGCCAACCCCTCCCGGACGCTCGCGCGCTGCTCGACGCCGGGGCCACGGTGGCGCTGGCCAGCAACTGCAACCCGGGCTCCTCCTACACCTCGTCGATGGCCTACTGCGTGACGACCGCGGTCCCGCAGATGCGGATGAGCGTGGCCGAAGCCATCCGCGCGGCCACCTGGGGTGGGGCGCGTGCGCTGCGCCGCGACACCGGCGACGGTGCCGTCGGTGTGCTGCGCCCGGGCGCCCGAGCGGATCTCCAGGTGCTCGACGCGCCGAGCACGACGTGGCTGGCATATCGGCCAGGCGTTCCCCTGACTCGCGCTGTGTGGCGCGAAGGCGACCGCGTTCGATGAGGCCACCTCGGCGCGGTGCTCGCCTTGACACCTTCCGGTCGTGAGCATGGGAACCTTCCTGTCAACACGGCCGCCGGTTCGTAGACTGCGCTCATGACCTGCGGTTGGAGAACTCCTCGGTGAACGACCGCGAGCGGATGCGGTCGGTGTTCGCCGAGGACGCCGACCTCTACGACCGGTGCCGCCCGGGCTACCCGGCGCCGCTGTTCGACGTGCTCACCGCAGCTGTCGGTGAAGGGGCTCGGGTGCTGGAGATCGGCTGCGGCACCGGGCAGGCGACCGTGCCGCTGGTTGCCCGCGGGTTCGCGGTCACCGCTCTCGAACCCGGGGAGGAGCGGGCTGAGATCGCCCGGCGTCACCTCGCCGACTACGTGTCCGCGCGGGTGGTGGTCGCCGCGTTCGAGGACTGGTCGCTCCCGCCGGTGGGATTCGAACTGGTCGTGGCGGCGGGCTCGTTCCACTGGCTCGACCCCGCGGTGCGCATGGTCAAGGCCGCCGATGCGCTGCGTTCCCGAGGGGCGCTCGCGGTGGTCTCGACGCACCACGTCGTCGGCGGAAGCGACGAGTTCTTCGCGCAGGCCCAGCAGTGCTACGAGCGATTCGATCCCAACACCGAGCCCGGCCGGCGCCTTCCGGTCGCCGACGAGGTCCCGAAGGACCCGGAGGAGTTCCACCGCTCGGCTCGTTTCAGCCCGCCGGAGTTCCACCGCTACGAGTGGGAAGCCAGCTACACGACCGACCAGTACCTCGGCCTGCTGATGACCTGCTCGCGGCATCGAGCGATGCCGGCCTCAGCGCGTGACCAGCTCTTGAACTGCATCGGGCAGCGCATCGACGCTGATCACGACGGCGTGATCACCAAGCGCTACCTGACGCAGCTCGCCCTGGCGAAGCGCCTCGGCTGATCGAGTTTCATCGTCGAACGGTGCTAACATCGCTGAATGGCGATCAATCAGGAGCTGGACGCGGCTGCGGCGCTGTTCCACGGACTGTCCGACGGCACGCGGCTGGCCATCGTGCGACGTCTCGCCGAAGGTGAGGCGCGGGTCGCCGACCTCGTGGGGCACCTCGGTTTGGCCCAGTCGACCGTGTCGGCGCACGTGGCCTGTCTGCGGGACTGCGGCCTGGTCGACGGCCGCCCGCAAGGGCGGCAGGTGTTCTACTCGCTCGCCCGCCCGGAACTTGTCGAGCTGCTGACCGCCGCTGAAACCCTGCTGGCCGCGACCGGGAACGCCGTGGCCCTCTGCCCGAACTACGGCACGGAGACGCTCCACGACGAGGCACCGCATGTGTGACGACGAGCAGCGGCAGCGCCCAGCGCGCGTCGACGAAGCCGAGTGCGGCGACCGGTGCTGCGCGCGAACGGAGACCGTCATCGCGGACGCGCGACGCCGTGCGCTGCAACGGCGGGTGCGGTGGCTGGTGGGCGCCACGATCTCCTACAACGTGATCGAAGCGGTCGTGGCCATCAGCGCAGGCGCCGCCGCGTCCTCCACCGCGCTGATCGGGTTCGGGCTGGATTCGGTCATCGAGGTCGCCTCCGCGGCTGCGGTCGCGTGGCAGTTCGCCGGTTCGGACCCGGAGGCGCGCGAGCGAACCGCGCTGAAGGTGATCGCCGTGTCGTTCTTCGCGCTGTCGCTCTACGTGACGGTCGAATCCGTGCGCAGCCTGCTCGGCGCGGAGGCCGCCGAGCACTCCACCGCCGGCATCGTGGTCGCTTCCCTCTCACTGCTGATCATGCCGCTGCTGTCCTACGCGCAACGGCGAGCGGGGCGTGAACTCGGATCGGCGAGCGCCGTCGCCGACTCGAAGCAGACCCTGCTGTGCACCTACCTGTCCGGAGTGCTGCTCCTCGGGCTCGTCCTCAACAGCCTCCTCGGCTGGTGGTGGGCCGATCCGCTGGTGGGTGTGGTGATCGCGGCCGTCGCGGTCAACGAAGGCCGGCAGGCCTGGCGCGGTGAGCACTGCTGCTGATCCTCCCGCTGCTCTTGACCTCCAGTTAACTCGAAGTCAGAAGGTGGGCAGGAGTCGATCGAGAACGGAGTGATCAGGATGCGCGCGGTGCAGGTGACCGAATTCGGGGGACCGGAAGTCCTGTCGGTGATCGAGAAGGCCGATCCCGTGCCACGGCCGGGACAGGTCCTGGTGCGGATGGCGGCCGTGGACGTGCTGTTCCTCGACACGCGTCTCCGCCAAGGCTGGGGGCAGGACTACTTCGAGATGAACCCGCCCTACATCCCCGGAGACGGCATCGCCGGGGAAGTGGTCGCGCTGGGCGCGGACGTCGACCCGGCGTGGCTGGGCGAGAAGGTCGTCGCCAGCACCGGGAACAGCGGGACCTACGCCGAACTGGTCCCCGTCGAGGAAGCCGAACTCGTGCTGATCCCCGACGGACTGGACGAGCAGGCGGCAGTGGTGCTCCTGCACGACGCCAGCATCGCCGTGCGACTGGTCGACCACGCGGCCGTGCGCCCGGGAGAGCGGGTGCTCGTCACCGCCGCGGCGGGCGGAGCCGCTTCCATCATCGTCCAGCTGGCCAGAAGTGCGGGGGCGCAGGTCATCGGCGCTGCGCGAGGCGAGGCGAAACTCGGCCTGGTGCGCGAACTCGGCGCCGAGCCGGTCGACTACAGCGCACCGGGTTGGGTCGAGAAGGTCCGCGAACTGACCGGCGGCGTCGACGTCATCTTCGACGGCGCCGGCGGCGCGTACGGGCGAGCCGCGTTCCAGTCCGCCGACAACGGCGCGCGCGTCATCACCTACGGCGCCTCCGACGAGGACTTCGCCGAGATCGACGCCGAGGAAGCGCGGCGGCGCGACGTGACCGTCACCGGTCTCCTCGAGATCCAGCAGCTCTCGCGCCACCAGCGGAAGGACGTGCTCATCAAGGCACTGGCAGAAGCCGCCGCCGGACACATCACCCCGGCCATCGGACGAACCTTCCCCCTTCAACGCGCGGCTGACGCGCACACCGCCATCGAGCAGCGTGAGATCGTCGGGCGCGCGGTGCTGCGGGCGTGAACGTGGGCCCGGCCGCGCGTCCGGGGGTGCGCGGCTGGGGCCACCTCACTCGTCGTCGGCGTCGTCGCGCGCGAGGAAGGTCGCCAAACGCTCAGTGGCGTCCTCGAAATCCGGGTTGAGGTCCACGAAGGCCCGCATCCGGTCAGCGACCCACGCCAAGGTGACCTCGTCGTCACCGCGACGCTCTTCGAGTTCTTCAATGCCGCGGTCGGTGAAATACACCGCTTCCTCCTAGTGCTCCGTCGATCTTCGACGCGGTGTGGTTGGGAACAGCAGGGTACGAAACGGCCCTCCACCACAAGCGATGCGCCCCGGTCGAAGTGAGCGGAAGGTTCCCGTGCACACTCCGCCGGCCGCACCCGAGCACGAAAAAGCGGGCCGCCGGTTCCCGGAGGAACCGACGGCCCGCTTCAGCGAGAAGATCAGGCGAACGCGGTCTGCACGACCTCGGCCTGCTCGACCTCGTGGACCTTGGCCAGACCGGTGGCCGGGGCGGCCATCGGACGACGCGAGACCCGCTTGAGCTTGCCGGCAAGCTCCGGGAACTGCTCGTTCAGCGCCAAGCCCAGGAACGGCCACGCACCCTGGTTGGCCGGCTCCTCCTGCGTCCAGCGGACCGACTCCAGGTTCGGGTACCGCTCGAACAGGGCACCCAGCTTGCGGTGCGGCAGCGGGTAGAGCTGCTCGAGCCGCGCCACCGCGGTGTCGGTGATGCCGTTCTTGTCGCGGTGGGCCGCCAGCTCGTAGTAGAGCTTGCCGGTGCACAGCACCAGCTTGGTGACCTGCGACGGGTCCGGCTGAGTCGGGTCGTCGATCACCGAGGTGAACTTGCCCTCGGTGAAGTCCTCGACCGGGCTCGTGGCGGCCTTCAGGCGCAGCATCGACTTCGGCGTGAACACCACCAGCGGACGGTGGATGCCGTCCAAGGCGTGTCGACGCAGCAGGTGGAAGTAGTTCGCCGGGGTCGACGGCATCGCGACCGTCATCGAACCCTCGGCGCACAGCTGCAGCCACCGCTCGATGCGACCCGAGCTGTGGTCCGGGCCCTGGCCCTCCTGGCCGTGCGGCAGCAGCATCACCACGTCGGAGCGCTGGCCCCACTTGGCCTCACCGGACGAGATGAACTCGTCGATGATCGACTGGGCGCCGTTGAAGAAGTCACCGAACTGCGCTTCCCACAGCACCAGCGACTCGGGGTTGCCCACCGAGTAGCCGTACTCGAAGCCCAGTGCCGCGAACTCCGACAGCGCCGAGTCGTAGACCAGGAACTTGCCCTGCTCACCCGAGAGGTTCTGCAGCGGCGTGTACTCCGAGTCGTTCTTGCGGTCGATGAGCACCGAGTGGCGCTGACCGAACGTGCCGCGACGGCTGTCCTGACCGGTCAGGCGGACCTGACGGCCCTCCATCACCAGCGAACCGAACGCGAGCAGCTCGCCGAAGGCCCAGTCGATGCCACCCTCGCGGCCCATCTTGGCGCGACGCTCCAGGACCGGCTTCACGCGCGGGTGCGGGGAGAAGCCGTCCGGCAGGTTGATCTGCGCCTCGGAGATGTGCTCCAGCGTCTCCTGCGAGATCGCGGTGGACAGGCCGCGCGGCACCTGCTGCTCGGCCTCGACCGACGGGCTCGGTGCCGGCGGGTGCTTCTCCAGCTCGCGGACCTCGTTGAACACGTGCTCCAGCTGAGCCGCGTAGTCCTTGAGCGCCTTCTCCGCCTCTTCGACGGTGATGTCACCGCGGCCGATCAGCGACTCGGTGTAGACCTTGCGGACGCTGCGCATCTTGTCGATCGCGTCGTACATCTTCGGCTGCGTCATCGACGGGTCGTCGCCCTCGTTGTGACCACGACGGCGGTAGCAGACCATGTCGATCACGACGTCCTTGCCGAACGCCTGGCGGTACTCCACGGCCAGCCGCGCGACCCACACGCACGCCTCGGGGTCATCACCGTTGACGTGGAACACCGGCGCGCCGATCATCTTCGCGACGTCGGTGCAGTACTTGCTGGAACGCGAGTGCTCCGGGGCCGTGGTGTAACCGACCTGGTTGTTGACGATCACGTGGACCGTGCCACCGGTGCGGTAGCCGCGCAGCAGCGACAGGTTCAGCGTCTCGGCGACCACGCCCTGACCGGCGAACGCGGCGTCACCGTGCAGCAGCACCGGCAGCACCGTGAAGCCCTCCTGGCCCTTGTCCAGGATGTCCTGCTTGGCGCGGACGATGCCCTCCAGCACCGGGTCCACGGCCTCCAGGTGGGACGGGTTCGAGGTCAGCGACACCTTGGTCTCGCCGTCACCGAACATCCGGAAGTACTTGCCCTCGGCACCCAGGTGGTACTTCACGTCACCGGAACCGTGGGCCTGCCCCGGGTCGAGGTTGCCCTCGAACTCGCGGAAGATCTGCGAGATCGGCTTGCCGACGATGTTGGCCAGCACGTTCAGGCGGCCGCGGTGCGGCATGCCGATGACGACCTCGTCGAGCTCGTTGGCAGCGGAGTTGTCCAGCACCGCGTCCAGCAGCGGAACCACGGTCTCGGCGCCTTCCAGCGAGAACCGCTTCTGCCCGACGTACTTGGTCTGCAGGAACGTCTCGAACGCCTCGGCCGCGTTGAGCTTCGACAGGATGTACTTCTGCTCGGTCGAGTCCGGCTTGGTGTGCGGCTTCTCGACCCGCTGCTGCAGCCATTCGCGCTCGTCCGGCTCCAGGATGTGCATGTACTCCACGCCGACCGTGCGGCAGTAGGAGTCGCGCAGCACGCCCAGCACGTCGCGCAGCTTCATCTTCTCGCGACCGGCGAAACCGCCCACGGCGAACTCGCGGTCCAGGTCCCACAGCGTGAGGCTGTGCGACAGGACGTCGAGGTCCTCGTGCCGGCGCTGCCGGTAGTTCAGCGGGTCGATGTCGGCCATCAGGTGACCGCGGGTGCGGTAGGCGTCGATCAGCTCGAGCACCCGGGCGGTCTTGTCGACCGCGCCCTCGGGGATGTCCTGGGTCCAGCGCACCGGCTCGTACGGGATGCGCAGGGACGCGAAGATGTCGTCGAAGAACCCGTCCTCGCCCAGCAGCAGCTGGTGCACGCGGCGCAGGAAGTCACCGGACTCGGCGCCCTGGATGACGCGGTGGTCGTAGGTGGACGTCAGCGTCACGATCTTGCTGATGCCCATGTCGACCAGCGTCTTCTCGCTGGCGCCCTGGAACTCGGCGGGGTAGTCCATCGCGCCGACACCGATGATCGCGCTCTGGCCCTTGGTCAGCCGCGGCACCGAGTGGTTGGTGCCCGACGGGCCCGGGTTGGTCAGCGAGATCGTGGTGCCGGAGAAGTCGTCCGCGGTCAGCGCGTTGCTGCGCGCCTTGCGGATGATGTCCTCGTAGGCCTGCCAGAACTGCTGGAACGTCATGTCCTCGCAGCCCTTGATGGAGGCGACCACGAGGTTGCGCGAACCGTCCTTGCCCGGCATGTCGATCGCCAGGCCCAGGTTGATGTGCTCCGGCGTGACCGCTGCGGGCTTGCCCTTGGCGTCCTCGCCGTAGTGGCGGTTCATGTTCGGGAAGTCCTTGACCGCCCTGACCAGCGCGTAGCCGATCAGGTGCGTGAAGGAGATCTTCCCGCCCTTGTTCCGCTTGAGGTGGTTGTTGATGACGATGCGGTTGTCGAACAGCAGCTTGGCGGGCACCGCGCGCACGCTCGTCGCGGTGGGAACCGTCAGCGACTGGTCCATGTTCTTGGCGATCGCGGCCGCAGCGCCGCGCAGGGTCTTCACATCGCCCTCTGCCTGGGGCTGCTTGACCGGGGCGGCCTTGGCGGCCTGCTGCGGAGAAGGCTTCGGAGCGGCGGCGGGCTTGGCCGCGGGCGCGGCGGCCGCCGGCGCGGGCGCTTGACCGTTGGTCTCACCGGCGCGCGTCGCCGTGGCCGTCGGTGTCGGCGGCGCCGCAGTGCCGGCCGCAGCAGCGGTGGCGGTGTTCTCGTTTGTAGCCTGACCCGACTTGTAGTCGGCGAAGAATTCGTGCCACGCCGAGTCTACGGAAGTGGGATCTTGGAGGAACTTCTCGTACATCTCCTCGATCAACCACTCATTGGGGCCGAACTGTGACGCGGGGCTGCTGGACACGGCTGGCGTTCGCCTCGATCCATATGCTCGTGATTTACAGACACACTCGGGTACCAGGCTAGCCGCCCGATTCGCGAGGTTGACACACAGGACGGCCGTTCGGCCGATCGACTCTCATCACAGAATCGATCAGGATCCTCAGGCCAGCGGGGATGTCTCCCCGTCCGGGCCATCCGACCGAACATCAACCGCCCCCGGTGTGCTTCGTTCGCTGATCAGCGCCGCTTGGCACTAGTCCATACGGGTTGTCGTACCCGTTCATTATGGCGTTTCACCGACACGCTGTGTTCTCAACTGGTAGCCGGATCCGCTCGCATCGCGGGATCGGCCCCGCGCGGTCAGCCTCGGCGCCCGTTTTGCCTGGTCGGCGACGCCTGCGAGCGCCCGTTCGGCTTCGTTGCGTGCACGTGTCGACACGGGGCGTGGTGATCGTGACAGAAAAGTTCCCTTCCTCACACCCGGCAGCGACCTCGCGATGGCATGGGCGACACGTTCCCACCGGGTGGAGGAGGTGAGAGGAAGGATCCCTTCCTCACGCGATGTTGCTCGTCTCCGCGGCGTCGTCCACCGTGCCGCCGTGGGCGTCGGCCGCCCGCCACAGCCGGGCGTAATACCCGCGGCGGGCCAGCAGCTCCTCGTGCCCGCCCTGCTCGACGATGCGCCCGCCGTCGACCACCACGATCCGGTCCGCGCGAGCCGCCGTGCCCAACCGGTGCGCGACGACGAACGTGGTGCGCTGCGCGGCGAGCCGATCGCTGGCGGCCACCACCATCGACTCCGTCGCCGGATCCAGCGCTGCCGTGGCCTCGTCCAGCAGCAGCACGTCGGGGTCGACGAGCTGAGCCCGAGCCAGCGCGACCAGCTGGCGTTGGCCGGCCGACAGCCCCCGGCCGCGCTCACCGACCTCCTGCCGGAAGCCGTGCGGCAGCATCGAGATCCCAGGAAGGGCTCCCACCGCGCGGGCGGCGGCCTCCACCTCCGCCGGCCGGGCGTCGGGACGGGCGTAGGTGATGTTGTCGGCGACGTCGCCGGTGAACAGGTGCCCTTCCTGCGGCACCACCGCCAGCCTCTGGTGGAACGCCGCCAGGTCGTAGCCGCGCACGTCCGTCCCATCGACCAGCACCGCGCCCTCGGAGACGTCGTAGAACCGGGCGATCAGCTTGATCAAGGTCGACTTGCCCGCACCCGTGGCACCCACCAGCGCCACCGTCTCGCCGGGCCGCACCCGCAGGTTCACCTCCCGCAGCGCGTACTGCTCGGTGCCGGGGTAGCGGAACGACACCGCCCGCAATTCCACCTCGCCGCGGAACCGCTCGGGCGCCTCCACCGGCTCGGCGGCAGCGGGCACCGACGTCGGCGTGCGCAGCAGATCGCCGATGCGCTGCAAACCCACCCGGGCCTGCTGATACCCGTCGAAGACGCCGGACAACTGCTGCACGGGTGAGAAGAACAGGCCCAGGTACAGCAGGAAAGCGACCAGCACCCCGGCCGTCAGCTCGCCCGAAGCGACCCGCGCAGCGCCGACACCCAGCACGGCCGCCTGCGCGATCTCCGACAGCAGCGCCACGAACGGGAAGTAGGTGGCGATGTAGCGCTGCGCGCGCAGGCGCGAACGCCGGTAGGCGTCGCTGCGCTGCGCGAACACCTTCGCCGCGTGCCCCTCGCGGCGGTGCGCCTGGGCCACCCGCATGCCCGAGACGTTCTCCTGCAGATCGGCGTTGACGGTGCTGACCCGCTCCCGCGCCTCGGCGTAGGCGGTGGAGGAGACCCTGCGGAAGATGATCGTGGCGACCACCAGGACGGGCAGCACCGCCATCGCCACCAGCGCCAGCGACGGGTCGGTGATCAGCAGGGCTCCGGCGATGCCCAGCAGCGTCAGCACGCTGACCACGAACGTCGCCAGGCCCGTCTGCAGGAACGTCGACAGCGCGTCGACGTCGGTGGTCATGCGGGTCATGATCCGCCCGGCCAGCTCCCGCTCGTAGAAGTCCAGCCCGAGCCGCTGCAGGTGCGCGAAGCTGCGCAGCCGCAGCACGTACAGCAGGGTTTCGCCGGTGCGGGCGGTGATCACCGTCTGCAGCTTGATCACCAGCCACCCGCCGGCGACCAGCAGCCCCGCCAGCCCCGTGGCCAGCCACAACGTGTTGAGGCTCGCCGTTCCGACGCCGCTGTCGATGCCGTGCCGCACCAGCGACGGCAGCAGCACCGAGGTCAGCGCGTCCCCGGCGACCAGGGCGATCGTCAACAGCAGCCCCCACCGGATCGGCCGGAGCAGCCGAGCCAGCCGGAACTCCGGGTCCGGGGCGGTGGGATCGGTTCCCCTCACCTCGGGCAGGTCGCGGGTCGGCGGCAGATCGCGGATTCCCTCCACCAGTTCCGGTGTGGGGGGAGTCGACGTGGTGCTCATGCCGTGGCGGCCCGCGGAGGTCACCACGGGGCCTTCGACCGACCGCTCGGGCGGCTGCTCCTGCGGCCACAGGTCCGGGGTGATGCCGTCGGGGGAGACCTCGGCGTGCTCGTCGCGCGGGTCATCGATCGTTTCCCCCGGCCCCGCCAGCAGCGAGCGGAACAGCTCGCACCGCTCCCGCAGCTCGGCCTCGGTGCCGACGTCCACGACGCGCCCTTCGTCGAGCACGGCGATCCGGTCGGCCAGCGCCAGCGTCGAGCGGCGGTGCGCGATCAGCAGCGTGGTGCGCTGCGCGGTGACCGAACGCAGCGTGTCGTGAATGGCGGCTTCCGTCGCCGGATCGACGGCCGAGGTCGCGTCGTCGAGCACCAGCACCCGGGGGTTGGACAGCAGCGCCCTCGCCAGCGCCACGCGTTGGCGCTGCCCCCCGGAGAGCGTCAGCCCGCGTTCGCCGACCGCGGTGTCGTAGCCATCGGGCAGGCCGGTGATGAACTCGTGGGCCTCCGCGCCCTTGGCGGCGGCGATCACGTCGTCGTCGGTCGCGTCGGAACGCCCGTAGGCGATGTTGCCGCGAATGGTGTCGGAGAACAGGAACGCTTCCTCGAAGACCACGCCGACCGCGCTGCGCAGCGAATCCAGCCGCAGGTCGCGGATGTCGAAGGTCTCGTCATTGTCGGTGGAGCCGATCGCGATGCGCCCCGAGTGGACGTCGTAGAACCGGGGGAGCAGCAGCGACACCGTCGACTTGCCCGACCCCGCCGGGCCCACCAGCGCGACCGTCTCGCCCGGGCTGACGCGCAAGGTCGCCTCCTGGAGCACCGGCTGGTCCCGGGTGTAGCCGAAACCGACCTCGTCCAGCCGGACCTCCAGCGGGCCCTCGGGCAGCGAGCGGGCGTCCGGCTTCTCCTCGACGTCGGGCTGCGAGTCGGTGAGCTCGTGGATGCGCTCCACCCCGGCCCGCGCCAGCTGGGCCTGGATCATGACGCTGGAGAGCATCCGGGCCGGTCCGGACAGCATCGCCACGTAGCCGGCGAATGCGACGAAGGTTCCCAAGCTCACCTGGCCCTGGAACACCAGCCAGCCGCCCAGACCCAGCACACCCACCTGACCGGCGGCGGGAAGCGTCGCCAGGCTCGCCGCGGGAAGGGACGTCATCCGAGCCGCGCGCAGCCGCTCGGCGAACAGCCGCCGCGCCCGCGACTCCAGCCGGCCGACCTCGCGCTCCTCCTGGCCGAAGCCCTTCACCACGCGGACACCGGTGACGGTCTCCTCGACGTGCTGGGCGATGTCGGCCGCGCGCTGCTGTGCCGACCAGGTGGCGGGGAACAGCTTCTTCTTGCTGCGCGCGGTGACCACGGCGATCAGCGGCGCCACGATGAGAGCCACGACGGTCAGCAGCGGCGACAGCCACAGCATCGCTGCGATCGCGAACACCGCCAGCACCGCTGTTCCGGCCGCCAGGGGAAGCATCGACAGCAGCGAATGCACGAGCTGCAGGTCGCTGATGGAACGCGACACCACCTGTCCGGTGCGCAACGCGTCCTGCTTGCCGCCGTCGAGGCGCTGCATGGCGGCGAACACCGCCCGCCGCAGGTCGTGCTGCACGTCCAGCGCCAGCCGGCCCGCGCTGTAGCGGCGGACGAAGGCGGCGGCGAACCGGAACACGCCCAGCACCAGCAGCACGATCACGATCCACCACAGCCGCTCGGTGCTGCGCGCCACGGCGTCGTCGACCGCGAGCTTGGTCAGCAGCGGAACCAGCGCCTCCAACCCCACCGCGGTCACGGAGGCGCCCATCGCCAACACCAGTGCGACCGGGTGGCGCCGACAAGCGGCGAAGAGGCGACGGATCCAGCCGCCGGAGGAAGGGCGGGGATTCTCGGAGTCGCTCACCCCGCCAGGTTAGGCCTCGGCACCGACGGTGCAGCACCGCCGATCCTGCGGTGTGACCGGCGCCAACGGGTGAGGAAGGGAACCTTCCTGCCATTTCGGTCGACGCGGCGCCCGGGTGGCAGAAAGGTTCCCCTCCTCACGCCACGTCGCGCCGCGCGCCCACGAACCAGCCGCCGGCGACGAACACCGCGGTGTAGCCGAGGAACGTCAGCAGGCTGGCCCACCACGGGTGCCCGTAGCTGCCGCCGAAGAACAGGTGCAGGAGTTCGAACGCGGTCCGCGGTGTGTTCGGTTCGTTCGGTCCCGCCACCGCGGAGACGAACAGCGGCACCGCCAGGTTGGACACGATGCCGTTGCCCGCTGAGCCCGGCAGGTAGGGCTCGATCCCGGACACGGGGGTGTCCAGCAGGCTGAACGACAGGATGAACTCGACCACGAACTTGTAGACCAGCGGCAGGATGACCACCAGCACGGCGTTGGCGATCAGCGCGCCGAAACCGACCCCGAGCAGCGTCCACAGCAGCATCGACAGCACGCCCGCTCCACCGACGCTGAGCCAGCTGCTGAACCCGCCGAAGTTGCTCATGTCGTGCCCGGCGCCGAGCAGGGCGCCGAGGCTGGCGAACAGCACGTTCGCGAGCCCGTAGAGCACTCCGATGCCCGCGCAGGCGATCAACTTCGCCCACAGCACGGAGCTGCGCGGGTTGGCGGTGAGGTACGTCGTGGTGATGGTCTTGGCGCGGAACTCGCTGGCGAAGGTCATCGCGCCGAACAGCAGCGCGAAGATCGTGCCGAAGTTCGTCGACAGCGCCACCGACAGCAGGCCCAGCGGGAGCGACGCGCTGAACTCCTCGACCATGTCGATGATCCCGCCGAACGC
This sequence comes from Saccharopolyspora endophytica, assembly GCF_018070075.1. GTDB lineage: Bacteria > Actinomycetota > Actinomycetes > Mycobacteriales > Pseudonocardiaceae > Saccharopolyspora > Saccharopolyspora endophytica. The sequence continues at coordinate 236,740 of NZ_JAGPXE010000005.1, forward strand.
GGTGCCCAACCAACCGGCGGCGAACCCCAGCACGACCACGGGGATCAGCAGCCCCCACCACAGGCTGGTGGTGACGATCTTCCGGTACTCGGCCTTGATCAGCCCGATCATCCTGCGCTCCCGCCATTGCCCTGCTGTCCCGGCCCAGCCCACGTCTGCGATGCCGGTGGGGCGTACTGCGGGAGTCCCGCGAACTGCCCCTGGGTGAGGTGGAAGAACAACTGCTCCAGGTCGACCCGCTCGTCCTGCATCCCGTAGAGCGCGACCCCGGCCTGCAGCGCCAGGTCGGCCACCGCGCGGGAGTCGGCCCCGAGGACCGCCAGCCGTCCGTCCGGGAGGTATTCGACCCCGTAACCGGCCGCCTGGACCTCGGCGACGAGCAGCTCGGGGGAGTCGGCCTGCACCAGGGCTCGGGACTGCTGCGCGGCGCGGAGCTCGTCGATGTGCCCGTCGTAGACGCACCGGCCCTGGCTGATGATCACCAACCGGTCCACGGTGTGCTCGATCTCGCGCAGGAAGTGGCTGGACATCAGCACGGTCCGGCCCCCGGCGGCGAAGGCCTGCAAGAAGCCCCGCAGCCACGCGATGCCCTCGGGGTCCAGTCCGTTGGCGGGTTCGTCGAGGATCAGGATCTGCGGGTCGCCGAGCAGCGCGGTGGCCAGTGCCAGGCGCTGCCGCATTCCCAGCGAGAACCCGCCGGTCTTGCGGTCCCCGGCGGCGGCGAGTCCGACCAGCTCCAGCGCCCTGTCGACCTGGCCGTCGGGGATGTTCATGGCGGCCGCGTAGCAGCGGAGGTGGTGGCGCGCGGTGCGGCTCGGGTGGAATCCGTGCGCGTCGAGCACCGCGCCGACGACGCCACCGGGGCTCGGGAGCCGGTGGAACGGCAACCCGTTGATGGTCGCGGAGCCCGACGTGGGTGTGACCAGGCCGAGGATCATGCGCAGCGCGGTGGTCTTGCCCGCCCCGTTGGGGCCCAGGAAGCCGGTGACCGCGCCGGGCTGCACCGTGAAGCTGAGGTCGTGCACCGCGTGCACGGGGCCGAATCTCTTGTTCAGCCCTTGCACGTGGATGCGACCGCTGCCGTCGTGCACACGCCCTCCCACATCCGGTCACCCGTCAGTGTGTCACCCCTGATGGCTCCATCCTGCCGGACAGGTGGGGCCGTCAAGGTGCGGTGTCGTGCCCGCCGCGGATCGCGGGTGCCGGACGCGGGGAGTTCAGCAGGTCAGGCGCGTTCGACCACCGCTGCGCGGTAGATCCTGCTGTGGTCGGTTTCCAGCCGTTCGGCGAGCGGCGGCGGGGCCGTGGGCGCGGTCGTGAGGTCGGGCCGGATGAACTCGTCGGTGTCCCAGTCGGACGGCCCGGGGCCGGTGGCGGACACGATCGGCTCGGGGATCACCGCGACGGCGGGTTCGGGGTTTCGGGGGAGGTGGGACCGGGTTTGGCGGCGAAGCCTCGCGCGGCGCTCCGATGATCCGGAGCGTTCGGTGATCAGCTGGTGGTGCGCGGCCTGCCACACCTTGCAGGGCCAGGGTCTGCGCCGCAGCGTTCCCCGGCAGGTCGGGCAGCGCCCGTCGGAGTCCGGCTCGTGATCGTCTAACAGGTTTCGAAGGGCTTCGGTAAAGCGATACAGCTCAGTTCGGGCAATCGGTAGCAGCACTTCGGGGGCGTCTTCGCCCATCACTCGGTCCAGGGCGTCGAGCCGGTCGAGAACCGCCTTGCGCAGTGCCGTGTCCGTCACGTTTTTCTCCCACCCGTCAGCGCGTTTTCCTGCATCGGAGTTTCCGCTGGAGAGGGACGGATGATCAGTCACCCGCCGTTACTCCGATGGGTGACATCGGCATCGCGGGTTCACGCCTGCACGGGCACCCGACGAGACTCACCCCATCGAGTGGTTATCGATTCGGCTGGCAATTGGCGGCGAAGTGCTCGCTCACGTCGTCGGCAAACCGGCGATCTTCCCCTACACTGAGAGTGGCGGCCTGCTCCCGGTGACCCCCAGGCTGGTTGAGCGGGCCGCCCCTATTTTTGCCTTTTCGCGGTGAATCCGATTCCAGGATGCGGCGAATTGCGCCGCATTCGCCACTTCTGTTACCGGTCAACCAATTCGAATTGGAACTCGGTGCACATTCCCGGTGAGGGCCATCGGAAGTGGAGGTGCGCAGGGGAACCTTCCTGTCACAGCGGAGCGGGCGGACTGCGAGGAAGGGAACCTTCCGCGCAACCCGCCCGCTCGCCAGGTGCCGAGAGACCTCAGCCGAGGACGCTGCTCAGCGCCACGGAGCCGCGGCCGTGCGCCTCGGCGACGGCCTGGTTGACCAGGTCGCCCGCGTGGGTGTTGATACCGCCGGCCAGCGCGGCGTCCGCGCGGCACGCCTGCTGCCAACCGGCGTCGGCCAGGCGCAGCACGTAGGGGAGCGTGACGTTGGTCAGCGCGTGCGTGGAGGTGGTGGGCACCGCGCCCGGCATGTTCGCCACGCAGTAGAAGACCGAGTCGTGGACCTGGTAGGTCGGGTCGTCGTGCGTGGTCGGCCGGGAGTCGGCGAAGCATCCGCCCTGGTCGATGGCGATGTCGACCAGCACGCTGCCGGCCTTCATCTCCGACACCAGGTGGTTGGACACCAGTTTCGGGGCCTTCGCGCCGGCGATCAGCACCGCACCGATCACCAGGTCGGCAGCGCGCACCGACTGCTCCACCGTGTAGCGGTTGGACGCGACCGTGCGGATCTGGCCGTGGAAGTCGCGATCGATCTCGCGCAGCTTGTCGACGTTGGTGTCCAGCAGCTCCACGTCGGCGCCCATGCCCAGGGCCACCCGAGCCGCGTTGAGACCGGCGACACCGCCGCCGATCACCACGACCCGCGCCGGGTGAACCCCGGGAACTCCGCCGGGCAGCACACCACGACCGCCGCTGGGCGCCATCAGCGAATGCGCACCCACCAGCGGCGCCAACCGCCCGGCGACCTCGCTCATCGGCGCCAGCAGCGGCAACCCGCCGTCTTCGGTCTGCACGGTCTCGTAGGCGATGCCGGTGATGCCCGAGGTCAGCATCGCGTCGGTCAGCTCAGCGGAGGCGGCCAGGTGCAGGTAGGTGAACAGCACCTGGTCCCGGCGCAGCCGCGGGTACTCCTCGGCGATCGGCTCCTTGACCTTGAGCACGAGGTCGCCTTCCGCCCACACGTCGTCGGCCGTCGCCAGCACCTTCGCGCCGGAGGCGAGGTAGTCCTCATCGGGGATGGAGGAGCCGGCACCGGCGTCCGCCTCGACGAAGACGTCGTGACCGCGGGCGGTCAACTCGTGCACACCGGCTGGGGTGATCGCGACCCGGTACTCGTTGTTCTTGATCTCGCGAGGCACTGCGATCTTCACCGTGGGGTCCTTTCGTCGTGTGGAAACAACGATCGGACGACGTGACCCACAGCGCATCATTTTCACGGCATGAGATTGGGCGGGGGTGTTTGTGCCACCAGCACAACGCGCGTGCTCGCGGGCAGGGCAGAAGTGACAGAACGGTTCCCATGCCCGCGACGGCGCCCGGGCTCAGCCGTGCTGCGCCCAGCGCTCGGCCAGCAGCTGCACCAGGAGCGCGGACCGGACGTCCGGGTCGTCGAGGTCGACCTCCACCAGCTGGCCGATCCGCTTCATCCGGTACCGGAAGGTGTTGGGGTGCACCCGGAGCTCACGGCCCGCCTGCCGGGGATCACCCGGGTGCCGCAGCCAGGCGTGCAGGGTGGCCTGGTAGTCGGTGCCCTGCCCGCGATCGTGCTCCCGCAGCACCGCCAAGGGACCCAGCGCGGCAACACCGGCGTCGGTGGCGGCCCCCGCCATCCGGCTGAGGACCAGCAGGTGCCACAGGTCCTCGTACACCGCGACGGGCTGCCGCACCAACCCCGTGCGCAGCATCCCGATCAGCTCATCGGCCTGGGCTCGGGAACCGGGGATGTCGGTGACCGCCACCGACGTTCCCACCGCGACCAGCGGGCGAGGGGACAGGTCGTGCGACAGCAGCGCCTGCCGCAGCTCCGGCCAGCCGCCCCCGCGAGCCTGGTCGGGCACCAGCGCGTAGAGCACGGTGCCGATCTCGGTGACCAGCGGCCGTCGTCCGATGCCCCGCGTGATCCACTCCCACATCGCCAGCCGTTGCCCCTCGGCCGGTTCGTCGGAGGCGGGCATCTCGATCGCGATGACGCGGTGCTCCTCGTTGGGCACCGCCAGTTCGCTGGCCGCCGCCCGCCAGCCGTCGCTGCCGTCGAGCAGCAGCCGCACCTGCTCGGCCGTCCTCCGCCGCTGCACGTCGGCGACCGCGCGCCAGCGCAGCAACTGCAGCGCCACCAGCGGCGCGGTGTCGGCGAAGGCGGTCGCGCGTTCCTCCGAGACGGGGCCGGGCACCACCGCCCACATCGAGCCGAGCAGCTCGCCGCCCATCCTGATCGGCATCACCAGGCGCGGCAGCGTCCCGTCCTGCTGAGCGGGCACGAAGATCGCCGAACTGCCCTTGGTGAGCTGGCGGAACGTGCCTCGGGCGCGGAACTTCGCGAGCACGTCGTCCGGTTGCTTGCGGCCCATGATCGTGGAGACCCGCGCCGGATCGGTCAGGTCCTGCCGGGCCGAGTACGCCAGCACCTGCGAATGGGCGTCTTCGATGGTCACCGGCGCGTCCACGACGTCGGCGACCGCGTCGGCGAGCCGGAACAGGTCCGCGACACCGATGCCGCTCTCCTCCGCCTGCCTGATCCCGCCCGCCAGGGCCGCGCGGATCAGCCACACCAGCTGCGCCCACGCGGTGCCCGGACGCACCTCCACCAGCGCCACGTCGGCGCCGCGCACGGCTTCCACGACAGCGGCTTCGGCGGACACCGGTGGCTTGAGCAGCACCGCGGCCGCGCCCTGCTCGCCGCAGTCGCGCACCAGCCGCACCGCCTGCTCGACGTCGCCGACCCCCACCCCCAGCACCAGGTCGCCGCCGGCCGCCGTCGTGGGCTGATCCGGTTCGGCGATCACCACGTCGCCGGCGACGGTGTTGGGTTCCGGGCTGAACACGGTGCGCAGCAGGGCCGGGCCCACCCGCTCGACCAGCGCCCGGATGTCGAGCATCGAAGGGTCCTCCTCGACCAAGGACGTGCCGGCGGAGATCACATGTCCATTGACAGTCTCGCTGGCCCGTTTATCGTTGCTGAGCAAGCCGACAATCGCATACCGGCCATCGACCCCGTGCGGGAGAGACCCTGCCAGCAGCGCAGGGCGCCGAAGGAGCAACACTCCCCAGCAAACTCTCAGGCACCCATGACCGCTCGGGCGAGGCAACTCTGGAAAGCGTCCGTCGTCACCGACGGGCCACCCACGGTGCAAGCCGCTCGCGCGGCGAAGCTCTCAGGTTCCGCAACAGAGGGGGAGGCCCAGCCGAAACCGGGGACAGACGTCCCTTCGAAACAGCTATGGAGCCTCCCTCATGTCGCTGCCCACGAACCTGTCCTACACCGAAGAGCACGAGTGGATCGAGGACCGCGGCGAGATCTCGCGCATCGGCATCACCGAGCACGCCGCGGGCGCCCTGGGTGACATCGTCTTCGTCCAGCTCCCCGAGGTCGGCGACCAGATCGAGTCCGGCCAGGCGTGTGGCGAGCTGGAGTCCACCAAGTCCGTCAGCGACCTGTTCGCTCCCGTCACCGGCGAGGTCGTGGCCATCAACGAGTCCGTTGTGGACGACCCGGCCGTGGTCAACGCCGACCCCTACGGCGAGGGCTGGCTGATCGAGGTGCGCGTGACCGAGACGGGTGCGACCCTCACGGCCCAGCAGTACTCGGAATTGATCAACGAGTAGCCGCGGAGCCCGGAACGAGGCGAGGCGATCAATGACGATCAGTGTCTTCGACCTGTTCTCGGTGGGGATCGGCCCGTCCAGTTCGCACACCGTGGGGCCGATGCGCGCAGCGCAGCGGTTCACCGCGAAGCTGCGGGCGAACGGGACCATCTCCAAGGTCAACAGGGTCAAAGCGGAGTTGTTCGGTTCCCTGGGCGCGACCGGTCGCGGTCACGGCAGCCCGAACGCGGTCCTTCTCGGGTTGGAAGGGCATCGCCCGGAGTCGGTGGATCCGGTGGCCGGCGCGCAGCGCGTCGACGAGATAGACAAGAGCGGGTTGCTGCGGCTCGGCGGTGATCACGTGCTGTCGTTCACCAGCGCGCGAGACCTGGTGCTGCACCGGCGTAAATCGTTGCCGGAGCACCCCAACGGCATGCGCTTCACGGCCATCGGCAACGACGGGAGCGAGCTGGAGTCGGCGGTCTACTACTCGGTGGGCGGCGGCTTCGTCGTGGACGAGGAAGCCGCCGGTGCCGACCGGATCAAGGCGGATGACACGGCGGTTCCCATGCCCTTCAGCACGGGCGCCGATCTGCTGATCCGCACTGCCGAGTCGGATCTGCCGATCAGCGGGGTGATGCTCGCCAACGAGCTGTCGTGGCGGGAGGAACCCGCGGTGCGGGCGGGGCTGCTGGACATCTGGCGGGTGATGCGGGAATGCGTCGACAACGGTTGCCGCAACAGCGGTGAGCTGCCCGGCGGCCTGAAGGTGCGCAGGCGCGCGGCCGAGTTGGCCGCGAAGCTGACCGATCGGGACGATCCGCTGGAGTGGGTCACCCTGTTCGCGCTGGCGGTCAACGAGGAGAACGCCGCGGGCGGGCGCGTGGTGACCGCGCCGACCAACGGCGCGGCGGGCATCGTGCCCGCGGTGCTGCACTACTACGCGCGGTTCGTGCCGGGTGCCGATGAGGACGGCGTGGTGCGCTTCCTGCTCACGGCCGGGGCGATCGGCGTGCTGTTCAAGGAGAACGCGTCCATCTCCGGCGCGGAGGTCGGCTGCCAGGGCGAGGTCGGTTCGGCGTGCTCGATGGCCGCGGCCGGGCTGGCCGAAGTGCTCGGCGGCACGCCGAGCCAGGTGGAGAACGCCGCGGAGATCGCGATGGAGCACAACCTGGGGCTCACCTGCGATCCGATCGGCGGACTGGTGCAGATCCCGTGCATCGAGCGCAACGCGGTGGCCTCGGTCAAGGCGATCACCGCTGCCCGGATGGCGTTGCGCGGCGACGGCACGCACTTCGTGTCCCTCGACAAGGTCATGAAGACGATGCGGGAGACCGGGCGCGACATGAAGGACAAGTACAAGGAGACGGCGCGCGGCGGCTTGGCCGTCAACGTCATCGAGTGCTGAGCGGCGGCCCGAGGTGAGGATGGGAACCTTCCTGTCACCGCCTCGGGTCGCTTCGCTGCGCTGACCTGCGGAATCCGAAACCTCCTGCGATCGGCGGGGGGGGATACTTGCGCACCATTGGGTTGTGCACAACTGAATTGTGCACTACTGTTCTTCTCGTGACGACGGAATCGGGATCGACGCTGGACCGGCTGCTCTGCTTCGCGCTGCACAGCGCGTCGCGGGCCTTCACCAACCTCTACCGGCCGTTCCTCGACGAGGCCGGCCTGACCTACCCGCAGTACCTCGTGATGCTGGTGCTGTGGGAGCGCGAGTCGGTGACGGTCAAGGAGCTGGGAGGCCTGCTCCGGCTCGATTCGGGAACGTTGTCGCCGCTGCTGAAACGACTCCAGACCCGCGGGCTGCTCGCCCGCGCGCGCAGCGAGGCCGACGAGCGGTCCGTTCGCGTCGAGGTCACCGACGAAGGACGCGCGTTGTGGCAGCAGGCGCGCGACATCCCGCAGCGGATGGTCTCCGCCACCGGGATGGACCTCGGCGAGGTCGAGCAGCTGCGGTCCACATTGGAGAACCTGACGACCACGTTGAACGACGCGGCACGCCGGGTCACCGAGAATCGGGAGACGAAGCGATGACAGTTCTCTACACGGCGGAGGCCACCGCTACCGGCGAAGGTCGCAGCGGACGCACCCGCACCTCGGACGGCTTGGTCGACCTCGAACTGGCCATCCCCAAGGAGATGGGCGGCCCCGGCGGCGCCACCAACCCCGAGCAGCTGTTCGCGGCCGGTTATTCCGCCTGCTTCCACAGCGCACTCCAGCTGGTCGCCCGCAAGCAGAAGGTCGACATCGAAGGCTCCACGGTCACCGCCGAGGTCGGGATCGGCCCGAACGGCGACGGAGGCTTCGCCCTCAACGTCGCTCTCCTCGTCGAACTGCCCGGCGTGCCCGAAGAGCAGGCTCAGCAGCTCGCCGAAGCCGCGGACGCGGTGTGCCCGTACTCCAACGCGGTGCGCGGCAACATCGCCCTGGAAGTCCGCGTCGCCTAGGCGAACAGGACGTACACCGCGCCGGTCGCCCCGGCGAGCATCGCCAGCACCGCTGTCGCGGCGGGCAAAGCCCCGCCCGGCAGCGGTGCTTTCGCGCGCAGGCGCCGATCGCTGCGGTGATGGCGCCGCCACACCAGCCACGCCACCACCCCGCTGGTCGGCAACGTCGCCAGCGCGCAGACGACCGCGGCCATCGCGCTGTGGTGCGAGATCAACTTGAGCAGCACCAGCAGGCTCACGGTGAACGCCAACGCCGTGCGCAACCAGGCGAGGGTCGTGCGCTCGATCTGCAACCCCGGATCCCAGGGCTGGTGCTCAGCCATCTCAGAACCCGGTCACGAACAGCAGCACGCAGGCCGCCACACCGATCACGCCCAACCCGTAGCCCAGCACAGGAGCCAGGCGCGGAGCCGGCAGCGGCTTGCCCCGGCGCAGAGCCCGTTCGGTGGCCACCCACCTGGTGAAAGCCGTACCGCTGCACAGAACCCCGGCCAGCAGCAACGCGACCGCCAGCACCGTGCGGATGTCGCTGGGCTCAGCGGCCACGGCGTTGAGCGCCTCAACACCGACACCACCGGCCATCAGCGCCAACGCGGTGCGGATCCACGCCAGGAACGTCCGCTCGTTGGCGAGCGTGAACCGGGGGTCGGGCTCGTCGCCCTCCTCGTAGAGCCGTCGCGGCCAGCGCGCGCTCTCGCCTTCGCCATCGGTCGCCATGACCTCACGTTATCTCGTCCGAACGGCGCAACCAGAGCCAGTGCCCTGCGGGAATGATGGGGCGCACATCACGTCCCGGTCGATCCAGTGCGTGGGAAAAGGGCTGGACGTTTCCCCGACGACCGGAGATCGTTGGCGTGGACCTCAGCGCCGCGCGTCCCGCCCGAATGCATCGAGGTTCCCCTCGACCACTCGGGCGGTCGACGCCCGCGAGCGAAAACTGGAGGTCGGATGGCCGTCGGAGTCGCGCACCCCGACAAGTCCACGGTGCGCAAGGCGGCCTTCGCCAGCGCGGTCGGCAACACCATCGAGCTCTACGACTTCCTGATCTACGGCACCGCGGCCGGCCTGGTGTTCAACAAGCTGTTCTTCCCCTCCGGTGATCCGTGGGTGGGGGCGCTGCTGGCGTTCGCGACCTTCGGCGCGGGATTCCTGGCCCGCCCGCTCGGCGCGGCGGTGATCGGTCACTTCGGCGACCTCGTCGGCCGCAAGCTCATGCTGGTCATCACCCTCAGCGTCACCGGCGTGTGCACGGCCGCGATCGGCCTGCTGCCCACCTACCAGCAGGTCGGCGTGTGGGCTCCGGCGATGTTGGTGGCGCTGCGACTCGTCCAGGGGTTCTTCCTCGGCGGTGAGCAGGGCGGCGCCGTGCTGATGGCCGTCGAACACGCACCCGCCCACCGGCACGGGTGGTACGGCGGGTGGACCTTCATCGGCTCCCCGACCGGCATGTTCCTCGCCACCGGCGCATTCGCCGCCGCCACCGCGATCTCCGGCGAGCAGTTCCTGGAGTGGGGGTGGAGGGTGCCGTTCCTGCTGAGCCTGGTGCTGGTCGGCGTCGGCCTCTACGTCCGGCTGCGCCTGGCCGAAAGCCCCGAGTTCGCCGCCATCCGGCAGCGCGGCGAGCGCGCACGACTGCCCGTCGCCGAAGCGTTCGCCACCGCCTGGCGGCAGATCCTGCTCGCCGCAGGCGTGAACCTCGGGTTCAACGCGTTCATCTTCATCATGACCACGTTCCTGCTGACCTACGGCACCGAGAAGGTCGGAGTCACCAGGGACGTGATGCTGCTGGGCAGCCTCGCCGGTTCGGCCGCCCAGATCGCCGGAATCCTGCTGTTCTCGCACCTGTCGGACCGGCTCGGCCGCACGCAGGTGATGCTCGGCGGGGGAACCTTCCTCGCGGCGTTCGCCTTCCCGCTGTTCTGGCTCATCGACACCGGCAGCCCGGCGCTGATCGTGCTCGCGATGATCGTGGGGTACGGCGGCGCGGCCGCGGTGTTCGGGCCGATGGCGGCCTTCTGCGCGGAACTGTTCCCCACCAGGGTTCGCTACACCGGTGTGTCGCTGGGCTACCAGAGCGGATCGGTTCTCGGCGGCGGCTTGTCGCCCGTGGTGGCCACCGCGCTGCTGACCGGTTCCGGCGGGCAGTCCTGGCCCATCTCGGCGTACCTGGTCTTCGGCGCGGCGATCACCATCGTCTGCCTGGCCCTCACCGGTGAACCGACCCGCTGGTCCCGCCGCGACGAGAAGTGACCGCGGGCCGGTGAATACCCCGCGACGGCCGGGTTCACCGATGACAGGAAGGTTCCCACGCTCGCGCGGTCACAAGGCCAAGGGCATGTCGCCGCCGAACAGCTCCGGCTTGTGCCCGGTGATCGTGAGGTACCCGTCCGCGTCGAGCTCGCCGACGTCGCCCGTGGACAGCCAGCCCTCCGCGTCGATGACGGGACGGATCATCCCGTCGGCCTCCAGGTAGCCCGCGCACACCAGCGGCCCGCGCACCAGCACTTCGCCGTCGGGAGCGATGCGCACCTCCATGCCGGGCATCGCGCGACCGACCGTGCCGGTGCGACGGGCCTCGGGACGATTCGTGGTGGCACACCCGGTCGTCTCGATCAGGCCCCACAGCTCGCAGACGTCCAGCCCGACGCCGTTGAACAGCTCCAGCACCTCGGGGTCGAGGGGGCCGGAACCGACCGACGGCCACACCGTCCGGTCCAGCCCGACGCGAGCCCGCACCCGCTCGCGATCGCGCGGCGTTCGGCGCTGCTCCGCCGGAACGCCGCGCAGCAGACCGGCCAGCTGCGACCACACCTGCGGGGAGGCGAAGAACAGCGCGGGACGGGCCCTCGGCAGCTCGTTGAGCACCTCGTCGCGGTCACCGCAGAAGTGCACGTGCGCGGCGTCGTGGATCGCCGCGTAGACGCCCACGACGCGTTCGGCGATGTGGCTCAGCGGCAAGTAGCTCAGGCGCGCGGTGTGGGGTTCGGGGCGGGTGAGGTGGTGCAGCGCGGCGGCGGCGAAGCAGATGTTGCTGTGGGTCAGCACCACGCCCTTGAGCCGGTCGCTGTCCTCGCTCGGGTAGATGATGGCCGCCGGTGTGGCAGGGGTGACCGGTGCGCTTTCCCGCTGCAGCAGACCGGGGTCCTCGCGCAGTCGTTGCGCACCGTGTCTTCGCAGGTCGTCCCAGGTTCGGAAGCGGCGGTCCGCGCTGATCATCACGGCTTCGTCGAGCACCACGACGTGCTCGACCGTGCTGTCGTTGCGCAGCGCTTTCGCCCACCGCCGGAGCTGGTCGTTGCTCTCCAGCACCACCACTCGGGCGCGGCTGTGGGTGGCGATCCCGTGCACCTGGTCCTGGCTCAGCGCCGGGTGCAAGGTGCTGGGAACCGCGCCCAGGTGCGTCGCGGCGACGTCTGCGAGCCAGTGCTCGGCCCGGTTGGACATCATCAGCAGGATCGTCTGGCCGCGCTGCAGACCGAGTTCGCTGAGCGCGGCGGCCAGCAGCTCGACCTCCTCGCCCGCCTGCTTCCAGGTGAGGGTCCGGTCGTTGTCGGTCAGCGCGGGCTGGTCCGGGAACTGCGCGGTGTTGCGGGAGAACAGTCGTGGGATCGTCGTTTCCAGTGCTGCCTCGGCCCAGTCGTCGCAGGTGCTCATCGCAGCCGATCTCCCCTCGCCCCGAACAGCGGTTGCGATTGACGCGCGTTGAGGCGATGAAACCTGATCAGGCCCGGTCGAAACCAGCGCCGAAAGCTGGAATCACGTTCCGACGAACCGGTTCACTTCACTGATTTTCCGGAAATAACGGGAGGAATCAGACGTGGTCGCGGATGACGTCGTTGACGGCGTGCTGAAAGCCGTTGACCAGCACCTGGATGGTCAGGGGCCGGAGCTGGTCGGTCACCACGCGCACCCGCTCGCGCTCGTCCTCCGGGCGTCCGTGCTCCATGTAGGGCCGCAGCACGTTCTCCGCGAACAGCTCCCGCAGCTCGGTGGCGATCTGCGCGGTGTGCCGCTCGACGATCCCCTTGGCCTGCACCAGCATCTCCAGCGGCAGCTCCAGGTCGAGGATCTGCAGGCCCACTCCCAGCATCGCCGGGCTGGGCAGCCGCAGCTTGTCGGAATCGTCGATGCGCTGCAGGATCCCCAGCTCCACCAGGTGCGCGACCAGATCGTCGTCCAGGTGGCGGCCTGCACGGCGGTCCAGCTCGTGGCGGTCGAGGTCTTCGGCGTGCTCGTCGGTCCACGGCGCGATCAGCGCGCGCTGCAGGGCGAGTTCCTCCGGTGAGGAGCCCTCGGGGATGCGCTGCAGGTGCCGCTCGATCGCGGACAGGGTGAACCCGAGGGTCTGCAGCTCGCGGATCAGATCCAGTCGCGCGAGGTGTTCAGCGCCGTAGAGTCCGAGACGGCCGCGCAGGCGGGGAGCCGGCAGCAGGCCGCGCGACGAGTAGAACCGGACCGTTCGCACGGTCACTCCGGCACGGGCGGCCAGTTCGTCGATGGTGAGCTCTTCGTCCGCAGTTCGGAGCATGCCGGTCACGTTACTCCTTGACCGCTGTTACACCAACGATGTAACACTGATTGCGTCATGATTCGCGTGTCGCGTGACACAGCGTTGTCCGAGGCTCGGGCTTGGCGCGTCGTGGAGAGGATTCTGTCGTGACCGCAACGGGCGGCCCCTTGGCCGGAGTGAAAGTCGTCGAGCTCGCCGGCCTCGGCCCGGCACCCTTCTGCGCGATGCTGCTGGCCGACCTCGGCGCCGACGTCGTCCGCGTCGACCGACCCGGCGCCGGTGGTGCCGACGACCTGCTCAACCGGGGCAAGCGGTCTGTGCAGGTCGACCTCAAGCACGAACGAGGCCCGCAAGCGGTCCTCGCACTGGCCCAGGAAGCCGACGTGCTGCTGGAAGGTCTGCGGCCCGGCGTCACCGAACGGCTCGGAGTCGGCCCCGACCAGTGCTGGGAGCTCAACCCCCGGCTGGTCTACGGGCGCATGACCGGATGGGGACAGGAAGGACCGCTCGCCCACACCTCCGGCCACGACGTCGGCTACGTCTCGCTCACCGGAATGCTGCACCTCATCGGCCGCAAGGACGGCCCACCGCAGGTGCCGGCGAACCTGCTGGGCGACTTCGGCGGGGGAGCCATGTACCTGGCGGTCGGCGTGCTCGCCGCACTGCTGGAAGCCCGCGTGAGCGGACGCGGCCAAGTCGTCGATGCCGCGATCGTCGACGGAACCGCCCACCTCGGAACCATGCTGTGGGGCTTCTTCGGATCCGGCGGGTGGAGCACCGAACGCGGCACGAACCTGCTCGACACCGGCGCGCCCTACTACGACGTCTACGAAACCTCCGACGGCGGATACATGTCCGTCGGCGCACTGGAACCCAAGTTCTACGCCGAGCTGCTGGACAAGCTCGAACTGACAGGAAAGGTCCCAGACCGCGACGACGCCACGACGTGGCCGGAACTGCGGGAGACCTTCGCCGAGAAGTTCAAGCAGCGCACGCGCCAGGAGTGGACCGAGATCTTCGACGGCTCCGACGCCTGCGTCGCCCCGGTGCTGTCCATGGCCGAAGCCGAGCAGCACCCGCACATGGCCGCCCGCGAAACCCTGGTGCGCCGCGACGGACGCGTGCAGCCGGCACCCGCGCCCCGGTTCAGCCGCACCCCGAACCCCGCGCCCGGCGCCATCGCCGCCCCCGGCGCGCACACCGAAGAGGTGCTGCGCGACTGGGGACTTCCCCAAGACCTGCTCGACTCGGGGGCAATGCACTCCGCTCCGCGATGATCCGCGGCGCGGTCGACCGACACATCCGTTCCCGCACAGCGGCTTCGCGGGCCGGCGATGACAGGAAGGTTCCCTTCCACCCGCCGCCCGCCACCAACCGGAAGGAAGCGTGAAGATGCGCAGGGAGTTGTTCGAGGCCGAGCACGAGGCGTTCCGCGAAACGGCTCGGACCTTCATCAACAAGGAACTCGTCCCGCACATCGAGGAGTGGGAGGCCGCGGGGCAGGTCAGCCGGGAGTCCTGGCGCGCCGCCGGTGAGCAGGGCCTGCTCGGTTTCGCCGTCGACGACGAGTACGGGGGCGGCGGTGTCGACGACTTCCGGTTCAACGTCGTCTTCGACGAGGAACTCGTCGCCGCGGGTGTCTCCGGGTTCGGATCACCGCTGCACAACGACATCATCGCGCCCTACCTGATGAAGCTGGCCAACGACGAGCAGAAGCAGCGCTGGCTGCCCGGGTTCTGCTCCGGAGAGCTCATCTCCGCCATCGCCATGACCGAGCCCGGTGCCGGCAGCGACCTCCAGGGCATCCGCACCACCGCGGTCCGCGACGGCGACGACTACGTGATCAACGGGCAGAAGACCTTCATCAGCAACGGCATCATGGCCGACCTGGTGATCGTGGTGGCCCGGACCGACCCGGACGCGGGGCACCAGGGGATCAGCCTGCTCGTGGTCGAGCGCGACATGCCCGGCTTCGAACGCGGCCGCAACCTCGACAAGATCGGCCAGAAGGCCCAGGACACCGCCGAGCTGTTCTTCAACGACGTGCGCGTGCCCGCCGGCAACCTCCTCGGCGAAGAAGGCCAGGGCTTCATCTACCTGATGCAGAACCTGCCGCAGGAACGGCTGTCGATCGGAGTGGCCTCGATCGCCTCGGCCGCCAAGATCCTGGAGATCACCAAGGACTACTGCCGTGATCGCACCGCCTTCGGCCGCCCGATCGGCAAGTTCCAGAACACCCGCTTCGAACTCGCCGAGATGGCCACCGAGGTCCAGATCGGGCAGGTCTTCGCGGACCGCTGCGTGCAGGAGCACGTGCGCGGTGAGCTCAGCATCGAGAACGCCGCCATGGCCAAGTGGTGGCTCAGCGAACTCAACAAGCGGGTCATCGACCGCTGCCTGCAGCTGCACGGCGGCTTCGGCTACATGACCGAGTACCCGGTCGCCAAGGCCTACCTGGACGCCCGGGTTCAGACCATCTACGGCGGCACGACCGAGATCATGAAGGAGATCATCGGCCGATCCATGGGATTCTGACGGCGTCGTCGGGAACCGGCGCCCCGCCGGTTCCCGCATCCCGCCGTGAAGGAGGCGAGCCGTGGACTGGATCGTCGCCCCCGACCCCGATGGTCGCGCGCTGCGCGACGTACTGCCGTCGATGCTGGCCGCGATGGGCATCGACCGCTACACCGACACCATCGGCATCCCGCCCTGCCGCAACGCCCTGGTGCTGCTGATCGACGGGCTCGGGCACGAGCTGCTGCGAGCGCACGAATCCGATGCGCCGTTCCTGGCGAGCCTGCAGCACTCGCCGCCGCTGACAGCGGGGTTCCCCACCACCACCGTCACCAGCATCACCTCGCTGGCCACCGGACGGTGCGCCGGTGAACACGGACTCGTCGGCTACACCTTCGCCGAACCCGGCGGTGGCCTGCTGCATCCGCTGAGCTGGACCGCGCGCAGCGCGCCCGACGGCGAGCGGGCCAGCCTGATGGAGAAGTGGCCCCCGGAGCAGGTGCAGCCCAACACGACCGTGCTGGAACGAGCCGTGGCCGCCGGTGTCGACGTCCGCACCGCGGTGCCCCCGCACTTCGAGGGGTCTGGCCTGACCAGGGCCTCGTTGCGCGGCGGGCGGTTCCGCGGTGTGCGCGAGTTGGGAGACCTCGCCGCAGAGCTCCTCGACGCGGCCGACAGCCCCGGACCCACCCTCTGCTACGGCTACCACGGTGGCGTTGACCTGCTCGGACATATCCACGGACCCGGGTCGATCCAGTGGCGCATGCAGCTTCGGCAGATCGACGCGTTCGTGCAGATGGTCGCCGAACAGCTACCGCCCGGCGCGGTGCTCGGCGTCGTGGCGGACCACGGGATGGTCGACCTCGACCCGGCAGCGGCGATCGACGCCGACAACGACCCCGCGCTGCTGGAGGGCGTCCGCTTGCTCGGAGGCGAGGTGCGCGTCCGCCACGTCTACACCCACCCCGGCGCGCGGGACGACGTGCTGGCCGCGTGGCGGGACACCATCGGCGAACGCGGTGCGGTGATCACCGGGGAACAGGCCATCGACGAGGGCTACTTCGGTCCGGTGTCGGCGGCGGTGAGCCCGCGCATCGGTGACGTGCTGGCGATCCTGCGCACGACCGGGGTGGTCCGCTCGGTGGTCGAGCCCGGCGAGTCGAAGCTGCGCGGCCACCACGGTTCCCTGACAGCAGCGGAACAGCTGGTGCCGATGCTGGTGGCAGAAGGCTGAGCACCCGCGGCCGGTGGTCGGTGGTCGGTGAGCAGCGGCCCGCCCAGTCGCCGAACCTGGCCTTTGACGACCTGGTGGCCCCTCGAGGTCGGAGTCCGTGGTGAGGGGGTGGGAACCTTCCGCTCACCGCAGCCACTTGGCAGGGCTTAGGGCGATCGGGTGGTGCTGGGGGACCCTTTCGCTCACTGCTCCACCGCGGCCTCGACCTGCGGAGATCGTCTTTGACGTGCATATTCGTGCACACTCGAGGAGACAGGAAGCCGTCTTGTCCACCTCTTGTATCTATGTTGTGAGCAACCTAGGATTTCCTTTCACGGAACCGTTTTTCTGCTAGGCGGAAGTTTCCCGGGAGGCTGAACGATGCAGTCGGCCAGTGTCGAAACCGAGCGAGCGGCGGGAAGCCCAGCCGCGCTGGACACCGCGATACGGGAATTCCGCGCGGTGCTGCCGGACGCAGCGGTCATCACCGACCCGCAGCGACTGCGGACCTACGAGTGCGACGGGCTCGCCAGCCACCGAGTCGTGCCGGCGGTGGTCGTGCTCCCCGAGACCGCCGAGCAGGTCCGGGACATCGTGCGCACCTGCGCCGCTCACGAGATCCCCTTCGTCGCGCGAGGTTCTGGAACGGGCCTGTCGGGTGGCGCGCTCCCGCACTCCTCCGGAGTTCTGGTGGTCACCTCCAGGATGCGCCGCATCGTGGAGATCGACATCGCCAACGAGCGGGCCGTCGTCGAACCCGGCGTCATCAACCTCGACGTCACCAAAGCCGCTGCGCCGCAGGGCTACTACTTCGCCCCCGACCCCTCGAGCCAGCAGGTCTGCTCGGTCGGCGGCAACGTGGCCGAGAACTCCGGGGGCGCGCACTGCCTGAAGTACAGCTTCACCGTCAATCACATCCTCGGCATCGAGGTGGTCACCCCTGACGGCGAGCTCGTCGAACTCGGCTCCGATGCGCGAGACGCTCCCGGATACGACCTCATGGGGGCCTTCGTCGGCAGCGAGGGGACCCTCGGCATCGTCACCAAGATCACCGTGCGCCTACTGCGCAAACCGGAAGTGGTGCAGACGCTGCTCGCCGGTTTCCCGTCCACGGACGAGGCGGGCGCGGCGGTGTCGGCGATCATCGCCGACGGCGTGACCCCGGCCGCCATCGAGATGATGGACGCCCTGGCCATCGAGGCCGCGGAACAAGCCGTGCAGTGCGGATACCCCGACGGGGCCGGTGCCGTGCTCGTCGTCGAGCTGGACGGGCCGGCCGCCGAGGTCGAGCACACCTTCGCCGAGGTCGAACGGCACTGCCGCGCGCACGGCGCCTTCGAGATCCGGGTCGCCGCCGATGACGCGGAACGGGCGATGATCTGGAAGGGCCGAAAATCGGCCTTCGCCGCAGTGGGCCGCATCAGCCCCGACTACATCGTTCAGGACGGCGTCATCCCGCGCACCGCGCTGCCCGAGGTGCTGGGACGCATCTCCCGCCTGTCCAGGGAATCCGGCGTGCGCGTGGCCAACGTCTTCCACGCCGGTGACGGGAACCTTCACCCCCTGGTGCTCTTCGACGACGCCGAACCCGGTGCGGGTGAACGCGCCGAGGCCGTCTCCGGCGCGATCCTCGACCTGTGCATCGAGCACGGAGGTTCCATCACAGGCGAGCACGGAGTCGGTGCGGACAAGGTCAGGTACATGGGCCGCATGTTCACCGCCGACGACCTCGACACCATGCAGCGAGTCCGCTGCGCGTTCGACCCGGTCGGGATCTGCAACCCGGGCAAGGTCTTCCCCACACCGAGGCTGTGCGGAGAAGTGCCGGGACGGAGACAAGGCGTGCACCCCCTGACCGAAGCGGGATTGGCGGACCAGTTCTGATGCGCACGAAGACCACCGACGCCGCTCACGACGCACTGGCGGCCGCGCTCGGCGCCGACAACGTGCGCCCGGCCGCGGACGACGCCCAGGGAATCGGTCACCAGCTGGTGGCCGCGGTGAAGGGAACCGAACAAGCAGCAGCGGCGATGAAGGTCGCCGCCGAACACGAACTGCGCGTCGTCCCCAAGGGATCGGGCAGCAAGCTCGACTGGGGCGCCCCGCCCCGGGACGTCGACCTGCTGCTGGACGTCTCGCCGGCCAACGAGATCGTCGAGCACGCCGCAGGCGACCTGGTCGTGCACGCGCTGGCGGGCACACCGATCGCCGACATCAACCGCGTCGTGCGCGAAGGCGGTCAACAACTCGCCATCGACCAGCCCCTCGCCACCGCCACGGTGGGCGGGGTCATCGCCACCGCGACCTCCGGACCGTGCAGGCACCTCTTCGGCGGCGTGCGCGACCTGCTGATCGGCATCACCGTGGTGCTCGCCGACGGCACCGTCACCACAGCGGGCGGGAAGGTCGTCAAGAACGTCGCCGGCTACGACCTCTGCAAGCTCTACACCGGCTCGTTCGGAACGCTCGGCGTGATCACCGAAGCCGTGTTCCGGCTGCACCCCGTGGCCGCCGAACACCGGTGGATCACCGTCTCCGCCGACGATCCCGCCGCGGCCGCTGAAGCCGCCGACACCATCCGCCACTCGCAGGCCATGCCCACCGCCATCGAGATCGACCGACCTGTCGGTGGTGCGCTCGCGGTCTGCGGGCAGTTGGAAGGACGCCCTTCTGCCACGCACGATCGCGCGCTGGAACTGGCGGCCGCGGTCGGCGGTGAGGTCATCGACCAGCCGCCGCAGTGGTGGGGGCAGCACCCCTTCGACGCCGACGGCACCGGGCTGCGCGTCGGCGCCGAGCCCGCTGACATGCGCGCCCTGCTGACCGTCATCGAGGAGAGCTCCGGTGACCTGCCGATGTCCGTGCGCGGTGCGATCGGGCTCGGCGTGCTGCACGTGGGCCTGCCGGCGGGAGCGGACCCGGCGGCGATCGCCCGGCTGACCGCGCAACTGCGAGACCGCGCCGACTACGCGGTGCTCGAACGCGCTCCGCGCGAGGTCCTGGAGGTCGTGGACCCGTGGGGTCCCATCGCCTCCGGACCGCTCACGCTGATGCGCCGCACCAAGGACCAGTTCGATCCGCAACACCGGCTCGCCCCCGGCCGGTTCGTGGGAGGAATCTGATGACCGAGACCCCGGCCCGCCCAGGTGCCTTCGACGCTTTCCACCCGCCGCAGCGCGAACTCATCGACGACTGCGTTCACTGCGGCTTCTGCCTGCCCAGCTGCCCCACCTACGACCTGTGGGGCGAGGAGATGGATTCCCCTCGCGGGCGCATCTACCTGATGAAGGAAGGGCTCGAAGGCGAACCGCTCACCGACAACGTGGTCGAGCACTTCGACGCCTGCCTGGGCTGCATGGCCTGCGTGACCGCCTGCCCCTCGGGCGTGCAGTACGGCACGCTGATAACAGAGGCCCGTGCGCAGGTCGAACGCCACCACGAGCGCAGCCGCTTCGAGAAGCTGTTGCGCACGACCATCTTCACGCTCTTCCCCTACCCGAAGCGGCTCCGCGCGATGCGCGGTCCGCTCGCCCTCTACCAGCGGTCTCGGCTGGGTCGGTTGCTCAAGCGCGCCGGGCTGATGGACAAGCTCCCCGCAGGGCTCCAGGTCATGGAATCCCTCGCCCCGCCCATCAGCCGCGCCGAGAAGCTCCCGCAGCGGATCCCGGCCAGAGGGCAGCGGCGCGCGACCGTCGGCATGATCACCGGGTGCGTCCAGTCGGCGTTCTTCCCCGACGTCAACGCGGCCACGGCCCGAATCCTCGCAGCGGAGGGGTGCGACGTGGTCGTTCCGCCGTCGCAGGGCTGCTGCGGTGCGCTCAGCGAGCACTCGGGGCGCGAGGAGGAAGCGATCGGCTTCGCCCGCGAGCTGCTGGACACCTTCGAAGCGTCCGGCGTGGACCACGTGGTCATCAACTCGGCCGGGTGCGGGTCGACGCTCAAGGAGTACCCGCGGCTGCTCCAGGACGACCCGGTGTACCGGGAGAAGGCCGAGCGGTTCTCGTCGAAGGTGCGCGACATCGCCGAGCTGCTGGTGGAGCTCGGTCCCGTGGCCGAACGCCACCCGCTGCCGGTGAAGATCGCTTACCACGACGCGTGCCACCTCGCGCACGGTCAGGGCATCCGGTCGCAACCGCGTGAACTGCTGCGCGCCATCCCCGAGCTGCAGCTCAGCGAGATCAACCGCGCCGAGCTGTGCTGCGGTTCGGCCGGCGTCTACAACCTGCTGCAGCCCGAGCCCGCCCGGGAGCTCGGTGACCGCAAGGCCGCGAACGTGCTCGACACCGGCGCGGAACTGCTGGTGACGGCCAACCCCGGCTGTTCGATGCAGATCCGCACCGCCCTGGAGCGGCGCGGGGAGAGCATGTCGATGGCGCACACGGTGCAGGTGCTGGACGCCTCGATCCGCGGCGCGGGAGCGGACTCGCTGCTGCGATGAAGTCGTGCCGTGAAGCGGGGCCGTCGTTGCGACGGCCCCGCTTCGTCGTTGACAGCAGGGGAACCTTCATCGCGGAGCTCGGGCCGGTTCGCGGGCGGAGGGTGAACGGAAGGTTCCCATGCTCGGAACACCACGCTGCTCCGTCCGGCCGACAGCGCGATGGTCATTGACTGTGACAGCATTGGTGTCACACTCTGGGTGGAGCACCTGCCGCAATGAGGAGGCACGCCACACATGTCCGAGGCGTTCGTCTACGACGCGATCCGCACACCGCGGGGTCGTGGAAAGAAAAACGGTTCGCTGCACGGGGTGAAGCCGATCACCCTCGCCGTGAGCCTGATCGAGGAGCTGCAGCGCCGTCATCCGCAGCTCGATCCCGCGCTGATCGATGACGTCGTGCTCGGCGTGGTCTCGCCAGTGGGCGATCAGGGCAGCGACATCGCCAAGACCGCCGCGCTCGCCGCCGGTCTTCCCGAAACGGTCGCCGGCGTCCAGCTGAACCGCTTCTGCGCTTCGGGCTTGGAAGCCGTCAACATCGCAGCGCAGAAGGTCCGATCCGGCTGGGAGGACGCGGTCCTCGCCGGCGGTGTCGAGTCCATGTCGCGCGTCTCGTTGGGTTCCGACGGCGGAGCCTGGGCGATGGACCCCGAGACCAACTACGCCACGTCGTTCGTGCCGCAGGGCATCGGCGCCGACCTCATCGCCACCATCGAAGGCTTCGACCGCGGCACGGTGGACGCCTACGCCGCCGAGTCGCAGGACCGCGCCGCCAAGGCGTGGGCCGACGGCCGCTTCGGCAACTCCGTGATCCCGGTCAAGGACCGCAACGGCGTGACCGTCCTCGACCGCGACGAGCACATCCGCCCCGGCACCACGGCCGACTCCCTCGGCGGTCTCAAGGCCTCGTTCGCCGACATCGGGGAGATGGGCGGTTTCGACGCCGTCGCCCTGCAGAAGTACCACTGGGTCGAGAACATCGACCACGTGCACACCGCCGGCAACTCCTCCGGCATCGTCGACGGTGCCGCGCTGGCGCTGATCGGCAGCGCGGACCTCGGGGAGCGCACCGGGCTCAAGCCGCGCGCCCGCATCGTCTCCGCGGCGCTCTCCGGCGCCGACCCGACGATCATGCTCACCGGCCCCGGACCGGCCGTGCGCAAGGCGCTGGCCAAGGCCGACATGAGCATCGAGCAGATCGATCTGGTCGAGATCAACGAGGCCTTCGCCGCAGTTCCGCTGAAGTTCATGAAGGAGTTCGGCGTTGACCACGACAAGGTCAACGTCAACGGCGGTGCCATCGCCATGGGCCACCCGCTGGGTGCCACCGGGGCGATGATCCTCGGCACCGTCATCGACGAACTCGAACGCCGCAACCTCCGATACGGCCTGGCAACGCTGTGCATCGGTGGCGGCATGGGGATCGCGACCATCGTCGAACGGATCGGCTGAGGGACACATCAGACATGAGCGAGCAGAACACCATCCGCTGGGAGTCCGACGCCGACGGAATCGTCGTGCTGACCCTGGACGACCCCCAGCAGCAGGCCAACACCATGAACCTGCGCTACCAGGCCAGCATGGACGCGATCCTGCACCGCCTGGAAACCGAGCGCGACAACATCACCGGCGTCGTCCTCACCTCCGCGAAGAAGACCTTCTTCGCAGGTGGCGACCTGCGTGAACTCATCCAAGCCCGTCCCGGCGACGCCGAGGCCGTCTCCGCGACCACGGCCAACGTCAAGAAGCAGCTGCGCCGCCTGGAAACGCTCGGCAAGCCCGTGGTCGCCGCGCTCAACGGCACCGCGCTCGGCGGCGGTCTGGAGATCGCACTGGCCTGCCACCACCGCGTCGCGCTGAACAACCCCAAGGCCCGCTTCGGCTTCCCCGAGGTCAGCCTCGGGCTGCTGCCCGGCGCAGGCGGTGTGGTGCGCAGCGTGCGGCTGCTGGGCATCGCCGAGGCGTTGCTCAACGTTCTGCTGCAGGGACAGCAGCTGCGGCCGGAGAAGGCCCTCAAGACCGGCCTGATCAACGAGCTGGTCGACACTCCCGAGGAGATGCTGGCCAAGGCCAAGGAGTGGATCAAGGCCAACCCGGAGGCCGCTCAGCCGTGGGACACCCCCGGCCACAAGATCCCCGGCGGCACCCCGTCGTCACCGAAGTTCGCCGCCAACCTGCCCGCGTTCCCGGCCAACCTGCGCAAGCAGCTCAAGGGCGCCCCCATGCCCGCGCCGCGCAACATCATGTCCGCAGCGGTCGAGGGCAGCCAGGTCGACTTCGACACCGCCCTGGACATCGAGGGCCGCTACTTCGTCGAGCTGGTCTGCGGCCAGACCGCGAAGAACATGAGCAAGGCGTTCTTCTTCGACCTGCAGCACATCAACGCCGGTGGGAGCCGTCCCGACGGTGAACCGGAGTTCCGGGCGAAGAAGGTCGCGGTGCTCGGCGGCGGCATGATGGGCGCCGGCATCGCCTACGTCTGCGCCAAGGCCGGCATGCAGGTCGTCCTCAAGGACGTCTCGCTGGAGAACGCCGAGAAGGGCAAGGACTACTCGGCGAAGATCCTGGAGAAGGCGGTCGCCCGGGGTCGCTCCACGCAGGAGAAGGCCGACGAGCTGCTCGGCCGCATCACCGCGACCGACCAGATCGAGCCGCTGTCGGGCTGCGACCTGGTCATCGAGGCGGTCTTCGAGAACCTCAAGCTCAAGCACCAGGTCTTCGGCGAGATCCAGGACGTCATCGACGACGACGCCCTGCTGTGCTCGAACACCTCGACGCTGCCGATCACCGACCTCGCGGAAGGTGTCCGCAAGCGCGAGGACTTCATCGGGCTGCACTTCTTCTCGCCGGTCGACAAGATGCCGCTGGTGGAGATCATCTCGGGCGAGCAGACCAGCGATCGAGCGCTGGCCCGCGCGTTCGACGTGGTGCGTCAGATCAACAAGACGCCGATCGTGGTCAACGACAGTCGCGGGTTCTTCACCAGCCGGGTCATCGGCACCTTCATCAACGAGGGCGTCGCGATGCTGGCCGAGGGGATCCACCCGGCCTCCATCGAGCAGGCCTCCTCGCAGGCCGGGTTCCCGGCTCCGGTGCTGCAGCTGTTCGACGAGCTGACCCTGACCTTGCCGCGCAAGATCCGCGACGAGTCGAAGGCGGCGGTGGAAGCCGCTGGTGGCACGTGGGTTCCGCACCCCGCCGAGCAGGTCATCGACCGCATGGTGGAGGAGTTCGACCGTCCCGGTCGCTCCGGCGGTGCCGGTTTCTACGACTACGCCGACGGCAAGCGGACCGGACTGTGGCCGGGTCTGGTGGAGCACTTCGGGTCCGCCGACACCGACCCCGCAGCGGTCGACCTGACCGACCTGACCGAGCGGATGATGTTCGTCGAGGCGCTGGAAACGGTGAAGTGCCTGGACGAGGGCGTGCTGACGTCCGTGCCGGACGCCAACATCGGCTCGATCATGGGCATCGGCTTCCCGCCGTGGACCGGCGGAGTCGTGCAGTACATGAACGGCTACCCGGGTGGCCTGGCCGGTTTCGTCGCCCGCTCCCGCGAACTCGCGGAGCGCTACGGCGACCGGTTCCAGCCGCCGGAGTCGCTGGTCAAGCGCGCTGCCAACGGCGAACCGTTCGACAACGGCGAGCCGGACGCGGAGATCGTGAAGGCCACTGCGGCCGAGTGAGCTGACATGACGAGGCGCCGGACCCGTAAACGGGCCCGGCGCCTCGTCGTTCGCTCAGCGAGCTCAGCCCTCGGGGTGGTCCACGACCGGGGCGTTGACGCACTGCGCGGTCTGCGGCGACAGAACCGGGACAACCGCGCCGAGGACGGCGACGTTGTCTCCGCACAGCTGCACCGGAACGGCGCTGATGTTGTTGTCGTTCGCCCCGTTGACGCCCTCGTTGTCCGCGCTGTCGGCGAACGCCGGGCCGGCCAGGGCCAGCATGGCGGTGGCGGCGCCGGCAACGCCGGCGATACGTGCAGCGGTACGCACTGTGGTTCTCCTTATGGATGACTGTTCTTCAGGGTGTTAACCCTTGCGGCACAGCGAATTTCTGCGCTTCTCCTGTGTCGCGCGGCAGAGTCTGCGACATGGCGCGCGCCCAAGTCGAACTCAGAAGGGCGTTTTCAGTCGAATACCCTCGATGGAGTGACTTTAATCGGACATTCCACAGTGGATTTCCGGCTGAATCGCGTTGCTCAGTCCAGCGGCAGGACGCCGCTGATCCGCTGCAGCGGAGCTTCCGCGGCTCCGCTGACGACCTTGTCCGCCTCGGACACGACGGGGGTGTTCTTCGTCGCGGGAAGCACGTCGCTGGGCTTGGCGAGCGTCAGCGGCTCACCGGAGGTCTGCAGCGGGTTGTTCTGCAGCGTCGGCGCCACCAGGGCCACCGGGTTGCTGATCGGCTCGGACTCGTAGCCCTGGGCGGCGGTCAGCGCAACCGCGGTGTCCACGGCGGAGAAGCCCTGGTGGTTCGGCTTGCGCGGGCCGATCTCGGTGTCCAGCAGCGCCGCGTCGGGCGTGTGCTCGTACACCACGCCGAGGTGGCCCGGGGTCACCGAGCCGCCGACGGTCGGCCTGGTCTTGGTCATCTTCGACACGCGGGTGGTCTCGGCGAAGACGTGCCCGAGCACGCGGTTCGGCTTGCCGGGGGCGAGCACGGGACGGCCGTCCTGCAGCTCACCGGCGATGCCGTGCCCGGTCTTGGTGATGTCGACGCCGACCTTCTTGATGACGTTCGGCGAGCTCACGTCCAGCTGCGTGTCGGCGCACGGCGCCTTCGTGGGGCTGAACGAAGGCCCTTCCTGCATCTTGCAGGCGTTGGCCGGGATCCCGGCGGTGATCTCGTCCGGAACGGACGTCAGATCGGGCTTTTCGATGTCGGTGGTTCCCGCCGCGTTCGCGGCACCGGTGCCGACAGTGGCGAGGCCCGCGGCCATGACGGCCGCCTTGACTGTGCGCGTGGTCCAGGAGCGCAAGATTGGATCTCCTCGAGTCGGAGGTGTTGGCACGGCTGACTCGACATCGGAGACGTTGTAGAGGATCTTGAGCCGCACTCGGCGAATGCAGCCCGAACGAGTGAACATCTGTGCGTGGGCTCGGGTGCGGCAGTGGGAGAGAGGTTCCCATGCACCGCTTCGCGCCCCGCACCCGGCGGGGGTCTAGAAGCCCAGGCCCGGAGCGAACAGCGCGATCATGTGCTCGGTGGCCTTCTCGGCGGTGACCTCCGGGTGGTGGTCGCGCCAGAGGGCGAGCCGCTCGCTGGCGCCGATGATCGCCTCGGCGTAGGCCTCCGCCTGCTCGTGGTCGAGGTCCTCGCACACCGATCGCAGCAGGTCCGCGGTGAAGTAGCGCTGCTGGACGCGGATGGCCTCCAGCTCGGTGTTGACCGAGGCGCTGGGGATGGAGAACTCGTTGCGCAGCAACGCCCAGGCCTGCGCGTGGTCGTCGCTGAAGCGGAAGAAGGCCAGCTGGCAGTCGTAGAGCTTCTGCTCCGGGCTGGTCGCCTCGGCGGCGGCGCGGCTGGTGGCTTCGAGGAGTTCGGCCTTGGACCGCTGCAGGCAGGCCAGCAGCAGTCCTTCCTTGGAGCCGAAGTACTCGTAGAGCATCGGTTTGGACAGGCCCACCTGGCCGGCGATGTCGTCCATCGAGGTCGCCTGGTAACCGTCGTCGGCGAAAACCCGCTCCGCGACTTCCAGGATCTGCGTCTCGCGCTCGGCCCGGGACATTCGCTTGCGGCCGCTGGCCGGCGCAGTTGACCTCGTCACGAATCAACCCTACCGCAGGTAACCTACTCGTAGTAGCCTACTGCGGAGTAGATACGGTGCCGGTGTCCGAGGAGGGGCTCTGATGGTGCAGAAGCAGTCGCCTGGCCAGCGTCGATACGAAACTTCGGTCGTCATCGTCGGAACCGGGTTCTCCGGTCTCGGCATGGCGATCAAGCTCAAGCAGGCCGGCATCGACGACTTCATCGTCCTGGAGAAGTCCTCCGACCTCGGCGGGACCTGGCGGGACAACACCTACCCGGGCTGCGCCTGCGACGTGCCCTCGCTGATGTACTCGTTCTCGTTCGAGCAGAACCCGAACTGGTCGCGGCTGTTCGCCGAGCAGGGCGAGATCAACGAATACCTGAGCCACTGCGCGGACAAGTACCAGGTCCGCGACCACGTGCACCACGGCGTGGAGTTCACCGGCGCCGAATACGACGAGCAGGCCAAGACCTGGCTGGTCACCACCGGCGACGGCACCGAGTACGTCGGCCGCGCCCTGGTGTCCGGCGTCGGCGCCCTGCACATCCCCAGCTACCCGGATCTGCCCGGTGTGCAGGACTTCGAAGGCGAGATCTTCCACTCGGCGAAGTGGAACCACGACTACGACCTGCGAGGGAAGCGCGTCGCGGTCGTCGGGACCGGCGCGAGCGCGATCCAGTTCGTCCCCCGCGTCGCGGAGCAGGCCCAGAAGCTGCACCTGTTCCAGCGCACGCCCCCGTGGATCCAGCCCAAGCCCGACCGCGCGATCCCGGAGTCGGTCAAGAAGCTGTTCCGGCGCGTTCCGCTGGCGCAGCGCGCGGCGCGCGTCGCGGTGTACTGGGTCCTGGAAGCTCGCTTCTTCGCGGTGTTCAACAAGCGCCTCGGCAAGGCCGCGGAATGGCTGTCCAAGCGCTACATCCGCAAGACGATCTCGGATCCGAAGCTGCGCAAGGCCGTCACGCCGGACTACTCGATGGGCTGCAAGCGCATCCTGCTCTCCAGCGACTACTACCCGGCGCTCAACCGGTCCAACGTCGACGTCGACACCAGCGGCGTCACCGAGGTCCGCAAGAACTCCGTGGTGACCGGTGACGGCCAGGAGCACGAGGTCGACGCGATCATCTACGGCACCGGCTTCCACGTCACCGACGCCTACGACCACCTCGCCATCGTCGGGCGGGAAGGCCGCAAGCTCCAGGACACCTGGCGCGACGGCGCCGAGACCTACCTCGGCATCACGGTCTCCGGGTTCCCCAACCTGTTCTTCCTCCTCGGCCCGAACACCGGACTCGGCCACAACTCGGTCGTGTTCATGATCGAATCGCAGCTGAACTACGTGATCGACTGCATCCGCCGGATCCACAAGGGCGAGATCGGCCAGGTCGACGTTCGGCAGACGGTGCAGGACGCCTTCAGCCGCGAGCTCCAGTCCGAATTGGGCGACGGGGTGTGGTCGGTCGGCGGTTGCCGGAGCTGGTACCTCGACGAGAACGGCGTGAACCGCACGCTGTGGCCGGGATTCACCTGGAAGTACTGGATGCGCACGAGGAAGGCGGACCTGTCCGACTACGAGGTCACCGCGCGTTGAGGTGATCGGATCGCCCAACCCCGTTGAAGCTTCGCACGGGCGTTCGATATAGTGGTCGAGTCACTGTCGAGCAGCCCCGTCAGGGGCGCACCCTAGCTAGGGGCGGCGATGTCACCGCTGTCGTCCGATGAACTGCGCACAATCCGCGAGGAGCTCAGCGCTGGAACCACGCCGACGGTGTGGTTCACCAGCTCTGCCGTCGGAGTCCAAGAAGGGCGCTCCGGCAAGGTGATCGCGCTCGGCGAACCGGCCGAAGGGGACTTCATCCAGGTCCGCCCGGCCGGTTCGAAGGACGTCCTGTCCTTCTCCACCGCAGAAGTCACCCAGGTCAAACCGCCTCGCAAGAAGCCGACGCCGGAGCCTGCGGCCAAACCCGCCGCGAAAACCCCGGCGAGCACACCGAGTCCGGTGACCGCGACGAAGCCGGCCGAGAAGCCAGCGGCGAAACCGGCGCCCGCTCCTGCCGCCAAGCCGAGCACCCAGGCCACGGCCAAACCCGCTGACGCCGCAGCGGCACGACGCAAACCGCGGCAGGTCAAGCAGCCCGTCGGCGGTGCCGTCGTGACGCTCACCGCCGACCAGGACGGTCAGTGGAGCGTCGAGGTCGCCAACGCCAAGCGGAAGCTGGTCAAACCCACCCAAGTGCCGGCGAACGCCGTCGCCCAGGCGGCGAAACTGCTGCACGACGACGTCGCCGCTGCCGTCGAGCCGCTGATCGAAGCCGCCCGCGAGCAGCACCGCGCCCGCGTCGAGCAGCTCCGAGCCGAGCTCGAAGCCGCCGAGGCGGCACTGGAAGAACTCGACGAGTGAGTCGGTGTCGTCCCCCGCGGGGGACGACACCGACACGCTCCCCCGAACCCATCACGCCCGCGCCCGAAGGTCGCGTGGAACGCCTGCGGAGCATGGGAACCTTTCTGTCTTCTCCCAGCTCCGAGGCCTTCTGGCCACGCGCCTGGATGTCCGAGATCGCGCAGCGGTGATTGAGATCAGTCCTCGATGTCGGTCGTCCCCTGCAGGGTTCGCTGGCCGCGGTCGGTCGGCGGGATCTGGTCGTAGGCGGCCGGGTCGAGCTCGGTCACCTCGCCCGAGGCGAGGGAAGAGAGGATCCCGTCCAGGCCGATGTAGACGGTCCGCGTGAGCATGTCGCGGTGCTGCTCGCCGAGCGTCTGAGTTTGGCCGCGCACCTCGAACAGCACGGCGCCGCTGCCGTTGAGCTGGAAGGCCCCGAGGCCCGTGCCGGGCAGGTTGATGTCCTGCGGGTACAACGTGATGTTGCCGAAGTCGGGGTTGCGCTCGGCAGCGCTTTGAAGCGCGTTGTACGCCGCCACGTTGAGCTGCTTGGAGTACTCCGGGCGATAGCTGTCGGCGAACTCGGCGAAGGCGGCACCTTCCGGCGTGTTCGGGTCCGCGACGAACTTCCCGGACAGGCTCATGGTCACGAACTCGTCAGTGCCGGGAACCGTGTAGCAGGCCCCCTGGTGATGAAGGTCGACGTAGGTGTCCACAGCGCCGAACTCGGCTTGCAGCCCCGTGTAGACGTCGCGGACCGTCTGCGTCTCCGGGCTGATGAACCAACCTGGCTTGTCGCTGCTGCCGGGGAAGTCCTGCGGCTGCGGCTGGTACGCCAGGTTCGGGTGGTAGTCGCGGTTGACGTCGAACCCCGGGCGTTGCGAGTAGTCGTCGCCCTGCCGCTGATCGGTGATGTAGTTCCACGGCGGCGGGGACGCGGCCAGCTGGGGGAAGTGGGACTGAACTTCCTGCCAGGTCATGTCGTTGCCGCGCCGGTCGAGGGAACCGGCGTCCGGGTTGATCTTCGGCATGGCGACCACCGTCAGCTGGTCGCGGATCTGCTGCGCGGTCGTGGAGTCCGACGTGCCCAGGTAATCGAGCATGTCGAGCAGGGCGTCGGGCCCCGTCTTCTCGTTGCCGTGGATCTCGGCGGTGATGAACACGACCTTCGGCCCGGTGCCCACGCGCGCGAGCATCATGTCGCGGCCCTTGTTGGAACCCCCCACGTCTTCCACGGCCACGCGGCCGGCGCTGACGCGTTCGATGCGGTCGAGCTCAACCAGCATCTCGTCGTAGCTGGTGAACTCGGTGATCGGGTTCTCCCGAGGCTCCTCGCTGCACGGGGGCGGTGCGGCCATGGTCGGTGGTGCTCCTGCGGTCGCGGGAACCAACGCGGTGCCCACCACGACACCCGCGAACGCCAGTGCTTGCCATCTCTGCATTGCCGGACTCCTTGCCGTTGCCGAAACGGGGCACCAGACAAGTCGATCGACAGAAAGCGCACAATCGGCCAAGAGGGGACAACTCGGCAGGATCTCGACAAGGGTCGAATGGACACGCGAAGGGTCCACCGCCTATCAAGAGCAGGTGCGAACACCCGTCTCGACCGAATCCAGGACCCCGCTGCGACAGCGCTCGTTCCGCTTCTTGCTGATCGCGACGGTCGGAGGGTTCTCCGGGTACGCCCTGCTCCTGCCCGTGGTGCCGTTGTGGGCCGTGGTCGGAGGCGCGGGCGAGATCGCAGCGGGCGCGACGAACGCGGTGTTCATGCTGGTCACAGTGCTCACTCAGCTGGCGATGCCGTGGTTGCTCAGGAGGATGGACTGCCGCGGGCTGTTCGCCCTGGGGACCGCGATGATCGGGCTTCCCACTCCGCTGTTCGCGCTCTCCAGCGACATGTGGGTGCTGCTCGGAGTCTCGGCGCTGCGCGGAATCGGGTTCGGCTTGCTGACGGTCACCGGATCGGCGCTGACCGCGGAACTCGTTGCCACCGCACAACGAGGCCGGGCAGCCGCCTACTACGGCCTCGCCATCGGCCTGCCCAACGTCGCCCTGCTGCCGGCCGGGGTGTGGCTGAGCGGCCGAATCGGGTTCGGCCCGCTGTTCTGGGCCGCCGGTGCGATCCCCGTCCTGGCCGCCCTGACGATCCTGGGCATCGAGCGGGTGCGCACCCGCGACCAGGAGCGAGGAGCGAAGGCCCGGCCGGTCGCGCTGCTGCCCTCCTGGACGGTCATGGCCGTCAACACGGCTGCGGCAGGAGGTTTGACGGCGTTCCTGCCGTTGGCCGTCACCCCGTCGGTCGCCCCGGCCGCGCTGCTGATCTTCGCCGCCGCCACCATGCTCGGCCGGTGGCTCGCCGGGCACCTGGGAGACCGGTTCGGGCAGCAGGGCGTCCTCGCTCCGTCGGTGCTGTTCGGCGGGTTCGGAGTGCTGCTGCTGGCCTTGGCCGCGTGGACCGCGGACCCGGTGGCGCTGGCAGGCGCGGCCGTGTTCGGCACAGGCTTCGGAGCCGTTCAGAACACGACCCTCATCCTCATGCTGGAACGCGCCGACTCGGCGACCGCGAGCACCGCGTGGAACATCGCCTACGACGGCGGTCACGGACTCGGCGCGATCGGGTTCGGCGTCCTCATCACCGCGTCCGGATACCCGGTGACCTTCGCGATCACGGGCGCGCTGCTGCTCGCCTGCCGGGCCCTGGCCGGCCGCCGGTGGGCGTGAGCAAGGGAACCTTCCTGTCACCTGCCAGGCGGCCACGACCGAAGAAGGACCTTGCCGACCTGTGCATTTGGACACAGGAGCCCCTCGGGTTCAGGCAGAAGGACGAGATCACGCACAGTGGCTGAGACGAGGGGCCCACGGTGCCGGGCCGTCGCCGCCCACCGGGAGCACCTAGAATCGGAGGCGTGTTGCGCAGCCTGTTGACCCCACGTTGGCTGCTTCTGCATGCGCTGTTCATCGTGGCCACGATCGCCACCGGCTTCCTCGCCGTGTGGCAGTGGGACCGCGCGCACGAGGCCGGGGGGAGCTTCCAGAACCTCGGCTATGCGCTGCAGTGGCCGCTGTTCGGCGCCTTCACGATCTTCCTCTGGATCAAGCTGATCCGCATGGACTTCGCGCAGCAGCGCGGCGAGGCCGAACCCGCGACCAGCGACGAGGCCGAAGAAGGGGCGAGCACCACCTCAGCGGTGCCCGAAGAACCGGAACGACGCCGGTCACGGCCCCTGGTGCCGCCTCCGGCGCCGCCCGTGGAATCGGATGAAGATCCGGAGCTGGCCGAGTACAACCGGTATCTGGCCGGGCTCGACCAGTCGGATCAGCGCACTAGTTGAAGGTGATCCCGCCGTTGATCTCGCGGGTTTGCACCAAATTCTTGACCTGACCGTTGTTGATGTTCACGACGTTGTCCGACGCCGTGATCTCGTTGTGCACGGCGGCGCCTTCGCGGCGCAGCAGTTCGGCGAACTCCTCGTCTTCCGAGCACACCGCGTCCAGCCGCTCCGCCAGTGCCGTGACCTGAGCCGGGCCCGCGTCGTCGCTCTCGGCGGCCTCCAAAGCCGCCTGTGTTTCAGGGTCCTGCTGCGACCTGCGGCGAAGCAGGTCGCGGACCTTCGCCAACGCCATCGTCCCGGCGGCACCCAGTGCGGTGGCCGCCTGCCCGCCCAGGGCATTGGCGAGCGAATCCAGGAACGGATCGGTCATGTTTCCTCCGCGAGCAAGGGAACCCTTCTGTCACGAAGTGTAGTGACCCGACCTGTTTCCGTGTCGGTTTCGAGTCGAATTCAGTTGTTGGCAGCACGCGGAGCGCGCGGACGGGTGTGATATCAACGAACTGGTTGACGGCAAAGCGAAACGGATGCCGATTGCTTCCGGGCAGTGGAAGCCGGTGGTTCTTCCCGGCGGCTGGGATCGGTGAGCGGGAGCGTGGGTTCGCGCCACGTGGCGCGGTCGGCGGCCGGATCTTGCGGACACTTTGGTGATAGGGGCTGGCGTGCGCAGCGGCGTGCTGTTGAAGATGTTCGGACTGTGCGTCCTAGCCGGCGTACTCGTGGCGGCCTTACTGCTGCCAGTTGCGACCGGGGCTGGGGCGATGGTCAACCAGACCACCCATGCCATGTCGAAAATGTCGAGTTCGCTCGCAAAACGGGAAATGCCGCAGGTGTCGACCGTCACCGATCGCAACGGCAAGCCCATCGCCTATTTCTTCAAGGACTACCGGGTCGAAACCCGCCCCGAGCAGATCGCCGACACCATGAAGGCCGCTATCACCGCGGTCGAGGACAAGCGCTACTGGCATCACGGCGGCGTCGACTGGCACGGCACTATCCGCGCCCTCGCGACGAACATCGGCAGCGGTGAGACCGCGCAGGGCGCGTCCACGATCACCCAGCAGTACGTGAAGAACTACCTGGTGCACGTCTCGGCCACCACCGAGTTGGAGGCGGAGCAGGCCAAGGAGACCACGGTCGCGCGGAAGCTCCGCGAAGCCAAGATCGCCGTCGAGCTCGAACGCACCATGTCCAAGGAAGAGATCCTCACCGGATATCTCAACGTGGTGCCCTTCGGCAACCAGACCTTCGGGGTCGGTGCCGCTTCTCAGACCTACTTCGGCACCACTCCTGACAAGCTGACGATCGCCCAGGCGGCTCTGCTGGCCGCCGTGGTCAACCAGCCCGGTTCGCTGAACCCCAACAGCAACCCGCAGGACGCGCTGGCCCGCCGCAACCTGGTCATCGACCTGATGGCCGACAGCAACAACGACATCCGCATCACCGAGGAAGACGCTGAGATCGCGAAGAAGGAGCCCTTGGGCGTCCTGTCCCCGCTGGGACGGCCGCCGAACGGCTGCGTCGGCATCGGCGACGGCACCACCGACGGATTCTTCTGCACCTACGTCCGCGACTACCTCGAGAAGTACGGCATCGACACCGACAAGCTGAAGGTCGGCGGCTACACGGTGCGCACGACCCTGGACCGCACCGCTTCCGACGCGGCCAAGCAGGCCGCCCAGAAGCAGGTCCCGACCCAGACCGAAGGCATCGCCAACGCGATGTCGGTCGTCGAACCGGGCAAGGACAAGCACAAGGTCCGCGCCCTGGTCGCCAACCGCGACTTCGGCAACGACCCCAGCAAGGGGCAGACGGCCTACGACATCGTCAGCCGCGTGCAGCCCTTCGGTGCGGGCTCGATCTACAAGATCTTCACCGCCGGAGCTGCGATCGAGCGCGGCATGAGCATCTACGACACGATCGACGTCCCCGCCAGCTACACCTCGCGCATCTACAAGAACGGCCAGGCGCCCTACACCGTGCACAACGCCGACGGCGTGAGGCCGGGGCCGCGAACGCTGCAGATGGCGTTGGCGACCTCGCCGAACACCGGCTTCGTGGCGCTGCTG
Organism: Saccharopolyspora endophytica; assembly: GCF_018070075.1. GTDB lineage: Bacteria > Actinomycetota > Actinomycetes > Mycobacteriales > Pseudonocardiaceae > Saccharopolyspora > Saccharopolyspora endophytica. Next base: position 271,195 of record NZ_JAGPXE010000005.1, read on the forward strand.
GAACGGGCCGGCCTGAACAACGCCGTCGACATGGCCGCCAAGCTCGGCATGCGCAAGAGCATCAACGGCGTCAACTCGCTGGGTTCGACGCTCAAGGACGACGGCTCGAACGGGCCTTCGCTGGGCGACTCGATCAAGCGGCGCAACAACGGTTCCTTCACCCTCGGCTTCACGCCGACGAGCGTGCTGGAGCTGTCCAACGTCGCGGCCACGATCATGAGCGATGGCGTCTACTGCCCGCCGACCCCGATCGAAGAGGTCAAGGACCGCTACGGCAACCCGGTGCAGCTCGGCGAGCCCGCCTGCGAGCAGGCAGTGGCACCCGCGGTGGCCACCGCTCTCGCGCAAGGGCTGAGCAAGGACGACACCGAGGGAACCTCCCGCGCGGCCGCGCAGGAGGTCAAGTGGGCTCGTCCGATGATCGGAAAGACCGGCACGACCCAGGAGCACAAGTCCGCGGCCTTCCTGGCGGCCACGCCGCAGATGGCCGGTGCCGTGCTGACCTACTCCGACGGCAAGCGCCCGGAAGGCATCTGCGACGGTGGCGGAAACTCGCCGCCCTACCTGTGTGGTGGTGGCGGCAACATCTACGGCGGCAAGGTGCCCGCGCGAACGTGGTTCGACGCTATGACCAAGATCCACAGCGGATTGCCGGTCGCCGCCCTGCCCGGCACACCGCCGCCGGCCGCGGCACCGCCCGCGGCACCGGCGCCGTAATCGGATGTGAGCATGGGGACCTTTCAGTCATGTCGAATGGCAGGAAGGTCCCCTTTCTCGTGTCATCAGGCCGTACTCAGCGATAACTCAGAAATCATTGGCAAAATGCCTACGTGGTTTCCGAACGTGATCGAGTGGATGTTCGCGGCACCGTCTGGTTCGTGGTTCTCGCCTATGCGCCTGCTTGGTTGCTGACCACGCCTCTGTGGCTGACCGGCGAGGGCCTGTCGTGGGGATGGGCGCCGGTCGCCCTGACCCTCATGATGTTCATGCCCGCCGTCGCGGCAGTGGTGGTCACCAAGTGGATCAGTCCCAGCGGCGCCCCGATGCGCGCGTTGGGTCTCACCAACCCCGGCGGCATCAAGAAGTGGTGGAGATACGCCGTCCTGGGGTGCGTCGGACCCCTGCTGGCAGTGCTGCTCGCCTTGCTGGTCGGCTACCTGCTCGGCGTCTACGAGGCGGACTGGACCGGGTTCTCGGGACTCGTGGAGCAGGTCGGCGCCACCGTCGTCGGGGAGCAGAACCGGACATCACCAACGGCGCTCGCGCTGACCCAGCTCGGCCAGGTGTTCCTGTTCGGCTGGCTGCACACGCTGCCGGCGCTCGGTGAAGAGCTCGGCTGGCGCGGCTACCTGACCAAAGCCCTGCTGCCGCTGGGGCAGCCCGGTTCCTTCCTCACCACCGGAGTTCTGTGGGGCCTTTGGCACGCGCCGATCCTGCTCCTCGGGTACAACTACCCGACTGTTCCGATCGTGGTGTCGTTCCTGATGATGGGCTGCTTCTGCGTGCTCGTGGGAACGCTGCTGAGCTGGCTGAGGCTCGCCTCCGACAGCGTGTGGCCGGCCGCGATCGCACACGGCTTCCTCAACTCCGCGGGAACGATGGCAGTGATCTTCAGCCAGGCCGGTCACCCGGTCGACAACGCCAGCGTCGGCCTGCTGGGGTGGAGCGGCTGGATCGTGCTGATTCTGCTCATCCTCGTCCTGATCATGATCGGCAAGCTGCCGGTGCGCTTCCAGGTCACCAAGCAAGGAATCAGCAAGGGGGTTGAACGCCGTAGCCGCAAGGCATGAGCGGCGAAAGGGAACCGTCCTGCCACTGTGCTCCGGCCGATCGCGAAATGTGCGTGCCTTGGTCCTTCGGCGTGAAAGCATCGGGGCATGGTGACGAGTCTGCTGCCCTCCACCCAGCGCGTGCTGCTGCGGCGCCTGGCCGTGGAGCAGAGTGAAAACCGTGTTCCTTCCCTGATCGCCGGTCTCGTGCGTGATGGAGAGACGGTCTGGTTCGATTCCCGTGGCCAGGTGAACGAAGCACCCTCCACGACGGACACCCAGTACAGGATCGGGTCGATCACGAAGACCTTCGTGGGCGTGCTCGTGATGCGGCTGCGCGACGAAGGTCGACTCGACCTCGCCGACAAGCTGGATAAGTACCTGCCGGGGACGTCGCTCGGAAACCGCAGCATCGGCGAGATCCTCAGCCAGTGCAGCGGGTTGACCGCTGAACCCGCAGGACAGTGGTGGGAACGCACCCCGGGTGGAAGCCCGGAGGAGCTGCTCGCCTCCGTCGACGACAGCGCGCTGCGCCCGACCCCGCGCCACCAGTTCCACTACTCCAACGTGGGTTTCGGAATCCTGGGAGAACTGGTCGCCAGGCTGCGTGGTGCCCCGTGGCACGAGGCGATGGAACGCGAGATCCTGCGGCCGCTCGGCATGCGCCGCACCACCTTGAGCCCCGTCGCGCCCCACGCGGAGGGTTTCGCGGTCCACCCGTGGGCGGACGTGGTGCTACCGGAGCCGGCGGAAGACGCAGGGGCGATGGCACCCGCAGGGCAGCTGTGGTCGACCTTCGACGACATGGCCCGGTGGGCCCGATTCATCCTGGGCGACACCGGCGAGGTGCTCCACCCGGACACGGTGGCCGAAATGCGCGTGCCCGGCTCGGTGGACGACGGGCCTGAATGGCGCTCCGGGTACGGACTCGGTTTTCAGCTGCTGCGGCACAACGGCCGTCGCCTGGCCGGGCACAGCGGTTCCATGCCGGGATTTCTGGCCAGCGTGTGGGCCGACCCCGCCGAGAACGAGGCCGTGATCTTCATGGCCAACACGACGGCAGGAGTCACCGGGGTGCTGGGCACGGATCTGCTCGACGCCCTGGCCGAGCACGAACCGCGCATCCCGGAGCCCTGGATCCCGCGACCGGACGTGGACATGGGGCTGCTGGAACTGACGGGGGAGTGGTACTGGGGTCCGTCGCCGCACGTGCTGCGCGTGCTCAGCAACGGGCTCCTCGACCTCAGGCTCGGGCACGGCCGCCGAGGAAGGGCTTCGCGCTTCCGCCCCAACGGCGACGGCACCTGGACCGGCCTGGACGGCTACTACGCGGGTGAGATCCTGCGCATCGGCCGAAACGCCGACGGCACGCCCAACCACCTCAACCTGAACACGTTCATCTTCACTCGCACCCCATACGCCTCAGACGCCCCGGTACCCGGTGGCGTTGCAGGATGGCGGCCCGCGGGCAGCTGATCGGTGCAGCTTGGGTTCCTTCCTGCCACAAGATCGAGGATGAAGGGGCCCAAGCTGCCCAGGTGGGCGCAGCTGTGCCGCGCAGAGCCCGTGCGGCATGCTTGCGGTATGGCCGACGACCTGCCGATCACGAGTGACTGGAGCATTCCGCCTGCGGAGCTGTCCGAGCGTTTCTCCAGGTCGTCCGGTCCAGGCGGGCAAGGCGTCAACACCACCGACTCGCGGGTGGAGCTTTCCTTCGACCTGGCGCGCTCGTCCTCGGTGCCCGAGCGGCTGCGCGCCCGCGCGCTGGAGAAGCTCGGGAACCGGTTGGTCGACGGGGTGCTCACGATCACCGCATCCGAGAACCGAGCTCAGCTGGCCAACCGCCAAGCCGCGCGAGAACGCCTCGCCGCAGTGCTGGCCTCCGCCGTCGCACCACCCGCTGCGAAGCGCCGCCCCACCAAACCGACCAAGGGATCGCAAAGGCGACGACTCGCAGGCAAGAAGCGGCGCTCTGAAGTCAAACGCCAGCGCAGACGGGGTGATCCCGGCGACGCCTGAGCTGCGAATACCGCGTTCCTCGTTACTCTTGCGCACAGGTGAACGCAGGAGGGAACGAGCTGATGCGCACAGCATGGGTCATGCCCGGCGGCTCCACCTTCGGAGCCATTCAGGCAGGTCTGGCAACGGCACTGTTCGAAGCGGGCATCGTGCCGGATCTCGTTGTGGGAACCTCCGCGGGCTCGCTCAACGCGGCATGGCTGGCCGGTGATCCGACCACGCGCGGTGCCGAGAAGCTGCGCGACCTGTGGAAGTCGATGCGGCGAGCCGACGTGTTCCCGATTCAGCCCACCAGAATCCTCGCGGGCAAGCTCGGCCTGTCCAACCACGTCATGGGCAACCACGGTCTGGCCCGTTGGCTGCACGAAACCCTGCCGTTCCGCAGGCTCGAGCAGGGCGCGATCCCGCTGACGGTGACCGCGACCGATCTCGACACCGGTGATGCCGTCTACTTCGAAGACGGTCCCGCCTTGCCGCCACTCGTGGCGTCGTGCTCGATTCCCGGGATGTTCCCTCCTGTGGAAGTCGGTGGGCGCTGGCTCGTCGACGGTGGGCCTGCCGCGTTCATGCCGATCAGCCGAGCCGTTGAGCAGGGAGCACAACGGGTTTTCGTGCTCCCGTGCGGTGGCACTGAGCCCTTCGAGTTCACCCAGGATCGGCGCCGCGGCATCGGTTCGATCGCGACCTGGCCGCCGCCGAAGACCCCGCCGCGCTCGATCGGTGGTGTCAACGGTGCTGCCCTGGGCGCCGCGATGGTCTCCGCAGCGCGATTGGACATGCAGGTCAACGCTCCGCGTTGCGAGTTGTACGTGGTGCCGGCTCCTTCCATCGTCGGTCTTTCGCCCTACTCCTTCGCCCACTCCGGGGCCTTGATCGACAGCGCCTGGCGGGTCGCCCGCAGCTGGCTCCCCGCGGCCACACCCGTCCCCGCGGGGCGTCCTGTCACCATCGCCGGAAAACCCGTCGGTGACGAGCAGTTCGGGATCACGGACTCGGCACCAGCGTTCTGAGCACGGTGCGGCTGAGCAACCGCCCCGCGCTCCACAGGGAACGGCGGCGCGGTCGCGCGGCACGCGGTGGCGGCGGCCCGGATGCGGGTGGCAGCGCCACGCGCAGGAGATCTTGTGGCGGTTCAAGACCGCACTTGTAGGCGCGCAACGTCGCGCGCGGCACGGCCGTTCCCCGCCGGCTTCCGGTCTCCATCTCGGCCACGAGCTCCTCGAAGCGGCACAGGTTCTCCGCCTTGATCGCCTCGAACAGGATTTGCTGGGTCAGCGCCGCAGACATGAAGGTGCGAGCACCGTCCATCACCGCGCGCACCGGGGGTGCCACCGGAATGCCGTCGATGAAAACAGGTTTCGGCAGTCGGATGGTGCGTTCGAACCTGGTTCCCGCGTAGCTCTGGATCTTCTGGCGATGCGGGATGAGGACGTGGATGTCGGCCGAATCCGGAGGCGACTTCAAGCCGTGCAGGCGAGCCGCGTGCAATCCGGTGAGCATCGCATGAGGCCCGGCGCGAAGCAGAGCCGCATCGATGCGATCCCGCACCGTCGCAGGACCGGGCGCGACGAGCACGATTCCTGGAGCCAGACGTGTCCACGGGCCGTCGGCACGAGCCCAGCGATAGGCCGTGGACTGGCTGATCCCGAGCTTGGTCAGTTCGCTGACCCGGTACACGCGGCGGCGGAAGCTCAGAGCGGCGGCTTTGGCGGCGGTCGTCTTCTGCATGCGTAGAACTATCCGCATACTAGGCGCCGAATTGGTGGAGCAGGCACGGACGATGCGTGTGTCGTGATCACCTGAGCGGGTGATTACCGGCTTGCTAGGTGAGTATGGGAACGTTCCGATCAAACCAGCAGGGCGGGAACGAACCCATACCCACCGAGGGAAAACCGCTCAGCGGGTGGCAGAAAGGCTCCCCTGCTCCTCCGGATGCCTCTGCATCCACCACTGCATCGCGTATTCGACCAAGCGGATCAGAGACTGCTTGGTGGACTCCCGGTTTCGAGCGTCGCAGGTGACGATCGGAACGTCGTCCGGGATCGCCATCGCCTCCCGGACCTCCTGAACCCGGTGCTGCAGGTTGCCGTCGAAGCAGTTGAGCCCAACGATGTAGGGCAGCTTGCGGTCCTCGAAGAAGTCGATGGCCGAGAAGCAGTCGGCCAGCCGGCGCGTGTCGACCAGGACGACCGCGCCGATCGCTCCGCGCACCAAGTCGTCCCACATGAACCAGAACCGGTGCTGGCCAGGGGTGCCGAACAAGTAGAGGATCAGATCCGAGTCCAGTGACAGACGACCGAAGTCCATGGCCACCGTCGTGGTCTGCTTGTTCGGTGTCGCGTGCAGGTCGTCGATGCCGTGGCTGGCCTCGGTCATGACCGCTTCGGTGGTCAACGGCACGATTTCCGACACTGAACCGACGAATGTGGTTTTGCCGGCGCCGAATCCACCTGCGACGACGATCTTCGCGGAGGTGGTGGTCGGGGACCTGCGGGGGTATTCAGGTCGGGCTTGCGTATCAGGATTCATGTCTGCCCACTTCAGTCATCAAGTCAATGCTGGGTTTCTGCGTTCGGCGCGCTGCCCAGGAGACTCGCGCGCTGGGGGAAGTCAGAGCCGGCGAAGTCCGCTCAGGACCCGTTCCATCAACAAGAAGTGCGACGAGCTGCTGTTGTCGCTGACCGTCTCGTGCACCGTGACCAGACCCAGATCCGCCATGTCGCCGAGCAGGACCTTCGCAACGCCGAGCGGGACTCCCAGCATCGCGCCGACCTCGGCGATCGACCGTGGATGCTGGCAGATCTCGGCGATGGCGTGGTGCTCGGTGCGCTGCAACCTCTCCGGCGTGCAGAAATCGCTCGCCGAAACCAGCGTTTCGAGCTCCAGGTGGTGGTTGGACCTGGTTCGGCCACCGGTCCACGCGTACGGGCGGATGGAGGTGGACATCGCTTCACCGGTCGGCGAAGCATCCCGTGGGGTCGGAGAACCGGCCGCACTCGGGGGAGCGGGATTGCCGCGACCACCGGCCGGTTGTGGTGCTGCGGATGCGCCGGGGGAGGCCGACTGTGACCGGGAGGCGTCCTCGACCTCCTCCGGCTCGGTCGTGCCCTGCCGCCCGAGATCCTTCTGCGCACGCTTCCGGCGCCACCCGCGTAGACCGCTGTCCAGGGTGAACCGGTTGAAAACCTCCGCCACGCCGTCGCTTTCCGGCGGGCCGGAGGGGCGCCGCCGGTGTTGCCCGGTCGGGTCCGGACCTTCGCTCATCTTCGCCTCACACCGACTGTCCGGTCATGACTCGGCTTGTTCCCTGCAGCTGAGAACGCAGCTCCGGCGTCAGGATCTGGCCGACGCGTTCGACCAACAAGGTCATCTCGTAGGCGATCAAACCCATGTCGCACTGCGGCGCCGCCAACACCGTCAGGCAGGAGCCGTCGCTGATCGCCATCTGCAGCATCAGACCGCGTTCCATCTCGACGACGGTTTCGGTGACAGCGCCCGCCTCGAAGCACCGAGCCGCACCCTGGGTGAGGCTGAGCAGGCCGGACGCGACGGCGGCGAGCTGGTCTGCGCGGTCGGTGGGGAGTTTCGCCGAGGCGGTCAGCAGAAGTCCGTCAGCCGAGACGACGACTGCGTGGGCAACACCGGGTACCCGCTCGGTGAAGTCCGTGACGAGCCAACCGAACTGGCTCGGCTGGGAATTTTGGGCGTTCATGGCGCCTCCTTTCCTCCTAACTGATTCGGGGATCACCGGGTCTCATCCGTTGACGGCTGTGGGTCGCGAAGGCTGTGCTTGCCCTCGCGGACACCGCGTTGGAAGCTGGCCAACCTCCCGCGCGTCACGTCGGCGTCGCGCGGTGATGTGGCGGTCGAATCGGTGACCGATCCCGATACCAGCTGGGCTCTGGGGGTCCGGCGTGGCAGACCTGACGGCGTGTACTGCGGGGCCTCGTTGCCGCCCTGCTGTTCCGCCGTCTCTGCTCTGTCATCCCCGGTTGGGTCCTGCTGGGTGGTGGCGGACTGCTCCGCACTCGTTGCTGCGGCGGTCGAGGCGTGGTTCAGACGGTGGCGGCCGCGTTGGACGCCTGCCTGGAAGCTCGCCAGCCTGCCCCGCGCCCGGTTGGGGTCACGTGCAGGACGGGGCTCGTCGCTGTCCGCCCGGTCAGCGCTGCCGGCGACCAGGTTCGCCAGCGGAACCCGCTGGGGCAGCCCGGCCGAAGTGAAGTCGGTCGGCTCGGAGGCCGCGACCTCCTCAGCGCGCTGCTGCCCTTCATCGCTGGCGAAGGTCCAGTCGCGGGAGTCCACCTCGTCGGCCGTGCTGGGGGCCTCATCGGAGGAAGGGGCCCTTTCTTCCAGCTTCACGGCCGGCAGGATCTCCGTGACCGGACCGTCGTCGGTCTCGTCGGGCCAGCGGAACTGGGGTTCCGCGTCCGGGTCGCCTTCCTCCCGTTCCAGGAACCACACCGAGGACAGCTCGTCGAGGATCGACTCCGGGGTCTCGGGAACCTCCATCTCAGGCGGAGGCTCAGCGGAGGTCTCCTGAGCGCTGAAGAGCTCGCTGGACGAGTCCTCGTCGTCGGCGCTGCGGAACAGGTGGAACCCGTTGTGGGTCGGCGGGTTGCTGATCGCGTCCTGTTCGGCCGCTTCCCAGTCGAACTGCCTGATGAGCGTGTCGTCGTCGTTCCCGGGCCGGTAGACGCCGTTGGTGCGCGGGGCGGGGAGCGAGACGTCGTCGATCAGCAGGTCGGGCCGGAGGGTCATGGACACCCGCACGCCCGTGTCCTTCTGGCCGGGCATCAGCTCGACCCGGATGCCGTGCCTGCGCGCCAGGCGGCCCACCACGAACAGGCCCATGCGTCGCGACGTGGACTGCTTGATCTCCTCGTCGGAGCTCAGGCGCTGGTTGGCTTCGGCGAGCTCGTTCGGGTTCATGCCGATGCCGTCGTCGTCGATGTCGATCCGCAGCGAGCCGTCGCGGTCTCGTTGTCCCGACACCACGACCTGGGTCTGCGGCGCGGAGAAGTTCGCGGCGTTGTCGAGGAGTTCGGCCAGCAGCCGCACCAGGTCGCTGGCCACGTACCCGACGATCTTGGTGTCCGGCAGTTGCTGGACGTTGACCCGCGGGTAGTGCTCGATCTCCGAGACTGCGGCGCGCAGCAGGTCGGCCGGCGTGGTGGGACGGGTGAAGCGACGTGCCAGATCCGCGCCGGAGAGCACCATCAGGTTTTCGTTGTTGCGGCGCATCCGGGTCGCGAGGTGGTCCAGCTGGAACAGCGTTGCCAGCTGGTCGGGATCCTCTTCGTCTCGTTCGAGCTGCTCGAAGAGCCGAAGCTGACGTTCGAGCAGGCTCTGGCTGCGTCGCGACACGTTGATGAACGAATCGCTGTAGCTGCGGCGGAGTTCTGCCTGCTCGGTGGCGAGGGTGACCGCCTGGGTGTGCACGTCGTCGAAGGCTCGGGCGACTTCGCCGACCTCGTCGGTGGTGGTGACCGGCACCGGTTGGACGGCCTGCGGTGCGTGGCCGGCGCGGATGTCGGCGACGGCGTTGGGGAGCTGGTGGTTGGCGGTGTAGAGCGCGCTGTGCCGCAGCATCTTGAGCGAGCTGAGGAGATGCCTCGCCACCATGACCACGATCGCGCCGGCGATCAGCAGCGCGGTGAGCAGGATGACCGATTGGAGACCGGCGAGGTTGCCCGCGGTGTCCTGCAGGCTGAACGCGGTGTGGTGCAGCTGCTGGTCGAGCTGGGATTGCAGCGTGTTGAGCGCCTGGGCCGCGGCGTTGGATTGGTCCTTCCACGTCGCGGTCGACACCAGGTGCGAGGACAGGGTGGATCGGGTGTTGTGCTGCTCGGCCATCGCCAGCTGAACCGAGGTTTCCCGAGCCGGCACCTGAGGGTTGGAGTAGAGCTGGTCGTAGCGGATGCGCTGCTGCGGGTCGGCTGCGGCGCGGAACTCCTTGACCGCTGCGGTGCGCCGGGCTTCGCTCGCGGCCAGGCGGGCGAGGTTGTCACTGGTGAAGTCGTCGCGGGCCAGGCCGGTGAGCACCAGGGCCTGCTGCAGCTGGACCTCTTCGCTGATCTTGGCGAGCTCGTGCACGGTGGTGGCGGTGGCCACCAGCTCCGAGGACGAGATCTGGCTGATCAGCGTCCGGTCGAGCGCGAGCATCACGTCGATGAGCTCGGTGTAGGAGTTGGCGGTGATGCCGGGGTCGACGCGTCCGCCGAGCACGAGCTTGCGGATCGGGTCGAGCTCGGTCGACTGCCGTTCGGTCTCCTGCTTGGCGTACCGAACGGCGTCGCTGTCCGGCGCAGCGTCCAGCAGGCGTTGGGTTTCCGCCAGTGCTTCGTCGGAGGCGGCGAACCGGTTCCTGATGTCGGCGTCGGTCACCTGGCCGCGAACGAGGAATTCGGCGGATTGGCTGCGTTCTTCCTGCAACCTGTCGACGGCGGTGCGCACGGCGCGGCCGGCTGAGACGACGCGGTCCATCTGCTCGTAGTTGCTGGCTTCGGTGATCTGACCGCGAATCTGAAGGACGCCCAGCACGATCGCGAAGATGACCGGGACCAGCACGACGGCGGCGATCTTGACCGGGAGCTTCCAGTTGTGCCACGTGATGATTCGGGACGTGGCGCGCGACCACATGGATGCCCGGGTCGCGTTCGCGGGCGGGTCTTCTACTCCGCTGCTCACGACGCAGTCCTTTCCCGCGCGGTCGAAGCTTTCATCGCCAACTGCGCGTTCGTGTGGTGGGCAGGCCGGCCCGCCTCGGGGGTGCGCGGCAGGTCATTCGTGGTTGGCGGCGCTGCCTGCGTTTCGGGGTTTTCGCGGGTGGCCGTGCGGTCTCGACGGCGGTATTCGAAGTACCTGCGATGTCGGGGGTGATCGCGGTGGCATCGAATTGGTTCTTACCGGTCGTCGGCGTGCAGAACACTACCTCACCGGAATGATCTACTATCTGCTTTGAATTCAGCGCTCTGACCAGTGCATTCGGGTCGATGGAGATCATCTTCACGGGTGCGTGGAGGCTCGTTGGGCACTTTGGACACTGATCGTGTTCATTGCCGCGAAGGCAGGATGCGCTTTAGTCACCCGATGGAGAGAATCTCTCCGACTGGGTGACAAAGGGGTCGAATGCAGTGGGAATGTACCCTTGACCATCCCGTGTTACCCTCGCCTAACCAGGCGGTTGATCAGCAAAAATGACCCCGCTCGGCCCTTTCTCGCGGGGTGGCCCGGCTCTGTTCCGCCCTCTGGGAGGTATGGCTTCTCGCTAGGTGTAATCACGGTTAGTGATCGATGGATTCATCAGTTGGTGTGGTGTGTCGCTGCTGTGGTCCAGGTGAAGCGGAATGATCGTTAGACTCCCGCCCTGGTTGGCATCGCAAGTCGTGCGGTCACCGACTCCTGGGGAATTCGAGATCAAGGAAGATCGCGAACAGCTGCGGGAGTTCGGACGAAGTTGGGGGACTTTGCGGCATCGGCGCACAACACGTCGATGTGATGTCCGATTGCTTGGAAGGATGCATGCGCAACGCCACACAACCCCCGCCGCCATCTCGACAAACCGAAGCGACCTTCGGCCAAATCGACAAATCCGCCAGGCGCACCGATCTCCCGGTGCCCGGCGACGCGGGCCCCGACTTTCCCAGTATCGCTCGCAGTGCGGAATTCCGCGAATTGCGCGGCAAACTGCGCAGGTTCACGTTCCCGATGACCCTCGTGTTCGTGGTCTGGTACGTCGGCTACGTCGTGCTCGCCGCGTACTTCCCCGATTTCATGGGGATCCGGCTGTTCGGCGCCGTCAACGTCGGGCTCGTCCTCGGCATCGGCCAGTTCGTCAGCACCCTCGTCATCACGGCCCTCTACCTGCGCTACGCCGCCAAGGAGATCGACCCCCGCGCCGCTGAGCTCTACCGCAACGCCACCGGAGAGGAGCGGCCCTGATGGACACCAACCCGATGCTCAACATCAGCATCTTCGCGGCGTTCGTGCTGCTCACGCTGTTCATCGTCTACCGGGTGAGCAGCACGGGGTCCACCACCGACTACTTCGCAGCGGGCTCGCAATTCACCGGTGCGCAGAACGGCATCGCCCTGTCGGGCGACTTCCTGTCGGCCGCTTCGTTCCTCGGCATCGCGGGCGCCATCGCCGTGCACGGATACGACGGCTTCCTCTACTCGATCGGGTTCCTGGTCGGATGGCTGGTGAACCTGCTCCTCGTCGCAGAACTCCTGCGCAACACAGGCCGATTCACCATGGGCGACGTGCTCAGCTACCGCATGAAGCAGCGCCCGGTGCGCGCAGCCGCGGCGGTGTCGACACTGGTCATCTCCTTCATCTACATGATCGCGCAGATCGCAGGCGCCGGAAGCCTGGTGGCGCTGCTGCTCGACGTGCACAGCGCGGCCGGCCAGGCCCTGGTGATCGCGGCCGTCGGTGCGCTGATGATCGTCTACGTGCTCGTGGGCGGGATGAAGGGAACCACCTGGGTGCAGATCATCAAGGCGGTCGCCCTGATGCTGTGCGTCGCGCTCATGACGCTGTTCCTGATGGGCAAGTTCGGGTTCAGCATCACCTCGTTGCTGCAGCACGCCGCGGAGAAGAACCCGCTCGGTGAGCGGATCTTCTCCCCCGGGGCCCAGTACGGGAAGAGCGAGACCACCAAGCTCGACTTCGTCTCGCTGTCCTTGGCGCTGATCTTCGGCGTCGCCGGTCTGCCGCACGTGCTGATGCGCTTCTACACGGTGCCCAACGCCGTGCAGGCGAGGCGTTCCGTGGTGTGGGCGACCGTCACGATGTCGGTGTTCTACCTGTGCACGTTGGTGATCGGCTACGGCGCGGGGGCGATCAGCGGCACGGATTCGATCCTGGCCGCCCCCGGCGGCGAGAACTCGGCGGCGCCGCTGCTGGCCTACAAGATCGGCGGAACGGTGCTGTTGGGAGTGGTCGCAGCGGTCGCTTTCGCCACGATCCTCGCCGTGGTCGCGGGTCTGACCCTGACCGCATCGGCGTCCTTCGCCCACGACGTGTACGCCAACGTCTTCAAACGCGGGCAGGCCGAGCCGGACAGCGAGATCAGGGTGGCGCGGCTGACGGCCCTGATCGTCGGTGCCACCTCGATCATCGGAGGCATCCTGGTCAACGGGCAGAACCTCGCGTTCCTGGTGTCGCTGGCCTTCGCCTTCGCCGCGTCGGCGAACCTGTCGACCTTGCTCTACACGCTGTACTGGCGGCGGTTCAACACCCGGGGGACCTTGTGGGGGATCTACGGCGGCCTGGGCATCTGCCTGCTCCTGGTGATCTTCTCGCCGGTGGTTTCGGGAACCCCGACCTCGATCGTGCCCGGAATCGACTTCGCCTGGTTCCCGCTGAACAACCCAGGCCTGGTGTCGATCCCGGCGTCGTTCTTGTTCGGCTACATCGGCACCTTGCTCGGTGAGCGCGAAGGGGAGGACCGCACTGACGAGATGGAGGTCCGGTCGCTGACCGGCATCGGAGCTTCTTGATCGGTCGTTCTGCGCATGGGAACCTTCCTGCCACTTCCCCGGCAGGAAGGTTCCCATGCTCTGGGCTTCGAACCGGCCCGGATCGAGCCCTCTCACGGTCCTGCAAGACACCCATTTTGAGCAGTATGCGACGTATGGTGGGTCGGCCAGATGACCGAGTCGCAGAGGGAGGAGTGGCATGAGTTCCGCGACCCAGAGCTCGTGGGAGCCGGTGCGCAAGGTGCGGACCTACGAACAGGTCATGGCGCAGATCGAGCAGCGCATCGTCGACGGGCGTCTCGCCCCCGGCGACCGCCTTCCCAGCGAGCGAGAGTTCGCGCAGCTCCTCGGGGTCAGCCGGCCGTCGCTGCGGGAAGCGCTGCGCGTGCTCGAAGCGCTCGGGATCGTCGACGTGCGACCTGGCCGCGGTCCTGACGGCGGGTGCGTGTTCCTCGGCCACCCCGGCACCGGTTTCTCAACGCTGCTGAAGATGCAGCTGACGCTCGGTCACTTCAACGGCGCGGATGTGCTGCGGACCCGGCTGGTGCTGGAGGAATGGGCGCTGCTGGAAGCGGCTCGTCACGCCACTCCCGCCGATCACCGGGCGTTGCGCGCGATTCTCGACGAGATGGACTCCCCGCACCTCACCGCTGGCGACTTCAACGCCCTCGACACCGAGTTCCACGTCCGGATCGCCGAGTCCGCCGGCAATGCGCTGGCCGCGCACATGATGGGGTCGCTGCGCACGGCGATCCAACGTCAGATGGTCGAGGTGTACGACCGCAGGGACGATTGGCGGGACACCTCGCGGCTCGTGCGGCGTGAACACCGCGCGATCCTTCAAGCGATCGAGTCCCGCGACGGCGCACGCGCCGTTGAGCTGCTGCGCGGCCACATCAACGACTTCTACGAGCTCGACGAGCGCACCGGGTGATCTCCCGCTCGCGCTGATCAGTCCGGCTTGCGGACGCGGAGGCCGTCGAATGCGACGGCTGCGACGGTGTCGGCCAGCGTCTCCGCGTCGGCGCCCTGACGCGGCCGATACCACTCGACGAGCGAGTTGACCATGCCGAACAGCAGGCGTGCCGCGGTCGCCGGGTCGACGTCTGGGCGCAGGTCACCGTCGGCGGCGGCCTTGCTGACCAGGTCGGCGACGATCTGGTCGAACTCCCGGCGGCGGGCCAGCGCGGCCTTCTCGACCTTGGTGTTGCCGCGAATCCGCAGCAGCAGGGTCACGAAGGGCAGTTGGTCGACGAGCACGCCGACGCTGGCCCGCACCAGGTATTCGAGCTTGTCGATGGCGCGACCGTCGATGGTCTCCAGCTTGTCCGCCTCGGCGAACAACCCGTCCAGTCCGCGGTTGACCGCGAGCCGCAGCAGTTCGTCCTTGCTGCGCACGTGGTGGTAGATCGCGGACTTGGTGATCTGCAGCTTGCGCGACAGATCTTCCATGCTGGTGCCGTCGTAGCCGCGTTCGTTGAACAGCTTGACCGCAACCGTGAGCAAGGACTCCAGGTCGTAGCCGGGGCGACCGCGTCTGGTCGCACGGGTGCTGGGCGGTTCGGTCATGAGCGCATTATCGCAAGTCGTTTCAGTCGCGAGGGCGTTGGTCGATGACCCGGCGGAGCTTGCCCACCGAGCGTTCGAGGGAGCCTGGCTCGACGATCTCCACTCCGACGCTCACGCCGACACCGTCCTTGACCTTCTCCGCGATCTCCACCGGTGCTTTCTCGCGCCGTGCCGAGGTGGTCTCGGGAAGGGCCTCGACCAGCACGGTGAGCCGGTCCATCCGGTCCTGGCGGGTGAGCTTGAGCTGGAAGTGCGGAGACAGGTCGGCGGTGCCGAGCACGATCTCCTCGATCTGGGTCGGGAAGACGTTGACCCCGCGCAGGATGATCATGTCGTCGCTGCGCCCGGTCACCTTGTCCATGCGTCGGAAGGCCGGTCGTGCCGTGCCCGGCCGCAGCGCGGTCAGGTCGCGCGTCCGGTATCGGATGATCGGCAGCGCTTCCTTGGTCAGCGAGGTGAACAGGAGCTCCCCGGTCGTCCCGTCGGGCAGCGGCACGCCGTCGATCGGGTCGATGACCTCGGGGTAGAAGTGGTCCTCCCAAATGTGCAGGCCGTCCTTGGTCTCGACCGCCTCCTGTGCGACGCCGGGCCCCATCACCTCCGAGAGGCCGTAGATGTCGACCGCGTCGATGTTGGCGCGCTCCTCGATCTCGCGGCGCATCTGCTCGGTCCACGGTTCGGCGCCGAAGATGCCGACCTTGAGGGAGGTGCTGCGCGGATCGATCCCCTGACGCTCGAACTCGTCGAGGAGCGTCAGCATGTAGGAGGGCGTCACCATGATGATCTCGGGACGGAAGTCGTTGATGATCTGCGCTTGCCGTGCGGTCATGCCGCCGGAAGCCGGAACGACCGTCATCCCGAGCTTCTCGGCGCCGTAGTGGGCGCCGAGGCCTCCGGTGAACAGTCCGTACCCGTAGGAGATGTGCACCGTCTTCCCCGGGCGTCCGCCGGCGGCGAAGATCGACCTCGCGACCACCGTGGCCCACACGTCGAGGTCGGATTCGGTGTAGCCCACGACCGTCGGCTTGCCGGTCGTGCCGCTGGAAGCGTGCACGCGGCGGACCTGGTCCTGCGCAACGGCGAACATGCCGAAGGGGTAGTTGTCGCGCAGGTCCTGCTTGGTGGTGAAGGGGAACTTCTCGAGGTCGCCCAGTTCTCGGCAGTCGTCCGGGTGCACGCCCGCGTCGTCGAACTTCCTGCGGTAGAAGGGAACGTTCGCGTAGGCGTGGTGCAGCGTCCACTGCAGGCGCTCGAGCTGCAGGGCGCGAAGTTCGTCGGTGCTCAGCCGTTCGGCCGACGAGAGGTCGTCGATCGGCGGTGCGGCGCCAAGTCGGCGGGCGCTCGGCACTTCGTTGTGCGTGGTCGTCATGGGGAAGGACTCCTCAACGCTTGATCTGGCCGACGGTCCGGCTGCGACCGCGGAACTCCGCGACGACCTCTGGCCCGGAAGGGGTGTCCCGGTGCACCGTGACGTCGTAGATGCCGTTTCGGCCGTATCGAGTTCGTTCTTGCGCGGTGGCCACCAGCTCGTCGCCGAGGAACGCGCTCGTGACGAACGAGATCTCCGCGCCGGCGGCGACGGTGACGGGCCCGTGGCTGTTGCACGCGGCTGCGAATGTCGTGTCGGCGAGCAGGAAGACGTAACCGCCGTGCGTGATGTCGTGCCCGTTGACCATCTGTTCGGTCACCCGCATCCGGGCTACCGCGCTGCCGTCGTGCGCTGAGGTCACGACGATGCCCAGCGACGTCGAGGCGACGTCGGATTCGAGCATGGTCCTCGTGGAGTCGCTGAGTCGGTTCGCCGAGCGTGACACCGAGTTGCACCGCCTTCTTACTGACCGAATGGACGGTAAATAAATCTGCTCAAGTAAAAGTCAGTGCGCAAACGGATGTCAAGACCGGCGGTATCGGACGAACTCCATCCGGAAGCGGCCGTCCCGGTCGTCGCATCCACCTGCGACATGAGCTCAGCGTAGGCGCGTGCGCCCAGTCGTGGGTCTCGCGACGAACCCGGAAGGGCTGCTGGGCGAGACCTGCGCAAGGGAACCTTCATCGCACTCCTCTGCTGCCGATGAGAGGAAGGCGGCCTTGCTCGCGTCCTCCATCCGGACGGGGTGGATCGGGCCCTTGCCACTTTCGCTCCCCGGCGTTGCGCGCTAGCATTAATTCCCGACCGTTCGGTTAGTAATTCTGGAGGGCGAGGCACGATGGCTCAAGGCGCGAGCAAGGTTCTGCGCAGCTACACCAGTGGCGGCTGGAGGGTGGGCGAAGCCGAAGGCGCACCACTGCACGACGCCGTCACGGGTGCCGAGGTCGCGCGGATCAGCTCCGCCGGCATCGACATGGCCGCAGCGCTCGAACACGGACGCGCGGTCGGTGGGCCGGCGCTGAGGGAACTGACCTTCCACCAACGCGCAGCCCTGCTCAAAGCGTTGGCCTCGCACCTCCGCGAGCACCGCGAAGAGCTCTACGAGCTGTCGGCCAAGACCGGCGCGACCCTCGGAGACTCCAAGTTCGACATCGACGGCGGGATCGGGGTCCTCTTCTCCTACTCCAGCAAGGGGCGGCGGGAACTGCCCAACGACACCGTCTACGTCGATGGGAACGTCGAACCGCTCAGCAAGGGCGGCACCTTCCTCGGCCAGCACATCGCCACCCCGCTGCGTGGCGTGGCAGTGCAGATCAACGCCTTCAACTTCCCCGCGTGGGGGCCGCTGGAGAAGTTCGCCCCGGCCTTCCTCGCAGGCGTGCCCAGCCTGATCAAGCCGGCCAGTCAGACCGCCTACCTCACCGAGAAGCTCGTCGAGCTGATCGTGGAGTCCGAGCTCATTCCCGAAGGGTCGCTGCAGCTGATCAGCGGAAGCGCAGGGGACCTTCTCGACCACGTGACCGGGCAGGACCTGGTGTCGTTCACCGGCTCGGCGTCCACCGCGCAGAAGCTGCGCGCCCATCGGGCCATCGTGCGCAACTCGGTGCGCTTCAACGCCGAGGCCGACTCGCTCAACTGCTCGATCCTCGGCCCGGACGCCAAACCGGGGACCGCGGAATTCGACCTCTACGTCAAGCAGCTGGTCACCGAGATGACCGTCAAGGCAGGCCAGAAGTGCACCGCGATCCGGAGGGCGTTCGTCCCGGCGGAGCTGCTCGACGACGTCGCTGAGGCGGCCGGTGAGCGCCTGGCGAAGATCAAGGTCGGAAATCCGGCCAACGCTGACGTCCGCATGGGTGCCCTGGCGAGCCTCGAACAGCGCGAGGAGGTCCGCCGGTCGCTGAAGGCGTTGCAGGGCGCGGGCAGCATCGTCTTCGGCGACCCGGAGCAGGTCGAGGTGGTCGACGCCGACGCCGAAAAGGGAGCCTTCATCTCACCGGTGCTGCTCAAGGCGGACCCCGATCGAGCGGAACCCCACGAGGTCGAGGCG
The DNA here is from genome assembly GCF_018070075.1 of Saccharopolyspora endophytica. Lineage (GTDB taxonomy): Bacteria > Actinomycetota > Actinomycetes > Mycobacteriales > Pseudonocardiaceae > Saccharopolyspora > Saccharopolyspora endophytica. Next base: position 289,453 of record NZ_JAGPXE010000005.1, read on the forward strand.
TTCGGGCCCGTGTCGACGCTCATGCCCTACACCTCCGTGGATCAGGTCGTCGATTACGCCGCGCGCGGGCAGGGGAGCTTGGCCGGCTCCGTGGTCAGCGGGGATGCGCAGTTCGCCCGCGACGTCGTGCTCGGTGTCGCGCCGTGGCACGGACGGCTGCTGGTGCTCGACGCGGATGACGCGAAGGAGTCCACCGGGCACGGTTCGCCGATGCCGGCGCTCGTGCACGGCGGTCCCGGCCGCGCCGGTGGTGGTGAGGAGATGGGTGGCATTCGCGGCGTCCTCCACCACATGCAGCGCACGGCGGTGCAGGCCAGCCCAGCTGTGCTGTCCCAGGTCACCGGACGATGGGTGGAAGGGGCCCCTCGTGCCACCGACGGCGTCCACCCGTTCCGGAAGTCGCTGGCCGAGCTGAAGATCGGCGACTCGGTGGTGGCCGGTCCGCGCCAGGTCACCGATGCGGACGTCGCGCACTTCGCGGAGTTCACCGGCGACACCTTCTACGCGCACACCGACGAAGACGCAGCTCGGGAGAACCCGCTGTTCGGTGGCATCGTCGCGCACGGGTACCTGGTCGTCTCCTTCGCTGCGGGACTGTTCGTGTCGCCTGAGCCCGGACCGGTGCTGGCGAACTACGGACTGGAGAACCTGCGGTTCCTCACGCCCGTCAAGCCCGGCGACGCGCTGACCGTGACCTTGACCTGCAAGCAGATCACGCCCCGCGAGAACGCCGACTACGGCGAAGTCCGCTGGGACGCCGACGTGACCAACGACGACCAGGAATCCGTCGCCAAGTACGACGTGCTCACCCTGGTGTCCAAGGAGAAGCGATGACAGCAACGTTGTCCGACCAGGAACTCGAGGAGCACTTCGAGCACACCCTCGACAAGGACCAGCGGCTCGAACCGCGGGACTGGCTGCCCGACGGCTACCGCAAGACGATGGTCCGCCAGATCGCCCAGCACGCGCACTCCGAGATCATCGGCATGCAGCCCGAGGGCAACTGGATCACGCGGGCACCTTCGCTGCGCCGCAAGGCAATCCTGCTGGCGAAGGTCCAGGACGAGGCGGGGCACGGGCTGTACCTGTACTCCGCGGCCGAGACGCTCGGTGGTGACCGGCAGGACATGACCGAGAAGCTCATCACCGGTCGGCAGAAGTACTCGTCGATCTTCAACTACCCGACGTTGTCGTTCGCCGATGTCGGCGTGATCGGCTGGCTCGTCGACGGCGCGGCGATCTGCAACCAGGTGCCGCTGTGCCGGTCCAGCTACGGCCCCTACTCCAGGGCGATGATCCGGATCTGCAAGGAGGAGTCCTTTCACCAGAGGCAGGGCTACGAACTGCTGATGACGATGATGAAGGGAACTCAGGCGCAGCGGGACATGGTCCAGGACGCGGTGAACCGCTTCTGGTGGCCGTCGCTGATGATGTTCGGCCCGCCGGACGCCGAATCGTCGCACACCGAGCAGTCGATGCTCTGGAAGATCAAGCGGCACACCAATGATGAGCTGCGGCAACGCTTCGTCGACATGACCGTTCCGCAGGCAGAGGTGCTCGGCGTGACCTTGCCGGACCCCGACCTGGAGTGGAACGCCGAACGCGAGCACTACGACTTCGGCGAGGTCGACTGGAACGAGCTCAAGCAGGTCATCAAGGGCAACGGGCCGTGCAACACCGAACGGGTCGCCCGGCGCCGCAAGGCCCACGAGGACGGCGAATGGGTGCGCGAGGCGGCAGCCGCGCACGCGCGCAAGATGACGGAGGCGAAGCCATGAGCCGGAGTGAACTGCCCCTCTACGAGGTTTTCGTGCGCGGCAAGCGGGGCTTGAACCACGTGCACGTCGGGTCCCTTCGCGCCGCTGACGACGAGATGGCCGTGCATCACGCGCGCGACCTCTACACGCGGCGCAACGAGGGCGTGAGCATCTGGGTGGTGAAGTCGTCCGCGATCACGGCATCCAGCCCTGACGAGAAGGATCCCTTCTTCGCTCCCTCGGGGGACAAGGTCTACCGGCACCCCACCTTCTACGACATTCCCGACAACGTTCCCCACATGTGAGCCGACGATGTCCTTTGACAACGCCTACGAGGCACTCATCGACGCGCACGACGATTCGCGCTGGGCATTCGGCAGCGGGTTCGAAGACCCGCTGGCAGGGGTCGACACCTCGGTGCCGTCCGGTGTGGACGGCTCGGATCTGGCCGCGTACTGCCTGATGCTGGGCGACGACGCGCTGGTCCTGTCGCACCGGTTGCAGCAGTGGTGCACCTTCGCCCCCGAACTCGAGGACGAGGTCGCCATCGCCAACATCGGCCTGGACCTCCTCGGGCAGGCCAGGCTCCTGCTGGCCCGGGCCGGCAAGGCCGACGGCAGCGGACGTGGGGAGGACGACTACGCGTTCTTCCGCGACGAGGCCCAGTTCCGCAACGTGCGGCTCGCGGAGCTGGAACGCGGCGACTTCGGGCAACTCATCGCGGTGCTGCTGGTGCTGTCCACGTGGCGGCTCGCGGCGTTCCAGCGGCTGACCACCTCCGGCGACCCGGTGCTCGCCGCCATCGCCGACAAGGGCGTGAAGGAGCTGACCTACCACCGCGACTACGCGGCTCAATGGGCGGTTCGCCTGGGCGATGGCACGGACTTCTCCCGTGAGCGCATGAGGGAGGCCTTGACCGCCGTGTGGCCGTACGTGGACGAGCTGTTCACCCCGCACGAGATCGAAACCCGCCTGGTGGAGGCCGGTATCGCGGCCGATCCTGCCGCGGTGCGCGAGGAGTTCGACGGCGTGCTCGCGCAGGTGCTCCAGGCCGCGACGCTGGAACGCCCCGATGTCCCGGGCAAAGCAGGAGTAGCCGGCGGAACCGGCAGGCACGGTCGGCACACCGAAGCGATGGGGTACCTCCTCGCGGAGTTGCAGAGCGTCGCCCGAGCGCACCCGGAGGCGACGTGGTGACCGCCAGAGCCGTCGCGGAGACCGTCTGCGACCCCGAACTGCCGATGCTCACGCTCGCCGACCTCGGTGTGCTGCGCGAGGTGTCCGAACAGGACGGTGCGGTGAAGGTGTCCATCACGCCCACCTACAGCGGCTGCCCGGCCATGGACACGATGCGCGACGACCTGGTCCACGCGTTGCAGGGAGCGGGGTTCGCCCGAGTCGAGGTGAGCACCGTGCTGCAGCCGTCGTGGAGCTCGGACTGGATCAGCGAGCAGGGTCGGCGCAAGCTCGCAGAAGCCGGCATCGCACCACCTGGCGGGGTCCCCGCGCGCGGTCCCGGTCCGGTGCCGTTGTCGCTCCACCCGCCTGAGCGGAAGGTTCCCTGCCCGCGCTGCGGTGCGGCGGACACCGAACTGCTGTCGGAGTTCGGAGCCACCGCGTGCAAGGCGATGCGCCGTTGCCGGTCGTGCGACGAACCGTTCGAACACGTCAAGGAGATCTGAGGTGACCGCGTCTACCAAGTCCCGGGTGCGGGGCGAATTCCACACGCTGACCGTCGCAGAGGTCAGCAGGCTGTGCGACGACGCCGTCGCGGTCACCTTCTCCGTGCCACCAGAGCTCGACGGCACCTACGACTTCCGGGCCGGTCAGTCGCTGACGTTGCGCCGCGTGATCGACGGACGAGAGGAGCGGCGGTCGTACTCGATCTGCTCGGCAGAAGGGAGCTCTCCGCGCATCGGTGTGCGTGAAGTCCCCGACGGGCTGTTCTCCACCTGGCTGGTCAACGAGGTTCGCCCCGGCGACGAGATCGAGGTGGGCGCCCCGACCGGGGCGTTCAGCCCGAAGTCGGTACCGGGGCATCACGTGCTGATCGGTGTCGGATCGGGCATCACCCCGCTGCTGTCGATCGCGGCGACGGTTCTTCGGGACCCTTCAGCCACCGCGACCGTCGTCTACGGCAACCGCCGCACCGACACCGTGATGTTCGCCGACGAGCTCGCCGATCTGAAGGACCGCTATCCCGAGCGGTTGGAGCTGGTGCACGTTCTCTCCCGCGAACCGCGGGAGGCGGATCTGTTCACCGGACGTCTCGACGAGGAGAAGCTGCGCGCGCTGATGGCGCTGGTGCCCGAGGTCGGTGACGTCGACGAGTGGTGGCTGTGCGGGCCGTTCGGCATGGTCACCGGGGCCAAGCAGCTGCTGGGGGAACTCGGCGTGGCCGACCAGCGGATTCACCGGGAGCTGTTCTACGTCGACGACGTGCCCCCGGAACCTGTGAAGCACATCGACGCGGCGCCGTCGGGAGAGACCACCGAGGCCACCATCGTCCTCGACGGCCGGCGCACGACCACCGCGTTGTCGCGGGAGACATCGGTTCTCGACGGAGCCCAGAAGGCGAGGCCCGACCTGCCGTTCGCCTGCAAGGGCGGTGTCTGCGGCACCTGCCGGGCGAAGGTCACCGAGGGAGAGGTCGACATGCGCCGCAACTTCGCGCTGGAAGAAGCGGAAGTGGCCGAAGGGTTCGTCCTGACCTGCCAGTCCGTCCCGGTCAGCGACGTGCTCACCGTCGACTTCGATTCCTGATCTGGCGCACAACGCGCTGAGATCGGGCGGGTTGGAAAAGATCCGCCTCTGAACGGATGAAATCGTTCAGAGGCGGATCTTTTTGTTCCGATTGCGTCCAGAGCCACCGGCGGCGTTCACGCTCACGCTGCGGCAGTCGGCGTCCCGTTTTGATCTCACGATGCGGAAAGTTGCAGCTTTGGGTTGTGGCAATAACTACACATGGGTTCTATTTCGCCGAATTGTCCTATACCAATCTCATGTATCACGCGGTTCCCGCAGAAGAATGTCAATGCGGGTCGAGAATTGCGTGCGAGTAGAAGGATAGTTCGGGGGAGCGGTGTTTCAGCTCAGCGCGGTTGCGGCCGCTCTGTCAATGATCACACCAGCGTCGGCATTCCTCCGCGTGGAGCGCGGTGAACTGGTTTCGCCCACGAGGGCTGTCGCCCCCGCGATCGGTGCATCAAGGGCGTGGTGCTGTTCGCGCTGACCCTGGACTTCCCTGCTCGACCCGCCCGCCCCAGATCGGCTCGCTGCTGTCAGCACCATCGCGTGCGTCGAGATCGACATGACCAGCGACGAGCGGCTCGACTTCTCGGTCACCGAGTGCCAGTCGAGGGATGAACCCGAATCCGCGTCGGCAGTGGAAATCCGTCCTTGATCACCAGTCCGCGACGAAGAGGCAGAGGCGAGGTCGCGCACCGGGACCGCTCGGTGCGCGCTGACGCCAGCCCGAACTCGTCGCCGAGAGGAGGAGGACCGCATGCCCGAATCCACAGACGCGCCCCGCCACGGCGGAGAGTCGCCGAAGTCTCCGATCGAGCGCCGCCGGCTCGGCGGCACCGAACGCAGGCGCCACGGCTCGGAGGCCGAGAACCGGCCTCCCGCCTCCAGCCAAGAGCTCAGCAACGCTCACGCGGAGCTCGTCGAAGAACCCGGCCCCAGGGTCAACTGGCGCGTCTTCATCATCGCTTCGGCCGTCGTCGTCGCCTTCTCCCTCTGGGCCATGCTCGTGCCCGGGCACGCCGCCAGCACCATGGAGATCGTGGTGGCCTGGATCGCCGAGAACCTCGGCTGGTTCTACGTCCTGACCGTCACCGTGGTGATCGCGTTCGTCCTCTGGGTAGCGCTGTCCAAGGAAGGCTCGGTCCGGCTCGGCCCCGACCACTCGCGGCCGCAGTACAAGCTGTTCACCTGGGTGGCGATGCTCTTCGCCGCCGGAGTGGGCATCGACATGCTCTTCTACTCCGTCACCGGACCCATCACCCAGTACATGGCCCCGCCGACGGGCGATGGGAAGACAACTGCCGCCGCGCAGGACGCCGTGGTCTGGACGATGTTCCACTACGGCGTGGCCGGCTGGGCCATGTACGCCCTGCTCGGCATGGCCATGGGCTACTTCGCCTACCGCTGGGGCATGCCGCTGTCCATCCGGGCCGCCCTGTACCCGCTGCTCGGCAAGCGAGTTCGCGGCGGGATCGGCGACACCATCGACATCGTCACCCTGGTCGGCACCGTCTTCGGCGTCGCGACCTCCATGGGCATCGGCGTCGTGCTGCTCAACGTCGGCTTCGCCCTGCTGTTCGGCCTCCCGGAGGGGCTGGCCCTGCAGATCGCGCTGGTGATCGTGGCCGTGATCATGACCGTCGCGGCCTGCACCTCGGGCTTGGACAGGGGCATCCGGCTGATCTCCGAGCTCAACATCTGGTTCGCCGCGGCCATGCTGCTCTACATCCTGGTGACCGGGCAGTCGGCGTTCCTGCTCAACGCCCTGGTGGGAAACATCGGCCGATTCCTCTCCACGCTGCCGGGCCGCACTTTGGAGACCTTCGCCTACCAGCAGGGCGGTTCTGAGTGGATGGCCGGTTGGACCCTGTTCTTCTGGGCTTTCTGGCTGGCCTGGGGCCCGTTCGTGGGACTCTTCCTCGCCCGCATCTCGCGCGGCCGGACGCTGCGCGAGTTCGTCATCGCCGCCATCACCGCACCGGTGCTCTGCGACTTCCTGATCGTGAGCATCTTCGGCAACAGCGCCATGCACCAGGTCCTCAACGGCAACGACGAGTTCGCGCGGCTGGCCATGGACAGTCCCGAGAAGGGCTGGTTCGCGCTGCTCGAGATGTTCCCCGGTGCGAGCTTCCTGATCGGCCTGGGCACCTTGTCGGGATTGCTGTTCTACCTCACCAGCGCCAACTCCGGAGCCATGGTGATGTCCAACTTCTCGTCCTCGATCCCCAAGCCGTCACAGGACGGGGCCAAGTGGCTGCGCATCTTCTGGGCGGTGCTCACCGCGGTGCTGACCATCGCGATGCTGGTGGCCGGCGGCGTCACGACCATGGAGCACGCGACGCTCATCTTCGCGCTGCCCGTGACGATCATCGCCTGGTTGGTGATGGCCTCCTTCTCCAAGGTCCTGCGGATGGAGCGGGCCGAGCGCGAAGGGCGGGCGCTGCAGCGGCGGTCGACCGCGGTGCACGGCGGTTTCGCGCCGGAGCGCACTTGGCGCCAGCGGCTGGAGCGGATGCGCTCGTACCCGTCGAAGAAGCAGGTCGCTCACTTCCTGGAAGGCACCGTGCAGTCGGCCTTGGCCGACGTGGCCCGGGAATTCGGGAAGCAGGGTTACCGGGCCACGCTGGAACTGCTCCCGAACGAGCAGGCCGGCATCTCCAGCCACGCGTTGGTGGTCGAGATCCCCGAGCACCGCGACTTCCACTACCAGGTGCGGGCCGTGGAGGTCCCGGTACCGATGTTCGGCGGACGCATGTCCCGCCAGACCGACGTCTACTACCGGGTCGAGGTGGTCAACCAGACCGGATCCGAGGACTACGACCTCATGGGTCTGTCGCACCAGCAGGTGATCGACGACGTGCTTGATCGCTACGAGGCGCACCTGGGCTTCCTCGCCTACACCACCGAGCACGACTACGCGTCGGTCCTCACGCCGCCGGCGGTGACCGCCCCGGACGCCGTCTCGGTCGTGGTGGCGCCCGCGGAGCCGCAGGAGCACGCCGAGAAGGACACGGCGGGCAGCGGTCCGAAGGTGTAGCAGCGCTCGACCGGACACCGGTGCCCGCAGCCCAGCGACCCTGCGGGCACCGGCTCGTCCGGGCGACCTGAGCGGCACGGCGGAACCTCCGCCCCGGATCTGATGCGACGGTCCTCGTGCGGTCATCGCGGAACGGTGTTGCGGAAGGTGCCTACGTGGCCGAAGTGCGCAAGAGGTCGATGCACGCGCATTGCACGCGACTATCGGCTGAAAGCGGCAGATGTGGGTCGGCCGTCGCCGAAACGCAAAACCGCCTCTGGTCCAGTTCTCGTTGACCAGAGGCGGTTCGCTCGTCCTTCGAATGCGCCCTCGACAGGATTCGAACCTGTGACACCTGCCTCCGGAGGGCAGTGCTCTATCCACTGAGCTACGAGGGCTCGTCGCTGCGGACGATCGATAGCTTATCGCACGCCGCACGCGTGTTTGGGATGGGGTCGGGTTGCCGCGCCTCGACGGTGTTCATCTAGGGGTTGCCGGTGGATGGGTGCCTGGGAACCTTCCTGTCACCGCACCCGAGGTGGCCGGGTGGTGATCTGGGTTGCAGGGCACTTCCGTCTCACCTTCCGAATCATGCATACTTCGCTATGTATCTGACCTGGATGTGAGGAGGCGAAGAGATGGGCCACGGTCATGGGCACGGATCCGCGGCGGATGCGGTCCACGCGTCCGGCCGCTACGTGACCAGGCTGTCCATCGCCTTCGGCGTGCTGCTCGCCTTCTTCGTGCTCGAAGCCGTCGTCGGGTGGCTGACGTCGTCGCTCGCCCTGCTGTCCGACGCGGGGCACATGCTCACCGACGTCCTGGGCGTGGGGATGGCGCTGGCCGCGATCACCGCCGCTCGGCGTCCCGCGGGCAACAAGCGCACCTTCGGTCTCTACCGCGTCGAAGTCCTCGCCGCGCTGGCCAACGCCGTCCTGCTGTTCGGCGTCGCCGGCTACATCCTGTTCGAGTCCGTGGAGCGGTTCCGGCAGCCGCAGGAGGTCGCCGGCCTGCCGATGATGGTCACCGCGGCCGCCGGTCTGCTGGCCAACCTCGTCGTGTTCGCGCTGCTGCGCAAGGGTGCGGGCGAAAGTCTCAACGTGCGCGGCGCCTACCTGGAAGTCCTCGCCGACACCATCGGCTCGGCCGGTGTGCTCGTCGGCGGCTTCGTGACCTGGGCGTTCGGCTGGTACCTCGCCGACCCGATCATCGCCGTCGGCGTCGGGCTCTTCGTCCTGCCCCGAACCTTCACGCTCGCCCGCCAGGCGCTGCGGATCCTGGTGCAGCAGGCTCCCGAAGGCCTCGACGTGCAGGCGATGCGCAGTGATCTGGCCGCGCTGCCGTCGGTCACGGAGGTTCACGACCTGCACGTGTGGACGCTGACCTCGGGCATGGAGGTCGCCTCCGCCCACCTGACGGCAGGACCCGACGCCGACCACAGCGGTGTTCTCACCTCCGCGCAGCGGTTGCTGTCGGAGCGCTACCGGATCGAGCACGCGACCCTGCAGGTCGAGCCCGCCGAATGCGCGCGGCGCTGCCAGGAGCTGACCTGGTGAACGGCTGCGGGGCGTCGGCTCAGGGTGAGCGGAAGGTTCCCATGCTCACGCCAGCGGCTTCGCGCCGCGCTGGCTGAGCATGGTCTTCATCAGCTCCATCTCGCTGCCCTGGGAGCCGAGCATGTTCTTCGCCAGGGCGCGGACCGCGGGGACGGCGGCGTGCGTCGCGCCGTACTCGGCCATCGGAGCTCCACCCTGGTGGTGGCGCAGCATCAGCTGCAGGAAGTAGACGTCGAACTCCGGGCCTCGAAGCGTGCCGAGCCGGGAGAGCTCCTCGCTGGTGGCCATGCCCGGCATCAAGGCGCCACCGGACATCGGCATCGGCATCGGGGCGGCGCCGTGCTGGTGGCCGGTGCTCTCGGTCATCCACTGCATGACCGGCCCGGTCGCCTGGGCCGGCTCGTGCCAGATGCCCAACCAGCCCTGCATGCGGCCGATCTGGTCGCGCTGGTTGGTCTCGATGTCGAAGGCGAGCTGCCGGGTGGCGACGTCGTCGGCGCGCTCCCGCGCCAGCGTCGCCATGGTCACCGCCTGCTGGTGGTGGACGCTCATGTCCTGCGAGAAACCGACGTCGACCGCCGTGGCCTCGGGTTCTGCGCTGTCGAAGGACGGCACCCGGATCAGCAGTCCGAGCGCCGCCCCCAACAGCAGCAGGGAGAACGCCGCCACGATGGCGACGATGACCTGCGAAACGCGTCGTGCCTGCGGCAACGGGCTCACTGGCCCATTTGGCCGGAGCCGGCGTTCGCGCCCTTGCCGTCCATGGTGACCGCATCCGGGCCGGGCGGAGTCGCGTCGAACTTCGGCGGGTTGTTGGTGTCGAACGCACCCGGGTAGGCCTGGCAGGAGCCGCCGACCTCGGGGTACACGCCGTTGTTGTTCAGGCGCAGCGCGGTGATGAACTGGTCGATCCGCGGGTCGTCGGCGCTGTCGACCTTGAGCTGGTGACCCCACGACTGCAGCGAGATCGGCTTGTCCAGGCCCGGGTACGGCGACAGCATCGTGTACGGCTTGCCCTGGGCGCGGACCTTGAGGCGGTCCAGGCCGGCCTCGTCGACCTTGTCCGGGTTGTAGGCGATCCAGACCGCGCCGTGCTCCAGCGAGTGGACCATGTTCTCGGTGCGCACCGCCTGGGGGTAGACCACACCGGTGCAGTCGGCCCAGACGCCGTCGTGCGGGCCGCCGAACGGCGGGTTCTTGTCGTAGGCGACGCGCTGGCTCGGGGTCACGTGCTGCTGACCCTCGTACTGAGCGGTGATGACCCCGGGGATCCCCTTCGACGGGTCGGGGTTCTGCGGCGACGGCTTGAACGCCTCGGTGGCCTTCTCCGCAGCTGCCTGCGCATCGCGCGTCGCGGCCTGATCGGACCACCGGGTGTAGGCGTATCCGAAGATCACCGCCGCGAACACCGCGACCACCGTCACCCCGGATACCAGAATCCACGGGATGGACCGTTGGTTCACCACGGCGGCGCCGCGCACCGCTTTGTTCTTAGCCATGCTGCTCGCAAACCTCGTCTCGCCAGAACCGGGGGACAGCGCCCGCCAGTGTAGAGATTGCCCGTGTGGCGGTGTGCCGATAGGCAAATGCTCGCCACCACACGTTCTCACACACAGACAACGCTTCGATCACGCCCCGTGGTCGCCTCGCGCGCGACGCGCAATCCCGCTGGGCCGAACGGCCCCAGCGAGTCCACGGAGTGGGCGGCACCCGGCGTCTGAACTGGGTGGAAGGATCCCTAAACTTCACAGGGTGACTCCTGCCGCGCTCGCTGAACTGGTCCGCAACACCGCCGTCGACGTGCTCTCCGCCCGTGGGCTGGACACGTCGGTGCTGCCCGAGGCGGTCACCGTCGAGCGTCCGCGAAACCCGGAGCACGGCGACTACGCGACCAACATCGCGATGCAGGTCGCCAAGAAGGCGGGAGTCGCTCCGCGTGACCTCGCCACCTGGCTCGCCGAGGCGCTGACCAGCCAGGACGCCATCGACGTGGCCGATGTCGCCGGTCCCGGCTTCCTGAACCTGCGGCTCGCGCCCGACGCCCAGGCCCAGATCGTGCGCGAAGCGCTGGGCAGCGGCGCCGAGTACGGCAAGGGCGAGCTCTACAACGGCCTGAAGGTGAACCTGGAGTTCGTCTCGGCCAACCCGACCGGCCCCATCCACCTCGGCGGTACCCGCTGGGCGGCCGCGGGTGATGCGCTGGGACGGGTTCTTTCCGCTCAGGGCGCCGAGGTGACCCGCGAGTACTACTTCAACGACGCCGGTGCGCAGATCGATCGCTTCGTCCGGTCCCTCATCGCCGGGGCCAAGGGCGAGCCCGCCCCGGAGGACGGCTACGGCGGCGGCTACATCGGCGAGATCGCCGAGCAGGTCCTCAAGGCGGAGCCGGGCGTGCTGGACCAGCCCGAGGACGAGCGGAACGAGACCTTCCGCCGCGTCGGCGTCGGTTTGATGTTCGAGGAGATCAAGCAGAGCCTGAACGACTTCGGCACGGTCTTCGACGTCTACTTCCACGAGGACTCGCTGCACAGCTCCGGCCAGGTCGAGACCTGCGTCGAGCAGCTCAAGGCCTCCGATCACCTCTACTACACCGACGGCGCCTGGTGGCTGCGCTCCACCGAGTACGGCGACGACAAGGACCGGGTCGTCATCAAGAGCGACGGCGCTCCGGCCTACATCGCCGGCGACATCGCCTACCTGCGCGACAAGCGGTCCCGCGGCTTCGACCTGTGCATCTACATGCTGGGCGCCGACCACCACGGCTACATCGCCCGGCTCAAGGCCGCCGCCGCGGCGCTCGGTGACGACCCGTCCGTGGTCGAGGTGCTGATCGGCCAGATGGTGAACCTGATGCGCGACGGCAAGCCGGTCCGCATGAGCAAGCGCAACGGCACCGTGGTCACCCTCGAGGACCTCGTCGAGGCCGTGGGCGTGGATGCCGCGCGCTACTCGCTGATCCGCTCCTCGGTGGACTCCGCGGTGGACATCGACCTGGACCTGATCAGCAAGCGCACCAACGAGAACCCGGTCTTCTACGTGCAGTACGCGCACGCCCGGTTGTCGTCGCTGCAGCGCAACGCCACCTCCCTGGGCATCGAGCGGGGATCCGTGGAGAATGCCGACCTGTCGCTGCTCACCCACGAACGTGAGGGCGACCTGATCCGCACCCTGGGCGAGTTCCCCCGCGTGGTGCGCTCGGCCGCCCAGCTGCGCGAACCGCACCGGGTGGCTCGTTACCTGGAGGACGTGGCCAGCGCGTACCACAAGTTCTACGACGCGTGCCGCGTGCTGCAGCCCGGTGACGACCAGGCCAATCCGCTGACCATCGCCCGGCTGCAGCTGTGCGAGGCCACCCGCCAGGTGCTGGCCAACGGTCTGGGCCTGCTCGGCGTGAGCGCGCCGGAACAGATGTAATCGCAGGCGGACGGCTCGCCCTCGACGAGGAGGGTGCCGTGCTGCCTGATTTCACCGCCTGTCCAGCGGCAGGCTGCGCGAAGGAGCTTTGTCAACATGCGCGCCCATCCCGCCGGGCCGCGGCACGCCGATGTCGTGCCACCCGGCAACACCGCAGGACCGTCTCCGGCGAGTTCCGGGGAGATCGATGAGCTGCACCCCCAGGTGTGGCCGCGCAACAGCGAGCGCGGCGCTGACGGCGTCGTCCGCGTCGCCGGCCTGGACGTGCGGGAACTCGCCGAGCAGTACGGCACGCCGCTGTTCGTCCTCGACGAGGACGACTTCCGGTCCCGCGCCCGTGACTACGCCGAGGCGTTCGGCGACCCGTCCGCCGTGCACTACGCGTCCAAGGCGTTCCTGTGCACCGAGGTGGCCCGCTGGGTCGCCGAGGAGGGGCTGAGCCTGGACGTGTGCAGCGGCGGCGAGCTCGCCGTGGCGCTGCGCGCGGGGTTCCCCGCTGAGCGCATCACGTTCCACGGCAACAACAAGTCCGTCGCCGAACTGACCGCCGCCGTGGAGGCCGGGGTCGGCTCGGTGGTGCTGGACTCGTTCCACGAGATCGCCCGGCTCGACCACATCGCCACCCAGCGCGGCGCCCGGCAGCGGGTGCTGGTGCGGGTCACGGTCGGCGTCGAGGCGCACACCCACGAGTTCATCGCCACCGCGCACGAGGACCAGAAGTTCGGGTTCTCGCTGGCCGCGGGGCAGGCCGCCGAGGCCGTGGCCCGGGTGCTCAAGGCCGATTCGCTGGAGCTGGCCGGTCTGCACAGCCACATCGGTTCGCAGATCTTCGAGGTGGACGGTTTCGAGCTGGCCGCGCACCGGGTGGTGCGGCTGCTGGCCGAGCTGCGCGAGGAGCACGGCGAACAGGCGCTGGCCTCGGCCGACACCGTGGACCTCGGTGGTGGGCTGGGCATCGCCTACACCCCGGACGACGACCCGATGCCTCCGTCGCAGCTGGCCACCCGGCTGTTCGAGATCGTGGGCAAGGAGGCCGACAACGCCGGCCTTCCGGTTCCCAAGATCGCGGTGGAGCCGGGGCGCGCCATCGTCGGCCCGAGCATGATCACCGTCTACGAGGTGGGCACGATCAAGGACGTCGCGCTGGGAGCCGACGTCGCGCGCCGTTACGTCAGCGTTGACGGCGGGATGAGCGACAACATCCGCACCTCGCTCTACGACGCGGTCTACGACAGCCGATTGGTGTCGCGTTCGGCCGAAGCGGAGCCGGTTCTGTCCCGCATCGTGGGCAAGCACTGTGAATCCGGTGACGTAGTGGTGCGCGATTGCTGGCTTCCAGAGGACATTGCTCCGGGAGACCTGCTCGCGGTGGCCGCCACCGGGGCGTACTGCTACGTGATGGCCAGCAACTACAACCGCCTGCCCAAGCCGCCGGTGGTTGCGGTTCGCGCTGGTCAAGCGCGATTGTTGCTGCGCAGGGAGACCGAGGACGACCTGCTCCGGCTGGAGGTGTGAGTGATCCGGGACCGTGAACCGATCAGGGTCGCGCTGTTGGGCTGCGGCACCGTGGGCACCGAGGTGCTGCGGCTGCTGCAGGACCAACCGGAGGAATTCGCGGCGCGCACGGGGGCCCCGATGCTGGTCACCGGCGTCGCGGTGCGGCGCCCGCACAAGCATCCCGAGGTGCCCGAGAACCTGCTGACCACCGATGCCCAGGCGTTGGTGGAGGGTGACGTCGATGTCGTCGTCGAGCTCATCGGCGGCATCGAGCCGGCCCGATCGCTGCTGCTCACCGCGTTGCGTTCGGGCAAGTCGGTGGTCACGGCGAACAAGGCGCTGCTGGCCGAGCACGGCTCGGAGCTGTACGCGGCTGCCGACGAGGCGGGCACCGACATCTACTTCGAGGCCGCCGTGGCGGGAGCGATTCCGCTGCTGCGTCCGCTGCGGGAGTCGTTGGCCGGTGACCGGATCAACCGGGTCATGGGCATCGTCAACGGCACGACGAACTACATCCTGTCGGCGATGGACTCCACCGGTGCCGGCTACTCGGAGACCCTCGACGAGGCCGGGCGCCTGGGTTACGCGGAGGCGGATCCGACGGCGGACGTGGACGGCTTCGACGCCGCGGCGAAGGCCGCCATCCTCGCGTCGTTGGCCTTCCACACGCGCGTGACGGCCAGCGATGTGCACCGGGAGGGGATCTCCGCGGTCACCCCGGGCGACATCGCGGCGGCGGCGACGCTGGATCGCACGGTGAAGCTGCTGGCGATCTGCGAGCGGGTGATCGACGAGGACGGCACTGAGTCGGTGTCGGCGCGCGTGCACCCGGCGATGATCCCGCGCAGCCACCCGCTGGCCGGTGTCGGCGGGGCGTTCAACGCGGTGTTCGTGGAGGCCGAGGCCGCCGGTCAGCTCATGTTCTACGGGCAGGGTGCCGGGGGTGCTCCGACGGCGAGCGCGGTGCTGGGTGACCTCGTGGCGGTCGCCCGGAACCTGGTCGTGAAGGGCAAGGGGCCGCGGGAGTCCGCGCACGCCCAGCTGCCGGTCCAGCCGATGGGCAAGACCCCGACCCGCTACCACATCAGCCTCGACGTGGCCGACAAACCTGGTGTGCTCTCGCAGGTCGCGGCGACGTTCAACGAGCACGATGTGAGCATTTCGGTGGTGCGTCAGCAGGGCAGAGGTGCCGAGGCCAGCCTCGTGGTGGTCACGCACACCGCCGCCGACGCAGCACTTTCGTCCACAGTGGACAAGATCGCGCAGCTCCCGATTGTGCGCGAAGTGGTCAGCGTGATGCGCGTGGAAGGTGAACCGACGTGACGAACATCCAGAGTGCTCCGACGCGGTCCGGGGCCGGGTGGCCGGGCCTGATCGAGGCCTACCGGGACCGGGTGGAGGTTCCCGACGGGGCGCACGTCGTGACCCTGCAGGAGGGCAACACCCCCTTGGTGCCTGCGCCGTACCTGTCCGAGCAGACGGGGTGCACCGTCTACCTCAAGGTCGAGGGCGCCAACCCGACCGGTTCGTTCAAGGACCGCGGCATGACGGTGGCCATCACCCACGCGCTCGCCGAGGGCAGCAAGGCCGTCATCTGCGCCTCCACCGGCAACACCTCGGCCTCGGCCGCGGCCTACGCCGCCCGCGCGGGGCTGACCTCCGCGGTGCTGGTGCCCCGGGGCAAGATCGCGCTGGGCAAGCTCGCCCAGGCCGTGGTGCACGGCGCCAAGATCCTGCAGGTGCAGGGCAACTTCGACGACTGCCTGGAGCTGGCCCGCAAGACCGCAGCGGAGCACCCGGTCACGCTGGTCAACTCGGTCAACCCGGTCCGCCTGGAGGGCCAGAAGACCGCGTCGTTCGAGATCTGCGACGTGCTCGGCCGCGCCCCCGACATCCACTGCCTGCCGGTCGGCAACGCCGGCAACATCACGGCCTACTGGAAGGGCTACACCGAGTACCACCGCGACGGGATCACCGACTCGCTGCCGCGGATGTTCGGTTTCCAGGCCGCGGGTGCCGCGCCGCTGGTGCACGGTCAGCCGGTCGCCGAGCCCGAGACGATCGCGACCGCGATCCGCGTCGGCAGCCCGGCTTCCTGGCAGGGCGCGGTCAAGGCCAAGGACGCCTCGAACGGCCTGTTCTCGGCGGTGACGGACGAGGAGATCCTCAACGCCTACCGGGTTCTCGCGGGCCGGGAGGGCGTGTTCGTCGAGCCCGCATCCGCGTCGAGCGTGGCGGGTCTGCTGGCCAGTTCCGCCGACGGAAGCCTGCCGAAGGGCTCCGTCGTCGTCTGCACCGTCACCGGTCACGGGTTGAAGGACCCCGACACCGCGCTGGCGGGCATGGTCGAGGTCGAGCCGCTGCCGGTCGACCCGAGCGCGGTCGCCGACGCCCTGGAGCTGCGTTGAGCCCGCTCCCGGTGCGGGCGGTCCGAGTCGAGGTTCCCGCGTCGACGGCGAACCTCGGCTCCGGGTTCGACGCGCTGGGCATGGCGTTGTCCTTGCACGACACGGTCTTCGCGCGCGTGATCGACGGTCCGCCCGGCACCGCCGCGGTGTCGGTGGCCGGGCAGGGCGCGGGGATGCTGCCCAGCGACGAGCGCCACCTCGTCGTCCGGGTCGTGCACGACACCCTGGCGGAGCTGGGGATCACGGACCTTCCCGCGCTCGATCTGCACTGCGAGAACAACATTCCGCATTCGCGGGGGTTGGGTTCCTCCGCGGCGGCCATCATCGCCGGCATCGCCATCGCGCACGGTCTGGCGGGAATCGACGTGCGGGCGGCGGAGAACGTCGAGCGCGCGCTGCACCTGGCGGCGGTGCGCGAGGGGCACGCCGACAACGTGGCGGCGAGCATGCTCGGAGATTTCGTCGTGGCCTGGAGGGAATCCGACCGCTTCCGCGCGGCGAGCATTCCGGCGCATCCGGACGTGTCGCCGGTCGCCTTTGTGCCGCAAGGGGAATCGGCGACGAACGTGACTCGCGGGCTGCTGCCGGAGCGGGTTCCGCACGCCGACGCGGCGTTCGCGGCAGGACGTGCGGCGCTCGCCGTGCACGCGATCACCCGGGATCCGTCGCTGCTGCTGGCCGCGACCGATGACCGGCTGCACCAGGACTACCGCGAATCGGCGTGGCCGGAGACCGTCGCGCTGGTGCGCGCGCTGCGAGCCGAGGGGATCGCGGCGGCCGTGTCCGGCGCGGGACCGACCGTGCTGGCGCTGCCGAGCAAGAACGCGAACGCGCACGAGGTTGCCCCGGGCGGGTTCAAGGCGCTGGACCTTCCGGTCGATCGCGCAGGCGTCCGCACGCACGTCGAGGGCTGATTCCGCGCGCCGGCCATCTCCTGTTGAGCCGCTGTGCCCGGACTGTGCGCCGAGCGGAAATGCGCAGTTCACCGGCCCCGGGCGCGGCGGTTTCGCGGGAAGTGGTAGAAAGGAAGTGTCGCCGACGATCCGGCTGTGCGAGGCGCCGGAGGAAACTAGGCGGACCTGATCTTCGAGCTCGGGGATCGCGCCCGCTTACGGGGGCCTTCGTTTCGCTGAATGTCGACGGCACGATCTGCAAGGGCGCCACACGCCCAGGGGGTTGTTGCACCCGAACTACGGGGCGTCTACCCTCAAGGTCAATCAGTCACCGCGCCTAGGGCCGGTGCCGTGCCCGGAACATCGTTTTCCGGGGCGCATCTCCCGCTGTGAATTGGACTCCGCCCGACACGGGCGAAGATCAACTTAGGCGGGTCTGGCGACCGCGGTGACCGAGGCAGGAGTTGTCAACTCAAAGTGAGTTCGCTTCGGGATCATCGGCGCCAATCCGTTGCCGATGTCGGGGTGGGGGCCTTAAGTTCCACGGTGTGGCCTCCCAAGGTGACCATGACGCCGACCCGGATCCTGAAGTTTCCCGGTCCACCACCGGGGCAATCCGAGAGTCGGGGATTCCTGGAATGAGGCGGCAGGACGTGCATCGGCACGTGTGGATCGGAGTGGATGCGTCGCACATGGACCACGCGAGCCGGGTGCCTCCCACTGCCCGGTGCTGCTGGTTCCCCGAGCCAACGTCGAAGTCGGTAATGCTGCGTCCGAGGGGCGAATCCGACCGGCGAAAGGGCTGGTAGCACATACCGGCCGTCCGCACTCAAACGAGCGGGCGGGCAATCCGCTGGGTCGCGTAGGAGGCGCGGTCCGGTCAGGAAGGACATTCGTGAGCAACACCGAACTGTTGAGCAGCGAGGCCGCCAACGGCACCTCATCTGCTGGCCAGCAGGACGCCGAGGCCAACGGCACTCCGCGGCGACGTGGCGGACTCTCCGGCATGGTTCTTGCCGAGCTGCGCCAACTCGCGGGGGAACTGGGGATCGAGACCGGGGGCCTCCGCAAGGGCGACCTGATCGCCGCCATCAAGGAGAAGCAGGGCGGCGGCAGCACTGCGCCGCGAACCCGCTCGACCGCGAAGAAGGCGCAGGTGCGCAGCGAAGAATCCCCCGCCAAGGGAAGTCAGCCGACCCTCGACAGCACCAGCAACGAGGGCGACAACGCCTCGCGCGACACCGCGGCCGAGCCGAACAACAACGGCTCCGCCCCCACGCGCACCCGCACCCGTCGGCAGTCCGGCGAAAGCGGCGGTGACGACGACAATCGTCGTGGCAACAACCGCCGTCGCCGTTCCAACGGGCGCAACAACACGGGCACCGAGTCGGGCGGTGCCGACGACCAGCGCGGCGGCGGCAGCGCCGAGCGCAAGTCCGAGAACAACCGGCAGGACCGGGACAGCAACCGCCAGGACCGGCAGGACCGGGACAGCAACCGTCAGGATCGCCAGGACCGGGACAACCGGCAGGACGATGACGACGAGGGCGGTCGCCGGGGCCGAGGTGGCCGTCGCTTCCGCGACCGCCGCCGCAACCGCGGTCGTGGCGAAGGCGGCGAGCCGGAGGTCCGCGAGGACGACGTCCTGCTGCCCGTCGCCGGCATCCTCGACGTGCTGGAGAACTACGCCTTCGTGCGCACCTCCGGCTACCTGGCGGGCCCGAACGACGTCTACGTCTCGCTGTCGCTGGTGCGCAAGTACGGCCTGCGCCGCGGTGACGCGATCAAGGGCGTCATCAAGCAGCCCCGCGAGGGCGAGCAGCAGCGGCAGAAGTTCAACCCGCTGGTGCGGGTGGACTCCATCAACGGCTTGGAGCCGGAAGCGGCCAAGAACCGTTCCGAGTTCCACAAGCTGACGCCGCTGTACCCGAACGAGCGGCTGCGCCTGGAGACCGAGCCGCAGAACCTGACCGGCCGGATCATCGACCTGGTGATGCCCGTCGGCAAGGGGCAGCGCGCGCTGATCGTCTCGCCGCCCAAGGCCGGTAAGACGATGGTGCTGCAGGCGATCGCCAACGCGATCACCACGAACAACCCCGAGTGCCACCTGATGGTCGTCCTGGCGGACGAGCGTCCGGAAGAGGTCACCGACATGCAGCGCTCGGTCAAGGGTGAGGTCATCGCCTCCACCTTCGACCGCCCGCCGTCGGACCACACCACGGTCGCCGAGCTGTCCATCGAGCGCGCCAAGCGCCTGGTGGAGATGGGCCACGACGTCGTCGTGCTGCTGGACTCGATCACCCGTCTGGGCCGCGCCTACAACCTGGCGGCCCCGGCATCCGGGCGAATCCTGTCCGGTGGTGTCGACTCCACCGCCCTGTACCCGCCGAAGCGGTTCCTGGGCGCGGCTCGCAACATCGAGAACGGCGGCTCGCTGACCATCTTCGCCACGGCGCTGGTGGAGACCGGTTCGACCATGGACACGGTCATCTTCGAGGAGTTCAAGGGCACCGGTAACGCGGAGCTCAAGCTGGACCGCAAGCTCGCCGACAAGCGGCTGTTCCCCGCGGTCGACGTGGACTCCTCCAGCACCCGCAAGGACGAGATCCTGCTGTCCTCGGACGAGCTGGCCGTCACGCACAAGCTGCGCCGGGTGCTCTCCGCCCTCGACGCGCAGCAGGCTCTGGAACTCCTGCAGGACCGGTTGCGCAAGTCGCGCACCAACATCGAGTTCCTGATGCAGGTCGCCAAGACCACCCCGGGCAAGGACGACGACTGATCGTTCGTCCCCACCGGAGAGCAGGGCCCGCACCCGAGTGGTGCGGGCCCTGCTTTTTCGTTGGAAGTGACAGGAAGGTTCCCTGGCTCATGTCGGCTCGGCGGCTCGGTAACGGGAAAGTTCCCATGCACGGCTCGGCTCGGCGGCGCGGTGACAGGAAGGTTCCCTTGCTCGCCGGTGCCGAAGTGCTCACGAGGCGAGGTGGTCGGCCTCGTCGCGCGCAGCGGCAGAGCGCCTCAGCATCGCCGCGAGGAGGACCGCTGCGATCGGTCCGATGATCAGGGCGGCGCTGATCGGGAGCGTGAGGGCGTCCAGGGCGATCGCGCACGCGACCATCGCCAGGGGGTAGGCGATGCGCAGGCTCAGCCGCTGCCAGCGGAAGCGCCACTGCACCTGGTCGGCGCTGAACAGCGCCAGACCGGCGGCGAATCCGAACAGCAGCGGGGCCGACAGCGTCAGCTCGCTCTGCAGCGTCAGCTCGCGCTGCAACGCCAGCAGGTCGATCAGCGCGGCGACGCCGGTGGCGCTGCCCAAGAAGAGCAAAGGTAGGGAGACCCACGACCGGATCGTGAGTTTCCCCAGCACAGCGCAGAACAACACGCGCAAATGATGAACGGTGTTCACGGGGTTGTGCATCTCGGGTGCGCGGGGTCTCGGCGGGTGGTTGCTCTGCTGCGCCGGGCGGTCGCACCGGCGCGACGAACGGCTCCGGGAATACTCCTCCGAACACCTGCGTTGCAGGTCGCGTGCCGTGGTCTGGCACAATTGAAGGCTGGTTCCGGTCCCGGTTCACCACGCTGCGATGGGCGCGTGGACCCGGCGGCCAAGTTGAGAGGAAAAGCCGTTGAAGAGTGGCATCCACCCCGAGTACGTGGTGACGCAGGTCAACTGCGGTTGTGGCAACAGCTTCACCACCCACAGCACCCGCAAGAGCGGTCAGATCACCGTTGAGGTCTGCTCGAACTGCCACCCGTTCTACACGGGCAAGCAGAAGATCCTGGACACCGGTGGCCGCGTGGCCCGCTTCGAGGCCCGTTACGGCAAGCGCAAGAAGTAGCTGCGCCGACGGCGCCCGCTCTCCGCATCACGCGTGAGGGCGGGCGCCGTCTTTGCGTCAGGGCCGTCTCGACCGGGGCGGCTTCGTCCCACTTCACAGCCGTCAGGAAAAGGGTCGCCCCGTGGAGACATCGAAGCTCGAAGGTCTGCTGGCCGAGTACGACGATCTGGAGAAGCGGCTGGCCGACCCGAGCGTGCACGTCGACCAGGCGAACGCCCGCAAGCTCGGCCGCCGCTACGCCGAGCTCACCCCCATCGTGCGCACCTCGCGCGAGCTGGACGAGATCCGCTCCGACCTGGAGACCGCGCAGGAGCTGGCCACCGAGGACGAGGGGTTCGCCGAGGAGGCCGAGCGGCTCGCCGAGCGCATCCCCGAGCTGGAGGACAAGCTCACCGAGCTGCTGCTGCCGCGCGACCCGCACGACGGTTCCGACGTGGTGCTGGAGGTCAAGTCCGGTGAGGGCGGCGAGGAATCCGCGCTGTTCGCCGGCGACCTGCTGCGCATGTACCTGCGCTTCGCCGAGCGCCGCGGCTGGCGCGCCGAGGTTCTCGACGCCACCGAATCCGATCTCGGCGGCTACAAGGACGCAACCGTCGCGCTCAAGGCCAAGACGGGCGACAACAGCCCTGACGGCGTGTGGTCGAAGATGAAGTTCGAAGGTGGCGTGCACCGCGTGCAGCGCGTGCCGGTCACCGAGTCCCAGGGGCGTGTGCACACCTCCGCGGCCGGTGTCCTGGTCTACCCCGAACCCGAAGAGGTCGAGGTCGAGGTCGACGAGAAGGACCTGCGCATCGACGTGTACCGGTCCTCCGGGCCTGGCGGCCAGAGCGTGAACACCACGGACTCGGCGGTGCGCATCACCCACCTGCCGACGGGCATCGTGGTGTCCTGCCAGAACGAGAAGTCGCAGCTGCAGAACAAGCTGCGCGCCATCCAGGTGCTCAGGGCCCGGCTGCAGGCGGCGGCCGAGGAAGAGGCCGAGCGCGAGGCGTCGGAGACCCGTCGCAGCCAGGTCCGCACGGTGGACCGCTCGGAGCGCATCCGCACCTACAACTTCCCGGAGAACCGGATCTCGGACCACCGGGTCAACTACAAGGCGTACAACCTCGACCACGTTCTCGACGGCGACCTGGACGCGGTGCTCGACGCGCTGCTCGCTGCCGATCGCAACGAGCGCCTTGCGCTCTAAGCTGACCGACGTGACCCGACAGCCACTGCGCTTGGCAATCCTGGAGGCCGAGCGCACTCTCGCGGCGGCGGGCGTGGGTAGTCCACGCGCCGACGCCGAGCTTCTCGCCGCGCATCTGCTCGGCGTCGAGCGCACCAAGCTCATGATGGTTCCCCTGGTCGACCCGCCGGTCGTGGAGGCTCTGCAGGAACTGGTGGGCCAGCGCGCCGCCCGCGTCCCGCTGCAGCACCTGACCGGTCGCGCCCACCTGGGCGGTGTGGACCTGGAGGTCGGGCCCGGCGTGTTCGTGCCCCGCCCGGAGACGGAGCTGCTGGTCGAGTGGGGTGTCGGTGTCGTGGACGGCGTCGAGCGGCCCACGATCGTCGACCTCTGCTCGGGTTCGGGAGCTCTCGCGCTGGCGTTGGCGCACGCCCGCCCGGACGCGTGCGTGCACGCGGTCGAGAAGGATCCCGCTGCCCTGTCGTGGGCGCGGCGCAACGCCGGTCTGCGGTCGGAGGCGGGGGACACCCCGATCGGCCTCTACTCCGGTGACGTCACCGACCCCATGCTGTTCATGGAGTTGGAGGGCCTGGTCGACCTGGTCGTCTGCAACCCGCCGTACGTCCCGGACGGAACTCCGGTCCCGCCGGAGGTCCGCAACCACGACCCGCACGAGGCCGTCTTCGGCGGCCGGGACGGGCTCGACGTCGTCCGCCACGTGGTGGCCTGCGCGGCCCGGCTGCTCAAACCGGGCGGCGGTGTGGCGATCGAGCACGACGACACCCACGGCGGTTCGGTGCCCGCGCTGCTGCGCGCCCGCAGGGTCCTGACCGAGGTCCAGGAACACCCGGATCTGGCCGGCCGCCCCCGTTTCGCGACTGCCCGCCGCACCCACCCGGAGTGACAGGAAGGTTCCCTTCCTCGCGATGAGAAGGGCCCCTGCCCATCGGGGAGCGGATTCCCGGTGATGGACAGGGGCCTCTGGTGAGCGGAAGGTTCCCTTGCTCAGGTCGCGGGCTTGTCGCCGGTGTCCTGGGGGTCGTCCTTCTTCGGCTTCTCGTCGCCCTCTGAGGTCGTGTCCGAGGACTTCTCGTCGGGCTTCTCGGTTTCGGCTTCCGGTTCTTCGGCTTCGGCCGGGGTCGCCGGTTCCGAGCCGACCTTGAGGAAGCGGGTCGGTGCGTCGGTGGTGGCCTTCTTCTCGGCGTCGGCGGTTTCGGCGCTGTCGTCGGCAGGCTTCTCAGGGGAGTCGGCATCGTCGGACTTCTCCGTCGATTCGCTCTCCGTCGGCTCTGCCTTCTCGGCCGTTCCTGCCTCCGCCGACTCGGTTTCCTCCGCGGGCTTCGCCTCCGCCGACTCGGTTCCCTCCGGTTCCGCGGACTCGGCGGTTCCAGCGGTGTCCTCAGTGGACTCGGTGGGCTCCGCGGATTCAGGAGCGGTGCCGACGGCTCCGACCTTCAGCAGCGTGGTCGGGGAGTCGACGCTCTCGTCCTTCGCAGCGGGGGAGTCCTCGGTTCCGGTGGAGTCCTCGGGCTTCGCGGACTCGCCCGGCTTGGGGATCTTCAGCCGGTGCGTCGGGGCCTCCGCGCTCTCCTCCCGCTTGGCCGGGCCGGTGGTCCCCTTCTGCGGGGCGATCGCCTGGGTGTTGACGCCGTTGACGAACTCGCGGAGCAGGGCGTTGAACTCGGTGGGCCGTTCGCGGTTCGGCCAGTGGCCCGCCTGCGGCATGACCCGCAGCTGCGCGCCCGGGATGGTTCCCGCCACTTCCTGGGCGGAGGCGACCGGGACGAGGGCGTCCTTCTCGCCGTGGATCACCGTGACCGGGCAGGTGATCCGGTTGAGCTGGGGCAGGTGGTTGATGGTCATCGAGCGGCGGTTGATCGCGTCGGCGTGCCAGTCGGCGAAGACCGAGCGGCGGACGGCGGCTTCGGCGCTGACCTCGTCGACGATGGACTCCAGATCCCGCACCGAGGAGGCGTCGGCGAAGAACACCTTGTTGAGCGCGAAGCGCACCAGGGAGCGGTTGCTGCGCAGCAGGGTGGCGGCCATCCGGCCGCTGAACCCGGTGCGCATCAGCAGGTAGGTCGCCAGGTGGTGCGGCATGCGGTGCTGCATCCCGGTGCTGTCGACCAGCGCGAGCGCGCGCACCCGCTGGGGGTGGCGCAGCGTGAACCCGGCCGCGATGCTGCCGCCCATCGACAGGCCGACCAGGGTGGCCTGGGGGATCCGCCAGGCGTCGAGCAGCCAGCGCAGGACCTCTTCGAAGGTGCGCTGGTTGCCTCGTCCGCGCCACTCGGTGCTACCGCCCTGGCCGGGCAGGTCAGGGGCGTAGACGCGGTGGTCGGCGGCCAGAACGCCGATGGTGTTCCGCCAGCTCAGCAGGGCGTTGTCAGGTCCGCCGCCGTGCAGCAGGACGATCGGTGGCCCGTCGGTTCCCGCCTTGTAGTAGCGGACCTTGCCGGCCGGGAATTCGATCTGGTCGACCTCGACACCCTGGGGTGGGGCGGTCATCAGTGTTCTCCTCATTTCCGTGCTTCGTCGGTGCCCGTGTCCGGCAGACGCGTGGGAGGTCGGGCTCGTTTCGTGTCCACGGCCACACCCGAATTGATCTCGGGCCGATGCCCCGGTGTTACTCGCCAGGATGCTCCTAGATGGTGATCTGCTGCACCACCTGAAGGGGTCTCGGCGTGGCGTGCCAGGATGCGAGGAGTGAGCACCGTTTTTGACTGCAGCAGTCCGGACAAGCGCAAGGCGGGATTGGCCGCCGCGGCGAACGCGGTCCGCGCCGGCGGACTCGTCGTGCTGCCGACCGACACGGTCTACGGCATCGGCGCCGACGCCTTCGACGCCGAGGCCGTGCGTTCGCTCCTGGCGGCGAAGGGCCGGGGCCCGGACATGCCCGTTCCGGTCCTCGTGGGGTCCTGGTCCACTGTGGATGGGCTGGTGATGTCGGTTCCGGAGCAGGCTCGCGCGCTCATCGAGGCCTTCTGGCCGGGTGGGCTGTCCCTGGTGCTGCCGCAGGCACCGTCACTGAACTGGAACCTGGGCGAGACCCGGGGCACCGTGAACCTGCGGATGCCGCTGCACCCGGTCGCGCTGGACCTGCTGCGTGAAGTTGGCCCGATGGCCGTCTCCAGCGCCAACCACACTGGTCAGCCGCCCGCCACCAACGCCGAGGAGGCCGAGGCGCAGCTGGGCGATCGCGTGCAGGTGTACCTCGACGGCGGTCCTTCGGGGGACGCGGTGGCCTCGACCATCGTCGACCTCACCCAGGGGACCCCGCGGGTGCTGCGCGACGGCGCTGTGAGCAGGGCGGAGTTGACCGATGTGCTGGGTGTGGAGATCGAAGCGGACCGGTGAGAAGTCCCGGCGCGCGGATCGATAGCGTTACAGCGGAAACAACGCGGGCCAGTCGTCCCTGTCGGGGCGGGCGGCGGTCTCGCCGCTCGGGCGCGGTGCGCCGCGGCGACGCCGTTGAAGGGGCCGCGATTCTCAAGCGATGAGGAGCGCCGGGTTTGATTACTCCGTCCTGGGGGCTGAACTTCTACTTCGCGCCGCAGCGCGGGTGAGCCACCGGTATGGACTACGCACCCTTCGCCCCGGTCGGACTGCCCGCTCGTGAGTACCTGTTGGTCATGCTCACGGCGGCGGTCACCACGTTCCTGCTGACCGGCCTGGTCCGGCTGCTGGCCATCCGGGTGGGCGCGGTCGCCTACCCGCGGGTCCGCGACGTGCACGTCAAGCCGATGCCGCGGATGGGCGGCGTGGCGATGTACGGCGGTGTGCTGGCCGCGACGTTCCTGGCCGCGAACCTGCCCGCGCTGTCGCGCGGCTTCGCCTACTCCAAGGATTCGCTGGCGGTGCTCATCGCCGGCGGGCTGATCGTGCTGGTGGGCGCGCTCGACGACCGGTTCGAGCTGGATTCGCTGACGAAGCTGGCCGGGCAGGTCACCGCGGCCGGGATCCTGGTGCTCTCCGGTGTGCAGTGGTTCGTGTTCTGGGTGCCGTGGGGCGGCACGGACGGTCACGTCGGTCAGCTGCTGGTGCTGGGCAGCAACCAGGGTCAGCTGCTGACGGTGCTGCTGGTCGTGGCCATGATCAACGCGATGAACTTCGTCGACGGTCTGGACGGGCTGGCCTCGGGCATCGGGTTGATCTCGGCGACCGCGACGTTCGTGTTCTGCCTGAGCGTGCTGGACCGGCAGAACGGCGACGTCAACGCCTACCCGCCGGCGCTGATCGCGGCCGCCATCGCCGGTGCCTGCCTGGGTTTCCTGCCGCACAACTTCCAGCCCGCGAAGATCTTCATGGGCGACTCCGGGTCGATGCTGATCGGCCTGATGCTGGCGACGGCGAGCACCTCGGCCTCGGGCCGGATCATCTACACCGGTTCCGGGCCGGGCGACACGATCGCGCTGCTCTCGCCGCTGCTGGTGGTCGCGGCGGTGCTGTTCGTCCCGCTGCTGGACCTGATCATGGCGGTGGTGCGGCGGACGAAGGCGGGCAAGAGCCCGTTCCACGCCGACAAGATGCACCTGCACCACCGGCTGCTCGAAATCGGGCACTCGCAGCGCCGCGCGGTGCTGCTGATGTACCTGTGGGCCGCGGTGATCGCCTTCGGCGCGGTGTCGTTGACGCTGTTCAACACGTGGGTGGTCGGCTGGGTCGTGGCGTTGACGGTGCTGCTGGCCGCTATCATCTCGTTGATTCCGCGCATGCGAACCCGAGCCGATCGAGAGTCCTGATGAGCGAAGCATCCGAGCCCGCCACCGGCGAGCAGGCCGAGCCGGAGAACCCGCACGCCGAGGTCGTGCGCAGGTTGGCCACGGCGATGCTGCGCACCGCGGTGTGGCCGGGTGCGGCCACTGTGGTCCTCGGGGCGATCGTGGCGACGGTCCTGGTCGGGGTTCCCGGGTTGGTGGGAGCGCTGATCGGTGGGGTCGTGGCCTTCGGGTCCTCGCTGCTGACCATCTGGCTGATGCGGTTCTCCGGAGGGATGAACCCCCAATTTGTGATGGTCATCGCACTCGGTGGTTATGTCGGCAAGATGTTGGTGCTCTTGGTGGTGATGACGTTGCTGGGAGGCATCGACGCCATCCACCGGGAATCGCTGGCCTTCACGATGCTGGCCACGGTCATGGTGTGGGCGGGGGCTGAGGTGGTGGCCTTCAAGCGCACCAAGATCCCGACCATCATTCCGACCAACTGAACCGTTCTCACGGCGTAATCCGAACCTGCGGACGGGTGCAATCGCAGGAGTAGTCGACCAGCATGTCGGGAGGCTACTTACCCGCTGGTAAGGTCTCGACCGAAAGCCTTCCCTGCACAGCGGGTTGAAGGGCACCAGAAGGTCGGCCTTCAGACGCCACTAGGTGGGGAGGGCCCCTCCGCGTGCCGGATCGCGTATCAGGTACGTTAAGTGCAAAACGTGACGATTCCCCCGGAAGAGTGAAGTTCGGCCGGGAGAACCGGAAGGAGCCCAGTTGGGCGCGCTGATGCTGGCCGAAGGCGGAACATTCCAGCCGCCGGGCGCCGATAGCTTTTTCCTCCCGCCGATCGCCGGCGGAGTCACCAAGCCGATGGTTCTCGTCGTGGCTTCGGCGATCATCGTGGGCGCCTACTTCCTGATCGCCACCCGAAACCTCAAGCTGGTTCCGGGCAAGGGTCAGTTCGTGGCCGAGTTCGCCTACGAGTTCAGCCGGAACAAGATTGCCCGGGAGCAGATCGGCGCCAAGGACTTCCGTCCTTTCGTGCCGCTGATCTTCGCGCTGTTCACGTTCGTACTGGTGAACAACCTCTTCGGGATCATCCCGATCATCCAGTTCCCCACGATGTCCAAGATCGGTTTCCCGATCGCGCTGGCCGCCGTGGTCTACGTGGTGTTCCACGGGGTGGGCTTCGCCCGGCACGGCTTCCTGGGCTACTTCAAGCACATCATGTTCCCGCCCGGGGTTCCGAAGCCGATCTACCTCCTGCTGGCACCCATCGAGTTCCTGCAGAAGTTCGTCGCGCAGCCGGCCGCTCTGGCGGTCCGAGTGTTCGCCGCGATGTTCGCCGGACACCTCATCCTGCTGGTGTTCACGCTCGGCGGTGAGTACCTGCTCCTCGAGGCGAGCGTGGCGTTCAAGCCCATCTCCGTGGTGGCATTCGCCTTCGCTATCGCCCTGACCTTTGTCGAAGCCCTGATTCAGGTGCTTCAGGCCTACATCTTCGCCCTGCTGACCGCCAACTTCATCGGCGCAGCGCTGGCCGAAGGCCACTGAGGGCCTGACACAAATAAAAACCGGGCGACGACAAAGACTTTCCGATCCGAAAAAGGACCTGTCGATCCGCCCAGATAAAGCGGACCGAGTGAAAGGTAGTGAAAGTGAGCAACATCGTTCTCGCGCAGGCCGCTGAGGCTGCGGGCAGCATCAACCCCGGTCTCGCCGCGATCGGCTACGGCCTCGGCGCCGTCGGCCCGGGCATCGGCGTGGGTCTGATCTGGGCCGCCGTCATCAACGGCACCGCCCGCCAGCCGGAGGCCCAGGGCCAGCTGCAGGGCATCGCCTGGATCTCCTTCGTTCTGGTCGAGGTGCTGGCGCTGATCGGTCTGGTCGTCTACTTCATCGCGTCGGCTGCCTGATCATCTGACGGCTCAACGCGTTGGGAGACGTTGTGGTGAAGACCCAGATGCTGCTCGCCGCTGAAGGCGAGCACAACCCGATCGTCCCGGAGCCCGCGGAGATCGTGGTCGGTCTCGTCGCGTTCGGGCTGCTGCTGTTCGTGCTCTGGAAGTTCGCGGTCCCGCGCTTCGAGAAGATCTACGCGGAGCGCAGCGAGCGGATCGAGGGCGGGATCGCGAAGGCCGAGGCCGCGCAGGCCGAGGCACAGCGGACCCTGGAGCAGTACAAGTCGCAGCTGGCCGAAGCTCGTGCCGAGGCCGCACGCATTCGCGACGACGCCCGTGCCGAGGGGCAGCAGATCCTGGAGGAGATGCGGACTCAGGCTCAGACCGAGTCGGACCGCATCGTCAGCCAGGGTCAGTCCCAGCTGGCGCACCAGCGGGCTCAGATCGTCGCCGAACTGCGTTCCGACCTGGGACGTCAGGCGGTCGACCTGGCCAGCCGGGTGGTCGGCGAGTCCCTGGAGGACGAGGCGCGTCGTCGCGGCACCGTTGACCGGTTCCTCGACGAGCTGGACGCGACCTCGGCCCCGGCCGAGTCGGCCAAGCCCTGAACCTAGTGAAAGGCGCTGAGAGTTGAGCACCCTCGTGAACGCCGCGAGCCGTGAGGCAATGGCAGCGAGTCAGCTGCAGTTGCTGCAGGCCACTGACGGGGCTCAGGCTGCGGAGATCACCGGGCTCGCCGACGAGCTGTTCGGCGTGGCCGCTCTGCTGGGCCGCGAGTCCACGCTCCGCCGGGCGCTCGCCGACGCCTCCACCGACGCGCAGTCCAGGGAGAACCTGGCCCGCGGGTTGCTGGAGTCCAAGGTCGGCGCCCGGGCGCTGCCGGTGATCGTCGAAGCCGTCCGCGCACGCTGGTCCAGCCCGAGCGACCTGGTCGGCGGGCTCGAGCAGCTCGCCCGCACCGCGCTGCTGGTGCAGGCCGAGCGGGCAGGTCGCCTCGACGCGGTCGAGGACGAGCTGTTCCGGCTGGGCCGCATCATCGGCTCCGAAGTGGACCTGGAGCGCTTGCTGTCCGATCCCTCCGGGGACCCGGCCAGCAAGACCGCCGTGCTGGATCGGCTCATCGAGGGCAAGGTCGAACCGGTCACCCTCGAACTGGTCCGGCAGCTCGTGGCCCGGCCGCGTGGCCGGCGGGTCAGCGAGGGGCTGGAAGAGCTGGCCGAGCTGTCGGCGAAGCGCCGGGAACGCTCGGTGGCGCACATCCGTTCCGCGTTCCCGCTCAGTGCGGAACAGCAGGACCGGTTGTCGCGCACCCTGCAGCGGATCTACGCCCGTCCCATCGCTCTGCACCTGGAGATCGATCCCGGTGTCGAGGGCGGGCTGCTGATCAAGGTCGGTGACGAGGTCATCGACGGCAGCGTGACGGGACGCCTGCAGACGCTGCGGCGCGACCTGGCCGACTGATGCCGACACCGCGCCCCGGCTTGAAACCGAGCCGGGCGCGCGGTGCGCAACACCAACTCCCTTCCAAGAACTAACCGAGGGCAGGAACGAGACATGGCGGAGCTGACGATCTCGTCGGACGAGATCCGCAGTGCGATCGAGAATTACGTCTCCAGCTACTCCCCGGAGGTCAGCCGCGAGGAGGTCGGGGTCGTCACCGATACCGGTGACGGCATCGCCCATGTCGAGGGCCTGCCTTCGGTGATGACCGAGGAACTGCTGGAGTTCCCCGGCGGCATCTACGGTGTCGCGATGAACCTTGAGGCTCAGGAGATCGGCGCGGTCATCCTGGGTGAGTCCGAGAAGATCGAGGAAGGCCAGGAGGTCAAGCGGACCGGCAAGGTCCTGTCGACCCCCGTCGGCGACAACTTCCTCGGTCGCGTGGTGAACCCGCTGGGTGAGCCCATCGACGGACTCGGCGAGATCGTCGCCGAGGAGCAGCGCCCGCTGGAACTGCAGGCCGCCACGGTCGTGCAGCGCCAGGGCGTCGGCGAGCCGATGCAGACCGGCATCAAGGCCATCGACTCGATGACCCCGGTCGGCCGCGGACAGCGCCAGCTGATCATCGGTGACCGCAAGACCGGCAAGACCACGGTCGCGGTCGACACGATCATCAACCAGAAGCAGAACTGGGAGTCGGGCGACCCGACCAAGCAGGTCCGCTGCATCTACGTCGCGATCGGCCAGAAGGGCTCCACGATCGC
Source organism: Saccharopolyspora endophytica (assembly GCF_018070075.1). Classification (GTDB taxonomy): domain Bacteria; phylum Actinomycetota; class Actinomycetes; order Mycobacteriales; family Pseudonocardiaceae; genus Saccharopolyspora; species Saccharopolyspora endophytica. Next base: position 320,557 of record NZ_JAGPXE010000005.1, read on the forward strand.
CGGTGTGAAGCGGTCCCTCGAGGACGCCGGCGCGATGGACTACACGACCATCGTCGCGGCCCCGGCCTCCGACTCCCCGGGTCTGAAGTGGCTGGCCCCCTACACCGGTTCGGCCATCGGCCAGCACTGGATGTACCAGGGCAAGCACGTCCTGATCATCTTCGACGACCTCACCAAGCAGGCCGAGGCCTACCGCGCGCTCTCGCTGCTGCTGCGTCGTCCGCCGGGCCGCGAGGCCTACCCGGGTGACGTCTTCTACCTGCACTCGCGTCTGCTGGAGCGCTGCGCGAAGCTGTCGGACGAGCTGGGCGCCGGTTCGATGACGGGTCTGCCGATCATCGAGACCAAGGCCAACGACGTGTCGGCCTACATCCCGACCAACGTCATCTCGATCACCGACGGTCAGTGCTTCCTGCAGTCGGACATGTTCAACGCCGGTCAGCGCCCGGCCATCGACGTCGGCATCTCGGTGTCCCGTGTCGGTGGTTCCGCGCAGATCAAGGCGATGAAGAGCGTCACCGGTTCGCTGCGTCTGGACCTGGCCCAGTACCGCGAGCTGGAGGCCTTCTCGGCCTTCGCCTCCGACCTGGACGCCGCTTCCAAGGCCCAGCTGGACCGCGGTGCCCGCCTGATGGAGATCCTCAAGCAGGGGCAGGGCGAGCCGCTTCCGGTCGAGGAAGAGGTCGTGTCGCTCTACATCTCCACCAAGGGTCACCTCGACTCGGTGGCGATCGCCGACGTGCGCCGCTTCGAGAGCGAGTTCCTCGCTCACATGCGCCGCTCGCACGAGACCACGCTCAAGGACATCGTCGAGACCGGCAAGCTGTCGGCCGACGGCGAGAAGGTCATCGTGGACGCGATCGAGGAGTTCAAGAAGAGCTTCACCGGTTCGGCCGGCTCCGCCGCGCCGAGCGGCCCGGACGCCGAGGCTCTGGCCGCCGACGAGGTCGGGCAGGAGACCGTGAAGGTCGCCAAGCCCGCCCCGAAGGAGTGACCAGGTAAGCCATGGCCAACCTTCGGGAACTCCGGGATCGCATCCGGTCGGTGAAATCGACTCGGAAGATCACCAAGGCGCAGGAGCTGATCGCTACCTCGCGCATCACCAAGGCGCAGGCCAGGGTCGAGGCCTCGCGGCCGTACGCCGACGAGATCACCAACGTCCTGTCCGCGCTGGCTGACGTGAGCACGTTGGACCACCCGCTGCTGACCGAGCGCACCAACCCCAAGCGGGCGGGTGTGCTGGTCGTGACCAGTGACCGGGGTTTCTGCGGCGGCTACAACGCCAACGTCATCAAGGCCGCCGAGGAGCTGCAGTCGCTGCTCCGCGAGCAGGGCAAGCAGCCGGTGCTCTACGTCATCGGCCGCAAGGGCGAGTCGTACTACCGGTTCCGGCAGCGCGAGATCGAGGCGAGCTGGTCCGGCTTCAGCGACCGGCCCGACTACGCCGACGCCTCCGAGGTCGGCGAGACCCTGGTCAAGGCGTTCCTGGCGGGTGCTGACGACTACCTCGACGACGGTGGTCCGGACGGTAAGCTGGGTGTGGACGAGCTCCACCTGGTCAGCACCGACTTCGTGTCGATGCTCACCCAGAAGCCGACGGTCCGGCGGATCGCTCCGCTGGAGGTCGAGTACACCGACGAGCGCAAGCTCAAGCCCGTCTACGAGTTCGAGCCGGACGCCGAGACGCTGTTCTCCGCCCTGCTGCCGAAGTACATCAAGACCCGGCTGTTCGCGGGTCTGCTGGACGCGGCGGCGTCGGAGCACGCGGCTCGCCGGACGGCGATGAAGTCGGCGACGGACAACGCGGACGAGTTGATCCGCAACCTCAGCCGCGAGGCCAACCAGGCCCGCCAGGCCCAGATCACCCAGGAAATCAGCGAGATCGTCGGCGGTGTCGAGGCGCTCTCGTCCGCAGGAAGTGAGTGACATGACTGCTGCTACTGCCACCAGCACTGGCACGGGCCGCGTCGTCCGGGTGCTCGGCCCGGTCGTGGACGTCGAGTTCCCGCGTGACCAGGTGCCGGACCTGAACAACGCTCTGACCGCCGAGATCACGGCCGAGAGCATGGCCAAGACGCTGACGCTCGAGGTCGCCCAGCACCTGGGTGACAGCGTCGTGCGCACGGTCTCCATGCAGCCCACCCAGGGCCTCGTCCGCGGCGTGAACGTCGTGGACAGCGGCTCGGCGATCTCCGTCCCGGTCGGCGACAAGGTCAAGGGCCACGTGTGGAACGCGCTAGGCCACTGCCTGGACGAGCCGGGCTACGGCTCGGACGCCGAGCGCTGGGAGATCCACCGCAAGGCCCCGGCCTTCGACCAGCTCGAGGGCAAGACCGAGGTGCTGGAGACCGGCATCAAGGTGATCGACCTGCTCACCCCGTACGTGCAGGGTGGCAAGATCGGTCTGTTCGGTGGTGCCGGCGTCGGCAAGACCGTTCTGATCCAGGAGATGATCCGCCGAGTCGCCAAGAACTTCGGTGGTACCTCCGTGTTCGCCGGTGTCGGCGAGCGCACCCGTGAGGGCAACGACCTCTGGGTGGAGATGGACGAGTCCGGCGTTCTGGCCGACACCGCGCTGGTGTTCGGTCAGATGGACGAGCCGCCGGGCACCCGTATGCGCGTGGCGCTGTCCGCTCTGACGATGGCGGAGTACTTCCGCGACGTCCAGAACCAGGACGTGCTGCTGTTCATCGACAACATCTTCCGGTTCACCCAGGCCGGCCAGGAGGTGTCGACCCTGCTGGGCCGCATGCCTTCGGCCGTGGGTTACCAGCCGACGCTGGCCGACGAGATGGGTGAGCTGCAGGAGCGCATCACCTCGACGCGCGGTCGTTCGATCACCTCGATGCAGGCGATCTACGTGCCGGCGGACGACTACACCGACCCGGCCCCGGCGACGACCTTCGCCCACCTGGACGCGACGACGGAGCTTTCCCGTCCGATCTCCCAGATGGGCATCTACCCGGCGGTCGACCCGCTGACCTCCAGCTCCACCATTCTCGACCCGTCGGTCGTGGGTGAGGAGCACTACCGCGTGGCCCAGGAGGTCAAGCGGATCCTGCAGAAGTACAAGGAGCTGCAGGACATCATCGCCATCCTCGGTATGGACGAGCTGTCCGAAGAGGACAAGGTGACGGTGCAGCGGGCGCGTCGCATCCAGCGCTACCTGTCGCAGAACTTCTTCGTCGCGAAGCAGTTCACCGGCCAGGAGGGCTCCTTCGTCTCGGTGAAGGAGACCATCGAGGCCTTCGACAAGCTGTGCAAGGGCGACTTCGACCACTACCCGGAGCAGGCGTTCCTGTCCATCGGTGGTCTCGACGACCTCGAGCAGGCGTACAAGAAGCTCACCGAGCAGTGATCTGCCACCCCGCTTGCAAGCCTGGCGGGGTGTGGTGAAAACCGGCGAGCGGGGTCGGGGCCCGACGGGTCCCGACCCCCTTTGCCACTAGGCATTTTCAGCCCGGCCAGTCAGATCGCCCTGGTGGCGTTGGCTAGACTGCGGGCACACACCCGACAAAGGAGACGCGCGTGGCCAACATGTCCGTCCAACTGGTCGCCGTCGAGCGCCTGCTGTGGTCCGGGGAGGCGACCGCGGTCGTCGCGCAGACCACCGAGGGAGAGATCGGCATCCTGCCGGGCCACGAACCGCTGCTGGGTCAGCTGGTCGAGGGTGGCGTCGTGCGCATCACCACTACCGACAAGGAGACCGTGACCGCTGCGGTCCACGGTGGCTTCCTGTCGGTGACCGGTGCCGGCGTGAGCGTGCTCGCGGAGTCCGCGGAGCTGGCGCAGGAGATCGACGTGGCGCAGGCTCGCAAGGACGTCAAGAGCGACGACGAGCTGGCCAGAACGCAGGCGACAGCCCGATTGCGAGCAGCGGGCCACACGGACTGATCGGGCCAGCATGGGTTCGCCGGTCGTGTTGCTCGTCGTAGCGTTCGCGCTGCTGCTGCTCGCCGCTCTCGCGGTGGGACTGCTGGCCTGGCGACGAGTGCGCGAACTGCGGGTCGGAGGCATCGACGTGGCGCTGCGCGCCACCGATGGCAAGGGACGCGGCTGGCAGCTGGGTGTGGCGCACTACCGGGGCGAGGAATTCGCCTGGTACCGCATCCTGAGCCTTCGCTCCGGCCCGAACTGGGTGATCAACCGGCGAACCGTGGACATCGCCCAGCGACGTGAACCCTCGGTCGCGGAGGCGTACGCGATGCCGAGCGGCTCCACGGTCCTGGACCTCACCGGTCCGGACCTGGAGCTGGCGATGAACAGCGACGCGCTGACCGGCTTCCTGTCCTGGCTCGAATCGGCACCACCGGGACATTCGGTGCCGTGGGCGTCGTAGAACGCCCGACGAACAACAGCGGGGTCCGACCACGGGCCCCGCTTTTTCGTGCCCTGGGAACGGAGGATGGGAACCTTCCTGCCACTCCCGGCGCACGTGGTGACAGGAAAGTTCCCGTGCTCGCGCTGACCCGGGTGGCCTCGCACGGCGGGGGTTGCCGAGACTGGTCCTCGTGACGGAGGATCTCACGATCAGGCCGGAACCCTTCGAGAGCCCTGACGTCCAGCGTGCGCTGGCTCAATACGTCGCTGAGCTCGCAGAGCGCTTTCCGGAGGGATTCGATCCGGGTAGGGGTGTGCCACCCGCTGAGGACGATTTCACGCCGCCGAAGGGCGTGTTCCTGCTGGTGCGATTCGCCGGCGAGGTGGTGGGGTGCGGTGGGCTGCGGACGGAGCCCGACGGCATCGCCGAGATCAAGCGGATGTGGATCTCGCCCGCGTTACGCGGCAAGGGAGCCGGTCGCGCACTGCTGACCGGCCTGGAGGACCACGCGCGTCGCATGGGGTGCGCGCGGGTGCGGCTGGACACGGCGGCCGAGCTGGCCGAGGCCCAGGCCCTCTACGCCAAGGCCGGGTACGTCGAGATCCCCGCCTACAACGACAACCCCTACGCCGCGCACTGGTTCGAGAAAACCCTTCGATGACCAGGGGCGCAGCCGATTACGCTGCGAGCGTGCGCATCGTGACCGTCGGCTACGACCACCCCGATTCCCAGCGGCTGATCGAGGCCGTGCAGCAGGAGTACGTCGAGCGCTACGGCGAGCAGGACGTGACGCCGGTCGACCCGGCGGAGTTCTCCCAGCCCCGCGGCCTGTTCCTGCTGGGCTACCTGGGCGAGGAGGCGGTGGTCTCGGGTGGTTGGCGTGCGCGCGAGACCGGTGAGGACGGGTTTCGGGACGGCGACGCGGAGCTCAAGCGCATGTACGTCGTGCCCGCTCAGCGCGGCAAGGGGTGGTCCCGGCGGATGCTCGCCGAGCTGGAGTCCACCGCCGCGCTGGCGGGTCACAAGCGCTTGGTGCTGGAGACCGGCACCAAGCAGCCCGAAGCCATCGGGCTCTACCTCTCGTGCGGGTACGAGCAGATCGAGAACTTCGGTGTCTACCGGTGCGACCCGGACAGCCGCTGCTACGGCAAGGAGCTCTAGGCGTTGCCGCCCGGCTTCCACAGCACGTCACCGTCCGGGTTGGCGACCCTGGCCAGGATGAACAGCAGGTCTGAGAGCCGGTTGAGGTACTTCGCGGGCAACGGGGACGTGCGCTCGGGGTCGGCGTCCTGCAGCGCCCAGGCGGCACGTTCGGCGCGGCGGGCCACGCAGCGCGCCTGGTGCAGCAGCGCGGCACCGGGAGTGCCGCCGGGCAGGATGAACGAGTCGAGCTTGCCCAGCCGACCGTTGAACTCGTCGCACCAGCCCTCGAGCCGGTCGACGTAGGCCTGGGTGACCCGCAGCGGCGGGTACTCGGGGTTGTCCACGACGGGTGTGGACAGGTCGGCGCCGACGTCGAACAGATCGTTCTGCACGGCGCGCAGCACGGTCACGACGTCGTCGGCGAGGTCCGCGGTGGCCAGGGCCACGCCCAGCACGGAGTTCGTCTCGTCCACGTCGGCGTAGGCGACCAGGCGCGGATCGGTCTTGTGCACCTTCGAGTTGTCCGACAGGCGCGTGGTGCCCGCGTCCCCGGCCCGCGTGTAGATCTTCGTCAGGTGGACTGCCATGCCCACAGCCTATGCGTGCGCGCCGCGGGCGGAAGGTGGCAGGAAGGTTCCCTCGCACCACAGGCACCGCTGCGGCACCGCAGGTGACAGGAAGGCTTCCCGCACCTCCACCCGGTGGGAGGAAGGTTCCCTCACGAGCTCGTGACCCGCCCCGATGCGCGTTGGGCGGGGGCCGTAACCTCGATGCTCGTGAGTGAGCACTTCCGGGTACGCGGCGGAGCGCGCCTCGTCGGCGCGGTGGATGTGGTGGGGGCGAAGAACAGCGTCCTCAAGCTGATGGCCGCTGCGCTGCTTGCCGAAGGCACGACGACGATCGTGAACTGTCCCGAGATCTTGGACGTTCCGCTGATGGCCGACGTGCTGCGCAGCCTGGGCTGCGAGGTGACCATCGACGGCGGCACGGTGCGCATCACCACGCCGTCCTCGATCAGCCACGAGGCGATCTCGCCGTCGATGGGGAAGCTGCGCGCCTCGGTGTGCGTGCTGGGACCGCTGGTGGCGCGCTGCCGCCGCGCCGTGGTGACTCTTCCCGGTGGCGACGCGATCGGTTCCCGCCCGCTGGACATGCACCAGAACGGGCTGCGGAAGCTGGGCGCGACCAGCCACATCGAGCACGGTGCGGTGGTCGCCGAGGCCGAGAACCTGCAGGGCGCGCAGATCTGGCTGGACTTCCCGAGCGTGGGCGCCACCGAGAACATCCTGATGGCCGCGGTGCTGGCCGAGGGCACCACGGTCATCGACAACGCCGCGCGCGAACCGGAGATCGTCGACCTCTGCGTGATGCTGCAGCAGATGGGCGCCAAGATCGAGGGCGCGGGCACCTCCACCCTGACCGTGCACGGCGTCACCTCGATGAAAGCGGTGGAGCACCGCGTGATCGGTGACCGGATCGTCGGCGCGACCTGGGCGTTCGCCGCCGCCGCCACTCGTGGCGACATCACGGTCAACGGGGTCGACCCGCAGCACACCAACCTGATGCTGGAGAAGCTGCGCAGCGCGGGTGCGGAGGTGACCACCGGTGAGGAGAGCTTCCGGGTGGTCATGCCGGAGCGCCCGAAGGCCGTGGACTACGTGACCTTGCCCTTCCCCGGCTTCCCGACGGACCTCCAGCCGATGGCGCTGGCCTTGTCGGCCGTCGCCGACGGCACCTCGATGATCACCGAGAACCTGTTCGAGTCGCGGTTCCGGTTCATCGAGGAACTGGTGCGGATGGGCGCGGACGCGCGCACCGACGGCCACCACGCGGTGGTGCGCGGCATGGAGAGGTTGTCCAGCGCGCCGGTGTGGGCCACGGACATCCGCGCCGGTGTGGGCCTGGTGCTGGCGGGGTTGTGCGCGGACGGCGACACCGAGGTGTGGGACGTCTTCCACATCGACCGCGGTTACCCGAACTTCGTGGAGAACCTGCGCGGGCTGGGCGCCGACATCGAGCGCGTCGCGGACTGATCTTGGTCCTCTGTGGCCGGTGGTCCCGCTTCGTCCGGGGGCACCGGCCACAGGTGTTCCCGGGGGCCTGCGGGAGTGTCGGGGATCATGATCATCGGTACCGGTCCGGGTGGCTAGAGTCCTCCGCGGACCAGGTGAGAATCCGGAAAGGGAACCGATGAGCACCACCACGCGGGTCGGCCGCATCATGACCTTCACCGCGAAACCCGGCCGGGGTGACGAACTCGCCACGATCATGATGCAGGTGGCCGAGGGCTTGCGCGGATCGATGGGGTGCCAGCTCTACCTGGTCAGCCGTGACGTGGAAGCTCCCGACACGGTGCGCGTGGTCGAAGCGTGGACGGATTTCGCCAGCGCTGACGCGGCCCTGGCCACCACCGTGGCCACGCGACCCGACATCGACCTCAACGACGTGCTGGGCATGCTCGCCGAACCGCCGGAGCAGATCGACCTGAACGCTCTCGGCGGCGTCGGCCTGTGAGTCAGGCGTCGCGGCGTTCGCGCAGCAGGAGCAGGGCGTAGGCGGCGATGGACTGGGCGTCGGTGACCTCGCCGGCGGCGATCATCTTCTCGAACTCGGTTCGGCTGAACCACGCGGTGCGCATGTCCTGCTCCTCGTGCTCGCGTTCGTGCGCGCCTTCGGTGAGCCCGGTCGCCAGGAACACCCGGCCGCGCTGGCTGGACATGCCGGGCGCGACGTCGAGCAGCCCCAGGTCCAGCATGTTCGCCGCGCGCAGCCCCGTCTCCTCGCGCAGCTCGCGGGCCGCGAGCTCACCGGCCTCGACGTCGGCCCGGTCGGGCGCGGTGCCCTGCGGGAACTCCCAGCGGCGCATGCCCAGCGGGTAGCGGAACTGCTCGACGAGGTGCAGCCGATCACCGTCGAGGGGGATGACCAGGGCGTAGTCCGGTTTGTCGATGACCCCGTAGATCCCGGGGGTCCCGTCGTCGCGCCGGACGCCGTCCTCGCGCACCGACATCCACGGATTCGCGTACACCTCGCGGCTGCTGGTCTGCTCCATGCGCCCCATCCTGCCGCTCCCGGGCGCGGGAGGTGCGCATGGGAACCTTCCTGCCACGCCAGCCCGGCGCAGCGCCTGGTGAGGGCGTTGGTGGGCGAAAGGTTCCCCTACTCCGCCGTGCGGTTGAGCTGCGACTTCCGGCGGCCGTATCCGAAGTACACGGCGAGTCCGAGCGCCGTCCAGATCGCGAAGGTCAGCCAGGTGACCGCGTCCAGGCCGGTGATCAGGTACGCGCACAGCGCGAGGCCGAGCAGCGGGACGAACGGCATCAGCGGAGTGCGGAAGCTTCGGGGGAGCTCGGGGCGGGTCCGCCGCAGCACCACGACGCCGATGTTGACCAGGCCGAACGCGACCAGGGTGCCGATGCTGGTGGCTTCGGCGAGCTGGTTGAGCGGCACCACGGCTGCCAGCAGTGCCACGAGGATTCCCACCAGCGCGGTGTTGCGGGCCGGAACCGACCGGCGGTTGACCCGCGAGAGCATCTTCGGGACGAGGCCGTCGCGCGACATCGCCACCAGGATCCGGGTCTGCCCGTAGAGCACGGTGAGCACGACCGAGGCGATCGCGATGACCGCTCCCAGCGCGAGCACGACCGCGGGCCAGCCCTGGCCGGTGACCGTGCGCAGCGCGGTGGCCAGCGACGCGTCGGACTCTCCCAGCGCTCCGGCTCCGACGGCTGCCACCGCGGCGAAGGCCACCAGCACGTAGATCGTGGTGACGATGATCAGCGACAGGATGATGGCCCTCGGCAGGTCGCGCTTGGGGTTGCGCGCCTCCTCACCCGCGGTGGAGGCGGCGTCGAAGCCGATGAAGGAGAAGAACACCGCGGAGGCGCCGACCGAGATGCCGGCGATCCCGGCCGGGGCGAAGGGGGTCAGGTTCCCGGAGTCGAACGCCGTGAAGGCCACCGCCACGAAGAACACGAGCACAGCGATCTTGAGCACGGTGGTGACGGTCGTGGCCCACGCGCTCTCGCGCACGCCGAGCAGCAGCACGCCGGTGGCCAGCAGCACGACGACGGCGGCGGGCACGTTGACGACGCCGCCCTCACCCGGCGGTGCGGCGAGCGCCTCGGGGATGGTCATGCCGATGGTGCCCTGCAGGAACTCGTTGAGGTAGCCGCCCCAGCCGACCGCGACGGCGGCGACCGACACCCCGTACTCCAGCAGCAGGCACCAGCCGCAGATCCAGGCGATGATCTCGCCGAGGGTCGCGTAGGTGTAGGAGTAGGCGGATCCGGACACGGGGACGCTGCCCGCCAGTTCGGCGTAGGACAGCGCCGAGCACAGCGCGGCCAGCCCGGCCAGCACGAACGAGAGCACGACAGCCGGGCCGGCGGCCGGGGCCGCCTCGGCGAGCACCACGAAGATGCCGGTTCCCAGCGTCGCGCCGACCGACAGTGCCACTAGCGGCACCAGGCCCAGGGTGCGGTTCAGCTCGCTGTGCGAGCCCTCGGTGGCGAGCCGTTCGGCGGGTTTGACGCGGAGCAGACTGCGGGCGAAAGACACGAGCGGTAACGGTAACTCCGGTGGTGGGAAGGGGTGTGGCGCGGGTCCCGACCGGGTGCGGGGCGTTGATCACCCGTGGGGGTGCTCGACATCGATGGCCACGCCCGTACTCTGTGCCGGGTGCGACTTGTGATTGCCCGCTGCCAGGTGGACTACGTCGGTCGTCTCACCGCGCACCTGCCGATGGCCCAGCGACTGCTGCTGGTGAAGGCCGACGGTTCGGTGTCGGTGCACTCCGACGACCGCGCCTACAAGCCGTTGAACTGGATGAGCCCGCCGTGCTGGCTCATCGAGGACCCCGACGTGTGGACGGTGCAGAACAAGGCCGGCGAGAAGCTGGTGATCACGGTCGACGAGGTGCTGCACGACTCCAAGCACGAGCTGGGCGTCGAGCCGGGCTTGGTCAAGGACGGCGTCGAGGCGCACCTGCAGGAGTTGCTCGCCGAGCACGTGACGACTCTGGGCGAGGGCTGGTCGCTGGTTCGCCGCGAGTTCCCGACCGCGATCGGGCCGGTCGACCTGATGTGCCGGGACGACGGCGGGAAGAGCGTCGCGGTCGAGATCAAGCGTCGCGGTGAGATCGATGGTGTCGAGCAGCTGACCCGCTACCTGGAGTTGCTCAACCGCGATCCGCTGCTCGCCCCGGTCACGGGCGTGTTCGCGGCCCAGCAGATCAAGCCGCAGGCGCGGACGCTGGCCGAGGACCGGGGGATTCGCTGCGTGGTCCTGGACTACGACAAGCTGCGCGGCATCGAGCCCGACGAGTACCGCCTGTTCTGAGGCACGTCGGCCGGGGTGGCAGGAAGGTTCCCCGGCTCCGACCGCGCGCGGTGTTGCCCGTCCTCACCTGGCTTTCCGGGCCGCCGAATCCGCAGCCGATGAATCCGGCTGCTCGTGAACCGCGAGTGATGGCCGAGAATGGTCGGCATTGCGCGACGCATTCGGAGCGTCACCGACCGTCGCCGACCATTCATCGATCTTGATCGGAATTGGATCGGATTGGGCGGTGACAGGAATGTTCCCATCATTCCCATTCCCGCCCATCGCGATCTGCCGGCACCGAGTTCCGCCTCGGATGGCGGACGCTTTCGGCGGCGGGAGTGGCAGAAAGGTTCCCGTGCTCGCGCGCGAGGGGTCAGCGGCGTGCGTGACCGTTGCAGTCGCAGGGCTGGAGGCGGGGCGTGGACAGCGGGGCGAGCATCGCCGCCAGCTGGTGGAGCAGCCCTTCGGGCCGGCGGTCCGGTGACGCTGCGTCGACGTCGGTGCGGGATTCGTCGATCGGGTCTTCCGCGAGTCCGGCGCTGATCGCCAGATCGATCCGGGCGTTCACGGTTCCTCCCCGCAGCGTGGCGAATGCATTGTGTGACCATACCGTCACGGTGCGTCGAAATAGTCGGGAAAACGCGTATATCACTCGCTTGGCCCCGCTCGCTCACGGGGTGCACACGCGTACGACCGGAAAGTCCCCTGCGTGGCGCCAGTCGGCGGAAGTTCCGTGATCGATTTAGTGTCTTCTCCAACGAATTGATATCGGCTTACGGCTGCCGCCTCATCTGTGCGGTACTGTCCGACCGCTATCGCGAATGTGGTGGTTCTCGTTTGACTTTGTTGGGTCTGTGGGAGGTGGGGCGGCAGTGCTGCTAGCCCAAGGTCAGCTACTCGACGCGAACGGCGTCGACTACGCGTTGTTGGCGCTGTATTTCGCGTTCGTACTGGGGATCGGCTGGCTGGCGAGGCGGGCCGTTTCAACCAGTCTGGACTTCTTCCTCTCCGGGCGCGCTCTGCCCGCATGGGTGACGGGTCTGGCGTTCATCTCGGCGAACCTCGGCGCGATCGAAATCATCGGCATGTCGGCCAACGGTGCCGAATACGGCATGCCGACGATGCACTACTTCTGGATCGGTGCGGTCCCGGCCATGCTGTTCCTCGGCGTGGTCATGATGCCGTTCTACTACGGTTCCAAGGTCCGAAGCGTTCCCGAATTCATGCTCCGCCGATTCGGCAAGGCCGCGCACCTGGTCAACGGCATCTCCTTCGCCCTCGCCCAGGTGCTCATCGCCGGTGTGAACCTGTACCTGCTGGCCAGCATCGTCAACGCGCTGCTGGGCTGGCCGCTGTGGGTCTCGGTGCTCGTCGCCGCGCTGATCGTGCTCTCCTACACCGCGCTGGGCGGCCTGTCCGCCGCCATCTACAACGAGGTGCTGCAGTTCTTCGTGATCGTCGCGGCACTCCTGCCGCTGACCATCGTCGGTCTGGTCAAGGTCGGCGGTGTGCAGGGCCTGGTCGACAAGGTCACCGCGAGCAAGGGTGGCGCCGAGCAGCTGACCGCTTGGCCGGGTGCTGAGCTGACCGGTTTCAGCAACCCCATCCTCAGCGTCATCGGCATGATCTTCGGCCTCGGCTTCGTGCTGTCCTTCGGTTACTGGACCACGAACTTCGTCGAGGTCCAGCGCGCGATGGCCTCCAAGTCGATGTCGGCCGCGCAGCGGACCCCGATCATCGGTGCCTTCCCGAAGATGTTCATCCCCTTCATCGTGATCATCCCCGGCATGATCGCCGCGGTGATCATCCCGGAGATGACCAACTACAAGCTCACCGAGCAGGGTCCGTACGACTACAACGACGCGATCCTGCTGATGATGCGAGACCTGCTGCCCAACGGCATCCTCGGCATCGCGCTGGCTGGTCTGCTCGCGTCCTTCATGGCCGGTATGGCGGCCAACCTGTCGTCGTTCAACACGGTGTTCACCTACGACATCTGGCAGGCGTACGTCGTCAAGGACAAGCCGGACCACTACTACCTGCAGATGGGCCGCTGGGTCACCGTCGGCGCCACCCTCGCGGCCGTGGGCACGGCGTTCATCGCCTCCGGCTACGAGAACCTGATGGACTACCTCCAGCAGCTGTTCTCGTTCTTCAACGCACCGCTGTTCGCGACGTTCATCCTGGGCATGTTCTGGAAGCGGATGACCGCGCACGCCGGTTGGTCCGGTCTGGTGCTGGGCACGGCCTCGGCCATCACGGTCTACGCTCTGTCCGAGACCGGAGTGCTGGACCTGCCTGGTCAGGGCGCGAGCTTCGTCGGTGCCGGTGTTGCGTTCGTCGTCGACGTGATCGTCAGCGTCGTCGTCTCGCTGGCCACCAAGCCCAAGACCGATGAGCAGCTGGTCGGTCTGGTCTGGGGCCTGACGCCGAAGGAGAACCTGAAGGCGTCCACCACCGGTGAGGACTCCGGCTGGTACCGGCGCCCGGGCCTGCTGGCCGGTATCGCGCTGATCCTGATCATCGCCCTCAACATCATCTTCGGCTGAGCCAGGACTGGGAGGAAATCTCATGGCTAGTGGAGGTTCGGGGCACAGCGCTGGTGCCTTCGACATTCGCACGGTGATCGCGTTGCTGTTCGGCATCTACGGAGTCGTGCTCGTCGTGCTCGGCTTCATCCAGCCGCAGGCCGAGATCGACAAGGCCGCAGGGCTCAACATCAACCTGTGGGCCGGCCTCGGCATGGTGGTGTTCGCGGCGATGTTCGTCGTGTGGGCTCGCCTGCGTCCGATCACGGTTCCCGACGACGTCGAAGGCGGCACCGCCGCCGAGTGACGTGAGCTGAATCAGGCCGGGGCGGCGCTCGCACTTCATAGTGCGGGCGCCGTTTCGCATTTCGATACCGATTCTGCGGTTCCGGTCCCGATTCCAAGATCGTCTGACTACCGTGTCGGCAACGCGCAGCTGTCAAGTGGACCAGCGTGCAACGGTGCGTGTCCAGCACATGAGTCGGGCGGTACATGACGGTTCTTTCCCGACTCGGTATTTCGTAGGCTGCACGTTGACAATGAACGTCGTAATGGTGGGAGGCCGGCCATGACCCAGACCGCCCGTGGGAACGTCGAAGAGATCGCCAGCGCGCGGTTCGAGACGTTCCAGTCGATCGACCCGCGCACCGGTGAGGTGGTGGGCGAGCATCCGATCCACGATGCGGAGGCGGTCGAGAACGAGGTCGCGGCGGCACGCGAGGCGCAGTCGGCGTGGGACGAGCTCGGGTTCTCCGGTCGGAAGCCGCATCTCGATCGCTGGCGGAAACTGCTGGTCAAACGCCTCGACGAGCTCGCGGGCGTGGTATGCGCGGAGACCGGCAAACCGCTCGAGGACGCCAAGCTCGAACTCGTGCTGGTCATCGACCACCTCGCGTGGGCCACCTCCAACGCCGAGAAGGTCCTCAAGCGGCGCAAGGTCTCGCCCGGCGTGCTGATGTCCAACCAGACCGCCACGGTCGAATACCTCCCCTACGGCGTCGTGGGTGTCATCGGCCCCTGGAACTACCCGGCCTTCACGCCGATGGGCTCGATCGCCTACGCGCTGGCCGCGGGCAACGCCGTGGTGTTCAAACCCAGCGAACTCACCCCTGGAGTGGGTGAGTGGCTGGTCAAGACCTTCGCCGAGGCCGTGCCGGAACACCCGGTGTTCCGCCTCGTGACCGGCTTCGGGCAGACCGGCGCCGCGCTGTGCCAGGCCGGTGTGAACAAGGTGGCCTTCACCGGTTCCACCGCCACGGGCAAGCGCGTGATGGCCTCGTGCGCGGAGAACCTGATCCCGGTGCTGGTCGAGTGCGGCGGCAAGGACGCCTTGATCGTCGACTCCGACGCGGACCTGGCCGCGGCCGCCGACGCCGCCGTGTGGGGTGCGATGTCCAACGCCGGCCAGACCTGCATCGGCGTCGAGCGCGTCTACGTCCACGACGCCGTGGCCGACCGGTTCCTGAAGATGGTCAGCGACCGCGCCGCCAAGCTGCGCCCGGGCGGTGAGCCGGGTGCCGACTTCGGTCCCATCACGATGGCCTCGCAGGTCAACATCATCCGCGACCACATCGACGACGCGATCAAGCGCGGCGGTCGTGCGGTGGTCGGCGGACGCGACTCGGTGCGCCCGCCGTTCGTCGAGCCCGTGGTGATCGCGGACGTCCCCGAGGACTCGGCCGCCATCACCGAGGAGACCTTCGGCCCGACCCTGGTCGTGCAGCGGGTGCGCGACGTGGACGAGGCCGTCGCCCACGCCAACGCCACCAAGTACGGCCTCGGCGCCACCGTGTTCTCCCGCGCCCGAGGTGTGGAGCTGGCCCGCCGGCTGCGCAGCGGCATGGTCGCGGTCAACTCGGTGATCGCCTTCGCCGGTGTGCCCGCCCTGCCGTTCGGCGGTGTCGGCGACTCGGGCTTCGGCCGGATCCACGGCGCCGACGGCCTGCGCGAGTTCGCCCGCCCGCAGTCGGTGACCCGAACCAAGTTCAAGATCCCGCTGAACCCGATGAGCTTCGCCCGCCCCAAGGGCACCGTCGGCACGGTCGTCAAGCTCATCAAGGTGATGCGCGGCCGCTGAGCTGATCCAGTCCACCACGGTCGGTGTTTTGGCTTGCGCCCGTGGTGACAGGAAGGTTCCCTTGCTCGCATCCCCCGGTGTTCGCCAGGGGGATGCGCGCGGGCGCACGTCCCGGGCAGAGTTGACCGCGCACGGTTGATCGCGTCGAGCCTCGGTGGCTTCGGCGGCGGGAGCGCAGGCGAGGAGGCCAACGGGTGAAGAAGATCATCAACGAGCCGGCGGACGTGGTCGCCGAAGCGTTGCGGGGTGTGGCCGCGGCCCACCCGGAGCTGCTTCGGGTGCAGACCGATCCGGCGGTGATCGTCCGCGCTGACGCACCGGTGACCGGCAAGGTCGCGGTCGTCTCCGGCGGTGGGTCCGGCCACGAGCCGCTGCACGGCGGTTTCGTCGGCTCGGGAATGCTCGCCGCGGCCGTTCCGGGCGCGGTGTTCACCTCGCCCACTCCGGACGCGGTGCAGGCGGCCATCACGGCCACCCACGGTGGTGCCGGGGCGCTGCTGGTGGTCAAGAACTACACCGGCGACGTGCTCAACTTCGAGACCGCTGCCGAGCTCGCGGCCATGGAGGACGTCGACGTGCGCAGCGTGATCGTCGACGACGACGTCGCGGTCAAGGACTCCACGCACACCGCCGGTCGCCGCGGAGTCGGCGGCACGCTGATGGTGGAGAAGATCGTGGGTGCCGCCGCCGAGCGCGGAGCGAGCCTCGACGAGTGCGAGGCGCTCGCCCGCAAGGTCGTCTCCCAGGTCCGTTCGATGGGCATGGCGCTGACCGCACCCACCGTTCCGCACGCCGGTCAGCCCAGCTTCGAACTGGCCCCCGACGAGATGGAGATCGGCATCGGCATCCACGGCGAGCCCGGCCGCGCCCGCGTGCCGATGGGCACCGCCGACGAGATCGTGGCGCAGCTGCTCGACCCGATCCTGGAAGACCTGCCCTTCGCCGAAGGCGACGACGTCCTGCTGTTCACCAACTCGATGGGCGGCACCCCGCAGCTGGAGCTCTACCTCGCGCACGGCGTCGCCGAGCGGCTGCTGGCCGAACGCGGCATCACCGTCCGCCGGCGCCTCGTGGGGCCGTACGTGACGAGCTTGGAGATGCAGGGCATGAGCTTGACGCTGCTGAAACTGGACGACGAGCTCACCGAGCTCTGGGACGCGCCGGTGCACACCGCCGCGCTGCACTGGTGAGGAGGAGTCCCGGAATGGGTTGCACCGCACAGGACATCATCGCCGCGCTCAAGGCGGGTGCCGCCGTGGTCGCCGAGCACCGCGACGAGCTGATCCAGCTGGACCGCGAGATCGGCGACGCCGACCACGGCGAGAACATGGACCGAGGGTTCCGCGCCGTCATCGCGAAGATCGAGACGTCGGAGCCCGAAACCCCGGCGGCCGCGCTGAAACTCGCCGCCACCGTGCTCATCTCCACGGTCGGTGGAGCATCGGGTCCCCTCTACGGCACGGCGTTCCTGCGCGCGGCGTCCGCGGTCGGCGACGAAGCGGAACTCGACGCGAGCGCCGTCGCGAAGGCCTTGCAGGCGGGCATGGAGGGTGTCGTCGCGCGCGGGCGCGCCGAGGTCGGCGACAAGACGATGATCGACGCCCTCTCGCCCGCGGTGGACGCGGCCAAGAACACCGCCGAATCCGGGGCCGACAGCGCCAAGGTGCTGGCCGCGGCCGCCGAAGCTGCGCACCAGGGCGCGCAGGCGACCGAACCGCTCGTCGCCCGCAAGGGCCGCGCTTCGTACCTGGGTGAGCGCAGCGCCGGACACATCGACCCGGGGGCGCGTTCCACCGCGCTGCTGTTGACCGCATTCGCCGAAGCCGCAGGAGCCCGAGCATGAGCGTCGGACTGGTCATCGTTTCGCACAGCTCCGGTCTCGCGGAGGGCGTCGTCGAACTCGCCGGGCAGATGGCGCCCGAGGTGCGCATCGTCCCGGCAGGTGGCCTGCCGGACGGTGCGATCGGCACCGACTTCGAGAAGGTCTCGGCCGCGCTGTCCGACGCCGACTCCGGTGCGGGCGCGATCGTGCTGTTCGACCTCGGCAGCGCGCAGATGGTCGCCGATCTCGCGGTGGAAACCCTCGGCGACCCCGACAGCGCTCTGGTCGTCGACGCCCCGCTCGTCGAGGGAGCCGTTGCCGCAGCCGTTTCGGCGCAAGGCGGCAACGACATGAAGACCGTGGCCCGAGCGGCCGAAAGCGCCCGCGGCAGCGCGGAAGCCCCCGCGGCGGAACCCGCCGCTGCTGCACCGGACTCCACCGACCAGGTCACCAGGGAACTGGAGCTGACCAACGACGTCGGCCTGCACGCCCGACCCGCGGCCCTGCTGTCCCGCAGCCTCACCGGTCTGCAGGCGACGGTCAAGGTCGCCCTGGGCGACAAGCAGGCCGACGCCTTCAGCGTCCTCGGCCTCATGGGATTGGGTGCGCGCAAGGGCGACCGGATCACCCTGCTGGCCAACGGTCCCGACGCCGTCCAGGCCGTCGAGCGCATCATCGACCTCGCCAACCGCGACTTCGACGAATAGGCACCGACCTGCGGAGGGGAACCTTCCTGCCACCGCTGGTGACAGGAAGGTTCCCCTCCGCTCAGGATCGGACGGTGTCGATGACTGCGTTGCAAGGTCATCGAGGGCTAGGCTGAGTTGATGTCGCCGCGTCGCCACCGAGGCATGCTGCTGCTCTTCGCGTGCTGGGTGCTGCTCGCCGGGTGCACCGCGCAGAATCCCGCTCCGACCGGCGAACCCCAGCAGGCCGACACGAGCGCGCGCACGATGCTCGGCGACATCCGCACCCTCGACCCGTGCACGCTGACGGATCCCGCCGCCCTGCAGCCCTACGGCGCGGTGTCGAACGCGGGCACGGTGTCGCTGGACTACTGCCTGCTGCACCTCAAGCCCGACGACGGCACGCTCATCCAGCTCGCGGTCGGCGAACTCGTCGGCCCCGAGGCCATCGAGCCGGGGGACCCGGTCGTGCAGCACGGGTCCCTGCACATCTCCCAGAGCGCTCCCGCTCCCGGGCACTGCACCCGCCGCGTTCAGTTCGGTGACGGTGTCTCGCTCCAGGTCAGCGCCGATCTGCTAAACGGTGATCCCGCCGCCGGGCTGTGCGGCATCGCCGACACCGGAGCGAAGGCCGCCGCCGACGCGGTTCAGCAGGGGCGCGCAGGGCACCGCGACTACCCGTCGAACTCGCTGGCGCTGCTCGACCCGTGCACCGTGCTGGACACCGCGGCGGTGAACCAGGTCCCGGGTTTGGAGGAGGCGCGGCCACGTCCCGGCATCGCCGGTCACCAGTGCGCCTGGGGAGAGCCGTCGGCCGATGCCCCGCGCGTGCAGTTGCAGCACACCGCGGGTGAACCGCCCGAGCTCCTGCACGGTGCCGCCGTGGAGGAACCGGTGGACGGGCGTCGCACCGTGCTCAGCGTCGTGGGCGGTGATCCGCAGGTTCCCCTGTGCTCGGCGGAGACCGCCCACATCCCCTTCGGTGCCGTCGCCGGACAGGTCGAGGTCGCCCAGCTCGTCGTCGCGCTGCCCGGCATGACGGGTACGGACGCGTGCGACTACGCCCGAGGACTTGCCCGATTGGCGTGGCCGAGCCTGCCGCCTGCGAATCCGTGAGCACCGAACCGGTTACCGTTGTCGAGTGCCTCGACGCAACCGACAGCAGCGCCCGAAGGGGCTCCGCGCGGACACCAGTCACCGCGGAGCCGGCACCGCCTACGGGGCTTCCCGCGTCGAGCAGGGACCGGACGGCGACTGGATGGTGCGCACCGTTCCTGCTGCTCAGGCCACCAAGGTCTACCGCTGCCCGGGTTGCGACCACGAGATCCAGACGGGCATCGCGCACGTCGTGGCCTGGCCCGAAGCCGAGCTCGGCGGTGTCGACGAGCGCAGGCACTGGCACACCGGCTGCTGGAAGGCACGCTCCCGTCGCGGCCCGACCCGCCGCTGGTCGTAGCGCGCGCCACTGCTGCGCGGGTCACCACGAGCAGGCCACCCCTTCGTGGCAGGATCGAGGTCGATGAGCACCGAGATCCGCGCCAACACGATGCTGCCCGCCCGCCGGGAGCAGATCACCCTGCACACCGCTGACGGGCTGGAACTGATCGGGGAGCTCGCGCTTCCAGAGTCGGGGCAGCCGCGGGCCACGCTGATCTGCCTGCACCCGCTGCCCACCCACGGCGGCATGATGGATTCGCACATCTACCGCAAGGCCGCGTTCCGGTTGCCGGCGCTGGCCGACATCGCGGTGCTGCGCTTCAACACCCGGGGCACCGCCAGCGAGGCGGGACGCAGCCAGGGCAGCTTCGACAACGGGGACTCCGAGCGCTTCGACGTCGCCGCGGCGCTCGAGTACGCCGAGTTCCACGACCTGCCCAACGTGTGGCTGGTCGGCTGGTCCTTCGGCACGGACCTGACCCTGGTGCACGGGCTGGACCCGCTGGTGGAGGGAGCGGTGCTGATCTCCCCGCCGCTGCGCTGGAGCACCGAGGACCACCTGCGCGCCTGGGGCGAATCGGGCAAAACCGTGCACGCCCTGATCCCCGAGTTCGACGACTACCTGCGCCCGCAGGAGGCCCGCGAGCGGTTCGCGCTCATCCCGCAGGCGAAGGTGACCGGCTTCGATGACACCAAGCACCTGTGGGTCGGCAAGGCGGAGGCGGCGCTGGACGCCATCGTGGAGACCATCGCCCCCGACGTCGCGACGCCGCTTCCCCGCACCTGGGACGGCCCGTCGGAGACCCGTCAGGTCACCATCGTCAACTCGTGACCCCGGCGGTGGGTGACAGGAAGGTTCCCATGCTCACGCCAGGGGAGCCGTAGACCGGTACAGGACCTCCGGGACGCCTTCGTGGACGCGTTCCAGCACCCGCTCGAAGCCGAGCTTCTCGGCGACCCGGACCGCTGGAGCGTTGTGCGCGGCGGTGGCGATGACGACGGGGTGGTCGGGGCGGTTGCGATGCGCCCACCGCATGGCGGCGTGCCCCATCTCCGACGCGTAGCCGTGGCCCCACGCGGCCGGGAGGAACCGGAAGTACAGGTTGAGGACGTTCTCGCCCTCGTCGACCGAGTGCCGGAGACCGCCGAACCCCAGGACCGTGCCGGTGTCGGCGGCCAGAACCGTCCAGTAGCCGACGCCGCGGGTGTCCCAGTCGAGTTGGAAGCGCTCCAGCAGCCGCAGCGACTCGTCCCGGTCGCGTCGGCCGAATCCGGACAGCGCGTGCGTCTCCGCGCTGGTGTGCACCTCGACGAAGGCTTCGGTGTCGGCGGGCAGCGGGCGACGCAGCAGCAGTCGCCGGGTTCGGATCTCCGAAGGGTCGGCCACCCCACGCACGCTATCGGGGGCCGCAGCGGTCCGGCAGCCGAATTTCCAGGTTCGCGTGCGCGGTGGTGACAGGAAGGTTCCCATGCCCGCACCCGGCCTGTTGCGTGCTGCGGGTGGGGCGGGTCCGGCAGGATGGTTCCCGTGCACTACATCGAATCCGGAGCAGGAACGCCCCTCGTGCTGCTGCACGCCTTCCCGGTGGATGCGCGCATGTGGAATCCGCTGCGCAGCCGGTTGGAGGAGCAGGCCCGGGTCATCACGCCCGATCAGCGCGGTTTGGGGGAGAGCTCCCTCGACGGGACCACGGCGCGGGGAATGATCGAACCAGCGGCGGCGCCGCTGACGGTCGATCGCCCCAGCGTCGACGTCGCCGCCGCCGACGTGCTGGAGCTGCTCGACCAGCTGGAGCTGCCGCGCGTGGTGCTGGGCGGTTGTTCGATGGGTGGCTACGTGGCCATGGCGGTGCTGCGGGCGGCGCCGCAGCGGGTCGCCGGCCTTCTGCTGGTGGACACCAAGGCTCCCGCCGACACCGATGAGCAGCGCACCAACCGGCTCAACGTCGCCTCCCGCGCCGAGAAGGAGGGCACCGGTGGCTGGCTCGCCGAGAACATGCTGCCGAACCTGCTGGGTTCGGCCACGCGCGAGAAGCGCCCGGAGGTTGTGGGGGACCTCCGGGCGCTGATCGAAGCACAACCCGCCGATGGTGTGGCGTGGGCTCAGCGGGCGATGGCGGCCAGACCCGACAGCGTCGAGGCGCTGCGCGCCTTCGACGGGCCCGCGATGGTCGCCGTCGGTGCCGAGGACACCATCACCCCGCCCGCAGCGGCCCGTGAGATGGCCGATGCGTTGCCACGCGGGGAGCTCGTCGAGCTGGCCGGTTCAGGGCATCTGCCGTCGTTGGAGGCGCCGGACGCCTTGGCCGACGCGGTGAGGCCCTGGTTGGCCGGCATCGACGTGTGAGCCGCTACCCGTCCTCGCCGGTGTCCTCGTCGGTGGTGCGTTTCGCGGTCTCCGGCTCGTGCTCGTCTCGCCGGAAACGCTCCGCGGTTTCGCTGGGCAGCACGAAGTACCTGCCCGAGTCGCGTTGACCGCGTGCGCGGGCGTTCTCCCTGCCTGGGTCGCTGTCCGCCATTGGATCGGTCCTCTCCTGGTGCGCCGGCTCGCGGCCGACCTCGTCAAAAGAGACACCTCTGCCCGTGAACGATGACGCGGAGGCTGCTGACCAGCGCCGATGCGATCAGCGTTGCTGGTTGGCGTCCACCCGGGCGGCGTTCTGCGGGCGCTGCTCGGACTGCTGCTCGCCGGGCACCGGGAGCTGGATCCGGCGGGTCGGCTCGTCCGTCGAGACCTGCTTGCGCTGGATCTTGTCCGTCGGCTCGTCCGCGGACTGCGAGCTGCCGCGTTCCTGCCCCGGCGTGCGCTTGGGCAGCCCCGAGCCGGTGACGGCCTGCTCGGCGGGCCGCGAGTTGTTCTTGTGGATCTCGCCGGTTTCGCGACCGTCGCGGGCGATGGCCTCCTCGGCGTCCTTGCGCGCCTGCTCGCGGGCCTCCACCGCGGCCTTGCGCAGCTTCTCCTCCTCGGCGTCCTCGAGGTCGAGGCGCTCCAGCAGCGGCGTGGTCTGGCCGAGCAGCTCAGCGGCGTCCCGCAGCTTCTTGGCGACGGTGTCGCGCAGCTCGGTGAGCGAGTGCACGTGCTCGTCGGCCTGGGCGAGCCGGCGCTGCACTTCCTCGGTGGTCGCCCCGAGCCTGCGCTGCGCGTCCGCGCGGGTGGCGGTGACCAGGCGCTTGGCCTCGCGGGTGGCGACGTCGATGCGGCGGGTGGCTTCTTCGGTGCACTCGCGGATCATCCGCTCGGACTTCTCGCCGGCCTCGTGGACGAGCCGTTCCGATTCCTGCTTGGCCTCCTGCAGTCGCCGCTGCGCGGCTTCCTTGCTGGACGCCTCGCGCGCGTTGGCGGTCTCGGTGGATTCGCGTTCGAGCTTCTCGGCGGCCGCGGTGGACTCGCGCTCGAGCTTCTCGGCCTTGGCCGTGGCGTCGCTGACCAGGGTGTTCGCCTGGTCGGTGGCTTCCTGGACGCGGCGGTGGGCCTCGTTGGTGCCCTCGCGCAGCCTGCGGTTGGCCTCTTCGGTGGCTTCCCGGACGCGGCGTTCGGCCTCGGACTTGCTGGTGGCCTCCTGCTCGGCGAGGGTCCGCATGGCCTCGGTGCGGCGGGCCGACATCGCGATCTCGAAGTCCTCTTCCACCTGGGTGCGGTGGGCTTCGGACTCCTCGTCGGCGCGCTTGCGGTTCTCCTCGGCTTCGCGGGTGATGCGCTCGGCCTCGGTCTTGGCGCCGTCCATCAGCGAGCGGTGCTCGGTTTCCATCTCGCTGCGCCGGTGGTCGACCTCGCTGATCAGCCGCTCGTAGCGGGTGCGCAGGTTGACGGCCTCGGCTTCGGAGCGCGAGCGGATCTGCGCGGCGTCGGCCTCCGCGCGGGAGCGGATGTCGGCTGCTTCGTCCTGGGCCAGCCGGAGCATGCGCTGCAGGCGCTCGCTGAGGCCTTCGAGGGTTGTCGGCGGCTTGGCCAGCCGGTCGACCTGGCCGCGCAGGCTCTCGATCTCAGAACGGGCCGACTCGAGCTGCTTGGACAGATCGGCGGCCTGCGACACCGCGGCATCGCGATCCGAGGTGAGGATGCGGATGTCGGCGTCGAGGCGCTCTAGGTGCTCGTCGACCTGGGCACGGTCGTAGCCGTTCTTACGAGCAAGATCGAATCCCGATCCCAGTGGCAGCAAATCGCGGTCGTCGGCAAGGCCCATGGCAACCAAGCTACCTGGAAGCGGACGTTGTTGTGGGAGGTGCGCCTGGGTCTCGGGAGGATTTTGCTCACCTCGGTGAAGTCTCTCTCGTGGCAACGCGAAACCCTGTCTTGACCGGCTGGCCAACCAAGGATGAAGATGAAGTGGTCAAGTCGGACATAACGGAGGTGATCGACGTGGCTGAACGGTCGAGCGCTTCGGCTTCGAAGCCGTGGATTCGCTGGCAGGACTGGGTCGGCGTGGTCTTGGGCGCCTACCTCATCCTCGGCACGATGTGGACGTCGACGAACGGCGGCGCGATGTCGGCGATGATCGTGCTGGGTGCGCTGCTGCTGATCGCGAGCGTGTGGTCGCTGGCGATGCCGGGATCGATGACCAGCGAGTACAGCCACATGCTGCTGGGCGTCCTGCTCTTCATCTCCCCGTGGGTCCTCGGCTACGCCGAGATGGTGGGCGCGGCGTGGACCTCGTGGATCGTCGGCGTGCTGGCGGTGGTCGTCGGTGCGGCGGCCTTGCCCGAAGCCAACGCGGCGCACCGCGGTGTGGCGGGGCAGCACTGATCCGGTCGAGCCGCTGGAGAGCCCGCACGCCGCGAACCTCCCGGGTGGGATGAGGAGGTCGCACTCCTCCCGCGACGTGTCCGATTGGTGCGGGTTCGACAGCGGCGATGACCAGGCAGTGCTCGGTTGCGACAATCGCGCGGCCCGGCGGTAACGTCCGGGCCGCGCTCTCAAGTGTTGGTCCCGCCAGGAGGAGGTCGGGCAGATGTCGAACGAGCTGGGCGAGAAGGCCCGTCGACGCCCGTCCACTTCGGATTCGGATGACGATCGCGGCAGCAGTGCCAGGGAGCGCATCCTGACCGCCGCCGGCGAGCTGTTCGCCGAGCACGGTTTCAACGCCACCCCGACGTCCCGGATCGCCGAACGCGCCGAGGTGCCCAAGGGGCTCATCCACTACTACTTCCGCCGCAAGCAGGACCTGCTGGCAGCGCTCGTGGAGCGGCTTCCCGAGGAGGAAGTGGAATCCGAGGGCCTGGTCGTGCGCGGCGACGTCGCGGGCAGCCTGCGACGCCTGGTGGGCGAACTCGACGCACGACTCGAATCGTCGATGCTGCTCAGCCACCTGCTGTGGCGGGAGGCCGACACCCACGACGCGGTGCGGCAGGCCATGCAGCAGCGGTTCGGCGTGGTCGTCGAGCAGATCCGCCGGGTCATCGAACTGGCCCTGCCGCCCGGCTTGGCGGGGTGTGACGTCGATGCGGCCGCGGTGCTGCTCGCCCGCGTGATCAACCACCGCCACTCCGTCGCCCGCCACCGCACCGAGGACGACGAGCTCGACCGCGAGATCGGCTTCATCGCCAGAGCGCTCGAACTGGGCGCCGGCTCGCGAGCCGTGAAACCCGCCTGAACGAACCCGGCCTTGTGGCTGCGGTGTTCGCCGCGCTAGAAACTCCCGCAGGCGATCACCGCGGAGGTTGGGGTGGGCATTGGGCGCGTTCGGTTATCCCGTCGGCAAGGGCTCCTCGCCACCGGTCTCGGCATCGCGGGAGCAGGTGCGATGACATCGGTCGTCGACGCCTCGCCGGACCCGGCGACCTATCCGGTCACCGGGCTCAGCGACGACGTCGAGCTGATCGAGGACCGCTACGGGGTCCCGCACCTCTACGCCGACAGCGAGGACGACCTGTTCCTCGCGCAGGGCTTCAACGCGGCCAGGGAACGTCTCTTCCAGATCGACCTGTGGCGGCGACGCGGGCTGGGCCTGCTCTCCGAGGTCCTCGGCCCCGACTACGTCGAGCAGGATCGCGCCACCCGGCTGTTCCTCTACCGAGGCGACATGGACGCCGAGTGGACGCGCTACGCCGACGACGCGCAGCACATCGCCACCCAGTTCGCCCACGGCATCAACGCCTACCTCGACTGGCTCGACGCCCACCCCGAACGCATGCCCGAGGAGTTCGGCATCCTCGGCTACCGGCCGGCCCGCTGGGACCCGGCCGACGTGGTGCGCATCCGCAGCCACGGCCTGACCCGCAACCTGGAGAGCGAGGTCGAGCGAGCGCGGGTCGTGTGCGCCGCGGGCGTGGAAGCCGACCTGATCCGCCAAGGGCTGCAACCCGACCACCGCACCGTCGTCCCGGACGGGTTCGACCCGTGCGCGCTTCCCGCCGACGTGCTCGAGGTCTTCGACCTGGCCACGCAGGACGTCGAGTTCAAGGAGAACTCCATCCGGCGCGTGCCGCGCGACGCGACCACCGAGGGCAGCAACAACTGGGTGGTGAGCGGGGAACGCACCGCGACCGGGCGTCCGCTGCTGGCCAACGACCCGCACCGCGCCTACTCGGCTCCCTCGCTGCGCTACATCGCGCACCTGTCCGCGCCCGGCCTGGACGTGATCGGAGCCGGTGAGCCCGCCCTGCCGGGGATCTCCATCGGGCACAACGGCACGGTCGCGTTCGGACTGACGATCTTCCCGATGGACCAGGAGGATCTCTACGTCTACCAACTCGACCCGGCTGATCCCAGCCGATACCGCTACGGCACCGGCTGGGAGGAGATGACGGTGCTGCGCGAAGAGGTCCCGGTGCGCGGTGAGGCCGGGCGAGAGGTGGAGCTGACCTTCACGCGGCACGGCCCGGTCATCCACGTCGACCGGAAGCGCAACCTCGCCTACGCGGTGCGCACCGCCTGGCTGGAGCCCGGGATGTCGCCCTACTTCGGCAGCATCGCCTACATGCGCGCCGAGAACTTCACCGAGTTCACCAAGGCCATGCGGAACTGGGGCGCCCCGACCGAGAACCAGGTCTACGCCGACGTGGAGGGCAACATCGGGTGGGTTCCCGGTGGCCTGGCGCCCAAGCGGGTCGGCTACGACGGGTTGCTCCCCGTGCCCGGTGACGGCCGGTACGAGTGGGACGGCTTCTACTCGGGGGACGATCTGCCGCGGGTGTTGAACCCGGACGAGGGCTTCATCGCCACGGCGAACCAGTTCAACCTCCCGCCCGAACACCAGCAGATGGGGCTCGGGTACGAGTGGACCAACCCGTTCCGGTACCAGCGGATCGTGGAAGTCCTCTCCCGGCAGCGCAAGCACACCATCCGTGACTCGGAGCTGCTGCAGACCGACCAGCTGTCGATCCCCGCTCGGCGGATCCAGCCGCTGCTGTCCCGGTTGGACAGCGGCGACGCCGACCTGCGGCGCGCGTTGCGGATGTTGCGCGACTGGGACGCCGTGCTGGGAGCGGATTCCAACGCGGCCGCGCTGTTCGAGGTGTGGTTGTCCAAGCACCTCGGTCCCGGATTCGCGCGCGCCGCGGTGCCCAGGGCGGCCGAGCACATCGACACCGTCGACAACCTGGTCATGATCACCGAGCTGGAGAACCCGGGTCGTTGGCTGCCGGACGCGGCGGCCCGCGACCGGCTGCTCCTGGACACCCTGCGCGCGGCCTACGCCCAGGTGCGACAGCTGCTCGGCCGAGGGGAATCGAGTTGGCGGTGGGACGGCTGCACCACAGCCTCTTCGAGCACCCGGCCTCCGATGCGCTCGACCCGGTCCAGCGCGCCCGTTTCGACGTCGGACCGTTCCCGCGCGGTGGTTCCTCGGCGACGGTGAACCAGTCGTCCTACCGCGTCAGCGACTTCCGCCAGA
This sequence comes from Saccharopolyspora endophytica, assembly GCF_018070075.1. Taxonomy (GTDB): domain Bacteria; phylum Actinomycetota; class Actinomycetes; order Mycobacteriales; family Pseudonocardiaceae; genus Saccharopolyspora; species Saccharopolyspora endophytica. The sequence continues at coordinate 347,725 of NZ_JAGPXE010000005.1, forward strand.
CCAACGGCCCGTCGTTCCGGATGGTGCTCGACGTCGGCAACTGGGACTACTCGGTCGCGGTGAACACGCCGGGCCAGTCCGGGAACCCGTCCGACCCGCACTACCGGGACCTCGCGGAGAGCTGGCGGGACGGAACCTACTTCCCCCTGGCCTACAGCCGCGAAGCCGTCGAGGAGATCGCCGAACGCCGAATCCTGCTGGTGCCGGCCTGAACCTCCCGTAAGCGGCCGGGAGTGGGCGAAAGGTTCCCATGCGCTCAGCGGTCGTCGAGGTGACGAGCGGCGGGTCCACATCGGACTCGCCGCTCGGTCTCGTCAGTGGCCGTGAGGCGCGGGCTCGACCAGTTCGACCAGGACGCCGCCGGCGTCCTTGGGGTGCACGAAGTTGATGCGGCTGTCGGCGGTGCCGCGGCGGGGCTCGTCGTAGAGCAGGCGCAGTCCCTTGGCGCGCAGCGCCTCCATCGCGGCCTCGACATCGGTGACCCGGTAGGCGAGTTGCTGCAGGCCCGGGCCGTTCTTGTCGAGGAACTTGGCGATGGTGGAGTCCTCGCGCAGCGGTGCGAGCAGCTGGATCTGGGTGGCCCCGGTGGTGTCCCCGGGTGCGCGCAGCATCGCCTCGCGGACGCCCTGCTCCGCGTTCTCCTCGGAGTGGGCGACTTCCAGTCCGAAGGTGTCGCGCTGGAAGGCGATGGCCTCGTCGAGGTCGGGGACCGCGATGCCCACGTGATCGATTGCCGTGACCAGGTCTTTCAGTTCCGCTCGCATGGTCGCAGCGTAGTCGTCGCGGAAACCATGGGAAAAGCGGCGAAATCGGCGGCCCGGATTGCGCCAACAGGCGGAGTCGAGTGATCTGTCCCAGAGGCGAGCATGTGGCGAATTCACATGGAAGGGGCAGATATGGTCAAGACGCAACGAGCTCGCAGACTCGCCGTCGTCCTGGTCGCGTTCGGGATCGCCGCCGGCACGGCCACGCCCGTCGCGCTCGCCGCGGGCGGCGACGGAACCATCAGCGGCGGTGGCGGTCCCAACCCCAACGCCGAGAAGATGAGCCGGGATCGCGGCTGGGTGGTTCCCTTCGCCCCGCTGCACTTCGGTGCCGCACCCTACGAGGCAGTCGAGACCGCGGCCACCACCGCGGCCGGAGAGGCCGACTGCAGCATCAGCGCCACCGAGGCCACCTACCTGACGTTGTCCACGACCTGGCCCGAGGTGTCCCCGTCCGGCGCATCGCCGTCGCCGATGACGTTGTCCCGCTACGACGACCAGACCTCGCTCGCCGACCCCGAGCAGCGCGCCGAAGGCCTGTTCTTCAACCCCGGCGTCGGCATCTGGCAGCTCGACTCGGCCGGCCTCGGTGCGAAGGAGACGGCCGCCACCGCCATCGACAGCTCCACCGCCGCCGCGACGATGGCTCCCCACATGGTCGACGCGTACTGCTCGGCCATCAACGGCGGTTCGAGCAAATCCCAGGCCCGCGCGACCGCGTGGACCCCTTGGCACGCGTGCGACTCGGGCGCCTGCGAGGACGTCTACCAGCGGCTGGAGGCCGACGGAGTCACCAAGGACGCCGACGTCGACCGCTACGGCGGCGCCGAGAAGCGCACGTGCACCTTCGAAGGAGCCGAGTACGACTGCCTGTACGTCGACCCGAGCGCCGCGCAGGGCGAAGATGCCTGGACCGCCCCCGACTACGGCCCCGCGCCGGTTCCCGCCCCCTTCTACGCCTTCACCTACGAAGAAGGCGGCGTCGACTACGAGGTCCGGTACTGGCTGAAGGGCGACTCCGGTGCCTCCACCGACGTGTCCGCGTCCCGGGAACTGGGCGTGAACGCGCGCAGCGAGCTGTCGTGGGCCGAGGAATCGAGCCTCTGCGACACCACCACCGGCACCGGCAACTGCTGAAGCCGCTCGACCCCGGGCCGGTGTGAGCAAGGGAACCTCCCTGCCACCCCGGCCCGGTCGAAACCGCAGGACGGGGAACCTTCCGCTCACCGATCCGCGCTGGGTATGGCAGTCGTCACAGCCGGTGCTCGCGGCCTTCGCGGGTATGGTCCCGAGTGCCTTCGCGGGTGATGATGGGCTGCGAGGCCGATGACGTGGTGTCGACGATGACCGGGAGGCAGTCGTGGGTAGTTCTGTGATCGTTGCGGGCGCGCGAACCCCGATGGGGCGGTTGCTCGGTTCGCTCAAGGACTTCTCCGGTGCGCAGCTCGGGGGAGTCGCCATCAAGGCCGCGCTGGAGCGCGCCGGTGTCGCACCCGACCAGGTGCAGTACACGATCATGGGCCAGGTGCTGACCGCCGGAGCCGGGCAGATCCCGGCCCGCCAGGCCGCTGTGGCCGCCGGCATCCCGATGGACGTGCCCGCGCTGACCATCAACAAGGTCTGCCTGTCCGGGCTCGACGCGATCGCGCTGGCCGATCAGCTCGTCCGAGCAGGTGAGTTCGACATCGTCGTGGCCGGTGGCCAGGAGTCGATGACCCAGGCGCCGCACCTGCTCACGGGCTCGCGCGAGGGCTTCAAGTACGGCGACGTCACCATGCTCGACCACATGGCCCACGACGGGCTGTTCTGCGCGTTCGACCAGGTCGCGATGGGTGTCTCGACGGAGAAGTGCAACTCCCGCTACGGCATCACCCGCGAGGAGCAGGACGCGTTCGCCGCTCGTTCTCACCAGCGCGCCGCCGCCGCGATCGACTCCGGCGCGTTCGCCGAGGAGATCGCTCCGGTGGAGATCCCGCAGCGCAAGGGCGACCCGGTGGTGTTCGACACCGACGAGGGCGTGCGCGCGGCGACGACCACCGAGACGCTGGGCAAGCTGCGCCCGGCCTTCTCCGCCGACGGCACGATCACCGCGGGCTCGGCCTCGCAGATCTCCGACGGCGCCGCCGCGGTCGTGGTGATGAGCAAGGCCAAGGCCGAAGAGCTGGGCCTGGACTACCTGGCCGAGATCGGCGCGCACGGCGTGGTCGCCGGGCCGGACGCGAGCCTGCACGAGCAGCCCTCGAACGCGATCAAGAAGGCGTGCGAGAAGGCCGGAGCGGATGCCGCCGGGCTCGACCTGGTGGAGATCAACGAGGCCTTCGCCGCGGTCGGCATCGTCTCCACCCGCCAGCTGGGCATCGACGAGGAGAAGGTCAACGTCAACGGTGGCGCCATCGCGCTGGGCCACCCGATCGGCATGTCCGGTGCCCGCCTCGCGCTGCACCTCGCCCTGGAGCTCAAGCGCCGCGGCGGCGGCACCGGCGCGGCAGCGCTGTGCGGCGGCGGCGGGCAGGGCGACGCCCTGCTGCTCACGGTCCCCTCGGCCTGATCAGGGCATCCCTGGCAAATCCCCGAGGGGCACCCGGGGATTTGCCCACCTGCATGATCATCTGTCTGGTTCGTGGCTACCCTGGACCGCATGAAGTGGCTTCCAGGGGGATGGCAACGAGCTGACTGGAGCGAGCCGACGCGCACGATCCCGCGCGGCACCGCTCGATACACCTCGGGGCGCCAGGCGGCGGAGCCTCATCCGCCGCCGGCCGGGGCGCCCGCGCCCACGATGCTGGGTGCTGACGCCCACGACATCGACGTCAGCTCCGCGAGCTTCCGCTCGCTGCTGATCGGTGGCGGGATCAGCGGCCTGGGCACCGTGCTGATCGCGGCGACGCTGGTCAACAACGGCAGCACCGCGGGCATGTGGTTCTGGCAGCTGGTCTTCGGCGTGGCGTTCCTGTGGTTCGTGATGGGTTCGCGCGGGATGCTGCGCGGCCGCGGGTTCCTGATCGACCGCAGCGGTTTCTACGCGCGCACCATGGGCGAGGTCGTCGGAGTCGACTGGCGCGAGATCAAGGCGGTCGGCATCGGCGCCCTGCCGTGGATCGAGAACAAGCGGCCGGTGAACCCGGAACGCCGCCGCGCGCTGGAGATCTACCCCGCAGACGCGGGTTTCATGGACCGGCATCCCGAGCTGGAGCGCTGGCTGGTGGAGGAGCCGCCGACCGTCCAGGGCCTGCCGCCGGACCGCTACCGGTTCCACCTGCCGCCGTTCAGCCGGCTGCCGAAGGACCTGGAGGCCGCGGTCAAGGAGATCGCGCCGCAGAAGTGGGTGGGGCAGTACCGGCGTCACCTGCCGCGCCCGCCGCAGGGCTGATCGGCTTCGAGACCCAGGCTGTCGAGCGGGTCGCCGGCGCTGAGCTGCGGATCGTCGACCGCGAAGGTCCGCGCCACGCCCCGGCCCGTCGCGGCCGTCTCGAACCGGACGGTGACCCGGCCGTGCCCGGCGCCCTGCACCCAGCCGTGCCCGTGCTCGCCGTGCAGGACGTCGTCGCCCGCCCGCCACTGGCGTGACGACGGCTGCGCGGCCTCGGCCGGTTCGGGTGCCTCCGCCTCGGGTTCCGGGTTCTCCTCCGGATCGGCGGGGTGGTCGAACAGCGACTCCTGCTCGGAGTTGGCCAGTCCCGAGTAGGACACGCCGACCAGGCGCACCGGTGTTCCCGGCGGCACGGCGATCGGCAGGAGGCGGCGTGCCGCTGCCGCCAGGGTGTGCAGTTCGCTGGTGGCCGAGGCGAACGTCTCGGCCCGGCTGATCGTGGTGAAGTCCGAGTCGCGGACCTTGAGCGTCACGGTCCGCGCGGCGCGACCCGAGGACACCAGCCGCCGGTGGGCGTTCTCGGCCTGGCCCACCACCTCGGTCAGCAGCGTCGCTCGGTCGGTGATGTCGTGGTCGAAGGTCGTCTCCGCGCTGACCTGCTTGGCTTCGGCGCGCTCGGCGACGGGGTGGTCGTCGATGCCCTGCGCGAGCCGGTGCAGCTCGGCGCCGATCGCCTGGCCGAGCAGGGACGTCACGTCCTGCGGGTGCAGCGCGGCGAGCTCGCCGATCGTGCTGACCCCGATGCGGTGCAGCTTGGACTCGGTGACCGGCCCGATGCCCCACATCTTGCGCACCGGGAGCGCCCACAGCAGTTCCAGCTGCTCCTCGGGCGGCACGACCAGCATCCCGTCCGGTTTCGCCAGCCCCGACGCGATCTTCGCGAGCTGCTTGCCCGGTCCTGCGCCGATGGAGGCCACCACCCCGACTTCGCGCAGCACGCGAGCTCGCAGCGCGCCGGCGAACTCCTCGACGCGGTGAACGGGAGCACCGGCGAGCTCGGTGGGTTCCATGAACGCCTCGTCGACCGACACCTGCTGCACGACGTCGGAGACCTCGCGGACGATGCCCAGCACGTGCCGGCTGACCGCCTGGTAGACGCGGAAGCGCGGTGGCAGGACCACGGCCACCGGGCAGCGGCGGCGGGCTTCGGCCATCGGCATGGCCGATTTCGCCCCGTACTCGCGGGCTTCGTAGCTCGCCCCGGCGACGGTGCCGCGCGGCCCGAGCCCGCCGACCAGCACCGGGCGTCCCCTCACGGTGGGGCGGGTGAGCTGTTCCACGGACGCGAAGAACGCGTCCATGTCCATGTGCAGCACCCACCTCATGGGACTCATTGAACTCGAACGGGCCGACAGGGGCGCGGAAGGCGCGGTTGTGAGCGCCGTCTCCGTTGCGGTCGGTCCGGTGGGTGAGGTGAAGGTCGTCCTTCGGTCACCTCGCCCGGCGCGGACCGGTGCGAGGGAACCTTCCTGTCACTCCCGGGCGGAGTTCAGCGCAGGCGGGACCAGGCGTAGGTGGTCATGGCGTCGCGGAGGTAGGAGGCCATGCCCTTGGGCTTGCGCCGCTCGATGCGGTGCCGGAACTTCGGCTGGTTGACGTACATCTCGGCCAGCCGCAGGTAGGAGGCGCGGTCGGGCGTCCAGAAATGGCCGAGCCACTGGTAGTGCTCGTGAACGATCTGCTGGGTCCGGGGATCGTTGCTGGGAACACCGGTGGCGAACAGCTCGGCGACGGTGGAGCTGATGCGCTGCCAGTCCTCGCCGATCTTGCGGGCCACGGCTTGCTTCTGCGCCGGGCTGAGGTTCCCGGCTCCTGAGGGGGTGAGGTTTCCGATCAGCGCGGTGCCGTCCTCGACGGCCTCGGTCTGTTCGAGAGCTGCGCTCCCGGACAGGTTGTTCGGCTGCACGGCATCCCCCTTGTTTCGATCACGCGCGCACAGCGCCTTCTGCCACGACCAACGGGCAGTGATGCATCAAGACTCTTTCGAGCGAATGCGTCAACTGCCCGTGGCACAGTAGCGGAGACGACCGGCTGCGGTGCGTGATCTACCGGATCCGCGACAACTCTGTGATTGCGCTGCGGATTCTGCCGGGGGAGGGGGCGTCACTCCGGCCGGTCTTCGTCCGGTTCTTCCTCCGCTGCGGTTGCGCGGGGAGCGAGGAACACCACGCCCCGGTCCAGGTCCAGCGGACCACCCGGGTCGTGGTCACGGGACACGCCGTCCTGGTCGCCCTCGTGCTTGAGCTTGCGACCGGGGAACATCTCACCGATTGCGGCCATGACCCCACCGTAACCGCGACCTGCGGTGATGCACAGCGCTGAGCGAAAGGTTCCCATGCTCGCGGCCGCGCGGAGGGCGCCGGAACGCCGGTGCCCGCCTCGCCTGGGACGAGACGGGCACCAACCGATCAACGGCTCAGCACTGCGACTTGTAGAAGTACTGGGCCTGCTGGTCCAGGTTGTCGCGGGTGATGGAGATCATCTCCGTCTTCGTCTCCCGCTCGACGGGTTGTCCCTTGATCGCCGCGATGGCGCGCTTGACGCCCTCCTGGCCGATCTTGCCCGGGTTCTGGGCGATGAGGGCCTGCACCCGACCGTTGCGCAGGTCGTCGACCTGCTTCGGGCTCGCGTCGAAGCCCACCAGCTGCACCTGACCGGACTTGCCCGCGTTGGACAGCGCCGTGCCCGCGCCCTCACCCGTGTTGAGGTTCGTGCCGAACACGCCCACCAGGTCGGGGTTGGCCGCCAGCGTCGAGGACACGATCTGCGCGGCCGTGGCCGGCTCGTTCTCGGTGTACTGGGTCGGCAGCAGCTTCAGGTTCGGGTGCTTGGCGATCTCCTCCTCGAAGCCCTTGGCGCGCTCGTCCGTCGTGGAGGTGCCCGCCTTGGTGTTGAGGGCCAGCACCGAGCCCGGCTTGCCACCCAGCAGCTGCACCAGGGTCTGCGCCGCCAACTGCCCGCCGGCGTAGTTGTCCGAGGACAGCGACGTGACCGCGATGGAGCGGTCCTCCAGCGCGGTGTCGACCTCCACGACCTGGATGCCGTTGCCCTTCGCCTGCTGCAGCGGCGCGGCCAGGGCCTTGTCGTCGGTCGGGGCGATGATCACCGAGCCCGGCTTGCTGGCGACGATGCCGCCGAGGATCTGCGACTGCTCCGCCTGCTCGAACTTCTCCGGAGCCTGCACGTTGAGCTGATAACCCTGCGCCGCGGCTTCCTGCTGCGCCGCGCATTCGATGGAGACGTAGAACGGCTCACCGCGCTGCCCGGTGATCAGCGCGAGGTTCTTGTTGTTCGGGTCGGTCTGCCCGCCGGTGCCACCGATCTGCCCGGAACCGCAGCCGGCCAGCAGCAGCGCCGCGGCGCCGAGCGCCAACAGCCCCTTGTGCGTTCTCATCGAAACAACCTCCACACGACTCTGTGTTGAAAAAGGCTTGGGTTTCAAAGGATTTGGTTCAACGGTTGTTGCGGGCTCGACGCCGGCGCTGGTCCAGGTAGACCGCGGCGACCAGGACCGCCCCGACGGCGATCGGCTGCCAGAACGGGCGAACACCGGCCATCACGAACCCGGCGTCGAGCACCGCCGGGATGAAAACGCCGATGACACTGCCCAGAATCGTCCCGATGCCGCCGAACAGGCTGGTGCCGCCCAGCACCACTGCGGCGATCGAGTTGAGGTTGTCGTTGCTGTGGCCGCTGATCGTGGTCGTGCCGAAGTAGGCCAGTGACATGAAGCCCGCCAACCCGGCCAGCACGCCGGTGAGCGTGTAGACCGCGATGAGGTGGCGGGTGACCTTGATGCCGCTGCGCCGCGCGGCTTCGGAGTTCGAGCCGATCGCGTAGGTGTAGCGGCCGAAAGCGGTGGTGTGCAGCAGCCACATCGCCAGCAGCGTGATGATCGCGGCCAGGATCACCAGGTTCGGCACCACGCCGAAGGACGTGCCCGTGCCGAGCGTGGTGCGCAGGGTGGCGGGAACCGTGCGCACGTCGATGCCGTTGGTCAGCAGCTGCGCGGCACCCAGCGCCGCACCGAACGAGCCGAGCGTGACGATCAGCGCGGGCACTCGGGCCACCGCGACCAGCAGCCCGTTGAGCAGTCCCCACGCCGCGCCGCCGATCAGCGCCGCCACCAGGCCGATCGCGATGACGCCCCAGCCCGCGGAGGTGGCGTCGCCGCCGCTGAGCGCTTCCATGGTCATGGCCGAGACGACCCCGGCGAACACCAGCACCGAACCGACCGACAGGTCGATGCCGGAGGTGATGATCACGAAGGTCATGCCCACCGCGAGCATCAGCAGCGGTGCGGCCTGCACCAGCAGGTTCTGCACGTTGAACAGGGTCAGGAACGCGTCCGGGCGCAGTGCGCTGAACAGCGCGCACAGCACCACCAGCACCAGCCCGGTCCACACCGTGTTGGATCCGGCCAACCGGGAGCGCAGGCTCACGGCGGGCTCGTCGGGGGTCTGCTGAACAGGCTTGTCGGCGGAGGTCTTCTGCGAAGTGGACATCAGCTCGCGTCCTCCTGGGACAGGGCCCCGGTCATCGCACCGACCAGGTCCTCCAGCTTGGCTTCGGCGGCGTTGAACCGGGCGACCCGGCTGCCCAGTCGCAGCACTTCGACGCGGTCGGCGACCGAGAGCACCTCGGGCATGTTGTGGCTGATCAGGACGACGGCCATGCCGGTGTCGCGAACCCGGCGGACGACGTCGAGGACGCGTTCGCGCTGCACCACGCCCAGCGCGGCGGTCGGCTCGTCGAGGAACACCAGCCGGCTCGCCCACGCCACCGACCGGGCCACCGCGACGCTCTGGCGCTGACCGCCCGAGAGCGCACCGATCGGCACGGACAGGTCGGGAAGCGAGACGCCGAACGTGGCGAACTGCTCGGTGGCTTCGGCGCGCATCTTGGCCTTGTCGAGCATTCCGAGCTTGCCGAGCAGGCCCGGACGCCGGAGCTCGCGGCCCAGGAACAGGTTCGCGGCCGGGTCCAGGTCCGGCGCCACGGCTAGGTCCTGGTAGGCGGTTTCGATGCCGTGACCGCGCGCGGCGGTCGGGGAGTCCAGCGACACGGGCTCGCCGTCGACCAGGATCTGGCCGGAATCCGGCTGCTCCACCCCGGACAGGCACTTCACCAGGGTCGACTTGCCCGCACCGTTGTCACCGATGAGCGCGACCACCTCGCCCGGGTGCACGGTGAAGGAGGCCCCTCGCAGCGCTTCCACGCTGCCGTAGCGCTTGACGAGATCACGTGCTTCGAGAAGTGGTTCGGTCATGCGTGGCTCCCCGCTGATGGTGGTCTGCACAGCACGGTGGTGAGGTCGCCTTCCAAGCGGGTCTGCCCGGCGGCGTGCGGAACGACGGCGGTGGCTCCGCGCCGCAGCGGCAGGGGGGAACCGCTCGCGCAGTGCAGTTCTCCGCTGCCGTCGAGGACGATGAGCACGCCGAAGGACGGGTCGAGTTCGGCCGAACCGTGCAGGCGGTCGGCGCGGAAGAACGGGGCCGCGTCCTCGGCCAGGAGGGGAACGCGTCCTTCACCCAGGTCGCCGGTGCGCTTGATCAGCGATGCCAGGAGGGCGTCGTCGAAACCGGAGTGGTTGACCGTCTCCAGGGCGGTGGCGGTCTCCAGGCCGAGGAACGCGCCTTCGGCGTCGGTCAGGAATCCCTGCCACTCCAGGGTGATCGAGAAGTCGGTGGGCTGCTGCAGTTCGACGATGAACACCCCGGCGCCGATGGCGTGCGGAGTCCCGGCGGGCACGTGCACGGTGTCGCCGGGCTTGACCGGGATCTCGTTGAGCGAGCCCAGCATCGCCGAGGAGTCCTGGGTGCGCACCCACTCGGCCACCGTCTCGGGCGTCACGTCATCGCGGAACCCCAGGTACACCACGGGGTTCGCGCCGCTGGTGCCCACCACGATCCACGCCTCGGTCTTGCCGAAGCGAGAACCCAGGTGCTGCTTGGCGAACACGTCGTCGGGGTGGCAGTGGACCGGCAGGCGCTGGCCGGCGTCGAGCAGCTTCACCAGCAGCGCGGTGCTCTCGCCGTAGGCCGACACGTGATCGGCGCCCAGCCAGGACTGCGGGTCGGCGCTGACCACGTCGCGCAGCAGCCGGCCGTCGGGCAGCCGGGACAGCCCGGACTCGTCCTGCCCGAACCGGGTGGTGGTGGAGGCGACCCAGTCTTCGGGGCCGAACTCCCGGTCATCTCCGCCGCCGCGCAGCGCGGCGATCGACGCTCCACCCCGGTAGAACTGCCGGGGCTGGTTCGCCGGCAGCACCGTTGCTCGCGCGGATGAAGAACTGTGGACGGAACTCAACGAACTACCTCTCCAGAACCTCGGACCAGCAGCCTGGTCGGGACGACGACGCGGCCGGGTGGCGACGTGTCGCCGTCCAGTCGCGCGAACAGCAACTCGGCCGCGGACTTGCCCAACGCCCAGGTGTCGTGGGTGACCACGGTGATCGGTGGGTCCAGCAGGTCGGCCAGCTCGAAGTCGTCGAACCCGACCAGTGCCGGACGAGAGGGCCGCCCCGCGAGCGCGCGCAGCGCGTGAATGGTGATCCGGTTGTTGCCGGTGACCAGTGCGGTGGCCTCGCGCAGCGGGCCCGACAAGGTCTCGGCGACGGACTCGTCGGTGTGCGGGCCCATCACGACCAGGTCGGACTGGAACGGCACTCCGGCTTGCGCGCATCCTTCGCGGAACCCGCGCAGTCGTTCGGCGGCGGTGTGGATCTCGGGGGCGTCGCCGAGGAAGGCGATGCGGCGGTGACCGTGCTCGGCGAGGTGCCGGGCCGCCTGGGCGGTCCCACCGGCGTTGTCGATGAGCACCGAGTCGGCGACGAGGTTGCCCGGCGGGCGGTCGACGAAGACCACCGGTGTGCCCGCGTTGATCTCGTGGGAGATGTAGCCGTGCTGATGACCTGCGGGAACGACGATCAGCCCGTCGACGCGGCGCGCGCAGAACTCCAGCACCAGCTCTCGCTCGCGCGTCGGGTCCTCGTCGGAGGACCCGGTGAGCACCTGCTTGCCCTGCACGCGGGCGACTTCCTCCACGGCGCGGGTCAGCACCGAGTAGAAGGGGTTGGCCAGGTCTTCCAGGACCAGGCCGAGGGTGCCGGTCCCGGTGCCGCGGCGCAGGTTCCGGGCGCTGACGTTGCGGCGGAAGCCGAGCTGGTCGATCGCGGAGAGCACGCGCTGCGCGGTCGTCGGGTGCACGCCGTCCTCGGCGTTGACGACGCGGGAGACCGTTTTGACGCTCACGCCGGCCAGCCGCGCGACATCGGTCATGGTGGCGCGGCGGACGTTTCTCGACTCAGACAACGTTGTCATGGCGGAGCGGATTGGACCTCACGTTCGAGCGTTTTGTCAACGCTGGGCTTCCACTTCTGCTGCGCTCGGCCGCCCGTCTTGCGCCACCCGGACCAATGCCGGCGGCGGGCCGGGAACGCGGCCTTCAGTCGTGGGGCGGTGGCAGAAAGGTTCCCTTCCTCGCGGTTCAGGGCCTCGGTGAGGGGTCGGTCAAGACTTCCGACGGTCGCAACCGGTGCGCTGATCGGCGCCCGCCGGTGACCAAAAACGACAGGAACGGCGCTGCGCATTGACCTCGAACGCGACGGGCCGCGACGGTGGGCTCGCGTGGCTTGACAAGGTTGTCTAGGTGCGGAGAAGACGATGCTTCCAGGCATGTCCAGAAGGTCTGTGTTGCGCGCGTTGGGCGCGGTCGCCGCCGCAGGCGGGATGTTCGCGACCACGTCGGTGCCGGGGTCGGCGCGGCGGGATTGGAAACCGGTCGCCGATGCCGTTCGCGAGGAATACCTGTGGGCGTGGCGCCAGTACGTCGAACGCGCCCTCGGCGCCGACCACATCAAGCCGATCTCGGGTGGCAGGGAAGATTTCTTCGTCGAGGGTCATTCCGTCGGGCTGAGCCTCGTCGAAGCGGTGGACACGCTGTGGCTGATGGAGGCGGACGCCGAAGTCGCCCGGGCCGTGCAGTGGATCGTCGACGACCTGGACTTCGACGTCGACGCTCCCTTCCAGGTATTCGAGACCAACATCCGCATGGTCGGGGGTCTGGCCGCCGCCTACCACTGCACGGGTGATCAGCGGCTGCTCGAACGCGCCAAGGACGTCGCCGACCGGCTGCTGCCGGCCTTCACCGAATCCCCGACCGGCTTGCCCTACCGGTACGTGAACCTGGCGAGCGGGGCGGTCAGCGACCCCGAGACCAACATCGTCGAGATCGGCACCTACATCGCCGAATTCGGCGTGCTCTCGCAGTGGACCGGTGACAACCGCTATTACGACCTGGCGAAACGAGCGATGCGCGTCGTCTACGACAAGCGCACCGAACTCGGCCTGCTGCCGCACGACATCAACGCCGAGACCGGGCAGTGGCGGAACCGCCAGGCGACGATCGGCCCGCCCGGGGACTCCTACTACGAGTACCTCTGGGACGGGTACCGGCTCTTCGGCGACCCCGAGCTCAAGCAGTGGTACGACACGCTCACCGACGCGATCCTGTCGAAGCAGGCCGAACGGCACGACGGGCTGCTGTGGTTCCCGCAGGTGGACGCCTTCACCGGGGAGGTCCTCAGCCGGGAGCAGAGCGTCCTCGCCGGCTTCTACGCCGGGCTGCTCGCCGAATCCGGTCACGTCGCCGAAGGGCGCGCCTATCACGACGCGTTCACCGCGGTGCAGGAACGGTTCGGGGTGATCCCGACCTCCGTGGACTACTCGACGATGACCGCCACCCGCGTCGACAACGCCCTGCGTCCGGAGTTCGCCGACTCCGCGCTGATGCTGTGGCTGGCCACCGGCGACGAGGTGTTCCGCGAACGCGCCCACACCCACTTCGAGAACATGGTGGCCACGTCGAAGACGAACTACGGCTTCGCGTCCCTGACCGACGTCACCGCCACGCCACCGTCCCAAGAGGACACCTGTCCGGGCTATTGGTGGTCGGAGCAGATGAAGTACTACTGGCTGCTGTTCTCCGACACCCCTCGCCTGGACTACCGGGACAACTACCTGAGCACCGAGGCGAACCTGCTGCGCGGGGCGCGGCGCTGAGGCGAGGAGGGGAACCTTCCTGCCACCGCGGTGCGCGAAAGGTTCCCCTCCTCGCTCCGCTCACCCCGATACCCTGGTGGCATGGCTGATCATGTGCAGGTGGTGACCACCACCGACTCCGAGGAGTCCGCCGCGGAGCTCGCGCGGGGCGTCGTGGAAGCCCGGCTGGGGGCGTGCGTTCAGGTCGTGCCGATCCGCAGCTTCTACGTGTGGGACGGCGCGGCGCAGGACGACCCGGAGTGGCAGCTGCAGATCAAGACCTCCAGCGGTCGGCTGGACGCCCTGGTCGGGCATCTGAGGGCCAACCACGGGTACGACGTGCCCGAGATCATCGCGACGCCGATCGTCGGCGGGAACCCCGATTACCTGTCCTGGGTCGACGAGCAGACGACTCCGGCGTCTCCGTGACGCGCGCCACCGGGCACACTCGCTCTGAGGTGCCGTGCAATCGGAAGTGGGGTCGACGTGCCGCGTAGCTATGGCGGGTGGTTCCGGCTGGTCGCGATCGCCGAAGCGTTCTCCTGGGCGGGACTGCTGGTGGCGATGGCGTTCAAGTACGGGCTCGGGATGCCGCTGGGCGTGACGATCATGGGTTCGGTCCACGGGGCCCTGTTCACCGCCTACGTGGTGACCACCCTGATCGTGTTCAGCCCGTTGCGCTGGCGCTTCTGGCCGTTGGCGTTCGCGCTGGTGGCCTCGGTGCCGCCGCTGGCCACGGTGTGGTTCGAGCGCTGGGCCCACCGCCGCGGGATGCTCACCGAGCCCGACTCCGACGCCCCGACGTTCTGGGGCCAGGTGCGCTACGCGCTCAAGGAGCTGAACTAGAAGTCACCGGCCGCGTGGCGGACCTTGCCGAGCAGTTCGGTGAGCTGCTGGGTCTGGCGCTCGGTGATGCCGCCCAGGCCGAAGTCGATCTCGGTGACCGCGTCGGTCGCCTTCTGCATCAGGTTCCGGCCCTCCTCGGTGATCTCCACCAGGGTGGTGCGCCGGTCGGTGGGGTGGGGAACGCGCCGGACCAGGCCGTCCTGCTCGAGCCTGTCGACGATGTTGGTCACGCTGGTGGGGTGCAGCTGGAGCCGGTCGCCCATGACGCGCATCGGCAGGCTGCCGCGCTTGGAGAACGTGAGCAGCACGAGGGCTTCGTAGCGGGCGAAGGTCAGGTTGTGCGCGCGCAGGGCGTTGTCGACGGCGGACTGCAGGATCTGCTGCACGCGCATCACGCTGGTCACCGCGGCCATCGTCGTGGACGGGCCGATCCGCTCTGCCCAGGTCTCGGCCGCGCGCGCGATGGGGTCGAAGGGCAGTGGACCACGGGAGCTCATAGCGTCCGACGCTAGCAGCGAGACCGAGCACGTCTGAGGGCTGTGCTGCTACTACTGGTTCCGGGACTCATGTGACGTGGACGAACCGATGGGAGCAGACGTGCTGGTGGCCTTCAGTGTTGCCCCGAGCGGGGCTGGTGAGAGCGACAGTGTCAGCGAGGCGGTGGCCGCCGCGGTGAAGGTGGTGCGAGATTCCGGTCTGCCGCACGAGACGACCTCGATGTTCACCACGATCGAGGGCGAGTGGGACGAGGTCATGGACGTGGTCAAGCGCGCCACCGAGGCGGTTTCGGCGCACTCCCCGCGGACCAGCCTGGTGCTCAAGGCCGACATCCGTCCCGGGCACTCCGGGCAGCTGCGGTCCAAGGTCGAGCGGGTGGAGCAACATCTTCGAGAACAGTAGGTGAACGCGAAACGGGGATGGTGTCCTCGTCGACACCATCCCCGTGATCACGTCATGCTCGACTGACGTCAGCCCTGCGGGTGGTCGACCACCGGGGCGTTGACGCACTCGGCGTTCTGCGGCGACAGAACCGGGACGACCAGACCCACGACGGCACCAACGTTGTTGCCGCAGGCCTGCACCGGCACGGCGCTGATGTTGTTGTCGTCCAGCAGGTTGACGCCGTCGTTGTCGGCGGTGTCCGCGAACGCGGTGCTGCCCAGGGTCACGATGCTGAGGGCGGCGACGCCGGCGGCACCGGCAACACGGGTTGCAATACGCACTTTTTCGAACCTCTCGTTGAACTACTGGCCGAAGGTCCCCCACGAGAGACCCCGCAGCCCGCGAGACGACCGCAGTCCCTCGCAGGCTCTGTGTCCTCTTCGGCGATCACCACCGGAGGACATGAGGGTTTGATCGCCTACACCACCTGTTCGTGTGGCTTCGTTCACCGATTCGAATTGATCTTTGGGGCTTCGGCGTGTCCGGATGAGCGCATTCGGTGACCACTTCGCCGCCCGTACGTGACCTTGGGGCGGGTGGTGCGAGAAAGGTTCCCCTCATCGCACGCCCACGCGCCACGCCGCTGGTCGGACGTGTCAGGATGGAACTGTGACGAGGCCGGATCCACGCCAGAACGCAGCAGCGATGTCCGCCGCGATGGCGGGCGCAGTCGACCTGTCGGCACTCAAGAGCCGTGCCGAGGCCGCAGCCAATTCCGCAGCGCAGCCGCCCAGCGGTGGCGGTGACGGTGCGGCCGGGCAAGCGCACCCGGCGATCATCGAGGTCACCGAGGCCGACTTCCAGGCCGAGGTCGTCGAGCGGTCCATGCAGGTACCGGTCGTCGTCGACCTGTGGGCCACCTGGTGCGAGCCGTGCAAGCAGCTCTCCCCGGCGCTGGAGAAGCTCGCCCGCGAGGGCAACGGTGCTTGGGTGCTGGCGAAGATCGACGTCGACGCGAACCCGCGGATCGCGCAGCTGTTCCAGGTGCAGTCGGTGCCGATGGTGATCGCGGTGGCCGGAGGGCAGCCGGTCGACGGCTTCGCCGGCGCGCAGCCCGAGCCGCAGCTCCGGGAGTGGATCAGCTCCCTGCTCAACGCCCTGCGCGACCAGCTTCCCGGAATCCGGGCAGCCGAGGAGGGCGCTTCCGAGGCCGAGCCCGAGGAGGAGCCCGAGGACCCGCGGTTCACCGCCGCCGAGGACGCCTTGGAGCAGGGCGACTTCGCCGCCGCCGAGGCCGCCTACCAGCAGATCCTCGACAGCGAGCCGAACAACGAGCAGGCCAAGGCCGCCCTCATGCAGGTGCGCTTCATGGCCCGCGCCGAGCAGGCCGACCCGTCGGCGATCGAGCGCGCCGACACCGCGCCGGACGACCTCGACGCCCAGATCGCGGCCGCTGACGCGGAGGTCGCCTTCGGCAAGGTCGACGAAGGCTTCACGCGCCTGATCCAGGCGGTCAAACGCACTTCGGGCGACGATCGCAACCGGGTCCGCACGCACCTGGTCGAGATGTTCGAGATCTTCCCCGAGGGTGACGAGCGGGTCGCCAAGGCACGCCGCAACCTGGCCAGCGCGCTGTTCTGATCTTTCCCACCGATCGCCCTCTCCGCCGAACCGGTGGGGAGGGCGATCGTGGTTGGTGGGCGAAGGGTTCCCTTCCTCCACGAACCGTCAGGCCGGGGCCACGAGGCGCTCGCGCAGGGTCGCCAGGCCCTCGTCGCCGAGGCCGGACGTGCGCAGGTAGTCGGCGAAGTCGCGGCCGTTGACGATCTCGTCGAGGAGGCCGCGTTCGGTGGCGTCGTGCTGGGCGAGGAACTCCCGGATCTTCGGGGTGTCATCGCCCAGACCGGCCGCGGAGCACAGCTCCGCGCGGCGCTGGTGGCTGATCGCGTAGTCCTCGGCGATGTCCTGCGCGCTCACCCCGACCGACGCCAACAGGACCAGGGCGATCAGCCCGGTGCGGTCCCGGCCGCCGCCGCAGTGCACCAGCACACCGCCGGGTTCGGCGTGGACCACCGCTGCGACGACCTCGGCCACGAGTCGCGGATACCGGTCCAGGAACGGCTCGTAGTAGAGGGGAGTGCACGAGAACGCCCCTCCCCACCGGTCCCAGAACTCGGTGTCGGACTTGTCCTCCAGCGGGACCCGGACGGTGGTCAGGCCGGACGGGCGCGGTGCGCGGTCGGTTTCGTCCTCGTCCAGGCCGGTCAGGTCGATGATCGTGCGCACGCCGTGCTGCCGCAGCCCTTCCCAGCCCGCAGCCGTCAACGCAGCGGGGTGTTCGGCGCGCACCACGGCTCCCCAGCGGATCCGCCCGCCCTCGGCGGGCAGACCTCCCAGATCACGAGCGTTGAGGAGACCGTCCCAGTCCAGAACCCGTTGTCCGCTCATGCTTCGAGGGACGCGCGGACCCACCGCGGGGTTGAGCGAAGGGCTCAGCTGTCGTACTTGGTGGTGCAGGGCGCCAGGCCTTCTTGCACGCCGACGCGGAACGCCTCCACCCTGGCGAAACCGACCGGGACCTGATCGCCGTTGGCGTTCGCCGCGATCAGGCTCTCCTCGCCCAGCAACGCGGACACGCCCTCGTCGATGTCCTCGGGCACGATCCGCAGCTTGCCCACGGGATTGCGCTGCCCGATCGGGTCTTCCACCAGCAGCCCGCTCCACGCACCGACCATGCACGCGGTCCGCAACCCGGCGGCCTCGTCGTCGAGGGAATAACCGGCGGCCTTCTGCACCGACAGCGCGTACCGGGAAGCGATCTGCGCGTAGGCCGCGAAATCGCCGTAACCCGCGGACTGGCTCGCCTTGCTCGGCGGTGTGGCGATCTCGCGCAGCTCCGGAACGTTCAGCGAGATCGTGTTGGTCTCGGTGCAGAACGACGCCGGGGAGGTCGGTTGCCGACCGGAGCAGGTCCTGGGCTCGGCGATGACCCTCGGCGGCTCGGCGCCGGTGTCCCGGAACACCGAGTGCAGGCTCTCCTCGACCGCCTTCAGGCTCTTGTCGTCGATGGGCAGCTCGGTCTCCTGCTGGGTGGGCTTCCAGTTCTGGAACAGCGTCGTGCGCTTCTTGACCTCGTCGTTGGTCATCTCCGCGCAGCGCTGGGGACCGTCGCTGAAGCCGAACTGGAAGGCGCTGACCCGGTCGAAGGCCGTGCCGTGCGCGTTGCTGCCGGTGAAGTCCGAGG
The DNA here is from genome assembly GCF_018070075.1 of Saccharopolyspora endophytica. Taxonomy (GTDB): domain Bacteria; phylum Actinomycetota; class Actinomycetes; order Mycobacteriales; family Pseudonocardiaceae; genus Saccharopolyspora; species Saccharopolyspora endophytica. Next base: position 365,872 of record NZ_JAGPXE010000005.1, read on the forward strand.
ATCCGGGGGAGTCGCGGATGAAGTTGAGCACGCCCATGACCTCGTTGAGGCCCGAACCCGTGGAAACCTGGAAGTACTGCGAGGACCCCTCGGCGACGTGCCGGAAGTAGGCGCCGGTGAAGCAGTCCGCCTGCTGCTCGAGCACGATCACGGGATCGTTCTGCGCGACGGTGCCCGCCCTGTGCTGCACGGCGTGGCCCATCTCGTGGGCCAGCACGGTCACGACCGCCAGCGGCCCGAAGCTGTTGTTGAGCTCGGGCAGCAGAGTCCCGCGATCCCAGGCGACGAGGTCCTCGGACGGGCAGTAGAAGGCGTTGACCATGCCCGCGGTGTTCTGCTTGCACAGCTGCCCGCCGGGAGCACCTGAGTCGTAGGAGATCAGGCGCTTGACGGGCTCGAACTTCTTGCCGTCGAACGCTTGCGGGAAGGCTTCCGCCCAGTAGGCGTCGACGTCGGCGACGGCGTTGCGGCCGAGCTTGTCCATCTCGCCGTTGTCGGTGCCCTCCACCGGGAGCGGCGCCTGCGGGGCGCCTTCCTTCGGTCCGCTCGGACCGTCGGCGGCGGGAAGCCCCGCCACGCTGCTGGTGGAATAGCCGCCCAGCGTCGTGGGAACGCCGCTGATGACCTGTGCGCATCCGCTGACCAGGGACGCGCAGGCGATTACCGAGACCGCGGCGCCGAGGATCCGCCCCCGCCGCCGGTTTGCCGTCGCCACCACTACACGCGCCCCATCTCGCCGCCGGTACCGAACTCGTTCGCCGTGGGCCGGTCGCGCGGCCCGGTCTTCGCGCAGCAGCCTATCGGGTGACCGATCTTCGTCACGGCCGATCTCGTCGGAGGCCCTTCGCGGGTGGCAGGAAGGTTCCCACGCTCACCTCACGCACCCGCCCCAGCCGGAGCGCACCCCGTCTCCGAAGGCCGCGATCCGATCGAAACCGCTCAGCGGTGGGCCGTCGCCGCCGCGGGACGCCGCCTCGGATTCGAGTACGACCTGCACCGCCTCGTCCAGGTCGCCCGGCGACAGCCGCGGCTGCTCCGCGGTGAACGCGCCGGTCAGGCAGGCGATGTCGGCGCCGCTCGCTCGGTGGCCGAGTTCGGTCAGGGCCGCCAGGGCGTAGCGGGAGGCCAGCAGGGTGGTGACCGCCTGGTCGCCGATGTCGTCGTGGGTGCGGCGCAGCGCCACCGGATCGGCGGTGACCGTCGGGGGAGAGGGGCAGAAACCGACCGGCCCGCCGGCGCCGGGGCAGCCGGTGGAACGGGCCGGGGGAACCCATCGCCCGCCCAGGTCTGCGACCGCGGTCCCGAATCGCTCAGCCATCGGCGCCGTGTCCAGGACCGATTCCAAGGGAGCGTTCGGGTCGTCGTCGACCGGTTCGGCGACGTCGCTCTCGGACACCCGGGTGCAACCGCGGGGGCCTCCGGTGAAGCCGTGCTGGAAGGCCGTCACCCGGTCGAAGGCGGTGCCGTGCCCGGAGGTGCCGATCGGATCGCGGAAGACGGTGATGGCGCGCAGCGCGTCGTCGAGCCGGTCCGGGTCGGTCCGCAGGTGCGGCGCGTGACCGTCGGAGACCCATCGCAGGAAGGAGCCCGCGTAGCAGTCGGCCATCGCTTCCAGCCGCAGCGGTTCGCCCTCGGCGAGCCCGGCTCGCTGCTGCACCGCGTGCCCGATCTCGTGGGCCAGCACCACCGCCACCGCCGTGTCCCCGTAGTGCTCGCGCAGCACCGGCAGCAGCGCGGCGCGGTCCCAGGCGATGGCGTCCACGGACTGGCAGTAGTACGCGTTGCCCTCGACCTCCCGCGGTTCGGAGGCGCAGGGCGGGGCGGTGCCGGTGCCGCCGGTGTCGACCGAGAAGAACCCTCCGTCGAGGTCCCGCCAGGGCGAGCCGAAGGTCTCGGGGTAGGCGTGCGCCCAGTATCGCTGGACGTCGGTGACGACGGTGGCCGCCAGGCGGTCCGTCTCACCGCGGTCCGTGCCGTGCACGAACGCCGGATCGACCGTGGGTTCCGACACATGCGGCGCCTGCTCGACGGGCGTCGTGCAGGCGCTGATGATCAGCCCGATGGTCACCGCGACAAGTCCGAATGCACGCACGCGCCCCAGCTTCCCACCCACCTCGGGGTGGGTGCGGGCGTCGGGTGCACATCGCACACGAGCGCGTCGCGCGAGATATGGTCCGCTCCCGTGAGAGCCGTCCACCGCTTTACCGTCCGGGCCCACCTGCCCGAGCCGCTCAGCCCGCTGGGCAAGTTGGCGACGAACCTGCGCTGGGCGTGGCATCCGCCCACGCAGGACCTGTTCTCGGCGGTCGACCCGCAGGTGTGGGCCTCGGTGGGGGCGGATCCGCTGCGCCTGCTCTCGGAGGTGCCCGCCGAGCGGTTGCGGCAGCTGGCGGCCGACGAGGACTTCTTGGCGCGCACCCGCGCGGTGGGCGACGATCTGCGCCGGTACCTCACGGTGCCCCGCTGGTACCAGCAGCGTCAGGACGAGGGCGCGGGACTCCCGGCGTCGATCGCCTACTTCTCCATGGAGTTCGGCCTCACCGAGGCGCTGCCGAACTACTCCGGCGGGCTCGGCGTGCTCGCGGGCGACCACCTCAAGTCGGCCTCCGACTTGGGGGTTCCCCTGATCGGGGTCGGTCTGCTGTACCGCTCCGGCTACTTCCGGCAGGGCCTGTCCTCGGAGGGCTGGCAGGTCGAGCACTACCCGGTGATCGATCCGCGCGGGTTGCCTCTGGAGGTGCTCACCGACGAGGACGACCGCCCGGTGGTGGTCAAGGTCGCCATGCCCGCCGCCCGCACGCTGCACGCCAGGGTGTGGAAGGCGCAGGTCGGACGGGTTCCGCTGCTGCTGCTGGACAGCGATCTGCCGGACAACGACGACGAGCTGCGCGGCACCACCGACCGCCTCTACGGCGGCGACGCCGAGCACAAGATCCGCCAGCAGATCCTCGCCGGTGTCGGCGGGGTGCGGGCCGTGCGGGCCTACTGCCGGCTCACCGGGCACCCGCAGCCCGAGGTCTTCCACACCAACGAGGGGCACGCCGGTTTCCTGGGGCTGGAGCGCATCAGGGAGCTGCAGACCGACCCCGGGCTGAACTTCGACCAGGCCACGGCCGCTGTCCGGGCCGGGACGGTGTTCACCACGCACACCCCGGTCCCGGCCGGGATCGACCGGTTCCCGGTGGACCTGGTGCGCCGCTACTTCGACGACGGTTCCCAGCAGCCGCTGCTGCCGGGGGTGCCCGCGGACCGAGTGCTGGCGCTGGGTGCCGAGGACAACCCGGGCATGTTCAACATGGCGCACATGGGCCTGCGGCTGGCGCAGCGCGCGAACGGGGTCTCGGAGCTGCACGGCGAAGTGATCCGCAAGATGTTCCGCAACCTCTGGCCGGGGTTCGGGGTCGAGGAGGTCCCGATCCGCTCGGTCACCAACGGGGTGCACGGGCCGACCTGGTCCGCGCGTGAACTGGGCAAGTTGCTCGGCGAGTCCGAGATGGACAGCGGTGCCGGGTTGCGCGGCATGGAGCCGGTGAGCGATTCGCTGCTGTGGGAGCTCCGGTGCTCGCTGCGCCAGCGCTTGATCGACGAGGTGCGGCGCAGGTTGCGCGTCGCCTGGCAGCAGCGCGGCGCCTCGGACCTGGAACTGGGCTGGTGCGACTCGGTTTTCGACCCCGAGGTGCTCACCATCGGTTTCGCGCGAAGGGTTCCCACCTACAAGCGGGCGACGCTGATGCTGCGCGACACCGACCGGTTGCGGGAGCTGCTGCTGGATTCCGAGCGTCCGGTGCAGATCGTGGTGGCGGGCAAGTCCCACCCGGCGGACGAGGGAGGCAAGGCGATGATCCAGCGGATCGTGCGCTTCGCTGACGGCGCCGACGTGCGGCACCGCATCGTGTTCCTGCCGGACTACGACATGTCGCTGGCCCGCTACCTGGTGTCGGGCTGCGACGTGTGGCTGAACAACCCGGTGCGGCCGTTGGAGGCGTGCGGGACGTCGGGGATGAAGGCCGCGCTCAACGGCGTGCTGAACCTGTCGGTGCGCGACGGCTGGTGGGACGAGATGTACGACGGCCGCAACGGGTGGGCGATCCCCACGGCCGACGGCGTCAGCGACCCCAACCGGCGCGACGACCTGGAAGCCGCGGCGTTGTACGAGCTGATGTCCGAGCACGTGGCGCCGATGTACTACGAGCGCAACAGCGATGGCGTGCCGGGCAAGTGGATGTCGATGGTCCGCCACACCCTGGCGACCCTGGGGCCGCGGGTGCAGGCGTCGCGCATGATCCGCGAGTACGTCGACGGGCACTACACGCCCGCCGCGCAGTCGGCGCGCGCGATGTTCGACGACGACTTCCGCGGTGCGCGGGAGCTGGCCGACTACCGGAGCCGGTTGCAGGCGGCCTGGAACCGGGTGCGGGTCGGTGACACCGAGATGTCGGTGGATCACGGGACGCCGCTGCTCGGCGGGCAGGTCACGGTGCGCGCCAGGGTGGACCTGGCCGGTCTCGATCCGTCCGATGTGGACGTCGAGGTCGTGGTGGGCCGGGTCGACGACAACGACGTGCTGCACGACTTCGTCACCGCGTCGATGAAGCCCATCGGTGATGACCGGTACGCGGCCGCGGTGACGTTGCCGCACGCGGGCCCGGCCGGCTACAACGTCCGGGTCCTACCCCGGCACTCGTTGCTGTCGGAGCCCGCGGAACTCGGCAAGGTCGTCCTCGCGGGCTAGTGGTCAGCGGATCCGGCGCAGCCCGATCCCCCCGAGCGCCAGGAAGACAAGGGCGGTGACGCACGCGCCCGGCCAGCCGTGGAGGCCGTAGGTGATGCTGCCCGCGGCCGAGCCGATCGCGCCGGCCAGGAACGTCGAGAGCATGAAGATGGTGTTCAGGCGCCCACCGGCGGCGGGGTCGACCGACAGCGCCGCGTTCTGGTTGGCGGCTTGGCCGACCTGCAGGCCGATCGGCACGGCCGCGGTGCCCAGCAGCAGGGCGGTCAGCGAGTTCGTGCCCAGGATCAGCACGAGGGCGGCGAAGGCGAGCACGGTCAGTCCGAGCGCGCCGACGAGCCGAGGACCGCGGCGGTCGACCATCTTCCCGGCCACGGGCGCCAGTGCGGCGCTGAGCAGTCCGAGCAGGCCGACGAGTCCGGCCTCGGCGACGGTGAAGCCGTGCGGTGGCGCGGTGAGCACGAGGGCGAGGATGGTCCAGACGGCGTTGAACGCGGCGAAGCTCCCCGCCTGGCGCAGGCAGGCTCGGCGCAGCCCCGGCTCGCGGCGCAGGTAGCCGGGCAGCGAGCGCAGCAGCGCCCAGTAGCTCACCGGGTTCCGCTCGCCGTCGCTCGGCAGAACGCGAACCGTCCACAGGCCCACGACCAGCGTGAGCACCGCTGAGGCGGCGAAGACCCAGCGCCAGCCCAGCAGTCCGGCGAGCTGGCCGGACACGACCCGGGCGCCCATGATCCCGGTGATCAAACCGGCCTGCACCCAGGACATGGCGGTGCCGCGCTGCGCCGGGTCGGCCAGTTGCACGACCAGCGGGATGAGGATCTGCGGCACGACGGTCGTCACGGCCGCGAGTCCGGTCAGGACCGCGAGCACCGGCAACGACGGTGCGAGAGAACTTCCCACCAGCAGGAGCGCGGTGAGGACGCTGAGCGCGCCGACCATCGTGCGCCGATCCCTGCTGTCGCCGAGGGGGATGACGAACAGCAGGCCGGCGGAGTAGCCGAGCATCCCGGCGGTCACCACGATGCCCGCGGTCTGCGGAGAGGTGCCGAAGGTGTCGGCGACGGGGCCGATGATCGGTTGCGCGAGGTAGATGTTGGCGACGGTGACACCGGCGCACAGCGCGGCGGCGAACAGCAGTGCACGGCTCAGGCGGCCGGTGTCGGGGGCGACGGTGGTCATCCACTCTCCGCAGGCGAAACGGTCTAACCAACTGGTTGGTTGCAGTCTCTCCACGCCCGGAACTCGTGTCAACCGAATGGTTGGTCACAGCGGTACAGTGCGGCTGTGTCCCGCAACGCCGAAGCCACCAAGGCCCGGATCTTCCAGGCCGCGACGACCGAGTTCGCCGAACACGGCATCGCCGGCGCCCGCGTCGACCGCATCGCCAGGCAGGCCCAGGCCAACAAGCAGCTGATCTACGCCTACTTCGGCAGCAAGGACGCCCTGTTCACCGCGGTCCTGGAAGCCGCCATGGCCGAGCTCGCGGCCGAGGTGCCCATCGACGGCGAGGACCTCCCCGGCTACGTCGACCGGCTCGCCGCCTACCACTCGGCCAACCCGCACGTCCTGCGACTGCTCATGTGGGAATCGCTGGAGCGCGGTGACAGCGGTGTCGCCGCCGAGTCCGAACGCGCCGAGCACTACCGGGACAAGGTCGACGCGGTCCGCCAGGCCCAGGACAACGGCAAGGTCACCGGGGCGATCGACCCCGGCATGCTCGTCCTGCTGGCCCTCGGCACGATCAGCTGGCCCCTGGCCGTCCCCCAGCTGCGCCGCCTGATCCTCGGCGAGACCAAGGTCGACGACCTGCGCTCCGCTTCCCGCGAAGCCGTCCGCCGCCTCACCGACCCCACCTGAACCGATCGGCGCAGGGGAACCTTTCGCGCACTCCGGTGACAGAAAGGTTCCCATCCTCACAACGCCCCCTCGCCTGCACGCCGGTCCGCTTTCGATGGGGCAGGGTGGAGGCATGAGTGAAACCATGCGTGCCATCACCCAGGACGCCTACGGCGGTCCCGAGGTGCTGCGCGAGGCACAACTGGACAAGCCCGAGCCGGGACCGAGCGAGGTCCTGATCCGCGTGCGCGCCGCCGGCGTCAACCCCACCGACTGGAAGCACCGCGCCGGCCAGGGATTCCTCGGTGAACCCCCGCGCATCCTCGGCTGGGACGTCTCCGGCGTCGTCGAGGCCATCGGAACCGGCGTGACCCTGCACAAGCCGGGCGACGAGGTCTTCGGCATGCTGCCCTACCCGTTCGGACTCGGTTCTCACGCCGAGTACGTGACCGGTCCGGCGCGGGCCTTCGTCCCCAAGCCCACCGGGGTGGACCACGTGCAGGCGGGAGCCATCCCGCTCGCCGCGCTGACCGCGTGGCAGGCGCTGAACGACACCGCCGATCTGCAGGCGGGCCAGCGAATCCTGATCCACGCGGCCGCGGGCGGCGTCGGGCACCTCGCCGTGCAGATCGCCAAGGCCAAGGGCGCCCACGTCATCGCCACCGCGAGCAAGAGCAAGCACGAGTTCCTGACCGGGCTGGGCGTCGACGAGCTCATCGACTACACCTCGGCCGACTTCACCGAGGTCGTCAGCGATGTCGACGTCGTCCTCGACCCGATCGCCGCCGACTACCGCAGCCGCTCGCTGCGCGTGCTGCGCAAGGGCGGAATCCTCGTCTCGATCCTGCCCTACGACCGGGACGAACTCGTCGCGGAAGCCGACGAGCTGGGCGTGCGCGCCGAACTGATGCTCGTCGAAGCCGACCAGGCCGGGATGCAGGCCGTCCGCGAGCTGGTCGAGGCGGGCAAGCTGCGCGTCGAGATCGCCGGGACGTTCCCGCTCGCCGATGCGGCCAAGGCCCACGCTCAGGGCGAGACCGGGCGCACCCAGGGCAAGCTCGTGCTGACCATCAACTGACGCAGCGCGCGACACCGCAGCAGGGGAACCCTTCTGCCACTTCGCGTGGCAGAAAGGTTCCCCTGCTCCTAGTTCACGGACAGGCGCTGGCGGGTTTCGGTGACCCGCGGGGACCACGGCGCCAGTTCCTCGGCGCGCGCCAAGGCGGTTCGGGCCGACGCGTTGTCGCGGAGGGCCATGTGCGCGCGGGCGAGGGTGGCGAGGTCGTCGGCGCGCGAGAGCGGTGAGTGGTTGTAGTCCGCGCCGCTGGTGGCCAACCGGACCGCGTTGTCGGCGTCGCCCTCGATCAGGGCCAGCAGCCCGCTGGTGCCGTTGAGCTCGAACTCGGGATAGCCCAGCTGCACCGCGTCCTGAAGGGCCTTCTTCGCCGTCGGGAGCAGGCTGTCGGCCGGCATCTGCCCGGACTCGACCGCCTTGAAACCCAGCCCCGCCAATCCCGCCAGCAGGTAGGCCATCTTGCGCGGCGGAACGTCGTTGTCGGACAGGAACTTCAACAGCAGCAGCACGCCCGGCGCGTAGAGCCCGCGCGATTCCAGCACCGCGATCTGGCACGACACCGTCGCGTTGATGCCGGGAAACCGCTCCGCGAGTTCGTCGGCGCGGGCCTGCGCCGTGTCGAGGTCGCCGATGCGCAGCGCCTCGTAGGCGCGCGCCGCCAGCGGGGCGGCCAGGAAGTCCGAGCGTTCCGGCTCGGTCATCCGGGGAAGCGAGAACAGCAGCCAGCCGGTCGACGTCGTCAGAGGCACCCGCTTGGGCCACAGCTTGACCAGCATGAACGCGCTCATCGCCAGCGCGAGACCCCGCCCGAACGCCCCCGGTACCCACAGCCACGCCGCGGCCACCGCGGCCACGCCCACCAGCGCCGAAACCAGGCCGGCCAGCCAGCAGCGCAGGATCACCGGCGAACGCCACGGCCCGATCTGCGCCCGCAACGTCACCGGCAAGGCCCGGAACGTGAAGGTCACGCTGCCGCGCTTGAAGGACGCGACCTCCCGCATCGCGCCGAACACGACCTGCCGAACGCGCAACCCGAAGATCACCGACCCGAGCAGCAAGCCGACCTGCGTCGCCACCGGCAGCAGGATCGCTCCCGCCACACCGCCGAACCAACCCGCCACGACATTCGCGAAACCGGTGCCGAGGACCAGCTCGACCGCCGCTAGGACAACCGCGCCCACCACGGTGACCAACACCCATGGGCGGAACAAAAGGCTCTGCGCTCGCACAAGGCCCGGAGCCTACGGGACCAGCCCGCACCGAGGAGGCGCTTTGCTCGCCCTGGTCGCCGTGCGGGGCCGTGACGTGCGCAAGGGAACCTTCCTGTCACGAGCCGGGCGGGCGGTGACAGGAAGGTTCCCTTGCGCAGATCAGGCGACGGCGGCGGTGGTGGGAAGGCCCGCTTCCTTCCACGCGCGGAATCCGCCTGCCAGATCGGTGGCCTTGGTGAGGCCGAGCTCCTGGGCTTGGGCGGCGGCGAGGCTGGAGGCGTAGCCCTCGTTGCAGACGAGGACGATCGGGCGTTCCGGGTGCAGGCCGTCGAGGCGGTGGCTGCCTGCCGGGTCGAGACGCCACTCCAGGACGATCCGTTCCACGGTGAGCGCACCGGGGATCTCGCCGTGGGTGAGGCGGTCGGATTCCGGCCGGATGTCGATGATCAGGCCACCGGTGCATTGGAGCTCGAAGGCTTCCTGCGGGCTGACCCTGGCGAGTTTCTCCCGGGATTCGGCCAGCAGGTGCTCGATCCCGTAGGGGCCGTGACCGATCAGCTCTTCGCGGGGCTCGGGGATGTGCGGCATTACACGACCTCGCTTCGTTGCGGAGGGACAGCGGGGATCTCGGCCAGGTCGGCGTAGTAGCGGACCGGTAGCAGCGGCGGTGAGTAGGCGTGCACGCTGGCGGAGTTGACCGAGCTGACGTTGGTGACCCGGTGCGCGCGCCCGGCACCGAACCCGATGCCGTCACCGAGGTCGTGGTGCTGGGTGCGGACCGGGCCGCCCGAGTAGCGGTAGTCCTCGCGCAACCCTCCGAACAGGACTGAGAACGATCCCGACGCGCCGCCGTGGTCGTGGGCCGGTGTGCCCTGGCCGGGAGCCCAGGACAGCAGCCAAAGTTCGACTCCCGCGGTCAGGCCGAGCTTGGCCCACCACCGCTGCTGCTCGTCGATGCGCACGATGTTCATCAGCTGCGTGGTCAGCTCGCTGGTCACCAGGCCGGTGAGGTCGCGGAGCTCGCGCGGGGTCCAGTTGAGGTGGTCGGGGCGGATCAGGTCCCGCAGCAGCGGCAGGTCGAAGGCGGGGTGCACTTCGGCTTCGCCGAGCGCGGGCACGGGTGCGGTCGGGGTGTATTCGGATTGCGCGGCGGTCGGCCGTTCCGGCTGCGTGATGCTCATGCGGTGTCTCCAGGTGTCTTGCGGTGTGCACCGGCACGACACGGCGCACCCCTGCTGCGAGAGGTGCTGGGGTGGCTGGATGATTCGTCGTGCCGCGATGAAGTCGCGTGAAGCGGGAGGTCTCTCGGACCGCTTTCAGCGACAGGCGGAGGCGATGACCCGGAACAGGTCGATCACGCGATCGCGGGTGAGCAACGAATCGGACACGCCACAGATCGTGGCACCGGATCGTCGCCGGGGCCAGTGGTTGAGCGGGGTTCCCGGTATGTGGACCGGTGCGAGGCGCGGGGTCGATCATCGGGCGCGTGGCAGTGGCATCCCGCCCGCAGGGGGTGCGGCGTCGGCGGGAACAATGGGCCCAGAGGGGACCGGCCGGAGCCTGCGGCGGTCCCGGACGGAGACGAACGCCGAGTGCGCGCCCGGGGCGCCGCCGCGGTCAGTCACGGCTGGGAGGTAGACGTGGACGACCTGGTCATCCAGATGGATGGCGTCGGTGTCCGGCGGGGCAAGACGACACTGCTGGCGGACGTGAACTGGTCTGTGGAGCTCGACGAGCGCTGGGTCGTGCTGGGCCCCAACGGCGCCGGCAAGACCACGCTGCTGAAGATGGCCAGCACGGAGATGCACCCGAGCACCGGAACCGTCGACGTCCTCGGCGAGCGGCTCGGCAAGACCAACGTGTTCGACATCCGGCCCTTGATCGGGCTGTGCTCGGGTGCGCTGGTCAACCGCGTCCCCGGCGAAGAGCTGGTTCGCGACGTCGTGGTCAGCGCCGGGTATTCGGTGTTCGGCCGCTGGCGCGAGGAGTACGACGACCTGGACACCGATCGTGCCGTTGAACTGCTCGAACTGCTCGGCGTCGCGCACCTCGCCGACCGCGAGTTCGGCACCCTGTCGGAGGGCGAGCGCAAGCGGGTCATGATCTCCCGCGCGCTGATGACCGATCCGGAGCTGCTGCTGTTCGACGAGCCCGCAGCCGGTCTCGACCTCGGTGGCCGCGAGGACCTCGTCGCCCGCCTGTCGACGCTGGCCATGGACCCGGACGCGCCCGCATCGGTGCTGGTCACGCACCACGTCGAGGAAATCCCGCCGGGCTTCACGCACTGCCTGCTGCTGCGCGACGGCGGCATCGTCGCCCAGGGGCTGCTCGACGACGTGCTCACCGAGGACAACCTCTCGAAGACCTTCGACCAGAACCTCGAACTGCAGCGTGCGGGTGACCGGTACTTCGCCCGCCGCCGGCCCTGACCTGCTGCACCGCCGGTGAGGTCTTCGGCGATGTTGAGATCGGTGACACAGCAGATGTGGCGCGGGGCGCGATAGCCTCGCCTGCGGCACGAGCGGTGGTTCGACGAGGAGGTTGCTGCGTGGGCGAGTTCGTCAGGCTTGAGGTCGAAGGCGCGATCGGCACGATCCGGCTGGATCGACCGAAGATGAACGCGCTGAACAGGCAGATCGAGACCGAGCTGCGGGAAGTGGCGATCGAGGCCGCTGAGCGCGACGACATCCGCGCGGTGATCGTCTACGGCGGCGAGAAGGTCTTCGCGGCAGGCGCGGACATCAAGGAGATGGCCGACATGTCCTACGCGGACATGGCAGCCAAGGAGCAGCGCGGTCTGTCGGACGCGATGAGCCAGGTCGCGGCCATCCCGAAGCCCACGGTCGCGGCGCTGACCGGCTACGCCCTCGGTGGCGGTTTCGAGCTGGCGCTGTCGTGCGACCGGCGGGTCGCGGCGGACGACATCAAGGTCGGCCAGCCGGAGATCCTGCTCGGCGTCATCCCCGGTGCCGGCGGCACGCAGCGGCTGGCGCGGCTGATCGGCCCGAGCAAGGCCAAGGACATCATCTACAGCGGCCGGTTCGTCGAGGCCGAGGAGGCGCTCGCGCTGGGCATGGTCGACGAGATCGTGCCGTCCGCCGACGTCTACGCGACGGCGAAGCGCTGGGCGGAGCAGTTCACCGGTGGCGCGGCGCGCGCCCTGGCGGCGGCGAAGGCCGCGATCGACGGTGGCCTGGACGTCGACCTGGACAACGGTTTGAAGCTCGAAACCCACCTGTTCGCGGGGACGTTCGCGACCGAGGACCAGAAGATCGGCATGAAGTCGTTCATCGAGAACGGCCCCGGCAAGGCGAAGTTCACCGGGCGCTGACCCGGCACTCATCAGCGGAAGCAGCAGTGACGAGCACACCCCGCCCTTCAGCCCTCGGTTCTCGCCGACCGTTCGCGGTCGGCTCGTTCTAGGGGGCGGGGTGGGGTACTCGTTCGACGTCGAGGACGTCCTGTTCCTGCGCTCGACGGCGGGTCGCGAGGCCGTCGCCGAGCTCTCCGGTCTGCCGCTGACCGGCAAGTCGCGGCTGACCGACGTCGCCGCGGCACGTCGGCAGGTCGGTGACCGGTTCGCCGCCGCTGCGCTGGAAACCGCGGTGTTGCGGCGCAAAGCCGAGTCCAAGCTGGAGGGCAGCGGGGACTGGCTGTTCACCGATTCCGCGTTGCAGCAGGCCACCGCGAGCGTCGTCGCCCGGCACCGCGCGCAGCGCCTCGCGGGCCGCGACGTGCACGACGTGACCTGCTCGATCGGTGCCGACCTGATCGCCGTGGCCGCTGTCGCCCACCGCAGCGTGGGCTCCGATCTGGACCGGGTCCGGTTGCTCATGGCGCAGCACAACCTGGCCGCCACCGGTCGCGAGGCGCTGCTGGTGGAGGCCGATGCGCTGCGCCCGGTTACCCGGGACACCGTCGTGGTCGCCGACCCCGCGCGCCGGGATGAAGGCGGCAGGCGCCGCTGGAACCCCGCCGACCTGGTGCCGCCGCTGGACGAGCTCATGGCCGTCCACGCCGGGCGAGACCTGGTCGTCAAGTGCGCTCCCGGTCTGGACTTCGCCGCGGTCCCCGACGACGTCGAGGCCGAGGTGGTGTCGCTGGGCGGGCAGGTCCGGGAGGCCGCGTTGTGGTTCGGCTCGCTGGCCGATCCGACGGCGCGGCGCCGCGCGAGCGTGCTGCGGGCCGATGGCGGTGCCTGGAGCATCACCGACGCCGAGCCCGACGACTGCCCGGCGGAGGACGTGCGCGAGTGGATCGTCGATCCGGATGGGGCCGTGGTGCGAGCGGGGCTGGTGCGCCACTACGCCGCCCGTCATGGACTCGTCCAGCTCGATCCGCGCATCGCTTACCTCACCGGCGATGCGCCGCCGCCCGGCGTGCGGGCCTTCCGGGTGCTCGACCACGGCCGGTACAACGAGAAGGCGCTGCGCACGCTGCTGCGCGCGCACGACGTCGGTCGGCTGGAGATCCTGGTCCGCGGTGTCGACGTGGACCCGGACGCACTGCGCCGCCGGCTCAAACCCAAGGGGACGCAGGAAGCCAGCGTCGTGATCACCCGGGTCGGCGACCAGGCGATGGCCTACCTGTGCCGCGCCGAGCGCACCTGAGCAGCTTCATTCCGTGACCGGCGTCACGGAACGGGGCGTCTGCCGTGAGTGCTGCGAAATCGGGAGGCACTGCCGCAGGGGCCTTCTCTATGCTTGTGCGGAGTATGGGTACGTCGTCTGTGAAATCTCCGCTCGCTGATCTGCGGGAACGTTTGCCCGAGCTGATGCTGCAGGACCAGCGTCGGCTGCGTCGACGCATCGAAGGCGCCCGCAAGATCCGCGATCCCGAGGCGCTGCGGTCGGTCACCGCGGAGATCACCGGCGACGTCGAGACCGCCGAGCTGCGGGTGCAGCGACGCCGCGACGGCACTCCCCGGATCACCTACCCGGACAGCCTGCCGGTCAGCCAGCGGCGGGACGACCTGCTCGCCGCCATCCGCGACAACCAGGTCGTCATCGTCGCAGGTGAGACCGGGTCGGGTAAGACCACGCAGCTGCCCAAGATGTGCATGGAGCTCGGACGCGGCATCAAGGGCGTCATCGGCCACACGCAGCCGCGCAGGCTCGCGGCGCGGACCGTGGCCGAGCGGGTCGCCGAGGAGCTGGGCACCGAGATCGGCGGTGCGATCGGCTACCAGGTGCGGTTCACCGAGCGCACCGGCGACGACACGCTGGTCAAGCTGATGACCGACGGCATCCTGCTCGCCGAGATCCAGCACGACCGGCTGCTGCGCCGGTACGACACGCTGATCATCGACGAGGCGCACGAGCGCAGCCTCAACATCGACTTCATCCTCGGTTACCTCAAGCAGCTGCTGCCGCGCCGCCCCGACCTGAAGGTGATCATCACCTCGGCGACGATCGACCCGGAGCGGTTCTCCCGGCACTTCGACGACGCGCCCGTCGTGGAGGTCTCCGGCCGGACCTACCCGGTCGAGGTGCGCTACCGCCCGCTGCTGGAGGACTCCGACGACGAGGAAGACCCGTCGACGGATGTCCGGGACCAGCCGCAGGCCATCTGCGACGCGGTCCGCGAGCTGTGCGCCGAAGGCCCCGGTGACATCCTCGTCTTCCTCAGCGGTGAGCGGGAGATCCGAGACGCCGCCGACGCGCTGGCGCAGCTTGCGCTCCGCGACACCGAGGTGGTGCCGCTGTTCGCGCGGTTGAGCGCCGCCGAGCAGCACCGGGTGTTCCAACGCCACTCCGGGCGCAGGATCGTGCTGTCCACCAACGTGGCGGAGACGTCGCTGACCGTTCCCGGCATCAAGTACGTCATCGACCCGGGCACGGCCCGCATCTCCCGCTACAGCTTCCGCACGAAGGTGCAGCGGCTGCCGATCGAACCGATCTCGCAGGCCTCGGCGAACCAGCGGAAGGGCCGGTGCGGCCGGGTTTCCGAGGGCATCTGCGTCCGGCTGTACTCGGAGGAGGACTTCGAGTCCCGGCCGGAGTTCACCGACCCGGAGATCCTGCGCACCCACCTGGCATCGGTGATCCTGCAGATGACCTCCCTCGGGCTCGGTGAGATCGAGTCCTTCCCGTTCCTGGAACCGCCGGACCGCAGGCAGATCACCGACGGCGTCAACCTGCTGCACGAACTCGGCGCGCTGGAGAGCGGCAAGCCCGCCGACGAGCGCAAGCTCACGCGGATCGGCCGCAGCCTCGCCCAGCTGCCCATCGACCCGCGCCTGGCGCGGATGGTGCTGGAGGCCGAGCGCAACGGCTGCGTGCGCGAGGTGCTGGTCATCGTGGCTGCGCTGTCCATCCAGGACCCGCGCGAACGCCCGTCCGACCACCAGCAGGCCGCCGACCAGAAGCACGCGCGCTTCGTCGACAAGGAAGCCGAATCCGACTTCCTCTCCTACCTGCGCCTGTGGGAGCACCTGCGCACCCAGCAGAAGGAGTTGTCCTCCAACCAGTTCCGCAAGCACTGCCGCAACGACTTCCTCAACTACCTGCGCGTGCGCGAGTGGCAGGACCTGTTCGGCCAGCTGCGCCAGATGGTGAAGTCGATGGGGATGACGCTGGCGGATCAGCCCGCCGACGCCACCCGCGTCCACCAGTCGCTGCTGGCCGGTCTGCTCTCGCACGTCGGTCTCAAGGACGTCGAGAAGCGCAACGGCGCGCAGCGTTCCGGCCCGCCCGGGCGAGGCGGCAACGAGTACCAGGGAGCCCGCAACGCGCGGTTCGCGGTGTTCCCCGGGTCGTCGTTGTTCAAGAAGCCGCCGCGCTGGGTGATGGCCGCGGAACTCGTGGAGACCTCCCGTCTGTGGGCGCGCATCGTCGCCCGCGTCGAGCCGGAGTGGATCGAGCAGCTGGCCGGGCACCTGGTCAAGCGCAACTACAGCGAACCGCACTGGGAGAAGGACCGGGCAGCCGTGATCGCCACCGAGCGGGTCACGCTCTACGGCGTGCCGCTGGTGGTGGACCGCAAGGTCAACTACGGGCGCATCGATCCCGAGGTCAGCCGCGAGCTGTTCATCCGGCACGCGTTGGTCGAGGGCGATTGGGAGACCCGGCACGAGTTCTTCCGCCAGAACCGGGCGCTGCTCGACGAGGTCGAGGGCCTCGAAGAGCGCGCTCGCCGTCGCGACATCCTGGTCGACGACGAGACGCTGTTCGAGTTCTACGACCAGCGCATCGGCTACGAGGTGGTTTCCGGCAGGCACTTCGACACGTGGTGGAAGAAGACCCGCCGCGAGCAGCCCGACCTGCTGAACTTCGAGAAGTCCATGCTGATCAACGAGCGCTCGGCTCAGGTCAGCGACCAGGACTACCCGGACCAGTGGGTTTACGGCGAGCACCGGCTGAACCTGACCTACCAGTTCGAGCCGGGCGCCGACGCCGACGGCGTCACCGTGCACATCCCGCTGCAGGTGCTCAACCAGATCGACGCCGAGGGCTTCGACTGGCAGATCCCCGGCCTGCGGGAAGAGCTGGTGACCACGCTGCTCAAGTCGCTGCCGAAGCAGACCCGGCGCAACTTCGTGCCCGCCCCCGACTTCGCCAAGGCCGTGCTCTCCCGCGTGGGCCCCGACGACGGGCCGCTGCTGGAGACGTTGCAGCGCAGCCTCCGGCAGCTGACCGGTGTCGAGGTGCCGCGCGCGGAGTGGGATCCGGAGCGGGTTCCCGAGCACCTGAAGATGACCTTCCGCGTGGTGGGCCGTCGCGGGCGCAAGCTCGCCGAGTCCAAGGACCTCGAATCGCTGAAGCTGCGGCTCAAACCCAAGGTGCGCGAGGAGATCTCGGCCGCGGCCGACGACATCGAGCAGGGCGGGCTGCGTTCCTGGAGCTTCGGCGAGCTGCCGCGCACCTTCTCCCAGCAGCGTTCGGGGCACGCCGTGAAGGCGTACCCGGCGTTGGTGGACGAGGGCGAGAGCGTCGCGGTGCGGATGTTCGACACCGAGCAGGAGCAGCGGCGCGCGCTGTGGAACGGCACGCGCCGGTTGCTGCTGCTCAACGTGCCGTCGCCGGCGAAGTCCATCCAGCGCGGCATGAGCGCGACCAGCCGCCTGGTGCTGGGCGGGAGCCGGTACGGCGACCTGGGTTCGGTCCTCGACGACTGCGTGCGCTGCGCCGTGGACAAGCTGATGGCCGACAACGGCGGGCCCGTCTGGGACAGTGACGCCTTCACCTCGCTGGAGGCGAAGGTCCGCGCCGGGCTGGGCGAGTACACCGTGGCGGTGCTGGCGGAGGTGGAGCGGGTCCTGGTCGCGGCCCAGCGGGTCGAGACGGTGCTCGCCGACCGCCCCAAGGGCATGTCGACGGAATCGCTGGGCGACATCCGCCGGCAGCTGGAAGGCCTGCTGCACCCGGGATTCGTCACCGCGACGGGCTTCGACAGGCTCCGCGACCTGGTCCGCTACCTGGGCGCGATCGAGCAGCGGCTGGACAAGGCGCAGCACCAGCCGCAGCGCGATCGGGAGTGGATGCACCAGGTGGACGAGGTCAGGCAGCGCTATCGGGATCTGCTCGCCGCGGTGCCGCAGGGGCGTTCGCCCAGCGATGCCCTGCTCGACGTGGGTTGGATGATCGAGGAGCTGCGCGTGAGCCTGTTCGCGCAGTCCTTGGGGACTCCGCGGCCGGTGTCGGTCAAGCGCGTGCACCGCGCGATGGACAAGCTCCAGGACTGAGAACCTGTCGCGCGCGCGGCAGCGCGGCTGACGGGTCGCACTCATGATTCCCCCAGGAATGGTGCGGAATTCGTGCCCGCGTGAAGCCTTTCGGGCCGGACAACAACGAGTATCCGGCATCGAACACGCGTTCGCACCACTCAAAAGGGTGGAAGGCTCAGGAAAAATCAGCAAGAACTGCGAAGTGCGGCCCGGTGAAAGGGGTCCGCGGTAATGGTCGGTCGACCCGATCGCTCGGCGAGTCCGGTCCCCGAGCCGGACTTCGCTGAGGGGGAATCGTTCAGAAGCCGGCGGGCGAGACGGCGATTCCGAGCGCCCCGGGTCCCGTGTGGGCTCCTATGATCGCGCTGGTCTCCTCCAGGGTGACCCGGCGGACCTGCGGCAGCTGCGAGCACAGCGCGTCGAGCACCTGCTTGGCGCGATCGGCGGCCTCGAAGTGCTCCACGCCCACGTCGACCGGGCCTCGGCCCGCGCGCTCCACGGCGGTCGCGACGGCCTTGCGCAGCGCCCGCTCCGGGCCGATGGCCTTGTGCAGCTGGTCGATCACGCCGTCCTTCATGATCAGCACCGGCTTGATCGACAGCGCTTCGCCGACCCACGCCTGGGCTCGGCCGATCCGGCCGCTGCGCTGCAGGTACTCCAGGGTGTCGACGTAGAGCAGCTGCGTGGTGCTGCGAAGGCGGTGCTCCAGGACGTTCATCACGCCGTGCGGTGTGGCGCCCGAGGCGGCGGCCTCAGCGGCGGCGATCACCGGGAAGCCGAGGCTGAGCCCGGTCAGCCGCGCATCGACGACGTAGACCGGCACGCCGATCTCCGCCGCGGCGATCCGGGCGGACTGGCAGGTTTGGGACATTCCTTCGGAAATGTGGATCGAAATGATCGCCTCGACACCGGAAGCCGCGGCGTCCGCGTAATTCCAGTAGAAGGCCGGCGGCGGGGGCGGGTTGGTGGCGACCGGGACGTTGTTCCGCATTGCCTCGGCCATCTGGGGATGCAGCACCCGGCGCTCGTCGTTCTGTTCATCGCCGACGGTGAGCTCCAACTGCACGATGGAGATTCCCAGCCGGTCGGCCACGTCGAGCGGAACGGAAGCCGTCGAATCGGTCACGATGGCGACGCGTCTTCTCATAGTCGTCAGGCTACTAATACGTAAGGTTCGTTCACATACTTTCCGGATGACCCGTCCCCACTTTTGCTGCGGCCGATCATCCCCGCTGAGCGAAGGTGAGTACTGTCACGGGTGGGACCTGGTTGCACCCGGGCTACTGGCAAGTAACATCCTCGGTGGTTGGCATCACTGTGCTTTCCAGCTGAGGGCATGGCAAGGTCAACCTAACCCGGACGGAAGAAGCGCCGGGTCCACAAGCAGAGCCGCTGGAGGACCAGCGAGCGTCATTTGAGTCCGCAGGAGGTCGAAGAGGGCCCATGAACATCGTCGTCCTGGTTAAGCAGGTGCCCGACACGTATTCCGAACGGAAGCTGTCTGCTGCGGATCACACGTTGGACCGCGAGTCGGCGGATGCCGTGTTGGATGAGATCAACGAGCGCGCGGTGGAGGAGGCGCTGTTGATCAAGGAGGCCCAGGGCGGCGAAGTGACCGTCGTGTGCATGGGCCCGGATCGCGCCACGGATGCCATCCGCAAGGCGCTGTCGATGGGTGCGGACAAGGCGGTGCACCTCTCCGATGAGGCGTTGCACGGCACCGACGCGCCCGCCACCGCCAAGGCGCTGGCGAAGGTCATCGGCACCGTTGAGGGTGTCGAGTTGGTCATCGCGGGCAACGAGGCGACCGACGGTCGCTCGGGCGCGGTGCCGGCGATGGTCGCCGAGGTGCTGGGCTGGCCGCAGCTGACCTTCGCGCGCAAGGTCGAGACCGACGGTTCCAGCGTGAAGGTCGAGCGCGAGACCGACGCGGGCATCCTGACCGTCGAGTCCGGTCTGCCGGCCGTCGTGTCGGTCACCGAGAAGATCAACGAGCCGCGGTACCCGTCGTTCAAGGGCATCATGGCCGCGAAGAAGAAGCCGGTGAGCGCGCTGTCGCTGGCCGACGCGGGGATCGACGCCTCCGAGGTGGGGCTGGCCAACGCCGGCTCCCAGGTCGTCGAGTCCGCTCCGAAGCCGCCGAAGTCCGGCGGTGTGAAGGTCACCGACGAGGGAGAGGGCGGCGTTGGCGTCGCCGACTTCCTGGCCGGCGAGAAGCTGCTCTGAGTCGTTCACGGTTTTCGAGGAGGCATTGATTCATGGCTGAGGTTCTGGTCCTCGTCGATCACGTGGACGGCGAGGTCAAGAAGGTCACGTACGAGCTGCTGACCGCGGCCCGTCGCATCGGTGAGCCGTCGGCGGTCGTCGTCGGCGAGCCGGGCACCGCGGGCAAGCTGTCCGAGGCGCTGGGCTCCTACGGTGCGGCGAAGGTCTACGCGGCCGAGTCCGCCGAGGCCGCCGAGTACCTGGTGACGCCGCAGGTCGACGTGCTGGCCGCGCTGGCGGGTTCGGCGAACCCGGCGGCCGTGCTGGTGCCGGCGTCGGTCGACGGCAAGGAGATCGCCGGTCGTCTGGCGATCCGCCTGGACACCGGTCTGCTGTCGGAGGTCGTGGACATCGACGGTGAGGGCGTGGCGTCGCACTCGCTGTTCGGTGGCACCTACGACGCCAAGGCGAAGGTCACCAAGGGCACCCCGGTGGTCACCGTTCTGCCCGGCTCCATCGAGGCCGAGCAGGCCTCCGGTGCCGCCGCGGTCGAGCAGGTCGAGGTTCCGGCCGCGTCCGGCGCCAAGATCACCGGTCGGCAGCCGGCCGAGGCCGGCGACCGTCCCGAGCTCACCGAGGCCAGCATCGTGGTCTCCGGTGGTCGCGGTGTCGGTTCGGCCGAGTCGTTCGAGGTCGTGGAGAAGCTCGCCGACACGCTGGGTGCCGCTGTCGGTGCCTCGCGTGCCGCGGTGGACTCCGGCTACTACCCGCACCAGTTCCAGGTCGGCCAGACCGGTAAGACGGTCTCGCCGCAGCTGTACGTCGCGCTGGGCATCTCCGGCGCGATCCAGCACCGGGCGGGCATGCAGACGTCCAAGACGATCGTCGCGGTGAACAAGGACCCGGAGGCGCCGATCTTCGAGATCGCCGACTACGGCGTCGTGGGTGACCTGTTCAAGGTCGCCCCGCAGCTCACCGAAGAGGTCACCAAGCGCAAGGGCTGACCCCTGACGCGAAGAAAGCGGGCCGTGCTCACACCGAGCACGGCCCGCTTTTTCGTCATCAACGCGCCTCGTCACGCCCCTTGCAGGCGAGCTTGTCCGCGCGTTCGTTCTCCGGGTGGCCGGCGTGGCCCTTGACCCACTCCCACTGCACCTCGCCGTGACGGGAGCATTCGGAGTCCAGCCGCTGCCACAGATCGGCGTTCTTGACCGGTTTCTTCGCCGAGGTCATCCAGCCGTTGCGCTTCCAACCGCGCATCCACTCGGTGATGCCCTTGAGCACGTAGGTGCTGTCGGTGTAGACGCGCACCACCGGGATCGGCCGGGTGAGAGCGGCCAACCCCTCGATCACGGCCGTCAACTCCATCTTGTTGTTGGTCGTGGTCGGATCCTTGCCGTAGAGCTCCCGCTCATGGTCGCCATAGCGCAGCACCACGCCCCAGCCGCCCGGGCCGGGATTCCCGCTGCATGCGCCATCGGTGTAGAGGTCGACGCGCTCGATCTGCATGCGCTGAATCTAGCCGCCACCGGCCGGGTGATCGGGCAGCGGCGTGCGCGGAAGGTTCCCACGCTCACACCGAGACCGCTGCGACGCGGGTGACAGGAAGGTTCCCTCTTGTTTCGTGATCGGCGCTGATCTGGGAAAGCGCGCGTGGTCGACCTGCTGTGTAGTCACAGTGTGATGGATCTGGACCCATGTTTGCCCCACGCCAGTGGAGACCACGGCCCCGCCCTCTTGCCCCACGGCCAACACATGGGCAACAAGGCGCGGTGAGGTGCCCCCGGTCCGGAGGTATGTCGCCCAACGTCGGGCCGGTGGCGACAGGCACATTGAACCAACCCTGACCGGCGACGGAAGGGGTAAAAACGCGGACGTGACCCCGGATGCGCGTCCTATTCGGCGAGGAACGCAAGGACGCGCCACCCGCGAGAACCGGCCCCGCAGTGAGTATGGCCTGCGCCACCACCGTGCCTGGTCTGATTTGCCGCTGATCTCGAAACCGCTCCACCATCTCCGCCGTGAACCGGAACCCATACGTCCGGCATCTGCCGGGTGATCACAATGCGTAGCGGTCACCCCCGCTACCAAGAAGTGTGGCTGCGCTGGACCATCGAACCGGTCATGGCCGTGATCGTGGTGCCCGTGCAAGCCGCAGCCTGGTGGCTCACCCGCAGCTCGACCCACGCCGAACTCAGCGACCTGGCGGCCCTCGTCATCGTCGCGTGGCTGCTCTCCGCCCCGATCGGCATCGCAACCAGAGAACTCATCGGAAAACCGACCGGAGCAGACGGGGAATACAGCAACCCCCACTGGATCACCGCCGAAGTGACCGGGAGAACCGTCGCGTCCGTACTCGCGTTCCTCTGGATCAGCGCCAACCCCCTGGCCGGGATCCTCATCGGAACCGTCACCGGCCTGATCGCGGCGGCGGGCGTGGTGCTGTTCAACCAGCCGTGGAAACCCCTACCGCAGCCCAACCGCGGGGGTGACGGGGGTGACTAGCGACCAGATCATCGCGGTCATCGCCCTAAGCACCCTTGCCGTGGCCACCGTGACGATCACGGCGGTCGTTGTCGTACTCAACCGGCGATCACCGAACCGCCGCACCATGCGTCAAGCCTGCACCGAAGCTTCCACGGTGCAACGGTGCCTAGTGGCCCTGCAGTGCGTTGCCCTACTTGGCTTGGCCTGGAACGCGTTCCGGCCCGACGATCTCCCACGCCCCTACGGCTCGCTCATCGCCCTGGCACTGATCGTGACTCTCAGCGTGCCCCTGGCGGGCCTCGGACGAGCGTGGCGCCAGCAACGACAAGACCACCGAGGCCATCGAGACCGGGGTGACCGGGATGCGTGAACGACTGCGTCGATGGGCGGATCGTCACCAACTTGCTCTCAAAGCGACCTCGGTGATGTGGATCGCGGGGGCCTTCAATGGCTCTTCGACGACGACGGCCCGCCCTTCGGCCGTCGCCGCCGCGTTCGCACTACTGGACCACTGCGCCCGCCACTGGAGAGCAGAGTGAAGACACGCCACCCGAAGGCGCTCCGCCTGGCCGCAATCTGAGCCCTCACCGGACTACTCACCGCCCCCGGGGTCCTTGGCCGAAGGTCCGGATGGATCTTGGGTGATCTGCGCGGCGCGGCACGGTGCGCAGGTTGCTCGACGAGCCGGAATTCGTCGTCAACGGGCGGGCCGCCGGGGACGAGGTGGAAGGTCAGGCAAGCCCCTCTGACGTGCTGCAACGGGCGGTATCGAAGGCCCGGACGGAGTAGTACGCACCTGGCATTCACCGAAAGTTCCGGCTCCGTGTCATCCGCTGGTGTGTTGGGCGTTCGCTGCGCGGCGATACACCTGGGACATGTCCGAGATGCAGCTGCTGGCCAGCGCCGCACCGAACGCGGCGGCCGACGCCCACTACTCGCTGCTCGTCGCCCGTGATTCCGACGAGGTCCACGCCGCACAACGCCTGCGCTACAAGGTGTTCGCGGAGGAGATGGGCGCCACGGTCAAGGGCGGGGAGCACGGCGTCGACCAGGACTCCTTCGACGACCACTGCGACCACCTGATCGTGCGGGAAGACCGCAGCGGCGAGGTGGTCGGCACCTACCGGATGCTGCCGCCCGACCGCGCTTCGTCCGCCGGAATGCTCTACTCGGAAACCGAATTCGACCTCTCCGCTCTGGACCCGCTGCGCCCGTCGCTGGTGGAGACCGGCCGCTCGTGCGTGCACCCCGATCACCGCAACGGTGCCGTGGTCAGCCTGGTGTGGGCGGGAATCGCCCGCTACATGCTGCTGCACGGGCACACCATGCTCGCCGGTTGCGCCTCGGTGCCGCTGGACGACGGCGGGGTGCAGGCCGCGCACGTGTGGCGGACGGTGTCGCAGAAGCACTACGCGCCGGAGGAGCGCCGGGTGCACCCGCACCAGCCGTGGGAACCCGGTGAGATCAACGAGCGCTCGACGATTCCGCCCCTGCTGCGCGGTTACCTGCGGCTGGGCGCGGAGGTCTGCGGCAAGCCCGCGCACGACCCGGACTTCGGGGTGGCGGACTTCTTCGTGCTGGTCGACCTGGAACGCGCCGATCAGAGATACATGCGGTACTTCCTCGGAGAATCGGCATGAACCACTCCTGGATGCCGGAGTCGCCGTGCGGGCCGGACTGCCTGCCGCCGCGCGACCCCGGCACCGAGGTCGGCCGGCTGCGGCTGGCCATGCGCATCGGGATCACCGTCGGGCTGCTGCTGATCGGCAGCGCGATGGTGCTCGCGCTGCCCTCGCAGCTGCGGCGGAGGGCGGTGCCGAAGTGGTTCCGGATGTTGTTGCGAGCGTTGGGCATCCGGTTGGAGGTCGACGGGACGCTGACGCCCGGTGGCGGGCTGATCGTGTGCAACCACGTCTCGTGGTTGGACGTCGTGGCCCTTCAGGTGCTCACGCCGATGAAGATGCTGGCCAAGGTCGAGGTCCGATCGTGGCCGGTGCTGGGTTCGTTGGCCGGGCGGGTCGGGACCGTCTACATCGACCGCGACCGGCTGTCGGCGTTGCCCGGGGCGGTGTCCACGATCGCTGACGAGCTCCGCGCGGGTTCGGTGATCGGAACGTTCCCCGAAGGCACCACGTGGTGCGGCACCGCCAGTGGTCCGTTCCGCCCCGCGGTGTTCCAGGCAGCGTTGGACGCGGGCGCCCGGATGCAGCCGGTGGCGGTGCGCTTCCGCGACGGACGCGGGCGGCTGACCACCGGGGCGGCGTTCCTGGGCGATGCGAGCTTGGCGGATTCGGTGTTGTCGGTCGCCCGCATGCGCGGTCTCGTGGTGGAGGTCGTGGTGCTGCCGGAACTGTCCGGCACCGACCGCAAGGCGCTGGCCCGTGAGGCGCAGGCCGCGATCACGGGAGCCACCGGGGCGCACCTGGGCCACGGCGAGCCGGCGGAGGCCATGGCCGCCTGATCCTCCTCGGAGAGGCCAGGATCTGGTCCCCGATCTCAGTGGAAATCCGGTCCCGGGGACGAATGATCGGCTGGGCCGGGTGGGTGGAAGGACTGGACCTCCACCGGGGTGGAGGTTGCAGGCTGGCGTCGTGGGCATCGTCGACGAAGACCGTGACCGTTCCGACAGCGCGCTGTGGCATCCGCAGCGCCGCGCCTTCACAGCCGGACTGATCCTGGTCATCACGCTCGTGGCGTTCGAGGCGATGGGACTGGGCACCGCGCTGCCCACGATCGTGGCCGATTTCCACGCAGCGCAGTGGTATGCGTGGCCCTTCACCGTCTTCCTGGCCGCCAGCGCCGTCGGAACCGTGATCGGTGGGCGGCTTTCCGACCTCCGCGGTCCGGCGCTGCCGCTGCTGGTGGCGCTGCCGTCGTTCGCGGTGGGACTGGTGATCGCCGCTGTCGCGCCGGGCATGGCGGTTCTGCTGCTCGCGCGGGTCGTGCAGGGCCTCAGCGGCGGTGTGCTCATCGTGGCCCTCTACGTGATGATCGCCCGCGTCTACCCGGAGCGGCACCGGCCGGCCGCGTTCGGTGCGCTGTCGGCGGCGTGGGTGGTGCCTGCGCTGATGGGTCCCTTGATCGCCGGGTTGCTGACCGAGCACGCGAGCTGGCGGTGGGTGTTCGGCGGCCTCGCCCCGCTGGTCTGCCTCGGAGCTGGGCTGTTGGTTCCCACGCTGCGCCGCTTCGGCGCGCCCGGTGCCGATCGCGCTGGGGCCCGGCCGGGGTTGCCGGTGGCCGCGGCGGGTGCGGCGGCCGGTGTCGTGGCGCTGAACTGGGCTGCGCAGGAGGTCTCCTTCCTCTCACTCGTGGTCGCGGTGGTGGGGTTGGGCGTGCTGGTCCCCTCATTGCTGCACCTGCTGCCGCGAGGGACGCTTCGCGCGCGTCCCGGGCTGCCGGTGATGGTGCTCTCACGCGGTCTGCTGGCGGGACTGTTCTTCACGGCGCAGGCCTTCGTCCCGCTGAGCCTGGCGGTGGTGCACGGTTTCTCCCCGTCGGCGGCCGGGGTCCCGCTGACGGTGGGTTCGGTGGGCTGGTCGGTGGGCGCTCTCTGGCAGAGCAGACAGCGGCGGTTTCGGAGGGAGCAGATCGTCGCGGCCGGGTTCGTCCTGGTGGGGGTCGGGGTGTTCGCGCTGGTGTGGGCCCTGCCGGTCTGGGGTGTGCCGTGGCTGGTGTTCGGGGGCTGGTTCGTCGCGGGGATGGGCATGGGAATTTCCGTCGCGACGACGGCGGTCGCGGTCCTGTCGCTGTCGCCGGAGACCGATCGCGGGTTCAACTCCTCGGCGCTGCAGATCTCCGACATGCTCGGGCAGGCGCTGCTGGTCGGGGCCGGTGGCGTGGTGGTCAGCGCGTTGGCCGGCGACGGGGCGCCGACCCGGGGTGTGCTGCCGCTGGATCTGCTGGTGCTGGTGGCGTTGCTGTCCGCTGCTGTGATGCTGCTCCGGGCAGGGCGGGTCAAACCGGTCTGACCTGCGTGTTCCGTCGGACCGCAGGGGAGGCGGCGGTCGGCTTGCATTACCCTGGATGAGCGATGACTTACCTCGACCACGCCGCTACGACTCCGATGCGGCCCGCAGCGGTGTCCGCGATGAGCGAGGCGTTGACCCGGATCGGCAACGCCTCGTCCCTGCACACCTCGGGTCGGAGGGCACGTCGGCAGGTCGAGGAGTCCCGCGAGGACATCGCCGACGCCCTGGGCGCCCGGCCCTCGGAGGTGCTGTTCACCGCAGGCGGGACCGAGAGCGACAACCTCGCGGTCAAGGGCATCTTCTGGGCGCGCCGCGCGGCCGATCCGGCTCGTCGCCGGATCCTGGCCTCCACCGTCGAGCACCACGCGGTGCTGGACGCGGTGGAGTGGTTGGCCGAGCACGAGGGCGCCGAGGTCACGTGGCTGGAGGCGGACGCGGCGGGACGGGTCGCGCCGGAGGTCTTCGAAGAGGCTCTGACCAGCGCCGATGATGTGGCGCTGGCGACGGTGATGTGGGCGAACAACGAGGTCGGCACCGTCAACCGGATCTCCGAGCTCTCCGCGATCGCCGACCGGCACGGGATTCCCCTGCACACCGACGCGGTGCAGGCGGTCGAGACGCTGCCGGTGAACTTCGCGTCCTCCGGTGCGTCGGCGCTGACCATGACCGGTCACAAGGTCGGTGGTCCTTACGGCGCCGGTGTCCTGCTGCTGTCGCGCGACGTCAAGTGCACGCCGGTGCTGCACGGTGGTGGCCAGGAGCGCGAGGTGCGTTCCGGGACCCTCGACACCCCCGGTGTGCTGGGGCTGGCCGCGGCGGTGCGCGAGGCCGTTGAGGTGCGCGAGTCCCACGCGGCGCAGTTGGCGAAGCTGCGCGACGAGATGATCGACGGGGTGCGCGCGGCCGTGCCGGACGTGGTGCTCAACGGCGATCTCGGCGACGAGATCATCGCCGGTGGGCCGTCCCGGCTGCCGGGCAACGCGCACTTCACCTTCCCCGGCTGCGAGGGCGACAGCCTGCTGATGCTGCTGGACGCCAAGGGGATCGAGTGCTCCACCGGGTCGGCCTGCACGGCGGGGGTTTCCGAGCCGAGCCACGTGCTGCTGGCGATGGGCGCCGATCCGAAGGCCGCGCGCGGGTCGCTGCGCTTCTCCCTGGGGCACAGCTCGACCGCGGCCGATGTCAAGGCACTCACCGATGTCATCGGACCGGTGGTGCAACGAGCGCGTAGCGCCGGGTTGGCCGGGTTGCGCCGATCTTCGGCGGCCTCGGCCGCCACGGAGGTGTGAGTCGTGCGAGTGCTGGCAGCCATGAGCGGTGGAGTGGACTCCGCGGTCGCGGCGGCGCGGGCGGTCGCCGCAGGTCACGACGTGGTCGGCGTGCACCTGGCGCTGTCGGCGAAGCCCGGGACGCTGCGCACCGGTGCGCGGGGGTGCTGCACCATCGAGGATTCCCGCGATGCGCGCCGCGCCGCGGACCTGCTGGGCATCCCGTTCTACGTGTGGGACTTCGCCGAGCGCTTCACCGAGGAGGTCATCGAGACCTTCGTCGGTGAGTACGCCGCCGGCCGCACCCCGAACCCGTGCCTGACCTGCAACGAGAAGATCAAGTTCGAGGCGTTGCTGGAGAAGGCGATGGCGCTGGGCTTCGACGCCGTCTGCACCGGCCACTACGCCCGTCTGTCCATGGTGGACGGTGTTCCGGAGCTGCGGCGCAGCCGCGACGAGGGCAAGGACCAGTCCTACGTGCTCGCGTCGCTGACCTCCGAGCAGCTGCGGCACTCGATGTTCCCGCTCGGCGGTTCGCTGAAGTCCGAGGTCCGGGAGGAGGCCGCCGAGCAGGACCTGGCGGTCGCCAAGAAGCCCGACAGCCACGACATCTGCTTCATCCCGGACGGCGACACCAAGAGCTTCCTGGAGAACAAGCTCGGCCAGGCCCCGGGGCAGCTCGTCGACGAGGAGACCGGCGCTGTGCTCGGCGAGCACACCGGCGTGCACGGCTTCACGATCGGCCAGCGCAAGGGGCTGGGCATCGACGCCCCCGCCGCGGACGGCAAGCCGCGCTACGTCCTGTCGCTCGAACCGGTTTCGGGCACGGTGAAGGTCGGTTCGCGCGAGCGCCTCGCGGTCACCGAGATCGACGCGAAGCGCCCGATCTGGCCGTCCGAGCAGCCCCTCGACGGCCCGACCGAGTGCGTCATCCAGGTCCGAGCCCACGGCGGCACGGCCGACGCGGTCGCCGAGTTCGACGGCGAGAACTTCACGATCCAGCTCCGCCAGGCCCTCCAGGGCGTCGCCCCGGGCCAGGCGGTCGTCCTCTACCGCCCGGACGAAGCGGGAGACCTCGTGCTGGGCAGCGGAATCATCTCCGCCACCCGCTGACCGCTTCGGTGTTGAGGTCGGCCGGGTCTTCACCCGGTGCTTCACCGCAGATCGTGGTGTGAACGCTCGTGAGCAGGGCGCCGAGCCCGGCCAGGACGGTTGCGGCTTCGGCGATGTGGGCTGCGTCGAGGCGGTCGGCGCCGACGTCGAACGCGAGGTCGTCGAGGAGCCACTGCGCTTGGCGGAGGCGCACGGCGAGGACCGTGGACTGCGCGGTCACCGCGCGGGAATCCCGGCCAGGCGAAGGGCTTCCCGGTAGCAGGTCGGGCAGGTGTCCCAGAACCAGCCGAACTCGCTGTTCTCGGCGACGAGCTCCTGCCCGCACAAGGTCGTGACCTCGGTGTCGGTCGGGTAGGAGCGCCCGTGCGGGTGCTCGTCCAGACTCGCGTGCCGCCGCCCCTCGCACGGCACCCAGTGGAACGGATACATCGGACTCCTCGGTTCTGCTCAGAGTGACTGGTTCCGCGAACCATGGTTTCGTGGTTGGGACACCTGATCAATTATCCGAAAGAGCGTTCTCACCTGCGGTTTCATCTGGATAAGATCGGTTCATGGCCCGAACCACCAAGGTGAATCCGCGTGCTCGCGCACTGGGAGCTGAGCTGCGACAACTACGGGAAGACGCCGGCTTCGGTGTTCGGGAGTTGGGACGCGCCCTGGGCGTTGGGCACACCACGATCTGGCGATACGAGTCAGGAATCAAGCCTCCGACGCCGGAAGAAGCGGCCAGCGTCCTCACTGCGATGGGAGTGAAGGGCGATCACAAGGACCGGATCATCGGTGATGCCCGTGCGGTTCGAGACCCGAACTGGCTGACGGCGGGCTTTCCCGGTGTGAAGGGCGAGCTCGCGGTGATGGCGGACTTCGAGCGGACGGCAACCGCAATCACCGAGGTTCAGATGCACGTAGTGCCCGGGTTGTTCCAGACCCGTGGGTACATGAGTTCCATCATGGGTCCGTTGCCCAGGGAGACGCGTGAAGCGCGAGTCGCGTTTCGGCTCAGCCGCCGGGAGGTCCTGGACGCATCGAATCCGCCTGAACACGTCGTCGTACTCGGTGAAGCGGCCCTCCGCGAGGTTTTCGGCGGTCCCGAGGTGATGGCTGAACAGTTGCGATACATGATGAAGGCCGCCGAACGCCCCAACGTCACGGTTCAGGTGCTGCCGTTCGGTGCGACGGAATGGCATCCAGCCCACGCGGGATCGTTCTTGCTGTTCGAGTTCGCCGACCAGGATCCGATCGTTCACCTGGAGCACTACCGGACGGCTGCCTTCCTGCGTAACGTCAAAGACGTTCGCGACTACCAGGAAGCCGTGCTCGATCTGCGACGACTGGCGATGACCCAGGCGGAGTCACGTGCTTTCATGAGCAGTCGTCTGCAGGAGATTGAAAGCGAGTTGCTCTGATGGCGTTACGCGAACCGACGAACTGGCGGAAGTCGTCGCGATCTCACCAGGAGACAGCGTGCGTCGAGGTCGGTTCCGTGGGGTCTGGCGCTGCGGTGCGGGATTCGAAGGACCGCGACGCCGGGTACTTCACGACGACCTCGCGGCAGTGGCGATACTTCGTCGATGCCGTCAAGTCAGGCAGGTTCGAGTTCTGACCGTGCGCTGACAAGCGAGCTGCAAAAGCAGCGCTCCGAATCCCTAGCGCTGCCGCCGTGGTGTTGGGCTCGTGTTAAAGGGCGGTCGGCCGCTGCGATCTTGACAGGTCGGGATTGGCGGCTTGGCGCGTTCGCATGCCCACCTGTGGTTCGTGAAGAACGTTTATGGAAGTTTGCGGGAAACGACTCCGGGCGATGGGTTGACTCTGAGACTCTTGGCTTCATGGGGGAGGGCGTTGGTGATTGCGCCTTTCCTGGTTTCGGCTTTCATCCTGGGGTTATCGACGCGAGTCTGGGGGTTGCGTTGCGAGACAGGCCGCTCACTTCGGTACGACAGACGCTGGCTGCCTTTTTGGCTAGCTGCTTGGTGACGTCCGGCGCGAGTATCGCTGCCGCGGAGACCGATGAAGGAGGTTCGACGGGCGTCATAGGCGATGCAAGTTTGGCGCGATGGCGCAGGACAGAACCCAAGAGCCGCATCCGTTCCAGCATCAGGGCGACTATGTGCACACTAGCGCGAACAACGTCGATGCCTCTGCGCACGGTTGGTGGACTACAAACGACCCTTACTTGCTTGGTAAGACAGGTACGGTGACTGTGGAGCTGCAGTACCTCGGTGCGGATGGGCTGTGGCGTACTGTCGTAACAGGCCCTCCGCGCAGCATTCTGCCGAACCAAACCGCCAAGCGGGCTAACGCTCGAATCCCGTGCAGAACAACGACCCCGCTGGGTGATTGGCGTAGCGTTGTCGATGTGGATATCGACGGTGTAATCGACGATTCGAATGTGCTTATAACTGCTGTTCGGCCGTTACCATGCCATCCATGACGGCATCGAAGACTCTTGGCAACTACCCGGCTTTCATCGTCGGTTTGCACGGTCGGCTGGAGTTGCGCCCGCTTGTGGCGAGTCAGTGGGAGCTCGGCGAGTTCGATGACGTGTACGGGCTGCTGGTCCAGCGCAGTGTTTCGCTGGGCGTGGCTGAGTTCGGATCGCGGGCTGATGCGGGAGTCCGCTGGCATCAGCACGAGGCCGGTGGCGATTGGACTCAGGACGGCTCTGTGCGTGAAGCGGCCTGGTTGCAGGCAGGGATTCTCGACGAGCGCGCGCGAGTGCCTGCTTGGCAAGCGATGATGTGCTTGAACGACGTGCTGAACCGGGTCGGGCGATTTGACCTGAGAGGTGTTCACGCGGTGCTCCCGCTGGGAGCGGACATCCTCGACAACGAGCACTTCGCCACCTCGCACCAATGGTTCACACGGGTCGGGCGCGGTGCCCCGGAAGAACTCGCGGTGTCCGTGTGCGCACCAGCGATGAACGAACTCGATCCGGCCGGTCTCGCGGCCGAGATGGAAACCCGCTCGCTTTCCACGATTGCCGCCGAGGTGCTGGATTCATCCCCGTCGGGGCTGCCGGATCCTGCCGCGTTCGAGGGGAGGTGGCATCTGGGCGACGATGTCGCGGAAATCAACCTCAGCTGCCGCGTTCCGGAGTGGTCTCTGGACATGGCCGGTTTCACCGCCGACCTGGTGTCGGATGCGGCACGAGTCTGCGGCGTCCGAGCCCCGACCGCGGTCTCGATTTTCCACTTGGCGGGGGCATGAGCAGCAAGACAAGACCGACGGGTTGGCGGAAGTCGACTCACTCCGGGCAGCAGGTGAGCTGCGTCGAGGTCGGCTCCGTGGGTTCTGGTGCCGCGGTGCGGGATTCGAAGAACCTCGATGCCGGGTACTTCACGACGACCTCGCGGCAGTGGCGATTATTCGTCGATGCCATCAAGGCAGACCGCTTCGAGCGCTGACGGTGCGCTGATCGCATCGTTTTGATCGAAACCACCCACGTGCACGCTCCGCGCTGCTTAGCCTTCGATCTTGAGGTTTGGGCCCCGAAGATCGGAGTGACATGGACGGGAACATCCTCGATCCGGACGGAGCGCACGAGCGTCTGGCTGCGTGGAAGGGCCGGATCGACAAGCTGGCCGCCGACACCCAGGCGATGAGCGAACAGCTCAAGGAAGTCCGGGTCACCGCGACGGATCCGGGCGGGCTCGTCGAGGTGACCATCGACTCCGCCGGTGCTCTTTCGGACATCAAGCTGACCGGCAAGATCAAGAGCAGCGACCCGAACGCGGTCTCCAGCGCCATCATGGCGACCTTCGCTGCGGCGAAGAACCAGCTGGCCCAACGCTCCCAAGAGATCATCGCCGACACAATGGGCACGGATTCCGCCGCGGCGCGGGCGATCGCCGACAGTGTCGGTGCGCAGCTGATCACCGATCGGGAACCCGCCCCGGCGCAGCATCCCGACGACGAGGACAACGAGAACCGGTCGTTCATGGAGAAGTGGTAGCCGTGGGCGACGGTTACACCGTCAACGCGGAGCAGATCCGGGCCCACGCCGCCAAGGTCGAGGAGATCCAAGCTCGCTTCGACGCGGTGAAGTCCGCCAGCGCGCACATCACGCAGGACGACCAGGCCTACGGCCTGCTGTGCGGGTGGATCTCCGGGATTCTCGAAGGTCGTCACGCGAGGCAGGACGAGCTGCTGTCGTACGTGGCCGAAAACCTCTCACTCGCCGCGGAATCCTTGCGCGCCGCCGCGGACGACTACCAGGGCATGGATGAAGACCACGCGGCGCAGATCAAGTCGTCCGGCGGAGGTATGCCGTGAGTGACAACTCGCTGGTCGCACCCGTCGAATCGACCCGCAAGCCCTGGACCGGTTCGAGCATGGCCGAGAGCGTCGAAGGCCTGGTCACGGCGATCAAGAGCGAAGGCTGGGTCGACGACGCGCTGGCCGGAGTCGGAGCCGGCCTGGAAGTCGCGTCCGCTGTCCTGGACCCGTTCAGCGCGTTGCTGTCCAACGGGCTGGGTTGGGCGATGGAGTACTTCGAGCCGCTGCGCGAGATGCTCGACGAGCTCACCGGCATGCCTGACGTGGTCCGCTCCCACGCGGCGACCTGGAACAACATGGCCACCGAGCTGGCCTCCATGGCCGAGGACCTCAAGTCGAGCCTGGAGAGCGACCTCGGCGAGTGGAAGGGCGTCGCCGCCGACGCCTACCAGCAGATGATGGGCAACAACGTGCAGGCCATCGGCGGCCTGGCCGCGATCTCGGCCGCGATGTCCTCGGCGACCGAAGGCGCGGGAGGCCTGGTGGAGATGACCCGCGAACTCGTCCGCGACCTGATCGCCGACCTCGTCGCCCGGGTGATCGTCTGGGCCGTGGAGGCCGTGTTCGTGGTGACGATCCCGGTGGTGGCGGCGCAGATCGTCTCCGCGGTGGCCAAGTGGGCCGGGCGGATCTTCACCTACATCACCGGTCTGATCACGAGCCTGACCAATCTCACCAAGCTGCTCAACGGATAAGGGGAATCCGTGGCGAAGACCAAAGGCCCTGGTGGCACGTCGAAGCCGGACGGGGACGCCGGTTCCAGCAGGCCACCGCAGCGCGTCGGCAGCGTCGACGCGAGCAAGAGCGTTTCCAGCGCTCAGGACGCCACCCACCAGTTCGCCCAGGGTGGACGGGCGGGGGCCAGCGGCAGCTCCAACCCGGCGGGGGCGAACACACCACCTCCGGCGCGCACCGACCCGGCCGGGAGCACGCCGAGCGGCAGGACCGATGACGGCGGTTTGCAGGATCGGAGCCCGGACCCGCAGAACCCGACGACGGACGCCGACAAGCGCCACACCGAAGGCGATCCGATCGACGTCGCCAGCGGCGAGATGATCCTGCAGCAGACCGACGTCGAGCTGCAGGGAGTGCTCCCGCTGGTGCTGAGGCGGACGCACCTGTCGTCGTACCGCGTCGGCCTGCGCTTCGGGCAGTCCTGGACGTCGACGTTGGATCAGCGACTGGAGCTCGGCAGCGCAGGCGTGTCCTTCGCCGCCGAGGACGGAAAACTGCTGCTGGCTCCGACGCCGGCGGTCGGTGCCACCGTGCGATTCGCCGGTTCCCAGCACGAACTCACCCGTGGGGACGACGGTGGCTACACCCTCACCGAATTCGACAGCGGCCGGAAACTGCTGTTCGCGCCCGGTGGCGAGGTCTTGCCGCTGACCGCGATCGTGGCTCGCAACGGGGACCGGGTCGAAATCGACCACGACGAGACCGCAACACCGGTCGAGGTGCGGCACTCCGGCGGCTACCGCATCCGCGTCGAATCCGACGACGGTCTGATCACCGCCCTGCACCTGCGCGACGCCGACCACGGCGACGACGTGCTGCTCATGCGCTACGTCTACGCAGACCGCAGGCTGACCGAGGTCATCAACGCCTCCGGTCAGCCGATGCGGTTTGGCTACGACAGCGACGGGCGCATCACCAGCTGGGTCGACCGCAACGACAAGTGGTACCGCTTCAGCTACAACGCCGAAGGCCGCGTCGTCGCAGGTGAGGGCTCTGGCGGGTTCCTCAGCGGCACCATGGAGTACGACCGCGAGAACCGGATCACCCGCTGGACCAACTCGCAGGGCGCGAGCACCACCTACCACCTCAACGAAGCCGGCCAGACGATCCGCGCGATCGACGCCCACGGCGGCGAAACGCTGTCGGAGTGGGACGAGTTCGACCGGCTGCTGTCCCGGACCGACCCCCTCGGCCGCACCGTGCGCTACGACCACGACGACAAGGGAAACCTCGTCGCACTCACCCGGCCCGACGGAAGCCAGGTCCGCTTCGAATACAACGAACTCCGGCTTCCCACCACGATCATCGCCCCCGACGGCTCGGTGACACGACGCGAATACGACCGCCACGGCAACGTCACCCGCGCCATCGACCCCACCGGCGCCATCACGACCTACACCTACGACGAGCAAGGGCACCTTTCGCGCATCACCGACGCGATGGGACACGTTCAACTCGTCGAGACCGACGCGGCGGGCTTACCCGTCGCCGTCACCGACCCGCTCGGAGCAAGGACGCGTTTCGTGCGTGACGCCTTCGGTCGGGTCACGGAGATGATGGACCCGCTGGGCGGGGTCACCGGGTTCGGCTGGACCGTGGACGGCAAGCCCGCGTGGCGAACCCTGCCCGACGGAGCCACCGAACGCTGGATCTACGACGGTGAAGGGAACCTCCGTTCCCACATCGACGCGCTCGGGCAGGAAACCCGCACCGACGTCACCCACTTCGACCTGCCCTCCGCGGAGATCCGACCCGACGGCACGCGCCTGACCTTCGGCTACGACACCGAATTGCGGCTGGTCAGCGTCACTAACGAACTCGGCGCGGTGTGGCGCTACGACTACGACGCCGTCGGCAACCTCGTTCGCGAAACCGACTTCAACGGCCGAGTCGTCGCCTACGAACACGACGACGCCGGGCAGCTCACCACGCGAACCAACGGTGCGGGCGAGGTGACCTACTTCGCGCGCGACCCGCTCGGCAACGTCATCGAGCGCCGCAGCGGTGCCGTCACCTCGACCTTCACCTTCGACCCGCTCGGCCGCCTCACTGAGGCGATGGACGGTGACACGCAGGTCACCTTTCACCGCGACCTCGCGGGAAGAGTTCTCGCGGAAACGATCAACGGGCGCACCGTCGCCTCCGCCTACGACGCGCTCGGCCGCCGGGTTCGCCGCCGCACTCCGTCCGGTGCGGAGAGCATCTGGGAGTACGACGGGAACGGTCGTCCCATCGCGCTCAACACCGCCGGCCGCACGCTGCGGTTCGGCTATGACGGCGCGGGCAACGAGATCCAGCGGCAGCTCGGGCCGCAGGCGGTCCTCGCCCAGGCGTGGGACGCCAACCACCAGCTCGTGTCGCAGACGATCACCGGTGCGTCCGGGCGTGAGATCCAGCGACGCGGCTACACCTACCGAGCCGACGGCTACCTGACCGGCCTCGAGGACACGCTCACCGGGCCACGCACCTTCGAACTCGACCGCACCGGCCGGGTTACCGCCGTCACCGGAACCGGCTGGACCGAGCGCTACGCCTACGACGCCGCGGGCAACCTCGCCCACGCCACGTGGCCCACCCAGCCGTCCGCTGGCGGCGAGGAGATCGGCGACCGCGAGTACAACGGCACCCTCATCCGCCGAGCGGGAAACGTCCGCTACGAGCACGACGCTCAAGGCCGCGTCGTGCTCCGCCAACGCAAACGCCTCTCCCACAAGCCCGAGACCTGGCGCTACTTCTGGGACTCCGAGGACCGCCTGATCGAAGTCCTCACACCCGATGGCACCCGCTGGCGCTACCGTTACGACCCGCTCGGGCGCCGATTCGCCAAGCAGCGCCTCACCCCGGACGGCGCGGGCGTGGCAGAGCAGATCGAGTTCACCTGGGACGGCACCGTCCTCGCCGAACAAGCCCACACCGACGGCGTGCCGAACGGTCCCCAGCTCGGAGACCGACGAGTGACGGTCTGGGAGTACGAGCCGGGAACATTCCGCCCACTCATCCAGGCCGAACGTTCCCAACTCCGCAACGCGCCCCAGCAGTGGGTCGACGAGCAGTTCTACTCGATCGTCACCGACCTCGTCGGCACCCCAACGGAGCTGGTCAACGACCAAGGCGGAATCGCCTGGTTCCACCGCACAACCCTCTGGGGCCTCACCGCAGACCAATCCCGCACGGGTGCCTACACACCCCTCCGCTTCCCCGGCCAATACGCCGACCCGGAGACAGGGTTCAACTACAACTACCAGCGGCATTACGACCCGTTCAGCGGCCGCTACGGAAGTGCTGATCCCATAGGGCTTGTCGCTGGTCCTCAGCCGTATAGCTTCGTTCGAAATCCGCTGGCCTTTGGGGTCTTTCGCAGGAACGGTGTTTCCAGCGTGTTGATCAGTAGGTTTCGGCGTCCGGCCAGCGGTCACCGAAGGTGATGGCGAAGGCGTCGAGGACTGGCTTCCAACGTATCGTCCATCGGGTGCGG
>NZ_JAGPXE010000006.1 GCF_018070075.1 Saccharopolyspora endophytica
CGGATGCCAGGTACGGCGAGGAGCTGATGGCGTGGGTGCGGTTGCGGGAGGGTGCTGAGGTGTTGACGGCGGAGTCGTTGCGGGAGTTCTGCGCGGGGAAGTTGGCGCACTACAAGATTCCGCGTTACGTGCACGTGGTGGGCGAGTTCCCGATGACGGTCACGGGCAAGGTCCGCAAGGTCGAGATGCGCGAGGAAGCCCGCCGCCTCCTCGACCTCTAACGCGCCGAAGACCCGGAATACCGCAGTAATCAGGCGACGGAATACGGCGGTAATCCGTCACCCGATTACGGCGGTATTCCGGGTTGTTCGGGTGTGGCCGACGTCGGTCAGCGGTTGTTGAGGGCGTTTCCCGAGAGCGCGAGTTGGCGGCTCTGGGCGACCAGGCGGCCTCGGGAGTCGTAGACGACCGCGTCCTCGTTGAACCAGCCGTCGGCGCTCAGCGCGGCGCAGCGGGTGTAGGTGGCGATCGGGCCGGGTGCGGGGAGTCCGCGCAGCTGGTAGGTCAGTTCGACGGTGGGGCACCACCCTCCGTGGCCCAGGCCGAACACCGTGGGTGGGAGCAGGTCGACCGCGACGATCAGCGACAGCGGGTCGAAGCCGGTGCCGTCGGTGAGCTGCATCCAGCCGCGCACCTCGTCGCCCGAGGTCTCGCCGCGCAGGAACGCCGTGGCGTGCGGGTCGAGTCG
The DNA here is from genome assembly GCF_018070075.1 of Saccharopolyspora endophytica. Classification (GTDB taxonomy): domain Bacteria; phylum Actinomycetota; class Actinomycetes; order Mycobacteriales; family Pseudonocardiaceae; genus Saccharopolyspora; species Saccharopolyspora endophytica. The sequence goes on from NZ_JAGPXE010000006.1 coordinate 689, forward strand.
CACGTCGATGTGGCCGAGCAGGTTCTCGGCCGGGGTGCGGTGCTCGTCGCACTCGTCGAACGGTGTGATCGTGGGCTGCCGGTGGGCTTCCCACTCGTGAGCGGCGTCGGAGATCTCGCCCGCCGTGACCGTGGCCTCGATGCAGGACTTGCCGTTCTGCACCATGCGGGCGTGCACCGTGGTGTACAGCCGCCCGCGCTTGACCGCTTCGGTGCGCAGCTCGACCGGTCCGATGTCCGGTGAGCGCAGGAAGTGCGCGCTGACGGCGAGCGGATGGGTGCGGCCGGCGGTGGTGAGCGCGGCCTTGGTCAGCAGCGCCATCATGTACCCGCCGTGCGGGTTCTCCCCGAGCGACCACTCGTCGTCCAACATGGACTGGAAGACGCCTTCGCGGAGCTCCGTCGTGGTCATCGCCTCGGTGAAGGAACCCATGCCGGGGAGGTTACCTGCCCGAACGAGTTCCGGAATGCCTCTCGATTCGCGCCGGCCTGCGGCTTGCAAAGGATCAGCCGATGATGTGACCTGGGTTACGGACTCGGGCTGATCGCGGACGAAGGAGACGGTCATGAGCAGGTTGCGGTTCGGGGTCTTCCTCGCCCCCTTCCACCCGGCCGGGCAGAACCCGACGCTGGCCATGCAGCGCGACCTCCGGCTGATGGAGCACCTCGACGACATCGGGTTCGACGAGGCGTGGATCGGCGAGCACCACTCCGCGGGCAGCGAGATCATCGCCTCGCCGGAGATCTTCATCGCCGCCGCCGCCGAGCGCACCCGCCACATCAAGTTCGGCACCGGCGTGACCTCCGTCAGCTACCACAACCCGTTGTGGGTGGCCGACCGGATGGTCATGCTCGACCACCTGACCAGGGGTCGTTCGATGCTCGGCGTGGGCCCCGGCTCGCTGCCCACCGACTCGGCGATGATCGGGCTCAACCCGACCGACACGCGCGAACTGCTCGACCTCAACTTCGACATCATCATGCGGCTGCTGGCGGGCGAGACCGTCACCGAGCAGACCCCGACGCACAAGCTGGTCGACGCCCGGCTCCAGCTGCGGCCCTACACCGAGCCCCGCTTCGACGTCGCCGTGGCCGCGGTCGCCTCGCCCACCGGCCCGCGCCTGGCCGGCCGTCACGGTGCCGGGCTGCTGTCCATCGGCGCCACGCTCACCCAGGAGGGTTTCGACGCGCTGGCGCACCACTGGAGCGTGGTGGAGGAGCGGGCCGCCCACTTCGGGCAGCCCGCACCGGACCGCTCCGGGTGGCGGCTGGTCGGGCTCATGCACATCGCCGAAACCCGGGAGCAGGCGTACAAGGACGTCGAGCACGGCATCGAGCAGTGGTTCACCTACTTCCAGAAGGTGGCCGCGTTCCCGCAGATGGCCGTGGACGGCTCGAACATCCGCGAGATGATCGACTTCATCAACGAGGCCGGCATCGGCGCCATCGGCACGCCGGAGGACGCCCGCGCGCAGGTGCAGCGCCTCGCCGACCAGTCCGGCGGCTTCGGCGCGATGCTGCTGCTGGCCCACGAGTGGGCCAACCCCGAGGCCACGAAGCGCTCCTACGAGCTCATCGCGCAGGACGTCCTCCCGCACTTCCAGGGGCACGGCATCAGCCACCACGAGTCGACCGTGCGCGCCAAGGAGCGCGCCCGCGACACCCGCAGCGATCACGCCCAGCAGCAGTTGGCGGCCGTGGAGCGCATGACCGAGAAGTACGCCAAGGAGGTCGCCGACGGCTGAACCGGCCGATCGTCGCCGGGCTCAGCCCGCCCGGAGCGCGTTCAACGAGCGCCGCGCCGCGGTGGTGACGGCCTCGGCCGTGATGCCGAACTCGGCGTAGAGCCTCTGCTGGTCGGCCGAGGCGCCGAAGTGCTCCAGCGAGACGATCTCGCCCGCGTCGCCGACGAAGCGGTGCCACGGCTGGGCGATGCCCGCCTCCACCGCGACCCTCGCGCGCACCGACGGGGGCAGCACGGACCGGCGGTAGGGCTCGTCCTGCGCGTCGAACCACTCCACGCACGGCATCGACACCACGCGCGCCGGGATTCCGGCGTCCTCCAGGGACTTCCTGGCCGCCACCGCCAGCTGCACCTCCGATCCGGTCGCGATCAGCAGCACCTCGGGACTGCCGGACGAGGCCTCGGCGAGCACGTAACCGCCGCGGGCGACGCCTCGCGGGTCCGTGCCCTCCAGCGTCGGCACCCCCTGGCGGGTCAGCGCCAGACCGGCCGGGCCGTCGGGGTTGTCCAGCACGGTCTTCCACGCCGCGGCGGTCTCGTTGGCGTCGGCCGGGCGCACGACCGCGAGATCGGGGATCGCGCGCAGGCTCGCCAGGTGCTCGACCGGCTGGTGCGTCGGACCGTCCTCGCCGAGCCCGATCGAGTCGTGCGTCCACACGTAGATCACCGGCAGCCGCATCAGCGCCGCCAACCGCACCGCGGGGCGCATGTAGTCGCTGAAGACCATGAAAGTGCCGCCGTAGGGCCGGGTTCCACCGTGCAGCGCGATGCCGTTGAGGATCGAACCCATCGCGTGCTCGCGGACCCCGAAGTGCAGCGTCCGCCCGTAGGGCTGGGCGTTCCACGTGCCGGTGGAGATGCTCTCCGGTCCGAAGGAGTCCGCGCCCTTCATCGTCGTGTTGTTGCTCTCCGCCAGGTCGGCCGACCCGCCCCACAGCTCGGGGAGCGCTTCGGCTAGGGACGCCAGCACCTCCGCCGACGCCTTGCGGGTCGCGAGGCCCTTCTCGTCGGGTTCCCAGCTGGGCAGCCCGTCGGCCCACCCGGCGGGCAGCTCGCGGGCCCGCATCCGGTCCAGCAGCGCCTTGCGCCGGGGGTTCCCGGTCGCCCACGCGTCGAAGGCGATCTGCCACTTCTCGTGGGCGGCCCTGCCGCGCTCGGCGACCGCGCGGGTGTGCTCCAGCACTTCGTCGTCGACCTGGAACGACCGCTCCGGGTCGAAGCCCAGCAGCGCCTTGACCGCCGCCAGCTCGTCGGCGCCCAGCGCCGCGCCGTGGGCCTTGCCGGTGTTCCTCTTCGTCGGTGCCGGGTGGCCGATGACCGTGCGCAGCACGACGAGGCTCGGCCGCTCGGTCTCGGCGCGAGCGGCGGCCAGCGCGTCGAGGATGCCGGTGACGCACTCGCCGCCGTCGACGGTGACGACGTGCCAGCCGTAGGACTCGTAGCGCTTGGCGGTGTCCTCCGACAGCGCGATCCGCGTGTCGTCCTCGATGGAGATCTCGTTGGCGTCGTAGATGACCGTGAGGTTGCCCAGCTGCTGGGTGCCGGCCAGCGAGGACGCCTCGGAGGTCACGCCCTCCTCGATGTCGCCGTCGGAGGCGATCACGTAGACGTGGTGGTCGAAAACGCTCTCACCGGGCGGGGAGTCGGGATCCAGCAGGCCGCGCTCGCGGCGCGCGGCCATCGCCATGCCCACCGCGTTGGCCAGTCCCTGGCCCAGCGGGCCGGTCGTGGTCTCCACACCCGCGGTGTGGCCGTGCTCCGGGTGGCCCGGGGTCAGCGAGCCCCACGTCCGCAGCGCCTTGAGGTCGTCGAGCTCCAGGCCGTAGCCGGACAGGAACAGTTGCACGTACAGCGTCAGGCTCGAATGCCCCGCCGAGAGCACGAAGCGGTCGCGGCCGATCCACTCGGGGTCGGCGGGGTCGTGCCGCATGACGTGCTGGAACAGCGCGTACGCGACCGGTGCCAGGCTCATGGCGGTGCCGGGGTGCCCGCTGCCGCAGTTCTCGACGGCGTCGGCGGCGAGCACGCGGGCGGTGTCGATCGCGCGCCGGTCCAGGTCGGTCCAGTCGTCGGGCAGGTGTGCGGTGGTCAACCGGTCGAGCTCGTCGCTCACCCGGTGCTGGGCGGTGGGCTGGTTCGCGATCATGGACGCGCACTCCTGATGCTCGGTGTTGGCGGAGATCTGCCGCGGATGTCAGGCAGGCCACATCCGGGAGAGCTCGGGATGGTCGTCGTCGACGAGGCGGTGCGCCAGCGCGATCGCCTCGTCCCGGTCGATCTCGTGGAGGGCCGGTTCGGACCTGGCGACGCCCTCCAGGACGTTGGCCAGCGCTTCGGCCGCGTTCGGGGACGTGCCGCCGTCGCCGCCGCGCGCGTGGCGCCGCCGCATCACCGCCGCGGCGTCCAGCAGCAGGTGTCGCTGCGCCTCGCGCAGGTCCGCATCGCCGTGGGAACTTCCCATGTCACTTACCCTTCTCCCGCCGCGACGTCCGGCCGGGAGGGCGCTCGGCCACTCCCGGCCGTGCCGTGGTCGTGGTGCGGTCAGCGGATGAGGCTCTTGAGGTTCTTCGCGGCCGCGGCCGGGTCCTTCGCGCTGTAGATCGCGCCACCGGCGACCGCGACGGTCGCCCCGGAGTCCTGCACCGCCGCGATGGATTCAGCCTTGATGCCACCGGCGATGGAGAACGGAACCCCTGCCTGGCGCCCGTCGTCGAGCAGCGTCTGGATCGTGTAGCCGGGCTTGGCCTGCTCGTCGAGCCCGGCGTGGATCTCCACGAACGACACGCCCATCTTCGACACCTCGCGGATGCGGGCCACCCGGTCGGCCACCACGGTGATCATGTCGGCGACGACGTCCTTGCCGTGCTTGCGGCCGGCGGCGACCGCCCCGCGCACGGTGTCGTCGTCGGCGGCGCCCATCACGGTGACCAGGTCGGCGCCCGCGGCGAAGGCGAGGTCGGCCTCCAGCTCACCGGCATCGGCGGTCTTCATGTCGGCGAAGACCAGCTTGTCCGGGTGCGCGGCCTTGATCGCCTTGATCGCGTCGAGCCCCTCGGCCTTGATCAGCGGCGTGCCCAGTTCGAGGATGTCCACGTAATCCGCGGTCTGGCGAGCCAGGGTCAGCGCGTCTTCGAGGGTGGCGACGTCCAGTGCTACCTGCAGCTTCACGGCAATCTCCTCAATTCGTGGTACTCGGCGGATTCCGGCGCTTCCGATCGGTTCCGCGATTGTGGGAAAACGTGCAACGGCCTGTGACAGTGCACCGATCTCCACGACCCGGTCAACGGCGCCGGAACGAACGGATGCCACGGCGGAACAAACGGCCGGAACGCCCTCCCAGAAGGCAATTCTCGGGAGTTCCCCGAGGTCGCCGGAATGGTGATCTCCGGTCCGCTGACGAGCGATAACGGCCGTTCGAGCGGATGTCGAAGCCGTTCGTTCCGCCCGGAAGTCTGTTCGTGACGGCTCTGTTGACCGGGTCCGGGCGTCCGTGCAGTCTCACAACCGCAGAATGCGTCCCGAAAATGCGACCGCGGGAACCGCGGATTCGCGACGAGGGCGGAATCCAGGAATGGGAACGCGCGATTTCACCATCGCCGACGAGCGCCTGGAGTTCTTCGACGAACGCAGTGGGGAGTGGCTCAGATGACCGGAACGGACACCGCTGACCAGAACATCGGCGACAGGCTCAACCCGCCGCACTTCAGCTACGCGACGCTGGCCATCAGCGGCGAGGTGGACCGCGTGCGCCGGGACGTCCAGCCCGCGGCCTGGGCCCGCGCCGGCGCGATGCTGCTCAACGCGACCGCGGTGTTCACCGTCGGCGGCGGGCGCAGCGGACTGGCCCTGCAGATGGCCGCGATGCGCTTCATGCACCTCGGGCTCTCCGCGCACGTCGTGGGGGAGACGACCGCACCGGCGATCGGCACCGGTGACGTCCTGGTCGCCGCCTCGGGATCCGGCACCACCTCCCGCGTGGTGCGGGCGGCCGAAACCGCGCGCGGCCAAGGGGCGAACGTCATCGCGCTGACCACCGCGCCGGACTCGCCGCTGGCCGCGCTGGCGACCGAGGTGCTGGTCATCCCCGCCGCCGACAAGCAGGACTTCGAGGGCAAGGCGTCCGAGCAGTACGCGGGAAGCCTGTTCGAGCAGTCGGTCCTGCTGCTCAGCGACGCGCTGTTCCACGCGCTGTGGCGGTCGAGCGGCGTGCAGGCCCGCGACCTGTGGCGGCTGCACGCGAACTTGGAGTGACCGGAGCCGGAAACGCAGGCAGGTAGCCGAACCGAGGAGCCCGAGATGCACCGGACCGCACCGCGAACCCGCACCGACGTCCGCACCCTGGAGGCGATCGCGCTGGCCGCCACGCACAGCGCGGCGATCGCCAGCCGCGCCTGGGTGGGGCGGCACGACAAGAACGCCGCCGACGCAGCGGCGACCGAGGCCATGCGCCAGGTGCTCGCCGACGCCCCCGGCCGGGGAACGGTCGTCATCGGGGAGGGCGAGAAGGACGAGGCTCCGATGCTCTACAACGGCGAGACCGTGGGCAACGGCTGCGGCCCGGACTTCGACATCGCCGTGGACCCGCTCGAAGGCACCTCGTTCTGCGCCAAGAACCACCCGGGCGCGATGGCCACCATCGCCTTCGCCGAACCCGGGACACTCTGGTCGCCCGGTCCCGGCTTCTACATGGACAAGATCGTGGTCCCGCCGCGGGCGAAGGGCGTCGTCGACCTCGCCGACACGCCCGAGCGGACCTTGGCCAACGTCGCCCACGCCCTCGGCAAGCCGATCCACCGGCTGCGCGTGGTCGTCATGGACAAGCCGCGCCACCAGGAGCTGATCGCACGGCTGCTGCGAGCCGGAGCGTCCGTGCACACCCCGGCCGAAGGCGACGTCGCCGGCAGTCTCGAAGTGCTGCTGCCGACCGGCGACGCCGACCTGCTGCTCGGCATCGGCGGCACGCCGGAGGGCGTGATGACCGCCGCCGCGGTCCGCGCGCTGGGCGGCGACATGCTCGGCCGCCTCGCCCCGCAGCGCGACGAGGAAGCGGCCGCCATCAGCGCGGCGGGCATGGACGTCGACCGCGTCTACACCTGCGACGAGCTCGTCGGCGGCGACGCGCTGTTCGCCGCCACCGGCGTCACCGGCGGGTCGCTGCTGAGCCGTCCCCGGGAGTCCGAGGGCACCGTGCTCGCCGAGTCCATGCTGATCTCCAGCGGCCAGGTGCGCCGCATCGCGCACACCGGCGCGCATCCGAACAGGGGTGGGATCCGATGACGCTGCACCTGGACGACCTGCGGGTTCGCCACCTCGGCGAGTGCCGCCACGACTCACCGCTGTCCGCGCTGCTCGCGGCCAAGCGGACCTCCCCGCACTACGTGGCCGAGGGCGACCGGGTCCTGCTGGAGGACACCGTGTCCATGCTCGCCGAGCACGGCCTCCCGCCCGAGGACCTGCCGAGCTTCGAGGCCGCCGGTCCCCGCCGCAGGATCTACTTCGACCCGGCGCTGGTCACCGCGGGCATCGTCACCTGCGGCGGGCTGTGCCCCGGGCTCAACGACGTCATCCGCGGTCTGGTGCAGGAGCTGACCGTGCAGTACGACGTCAAGCGCGTCGTGGGCTTCCGCAACGGACTTCGCGGCCTGACCGCCCGGCACCGCGACGACACGATCGAGCTGACCCCGGACCGCGTGCGCGACATCCACAACGCGGGCGGCACCATCCTGGGCAGCTCGCGGGGTGCGCAGGACGCGGAGGAGATGGTCGACAGCCTCCTGCTGCGCGGCATCAACGTCCTGTTCGTCATCGGCGGGGACGGGGGCATGAACGCCGCGACGAACCTGGCCGCGGCGATCCGGGCGCGCGGTCTGGACATCGCCGTCATCGGCGTGCCCAAGACGATCGACAACGACCTGCCCTACACCGACCAGTCCTTCGGCTTCCAGAGCGCTTTCGCGCAGGCGGCCAACTTCATCTCCTCGGTCTCCATCGAGGCCGCGGCCAGCCCGGACGGGATCGGCATCGTGAAGCTGATGGGCCGGCATTCCGGGTTCATCGCCTGCTACGCCTCGCTGGCCCGCAACGCGGCGGACATCGTCCTCATCCCGGAGGTCCCCTTCGCCCTGGAGGGAGAGGACGGGCTGCTGGCCCGGGTCGAGCGGCACGTCCGGTCGAAGGGCTTCGTGGTCATCGTCGTCGCCGAGGGAGCGGGGCAGGACCTGCTCGCCGAGCGCGGCCTGCTGGAGGGCGCCACCGACGCCTCCGGCAACGCCAAGCTCGGCGACATCGGCGCGCTGCTCCGGGAGACCATCACCGCGCACCTGACGGCGGCCGGGCTGGTGCCGACGGTGCGCTACATCGATCCGAGCTACGCCATCCGCAGCGTGACCGCCAACGCCTACGACAGCGTCTACTGCCTGCGCCTGGCCCACGCCGCGGTGCACGCGGCCATGGCCGGTCGCACGGAGACCGCGGTGGTGCGCTGGCGGCGGCGGTTCGTGCACGTGCCGATGCCGCTGATCATCAGCCACCGCAACCAGGTCGATCCGGACGGCGACCTGTGGATGTCGGTGCTCGAAGCGACCGGTCAGCTCGGCCAGCAGCGGCCGCTGCTCGTCGAGAGGTGACCCGGACCACCGCTGGTTGTCGCCGGGCTGCCGCTCGTGCGCCGTTCGCCAGCGGTCGTCGCGTTCTGCTTGCCCCGCGAATCTCGCACGACGTAGCTTTCGGCCCGAGGTCACCAAGGCCGGAGCGCGAGACCCTCACACGCCCGTTCGCCTCGGGATTCGTGACGTGCTCCCCACGAGCCGGCGGTCCGCGCGACGCGGTTCGTCCCGGTGCGCGGGTTCCCACGTCCGCACGCGTTCCGGGTTGGTGAGAAGACCAAAGGCGGTCCCCAGATGGTAGACATGCACCGGCTCGACCTCCCGGCCCGAAAACCGCGCAAGGCCACGGTGTACGAGGCGTGGGAGCGCTTCGTGCGGGGCGAGGACGACGTCCACGGCGTGCGGCCGGAGGTGGCGCTGTCCTGGCACCGCTGCCGCGACCAGTACGGCGTCGACCCCTCGCTGACCGAGGCACCGGTCGCCACGGCCGACGTCGACCACGCGCTGGAGCACGACGTCGTGTTCGCCGAACTGGGTTTCCGCGCGGCTTCGGTCGTGGACGAGGTGAGCAACATCGGTGGCGTCGTGACGGTCGCCGACGCCTCCGGCCGGGTCCTGGCCGAATGGGGCGACAAGGCCACGCGCTCCTTCGCCGCCAAGGCCAACCTGGCGCCCTGGTACTGCTGGTCGGAGTGCGCGACCGGCACCAACGGCATGGGAACCGCGCTGGAGACGACCTCTCCCGTGGTGATCAGGGGTGCCGAGCACTGGTGCCAGGCGTTCCACGACTGGACCTGCGCGGGCGTGGCGGTGCGGGACGTGGTGACCAAGGAACCGGTCGCGGTCCTCAACATCTCGTGCTGGCGCAGCGAGCTCCCGAAGGCCGCGGGTGCGTGGTTGAGCAACGCCGCCAGCAGGACGCAGTTCATGCTCCGGCGCCGCGCCCGCGATGCCGGTGCGGAGCTGGTCGCGGCCTACAACCACGCGCGTTCTCGGTCGGGCGGGTCGGTGGCCGCGCTGGATCCCGCGGGCCGCGTGGTGATCGCCGACGACAAGGCGAGCGTGCTGCTCGGCGTGCCGAGCGCGACGCCCGCACCCGACCCGGCGGTGCGGTGGAACCCGAGGCTGCCGGAGCTGATCAAAGCCGCCCGGTACGCCGCCAAGCAGGCGTCGCACAACCCCTCCTGGGTCGGGTCCACGCAGGTCTTCACGCACCTGGCCGACGATCCGACGCCGATCACCTTCCGGCCGGTGTTCCTGTCCGGGCACCTGGTCGGCAACCTCGTGTCGTTCGGGCTCTCCGAGGGCGAGCAGCTGCCGCGCGCGGACGGCGGGGGAGGTTCCCGCGGGCCGGGCCCCGCGCCGCGGATCGTCGCGACCCGGGAGAACCGGATGGTCCTGCTGCGCCCGCCCGAGGTCTCCTTCGCGGAGTCGGAGGGCAACGACGTCTGGCTGTCGACCGACCAGGGGCGCCTGCGCGCGGCGACGCCCGCGCTGGACAAGCTCGAACGAGAGCTCGGCGGCAGCGGATTCCTCCGCGTGCACCGGCAGTACGTGGTCAACCTCGACCGCGTCCGGGAGGTCGAGCGCGGTTTCAAGGGTGAACTGGCGCTCGTGATGGACGGCCAGGCGGACGCGATGGTGCCGGTGTCGCGGCGCAACGCCCCTGCCGTGCGGCGTGAACTGGGCATCTGAGGTCACCGGAAGGGAGGTGCGCGATGCCGGAGAACCCGGATGCGGTGGCGGTCACGCGCAACTACGACCAGAGCGTGCGGCGGCGCGTTGAGCGGGCCCGGAACCACCCGGCGGCGGGTGGGGACAACCGCGACTGGTGGCCGGGTCGGCTGGACCTGGGGATCCTGGCCAAGCACCATCCTGCGGCGAACCCGCTGGGAGCCGGTTTCGACTACGCGGCGGAGTTCGCGAAGCTCGACCTGGACGCGGTGGCCCGCGACGTCGACGAGGTCCTGACGACCTCGCAGGACTGGTGGCCGGCCGATTTCGGCCACTACGGGCCGCTGGTGCTGCGCATGGCGTGGCACTGCGCGGGGACCTACCGCGTCGGCGACGGCCGAGGTGGGGCGAGCACGGGGATGCAGCGCTTCGCGCCGACCAACAGCTGGCCGGACAACCGCAACCTGGACAAGGCGCGGCGGTTGTTGTGGCCGGTCAAGCAGAAGTACGGCCGCAGCATCTCCTGGGCCGATCTCATGGTCTTCGCGGGCAACCGCGCTCTGGAGTCCATGGGCTTCACGACGCTGGGATTCGCGGGTGGCCGCGAGGACGTGTGGGAATCCGAGGCCGACGTCTACTGGGGACCGGAGCGCGCCTGGCTGGCAGACGAGCGCCACACCGGTGTCCGGGATCTTCAGGAGCCCCTCGCAGCGGACGAGATGGGCCTGATCTACGTCGACCCGCAGGGACCCTCGACGCTGCCCGATCCGATCGCGGCCGGCCGTGCGATCCGGGAGTCGTTCCGGCGGATGGGGATGAACGACGAGGAGACCGTCGCGCTCATCGTCGGCGGGCACACCTTCGGCAAGACCCACGGTGCCGCCGATCTGGACCACCTCGCAGCCGAACCCGAGGGCGCGGGCCTGGAGGAACAAGGTCTGGGCTGGCGCAACAGCTACGGAACCGGCAAGGGCCCGGACGCGATCTCGACGGGGCTGGAGGGGATCTGGACGCCCACCCCGACCCGCTGGGACAACTCGTTCCTGGAAACCCTCTTCGCCTACGAGTGGGACGTGGTGCTCAGCCCGGCCGGGCTCTGGCAATGGGTGCCCAGCGAGGGCCAGGGGCACGGCACGGCCCCGGACCCGCACGACCCGTTGAAGCGGCACACGCCGACGATGCTCACCACCGACCTCGCGCTGCAGGAGGACCCCGGCTACGCACCGATCGCCCGCCGGTTCCTCGCCCGCCCCGACGACCTCGCCGACACCTTCGCGCGAGCGTGGTTCAAGCTCACCCACATCGACATGGGCCCCCGGCACAACTACCTGGGGCCGCTGGTCCCGGCGGAACGGATGATCTGGCAGGACCCGCTGCCCGAGGTCGATCACGACCTCATCGACGACACCGACATCACCGACCTCAAGAACCGCATCGCGGCCACCGGAATCCCGATCCCGCAGCTGGTGTTCACCGCGTGGGCCTCCGCGTCCACCTACCGCGCCGGCGACGAGCGCGGCGGCGCCGACGGAGCCCGCATCCGCCTCGAACCCCAACGCCGCTGGGACGCCAACGACCCCGGCACCACCGGGCCGGTGCTGGCCGCGCTGGAGGGAATCCAGCAGGAGTTCAACGCCGAACACGCTGGGCTCACGCGGGTTTCGCTGGCCGACCTCATCGTCCTCGCCGGCTGCGCGGCGATCGAACGCGCGGCCAACGGCGTCCAGGTGCCCTTCACCCCAGGGCGTACCGACGCCGCCCAGGAGTGGACCGACGTCGAGTCCTTCGCCGCGCTCGAACCCACCGCGGACGGATTCCGCAACTACGTCAGCGAGAAACCGCAGCTCCCGGCCGAACACCTGCTGATCGACCGCGCGAACCAGCTGCGGTTGAGCGCCCCCGAGATGACCGCCCTCATCGGTGGCCTTCGCGCGCTCGGCGCCACCCACCGCGGAACGCCGCTGGGAGTGCTCACGACCCGACCGGGCGAGCTGACCAACGACTTCTTCACCCATCTGCTCGACATGACCGTCGAGTGGGCACCGAGGTCGGTCACGCGCGGGATCGCCACCACCTTCGCAGGGCGTGACCGCGCCACCGGAGAACTCCGGTGGACGGCGAGCCGGGTCGACCTCGTCTTCGGTTCGCACTCCGAATTGCGCGCTCTCGCGGAGTTCTACGCAGCCGAGCCGGAGCAGTTCTCGCGCGATTTCGCGTCGGCCTGGGACAAGGTCATGAACCTCGGCCGACCGGAAATGCGCTGACGCCGCTCGCATTCGGGGGAAATCTTCGAGGAACGCATCATCAGTGCGCCCGAAGGTGGCTTCTTCGGCGGTGAATCGATTCCCCGATGCGGATTTCCCCGATGGCGGAACAGGGCTCGTCGGACTGGTCATCGACAGCCCTCCGGGGACGAACTCCGTTGGGCGGTAGTTGATTCCGTGCGAGCGGTGCACGCTCACCGGTTAGCGGTCAACTCTTCCGGAGCCGGTGCGGGAACCGTAAAATTGATGAGTATCACAGGGTGAATCGAACAGCAGTCGGACCTGGCGATCACATTCGGAACCGCCGTTGACCGGGCCGGCGAACACCTGTGGCGGGGAACGCTGCGTCAGCCGAGATGCGCTGGTGACGGCTGATTTTCGTCCCGCGCCGTTGCGACGACCGTGTCCGCGTTCCGCGAGCACGTCGACGTGGCGTGAGTGATCCGGAATCGGGATTCGAACGAGGAGGTGAGGTCCAATGACGTCAACCCAAGAACGTGAAGACCTTCTGAGTGAACTCGGCTTGGACGCGCAGAACAGCGCAGCGATCGGTCGCGTGCTGGGCACCGGCAACATCCTGCGGGCCACCGAGCGGGCCGACGGCACGATGGAGGCGACCATCCGGATCAGGGAGGACGAGATCTGCTGGGACCCGGCGATTCTCGTGCTGCCGCACGGTGGTGACGTCGAGCTGACGATCATCAACGACGACAAGAACACGCACGCCTGCCTGCTCCCGAGCAACGGCGACAAGAAGTTCATCTGGCTGCTCAACCACTCGAAGGGCCGGGCGAAGCTCAACCTGGACGGTCCCGGTTACTACTGGTACAGCTCCCCGGGCGGCAACGACGAGGGCCGCGGTCTGACCGCCGCCATCGTGGTGCTCGGCGAGGTACCGCCGGAAGCCCGCCTCGACCGCCCCGACCAGCCGCGCCGGTAGAGAGGATCGAACTGATGACAGTCGAATACGTTGACGCCGGTGACGCGATCGACCACGGAGCGCTGAGCGCCGTTTCCGGCGCCGCTCCCGCCGTCACCGACAACATCGACTACGAGCGCATCCTCAACGCGCGCTCGGAATCGCACAACTGGATCACCTACTACGGCGACTACGACGGCAAGCGGTACAGCCTGCTGGACCAGGTCAACACCGAGAACGTCAAGCGACTCGGTCCGGCCTGGATCTTCCAGGCGGGGGCCTCCGGGCAGATCGCCGGCGCCTCGACCTACGCCTTCGAGACCTGTCCGCTGGTCGTCGACGGCGTCATGTACGTGACCGGCTGGGACGGCTGGTTCTGGGCCCTGGACGCCAAGACCGGTGAGCAGCTGTGGCGCTACAAGCACGCGGTTCCCTTCGACGTCTCGCTGTGCTGCGGCAACGTCAACCGCGGTTCCGCGGTGGCCAACGGCAAGGTCTACTTCGTGACCCCCAACGCCCACCTGCTCGCGCTGGACGCGACCAACGGTGAGAAGGTCTGGGAGAAGACCATCGGTGACGTCCGCGCGGGCGAGAGCGCCTCGCTGGCCCCGCTGGTCATCAAGGACACGATCATCACCGGCAGCGCCGGCGGCGAGTTCGGCGTGCGCGGGCACATCGACTGCTGGGACCTGGAGACCGGTGAGCAGCGCTGGCGCTGCTACACCGTGCCCAAGCCCGGTGAGCCGGGTTCGGAGACCTGGCCGGCCGACGGCGAGGCGTGGGCGCGCGGCGGTGCCAACCACTGGGTCACCGGCACCTACGACCCCGAGACGAACCTCTACTACGCGGGCACCGGCAACCCGGCGCCCGACTTCGACGGCGCGGTGCGCGAGGGCGACAACCTCTACACCGACAGCGTCGTCGCCGTGGACGTCGACACCGGCCAGATCCGGTGGCACTACCAGTTCACCCCGCACGACCTGTGGGACTACGACTCCACCATGGAGATGACCCTGTTCGAGCGGGACGGGAAGAAGCTCCTCGGGCACTTCGACAAGAACGGCTACTTCTTCGTGCTCGACCGCACCAACGGCGAGCTGCAGCACGTCACGCCGTTCGTCGACCGGATCGACTGGGGCACCATCACCCGCGACGGCAAGGTGACGCCCAGGAAGTACCCGGACAAGGAGGGCGAGCCCGTCCACTTCTACCCCGGCCCGGCCGGTGCCAAGGAGTGGACGCACGCCGCCTACAGCCCGCGCACCGACATGTTCTACGTGCCGGTCGCCGACGTGGGCGCGACCGCGACCAGGCGTCGTCGCGAGTTCAAGGAAGGCATGCCGTACTGGGGTGCCGCCGTCCAGGTGGACATCGACAACATGGCCGGGTCGGTCAGCGCCTTCGACTCCCACGGGGAGGAGAAGTGGCGTTGGCGCAACCCGTACCCGATGGCCTCGTCGGTGCTCGCGACCGCTGGTGACGTCGTGTTCGCCGGCACGCCGACGGGCGAGTTCCTGGCCCTGGACGCCCGGACCGGTGAGGAGCTGTGGAAGTTCCAGTGCGGGAGCGGGCACCACGGCAGCCCCATGACCTACTCGGTCGACGGCAAGCAGTACGTCGCCGTTCCGGTCGGCTGGGGCGGCTGGCTGGAGGGCATCATCCCCGGCATGCTCGGCGCGGGCCACGGCAGCGCGCTGATCGTGTTCACCCTGCCGGACTGACCGGCGGGCAGGTATGACGACCGCACCGCGATCGGCGGTGCGGTGGGGTGAAGCAGGAGACCTCCGGCCGGGTGCGAGCGCACGACGCCCGCAACGCCGACCGGAGGTCTCCTTCACCTCGCGCCTAATTCATCAGGTACGAGACGGGCCGGCGGACGGATCATGTGGACCGTCCGCCGAAACCCGTTGGTACATCGCGGGAACACCGTTGATCGGGCAGGTCCGGGCACCGCGTCCTGGACGGGGTCGGACGAGCGGGTGGCTTCCGGAACACTGCAACGGGAGGATGCGTTGGGTGAGACGCGACGTGTGGTCGGCATCAGAGGGGACCGGCAGGTCCTGTTCGACATCGCCGAGGTGATCGTGGCCGAATCCGTCGGGAGGGCCGTCTGGCTGAGAACCGATCTCGGGCGCTTCCGGTGCGCGACCGATGGCATCGACAACATCGACGACAAGTACGCGGCCTGCGGGTTCGTGCGGGTGCACCGGAGCTACCTGGTGAACCTCAACCGCGTCCGCGAAGTGACGCGCAAGGACGGTGGCGAACTCGAACTCACCGTCGAGAACTACGGGTGGATCGTGCCGGTCTCGCGCCGGCGCGCGAAGTTCGTCACCGAAGCCCTCGGGCTCTAGCAACCGGAGAACTCGATCTCTCGCTGCCGCACCCGTTCTGCGATCACGGCTTCTCCCGTCCACAGTGGGCGCCGTGCTGCGGAGCGGGTGCGGTCGCACGTGTTCGAGCACCAAAAATGTTGGAAAACAAGCTGTTTTTGTCGACGGGTGAAGAATACGCGTGCCGACTGGATCGTGCAATGGAATTGATCTGATCGATCCGTCCGGAAGGTGTTGACAACCGTTCGTGCCACGGGGTGCGCGCTTCGTGCGCGGCGCGTTGACCGGGGCTTCGCCAGGCGTGCAGCCTTGCACATCGGGCACATCTCACGTCGGCAGCGGATGCTCGTCGGCAGTGCATTCGCGCGCTAGGAGGCGAAGCGGAACAATGACTACCTTGAACGACATCGCTCACAGGATGGTCTCCGACCGGCGGGGAGTGCTCGCCGCGGACGAGAGCATCTCCACGATGTCCTCCCGGTTGGAGGGCGTCGGCGTGGCTCCCACCGACGAGAACCGGCGGACCTACCGCGAACTGATCGTCACCACGCCCGACCTGGCCGACTCGATCAGCGGGATCATCCTGGCCGACGACACCCTGCGGCAGGAGCTGTCGGACGGGCGCACCTTCCCCGCCGCCCTCGCGGACATGGGGATCCTGGCCGGCATCAAGGTCGACACCGGGGCCAAGCCGCTGGCCGGGGCCGACGGCGAGAAGGTCACCGAAGGGCTCGACGGCCTGCGCGACCGCGTCGCCGAGTACGTGGGCCTCGGCGCGACCTTCGCCAAGTGGCGCGCGGTGATCACCATCGGCGGCGGGCGTCCCACCGAGCGCTCGATCCGCGCGAACGTGCACGGGCTCGCGCGCTACGCCGGGCTCTGCCAGGAAGGCGGGCTGGTGCCGATCGTGGAACCCGAGGTGCTGATGGACGGCGACCACACCCTCGCCCGGTGCCAGCAGGTGACGCGGGTGGTGCTCCGGGCGCTGTTCGACGAGCTCGCCCTGATGCAGGTGCGGCTCGACGGGATGGTCCTCAAGCCCAACATGGTGGTCGCGGGCAAGGACTGCCCGCAGCAGCCCGGGATCGAGGAGGTCGCGCAGACCACAGTGGACACCCTGCGCGAGACGGTCCCGCCGGAGGTGCCGGGCATCGCGTTCCTCTCCGGCGGGCAGAGCCCGGAGCTGGCGACCCGCCACCTCGGCGCCATGCAGAACTGCGGTCCGCTGCCCTGGGAGCTGACCTACTCGTTCGGGCGCGCCCTGGTCGCCCCCGCGCTGGAGACCTGGCGCGGCGACGCGAGCCGGTGGGAAGACGCGCAGCGGGCGCTGTCGGACCGAGCCGTGGCCAACGCCGCGGCCCGCTGACCCACCCGAGGGCGGGGTGTCGTGCTCCACGACACCCCGCCCTCGGCTATTCGGGTCCCGCGACCGCGTTCGAAAAGTCCTTGCGGGCAAGGAATTCGGAGGAGGGTCGACGCGCCGAGCAGTGACATCGCGACAGGAGTGCTCCGAGTCACATCGACTTGAAACCTACGGCTCCGCTGGAGCACGATCGGCCAGAACGATCAGGAAACCTGATGATTACCCGCGAAGGGGGTTCTGGTGGCACTTCTCGACTCGTCGACCTGGGAGGGCAGGCTCTTCACCGGTCGGTGGACCGGAGGTTCGGCCGGGGTGGGCGAAGTCCGGGAACCGGCCACCTCGGCGGTGCTGGGCAGCGTCGGGCTGGCCGCGGCCGGCGACGTCACCGCCGCCGTCGAGCGCGCCACCCGCGCGCAGCGGGACTGGGCGGCGACACCTCCGGCCCAGCGCGCGGCCGTGCTGCGCCGCGCGGCGGATCTGCTGACCGAGCACGCCGGTGAGATCACCGAGTGGATCGTGCGCGAGTCCGGGTCCGTCCGGCTCAAGGCCGGGATCGAGATCGAAGGCGCGGCGGGGGAGTGCACCGAATCGGCCGCGCTGACCTCGGCCCCCCACGGCGAACTCCTGCCCGACGGCACGCGTCTCAGCGTGCAGCGCCGGGTTCCGGCCGGTGTCGTCGGCGTGATCTCGCCGTTCAACTTCCCGCTGCTGCTGTCGATGCGATCGGTGGCACCCGCGCTGGCGCTCGGCAACGCCGTCGTCGTCAAACCCGATGCCCGCACGGCCGTGTGCGGTGGCGTGGTCATCGCCCGCGTCTTCGAGGAAGCCGGTCTGCCCGAGGGAGTGCTGCAGGTGCTGCCCGGCGGTGCGGACTCCGGTGCCGCGCTGGTAGACGACCCGCGCGTGCCGATCATCTCCTTCACCGGATCCACCCGGGCCGGGCGCTCCGTCGGCGCCCGCGCCGGTGAGCTGCTCAAGCGCGCGCACCTGGAGCTCGGCGGGAACAGCGCGCTGATCGTCTGCGAGGACGCCGATCTCGACGCCGCCGCGTCCTGCGGGGCGTTCGGGAGCTTCCTGCACCAGGGGCAGATCTGCATGGCCACCGGCCGCCACCTGGTGCACCGCTCGCTCTACGACCGCTACGTCGACACGCTCGCCGAGAAGGCGGAAGCGCTGCCCGTCGGGGACCCGTTCACCGAAGACGTCGTGCTCGGCCCGATCATCGACGAGGGCCAGCTCGCCCACGTCACCGATCTCGTCGACCGCAGCGTGGCGGCCGGTGCCCGGCTGGTCGCCGGCGGCAAGGCGAGCGGCCCGTTCTTCCGGCCGACCGTGCTGGCCGACTGCCACCCCGGCATCCCCGCCTACGCCGAGGAGGTCTTCGGCCCGGTCGCGAGCGTCCGGCCGTTCGACACCGCCGACGAGGCCGCCGAGATGGCCGCCGACTCCGAGTACGGGCTCAGCCTCGGCATCATCACCTCCGACACCGCCGCAGGCCTCGCGCTGGCCGACCGCGTTCCCACCGGGCTCGTCCACATCAACGACCAGACCGTCAACGACGACCCCGCCGTCCCGTTCGGGGGTGTCGGAGCTTCCGGCATCGGGCGCGTCGGCGGCGCGCGGGCCAACGTCGAGGCGTTCACCGAGACGCAGTGGATCACCGTCCGGTCCGAAGCCGCCCAGTACCCGTTCTGATCTTCAACGAGGAGCACCATGTCTTCTGAAACACCCTGGGGGAACACCGTTCTCGTCGAGTTCGACGAGGGGATCGCGTGGGTGACGTTGAACCGCCCCGACAAGCGCAACGCGATGAACCCGACGCTCAACGACGAGATGGTCCGCACCCTCGACGCCCTCGAAGGCGACCCGCGCTGCAAGGTCCTGGTGCTCACCGGCGCTGGTGAGTCCTGGTCGGCGGGCATGGACCTCAAGGAGTACTTCCGCGAGGTCGACGAGTCCGGTGACCCGGCGCTGCAGATCCGGGTGCGCCGGGCCAGCGCGGAGTGGCAGTGGAAGCGGCTGGCCAACTGGTCCAAGCCGACCATCGCGATGGTCAACGGCTGGTGCTTCGGCGGGGCCTTCACCCCGCTGGTGGCCTGCGACCTGGCCATCTCCGACGAGCAGGCGCAGTACGGCCTGTCCGAGATCAACTGGGGGATCCCGCCCGGCGGCGTGGTCACGCGGGCGCTGGCCGCGACCGTCAGCCAGCGCGACGCGCTGTACTTCATCATGACCGGCGAGACCTTCGACGGCCGCCGCGCCGCCGAGATGCGCCTGGTCAACGAGGCGGTCCCGGCCGACCGGCTGCGCGAGCGCACCCGCGAGCTCGCGCTCAAGCTCGCTTCGATGAACCCGGTGGTGCTGCGCACGGCCAAGGTCGGCTACAAGATCTCGCGCGACATGCCGTGGGAGCACGCCGAGGACTACCTCTACGCCAAGCTGGAGCAGTCCCAGTTCCTCGACGAGGCCGACGGCCGGGAGAAGGGGATGACCCAGTTCCTGGACGAGAAGTCCTACCGCCCGGGGCTTTCCGCCTACTCCAACGACTGAGCTGCCCGCGGGAGGCTGCGCGATGCGTGACGAGGGACTGGGGTCCTGGCCGGTGCGGCGAGCCCGGATGACCCCGCACCGGGTGGCGCTGATCCACGGCGAGCGCCAGGACACCCACGCCGAGCTGGCGCGGCGCACCGCCGCGCTCGCGCGAGGTCTGCGCGACCTCGGGGTGCGGCGCGGTGACCGGGTCGGCTACCTCGGCCCGAACCACCCCGCCTACCTGGAAGCGCTGTTCGCCACGGCCTCCCTCGGAGCGGTGTTCGTCCCGGTCAACACCAGGCTGGCGGTGCCCGAGCTCGCGCACGTGCTGACCGACGCGGGTGTGTCGGTGCTGGTCCACGCCGCGTCGGCGGGAGGCTCCGTCGACGCGGCGGCGACGCCGGTGCTGCGGGAACGCCTCGTCATCGACGAGGACTCCTACGAGGCGCTGGCGGGCGGAGCGGGCGAGCCCGTCGACGAACCCGTCGGGCTCGACGACCCGTGCCTGATCATGTACACCTCGGGCAGCACCGGCCGCCCGAAGGGTGCCGTGCTCAGCCACGGGAACCTGACGTGGAACTGCGTCAACGTGCTGGTCGAGTCCGACCTGTCCGGCTCCGAGGTCGCCCTGGTCGCCGCGCCGCTGTTCCACACCGCGGCGCTCGGGATGACCTGCCTGCCCACGCTGCTCAAGGGCGGAACCGCAGTGCTCATGAGCTCGTTCGACCCGGGCGAGGCGCTGGAGCTGATCGCGCGCCACCGGGTTTCGCTGCTGTTCGGCGTGCCCGCGATGTACGACGCGATCAGCACCCGGCCGGAGTGGGCGAGCGCGGACCTCTCCAGCGTGCGGACTCTGCTGTGCGGCGGATCGCCGGTCCCGGAGGCCACCCTCCGCCGCTACCTGGACCGGGGCCTGGCGTTCGTCCAGGGCTACGGGATGACCGAGACCTCGCCGGGCGCGCTGATCCTCGATCCCGCAGCGGCGCGCGAGAAGGCGGGTTCGGCGGGTGTTCCGTCGTTCTTCACCGACGTCCGCGTCGTCGACCGCGCCGGTCAGCCGGTCGCGGCGGGCGAGCCGGGGGAGGTCGTGGTGCGCGGACCGAACGTCATGCTCGGCTACTGGAACCGGCCCGAGGCCACCGACGAGGCGCTGGCGGGCGGCTGGATGCACTCCGGCGATGTCGCCACCGTCGACGGCGAAGGCCACTTCACCGTCGTCGACCGGATCCGCGACATGATCATCTCGGGTGGGGAGAACATCTACCCCGCCGAGGTGGAGGCCGCGCTCCACGAGCACCCGGCGGTCGAGCTGTGCGCCGTCGTCGGCGTGCCCGACCCGAAGTGGGGCGAAGTACCGCGTGCCGTGGTCGTCCTGCGCGCAGGAGCGCGGGCCACCGGCGAGGAGATCCACGAGCACCTGCGGGGCCACCTCGCCGGCTACAAGGTGCCCAAGCAGGTGGAGTTCTGGGACGACCTGCCGCGCACGGGTTCCGGGAAGGTCCAGAAGACGTCGGTGCGGGAGCGGTTGGCATGACACCCGAGCGAGCCACCGCGAACGTGCGCGATGATGTGTCGGTGACCAGTCACGACAACGCCGAACCGCGCACCCTCTACCTCGTCAAGCGCCTGGAGCTGGCGATCCGGGCGCGGATGGACGAGGCGCTGCGCCCGCACGGTCTGACCACCTTGCAGTTCACGGCGCTCACCGCGCTGCGGCATCGCGACCGCCTCAGCTCCGCCCAGCTCGCCCGCCGCTCGTTCGTCACCCCGCAGACCATGAACGAGATGGTGCGCTGGCTGGAGGATCGCGGGCACATCGAGCGCCACCGCGATCCCGACAACCGGCGGGTGCTGCTGATCTCGCTGACCGAGTCCGGCCGCGAGGTCCTGCAGCGCTGCGACTCGCTGATCGAGGCGATCGAGGACCAGGTGCTCGGCGCGATCCCCGAAGACCACCAGGCCGCGTTCCGGCAGAGCCTCGTCGCCGGCTACACGGCGCTGAGCGGTCAGGAGGAGACCACCTGAGCCGGTGGGTCAGTACCGCCTGTCGATGACCGAGTTGTTGCTCGCGATCCAGCGGATGAAGCCGTGCTGGAAGTTGTTCTGCCTGCCCCCGGAGACCGAGAACTCGCCGGTCGTCGGATAACCCAGGTACGAGCGCTCCCAGCCCAGCGCCACCCACCGCTCGCGGATCCGGCCGTACACCTCGTGCGCACCGGTCGGCGGCGACCAGTAGATCGAGCCGGCCTTGCTGAAGTGGTTGTAGCGCCCCACCTGGTCCGGCGTGATCGACTCGTCGGTGGTGGGGTAGCCGACAGGCCCCGTCTCCCAACCGATCCGGCTCCACCTGTCGCGGATCGCGCCCCAGATGCCGTGCGCTCCCGTCTGGGGCGTCCAGTAGATCGAGGACGCCTTGCTGAAGTGGTTGAAGCGGCCGATCCGGTCGGGCGTGGCCGTCTCGTCGGTGGTGGGGTAGCCGATGGGGCCGGTTTCCCAGCCGAGCCTGCTCCACTGCTCGCGGATCGAACCCCACACCGCGTGCGACGCGGTCTGCGGCGTCCAGTAGATCGACGCGCCCAGCGCGAAGTGGTTGTACCGGCCGACCTGGTCGGGTGTGGCCGTCTCATCGGTGGTCGGAGCCCCGAAGGAGGCGTGCCCGCCGCGTTCGAGGTACTTGGCCAGGTTGCCGCCGTGCACCTCGTGCACCCCGGTTCCCGAGCTCCAGTACAGCCTGCCGTTCTGGTAGGTCCGGTAGTGCACCGGGCCGTCGGTGATCTCCGGTCCCGTCGGCGCGCCCAGGAGCGTGCGCAGCCCGGGATCGGAGTCGTACCGCTGGTCGATCGCGGACCGGTACTCGGCGTTGAAGGTCGCGTCGGCGGGCCCCATCGTGACGAGCCTGGAGCGCGCGGTCGGCCCGTCGGTCCACCTCGTGAACGTCGACCCGCCGTCGGTGGCCGTTTCGGCTGCCAGCACGTCGAGCTCCGCACCCTCGGTGACCATCGCCGAGCTGGCCCCGCCTTCGGTGGGGATCTGCAGCACCGCGGGGATGTTGCTGGTGAGGGTCAGCAGGTGCTCGCGGGGCAGCGCGGTGTAGGTCTTCGACGACGACACGCCCTCGGAATCGGTCGCGGTGGCGGTGAACGTCATCCGCGCGTCCGGGTGCGCGGTGAACGCGGTGTCGAACACCGGGCCCTGCGCGCCGGGTCCTGGGTGGTCGTGGCAGGTCGTCTCCTCGGCGCAGTGCACGACCGAGCTCGTCCACGTCACCTCCAGCGGGCCGTTCTCGACGTCGGTGGCGTCGGCCGAGAGGCTGATCGGGTCGTCGACCGCGAAGTCCGCCTGCGCGGGCGGTGTCAGCGTCAGCTCCGGCGAGTGGTTGGAGGGGACGACCACGACGTCGACCTGGTCGGAGGCGCCGAGCGGGTCCCGCACCGTCAGCTTCGCGGTGAACCGCTCGGTTCCCGGCGCGTAGGTGTGCGTGGCGCGCACCCCCGTCGCGGTGGTGCCGTCGCCGAAGTCCCAGTCGTAGCGCAGGGCGTCGCCGTCGAAGTCCATCGAGCCCGAACCGTCGAAGGTGACCGTGCGGGTGGCCGGATCGCTCGTCGTGGTGGCCGCGGCGACCGGCGGGTTGTTGGCCGCGGAGTAGCTGAGCCTGCGCAGCGATCCGCTGTAGATGTCGGCGTAGACGACGTCGCCGTTGGGCGCCGCCTCGAACTTCACCGGACCGCCGATGTCGGTTCCCAGCGGTGGGCTCTGCGGTCGCTGCACCAGCGCGCCCTGGGCATCGAGCCGCAGCGTCCAGAGCTTGCGCTGGCTGTAGTCGCCGAAGAAGTACGCGCCCCGGTAGGCCTCCGGGTAGCTCTCGCCCTGGTAGATGATGCCGCCGGTGACGCTGTTGCCCTCGTCGACGCCGCTGCCGTGGTGGTACTCCCACACCGGGGGCGTGTTGGCGACGTTGGCGCACTCCGGCCGGTCGGCGTACCCGGGAGCCGGGTGGTTGCCCTCCCAGCACGGCCACTTGTAGTTCTGGCCAGGGCGCACGAAGTCGACCTCTTCCCACGTCCCGTAGCCGACGTCGCCGACGATCGGAGTCCCGGTGGACGGGTCGATCGAGAGCCGGAAGGGGCTGCGGAAACCGCTGGCGTAGACGCGGCTGCGCCACGACGACGGGTTCGACGACTGGTAGAAGGGGTTGCTCGCCACCCCTCGGCCGTCCGGCGTGATGTGCACGATCTTGCCCGCGGGCGAGTCCAGGTTGAAGGTCTGGAACGCCGCGGCGTCGGTGAACCGGTAGCTGGCCAGGTCACCGATGGACACCCACAGCGTGCCGTCCGGCGCGGCGATGATGCCGGTGATGGCGTGCACGTCGGAGAAGCTCTTGGTCTCGAAGATCACCCGCTCGTCGACGATCCGGGTCGGTTCCGGGCTGCCCTCGACCGTCCAGCGGGAGAGCCGCAGGAGGTAGCCGTCGGCGGCGTCGGGCACGGCGCGGGCGAGGTAGATCTGCCGGGACGCCTCGTAGTCGGGCGCGGCGGCGACGCCGACCAGCCCGAGGTCCTGCGCGGTGTCCACCGGCAGCGTCGCCAGCGTGTTGACCTTCCCGCCAGGGGACACCCAGGCGACCTTGCCCTGCTTGCCGGTGCTGAGCGCGCTGTTGTCCGGCAGGAAGGTGAAGTCCGTCAGGTCGAACGCGGCCTGCCCGCTCGGCTGGTCGCGGAACACGAATCCGGGCGGCAGCACGGGAGCGGCGGCGGCTTCGGGAGGCGCTGTCGCCGTCATCAGCCCGGCGGCCATCGCGAGGACGCACAGCAGCGCGCTCGCAGCCGATCGTGTTCCGTTGATCATGAATGCCCACCCCAGGAAGACCGAGAAAGCCCCTGGTGACCATGACCCCTCCGGCGCGGGTGAACCAGGGGCCAAAGGCCCTGAACCCGCGGTGGGAAAGCGCCGTCACGGCGCGTTGCAGAACACCTGTTCGCTGTGAGCACCAGCACGTGAACAGGGGTTGGAGCGGGCATTGATCTCCCGGAGATCGTAGGCTGGTCGGTCTGCTGCGCGTGCGTCATCCGGAGTACGCGCTCTGACGACAGGAGACAGACGCCGTGGGTTCAGGTCCTGTTCGCAGTTCCCCAGCCGTGCCGCCGGCCGAACGGCGGCCTCGGTGACGCTGACGACGGCGCACGAATCCCTCGACGACATCCCCGGGTCCACGACCAGTGCCGTGTACTGGTCGGGTTTCGCGCCGGACCAGCGCACCCTGATCGACGTCCTCACCACCACCGCCGAGCGGCACCCCGACGCGCCCGCGATCGACGACGGCACGACCGCGCTGACCTACCGCCGGCTGACCGGCCAGGTCGACGCCGTGCGCCGACGACTCGCCGAGTCCGGCATCGGTGCCGGTGACCGGGTCGGGATCCACATCGCGTCGGGGACCGCGGAGCTCTACGTCTCGATCCTGGGCGTGCTCGCGGCCGGTGCCGCCTACGTGCCCGTCGACGCCGACGATCCCGAGGACCGCGTCGAGCTGGTCTTCACCGAGGCCGACGTGTGCGCGGTGCTGAGCACCGGTGGTGAGCTGCGGCTGCGCCGCACCCCCGGCGGGAAGACCGGCGATCCCACTCCGTCCGACGACGCGTGGATCATCTTCACCTCCGGCTCGACCGGCAAGCCCAAGGGCGTCGCGGTCAGCCACGCCTCGGCCGCCGCGTTCGTCGACGCCGAGGCCCGCCTGTTCCTCACCGAGGAGCCCATCGGCCCGGGCGACCGGGTGCTGGCCGGGCTGTCGGTGGCCTTCGACGCCTCGTGCGAGGAGATGTGGCTGGCGTGGCGGCACGGCGGATGCCTGGTGCCCGCGCCGCGCGCTCTCGTGCGCACCGGCGTCGACCTCGGTCCCTGGCTGGTCGCGCAGCGCATCACCGTCGTGTCCACCGTGCCGACCCTGGCCGCGTTGTGGCCGGTCGAGGCGCTGGAGGAGATCCGGCTGCTCATCCTCGGCGGGGAGGCGTGCTCGCAGGAGCTCGCCGAACGGCTCGACGTCGAGGGCCGCGAGGTCTGGAACACCTACGGGCCCACCGAGGCGACCGTGGTCGCCTCCGCGGCCAGGCTCAGCGGCGACGACGAGGTCCGGATCGGGCTGCCGCTGGCGGGCTGGAACCTCGCGGTCGTCGACGACGAGGGCGGCCCGCTCGCGATGGGAGGCACCGGTGAGCTCGTGATCGGCGGCGTCGGTCTCGCCCGCTACCTCGACGCCGACAAGGACGCCGAGAAGTTCGCGCCGCTGCCGTCGCTGGGCTGGTCCCGCGCCTACCGCAGCGGCGACGTGGTGCGCGCCGAACCCGAGGGCCTGGTGTTCGTCGGCCGCGCCGACGAGCAGGTCAAGCTCGGAGGACGGCGCATCGAGCTCGGCGAGGTCGACGCCGCCCTGGCCGCCCTGCCCGACGTGGCGGGAGCCGCGGCGGCGGTGCAGACCACCGCGGCGGGGAACCAGGTGCTGGTCGGCTACGTCGTGCCGAGCAGCGAGGACTTCGACCACGACAGCTCCGTGCGGCAGCTGCAGGAACGCCTGCCCGCCGCGCTGGTGCCGCTGCTGGCGATCATCGACGACCTGCCCACCCGCACCTCCGGCAAGGTCGACCGCGCGGCCCTGCCCTGGCCGCTGCCCACCGCAGGCCCGGGGGAGACCTCGGCGCTGTCGGGCACCGAGTCGTGGCTCGCGGAGGGCTGGGCGGAGATCCTCGGCGTCGAGGTCTCCGACCCGGGCGCGGACTTCTTCGCGCACGGCGGCGGCAGCCTGACCGCAGCCCAGCTCATCGCCCGCATCCGGCTGCGCCATCCGCAGGTCTCCGTCGCCGACATCTACCAGGAGCCCACGCTCGGCGGACTCGCCGCGCACCTCGACGCGCTCGACGCCGACACCGGCAACTCCCAGCGCGAGGTCGCCCCGACACCGCGCCGGACCGGCCTGCTGCAACTGCTCATCATGATCCCGATGCTCTCGCTGGCGGGACTGCGGTGGCTGACCGCGCTCGCGGCGATCAGCAACGTGCTGACCTGGGCGGGCTCGGTGAGCTTCCTGCCGACGGTGCCCTGGTGGGGGATCGCGGCGGCGTGGCTGGTGCTGTTCACGCCCGCCGGTCGCATCACGATCTCCGCAGTCGGCGCCCGGTTCCTGCTCGACGGCGTGCGGCCGGGCAGCTACCCGCGCGGCGGGAGCGTCCACTTGAGACTGTGGACCGCGCAGCAGCTCGCCGAGTTCTCCGGCGCCACGGGCGTTTCCGGCGCGTCCTGGACGTCGTTCTACGCGCGGGCGCTGGGCGCCCAGGTCGCCGACGACGTCGACCTGCACTCGCCGCCGCCGATCACCGGCATGCTCAAGATCGGCAGGGGAGCGGCCGTCGAACCCGAGGTGGACCTCTCCGGCCACTGGGTCGACGGCGACCGGGTGCACATCGGCAAGATCCGGATCGGCGCGGGCGCGCGCGTCGGCGCGCGCAGCACGCTGCTGCCCGGCGCGCGCATCGGCAAGCGCGCCGAGATCGCGGCGGGCTCCACGGTGCACGGCTCGGTCCCGGCAGGGCAGCGGTGGTCCGGTTCACCGGCGAGCAAGGTGAGCAAGTCCGCGCTGACCTGGCCGTCCAGCCGCCCGCCGCGCTCGCGGCGCTGGGTCGCGATGTACGGGCTCGCCTCGATGCTGCTCGGACTGGTCCCGGCGGTGGCCGCGGTGCCCGGCGTCCTGCTGCTCGCCCGCGCGATCTCCGGCTCGCCCGATCTGAGCTCGGCGCTGCTGCGCGCCGCGCCGGTGGTACCGCTGGCGAGCGCGACCTACTTCCTCGGCTACGCGCTGCTGGTGGTGATCTGCGTCCGCGCGCTGAGCATCGGCATGCACGAGGGGTTCCACCCGGTCCACGGGCGCGTGGCCTGGCAGGTGTGGGCCACCGAGCGGCTGATGGACATGGCGCGGGTCGGGCTGTTCCCGCTGTACGCCAGCCTGATCACCCCGGTGTGGCTGCGGCTGCTCGGCGCCAAGGTCGGCCGCGACGTCGAAGCCTCCACCGTGCTCGCGCTGCCGAAGATGACCAACGTCGCCGACGGCGCGTTCCTCGCCGACGACACCATGGTCGCCACCTACGACCTCGGTGGAGGTTGGCTGCACGTGGCCCCGGCGCGCATCGGCAAGCAGGCGTTCCTGGGCAACTCCGGCATGACCGCGGCGGGCCGCCGGGTGCCCAAGCGCGGTCTGGTCGGCGTGCTGTCGTCGACCCCGCGCAAGGCCAAGAAGGGCTCGTCGTACCTGGGAATGCCGCCGATGCCGTTGCGCAGGTCGGTCGATCGGGGCGACCGCAGCCGCACCTTCGCGCCACCGCTGCGCCTCAAGCTCGCCCGCGCCGTCGTCGAGCTGTTCCGGTTCGTGCCGGTCGTGCTCAGCGTCGGGTTGTCGGTGCTGGTGCTGGCGGCGCTGGCGCACCTGCACGCCGAAGTGGGGCTGCTGGGCGCGGCGCTGCTCGCCGGACCGGTCATGCTGGCCGCCGGGCTGCTGGCCTGCCTCGTGGCGACCGCGGTGAAGTGGCTGCTCGTCGGCCGCTACCGGGCCGGGGAACGCCCGCTGTGGTGCTCCTTCGTGTGGCGCACCGAGCTGGCCGACATGTTCGTCGAGGTGCTGGCGGTGCCGTGGCTGATCGGGTCGGCCACCGGAACACCGCTGCTGACGATGTGGCAGCGGAGCATGGGCGCGAAGATCGGCCGCGGCGTGTGGCTGGAGACCTACTGGCTGCCCGAAGCGGACCTGGTGCGGCTCGGGGCGGGCTCGACTGTCAACCGCGGCTGCGTCGTGCAGACCCACCTGTTCCACGACAGGGTCATGCGGCTCGACGAGGTGCGGCTGGATCCCGGCGCTACCCTGGGCCCGCACGGAATCGTGCTGCCCGGCGCGAGCATCGGCGCCGACACCACCATCGGACCGGGCTCGCTGGTCACCCGCGGCGACGAGGTGCCCGCGGGCACGCGCTGGCTCGGGAACCCGATCACGAACTGGCAGAGGGGACGCAACCGGTGAGTTCTGGGCCGAGCACGAGCGCTCCGTCACCAGGGGCGGACCGGTCCGCCGACCCCTACCTGCCCGAGCACGGCAACGGCGGATACCGCGTCGAGCACTACGACCTCGACCTGGACTACCAGGTGGGGCCCAACCGGCTCAGCGGCACCGCGCGGATCTCGGCCACCGCGACGCAGGCGCTGTTGCGGTTCAGCCTCGACCTCGCCGACCTGCGGGTCCGGCGGGTGCTCGTGGACGGCAAGCCCGCGAAGTTCACCCACAGCGGCGGGAAGTTGCGCATCAGGCCGCAGAGCCCCCTCGGCGAGAACGCCGAATTCCGCGTGGAGGTCCGGTATTCGGGCACGCCCCACCCGATCGCGGGCCGCTGGGGCGAGATCGGGTGGGAGGAGCTCACCGAGGGCTCGATGGTCGCCGCGCAGCCCATCGGGGCGCCGTCGTGGTTCCCCTGCAACGACCACCCGTCCGACAAGGCCGCGTACCGGGTCTCGTTCACCGCCGACTCGCCGTTCTCGGTGCAGGTGACGGGGAACCTGGTGTCGCAGCAGCGGCGCGGCAGCACCACGACGCACGTCTTCGAGCGGCCGGAACCGACCTCGACGTACCTGATGAGCGTCCAGGTCGGTCCCTACACCGACGTGGAGCTGGCCGGTGGCGAAGTCCCGCAGCGGGCGGCGATCCCCGCGCGGCTGAAGGAGGACTTCGCGGTCGACTTCGGCCGGCACGGCCAGATCATGGACTGCTTCCGCGAGCTGTTCGGCCCCTACCCGTTCGGCGAGTACGTCGTGGTGGTCACCGACGACGAGCTCGAAGACCCCGTCGAAGCGCAGGGCATGTCGATCTTCGGCGCCAACCACGTCGACGGGCAGCGCACCCACGAACGGCTCGTGGCGCACGAGCTCGCCCACCAGTGGTTCGGCAACAGCGTCACCATCGCGGACTGGCGGCACATCTGGCTCAACGAGGGCTTCGCGACCTACGCCGAGTGGCTGTGGTCGGAGCGCTCGGGCGGCCCGTCGGCGCAGGAGCACGCCGCGGACTGGCACGCCCAGGTCGCCGCCGATCTCCGCATCGGCGACCCGGGCGTATCCAGCATGTTCGACCCGCAGGTCTACAAGCGCGGTGCGCTGACCCTGCACGCGCTCCGGCACGAGATCGGCGACGAGCCGTTCTTCGCGCTGCTGCGGCGCTGGGCGGCCGAGCACCGGCACGGCACCGCGACCACCGAGGACTTCACGTCCCTGGCCGCCGAGCACGCGAACCGCGACCTGGACCCGCTGTTCACCGCGTGGCTGGACCAGCCGGAACTACCGGCGCTGCCCGGCTGAGAGCCGTCACTTCCCGGCGAGGGCCGGGGCTTCGGTGAACAGCTGCGGCGCGATCACGACGCCCTGCGCGAAGTTCTCGTCGACCTGGGCCTTCTCGGTCGGGTTGGGGAGGGTGTTCTGGCAGTCGGTCCCGGCGCTGGCGCCCGACATCAGGTCTTCGCAGATCCCGGTGCGGTCGTCGGGGAGCCCGAGGATGTGGCCGATCTCGTGGGTGGCGATGCGCGGGATGTGGTGCCCCTCGTTGACGGCTTCGCGCCCCATCCACACCGTGCCCACGCCGAGCGACTCGGTCTGGGCGCGCGGCCAGCCGTCGTCGGCGAGGACGGTCAGGTCGGCCTGGCCGTCGGTGGCCTTCTCCAGCTTGACGTTGGCGACCTGGCCGTTCCAGGTCTCGGCCGCCTCGTCGATGGCCGCCTGGAACTCCTCGGCCTGGCTGGCGTCGTAGGTGACGATGCGGGGCTCGGCGGCGTCGCTGGTGACCGCACCGGCCAACGGCGCGCCTGCCACCAGCAGCAACGCCGTCGCCGCGCCGGCGATCGCGGTCGTCATCGAGAACCTGGACATGTCGACTCCTCCTGTGGGCGGTCGTTCACGTGGACACGATCAACACGACCGGAGGCTAGGCAGGAGTCACGGACCGATACGGACAGTGGCGGATAACCGCCATCACGGTCACCAGATGTGAAATCATCGCGGCAGCAACGAGTGGGGGAGCACGACCTCTCCGGTAGCGCGCCCGTGCCGGTCGAGCAGCCAGCCCATCCGCTTGCGCGTGCGCAGCGTCAGGACGGACTCCGACAGCCGCAGCGACGGCAACTTCTCGTTGACCAGCCGCTCGATGCGCATGAGATCGCCCGCCGACCTCGCCCACAGCAGGAACATCAGGTTCGACTGCCCGGCGGTGGACACCAGCAGCCGGAGCTCGGGCAGCGTCGACAGCGAGCGGACCGTGTGGTCCAGCTCGGTCATCGGCACCTGCGCGAACCACGTGCACACGATCGGCCATCGGGTGCGCAACCCCGCGACCTCGCAGCGGAACGCCAGGGCGTCGGTGGCCAGCAGGCGGGCGACCTGCCTGCGCACCGTCGCCGGGTCGCGGCCCAGCGCGCGGGCGATCTCGGCGGCGTTCTGCCTGCCGTCGTGCGCCAAGCGCTGCACCACCGGCCAGTAGGAGTCCGGGATGCGGCCGCCGACCGGGCTCTTGGCGTGCCGGGCGGCCTCGCGCAGCGCCGCCTGCTGGTCGGGGGCGAGGGCGTCGAGCCGCCAGTCCGCGCCCTGCCGGTGCACCTTGGTGACCACGTGCGTGTCCACCGCCCGCACTCCCGGAGTCGTCGGCAGGTCGTCGAGGGTGAACGCCGCCAGCGAGTCGTAGTCCGGGACGATCACCGTCAGCACCAGGTCGCGGCCGTCCGCGGTCTCCTCCACCGAGGCCGCTCGCGGATCGCGGGCGATGCGCTCGATGGCCTCGGTCCGCCAGGACGGTTCGACCCGCAGGTCGACGAAGGCCACCACGTCGCGCGACTGCTCGCCCGAGTGCACCGTCAGCCACGCCAGTCCCGCCGCCCGCAACCGCTCCCAGCGGGCGGCCAGCGCGGTCGGGGACGAGCCGAGCACGCGGGCGGCTTCCGCCCAGCTGACCCGCGGTGCGATCTGCAGCGCGTGGATCAGCGCCAGGTCCTCTTCCGCCAGTTCCGGGGCGCTGGGATGCACGAATCACCTCGTCTAGAAGTCCGTTGCGCACGAATCCTGCGATTCTCCACGTCGGGCCGAGTCGACATCGCACACTGACGCGCCCTGGAGTCGTTATGAAGCAGGTCACTTCCGGAGGTAGCAGTTGAGTGTGCACGAGGACGCTCTGGCGATGCGCGACGATCTGATCGCGCTGCGTCACGAGTTCCACCGCGAACCCGAGGTCGGGCTGCAGCTGCCCCGCACCCAGGAACGGGTGCTGGCGGCCCTGGACGGCCTGCCGCTGGAGATCAGCACCGGGCGGGACGTGAGCTCGGTGACCGCGGTGCTGCGCGGCGGCGGTGGTGGATCCACCGTGCTGCTGCGCGGTGACATGGACGGGCTGCCGGTGCGGGAGCGCACCGGGCTCGACTTCGCCTCGCAGACCGGCGACACCATGCACGCCTGCGGTCACGACCTGCACACCACGATGCTCATCGGCGCGGCCCGCCTGCTGTGCGCGCACCGCGACCGGCTGGGCGGCGACGTGGTGCTGATGTTCCAGCCGGGGGAGGAGGGCTACGACGGCGCGCGGATCATGGTCGAGGAAGGCGTGCTGGAGGCCTCCGGCCGCCGCGTGGACGCGGCCTACGGGCTCCACGTGTTCTCCTCGGACGCGCCGCAGGGCCGCTTCGTCACCCGGCCCGGCACGATGCTGTCGGCCTCCGACGAGCTGCACGTGTCGGTGCACGGATCCGGCGGGCACGGCTCGGCTCCGCACCGCACGCAGGACCCGGTCGCCGCGATCAGCGAGATGATCACCTCGCTGCAGACGATGGTGACCCGGCAGTTCGACATGTTCGACCCGGTGGTGCTCAGCGTCGGCTCGCTGCGCGCGGGCAACGCCGTCAACGTCATCCCGGAGTCGGCGACCTTCGGCGCCACCGTGCGCACGTTCTCGCCGGAGTCGCGCGAGCGGATGCGGGAGCGTTCGGAAGCCGTGGTGCGCGCGGTCGCCGCCGCGCACGGGGTGGACGTCGAGGTCGAGTACCGGCAGGGTTACCCGCCCACCCGGACCGACGTCGAGGAGACCGCGTTCGTCGACCGCACCATCCACGAGCTCTTCGGCAGCGAGCGGCACCAGACCCTGCCCAACCCGCTGTCGGGGTCGGAGGACTTCTCGCGGGTGCTCGACGAGGTGCCCGGCGGGTTCGTCGGCCTCGGCGCGGTTCCCGACGGCCTCGACCCGGACACCGCCGACTACAACCACTCGCCGACCGCGGTGTTCGACGACGCGGTGCTCGCCGACGGAGCCACCCTCTACGCCGAACTCGCCCTGACCAGAACCCACGTGGAGAATTGATCATGACCGCATCCGTGCCAGCGCCGGTGCGCCGCAAGGCGGTCCTCGCGGCGTCCATCGGCAACTTCATCGAATGGTTCGAGTTCGGGCTCTACGGGTTCTTCGCCGCGGCCATCGCGGCGAACTTCTTCCCGGGAAGCCACAGCCTGATCTCCACCTTCGCCGCCTTCGGCGTGTCGTTCGTGCTGCGCCCGCTGGGCGCGCTGATCTTCGGCCACTTCGGCGACCGGATGGGCAGGCGCACCACGCTGTCGATCTCCATCATCGGGATGTCGGCGGCGACCTTCGTCATCGGACTGCTGCCCAACTACGACGGCATCGGCCTGGCCGCGCCGATCCTGCTGGTGGTCGCCCGCGTCGTGCAGGGCTTCTCGGCCGGTGGTGAGTTCGGTGGCGCCACCGCGTTCATGGTCGAGTACGCGCCTGCGCACCGACGCACGTTCTACGGCAGCTGGCAGATGTTCACCCAGTTCGCGGCGACGCTGGTGGCCACCGTGATCGGCGCGCTGCTGTCGATGGCGCTCACGCCCGAGGCGTTGACCGACTGGGGCTGGCGGGTGCCGTTCCTGGTGACGCTGCCGCTCGGCGCGATCGGCCTGTACCTGCGGCTGCGCCTGGACGAGACCCCGGAGTTCCAGGCCTCGTCCCCCGAGGACAGCGGTGCACCGCTGATGATCACGCTGCGGAAGCACTGGCCGAACGTGCTCAAGGTGATCGGTCTGATCATCTCCGGCACCACCTGCACCTACATGGTCCAGGCGTTCTGGCCCGCGTTCCTGGTGAAGAACCTCGGCATCGCGCAGGCCGACATGTTCATCGCGATGATGGTGGGCATCTCCGCGCTGCTGCTGACCTGCCCGGCGTGGGCGCTGCTGGCCGACCGGATCGGGCGGCGCAAGCCGTTCCTGATCGCCACGCCGATGGCGCTGATGGTGCTGGCCATCCCGATGTACCAGCTCATCCTGTCCGGCTCGTTCGCGCTGATCGTCCTCGCCTACGTGCTGCTGGGACTGCTGATGGCGCCGAGCCTGGCGGCGATCTCCACGGCGATCGCCGAGGCGTTCCCGACCGAGGTGCGCTACAGCGGTCTGTCGCTGGCCTACAGCGCGGCGGTGTCGATCTTCGGCGGTTCGACGCCGCTGATCCTCTCGACGCTGGTAGAGACCACCGGGAACCCGATGTCGCCGGCCTACTACCTGATCGCGGTGGCCGCGGTGTCGGTGCTGGCGGCGTTCGCGCTGGCCGACACCTCCACCAAACCCGCTCGCGCCGAGGTCGCCGAGGAGGTGCCCGCCCGATGACGCCGGGGTGCGGCTCGGCCCGTTCCGGGCCGCACCCGCGGAAGTCCCGTCGCGCGTTCCGGCGCGGGCGTTTGGCGGGGACCGGCCTCTCGGTGGACGATCGAGGGCATGGCTGGTGAATTCAAACGGGACATGAACTACATCGCCACGCGGATCACCGCCGACGGGCGAGACGGCTACCCGGTCGAACCCGGTCGGTACCGCCTGGTGGTGGCCAGGGCGTGTCCCTGGGCGAACCGGGCGGTCATCGTGCGGCGGCTGCTCGGCCTGGAACCGGTGCTGTCGATGGGCATCGCCGGGCCCACCCACGACGAGCGCAGCTGGCAGTTCGACCTCGACCCGGGCGGCCGTGACCCGGTGCTGGGTATCGAGCGGCTGCGCGAGGCGTTCCTGGCACGCGACCCGGACTACGCGAAGGGCATCACGGTGCCCGCGATCGTCGACATCCCCACCGGCCAGGTCGTCACCAACGACTTCCCGCAGATCACCCTCGACTTCTCCACCGAGTGGCGCGAGCACCACCGGCCGGGAGCGCCCGAGCTGTACCCGCAGGACCTGCGCGCCGAGATCGACGAGGTCGGCGATCTGGTGTTCAAGGTCAACAACGGGGTCTACAAGACCGGCTTCGCCCAGAGCCAGGAGGCGCACGACAAGGCCTTCCACGAGCTGTTCGAGGCGCTGGACCTGCTCGCCGAACGGCTTTCCGGTCAGCGGTACCTGGTCGGCGACACGATCACCGAGGCCGACGTGCACCTGTTCCCGACCCTGGTGCGCTTCGACGCCGTCTACCACGGGCACTTCAAGTGCAACCGGCACAAGATCACCGAGATGCCGGTGCTGCGGGACTACACGCGAGACCTGTTCCAGACCCCGGGTTTCGGCGACACGATCCACTTCCCGCAGATCAAGGAGCACTACTACGTGGTGCACCGCAACGTGAACCCGACCGGCATCATCCCCGCCGGCCCCGACCTCACCGGCCTCCTGCAACCCCACGGCCGGGACAAGCTCGGCGGCCACCCCTTCGGCAACGGCACCCCACCAGGCCCACCCCCGGAAACCGAACGAGTCCCCACCATCGCGTGATCGCCGCGCTCCCGCGAAGCACGAACACGTGCCCCGCGGGAACGCGGAGCTCCCGCCCCCCACGCACCCCGATGACGACCGTTTTCCGTGTCCGGATTACGGCCGTTTTCGGGTGTCCGATTACGGCGGTTTTCCGTGTCCGGATTACGGCGGTTTTCCGGTGCGTGGTTACGGGGGTTTTCCGGGTTCGGGGTCTGACTGGACTGGTCGTCTTCGGGGCCGGATTCGCCTCGGGGGTTCCGGCACTGCGTGAGGCGCTTGCCGTTCGGGGCTGTTGGGAATCCCTCCGTGCCGGATCGGGATCCGTTCGTTCCCACCGCATTGCCCGGGCGGTCGCGGGCGTGGCATGTTCACCTCCACCTGCAGAAACGGGAAATCCCGGGGGCTTTCGTCGCCGGGCGCACCGCGGTGGGGGAGTTCGCCGTCCGCTCGGCGTCGGCGAGGTCGATCCTGCCGCGGCGGTGCGGGAACGCGCACCGGACACCGCGAAGGAGCGGATCGTGACGGCATCGGACGCAGTGACAACGGACCAGGACCGAACCACGCACCGGAAGCCGGAGCCCGTACCGGGGCCGCTGGCCGGTGATCCCGCGCTGATCGGAGTGCCCACGTTCGTCGTGGGTTCGATCGCCCTCGGAATGACCTTGGTGGGCTTCGTCCCGCCGGAAGCGGTAGGAGCGCCCGTGGCGATCATCCTCGCCGCCACCGGAACCGGTCAGCTCGTCGCGGCGTTGTGGGCGGCGGCGATCGGGCAGAGCGCGGTCGCCTCGATCTTCGGCACGTTCTCGGGTTTCTGGCTCAGCTACGGGCTTTTGGTGCTCGGGTTGACCCACGGCTGGTTCGGGGTTCCCGACGGCAGTGCCACGGCCACGCAGGCGCTGTTCCTGACGTCGTGGGCGGTCACGGTCGCGCTGCTGGCGCTGGCGACGCTGCGGCTCCCGGCCGCCTACACGGTGCTGTTCGCGCTGATCGCCGCGGCGCTGGTGCTCGTGCTGGTCGCGACCGTCCAGGACTCGGCGCAGCTGAAGGCGGTGGGCGGCTTCGTGGTCTTCACCTTCGCGGCGCTGGGCTGCTACCTGTTCCTCCACGTGATGTCGGAGGCGACGGGTGGTCGCGGGCTGCCGCTGGGAAAGCCGGTACTGCGTTCCTGAAACCTCAAGCGCGGAGGTGGTTGTCGACCACCTCCGCGCTCGAATCCGTCTCAGGAGCGCAGTTCGGGGAACTGGTCGTCGCGCCACTCGTCGCGCGGGCCCGAGTCCTCCTCGCGGGCGCGCAGTTCGACGCGGCGGATCTTGCCGGAGATCGTCTTGGGCAGCTCGAAGAACTCCAGCCGGCGAACCCGCTGGTAGGGCGCGAGATGTTCGCGCGCGTACTTGAGGATCTCGAACGCCGTGGTCTTGTCCGGTTCGTGCCCGGGAGCCAGCGCGACGTAGGCCTTCGGCACGGCGAGCCGGACCGGGTCGGGCGCGGGAACCACGGCGGCCTCCGCGACCGCGGGGTGCTCGATCAGGACCGATTCGAGCTCGAACGGGCTGATCTTGTAGTCGCTGGCCTTGAAGACGTCGTCGGTGCGCCCGACGTAGGTGATGTAGCCGTCCGCGTCGATCGTCGCCACGTCACCGGTGTGGTAGTAACCGCCGCCCATCGCGGTGTCGTTGCGCTCGGCGTCGTCGCGGTAGCCGGTCATCAGCGGCAGCGGGTGCTGCGCGAGGTCGAGGCAGATCTCGCCCTCGCCGGTGCCGGCGACCGGCCGGCCAGTCGCCGGGTCGACCAGCACCACCGGGACACCGGGCAGCGCGCGGCCCATCGAGCCGGGGCGGATCTGCGATCCGGGCGTGTTGGCGACCTGCGCGGTGGTCTCGGTCTGCCCGAAGCCATCGCGCAGCGTCAGGTCCCACGCGCGCTGGACCTGGTCGATGACCTCGGGGTTGAGCGGCTCACCCGCGCCGATCACCTCGCGCAGCGCCTCGGGGCGTTCGCCGAGGTCGGAGTTGATGAGCATCCGCCACACGGTCGGCGGCGCGCAGAACGTCGAGACGTCCCAGCTCCGCAGCCGGCCGAGCAGCATCGCGGGGTCGAAGCGGCCGTAGTTGCAGACCAGGATCGTGGCCTCGGCGATCCAGGGCGCGAAGAACGACGACCACGCGTGCTTGGCCCAACCGGGCGAGGAGATGTTGAGGTGCACGTCGCCGGGCCGCAGACCGAGGAAGTACATGGTGGTCAGGTGCCCGACCGGGTAGGAGGTCTGGGTGTGCTCGACGAGCTTCGGCCGCGAGGTCGTGCCCGAGGTGAAGTAGTAGAGCAAGGGATCGCCGGGCGCGGTCCCGGGGTGGGGCAGCGGCGTGGCGGGGGACGCTTGCGCTTCGCGCAGGTTCACCCACCCGTCGGCCGCGCCGACGCTGATCCGCCCGTAGTCACCGGGCACGTCGGTGAACTTGACGGTGTCGGCGGCGTTGGCGATGACGTGCTCGGCCCCGCTGCGGAGGATCCGGTCGACCAGCTCGGCCGGACCGACGGCGGTGGTGGTCGGCACGATCACCGCACCCAGCTTCATGATCGCCAGCATCGATTCCCACAGCTCGACCTGGTTGCCGAGCATGAGCACCACCGGGTCACCGCGGCGCACGCCCTGGTCAGCCAGCCAGCCGGCGAGGCGGTCGGAGGCGGTGGCCATGTCGTCGAAGCTGCGCCGCAGCTCGGACCCGTCCTCCTCGACGATCACCAGAGCCGGGCGGTCATTGCCGCGCGCGATCGCGTCGAACCAGTCGGTCGCCCAGTTGAACCGCTCGCCCAGCTCCGGCCAGCGGAACTCGGCGACGGCGCGCGGGTGCTCGCCGCGCAGCGCCAAGAGCTGGTCACGGCTTTCTCGGTAGGCGCCGGTGACGTCCATGTGCCGCATCCCCTTCGATCGGACGACGCTGTCGGGACGAGGGTGCACCGACCACCGGAGGATCGAATACCCACTCACGGGGGTAGCGCGGAGCGGCCGGTGCGGGGTATTCACCCAGATGACGTGGTGAGGGAGCGCACATGGACGAAGACGTCAGAGCGGCCGGTTGGATCGACCGGCTCCTCCCGGAACGACTGAACTGGCTTTCCCGGTCGACGGGCATCCCCGTGGTGTTCGGCGGCAGCACGTCGGCGACCCCGCAGCGGCTGGTGATCGGCCGCATGAAGGGAACCATCGGGTCGGGGCTGCGCGGGTTGGAGGTGCGCCCGGGGAGCGGTCTCGGCGGCCGGGTGCTGCGCGACCGCGCGGCGCACCGCGTCAACGACTACGCCCGCACCTCCGACATCACCCACGAGTACGACCCGATCGTCGTCCGGCAGGAACGCCTCACCTCGGTGTTCGCCCTGCCCATCACGGTCGGCGACGCGGTGTGCGGCGTCCTCTACGGCGCGGCCCGCGACCACCGCCCGGTCGGCGACCGCGCGCTGCGCACGGCGGAGGTCGTCACCGCGCAGCTGTCCCGGGACGTCGAGGACCGGCTGCGCCCGGACCCGGAGCTCCACGAACCCGACCCACTCGCGGAACTCGCTGCCGTCATCGAGGAGACCGGCGACGAGGCCATGCGCGCCCGCCTGCGCCGGATCCACCAGCGGCTCCGCGGGAGCACGCCACCGACCACGACGAGCGACGTGACCCTCGCGCCCCGCGAGATCGAAGCGCTCCGCCTCGTCGAGATCGGAGCGTCCAACGTGGAGATCGCCGCCCGCCTCGGCCTGAGCCCGCAGACGGTCAAGACCTACCTCCGCAACGCCACCCGCAAGCTCGCGGTCCGCAACCGCACAGCAGCAGTACACGAAGCCCGCCTCGCAGGACTGCTGTAGACCACCCGCCGCACACCTCCGCCCTCGACGGCAGGGGCCGTCGAGGGCGGAGGTGTGGGGGGCCGGTCAGTGGATGTTGATGAGGCCGATGCCGAGGCCTGTGGTGATGACGATCGCGCAGACGAGGAGGGCCCACTTGATCGCGAAGCGGTGGTGGTCGCCGAGGTCGACCTTGGCCAGTCCGATGAGGACGTACATCGCCGGGACCAGCGGGCTGAGCATGTGGATGGGCTGGCCGAGCAGGGAAGCCCGTGCGATCTCCATCGCGCCGATCCCGTGCTGGGCACCGGCTTCGGCGAGGATCGGCATGACGCCGAAGTAGAACGCGTCGTTGCTCATGAAGAACGTGAACGGCACGCTCAGCACCGCGACGATGATGCTGAAGAACGGGAACAGGCCGTCGGGCAGCGCCGTGAGCAGGTACTGCGCCATCTGCTCGATCATGCCGGTGCCGGAGAGGACTCCGGTGAACACCGCCGCGGCGAACACCATGGCGACCACGGCGACCACGCTGTCGGCGTGCGAGGCGATGCGGTCGCGCTGCTGCTCCAGCCGCGGGTAGTTGACGAGCAGCGCCAGGGCGCAGCCGATCATGAACAGCACCGAGATCGGCAGCACGCCGATGATCAGGGCGGTCAGCAGCGCGATCGTCAGACCGGCGTTGAACCAGTACAGCTTCGGGCGCAGCGATTCGCGGTCCGGGGCGAGCACGTCGAAGTCCGCCGAGCCGCCGTCGAAGGACGTCGCGTCATCCGAGCCGCCGGCCGGGGGACCACCCGCGCCGACCAGAGCCGGGGCGGCGGTGCGCAGCCTGGCGCGCTCCCGCAGGCCCAGGACGTAGGCGAGGGCGAAGACGGTGACCAGTCCGGCGGCCAGCGCCGGGATCATCGGCACGAACAGCTCCTGCGGGTCCAGGCGCAGCGCGCTCGCGGCGCGGGCGGCGGGACCGCCCCACGGCACCACGTTGAGGATCGCGTTGGTCAAGCACGCCAGGCCCGTCATCAGCACCGGGCTGACGCCCAGCCTGCGGTAGATCGGCAGCAGCGCCGAGACCGTGATCATGAACGTGGTCGTGCCGTCGCCGTCCAACGACACCAGCGCCACCAGGGCGACCGTGCCCATGATCAGGCGCAGCGGGTCGTTGCGGGTCAGCTTGACCACGCCGCGCGCGATCGGGTCGAACAGCCCGGCGTCGATCATGATCCCGAAGTAGAGGATCGCGAACAGCAGCATCGCCGCCGTCGGGGCGACCGACTTGATGCCGTCGGTGATCATGTCGCCGAGGTCCGGGGCGAAGCCGCCGATGACGGCGAAGAGTATCGGGACCGCGATCAGCGAGACCATCGGTGAGAGCCGCTTGCTCATCACCAAGTAGAGGAAAACCGTCACCATGCTCAAGCCGAGTAGCGCGATCAACGCGTCCTCCTCCCTGCGGACCTCCGGTGGTCCCACTTGCAGCGCCGTTGCGTTCCGGGGAACCGTAGGTGAGCTACGTCGCTCTGACGAGATTTGTCGATGTTGTCCGCATATCTCGCGTTGAGAACGTTCTGCGCGTTTTGCTCACGACGTATCGTCGGGACATGCCCCACCGCCCGATGCGGTTCGCGCGACAAGCACTGCTCATGCAGATCGGTCTGATCACCCTGGTCACCACGATCGGGTTCTTCCTCGTCGCGTCGCTGCTCGACCGCCACCTCGTCGACCAGTACGGCCAGCGCGCCCTCACCGCAGCCCAGGTGCTGGCCACCGACACCGACCTGGCGGGCGCGGTGGCGCGCGGCGACCAGCCCGGGGTGCGCGCGCAGGCCGACCGGGCGCGGGCGGCGTCCGGGGCGCTGTTCGTGGTCGTCACCGATCGCCACGGCATCCGCATGTCGCACCCCAACCCCGACGAGATCGGCGAGCCGGTCAGCACCGATCCGCGCCAGGTCCTCGCCGGCCACGAGATCGTGAACGTGCAGCGCGGCACCCTCGGGCTCTCCGCGCGCGGCAAGGTCCCGCTGCGCGGACCCGACGGCGGCGTCATCGGCCAGGTCAGCGTCGGGTTCGACGCCGAGGACATCAACACCGCGCTGCTGCGGCTGATCGGCACCACCGCGGCGTTCACCGGCGGTGCCCTGCTGGTCGGGATCGCCGGTGCCGCGTGGCTGACCCGCCTGCTCAAGCGGCGCACCCTCGGGCTCGAACCGGAGGAGCTCGCCGAGCTGGTCCGCCAGCGCGAAGCCGTGCTCTACGGGATCGGGGAGGGCGTGCTCGCCGTCGACGCCACCGGCGATGTCTCGGTCCGCAACGGCGAGGCCGAGAAGCTGCTCGGCACGACTCTGGAGGTCGGCACGCCGACGACCGCGCTGGACATCCCGCCACGGCTGCGGGAGCTGCTGCTCAGCGGTCGCCAGGCCGACAACCTGATCGCGCTGTCCGGCGACCGGGTCCTGGTCGCCCACCACCGGCCGGTGCAGCGCGGAGGCGTCGAGCTCGGCAGCGTGCTCACCCTGCGCGACCGCACCGACCTGGAGTCGCTGAACCGCGAGCTCGACAACGTGCGGAGCACGACCAACACGCTGCGCGCGCAGCGACACGAGTTCACCAACCGCCTGCACACCCTGTCCGGGCTGCTGCAGACCGGGCGGCATGAGGAAGCCGTCGACTACGTGCAGGCGCTCACCCACGGGCAGGTCACCGGCCTGGGACCGGCCGCCGAAGCGGTGCGCGACCCCTACCTGGTGTCGTTCCTGTCCGCGAAGAAGTCGGTGGCGCTGGAGAAGGGCGTCGAGCTCGAACTGGCCGAGACGAGCTGGGTCCCCTCGCCGCTGCGCGCACCGGTGGAGGTGATGACCGTGGTCGGCAACCTGGTCGACAACGCCATCGATGCCGCGCGGGTGGGTGCTGCCCGGCCGCGCGTGGAAGTGGACCTGCTGGCCGACGGGACCACGCTGCACGTGTCCGTTGTTGACAGCGGTGATGGTGTTCCGGAGGAGTTGCGCGAGGAGATCTTCGTCGAAGGCGTCTCCTCGAAGTCGTCCGGCGGCAACGGGCTCGGGCTCGCGCTGTGCAGGCAGGCGGCGCGCAGCCTCGGCGGCGACGTGCGCGTCGCCGGCCCCGGCGAGGAGTCCGGCGCGCTGTTCGTGGCGGAGCTGCCGGGCGCGCTCGAAGACGGTTCCCCAGCGAGCGAGGAGGCGAAGTCGTGATCGGCGTGGTCGTGGTGGACGACGATTTCCGGGTGGCGCAGGTGCACGCCGAGTTCACCGATCGGGTCTCGGGGTTCCGCGTGCTGGGCATCGCCCACACGGCGGCGCAGGCGCGCGAGCTGATCGACGAGCAGAACCCCGACCTGGTGCTGCTCGACAACTACCTGCCCGACCACGACGGGATCGCGCTGCTCGCCGAGCTCGAGACCGACGCCATCATGCTCACCGCCGCCACCGATCCGGCGACGGTGCGCGCGGCTTTCGCCGCCGGAGCGCTGAACTACCTCATCAAGCCGTTCACGGCCGAACAGCTCGCCGACCGGCTCAACGCCTTCGCCCGCTACCACTCGCGGCTGCCGGTGACCGGCGGCGCCATCGACCAGGAGGAGATCGACCGCGCCCTCCGGCTGCTGCGCGAGGGCGACCGGCCTGCGGCCCCGAAGGGGCGCTCGTCGCTGACCACGCAACTCGTCCTCGATGCGCTGCGCAACGACGGGCGGGCCCGTTCCGCCGCCGAAATCGCCGACGAACTCGGCATTTCCCGCGCTACAGCGCAGCGCTACCTCGCCTCCCTCACCCAGGAGGGTCAGGCGATCATGACCCTCCGATACGGCGCGAGCGGCCGTCCGGAGCACCAGTACGAACCGATCCCCGGTGCTCGTTAGGACTTGTTCACGACGACGTGTCGCCCGCTCGGCCGGGTTCCGGCGCGCTCGTGCGGGCCGCGACGACCTGGCCGATGAACAGGTCGTACACCACGGCGCCGACCACCGCCCCGATGAGCGGGCCGACGATCGGGATCCAGAAGTAGAAGCTGAACCACTCGTGGGTCCCAGGGAGGGCGAGCTCACCCCATCCGGTGAGGAACGTCCACAACCGCGGGCCGAAGTCACGTGCCGGGTTGATCGCGTAGCCCGCGTTGGGGCCGAACGTCAAACCGATGGTGGTCACCACCATGCCGATCAGGAACGGTCCGAGGTTGGCCGCCGGAGCGCTGTTGCGCGCGTCGATCAACGCGAAGATCAGCAGGACCAGAACAGCCGTTCCCACGATCTGATCCAGCAGCGGGCCCCACCACGACCCGCCGAAGTACTCGGCCGGGAACGTCGCGAAGATCGCGAAGGTGTCCAGCGATTCGGTACGCGGCACACCGGCTTTCGCGTTGAACGCGTCGATAGCCCAGCTGTACACGGAGTACACCACCGCGGCGGCCGCGAACGCGCCCACGAGCTGGGCCAGCATGTAGGGCACGACCTTCACCCAGGGGAAGGCCCGCCGCACCGCGAACGCCAGCGTCACCGCCGGGTTGATGTGCGCGCCGGACACCCCGCCCGCGACGTAGACCCCGAACACCACGGCGAATCCCCAGCCGAAGGCGACGATGAGCCAGTTCGCGGCACCGAAGGAAT
The DNA here is from genome assembly GCF_018070075.1 of Saccharopolyspora endophytica. Classification (GTDB taxonomy): domain Bacteria; phylum Actinomycetota; class Actinomycetes; order Mycobacteriales; family Pseudonocardiaceae; genus Saccharopolyspora; species Saccharopolyspora endophytica. Next base: position 44,348 of record NZ_JAGPXE010000006.1, read on the forward strand.
CAGATTGCCGTCCGGACCCCGGTAGCCCTGCGACGGCGACTGCGACGGACGCGCAGCCCAGCAGAATCAGCACGAAGGTTCCCAGGAACTCCGCCAGCAGTTCGCCGGTGAGCCCCTTGCCGTAACCGGGGCGGCGTTGTTTCAGCTCAGCCATCGGTTCTCCATCACGCGGGCGACGCGCGAGCGAACACCATCGGCGTCGCCACCTTGCCCGTCGGGACGGACCTCACCCAGCAGCGTAGGGCTCAATCCTGCCCGACGCATCCCCGTCGTCACAGGGGAGTGGTCGTACAAGCGTTCAGCGACAGCGCGATTCCCCCTGCTCCGCAGTGGAAATCCGGCCGGGGTCCGTCGATCGAGGACGGTCGAAGACCCCGGGCGGTCACCGGGTGCGCCTGGCCGCCTGATGCAGGCGGATCGCGGAGATGAGGAAGAAGATGCCACCGAGCGTCGCGTAGCCCGCGATGGCGGTGAGCGAGGGGTTCGGCTTGCCGGCCATGAGGAGGAAGCTGACGCCGGCGAGGACGGAGATGCCGCCGCTGAGGATCATCGCCCACTGACCGCCGAGCCGACGGCGCAGGACCGCGACGATCAGCTGGACCATGCCGGCGGTGATCGCCCACAGGCCCCAGACCCGCAGCACGCCGGGGATGCCGGAGGTGGCGGCGAAGGCGAGGCCGATCGCGGCGAGCAGGCTCAAGCCCATGTTGAGGTACAGCGGCGCTTTCGGGCGGGTGGTGCCGGAGGAGCGGAAGTCGACCACGGCCGCCGCGACGTCGAACAGCGGGTAGATCACCAGCAGCGCGACGGCTCCCGGGCTGAGCGTCTTGGCCACCACCACCGTGAGAACCGCCCACGCCACGGCGAATCCGAAGCGGACGAAGTAGAGCGTTCGCAGCGACGTCGCGCCGCTGCCCGGCTCCGGGCGCGTGCCGGTGCCGTCGACGTGGGTCGCTTCCGCAGGACGTGTCATCAGGTCGATCCCCTCGGAGGAGCGGGTGGACGACTCCACCCGAACAAGTAGATAGAACGATCGGTACACCTGAAGCGTGCTGCGGCCGGAGCGGATTGTCAAGACCGATCGTTCTATCTGCTAGCCTCGAACCAGGTCAGCCGGATGATCGAACGGGGGACGGATGTCGGAGGCGCGAGCTCGCCTGCTCAACGCGGCCACCGAGCTGTTCTACGCCGAAGGCCTGCACGCGGTGGGCGTCGATCGCGTCATCGCGCACGCGCAGGTCACCCGCGCCACGCTCTACCGGCACTTTCCGAGCAAGGACGACCTCCTCGTCGCCTACCTGACGCAGGCCGACGAGGCGTTCCGCGCGCGGACGGACGAGGCGCGCGCCGCCGAGCGCACCTCGGCTGACGCCGTCCGAACCCTGGGGCGGACCATCACCGGCGACATCCAGAACCCGGGTTTCCGAGGCTGCGCCTTCCTCAACGCCGCGGCCGAGTACCCCGACCCGAGCCACCCGGTCCACCTGGCCGTGCTCGCGCATCGGCAGTGGTTCCTGGAGACGATGACCGAGCTCTTCTCCGGGATCGGCAAGATCGACCCCGAACCCGCCGCCCGGCACTTCGTGATGCTGCGGGACGGCGCCATGACCGCGGGCTGCCTGAGCGATCCGCAGCCCATCTGCGAGACGTTCCTGCGCGGGGTCGAAGGTCTCCTCATCTTCCGAAGTGGGGAGAAATCGGGCACCTGAACCATTTTCTTCGGGTGGTGTCGCCGGGTTCGTTGTAGTCGTGTGACTTCCTCCGGGCGAACGGACCGTTATGTTGCGCCGGAACGGTTCGACGCCCCGAGGGAGTGGCTGTGTACGAACAGGTCCTGGATCCGCTGCTCGGTTCGCTGGGGTTGAGCGCGCTCGCCGCCGCGCTTCCGCTGCTGGTGCTGTTCGTCCTGCTGGGCATCGTCCGGATGGCGGCGTGGAAGGCCTCGCTCATCGCACTGGTCGTCGCCTTGGCCGTCGCGGTGCTGGTCTATCCGATGCCGGTCGTCCCGGCCCTGCTGTCGGCGTCGCTGGGTGCCGCGTTCGGGTTCTTCCCGATCCTGTGGATCGTCATCAACGCGATCTGGGTCTACAACATGACCGTCACGACAGGGCATTTCGACGTCCTGCAGCGGTCGTTCTCGCGGGTCAGCGGTGACCGGCGGATCCAGGCGGTGATCATCGCCTTCTGCTTCGGCGCCCTGCTGGAAGCCCTGGCCGGGTTCGGCACACCGGTCGCGATCACCACGGTGATGCTGCTGGCGCTGGGATTCTCGCCGATCACCTCAGCCGTCGTGGCCCTGGTCGCCAACACCGCCCCGGTCGCCTTCGGTGCCCTGGCGTCGCCGTTGGTCACCCTCGCCAGCGTCACCGACCTGCCGCTGGAGGAACTGGGTGCGATGACCGGTCGGCAGACCCCGCTGCTGGCGGTGTTCGTGCCGATCGTGCTGGTCGGCATCCTCGACGGCCGCAAGGGCGTCCGGCAGACCTTGCCCGCGACGCTGACGTGCGGCATCACCTTCGGCCTCGCGCAGTTCGTCTCCGCCAACTACATCTCCGTGCCGCTGGCCGACATCGTCGCCTCGCTCGTCGCCGCGGGCGCGACGGTCCTGCTGCTGAAGGTGTGGACGCCGCGCGGTGGCCTGGAGGCCGAGGCGAGCACCGAGGTCGACTCCCGCGGTGAGGTCGTGCGCGCGTACCTGCCGTACCTGATCATCATCGCGGTGTTCGTCGTCGCCCAGATCGGCTTCGTCAACGACGTTCTCGACGCCGTGACGGTGAAGTTCGACTGGCCGGGCCTGCACATCACCGACGCCGGCGGCGACGAGCTGTCGCTGACCGAGTTCAAGTTCAACTGGCTCACCAGCGCGGGCAGCCTCCTGCTCATCGCCGGACTGCTGAGCATCCCCGCCATCGGCATCGCCCCGGGCCGCGCGGGCGAGCGCTACCTGGCCACCTACGCCCAGTTGAAGTGGCCGATCGTCACCGTGATGTCGGTGCTCGCCATCGCCTACGTCATGAACGCCTCCGGCCAGACCGCCACGCTGGGCACCTGGATGGCCGGAGCCGGTGGGGTGTTCGCGCTGATCTCGCCGGTGCTCGGGTGGCTGGGCACGGCGGTCACCGGGTCCGACACCTCGTCGAACTCGCTGTTCGGAGCGCTGCAGGTCTCCGCGGCCAACCAGGTGGGCATGGATCCGACGCTGGCCGCCGCCTCGAACGGCTCCGGCGGAGTCCTGGGCAAGATGATCTCGCCGCAGAACCTCGCCATCGCCGCGGGCGCGGTCGGCATGTCCGGCCGGGAGGGCGACATCTTCCGCAGAGTCCTGCCCTGGAGCCTGATCTTCCTGGTCCTGATGTGCGCCCTGGCCTACCTGCAGTCACTACCCGTCCTGGGCTGGATGGTGCCCTAGTTCCGTCCTGTGTGGAGGTTCCCCCGCGAGGTCCCGCGGGGGAACCGGGGGTCACCAGTCGTGGACCGTGCCGTCCAGGAGTCGGTTGGTCGGCAGGTACGCCGGTTCGTACGGGTACTTCTCGGCCAGCTGCTCGTCGAAGTTGATGCCGAGACCGGGTTCCTGGCTCGGCCGCAGGCCGCCCTCGGCGAACTCGACCGTCGGTCCGAACACCGCGTTGGTCCGCTCGTCGTGGAGCATGTACTCCTGAATCCCGAAGTTGTGCAACGCGATTCCCAGGTGCACGGCCGCCGACATGCCGACCGGTGAGACGTCGGTCGGACCGTGCATCCCGGACTTGATCTGGTACATCGCGGCGTAGTCCATGATCCGGCGCACGCCGGTGATGCCGCCCGCGTGGGTGACGGGGGAGCGCACGTAGTCGATGAGCTGCTCGCTGATGAGCGTCTGGTAGTCCCAGATCGTGTTGAACACCTCGCCGATCGCCAGCGGGGTGGTCGTGCGGCTGCGGACCAGTCGCAGCGCCTCCTGGTTCTCGGCCGGCGTCACGTCCTCCAACCAGAACAGGTCGTACGGTTCCAGCGATCGGCCCAGGCGCGCGGCCTGGATCGGGGTGAGCCGGTGATGCGCGTCGTGCAGCAGCGCCAGGTCGGGGCCGAACTCGTTGCGCACCGCCTCGAAGACGCTCGGCACGTGACGCAGGTAGGCGCGGGTGTCCCAGGTCTCCTCGGCGGGCCGGGCCGACCTGCGCGCGGGCTCGTAGTCGTAGCGCCCGCCTCCGTCGCCCGCGGCCGAGCTCGACGCCACCCCGTACACCGAGGGCAGGCCGGGGACGCCGGTCTGCACCCGCACCGCGGTGAAACCGAGGTCGAGGTGCGCCCGGATCGAGTCGAAGAGCTCGGGCAGCTCCCGCCCGCTGGCGTGGCCGTAGACCTGGCAGCGCTCGCGGCTCTCACCGCCGAGCAGCTGGTACAGCGGCATTCCCGCGGCCTTGGCCTTGATGTCCCACAACGCCGTGTCGACCGCGGCGATGGCCGCCATCGTCACCGGCCCCCGCCGCCAGTAGCCGCCCCGGTACAGGTACTGCCAGGTGTCCTCGATGCGGTGGGCGTCGCGGCCGATCAGCAGCGGCGCCACGTGGTCCCGGAGGTAGGAGGCCACCGCGAGTTCCCGGCCGTTGAGCGTGGCATCGCCGAAACCGGTCACGCCGTCGGACGTCGTGATCTTCAAGGTGACGAAGTTTCGTCCGGGGCTGGTGACGATGACGTCGGCGCGGTCGATGCGCACAGCGGACTCCTCTGGGGAACGGGACTTCGAGCGTGGACTGGTTCCCCAAGCTAAGGAGGCCCGGCTACCATGACAACTTGTTGCCGATTGTTGTCAACCGAGCGGGTCGCGGAGGCCGAGTGAAGCAGGCACGACCGACGATCTACGACGTGGCCCGCGAGTGCGGCCTCGCCGCGTCCACCGTCTCCCGGACCTTCAGCAACCCCGCCCGGGTCAGCCCCGCCACGCGGGAGCTCGTCCAGGCCGCCGCCGACGCGATCGGCTACGAGCCGCGCCCGCTGGCCAGGGCGGAGGCGCCGGGGCGCATCCGGGTGCTGACGCTGGTGGTCACCGACATCTCCAACCCCTACTACGCGACCGTGATCAAGGCGGCCCAGAGCCGGGCCATCGAGCGCAACTTCACGCTCGCGCTGACCGACAGCGACGAGTCGGCACGCCTGGAGGCCAACAACCTGCGCCAACTGCTGGCCACCACCAGCGGCGGAATCCTGGCCACCTCGCGGCTCTCCGACGAGGCCGTGCGGCAGATCGCCGACTACCGCCCGCTGGTGATGATCAACCGCCAGGTCGAGGGCGTGCCGAGCCTGGTCGTGGACACCGCGGCCGGGATGCGCAAGGCCGTGCGCCACCTCGCCGTGCTCGGCCACCGACGGATCGCCTACCTGTCCGGGCCGCGCAACTCCTGGATCAACGGGCAGCGCTGGCAGGCGGTGCGCGACGAGGCGTCGCAGCTGGACATCGAGGTGTCGTTCCTCGGGCCGTTCGCGCCCAACCGCAAGGGCGGCGAGGACGCCGCGGACGCGCTGGTGCTGGGGAAGGTCTCGGCCGCGATCGGTTACAACGACCTCATCGCGATCGGTGCGCTGCAACGCCTGCGGGCCACCGGCGTCCGGGTGCCCGACGACCTGTCGCTGATCGGCTGCGACGACATCTTCGGCGCCGACCTCACCGTTCCCGGGCTGACGACGATCGCGGGTCCCGCAGACAAGCTCGGGTCCTACGCGGTGGACGTGCTGCACGCGCGGCTGTCGGGGCACGGCGACGGGCCCGGTTCGCTCACCCTCGACTCGCACATGGTCATCCGGGGGTCGACGGGCCCGGCCGGGCGGTAGCGGCTGGCAACTGCTGGCAACCGGTTGTCAGCGGGCCCGTCCGGAGCTGAAGCTCCGCTCATGGACGGTGTCACAGCATCAAGCACGGCCCGCACGCCGCTGAGCCCGCACCCCGACCGCCTGCTCCCGGTGGACCCGGGGCAGCGAGCGATCGCCCGCCGGCTGTACGACAGCGTGCGGGACCTCCCGCTGATCAGCCCGCACGGCCACGTCGACCCCGCGCTGCTCGCCGCCGACGAGCCCTTCACCGATCCGGCGTCGCTGCTGGTGACACCGGATCACTACGTGACCCGCCTGCTGCACGCCCACGGCAAGTCGCTCAACGAGCTCGGCCTCGGCGATGGGGACGGCGCACCGACCGCGAAACCGCGCGAGGTGTGGCGGGCGTTCTGCTCGCACTGGCACCACTTCCTGGGCACGGCCTCGCGGCAGTGGATCGAGTCCGAGCTGCACGACGTGCTCGGCGTGCGGTCCCAGCCGTCCGAGGCCACCGCCGACGAGCTCTACGACGAGCTCGTCGACAAGCTCGCGCAACCCGCGCTGCGGCCGCGCGCGCTGTTCGAGTCCTTCAACATCGAGGTCCTGGCCACCACCGACGACCCGGCCGACGACCTGCGCCACCACCAGGCCCTGGCGGCCGATCCGAGCTGGTCGGGCCGGGTCGTGCCGACCTTCCGCCCGGACCGCTACCTCGACGCCACCGGCCAGGGCTGGCAGCGGGCGCTCGACGAGCTCGCGCAGGCCGGCGGGATCGACACCGACAGCTACCAGGGCCTGGTCCGGGCGCTGGAAGCCCGGCGCGACCACTTCCGGGAGCACGGCGCGACGGCCACCGACCACGGCGCCCCGAGCCCCGAGATGGCCTTCCTCCCCGCCGACGAGGCGTCCCGGCTCTTCGACTCCGTCCGCCGGGGAACCGCGACGCCCGAGGAGGCGCGGCTGCTGTCCCGGCAGCTGCTGGGGGAGAGCGCCCGGATGTCCAGCGAGGACGGTCTGGTGATGGCGCTGCACACCGGGAGCTGCCGCAACCACCACTCGCCGACGTTCTCGCGCTACGGCGCGGACACCGGTCACGACATCCCCGTGCGCAACGAGTTCACCCTGGCGCTGCGGCCGATGCTGGAGCGCTTCGGCACGCACCCGCGCTTCCAGTCCGTGGTGTTCACCCTCGACGAGACGGTGTTCTCGCGGGAGCTGGCGCCGCTGGCCGGGTTCTACCCGACGTTGTACCTGGGTGCTCCGTGGTGGTTCCTCGACGCGCCGCGCGCGATGCGCCGGTTCCGCGACGCGGTGACCGAGACGGCGGGTTTCCACCGCACGGCCGGTTTCGTGGATGACACCCGGGGTTTCTGCTCGATCCCGGCCCGCCACGACACGGCTCGGCGGGTCGATGCCGGACATCTGGCGAGCCTGGTCGCCGAGCACGTCATGGGCGAGGAGGACGCAGCGGCCGTGCTGCACGACCTCAACGACGCCCTGCCGCGCAAGGCGTTCCGGCTGTGACGGCCGCGATCACGCGGGCCTCGGCGAAGCTCGCCCCCGCCGCGCCCGTGCGCGCCGTGCACCTGGGGCTGGGAAGTTTCCACCGCTCCCACCAGGCGTGGTACACCGCCGCCGCGCCGGACTGGGGGATCGCCGCCTACACGTTCCGCAACACCGAGCTGCCGCGCGCGCTCAACGCGCAGGAGGGCGCGTACACGATGCGCGTGCCGGGCGAGACGGACGCGGTCGAGGCGATCGGTGCCATCAGCCGCGCGCACGCGGGCGTCGAGGTGGAGCCGTGGTTGCGCGACCTCGCCTCGCCCGAGGTCGAGGTGGTCACGCTGACCGTCACCGAAGCGGCCTACGCGCCACCGGAACCCGGACGCGACTCCGCCACGGCTCGGCTGCTGGCCGGGCTGCGCGGGCGGTACCGAGCCAACGGCGCGCCGATCACGCTGGTCCCCTGCGACAACCTCCCGGCCAACGGCGCGGTGCTGCGCTCGGTGCTCCGCGCGTCGGTGAGCGACGACGCCCGGCTCGCCGGGTGGATCGAGGACCACGTCAGCATCGTCAGCACGGTCGTCGACCGGATCACGCCCGCGCCGGTCAGCGGCGACGCGGAGGCCGCCGCGCGGCTGAGCGGGCTCCACGACGAGGCGCCCGTGGTGGCCGAGCCGTTCACCGAGTGGCTGCTGTGCGGGAGCTTCGCCGCCGGGCGACCGCAGTGGGAGCGGCGCGGAGCGCGGTTCGTCGACGACGTCGACGTCTACGCCAGCCGGAAGCTGTGGTTCCTCAACGGCGCGCACACGCTGCTCGCCTACGCCGGGCTCGCGCGCGGCCACCGCACCATCCGCGACGCGGTCAACGACGGTCGCCTCGCCGCGCTCGTGCAGGAGTGGTGGGACACCGCCGCCCGGCACATCGCGGTGGATCCGGCGGAGATCGCCGAATACCGGCGGAACCTGCTCATCCGCTTCGCCGCGCGAGGCATCCGGCACGAGCTGGCGCAGATCGCCCACGACGGCTCGCAGAAGATCCCGGCCCGGCTGCTGCCGGTGCTCCGCGCGGAGCGCGCCGCGGGGCGGCTGCCCGCACCGGTGGTGTTCGGTCTCGCCGCGTGGTTGCGTCACGTCCAGGCCGGGCAGGCCCGCGACCCGCGCGCCGCGGAGCTGGCCGAGGCGGCGCGGTCGACCGATGCCGTCCGCCGGTCCCTGCTCGCCCTGGACCCGGAGATCGGTGCGGACGACGAGCTTGTCTCCGCCGTCGGAACCGAAGTGCGGTCGATGGCCGGCCGGGGTTCGGTGCTGACGACCCGCCGCTGACACCCGGGCCCGCTGCGAGCGGGTCCGGTCCCTGACCCCGCGCCGGTCCAGCAGCAGAACGGCTGCTCCGGGCGCGGAACCCGAAGAAGAAGGGAGCAATGATGCTTCGTCCTCTCACCAACGCCTTCCGCGACTGCCGCGCGCTCGATGGGTTGTGGCGCTTCGCGGTCGACGCCGAGGGGGTCGGGCGCGACCAGCACTGGTGGCGCGGCGCGCTGCCGGGCAAAGCGGAGATGCCGGTTCCGGCCAGCTACAACGACATTCCTGCCGATGCGGCGGTGCGCGATCACGTCGGCGAGGTCTGGTACCAGACGTGCGCGCACGTGCCCGCGACCTGGGGCGGGCAGCGGATCGTGCTGCGCTTCGGCGCCGCGGCGCACCGCGCCACGGTGTGGGTCGACGACCAGGAGGTCGTCTCGCACGTGGGCGGCTACACCCCGTTCGAAGCCGACGTGACGGATCTGGTGCGACTGGGCGAGGCCAACCGCGTCACCGTCGTCGTCGACAACCGGCTGGACTGGGACTCCATCCCGCCCGGCTACGTCGAGGACACCCCAGACGGGCCGAGGCAGCGCTACCACCACGACTTCTTCAACTACGCCGGCCTGCACCGCACGGTGTCGCTGTACGCGACCCCGGCCGCGCACATCACCGACGTGACGGTGACGACCGACCTCGACGGGCTCGCCGGAACCGTCGACTACGAGGTGCGCGCCTCGGAGGGCGAGCGGGCGCGCGTCGCGCTGCACGACGCCGAGGGAACCGAGGTCGCGCGGGCCGAGGGCCTGTCCGGTCGGCTGCGGGTCGAGGACGTGCACCCGTGGCGGCCCGGCGAGGGCTACCTGTACGACCTGCGCGTGGAGCTGCTCGGCGCAGATGAAGCCGTCGTCGACCGGTACTCGCTGAACGTGGGCGTGCGCACCGTCGCCATCGACGGGACGGACTTCCTGATCAACGGAGAACCGTTCTACTTCACCGGTTTCGGCATGCACGAGGATCACGTGGTGCGCGGCAAGGGCCACGACGACGCGTCGATGGTGCACGACTTCGCCCTGCTGGAGTGGATCGGTGCCAACTCGCTGCGCACCTCGCACTACCCGTACGCGGAGGAGGTGCTCGACTACGCCGACCGGCACGGCATCGTGGTGATCGACGAGACCGCGGCGGTGGGCCTCAACCTCGGCATCGGCGGCGGCATCGTCTCCTCCAGCACGCAGGAGACCTACTCGGACGAGACGGTCAGCGCCCGCACCCAGGAGGCGCACCGGCAGGCGATCCGCGAGCTGGTGGAACGGGACAAGAACCACCCCAGCGTCGTGCTGTGGAGCATCGCCAACGAACCGGAGTCGCACACCGACGCCGCCCGCGACTACTTCAAGCCGCTGTTCGCCGAGGCGCGCGCTCTCGACCCCTCCCGGCCGGTCGGGTTCGTCAACGTCATGTTCGCCCCGGCGGGCGAGTGCAAGGTCGCCGAGTTCTCCGACGTCGTGATGATCAACCGCTACTACGGCTGGTACGTCCAAGCCGGTGACCTCGCCGCCGCGGAGCGCGCGCTGGAGGCCGAGCTCCACGAGTGGGTGCGGTGCGAGGGCAAGCCGATCATCATGACCGAGTACGGCGCGGACGCCCAGGCGGGCGTGCACTCCGCGGTGACGCAGCCGTGGACCGAGGAGTACCAGGTCGAGCTGCTGGAGATGTACCACCGCGTGTTCGACCGGGTGGAAGCCGTTGTCGGGGAGCAGGTCTGGAACTTCGCCGACTTCGCCACCAGCGCCGGGTTCGCGCGCGTGGACGGCAACAAGAAGGGCGTGTTCACCCGCGACCGCCGTCCGAAGGCCGCCGCGTTCTCGCTGAAGCGGCGCTGGAACGCGCGCGGCGACGCGGTCGAGTGACGGGGGGAGGTGCTCCGATGAAGCTCAGAGCGCAACAGCTCCTCGGTTACGCGGCCGGCGACGCCGCCAACAACCTGGCCTTCTCGATGGCCTCGATGTTCCTGCTGCTCTACTACACCGACGTGGCCGGGATCCCCGCTGCCGCAGCGGGAACCCTCTTCCTCATCGTGCGGGTGTGGGACGGCGTCGCCGATCTGGTGGCGGGCCGCCTGGTGGACCGGACGTCGAGCCGGTGGGGGAAGTTCCGCCCCTGGCTGCTGTTCGGGTCGCTCCCGCTGCTGCTGCTGAGCGTGGCGACGTTCTCGGTGCCGGACGGCAGCCTGACGGCGAAGCTCATCTACGCCTACCTCACCTACGCGGCGGTCGGCACGGTCTACAGCCTGGTCAACATCCCCTACGGGTCACTGGCGGCGGCGATGACGCAGGAACCGGTGGAGCGCGCGAAGCTCGCCAGCGCGCGGTCGATGGGGTCGGCGGCGTCGATGCTCCTGCTGAGCCTCGTGGTCGCACCGCAGATCAAGAACGCGGAGAACCTGCAGGCGTCGTTGCAGCTGACCACGCTGGTGTTCGTGGTGATCGGCTCGGCGCTGTACCTGTTCACCTTCTTCACCGCTCGCGAGACCGTCCAGCGCGACGTGGGCACCGTGGGGTTGCGGACGAGCCTGCGCACGCTGCGGCAGAACACGCCGCTGCAACTGCTGTGCGTCAGCTCGTTGTTCTTCCTGACCGCGATGTTCTCGATCCAGACGATCGGGGTCTACTACGCGCGGGACGTCCTGGGCGACGCCAACCTCTACATCGTGCTCACGGTGCTCCAAACAGGACTGATGTTCCTGATCGCGCCGGTGGTCCCGTACGTGGTGCGCACGATCGGCAAGCGGGCGGGCTACATGGCGGGAGGTGCGGTCACGGCGGTCGGCTCCGCGGTGGCGATGTTCGCGCCCGCCTCGGCGCCCTACCTCGCCCTGGGCGCGTTCGTGCTCATCGGCACCGGGTTGGGCCTGGTCAACACGCTGATGTGGTCGTTGGAGGCCGACACGGTCGAGTACGGCGAGTGGCGGACGGGGGCGCGCACCGAAGGCACCACCTACGCGGTGTTCTCGTTCGTCCGCAAGGTCGGCCAGGCCCTCGGCGGTGCCGCGGCGGCCTACACCATCGGGCTCGCCGGCTACGTCGGCGGCGCCGAGGTGCAGAGCGCCACGGCGCTCTGGGGAATCCGGGCCGCGGCGGGCATCGTCCCGATCGGCTGCGCGGCGGTCGGCATCGCGATCATGGCCTTCTACCCGCTCACCGAGAAGCGCTTCCGCGACATGACCGCCGAGGTCGCCGAGCGCCGCGAGAGCGCGAAGACGCACACCCCCGCCTGACGAACACCGGCGAGGCCGCTTCCCCAGGAGGAGCGGCCTCGCCGGAGCGGGCGAAATCTCAACTGCCGCAGACGATCCCGAACGAGCGGATCTTGCGGTAGATCGTCGCGCGAGACATGCCGAGGTCGGCTGCCGCGTGCTCCTTGTTCCCGTGGTTGGCCGCGAGGCTCTGGACGATGGCGTCGCGCTCGATCGACTCCATGTGGGTGAGCTGGCGGCGCGTGACGGTCCGGCACTCGGCAGGCAGGTCGGTGACCGCGATCGGACCCGAGCGGTGCCTGCGGGAGACCTCGGCCAGCACGCGCTCCAGCTGCCGGACGTTGCCCGTCCACGGCAGCCGCATCAGCTGGCGCAGGCAGGCGTCGGAGGCCACCAGTTCCCGGCAGCGCGCGTGCCGGGCCAGCAGGTGCGGAACCAGGCGTTGCAGGTCCTCGGTCCGGTGGCGCAGCGGCGGAACCTCGACGGTGTGCGCGAAGAACGGCATCAGCAGGCCCACCGCATCCGGCTCGTCCGGTTCATCGCTGAGTGTGACCGCGACCCAGGACGGCGCCTGCTCGCCAGGGGCGGCCTGCCACGAGGTGAACAGGTCGGTGAGGTGCTGCACGTCCTGCGGCCCGATCGCGTCGGCGTGGCGCAGCACGACCACCGGGGAGGTCTCGTCGGACACGTGCTGGGCGAGCGCTTCGGTCCACGCCTCGACGTCGTCGACATCCGCGCAGTCCAGCTCCACCAGGTGGCAGCTCGGTGCGTGGCGACGCGCGACGGCTCGCGCGAGAGCGGCCTTGCCGGTGCCGGGCTCGCCGCTGAGGATCAGCCAGCTCCCGCCCCGGTAGCTGGTGTCGGCCGCCGAGCACGCCTGCCGCCACGCGGCGCTGGCCCCGACGACTCCCGGCAGCGGCAGGTCGGGCATGCCGGGGGAGCGCGGGGACGGCGTGTGGTTCTTGACGCGGAACACGCCTCCGGCCAGCAGCGTTCCGCTGTACACCGGCCGGTATTCCAGGCGCGCGATCAGCCCGGAGGGCAGGTCGGCCAGCACGGTGGCCCGCTCGCGGCACCCGGCCACGTCGGCGGAGTGGGTGATCAGAGCCGCCCGGTCGGCAGCGTCGTAGAGGTCCTGGGCGTGGCTGTTGACCATCACGACGTCCTCGTTGACCGCGAAGATCGCGCCCGAACCGCGCTGGCAGGAGGACAGGTACTCGCGGAACAACGCCAGTTCGCGCGTTCCGAGACCTTCCAGTATCGCGTCCTCGATCTGCTTGGCGGTCCGGCGCGCGAGGGTCAGCAGCAGCGGTCCCGGGGTTCCGGCCCACGAGGTCAGGTCCAGCGCCCCGACCAGGTGGCCGCGCACCGGGTGGTAGATCGGAGTGCCCGCGCACTCGAAGTCGGCGAGCCGGCTGTTGAAGTGCTCGAAACCCGAGACCAGCACCGGTTCCTGGCATTCGAGCGTGGTGCCGATGCCGTTGGTCCCGATGGACTCCTCGGCGTAGCTGTACCCCGGGGCCAGCGAGATCCGGTCCAGCCCGGCGTGCAGCGCGCGATCCGCGCTCGACCGGCGCACGACCAGACCGTTGGCGTCGGTGAGCAGCACCGCGACCGGGTGGCCGACGAGTTCGGTGGACAGGTTCTCCAGGATCGGCGTCGCACTGCGGACCAGGAGGCTCTCCTCGTCGCGGTCGGCGACGAAGATCGGATCGGGTTCGTCGGTGGCGACGTCGTGCTCCAGCGCGCGCCGCCAGGACGCGGAGATGATCCCCCGAACCCCGGAGAACTCGGTCCGAGGACACGCCAGGAACTTCTCCCGCAAGGCGCTGAGCTGCGCATCTGATCTGTGTCCGTGCGTCGACATGAGCGTCTCCCTTGACGTCTGCGCGCTGGGCCACTGCGCTGTTCCACCCCACGCAGGCTCATCGTGGTGACTACTCACCGGAGCCTCGATCTCACATTGAGACAGATGTCGAGTGCGATCCGCAACACACTCTCCTCCGTCAGCGACGACTGCCCACGTTCGCACCACCGGCTTCGAGGAGGCTGAATTGAGCAGGCAGAGTCTCACCAAGGCGCACAACAAGATCACCGAGCTGTCGTGGGAACCGACGTTCGCCACGCCCGCGACCCGCTTCGGCACCGACTACACCTTCGACAAGGCGCCGAAGAAGGACCCGCTCAAGCAGATCATGCGGTCGTACTTCCCGATGGAGGAGGAGAAGGACAACCGCGTCTTCGGCGCGATGGACGGCGCCGTCCGGGGAAACATGTTCCGGCAGGTGCAGCAGCGCTGGTTGGAGTGGCAGAAGCTCTTCCTGTCCATCATCCCGTTCCCGGAGATCTCGGCCGCGCGAGCGATGCCGATGGCCATCGACGCCGTGCCGAACCCGGAGATCCACAACGGGCTCGCCGTGCAGATGATCGACGAGGTCCGGCACTCGACGATCCAGATGAACCTCAAGAAGTTGTACATGAACAACTACATCGATCCGGCCGGGTTCGACATCACCGAGAAGGCGTTCGCGAACAACTACGCGGGCACCATCGGCAGGCAGTTCGGCGAGGGGTTCATCACCGGTGACGCGATCACCGCGGCCAACATCTACCTGACGGTCGTGGCCGAAACCGCCTTCACCAACACGCTGTTCGTCGCGATGCCCGACGAGGCCGCCGCCAACGGCGACTACCTGCTGCCCACCGTCTTCCACTCGGTGCAGTCCGACGAGTCGCGGCACATCAGCAACGGCTACTCCATCCTGCTGATGGCCCTGGCCGACGAGCGCAACCGCCCGCTGCTGGAGCGCGACCTGCGCTACGCGTGGTGGAACAACCACTGCGTGGTCGACGCCGCCATCGGCACCTTCGTCGAGTACGGCACCAAGGACCGCCGCAAGGACCGCGAGTCCTACGCCGAGATGTGGCGCCGCTGGATCTACGACGACTACTACCGCAGCTACCTGCTGCCGCTGGAGAAGTACGGCCTGACCATCCCGCACGACCTGGTCGAGCAGGCGTGGAACCGCATCACCAACCAGTTCTACGTGCACCGGGTGGCGCAGTTCTTCGCCACCGGCTGGCCGGTGAACTACTGGCGCATCGACCCGATGACCGACACCGACTTCGAATGGTTCGAGCACAAGTACCCGGGTTGGTACAACCAGTTCGGCAAGTGGTGGGAGGCCTACAACCGGCTCCGCTACCCGGGCCGCAACAAGCCGATCGCCTTCGAGGACGTCGGCTACGAGTACCCGCACCGCTGCTGGACCTGCATGGTCCCCTGCCTGATCCGCGAGGACATGGTGGTCGACAAGGTCGACGGCCAGTGGCGGACCTACTGTTCGGAGCCTTGCGCCTGGACCGACACGGTCGCCTTCCGCGGCGAGTACGAGGGCCGGGAGACCCCGAACATGGGTCGTCTCACCGGGCACCGCGAGTGGGAGACGCTGCACCACGACCGGGACTTGGCCGACATCGTCTCCGACCTCGGCTACGTCCGGGACGACGGCAAGACCCTCATCCCGCAGCCGCACCTGGACCTGGACGACCCGAAGCGGATGTGGACGCTCGACGACCTGCGAGGGATCCAGTTCTCCAGCCCGAACGTGACCCTCAACCAGATGACCGATCAGGAGCGCGAGGAGTGGGCGGCGTCCTACCGCGCCAACCCCAACGTGACCTCGTCCTGACGGTCTGAGACCGCGGACGGCGGTGTTCCACCACCTCACCGCCGCCGTCCGCGGTCCCCTTCCCCTGAGCCGGGCCACCGGCGTCCACGTCGCGGACGCCGCGCTGAGAATCGAGATTCCGATGGCCGACAAGCACCGCATCTCCTTCGAACCCGTCGACATCGAGATGGAGGCGGGCGAGGACGAGAAGATCCTCGACGCCGCATTCCGCCAAGGCGTTCACCTCATGCACGGCTGCCGCGAGGGACAGTGCTCGGCGTGCAAGTCCTACGTCCTCGACGGCGAGATCCAGATGGAGCGCTACTCCACCTTCGCCTGCAACGATGCCGAGGTCGAGGAGGGCTACGTCCTGCTCTGCCGGGCGCACGCCTTCAGCGACTGCACGATCGAGCTGCTCAACTTCGACGAGGAGGAGCTGCTCAACTCGGCCCCGCTGCAGCAGGTCAGCACTGAGGTCCTGGAGATCGTCGAGCACACCCGCGACATCGTGGGCCTCAAGCTCAAACCGGTCGAACCGGCCGCGTACGAGTTCAAGGCCGGCCAGTACGCCGACCTGACCATCCCGGGCACCGACGAGCACCGGTCGTTCTCGATGGCCACGACGCCGTCGACCGCCGACCACGTCGAGTTCGTCATCAAGAAGTACCCGGGCGGCCGGTTCTCCTCGCTGCTGGAGGAGGGCATCGCGGTCGGCGACACGATCGAGCTGGCCGGGCCCTACGGCAACTTCACCCTGAAGAACGGGCACGTGCTGCCGCTGGTGCTGATGGCCGGTGGCGCGGGCATGGCGCCCGTGCTCGGGCTGCTGCGGCACCTCAGTGAAACCGGCGACACCCGCCGGATCCGCTTCTACTACGGCGCCCGCACGGCCGCCGACCTGTTCTACCTCGACGAGATCCGCGCGCTGGGTGAACAGCTGGCGGACTTCGGGTTCGTCGTCGCGCTGTCGGAATCCACCGACGGCGCAGGCGATCTCGACGTCGCGATAGAGACCGGCGTGGTCACCGACGTCGTCGAGGCGGCCGAGCCCGAGCTGCACAAGGCCGAGGTCTACCTGTGCGGGCCCCCGCCGATGGTGGACGCGGCGCTGGCGCTGGCCGAGCGCCGGGGAGTGCCCGAGGACCAGGTCTTCTACGACAAGTTCACCACCGCGGTCCAGCCCGACGAGTGATCCGGCCAGGCGGGGGAGCGGTCAACGCCCCCGATACCCAGGTGTCGCAGCGGAGATGTCAAAGGAGAGATCAGATGGCGAGCAGTTCCACGCCCGCGCCCAAGGAGCGCAGCTTCCCGAAGATCGAGTTCACCGATTCCGAGGCCGGCGCGCTGGAGTTCCCCAGTTCGAAGAGCCGGAGCTACAACTACTTCAAGCCCGCCAAGCTGCGGGCCACGGTGTACGAGGACGTCACCGTCGACGTGCAGCCCGACCCGGAGCGCCACCTCAGCCAGGGCTGGATCTACGGCTTCGGCGACGGACCCGGCGGATACCCGCAGGAGTGGACGGCGGCGAAGTCGTCCGACTGGCACGCGTTCCTGGACCCCAACGAGGAGTGGGAGCAGACGATCTACCGCAACAACGCGGCGGTGGTGCGTCAGGTCTCCCTGGGGCTGGAGAACGCCAAGCGCGCCGACGCCTACGGCGGCTGGAACACCG
Organism: Saccharopolyspora endophytica; assembly: GCF_018070075.1. Taxonomy (GTDB): domain Bacteria; phylum Actinomycetota; class Actinomycetes; order Mycobacteriales; family Pseudonocardiaceae; genus Saccharopolyspora; species Saccharopolyspora endophytica. The sequence continues at coordinate 61,541 of NZ_JAGPXE010000006.1, forward strand.
CCTGGCAGAAGTTCATCGCTCGCAACCTGGGTGCCTGGATGCACGCCGAGAACGGCATGGCGCTGCACGTGTTCACCTCCATCCAGCGCTCCGGGCCGACCAACATGATCAACACGGCGGTGGCGGTCAACGCGGCGCACAAGATGCGCTTCGCCCAGGACCTCGCCCTGTTCAACCTGGACGTCTCGGAGTCCCTGGAGTCCTTCGAAGGCACCGTGCACCACGAGGTCTGGCACTCGGCGCAGGAGTGGCAACCCACCCGCAAGGTCGTCGAGGAGCTCACCGCCGTCGGCGACTGGGCGGAGCTGCTGTTCGGCACGAACGTCATCTTCGAGCAGCTCGTGGGCCAGCTCGTCCGCTCTGAACTGGTCATGCAGATCTCGGCCAAGAACGGCGACTACATCACGCCGACCATCGTCGGAACCGGTGAGCACGACTACAACCGCGACCTCGGCTACACCCGCGCGCTGTTCCGGCTGCTCACCCGCGACGAGGAGCACGGCGCCGCCAACCGGGAGCTGTTCGGCCGGTGGCTGGCCAAGTGGGTCCCGCCGTGCCTGGCCGCCGCGCACGCGCTGCAGCCCATCTGGTCCCAGCCGGCGGAGAAGACGCGCACCTTCGACGACTCGTTGAGCGCGACCAAGGAGAAGTTCAGCCAGCTGCTCGAGGAAATCGGGCTCGACGTGCCGAAGGAGTTGGACCAGTGAGCAGCAGCATGCAGTTCGGTTCGCAGGCGGGGTCGTCGAACATGTGCGGCGTCACCCTGATGAACACCCCGATCGGGCGCGTGGTCGCCGAGGTGATGGCGGGCAAGGAGGGCATCGAGCTCGTGGAGTACCCGTCCATGATCCGCGTGGACGGCACCAAGCTCCTGGAGTTCGACTACGACGAGCTGACCGAGGCGCTCGGTGAGCCCTTCGACGGGTCGATCTTCGAGGAGATCAGCTCCACCCACTACGGCCGCATGGTGCACCTCGACGACCGCACCATCCTGTTCGCCAACCCCGAGGACGCGGCCGAGTACATCGGCTTCGACCTGCTCGCGCGGGACTGACCGATCCGAGCCCGCGGTGGCGGGGTGCTGCGCTCCAAGCCCCGCCACCGCGATTCCACAGCACGAAGGGTGGGACAGCTGCGATGTACGAGAAGGACGGCGAGAGATATTTCGTGGTCGACGGGCACGTCCACATCTGGGACGCCCGCGAGTCGAACCGCAAGAACATCCACGGCAAGCAGTTCATCGACTGCTTCTACGACTACCACCGCAACCTCAGCCCCGAGGAGCACGTGTGGGACTACGACACCTACACCTACTACGGCTCCGAGCGGTTCATGAAGGACGTCTTCGACGACGGCCACGTGGATCACGCCATCTTCCAGGCGACCTTGCTCAACGACTTCTACGAGACGGGCTTCGGTCAGACGGAGGAGGCGTTCGGTCTCACCCAGCGGCATCCGGACAAGCTGACCTACAACCACGCCTACGATCCCCGAAACGGTGAGGCCGGCCTGGAGCAGCTGCGCCGGGACGCCGAGCGGATGAACCTCCAGGGAGTCAAGCTCTACACCGCCGAGTGGAACGGCGACTCGCGCGGGTACCGGCTCGACGACCGGTGGTCGCGTCGCTACCTCGAAGAATGCCTCGAACTCGGCATCAAGAACATCCACGTCCACAAGGGACCCACGATCCGGCCGCTGGACCGGGACGCCTTCGACGTCGCCGACGTCGACAAGGTCGCCACCGACTACACCGACCTCAACTTCGTCGTCGAGCACGTCGGGCTGCCGCGGCTGGAGGACTTCTGCTGGATCGCCACGCAGGAGCCCAACGTCTACGGCGGGCTCGCGGTCGCGATGCCGTTCATCCACTCCCGTCCCCGGTACTTCGCGCAGATCATCGGCGAGCTCCTCTACTGGATCGGCGAGGACCGGATCCTCTTCGGCAGCGACTACGCCCTGTGGACACCGGGGTGGCTGGTGGAGAAGTTCGTCGACTTCCAGATCCCGGCGGACCTGACGGAGTACGCGCCGATCACGGCGGAGCAGAAGAGGAAGGTCCTCGGGCTCAACGCCGCCGCTCTGTACGACATCGACGTTCCCGGCGAGCTCCAGATCGCCGCGGTGGCGGGGGCGGAGGCGCGATGACCACCACCCTCCGCTCCGTGGAGACCGACGTCCTGGCGGCATTGGCGACGGTGACCGACCCCGAGCTGGACGAGCCCGTGACGGAGCTGGGGTTCGTGCGCTCGGTGGTCGTCGACGACGAAGGGGTCGAGGTGCACCTGCGCCTGCCGACCTCGTTCTGCGCCCCCAACTTCGCCTACCTGATGGTGGCCGACGCCCACGACGCGCTCGCCGAAGTGCCCGGGGTGGGACGTGTTCGGGTGCTGCTGGACGACCACCACGACTCCGCGAAGATCAACAACGGTATCGCCGCCGGACTCGGGTACGCCGGAACCTTCGGTTCCGAGGCCGAGGAGGGGCTCGACGAGCTGCGCCGCACCTTCCAGCGCAAGGCCCACCTGGCGGCGGTGGAGCGCTGCTGCCGGTCGGTGCTCGGCGGTGGTGCGTGGTCGCTCGACGAGCTGCCGCTGCTGGAGCTGTTCGACCTGCCCGAGGGGCGTCTCAAGGCCGCCCTGGTGCGGCGGCGGGAGGCGATCGGACTGCCCGGTCATGCGCATGCGCGCGTGCTCGTCGACCACGAGGGCGCACCGATCCCGAGCACCGATACCGCGCTGTGGCTGCGCTTCGCCGCCGCCACGAGGGTCTCGATCGAGGGCAACGCCCACTTCTGCCGGGGCCTGCTCGCGACCCGCTACGCCGAGAACGACGTCGTCATCACGAATTCGAGAACCACCTGAGCTGGGCCCGTGTCCGGGTGTTGGTAGATCTGCTGCGCAGAGAGGGAAGTGGGAATCATGGCCAAGGAGCTGCGGTTCAGCGTCGACGCACGACGCCAGTTGGAGCTGGGCGTCAACGCGCTGGCCGACGCGGTGAAGGTGACGCTGGGGCCCAAGGGGCGCAACGCGGTGCTGGAGAAGCTGACCGGCCCGCCGACCATCACCAACGACGGCGTGACGATCGCCAGGGAAGTGCAGCTGCGGGAGCCCTTCGCGAACATGGGTGCCCAGCTGGTCAAGGAAGTCGCGATGAAGACCAACGGTGCCGTGGGCGACGGCACCACCACCGCGACCGTGCTCGCCCAGGCCATGGTGCGCGAGGGGCTCGCGGCCCTGAGCGAGGGGGCGAACCCGATGCGGGTGCGTCGCGGCATCGAGGAGACCGTGGACGCCGTGGTCGAGTGGCTGCGGAAGTCCTCCACCCAGGTCTCCGGTGAGACCGAGCTGGAGCGGATCTCCACCCTGGCGGCAGGCGACGACGAGCGGATCGGCCGGGTGATCGCGCAGGCCCTGGCCGCGGTGGGCGGCGACGGAGTCGTCGAGGTGGAGGAGTCCGAGGGCACCGGCCTGAGCGTCGAGCTGGTCGACGGCATCGAGTTCGACCACGGCTACACCTCGCCCTACATGGTCACCGACCGGGAGCGCATGGAGGTCGGCTACGACGACCCGGTGATCCTGCTGACCAACAAGAAGATCAGCCAGGTCCAGGAGCTGATGCCCACGGTGGAGGCGGCTCGCAGGCTGGACCGCCCGCTGGTGGTCGTCGCGGAGAACGTCGACGGTGCCGCGCTGCAGATGATCCTCAGCGGCAACGTGCACGGCACGTGCCCCTCGGTCGTGGTGCGCGCTCCCGGCTTCGGCCACCGCAGGGTCGCGGAGCTGGAGGACCTGGCCTCGGCACTCGGCGGGCGCGTGGTCAGCGATGACTCGGGCATCGCGCTGGCCGATGTCACCGAGCGGGACCTCGGCAGCTGCGAGCACATCACGATCACCGAGGACACCACGACGATCATCGGTGGTGCGGGCGAGGAATCGGCCGTTCGGGGCCGGATCGGCCAGCTGGAGAACCTGCTGCAGCGGGCCAGGATCGAGCACGACCAGGACAGCCTGCGGCTGCGCATCGCGCGGCTGTCGGGCCGCATCGCCGTTGTCAGCGTCGGCGCGGCGACCAGCGTGGAGCTCAAGGAGCGGATGCTGCGGGTCGAGGATTCGCTGGCGGCGGCTCGGGCGGCCCTGGAGGAGGGCGTGGTGGCCGGTGGCGGCGCGTCGCTGGCCCAGGCGGGCCGGTGCGTCGACCTCGTCGGACTCGACGGTGATGCGGCCCAGGGGCGCGAGATCGTGCGCCGCGCGCTCGGCGAACCGCTGCGGTGGATCGCCGGGAACGCCGGCTACGACGGGGGAGAGGTCGTCACCCGCGTGGCCGCCATGGACGTGGGCAACGGGTTCGACGCGCTCACCGGCGAGTACGGCGACCTGTTCGCCGCCGGCGTCGTGGACCCGTTGAAGGTGACCCGTTCGGCGCTGGAGAGCGCGGCGTCCATCGCGGCGCTGCTGATCACCACGGAAACCGCCGTAGTCGAGGAGATCGTGGGGAATCCGGGGGCGATCATGGCCCCCGGCACCGGCGACCTGGCAGAAGGAATGGTGCGCCCCTCGAACATCTACTAGAGGGGCCAGGAGGTGCGCCCACGGTCGTCGTGGTGGGCGCACCTCGCCAGGTTCACCGGCGCGCGAACTCGCGGCCGGTGAACGCTTGGACCTGGCGCAACGCGAGCGAGAGGAGTTCCGCTGTGGTGCAGCGGAAGTCGACCAATCCGAGCGCGAGCGCCTCCGAAGTCCGATGTGGACCGAATTCGGGCGCGGGCTGCACGGTCCCGGTGGACATGATGCGGACGTCCGCGGCGGCGGCCAACGCGTAGCCCGCCCCGACGGCATCGCCGTTGAGGGCCGCGACGACCGGAAGCGGGTGAGCCCGAAGAGCACTCAGCGCCTCCGGCAGCGCGAGGCGGGCGTCGTCCCGCGCAGGCCCCTCGACCGGATCGAGATCGGGGGCGAACACCCCGCGCGCTCCCGTGAGGACGACGGCCCGGTCCGGCCCGATGTAGGCGAGGGCCTCGGTCAGGCTGTCGAGCAGCCCAGCGGTCAGAACGCGGCGATCCGCGGGGCGGATGCGCACCACCACCGCCACGCCCCGGTGTTCGAGGTCGAGCATCAGCGCCTCCAGCGATCGCGGAATCACCACCCACCACGGGAGACCCTAGGTTCAGCGGAAACCGCGCCATGTCTCACTTTGAGACCGCGCCGAGCCCGTCGGAGCGGTAGTCCTGTCCTGACCCGATCGGGGAGGTAGCGCAGTGCCGAACACGACGCACGACACACCGGAAACCCCGCACGCCCAGCACCGGGAGAGGCACCGGGACTGCCTCGCCAGGGCCCTGCCCGAGCTGATCGCCCAGGGCTGGCGGCTCGACCACATCAGCGAGACGACCGAGCCCGAGGACGACTGCTGAGCTCACCAGGTGATCGGGCCTGCTTCGATGAGTTGGGCCAGGTCGGGGCCGGGGACGGCCTTGGAGAACAGCCAGCCCTGGTAGGCGTCGACGTCCATGGACCGCAGGACCTCGAACTGCTCGGGGGTTTCGACGCCTTCGGCGACCGTGACGCAGTCCAGCGCGCCCGCGAGGTCGGTGACCGTGCTGACCAGCATCCGGTCGACGCGGCTGGTGGTGATGTCCTGGACGAACGTCCGGTCGATCTTGATGGACTGCGCCGGGAAGTCCCGGATGCGCGTCAGCGAGGAGTACCCGGTGCCGAAGTCGTCCACGGAGAACCGCACGCCGAGGGCCCGGAGGTCGTTCATGCTGTCGTGCATCCGGGACGGCACGTCGACGATCGCGGTCTCGACCAGCTCGATGACGATGCGGTCCCACGCGATGCCGGTCTCGGAGACGAGCCGTTCCAGCAGGTCGTTGAAGGTCGGGTAGCCGGGCATCAGCTCGGCGACGTTCACCGCCACCGACACCGGCTTCCCGCCCGGCGGGACCGGCCAGTCCGCCGCGTCGCGCAGCGCCCTGCCCAGCACCCACGCGTCGAGGTCGGCCAGCATCCCCGCCCGCTCGGCGACCGGCAGGATCGTTCCCGGCGACAGCATCCCGCGCTCGGGGTGCTCCCAGCGCAGCAGCGACTCGCAGGTGCGGATCGTGCCGTCCGCCCCGACCACCGGCTGGTAGTGCAGCGTCAGCTCGTCGTTGTCGATCGCGTCGCGGAGCTCGGTCTCCAGCTCCAGCTGGTCGTCGATCGAGTCGATCAGCTTGCGCTCGGCGAACGCGAGGTTGGTCATCCCGGCCTTCTTCGCCTCCTGCAAGGACGAGAACGCCCACCGGACGAGGTCTTCGGCGCTCGTGCCGCCGCATTCGGAACCGACAGCGGCGCCGATCATGGCCGAGACCTGAACGCGCTGCTCCCGCACCGGGATCGTCGCGTGCATCAGGTCGGCGACCGTCGTCACGATCTCGGCGATACCGCCCTCCGCCTCGACGTCCGGGCACACGAGGGCGAACTCGTCGGCCGCCGTGCGGGCCACCGACCACCCGGTGGGCAGCTTGTCCTGCAAGCGCTGCCCCACGGCGATCAGCACCTCGTCGCCCGCCTCGTAGCCGAGCGCTTCGTTGATGCGGTTGAAGTTCTTGATGTCGCAGTACAGGACCGCGGCCCGCGACACATCGGTGTCGGCGACCAGCTGAGGGATCGCCGCGCGGTTCCACAGGCCGGTCAGCTCGTCGTGGTAGGCCCAGTAGCGCAGCGACTCGGCCTCGCGCTGCCGGTCGGTGATGTCCTCGAAGACCACCAGCCAGAACGGATCACCGCACGACTGCTGGGATTTCGCGATGCGCAGCTCGCAGTGGACGGGCCGGCCGTCGGACCGGGCCAACGTCCGCTCGTAGACCGCCTGGTCGTCCGGGGGCGCGCCGTGCGCGAACGACGCGGCGATGTTCTCCAGCCCGGGGGTGTCCGGATCCAGCAGCGCCGTCGCGTGCATGCCCTGCAGCTCGTCCGGCGAGTAGTTCAGCAGCTCGCACAGCGCCGTGTTGGAGTCGATGACGTGGCCGAAGCGGTCGAAGAGACCGATCGCGACCGGGGCGAGCTCGTAGAGATCGCGGAACTGCCGCAGCGAGGTCTCCAGCTGCTGGTGAACCGCGGTGTCGTCGCGGGTCAGCTTGGCGTAGCCGAGCAGGTCGCCGTCCGGCGACCACAGCGCGGTGATCACCACGTTCGCCCAGAACCAGCTTCCGTCCTTGCGCACGCGCCAGTCCTCGTAGACGTGCGAGCCGTGCTCGCGCGCCTGTTCGAGCGACTTCCCGGGATGACCGTTGGCGAGCTGCTCGGGGGTGTAGAACGGCTCCGTGCTGCTGCCGATCGCCTCGGACGCGGTCGCGCCCATGATCCGTTCCGCCCCGTGGTTCCAGCTGGTGACGGTTCCCGTCGCGTCGAGCGTGTAAACGGCGTAGTTGTCCAGCGACCGTCCGAATGGGCCGACGAATGCGCTCACGTCGGCCACGCGGTGACCCTCGGTCATGTGCATGCATCTCCACTCGGCAACCGGGGGCGGGGTTGCACGCCCCTCATGGGTTCGACTCGGTGGCGGTGTTCCCGCCCTGAGCGTTCGGTGGTGCGATGCCCTGCTGCGCCGCAGCGTCACGGGCCTGTGCCCGGGCTCTCAGATCATCAGCGATTCGTGGGGGAGAGCGATCTTCGAGACGCACGACGCCTCGAACACCTGGTCCTCACCGCTCGGACGAGTTGAACCGCGGTGCCTCCTTGCCGAGGAAGGCGCGCACGCCTTCGGCCGCGTCGGATGAGGCGAACGCCTGCTCGGACAGCGGCAACGTCGACCGGATCGCGTCCCGGTCGCCGTCCCGGCCGTTGTGCACCGCCCGCTTGACCAGCGCGAGCGCCGTGGCGGGGAGCTCGGTCAGGCGCGAGGCCAGCTCGCGGGCGGTGGTGAGCGCGTCGCCTCGGGGGACGACGCGGTTGACCAGACCCCAGGTCAGCGCGGTCTCCACGGGGACCGGGTCGCCGAAGAACATCATCTCCACGGCGCGCGCCTCGCCCACCCGGCGCGTGACGCGAACCGGTCCGCCGGACGCCGGGATCACGCCGAGCTTGATCTCGGGCAGCGCGACCTCGGTCCCGGCTTCGGCGATGACCAGGTCGCAGCACACCGCCAGCTCCAGCCCACCGCCGTAGGCGAGCCCGTTGAGCGCGGCGATCGTGGGCTTGGGGAACTCGTCGACGAGGCCGAACGTCTCGTTCTCGAACGTCAGTTTCCGGTCCACCACGTCGCCGCCGGCGATCAGCGACGGGAACTCCTTGATGTCCGACCCCGCGCAGAAGGCCCGGTCGCCCGCCCCGGTCAGCACCAGCACGCGCGTCTCCGGGTCGTCGGCGAGCCGGCGCAGCACGGCGTTGAGCTGCCGGGTGAGATCGAGGGTGGTGACGTTCATCGGCGGGTCGTTCAACGTCACCACGGCGACGTGGTCCTCGACGGTGCAGGTCACGAGGTCGGTGCTCATCGGAGCGGAGTCCTTCCCACGGGAGGTGGCGGAGCGGGCCCGCCCACTCTAGGGAAGCGAACGCCCCGGATCGCGCCACCGAGGTGCCCAGGAGCGGCGTGCAGGTCCCCGGTGGTCATCGTGCATCCTGGTGTTCGAAAGAGCAGGCGCGGAAGTGGCGCCTGGATACCGCAGGAGGACCGTGTGAGCACCGACAACGAGCGCCCGGAGATCGACCTCTCGCGCGACCCCAACCCCGGCGTCCCCGACCACGCCGCGCCCGAGGGCGCGGGTCTCGACCCGCTCATCGACCTCTCTCGCGACCCGAACCCGGGCAAGGCGGACCACGCCAAGCCCGACGACGAGTGACCGTCCTCTGAGGACGCGGTTCCGGGAGGCCTCGGAGCCTCCCGGAACCGTCCGCTTCAGAGGTGAGCGGGCTGCTTCAGCCGCCCGTCGTGGACCTCGGCGATCTGGTCCACCGCGGTGAGGTGGGTGCGGTCGTGGGTGACCAGCACCGTCGCCGTGGCCTGCCGGTGGGTGAGCTCGGTGATCAGGTCGATGACGGCCGCACCGCGATCGTGATCGAGAGCGCTGGTCGGCTCGTCCACCAGCAGCACCGTCGGGTCGTGCATCAGCGCGCGGGCGATGTTGACGCGCTGGCGCTGACCGCCCGAGAGCTGGTGCGGACGCCTGCTGGACAGCTCCGCCATCCCCACGGCGTCGAGCAGCTCCATCGCCCGGCCCCGGGCCGCGCGCGGCTTGCGGCCGTCGATCTGAGCCATCACCTGCAGCTGCTCGGCGGCGGTCAGCGACGCCAGCAGGTTGGGCTGCTGGAAGACGATGCCGATCTTGGTGCGGCGCAGCTCGGCGAGCTCGCCGCGGGACAGGCCGGTGGTGGAGGCCCCGTCGATGGCCACCGCACCCGAATCCGGCGTGATCAGCGTCGCTGCGACGGCCAGCAGGCTGGACTTGCCGGACCCGGACGGGCCGACCACCGCGGTCAGGCTTCCGGCCGGGACCTGGAGGCTGACGCGGTCGAGCGCGGTCAGCTTGGAATCCCCGTCGGGGTAGGTGAGGGTGATGTCGTTCAGTTCGAGGCTCATCGGGCGCTCCCCAGGGCGGTCAGCGGGTCGACGGACGTGATGCGGCGGATGGACAGGGCGGCGCCGAGCGCGCCGAGCGCGATCATCACCGCGGCGGGCACCAGGACGGTGGCGGGCGTGAGGGTGAAGGGCACCGCCGAGCCGGCGACCAGCGCACCGAGTCCCGCCGCGATGCCGGTGCCGATCAGGGTTCCGCCGGTGAGCAGCACGACGGCCTGCCCGAGCGCGTCCTTGAGCAGCGAGCCGGTCGAGGCGCCCAGCGCCTTGAGGACGGCGACGTCGCCGCTGCGCTGGATGGTCCACACGGTGAAGAACGCGCCGATGACCAGGGCCGAGATCGCGAAGAGGAATCCGCGCATGAGCTGCAGGGAGCCGTTCTCCGAGGAGTAGGAACCGATCGCGGTCAGCGAGTCGGCCTTCGTCACCGTCGCGGTTCCCGCGGCCTCGTCGAGGGAGGCCAGATCGGTGCCGGGTGCGGCGGTCAAGGCGACCACGGTGGCGGTCGGGCCGGCGCCGCGGTCGGTGGGCGGGGCGGTCTTCTGCCAGGTGTTCAGGCTGGTCCAGATCACCGGGGTGTGGCTGAACGAGTCGTCACCGCTGACCGAGGCGGCCACCAGCTCCTGCCCGGCGAGGGTGAACTTCTGGCCCGCGGTCACGCCGAGCTCTTCGGCGGCGGTGGTCGACAGGACCGCGGCCCCGTCGCCGATCTTGCTGCTCTCGGGGGCGAGCGCCGAGCCGGGCTCGACGCCGAACGCCGACACCCCGGTGCTCTTGACCCCGGCGGTGGCCTTGGTGGTGGTGATGCCCAGCGGCTCGGCGCCGGTCACACCGGGGGCCTCGGCCAGCCGCCGCCACTGCTGCTCGGTGACGGTGGAGTTGGCGTAGGACAGGTCCTCGCCGCTGCTGGGCGCGTTGAAGGCGATCCGCTCCGCCGGCAGCGACGTGATCGCGGAGATGTTCTGCTGCCCCAGACCGGCGGTCAAACCGGACAGCAGGCCGACGAGCAGGGTGATCAGGATGATGACGACGCCCATGAGGGCGAACCGTCCTTTGGCGAACTTCAGGTCTCTCCAGGCGACGAACACGGTTTCCGCCTGTCCTTTCGTTGGGTCTGCGAGGTACACGTCGACTCTCGCCGTCGACCCCGTGCGCGGGCATCTGGCGCAGGACAGCACTCGCCGCATCGAAGGTCGCCACGCCGCTTGTAACTTTCGACAGAGGTCCCGCGTTCTGCCGGGCCCTAGACTTGACGGACTGTGACCACGATCGTTCCGGCCCGCGCTCCCGCTCTCCGGGCGCTGACCCTGTGCCTGCACCTGCTGGTGCTCGGCCTGCTCGTCCTGGCCGTCGGCCGGGCGCTGGCCGCCGATCGGCCGCACACCGGGCTCGTCATCGCCGCCGCGATCACCTGCGGCCTGGTCTACGCGGCCGGACCCGTGGTGCCGCGGGTGCGCCGGTCGCGCAAGGCCGCGGCGCTGTGGCTGGTGCTGGTGGGAGCCGCCTGGCTGGTGCTGCTGGCGCTGTCCGCCGACGGGGTGTGGCTGGCGTTCCCGCTGTACTTCCTGCAACTCCACCTGCTGCCGCGCCGCGCCGGACTGGTCGCCGTGGTGATCACGGCGGTGGTGGCGATCGCGGGGTACGGCGCGCACCAGGGGCAGTTCGGCCCCGCGATGGCCATCGGGCCCGCACTCGGCGCGGCGGTCGCGGTCGCCGTCGTGCGGGGCTACCAGACGCTGTACCGGGAGAGCGAGCAGCGCAGGCGTCTCATCCAGGAGCTCACCGAGACCCGCGCCGATCTCGCCGCGGCCCAGCACACCGCCGGGATGCTGGCCGAGCGCGAACGCCTGGCCCGCGAGATCCACGACACCGTCGCCCAGGGGCTGTCCAGCATCCAGCTGCTGCTGCGCGCCGCCGGGCGCGCGCTTCCCACCGCGCCCGACAACGCCGCCCGCTACGTCGACCAGGCGCGGCAGGCCGCGGCCGACGACCTCGCGGAGGTGCGCCGCATCGTCGCCGCGCTCACCCCGCCGACGCTGGAAGGCGCGACCCTGGCGGGTGCGCTGGAACGGCTGTGCGCCACCACCAGCACCCGGCACCACATCGCCGCGCGGTTCCACCTGGCCGGTGATCCCGTGCCGCTGCCGCCCTCGCACGAGGTCGCGCTGCTGCGCATCGTCCAGTCGGCGCTGGCCAACAGCGTCCACCACGGCAAGGCCACTTCCGCCGAGGTGACCTTGAGCTACCTCGGTGACGAGATCGCCGTGGACGTCGTCGACGACGGGAACGGCTTCGACCCCGACCGGCTGCCCGCACCCGACCCCGAATCCGGCGGGTTCGGGCTGGCCGCCATGCGCGCTCGGGTGCGCGCGCTGGGCGGGACCTTCACCGTCGAATCGACTCCCGGCCACGGCTCCGCCCTGGCCGCGCACCTGCCCTTCGACACCGTTGCCGAGGCCCGTCCGTGACCGATCCCGAGATCCGCCTGCTGCTGGCCGATGACCACCCCGTCGTGCGAGCCGGACTGCGCGCCGTGCTCGAGACCGAGGACGGCATGACCGTCGTGGGCGAAGCCGCCACGGCCGAAGAAGCCATCAGGATCGCCGCTGACGGCGGCATCGACGTGGTTCTGATGGATCTGCAGTTCCGCGACGGGATGAACGGCGCCGAGGCGACCGCCGCCATCACCGGCAAGCCCGGCGCGCCCCGCGTCCTGATCGTCACCACCTACGACACCGACGCCGACACGCTGCCCGCCATCGAGGCCGGCGCCACCGGCTACCTCCTCAAGGACGCCCCGCCCGACGAGCTCGCGGCTGCAGTGCGCACCGCCGCCGCCGGGCGCACCACCCTCGCCCCGGCGGTCGCGGACCGGCTGATGAACCGGCTCCGAGTTCCCGGAACGACGCTGACCAAGCGCGAAACCGAGGTCCTCACGCTGGTCGCCGACGGCTTGTCCAACCAGGCGATCGGCCGCCGCCTCTACCTCACCGAGGGCACCATCAAATCCCACCTGGCCCGCATCTACACCAAGCTCGGAGTCGACTCCCGCACCGCCGCGATCGCCTCCGCGACCCAGCTCGGTTTGATCCGCCGCTGACGCGAAGGGTTTTCCGACGTCGTTGCGGCCTGAAGCGATGACCGTGACACGGCCGTGTGAATTGCCCGCCGTACGAGCACGGACGGGTGATCTCCGGTGGCTGTGCGCGACAGGGGTGGTTAGAACGTTCGGCAGCCGATCATTTCACTCTTCAGGAGACCTAGGAGTGTTTCGTGCCGAAGTCAAGACACCGGGCGCCCACCGCCTGCTTGCGCCAATGGATCGTCTGGGGAGTGGCAGCGCTGCTGGTCGCCGCCGCGTTCGCCTTCATCTCACCGCTCGGCGGCGGAACTCTGCCCCTCGTGTGGACCTTCCTGCTCGTCCTGCTGTGCTTCGCGACGGGTTCGCTGGCCAACGCGATGTTCCTGTCCCGGCCGCTGCGGCAGGGAGGGCACATGGTCTTCCCCGCGATCCGCGAACCCGAGGCGATCGAGCAGGCCCCGGCCGAGCCCATGAAGTCCCTGCCCGCCTCGGCCGGCCCCCGCACCGCGCGGTCCGAGGACGACGCTCCCGCTTTCACGTCCTTCAGCGAGTCTGACGGCACCCTTGAGGTCACGGTGCTGATCTCCGGCAACGACGGGTCGGATCAGGCGGGCGGCGAACTCGCCGGCGCCGGCCTCGCCGACCTCAGCGAGGAGTACGTCGTCGAAGGCATCCCGGTCCAGAAGACCGGCGAGGACATCGCCGAGACGGAAATCCCTGCGGAGGAGGAAAGTTCGGACCCGTACCCGGGTGCGGTGAAGGCGAAGCCGAACGGCCAGTCCCCGCGCAGCGGCTACCGGATCAAGGGCAACACCCGGTCCAAGCGCTACCACACGATGCAGTCCCCCTACTACGAGCGCACCAAGGCCAGCGTCTGGTTCCGCTCCGCAGCGGACGCGGAACGAGCCGGCTTCTCAGCCTGGAACGCCAGGACCAAGAACTCCCTCTGAAACCCCGGAATCAATGGTCGTCTTCGGTGGCTCCGGCAGGGTAGCCGCTGCTCTCCTTCCAGAGCTTGGGCCGCTTGCTGCCGGCGAACTCGTGGACGTACCCGCACCGGGCGCAGATCAGTCCCGTGGAGGACTCGTTCGCCCACGCGAGGTTCACCAGCTCGGTTGCGGTGGAGTTCGTGAGGTGTGCGTCGACCAAAACGCAGAGATCGGCTGAAGCGGCGACGATACGGTTGGGGCGGGCTTGACCAGCGGCTGTTCGAGGTCGTTTCCGGTCGACCCGCTGGAGAGTTGCAACTCCACCAGGTCGCTGTGATGTCGCGTCGGCCTGATCTGGGGGACGTGCTTCAGCTCTGGTGCGACGTCGATGGGTGCCGCAGCGGGGCTCCGACGGCGTGCAGGTGTTGCAGCACCAGGGCGTAGGAGCGGAACAGGCCGCACTGGCTGTACGTGACTCCGCGGCTGGTGCAGAAGTGGTTCACCAGCTGCTGGGCGTGGCGCAGATTCGGCCGCGGCATGCTGGGGAAGAGGTGGTGCTCGATCTGGTAGTTCAGGCCACCGAGCAGGAAGTCCACGAACCGTCCGCCGCGAACGTTGCGCGAGGTGAGGACCTGCTTGCGCAGGTAGTCCAGCTTCTGTCCCGCCGACAGCGTGGGCATGCCCTTGTGGTTGGGCGCGAAAGCGCAGCCCATGTACACGCCCCACAACCCCTGGTGCACCGCGATGAACACCAGCGCCTTGACCGGTGAGAGCACCAGGAACACCACGGCCAGGTAGGCCACCACGTGCGCGGCGAGCAGAACGGCTTCCACCCTGTGCGCCTTCACCTCCCGCTTCACCACGGCCCTGATGCTGTGGACGTGCAGGAGGAATCCCTCCAGCAGCAGGAGGGGGAAGAACAAGAACGCCTGGTACTTGGCCATCCACCGGAAGACGCCGCGTTTGGTGCGGGACTGCTCGGCGGAGAACGCCAGCGCCGGGATCTCGAGGTCGGGGTCGGCGTCCTCGTGGTTCGGGTTGTTGTGGTGAAGCCGGTGCTTGCCGACCCACCACCCGTAACTGATCCCCGTCATGCAACCGTGGATGAGCCCCACCAGGTCGTTGGCCCGCCGGGAGTGGAAGATCTGGCGATGTCCGGCGTCGTGGCCGACGAACGCCAGCTGGGTGAACACTCCCGCGAGCACCGCCGCTGTGAAGATCTGCCACCAGGAATCACCCAGCAAGACGAACATCACCGCGCCGACCGCCAGCATCACGCCGTTGCCCGCCATCTTCGCCGCGTAGTACGTGCGCCGAAGATCCAGCAAACCACGTTGTTTGACCAATCGGACGAGCTCGGAGAAGTCGCTGCCGCGCCCCGAGCCCGGACCGGCCGGTTCCCCCGCGGTCTGCAAGACGTTCCCCGAGCCGCGCCGCCGGGGCCGCCGCGGTCCACCGGCAGCGGGCACTGCATCGGAATTCATGATCGCCCCCCACCACTCCTCAGGCGCGTGCTGCCGAAGCAACCTCAGTGGTGTGCTCCGAGACTAACGCCGGTGAGAGGTCCCCGCAGGCACCTGCTCCTTCGAGGAACACGCCGAGAACCGCGAGCACACCGCCACCTCTGCCCACGCCCACCACAGAAGCGTCACCGGTGACCCACGAGCGCGGCCCCCATCCGCCGCAGGCGTCTCACCGCGTGGAGGAAGCTGCGTTGCCGGACTGGAATCGGTTCAGCGGACGCATCATCCGTCAGCAGGTATGGCATCCAGCCATCAAGAGCGCACCTGCGATGAAGGGGAGTGCGGGATGAAGCACCCCGAGGAGTACGCGCAATCGGCCGAGCAATGCCTGCAGCAGGCCAAGGAGCACTCGACCGATGAGATCCGGCAGGCCCGCCTGACCGAGGCCGCGATATGGGCACAACTCGCTCAGGCAGCCGCAACGGTCTACGCCACCAACCGCCGCGAAGGCGGCGAACCGGCCTGACCGGGCCGTTCCCACGAACGTCCCGACGCTTCATTCGGCGTCGGGCCTGCGGTCCGGCATCACACCCGGAGGGCTAATCGACGCGCGTCGGTGCCGCCGATCGCTGATCGTCTTCGCCGGGCAGGTGAACGTCGTTGACGGCGATGTTGACCTCGACCACGTCCAGGCCGGTCATGCGCTGCACCGCGGTGATGACGTTGGTTCGGATCGCCCGCGCGAGATCCATCAGCGCAGCGCCGTGCTCCACCACGATCTCCAGGTCGATGGCCGCCTGCGTTTCGCCGACTTCCACGACCACTCCGGAGGTTCGCGAGGCGCTCGCACCTGGAATCCGTTCCCGGATCGCGCCGAACGCGCGCTCCATGCCACCGCCCACGGCGTAAACGCCGAAGACCTCCTCGGTGGTGATGCGTGCGATCTGCTGCACCACCGTCGGGGCGATCGTCGTTTGCCCCCTTCGGTCTTGTCTCGCCGGTGCGGACTCACGGCGATGGACGGTCGCCGCCCCGCCGGCAGCAGTGGTCGACCAACCGGACTCGTCGCTGTCGATTTCCGTGCTTCGCGTTTCCCCAGGCCGCTCGACCACCGCTACCACGTCCCGTCCTCTACCGAGGTTCGATGCCACACCCCATTAGAGGCGCGAGCTGCACTGCGCGCATCGACCCGACACTCGGACGAGCGACATGCGGAGCATCAGCGTTCCTGCGCGATCCTCGCGATCAAGCGCTGCGATGTGCGGTGGCGGCGTCGTGGAGCCGGTAGAGGTGCTGTGCTGGTAGCGGCCGTTCTCGTTGAGGTCGCGCGGGGCGAGCGTGAATTCGTCGTGCCTTCGGATGGCAGGCTCACCGAAGGTGGGCTGATACTGCGGTGGAGGGGAGTACTTCCCAAGCGCCTGCCTGGTCAGGACGGACATTCGCTGGTGTCCCCGGGAGGCGGCCCCGCGCGGGCGAAGGAGACCTCGGACGTGACGATGTTCGAGGAGACGCCCGTGTTCGTTCTCGCCGCTTCGTCGGATTCGATCGGCTCGCCCTTGTTGTGGGGCGCCAGCATCGCCGGACTGATCGTCCTGGTGGTCGCCGACTTCATGGTCACCCGTCGCCCGCACTCGGTCTCGATGGGTGAGGCCGTGGGCTGGTCGGTCTTCTACCTCGCGCTGCCGCTGGTGTTCACCCTGGCGCTGTGGGCCGCCTTCGGCGGTGTCCAGGCGGTGGAGTTCATCACCGGCTTCGTGGTGGAGAAGTCCTTGTCCGTGGACAACCTGTTCGTGTTCATGCTGTTGCTGGCCGGCTTCGCCGTACCGGCGGATGTGCAGCAGCGCGTGCTGCTCTTCGGGATCGTCGGCGCGCTGGTGCTGCGCGGTGTCTTCATCGCCGCGGGTGCCGCCCTGCTGCAGGCCGGTACCTGGGCGTTTCTGGTGTTCGGCGGAATTCTCTTCGTCACCGCCGTCAAGATCATGCACGAAGCGCTCACCGGGGCCGAGTACGCACGCGACGTGTCGCAGATGCGCTCGGTACGACTTCTGCGGTGGGCGATGCCGGTCACCGATGATTACCGCGGCACCCGGTTGACGGTCCGCGAGGGTGGACGGCGAGCCCTGACCCCGTTCACGATCGTGGTCGTCGCGGTGTTCGCCACCGATGTGGTCTTCGCCGTCGATTCCGTTCCCGCGGTCTACGGGGTCACCGATGACCCGTACCTGGTGTTCGCGACCAACGCGTTCGCCCTGCTGGGTCTTCGCGCCCTGTACTTCGTGCTCCACGCCGCCCTGGCCAAGTTGACCTACCTCAACCACGGCCTCGCGATCATCCTCGCGTTCATCGGCGCAAAACTGGTGCTGCACTGGGCCCACGGAATCTGGCCCGCAGTACCCGAGATCCCGACTCCGATCTCCCTCGGCGTCATCGTGCTGATCTTGGCGACCGTCACGCTGACGAGCCTGCGCGTTCGCGGCGACGCCGAGAAACCCGCACCCGGGAGCTGACCATGCTCACCGAAACCCTCGTCGAACTCGGCACGACCGCACTCATCCTGGCGGCGCTGGTGATCACCTGCGCCGTCCTCCTGGACGCCCGCCCGCCAAGGGGGCCCCACAGGTGACACGCACACCTCTTCCACAGCTCGATCTTGGCGAGGAGGCGGACGCGAAGGGCGGGGACATCCGTTGCGGGGTGTCTCCGCCCTCCTCGTGGGGTCACATGTACAGGGCGCGGCTCAGGCGGACGCCCCACTCGGGGCCGGGGTTGGTCTTGGGGTCGCCGACCCGTTCCATGATCACGGCGACGGCGAGGTCGCGCCGCTTCGGCGCCCGCTCCGCGTCGGCCGTGGCCAGGGCGTCGGGCATCTCGTCGCTGGTGAGGTCGGTGCAGTAGCAGGGCGTGCCCGGCTGCTGCCGCCAGGAGTCCGCGAGTGAACCCGCGTCGAAACCGTCGAAACCGGTGTCGTCGACCAGCTTCATCCCGATCTCGCGGTCCCGCTGCTCGTCGGCGGCGACCGGGATCGCGATGCGCCCGGGAGTGCCGGCCGGTGTTCCGTGGTGGACCAGGGACCCGGAACCGATCGCGTTCCACGCCTTGACGAGGGGACGTCCCAATCGCTCTGCGACCCACAGGCTTTCCACCTGGCCGGCCTCGATCGCCTCGTTCTTCTCGTCGCGGGACGGGTAGTAGTTCGAGGTGTCGATGAGGACCGCGTCCGACGGGGCCTCGGCGATGACCGGCGCCAGCTGCGGGATGCGGTTGAGCGGGATCGAGAGGATGACGGCCTCGGCGTCGGCCACGGCCTCCGCTGCGGTGACCGCTCGTGCTCCGGTGGAGAGCACGTCGGCCTCGATCGTCTCCGGCCCGCGCGAGTTGGCCACCTTCACGTCATGTCCGGCCGCGCTCAACTTCTGAGCCAGGGTCTTGCCGATGTGGCCAACGCCGATGATGCCGATCTTCATCGTGAATCTTCTTCCTAGGATTGATACCGGGCCGGATCAGCTAGTGATCTGACTCGCGGTAACCGTTTTCGATGAGGTCGCGGAGGCGTTCCAGGGATTCCTGGTCAGGCGAGGCGGTGCTCATGGTCCACGCGACCGACACCGCTGCGAGGAACAGGTCGTAGCCGGTCACCGAGTCCCGGACGTGCCCGGCCCGCTGCGCGGAGCGGACGTAGTCGTCGGTGGCGCCGATGAGGATGTGGCACGGGACGGTGAGCGGGTTGTCGGCGTCCTGCGCCCTGGCCGCCGCCATGAGCGGTTCGGGCAGACCGCTGAAGGAGCTGAAGTAGTCCTCCATCGCCCGCAGCCACTGCCGCAGCGCATCGGCGGGATCGTCGAGCCTGTCGATGTCGCTCCGGCGCTGTTCGAGCTCCTCCGAGCGGGTCTGCAGCACTGCCGCCAGCAGTGCCTCCCGGGTGGGGAAGTGGCGGTAGAGCGTCCCGGGGCCGACGCCGGCGTCCTTGGCCACCGCTTCGAGGGAGGTGCCGACGCCGTGCTCCAGGAAGTGCCGCTGCGCGGCTTCCAGCAACGCGGCCCGATTGCGCTGGACGTCGGACCGCGGCTTGCGCTCCTGCTTGCCCACCGGGCCCATGGTTTCCTCCCACATCACGCGGCACCCCTGAACCGGATGCTGCCTCCGCATCACTTCCACACTAAAGCGGAGGCTGCATCCGGTCAAGGTGGCGTTGCTGGACGGGCAGTGGGTTGTCGGGATTCAGGCTCGGTTCTGCCCGTTCACGCCGCCAGGAGGCCGAGTCCCAGGGTGACCACGCCCGCGCCGAGCGAGAGCGAGCCCAGCCAGACCAGCCAGATCAACTTGTTCGGTTGCGTCACCTCACCGCGACCCATCGACGAGAAGAAGAACCCGGCTGAGATGAGCGCGGCCGACGCCGGCACTCCGATCCGGGCGATCCACCCCCACAGGCCCTGCAGGCCGGCCAGGTCGGTGAGGATCAGCGTCACCAGGCTCAACGTGACGAGCGCGCCGGCGTGCGCGTGACCGGCCCGCGCGAAGTTCTTCTGGAACGTGGTCATCGGTACCTTGCCGCGGACGATCCGGGTCATGAACCACCCGCCGAACTCGATCCCCACGACTGTCAGCAGCACGGATCCGGCGATGTATCTGGACGCGTCGGTGAGTTCCAGGCCTTGCACGGCCGCTCCTCTGGGTTGGTGACAGCGCTGCGCGGCTGGGGGCCACCTCGCGCCGTCGTGGCAGCGTTGTGTAACAGCTTTATGTAACAACGTTTCGATTGATTGGTCAACACGTGCAGCGTCTTTGGGGCGCGCAGAGGTGGAGCGCAGGCAGCGTTGCGAAACGGCGTTGGGATACAGTCCTGCTGATGGGACGGAAGAAGGTGTACGACGAGACGCTCCGCCTGCGGCTGCTCGATCGCGCGGGCGAGCTCCTGACCGAGGGCGGCAGCGACGCCCTCAGCCTGCGCGATCTCGCCAAGTCCGCCGGTACCTCGACCAGCGCGGTGTACTCGCTGTTCGGCGGCAAGCCCGATCTGCTGCGCGCGCTCTACATCGAGGGATTCCGCCGCTTGAGCCGGCGACTTCGATCAGTGGATCCGGACCCCGACCCGGTCGAGGAGCTCGTGCAGCTGGCCCACGCGTACCGCTCCAGCGCGCTGGCCGACCCGAACTACTACCGGGCCATCTTCGGACGTGGTCACGACGACCAGGACCAGGAGCTCGCCACCGCGGCCGCCGGCGCCTTCGGGCCGCTGCTGGAGGCCGTGCAGCGCGGGATCAGCGCGGGCGAGCTCGTCGACGAGGACCCCATGGCGATCGCCTCGGCGTTGTGGGCGCTGGTGCACGGTCTGGTCACCCTGGAGCTGAGCGATCTGCTCCGGCACGACGCGGAGGGCTTCGATTACGCCGCACGAGCGGCACTGCGCGGATGGCGGACGGAAAACGTCCCGCGATGAGCCGCGAGCGGGTTGCCCGTCGCGCGGTGGGACGCCGGTAACACGGCCGACTCCGGACGAGCCGTCGGTGATTGTTGGTGTCGCAGTTGGGGTTCAGTCGTGGTCTGCGGTGCCGGTGATGTGGTGGTCGGCGGCTTCGACGGCTTCGGCCAGCAGGCGGCGGACGTGCCCGCCCCTCGCTGCGTAGACGGCTCGACGGCCGTCCCGTCTCAGGGTGACGAGGCCTGCCAAGCGCAGCTTCGCCAGGTGCTGCGAGACGGCGGGGCGAGCGGCGCCGATCTTGTTGGCCAGGCTGGTCACGTCGTGCTCGGATCCGCACAGCAGCCACAGCACTCGCACGCGGGTCGGGTCGGACAACATCCTGAACGCGGTCGCGGCCGCCTCGACGTGGTCCGGGTCGGGAAGGTCCCGCCACCTCTCCGCAGCGGATTCCTCGCGTGCATGCATGAGCACGCATGCTGCCGCACGTGGGATGGGCGGGGCAATCCGGGCGCTGGTCCCCTAGCCCAGGGCGGCTGAGGTTCGGTGGTGGCGGAGGACGTCGTGCTCGGAGTCGCCGTGCTGTCCGTGCGGGTGGGCGTGGAGGAGCGCCCGGGACAGTCGGGGCAGCGCGTGGAGCAGTCGGTGCTCGGCGTCGTGGGCGATGGCGTGGGCCTGGGACAGCGTGAGGTCGTGGTCGACGTCGAGCTCGGCTTCCGCGGTGAGGGAGTGGCCGACCCAGCGCATGCGGACCCCGGTGACCGCCCGGACGCCGTCGGTGGCGGCGAGGGTCGACTCGGCCTGGTCGATGAGCTGCGGATCGATCGCGTCGAGCAGCCGGGCGAAGACCTCCTTGGCCGCGCCCCACAGGACCGACGCGATCGCCACCGTGATCGCCAGGCCGACGACCGGATCGGCCCACTGCCAGCCCATCCACGCGCCACCGGCGGACAGGAGGACGGCCAGGCTCGTGAACCCGTCGGTGCGCGCGTGCAGCCCGTCGGCGACGAGAGCGGCGGAGCCGATCCTGCGACCGACGGTGATCCGGTAGCGCGCCACGATCTCGTTGCCGGCGAATCCGACCACCCCCGCCGCGGCCACCCAGCCGATGTCGCTCATCTCCCGGGGCTCGATCAAGCGGTGCAGCGCCTCCCAACCGGCGTACGCGGCCGATGCCGCCATGATCACCAGGATGATGAGGCCGGCGATGTCCTCGGCGCGGCCGAGCCCGTAGGTGAACCGTCGAGTCGCCGCCCGGCGTCCCAGCACGAACGCGACCGCGAGGGGGACCGCGGTCAGCGCATCCGCGAAGTTGTGCAGGGTGTCGCCCAGCAGCGCGACCGAACCGGTGAAGCTCACGATGACCACCTGGAAGACGGCGGTGATCATCAGGCCCGCGAAGGAGATCCACAGCGCGCGCATGCCCTGCCTGCTGGCTTCGAGGGTGCTGTCGACGATCTCGGTGCTGTCGTGGCTGTGCGGCGTGACGGCGTGCTTGAGCTGCGCCCACAGCCGCGACAGCCGCGTTCCCCCGTGCCCATGCCCGTGCCCGTGGTCGTGCGTGGGGGAAGGCTGGCTCATCGCGACTCCTACCTCGTGGCGGGTTGCCCCCACGATATGTGCTCACGTGCGCACGCGACAACGTCGCAGCTGCGCATCCGAGGCAACTGACAAGGAGGGGCGCTCGCCAGGAGGTGGCCGAATACCGGTTCCACTGCTGCTGATTCCGGGTCTCGCTGGCGAGGGACGAGCACCTGCTCCACGCGGGTGCTCGATGCGAGTCTCGTGATGGGGTCAGGCGCGTGTGAAGAACTCGACCAGCGACATCGCGATGTGCTTGCCCTCGGTGAGCCCGGTGGCCGACCGGATCACGATGCGGACCCGCGTGACGTCGCTGGCTCCGATGTCGATCTGCGGCGGGGCCGGCTGGTCGGCGAGGGGGACGTGCACCGTCCGGGTCCGGCCGTTGGCGTGGGTGACGATGATGTCCAGCCGCGTGGGCCGGGCCTGCGTGGCGAACGCGTCCGGCTTCGTCGACGGGCCGATGTGCACGAGCATGCCCACCAACCGGAAGGGCTTGTCGAACTGGAAGTCGGCCCACGCTTCGGGACCCGGCGCGCCCCAGTAGACGTCGGTGCGCACGTCGGCGAGGTTCGCGGCGGGATGGCCGGGCACCGCCGAGCTGCCCGTGACGCTCGCCGGTCGGACGGGGGCCGCATCGGAGACCTTGTCCAGCACGTCCTGGACGGCGGCCTTGCCGAGCGGGTAGAGCAGCAGCGCGCCGACCACCAGCAGGATCAGGGCTCCGAGGATCACCAGGCGTCGCCAGAGCTTGTGCCGGTCGGTGTTCCATAGGCCCCGGCGGCGCCGTCGTCGCGCGGTCGGCTGGGCGGCCTCGACCAGCGGTCTGGCGCAGCGTCGGCAGAACCGGCGACCGGGTGGGTTGGGGGTCGAGCACGAAGGGCACGGCGGACCGTCCGGGACGTTCTCCTCGACGGGCGCGGCCGATTCCGGGCGCGGTGACACGGGTTTGGCGGGTTGCACGGCCTCGGGCTGCTCCGGCTCCGAGATCCGGATCCGCCGCGTGGGTGCTTCCGATGCGGGCGGAGCCGCGTCCCGGGCATCGGATTCCCAACCCAAGTAGGTGCCGCAGGTTCCGCAGAAGTCGTCGTCGCGGGAGACCTGCGAACCGCACGTCGCGCAGGAGCGCATCGTGCTACCTCCTCTGCTGCTGTGGTGGACCGGCCAGTACCTCGACGCTGCAGGTGACGTGCACCGGTCGCACCGAGTCGACCAGCGCGGTGACGCGTTGCCGGTCGACAGCCGACCGGCCCGGCCAGACCTGGACCACGACCTGACCACCCGCGGTGCCGGGGAGGGCGGTGCCGGGCCGGGTGGACCACGCCGCGCCCGCGCCGTCGAGCACGCGGGCGTGCACGCCCGCGCACAGCCGCAGCAGGTCGACCAGGCCACGGGCGGTGCCCCTCCGCCGGTGCAGCTCGACCGCGCGCAGCAGCACCGCTCGCCGCAGACCCAGCGGCCAGGCCGGGTCGAGTTCGACCGCAACCCACTGCGCCAGCTCGGACGCGAAGTCCTCCGGCGTCACGCGGGGGTCGAAGTAGTGCGCCAGGTTGTCCAGAGTGGACAGGATCGGAGCCAGGACGGTGTCCAGGCCCGCCGTGAACCGCTGGGCGAGGTCGTCGTCCGCGTACATCGCGGGGAGCAGGTCGCCGATCGGGTAGCGGCTGGGCAGACCGGGAATGGCGTGCCGGCTCATCGCGGTGCCGCGCTGGTGCCGGTGGAGCGGACCACGACCTGGTGCTGGTGGGAGAAGGCCAGCGCGTGCTCGGCCAGCTCGACCCGCTCCACCGGTGATCCGCGCTGACCGGTGATCGGATCGGCCGGGAACAGCCGGACCTCGTCGATCAGCTCGGCTCCGTCGACCTGCTGCAGCACCGCGAACACCTCCCCGAGCTGCACCGGTCGCCCGAACGGCCAGCCGGTGCCGTCGGCGCCGCCGCGCAGCGGGTTGAGGTAGCGGTGCAGGGCGGCCAGGGCGTCCCGCTGGACCCGGTTGAGGTCCGCCTCCGCCGTGCTCATCCGGGCCACGACCGTGATCCCTTGGAAGAAGGGCGGTTCCACGATCAACCGGGTGCCCAGGAGGCGGCGTTCGTCCAGCCGCGCGGCGATGGTGGACAGCAGCTGCTCGGACGGGATGAGCTGCTCGAACCGCAGCTGATCGCCGGTGTCGGCGACCGCGTCCGGCACGACCAGCACCCGCGCCGCACCCGGTTCGTCGGCAGCCGGCAGGCACCGGATCCGGGCGGCCGCCGGTGCCGCCTGCCGCGCGATCTGCTCGTAGTCGCCGGCCGTCACCGCGCGCTCCTGCACGCGGAGCTGGTGCGGTGCGCGCACTTTCGCCTCCGACACCGTTTCCCCGTCGACCCCGCCGGTCGCCGCCTCGCGGTTCTCGACGCTGGAGACGTAGGGCACGGAACTGCGCAGCACCGAGATCGTCCCCCGGGCGACGTTGCCCGCGCGGCCACCACCCGTCCGGTACTTCGGGACCCGGAGCTGGGCGCCCTTCGGAGGCACCGCGCCGTGGAAGTGCAGGGTGCCGTCCGGTGCGCGCACCGCGGGCGGGAAGCCGAACTCGCCGTTGGTCGCGTCGAGCGTGACGTGCCGGTCGGCGGGGCCGGACTCGCCGAAGTGCTCCACGACCTGCCAGTCCTGCCACCCCTCACCGGCGGAGACCTGCACGACGGGCGGTTCGCCGTCGGTCAGCACGGGCGCCCGGTCCAGCCGGAATCGTTGCCCCGCAACACCGGCCGACTCACCCAGCGGTACGTCGGTGAGGGTTTCGGCGTGCTCGACCGCGGTGATGCCACCGACCGTGAACGCCTCGGCCACCCGCACCGTCGGCGACTCCGAGTAGAAGGGCTGGCCCTCGGCCGGTGCGATCACCCGGCAGCGCAACCAACCGGCCTGCACCCCGGCGACCGCCGAGGCGGCGTGCCCGGCCGGGACGTGCACCAGCACCTCGCCGGGGCGGTTGAGCCCGCCCGTGGAATCGTCGAACACCGCGCACTCGGTCCAGCGCATCCCGTCCCACAACTCCCACATCAGCGGAGGCTGCCGCGGATCGACGCCGATGCCTTCGACCCGGCTGTCCAGCCGCAGCGCGATCACGCAGCGCGGGACGGCGTTGGTCAGGCCGAACAGCATGGCATCGCCGACGGCGGGTTCCGCCTGGAAGCACGGCACGTCCTTGCCCAGGTCCAGGTCCTTGGTGCGGTTCGCCTGCTCGCCCGCAGCGGAGATCGTCACCAGCGCCTTCAGCTCGCAGGGCACGATGGGCAGGTCCTCGGTGGTGCCGAAGACGACGGCGTCGCCGGTCTCCGAACGCGCCGTGGCGACCTCGGTCCCGCTCGGCAGCAGCACCGTTTCCGGCTGCGCGGCCGACAGCCAGAACGTCACGTCGGCGCGAGCCGCCGCGGGCGGGAACAGCGCAACGCCCAGCAGGTCGAGGAAGGCCAGGTAGTTCTTCTCCGGCACCCGGTTGAGCCGGTAGATGAGCTGGTCCACCATGTGCGCGAAGGTCTCGATGAGGGTGACGCCGGGGTCGGAGACGTTGTGGTCGGTCCACTCCGGCGCGCGCTGCTGCACGTAGCGCTTGGCCTCGTCGACGAGCTGCTGGAACCGTCGATCGTCCAGGTTCGGCGTGGGCAGTGCCATCAGTCGGCGTCTCCGGGTTCATCGCTGTGCGGGATCGTGTAGAAGGGGAAGACGAGGTTCCGGCGGTCGTTGGTGGCGCGCAGCGCGTAGTGCACGTCGATGTAGAGCACCCCGTCGTCGACGGTGTCGAAGGCGATCACCACGTCCTCCACCTCGATCCGGGGCTCCCAGCGCAGCAACGCCGCCCGGACCTCGTAGGCGATCAGGCCCGCTGTGGCGCCGTCGTTCGGCGCGAAGACGTGGTCGTGGATGCCGCAACCGAACTCCGGGCGCATCGGGCGCTCACCCGGTGCGGTGCCCAGCACCAGCCGGATCGCCTCCTCGATCTCCTGCTCCCGCTCGACCATCCCGATGCCGCCGGTGGCGTCCACGCGCAGCGGGAACCCCCACCCGCGCCCGATGAACCGGTCGCTCACAGCGGGCCCCCGATCAGCACGTTCGGCGCGCCCATCACGACGGTGGCGCCGCAACTGGTCTTGTCGCCGACCCGGGCCGCGGGCAGACCGCCGATGAGCACCACGCCGGAGGTCGGCGGACCGGGCAGCAGCACGTTGCCCGAGCTCAGCACCGCGTGCACCGGGACGGGGCACAGGTGCTGACTTCCCGTCACCGCAGCGGGTTTCCCGCCGATGAGCACGGAGGCCACGGCAACGGCGTTGGCCCGGGGAGGGCCGACGGTCCCGCCGTGGGCGGTCGGGTCGCCGAGTCGGGCGGCAGGTGGCATCGGGCAACTCCTCGTTCTAGTTGATGCGGACCAGGCGGCCCTGCAGCGTCGCCGTCGCGCCGCCGTCGATCCCCACGCTGGTGCGCCCCTTGACCGACACCGACGTCGTGGCGTCGATCGACACGGACCTGCCGGAGAGGGTGAGGTCGCCGTTGCCCGCGTCCAGGGTGATCCCGCGGTCGGTGAGCGACACCGAGCTCAGCACCCGCGTTCCTCCCGGGGCGCGCACGCTGATGTCGATGGTCTTCTTCTGCTCGTCGATCCGGATGTCCAGCCGCTCGTCCCCGCTGGCGAGGTGGACGCCCGGTGAGCGGGTCGCGGAATCGATCAGCTCCAGCCGGTGGCCCTTGCGGGAGACCAACGAGCGCCGGTTGACCTTGCCGCTTGTCCGGTCGACCAGCGGAACGGCGTGCCGGGACGGCTTGTCGGTGCCGTTGTAGAGGCCGCCGAGCACGTAGGGGTGGTCGAGGCTGCCCTGCTCGAAACCGACCAGGACCTCGTCGTTGACGTCCGGGCTGAACACCCCGCCGCCCTGGCCGCCCAGCTGCACGGTGCGGACCCAGTCGGTCACGTAGTCGTCGGAGAGCCACGGGAACTTGAGCTTGACCCAACCGCGCTCGGACTTCCCGGGCTCCTTGATGTCGGTGACGATCCCGGTGGCCAGACCCGGGATCCGAGGCCCTCGGTCCGGCGCGTTGGCGCCGGTGGCAAGCCCGGTCAGCGACCGGTCGGGGGAGGCGCTGACCAGCACCGTCGTGCGGTAGCCCTGGCCCGGCTCCAGGACGTGGTGCACCGCCGTGGCCGTGTACTTGCCGGAGAAGTCCTTGCCGACGTTGCCCAGCGCGATCGGCACGCCCGCGCGCAGTTCGGGATTGCCCTCGGCGACCGCCTCGATCTCCCCGAAACCGGCCCGCATCGATGCCGCCAGCGAGCGCGCCGTCTCCTTCGCCTCGGCCTGCGTCCCGTAGGGCACGTCGGTGACCAGCAGCCGGGACTTCTTGCCGAACTTCTTCGTCGCCTTCGACGGCGTGAGCCCCGGTCGCACGACGTCGCTGGTGGTGGGGGATTCCTCGGCCACGAGGGGTGTGCGGGTGTTGACGTCCCAACCCCGCACCTCGACGGTGTCGACCTGGTCCGCGGCGGTCAGCGCGGCCCGCAGCGCCATCAGGTTGCGGCCGTACTCCAGCACGAACGGGCTCCTGGTCGCCGAGGTCGTCGGCGAGGGCGCGCCGGAGGCGGGCTTGAGCTCGGTGAAGTTCAGGCGTCCCTTGCCGTCCACGCGCACCGCGGCGCCGTGCTCCTGGGCGAGGTTCTGCAGGAACTCCCAGTCCGACACGTTGGCCTGGGACAGCTGCTTGTAGGTGATCGGCTTGGCCTTGATCCGCCCGGGCCGCAACCCGGCCCCGGTGGCGACCTTCCGCACGATCGCGGCCGCGCTCATGTTCCGGAACGCCACGACCTTGCGGCCCCGCATCAGCCGGTGAGCCTTGCTCATCGCCCGGACCACGGTGAACGAACCCGTCCCGTCGGAGTCCAGCTCCAGCGCCGTGACCTCGCCGGCGAAGATCTCCTTCTGGGCCGTGCTGCCGGTCGTCATGACCGACACCGTCAGCTCGGAACCGATGCTGACCCCGGTCGCGGACAGCAGCTCGTGGTTCGGGTCGCGGAAGACCAGCGTGGCCGCGTCGGGCAGCCCGACGTTCTCGTCCACCACGCAGCTGGTCAGCTGCTGCTGCCAGGCCGCGGGAAGCGGGCCCGGGATCGCCACGATGGGATCGGCCGCGACCGACCGCCCCGAGCTGTCGTTGCCCATCAGGAACCGTCCTGTCCGTCGTCGAGGGCGGGCACCAGCAGCTCGATGCCGGGCGCCAGGATCATGGGGTCGTCGATGTCGTTAGCCTCGGCGATCACGCGCCAACCGGTGGCGTCGCCGTACTCCTGCCACGCGATCTGGGGGAGGCTGTCGCCGACGACCACCCGGTGCGTGCGGCGGGCGTTGTCGGAGCCCGACGTCGGGTTCTGCCCGGGCGTCTCGGTTCCGGCCTCCTCGATGCCCAGCGAGCACGTCGCGCGCAGCGGCTTGCCGTCGACGTCGAACAGCGAGTACTCCACCGAGAAGCTGGACAGCACGCCGTTGAACGAGGTCGTCTTCGCGGTGCCCCACTCGAAGCGGACCCACGGGCTGGCCGGCTTCTTGGCGCGCAGGCTCTTCGGGGTGGGCACGCAGGCGACCATGAGGTCCTCGACCTTCTTCTCCACCGAGCTGTCGTGCTTGTCGGTGGCGTCGAGGAACACCTCCAGGGTCAGCGAACGCGGTCCGCTGCCGACGAATTCGGGCGTCCCGGACTCGCTGGCCATCCGGGTGGGGTTGCGCCGCCACTCGGTGCTCTTGGTGAGGCTGAGCCGGTTCGGGTTGAACTGGAACCGGACCTCCTTGATCTTCGCGCCCGGCTTCGCGCCGACCTTCGCGGGCGGTTCCATGATCAGCAGCCGGGCGCGGGCGAGGTTTCGACCTGGTGCGGCCATCGGAGCCTCCTCACACCGCTCGCAGGCCCTCGTGGGCGATTTCCAGGGTTTCCACCGCGGCCTGCGCGGTGGCCGGGTCGAACGACGGCCCCTGCCAGCTGACCGGGATGATGCCCAGGACCTGCCACCGGGCGAGCGGCGTGCGGTCCGGCTTGAGCGCGACGATCTCGCCGTTCTTGCGCTCGACGCGCCGGATGATCTCGGTCAGCCAGCGCGAGATCTTGGTGGTGTCGCTGGTGACCGGTCGCGTCAGCGTGATGTTGGACCAGGTGATGCGGGTGGGCAGCTGCCAGGTGAAGCCGTTGTTGCCGCCCTCGCTGAACTGCTCCACCTCGACCTGGGCGCCGAGCCCCGAGCATGTGTGGAAGGCGCCCAGGTCGTCTCCCCCGATGGCCAGGCGGAAGAACACGCTGGAGGCGAAGATCTCCTGCGACATCGACATCACTCCTTCCCGGAGGTGCTAGCGGCGGCGGTCGTGCAGGCGTCCGATCCGTTCCCGGCCTTGGCGGAACTCGGCGCGCAGCAACCGGCTCACCGGCTCGACGAGCTTGCGCGCGAGTTCGTCGGTATCGGGCTGACCAGCGGACTTCTCCTCGCCCTGGCTGCTCTCCTGCTTCGCCTCGGCCGGCTGCGCCTCGCGCTGGACGACCGTGACCGGGACTCCCGCAGGAACACCGGGGATCGAGTTCGACACCGACGGCGAAGCCCTCGCGGATCGCGGTCGCGCACCCGCCCGCTGCACGGCAGGCCCTGCCGACGTGCGGCTCTCGCCCCCACCCGGACCGGCAACGCCCGCGGCGGCTGCGACGGCCGCTCCGGGTGCTGCGGCGACGAGATCACCGGTGCCCGTCGGCGGAGCGACGGATGCAGCCGAGACGCGGACGGCTGGACCCTGATTGCTGCCGTGTTCCGCGGGTACCCGGAATACCGCCGTATTCGGGTCCCGGAATACCGCAGTATTCGGGTGTCTGATTACGGCCGTATTCGGGGACCGAACGGTGGTGCTTCGCTGTACGTGCGGTGTGCTGGTGGTGGGGGGAGTGGGTTGTTTCCAGTGCATCTGGGCCACTGGGGGTGAGGTCGGGTGTTGTGGGGTGCGGGTGGTTGCTGAGTCCGGGTGGTCGCTGGTGCGGACTGGGAGTGGGCTCATCGGGAGGAGTGGGCGGACGCGTTGCACGGGTGTGTCGGGGGTGGGTTGCGACAGCGGTTCCGGCCCGATGTGGAGTGGTGTGGGGGTGTGGGGTGATGTCTGCCGTTGGACTGTGGAGGGTGTGACCGGACTCGATTCCGGGAACCGCGCCGGGTCCCGCCTCTGCGCGGTGTGGGGTTTCACCGGATCGTGGATCTCGGTCGGGTTCTGCGGTGTGGTGTGAGGTGCGGCTGTGATGACGGGGAGTGGGTCAGTGGGGGTGCCTTCCCCTGTGGTTGGTGCGTTGTCACCGGGCTCGGTGGTGTTCGTGATCGCCATCCGTTGTACTGCGGAGGAGCTTTGGATCAGCGGCGCGACCGGGGGAGTGGGATTCGGCGTCGGGGCGGTGAACTCCAGCGGCGTCGTACCCGGGGTGTCGGTGGCGTGGGTTGCACGAGGAGCGGCGCCACTGTTCGGTGCCAGGCCTGCATCCGGGTGATTCCGCTGGTGTGAGCTGTTGGGTTCGCTCGCCTGGTGCAGCACCGGGGTGGGATCGGGGTGTTGCGGAGGTGCGGGGGTGAGCCTGCCGTCAGCCGGGGTGGGGACGACGGCATGCGGGCTCGGGCTGTTCCCGGCGGTCGGAACGCGGTTCACGGCCTCCGGCCGGACGAGCCGCTGCACCACATCTCCGGGTGGTGAAGTGGGCTCGACTGTCTGATGGGGACGGCCCGAGACAGGTGCGTCCTGTTGCGCAGCAGGGGAATTCGTTCCGGGGCGCGCGATCGCCGAGGGGTGCTCGCGCTGCACGACGGGTCGTTCCCCCGACGGCGGCGAAGCTCCAGCGGTGATCGGCCGGCCGGACTCGTCGCTCGAAGCAGGGGCGGCGGACTCCGGTAGCTGTGAGATCGGCGCTCCGATCCCCAGCCGAGGCCGCGTGGCGCGCGGAGTACCACCGGAATCCGGGGCGACCGAACGCTGAACCACGGGAGAACGGGCGTGGCCGGTCTCCCGGTCCTGCGACGGCATGGCATCCGACCTCGTCTCGGGCCGGGCGACCTCACCGTGGTCGCGGGACGCGCGGTTGACCACGGTCGGACGGTCGTGGTCGGTGTCCCGGCCTCCCGGCGGTGCTGCGCTGGCTCGCCCGTCCTCTCGCCGATCGACCACGGGAGGCGTGACGTCATGATCGCCGGTGGGGACGACGACGGCGCTGGGCGGGAGGTTCCGCGGCGGAGCAGCTGCGGCCGATCGGCCGGCGATTCTGCGCTGCACGACGGTCCCCGCACCCACCTCCGACGACGTGGAGGAAGGACTGTCCGGGCTCGGGGACTGCGCCGGAACAGGTTCGGAGGAGGTCTGCGGGCGGATCGCGCGCACCGCTCGCGGCGCGATCGGTCGTGGCAGACGAGCGACGGTCAACGGCGGCGATGTCCGCCGAGGCCGCACCCGAGGAACAACCGGATTCACCACACCCGAGGATGATTCGTCCGAACGCGAAAGCGTTTCGTCGCTCTGCGCCGTGGACCGCACCGGCAACTCCGCGCCCACCGAACGCTGCACCGGGACTCCCACGGTCGAGCCGAGCAACCCGTGCACCACACCGGACGGCGCCCCCGGGTCGAGGAGGTGGCCCAGATCCGTCATGACGCCGTGGTCGCGGTACGAGGCGACCGCGTCGCGGAACTGCCGGCCACCGGTCACGTCGCAGGCATCGCGCTGCAGCACCCCGATGTCCTGCGCGGCCCGCCGCCAACCACCGTCCCAGCCGGGAGCGGTGACCGGGGGAGCGGGGTTGTCGTCGCGGCTGCTCGCACGTCGGCGGAAGAGATCCAGCAGGCCCACCGGCTCATCCCCCCTCGTTCATCCTGGTGTTGATGTGCGCGATCTCGCGCACCCAGCGTCGGCGTTCGTGGTGGTCGAGATCGAGGATCTCGTCCCGCGTCCAGTGGAAGTGGTAGGCGACGTACGCGACCTCCGCGTGCAGCCGTTCCGGTGCGTACGTCACGATTCCCCCAGGCGACCACCTGCCAGGTCGATCTCGAAGGCGGTGTCGCAGGACGGGCAGGTGACCCCGGCCCGGGTGTGCCCCTCGCTGTTGATCCGCCGGTAGAAGTCCTGGAGGAAGGCGACGTCGGTGGCGTACATGTTCTCCACCACGCCCGCGTGCACGTCGGTGATGTCGCCGAGCCTGGTGATCACCTGCCCGAGCAGCACCACGCTGAGGTACGCCGGGTTCTCCTTGACCCGCACGTCGATCTGCGGGCGCAGCTCGTCCTTCGCGGTGGCCAGCCGCATCCGGCCGTGCCGATTGACCGTTCCGTCGCTGTGCACGTAGCCACGGGGCAGTTCGAACTCGAACTCGTCGTGCTGAGGTGCGGGCGCGTCCGGTGCTTCGGAAACCCGGTTCTTGCCCGCGACGTCATCGAGCTCGCCCAGCGAGGTGATGCGACGCCTCATTCGACTTCGATCCGCTCGAAGACGATGGTCACCTGCTCGGTGGCCGCGCTGGACTCACCGGCGCTGAAACCCGGGCCCTCCCACTTGCTGACCCACGCGTCGTAGAGCTGCATGCGCCGGACGGACTCGCCCTTGGTGTCCTGGATCTCGATGGTGAGGTTCTCCCGCGCGCTCTCGACGTCGCCGTCCAGCAGCGTCTTCTGGATCCACTTGGTGAATTCGGTGCTCTTGTCCAGGCCGCGGGTGATGGTCACTTCGCCGCCCTTCTGACCGCCGGGCTGCTTCTTGGTGAACAGCTCGCCGGTCGGAGTGACCTGCTGGGTCTCGACCACGTCCTGCTCGACGGTGAGACCGCTGACCTCTTTGACCGATTCCACGGTGACTCCACCGAGTTGCACGCCGAACCGGTGGGTGGAGAGAGTGTCGCCCTGCGCCATGTCCCGTTGCCTTCCGTGCGGTGGGAATTACTCGTTGACCAGGCTGGTGCTGTCGGAGAACTGCGAGAGCCGGAAGATCACGAACTCGGCGGGTTTGACCGGGGCGACCCCGATCTCGCACACCACCTGTCCGAGGTCGATCGATTCCTGCGGGTTGTTCTCCCGGTCGCACTTGACGAAGAACGCCTCTTCGGCGGTGCGGCCGAACAGCGCGCCGTCCCGCCAGGACTGGTGAAGGAAGGCGCTGATGTTGCGCCGGATGCTCGACCACAGCCGGTCGTCGTTCGGCTCGAAGACCACCCACTGGGTGCCGATCAGGATCGACTCCTCCAGGTAGTTGAACAGGCGGCGGACGTTGAGGTAGCGCCACGCCGGGTCCGACGACAGCGTTCGCGCGCCCCAGATCCGGATCCCGCGCCCGGCGAACGCGCGTACGCAGTTCACGCCGATGGGGTTGAGCAGGTCCTGCTCGCCCTTGCTCAGATTGGTCTCCAGGTCCACCGCACCGCGGATGACCTCGTTGGCGGGAGCCTTGTGCACACCGCGTTCGGTGTCGCTGCGCGCCCACACCCCGGCGACGTGACCGCTC
This sequence comes from Saccharopolyspora endophytica, assembly GCF_018070075.1. Taxonomy (GTDB): domain Bacteria; phylum Actinomycetota; class Actinomycetes; order Mycobacteriales; family Pseudonocardiaceae; genus Saccharopolyspora; species Saccharopolyspora endophytica. Next base: position 95,083 of record NZ_JAGPXE010000006.1, read on the forward strand.
GGCGGCACCATGGTGTTGCGCCCGCTGGTGGGGTCGAACACCTTGATCCACGGGTAGTACAGCGTCGCGTACTTCGAGTCGTAGCCGGCCTGGTCCATCCGCCAGTCCCGCACCTGCAACGCGTTGAGCCCGGGCGGCGGGTCGAGGACCGCGACCCGGTCGCCCATCTGCTCGCAGTGCGAGATCGCCGCCAGCTGAACCGTTCTCACGCCCTCGGCGTCGATCAACCCGCGCTGGTGAGCGCTCATCAGGTCGGGGACGCAGACCATGGTGATCTCGTCGATGGTCTCCAGCCCGCCGAACCCGGTGCGCGCGGCGAGATCCCCGACGTACTCCTGGGCGTCGAGCTTGGCCGGAGCGGGCGCGCTCGGCGGCGCGGCAACCGACACCGACTGGTTGTCGGGCCTGCTCAGGGCTCCCGAGGGTTCGGTGATCCCGATGAGCTTGGACCGCTCGCGCACTTGTGCGACGACGTAGCTCTTGACGTTCTTCTTGGTCGAGACGTCGAAGCTCTCCGCGACCTTGCCGTCCTGCTTGACCAGCAACCGGAACCGGTCCTCCGGCGGGTTCTCACCCTCGGCATCGACGACTTCCACGGTGATGCCCGATCCGGCACCAAGCAGCGCCGACACCCGCAGATCACCGAGCTGCGTCGGCTGAGGCGCCGCGACGGGCGCGGCCTCGGCGGAAGGACCGCCGATCCGCACGATGTAGGCGGAACCGCCGCCGTTGGCGAAGTAACCGTAGACCGAGTGCGCGAGGTACCCGTCGCCGAACCCGCCGAAGGTCTGCGCGAACTGGCTCCAGTTCGTCACCAGCGTCGGCTCGTGCAACGGCCCCTGCGACGCGAACCCGACGAAGGCGGCAACCGCGGTCCCGACACCTTCGATGGGCCGGGCCCCGTTCTGGACCTCCTCGACGTAAACGCCAGGGGACAGGTACGACGGCATGTTCGCTCCTTCAGCTCAAGGCGTGGCGTACCCCGAGCCTCGCGCTTCGCCACACCCGCGAACATGTCCACCAGCCCCCACCGGAGGGCAACAGCTCTGCCTCCTGGGGCAAGCGGGTCCTGCCTCCACGGCCTGTCGAGCTGCAATTGCCCACGACTCTGCCCTTCCGCCCCTTCTGCCGCCGCGCGATGCGCGATGCAGTGGTCGAGCAGGCATGTCGTGAGGAGACCCGATGCGCGAGCAACCCGCCCACGATGAACAGGAAACGACGAAGCAGACGTCGACTTCCAGGTCGCCGGAAACCGCTGTCACGCAGCAGGGGTCCGCGGCGCACATCCTGCGCCTGCAGCGGACCCTGGGAAACGCTGCCATCGCGCGGATGATCGGCGACGAGCAGGAGGACGTGCAGCGCTCGTCCGTGCACGGAGTCCTGCGCTCGCCGGGGCGTCCCCTGGACGAGCCCGTCCGCGCCGACATGGAAGCCCGCCTCGGCGCGGACTTCTCCGACGTCCGCCTGCACACCGGCAGCACCGCCGCACGCTCAGCGGCCGAGATCGGCGCCCGCGCCTACACCTCCGGCAACCACATCGTCCTCGGCGAAGGCGGAGCCGACAACCACACGCTGGCCCACGAGCTGACGCACGTCATCCAACAACGCTCGGGCCCCGTCGCAGGCACCGACAACGGCGATGGACTGAAGGTGTCAGACCCGTCGGACCGCTTCGAGCGGGAAGCGGAAGCCAACGCGCACCGGGTGATGGGTTCGTCGGTCAGTGCGGATCTTGCGAACGATGACGCTGCAGATACCGCTGTTTAGCGGGAGTGCGAGGTTTGTTGAGTGGTGGGGATGCTGTTCCGAGGATCACGCGGGATACCGTCCGTTGACGAGGTAGTCGTCGGTTTGGCTGAGCGTTTCGTTCGAAAACCCCTTGGGGCGTGATTTTCCGTCTATCCTCTTATCGGCATGCCGGGTGTCCTTGTCGTTTCGCCATTCCGCGTGCTTCTGGCTCTTTTTCCTGTCCTCGGTAGGGAAGTCGACCTGCCTTCGGCCTGAACGTGTCGGAGGATTCTGGGTGATCAGGCGTTCGTAGCCGGGAGCGTTGCCGCCGGCAGCGGTCTTGGTCTTGTCATTGGGTTTGGCATGCCAGCTGGCCATCCGTTCGCCCCCGATGCTGTCCGGCTCCTCCATGTACAGGACCGTGAAGCCCAAGAGTGCCATGGCTTCGAGGTTACCGCTGCGATATCCGAGGTGCCTGGCTGCGAAGCAGTGGCGGTTGAGGTAGTCGAACAGCAGGAACTGGCCCATTCGCTTGCCGCCGGTCCACTTCTTGATGGCCTCCATTTCCTTCGACTTCTCCTCGTCGTTCTCGGTCTTCGGAGCCCAGAACTCGGTCAGGTTGACAACCTTGGCGTTGAAACCACGCCAGTGGTCCTCGGACGTACCCGCATTCCTGAGCGCGTCGTTGGCCTCGCCCTGTTTGTTGTAGTGCTCGGCGAGGCTGTCGTACTTGGCGTTTCGAGTCTTCTCGTCCTTGTCCTTGGGTGCGCTGTCTCCGACGATCAGTACGTAGTCGAGATTCCCGAGGCCGGCGATGAGCTGGCCCATGCCGAAGTAGCTGGTGTCGTGCTCGACGTGCACCTCGCCGTTCTTTCCGCTGAACCGCGACCAGAGGATCGCGACCGCTTTGCCCTCCACGTCGCTCACTCCCTTGGTTTGGAGCCATTTCTGAACGTCCTCATCGCGGGGGTGCTCGTCCTTTTCTGGCGAATCCAAACCCCAGCCCCTGCGCGTGTTCGCGCGAAAGTCGTCGTCGAACGTCTCCGCCACGCGTTTCGTGGCATCACCCACGCCGATCTCGAATTTCGACGGGTTCTTTTTATGCTGACTTCCGGTGTAGGTCTCTCCGTGATATTCCTTGAGTTCTTTTTTGAATTCGTGCTGCGGAATAATGTGTATCCGCTCTGTCTGGACGCCCGAATGTTCGTAGAACTCGCGGATCTTCGCGGCTGGATTGAATCCGTCATCATCTTTGTAGGTGATGAACACGTGCCGGTCGGGCTCGTTCATCAGGATGGCTGCTATCGCGAACTGATCACCGCTGGCATAGCCGGGCTGCTTGATCACGGGAGGAGTCTCGCTGGATTGCTCGTCCGCGCTTTGTGTTCGCTGGGCGGTCATGCGTTGAGCAACCGCGCGGTTTCCGATGGTGCGCTGCAGCGCCAAGAGCGCGGCAGGAACCGGTCGTGCGGTCGCCTCGACTGATGCGGTGGCGGGGCTCTGGGGCGCGCGAGATTGAGGCCGCCGACGCGGTGAGGGTGTTTCCGGTGTCCGGCTCTGTCCGTGCACGACTCCTCCGTAATCCACCGGCTTCGGTAGGTTAGTGAGACTTGGGGAGCGCGGAATCGAACTCCGACTCCAAGATCAGTCGGCCGAGTTTTGTGTATTCCTGGCGGATGGCTGTGATGAGTTCGGGCATGCCGACGGGCGTTCCCCCTTCTGCGGCCAGGTAGGCGGCTGTGATGGTGCAGGCCCTGATTGAGCCGCCCGAGAGTTCGAAGCGTTGGGCGCAGAAGTCGAGGTCGAGGTCTTCGGATCGGGGGAGTTGCGGGCCGAGGCAGCGGTCCCATAGTGCGCGGCGTTGAGGTGTGTCGGGCATGGGGAAGCCGGCGATCACGTCGAGGCGGCGGGTGAACGCCTCGTCCAGATTTGCCCTCAGGTTCGTGGTGAGGATGGCGATGCCGTTGAAGGTCTCCATGCGTTGTAGGAGGTAGGCCGACTCGACGTTGGCGTAGCGGTCGTGGGCGTCTTGGACGGCTGAGCGCTTGCCGAAGATGGCGTCGGCTTCGTCGAAGAGGAGGACTCCGTTGACGCTTGCGGCTTCGGTGAAGATGCGCTCCAGGTTCTTCTCCGTCTCGCCGACGTACTTGTCGACCACTGTGGACAGATCCACGACGTAGAGGTCCATGCCGAGGTCGGCTGCGACGACTTCGGCTGACATCGTCTTGCCCGTTCCCGACTCGCCCGCGAAGAGCGCGAGGACGCCGCGTCCGCGTCCGCCGCCGGGGCGCATTCGCCAGTCGCCGAGGACTCGGTCGCGGTGGCGGGCTCGCATCGACAGTTCGGTCAGCTGTCTGTGCGTCGGCTCGGGAAGTACAAGGTCGTTCCAGGTCACGGCTGGGGTGATGTGGCGGGCCAGGCGATCCAGGCCGGCGCCGTTCTGGGCTCGCGCGCCCGCTCGCAGGTCGTCGGCGTTGACCGGGCGGGAGTCGAACGCGGCGAGCTGCGCGGCGACCGACGCCGCGCGGCCGACCGCCTCGGTGTCGAGCTGGTAGCTCCCCACGGCCTCGGACAGCGCGTCCTCGGGCATCTCGGCCGAGACGGCGGTCAGGGCTCGCCGCCACTCCTGCGTCCGTTCCTCTGCGTTCGGGGGTGCGACGCGGATCGACACCGGTGCCCGCTGGGACCACGCCGGGTCCCAGCTGCCGGAGCCGTGCAGCAGCAGCGGGACGCGCTCCGCTGCGCGGACGAGGTCCCGCAGCAGGCGGGCTCGTTCCGGACGAGCGGGTTCGAGCTTCTCCAGCGGTCCCAGCGTGATTCCGGCGCGGAGCAGGGCTGCTTCCCGGACGAGCACCGGCACGGAGTCCGGTTCGAGGTCCGCGATGTCGATGACGAGCGCTGCCCGGCCGCTGACCGAAAGGGCATCCAGCGCGACCCGCGAGGCACCCTCCGCGCCGTGGAGGTGGACCAGCCGCACGCCGGAGTCCAGAGCCGCCCCGATCCGCTTGGCCAGCGCTCCCGGTGAGCCGGGATCGCCGCGCACCAGGCGACCGGCGGCGGGTTCGTCGTGACCGAGCAGGTGCGCCACCACCCGGTCCGGAACCCGGAGCGCGCGCGAGAGCGCCGGACGTTCGGGCTCCTGCACTTCCAGCAGTCCCCCGGCGACCAGCGGAGCGGTTGCGCTGAACCGGAACCGGGCGTCGCCGGCTGAGGGCATCCCGCACAGCTCCAGAGCCAGACCGGTGGTCGCGCGACGGCGGGTCACGTCGTCGTTGAGGTAGCCGTAGAGCGGTTCGAACCGGACGTCGACGTCCGGAGCCAGCGCCACCAGCAACAGCTCGACGTCCAGCTCGGTGAGGCCGAAGTCCTCGGCCAGGCGCTGCAGCCTGGGACCGGGATCGGCCGAGGGGAGGCCGTCGCCGGACCAGGACTTCGCGGGCGTGGCCAGGATGCGCTCGACGTGCTCCGGAGTGAGGTAGAGACCGCGGTGCGGGTCGTCCGGCTGCGGGTCCGTGGCCCGCCGGGCGGCGACCACCGACCGGACGCGCTGCTCGACCTGGCCCAGCCGCGCCCACAGGTGGTGCATGTCCTCGGCCGTCACGAGACGGGTCCTCGGCGACGCCGCTTCGGCTCCGGGCGAGGCCGGGCCGGGGCGAAGGCCTCGCCCTCCGCGCCGGACTCGTCGTAGCGCAATCGCCGCGCCGCATCCTCCGCAGCGCGCAGCACCACGCCCTCGGTGACCGGTGGCCCGGCCGGGGTCAGATCCCCGGACAACGGGGCCGTGACCTGCAGGTTGATCGACGGTTTGAGCTGGCCGCCCAGCGCCGACCACACATCGGCGGCCGAGCGGCCTTCGGCCATCGGCCCGCCCGCCTCGAACGCCACCGTCAGCCCGAGCTCCGCGAGCGTGCCGGTGAGCCACCGCTCCGCCAGGGCGTCGTGGTGCACGACGCAGCGCAGCACCTCCGACAGCAGCCGGTGCTCGTCCTGCGGCCGGTTCGTCCACACCGTCACCAGGTAGGCGAGGTGGAACCAGTGCGGTGGCGACCGCCAGCCGGTCACCGCGCCGGTGTCGTCGCGCTGCTCGAACCGGCCGCCCTGCCGCAGTCCCGGTTCCTCGCGGATGTCGTAGAGGAACACGCTGATGGTGGGGGCGTTGCGCTTCGCCGCCCAGTCCGTCGTGGGCGCTTCGAAACCGAGCTCCACCCCGGCGCCGGGCAGGTCGTGCTCCGCCAGCAGCAGCCGCAGAGCCTCGTCGACCTCGTGGATCATCGCGGCCCCACCATCCCGGGCGGCGTGATGGCGGGGCGGACGACGAGGAACCGCGCGGTGACCGGGCTGAACCCGGCTCCGGACGCGGTGATGGTGCGCGGCCCGGTCTCGTCCTTGGGCAGGATCAGCAGCTGCGCCGCGAACCGCCCGTCCGGTCCGGGCAGCGTCGGCGCGGCGGAGGCGGTGATGCCGGGCGACCACGCCAGCCGCACGGGCGTCCCCGGCGGGAAGTCGATGCCGCGCACGGAGGTCACGAACCCGGGCTCTCCCACCTCGGGCACCGCGACGATCCGGGGCTGCAGCACGCGGTAGGGGCGGGTGGCGCGGTTGTCGGCGGGGTCGGAGTCGGACCCGCGAGTCCGCACCGTCGCCGCGATCTCCGACACCAGAGCAGCGCGGGGAGCCAGCACGACTCGCCGGTCGACCACACCACCGGGCGGCAGGTCGGGCAGCGCGCATCGTCCACCGCCGCAGTCCGGCGGCAGGCTCTCCACCGGAACACCCGGAGGCAGCGCGATGTCCAGCTCCAACCCGCTCGCCGGGGCCTGGCCACCGTTGCGGACCGCGAACACCACCTCGGTGCGACCGCCCACATAGGACGGATCGGGCGTGGAGGTCACCGCGACACCGGGGTTGGCCTGCAGCGGCGGCGGTTCCGGGCGCACCGGCACGACCGTCCGGGAGCTGTTGTCGCTCGGTCGGCTGTCCCGCACCGAACCGGTGGCGGTCCACACCACCGGGTGATCACCGGCCGCCGTGCCGTCGAATTCCGCCGTGAGAGCGACGGAATTCCCCGGTTCCAGCACGCCCAGGTCGCACCGCGCGCCCTCGCAGTTGCCCTGGCCGGAGCGCAGCCGGGTCAGCTCCAGGCCCGTCGGCACGTCGAGGTTCACCACCGTGCTCGGCGAGGTCGCCGGACCGTTGTTGCGCACCCTCGCCGTGATGCTCGCGGACTTGTCCACCTGGACCTGGTCCACCGACGGTGGCGCGGTCATCGTCAGGTCGACCGCGGCCTGCCAGCTGGGTTCCTTCTGGCGTCCCGGCAGCCGGTCGCTGAGCGAGGTCAGCTCGCCCGTCGCCGGATCCAGGATCGACAGGTGCTCGGGAACGTTGTTGTTGCTGTTCGAGCGACGGGACAGCACCAGCCGCTTCCCGTCCGGCGACCAGGTGGCATCCCTCGGCTGGTAGGTCCCCGAACCCTCCGGCCGGTCCGGGATGTCGACGCAACTGCTCTGCCCTCGGGGCAGCAGCACCTCGCACCGGTTGCCGTCGAGGTGGATCCGGTAGAGGCCGTCGTTCTCCCGGTTGAACACGATGCTGCGCCCGTCCGGGGCGAACACCGGGCTGTCGTCGACGACCTCGCACTGGCAGATCGTCTCGCTCAGGTCCTGCTGCCCGCCGAGGTCGTCGGCGCGGGCCAGCCAGATGTGGTTGCGGCGCTGGTCGTCCGGCACGTCGGCGACCCGGCCGCGGCTGAACGAGAAGCGCCGGCCGTCCGGCGACCACGCGGGCTGGGTGTCGTCCAGATTTGGATCCGGGTTCGCCAGCCGCTTGGTCACCCGGCCGGTGTCGACGTCCACGACGACGATCCGGCTCCGGCCGCGCTCGGCCGCCGGGTCCATCGCGCCCGGCGATCTCCGCGCCACCGCGACCTCCTCGCCGTCCGGCGACCACGCGACGTCGGACTCCCAATCGCCGGACTGCCGGTCGGCGATCGGCAGCCGCCGGGGGTTGGAACCATCGGAGCCCACCAGCCAGATCCGCTGCACGCGCTGCCCGCCGACGTCCTCGAACCGGCTGATCGCGATCTGCGTGCCGTCGGGGGAGTACGCCTGCCGCTCCGTCCAGGGGTCGTATCCCGGCGACGGTGTGAACACCAGGCGCGAGTCCCGGAACGCGTTGGGGTCCTCGGTGAGCGCGTCGACGCCCAGATCCCGCGGATCGACCCCGTCCGGTCGGATGTCCTGCAGCCGTGCGGTGTTCCGCAGCGACGCGGTGGTGCGGGCGACCACGAGGCGCCCGATCCCGCCGCCGGTGAACCAGGTGGGGGAATCGACGTGGCGGTCCTCGGAGAGCATCCGCGTCGCGGGCAGCGACACCGGCGCCGTCGTGGCGTCGACCTGGAACACCTGATCCCACCCGTCCTGCCCGGGGGACGGGTCGGGATGGGAAGGGCTGAGGAACAGCAGCCGCCTGCCGTCCGGGAACCACCGGGGCTCCCGGGTCCGCCACCCGGGATCGTCCGCGAACAGCGGGGTCCCGACCCCGGTGCCGTCGAGGACGCGCACGCTGCGCTCCGCGTTGTCGTCAGGGGTGCCGGAGGCGTAGAGGGTGTAGGCGATCCGGCCCTGGTCCACGGGGTTCCACGACGGTTCGACCGCGGCGCCGGTCGGTTCGTCGGTCAGCCTCCGCAGAGCTCCTCCGGAGATGGGCTGGTCGTAGATCTGCCACTGCCCGTTCGCGTCGCACGCGTAGGCGAGGCGCGTCCCGTCCGGTGAGAACGTCGGATGCGTCTCGTTGCTCGCGGTGTCGGAGAGCCGGTGGGCCCGGCTGCCGTCGGTGCGCACGAGCCAGATGGCTCGCTGCCCGTTCGCCTCCGCCGAGTCGAACGCCACCCACCGCAGGTCGGGCGAGAGCTCCGGGTTCGCGGCGTCGAGCCCCCGGGTGAGCCGCCGCACCTCGCCGTCGGCCTGACGCAGGTAGACCTGCGGGGTCCGCTCGTCCCGCAGGCTGGTGAACACCATCAGCCCCTCGCGTGCGGACACGTCCTGGTCGAAGTGCTGCTGAGGCTCGTCGAACAACGCCTGAGTCGTGCCCTGACCGGGCAGCCCGGTCGCGGTGATCCCCAGGCTGCGGTGCTCGGTACCGGCGAAGGCGATGCGGCTCGGCGGCTGCGCGGCCGCCGGTGGAGGCGCGGTCTGCGCAGCGGTCGTCGGGAGGCTGATCACCCCGCACAGCAGGAGGAAGACGCCGAGCAGGACGATTCCGAAGCGGGTCGAGCCGCGCCGGACCCCCGGCACACTGCCGATCACGATTGACCTCCACCCCAGGCGATCGATACCTCCCGCAGCCTCGTCCGGTTCTGCTCGCGTGCCCAGGAATCGACAGGCACGAGAACGGGAAGAGCCGCCGCCCTTTCGGGCACCGAGTCAGATCAGTCCCTGCCGCATGGCGTAGCCGACGGCGTGCGCCCGGTTGCGCAGTTGCAGGCGCGTGGTCACCTCTTGGAGGATGTTCTTCACGGTGCGTTCGGAGTAGGACATCTTGGTGGCGATCTCCTTGGTGTCGAAGCCGTCGGAGATCAGCCGCAGCACTTCGCCTTCCCGCGAGGTCAAGGTGGAGAGCGTGGCGCCGGCGGTGTCCGAAACTCCGCGCTGCAGGCGGCTGACGTGGTCGAGCAGCCTGCCGAGCATGTCGCCGGGCAGCACGCCCTCGCCGCGGACCAGCGCCGTGATCAGCCCGACCAGCCGGTCCTGAGTCGCGTCGCGGCGGCGCAGCACGGCCGCGACACCGCACTCGATGGCGGTCTGCAGAGCGTCCTGCCCGAACTCGCCGACGATGAGCCCGGTGCGGACCGACGACGTGCGCTGCAACCTGCGCAGCACCTGCTCGGACTCCTCGTCCAACCGGTCGACCACGACCAGCGAGACCTCGGCCCGCTCCTCCTCTTCGGTTCTGAGCACCTCCACCTCGGGTCGCGGGCGAAGCTGGTGCGTGACGCCGCTCTCCAGGATCGGATCGGCCGCGCATATCGCGACCGCAACTCTCGTCATCGGTTCTCCTCCCCAGGACCCCCTCTTTCAAGTGATACGCGAAATCGGGGCGCTCGGGCACGGCCATTCGGGCATGAAGAATTCGACGCGCGCCCGAGATGACCGCTTTCGGCGCACATCTGAGCGGAGAACGCTCTCGTGCAAGGAATTTGGAGAACCAGAACGCGAGGGCAGGGGCGATGCCGCTGCGGGCACGCGCGTTGCCTCGGCGCTGCCCTCGACGCCCTGCCTCGGAAGGGAGCGGGGCGCCTAGATTCTGGCCGTGTGACGACATATGCCGAATTCGACGGCGAGCGAGTGGAGGTAAGCCCGGGTGGTGAGGTAGCGGCGACTTTCACCGTGGGCAACAACACCGACATCGTCGAGGCCTACGAGTTCGAAGTCGTGGGGGAGTGCGCCGCCTGGACGACGGTGCAACCCGACCGGCTGCCCGTCTACCCGGGTGAGCGGGGAACCGTCACCCTCGTCCTCCGCCCACCGCTGTCGTCCGAGGTGCGGGCGGGGGAGGTTCCGCTCGCCGTCCGGGTCGTTCCGGTCGAGCAGCCCGGCCTGGTCGCGGTGCCGGAGACGACCGTGGTCGTCGCGCCCTTCCACCGGTTGCGAGCCGCGCTCACGCCGCAACGCCGCCGCGCGTGGCGCAGCGGGCGGTTCGAGGTCTCGGTGCACAACCAGGGCAACACGCCCCTCGCGGTTCCGCTGGAAGCGACCGACCCGGCGGAGGAGCTGAAGTTCTCGCTCGACACGGCGCAGGTCGCGCTGGAACCCGGCGAACGCGCGGACGTCCGGATGCGTGCTCGTGCGGGCGGACTCATCTGGTTCGGCACACCGGCCGCCCACCCGTTCCTGGTCAGGGCTTCCCCGGACGTGGAGACGACGATCGGGGAACCTCCGCTGGAGGAGCTGGACGGCGAACTGGTCCAGCTTCCCCTGCTGCCGAGGTGGTTGCTCGCGCTGCTGGCGCTGCTGCTCGCGTTGCTGCTGTTCTGGTACACCCTGGCGCTCCCGGAGCTGAAGTCCGCCGCGCAGGAGGCGGCGCAGGAACGCGCGGAGCAGCTGGCGGCGGAGGGGAAGCTGGCACCGCCACCACCCGCGGAAGAACCGAAGCCCGGCGGCCCGGGGGAGGGGCAGCCACCCCCGCCACCGCCGAACCCCTTGGAGACCGGACAGCAGCACTCGGCCACGATCGAGGTGACCACGAGGCCCGGAGGCTCCGGGGACGAGTCCTACACCGTCCCGGAAGGCCAGGAGTTCTACATCACCGACCTCGTGCTGGCGAACTACCAGGGCGACGAAGGCGTGCTCACCATCGAGTTCGACGACCGCGTCATCACCACCATCGCGCTGGAGACCTTCCGCAACCAGGACTACCACTGGGTGACCCCGATCAAGGTTCCGAGCGAGGCGGAGGTCGTGGCGACGGTGCGCTGCGCGCGGCCGGGAACCCCGCCGTACGGCCCACCGGCTCCGCGCTGCGTCCAGCAGCTCAACGTCAGCGGCGCACTGGCGGCCGAACCCCGCTGACCCGAGTGTCCACTCAGGACGTCAAGAACGCTGGAACCATCGCCCGAGAAGGGAAGTTCGAACAGAGGAGATGTGCCCGCGTCGTTGCCCTTCCGCACCTTCTGCGCCAGAACCACCGGTGTGAAACTCAGTCTCGATGGGCAACGCGCGGAGCAAGGAACCGGAACGGGGCCAGGTCAGGTCCACCGATGCCGGCGCGCGCCCACCGGTGGCTCTTGGCCTGCGGCGAGCGCCGGGCGAGCTCTCCCCGGCCGACGTCCTCTCGCTGCAACGACGAGCGGGCAACCGCGCCGCGACAGCGGCGGTGCAGCGGATGGCCAGGGGCGGGCAGCGGCCGGTGGCGGCGCCGACCGGCAGAGGGCGGTTCGGCGAATGGATGAACGCCCGCAAGGTGAAGTCCGACCTGCTGAAGCGGCTGAAGAGAGGTCCGCTCTTCGACGACGGTGAGGTGCAGCAGATCCAGCAGCAGGGCGCGAAGTGGCTGGAATCCACCGGAATCGGGACCTACGAGGACGCCCTGGCGTACGCGGAGAAGGGCAACTACAAGGACTGGCTGAGGCTCCCGCCCGGGCGGCGGCTGCTCATCGCCACGCTGGAGTACCGCGGCGCCGTTCGCGACGGGCAGCAGGACAGCCCGGCCTACACGCTCGGCCGCACGTTGACCGCGAACACACTGCCTGCGGAGGGACGCGCCCCGCTGGATGCCGAACGAGACGAGCAGATCCGCACCACCTTCGTGGACACGCTGCACCCGAGGGAGCCGTCCGGGGAGGGCGCCACGGCCGAGCAGAAGAAGCAGGCCAACGCGCAGCAGCTGCTCACGCGCGTGTTCCTGATCCTGCAGAACGGCCTCAAGATCCGGCCGGGGCCGGGCGAGGAGCACATCGACTACCGCGACGGCGACGTGGCGCGGGCGCTGGCGCACGGCGGCAGGGTGAACATCCGCATCCCCGAGCTGTCCCGGGGAGGTGCCGGGCGCTTCGAACTGACGGAATGGCTGGGGATGACCGATGCGCAGGGCAACCTCACCGACCAGGTCTACGAGCGCAAGTACGCCACCCACCACATGTCGATCAGCGACGACCCCTTCGGTGGTGAGGGCGCGTTCAAGGAGCGAGGCGGGGCGCTCGCGGCGATCCGCAACAAGAGGCCGTTCGCCTCGAACGACAAGAAGGCGCGGCGGACGGGCAAGGACGTGGCCATGGGCGGCATGGGCAAGCTCGACTGCAACGGTGATGTGATCATGCCCAACGGCGCGCACGGCCACCTTCTGCTGATCTACACCCCACCGCGGCTGGGCAGGGCGGGCGCGCTGCAAGTCGGGCTGGAGACGCTCGCGCCCGAGAACGAGAACAGCCCGGTCGGGTACGTGCACAACTGGCAGTCGACGGAAGCCACCAGCAACCCGGAGTCCAGCGCGCACGGCCACAAGCGCGACAAGATCGGCGCGGGCAAGCTGCGCGACAACCAGCGCTACGTCAACCTCGCCGAGTTCCCCCAGTCGTGGGCGAAGTTCGTGCGTGATCTGGAGCGCGATTACGACGCGCTGATGAGCGCGGCGCGAAACCAGGACGAGGAACGAGAGCTGGTCGCACGCCTCGTCGGCCCCCGCGGCGAAGGCAGGTTCCCACCCGAACCGGAGTTGCCCTAGCCCGGGTCAGTGCGCGGTTTGGCCTCCGTCGATCGGGTAGACCGCTCCGTTGATGAACGGCGACAGGTCGGAGGCGAGGAAGAGCACCAGACCGGCGATCTCCTCGGGTTCGGAGACGCGCTGCTGCGGCGAGTAGCCCATCACCGTGGCGCGCATCTCCGGGTCGTTCATCCAGCCCTCGATCATCCCGGTGCGCACGAGTCCCGGGGCGATGGCGTTGACGCGGATGCCCTGCGTCGCGTAGTCGAGCGCCGCGGCCTTGGTGAGCCCGACGACGCCGTGCTTGGCGGCCACGTAGGGCGACATGCCCGGGTCCGCGATGAGACCGGCCACCGACGAGGTGTTGATGATCGAACCGCCACCGCCGGCGAGCATGGCGCGGATCTCGTGCCGCATCGAGTAGAAGACGCCGGAGAGGTCCACGGCGATCGTGCGCTCCCAGTCCTCGTCGGTCTGGTCGGCGAGCGCGCCGGTGGGCGGCAAGGTCCCGGCGTTGTTGACAGCGGCGTCGAGCCTGCCGAACCGGGACACGGTCTCCTCGACGAGGTGTGCGACCTCCTCGTCCTTCGACACGTCCGTGCGCAGGTGGAACGCGCTGCCGCCGGCCTGCTCGATCTCCCGCGCGAGCTCCTGGCCCGCCTCCTCGTCCCGGCTGCCGATCGCGACCGAGGCGCCCGCCTTCCCGAAGGCGAGAGCCGTCGCGCGGCCGATCCCGGTGGATCCTCCCGTGATCAGAACCGCCCGGCCGGTGAAGTCGAACCGTCCCTGCGTCACCTCGCCACCTCCTCAGCTCCTCCCGCGCGAGTCCGCGCGGTCGTCCCGATGCCAGAACGTTCGATGCGCATGCAAGCAAACCGCGAGGAACGGTAGTTTATTCCGGCGCTCGTGGCCAGGAGCTGCTGGAACCGCTGACGATCAGAAGCGCCGTGGTGCGGGCCGACCAGGCGTCAGGAGTCCTTCGCCGCCTTCTCCAGGCGGGAGAAGATGTCGTACAGCGTGTCGAGCTCGCCCTTGGTCAGGTGGTCGGCGAACGCGCGCTTGGCCGCTGCCGCGTTGGTGCGCGCGGCCTTGCGGCGGAGGTTCTTGCCCTCCGCGGTCAGCTCGACCTCCACGCCGCGCAGGTCGTTCACCGAGCTGGAGCGCTGGACCAGGCCGCGCTGCTCCAGGCGCGTGACGAGGCGGCTCAGGGCGCTCTGGCTCAGGATGACCTGATCCCTGAGGTCGTTGAACCGGATGCCCTGTGCGGGGATGTTGATCAGCGTGTCGAACTCGGTGCTCGACAGGGCGTGCGCGCTCGCGAGGTCCTGCTCGATCTCCTGGAGCACCGACTGGTGGACCTCCATCAACGAGCGCCACACGGCCACCTTGTAGCGCGTGGATGCTTCCTGCTCGGGCGCCTCGCTCATCGCCCCAGGGTACTCGATGCAACTGCATGCATCCAGACGCTGTGGCCTGCGACGTGCGGGCGACAGCAGTCGTCGCCGGGTCGCTCCCGCCGCCTTGACCTGGGCCTCCTGCGGCGCCGTGGTCTCTCGGGGTCGCTCGAAGACCAACTTTCGAAAGTCTGTTGACGGTTCGAATGTGGCCGGGTACACAGTTGAGGAGAACGATGCACGTGCAACGAGAACGAGGAGGTCGGCCATGCGGCTGGCTAACGTGGATGGACGATTGAACCTGGTCACGGGCGCTGACACCCTGGTGGACGTGCACACGGCCAGCGCCGGTCGATTCGGCCCTGACGTGGCTGAGGCCTTCCAGCGCTGGGACGAGCTGGTCGAGTGGGCCGGTTCGCTCGACCTCGCGGCGCTGCCGGGTGAGTCGGTGGAGCCGGCACGGCTCGGGAACCCCGCGCCGCAGCCGCGCCAGGTGTTCGCGATCGGCCTGAACTACGTCGAGCACGCCGCCGAGTCGAAGCTCGACGTGCCCGACAGCCCCACGGTGTTCACCAAGTTCGCCTCGTCGCTGACCGGCCCGAACGGCGACGTCGTCCTGCCCGAGGGAGACGTCGACTGGGAGGTGGAGCTCGTCGCCGTCATCGGCCGGTACGCGGAGAACGTCGCCGAGGACCAAGCGTGGTCGCACGTCGCGGGCCTGACCATCGGTCAGGACCTCTCCGAGCGACGCCTGCAGCTGTCCGGTCCCGCTCCGCAGTTCAGCCTGGGCAAGTCGCACCGCGGGTTCGGGCCCATCGGTCCGGTGCTGGTGACCCCCGACGAGTTCCCCGACAAGGACGACCTCGAACTGGGGTGCTCGATCAACGGTGAGCAGGTGCAGAAGGGCCGCACCTCCGCCATGGTCTTCCCCGTTCCCGCCCTGATCGCGCGCTTGTCGGCGGTGACACCGCTGCTGCCCGGCGACGTGATCTTCACCGGCACGCCCTCGGGCGTGGGCCTCGGGCGGAGCCCGCAGCGATTCCTGTCCGCAGGCGACGAGCTGGTCAGCTACATCACCGGAATCGGTGAGATGCGGCAGCGGATGGTCCCCAACCCGGCGAAGGCCGGGGTGTAGCCGAGAGGAGCGTGGCAACGATGCCACTGCACAGGCTGAACTCACTCACGGTCGGCGTGCCCAACGTCGCCCAAACCCGTTCCTACTACGACGATTTCGGGCTGACCCGGGGCGCGGAGGGCTGGTTCCACACCCGTGACGGCGGAGCGCAGCTGAAGATCGTCGAAGCTCCCACGCGCCGCTTGCTCGAGCTGAGCATCGGGGTGGACGACCACGACGACCTGGACCGGATCGCCAGGGGAGTCGAGAGGCTCGGAATCGCGGTGCTGCGGGGCGAAAGCTCCGTCACCGCGCGCGAACCCGTCGCGGGGTTCGAGATCACCGCGCGCATCGCAGCCCGGCTGGCCCAGGACGAGCTGCCGCCCACCCCGTACAACGGGCCGGGGCGCATCGAACGCTCCGGACGCGCGCCGGGCGTGCTGCGCGAAGGTGGCGTCGCACCGCGCAAGCTCGGTCACGTGGTCGTGGGCACCACCGACCACGAAGCGACCATGCGGCTGTTCGTCGAGGGCCTCGGGTTCAAGGTCAGCGACTACATCAAGGATCACGGCGCTTTCCTGCGGTGTTCGACCGACCACCACAACGTGCTCGTGATGGCGGCACCGGTGAACTTCCTGCACCACACGTCCTGGCAGGTCGACGACGTGGACGAGGTCGGCCGCGGGGCGCAGGCGATGCTGGAGGACGACCCGGATCGGCACGTGTGGGGTCTGGGCCGCCACCACGCCGGCTCGAACTTCTTCTGGTACCTCAAGGACCCGGCCGGCAACTTCTCCGAGTACTACTCGGACATGGACTGCATCGTCGACGATCAGTTGTGGACCCCGGAGACGCTGGAAGGCGCCAGGGGACTGTTCAACTGGGGGCCTCCGCCTCCGCCGTCCTTCCTCCACCCGGAGGACCTGGCAGCACTGATGACCGGTGCTCACCAAGCCGGCTGACGAGCCGTCGCCACCCCGCCACACGCTTCCGCCGAAGCACCTCCGGAGGTCTGTCCCATGTCCCCGATGAACACCGCGGAATTCGACGCCGACGTGCTCGTCATCGGCGCCGGCCCGGCCGGTCTCACGGCCTCGGCACTCCTGGCCGAGCACGGGACCAACGCCATCACCATCACCAAGCACGCCGGCACGGCGCACTCGCCGCGCGCCCACATCACCAACCAGCGCACCATGGAGGTCTTCCGGGACCTCGGGATCGAAGACCGGGTCAAGGAACTCGCCGTCCCGAACGAACTCATGGGCAACAACGTCTGGGCGACCAGCTTCGCCGGGCGCGAGCTCGCGCGCCTGATGACGTGGGGCAGCGGGGTCGACCGCAAAGCCGATTACGACCGCGCGAGCCCCTGTTCGATGTGCAACATCCCGCAGCACGTCCTGGAACCGGTGATCCTCGAAGCCGCTCGGGAGCGCGACGCCGCGATCCGGTTCGACACCGAGCTGATCGAGATCTCCCAGGACGAGAACGGCGTGACCGGCCTCGTTCGCCGGCGGAGCACCGGAACCGAGTACGCGATCAGAGCCCGGTACGCCATCGCGGCCGATGGCGGTCGCGGCACGACGGCCAAGCAGCTCGGATTCGAGTTCGACGGCGAGGAAGGGCTCGGGTGCGCGGTCAACGTGTGGCTGGAAGCCGACCTGAGCCGCTACACCCGGCATCGTCCGGGAACGCTGTACTGGATCTGCCAGCCGGGCAACGACTACTGGGTCGGATCGGGCACGTTCATCTGCGTCAAGCCCTGGACCGAGTGGGTCATGCTCTACATGTACGACCCGGCCGACGGTGAACCCGACCTGTCCGAGGAGGCCGTGACCGAGCGCGCCCACGCCATCATCGGCGACCGGGACGTCGCGGTGCGCGTCAAGCAGGTCAGCCAGTGGCAGATCAACCACCTGATCAGCAGGGAGTACCGGAAGGGCAGGGTCTTCCTCGCCGGTGACGCCGCGCACCGCCACCCGCCGGCCAACGGGCTGGGGACCAACACGTCCGTGCAGGACTCCTACAACCTCGTCTGGAAGATCGCCGCCGTGCTGCGCGGCGAGGCGGGGGAGGAGCTGCTGGACACCTACCACGCCGAGCGGTACCCGGTGGGTCGCCAGGTCGTCGACCGGGCGATGAAGAGCGTCCAGGACATGCGTCCCCTCTCCCAGGCGTTCGGATTCGCCCCCGGGCAGAGCGCGGAGGACGGCTGGCGGAGCCTCGACGAACTGCAGTCGGACACGCCGGCCGGACGGCAGCGCCGCGAGGCGCTCGCCGAGGCGGTCGCGCTGCAGAACTACCAGTTCAACGCGCACGGGGTCGAGCTCGGCCAGCACTACACCTCGACCGCGATCGTCGACGACGGCACGTCTCTCCCGCCGAGCCGAAAGGACCCCGAGCTCTACCACCGGCCCAGCACTCATCCCGGCTCACCCATCCCGCACGCGTGGTTGCAGCGCGGGAACCGGAGCGTTTCCACTGTGGACATCGCCGGTGGCGGCAGGTTCGCGCTCCTCGCCGGAATCGGTGGTGCGCCGTGGATCGACGCCGCCAAGGCCGTTGCGGAGGAGATGTCGATCGGGCTGGTAGGCCACAGCATCGGGCAGGGTTGCGAGTACGACGACCTCTTCGGTGACTGGACCCGCCTGCGCGAGGCGGGGGACCGCGGATGCGTCCTGGTGCGCCCGGACCGGCACATCGCCTGGCGCAGCCACGATCTCGTGGCCGACCCCGTCAGCGCCCTCAGGAGCGTCGTGCGCCAACTCCTGTCCCTGCCAACGGAAGTCGGTGCCGGCAGTCCCGAACCCGTCGCCGCGCTCACGGCGCTCACCCGCTGACCGCAGAGCTCCGATGCCCCGGCGGGTCGGTGAGGCCCGCCGGGGAGCGGTGGTGCGGCCAGACGCGCGTTCCGGTCCGCAGCGCAGGCCGCTGGACCGGTGCGAAGAGCAGTTGACCACTCGAATTCCCCAACGCTGCGAGGTGCACCATGACCCAGCACAGTGACTCGTCAGGTGATCGCACTGCGGTCGCCGAGGCCTACTTCAAGAGGATGGACGCCGGGCAGGACTTCCTGCCGCTGTTCGCCGAGGACGCTTACGTCTACTTCCCCAAGCACGCTCCGGCGCGGGGGATCGACGAGGTCCGGGCGCTGTTCGCGGACGTCTTCGAGCTGTTCGGCTCGATCGTCCACGAGGTCCCGTACTTCAACTACATCACCGAAGGCGACCGCGTGGTGGCCGAGGGCGTCACGCACGGCGAGCTCGCCGACGGGACTCCCTGGCGCGCGACGGAAGGGCTCGGCGGCCGCTTCTGCAACGTCTTCGAGATCAGGAACGGCAAGATCCACCGGCTGCACATCTACCTCGATCCCGACTACGGGGATCAGGACGTGGACCGCTACCCGTGGCTCAAGCGCTCCTCCTGAGCGCCGCGGACGTCGCTGAAACGGACTTCATCCCACCGCTTTCCCGCTGCGTGTCGCCGGTCACGAAACCCCTTGGAATAACCGGGAGCGGCCTAGGGTTTTGATGCATGCACATGGAACTACTCCGGATTGGGAGATGGTGATGGCGAAGGAAGCGAACGAGCTGGCTCGCCCGGCGAGCAGCCTGCTGACAACGGATGACTCGGTGCTGATCCTCATCGACCACCAGTCGCAGATGGCCTTCTCCGTGCAGAGCACGACCATCGCGGAGGTCGCCAACAACACCGCGCAGCTGGCCGCATCGGCCCGGCTGTTCGGGGTGCCGACCCTGCTGACCACGGTCGCGGAGTCCTTCAGCGGCCCGGTGTTCGAGAAGGTCACCGCGGAGTTGGACGACGACGTCGTGCGCAACCGCGTCGAGAGGACGACGGTCAACGCCTGGGAGGACCCGCGGGTGGTCGACTGGGTGCTGAGCACGGGCCGGAAGAAGATCGTCATCGCCGGCCTGTGGACCGAGGTGTGCGTGGCGTTCCCGGTCCTGTCGGCCATCGAAGCCGGGTTCGAGGTGTACTTCGTCGAGGACGCGAGCGGTGGTGTGTCCGAGACGGCGCACCGCGCCTCCGTCGACAGGATGGTGCAGGCCGGTGGCGTCCCGGTGGCGTCGGCCCAGTACCTGTACGAGTTGCACCGCGACTGGGCGAACGCCGACAAGTACAACGACGTCATCGCGATCGCCAAGAAGTACCAGGGCGTGTTCGGCGTCGGCATCGAATACCACCAGGACAAGGCCGCCCGCGGGGCGGAGTGAACGTCCGCAGGTGGAACCGGTGAGCCGCTGGAGCCACCCGCCGTGACTCCAGCGGCTCACCCTCCGCGGAACCTCGCGCTGAAGGCGCCGAGGCCGTCCGCGATCAGAGTTGAGTTCGAGGGGAGCTGATGTCAGTGCTAGCCGCCGTGGTCCGGGAACTGGGGTCCGAGCCGGTCGTCGAGGAGTTCGCGGACCCGGCTCCCGAAGACGCCGCCGACGTCGTCGCGGCCGCCTTGAACCCCGTCGACGTTGCCGTCCTGAACGGGCAGATCCCCTTCAGACGCCTCGCACCGCCGTTCGTGGCCGGCCTCGAAGGCGTGGCCCGGTTGCGGGACGGCCGTCACCGCTACTTCTTCGCCCCGGAGCCGCCTTTCGGCTCCTTCGCGGAGTCGGTGCCGCTGGCCGGCGCCGAGATGACGGCCGCTGTGCCTGCCGGGCTCGATCCGGTGGTGGCGGCAGCGCTCGGCGTCTCGGGACTGGCCGCGCACCTCTCGCTCACCGCCACCGGCGGCTTGGTCGCCGGGGAGGACGTGCTGATCCTCGGGGCCGACGGGCAGGTCGGGCGCGTGGCGGTCCAGCTGGCGAGGGCGTTCGGCGCGGGCCGCGTGATCGGCGTCGTCCGCGACGGCGACAGCCGTCGGGTGCCGCTGGCGCTGGGCGCCGACGCGGCGGTGTCGTCGACCGACGTCGACGGCCTCGCGGAACGCCTCCGGGCGGAGGCTCCGGACGGGGTGGACCTGATCCTCGACCTCGTGTGGGGGCCTGTCGTCGGGCCGTCCCTCGCAGTGGCCCGGCAGAACGCCCGGGTCGTCCAGGTCGGCAACTCCGGTGGTCCGGACGCGACGCTGAACGCCCCTTCGTTCCGGAACAGGGGAGTGCGGTTCCTGCCGCACTCGAACTTCCTGTTCAGCCCCGAGGACCGCGCCGCCGGGTTCGAGGAGCTCGCCGCCCGTGCCGCCCGGGGCGAGGTCGAGGTCGAGGTGGAGCGGGTTCCGCTGGCCGGAGCTCCGGAAGCCCACCGCCGCCTCGTCGCCGGAGCCGCCAAACGAAAGCTGGTGCTCACCACGACGTCCGGAACGGATTGAACCGAACCACTTCACCCGCAGAACACCCTGAAAAGGCGCGTCATGACGACCTTCGCGCGACACCACGTGCAGCCCGATCACATCACCGATCTCACCGCAGGCTTCCTGACGCGTGAGGTGGCTCCCGGCGTGTTCGTGCTGACCAACGGCAACTACCAATCCCTGTTCTTCACCACCGGCGAAGGCGTCGTGCTGGTCGACGCGCCCGAGCCGCTCGTGCGCTTCATCGAGCCCGCGGTCGCGGATGTCACCGACGAGCCGATCACCACGTTGATCTACTCCCACGGGCACTCGGACCACATCGGAGGCGCCCACCTGGTCGGCTCCGATGATCTGGAGATCATCGCCGAGAAGAGCACGGCGGAGTTCGTGGAGTCCAAGCAGGACCCGCGTCGACCGGTGCCCACGTCGACCTTCGACACCGATCAGACGATCCAGAAGGGCTTCCGGAAGATTCAGCTGATCCGCGAGGGCTTCCACTCCGCCGAAGGCGACGTGGTGGTGTACCTGCCGGAGGAGAAGGTCATGGTCGCCATCGACCTGATCGGTCCGGGCTGGGTGCCGCTGCACGCGTTCGACATCACCGAGAACATGTACCGCTACCTGGGCGCCTTCGACCGCCTGCTGGCCTACGACTTCGAGGCGTTCATCTCCGGCCACACCGCCGACGTGGCGCGGCGCCACGACGTCGAGATCACCAAGGAGTACACCTTCGACGTGTACGAGACGGTCAAGCGCATCCACGGTGAGCTCAACTTCGAGGAGCTGCTCGCCGAAGACCGGGACAACGAGCAGGCCGGCATCAAGAAGATCATCGATGTCACCACGCAGCGCGCCACCGAGGAGCTCAAGTCGCGCTGGCTCGACGGTCCGATGAAGGGCGTCGAGCTGTGGACCGAGAGCCACAGCCTCGCCATGGTCCTCTACGTGAGGTGGACCGACTGAGGCCGCTCCGCCAGATTCGAAAGTGTCTCGAATACTCGTAATATGGTAGCTTCCGGGTGTGGTCAAGAGCGGTGGATCGACGCGAACCGAGGGCGTCTACCAGCGGCTTCGCGCCGACATCCTGGGCGGGCGGTTCACGCCGGGGGAGCGGTTGAAGTTCCCGGAGCTGTCGGAGCGGTGCGGGGCCAGCGTCGGTGCGTGCCGCGAGGCGCTGACCAAGCTGGCCGCCGACGGACTGGTGACGACGCGGGCGCACCAGGGCTACATCGTCACCCCGTTGTCGCACGAGGACCTCGCGGACCTGACCCGAGCGCGGGTCGAGGTCGAGTCTCTGGTGCTGCGGCTCTCGGTGTTCGAAGGTGACATGCAGTGGGAATCGCAGGCGGTGGCCGCGCACCACAGGCTGGCGCGAACTCCGTTCCACGGCCCCGACGATCCCGACCACCCCAGCGACGAGTGGTCGGCGGCCCACGCCGCGTTCCACACGGCCTTGCTGGCGGGTTGCGGCAACCAGCGGCTGCTGAACACGGCCCGGTCGCTGCGCCAGGAGGCCGAGCTCTACCTGCAGTGGTCGGTGTCGTTCGGCGGCGAACCCGACCGCGATCTCGACACCGAGCACCGGGAGATCCTGGAAGCGGCCGTCGCCCGCGACGCCGACCGTGCGCAGGAGCTGCTCCGCGACCACATCGCCCACACCGCCCAGCTGCTCATCAGCTGCGCTCCCGACGAGCCCAATGGTGCGGCTCGGCGCATCGTGGGGGAGGCATGACCGACCGGTGAAGCGCGAGCGCTGAAGCGACTTCAGGGAGTGATCGACATGGCAGGCGAGACGCCCAAGAGGGCTGACGACCACCTGCTCACGCCGGACAACGCCGTGCTGGTGCTCATCGACTACCAGCCCGAGCAGGTCGGCACCGTCCGCTCGATCGGGCACGACGAGATGATGCTCAACATCACCGCCGTGGCCCGGGCGGCCCGGGAGTACGACGTGCCGGTGGTCCTGAGCACCGTCGGCGTCGAGCTCGGCGTCAACACCGGCACCATCGCGGAGCTGCGCGACGCGTTGCCCGCCACGAAGGAGATCGACCGGACCACGCTGAACTCCTGGGAGGACGCGGACTTCCGCGCCGCGGTGGAGGCGACCGGCCGGAAGAAGATCATCATGACCGGCCTGTGGACCGAGGTGTGCGTGGCGTTCCCGACGCTGGACCTGCTCCGCGAGGGCTACGAGGTCTACCCGGTCGAGGACGCGATCGGCGGCATCAGCCGCAGCGCTCACGAGCAGGCCATGGTCCGGATGACCAACGCGGGCGCCCAGCCGGTCACCGCCATCTCCCTGGTCGCCGAACTGCAGCGCGACTGGGGCAGGCCGGACGCCGACAAGCTCCGAGGCGTCCTGCGCTGGTACTTCCCGAAGCTCGACGAGCTCGGCACGACCCGCTGAGGACCGGCCGCCCGCGCCGAAGCGGAAACCGACCCGCCGCATCCTCGCGATGTGCGCCGGGGCGGGGTCGGATGCGGTGCGCGGCGCACGAAAGTATCAGCACCCCGCGCTTTATCCGTCTAGTTCGGTTCGCCGTGCCGACATAGCTTGTGGACATCAGGCACCTCTGACGAGTGTTCCCCCCTCGTCGGGTGCTGCCCAATCGGTGTCCACAAAGGAGTGACTCCCGCATGTTCGGCATGCCGCGGCGCCTGCTGTTCGGCTACCTCGCCCTCGCCGTGTTCATGACCGGTGATGGTTTCGAGCTCACGTTCTTGTCCCGCTTCCTCGTCGAGAGCGGTTTCTCGGCCACTCAAGCAGGGCTCGTCTTCACCGTCTACGGGCTGGTGGTCGCCTTCTCGGCGTGGACCACCGGCGTGCTGGCCGAGGTCGTCGGGGCTCGGCGCCTGATGGTGCTCGGCGGCGTCCTGTGGATGGTCCTGCACGCCCTGTTCCTGACGGTGGGACTGCAGAGCGTGATCGGCACGATCCTGATCTACAGCCTGCGCGGGGTGGCCTACCCGCTGTTCATGTACTCGTTCGTCGTGCTCATCGCGCAGTCGGTCCACCCCAGCCGCCTGGCCTCGGCGATGGGCTGGTTCTGGGCCTCGTTCTCGCTGGGCATCGGCGTCATGGGCGCCTACGTGCCGAGCCTGCTGGTCCCCGTGATCGGCGAGTACGCCACGCTGTGGGCCTCGCTGATCTTCGTCGCGGCTGGAACGGCCATGTGCGCCTTCCTCGTTCCCGGTGCCCCGCCGGAGGCGGACCGCTCGCGGGAGCTCGCCCGCGAGGGCCGGACCCGGGAGCTGCTGCGCGGGGTGACGATCCTGGTCGAGAACCGGCAGATCGCGCTGTCGGTGGTCATCCGGGTGCTGTGCAACCTGACGCTCTACGCCTTCCCGATGATGATGCCGCTCTACCTGACCACCGACGAGGTCGGCGGGCAGGCGTGGTTCTCGCTGCCCGAGTGGATGACCCTGTGGGCGATCACCAACGCCATCACCATCGTCTCCAACATCATGTGGGGCCGGCTCGGGGACCGCTTCGGCTGGATGCGCCAGATGCGCTGGTACGGCTTCGGCGGCATGGCGATCGCGACCCTGGCCTTCGCCTACTTCCCGGTGTGGTTCGGGGCGAGCTTCGCGCTGATGATCGTCCCCGCCGTGCTCTTCGCGCTGTCGGTCACCGCCTTCGTGCCCATGGGCGCGATCTTCCCGGCGCTCGCGCCGGAGCACCGCGGAGCGGCGATCTCCGCCCACAACCTCGCCTCCGGGCTCACCACGTTCGCGGGCCCGGGCATCGCCACCGCGCTGCTGCCGGTGATCGGCCCGATCGGCGTGTGCTGGGCCTTCGCGGGCCTGATGGTGCTGGGCACCCTCACCACCTTCTTCATCCACCCACCCCAGCCGGGCATCACCACCGAGACCGGCCGGATGCTCCCGCGCCGCGAGCGCCTGGCCAACGCCGCCTGAGAGGACCTGCGACGATGAACCCCACGACCGTCCCCACCCCGCAGGAGAAGACGATGGACGCCGTCGTCCTCGAACGCCCGCACGAGATCCAGATCCGCCCGGTCCCCGGCCTGGGCCAGGTCGGCCCCGGTGAAGTGCGCGTCGGCGTGCACACCGTCGGCATCTGCGGCAGCGACGTCCACTACTACACCCACGGGCGGATCGGGCCGTACGTCGTCGAGGCACCGATGGTGC
Source organism: Saccharopolyspora endophytica (assembly GCF_018070075.1). GTDB lineage: Bacteria > Actinomycetota > Actinomycetes > Mycobacteriales > Pseudonocardiaceae > Saccharopolyspora > Saccharopolyspora endophytica. The sequence continues at coordinate 119,966 of NZ_JAGPXE010000006.1, forward strand.
TCGGCCACGAAGCCTCCGGCACCGTCCTGGAGGTCGGCGAGGGCGTGACCCACCTGGCCGTCGGCGACCGGGTGTGCATGGAGCCGGGCATCCCGAACCCGCGTTCCCGCGCCTCGCGCCTGGGCATGTACAACGTCGACCCCGACGTGCGGTTCTGGGCCACCCCGCCGGTGCACGGCTGCCTGCAGCCGGAGGTCGTGCACCCGGCCGACTTCACCTACAAGCTGCCCGACCGGCTGTCCCTGGAGGAGGGCGCGCTCATCGAGCCCTTCGCGGTGGCCGTCCACGCGGTGACCAAGGCCGGGATCTCGCCCGGTGACGTGGTCGCCGTCGCGGGTGCGGGGACGATCGGGGTGCTCACCGCCATCGCCGCCGCGGCCAGTGGTGCGTCCCGCGTGTACATCTCCGACGTCGCGCCGGAGAAGTTCGCCAAGATCGAGGCGTACCCGACGATCCACCCCGTCGACGCCACCCGGCAGGACCTGGCCGAGGTGGTGCGCGAGGCCACCGACGGCTGGGGCGCGGACGTGGTGTTCGAGGCCAGTGGTAACCCGCGTGCCTTCGCCTCGCTGTGGGAGACCCCCGCGCCGGGCGGGACGGTCGTGCTGGTGGGCATCCCGGTGGACCCGGTGCCGCTGGACGTCGCGGCCGCGCAAGCCCGGGAACTGCGCATCGAGACGGTGTTCCGCTACGCCAACGCCTACCCGCGAGCCATCGAGCTGGCGGCTTCGCCGTCGGTGGACCTGGGCGATCTGATCAGCGCCACCTACCCGGTGGAGGAGGCCGTCGCCGCCTTCGAGCGCGGCGCCGAGGCGCGACCGGGCGACACCAAGATCCAGATCAGAGTGGCGGGAGCCTGACGGTGGGTGCCGCCGCGCGGAGCAGCACGGGCGACACCGCTTCGCCCGTGCGGGAACTGGTCGTCCCGGACCCGTCGAGCTCCGTGCGGTGGCACCAGCACGACTGGCCGCATCCGCTGGCCCGCTGGCACCACCACCCCGAGGTCGAGGTCCACCTCGTCCGCGAGTCCTCCGGGACGATGATGATCGGTGACTACGTGGGTCCGTTCGGGCCCGGAAACCTGTGCCTCATCGGGTCGTTCCTCCCGCACAACTGGATCTCCCACCTCGACGACGACGAACCGGTGCGCAACCGCGACGCGGTCCTGCAGCTCGACCAGGACCGGTTCTTCGCCGCCGCTGAGAAGCTGCCGGAACTGGAGTCCCTGCGCCCGCTGCTGGACGACGCGGCTCGCGGCATCGAGTTCGGCGGCCGCTCGGCGGAGGAGGGCACGGCGGCCCTGGAAGCCGTGCAGGGCACCTTCGGCCTGCGGCGCCTGGCCGCGGTCACCGAGCTGCTGAGCGTGCTCGCCGAGTCGCCCGAGTCCGACCGCCACTACCTCGACAGCCACGGCGGTTCCTACCGGCTGGACGTCGAGGAGACCGAGCTGTTCAACCGGGCGCTGAACCACATCACCGACCACCTCGCGGATCGGTTGCTGCTCCGGGACGTGGCCGACGAGGTGGCTTTGAGCCGCGACGCCTTCTCCCGGCTGTTCTCCAAGGCCACGGGTGTGGGCTTCAGCCGCACCGTGAGCCGCATGCGCGTCACGGAGGCCTCCCGCCTGCTGCGCACGACGCGGCTGCCCGTCGCGGAGATCTGCTACCGGGTGGGCTTCACCAACCTGTCGAACTTCAACCGCCAGTTCCGCGCCGCCACCGGCACGACCCCGTCCCGCTACCGCCGGCTCAACCAGCACTGACCGAGACCGCCGGGGTCAGCTGGAGAAGTAGCCGCCCCATCCGTCCCGGTAGAAGCCGCGGATGTGCTTCTCGACGTGCTCCTGCGCCGCGGCGCCGTCGCCGGCTTCCAGCGCCTGGTAGATCGCGCGGTGATCGTTCCTGAGCCCGTCGGCGATCGGGTACCACGCGTCGCCCAGGTCCCGGAAGGCGTTCAGCAGCGGTCGGCGCATGGATTCGCGGATCGCGATCGTCATGTCGGCGACGAGCCGGTTGCCGCCCGCTTCGGCGATCGCGACGTGGAAATCGGTGTCCAGCTCGTTGAAGCGCTCGCGGTCGCAGTCCGGGTCGTCCATGGCCGCGAGCAGCTCGCGCATCTCCTCCAGGTCCTCCGGAGTGGCGCGCTCGGCGGCGTGCCGGGCGCTCTCGCGCTCCAACATGACCCGCGCGTCCACGACGTGCTGGATGGGGAAGTTCGCCAGCGCGACGTGCAGGCGCAGCAGCCGGTTCAGGGCGCTGCTGGGCGTGGCGGCCACGGTCGTCCCGGCATCCGGTCCGGTGCCGACCGACATGCGCAGCACGCCCTGCGCCTCCAGCGCGCGGAACGCCTCGCGGACCGCGCCCCGGCTCACGCCCAGCATCTGGGCCAGGTCGCGCTCGGCGGGCAGCCGATCGCCCACCTTCAGCTGTCCGGTCACGATCTGCTCTTCAACCCGCTCGATCACGAGCTCGTAGGTCCGCGCTCGCGCCACTGGGCGCCACGATCCGTCCGCGTTCGGATCGTCGTCGATCTCGCTCCCGGCCATCGGCGCCCCCGAAACCTTTACATCCCGTTCTGAGCCTCTTAGGGTACAGCCACCTTATGGTCCGACCACATAAAGGTCGACATCGGCGGTCTTGACTCAGAGAGGTGTCACGCCCGTGTACCAACCGGATCCAGCGCCGATCGGCGGAAGCCTGGTGCTCTCGGCCGTGCTGGCCGCCCTGCCCCTCGTCACCGTGTTCGTGCTGCTCGGCGCATTTCGCGTGAAGGCCCACTGGGCGGCCCTGTCCGGGCTCGCGGTAGCTCTTGCCGTGGCCGTTGCCGCCTACGGGATGCCGGTCGGCATGGCGTTGTCCTCAGCGGGGCAAGGCGCCGCATTCGGCCTGCTGCCGATCATGTGGATCGTCTTCACCGCGATCTGGCTCTACCAGCTCACGGTGACCAGCGGGCGTTTCGAGGACCTGCGCACCTGCTTCGGCATGATCTCCCCGGATCCTCGTATCCAGGCCGTGGTCATCGCGTTCTGCTTCGGCGGTCTGCTCGAAGCCCTCGCCGGGTTCGGCGCACCCGTGGCGATCACCGGCATGATGCTGGTCGCGATCGGATTCCCGCCGCTGCGCGCCGCGGTGACGGTCCTGCTCGCCAACACCGCGCCGGTCGCCTTCGGCGCCCTGGCCACCCCGATCATCACCGCCGGTGAGCTGACCGGGATCCCCTACGAGCACATCGGTGCCGTGGTCGGGCGGCAGACTCCGGTGCTGGCGCTGGCCGTGCCGTTCCTGCTCGTCCTCATCGTCGACGGACGTCGCGGTCTGCGGGAGACCTGGCAGGCAGCGGCGGCGACCGGTGTCGGCTTCGCCGTCGCCCAGTTCGTCTGCGCGAACTACATGTCGGTGCAGCTGACCGACATCGTGTCCTCCCTCGTCGGCGCCGTGGCGCTGGTGATCCTCCTCCGCTTCTGGCAGCCCCGCGGCGGCGAAGCGGCGCACGACCGCATCGGACGCGCGACACCGGCCGACGGTCCCGGCGATGGCGCTGCTGCGACGCGGACGATCGTGGGGGAGCGGCAGCGGCTCAGCGCCGCCCGGACCGCGATGGCCCTGCTGCCCTACGTCCTCGTCGTGGTCGTGTTCTCGGTGGTCAAGCTGTGGGAGCCGCTGGGCGACGCGCTGGACGCCACGACCGTGAAGATCCCGTGGCCGGGCTTGCACGGCGAGCTGCTGACGGCGTCCGGGGAGCCCTCCAGCACCACCGTTTTCAGCCTGAGCTGGCTGTCCTCGCCCGGAAGCCTGCTGCTGCTCTGCGGGTTCGGCGTCGTGGCCGCCTACCGGATCCCGTTGCGCGCCGCCTTCTCCGACCTGGTCGGCACCGCGAAGTCGCTGCGGTGGTCGGCGCTCGCGGTCGTGGGCGTGCTCGCCCTGGCCTACGTCATGAACCAGTCCGGGCAGACCACCACGATCGGCACCGCCATCGCCGCCGCGGGTGCGGCGTTCGTCTTCCTGTCCCCGGTGCTGGGCTGGATCGGCGTCGCGGTGACGGGGTCGGACACCAGCGCCAACGCCCTGTTCGCGGGGTTGCAGCAGGTGGCAGCGCAGAAGGTGGGCGTGGACCCGGCCCTGCTGGTGGCCGCCAACACCTCCGGCGGTGTGATGGGCAAGATGGTCAGCCCGCAGAACCTGAGCATCGCGGCGAGCGCGGTCGGTCTGGTCAACCAGGAGGCGACGCTGCTGCGGGTGACGCTGAAGTGGAGCCTGGGACTGCTGCTGGCGCTCTGCGTCCTCGTCTTCCTGCAGGCGACCGTCCTCGCCTGGATGCTGCCCTGAGCGCTGTTGAGGGGATTGCGTGGCGGTGCGGGTGGGCGGAACCTGAGCGCCTTCGTGGACTCCGTGCGCCGCTCCTCGAGCATGCCACCACGCGGAGTCCCGGCGTACTCGCCGCGAAGGCGCTGGCGAACCGGCGGTGCGAGTGCCTTGTGCGGTGGAAGGGGATGCGGCTCCGCCGCATGCTCAACCGGCTCCGAGCGGACCCGGCCACCCATCGATCGACGACGAGAGGAAACCCGTGAGCGAGCGGCAAATCCCCCGCTGGTCCGAGCTGAAACCCCTCCTGCGACCGCGGCCCGTCGAGCTCGACGGCACCCGGCGCAGGCTCTCCCGGGCGCACACGATCGCCGACCTCCGGCAGCTGGCGCGTCGCCGCACGCCGAAGGCGCCGTTCGACTACACCGACGGGGCCGCCGAGGAGGAGATCAGCCTGCGGAGGGCCCGGCAGGCGTTCCGGCAGGTCGAGTTCCACCCCGCCGTGCTCCGCGACGTCTCCGCGGTGGACCCGTCCGCGGAGATCCTCGGCGCGCGCTCGGCGCTGCCGTTCGCGTTCGCCCCGACCGGGTTCACGCGGATGATGCAGCACGAGGGCGAGCGGGCGGTGGCCCGCGTCGCCGAGCGGGCCGGCATCCCGTTCTCGCTGTCGACCATGGGCACGACGTCCATCGAGGACGTGGCCCGCACCGCGCCGAACGCGCGGAAGTGGTTCCAGCTCTACCTCTGGAAGGACCGCCGAGCCAGCGAGGACCTCGTCAACCGCGCGCTGGAGAGCGGTTACGACACGCTGATCCTCACGGTCGACACCCCGGTCGCGGGCGCCCGGCACCGGGACGCGCGGAACGGGTTGACGATCCCGCCCGCGCTGTCCGCGCGCACCTTCGTCGACGGCGTGCTGCACCCGGCGTGGACCTTCAACCTGCTCACGACCGAACCGCTGTCGTTCGCCTCGCTGTCCTCCTGGGACGGCACCGTCGCGAGCTGATCAACACCATGTTCGACCCCACGGTGACCTTCGCCGACCTGGAGTGGCTGCGGGAGCTGTGGCCGCACCGGCTGGTGGTCAAGGGCGTGCAGAGCACGACCGACGCCCGCGACGTCGTCGCCGCCGGTGCGGACGCGGTGGTGCTGTCCAACCACGGCGGTCGCCAGCTGGACCGCGCTCCCACGCCGTTGAAGCTGCTCCCGCGGGTCGTCGACGAGCTCCAGGGCCGCGCCGAGATCCTGCTGGACACCGGCATCCTCAGCGGTGCCGACATCATCGCCGCCGTCGCCAACGGCGCGAGCGGCTGCCTGATCGGACGGGCCTTCCTGTACGGCCTGATGGCCGGTGGCGAGCGCGGGGTCGACCGCGCGGTGGAGATCCTGAGCTCCGAGATCACCCGCACCATGCAGCTTCTCGGCGTCAGCCGGATCAGCGACCTCACACCCGAGCACGTCACCCTGCCCGCATGAGACCGGTGGCCTGAGCGCTCGGTGCTCAGGCCACCGGCCGACGCTCACGTTCCGCTACCACCACGCGAGCAATACCCGAAAAGCTCCTAGTGCCGGACGATCTGGCGCTCGACGTGGTCGTGCAGCACCTGCCGCATCCGCTCGACGGAGCGGCCGGGCCTGGCGGAGAGCACCTGGATGCCCAGGCCGTCGATCAGCGCGGTCAGCGGCACGGTGAGTTCCTCGGGGTCGGTGTCGCTGACGAACACGCCCTGCTGCTGGCCCTCCCGGATGGTGCGGGCGATCGTGTCGTGCCAGCGGGTGTAGGAATCCGAGTGCAGCACGCCCATCTCCGGGTTGCGCGCGCTCTCGTTCCACACCTGCAACCAGATCGACCACTCCAGCCGCAGCAGGCCGGGTTTGGGCAGCTGCAGCTCGACGAGCCGCAGCAGCCGTTCGTGCGCGTCGTCGATGCTGTGCAGTTCGGCGACCTGCCGGTCGAACGCCTGCCGCACCGAGTGCCGCAGCGCTTCGGTGAGCAGGTCGTCCCTGCCGGGGAAGTGGTAGTGGATGGTCGCCGCGCTGACCCCGCACGCCTTGGCGACGTCGGAGATCCGCACCGCGTGGTAGCCGTGCTCGGCGATCAGGTGCCAGGCGGCGTCGAGGATCTGCTGGTGGCGCCCGGCCTCGCGCGCGTCGGTGGTGCGGGCCAGGACGGCCGAGCGCTGCGGGGCGGCGGCGACCGTGTCGGCCTCGTCGCTGCCGTTGATCAGCCAGTTCACCGTCACGTTGCCGACTTCGGCGATGCGGGTGAGCTCGGCGGGGGTGAAGCGCCTCGTGCCTGCCAGCGACTTCGACAGCTTGGTGGCGTCCAGTCCGATCTGCTCGGCGAACGCGCGCTGGCTGCCCGGGTGGGCGCGCAGCACGTCCTTCACCCGGCCGCGCAACGGCGACTCCATGTCCTCCACGACCCTGAACACTAACAGGCATTGCGACAATCGCAACGCGGGAGCTCGTCGCAACGCTGCGAGCAGCTGGTCGCAGCGTTGCGCACCTCGAAGAATGCCAGTTGAAATGCGGTTATGGCGACCGGCACTTGACGGGACGGACAAAAGGGCTCAAGGTTTACGCCGTTGCGCAACTGACTCATCAGTCGAATCGCAACGCCCATCCGCTCGGAGAGCGCCTGCTGCCCGGCGTGGAACACACGCATCGGGCCACGGCTCGCTCCCGGCGGCCCGCGAGAGACACGGCACGACGAGGCGCGGCGCGGCACGACCCGGCCGGCAGGCGTCGGCCACGAACATGTGGAGGTGCTTCCGTCATCCCTGCGACAGGCGGAAAAGTTCGAATCGACAGACGGATCTTCTGGTTCTCGGTGCTGCTGGTGGCCGCGATCTGCGTCCCGGTCATGATCGCCCCGGAACGTGGTCAACAGGCTCTCGACAGCGTGCTCGGCGTGCTGACCGGGAAGTTCGGGTGGCTCTATCTCTGGTTCGCCGCCGCGGTCGCGGGCTTCCTCGGGTGGCTGGCGTTCAGCCGCTACGGCCGGGTGAAGTTCGGCGGTCGCGACGACAGGCCAGAGTTCTCCACCCACAGCTGGCTGGCGATGATCTTCACCTCGGGCATCGGCGGTGGGATCATCTACTGGGGTGTCATCGAGTGGTCGTACTACTACGTCGAGCCACCGATGGGCATCCAGCCCCGCAGCACCGAGGCGGCCGACTGGGCCGCCGCCTACCCGCTGTTCCACTGGGGATTCACCGCGTGGGGCCTGTTCTGCTTGCCCGCCCTCGCGCTGGCCTACGTCTACCACGTGCGCAAGCAGCGGACCCTGCGGCTCAGCGACGCGTGCCGCGGAGTCATCGGTGACCGGGCCGACGGCTGGCTCGGCCGGCTCATCGACGTGCTGTTCATCTTCGGCCTGATCGGAGCCGCGGGCACCTCGCTGGGGCTGGAGGTCCCGCTGGTGTCCGAGGGGATCGCCGCGATGACCCCGTTGGAGAAGGGCACGCCGCTGGACATCGGGATCGTCGTGGTCTGGACGGTGCTGTTCGGCGTGAGCGTGTTCCTGGGGATGCAGAAGGGGCTCAAGCGCCTCGCCGACATCAACGTGTGGCTGGCGCTCGGGCTCGGGCTGTTCATCCTGGTGCTGGGCCCGACGGTGTTCCTGATCGACACCTTCACCCAGAGCTTCGGCATCCTGCTGCAGAACTTCGTGGAGATGAGCTTCTACACCGACCCGGTGGGCGGCTCCGGGTTCGAGGAGACCTGGACCATCTTCTACTGGGGATGGTGGATCGCCTACGCGCCCTTCGTCGGTCTGTTCACCGCCAAGATCTCCAAGGGCCGCACGGTCCGCGGGCTGATCGGGGCGATGTGCCTGGCAGGCAGCGCCGGGTGCTGGCTGGCGTTCATGCTGCTGGGCAACACCTCGCTGTACTTCGAGCTCAACAAGATCGCGCCGATCGCCGACATCGTGCAGAACCAGGGCGACACTGCGGGCATCATCGCCACCCTCGCGCACCTGCCCTTCGGTGCGTTCGCGGTGGTGGCCTTCCTGCTGCTGATGGTGGTCTTCCTGGCCACGACGCTGGACTCCTCGGCCTACACCATGGCGGCGGTGGCGTCCAAGGACCTGCCGCAGGACGTGGAACCGGCGAGGTGGCACCGCGTCTTCTGGGCGATCGTGCTGGCCGGGGTGTCGATCGTGCTGATGTACACCGGAGGCCTCGAAGCCCTGCAGACCTTGTCCATCATCACCGCGTTCCCGCTGATCTTCGTGCTGGTGATCGTCGCGGTGTCGCTGGTCAGGTGGCTGCGAGCCGACTTCGGCGAGGGAAGGGTCGATCGCTCCCTCGTGATCGCCCCCACCGAGCGCGAAGACCCCGAGAAGGAACCCGTGGCGGCGTCGAGCTGACCACCCGGATCGGGACCGTCCTCACCCGACGAGCGACGGTCCCGATCCCTTCGCGCACGGTCAGGCGGCCACGCGGCTTCGGGCGAGGTGCCTGCCGACCCGATGGGCGCGGACGACGGCCGATCCCAACGTCGCCCCGCCACCCGGGTAGGCGTCCCGGAACAGGGTCGCGGAGCAGTTCCCCGCGGCGTAGAGCCCTGGAAGGGGCTCGCCCGCGTGGTCGAGCACGCGCCCGTCGGCGTCGGTGGCCAGACCACCGGCGGTGCCGAGCGCACCCGCGTGCACGGGCACGGCGTAGAACGGGGCGCGTTCGACCGGAGCGAGGCACGGGTTGGGCCTCACGGCCGGGTCGCCGAGGTGGCGGTCCTGATCGCTCTCGCCTCGCCCGAAGGCGGGATCCGCGCCCTGCCGGGCGTTCTCGTTGAACGCCCCGACCGTGGTCAGCAGACCGTCTTGGTCGATCCCCGCGGTCCGGGCGAGCTCGTCGAGGGTGTCGGCGCGGATCATCCACGACTGAGCCGACGACGCCCCGGCCACCGGGTAGCGGTCCAAGTACCTCTGGTCGAAGACGAGGAACGCGGGGCTGTTGGCGAGGTGCCCGGTCGCCGGGTCGATCGCGCCGAACGCCCGGTTGAGGTCGTGGTAGTTCGTCGCCTCGTTGACGAATCGGCGTCCCGAGGTGGTGACGGTGATCGAGCCCGGGAGCGTCATCTCGACGTTGCCCATCCGGCCCGAGGGCATGCCGTCGTAGCGGGCCGTGGGCGGGGTCAGGACCGGCACGCCCCACACCGCCGTCATCTCATCGACCGCGGCACCCGCCCGCAGACCGAGCACCAGTCCGTCACCGGTGTTGCTGGGCGCGCTGATCGGAGTGATCGGATAGGGGAGGAAAGCCTTGCGCAGAGCGGGATTCCACTCGAAACCGCCGGAGGCGAGCACCACCGACGCGGCGCGGAACCCGGTGTTGCCGACGGTCACGTCCCAACCGCCGTCCCGGCGTTCCAGGCCCGTCACCCGGGCCGGGGCGACGACGTGGACGCCGCGCTCGATCGCCGCGACCAGCAGCCGTCCGACCAGCGCGCCACCCATCGTGCGCACGCCCGCGGCGGCGCGGCGTTCGAGCAGGTCGGCGTCGATCGGGGCTCCCGCGAGAGCGTCGCGCTCGGCCATGGTGATCAGCGGGAAGTAGGTCGGCGGGCGGAGCAGTTCCGCGAGACCGGGCCAGGGGTTGGGGTCGAAGGGCTCCTGGTCCAGGCCCCGGCCGGCGGCGGCGCCTGCCCACTCCGGGTGGTAGTCCGGGCGGGCGAGAGCCCGCATGCGGACCCCGACGTTGCTGAGGAACCGGACGGCCTCGGGAGCGGTCGTCACGTACCGGTCGATCTCCGCCGCGCTCATCCGTCCGCCGCTGCCGGCGTGCAGGTAGGCCTTGGCGGCCTCGGCCGAGTCCTCGAATCCGGCCTCGGCCATGAGGTGGTTGCCGGGTGCCCAGATGACGCCGCCACCGACGGCGGAGGTGCCGCCGAGCTGCTCGGCCTTCTCCAGGACGACGGTGGACAGGCCCGCGTCGGCGGAGGCCGCGGCGGCGGTCAACCCGGCGGCGCCGCTGCCGATGACCACCACGTCGTACCGGGCGAGGGGGCTGGAGGTGAGCAGGCTCATGAGGTCATCAGCTCCACGGCGACCTTGCCGACCAGCTGGGATCGGGATCGCAGCAGCGGGAAGGCCTCATCGATGCGGTCGAACGGAAGGCGGTGGGTGATCAGCGCGGTGGCCGCATCGCGGTGCTCGTCGAGCAGTTCGAGCGCCTCGCCGATGCGGCGCTGGCTGTTGCGGCTGCCGAGCAGATCGATGTCCTTGACCGGCAGCGTGCGCATGGACAGCGTCACCGACCGGTCGGAGATGCCGACGAGCACGACGCGCCCGGCAGTGGTGACCGCGTCCACGGCGGTGGTGAACGCAGCCGGGGACCCGGTCGCCTCGATCACCAAGGAGGGCTCTGCCGGAAGCGCGAGGGCGTGATCGGGCTTGACCACGACGGTGCTGGTGGCGCCGAACCGGCTGGCGAACTCGCTGCGCTCGGGAGCGGTGTCGGCGGCGATGACGTCGACACCCAGCGAGGTGAGGTGCAAGGTCGCCAGCAGCCCGATCGGACCGCAGCCCATGACCAGCGCCTGCTCTCCCTTCTCCGGCCGTCCCCGCAGCACCGCCTGCATCGCGATGCTGGCCGGTTCGGCCAGCGCGGCGAGGCCGGTGGGCAGGTTCTCCGGGATCGGGTGCAGATCGCCCAGGGGGGCGGGCAGCAGCTCGGTGAGCCCGCCGTCCTCGTAGCAGCCGAGGCACGACGAGCTCCGGCACGCATTGACCCGTCCGATCCCGCAGGCGTAGCAGGTCCCGCACCAGCGCATGGGCGAGACCGCGACCCGATCACCCGCCTGGAACCGGCTGCCGGGCGGCGCGGACTCCACGACGCCGGCGATCTCGTGCCCTTGCACGATCGGCAGCTCGGTGGCGTAGTCGTCCTCCCAGATGTGCAGGTCGGTGCCGCACAGCGTCACGGTGTGGACGCGGACGAGCGCCTCGCCGGGACCGGGGTGCGGCGGCGGCACGTCCTGGATCTCGATGCGCTCGCGGGCGAGCGTGCGGGCGACCTTCACCGCAGGCCGCCGAACACGATGGTCCACTCCCGCACCGAGCGGTCGGCGATCAGGTCGTTCTTGCGGAACGGGTCGTCGTCGAGCACCGAGATGACCTCCGCTGCGGATTCGCCCTCCAGGACCAGCAGCGCGCCTGCTCCCGAGTCGACCGGTCCGGAGATCCGCAGCCTGCCGGTGTCGTGCAGACCGGCGAGGAAGTCCTTGTGCTGCGGCCGGATCGCGTCGCGCTCGGCTTCGGTGTCGGTGCCGTAGGTGTAGATCACCGCGAAAGTGCCCATGTCGGAAGGACTCCTGAGTCGTCGGAGGTGGAGTGCTGAACGCTCATCAGCTTCACCCGGCGATTGTGCGGAGTCCAATACATGGTTGGTCAGACATCATGTGCCGATCGCACATTATTCGATGGTGGGCAGCATGTCGGAGGCGATGTCGAGCAGGGCGCGCACGGCGTCGGTGACCCGGTCGGGATGCCAGAGCAGCGCGCTCCGCAGCCGAGGGGGAGTGCCCTCCAGCGGTACCCACACCGCCCCGGCCGGCATGATCGGTCGGAGGCAGGTGGGAGCCAACGACACCCCGAGACCGCCCGCGACCAGCGAGAGCACGACGTAGGGGTCCTTGACCTCCTGAGCGACCTGGGGCCGGAAACCGTTCGCGTGGCACGCCGTGAGGATGACCGCGCGCAAGGCGGACTGGCCCGGCATGAGAACCCAGTCCTCGCCGGCGAGATCGAGCAGCGAGATGCGTTCCCGCGCGGCCAGCCGGTGGTCGGAGGGCAACGCCGCCCCGAGGTCCTCCGCGGAGATCGTGCGGCTCGGCAGCGCACCCGGTGCCGGAAGGCCGACGAACGCGGCGTCGAGCGTCCCGTGCTCGATCAGCCCGACGGCGTCCTCGGTGGTCACCCGGTCGACCAGTTGAAGGGCGACTCCCGGGTGCGCGGTGCGCAGCGCGCGGGTCAGCCGCGGGAGCGTGAGGTGGTTGAGCGCACCCGAGAACCCCAGGCGCACCCGCCCGTAGACCTCGCCCGGGCAGGCGCTGGTCGCCCGCAGGGCGAGGTCGGCTTCACCGACGATCCGACGGGCGTGCGGGAGGAACGCGTGCCCGGCCGAGGTCAGCGCCACGGTTCTGGTGGTGCGCTCGAAGAGCGGTGTGCCGACGTGCTTCTCCAGCTTCTTGATCGTCTGGCTCAGCGGGGACTGGGCCATGTGCAGCCGCTCGGCCGCGCGTCCGAAGTGGCGTTCCTCCGCAACGGCCAGGAACGCGTCGATCCACCGCATCTCCACGTGGACTCCGGTCCTCTCGTCAGTAGGTGGCGCGGCCGCCGCTGGCGTCGTAGACCGCTCCGGTGGAGAAGCTGAGCTGCTCCGAGCACAGCCATCCGATCAACTCGGCGATCTCCCCTGCCTGGCCGAACCGGCCCATCGGGGTCAGCGCCTGCGAGCGGGCGAGCACGGCGGGATCGGTGCGCGCGTTCATCCCGGTCGCCACCGCTGCCGGGGCGACCGCGTTGACCAGCACTCCGGTCGTGGCGAGCTCCTTGCCCAACGACTTCGTCAGCGCCACGACTGCGGCCTTCGACGCGGAGTAGGCGCTCTGCGCCGGGTTGCCGTCCTTGGCGGCGATGCTCGCCAGGTTCACGATCCGGCCCCATCCGGCCCGCACCATGCCCGGGACGACGCTGCGGCAGAGCAGGAACGTGCCGTCGACGTTGACCTGGAAAGTGCGCCGCCACTCGTCGAGATCGAGTTCGGCGAGCGGTCGGGAGGGCCCCACGATTCCTGCGCTGTGCACGAGGATCCCGACCGGTCCGATATCCCGCACCAGCGCGGCGACGGCGTCGGGGTCGGTGACGTCGAGCTCCTCGTCCGCGCCCGGCACGACGTCGGCGGTGACGACGCGGACGCCCTCGCCGCGCAGCTTCGCGGCGGTCGCGGCGCCGATCCCGCCGGCACCACCGGTGATCAGGGCGACCACGCCCGCCGGGTAGCTCACGCGGTCCTCCCGATCCGGGTGTCCGCACCCGCGAGCTCGCGGCCGGTGATCCACCCGAACGTCATGGCCGGTCCGATGTTGATCCCGCCGGCGGGGTAGTGGCCGCCCAGCACGCTCGCCTGATCGCATCCGACGGCGTGGAGCCCGGGAACCGGGTCGTCCTGGGCGTCGAGGACCCGCGCGCGCTCATCGGTGGCGAGCCCGGCGAAGGTGCCGAAGCTTCCGGGCACGACCCGCACCGCGTAGAACGGCCCCTTCTCCAGCGGAGCGAGCGATGGGTTCGGCGTCACGGCCTGGTCGCCGCCGTACCGGTTGAACGGTGTGGAACCACGTCCGAACGCGGGGTCCTCGCCGCGACGCGCGGCGGTGTTGAACTCCGCGACGGTCGCGGCGAGCCCCGCCGGGTCGATGCCGCACTTGCGGGCGAGTTCCTCGATCGTGCGTCCGCGCTGGAGGTACCCGCTGCGCAGGTAGGGGAACAGCGGAACCGGGCGGGGTTTGGCCATGCCCAGCGGGTAGCGGCGGACGAACCGGGAATCGGCGATCTGCCAGGACTGCACCGGTTCGTCCTCCGGGGTCGCGGCGATCATCGCGGAGACGTAGTCGTGGTAACCGTTGGCCTCGTTGACGAATCGGCGCCCGGTGCGCAGCACACCGATGCTGCCCGGCTTGGCTCGGTCCATGATGTGCGGGAAGACACCGGTGCGGCCGTTGCGGTAGGGCACGAGGGAGACCGGGCACCAGGCGGCGGGGGAGGCGAGGTCGGTGCGCAACCGGCCGCCCGCGGACTCGCCGAGCGTGATGCCCGAGCCGTCGGCGGTGGCCGGGGCGAGGCTCCAGTGCCGTTCGCCGCGCGGGAACAGGGCGCGGCGGCGGTGCTCGTCCTGCGGGAAGCCGCCGGCGGCCAGCACCACGCCCCGGGACGCCGAGAACCGCACCGGACCGTCCGAAGTGGACGCCAACACGCCGGTGACGCGGCCGTTCTCGGTGGTCAGCTCGGTGACCTCGGTGGACACCCGGATCTCGACGCCCAGGTCCAGGGCGGAGCGCAGCAGCCTGGCGACCAGCGCGGTGCCGTTGACCAGCTGCATCCCGCGCCGCTTCGTTGCCAGGTCCACCAGGTGCCGGGTGACCCGGCGGGCGGCGTGCAGCAGTCCGCGGACGTCGCCGCGCGACGCGGCCAGGAAACCGGCGAGATCCGGCCCGGCCATGATTCCCATGCCGAGGAACGAGGTCTCGTAGAGCTGGGGGCGCAGGAGCCGCGCCACGTCGCCGCCGAGACCGCGGAGGTCGGTGGGAGCGGGGGCGACCGAGCGGTGCCCGGTGCCCGCGCCGGGGAGCTCGCCGTAGATGTCGCAGATCTTCGCGCCCGGGGCGAACGTCAGGGCGGTGCGCTCGTGGAAGAACCGCACCATCCCCGGGGCGGCGGCGAGGAAGGCGTCCACGCGGGTCGGCTCGTAGTCCTCGCCGAGCGCGTTGCGCAGGTAGGTGCGGAACTCGTCGGTCTCCTCCCGGACCCCGTCGGCGCGGGCGAGCGGGTTGCCCGGTGCCCACATCCAGCCGCCCGACCAGGCCGTCGCGCCACCGCAGACGTCGGCGCGTTCGAGGACCGCGACCCGCAGCCCGTGGTGGGCCGCGGTCACCGCGGTGGCCAGCCCCGCGGCGCCGGAACCGACGACGACCACGTCGTGGTCGAGCGGGGGCGGGGAGGTTCGAGTGGTGGTCACGCTGAGCTCCTCCAGGCGTCCCGGGCGGGATTGTGTGCACCGCGCGCCAGGACTATGTAAGATTTGATGCAAAATCATTCACCGACTGTGCTTTTCAGCGACTATAAGCGGAACGTGCTGCAGCGCAAGACCCTGCAGCCAGGAAGGTGCACCGTGGAGATCCGGTGGCTCGAGGCGTTCATCGCCGTGGCCGAGGAACTGCATTTCGGTCGTGCGGCCGCGCGGCTGCGGCTGGCCCAGTCGCCGCTGAGCCAGACCATCCGCAAGCTGGAGAAGGAGCTCGACGCGACGCTCTTCGACCGCAGCACCCGCAGCGTTGCGCTCACCCCGGCCGGGCAGGCGTTCCTGCCGCACGCGCATCGCGTGTTCGAGGAGCTGGAGCTCGCGCAGCAGGCGACCCGGGCGACCTCGGGGGTGGTGTACGGGACGGTGGCCATCGGGTTCTCCGGAGCCCTCAACCACCTCACGCTCCCGCCGCTGACCAGGGCCGTCCGTCAGCGCTACCCGAACATCTCGCTGTCGCTGACCGGCCGCGTCATGACCAGGGGAGGGGTCGAGCAGCTGGAGCAGGGCGGCCTGGACATCGCCTTCGTCGGGCTGCCGATCGACCCGTCCCCGGTGCGCACGCGGCGGGTCGGGCGCGAACCGCTGGGTGCGGCGCTGCCGATCGACCACCCGCTCGCCGGGGAGGCCGCCATCGACCTCGCCGACCTGGCCGAGGACGGCTTCATCACCATCCCGGCCGCCGCTGGATCATCGCTGCAGGAGCTGACCACGCAGGCGTGCGTCAAGGCGGGTTTCCGCCCGCGCGTGGTCCAGGAGATCACCGACCCGTACATGATCCTGACGCTGGTGTCGGCCGGGGTCGGCGTCGCGCTCATGCCGGCGGGCATCTCCGGGATCATGCCCTCGGCCTCGGTGTTCGTGCCGCTGCGCGGCGAGCAGACCCACATGGAGCACGCGCTGGCGTGGCTGGACGACAACCCCTCGCCCGTGACGCGGGCGGTGCTGGAACTGGCCGAAGAGGTGCTGCCCCGTCCGGCCGACTGATTATGTCGTTTGAACACATGGTGCAGGTGAAACCAAGTATTGGACTGGGCATAGTCGTTGCTGCGATTCTCTTCCGCACCGCCCGGCACTCCCCGCTCGGGAACCGGATCTCCGTCGATGACGCCGGATCGGAAGGAACGCCATGTCCCCCACGCCAGCAGAGGCCCCGCCGACGAGCGGTACCCGCAACAACCCCCGGAAGGCCGCGCTCTCCGGATTCCTGGGCAGCACGCTGGAGTACTACGACTTCTTCATCTACGGCTCGGCCGCCGCGCTGGTGTTCGGCGAGGTCTTCTTCCCCGACGCCGGTGCGACCGGAGCGCTGCTGTCGATCGCGACACTCGGCGTCGCCTACGTCGCCCGCCCGCTCGGCGCGATTCTCTTCGGGCACTTCGGCGACCGGTTCGGCCGCCGCAACGCGCTGATGACCACGCTGCTGCTCATGGGTCTGTCGACGTTCCTGATCGGCTGCCTGCCGAGCTACGAGCAGGTCGGCATCGCCGCCCCGATCATGCTGGTCGCCCTGCGGCTGCTGCAAGGACTGTCGGCAGGCGGTGAATCGCCCGGCGCGAGTTCGCTGACCGTGGAGCACGCCCCCGACGGCCGTCGCGCGTTCTTCACCAGCTTCACCATGAGCGGCATCATGTTCGGGATCGTCATCTCGAGCCTGGTGTTCATCCCGATCGCCTCGCTGCCCGACGAGCAGCTCCTGTCCTGGGGCTGGCGCATCCCGTTCTGGCTGAGCATCGCGGTCACCGCCATCGCCTACTTCCTGCGCCGCTCGCTGGACGAGCCCGAGGTGTTCTCCGAGCTGCAGGAATCCGCGGAAACCGCCAAGGCCCCGGTGTTCGAGCTGTTCCGGCACCACTGGACGACCCTGCTGCGCATCGCGACGTGCTCGATCTTCACCATGGTCAACACGATCGTCAACGTCTTCGCGCTCGCCTACGCCACCCAGGTCGCCGGGATCTCGAAACCGACCATGCTCGCGGTGATCTCGGTGGCCAACATGGTCGCCGTCGTCACCCAGCCCGCCTACGGGATGCTCGCCGACCGGGTCGGTCGCAAGCCGGTCTTCATCACCGGGCTGCTCGGGGTCAGCGTGATGGTGTTCGTGTTCTTCCACGCCATCGGCACGCAGAACGTGCTCTGGATCTACCTCTCGGCGGTCCTGCTGATCGGCTTCTGCTACGCCGCGCCCAACGGCGTGTACCCGGCCTACTTCCCGGAGCAGTTCCCGGCGCGGGTTCGCTACAGCGGCATGGCGATCGGTCTGATGATCGGCCTGCTCGCCGCCGGGTTCACCCCGCTGCTCGCCACGACCCTCACCGCGGGCGACGAGTCGAACTGGACTCCGGTGGCCTGGATGTGCGCCGCGTTCGTGCTGGCCTCCGCTGTCGCCGCGCTGACCGGACCGGAAACCTTCCGCACGCCCACCTCCCGCCTCGGCGAGAGCCGGGCGAAGATCGCCGACGCCCCTGCACCGGCGGTGCGGTGATGACCCGGGCCCTGCGGGCGGCGGTCATCGGGTGCGGCAACATCGCGGACAACCACGCCGCCGCGTACCGCGACCTGACCGGCGTCGAGCTGGTCGCCTGCACAGACGTCTCGCCGGATCGCGCCGAGCGGTTCGCCGCCCGGCACGGTACGTCCGCGGTCGGCCCGGACGAGCTGTTCGGCCTGGACCTGGACCTGGTCAGCGTCTGCACTCCGCACCCGACGCACGAATCCGTCGTCACCCGCGCCGCCGCGCACGGCGTGCACGTGCTGTGCGAGAAGCCGATCGCCGTCGAGCTCGGTTCGGCCGCCCGGATGGTGGCCGCCTGCGAGGCGGCCGGCGTCGCCCTCGGCGTGGCGTTCCAGCGGCGCTTCTGGCCCGCCGCGCAGCGGATCCGCGACGCGATCGACGACGGCACGCTGGGAACCCCGGTGCTCGGGCACGCTTCGGTGCTGCTGCACCGCGACACCTCCTACTACACCGCCGACGCGTGGCGCGGTTCGTGGGCGAGCGATGGTGGCGGGGTCCTGATGACCCAAGCCGTGCACAACATCGACCTGCTGCAGTGGTTCATGGGAGACGCGGTCGAGGTGACGGCGAACCACACGACCGTCAAGCACGGCGAGGCCATCGAGGTCGAGGACACGGCCGTGGCGACCCTGCGCTTCGCCTCCGGCGGCCTGGCCACGCTGGCCGCCTCCACCGCGCTCACCCCCGGCCTCGGCACGCGGGTGCGGGTGCTCGGAGGCACCGGCGCGAGCGCGGGTCTCGCCGAGTACCCGGAGGGGAGCGAAGCGCGGATCGACGTGTGGGCGGTGCCCGGCGCCGAGGCGGCGGAATCGCCGTTCGGTCCCGGTTTCCGCGCAGACCTCACCTTGCCAGAGATCAACGGCAGCCTCGCCCCGCTGCACACCCTGCAGATCGTGGATTTCGTCAACGCCGTCCGCGAAGACCGCGATCCGGCGGTCACCGGGCGGGAAGCCGCGAAGTCGTTGGCGATCCTCACCGCGCTGTACGCCTCGGCCGCATCCGGCCGACCGGAGCAGGTCCCCGCTCTGAAGGAGGAGATCACCTCATGAACCCCATCGGGCTCGCCCACCTGACCCTGCTGCGGCTGAGCCCTCCCGAGCTCGTCAGCACCGCCGCGGAGGCCGGTTTCGACTTCGTCGGCGTCCGGGTCAACGCGGTGACGGCGGGGGAGCACCAGTACCCGATGGAGCCGGGTTCGCCGATGTCGCGCGAGACGCTGCGACGGCTCGACGATTCCGGCCTGATCGTCCGCGACGTCGAGTTCCTGACGCTCCGCCCGGAAACCGGTCCGGCCGACTGGCGGCCCGCCCTCGACGCCGGTGCGGGTCTCGGTGCCAGCACGATCAGCGTCGTCGGCTCCGACCCGGACCGCGAGCGCCTGGCCGACACGCTGGCCGCGCTGACCGCCGACGCCGCTCCGCTCGGCATCCTGCCCACTCTGGAACCCATCAGCTACCAACCGGTGAGCACCGTGGCCGAGGCCGCCGCGATCGCCGGGTCCACAGGTGCCGCCGTGCTGCTCGACGCGCTGCACATCCAGCGCGGTGGCAGTTCGATCGACGACGTCCGCGCTCTCGATGCCGACCTCGTCCCGTGCCTGCAGGTGTGCGACGGCCCGCTCGCCGCCCCGGAGCATCTCGACCTGCCCGAGGAGCTGCCGCTCGGGATGAAGGCCGACGGATCGGTGCTGCAAGCGGAGGCCCGCGTCCAGCGGGAACTCGTCGGACACGGCGAACTCCCGCTGCCGGAGCTTCTCGCCGCCGTGCCCGCCGGAACACCGCTGAGCGTCGAGGTTCCGCACGCCGCGTTGCAAACGCGCCTCACCCCGCTGGAGTTCGCGCGGCGCAACCTGGCCGGCGTGCGCGCACTGCTGACCGAGACGAGGACCCATGTCTGAGGTGATCGCCCCGGTCCGCCACCGAGTGGGCCTGGTGGGCGCGGGGATCGGCGGCTCGCTCTCGCCCGCGCTGCACGAGCGCGAGGCGGCTGCGCTCGGTCTTGACTACACCTACCGCCTGCTCGACCTCGACCACCTGCCCCCGAGCTGGACCTTGCGCGAGGCGGTCGGGGAGGGCACGACGGGGTTCAACGTGACGCACCCGGCGAAGCAGACCGTCCTCGACCAGCTCGACGAGCTCTCCCCGGACGCGCGGGCGCTCGGCGCGGTCAACACCGTCTCCGTCGACGGGAATCGGCTCATCGGTCACAACACCGACCACAGTGGATTCCTGTCCGGTCTGCGGTACGGACTACCGGGAATCCGGCAGGACCGGGTCGTCGTGGTCGGCGCCGGGGGTGCCGGGTCTGCCGTCGCCTACGCCCTGGCGGGCACCGGAGCGGCGGTGGCCATCGCCGATGCGGACCTCCACCGCAGCGAAGACCTGGTCGCCCGGCTGCGCGAGAGCTTGCCGGACGCCACGATCACCGGGCTGCCCGTCGAGAGGGTGCCCGCCGAGCTCGCTCGGGCCGACGGAGTCGTCAACGCGACCCCGATCGGCATGACCGGACACCCCGGTCGGCCCTTCGACACCGGCGCCCTCGAACCTCGGCACTGGGTCGCCGAGGTCGTCTACCGGCCGTTGTCGACGGCCTTGCTGCAGGACGCGCGCGCGACCGGGTGCCGCTGCCTCGACGGGGGAGCGATGCTCGTCTCCCAGGCCGCGCGAACCCTCGCCCTGCTCACCGGAATCACACCCGACCTAGACCGGATGCGGCGGCACCTCGGCGAACTCGTCGCAGCCGAGGAGGAAGTGAACCATGACTGACGATTGGGACCACGAGGTCGACCTCCTCGTCCTCGGCACCGGCGCGGGCGGCATGGGTGCCGCGGTCGTCGGCGCCGAGGAGGGGCTTTCCGTCCTGGTGCTGGAGAAGACCGAGTGGCTCGGCGGCACCACGGCCTACTCGGCCGGAACGTGCTGGATCCCCGGGCACCCGCACCAGGACGATCCCGCCGCCGACAGCGCCGCCGCGAGCAGCTACCTCGACGCTCTCGTCGGCGACCGCGCCCCGCGCGAACTCCGCGAGACCTACCTCGCGCAGGGCCCCGCCATGCTCGACCACCTGAAGCGGGTCGGCGTGGAGTTCTGGCACTCCAAGACCGTCGTCGACTACCACCCGGAGATCCCCGGGTCAGGCGTCGGCCGGGCACTGGAGCCGCGGACCTTCGACGGGCGCGCGCTCGGGAAGGCCCGCTTCGGTCGAATCCGTCCGCCGGTAACGGAATTCGCGCTCTTCGGCGGCACGCTCATGGTCCGGCGGCCCGAGGTCAACCAGCTGCTGACCATCTTCAACGGATCGGTGCGCGGGATGGCGGTGGCACTGCGCCTGGGGGTGCGTTGGGCAGCGGACCGGCTCCGCTACCCGCGCGGCACCCGGCTCGCCATGGGCAACGCCCTGGTCGCCAACCTCTACGACAAGCTCCTGCGGCGCTCCGGCGACGTCTGGTTCACCGCCCGCACCACCGGACTCGTCGCCGACGAGTCCGGGCAGGTCGTCGGCGCGGTCGTCTCGCACCGCGGTCGCACCGTCAGGGTCGCGGCCCGGCGCGGCGTCGTCCTGGCGGCCGGCGGGTTCTCCGCCAGCCCGGAACTGCGCGCCGAACACCTGCCCCGGCCCACGCCGCAGTTCACGCGTGCCGGGGAGGGCGCGACGGGCGACTCGATCGCCCTCGCCCGTTCCGTCGGCGGCGTCCTCGGCGAGCCCGTCGGCGACAACGCCCTGTGGTTCCCCAGCTCGATCGGCCGCCGCCGAGACGGTTCCACCGCGGTCTTCCCGCACATCTGGGACCGCGCGAAACCCGGCATCATCGCCGTCAACGCCGCAGGGCGGCGGTTCGTCGACGAGTCGGTGTCCTACCACCGCTTCACCCGCGCGATGTACGACTCGCACAAGTCCGAGCCCACCATCCCGGCCTGGCTCGTGCTCGACTCCCGCACCCTGGCCCGATACGGACTCGGCATGGTCTACCCCCACCTGCCCAAATCGCTGCTCAAGCGGCACATCGACGCGGGCTACCTGCGCACAGGGCGCACGGTCCGCGAGCTCGCCACCGCCATCGGCGTCGACCCGGACGGTCTGGAACGCACGGTGGCCGAGACCAACCGCGCCGCCGCCACCGGCGTCGACGAGGAGTTCGGGAAGGGGCAGAGCGCGTTCGGCCACCAGTACGGCGACCCGGCGCACACCCCGAACGTCAACTTCGGTCCCATCGAGACGGCTCCCTTCTACGCGATCGCCGTGGTGCCCACACCGCTGGCCACCGCGCTCGGCCTGCGCACCAACACCGATGCGCAGGTGCTCGACGCCTCGGGCGAACCCGTTGCAGGCCTCTACGCCTGCGGGAACGACGCCCACTCGATCATGGCGTCGGAGTACCCGGGAGCCGGCTGCCAGGTCGGAGCCGGCCTGACCTTCGGCTACCTCGCGGCCCGCCACGCCGCCCGCCGGGAACCGGCTCAGCGCAACCGCTGAGGGGCTCACCGGCTCCCGTCCTGGGCGAGGGTGGGATGGTCGTCGGTGGTGGGGTCGGGTTCTTCCGGTGCTGTTGAGCGTTCGGCGGAGGTCGGGTCTGCGAGGACCTGCCTGGCCCGGTCGATGTCGAGGTTGCGGTCCCACTTGGCGATGACCAGGGTGGCCACGGCGTTGCCGTAGAAGTTGACCAGGGCGCGGCACTCGGACATGAACTTGTCGATGCCGAAGATCAGCATGATGCCCGCGGCGGGAACGGTCCCGACGGTCGACAGCGTCGCTGTCAGGGCGATGAAGCCGCCGCCCGCAACGCCCGCGGCGCCCTTGGAGGTGAGCAGCATGACCGCGAGCAGGCCCAGTTGCTGGGTGATGCTCAACGGGGTGTTGGTGGCCTGCGCGATGTAGAGCGTGGCCAGCGACAGGTAGATCGCGGCGCCGTCGAGGTTGAAGCTGTAGCCGGTCGGCACGACGAGACCGACGGTGGTGCGGTCGGCGCCCATGAACGTCATCTTGCGCATCAGGCCGGGCAGCGCGGGTTCGGCGGTGGAGGTGCCCAGCACCAGGAAGAACTCGTCCTTGAGGTAGCGGAAGAGCTGGAAGATGTTGAGCCGGACGTAGGCGGCGAGGAATCCGCCGAGGACGACCACCACGAACAGGATCGAGGTGATGTAGAACAGGGCGATCAGCGATCCGAGACTGGTCAGCGTGGACAGTCCGAACTTGCCGATGGCGTAGGCCATCGCGCCGAAGGCCCCGAGCGGGGCGGCCTTCATCACGAAGCTCAAGACCTTGAACACGATGTCGGTGAGCCGCTTGACGCCGGCGATGACGGGTTCGCCGACCGGCCCGACCGCCTTGATCGCGATGCCGAAGAGCACCGCCAGGAAGATGATCTGCAGGATGTCGCCTTCGACGAAGGCGCCGAAGAAGCTGTCCGGGACGATGTGGGTGAGGAACTCCCACCAGTGCTGCGACTCGCCGGACTCGATGTACTCCTGGGCCTTCCCGCTGGTCTGGATCGTCGACGGGTCGGCGTTGACGCCCTCGCCGAGGCGGACGGCGTTGATCGCGACCAGCCCGATGACCATCGCGATGATCGTGCCGACCTGGAAGTAGGTCAGGGCCTTGAGCCCGGTCAGACCGACCTTCTTCAAGTCGGCGACGCTGGCGATGCCGCCGATGATCGTGAGGAAGACGATCGGGCCGATGAGCATCTTCATGGCGTCGATGAAGGTCGTCCCGATGGGCTCCATCGCCTCACCGAGGTCGGGCCACCGCCAGCCGACGACGATGCCGATGACGATGGCGAGCAGGACCTGGACGTAGAGCTGCCGGTACCAGGGCCTGGTTCTCGGCTTCCCGTCGTCCGGAACCGGCTGCTGTGCGGTCTGCGTCATTGCGTCTCCTGCACGTCGATCGTCGAGGCCCTGCGGCCGGGACCGGGCCGGTGGGGCGGTGATTCGGCTCGAAGCCCCTCATCCGGGGAGGTGGCCATGACAGTGACCCGGTACGCGGTGCGCCGTCCAACAGGGACTCGCTACCCGACGGATAGGTTTCACGAATGAATGCCGATTAAGCTGGGCGGATCCGAGGTCGCCGACTCCCGAGGAAGGTGCGGATGGACGCGCGTCAGCTCGAGTACTTCGTGGCCATCGTGGACAACGACGGCTTCGGTCGTGCCGCGCAGAAGCTGCACATCGCGCAGCCGTCGCTGTCGCAGGCGGTCGCCGGCCTCGAACGCGAGCTCGGAGTGCGGCTGTTCCACCGGATCGGGCGCGGCGCGGTGCTCAGCGATGCGGGCAAGGAGCTGATCGGCCCGGCGCGCCAGGTCCTGCGCGACCTGCGCACGGCCAGAGCCACGATGGACTCGTTGAAGGGCGTGCAGCGCGGTCGCGTCGAGCTGGTGACGATGCCGTCACCCGGCATCGAACCGCTCAGCACGCTGACCCGCCTGTTCGCCCAGCAGCACCCGGGCGTGATCGTCGGCGCGGACGCCGCCTTCACCCCGGAAGAGGTCGTGCAGAAGGTCCGGGACGGCGCGTGCGAACTCGGCCTGGTCGGAGCTCCCGGCAGCGTGATGGCCCCAGGGGTTGACGTGCTGCCGCTGGAATCGCAGAACTTCGTCGTGGTCGGCGCGGACGACGCGGGCTTCCCGGAGGAGGACCCCGTGCCGCGGGCGGCGCTGGCGGGTGCCCGGCTGATCGCCTCGCCGCCCGGCAGCCAGATGCGCCGCATCGTCGACGAGATGCTCGCCTCCGGCGAGGACCTGGAGATCGTGGCGGAGGTCGCCCACCGCACCTCGATCCT
Organism: Saccharopolyspora endophytica; assembly: GCF_018070075.1. GTDB lineage: Bacteria > Actinomycetota > Actinomycetes > Mycobacteriales > Pseudonocardiaceae > Saccharopolyspora > Saccharopolyspora endophytica. Next base: position 144,364 of record NZ_JAGPXE010000006.1, read on the forward strand.
GCCGCTGGTGCTGCAGGGAGTCGGGCTCGCCGTGCTGCCCTCGGCCTGGGCGCCCCTGGCCCGCCGGGCCGGCGCCCGCGCGGCGCGCATCGACCCGCCGTCCCAGCTGCACGTCTCGCTGGTCAGTCGGTCCGCACCGCTGACACCGGCCGCTCAGGCGTTCCTGACCGTGGCCCGCTCCTACGCGCCGGTCGACCACCTGGAGCAGATGACATAGCCAGCACCTATCAACCGGATCGGCAGCGCGTGTTGGACGTCGGGTCGCCCGCCGGTCTTCACTCGGTGGCAGGACGAGTCGACCGCAGCAGGGAGTCACCCGATGTCAGCACAGCGCACGTTCACCATCGCCGCCATCCCCGCGGACGGCGTGGGCACCGAGGTGGTCGCCGCCGGCCGAGCCGTGCTGGACGCGCTGGCCGCCGGATCGGGTGGCCGCTTCGCCTTCGACTGGACCGAGTTCCCCTGGGGCTGCGGGTACTACGAGAAGACCGGTCGCATGATGGACGAGGACGGCCTGGAAGCGCTCCAGGACTTCGACGCGCTGTACTTCGGCGCGGTCGGCTGGCCGTCGGTGCCCGACCACATCAGCCTGTGGGGGTTGCGGCTGCGGATCTGCCAGAGCTTCGACCAGTGGGCCAACGTCCGGCCGGTGCACTTCCACCCCGGCATCACCTCGCCGCTGCGCAAGGCCGACGACACCCCGCTGGACTGGGTGGTGGTCCGGGAGAACAGCGAAGGCGAGTACGCCGGTCTCGGCGGCCGCAACCTCGCGGGTCGCGGGCCCGGCAACGAGGTGGCGCTGCAGACCGCGCTGTTCACCGAGAAGGGCTGCGAGCGCATCATGCGGTTCGCCTTCGACCTCGCGCGCGGGCGCGAGCGCAAGAAGGTGTCGTCGGTGACCAAGAGCAACGCCCAGCAGTACGGCATGGTGCTCTGGGACGAGGTCTTCGAGCGCGTGGCGGCCGACTACCCGGACGTGGAGACCGAGAGCGTGCTGGTCGACGCGATGTCGGCGAAGTTCGTCCTGCACCCGGAGGACCTGTCGGTGGTGGTGGCCTCCAACCTCAACGCCGACATCCTCTCCGATCTCGGCTCCGCCCTGGCCGGCAGTCTCGGGCTCGCCGCCAGCGCGAACCTCAACCCCGACCGCCGGTTCCCGTCGATGTTCGAGCCCGTCCACGGCTCCGCCCCCGACATCGCAGGTCAGGGCCTGGCCAACCCGATCGGCGCGATCGGCAGCGCCGCGCTCATGCTGGAGCACTTCGGCCTGGCCGACGAGGCCACCCGCGTCCGCGAGGCCATCGAGGCCACCACCGCCTCGGGCCTGCTGACCCCCGACGTCGGCGGAACCGCCAAGACCGACGAGATCGTCGAAGCGATCCTCACCCACCTCGCCTGATCCCTGGGTGCCCACCCCGAGAACGCGGATCGGGGTGGGCACTCAGGCGGCCAGCGCTGCGAGCGCGCGCTCGATGTCGGCGGGTGTGTTGTGGACGTGCGGTGAGAGCCGGAGCCCGCCAGCGCGTTCGGCCGCGTCGACGCCCGCGACGTCCAAGCGGTGAAGTGCTCGTGCCACGGTGTCCGGTGGTTCCGGCTCGAGGAGGACGAGAGTGGAACGGCGCGAACCGGTTTCGGGGCTGCGCAGGCTCCACCCGCCGGGCAGGCCTGCGATGAGCTGGTCGATCAGCGCCTGGTCGTGCCGCTCGATCTCGTCGATCCCGCGCTCCAACAGCAAGGACACGGCTTGGTGCCAGGCGGGGAAGATCGAGAGGTTCGCGGTGCAGAAGACGTCGTAGGCGGCGGCGCCCAGGTCTTGGCGCAGGGCGTAGCGGCCGGGCGGGTTCGCGATCTCGTCGACCTGGGCGAGCCAGTACCCCTGCTCGTACTCCAGCCTCCGCACGAGCGCCGGGTGCAGCCAGGCGAATCCCGTCGCATAAGGGCCGCACAGCCACTTGTAACCGCAGCTCACCAGCGCATCGACGCCCAGGTCGTAGACGTCGGCGGGGCGGGCGCCGACCGCTTGAGAACCGTTGAGCACGAAGGCGACGTCCTCCCGCTGACGGCACACGTCGACCAGGGCGGACACGTCCGCGGCATGGCCGCTGAACGAGAACACCCAACTCGTGCACACGACTCGGGTGCGGTCGGTCAGCGCCGCGTCCAGGTCCTCCGGTTCGAGGGCGCCGGACGGCGCGGGAACGGTGCGGAGGCGCACTCCTCGGCGCCGCAAGGGAAGCCACGGGTAGATCGTGGCGGGGAAATCACCTTCGACCAGCAGCACTTCATCGCCGTTCCTCAGGGGCAAGCCGTGCGCCAGCAGGTTCAGGCCGTGGGTGGTGCTGTTGCCGAGCACGATCTCGTCGCCACCGGCACCCACCAGCTCGCCGAGCGAGCTGCGCAGCGCGGCGGGCACCTGGAAGAACGCCTCGCCGGACATGCGGCGCGGGTCGAGCTTGGCCTCGATCGCCTCGCGCGCCGCTGCTGCCGCGACCAGCGGCATCGGTCCTTGGTGAGCCGTGTTGAGCCACGCGCGGTCGAGGGGCGCGAACTGTTCGGACAGCGGAGCGGCCACCAGCCCCACCTACCCAGGTGGCTGCGGACGCGAAACATGCCGCTCGCGGTCGGTGCCGGTCGGCGGCGCGAGGTGACTTATGGCCCTGGAGGGTTGGCCGGGTCGTGCGGAGCATCGGGCGGTGTTGACCCAACCCGGGACACGTGGCCGCGGCGCGTCGTTCCACACCCGAGGAAGGAACTGCATGGGCACTCTCACCACCACCGACGGCACGGAGATCTACTACAAGGACTGGGGTTCGGGCAGGCCCATCGTGTTCAGCCACGGCTGGCCGCTCTCGGCCGATGACTGGGACGCCCAGATGTTGTTCTTCCTGGAGCGCGGCTTTCGGGTGATCGCCCACGACCGGCGCGGGCACGGGCGCTCCAGCCAGCCCGGCGACGGCCACGACATGGACCACTACGCCGACGATCTCGCCGCGGTGACAGCCCACCTCGACCTGGCGGACGCGATTCACGTGGGTCACTCGACCGGCGGCGGTGAAGTGATCCGGTACCTGGCCAGGCACGGCGAGGCGCGGGTGTCCAAGGCGGCCATCATCAACGCGGTCCCACCGCTGATGGTCGCGACCGACGCCAACCCCGGCGGTCTTCCCCGGCAGGTGTTCGACGACTTGCAGGCGCAGCTGGCGGCCAACCGCTCGCAGTTCTACCGCGACCTCCCGTCGGGACCGTTCTACGGCTTCAACCGGCCGGGTGCGGAACCCTCGGAAGCTCTCATCCAGAACTGGTGGCGCCAGGGCATGATGGGCGGGGCGAAGGCGCATCACGACGGCGTCGTCGCCTTCTCCCGAACCGATTTCACCGATGATCTGACGAAGATCACCGTGCCGGTGCTGGTGATGCACACCGAGGACGACCAGATCGTGCCGTACGAGAACGCCGGGCCGCTGTCGGCGAAGCTGCTGAAGAACGCGACGCTGAAGACCTACCAGGGTCTCCCGCACGGCATGCCCACCACGCACGCGGAGACGATCAACGCCGACCTGCTGGCGTTCCTGACCGAGGACTCCTGACAACCGCGTCCCCTCCCCGATTCCGGCATCGGGGAGGGGACGGCCGGTCACCAGACGGTGTAGCCGCCGTCCACGACGAGGTCGGTCCCGGTGCAGTAGCTGCTGGCGTCGGAGGCGAGGAAGACCACCGCCGGGGCGATCTCGCCGGGCTCGGCGACGCGGTTCATGGGAGTGCCGTCGATCCAGGTCCGGCGCCACTCCTCGTTGCTCAGGCCGCGTTTGGTCAGCTCGGTGCCGACGTAGCCGGGGGAGACGGAGTTGACCCGCACACCGCGAGCGGCCCACTCACCGGCCAGGGACTTGGTGAGGTGGATGACGCCCGCCTTGGCGGCGTTGTAGGCGGACTGTGGTTGCGGGCGGTTGGAGATGTGGCCGCTCATGCTGCCGGTGTTGATGATGCTCCCGGACCCCTGCGCGAGCATCCGCTTGCCCGCGGCCCGGCAGCTGTAGAACACGCCGTCGAGGTTCACCGACATCACGCGGCGCCAATCGGCGGGGTCGAGGTCTTCGCTGGGGTGGTTGTGCACGATGCCGGCGTTGTTGACCGCGACGTCGACGGAACCGGCCACGCTCACCACGTGCTCGAACGCGGCGTCCACGCTGTCGGGGTCGGTGACGTCCGCGGCGACGAACTCGACGCCGTGGCGTTCGGCCGACGCCCTACCGGTGTCGGGGTTGACGTCGCAGATGAACACGCGGGCACCGGCGTCGCGGAGACCGAGCACGATGGCCTCGCCGATGCCCTGCGCGCCGCCGGTGACGATCGCGTTCCTGCCGTTGAGCGCGAACAGGTCGGTCATGTTCCCTCCCGGGGTGGATGGACGTTGACATCGCGGATCTCGTGCGCACCAGCGGGAAGCAGCTGATCACAGAACTTCGGCGTGCGCCTGGTAGAGAGGTTTGAGCGCGTCGTAGAGCGCGCGGTGCGCCGGGAAGATGCGGTCGTAGGCCTGCGCGGGTCCCGGTTGCGGGACGAAAGTGCGCTCCACGCTCACCCCGGCCAGCGCCTGGTCGAAGTCCTCCCACACGCCGGCACCGACGCCCGCGGCCATCGCGGCGCCGTAGGCGCCTCCCTCGGAGGAGCCGGTCACCACGGCGATCTCCCGGTCGAGGACGTCGGCGAGCATCTGCAGCCACAGCGACTCGCTGGTCGCACCGCCGGAGGCGATGACGCGCTCGCAGTCGAGCCCGGCGTCGCCGCACACCTCCAGGATCTCCCGCAGGTTGAGCAGAACCCCTTCCATCACGCTGCGCGCCAGGTGGCCGACGTGGTGGATCGGCGTCAGGCCCACCCAGCTGCCGGTCGCCTCCGGGGCGACGTGCGGGGACCGCTCGCCGAGCAGGTAGGGGAGGAAGCGGAGGCCGTCGGAACCGGGGTCGACGGCTTGGGCGAGGCCGATGAGCCGGTCGAAGGAGATCGGATCGGTGGTGGTGGCGGGCGCGAGCGCGTCGCGCAACCACTGGAAGGCGCCGCCCGCGCTGAGCGACACACCCATGCAGTGCCAGCGTCCCGGTGCGTTGCCGCAGGACACCTGGACCCGGCCTCCGGGGTTGTCCGGGCAGGAGGACGCGCCACCGGCGACGATCCCGGCGGTACCGAGGGTGAACCCCACCGCGCCCGCGTCGACGAGACCCATCGCCGTGGTCTGGATGACCGCGTCTCCGCCGCCGCCGAAGACCGGGGTGCCGGCGGGGACGTTCCACCGCTCGGCCAGTTCGGGTTTCACCCGCCCGGTCTGGTCGGTGGACTCCACGACGTCGGGCAGCAGCGAGCGGTCGATGTCGAGGAGCTGGAGCAGCTCGTCGGACCAGGCGCGGCGGGCCACGTCGAATAGGCCGGTGCCCGAGGCGTCGGAGACGTCGGTGGCGCACGTCCCGGTCATCCGCAGCCGCAGGTAGTCCTTGGGGTTGAGGACGCGTGCCGTGCGGGCGAAGAGCTCCGGCTCGTTCTCCCGGAACCAGACGATCTTGCCGCCGGTGAAGCCGGGCAGCATCCGGTTGCGGGTCATCCGCAGGAGCTCGTCGAGCCCGCCTGCCCGCTCGGTGATCCAGTCGCACTGCGGCGCGGCCCGCTGGTCGTTCCACAGGATCGCGTGCCGCAGCGGATCGCCGGAGGCGTCGAGGGCGGTGAGCCCGTGCATCTGGCCGCACAGCCCGATCCCCGACACCTCCCGCCCGCCCTCGGGCAGCGACGCGGTCAGCGCCGTGATCGCCTCATCGGTGGCGCGCCACCACTCCGCCGGGTCCTGCTCGGCCCATCCCTGCCGGAGGTTGATCATGGCGTAGTCGCGGCTCTGCTTGGCGAGGACTTCGCCGTCGCCGTTGACGGCGATGACCTTGCAGGTGGAGGTGCCGAGATCGATGCCGATGAGCATGCTGCTACGTCCTTCCGCGCCTCATCGCGCGCCGTGGCGAAGCCTGATGTGCTTGAGCTGTAAGTAGGATTCGAGACCCTCGTGGCCGTGTTCGGAACCGAAACCGCTTTCCCGCCGGCCGCCGTAGGGGGCGTTCATGATTCCGGCGTCGACGTTGTTGACCGCGACGTTGCCGAAGTCCAGTTCGCGCGCGAGCGCGAACGTTTCACGGGTGTCGTCGGTGTAGGCGTAGGCGGCCAGTCCGCCGGGAGCGGCGTTGGCCCGCTCGATGACGTCGTCGAGATCGGAGAACCGCGCGACTCCGACGAGCGGGCCGAAGGTCTCCTCGTGCATCACCAGCGCCTCGTCCGGTGCGTCGGCGACGACCGTGGGACGCAGGAACAGGCCGGGCTTGAGCTCCGCCACGGGCCCACCCCCGGCGACCAAGGAGGCGCCGCGCTCGCGCGCGTCCTCGATGTGGTCGAGGGTGCGGCGGTAGGTCTCCTCCATCGTCATCGAACCGACGTCCGCGGACGGAACCTCCATCCCGTCGGCCACTTCCAGCGCGTCGGCGGCAGCCGCCAGGCCTGCCAGGAACTCGTCGTGGACGCCGTCCTGCACGTAGATCCGGTTGATCGCGATGCAGATCTGCCCGGCGTTGCGGAACGAACGGCGCGCGGCGCCGGTGATCGCGGCGCCGATGTCCGCCCGCTCGGTGACGATCATCGGGCAGCTGCCGCCGAGTTCGAGGGAGAGGCCGGTGATCCCGTTGACCGAGCGGAAGATCGACTGGCCGGTGCGCATCGACCCGGTGAAGGCGACCTTGCGGATCGCCGGGTGCTCGACCAGGGCCTGACCGGTTGCGCCGTCGCCGTGGACGAAGTTGACCACGCCGCTGGGGAAGACGGCGGCGACGCACTCGGAGAGGATCTGCGCGCAGCCCGGGGTGTGCTCGGAGGGCTTGATGACGATGGTGCACCCGGCCGCGGTCGCTCCCGCCAGCTTCCAGCCGATCAGCTCGATCGGGTAGTTCCACGGGACGATGCCGGCGACCGGGCCGATGGGCTCCTTCTCCACGATGCTGGTGAAACCGGCGGCGTCGTTGGGGATGGTCCGGCCGAACACCCGCTGCGCTTCCTCGGCGTAGTAGTGCAGGGCCGTGATGAACTTCCGGACTTCGCCGCGCGCTTCGTCCAGCGGCTTCCCCTGCTCCCGCGTGATGGCCGCGGCCATGTCGTCGACGCGGTGCGCGCATTCCGCGGCGAGCTCGTGCAGGTACCGGGCGCGGTCGGCCGGAAGGGTTGTGCGCCAGGTCCGGAAGGCGGTCGCGGCCGAGGCCACCGCCGCGTCGACGTCCGCGGGTGATGAGCGAGGGGCGATCGCGGCCAGTTCGCCGGTCGCGGGGTTGTACCGCTCGATCAGGCCCTCGGAGGCGTCGTGCCAGGTACCGGTGTGGAAGTTCCGGCAGGTGATCACTTTGTTCTGAGGCATCCGGTTCTGCTTTCGTGGCGCTGACGCGAGATCCGGCGATCAGTGCCGTTGATGTTCAGCGGACGGGTTGCAGCGGGGAGACGAAGAACGCGGCGTGGCCGGCCTGGGGGCCGCTACCGGAGAACCGGTGTCGTTCGTTGACTTCGTATGATGATCGGACGATAGTTCTCGCATGGTCCTGTCGCAAGCCCCGATCCCGGCAGCATCGAGTGCGCAGACCCGAGCAGCGCCGCCGGAACGCCCGCCGCGCCTGCCCGACGTGGTGGCCGAACGCCTGCAGAACGACCTGCTGGCGCAGGGATTGCGCCCGGGGGACCGGTTGCCCACCGAACCGCAGCTCGTCGAGCGCTACGGGGTCAGCCGGACGGTGATCCGGGAAGCCGGTCGCATCCTCGAACAACGCGGGCTCGTCGACATCCGCCCCGGCCGCGGGATGACGGTGTCCACACCGGACGGTTCCGCGATCGTCCAGCACTACTCGCTGATGCTGGGCATGAACGCGACGACGTTCCAGCAGCTGATGGAGACCAGGCTGATCATCGAGGTCGAGGTGACCGCGCTCGCGGCGGCCCGCCGCACCGACGAGGACCTGGACGAACTGCGCGCCTCGCTGGGGCGCGTGGAACGGCACATGAGCGACTACCAGGTGTGCCTCGAAGAGGACGTGCGCTTCCACGAGGTCGTCACGCGCGCAGGCGGGAACCCGTTCTTCTCCTGGTTCATGGACCCGGTCAACACCTGCCTGCGCGAGTCGTACAAGGACGCCGGGTCCTTCCTCGCGAGCCTGCCCCAGACCTTGGCCGAGCACGGCGCGATCCTGGAGGCGATCGCAGCCGGCGATTCGAACGCGGCGCGGGAGGCCTCGCGCGCGCACCTGAACCGGGTCGTCTCGCAGCAGGACGAACTGGTCCCGGGACGATCACCGCGCTGAAAGACCGCCGCGCCCTTGACCTCCAGCGCACTCGAGGTTCGACACTCGACGAGTCCCGGCGCCGTCGATCGTCCAGCTCCGACCGATCGGCGACGCCGGGACCTCCGCGTCCAGGACCGATGGCAGCGGTGATGCCGCCGCAGGCCTTGTACCGTGGCCGAGAGCGCTGCACGCGCTGAACCCGCCGCATCGAGAGGAGCGCCCACGTGCCTCACCTGCTTCAGGTCGACTTCCCCATGGACGGGCCGTTCGGTGCGGCCATGGCGGAGGCGTTCGGCGAGCTGGCGCGGAGCATCAACGACGAGCCCGGGCTGATCTGGAAGATCTGGACGGAGAACCGCGACGCCGGGGAAGCCGGCGGCGTCTACCTCTTCGAGTCGGAGGACGACGCCGAGCGGTACCTGGCGATGCACTCCGAACGCCTGCGGTCGATGGGCGTCGAGAACGTGCGGGGAAAGATCTTCGAGGTCAACGAGGCGCTGTCGGCGATCAACCACGGCCCCACCCAGGCCGGCTGACCCCTCGGCCGCCGCGCTCAGCTCCCCTTGAGGTCCCGCTCGGAGGTCAGCACGTCGACGACGTGCTGCCGTTTCCCCTCGAGCCCGTGCCGCGCGCCGAGACGACGCTGACCAACCGCCCGTCCTCCTGGAGTCCCGGCACGACGAAGGAGACCGTTCGATGAGCATCGACATCAGCGACAGCGGCCAGGTGCGCACCATCGCCATCAACCGCCCGACCAAGGCCAACGCCCTGCTGGCGAGCGACGTCCCGGCGCTGGAGCGAGCGGTCGTGGAGGCATCCGAGGACTGCCGCGTGCTCGTCTTCACCGGCACCGGGGGCCGGAACTTCTCGGCCGGGATGGATCTCGACACCTTCCAGGGCGTGTCCGAGACCGAGGCCCGCGGCATCATCGCCGGCATCGGATCGATGATGCGCGCGGTCCGCCACGCACCGCAGATCTCGGTCGTGGCGCTCGAAGGGGCGTGCATCGGCGCCGCCTTCGAACTGGCCCTCGCCGCCGACCTGCGGGTCGCCCACGCCGAGGCGCTGGTCGGGCTCCCGGAGGTCAAGCTCGGCATCCCGTCCGTGGTCGACGCCGCGCTGCTGCACCACTACGTCGGGCTCTCCACCGCCAAGGAGATGCTGCTGACGGGAGAGCCGAAGGCCGTCGGCGAGCTGGCGCACACCGGGTTGATCAACAAGACCGTCCCGCGGGGGAGCGTGGTGACGGTGGCAGCGGAATGGGCGGACCAGCTGGCTGCCCTGCCCGCTCTGGCGATCCGCGAGCAGCGAGCGCTCATCGACGAGTGGCTCAACGTCTCCCTGCAGAACGCGGTGGACCAGTCGATCAACACCTTCGGCCGGATGTTCCGCTCCGGCGAGACCTCCGAGAACGTCCGGCGCTACACGGCGAGCCGGGGCTGAGCGCGCACGTCCGGCACCGGACGTGCGCAACCGCAACACCGGCACCTCCGCTGCGCTCCGGCCCGGGTGCCGTGAGGTGGAACACGGCGAAACCGGGACGAAATACCTGGTCGCAGGGCCCCCACCGGACTGCATGCTCGTGGAGGTTCCCCCGGAGGGGACGTTTCGAGAGCCGGTTCCACTGGTTGCGGGAGGGAAAGCTGATGGGTCAGATCGCCGAGGTCACCGGACTGTTCGACCAGCGCACATCGCAGGACGTGCCGACGCAGGAGCTTCCCGTCACCGGGCGGTTGGGCGAGTTGATCCCGACGCCGCGCGAGGCGGGGACGAGCATGCGGCTGGTGGTCGACCGAGGGGCCGCCGAGGGGGCGGAGTTCGCGATCTCCGCGCCGCTGACCGTGATCGGACGGCACCGCGACTCCGACATCGTGATCGACGACGTGACGGTGTCCCGGTACCACGCGGAGCTGGAGATCGAGGACGGCCGGTGCTTCCTCTACGACGGCGGCTCGCTCAACGGAACCTACGTCAACAGGCGGCCGGTGGAGCGCATCGAGCTGTCCGACTCCGATGAGATCTGGATCGGCAAGGCGCGGTTCACCTTCCACGTCGGCGCGGCGGCCGACGTCCCGGTGCCCGCCCAGCGGTGAGAACGGGCGCGCGTCCGGTGGCGAGACCGCCGGGCGCGCGCCTCGCCGCGTTCACGTGAGCTGACGACGCGCGCGGCGGGGACCGCTGCGCTTGAGAGTCCGATGGGGGCGGGCTCTCGCGAGTGGGCACTCGGCTCAATCCTGCTGCTGCTCGGCTGTTTCGCGGTGTGGGAGCCCGACGAACATGTCCTGGTGCAGGGTCGCCACGTGCCGCTCGGCGACGTCGCCGGCGCACGCGGCGTCGCGGTTGCGCAGGGCTGCGACGAGTTGCACGTGCTCGCGGTTGGACTCGCGCAGGTGCTGCATGGGGTAGGGCAGGTAGTAGCGGTAGAGCTCGCGCAGCAGTCGCGCGTACTCCTGCTGCACCGCACCGATCCCGGTCGCGGCGGCGACGGCGAGGTGGAACGTCTCGTCGAGCTTGTGGAAGTCCGCCCAGTCCGCGGCGTCGTTCATCTGCTCGGTGAGCGCGTGCAGGTGCTCGACCTGGTCGGGGGTGGCGTTACGGGTCGCCAGGTGCGCGATGCCGCATTCCAGGACCAGGCGGCGGTCGATGAGGTCGTGCACCTCCGCGCTCGCCGCGCGGTAGATCTCGGTCTCCCGGACCGTGCTGCGAGCGGGGGCGTCGACCACCCGCGTGCCACCACCGCGTCCGCGGCGGCGCTCCAGGATTCCTTCTTCGCACAGCGCCACCAGCGCGCGTCGCACGGTGATCTCGGAAACCTCCAGGGCGGCGGCGAGCTGAGCGTTGCCCGGCAGCCACTCGCCCGGTTCGAGCAGCCCGAGGTCGACCGCGAGGGAGATCCGGGCGCGGACGGTGTCCATGGCCGAGAGCCTGCGGATGCCGGAGAGCGCGGACGCGGACAGGGGTGCGGCGGGGTTCTCGTGGTGCTCGTCGGCGTCGGCCCTGGTCATGGTGTCCACGGTAACCAGGAGCCCAAAACTTGTTCAAGATGACCACTCTTGTTTAAGTGCTCATCTTGCTCTATTTTGTTTTCATCGCTGAGCGATACCCGGACTGACCTGCGAAGAAAGAAGGCGAGCGAGATGTCCCGACTGTTGCCGCTGGCGCTGGCGCAGGTGTCGCCGCAGGCAGCGACGGCACCCGTGTCGGAGTTCGCCGGCGACGTCGAGCGCCTGCTCGCCGGACACCCGCGGACACGCCTGGTGGCGTACCCGGAGCTGCACCTGTGCGGCGTCGAGGGCACCGGTCCGGAGCGCAACGCGCGGTTGCAGGAGGCGGCCGAGCCGCTGGACGGTCCCCGCTCCCGGCAGCTCGGCGAGCTGGCGGGGGACCTGGGGATCTGGCTGATGCCGGGCAGCGCGTGCGAGCGCGGGGAGAACGGCGAGCTGTTCAACACCGCCCTCTGCTACTCGCCGGCGGGGGAGCTGCACGCCTTCTACCGCAAGGTCTTCCCGTGGCGGCCGTACGAACCGTACGAGCCCGGCGACCGATTCGTCGTCGCCGACGTTCCCGAGTTCGGCCGGCTGGGATTCTCGATCTGCTACGACTCCTGGTTTCCCGAGGTCGCCCGGCATCTCGCGTGGATGGGCGCCGAGGTGATCATCAACCCGGTGCAGACCACGACGAACGACCGCGAGCAGGAGATCGTCCTCGCCCGGGCGCACGCGATCGCGAACCAGGTCTTCGTCGCCAGCGTCAACGCCGCCCGCCCGGTGGGCGTCGGTGGCAGCCTGATCGTCGACCCGGAAGGGCACGTGCGGCGGCAGGCCGCCGGGGGCGAAGCCGAGGTGCTGACCGACGTCCTCGACCTCGGCGACGTCGCGCGGGTGCGCGAATCCGGCACCGCGGGTCTCAACCGCATGTGGTCGCAGTTCACCGACCACGACGCCCCCGTCGAGCTACCGCTCTACCGGGGGCGCATCGAACCAGCTACGTGGCACCCGGAGACCCCGGAAGCCGGCATCCGCATCCCCGGCCCCGAAGCGGCCGGCTGACCGCCGCAACGACGCGGCGCGCACCGAGGAGCTACTCATGCCCGAAGCACCACCGTCGCTGCAACGGACCCTCACGGTCAGATCCGTCGTCCTGTTCGGACTGGCCTACATGACGCCGCTGATCGCGCTGGGCACCTTCGGCGTCGTCGCCGAGGAAACCAGCGGGGCGGTCCCCACCGCCTACCTGGTGGCGATGGCCGCGATGCTGTTCACCGCCTACAGCTACGGGAAGATGGCCGCCACCTACCCGGTCGCCGGCTCGGCCTACACCTACGTGCGGCGGGCGCTGGACTCGCGCGTGGGATTCCTGGTCGGCTGGGCGGTGCTGCTCGACTACTTCTTCCTGCCGATGGTGATCTGGCTGCTCGGCGGCACCTACCTGCAAGCCCAGTTCCCCGCTGTGCCCTTCTGGGTCTGGATCGTCTCCTTCATCGCGGCCACCACCTGCCTGAACGTGCTGGGGATCAAGGTCGCCGAGAAGGCCAACTTCCTGCTCATGGCCTTCCAGTTCCTGGTGATCGGCATCTTCGTCGTGCTGTGCGTGCGCCACGTCCTCGACGCCCGCGGCGCCGTGGGCCTGCTCGACAGCTCGCCGCTGCTCAACCCCGCCACCACTGCCGCGGGTGTCTCCGCCGGTGCCGCGCTGGCCGCCTACTCCTTCCTCGGGTTCGACGCCGTCACGACCCTGACCGAGGAGTCGGTGAACCCGCGCAGGACGATTCCGCGCGCCATCCTGCTCATCGCGCTGATCGGGGGCGGCGTCTTCGTCCTCGTGACGTTCGCGGCCCAGCTCGTGCACCCGGGAAGCGCCTTCGCGGACTCCGACTCAGCCGTGTTCGAGATCGCCACGGTCATCGCTGGAGATCTCGGCACGGCAATGCTGCTGGCGGGGCTGGTGATCGCGCAGTTCGCCTCCGGCCTCGCAGCGCAGGCCAGTGCCGCACGCCTGCTGTTCGCGATGGGCCGCGACACCGTCCTGCCCCGCAGGCTCTTCGGCGCCCTGGACCCGCGCTTCCGCACTCCGGTGGCCAACATCGTCCTCACCGGTTGCGTCGGCCTCGTCGCCTTGGTGCTCGACGTCTCCACCTCGACGTCGTTCGTCAACTTCGGCGCCTTCACCGCCTTCACCGCGGTCAACATCAGCGTCATCGCCCTGCACGTCCGCCACCGCCGGGAAGGCCGACGGCAGGCGTGGTGGACCCTCGCCATCCCCGCAGCCGGAACCCTCATCGACCTCTGGCTGCTGATCAACCTCGAATCCACAGCCCTGGTCCTCGGCGGGATCTGGCTGGCGGCAGGCGTCGTCTACCTCGCCTTCCGCACCCGCTTCTTCCGCACCCCACCACCGGAGATGACCGCACAACCCGACGAGCAAGCCCTGGCCGGCACGAGCCCGTAGGAAAACGGCTACGGCGCGCCAGGTCCCTGGACCCAGCGCGCCGTAGCCCCCGCCCCAAACCCGCTGGCACCACACCCCCGAAGACCCACCCCGAAGGACCCGGACCCTGAAAACTGCCGTAATCCGGAACCCGAAAACTGCCGTAATCCGGTGCCCGATTACTGCGGTAATCCGGGTTCGGAACCTGATTGGCGCGGTGTGGACAGGTGTCGTCTCAGAGGCGTGCCGCGTTGAGCGCGTCGCTCAGCCGCTTGGCGGCCGCGCGCACCGCTTCGGCCCGCACGTCGCCGTCGGACCCCGTGAAGTCCTCGCTGTGCCCGCCGAGGCTGATCGTCCCGACCAGGGAATCGCGCGAGCCGAGGATCGGGGCGGCGACGGCCGAGACCCCGTTGAGGTAGTCGTTGCGGCTGCGCGAAACCCCCTCGGCGCGAACCTGATCCAGGTGGCTGGCGAATTCTCCCGGGTCGGAGAGGGTCATCTCGGTGAAGGCCGGGAGCGGGTCTCGCAGCGCCCGGCTTCGAAGCTCGGAGTCGAACGCCGCCATCGCCACGGGCGCGGCTGCGGCGTGGTACGGCAGGACTGATCCGATCGAAACGGCTGCCAGGACCATCGGTTTGCCGCCCTCGACCCTGTCAATGCACACGGCCCCGGCGGCGGAGGGGACCATCAAGAACGCCGTGTCGCCGAAGTCCGACGCCAGCGCTTCGAGCTCCGGCCGGGCCTCGGTTCGCAGGTCGAACCCGGCGAGCGCGGCGGCGCCGATGGTGAACATCGGCATCCGGACCCGGTAGGCGCCGCTGTGATCCCGGTGCACCCAGCCGGCCTCGACGAGGGTGCTCATCAGCCGGTGGACGGTCGGTTTGTTGAACCCGCTGGTCGCCGTGAGTTCGGCGAGCGTGATCACGGGCCGTTCGGCGCTGAACTGCCCCAGCAGCTGACAGGCGCGCAGCACCGATCCGACGGTCTCCCGCCCTGAGCTGTCTTCGACAGCTTCTCGTGCCACCGCCACCTCCCCTTTCGTGTTTCGGGACAGCGTCAGGCTAACGGCCTGCTGACCGCATCTGCTTGACATGGTCGTGTCCCTCGCGCACAGTTTCGGAACGCGTATCGCATCACGATACACAAGGGAGCTGTCAGTGGATCTGCGCGAGATGATCACCGAAAGACTCGTCTACGCACCCGGCGTCTGGGACGGGCTGACCGCCCGGCTGGCCGAGCAGGCGGGCTTCCCCGCGCTGTGCGCGTCCGGGTTCGCGATCTCGGCGGCGTTGGGCTACCCGGATGCCGAGCTCTACACGATGTCGGAGAACCTGCAGGCCGTCCGGACGATCCGCGAGGCGAGCCCGCTACCGGTCATCGCCGACATCGACACGGGCTACGGCAACGCCGTCAACGCCGCGCGAACAGCGCGCCGGTTCGCCGACGCCGGGGTCGCCGCGGTGTTCATGGAGGACCAGCGCTCGCCCAAGCGCTGCCCGCTGATCCCCGGTGCCGAGCTCGAACTGCTCGACCTGGCGGAGGCCACGGGCAAGATCCGCGCCGTCCGCGACGCCGCGCAGGGGACCGGAATGCTCGTGATCGCCCGGACCGACGCCAAGGGCGACGAGGCGCTCCGCCGGGCGGAGGCCTACGTCGAGGCCGGAGCCGACCTGATCATGCCGGTCACCAAGACCTTCTCGACCGTCGAGGAGTGGCGGCGCTGCCACGAGATCACCGGAGCCCCGCTGATGGCGACCCTCACGGCCTCGGCCTGGACCGAGCGGGAGTTCACCCCCGAGGTGATGGAGCAGATCGGCGTGCGCATCGCGCTGCTGCCCACTCAGGTGCTGATGGCGGTGACCGGTGCCGCGCAGGAGTGCCTGAACCGGCTCGCCGCTGGGGAACCGCCTGCCCAGGTCGGCGCGGGAGCCACGCCGCACCACGAGTTCGTCGAGCTCATCGGGATGCCCGAGATCGAGCGGCAGCAGCACGCGTACCTGCCCGCCACCGAGACGGTCTGAGGGAGGCGTCATGGCGAGCACGATCACCGAGAAGATCCTGGCCGGGGCAGCGGGCGTCGACCAGGTCAAGGCGGGTGACAACCTGCCCGCGCGTCCCGACTACATGATCGCCTACGACTTCCCCGGCTACACCGATGTGATGTTCCGGCAGATGCACGACGACTTCGGCATCCGTGCGCTGGCGGAGCCGGAGCGCTACGTGGTCTTCATCGACCACATGCTGACCAAGGGCACCGACAAGGAGCAGGAGGTCCACCAGGTCACCCGCGACTGGTGCGCGTTCTACGGCATCGAGCTGCACGAGGCCCGCGGCATCGGGCACCAGGTGATGGCCGAGCTCGGCTACGCGCTGCCCGGCAACTTCCTGATCCACTTCGACGGCCACATCTCCGGCGCGGGCGCGTTCGGCGCGCTGGGCTGGGGCGTGCGCCGGGACCTGCTGGAGGCCTGGGTCTCCGGGCAGATCTACCTCGACGTCCCCCGGACCACGAGGTTCGAGCTGACCGGTGAGTTCGCCCCGGGCGTCGACAACCGGGACCTGGTGCACCACATCATCGGCGAGTTCGGGGCCGACGGGTGCGCGCACCAGGTGATGGAGTTCGCCGGCCCCGGCGCGCGGTCGATGTCGATCGACCGCAGGCAGGGCCTGTGCGGCATGGCGATGTTCACCGGCGCGGTGTCCGCGGTGTTCGAACCCGACGAGGCGGCGCTCGCCTACGCGAAGCGGGTCGCTGCAACGGATTTCACGCCCCAGCTGCCGGACCCGGGAGCCGACTACGCCGCGGTGCACACCATCGACCTGTCCGCGCTGAGCCCGCAGGTCGTGCTGCCCGGATCAGCTCGCTCGGCCAACACCCGTCAGGCCGCGGAGCTGTCCGGAACGCCGGTCACCAAGGCGTTCATCGGTTCCTGCGCCAGCGGGCGGATCGAGGACATCCGGGCCGCTGCCCTCGTCCTCGACGGCAGGGAGGTTGCCCCGGGGGTCGAGCTCAACGTGGTCCCGACCTCGGACGCGGTGCACCGGCAGGCCGAGGACGAAGGGCTGCTCGACGTGCTGCGGGCGGCCGGTGCTCACATCGCCCGCTCCAGCTGCGACTTCTGCTTCGGCTACCAGAAACCGCTGCAACCGGACGAGAACTGCATCTCCACCGGCGTCCTCAACATCTCGGGCCGGATGGGCAGCACCGACGCCAACATCTACATGGGATCGGCGTACACGGTGGCGGCAAGCGCGGTGACCGGCACGATCGCCTCGGCGGGGGAGGTGACGCGATCATGAGCGCCGCCCGCGACTACCCGCCGCCACCGGACCTCATCCGCGGGCGCGTGGCCTGGGTGTTCGGCGACGACTTCGACATCGACCTGGTGATCGGGGTCGAGAACATCAAGTCCTACGACGCGGATTTCCTGCGCGGCAAGGTCATGCAGGCCTACGACCCCACCTTCGCCGACCGCGTCCGGCCCGGCGACGTCATCGTCGGCGGCCGCAACTTCGGCTACGGCCACCCGCACTACCCGCCGATGGTGGCACTGCGCGATCTGGGCATCGCCGCGGTGCTGGCCGAGTCCTTCTCCCCGGGGTTCTGGCGCGGGGAGACGCACAACGGCATGCCGCTGCTGACGGTGCCCGGCATCAGCACCGCGGTCACCATCGGTGATGCCGTGCAGGTCGACTGGAGGACGGCGGTGGTCGGCGTCGACGGCGGCGCCGAGTTGCGCGGCGACCCGCCCAGCCCTCGCGTGCGCCGCGTGATCGAAGCCGGCGGCTCGGTCAAGCTCCTGCTGGCCGAGCACGCCCGCAATCCCAGCCACCAGCACTGATCCCCCCCACGTTCCTCGACCCGGTCAACGACGATCAGGAGTCAGCACCATGTCTGAGACGGTCCCACCAGCCGCCGCACCCGCCACCACCGGATCCTCGCCGACGATGGCCCGACGCGCCGCCGCGGCGGGAGGCGTCGGCACGCTGATCGAGTACTACGACTTCAGCGTCTACGCCTTCCTCGCCGTCACCATCGGCCCCCTGTTCTTCCCCAGCGGCCACCCGGCCGTGTCGCTGCTGCTCACGTTGGCGGTCTTCGGATCGGCCTACGTCATGAGACCCGTCGGAGGCTGGTTCTTCGGCAGGCTCGGCGACCGTCGCGGTCGTCGGCAGGCGCTCGTCGTGACGGTCGTGGCGATGGGAATCTGCTGCGGTCTGCTCGGTCTCCTGCCGACCTATTCCACGGCCGGAGTCCTCGCCCCGGTGCTGCTGGTGCTGATCCGCCTGGCGCAGGGCTTCTCGGCCGGCGGTGAGATCGGCGGCGCGGCGACCTACGTCGCCGAGTCGGCACCGGTCAAGCGCCGCGGGCTCTACGGCTCGGTCACGGCACTCGGCTCGACCCTCGGGTTCGCGGTGTCCGCGGCCGTGGTCGGCCTGGTCAGCACCTTGACCACGGCCGAGCAGATGACGGCGTGGGGCTGGCGGATCCCGTTCCTGGTCTCCATCCCGCTGGCGATCCTCTGCCTGTGGGTGCGGGTCCGGCTGGAGGACACCGCCGAGTTCGCGGAGATGGCCGACAAGCGAGAGGTGGTGCGCAGCCCGCTGCTGCAGGTCGTCAAGCAGCACCCGATTTCCCTCCTGCGGGTCATCGGCATCGCGATCGCCATGAACGGCAGCGGCTACATCGGCCTGACCTACTTCAACGTCTACCTGATCAACGACCTGGGCTTCGACAAGCAAGCCGTGTACTGGACCTCGGCCATCGGGATCGGGCTCGCCTGCGTCACCTACCCGATCGCGGGTGCGCTCTCGGACCGGTTCGGGCGGCGGCCCGTGCTGATCACCGCCTACGTCGGCTACCTCGTCATCGCGTGGCCCGCCTTCGCGATCCTCGGCGCGACGTCGAGCATCCTCGTCGTCGGACTCGTCTACGTCGTCTACATGTCGTTCAACGGGTTCGCGCAGGTCCCGGCCTTCCCCCAGTTCACCGAGCTGTTCCCGCGGCAGGTGCGCTACACCGGTGTCGCGCTCGGGTTCAACCTCGGGACGATCATCGCCGGCGGCACCGCTCCCTACATCGCCGCACAACTGGTGCAGAGCACGGGAAATCCGATGGCGCCCGCCTTCTGGGTCATGGGAGTGGCGGTCGTCGGTCTGATCACCGTGCTGACCCTGCGCGAGACCGGCAGGGATCGCTTGCCGGTCTGACCGTCCGGTCCACCGGTTTCCGGGAAACCGTCTGAACGCACCGCAGGAGGTCGACCGTGCCCGATTCGCGCTGCACCACACCGGGTTCCGAGGCGCTGAGATGACCGGTACCAGGGAGGTCGACTTCCTCTGCGTCGGTGGCGGGCTCGGTGGTCTCGCCGCCGCGCTGCGGGCCGCCGACCTCGGCGCCGAGGTCCTCGTCGCCGAGCGCTCCGAGGTGATCGGCGGGGTCGCCGCGTACAGCGGGGGTTTCGTGTGGGTGGGCGGCGATCCGCTGACACCGGAACCGAGCGACGCCCTGGAGACCGTCGAGTCCTATTTGGACCACGTCCAGGGCGAACGACCGGTGGAGCGGGAAGCCCGGCGCGCGTACCTGCACGACGCGCGTGAGGCGACGGCGTGGTTCGCCGCAGCCGGAGTTCCGTTCCGGGTGATTCCCGGCGCGTCGGACCTCTACCACCCGGCGCCCGGCTCGACGGCCGAAGGACGACTGCTCGAATGCGTCGTCGACGGCCGGGACCTGGGCGCGTGGCGGCCGCACCTGCGGCAGGGGCCCTACTACGACATCGGTGTGAGCCGGACCGAGTCGTACTCGGCTGCGCGGGAGGAGCTGAACGACGACCGCCTGACCCACGGCATGGGCCTCGTCGGCGCCTTCGCGCGGGAGGCGCTCGTGCGTCGCGGGGTGGAGTGCCTGCTCGAGTCCAGGGTGCGCGAGCTCCTGGTCGAGGGCGGAGACGTCGTCGGTGCGGTGCTGGACGGGCCGCACGGGCGCACCCGGGTCCGGGCCCGCGGCGGGGTGCTGATCGCGGCGGGCGGCTACGGCGGTTCACCGCACGCGGCGGAGCTGGAGGACGTGCCGGCACTCGTCGAGAGCGCCCCGCCCGTCGTCGACGGCGATTCGATCGCACTCGCGGAGCAAGCAGGTGCCGGCCTGATTCGCGGCGCCGACCCGTTCTTCAGCGTCGGGTACGGGTTCCCCGGCGAGGTCCACCCCGGAACGGACGTTCCCCTCGTGCGGCCGCTGCTGACACACCTCGGACTGCCGCATTCCCTGATCGTCAACCGCGACGGCCGCAGGTTCGGCGACGAGAGCTACTACGGCGCGCTGATCAGCGCCCTGCGCCGCTTCGACACCCGCCTGCGCCGGTGGTCGAACGTGCCGTGCTGGTTCGTCGTCGACGACGAGTTCCGCGCGCGCTACCGGCTGGGACCCCATTCGGCGGGGGAGCGCTGGCCGGACTCGATCCCTCGGGCGGACAGCATCACCGAACTGGCCGCGGCGACGGGCATCGACCCCGACGGCCTGCGCCTGACCGTCGCGGAGTTCAACCGCGCGGCGGATCGGGGCGAGGACCCCGAGTTCGAGCGCGGGATCCGGCCGTTCGTGCGACGGACCTACGGCGACGCCGAGCACGGGCCGAACCCGTGCCTCGGCGCCGTGCGCACCCCGCCGTTCTACGCCCTCGAGCTGTCCCTGGTCGGGTTCGGCATGGGCACGCTCGGACTGTGGATCGACCGGGACGCCCGCGTGCTCCGCCGCGACGGGTCCCCGGTCGGTGGTCTCTACGCGACGGGCAACGCCGCCGCGACCCGCGAGCTGCGCGGCTACGTGACGGGTCTGGCCAACGCCCGCAACTACACCTACGCCTACCGAGCGGCCGGTCACGCCTGCGGCCGCAGCCGAGAAACGCACCTCTGAGGAGCTCCGATGCCCATGCGCAGCCCGTACCCGGATGTCGACGTGCCCGACGTGTCGCTCACCGAGTTCCTGTTCGGAACCGGTGTCGGGAACCACGCCGAAGCGACCGCGCTCGTGGAAGGGACCACCGGGGACGCGATGACTTTCGGGCAACTGCACGCTGCCGTGGAGGGCGTCGCGGCGGGGCTGCACGCCTGGGGAGTCCGGGCGGGCGACGTGATCGCGCTGGTCGGATCGAACTCGCCGCGATGGGTGCTGGCCTTCCACTCAGCGTTGCGCGCCAACACCACCGTGACGACGTGCAACCCGCTCTACACGACAGGGGAGCTGGCGAACCAGCTCACCGACTCGGGAGCTGCTTTCGTCATCACGGAAGGCAAGCTGCGCGAGAAGGTGGTGGAGGCCGCGGCGAAAGCCGGGCTGGACCCGGATTCGGTGTTCACCCTCGATTCGACCGACGGTCACACGAGTCTCGCCGAGCTGGCCGCAGGCGGAGGGGAGGCGCCGGCGCCGGTCACCGGAGCCGAGGGCACCGCGGTGCTGCCGTACTCCTCGGGAACCACGGGCCGCGCCAAAGGTGTCGTGCTGACCCACCGCAACCTCGTCGCCAACGTCCTCCAGTTCGACCGGATGGTGACGTCGACCAGGGGGAGCGCCCAACTCGCGGTGCTCCCGCTGTTCCACATCTACGGGATGACGGTGCTGATGAACCACTGCCTGCACACCCGCGCACCCTTGATCACGATGCCGCGATTCGACCTCGCCGAGATGCTGCGCCTGGTGGACGAGCACCGCGTGCGCAAGCTCTACGTCGCACCGCCGACCGTGCTCGCGCTGGCGAAGGACCGGCTCGTCGACTCCTACGACCTGTCGAGCGTGGAGATGGTCTTCTCCGGCGCCGCACCGCTCGATGGTGACCTCGGCAGGGCGCTCACCGACCGGTTGGGGTGCGCGGTCCTGCAGGGCTACGGGATGACCGAGATGTCACCCGTGTCGCACGCGATTCCGGAGGACCGGCTGGATCTGGATCCGGCGAGCTGCGGATTCGCGCTGCCTGGGATCGAGCACCGGTTGGTCGACCCCGCGACGGGTGAGGACGTCGGCCCCGGAGGGCGCGGGGAGCTGTGGGTGCGGGGCCCGAACGTGATGTCCGGGTACCTGAACAACGCCGAGGCCACCGCGCAGACCCTCGACGCGGACGGTTACCTGCACACCGGCGACGTCGCGACGGCGACGCCGGAGGGCGTGATCACGATCGTCGACCGCGTCAAGGAGTTGATCAAGTACAAGGGCTACCAGGTGCCACCGGCGGAGCTGGAAGCGGTGTTGCTCACCCACCCCGCGGTCGAGGACGCGGCGGTGATCGGAGTCTGCGACGCCCGTGGAGAGGAGGTGCCGAAGGCCTTCGTCGTGCGGAGCGACGGGAGCGCGTTGAGCGCTGACGACGTGATCACGTACGTGGCCGATCGGATCGCCCCGCACAAGAAGGTCCGGGCCGTCGAATTCGTCGACGCGATCCCGAAATCAGCGTCCGGGAAGATCCTTCGCAACCAGCTGCGCGAGGCCGAACTCCGGCCCTGAACCGGTCGGCGGCACCGGTGCGTCAACGCATCAGACGGGCTGGACGCGTGGCGCTGGTGACGAGCTGGTGGAGGAGTTCGTCGACGATCGCGGGGTGTTCGAGCGGCACCATGTGACCCGCGTTCGGGATCATCTCGAGCCGGGCGCCCGGTACTTCGCGGGCGATCGCGGCGCTGTGCTCGGGCCGGATGGTCACGTCGTGCTCGGCCCCGACCACGAGCGTGGCGGCGTTGCCCAGCACCGGCAGCGCCGCGCGCTTGTCGAGCGTCAGGAACTCGGGGATGAGCGCCACCAGCGCGTGGACGGGATTCGACCGCGTCAGCTGCAGGACGAAGTCGACCACCGAGGGCGGTACCCGGGAGGCGAACGCGAAACCTCGCGCCACCGCGAGGGCGGCGTTCCTGAGGGCCCGGCAGGAGACCGAGGTGAGCCGCAGCCGGTCGATGGCGGCCAGCACGAGGTTGGCCGCCTCGGGCGGCAGCACAGCCCGCCCGTTGACCGGCGCGGCCGCCGTCGTCACCAGCCCGACCCCGACCACGCGGTCGCCGAAGAGCTCCGGGCGCTGCTCGGCGAGCGCCATGACCGCCATGCCGCCCATCGAGTGCCCGACCAGCACGACCGGCCCCTGCGGGACGGCCTGGTCCAGCACCGCGGCCAAGTCGTTGCCGAGCTGGTCGAGGGTGAGTCCGTCCAACCCGCCCACCGCGGACCGGCCGTGGCCCCGGTGGTCGTAGGAGACCACGCGGGCGTGGCGGGCGAGCGAAGCGCGCTGGAAGTGCCAGAAGTCGTTGTCGGCCAGGTATCCGTGGCAGAGCACCACGGTCACCGGCGCACCCGGATCGCCGTCGACGTCGACGTGCAGGGGGACCCCGTCGGCAGCGGTCACGAGCGCGGCATCGACGTCGGCGAGGGCTTCTCGCGCGGGTTGGGCCGGCGCGGACTCGGCGGCCCGGAGGGCGAGGCCGGACAGCGACTCGCGCGCACGTCGGACCGCCCACCGGACCCGCGCGCCGACGGGCGCTTGCGCGCCCCAGGGCGGGCTGATCACCACGCGCGCACGCTCTTCGCGTCGGGAGCGGCGGCCTGCGGCTCGTCCGACCCGCAGGCCGTCCGGGTGCTGCCGATGCGGCAGGTCAGCCGCACGTCCCATGCGGGCCCGGGGGAGGGGCGGCCCGCGTTGTGCAGTTCGCTCACGTGCGCCTTCCGTGTCGGGGACAGATCCGGCCACCACCGCCGCACAAGACGACAGCCGGCTGAACGAAGCGCCGTGACCAAACCGTGATGCTCACCCGAATGTAACCGACGGTTATCTCCAGTTCAAACAACTACCTCGAATGGGCTAACAGTCATTTCATGTTCGGAGAGGAATGGCTCCAGTGAGTGACGAGTGCCTTACGCTGTTGATTCACGCGGTGGGATCAGTGCGGAGTGAAATCAATTCGATCTGGGCCACGGAGCCGCATGATCCTGCACCTGATCAACGCCACTGGGCCCGCCCTGCCGCTGAGCAGCACCTGGCGGACAAAGCCCCGAGGCTCGGGAGCGGCGGGAGTGGGGGAGGATTGTCGGGTTGCCCGCTTCGCGAGGTGGTGTCCTCCTGTTGGTGTGCGACGAGCTTGGTCCACCACACCACGGAGCGGGACGCATGACGCCTAGGTCGCAGGACGATGACTTCTGGCAGGAGCGCCGGATCTGCTTCCTCGCCACGCAGCGTCCCGACGGCAGCCCGCACCTCGTCCCCGTCGGCGCCACGTTCGATCCTGAAACCGGCATCGCGCGCGTCATCAGCAGCGCTGCGACCAAGAAGGTGCGCAACGTCCTGGCGGGCGGTCCGGCTATGACGGTCGCTGTCAGCCAGGTCGAAGGGCGGCGGTGGAGCACGCTGGAAGGCACTGCGCTGGTCAAGGACGATCCGGAGTCCGTCGCCGAAGCCGAACGGCGTTACGCCCAGCGCTACCGGCAGCCTCGCCCCAACCCCGATCGCGTGGTCATCGAGATCACCGTCACCCGCGTGATGGGCAACGTGCGCCCTCCCGGCTGGTGACCGCTCGGCGGTCAGGCATCGACGACCGTTTCGGCCGGTCGGGGTGCTTGGCGGCCGAAGGGCGTCATGATCGCGACGTTGAACCAGCCGAGGAAGGCGCCGAGCAGCCCGCCCAGCACCGCGGGCACCGAGGTGATCAGCGGCAGCAGGACGCTGTCGGCGGGCAACGACAGGCCGCCGAAGTTCGTGTAGGTCCCGATGAAGTACGTGGCCAGGCCCATGGACAGGCCGTTGAAGTAGGGGAGGCTCCCGGTGTCCTGCGCGAACGGCAGGAGCTGCATCACGTAGATGAGCGGGACCAGGGCCAGCGGAAGGCCCACGAACCACGCCACGTCACCGCCGGCGACGATCGCGGCATCGCCCACGATCGTGCCGACGAACAGCGAGAAGATCAGTGCGATCGCCGCGCTGACGACGCCGCTCAGGAACGACGGGACGATGACGCGGAGCGCCGCCGGCTTCGCGCCCAGGGCGAAGTACTCCGCCCACACGATGAACGCCAGCCACAACGGCAGCGACCACGTGCCCAGCCACAGGCCGAAAGGCAGGGCGACGGCGACGGTCACCGGCACGGCCACCCACAGGGGAATGGACTTCATCGCTGCTCCTCCAGAGGATCGACTTCGTCGACCGACCTCGCGCTGTGCCGGGCCCGGCCCGCACGTCGCATCGTTGGTGAACGCGGGCCAGCGGTGTCGAACGAGCAGGCCCCGTTCAGACCGCGGGGCCCTCGTGGCCGGTCGAGAAACCGTCGAGTGGGTCGGTGTCAGACTTCCACCCGCAGGTCCAATGCGCACTCCGCGTACGACGAAAGTGGCGTTGTCGTCGACAATCTCGCACCACAAGTGTCGAGATCTGCACGCGTAGGCGAACGCTTTTCGCGCTCAGGGCGAAGATGGTGACGCCCGGCGCTGTGACGCAGCGTTGTGCTGATCTTCCCCGTCGAACCGCGGCGTCTGGTCGTTCGAAGCCGAGCGGTGACTGCGTCGAACCTCGTTCGGTCGAGCCCGTTCGAATCGGCGCGCTGAGCGGCCGATTCGAACGGCCGGGTCACTCGGTGCCGATCCGCGCGATGGCGGTGTAGACGCAGGAGTGCTGCGGTTCGAAGTTGCTCGCCTCGGGGCGCCACTGCTGCGCGAAGACGAGGCCGGGATCGACCAGGGGCGCGTCGCCGAGCAGGGTGCGGACCTCGGCGTGCGTCCGCGCGTAGGTCGGGGTGGCCATCGCCTGGCTGAGCCTGGCCGCTTCACCGCCGTCGATGGCGGGTTCGTCGTCGGTCACGTGCGAGAGGATGTGCACGCTGCCGGCCGGCAGCTTCTCCCAGTAGCGGCGCACGAGCTCCGCGGTGTGCTCGGTGCCCGGGAAGTACTGCAGGACGAGCAATGTCAGCAGGGCGATCGGACGATCGAAGTCCAGCAGGCCCGCGACCTCGTGCGCGGCGCAGACTTCATCGACGTTGCGCAGGTCGGCTTGGAGGATCGTGGTCGTCGCGTTCTCGCGCAGCAGGTTGCGGCTGTGGGCGACGGCGACCGGTTCGCTGTCGACGTAAGCCACGCGTGCGTACGGATTGCCTCCCTGAGCCACTTCGTGGACGTTGCCGACGGTGGGAATGCCGGAGCCGAGGTCGAGGAACTGGTCGATCCCATTGGCCAGGCACCACTGCACCGAGCGGCGCAGGAAGGAGCGGTTGGCGAGGGCGGCGGCGGGCACTCCGGGAACGGCGGCGACGATCTTGTCGCCGACCTCGCGGTCCACCGCGAAGTTGTTCGCTCCGCCCAGCCAGTAGTCGTAGACCCTCGCCGCGCTGGCCTTCGACAGGTCCAGCTCCGCGAGGTCCGCGGGGTCGATCGTCGAGTCGTCCAGCGTCACAGCTCTCTCCTTCGTCCGAGCGGGTGTCGCGGCTGATCATGCGCGAGACCCCCGGCGCTGCACAACGCCCTCGCGCCGAACGTCGGAACTGGTACGGGAGCCCTCCGGTACCACCCGCGTTCGCGGGAGCGGGCTCGATGAAATCCGGGGTCCGGGGCCCTCACCGGGTGCGGCGGCGAGCTCGGTCTCCCGCGCGCAGTGGCTTCGGGGAGCACCTTCGCACCCGTCTGGAATCCCAGACGCCGAGGTCACCTCGGGCATTGCTCCGGGGTTCGTCGCGGCGACTAATGGAACGCACTGAAATCGACGGGGTGAGGAGTGGCGCATGGCCGGTGGCTTGCAGGTCGAGCGGAGATCGATCGACCCGATCCCCGAGAGCGAACGGCACGGCAGCCCGCGCAGCCTCTTCACCTTGTGGTTCGCCGGCAACATGCAGATCACCTCGGCGGTGACCGGTGCGCTGACCGTGCTCGTAGGGCTGCATCCGCTGTGGGCGCTGGTGGCCATCGCGATGGGCAACGCCGTCGGCGGGGTACCGATGGCGTTGCACGCGGCTCAGGGGCCCAAGCTGGGCATCCCGCAGATGATCCAGAGCCGCGCCCAGTTCGGCGTGTACGGCGCCGTGTTACCGCTGGTGCTCGTGGTGCTGATGTACCTCGGGTACTTCGCCAGCGGAAACGTGCTGGGCGGGCAGGCGCTCTCGGCGATCACCGACCTGCCGGTGGACCTGAGCATCGTGCTCTACGCGGCGCTGTCGGCGACGATCGCCATCGTCGGGTACCAGCTGATCCACCGCTTCGGCTGGTTGGCGTCGACGGTGTCGGTCGTGATGTTCGTGTACCTGACCTTCCGCCTGGTCACCACGCAGGACCTCGGGCCGGTGCTGGCCAACGCGGAGCTGGACGTGCCCGCGTTCCTGCTCGCGCTGTCGCTGACGGCCTCGTGGCAGCTCACGTTCGGTCCCTACGTCGCCGACACCTCGCGGTACCTGCCCTCGAACACCTCCGTGCGCGCGACGTTCTGGTGGACCTACGGCGGCACGGTGCTCGGTGCCAGCTGGGCGATGTCGTTCGGTGCGCTCGCGTACGCGGTGGCGGGCAAGGCGTTCAAGGGCCACGAGGTCGCCTACGTGGTGGGCCTCGGGGGTGAGGCGCTGGTGCTGCCGCTGCTGCTGGCCATCTCGCTGGGCAAGCTCACCATCAACGTGCTCAACATCTACGGCGGCTACATGACGGTGGCCACCACGATGAGCGCCTTCACCCGCAAGGTCGGGCTGTCCCCGGCGACACGGATCGGCTACATCGCGCTGGTCGGTGTGCTCGGCGGGGTGATCGCGGTGCTGGGGCGCGGTGACTTCCTGTCGAACTTCGTGCTGTTCCTGCACTTCCTGCTCTACTTCCTGACCCCGTGGAGCGCGATCAACCTGGTCGACTTCTACCTGCTGCGCAAGGAGAAGTACGACCTGGAGGCGATGTACGACCCCGACGGCGCCTACGGACGCTGGTGCGCGCCCGCGCTGATCGCCTACTTCCTCGGCATCGCGGTGCAGATCCCCTTCTCCCACGTGGACGGTGTTTTCACCGGTCCCCTGGTGGAGTTCATGGGCGGCGCCGACATCGCGTGGCTGCTCGGCCTGCTGATCCCGGGCGTCATCTACTGGGCCGCGATGCGCAAGCGCATCCGGGAAGCGCTCCCGACGGCTTGACGAGCACGGGGAGGCGCTGGTGCCGAAGGCCCGAGCTCTGCGCGGCGTCCCCACGTCGGAGCTGCCGGTTGTTCTGCAAGAACATCGCGGTGCCCAGGTCGGCCGTTCTGCCGCCCAGGCTTGGTCCCGGCCGTGGAGCATCCGTGGCACTGCGCAGTTCGCCAGGGGGCGCTTGCCGAGATCGGCCGCGACCTACGTAGGAATCTCGGTAGTTCTGCCGTGGTCGAGCGAAAGGCCGTAAGGGAGGTTGGAGCGCATCAGAACCGCACTCGACATCACGTCAGAAAGTTCGACCATGTCCTCGTCCCGAATCACCGGCCACGCACCGCAACAGACATCACACGTGTATCGCAACCCGTGCACCGGCACCTGGATCTGCGACTCCGTGGGCACCCGCGCCCGGCCTGGCCCCGACAGCGCTCGCACTGTCTGCCGGACCCACCTCGAGGCGGTCCGCGTGGCGGTGACCACGGCTCCCGCGCCCCGGGAAGGAACAGCGGCTCACCGGGATTGAGCCGGACGGGAATCAGGGCTGTGGTCCGCGCGGACGTAGGCGGCGATCTGAGCCCGCGACGTGTAGCCCAGCTTGGTCAGGATGTTCTCGACGTGCGCTTCGGCGGTGCGCGGCGAGATGACCAGGTGCTCGGCGATCTCCCGGTTCGTCAGTCCCTCCGCCACGAGTCGTGCGACCTGCCGCTCCCTGCGGGTCAGCGGCGATGAAGGGGCAGTGCGGGTCTGCCGAGGTGTCCCGAGCGCGTGGTCGACGGTGGCGTCCGGTGAGAGGTGGCCGCCCGCGGTGTG
This sequence comes from Saccharopolyspora endophytica, assembly GCF_018070075.1. Taxonomy (GTDB): domain Bacteria; phylum Actinomycetota; class Actinomycetes; order Mycobacteriales; family Pseudonocardiaceae; genus Saccharopolyspora; species Saccharopolyspora endophytica. The sequence goes on from NZ_JAGPXE010000006.1 coordinate 173,049, forward strand.
CTCCGCTTCGAACCGCGCATCGCCCAGCGCCTCCCGCAGGGTCGCGGTGTAGTTCTCGTGGGCCTGCAGGTAAGTGGCGAATCCGAACATGGGCTGGCCGATCGGCACCCAGAGCTCCCGGTTCGCGCCCATGAGCCGCGCTGCGCGCCGGTGCTGGCCGGATTCCGCCAGCATCCAGACCAGCACCTCCACGCAGCAGGGGATGCCGAGCCAGTCGCCGAGGTCCCGCTTGATCTCGATGGCCTCGCGCAGCGCCGCCGTGGCGAGGATGTCGTCGGACCGGGTCCAGCCGATGAGTCCCAGCACCCACAGCGCCCAGGTCGCCGCCCAGCATTCGCCGATGCCCCGGCTGAGCCGGCGGCATTCCTCAGCGATCTTCTCGGCCTCCCGGTCGTCGCCCTCGATCAGGCGCAGCCATCCGTGGGCGGCCAACCCGATCAGCGACTCCGAGTCCTCAGCTCCGAGCGACCGATACGTCGCTCGGGCACCGGACAGCAGCGCCTCCGCCTCGTCGAGTTCGTCGCCGAGCAGCTTGTTGACGCCGAGGAACAGCTCGGCTCGGGCGAGCGTCACCTGATCGCCATGTCGCCGGGCGGCGTCGATGCACTCGGTCAAGATCGCCGAGGAACCGGTCGGTTCGCCCTGGACCTGGCGAACCCACCCCGCCACCCAGAGCGCCTCGGCCCGCAGCGGCGTGTCGGCGTGGAGCGCGGCGACGGCCTTGTCGATCCATTCCCTGCCCTCGCGCCCGGCGCCCATGACCCAGAGGTGGCGCAGGTCGACCGCCGTCCGCACGGCGGCGGACGGGTCCGCGTCGTCGTCGAAGCCGAAGCGGAGCGCTTCCCGGAAGTTGACCTGCTCGCGCCGCAACATCGAGGACCACTCCCGCTGCCGCGGTCCCGACCAGTCGTGGCAGGCGTGGGCCGCCAGCTCGGCGAAGTGGTGCGCGTGCCGGCGGCTCACGTCGAGCTCGGCGTCGCTGCCGCGGAGGAGCTCCCGGCCGAACTGCCTGATGGTCTCCAGCATGTGGTACCGGGCTCCGGCGCTGTGGACCTGTCGGAGCACGACCGATTTGCTCACCAGGCCCGTCACCGCGTCGGTGGACTCCTGCGCGGTCAGGGAGTCGTACCCGATGACGGCGAGGGCCGCGTCGAGGTCGAACCCACCGGGGAAGACCGACAGCCGCGCCCACGCGGTCTGCTCGGCGGGCGAGCACAGCGCGTAGCTCCACTCCACTGCGGCGCGCAGCGTTTGGTGGCGGGCCGGTGCGCCCCGGACCACGGTGGACAGCGCCTGGAACCGGTCTTCGAGGCGATCCAGCATCTCGTTGACGCCCATCGACTGCAGCTGCACCGCGGCGAGCTCGATGGCCAGCGGCATCCCCTCGAGCCGGGCGCACAACCTGGCGATGGCCTCGTGGTTCTCGGCATCGAGGGTGAACCCGCGTACCGCGGCTGCCGCCCGTTGGACGAACAGCTCGACGGCTTCGTACTCGAGCGGGTTCCCGTCCCCTCCACCTTCGTCGGAGCTGGTGAAGCTGAGCGGTGGAACGGGGACGACGTGCTCCCCGGGGACGTGCAGCGCTTCGCGGCTGGTCGCGATGATGCGCACCCCGGGCGCCGCGCGCAGCACGGCGGCGATCACGTTCCCGCACGCGTCGAGCAGGTGCTCGCAGTTGTCGATGATCAGGAGCAGCGACTTGTCCTGCAGGTGCTCGATCAGCACCTCCTCGGAGGACTCCGCCGATCGGTCCGGGACGCCGAGGGCGTCGATGATGGCGTGATCGGTCAGCGCCGGATCGCGGAGCTCGGCGAGCTCGACGAGCCAGACGCCGTCGGCGAAAGCCCGGTGCGCGGTTTCGCCGACGCGAATTGCCAACCGGGTCTTGCCCATTCCGCCGGGGCCGAGCAGCGTCACCAGCCGGGCGGAACCGAGCAGCGCGCGGATCTCGCCGACCATCGCCCGCCGACCGACGAAGCTGGTGACGGTCTCCGAGCCGGGGAGATTGCCCAGACGCCGGGTCATGCCACCACCAGCTCACGATCAGCTCGCAGTGACGCACGTCACTGCAGCCTCAAGTGTAGTCCCCGGCCAACCGGCCACCGCGATCCGCTCCGTCCCCAGCAGCGGCCTCCATGTGTTCTTCACGCACACCCGTCGACGGTGGGCATGGGCGTTCGCGGGTGCACCGGCTGGTTCCATCGATCGAAGTTGAACTGGACCTAGCCAGCCGACGCGGTCGCAAACAATGTTGGTTACCCAGGTCACCCAACCCGTCCAAAGGAGTACCGGGCATGGTGAACAAGCGCAGCGCGGGCGATGCCTCGTACCGCAGACGCATGTCGAGGGTCGCGATGGCGAGCTTCGTCGGCACGACCATCGAGTGGTACGACTTCTTCCTGTACGGAACTATGGCTGCTCTCGTGTTCAGCCAGCTGTTCTTCACGAAGCTGGACCCAGCGACCGGAACCATCGCCTCGTTCGCCACCTTCGCCGCCGGATTCCTGGCCCGCCCGCTCGGTGGAATCGCGTTCGGTTACTTCGGAGACCGAGCGGGGAGGAAGGCATCCTTGATCGCCTCCCTCAGCCTGATGGGCATCTCGACGTTCCTCATCGGGATCCTCCCCACCTACAGCTCGATTGGCATCCTCGCGCCGATTCTTCTTTCGATCTTCCGGTTGGTGCAGGGTTTCGCGCTCGGCGGGGAATGGGCCGGAGCTGCGGCTCTCGCGACCGAACACGCCGATGAGGGCAAGCGCGGGTTCTACGGCGGATGGGTGCAGCTCGGATCTTCGGCGGGCAGTGTTCTGGCCACTGCGACGGTGCTGCTCCTGAGCGCGCTGCTGGACGAGGACTCGTTCCTCTCCTGGGGGTGGCGAGTGCCCTTCCTGCTCAGCGCGGTGCTCGTCGTCGTCGGCATGTTCATCCGGCTGAAGGTGGAGGAAACCCCGGTCTTCCAGCAGATGAAACGGGAAGGCCGTCGCGGTCGGATGCCGCTGGCGGCGGTTGTGCAGCGGCAGTGGAGAACTGTGCTGCTCGTCGTCGGAATGCATCTGGCGAACACCACGATCGCCTACCTCACCGGCGTGTTCCTGCTGTCCTACGGAACGAAGCAGATCGGTATGGAGTCCAACACCGTCCTGCTGGCGAAGCTGACCACGGGTCTGATCCTCGTGACCTTGGTGTCCATGCCGGCGGCCGCGCTCGGCGACCGCATCGGGCGGCGGCCGGTGTACCTGGCCGGAACGATCGGGTTGGTCGTCGTCGCCTTCCCGGCGCTCTGGCTGTTCGACACCGGAAACTTCGCGCTGGTGTTCATCGCGGTCCTTCTGCTCGGTCTGGCGAACGTGCTGATGTACCAGACCCAAGGCGCGTTCTTCACCGAGATCTTCGCACCAGATATCCGCTGCACCGGCGCGGCGCTCGGCGTCCAGGTCGCCACCGTGATCGGCGGGGGTACCGCCCCGATCATCGCCACCTCGTTGATCCTGTTCAGCGCCGGGAATTCCTGGCCTGTCTCCGTCTACCTGATCGTCATCGGGCTCATCTCCACCGCGTGCACCTTGTTGGTCAAGGAGAGCCGTCCCGCGCGGACGGGCACTCAGGTCGCTGCGGAGGGCGCGCTCTCCCGGTGAGGAGGTGCCGACGCATGACCGGTGGAACACCGTGCACACCGACGAAGAAGTGGAAGGGAAGTACCGTGGTTGACCAACGCACCGTCATCTATCCCGCCAAGAACGTGCGGACCATGGACCCCGCGCGGCCGGAGGCCGAAGCCGTGGCGGTGCGCGGCGAGCGCATCCGCGCGGTGGGCACCGCCGCCGAACTGCGCGAGTACTCGGGGGCGGTGGTCGACGACCGCTACGCCGACGCGGTGCTGCTGCCCGGATTCGTTGAGGCTCACAGCCATGCGGGTTCAGGCGGGATGTGGGACAAGGTCTACGTCGGTCGATTCGATCGGACCTCCCCGGACGGCCGGTTGTGGCCCGGTTGCCCCACCGTGGCCGATGTTCTCGAACGGTTGCGCGAGGCCGAACAGCGGCTCCCCGCAGATCAGTCGGTACCGCTACTGGCATGGGGTCTGGACCCGATCTACTACCCGCACGAGACCTTGACCGCGCGTGAGCTGGATGCGGTTTCCACTGGTCGGCCGGTCCACCTCTTGCACGCCAACGGCCACCTCGCGACGGTCAACTCGGCCGCGCTCGAGGTGGGCGGCATCGGCCGGGACACCCAGGTGGAGGGCGTGGTCAAGCACGCCGATGGCACGCCGACCGGGGAGCTTCAGGAGTGGGCGGCGATGTCGCTGGTGCAGCACGAGATCGGCGGCGGCATCACCGGAGGGATCACCGCTGAGGCGATCCGCTGCTTCGGCCAGGACGCGGTCAACACCGGTACCACCACGCTGACCGACCTCGGCTCGACGATGTTGATGTCGGACGAGACGATGGCGCCGTACCTGGAGGCGGTGACCGAGGAGTTCCCAGCTCGGCTCTCGGTGTTCCTCTTCGGAGCGGGAAAAGGTGGGGTGCCACCCGGAGAGGCCGCCGCGCGGTTGCGGGACCTGCGCGAGCGCAGTACCGGCAAGCTGCGCATGGGTCACGTGAAGCTGATGCTCGACGGGTCCATTCAAGGGTTCACGGCACGACTGCAGGAGCCCGGCTACCTCGGTGACCAGCCCAACGGGATCTGGGTCGTCTCACCCGTCGAGTTCGAGGCCGCGCTGAGCGCGTACCACGAGGCCGGGCTGCTGGTGCACGTGCACTGCAATGGCGATCAGGCCACCGAACTGTTCCTGAGAATCATGGAGAAGGTTCTGGTCGCACACCCGCGCCCGGATCACCGCCACACCGTCACCCACTCGCAGATGACCACGCCCGCGCAGTACAAGCGGATGGCGGCCCTCGGGATGTGCGCGAACATCTTCGCCAATCACATCTGGGCGTGGGGGGACCAGCACATCGACATCACCGTCGGCCCTGACCGCGCCGCCCGGATGAACGCCACGGCTACTGCGCTGTGCTGCGGGGTGCCGGTGTCACTGCACTGCGACACACCGGTCACGCCTTTGTCGCCGCTGAAAACGGTGCAGCACGCGGTGACACGACGCACGGTGTCAGGCCGGGTCATGGGTGAGCACGAGCAGATCACCGTCGACGAGGGCTTGCGCGCGGTGACCCTCGGCGGTGCGTACCTGCTCAAGATGGATCACGAGGTCGGATCGCTGGAACCCGGCAAGTTCGCCGACATGGCGGTGGTGGGCGCCGATCCGCTGGCGATTCCGGCCGACGAGGTCGGTGACATCGACGTGCTGGGCACCGTCGTCGGCGGCGCGCACCACGCATCGACCGTCCACCGGGCCTGACATGACCGCGCGCCTGACCGTCCTCGGCGGCTACCTCGGAGCGGGCAAGACGACCCTGCTGAACGGCCTGCTGGCCACCGCCGATGGGTCGCGGATCGCGGTGGTGGTGAACGACTTCGGGTCGGTCAACATCGACCGAAGGTTGATCACCTCGGCCACCCGAGACACCGTCGAGCTGGCCAACGGCTGCATGTGCTGCAGTCTGCAGGACGACACCAGTGCCGTGATGACGCGTTTGGCGGCGCGCGACGACCTGCGTCACGTCGTGGTGGAGACCAGTGGTGTCGGTGACCCAGCAGCGTTGCGGTCCTGGGGAAACTACCCGGGTTTTGCGCCCGGGAGCACGGTGGTCTGCCTGGACAGCACCTCGGCCGCTCCGCTGCTGCGCGACGAGTTCGTCGGTGACACCGCGACCCGGCAGCTCGCCCGCGCGGACGTCGTGGTGTTGACCAAGGTTGATTTGGCTCGGTCGGGGCAGCTCGCGGACGCCTGGCGATGCTGCCGCGAGCACGCGCCCGATGCCCAGGTGTTGGAGTCCGAGCGCGGTGACCTGCGCCTCGAGGACTTGATGCTGGGTTCCGCCGGGCCGATGAACGCGGCCGCGGGCGAACCGGATTCGCACCGGTCGGTGCACCGCAGCGCCGTCGTGACCGGTGCGCGTCCGGTGGACCGCGACGCGTTGCTGCGGGCGCTGCACGAGCTTCCGGCTTCGGTGGTCCGGGTCAAGGGTCTGGTCCGCTGCAGCGACAGCCCGTTGAGCCGGACCGTCGTCCAGTGTTCTGGTGGGCGGGTGTCGGTCACCGTCGAAGGCGCCTGGCTGGAGGCGGACTCCAGCGAATTGGTGATCATCGCCGCCGGCGAGGCGGCCGATGCCGATCTGCGGTCGGTGGCGAACCGACTCGCCGAGGTGCTGACCGTGCAAGGTTCGGCCTAGGCGCTGTTGAGGAATTGCGTTGCTTGGCGGTGACGGCAGCAGACCCTGAGCGGCTCCGCTGCGTTGTTCACGCGGCACTTGGTCGGGGCGCCGGGGCAGCAGGTACGAGTGAGAGGTTCCGAAGCGATCCGTGGAAGATCTCCTTGGCGGCATCGCGCAGGTGGGCGACGTCCGAGCGGACGCGCCCACCTGCGTCGGCGGTCAGGCGGGTACGTCCGCCTCGACGTCGGCGAGCATGCCGTCGATGCCGGAGAGCAGTTCGCCGATGACCTCATCTCCGGAGATCAGCGGTGGCGAGACCATCAGCATGGTGGCGCCGCGGTCGTCTCCTCGCAGGATCACGCCTGTGCGGGCGAAGGCCTTCGGCAAGACCTCCTGGAGCACGCGCGTGGACTGCTCGTCGGTGAGTTCGCGGCCGGTGCTGCGGTCGGCCATCAGCTCGATCGCGTAGAAGAACCCGGTTCCGCGGACGTCCTTGACGCACCGGTGCGCGCGCTGGAGCGAGTCGAGTCCGGCGCGGAGCTGCGGGCCGCGGTGCTCGACGTTGGACAGCACCGATTCCTCGCGCATCGCGTTGATCGTGGCGGCGGCGACAGCGGTGGCCACCGGGTGGCCACCCCACGTGGCGCCGTGGGTGAAGCCCGTCCGTTCGCCGTGGTCGAACAGTTGCTCGATCACCGGTTCGCGGACGATGACACCGCCGAGCGGGGCGTAGCCGGCCGTGGATCCCTTCGCGAAGGTGATCAAGTCCGGGGTGACGCCGTAGCGGGCGCTGCCGAACCAGGATCCCAGTCGTCCGAAGGAGCAGATGACCTCGTCGGAAACAAGGAGAATGCCGTTCTGGTCGCAGATGCGTCGCAGCTCGGGCCAGTAGCCATCGGGCGGGACGAGCGCGCCTCGCCCGTTCTGCACGGGTTCGGCGAAGATCGCCGCGATGGTCTCCGCACCCTCCTCGGCGATGACGCGCTCGATGCTGCGCACGCAATCCAACTCGGCGGCCGGGCCGCAGTCTCCGGTCAGCCCCAGGGTGTTCGGCACGTGCCGAACACCCTCGAGCAGCGGCTCGAACGGTGCTCGGATCTTGGGGATGCCGGTGACCGACAGGGCGCCCATGGTGGTGCCGTGGTAGGCCATGTTCCGGCTGATGATCTTCGTTCGCTGGGGTTCGCCCTTGCTGGCGTGGTACTGACGGGCGAGCTTCAGGGCGCTCTCGACCGCCTCCGAACCGGAGTTGACGAAGAACGTCGTGGTGAGATCGCCGGGGGCGAGCTCGGCGATGAGGGAGGCTGCCTCCACCGCGGGTGGATGAGCCGAGCCCCAGTTGGTCGAGTAGGGCAGCAGGTCCATCTGCTTGCTGGCTGCCGAGACGATGTCACCGCGGCTGTGGCCGAGGTTGGCGCAGAACAGCCCGGACAGCCCGTCGAGGAAGCGGCGGCCCTCGCTGTCGAAAAGGTGGCAGCCTTCGCCGCGCACGAACACGGGCATCTCCGCGGCACGCCACCGTTGTCCGCGGGTGAAGTGCGGCCCGAGATGACGGCGGGCCTTGTCCCTGAGCTCTGCGGTGTCCACGCTTCCTCCTTCGTTGGCTGCGGACGGTCACGGCGGGTCTGGTGCCTGGTGATCGGGGCGACCGCTGCCGCTACCTCCACGATGGTCAGCGCGCACTGCGCAGGGCAGGGCCAGAAAGAGGGCGTTTCGGGGGGTCCAGCCGGTCCCGTGACTGGACCTGTCGGCGTGACGCGTTCTGGTGCTTCTCGCGGGTCCAGCTCGTTCGTCAGCCTTGTCGCACCCCCAAGCACGGCGGGGCCGCTTTTCCAGCGGGGGAGCCGACGACAGGGCAAGAGGGAGTGGCAGATGAAGATCGGTGTGCCGCGAGAGCTCAAGAACCACGAGTACCGGGTGGCAGCGACACCTGCCGGTGTGTACGAGCTGGTGTCGCACGGTCACGAGGTCGTCGTCGAACGCGGGGCCGGTGTCGGCTCCTCGATCGCCGACGACGACTACTCGGCAGCCGGGGCGAAGTTGCTGGAGTCCGCCGACGACGTGTGGGCCCAGGCCGAGCTCGTGCTCAAGGTCAAGGAGCCGATCGCCGAGGAGTACGGCCGGATGCGGCGGGGTCAGGTGCTGTTCACCTACTTGCACCTGGCGGCGAGCGAGCCGTGCACGCGTGCGTTGCTGGACTCCGGAGTCACCGGCGTCGCCTACGAAACGGTGCAGCTACCGGACGGTTCGCTACCGCTGTTGTTCCCGATGAGCGAGGTCGCCGGGCGGCTGGCGCCATTCGTCGGAGCGCAGTCGCTGATGCGCGTCAACGGCGGGCGCGGAACTCTGATGGGCGGTGTGTCAGGAGTGGCTCCCGCACGCGTCGCCGTGCTGGGCGCCGGGGTCGCGGGGATGAACGCGGTCGCCGGTGCCGCCGGGGTGTGGGCCGACGTTGAGCTGCTGGACAAGAACGTCGACAAGCTGCGCGCCGCGGACCGGATGTACCAGGGCCGCATCCGCACGACGACCTCGAACAGCTACGAGATCCAGCGCGCTGTGACCGAGGCGGACCTGGTCATCGGCGCAGTGCTCGTGCCGGGGGCGAAGGCACCGAAGCTGATCTCCAACGAACTCGTGTCGCGGATGAAGTCGGGCAGCGTGCTGGTGGACATCTCGGTCGACCAAGGCGGCTGCATGGAGGACTCGCGGCCCACCACTCATGACGATCCGACCTTCCAGGTGCACGACTCGGTGTTCTACTGCGTGGCCAACATGCCCGGTTCGGTGCCCAACACCTCGACCTACGCGCTGACCAACGTCACGCTCCCGTACGTCGTGGAGATCGCGAACCGCGGCTTGAGCGATGCGGCGAGTACCAGGCCGGAGCTGTGGGGCGGGATCAACACGGTCCGCGGCCACCTCACCAACGCGAGCGTCGCCGAGGCGTTCGGGATGGGTTGCACTCCCGCTGACCAGCTGCTGATCTGAGTGTGGCGCGGCACCGAGCGGTGGCCGCGTGACCGCGACGCGGTCTGCGTCCGCCGCTCGGTACGTGCCCGGGAACGCCGGGAGGGACCGCAATGCCGCGAACGCTGATCGAAATCGACAGAACGTCCGACGAACCGCTCTACCAGCAAGTGCGCAGGGCGATCGAGCACGGAATCGCGGTGGGCACGTTCGATCCCGTGCACCGACTGCCGAGCTCCCGGGAGCTCTCCGAACAGCTGCACGTCTCGCGCAACACGATCAACTTGGCTTACCAGGAGCTGATCGCCGAAGGATTCGTGGACAGCCAGGAACGGCGCGGCCTGTTCGTCAACGCCGAGATGCGGCAGCACTGCACCGCCCAGGCGCACGACACCGTGCCGCGGATCGACTGGTCGAGTCGCATCCGGCGGCCCTTGGACTCGGGTGTGCCGCACATCCGCAAGCGCACCAATTGGCACGAGTACGACTACCCGTTCGTGGCCGGACAGGTGGACGTCAGCGCGTTCCCGTCCCGCTCCTGGTCGCGGTGCCTGCGCGACGCGCTCTTCCACCCGCACGTTTACCACAGCCTGCAGGACGGTGTCGACGCGGACGATCCGATGCTGGTGGAGATGATCCGCCGACACCTGCTGCCGTCTCGGGGAATCGAGGCGGAGCCCGAGGAAATCCTGGTCACGGTCGGTTCGCAGCAGGGATTGGACCTGCTCAGCAGGGTGCTGCTGGGGCCGGGCCAGACGGTGACCACCGAGGACCCCGGGTACCTGGACGCCCGGCACATCTTCCTGCGCAGCGGGGCGACCGTGCGCGGTGCGCCCGTGGACGGATCCGGGATGCGGCCGCCGAAGTCGTTGCGGGACACCGATCTGCTGTACGTGACGCCGAGCCATCATCATCCGACCAACGTGACGCTGGGCATCGGTCGCCGGCACGAGCTGCTGCAACGGGCTGCGGAGAGCGGGACCGTGGTCGTCGAGGACGACTACGACAGCGAGTTCCGCTACCAGGGACGTCCCACCCCTGCGCTCAAGGCGCTGGACAGCAGTGGCGACGCGGTGTACCTGGGGACGTTCTCGAAGTTCCTGTCTCCTGGTTTGCGGCTGGGGTACCTCGTCGGGCCGCCTCCGCTGGTCCGGGAATTGCGGGAGGTTCGCAGGTACGTGTGCCGGCACCCGTCCGGACACCTGCAGCGAGCTCTCGCGCTGCTGATCGATTCGGGTGAGTACCTGCGGTCGCTGCGCCGGTACCGGTCGCGGCTGATGCACAAGTGGGAAGCGGCGTGCGCGGGAGTGGCCGAGCACCTGCCGTGGCAGCAGCTGACGTTCCCCCCGGGCGGTGTGAGCCTCTGGATGACCGGGCCGACCGAACTGGACTGCCAGCGGTTGGTCGATCGCGCTGAGAAGCACGGGATCCTCATCGAACCCGGCGACCTGTTCTTCATGGATCCCGGACGCGGCCGCAACCACTTCCGGATCGGGTTCGCCGCCATCTCGCGGCGACGCATCGACGAGGGCCTGCGGCTTCTCGGCGAGGTCGTGGACAAGGAGCTCGCCGCGGCTCGGGAGCCCGACGCCGGGTAGCTGGACCCTGCTGGTCGCCGTCGTCTGGACCTACCGGTGGCGAGCGATCCGCGATTGCATCGTGTTCCGGGACGTGGCCTCCCGTGCGCTTCCGGCCTGCTGCCGATCTCAACCGGCGGTGCAAACCCGGTGCAGCACGGGCGCTTCGCGCCGCCCCGCGGGCTGACGTTCGCGCTCAATTCGGGGCCATTCGGAGAACTCATGCGGACGCAGTGGAGGCGATGTGGGAGAGGGAATCGAGCTCGTGGTGCTGGACATGGCCGGTACGACGGTGCGCGACGACGGCCTGGTCGAGCAGTCTTTCGACAGCGCGCTCAACGCGGTCGGAGTGCGGGCGGGCACCGCTGAGCACCAGCGCGCCCAGCGGTACGTCTGGGAGACCATGGGGCAGTCCAAGATCGAGGTGTTCGACGCGTTGTTCCCCGGCGAACCGGATCGTGCGCGTAGTGCCAACACGGCCTTCGAGCACCGTTACGACGAACTGATGGCGCACAGCTGCGAGCCGATCGACGGGGCGGAGAAGGCCATGAGCTCGCTGCGTGATGCGGGCGTTCGGGTCTGCTTGACGACCGGTTTCGCGCGCGAGACCCGTGATCGGTTGCTCGAACGGTTGGGGTGGCGTGACCTGGTGGATCTTGTGGTGGGGGTCGAGGACGCGGGTCGGGGACGCCCGCACCCGGACATGATCCAGACCGCCGCCCGCCACTTCGGGGTGGTCGATCCGAGGCGAGTGGCGGTCGCCGGCGACACCGGTTACGACGTGCTCGCCGGGATTCGGGCCGGTGCGGGCGTGGTCGCAGGGGTGCTCACCGGGGCGCACGACGCGCGGACCCTGGCCGAGCACGGTGCCACGCACGTTCTCGAGTCCGTCGCTGATCTCCCCGCCGTCGTTCAGGACTAGGTGTTGGTCAGGAAGCTTGTGGTGAGGCGGTAGCGGGTTTCAGCGTTCCTCCGGATCCGGGAGCCACGGCCGGCGCACGTCCAATGCGCGGGTTCGAACCCGTCTTCACCAGAGGAACGCCGAACCCTGCGGAGGTGCGGACTGGGTCTGACACCGCCTCACCCGCTCCTAGCTTCCTTTCTCGCTCGTGGAAGGAAGGTTCGTGATGGTGGAGGGCGTGTTGCGGCCCGGAGTGGCCGGTGCCGTGGACGGCAGCAGCGACCACGCGCTGTTCGAGCAGTGGCAGCGGGTCGTGCGTGGAAGTGGTGCGCGCGTCGCGCTCGCGGACGGGGAGGACCCGCGTGCGGTCGAGGCGGCGCTGGAACTGCATGCGCAGGGCCTGCTCGCGCCCCGGCTGGTGGGCCAACGCGACCTGATCGCCGCCGCGACCCGCGAGGACGTTCCCGAAGACCTGGTGCTGGACGTCCACGAGCTGGGAGCCGAGCCTTCGGTCGGCGCGGCGCTGGAGGAGGCATTCGCCGGTAAACCCGCCGAGCAGCGATTCCTCGCGGAGCGCGACCCCGTGTACCTGACCGCGGCGGCCCTGCGCGCTGGGCTGGTGGAGTGCGGTGTGGCCGGCGCCGGTCGGCCCACGGCCGATGTGCTTCGGGCCGGGATCCGGGTGGTGGGACTGCAACCCGGCGTACGCACGTTGAGCAGCAGCTTCGTCATGGTGCTCCCGGACGGGCGCGCGTTGACCTTCGCCGACTGCGCCGTGGTTCCGGACCCGGACGCGCACCAGCTCGCCGACATAGCGGTCGCCGCCGCCGAAACCCACCGGTCCTTGGTCGCCGATGAACCCGTGGTCGCGATGCTGTCGTTCAGCACGCGTGGAAGCGCCGAGCACGACGTGGTCACGACGGTGCGTTCGGCGACAGAATTGGTTCGGGACCGCCTCCCGGACCTGCTCGTGGACGGGGAGCTGCAGTTCGACGCGGCCGTCGTCGAGGCGGTCAGCGCTCACAAGGCTCCCGGCTCGCTGGTCGCGGGACGTGCGAACGTCCTCGTCTTCCCCAACCTCGGGGCGGGCAACATCGGGTACAAGATCACCGAGCGGCTCGGCGGCGCCCAGGCGCTCGGCCCCATCTTGCAGGGCCTGCGTGCGCCTCTCAACGATCTTTCCCGCGGGTGCACCGCGTCCGACATCGAAACCATGGCCCTCGTCAGCGCCGTTCAGTCGATGCGCTGAGCGATCACCGCACCCCTCGCGTGTCGGCGCGAGGGGTTTGTGCGTTCACGGTCCGCTCCTCGGTGGAGAGCGCTTGACGCTCGCCAACCCCTGATCGCCCGCTCCGCCGTGTCCGCAGGAGCATCCCCGCGCATCTGCGCAACCGCGCCGCGGCACTCGACACCCCCGGCTCGCGTCGGGAAAACCGCGGTGATGGTTGAGCGCACATCGCAGCACGCCGACGTTTCGGGACTCCGGTTGCGTTTTGCGGCACCCGGATCAGCGCCACCGTGCTGTTGTCCGGGTCGTTCCGGGGCTTTTCGCGAAACCGCGGACCGCGCACCACCCGGCAGCGGACTGGGTGATGCGCGGTCCTGGAGGGGAGCGAGATCCGGTCAGTCGGTGCGGTGCACTTCAGCGCGAGGTGTGTCGACCGCGTGGGTCCGGCGCGCGGTCTCGGACGGTGTCGTGTCACCGGCGGCCAGCGGCTGACGCGTGGAGGGCACGTCGGTGCGCGCGGACATGTCCGGGTGCGCGCGGCGCCGGATCTCGTAGCCGATGAGGATGACGGCGAGCGTGCCGAGGCTGACCCAGAACTGGGTGCGGCTGTCGGGAAGGATCGCCATGGCCGCGATGATCACGCCCATCAGGGCGATCGTGGTGTAGCTCAGCCACGGGAACAGCCACATGCGCAGCGTCAGCGCTTCCGGGTCCTCACGTTCGAGCTTGCGGCGCATGCGGACCTGGGCGACCGCGATGAGCAGGTAGACGAACAGGGCGACGGCTCCGTAGGAGTTGACGAGGAACGCGAAGACCACGTCTGGAGAGAGGTAGGCGGCGAGCACGGAGACGTACCCGACGACCGTGCCGGCGAGGATCGCCCGGCGCGGCACGCCGCCGCGACCGATCTTGGTGAGGCTGCGGGGAGCGTCGTTGTTGCGAGTCAGGGCGAACAGCATGCGCGAGGAGGTGTACAGCGCGGAGTTCAGGCACGACAGCACCGCGGTGAGCACGATCGCGTTCATCACCGTGGTCACGGCCGGAACGTCGAGCGCTGACAGGACGGCGGCGTACGGGCTGATCTCGGTGTCCGGGGAGTTCCAAGGGACCACGGCCACGACCACGAACACGGAGCCGACGTAGAAGCCGACAACGCGCAGGATGATCGACTTCATCGCCCGTGCCACGGCGCGGCGCGGTTCGGCGGACTCGGCGGCGGCGATGGTGACGATCTCGGCGCCGGTGTAGAACGCCACGCAGGGCACGACTGCGGCGAGAACCGCGCCGATGCCCATCGGAGCGAAGCCGCCGTGGGCGGTGAGGTTGGACAGCCCTCCGTTCGCGCCGGGCCAGAAGCCGAGGAGGTACAGACCGCCGACGAGCAGGAAGCAGACGATGGCGAGGACCTTGATGGAGGAGAACCAGTACTCGAACTCGCCGTAGGAGCGCGCGGAGACGAGGTTGGTCCCCGCCAGCAGCGTCAGCAGCCCGCCGCTGAGGACCCACAGGGGCACCTCGGGCAGCCACAGCTGCAGGATCTGCCCTCCGGCGACCGCCTCGACGGCGACGACGATGACGAAGAAGTACCAGTACATCCACCCGACGGAAAAGCCCGCACGGTTGCCCAGCACCTCCCGTGCGTACACGTAGAACGATCCCAACGCCGGCCGCGCGACCGTCATCTCGGCGAGCATCCGCATGATCAAGACGGTCAGCACACCGGCGAGCAGGAAGGACACCACGGCTGCCGGCCCGGTCTGGTGGATGACCACACCGCTTCCGACGAACAGCCCTGCACCGATCACGCCGCCGAGAGCGATGAGATTCATGTGACGACGTTTCAGGGTTTGTCGCAATCCCGCGTTGTTCGCATCTGTCGAGTCAGAAGCCACGCTTTCCTCCTCTTGTCGCCGCACGTTGCATTCGTGCTGAATACAAGCGTGGTCTTGCGAATTTGTGGTTGCGGTCACGTTAGGTATTGCGCTGGCCCGTGCGCAGAGCCAGATGGCGATGGTCCGCAGGAACCAGAGGGCTTCTCTGACGCGCGTGCTGTGCACATCGGACCTCGGTCGCGAATCCGGCTCGGCGGCGGTGAGCGCCAGCCGCGCTGGTCTGCGAACTCCACGCGGAGTTGATGATTCGGCCGCCGGTCGTGGCTCGGTGCTGTTGCGGTTGGGATCTCCGCAACCGCTGGTGCTCTGACGATCCCGCTGGGCCGTCCAACCGGTCGGGGCGAGCTCCCGGTGTTCCGGGCGACCCGCGCGGTGGTTATCGGTGTCGTGTCCCGGAGAGCATCCCGACGACCTCGGCGAGCACGCCGTTGCTGACCCCGCCGGACAAGTCCAACGCGTGGGAACGGCCGTAGTGGGCGCTCAGGTCGAGGCCGACTCCGAGCCCGTGGATGCGCATCGACCCCGCTCGTTCCTCGCGTCGCACCACCGCGGCGAGGTGCTGGTCGAGGTAGTGCTCGTCGTTGGTCAGGTTCGTCGCGCT
Organism: Saccharopolyspora endophytica; assembly: GCF_018070075.1. Lineage (GTDB taxonomy): Bacteria > Actinomycetota > Actinomycetes > Mycobacteriales > Pseudonocardiaceae > Saccharopolyspora > Saccharopolyspora endophytica. Next base: position 188,496 of record NZ_JAGPXE010000006.1, read on the forward strand.
GTCCATCGGGCTGCCGTCGGAGACCACCACCAGGATTCGGTTGCGCTCGCGGTGCTTCCGCGCGCGGTCGCAGGCCCACACGACGGCCTCACCGTCGGCGCCTTCCCGGTACAGATCGGTCTTGAGCAGCGCCGCGATGGTGGGGCGTGCCCGGCGCCAGGAGGTCTCCGCGTCCTTGAAGATGAGGTGGCGGCGTTCGTTGAGGCGCCCCGGATGCGGGGGACGACCAGCACGCCGCCAGTCCTGCATGGCTCGGCCCCCGTTCCACGCGCCCGTGGTGAAACCGAGGATCTCGCTGGTGGCTCCGATCCGTTCGAGCGCCCGGGAGAAGACATCGACGAGGACTGCCACGGATTCGGCGTGTTGCTTCATCGATCCGGAGCAGTCGACGAGGAAGGTCATCAGGCAGTCGGTGACCGGTTCGACTCGTTCGGTGCGGAAGAGGCGTCGCTCGGCCGGGGCGGCGACGAGCTGGGCCAGCCGACGTCCGTCCAGACGGCCTTCCTCCTGGCCGCCGTCCCAACCGTTGACGGCGGGTTCGGCGAACAGTGCCCGGAGTTCGCGAGCCAGTCGGGCGAGGTTCAACCCCTGACCGGCGATGCTGCGGTCGAGCTGTCGCCGGTACTGCGCGAGCAGCTCGGGGCGCACGAGCGAGGACGCCGCCTGCTCGCGGTCATGGGCCGTGGTGAACACCCGATACCCGGCCCCCGCGTCGAGAGTGCGGCTCGGCCCGGTCTCGGCGGTGGGCGCAGGCGCGTCGTTGTCCTCCTCGTCGTTGACGAGCGGCATCCCCGCAAGAGATCCGTTGCGGCGCCGGACGGCTGCGCCGTCTTCGTCGACCGCACCCAGCATCTCCCCGACCAGGTCGGCGATGGCGCGCGCGTGATCGGCGTAACGGGCCTGCTCTCGGCGGTGCCGGCGAAGCCCAGCCAGGCTCCCGCCGATCCTCGTGGCCAGGCCCGCCCTGGTGTGCTCGATGACGTCGCGCGATTCCGGAACGATGGGTTGCCCGGTGACGCGAGCTCGGCAGACCTGAGCCACGGTGTAGAGGAGCAGTCCGCGAGCGGTCTCGGTCAGTCCGCTGTGGTGGAACTCCAGGGACCACGAGACGTGCCGGTGTCGCAGGTTGGTGACGACGCCGGGCAGGTGTTCCGGGGCCAGCGCCTCGACCCGGAACTGCTCGAGCATGTCGAATACCAGCCGAGGGACGGGGTCGGCGGACCGGAGAGCCCGGTGCAGCTCGGCGTCGGAGTGCCGCACGCGCAACGCCAAACCGTCGGCCGCGCCCCGAAACGATCCGAGATCGTCCCCGGCGTCCGGGTGCAGGTGCGGGGCGCCGATCGGCAGGCGTGTGTGGCCGCGGTGCAACCGCCCACCGCGGAACCGAAGTTCCGGTTCGCCGGTGAGGGCGCGGATGGCTGCGGCGCAGAGTTCCTCGACGCGCTGCTGTTCTCGGGCGCCGTTCGTCGTGCTGTCCACGAAATTCCTCACCAGGTCGGAGTTCGGCGACTGAGCGGCTCGGCTTCACGCCGCAGTGCCCAGATCCGCGGAGGACGTGTCGAGCTCGAGATCGAGGCAGCGCTGGAAGTACTCGGCGATCAGCGGGCGTTCGGCCTCGTCGCACTTGTTGAGGAACGACAACCGGAACGCCAGGGCGGTGTCGCCGAAGACCTCGAGGTTCTCCGCCCAGCTGATCACGGTGCGCGGTGACATGAGGGTCGACAGGTCCCCGACTCGGAAGGCCTGGCGGGTCAGGTTGGCGACGGCCACCATCGAGGCGACGAGGTCGTGTCCGGCGCGGCCGCGCAGGTGTGGCACGCGTGCCTGCACGATGGCGATCTCGTCGTCGGCGGGGAGGTGGTCGAGCGCGGCGACGATGTCCCAGCGGTCGATCTGTGCGTGGTTGAGGCGCTGCGCCCCGTGGTAGAGACCGTTGAGGTTGCCGAGGCCGACGGTGTTGGCGGTGGCGAACATCCGGAAGCTGGGATGTGGGGTCAGAACCCGGTTCTGGTCGGTCAGGGTGAGCTTGCCGTCGCGCTCGAGCAGGCGCTGCAACACGAACATCACGTCCGGGCGACCGGCGTCGTACTCGTCGAAGATCAGCGCCACGGGTCGTTGCAGGGCCCAGGGAACGATCCCTTCCTGGAACTCGGTGACCTGCTTGCCGTCGCGCACCACGACGGCGTCGCGGCCGACGAGGTCGAGGCGGCTGATGTGGCCGTCGAGGTTGACGCGCACGCAGGGCCAGTTCAGGCGCGCGGCGACTTGTTCGACGTGGGTGGACTTCCCCGTGCCGTGCAGTCCCTGGACGAGCACCCGCCGGTTGCGGGTGAACCCGGCCAGCAGCGCCCTGGTGACGTCGGGGTTGAACCGGTAGTCGGTGTCGATGTCGGGCACGTGTTCGTCGGGTTCCCCGAATGCGGGGACCACGAGATCGGTGTCGAGACCGAAGGCTTCCCTGGCGGCGACTGTGGTGTCGGGGTGGGCGAGCGTCATGCTGGCTCCTCATCCTGTACCGGGTGGGTCAGTCTGCGGGCGAGCCCGATCCCTCGGACTCGATGCGGCCGATGGCCTCGGCGGCCTCGCGCAAGGCGGGGACGAGGTCCGGAGCTCGTTCCGCGGTCAGACGCATGACCGGTGCCTGCGCGGCCACGCACAGGTTGGACCGGCTGCTGCCGGTCGGTACGAGCACCGCCGCGCACACCAGGCCGGGGAGGAACTCCTCGTTGTCGATGGCGAAGCCGTCGTCGTGGACGCGCTCGAGCTCGTCCTCCAGGGCGTCGAGCTCGGTGATGGTCGTGCGGGTGTACTGCGTGAGCGGTGCGTGGGCGAGCAGCTTGCGGCGCTGCGCGGCGCTGAGCTGGGAGAGGATCATCTTGCCGCTGGCGGAGCAGTGGATGGGTACCCGGGATCCCGGCCTCAGGTAGAAGCGCAGCGGCTCTGGTGTTTCGACGCGATCGAGGTAGACCACCTCGCCTCCGCTCAGCGCCGTGATGTTGCAGCTCTCACCGAGCCGTTCGACGAGGTCGCGCAGCACCGCATGCCGGGCACCGTGCTGGGTGGCGTTGAGGAGCAGGTTCTCGGCCAACCGGCGCAGGCGGCTCCCCGTCCCGTAGTGGCGGCCGTCGGCTTGGCGGATCAGCAGACCTCCGCTCTCGAGCTGCTGCAGCATGCGGTGCACGGTCGGCTTGGGCATGCCGGTCTCGTCGACGAGTCCTTGCAGGGAGACGAACTCGTCCTTGGCGGCGATGAGCTCCAGCAGTGCGAACAGCCGCATGGCGGGGGTCTCGCCGCGGAGCTCGGCGGCCACCTCGATCTCACGAATCGGTTCCATCGAGCCATCATCCTACAAGGTACCGGAAATCAGTACATGGGGTTCTAATTAACGGTACATCCATTGACTCCGACAGGGCGGGACCCTACCGTCGTGTCTTGATTTAAGGGACGTGGCGTACCGAATATTCAAACTCGATCGCCAGTTCCCGATCCCGGCACGAGAGGAGTCCCAATGACCGACAACACCGACGGGGCAAGCCGGACGGTCGTCTCCGGGCAGCAGCGGATGACCCCGTCCGAGGCGTTCGTGGAGACGATGGTCGCCAATGACGTCACCGACGTCTTCGGCATCATGGGCTCGGCCTTCATGGATGCCATGGACATCTTCGCGCCTGCCGGTATCCGGCTGGTTCCGGTGGTCCACGAGCAGGGTGCTGGGCACATGGCTGACGGCTACGCCCGGGTCAGCGGTCGTCACGGCGTCGTGATCGGGCAGAACGGCCCGGGTATCAGCAACTGCGTGACGGCGATCGCGGCGGCGTACTGGGCGCACAGCCCGGTGGTGATCGTGACGCCCGAGGCGGGAACCATGGGCACCGGTCTGGGCGGTTTCCAGGAAGCCAATCAGCTGCCGATGTTCCAGGAGTTCACCAAGTACCAGGGGCACGTGAACAACCCGGCCCGGATGGCCGAGTACACCGGCCGGTGCTTCGACCGGGCCTTCTCGGAGATCGGACCGACCCAGCTCAACATCCCGCGGGACCACTTCTACGGCGAGATCACCACTGAAGTCCCGCAGCCGAGCCGGCTCGACCGCGGACCGGGTGGCGAGCGGAGCCTGTCCGAGGCCGTCGAGCTCTTGGCCGAGGCGGAGTTCCCGGTGGTGATCTCCGGCGGCGGCGTCGTCATGGCCGATGCCGTCGACGAGTGCCGGCAGCTCGCCGAACGGCTCGGTGCACCCGTGGTCAACAGCTACCTGCACAACGACTCGTTCCCCGCGAGTCACCCGCAGTGGTGCGGGCCGCTGGGGTACCAGGGGTCGAAGGCGGCCATGAAGCTGCTCTCCCAGGCCGACGTCGTCGTCGCCCTCGGGACTCGGCTCGGGCCGTTCGGCACGCTCCCGCAGCACGGGCTCGATTACTGGCCGACCAACGCGAAGATCATCCAGATTGATGCCGACCACAAGATGCTCGGCCTGGTCAAGAAGATCGCCGTCGGCATCTGCGGCGATGCGGGAGCCGCCGCGGGAGTCCTGGCCGAGCGCCTCGCCGACCGCGAGCTGGCGTGTGACGCGACGCGCGAGCAGCGCGCCGCCACGATGCGGGCGGAGAAGGACGCGTGGGAGGCCGAGCTGGACGAGTGGACCCACGAGACCGACCCCTACAGCCTCGACATGATCGCCGAGCAGGAGCAGGAGGAAGGCAACTGGCTCCACCCGCGCCAGGTGCTGCGCGAGCTGGAGAAGGCGATGCCGGAGGACGGCATGGTCTCCACCGACATCGGCAACATCAACTCGGTGGCGAACAGCTACCTGAGGTTCGAGCGGCCGCGCAGCTTCTTCGCGCCGATGAGCTTCGGCAACTGCGGATACGCGCTGCCGACGATCATCGGGGCCAAGGCAGCTGCCCCGGATCGCCCCGCGATCGCCTACGCCGGTGACGGCGCTTGGGCCATGAGCATGGGCGAGATCCTCACGGCCGTCCGCCACGACATCCCGGTCACGGCGGTGGTGTTCCACAACCGCCAGTGGGGTGCGGAGAAGAAGAACCAGGTGGACTTCTACAACCGGCGGTTCGTCGCCGAGGAGCTGGAGACCGACAGCTTCGCCAAGATCGGCCAGGCCATGGGTGCCGAGGGCGTCGTGGTGGACAAGCTCGACGAAGTGGGTCCCGCGCTGCAGAAGGCCGTGGAACGGCAGATGAACGAGGGAGTCACGACCGTCGTGGAGATCATGTGCACCCGCGAGCTGGGCGATCCGTTCCGCCGCGATGCCCTGCGCAAGCCGGTGCGTTACCTGGACAAGTACCAGGACTACGTCTGATCGGCGACGTGGACGCCGCGGTTGAGCCGGTCCCGGCATACGTGATCGAAGACGGGACCGGCTCACCCGCAGCCGGGCTTCCGGAGCGTCCGCTGCTCGCTTCTGCGCTCGTCGTGCAGTGATCTCACCACAGCGTTGCCGGCCGGTCTCGGTCCGCGTCGAGCGCACATCGCAGCTTCCGGCAACGCGTTCGAATGGACAAGTATCTGAGGGAAGAGGAGTCAGGCGTGACCGAGCGATCCGGCACCGCATGGGGCAAGAGCCACGACGTGATCGTGCATCAGAGCGAACCGTTCAACGCCGAGTCCTCGTTGGCCGTGCTGGTTCAGCAGCCGGTGACCAGCACCGAGGACTTCTACGTCCGCAACCACGGTCCGGTGCCCGAGCTGGACCCCCGGCTGTGGCGGCTGTCGGTCGACGGGATGGTGGACCGACCTCTTGAGCTGTCCTTGGAAGACCTCCAGAATCGGTTCGAGCACCACGAAGTCGTGGCGACCTTGCAGTGCGCGGGCAACCGTCGTTCCGGACTCGCCAAGGTTCACGACATCCCCGGACACCCTTGGGGCCCAGGGGCGACTTCCACCGCGACCTGGACCGGAGCGCGACTCACCGACGTGCTCGCGGCCGCCGGTGCGCAGAACTCCGCCCAGCACGTCGCCTTCGAGGCCCCTGACGTAGCTCCGGAAGCCACGCCCCCGCAGCGCTTCGGGGCCTCCATCCCGATCGCCAAAGCCATTGGAGACGAGGTGTTGCTGGCGTGGGGGATGAACGGGCGTCCCCTGCCAGCCGTCCACGGGGCTCCCGTCCGCGCGATCGTCCCCGGCTTCATCGGGGCGCGCAGCGTGAAGTGGATCGACCGCGTGAGCGTGCAGGCAGATCCATCGCAGAACTTCTTCCAGAGCATCGCCTACCGGCTTCTCCCGCCCGGTATCGATCCCTACAGCGCACCGCCCGGCGAGGGGCTCGCGCTCGGACCTCTGACGGTGAACTCCGCGATCCTGACACCGGATGACGGAGCTGTCGTCCCCGCCGGCCGCACCGCGGTCACCGGGTATGCGCTGTCCGGCGACGATCGCGGCATCGCCCGAGTGGACGTCTCGGTCGACGGAGGGCGGAGCTGGCTCCAAGCGGAGCTCGACGAGCCTCCGAGTCCGTGGGCCTGGACTCCCTGGCGGATCACACTCGAGTTGCCGCCCGGAGATGTGGAGATCACCGCTCGAGCTTGGGACACTTCGGCTGCAGTGCAGCCCGAACACGAAGCTCACCTCTGGAATCCCAAGGGGTACTTCAACAACGCGTGGTCCCGCATCCACCTGACCGCGACCGACCTGCAGGGGACGGGTGCCTGAACGTGTCCAAGAGCGGAGATCGGTGACGTGATCGAGGACGAGGAAGCGCCGCGTTGACCGCCGTGATCCTCGGTGGCCTCGGAATCGTGACCGTGGCGGCGCTCCTCGGCGGCATGACCGGCTTCGGCTTCAACATCGTGGCCACGCCGCTGTTGTTGGTGCTCGGTGTCGCGCCGTCGACGGCGGTCGCCGTCACCCTGACGATCGCGCTGGTCACCCGGATCCAGGTGGTCTACCGGCTGCGGCAGTTCATCCGGTGGCCCAGGGCGTTGCCGTTGAGCGCCGCGAGTCTGCCCGGCCTGGTGGTCGGCGCGAGCGTTGGTGCGGTGCTCGATCCGCAACACCTGCGCATCGGTACCGGCGTGCTGGCCATGATCGCGGCACCGATCATGCTGCTGTCGCGGCCTCGTGCCCGGCGCGGTTCCCTCGCGCGGTACGCGGTGTCGGGATTCGCAGGCGGAGCGCTGGCCACCACGACCTCGCTGAACGGGATTCCGCCCGCTCTGGGTCTGTCCGCGGACGCCGCCGATCAGCGCGGCTTCATCGCGGATCTTGCGGTGTACTTCGTCCTCAGCAACGTCGTGGGGCTGTCGATCCTGCTGGCCCGCGACGGCGTGGACCCGGCCACCCTGGAGTTGCTCGGGTGGTGGTTGCCGTGTGCGCTGGCGGCGAACTGGGCTGGAACGGCCCTGGCGCCGCGGATCGACCCGGCGCGGTTCCGCCTGATCACCTGCGGCTTGGTGGTCGCGGCAGGAGTCGTGACCCTCACCTCCGCATGAGCATCACGAAACCGACGCCCGCCGGCGGTGGGAGTCCCGAACCCGGCCACGGCTGGTGGGGTGCGCGCACCCCACCAGCCGTGGCCGGTGCGCAACCTGACGCGGGCTAAGAGCTCTCGGTCGGGCTGGCGTGGACGTCCCCACATGCCGCAGCAGCGCATGCAGATGATCCGCTCCGGCGATCCTGCTCGACGTCGTCATCCTCGTCCTCGGCACCGTGCTCGATGAGGTTGAGCGTTGCGGTGGTGATCGTCGTGCTCCCGCCTGGAGCCCGGGGCTCGATCCAGGATCAGACGCGACGGCGCCTCACCTCGGGGGTGGTCAATCTTGGACCAGGCCCACGCTCGTGAGTGGCTTCCGCCTGATCGACGGAAACCACTCACGAGCAGCGAACTTCATTGGCCGATCATTGAGCTGCTTCGCGCAGGGTTTGTGCTCCGGTGGCCCTCTCCTCATCTGACCAGAGGTCGCGTCGCCGGATGGCCAATGCGCACGCGGCGCTCACCGCGGTGGCGGCGACCAGGTACAGCACCACCAGCTGGTATCCGCCTCCTGCGGCGCCGACCAGCGATGACAGCACCAGGGGCGTGAACCCCGACGCGAAGATCCCGGAGAACTGGTAGACGAACGAAATTCCCGTGCAGCGCACGTGCGTGGGGAACAGTTCCGAGTAGAACGCGGCCTGTGGTCCGTACATGGCGGGATAGGCGATCCCGAGCACGGCTACGAGGGCCACGGTGATGAGCAAGGGGTCTCCCATGCCCAGGGCGGCGAAGGTGGGGAGTGCCAGCGTACCTGTTGCGACCGCACCCGAGACGAACGTCCGCCTGCGTCCGAACCGATCGGACAACCGGCCGAACAGCGGGATGAACACGATCATCACCGCGGCAGCGGCCATCACCGCGATCAGCAAGGGTTGCTCGGGCATGCCCAGAGTGCCGGTGCCGTAGGCGATGGCGAACACCGCCCACGCGTTGAAGGCGATGCCCTCGGTCAGCCTGCTGCCCATGCCCAGCAGCACGTGGCGGCGGGAGGTGCGATCACGGGCCAGCGCGACGACCGGCACGCTCGACTCCCGCTCGTGCTCCTGGAGCTTGCGGAACGCTGGAGTCTCCATGACCTTGAGCCGGATGACCATGCCGACCAGCACCAGGACGGCCGAAAGCAGGAAGGCGATGCGCCAGCCCCACGCGAGGAACGCGCTGTCGCTCATCGCCGCGCTCAGAGCGGCGAAGACGCCCGTGCCGAGCATCAGTCCCAGCGCCAGCCCGACCTGCGGGAAGCTGCCGTAGAGCCCGCGTCGACCGGGCGGTGCGTACTCCACGGCCATCAGCACCGCGCCACCCCACTCGCCGCCGATCGCGACGCCCTGGGCGAGGCGCAGCAGCACGAGCAGGACGGGCGCGAACACGCCGATGTCGGCGTAGGTCGGGACGAGTCCGATGGCGCAGGTGGCCAGGCCCATGATGAGCATCGTGGCCACGAGCGTCTTCTTCCGCCCGACCCGGTCCCCGATGTGCCCGAAGACCAGACCACCGACGGGCCGGGCGATGAATCCGAGGGCGAAAGTCGCGAACGACAGCAGGGTGCCCACGAGCGGATCACCGCTGGGGAAGTAGAGCTTGTTGAACACCAGGCCGGCGGCGGTTCCGTACAGGAAGAAGTCGTACCACTCCACGGTGGTACCGAGAACGCTGGACGCGACCACCAGTCGGACGTCTCGCTTGTCGACCGGGCCGCGGGAAGCGGTGGGTGGGGCCATGAGGCGCTCCTGACGGGCCGGGGTCAGAGGGACTGTCGGAAGATCTCTTCCGCTGCGGCGCGATCGAGCGAACGCGGTACGACGGCCAGCTGTCGTGTCTGCTTGAGCGTGCCGTCGACGAGAGTGTCCACATCGGACTCGTCGTAGCCGAAGCTCCGCAGTCCGGAGGGCATGTCGATGTCGGCCATCAGTTCCGAGAGCACGTGGGGCAGTGCCTCCCTGCCGTCGGTCGCCGTGAAAGTCCGGCCGGTGAGCAGCTCGGCGGCGCGGAGGTGCCGGGCAGGGTCAGCGGGGTAGGTCCAGCGGAAGACGGCCGCTGCGGTGGCGGAGACGGCCTGGCCGTGGGGCACCATCGGCATCTCCGGGTATCCCTCGGCCTGGTAGCTCTTCACCGCGCCCGCGACCGGGTAGGCGTTGGCATGCGGTAGGTGCGTGCCCGCGTTGCCGAATCCCGTGCCCGCGTAGGTGGACGCCAACGCCATCTGCGTCCGCGCGTGCATGTCGCGGCCGTTGTGCACCGCGCGCCGCAGGTTCTTGCCGACCAGCGACAGCGCCGTTTCGCACCAGACGTCACTGATCGGGTTGGATCCGCAGAACGCGGGGCGGCGCATCGGGTCGTCGGGGGCGGGTTTGGCGTCGTAGGGCACGCTGGTGTAGCTCTCCAGCGCGTGCGAGAGCACGTCCATCCCGCTGGCGGCCGTCACCTGCGGAGGGAGGCTGAGCGTCGTCCGCGGGTCGATCACCGCCAGCGCGGGGCGCAGCCGAGGGTGGCTCACGCCCGCTTTGAGGTGGAGCCCGAGCAGGTCGACCACGCAGATCGTGGTGGACTCCGACCCGGTGCCCGCCGTGGTCGGCACGGCGATCAGCGGTTTGAGCGGCAGCCACGGCGCTTGGCCCGCGCCGATCGGCGGCGCGACGAAGTCGAGAAGCTCTCCGGGGTGGGTGGTCAAGAGGTTGACCGCCTTGGCGGTGTCGAGGGCGGAGCCGCCCCCGACCGCGACGAAGCAGTCCCAATCTCGTTGCCTCGCGAAGGTGACCGCTTCCTCGATGCTGAGGTCGGTGGGTTCGACGCCGACGCCGTCGAAGATCTCGGTCGTGATGCCGGCGTTTCGCAGGCTCTCCGCGATGCGAGAGGGAAACCCGGTGGCCAGCACGCCAGTGTCGGTGATGACCAGGCACGAGGAGGAACCTCGTGCGGCGACCTCGGCGCCGATCTCGTCGATGGCGCCCGCGCCGAACTTCAGCGGAGGGGCCGCCCAGGTGAAGACGCTCTCGTTCTCAGGTGTGTCCGGCAGCATCATCGCTCCTCTTGTTGACACTATGTGGGTGACCTGATCACTATGTGGGGAGAAACTGTAAGTGCCGTCACACCTTTTGTGAAGCCCCAGCCACAGGAGAGGCGATGACAACGACCGAGAATTCCCTGTGGGAGGCGTTGAAAGCGGTGGTGGTGGGTGAAGTCGCCGCCGATGCCGCCACGCTGGCGACCCATTCCACCGACGCTTCCAACTACCGGCACATCCCGTTGGCCGTGGTCCGGCCGCGTTCGGCCGACGACGTTCTCGCAGCGTTGCGCGTCTGCGCCGAGAGGGGAGTGGCCGTGCTGCCGCGCGGGGCCGCGACCAGCATCGGAGGGCAGGCCACGAACGAGGCCGTCATCCTGGATTTCACCCGCCACCTCAACCGGGTCGTGCACATCGACCCCACGTCGCGCACTGCCCGCGTCGAACCCGGCGTGGTGCTCGACGCGCTGCGGGCCGAGGCCGCGCGGTACGGGCTGACCTTCGGCCCGGACCCGTCCACGCACAGCCGGTGCACCCTCGGCGGGATGATCGGCAACAACGCGTGCGGCTCACATTCGATCGCCTGGGGCAAGACGGTCGACAACGTGCGGTCGCTGGAGATCGCGTTGCACGACGGCACCCGGCTCGAGGTCGGCCGCACCTCGCCTGCGGAGCTGGAACGGTTGTGCGCGCGCACCGACGCCGTGGGAGAGCTCTACCGCGCACTGCGGTCGTTGCGCGACCGGTACTTGGCCGACATCCGGACGGGGTTTCCGGTGCTGCCCCGCCGGGTGTCCGGTTACAACCTGGAATTCCTGTTGCCGGAGAACGGGTTCGACGTCGCGAAAGCACTGGTCGGTAGCGAAGGAACCTGCGCCGTGGTGCTGAGCGCGACTGTGGATCTCGTCGCTGCCCCGGCAGCCAGAGCGCTGGCGGTGCTCGGCTTCGCAGACTGCGTCGCGGCGGCGGAAGCGGTGCCCGCACTGCTCGACCTGCCCGCCATCACCATGGAGGGCATCGACGTGCGCCTGGTCGACGCGCTGGACGCCCGACGGCCGGGACGGCGCGCTGAGCTTCCAGAAGGCACGGCATGGCTCTACCTCGAAACGGGTGGCGGCACTCCGGCTGAGGCCGAGAACGCCGCGCGTCAAGTGGTCGACCGCGCCCCCGAGCTCGGTGCCAGTGCTCGCCTGGTCGCCGAACCCGCCGACCAGCGCGCGCTGTGGCGCATCCGCGAAGAGGGGGCGGGTCTCGCCACGAGACTGGCCGATGGATCCGAAGCGTGGTCGGGGTGGGAGGACGCCGCCGTGCCGCCCGAGCAGCTCGGTTCCTACCTCCGCGAGTTCGAAACCCTGCTGGACGAGCACGGCAGGACCGGAGTCGTCTACGGGCATTTCGGTGATGGCTGCCTGCACGTGCGCATCGACTTCCCGTTCACCGCAACCGAAGCGCGCGAGAGGTACCGCGCTTTCCTCACCGAAGCTGCGGAACTCGTGGTGGCCCACGGCGGTTCGCTGTCCGGGGAGCACGGTGACGGACAGGCAAGAGCCGAGCTGCTGCCGCTGATGTTCTCCACCCGGATGATGGCGGCGTTCCGGGATTTCAAGGCCGCGTTCGACCCGGATGGGCGCATGAACCCCTCACGTCTGGTGAATCCAGCCCCGTTGGACGCTGACCTGCGGGTGGTAGTTGCACCGCCCACGCTGCCCACCCGCGCTGAACTGGCCCTCCACGCCGACAACGGCGACCTCGCAGCAGCTTCGAGGCGCTGCGTCGGCGTGGGCCAGTGCCTGTCGTCCTCGGGTGGGGTCATGTGCCCCAGCTATCGCGCCACGGGGCAGGAACAGCACTCCACGCGCGGACGTGCCAGGCTGCTGTTCGAGATGCTGGCCGGCCAGGTCGTGACCGGTGGCTGGCGGTCGCCGGAGGTCCGCGAAGCGCTCGACCTGTGCCTGGGCTGCAAGGGGTGCAAGACCGACTGCCCTGTGGGGGTCGACATGGCCAGCTACAAAGCCGAGTTCCTCAGCCGTTTCCACCGGCGCCGACTGCGCCCGGCTGCGCATTACGCGATGGGGGCGCTGCCGCGGTGGCTCAGCATCGGTTCGGCCGCTCCGCGGCTGGTCAACGCGCTCATCCGGTCCCGGGTGTCCGGCGTGCTGAAGCGCGTTGGAGGAATCGCTCCAGAGCGGGAGATCCCGGAGCTGGCCGATACCACCTTCCGGCAGTGGTTCGTCACGCGGCAGCGACGAGTCGCGAACGGCGCCCCGGTGGTCTTGTGGCCGGACACGTTCACCAACCACTTCGACCCGAAAACCGGCCGTGACGCGGTAGCCGTGCTGGAATCGTTGGGGTATTCGGTGCACCTGCCGGAAACAGGTGTCTGCTGTGGTCTGACCTGGTACAGCACCGGGCAGCTCGGCACCGCACGGCGAGTCCTGCGTCGCTCGTTGGACGTGCTGCACCCCTGGCTCCAGCAGGGCGTACCGGTGATCGGGCTCGAACCGAGCTGCACGGCGCTGCTGCGCGCGGACGCCGCCGAACTGCTGCCCGACGATGCTCGCGTCCCGCTCCTGTCCGATTCCGTGCGCACCTTCGCCGAGCAGGTGGGCCGGGTGTCGGAACTGCCCGTCATCTCCCGGGAGCGGCGGGTGCTCACCCAGGTGCACTGCCACCAGCACGCGGATCTGGGCTTCGACCCTGACCACGCCTTGCTGGCCAGGGTCGTCGAGGACATCGACGTGGTGGACGGGGGTTGTTGCGGGCTCGCGGGCAACTTCGGGTTCGAGCGGGGTCATTACGACGTGTCGGTGGCCTGTGCTGAACAGCAGCTCCTGCCCGCCGTGAGAGCGGCCCAGGACGGGACCGCTGTGAACGCCGACGGCTTCAGCTGCCGCACGCAGATCCGCCAGCTCTCCGCCAGCGAACCCGTGCACCTGGCGACGCTGACCGCCCGAGCCCTCGGCGTCAGCGGGACATGATGCGGTCGATGGGAACGAACTGGGCGATCTCCTTGGCTGCGGTCACCACGCGCTCGCCGAGCTCACGAATCCGCTTGGTGGGCATGCGCACGGTGGGCACCTGGATCACCAGGGCGGCCTGCGCACGGCCATCGGCGTCGAGGATCGGTGCGCCGACGCAGCGCACGCCTGCGACGTTCTCCTCCTCGTCGATGCTGTAACCGCGGCGCCGGATCTTGTCGAGCTGCGCGGAGAGCTCGACCGGGTCGGTCAGTGTGCGTTCGGTGAGCTGCGTCAACCGCGGAGGCAGGCCGGACACGTAGGCGTCGGCGTCCGAGGAGAACGCCAGGATCGCCTTTCCCGAAGCGGTGGTGTAAAGCGGGAATCGGGCACCGGTGTGCTGCTCGAAACGCAGTGGCAAGGTCGACTGCACTCGCAGCATCACCACCGACTCGGCGCCCTCTCGGACCGCGAGGTTGACCGACTCCTGCGTCTCGGCGTTGATCTGCTCGAGGACCGGCAGTGCTTTGTCCAGGCCGAACCCGCGCTGCGCGGCCTGTCCGAGCAGGATCGTTCCGGTGCCGAGGTAGTAGCTGTCGGTGCGCGGGTTGTGCGCGACGAGCCCCTCGGCGCTCAGCGCCCGCACGATGCGATGCGCCGTACCGGACGAGAGGTTGAGCTCACCGGCGATGGCTGAGAGGCCGAGTTCGGTTCCCTCCGCCGCCAGCAGTTTCAGCACCGCCAGCGCCCTGCCGATCGCCTGCGTTCCCGCAGGCGGCTGAACCTCTGTGCCGCGCACGCCGAACTCCTCCTCATCCACCGGAAGCCCTCCCTCGCGGGAAGTGCCCCAGCTTACCGCTGGCGGTCGCGAGCCGGTCACCTGCTCGTCAAGACCGACTCACTGGCTCGATGCGTCGTCACCCGGGGAAGAACATGCATCTGCGGTTGCCGCTGACCTCATTTGAGGGTCGTGTCGAGGAGCGGAGGACAGCCGCGGGTGCGGCACTCCCGGGTTGGGGCTCGGGAGTGCCGCGTCCGGGGTGGGCTCAGGCGAGGGCCGGGGTGTGGTCGGCGACGGGGCCGAAGACGGCTTCCGAGCGCAGTGCCGCGTAGCCGGGCTTGATGACCTCGTTGATCAGCGCCAGGCGCTGGTCGAAGGGGATGAACGCCGACTTCATCGCGTTGACGGTGAACCACTGCAGATCGTCGAGCGAGTAGCCGAAGGCGTCGACGAGGTCGCCGAACTCGTCCGACATCGAGGTCTGGCTCATCAGCCGGTTGTCGGTGTTCACGGTGACCCGGAAGTTCAGCCGCCGCAGCAGCGCGATCGGGTGCTCGGCCACCGACGGCACCGTGCCGGTGTGCACGTTCGAGCGCGGGCACATCTCCAGCGGGATGCGCCGGTCCCGGACGAACGAGGCCAGCCGGCCCAGCTGCGCGCTGCCGTCCTCGGCGAACTCGATGTCGTCGACGATGCGCACGCCGTGGCCCAGCCGGGCCGCGCCGCACCACTGGATGGACTCCCAGATCGACGGCAGCCCGAAGCCCTCACCTGCGTGGATGGTGAAGTGGCAGTTCTCCCTGCGCAGGTACTCGAACGCTTCGAGCGAGCGGGTGGGCGGGAATCCTGCTTCCGGGCCGGCGATGTCGAATCCCACGACGCCCGCGTCCCGGTACTTCACGGTGAGCTCGGCGATCTCCCTGGCCCTCAGCTCCTGGCGCATCGCGCACAGCAGGACGCCGATGCGGATGCGGTTGCCCGCCGCGCGCGCCTTCGCCGCGCCGCGGCGGAAGCCGTCGAGGACCGCCTCGACGACCTCGTCCAGCGAGAGACCTTGCAGCGTGCTCAGTTCCGGGGCGTAGCGGACCTCGGCGTAGACGACGCCGTCCGCGGCCAGGTCCTCGGCGCACTCGGCGGCGACCCTGCTGATGGCGTGCGCGGTCTGCATGACGCCCACCGTGTGGGTGAAGCGCTCCAGGTACTCCTCCAGCGAACCGGCTTCGGTCGCCGCGGCGAACCACCTGCGGATGTCGTCCGAACCCGTGGCCGGCAGCGCGTCGTAGCCCTGCTGCTCGGCCAGTTCCGCGACCGTCTCGGGCCGCAACCCTCCGTCGAGGTGGTCGTGCAGCAGCACCTTCGGGGCGCGGCGGATCTGGTCGGCGGTCGGTACGTCGGTCACGTGCTCCTCCTAGTTCTTCTCTGATTGCGGGGTCGTGATCAGCAGTGCTGTGACCAGTGCGAGGGCGACGAACCCGCCCCCGGTCCACAGCGCGGCGTGGAAGGCGTCGAAGGTGGGGGCGCCGTCGCCGCTGGTCGAGGTGACGGCGCTGGCGGCGACGGCGATGCCCAGCGAGGCGCCGATGCCGAAGCAGGCGCCGTTCAGACCGGGCAGCGAGCCGGGCTTGTCCTCCGGTGCGAGCGCCACGGCGAGGCCGTTGAGCGCGGTCAGCATGTACCCGGTGTAGGTGATGCCGAGCGCCGCGAGCGCGGCGAAGGCGACCACTCGTGACTGCGGCACCAGCACCAGCGGCACCAGTGCCGCTGCCGTGCCGACGGCACCGATCAGCACCGAGCGCCGCCAGCCGATGCGGGGACCGAAGTGTCCGACCAGCGGGGCCGCGATGACACCGAGCGCCGAAGCGGGGGTGAGGTAGAGCAGGGCCGACATGGTCGCCGAGAGCCCGTAGCCCTCTCCCGCGGTCTGGGTCAGCAGCGGGACGGTGAAGTTCAGCATCCCGAACACCCCGGCCAGGGTGAAGATCGTGGTCAGCAGCAGTGGCCAGCCGGCTCGGGAGGCCAGGACCGAGGTGTCGATGATCGCGTTCCGGTTGCCGCGTTCGGTGACGGTGAACAGCGCGAGGGTCAGCACGCCTCCGATGAGCAGCGTCAGCGTGGGCACCGATGACCAGCCCCAGCTGCTGCCTTCGTTCAGCGCGAGCAGGATGCCGGTGAGCCCGACGCCGAGCAGGGCCGCGCCGGTCCAGTCCATCCGTCCGGTGGCGGTCCCGCTGGCGGGTACCCAGAGGTGGACGGCGACCAGGGCGATCACCGTGATCAGACCGGTGATGAGGAAGATCCCGCGGAATCCGACGGAGTCGGCGACGGAACCGCCGATGACGGTGTCGATCCCGGCGATGCCGCCGTTGACCGCGGTGATGATGCCCAGGGATCGGCCGAACTTCCGCGGCGGGAGGTATTCGTGCAGCGTCAGGTAGGCCAGCGTGAACGTCGCCGCGGACACGCCCTGCAGGCTCCGGCCGATGATGAACAGCTCGATGTTCGGCGCGAGGACGCAGATCAGCTCCCCGGCCAGTGCGAGCAGCAGGGTCACCAGGAGCATCCGCCGGCGGCCGACGTAGTCGCTGAGCCGCGCCAGCGTCACCTGGCCGATCGCCGAGAACAGGAAGAACAGCGTCTGGGAGAGCCCACCGGCGCTGCTGGTGGTGTCCAGGCTGTCGATCACGTTCGGCAGCGCGGGCGAGAGCATGGTGGCGTTGATCTGGTAGCCCGCGACGGCGAGGACCAGGGCGGTGAGCAGGGCGGGGGAGCGCACCGGGGGTGCGTTGGTGGGCGATGGGGCGCCAACCGTGGTCATGGGAACCTCCGCGTTGAGGCGATTCGAGAGGGGTGGGCAGCGGCGTGGTGGACGTTCTGGTGCTGCGCACCGACATGTCGACGAGCTTGTCTGACATGTTCGAGGTGTTGGCGGAAGGGTTTACCGGCTTTGTCCCTGCGCCGTCAAGAGTTGTTTCCGCAGTTTGATCTGATCAACTGGGCCGCTCGTCGGGTTTGACGAGCGGGCCTTGCTCTTCTAACTTGTCTGACATCAACCCAACAGGGGGTGCGACGTGGCGGCCAGACGACCGCAGCGGCGACCGGTCGTGGAGCTCTACGAGCGGATCGTCGAAGCAATCCGGCAGGGGACCTACCCACCCGGCTCGACGCTGCCGTCCGAGCCCGACCTCGCCGCTGATCTCGGAGTGAGCCGACCGGCGCTGCGCGAAGCGCTCCTGCTGCTGCAGGAGGACGGCGTGATCACCGTGCGGCGCGGGGTGGGGCGGACCGTCAACGACCGCCCGGCCAGGCGCGGTTTCGAGCGGCTGCAACCGATCGAGAGCCTGTTCGGCGCGGACGCGGCCAAGATCCGGCCGCTGGCGCGCGTGCTGGAGGGACCGACCGATCTGGTCATGCAGCACCTGCCGGTCCCGGCCAGCTGCGAGGTCTGGTTCTGGGAGAGCGTCGTCGACATCGACGCCGTGCCCAGCGGTCTGGTCGAGGAGTGGAGCGTGCACGACGAAGCGCTGGCCGCCGTCGACCCGGGTCTTCCGGCGGCGCTGGCCGAAGCCGAGGCGCAGCCCAGCACGATGCTGCACGTGGTCTCGGCGCTCGACCCCTACCTGCCGTTGAGCGGGTCGAGCGCGGTCAGCGCGACGGTCCTCGGCCGGCGACGGGCCGAGGTCCTGGATCGCTCCCCGGACACCCCGGTCGTGCTGATCACCCAGGTCGTCTCCGTCGAACGCACGCCGCTGATCGCGGCGAAGTACGTGTTGCCCAGCGGTGCACCGAGCATCCCGGTGCGCCAATCCCGATGAGCGAGTCCCGGTTCCACCGCGATCGCGCGCGGAACGCGATGCAGGACCCCGAAAGCAGAAAGGCACGCAACCGATGGCGCCCAAGCGAACACTGATCGTCGACTGCGACACCGGCATCGACGACGCCCTCGCGCTGCTCTACCTGCTCGGGGACCCGGGAGTGGAGATCAGCGCGATCACCACGGTCTTCGGCAACACCGACGCCGGTACGGCGGCGCTCAACACGCTGCGGGTGCTCGAACTGGCGGGCCGCCCGGACATCCCGGTCGCCGTGGGAGCGCTGAGCAACTGGTGCGGCGAAGCGCATCTCGCGCCGTACGTCCACGGCGACGACGGTCTGGGCAACACGAACCTGCCCGCCCCGACCACGGCGCCGAGCGACGAACCCGCCGCGGAGCTCATCGTGCGGCTCGCCCGCGAGAACCCCGGCGCCACGCACCTGCTCGCCCTCGGCCCGCTGACGAACCTCGCCACCGCTCTGCTGCTCGAACCGGAACTGCCCGACCTGGTCGAGCACGTGACGATCATGGGCGGCGCGGTGCGGCACCCGGGCAATGCCACCCCGGCGTCGGAGGCCAACATCCACAACGATCCCGAAGCGGCTCGGATCGTGCTGCGGGCGGGATGGCCGGTGACCATGGTCCCGCTGGACGCCACCATGGGCGAGGTCCTCACCGAGCAGCACCAGCGGCGGCTCGACGAATGCGGTTCGCCGGTGGCGTCTTTCACCTCGTCCATCCTGGACCAGTACTTCGACTTCTACGAGCGCGACATCTTCGGCGAGCGGCGAGCGGCCTGCCACGACCCGTTGGCGGCGGCGATCGCGGCCGGTGACGTCGTGCCGGTGCTGGCTCCGGTGGTGCCCACCGACGTGGACACCGGGGACGGTCCCGGGCGCGGCGCGACCGTCGCCGACGTCCGCGGTCAGTACCGGAACTTCCCGACGCAGGAGGGCGCGAACGTGCGCGTGGTCCTCGAAACCGACCGCACGTTCCCGGAAGTGCTGAT
Source organism: Saccharopolyspora endophytica (assembly GCF_018070075.1). GTDB lineage: Bacteria > Actinomycetota > Actinomycetes > Mycobacteriales > Pseudonocardiaceae > Saccharopolyspora > Saccharopolyspora endophytica. The sequence continues at coordinate 207,544 of NZ_JAGPXE010000006.1, forward strand.
CGACCGGCTCTGCGGCGCGCCCGAACCCACGCGGCGGGTCGCGTGAGCGCGCGCAGGGGAGAGGCGGGAGGAAGAACGATGTCGCGCGAACTGGACGTCGTCGTGGTCGGGTCCCTGAACGTCGACCTCACCGCGGGAGTGCGGCGTCACCCGCAGCCCGGGGAAACGGTGCGGGCGAACGCGTTGACCACCAGCGCCGGGGGCAAGGGGGCGAACCAGGCCGTGGCCGCCGCGCGGCTGGGCGCCCGGACCGCCCTGGTGGGCCGGGTCGGCGCCGACGCGCACGGGGAGGACCTGCTGTCCGCCCTGCGCGCCGACGGCGTCGAGACGGCGCACACCCTCCGCGACGAGTCGGCGGCCACCGGCACCGCGCTGATCACCGTGGCCGCCACCGGGGAGAACAGCATCGTCGTGGCCGCGGCGGCCAACGACCGGTTGTCCCCGGGCGACATCGCCGCGGCCCGGTCGCTGATCGCCTCCGCCCGCGTCGTCTCGGTGGTTCTGGAGGTCCCGGTGGAAACCGTGTGCGCGGCGGCGCGCGCGGCGCGAGAAGCCGGGGCGCGCCTGTCGCTGAACCTGTCGCCGGTGGTCGACCTGCCCGGGGACGTGCTCGCCGCCGCCGACCCGCTGATCGTCAACGAGCACGAGGCGCGAGAAGTCCTGCGAAGCCACGGCTCCCACGTCCCCGACGACGAAGTCGCCTACGCGGAAGCGCTCCGGCAGGTCGGCGCGCGATCGGCCGTGGTCACCTTGGGCGCGCGCGGTGCGGCGGTCGCCGAACCCGGTCACGCCGAGCACGTCCCGTCAATCCCGGCCGACGCGGTCGACACCACCGGAGCCGGCGACGCCTTCGCCGCGACCGTGGCCTGGCGCATCGGGCGAGGCGATTCGCTGCCCGCAGCGGTCCGTTGGGCCACCCGCGTCGGCGCTCGCAGCGTGCAGCACCCGGGTGCGCAGCCGTCCTACCCCAAGCTCGAGCAGATGCTCAGCTGACCGGGACGTCGCGCTGGATCTCGCTGGTGCCGCCGTAGGCGGCCGAGACCACGGTGCAGTCCGAGCGCCGACATCATGGTGGGTGACGTCTGCTGCAGGCACGACCTTCATCGCGAACGGTGGTCTGCGGGTTCCAGCATGGGGACGAGGAATCGGCGCGCGAGGGCGCGCACCTGCAGGTCGTCGTCGAGGTCGATGTGACTGCTCGGGGTGACCAGGAACGATGTCGAGATGCGGACCATCATCTCGGCGACGACCTCGACGTCGACTTCCACGGCGATGGTTCCCGCGCGTTGTTCTCTGCCGAGTCGTCCGGCGACGAACCGGCTGACGGTGGTCATGGTCCTGCCGCCGTCGCTGATCATCGACGGCACGACGATCTCGGGTTCGGTGTCCATGAGGCCGCCGATGAGGGGGTTGTTCCGGATGGCTCGCAGCGAGCCGGCGAAGCCGATCTCGACTCGCTCGGCGACGGTCTCGGCGCCTCGGATGTCGAGCAGGAATCGGTCGAAGTAGCGGCGGAACTCGCGGCGGATCACCTGTTGGACCAGGGAGTCCTTGGTGCTGAACCGGCGGTAGACGGTGATCCGGGAGACCCCGGCTCGTTTGGCGACGTCCTCCATCGTCGATCGTCGGATGCCGATCCGGCGGAACTGCTCGTGCGCGGCTTCCAGCACGCGCTCGGTGGTCTCGTCGGTGGTCTCCGAACGGTCGATGGCCTCGGCGAACGCGCGCTCCAGCAACGACTCCCCGTCGTCGGTCCCAGGAGTGATCAGGCTGGACAGGATGGGGTCCACGAAGTCCTTCTTTCGACCGAGGTCTGGTGTTTCGGATCACGCTGTGTTCTCCTCTGATACAGAGAAGCACGATGCGTATCAGCATGCCAACCACGGTTCGGGAACTCGAGGAGGAGTTCGGCCATGGAAGAGCACAACAGGCGAAACGCGTTGAAGATCGGCGGAGTTCTGGGCGCGCTAGGGGCGCTGAGCGCAGCGGGTTCCGCGCATGCGCGTCCTCTGTGGACGTGGTCGCCGGGCGGGTCGGTCGCAGGTACCGGTGCGGGTGTCGACCCGAGGTGGGTGTGGGATCCCGAGGCGGACGACCTGGTCGCCTCGCTGCTCGACCGAGGTGAGGTGCCGCGGGTCAACGAACTGCTGCGGACGTGGACAACCAACAGCCAGCCACTGCCGGACGGATTGCCCTCCGACCTGCGGGATTTCCTGGAACAGGCACGCGCGCTGCCGTCATGGGCGGACCAGGCCAAGCTCGATCAAGCCTACGACTTCACCGAGCGGAGGGGTTTGTACCTCGGGCTCCTGTACGGGATGGCCAGCGGCATGATGAGCACCGTCATCCCGAAGGAGGCGCGCGCGGTCTACCACTCCTACGGCGGCGCGAACATGAAGGACCGCATCTCCAAGACCGCCAAGCTCGGCTACGACATCGGCACCCGCAACGCCTACCGCCCCGACGGCGAGATGATCGTGACCTGCGTGAAAACCCGCCTGGTGCACGCAGGCGTGCGCCACCTGCTGCCGCAGTCGCCGCACTGGAACCGGGTCGCGCCCGAGGACGTTCCGATCAGCCAGGCCGACATCATGGTCACCTGGCACAGCCTCGCCACCACCGTGCGGCAGAACCTCGTCGAGTGGCAGGTGCCGATCCCGCCGGTGGACTCCGAGGCCTACCTGCACTCCTGGCAGGTCACGGCGCACATGCTCGGAGTCGACGACGAGTACATCCCGGCCTCGTGGGACGAGGCCGACGCCCAGGCGAAGCAGGTGCTGGACCCCGTTCTGGAACCGACGCCAGAGGGCAACAACCTCGCCCAGATCCTCATGAACATCGGGCCGGACAACGGCGCGTTCAGCGAACCGCTGATCGGTGCGTTCACCCGCTACGTCCTCGGGGACCGCATCGCGGACTGGCTGCTGATCCCGCGTGAGCCCGTCTACGACCCGATGCTGCGGACGTTCTGGCCGCCGTTCATCGCCGCCCGCGAACTGGGCGTCCACTTCCCCGGAGCCCCCGAGACGTACTGGATGTTCGACGAGTTCCTTCGTCAGGCGGTCCTGCTCTACCTCTCCGAAGGCGAGCGGATCAGCATCGAGATCCCCCAGGGCAACCGACCGTCCTGAACGAGGACGACGGTTCGAGGAGGAGCGTGCAGCATGGCGGAGTTGAGCAGACGCGCGGCGTTGCTGACCGGCGGTGCGGCGGCGCTGGGAGCGCTGGTGGCGGCGTCCCCGGCGCAGGCGCGGGCGCTGGTCGGGTGGAACTGGTCGCCGAGCGATTCGGTGGCGGGGTCGGGAGCCGGGGTGGATCCGCACTGGGTGTGGGACGCCGACGGCGATCCGCTGCTGGCGTCGCTGTTCGAGCGCGGCCTGATCCCGAGGATCAACGAGCTGCTGTGGAACTGGGAGCGCAACGACCAGGCGCTGCCCGACGGCTTGCCCGCGGATCTGCGCGGCTTCCTGGAACACGCCCGTCAGCTGCCGGCGTGGGCCGATCGCGAGAAGCTCGAAGCCGCAGCCGAGTTCAACAAGGCGCGCGGGATCTACCTCAACCTGTGCAACGGGCCCGGCGGCGGCATCCTCGCGACCGCCATCCCCAAGGAAGCGCGCGCCGTCTACCACTCGGCCGGCGGTGCCGACATGGAGGACCGGGTCGCCAAGACGAGCCGGTTCGGGTTCTCCGTCGGGGCGCTCGACGCCTACCGACCTGAGGGCACGTGCGTCGTCGAGTGCGTCAAGACGCGGCTGGTGCACGCGGCCGTGCGGCATCTGCTGCCGCAGTCGCCGCACTGGCGGAACGGCGCCGCTGAGGACATCCCCATCAGCCAGGAGGACATGCTGGTCACCTGGCACACGCTGCCGACCTTCGCGATGCGCACGATGCGCGAGTGGGAGGTCGCGATCACCGATGACGAGGCCGAGGCCTACCTGCACGTCTGGCAGGTGACCGCGCACGTGCTCGGCATCTCCGACGAGTACATCCCCGCCACCTGGGCCGCGGCCCACGCCCAGTCCGACCAGGTCCTGGCCCGCAACATGGGGCCGACACCGGAAGGCGTCACGCTCACCGACATCCTGCTCGGCCAGCTGGCCGAGCAGACCAGCCCGGGCAGCGTGAGCCGCCCGATGTGCAACGCCCTCGCCCGCTACCTGGTCGGCGACCGGGCCGCCGACTGGAACGGCCTCCCGCGCGAACCCGTGTGGGACCGGGTGATTCCGGAAGCCTGGCCCGCCGTGGTCGAGTTCCGCGAGGGACTCATCACCGCGCCCCTGGTGCCCGAAGCCGCTTGGGCGCTCGACGAAGCCGCCCGCCAGTACCTCTACCTCTACCTCACCAAGTGGCAGGAGACGAAGATCGTCATCCCCACCGGGAACCGACCTGAGTGACTCAGGAGCCACGTGAGCGGGGTGGTGGGGCGATCTCTACGGGAACGAGTTGATCTCCGCGCAGCCGCGCGCGGTCGCGACGAACTCATCCACGAACATCTGGTGGACTTGGCGCGCTCGTTGCTGCGTGAGGCAGCGCCGGGCCGGCTCGGGGACTTCGGTGCACGGCGCGGCGATGGTCGTCTCGTACTCCTCTTCGCCGGTCACCGGGTCGACCCCGATCCGCGCTGTGGTGAACACCCAGGTCTGATCGCCGATGGTGACCTCGGTCCGCTGCAACATGACCACGGACCCTACGACCCGGGGCCCCGGCTACGCAGGGTCCAAATCCCCCCGAGTGCTGCCCTCCGGTCGGGGGAGAATTTCCCTTGCCGATCGCGGGACTTTTGGCACATGCGGACATCGCATCCAGCCGGTTCACTACGGAGGACACCCCGGCCACTGCGGTTGGGGCCTCACCGACGACTGAGGAGTAAGGGGGACGCTGCAATGACCACATCCCGGCACGGCGCAGAAGCCAGGACCGCGATCGACTGGACCACGCTCAGCATCGGGCTCGTCATGCTGCTGGTCCTCGGCACGGTCGCGCTGTCCTCGTTGGTCGGCGGCGTCTAGCCGCCCGCGTTCGATCCTGCGGGCGCGGACGGCTACGGGTCGTGGATCTGGGGCGTCAAGTCGATCCAGTCGTCGTCGTACACAGGGCACCGCGTCTTCAACCAGACCACGTTGCGGCGTGCTTCCTCTTCGGTGTCGAACCCGATGAACGCCTGCCGCTCGCCGAAGACCAGGTAGGTCAGGAGCCACTTCGGCGGAATCAGTTCGAGGATGATCTCGTACGGTGGGATGGGAAGCCAGTCGGAGTGCCCAGCTTGCCACCGCCCGATGATCTCGGTCATCCATTCCCCTTAGCCGCGGGTTGCCCCATGCAGTATCCGTCGCGCGGCCCGAGTTCGATCGGGCATTTCGGCCCGTGGGAACCCGGAAAATCCACAGCAGCCGGGATTCGATCATGGACAGGGCGCAGTGGGAGGCCTAGGGAGATTCGGGCGACTCGGCCGATGCGCGCAGCTTCGGGGTCAATCGCTGGTGGTCGAGGGCGGCCAGACCGGCCTGGTCGATGGTCTCGGCGGTCTCGGCGGCGAAGTCGACCAGCTCCGCCACTGCGATGGAGTGCGGAGGCCCCTGGCTGTAGGGCCTGATGTGCTCGGCCGCCCGGCGCAGCAGAGCGGTGGCTCCGGTGGCGTTGCCGCGGTGCAGGTGGGTCAGGCCGACGGCGAGTTGGGCCAGTCCCTTCCACAGGGCGCGCTGCGCTTCGGGCGCTGTTTTCCACGCCCCTTCGAGGACTTCGTGGGCGTGGAACGGGCGTCCGTCGTCGAGGAGCTGTTGGGCCTGCTCCAGGCTCTCCTGCGGGGTGAGCACGAGATCTTCATCGATGCGCTCGACGCCCGGAGCGCCGTGCGGTAGCGGGCAGCCGAGCCCATCGCGCGGACGGGCGTTGCGGGCCCGCCCCTGTTCATCCCGGTCGCGTTGAGTCATACCCCGAGTGTCCCCGGTCTCCGGGTCTCATCTCAGGGGCCGGGACGAGACTGCCGGACACCTGCTAGACATGGTGTCCATGCGCAACCCGTGGACCGTGCACATCTCGGACGCGTTGCAGGTCCGGCTGGACCGCTACCGCGACGACCGTCCTGGCCGAACCACGACGACGGTGGTGTTCGAGGCCATCGGGCACCTGCGCGCGGATCTCCCGGAGCTGGTGCGCGCAGCGCGCGCCCGTCCGGCGTCGCCGTGGGCCAAACCGCGGTGGCAGCAGCGCTACCTCGGTTCCGGGCCGGTGCAGATCCGCCTCCGCCCCGGGGTCGCCGAAGCCGACGTGCTGGCCCAGGTCTCCGCCGAACTGGGCGGTCTGCCACCCGCGACATGGATCCCACCGCTGCTCAACGCCTACCTGCCCGGCCGCAAGGAACCCGACAACATGCCCTGGCTGATCCGGGAAACCGGCCCCTAGCAGGTCCTGGGATGGGTGACAGCCGTGCGATTGCGCAGGTGAGTGCACAGGTCGAGTGCGCGGCGGTGAGTGGCGAAAAAGGCCGGTTGCTCCTCATGTGAATTGCTCGAGACTGTCGGTAATTATCCCCTGTTCGAGGCTGGGGTTGTGGAGGACGTTGGGTGGTGTCAGCCTCGCGCATCGCGCCACCCAGAACGGTCCGATCATGCACTCGTCTCAGATCGCACAGCAGCCCGCGCGTCTTTCGGCGCCTCACGTGTACCGCAACGCGTGCACCGGGACCTGGATATGCGACGTGGAAGGCACTCGCGCTCGGCCTGGGCCGGACAGCGCTCGGACCGTGTGCCGGAGTCACGCAGAGGCGGTGCTCGTGGCGTTGAGCATCGGTTCCACGCGGTGACCCGTCTGGCGGTTCGCGCAGGGATGCGCTCGACGTGGACTTCGGCCCTGCGGGTGGAGATGACGAAGCCTTCTGGTTCGGTGAATCCCGTGACGTCGACGTAGTTGTGGTCGCTTCGGCTGAGGACGTGATAAAACGGCAACCCGGTTCACGTTTCCGCGACAGCGGTGAGGAGGCGTTGGATGGCTTCGTCGACCGTCGAGCGGGGACAGCCGAGGTTCACCCGCATGTAGCCGTGTCCGTCGATCCCGAACTTCTGGCCCTTGTCGAGCCAGAGGCGGGCCGTGGTGAGCATGAAGTCGTTGAGGGTTTCGGCGTCCATTCCCATGTGCCGGCAGTCCATCCACGCCAGGTACAGGGAGTCGGCGGGGAGCACGCGCACTTTCGCGGTGGCGTCGTTGACGGAGTTGGCGAAATGCCGGTGGTTGCCGCGCAGGTAGGTGAGCAGTTCTTCCAGCCAGGGCTCACCGTGTGCGTAGGCGGCCTCGGCTGCGACCATTCCGAGGATGTTGACGATCGGGAACATGTTGCGGTCGTACTGACGCAGCAGTTCCTCGCGAAGTCCCCGGTGGGGAACGAAGACGTTCGCGCTTTGCAATCCGGGCAGGTTGAAGGTTTTGCTCGGGGCTGTGCAGGTGATGCTGTTGCGCGCGAATTCGTCTGAGAGCGAGGCGAACGGAACGTGCTTCTTCGACGGGTTCATGATCAGGTCTTGGTGGATCTCGTCGGAGACGACGAGGATTCCGCGTCGGATGCAGATCTCACCCATCGTCGTGAGCTCGTCCTCGGTCCAGACGTTCCCGGTCGGGTTGTGGGGGTGACTGAGGATGAACAGCTTGGTGTTGGGCCGGATCGCGGATTCGAAGGTGCGTGCGTCGAACCGATAGCCGTTCTCGGTGCGTTGCAGCGGGGCGAGGGCGAGGTGGCGGCCGTTGAGCAGGATGTCGTCGTGGAAGTGCCCGTAGACCGGTGGTTGGATGAGGATTGAATCGCCCGGCGCGGAGAACGCCTGCACTGCGGTCTTCAACGTGGTGATGATGCCCGGGGTCTGCAGGATCCATTCCTTGGGCACGTCCCAGCCGAATCGCCTGTGCTGCCAGTTGCTCACGGCCTCGACGTAGCTGTCGGTCGCGCCTCCCGGGTAGCCGAAGACGCCGTGATCCACGGCTTCGTGGAGTGCGTCGATCACGACCTGCGGGGCTTTGAAATCGGTGTCGGCGACCCACATCGGGAGCGGGTCGGCGGCGGCCTGCTCGGGCGTCAGCAGATCGTTCGCGCAGGCCCACTTCATGGAGTTGGATCTCTTGCGATCGACGGCTTGATCGAAGATCGAGTTCGGAACTCCACCCGAGGAGTTCGATGCCGCCTCGACCTGGTGATCAATCTCGATTGCCATGCGCCCAGCATAGGACGTTCGCCCGGCAAGTTGTTCGCTTCTCTTGCTGCGAATACGCGCTAGGTGGCAACATTTCCAGCTATGGATGCCGTCGATCGCGAAATTCTTGCCCTCCTGCAGCGGGACGGGCGCATCACGCTGACCGAGCTCGCCGAGCAGGTCCGGCTCAGCGTCTCGCGCTGCCAGCGGCGCGTCCGTGAGTTGGAGCGCACTGGTGTCATCGCCGGTTACCACGCCTCGGTCGACGCGGCATCGCTGGGATACGGGTTCGAGGTCTTGGCGTTCGCGACGCTCAGCCGACCGGATGCGGTCGCCGAATTCGACGCCGCGCTCGCCGAAGTTCCTCAGGTCATCGAAGCGCAGCGGCTCTTCGGCGAACCGGACTACCTGATCCGGCTGGTCGCTCCGGATCTCGACTACTACCAGCGGCTGTACGAGAACGTGCTCGTCCGGCTCCCCGGGTTGCAGGGCCTGAGCTCCACGATCGTGATGAAGCACGCGGTCCGGGCCCGGCCTTTGCCGGATCGGCCTCCGCACGCACTGCCGACGGAGCTCGGTGCGGAGAGCTGACCGGCCGCGATCTGGTGGCCGTTGTGCCGGGCTGGCCCATCGTCTCGCGCAGGCGAGGGCCGTAGGGCGCAACCGGGTCCCAGCGGCCGCGTGCTGAACAGGTCCGACTAGTGGACCTGGCGGGTGTGGCCCTCCCAGAAGGGTTCGCGCAGCTTGAACTTCTGCAGCTTGCCGGTGGCGGTGCGGGGGAGTTCGGTGCGGAACGCCACCGAGGTGGGTGCCTTGTAGCGGGCGATCCGGTCCTTGCACCACCTGATCAGCTCGGCTTCCATCTCGGGCGTGCCCTCGGACTCGGGAGCGAGCACCACGAGCGCCTTGATCGTCTCGCCCCACTTCTCGCTGGGCACGCCGATCACGCACACCTCCGCGACTGCGGGATGGGAGAACAGGGTGTCCTCGACCTCGATCGAGGAGACGTTCTCGCCGCCGGTGATGATGACGTCCTTCTTGCGGTCCGCGATCGTGAGGTAGCCGTCATCGGTGAGGTAACCGCCGTCGCCGGTGTGGAACCAGCCACCGTCGAGCGTCTTCTCGGTCTCCTCCGGCTGCTCCCAGTAGCCTTCCAGCACCACGTTGGAGCGTGCCAGCACCTCGCCGGCCCCCTCCTCGGACCGGTCGATGCTCAGCCGGACGCCGAGCGCCGGTGCGCCGGCTCGGGTGAGCTTCTGCGCGCGCTCCTCCGGGTCGAGGTCGTCCCACTCGGCCCGCGTGCGGTTGACCGTCAGCAGCGGTGAGGTCTCGGTGAGGCCGTAGATCTGGATGAACTCCCAGCCGAGCTCCTCCTGCACGCGCACGACCGTCCTCGTCGGCGGGGGTGCCCCGGCCATGATGATCCGCACCCGGTCCCGGCCGGGAATCTCGCCCTCCCAGTCCTGGGCGGCGTCCAGCACCGCTGCCGCGACCGCGGGAGCAGCGCACATCACCGTGACGCCGTGGTCGCGGACCCGGCGCAGGATCTCGGCTCCGTCGATCTTGCGCAGGATGATGTGCTGCCCACCGACCCCGGTCATGGCGAACGGCATGCCCCAGCCGTTGGCGTGGAACTGCGGGAGCGTGTGGAGGTAGACGTCGCGGTCGCTGATCTGGGTGTGCAGCCCGAAGGTGAGCGCGTTGACCCAGATGTTCCGGTGGGTGATCTGCACGCCCTTGGGTCGCGCCGTCGTGCCGGAGGTGTAGTTGATCGTGGCGGTCGCCGACTCGTCCGGCTCCCACGGCTGGGGTTCGGATCCCGGCGGCGCGTAGAGCGCTTCGTCGTCGCCGAGCACGAACTTGTGCTCGCAGCTGACCTCCGCCAGCGCCTCCTCGAGCTCCGGATCGATGTAGAGCACCCGTGCGCCGGAGTGCTCGACGATGTACTGCACTTCGTCCGGCTGCAGCCGGAAGTTCACCGGGACGAGCACCCGCCCCCATCCGCTGACCCCGAAGAACGAGGTGAGCAGCCGCGCACTGTTGTGGCTCACGATCGCCACCCGGTCGCCGACACCGATGCCGAGCTGGTCGAGTTTCGCGGCCTGACGACGCGCCAGCTCCCCCAACTGCGCGTACGTCAGCTCACCCTGGCTCACCGCCGGCTGCGCCGGCTCGTCGACGACGCCTACCCGGTCGCCGTAGACCTGCACCGCACGGTCGATGAAGTCGCTGACGCTGAACGGGACGAACATCGCTGGATCATCTCCTCGGGGACGTGGGCTCGGCGCAGCGGCTAGCGGAGTGGGTCGGTGCTCGAGCTCTCGGTCACGAGGACAACTACCACGGCGTGCGGCCTGATGCCCAGAGCGCAGCGACGGTTCTGCGATGCGAGCCCGTCCTGCCGGCAGTCGGCTCTGGCTCTGTTCGGCGGAGTGATCGACCGCGGCGGACGTCATCGGCAGCCGGTACCCAGGCAGTTGACGTGCAGGAACATCCTGCCGTCGAGCCGGAGGGCGTAGTCCTCGCGTTGGGCCGGGGTGCCCGCTGCGGTGACCACGCCGTGCACGGTCACCGCGGCGTCGTCCGGCGTCGAAGCCGTGCACTCGACGGTGAAGTCGGAGCCGAGGTGGGCGTTCTCGGCGCCGGTGCTGCGGCACGCCGGGCGATCTCGCAGCAGAACGCCGTGCTTCGCCAGCTCGACCCGAGCGCCCAGGGAGACGGCGTTGCGGTACCCGGCGGCCGAGATCGCCTTCGCCGGGTCTGCGCAGCCGCTGACCACCAGGGCGACCACTGCCAGTGCCAGCGCCAGTCCCGTCCTCATCTCCTGCTTTCCGTCGCGGCCTCGATGGTCTTGACGACCACGTCCGGACATTCCCACGCGACCTGGTGCCGGCTGTGGGGCAGCAGGCGGTGGCGACCTCCCAGGAGCCGTGCCAGGCGGGTGTGGCACCTCGTCCACCGCACGGCCGCGTTCGCGCGCATCCCCCCGACGGCGGTGAGGATCCAGACGGGTACGGGGGGAAACGTCGTGCGCTGCCGGAGCACGGCCAGGTCTCGCAGCATCGGCTCGAAGGCGAGGTACTCCTGCCACGCCGCGGTGATCGCGGCCGGTGAGCGGAAGCGGGCACGTCCGGCCGCTCGCACCGCCGGTGGCAGCGGTCGGGACGTCTGCGCACGCGCACCGGCCGTCCAGATGGCTGGTCCGAAGGGTGCGATGCAGGGGGCCGCGCGGCGGCCCAGCACCTCTGCGGCCTGCAGCGACCACTCCGGCTGCGGCGAAGCGCTGCCGCAACTGGGGTCCAGCAGCACGAGCGCGCGCAGCGAGCTCGGATGCCGCCGACCCATCGCCTCGGCGTGCAGCGCCGAGACCGAATGCGCGACCACCACCGCACCGCCGTGCCGGTCCGCGGCGGCGCCCAGCCGGTCGGCCTCGTCATCCAGGGTGGGCAACCCCGGTCGCGGAGCGCACCCGTCGAGGCCGGGGCGTTCCAGCCGATGCACGCGAAGCGCCGACAACGGGGTCAGGACCGGTTCCCAGTCGTAGGCGGCACCGGCCATTCCGGAGGTCAGCAGCACCGAGGGCGATTCAGGCATCGACACCACCCGCGGATGGAGTTCGACGGGCGTGGCCGACGGCCAACGCGATCAGCCACGTCGCGATGAGGCCGAGCTGCGCTCGTTGGGTCACCCCGGCTCCCACGCCCAACCACAGCGCTCCCAGCGTTGCCACCGTCGCCAGCCCGGTCAGCGAGCACCACGCCCAGCCCCAGCGTGCGCGCGGCCCGATACCGGCCGTGGCCAGCCCGCCCATGGCCACGAGCACGCCCAGCGCCGCAACGGAGCTGGTCATCTCGTGCACCGCGTGGGTGGCGGGGAGCGCTCCCACGAGCTCTCGCACCGCGCATCCCGAGTCGACGTAGCTCGCGCACGTCATCGGGGTCAGCGCTCCGTCCAGCCCGGTGGCGACGCCGAAGACCAGCAGACCGCTCCACCCCACGACCCCGCCGCCGTGGGACCGGATCCCGGCCAGGGCGGCTGCGGCGGCCAGCAACCCGGCGAGCCCGTCACCGATGCGGAAGAGCCCGCTACCAGGTTGGTCGCGGGCGGCGAATTCGCTGACGTAGCCGTTGAGCGCGTCCAGATCCGGATTGATCCACGGCCCCAGCAGCCACAGGCTGTAGAGGACAGCGGCGCCCGCGCAGCATCCTGCAACCGCACGTACCTCCCACCGGGCCGCAACCCGGGCATCGGAGTCGGCCGGCATGAACTGTCCTAGGGTCGTGAGGTCAGCAGCGATCGTCCACTGCATGCCAGCTTAAGCGGAGGAGGTACGGATGGGTCGGGCAGCATCGGTGGGCCGGTCGACGAGCGAGTGGGGGCCTGCGACCGAGCCGGACTGGACGGCTCGAGTCCCGCGGATCGTTGCCGGAACGCTCGTGTGCATCGCCGTCCTGTGCGCCCTGGCCGCCGTCGGAGCGGCGTTCCGGAGCGGGATGCAGCCGGTGCGGGAGTTCATCGACCTGGTGCTGTTCCCGGCTCCTGCCAACCTCGGCTACGCGGCCTTCCTGCTGGTGCTCGCAGGGGCGTTGGGACGTCGCAAGCGCATCGCCTACCGGATCCTGCTGCTGGTGCTGGCCTTGCAGCTGCTCCTGTCGGGGCTGGTGCTGCTGATCGTCCTCGCGGTCCCGTGGGAGCCGGGTCTCGTCGAGCAGGTGCTGCCGAGCGGTGTGCGGTGGTCGCTGGGTGCGAACGTGCTGCTCACCACGGCCGCGATGGTGGTTCTGGGGTTGGCCTCGCGGCAGTTCTACGGACGGGTGCAGCGCGCCAGCGTGCCCAAGGCGCTGGTGACCTTCGCCGGACTCGCCGCGGTGTTCATCGTGCTGGGGTACGGACTGGTCACGGTGTTCTCCGGCTCCTTGCACGATTCCGCTGACCAGTTCAGCTGGACGGTCGAACGAGTCCTGGGAGGAGCGGTGCCCCTGGACATCACCCGGGCCGGGGAAGCTCCGGGCTGGGTGAACCTCGTGCTCGGCACGTTCGGGATGGCCACGCTGTTCGCCGCGCTGGCGGTGCTCTTCCGATCCCAGCGCACCGCCTCGGTCCTGCCTGCTGCCGACGAGCGCCGGGTGAGGGCGTTGCTGGCCGATCACGGCGAGGTCGACTCGCTGGGGTACTTCGCCACGCGGCGGGACAAAGCGGTGCTCTTCTCCGACAGCGGCAAGGGCGCCATCAGCTATCGCGTGGTCGCAGGCGTCTGCTTGGCCAGCGGTGACCCGCTCGGTGACCCCGAAGCGTGGGGACCGGCGATCGAGCGATGGCTGGGGATGTGCCGGGACTACGCCTGGCGGCCGGCCGTGATCGGCGCCGGCGAGCGCGGCGCCCGCGCCTACGCGCGGGCCGGCTTGAAGATCCTTCGGCTGGGTGACGAAGCGGTTCTGGACCTGTCCACCTTCAACCTCGAAGGCCGCGAGATGCGGCCGGTGCGCCAGGCGGTGAACCGGTTGCACCGCGACGGATACCGGACGCGGATCCGCAGGCAGGAGGAGATCTCGGCGGAGGAGATGGCCGAGGTCGCCCGCCGCGCTGGGCAGTGGCGGGGAGGCGACACCGAACGCGGTTTCTCGATGGCGCTGGGCCGGTGGGGCGACCCGGCCGATGGCGGATGCGTGCTGGTCGAAGCCGTGAACGCCGACGGTGAGGTGTGCGCGATGCTGTCCTTCGTGCCGTGGGGACGCACCGGCCTGTCGTTGGAAGCCATGCGCCGAGCGCCCGAGAGCGACAACGGGCTGGTGGAGTTGATGATCAGCTCCCTGGCGCGTTCGGGAGGGCATGCGCGGGGCGCGACGCCTGCGGGCCTCCAGCGGCTCTCGCTGAACTTCGCGGTCTTCCGAGAGGCGTTCGAGGGCGGCGCCCGGTTGGGCGCAGGCCCGGTGCTGCGGACCTGGCGCGGGATCCTGCTGTTCTTCTCGCGTTGGTGGCAGTTGGAGTCGTTGTACCGCTCGAACGCCAAGTACCAGCCCGACTGGGTGCCTCGGTTCATCGGTTTCGGCGATCGGCGCGATCTGGCCCGAGTCGGGTTCGCCTCGGCGGTGGCCGAGGGGTTCGTGCCCCTGCTTGGTTCGAGTGGCACCGCCACCCCTGCCGCGGCCGCACCCGGTGAGGACCGGATGCCGGTGACCGAGCCGCACGAGCACGAGCCCGGTCGCCGATCGGTTCCCGAGCAGATGCGGGTTCGCCTGGACAGGGTCGACAAGATCCGGGCAGCCGGGGGCGACCCGTACCCGGCGCAGGTCCCGCGCACCGATTCCTGCGCGGAGATCGTCGAACGGCATGCCGGAACCGAACCGGTTACCCGCACCGGCGAACGCACCGCGGTCACCGGCCGAGTCGTGCTGATGCGTGACCACGGGCGGTTGTGCTTCGCCACCTTGCGCGATTGGTCCGGGTACCTGCAGGTCATGTTCACCACCTCCGATACCGGTGCAGCTCGGTGGCGAGCGTGGAAGAACGAGGTCGACATCGGCGACCAGGTCTCGGTGCAGGGGGAGGTCATCACCACGCGTCACGGCGAGACCACGGTGTTGGCCGATGAGTGGACCTTGGCCTCCAAGTGCCTGCGTCCCCTGCCGGACAAGCACGCCGGTCTCACCGACCCGGAGACCCGATCCCGAGCGCGCTCGGTGGACCTCATCGTCGGTACCGAGGCCCGGGACATGTTGCGGGCCCGCTCGGCCGCCTTGCAGGCGTTGCGCTCGACGCTGACCGGCCACCGGTTCCTGGAAGTCGAGACGCCGATCCTCCAACCCGTGCACGGTGGTGCCTCGGCGCAGCCGTTCCGGACTCACATCAACGCCTACGACATGCCGCTGTACCTGCGCATCGCCCCGGAGCTCTACCTGAAGCGGCTGTGCGTGGGCGGGGTGGAACGGGTCTTCGAACTCGGACGAACGTTCCGCAACGAGGGCGTCTCGGCCCGGCACAACCCGGAATTCACGATGCTGGAGGCGTATCAGGCCCACGCCGATTACGCGGTGATGCGGCAGCTGTGCGAAGAGCTCGTGCAGGCCGCGGCCACTGCCGTGCACGGAGCGCCGGTCGCTCGGCGGCAGGGCACCGGCGATCGTGCCGAGGAGATCGACCTGTCCGGGAGCTGGCCGGTGATCACCGTGCACGAGGCGTTGTCCTCGGCGCTGGGGGAGGAGATCACCCCGGAGACCCCGTCGGAACAGTTGCGGTCGTTGTGCGAGCGGACGCAGGTCTCCTTCGATCCGGACTGGCCCCGTGGCGCGTTCGTGGTCGAGCTCTACGAGCGCTTGGTCGAGCGCCGCACGACGCGACCGACGTTCTACACCGATTTTCCGGTCGATGTCTCTCCGCTGACCCGCCCGCACCGCCACGACCCGAGGCTGGCCGAACGCTGGGACCTGGTCGCTTTCGGCGTGGAGATCGGAACCGCCTACTCCGAACTCGTCGATCCGATCGAGCAGCGCCGCCGTTTGACCGAGCAGTCGCTGCAGGCGGCCGGTGGTGATCCGGAGGCGATGGAGCTGGACGAGGACTTCCTGCGCTCGCTGGAATTCGCCATGCCGCCCACCGGCGGACTCGGACTGGGCGTGGACCGCCTGCTGATGTTGCTCACCGGCCGCCCGATCCGGGACACGTTGCCGTTCCCCCTGACCCGCCCCGCAGGCCGCACCTGACACGCGGCCGGACGAAGCCTCCAGCGGCGGTGCGGCTGAAGGGAAGCTACGCACATCGACGGCCTGTTCGCCGAGTACATGCCTGCGCCGCAGGAGATCTGGTTGAGGCTGCCCGAGGGAGTCCCGGTCGGGCTCGTGCCGGCCCACCTGTCGCGGCGGATGGGCGCGGCTCACGTCGTGGTCGTCGAACCGAACCCGTTCCGCCGGGCGCGTTGGATGCTCGGGAGGGTGCGTCGTCGGGCATCTACGGAGACGCTGGGGCCCCGGGCCAGTGGAGCGGTGCGAGGTGCAGTCCTCCTCGGCCCCAGCCCGCGCTGGTGACCGAGGTGGTGCCGTCGGGTTCGGTGATGACCTCGGCGGCGTGGGCGTTGATGTGGCCCGCGGGATTGTCCACCGCGAACCGGAACGGGTTCGCGCTGCGGTACACCCGGGTGTCCTCGTACCCGGGATCACAGCAGACGAACAGGTACCAGCCCTCCGGGCGCCGCACCACGAACGGGGACTCGGTGGGTCCGCCGACGGTGCCCGATCGCGGGTGCTCGAAGGCGACGTGCTTGTCGCTCCAGTGCACGAGGTCGCGGCTGAGCCGGTAGGCCACCTGGTGATTTCCGCCCTCGGGCGTGCTTGTCGCGGTGTAGTACATGGCCCAGAGCCCGCCGACCCTGGTGACCATGGGGTCCCTGGCGTCGAATCCGTCGGTGAACAGCGGGTTGGCGTCGCTGCGGACCCAGTTCCACAGGTCGGTGGACGTCGCGAGGTGCATGCGGTAGGCGGCGTGATCAGGCGTGCCCGCGGCGTAGAACAGGTGGTACAGGCCGTCGGCGAAGACCACGTGAGGTGCCCAGATGTGGCTCTCACCGGCGGCCGGTGCGGCGGTGAGCGCGAACGGCTGCTTCGTCCAGGGACCACGGGGTGAGGGAGCGGTGGCGTGACCGAACTGCTTCTCGTCGAGCGGATCAGCCGGCTCGGGATGGGTGATGGCGTAGACGTGCCACAACCCGGTGTCCACGTCTCGGATCATCGTGTGGTCGTTGTAGTACCACTGCTCGTCCTCGCCGACCGAAGGGTCGTAGACGCGGACGAACTCCCCGGCCGACACCGGATCGGACGCCGACGCCACCCCGGATGCCGTCATCTGGACCGCGGCCAGCAATGCGATCATCGAGCGCAGCATCATCGCCCCCGTCCCGACGAGCCCGTGTCCTCCCGGTATACCGACCCAGCGGCTCCACCGACAGCGGGGGAACGGGTGAACGTGTCGACAGGGTCGCCGCGATCCTGCCCCGCCACATCGACGTCGTCCGCGACCTGCTCTTCACCCCGCTGTCCAAGAACGACGGCCCGCGAGAAAGGCACACCTGAACCGCACTGCCACTTCCGGGTGCCCCGACCGGAGCTGAGCTCTGGTCGCGGAGGCCGGAAACCCGTGGGGTAGCAGGCCGCCCGTCACGCTGCGTGGGTGATCGTTCGCTCTTGGTTCGGATACGGTGATGCCATGAACGACGGGGCCAGGGAAGTCGAGTTGGCGGCGGAGGTTTCGCACGCGGACCTCACCAGGCCGAACATCGCGCGCATGTACGACTACATCCTCGGCGGGTCCGCCAACTTCGAGGTCGACCGCGCGGCGGCCGATCAAGCGCTCGAACTCGTACCGACAGAACGGGACTACAGCTACACCAACCGCTCCTTCCTCGGCCGCGCGGTGCGCTACCTCGTGACGGAGGCCGGTATCGACCAGTTCCTCGACCTGGGATCCGGGGTTCCCACCGTCGGCAACGTGCACGAGATCGCCCGGGCGCACTGCCCGCAGGCGAAGGTGGCCTACGTCGATTGGGAAGCGATCGCCTGCCACCACGCTCGTCACCTCCTCGGCGAGGATCCGCAGGTCTCGGTCACCGAGCTCGACGTCTGCGACGCCGACGAGGTGCTGCGATCCCCGGGCGTGGCGGGGTTGTTGGACTTCTCCGAACCGGTCGCGGTCCTGGCGTTCGGGATTCTCGACCTCCTGCCCAGCCCCGACGGGGCAGCGCTGGTCAAGCGCTACCGCGACGCGTGCGTTCCGGGCAGCGCGCTGGCCGTGTCCAACAACGCGCAGATGTCGCGCACCGACGACGAGGTGGCCGCGCTGCGTTCCCTGCTGGCGGGAACATCGACCCCGAACCTGCACATCCGCACAGCCGACGAGGTCGCAGAACTGTTCCCGGGGTACGCGTTGGTCGACCCGGGAGTGGTGCCCGCAGCCCACTGGCGTCCGGACGCCCCGGTCAGTGACGAAGAAGCAGCCCGGGGCAACGTGCTCGGCGGCGTCGGCATCCTCCGCGGCTGACCACCGCGAATCGAGGCCGTACCTCGATCGACCTCGTCGAGCCGGTTGTGCGGTGCGGAACTCGGTACCAGCGGCGAGGCCCTCGACCCGATAGCCGATCGGTGGATCCGGTTAGTGTCGTCCTCGAACGACCGCAGGCTCGCGCGCGGGAGAACACGGCGGGTGGGCCCCTCGGGGAAAGGAAGTGGCGTGTTCGAGCGCATCGGGGAGTTCGTCGACGCAGTACCCGAGTTCGACCGGTTCGCGGGGGTCGACGAGCTGGTGGCGGCGATGCGGGAGATCGCGCGAGAACACCCGGAGCTGGCGGAGATGCGCCGCATCGGCACGTCGCGCGACGGGGAACCGCTGTGGTCCCTGACCATCCACGGCGGTGAGGAGCAGGTGCTGGTCGTCGGAGGGGTGCATCCCAACGAGCCGATCGGAGGGGTGTCGGCGCTGCACCTGGCTCGAAGCCTCGTCGAGGACGACGGCCTGCGCCTGGAGTGGGGCTGCACCTGGCACATCGTCACCTGCATCGACCCGGACGGAACGCGGTTGAACGAGCCGTGGTTCGAGCCCCCGCTGACCATGGCGAAGTACGGGCGCTCGTTCTACCGGCCGGCCACCGACGAGCAGGTCGAGTGGTCGTTCCCCTTCGCCCACAAGAAAACCGAGTTCGACCGCGTGATGCCCGAGACCGAAGCGCTGAGGGAGCTCATCGACGAGACCCGGCCGATCATGCTGTGCTCTCTGCACAACGGCGAGTACGGTGGCGTCTTCTACTACCTCAGCAGCACGAGTCCGCGGCTGAACGAGCAGCTCACGACCCTTCCGAGCCGGTTCGGGCTGCCTCTGCACACCGGGGAGGGCGAGGCGCCGTTCATCGAACGGCTGGCCCCGGCGGTGTTCCGGGCGTTCACCGCGGAGCAGGAGTACGACTACCTCGAAAGCCTCGGTCTCGACCCGACCGAACGCGCCGGCGGTGAGTCGAGCTACGCCTACGCGGAGCGCTACGGCACCGCGTACCTGGCGACCGAGGTGCCGTACTGGGCGAACGCCGATGCCGACGATCACATGCCGCTCGACGTGTCCTATTCGGACCTGCTGAGCGAGCGCGCGGAACTCACCAGTGAGACGTCTCGGGTGCTCACGACCGCGTTCGACGCCGTCCGGTCCGAGCTGCACGTCCGGTCTCCGCACCTGCGCGCGATGGAGTGCTTCCTGCCGTTCCTGCGGACCTCCGCCGAAGCGGACCGGGTTCGCGCCGGCGCGGAGGACAACCGGCGCCCTGCGGTCGTGGCGGAACGCTTCATGGTCACGGCCATGACCCACTCGACGCGGGTGCGGTTCGCGGGCATGCTGCTCTCGGCGCTGAGCGCGGAGATCGCCCGAGGCAACGACGCGGAGGAGCTCCGGGTCGAGCACGCCCGGCTGGCGGAGGTTTTCGACCGCTGGGCGGCGGAGGCCGACGCCGACGTGCCGCCCACCCCGATCCCGATCAGGAAGCTGGTCGGTGTCCAGTGCGGAGCGATCCTGGCCGCGGTCGCGGACCTGGTCGCTCCGTAACGCGTCCGGCTCCTCCGCGCGGGCTGCGGTTGAGCCGGGCAGCCCACACCGCACCACTCCTCGGACGATCCGTCCGTCGAGGCCACCGCCGAGCACGCGGCGGTGGCCTCAACTCCTGCACGTGGATGTGGCAGAAGAGCCCCTGGGCTCGGACGATCAGCGGGTGGCCTTGTCCAGCCCCGTCCGGAGCCGGGCCAGGGTGCCCTCGACGTCGCCGAGCTTGTCGAGTCCGAACAAGCCGATGCGGAAGGTCGAGAAGTCGGCAGGCTCGTCGCAGTGCAGCGGCACTCCGGCAGCGATCTGGACACCGGCCTTCTTGAAGCCGACGCCGCTGCGCAGCTCCGGGTCGTCGGTGTGGACGACCACCACGCTGGGGGCTGCGAACTCGTCGGTGGCGACCGAGGGGAGCCCGTACTCGGCGAGGAGCGTGCGCACGCGGCCGCCGAGGTCGATTTGCGCGGCGCGGAGGTCCTCGAACCCGCGGTCGCGGGTCGCGAGCATGAGCTCCAGGTTGTGCGCGAGGGTGTCGGTCGGCATGGTCGCGTGGTACGGGGTCTGGCCCCGCGTGTAAGCGTCCGCGATCGACAGCCACTTCTTCAGGTCAGCGGAGAAGCTCGTCGACGTGCCGGCCTCGACCGCGGCCCGGCCGGCCTCGCTGAGCATGACGTAGCTGGCGCAGGGGGATCCGCTCCAGCCCTTCTGGGGCGCGCTCAGCAGAACGTCGACGCCGAGGTCGGTCATGTCGACCCAGAGCGCTCCGGAGGCGATGCAGTCCAGGACCAGCAGGCCACCGACCTCGTGGGTGGCCTCGCCGAGGCGGCGGAGGTAGTCGTCCGGCAGCACCATGCCCGCGGCGGTCTCGACGTGCGGCGCGAAGACCACCTCGGGCCGCTGCTCGCGGATGGCGGACACGACCTCATCGATCGGTGCCGGCTGCCACGGGGCCTGATGCGACGCATCGATCGGGCGAGCCCGGCACACCGCGTGCTCCGGCGCGATCGAACCCATGTCGAGGATCTGCGACCAGCGGTAGGAGAAGAGCCCGTTGCGCACCACGAGGCAGCGTCGGCCGGTCGCGAGCTGGCGGGCGACGGCCTCCATGCCGTAGGTGCCACCTCCCGGCACCAGCGCAACGCTGTGCGCTCGGTAGGCCGTGCGCAGGACGTCGACGATGCCCTGCATCACGCCTGCGAAGCGCTGGGACATGTGATTCAGCGAGCGGTCGGTGAACACCACCGAGTACTCGAGCAGGCCACCGGGATCGATATCATCATGAGGCAGTGCCATGCCCGTAGCCTGACACATGCGGAGGAGACGCCTGCGGACAGCATCCCGGGCCGGATCTGCCGAGTCCGCCGGCCGGCTTGCCTCGGACCCCGACGTCCCACCAGCCGCACATGCGCCGTCCCCGCAGTTCAGAGGGCATGCGCGAGGTGAACGCTCCGCGTCTCCGTCCCCGTCATGCTCCCGCCGGGACATGGGCGTGATCGTGTCCGCTTTCAGCCGTGGTCGGCGGGGGCATCATCGATGATCTTGTTGAGGCGCAGCGCGAGTTGGATCTCCAGCGACGTCTCGGGTGCCTGCCAACCGTCGCCGAGGAGCGAGCCGATGCGCTCCAGGCGCTGCGAGACGGTGTTGACGTGGATCCGCAGGCGCTCCTTGGTGCGGTTGAGGTTCATGTGGGAGGCGAAGTAGGCCTCGAGCGTCTCGGTCAGCTCGGTGCCGCGAAGCGCGTCGTAGTCGAGGACGGGCCCGAGAACCGACCGGACGTAGCCGCGGGCGTCGGCTCGTTCGCCGAGCACCATCCCGATGAACCCGAGGTCGCTCATCGCCGCGCCATCGCCGTCGCGACCGAGCGCGATCAGCGCGCGCACGCACTTCCTGGCTTCGGTGTAGGTCTGCGCGAGGGCCTGCGGTCCTGAGGCCGGACCGGCGGCGCCCACGGTCACGCGAGCACCTAGGGAGTCGGTGAGTCCACGGGCGAAGGACTTGGCGGCCTCGCCGGGTTCGGTGTTCGGCAGCAGTGCGACCTGGTCCTCGAGAGCGCCGGCCACTCCTCCGGCGGCCCGGGCGTTCCAGGCGACGGCCGTGGCCAGCCGCTCCCTCGGGACCCCCTCGGCATGGGCCACCAGCACCGAATGCGGGCTCGTGAGTTCGACGCCGAGCCGGCGTGCGCGCGCGACCAGCCCTGCGGGATCTCGTTGCGGGGCGGTGAGCAGGTCGGCGACCAGTTCACCGCCGACCTTGTTCTCGGCTTCGGCGGTGGAACGCTGGAGCAGGAGCAGCAGAGCGGTGACCACACCGGCTCGTTCGAAGACGCGGCGGTCCACGTCGGAGAGCGCAGGGCATTTGGTGAGGACCAGGCTTCCCAGGAGTTCGGGTCCGGCAAGCACGGCGTGCACCCAGTTGTTCTCGTGCGCCACGGCCCGGCCGGCCTTGCGCGAGGCCGCGACCGCTTCGTGCGGCTGCGGCAGGGGACCGGTACCGACACGCGCGAGCTCGTTGCCGTCGGCATCGTGAATGGCCAGGCCACCGGCGAACATGGTCGCAACCGCTGCGGCGACCTCGGAGATGTCCTCCTCGCGGAGCACCAGGTCGGTGAGCCGGTCGTGGGCGTGCTCCGAGTGCTGCATCGCCTCGTTGTGCTTGCGGATCGTCTCGTTGGCCTCGTTGAGCTCGTCGACCGCCTTGCGCGTTTCCTCGATCAACCGGGCCGTGTCGATCGCGATCGCCGCGTGGTCGGCCAGCGAGGCCAGCAGCGCCACCTCATCTCGCGAGAAGTCGTGCGCTGTGCGGAAAGCCGCGAAGAGCACGCCGATGACCTCGTCGTTGAGCGACAGCGGTACGCCCAGGATGGCGACCAGGCCTTCTTCGTCGACGGCGGAGTCGATGGGGGTGGTGTGGTCGAACCGGGAGTCCGCGGCGTAGTCGGCGGTCGCGTACGGGCGGGCTGTTTGGGCGACGAGCCCGCCGAGGCCTTCGCCCATGCCGAGCCGGACCTGCTGGAACTTCGCCGAGATCGATCCGTCGGTCACCCGCATGTAGGTCTCCTCGCGGGTTTCGTCGTTGAGCGACAGGTAGGCGATGTCAGCAGCCAGCAGCATGCGGGCGCGGTGCACGATCGAGCGGAGCACCGCGTTCAGGTCGCGCACCCCGGCCAGGTCGCTGGCGCTGTCGAAGAGCGCCGCCAACTCCGTTTGCCTGCGTTCGTGTTCGGCGACCTTGCGGTGCACCCGGAGCGCGAGCTCGCTGGCCTTCTCGATCTCCTCGAGATCGGCCTCGGACGCTCCGGAGGTGCGGGCGGTGACGGCGACCTGCGCGACCTGCTCGCTCGGCGCGTTGTCGGCGAGCAAGGTCAGCAGGTGCCGCAGCGCCGCTGCTGCCTGATCCATGCGCCCAATTCTCCCCGGTGGGATCGGGGGCACCAGCCGGACGGGGAGCCGGCTGGTGCCCTTGGACGGAGCTAGACCGCTTGGCGGGGTTGCTCGGACACCGAACCGAGCCCGGTTGCCCGGGTCTCGCGAGACACCGCCGTGGCGATCACGGTGAGGGCGGCTCCTGCTGCGACGTAGAGGGCGACCGGAGCTGCGGTGCCGTAACCCTTGAGCAGCGCGGTGGCGATCAGCGGTGCGAGTCCACCGGCGACGACGGAAGCCAGCTGGTACCCGATGGAGGCGCCGGAGTAGCGCACCTGGGTGCCGAAGAGCTCGGAGAAGAACGCGGCCTGCGGACCGTACATCGCGCCGTGCAGGACCAGGCCGACCGTCGTGGCCAGAGTGATCACCAGAGGCGACGCGGTGTCGAGCAGCCCGAAGAACGCGAAGGCCCACGCACCGCTGCCGAGCGCACCCAGGATGATCACCGGACGTCGTCCCCAGCGGTCCGACAGCGCGCCCCACAGCGGGATCGTCGCGAAGTGCACGATCGACCCGATGAGCACGGCGTTGAGCCCCACGGACTTCGGCAGACCCACCGGGCCGGTGAGGTAGACGAGGATGAAGGCGGTGATCACGTAGTAGGTGGTGTTCTCGCCCATGCGCGCACCCATCGAGATCAGAACCTCGCGCCAGTTGTCCCGCAGCACCCGTGCGATCGGGGCGCGCACCACCGCTGAGTTGCGCTTGGCCTGCTCCGCGGCCTCCAGGAACACCGGCGACTCCGTCACCGAGAGCCGGATCCACAGGCCGATCATGACCAGCACACCGGACAGCAGGAACGGGATGCGCCACCCCCAGTCCAGGAACGCCTGGTCGGACTGGACCGCGGCCAGGATGGCCAGAACTCCTGTGGCCAGGAGGTTGCCGCCTGGAGCACCGGCTTGCGGCCACGACGCCCAGAACCCCCTGCGTTGCGGTGATCCGTGTTCGGAGACGATGAGAACCGCACCGCCCCACTCACCTCCGAGCGCGAAGCCCTGCACGAGACGCAAGGTGGTCAACAAGATGGGGGCGGCGATGCCCACGGAGGCGTAGGTGGGCAACAAGCCCATCGCGCAGGTCGCGCCGCCCATCAGGAGCAGGCTGAGCACCAGCAGGCGCTTGCGGCCGACCTTGTCGCCGAAGTGCCCGAAGACCAGGCCGCCCAGCGGCCGGGCGCCGAATCCCGCCGCGTAGGTGCCGAAGGCCAGCAACGTTCCGGTCAGCGGATCGGAGTTCGGGAAGAAGAGCTTGTTGAACACCAGCGCCGCCGCTGAGCCGTACAAGAAGAAGTCGTACCACTCGATCGTGGTGCCGACCAGGCTGGCGCCGATGATCCTGGAAATCGATGTGCGTTCAGGTGGGGGTTGCTGTGTCATGATGCACCGCTTCGTCGTTGGAGCAGGATGTCCGGCAGCAGCACGGCTAGTGCGCGGTCCACCCGCCGTCGAGGGACAGCGAGCTTCCCGTCATCGAGGCGCACTGGTCGCCGCTGAGCCACAGAACGGATTCGGCGACCTCGCTGGGTTCGATCAGCCTCTTGATGCCGGTTCGGGAGAGGAGGACGCGTTCGGTCACCTCGTCCTCGCTGATCTGGTGGGCCCGCGCTTGGTTGGTGATCTGGTCCTCCACCAGCGGGGTGCGCACGTACCCCGGGTTGATGCAGTTGCTCGTGACCCCGAACTCGGCACCTTCGAGAGCGGCGGTCTTGCTCAACCCCTCCAGAGCGTGCTTGGCCGAGACGTACGCCGACTTGTACGGACTCGCGCGCAGGCCGTGGACGCTGGAGATGTGCACCAGGCGTCCCCACCGCTGGGAGTACATGTGCGGAAGGCACTGCTGCATGAGCAGGAACGGTGCCAGGACCATCACCTTGTGGATCAGGGAGAACCGGTCGGCTGGGAACTCGTGGATCGGAGCCACGTGCTGCAACCCGGCGTTGTTGACGAGGATGTCGATCTCGCGAGGTAGTTCTGCGATCGCCTCGGAGTCCGACAGATCGACGACGTGGGAGTCCCCGTTGATCTCGGTCGCGACGGACGCAGCGCTGCGCTGGTCGACGAGGTGCACCGCGGCGCCGGCCGCGGCCAGCGCCTCAGCGCAGGCCTTGCCGATCCCACCCGCGGCGCCGGTGACGAGAGCGACCTTGCCCTCCAGCGCGCGTGCGTTCGCCGCGGTGTTGCGCGGGTCACTTGTGGCCATGACGGACAAGGTAGGACGCCTGCCCGAGCGATGGCATGTGGTGTCAACACACAAACATCACGGGCCCCATGTGCGCGTGCCACATGAACGCAGCCGCGCTCGGCCTGCCTCAGCGCTGCTCGGGTGCGGGGGCTCGCCTTCGCAGGCGAAGGCCCAGCGCCGAGGCGGCGAGGAACACCACCCCCACCAGCAGCACCACGACCGGCCCGCCGAGCGCACCACCCGTCCAGTCCCAGACCGCTTCGGGCACCGCGACCGTCACGGCGAGCACGCCCAGCGCCAGCAACACCACGGCCCGCTCGACCAGGTAGCCGCCGAAGCAGAGCAACCCGATCACCAGGGTCAACCCGTAACCCACCCACGACGGGCCCAGGCCCACTGCGTACTGCGCCCCGGCCAGAGCGATCAGCACGCCCGCCCCGAGGACCGGGCGGCGGTGACGCACCACGCCGAGAACAGCGAGTGCGGACCACACGGCGCCCAGTGCCACCAAGCCCGTCGTGTGGGCCGGTGACGAGCTGTCGAACCATTCGGCAACCGCGGCGGCCACCACGCCGACGCTGAACCCGACGGCCACCAGCAGAACGGGAAGCCCGCCCACCACGACGTATCCGAACAAGGCGACGAGCAAGCCGGTGGCCGAGGCCGCCAACGACTCGAGCACGTCAACCCCGCTTCCGACGGCGAGCGCAGCCGTGCAGGAAGCCAAGGCGATCAGGGCGGACACGATCCGGCTGCGCGCAGACGGTTCCGCATCGCCGAACGCGTGCAGCGCACGCGGCCCGCCGGCCATGACCAGTCCAGCGCCCATCAAGGCGAGGGTCGCGGCGACCAGCAGGCCAACGCGCGCGGAGACCGCCAGGTCTTCCCAGTACATCCCCACCAGCAGAACGGCACCACCGAGGACCAGCGCACCGCCGATGTAGCCGAGCACCTCCCACACAGCGGTGCGCGAGCCCCAGGCCGCACCCCGCTCGCGGTCGAGCTCGTCGAGAACGGCTTCGACCTGCTCACGGGAGAGCACACCCCGCTCGCCCAACCGCTCCAGGCGTGCGCGTTGCTCCGAGGAAAGCCGCTGCGAGTTGCTCATCGACGGCATTACAGCATCACCACAGCCACAAGTCCTTAGGTGCTTCTACTCAATTGCCCGCCCCTCGATCAACCTGAGCAACCCCGCTCCTGTCCGTTGGGGATGCTGATGCGGCCTCAAGGTGGTGATCGACGATCACCACCACGGGAACGGGACTTGGCCGATACGACGGCCGGTGCTGTCAGACGGTGTCAGCCGAACCGTGATTCCATCCATTCTCCCGGGGACAGGGTGGAGGTGCGGATCTCGTCCCAAGTGTCCGCGAACCCGCCCAGTTGGGCGCTGACTCGGCCGTGCTGTTCGTTCTCCGGCCGGACTTTGGTAACGACCTCGCCCAGCAGGTTGACGCCGTCGTCGCGGATGTCGCTAGCGGGGACGGCTCTCGCGGCGGTTGGCGAGGTGGTGATCGCCGATGGACTGCACGCGGTACGCGAGTTGCGCGGCGGGCATGGTCGTTGCGCCCGCGTGCGCGCCCTCCCCAGCCGAATCGGCCAGGGCGTAACGGCCGAAGTAGCTCTGCGGGATCCGGCAGTCGTCACCGCGCCGCTCAACGAAGAAGGCGTGACCGCGGCTGTTGATCCGGATGTTGGCGACCCCCGGCCGCGCCGCCTCAACTCGGCGACGACCTCGGTGAGGTCGTCCAGGCTGCGTTCGGCGCCGGAGTCCGGGAACGTGGTTTCGCGCAGCAGGTTGGCGGTGTCGCCGCAGGCGTTGGTGAAGTTCGCGGTGAGCCACTGGTAGACCTGCGGCGGGTTCAAGTCGCCCTGGCCCGCGTCGCGCACGCGATGCTCGCCGACGGTCTCCTCTCAAGTGAACCCAGGTTGTCTCGAGTGGCCCGTTGCCTTCATTCACCTTCTGCTGAGAGATCGGAGTGGCGCCGCAGCTCATCGGCCGCGGGCTCGTCGCCTCGTGGCTCGTTTGCGGTGGGTGAGGTGACTTCCGCCTCCTGGCCTCCCTCGGCTGGATCCGACGAATGCACCCGTGCAGGCTGGTCCTGCTGCGTCATGACATCAACCTTTCCCTGGCACCGTGCCTGGTGGAACGCGGTGCGAGGCTGGTAACCACGTGGTTCCCCGCCTCCCGGGGCCGTAAACGTCGTTCTCGTGAGGCTTCCTGCCGGGCAGGCTCCGCTCGCCCGCGCGTGGAGCCGAGTTCAGTACTGCTCAAACATGACCAGGAGAGTGGAGTGGAAGCGTTGAACGACCTGGTGCGATCATGGCCTGAAACTGAAACGTTCAGGCAGGCAGCGGAACTCCTCGGACAAGCCGACCGTACGCTTGCCGAGGTCTCTCTCACAGTCGTCGCCGAAGACGTGAACGCACCGATTCAGCAGCGATTCACTGCGGCCTCGCACTTGGTGAGCAGGCTGGACGCGGAACCTGACCTGTTGCTGTCATTGGTGATGAGCCGCGACATCGAGAGGGAAAGTAGTAGACCGACTCGAGCGCTGATCGTCGAATCGGGGAGATCGCCTCCTATACCTTGGCTGGGTTCAGTGGGGAAACATCCTGGTGGATTGATCTCGGACGCGTGTGTCAGGTGTCGCCATGGAGACGTCGCCGGTCAGCTCATCCACGGCGACGGGTGCTTCGGCCTCGCGCAGGCGACACCATCTGTGCGCGAACACCTCACCGCCACTCGTGAACGGGGAGCGACGCAGCGAGCCGATCGAAGAAGCGGAGATCCTTCCAGAGCTCTCGATTGCCGACGACGTAGAACCGTCGTTTTGCCCTGGAAACCGCTACGTTGAGCAGGTTCGGGCGTTCGGCTGCCCACAGGCGCGCGCCGGAACTTTTCGGAGCGCTCCCCAGCACGAGGACGATGACGTCGGATTCCTTGCCCTGCACGGTGTGCACGGTCCCCACGTTGCGCTTCGCGAATTCAGGGCCGACGTGCGCGCTGAGCCGGCTCTTGGCTCCTCTGACGACGTCGCGGAACGGGCTGATCACCCGGACGTCATCCAGGTCGATTTCCTGCGCCACCAGTTGTTCGAACAGATCGGTGAGCGCGTTTCCCTCATCGCCAACCCAATGGCCGGTGGAGATCTGGCTCCGGACGTCGATCCAGCGGTTCTCGTCCGGGAACCGACCAGTGTGCTGGGTTCCGTAGACCATGAGCGTTCCGCCGTAGGCGATGTCGTTCGACACTTCGAACATCGGTCGGTCGCAACGTCGGTGGACGCGCAGGGGAGCGCCCACCCAGACCTGCTCGTCGCTGTCCTGGAGGGGCAGCGCGGTCCCGTGACGGGTGAGCCTGTCGGCCACGCCCTGAGCTGAGGTCGTCTCCGGAGTCCACTGCTCGTCGACCTGGTGATGACGGCTCAGCGCGTGTTGTGCCGAGGTCGGCAGCGTCACGATCGGCTCCAGCTGCTGCGGATCTCCCACCACGACCGCCCGTTGGCAGCGCCACAGGCCGCCGACCACCTGCTGCGGGGTGGCCTGGCCTGCTTCGTCGACGAGGAGCCAGCCCAGGCTCTCGCGACCGAGACCGGTGAAAAGGCGAGGCAGTGAGGCGAACGTCGTCGAGATCATCGGCACGACCAGGAACAAGGACTGCCAGGCCGCCAACCTCGCCGCCGAGGAGGGCTTGGCGTTGCCCTGCAAGATCTCGGTCATGACGCTGAGGTTCCCGCGGATCCGGTTGCTGGAGTGCAAGATGAAGGCGCGGTGCAATCGCAGCGCCTTCAGGAACAGCCGGTTGCGGGCCGTGACGTACTCCTCGTCGGACCACGGTGCGCACTTCTGGAACTCGTCGTCGTCAGAGAAGTCGTCGGGGATCGGCACATGGCCGGGCCATCGGTCGCGCGCCTGAGTCACCTGGCCCTGAGCCACGTCGAGCTCGTACGAGGCCGCGGCGCGTGCGTCCTCCGCCTTCTGCAGCTCGGTCAGTTTCGCGCTCAGTCGCTGCTGGAGTCGTTCCTGCGTCCCTTCGGCGTCGCGGAGCTTCTTCTTCGCCGCATCCCGAGTCTCCTCGAGACGCTCGTGCTTGGCCTGCCAGTCACGCGGTGCCCGGAACCACGTGGCCAACGTGACCCATAATCCCGGCCGGTGCCGGAGGTGGCTCTCGTAGTCCTCGTCGGCATCGCGGAACACCCGGTCGGCACGCCGCACCTCGGCGTCGCTGGTGGCCAAGTCCTTTCTCACCAGGGCGCACAGAGCGTCGGCGTCGGCGAACGCCCTCTTGGCCTCATCCCACCGCCGACGGCAACTGCTCTCCGCGGTGATCGCGTCAGCGGCGTGCTGCCGCGTCTCGGCGAGGCGGTCCACTTCCTCGCGGGCACGGCGGAAGTCGGTGACCGCGGTGTCCCAGTCGTCGACCGCGTCTGGATCGTGGGCGGCTTCCTTGAGGAGCTGGTACATGCCCACGGCGCCCGATGGGGCGGCGTCCTGGGAGTCCTGGTTCTGCGAGGTCCTGTAGTTGCCCCACCAGAAGCGCTTGGCGAACGTGTTGCGGTACTGGAGATTGCCGAGCGTTGCCGCGACCAACCCCCACGCCTCGGCGTCGAGGACGTGCGAGGCCAGGTCGGTGAAGTAGTCGGCGCCGAGCGCTTCGTCGGTGTATCCGCGCACGGCGTCGATCCCGGGAACCTCAGCGGTGACGTTCTTCGCCGCGTCGTTGGTGGCAGTGGCGAGGACGATCTCGAAGCCGCTCAACGCGCAGGACACGCCGTAGACCGGCGTGGGGATCTTCTTCGGCCCCACCGGAACGAGTTCGAGGCGCTCGGTGAAGCCCTCCGACGGGGACGCGAGTTCGGCGAGGCGGCTCGCGCGCTCGAGGACGATCGCGGAGAGCACGTCGCGCAGCAACGTGGTCTTGCCGGTGCCCGGCGGACCGTTCACCGAGAACAGCCCTGCGTTGTCGCGGAGCTCGGCGACGACGCGGTTGACGGCGAACTGCTGGCTGAGCACGAGCGGCTTGGCCGGGTCGCCGGGCCACCGCGCGGCCGGGACGTGCTGCGGTTCGACACCGGCGATCACCGCGTCCGGGCGCGCCCGGACGTCGACCCGGCGCGCGGTGTCGAGCGCGCTCTCGTCGGTCAGGTAGTTCCGCAAGGCAGCGCCCACGTCGTCCCTGGCCACCGCGTCCGCGACATGGCTGAGGTCGTTGGCGATGTGGCTGTTGAGGAAGTCCTGATCGGCGGAGTCGTCGCGGATCGGTATCGCACGGCACCGGACGCGCACCCCGGTGGCGTTGAGGGAATCGCGCACGCCCAGCGCCGCGGCCATCTCGGCGACGAAATCGTGCAGTGCCGAGGCGGTGATGAGAAGGCGCGGTGCGCTCGGTTGCGCGGTGGCGGTCTCGGAACCAGTTCCGTCGTCTTCAGTGTCGCCCGGGCCGAGCACGCTCTCGGTGAACGCTCCCGCAGCGGCACCGGCGACACCGCCGAGAACCGGGCCCACGGCGGTCTCCGTCGCTGTTTTGACAGCCGTGCCCGCGGCTTCGGCTCCGGCGCTCCACGCATCGATGCCCGCGGACTTCAAGCGGTCGCCGAAGGCGCGCACGACTCGATCGAACGGGCCGGAGGTCGTCTTGCCGTCGTGTTCCTCGTCGGTGGAGGAGCGACGTTCCGGCGGCACCAGCTTGTCCATCGCCTCGGCGAACGCCCGTTCCTCCTCGTCGAACCCGTCGAGGGTGTTGGGATCCAGCCTGGAGGAGGTCAGCTTCCCCAGCGTCCAAGCGCAGGCCGACAGGGTCGCGCCGTTCTCGATCAGGCACCCGTCGGCGTCGATCGTGAGCGCGAACAGGGCGGTGCGCCCGTCGCTCGGTCGTTCCTCCCTCGTGTCCTGCCCGAACGCCTCCACCAGCGCCTCGGCCACGGCCGATCGGGAGTACAGGCCGCCGTAGACGGTGAACTGCCACGTGTACCGAGGGGGGATCGGATCGTCGAGGAGCGGGTGCCCCGACTCCCACGGGGCGAGTTCTCCCGCGTCCAGGTCGAAGATCTGCTCGGGGGCACCGCGGCGGTAGGGTTTCGTCTTCGGCACGTCTTGCGGACTGAGCATCTCGACGCTTCGCCAGAAGCGGACGATGTTCGCAGACCGGCTGTCACCCACAGAATTCCCCCAGTGCCGTCGCGCAGTGTGTTCATGTGATTACCGCTCGGAGCAAGGGGCACTGTAGAACATGATCGGCTTCCCGTGGGCGGCAAGCGCGAGATCTCGTCGTCCGCCGTCACCACACGGGGCGTGGGACGTCCTCCGGCAGAAAACCTGTCCTGAGAAATTGCGCTTCGCTCGATCTCTCGCTACCGCGGAGGTGGGGCACCGTTGTCATATCCTCTGTCGAAATGTGGCTGAGGGCCAAGCGAAAGACGCGTTCTCCACTTAGCAGGTCACGGGTACCGGGGGCGCCGGTGTCTGACTTCCGGCCGCTACCGTGCGGCGTATGGATTTCGCCGACCAGCTTGTCGTGGTGACCGGAGGCGGGCGCGGACTGGGCGCCGCGTTGGTGCGCGCGTTCACGAAGCAGGGCGCGCGCGTCGTGATCGACTATCGCCGCAGCCGTGAGCAGGCGGAAGCGCTGGCCCGCGAGCTCGGCGACCAGGTGATCGCCGTCGCGGCCGACGTCACCGACCAAGCCCAGGTCGATTCCCTGTTCGCCACGGCCCATGAGCGTTTCGGGGCTCCGGTGACGACGGTGGTCAACAACGCTCTTGCCGATTTCACCTTCAACGGCGACGCCCGCTCGCACGCCGACGCGATCACGTGGGACGAGTTCGCCGGGCAGTTCGAGGGCAGCGTCCGCGGTGCGCTGCACACCACGCAGGCGGCTCTGCCGGGCATGCGAGAGCTCGGTGCCGGCCGGATCATCAACGTCGGCACCAACCTGTTCCAGAACCCGGTCGTTCCCTACCACGACTACACGGCTGCGAAGGCGGCTCTGCTGTCGTTGACCCGCACCCTCGCTGCCGATCTCGGTCCCGATGGCATCACGGTCAACATGGTTTCGGGCGGGCTGCTGCGCACCACCGACGCGAGCGCCGCCACTCCCGAGGCGGTGTTCGACGCGATCGCCGCGAACACGCCGTTGCGTCGCGTGGTGACACCCGAGGAATTCGCCGACGCGGCCCTGTTCTTCGCCTCGCCCTGGTCGCGGGCCGTCACGGGCCAGAACCTGGTGGTCGACGGCGGCCTGGTCAACGACTGAGCAGACACCTCGGAGGTTCCGAGCCGACATCGACAAAGTTCACGAGGCGCACGATGACCGACACGACGAATCCGACGTGTCGGTCGAGGTCCTGCGTCAGGTGATGAACAGGGCACTGGACAACCTGCGGACGCGCGTCGGCGAGCGGCTGGCACTCGAAAGCGACTTCTTCTGGTCAGTGCCACCAGGACTTAGCTACGTACCCAGCCGGATCTTCGTGCGTGCGGGCTGACCGTCGGCCAGCTCTCGGAATCCTGCAGAAACCTCACGTGCTTGAGCCACCGGTGCGCTGAAGTCTTGGGCCACGATGACAGCTCCATACAACAGCTGCGCAGGGTAAACCAGACGGAACGCTAGATCGCCTGGTTGCAGACCCATCCGCCGAAGGCCCGAATCGATGGACCTCGCGAGGTGTGCCGGGTCGCCGTAGTCGCTGAGCTGAGGGCCTAGATGTTCTTCGCGGCGTGGTGAGGCCGAAGATGAGTTCGGGTATGTGCGCATCGGAAGGGATTTGCATTCCCACGGGTAAGGACAAAGGTCAGGGTGCTGAGGTGTTGAGTGCTTCACAACACGTGCATCAAAAACCCCAGGCCAAGAGCTTGACCTGGGGTTGATTCTGTGTCCGAGGGGGTTGCGCACTAACCACACGGAGTCAGCTTCCCGGCAGACGATGAAGCAGAGGGCGTTTGCTGTCAGGTGTCCCGTCGCGGGCATGCCTGGTACAGGGACTTTAGCTGTGTGAACTACGGAAACGTCGCGTAAGAAAGAGCTGGGACCGATGTTGCGGCGTGTCCCGACACGTCCCAAATAGGTCCTGGGCAGCACCGGCCGCAGCGTCCGGACTCGATCCGGAAGCCCGGGTCTGCCCAGGGATGGGGTGCGGCAGCACTATGTTCGTTCGCTTGCTCCGTACTGGCTGGTGGACCGCAAGAGCTCGGCCGGTGCGTCGGTGTCGGTGTCCCAGAGCTGGATGAGGTAGTCCTCTACGGGCTCGGGTGGGGCGCCGTCGATGTCGGTGTCACGCCCGGTGGCGTGGATGCGGGCGCGGCACCGCCCACCGGCTATCGCCAGCGGTGTGCGTAGTTCGGGAGCTGGTTCCAGCATCAGCCCCGCGACATGGAGCTCGCCGTGCGGAACTTGCAGGTCGAGTTCGATGACGTCTTCCCAGCCGTGCAGGTCTGGCGGTGGAGCGCTGTCGAAGCGCTCCACCACCAGGTTGATCTCTCCGGTATGAATTCCAGTGCTGAGGGCGAGGATCCCGGCTGCACTGGTGGCCAGCCCGTTGTCCCGCCACGACAGCCGGCCACCGTCGGTGGGATAGGTCCGTGCGTCCAGTAAAAAGAACTGGTGATGGCTCACAGGAACTGTTCCCGAGAGACGGCGCAGTGGCTGTGTCATGGCGATCAGGCTAGCCCGCGGTTTCTTCGACATGAAACGAATCTGAGCGTCAGATCCACAGGACACGGGTTTCGCTGAACTGCAACGGATTGCACCGCACCAGGGATCTATTGCTAGTTCTCGTCTGAACCATCCAGCTCGAACCGGTCGGAGGTTTCCCATGCCTCGCCTGGTCCAAGGTCGCGTGGAACAGCTTTACCCATGGCGTTCTCGACCAACTTGCTGAGGGCCTCGCGTCGCCGGGAGAAAAACGCGGTCTGGTCATCGGCACGGAGTTCAGTTGCCGGCACCAGATGACTGGCGATCAGCTGGTCCAGCTGGTACGTGCTGATCTGAGCTTTGGCTTCGATCTGTGCTAGGTACTTCGATGGGGCTTTACCGCCGATGGTGCGGTTAGTGCGCGCGCTGATCGCTGTTTTGTTGACGATCGACTCGCGCTGCTCCACGTCGACACCGTTATCGGCGCACCACTTCTGCGGGAAGATATGGTGGATGTCGACATCAAGGCTGCGGTACTGCACCTTGTCGAACTTCTTGTCTTCCATCCAGTCCCGCGCGCCCTCAGCGAGCAGTAGCGCATAGATTCCCTTGTAAGCTGCGGCATTGCGCGTCCGCAGCGAGTGGAGGCGGGACTCGACGAAGGTCGCGTCGCCGATGGTTCGTGGTACTTCGTCGGTGT
The DNA here is from genome assembly GCF_018070075.1 of Saccharopolyspora endophytica. Classification (GTDB taxonomy): domain Bacteria; phylum Actinomycetota; class Actinomycetes; order Mycobacteriales; family Pseudonocardiaceae; genus Saccharopolyspora; species Saccharopolyspora endophytica. The sequence continues at coordinate 242,224 of NZ_JAGPXE010000006.1, forward strand.
CGCCGAGCGTCCATTGCGGGACCTGCTCAATGTCACGCACGAAACGACTTTCGATCGCACTGCCGTAGAGCTCGCCGAGAATTCCGCACCAGAACCACTCCACGAGCCGTTTGCGTGGTCCCAAGAGGTCGGCATCCTTGCCCATGATTACCTTGATCGCCGCGAGCGGTACCAATTGCTTGGGGTAGGGCACGAACTTCTCGTCAAAGATGTAAAGGTCCGCGAGGAAGTCGGACGCCCAGATGAAGGCCTCGCGAAGCGGCCCAACCCATTCGAGGTAGTCGGCCAACGTCAGTTTGAGGACGTCTTCGCGCTTGGCTGAGACCGCTGGTGGCCGTGCCGAGTTATCGGCCAGATTGCGCTTGCGGGTCGCGAGCAGCGTGACAGCCTGCAGGAAGTCGGTGTTCTCCAAGCCGGCGAGCACCGGGTAGGCACCGAATTTTGCTTGAGTGTCCTGCCAGTCATCGTTGAGCCGGAAGTCAGTCTCGTTTCGCTCGTAGTACTCACGGTCGCCCGCGAACGTTGCTGTTAGCAGCTCGAAGACGTTCAGCGGCAGACCACCGATGTTAACCTTCTCGAAGACGGTGGCGACCGCCGCTTTGCTGGTGTGTTTGTCGAGCTGGATCGCCGGTATGTGGTACTGGCCGGTTTGGGAGATCACGTTCTTGTGGAATGCCTTGGCGGTACCTGGGTCGTGGCATTCGAACAGCCAGTCGGTCGCCGCGCCGTCGCAAAGCAGGGCCAATGGGAAGTAACCGGCTTCACGCTGCTTCTCCCCGCTTGAGAGGTCCAAGACGATGTCGCGGTCGAAGTTCGTCCTGATCACGCCGTCAGGCGGAACCGAGATGACCGCGTCATCGGTCCGGTCTTCTCCTTCCAGCGCGGTTGCCATGTGCACGAAGTAGCGCCGTCGAAGCAGCTTTCCACGGCTGTCCTTGGTGTTGACGATGCCTTCCCCGCTGAGGGCTTGTGTCAACGAGGTGAGGCGCTGCTGACCGTCGAGCAGCAGGTAGTCGGGTTGTTCCGCGCCGTCGACGGCGTCGCCATCTAGCGGACGCGGTTTGAAGCGGACGTGGTCGTTTCCGGTGTCCAGCAACATCACAACGCCGAGCGGATGCCCTCGGAGGATTGTGATGAGCAGTTGTCGGATCCGTTCGTCCTCCCACTTGTACCCGCGCTGGAAGTCTGGCAGCTGGATTTTTCCGGAACGGCCCCACTCGAGGTACTGGCTGAGGCTGTACTGCGGCGTGTGAAAACCCATTGACTACCCCCATCGAAGCTCAGCGTGACTTGCGCGCGCACTGCCCCCGCAGTGCCGACGAACGGCTCAATTCCCAACTGGCGCCGCCCGGTATGTTTGATCAACTCTAGCGCGTGGTCGTCCTGTCATGAAGCGTGGCGGGCAGAGGGAGCTGGTTCAGCTCTCGGGTTGGGACGGGTTGCGTTGGATGTCCCGCTCGAGTCACGGACCGCCGAGTGCGGGTTTCATCAGGAGCCGCTCGTTGGGACATGTGTGCCTGTTCTGGGGGCGCGCTTCTTGGGCGGCGTTACGGCCGCTGTCGGTGTTCGGATGTGCGGTGGTTGATGTGGCGTCGCTCGCCGCATCGTCAGCCCAGCCTGGTGAAGCCGGGTCTAAGCGGCATCCTCATGTACTCCGGCTGCCTTCGCCGCTGCACGAACGGTCCTGCCCGATCCACGAGATGGACGAACCGCTCTTTCGGTTCCTTGCTTTACTTCGGACCAGCCATCGCCACCACTTCCAGTAGGTGTTGATGGCGGCTGAGGTCGGCGCCGCCGACTGTCACAGGTCGAGGACGATCCGGTCCGATTTCGCGCGGGAGACGCAGATCATCATGCTCTTGCCCGACTCGCGTTCGGCTTCGGAAAGGATCGAGTCCCGGTGGTCGGGTTCGCCGCCGAGCACCGCGACCTCGCACGATCCACAGGTTCCCTCCTGGCACGAGTAGATGACGGGGGCCCCTGCTGCTTCGGCGACATCGACGATCGATACCTCGGGCGGAACGGTCACGGTGATGCCGCTCTGGGCCAGCTCCACTTCGAAGGTCGAGTCCGTGCCACCCTCCTCGACGGTGGCGCGGGCGGCGAAGCGCTCCACGTGCAGGGAACCGGCGGGCCAATGGGCGGAGGCTGCCTGGACTGCGGCGAGCAGCGGCTCTGGTCCGCAGCAGTAGATCAGGGTATCGGGGTCGGGCTCCGACGGGAGGCCGTTGATGTCGAGAAGGCCGCACTGGTCTTGGGGCCTGAGGTGGACTCGCCGGTCGCCGATGGCGATGAGGTGGCAGGTGAAGGCCATCGATGCGGCGGTGCGGCCGCCGTACACGAGACTCCAGTCGGCTCCCGCTCGGTTCGCGGCCTCGATCATCGGCACGACTCGGCGTGATGCCGATGCCACCAGCGATGAAGAGGTAGCGGCTGGCGTCAACCTGGTCGAAGTTGTTGCGGGGGCCGCCGATGCCGACCTCGTCCTCCACGGCCAAGCAGTCGTGCACGAACGACGACCCGCCGCGACCGTGCGGCTCGCGCAGCACCGCGACCTGGTAGGTGGTGAGGTCGGCGGGCGAGGAGCACAGGGAGAACTGCCTGACCAGGGAGTAGTCCCCCAGGTGGAGATCGATGTGCGCGCCAGGCTGCCAGGCTGGCAGCTCGGCGCCTCCGATCCGGCAAGGGTCAGGAGGACCACGCCGTCGGCCATGATTTCCTTGCCGACGACGTTGGCCCGCAGGGGTGCGGTGGGGGGATGTCTTGTTCAGCTCCTCGTTCGATGCGTCTCGCCGATCTGGCGGTAGAAGTCCAGAAGTTGCGGACGGTCGACCGCGTGCTCCTGCACGGCTCCGGGGATGCCGCGGAGGATCGTCTTCACCGGGACCTCGAGCTTCTTGCCGGTGTGGGTGTGGGGAATGCCGGGTGCAGGGATCACCTCGTCGGGGACATGACGTGGAGAGACATCCAGTAGCCGCCGTCGGGTTCTTCCAGGCCGACGACGAGCGCCTCGGTGACCTCGGGGAGATCCTCGACCGCTAGGCAGATGTCGGCGCTGCCCATGCGGTTCCCGGCACGGTTGAGCGTCGCGTCGGAGCGCCCGTGCACCACCACCGAGCCGTCCCCGGTGACGGTCACCCAATCCCCGTGCCGCCACACACCGGGGAAGTGGTCGAAGTAGGCAGCGCGATAGCGGCTGCCGTCGGGGTCGTTCCAGAACCGGATCTGCATCGACGGCATGGGCGAGCTGACGATGAGCTCGCCGACCTCGTCGCTCAGGGGCTCGCGAGCTGGGGACCAGGCGTGCAGGTCCACCCCGAGGCAGCGCACTGCGATCTCGCCCGCGCGGACCGGTTCGGTGGGCACCGGCCCGGCGAAGCCGCTGACCACGTCGGTGCCGCCTGAGGTCGACCCGACCAACACGTCCGGACCGAGCTCCGAGGCCGCCCACTCGTGCAACGGCGCCGTCAGCACTGACCCGGTGCAACCCACGGAGCGCAGAGCGGACAGGTCGAAATCGACGGCGGGACGCAGACCGGAGTCCTTGGTCGCGGCGAGGAATCCCGGGCTGGCCCCGAAGTAGGTCACGCGGCCGTGCTCTGCGAGACCCCACAGATTCGCCGGGGAAGGGGCGCCGTCGAAGCAGTGCACCGTAGCGCCCTGCAGCAGCCCGGCGCTCCGCAGATTCCACATCATCCAGTTCAGCGTCGTGTACCAGAAGAAGTGGTCGCCGGGACCGATGTCCAGGTGCAGGCTCAGCGTTTTGAGGTGCTCCACGATAACGCCGGCGTGGCCGTGCACGATGCCCTTGGGTGGGCCGGTCGTGCCGGAGGTGAACAGCACCCATAGCGGATGCTCCGCCGGGACCGGCAGCGCGGAGACCGGTCCGCCAGTGGGGACCGAGGCGGCGTCCCACACCAGGGCCGGATCTCCGTCGTGGCCTTCGCCGACGAGAATGCTGGCGCGCAAGCTCGGCAGCCCCTTGCGCAGCCGCGAGACGTCCAGGACCCGGTCGACCCACCGGCCGCGATGGTGGTGGCCGGCGGCCGCGACGAGGACTGCCGGCTCCAACTGGCCGAAGCGGCTGCGGGCGGCTTCGGCGATGTCGGTACCGCAACCGGCCCAGATCGCGCCGATGCTCGCCGTGGCGAGGAACGCGATGATCGCTTCCGGGATGTCGGGAAGGTAGCCCACGACCCGGTCTCCCGCGGCGACGCCGAGGTCGGCGAGGGTTGCCGCGAGGGTGGCGACCCGGGCCTCGAGTTCCTGCCAGGTCACGGTGCGCCGGGCACCGGTCTCGTCGTGGCCGACGATCGCGACACCGTCCCGGGGTGACCGGAAGACCTGGGACGCGTAGTTGAGGCGCCCGCCCGGGAACCAGCCGACCCCGGGCATCGGTGCGTCGTCGGTCACGGCACGGGACGGCGTGTCCCAGGCGACTTCGCAGAACTCGGAGACAGCGCTCCAGAAATCGGTCAGGTCCGGACGGACCAGCGCCACAGCTCGTCGTACGACGATCCGAGCGGCGGACCGCCATGCTGGGCGGCGAAGGCGCCGCTCGCGTGCGGTCGGTGGACGGCGGGGGATCGCGAAGCTGGAGCGGACGCGTACCTCGGGAACTCGGCCCTACGTGCTGCGTGGGCGGGTGCGGTGCGGGTTCTGCGGGAGGCGAATGCACGGTGCAGTGATCCGCAAGACCGAGGTGTACTACCGATGCCTGGCCCGGACGATCGCGCCCGGGTCACCGGTCCTGGCCGACCACCCGCGCACCGTGAATCTTCGGGAAGTCGACGTGCTGGATTCGTTGAACAAATGGATCGGACATCTGTTCGCCCCGGACAACGTCGACGGAACGGTCAGGGCGCTGGTCGGATCGCAAACTGATTCTTCTCGGACCAAGAATTCACGCGAAGGCGCGAAGCAGCGTTTGGCTGATGCGCAGACTCAGGTGAGACGGCTTCAGGATGCCATCAAAGCCGGCGCCGATCCTGCGGCGCTGGTTGAGGCGATCAACGACGCACAAGCGACCCGCGCCGCTGCCCAGGCCGAGCTTGACAACAGTCCTGAACCAGCGGCCATCGGTGAAGCCGAGGTCTACGCGATGGTGGATTCGCTCGGGGACGTCGGCTCAGCGCTCAAGGAGGCCAAGCCGGAGAGCCTTGGTCGGCTCTACGAGAACTTGAGCATCGACCTCAAATACGAACCACACGCGAGGACCGTAGAAGCTACGAGCGCACCGCGTGTGGTTAGTGTGCGTGTCCGAGGACGGACTTGCACACTATTCACCCGCGTTCTACTTCCTGAAATGGGTTGAAGCAGGGGGCTTATTGCTGTCCCAGGTGTCCCATTGCGAGCCCGCGTGGGACACCGTGCTGGGACAGGTCGGGTTGTTCTGTGAACTGCGAAAACGCGGATTGATCCGGGTCGGGGACGGGTGTTGCGGGGTGTCCCGACGTGTCCCTGGCCCGGTTTTGAGGCTCCAGCGAGCGTCAGCCAGTGGGCCATAGAGGCGTGTCCCGCAGCGTTCCGCTTGGTCGTGGCGTGCTGTGCGGCCGGGCTCAGGTGGCTGGCGTGTGGTGCTGGTTGGGTAAGGGAAGCCTGGCTCTTCCGGAATGAGGTAATCCAGCCGAGCTGGTGCGGGCCGCGCTCCGGTGGGAGCACGGCCCGCTTTCGCGTCAGGGGTCAGCCTTTGCGTGTGGTGATTTCGTCGGTGAGTTGTGGTGTGACGGTGAAGAGGTCTCCGACGATGCCGTAGTCGGCGATGTCGAAGATCGGTGCTTCGGGGTCTTTGTTGATCGCGACGATGGTCTTGGAGGTTTGCATGCCCGCGCGGTGTTGGATGGCGCCGGAGATGCCGAGGGCGATGTAGAGCTGCGGTGAGACCGTCTTTCCGGTCTGGCCGACCTGGAATTGGTGCGGGTAGTAGCCGGAGTCCACAGCGGCACGCGAGGCGCCGACGGCGGCACCGAGGGTGTCGGCCAGCTTCTCGACGACTTCGAACTGCTCGGCCGAGCCGATACCGCGACCACCGGAGACCACGATGCTGGCCTCGGTGAGCTCCGGGCGATCGCCCGCCTCCGCGGGCTGCCGACCCGTGATGCGGGCGTTGGTCGCGCCGTCGTGGGAAGGCATTTCGACGGCGTGTTCCCCTGCGGCGCCAATGCACTGCTCGACTTCGATGGAGCCGGGCAGAACGGTGATCACCGGGGTGCCCTTGGTGACCTTCGCCTTGGCGTCGTAGGTGCCACCGAACAGCGAGCGCGAGGCCACGCCGTCGGCGTCGATGTCCACGGCCTCCGACAGCAGACCGGAGTCAAGCTTCACCGCGAGCCGCCCGGCGATCTCCTTGCCGTCGACCGACGCGGCAACCAGAACCGCTGCTGGCGACGTCTGAGTGGTCAGGGATGCGAGTACTTCGACCTGCGGGGTGATGAGGACGTCGTCGAGGCCGTTTCCTTCAGCGGCGTAGATCTTCTCAGCGCCGTGTGCCGCCAGCGATTCATACAGCTTGGCGGTGCTGCCGGGCTCGCCCACCACCACAGCCGACGGCGATCCGAGGCGGCGTGCGGCTGTGAGCAGTTCCAGCGTGACCTTCTTGACCTCTCCAGCGCTGTGCTCGACGAGGACGAGAACTTCAGACATGGGTTTTCTCCTTACGTCCCTCGTCGGGTGTTAGAGCAGTTTCTCGCTGGCCAGGAACTCGGCGACGCCCACGCCGCCTTCGCCCTCGTCGGTGACCTTCACACCGCCGGACTTCGGCGGCTTCGGAGCGGAGGCGACCACCTGAGAGCCGGCGCCTGCCAGGCCCACCTCGGAGGCGTCGATCCCCGCGTCGGCCAGCGACAGAGCGCTCACCGGCTTCTTCTTCGCGGCCATGATGCCCTTGAACGACGGGTACCGCGGCTCGTTGATCTTCTCCGTCACGCTGACCACGGCGGGCAGGCCGGACTCGACGGTCAGGATGCCCGCGTCGGTCTCGCGCTCGACCTTCACCGACGAACCGTCGGTGGCGACCTTGCGCGCGAAGGTCAGCTGCGGCCAGCCCAGCACCTCGGCGATCATCGCCGGCACCGCACCCGAGCGACCGTCGGTCGCCTCGTTGCCCGCGATCACCAGGTCGACACCCTCAACGGTGCCGATGACCTTCGCCAGCGCCTTGGCGGTGGCCGGCGCGTCGGTGCCGTGCAACGCCTCGCCGAACAGGTGCACCGCCTTGTCCGCACCCATCGACAGCGCCTTGCGGATGGCATCCGTGGCGCGATCCGGACCCATGCACACCACGGTCACCTCACCGCCCTGAGCCTCCTTGATCGACAGCGCCTCCTCCACCGCGCGCTCGTTGATCTCATCCAACACCGCATCCGCCGACTCGCGGTCCAACGTGTGATCCGCAGCAGACAACTTCCGTTCGGAATACGTGTCGGGCACCTGCTTAACCAACACAACAACATTCATGACCTTTGGTGGCGCTTTCTGGTGAGAGGGTTTTTCCAGTTGGGTAAAGGAGTCGTTGCGCATGGGGTATCGCGTGTCTGAGCTTTTTTCGCGATGGCGTTGCGCTGGATCTCCTTGGTGCCCTCACTGACGGTCGTCAGCGGGCGTCGCGGAAGTAGCGCTCCACTTCGAACTTTGGAGTAGCCATGGCTGCAGATGACATTGGGCGCGATCTCCACGAGGCCGCAACTTTGCGATCAGCCGTCGATGTGTTGGGGGATGCTTAGCGGGTTCCCATCATTCAACGCATCCGGCAAGAACGTGGACGGGAAGTTCTGGAAGGCAACGGGCCGTAGGAACCGGGTGATGGACGCGGTTCCCACAGATGTCGTCGTGGGTGCGGTTGTCGCAGGATATGGTCCGCCATGCTGTTGCGCATAGGTCACCGAGACCCCGGTAGGCCACTGGTTCCACAGAAGGCGACCGGCCTTTTCTGTGAGGATCGGAAGAAGATCCTGGGCAAGAGTAATGTCGCTCGCGGCGTCCGACTCCGCGATGATGGTGGCAGTGAGTTGTCCGGCCAAAGCGCGCGCGAGTTCAGGCACTTCGGCCGGGTCCGAGTACGTCACGATCAGCGCTGCCGGTCCGAATACCTCTGTTATGAGCGCTTCCGGGGCGGCTAGCACTTGGTCGAGAGTGGTGTGGAGGAGTGTCGTTCCTGGCGAAGTGTCGATGCTGTTGGCGCTTTTGAGCAATGTGCTCACCCTGCTGTGCGTCGCCAGCGCCGCCAAGTCCGCCTCGAAACCCTTCTGGATCCGGTCGTTGAGCATCGGCGTGGGGTTGGGCACGTCTGCGTCGCGCAGCATCGCCATCATGGACGACTCGGCTGGGACGAGTAGGAGACCAGGTTTGGTGCAGAGTTGTCCGCGGCTTCCCGTGATCGAGCCGAGAAAGCCATCGACAATCTCCGAGGCACGGCGGGACGCAGCGGTCGGCGCGACGAACGCTGGATTCACGCTGCCGAGCTCACCGTAGAACGGGATCGGCTCCGGGCGTGCATTGGCGATGTCGAAAAGTGCTCTCCCACCACGGATCGAACCTGTGAACGAAGCGGCTCTGATCCTTGGATCCTGGAGTGCTGTGACGCCATTCTCGGTTTCGTGGATCACGCGAAGCAGGTTCTCTGGTGCGCCCGCAGCCCGCCCTGCTGCTCGGACGACGGCCGCAGTCGCGTTCGAGAGGCGTGGATGGCCAGAGTGTGCTTTGACGAGCACCGCGTTGCCGGCGGCTAGCGCCGCAGCTGTATCACCTCCTGCGACGGAGAACGCGAACGGGAAGTTGCTCGCAGCGAACACGAGAACCGGGCCGATCGGCATCAGCATCCGGCGCAGGTCGGGTCGGGGTGCCCCCATCGGCCATTTGGCGTCTGGACGGTCGATCCGTGCGTCGAGGAATGTTCCGTCTGCGACAACATCGGCGAAAAGTCGCAGCTGGAAGGTCGTGCGCTTGAGTTCGCCGACCAAGCGGCCTTCGGGGAGGTTTGTTTCCTCTTGCGCGGTCGCGATCAGATCTTCTGCCGCAGTGTCGAGCGCGTTCGCGATCGCGTGGATGACGCGTGCGCGGCCAGAGTAGGTCACCGCGGCCCACTGCCTTGAAGCCTCGGCCACCGCCGCTACTGCTTCGCACGTCGTCGTAACGGGGGTGTCGGGCAGATCGTCCTCAGTCATGAGAGCTCCATCGTTTCCCGCACGCGGCCCTCTAACCGCGTGATGGCCTCCCATTCAAACCAGCATGTGGCATACGATCGCCAAATGCGATCCGATGAGCGGAACATGAGAACAGGCATGATCGCGCGTGTCGCCGACGTGCTCGGGGCCTTCACTGCGGAGGAGCCTGTGTTGCGCGTGTCTGAGATCGCCCGGCGCTCAGGCTTGGCCAAATCGGTCACGTCCCGCATCGTTGCTGATCTGATCGACGAGGACTTCCTTGAGCGCGCGGATCAGGGTGTGCGGGTAGGCATACGTCTCTTTGAGCTCGGTGAGTTGGCTCAGCGTTCCAAGGAACTGCGTCGGTTCGCACTTGGTGCGATGGCGGATCTACGTCAGGCGACCGGGCTTACGGTGCAGCTGAGCGTGCTCAAGGCCACCGACCAGGTTTATGTCGAGATCCTTCAGGGGCGCGGTACGCAGCTCGACATGCGCTCGCGCGTTGGCGGACGGGTTCCGGCGTATGCGACGGCAGGGGGCAAGGCGGTGTTGGCCCACTTGCCAGAGGAAGCCGTCGAGCAGGCGCTCGCTATCGACATGACCCCACTCGGGCCCCGCACCATCACGGAGCCTGCGCTGTTGCGCCGGCATCTCGCGCGCGTGCGGGTCGAGGGCGTCGCGTACGAGGACGAGGAGTCGAACGTCGGGATCACGTGCGCTGCAAGCGCTATTCTCCGCCCCGACGGTTCACCGATCGCGGCTATCTCCGTCACCGGGCCCGCAGGCCAGATTGATATGAGCCAGTTCGCGCCGGCGGTCAAGACCGCCGCCCTGGGACTCAATCGGCGCATCCGCTCGAACTCGGTCTTCAACAATCTTTGATGTTCCGATGACCGGATCAGTCCTTGGACGACCTCACGGCGTTGCTCTTAGCGTCTGCGGACCGCCCGCATTGGGGCGACGCAACGCAACTGGTCCACAACGGTGTGCCCAGTCGGACTGGAAGGGGTGGCCCGCGTGAAGGCGATGGTCATGTACGCAAGCGATGCGCCGATGGTGCTCGAGGACCTCGATCTTGACAGCCCCGGACCGTGCGAGGTTCGCGTGCGGGTCGAAGCGGCGGGCGTGTGCCACAGCGATGTGCACTACCTAACGGGGGCGCTCCCGGCTCGCACACCGATCGTTCTTGGTCACGAGGGGGCTGGCATCGTCGATGAGGTTGGCGAAGGGGTCACCTCCTGTGGCGTCGGTGACAAGGTCGTGTTCACGTGGCGGCCGCGCTGCGGCGAATGCGAGTTCTGCCTTTCCGGACGCCCGGCGCAATGCGCACTCGGCGGTGTGCACGGCAAGTTCAACGAGTTGCTGCGCGGAGGCACCCGCCTGAGCAAGAACGGTCAGCGATACCACCATTTGATGGGCGACTCGTGCTTCGCCGAGCAAGCCGTAGTGTCACAGGAATCGCTGCTCAAGATTGACGAAGACATCCCTTCGAAGATCGCCGCCATTGTCGGATGTGCGGTGATCACTGGCATGGGAACCGTGCTGAACCGCATTCCGGAAGCCGCGGGGAAGAGCATTGCCATTATCGGCGCCGGCGGCGTCGGCCTATCGGCGGTCATCGCCGCAGAGCTCGTTGGAGCCGCGCAGATCATCGTCGCGGACCTCGTTCCGGCGCGACTCGAGAAGGCCCGTGAGTTGGGGGCGACTCACACCATCGACTCCTCGAATGAAGATTTCGCAGCCCGAGTAATGGATATCACGGGAGGTGGCGCGCACTACGTGCTTGAGGCGATTGGCCGGCAGGCAACGATCCGCGCTGGCTTCGATGCACTCCGTGCAGGTGGGACTGAGATCGTCGTGGGCCTCGGCGCATTGGGCGAGGAACTTTCGGTGCCGATCAACCCGCTCGTGCAGGGCGACCGACGATTGGTCGGCGCGCTCTACGGTTCATCCAATACTCCTCTTCAGCTTCCCGAGATCCTGCGGCTCTACCGCGCAGGCCGGATCCCTCTCGACAAGCTTTTGGACCGCTCGTTCCCTCTAGGAGAGGCGAACCAGGCGATCAAGCATCTGCAGAGTTCGGCGGTCGGGCGACCGATCCTCGTCCCGTGATGGGGCTGTTCGCCCATCAGATACCGGCTTTCGCTGACTGGGTGAACCGGATGCTTGGCCTTCTTCAACCGAGACTTCTCAAAGAGTTCGCGTATTTCCTGTCGAACTTCGAAGGCGAGGCTGAAAGGAACTGCTCGGCGACAACGGGCCGGGGTCCGACGTCTGCGAAGACAGGACTTATGAGGCCGAAAGATAATGCCGGTAGCTATACCAACTCCGCCCGAACCTGTGGCCACGGCTGAATCGCACGGTTTCCAGATCCCTGTGTCGAATCGTAGAACCCTTAAGAGCGCTATTCTCCGCTGGTCGGCAGCCATCAGCGGAGAATGGCGTTTATGGCAACGCTAGGGGAGTATGTCACCCCGCGAACCCTGCGTTTTCGTCACTGGGAAAGACTTAGGGAGCTGCGCGGCGGTGAAAAAATAGCTGGAGGAATGGATGAGTTCCGGAGCGTAAGTGCGCGCAGTCTCGATTGCGGCTGTCCTGTCTGCGCAGTAAGGGTTTCGTTACGCCTCGTGGTCTCTGAGGGGCCGTCGCTCCGACTGTCGCAGCTTGCCCACCGAAAACCTCTACCTCCAGCTGGAGGTGCCAGGCCGTGACCGCCGCGACGGAGTATGGCGACATCGCGGTAAGTCCGCTACCTCAAGGAGGAGGAACGTGTTGATCGCTTTTGGGGTCTTTCCCGAGACCGCAGTAGGTGCGCGATGACCGGGCCGTTGAGCGGAGTCCGGGTCCTCGATTTGACTCGCCTAGCGCCTGGGCCCTACGGCAGCATGCTTCTCGCCGATCTGGGTGCTGAAGTGATTGTCGTCGGCGGTGGCCGCTCGGGTTTGCCGGTTCCTGCACTGTCCCGGGGCAAGGAATTCATCACGCTCGACCTGAAGACTGGGGAGGGACGCGACGCGCTGCGCCGGCTGGCCGCCGAGTCTGACGTGCTAGTCGAAGGATTCCGGCCTGGGGTGGCTGATCGACTCGGAGCGGGCTACGCCGAGCTCAATGCGATCAATCCGCGCCTGGTTTATTGCAGCCTCACCGGGTATGGCCAGACAGGCCCTTTGGCCCAGCGCTCCGGACACGACATCAACTATCTCGCTGTCGGCGGTGCGCTGGGCACGTTCGGGCCGCCGGGGGGCCCGCCCGTCCCGCCGCTGAACCTGGTCGCCGACTTCGCAGGCGGTGGCCTTCTCGCGGCGTTCGGAGTGGTGAGCGCGCTGTACGAACGTGAACGGTCCGGAGTCGGTCAGTATGTGGATGTTGCGATGGTCGACGGCGTGCTGTCCATGATGGGCATGAACTTTGCTGACTGGGGCATCCCCACGTTGTCTCGGCGAGGCGAAGGCGTGCTAACCGGGACCATGCCGGCTTACCGTTGCTATTCCTGTGCTGACGGCCGCTATGTGGCGGTGGGGGCGTTGGAGTACGCGTTTTTTGAGAACCTTTGGCGATCACTGGATCTGGCTGGCGACGTGCCCGACCACCTGGACCCAACGAACTTCGACACCATCGAGAAGGCCCTGACTGATGCCTTCCGGCTCCGCCCGATGGCGGAATGGGCGGAGCACTTTAAGGACATCGACGCCTGCGTCACTCCGGTGTTGGAGCCCGATGAGTTGGGAGATTTCCCCCAGATCGCGGCTCGCTACGAAAACTTCCGGCTGAGCACTGTTCCTGCGGTACCGGTCTATTCCAGGACTCCGGCTGAGGCCGGCCCCACCGAGACCGCCAACGCTACCGAGCGGGTGCTGGGCCGATTCGGGCTTTCATCCGACGACGCCGCCAAGGCTGCCGGGCCTCGTGACGGCGCGGCCGTTACCGGTCTGTGCTGGCCGCCGCTGCTGTGAACCGACTACACCGTTGAGGAAGAGGACGATGGAAACCGAGTACGACGATTTCCGCGCAAGCGTGCGAAGCCTTGCAGCTGACAAGATCGCACCCTATGCCGCCGACGTGGACGAGAAGGAACGCTTCCCCGAGGAAGCATGGGCCGCTCTGCGTGCGGCCGACCTTCCGGGGCTGCCCTACGATGAGAAGTTGGGTGGCTCCGGGGCAGATCTTCTGTCGCAAGTGATTGCTGTAGAGGAAGTGGCCGCGGCCTGCGGTAGTTCAGCACTGGTGCTGCTGGTGAATTGGGCCGGTACTTCCACTGTGGTCAGTCATGGCTCGGACGAGCTGAAGTCGTTGATCGTACCGAAGGTCGCCTCCGGTGAGGCCGGGGCCGCGTGGTGCATGACCGAGCCCACTGTTGGATCGGACCTGTCCGGGATCAGGACTTCTGCGACACGTCAAGGCGGCGACTGGGTCCTGAACGGCCAGAAGCGTTTCATCAGCAATGCCCCGTGGGCGGAGTGGTACGCAGTCCTCGCCCGCTCCGGTGAAAATGACTTCGGTGTGTTCATGGTTCACCGCGACGACACTGGCGTGTCCTTCGGCCCGCACGAGAAGAAGATGGGAATGCGTGGCAGTCCGACCGCGGACGTGATCCTGGACGACTGCCGGATCCCCGCAGTACGTGTGGTGGCTGACCCGATGCAGGGGTATCAGTACATCAACGGCGAGTTGAACGTCAGCCGTGCGTTGATCGCAGCCCAGGCTCTGGGTATCGCACAGGGTGCGTTCAACGCCGCTGTCGCTTACACCAGCGAGCGCGAACAGTTTGGTCAGCCGCTGTCGCGCTTCCAAATGCTGCGCGGAATGGTCGCCGACCTCGCAGTGAAGGTTTTCTCCGCTCGGGCACTGCTGTACGAGGCGGTTGCGCTGATCGTAGCGGGAGATCCGCGTGCCCGGGCTCGGATTTCGATGGCGAAGCTGCTCTGCAGTGACAACGCCATGGCGGTGACCACGGATGCGGTCCAGTTGTACGGCGGATACGGCTTCACCCGTGAGTACCCAGTGGAGCGCATGATGCGAGATGTCAAGATCACCCAGATCTACGAAGGAACCAATCAGATCCAACGGCTGGTCATCGCGAAGGACGTTTACGCTCGGCAGGTGCGGTCATGAAGCGGGCATTGGAGAGCGTACGGGTTCTCGACCTGGGTGAGGTCCTGCAGGGGCCGATCGCGGCTCAGGTGCTCGGTGACTTCGGGGCTGAGGTTATCAAGATCGAGCGCGGGATCAACGGCGACATCACACGCACTCTCGACCGCGCGGCAATCGAGGCAGGGGAACCGGCCTCCTATTTCGTTGGGGTGAACCGGAACAAGCGGAGCGTCTCACTCAATCTCAAGACGCGTGAGGGAATGGCGACCCTCCATCGTCTGCTGGAACAGGCGGACGTGCTGCTGCATAGCTATCGTCCCTCGGCGGTACGTCGCATGGGACTGTCCTATGAGGAGTTGGCTGACAAGTACCCGGGACTGGTGTACGCCTCGGCGACCGGGTTCGGGGAGAGCGGACCGTACGCGCACAAGGCGGGCCAGGACATGTTGGCGCAGTCGCTGAGCGGCATGGCTCGTACGGTCGGCGACCCCACCCTGCGTGCACACCTCATGCCCGTTCCGACTGTCGACTACGCCTCGGGCATGGCCCTGGCGCAGGGCGTACTTGCGGCGTTGTACGAGCGTGAGCGATCTGGGCTCGGACAGAAGGTCAGCGTCAACCTGCTGGACACTGCCTTGGCGCTGCAGACATTGGAGAGCGCGTCGTTGCTGATGTACGAGCGGGAAACGAATTGGGTGACCGACTGGTACAGCGGCATTTTCGAGACCCGAGATGGCATGGTCACTGTGCTGGGCCTGTTCCGGGACAACGCCCTGCGCCTGGTGTGCAAGGCCCTCGGAGTGGACGATTTGAGCCGTCGGCCAGAGTTTGCCACTGCAGATCTGCAGGCTCGCAACAAGGAGCAAGCCAACGAGGTGCTACGGGGAACCGTAGAGGAAATGACCACAGAGGACGCCATCCAGCGGTTCGACTCGGTCGACCTGTTGTCCGCGCCGCTACTGACTCTGCGCGAGGCACTGCAGCACCCTCAAGTGCTGGAGAACGGCATCATCACTGAGGTGGAAACCGGCGGGCACAGGTCCACCCGAATTCTCGGCAACCTGGTCAAGCTTTCTCGCACTCCGGCGACAGTCCGTCGCGGAGTACCTGCTTTGGGCGAGCACACGGAGTCGGTGCTGCGAGAGTCGGGATTCACCGATGTGGAGATCGCGGAGCTGCGTGCGAGCGGGGCGGTGCCGTGACAGTGACCAACGAGTTTTCGAGGGTTGTCCAGATGCGGAAGGCTTTGGTGCTCAAGAAAGTTGACACTGATCCTTTCGGACGCGAGAAACAGGGGCAGCAAGAACCTTGCTTGCGGTACACGGGGAAGCCGGAGCGGGCTAAAGGGATCGCATCATGAGGGGCAGCACCGTGCACGAGATGACCACAACGAACATGCTGTCACGTATCCGTGGCACCCTGGTTGATCCCGTCATCGGGTTTCCGCACTACGCCGACACCGGAACCGGACAGTGGACGACCACTTCGGACGGCTTCTGGACCGGCGGTTTCTGGGGCGGTCTTCTTGCCCTGGCTTCCGTGCAGAGTGGTGATCAGAAACTCATGGGCGGGGCCGAGGAAGTCGCCACGCAACTCACGGCGCGCGCTACCTCGGATACTGCATTCCGGGGGTTTCTGTTCTTCTTCGGAGCAGGGGTTGCGCACCTGGTTGGTGAGAGTGACCGTGCGCGCGAGGTGGCGTTGGCGGGGGCCGAAGGGCTGGCTGCTAGTTTCAATCACAACGCCGGGCTGATCCCGTTGGGGCTGCAAGCGGAGGAGGCCGATGCGGTCGGTTCTGGAGCCGCGAACATCGATGCGGTTCCAGGCACCGTGGCACTGCTGGCCTGGGCGGCTCGCGAGACCGGTCGGCAGAGCTTTGCCGATATGGCTCGTGCCCACGCACGTCGGCATGTCGAGTACTGCTTGCGTGAGGACGGCTCGGTGTGCCAATCGGCGGAGTTCGACCCGCGGGATGGGACGCTGGTTCGCCGTTACACCCACAAGGGCCTTTCCGATGGCAGTACGTGGGCACGTGCTCAGGCTTGGGCGATGCTTGGTTTCGCTCAGGCCGCGCACTGGGTGGACGCGGAGCTTGCTGAGCCTGCAGTCACCGCGGCGGACTGGTGGATCGAGCACCTGCCCGCGGGTCGTGTCGCGACCTGGGATTTCGACGCGGGGCCGGACGCCCCACGGGATACCTCGGCGACCGCGATCGCCGCAGCCGCGTTACTGAGGCTCGCTGACTTGGTTCCGTCACGGCCGCATTATCGTGACCATGCTGCGTCCATGGTGGCCACCCTGTGCCAGTTCGTGACTCCCACGGAAGTTGGTGACCAGCGAACTTCCGGAATGCTCACGTCGGGATGCTTCGATCCGAAGAGGGGTGTTGCGACCGATGCCGAGCTAGTCTGGGGAGACTACTTCTTGTTCGAGAGCCTGCTGTCTTTACAAGGAGTGATCATCCCTACCGCTCTGTAGTTGGACGGGCGGATTGTGTTTGCAGCTCAATGAGGAGACTGCCATGAACGGTGCACCAGACGCCGGCGTCGATGTCGTGCTCGATCAGCTGGCGCTGCAGCATGCGGAACTGCTCGTGCTGTCCGAGAACTCGGTGGCGATGAAGTCGATCGCACGCCGGATCCGGGAGCTGGGTCACTTCGACATGTCGCTGGTAGGACGACTCGAGGCGGATCGGCGCATGGTGCACCGCAGCTGGCATGGCACGCAGAGCCCGGCACTGCACAGGCTGGTCGTGCCGGAAGGGATAGGGCTAGGCGGAAAGAGTATCGAGCTGCGCAGGCCGCTGTGGGTGCGCGACTATCGGACCTCCGATTCGATCACGCACGAGTTCGACGACTTGGTGGCGCAGGAAGGCCTGCGCGCCATGGTCGCGGTCCCGATGATCTACGGCGGGAATGTTCTCGGCGCGATCTACGCCGGTGTTCGGCAGGAAGTCTCGTTCGGCGACCAGATCGTGGCCAGGCTGGAGGAGGCCGCCAAGGCGGCCTCCGTCAGCATGGTCAGCTCACAAAGGGCGAAGATTCAAACCGGAGTCGCGGTGGACGCCGAACGTCGCAGGATGGCGGCGGACCTCCATGACTCGGTAAGCCCAGTGTTGTTCCGTATCGGCGCGGAGCTGCGAAGCCTGCGCTCGATGGAAGATCTCAGCCGAATCCGGGACCGCATCGACGAGGTCGCGAGCCAGGTCGCCTCGGTGAGCGCACTGTTGCGGAACTCGCTGGCCGACCTGAGCGAGCATCCGCCGGACCGGCAGCTCGCGGTTTCCTTGCAGGAGGATTGTGAAGCGTTCCAGGAGCGTACCGGGATACCTGCCTCCTACGTGGCGCTCGCCGAGATCCCAGATTTGCGGCCCGGGCGACCGGAGGCGTTGAGCAGCGTTGTGCGCGAGGCGCTGGTCAACATCGAGAAGCACGCGCAAGCCTCCACGGTCGTAGTGAGTGTGGTGGTCGCAGGCGGACAGTTGGTCGTCGCCACTGCCGACGACGGGCGAGGGCGCTGCGGCGTTGACCCGGCCAAGCCCGGACATCTGGGCTTGGCGCTGTCGGCGCAGCGCATGGAGCGGGTCGGAGGCGGCGTGTCCATCATCGAGAACGAGGACGGTG
Source organism: Saccharopolyspora endophytica (assembly GCF_018070075.1). Taxonomy (GTDB): domain Bacteria; phylum Actinomycetota; class Actinomycetes; order Mycobacteriales; family Pseudonocardiaceae; genus Saccharopolyspora; species Saccharopolyspora endophytica. The sequence continues at coordinate 260,078 of NZ_JAGPXE010000006.1, forward strand.
GCACGACCGTGCGCGCCTGGGTGCCGTGCACAGATGAGAATCGGGCGGACGACTGATGACTGACGCGACACCCATCCGAGTTCTCGTGGTCGATGACCACCCGGTCATTCGTGGCGGAGTCGAGTTGCTCGCTGCCCAGGATCCCGTCATCACAGTGGTGGGCAGCGCCAGCACTGGTCACGAAGCGATCCGGTTGGTACAGGAGGTGCCGGCCGAGGTAATCCTGCTTGATCTGAGGTTGCCGGACATGCCTGCCCCCGAGCTGGTGACGGAGCTGAGGCGAATTGTTCCCAAGGCGAAGATCCTGTTGTTCACTGCGTTCGCTGACCACGGTGCAATCGACGTGTTGCTCGATGCCGGCGCGGATGGCTGCCTGGTCAAGGACATCACGGGTGTCGACTTCTCTACGGCTGTCCGTCGTGTGGCACGTGGAGTCCGTGTCATCGATCCGCGGCTGGCTGGACGACACGCCTCGGCCACACCTGAGCTGCTGTTTCACGTAGGCCTGACCAGACGCGAGTATGACGTTCTGCGACTGGCTGCGATGGGGCATAGCAATCCCGAGATCGCCGAGCGTCTCCTTCTAGCTCGTAACACGGTCAAGACCTACCTCCAAACGGCGATGCAGAAACTCAATGCACGCAACAGGGTCGAGGCCATTGCCAAGGCGCATGAGGCACGGCTTCTGTAGCTGCGGCTGAATGCATGTCCGGCGGCCCGTCGCGCACCTTGTGTGCGACAAACGCGAGGTGGATTATGTCGATTACTGCAAAGTTCCGGTCGTCCGTAGACAGGTGGCGAGATCGGACCGCCATGGTCTATTCCGGGCCAGATGGTGTCCGCTGCTTGACTTTCGGTCATTTTGCGGACCGTTCGCGGCGATTTGCCGTGACCCTGGCCGAACTCGGGATTACATCGGAGCACTCGGTTGCTATCCACCTTGCATCGATACCGGAATGGTGGGAGGTCGCAGCCGGATCAATTCGCGCTGGAGTTCCGTTTTCAACAGTGCCGCCGGGACACTCGCTGAGCGATTGGGTGAACTTCACCCGCGCCGAGGTGGTCATCGTCGAACGCGAGGCGCTTAAGGAGGCGGTAGCACTTCGTGAAGAGGGGTCGGTTCGGTTCGTAATACTTGTCGAAGAGATGCCGCAGCCTGATACATTGCGTTATCAGACCATGCTGTTCCTGGCCGATCCTGACGGGTGTGTCGATTCGGCACCCGACACTCAGGCCCAGGTGGTGCTGCTGGATGAGAACGGCACTCGTGATCCGGCGCAACTCGACCTCGATGCGTCAGTACTCGGACTCGACCAGTTCGACCGCGAAGAGGCCGATCTGCACTGGAATCTTGTACCACGTCACCAGGCAACAGGAGTTTTGCTCGGTCTGCTGGAGCCGTGGTCGGCAGGTGCGGCAGTACTGGTCGATGGTTGCGGCAGCGATGTCGAGCAGGTGCTGAGCCGATTCCCAGTGACAACGGTGTCTGCTCAGAGGTCCTTCTTCTTTGCAAGAAACTCGGTTGCCGGCAACTCGGTGCGCAACGTCTTGGTGGTCGACCCTCAGCCGTCCATCAGCACGCAGAAACCCTGACACCACCGTTCTGATCTGCGCATCCATTCTCGCTCCAAGCCTCTCGTCGGGGTTCCTCGACTTCCCTCAATTTCACGTGCGCGGTCACAGCTGGTGTTGGGGAGGGCGATTGTGGGATCAAAAACGTTCTGCTCCGGGGATTTGCCGACGATCTCACTGCGGAACCGGACGTTCCTGTAAGCACTTGAGGTGTTTCAGTATTCCGAAAGCTAAACTAACTAACCTTCGTCCACAGCCGCACCACGTTGCAAGAACGAGTGGAATCCGCGACCTCTCCAGGTGGAGGTACCGGCATCTTCTGAAGACGCAGAGGCTGTTGTCTCGAAAAGAAACTGTCGATGCTCACCTTGAGGAACAACGATGTCCTTGATCTCACGTAGCGGTAAGGTAGGTTTTGCCAGCGCCGTGGGTACCACGGTTGAGTGGTACGATTTCTTCATCTACGGCACTGCGGCCGGACTTGTGTTCAACAAGCTGTTTTTCCCGGAGTTCGACGCGCTGATTGGCACATTGCTGTCGTTCGCAACGTTTTCCGCAGCCTTCGTTGCTAGGCCTATCGGAGGCGTGATCTTCGGTCATTTCGGCGATCGGCTAGGCAGAAAGTCGATGCTCGTGCTCACGCTGAGCATCATGGGCGCGACCACGTTTGCAGTCGGCGTCCTTCCCAGCTACCAGACGATCGGGGTGGCAGCACCGCTTATTCTGGTCTCGCTCCGCTTCATCCAAGGACTTTCGCTAGGGGGTGAGTACGGTGGCGCGGTATTGATGGCGGTGGAGCACGCGCCGCCCGGGCGGCGCGGCTACTACGGCAGCTGGGTGCAGATGGGTGTTCCGACGGGCCTGATGCTCGGCAATGCCGTGTTCCTCGCCTTCGGCGCGATGGATCCCGTTGCATTCATGGCGTGGGGTTGGCGGATGCCGTTCCTCATCGGCGGTGTGTTCGTGGTGAGCGGTCTGATCGTGCGGCTGAAGCTCGGCGAGAGTCCGGAATTCGACCAGGTCAAGCACGAAAAAGATGTAGTGCGGCTCCCGATCGCGGTGGTGCTGCGGAAGTACCCGAAGGAACTGCTGCTCACTGGCGGCGCTTACCTGTCGATCGGTGTTACATTCTACTTGACTACCGTGTTTGGGCTGAGCTACGGCGCGCAACAGTTGGGGTTCAGTCGCAACGAGATGCTGTGGATCGTGCTCGGTGCGATGGCCTTGACCTTTATCATGCTCCCGCTCTTCGGTGCGCTGTCAGATCGGCTCGGGCGGAAGCTGGTCTTCGGTGGGGGCACCATCGCGATGGGACTGCTCGCGTTTCCTTGGTTCTGGCTGCTGAACACGGGATCCTTCGTCTGGGCCTTGGTCGCTTACCTGCTGATTTGCACCGGTTTCGCTGCAGCGTTCGGGCCGTTGGCCGCATTTTTCGCCGAGGCATTCGAACCCAAGATCCGCTACTCCGGGATCTCGTTCGGCTACACACTGGGAACGTTGGCCAGCAGCGCACTCGCTCCGATCATCGCCACGTGGCTGCTCGATCGCACGGGCGGTTACTCCGCTATTGCCTGGTACATGCTCGGGACCGCGGTCTTGTCGCTAGTTTGCGCTCTGGCTCTCCGGACGAGGTACACCTCAGATGCGGATGAGGCAGTTACGACCGTGACCAGGCCATTTCAGGCCGCAGAGTAAGCACCGCGGTGTTGAAGCCCGGTCGTAGCTAAACGTCGGTGTTAAGTGCCCCGTCCCAGCATCGGACCGAGGAGGTATGGCCCAGTCGTCGAGATCATCGCCACCACTAATGCGAGGGTCTCGGCGTTGGTGCCAACTATGCGCAGCAACGGCAAAGTAACGTCGGACCCGCGAGACAACACCGGCCAGAACGCTGTCGGCGATGGATGAATCCTACTCCGGATCTAGAACGGGTGCCTCTGGCAGATTCGTAGGATCTGTGCGAATAGCCAGCCGACCAGGATGGCGGCCGTCGCCGGCATCCAATGTAGAGATTTACTTCGTGGCGTGACTCGGCGAATTTCGGATGCGGTTGCCTTGCTCGTAGGACGACAGATGCTGAGGTTCTGGGCCGGTGTATCCGGGTTCTGGTAACAGCGTGCACAGGGCAGCGATACGTTTTCACTGAGGTGATCTCAGTGGATTGGGGGTGTTGAGAGTGTGAGGAGATGTGGGCGTGGGGGTCCTGGTAGAAGAAGGTCTCACCACAAGATCATCTTCACAGAGCCAGGACCCCACGTGATCACCTATCGTGCCAGCCTCGACGTCACCAACGAACTCGCCCTCTACCTCTCCGGACTCTTGAATGCCGAGCGAGCGCGTCGCGGCACCGGGCGAGGACGCCGCGCGTTGTCGACGTTCAAGCAGGCCGTGCTGGGGCTGCGGTGGTTCCGTGATCGCACCGCCATCCCCGCACTGGCCCGCGACAACGACATCTCCGGCGCCACCGGCTACCGCTACATCGACGAGGTCATCGAGGTGCTGGCCGCCCAAGCCCCCGACCTGCACCACGCACTACGGCAGGCCAAAACCGACGGCGTCGCCTACGTCATCCTCGACGGGAAACTGTTCTTCTGCGTCCGGCTCGGCGAGAAAGCCACCAGCGTCAAAGACACCACGATCGACCGGTGGTACTCCGGCAAACACCACCGCCAGGGCGGCAACATCCAAGCCGTGACCACACCAGACGGTTTCCCGATCTGGGTCTCACCCGTGGAACCCGGCTCAGTCCACGACATCACCGCCGCCGAACACCACACCCTCGGCACCCTCTACTGGGACGCCTCCCAACTCGACCTGCCCACCCTCGCCGACGGCGGCTACCAAGGCACCGCCGCGGAGTGCACACCGGGCTGATACGCCGTTCTCGACGTCGGATCCGGCGGCAGAAGCGACGGCCGCAACTCCCGCACCCCTCCTTGAACACCGCCATGCTTCGCTGCCGATCCGTTCCGCGTTCACATGCACCGACATCGTCGGCCACTCCGCCAGCAATTCACGGAGCTCCGGTTGCACGGCTCCACCACCGCGCCCTTCGTCGGCCGCTGATACCGCGACGGCCCGTCGGAAGCCAATGCTCGCCGCACCGTGTTCAGCAGGACTCCAAGGCCGGCGCGCGACCGCTGGAATCGGCATCACCTCATACCGATGCAGACTTCGGATTTCTGCCGTCCCAGGCTGATCACTCCCCGTGAGTCAGAGGGCGGGTCCATTTTCGCTCGCCCGCACTGGTTCAGGATTCATCTGTCAGCGAAACAGGGCTTTGGCGGCTTCGGGTGGTTGCGGTGGAGTAGTGAGCTCATGCATTGGTGCGCCCATCTCCGGTGTTAGTGGCAAATGTTGCGTTCGAAGGGTTCCTCGCGGGTGTCGGTCGCGTCGTCGGTAATCGAGCAGCGATGCCAGCCCCAGGGCGATGGATTTACAGCGGCGAGAGTGCGGCATCCACGAACAGCGGACGTTGGGACACCTCGACCCGCTGGCGGGTCGCAGAGCTCAGTGGGCGCGGAAACGATCGGCATGCCGAGATCGCGACCGGCTCGATGACGTCGTAAGCGGCTAGTGGGGGTAAACGGGCACTGTGCACCTGCGTCCACTGACATGTCGACCTCGGGCTCGCGGGGCACGCTAACCATGCCAAGGATGGCGGCGTCCGGAATAAGCTCGGGCAGCTCGGCATGGATGCCACCGTATCCCGCGGGTCAGCGTGAGCTCGACGACGCGGACACCCGCCCGGTAGACCAGCTCCGCGACGTCGGGAAGCTGGCTCGCGGATGTGGTCGGACCTCGCGATGACCTCGTGCTGGCCGGACAGGCGGGCACTCATGCTGTGGTAACCGCGAAGCGCTGGTAGGCGTCCGGGCTGAGGTCGACGCCGATACCGGGAGCGTCGGAGGCGGTCACGTAGCCGTCCCGCACCTTCAGCGGGTTCTGCAGCAGTCCGTCCCAGCCCGGGCCGCCGTAGGCGTCGACCTCGATGAGCGGCGCGTTCTCGCACGCCAGGATCAGGTGCAGTCCGGCCGCGAGCGCGATGCCCGTCCCGGAGGAGCACGCGATGTGGGGCACGCAGGTCAGGTTCCAGGTACTGGCCAGGTCCGCCACCCGCTTGGCTTCCGAGATACCGCCGACGCTGGTGCAGTCCGGCTGGACGACGTCGAAGGTGCGGCGGGTCAGCAGGTCGATATATTCGAAGCGGGTGAGCAGCGACTCGCCTCCGGCCAGCCGCAGTGCAACCCGGTCGGCGAGCCAGGAGTGGTCGTCCACGTACTGGGTCAGGCTGCGCGACAGGATCGGCTCTTCGAGCCAGGCGACGTCGAGGGCCTCCAGTTCGCGCGCGAGCCGCAGGGCACCGCGGCGGTCGTAGGACATGTTGGCGTCGACCATGAGATCGACGTCGGGCCCCACCGCGTCGCGCACCGAGCCCACCAACTCGACTGCCTGCCCCAGTTCCTCGGTTGCTCGCAGCTTGATCGCGCTGAACCCGTCCGCCACCGCCTTGCGGCATTCCTCGACGATCTCGGCGGTCGGTTTGAGCGAAGGCGCGAAGTAGGCGCGGACTCTGGGTTTCGAGGCGCCCAGCAGCCGGTACACCGGCTGGTTGGCGATCTTGCCGAGCAGGTCCCACAGCGCGATGTCCACGCCACTGATCGCGTAGGTCTCGATGCCGCGACGACCCCACATGTGCGTCGCGTCGAGCATCTGCTGCCACAGCGCACCGATGTCGCGGGGGTCCTTGCCGATGAGCATCGGCGCGAGCTGGGAGTTGATGATCGGCCCTACGGTGGGGAAGTACTCTGCCGAGAAGCCGGCCTCGCCGACTCCCTCGAGCCCCTCGTCGGTCGTGATCCGGACGACGATCCCGCCCTTGACGTGGACGGCCATGGCCCCCCAGCGCAGCTCCTCCTCGAGCGGAGAGCCGAGCGGCGTCGCAGAGACACCGGTGATTCGCATGTATCGAGCTCCTTGTTTCGCGTGGCGGAGACCGCCTAGCCGGGCGATGTGTCCAGGACGCGCCCCGCCCGGCGGTGGGAGGGTGCTCCCGGCGCTAGCCGGCGGACCGCTCTTTCAGCTGTGGGACGAGCACGTGCCAGTCGTACTCCGGTACGAAGTACTCGGTCGTGCTGTACGTGCCGTCCATGGTGTCCTGGAGCGACTTCGGCCCGGGGAAGCCGATCGTGCGCCAGCCCATCCGGTCCTTGTTCCCGCCGTACACCGGATCGCAGTAGAAGCCCTGCCGCACGTGCAGGCACAGCGCGTCGAAGAAGGGCAGGCCCTCGTCGAAGCACCCCTGGAGGAAGGTGCCGACCGCTTCGGTCGTGCCTAGCGTGACCGGTTTCGGTTTCGGCTCTCCGGAGAGGATTTCTAGTACACTGTCCTGTTCGGACTCGGCGAGTGCCTTGAACCGATCGCCGAACTCCCGCTCCGCGATCGTGTCCAGTTCGACGATGCCGTCGCGATAGATCTGCTGCATGTCGGTCATCCGGGCCCGCCACGCGTCGGCGAACTTGCCGGTGAGCTTGAGGAACCCGCTGCCGTCCGCGGCGGCGAAGACGTAGTCGGTGCCGGAGAGGTAGCGGTCGAGGAACACGATGACCCGGGCTTCGCGCGCACCGGGGTCGTGGTCGGTGGGAATGATCCGGGCGGCGGCTGCCTCGATGGTCTCCCAGCCGTGTTCGGTGAAGAAGAGCCGCTCGTCGGAATCGGGATCGACCGGTGCGCCGACGATCTCCCAATCGGCCTTGAGAGTCATGACCGCACTCCTTTCTCGTTCTGGGTGGAATTCAGCCGACCTTGATCCGCTCTTCGCGGCCCTTGGCGTAGACCTGGGTGATGTAGTCGCAGGCGCGCCACGCGTTGGCCATCATGGTGAGCGTCGGGTTGACCCCCGTCGAGCTGGGGAAGCCGGCGCCGTCCACCACGAAGAGGTTGTCCACGTCGTGGCTCTGGCACCATTCGTTGAGCACCGTCGTCGCCGGGTCGGTACCCATCCGCGCGGTGCCGTGCTGGTGGCAGGTGTTGCCGGTCATCCGCTGCAGGTACACCGGAATCGTCTTTCGCGCCCCAGCCGCCCGCAGGATCTCGGCGTTCTTGTCCACCTGCCACTTGCTCATCGCGACGTCGTTGGCGTGCGGCTTGTGCGTGATCCGCGCGACGGGCAGGCCCCAGGCGTCCTTGACCGTCGGATCCAGGTCGACCCGGTTCGCCTCGACCGGCATGTCGTGCAGGATCGCGCCGATCTTCATGGCGAAGCTGAAGTAGTCGCGGTCGGCGTCCTTCATCCCCTGGCCCCATGTCGGACGGCCGGGGAACACCATGTTGATCGGGTGGCAGGTCTGCGAGGCCGAGATCAGGCAGCCACCGATGTGCCCGCGGTCCTCGTCGGTCTCGTAGAACTCGAACGTGCCACCGCTGATGTAGTTACCCGTCCAGCCGTACAGCGGGTCGTCGATCTCCTGGTCGAACAGGCCCACCGCGAACACGTACTCGTGGAAGGTCGCGTTCTTGCCGACCTGGCCGCTGGAGTTGCCCAGTCCCTCGGGGAACCGAGGCGACCTCGACATCAGCATCAACCGCGCCGACTCGATCGCGCCGAGGCTCAGCACCACGATTCCGGCGTCCTGCTCCACCTCGTTGCCGTCCGGGTCGATGTAGATCACCCCCGTCGCCTTGCCGTCCTTGCCGACCTTGATCTCGCGGACGAAGGACTCCGCGCGCAGTTCGAAATTTCCTGTCGCCACCGCCTCCGGGATGAAGGTGGTCAGCGTGTTGGACCGCGCGGTGCTCGGGTCGCCGTACTGGTTCCAGAAGCTGGTGGTGTTGAAGGGATCCCGACCCTTGTGCTCGTTGGTGACCATCGCGTGCGGGATCGGGAAGCCGTTGATGCCAAGTTTGTTGCACGCCTCGTAGAACCGCTTGCCGAAGCGCGTCGGGCGCAGCGGTGCGCTCGGGTAGCCCTTGCTCCGGTACGGCTCGTACTTGTCGGCACCGGCGATGCCGGAGACGCCGAACTCCCATTCCACCTTGGTCAGGTAGGGCTCGAGGTGCTCGTAGCGGATCGGCCAGTCGGCAAGGTTCGCACCGTCGAGGTCGCCGTGCAGGGAACGCTGGAGGAAGTCCGACTCGCGTGGCCGTGGCACCCAACCCGCCCAGTGGTTGGTGCCGCCGCCGACCAGTTGTGGCGTGGGGGAGAAGGCGAACGGCTCGGCCACCGACTCCTCGTCGTGGCGCAGGGTGCGGGGGAACAGCTTCGGGTCCGGCCACAGGTAGTTGCGGTTGACGAACTTCAGCTCGTCGCCGGAGTAGTGCTCCTGCGCTCGCAGCCACGGGCCGCGGTCGAACCCGACGACCTTCATCCCCGCTTCGGACAGCACCTTGGCCGCCGTGCCGCCGGTCGCCCCCAAGCCGACAACGATCGCGTCGACGGGGTCCGGTTTCCTGGTGTGCGTCATGGTGTTCTCCTTTGCGGCCTTAGAAATCCGGCGCATCTGCGTTCGCGGGCGTCGTGGTCTGGGCGAGGATGTCGCCGTGCCGGCGGTTGATGTATTCCGCGCACCGCACGGCGACGGCCTGCAGGGTGCTGGTCGGGTTGACCGCGGCCCCCGTGGTCAGCGAGCTCGCGTCGGTGATGAACAGGTTGGGCACGTCCCAGGTTTGGTTCCATTTGTTGGTCACGGAATCCTCGGGGGTGTTGCCCATCCGGCAGGTGCCCATGATGTGCCAGCCCGGCGGCGGACCTTCGAGGCCGCCGATGCCGGTGCTCGCGGTGTCGATCACGCCACCGGCAGCGTCGGCGGCCTCGCGAGCTCGGCGCCTGCCCCACTCGATCAGCCGCCGGTCGTTCTCGTGCAGTTCGTAGTGCACGTGCGGGGCGGGAAGGCCGCTGGAATCCGTGACCTCGGGGTCGAGGGTCACCTGGTTGGTCCGCACCGGGAGGTCCTCACCCTGCACGTAGACCAGCGCGTGCCGGCCGAAGTGGTCGTTGAAGAACTTCCGGTGCCCGGCGCCCCACGGCGCGATGTTGCCGGTGTTGGTGCCCAGTGCGCTGTTCGCCGCGCCCAGCGCGGTGCCGACCTGCAGCGAGAAGCCGTTCACGAAACCGCGTGCGGGGTCGGTATCGTAGAACTGCTGGCTGTAGAGCACGGCGGGTTCCGGTCCCTTGAACCCTTCCAGGGGCTCGTCGAACCAGAAGTCCTCGAAGGACCAACTGTGGAACATCAGATGCGTGCCGACCAGCCCGTTGCGGTTGGCCAGGCCGTCCGGGTGTCCCTTCTGGGTGGACATGAGCAGCAGCCGTGGCGTGCCGATCGAGTTGGCGGCCACCACCACGATCCGCGCGCGCACCTCGTGCTGAGATCCGGTGGTCCGGTCGACGTAGGTCGCCCCGGTCGCGCGCCCGTTCTTCGCGTCGATCCGCTCAACACGGGCGTTGGTGCGCAGGTCGACACCGTTGCGCAGCGCCCTGGGCCAGTAGCTCACATCGGTCGAGGCGATCGCGTGCCGGGGACAGCCGCCTAGGCAGAAGCCGCAGTCGTTGCAGGGCAGTCGCGCGTCCTTCCGCTCGGTCAGGATCGCGTTGTCCGCGGGCCACCAGTGCCAGCCGAGCTTGTCGAAGCCCCGGCCCATCTTCTGCCCGACCTTGCCGCTGCGGTTGGCTGGGCCCCAGCCCTCGGGACGCGGCGGGTTACCGGGATCGCCGGTCCGCCGCGCGACCCCGATCTCGGCGTCGTTGATAGCGTAGAACGGCTCGAGCTCCTCGTAGCTGATCGGCCAGTCGATGGTTCCCTCGACGCCGTGCTCGGTGCCCTTGCGGAAGTCGACCGGCTTGAACCGCGGCCATGCACCGGCGTAGTGCAGCGTCGAGCCACCGACGCCGTTCATCAGCATCGGTTCGGTGTTCCCGGTGATCGGGTAGTCCTCGGGGAACATCCTGACGTTGGGGTGCCAGGACCAGGCGCGGTGGCGTTCGAGTTCCCAGCCGTCGTAGAAGTGCGGGTGATCCATCGGGTGTAGCCAGTCGCCCTGTTCCAGGCAGACGACCTTGATCCCGCGATCGGACAAACGCTTGCTCATAGCCGCGCCGCCGGCGCCCGCGCCGATCACCAGCACGTCGGTTTCGGTGCAGGCGGCCATCAGCTGGTCGCCTCCCGCAGGTGGGCAGGGACCTCGATGCGCCTAACCTCGGCGGTGCGCCGATACGAACCGCGCACCCGGGCGAGCAACTCGTCGTCCCAGTCGTCCATCACATCGGCGTAGCCGTAGGGCTGCGGGGACAGGCGGTAATCCCGGCCCGCCCGCAGTGAGCGGTTCATCGTGTGCACGACCGAGGGTCGCGAGTAGTAGGCGTAGTACACAACGTCCCGGAGGTGTCCGAAGAACTCGGGCTCGTCCCGCTCCAGTCCACTCAGGATGGCCACCCGGTCCGCCGAGGTGGCCTGGAGGAAGCCGTCACCCAGCCTTTCGAGCCGGTCCTTGAAGTCGTCCTCGCCGAGAAACGGGAACCATTTCGCGTCCTGCCCGGCGGGGGTGACGTACCTGGTGATGAACGAGAGGACATCGACGTCACTCGGCGGCGGAAAGTCGTCGCCGCCGGGGATGAACTCGTCGGCCACCGCGTTGAGCACCGCGCCTTGCCGTTCGGTCAGCCGGATCGGCGGGAGCCAGCCGCCAAGCGGTGGTTTGCCGCCGACGGCGGAAAGTTTGAGGTCCACCACGTGCCTGCTCCTTTGCATGACGTCCGTTTCCGTGGCGCGCCCGAGCCGGTCGACCCGGGCGCGCCCGTTGGTGGTGGGGAGGGCGTCGACCTGGAAGGTCAGTTCTTTTCGAGGTACTCGACGATTGCGCGGCCGAAGTCGGGCAGGTCGACCGGCGTGCGGGAAGTGATCACGTTCCCGTCGATGACTACCGGCTCGTCGACCCAGGTGCCGCCCGCGTTCTGCACGTCGTCCTTGATCGGCAGATATCCGGTGATCTTGCGACCCTTGGTAGCACCGGCGGAACAGAGCATCCAGCCGGCATGGCAGATCGCGGCGACCAGCTTGCCCGACTCGTAGGCGTCCCGGACCAGCGCGACCATCTCCGGGTGCAGGCGCATGTTGTCCGGCGCGAAGCCGCCCGGGATCACGACGGCGTCGAAGTCGTTCGTGGACACCTCGGCCGCGGCGGCGTCGACCTCCATCGGGTAGTGCTCTTTGCTGTCGTAGCTGCTCTTGGTGCCGCTGCCGATCACCTTGACCTCGGCGCCCGCTTCCTGCAGGCGCAGCCTCGGGTACCAGCCCTCGAGAATCTGGTACTCGTCTTCGATCAGCAGGGCTACGCGCTTACCGGAAAGCGACATGATTTCCCCTCTCGTCACGGGATTGGGTGTCTGCGGCGCCACTCAGGCGCCGATCATCCGCAGGAACTCGATGCTCGTGCGCACGTCGCCGTGGTTGGCGTGGATCTGGCGCAGCGCCTCCCAGTGCTGACCGAAGCCCAGCGGGTCCTCCTTGCCGGAGGGAATCGCGGCCGTGGTGTCCGCGAGCACGATCACCTTGTAGTCCTGGTTGGCGCCGTCGATCGCGGTGGCGATCTGGCAGTTACCGGTGGACAGCCCGGCCACCACCAGGGTGTCCGCTCCCGCCCGGCGCATGTACTCGTTCAGCGCGGTGCCGTAGAACGAGCTGAACCGGTGTTTGCGGAAGACCGGCTCGTCGTCGAGCGGCTTGAGGTCGTCGACCAGCTCGTCTCCGCCGTTGCCCCAGGCGCCGGGGAAGGTGGCCAGCTGGCCTTCGAGGCCCCACTTGGTGTCCGCGAACCCGGCGTCCTTGCCGTCAGGGCGCAGGCCCCACAGCGACCAGGCCACCGGGATTCCCTTGGCGCGGCAGGCTTCCAGGACGTTCTTCACAGGTTCGACGACGTCCTTGCCCTCGGGCGCGCCGCCAGTGCTCGGGATGTACATCGCACCGCCGGGCTCGGCGCAGGCCTTCTGCATGTCCAGGACGAGCAGCATCGTCTTCTTCGGGTCGATCGTCGGGGCGACCCAGTTCGACCGGTCGATCCACTCGTCGATGTGCTCGTAGGTGTACTTGAGCGACGACATTGTTGCTCCTTTTGTTTGCGACTGCAAATACCGTTCGCCGACCACTGGGTGGCAAGGGGAAATGAAACGGCGGTTGTGCTGTGTGGAAATGCGCTTCTGTGGGAGTGCCCTACCGGGCGGAATTCTCAACCGTCTCGGTGGCGGAGTCGAGGTGCTTCACGATTTCTCGCTCCACCTCACGAATGTGCTTGACCGCGGCACTCCTAGCTTCCCGGACGCTCCGGTCGAGAATGGCGGCCACGATCCTGCGGTGGCTGTTGTGTGCGGATTCGCGCCGTCCGGGTAGTTGGATGACGCGATGCGAGTAGGTGATGAACAGGGGCATGATGCTCTCGTAGACGCGTTCCCAGATCCGGTTCTTCGTGGCTTTCACGATGGCTCTGTGCAGTTCCGCGTCCAGTTTTACGAAAGCGTCGTTGGACAGGCTGGGGTTGCCGGCCTCGTCGAGTATCCGCTGCAACTCCTTCGCCTCGTCGTCGGTAATGCGCTTGGCGGCCATCCCGGCGGCATCCCGCTCGAGGGAAAGGCGTGCTTCGAACAGTTCCGGCACGGTGAAGTCGTCGAACAGCAGCAGCTCGGACAGCATGGGCACGGGTTTCGTGTTGCTGACCACGAAGACGCCGATCCCGTGGTCGGTGCGGAGCAGGCCGTTGGCCTCCACGAGGCGTAGCGCCTCCCGCATCGAGCTGCGACCGACACCGAACTGTTCGGCCAGGGTGCGTTCCGGGGGCAGCTTGTCGCCGGGCTGGTACTGGCCCTGCTCGATCAGCTGTTCCAGTTGCGCCGCCACCGAATCGGATACCTTCAGGCGCCGGACCGGCTCGATGTGCCGGTTGCCGCGGTCAGTCATCTTCGCAACCTATCTCGGGACCGAGCTCCCTGTCCCGCTTCGTGAGCGGGGGAGTGGTCAGGTGGTCTGAACAGTAGGCAGGCCCGCCGGATGCTGTCAAGCGCTCCATCAGATCCGGTACCTTCGTGTTTTCCGTTGTCGCACAAGGAATATCTCCGTGACCTGCGGGCGTGGCCCGGTCCGGCGGAGCTCGGAGGACGGCTCTCTTGACAGCTCCGGAAGCGCGATTAGAGTTCAGACCACCTGACCACTGCTGCGAAGGGATCGCGCCACATATGACCGACGGCGGACTGCTGGAGATCCGGGATGAGCGCCTGCGCGAGCTCGTGGTGGACGAGCCGCTGGTCTGCCTGGAAACCGGATTCAGGTTCATCGAAGGCCCCGTGTGGCATCAGGCCGAGCGGCATCTGGTGTTCAGCGATATCCAGGCCGACCGGATGTATCGCCGGTCCGCGGCGGGGGAGCTGACCACGTACCGGCGGCCGAGCCGGATGGCCAACGGGAACGCCTACGACGGTGCGGGCCGGCTGCTTACCTGCGAGCACGCGACCAGCAGGCTGGTGCGCGAGGAGGCCGATGGCACGCTGACCGTGCTCGCCGAAAGTTACGACGGCCGGGAGCTGAACAGCCCGAACGACGTCGTCGTGGCCAGGGACGGCACGATCCTGTTCACCGATCCGGCGTACGGGCGCGGTGCTCCCCACGGTGTGCCGCGCGACCCGGAGCTCCCGTTCCGCGGCGTCTACCGCGTCGACCCGGGCACCGGTGAACTGTCCTTGCTGGCAGAAGATTTTGACGGTCCCAACGGGCTCTGTCTCTCGGCGGACGAGCGGTACTTGTTCGTCAACGACACCGAGCGCCGGCACATCCGTCGGTTCGGCTTCGACGGCCGGAACCTCACCAGTGGTGCGGTGTGGGCCGAGGTGGCCGGCCATGGCATCGGCGTGCCCGACGGCATGAAGGTGGATTCCGCGGGAAACCTCTACTGCACCGGGCCTGGCGGGATCCACGTTTTCGATGCCGAGGCGACCTGCCTGGGCGTCATCCGGGTGCCCGAAGATCCGGCGAACTTCGCGTGGGGGGAGCGTGATCTGCGCTCGCTCTACATCTGCGCCACGACCTCGCTCTACCGGTGCCGGACGAAGTTTCCGGGACTCGCGTCGGCGACGTCATCCACCTGAGCAAGCTCGGCTCAACCGGATTCGTTGAGGAAACCGACCGCCGCACGCCGGACCACATCACCGACGCTCGACGATGCGAGGTCCGTCGCCGCCGATCAGCTGGTCTGCGCGGGCCAGCAGCTCCACCGCCACGTGGCCGCCCTATTGCGCCGTCCAGGCCAGGTCTCCCGCGTCGATATGCCCCCACCGCGCCAGCACCGGGCTTCTGCCGTCGCGCGCGGCCGCCGCACCATCGCGTGCCAGTGCTGCGCCGCCCGCGAGCGCTTCCCGGAAGACGGTACTCCCGCACCGGCACGACCGAGCGGTGAGCAGTGGACCGTGCTGGCGCGTCGCCGCGCTGACGGTGCGCGCCCGGGGGTTTCTGCCGGGTTTATCGGACGGACTGGGGCAGGTCGCGATGCTCCGCCGACGCCGCTGCTGGTCGTCGCGGCGGTGTGTTTCCGGGCGGCCGGGCGGGCTGCGTTGGCACGAGAAACAGTCATTGGCGGAAGACCTGGCCTGGCTGGTGGTTGCCGGCCGGCCAGGTACGGTCCGAGCCCACGATCACGACGCGTGGGTTGCGCAGTGCGCTGGCGTCGCGCAACGAGGCCACCGGCACTCATGGCCGGTCTGGGGTTGATCTGTCGCTCATCCTTCCCGGGTTCGCGGCGTGGAAACGCGGGTCCTCGTCGTACGGGTAGTCGCGCAGGCCTACCGCGGGGTTGTCCGGGTCGTAGGTCCAGTACTGCCGGATCTGCCGGATTCGCCCGTCCGCGAACTCGTAGTGCTCCGACCCCCGGACCGCCACGGTCTCGCCGTCGCCCGGCACGAGCATCGTCCATTCGATCGCCGCCGCGTGCTCGTCTCCCACGTACGTGTCGACGTGCCAGGTGGCGCCGCCCGAGCGGTCTCGCACCTTCGCGAAGAACGCGGCGATCGCCTCCGCGCCCCGGATCGGGCGGTGGTTTGTGTCGTAGACGACGGCATCGGGGCAGAAGGATCCTGCGACCCCTGCCACATCACCTCGGCTGCAGGCCGCGAAGTAATCGCGAACCAGCACCTCAGGGTCACTCACTGGGTCTCCCTCGCCAGGTCGGTCATCGTGCCCGCCACACCGGTTCCCGCTTCTCGACGAACGCGCGCACGCCCTCGACACGGTCCTCGCTGGTGTACGGGTTCGGGCCCACCGACAGGCGCAACGCGGCCGCCAGCGGCAACTCGGCCCCCTTTCCGATCATGGCCTTGTACCGCCGAACGGTCAGCGGGGCGTTGGCGACGATCCGGTGACAGAGGTCGAGCGCCTCGTCGGCCAACCTCTCCCCGGGGACGACGCGGTTGACCAGTCCACAGCGCCGCGCTTCTTCAGCGGAGATCAGCTCGCCCAGGTACAGCAGCTCGTAGGCGATGCCCCGCGGCACGATCCGCGGTAGCAGCTGGCAACCGAAGTTCGCGCCCATGCCCCGTTTCGCCTCCGGCAGCCCGATCCGGGCGTGCTCGGCGGCGATCCGCATGTCGCAGGCGAGCGCGATCTCGCAGCCGGCACCGGCGGCGGCGCCGTTGATCGCTGCCACCGTCGGTTTCGCGCATTCGAGCACGGTCTCGAAGACGTTGCGCGCCGTCCCGGCCATCGGCATCGCCATCGGCCGCCCTGCCTCGTCGGAGTCGCGTGCCTCCTTGAGGTCGACGCCTGCCGAGAACGCTCGGTCGCCGCTGCCGGTGAGCAGCACGGCCCAGACGTCATCGTCGGTGCTGAAGCCGTCGAACGCCGCGATTAGGTCCGCGCTCAGGCCGGTGCTGAGGGCGTTGAGCCGCTCCGGCCGATCCAACGTGACGTGGGCGATCCGGTCGGTGGTCTCGACCGACAGCCCGTTGTCTGTGCGCATTGAATCTTGTCCTCTCAGCAGTCGGCGACCAGGCCGGTGGTGATGCGCGGCCACAAGCCGTCCGCGCCGAGGGCGGCGATGCGGTGGCCCAGCCGGGAGCTCCAGTAGCGTTCGCTGCCGAACTCGTCGCGCCAGGTCCACAGCCGCCTGCTCAGCTGGCCCAGCTCGTACTCCCTTGTCATGCCGATGGCTCCGTGGGCCTGGTGAGCGAGCTTCGCCGCCGCGCTCGCGGCCTCGCTGGCCACCAGCTTCGCGGTGGCGACGTCGAAGAACGCGGGATCCGACTCGGTGTTGCGGGCCGCCACCTCGGTTGCAATCCGGGCCGACTCGGCCTGCTCGGCAGTCCGGACCACGTGGTGCTGCACCGCCTGGAACCGCGCGATCGGCCTGCCGAACTGCTCCCGCTCGTTGGTGTAGCGCACGGTCAGGTCGGTCACCCGCACCAGTGCGCCGGAGATCAGCGCGGCCCGTCCGAGCGCCCCTCGTAGCCACAGCGTTTCGTCGGTGACGTTCTCAGGCGCGGGGGCGACGGAGTCATCGGCGAGCGCCAGATCGTCGAGAGCGACGCTGTCGCGAGGCTCGCCCGCCAGGTTGTGCCCGGAGGTGATGCTCGCGGCTGCGACGGGCACGGAGAGCACGAACCTCTCGGTGCCCCGAGGTGCCAGCGCGACCACGAGCTCGGCCGCGCCCGCCCACGGCACCCGGTGCAGGCGGCCCGACACCCGCCACCGGCCGGGGCCGCCGGTCAGCTCGATCTCATCGTCCGGGCGGCCGACGGCGACGGTGGCTGGTCCCGCGGGCAGTTCGAGCCCAGCGGCCGCCAGCGCCCAGCAGGCGAGCAACCCGGTTTCGGCGATCGGGACGGGCGCGGCGTACCGGCCTGCGACCTGCAGCACCGTGCACGCGTCGGCCACGCTGCCCCCGGAACCGCCGGATTTCTCGGGCACCGACACGAGCGGGAAACCGGCCTCGGTGAGCGCCTGCCACATCTCGGCGGACCAGCCGGTCTCCTCCGCCTCCCGGACGGTCTCGGGTGGGCACAAATCCCCGAACAGGTCGGTGGCGACCTCGGTGAGCAGCGCAGCATCGTTGGTCATGACCGGTCCGCCTTCAGCTCCGACTCTCCGAGGTGCACAGTCGTTGTTGCGTTCGGCCGGATCTCGCGTTTCGAGCTTTCCGGTGGCCGTTTTACGTCATGTTCCCCTGATGTGCGGTTTCGCCGGGATGCAGGCGTCATGATCGAAGTCCTTTCGCCGCGACGGATCGGAGCACTTCGGTCGTGCCGCCTCGGAGGGTGAACGACGGCCCGGTGAGGATCGCCTGGGAGAGCAACTGCTCGAACAGCGAACCCCGCTGCGGATCGAGTTCGGTGTCGGCCGCTTTCCGCAACACCTCGATGACCTCCTGCTCAAACGTCGTCCCGATGTCCTTCACCAGCGCGGACTCGATCGCGGGGGCACCACCGCGGTCGATCGAGCGCGCCACTGACAGCGACATCTGCCGGATCGTCCAGTAGCGCGCGGTCAGCCGGCCGACCAGCTCGGCATCGGCCGGGCTGAGCTCGCCGGCGGCGCGCAGCCGTTCGCGGACGTACTCCCGGAACGGGGTGAACGGGCTCATGTAGCGGTCGGGACCGGACCGCTCGTAGGCCAGTTCGGAGGTGACCTGATTCCACCCGGACCCGACCTCGCCGAGCACCATGTCGTCCGGGACGAACACACCGTCCAGCAGGACCTCGTTGAAGTGGTGCGTCCCGTCCAGGAACGGGATGGGGGAGATCTTCACCCCGGGCGCACTCAGGTCGACGATGAGCTGGCTCAGCCCGGCGTGCCGGTCCCCGGTGTCCGCTGAGGTGCGCAGCAGCACCGCGAAGTAGTGGTTGTGGTGGGCCCCGCTGGTCCAGATCTTGGTGCCGTTGACGAACCAGCCGCCCTCGGTCTTCGTGGCCGTCGTGCGCACCGAAGCGAGGTCCGAACCGGACTCGGGCTCACTCATACCGAGGGAGAACCAGCACTCCCCGGCGCAGATCTTCGGCAGGAATCGCTGCCGCTGCTCCTCGGTGCCGAAGCGCAGCAGCGTGGGCCCGGTCTGCCGGTCCGCCACGAAGTGCGCGCCGAACGGGGCTCCTGCGGCGAGCAGCTCTTCTATGACGACGAACCGGTCGACGGCGGATCTCCCGTGACCCCCGTACTCCGGTGGGATCGCCATGCCCACCCAGCCCCGCTGGGCGAGCTTGAGGGAGAACTCCGGGTCGTGGCCGGCTGCCATGCCCAGCCCCGGCCGGTGGTCGGGCGGCAGCTCTGCGGCGAGGAACTCGCGGACCTCGGCCCGCAGCTCCTCCTCGGCGCGGGTGAGCGCGGTCGGAACGAACTCCATGTCACGTCCTCCTGGCGGGCTCGGACGGGGCGGTCCTGGCAACAACCGCGCCACCGTCGATCAGTGCGCCTACGGCCGCGGCGTCGAAACCCAGCTCGGCGAGCAGTTCGGTGGTGTGGCTGGCGAACGGCGGTGATGCGGCTCGGGTGACGACCGGGGTCTCGCTCATTCGAAACGTTGCGCCGAGCCCGCGGTAGCGGCCGATCGTCTCGTGCTCGTAGTCGGCGACGAGACCCTCTGCCTCCACGTGCGGGTCGAAGAGCATCTCGTCGAGGTGGCGAACCTCGGCGACAGGCACATCCCGCGCAAGCAGGTCCGCCACCCAGTCGGCGCTGGTCCGGGTGGCGATCAACACGGCGAGCTGCGTCCGGAACGCCTCGGCGTCGGTTTCGAGGAGCTCCTCGTCGAGCCCGGCGGCCGTGGCGAGGCGGCGGCGGGTTTGCGGGCTGCCCGCCCCGATCGCGATCACCCCGTCCGCGGTGCGGAACGTGCGGTAGTGCGCGGTGTGCAGGGGCGGGTCGGGGCGCATCGCGCGCCGGACGCCCTCGATCTCGGCGCGCTTCGCCCCGTCCCTGCGCAGCCGCGGCAGGTGCTCCGCGACGAACTCGTGGCGCCAGTCGTCCGCGCCGTGGACGTGGGCCAGCGAGTTGTTCTGCAGCGCCAACGCCCCGCCGAGCAGCGATGCCTCGACCTGCTGGCCTTTGCCGGTGCGTTCGCGGGCGAACAGCGCCGAGGCGATACCGCCGAAGAGCAGCATCGCAGTGGCGTAGTCAGCAGCCTGCACCTCGCTGTGGTGCGGCAGGCCGTCCTCCTCCGCGCCCAACGAGCGCATCAGCCCGGACCGTGCCTGCACGACCACGTCCATGCCGGGCAGCCCGGCTTCCGGTCCGGTGTGGCCGAACGCGCTGACGGCTCCGTACACGGCACGCGGGTTGCGCGCCGCGACGCTGTCGTAGTCGAGACCACGGCGGCGGACCGCCGCGGGGCTGAGGTTGACCAGCACGACGTCGGCCATCTCGATGAGCCGGTGCACGACGTCCGGCGCCTGGGGATGGGCCAGGTCGATGCCGATGCTCTGCTTGCCCCGGTTCTTGATGAGGAACTGCCGCGTCTCTCCCGATGCGAGCGGAGCAGTCCCGGAGCGGTAAGCGTCGCCCTTCGGCGGTTCCACCTTGATCACCCGCGCGCCGGCATCGGCCAGCAGCTGCGCGCAGAACGGCACGACGACGAACTGTCCGAACTCCACCACGGCTATGCCGTCGAACGGCCCTGGCTGTTCCGCCTCTCCGGGGTTTTCGGTGGTGGTCGCGCGGCGTTTCGTCGTTTCCCGTCCCTGGTGTGCGTCGCGGTCCCCCGAGGTGCGGTCGGGGAGGCCTGGGGTCGTTGTCATGACGGCACTTTCGTCGCCGAAAGCGGCTGGCCGGCGAGCCTGGGGCCACTGGTCTGAAGATGGCAGGCGGCCTCGCCTCCGCCCTCGATCGGCGTCATGGCCGGCCTCTCGCGTGAGCAGATGTCCATCGCGTGGGCGCAGCGGGTGTGGAACGGGCACCCCGGCGGCGGCGCTGAGGGATCGGGGATGTCGCCGGAGAGGAAGATGCGCTTGGTGCCTCGCAATTTCGGGTCGGGCGCCGGAATCGCCGACAACAGCGCCTGCGTGTAGGGGTGGGCGGGCTGCTCGTAGATGCGCTCGACCGGCCCCGTCTCCACGATCCTGCCCAGGTACATCACCGCGACCCGGTGCGAGATGTGCCGGACCACCGCGAGGTCGTGCGCGATGAACAGGTAGGACAGCTCGAACCGCTCCCGCAGGTCCTCCAACAGGTTGATCACCTGGTTCTGGGTGGAAACGTCGAGCGCCGAGACAGCCTCGTCGCACACGATCAGCCGCGGGTTCAGCGCGAGCGCGCGGGCGATCGCCACCCGCTGGCGCTGCCCGCCGGAGAACTCGTACGGGTAGCGGTCCGCGTGGCTGGGACGCAGACCGACCAGGTCGAGCAGCTCCACCACCCGGTCTCGCCGCTGTTGCTTCGACATCGACTCGTGCACCCGCAGCGGCTCGGCGATGCTCGCCCCGACCGTGGTCGAGGGATCGAGCGACGAGTAGGGGTCCTGGAACACCATCTGCGACTGCCGCCGCAGTCGACGCAGCTGCGCTCCCCGAGAGTGGGTGAGGTCCTGGCCGTCGATCTGGACCGCGCCCGTCTCGAGCGCAACGAGCTTCAGCACCGCGCGACCGGTCGTCGACTTGCCCGACCCGGACTCGCCGACCAGCCCCAGGGTTTCGCCCCGCTCGATGTGCAGGGAGACGTCGTCGACGGCGGTGACGCTGCGCTTGCCACGGCCGACGCCGCGACGCGAGCCGGGGAACGTTACCCGCAGACCCTCGGCCTGCAGCATCGGGGTATTCATGATCGCGCTCCTCGCAGCTCGAGTTCGTCGGTGCGCACGCAGCGGCTCTTCCGGCCGTCCGCCACGGCGCGCAAAGCCACCTCGTCCGCGGTGCATTCCGGTTTCGTGTACTGGCAACGGGGGTGGAACCGGCAGCCCTGCGGCAAGTTCCACGGCTCCGGTGTCCTCCCCGGGATCGAGGCGAGCCGCTTCTCCCGGGCGCCGAGCTGCGGCATCGCGGACAGCAGATCCTCGGTGTAGGGCATGTGCGGCCGCTCGAAGAGCGGGCCGGCGGCCGCGCTCTCGACCACCTGGCCCGCGTACATCACCACGACCCGGTCGCAGATCTCGGCGACGACGCCGAGATCGTGCGTCACGAGCAGGACGGCCATCCCGACCTGCTCCCGCAATGACAGCAGCAGCTCGAGGATCTGCGCCTGGATCGTCACGTCCAGTGCCGTCGTGGGCTCGTCCGCGATGAGCATCTTCGGTTCGCACGCGAGCGCCATCGCGATCATCGCGCGCTGCCGCATCCCACCGGAGAACTCGTGCGGGTAGGCGTGCACCCGCTGCGCAGCGTTCGGGATTCCGACCATGTCCAGCATCTCGGCCGCGCGGGCGGTGGCGGCCTTGCGTCCGGCGCCACGGTGGTGGCGCACCGTCTCCGCGATCTGGTCGCCGACCGTGAACGCGGGGTTGAGGCTGGTCATCGGCTCCTGGAAGATCATCGAGATCTCGTTGCCCCGGATGGAGCGCAGCTCCCGCTCGGGCAGCTCGGTGAGCTCGCGACCTGCGAAGCGGATGGACCCGCCGGAACGCCTGCCCGGCGGGTTAGGCACCAGGCCGAGCACCGACAGCCCGGTCACGGTCTTGCCGGAACCCGATTCGCCGACGATGCCGACGATCTCGTGTTCGTCGACGCTGAACGTCACGCCCCGCACCACGTTGGCCCAGCCGTGCTCGGTCGCGAAGTCGACGCAGAGCCCGTCGACGTGCAGCAGTGGCGTGGCAGGTGGGTCTGCTGCCTGCGGTTCGACGGCGGCCGGGTTCGGGGAGTGGTTCATGATCAGTCCCCCTTCCTGGTCTCACGACCGAGAGAGTCCTGCAGCCCGTCGCCGATGAGGTTGAAGCACAGGGTCGCGATCGCGATCGCGAGCCCGGGCCACACGACGAGCAGCGGAGTGCTGCGGATCTCGACGAAGCCTCGGCCCAGCAGGTTGCCCCAGCTGGGCGTGGGCGGTACGACGCCTAGGCCGAGCAAGGAGAGTGCGGCCTCGGCGAGCAGCGCTGCCGCGAGCATCAGCGAGATCTGCACCAGCAGCGGCGAGAGGATGTTGGGCAGTACGCGCCGGGTGATGATGCTGTGCACGGGCGTGCCGATGCTCACCGACGCCTCGACGTAGGTCTCCGCCCGCACGGCCAGCGTGGCGCTGCGCACCACCCGGAACAGGCGCGGCGAGTAGACGATGCCCAGCGCGATCATCGCGTTGATCAGCCCCGGCCCGGTGGCCGCGATGATCGCGATCGCCAGGATGATCGCGGGGAAGGTCATGAGCACGTCGGCGGCCCGCCCCAAGAGCCAGTCGATCCAGCCACCGCTGTAGCCGGCGAGCAACCCGAACGGCACTCCGATGGCCGCCGCGACGACCACCGCCAGCAAGGCGGCGAACAGGGAGATCCGGCCGGCGAGCAGCAGGCGGCTGAAGGTGTCGCGGCCCAGCCCGTCCGTGCCGAGCCAGTGCTCGGGCGTCGAGCCGGACAACCTGTTGAGCACGTCGATCGCGTCGGGCTCGTACGGGGCGAGCAGCGGCGCCGCCGCCGAGGCGACGGCCAGTACGACCAGCACGATGAGCGCGGTGAAGGCGAGTCGGTTGGTGCGGAACCTGCGCGCGAAGCGCCGCCAGCCGGGGGCGGTCACCAACGGGGACTCCGCGGACGAAATACCGCTGTTCGTGGTCGTTTTCATCGGATGTCCATTCGGCGGATAGTCAAGACTGCCGGATCCTCGGGTTGAAGTAGCCGTACGAGACGTCGACCAGGATGTTGATCAGCAGCACCATCACGGCCGCCACGAGCACGACGCCTTGCACGACCGGGAAGTCACGGCTGAACACGCCCTGGTAGGCGAGCTGGCCGATGCCGGGGAAGGCGAACAGCTGCTCGATCACGACGGTGCCGCCGATGAGCCGATTCGCCTCGATGCCGAAGACCGTCACCACAGGTAGCGCGGCGTTCTTCAGCGCATGCTTCCCGACCACCCGGACCGGGCTCAGCCCCTTGGCCGTGGCGGTGCGGACGTAGTCCTCGCTCATCACCGTCGACAGCGATGCCCTGGTCTGCCGGGCGATCACCGCGGCCGGGGCCAGTGCCAGCGCCGTGGCCGGGAGAATCAGGTGCTGCAACCAGGCGAGGGGATCCTCGGCGAGCGGGACGTACCCGACCGCCGGGAGCAGCGGGTTCTGCAGCGCGAACAGCAGAACCAGGATCATCCCGACCCAGAAGTACGGGACCGCGACACCGACGCTGGCCCCCACGGTCGCTAACCGGTCGAGCCAGGTTCCGGGGCGCAGCCCGGCGATCGAACCGACGACAACGCCGAGGACGATCGCCAGGCCCAGCGCCAGGAAGGCGAGCGACAACGTGGCGGGCAGCCGGGAGAGGATCGCCGTCCACACCGTCTGGCTGGTGAACAGCGACGTGCCGAGATCACCGTGCAGCACCGAGCTCAACCAGTTCCAGTACTGCACCAGGAACGGATCGTTGAGCCCCAGCCGCTCTCGCACCGCCTCGACCTGGGCGGGGTCGGGATTCTGACCGGCCAGCGCCACGGCGGGGTCCCCCGGCACGAGCACGATGAGACCGAACACCAGGAAACTGACCACCAGCAGCAGCGGAATGCTCACCAGCAGCCGCCGTACGAGTAATCCGAGCACGAACTCCTCCAGACGATCCGTATTACCGCTGGGGCTCGATCCCTGCGCCCCGGAACTGGCGCGAGGCGTCGGCGTAGATCTCCACGCCCCGGACCTTGCCGTTCATCGCGAACGGCGTGGTCAGATGGCACAGCGTCACGTTCGGGTAGGCCTCCTCGGCCACGGCATCGAACAGCCGGGAGTACGCCGGTTGCCGCTCCTGAGCCGTAGCGCCCTGCAGCGCCTCGAGCAGAACCACGCGGCGCTGGAGATCCGGTTGTCGGCGGACGATCTCGCCGAGCTCGACGCGCAGTTCCCAGCCCCGAACCGGGCCACACCGCTGGAAATCCTCTGACACGACGCGCCCGCGTCCGTGCCTACCGCGCGGACGGCACCGGTTCCTGATCATGATCTTGGCTTCGTGTGTAGCCGGATTCATCCGAGTTCGGCCTCTGCGGTGGCGACGCGTGGCGGTGAGGCCATCGGCCCGTTCCTGATGGTCACGTGGCGATCCAGATCGGGCCCGAACGTTTCCTCCTTCCGGTGTCAGGGGACTCCCAGAACAGCCGTTTGTCCCGATGGAGCGGGTCAGGGCTCACGGCCACAGCAACGCCGGGACGGTGCACGTCCGTTTCGGATGCTTACCACGGAGGGAAATCATGAAAGGGCTTGTCTACGAAGGTCCGCGTCAGGTGGCGGTCAAGGAAGTACCCGACGCGAAGATCGAACGCCCCACCGACGTGCTCGTTCGCGTCACCTCGACTAACATATGCGGTTCGGATCTGCACATGTACGAAGGCCGCACCGACCTGGAAGCCGGCCGCGTCCTCGGCCACGAGAACCTCGGTCAGGTCGCCGAGGTCGGCAGTGGCGTCGAGCGCATCAAGGTCGGCGACCGGGTGTGCCTGCCGTTCAACATCGGCTGCGGGTTCTGCCGCAACTGCGAGGACGGTCTGACCGCGTTCTGCCTGACCGTTCATCCGGATCCGAACATGGCCGGTGCCGCCTTCGGCTTCGCCGGCATGGGCCCGTTCGACGGTGGCCAGGCGGAGTACCTGCGAGTCCCGTTCGGGGACTTCAACTGCCTGCGCCTGCCAGAGGACGCCCAGGAGAAGGAGGACGACTACGTCATGGTCGCCGACATCTTCCCCACCGGCTGGCACGCCACCCGACTGGCCGGGCTGCGCCCAGGGGAGTCGTGCGTCGTCTACGGCGCCGGACCGGTCGGGCTCATGGCCGCTTACTCCGCGATGATCCAGGGCGCCAAGAAGGTCATGATCGTCGACCGCCATCCGGACCGGCTGCGGCTGGCCGAGCAGGTCGGGGTCATCCCGGTCGATGATTCGAAGGGCGATCCCGTCCAGCAGATCTTGGACCAGACCAACGGCAAGGGCGCCGACCGCGGCTGCGAATGCGTCGGCTACCAGGCTCACGATCCGCAAGGCATCGAGCACTCCAACATGACCATGAACAACCTGGTGGGCTCCGTGCGCTTCACCGGCGGCATCGGCGTCGTCGGCATCTTCCTGCCAGCCGACGCCGGTTCCCAGGATGAATTGCAGCGCAATGGCCAGATCGCCTTCGACATGGGCAACTTCTGGTTCAAGGGTCAGAAGGTCGGCACGGGCCAGGCCAATGTCAAGCACTACAACCGCTATCTGCGCGACCTCATCCACGAAGGCCGCGCGAAGCCGTCCTGGATCGTCTCGCACGACCTGCCCCTGCAACGCGCGGAAGAGGCCTACGACCAGTTCGACAAGCGCGAAGACGGCTGGACCAAGGTCGTCCTCAAACCGGCCATGGCTTAGAACGCCTTCGGCCTGTCCTATCCGCCAGTGAAAGAGGTGTGACCAATGGTCAACGTTGGGTTGCTCGTGACGGTGGAAGCCAAGCCGGGTAAGGAAGCCGAGGTGGAGAAGTTCCTGCGGGACGCGCTGCCGTTGGCAGAAGGCGAACCCGCGACCGTGGCGTGGTTCGCGATCAGGCTGAGCGAATCGACGTTCGGCATCTTCGATGCCTTTCCCGACGATGCCGGCCGGAAGACCCATCTGTCCGGCCCGATCGGTCAGGCGCTCTCCGAGCGAGCCGACGAACTGTTCGCCAAACCACCGTCGATCGAGCAACTCGACGTACTCGCGAACAAGCTACCGGGTTAGCCTGACGCTTTCACGTGGTTTGAGGTGACACGTGGCTTGATATGGGCGGGAGTGCCTGTCCTGTAAGGGAAACTGGTGTTTGCGACGACAACAGTTGACCTGAGCAGGAAGGCGCCCCGCGAGAGGCGTTCTGTTGGCGCAGAGAGCCCGGGCGTGCGGCCTGGAGCGGGTGCTGTTGACGGCGTTGGGGCCATGGCGACCGCCGAGTGCGGTGCATGATCCGGCCAAGATCGTGGCCGATCTGGCGATCGCGGTCGCGCTGGGCGCGGACCGCGCGGCCGACATCGCCGTGGTGCGCGCTCAGCCCGAGGCCTTCGGGGTGGTGGCCTCGAATCCGACCGTGTCGCGGCTGATCGACAGACTGGCCGACGATGCCGATCGGGCGCTGGGTGCGATCCGCGGTACCCGCGCCGCCGCACGGGCGCGGGTGTGGGGCCAGGCGGGTACTCCGCGGCAGGCGGGGCTGGTGGTGCTGGATCTGGACGCCACCCAGGTCACCGCCCATTCGGAGAAGGAATGGGCAGCCAAGACCTGGAAGAAGGGCTTCGGGTTTCACCACCTGCTGGCCTATGTGGACCATGGTGATGGCGGCACCGGGGAGCCGGTCGCCGGTTTGCTGCGGCGGGGTAACGCGGGCTCGAATACCACCGCTGATCACATCACCGTGCTTGACGCGCTTACGCGATTACCTGAATCCGACAGAACCATCGACGAGCACGGCAGGCGGGCGATCCTGGTGCGCACAGACGCCGCCGGAGCGCCCCACGGCTTCGCCGCGCGCATCCACGAACTGGGCATGCAGTTCTCCCTCGGCGCCTATCTGCACTAGATCGACATCCCTGCCATGCTGCCGTTGGTACCGAAACACGCCTGGACCCCGCCTACAACGCCGACGGCAAACCCCGCGACGGGGCCTGGGTCACCGAGATCACCGGCATGGTCGACCTGCCAGCGTGGCCCGAGGGCACCCGGCTGATCCTGCGCAAGGAACGCCCCCGTCCCGGCGCCCAGCTGCGTTTCACCGACACCGACGGTCTACGCATCACCGGGTTCCTCACCAACACTGCGGTCGGGCAACTCCCTGACCTCGAATTGCGACACCGCCGCCATGCCCGCGCCGAGGACCGCATCCGGGCCGCCAAAGACACCGGGCTCCGCAACCTGCCCTTCCACAACGCGCCCAAAACCAGATCTGGCTGGAAATCTGCGCGCTGGCGGCCGATCTCATCGCCGGGACCCAACGCGTCGCTTGCACCTGCTGGGCCCAAGTCTCCGGGCCCAAACGACTTCGCCTGCGTCTGTTCACCGTCGCCGGCCGGCGCGTCCGCACCGGTTGAGGCCCAGGGACGCCAGAGGGGATTCGACGTTGATCGTCGGGATACGAAGGGAAACCGGATCCGAGGGCGCCATCACCGGCGCCGGGTCCGTGTCCTCGCGTTGGATGTTAGTCGCCGGTGCAGCGACTCCGGCGGTGCTCGTAGCCGGGGTCGCTGGTGGGGCGGACTCGACGGTCAGCCCTGCGGTGATCGTGGCCAGTCCGCCCACGCCCAAGACCGTGGCGAGCGCTGAGGCCATAAGGCACCGGCGCCCACCGCGGCCAACTGATCTGGTCACGCGAGGGCTCATTGCTGCTGAGGAGTTGTTTCCTCGTCACCGGCCGACCGCTGGTGAGCCGCGTAGGCCGCGGCACCGGCACCAGCGGCCAACAGTCCGGCCCCGGCACCGATCACCGCCCCGTTGGAGCCCTCGTCGGCTGTGCCGCCACCGCCGGTGTCCGCGCCACCAGCGGAGTTGAGTTCACCGTTGACACCGCTGGGGAAGAACCCGCCCTTGGTGGCAGCGCCGGGGGTGAGGTAGACGATGTTGAGGACCTCACCGGGTGTGCGGCCGAACGCGATGCCGTTGCCATTAGCCGGGACGATGTTGGCCTTGCCGTCGACCTCGATGTCTTCGTCCTTGCCGTTGTCCAACTGTCCCCGGGCCGCGGAGATCTTGTTCGCGCCCTCGATCAGAGCCAGGGTCTCCTGCCCCATGGCATACAGCGTGGTGCGGATGTTGGCCGCGTGGTACGCTTCCACGCTCGCGCTGATCGGTGAACGCGCCACCATGACAATCACACGGTTGCGCCGGGTAGTCCTTGCCACTGCGCTCTTCGACGCCTATGCCGCACGCGATGCGTTGCAGAACCAGGCAGTGTACGCCCACCTCACCAGCGACGAAAAACACGAACTCACCGGCGTACTCGCAGCATCAGGGATCGGACGACGGGCCCTTACTGCAAGTCAAAACGACGCCCTCATCTCTACGGTCTCCCGTGCCGAAAAGCAGGTGCGGACGCTACTTGAACGACGATGAAGGGTCCCGGCCACCGACGTGTCGCCGAGCTGGGTCCTGAAGATCGCAACGCTCAACGTCAAGGGCGAGACATCTGCCTGCTCTATTCGTGCGACGTGTGGTCAACACCGCCGTACTGGCTGAAGGCCAGAGCTATGGTCCTGCGCGGTCTTGTTGAAGATCATGAGGCTTGGGTCGTGTGGTGTATGGGGGCGTGGCTGTTGGATGGGGCGGGGTTTCACGTTGATGTCGAGGTCTTGGAGACCGCGGCGAGGGCGATGGGGGAGATCGCGGCTGATCAGAACGCATCTGAGCTCGCGGAGCTGTGTGACGGCGATGCGCAGGCGATCGGCAGCGACGTGATGTGTGAGGCGTTGGTGTCGTTCTGCGAAACGATGAGCCAGAGCATCGACTATCTGGTCGACAAAGCCGAGGAGACCGGTGAAGGCCTGTCCGAGGCCGCCCGGACCTACCGGGAGGCCGATCACGCCGCGATGCAACAGCTCGGTGGCGATCCGGCTGCTGCCGTGATGGACGAGCAGTTTTAGGGCGCGTGGATGGTTGACCGTCAGGAACTGGGTGAAACCGAGCGTGGCGAGGAACTCGTGCCCGGCAAGGTGGTGGCCCTGTACCGGTATGCGCAGGTCCTGCGGGATCGCGCGACCGATGTGATCGCCGACGCCGAAGCCCTCAAACGCATCGACACCGGTGCGTGGACAGGCCCTGCGTATGAGGCCTATGCCGAAGACAACGCGAACCAGTGGCCGCGATGGCTCAAACTCGGCGACGCGATGGCCTACGGCGCCCAGGCCGTTGAGAGCTACGCGAACTGCCTGGGCTGGGCCCAGATGCAAGCCAACCAAGCCGTCGAGCTCTACCGTCGCGGCCAGCAGCTATCGCAGCAGGCGCAGCAATCCCACGACAAGGCGGTGGCGGCCTACAACTCCGGTGGCGGGGAGTCGGGTGCGTTGCCGCCGGTGTTTCAGGACCCGGGGGAGGAGTACCGGCAGGCGGCCCGTGAGCTGCTTGAGCGTGCCCGCCGACAGCTGGAGGCGGTAGCCGGGGAGTCGGCGAAGGCCCTCAACGAGATGGCTGAGGCGGTGCCGACGGAGGACGAGGAGTCTACCGCCGAGACCCTCGCGCACGCTGCCACCGACGCCGCCGGCTTCATCCCGGTCATCGGCGATGCCGTCGACCTCGCTCACGCCGGGGTCTATGCCCTGCAAGGGAGAGGCACGGAAGCGGCACTGACCGCGGCGGCTGCGGTCCCGTTCGCCGGCTGGGCTGCTGGGGGCACCAAGCTCGGCAAGGCGGGCACGAAGATCGGCGAAGCCCTCGGGATCGGGGAGAAGGCCCGGTTCGGCTGGTCCGACCGGATCGGTCGAGACGCGTACCGGGCGAACTTCTTCGACGCCAACCCCGACCTCAAGGGCAAGGTGTGGGTTCACCACGCCGTCGAGCAGCAGGCGATGAAGAAGCAGTACCCGGAGCTGGACATCTCCCCGAATGAGATGCATTCCCTTGATAACCTCCGGGGGATCCCGAAAGAGATCAACGGTGATGTGCACCTGCGCAAGATCCGGTCGGAGTGGGACGAGTTCTACATCGACAACCCGAACCCGAGTAAGCAAGACCTGTTGGACAAGGCGACCGAGATTGATAACAGGTTCGGTCACCAGTTCAACCCACCCGTACGGTAGGTGATCATGTTCTATCGGTTGCGGCCCGACGTTCCGGGCGCCCTGGCGGACGAAACCGTCCTGGACACCTCGGTCCGCCCGCCCCGTGTGGAGGGGGCCCTCTACTACGAGATCGACAACTGGTTCGGCGACGACCTGATCACCGCCCACCCGTGCTTCCTCGTGACCGAGAAGATGGCCGCCGCCCTGGCCGGTTCCGGACTCGGATCCTTCGAGATTCGCGGAGCCGAGATCACCTACGGCGAAGACGCCCACGAACGCCTCGAACGCCACGGCCTGACCGAGTTCCCCGAGTTCCGCTGGCTTTTCGTCACCGGAACAGCAGGCCAAGACGACCTGGGGCTCACTCCACGAGGGCGCCTGGTCGTCTCAGATGCTGCTCTCGAGATCTTCCGCCAGGGCAACCTCGACGGATGCGAGATCGAAGAATACGACGCCGACACCCACCAGTGATCCCCACTTCGCCGACCACGCGGATCAGGTGGCCACATTCGCACTCACTTCTTGTCGGCTCGGTAGCTGCGGAGCACAGCACCCAAGCCGCGACGCTCAGCACTACGCACCTCAAGAAAGCTATGGACCTCGATTGGGTCGTGGTGCCCGCATGTGACGCCTCCCGCGAGGAAGGCCTGCGTGCAGGCCGAGAGGTCCCCACGTGACAGTGATCCTTGCTTGCCGCCGCACAGGAACCCCTACTCAGCGAGTTATCCATCTCTGGGAAGCAGGCCAACCCGGGCCAAGGGTGGTCGCGTTGTGCGGGAACGAATCCACGCCTGCTCAGCTCGAACAGTGCGGGATGGTCGGCGTGCCGTGTGAAGTCTGCCTTCTGCGCACCGGCCACCTCCACTCCGCGCACGCAGGCGGACATGAGTGAGCAACCGCCCGCGATGGGCGCCGCGATCGCCGACCTCGAACGTGCCCTCGAGGGCCGCCCGGCCGCATTCCGCTCCGCAGACCCAGCGGCCAGGCCCGGCGCGCGGGCAGGTCATCGACCCCACCCCGGGCACCGAGCTGGCGAGAACATAGCCCGCGCCGGCGGAGTGGATCGAGGAGGCCGGGTCATCGTCACTGCGAACTGGGACTGGCGGGCTCTGCCGAGCAGCCGGTTGGTGCCCTTGTCCGTCCGCGGGTCAGGCTGGAACCAGCGTCGGTCGCCAGGCGCCGGTCCCTGCAGGGCTGAAGGTCACTGACCTGCCGTGATTGATGCCGAAAGTCCCGGGCGCCCATACCGCCGGGCACGGCAGGCTGTCGGGTGCTGGGGATTGAAGGCGCGCGCCGCCGCCCACCATCAGGCGAACAGCACGAGCAGTCATCGACCGCCTGTGGAGGGCTCATCGGCGTGGCACGCGGGTTCCACGCCTGCCCGGCAGCGCATCGCGAAGGGTGCACTTGCGGCGAGCAGGACCACGGCGGCGTTGACCCGCTGACCCGCAGGCCGGTCTGACCCTCTACGTTAGAGGAGTGGTAGGAGGCGAGCGCGAGGAAACCCGGGGTAAGAACCAGCGGAACAAGCCCGCGGCGGACATGGCCGGCAAGGCGTTGACCTTGCTTAGCCTGCTTGGCGATTATCCTCACGGGGAGCAGCTGGCCCGGTTGTCGCGCGCGACCGGCTACCCGTTGACCACCACCCACAGACTCCTTCTCTCCCTGATCCGGCACGGCTACGTCGAGTACGATGAGGTCAGTCGCCGCTACTCGCTCGGGTTGCGAGTGTTCGAACTCGGACAGCGGGTTTCGCGCGCGCGGGGTTTCGCCGGCGTCGCGCTACCGGTCATGGAGAAGATCACCCGCGAAACGTCCGAGCAGACGCTGATGTCCGTGCTCGACGGGCACGAGCAGGTGTTCATCCACTCGGTGCTCGGCTCACAACGCATGCAGATCACCGGCCAGCCAGGCGCCCGTGGCCCCCTGCACTGCACGGCGATGGGTAAAGTCCTCGTCGCTTTCCAGTCGGACGTCGAGCGTGAGCGACTGCTTACGGAACTTTCGTTGCCGAGATTGACCCCTCGAACGATCGTCGATCGCCCGGAGTTCAGAGCAGAGATCGACCGCGTGCGTGCCAAGGGCTACGGCACGACCGACGAAGAACACGAGACCGGCATCCTGGCTACCGCGGTCCCGATCTTCCGGCCGAACGGCGACATCACCGCCGCGTTGGCGCTCGTGGCTCCGGCATACCGGAGCTCTCTCGATGACCTCATCCGCTTCGTGCCGGTGCTCCAGGACGCGGCCCGCGAGCTGACCGCGCTGCTCCCTGCACACTAACTACCCCGCCTGACACGCTCTTTCGTCGGCGCATCACCGTCGGGCCCGGCCGCGACGACGTCGAGTTCACCTGAATCGACCGCGCCCCGTGACGGGCTGATGCGGTCGGCCGCACCCCCACCTTCGGTTGACTCGCGTCACACCTAATCCCTACGATACGGAAGTTACTTCCGCGATGCGGTGGTTCTGGGACTGCCGCTGTTGGGTTGACGATCTACGCGACGGGAGACATCCGTGTCGGATTACCAGGACTATGACGTGATCGTGTTGGGCGGCGGAACCGCTGGGTCGATGGCGGCAATCGCTGCGGCGCGCACCGGGGCGCGCACGCTGGTCGTCGAGAAATACGGCTATCTGGGCGGACTGATGTCATTGGGCATGCACATGCTCGGCTCGCTCGACGGGGACGGGTACTGGGCGTTGGGCGGCTACGGCCGTGAGCTTCTGCTGGATCTGGTCGATTCGGGTTACGCGACCCGTCCGGACGTCGACTCGCTCTTCGGCGCGCTGAACGCGCAGGATCCTGAGGCGCTCAAGCTGCACGTCCTGAGGATGGCCGCCGATGCCGGGGTGGAGTTCCTGTTCCACTCCGTGCTGGTGGGCGCCACAGCCACCGACGGTCAGGTCAGCTCGATCTCGGTCGCCAACAAGGCCGGGATCGAGGAGTTGCGGGCCCGCACGTTCGTGGACTGCTCCGGTGACGCGGACCTCGTCGCTCGGGTCGGTGGCGAGTTCACCGCCGGTCGCGACGGCGACGGCCTGATGCAGCCGGTCAGCAACATCTTCAAGGTCAGCGGCGTCGACCTCGCCGCCACGTGGGACTACCTGGAAGCCCACCCGCAGGACCGCACCGCGCCGCAGGGATGGTCCGGCGAGGCGTACTCCATGGACTACATCCGCAACACCCCCGGCGTTCACTTTCTGGCCTTCCACCAGCTCATCAAGGCGGCGAAGAGCGCGGGCGACTTCTCAATCCCACGGCACAGTCTCGGCATCTACACCTTCCCCGACCGGGACGACGTGGGGATCAACCTCACCCGCGTGCACGGCATCGACGGCACCAACCCCCGAGACGTGTCGCGGGGTGAAGTGCTAACCCAGTTGCAGACACTCGAGAGCATCGACTTCCTGCGGAAGTACGTGCCAGGCTTCGAGACCTGCTACCTGGTGTCGGCCCCACACCAACTCGGCGTCCGGGAGACCCGCCACATCGTCGGGTCGTACACGCTGACGAGGCAGGACGTGATGGATGGTCGGGACTTCGACGACCAGGTGGGTCGCGGCGCCTACCCCCTCGACATCCACGATGTCGCACCCGGCGAGCGCGTCCTGGGACAGCAGGTCGAGGGCGGCGGGATCACGCTGTGGAAACTCGCCCACTCCTACGGGATCCCACTGCGCGCCCTCATCCCGAACGGACTGCGGAACGTGACCGTCGGGGGCCGTTGCATCAGCGCCGACCACGAAGCGGCCGGATCCGTTCGCGGGCAGGCGGTCTGCATGGTCACCGGGCACGCCGCGGGGACGATCGCGGCCATCGGGGCCAAGGAGGACTCGCCGGTCGGCGAGCTCGCCCCCGACGCGGTGCGCCAGGTCCTCCGCGAACAGTCGGCGGTCCTCGAGCGCACGGACCGGGCCGTCTGACCACGTTCCCGACGAGCCGGAGGAACTCATGCAGAAACTGATCAACGATCCGGAGCGTTTCGTCGACGAGATGCTCGACGGCCTGCTCTTGGCCCATCCCGACCTGCTCAAGGCCTCGCCCGCCGACCGTCGAGTGCTGGTCCGGGCGGACTTACCGACACCGGGACGGGTCGGCATCGTCACCGGCGGGGGCTCCGGGCACCTTCCGGTGTTCCTCGGCTACGTCGGGACGGGACTCTGCACCGCCGCGGCCGTCGGCAACGTCTTCTCCTCGCCGTCCTCCGCCCAGTTCCTCGAAGCCACCCGCGCCGCCAACGGCGGCGCGGGTGTCCTCTACCTCTACGGAAACTACGGCGGAGACGTCCTCAACGTCGACCTCGCCGCGGACGCGGCCGAGGACGAGGGGATTCCCACTCGCTCGGTCGTGGTCAGCGACGACGTCGCCGCCGCGCCGCCCGAGCGTGCGGACGACCGACGAGGTGTTGCCGGCCTCTTCTTCGCCTACAAGTGTGCGGGCGCCGCCGCCGAACGTGGCGACTCCCTGGACGAGGTGGCCAAAATCGCCGGAACGGCGGCCGAGGCCACCCGATCAATGGGGGTTGGGCTCTCCGCCGCGATCCTGCCGACGGTTGGACGGCCTACGTTCGAGCTGCAATCCGGCGAGATGGAGATTGGGATCGGGATCCATGGCGAACCGGGTGTGCACCGGGGTCCGCTCGAGCCGGCCGATGCCGTGACCGAACGTCTCGTCGGGGCTATCGCCGAGGACCTCCAGCTCGGCACGGGCGACCGGGTGGCGGTGCTGGTGAACGGCCTCGGGGCGACCCCTCGAGAAGAGCTCTACATCGTCTACCGGCACACCCGTCATATCCTCGACGGGCTCGGTGTAACGGTCGAACACCCCTACATCGGGGAGTACGCGACCAGCCTGGAGATGGCCGGCGCCTCCGTATCGATCATGCGGCTGGACGCCGACCTCGCCGAGCTGCTCGACGCGCCTGCCCGATCGCCGTTCTTCCAGCGATGAACACAACAGAGCTGGTGTCGCTTCTGGACGGCACGTTCGAACGCCTGTCCAAGTACAAAGAGGAACTGTGCGAGCTCGAGTCGGCAACCGGCGACGGTGATCTCGGGATCACCATCGCCGCCGGTGCACGAGCCGCACGAGCGGGCTTGGCCGGACTGGACGAGCGGGCGACACCGGCCGAGCTCCTCCGAACAGTCGGCGACGCGTTCGCCAACGCCAACCCGTCCACCATGGGCGCCTTGCTCGGTGGCGCCCTGCGAGCGGCCGCCCGGACACTCGACGGCGAGTGGTCAATGGGACGTGCGCAAGCCCTGCTCCTCGCGCGAACCGCCGCCGAAAGCATCGCCACTAAGGGCAAGTGCGCCGTCGGCGACAAGACGATTCTCGACGCACTCGTACCGAGCGTGGACGCGTTGCGGGACGCGGGCGACGATCCGGCGACAGCACTAACCGAGATGGTGCGCGCGGCCCGAGACGCAATTGAAAGAACAACATCAGCAGTACCGCGTAAGGGACGCGCGGCCTGGGTCGGACAGCGCGGCGTCGGGCATCCCGACCCCGGCGCCACCGCCTACCTCAGGTTGCTCGAATCCATGGCGGAGGAATGGCGTCGTGCCGCCGCCCCGCCCGGAGCGCACCGGAAAGGAGATTCCGATGACTAGGCTGGTTCCACCGCTCCTACGACGCCTTGACAGGCGCAACTGGCACGCATTCGCCGGCACCTGGATCGGTTGGACCCTCGACGGGTTCGACTTCCTGGTGATCGCGTTCGTGCTCAGCAGCATCGCCGATGAGTTCGACATCTCGTTGGCCTCCGCGACGACGCTGGTGTCGGCGGCGTTCGTGAGCCGGTGGCTCGGTGCGGCGGTGCTGGGCAGCGTCGCCGACCGCATCGGCCGCAAGAAGACCATGATTATCGGAATCGTGATCTACTCAGTGGCCACCATGATGTGTGGGTTCGCATGGGACTACTGGTCCCTGCTCGTATTCCGCCTGATCGTCGGCTTCGGCATGGCGGGCGAGTACGGCGCCGGCAGCGCGCTACTCATGGAGTCCTGGCCAGAACGCGATCGCCGAAAAGCCAGCGGGCTACTGATGTCCGGATGGGCAATGGCCGGAATCGTTGCCTCTCTTGCCTACGTCCTGATCGTTCCCGCCTTCGGATGGCGCGCCATCTTCTTCATCGGCATCATCCCCGCCGCGTCCGCCGTATATGTCCGACTCAAGGTCGACGAGAGCAGCGAATGGTTGCAACAAAAGGAACAAGGACGGACGAAGCGCATCTCCGTCTTCGAGATATTCCGCACCCGCTGGCTCGCCCCCTTCGTCCTCCTCACCATCGTCGAAGCCGGGATCTTTCTCAGCAATTACCCTGTACTGTCCCTCATGCCGACCTTCCTGAAATCCCAGGGATACACCCCGGAGCTGGTCAGCGCGCTGATGCTCGTCGGCAGCTTCGGCTATTTCGTCGGCTGCTGCGGATCTGGCTTCCTGGCCGACAAGATCGGCTACCGCTGGGCCTTCCCAACCATGATGCTCACTTCCGTGGTCTTCATCCTGCCGGTCTTCTTCACCACCACCTCCACGGTCGCCCTCGGCGGCCTGATCTGGCTGGTCGAGGTGACAAATCTCGGCGCGGCAGGCCTCGTCGTCGGGTACGTAACGTCGTACTTCGCCCCCGAGGTTCGCGCAGCTGCGCTCGGTATGACTCATAACGTAGGATCGCTCGGCGGCGCGATCGCACCGGTCATCAGCACCGTGCTGGCCACATCAATCGGACTCGGCCCTGCGATTGCGGTGGTGATGCTCGGCTCGGCGCTGCTCGTGACACTGGTCACTGGGCTGAACCTCCCTGATCGCGCCCTCGCCTGGGCGGAGCAACGAAGCGACCGGGACGACACCCTCGCAAGGGAGGCGATTTCCTGACCCACAAACGGCGGGTGCCGGCTGCTTGGCTAGCCGGTACCGCTCCCCTGGGCGATCGGCCGTGTACGGCCACCGCGGGCGGCGCCCGGGGTGGCCGTACAGGTCGGTGAGGAACTCGATCAGCGAGTCGGTGTTGTAGCTGCCGTGTTCGGCCTGGAACACCAACACGGCCTGGCTACGATCAGGCCGGTAGGCCCGGCCGGCCGACATCGACATGCGGATCCAGCCGAACCGGTGCCGCAGCACCGGGGTCCGGCCGCGGAGGCCAGGTACCCGTGACCGCCGGGATCACGGAGAATCCGCTTTCGTCTTGGAAGCCGATCCAGCCCCTCGGCGCTGGGCTCGGTGCCGGCACCACCGCGGCCATCGCGATGAGTGGGATCGGCATCGCGCTGGGGGACATCCGCGCCAAGGCGGCGGGCTGGCCGCTGCACCGGCTGCTCGGCGGTGCAGCGCGCGCGATACCCGCCTACGCGGGCGGTGCCGCGCTCGGCTACGAACCGCTCGTCGCGCTCACCGACGAAGTGCGCCAACCTGTCGAGCCTGCTCAACCTCGACCGCTCGCTCGCAATCGTGCTGGTCGGCGCACTCGCCACGGCCTACGTCAGCGTCGGCGGCATGCGCTCGGTGGTCTACACGAACGTCCTGCACGCACCGGTGAAGAGATCGGCATCATCGTGCTCGCCGTAGTGGCGGTCAACCGCGTCGGCGGCATGGGTGGGCTCACCAGCTCGCTGCCGCCGGACATGTTCTCGCTCGACGGCGTCGGTGTTTCGCAGATCCTTGCCTGGCTGAATCGCAGGAGTCGGCGCCACCTTCGCGACGCGGTACGTCGTGCAGGCCATCACCACCGTCGGAGACAGCACGAAGGCCCAGCGCGCGGGCTTCTACTCGGCGCTCATCCTCATCCCGTACGGCATCCTCGCCGCGCTGATCGGCGTGTGCGCGGCCGCGCTCTTCCCCGGCATCAAGAGTATCCAGGCCATGCCTGCGCTCATCGTGGAGCTCGACCCGCTGCCGATCGTGCTCGCCCTCTACGCCTCCGACGTGCTCGCGGTGGCCTTCCTCGCCAAGGCTCTGCGCGCAGCACTCGCGGTGCTGGTGCTGCTGATGTTCTACGCTCCGCGAGCTTGCGGGGCGCCGCGGACGCCGACCCCAGCGGCGGCCACGGTGGTCGGCTGCGGCTTCTCGCTGAGGCCGATAGGGCGAATTCGCCACCTATCATCTCCCGCGAAGCACCACGGCATACCGCTGGGGCTGACGCCCTCGCCGTCGGTCTTCATCGCGGCCGCGGCACGGTCGACCCGGTCGTATCCGCCTGGCACCCACCACATTTGTCGTCTGACCGGCCCACGTCACCTCGCGGGACAAGGTGCTCGTTGGCGAGATGCCGAGTCGTCGCGGAAACTGTGGATCTCCGAGCACAGCTTCACCAGGTTCACGTCCCAGAGCCGCACCAGTCGGCGACGTTCGCCCGCGACCTGGCGGCCTATCGGCGTGACGGCTTCGCCGTCGGCGCGCGAGAGTTCCATGATGGCGTCCATGGGTTCGCCGCCGGGGTAACCGACCGGGCCGGTGCCGGGGTGGCGGCGCTCTCCCTCACCAGTCTGGGCACCAGGCTCTCCCGCGGCGCGCGGAGAGAGATCGGTACCGTGGTGCGTGCTGCGGCGCCCGAGGTCTCTCGCAATCTGACGACGGGGCGTGCTCGGCATCGGTGACGACACATAATCTTGGTCGCTAGGTGTTGTCGTGATTTTGCCGATGCCGCATGCGCTCGGCACTGGCGACGAAGTCCGCGACCAGCGGATGCGTGGCCAGCCGCGGCCAAGCCAGCGTGATCGGCACCCGCGGCGAGTCCGCGACGAGCCGGTAGCGGATCTGCGGGTGGGTGTAGAGCCGTCCGGTGGAGGCCGGTGTCAGTCCGACGCCCCGCCCCGCCGCGATCGCCTCCATCCACTCGTCGACGTTGCGGACCCGCACGACGGTGTCCGGCCGCCGGGTCGATTCCCACAGCTCGAGCGTGGTCGTGCCCGAGACCACGTTGATCACGATCGTCTCGCCCGCGAGATCTGCCAGTACGACGTCCTCGTCGGATACCAGCGGGTGATCCGCTGGCAGCGCCACGACGCGGGGTTCGTCGGCCAGCACCAGCGTCCCGAACCGAGGGTCTCCGGGGTCGCCTGGCAGGAAGCCCACGTGGGTGCGGCCGTCGTCGAGCCCGGCCACGGTGTCGTCGTAACGCCGGATCTCCACCGTCACATCCGGATGGGCGCGTTCGAAGTCGCGCACGATCGGCGCCGTGTACTCGGCCGTGGAGCCCCAGGTGAACCCGACCCGCAAGGCGGGTGATCCGCCGGTCGCGGCGCCGACCGCCTCGTCGAGCACGGCCAGCACGCGATGCACGTGCGGCAGAAACTGCTGACCGGCCGCGGTGAGCTGCACTGTGCGGCGGTTTCGCAACAACAGGGCCGTGCCGACCAGACGCTCCAGCGACGCGACGGTGCGGCTCAGGGCGGGCTGGGTGATCTGCAGGTGCTGCGCGGCGCGGGTGAAATTGCGCTCCCGGGCCACGGCCACGAACGCGCGGAGATGCCTCATCTCCACTGCGTGCTCCGCCGGCATCTCACTCATGCGTCAGAAGCATAAGTGTTGCTGGATCGGCATTTCCACCCGCTCCGACCGCAGGCCTAGCGTCTTCTCATCGCTGATCCAACGAGGAGAGGCTGAGCTGGCAATGAGAGGACGTGACCGACGATGGTCTCCTTCCAAGGTGTGATCCCGGCGCATCTGCTCCCGTTCACCGAGGACCTGCAGATCGACGAGCCCAACCTCCGCCGCCACCTGCGCGCCCTGCTCGACGTCGAGGGCGTCGCGGGCATCACGACCAACGCGCACGCCTCGGAGGTGGCCACACTGACCGCCGACGAGCAGCGCCGCCAGCTCGACATCGTGGTGGACGAGGTCGCCGGACGGGTTCCGGTGATCTCCGGGGTCTACCAGGACGGCACGGCGAAGGCCGCGCGGATCGCCGCGGACGCCGAGGCGGCGGGTGCCGATGGCCTGCTGGTGTTCCCCAGCGTCGTTTTCGAAGGCGGCGCCCAGCTGCGCCCGGAGATGGCGGTGGGCCACTACGCCCCGATCGCCGACGCCACCTCCCTCCCGATGGTCGCGTTCGTCTATCCGGCGACGTCCGGGCTGCGGCTGGACACCGACGCACTGGTCAGGGTCTGTTCCGAGATCGACAACGTGGTCGCGGTTAAGGAGTGGTCGAACGACATCATCGCCTACGAGCGCAACTTGCGGGCTCTGCGGGCGCTGGACAAGCCGGTGTCGGTGCTGTCCAGCTTCAGCCGCTCGCTGCTCGCCTCGCTCGTGCTGGGCGCGGACGGGATCCTCTCCGGACACGGCAGCGTAGTCGTGGACCTGCAGGTAGAGCTGTTCCAAGCCGTGGAGAAGCAGGACCTGACCGAGGCACGTCGGGTCTGGGACCGCATCCAGCCCTTCGCCGAGGCCTGCTACGCCGACCCGTTCCTGGACGGGCACAACCGGATGAAGCTCGCGCTGGCGCAGCTGGGCCGGATCGACGCCGCGCACGTCAGGCCACCTCTGCAGCCGGTGTCCGACACCGAGCGGGCGACGCTGCGGGCCGCCGCCGAGCGAGCGGAGCTGCCACGTGGCTGAGGGTCCCGGCCTGTTCGATCCGATCGAGATAGGCAGCGTCCGGCTGCGCAATCGCACCCAGCTGCCCTCGATGACCACTCGCCTCGCCGACGATGCCGGGCACGTCACCGATGCGACGCTCGCCTATTACCGGGCCCGCGCCGAGGGCGGCGTCGGGCTGGTGACCGTCGAGATGGCTTCCCCCGAGATCGCCGGCAAGCACCGCTTCCGCGAGCTAGGCATCTACGACGAGAAGTTCCTGCCCGGCCTGCGGCGGCTGGTGGACACGCTGCACGAGGCAGGGGCGCGCGCGTCGATTCAGCTCGGGCACGGCGGCAGCCGCGCGCGCTCCGCGGTCTCCGGCACTACCCCCGTGGCGCCTTCGACCGTGCCCACCCCGGTCTTCGAGGTGGAGAGCGAGATCGCCATGCCGGACGCCATGTCGTCGGCCCGGCTTCGCGAGACGATGGATGCCTACGTAGCCGCCGCGGCCCGCGCGCAGCGGGCCGGATTCGACATGGTCGAGCTGCACGGTGCGCACGGCTACCTCATCTCGCAGTTCTTGTCCCCGCTGGAGAACACCCGCACCGACTCATACGGCGGATCGCTGGAGAACCGGGCGAGGTTCGGCATGGAGATCCTGCGCCGCATCAAATCCGAGATCCCAGGCCTGCCAGTGATCTTTCGGATCGGGGTGGAGGACTTCTTCCCTGGCGGGCTCACCGCCGATGAGGGCATGCAGGTCGGCCAGTGGGCCGAGCAGAACGGCGCCGACGCGGTCAGCGTAACCGCCGGGCACTACCGCTCGCTGCCGGCCGCCGAGCGGATGATCCCGCCGATGGCCTACCCCGCGGCGACGTTCGTGGAGTACGCGGCTCGAATGAAACAGCTCGTCGATGTTCCGGTGATCGGGGTCGGGCGGCTCGGTGATCCCGACCTCGCCGCCTGTGCCGTGGCCGAGGGCAAGCTCGACATCGTGGCACTGGGCCGGCCGCTGATCGCCGACCCGCACTGGGTGGCCAAGGCACAGGCCGGTGTCCCCGTCCGGCGCTGCCTTGCCTGCAACCACTGCATCACCAACATGCGCTCCGGCGCACAGCTTTCCTGCGTGGTGAACCCGGCGACCGGTCGCGAGGACGCCTATACCGGCACGAGCGCACCAACGGGCCACCGGATCGTGGTGCTCGGCGCTGGACCGGCCGGGCTGACCTACGCCTCGCTGGTCGCCGCGGACAACGACGTCACCGTGATCGACACGGCGGACCGCGCCGGCGGTGCGTTCCGGCTCACCGGGCGCGCGCCCCGATTCAACGACGTCACCGCCGCCGAACCGACGTTCGCCGCCTATGTTGACGAACTCGAACGAACCTGCCGGATCGGCGGCGTCCGGTTCCGCTACGGCTCCGAGGCCACACGCGACGACCTGCGGGGCGCCGATCTGGTCGTGGTGGCCACCGGCGCGGACTACAGGTTCGGGCTCGGCGCCGTGGTCCCCCGCCTGCTGCGCACCCGCGCCGCTCGCTCCCGGGTCGCTGCAAGGCTGTTCGCCTCGTCCAGGGTCCGCGACCGGCTCTACTACCGGCTGCGCACCGGACGCGGCACCGCACTGGCCAGCCGCCTCCCGCTCGACCCGGACACCAAGGTGCTCGTGCTTGGCGACGCCGCCAGGGCTGGCAAGGCCCACGAGGCGATCACCAGCGCGTTCGACGCAGCCCTAACGCCTAGCGCCCAACCCGCTCCCAACCCATGAGAGGCCCCAGTGCCATGACAAAGACGTCAGTGAGCGCAGTAGACACACCCCGGCGGCAGAGCAGCAAGGTCGCCTTCGCCAGCCTGATCGGAACCACCGTCGAGTGGTACGACTTCTACATCTACGGCACCGCCGCGGCGCTGGTATTCCCGAAGTTGTTCTTCCCCGCGTTCTCGCCGGGAGCGGGCCTGCTCGCGGCGCTGTCCACCTACGCGGTGGGTTTTGCAGCCCGCCCGCTCGGCGGCATCGTGTTCGGTCATTATGGCGACCGGGTCGGCCGCAAGAAGATGCTGGTGATCTCGCTGTTCGCGATGGGCCTCGCGACGGTGGGGATGGGTCTGGTCCCAGGCTTCGCCGAGATCGGCATCATGGCCCCGATCCTCATCGTGGCGCTCCGGTTCATCCAGGGCATCGCCGTCGGCGGCGAATGGGGTGGGGCGGTGCTGATGGCCGTCGAGCACGCACCGCCGGGCAAGGCCGGCTTGTACGGATCGTTGCCGCAGGTCGGCAGCCCGCTCGGGCTGGTGCTCTCCACCGCGGCCTTCTCCGCGGTGAGCGCGCTGCCCGACAAGGATTTCCTGTCCTGGGGCTGGCGGATCCCGTTCCTTGCCAGCGCGCTGCTGATCATCGTCGGGCTCATCGTGCGGCTGCGGCTGATGGAGTCCCCTGTGTTCGCACAGATGCAGTCGGCCGGAGCCACCGTGCGACTGCCCGTGCGCGACGCACTGACCAAACACCCGGGCAGCGTCTTCGGCGCCGCCGGCGCGTTCATCGTGATCAACACTGTGTTCTACCTTGTCACCGTGCTCGGCCTGTCCTGGGCTACCTCGCACCTCGGCATTGCGCGCGGCACGTTCCTAGCCGCTGTACTGGTCGCATCACTGATCATGTGCTGCACCGTGCCCCTGTTCGGCGCGCTGTCTGACCGGGTCGGCCGACGCCCGGTGTTCGCGACCGGGGCGATCCTGGTGGCGTTGTTCGCGTTCCCGCTGTTCTGGCTGATCGAGACGAAATCGACGCCGCTGCTGTTCCTCGGCATCATCGTGATCATGGGCATCGGGCACCCGCTGATGTATGGGCCGCAAGCGGTGCTGTACTCGGAGATGTTCCCGCCGGCGCTGCGCTACTCGGGCGCGTCGCTTGGCTACCAGATCGGCGGCATGCTCGGTGGACTCGTCCCGCTCGTGGCCAGCGCCCTGCTGATCACCTATGACCAGGCGTCATGGCCGATGGCCGCGCTGCTCGCCGCCATCGCCGTGATCAGCCTGCTGTCCCTGCTCACGATCCGCGCCCGCTACGCCGACCACACCCGCACCGACCACACCGCTGGGGAGGTCTCGTCGTGACCGCACTCGATCTCACCGGCCGCACCGCGGCCGTCACCGGCGCGGCCCGCGGCATCGGCCAGGCCATCGCGACGGCCCTGGCCGGGGCCGGAGCCCGGGTCGCCGTGATCGACAAGGACGCCGACGGCGCGCGGCTGATCGCCGAGAAGATCGGCGGCGTGCCGGTGTCGGCCGACCTCACTGAAGCGGCCGCCGTGGAGCGGGCGTTCGCCGAGGTCGTCGAGCAGCTCGGCGCCCCCGACGTATTCGTCAACAACGCCGGCATCCTGCGGGCCGGTGACCTGGTCACCTCCGAGATCGACGACTGGGAGGCCCAGTTCGCCGTCAACACCCGGGCGGCGTTCCTGTCCGTGCGGGCCGCCGCGGGACACATGCGGGCCCGCGGCGGGCCGGGCTCGATCGTCGTGGTCACCTCGAACTGCGCCCGGAC
The DNA here is from genome assembly GCF_018070075.1 of Saccharopolyspora endophytica. Classification (GTDB taxonomy): domain Bacteria; phylum Actinomycetota; class Actinomycetes; order Mycobacteriales; family Pseudonocardiaceae; genus Saccharopolyspora; species Saccharopolyspora endophytica. Next base: position 304,546 of record NZ_JAGPXE010000006.1, read on the forward strand.
CCCGCGGATGGACCTGGGCGCCTACTGCGCGTCCAAGGCGGCCACCGACATGATGGCCCGCTGCCTGGCCCTCGAGCTCGCCGGCGAGGGCATCCGGGTCAACACGCTGTGCCCTGGCTCCTGCGATACCGAACTGCAACGCGTCCAGTGGCGCAAACTCGGCGTCGGCCCAGAGCGCCAGATCCAAGGTGACCCCGCCAAGTACCGCACCGGCATCCCGATGGGTCGCCTCACCACACCGCAGGACGTCGCCGACCTGGCACTGGTACTCGCCTCGGACTCCACCCGGTTTGTCACCGGCCAGTCGTGGCACGTCGACGGAGGACAGACCCTGCCATGAATGACGCCACCACCAACGTCCTCGCGAACGACTTCGCCGGGCTGACCGCCGTCATTACCGGCGGGGCTTCCGGGATCGGCGCCGCCACGGCGGCCCTGTTCACCGCGCGCGGCGCCCGGGTCGCCGTACTCGACCTCGACCCGAGCGGCGTACCCGGCCCGCTGCTCGGGGTGCGCGCCGACGTCACCGACGGCGACTCCGTGACCGCCGCCGTCAACGAAGTCGTGGCGGCATTCGGTGGGATCAACATCCTGGTCAACAACGCCGGCGTCGGCGCGGCCGGCACGATAGAGGCCAACGACCTCGACGAGTGGCGGCGAGTACTCGACGTGAACCTGCTCGGGCTGGTACGCACCACCAGGGCCGCGCTGCCGGCCCTGCGCCGCGCGGGCTCGGCGGCAGTGGTCAACGTCTGCTCCATCGTGGCCACCGCCGGGCTGCCCGACCGGGCGCTGTACTCGGCGAGCAAGGGCGCCGTGCGGTCCCTGACCCGGGCCATGGCTGCGGACCACGTTAGCGAGGGGATCCGTGTCAACTGCGTATGCCCCGGCACAGTCGACACCCCGTGGATCGGTCGGTTACTCGATGCCGCCGACGACCCCGACGGCGAGCTCACGGCGTTGCGTGGCCGCCAACCGACCGGTGGCCTCGTCGGGATGGACGAGGTCGCCCGGTCCATCCTCCACCTCGCCGACCCACACCTGTACTCACTCACCGGCACCGACCTGGCCATCGACGGTGGGATGTCGGGCCTCCGCGTCCCGCGAAGATGAAAGACCGGCGCGGTTCCGTCGGCCCGGTTGGGGGCCGCCGGGATACGACCGGTACGGGCAATGGCTGTTGAGTAGTCCCTCGCGCGCAACGGACCGGCACTGCATACCGATCCGTTTCGGTGTGCATATTCGGGCAGCTCAAATTCTTGCTGTGGTGATAATGCGAGCACGCATCGCCGCTGCAGGTCAGCGGGTCGGACAGGCGCCAGGCCTCGTCGTCCCTACCACGACGGTCCTTCATTGAGGCTAGTTGTTCGTCGGGACCGGCAGCGGGCACGACATCTCGCCGTCCCTACCGGGACGTTAGTGGTTGGCATTGGTGGCGAGTGGGTGGGGTTCGTCGGTGAGGGTGGCGAGTGCGGTGGCGATTTCGGTGATGCGGCTTGGGTGTAGGTGGTGGTTCCGGTGTTGCTGTTGGTGGTGGTGTGGCCTGCGTAGGCGCGGGCGATGGTGTAGCTGTGGTTTCGTTCGACCCAGGTGCGGGTGGTGTGGCGGAGCCAGTGGGTGCTGACGCCTTGGGTGGTCACCCAGGGCAGGTGTGTGCCGATGCGGGTCCAGAGGTGGTCGTAGCGGCGTCTGGTGATGGGGGTCCCGTTGCGGTAGCGCAACAGCTGGTCGGTGGGTTTGGTGGCGCCGCGTTGCTGGGCGTGGTCGCGCAGGTGGGTCATGAGGGTGGGGGAGACCGGCTGCCAGCGGAGGGTCTCGCCCTTCTCATGGAGCCGGATCAGGCACTGGTCCGGATCGAGATCACGGAGAGTGAGAGCAAGCGCTCCGCCGCGTCGGCACGCGGTCTCGATGTGCAGTCGCAGGATGAGTGTGTCGAGCGCCGGATCATCACCGGTCGTGGCAGCAACGTGGTTGATCTCCTTGAGCCGGTTATCGGGTAGTCCCCGTCGGGTACTGGCCAGCCGTCGCGGTTTGGTGGCGTTCTTAGCGGGATTGTCGGCGTCGGTGATCAGGCGGTCGGCGACGGCGCGGTTGTAGACACAGCGAATGGCGGCAATGAGGTGCTCGGCCGCACCCCGCCCACCGCGGGCATTACGGCGGACCACGACCTGGGAGCGGATGGTTTCGGCGAGCTGCTGAATCTCCAGCGTGGTGGGCTCGTCCAGGTGCCGATCTCCCCAGTGCTCGAGGATGCGATTCCAGTAAGTGCCGTAGACCCGGCGGGTGCCGGGGGAGACGGCTTTGGCGACCTCGGGGATGTAGTCAGCGAACGTCGGCGCCTGCGGCTTCGGCACCGAGGTACCCAAGAGGTCTTCGGGTGCGACGCCGAGGCGTTCCAGCAGCAGGCGGGCGGCGTCGAGGTCGCTGGAAGCGGGGTTGTGGTGGGTCATGGGGTGTCAGCTCCGGGGGTGTGGAAGGCGGCGACCATGGCGTCGAGCGCGCGCATGGTGTGGATCAGCAGGAGGCCGGGTTCCGGGGCGGCGGCCAGCAGCACCCGGTCGCCGGGGTTGAGGCCGCACCAGCGGCGCACTGCGGCCGGCAATGGGAGGTGGGCGCGGCGCGCGAGGGTGAACACGCCGTCGGGGTCGGCCTGGACGGTCACCGTGGTGTTGGAGAGCACCTCCAGCCGCAGCCGCCGCCCGGCCTGCCAGCCCAGGGCGGTAACGATGCTGCTGTCGGCGATGCGGCCCTGCGGGTCCAGCGAGGCGATCCGATAGACCATCGAGGTGGCGCTCGGCAGGGCTGCGAGTTGGGTGAGCGGGACCCGCCAGGCCTTGCCGCGGGCGGCGAGCAGCTCGGCGCGCTCATCCACCGACAGCGGATGCAGCTCGATCGCGGGGACGGCGGACTCAGCCACGGCCCTCACCCCCGAACCAGCGCTCAGGGGCGGAAGACACGACGAGACGGCGGGTGCAATGCACCTCGCCGTCTCGTGTCTGAAACAATCTGTGGTTATGTGGGACGGATCCCACCCACTGGTGTCCGAGGACGGAGTTGCACACTATTCACCCGCCTTCTGCTTCCCGAAACAGGTTGAGGCAGGAGGTTTCGGTGTCCGCCCGTCCCTTCACCAGTCTTCCTGGGACATGGTCCGGGACAGGCTGGGACCGCCGTGTGAGCTGCAAAATGTCGGATTGGCGCGCGAAGGGACGCCCGCTGTTAGGTGTCCCTGCGTGTCCCAGACATGGATCGCGGTGGAAGGAGCGGGTGCCGGCTACCGAGGGACACGTGCGCGGTTCCACTCGCGAGATCTCGCATACGCGTTGCCTATGGCCGGAGTAGGGCATCGCTCATTGTCGGCGCCCCGCACGAGCGCTTTGACTCAGTGGATGACAGGGCGTCCGCGAGGCAACAGCGCCTGGCGGGCTCGTGCGGATGGAGAGGGGTGCGGTGATGGGTGCTGTGACCGGAAAGGTCGTCCTGCTGACGGGTGCGACCGGTGATATCGGCGTTGCGTACACCATGGCGTTGACCGGGCAGGGAGCGAACGTGGTGGCCACCGACCTGGACGGTTTCTCCGAAACGGGTCGGGAGATCGCGGAGAAGGCCACGGCGCAAGGTGCGGGTCAAGCTGTTTTCGCCGGTTGCGACATCACGTCGGACGAGGACCTGCAGCGCGTGGTGGACCTGGCCGGTGATCGGTTCGGCGGCCTGGATTGCCTGGTCAACAACGCGGCGATCTACCGGACGCTGGGACCGAAGAGGACGCTCACCGAGCTGACCAACGACGAGTGGGACCTCGTGCTCCGCGTCAACGTTCGCGGTTGCTGGCAGTCGATCCGCGCCGTTGCCCCCGCCATGCGGGAGCGGGGTGGCGGGCGGATCGTCAACATCGCCTCCGTCGTGTCCCGGACCGGGGCGGCCGGTTTCGCGCATTACGTGGCGTCCAAGGCAGCGGTCGAGGGCTTGACCAGGGCCGCGGCGCGCGAGCTGGGGCCGGAGGGCATCGCGGTGAACGCCGTCTCGCCCGGCTTGGTCGACGACGCGGCTTCTCGCGACATCAACGATGCGAACTACTTGGAACGCATGAAGACCACGCGTTCCGTGCCGCGTTCCATGGAACCCGAGGACCTGGTCGGTGCGGTGGTGTGGTTGTGCGGCGACGGCAGCGGTTTCGTGACCGGGCAGACGATCGTGGTGGACGGCGGAGGGGTGTTCGTGTGATGCGTCCCGACGAGTTCCCACCTCGCATCGTCGTCGGCATCACCGGTGCGTCCGGTGTGATCTACGGGATCCGCGCACTGGAGCTGCTCGCACAGTTGGGAGTCGAAACGCACCTGGTGCTCACCCGCGCGGCGCGGGCGACCTTGGCGCAGGAGACGTCCTGGACGGCCGCGGACGCGCGGGAGCGGGCGTCGGTGACGCACTCGGAGCACGATCTGGGGGCCGCGATCGCGAGCGGGTCGTTCCCGGTCGACGGAATGCTGGTCGCGCCGTGCAGCGTCAAGACGTTGTCGGCGATCGCCAACAGCTTCGACGACAACCTGCTGGTGCGCGCCGCCGATGTGACGTTGAAGGAGCGCAGGCCCCTGGTGCTGATGTTGCGCGAGACACCGCTGCACCCCGGGCACATCCGGTTGATGGCGCAGGCCGCCGAAGCGGGAGCGGTGCTGATGCCGCCGGTGCCGACGTTCTACACCCAGCCGTCGTCGATCGACGAGATGGTCACCCACACGGTCGCTCGCGCGCTGGACGCCCTGTCGTTGCCGCACCCGCACGCGACCCGGTGGTCCGGAGAGCGGAGCGCGCCGTCGGCTACCGATCGGCGGTCCGTTCGCGCATGATGTCGGCATGGAGCTCCACCAACTGCGCTACGTGCTCGCGGTCGCGCGCGCCGGGAGCTTCAGCCGAGCGGCCGAGGACCTCTTCCTGGCCCAGCCGTCGTTGTCGGTGCAGATCCGCAAGCTCGAGAAGGAGCTCGGCGTCGCCCTCTTCGACCGACTGGGCCGCAGGGTGGTGCTCACCGCGGCCGGTGAGGAGTTCGTCGCCCACGTCCAGCAGGCGTTGGCGCACCTCGACCGGGCGCGGGCGGGCGCCGCCGCCGTGCGCAGCCTGCAAGGCGGGCGGGTGTCGATCGGCGTGTTGCCCAGCGTCGGCGCCGGGCTGCTGCCGGGAGTGCTCGCGGACTTCCGCCGCGAGTACCCGGAGGTCGAGGTCCGGCTCACCGAGCACAACGTCTCCGCCGAGTTCGAGCGGATGGTGGAGGACGGGCGATTGGACCTCGCGGTGATCCGGGCCCCTTGGGCGCGGCCTGGACTCGTGGGCCGGTCGATCGTGCGCGAACCGATCGTCGCTCTGGTCCCGCCGGAGCATCCGCTGGCCGACCGGAGTGAAATAGCGCTGGTCGAGTTGAAGTCCGAGAAGTTCGTCGCCATGCAACGGGACTACGGGCTGCGGGAGCTGCTGGAGCAGATCTGCAACCGAGCCGGGTTCGAGCCGACGGTGACGGTGGAGACCACCCAGCTGTCGGTGCTGCAGGGCATGGTGGCCAGCGGTCTGGGCGTCTCGTTGCTGCCGGAACTCGCCGGCGCGGGCTATCCCGTCACGATCCCGATCGACGACGAGGGCGCTGCCCGGGAACTGGGCATCGTTCACCGCGCCAGGACCCCGCTGTCACCGCCTGCCGCTCTGTTCCTGGAACTGCTCGCGGACGCAGCAGCCAATCGGCCCGCGCGGGGTTAAGCCTCGAACTCGCCTCGCTCGGCGCGTTCTGCCAGCGAGGTCCAGAACCGCAGGGCCGCGTGCTCCATCTCCAGGCCGAGGCCGAGCGTGACCATGCGTCGGGAGATGGCCGACTCGTGGCCGAAGCGCTCCTGCATCTGCTCGTACTCGGCTATGCGGTCCTGGTGCTGCTTGATCTGGTCCTGCGCGAGCCGCTTGATGTCGTCGGGCTCGGCGAGCTCGTTGAAGAAGAGCTTGATCTCGGCGATGTCGCGCAGCTCGTAGTGCTGGTCGGTGGGCTCGGCCAGCCATGAGCGGAGAGCCGAGAGACCGGTGTCGGTGATCGTGTAGGTGCGGCGGCGACGGCCGTCGTCCTCCTCCTCGACTTCGAGCAGTCCCAGCTGTTCGAGCCGCTTGGGCTCGGAGTAGAGCTGGGCGTGCGGGAAGTGCCAGAAGTAGCCCACCGAGTGGCCGATGGCCCGTTTGAGGTCGTACGAGGTCGAAGGCCCGCGCATGGCGATCATCCCCAGCACGACGTACGAGGTCGTGGAAAGCCGAACCGTTGACACGCTCCAAACCCTACCGTACGTTTCCAATCATCTGTTTCAGACGATGTGAAACGGATGATCGGCTTCGGACTTGTTTCGCATCGCTGATGCTGCGAGAGGACTGAGAATGGATCTCGGGACAGTGCTGAGCTGGACCGCCGAGCGGTACCCCGCCAGACGTGCGGTTGGCGGCGAGCTCTCGATGACCTACGCGGAGTGGGACGCCCGCACCAACCAGCTGGCTCGGGCCTTGGCCGAGCTCGGCGTCGGGCACGGCGACAGGGTCGTGTTCCTGCTCGCCGGTGGCGAACCGATGGCCTCGCTGCACCTGGCCGCGCAGAAGCTCGGAGCCGTCTCGGTTCCGCTGTCGTTCCGCTTCGGTGCTGACGAGCTCGCCTACTGCTTGTCCGATGCGGCACCGAAGTTACTGGTCACCGATGATTCCACGGTCGAGACGGCGAGCGCGGCGCTGCGACTCACCGAGCCCGTGCCGCACGCGCACGTCGGTGAAGGCGCTCCGGCCGGTGTCGCAGCGCTGCTGGAACTCGCCGCCGATCAGACCGAGAGCGCGATCGACGTGCAGGTCCGCGATTCCGACACGAGCGTCATGCTCTACACCTCCGGCACCACCGGGAAGCCGAAGGGCGTTCCGCGCACGCACCGGGCGGAGTTCCACGCCGCCGTCGCGCACCTGCACCAGAGCCGGTCGGCTCCCTTCGAGACGACCCTCGGTGTGATGCCCATGTTCCACACGATGGGCCTACGCACCCTGCTCTCCAGCGTGGTCAGCGCCGGGACCTGGGTCCCGCAGGTCCGCTTCGACGCCGAGGAATCGCTGGAGCTGATCACCCGCGAGCGGGTCTCCGCGCTGTACCTGGTGCCCACGATCTACTGGAGCCTGCTCGGCACGGGCCGGCTGGGGGAGACCGGGGTCCGCAAGCTCGCCTACGCCGGAGCCGCGATGACCCCCGCGCTGGCGGAGTCGCTCGTCGACGCGCTCGAACCCGATGTGTTCGTCAACCACTTCGGAAGCACCGAGATCTACACCTTCACCATCGGGCCGGACGTCGCGGCCAAACCGGGATGCGCCGGACGCCCCGGCGTGTTCACGCGGGTTCGCCTCGTCGATCCGCACCCGCAGGCCACGCCGGACGCGCTGGTCGGTGCCGGCGAGCAGGGGCAGATCGCGATCTCGATGGAGTCGCCGGAAGCGTTCGCCGGGTACTGGAACCGGCCCGACGCCGACGCGAAATCCATCCGCGGCGGCTGGTACTTCCCCGGCGATCTCGCCGTCGCGGACGAGGACGGCGACCTGTGGGTCTCCGGACGCGTCGACGACATGATCAATTCGGGTGGCGAGAACATCTACCCCGACGAGATCGAGGACGCGCTGATCCGCTGCCCGGAGGTCGCCGACGTCGTGGTCGTCGGGATGCCGGACGACCGTTGGGGGCAGGCCGTCACCGCGTTCTTCGTCCCCGCCGCGGGGCTGACACCGCAGGACGCCGCCGCCGCGCTGAGCGCCTACATCCGTTCCGGTTCCGGGCTGCCGCCGCTCAAGCGGCCCAAGAAGGTGGTCGCGGTCGCCGAGGTCCCCAAGTCGGCGGTGGGCAAGATCCTGCGCCGCGAACTCGCCGGCGGGCGGTTCAACCCGCTGGCAGAGCTGTCCGCTGCTTCGATCGGATCGCGAAAGTGAGCACCTCGATGACCCCTGCACGCACCACGGCACGCATCGAGGACCCTGCCCTGCTGACCGGGCGCGGCCGGTTCCTCGACGACCTCGATCCGCTGCCCGGCACGTTGACCGCGGCGATCGTGCGCAGCCCGCACCCGCACGCCCGCATCCGCGGCGTCGACCTCACCCGGGCTCGCGCGCACCCCGGCGTGGCGGCGGTCATCGGACCCGACGAGGTCCTCGAAGCGCTGAACCCGTTCCCGCTGTCGCTGAAGACGCCCATGCCGTACTACCCGACGGCGACCGATCGGGCGCGCTTCGTCGGCGAACCCGTGGCGGTCGTGGTCGCGGCCGACCGCTACGCCGCCGAGGACGCCGCCGAGCTGGTCGCGGTGGACTACGAACCGCTGCCGCCGGTGGTCGACGTCGAGGCTGCGTTGCGCCCCGAGGCGCCGCGGCTTCACGAGCACGCCGATGGCAACGTCGCCACCGACCGCACGTTCCACTTCGGTCCCGTGGACGAGCTCTTCGCCGCAGCCGATCACGTCGTCAGCGGCGAGTACCGGTTCCCGCGCTATTCGTCGACACCGATGGAGTGCTACTCGGTGATCGCCGAATGGCAGGACGAAGTGGACGGTCCGGCGATCGCGGCCTGGGCGAACTTCCACGGCCCGTTCTCCATGGTCCCGGTGATCGCGGGAGCGCTGGGCGTCCCGACCTCGCGGGTGCGGCTGATGATCCCCGCCGACAACGGCGGCAGCTTCGGCATCAAGGCCGGGATCTACCCCTACGTGGTGCTGATGGCGCTGGCCAGCAAGCACGCCGGCCGGCCCGTGCGCTGGACCGAGGACCGCAGCGAACACCTGCTGGCCAGCTCGGCGGGTTCGGACCGAGCGATGCGCTTCGAAGCGGCGGTCAACGCCGAGGGCAAGGTCCAGGCGCTGCGGGCGGATCTCGTCGACAACGTCGGCGCCTACCTGCGCCCGCCGGAACCGAGCACGCTCTACCGCTGCTTCGGCAACCTCACCGGCGCCTACGACGTCGAAGCCGTGCAGATCCGCTCGCGCGCGGTGGTGACCAACAAGACGCCGACCGGCCTCAACCGCGGTTTCGGCGGCCAGCAGCTCTACTTCGGGCTGGAGCGGCTGATGGACAAGATCGCCGCGACCTGCGGGGTCGACGCCGCCGAGATCCGCCAGCGCAACCTGGTGCAGGCCGACGCGTTCCCGTACCAGACGGCGACCGGCGGCATCTACGACTCGGGTGACTACCCGCAGGCATTGGCCCTGGCGTTGAAGAACGCCGACTACCCGGCGCTGCGGCAGCGCCAGCGGGAGGCGCGGGAGCGCGGCGAGCACTTCGGCATCGGGCTGGCCACCATCGTCGACCCGTCGGCGACCAACATCGGGTACGTGGGACTGGCCACTCCGGCCGAAGAACGCCCACCGGGGCGCGGGAAGTCGGGTTCCACCGAGCACGTTCGGGTCAGCGTCGACGTCAACGGGGTCGTCTCGGTCCTGCTGGGCACCGTCCCGCAAGGCCAGGGGCACGCCACGGTCGCGCAGCAGGTCGTGGCCGACAGGCTCGGACTGCCGCTCGAGAAGGTCCGGCCAGTGGTGGAGATGGACACGGCCACCACTCCGTGGACGATCAGCTCCGGCAGCTACTCGTCGAGGTTCGCGCCACTGCTGACCAGCGCGCTGGTCGAGGCCTGCGACCGGCTCGCCCGCACGATGCGGACGGCGGCCGGGTCGATGCTGGCACTGGACCCGGAGGAACTCGAACTCGCCGATGGGCGGATCCGGCACCGCGAGGACCACTCCAGGGCGGTGGAGTTCCGCCACGCCGCGGGCGTGGTGCACTGGGATCCCGGTTCATTGCCGGACGGCACCTCGGCCCGGTTGTACGAGGAGGCGGCCTTCACGCCGCCGCAGGCCAAGGCCGCCAGCCGGGGCGACCAGATCAACTCCAGCCTGTGCTACGGCTTCGTCGCCGAGCTCGTGGTCTGCCGGATCGACCCGCAGACCTACGAGCTCACCCTGGAGCTGGTGTCCACAGTGCACGACGCGGGCACCATCCTGAACCCGGTGCTGCTGGAGGGACAGGTACACGGCGCCCTGGCGCACGCCATCGGCGGCGCGATGTACGAGGAGATGCGCTACTCCGACAACGGCCAGCCCACCTCCGCGACGTTCATGGACTACCTGTGCCCGACCACAGCGGAGGTCGGCTACGAGCTGCGCAGCGACCACCTGGAAACGCCCTCGCCGCTGACCCGCCTCGGCGCCAAGGGCTGCGGCGAAGGCAGCTGCATGAGCCTGCCCGTGGCCATCGCCAACGCGGTCGCCGACGCGCTCGCGCCGTCCGGCGCCGACATCACCACGTTGCCGATCCACGGCGACGTGATCCACCGCCTGCTCACTGCGGCGACAACGGATGTCGCGGTGCTCGAAGGAACAGAAGGGGAGAACTGACGACATGGCCCTCACCGGAGGCGAGATCAAGCTGACCCGCGGCCACGACGGCCGGGTCGCGTACCTGACGCTTGACCACGGCAAGTTCAACATCATCACCTGGGAGACCCGGCAGGTCATGGCCGACCGGTTCGCCGAGATCGACGCCGACGACGACATCCAGGTCGTGGTCATCCGAGGCGAAGGCGAGCACTTCTCCTCGGGCGGCGACATCGCCGGCTTCATGGAGGTCGACCCGATCGACTTCACCGACCTCGGCCACAACGTGACCGCGCCCTCCCGCAGCTCCAAGGTCGTCATCACCGCCGTCGACGGCTACTGCTTCGGCGTCGGGTTCGAACTCGCGCTGTCCTCGGACATCCGCGTGGCGACCGAGCGCAGCCAGTTCGCGCTGCCCGAGATGAACCTCGGCATGATCCCGGGCTCCGGCGGAACGCAACGCCTCGCCCGGCTGATCGGGCTCTCCCGCGCCAAGTACCACGTGCTGACCGCGTCCCGAATCAACGCCGCCGACGCCAAGGACTGGGGACTGGTCGCCGACCTGGCCGCCGATCGAGCGGAGCTCGACGACAAGGTGGAGAAGCTCGTGACCAAGTTGGTCGGGTTCTCCCCGCTCGCCGCGCGCACCGCCAAGGAGGTCCTCGACCGCGGCGTCGACGCCCCGCTGTACAGCGGGATCGAGCTGGAGCGCAAGGCCTACGCGATGCTGCGCTCCAGCAAGGACTTCGCCGAAGGCGTGGCCGCGTTCAACGAGAAGCGCGCCCCGAAGTTCCAGGGGCGGTGAGGATCTAGATGAAGGCCGCACCTTTCGCGTACGCACGCCCCGGGGCGTTGTCCGACGCCGTTGCCGAACTCGTCGACGCCGACGGAGGCGGCAAGGTCATCGCCGGCGGGCAATCCCTGGTGCCGGTGCTGGCCATGCGGCTGGCGCGGCCGACCACCCTGGTGGACATCAACGCGGTCACCGGGCTCGACGCGCTGCGGACGGTCGGCGACCGGCTGGAGGTCGGCGCCACCGTCCGGCAGCGTCGCGTGGAGCACGCGCCCGAGTCCGCTCGGGTGCCGCTGCTGCGGCTCGCGCTGCCCTGGGTCGGGCACCGCGAACTGCGCAGCCGCGGCACGGTCTGCGGAAGCCTGGCGCACGCCGACCCAGCCGCCGAGCTCCCGGCGGTCGCTAGCTGCCTGGACGCGGAGCTGACGCTGACGGGTCCCGGAGGCGAACGCGCCGTTCGAGCCCGTGAGTTCTTCGACGGGGCGATGACGACCGCACTGCGCCCGGAGGACGTCCTGTCGGCGGTCTCCTTCCCCGTGGCCGGGCCGCGCGAGGGCTTCGGATTCGCGGAGATCGCGCGCAGGCACGGCGACTTCGCGTTGGCCGGCGTGGCAGCGCACGTCCGCGTCGACGACGCCGGAGGCGTGTCCGCCGCGACGATGACGGCCTTCGGCGTCTCCGACCGGCCCGTCACCCGTGACCTGACCAGCCTGATCCGCACGACCGGTGGAGACCAAGCCGAACTGGCCGATGCGCTCGACGACGTGGTGCGCGAGGTCGTCGACACCGACGGCGACGTGCACGCGTCGAACGGCTACCGGCGGCGCCTCCTGCGGGCGCTGGCAGCCCGGGAAATGGCCAAGGCGCACCGCCGCGCGGTGCGCGGCACAGCGGAGGTGGAATCATGACGAGCACTGAAGAACCCGTGCAGGAGGGCCTTCGACCGGTCCGCGCAGAAGCCGGCGAGACCGTCGAGGTGAGGTTCACCGTCAACGGCACACCCGCGGTGCTGAACCTCCCCGCCCGCGTCACGCTGGCGGACGCGCTGCGCGACCACCTGGGACTGACCGGGACCCACGTCGGATGCGAGCACGGGGTCTGCGGGATGTGCACCGTGCTGGTCGACGGCGAGGCCGCCCGCGCGTGCCTGCTGTTCGCCTGCCAGCTCGACGGCGCTGAGGTCGTCACCGTCGAGGGGCTCGGGCGCCCGGACGACCTGCACCCGCTGCAGGAGTCCTTCGGCCGGAACCACGCCCTGCAATGCGGTTTCTGCACCCCGGGATTCCTGCTCAGCTCTTACGACCTGCTCAGCAACAAGCCCGAGGTCACCGACGAGGAGCTCCCCGCGGAGCTGTCCGGCGTGATCTGCCGCTGCACCGGATACCGGAACATCCTGACCGCCGTCTCCCAAACGCGCGCCGCGCACCCGGAGGGAATCCCCGAACCGGGCAACTGCGCCAGGCGGACGTTGGTCGGCCGCTCCGGCGGTCAGTCGGCGACGGTCGTCGAGGAGCGCGCGGAACCTTCGGGCGAAGCCGACAGGAACGTGGAGATCGTGCTCCCCGAGGGAGACCCGACGATCGCGGTGCAGGTGGACACCGCCTTGGACGTGCCGTTCGACGAGGTGTGGCGCGTGCTCGACGACGTGCGCGTGCTGGCGGGATGCCTCCCCGGCGCGGAGCTCACCGAGGAACTCGGCGAGCAGCTCTACGCCGGACGGGCACGGGTCGCGGTCGGTCCCATCAAGCTCTCGTTCCACGGGATCGCCCGGGTGCTCGAACAGGACCGGGAAACCGGGACGATCCGCGTGCTCGCGCAGGGGCAGGACACCGGAGGGGCGCAAACCCAGGCCGACATCACGCTGCGGGCGCACGCCACCGCAGCGGGGACGGAACTCCGCGCCGACGCGGCCGTGTACCTGACCGGCCGAATCGCCCAGTTCGGCCGAGCGCTGGCGGGCGACATCAGCCGACGCATGTTCGAGCAGTTCGCCGACTCGGTCCGCCAGGCCGCCACCACCGGAGAAGCACCGCAGCGGTCCCACGCCGCGCCGAGCGCGTTCCGGATGATGTTCGGCACCTTGCTGGACCGGATCAAGCGAATCGGCCGTCCCCGAGGTGGGAAGTGATGAAAACACCCCTCCAGCCGGTCAACCCGGCGACGCTCGAACCTCTGGAAATCGCGGAACAAGCCACGGACGCCGAGATCGGCGAAGCCGTGTCGGAAGCGACGCGCGCCATGCGCACCGGGTGGCCGCGAGATCACAGGCTCCGGGCGCAGTCCCTGAACGCCTGGGCGGACCTGCTCAGCGACCACAGCTCGGAACTCGCCGACGACCTGGTGCGAGAAACCGGGAAACCCATCGGTGAAGCGCGCAAGGAGGTCGCGGGCGCGATCGATTCCCTGCGGTTCAACGCCGGTCTCGCCAGGCTTCCGCTGGGCCGTGCCGCCGGTCTTCCCGACGGGAGCGAGGCGCACCTGGTGCGCGAACCGGTCGGCCCGACGGTGTTCATCACCCCGTGGAACTGGCCCGTGCTGCTGTTGCTGCGCGATCTGGCTCCGGCGTTCGCCGCCGGAGTGACGGCGCTCGTCAAGCCCGCCCCGCAGACCACGCACATCACCCGACGCGTGATCGCGCTCGGCCACCGGGCCGGAGTGCCACCGGAGGTGCTCCACGTGCTCCCCGGTGACGCCGAGGTGGGCGCTGAACTCGTGGCCCACCCCGACACCAGAGCCGTTGCGATCACCGGCTCGACCGAGGCCGGGCAAGCGGTCATGCGCGCCGCTGCCGCCACCATGACCAGGCCGCTGCTGGAACTGGGCGGCAAGGCCTCGATGCTCGTGCTGGCGGACGCCGACCTGGAAGCCGCGGCGGAGGCGGCCGCCCGTGCCGCCGTGATCACGAGCGGCCAGATGTGCATGGCGTGCACCAGAATCCTCGTGCACGCGCGCCACGCGAAGGACGCCGAGGAACTGCTGCGCGAACGACTGGCGGCCTTGACGCCGGGAGATCCGAGGGACGAGAGCACCGATCTCGGTCCGCTGATATCCGAAGCCGCGGTGACCAAGGTCCTCAACGCCGTCGACCGCGCGCGGGAGGACGGTCGCGTCCTCGTCGGCGGGCAACAGGCGCACCCCGACGGCCTGCCAGGTCATTTCCTCACACCCGCTCTCGTGTCCGAACTGGATCCGCGATCACCCGTGGTGCAGGAGGACCTCTTCGGTCCGCTGCTGTCGCTGGAGGTCTTCGACTCCGACGAGAACGCGATCGAATTGGCCAACGCCACGCCCTTCGGGCTCGCCGCAGCGGTGTGGACGCGTGATCTCACGCGCGGCTTCGCCGTGGCGCGCGAGCTGCAGTCCGGAACCGTGTGGCTGAACGGGTACAACCACTCCTACGCCGAGATGCCCTCCGGCGGCGTGCGGATGTCCGGGATGGGCCGCACCCGCGGTGTCGAGGGCGTCGAGCAGTTCACCGAACTCAAGCACGTGCACTTCCCGGTCGGGCTATAACCCGAGCCAATAGGAGCTATGCGCAAGAGGTTCTGGCTGGTCCTCTCACACCGGCCTAACTTCGCTTCGTAGTTTCTCTGGCCGCAACGGAGCGGCGTTGGAGGGTTCCCTTGCAATCAGGTTGGTTAGTAGTTCTCATCGTCGCGGGCTACATCGCGTTGCTCGCCCTGATCAGCTTCCTGGCCGGTCGATCGACACGTACCGCGTCAGGATTCACCAGCGGCGGCAAGAGCTTTCCCGCCGTCCTCATCGGATTCCTGCTCGCGTCCGAGTTCATCGGCACGAGCGCGAGCATCGGAACCGCGCAGGAGGCTTACGAATCCGGCATCTCGGCCGCGTGGAACATCGTCTCGCTGGGAATCGGTTTCGTGCTCTTCGCCTTCCTGCTGGCACGCAAGTTCAGCGAGTTGGGGGAGAACACGATCTCCGGTGCCCTCGACCGCTACTACGGGAGGAGGGTGCGCACCGCCACGTCGATGATCATGGTCTGCTCCTTGCTGATCGTCGCCGTCTCGGTCTACGCCAGCGGTGGTGCGATCCTGAGCGGACTCCTCGGCGTCGACCAGGACCTGGCCGTCGTCCTGGTCGGTGTGCTCGCCACGTTCTACGTGGTGGTGGGCGGCATGCGATCAGTCGTCTACACCAACGTCGTGCACGCGATCGTGAAGATGGCCGGGGTGATCATCCTCGCGATCATCGGCGCTCAGCGCGCAGGAGGCGTCGACGGGCTGCGAGCAGCGCTGCCGCCGACGATGTTCTCCTGGCACGGAGTGGGTTTCGGGCAGATATTCGCGTGGCTGATCGCCGGTGGCGGTGCCATCTTCGCGACCCAGTACGTCGTGCAGGCGATCACCACCGCAGGCAACGCCCACCGCGCGCAGCGAGCCGGGTTCTACTCGGCGCTGATCCTGGTTCCCTACGGTCTGCTCGCCGCGTTCATCGGCATGTGCAGCGCGGTGGTCTACCCGCACATCAAGAGCATCCAGGCCATGCCCGCGTTCGCCATGGACATCGACCCGGTCTTGGCCGGGATCGTCGTCGCCGGGCTCGCCGGCGCGATGTTCGGAACCATCGCGGCCCTGGTCATCGGCGCTTCCACGCTGCTACTCAAGGACTTCTACCAGCCGCACTTCAACGTCGCCGGGGACGACCGCCGCGACGTGCTGTTCCTCCGGGTGGCGACGGTGGTGACCGGCTTGGTGCCGATCGCGCTGGCGCTGTTCGCCACCGATGTGCTCACCGTGACCTTCCTGGCCAAATCGCTGCGCGCGGCATTGGCGGTGCTGGTGCTGCTGATGTTCTACGCGCCCCGGTACGGCACGAGGACCGGTGCGTTTTGGGCCATCGTGCTCGCGCTGCCGACCACCATCGGCTGGTTCCTGCTCGGTGACCCCTTCGGCATCGACAACGCCTACATCGCGGTCGCAACGCCCTTGCTGGTGATGACCTGCACCCACCTCACATCGGGCCGGTCGAAGACCGTCCCGGCGGTCACCGGGGAGAAGAGATGACGAACAACGCCCTGCCCGTCGGCGCTGATCTGCGCGGCTGGCTGGACCGCCTGCAGGCGACCGGACGCCTGTCCGCGGCCAGGCAGGGAGCGGACCTGCGGTTCGAGCTGTCGGGAATCGCCAGCCGGCTGGACGGCGACCGCGCGGTGGTCTTCGGGAAGCCCGGCGGGAAGGACATCACCGTGGTGTCCGGGCTGCTGTCGCGCCGCGAATGGATGGCGGAAGCGCTCGGGGTCGCCGAGACCGAACTCATCGACCGCTTCCAGCAGGCGTGCCAGGACCCCGTTCCGTGGACCGAGGTCGAGCACGCCCCCTGCCAGGAGGAGGTGATCCGAGAGGTCGACCTCGGCTCGTTGCCCGTTCCCACGCACAACGAGCACGACCACGGCCCGTACATCACCGCGGGCCTGCTCATCGCTCGCAACCCGACGACCGGGTCGCAGAACGTGTCCATCCACCGGCTGCAGGTCAGCGGGCCAGACCGGCTCGGGGCGCTCCTGCTGCCCAGGCACACGGCCGCGTTCTTCGGACAGGCCGAAGCCTCGGGGACCGACCTGGAGGTGGCGATCGCCATCGGCGTCGACCCGCTCACCTTGATGTCCTCGCAAGCGGCGGTACCGATCGACCACGACGAACTGGAGATCGCCGGTGCGCTGCGCGGCAGCCCGCTGCCGGTCACCAGGGCGGTCACCAACGAGGTCCGGGTTCCCGCCGACGCGGAGATCGTGCTGGAAGGCAGGCTGCTCGCCGATGTCCGGGAGCCGGAGGGGCCGTTCGGTGAATTCCCCCAGTACTACGGCCCTCGCGCCGACCGCCACGTGGTGCGCATCGACGCGATGACGCACCGCCGAGACCCGATCTACCACACCATCGTCGGCGGTGGACTGGAACACCTGCTGCTGGGGTGCATTCCGCGCGAAGGCTCCTTCCTGGCGCACCTGAGGCAGAACTTCCAGTGCGTGCGGGCCGTGCACCTGCCGCGCGGTGGCGTGTGCCGCTACCACCTCTACGTGCAGGTCCGCGATCCCGAACCCGGCGAGGTGAAGAACCTGATCCTCGCGGCGCTGGGCACGCACTACGACATCAAGCACGTGACGGTGGTCGACTCCGATGTGGACGTCTTCGACCCCAACGAGGTCGAGTGGGCCGTCGCCACCCGCTTCCAGGCCGATCGCGACCTGGTGCTCGTCGGTGGTGCGCAAGGCTCACGGCTCGATCCGTCCACAACGGACGGTGTTGGCGCGAAGATGGGTCTCGACGCGACGATTCCGCCCGTCGACGACGAAGACCGGTTCACCAGGATCCGCGTTCCGGGGGCGGAGGAGATCGACCTGGAACGCGCAGTGACCCCCGCGCCGGCGAACTGGCGCTCCGCACGTTGAACCGCACGGACTCCTTTCCGCAACACCACACCAACAGACCTCGATGAGGAGGTGGACATGTCCACGACGAACACCGGACTGTCCAGAAGAGCCACGCTGTACGCGAGCTTCGCCTCGGTAGCGGGGTGGGCGTTCGACCTGTTCGATCTGTTCATCCTGCTCTACGTCGCCAGTACCGTCGGCGACCTGATCTTCCCGGTGGCGAGCCCGACCTTGAGCCTCGCCGCGGTCTACGCCTCGTTCGCGGTGAGCGTGCTGCTCCGCCCGGCCGGAGCGGCGATCTTCGGAGCGGTCGCCGACCGCAACGGGCGCAAGCAGACGATGGTGATCGTGCTGGCCGGCGTGGGGTTGTCCACCGCCGCGATGGGAGCAGTGCCGACCTACGCGGCAGCCGGTATCGCCGCACCGCTGCTGTTCCTGGCGCTGCGCCTGGTGCAGGGCGTGTTCGTCGGCGGTGTCGTCGCGGCGACGCACACGCTGGGCACCGAGAGCGTCGGGCAGCGCTGGCGAGGCCTGATGTCCGGGCTGATCGGTGGCGGCGGCGCGGGCATCGGTGCGGCCCTGGCCAGCGGCGTGTTCATCCTGGTCAGCGCGATCTTCCCGGGCGAGCAGTTCAACGTCTGGGGGTGGCGCGTCATGTTCTTCGCCGGGCTCATGGCAGCGTTGATCAGCTTCATCGTGCTCCGCGGGGTCGAGGAATCGCCGCTGTGGAAAGCGCAGCAGCAGACTCCCGGTCCGAAGACGCGCTTCACCGACCTGGCCCGTGGCGGCAGGGGAGGGCTGCTCGTGCTGAACCTGGTGCTGGTCTCCGGCGCCGGTTCGCAGTACTACCTGACCTCCGGTTTCCTCCCCACGCTGCTGGGCAAGGTCAGCGGGGTCGCCCAGAGCGCTCAGGGCACGATCCTGCTGGTCTCGAGTCTGGGCGTGATCGTGGCCGCGGTTGCCGCGGGCGAGCTCAGCGAGCACTTCGGACGCCGGCGCACGATGCTGGTGATCGGGTCGTTCAACCTCGTCGCTCTGCCCTTGCTGGTGTGGCTGATCACCAGCACCGATCCGGCGAGCACCAGCCTGATCATGTTCTACGCGTCGGCCCTGGCCTTCTTTGCCAACGCCGCCTACGCCCCGGTCCTGGTGTTCCTCAACGAACGCTATCCGACGGCTCTGCGAGGACGGGGAACCGCGATCTGCTGGAACCTCGGTTTCATGATCGGTGGTCTGATGCCGAGCTTCGTCAACCTCGCCAGCCCGCAGCTGGCGGACGTGCCCGGTCGACTCATGGTGTTCCTGTTCGTGATGGTCCTGGTCTTCATCGTCGCGGGAGCGCTGAGCCCGGAGACCCGTGGCGCCATGAACGCGGAGGAGACCGAGCGGCGAGAGGTGCAGCCGTCGGTGGAGTGAGGGTTGCCTGGTCGTCGCGCGCAAGGCGGGCGGTCCCAGTGCTGCTGGGACCGCCCGTGCGCCGTCGGACGTCGCGGACTCAAGCGGTGGTGTCGGCCAGCGCCGGGCTGCCGTGGGGGGTGGTGGTGTCGAGCCATCGGGCAAGGCGAGCGGGGGTGAACAGTTCGTCGAGGACCATGAAAGCCGCTCCGGTGAGCCCGGCGTGATCGTGCAGGGTGGACTGCTCGATGCGGAGTTCGCGGGTGGCCAGGGGGAGCGAGCGCTGGTAGACGTTCTGCCGGATGGTGGCCAGCAGCAGATCGCCCGCCTTGGCGACGCCGCCGCCGATGACGACCAGCGATGGGTTGTAGAAGCTGACCAGGGTTGCCAGCAACGTGCCGATGTGGTGAGCGGCGGCGACGAGCAGCTCCACGGCCGTGCGATCGCCGCAGGTGGCCGCGTGGACGACGTCGGAGGCTTCGACGCGCCCACGTTCGCGGAGCGCTTCCGCGAGCACCGCGCTGCGGCCGGTTTCGGCTGCACGCGTGCCGTCTCGGGCAAGGGCTGCGCCAGCGGCGACGGCTTCGAGGCAGCCGGTGTTGCCGCACCGGCAGACGATCGACTCGTCGTCGAGGACCGCGGCGTGCCCGATGTCGCCAGCGCACCCTTGGCGACCGCGGTGCAGGCGTCCACCGGAGACCAGCCCGGCTCCTATTCCCGTGCCGATCTTGACGTAGAGGATGTCGTCGTGCCGGCCTCCCGACCCGGCGCGCACCTCCCCGAGCGCCATCAGGTTCACCTCGTTGTCCACCCACACGGGAGCGTCGAAGACGCCGCCGAGCCGGTCGCGGACGGGGTAGCCGTCCCAGCCGGGCATGATCGGCGGCGCGATGGGGCGTCCGGTGGCGAACTCGACGGGACCAGGCAGGCCGATCCCGATGCCCCAGACGTCGGCCGAGCGTGCCTCGATCTTGTCGAGGATCTCGTGGAACAGCGCCTCGACCCGGCCGAGCACGGAGTGCGGGCCGTCGGCGATGTCGCAGGCCTCGTCGTGGAACTCGATTACCTCGCCGGCCAGGTTGGCCACGCCGATGGTCAGGCTGGTGGCCCCCAGCTCGGCGACCAGCACGAGACCGCCCTCCGCTCGGAAGCGCAGCTGTCGGGCAGCGCGTCCTCCCGTGGACGGTGCGAGGTCTCCCTCTTCGACCAGCCCCGAGCGGGCGAGCTGAGCCACCCGCTGATTGATCACGGTGCGTCCGAGGCCGGAGTGCCTGGTCAGCGCGGGGCGAGTCGTTGCTCTGCCGGAACGCACCAGGTCGAGGACGGTGACGAGGTGTCGGAAGTCCTCCGGGTGGGTGCCGTTGTGGTCGGGGCTGGGACGTGGTTCAGACACCTCTTCATCTTGCCAGAAACAGACTTATGCGCGCTGCATGTTGACTTCTGCACGCGGTAAATAGAAGATTGCCCAACATGACCAGAACGACGTCGTTCGGGAGGCAATGATGCGGCTCGGTTACCACTCGATTACCTGGGGTGGCGTCGTCGGCGAGGCCGCCGGCGTCACCAGCGCGAAGGACCTGCACTACCGCGCGAACGGATCGATGGCGGAAGCGATCCGGGACATCGGCGCGGCCGGGTACGAGGGCGTCGAGATGTTCGAGGGCAACGTCGCGGACTACGCGGACGAGCCCGAGGTGCTGCGCGGGATGCTCGCCACCAGCGGTCTGGAGCTGGTCAGCGTGTACACCGGGGCGAACTTCATCTACGCCGATGCCCTGCCCGACGAGATGAGCAAGGTGACCAGGACGGCGGATCTCGCCGCGGAGTTCGGGGCGAGACACCTCGTCGTGGGCGGCGGCGCCCGGCGCGCGGCCGGCACCGCGCGGAGCGACTACGACCGGCTCGGTGACGCGCTGGATCAGGTCGTCGAGATCGCGGAGGCCCGGGGGCTGACCGCGAGCTACCACCCGCACCTAGGCACGATCGTGGAGAACCCGGACGAGATCGAGGAAGTCATGAGCCGTTCGCGGATCGGGTTCTGCCCGGACACGGCTCACCTCGCCGCCGGTGGTGGCAACCCCGGCGATCTCGTGCGCAGCTACCCGGATCGCGTGCGGTTCGTCCACCTCAAGGACTTCCGCCCAGACCCGGTCACGTTCCTCCCCCTGGGGCACGGCGATCTCGATCTCGCCGACGTCGTCAGCGCCGTTCGCGAGGCCGGATACGACGACTGGCTGATGGTCGAACTCGACTCCTACGACGGCGATCCCCGCATCGCGGCTGAGATCAGCAAGGCCTACCTCGACAAGCTGCTCGGCTGACCCGTTCCGGGTCACGACAGGCCGCATCACCCCTGGAGAAGCGATGCAACGACGCCGCTACTTGTCCGCCCTGGCCTTGCTGTCCGCCGCGATGATCGCCACGAGCGGGTGCTCCTACACCGACGCCGACGTTCCGGTGCGCGGCGACCGGACCGCAGCAGCCTCGCTGGAGGGCATGCGCGGACAGGTTCTGAGCAAAGGCCCTTACGAGGAAACTCCCGCGTTGGCCGGCGACATCAGCCTGACCCCGGACGAGGTCGCGAAGGTCCGGTCTCGGAAGGCCACGGCCGCCATCTCGATGCACTACACCGGCGATGACTGGACGGCGGCCCAGCTCGCCGGGATGCAGAAGCAGTTCGACGCCCTCGGTATCAAGGTCATCGCCGTCACCGATGCCAACCGGAAACCCGAGAAGCAGGTCTCGGACATCGAGACCATCATGGCCAAGCACCCCGACATCCTGGTGTCCATCCCCACCGACGGGGTCGCCACCGCCAAGGCGTTCCAGAAGGCCGCCGACGAAGGCGTGCACCTGGTGTTCATGGACAACGTCCCGAAGAACATGAAGCCGGGGAACGGATACGTCTCGGTGGTCTCCGCGGACAACTTCGGAAACGGGGTCGTATCCGCACACCTCATGGCCGATGCGCTGGGCGGGCGCGGGAAGATCGGCGTGGTCTTCTACCAGTCCGACTACCTGGTGACCCAGCGCCGCTACGACGGGTTCACCTCGACGATCAAACGCGACTACCCCGGGATCCAGATCGTCGAGGAGAAGGGCTTCTCCGGACCCGACTACGCCGGCCAGTCGCTGGTGGCCGCCAACGCCATGGTGTCGAAACACCCCGATCTCGCCGGGATCTGGGGGGTGTGGGACATCCCGACCGAGGGCATCGTCTCCGCCGCCCGGTCCAGCGAGCGGCCCGACCTGGTCATCACCACCCAGGACCTGGGCAAGAACGTCGCGATCGCCATGGCCCGGCAGCGCAACATCACCGGCCTGGGCGCGCAACGACCGTACGACCAGGGCGTCACCGAAGCCACGCTCGGCGCCTACGGCCTGATCGGCAAACCCGCTCCGCCGTTCGTCGCTCTGGCCCCGCTGGCCGTCACCCGGGACAACCTCGCCCAGGCATGGCGCGAGGTGTACCGCAGCGACGCGCCGCCGGAGGTGCAGCGGTGGCTGCATCCCTGAGCCCAGACCAGTTAGCCACCCGGAAACCTGGACATCAGTGAAAGGACTCCTTGACATGCGCACCATCAACGTCGGCCTCATCGGCGCCGGATTCATGGGCAAAGCCCACTCCTTGGCTTACGCCGCCATGCCCATGTTCTTCTGGCCCGCACCGGCCGTTCCGCACCGCAAGATCATCTGCGACGTCACCGAGGAAGCCGCTGCGGAAGGTGCCCAGCGCTACGGGTTCGACGAGTCCACCGCGGACTGGAAGCGCGTCGTCGAGCACCCGGACGTCGAGGTCGTCGACATCGCCACCCCCAACAACATGCACGCGGAGATCGCGCAGGCGGCTGCCGCTGCGGGCAAGCACATCATCTGCGAGAAACCCCTCGCGCGCACCGCAGAGGAAGCGCGGACGATGTACGAGGCCGTGCGCGACGCCGGCGTGGTGAACATGGTCGCGTTCAACTACCGCCGCACGCCCGCTGTCGCCCTGGCCAAGCGCTACATCGACGAAGGCGCGATCGGTGAGCTCATCAGCTTCCGCGGAACCTACCTGCAGGACTGGTCGGCCGATCCGGAATCGCCCCTGTCCTGGCGGTTCCAGCGCGAGATCGCCGGATCGGGGGCGCTCGGCGACATCGGCACGCACGTGGTCGACCTCGCGCGCTACCTCGTCGGCGAGATCAGCGGGGTCAACGCGATGCTCAAGACCTGGGTTCCGGAGCGGCCGCTGTCCGCAGGCGGTGCCGACCAGCTCGGCACCGGGCGCTCCGCGGGCGACGCGCCGCGCGGGCCGGTCGACGTCGACGACGAGCTGATCACGATGTTGCGGTTCTCCAACGGGGCGATCGGTTCGCTGGAAGCCACCCGCAACGGCCACGGCCGGAACAACTTCCTCACCTTCGAGCTGCACGGTACCGAAGGATCGATCGTGTTCAACTACGAACGCCGCGATGAGCTGCAGGTGTGCTTCGCCTCCGACGGCAACGACCGCAAGGGTTTCCGCACCGTCTACACCGGAGCCCCGCACCCCTACGGCGAGGCCCTCTGGCCGATTCCGGCGCTGGGCATCGGCTACGGCGAGACCAAGATCGTCGAGTGCCACGACCTGTTCCAGGCCATCACCACCCAGCAGGCCGTCAGCCCGGACTTCGGCGACGGGTACCAGATCGCGCGGATCTCGGACGCCATCGTCGAGTCGTCGGAGACCGAGTCCTGGATCAGTGTGCCGCCGCTGGACGCGACCCCCGAGCGAGGCTGAGATGTCAGCCGACGATGAGTCCACGAAGGACGAAGCACCGGCCGTCGCGCTGCGCGGGATCCACAAGTCCTTCAACGAAGTGTCCGTCCTGCGCGGCGTGGACTTCGAGGTGGCGCCGTGCGAGGTGCACGCGCTGGCAGGTGAGAACGGCGCGGGGAAGTCCACGCTGATGAAGATCCTGCAAGGCGTGCACCGGCAGGACTCCGGAGAGATCCGGATCCGGGGGCGCCAACAGCAGTTCTCGTCCACCAAGGACGCCCGCGCAGCGGGGATCGGGATGGTGTTCCAGGAGTTCAGCCTGGTTCCCACGCTGACCGTGGCGCAGAACATCTTCCTCAACTACGAGCCGAGGCGGCGCGGGCTGATCGACGACCGCGAAGCCGTCGAGCGAGCGCGGGCGCTGCTGGCCGACATGGGTGTGGACCTGGATCCGACGGCGCAAGTCGGCTCCCTGTCCACCGGGGCCTGGCAGTTGACCGAGATCGCGAAAGCCCTGGCCCAGCAGGCCAGCGTGCTGATCATGGACGAGCCGACCGCCAGCCTGGCCAAGGACGAGGTCGATGCGCTGTTCACGCTCATCTCTCGGCTCACCCACCGCGGTATCTCCATCATCTACATCAGCCACCGGATGGAGGAGGTCTACCGCATAGCGGATCGGATCACGGTCCTGCGCGACGGAACGCGCGTGCTGACCGACGCGCTGTCCCGGCTGTCTCCCGAGCAGATCGTGGAGGCCATCGTCGGCCGCACCATGGAGAACGCACTCCAGTGGGAGCCGCGAGCGGTCGACCGCGCAAGTGCCCCGCTCCTGGAGGCGCGGAACCTGCGGTCGCAGACCGGCGTGAGCGACGTGTCGCTGGAGGTGCACCGGGGCGAGATCGTCGGACTGGCCGGGCTGATGGGAAGCGGCCGCACCGAGGTCGCACGCTGCTTGTTCGGCGTGGACAAGCTGGAGTCGGGCGAGATCCTGCTGCACGGCCGGCGGTGCGACATCACCTCGCCGACTTCCGCGATCGATCAGGGCATTGCGATGGTGCCCGAAGACCGCAGGCTGCAAGGCTTGGTCTTGGACCACACGATCCGCGACAACCTCCTCCTGCCGCTGCTCGACGGGTTGCGGCGGGGCCCGTTCGTCGATGACGGGCGAGGAACCAGCACGGTCGCCACCCTCGTCGACAAGCTCCAGATCCGCGCGGCCTCGGTCAACAAGCCGGTCCGGCTGCTCTCCGGCGGCAACCAGCAGAAGGTCGTCATCGCCAAATGGCTGGCCACCGACCCGGAGCTGCTCATCCTCGACGAACCGACTGCCGGGGTCGACGTGGGCACCAAACAGGAAATCATCGAACTCATCCGCGGTCTGGCGGACGACGGCAAGGGGATCATCGTCATCTCCTCCGAACTGCCGGAGCTGCTGGCCATCAGCGACCGCGTGCTCGTGCTGAGGCACGGCACCGTCGCTGCGGACCTCGATCGCGCTGGCATCGCCGACGAGGAATCCCTGCAACTCGCCATCCAAGGAGTCTGATGCCGTCATGTCCTTGCAGACCCCATCCCCAGGCACCACCCGGCACAACCCGGCGTCGGGCACGGCGGGCCTGACCACCGCCCTGCGCGGCCTCGACTGGCGCAACTACGCGATCTTCATCGGGTTCGCCGTCGTCTTCGCGCTGTTCGCGGTCCTGCTGGCCGACGACGGATTCCTCACCTCCGTCAACCTGCTCAACATCTTCCGTCAGACCGCGATGATCTCGGTGATGGCCGTCGCGGTCACCTTCGTGATCGCCGCGGCCCAGATCGACCTGTCGGTCGGGTCCGTGGCGGGTCTGGCCAGCGTCGTCGCCGCCATGGCCATGTCCAGCGGGAACACGCTGACCGGCGTGCTGGCCGGACTCGCGGTCGGCGTCGTGGTCGGCGCGATCAACGGGGGGTTGGTGACGTTCTTCGGGATCCCGTCCTTTCTCGTGACGCTGGCCATGATGGGCATCGCTCTCGGTGTCGCGCAGTGGATCAGCAACTCCGGACCGGTGCCGATCCTCAACGACAGCTTCAACAGCATCTTCGGCGGCGGCAACATCGGTCCGATCCCGTCGCTGCTGGTGTGGACGGTCGCGTTCGTCGCCGTCGGCGCGGTCGTGCTGTCCAAGACGCGCTTCGGCCGCCAGGTGCTGGCCACCGGCGGTAATCGCGTTGCCGCCGCGTTCACCGGCGTCAACACGCAGCGGATCACCTTCAGCGTCATGATGCTGTCCGCGGTCGCGGCCAGCATCGCGGGGATGCTCTACGCCGGGCGGCTGGAATCCGGCCGCTACCAATGGGGCGACGGCGACGAGCTGTCGGTCATCGCGGCCGTCATCCTCGGCGGCACCAGCCTGTTCGGCGGCAACGGCAGCGTCGTGCGAGCTCTCTTCGGCTCGCTGCTCGTCGGGGTCATCAACAACGGACTCGTCCTCGCCGGCCTCGACGTCAGCCAACAGCAGGTCGTCCGCGGCGCCATCATCATCATCGCGGTGGCGCTGACCCGACGGAAGTAACACCCGCCCAGGCGACTGCCGCGGCTCGCCAGGAACCAACGGAGATGACCACATGACCGACCAGCTGCGCGCCGGTCTCCTCGGAGCCGGATTCATGGGCAGCGTCCACGCCCACGCCATCCGCGCCGCAGGCGCCACCATCACCGCCGTCTCGGCATCGACGCCCGAACGCTCCGAGCGGGCGGCGAGCGAGGTCGGTGCCGGCCGGGCCGTGGCCTGCGCTGACGAGCTCATCCACGCCGACGACGTGGACGTCGTCCACATCTGCACGCCCAACGCGCTGCACGTGCCGCAAGCTCTTGCCGCACTGGACGCGGGAAAGCACGTCATCTGCGAAAAGCCCCTGGCCACCACTGAGGCCGAAGCGCGCCAACTCGCCGACGCGGCCCGCGATTCCGACGTGGTCACCGCGGTCCCGTTCATCTACCGCTTCTACCCCTCCGTCCGGGAAGCGCGGGCCCGCATCGCCGCCGGAGAGGCTGGTGCGCTGCGGCTGATCCACGGTTCGTACCTCCAGGACTGGATGGCCCCCGCCGACGCGGGGAACTGGCGCTCCGACGCCTCCCTCGGAGGGGCATCCCGCGCCTTCGCCGACATCGGCATCCATTGGTGCGACCTGATCGAATTCACCACCGGTCACCGCATCACCCGGCTCATCGCCTGCACCGTTGCAACGTCGTCCGACGCTGACGGTGAGGACGCGACGACGCTGCTGTTCGAAACCGACCGCGGTGCCGCCGGTTCCGCCGTGATCAGCCAGGTCAGCCAAGGACGGAAGAACCGTCTGTGGTTCTCCATCGATGGTGCGACTGCCGCCTACTCGTTCAACCAGGAGCAGCCAGACACGCTGTGGATCGGAGGCCAAGCCGACAACCGCGTGCTCCACCGAGGGAGCGCGGCCGAAGGACGTGACGCCGTGCGGTATTCCGCGCTCCCGGCCGGACATCCCCAGGGATATCAGGACTGCTTCAACGCCTTCGTCCGCGACACCTACGCCTCGATCAGCGACCACGCTCCGGACAGCCTGCCCACCTTCGACGACGGGCTGCGCGCCGCCGCCCTCACCCAGGCCGTCCTCAAGTCCGCGGACACCAAGACTTGGGTGGAGGTACCACGATGAAACTCGGTTTTCTCACCGCTTGCATGCCCGACCGCCGTCTGGAGCACATCGTCGAATGGGCCGCCGACCGCCGGTTCGAGGCCCTGGAAGTCGCCGCCTGGCCGAGCTTGGGCGACCGCCCGTTCACCGCGAGCCATCTCGCCGTTGAACGATTCGGTCAGGCCGACGCCGACCGCACCAACGAGCTGTTCAGCAACAACGGCCTGACCTTGTCCTCCGTGGCCTACTACGACAACAACCTCCACCCCGACCCGGCGCAGCGCCAGGCCATCAACGAGCACGTCGCCGCGTGCATCGACGCCGCCGGACTCCTCGGATGCCCCACGGTGGGCACCTTCATCGGCCGCGACCCCAGCAAGAGCGTCGCGGACAACCTCCGCGACGCCGAGCGCATCTTCCGCCCGCTGGTGGAACGCGCAGGAGAACGCGGGGTCAAGCTGGTCATCGAGAACTGCGTGATGGAGGGCTGGCACCCCGACGGTTACCCCGGGAACCTCGCTTACTCCCCGGAACTCTGGGAATGGATGTTCTCGCTGGGCCTCTACCTCAACTACGATCCGTCGCACCTGGTCTGGATGGGCATCGACCCCGTGACGGCGCTGCGCCCGTACGTCGACCGCATTCCGCACGCCCAGGCCAAGGACATCCAACTGTTCCCTGAACGCCGCAACCGCTACGGCTACCCGGGCAAGGCGATCAACCGCACCGATCCCTGGGACACCGGCTGGTGGCGCTACCGAGTCCCCGGACTCGGTGACGTCGATTGGCGCGAGGTCATCGACGCCCTCTACGAAGGCGGCTTCGACGGAGTGCTCTCCGTCGAACACGAAGACCCGATCTGGGGAGGCACACCCGACAAGGTCGACACCGGACTGGACATCGCCCACCGCACCTTGCGCCCCTTGATCGTGGCCTGAGGAGCGCTCACCGCCCGGTTGCGGCACGAGGTGGGGCGTGGCGTTCGGGAAACCGCCGCGCCCCACCAACGTGCTACGAGTGCGCAACTGGACTCGTCGGCGAGCGGGTTCAGCGTCCCGCGGCGGTTCCGTCGCTCCCGCCGCCTGATCGGGTGGGTGCCCGCAGCTCGGAGGAATCGGAAAGCGCCACCGGTGTCGGCTGCTGCCGCGCGCGCAGGGCCAGAACTCCTGCCGCTGCCAGGGAGAGGGATAGCAGCGCGACGCCGTGCTGCGCTGTGCCCGTGGCCTCGGTGATCAGCCCGAGGAGGTACGGGCCGACGAAGCCGCTGAGATTGCCCAGCGAGTTGATCAGCGCGATCCCGCTGGCGGCGGCCACCCCGGTGAGCGCAGCCGTGGGGAGGTTCCAGAAGACCGGCACGGCCGCCATGAGACCGACCAACGCTACCGCCGTCCCCGCCAGGGCTAGGTAGGGCTGGGCGAGGTACGCGCTGCTGAAGAATCCCGCAGCGCTCACGAAGCAAGGAATGGCCAGATGCCAGCGTCGTTCGCCGGTTCTGTCGGAATTCCAGGAGACCGGCACGATCGCCAGGAGTGCGACGAGCCACGGGGCGGCGGAGAGCATGCTGATCTGGAAGTGGCTCGCGTCGGCGAACCGCTGGGCGAGAATCTGGGGGAGCCAGAAGCCGATTCCCCATTGGCCGAGGATGATGCAGAAGTACAGCAGGGACAGGAACCAGACCGACGGGTTGGAGAACGAGGCGCGAAGCGTGTGGTTCCCGCTGCTGCGCTTCTGATCGGACTCGGCTCGCATGCGTTCGAGGAGCCAGGAGCGCTCCTCGCTGCTCAGCCACCTGGCCTCATCGGGGCCGTCGGGCAGGAAGAACCAGATGACGAACCCGTAGGCGATCGCCACGCCGCCGGTCACGACGAAGATCCATTGCCAGCCGTGCAGGCCGGAGAGCCCGTCCAGGTGGAGCAACGCTCCGGTGCCGACGGAACCGAAGGCGAAGCTGATCGGTACCGCGACCTGGAACCAGGAGAACGACTTCCCGCGCTCCCTGGCGGGGAACCAGTAGCTCAGGTACAAGATGACGCCCGGGACGAAGCCCGCCTCGGCCGCCCCCAGCAGGGCGCGCAGCACGTAGAAGCTGATCGGACCGCTGACGAACATCATCGCGACGGTGACCACACCCCACGTCCA
The DNA here is from genome assembly GCF_018070075.1 of Saccharopolyspora endophytica. Taxonomy (GTDB): domain Bacteria; phylum Actinomycetota; class Actinomycetes; order Mycobacteriales; family Pseudonocardiaceae; genus Saccharopolyspora; species Saccharopolyspora endophytica. The sequence continues at coordinate 334,050 of NZ_JAGPXE010000006.1, forward strand.
CATGATGCGCGCGATCCATCTTCGGGCGCCCACGCGGTGCAGGACGAGATTGCTCGGGACTTCGAAGAAGAAGTACGCGATGAAGAAGATCCCGGCGCCGAGGCCGAACGAGGCCGCGCTGAGCCCGGTGTCCGCGCGCATCTCCAGGGCGCCGATGCTGATGTTGAGTCGGTCCAGGTAGGCGACGACGAATGCGGCCATCAGGATGGGCAGCAGTCTCCACATCGCCTTCCGGACAACGCGCCGTTGCGTTGTCTGGCTCATCGGTTCTCACCTCTTCGCTTTCCGGGCTGGTGTTGAGCGGGTCCGGTCATGGGACGACCGGGCTCAGGTAGACGACTTTGAGCTGGGTGAAGAAGTCCGTGGTGGTGTGGCCGATGGAGTAGTCGCCCACACCGGAGTCGCCGATGCCGCCGAAGGGCACGTGCGGCTGGCTGGTCGTGCCGTGGTTGACGTGGACCATGCCGGCGCGGACCGCGCTGGTGAAGCGCATCGCGACGTCGACGTGCTCGCTGAACACGACACCGGCCAGCCCGTAGTCGCTGTGGTTGGCCACTCTGATCGCTTCGTCCACGTCGGAGACCCGGATGACGGTCACCACGGGACCGAAGATCTCCTCCCGCGCGACGACCATCTCCGGTGTCACGTGGTCGAGCACCGTCGGAACGAAGTACGGCCCATCGGGGAGGGGGCGGTCCGGGGTGGTGCGGACAGCACCTTCGTCGAGGCCCTTCCGCACGTACCCATCGACGCGTTCCTGCTGAGCGTGGTTCACCAGCGGGCCGACTTGCGCCGACGGATCCATCCCCGGGCCGACCGACAACGCCGCGTACCTGTCGGTGAGCAGCCGCACCAACTCGTCGGCGATCTCGTCCTGGACGATGACCCGGCTGATGGCCGTGCACCGCTGGCCGGAGGTCTGCGCGGCGGCACTCGTGATCTGCTCGACGACCTTGCCGAGGTCCTCCGCGCTGTGCACGTAGGCCGCGTTCTTCCCGCCCAGCTCCAGCTGGACGACGCCGAGGCGACGGGCCACGCTCTCGGCGATCTGCCTGCCGACGGCGGTTGATCCGGTGAAGGAGACGCCCGCGACGTCGGGATGCGCGGCGAGGTGCGCTCCGGCGAGGGAACCGCGACCGCAGACCACGTTGAGCACTCCTGCCGGCAGACCGGCGTCGCGTGCCAGTGCGGCCAGGGCCAGGGCGGTCAGCGGGGTTTCCAGCGCGGGTTTGAGCACGACGGTGCATCCCGCGGCCAGTGCCGGGCCCAGCTTGCGGATCGGTGCCACGGCCGGGAAGTTCCAAGGCGTGATCGCCGCGACGACGCCCAGGGGTTCTCGGACGGTGTAGACGAGCTGCCCCGCCGTCCGGCTCGGGATCGTGGTTCCGTGCAGCCGGGTGGTTTCCCCGGCGGCGTAGTCGAGTTCGAGCCGCGCCCTGGAGAGCTCTCCTCTGGACTCGGCCAGCGGCTTGCCCATCTCCCGCGTCATCAGCTCGGCGAGCTCGTCGGCGTGCTGTCCGATCAGCTCGTTCCATCGGCGCAGGACGTCCCCGCGCTCCGGTGCGGGCCTGGCCGCCCATTCCGGAGCCGCTTTCTTGGCCGCGGAGACCGCCTCGGCGACGTCGGCAGGGGAGGAGTTGGGCGTGGCGGGCAGGGCGTCGTGCGGATCGGCGGGATTGCGGGACGCGACTTGGTCGCTTTCGGACGGCGTCCAGCGGTTGGCGATGAAGTTCGCCGGTTCCGCGCGTTCCAGAACCTCGTGCACGGTGATCAACTCTCCTCGTCGTCGATCCGGGTGATGGTCAAGGACGCGTCGATCCACGAGCGGTCCCAAGTGCCGCGGTCGATGGCGTCGACCGCGGCCGCTTCTGCGCGCAGGAGCTCTTCGGCCGCCGTCGCGATGGCGTCGGCACGTGCGGCGGGGACGGCGATCACACCGTCGGCATCACCCACCACGACGTCGCCGGAGCGTACGGTCATGCCTGCGATCGACACCGATCCGCCGATTTCACCTGGACCGTTCTTGTAGGGCCCGAGGTGTGAGACGGCGCGGGCGAAGACCGGCAGCCCGAGCTCGTGGAGCTCGACGACGTCCCGCGCGGCGCCGTCCAGGACGATCCCGGCGAGGCCTCGCGAGGCCGCGTAGCGGCAGAGCAGGTCACCGACGATGGCGCGAGCGGTGTCGCCGCCCGCGTCGATCACGAGCACCTCGCCGGGCCTGGCGAGGTCGACGGCCTTGTGCACGACGAGGTTGTCGCCGGGGCGGGTCCGCACGGCCAGGGCCGGACCGACGAGCCTGCACCCGCTGAACAACGGCAGCACGCCGGGGGCGCCGGGCAGACGTCGCATCGAGTCGGACAGCGCCGAAGTCGGAAGCGGGTCCAACCGGGACAGAGTCGCTTCGTCGGGCCCGTCAGCGCGCGGGTGGATCACGCATTCACTCATCGCTCACCCGCAGAACGGCTTTCAACACCGCGCCGGCCTTGACGTCGTCGATCGCGGAGTTGGCATCGGTGAGCGGGTATTCGGACACGAGCCGACCGAGGTCGAACCGCTCCAGCAACTGGGGCAGGGAGGAGACGTAGCCGATGTAGTGGCGGGCGCCGAAGCCCCAGGAACCGGAGATGTTGAGGTTCTTGCGAGTGATCAGGTGCGGGTTGATCGGCGTGGTTCCGTGATCGGTGTACTGGCCGACCACGCTGATGGATCCGTCCGGCCGGGCGTACTCGATGGCCTCCGCGACGGCGCTCGGCGCCCCGGTCGCCTCGATCACCACGTCCGCGCCCGCGTTCCCGTCGGTCCTGCGGCGCACCTGCTCAACCCGCTCGGCGGGATCGGTGACCTCGAAGATGTCCAGGTGGTGGTGGCCGATGCCGAGTTGTTCGGTCAGCTCCAGGCGTGCTGCCGGGCCCCCGACGACGATGACCTGCGCGGCACCGGCCAGCTGTGCGTACATCGCGGAGGCGAGACCGACCGGGCCGCTGCCTTGAACCACCACGGTGTCACCGAAGCGCACCCGCACTTCGTCGAGCACGCCGTGCACGGCCGTCGGCCCGGCACAGCCGAGCGAGATGACCTGCTGCGGCGTGGCGACCTCCGGCATCTTCACCAGCACGGTGCCGGGCTGCAGGTAGATGTAGTCGCTCCAACCACCGGACAGATGAGGCCACGCGTCCGAGGACTGGTTGATGCCGTAGATCTTGCGGTTGCCCGTGCAGAGCGTGGGCTGGTGCTCGACTAGGCAGAAGCGGCAACGTCCGCATGCGACGTTGTTGAGCCAGGACACCCAGTCGCCTTCGTGCAACGGGTTGCCGAGCACGTCATGCGTCAAGCCCTTCCCCAGGGCGGAGACCTGGCCGACCGCCTCGTGCCCGAGCACCACCGGAGTGGGGACGGGAAGCTTGCCCGCCCGCAGGTGGACGTCCGTGCCGCACACTCCCGCGTACCCGACTCGCACGACCGCGGACATCTCTCCAGGATCCGGTACGTCGAACTCGCGGAGTTGTAGTGGCCTGCCGAACTCTTCGAGCACGACGGCCCGACTGCGTGTTGTCATCGAAGCCCTCTTTCCGGTGATCGCGGACCCGGCTGTCCGTGTGCGAGGGAGGCCCCTCCCGTGCTCGCTGCGTCGGACAGAACTGCGGTTCATCTAGCTGAACCTGGTTCGCAGACGCTAGCTGATGCTCTTCTGGGAGTTCAAGACCTGAATTATCGCCGGTTCTTGCACGTATTTCGGTGATCTCGTCTGAATCGAGGAGAGGAGCGAACTTCGGGAAGATCGTTCAGCCTGCGCTGCCCCAGCGCTTGTCACTGCGGTTTCGGGCGTCTAGGTTCGAACTGCGTTCAGTCACATGAACTAGCTCTGGAGGTGGAGAGCGTGTCGTCAGTGGAATTGCCCTTGGCCGGGATCACCGTGATCGACGTCAGTCATCTTGCCGCCGGTCCGTGGTGCACGATGGTTCTCGCCGACCTCGGCGCGGACGTGATCAAGATCGAACGCCCGGGCGTCGGCGACATGTCTCGCCAGGCCGGTGGGGTGTACGCGGGCGAGGAGAGCGCGGTGTTCCTCTCCTTCAACCGCAACAAGCGCAGCGTTGCGCTGGATCTGAAGGAACCGCGTGGCCGGGAAGTCCTTTACCGGCTGGTGGAGCGCGCGGACGTGTTCGTGGAGAACCTGCGTGCGGGCAAGACCGCGCAGCTCGGCATCGACCACGCCACGTTGGCGAACCTGAACCCCGCACTGGTCTACGCCTCGATCTCGGCGTTCGGAGACGACGGTCCGTACGTGGACCTTCCCGGCAACGACCCGATCATCCAGGCGTTGTCGGGTGCCATGAGCCTGACGGGGGAGCCGGATGGACCGCCGGCGCGGCAGGGGGTGAGCGTCCCCGATTTCGGTGCCGGGATGATGGCCGCGTTCTCCATCGTGGCGGCACTGCTCGGTCGGCAGACCACCGGACGCGGTTGCAAGCTCGACCTGAACCTGCTCGACGTCGAGATCTTCGCGCTCGGGCCGCGCGCGCAGGAACACCTGATCACCGGCGAGGACCAGCCGAGACTCGGCAGCGCCCACCCGCAGTTCGCGCCTTACCAGGCCTTCCGCTGCCGCGACGGACGCTACCTCTACATCGCCGCGATCAACGAGAAGTTCTGGCACCTGCTGTGCGAAGCGTTGAAATCGCCCGAACTCGCGGACGATCCGCGTTACGCGACGAACCCCGACCGCTGTCGCCATCGCTCCACGCTCGTCTCGACGCTGGAGGAGGCGCTGGCGCATCGCGACCGCGACGACTGGTTGGCGCTGCTGAACGAGCACGGGGTTCCCTGTGGTGCGGTCAACTCGCTGACCGAAGCGATGGGCGACCCGCAGGTCCAGCACAACGAACTGCTCCAGCGCATGCGCCACGCAGGCGTCGGAGACCTCACGACCGTCGCCATGCCGCTGCACCTGGACGGTCAGCGGTTGCCGATCCGCTCCGCACCACCACGCCTGGGCGAGCACACCGACGAGGTGCTCGCCGAGCTCGGAACCGAGGTGGTCCCGTGACGACCGCGCAGACGTTCCCGAGCACGCCCGAAGCGCTGGACCGCCGAGAGGACGTCCGCACTGCTGACCGCGAAAAGAGCACACGGTGAAGCACAACGATGAGATCGCCGCGGCGTTCGACTCGATCCGCATCGGAGCGAGCGACGTCCTCAGCTTGATCGAAACCACCGCTCCAGGCGGGATACCGACCTTCAGCTACCTCACCGGCGGGTACGAACGGGGGGAGTCCTACGACCCCGATCATTGGGCGAGCTTCCAATGGGCGGGTTTTCTGACCGGACGACTGTGGCTGACCGCCCAGCACTTCTCCGACGACCGCATCCGGCAGGCCGCCGATGTGGTCAGCCGCACGGTCGCCCGGACGTTGGCGGCCAGGCCGCCGAAGTTCTCGGCCGCGGGTAGCGATCTGTTCTACTCGGCCTGTCTCGGAGCCCGGGTCACGGGTGACAGCGACCTCGCGGACGCAGCGCTGGCCGCGACCCGCCGGTACGCCGAGAACTTCGTCCCCGAGATCGACGCCTTCCTGCAGGTTCCGGGAGTCAACCGGGCGGTCATCGACACCGGTCTGAACCTGCTGCCGTTCTACTGGGCCGCGGAACGCGAACCCGCGCTGCTCGACTTCGCGGTGTGCCACAACCGGGCTCTGCTCCGGGCGGGAATCGTCCGGGACGACGGCTCGGTGTACCAAGCGATCGAGTTCCGGCCGGGCACCGCCGAGCCTCGACGGCGCTACAACATGCAGGGATGTTCGGACTCGACCACGTGGGCGCGTGGGCAGTCGTGGGCGATGCACAACTACACCAACGCGTTCGAGGCCACCGGCGACGCCGAATTCCTCGACGTCGCGCGGGCTGCGAGCCGGTGGTACGTCGAGCACCTGCCGGCGGACAACGTTCCCCACTACGACTTCGGCGACCCGGCGATCCCGCACGTGCCCCGGGATTCTTGCAGCGCGGCGATCTCGGCGAACGCGCTGCTGAAGCTCGCAGCGCTGGACCCGGCATCCGCGTCCTGGGCGCTGCCCGCAGGAAGGGCGATCATCGACGAGCTCGTGGCTCACTACCTCTCGCCCGGCGGGGTCCTGCTGCGAGGCAGCTGGGGGCGGCTGCCACCGGAGAAGGCCGGTGCGGGGATCTCGCGATTCCCGCTCGAGGACGTCATGCCCTACGGGAACTACTGGATCGTCGAGGCGCTCTACCGCTGCTCGCACGATGACTGGTCGCTGTTGTCCCTGTCCACCAACAACGAGGAGCGCATCCGCTGATGACCGCCCAGACCCATCCCACGGCTCAGTACAGCCTCACCGAAGACCAGGTGCGGTTCCAACTCGCCACCAGGGAACTCGCTCGCGACAAGGTCGCACCGGGCGCCCGTGAGCGCGACCAGCGCAAGCAGTACCCGCAGGACATGCTGGAACTGCTCCTCGCGCAGGACGCGCTCGGCCTGCCCTTCCCCGTCGAACTGGGTGGTTCCGGCGAAGGCATGCTCACCTGTTGCCTGGTGATCGAGGAACTCACCCGCGTCTGCTACAACACCTCGTACCTGCTGGTCATGACCTGGCAGCCGTTCTACGCCATCTCGCACGCCGGGACGCCGGAGCAGAAGGAGCGCTTCCTGCCGCCGCTGCTCCGCGGTGAGTGCAAGTTCTCGACGGCCAACACCGAACCGGAGGCGGGATCGGACATGGCCTCGCTGCAGTCACGCGCCGAGCGGGTTCCGGGTGGGTACCGGATCACCGGGAACAAGGTGTTCGCGAGCAACGCGGCCGTGGCGGACCACTTCGTCACGTTCGCGAAAACGGATCCGGCAGCCGGCGGCAAGGGGATCACCGCGTTCATCGTCGACGCCAACGCCGACGGTGTGCAGATCGCGAAACCCGAGGACAAGATCGGTGGGCGGGCGATCCCCTCGTGCGCGGTGTCGTTCGACGACGTGTTCGTCCCCGATGACAACAGGCTCGGGGCGGAAGGACAGGGATTCATCACCGCAGCGACCTGCTTCACCAAGGTTCGCCCGCTGGTCGGTGCACGAGCGATCGGTCTGGCGCAGGGCGCGCTGGACAACGCGGTCGACTACGCGAAGAACCGCGTCGCTTTCGGCAGAACGATCTCCGAGCACCAAGGATTGCAGTGGATGCTCGCCGACATGCGCATCCAGATCGAAGCGGCCAGACAACTGCTCTACACCTCGGCGGCGGCGTTGGACGCCGGAGCGTCGACGAAGGACGCGGCACCGCTGATCGGGATGGCCAAGACCTTCGCGACCGACATGGCCATGCAGGTCACCGTCGACGCGCTTCAAGTCCTCGGCGGCTACGGCTGCACCACGGACTACCCGATGGAGCGCTTCATGCGTGAGGCCAAGGGGCTGCAGATCGTGGAGGGCACCAATCAGATCCAGCGCAACATCATCGCGCGGTCGTTGCTGTCATGAGCTCCGCCGCCGTGGACGACTCCGCAGGCGCGGCCTTGCCGCTCGAGGGCGTGCGAGTCGTCGATTTCACCCACTTCGTCGCCGGCCCCTGGTGCACGATGCTGCTCGCCGACCTCGGCGCGGAGGTGGTCAAGATCGAACCACCCCGCGTCGGCGAGATCGGCAGACGCATGGGAGCCGTCTACCAGGGGCCGCACAGCGCGATCTACCTTGCCTTCAACCGCAACAAGCGCAGCGTCGAGCTGGACCTGAAACAACCCGAGGGCCGGGCGGTGGCGCACCGGCTCGTGACCGCGGCCGATGTGGTGGTGCAGAACTTCCGGCCCTCCGTCGCCCCGAAGCTCCAGATGGACGCCACCCGGCTCAGGGGGGAGAACCCGCAACTCGTCTACTGCGCGATCTCCGCGTTCGGCCAGACCGGGCCGTACGCGGCGAGACCGGGCAACGACCCGATCGTCCAAGCGCTCTCCGGGGCGATGTTGCTCGGCTGCGCACAAGGCGAACGCCCGCTCCGAATGGCGGTCAGCCTGCCCGATTTCGCTGCGGGAGTGATGGCGGCGCTGAGCATCAGCAGCGCGCTGGTGCGCAGGCGTCGCACTGGACGCGGGGCCCTGCTCGAGTTGAACCTCCTGGACGCGGAGCTGTTCGCGCAGGTCGACCACGTGCTGAGCCTGGCCCTCGGCCGCTCCGCGGAGAGCGGGGCGGGGCGAGCGGAGCTACCCGTGCGCGGCCCGAGCGAGGCCCTGCGGTCGCGTCCCGGCATCACCGCCCACGTCGAGATGCCGGACGCCGGCCGATTGGAGGTCCTTCGAACGCCGGTGCGAGCCGAACCGGAATGGCCGGTGGCGCACGTGGCACCCCCGGCGCTCGGGGCGGACACCGCTGCGGTTCTCGGTGAGCTCGGCTACTCGGCTGGTGAGATCGAGACGCTGAGGGCGAACGGCGTGGTCGGTGAGGGTCGCGGACCGGACCGGTATTGTTATCCCAGCACGGACGTGGGTGAGGAGGGGTAGATGGCCGCCAGCGACGGTGCGGTGAAGTCGGCGGAGCGCGTCGCCGCCCTGCTCGAACTGCTCGGGGAACGCAGAACCCCGATGCGGCTGATGGAGGTCGCTCAGGCGCTCGACATTCCCAAGAGCAGTGCGCACGGGCTTCTGCAGACCCTGGCGGCCCGAGGGTTCGTCGTTCGTGACGACCTGCAGCGATACCGGATCGGCTTGAAGCTGTTCTCGCTCGCGGCCACAGCCCTCGAGTTCATGGACATCCGCGAGATCGCCAGGCCGGCGATGGAGGTCCTCGCCGAGCGCGAACGCGCGACCTGCAACCTCGCGGTGCTCGACGGGCACGACGTGCTCTACATCGAGAAGGTGGAGGACCGCTCCAACCCGGTCCGCCTGGTGACCCACGTGGGCACCCGGCTCCCAGCGCACGTCACCTCGCTCGGCAAGGTCCTGGTCGCCGAACTCCCCCCGGCGGCCCGCAAGCTGTGGCTCTCGGAGCACGAGTTCAGCAAGCTCACCTCGCAGACCCGAACGAGCGCCGTTCAGTTCTCCCGCGACCTGAAGCAGTACGAGAACGTCGGTTACGCGCTGGACCTCCACGAGTTCCACGACGCGATCAACGGGTTCGCCGCTCCGATCAGGGACGCGACCGGTTCGGTCATCGCCGCGCTGAGCCTGACCTGCCTCGGTACGAGGACACCCGAAGACGAGCAGGTCGCCATCGGCAATCGCCTCTGCGATGCGGCCGAGGAGATCTCGTTGAGCCTGCAGTCCAACGGCGTGGTCGGTGTTTGAGAGCGCCCCGCCCAGGCCCGTTGACCGCTCGTGGGAAACGAGCACGCCATGTCGGCCCCGAGCGGCCGGCCGTTACGTCGGGTCCGATTCGCTCACGGTCTGATCGATGACCTTGCGGCCGAGTCCCGGGGCCACGGTCTGGGCGGTGCTGCGCAGCTGGGCGGCGATGTCGTCGAGGCGGTCCTCGGTGAGCCGGATCGTGGGGCCTTGGACCGCGATCGCTGCCACCGCGGTCCCGTCGCGCAGCACCGGCACGGCGATCGCGCGGACTCCGGGGTTGCGCTCTTCGTCGTTGAGGGCCCAGCCGCGTTGCCGCACCAGTTCGAGCTCGGCCTTGAGCTTGTTGCGCTGCGTGATCGAGCGGTCGGTGACGCGCGTGAGGCTGTCCAGACCGTCGACCTGGTCGTCGATCTCGCCGACGTGGGCGAGCAGGCACTTTCCCATCGCCGACACGTGCAGCGGCACCGTGGTGCTGGCGGGCTGATCGAACCGGAGTGGTTGCGGTGATAGCACGTGCAGTGCGACGTGGACGTCGTTTCCGGTGCGGATGCCCAGTTTGATGGATTTGCCGGTGGCCGCGGACAGCTCGCGGAGCAACGGCAGGACCCGGTAGTACCCGAGGCGTTGGGCGGCCTTCTCGCCGAGGGCGACCAGGGTCGGACCGAGCTGGTAGCGCTCGGCGATCGGGTCCTGGCCAGGAGTCCGCTCTCGGTCAGGGTCTTCGCCAGCCGGTGGGTCGTGCTGGGGTCAGCTCGGTCTGCCGGGCCAGTTCGGTGACCCGAGGGGATCTTCGCTGTCCTCGAGGGCGCGCAGCACGGTGAGCGCGCGTTCGACGGCCTGCGCGCCGGCTCTGGCCCATCGCCAACAACAGCACCAGCCCGCGGGCGAAGCTGGGTTATGCCTACCTACACACCGCCCTGGACGATCACAGCAGGTTGGCCTACACCGAAATCCTGCCCGACGAAACGACAACCACCGCAACAGCCTTTTGGAAACGAGCGCAAGCATGGTTCGCGGCAGCGGGCATCCAGATCCAGCGAGTCTTGACTGACAACGGCGCCTGCTACCGATCCCGCCCCTGGAAAGAAGCGCTGCACACGGCCGGTATCAGCCACAAGCGGACCCGCCCTTACCGGCCCCAGACCAACGGCAAGGTCGAGCGTTTCCACCGCACCCTGCTCGATGAATGGGCCTACGCCCAGCCCTACAGCACCGAGACCCAACGGCGCGCCGCCTTGCCCGGCTGGCTCCACGACTACAACGGGGCGTTCTAGAGGTGGTCGCAACACCTGTCCTTTCAGGGAGTTGCTGTGGTTCCACCTAAGCCCCCCGGGTCATCGGGTCCGTTGACCGAGAAGCGTGATCACTACCTTCGCCTCATGGCGATGGGAATGAACAACTCGGAGGCGTGCCGGACGGTCGGCGTCTCGCGCGGCACCGGCATCCGGTGGCGGTTCGGCCGCACAGTGATCGGCCATGACGGGTCGAAGCGCATCTACGCTCCGATCACGCCGGCCATTGAGATTTCCGATCGATTCCTGTCCGAGGATGAGCGGGTCACGATCGCGGATCGCCGTGCCACAGGGCTCGGCATTCGTTCCATAGCGACCGAACTGGGCCGCAGCCCCTCGACCATCAGCCGGGAAATTCGCCGCAACTGCGACCCACAGACCGGCAAGTATCACCCCTACCGGGCTCAACAGCGTGCGCGGGAACGCCGAGCGCGGCCCGCCCTCGGCAAGCTGGCCACAGATCACGAGCTGCGCGAGTTCGTCCAGCACTGTCTGCGATCACGATGGAGTCCGCAGCAGATCGCCTGCATGCTGCCAGAGCTCTTCCCTCACCGGCCGTCGATGCGACTGTGTCACGAGACGATCTATCAAGCTCTCTACTCGTCGGACCACCTACTGACTCGAGTGGCGCTTAAGCACACGCTGCGTAGTGGACGTCTGCGTCGCAAACGGCGCCGACGCGGCTCCCAGCGGGCAACCAAGTTCGTCCAGCCCGGACAGTCGATCACTGATCGGCCGGTGGAGGTCAACGACCGTGTCGTGCCAGGACATTGGGAAGGTGATCTCATCACCGGCAAGAACAATAAGTCGGCGATCGGAACGCTCATCGAGCGCACCACTCGGTTCGTGGTCCTGCTGCACCTTCCAGACGGGCACAACGCCAAACAAGTGCGTGACGCTCTCGTCACGCAGTTCTCCGCACTGCCGAACAGCGTTCGCCGCAGCCTGACCTGGGACCAAGGTGGGGAGATGGGCCGTCACCAGGAGTTCAGCACCGCCACCGGGATCCCGGTTTACTTCTGCCAACCAGGCAAGCCCTGGCAACGCGGATCCAACGAGAACGCCAACGGCCTGCTGCGCCAGTACTTCCCGAAGGGAACTGATCTCACCGTCCACACCGTCGAGCACCTGGCAACGGTCGCGGCCGAACTCAACCACCGCCCACGCAAAGGCCTGGGCTGGACCACGCCAGCACAAGCACTCGCTAGAGTGACTGCCTCAGGGCATTGACCAGCGTCGTTGCGACGATCTTTCGAATTCGCCCAACCATCACCGCCACCACACCAGCATCGGCGGCCCACCCGCCAACCGCGTATCCAACCTCTCAGGTCAGTACAACTAGCCGTCGGTCGCGCTCGTGCTGGGCTGATCCGTTGGTGCTGGTGGGGGCGAACGAACGCGGCCGAGGTGGTGGCGAGGTCGATGCCGACGCCCGCTGAGGGAGGTGACGGGTGACCGTCCTCCTCAGCGGGCGTCGGCCGGGTGATTCGGAAGGTGGTCGTTCCGGATCCGAGCCGCTGGCCGATCGCACGCCGTTGGCTGTTCTCAGGTGCCGAGAGGCGACCGCGCGCGATCAGCCGATGCCGAGCTGGACGAAGACCAGCCACGCGAGACCGGGGACGATGGCGATCATCGCGATGGCCCAGATCAGGAGCATGCGGAAGAACGGTTTCTCGTTCTTGGGTTCCGCGCTCGCGAGCAGCAGGGCGCCGCTCGTCGACATAGGACTGACGTCCACCACGGACGAGGCGATCGCGATCGTGGTGATGACGCTGATGGGTCCCAGCACCGGGTCCGCGGCCAGCGGCGCCACGACCGGGCTGATCGCTCCGAGAGTGCCGGTCGTCGAGGCGAAAGCGGACAGGACGCCGACGACGTAGCTGGTGGCCAAGGTCGCCGTCGAGCTGGCACCCGAACCCTCGATGGCGTTGCCCAGCGCGTCGATCGCGTCGATCTCCTTCAGCAGGCCGACGTACATGACGATGCCGGTGACGAGCAGCACCGCCGACCACGGAAGTCCCTCGATGGCCGGCTTCTGGACGCTGGGCCGCAACGCGATGAGGGCCAGCGAGATCACCAGTGCGGAGACCCCGACGTCCATGTTGAACACCAACGTCAGCAGCAGCAGCGCCGCGACACCACCGAGGACCGCCAACCGCATGGGGGTGACCTCGGCGGCCGTCACCGGCTCGGCCCGCGTCGCGACCGCGGTGCCGCCACCGGCGTGTTCGGAGTCGTCGACCGGGTCGTCGTCAGCGTCCGGACCTCCGTGCTTCGCGCGTCGCCGGACGGTCCACGCTTGGACGGCGGCGTAGCCGGCCACCGCGAGCAACGCGTTGAAGACGAAGCAGTAGAGGTAGAGCCGCAGGGAGCCCTCCGCAGCACCGGCCGCGTCGAGCATCTCGTTCGCCACCACGCCGAACGGGTTGACCGGGGAGAAGGCCCCGGCGTTGGCGCCTTGGACGATGACTAGGCCCATCGCGAGGGTGCTGATCCCGAAGCGCCGCCCGAGGGCGAGAGCGACCGGAGCGACGATCGCGACCGCCGCGGGCGTGAACGCTCCGGCGGTCGCCAGCAGCGCGGTCAGCGCGAACATGATGACCGGCACGAGAGAGCGCCGCCCGGCCGTGAGCCGTTCAGCCCACGCGGCGAGCATGTCGATCGTCCCGGTGACGCGGACGATCGAGAACAGCAGGGTGGCGCCGACCAGGATGAAGAACAGGTCGGCGGGGAAGAAGCCCATGACGGTGTCGGTGTCGAGGTCGGTCAGCAGCAGTCCGACCCCGAAGGTCGCGACGATGGCGATGAGCCCGGCGTTGATGTTGGTGACCGCGCCCACGAGGAACGCGGCCACCAAGATCAGGAAGGAAGCAACCGCAAGGGACATCGTTGTCCTTTCGGAGTGGACGGGTTCAGAGAGCGGAGTTCGGGCCGGCGAGCAGGCTCCCGGCACCTGCGATGGCCGGGTGGTGACCCAGCGCCTTCAGGATCTCGTGGGTCGTGGCCGTTGCCGCGGTGATCACCGGCAGTTCGAGCTCGTCCTCCGCGCGCTGGACGGCGGCGAGCGAGGGCATCTGCACGCAGGCGGACAAGATCACCGCGTCAGCGCCTTCGCGCCGCAGGTCGCGGGCGATGGCGGGCAGCTTCTCCGGGTCAAGTCGGCCGACCGCCACGTTGTTGTCGACTTCGAGGCTGACGTCGTCGAGGATCTCGATGCCTTCGCTCTCGATGTACTGGCGCACCGTCGCGGTGAGCGGACGCATGTACGGGGTGACCATGACGGCCTTCTTCGCGCCGATCTCGGTCAGTGAGCGGACCAGCGCGCCGGCGCTGCTGACGACCTGCGCGGGGTTGCCGTTGTTCTTGGCCGCGTCGGCGATGACCTGCTCGGACTCTCGGTGCGCTCCTGGCCCCTGGGCCATGACCGCGACCAGGCAGGCGTAGGCGATGACGTCCGGTTGGGCGTCGGAGACCGAGGTCGCGCAGTCGGCGGCCTTCCCGACCATGGCCGCCAGCTCTTCCTTGTTGACCGTCCGCATCCCGGCGCGCGCGGAGTGGAAGGTGTAGACGTGGCCCGTCGCGGCTGCCTGCCTGCGGAACAGCTCGGGGAGTTCGGTCTCCATCGTGGTGTTCGAGCTCGGCACGATCAGGCCGATCCGGGAGACGCCGGGCAGCTTCGCCGGGGAGTCGCTGTCGCAGACGGGGTGCTGGGTGGTCATGGTTCTCCTCATTCGTCGCGGGCCAGGTGGCTCCGACCTCTCACAATCATTACATCGTGAGTCGCGGACTCATAATGTGAATTGCTATAGTCCATGTCAAGACCCCGGCGCGAGCGTGCCGGCTCCAGACCTTCCGAGAGGGGCGCGCAGAGGTGACCGAGCGAGGTCCAGGCACTCCGCCGCTGCTGGTGCTCGAGAAGATCAAGCGGATCCTCGACTGCTTCTCCGTCACGGCCCCTGAACCGAACCTGCGTGAGATCATGCAGCTCAGCGGGTTGAATCAGAGCACCTGCCAGCGCTTGGTCCACAACCTCGTGCGCGAAGGCTTCCTGGACCGCTCCGGGGACCGCTACCGGATCGGGCTGACGCTGGTGCAGCTCGCCGCGCCCGGCACGTTCGGGCTCGACGTCGTGCAGCGAACGAAGCCGGTGCTGCAGCGGTTGTGCGATGAGACGGGCGAGACCGCGTGCCTCTACGTGCGCGACGGTGCGTTCAGAACGGTGATCGCCGTGGCGGAAACCCGTCACATCGTGATGCGCCTCTTCAAAGTCGGCATGGTGATGCCGCTGCACGCAGGTGCCCCGGGCAAGGTCTTCCTGGCCCATGACCCCGCAGCGCGCGCGGACGTGGTCAGGGAAGGCCTGTCGAGGTACACGGCACACACGCCGATCGACCTCGACGTGTTGGACGCGCAGGTCGAGCTCGCCAGGGCCCAGGGCTACGCGGCGTCCTTCGAGGAGCGGCACGAAGGCGTCGGCTCGATCAGCGCGCCGGTGTTCGACCACGCCGGGGAGTTGGCGGCGGTGCTCGGAATCGGTGCGCCGACGCAGCGGGTGACCGAGGACGACGTCGACAAGATCGCGCCCCTGGTCGTCGCCGCCGGGCACGACGCCAGCACCGCGCTCGGGTACCGGCCGAGCAAGATCCACCCCGCCTGACCGCGCCGAGATGGAACGCGGTGCGCCAGCCGCGTTTCAGCGGGAACTCCCAGGGGCGAGGCCACCGAGCGCGAAGATCACCATGACCCGGCCGCCCACCAGGCCGGGCTGAGAGCCGGGGAGCGCCGCCCCACGCGGCGAGTTGCGCACCCCGACGCCGCAGCGACCGAGGTGCGCCTCTCGTGGTGGCGGGTCCGCGGACAGCTCGCGGAGGACCGCCTCGTGCTTCTCCGATGGGGTGTCCACCTCCGCGGCGCCGGACGTGCTCGTCGCCCCCTCCTCCGTTGTGCTCGTGCACCCGTTCTTCTGCAGGGGGTTCCTGCCGAACGCGGGGGCCGGCGCTCGCCATGACCTGCCGAAATCGGCACCTCCAGGTGGAGGTACCGGCGTGCGTCCGGGCCGGGTGAGCATGGTTGGACGCGAATCGCCACGACCTCGATGAGGAGGACGGTTTTGGTTTGCTCCCAACTCTTTTCCGAGCACCGGAAACTCGTGTCGGCGGGCGGTGCCCGATGACCGGTCGGACGGGACCGCTCGCCGGAATCCGGGTGTTGGACATGACCCGGCTCGCTCCCGGGCCCTACGGCAGCATGCTGCTGGCCGATCTCGGCGCCGAGGTGATCGCGATCGGCGGCGGCCGCTCCGGTCTGCCGGTCCCCGCGCTCTCCCGAGGGAAGGAATTCATCACCCTCGACCTCAAGGCGGATGAGGGACGCGCGGCGTTGCGCCGCCTGGTCGCCGAGTCGGACGTGTTCATGGAGGGCTTCCGGCCCGGGGTCGCCGACCGGATCGGTGCGGGTCGCGCCGAACTCGGCGAGATCAACCCGAGGCTGATCTACTGCAGCGTCACCGGCTACGGGCAGACCGGCCCGCTGGCCGGGCGCGCCGGCCACGACATCAACTACCTGGCGATCGGCGGTGCGCTGGGCACGTTCGGCCCGGCGGATGGCCCGCCGGTGCCGCCGCTGAACCTGGTCGCCGACTTCGCCGGCGGCGGGTTGCTCGCGGCCTTCGGCATCGTCGGCGCTCTCTACGAGCGAGAACGTTCCGGGCATGGCCAGTACCTCGACGCGGCGATGGTCGACGGCGTGCTGTCCATGATGGGCATGAACTTCGCGGACTGGGGCGGGGAATCGCTGCCCGGGCGCGGGTCGGGCGTGCTCGCCGGGTCGATGCCGGCCTACCGCTGCTACGCCTGCTCCGACGGCCGGTACGTGGCGGTCGGTGCGCTGGAGAACGCGTTCTTCGCCAACCTCTGGCAGGCGCTGGACCTGGGCGAGGTGCCCAACCACTTCGACCCGGCGAACTGGGACATGATCACCGAACAGCTCGACGCGTCGTTCGGGACCCGCACGATGGCCGAGTGGACCGAGTTCTTCGCCGAGATCGACGCCTGCGTGACCCCGGTTCTGGAACCGCGCGAACTGGCCGGGTTTCGCCAGATCTCGCAACGGTACCAAGGCTTTCGCACCGACTCGGTCCCTGCGGTGCCGGTGTACTCGCGTTCCGCGGCGCAGGTGGGTGAGACGGACACCGAGGACGCCACCGAGCGGGTGCTGGGGCGCTTCGGCATCCCGCCGGAGGATGCCCGGAAAGCGGTCGGCTCGGCCGGCGATGGCGCCGTGAAGGGGTTGCGCTGGCCGCCGGTGTGACGAGGGCGCACCTGTTGGGAAGACTTTCGATGAGTAGGTGAAGCAGATGAACACCGAGTACCAAGATTTCCGAGACAGCGTGCGGAAGCTGGCCTCCAACCGGATCGCGCCGCACGCCGCCGACGTGGACGGCGACGAACGCTTCCCGGCGGAGGCGTGGCAGGCGTTGCGAGAGGCGGAGTTGCCCGGCTTGCCCTACGACGAGAAGCTCGGCGGCTCCGACGGCGACCTGCTGTCGCAGGTGATCGCGGTGGAAGAGGTCGCCGCGGCCTGCGGCAGCTCCGCACTGGTGTTGCTCGTCAACTGGGCGGGAACATCCACTGTGGTCAGTCACGGATCGGCCGAGTTGCGCGAGGAGGTGGTGCCCCGCGTGGCTTCCGGCGAGGCGGGCGCGGCCTGGTGCATGACGGAGCCGACAGTCGGGTCCGACCTCTCCGGGATCACGACCGCCGCCGCTCAGGAGGGGAGCGACTGGGTCCTCAACGGACAGAAGCGGTTCATCAGCAACGCACCGTGGGCGGAGTGGTACGCCGTGCTCGCCCGCACCGGTGAACGGGACTTCGGCGTGTTCATGGTGCACCGCGACGACTCCGGGGTGTCCTTCGGCCCGCACGAGAAGAAGATGGGCATGCGCGGCAGCCCGACCGCCGACGTCATCCTCGAGGATGCCCGGATCCCGGCCCGTCGCGTGGTCGACGACCCGAGAGAGGGGTACCGCTACATCAACGGCGAGCTCAACGTCAGCCGCGCCCTGATCGCCGCGCAGGCGCTGGGCATCGCGCAGGGGGCCTTCGACCAGGCTGTGGCCTACACCGCCGAGCGCGAGCAGTTCGGCCAGTCGCTGTCCCGCTTCCAGATGCTCCGCGGGATGGTCGCCGATATGGCGGTGAAGATCGAGTCCGCCCGCGCGCTGCTCTACGGCGCTGTCGAGCTGATCTCGGTCGGTGACCCCCGGGCCCGGTCCCACGTCTCCATGGCGAAGCTGCTGTGCAGCGACAACGCGATGTCGGTGGCCATCGACGCGCTGCAGCTGCACGGCGGCTACGGCTTCACCCGCGAGTACCCGGTGGAGCGCATGATGCGCGACGTCAAGATCACCCAGATCTACGAGGGGACCAACCAGATCCAGCGCCTGGTCATCGCCAAGGACGTCTACGCGAAGCAGGTGCGGTGATGACGCAGGCACAAGCACTCACCGGAATCCGGGTTCTGGACCTGGGCGAGATCATGCAGGGCCCGCTCGCGGCCCAGGTGCTCGGCGACTTCGGCGCCGAGGTGATCAAGGTGGAGCGCGGGGCCAAAGGTGACATGATGCGTTCGCTGGACCGCGAAGCGGTCGAGGCGCGCGAACCGTGCTCCTACTTCGTGGCGGTCAACCGGAACAAGCGAAGCGTGGGGTTGAACCTGAAGACCCGCGAGGGCATGGCGGCCCTGCACCGGTTGCTGGAGCAGGTCGACGTGCTCGTGCACAGCTACCGTCCTGCGGCCGTCCAACGGCTCGGGCTGACCTACGAGGAGTTGTCCGAGCGCTACCCGAAGCTGGTCTACGCCTCCGCCTCGGGTTTCGGCGAGACCGGTCCGTACGCGCACAAGGCCGGCCAGGACATGCTCGCGCAGTCGTTGAGCGGGATGGCGCGCACGGTCGGCGACCCGAACCTGACCGCGCACATCATGCCGGTGCCGGTGGTCGACTACGCCTCGGGCATGGCGCTGGCGCAGGGGATCCTCGCCGCGCTGCTGGAACGAGAACGCTCCGGGCGCGGACAGAAGGTGAGCGTGAACCTGCTCGACACCGCGCTCGCCCTGCAGACCCTGGAGAGCGCCTCCACTCTCATGTACGAGCGGGAGACGAACTGGGTGACCGACTGGTACAGCGGGGTCTTCGAGACCAAGGACGGCATGGTCACCGTGCTGGGCCTGTTCCGGGACAACGCGCTGCACCTGCTGTGCAAGGCACTCGAGGTGGAGGACCTGAGCCGTCGGCCCGAGTTCGCCACCGCCGACTTGCAGGCCCGCAACAAGGAACAGGCCAACGAGGTGCTGCGGGACGACGTCCGCGCGCTCACCACTGAGCAGGCGATCGAGCGGTTCGACTCGGCGGACCTGCTTTCCGCGCCGCTGCTCACCCTCGAGGAGGCGCTGCAGCACCCGCAGGTGCTGGAGAACGGGACGATCACCCGCGTGGAGATCGGGAGCCGGGCCTCCACGCGGATCCTGGGGAACCCGGTGCGGCTCTCCCGCACCCCGGCCACGATCACCAGGGGTGTCGCCGAGGTGGGTCAGCACACCGAGCCGGTGCTGCGCGAGTGCGGCTTCACCGACACCGAGATCGACGGTCTGCGGCAGAGCGGTGCCCTCCGTTGACGCCCGACAACACGGCCGACAGGCGGCTGGAGCAGGGAGACAAGCAAGTGAGCGAGCGAAAAGCTGCCGTGCTCGAGGAGTTCGGCGCGGAACTGAAGATCACCTCTTTCCCGGAGGTGCAGCCGGAAGCGGGCGCGGTCGTCGTCGACGTCAGCCACGCCGGGATCTGCGGCACGGACACGCACCTGCAGCAGGGAAAGCTTCCGATCCCACTGCCGGTGGTCCTCGGGCACGAGGCCGTCGGCCGGATCAGGTGGCTCGGGGACGGAGTGCGCACCGACGCCACCGGGGCGCCGCTCCGCGAGGGCGACTTGGTCTCCTGGGCCTCGAACATCCCGTGCGGCAGCTGCTTCTACTGCGCGCAGGAGGACGAGCCCTCGCTCTGCGAGACCCGCAAGGTCTACGGCATCAACCAGAGCTGCGCCCGGTGGCCGCACCTGTCCGGTGGTTGGTCCGAGCAGATCTACCTCCAGCCCGGCTCGACCATCGTGCGGCTACCCGAAGGCGTCACCCCGGAGCAGGTCATCGCGCTCGGCTGCGCAGGTCCGACGGTCGCGCACGCCGTGCTGGGCATCGGCAAGCCCCGAGAGGGCGACGTCGTGGTCGTGCAGGGCAGTGGACCGGTCGGCTTGGCCGCCGCGATGTACGCGACGGTGGCGGGCGCGGCGAAGGTGATCGTCGTCGGAGGACCGGCCAACCGGCTCGAGGTGGCACGCGCGGTCGGCATTGGTGACGTGCACGTCGACATCTTCGCCGAAACCGACGCGGAGACCCGGCTGGCCAAGGTGCTCGCCGAGACGCCGAACGGCCGCGGCGCGGACATCGTGATCGAGGCGACCGGTGTCCCGGCCGCAGTGGCCGAGGGCATCGACCTGACCCGCAGGGGTGGGAAATACCTGGTCGTGGGGCAGTACACCGACCACGGCCCGACCCCGCTCAACCCGCACCTGATCACCCGCAAGCAGCTCCAGGTGATGGGGAGCTGGGCGTTCTCCCCGAAGAACCACCTCGAACACGTGCGTTCCGTGCCCGAACTGGTGCAGCGCTTCGACCTGTCCAAACTGGTCACCCGGTACGAGCTGGGCGCGGTGAACGAGGCGCTGGCCGACATGCGCTCGGGAATCACCCTCAAGCCGGTCCTGGTGAGCGGGGCGGTGTCATGACCGCGATGAACCCGGAGACCATGAGGCGCTTCGACGAAGCCGTGACCCGGATGCTGTCGCGGGCCGGGGTCACCGCGCAGGCGGCGACCCGGGGCTTCCCGCATTACGCCGACCAGAACACCGGGGAGTGGACCCTCTCCCAGGACGGCCACTGGACGGGTGGGTTCTGGGGCGGCCTGCTCGCGCTCGGCGCGGTCACCACGGGCGAGGCCCGCTACGCCGAGCTTTCCGACGACGTCGCCCGTCGGCTCACCACGCGGGCGAGCTCGGACACCGCGTTCCGCGGTTTCCTGTTCTTCTACGGCGCCGGGGTGGCGCGGCTGACCGGGAAGAGCGCAGCGGCACGCGATTCCGCGCTGGCCGGGGCACGAGGACTCGCGGCCACCTTCAACCACGACGCCGGGGTGATCCCGCTTGGCGCCGAGGCCGAGGAGGCGGACGCGGTGGGCCAGGGCGCGGCGAACATCGACGCGGTACCCGGCACGGTGCCGCTGCTCGCGTGGGCAGCAGCCGAACTGGAGCAGCCGGAGCTCGCCGAGATCGCCCGGCGCCACGCCGAGCGGCACATCGAGTACTGCGTGCGCGCGGACGGGTCGGTCTGCCAGTCGGCGGCCTTCGACGAGCGCACCGGCGCGCTGCTCCGCAGGTACACGCACAAGGGACTCGCCGATGACAGCACCTGGGCCCGTGCCCAGGCCTGGGCCATGCTCGGGTTCGGCCAGGCCGCCGGGTGGGTGTCGCCGGACTTCCTGGGCACGGCGCTCACGGTGGCGGACTGGTGGCTGGAACACCTGCCCGAAGACCACATCGCACCTTGGGACTTCGACGCCGAGGCCCCGCGGGACACCTCGGCGACCGCCATCGCCGCGGCCGCGTTGCTGAAGCTGTCCGTGCTTGCGCCGGACCGAACGCACTACCGCGAGCGGGCGCTGGCGATGGTGGATGCCCTGGTCACGCGCTTCCTCACCCCGGTGGGGGAGGACGACACCCGGCCTGCCGGGATCCTCGCCGGTGGCTGCTTCGACTACCGGCGCGACCTGGCCACCGACAACGAGCTGGTGTGGGGCGACTACTTCCTCATGGAGAGCCTGCTGGTGCTACGGGGAGTCATCGAACCTACAGCTCTGTAGGCCCCGCTCGGGCTAATGCTGAAGGCACCACCCGGGCTAATATCGGGCAAATCTCAACGAGGAGAGACTGCTATGGCGGGTGTTTCGGAAACCGATGCGGACACCGTGCTCGACCAGCTCGCACTCCGGCACTCCGAGCTGCTGGTGCTGCTGGACGACTCGGTCGCGATGAATTCCGTCGCCCGCCGCATCCGGGAGCTCGGTGCGTTCGACATGTCGCTGGTCGGCCGCGTGGAAACGGGGAACCGGATGGTGCACCGGAGCTGGCAGGGCACGATGAGCACGGCGCTGCACCGGCTCGTCGTTCCCGAAGGGCTCGGGCTGGGCGGTAAGAGCATCGCCCAGCGCAGGCCGGTGTGGGTGCGGGATTACCAGTCGTCGAACGCGATCACGCACGAGTTCGACGAGCTGGTCGCTCAGGAGGGCCTGCGGGCGATGCTCGCCGTCCCGATGATCTACGACCGGGAGGTGCTCGGCGCGGTCTACGTGGGCATCCGCAGCCAGGCGTCGTTCGGCGACCAGGTGATCGCCCAGCTCGAGGAGGCCGCGGCCGCCGCCTCGGTTTCGCTCATCAGCTCGCACCGGGCGAAGATGCAGACGGGTGTCGCGTTGGACGCCGATCGCAGGCGGATGGCGGCTGAACTGCACGACTCGGTCAGCCCGATGCTGTTCCGGATCGGGGCGGAACTGCGCAGCCTGCGCTCGATGCAGGACCTCGACCGGATCCGTGGCCGGATCGACGAGGTCGAACGCCAGGTCGAGTCGGTCACCGCGATGCTGCGCAGCTCGTTGGCGCAGCTCAACGAGCAGCCCCCTGAGCGGCAGCTCGCGGTGGCGATCCAGGAGGACTGCGAGGCGTTCGAGGAGCGGGCCGGGATCCCGGCCAGGTTCGTCGCGCTCGCCGAGATCCCAGAACTCCCGCCCGGCCGCGTCGAGACGCTCACCAGCGTCGTGCGGGAAGCGCTGGTCAACGTGGAGAAGCACGCGCGGGCGTCGACCGTGGTGGTGAGCGTGGTCGTCGCGGACGGACAGCTCACAGTAGCCGTCGCCGACGACGGGCAGGGCTGGACGAACTGCGACCCGGTCAAGACCGGACATCTCGGCCTGCCGCTGTCGGTGCGCCGGATGGAACGGGTGGGTGGCGGCGTGTCGATCACCGGCGACGAGGACGGCGGAACCACGGTGCGGGCCTGGTTGCCCTGCTTGGTCGAAGGTGCCGACGATGAATGACCAGACCGAAGTCCGAGTGCTCGTGGTCGACGACCACCCGGTGATCCGCGGGGGCGTCGAACTGCTCGCGGCCGAGGATCCGTTGATCACCGTGGTCGGCAGCGCGAGCACCGGGCATGAGGCGATCGAGGTCGCGCAGCATGTGCCGGCCGAGGTGATCCTGCTCGACCTGCGGCTGCCGGACATGCCGGCGCCAGAGCTGGTCACCTGTTTGCGACGGGTGGCTCCTCGCGCAAAGATCCTTCTCTTCACGGCCTTCGCCGACCACGGTGCGATCGACGTGCTGATCGAGGCGGGCGCGGACGGTTGCCTGGTCAAGGACATCACCGGGGGTGACTTCTCCACCGCGGTCCGCCGGGTGGCACGCGGGGTCCGGGTGGTCGATCCCCGGTTGACCGGCAGGCATGCCTCCGCGACGCCCGAACTGCTGTTCCGGGTCGGCCTCACCAAGCGGGAGTATGAGGTGCTGCGGTTCGCCGCGATGGGGCACAACAACCCGGAGATCGCCGATCAGCTCACCCTCGCGCGCAGCACCGTGAAGACCTACCTGCAGACGGCGATGCAGAAGCTCAACGCGCGAAACAGAGTGGAGGCCATCGCCAAGGCGCACGAGCTCCGGTTGCTCTGAACGATCGTTGATCCGAACGCCGCGGGAATTTCCCGCAGCGGCCGTGCTGCCTGAAAAGGGAGGAGGTGCGTGCCGTGATAAGTGCTCATTCGTTCGCTGAGGAATGTGCGAGATCGAACTGGGCTGATGAACTCGTGGACACCTGGGCGGACCGCGCGGCGCGACCGGCGATGGTCTGGGCACGCCGAGACGGACGACATCGGCTGCTGACCTTCGGCCATTTCGCGGACCGGGTCGAAAGGTTCGCCAATCTTCTCGCGAACCTCGGAGTCGCGGTGGGAGAGTCGGTCGTGGTGCTGCTGCCGTTCGTGCCCGAGTGGTGGGAGGTGGCAGTCGGGGCGATGCGGGCGGGTGTCTCGTTCGCGCCGGTCCCCTCCGGTGCGGGGGCAGCCGGGCTGACGGCCATGGCGACAGGCTCAACCGCTCGACTGCTCGTGGTCGACGAGGCGCATCTCGAGGCGGCTCTGGCCACCCGGCGGGCCTGCCCCTCCGTGCGGCACGTGCTCTGCGTCGGTGGCCTGCCCCGCGCTGACGCGGTGAACTACCACGCGGTGATGCACCTGGAGGAATCTGAGCACGAACCGGTGGTGCCGGGAGATCCGGTGCTGTTCACCGGCACCGCGCCGGTCTCCGCGCACGGCCGGACCGATCTGTCGCGGGAACGGGCCGATCTCTGCCTGGAGCGGTTGGACCTGCGGGCGGACGACCTGCACTTCAACGGCATCCCGCGGGAGACGGTCGCCGGCTTCCTGCTCGGCCTGGTCCACCCGTGGTCGGCTGGGGCGGCGATCCTGGTCGACGAGACCGGGGGTGACCAGGACCGCGCGCTGCTCGAACGGTTCCCGGTGACCACGGTGTCCGCACCGGGCTCGTGGTACGCGCAGCTCGCAGGGGCCGACTTGGGGAGCCTCCGGCACTCGGCCCTGCGCCGGCTGCTCGCCACCGGCGATCAACTGGACGCGGGCGTGGCCCAGGCCTGGTTCCGCGAAACCGGCCTCCGGATTCATCCCGGCCCGGTGCGCGCCGAGTCCTCGGTGGGGGGCACGACCTTTCCGGCACCTCACTAGGGCACACCGGAGAACCGGCGTCGTCTTGACCTCGCCATCGCTCACTTCGTGCTGCGCGAATGGTGCGCCTAGAACCGCGAGAACGAACCCCTCCAGGTGGAGGTGTCGCAACGCGGGAATCGCGAAGACGCTTCTCGGCGATGCATCACCGGAAATGACACCTCCGAAACCAAGGAATGCTGATGTCCCTGATCTCGCGCAGCGGAAAAGTAGGATTCGCCAGCGCCGTCGGCACCACCGTGGAATGGTATGACTTCTTCATCTACGGCACCGCCGCCGGACTCGTCTTCAACAAGCTGTTCTTCCCCCAGTTCGACTCGTTGATCGGCACGTTGTTGTCCTTCGTGACGTTCTCCGCGGCGTTCGTCGCCCGGCCGATCGGCGGTGTGCTGTTCGGGCACTTCGGGGACAAGATCGGCCGCAAGTCGATGCTGGTGCTGACCCTGAGCATCATGGGGACGACGACGTTCGCGGTCGGAGTGCTCCCCGGCTACGAGACGATCGGTGTCGCCGCGCCGATCATCCTGGTCACCTTGCGGTTCCTCCAAGGTCTCTCGCTCGGTGGCGAGTACGGCGGTGCGGTGCTGATGGCCGTCGAGCACGCGCCGGCCGGTCGTCGTGGCTACTACGGCAGCTGGGTGCAGATGGGTGTGCCTGCGGGCCTGATGCTCGGCAACGCGGTGTTCCTCGCTTTCGGGGCCATGTCGCCTGAGGTGTTCCTCGCTTGGGGCTGGCGGATCCCGTTCCTGATCGGTGGCGTGTTCGTCCTCTTCGGACTCATCGTGCGGCTGAAGCTGGGTGAGAGCCCGAACTTCGAACGGATGAAGGAAGACGCGAACGTGGTCAAGCTCCCGATCGCGTTGCTGCTGCGCAGATATCCGAAGCAGGTGCTGTTGACCGGTGGTGCGTACTTGTCGATCGGCGTGACGTTCTACCTCACCACCGTCTTCGGCCTCAGCTACGGAGCCCAGCAGCTCGGGTACAGCCGAAACTCGATGTTGGTGCTGGTCTTCCTGGCGATGCTGCTGACCTTCATCACGCTGCCGCTGTTCGGTGCGCTGTCCGATCGGGTCGGCCGCCGGCCGGTCTTCGCGGGCGGCACGGTGGCCATGGGTGCGCTGGCCTTCCCGTGGTTCTGGTTGCTCGACACCGGTTCGTTCCTCGCGGCCGCGATCGGGTACCTGGCGATCTGCACCGGGTTCTCCGCCGCGTTCGGCCCGCTCGCCGCGTTCTTCGCGGAGGCGTTCGAGACGAAGATCCGGTACTCGGGCATCTCCTTCGGGTACACGCTCGGCACGCTGGCCAGCAGCGCGCTCGCGCCGATCATCGCCACCTGGCTGCTCGACCGCACCGGCGGCTATTCGGCGGTGGCCTGGTACATGATCGGCACCGCGGTGCTCTCGCTGGTGTGCGCGTTCGCGCTGCGGGAGACCTACGCCACCGGCCTGCCGGACCGGGTCCCGGCGAAGGCGTCGAAGACCGAAACGGCGCTGGCCGCCGACTGATCGACCCGATCCGGCGCCCCGGGTGCAGAGCCGGGGTGGCCGCGGATGCGGCACTCCCGGGCGGAGGGCTCGGGAGTGCCGCGTGACCGCGGTGCGCTCAGGCGAGAGCCGGGGTGTGGTCGGCGACGGGGCCGAAGAGGGCCTCCGAGCGCAGAGCCGCGTAGCCGGGCTTGATGACCTCGTTGATCAGCGCCAGGCGCTGATCGAACGGGATGAACGCCGACTTCATCGCGTGAGGCGACTCGCTGCCCGCTGCGGCCCGGTGGGCCACCCGCGTCGGCGCTCGCAGCGTGCAGCACCCGGGTGCGCAGCCGTCCTACCCCAAGCTCGAACAGATGGTCAGCTGCCGCGCTCAGGGTTCGGATCGCTCGTAGGGGAGTAGTTCGCCGGCCGTGACCTCGAACGGCAGGTGGTTTCCCTCCGGCGGTAGCGGGCAGGTGGCGAAGTCGGTGAAGGCGCAGGGGAGGTTGACCGCGCGGTTGAAGTCAAGCGTGACGGTGCCGTCGGAGGCCGGTTCGGCGGTGACCACGGAGCGGTTCGCCGGGTAGGTGGTCACGCCGCTGGTGGCGTCGGTGAACAGGATGTTGAGGCCGCTGCCGGTCTTGCCGTTGAACGCGGTCAGCGTGTGCTCGGTGCCGTCGTGCTCGAAGCGCACGAGACCGGGAGCCTGGTACACGTGGTTCAAGCCGGGTGTGACGGCGCCGACCGTCGTCGGTCGGGGCTCGGCGAACGGTTCGAAAGTGCCGGTGATCACCCAGTTCGGGTCCGGTTGGTAGGTCGGCACGCCTCGGAAATCGCGGAGCGCTGGGGCTTTCGGTGAGTGCACTCGGATCAGGTAGCCGGAGCGGCGTGCCACCTCGACCTCCACGTCACCGGCTGAGACCCGGGTGCCTGCTCCGCTGTTGACCAGCTCGAAGCGCTGCACCTCGGTGATCGGCTGGCCCTCGTAGGACAGTTCGGCGCCCTGCGGATCGAGGTAGGCGGCCTCGGCGTCCTGCCACCACACGCCCGGCACCGTCGGGTAGGTGGCGGGAACGTCGGTCAGCCAGTCCAGGGAGACCAGGGCCAGCCAGCCGTACGGGTCGGCGAGGTCGCGCTCGCGGTTGGCGTGCCAGTCCTGCCACTGCTCGATGAACGTACCCACGGCTCCTCCATCAAGTCGCATCCGGCCGCCGGGCCGACACCCTCGCCGCCGGAGAGAAGGTGCCTCCCGATGGTTGATGCCCTCGACGATACGGCGCAAGCCGCAGGCCGGCGGCGCCGTCCACAGCGTGGAACCGCGCGCAGGCCCTGCTGATCAACGGGCCTCTGACCAGAGCCACCGTGCTCGGAGCTTCTTGCTGCGCTCCTCGATGCGGCCGCGCTGCGACTTCGACGACGAGCAGCGCCAGGACCACGGAGGCCAGTGCCGCACTGATCCACGGGATGGCGGGGTAGCCGTATCCGGCGGTGAGCGCGAGGCCACCGAGCCAGGGACCGACGGTGATGCCGACGTTGAACGCGGCGGTGCTCCCGGCCGCGGCCAGGGTCGGCGTGCCCGGGGGGATCCCGAAGACCCGGGAGTTCAGCGCCGCGTTCACGCCGAAGCCTGTGAACCCGAGCACCACGGCGATGGCCCGGTGGCTTGCACGCTCGGCTTGCGCTTCATCGCCGGTCGCCGGGCAGATCCTTTTTACAACTCGCTGTCCGGGGTCAATACTGCCGAGGGGGGAGTACTTCCGCGGGTACTGCTGGTCAGCACGGACATCTTCGGTGTCCCCGGCAGGCCGCTCGGACAGTAGGGCGAAGGAGACCCCGAACCGCTACGTGCTGTTCGGGAGTGGTCATGCCCAGTTCTGTGATCGCGGCTGCTGAGCCGTCGGTGGGTTCCGCGTGGATGTGGGCGATCAGCATCGCCGTCCTGCTGGGTCTGCTGGCCCTTGATTTCGCCATCACCCGCAAGCCCCATGAGGTCCGACTCCGAGAGGCTCTCGGCTGGTCGGTGTTCTACGTTCTCTTACCGCTGCTGTTCGCTCTGGTGCTGTGGGCCTGGTACGGCGGGACTCCGGCTCTGGAGTTCTTCACCGGGTACGTGGTCGAGAAATCCCTGTCGGTCGACAACCTGTTCGTGTTCATGATGCTGTTGGCCGGATTCGCCGTGCCGCCCGCGCTGCAGCAGCGCGTGCTGTTGTACGGCATCGTCGGGGCGCTGGTGCTGCGTGGCATCTTCATCGCCTTGGGCGCCGCCCTGCTGCAGGCGGGCACCTGGGCTTTCCTGGTGTTCGGCGCGATCTTGTTCGTCACCGCGGCCAAGATCCTGCGCGAGGCCCTGGCCGGTACCGCGTTCGACCGCGACGTTTCCCAGCTGAGATCCGTGCGTTTCCTGCGCCGGCTGATGCCCGTCACCGACGACTACCACGGGCCGCGGATCACGGTGCGCGAGGCCGGGCGGCGGGCGTTGACGCCGTTCGCCGTCGTGGTCGTAGCGGTGTTCGCCACCGACGTGGTGTTCGCCGTCGACTCGGTACCCGCCGTCTACGGGATCACCGAGGACCCGTACCTGGTGTTCGCCACCAACGCCTTCGCCCTGCTCGGGCTGCGAGCCCTGTACTTCGTCCTGCACACCGCGCTGGCCAAGCTCACCCACCTCAACCACGGCCTGGCGATCATCCTCGGGCTCATCGGTCTCAAGCTGGTGCTGCACTGGGCCCACGGAATCTGGCCTGCAGTCCCGGAGATCCCCACGCCGATCTCGCTGGTGGTCATCGTGCTCGTCCTCGCGACCGTCACCCTGACCAGCCTCTACGCCCGCGGCTCCAAACACGTCGAACCCAGGAGCTGACCATGCTCACCACCTCTGTGATCGAGGCGATCGCCACCGCGATGGTGCTGACCGCGCTCGTGATCACCTGCGCGGTTCTGTCCTCCGCCCGCCCGCCCCGTAGACCGCACCACCACGGCCGGCGGCGCTGACGCGGGGAGACGCATCGGGAACTGAGAGGAGGGATGCGGTCAACGTCCGTTGCCCCGACGAACGCTGAACTCCGCAACGGGGCGGGAGGTCATGTTCGCCCCGGTTGCCAGAACGAGGTCGCTCAGTTCGGCGTGGGGCCGGTGATCAGCCGAGTGTTGGGGGCGATCACCGCGCTTGCGGGCGGGGACGTCTCGAGGAGGCGAACGTCCTCGGCAGTGCTGGAGCCCTGTCGTGTGCGCGGGCGCATAAACACTTCGAACACCCGATAGCGGCGCGGTCGCGATCGGAGCAATAGCCCAGTTCGGCGTCGACGCCGCGGGCCAAGGCCAGGGCCTCAGCCGCATCCGGCTTCGCCGGATCCGTCTCCGCCTCGGACGCGGGCTGCTGCGGAGCCTGAGCCGTCGGGGCGGCGGCGGACGACACGATCCGGTGTGTTCTGCGTCGCTGTGCCGCCGGGGAGGTCGGGGTTTCATGCCGAATGGTGATCAGACTGCGGGTGATCGCCGAGATGGCGGGACTTTTGGCACATGTCGAGGTCGCGTCCAGGCGGTTCACTACTGACGGCACCCCGGCCAATCGCGGTTGGGGCCTCATCGACGACTCAGGGGTTAGGGGGACGCAGCATGACCACACCGCAGCACGGCGCGGGAACCAGGATCGCGATCGACTGGACCATGCTCAGCATCGGACTCGTCATGCTGCTGGTCCTCGGCACGGTGGTGCTGTCCCTGTTCGTTGTCGGCGCTTAGCTCTGAGCACGCGCCAGGGAGTACTGGCCGAAGCCAGCACCACGCGCGGCTGAGGCGAGACGGTGGTCGCACCTCAGCAGACATCATCGAGCGCGACCGGCTCCGAAAGATCAACCCCGTGGGGAAATTCTGTGCCACACGGCTCCGGCTGCCGGGCCTGTCTGATTTTTCGTGGGTGAGGCGGTGGTCGGTTTCTAGTTGAGGCTGATCCGGTCGCCGTAGAACATCACGAGGGTGTTCAGGGCCTGTTTCCAGCCGTGCGTTCGCCCGGTGACGTTAC
>NZ_JAGPXE010000007.1 GCF_018070075.1 Saccharopolyspora endophytica
CCGATCCGACTTGCCGATCTTCTTCCGGTCTGCGCTCACAGCGTCAGAGCTCATCACTCACAGTGCCCATCCCGCCGGACCCACGCCCGGCGCGTCAGGCTGGAAACACCGTTACCCCGACAGTCCCCACTGGGGTTTTCCGGGATCGGGCTGGGAGTGGACCGGGGCCGGGTGGGTCAGGGGGTGTGGTCGGCTTCGTGTTGTTCTGCGGCCAGGAAGTGGGCGATCCGGGCCGTCGACTCGTAGAGGTCCCGGTAGTGACGGAAGTAGTTCTCGTAGCGCTCGGTGTTGTCCGGGTTGGGCCGGACGGTGTCCACGATCGGGTTCCAGGCGTCCGGGTCCACCGCGGCGCCGGTGCCGACGCCGGCCAGCAGGGCGTTGCCGTAGGCGGCGCCGACCGTCTCGGCGGGGATCTGCTGCTCCTTGCCGGTGATGTCGGAGACGATCTGCGTCCACAGCCCGCCCTGCGTGCCACCACCGACCGCGACCAACCGGCGCGCGGAACCACCCGCCTGCCCCATCGCCTCCAGGTTGTGCCGGACGCCGAAGGAGATCCCCTCCAGCGCCGCCCGGTACAGCTCGGCACGCCCGTGCTCCAAGGTCAGCCCGGCGAGCACGCCGCGCGCCGACGGGTCGAAGATCGGCGTGCGCTCCCCGGCGAAGTACGGCAGCAGCAACAGTCCCCGCGAACCCGCCGGGACCGTCGCGGCCTCCGAGACGAGCTGCGCGAAGTCGCCGTCGACGAGCCCGCGCAGCCAGTCGGTGACCGCGCCGGAGGTCGCCATGCCGGCGGCCAGCGTGTAGGTGCCCGGGAAGGCGCCGCAGGTGCCCCACAGCGCCGGGTGCGGCGTGACCTCGTCGAGGACCTCGACGAAGAACATCGTGGTCCCGTACATCAGCATCACGTCACCCGGAGCGCGCACGCCGACGCTGGTCGCCTCGGCCCACGCGTCGACCGTGCCCGCCGTGACCGGAAGTCCCTCCGGCAGGCCGGTTTCGGCCGCCGCCTCCGCGCCGACGCGGCCGACGACCTCGGTCGGCCAGGCCAGTTCCGGCAGCGGGAGGTCGGGCGCGACGCGAGCGGCCCAGTCCGCGGACCAGTCCCGCGCCTCCAGGTCGTAGATCGGGTCGCACTGGCTGGCCGAGTGGTGGTCGAGCACGTACCGCCCGGTCAGCCGGTGCACCAGGTAGGAGCTGCACATCAGCAGCATCTCGGTGCGCCGGTAGACCTCCGGCTCGTGCTTGGCCAGCCACCGGATCTTCGGCCCCACCGCCTGGCTGGACAGCGCCGAACCGCCGCGCCGCAGGATCTCCTCGGCGCCGAGTTCGGCGGTGAGCTCGTCGATCTCGTCGGTCGCGCGGGTGTCGACGCCGTAGAGGATCGCCGGGCGCAGCGGTTTTCCGCTGCCGTCGGCGGGCAGCAGCACCGGTCCGATGCCGCTGACGCCCAGCCCGGCGAGCTCGTAGCCCTCGGCGGCGGGCAGCAATTCCCTGGTCAGCTCCAGGAAATCCGCCCACCACACCGATTCCGCGTCGTGCTCCACCCAACCCGGGTGCGGGTGCGAGGTCTGGTGCGGTCGGCTCGCACGCGCGACGATCTTGCCGGTGGCGTCGACCAGCACCCCCTTCGAGCTGGAGGTGCCGATGTCGATGCCGAGCAGAACCGCCTGTGAGTGCTGAAGCCGGTCCGCACCGGCTTCAGCACTCACGACCCCGACCCCCGGCTCCACTCGTCCAGGCGGATGTCCAGCTGTTCGGCCACGGCGCGCAGCGCGGCTCGGTGATCACCGGGCACGGCGTGGATGTGGTTCGCCCCGAACTTCGACAGGAACACCTCGCCCGGCGCGTCCAGCCGCGCGAACGCGTGCGGCCACTCCGGTGTGGACTGGTCGACGAGGGTCTTGTTCGTCGCCTCGTCGTAGTTCTCGAACTCGCCGAGCATCAGCTGCAGCCGGTACTCGCCGTTCTCCCTGGTCAGACGGCCGAGCGTCATCTCTCCCGGGGCCGCGATGTGCTGCACCGAGGCGCCGCCCGCGGGGAAGAAGAACACCTCCGGGTAGAAGTTGACCTTCGACAGGTTCTCCGCCGGGTCGTCGCTGCGCGCGGCGTACCAGGTGGCGTGCTGACCGGAGTTGCACAGGTCCCAGATGTCGCGGTCGGCGTGGTAGTGCCGGACGTCGGCGAACAGCACCGGAGTGCCGGAGATGGCCTTGAACAGCTGCATCGTCAGCGCGCCGTCCATGTCGGCCTCGGTGGCGCACACGTGCGGCTGCTTGGGGCCGTTCCAGTCGTAGGGGTCGTTGAGGAACGCCTCGGTGACGTCCATCGTCGCGAAGTTCTCGGTCAGCTCGGGCTGCGCCTTGATCCCGGAGAAGTCCAGGTTGCGCTCGTCGATGATGTCGCGGATCGCCAAGTAGGAGCGGATCTGGCGTTCCAGCAGCTCAGGGGTCAGCTTGTCGCCGTCGTAGTGCACCCCGGCCGCGTGCTGCTCGATCCACTCGCGGGCCTTCTTCGCCTCGGCGCCGTCGGCCTGCTCGGCGCGCAGCACCAGCTCGTACTGGTCGATCTCCTCGACGTCGACGCCGAACTTGCGCATCCACTGGTCGGTGTTGGCCACGGCGGTGTTCATGCCCATCGGGCGTCCGCCGAAGCGGCCGAAGGTGGAGCCGTGCAGCGAGCTCACCGCGGCCGACGCCTGCGCGTGCACGCCGATCTTGGCGGCCAGGTCGGCGTCGTCGGGGGCTCCCCAGGCGCGGGTGTGCCTGCGGCCGATCTGGTCGAGCGCGCCGCCTGCGGCGAGCATCCCGACCAGGCCGGGCTCGGTGGGGTCGGTGCTGGCCACCAGCACCAGCGGGCTGCGGGTGGCGTCCGCGGCCAGCATCGTGAAGTGCGGGAACGACCAGACCGCGTAGTAGAAGACGGTGACGTCCACGTCGGCCGCCGCGACCTCGCGGGCGACGGAGACGGCCAGGGAGTTGGTGGCGACCAGATCGGCGCCGACGACGACCTCGTGGCCGGCCGCGCGCAGCGAGGCGACCAGAGCGTCCTGTTTGGACTGGATGAACTCGGCGTTGCGGGCGTGCACGTGACCACGCCCGTCCGAGATGCTGACGACACCGATGCGAGCCACAGTTCCTCCAAGTTCGCTTCACAGACGGCGTTGACTGCTGCTGAACCGGCGGTGCGCAGATGCTCGGCCGAATCGCCTGGAAGACCGTGCGAACCAGCGCGAGCAATCGTTTTCTCGGACGCTATTCTGGCGTAATACGAGCTGTCAAGGCGGGTGACCCACCGTCACTCGCCCAGCGGTGAGGGAGGAAGTCGTGGCGACCATCAACGACGTGGCGACCCGCGCGGGAGTGTCCACGGCCACCGTCTCCCGGGCTCTCAACGGCAAGGAGACGGTCGATCCGGAGCTCGCCGGCAGGGTGCTCGCCGCAGCCGAAGAGCTCGGGTACCGCCCCAACGGCCCCGCCCGCAACCTGCGGAAACAGGAAACCGCGGTGCTGGCGTTGATCATCTCCGACGTGGAGAACCCGTTCTTCACCGCGATCGCGCGCGGCGTCGAGGACGTCGCGCACGAGGCCGGCTACTCGCTGGTGCTGTGCAACTCCGACGACACCCCGGACAAGGAGCGCGAGTACGTCGACGTCGCGCTGCAGGAGCGCGTCGCCGGGGTGCTGCTCTCGCCCACCGGCAGCCCGGGCACGGCCGAGCTGCTGGCCCGGCACCGCACGCCGGTGGTGGCGGTCGACCGGCCGCTGCCGGACCGCGCGAGCGACACGGTGCTGGTCGACAACCGGCTGGCGGCCAAGCACGCGACGCTGCACCTGGCCGGGCAGGGCTACAGCCGCATCGGCTGCCTGACCGGCCCGAGCGGCGTGCCCACGGCCGACGACCGGCTGGCCGGCTACCGCGACGGGCTGCGCGCGGCGAAGCTGCCCAGCTCCACCTCGCTGGTGCGGCGGTCGAAGTTCAAGGCCGACGGCGCGCAGCAGGCCGCGCACGCGCTGCTCAGGCAGAACGATCCGCCGGACGCGCTGCTGGTCGGCAACAGCGCGATGGCCGTCGGCGTGCTGGAGGCGTTAGCGGCGCTGAAGCTCAAGCCGGGCCGCGACGTCGGAGTCGTCGCCTTCGACGACGCCCCCTGGACCACGCTGCTCGACCCGCCGCTGTCGGTCGTGGCCCAGCCCGCCTACGACATCGGCGCGCTGGCGGCCCGCCTCCTGCTCGACCGCATCTCGGGCGACCGCGAGGAAACCTCCACGACGACGCTGTCCGCCCACCTGGTCGCGCGCGGCAGCTCCTCCCGCTGAGCGTCGGTTCCGGCCCGGGGCATCCCGGTGCCGCGGAGGCGTCCCAACGCGAATCGGTACCCGGGTCTCCTGCGAGATCCGGGTACCGATTTTCGCGAGCGCTCAGTTCGAGCTCGGTGTGAGGCCGTTGTCCTCGCTGGTCGACGGCTCACTCGTACCCGGCTCCGGTGGCGCCGAGCCGGTGGAGGTCGGCGGGCCCGGGTCCTGCGGAGCGGTGGGAGCCGGTTGGGACGGGGGCTGGGTCGGGGCCGGTGGCGCCGGCGGGAGGGCCGGTGGGACCTCCGGTGCCGGCGGGCCCGCCGGCAGGCTGCGCCCGGCCGGAGCTCCGTACCAGTAGGCCGTGGAGCTGTAGTCGCCCGGTTCGTCGTTGACCGGGCCGTGCTCGATGCCCGCGACCAGCCCGTTCCGGAAGGACACCGCGTCGCCCACCATCAGCCGGTAGGCGCCGGTGCAGTCGAACTGGCAGCCGTCCTGGTTCACCTCGTGGCCGGGGTTGCCGGCCTGCGGCATCGAGAACGTCGTGCCGAACCGGAAGTACCAGCCCGACTCGTAGAAGTCCTCGCTCCCCGTCCCGTGCCACGCGGGTTCCTGGGCTCCGTCGACGTAGAACCGCTCGTCGCCCTCCAGGTAGTTGCGCGGGTTGGACGCCGTCTGCCGCGTGGAGTGCGGCAGCACGCTGGCCTTGGTCTCGTTGAGCGGGATCAGGCCGCGCATGGTGTGGGTGACCCCGTAGAACGTGCCCGCCCCACCGGGGTCGAGGAAGTTCCAGTCCTGCCCGGGGATCGTGGTGCCGCGCTTGTGCGTGGCGTGGAAGTGACCGCTGCCCTCGTCGAGGCCGCCGGGCCCGGTGACGACCTCCGCCGTGGCCCCCTCGATCGGGATGCCGCTGGCGTTGACGATCTCCACCTTGGCGCTCTCGTTGAACGGCATCGGCCACCACGCCGTGTACCAGCCGTCCTGCCCGGGATCGACCGAGCTCATCATGGTGCGCACGTCGTACTCGCCGAGCCCGGTGCCGAAGAACTCGCCGATCGGTGCGTCCACAGTGGTCTTGCCGTCGAAGGTGATGCGCAGCCGCGCGGAGGACAGCACCTCGTCGGAGGCCGCGACCTGCTCCGGCGGGATCGTGTACCGCCCGAACAGCTGCGAGCGCTCGAAGACCGGGTTGTCGATCTGGTAGCCGTGCGCGCTCTCCTCGCCCGGGTGCCCGGGACCGAGGTCGAGCACGTCGGTGCGCACCCACTCGCCGTTGACCAGGCTCTGCACGTCGTAGCGGAACTCGTTGACGTCCAAGGAGGACGAGACGAACCGGTTGTCGACCTCGATCGAGGACTCCCCGGCGGTGACGTCCGCGGGCACGTCGATCGACTGCACGCCCCACTGGCCGGGAGCGGCCGCGCCGCTGCGCCACTCGCCCACCACCTGGCCGTTGACGGCCATGCTCGCGACCTGGTCGGCGACCTGCGGGTCGAACCGCCGGACCACCCGGACGCCCTCGTTGTTCGGGTCCACGCGCATCCGGAACCGGCTGCCACCGCCCTGCCCGAACGCCATGCCGTCGTCGACGACCTGCGGAGCCGCCACCACCTGCGGCAAGCGCACCCGCAGCTGGTTGATCCGCGCGGGTCCGCTCACCTCGGCGACGGTGTGCGCGCCACCGGGAGCCAGGCCGAAGTCGCTGCGCACCGGTGTTCCGCCGGTGGCGTTCTTCGGATCGGACACGCCGAAGCCCTGCATCTTCGTCAGCACGTCGGTGGCCGGGTCCGAGGGGTCGAAGGTCTCCACGCCTTCCGCGTCGGGGAAGGTCCGGTAGTTCACGTGGTAGAAGTCCGGGTTGTTGCGCACGGTCACGCGCATCGATTCGCGGAACGGCATCGGCACCTTGCTGACCACACCGCCTGCGGCGTCGTCGGCGTTGCCCACCAGCGGCCACACGAACGGCGCTCCGACCTTGCCGCTGACCACGTCGATGAACGGGGCGTCGAGCACCGTGCGGCCGTCGAGCTCGACGACGATGTTGCCGGTCGCCGTGACATCGCCCCACGGCTCGCGGGTGCTCCACAGACCGGAGATCTCACCCGGCCCGGTGTGCTCGGCGATCACGCACCCCTGCGCCGATTCGCGCAGGCAGGAGTAGGTGCCCTCGAATCCGTCGTCGTTGCCGCCGGACCGGTCGTAGCTGGAGAACTGCAAGGACTGCTCGGCGCCGCGCAGCCGCGGCATCCCGTCGAGGTCTCGGTACGAGTCCCAGCCGACCTGGCCCTTGCTCGGCGGCGCAGGTTGCTGGGCGTGGGCTCGGACGCTCGCGAACCCGGCGTCGGCGATCACCGCGGCCGCGGCGAGCGAGAAGACACCCAGGTAGGCGGCGAGCCGGCGTGATCGCCGGCGGGCGTCGCTTCGCGATGGTGCGGAGCGTTCTGTCATCGTGCTCGCCCTCCCCTGCGGACAGCGCTGTCCACCGCAGACAGTTCTGCCGCTGATTCCGGTTCCGGTGAATCGTGATGCGCTCTAACTCAGTGGTTTCCAACCGACTCGGACCCGGCAAGATCTCAAAGCGCGATCTAGCGCAGCGTAAGAAATGGCCTCCCGGACGGCAACCAAACAACAGGCACGGAATAGTCATCGATACGCGAATTCACTCAATAAGATGGTCTCTGGTGTGTCGTACTTACGACAGCCGCCAACCAGGTGTTTTTGGTTGCCGGGCAGTGGAATTCGGTGTATCGAACCAGTGTCGCCGACTTTTCGCGCGCGAAAAGGCCGCAGCGCTCGAAACGAGCGCTGCGGCCTGTTTTCGGTCCGGGGCGACGCGGCCCTTTCCGCGCCTACTCCTGCAACCCGGAAAAGTTCTCGTCCACTTCGGCTTCTAACCCTGGTTGAGCCGGCCGTACACCTCGGCCGCGTTGTCCTTCGTGATCAGTTCGGTCCCCAGGGTCTGGGTCTTGGGCACCTGCTGGCAGTCGACCAGGATCTTCTTGGCCGCCTCGACGGCCTCCGCGCCACCCGTCGGGTAGAGGTTCGTGGCCTGCAACCGGCCCTCCTCCACCGCCTTGATGCCGCCGGAGGGGATCGGCAGCCCGTCGATGCCCACGAACTTCAGGTCCGGGCGGTTGGCGGCCTGCGCGGCCAGCCAGGCGCCCTCGGCCATCGGATCGTTCTGCGAGTACACGGCCTGGATGTCCGGGTGGGCCTTGAGCAGCGCGTCCATCTTCTGCTGCCCGACCGAGCGCTCCCACTCGCCGTCGGCGGTGGCCACGACCTCGATCTTGGATCCCGCGATTCCCTGCTTGAAGCCCTCTTCCCGCTCAGCGGCCGGGGTCGAGCCGGACAGGCCCTTGATCTGCACGA
Organism: Saccharopolyspora endophytica; assembly: GCF_018070075.1. Classification (GTDB taxonomy): domain Bacteria; phylum Actinomycetota; class Actinomycetes; order Mycobacteriales; family Pseudonocardiaceae; genus Saccharopolyspora; species Saccharopolyspora endophytica. The sequence continues at coordinate 7,665 of NZ_JAGPXE010000007.1, forward strand.
TCTTGCCGCCCTGCGGCAGCAGCGTGTTCTTGAAGAACTCGCCCGCCTGCTTGCCGATGGCGACGTTGTCCGCGCCGATGTAGGTCGTGTACGCCTCGCCGTCGACCTTGCGGTCCAGCACCACGACCGGGATGCCCTGGTTGTAGGCCTTGCGCACCACGTCGGTCAGCGGCGCCGCCTCGTTCGGCGAGATCATCAGCAGGTCCACCTGCTTGGTCATGAAGTTCTCGACGTCGGTGACCTGCTTGGAGTTGTCCTTCGCGGCGTCGGAGAACTGCACCTCCTCGAACTGCGGGACCTTCTGCGCGGCCTTGCGGATGTCGTCGTCCATCCGCACCCGGTAGGGCTCGGCGAGGTTCGCCTGGCTCATCCCGATCGTGTACTTGCCGTTGGCGCCCTGGCAGCCCTTCGTCGGGTCCTGGGCCTGGACCTGCCCGGTGTTCTCGCTGGTCGTCCCACAACCGGCGGCGGCGAACGCGACCGCGGCGCACGTGACTGCGACCAAGGACTTCGTTGTCTTGCGCATCGTGCTCCCTTCGGTAGATCTGCCTCAGGCCGTGGGGCGCAGGCGCTGCAGCGCCGCCGCCGCGACGATCACCAGACCCTTGATCAGCAGTTGCAGATCGGTGTTGACGCTGTTCAGGCTCAGGATGTTGTTGAGGATGCCGAGCAGCAGAGCACCCGCGATGGTGCCGATCACCGAACCCCGGCCGCCGGCCAGGCTGGTGCCGCCGACGACCACCGCGGCGATTCCGTCGAGCTCGTAGGCGGTTCCGTCGTTGGGGCTGCCCGCGTTGAGCTGACCGGCGTGCACGATGCCGGCCAGCGCGGCGCAGAACCCCGCGATGACGAAGGCGATGATCTTGACCCGGTTCACCGGCACGCCCGAGAGACGAGCCGCCTTCTCGTTCCCGCCGATCGCGTACAGGTGCCGGGAGTAGGCGCTGGAGCGCAGGAACAGGATCGCGATCACGGCCACGGCGGCGAAGATCAGCGCCGGGATCGGCACCACGCCGCCGAAGGTCCGCTCCCCCAGCAGCGAGAACAGCATCGGGGCCTGCCCAGGGCCGTCGCCGTAGGAAATCTGCACGGTCTCGCCGCCGGACCACATGCGCGCCAGCCCGCGCGCGATCTGCAACCCGGCCAGGGTGACGATGAACGCCTGCACCCCCAGCAGCGCCACCGCGGCCCCCTGCAGGAACCCGAAGACGATTCCGGCCAGCAGCACGACGACGACCGTGGCCAGCACGCCGTAGCCGCTGTTGACCATGAGCACGGCGGAACCGACCGCCGCCAGCCCGAGGACCGACCCGACCGACAGGTCGATGCCGCCGATGAGGATCACGAAGGTCAGCCCGATCGCGATGATCCCGATCTCGGAGACCGCGCGCACGATGTTGAACAGGTTGTCGCTGCTCAGGAACAGGATCTGGCCGTCGTTGCGGGGCGAGAAGATCACCGCCGCGATGAACACCGCGACCAGACCGAAGAAACTCTGGAACTTGAACAGGGTCTCGACGGTGTCGGTCCGCTTGGAACGCTGCGCGGGCAGATCTCCGGGCACGGGCCGCTGCTCCGTCTGATTGCTCAATTCGCACCTCCCCCGGTGCTCTGCCCGGTGCCGACCGCCGGCCCCGGTGGATTCCCGTTCCGATCGCCCATCGCCGCTGCCAGCAGATCGGCCTCCCCCGCATGAGCGGTGTCGAACTCGGCGACGCTGCGCCCGGCGCGCAGCACGACCACCCGGTGGCACACCCCCACCAGCTCGGGGAGTTCCGAGGAGGCCAGCAGCACGCCGATGCCGCGACCGGCGATGTCCGAGAGCAACTGGTAGATCTCCGCCTTCGCGCCGATGTCGACGCCCCGCGTCGGGTCGTCGAGCAGCAGCAGCCGGGGCTCGGTGAGCAGCATGCGCCCGAAGACGACCTTCTGCTGGTTGCCGCCGGAGAGAGTGCCGACCGCGTCGGAGATGCGGTCGAGCTTGACCTTGAGCTGGTCGACGCTGCGCCGGGTCGCGCCGAGTTCGGAGCTGCGGCGCACCATTCCGGCGACCCCCAGCCGGTCGAGCACCGACAGCACGGTGTTGGCGGTGACCGAGTGCCCGAGCACCAGCCCGGAGCTGCGCCGGTCCTCCGGAACGAAGGCGATCCCCGAGCGCAGCGCCTGCCTCGGCCCTGCCGGGCGCACCGGTGTGCCGTCGAGCGAGACCTCCCCCTCCCAGGTCCCGGACGAGCCCGCCCCGTAGAGCGATTCGAGCAGTTCGGTCCGCCCGGCTCCGAGCAGTCCGCACAGACCGACGATCTCGCCGCGGCGGACGGTCAGGTCGATGCCGTCGGGTTCCCGCCTGCCGACCCGCGCGCGGCGGGGGTGCACGGCGAAGCCCTTGACGCTGAGCAGTTCTTCGCCGATGTCGACGGTCTGCGAGCGGAAGCGGGTCTGCACCGAACGCCCCACCATCGCTTCGGCGGCTTCCTCGGCGGTCATCGCCTGCGCGTCGAACTCGGCGACCTTGCGGCCGTTGCGCAGCACGGTGGCGCGGTCGGCGACCTTGCCGATCTCATCCATCCGGTGCGAGATGTAGACGATGCCGGTGCCGGTGCGGCGCAGCTCGCCGATGACGCCGAAGAGCCGGTCGACCTCCGTTGTGGACAGTGCCGAGGTCGGCTCGTCCATGATCAGCACCTTGGCGTCCAACGACAGCGCGCGGGCGATGGTGACCAGCTGCTGCTCGCCGACCCGCAGCTCGCCCACCGGGCGGTTCGGGTCGAGGTCGATCCCGGTGCGCCGCAGCAACTCCCGGGTGCGCTCGGACATCGCCCGCCGGTCCACGGTGCCCAGCCGGGTGCGCGGTTCGCGTCCCAGGTGGAGGTTCTCGGCGACGCTCAGAGCCGGGACGAGGTCCAGCTCCTGGTGGATCATCGCGACCCCGGCGTGTTGCGCGTCCGCGGGTTTTCCGAACTGGACCGGGTGACCCTCGATGGTGATCACACCGGTGTGGTCGGTGATGTCGCCGGAGAGGACCTTCATCAAGGTGCTCTTGCCGGCCCCGTTCTCGCCGAGCAGGGCGTGCACCTCGCCGCCGCGAACCGTGAGGTCAACCGCGTCGCAGGCGAGCACACCGCCGTAACGCTTGGTGATGCCGGTCATCTCGACCAGCGGTGGCGCCGTGTTCATTCCGACCCCCGTCTCGTCGCTCACGCAGGCGAGAAAACGATTGCTCGGACGCTAAGATGGCCGCACTCCCTGTGTCAAGGCTCACACGCTCGGCCGAGCGATACGGCATCCATTTGGCTGCACGAAGATCACGCGGCGATCACGCCGCGTCGTGTCGAAACCATCACCCGACGTGGGGTAATGCGCCCGTTCCCCGAGAGGGCTCTCGCGGTGGGGTACTGGACCGTTACCGTTGGGGATTGTGACCGCGATCCGCGAGAGCCAGAGCGCTTCAACTTCCGGTAATGGCGCGCCCGAATGGGGTGCGCGCTCCGCGTTCAGCACCAACGGGGTGCCGCTGTGGGGCGCCGTGTTGCTGGCTGCCGTCCCGACCGCGATCGGCACCGTGCTGGACACCCTGATCTGGAAACAGCCCGGATTCATCTTCAAGACCTGCTTCTTCCTCGGTTGTCTGGCTGCGGTGCTGCTGGTGCAGCGGCGAAGCGTGTTCGGTCCGATGGTGCAGCCACCGCTCGTTCTCGGCATCGTGATGCCCGTGCTGGTGCTCATCACCGGGGCCGGGAGCACGTCGGGCGCGGGCATCATGGGCAAGGCGCTGTCGGTCGCGCGCCCGCTGATCACCAGCTTCCCGATCATGGCCGGAGCCACCGCGGTCGCGCTCGGCATCGGGCTGCTCCGGATGTTCGTCACGCAGAAGGTCGAGACCGACGACGACTTCGACCTCGGCGTCGACCCCGACGCCAAGACCAAGAAGGCCAGACCCGTTCCGCCGCCGCGCAAGAAGTCCGCGCGGGACGAGGCGCCGCGCAAGCGCCCGGCCTCGGATCGGGACCGCAAACCCCGCGGCGACCAGCGCAAGCCGCGCGAGGACGGCCGCGGTGGCGACCGGCGCGCCGACCCCCGGCAGCCGCGGGGCACCGGGCCGCGCGAGTCCCAGGGACGCCCGAAGGGCGACTCCCCGCGCCGCGGCGACGTGCCCGGACGCCCTCGCCCCAACGACCCGCGCGCGGGAGGGCCCCGTCCGCCCCGCCAGGGCGGCCCAGGGCGGCCGCGCCCGCCGGAACCGCCACCGGGGGGCCGTCCCCGGCGTCCCGGCCCGTAGAGACGCGAAAAAACCGCCCGGCTCCAGGGAATCGGAGCCGGGCGGTTTCTTTCGTCTGAGTCAGCTCAGCGGACGCTCTTGGGGTTGTCCTTGTTCTCGTCGAGGTCCTTGCGGAGCTCGCGGGGCAGCGCGAAGGTGACCTTCTCGTTGGCGGTCGTGACCTCTTCGACGTCGCCCCAGCCGCGCTCGGCGAGGTGGTCCAGGACCTGCAGCACCAGCACGTCCGGGACGGACGCGCCGCTGGTGACGCCGACCGTGGTGACCCCGTCCAGCCAGGCGTCCTCGATCTGCGAGGCGTAGTCGATCAGGTGCGAGTCCGACGCCCCGGCCTGCAGCGCGACCTCGACCAGCCGCTTGGAGTTCGAGGAGTTCTGCGAGCCCACCACGATCACCAGGTCGCACTGCGGGGCCATCACCTTGACCGCCTGCTGGCGGTTGGAGGTGGCGTAGCAGATGTCGTCGCTTGGCGGGGCCTGCAGCGTCGGGAACTTCTCGGTGAGCTGGTCCACCCGCTCCATGGTCTCGTCGACGCTGAGGGTGGTCTGCGACAGCCAGACGACCTTGCTCGGGTCGCGGACCTGCACCTTGTCGACGTCCTCGGGCTTGTCCACCAGCTGCACGCGCTCGGGCGCCTCACCGGCGGTGCCCTCGACCTCCTCGTGGCCCTCGTGGCCGATCAGCAGGATGTCGTAGTCGTCGCGCGCGAAGCGGTTGACCTCCTTGTGCACCTTCGTCACCAGCGGGCAGGTGGCGTCGATCGTGCGGAGCTTGCGCTCCTCGGCCTCCTGGTGGACGGCCGGGGAGACGCCGTGCGCGGAGAACACCACGAGCGCGCCCTCGGGCACCTCGTCGGTCTCGTCCACGAAGATCACGCCGCGCTCGGTCAGGGTGTCCACGACGTGCCGGTTGTGCACGATCTCCTTGCGGACGTAGACGGGCGGGCCGTAGGTCTCCAGCGCCTTCTCGACGGTGATGACTGCGCGGTCGACACCTGCGCAGTACCCGCGGGGCTTGGCCAGCAGGACCCGCTTGGTCCGGCCGGCGTCGTCAACGGGGTCGGGTTCGAGGTCGCGGGCCTCAGGCGTGGTCGTCATGCCATCAAGGGTACGGATCCGCGCCTGCCCGCTCCGCCGCCGGTCGGTGCTCACCGTCACTCCATCGTGGGGTCCATCGCGGTTCCGCCGGACGTCGGTCCTCGGTCACATTCCGGCGCTGAACCGATGGTCTGGCGGCCACATCTGCGGCAGGCTGGGCGCATGTCAGAGTTCCCCCTCCCGGTGCGGGTGGCGGCCGGGCTCGCGGCGACCGCCGTCGAGCAGGCCCGCGCGCTCCCGGCCACCCTCCTCGGCATGCCCGTGACCGTCGCCAGCCAGGCGTTGCAGGCGTCGATGCGGGTGCAGCAGCACATCACCGAACTCGCGATCAAGGGCGACGAGGCGCTGTCGGTCCTGCGCACGCCCGAGGAAGAACCGTCGTGGGCGACCTTCGACGAGGACATCGCCCCGGAACCGGCGGTGGTCCCCGAGCCCGAGGGCGAGGGGAACTCGCTGCTCGCCGACTACGACGCGCTGAGCCTCCCCCAGCTGCGCGGTCGCCTGCGCTCGTTCACCGAGGACGACCTCACCGAACTGCTCGCCCACGAGGAGCGCCACGAGCAGCGCCCGGACTACGTCCGAATGCTGCGCAACCGCCTCACCCGCCTCAGGGAGCAGTAGACAAGCGACGGAGTCGCTTTCTCCTTGCCCCACCTGAGCAGCTGGCACCGCCGGGGGTTCTCCAGCGGCTGCGTGGCGAGCACGCCGCGACGCCGCGTATCGACATACTCAAGGAGTGGCGCGGAGTCCACGGAGCCGGTCAGGTTCCCCCACCCGCACCGCCACGCAGAATGAGCCGGAACCACCACAAGAGGAGGAACGCTGAGCTCGCCCACCAGTGCTGAGGAACCGTGGCCGGTCAGGACGGTGGCCCGCAAGATCGCCGACTGGATCAACCGGCTCGGGCAGATCTGGGTCGAAGGTCAGATCACCCAGATCTCGATGCGGTCCGGCGCGCAGACGGCGTTCCTGACGCTCCGCGACCCCTCCGCGGACGTGTCGCTGACCCTGACCTGCTCGTCGTCGCTGCTGCGCAAGATGGACCCGCCGCTGACCGATGGCAGCCGGGTCGTGGTGCACGGCAAGCCGACGTTCTTCGTCGGTCGCGGCACGCTGAGCCTGCGGGTCGACGAGATCCGGGCCGTCGGCATCGGTGAGCTGCTGGCCCGCATCGAACGGCTCCGCCAGCTGCTCAAGGCCGAGGGCCTGTTCGACCCGGCGCGCAAGCGGCCGCTGCCGTTCCTGCCCAACCGGGTCGGTTTGATCACCGGCCGCGCCTCGGCCGCCGAGCACGACGTGCTGACCAACGCGCAGCTGCGCTGGCCGGCCGTGCAGTTCGAGATCCGCAACGTCGCCGTGCAGGGCACGAGCGCGGTGCCGCAGATCCTGCCCGCGCTGGAGGAGCTCGACCGGATGCCCGAGGTCGACGTGATCGTGCTGGCGCGCGGCGGCGGCAGCGTCGAGGACCTGCTGCCGTTCTCCGACGAGGCGCTGTGCCGGGCGGTGTCGGCCTGCAAGACCCCGGTGGTCAGCGCGATCGGGCACGAACCGGACTCGCCGCTGCTCGACCACGTGGCCGATGTGCGCTGTTCCACACCGACGGGTGCGGGCAAGCGCGTGGTGCCCGACGTGGCCGAGGAGGGCCAGCGCATCCGGCAGTTGCGCGACCGGGCTCGGCGGGCGCTGCACGGATGGGTGGATCGTGAGCGCAGGCTGCTCGACCAGCTGCGCAGCCGGCCCGCGCTGGCCGACCCGCACCGCCCGCTGCAGCAGCGCTCCGAGCAGGTCGCGATGCTGCGCGAACGCTCCCGGCGGGCGATGAGCACGGTGCTCACCACGGAGGGTCACGCGCTGAGCGCTACGCGATCACGCTTGACGACCCTGGGCCCTGCGGCCACTCTGGCTCGTGGATACGCGATCGTGCAGCGCATCGAGGAGGCCGACGAGGTCGACGGGGTGCTGCGCACCGTCGATGACGCGCCTGCGGGCACCCGGCTGCGGGTGCGGGTCGCCGACGGCGCGGTCCACGCCGTCGTACCGGACTGACCAAGGAATTCCACGTGCACCCGAAGCAGGAGCCCTCGTTCCTCCCCCTCACCGTGGGCGCGGCGCGCACCGCGGAGCGGGCGGGCGAGGTCCGGCGCTGCGCCGAGGCCGCCGAGGTCACGGCGGAGGGGACGTGGGCTGCGCTCCTGGGCGGGTGCGATTCGGCCGAGCGCAAGGACCTGCCCGGCAGGCTGCGGGCCTTGATCGACGCGACCTCGGGGTACGTGGGCCCCACCTGGTGGGCGGCGTCGGCCCACCGACGTAGGGTCGCGGAGGCCCAGCTGCGCATCAACGACGCGGTGCGCGAAGGCGACGGCGCTGAGTTCGCCGAGGCCTTCGTCGGCTACGACCAGGCGATCGCCACCGCGGTGGTGTCCGTGCGAGCGAATGTGGAGAGCCCCACCCCGTGACCGAGAACCAGCAGGACGAGCACTTCGACCCGGTCGCCGAGCACCCGGAGGTCGCCGAGCTCGGCTACGAGGACGCCCGCGATCAGCTAGCCGAGGTCGTCAAGCAGCTGGAGGCCGGCGGGCTGTCCCTGGAGGACTCGCTGGCCCTCTGGGAGAAGGGCGAAGCGCTGGCGGCGGTCTGCGAACGCCACCTGGCCGGTGCCCGCGAGCGCGTCGAGCGCGCTCTCGCCGCGGTCGAAGACGACTCCTGAGGCACCGCCACCAGCCCTTTTCGAATTTCGCGCGAAATTCGAGTCGCGAAGTTCGGGCTCGAATTTCGCGCGAAATTCGAATTCCTCACCCGGCGGTGTGACTCGCGAAGGCGGGTTCAGCCGACCGGCGGGGCCGTGAGGGCGGCTTCGGCGAGGGTGCGGAACTCCGCTTCGCCGGCGTTGCCGGTGATCAGCAGGCGGACGCCGTCGCGCTCGGACACCCACGCCTGCTCGTCGCGAACGCCCTGGTAGCGGACCCACTGGCGGCCACCGGCCTCGACGGCGCCGAGCGCCTGCGGGGCCTGCCGCGTCTCGCCGACGACCAGCTCCTCCTCGGCGGCGTTGGACTGGGCCAGGCGCAGGTACTGCGCGTCGCCGGTCAACCAGCCGACCCGGACGACCTCGGTGTGCGAGGGCAGCGTGGTGCTGGTGCTGGAGTTGGCCCGCCAGCTGGCGGGCAGCTTCGGATCGACCACCGGGAAGTCCACTCCGGCGGCGGCGTCGTGCAGCTCGGCCTGAACGTTCACCGTGGGCACCGATCCGTTGTCGACCGTGGGGCCGGTGGGAGTGAAGGAGCACTGCGTGAACAGGCCCGCGACGCCGAACGAGACCAGCACCAACGGCAGGATGGCGAAGAGCATCGCCGACATGGTCCGCGGCGGGCGGGACGGAGCCGGTTGCTGGTTGCGGGGTTCAGCCACGGCACCCATGCTCTCACCGGCGGCACCGCAGCTCAGCGGGCAGGGGCAGAGGGAGTGGGCTGCCCCACGCGAATGATCCCCGGACCCCGATGATCTGGGAAGATCGCAGCCAACAAGCCTGAGCGCGGGGCATTTCCCGCCGGACTCGGGCGGTACCGACGATGCCTCACAACTCCGGAGGGCGCGATGACGCAACGACACCCGGAAGCACCCGATCGCAACTTGGCGATGGAACTCGTCCGCGTGACCGAAGCCGCCGCGATGGCCGGTGGTCGCTGGGTCGGCCGCGGTGACAAGAACGCGGGTGACGGAGCCGCGGTGGACGCCATGCGCAAGCTCATCGGCACCGTGTCGATGCGCGGCACGGTGGTCATCGGCGAGGGCGAGAAGGACGAAGCGCCGATGCTCTACAACGGCGAGGAGGTCGGCAACGGGGAGGGCCCGGAGGTCGACGTCGCCGTGGACCCGATCGACGGCACGACGCTGCTCAGCAAGGGCATGCCGAACGCGCTGGCGGTGCTGGCGGTGTCCGAGCGCGGCACCATGTTCGACCCGTCCGCGGTGTTCTACATGGAGAAGATGGCGGTCGGCCCGGAGGCAGCGGGGGTCATCGACATCAGCGCCCCGATCGCGGAGAACGTCCGCCGGGTCGCCAAGGCCAAGCACGTCGACGTCTCCGACGTGACGGTGTGCGTGCTGGACCGGCCGCGGCACGAGCAGCTGGTCAAGGAGGTCCGCGAGGCCGGTGCCCGCGTGCAGTTCATCTCCGACGGCGACGTGGCCGGTGCGATCGCGGCGGCCCGCCCGAACAGCGGCGTCGACATGCTGCTGGGCATCGGCGGCACCCCGGAGGGCATCATCACCGCGTGCGCGTTGAAGTGCCTCGACGGTGAGATCCAGGGCCGGTTGTGGCCGCGCGACGACGAGGAGCGGGCGAAGCTGCGCGAGGCCGGGCACGACCCGAACCAGGTGCTGACCACTTCGGACCTGGTGCGCGGCGACAACATGTTCTTCGTGGCGACCGGCATCACCGACGGCGCGCTGCTGCGCGGCGTGCACTACCGCGCCGACCGGTGCACCACGCAGTCGATCGTGATGCGGTCGAAGTCCGGGACGACGCGCGTCGTCGACGGCTCGCACAAGCTCGCCAAGCTGCGCGAGTACGCCGACGTGGACCTGGGCGAGAGCGGCGAGTAGTCGCCCTTATCGGGAAACCGGGAAAAACCGGCTTGACCGATCTTGATCAAGGCGGTGGCCTGCGCATTGTCCGCCGGCCACCGCCTTTTCGGTTCGCCTCCTACGACCTTCGTCGGTACGCCGGGGTCGGGGGCGCCGTTAGCGTCAGCGGCCAGCCGGCCTTCGGAGCCGGGGTACCCGGAGGATTCGACACACATGCGCATTCGTTCGGTTCTCATCGCCGCGGTCGCCGCGGTCAGCGCAGTGGGCGCGCTGAGCATGCCCGCCGTCGCCGCCGGTGACGACGTCGACCCGATGATCATCGGTGGTCACGACGCGACCGAGACCTACTCGTTCATGGTTTCGCTGCAGCAGCAGGGCAGCCACATCTGCGGCGGCGCGCTGATCAAGCCGGACTGGGTGGTGACCGCCGCGCACTGCGTTCAGAGCGGCGGTGACTTCACCGTCCGCGTGGGCAGCAACGACAACACCACGGGTGGCGAGGAAGCCGCCGTGACCAAGACCCAGGTGCACGACAGCGCCGACCTCGCGGTGCTGCAGCTGGACAAGCAGCTGTCCGCTGCGCCGATCTCGATCGCCGCCGAGTCCGGTGAGGCCGGCACCCCGAGCCGCATCATCGGCTGGGGCCAGACCTGCCCGGAGACCGGCTGCGGCGAGGTTCCGACGAACCTGCAGGAGCTGGACACGAGCATCGTCGACGACGCCGGCTGCACCGGCATCGACGGCGCGGGCGAGATCTGCACCGACAACCCGGGCGGCAACTCCGGTGCCTGCTACGGCGACTCGGGCGGGCCGCAGATCAAGGGCACCCAGGGCAGCTGGGAGCTGATCGGCGCCACGAGCCGCTCCGGCAACGGCGACTCCACCTGCGCCACCGGCCCGTCGATCTACACCGACGTGACCGCCTTCGCCGACTGGATCAACCAGAACACCGGCAGCTGACCCGTTCAGCACCCCTGACGCGGCACCCGGGACGTCGTTCCCGGGTGCCGTTTCCACGTTCGGGAGTTCTTTCAGGACGTTTGCAAGCGGCGAAGCCGCGAGCCGTGAAGGCCACTCCCGCAACTCGCACCGCCGCGGGTTCTGAGATGTCGTCCGGCGAGGACGCCGCGACGCCGTGCATTGGCATACATCAGGAGTGGCGCCCGGAGTCCAGGCGGCGTCTCAGGTTCCGCCACCCGCACCGCCGAGCACAACGAGCCGAGCGCTCAACTGAGGTTCGAGGAATGGCCGGGGAAGAGATGGGCGTCGGGGTTGAGCTCGACGGCGATGTTGTTGACGGCCGTTGCGGCTTCGCCGAAGCCGGTGGCGATGAGCTTGACCTTCCCCGGGTAGGAAGCGACGTCACCAGCGGCGTAGACGCGGGCGCGGCTGGTGCGCATCGTCGTGTCGACCAGGATGGAGCGCTTCTCCAGGTCCAGGCCCCAGGATTCGATCGGGCCGAGGTCGGCGGTGAAACCCAGTGCGGCGACGACCGTTTGGGCGGGCAGGACGCGTCGTTGCCCGTCGACGTCGATGGCCACCTCGATGAGTCCGCCCGAGTCGCCGCGGATTTCGGCGACCTCGGCCGGGACGATCAGCGGGATGCCCAGCTGCTCGACCTTGGTGACCAGGCCTTCGTGCGCGCGGAAGCGGGTGCGCCGGTGCACCAGGGTCACGCTGCGGGCCACCGGTTGCAGCGCCAGCGCCCAGTCGAACGCCGAGTCGCCGCCGCCGACGACGACCACGTCGTGCCCGGCGTGCGCGGACAGCTCGGGGATGAAGTGCACGATTCCCTTGCCGACCCACTCCCCACCTGCGGGAAGCGGTCTCGGGGTGAACTCGCCGATCCCGGCGGTGACCAGCACCGCCCCGGCCCGGACCTGCTCGCCCTCGCCGACGTCGACCAGCAGACCGCCGTCCACATCGGACAGCGAGACGGCGGGGCGCCCGAGCAGGTAGCGCGGGCCGTACTGCTCGGCCTGCTCGACCAGCGCGGCGATCAGGTCGCGCCCCCGGATCTCCGGGAACCCCGCCACGTCGAAGATCATCTTCTCCGGGTACATCGCGGTCACCTGGCCACCCGGCTCCGGCAGCGCGTCGACCAGCGCCACCGACATCCCGCGAAACCCGGCGTAGTAAGCGGCGAACAGCCCCGTCGGACCGGCGCCCACCACCAGCAGATCGACCTCGTGCGCCATCTCGACATCCCGTCGCAGGACCTGTGATACGGATCTCAGGCTAGTCGGCTCCGGCCGCTGTGTCCGCCCTTCTCCGACGCTGGGCCGATCAGCGCAGTTCGCTGCGGCGTGCGGCGGTACCTGGCCCCGCACCCCACCCCTAACTTCCGGGGGAAGGGGATCACGTCGGGGAGGGGAATCTCTGTGAAGAAATCATCCGCGCTGCTCAGCGGCATCGCAGCGCTCGCGCTCAGCGCCGGCTTCGCGCCGGCGGCGCAGGCCATCGACAACCCGGGTGCGCTGATCGTCGGCGGCCACGACGCCACCGAGTCCTACGAATGGATGGCCTCGCTGCAACGATCGGGGTCGCACAGCTGCGGCGCCTCGCTGATCGACGAGCAGTGGGTGCTCACCGCGGCGCACTGCGTCGTCGACGCGGCTCCGGCCGACCTCGGCCTGCGCATCGGCAGCCCGACCTGGAGCGGCGGCGGCACCGAAGCCGGCGTGTCCGAGGTCGTCGTGCACCCGGACTACGAGACCAACACCCCCAATGGCGACATCGCGCTGCTCAAGCTCGACCAGGCGGTGTCCGAGACGCCGATCGACATCGCCGACGCCTCCGGCGCCGACGGCACCCCGTCGCGGATCATCGGCTGGGGCGTGACCTGCCCGGTGCGCGGCTGCGGCGAACCGCCGGAGCAGCTGCAGGAGCTGGAGACCCAGGTCGCCCCTGACGCGGGGTGCACGCTGAGCTCCATCGACGGGCCCACCGAGATCTGCACCTCCAGCAAGGAGCTGCTGGCCAACGCCTGCTTCGGCGACTCCGGTGGCCCCCAGTTGGAGGGCACCCCGGGCGACTGGAAGCTCACCGGCGTGACCAGCCGCCTCGGCAGCCCGGTCCCGGTCTGCGGCACGGCTCCTTCGGTCTACACCGACGCCACCGCCTACAAGGACTGGATCTCCTCCACCATCGGCTGATCCTTCGACGAAGCCCGCTCCCGCTCTCCGGGAGCGGGCTTTGTCAGATCAGCCACCTAGATCGTTCCAGATCGGGCCATTTCCAGGGGGAACGCCCGGCCGGTGGGGCGTGCCACGCTGACCTGGCCGGTTGATCGGCGGGACACTTCGAACATGGCTGAATCCCAGTACCGGATCGAACACGACACGATGGGCGAGGTTCGGGTGCCCGCCGACGCCCTCTACCGGGCGCAGACGCAGCGGGCCGTGGAGAACTTCCCGATCTCCGGCCGCGGCCTGGAGCGCGCGCAGATCCGCGCGCTCGGCCTGCTCAAAGCCGCCACCGCCCGGGTCAACGGCCGGTTGGGGGTGCTCGACGCCGACGTCGCCGAGGCCATCGCCCGCGCCGCCGACGAGGTCGCCGAGGGCGCGCACGACGAGCACTTCCCGATCGACGTCTTCCAGACCGGCTCCGGCACGTCGTCGAACATGAACGCCAACGAGGTCATCGCGACCCTGGCCACCCGCGCTCTCGGCCGCGACGTGCACCCGAACGACCACGTCAACGCCTCGCAGTCGTCCAACGACACGTTCCCGACGACGATCCACGTGGCCGCCACCGAGGCCGTGGTCGCCGACGTCATCCCGGCCCTGGAGCACCTCGCGACCACCATCGAGGACCGGGCGAAGGGCTGGACCGAGGTCGTCAAGTCCGGCCGCACGCACCTGATGGACGCCGTGCCGATCACCCTCGCCCAGGAGGCGGGCGCGTGGGCGTCGCAGGTCCGCTACGGCGTCGAGCGGCTGCGGACCGGCCTGCCCCGGCTGGGCGAGCTGCCCATCGGCGGCACCGCCGTGGGATCCGGGCTCAACGCGCCGGAGGGCTTCGGCCAGGCCGTCGCCGAGGAGCTGGCCCGGGTGACCGGTCTGCCGCTGACCGAGGCCCGCGACCACTTCGAGGCGCAGGCCGCGCAGGACTCCGTGGTGGAGACCTCCGGTCATCTGCGCACGGTGGCGGTCAGCCTCACCAAGATCGCCAACGACCTGCGCTGGCTGGGTTCCGGCCCGCGCACCGGTCTCGGCGAGCTGGCCCTGCCGGACCTGCAGCCCGGTTCGTCGATCATGCCGGGCAAGGTCAACCCGGTGATCCCGGAGGCGACGCTGCAGGTCGTCGCCCAGGTCATCGGCAACGACGCGGCCGTGGCCTTCGCCGGGTCGCAGGGCAACTTCCAGCTCAACGTGATGCTGCCGGTCATCGCCCGCAACGTGCTGGAGTCGTCGCGGCTGCTGGCGGCGGTGTCGCGGCAGCTGGCCGACAAGGTCTTCGCCGACGTGCAGGTCAACACCGAGCAGGCGCGCGCCTACGCCGAGGGCTCGCCGTCGATCGTCACGCCCCTCAACCGCTACATCGGCTACGAGGAGGCCGCCGCGGTCGCCAAGCAGGCCCTCAAGGAGCGCAAGCCCATCCGCGAGGTCGTCCTGGAACGCGGCCACGTCGAGTCCGGCAAGCTCACGATCGAGCAGCTCGACGAAGCCCTGGATGTCCTCCGCATGGCCAACGGCGGCTGACCGAACTCCGCGAATTGTCGGAGGTCTGCGCACCATGGAGCCATGGTGCTGCTCTCGGACGTCGTCGCGGCCTCCGCCGAGGTCGCGGCGACGTCCTCCCGCAAGGCGAAGACGTCGGCGATCGCCGAGCTGCTGCGGCGGTTGGAGCCCGCGGAGGTCGCCGCGGCCACGGCGCTGCTGGCGGGCGAACTCCCCGGTGGACGGGCCGGGGTCGGCTGGTCGACGCTGTCCGCGTTGCGGGTCGTGCCCGCGACCGAACCCCGGCTGACCATCGGCGAGGTCGAAGCGGCGGTCGGCGAGGTGCGCACGATCAGCGGATCGGGGTCCGGGCAGCGGCGGGCCGACGCGCTGAGCGCGCTGCTCGGGCGGGCCACCGAGGCCGAGCAGTCGTTCCTGCTGCGCCTGCTGGGCGGCGAGCTCCGGCAGGGCGCGCTGGAAGGCGTGATGGTCGAGGCCATCGCCGCGGCGGCCGAGGTGCGCACCGAGGCCGTGCGGCGCGCGTTCATGCTCTCCGGCAGGCTCCCCGCGACCGCCGAGGCGGCGCTGAGCGGCGGCGAGCCCGCGCTCGCCGAGTTCCACCTGGAGCTGGGCCGCCCGATCCGCCCGATGCTGGCCTCACCAGCGGAAACCCTCGACGCGGCGCTGGCCGAGCTCGGCGGGTGCAGCGTCGAGCACAAGCTCGACGGCGCGCGCATCCAGGTGCACCGCGACGGCGACGAGGTGCACGTCTACACCCGCACGCTGCGCGAGATCACCCGCAACGTCGCCGAGCTGGTGGAGCTGGTGCGGGGCCTGGACTGCCGCTCGGTGGTCCTCGACGGCGAGACGCTGGCCCTCGACGACGCCGGACGTCCCCGCCCGTTCCAGGAGACGATGGCCCGCTTCGGCGCCCAGGAGCAGCGGGACGAGCTGCTGCACCCGTACTTCTTCGACTGCCTGCACCTGGACGGGACCGACCTGCTCGACCGGCCGCTGGCCGACCGGCTGAAGGCGTTGGAGAAGGTCGCGGGCGACCACCGGATCCCGGGCGTCCTGTCCCCCACCCCCGAGGACGCCGCCGCGCTGTTCGACGACGCGCTGGCGCACGGCCACGAGGGCGTGGTGGTCAAGGACCTCGACTCGCCGTACGCGGCGGGCCGGCGCGGCAAGGCGTGGCGCAAGGTCAAGCCCGAGCACACCCTCGACCTGGTCGTGCTGGCCGCCGAGTGGGGCCACGGCCGCCGCCGCGGCTACCTGTCCAACCTGCACCTCGGCGCCCGCGACCCCGACGGCGGCCCGCCGATCATGGTCGGCAAGACCTTCAAGGGCCTCACCGACGAGCTGCTGACCTGGCAGACCGCCGAGTTCCAGCGCCGGGCCACCGGCGGCGACGACTGGGTGGTGCGCGTCGTCCCGGAGCTGGTGGTGGAGATCGAGCTCGACGGGGTGCAGACCAGCAGCCGGTATCCCGGTGGAGTCGCGCTGCGCTTCGCCCGCGTGCTGCGCTACCGGCCGGACAAGGACGCCGCCGAGGCGGACACCATCGAGGCGGTTCGCGGGATGCTCCGCGGCGGGTGAGATCCTGGTGGCATGAGCAGCGAGGACTTCGACGCCGTCGGTTCGATCGACATCGGCCCTGGAACCATCGACCCGCGCGATTTCCAGCAGCGCGCGTCATCGGTCGAGCTCGACCACTACGTCGCCGTGCTCCTGCTGGAGGCCACCAGCGAGGCGACCGACCACAAGCCCCTCTACGAGGAGTCGTTCGTCCTGCTCACCGCCGAGTCCGAGGACGAGGCCGCCGAGAAGGCCAAGGAGTGCGGCAAGCAGCAGGAGACCAGCTACCAGAACGAGAACCACGAAACGGTCACCTGGAAGCTCAAGCAGATCGTCGAGGTCAAGCCCCTAGAGGACGCCACCTTCGACGACGGCTCCGAGCTCTACAGCCGCTTCTTCCGCAACTACGACGCCTACCGGTCCGTCGAACCCCTCACCGAAGAGGACGCCTGAGGAACGCCGCACCGCCCGGCGGCTGCTCGGAGCACGTATCGTGGTGAGACGTGCAGTTCTTGAACGGGCAACAGCCCTCCACCGACCTGACCTACGACGACGTCTTCCTGGCGCCCCGGCGCTCCGGAGTCGAGTCGCGCTTCGACGTCGACCTGGCGACCTGTGACGGCACCGGCGCGACGTTGCCGATCGTGGTCGCGAACATGACCGCCGTGGCCGGCAGGCGCATGGCCGAGACCGTCGCGCGACGCGGTGGCCTGGTGATCTTGCCGCAGGACGTCGACCCGAGCGCCGTCTCCGAGATCGTGTCCTGGGTCAAGACCCGGCACCCGCTGTGGGACACGCCGCTGGCGTTGCACACCGACGACGCGGTCGCCGACGCCCTGAACCTGCTGCCCAAGCGCGCCCACGGCGCCCTGGTGGTGGTCGACGACGAGGACAAGCCGCTCGGCGTCGTCGACGAGGCCGCCTGCACCGGCGTGGACCGCTTCGCGCGGGTCGGCGAGGTCGCCGACGCCCACCCCGTGGTGCTGCCGCTGGAGACGGACTCGCGCGAGGTCTTCGAGCAGCTGCACAAGCAGGGCCGCAACGTCGCGATCGCGGTCGACGCCGAAGGCCGGCTCGCCGGGATCATGACCAAGAAGGGCGCCCTGCGCGCCGCCATCTACACCCCCGCTCTCGACGCCGAGGGCCGCCTGCGCGTGGCCGCCGCGATCGGCGTGAACGGCGACGTCGCCGCCAAGGCGTCGGCGCTGCTGGCGGCCGGGGTGGACACGCTGGTCGTGGACACCGCGCACGGTCACCAGGAGAAGATGATCGCCGCGCTCAAGGCCGTCCGCTCCGCGAGCCCGACCGTCCCGGTCGTCGCGGGCAACGTCGTCACCGCCGAGGGCGTGCGCGACCTGGTCGAGGCCGGTGCCGACGTCATCAAGGTCGGCGTCGGGCCGGGCGCGATGTGCACCACGCGGATGATGACCGGTGTCGGCCGCCCGCAGTTCTCCGCCGTCGCCGAGTGCGCCGCGGAAGCCCGCAGGCTCGGCAAGCACGTGTGGGCCGACGGCGGCGTCCGCCACCCGCGCGACGTCGCGCTGGCGCTGGCCGCCGGAGCCTCGTCGGTGATGGTCGGATCGTGGTTCGCCGGGACCTACGAGTCCCCCGGCGACCTGCAGCGCGACGAGCACGGCCGGGCGTACAAGGAGTCCTTCGGCATGGCCTCCAAGCGCGCCGTGTCAGCCCGGACCCGCACCGACAGCGCCTACGACCAGGCGCGCAAGGGCCTGTTCGAGGAGGGCATCTCCAGCTCCCGGATGCGCATCGACCCGCAGAACCCGGGTGTGGAGGACCTCCTGGACCAGATCACCTCGGGCGTCCGCTCGTCCTGCACCTACGCGGGCGCGCACACCCTGGAGGAGTTCCACGAGCGCGCCCTCGTCGGCATCCAGTCGGCCGCCGGCTTCGCCGAAGGCCGGCCGCTGCCGTCCGGCTGGTGACGAACTCGCGCGCCCCGGAGCGGGGGATTCGAATCCGGACGAGGGAGGGCACCTCCGGCGGAGGCGCCCTCCCCACGACCGCGTCAGGGCGTGTGGTCCCCTTCCAGCAGCTCGGTGACCAGGGCCGCGATCGGGCTCCGCTCCGATCGGGTCAGGGTCACGTGGGCGAACAGCGGGTGGCCCTTGAGCTTCTCGATGACCGCCGCGATGCCGTCGTGGCGGCCCACCCGCAGGTTGTCCCGCTGCGCGACGTCGTGGGTGAGCACCACCCGCGAGTTCGCGCCGAGCCGCGACAGGACCGTCAGCAGCACGTTGCGCTCCAACGACTGGGCCTCGTCGACGATGACGAAGGCGTCGTGCAGCGAACGGCCGCGGATGTGGGTCAGCGGCAGCACTTCGAGCATGCCGCGGTCCATGATCTCTTCCAGCACGTTCTCGCTGGCGTGAGCGCCGAGCGTGTCGAAGACGGCCTGCGCCCAGGGCGCCATCTTCTCGCCCTCGGAGCCCGGCAGGTAACCGAGCTCCTGCCCACCGACGGCGTAGACCGGCCGGAACACCACGACCTTGCGGTGCTGCTGACGTTCCAGAACCGATTCCAGGCCCGCGCACAGCGCCAGCGCCGACTTGCCGGTACCGGCCCGGCCGCCGAGCGAGATGATCCCGACCTCGGGATCCATCAGCAGCTCCAGCGCGATCCGCTGCTCCGCCGAACGACCGTGCAGCCCGAAGACCTCCCGGTCGCCGCGCACCAGCCGGACCTGCTTGTCCGCGGTGATCCGGCCCAGCGCGCTCTGCTGCCCGGCGAGCATCCGCACACCGGTGTTCGGCGGCAGGTCCCGCGCCTCCTCCAGGTCGGCGACACCGTCCTTGAACAGCGAGTCCACCGAGTCCGAACCGACGTCGATGTCCGCCATGCCGCTCCAGCCCGACGACACCACGTCCTGAGCGCGGTACTCCTCGGCGGCCAGGTTCACCGACGCGGCCTTGACCCGCAGTGGCATGTCCTTGGTGACCAGCACGACCTCACGGCCTTCGGCGGCGAGGTTGAGCGAGCAGGCCAGG
Source organism: Saccharopolyspora endophytica (assembly GCF_018070075.1). GTDB lineage: Bacteria > Actinomycetota > Actinomycetes > Mycobacteriales > Pseudonocardiaceae > Saccharopolyspora > Saccharopolyspora endophytica. The sequence goes on from NZ_JAGPXE010000007.1 coordinate 26,866, forward strand.
ATGCGGGAGTCGTTGGAGTCCGTGCGGAATCCCGGCGGGAGCACCGACGGGTCGGAGTGGTTCAACTCCACGTGGACGTTGCCGCCCTCAGGGTTGACCAGCACCGGGTGGTCCAGTCTGCCGTGCTTGATCCGGAGATCGTCGAGCACGCGCAGCGCCTCGCGGGCGAACCAGCCGAGTTCGGGGTGGTGGCGCTTCCCCTCCAGCTCGGAGATGACCACCACCGGGAGCACCACGTCGTGCTCGGCGAACCGGGCCATCGCCCACGGGTCGGACAGCAGGACCGAAGTGTCCAGGACGTAGGTGCGGACCTCGGAGTCACCGCCAGGTGCGGTGGGCGCGGGCGCGTCGCTGCGGACGGCTTCGTGCGCCTGAGGCTGGGAACGTCGTGCGGTCACGGCTACTCCCTCGCGGACGTGCCGAACACGCCCGCTCGTCGGTGGGCCGGGCCTAGCCCCGCCGTGCTCCGACTGGACCGTCCGGTCCACCGACGCCACGCGAGGGCCGGGTACCGACCCCCTCCGCGACCAAGGTGGACGTGTGAACGTCCGCTCCAGCCAACAGCCACGATCAGGGCCTCCCGGACGGGCCGCGTTCGGACGTGCAAAAGAAGAACGGCCCGTCACCAGCGAACGCTACCTTCGAGATCGCTCTTCGGCAGACAGCCACTTAGGTGATTCGAACCATTCCCGCGCTCACCGCGCGCTACTGGCCTGTTTTCGCAGGTCACAAGGTAAATAGAAGGTTTCCAGACGATTCGTCAGCAGGTCAGGACGCGTCCCCGGAGCACGACGAGAACGAACTCAATTCAACACTCCCGGTGAGCCCTGCTGCTCTTTTCGGGTGAAATTCAGGGACGCGAGCGTGCCGTGATCTCAGCGCGGAGGACCTCTGGTACAAGCGCCTCGTCAAGCAATCGGCGGTAACGATCGGCGCTCGATGTGCGGTCCGGGTCGTCCGACAGCCACCGCCGCAGCAGGCGAACCCCCTCGACGTAGGTCGTGGTGTAGGCCCGCCACAGCGGGTCGCGCATGAAGCCCACCAGGTGCCGCGCGCGGCCTTCCGGCATCAGCAGCCAGCGGCGCAGGTGATCGATGGCGTCCTGCTCCGACCTCCCCCGCGAGTGCAGCATCAGCATCGCGTCCTGGCGCACCGGCAGCAGCCGCACCAGGACCGCCTCCAGCCGCTCGGCGAGCTCGCCGTCCACCGCGATGCCCAGGTCGGCGAAGATCTCCGCCGCCCACGAGCCCCAGCCCTCCCCCACCGCCGCGTGCAGGCCCAGGTCGGCGAGACCTTCGGCGAGCACGCACTGCGGGGTGTTGACCAGGAAGATCGCCTGCTCCGGCTGGGTGCGCGCGATCCCGGCGGCCTTGCGGCAGTGCTCGGTGTGGTGGCCCGGGTAGGACTCGTGGGCGATCAGCTGCGGCAGGGTCGACGCGCGGTGACCGATGTCGGCGTTGACCGACACGCGCGACCGGAATCCGCCCAGGTACTCGTTGAACCCGCTCCACGGCCGATCGGTGACGATCCGGTACCGCACCCGCTCCTGCACCGGCAGGCCGAAGCGAGCGCGCACCCGCGATCGCAGCGCACCGGACACCGCGTCCAGGCAGACCTCCAGGCGCTCGGGCGGCAGCCGGTCGCGGCGCCGGACGGCGGCGAGCCGGTCGGCCGGCGACCCCGTCCCCGGCAGCAGCGCGTCGAGTTCGCGGTGGGCCTCCCGGTACTCGTCGGGATCACCGAGCACCGGGCCGACCTGGAAGCACGCCCGCACTTCCGCGGTGAACGACATCTCCCGACCGGCGATCCGGAGGCCGATCGCCTCCAGCGCGGTGAGCTGAGCGTCGAGGAACCGCCGCCGAGGTTCGGCCAGCCCGCAACCGCCCAGCTCCTCGCGCAGCTCGCGGGCCCGGGCGACGAGCCGCAGCGGGTCGGGACGCGGCTCGTGGCGCACCCGGAGCCGCAGCCCCGGGTCTCCCGCGTAGGAGTCGACCAGGCCGGGGTGGAGCCGGTCGAACCGCAGCCCGAGCCGGACGTAGTCGGACACCAACCGCGCTGAGTCCACCCCTGGACGGTACGCGTCCGGACGCGAGCCCGATTTCACCGAATTCATCGGCCCTGAAAAGTGCTGGGGCTTTTCGGCGAATACTCGCGAGTACATGAGTGCTGGCGGCGATAGTACACACAATAGTGGTATTCGAGTGTCGCGTTCCACAACCCCTGGTTACGTTTCAAGCCAGGTGCTTCACTCGCTCCGGAATTCACTCTTTCCGGGCAGAAGCACGCACTTGCTCAACTCATCTCATCAAGGAGCAAAGCTGTGCTGAAGAAAGCAGTGATTGTCGCCGGTGCCGTCGCCGGCCTGCTGGCCCTGGCCCCCGTCGCCAACGCCGACAGCTCGGACAACGACGGCATCAACGTCCTGAACGACAACAACGTCAGCGTTCTGCCGGTGCAGCTGTGCGGCAACAACGTTGCCGTCCTGGGCCTCACCGCACCGATCGCCTCGCCGAACCACACCCAGTGCGTCAACGCACCGATCGTGGATCACCCGAGCGCGGGCTGACGCCTTCGCCGACGAGGGAGGAGCGCCGGAACGAACCGGCGCTCCTTTTTCGTCCGCGCGCGCATTCCGCGTCTACCAGCGATTCATGGATCCGAATTCACACAATGGTGTTACGGATTTTGGGCAACGGGCATGTTCGCTGTAGTTTGCGACCGGAACACACCACACTCGGTCTCCCAACCGGGATTTGGACCGAGTCCGTTGGTGTGAACTCCGAATCCCGCGGAATTCCTAAAGGAGAGTGACCCAAGTGCTGAAGAAGGCAGCGATTGTCGCCGGTGCCGCCGCCGGTCTGCTGGCCCTGGCGCCCGTCGCCAACGCCGACAGCTCGGACAACGACGGCGTGAACGTCCTCAACGACAACAACCTCAGCGTCCTGCCGGTGCAGGCCTGCGGCAACAACGTTGCGGTGCTGGGCGCGGTCGTTCCGATCCTGTCCCCGCAGACTGCGGAATGCGTCAACGCCCCGGTTCTGGACCACCCGTCCGCCGGCTGAACGAGCTGACCGCATTCGGAAAGGCCAGGTCGTCACCGACCTGGCCTTTCCGCTTGCTCGGGTCAGCGGCCCAAGCGGCGGTGGCGCACCGCGTAGTCGCGCAGCGCTCGCAGGAAGTCGACCCGGCGGAACTCCGGCCAGTAGGCCTCGGTGAACCAGAACTCCGAGTGCGCCGACTGCCAGAGCATGAAGCCCGACAACCGCTGCTCACCCGAGGTGCGGATCAGCAGGTCCGGGTCCGGCTGGCCGGAGGTGTAGAGGTGCTCGGCGATGTGGTCGACCGTGAGCACCTCGGCGAGCTCCTCGATCGTGGTCCCGGCCTCGGCGTGCTGCTGCAGCAGCTTGCGGACCGCGTCGGCGATCTCCCGCCTGCCGCCGTAGCCGACCGCGACGTTGACCTGCATCCCCGTCCGGCCCTCGGTCCGCAGCGCACCGGCGGTCAACCTGGCGGCGGTCTCGGTGGGCAGCACGTCCAGCGCACCCACGATCCGCACCCGCCACGACTTGCCCGGACCGGTGAGCTCGTCGACCACCCCGGCGATGATCTCCATCAGGGCGTTGAGCTCGGCTTCGCTGCGGTTGAGGTTGTCGGTGGACAGCAGCCACAGGGTGGCCACCTCGACCTGCGCCTCCTCGCACCAACCGAGCATCTCCGCGATCTTGCGCGCGCCCGCCCGGTGGCCGTGCGCCGCGTCCAGACCGGCTTCCTTGGCCCATCTGCGATTTCCGTCCAGGATGACGCCGACGTGCCTGGGATGCTGCAGGCCATCGAGCTTCCGGCTGAGCCGTCGCTCGTAGACCGAGTACATGAGTTCTTTCAACCGAACCTTGAGCGCCACGCCAGATGAGACTACGCGGATGCGGATGACCATCAGCGCCGAGCCCAAGCGGCGCAGCCGCTTTCTCCTCCCACCACCTGAGAACCCGCACGGCTGCCGGTTCTGAGCCCTCGATCGGGTGCACCGGACGTCGCGAAAGCCCGGTGTGCAACAGACGTCACAGCGGACCAAACCTACGGTCCCGTAACCTTTGTGGCGTGACCAACGCCGTGTCTTCCCGAGTCCCGCACGCGATCGTCAAGCCGCGCATGCGCGGCTGGATCCACTTCTGGTCGCTGCTGGCGTTCTTCGCCGCCGGCGCGACGCTCATCTCGCTGGCCGCCTCGACGGTGTCGGCTGAGGCAGCGCTGGGCACCTCGATCTACTCGGCAACGGTGCTCGGCCTGTTCGGCGTGAGCGCGCTCTACCACCGCAAGACCTGGAACTCGGTCGGCGCCCGCACCTGGATGCGACGGCTCGACCACTCGATGATCTTCCTGTTCATCGCGGGCACCTACACGCCGCTGGCGATGATCGCGCTGCAGCCGACCACCGGTGCCATCGTGCTCGCCGTGGTGTGGGCGGGCGCGCTCGGTGGCGTGATCCTCAAGCTCGCCTGGCCGAACGCGCCGCGCTGGGTCGGCGTCCCGGTCTACATCGCGCTGGGCTGGGTGGCCGTGTTCGTGCTGCCGGACCTGCTGGAGAGCGCGGGCGCGGCGGTGCTGGTGCTGCTCATCGTCGGTGGCGCGCTCTACACGGTCGGTGCGGTCTTCTACGCCACCCGCTGGCCGGACCCGTGGCCGAAGACCTTCGGCTACCACGAGTTCTTCCACTCGACGGTCACCGCGGCGGCCATCTGCCACCACGTCGCCATCTGGCTCGCGCTCTACGCCTGAGCGAGCTTGTCCGCCAGTTCGTCGGAGGTCGTGACGGGGCGGTCGCACACGTAGCCGTGGCAGACGTAGGCGGCCGCAGCACCGTCGACCAGAGGCCGGTCGGCCAGGAGAGGAACTCCGGTGGCTTCCGGCGTCGAGGCGACCACGACCGCGCCGCCCGGACCCCCGCGGTGGGCCGTCGCGAGAAGTTCAGCCCGCGAGGACTCGTCCGGTCCCACGACGGCGACCTGCATCGGGCCCTGGGCGCGGGCCTCAGCGACCGCCAGCCAGTGACCCGCGAAGCGCGGCGCGCGCTGGGCCAGCAGGCCCGCCCGCGACAGGGCCTGCTCGGCGGCGGTGCGGTAGCGACCGGTGGACTCCGGCCCGACCAGGGCGGATGCCGTCAGCAGCGCCGAGGTCAGAGCCGCGGCACCGGACGGGCTGGCGTTGTCGGTCGGATCCGAGGGCCTGCGCACCAGCGCCTCCGCGTCGGCGGCGGTGTCGTGGAACGTGCCCGGGTGGTCGGCGTCGGCGAACTGCTCCAGCGCGACGTCGAGGAGCTCGCACGCGGTGGTCAGCCAGCGCGGATCGGCGGTGGCCTGGTGCAGCGACAGCAGTCCGTCGGCGAAGCAGGCGTAGTCCTCCAGCACCCCGGCGGCCGTGCCCGCGACGCCGTGCCGGGAGGTGCGCAGCAACCTGCCGTCGACCAGGTGCGTCGACAGCAGCAGCTCGGCGGCACCGGCGGCGGCCTCGATCCAGGACGGTTCTTCCAGGGCGGTCGCGGCCTCCACCAGAGCGGTGATCGCCAGTCCGTTCCACGCGGTGACGACCTTGTCGTCCTCGCCCGGCTGAGGGCGTTGCTCCCGCGCTGCCAGCAGGCTCTGCCGGACACGCGCCCAGCGTGCCTGGTCGTCGGGGTCGCGCGGCAGTTGGAGCGTCGACGTCCCCTCCTCGAAGGTGCCCTCCGGCGTCACCAGGAACAGCGACGCGGCCCAGTCACCGTCGGACTCGCCGAGCACCTCGCGCAGCTGCTCCGGCGACCACACGTAGGTCAAGCCCTCGACGCCCTCGGTGTCGGCGTCCAGCGACGCGGCGAAACCGCCCTCCGGCGTGCGCAGGTCGCGCAGCAGGAACCCGGCGGTCTCCCTGGCCACGCGGGCCGCCAGGTCGTCGCCGAGCCTGCCCAGGTGGGCGTAGGCGCGCAGCAGCAGGGCGTTGTCGTAGAGCATCTTCTCGAAGTGCGGAACCACCCAGGCCGCGTCGACGCTGTAGCGCGCGAAACCGCCGGCCAGCTGGTCGTAGATGCCGCCGCGCGCCATCGCCGCGCAGCAGTCGCGGGCCAGCTCCAGCGCCTGCTCGGAGCCGGTGCGCTCGTGGTGGCGCAGCAGGAACTCCAGCACCATCGACGGCGGGAACTTCGGCGCGTCGCCGAAGCCGCCGCGCTCGCGATCGGCTTCGCCGCGCAACCGGCCGACGGCGCCGGTCAGCACCTCGTCGTCCAAGATCGACTCCGGCAGCGGTGAGCGCTGCGCGTTGAGCTGCTCGACGATGCGGCTCGCTGCCTGGCGGACCTCCTCGCCGCGGCCCTCCCAGGCCTCCGCGACCGCCGAGAGCAGCTGCGGGAACGACGGCATCCCGGGCATCGGCGACGCCGGGTAGTAGGTGCCGCAGTGGAACGGTTCGCCGTCGGGGGTGAGGAAGCAGGTCATCGGCCACCCGCCCTGGCCGGTCATGGCCTGGGTGGCCTCCATGTAGACGGCGTCGATGTCGGGGCGTTCCTCGCGGTCCACCTTGACGTTGACGAAGCGCTCGTTCATCAGCCGCGCGGTCTCGTCGTCCTCGAACGACTCGTGCGCCATGACGTGGCACCAGTGGCAGGCCGCGTACCCGACCGACAGCAGCACCGGGACGTCCCGGCGGCGGGCCTCGGCGAACGCCTCCGGGCACCACGGCCACCAGTCGACCGGGTTGTCAGCGTGCTGGAGGAGGTACGGACTCGTCGCGTCCGCAAGCCGGTTCGCCATACCCCCACCTTCCCATCTCGATCTTCCGAACGCACTGGTGAGGGTGGGGGTGACCGGATTACCGCCGTAATCGGGGGACGGAATACCGCCGTAATCGGGGACCTGATTACTGCGGTATTCCGGTCATCTGACGCAGAACGGGGCCACCCGGTTTCCCAGGTGGCCCCGTTCCGAGTCGGGGGTCAGTCGGTTTTCGCCTGTGACGGCTTGGAGGAGGTCTCCTCCGGCTCCGGGGTCTCGGTGGCCTCGGAGTCCTCCGCCCGCTTCGCGGCTTCCGCCTCGGCTCGTTTGACGTGGGCCGGGGCAGCGGCGTTGGCCTTCTCCTCGTCGAAGACGACCGGCAGCTTCTTCAAGTGCTTGGTCATCGAGCGGATCAGGAACACCACAGCGATGGCGAACACGATCAGCAGCACCAGGCCGAGCGGTGAGGACTTGCCGAAGTCCTCACCCTGCCCGCCCGGGTCCTGCGGCGGCACCGGCGCCTGGGCCAGCACCAGTGCGACGGTCTCCTGGGCACTCATGCGCACACCTTCTCCTGCACGCCGGCGAACAGGTCGTCCTCCGGCAACGTGGTGTCGACCAGCGAGCGCACCAGCTCGTAGTCCTCGGTCGGCCACAGCTCGCGCTGCACGTCGCACGAGACCGCGAACCAGCGGCTCGTCGGGTCGATCTGGGTCGCGTGGGCGCGCAACGCGTCGTCCCGCTGCTCGAAGTATTCCCCGCACGGCACGCGCGTGGTGACCCGGTCGTCCGGGTCGGGGCGGTTCTGGGAGTCCCAGCGCTCGAGCCAGTCGGTGTACGGCGATTCCTTGCCGTCGGCCAGCAGCGACTCGTGGAACAGCTGCATGCGCTTGCGGGAGAAACCGTGCGAGTAGTACAGCTTCAGCGGCTGCCACGGCTCGCCCTGCCCCTGGTAGAGGTCGGGGTCACCGGCGGCGTCGAAGGCCGCGACGGAGATCTCGTGGCACCGGATGTGGTCCGGGTGCGGGTATCCGCCGTTCTCGTCGTAGGTGATCACCACGTGCGGGCGGAACTCCCGCATCACCTTCACCAGCTCGCGGGTGGACTCCTCGATCGGCACCGTGGCGAACACGCCCTCCGGCAGCGCCGGCATCGGGTCGCCCTCCGGCAGCCCGGAGTCGACGAAGCCGAGCCAGCGGTGCTCGACGCCGAGGATCTCGGCGGCCTTGGCCATCTCCTCCCGGCGCACGTCGGTCAGGTTCTCCACGACCTCGGGCCGATCCATGGCCGGGTTGAGGATGCTGCCCGCTTCACCTCCCGTGCAGGTGACCACCATCACGTCGTGGCCCTCGGCCACGTAACGCGCGGTGGTCGCGGCCCCCTTGCTGGACTCGTCGTCCGGGTGCGCGTGCACCGTCATCAGTCGCAGCTTGTCCGCCATCGCCCGCTTGTTCCTCCCGCTAGTAGCAGCATCCGCCCTGTGCACGGCTCCTCCGCGTCGACGGCCCCGCCGTCTCCTCCGCTGGGCGCTCCAGGGATACTCAACGTGGATGTCGTCCTCCATTGTTCCCGGTGGAGCCGACATCCCGGCCGTCACCCCTTGTGGTCCCGGCCGCAGATCCACCGCCCGCGTCGAAAGGCCGCCGTGACGCAGCAGCAGGTCCCGCAGGACCGGTACGGCTCGCGCGCTCGCAGCGCGCGCTCCCGTCCCGTCCTCCGCTGGGTTCTGCTCGCGGTCGCACTGCTGGCGCTCGTGGGCGTCGCGCTCATCGGATACCGCAACATCGGCTCTGCTCCGATCGAGGGCAAGCAGGTCGCCTTCGAGGTGATCGACGACCACTCCGTTCGGATCACCGTGGAGGTCCAGCGGGAGGATCCGCAGCGACCCGCGGACTGCGTGGTGCGGGGTCGCGCCGAATCCGGCGAGGAGGTCGGCAGGCGCGAAGTCCTGATCCATCCGGCGAACGGCGTGAGTCGGCAGGACACTGTGCTTCGTACATCGTCCCGAGCGACCATCGGGGAGGTGTACGGCTGCACTTACAACGTTCCTGAATATTTGTCCACTCACACGCGGCCAACCGGGTGAAGCGCCCCGCTGCACGTCGGGCGCGAGGAGAATCCGGTCCCTTTGCGTGCTGATGCGTGCTATCGTCGAGCGCAGCACGGCCCCCGCTGAGGGCCGTGTTTTTCCGTTACTTGGCATTGGCTGAGAAAAGGACGGAATTGCAATTTGGCCCGTTGTGAGTGCGGGCCGGAAGTCGACGAGGAGTGGTGACCGTGAGCGAGACCCAGGTGACCTGGCTGACCCAGGATGCTTACGACCGGCTCAAGGGTGAGCTGGACGAGCTCGTGGCCAACCGCCCGGTGATCGCCGCGAAGATCAACGAAGCCCGCGAGGAGGGCGACCTGCGCGAGAACGGCGGGTACCACGCCGCCCGCGAAGAGCAGGGTCAGATCGAGTCTCGCATCCGCCAGCTGCAGGAACTGCTGCGCACCGCGCAGGTCGGCGACGTGCCCACCGAGTCCGGCATCGCCAAGCCCGGTTCGGTGCTGACCGTCCGCTACGACGGCGAGGACGAGACCGAGCAGTTCCTGCTCGCCAACCGCGAAGAGGGCGCGCACGGCGACCTCGAGGTCTACTCCCCCAGCTCGCCGCTGGGCAAGGCTCTGCTGGACGCCAAGGAGGGCGAGAGCCGGGAGTACGAGCTGCCCAACGGCGGCAACATGAAGGTCACGCTCGTCAAGGCCGAGCCCTTCAACGGCTGATCTTTCATTCCGAAGTTCTTTCACGCGCAGCCGCTGCAGTGGCCGCGCGCCTTTGTTGATCTGGCTTCACCGGGCCTATGGGGCCTATGCGGGTGAAACCGTTCCTTCGGTTTCACCGCAATTAAGAATCGATACCGGGCTTGTGCGCTCGGTCCGCGGGCGTTCCGGATTCCGGGACGCCCGCTCGCTTTTCCCCGGAAAGTCGGTGGAGCAGCGGACGCACTCTCGGCGGAACGGGCGTGGACAACGCGATGGACGTCGAAGTGCGCCGAACTCCGGGCACTCCGACGACCTCGTCGATCACGCGCTGCAGATCGTCGTTGGACCGGGCGACCATGCGCACGAACAGGTCTCCCTGGCCGGTGGTCGCGTGCACCTCGCAGACCTCGTCGATGGCGGCCAGCTGCTCGGAGACGAGCCCGCGGTGCCCCTGCGTGATCTCCAGGACCGCGAAGGCCGTCAGCCCGTAGCCCATCGCCGCAAGGTCCAGCTCGGGCGGGAACCCCTGCAGGACGCCGCGCTCGACGAGCCGGTCCAGCCTGGCCTGGACGGTGCCGCGCGCGACGCCGAGCCGGCGCGAGCACTCCAGCACGCCCAGCCGCGGCTCGTCGGAGAGCAGCAGCAGCAACCGGGCGTCCAGTTCGTCGGGACCGCTGGTGGCAGGCACGTGAGCGCTCCTCTCAGCGTCGGGCGAGGATCGTGTGCCCGGCGGCTTCGAGCTGGGCGACGACGTACTCGCGGTGCTCCTGACCTCGCGTTTCCAGCGAGACCTCGACGTCGACCTCGCCGAGCGCGAGCGCACCCGAGATGCGCGAGTGCTCGATGTCGATGACGTTGGCGTTGAGCTCGCCGAGCTGCGCGAGCAGGCCCGCCAGCGACCCGGGCCGGTCGGGCAGCCGGACGCTCAGCGACAGGTAGCGACCCGCCGAGGTCATGCCGTGCTGGATGAGCTGGAGCAGCAGCAGCGGGTCGATGTTGCCGCCGGAGACCACCGCGGCGGTCGGTGACACGACCTGCTCGGGGTGCTCCAGCAATGCCGCGACGGCGGCGACACCGGCGGGCTCGACGACGAGCTTCGCCCGCTCCAGGCACAGCAGCAGCGCGCGGGACAGCGACTCCTCGCTGACCGTGAGGACCCCGTCGACCAGCTCCGACACGTGCGCGAACGGCACCGCGCCCGGTTCGCCCACGGCGATCCCGTCGGCCATCGTCTGGGTGTCGGTCAGCGGGACGGGCTTGCCCGCGGCCAGCGAGGGCGGCCACGCGGCGGCCTGCTCGGCCTGCACCGCCAGCACCCTCACGTCGGGGCGCGTCGCCTTCACCGCGGCGGCCACGCCCGCGACCAGCCCTCCCCCACCGGTCGGCACGAGGATCGTGCGCACCTCGGGCAGCTGCTCCAGGATCTCCAGACCGACCGTTCCCTGACCTGCGACGATGTCCGGGTGGTCGAAGGGGTGGATGAACTCGGCGCCGGTCCGCTCGGCGTGCTCCTTGGCCGCCGCGAGGGTTTCGGCGAGCACCGCGCCGTGCAGCGTGACCTGGGCGCCGTAGGACTTGGTCGCGGCCAGCTTCGGCAGCGGTGCGCGTTCGGGCATGTAGACGGTGGCGGGGATGCCCAGCAGGTGCGCTGCGAGCGCGACGCCCTGGGCGTGGTTGCCGGCGCTGGCGGCCACCACCCCGGCCGCGCGGCGCTCGGCGTTGAGCCCGAGCAGCCGGACGTAGGCGCCCCTGAGCTTGAACGAGCCGGTGCGCTGCAGGTTCTCGCACTTGAGGTGGACTTCGCCGCCGGTGTACTCGCCGAGCACTCGGGAGTGCTCCATCGGGGTCCGCCGGGCCACCTTGGCGAGCAGGGCGTCCGCTTCGCGGATTCGGTCGAGGTCGACGAGCTGCATGGGCCAATCGTGCCACCGCTGATCTACGGGTACTAGGCGTGCGCCGAAGTCCCGTCGCGCAGGAGCGGCGGCGCTCACCGGAGGGCACGATGGCTCTGCTGCTTTCGAAACCGACCTCGGCGCGGCACGTTCGGTACGCTCAGTGGGCAGCACGGTCACCGAGCGCGAGGCGCGCACCGACACACCGCCTGGAGGGCAGCATGGCGCAGCCGAGCAACGGCGTGTTCCCGCTGCTCGTCGGCATGATCACCGCGGCGACGCTGTCCGGTGCGGCGGTCCTGGTGGTGCTCAACTCCGGCTGCGAGGACCCGGGCTCCTACCACGAGCACGACGGGGTCGTGGAGCTCATCGGCGGCTGCCTGCGGCCCAGCGACCTGCCGGTCGCCCCGCGCGAGACGGCCGAACCGCCGTCCCCGGGCAGCTCGGACCCGTTCGTGGCCCGGTGACGGTCGTGCCCGGGAAGGGTTCCGGGCACGACCGCCCACGTGATCAGCCGAGCGCGGCCAGCAGGTCCTCGACGAGGTCGTCGGCCTCTTCGATGCCCACCGACAGGCGGACCAGGTCCGACGGGACCTGCAGCATCGAACCCGCCGTGCTCGCGTGCGTCATCCGGCCCGGGTGCTCGATCAGCGACTCGACGCCGCCGAGGGACTCGGCGAGGGTGAACAGCCGCGTGCGGGAGCAGACGTCCAGGGCGGCCTGCTCACCGTCGGCGTGCAGGAACGAGACCATGCCGCCGAAGTGCTTCATCTGCTTGGCGGCGACCTCGTGCCCGGGGTGCTCGGGCAGGCCCGGGTAGAGGACCTTGGCGACCTTGGGGTGACCGCTCAGCGCCGCGACGATCCGCTCCGCGTTCACGCTGTGCCGCTCCATGCGCACCGCGAGCGTCTTGAGGCCGCGCATCGTCAGGAACGCGTCGAACGGGCCGGGCACCGCGCCCGCGCCGTTCTGCAGGAACGCCAGCTGCTCGGCCAGCTCGTCGTCGGAGGTGACCACCGCGCCGCCGACCACGTCGGAGTGCCCGCCGAGGTACTTGGTGGTCGAGTGGACCACCGCGGTCGCGCCGAGCTCCAGCGGCTGCTGCAGGAACGGCGAGGCGAAGGTGTTGTCCACGACGAGCTTCACGCCCGCGTCCGCGGAGACCTGCGCCAGCGCGGCGATGTCGCCGATGTTGAGCAGCGGGTTGGTCGGCGTCTCCAGCCAGACCAGCTTGGTGTTGTCCTGGATCGCCGCGCGCACGGCGTCGACGTCCGACACCGGAGCGGGCGTGTAGGAGATGCCCCAGCCGGAGAGCACCTTGTCGATCAGCCGGAAGGTGCCGCCGTAGGCGTCGTCCGGGATCACCAGGTGATCACCCGGGCGCAGCACGGACCGCAGCACCGCGTCGGTGGCGGCCATGCCGGAGGCGTAGGCGCGCGCGTGCCTGCCGTTCTCCAGCTCAGCCAGGCAGCGCTCCAGCGCGGTCCGGGTCGGGTTGCCGGTGCGGGAGTACTCGTAGCCCGAGCGCATCCCTCCGACGCCGTCCTGCGCGTAGGTCGAGGTGGCGTGGATGGGCACGATCACCGAACCGGTCGTCGGGTCTGCCTCCTGGCCCGCGTGAATCGCGCGGGTGGCGAAGCCGTCACTCATGTGGAGCAGCGTATTACTCCAGCGCCGATCCGCCGACCCGGGCCCGAAAAGCGAAGTGCCCCCGGACCTGGTCGGCCGGGGGCACTTCGACGCTGAGCTCAGCTCACCACTGCGGGGGCTGCGGGGGCTGGCCGGGCTGCTGCGGGTAGCCGCCCTGCTGCGGGAAGCCACCGGACTGCGGGTAGCCCTGCGGGGGCTGCTGCTGGCCGTAGCCCTGCTGCGGGGGCTGCTGACCGTAGCCCTGCTGGGGCTGACCGAACTGCTGCGGCGGTGCGGGCTGGCCGAACTGCTGCGGCGGCTGCTGCTGGCCGAAGCCCTGCTGGCCGTAGCCGCCCTGCGGCTGGCCGTACCCACCGGCCTGCGGCGCCGGAGCGCCGGAACCGGCGTTGGCCCACTCGCGGACCGCGGGCAGGAACGCCAGCACGGCGAGAGCGATGCCGAAGAGGACGCCCAACCAACCGGTGATTCCGCTCGGCATCATGATCAGCTGGATGATGGCGACGACGACGCCGACGGCCGCGGCACCACCGATCATCATCGCGCCGAGGGCACGCCGTTTGAGCAGCAGGACACCACCGACCGCGTAGGCGATGGACAGCAGCATGCTGACGACGACCAGGACGTACAGCAAGCCCACCGGCGGGACGTCCACGCCGAGCTCCGCGGCCTGCGAGGACATCGCCGACAGCGCCGCGAGACCTGCGAAGCTGAAGAACCCGCCGAGAATTCCCAGAACACCGAGGACGATACCCAGGATGGCGCACACCTTGGCGAGCTGCGGGTTGCCCGCCTCGCCCTGGCCCGGGAAGCCGCCGGCCTGCGGGGGCGGGAAACCGCCCTGGGCCTGCGGAGCCGGGAAGCCGCCGCCGGGAGTGCCCGGCTGCTGCGGCGGCTGCGCGGGGAATCCGCCGGGCTGGCTCTGCGTGCCGGGCTGCTGGTACATCGGCTGCGGCGGCTGCATCGACGGCGGCACCATGGCCGTCGCGTCCGCACCGCCCTGCTGCTGACCACCGAGGCCCGGCTGCTGGTACATCGGCTGCGGCGGCTGCATCGACGGCGGCACCACCTGGGTGGAGTCACCGCCCTGCGGCTGGCCTGCGGGCCGGACGACCTGCGTCGCCTCCGACGGAGGCTGCTGCCCCTGCGACTGGACGGGCCGGACGACCTGGGTCGAGTCACCGCCCGCCTGGTTCTCGTCCTGGGGGTCCATCCGGTTCGAGATCGGATCCGAACCCTGCTGACCGCCGTCCGGCGGCTGCGGAGAGCTCATCGGGTACTACTCCCTTGCGGCGTCCAAAGTCCTGGGCATACTTCGGCCCTACGCTATCTGATCAGGCCAGAGCGCAGTGGTGTTTCAGCACCAACTCGTCATCGACCCGCGATGAATCCGAGCACATCCTGGCGGGTCACGACGCCGGCGGGCTTGCCGTCGATGAGCACCATCGCACCGTCCGCACCGGTCAGCGCCGACATCGCCGAGCTGATCTCCTCACCAGCACCGATGGTCGGCAGCGGCGGCGACATGTGCTGCTCGACGGTGTCGGCGAGGTTCGCGCGGCCCGCGAACAGCGCGTCCAGCAGGTCCCGCTCGTTGACCGCGCCCGCGATCTCGGCGGCCATGATCGGCGGCTCGGCGCGCACGACCGGCATCTGCGAGACGCCGAACTCGCGCAGGATCGCCACGGCCTCCGCGACGGTCTCGCTCGGGTGGGTGTGCACCAGCTCGGGAACCGTGCCGTCCTTGCGGCGCAGCACGTCGCCCACGGTGCCGCCGGCGGCGTCGGGCGAGAGGAAGCCGTAGGAGGCCATCCAGGAGTCGTTGAAGATCTTGCCGAGGTAGCCGCGACCGCCGTCGGGCAGCAGCACCACGATCACGTCGTCCGGGCTCGCGGTCTCGGCGATCTTGAGCGCCGCGGCGACCGCCATGCCGCAGGAACCGCCGACCAGCAGCGCTTCCTCGTTGGCCAGGCGGCGGGTCATCTGGAAGGACTCGGCGTCGGAGATCGGCACGATCTCGTCGCAGATCCCGTTGTCGTAGGTGGACGGCCAGAAGTCCTCACCGACGCCTTCGACCAGGTAGGGACGGCCGTGACCGCCGGAGTACACCGAGCCCTCCGGGTCCGCACCGATGACCTTGACCTTGCCGCCGGAGACCTTCTTGAGGTACTCGCCGGTGCCGGAGATGGTGCCGCCGGTGCCGATGCCGGCGACGAAGTGCGTCACCTTGCCCTCGGTCTGCTCCCAGATCTCCGGGCCCGTGGAGTGCACGTGGGACTCGGGGTTCTGCGGGTTGGCGTACTGGTTGGGCTTCCAGGCGCCGTCGATCTCCTCGACCAGGCGGTCGGAGACGCTGTAGTAGGACTCCGGGTGCTCGGGCTCCACGGCGGTCGGGCACACCACGACCTCGGCGCCGTAGGCCTTGAGGACGTTGCGCTTGTCCTCGCTGACCTTGTCCGGGCAGACGAACACGCAGCGGTAACCCCTGCGCTGGGCGACCATGGCGAGCCCGACCCCGGTGTTGCCCGAGGTCGGTTCCACGATCGTGCCGCCTGGCTTGAGCTCGCCGGAAGCCTCCGCGGCTTCGATCATGCGCAGCGCGATGCGGTCCTTCACGCTGCCGCCGGGATTGAGGTACTCCACCTTCGCCAGCACCGGGGTCTTGCCGGTGGCCACCGCGTTCAGCCGGACCAGCGGAGTGTTGCCCACCAGTTCGGTGACGTGCTCGACGTAGTCCACGCCTCGTCCTCAGTCGTCGGTCGGTCCCGCCCGGCGGGTCTCCGGCGCGGGTGTGATGCCGAGCGTAATCGCCTGTTCAGGCGCTAACCCAAGGGACCTTCCGGACGACACACGGTCAGGGAAGTTTTTTCGGCTCGGTGGCGTCTATCCAGTAGCGGGGTGTAGGCGTTTCGCCGAGCGCATCCCTGGTGCGACGGGTCTACATTCCCAGTCCCCGGGGTGGTGTGGAGGGAGGGGCCGAGATGATCGCGACGAAGGCTTTGCGGCTCGCACTGCTGGCCGCAGGTACCGCGGGTGGCCTGTCCGGAGCGGCCTACGGCTTGCTCAACGGTCAGGCCGGGCACGCGCGAAGGGTCATCGGACCGCCGATCGCCGAGCCGCTGCGCGCCGACGGCGTGCACCTGCCCACCGGTGTCGGCCCGGTGCCGCGCAGCGAGGTCCCCGAGGGCGTCCGGCCGCTGGAGATGGCGGTGCTCGGGGATTCCTCAGCGGCGGGGCTGGGAGCGAACTTCCCGAGCGAGCTGCCCGGCGTCCGGGTGGCGCAGGGCTTGGCCGAGGAGCTGGACGGGCCGGTCGCGCTGACCACGCACGCCATCGTCGGCGCGACGACGCGGGAGCTGTCCGCGCAGGTCGACGCGGCTCTGCGGCAGCCCCCGGAGGCGGTGCTGATCATCATCGGCGCCAACGACGTGACCTCGAAGCTGCCGGTCTCGCGGTGCGCGGAGCTGCTCGCCGAGCAGGTCCGGCGGCTGGTCGAGGCGGACGTGAAGGTCGTCGTGGGCACGTGCCCGGACCTCGGTTCGATCCGGCCGATCCCGCAGCCTCTGCGCTCGGTGGCCAGCCGCTGGAGCATCGCGCTGGCTCGCGCGCAGCGCCGCAGCGTGGAGACCGCCGGCGGATACGCGGTCCCGCTCGCCGACCTGCTCTCACCGGAGTTCCTGACCCGGCCGGCGGAGTTCTTCAGCCCGGACCGGTTCCACCCGTCCGGCGCGGGCTACGAGGCCGCCGCGGAGATCCTGCTCCCGGTGATGTGCATGGCCATCGGCGCCTGGCAGGGCGGCCCGCTGCCGCCGGCCCCGACCCGATCGGAAACGGCGGAGGCCCGCCGTCCCACCAGCCGCATCGTCGCCCACCTCAACCGCCGCCTCCACCACCACAACCCGGGCCGCGGCCTGAGCTGACCGGATTCCAGTGGAAATCGGATTCCTGGTTTCCACTGAAATCCGGCACCGGACTTTCGCTGAAATCGGGCCAAGCTGGGTACCGACTGGTCGGTACGGGGGTTGTCGGTGAGTGGCGTCACCGCCAAGATGGTCTCAACGCCCTTAAAGTGACTCGTCAGTAACGAACTTTCGCGCCCCGGCGAACGAAGGAGTTCCCCCATGCCCGAAGCAGTCATCGTCTCCGCCGCGCGGTCCCCGATCGGGCGCGCCGGCAAGGGATCGCTCAAGGACATCCGTCCGGACGACCTGACAGCCCAGATCATCAAGGCCGCCCTGGACAAGGTCCCCGAGCTCAACCCCGCCGACATCGACGACCTGATGCTGGGCTGCGGTCTGCCCGGCGGCGAGCAGGGCTTCAACATGGCCCGCGTGGTCGCCGTGGAGCTCGGCTACGACCAGCTGCCCGGCACCACCATCACCCGCTACTGCTCGTCGAGCCTGCAGACCACCCGGATGGCGCTGCACGCCATCAAGGCCGGCGAGGGCGACGTGTTCATCAGCGCCGGTGTCGAAGCGGTGTCGCGCTTCGCCAAGGGCTCCTCCGACTCGCTGCCGGACACCCACAACCCGATCTTCGCCGACGCCGAGGCCCGCACCCAGCAGACCGCCGAGCAGGGCGCGGAGAACTGGACCGACCCGCGCGAGCTCGACCTCGTGCCGGACGTCTACATCCCGATGGGGCAGACCGCGGAGAACCTCGCGCGCCTCAAGGGCGTCACCCGCGACGAGATGGACGACTTCGGCGTCCGCTCGCAGAACCTCGCCGAGAAGGCCATCGCCAACGGCTTCTGGTCCCGCGAGATCACCCCGGTCACCACCCCGGACGGCACCGTCGTCTCCGCCGACGACGGCCCGCGCGCGGGCGTGACCAAGGAGGGCGTGGCCGGCCTCAAGCCCGTGTTCCGCCCCGACGGCCGGATCACCGCCGCCAACTGCTGCCCGCTCAACGACGGCGCCGCGGCGCTGGTCATCATGAGCGACACCAAGGCCAAGGAGCTCGGGCTGACCCCGCTGGCTCGCGTGGTGTCGACCGGCGTGTCCGGCCTGTCGCCCGAGATCATGGGCCTGGGCCCGGTGGAGGCCTCCAAGCAGGCCCTCAAGCGCGCGGGCATGAGCATCGACGACATCGACCTCGTGGAGATCAACGAGGCCTTCGCCGCGCAGGTCATCCCGTCCTACAAGGACCTGGGCATCCCGCTGGAGAAGCTGAACGTCAACGGTGGCGCGATCGCCGTCGGCCACCCCTTCGGCATGACCGGTGCCCGCATCACCACGACGCTCATCAACTCCCTCCAGTTCCACGACAAGCAGTTCGGTCTGGAGACCATGTGCGTCGGCGGCGGCCAGGGCATGGCCATGGTCCTCGAACGCCTCAGCTGAGCTTGACGTGAAGATGGCCGCCACTCCCGAGGAGTGGCGGCCATCTTCACGTCAGTCAAGCGGCGTCAGCCGCTTTCTCACTACCCACCTGAGCAACTCGCACCGCCGCGGGTTCTGAGCGCTTCCGTGGCGAGGACGCCGCGACGCCGTGTATTGGCATACATCAGGAGTGGCGCCCGGAGTCCACGGGAGCGCTCAGGTTCCGCTACCGGCA
The DNA here is from genome assembly GCF_018070075.1 of Saccharopolyspora endophytica. Lineage (GTDB taxonomy): Bacteria > Actinomycetota > Actinomycetes > Mycobacteriales > Pseudonocardiaceae > Saccharopolyspora > Saccharopolyspora endophytica. The sequence continues at coordinate 45,446 of NZ_JAGPXE010000007.1, forward strand.
CCGCTGAGCAGCTGTTCCACCAACAACGCTTCTAGTCGCTGCTGGAGAAGTAGGACAGCAGGCGGAGGATCTCGAGGTACAGCCAGACCAGGGTGGTCATCAGGCCGAAGGCGATGTACCAGGCGAACTTGGCGTCCACACCGCTGCGGATCGCCTTGTCGGCGGCGTCGAAGTCCAGCAGGAAGCTGAACGCCGCGATGCCGATGCACAGCAGGCTGAAGCCGATGCCCAGCATGCCGCCCTCGCGCAGGCCCAGACCGCCCGGCATGAAGAAGCTGGCGACCAGGTTGACCAGCATCAGCACTGCCGCACCCGCGACCGCGCCGATGATCCACTTGGTCAGCTTCGGCGTCACCCGGATCGCGCCGGTCTTGTAGACGACCAGCATCGCGGCGAAGACACCGAGGGTGCCCACGATCGCCTGCATGATCATGCCCAGGTTGAACTGCGACGCGAACAGGTAGCTGATGCCACCGAGGAACACGCCCTCCAGCGCCGAGTAGGCCACGACCAGAGCGGGCCGGACCTTCTTGGTGAAGACGATGACCAGGGAGATCACCAGGGCGACCAGAGCCGCGGGCAGCGCCAGAATCACCGCGGGCGGGCCGGCCAGGAAGGTCAGCGTCGCGGTGATCACCGCCAGCACGAGCGTGATCGCGGTCTTGGTGACCACGTCGTCGATCGTCATCGGTCGCGCGGCCTGCGGCGGAGCAGCCGGCGCCTGGCCGTAGGACGACTGCTGTCCCTGGCCGTAGTTGAAGTTCGCGTAGCCACCGGCCATTTCCGGCAGCTTGCGGAACGCGGGGTTGCTCGTTGTGCGCAACTCATCCTCCTGGGCGTTCTTGCGCCGTCTCCAGATCCAACGACCGGCGGTCCCGATCGGTTCCCGGTTCGGTAAAACCGGACTTTACCGGACGCGAAAGGCCGGTGGTCACAAGATCCACCGGCCTTTGCTCACACGTTGTCTAACGCCTCTTCTTGGCTCTGGACGCCTGCTTACCAGGGCGGTTCTTCGGCTGGCTCTTCTTCCCGCCGGGCTTGCCGCCTGGCCGCTGACCAGGTGCGGGCTTGGACGGCTTGGCCTCGGTCGCGGTGGCCGTGGCGGCCTCGCCCTCCTCCGAGGAGGCCTCGGCCTTGGCGTCGCGGACGGGCTTCTGCCCCGGCTTGGGACGAGGCGTGGCCTTCTTCGCCTCGATCTCCTTCTGCCGCTCGCGCTCCTGCTCGGCGTCGATCTTCTTGGTCAGGAAGTGCTGCTGACCCAGCGTCCAGACGTTGTTGGCCAGCCAGTACAGCAGGACGGCGATCGGCAGGAACCAGCCGGAGACGATCGCACCGATCGGCGCGATGTACATCATGAACTTGGCCATCATCGCCGACTGCGGGTTGGCCATCGAGGCGTCCGTCTGCTTCTTCACCGACAGCCGCATGGTGAAGTAGGTGGCGACCGAGGCGATCAGCATCAGCGGGATGCCGACGATCATCATCGAGGTCCGGTCGGTGCCGAACAGCGCCAGTTCCGACGCGGGCTGGGTGATCCAGTTCGACAGCTTCGCGCCGAAGATGTCGGCCTGGATGAACGAGTCGACGCCCGCCTTGTCGAAGATGAAGTTGCTCTGCGCGCCCGGGTGGAAGTTCCGCAGCACGTGGAACAGGCTCAGGAAGACCGGGATCTGCAGCAGCGCGGGCAGGCAGCCGCCGAGCGGGTTGACCCCGTGCTCGGACTGGAGCTTCTGCATCTCCTGCGCCATGCGCTGGCGGTCGTTCTTGTACTTCTCGCGCAGCTTCTGGATGTGCGGCGCGAACTTGGCCATCTTGCGGCCCGCGCGCATCTGGCTCAGCGCGGGCTTGATGAGGACCACGCGCAGCGTGAAGACCAGGAAGAACACGGCCAGGGCCCAGGCGAAGCCGTTGTCCGGGCCGAGCACGGTGCCGAAGACCTTGTGCCAGAACCACAAGATCGCCGATACCGGGTAGAGGATGAAGGAGAAGAAACTTTCCACTCAGCTACTCCTGGTCATGGGCCGCTGGGGGCGAGCGCCCGACGTCGTTTTCATCCGGCGCAACCCGGGCCGTACGTGCGCGGCTGAACCCGCCTGAAACGCAGGTCCGGCCAGTTCAAGGGTGCCATGCCCGGACGCCGGACGGCTGTCGCCCCCTGGCAGTCCACCGCGACCGAGCCCGATCACGGAACGTTTTCCCTGGTCACGCGGACAGGTGACGTGAGCAATACCGGACCCGGTGCAGGCCGGGTCCGGTTCAACCCAGCGTCACCGCCGCAGCGCTCGGGCGATGATCCGACCGGCGAACAGGTAGATCAGCGCAGCCAGTCCGTAGTTGAGCACCAGGCCGATCGTCGCGTCACCCGGGGTGAACACGTCGCCGAGGCCGAGCACGAAGAACTTCGCGGTGCCGTAGGTGAAGGCGACGAAGTCGTTGTCCTGGTTCGCGCCGGTCACCGAGAAGATGATGTGCAGCACGAACACCAGCGCGATCAGCGCGCTGAGCACCTGGACCGTGCGGCCGATGGCGTCCGCGCTGGGCCCGCGGAACCCGTCCCGGTCGCGCCGGTCGTAGTCGCGATCGCGGTCCCGCTCGCGGCGGTCGTAGTCGTCGCGGTACCGGTCGCGCTCAGGCTCGCGGTAGTCGTACCTGTCGTCGTAGCGGTCGTCCCGGTAGCCGTAGGGGTCGGCGTACGGGTCGTCCCGGTAGCCGTCGACTCGCTGGTCGATGCGGGTCTCGGGGTACGGGTTGTTCACCGGCGGCTGGTAGCCGGGCACTCCGCCCGCCGGCGGCTGCTGGGGCGGCATCGGCTGCTGGGGCGGCATGGGCTGCCCGCCCATCGGCGGCTGAGCCGGCGGACCGGGCTGGTACCCCGGAGGCACCTGCTGCGGAGGTCCGGGCGGCATCTGCCCCGGCGGAACCTGCTGCGGCCTCGGCTGACCGCCCGGCGGTGGTCCCGGCGGGCCGGGAGGCGGTCCGGGCTGCTGAGGGCCGCCTTGCGGCGGTCCCGGCTGCTGCGGTCCCTGCTGCCCCGGTCCCGGCCGTCCGGCCCGGGGGTCTCGCTCGTAGGCCATGAGGGCGCATTGTCGCTGTTGACCCGGCCGGGGCGAAACCCCCGCGGGGTAATCGCCACCCCACCGCGTCCTGATCGAGCGTCGAGCGCAGCCGGGCGTTCACCGAACCGAAACCGGAACGCCACCGCGTCCAGCACGAAAAGCCTTCACCAACAAGCCGAACCGCGAAGATCACCCGAACGAGGTGCCCGAAATGCGCGGATGAAGGAGGTGCGAGCGGAGATGACCCGTTAGATTGGAAAAGTGCCCCCGGTCGGGTTCGAACCGACACTCTGACGATTTTAAGTCGTCTGCCTCTGCCAATTGGGCTACGGGGGCCAGCCTTGATACCGGCACGTGTGCCGGTTCGCCACTACGACGCGGCGAGACCGCCTAAGGTTCCCGCGCGCGGGCAGATTCCACACCCTCGTGATCTGGTCACCAGCTGCCCCATTCACCCACCGCCGCCGACTCCGCCAGCTCGTCGAACCGCGAGCGGACCCAGTCGTGCACCGCCCCCGAGACGTCCTTGCTGTCGGCGCGCTGCTCGAACCAACGCCAGTCGCAGTTGACGTTGACCTCCAGGAAAACCCACTCGTCACCCACCCGCAGCAGGTCGAAGCCCGCCACGTCCAGCTGCCAGCGCTCGCACAGGCGCAGCAGCCGTTCGGCCAGGTCGCCCGGCACGTCCACGGGCTCCACCACGACCGATTCGGGGTCGACCCACAGCTGAGCCGGGTCGAGCTTGTTCACCCGGAAGGCGATCGCGCGCTCCCCCACCACGAACACCCGCAGCTCCTCGTCGGCGTCGAGGTACTGCTGGACGAGCACGGGAGCCGGCTCCCGCGCGTCACCACCGGTGCGGCGGATGTCCAACGGCTGCGGGAAGAGCCCGCGCAGCGCTCCCGGTTCGGGTTCGAGCATGTGGTGACCTGCGGTTTTGACGATGCACTGCGCGCCACCGGGGCGGCTGCGCCCGGGCATCGTGGTCACGGAGGTGCGCGGCACGCGCAGGCCGACCGACGCCGCGCCCTGAAGCTGCGTCAGCCGGTCGAGCACTCCTCCGGACGGCCCCGTGTTCACCTGGTCCCAATCGTCCCTCGTGGTCAGCCAGTTGCCGACCGCGTGCCACTGCTCACGAACATAGGCCCCGTAGACCGTTGCGGGATCAACGGGTACGGCGGTCATGTCGAAGTGTCGCCGCCAGATCAGTACCGGGCGCAAGAGCCAGCGGTGGAATTCGATCAGAGGAGTATCGGCGTGCACCGTCAGTGGCAGGTCCAGGCAGCGGTCCGCGTCGATGCGCACCATGCGGACGTCGTGCTCGGCCAGCGCGAGGGAGAGCTCGTTCATCTCCATGTCGGTGGCGCGGGAGAGCACGAGCACGCAGGGCACCGGGTCGCCGGGCTCCTCCTCGACGAGGCCCGCCTGGTACATGCGTTCCTGGAAGTCCAGCGGAGTGCCGGGCGCGCGGACGAAGTAGTCCTGTCCTTGCAGCAGCACCGGCGTCGGGCGGAGCTCCGGCTCGGCCCGTTCCCCCTGGTCAGCGGGCCGGTCATCGGCCGCGCTCATGATCAGTCGTCCTTCTTCCGGAACACCTTCGACGCTTCGGCGTAGTCCGCTTCGAAATCCGCGATCGGGCCGTCCTGCGCTTCCCCACTGCGCAAGATCGCCGCCAGTTCTTTCAGCGTCAAGGGATTCACCCCTTCCCCCGTGTGACGCATCCTTTCAGGTGAAGACCCGAAGTGAGTCTTCGTTTTCCCGCTACTGATTGTCAAGGATAGCGGGGTCCTTGTCCACCGCTTGGACGAGGATCTTGGAAACATGGAGGCCGCGCGTCATCGTCGACGCGCGGCCTGAGTGTCATTCGGCTCGGTGTGGCGTCAGCTCGCGGCGGCCCGCTCGAAGGCAGCCCGCGGGTTCTCGATCTGACCCATGGACACGGCTTCCCGCTTGAACAGGAAGGCCAACGTCCAGTCGATGACGATCCGCATCTTCCGGTTGAACGTGGGCATCCGGCTCACGTGGTAGCTGCGGTGCATGAACCAGGCGACGAAGCCCTTGGCCTTGAAGCCGTAGACGTCCGCGACACCCTTGTACAGACCCAGACCGGCGACCGATCCGGCGTACGCGTGGCGGTACTCCTTGGTCGGCTTGCCGCGCAGGGTAGCCAGCACGTTCTTGGCGAGCTGGTCGGCCTGGCGGACCGCGTGCTGCGCGGACGGGGCGCAGGTCGCGGCCGGGTCCTCGTCGGTCTTGGACAGGTCCGGCACCGCGGCGACGTCACCGGCGGCCCAGACCCCGGGCAGACCCTCGACCTGCATGTGCGCCGAGGCCTTGACGCGGCCTCGCTCGTCCAGCGGCAGGTCGCTGTTCTTGACCACCGGGTTGGCCTTCACACCCGCGTTCCACACCAGCGTGTCGGTGTCGAACTCCGTGCCGTCGGACAGGACCGCGTGACCACCCTCGACAGACTTCAGGAAGGTGTTCAGGTAGACCTTGATGCCCCGCTCTTCGAGGGCCTTGACCACGTAGACGCCCATCTTCTCGCTGACCTCGGGCATCACTCGGCCGGCGGCTTCGACGAGCACCCAGGACATGTCGTCCGGGCTCACGTTCTGGTAGTCACGGCTCGCGTAGCGGGCCATGTCCTCCAGCTCGGCCAGCGCCTCGACGCCCGCGAACCCGCCACCGACGAAGGTGAAGGTGAGCAGCCGCTTGCGCAGCTCCTGGTCGTCGGTGTTGGCCGCGGCGTCCATCTTGGCCAGCACGTGGTTGCGCAGGTACGTCGCTTCGCCCACGGTCTTGAGCCCGATGCCTTCCTCGGCGAGGCCGGGGATCGGCAGCAGCCGGGAAACCGAGCCCAGCGCCACGACGAGCACGTCGTAGGCGAGCGTCTCGGTTCCGCTCTGCGGGTTCTCGATCGTGACGAGCTTGTCGTCGTGCTTGATCTCGGTGACAGATGCGGTGATCACATGGCACCGCTTCAACACTCGTCGCAGTGGCGCTACCACGTGGCGGGGTTCAACCGAACCCGCGGCCGCTTCCGGTAGGAAGGGCTGGTAGGTCATGTGCGGCTGAGGATCGACGACCGTCACGGATGCCTCACGACGCCCCAGCTTCTTCTGCAGCTGAAGTGCCGTGTACATGCCGACGTAACCGCCGCCGAGGATGAGAATCCGCGTGGGATCGGATTTACCAGCCATGACTTTATGGTCGCACCACATACCGTGACCGCGCTGCAGCTACCCCCCTTAATGTGACGCCAGTCGCGAGTGGCATCGATCACGATCAACGCGCGGTAGGCGACCATACGCGCTGCGTACGCGCTCTGTAACGAACAAGCGCGGAGGGCGACATCGACCAGACGTCGCCTCTGGTGTCAGGGGGTCTGGTTGCGCTCACCCTACCGAATCTCCGGCGAGAGGCGCCAAGCCCGCACCATTTCTTGATCAAGTTGACCTCGACCTGCGTCGACGCGTCACAAAGCGGCAACACCCCGGAAATCCTGCGTGTCGATCAGGCTTCCCGGGCGATCCGCTCCAGCCGGTCGCGGTGATCGCGCCACTGCTGCCGGTCGTCGGTGGTCATGTTGTCGTTGCCCCGTCCGCGGCCGACGGCCCCGTCGATGAGTTCCCGGACGATGTCGAGATGGCCCGCGTGCCTGCCGGTCTCCTGGATCATGTGCACGAGGATCCGGTGCAGCGTGACGTCGCCGCTCGACCACCAGGGCACCGTTCCCCGCGAGTCGAGGTCCAGGGCCTCGATCGTGGTGTCCGCGTGCGCGCAGGCGCGGTGGTACAGGTCGAGCACCCACGCGCTCGACTCGTCCGCGGCGGCCCACAGGTCGGCGTTGAACTCGGCGCCCGGCTCCATCCACGGCGTCGGGACCCCCGACGGGCGCCCGAAGACGTCCCCGAAGTAGCCCAGCTCCATCGTCGCCAGGTGCTTGACCACGCCCAGCACGTTGGTCCCGGTCGGCGTCATCGGCCGCCGCAGGTCGTACTCGGAAAGTCCCTCCACCTTCCACAGCACGGCCTCCCGGCCTTCTCGCACGTAGTGCTGCAAAGCCGCCTTCTCATCGGTCATGGCGCCAAAACTCCCACACCCCACCGACGTTCACCGGCCGTCCGAACCCGCAGGGCTCACCCCGCGGTGCCGGGGTCTCGGCGGTAGGTGGCCGGGGAGGTGCCGACGACCTGGGTGAAGGCGCGGGTCAGGTGGGCCTGGTCGCTGAAGCCGAGCTCGGCGGCGAGTTCGGACCAGTCGACCGGCTCGCCGGAGTGAGCTGCCGCAGTGGCGTCGAGGATGCGGGAGCGCTGGATGACCCACTTCGGGCCGATGCCGACGTGATCGGCGAAGAGCCGCTGGAGGCTGCGCAGGCTGAGCCCGGCGAGCTGGGCGAGCTGTTCGGCGCGCACGATGTCGGGCCGCCGTTGGGCCTCGTTGACCAGATCGGTCGCTTCGCGGCCGGTGGGATCGGGTTCGGGTTCGCAGGCCAGCAGGTAGGCGTCGAGGACCGGGACGATCTCGGCGGTTTCGCTGGTGGCCAGGATCTGCTCGGCCGCGGCGCGGTCGTCGTGGCCGAGGACGTCCTCGGCGGTCCGGACGGTTCCCGAGATCGCTCCGACGCTGCCCTTCAGCAGCGCCCGGAACCCGCCGGGGTGGAAAGCCGCGCCGAGCACGTGCCCGGCACCGGTCAGGGTCCGGAAGAACGGTTCGCGGGAGACCCCGTGAACGAAGAGCCTGCCGTCCTCCGCCGCGACGTGGACCCGCGGCTGCGGCACCACCTGCTGCCGGTGCGGATCGGTGACGTTCCAGCGGACGAGCCAGTGGTAGTCGACGAACTCGGCCAGCGCAGCATCCGGTTCGAGGCGTTCCACCTCGAACGCCCGCTCCCCCGCCTTCGGGCGCACGATCGCCTCGGGCCGCCCGGCTTTCGACATGGGCTCAGCGTAAGCCGTCGCGTTTGTTCAAGACCGGCGAAACGACCCGACCTAGCGTCGAGGGCATGACCTACCAGCACAAAGCCGCCGCTCGCTTCACCGTCACCGCGTGGTCGGAACACCTCGTCGTCGACATCGACGGCGAAGGGACGAAGGCCGGCGACGCCTACTACCCGAACCGGGGCATCACCCGCGCCGAGGTCCAGTACACCTACACCGGGGAGATCGAGGGAACGAGCACCCTGACGTACCTGATCGCCTACAAGGCCGACGCGGCACCGATCCTCTGCTTCGAGCGGTTCGAAGGCTCCATCGCAGGTCACGAAGGCACCTGCGTCTTCCAGCACACCGGCACCCAGGACAAGACCTCGGTCTCCGCGCACCTCCAGGTCGTCCCGGGCATGGGCACCGGCGGCCTCGAAACCCTCCGAGGCGAAGCCGACGTCGCCATCGCAGGCCACACCGACAACGGCTACGAACTCACCCTCACGTACTCCGTGGGCTGAGGTTTGACCCGAACCGTCCAGAAGCACAAAAAGACCCGGCCCCTCGCAAGCGAGAGAACCGGGTTGAGCATGGCTGTGGTGCGAGCGAGGACTGAGCGAAGCCGGTCTGGCCGACGAGGTCGCGACGGCATCGTTTCTCTCATTCGAGCTCTGCCAGGTGCTTCGCTCGTTGGAAGACCTCTCGGAGCATCGCCGGCGTCAGTCTTCCTGTGAAGGTGTTCTGCTGGCTGACGTGGTAGCAGCCGAGGAGGTGGAGCGGGGGTCCTCCGTCGGTGGCGGGGAGTTCGGCGTGGGCGAGGTGGCCGAACTTGGGTCTGGGGCGGGGGACCTGCCAGACGGCGTCGGCGAGGACCGGTAGGAGGGATTGCCAGCCGAAGCCTCCGAGGACCACGACGACTCGGAGGGTCGGGCGCAGCAGGTCCAGCTCGCGGACCAGCCAGGGGCGGCAGGTGTCGCGTTCGGCCGGGGTGGGTTTGTTGGCCGGTGGGGCGCAGTGGACCGGGGCCGTGATGCGGGTGTGGTGCAGCCGCAGGCCGTCGTGCAGCGAGACCGACTCCGGCTGGGAGGCCAGGCCGACGTCGTGGAGCGCTTGGAAGAGGACGTCGCCGGAGCGGTCGCCGGTGAACATCCGGCCGGTGCGGTTGCCGCCGTGGGCGGCGGGGGCGAGACCGACGATCGCGATCTCCGCGTCGGGCGGGCCGAAACCGGGAACCGGGCGGCCCCAGTAGTCCTCGTCGCGGAAGGCGGCGCGCTTGACGCGGGCGACCTCCTCGCGCCAGTCGACCAGGCGGGGGCAGGCCGTGCAGCGGCCGACCAGTTCGTCCAGCTCCGCCAGGTCGCCCGCGCCAGGGGCCGCGTCGGCGGGTTCTCCGGCCGGGTCGGTGATCAACTCCGAGGGGTTCTCCACCCCGCAAAACTGACAGAAAACGCCTCTCGTGGCACGTAATGTGGGCGGCATGGCAGACGAGAAGGCCGACGAGGCGACGCAGCAGGACACCACCCCCGCCGAGCCGGTGGACGATCTGGTCAGCACGCACCACGCGATCACCGTGGACGGCACCGAGCTGTCCTACACCGCGACCACGGGACGCGTCGTGCTGCGCGACGAGGTCTACACCGACGGCAAGTTCGACGGGCACAAGGCCAAGGCCGAGGTCTTCCTGACCTCCTACGTCCTCGACGCCGCTCCGGACAGCAACCGCCCGGTGACCTTCGCCTTCAACGGCGGCCCGGGTTCGGCGAGCGTGTGGCTGCACCTCGGCGTGCTGGGCCCGCGCCGCGTCCTGTCCGGCGATGCCGGGGACCTCGCCCCGCCGCCCTACGGGCTCGCCGACAACCCCGAGACGCTGCTCAAGCACAGCGACCTGGTGTTCATCGACCCCGTCTCCACCGGCTACTCGCGGGCGATCGAAGGCGGGAAGCCCGGTGACTTCCACGGTTTCCAGGGCGACGTCGAGTCGATCGCCGAGGTCATCCGGCTGTGGACGACCCGCAACAGCCGGTGGATGTCGCCGAAGTACCTCGCAGGCGAGTCCTACGGGACGCTGCGCGCGGCGGCGCTGGCCGACCACCTCCAGTCGCGGCACGGGCTGTACCCGAACGGGCTGCTGCTGATCTCGTCCGTGCTGGACATGGGCACGATCCGGTTCACCGAGGGCAACGACCTGCCGTACTCGCTGTACCTGCCGACCTACGCGGCCATCGCCCACCACCACGGCAAGCACGGCGACCGCCCGCTGCGCGACGTCCTCGACGAGGCCGAGAAGTTCGCCGCCGGGGACTACGCGTGGGCGCTGGCGCGAGGCGCTCGGCTGACCGCCGAGGAGCGGGCCGACGTGGTGCGCAAGGTCGCCGAGCTGTCGGGCCTGTCCGAGGACTACGTGGACCGCGTCAACCTGCGCATCGAGCACGTCCGGTTCTTCACCGAGCTGCTGCGCGACGAGCGCAAGACCGTCGGCCGGATGGACGGGCGGTTCACCGGCTGGGAGCCCGACGCCGCGGTGGAGCGCTTCACCGACGACCCGAGCATCTCCGGCATCCGCGGCGCCTACTCGGCGGCCATCAACCACTACCTGCGCGAAGAGCTCGACTACCGCAGCGACCTGCCCTACGAGACCCTGACCGGCCGGGTGCAGCCCTGGTCGTACAAGGAGTTCGAGGGCGCGGCGGTGTCCGTCGTGGACCGGCTCGGTGCGGCGATGCAGGCCAACCCGCACCTGCGGGTGCACGTGGGCTGCGGCTACACCGACGGCGCCACGCCGTACTTCGCCGCCGAGCACGTCCTGGCGCGGTTGCCCGTCCCGGAGGAGCTGCGGGAGAACATCGACGTCCGCTACTACCCGGCGGGTCACATGATGTACGTCCACGAGCCGTCCCGGATCCAGCAGTCCGACGACCTCGCCACCTTCATCACCCGCTCCTAGCGGAAACCCCGGCCGGGCGTGTCTGCGCAGCTCAGGAGCACGCTCGGCTCGGGGGATTCGAATTTCGCGCGAAATTCGAGCCCGAACTTTCGCACTCGAATTTCGCGCGAAATTCGAATCGCCTGCCCCGCGACCGCCGGATTCTCGAAATTTCGGTGCGCCACGGCGGTTGCTTGCGATTGACACCGCGCGGCGGTGGGCGACACTGAGCACGTGGTCAAGACGCTGCACCCGCAGAACTACGCCGACGTCTACTACGTGGGCGACTACTACCGCCAGGGCAACGCAGTCCTCATGGACCTCACCGACGTCCGGGGTCCCGAGGCGACCCAGCTCGTCGACTTCGCGGCCGGCCTGGTCGTGGCCCGCGGCGGAGACATGCAGCGGGTCGCCCCGAAGGTCTTCCTCCTCAGCCACCCCGAGCAGCCGGAACGCTGATCCGGCGCGCGAAAAGGGCGCCCCCACCCGAGTTCGGTGAGGGCGCCCGGTTCTCGTGCGGCATCAGACCACGACGTGCGGGATCTCCTCCGCGAAGTGGCAGGCCGACGGGTGAGAACCCGTGCGGACCTCCAGTTCGGGGGCCTTCTCGGCGCAGATGTCCTGGGCCTTCCAGCAGCGGGTGCGGAAGCGGCAGCCCGACGGCGGGTTGGCCGGGCTGGGGACGTCGCCGGTGAGTCGGATGACCTCGCGCTTGCCGCGCAGGGTCGGGTCCGGCACCGGAACGGCCGACAGCAGGGCCTGGGTGTACGGGTGCTGCGGGTGCTCGTAGATGTCGTCCTCGGTGCCGATCTCGGCGATCTTGCCGAGGTACATCACCGCGACCCGGTCCGACAGGTGCCGGACCACGCCCAGGTCGTGGGCGATGAACACGTACGACAGCCCGAACTCGTCCTGCAGGTCGCCCAGCAGGTTCATCACCTGAGCCTGGATCGACACGTCCAGCGCCGACACCGGCTCGTCGCAGACGATCACCTTCGGCTTGAGCGCCAGCGCGCGGGCGATGCCGATGCGCTGCCGCTGGCCGCCGGAGAACTGGTGCGGGTAGCGGTGGATGTGCTCGGGGTTGAGGCCCACGACGTCCAGCAGCTCCTGCACCTTGCGCCGCCGCTCGCCCTTCGGCGCCACCTCGGGGTGGATCTCGAAGGGCTCGCCGACGATGTCGCCGACGGTGCGCCGCGGGTTCAGCGAGGTGTAGGGGTCCTGCAGCACGATCTGCATGTTCCGGCGCAGCTTGCGCAGTTCCGAGCCGCGCATCTTGAAGATGTCGCGACCTTCGAACAGCGCGGTGCCGCTGGTGGGGTTCTCCAACCGCATCAGCACCTGCGCCAGCGTCGACTTGCCGCAGCCCGACTCACCGACGATGCCGAGGGTTTCACCGCGCTGCAGGTCGAAGGACACGCCGTCGACCGCCCGCACGTGCCCGACCGTGCGACGCGGGAGGCCCGCGCGCACCGGGAAGTGCTTGACCAGGTCCTGGACCTGGAGGATCGGCTCAGCCACGGCTCATCATCTCCTCCGCGAAGTGGCAGGCGCTGACGCGGCCCAACCCGAGGTTGTGATCGGTCGGCACCTCCGTGCGGCACTTGTCCTCGGCCCGCGAACAACGCGGGTGGAACGGGCATCCCGGCGGCACCGCCATGAGGTTCGGCGGCAGGCCCTTGATCGTCTCCAACTCCTGGCCCTTGAGGTCCAGGCGCGGGATCGACCGCATCAGACCGTCGGTGTAGGGGTGGCCCGGGGCCTTGTACAGCGAGTAGGCGTCGGCGGCCTCGACGATGCGGCCCGCGTACATCACCACGATCCGGTCCGCGACCTCGGCGACCACGCCCAGGTCGTGGGTGATGAGGATCAGGCCCATGCCGCGGTCCCGGCGGAGTTCGTCGAGCAGGTCCATGATCTGGGCCTGCACGGTGACGTCCAGCGCCGTGGTCGGTTCGTCGGCGATGAGCAGGTCCGGGTCCAGGGCCAGCGACATCGCGATCATCGCGCGCTGCCGCATGCCGCCGGAGAACTGGTGCGGGAACTCCTTCACGCGCTGCTTGGCGTTCGGGATCTTCACCTGGTCCAGCAGCTCCACGGCCCGGTTCGTGGCGTCCTTGCGGGACATGCCGCGCCGCGTCCGGAGCTGCTCGGCGATCTGGAACCCGACCGTGTAGACCGGGTTCAGCGCCGACAGCGCGTCCTGGAAGATCATCGCCATCGCGTCGCCGCGCAGCTCTCGCCTGCGCTCCTCGGTGGCGGTCAGCAGGTCCTCACCGCGGTAGCGGATCGCACCTCCGGTGATCGCCCCCGGCGGGACGTCCAGGATGCCCATCACGGTCTGCGCCGTGACGCTCTTGCCGGAACCGGACTCGCCCAGCACGGCGAGGGTTTCGCCGGCGTCGACGTGGTAGTTCACACCGTTGAGGACTTTCGCGACGCCGTCCCGGGTGCGGAACTCGACGTGCAGGTCCTCGACCTCCAGCAGACGTTCCGCCGAGGTCTCGTGTTTCGTTGCGGACACAGCGGTTTCTCCTACTTCTGCTTCGGGTCGAGCGCGTCGCGGACGGCGTCACCGAGCATCACGAACGCCAGGACCGTGACCACCAGGAAACCGGCCGGGAAGAACAGCAGGTGCGGGGCGGCCTGGATGTAGTTGCGCGAGTCGGAGATCATCACGCCCCACGACACGACCGGCTCGCGCAGGCCGATGCCCAGGAACGACAGCGTCGCCTCGGCACCGATGAACCCGCCGAGCGCGATGGTCGCGTAGACCATCACCGGCGCCAGGGTGTTGGGCAGCACGTGCCGCATGATGATCCGGGTCGGGCTCGCGCCCAGCGCGCGGGCCGCCTTGACGTAGTCCTGCTGCTTGGCCGCGATCGCCGCCGACCGCATGATGCGCATCGAGATCGGCCAGGACAGCACCGCGATCGTCACCACGACCTGGGTGATGATCCGGCTGCCGCTGGGGATCTTGATGTCGGCGTTGAACGTGGTCAGGATGACGATCGCGCCGAGCACGAACGGCAGGCCCATGAAGATCTCGGAGAACCGCGAGATCAGCGTGTCCACGATGCCGCCGAAGTACCCGGCGATGATGCCGATCAGGCCACCGAGCAGCACCGTCAGCAACGTCGCCGCCAGGCCCACCAGGATCGACGCGCGAGCGCCGATGATGGTCCTGGCGTAGAGGTCGCGGCCGAGGTTGTCGTAGCCGAACCACGCCTCCCCCGACGGGGTGTCGCGCGCCTTGGTCAGGTCCTGGAAGTTCGGATCCGCGCTCGTGAACAGCTGCGGGAACGCGGCGATGATCAGCAGCAGGAGGATGATCCCCGAGGCGATCAGGAACAGCGGACGCCGGCGCAGATCGCGCCACGCGTCGCTCCAGAGACCGCGAGGCTTCTCGTTCTTGGCCTGCTCGTTCTTCTCGTCCGCTCGTGGTGCCTCGGCCGCGGGGGTGGTGGTCGCGGCGAGGCCGGTGGTGGGGCGTGGGTCAGTCATATCGGATCCTCGGGTCGAGCACCGCGTAGAGAATGTCCACCAGCAGGTTCATCAGCAGGTAGACCAGCACCAGGACGGTGACGATCCCGGTCACCGTGGTGCCTTCCTGCGTCGTGATCGCCTTGTAGACCAGTCCGCCGATGCCGCGGACGTTGAACACGCCTTCGGTGACGATCGCACCACCCATCAGCGCGCCCAGGTCGGTGCCCAGGAACGTGACCACCGGGATCATGGAGTTGCGCAGCATGTGCACTCCGACGACGCGGCGGGGCGCGAGGCCCTTGGCGACAGCGGTGCGCACGAAGTCCGCGTGCTTGTTCTCCATCATGCTCGTCCGCGTCAGCCGCGAGACGTAGGCCATGGACAGGGATCCGAGGACGAACCCGGGGACGAGGAGTTCACCGATCGTGGGATCGGAGGAGACCGTGGTCTTGATCAGGCCCAGCTCGGAGCCGAGCACGATCTGCAGCACGAAACCGGTGACGAACACCGGCAGCGCGATCAGGAACAGGGTGGACACCAGCACCAGGTTGTCCAGGAAGCCGCGCCCGCGGAGGCCGGTCAGGACACCGGCGAGCAGACCGATGATGCCCTCGATGATCAGAGCGACGAGGGCGAGCCGGACGGTGACCGGATAGGCCTGTTCGAGCAGCGAGGAGATCGCCGTACCGGAGTAGGTCTCCCCGAAATCACCCGTCAGCAGGTTTCCCAGATATTTGAAGTACTGGATGATCAGCGGATCGTCCAGGTTGTACTTCTCCTGCATCTCCGCGATGTAGGCCGGAGGGCAGCCGCGGTCGCCGCACTTGCCCGCGAACGGGTCGCCGGGAATCGCCCACACCAGCAGGTAGATGATAAAAGTCGTCCCGATGAAAACCGGGATCAGTTGCAGCAACCGCCGCAACACGTAGCGACCCATCCGGGCCTCCTCCATCAACAGCAGCGCAGGGCCCGGCCCACCGGGTTTCGATGGGCCGGGCGCGCACTCGGTTTTACGGGTTCAGGCGCACCGTGCTCAAGTCGAGCTCGCGGTAGGCCTTGACCTCACCTTCGGCGACTCGCTCCGAGAAGCCGTACTGCACCGGCTGGGTCCACAGCGGGATGACCGGAAGGTCCTCCCCCAGCAGCTTCTCCGCATCGGCGTAGGCGGCGGTGGCGGCCTCCGTGGTGGGAGCCGCGTTCGCCTTGTCCAGCGCGGCGTCGAACGCCGGGTTGGAGTACTTGTAGTCGTTCGACGACGCGTCCGTGCGGTACAGCTGCGTCAGGAACGTCTCGATGTTCGGGTAGTCGGCCTTCCAACCGGTCCGGAACAGACCGTCGAACTGGAACGCGTTGGCCTTCTGGCGGAACTCGCCGAAGGTCGGCACCGGCACGAACTGGGTCTGGATGCCCAGGTTCTGCTGGATGCTCGCGGCCACGGCCTGGACCCACTCGTTGTGACCGCCGTCGGCGTTGGTCTCCAGGGTCAGGGTGCCCTGGAAGCCGCCGGCCTGGGCCAGGTACTGCTTGGCCTTCTCCGGGTTGAACTCGCACGCCTCGCCGCACTGGCCGGGGCGGTAGCCGTCGGCCGCAGCGGTGGCGAAGCCGTCCGCCGGGTCACGACCGCCCGAGAACACCTGCTGGGTGATGGTCTTGCGGTCGATCGACATCGAGATCGCCTTGCGGACCAGCGGGTTCTTGAACTTCTCGTCGTAGATCGGGATGCCCAGGTTCTGGGTGAGCAGGCCCGGCTTCTGCTTCGCGCGCTCGCCGAGTTCCTGCTTCCACTTGTCGCCGACCAGCGCGGAGACCGGAACGGCGCGCAGGAAGTCCAGGTTGCCCGAGACCAGGTCCTGGTAGGCGGTGTCCAGGTTGTCGTAGACCTTGAACTTGGCGCCCTTGATCGTCGGCTTGTCGGTGCCCGCGTACTTGTCGTAGGCGGCCAGGTTCAGCTCGACGTTGGGAGTGCGGTCCTGGAACTTGAACGGACCGTTGCCGATCGGGTGCTGCTCGAAGCCCTTGGGATCGGCGAAGAACGCGTCGGGCAGCGGCATGTAAGCGGAGTAGCCCAGCACGACCGGGAAGATCGTGAACGGCGCCTTCAGCTTCACCGTGAACGTCGTGTCATCGACGACCTTGAGACCGGACATCTCCTTGGCCGGCGGCGTCGGGGCCTGTGCCGGGCCCTCGTCACCGTCGGGGTCCTCGGACTGCAGCTGGTCGTAGCCGTCGATCTGCTCGAAGAAGCTCGCACCCTGGAAACCGTTGGGGCCGTAGGCCGAGTAGTTCCAGGCGTCGACGAAGTTCTTCGCCTTGACCGGCGTGCCGTCGTGGAAGGTCCAGCCCGGCTTGAGCTTGATCGTGAAGTTCTGGTTGTCCGTGGTCTGGATCGACTCGGCGACCGCGTTCTCGACCTTGAGGTCGCTGGCGCGGTAGTTCACCAGACCCGTGAACATGGAGTTCACGATGAAACCACCGTTTTCCTCGGTGGTGTTCGCCGGGACAAGAGGGTTCTCCGGCTCGCCCCAGTCAAGGGTGACGATGCCGTCCTCTCCCGAGCCGCTGCCGCCACCGCCGCAGCCGGTGGCGAGCAACGCCACCGCCAGCGGGGCCGCGACCAATGCGGCCAAACGTCCCTTTCGCATGTAGGTCCTCCCGCTTCCCACGCGCGCCCCGGGTTTGTTTTCCAGGGGCATCACGCACGACGGTTCTTCACCGTCGCGTCAGACGTGCGTAAACATAAGTGAGAACCGGGCGGCGGCAATGCAGTGTCACAAAGCCGTCACTTTCTGAATCGATACACCGTTCCCATTCTTTGCAATCGGGACAACGTGTCCACCCTCTGGGAACTAGCTGATCGACAGGGCAATGCCGTCCAGGATGTCGTGCTCACTAGCAGTCATCGAGGAGATGCCGCTGCGCTCCGAAAACTCCTGCGCGAGCACCTTGACCACCAGCGCACCGCCCCCGATCACATCCACGCGACCCGGATGCATCGATCCGATCTTCGAACGCTCTTCATGCGACATGGAAAGAAGTTGTTCGGCGATTTGTTCGACACGGTTCTGGGAAATATGGGAAAGGTGGATCGCTTGAGGATCGTATTCGGGCAAATCCTGCGCGATCGCGGAGAGCGTCGTGACGGTTCCGGCGACTCCGACCCAGGTCCGGGCCCCGCTGACGTCGACCCGGGCGAACGCCTCGTCGAGGATCTGACGCGCGACCTTCTCGGCCTCGTCGACCTCCGCCTCGGTCGGCGGGTCGTCGCGCAGGCACCGCTCGGTCAGCCGCACGCAGCCGATGTCGGCGGAATGCGCGGCGGTGATGTCGGCGTTCGCGCCGTCCCAGGTGCCCACCACGACCTCGGTGGAACCGCCACCGACGTCGGTCACCACGAAAGGCCCGTCCAGCGGGTCGAGATCGCCGACGGCGCCGACGAACGACAGCCGCGCCTCCTCGTCACCGGTGATCACCTCGGCGTCGACGCCCAGCGTCTCGCGGACCATGGAGAAGAAGTCCTCGCGGTTCTCCGCGTCGCGGGTCGCCGAGGTCGCCACCATCCGGACCCGTTCGACGCCCTTGCGCGCGGCCATCGCGGCGTAGTCGACCAGCGCCGCGCGGGTGCGCTCGATCGCCTCCGGCGCGAGCCGGCCGGTGGCGTCCACGCCCTGGCCGAGCCGGACGATGCGCATCGTGCGGTAGATGTCGCGCAGATCCTTGCGCCCGTCCTCGTGCACCGTGACGTCCGCGACCAGCAGGCGAATCGAGTTCGTCCCGCAGTCGATCGCCGCAACCCGTGCCATCGCACCCTCCTCGCCCAGCTGCGCACCGGCGTTTCCGGCCGCTCCCCCACGCTATCGGGCCCGAGGCCGGGGCGAGGAAAGCGCCGGGCCGCGCACGTTCCCGCGGAAGGAGCGCGCGCGGCCCGGTGCCGGGGTCCGGCGGTTACTGCGGTCTGGGGGTGTAAGCGTCGGGAACGGTGCAGGGCTCCGCCACGCCACCGGCGTCGGTGAAGACCTCGGAGTCGGGCTGCGCCAGCATCGGGGGCGATTCGCCGGGCAGCACGTCGTCGCCCGCGAGCGGTTCGATGAGGGCGAACTCGCCGCGGTCGAGCAGAGCCGTGTCGCAGGTTTCGCCGACCTCGGAAGGCGGCGGGACCAGCTCTGGTGAACTCGTCGACGGCACGGGCTCCGAGCTCTGCGGAACCGGCGCCGAGCTCTGCGGAGCGGGCTCCGAGCTCTGCGGCGCGGGCACCGAGCTCTGCGGCGCGGGCACCGAGCTCTGCGGCGCGGGCACCGAGCTCTGCGGCGCGGGCGCCGAGCTCTGCGGCGCGGGCACCGAGCTCTGCGGCGCCAGTTCCGAGCTCTGCGGAACGGGCACCGAGCTCGACGGCGAGGATTCCGGACTCTGCGGGGCAGGCTGCTGGCTCGACGGCAGGGGTTCCGCGCTCGACGGAACCGGCTGGGGCGGCGGGATCTGCGACGGCGCGGGTGCGGTCGACGGCTGCTGCGGCACGACCGGCTCGACCGGAGCGACCAGCGGCTCCGGCTCGGCCTGCGGAGCGGTTTCCGGCACGACCGGCTCGAACGCCTGCGGCTGCGGATCCGGGATCGGCGCCACGGGCTCGATCTCCGGGATCGTCAGCGGCTCGGGCTCCGGCAGCGCCAGCGCGCTCGGGCTCTCGGCAGTCCGCTCAGCGGCCAGGAGGTCGCTGGTCTCCGGAGCCAGCTCGGCCGGGGTCGGCGTGACACCGCGCCGGTAGGCGTCGGCCCAGACCAGAACCGTGCGGACGTAGCTCTCGGAGTGGTTGTAGCGGAACACGGCCGCCGCCAGAGCGCGCGGATCGTTGAGGTCCTCGCCGCCGCTGCAGAGGTAGGTGCCCGCCGCGGCCGCCGCATCGGGCACGTTGTGCGGGCTCTGGACGCCGTCCTGGTTGCCGTCGGAGGCGAACTTCCGCCAGGTCGACGGGATGAACTGCATCGGCCCGACCGCCCGGTCCCACACCCGATCGCCGTCGAAGCGCCCGGCGTCGGTGTCCGGGATCGCCGCGACCTCCGGCCCGCCGGACAGCTGGGGGCCGAGGATCGCGTGCACCGTCGTGCCGTTGACGTCGATGGCGCCGTTGCGGGCGTGCCCGGACTCGATGCGCCCGATCGACGCCAGCACCGACCAGTGCAGCCCGCAGGCCTGGATCTGCTCCACCTCGCGCGCCGCCTGCATGTAGGCGGCCAGCACGGGTTCGGGGATGCCGAGCTCACCGACGGGCAGCTCCGCCCGGGGCGCGGCCTGCGGCACGGCGGCGAGCTGCGCCGGGTCGGCTGCCTCGTTCAGAAGCCGAGGGCTGAGCACCGGAGCCTGCGGCAGGTTCCCGCTCACACCCAGCTCGCGCAGCGCGGACGCCTGCGGTCCCGGGGCTGGTCCGGTGGGCAGGGCCGAGGCGCTCAGCAAACCCGCCGGGAGCGCCAGGACCGGTGCCATCGCGGTGACCGCCAGCCACCTCCGGGCCCGTCGTCGCGCCAGCACACCCGTCGGATCCTTCCTCCGGGCCATGCGCTTCCTGCGGTCCCCCACTCGTCAAACCCCCACGCCTGAATCGAGCACTCCGCCAAACAGCCGAACCCCTGGATACACCACCTCGGGGGCACTCGCCGCGCGACTTCACCCGACCGAGCCGCCGGAGAAGCTTGCCCACCTGGAATCCAGCTGCATCGGATCGAGGCATTCATCTCGCGGGGATTTGTGCCTACGCTCCGGGCATGACGCTCATCGACGAGCCGCGCGTGCACAGCACCCACCAGGTCGTGAACCAGGCTTCACCGCTGTCCGGATTCGATCCGCTGGCCTGCGACCCCGCGCTGGGTTCGGCGCTGACCCGCTACGCCGTCGGCGACCTGACCCCGCTCGCGCTGGAGGCCGGTTCGGCCGAGACCCGCGAGCACGGCAGGCTCGCCGACGAGAACCCGCCGCAGCTGCGCACCCACGACCGCTACGGCAACCGCGTCGACGAGGTCGAGTACCACCCGTCGTGGCACCGGCTGATGGAGCGGGCGATCGCGCACGGCCTGCACGCCGCCCCGTGGGGGCAGGGAGCGGGCGCGCACCTGCGCCGGGCCGCCGGGTTCTACCTGTGGTCGCAGGCCGAGGC
The DNA here is from genome assembly GCF_018070075.1 of Saccharopolyspora endophytica. Classification (GTDB taxonomy): domain Bacteria; phylum Actinomycetota; class Actinomycetes; order Mycobacteriales; family Pseudonocardiaceae; genus Saccharopolyspora; species Saccharopolyspora endophytica. Next base: position 65,981 of record NZ_JAGPXE010000007.1, read on the forward strand.
CGGGCACGGCTGCCCGATCTCGATGACCTACGCCGCGGTCCCCGCGCTGCGCTGGTCGCCGGAGCTGGCCGCCGAGTTCGAGCCGAAGCTCACCGCCCGCCGCTACGAGTTCGGGCTGCGCCCGCCGCAGGAGAAGTCGGCGCTGCTGGCCGGCATGTCGATGACCGAGAAGCAGGGCGGTTCCGACGTCCGCGCCAACACCACCACCGCCGAACCGCTGGCCGACGGCACGTACCGGCTGGTCGGGCACAAGTGGTTCACCTCGGCGCCGATGAACGACCTGTTCCTGACGCTCGCGCAGACCTCGGGCGGGCTGAGCTGCTTCCTGGTCCCGCGCGTGCTGCCCGACGGCACCCGCAACGAGATCCGCCTGCAGCGGCTGAAGGACAAGCTGGGCAACAAGTCCAACGCCTCGTCCGAGATCGAGTACACCGGCGCGATCGGGCACCTCATCGGCGAGGAGGGGCGCGGGGTCCGCTGCATCATCGAGATGGTGTCGATGACCAGGCTCGACTGCGTGCTCGGCGCGTCGGCGAACGTCCGGATCGCGCTGTCGGAGGCTGCCCACCACGTGCAGCAGCGCAGCGCGTTCGGCGCCCGGCTGGCCGACCAACCGCTGATGCAGCAGGTGGTCGCGGACCTGGCGCTGGAGTCCGAAGCGGCGACGACGCTGGCGATGCGGCTGGCGGCGGCCGTCGAGCAGCAGGAGCACGACCTGCTCCGGCTGGCGCTGCCCGCGACGAAGTTCTACGTCTGCAAGCGCGCCCCGTACGTGGTGGCCGAGGCGCTGGAGTGCCTGGGCGGCAACGGCTACGTCGAGGAGTCCGGGATGCCCCGGCTCTACCGCGAGGCGCCGCTGATGTCGATCTGGGAGGGCTCGGGCAACGTCACCGCGCTGGACCTGCTGCGGGCGCTGGCCAAGCAGCCGACGAGCCGGGACGCGATCCTCGCCGAGCTCGACGCCGCCGCCGGCGAGAACGCCGCCTACGACGACGCGCTGCGCCGCGTCCGCGCGGAACTCGCCGATCCCCGCCCGGAACGGGCGCGGGCCCTGGCGGAGTCGCTGGCGCTGACGCTGCAGGCGTCGCTGCTCCAGCGCTACGCCCCGGCAGCGGTGTCGGACGCGTTCATCGCGACGCGCCTGGCGGAACCGGGCCGGACCTTCGGCTCGACCCCGGTCACGGGAGCCAAGTCGCTCTTCGACCGCATCGCACCTGGTCAGTGAGGTGGTTCTGGCCCGTACCGATCCCCTCGATCACGCTGTGGCGCCCGAGATCCGCGACGCGGAGGGAGCGTCAGCGGTTGAGCAGGTAGCGGTGCTCGGGCCAGCGCTCGGCGATGAGGTCGACGGCCTCGTCGCCGAACGGGTTCACCCCGGGGCCCTTCGCCAAGGAGTGCGCGATGTGGACGTGCAGGCACTTCACGCGGTCCGGCATGCCGCCCGCGCTGACGTCGGTGCCCAGCGACTCCAGGGCGTTGCGCTCGGCCAGGTAGGACTCGTGGGCGGCGCGGTAGCGGGCCGCCAGGTCCTCGTCGGTCTCCAGCCGCTCGGCCATCTCCTTCATCAGGCCCTCCGCCTCGAACGTCGAGGCGTGGGCCGTGAGGTCGGGGGCCGTCAAGTAGTACAGCGTCGGGAACGGCGTGCCGTCCTCCAGCCGGGGCCAGGTCTGCACGACCGTCGGCTCACCGGAGGCATCACGTGCCGCGATCGCGTGCAGCCCCCGGGGCGGCCGTCCGAGCTGACGCCGGACGCACTCCCGGTCCGCCTCGCTGACCAGCGACGTATCCACGACCGTCACGATTCCTTCCCCAACACCGAGTTCCACATCTCCTCGTACCACGGCACCCCGTCGTCACCGGGTGCCCGCGGAGGCGGCGGGGCCGGAGCCTGCGGGACCTCCACGATGTAGGGCGTCTCCCCCGGCCGGACGTAGCCGAGCCGCGCCCGCGCCTCCGCCTCGACCTGCGCGGGATCGGAGAGCTCCTGCTTGCGCTGCTCCAGCTCGCGAACCTGGATCTCCAGCTCGACTCGCTGCGACTCCTGCGCGGCGAGCTCGTCGCGCTGGCTGAGGTAGGTGCGCAGCGGCACCGCGACGCTCAGCGCCATCACGCACACCAGCAGCGCCAGCACCGCCGCGCGACGCGTCGAGGAAAGCTTGAACGCGCCCCCGGTGCTGGACTTCGCCCTGCTCGCCGGGCGCCGCTTCGGGGTGCCCCGAACCGAACTCGTCCCGGTCGTCTTGCGTTGAGCCGAGTCCCGGCGGGCGCGCACCTGCCGGCGCGACGGCGGAACGTTCCGCTCGCCGCGCCCCTGCGAATTCGATGCGCGCCCGGCCGGCATGGCTCAGCTCTCCGCGTTGAACCGCGGGAACGCCAGCTCACCCGCGTAGCGGGCGGCGTCGCCGAGGCCCTCTTCGATGCGCAGCAGCTGGTTGTACTTGGCAACCCGCTCGCTCCGCGCCGGAGCACCGGTCTTGATCTGGCCGCAGCCGGTGGCCACCGCCAGGTCGGCGATCGTGGTGTCCTCGGTCTCGCCGGAGCGGTGGCTCATCATGCTCTTGTAGCCGCACGAGGTGGCCAGGCTGACCGCGTCCAGGGTCTCCGAGAGCGTGCCGATCTGGTTGACCTTGACCAGCAGCGCGTTGGCGGCACCCTTGTTGATGCCGTCCTCCAGGCGCTCCGGGTTGGTGACGAACAGGTCGTCGCCGACCAGCTGCACCTTGTCGCCGACCTGCTTGGTCAGCTTGACCCAGCCGTCCCAGTCGTCCTCGCCCAGCGGGTCCTCGATGGACACCAGCGGGTAGGCCGAGACGAGCTCCTGGTAGTACTCCGCCATCTGGTCGGCGGTGCGCTTGGTGCCCTCGAAGTTGTAGGTGCCCTCGTTGAAGAACTCGGTGGCAGCCACGTCGAGGGCCAGCACGATGTCGCGGCCCAGCTTGTAGCCGGCCTTCTCGATCGCCGAAGCGATCAGGTCCAGCGCCTCGCGGTTGTTGGGCAGGTCGGGGGCGAAACCGCCCTCGTCACCCAGGCCGGTGGGCAGGCCCTTGGACTTCAGGACCGACTTCAGCGCGTGGTAGGTCTCCGCACCCCAGCGCAGCGCGTCGGCGAAGGTGTCCGCACCGATCGGCGCGATCATGAACTCCTGGATGTCCACACCGGTGTCGGCGTGGGCACCACCGTTGAGGATGTTCATCATCGGCACCGGCAGCACGTGCGCGTTCGGGCCGCCGATGTAGCGGAACAGCTCCAGCTCGGACGCCTCCGCGGCGGCCTTGGCCACCGCCAGCGAGACGCCGAGGATCGCGTTGGCGCCCAGCCGGGACTTGTCCGGGGTGCCGTCGAGGTCCACCAGCTTCTGGTCGACCACGCGCTGCTCGGTGGCGTCCAGGCCGGTCAGTTCGGGTCCGATCTCGTCCAGCACGGCCGAGACGGCGTTCTCCACGCCCTTGCCGCCGTAGCGGCCGGCGTCGCCGTCGCGCAACTCGACGGCCTCGTGTTCGCCGGTCGAGGCGCCCGAGGGGACCGCGGCGCGACTGAGCGTGCCGTCCTCCAATGCCACTTCGACCTCGACGGTGGGGTTACCGCGCGAATCGAGGATCTCGCGGGCGCCGACCTGTTCGATGATCGCCACGTGTGCTCCTAACCAGCTTGGACTCATAGGACGGGAGCAACCGACACGACGTTCCCGCACGCCGCGAACCGGCTGTCCGCCCCGACAACCGACTACGAGCCTAACCGGGCGGGCGCAGCGCTCGCCGCAGACTCGCGATGCCGTGATCTGCGCCGCTCGATCTCCACACCCGGTGTTCGTCGGCCGTTCGCCTTCCGGGAGGTCACGGCACCGCGAAGTCGCCTCGACGTGGGGCGCTCGATGCCTCTGCGTCACCACAAGACCATCCGGTCGGAGGTCTCGGAACAGCCGATCGCGGATTAACGTTGTCCGCGCCATGACGAACGAAGGCACCGTCGAAGCGTTCCGGCGAGCGGAGGAACTGCTCGCGCAGCGCCGCCCGCTGGAAGCCCTCCGAGTCCTCGAACCCGTTGTCGACGTCGCCCCCGACAAGCCCAGCGTGCAGCTGCTCCTGGGGCGGGCGTACTACTTCTCGGCGCAGCTGCGCCGAGCCGAACGCGCGTTCCTGCGCGTGCTGGAGATCGATCCGTCCGACCACTACGCGCGACTGGTCCTGGGCCGGACGCTGCAACGCCAGGGTCGCCTCAACGAGGCCAGGGCCCAGCTCCGCCTGGCCGCCACCATGTACCCGGACCCGGCCTACCAAGAGGCCCTGGGCGAGATCAACGCCCACATAGCCGTCCGCTCCTCCTGACCCCACCGCCTGCTCGGTCCCCTCCGCGCGGCCCAAGCGCCCTCCCGCACTGAAATCCCGTCCCGGGTTCCGGTGAGGTCTGGGGTCGGGGTTAGCGGCGGGGGTTTCCTGCTGCTGCGTAGTTCTCGGCCAGGCCGAAGACCTTCTGGGCGTACTCGACGGAGTTGTTGTAGGACATGACGCCCTGCCACCAGCCGGAGCCGGTGGACATGTCGCGGCCGTTCGCGCAGAGGTAGCGCGCGGCGGAGACGGCCGCGTCGTCGAGGTTCTGCGGGTCGCCGCGGCCGTCGCCGCTGCCGTCGGTGGCCCACTTGCGCCACGTCGTGGGGATGAACTGCATCGGACCGACGGCCCGGTCGTGCTCGACGTCGCCGTCCAGCGCTCCCCCGTCGCTGTCCGGGATGAGCCGCACGTTGGGTCCGCCGTCGAGCTTGATGCCGATGATCGGCACCGACGGGCGGCCGTCCTCGCGCAGCTGCCGGTGGCCGAACCGGCCGTGGTTGGACTCGATGCGGCCGATGCCGGCGAGCGTGGTCCAGGAGATCCGGCAGCTCGGCTGGTGCTGGCGCATCGCCAGGTCCGCGTTGACGTAGGAGACGACCGCGCGAGCCGGCAGGTCGACGACCGCCGAGATCTGGTTCGCCCACTCGCGCACGGGGTCGACGCCGGGCTGCGGCTGCGGCGGGGCCTCCACCTGCGGGGCCTGGACCGGTGGCGCGATCGATCCGGGCGCGACCGGCGCGGGCTTGGGGTCCTCAGGGCGCGGCGGCGCGGCCACCGGCGCCTTCGGCGGGGCGCCGAGGACGTTGACCAGGGCGACGCCGACGACCATCGCGGCCAGCAGCGATACGGCCAGCACGAGGCGTCCGAGGGCCGCGAGCACCGTTGGCGAGGTCCTGATCACTCGCACAGGCTACTTGCAGGTAGCCCCCGGCTCCAGCACTTCCGGGCACCGACCACCCTCCGGGATCAACCCTGGGCCGGCAGTGACCGGCTGGTCTTCCCGTAGTGGTCGGCGTAGTCGATGACGTCCTGGCCGTAGCTGCGGGACTGGTTGTAGTCCAGCAGTGCCGCCCAGAACCGGTCGCCGTCGCGCAGGTCGTGGCCGACCGCGCACAGGTACCGCCCGGCGGTCAGCGCGGCGTCGTCGAGGTCCTGCGGGTCGGCGACGCCATCACCGTCGGCGTCGACCTCGTACTTGCGCCAGGTCGACGGGATGAACTGCAGCGGCCCGACGGCCCTGTCCCACACCGGATCCCCGTCGAGGTTCCCGCCGTCGGTGTCCCGGATCGCCTTGACCCCGGCGCTGCCGTCGAGCGGTAAGCCGATGATGCGGGGGTCGGGCCTGCCGGTCCCGTCGAGCCGGGCACCGCCGTGCCTGCCGTGGCTGGACTCCACCGAGCCGATGCCCGCCAGCACAGTCCAGCTCAGCCCGCAGCCGGGGACGGAGGCGTTCATCGCCTGCTGCGCGTAGCCGTAGGCCTGCAGCGCCGCGCGGGGGATGTTGAGCTCGTCGGACATCCGCTCGGACCAGTCGATCAGCTGCGCCTGCGGCCGGTCCGGCGACGACGCCCCCGGGGCGAGCAGCGCGACCGCCGGCGGGGCGACGCCGGGATCCGGCGGGGCCGACGCCGACGGCGGCTCGGACGTGGGTGCGGGTGGCGGGGAGCAGGCGGCGAGGGCCAGCAGCAGCGGCAGCGCCAGCGCTCGGCGGTCACGCATCGGAACCGCTGAGGAGCTCGTGCCACTCGTCGGCGGTGGGCGCGGTGCCGCCCGCTTCGCGGGTGCGGCGTTCGGCCGCGCGGATGCGCTCCGCGAACTCCAGGGCGACCCCGCGCAGCGCGTCCTCCGGGTCGATCCCGTCGAGCTTGGCCTCGGCGGCCAGCGCGAACAGCGCCGAACCGGTGTCCTCGCCGGAAGGCATGGCGGACAGCGGGATTCCGGCCCGCCCGGCCCGCTGGGTGAGCTTGGCGGCCAGCGCGACGGCGGGCTGGCCGAGCGCGACACCGTCCACGATGGACTCCCGCTGCTTCTCCTGCTGCTTGAGCTCCTCCCAGCGCGCGTGCTGGGACTCGGTGTCGAGCACGGTGCTGTCGTCGGCGAAGACGTGCGGGTGCCTGCTGACGAGCTTGCTGACCAGACCCGCCGCCACGGCGTCGACGTCGAACGGGTCCTCGGAGTCCTCGGCGGCGACCCGGGCGTGGAAGAGGACCTGCAGCAGCACGTCCCCGAGCTCCTCGCGCAGCGCCGAGCGGTCCTTCTCCGCGATCGCGTCGAGCAGCTCGTAGGTCTCCTCGACGAGGTACTGGCGCAACGAGTCGTGGTCCTGCTCGGCGTCCCACGGGCAGCCGCCCGGCGAGCGCAGCCGGTCCATCACGGTCACCGCGTCCAGCAGCTCCACTCCGGCGGGCGCGGGCGAGGAGACGACGGAGGCGCCCGCGGCGCGCAGCGATTCGGCGACGGCGTCGATCTCGCCGGTGATCAGCACGGTCGGCGCGGTCGCGGCCCGCTCGACGAGGTCCTGCGGTGCCTCGGGAACGTCGAGCGCGGCCTTGGCCGCCACCGACAGACCGGCTCCCGCGAAGACCGCGGCGGCCTTGCGGACCAGCGGCAACGCGGCCGGGGGCAGCGCCTCGCCGAGCCTGTCGTCCACCAGGACGATCGCAGTACCTTCGGCCACCCGCAGCTCGCTCATACGACGATTGTCCCAACCGGGGACGACCGAGGTTCAGCGACGTGCGCCACACCCGGGAGGCGTCAGCCGAAAACCGGCTCAGGCGCCCTCGTGCTCGTGCGGCTCGATGCGGAAGCCCGTGGTCTCGCCCTCGTTCGGCACGGGCTGGAGGCCGATCGGGTCCCACACGCCGTAGCGGGGGCTGAGGGTGACGCCGACGCGGTCGGCGGTGGCTCCAAGCAGGAAGGTGCCGACGCCCTGCAACGTCTGGTCGTCCACGCCACCGGCCGGGTTGGCCGTCGGTGCGGCCTTGCGGTCGCGGATGAGCGCGATCAGCCACTGACCCGAGTTGGGTTCCGGTTCGAAGGCCAGGACCGTGCCCGGCTCGGCGCTGAACAGAGGCGTGGAGGCCGCGAGCTTCGGGCTGTCGAGCGCGCGCAGCTGCTGCCCCGCGGAGGCCGGGAGGCCCGCCTTGGCGTCGGCGGCGATCAGGTCGCGCACGGCCGCGTCGCCCTGCGCCATCTGGTGGGCCTTGCGCTCGGCCTCGGCGCGGGTGGTGGCCTGGGTGAAGTCGAAGGTGACCGCCAGGCCGTCGAAGTAGCGGCGGCCCAGCTCGGTCACCAGCGCCTCGGTGCGGGCCATCTCGTGCAGGTTCTCGGGCGTGAAGATCTTGCCCTCGGTGGCCTGCGGACCGCCCCACTGGTTGATCATGTCGGTGATCTGCTGCTCGGACGCGGTCAGCCCGTTCTCCCGAGCGGCCTGCGCGACGAGCTCCTGGCGCACCAGCTGACCGGCCAGCGTCCGCCCGAGCTCGTCGTACTGCCCCTGCTCCCGCAGCTGCGGTTTGAGCTCCGGCTCCTTCGCCAGCACCTCGGAGAACCAGGACTGCACCTCGGTGACCGGGATCCGCTGGTCACCGACGATCGCGGCGGCACCGACCTGGCTGGGCCCGGAACCGCACCCCGACAACAGCACGCCGGCAACGGCGAGAGAAGCGAACAAGCGGCCACGGCGCAGCGAGATCGTCACGCGGGCACCCTCTCACGAAGTAACCCTCAGATGAAGCCACAACACTGTCCGAAGTCGAACTCTCGCCAACCCCGTCAGAACCCTGAGAAGAGCACCCAACCCACGTCAGGCAAGCACCGAAGGTGCTTTCTCGGTGCCCCACCTGAGCAACTCGCACCGCCGCGGGTTCTGACACGTCTTCTGGGGAGGACAGCCGCAGCGCCGCGTATTGGACATACTCAAGTCGCGGATCCCGGAGCCAGAACGCGTGTCAGGTTCCGCCACCCGCACCGCTGAGCAGAGCAACCACTGGAAAAACCATCAAGCCGGAACCGGGTTCGTGGTGAGGGTTTCGAGGAAGTCTGCGCACCATTCGAGCAGGGCCTCATCCCGCAACTGCGGCGCTCCCATGCGCCCTCCTGCCGCACCTTCGGTGGGGCGCGGCAGCGAGACGGTGCGCAGGGCCGGCTTGTAGACGGCCTTCGGGAACAGGCGCTTGAGCCGGACCTGCTTGGAGTCCGGCAGTTCCAGCGGCGCGAAGCGCAGCGACGTGCCCTGCAACGTCACCTCGCGGACGCCGTGCTCGCGGCACACCTGCCGGAAGCGGGCGACCTTGAGCAGCCGTTCCACCGGCTCCGGCAGCGGCCCGTAGCGGTCGGTGAGCTCGGCGCGCACCGCCTCCAGGTCGTCCGGGTTGGCCGCTGCGGCCAGCTTCCGGTACGCCTCCAACCGCAGCCGCTCGCCGGGCACGTAGTCGTGCGGGATGTGCGCGTCGATCGGCAGGTCCACCCGCACGTCGGTGAGCTCCTCCTCGCCCTCGGCGGGCTCGGCTCCGGCGTGCCTGCGGAAGGCGTCGACGGCCTCCCCCACCAGCCGCACGTAGAGGTCGAAGCCGACACCGGCGATGTGCCCGGACTGCTCGGCGCCGAGGATGTTGCCCGCGCCGCGGATCTCCAGGTCCTTCATCGCCACGGCCATGCCGGCGCCCAGCTCGGAGTTCTGCGCGATCGTGGCGAGCCGGTCGTGCGCGGTGTCGGTCAGCGGCTTCTCCGGCGGGTACAGGAAGTACGCGTAGCCGCGTTCCCGCGCCCGGCCGACGCGTCCGCGCAGCTGGTGCAGCTGGGCGAGGCCGAGCATGTCGGAGCGGTCGACGATGAGCGTGTTGGAGTTGGAGATGTCCAGGCCGGTCTCGATGATCGTGGTGCACACCAGCACGTCGTGCTCGCGCTCCCAGAAGCCCTGGATGATCTTCTCCAGCCGCTCCTCGTTCATCTGCCCGTGCGCGGTGACGATCCGAGCCTCCGGGACGAGCTCGCGCAGCTGGCGGGCCGCCTTCTCGATGTCGCTGACCCGGTTGTGCACGAAGAACACCTGCCCGTCGCGCAGCAGCTCGCGGCGGATCGCCGCGCCCACCTGCTTCGGGTCGTAGGCGCCGACGTAGGTCAGCACCGGGTGCCGCTCCTCCGGCGGGGTCAGGATGGTCGACATCTCGCGGATGCCGGCCATGCTCATCTCCAGCGTGCGCGGGATCGGCGTGGCCGACATGGTCAGCACGTCGACGTGCGTGCGCAGCGCCTTGATGTGCTCCTTGTGCTCGACGCCGAAGCGCTGCTCCTCGTCGACGATCACCAGGCCGAGGTCCTTGTAGCGGAGCCCGGTCTGCAGCAGCCGGTGCGTGCCGATGACGATGTCGACCTCGCCGTCGGCCAGGCCCTTGATCGTCTGCTCGGACTCCATCGGGTCGGTGAACCGGGACAGGCCCTTGATGGTCACCGGGAACGAGCGCATCCGGTCGGCGAAGGTGTTGAGGTGCTGCTGCGCGAGCAGCGTCGTGGGCACCAGCACGGCGACCTGCTTGCCGTCCTGCACCGCCTTGAACGCCGCGCGCACGGCGATCTCGGTCTTGCCGTAGCCGACGTCGCCGCAGATCACCCGGTCCATCGGCACCGAGCGCTGCATGTCGGCCTTGACCTCGTCGATCGCGGCGAGCTGGTCGCCGGTCTCGGTGTAGGGGAAGGCGTCCTCCAGCTCCCGCTGCCACGGGGTGTCGCCGCCGAAGGCGTGGCCGGGCGAGGACTGGCGGGCGGCGTAGAGCTGCACGAGCTCGGCGGCGATCTCCTTGACCGCCTTGCGCGCCTTGGCCTTGGTGTTCTTCCAGTCCGAGCCGCCGAGCTTGTTCAGCGTCGGCGTCTCGCCGCCGACGTAGCGGGTGATCTCGTCGAGCTGGTCGGTGGGCACGAACAGCCGGTCGCCGGGCTGGCCGCGCTTGCTGGAGGAGTACTCCAGCACCAGGTACTCGCGGGTGGCACCGCCGACGGTGCGCTGCACCATCTCGACGTACTTGCCGATGCCGTGCTGGTCGTGCACCACGAAGTCACCGGTCTTGAGCGCCAGCGGGTCCACGGCGTTGCGGCGGCGCGAGGGCATCCGGCGCATGTCCTTGGTGGACGTCCCGTGCCTGCCGCCGGTCAGGTCGGCTTCGGTGAGCACCACCAGCGCGATCTCCGGCGCGGCGAAGCCGTCTTCGAGCCCGCCGCGCACGACCGTGACCACTCCGGGCGCGGGTTCCTCGGCGAGCCCGTCCTCGGCGAGCGAGGCGGGGAGCTCGGCTTCGCGCAGTTGCTGCACGGCGCGCTGCGCGGTGCCCGCACCGGCCACGACCAGCACGGCCGCACCGCCCGAGGTGACGTGGGCGCGCAGGTCGGCGTAGGCGCGCTCGATCTCGCCGCGGTAGGCGTCGGGCTGCTTGAGGGTCAGCCGGACGACCTCGTCGTCCTCGCCTTCCTCGCTGGTCAGCTGGGTCAGCGGCCACCAGGGCAGGCCGATGTCGCGGGTGTGCTCGGCGACCTCGGCGAGACCCCGGTAGGCCGAGGCGCCCAGGTCGATGGGGGCCTTGCCACCGTCTGCGGCGACCATCCAGGACGCTTCGAGGAACTCCTGGCCGGTGCGCACCAGGTCGGCGGCGCGGGCGTGGATCTTCTCCGGATCGGCCGGGACGACGTGCGTGCCCGCCGGGACGAGGTCGCTGAGCAGCTGCATCTCGCCCTCGCACAGCGCCGGGATGAGGGCTTCCATGCCCTCGACCGGGGCGCCGCCGGCGATCTTGCCCAGCATCTCCGCGAGGTGCGAGTCGGCCTGGTGCTGCTCGGCGAGCTTGCCCGCGCGCTCGGCGACCTGCTCGGTGATCAGGAGCTCGCGGCAGGCGGGCGCGGTCAGGTCGGTGTCGGTGGCCTCCGGCAGGGAGCGCTGGTCGGCGACCGAGAACGGGCGGATCTCGGTGACCTCGTCGCCCCAGAACTCCACCCGCAGCGGGTGCTCCTCGGTGGGCGGGAAGACGTCGACGATGCCGCCGCGCACGGCGAACTCGCCGCGCTTCTCGACCATGTCGACGCGGTCGTAGGCCAGTCCCGCCAGGTGTTCGACGGTCTCCTGGAAGTCGACCTCGTCGCCGACCGACAGCCGGACCGGGCGCAGTTCGCCGAGACCGGGCGCGATCGGCTGGATGAGGCTGCGGACCGTGGTGACCAGCACCCGCACCTGCCCGCACGGGTGCTCCTCGGGGTGGGCCAGCCTGCGCAGCACCGAGAGCCTGCGGCCGACGGTGTCGGCGCGCGGCGAGAGGCGCTCGTGCGGCAGCGTCTCCCAGGACGGGAAGACCTCGACGCCCTCGGGCCCGAGCAGATCGGCGGTCGCGGCGGCGGCTTCCTCCGCCTCGCGGCCGGTGGCGGTGACCAGCAGGACCGGGCGGTCCGCTCCTGCGGCGAGCGCGGCTGCGGTCAGCGGGCGCGCTGCGGCCGGGCCCTCCACGACCAGGCGTGGGCTGTCCGCAGCGGCCACCAGGCGCCGCAGGGCGGGATCGCGCAGCACGTTGTCGAGCAGTCCGCGCAGGGGACCGGCCTGGCTCATGGAGCAACCTCGCAGCGGAGAAAAGCGAATGCGGACACACCTCTGCCCGGGAAAGATGGGCCAGAGGCGGCGGCCACTCTGGGAGTGGGTACCCCAGACTACGACGCTGGTATGACGGAAACACGACGACCCGTTGGCGGAGACGTGATCGGTGACACACTGATCTTCATGTCGGGCATCAGAACCGCAGCACTGGTCCTGTCCCTGGTCGCCGCCGGTTGCGCGACGGCTCCCCCGAACCCCGCCGGCGCCTCGGCACCCCAGCTGAAGGTCGAGACGGTCGCCTCCGGGCTCGAACACGCGTGGGACGTCGGTTTCCCGCCCGACGGCAGCTCCCTGATCAGCCAGCGCCCCGGGAAGTTCGCACTGGTCAGCGGTGGCCAGACCCGCGACGTGCAGGCCGATCTGGCCTCGGTCCGCGCCGAGGGCGAGGGCGGGCTGATGGGCCTGCTCGTGCACCCCGACTTCGCCGACAACCGGACCTTCATCACCTGCCAGACGCACCAGGAGGGCGGCAACCCGGTCGACATCCGGCTGGTCAAGTGGCACCTGGCCGAGGACGGTTCGCGCGCGGACCGCGTCGGCGACCTGCTGACCGGCCTGCCGATCAACTCCTCCGGCAGGCACTCGGGCTGCCGTCCGGAGCTCGGCGCGGACGGATCGCTGCTGGTCAGCACGGGTGACACGGCTCAGGCGCCGCTCTCGCAGGACCGCACCTCGCTCGGCGGGAAGGTCCTGCGGATGAACCTCGACACGGGTGCGGCGATGCCGGACAACCCCTTCGCCGACTCCCCCGATCCGAACGAGCGGCTGGTCCACACCTACGGCCACCGCAACCCGCAGGGCGTCGCGCTGCACCCCGACGGCCGGGTGTTCATCGCCGAGCACGGCCCGGACGTCGACGACGAGGTCAACGTCCTGCGACCCGGCGGCAACTACGGCTGGGACCCGTCCCGGGGCGGCACCACCGACGAGTACGACGAGTCGGTGCCGATGACCGACCTGCAGCGCTTCCCCGACGCGGTGGGCGCGGCGTGGTCCTCCGGATCGTCGACCGAAGCGGTCTGCGCGGCGGAATTCCTCACCGGCCCGCAGTGGGGCGAGCTGGACGGCGCCCTGGTGGTGCCCGCGCTGAAGGGGAGCAAGCTCCTGGTCTTCCGACCCAACCCCGACGGCACCCTGTCCCCGCCGGAGATCCCGGCGGAGCTCGACGACACCCACGGCCGGTTGCGCGCCGCCCGCCAAGCACCGGACGGCAGCCTCTACGTCACCACCTCGAACGGCACCAACGACGAACTGCTGCGAATCACGCTCTAGAAGGCGGCAGCTGTTTCAGGTGTGGGACTCAGCTCGCACCGCCGCAGGTTCGTCAGCGGCGTTGTGGCGAGTACGCCGCGACGCCGTGCATTGGACATGCATCAGGAGTGGCGCACGGAGTCCACAGCGCCGCTCAGGTTCTGCCACCCGCACCGCCGAGCAAAGGCGTAGCTCACCGGATCGTCGGCTTCGGTTTGTGCTCCAGGTGGGAGAGCCCGTTCCAGGCGAGGTTGACCAGGTGCGCGGCGACCTCCTCCTTCTTCGGCTTGCGCGCCTCCAGCCACCACTGGCCGGTGAGCGCGACCATGCCGACCAGCGCCTGGCTGTAGAGGGGCGCGAGCTTGGCGTCGTAGCCGCGGGCGGTGAACTGCAGCCCGAGGATGTGCTCCACCTGGCTGGCTATGTCGTTGAGCAGGCTGGAGAACGTCCCGCTGCTGCTGGCCACCGGGGAGTCGCGGACCAGGACCCGGAAGCCGTCGGTGTTCTCGTCGATGTAGTCGACCAGCGCGTGCGCGGCCTGCTCCAGCAGCACCCTCGGGTGCCCGGCGTCGAGCGCGGAGACGATCAGGTCCAGCAGGTTGCGCATCTCGCGGTCGACGACGACCGCGTACACGCCTTCCTTGCCGCCGAAGTGCTCGTAGACCACGGGCTTGGACACGCCGGCGCGGTGGGCGATCTCCTCGATGGAGGTGCCGTCGAAGCCCTTCTCCGCGAACAGCGCGCGTGCCACGTCCAGCAGTTGTTGGCGTCGTTCCTTGCCCGTCATCCGGGCGCGCGTCCGGGCCGGAGCCCGCGTCGGCGCCGGTTCGGACGCTGAGCGCCCGCGTCTCCGTCCTGCCACTCGACCCACCCTAGGTGAGGGACCCGCGTTCGAGGTGCAGGCCCGAGACAACGAGGTGCCCGCGCGGTTCTCACCGCACGGGCACCTCCGGTCGTGAGCGGTCAGCCCTTGTGGTCGGTGACCGCGATGCGCGCGAGGCGCTTCTCGTTGGGCCAGCGGACCTTCCAGGCCCAGCCCAGCTTCTCGAAGATCCAGATCGTGCGCGCCGAGATGTCCAGCTGACCGCGCAGCACGCCGTGCCGGGCGCAGGTCGGGTCGGCGTGGTGCGAGTTGTGCCAGGACTCGCCGAAGGACAGGATCGCCAGCGGCCAGAAGTTGGCGGCCTTGTCGCGGCTCTTGAACGGCCGCTCACCGATCATGTGGCAGATCGAGTTGACCGACCACGTGATGTGGTGCAGGAACGACACGCGCACGAGCCCGGCCCAGAAGAACCCGGTGAGCGCGCCCCACAGCGACCAGGTGAACAGCCCGCCGAGCAGCGCCGGCAGGACGAGGCTCAGCGCCGTCCACACCGGGAACAGCTTGTTGGCCCAGACGATGTCGCGGTCCTTGAGCAGGTCCGGGGCGAACCGGTCCTCGTTGGTCATCTCGCGGCTGAACATCCAGCCCATGTGGGAGTGCCAGAAACCCTTGGCCAACGCCACGGCGGAGGTGCCGTACAGCCACGGCGAGTGCGGGTCGCCCTCGCGGTCGGAGTAGGCGTGGTGCCGTCGGTGGTCGGCGACCCAGGTGATCACCGGGCCCTGCACCGACATCATTCCCGCGATGGCCAGAGCGATCTTGACGCCGCGGTTGGCCTTGAAGGCGCCGTGGGTGAAGTACCGGTGGAAGCCGACGGTCACGCCCAGGCCGCTGATCAGCCAGAACGCCACCGCCAGGGCGATGTCGACCGGGCCGATTCCCCAGCCCCACAGGACCGGGACGGAAGCGACCAGCGCGGTCATCGGGATCAGGAGGAAGGCGTACACCAAGGACGACCGTCCGGGCGACTGCGGCCCTGTGGTCAGGGGCTTCGGCCCGGATTCAGCGCCGACGCCCGGAGCGGCGACGCGCTCGGTTGCTGCGGTCATGCTCAATACCTCGAATGGCGTTGGGGAGGTGGGTAAACGGTTGTCAGCACCGGGTGGTCGTGGTCCCGCAACACCTCCACCCTACGGGACCGTAACTTACGCTAGCGTAGGTTGTTTGATGCGAAATCGTCACCCCCAGGAGAGAAAAAGCGGCGTGTCGCTATTTTCCGGGCGTGTCTTCACTTCTGTGTTCACCCGATCGTCCGCATCTCGCCGTGCAACCGGGGTCCGCCCCGTTCCGTCTCCCCGGTGTGCCTGCCCAGAACCAGCCGTGCGGGCTTCCGAGCCTCAGCCCCCGACTTCCCGCGACACCTCGACCCCAACGACGGCAGCCGCTCGCTCCGCCCTGCCGCCCGGCACCGCGTCCCCGACCCCCGCGCAACCCCGGCCGGCACTCGGATTCGGCCGGCCACGTGACGATCTCGGCAGGGTGCCACCGGGCGTTGTCATCGACCGGTAAGCTCACGCTGCGGCGCCGGCGCGCAACGCCCGGTTCCGGGGGCCCGATGCGCCCAATCCGCCGTGGTGTAAAGGCAGCACCTCGGATTTTGGTTCCGATGGTCCAGGTTCGAATCCTGGCGGCGGAGCGAGCAGCCCTCCCGGGCCCGACGCGGTACGCGGCGACGCGCACCGCCCGGGATCCCCGGGAGACAAGGTGAACAGGGGGTGTGCGCCGCTGCGCGACGACACTGCCGCCGTGCGCGAAGATCCGGTCACCACGCTGGGCGAGGTATCCGACGCGTGGTTGGTCGGTCGCGCCCGCGAACTCAACGCAGTCGGCCAGCACAGCGCCCCGGCCGGCCAGTCCAGCACGATCCGCGAAGCCGACAACCTCCTCACCGAAGCCCAGCGCCGGGGCGAACCGCGCATCGTCGCCCAGCTCCTCCGGCACTGCGCCGCCCTGCGCCTGACCACCGCCGAACTGGTCGACAGCGCCGACGCGCTGCTGGACGAGCTGCTCAGCCACACCAAGCGCCACGGCCTCGAAGTGCTGCAGGCCGACGCGCACGCGCTGCGCGGCCGGCGCGCGCTGCTCGTGGGCGCCGAGGACAACGCGCTGACCGAGGTCGCGCACGGCCTGGCGATGCTCGACGAGGAGCTGGCCCCCGACCGCACGCTCGGCCGCCGCTCCTGGGAACGCCTGCTGGCCACCTCGCTGATCGACATCGGCCTGGTGCTGACCCAGCTGGGCGTCTACGAGATGGCCGACGAGGTGATGGCCCGCGCCCACCAGCGCATCCGCGAGAGCGGCGGGCCGCACGAGATCGCCGTGCACATGATCAACCGCTGCCGCATGCAGCTGGGCTGGGGTCTGCGGCTCGAACGCGTCGGCCTGCAGGACGAGGCGGCCAGCCAGTTCTCCACCGCCTCCGCGCTCGCCGTCGCCGTCGAGGGCCCGTGGCGGGAATCGCTGTTCCCGCGCGTGTCCAACCGCACCGCCGCCGAGCAGATGCCGGTGCTGGGCGCCGCGCACGCCCTGGCCTCCCCGTCGGCCGACCACATCACGCGGCTGGAGGAGATGCGCCACCTCGACCGCTCGATGCACCCGCGGGAGCAGATCATCATGGCGATCGCGCTCTCCCGCTGCCTGGTGCGCGGCGACCACCGCGACGACGCGGTGCGGGTGCTGTCGGAGACGCTGACCACGCTCAGCCACGACTCCTCCGAGCCGACCCTGCGGATCTCGCTGGCCAGGGAGTTCGCGCTGCTCACCGAGCTGGCCCCGGACCGCCCCCGCGACGCCCTGCGCGACTACGCGCTGGAGCTGGAGACCGAGCTGTGGGCGATGCGCGAGGCCCGGGTGTCCACATTGGCCACTCGCCTGGAGAACTCGCGGCTGAGCCACAAGCACGACGCGATCACCCGGCAGGCCCGCGAGGACCCGCTGACCGGGTTGTCCAACCGGCGCGCGCTCGACGACCGGCTCGAGACCCTGCTCGGCGCCCCGGAGGTGCAGCCGCTGGCGGTCGCGCTGGTGGACCTGGACGGCTTCAAGGGCGTCAACGACCGCTGCTCGCACGCCGAAGGCGACGACGTGCTGCGCACCGTCGCCCGCAACCTGCGCGACACGCTGCGCACCGACGACTTCGTGGCCCGCTACGGCGGTGACGAGTTCGTGGTCCTGCTGCCCGGCGCGACGCTCAGCGCCGCCGAGGCCGCGCTGCACCGCACCGTGGAGGCCGTCGACGGCCTGGCGCCGGAGCTGTCCCGAGGTGTGACGCTGTCGATCGGCGTCGTCGCGATGCGCCCGCAGGAGTCCGCCGCGCAGGTCCTCGCCCGCGCCGACGCCGCGATGTACCAGGCGAAGCGCAACGGCGGGAACCGCGTCACAGCACTCTCCGGAGTCAACGACCGCACCGAGCCTCACCCGGTCGAGCCGCCGCCCGAAATCGATCAAGCTGTCTGGATTCCGCCGGACGCGCGCTGAAGCGACGTGTCAACTGGTCGGGGAAAGATCACATTGGCCCAGCTAGGGGGCCCTTTCATCCGTCACCGTCCAGCCGAACGGCGGTACCATCGCAGCTGCTGCCGGAAGGGCAGGGGCGCCGAAGGTGAAGGACGACCCGTGCGGTTACCCTTCACCCGCTTGGACGCAACAGGCACGTCGGCCGGCGCCGGATCCAGACTCGGCAGGCCGCTTCTAGAGATCAAGGGAGAGCGCTGATGCTCCAGGGCGACAACGCCCAGCCCTCCTCTCAGCGCGCTGCTGCGCACCCGGAACCGGTCAGCACGGTCGTGCTGGCGGCCGGGGAGGGCACCAGGATGCGATCGGCGACACCGAAGGTGCTGCACCGGATCGCCGGCAGGCCCCTCGTCGAACACGCCGTCCGCGCCGCTGCGGGGATCGATCCCGATCAACTGGTCGTCGTGCTCGGGCACGGACGCGACGCCGTCGCCGAGCACCTGAGCTCGGTGTCGGACTCGCTCGGCCGCCCGATCACCACCGCCGTCCAAGAAGAGCAGCTGGGCACCGGCCACGCCGTGTCCTGCGGCCTGTCCGAGCTCCCCGACGGTCTCGCCGGAACGGTGCTGGTCAGCTACGGCGACGTGCCGCTGCTCGACGCGGGCACGCTGCGCGCGATGCTCGACGAGCACGCCGCGTCCGGCAACGCCGTCACGGTGCTGACCTCGGTCGTCGCCGACCCGACCGGCTACGGCCGGATCACCCGCGACGCCTCCGGTGAGGTCACCGGCATCGTCGAGCAGAAGGACGCCACCGCCGAGCAGGCCGCGATCACCGAGATCAACTCCGGGGTCTACGCCTTCGACGCCGAGGTGCTCACCGGCGCGCTCAAGCGGCTGTCCACCGACAACGCCCAGGGCGAGCTCTACCTGACCGACGTGCTGTCCATCGCGCGCGGCGACGGGCGCAGCGTCGGCACCATGATCTGCTCGGACACCTGGCTGGTCGAAGGCGTCAACGACCGGGTGCAGCTGTCCCGGCTCGGCGCCGAGCTCAACCGCCGGCTGGTGACGCGCTGGATGCGCGAGGGAGTCACCGTCATCGACCCGGCCGCGGTGTGGCTGGACTGCGACGTGACCCTGGCCCGCGACGTGACGCTGGAGCCGGGCGTGCAGCTGCGCGCGGGCACCACCGTCGGCGAGGGCGCCACCGTCGGCCCGGACACCACGCTGACGAACTGCACGATCCACCCCGGCGCGTCTGTGGTGCGCACCCACGGCGAGGGCGCGGAGATCGGCCCGAACGCCAACGTCGGCCCCTTCGCCTTCCTGCGGCCCGGCACCTCGCTGGGCGCGAAGGGCAAGATCGGCACCTTCGTCGAGACCAAGAACGCCGAGATCGGCGACGGCACCAAGGTGCCGCACCTGAGCTACGTCGGCGACGCGACGATCGGCGAGAAGTCCAACATCGGCGCCGCCACCGTCTTCGTCAACTACGACGGTGTGAACAAGCATCACACGAAAATCGGATCACACTCCCGGACCGGCGCGGACAACATGTTCGTCGCACCGGTGGAGATCGGCGACGGCGCTTACACCGCCGCCGGCTCGGTGATCACCCAGGATGTCCCCCCGGGCGCGATGGCGGTCGCCCGCGGGAGGCAACGAAACATCGATGGCTGGGTGGCCAAGCGCCGCCCGGGCACCGCCGCCGACCAGGCCGCACAGCGGGCTTTGGGCAATGAACCGACCGATGACGCAGAGACGTCGAACGGGGAGGGACGATGACCGTGAGTGCCATGTCTGCGACCCCGAAGAAGAGCCTCAAGCTCTTCTCCGGCCGCAGCCACCCGGAACTTGCCGAGGAGGTGGCCAAGCAGCTCGACGTGACGGTCACGCCCCAGGCCGCGTACCAGTTCGCCAACGGCGAGATCTTCGTGCGCTACGACGAGTCCGTTCGTGGCTGCGACGCCTTTGTGATCCAGTCGCACTGCACGCCGCTCAATGACGCGATCATGGAGCAGCTGATCATGGTGGACGCGCTCAAGCGCGCCAGCGCCAAGCGCATCACCGTGGTCATCCCGTTCTACGGCTACGCCCGTCAGGACAAGAAGCACAAGGGCCGCGAGCCGATCTCGGCGCGGCTGATGGCGGACCTGTTCAAGACCGCCGGTGCTGACCGGATCATGGTCGTGGACCTGCACACCGACCAGATCCAGGGCTTCTTCGACGGTCCGGTGGACCACCTGATGGCGCAGAAGCTGCTCGCGAACTACATCAGCGAGACCTACACCGACCAGAACATCACCGTGGTCTCCCCGGACTCCGGTCGTGTTCGCGTCGCCGAGAAGTGGGCCGACGACCTGGGTGGCACGCCGCTGGCGTTCATCCACAAGACCCGCGACCCCAGCAAGCCCAACCAGGTGGTCGCCAACCGCGTCGTCGGTGACGTCGAGGGCCGGCTGTGCGTGCTGGTCGACGACATGATCGACACCGGCGGCACGATCACCAAGGCCACCGAGCAGCTGATCGCGGCCGGTGCCAGCGACGTCATCATCGCCTCCACGCACGCCGTGCTGTCCGGCCCCGCCGTGGAGCGGCTGTCGAACTGCGGCGCCAAGGAGGTCGTGCTGACCAACACGCTGCCGATCCCGGACGAGCGCCGGTTCCCGAACCTCACGGTCCTGTCGATCGCCCCGCTCGTCGCGGAAGCGATCCACCAGGTCTTCGAGGACGGCTCGGTCACCAGCCTCTTCGACGGTCGCGCCTGACGGTCCACGTCGACGCGAAAGGCCCCGGCCCCTCTGGACCGGGGCCTTTCGCCGTCTCGGGGCGAGGAAGTTTTCATGAGAACTTCGGCGACAACGGGGGTCAGAGGGTGGTGACGACCTCGTCGTAGTCGAGGCGGGGCAGGCGCTCCATCCAGGGGTTCTCGCCGGGCTTGCCGATGTTGGCGACGACCAGGGCCTGCTGGTCGCCCTCCGGGAAGAACTCGGCGTTGATGCCCGCGGCGTCCAGCCCGGTCATCGGGCCGACGGCGAGCCCTGCGGCCCGGACGCCGAGGAAGAAGTAGCCGGCCTGCAGCGTGGCGTTCAGCTTCGCGTTCTGCTCCCGGAAAACCGGGTCGGCGAAGATGTCCTTGGCCTCGGGCTTGTGCGGGAAGACCTTCGGCAGGTTCTCGTGGAACTCGGTGTCCGCTGCCAGGATCGCGACCAGCGGAGCCTGCTCGGTCTTGGCCCGGTTGCCCTCCATCAGGTGCGGCAGCAGGCGCTGCTTGGCCTCGGCCGAGCGCAGCAGCACGATCCGCAGCGGCTGCTGGTTCATCGAGGTCGGGGCCCACTTGACGAGGTCGTAGATCGCCTGGACCTGCTCGTCGGTCACGGGCTCGTCGCTGAAGGAGTTGGCGGTGCGGGCCTCGCGGAACAGCAGGTTCTGGGCCTCGGCGTCGAGGGCGAGCTCGGACTGGGACAGGGTCATGGGGTCACTCCTGGGCGATCGGGCGGTCTCACCGGCCGGTAGGCGGACTTCCCGGCCACACGTCACCAACATTCTTGAACTGTCAACGATTCCCGGTGAAGGGGCCTGTAAGCGGAGTCACCGCGACGACCCGTTCGGGCGTCGTGTCCACCCGTGCGAAAACGGCTATGCAAGCACCGTTTAGACTATTCGGGTTGCCTCGGCGAGGTCGGGACGTACGCCCGGCGTGATCGGCGCGGTGGCACGGTGACGGTCGGTCGAATTCTCCTCCGGCGCACTGATGTCGCGCACTCTCCTGGTGCCGTTTCCACCGGCACCGGTCGATCACCCCAGTAGCGCGCCCCACCGCCGCAGGCCAGCGAACAACTCACGTTCCGCCCGACGTCTTCAAGGAGTGCACCACCGTGTCCGAGGTAACCATCGCAGTCGAGCAGCGCAACGAGTTCGGCAAGGGAGCGGCTCGCCGCACCCGTCGTGCCGGCCAGATCCCCGCGGTCCTCTACGGCCACGGCTCCGACCCGAAGCACCTGTCGCTGCCCAGCGTCGAGTTCGCCCGCGCCATCCGTGAGAACGGCCACAACGCGGTGCTGACGCTCGAGGTCGCGGGTTCCGGCAAGGAGCTCGCGCTGACCAAGACCATCACCGCCCACCCGATCAAGGGCTACATCGAGCACGTCGACCTGCTGCTGGTCAAGCGCGGCGAGAAGGTCACCGTCAACGTCCCGATCGTCGTCTCCGGTGACGCCGCCTCCGGCGCCCTGGTCAGCCAGGAGCTCACCGAGGTCGAGGTCGAGGCCGAGGCCCTGCACATCCCGGAGCAGATCGAGCTGTCGATCGAGGGCGTCGAGATCGGCACCCAGCTGCACGCCTCCGACCTGAAGCTGCCCAAGGGCACGACCCTGGTGTCCGACCCGGAGACCATGGTCGTCAACGTCTCCGAGGCCTCGGCCTCCATGGAGGAGGACTCCGCTTCCGAGGGCGAAGAGGCCGCCGAGGAAGCGGCTTCCGAAGAAGCCTGAGCCTGACGACGTCGGGCGCTCCCGCGCCGTCCCCCAACCGGGGGGCGGCGCGGGTTCTGCCTCGGCAAGAGGGAGACTTACTTCCGTGACCACTGCGGACGCGGTTTCTGTGATCGTCGGGCTGGGCAATCCCGGTCCGCGCTACGAGGGCAACCGGCACAACATCGGCTTCCTCGTCGCGGACGAGCTGGCCGCTCGCGTCGGCGGCAAGTTCAAGTCCCACAAGTCCGGTGCCGACGCCGTCGAAGGGCGGCTGGGCGGCGCCCGGTCCGTGCTGGTCAAGCCGCGTTCGTTCATGAACCTCTCCGGCGGCCCGGTCGCCGGCGCGGTGAAGTTCTTCAAGACAGCGCCCGAGTCGCTGATCGTCATCCACGACGAGCTGGACCTGCCCTACGGCACGATCCGGATCAAGCAGGGCGGCGGCGAGAACGGCCACAACGGGCTGCGCTCCATCTCCAAGTCCCTGGGCACCCGCGACTACCTGCGGGTCCGCTTCGGCGTCGGGCGCCCGCCCGGCCGGATGGACCCCGCCGACTACGTGCTCAAGGACTTCTCCGGCACCGAGCGCAAAGAGCTCGCCTACTTCATCGACCTCTGCGCCGACGCGGTGGAAGCGCTGGTCACCAAGGGCCTGGAAGCCGCCCAGAACGAGTTCCACTGACCCCGCTCTGACGCGATCGCGGGTCCGAACCGCCCCTCACCGATGCGGTACCAGGTCCGCCGTGGCCGCCCGGCGGAGCTTCCCCGACGGCGTCTTCGGGAGCGTCCCCGGCGGCAGCACGACGACCTCCGCGGGGCGGACGCCGACGGCGTCGACGATGCGGGACACGACCTCCTTGCGCAGCGCCTTCTCCGCGTCCTCCGAACCCGCCTGCTTGGACTCCAGCACCACCGCGAAGCGCTCGCGCCTGCTGCCCGCCTCCAGCCGGACCGCCGCCGCGTTGCCGGCGCGGACCCCCGGGACCTCGCAGGCGGCCCGCTCGATGTCGACCGGGTAGATGTTGCGGCCGCCCATGATGATCACGTCCTTGCGACGCCCGCAGATCACCACCTGACCGTCGGCCAGGTACCCCTCGTCGCCGGTGTCCAGCCAGCCGTCGGCGTCCTGCACCTCCTGCGGACCGTCCACCGTGAGGTAGCCCGGGGTGACGGCCTCGCCGCGGATGCGCAGCCGCCCGACCTGCCGGTCGGCGAGCTCCTCCCCCGCGTCGTCGACGACGTCGACCTCCAGGCCCGGCAGCGGGTGCCCCAGCAGCGCGAACCGGCGCGCGTGCGGTTCCTCGGAATCGACCGGCTCGGCGACGTGCCGCTTCTCCAAGCCCTCGGCGTCGACCACGTCGGTCTCCAAGCCGCGACGCAGCGGGGCGAACGAGACCGCGAGGGTCGCCTCGGCCATGCCGAAGGCGCACACCATGCAGTCCGGGGTGAGGCCGAAGCGCGCCCCGGCGTCGGTGAACGCCTGCGCCGCCGCGGGATCGATGGGCTCGGCCCCGTTGAGCGTGAAGCGCAGGCTCGACAGATCGAAGTCCTCGTCGGCTCGCGCCATCCGGCGGCCGACGACGGCGTAGGCGAAGTTCGGCGCGGCGGTGACCGTGGCGCGGTACTTGCTGATCAGCTGCGGCCACACCAGCGGTCCGGCCAGGAAGTCCGACGGGGTGATCTTGACCGTGGTCATGCCGATCGCCATCGGCACGGTCAGGCAGCCGACCATCCCCATGTCGTGGAACAGCGGCAACCAGGACACCGCGACGTCGTGCTCCGGGTCGAGCTCGGCGGCGGTGACCATCGCGCGCAGGTTGGCGTTGAGGTTGCGGTGGGTGATCCGGACGGCCTTCGGATCGGCGGTGGACCCGCTGGTCAGCTGCAGCAGCGCCGTCTCGTCCTCGCCGACCTCGACCGGCCCGGCCAGCGGCTCCGCGTCGGTGGCGGCGAGACCGGCGAGGTCGCGGTAGGCGATGCCGTTGTCTTCCAGCACCCCCGCCAGCTGCTCGAACGGCGGGCCGAGCAGCACCAGCCGCGCGCCGATCATCTTCAGCACCTTGAGGGTGTCCTCGGCCCAGTGCCCGAGGTCGGTGCGCGGCGTCGGCTGGTGCAGCATCGTCACGCTGCCACCGCCGAGCCACACCGCCTGCACGGCGGGACCGATCAGACCGGGATCGGCGGCCAGGATCGCGACGGCCGCACCGGGCCGGAGCTGCTCACCCAATCCACCGGCCATCCGCAGCGCGGCGTCGTGCACCTGCGCCCAGCTCCGGAACAAGGGCTCCGCGGGCTCTCCGGTGATGAGCCCGCGAGCCCCTTCACCGGAGTTCCGCCGAGCCGACGCCACCAAGGTCTCCACGAACCGACTCATGTGACGCAGCTTACGATCCGGAAAACCCGGAGGCACGCCTCAACGCCCGACCGTGCACACCGAAAACTCCCGCAATCGGGGAACGGATTACCGGAGCAATCCGTCACCTCCGTCGAGAGCGGAGCGTTCCGATCACACCGTCGGGGAGTTCCAGGCTGCGGAGAGCCGCCGGGTTCAGCTACCCGAGTTGGTCGGCCAGCTCCATCCAGCGGGTTTCGAGGTCGTCCTTCTCCTGCTGCAAGGACTGGAGCTCCGCGTTGAGCTTGGCCAGGCGGTCGGGCTCGGTGGCCGCCTCGGCGAGCTTCTCGTGCAGGTCGGACTCGCGCTTGGCGAGCTTGTCGAGCTGCCGCTCGAAGCGGGAGAGCTCCTTGCGGGCCGCGTGCTCCTCGGCGCCCGACAGCCCCCGCGACTCCGGCGCGTCGGTGGCCTGCTTGCCGACGCTGCTCTCCGCCGCCAGCAGCGAATGACGCCGCTGCAGGTACTCGTCGATCCCGCCGGGCAGGTGGGTGAGCTTGCCGTCGCCGAACAGCGCGTGGACGCTGTCGCAGACCCGCTCGACCAGGTACCGGTCGTGCGAGACCACGATCATCGTGCCCGGCCAGGTGTCGAGCAGGTCCTCCAGCTGCTGGAGGGTGTCGATGTCCAGGTCGTTCGTCGGCTCGTCGAGGATCAGCACGTTCGGCTCGGCCATCAGCAGCCGCGCCAGCTGCAACCGGCGGCGCTCGCCACCGGAGAGGTCGCCGACCGGCGTCCACTGCCTGCCCTTGCCGAACCCGAACCGCTCCCCCAGCTGCGAGGCCGACAGCTCGTACTTGCCGAGGGTGACGGTCTTGGCGACGTTCTCGATCGCCTCCAGCACCCGCCAGTTGCCCGGCAGGTCGTGCAGCTCCTGCGTCAGGTGCGCCATCCGCACCGTCTTGCCCTCGACGCGCTTGCCCGCGTCCGGTTCGCGCTCCCCCGCCAGCAGCTTGAGCAGCGTCGTCTTGCCGGAACCGTTGACGCCCACCAGACCGATCCGGTCGCCCGGCCCGATCCGCCACGTCACGTTCTCCAGCAGCGCCCGATCGGCGATCCGCAGGTCGACGTCCTCCAGCTCCAGCACGGTGCGACCCAGCCGGCGCTTGGCGAAGGCCAGCAGCTCGACGGAGTCGCGCGGCTCCGGGACGTCGGAGATCAGCGCTTCGGCCGCCTCGACGCGGTAGCGGGGCTTGGAGGTGCGGGCCTTCGCTCCGCGCTGCAACCAGGCGAGCTCCTTGCGGGCCAGGTTCTGCCGCCGCTCCTCGGTGGCCTGCGCGATGCGGGCGCGCTCGGCGCGGGCGAAGATCCAGTCCGCGTAGCCGCCCTCGTACTGCTCGACCTTGCCGTCCACGACCTCCCAGGTCCGGTTGCAGACGGTGTCGAGGAACCAGCGGTCGTGCGTCACGATCACCAGCGCGCACTTGCGTTCCAGCAGGTGATCGGCCAGCCAGCGCACGCCTTCGATGTCGAGGTGGTTGGTGGGCTCGTCGAGCACCAGCAGGTCGAGGTCGCGCACGAGCGCGGCGGCCAGCGCCACGCGGCGGCGTTCCCCGCCCGAGAAGTTCTTGACCGGGGTGTCCAGGCCGAGCCGCGTCATGCCCAGACCGCCCAGCACCGATCGCACCCGCGGGTCGGCGGCCCACTCGTGCTCGGCGGTGAAGCCGTGCGGATCGAGGACGGCGTTGCGCACGGTGGCGTCCTCGTCGAGCTCGGTGCGCTGGGTGACCACGGCCATCCGCAGGTCGCGGGACTGCGAGACCCGGCCGTCGTCGGGTTCTGCGAAACCGGCGAGGATTTCCAGCAGCGTCGTCTTGCCGCCGCCGTTGAGACCGACGACGCCGATCCGCTCGCCTTCGGACACGCCCAGCGACACGCCGTCCAGCAGCGGGCGCACGCCGTAGGACTTGCTGACCGTTTCCAGGTTGACCAGGTTCACCATCGAGGTTTCGACTACTCCATCACGCGTGGACTTGGGGCGGGGTGGGGCGATGGGCCGGCTCCTCGGAGACGACCTTGGCCCCCGGCACCGGGCCGTGCGCGACGCGGACGGTCCGGCAGACGCCCGCGCCCGAGAGCTCCGCGGCGACCCGGACCGCCTCGTCGGAGTCGGTGCACAGGAAGGCGCAGGTCGGGCCGGAGCCCGAGACGATGCCGGCCAGCGCGCCCGCCTGCACGCCCGCGCGCAGCGTGCGGCGCAGGCCCGGGCGCAGCGAGACCGCCGCGGATTGCAGGTCGTTGCCCAGCAGCAGCGCGAGCTGCCGGGGATCGCCGGAGGCCAGCGCCTCCAGCAGGGGTTCCACCTCACCGATGCGGCCGTTGCCGTTGTCCGCGCGGAGCCGGTCCAGCTCGCCGTAGACGCCGGGTGTGCTCAGGCCTTCGCGGTCGAGCGCGATGACCCAGTGGTAGGTGTGCCGGGCCAGGACCGGGACCAGCCGCTCGCCGCGCCCGGTGCCCAGGGCGGTGCCGCCCTGCAGCGAGAACGGCACGTCGCTGCCGATCTTGCCGGCGAGCTCGCTGAGCTCGTCGCGGCCCAGTTCCAGCCGCCAGAGCTGGTTGACCGCCTGCAACGTGGCGGCGGCGTCGGCGCTGCCACCGGCCATGCCGCCGGCGACCGGGATGCCCTTGTTGATCGAGATCCGCACGCCGGGATTCTCCGGATCGCGCCCGCAGTGCTCGGCCAGCAGTCGCACCGCTTTCCACGCGAGGTTCTCCGGTCCGGTGGGGACCTCGTCGGCTCCCTCGCCCTTGACCTCGATGGCCGGCTCGTCCGCCGCCACCACCGTGACGTCGTCGGTCAGCGACAGAGCCTGGAAGACGGTGACCAGCTCGTGGTAGCCGTCCGGACGCGCGTCACCCACCGAGAGGTGGAGGTTCACCTTCGCCGGGACGCGGACGGTGATCGGTGTAGGAACCACGGAGAGCACACCAAGAGCCTACGTGGCCGGAGAACCTCACCGCCCACTTCCCTGCGCACAGCCCCACCCCAGCCACAAATCCCCCGGTGACCGGCCACCCGAACCCGCCACCCCGGGGACCCTGATTACTCCCGTATTCCGGTCCCCGATTACGGCCGCAATCGGGGACCGGAATACGGGAGTAATCGGACGGGTGAGGGCCGGGGTGGTCGATGGTCGACCGCCCCGGCCCTCGTGTCACGCCGCAGGAGTCAGGAGGCGGGGACGACGGCGACGCCGCCCCACTCCTCGTTGATGAAGTCCTTGACCTGCTGGCTGCGCAGGAGCTCGGCGAGCTTGAGCACGCGCGGGTCCTTGGCCAGCGCCGGGCTGGTCACCAGGCCGTTGGCGTAGGGGTTGCCCTGCGCGCTCTCCACCAGCAGCGGGTTCGACAGCTTCGCCTTGATCGCGTAGTTGCCGTTGACCACCGCGGCGGCCGCATCGTCGATCGAACGCGGCAGCTGGTCCGGGGACAGGTCCTTGAGCTGGATGTTCTTCGGGTTCTCCGCGATGGCGGCGTCCAGCCGGGTACCGACGGCGGCCTCCGGCTTGAGCTTGATCAGACCGCCCTGCTCCAGCAGCTTCAGGCCGCGGAACTGGTTGGCCGGGTCGTTGGACAGCGTCACCGTGGCGCCCGCGGGCAGGTCGGTCAGCGACTTGGCCTGCTTGGAGTAGACGGCCAGCGGCTCCAGGTGCACCGGCTCGATCCAGGTGAACTCGCCGCCGCGCTCCTTGCGGTACTCCTCCAGGTACGGCACGTGCTGGAAGTAGTTCGCGTCCAGCTCGCCGTTGGCGACGGCCTCGTTCGGCCGGTTGTAGTCGTCGAACTTCTCGATCTCGATGTCGATCCCGGCCTGCTGGGCCAGGTTGTCGTCGACGTACTGCAGGATCTCGCCGTGCGGCGTGGGGCTGACGCCGATCTTCAGCGGCGCGTTGGGGTCTTCGGCGGCGGAACCACCACCGCAGGCGGCCAGCAGAACCCCGGCCGAGGCGAGCAGTGCGGCGAAGCGCAAACGCATGTCGTGCGTCCTTTCAACGAGCCTGTTTTTCAGGCAGGCAGAGATCGCGCACCGTCCTCGTGGGACGGACGCGGGAGGGAGAACGGGTTCGGTTCCCGGAGATTCAGCCGGCGGCGGTGCGCCGGCGGTCGACGAGCTTGGCGGTGCGATCGGTGATCAGCTGCATCGCGAAGGCCAGCAGCCCGAGCACCACGACGGATCCGTAGAGGATCCGGTCGTCGTAGCCCTGGTAGCCGTCCTGGATCGCGGTCGTGCCCAGACCACCGCCGCCGATGGCACCGGCCATCGCGGCGTAGCCGATCAGCGCCACCGCGGTGACGCCGACGGCTCCGACCAGCGCGGCTCGGGCCTCGCCGAGCAGCACCGTCCACACGATCCGCAGCCTGCTGGAACCGGTCGTGATCGCGGCTTCCACCACGGTGAAACCGACCTCGCGCAACGCGTTCTGCGTCAGCCGCGCGAAGAACGGGATCGCACCGATGGTCAGCGGCACGATCACCGCGCTGCTGCCGATCGAGGTCCCGATCAGCAGCCGGGTGAACGACGCCAGCACCACCAGCAGCACCACGAAGGGCACCGAGCGCACCACGTCCACGATCACGCCGAGCACCTTGTTCAGCACCGGTTTCGGGTTCAGCCCGACCGGAGAGGTCAGGTGCAGCAGCACACCCAGCGGCAACCCGCCGACCACGGCCAGCACGGTCGCCACCAGCACCATGTAAAGCGTTTCGAGCGTTGCCTCGCCCAGTAGTTCGCCGACCTCCGACCAGGGGGTCACATCAGTCACGCAGCAGCAACTCCGTCAACGCTCACCGGGGCGCGCCGGACGTGCGCGTCCCGCTCGATCATCCACTTCAGCGCCGCCTCGGAACGCTCACCGGTCAGGCCGATCTTGAACTTGGCGACCGGGGTGTCGCCGAGGCGGGTCAGGCCACCGCCCAGGATCGCCAGGTCGACGGCGAACCGGTTGGAGGCCTCGGGGAGCAGCGCTCCCACTGCGGCGAAGCCGACCAGCACGATCTCGGCGACCACGTCGTGGCGGCCCGAAGTCGGGCGCAGCGACTCGGCCTGGTCGGTCGGGGGCAGCAGGGTGCCGCTGACCTTGCTGCCGGGTTCGGAGACGAGGTCCAGGACCTTGCCGTGCTCGACGACCTGGCCGTCCTCGAGCACCGCGACGTCGTCGGCGATCTTGCGCACCACCGCCATGTCGTGGGTGACCACGAGGACGGTGACGCCGAGCTCGGCACGCGCGCGGTCGAGCACGGTCAGCACCGAGTCGGTGGTGGACGGGTCCAGCGCGGAGGTCGGCTCGTCGGCCAGCAGCACCGAGGGCTTGGCCGCCAGCGCGCGGGCGACCGCGATGCGCTGGCGCTGACCGCCGGAGAGCTGGTCCGGGTAGACCGACGCCTTGTCGGTCAGGCCGACGAGGTCGAGGAGTTCGCCGACGCGGTTGCGCCGCTGCGGGCCGCCGATGCCGGCGGCCTCCAGCGGCAGCGCGACGTTGCCCGCGGCGGTGCGCTGGCGCAGCAGCGAATCACCTTGCGGCACAACGCCGATCTGCCTGCGGGCGGCGCGCAGCGCCTTGCCGTCCAGCGACACGAGGTCGGTGCCGTCGACGCGGATGGCACCGCCGTCGGGCTTCTCCAGCAGCGCGATGCACCGGGCCAGCGTCGACTTCCCCGCTCCGCTCGGTCCGACCACGCCGCACACCGAACCCGCGTTGACCTCCATCGACACGCCGTCGAGGGCGCGGACGGTGCTGCCGTTGTGCTGGAACGACTTGGTCAGGTTCTCGACTGAGATCACGATCTGCTCCACATCAGCTCGCGATGGCCGCGCCCGCGTTCGGGCAGCAGCCATGGGGAACTTCTAAGGGAAAAGGAAGAGGGGAAGGGCCAGGTCACATCTCGCGACGACAGGCGCAGGTCGTGCGCCTTCCGTGGTCGATGAACCGTCGCTGCGTGAGCAGTTCCCTGATGTGGGGTACCTCGAACCGGGCGTTGCCGGTGGCAGACAGGTTCGCTAACCGCGCGTTGTAATCCACAGCTACTCCATCGGTCCTGGCGTTAGCACCTGCCCGCGATGGGTGGTTGCTGCGGCGTCAACAAGCCAGGTCTCTCAGCCGCTCGGGATGGATTTCCCGAATAGTAGACCCCATCGACAGGGCCCGACGCAAGCTGATAGCGGTCACTGACCGAAATCGTTTGCCACATCACATACCGAGCGGAGCGGGAATTTTTCCGCAGAGGGTGGCGTTTTCGTCACCCTCAGTGATGTCGCAGCGCGTGGCCGCAAGCCGCCGGACGAGTGGTTCAGCTGCTCGACCCGGATGACGCGGCCTCCGCGATCCGGGCGAAATCGGCGATGCGCAACTGCTCTCCGCGCGTCGTCGGGTCGATCCCGGCCGCGCGCAACAACTCCTCCGCCCGCGCCGCCGAACCGGCCCACCCGGACAGCGCGCCGCGCAACGTCTTGCGCCGCTGAGCGAAGGCGGCGTCCACCACGCGGAAGACGTCCTGCCGCGAGGCGCTCGACGGCGGATCGACGCGGTGGAAGGAAACCAGCCCGGAGTCCACGTTCGGCACCGGCCAGAACACCTTGCGCGGCACCGGGCCCGCGCGGCGCACGTCGGCGTACCAGGCCGCCTTCGCGCTCGGCACGCCGTAGACGCGGCTGCCGGGCTCGGCGGCCATCCGGTCGGCGACCTCGGACTGGACCATGACCAGCCCCTTGCGCAGGCTCGGCAGCTCGGCCAGCAGGTGCAGCACCACGGGCACCGCGACGTTGTAGGGCAGGTTGGCGACCAGCGCCGTCGGCGGCTTCGGGAAGTCGGCCGCCTGGACCCGCAGCGCGTCGGCGGGCAGCACGCTCAAGCGGTCGGCCAGCCGGGGCGCGAACTCGCGCGCGGTGCGCGGCAACCGCTCCGCCAGCACCGGGTCGATCTCCACGGCGATGACGGCGCCCGCGGCGGGCAGCAGCGCGAGCGTCAGCGAGCCCAGACCCGGGCCGACCTCCAGCACGACGTCGTCCGGGCCGACCTCGGCCGCGGAGACGATCCGCCGGACCGTGTTCGGGTCGTGCACGAAGTTCTGACCGAGCTTCTTGGTCGGTTTGATGTCCAGCTCGTCGGCCAGCCGACGCACGTCGGCCGGCCCCAGCAACGCCGCCCCCTGCTCATCCACGCGGATGAACCTACCCGCGCCGGTTTCGACCGATCTCACCAGGTCGAAGCGGCGAAGCCGCTTTCTCTTCACCCCACCCTGGCAACTCGCACCGCCGCGGGTTCTCAGCGGCTCTCTGGTGAGGACGGCCACTCCGCCGTGTATTGGACATACATCAGGAGTGGCACCCGCAGTCCAGAGAGCCGCTGAGGTTCCGCTACTCGCACCGCTACGCACGATGAGCGGTGCACAGTTCTCGTCAGTCCAGGCCGAGCTTGGACGAGCAGGACGGCCAGGCGCCGTAGCTGCCTCCGCGGGCGTCGCGGACCTTCTCGGCGACCGCGATCTGCTGCTCGCGGCTGGCCTGGTGCGGGTACGGGGCGTACTGGTCGCCGCCGTAGGCGTCCCAGGTGGACTTGTCGAACTGCAGGCCACCGTAGTAACCGTTGCCGCTGTTCATGGCCCAGTTGCCGGTCGCCTCGCACTGGACGAGCTTGTCCCAGACCGCGCTGTTGGGCGCGGCCTTGCCACCGACGCGGACGACCTTCTCGACCGGCGCCTTGGTGACCTTCTCGTCGATGACCTCGCGATCCGACTCCTCGCCGTTGCGCGTGGAGATGCGGGTGAACTGGATCTTCTCGCCGGCCTCGCCGGGGGACTCGACCCGCTCCTCGCCCTTGAACATCGAGTTGTCGACGATCTCGCGGACCGGCGGCGGAACCGGCACGGTCACGCTGATCACGGAGCTCTGCAGCCGGTCGATGCGCACCTCGGCGCCGGTGACCAGCTTGGCGTCGGCGCCCGGGGTGACCTTGTCGTCCGGACCGAGCTTGAGCTTGCGCTCCTTGACGAGCTCGTCGATGTTGGCGGCGGTGGTGGTCAGCTGCTGCGGCGCACCACTGCCGTCGATGAGCGTGATGTCCTTCTGGGTGCGGACCGACAGCTCCATGCCCTGCTCGGGCACCGGCATGTTGCGGTCGGCGTTGAGGACGGCGCCGTCGGCGTTGACGCCGAGCTGGCGCAGGGCCTGCTCGACGGTCACCGAGCGGACCCACTCCTCGCGGACCTCGCCGTCGACGTTGAGCTTGAGCAGGCGACCGCGGTCGAGGGTGATCGTCTCGCCGTGGCCGACCTCGGCCTGCGGGGAGGGGCTCAGCGCGTCGTGCGCGCCGACGCGGATGCCCTGGTCCTCCAGGACCTCGCCCACGGTGTCGTCGAAGGTGCTGACGGTGCGCGTCTGCCCGTCCACCTCGACGGTGACCGACTTGTCCATCGCGGCGGCGGCGCCACCGGTGCCGGTGAGGCTCAGCAGCACGCCGGCGACCGCGCCCTTGAGGAAGCGGCGCTTCCAGACGGTCATCGCCTCGGTGACCTGCTGCGGCGGGAGAGCACCCGCCTCGCCCTCGGGCATCGCCTCGAGGAAGTCCATCGGCGGCAGGACGGTCGTCTCGGCGTTGATCAGCCGGATGACCTCGTCGACGTCGATCTCGGCCGTCGCGAGCACGTCCTCGGCATCGGGGCCGAGGACGTCGTAGACGTCTTGCGGGGTGATCTCGAAAGCGCCCGGCGGGAAGCTCGGGTGCTCGTCGGACCACTGCGGGTCCGGGCGGTCGAGCAGTCCTACCGCGGTGTGCTGCTCGGTCGGCTGGACCGGGGTGAACCAGTCAGTCGCCGCGTCAAAGGAATCGGCCCAGTAGCCGTCGTTCCGCGAGGTCGCGAAACCGGCATGGCTGGGCTCGCCACGTCCGTTCACAGGGTCGTTACCTCCCGAAGGCGCAAAGTCGCGTCCGCGAAGAACTGAACGTGAGAAACGTTGGGCGAGTTCATGTTTCTCGCGCAACCCCTCTCGTTCCTCGCGTGCGCACAACCTTCGTGCTTCGTGTCTGTATCCGACTCCCGCAAGCCAAATTGCCGCCTAGTCCGCCGCGAGCTCCTTGCGCTCACCGCAGACTTCCCCGACGTACACCGGCGAGACTAACGGGCGTTCCCCATGACTGGTTGTCATCGGTTACGGGGCCGAGACTCTACCGTGATCATGCGGGGCCGCCAAGGACCCGATTCGGACATGCGAGGCCGATTACGCTTGTTTGCCACGCAACCCGACACGATCTGTAGTCAAGATCGGTAAAAATTAGGCCATTCGGGGGGCACCTGCAGGATTCGTTAGCCGCCCCCCGAGCCGCTTGCGTGACATATAACACGCGCCCGAAAGGCGCTGTAACCCATGATCAACCGGGGCGGGCCTGCGAGAACGGCCCCGGACATCGGTTCGGCCCGAGCACGGAGCGCGCTCGGGCCGAACCTCCCCTCCCCACGCACGAGGGAAACGAGTTCCCCTCGCGACGATCTTTCGCGTTGTTGCGGCGACTTCACGTCATCGCGGCAGACCCAGCTTCCGCGAGCACGCCGGCCAGGCGCCGTAACCGCCGCGGGCGTCGCGCACCTTCTGCGCGATCTCGATCTGCTGCTCGCGCGACGCGCGATGCGGGTAGCGGTTGTACCGCTCACCGCCGTAAGCCGCCCAGGTGCTGCGGTTGAACTGCAGGCCGCCGTAGTAACCGTTTCCGGTGTTGGCCGCCCAGTTGCCGCCGGACTCGCACCTCGCGAGCCGGTCCCACACCGCAGCTCGATCGTCATTCGGGGCTGCCGCGGCGTTCGGGGCCACCGCGACCAGGGCGCTACCGCTGATGGCGACAGCAGCCGCCACGGTCCACTTCGTGAATCTATGCAACTTCACTGCACATCCTCACAACCGATGGTTCCGGTGTGGGAGGACCTCCGCAGGCGAGTTCCCCGCGGAGTTCGGGGTGTCCCCCCGTTCCGGCTTCCACTGTGGACGGTAGGAGTCAGCGTGCGGACCGCAAGCGGGCGGAGGAGGAGACCTCCTACCAGAAACCGCAGCGTAGGGAACTACAGGGCTGTGATTACCCCTGTTCGAGGCCGAACACTCGCTCAGCCGTGGCAGTGGTGGCTACAGCGAGCTCATCGACGTTCATGCCACGGAGTTCGGCGAGGTCACGAAGGGTGTAATTGACGCAGTAAGGCTGATTCGGCCGTCCCCGGAACGGGTGCGGGGTCAGGAACGGCGCGTCGGTCTCCACCAGCATCTGCTCCAGCGGGACCGCTTCCGCCGCCTCCCGGAGGCCCTTCGCGTTGCGGAAGGTCGCCGTGCCGGCGAACGAGAGCACGTACCCGGCGTCCACGCAGGACTTCGCGAACTCGGCGTCACCGGAGAAGCAGTGGAAGACCACCTTCTCCGGCGCGCCCTCCTCGTCGAGGATGCGCAGGATGTCGTCGTGCGCCTCGCGGTCGTGGATCATCAGCGGCTTGCCGATCCGCTTCGCGAGGTCGATGTGCCAGCGGAACGCCTCCTGCTGCGGCTCCGGCGGCGAGTAGTCCCAGTAGTAGTCGAGCCCGGTCTCGCCGACGGCGACCACGCGCGGGTGCGCGGCCAGCTCCTCCAGCGTGGCGCGGTCCTCGTCGCCGAAGTCCTTGGTGCGGGTCGGGTGCAGCGCCACGGCGGCGAAGACCCGGTCATCCCAGGTGGCGGCCTCGACGGCCCAGCGCGCGGAGTCGATGTCGTCGGCGACGGTCACGACGCGGCCGACACCGGCGCTCTGCGCGCGGTCGAGCATCTCGCGGACGTCCTCGGCGGTCTTGGCGCCGCAGGCGTCGAGGTGGGTGTGAGCGTCGACAGCCGCTGCCGCCAGCGCCTCGGGCACCGGCGGCAGCTCCTGCCTCTTGTCCTTCTTGCCCATCAGGACTGCTGGATCGGGGCCCACTCCGGGCCGGTCTCGCCGAGTTCGGCATCGAGCTTGGCGAACAGCGGCTTCGGCTTGTCCAGCGGGCGACCCACCTCGATGTCGGCGGACTCCCACTTGGCCTGCTCGGCGGCGTACTCGCCCATCAGCACCGGGTAGGACATCGACGGCTCGTCGAGGTCGTCGACCTCGCGGATCTCCGGCTGCGCCGCCCAGACCCCGGTGCCGCCCAGCAGCTCGTGCACCTTCTGCGCGGAGTGCGGCAGGAACGGCGTGAGCAGCGTGTTGGCGTCGGAGACGACCTGCAGCGCGGTGTGCAGCACCGCGTCGCGGCGGTCCGGGTCCTCCTTGAGCTTCCACGGCTCCTGGTCGGACAGGTACTTGTTGGCCGCCGAGACCACCCGCATCGCCTCCTGCGAGGCGAGCTTGAACCGCGAGCTGCGCAGGTGCGCTCCGACGGTGTCGAAGGCGGCGCGCGCCTGCGCCTTGAGCTCCTCGTCCGCGGGAGCGGGAGCGGTCGGTGCGGGGACCGCGCCGTTGTTCTTGGCCGCCATCGAGATGGACCGGTTGACCAGGTTGCCCCACTCGTTGGCCAGCTCGAAGTTGGTGCGGCGGACGAACTCGTCCCAGGTGAAGTCGGTGTCCTGGTTCTCCGGGCCGGCCACCGAGATGAAGTAGCGCAGGGTGTCCGGGCCGAACTCGCGCAGGAAGTCGCGCACGTAGATCACGGTGCCGCGCGAGGTGGAGAACTTCGAGCCGCTCATGGTGAGGAACTCGCTGGAGACCACCTCGCCGGGCAGGTTCAGCTCGCCGAACGGGCCGGTCGTGCCGCCCTTGTCGCCCTGGCCGTTGTGCCCCATCAGCAGGGTCGGCCAGATCTGGGCGTGGAAGGTGATGTTGTCCTTGCCCATGAAGTAGTAGCCCTGGGCCGACGGGTCGGTCCACCACTTCTTCCAGGCGTCGGGGTCGCCGGTGCGGCGGGCCCACTCCACGCTGGCCGACAGGTAGCCGATGACGGCGTCGAACCACACGTAGAAGCGCTTCATCGGCTGGTCGCGCCAGCCGTCCAGCGGGATCGGCACGCCCCAGTCGAGGTCGCGGCTGATCGCGCGCGGACGCATGTCCTCGACCAGGTTCTGCGCGAACTTGAGCACGTTCGGCCGCCAGCCGTCCCGGGTGGACAGCCACTTGCCCAGCGACTCGGTGAACGAGGGCAGGTCCAGGAACAGGTGCTCGGTCTCGACGAACTCCGGCTTCTCGCCGTTGATCCGCGAGACCGGGTTGCGCAGCTCGGCCGGGTCGAGCTGGTTGCCGCAGTTGTCGCACTGGTCGCCGCGCGCGCCGTCGTAACCGCAGATCGGGCAGGTGCCCTCGATGTAGCGGTCGGGCAGCGTGCGGCCGGTGGACGGGCTGATCGCGCCGGTCGTGGTCTTGGGCAGCACGTAGCCGTTGCGGTGCAGCGCGAGGAAGAGGTCCTGCACCACCTTGTAGTGGTTGCCGGTGGTGGTGCGGGTGAACAGGTCGTAGGACAGGCCGAGGCCCTGCAGGTCCTCGGTGATCACCCGGTTGTACTTGTCGGCGAGCTGCCGCGTGGTCAGGCCCTCGTTCTCCGCCTGGACCGAGATCGGGGTCCCGTGCTCGTCCGTCCCGGAGACCATGAGCACCTGGTTGCCGGCCATTCGCTGGTACCGGGAGAAGACGTCCGAAGGCACACCGAAGCCGGAAACATGACCGATGTGCCGGGGACCGTTGGCATACGGCCAGGCCACAGCGGTCAACACAGAGGCGCTCATGCCCGCCAGCGTAATCGCCTGCTCGTCCTGCGGGGCGGTGCGGGTAGGGGAACCTGAGCGGCTCCGTGGACTCCGCGCGCCACTCCTGATGCATGCCAATGCACGGCGTCGCGGCGTGCTCGCCACGAAGCCGCTGAAGAACCCCCGGCGGTGCCAGCTGCTCGGGTGGGCAAAGCGGAAGCGACTACGTCGCTTGCCTGACGGTCAGATCACTTCCGCGACGCGAGGACCGCGTCGTAGAGCTCCTTCTTGCGGACACCGGCGAGTTCGGCGACCTCGGCCACGGCGTCCTTCAGGCGGATGCCGTCCGCGGCGCGCTCCTCGACCTGCTCGACGAGCTCCGCGGGGTCGGTCGGCGCCGCTCGCTCGGCCCCGCCGAGGACCACCGTGATCTCGCCGCGAACGCCGTCCGCAGCCCATTCGGCCAGGTCACCGAGGCTGCCGCGCTTGATCTCCTCGTAGGTCTTGGTGAGTTCGCGGCACACCGCGGCAGGCCGCTGCTCCCCCAGGACCGAGACGGCGTCGGCGAGGGTGTCGGCCAGCCGGTGCGGCGCCTCGAAGAAGACGCTGGTGCGCTCCTCGGCGACCAGGCGGCCGAAGAACTTCCGCCGGTCCCCCGTCTTGCGCGGCGGGAACCCCTCGAAGCAGAACCGGTCCGAGGGCAGCCCGGACACCGCGAGCGCGGTGGTCACCGCCGACGGGCCGGGCAGGCAGGTCACCGGCAGTCCCTCGGTCACGCACGCCGAGACCAGCCGGTAGCCGGGATCGGACACGCTCGGCATGCCGGCGTCGGTCACCAGCAGCACGGTCCTGCCCTCGCGCAGCGCGTCGAGCAGCATCGGAGCGCGCGCGGACTCCACGGCCTCGTAGTAGCTGACGACCTTGCCGGCCGGGGTGACGCCCAGCGCGCTGGCGAGGTTGCGCACCCGGCGGGTGTCCTCGGCGGCGACCACCTCGGCGGTGCCGAGCGCCTCGATCAGCCGCGCGGACGCGTCGCGGGCATCGCCGAGCGGGGTGGCGGCGAGCAGCAGGGTGCCGGAGTCCATGACCGCACAGCGTAGGCCGCCTGACCCCGGGCGAGAACGCGGCGTAGCCGTGCGGGCCGGGCTTCCGCCACCAGCGCGGAGCGAGGCGATTCCTCGACGGCTCCCAGCGGGGCGTCCCCCGGTCGAGGCGTGCCTGACCCTTACGATCGACGGTGTGAGCGTCCCAGTCCGCAGGTTCGGCGGTGCCGACGAACTCGTCCAGGTAGGCCGCGCACCGGCGGCTCGCCGCCCGGGGGAGACCGACCCGCTGCCACTGCTGGACTCCTCGATGCCCACCGACCGCAGGCGCGGCTGGGTGGTGACGCTGGTGATCACCCTGGTCGCCGGGCTGGTCCGCTTCTGGGACCTGGGCCGGGCCACCGACGAGGGCACTCCGGTCTTCGACGAGAAGCACTACGTCCCGCAGGCGTGGCAGATGCTGCGCAACGGCGGCTACGAGGACAACCCCGGCTACGAGCTGGTGGCGCACCCGCCTGTCGGCAAGCAGATGATCGCGATCGGCGAGTGGCTGCTGGGCTACACGCCGTGGGGCTGGCGGATCATGGCCGCCCTGTTCGGCACCCTGATGGTGCTGCTGATCATCCGCATCGCCCGCCGGATGACGCGCTCGACGCTGCTGGGCGCGGTGGCCGGTGTGCTGCTGATCTGCGACGGCCTCAGCCACGTGCAGTCCCGCGTCGGGATGCTCGACATCTTCCAGGCGCTGTTCCTGCTCGCCGCGTTCTCCTGCCTGCTGGTGGACCGCGACCAGGTGCGCGAACGGCTGTGGCAGGTCTGCTCGGACGGACGGCTGGACCCGTCGACCTGGGGCCCGCGGCTGGGTTTCCGCTGGTGGCGCCTGGGCGCCGGGCTGATGCTCGGCCTGGCCTGCGGGGTCAAGTGGAACGGCATCTACTACATCATGGCGTTCGGCCTGCTCAGCGTGATCTGGGATGCGCTGGCCAGGCGGGCCGCCGGGGTGCGGAGGCCGTGGCGGGCCGCGCTGGTGCGCGACACCGCCCCGGCGCTGTGGGCGCTGGTGGGCCTCCCGCTGCTGGTGTACTTCGCGACCTGGTCGGGCTGGTTCGCCAGCGAGACCGCGACCGACCGGCACGCGGTGCTGCTCAACGACGACGTGGGCATGAACGGACTGCCCGACGCGCTGCGATCGCTGCTGTACTACCAGCTCAACGTGCTGGACTTCCACACCCACCTGACCACGCCGTCGACCCCGCACCCGTGGGAGTCCAAGCCGTGGGCGTGGCCTATGGGCATGCGCCCGATGCTCTACTACTACGAGGGCGGGATGCCGGGCTGCGGCCGCAACAGCTGCGTGCAGGCCACGATGCTGATCGGCACCCCGGCGATGTGGTGGCTGGCGCTGCCGGTCGCGGCGTGGTCGGTGTGGCGCGCGGTGTTCCGGCTGGACTGGCGCTACGCGGCGGTCCTGGTCGGCTACGGCGCCGGGTACCTGCCGTGGTTCACGAACCTGTCGCGGCAGATGTACTACTTCTACGCCACGCCGCTGGTCCCGTTCCTGGTGCTGGGGATCGTGCTGGTGCTCGGCCACGTGCTGGGCTCCGCCGAGGACCACTTCGAGCGGCGCAAGACCGGGCTGTTGGCCGTGTCGCTCTACATCGGACTGGTGGTCGCGAACTTCGCGTGGCTGTGGCCGATCCTCAACGGTGATCCGATCACCCACGAGCAGTGGCAGGCCGAGCTGTGGCTGCCGTCCTGGCGCTGATCAGCGCGGTTCCCACCGGAACCAAGACCTGGCCAGCAGGCTGAACAGCACGATCCAGACCAGCAGCGACGCCGCCGACGACAGCGCGTCGCCCTCGCCGGTCACCGCGTGGTGGATCAGCCCGCCGATGCCTCCGCCGGGCAGCGGCAACCACATCGGACCGACGACGGCGACCAGGACGCCGCCCATCAGGGCGAGGAACATCGGCAGCGTGGTGATCTGGGCCTGCTCGGAGGACGAGGTGCGGCCGCTGGTCGCGACACCGGCCGCCAAGCAGAGCGCCATGCCCAGGACCAGGGCGGCCAGCAGCGGCAGCGGGTCCGGGATCGGCGCGCCCATGCTGATCGAGATGACCAGCATCAGCGCCGATTGCAGCACTCCGAGCAGCACCACCGGGGTGAGCAGACCTGCGAGGATCACCACGTCAGAGGCCTCGCCGCTGCGGAGCCGCTTGAGGTAGAGGTCCTCGCGGCGGGAGGCCAGCGCAGCGGTGACGGCGAAGTAGACGGTGAAGCCGAGGACCATCAGCAGCTGGAGGCAGAGCGTGATCGCCCAGGCCTGCGGAGGGGCGTCATCGGGCAGGGTGAAGCCGACCCACAGTCCGACCAGGATCGGCATCAGCAGCGAGCTGACCGCCACGGTCTTGTTGCGCAGCAGGAGTTTCAGCTCGGCTCGGGCCAGAGCCAGGACCACGTTCACGCCTGGGTCTCCTCTCGGACGGACTGGAAGATCTCTTCCAGCGAGGCCGGCTGCGCGCGCAGACCCGAGAGGTCCACGCGACCGTCGGCCCAGGTCAGCAGGGCGTGCAGGTCCTGCTGCAGGTGCGGGGTGCGGATGTCGACGCGGCTGTCGCGCCGTGTCGCGGTGCCGATCAGCGCCGGCAGGCCGAGGTCTTCCGCGGCGTTGAAGGTGATGCGCGCGTGGTGGTCGGCGAGGACGTCGACCAGTCGTCCGGCGACCGCGATGCGTCCTTCGTGCATGATCGCCAGCCGGTGCGCGAGGCGTTCGGCCTCCTCGAGGTAGTGCGTGGTCAGCAGCACCGTGGTTCCCGCGGAGAGCAGGCCGCGCACGAGTTCCCACGTGGTGCGGCGGGACTCGGGGTCCATGCCGACGGTGGGTTCGTCGAGGAACAGCAGGTCGGGTTCGCCGAGCAGGGCCAGCGCGAGGTCGAGGCGCCGGCGCTCACCGCCGGAGAGCTGCTTGACGCGGACGTCGCGGCGCGGGTCGAGCCCCAGCGCGGCGAGCGTTGCGTCCACATCGGACTCGGCGGTGCGCATCCGGCGGGCCAGCTCGGCGGTTTCGGCGACCGTGAGGTCTCCGGCGAATCCGCTGTCCTGCAGCATGATCCCGGTGCGGCTGCGGATCGAGCGGTCGCGCAGCGGGTCGGCGCCGAAGACACGCACCTGCCCCTGCGCCGGGGCCCGGTGGCCCTCGACGGTTTCCAGCACGGTCGTCTTGCCCGCCCCGTTGGTCCCCAGCAGCGCGAACAGCTCACCGGGCAGGACGTCGAAGTCGACTCCTCGCACCGCCTCGAAATCGCCGTAGCGGCAGCGCAGGCCGCGGGCTTCGATCACTGGTGTCATGCGTCCAGCCTGGTCATCCGGGGTTCGCGCCGGTAGAGCGTTCCGTCAGCGCTGCGCGGGTGCGGTGTCAGCGGATCCGATGACTGATGTCATGAGCTCGGCGATCCGGTCCCGCGCAGCGGGCGGATGCACGATGCTGGGGACGTGAACGAGGACCCGACCGAGTTCGACCCGCGACGGCTCGCGCGGCTGCGCCGCTACACGTGGTGGTCGATCGTGCCGATGATGCCGGTCTACGCGGTGTTCCCGGCCATCGACCTGGCCACCGGTGACTACGGCGCGCCCGAGGTCGTGGTGCTCGCGCTGGCCGCGCTGCTGGTCACGGTGGACGGGACGCAGCTGTCGACGCTGCTGATGAGCGGTTTCGGTCACGGCCCCCGCTACCCGGTCGCGCGCGGGCTGGTGGGCGTCGCCGGGCTGGCCGCCGCGGGCTACGCGATGTCGACGAGCCCGTACGGGCTGTTGTGGGTGCTTCCGGTCGGCGGGCTGGTGGGCGTGCACGTGGCGCTGGCGACGCCCCGGCTGCGCTGGCCGATCCAGATCGTCGCGCTGGTGGTCACCACCGCGGTGACGTGGGTGTTCGGCGCGCTCGGCGGCCCGCACCCGATGGTCGGGATGTTCTTCGCCCTCTACGCGATCGTCATCGTGTCGATGATCTCGGCGCTGACGGTGGGCGTGGTGTGGTTCTGGGACATGGTGCTGACGCTGGATCGCGCCCGGTCGGTCAGCGGCGAGCTGGCGATCGCCCGCGAGCGGCTGCGCTTCGCCGCCGACCTGCACGACGTGCAGGGCCACCACCTGCAGGCCATCGCGCTGAAGGCCGAGCTCGCCGAACGCCTCGTCGGCAACGACGACGACGCCGCCCGCGCGCAGGCCGCGGAGGTCGCCGAGCTGGCGCGCACGGCGCTGCGCGACACCCGCGCGGTCGTGCAGGGCTACCGGCGCAGCAACCTGACCGGTGAGCTCACCAACGCGCGGGAGATCCTGGAAGCTGCGGGCGTGAAGACCGAGGTGCGCGGCGACGCGACGCTGGTCCCGCCACCGCTGCAACCGCTGTTCGGGGCGCTGGTGCGGGAGGGGACGACCAACATCCTGCGGCACTCCCGAGCGCGGCACTGCACCCTCGACATCGCCGTCGACGGGTCGCGCACCCGCGTGGTCCTGAGCAACGACGCGGCGAATCCCGCAGGCGGGCAAGAAGGGTCAGGCATCGACGGGCTGCGGCACCGCTTCGCCACGCTGAACGGACACGTGGACTCCCGCCACGACGGCGAGCGCTTCGAACTCATCGGCACGGCCGAGGAACCGGGGGTCGCGCTGTGATCCGCGTGGTGCTGGCCGACGACGAGGACCTGATCAGGGGCGCGCTGGCCGCGCTGCTGGCGCTGGAGCCGGACCTGGAGGTCGTCGCCCAGTGCAGCAACGGCGTCGAAGCGCTGGAGGCGGTTCGCCTGCACCGCCCGGACATCGCCGTGCTCGACCTGGAGATGCCCGAGCTCGATGGGGTCGAGGCCGCCAAGCGGCTCACCGGGGAGATCCCGATCGTGCTGGTCACCCGGCACGCGCGGCCGGGCGTGCTGAAGCGGGCGCTGGCGGCGGGGATTCGCGGTTTCGTCCCGAAGACGACGCCGGCGACCAAGCTCGCGGCGATCCTCCGCGACGTCCAGGCCGGTGGGCGCTACATCGACCCGGAGATCGCGGCCACGGCCCTGACCGGTGACGCCTGCCCGCTGACCGATCGCGAGCTGGAGCTGCTCCGGCACACCCTCAAGGGCGGCACCATCGCCGGCATCGCAGCCGAGGTCCACCTCGCCCAGGGCACAGTGCGCAACTACCTGTCGGCGGCCATGACCAAGCTCGACGTCGCCACCCGCCACGAAGCCGCCCGCCGAGCCTGGCAAGAGGGCTGGATCTGACCCCACCCCATTCGAATTTCGCGCGAAATTCGACCCAACCCACCCCCAAGACACCCTGACCTGGGGATACACGCCCGGGCGCGTGGGGGGATTCGAATTTCGCGCGAAATTTGAACCCGGAAGATCCCGGTCGAATTTCGCGCGAAATTCGAATGGTTCACTCAGGTGAGGGACGTGAGGGTCTTCCGGAGGGCTGCGACGGCGTCGAGGATCTCCTCCGGGCGGGCCGAGAGCGGCGGCCGGGCGCGCAGCGAGTCCGGCCCGGACGGCAGGAACAGCGTCCGGTGCTGGTCCCGCGCGATCTCCAGGGCTCGGGCGCGGTGGTCCGGGTCGCGGAAGCTGATGGCGCACATCAGGCCCCGGCCGCGCGGCGAGTGGATCAGGAACGGGAACTCGGCGGCGAGGTCCCGCAGCTCGCCCAGCAGGAGCTGTCCCATGGCGCGGCTGTGGGCGAACAGGTCGTCGGCCTCGATGACCTCCAGGATCCGGGTCGCCCGGACCATGTCGGTCAGCGAACCGCCCCAGGTGGAGCTGATGCGGCTGGGCTCGCGGAAGGCGTTGTCGGCGACGTCGAGCACCCGGCGACCGCCCATGACCCCGCAGACCTGCAGCCGCTTGCCGAAGGCGACGAGGTCGGGTTCCAGACCCAGCGCCTGGTGCGCCCACGCCTGACCGGTCAGCGCACCGGTCTGCACCTCGTCGGCGACGGTGAGCACGTCGTGCTCGACGCACAACCGCTGCACCGCCTGCAGGAACTGCGGGCGCAGGTGCCGGTCGCCGCCCTCGCCCTGGATGGGCTCGTAGACGAAGCAGGCGATCTCGGCGCCGTAGCGGCGCAGCGCCGCCTCGGCCGCGCCCAGCGCCTGGACCTCTTCGGGCAGCAGCTCAGCGGTGTCCCACCGCTCACCGGGCTCGATGGCCGGGCTGGGGATCCGCGGCCAGTCGAACATCGGGTAGTCGCGGATCTTGGACGGGTCGGTGTTGGTCAGCGACAGCGTGTACCCGCTGCGCCCATGGAACGCCTTCTCCAGGTGCATCACGCGGCTGCCGCGCACGGCGACCCCGCGTCGCGCGTTGACCTTGGTCTTCCAGTCGAAGGCGACCTTGAGCGCGTTCTCCACGGCGAGGGTGCCGCCGTCGATGAAGAACAGCAGCGGGAGCTCCGGGACCCCGACGACCCGCTGGAAGGTCTCGGCGAAGCGCGCCTGCTCATCGGTGGCGAAGTCGGGGTTGGACGGCTTGACCCGCGAGACGCGCAGCAGCGCGGCCTCGAACTCCGGCGTGCGCAGGCCGGGGTGCCCGTGCCCGAGCGGCGCGGAGCTGAAGAACATCGTCAGGTCGAGGTACTCGGTGCCGTCGCGCACGTCGCGCAGGCGGCAGCCCTCGCCGGCGTCGA
Source organism: Saccharopolyspora endophytica (assembly GCF_018070075.1). Lineage (GTDB taxonomy): Bacteria > Actinomycetota > Actinomycetes > Mycobacteriales > Pseudonocardiaceae > Saccharopolyspora > Saccharopolyspora endophytica. The sequence goes on from NZ_JAGPXE010000007.1 coordinate 110,744, forward strand.
GATCGACGACGATGTCCATCAGATCGCCGGTGACCTGCGCTTTCAGCGCGGCTACGGGGTCGGTTCCGGCCCGCTGGGCGGGGACTGCGGTCGAAACGGTCTCGTGCTGAGCGGTCATGATTCGGCCTCCCGGCTGCGTGTGCGCGGGTCTCACGTACACAACAAGAATTACACAGGAAGCCGTGGTTCGAGCAAGATACTTCAGCTGATCGTCCGCATGAACGAAAGATATTCTTCTGCTCCGGGTGCACTCCACCCCTGGAGCAGAAGAATCCGCGGAATCAGCCGACGCGGCCGACGCCTCCGAAGAGGTAGACGGGCTTGGGCGTCTCGCCTTCGGCGTCCGGGCGCCACTGCGAGCAGCTGACCACGCCGGGCTCCAGCAGCTCGGTGCCCGCGAACAGGCCCTCGATCTCGGCGGCGGTGCGCGCCCGGATCGGCGTGCCGCCGCGCTCGGTCGTCTCCCGCATCGCGCGCAGCATCGGCTCGCCGTGCACCTCGGCGGAGGAGTGCGTGAGCACCAGGAAGCTGCCCTCGGGCAGCGCGTCGACCAGCTCGCGCACCACCCGGTACGCCTCCTCGTCGTCCATCAGGTGGTTGACCACGCCGAGCATCATCAGACCGATCGGCTTGCTGAAGTCCAGGGTCCGCTTGGCCGCCTCGATGATCTCCCCGGGTCGCCGCATGTCGGCGTCGAGGTAGTCGGTCGTACCCTCGGGAGTGCTGGTCAGCAGCGCGCGGGCGTGCGCGAGCACGGTCGGGTCGTTGTCGACGTAGACGATGCGGCTCTCGGGAGCGAGGCGCTGGGCGACCTCGTGGGTGTTGTTGGCGGTCGGCAGACCGGTTCCGACGTCGAGGAACTGCCGCAGGCCCTCGGTCTCCACCAGCCGGCGCACGGCGCGCACGAGGAACGCGCGCTCGGCGCGGGCGCCCTCAGGGATGTCCGGAATGTGCGCGATCACGGCGTCCCCGGCCTCGCGATCGACCGCGTAGTGGTCCTTGCCGCCGAGCCAGTAGTTCCAGATCCGCGCCGACTGCGGCGTGCTGATGTCGATCTCCACCGCTTCCAGCTCCCTCCACTGTGGTGCCGTGAATCCTACGCGGGAGAGGTCACGCGGAAGGGTCGTGCCGATATCCTCTGCGACATGGCCAGAAGGTCCGGATCCCAGACGCGCGAGGCGATCCGCGACGCCGCGACCCGGCTGTTCACCGAGCACGGTTACGCCGACACCTCGGTCCGCGACATCGCCTCGCTGGCCGCCACCGATCCGGCCCTGGTGATCCGGCACTTCGGCAGCAAGGAGCTGCTGTTCCTGGACACCATGCACCTGAGCATCGACGACGAACCGCTGCTGAACGTGCCGCTGGAACGGCTGGGCTCGCGGTTCGTCGAGGTGCTGCTCGACTCCGACAGCCGCAGCCGCGCGATCTACCTGGCGATGGTGCAGGGCAGCGGCAACCCGCAGATCGCCGCGCGACTGCGCGAGACCCACGAGACCTCGTTCGTCCAACCGCTGCGGGTGCGGATGCGCGGCCCGGACGCCGAGGACCGCGCCCGCTCGGCCGCAGCCCTGGTGGGCGGCCTGCTCTACGCGCTGTGGGTGGTCGGCGACCAGCAGCTGGCCGCCGACCGAGCCGGCCTGGTCGAGCGCTACGGGGAACTCCTGCAGCGACTGCTCACGCCGTGATCACTGCACCGACCAGCCGCCGTCGGAGGGCAGGATCGCGCCGTTGAGGTTCACCCCGTCGTCGCTGAGCAGGAACGTGATCGAGGCGGCCAGCTGCGGCGCCGTCGCCACCGGCGGCATCAGCCCCATGAACCCGCCCGTGCGCTGCTTTCCGAACTCCGACATGTCCCCGATCGACGCGCTGATGCCGGTGGCCACGCCACCCGGAGCGACCGCGTTGACCCGGATGCCCGACGGCCCGTACATGAAGGCGGTGTTGCGGGTGATGCCGAGAACCGCGTGCTTGGAGGCGGTGTAGGCGACCCCGGCGGCGTTGCCGCGCAGCGAGGCCTCGGAGGCGACGTTGACGATCGAGCCGCTGCCGGCCGCCAGCATCGACGGCAGCGCGGCGCGCGTGAGCCGCATCAGGCCGTCGACGTTGACCCGGAAGGCGCGTTCCCAGACGGCGTCGTCGAGTTCGTGCAGCGGGCTGAAGTCGTCCATGACTCCCGCGACGTTGGCGAGCCCGTCGATGCGCTCGCCCGCGGCGACGATGATCCGCTCGACGTCGGCCGCCTGCGAGATGTCCCCGGCCACGGTGACCGCGCCGGGCAGCTCGGCCGCGAGTTCGTCGAGCGGACCGGCGTTGATGTCGGCGGCGACGACCCGGCCGCCCTCGCGCGCGATGCGCGAGGCGGTGGCACGCCCGATGCCGGAGGCGGCACCGGTGACGATGACGGTCTTGCCCTCGAAGCGGCCGGGCACGAGGCGCTCCTGCCAGCCGGGCACGACGCCCTCGACCTCCGGCATGACCCCGCCGTTGGCCCGCAGCACCAGGTCGTCGACGGCCTCGCGGCTGAACGCGCCCTGGCTGAGCTCGACCAACTGCTCCAGCGGCATCCCGCTCACCGGCGCCAGCGCCTCGGCGTCGCGGCCGGAACCGGCCAGCAGCTCCTCGATCAGCGGCCTTCCCTCGGGGTGGTCGAGCCACTCCCCGATCGAGCTCCTACCGCTCAGCACGTCACCCACCGCGCACCTCCACAAGCGAAGTCAACACTGTTGACTTCACTCTACCCGGGCCCCGCACACCCCTGACCAGGCAACACCGGACCGACACCACAACCACCCCGACGCCCCAACCCGGAACACCGCCGTAATCCGCCGCCGGAAAACTGCCGTAATCCGTCGCGGCTCCGGGGGCGGGGTGTGGCGGTGGTCAGTTGATGCCGCCGTTGGCGCGGAGGACCTGGCCGTTGACCCAGCGGCCGTCCGGACCGGCGAGGAAGGCCGTGACCGCGGCGATGTCGGCCGGGGTGCCGAGACGTTCCAGCGGGGGCTGGGCGGCGAGGCGGTCGACCGTCTCCTGGTCCTTGCCCTCGAAGAACAGGTCGGTGGCCGTCGGCCCGGGAGCCACGGTGTTGACCGTGATGTCGCGGCCGCGCAGCTCGCGGGCCAGCACCATCGTCATCGCCTCGACGGCTCCCTTGGTCGCCGTGTAGGGGCTGTAGGTCGGGAAGGCCAGGCCGACGACCGAGCTGGAGAAGGTGATCAGCGCTCCGCCCTCGCGGATGCGGCGGGCCGCCTGCTGAGCGACGGCGAAGGCGCCCCGGACGTTGGTCCGGTACACGTCGTCGAGGACGGACAGGTGCAGGTCGACGACCGCGGACAGCGCCATCTTCCCGGCCGCGTGCACGACGACGTCCACCCCGCCGAACTCGGCCTCGGCGGTGTCGAACATCGCGGCCACCGCCTGCTCGTCGGCGACGTCGGCCTGGACGGCGATCGCGCGCCCGCCCGCCGCCTCGACGGCCCGCACGGCGTCCTCCGCGAGCCGCTCGTTGCCCGCATAACCTGCGACGACCGCGAAGCCGTCCGCGGCGAGCCGGGTGACGACGTCGCGGCCGATGCCGCGCGAACCGCCGGTGACGATGGCTGTGCGTGTCATGGTGTTCCTCTCGTCGGTGACGAGAACCAGCCTGCGGCGCGGCACCGGGACCATCCAGTTGCCGCTGACCCGGGGGTCACCGTCCCCTGGCTCGGCTCCGGTCGTCCGGCGGAGACTGGACGGCGTGAACCTCGGCGAGCTCGGCGATTTCCTCAAGAAGCGGCGCGACCGGATCCGGCCCTCCGACGTGGGACTCCCCTCCGGGCCTCGACGCCGGGTCCCGGGTCTGCGCCGCGAGGAGGTCGCGCAGCTCACCGGCGCCTCGGTGGACTACTACATCGAGCTGGAGCGCGGCGGCGGTGCGCAGCCGTCGGAGCAGATGCTCGCCGCCCTCTCCCGCGCGCTGCGGCTCACCCGCGACGAGCGCGACCACCTCTACGCGCTGGCCGGACGCCCGCTACCGCTGCGCGGCGGCTCGGCCGCGCACGTGCACCCGGGGATGCTCGACCTGCTGGACCGGTTGTCGGGCACGCCCGCGCAGGTCATCACCGACCTGCACGTGACGCTCGTGCAGAACGACCTCGCCGTCGCGCTGCTCGGGCCGAAGGTGCCGGACAGCGGGATGCGTGCGAGCTTCGTCCACCGCTGGTTCACCGACCCGGGCTCCCGCGCGCTGTACCCGGAGGAGGACCACGCGCACCACGCCTGGACGTTCGTCGCGGACCTGCGCGCCGCGGTCGCCCGCCGCGACCCCGACGATCCGGAGGCCCGCGAACTCGTCGACGACCTCACGCGCCGCAGCGCCGAGTTCGCGGACCTGTGGTCCCGGCACGACATCGCCGTCCGCCGCGACGAGCGCAAGCGGCTGGTCCACCCGGAGCTCGGCACGATCGAGGTCAACTGCCTGAACCTCGTGAGCGAGGACTGCCGCCAACGCCTCCTGTGGTTCACCCCCGCCGTCGGCACCGACTCCGCCGACAAGCTCGATTTCCTGGGCGTCCTCGGCACCCAAGCGCTGGCTCCGGACCGCTCCTGAGGCCGCGGTTTTGTCCGAGCGGCCGGGTTGGCCAAAGCTGTGAGCTGCGAAGACATCCGGAAATGTCTCGGGGTGCAGGTGTGCCCATTGATCCGTGGATCCCGGGCCGCCGGGGTGAATAACGTGGGCGTCGACCCGAGCGGGACTCCTCGGCCGACAGGGGGTGCCGGGGAGTCCCGCGGGGGTCAAGGCCGGATCTGGATGTCGAAGAAGACGGGACGGAGGTCCTCCGGGAAGAACTGCCGACCGTCCTCGTCGACCATCTTCCACGCGATCTTGCAGCGACCGGGCGCGTCGCCGGTGAAGACCGGAACGGCGAGCGTGACCGTCTCACCGGGCGCTACCTCGCCGACCGAGACCCGCTGCGGAGCGGTGCACGCCGCGTCGCCCTCGCGGAAGACCTGCGCCAGGTACCGGCCCTCCCACGGTTCCCTGCCGACGTTGCGGACCTCCCAGGTCTTGGCGAAGTTCTGCCGCATCGCGAACTCGGTGCCGTCCGGGACGGTTTCGCTGAGCATCAGCGACGCGTCCCCGGGGATCGGGCGCTGCTCCGGCATCCACCACCAGACCGCGCCGATCACGACGAGGACCGCCACGACGCCTGCGACCAGCCACTTCGGCCACCGCCGGGGCTCCGGCCGGGGAGGTTCGGGATCAGGTTCGGGATCAGGTTCGGGGACGGTCCGCGCCGACTCCCAGCGCTTCGACCACTCCCGGCGCGCGGTGCTCTCGTCCTGGCCGAGCACCCCGACCGCGAGGCAGCGGACGAACTCCCACGTCGTCTCCCACGACGGCAGGTCCTTGCCGCGCGCAGCGGCCGACAGCGCCGACTTCGACGCGGCGGCGCCGAACTCGCTGCGCATCCGGTCGTAGGACGGGTCGCCCGCGGATTCCTTCAACTCGCACAGCTGCCAGGCGAACTCCGCGACCGGGCTCTCCTGCGGGTCCGGGCGCTGCTGCTTGCGACCGCGCTTGCGCGAATCGTCTTGCCTGATCACAGAACCGTCCACGCCGCTCATTCTTGCGCAACGCCCACCGAGCCCCCGAGCCCAGCCGACGAAAGCGGCGGCCGACCCACGTCGTGGATCGGCCGCCGTTCACCGCTGCTGCGCGCGTCGGCGCAGCCGCGGGACCGCGCTCTGGGTCAGCGCAGGGCGTTGAGGGTCAGGGTGAACACCTCGGGGTCGCCCGCGTTGACCTTGCCGCTGTGGTCCTCGCCGGCGTTGGAGCTCACGTCGTCGTAGGCGAACGCGTACCCCTTGCCGTCGGGCAGGTTCTCGTGCACCACGCGCGCGTAGTGGTTGGTGATGTCGTTCTGGTAGAACGTCGCCGGGTCTTCCTCGTGCGGCTGGTTGGGGTTGATCAGCAGCGTCGTGCGGTTGAACGCCGCCGCCAGCCGCGGCACGATCGCCAGGCGCTCCTGCGAGTCGCTGCCCGGGTTGTTGGCGAACGGCCCGCTGTTGCAGCCCCAGATGTCCACCGAGGACGGCTTGGCGAAGCGCTCGGCGCCGAACACCAGCTCCTCGCCCTCGACCTTGCCCTCGATGATGCCGAGGTCTTCGCGCTGGGTGTCGACGAACAGCGACTCGCCCGCGTACTTGGCGTAGACCTCGTCGACGTAGGGCTCCAGGTAGCCCTCGAAGTCGGCGGCGCGGTGGTTCGGGTTGAGCACCCGCACGACCTTGCCGTTGGTCTCCTGCACCAGCGTGGCCCAGTTGCCGCCCATGCCCTTCAGGCTCTCGGCGACCTTGTCCATGCCACCGGTGGGCATGCCGGGAACGCTCTGCTCACCACTGCCGGTGGTGGTCAGGTGCAGCCCGATCGGGGCGGCGACGAAGTCGACGTAGCTGATGTTGGCGTAGAGCTGCTCGGCGTTGAGGGTGAACTCCGCGAACGTCCAGTCCTTGCCGAAGTTCGGGTCCTCGCTGGAGACGAAGTTCGGGTGCACGACCGAGGTCGTGCCGTCGGCGCCCTGGACGACCTGGAACTCCAGGGTGTCGTTGAGGGAGTAGTACACGCGAGCGCCGTACATGCGGGGCACCGTGACCTCGACGGTGCCGTCGACCGGGATGGCCACGTCGTCGCCGATCGGCGCCGGCTCCGGGCCGCCCGCCTCGGGGAAGTACGGGGTGCCGTCCGCCTTGATGAAAACGGCCTTCTTCTCCGCGTCCGAGAATCCGGCGATGTAGGCATTTGCCGGACCGCCGGAGTTGTTCTGCAGCACGAACTTCATGCTTTCCGGTGCCGCCGAGGCGAATGGAGCGCTGATCGCCTGGGCCCAGAACGGTGCCGTGAGCGCCGCAGCGGAATATCCGAGAAACCGCCGACGAGAAACCATGTGGATACCTCCAGAGACAACGGGACCACCTCGTTGGGCAGCCGATCCTCTCTCGTGATCGATCCCGAAGTCTGCCTTTCTGGACGAGTCTTTCCATACCCCCAAAAGGACCGAAATCATCACACCTGAACATTATTCAACGCAGCCGCACATTCACCGTTGAATGCGCAAGGCGAGGGCGACATTCCGACAGATAAATGTGAATGCGCTCGAATCGACCCATCAAAATCCGTGATTTTCGCGGGTGAACCGAAATCTACCTCTGTACGTGCACCGCGTACAGGGATACCGGTTCCGACTTTCCCTTCAGCTCCACGTCCGGCCGTTCTTCGAGCTCCGCCGGAGCGCCCGCGACCAGCTCGCGGGTGCGCTCCGAGATCAGGATGGTGTCGCCGGTCTGCCGGGTCGCGGCCTCGATCCGCGCGGCGACGTTCACCGGATCACCGATGACGGAGAACTCGAACCGACCAGCGCCACCGACGTTGCCCGCGACGACGACCCCGGTGTTGACCCCGATCCCCACCGACAGGCCACCGCCGAACTCCTCGCCCACGGCCGCCGCGATCGCCAGCGCCGCCAGCAGCGCCTGCCTCGGGTGGTCGGCGACTCGCCGGGGAGCGCCGAACACCGCGAGCAGCCCGTCCCCGACGAACTTGTCCACGTGCCCGCCGTGCTCGCGGATCACCGGTACGGCTCGCTCGAAGAGCCGGTTGATCGTGCCGACGATCTCGGTCGCGGAGATCGTCTCGGAGAGCCCGGTGAAGTCGCGGATGTCGATGAACATGATCGACACCTCCACCTCTTCCCCGGCGAGGTCGGTGCCCTCCCGGAGAACGTGCTCGGCGATGGCCGGATCGACGTAGGTGCCGAACGCGGAACGGATCTGCTCCCGCTCCGCCAAACCCGCGACCATCTCGTTGAACCCGGACTGCAAACGCCCGATCTCGGTGCCGTCGTACACGGGGATGCGGATGTCGAAGCGCCCCCTGCGCACCTCGGCCAGGGCGTCGGCGACACCGCTGATCGGGTCGGCCGTCGCCCGAGCGGCCAGGTACACGGTGAGCATGCCGACCACCAGCGCCGTGCCGGCCAGCGCCACCATCGCCACGGCCAGCTGGGTGTCGGTCACCTGGGAGGGAGCCAAGGTCCGCAGCCCGAGCATGAACAACCCCGCCATCGGCACGCAGCTGCCCAGCGCCCAGGCCAGGACGCTGCGCACCGCCACCCCGCGACCGACCCGCAGGTCGTTCGGGTCGACGCCGGTGAGCAGCCGCGCCGCGGCGGGGCGGAGCAGCCGCTCGATCAGCAGGTAGGCGCACGCGGCCGTGGTCACGCCGGTGAGGACCACGATGACGCCGACCCACACGCCGCGCTCGACGTCACGGCTCGCCTCGAAGACGGCGAACACGACCGCGCCACCGATCCACAGCCACACCTGCAGCCAGAACACCCGCAGCGGCAACCGCAGCACCGCCGCTCGCAGCTGAGCGGTGGCCGGGCCGCCGGAGGCGAGCCACCGGTTGAGCCCCCGCTGCCCCCGGACCCCCGCGACGACGCCGATCAGCGCCGCGAGCAGCATGTACGCGGCCGCGGCCAGGATGTAGAAACCGTTGGGCAGCATCCGGTTCGGCGGCAGCGGGATGACCACGAGGTTGAGCGCGAGGACCGCCACGGTCCCGATCAGGTTCGCCAGCACCACCACCGCGGCGACGACCACTCGCGTCAGGTCCGCGAGCACCCTGCCCTCGGCGTCCTCCAACCGGACGTCGGCCCTCAGGAACGCAGGAAGATACCGCACGAGGACACGAGGAGGAGTCACGTCGCCACGGTAATCGAACGCGGTGACGCGATGTCGAGTTCAGCACGGCCTCGCGGGCGCCGGACCCGTGGTTCGGCGCCCGCTGCCCGCAGGAGCGGATCAGAACAGGTCCGGCACCTTCCAGCCGTCGAGGTCGTACTCGTCGAGGAAGCTCTCCGCGAAGCCCTTCATCTGATCGACGCCGCCGCGGTTCTGCGCGGCGAAGAGGAGCTCGGCCTTCACGTTCTCGTGGTTGCCCGAGTAGTTGCGCTCGTAGAGCTCGTGCCTGCCGCCGAACTCGGACCCGATGGCGTCCCACAGCGCCTTCATCACCTTGACGCGGTCGACGGCGGTGACCCCGTTGGAGCCGCGCACGTACTTGTCGAGGTACGGCCTGACGTCGGGGCTCTGGAAGTCGGCCGCACCGGAGGGCAGGTAGATCAGGCCGGAGGCCACGTCCTGCTCGATGATCTCCTTGACGCGCGGATAGCCGTGGATCATGAACATCCGGTAGGTCAGCCCGTACTCCAGCTTCGGGATGACGGCGTCACCGACCCACGGCTCGGGGTCGCGCGCCATCGACTCGGTCAGCGACCAGAACAGGTTGCGCCAGCCGATGACCTCGCCGACCCGGGTCTGCACACCGCGGAATCCGCCGGAGCCGGTCGCGTCGAGGGCCTTCATCAGCAGGCCGGCGATGAAGTCGAGCTTGACCGCCAGCCGGGTGCAGCCCTGGAACGTGAAGCGCGGCAGGAAACCGGACTGGAGGAAGAAGGCGTTGATCCGGTCGACGTCGCCGTACATGAACACGTTCTCCCACGGCACCAGCACCTTGTCGAAGACGAAGATGGTGTCGTTCTCGTCCATGCGGCTCGACAGCGGGTAGTCGAACGGCGTGCCGTTCTGAGCCGCCTGCTCGGTGTAGGAGGGGCGGCAGATCAGCTTGACCCCGGGAGCGTCCATGGGGACCGTGCAGATCAGCGCGAACTGCTTCTTGCGGATCGGCAGTCCGTAGTGGGCGATGAAGTTGTAGTTGGTGATCGCCGATCCGGTCGCGACCACCTTGGCCCCGGACACGACGAGGCCAGCATCGGTCTCCTTCTCCACCTTCATGTAGACGTCGCCCACCTCGTCCGGCGGCAGCTGCCGGTCCACGGGCGGGTTGATGATCGCGTGGTTCCAGTAGAGGACCTTCTCCTGCGACTCGCGGTACCAGCGCTCGGCGTTGGCCTCGAACGGCGCGTACAGCTCCTTGTTGGCGTGCAGGGTGCCGAGGAAGCTCGCCTTGTAGTCAGGGCTGCGGCCCATCCAGCCCCAGGTCAGGCGGGCCCACTGCGCGATCGCATCGCGTTCCTTGATCAGGTCGGCCGACGAGGTCGGCGTCTTGAAGAAGGGCATGGTCACGCCGCCGTTGCCGGTGTCGGTCGGCACCGTGAGCGCGTCCACGTGCGGTCCGGTGTGCAGCGCGTCGTACAGGCGCGCGGTCATGCGGACGGGGTTGCGGAAGGCGGGGTGGGCTGTGACGTCCTCGACCCGCTCGCCGTGCAGGTAGATCTCCCGGCCGTCGCGGAGGCTCTCGATGTACTCGTCCCCGGTCATCGGCCGCGAGGCGAAGTTCGTCTGCCGGTTGGCGGGAGCGTCCTGCGCCGGGTTGACCTCGGGCGCGCTCGCCGCGAACTCCGACTCCTCGGGGGCGGAGGTGAGGGTGTCAGCCATCTGCTTCTCCTTTGATCTCGATGGTGGTGTGCGGGGACCTCAGCTGGACCGCGCGGGAACGGGGTGGAACCGCGCCGTCGCGTCGAACCAGCCGGCGTGCGGGTCGTCCTGGCATCCGAGCCAGACGGTGTCGGACGTGCGCTGCCCGATGTGGTGGAAGGCGCTGTCGTGGAACAGCAGCGGAGCCCGGTCGGTCGTGCGGACTTCGACGCATTCGCCCAGGAAGAGCACGTGATCGCCGCCGTCGTCGGCGCGCCACGGGTCGCAGATGATCGACGCGGCGGTTCCCGCGAGCGCGGGTGCGCTCGGGCCGTCCACCCACGGCAGCGGATCGGGGCTCGGCCGTCCCGCGAAGTGCATGGCCACGTCGACCTGGTCGGCTGCCAGCACGTTGACCGCGAACGACGCACCCTCCAGGTGACCCGCGGCCTTCGTCGTGCGCGTCAGCGCGACCTGCACGAGCGGCGGCTGGAGCGAGATCGGGGTGAAGGCCGTGACCGTGGCGCCGTGGTAGTGCCCGTCCTGAGTCCGGCAGGTGATGACGGTGACTCCGGTCGCGAAGCGGCCGAAGGTCGATCGCAGGGTGCGCGGATCCATGTTCTGCTCCTTCGCAGTGGCAAGACCTGCGGAAAATGCGCGGTCCGGAACTAAGCCGTGACGCTAGGTCGAGCCGATGTCGCGGGCGATCCGCTCTGCGAACGTCCGATCCGGATTGCGCATCGGACAGCGTCGAACTGTTATGCGCGCCACTCCCGAGCACGTACGATCGGTGCATCACGAAGGAGTGGTATGAGCACGACCGGCACGTTGACGGCCTCGTCCGAGGAGCTGGACGGCTTCTCGGCCTCGGTCGCGCGCGCCTACTTCCCCCACGATCTGGCGATCAGAGCGCAGGCGGCGGGCCCTGCTGAGCTGCGGGCCGTGGACCTCGGCCCGATCCGGCTGGCGCGCATCGGCTGGGGCTCGGAGGTCGCCGTCGAGTCCGACCACCCGGGTGCCTGGGCCGTGAACGTGCCGCGCAGCGGGGTCCTCGAGGCCCGCGTCGGCGGTCGGCACGTGCTCTCGCTGGACGGGCAGGCGACGGTCTGCCCACCGGACCAGCCGACCCGGATGACTCGCTGGTCAGCGGACTGCTCGATCGTCGGGATGCGCGTGGACCGCGATTACCTCGCCGACGAGGTCTCCGCGCTCGTCGGCATGCACGTCGATCGGCTGCCCGCGCAGCTGGACCTGCGCACCGGTGGCGGCCGGACCTGGATGACGCTGCTGACCTCGATCGGCGCGGAAGCGCTGGTCTCCCCCGAGCTCGCGCGCGATCCTCGGGTGAGCCGCCGGCTGGCGGGCACGCTGTCGGCCGCGTTCGTCACGGCCTGCTTCCCGGAAGAGCCGATGCAGGGCGAGATCCGGCCGCGGATCGTGTCCAGAGTGGTCGCGGCGATGGAGGAGGACCCGGCCCGGGACTGGACGGCTTCAGACCTCGCCCGCACCGCCGGCGTCGGAATCCGGCGTCTCCAGCAGGGCTTCCGGCACTACCTGGGTTCCACGCCGACGCAGGAGCTGACCGCGATCAGGCTGCGACGAGTGCACGCGGACCTGCTGGCCGGGAACGCGGACTCGGTCACCGAAGCCGCCTACCGCTGGGGCTTCACCCACCTCGGCAGATTCGCAGCCGCCTACAAGAACCACTACGGAGTAACCCCCTCCCACACCCTCCGCTGCACGTGAAAAAGAGCCCCACCTGCAAAAACGCAGACAGGGCTCTCATGCTGGTGCGAGACAAGCGGCGTGCACGCCCCGAATCGCTGGGAAATGCCAGCCACGGAACGACGCCAAAGGCCAAAGAGCCAACGAAAGGCGACCACCGCACCGCAGGGGGCTTGGGGAAGTCGCTCCCCAGAACAATGACGGAGCGACAACAGCGAAACATCGCGGAGTGGGCCCAACGCTTCACAACACGAAACACCACACGAAGCGCTGGTCCATGAGCAGGCCGGGAACGACACGCAAAACGAGGAGCCTGCGGAAAGCGGCCACCGCACCGTGGGGGCCTGCGGGGGCTCGGCCCCCGCAACCAACACAACGGGACGAGCCGGTTCGCGCATTCCGCGAACACAACTCGCCCCGAGTTCGGTGGACGCTGCGGCAGCACATTGCAACACAAACTCGCTGGTCAACGACCAGGTCGGGAACCGCTCTCAAGGCGAGGAGCCGACGCCAGACGGCCACCGCACCGTAGGGGGTTTGGGGGAGTCGCTCCCCCAACATCATGACGAAGCGAGAAAAGCGAAAACGCCCTGCGTTGAGCAGGGCGTTTTCAATCGCGAAGTGGAGGTTAGGGGACCTTACTCGAACATAAAAGACCAGGTCAGAGCACTAGAAGAGCTCCGCGAGAAGCTTCCCAGCCTCGATACACCCGAGCCAACCTTGATCAAGCGCGACCGCCCTCGCCGCGCCCGGCAACTCCGTGCCGATCAGGTCGAGCAGTTGATCGCTGACTACCGGTCCGGCGCGACGGTGTACGAGCTCGGTGACCGGTTCGGCATCGAACGGCGAACGGTCAGCAATATCCTCCACCGGCACGGCGTACCGATGCGCCGCCGCGGCCTCTCGCCCGAGCAGGTCGACGACGCCATCCACCTCTACAAGCTCGGTTGGTCGCTGGCGCGAGTCGGCGACCACTTCGGGGTCAACCACACCACGGTGCTGAACAAGCTGCGTGAACGCGGCATCCCTACGCGAGACAGTCACGGACGTCCGCGCGTCGAAGCAGGTGATCTTCGATGACCCGGCCCGCAGCTATGTCAGTTCGATCAGGTTCGGACGCGACCACCGTCGTTAAAGCTGTCACCGTGATCATGGGCGTCGTCGTCGGCCTCACCTTCCTATTCGGCTTCGGCAACGTCCTCAACCTCGCGCTCCGTCTTGACGTGTCCATCTGGGTGGCTCCACTCGTCGCACCTGCTGTCGATCTCTCGATCCTCGGGCTTCTACTCGGCAGTCGGCACTTGGCCCTGGCGGGCGCGACGCGAGCGCAACTGCGGCCAGCCCGCCGACTGCTGATCTTCGCCAGCGTGGTGACCCTGGCATTGAACGTGGCTGATCCGCTCGTAGCCGGCGAGTATGGCAAGGCTGCGTTCGACGCCGTAGGCCCGTTGCTGCTGATCGGCTGGGCGGAGGTCGGCCCGGATCTGCTGAGGGCGCTGACCACTGCAAGCCAGCCGGCCGAAGAAGCACCCGACGATGTGAAACTGGTGCAGGCGCCGGTCGCCGACGAGCCGACTGCTACCAGCCAGGCGGCTCCGGAATCGGCCAGGGACGAGACGAAGCCCGCCGATGCTTCGGCGGGCAAACAGAACAGTCGGCCAGCGTCCAGGATGGTTGATGACGATCTGCTTGAGCGGGCGAGGGAGGAGGACGCGCGCCACTGGGATGCGCATCGGCGACCGATCTCCGCGGACACGCTTCGGAAGAAGCTCCGTATCGGCGCCGCCCGCTCCAGGTTGCTCGTGGAGATCATCCGAGCCGATTCGCAAGGACGGTCAGCTCAAGATGAGGTGCTCGCCAAGGCGGAAGTGTGACGGCGGATGGCGGGCCGCCTCGCAGCACTCTGGTTGCATCTCTTCGTGATTGCTGGGGACTCGTGTCGAGCACGCAATCATTCGGCGTCGTCAGTAGTGGAGGAGTTGAGGGGCTCGACGGCCGCTGGGCCAGGGTGGGCGACAGTGCTGATCGTGGGATTTTCGTATGTGAAATCCAACTGATCGTATTCGCGGCGATAGTCGCTAGGAAGCTCGTTGTCGCCGATGATTACCTGAAGTCGATCTTGCGCTGCATCAACTTGAGTCACTATGCGGCGGTAGAGAGCTGCTGCTAGGTCGTCGCTGTTGTTGAGCGACGTGCGAGGACTGTCGATCAGGAGAAATGCCGGGTAGGCAGTGTCTCGGCGACGTAGTGCGACCGACATCAATGTCAGCCAGTACGCCAACTGCGTCGCAGTGCGGACGCCGCCAGCGGGGCTGAACTTCGTGTAGATCTCATCGTTGAGCATCGGCAGGTAGCTCGTGCGATTAATTGTTGCGCGCTCAACGCTAGGAACCCCAATGGCAGCCATCGTTTCTGCGAATTCAGCGTCCAGCTCGTCAAGTATCTCAGTCTTGCGTTCTGCCAACTGTCGCTCAGCCAGTTCCAGGGCTGTACGTAGCCGTTGCACTTCGTTCCTGAGCTGGTCGGCGGCAAGTTTCAGGTCGTCGGCACGGTCCCATTGGAAGAGCACACGATCAAGAGCCTCTTGCTGGCTACGGGCTTCGGCTAGTTTTTGGGACGCGTCACTGTAAGCCTGGAGCTGGGGCGTGATCCGGTCACGAGTTCGCTCATCTAGCTTTGCACTGAGCTGGTCCACGAGCGCATGGCGGTGCTCCGCCGCTCGCTGCGCCTCGACGAGCTGCTCCGCACTGCCCGTAAGTTGCTCTTCCAGTTCGGCGAGTTGATCGTTTAGTTGGCGCTGCTCATAGCTTTCCTCAGCAGCCGAAGTCCGGTCTGCCGGAACTGGGTCGGGTTGCAGGCAAAGCCGACAGTGGTCAGTCGGTACATCCCGATGGTGAACGTCTTGCATACAGCGAGGACAGACCATGAACTCGAAGTCGGCAAGACGTTCACCGGCGTCATGCAGTCGTCGTAGTCGGTCAAGGTCTTGCATGACCCGGCGGCGCTCTGTGCCGTAGTCGACTTGCTGCTGTGCAAGAACGATTGCGGTCTGGCGGGCTGTCGCCAGGCTGCGCTCGGCCTCGCCGAGTAGGTCGCGAAGAGTCTGGGTTTCGCGGTCGACAACTGGGTCAACGGCTTGCCGAAGAGTGTCAAGCTCAGCTGCAGCCGCGGCCTCCGCCTCGGCGGCCTGCGCGTGTGCGGCGACCGCTTCATCCCGGCTTGCCGTGTTGCTGTCATGCAAGAACTGGAGCACAACCTCATGGTCATGGACTGCTGTGTCCAGCTCACCGTTGCGCACGGCAAGATCAGAACGAGTCTGGAGAATGTCAGAGTCTGTCAGCCCGAACAGCAGCTCGAAGACAGTTTTCCTCTTCGGCTCCCGGTAAGGGGACTGACTAGATGCGATGTCCCGATTTATCTCGGCTTGGCGGACATACATGAACATGAAAATGTCCGCGAACGTGATGCGATTTCCAGCTTTGGTAGTGTTTGCAGTTCGTGCGGCAGCCCGCATTTCGGTGGGCAGGCCAAGTGCGCCGAGCAGCAACGTGTTCAGCGATGGTTCGCGATCCTTGACGAAATGATCCGGCAATCGCTCTCGGGCGATGCGGTCGACCACGCGAATAGTGTTCTTCTTCGTGGGATCGAGGCTGCGTGTGAGCGTCAAGCGCTCATCGCCCAGCGTGAGCTGGACCGTGACATCCCGAACGTTGTTGACAGCGACAGGAGCTAGCTCGCCGTTACCGCCAATCCCGTACTTGATCAGTTCGAAGAGCGTGCTCTTGCCGACGCCGACCGGTCCAGCGAGCACTGTAAGAGCCAAGGGGAACTGATAGGTCACCGTTCCCTCGGTGGTGTCCAGGGAAACGGCGTCGAGCCGGAATCGTGTTGTCATCGAATGACCTGCCGTTGGGGACGGTCCATCACTTCTGGCAGGTGACGGTAGATGAGGTCTTTCAATGCGGCGCCGGTGAGACCGCCGGTTGCCTGCGCGACGGCATGGCAACGGTCATTGATCTCTTGCCATGGCTCTGTTTGAGCCATGCTTTCGGCGAGCTTGCGACCGGTGGGCGTTGGCGTGAGGGCGACGCTGCCTTGTCTGCCTGTGACATAGCGAAGTAGGCCACGTCCGACCAGAGCGCCGATAACTGGGTAGTAGCGGTCGTCCCAGGGGCCGTACTTGTACCGAGTCATCGGTGCCTCGACATCGGTTGCGTCGACGTCCTGCGGGATGTGCAACCGCTCGTCCTCGGCATTCAGGTTGTCCAGGACTCGCGGTGCGAGCGCTGGGTAGCGTACGAGGAAATCCAGCTTCGCGAGCTTGGTGAGGCCATCGAGTTTGCGGGCGTGTCCTTGGCTTCCAGCGACGGCTGTCACCAGAAGGAGGACTCGCATCTGGTGGTATGCGAGATCGTCTCGCAGTGCTTCAAGGACTCCGGCGTGGCTTGGCGATGTCATGGTTTCGCCGTCCGTTCGGCGCGTAGACGCGCGATCTCACCTTTTACGTCAAACCGAGGGCTGAACCAGACTTCACATCTGGCGGCTAGCTCGCAGATGCCTCCGAGGGCGAGTTCATTATCCAAGCCGTCGAGCGAGCCTGTTTCACGCAGGCGGTCAAGGTGGCTGGCCAGCGCGATCCAGAAAGGCGAACCCCAAGTCCCGGTGGCCGTTCTGACTTCCGAGGTAGCTTCGTCGGCGACTCGCAGGAACGTGCGCTCCATCGCGTAACGGTCCGCGGCGCTGCCCGGCACGCCATCACCTCGCTCTCGCCAGTAGCGCTTGAAATCCGATCGCAGTCGTTCAGCCCGCGAGATGCTTGTATCGGCGCACCCGCCCCTGGCCATCTTGATGCTGAGCTTGCTCAGCTGAGCGGGCACGGCGAGCGGCATGTACCCCAACGGGTTGGCCAGCGCGGTTCGTATGGCGATGGCGATGTCGTGCACATCGATCGTGCGTGGGAGTAGAGCGCGTCGCACTTCGAACGCAGACGTCGCGCCACCCGAAGATGAGGACGTCACAAGTACGAGCGGAAGCGCACCGTCCGGAACTGGCCCCTGAGCGCGCATACGCACTCGGAAGAGTTGCAAGACCGCTTCCCAGACCGCCGAGGCCGGCACATCCCGCCGATCCAGTTTGTCCAGAATGGGCTGCATATACATGCTCGGCGCCGCATGTTCGGTCACCTCGCGGTGCGGCCGGCGGTCATCTATGAACAGCACGGCAAGGAACGAGCAGACTTTCTGGCCATGGGCATCGCTGACCACGCACGTCTTCGCGGTGGCCTCGGCAGGAGCCTGCCATTCCTTGGGCAAACCATCGCGATAGAGAAGCAGCTCCTTTGCAAAGCCCATCGCGACTTCGTTCACCAACGTCACCGTCGGCGCATCCAGTTCACACCCAGTGGCCTGATCGCGCAGCAACGCGGTTACCTTGGCGAGCTTGCGCGGATCTCCCGGTGCAAGCGCTGCGCAGGTCACCAGCCGGACGTTCGGCTTCTCGTCAAGCGCGAGCCAGCGGCCGAACAGATGGGCCAGGCCACCTTTGTCAACAAGCTGCTTGATTGTCGTCCACGCCCCAGACGATGGCTCGCGGTGCTTCGCCGACACCAACTCTGCATCAGGAGCGTTGAGAACCGTCCAGTCCTCGTGGTGCTCGCAGATGATGCGACCATCCGCATCTGCCGGCAGGTGGCCATCACCGTCGAGAGCGTCGGCGAACAACCGCAAGCCGTCAGCAGTAGCCATGGCCGCCTGCCAGTCGTACAGATCAGCTGTTCGCGCCCCAGCGTCATCACCTGCGGGTACGGCCACAACAACCTCTGCAGCCGTATCCATCTTCCTCCCCGCTACGACGAGTGACCACCGCAAGCCAACAGTCATATCGTCGTCGCCGCAAGATCTGTAACAGCCTCGCGCCGAGTTCGAGTAACGATCTAGGCAAGGAGCGCTACCCGGCGTTCGTTTCACATCTCCGCAGCGCCTCTAGCGGTCGGTCGTTGACCGGAAGATCGAGCGCGCCTCGACGATCATGAGGCGTTGGCGCGTTCGGTTCAGCCATACGAAGTTGCCAACCGGCAAATCGGCCTCCGGCGATCACCCAACGCCGTCCGCGTGGACGGCGAGACGTCCGATGCCAGGAAAGAAACGGCCTACCCGTGAGGCGTAGCCGCGGTAGACCTGGCCGTGGGTCCGCAGCAGGTAGGGCTCCTCTACCGCCCGGACCTGGATCTCGATCGCCGCCAGGAGCGCGACCAGTCCGGCCAGCGCGATTGGATTCGGTGCCAGCAGGGTGAGTCCCATCCCGGCGGTGATCATTGTGGAGAATATCGGGTTTCGAACGAGGGCGAACGCGTCCGCGGTGACCAGTTCGGTTGTTTCCCGCTGGTCGACGCCGATTCGCCAGGAGCTGCCCATCGTTTGCTGCGCCATCAGCGTGCCGACAATGCCAGCCAACGCAACGATCAGCCCGGCGACGTGTACCGCGGTCGTGTCGAGGACAGTCAGCGCGTCGATGACGCTTCCCAGTTGCAGCACGGGCGCGGCGAGGCCGAGCACGAGCGCCACGACGAACAGAACGCCACCCCACCATTCCACCGATCCTGGCCGGCCGCTCACGCCGTGGAAACCGGTGGATCCGGTGCGTCGGTACTGGAGCACGCTCCGCAGACCGAACGCGGTGAGGAGGAAGGTCAGGTAGAGCGCGAGGGCGACCGTGGCCATGCCATGCTCCTGTCAGGATGGAGAGAACTGTTCAGCTCTTGCTGTTATATCAGCTTCAGCTGTACTGTTCCGGGCATGCTGACGTGTGAGACGCGGGAGTCGGCCCTGGCGCGCCTCGGGCGTGCATTGGCCGACCCGACCCGTTGCCGGATCCTGGTGGCGCTATTGGACGGGGTGAGCTACCCCGGCCAGCTCGCGACCCACCTCGGGCTGACCCGCTCCAACGTGTCCAACCATCTGTCCTGTCTGCGCGGCTGCGGACTCGTCGTGGCCACCTACGAGGGACGTCAGGTCCATTACGCTCTGGCCGACGCGCACCTGGCTCGTGCCCTGAGCGAGCTGGTCAAGGTCGTGCTCGCTGTGGATACCGACCAGCCGTGCGTCGACGACGACAAGGACGAGCCGGCCACTGCCGGTCCTGGTACCCCTGCCGCGGCGGAGACAACCACGGTGGCGGTGAACAGTCGATGAGCGAGGACACCAACCGCCGGCTCGACCTGCCCTTAACCACGACAGCCCCAGAGCAAGACGGCTGCAGCAACGGATGTTGCGCCCCTGCCCTCACTCCGACGCCGGTCGATGCGGACCGCCGCACGGTGCTGTCGCGGCGAGTGCGGTTGCTAGTCGCCGCGACGATCACCTATAACGTCATCGAGGCCATCGTCGCCATCACGGCCGGCACGATCGCCTCATCGACCGCGTTGATCGGGTTTGGCCTCGATTCGGTCATCGAAGTCGCCTCAGCCGCCGCCGTGGCGTGGCAGTTCTCCAGCAAGGACCCTGAAGCCCGCGAGCGCGCCGCGCTGAAGGTGATCGCGGTGTCCTTCTTCGCCCTGGCCGCCTACGTCACCGTCGAGTCCATTCGCTCCCTGCTCGGCGCGGAGGATGCCGAGCACTCCACCGTCGGCATCGTGCTGGCCGCTGTGTCACTGCTGGTCATGCCGTTCCTCTCGTACGCGCAGCGCCGCACTGGCCGCGAGTTGGGCTCGGCCAGCGCAGTCGCGGACTCCAAGCAGACCCTGCTGTGCACCTACCTATCCGGTGTCCTGCTGGTCGGACTGCTGCTCAACTCGCTGTTCGGCTGGTCCTGGGCCGACCCGATCGTCGCCCTGGTCATCGCCGCCGTCGCGGTCAAGGAAGGCCGCGAAGCCTGGCGAGGCGAGCACTGCTGCTGACTTCCGTAGGTGGGTCGCCGTTCCGATGGCCCTCCCGCCGAGGTGATCGGCGTCGAATCCGTAGCTCTCGTCAGCTGTCCCCGCCTGCGGGGATGCATGGCGAGTCAATGCGCCCCTCTCCGCGCCGCCCCGAGCAGGACATCAATTCCCGGCAGGTCCGGCTGTCAGACCATGCTGAGTTCAAGCCGCGTCGGTGGACTCTAATTTGTCTCCTGTGCACTGCTGGTGCGGAGCAGACGTGGGACGACGCGGACGTAGATGACCATCCCGACGATCTCGACGAGGGTTTGGGTGACGATGACCACGGCGGCGACGGTGAGCGTGTCGGGCAAGGCCAGGGCAAGAGGGAGCACGACGAGTGAGTTGCGGGTGGCTCCGGTGAACACGATCGCGCGTCCGTCGGAGTGGTCGAGCCGGAACAGGCGGGCGACGGCGGCACCGAGGGCGGCCATGATGATTAGGAACGCGATGTAGAACGGGACGACACCGGCTACCGCGGGCAGGTCGTCGCCAAGTTTCGGTATCTGGGAGGCGACGACGATGAGCAGGGTCGCGACCATGAGCGGCACCATCAGCGCGTTCGCGGCGGTGGAGAAGGTCCTGCCGGCTTGTTGTCGGGCGGCCCAGGCTTGGGTGAGCCAGGCGAGAGTGAGCGGGATGACGATCAGGACGATGAATGCCTCGATGAACGGTCCGAATTCGACGATGTCGGCGAGGTCGGCGCCCATGAAGAGATACAGGAACACGGGCAGCAGCAGCATTTGCGCGAGCAGCAGCAGCGGGGTCGCTGCGAGGAGCCGGTCGCTGCTGCCGCCGGCCAGACCGCTGAACACGATGACGTAATCCACGCACGGGGTGAGCAGGACCAGCAGCACGCCGATCCGCACCGCCTGGTCGGCGGGCAACAGCCAGAACATGGCCGCGACCACCAAGGGCACGACCACGAAGTTCACCACGAGCACGGCGCCGAGGAACCGCCCGGCCCGCAGCGAGCGCGCCAGCTCTCGCGCGGGGACCTGCAGGAATGTCACATAGAGCAGAGCGCCGAGCACCGGGTTGATGGCGGCCTCGAACCACGGTCCGGCTGTCGGTGCGGCCAGCCCCACCACGACACCGGCGAGGATCGCGCCGATGTAGATCGAGACCTGGTGTTGCTCCATCCGTCCGGCCAGGTCACTTACGCCCTGCGCCACCCTCACATCCTCCTCATGCAACGATCCGTGTGTCGCGTGTTACTGGTCGGCCATCCTGGCTGACGCGGTGACAATGCTCGTCACCGCGGTGGTGCCGACGAGCAGGAGCAGCCGCCGCCCTCGGAGCAGCCATGCTCCGCAGTAGCCCGTCGACGGCGGAGGCGGTGGTGGGCGCCCCAGAGCAGGCCCGCGACGGTGAACAGTGCTCCGGATACGACGAGCAGGCCGGTCGTCGCGGCGGCGACTCCGGCGGTGGTGAGCAGCCCGAGTGGGATCAGCAGCGGCAGGGCGCAGCACCCGGCGCACGCGATGACGGCCAGTAACGCCACGATCTTGCTCTTTCGCGGTGGACCCGACGTGGCCCCAGCCGCTTCCGGGACGGGCTGGACACCAGGTTCGATGGTGGGCGGGTGGCTCATGACGGGCGCTCCTTGATCGCGGCCAGCTCGATGAACGGGAGGGGGCAGTCGGGACAGGTGCAGTGGGTCAGGCTGTCGCAGCGGGCGTCGATGACCTGGACCAGCCCTTCGCGGATGCGGGCCAGGTCTTCCATCCGTTGGTCCACCTCGACCAGCTTGGCCCGCGCCCGGTCCTGCAAATCCGGCGTCGGATGCCGGCGGCGGCCGGTGTCGAGGAGCTCGGCGACCTCCTCAAGGGTGAACCCGAGCCGCTGCGCCGCCTTGACCACCCGCAGCAGTGCCACCGCGTCCTCGTCGTAGTCCCGGTACCCGCCCAACGAGCGACGCGGCTCGGGCAACAAACCGCGCCGCTCGTAGTACCGCAGTGTCTGCACGTTCACCCCGGCCGCCGCAGCGAGCTCACCCGACCTCATCGCACAACCCTCCGTGGAATCCCGGTCCCTCCGGCGGTCGACCTGGGACAGCTGACCAACTCATACCCGCGCGCTCCGCGCCGCCTGGGCCTGGGCCGCCAAGCCGTCGAGCACCACAACCTTGTCGGCCGGGACTCGCACGTCCACGACCACATCGCTGCCGTCGCGGTCCACGGTGAAGTCGAAGAACGAGCAGCACTCGGCCTCCCGTACCGTCAGGTCGCGGGCCTGCTCGGCGACCCGCTCGGCATCGTCGCCGCCCTGAAGACGCAGCCGCAGCCAGCCCGGCTCCTCACGCCGAAGGTCTGTCAACGACGACCGGAACAGAGTGTCGAACTCCGCGAGCCGCATCGGCTGGTCCGCGGTCGGCAGCGTGCACGCGTCCGGCACCCACCCCGCGCCTCCCACCGGAGAGGGCACCGGGGACGCCGCTGCGGTGCTCACAGGCATTGATGCGCACCCCGAGCCGCACCCGCATCCCGAACCGGCCGGCGAACCAGCGGAGTCCTGAGAGGACGAGGCGGTCTCGAACAGCGCCCGCAGGACCGGAGCAGGTTGCGCGCCTACGATCGAGGTGACCTGCTGGCCACCGTCGAGCACGAACAGCGTCGGGGTCGAGGACACCCCGAATCGCGACACCAGGCCCGGTTCCTCGTCGGCGTTGACCTTGACGAACCGCACCCCCGGCGCGAACTCCTCGGCCAGTGCGTCCAGTACGGGTGCGATCCGCCGGCAGTTCCCGCACCAGGTCGCATAGAACTCCAACACCACCGGCATCGGCGACCCCTCGACCTCCGTCGTGAATGTCGCCTCGGTGACCTCCACCGACATGCTGTCCACCTCTTCCGCGCCCGTCATCCGACCGAACAACTCCACGCTAAGGCTGTACCTAGGTACAGCCTTCAATGGGACGTACGTCACATCCACTGTGCCGGGTGCGGGTGGGGGCTCCGTCAGGTGGTCAGTCGGCGCGGGTTTGGTCGAGTGCTTGGGCGAGGTCGGCGATGAGGTCGTCGGCGTCTTCGAGGCCGACAGAGAGGCGGATCATGCTGTCGGCGATGCCGCGGCGGGCTCGGTCGGCGGGGTCGAGGCCGTGGTGGGTGGTGGTGATGGGTTGCGTGACAAGGCTTTCCGCGCCACCGAGGCTGGCGGCGATGCTGAACACTCGGAGCCGGTCGACCACGGCCGCGGTGGCGTTGGCGTCGCCGTCGACGAGGAAGCTGAGCATGCCGCCGTGGCCGCGCATCTGGGTTTTGACGATGGCGGCTTGATCGCCGGTGGCCAGGCCGGGGTAGTTGACCTTGGTCACGCGGGGATGCTCGGCCAGGTATTCGGCGACGGCGGTGGCGGCGGTGTTCTGGGCACGGACCCGGACGACGAGGGTGCGGATGCTGCGGGCGAGCAGGGATGCGATCTCGGGGGCGATGACGTGGCCGAGGTTCTTGCGCCATGCGGCGATCGGGGCGAGCAGTTCGGCGGGGCCGGCGACGGCTCCGGCGGTGAGGTCGCTGTGGCCGCCGAGGTATTTGGTGGCGGAGTGGATGACCAGGTCGGCGCCGTGGTGCAGCGGGTTCTGGTTGACCGGGGTGGCGAAGGTGTTGTCCACCACGACCAGGGCTCCGGCTTTGTGGGCGTGGGCGGTGATTGCGGCGATGTCGAAGATGTCGAGGCCAAGGTTGGACGGGGTTTCGAAGAACACGATCCGGGTGCGGTCGGTGAGGACGGCGGGTAGCCGGTCGGCTTCGCCGGCGGTGAGGAAGGTGGTCTTGATTCCGAGCCGGGGCAGGTTCTCGCCGAGTAGTTCGAAGGTGCCGCCGTAGACGTCGCCCAGGCACACGATGTGCTCGCCGGTCTTGATGTGGGACAGGAAGGTCGCGGCTTCGGCGGCCATGCCGGAGCCGAACGCGAGCGCGGTCTCGGCGTCTTCGAGGTCGGCGAGTTTGCGTTCCAGGGAGCGGATGGTGGGGTTGAGGCCGTAGCGGGTGTAGAGGTTGCCCTCCCGTCGGCCTTCGACGACGTCGAGCAGGTCGGCGGTGGAGTCGAAGGCGAAGGTGGAGTGCCCGTAGAGCGGCGGATGGATGGCGCCTTGCGGGTCGCGGACGTCTCCGGCGTGGACGCACCGGGTGGACAAGCCGGGTCGCTGTTCGGGCGTGGTGTTCACCTTCGGGTCGCTCATCAATCCCTGCTTCCTGTCGTGGTTGTGATCAGCTCGGTGGCGCGGTCGATGTCGGCGGGGGTGCTCCAGCGACCGAGAGACAGCCGCAACGCGGACAGGCTCCGTTCGGCGTCGAGGCCCATCGCGGTCAGTACAGGTGAGGGCTGGTGGTCACCGGCGTGGCACGCGGAGCCGGTCGACGCGGCGATCCCCGGTGTCGCGGCGAGCAGGCTGTGCCCGGTCACCCCGAGGATGCTGATGTTGAGCGTGTTCGGCAGCCGCGCCGCCGCGGGCCCGTTGAGTTCCACCCGGCCGGGCAGTCGCGCGGCGAGCTGGTCGTGGAGCCGGTCGCGCAGGGTCTGGATGCGCTCGTGGCCTCCTGCTGCAAGGTCGGCGGCGGCGAGGTCGGCGGCGGTGCCCAGTGCGACGGCGAGGGCGACGTTTTCGGTGCCGGCGCGCAGGCCGTGTTCCTGTCCGCCGCCGTACACCAGGGGTTCCAGTGCCAGGCCGGGTCGGATGTAGAGGGCGGCGATGCCTTTGGGGGCATACATTTTGTGCCCGACCACGGTGAGCAGGTCCACGTCGAGGGTGGTCACGTCGAGCGGGATCTTGCCGACGGTTTGGGCGGCGTCGCAGTGGAACACCGCGCCGTGGTCGTGGGTGAGGCGGGCCAGTTCCTCGATCGGTTGCAGGGCACCGGTTTCGTTGTTGGCGGCCATGATGGACACCAGCACGGTGCGGTCGGTGAACGCGGCGGCCAGCGCGGACGGGTCGACGAGCCCGTCGGCGTCAACGGGCAGGTAGGTGACCTCGGCGTCATGCCAGCGTTGCAGCGCTTGGCATGCCTGCAGGACGGCGGGGTGTTCGGTGGTCTGGGTGATCACGTGCGGCCGGTCGGTTCCGGAGGCCAGGACCACACCGCGGATGGCGAGGTTGTCGGCCTCGGAGCCGGAGCCGGTGAACACTATTCGTCCGTCTGGCGCGCTGAGCAGGGCGGCGACCTGGTCGCGTGCGTGCTCTAGTGCCGCGTGGGGCGTGGTGCCGTAGCGGTGGTCGCTGGAGGGGTTGCCGAATTCGCCGGTCAAATACGGCAGCGTCGCCTCGACGACTGTGGGATCAACGGGCGTGGTGGCGTTGTAGTCGAGGTAGATCGGGCCCTCGGCTAGTCCACTAGGGATGGTCACGGCGTGTCTTTCTCCTGTAGTGGAACGGGTTCGGCACGCTGGCCGCGCGGGTGTGTCTCGTACATGCGCGCCGCGACGATCAGGCCGGAGGCAGCGGTGATCGCGGCGACCACCCACACCGCCGCGCGGATGCCCCAGAGATCGGCGACGATCCCGGAGAGCAGGGCACCGACGGCGAACCCGCCGTCGCGCCAGAGCCGGTAGACCCCGACCGCGCGGGCCCGCCAGGCCGGATGGGCGACATCGCCGATGGTGGCCAGCAGCGTCGGATAGACCATCGCGGTACCCGCGCCCAGCAGCACCGCGGCCACCGCCCAGAGCGTGAACGTGTCGGCCAGCGCGATAAGGGCTAATGCCGCGGCTTGGACGAGCATTCCGGTGGTGATGAGGTGTTTGCGGCCCCACCGGTCCGACAGCGGACCGGTGATCAGTTGTCCCAGGCCCCACACGGCCGGGTAGAGCGCGGCGAGGATTCCGATCCGGGCGACCGACAGCCCGGCCGCGGTGAACAGGATCGGGAACAGTCCCCACGCGAGGCCGTCGTTGAGGTTGTTGACCATCCCGGCCTGGCTGGCCGCGGACAGGGCGGGTTCGCGCACGCTGGTGTGGGCGAAGACCTGCCTGTTGGTCAGTTCGGAGTGCAGGTGGTCGTGGCGGCCGTCGGCGCGGGTGGTGTGCTGGGCGGCTTCCACGCGGGCGTGCTCGCGGGTCTCGCGGACCACTAGCACGGACAGCCCGAGGCCGAGCGCGACGTAGGACAGGCCGAGCAGGAACGGCGCTGGCCGCAGCCCGTAGCGGGCGGCGAGGTATCCGGTCGCCACGGCGGTGACCGCGACCGCGAGGTATCCGGCGGCCTCGTTCAGGCCCATCGCCAAGCCGCGGCGGGAGGGGCCCGCGAGGTCGATCTTCATGATCACGGTGGTGGACCAGGTAAGTCCCTGGTTGATCCCGAGCAGGACGTTGGCGGCCACGACCCAGCCCCACGAGGGCGCCCAGATCAGCATCAGCGGCACCGGAATCGCGATCAGCCATCCGGCGACGAGCACCGGTTTACGGCCGAACCGGTCCGACCACGTGCCCGCGAAGTAGTTGGTGGCGGCCTTGGTGGCGCCGAAGGCCAGCACGTAGGTCAGCAGGAACGTGTAACCGGTCAGGTGAAAGGTCTGCTCGGCCAACGGGGACAGCACGGTGCGTTCCTGCCCGAGCACACCACCGACCAGCGCGTTGACCGCGACCAGCAGGCTGAACTGGGCGAGGTTGGCGCGGATCCCCAGCCGCGGGCTTCCGATGGCGCGGCTCATGTGCCGGTCTCCAGCCGGTGGCCGGTGACGGTGGCCCAGTCGTCGGGGCCGCCGGTGAGCACGGCGAGGTCGCGGTGGCCAGCGCGTTCGAGCAGGCTGGCCGCACCCATCGCCCGCTCCCCGTGTCCGCACATCACCACCAGCGGCTCGCCGGGCACGTCCTGGGCGCGGCCGGCGAGCTCACCCAGCTCGACGTGCAGGGCGC
This sequence comes from Saccharopolyspora endophytica, assembly GCF_018070075.1. GTDB lineage: Bacteria > Actinomycetota > Actinomycetes > Mycobacteriales > Pseudonocardiaceae > Saccharopolyspora > Saccharopolyspora endophytica. The sequence continues at coordinate 137,652 of NZ_JAGPXE010000007.1, forward strand.
CGGGCAGATGCCCGGCGGCGAACTCCGGTTCCTGACGGATGTCGAGGACCGGCGCGTCGACCTCGTCGGGACGCACGAGCCGAGTGCTGGTGGTGGGGTATTCGGCGGCGGTCCAGGCGTCCAGGCCGCCGGTGAGTTCTCCGGCGAGGTTGCCATAGCCGATCTTGGCGGCCTGCCACGCGATCTCCGCCGGGTCCTGATCAGGGCGGCGCACGATGATCAACGGCTGGTCGTGCGGGGCCAGCCACCCCAGCCAGGACGCGAACACCGGCCGCAGCGGGATGGACACCGCACCCGGTATGTGGGCGGCGGCGAAGTCGGCGACCGGCCGCACGTCGACCGCCACCGCGCCCTGCGCCAGCAGCGCCCGCACCTCGGCGACGCTGAGCGGCGCGAGCGCCGGAGGCTGGTCGAGCACGGCGGGGCCGCGGCGGTTGATCTCGCCCAAGCGCAGGAAGTACGGCGGGAAGCTGCCCAGCGAGCCGAGCAGCGCGGCGACGAAGGCGTCCTCGTCGGCGGCGCGCAACAGCGGGTTGGTGGCCTTCTCCCGGCCGATAGTGCTGGTGCGTTCGGCGCCGGGCGGGGCGGAGCAGAACGAGCCGGCACCGTGGGTGGGCCACACCACCACGTCGTCCGGAAGTTCAGCAAGCCGCCGCAACGAGGCGTACTGGGCGCGGGCCAGCGCCTCGGTCTGCTCAGGCGAGACGAGGTCGGTGCGGGCCGCCGCGCCCACCAGCAGCGAGCCACCGGTGAACACCCCGACCGGCTTGTCACCATCGAGCAGCAGGAACGACAGGTGCTCGTGGGTGTGGCCCGGTGTGCCCAGTGCCCGCAGCCCGCCGAGGTCGACCTCGTCACCGTCGCGCAGCCCGCTGTGGGTGAACTCGCGGTGTCCGGCGGCCGAGGCGAGTACCTGCGTGCCCTCGGTCGCGGACAGCTGGCGGGCGCCGGAGAGGAAGTCCGCGTGCAGATGGGTGTCGGCGGCGAACGCCACCGTCAACCCGCGGCGCCGGGCGAGGCGCGAGGACTCCCGCAGGTCGAGGCTGACGTCGACCACCATCGCCCGGCCATCACCGAGGTCGAGCAGGTAGGCGGAATTGCCCAGTCCCTCGTCAACGAGCGGGACGATGTCGATCGTGCTCACCTGGCACCTCCGTCGCTTCGCGGGCGGGTTGGTTCCCGCATGAGACTGTTCTACACTATTCCAAGGATGATTGGAGAATCATGGGTGATCGGGACGCGAAGACGGCGTTGTTCGAGCAGTTCGCCCGCGTGGGGAAGGCCCTGGGCAGTGGCAAACGGCTGGAATTGCTGGACCTGCTGGCACAGGGTGAGCGCACGGTCGAGTCGCTGGCACGGGCCGCCGAACTCGGGCTGACCACGGCCTCGGCGCACCTGCAAACCCTCAAGCAGGCCAACTTGGTGACGACCCGCCGTGACGGCACCAAGATCTACTACCGGCTCGCCGGAGATGACGTCGCCGCGCTGTACGCGCTCGTCCAGGCCGTGGCCGTCGAGCACCTCGTCGACGCGGAGGCCGCACGCGCCGTCTATCTCGGGCCAGAGACCGAGGAGGTCACACGCGAGGAGCTGCTGCGACGGGTCCATTCCGGCGGCGCCACCGTGATCGACGTGCGTCCGCGCGAGGAGTACACCGCCGGGCACATCCCCGGCGCGGTGTCGATTCCACTGGAGGATCTCGCCGAGCGCTTGGCTGAACTTCCCCTCGATCAGGAGATCGTCGCCTACTGCCGCGGCGCCTACTGCGTGTTCGCCCACGACGCGGTCCGCCTGCTCACCGCAGCCGGTCGCCCGGCTCGCCGGTTGGCCGACGGCATGCTCGAATGGCGCTTGGCCGACCTACCGGTGGCAACCTGACCAAGATTTTCAGGCGCGGTGTCGAATCGGGCGCGTTGTCAGTCGTCTCCTGAGCAAGGAGACGTTGAGCTGGCTGTATCGCGCCATCGCTCTACACACCACGTGGCCGGCTCCGAGGCCGCACTGACTGATCTGTCCACATTGGATGATGCACTGGACCATTGCCACCGCTATCACGCCACCCGCGCAGAGCCGCTGCGCGAGCTCGGCCACTCCGGGCAGGCCCAGGCCGCCGAGCGCCGCGCGCTGGAGCTGACCGCCCACCCGATCGATCAATCCCTGTTGCGGCAACGCATCTCGACAGCTAGCTACCCTCCGTCGCTGGTTTGACGGCCGCGACCCGCTCCACCATGCCGGCCTTGAGCCGCTCCTGTCGTTGGATGATCAACCCGGCCTCCTCGACCAGCGGCAGTGGACGACGGGTTTGGTAGTCGCCCAGCATCCGCACGGTCAACTTCTCCAGCAACCATTGCCCAGCCCGGATCAGGCGGTGGTGGCTGCCGACGTGGTCGAGCAGCAAGAGCGTCCCGTCGGGACGCAGGACCCGGTGCATCTCGGTGATCGCTGCCCGCTCGTCGGGGAATCCGCACAGCCCGAGGGTGCACACCACGGTGTCGAACGAGGCGTCCGGGAACGGCAACGCCTGCGCGTCGCCCTCGCGCAGGTCGATCTCGTGGCCCAGCTCGGCCGCGCGAGTGCGGGCGATCTCCAGCATGGCGGGGCTGAAGTCGATCCCGGTCAACCGCACCGCGTCCGGATAGAACGCCAGGTTCAGACCGGTGCCCACCGCCACGTCCAGCACATCGCCGTGGGCCTGCGAGCACACCCATTCCCGACCGCCGCCGAACTGCACCCGCTCGACGAACCCGATATCGCGGTCATACCGCGGCGCGTACTTGTCCCACTTCTCCCGTAACCGGTCAACGCTCAGTGCCTTACTCATCGCCTTGTCCCTTCGTCGATACCAGTCCGTGGGTGAGCAGCCCGGCGAGCGTGGCGGCCACGACCTCCGGCGGCGGCAGCTCGCGATCATCTGGATCAACACGGGCGGGATCCCAGTGCAGGTGCACCGCCCACAACACGCAGGTCTCCAAGATCGTGCGCGCCACCACGGGCGCCGGCCCCGGCAGACGCACTGCCCTGCTGGCCGCGCGACGCGTCAGATACTCGGTCAGCACGGCGACCTGTCCTGCCCGGCCGACCCCGAACCACACCTCGCCGAGATCCGGCAGCTCCAGCGCGCACCGGTCGACCAGCTTGATACTCACCCGATGCCGCGCCAGCCGCCGGTACAGATCGATGATGATCTCGGTCAGCTCCTCGGCGATCGGCACCCGCCGACGCCCAGCCACCGCCTGCACCAGCCGCAGTTCGGCCACCTCGCCGCGGAGCCGATCGGCCACCAGCGCCGCCACCTCGCCCGCCACGGGGGTCGGCACCGGCAACTCGGCCAACTCGGGCAGCGGGTCCACACCGTCGGCGTAGCGCACCGCGGCGGCCAGCAACGCGGCCTTGCTCTCCACGTATCCGTACACGGTGCCCTTTGCCACCCCCAACCGGTCGGCGACATCCTGCATCTGCGTGCGTTGGAAACCTTGCGCGATGAACGTCTCAGCCGCTGCCGAAACCAGGCGCGGGAAGAACTCCGCCGACCGAACCCTGGGCATCTCGCAACAATAACTGACCGACCCGGTCAGTCAAGGCTGGAGCAGTTACCACTGCACCGGGAGTGCGGTCAGTCCACCGGTCAGCACGTCGCGCCGCATGGTCAACTCCTCCACATCGACGGCCAGCCGCAAGGTCGGGAACCGTGCGGCGAGTTGGGAGAACACCACCTGGAGCTCGATGCGGGCCAGTGGCGCGCCGATGCAGTACCGCGCGCCGTGCCCGAAGGTGAGGTGCGCGGCGGCCGAGCGCGTGATGTCCATCCGGTCCGGATCAGCAAAGACGGCCGGGTCGTGGTTGGCCGCGCCGTTGTCCAGCAGCACCAACTCGCCTGCCCGGATGATAACTCCGTCGATCTCCAGGTCGGTCCGGGCGTAGCGGGGAATCCCGCCGCCCCCCTTGCCGGGCGCCCGCAACATCTCCTCGACCGCGTTCGGCACCAGGGCCGGGTCGTTCACCAAGCTCTGCCACTGCTCAGGGTTGGTCAGCAACGCCAGTGCGCCCAGGCCGATCTGGACCACCGTGGTCTCGTGTCCGGCGAACAGCAACGCCATAGACATCCCCGCGGCCTCGACGTCGGAGACGCCCTCGGTCGCGCACAGTCGGGAGATGACGTCGTCAGCGGGCTCGGTCCGCTTGCGGGCGACCAGCTTCTGGCCGTACGCGAACAGCTCACCCAACCCCTGTTCCGACCGGGCGCGATCGCGGACGTTGGCGGCGTCGGCGGTCCAGGCGCGGAACTGGTCACGGTCCTCGTAGGGCACGCCGAGCAGCTCGCAGATCACCAGGATCGGCAGCGGCACCGCCACCGCGGCCTGCAGATCCGCGGGATGCCCGTGCTCGGCCAACTCGTCCAGCAGTAGCGCGGTCAGGGCCTCGACCCTGGGGCGCAGGGCACGCAGGTGCTTGGGCGAGAAGTGCGGCTGCAGCAGCGACCGCATCCGGGCGTGGTCGCTCTTCTCGGTGGCGAAGTTGCCCAGCGGCCCGCCGAACAACGCCGACTCCCCGGTCCGCGCCGCGGTCTCCGGTGCCGGATGGGCGCGGCCCAGCCGGTCGTCGTCCAGCAGCCGCCGCACCTGCGCATGACCGGTGACCAGCCACGCCTCGTCCCCCACCGCGGTGCGAACCCGGTGGACCGGACCCTGGGACTGCAACTCCCGCAGCCGGGGCGCGACCCGCAACGGATCTACCTGCTCGAACGGCAACTGAACCGTGGCGCTCATCGCGACCTCCATCATTACACAGCACTTGTACAAGACGACTTCAACAACGTACTTGTATAGTCTGCCTTTAACAAGAGGAGGTTGATGCGATGGCAGCCGCCCGACAATCCACGCAGCCCGCGTCGGAAAGTCAGCCGGAACGTGTCCGGCGTATGCCCCGCGCAGAGCGGCGCGAGCAGATACTCGACGCGGCCACCCGCGCGTTCGCCCGCACCGGGTTCACCGCCACCGGCCTCGACGACATCGCAGCGGAGGCCGGCGTCACGCATGTAATCCTCTACCGACACTTCGCGTCGAAGAACGACCTGTACCGAGCGGTGCTGGACCGCGCCTGCACCCGACTCGGCGACGCCGTCGGGACCGAGACCTACGACGAGGGCAGCATTCCCGCGCTGCTGCGCGCCGCCGCGGCCGACCCTGAAGGATTCCGGCTGCTGTTCCGCCATGCGGTCAGGGAGTCAGAGTTCCGCGATGTGATCGACCGGATCCGGTTGGCCTCGACCGAAATCGCCCACCGCCACCTCGCCGACACGATCCCGGACGGCCCCTGGCAGAACTGGGCGGCCCGACTGATCCCCACCCTCACCCTCGAAGCCGTCATCGCCTGGCTCGACACCGGCCAACCCGACCCCGACCACGCCGCCAACCGCATCGGGCAGGCCATCCAGGGCGTGATCCAAGCTGCTCAGACCGGCTGAACACACAGTGGACCGTCCAGCAACTGCCTCACCGCGCGTTCGCGCTCGACCGCGGCACGTTGCCAGACTGCCTACTGGTCCGGCTCGACATCACCTATCCCTCGGCATCGGGTGATCGGTCCGAGTCCGGGTGCTCTGAGAGCTGATCGACAACCAGCGTGATCAGCTCTTCCAGGCTCTGAGGGCCGGTCGCGGCGATACTGGCCCCGGCGGTGACCGGTTCGTCCGGGCGCTCGGTGGGCGCGAACAGGGACGGCAGCGGCGGCCACCTCAACGTGGCCAGCAGCATGACGATGTCGGGGTCGCTGGTTGATCCAGGCTCGATGGTTTCGCACCGGCGCAAAACCGCGTTCAACTCCGTGACGATGGGCGTCAGGGCCATTCGGTCATGGCCTGCGAGCACCTCACCCGTGTCAGAGTCGATCGCGCGGAACGGGGCCGGCTGTTGCGTGAACTCCTCCTCGGCCAGGTCTGCCCACGACTGCGGGATGCGCTGGTCGCGGACAAGGTCGTCGATGCGTTCGTCGAAGTGATCGGCGGAATCCCGGACCTTCCTGTCCCGGAGGGCTGAGGTGTCGCTGATCATAAGCTCTGTTCGCAGTCGATCGGCGCGGAAGCGACGCCAACGGGACTTGAGATCGGCTCCCTCGGCTCTGACGGGCCACAACAGCTTGCTGATGATGGCGGTCGCGGTGAGGAACGACTGGACCGCCGGCCACGCCTCGACACGCCGCTGCGGATCCCGGCTGAGACTGAGAGCCTGTTGCACCGCGGCCAGGGCATAACTCGCCTGCCGCACGATCTCGGCGACGTAGAACCGCCGGGCTCCCGATGCCCAGCGCAGCTCCCAGTCATCGCTCACTCGATCATTGTGTCCCGTCGACGACGTAGGCGTTGGCCATCCAGGCCAGGCGTGAGCGGCCCGTCATGTTGCCCGTCGCTCCCTCGGCGTAGGTCTCGATAGCGGGTGACGGCGTGTGCGCCCGGAGTCCGTACCCACAGTGGAGCGCCGATGAGGATGCGGTCGACGTCTGGGCTGATGCCGCCGTCGCGGTCAAAGGTCCACCGGTCTTTGTCGAGTACGACGTCGCTGTAGATCTGTGCGAACCACTCGGATTCGGTCGCGTGGCCGAGCGTGAAGCCTCGTGTCCAGGGCTTGTCCTCGTGTTCGTTCCAGGTTCCGGTTACGCCCTGCTCGGTCGCGATCTTCAGGGCCTCGACCGCGAGGGACTCCGGGTCGTCCCACTGTGAATTGTTGATCGTTCCTCGGCTCTGGATGTAGAGAGCAATCGTCCGAGCCGCGGAGGACGACCATCCTTCCGGTGGTTGGTCGGAGCCGCCGACGTAGTCGGCGGTGTTCTGCAGGCTGCCGAACATGCACACGTCGACGCGGGCACCGGTGCTGCTGCGAGTGCTGGTGTGCATCACGACGCCCTGTCGCTTCTCGACACCGCCCGTGAACTGGGCGAAGTCGACACGGCCGACGCCCTTGGCGAACGCTGCCGGCGGCGGGGTGACGAAGTCCTCGACTGCGTGGTCGCCGATCGCCGTTTCGATTCGGCGCGCTACTTCAGCACGGTCTAGCGTGCGCGCCTCCTGCGCAAATTCGAGCCCACCGATCAAGGGAATCGACGCCGTCTTGGCCTTCCAACTCACGCGCCGTTCGAGGGCGATGCCGTTTGCAGACGCGATGTCCCGGATACGGCGATCCGACCAGTACGCGTAACTCCGGATCACACCTAGCTCGCCCATGAGCAGGCCCCTCCAAGCGCCAATTCGTCGAAGCGGTCCCGTCGGGGCCAGCACGCTCGAAGCCTAGCGGTGTCGCGCGTAACGCCAGGTCGAGCAGGTACGACGCCTGTTGGTAGCTGAACGGCGGAGGTGATGGCGTGGGTGGCGAGGCCGACGAGCTCGCGGTTTTGTTGGCAGCGTGGCGTGAGGACATCAACAGCGTTCCGGCGCCGGTCATGCTTGTGTTGGAAGCCGCGCTCACGCTCCACGCCGACTTGCTTGTTCTGTCCGCGGTTCCTTCCAAGCGCTCCCACCGGTTCCGGGCGAAGCGCTCGCGTCGCCTGTGCTCTGCTGGCCGCCGCTGCCCTTGGCCTTCTCGTCCTCCACGGCGACGCTGACTGCCAACCCCCGCTGGGGCCACCAGCTTCACGGGTTTGGGCAACGGAGAGTCAGGCGGAGTAACGCTCGGCGAGCCGGTCGAAGAACGCTGCAAGCCGTTGCCCAGTGGCTGGAGTATCGGTGAGCTCGGCGCCGCCGAAGCGGTAGACCTCATAGCCGTGCAGTCGTAGTTCACGGTCCTCGGCCACCATCTCGGCGTACCGACGGGGGTCCGCGTGCCCGTTCTCGTCGGCGTAGTGCTGCTTACCGTCGCACTCGATGACGATGCGGATCCGCTGTGGCAGCAGCAGGAGGAAGTCCATGCGCTGGCGGGCCAGAGGTGGTGTGCCAGGGGCGTGGTGCGCTCGGGTGTATGGGTCGTAATGCAGGTACACCTGCGGGATCAGCGCCGGGATGCTGTCGCCGAGCCGGACGTATCGGTCAGCGTATGTGCGCAGTATTCGTCGCTCCGCGTGGTTGTCACCAAGCGAGCGGTCCAGCCGTCGGTACAGGCTGAGCGAGACCTCACGGGCCGGTGCGTCGGTTAGCCCCTCGCGGTCGGCCCACCAGCTGGTCAGTTCGGCCCAGGTGAGGCCCTGCGCGCCCAGCGGCCGGTCGTAAACGAGACAGAACAGCTCGTTCTTGACGACGAGGACGTCGTTGTTGAGGGCGTCGCTGAACACGATCTCCGGCTTGGGTCCGTCGGCCGCGAAGATCAGGTTCTTCAGTTCGCCGGCTACGCCGTACGTACCGGATGCATCGAGCAACGGCTGTAGGTGCTCGGCGTCGTACTCGGCCGCGACGCGGTGGGCAAGCTTGGTCAAGTCCGTCAGTGACAGGCCCTGTAGCCGGCCCTCGACGTAGCTGCGCTTGCTGTTGAACGGCTCGGGGCTGCCTTCGCGGGCAGGTTTCATGCCGAGCGCGTCACAGGCCGCTTCCAGGTGGTGGGCCTTGACGCACTCCCAGAGCGTTGCGGCGATGGCCGAGCGCAGCCTCATCGGGGTGGCGATCATGCCGCTCCACCGCGTGCGTCAAACCTGGCCGCGCCCACCTGAGCACGTCGGGTTCGCTGGTTGACCATCACATCACGGTAGCGCGGTGGGCCGACAGTAGATCTCTGAGCAGCGCAGTGTCCGAAGCGCACGCCCGGATCTACTCGATCACCGCAGTACTCGCAAGCTCGTCGTCGACCGCCTTGCGTTCTGCCAGCTGGGAACTTCACTCGCGCTTTCGCAACACGTTGAAGGGCACGAATTGGTCGACCAGGTGCAGCTTGTCGCGACGGCCGTCGGCGTAGCCGATCTCGTAGTTGACGATCCCGTACCAGTCGCCCTCGATACTGGGGAAACGGCCGTGAAGCCGTCCGGGGACCACGCCCGTCAAGTCCAGGCCGGTCTCGATGACGTGCCGCGGTGCGTCGGCTGGCCGGGGGAAGAGGATGTCCAGGTTGACCCATACCGAGGTGAGCACTGGTCTGCGTCCGTGGAGGTCGTCGCCTTCCCACTGAGTGAACGGGCTGTTGATCACGGCATCATCGGCCTACCTCGTGCCGGCCACCGTTCGCACGCGGCGCAGAATCAGATCGCCATACGGCTCGTCGTCCAGCTCGGCGCGGTCCGGGCTGGGGCCGCTGCTGGACAGGCGCCAGGTCGCGTCGGCTCCGGGTGTCGCCGCACAAACAGGGCAGTCGATGCGGACTTCGTCCTCGACCGCTATCGCCCTGCTGACGCCTGGGATGACGAGGTGCCGGCCACCTTTGCAGGTGGCTGGAAGGACGGCGATCGTCGTGCCGGTGTAGTCGACCCGGTAGCGCAGCGCGCCGTCCAGTGAGGCGGGTGGAGGCGACGAACTCATGTCGAGCAAACTACCACCGCGCTCGCACATATGTTCGACTGTGGTGGGATCCGGCGAGTCACGTATCGGCTGGTGATGGGATGCCACTCGGCCGGGTGAACCGTGCCGCCGCTGATGTCGTGCTCACGCGTGGTGCCGCCTCACGGACGCCTCACCAGCGCCTCCTTGCCGCTCTGGTGCAGATCTTGATATCGCCGGTCTAATCGCCCACACGAATCGACCCGGCCGGTGCGGCTGGTGCGGATGAACCGCAGGTCACGGCTATCGGGTCGACCAGGCGCATGGCGCGAGTCGGCTCGTGGTGACGAGGCGGGGTGGGGAGAACGTCACGGTGATGGCGACGCATGAGAGCGCGTCCGGTCTTGAGCAACAGGTAGACCCCGACGCGCCGTCGCTGTCCCGGATCTACGACTACCTGCTCAGCGGTGGGCACAACTTCGCGGCCGACCGCGCCGTGGCCGACAAGATCACCACGCTGGTGCCTGGGTATGACGTATTCGTCCGCGAGAGCCGCACCTTCGTCCGCCGCGCAGTCCTTCACATGCTCACGACCGGAATCGAGCAGTTCCTCGACCTGGGTGCGGGCATGTTCAGCGCCCACCCCGTGCACCATCTCGCCCAGGCTGAACGTCCTGACGTCCGCGTCGTCTACGTCGATCGCGACCCCATAGCCATCGCCGGTCTCGGTCTGATCGTCCATGCGGACGATCCGAGCACCGGGGTGATCGAGGCCGACCTGCGGCACGTTGACGAGGTGCTCGACCATGCCGTGACCACTCGGCTGCTCGATCTGACTCGCCCGGTGGGCGTGGTGGCCGGGTCGGTGTTGCATTGCCTGCCCGACGCCGAGGATCCGGCCGCCGCATTGGCCAGGTACCACGAGCGGCTGGCACCCGGCTCGCTGTTGGCCGCCTCACACGCCGACGGCATCGTCCTCGGGCTGAAGTCGGCCGCTGCGGTCGAGGACTGTCTCGCCAGGGCCGGGATCACGCTCGTCCACCGAAGCCGGCGGCAGTTCGCCGACCTGCTGGGACCGTGGCAACCACACCCGGACGGCGTGGCGCCGATCGGGTTGTGGCGACCGGACGGGCTCACCCTGCCCGTACGCGAGTGCCTGTGGGGCAACGCCGTGCTCGCCGACCGCCGTTCCGAGCCCGCGGAGCGAGCATGAACGAGGCCGAGCACATCAACACCGTGTCCGGATCGGTCCACGGCCAGGTGCTGCAAGCCCGCACGGTAACCGCCGAAACCATCGTCCTGCACGCTCCCGAGCACCGAGTGCCGGTGCCCCGGCAGCTTCCGCCGCCCGCGCACACCTGGGTCGACCGCGCAGATGAATTGGAGTGGCTGGACCGTCTGCTCACCACGGCGGGCCCGACCCGCGTGGTGGTGACCGGCCTGGGTGGGGTCGGCAAGACCGGCTTGGCGGTGCGCTGGCTCGACGGACACCACGAGCGCCACCCCGACGGCGTGCTGCACGTCGACCTCAACGGCTGGAGCGGCCACCCGCCACCGGCCACCGCGCAGGTCCTCGCCGGATGGCTCCGCACGCTCGGCGTCGCCGCCGACGACCTGCCGGGCGAGGTGGCCGAGCTGGTCGCGCTGTACCGGACGGTCACCTCGGACAAGGCGGTGGCCATGCTGGTCGACAACGCCCGCTCCGCCGAGCAGGTGCAGGCCCTGGTACCTGCCACGGCGCGCGGCACGATCCTGGTCACCAGCCGCAATCGGCTCGCCGAGCTGGCCATCGCGGGCTTCCGCCACCTCGACCTCGACTGCTTCCCGGCCGCCACCGGCGCCGCGCTCCTGACCGGCCTCCTCGACGAGGACCGACAGCCCATCGGCGAGGAGCTGCTGCATGCGCTGGCCACCCGCTGTCACGGGCACCCGTTGGTCTTAACCATCGCCGGGGCCCATCTCGCCGCCTACCCCCGGCGCGACCCGGCGCGCCTGATCACCCGCCTGACCCACCTCGCCGAGGCGTCCACTGGCGCTTTGGACCCGCACGAGCTGTCCGTTGAAGGAGTGCTGCAGATGAGCTACGAGGACCTCGACGCCACCACCGCCCGGCTCTACCGCGGCCTGGCCGAGCATCCCGGCGTCGAGTTCACCGCCGAGCCGCTCGCGGCCGGGCTCGACGTGCCGGTCGCCGAGGTCGGCCGCGGGCTCGGGCGGCTGGTGGAGGCGAACCTCGTCACCGAGACTGGAGACGAGCGCTACCGGCTGCACGACGTCCTGCGAGAGCACGTGCAAACCCTGGCAGGCCAGGATGACCAGGCCAAGCGGCTTGCGGTGCGCCGCCGGATGATCGAGTGGTACCTGCGGCGCGCGGCGGCGGCCGACAAGATCATCAATCCTTTCCCTCGCCGGTTCAGCCCCGTCTACACCGGTCTGGACACCGGCGTGTTCGCAGCGAAGGCCGCCCTGGAATGGGCCGAGACCGAACGCGCCAACCTTCTCGCCGCTCAACAGGTCGCCGCCGACCAGGGCTGGACGGAGCTGGTGTATCAGTTCGGCGAGGTCCTGTGGAACCCGCTGCGCCCCAACTACACCGCCGGTGAGTTGGTGAGCTCGCAGTTCCTCGGGGCCAATGCCGCGGCCGACGCCGGGCACATCCTGGAGGTCGTCTGCCGCACCCGCCAGGGCTTCGGCGAGACCAACCTCGGCCACCACGAGGCCGCCGTCGCCATCTGCACGATTGCCGTAGAGCGCGCCGCCGAAGTCGGCGACCCGTGGCTGCACTCCGGCGCGCTGTCCACCCGCGCCCGCGCCCACCTCAAGGCCGACGACCCGCACGCCGCCCTCCCTGACCTCGAACATGCCCTCGAAATCGCCGAGGGGATGAGCGACGCCCGCAGCATCGCGCTGCGGCACCGCCGCCTCGGCGAAACTGCCCTGCACCCCAAGGTCGCCGACGCCCCGCTCGCACTCCACCACCTGCGGCTGGCGGCGAGCATGTTCACCGGCATCGGCGATGACATCGGCCACGCCCGCACCGTCCTGCACCTGGCACGGGCCCTGACCCTGAACGGGCAAGCCGCCGAGGCAGTGTCGGAGCTCGCCGCGATCGAGCAGGCCGTGCGCGACTACGGCTCGGTCGGCTACTTGGCCGACCTATGCACCGTGCTCGGCGAGGTCCACGCCGCGCTCGGCGACACCGCCGAGGCCCACCGCCGCTACGGCCAGGCCATCGACTACTACACCGCCGCCGGCCCCGGCGCCGACAAGAGCAAGGCCACCGTCATCGCCCGGCGCGACGCCCTCGACTCCGACCAACCGACCGCCTGAACGCGAAGAGGAGCGAACGGCATGGCAGCACACACCACGGCCAAGGGACGCCGGATCACCGGCGAGGCCCGCACCAAGATGGCCGCTGACCTGAAGAAGAAGTACGAAAAGGGCGCCAGCATCCGTGCGCTGGCCGAGGCCACCGACCGCTCGTACGGCTTCGTGCACCGAATCCTGTCGGAGTTCGGTGTGGTGCTGCGTGGACGCGGCGGCGCTACCCGGACCAAGCCCAAAGCCTCATAGCCCAGCGACAGCGGGCACGAGAACGGCTCGCGACACCAGCCCATCCGATACGCGAGCGGAGATCATGATGCCCAGACGGGTCTTGCGGGGCTACCGCCTGGGAACGCACACTGGCGAACCGGATTGCGATGCGCGGCCGGCGCCGCGGATTCAAGTCCGCTTCGCGTGCCGAAGAGGACACGAGTTCACCGTGCCATTCTCGACAGACGCCGAGATACCCGCCGTCTGGAGATGCCCACGACACGGCGTCGAACATTGCCTCCGCATCAATGAAGACTCCGCCTGGCAACCGCCCAAGGGAAAGCCTCCACGCACGCACTACGTCATGCTCTTGGAACGACGCAGCATCGCCGATCTTGAAGTCCTCGTCGACCAGGCGCTGGCGGGCATCCTCCTGCAGCGCCGATCACCTTACGGTCGCGTGCCCATCGGCGACCGAACCTACGGTTTCCGGTTCGAGCCATGACCGCCGGCCCGAGAAGGCGTAACAGGCAGGCTGGCTCTGATGTTTTCGAGCCGACTACCTCGGAGCATGCGAGGTATCGAGCCCGAGGGCGCCTCGCCTCATCATCGACGTGCAGGTCGCGGTCTACGGCTTGGGCTGGCCGGTGCCGGAGTTACGAGCCGGTGAGCCGCGCAGTTCCGTGACGCGCTCGCGGAATGGTGCGCCGACCGGCCCGCGCAAATGCCGACCCACGGGCACCTCTTTGTGTTCACAGTTTCCTTCGCTATGCCCCCAGGTGTTCATACACATGTTTGCTCGATACGGGCCGCGCCAGTACCGGTGGCGATAGTGAGGCGAGCGGCGGCTGTTGTCCGACGTGTCGTGGTCGGCGTTGTCCTCTCCGTCGTCGGGAGGCAGGTCTTCGGTCCTGAACCGCGGGTGTACCCGGACGATGTTCACGTCGATCGTCGCGATGATGCCGGCTCGGACGTCGCCTCGGGTCACTGATCGCGGAGCTGCGATCACATCGGTCTGGGTCAGCGGTTTCTTGACTTTGTGGTCGAGCAATTGCCATAGGCCGTAGACGGTCTGGACCCACCCGGCGCAGTGGTTCGCGTCGGGTTCGGGGAGCAGTTCACCGAACTGGAGGGTCGCGGTGAAGGTAGCGAGTACCGGCATCGGGCTCATCCGGGCCGAGACAGTGCGGACATGGTCGGCGAAGTAGCCCGCGCTGTAGCAGGTCTTTGTCGCTGCCCACTGGGCGACGAACGTGTCCGGGGGCAGGCCGTCCCATTGGGGCGGCCGATTTGGGGTGTAGAACGACAGTTGGACCCGGTCCTCGTGCGGCGGTGGCAGGCGTGACCAGCTGATGGCGACGATTGGGGCCTCGACGTAACCGGAGACGTCGTAGAGCCAGGGGGCTGGTGTCCATCCTGAGCCTGGCAGGTCTTGCGCACGCGCGGCGTCATAGAGGGCGCCGCCGATGCAGCTCTCGAACAGCATGAAGCCGGTCATGCTGGGCATTCGGTCCGGGCTGGCGGGTTCGGTGGACGGGGTGGACGAGTAGGTCACGGCCATCTCGATCGCCTCGTGGTCGACCCACGTCAGGCTCGCGTTCCTGAGGCGGCCGGCTTCATCGCGGGCGTATCGGCGTACTTCCCGATCCTCGCTCTCCACCGCGGCGGCTCGCGCGACCTGGCCTGTTCGTCCTTGCTGGGCGCCCTCGGCCGCGATGGTGGTGTAGTGCTCGTGAAGCCGCCGGCGGAGGAAGGGAAGCTGCTCGGAAGACGGAGCGACCCACGGCGCGGGTTGGAAGATCGAAGCGTCCGGGATCGGGTCGGGAATCGTGAGGCCATCGGTTGCCGGGTGCATGAAACGGACTCCAGCCAAGGTCGCGGCGGCGCTGGTCACAGGCGGCGCAGTGCGTGCAGCACGCGGTCGAGAAGCGCCAGGTGCTCGTCGTCGGGCCGCGGTCCCTCCAGCGCGGCCCGACGCGCGGCGGCCCGTTCCTCGTCGAGGTCCAGCGGAAGCGCGGACGGCCCCGTGGCGGGCAGTTGTCCAAGGCTGGGGAGGTACTCGGTGAGTGGTCCGTTGTCGGCATGGCGGCGCGCGGCCTTACCGTGGACAGCATCGAACGACAGTCCGGGGGTTTCCGGCGACCAGCGAGGACTCGGCAGGATCACCATCGCGTCCGCCTTCGTGTCCGGCTCCTCACTACGGTTCACCGCTCTGCGGCAAGCCGGTCGGACTCATGACGGGTTCGGGTCGGTCGTCATCGGGCCAAAAACGGGTGCCACGCAAGACCCGCAGGAAGGGCAGCAACTCGTCGCGAAGTCCCGGCGTGGTGGCGATCGCGCACCGGGAACGGGTGGTGTGAGGGCTGGCGTCGGCATCCAAGACGAGGGCTCCCGCCTCGCGGGCGATGACTGCCCCGGCCGCGGTATCCCAGGTCCGGTTGCCGAGCAGGACGCAGGCGTCAAGGGTGCCGTCGGCGACCCAGACGAGGTCAAGTGCGGAAGAGCCGTAGCGACGAAGCCCTTGTGCCCGTGCGGTGAGTTCCCGGTCCACAGTAGAGCAGAGCACGTCTCGCAGGGCAGTGTCCTGGCCGCTGCCATAGTCGCTGAACCCGATCAGGGCTCGATCGAGCGACTCGGTGGCCGAGACGGCGATGAGTTCTCCGTCGCGGTAGGCGCCTTGCCCGTCGGTCGCCCAGTAGCGGTGCCCGAGAAAAGGAAGCGCGGTGACGCCGAGGATGGGCCGGTGGTTGTGCACGAGCCCGAGGGCGATCGCACACAAGGGACTGCCGTGGTGGTGGTTGATCGTGCCGTCGATGGGATCGAGAACCCAGTAGGTCTTCTGGCTACCAACCGCGCCGGTTTCCTCTCCGAGGAACCCGATCTCGGTGTGCCCGTCGGCAATCAACCGTTGGCGGACAACGTGTTCGACGTCCTCGTCCACTTCGGATACAGGGTCGCGGTCGCCCTTGTACCGGATCGAGCGAGGACGGTGGCTGAGGACATGCTCGACCGCAAGATCGATCGCGGCCTGTGCCGCGGGCAGGGCAGTGGTGAGGTCGGGTGCCGACAGCATGGTTCCTTCGGTTCTTCGGGCATACCCGGCTCGCATAGCAGCGCCGAATGGACCGGGCCGTGGACGGTGAAGGTCAGGAGTGGTGCGGCCACCACGGGTGTTCGACGGTCAGCGCGTCGCTTCGCAGTCGTTCCGCGATGACTGCGGGGCGCAGCTCGATTTGGTGGAGGTCCGCTTCGGTGAACCACCGCAGTTCGTGTTCGCTGGACCGGGCGGCTTCGGGGTCGGCGAGAGTCACGTCGAACAGCAGGGCCAGTTCGTAGAGGGCAGGCCCGTTTGGTGAGGTGTGGTCACGCAGTTCGACGGTGGCGCAGAAGTCGAGGTAGGCGAGGTCGACGTCGGTCTGTTCCCGCAGGGAGCGCCGCAGGGCGTCCTCAACGGATTCACCGGGTTGTACTCGACCACCGGGTAGCCGGAAGGCACTGGCGTCCCGGTCTCGGACGAGCAGGAGGCGCTCCTCGTGCCCAACGAGGCCGTATGCCCCGACAAGAGGACCGAGAGCTGGAGTGGTGGTGGAGGTCATCATGGTGCTCTCACGATCGATGGACAGGACGATAACCGAGGTGACGCCTCGAAGAGGCCAACGTGGTGGTCCTCATCGCACTACCGGGGCCACCAGGCTCGACTGGTTGTCGACCGGCGCGGGTGAGCGTGCTGGTTGCACCTCGCGCATATCCACTGAAGCAAGCTCACTTTCCGTAGCGAGAGGGTGGCTGAGACCGGTATGGCCTGCGGTGGGCGGTCGGGGGTCGCCCACCGCAGGCCGAATCCCAGTCAACGACGCCGCCCTTGCCGATCACCAGAGCGGCCGTGCGGCGAGAACGAGGCGTCAACGGGGCGACCCAGGCGCTGACCAGCGCGCTGTTGGTCTGCTGGAGCGAGGGGCTTCACCCAGATGGGCATGCAACTGCGATTGGCGATCAGTCGGGTCGTCAGCCGTGGTCGAGAACGGAGCGGCCATGAGGCAGCGATGAGGCGACACCCTCCCTACGCTGCGAAAACCGGCGAGTACTGTGCGCTATGGAGGGTCTGGAAGGAGGGACAACGCGATGGCAGCACGGCCTCTCACCCCGCTCGCCGTTGCCCGCGAGGCCGCTGGTTATACCCAGGAAGCCCTCGCCGTCACCCTGAAGGTCGAACGGACCACCATCGGGCGTTGGGAACGTGGGGTCCAGTCACCTCAGCCTTGGCAGCGGCGCGGCCTCGCCACCGCCCTGCAGGTCTCGCTCGACGTACTCGACGACCTGCTGCGACGTACCCTTCGGCGACCTGCTGCCAACATCACGACGGTCCTGGTCTCACCTTCGTCGAGCCTGGTGACGGCCCCCGTCGAGCGGACCGTTCACGAGGACGGACCGGCGCCCGAGGCCGACGTCATCCATGCCGCTATCCCGCGCCTGCGCCGCGCGCTTGACCGGCTGGACCTGCCCGACGACGGACCAACCAGGTCTCTGGACGACCTGCACGGCGAGATCATCCGAGCCAGCGACGACCGGCTGCAGTCGCGCTACGGCAACCTCGCCCGCCGCTTGCCCGACCTCATCGCCGAACTCGCCCGCGCCGGTCAGCTCGGCGACGCGGCAGGCCAGCGCCACGCCGCCGCCCTGCTGACCTTGGCGTTGCGGGCTGCTGACGGCGTGGCGTTCAAGTTCGGCTACCTGGATTTGTCCGCCAGACTGATCGACTTGATGCGCTCGGCCGCCCAGATCGCCGAGGACCCGCTGCTACTGGCCGCTGTGGCGTACGTGCGCACCGAAACCTTCTTTGCCACCGGCGACCTGGACACCGCCGCCCGCGCTCTCGAACTTGCTGTTGACCACGTGCCCGATCTCGATACGACTTCCTCCTCAGCCGCGTTCGGTGCCTTGCACATGCGCGCCGCAGTCGTGGCCGGCCGGGCGGGCAAAGCCGACGTCGCAGCTGATCACCTGCGCGAGGCCCGCCGCGCTGCGGGCAGGGCGCCCGAGGGAATCTACGTCGGCACCGCGTTCGGCCCGGCCTCCCTACGCATCCACGAACTCGCAGTCGCCGTCGAACTTCGAGATCCACTGGGTATCGAACGCGCGGCGTCCTGGCACCCGCCCGACGAACTTCCCGCCGAGCGTCGCTCCCACTACTTCATCGATCTGGCCCGCGCCCAGCTCACCCTCGGTCGCCACGAAGACGCTTACCTGTGCCTTCAGGCTGCACGCCGTGCCGCGCCCGAGCACACCCGCACCCACCCGCAGGTCCGCCAGTCCCTCTCGTCCCTGCTGCGCACCCACAGCACGCCCAGCGCCGGCTTGCTCGACCTCGCCGCTTGGGCCCGCGCTCGCTGAGCCGCCACCAGCCGCTCAGCGCAGGGACAACAGATCCGGCAGGTCGTAAAGGGAGTCGATTACCCAATCCGCGTCGCGACGGACCAGTGGGTCGTCAGCCCACAGGTAGCCCCACGGGCCCCGCCGGATCAACGCCGTGCAGAAGCCCGCTGCCTTCGCGGCAACCACGTCGTTGTCCCGGTGGTCACCCACGTACACCGTCTCGCCCGGCCCGTCGGGGACCATCTCTGCCACGCGGGCGAAGAACTCGGACGACGGCTTGGCGGCACCCCATTCCCCCGAGGTCGCGATCCGGTCCACCGGCAGCTCCAGCGCACGCAACAGCTCGGCCGCGCGAGCGGTCTGGTTCCCAGCTACCCCGACCCACAAGCCGCGTTCTCGCAGCGCAGCCAGGCCGGGCCGCACATCGCTGTAGAGGTCGCTGTCCTCGATGCGCTCACCCAGGCCAGCCTCCTCGCGCAGCCGCCGTTCCCGTGCGACGTCGAAGCCCGGCTTGAAGTACTGGAACGTCTCGGCATTGTCCCGGCCAGCGGCGGTGACCGCACCCAGCACCGTCGAGAAGGTATGGCGGGAAACGCCGATCCAGTCGGCCCACGCACCCCACTCCCGCGAGTCGTCCAGCAACGTCTCGCCCACGTCGAACACCACCGCGGTCACCATGCTCTTACTCCTACGTCACGTACAGCCACCGCGCGACAGCGAGGCCCTTCGGCCGCCCAACCCACTGAGATTCGGGTCCTGGCACCCGCCCGGCGTCCGCTTCCCGGCAGCCTTGGTCGACGCAGTTCGAACAAACGGTCAGCCCGAGCCTCGGCCTGACGTCCGCAGCAGCACAGCGGCAAGGAGACTAGCGGCTAGGTCACCTAGTCAGGTCGCCGTAGGTTAGGACAAACCTGCTGTGTGTCTTGTCGATGGCGGGCCCGCCAGTTCGCTGTCCGGGGTATCAGCCGGATAGACGATGAGCGATGGCGTGTGCTGGTTCCGCTCGGGCGCCCAGGATCGGATCTCGTCGCAGAGGTACTGGGTCAGCTCGGCGGCGGCTGGCCCGTGACCGATCGCGCCCAACTCCCAGTGCACCTCGTCGCCGGATTCCAGTCTGCGGGCGGTGAGGGAGACCAGCGTGTTGCCCTCGGCCAGCGCCATACGCCACCAGTCCGGTGCCGGGTTGCATACCTGGGTGGACGTCGGCGCGGACCTTGAGCGCTTCGACGATCGATGGGGCATGTGGGCTCGATCAGGTGAGGGGAAGCCCGAAAAGTGCGGCGGTGGCGCCGAGACCGGCGCAGACGGCCAGGGTGCGCAGCATCGGCCAGCGCAGCGCGAACACCAGGACGAGGGCGATGGCGGTGATCGCGGCGGCCACGGGTCGGAAGCTGGCTAGTTCGGGCAGGTTCACCTGCACCGGCCCGAATCGGTGGACATCGCTGGTGGTGAAGAGGGTGTGCAGGGCGAAGTACAGGGCGAGGTTGGCGATCACACCGACGACAGCGGCGGTGATGCCGGTCAGTGCGGTGGAGATGCCGCGGTTGTGGCGGAGGCGTTCGACGTAGGGGGCGCCGAGCAGGATGAACAGGAAGCAGGGCACGAAGGTGACCCAGGTGGTCAGCAGCGCCCCGAGCACCCCGGCGACCCATGGGTCGAGGCTACCGGGGTGGTGGTAGGCGCCGAGGAAGGCCACGAACTGCACGACCATGATCAGCGGGCCGGGGGTGGACTCGGCCAGAGCGAGGCCCCGCACCATGTCTTGGGCGGAGAGCCAGCCGTAGACCTCGACGGCGCGCTGGGCGACGAAGGCGAGCACGGCGTAGGCGCCGCCGAAGGTGACCACGGCGGTGCCGGAGAAGAACAGCCCCTGCGTGGTGAGCGTGCTGCCCACGCCGGTGAACACCGCCACCGCGGCGATCGGGGCGGCCCAGAGCAGCAGACCGACACCGAGCACGGTCAGGCTCCGCCGTGTAGAGGGGGCTTCGTGGTGCAGGGCGTCGTCGGGGATCAACGGTGCTGGTCCGTCGGCGGCGCCGTTGGTGGGCGGGGGTTTGATCGTGCGGGGTGCGAACCGGCCGAGTGCCCAGCCGATGGCCGCTGCTGCGGCGATGACGATCGGGAACGGGACCGCGAACACCGCCAGCGCCACAAAGCCGGCGGCGGCGATCCCGATGAGCGCGGGGTGGTGCAGGACGCGTTTGCCGACCCTGGGTACGGCTTGGGCGATGATCGCGACCACCGCGGGTGCGAGCCCGGCGAAGATCGCGGTCACCAGGGTGGTGTCGCCGAACGTCACGTAGATGGCCGACAGCGCGAGCAGGGCAACCATGCCGGGCAGCACGAACAGGGTCCCGGCGATGATCCCGCCGCGGCGGCCGTTGAGTAGCCATCCCACGTAGATGGCCAGCTGCTGGGCTTCGGGGCCGGGCAGCAGCATGCAGTAGTTCAGCGCGTGCAGGAAGCGTTGTTGGCCGATCCAGCGTTTCTCCTCGACCAGGGTGCGTTGCATGACCGCGATCTGCCCGGCCGGGCCTCCGAACGTCTGCAGCGAGATCAGAAACCACGCCCAGGTCGCGGTACGCAGTGGGATGACGTCCCGGTTCGCGGTTTCGGACATGGGTGAGCGTCCCTCCTCGTTCAACTCCACGCGCAATGTAACCATGGTTGCACTAGTGCGGTGGAGGGGTGTCCAGGTGGCGGGATGCGGGCTGGCCGAGGCGGTGGGAGTGGTCGGTTAGTGGGGTTCGGGGAGTGGGATGAGGCGGTGGGCGTGGTCGAACAGGGCGTGTTCGACGAGCCGGGCTGCGGTGAGAGCGGCGAGTGCGGTGGCGGCGAGCAGCATGTACATGACCACGATCTGGTAGCGGATGGCGGTGAGGGGGTCGACGCCGGCGAGGATGAGTCCGGTCATGGCTCCGGGCAGGCTGATCAGGCCGACGACCTTGGTGGAGTCGATCGCGGGCAGCAGCGCGGTGCGCAGCGCGGAGCGTTGGTGGGGCAGGAACGCGTCGCGGGCGGGGAGCCCGAGGCAGAGCCGGGCTTCGATGGCTGGGCGGGCCTGCTGGGCGTCTTCGCGCAGGCGGCGCAGGGCGACCCCGGCGGCCTGCATGGCTCCGGAGACGATCATGCCGCCGATCGGGACGACGACCCGCGCTTGGGTGGAGATGATCCCGAGGCCCAGCAGCGTGGCGAGGGTGACGAGGCTGCCGACGGCGACCCCGAGGGTGGCTGCCCACCGGGCTCGGGGCAGGCCGGTGCCGCGGCGGCCGGCGACCTGTCCGGCGAGGAGGATCATGATCGTCACCCAGCCGAACGCGCCGGGAAGGCCGGTGTGGGCGAAGATCACCAGCAGCAGGACGCCGACCGCGGCCAGCTGTGCCCCGGCGCGCAGCGATGCGGTGATCAGCTCGCGGGTCAGGTGCAGCCGCTGCCGGTAGGCCACCGCGGCGGTGAGGGCGATCAACAGCAGGGAGGCGGCGACGCCGCCCCAGCTGGGCACGGACAGTCCGGTCATCACCCGGCCTCCAGGTAGTCGATGTGGTCGGGGTGCCCGTGGGCGACCAGGCGCCCGTGGTGCAGGACCAGCACGTGCTCGGCGATGCCGCGAACGAGGGGGAGGTCGTGGCTGACCAGGATCACGGTCCCGCCCGCGGCGGTGTGGTTGCGGGCGGCCTCGGTGATCACCGCTGTGGTCACGGCGTCCAGCGCGGCGGTGGGCTCGTCCAGCAGCAGGACCTCGGGTTCGACGGCCAGCGTCCGGGCCAGGCACACCCGCTGCGCTTCGCCGCCGGACAGGCCGCTGGTGCGGCGTTGCGCGAAGCGTGCGGGCAGGCCCACGAGATCGAGCAGGTGCTGGATGCGGTGCTCGGTCAGCTCCGCGCGTCCGACACGCAGCTCCTCGGCCACGTGGTTGGTGAGCAGCACCGGCTGTTGCGCGACCAGGCCGACCCGGCGCCGCAGTGCCAGCACTTCGAGCTCGGCGAGCGGGGTGCTGTTGAGCAGGATCTGGCCGGTACTGGGGTCCTCCAGCCGGTTGAGCAGGCGCAGCAGGGTGGACTTGCCGGCGCCGCTGGGACCGACCACCGCCGTGCACGCTCCGGCCGGGAGACGGGCGCAGACTCCGTCGAGCAGTCGGGTTGGGCCGCGGGTCACCGTGACCCGGTCCAGAAGAAAACCGGGCACGGTGCTCATCCGGGTGCGGCGGCCGGGGCGTCCGGAATGGTGGCGTCGGGATGGTTGGCGGCGGGGAGGGTGAGGATGACGGTGGTGCCGCCGTCGGGATGGTTGGCGGCAGTCGCGGCACCGCCGTTGCGGCGGGCCAGCGCGGCGACCAGGGCCAGGCCCAGTCCGGTGCCGCCGCCGGTGCGGGCGTCGTCGGCGCGGGTGAAGCGGTCGAACGCGTGCGGCAGGAACTCGGGGGCGATGCCGGAGCCGTGGTCACGCACCCGGATGCTCACCCCAAGCTCGGTGTCGGGCGGGCTGGCCGTGATGATGATGGGTGGCTGCCCGTGCCGGGCGGCGTTGTCGATCAGGTTGCTCACCGCCCGGTCGAGATCGCCGGGATCGGCGCGCACCGTGAGCTCCGGTGAGCAGTCCAGGATCACTTGGTGCTCGTCGAGGGTGCTGCGGTAGCGGGCGATCACTGACTCCAGCACGGGACGCACCGGGGTGGGCTCGCCGGGCCGGGCCGGCGGACCGGCCTGGTCGGTGCGGGCGAGCAGGAGGAGGTCCTGGGCCAGGCGGGATAGTCGTTCGGTTTCCTCCAATGCCGAGCCCAGCGCGGCGGTCAGTTCCCGTGTGGTGCGGGGTCGGCGCGCCGCGAGTTCGAGTTCGGTGGTCAGCAGGCTGAGCGGGGTGCGGAGCTCGTGGCTGGCGTCGGCGACGAACTGCCGTTCCCGCTCGACAGCGGCGTGCAGGCGGTCGAGTAGATCGTTGAACGTGGTGCCCAGCCGGGAGATTTCGTCGCGAGCCGACGGCACGGGTAGACGCTGCGTGGGGTGTGCGGCGGTGATGGTGGCGGCGCGGGCGCGCATCCGTTCCACCGGTCGCAGTGCGGCGGCGGCCAGCAGGTAGGCCCCGACCGCGGCGGCGAGCAGCGCCAGCGGCAGGCCGACCGCCAGTTCTTGGCGTAGGTCGGCCACCGCGGCGTCGCGGTCGGCGAGGGTCACCGCGGCCACGGCGATCCGGCCGTCCGCACCGGTGGGGGCGGCGGCGATACGCACCGGCCCGTCCAGCTGTCCGGCGGTGGCGTGATCGACCACGAGCTCGCCGCGCCGCGCGGTCGCCAGCTCCGCTGGAGTCAGCAGGGGCTGGTCGGCCACGTCCGGGGAGCTGGCGATGATCTGGCCTGCGTCGTCGAGGACCTGCTCGCCGGTGTCCCGGCCGCCGCTGGACAGCGCTGGTGCGGCGGTGGTGGCGATCGGTTGGAGGTCGCGCAGCCGGTGCTCCAACGATTCGCTGATCGAGGCGTCGAGCGATTCGCGTGTGTGCGTCACGGTGACGATCCCGACTCCGAGCAGGACCAGCGCCATCATCACCGTGAACGCGGCGGTGAGCCGGATCCGGAGCGGCCACCGCCGGATCATCGCGCCCCCACCCGCGGCCGTCCACCATCCGGCCGGAGCCGGTACCCGGCGCCGCGCACGGTCTCCAGCGAGACCACCGCGAATGGCCGGTCGATCTTGTCCCGCAGCGCGCGGATGTGCACCTCGACGACGTTGGAGCGGGATTCGTAGGCGAAGTCCCAGCAGTGCTCCAGCAGCAGCTCGCGGGTGAGCACCACGCCGGGCTGGCGCAGGAACATCTCCAGCAGCGCGTACTCCTTGGCCGTCACCGCGATCTCGGTCTCGCCGCGCCAGCACCGCCGGCTGGCCGGGTCGATCCGCAGATCGCCCGCGGTGAGCACGGTGGGGCGGGCGACCGGGCCGCGGCGGGTCAATGCCCGCAACCGAGCGAACAGCTCCTCCAGGTGGAACGGCTTGGTCAGATAGTCGTCCGCGCCGCCGTCCAGGCCGCTGATCCGATCGGTCACCGCGTCACGGGCGGTGAGCATCAGCACCGGCACCCACACCTGCTGGCGGCGCAGTCGCCGGCACATCTCGAACCCCGACAGCCGGGGCAGCATCACGTCCAGCACCACCGCGTCGTAGTCGCGGCTGACCGCCGCCCCGAACCCGTCGGCCCCGTCTGTGGCGACATCGACGGCGTAGCCCTCCTCGACCAGGCCACGGCGCAGCAGGCCCGCCATCTTCGGCTCATCCTCCACCACCAGTACCCGCACCATCCATCACCTCTCTTCAGGCGCCACCCCCGAGCACCCTGCACAGGCGCCCCTTCACGGGCACGGTGCCACCACATCCGGGTGACCGCCGTCGTGTCTTCATCACGGCTTCATCTCCACCGACTACCCATACCCATGCAACCACCTCATGCAACCACGGTTACAGGAGCGTGGAGAATGGAGAAGGCATGAACCGCAAGACGAAGATCGGGATCGGGATCGCCGCCGGAGTGCTCGTCCTCACTGGTGGGGGCGTGGGCCTGGCCTCCGCGATGTCCGGCGACGGCGACGAGGTCAGCGGCCCCGCGGCCGACCAGGCACGAGCCGCGGCCGTGCAGTCCGTGCCCGGCGGGAAGGCCGGCGCTGTCGAGACCGAGACCGACGAGGGCGCCGCCGCCTACGGCGTCACCGTCACCAAGCCCGACGGCTCCACCGTCGAGGTCCACCTCGACAGCACCTTCCACGTCGTGGGCACCGAGGCTCCCGGCCAGGACCACGACGCCGACGGTGACGAGGGCTGACCGCGTACCACCGACCACGATCTACACCGACCACGATCGAGTTCGAGGAGGGCAAGG
This sequence comes from Saccharopolyspora endophytica, assembly GCF_018070075.1. GTDB lineage: Bacteria > Actinomycetota > Actinomycetes > Mycobacteriales > Pseudonocardiaceae > Saccharopolyspora > Saccharopolyspora endophytica. The sequence continues at coordinate 162,805 of NZ_JAGPXE010000007.1, forward strand.
ACATGCCGTTCACCCCCGCCCGCGCGGCCCGCGTGGTGTTGCCGCTGGCCGCGCTGCTGCTGGTCCCGCTCGCCGGCTGTGGCACCGACACCACCCCCGCCAGCGACACCGCTGCCGACGCCGAGCATCGGCGCCACCAGCCGATCCCCACCACCGAGGCGGACTGGAAGCCGGTCACCGACACCCTGGGCCGCACCGGGAAGTTCGGCGACAACAACACCGTCTACCGCATCGGCCTGCCCCGCACCGACCTGCAGGTCACCTCCGGCGGCGTCGAGATCAAACCAGGGCTGTCGCTGGGCGGCTACGCCGCCTTCGCGAAGTACCGCGACGGCGTCATGCTCATGGGCGACCTGGTGGTCACCGAGGCCGAACTGCCCAAGGTCACCGACGCACTCCAAGCCCACGGCATCGCGCAGACCGCGCTGCACAAACACCTGCTGCAGCAAACACCGCCGGTGTGGTGGACCCACATCCACGCCATGAGCGACGACCCCGCAGCGCTCGCCCAAGGCGTGCAAGCCGCACTGGACGCCACCGCCATCCCAGCCCCGGCGCCACCAGGTCAGCAGCCGCCGATCGACCTGGACACCGCCGGCATCGACCAGGCCCTGGGCCGCAAGGGCACCGCCGACGGCGGCATCTACAAGTTCAGCATCGCCCGCAAGGAGACCATCACCGACGACGGGCATGTCCTTCCGCCCACGTTCGGGGTGACCACCGCGATCAACTTCCAGCCACTCGGCGGCGGGCGGGCCGCGATCAACGGTGACTTCGTGATGACCGCACCCGAGGTCCAGAAGGTGATCCAGGCGCTGCGTACAGGCGGGATCGACCTGGTCGAAGTGCACAACCACAGCCTCACCGAGCAACCCCGCCTGTTCTACATGCACTTCTGGGCCGTCGACGACGGCGTCACCCTCGCCAAAGCCCTCCGCCCCGCGCTGGACGCCACCAACCTGCAACCCCCAGGCTGATACCACTCACGCCGACAGCGTTTCCGGCCCCGTCGTGACGATCGGCGGGGCCGGACAAGCACCATGACAACGAGCATGACAACGGGAAGGAGCGCAGGATGCGGCCACGCACCGTTTTGGACTGGATCGCTTTCGTGCTACTGCTGATCGGCGCGTTCGCCTGGGCGGCGTTCGTCACCGACATCAACGTGCTGGATCGGGCACTGGAACCCATCGCCGATCCGCTCGACGACATCGTGTTCGTGCTGATCGGACTCGCGGGCCTGTACTGGATCGGCCGCGTCGTCGTCGGAGACCGAACACATCAGTGAGCAACTCCACCGATCCAGCGCACGAGCGACCATCGACGGGATCGGCAGCGCCGCGGCAGGCAGGGCAGCGGGCAGGGCAGTGGGTGTTGCTGTCCTACCGCATGCCCCGCGAGCCGTCCACCCCGCGGATCACGGTCTGGCGCAAACTCAAACGCCTCGGCGTCGCCCAACTCGGCGACGGGCTGGTCGCGCTGCCCGCCGACGCCCGCACCCGCGAACACCTCGACTGGATCGCCGACGAGATCCTCGCCGCCGGCGGCACCGCCGGCGTGTGGCTGGCCCAACCAACCAGCCTGGCACAGGAACGCCGCCTGGCACAGACCATGGCCGCCGCCCGCGCCGCCGAGTACCGCGCCGTGCTCACCGAAGCCGAACAAGCGCGCTCACTCGGCGAGGCCGAGCGACGACGCGCCCTGCGCACCCTGCGCGCCGAGCTGCGGCGTATCCACCGCCGCGACTACTTCCCCCCACCCGAACGCGACACCGCGCAGGCCGCTGTGGACGCCCTGCACCCCGACCACCACACCGAGGAGACCGCATGAAGTGGGCCACCCGCGAACACATCCACATCGACCGCGCCGCCTGCGCCTGGCTCATCCGCCGCTGCATCGACCCGGACGCCGCCTTCGTGTTCGTCACCGACCCCGCCGACGTCCCCCCAGACGCCACCCCGTTCGACATGCGCGGCGTCGACCTCGGCCACCACGGCGACGACTGCAGCTTCGAAACCATCCTGCGCCGCCACGACCTCACCGACCCCGTGCTCTGGCGCATCGCCGAAATCATCCACGAAGCCGACCTCGACGACGAACGCTACGACGCCCCCGAAGCCCCCGGCCTCGACGCCATCCTCCGCGGCCTATCCATGATCGGCGACGACCAGCACACCCTCACCATCACCAAACCCATCTTCGACGGCCTCTACGAGTACTACCACCGCACCCAGATGCTCGGCCGCGAACCCGCATGACCGCAGGGAACATCCGCCGCGCCACCCTCGGCATCCTGGCCGCCCTGCTCTGTGCAAGCCTGCTCGGCACCGATCACCCCGCGACAGCGACCCCCTCATCAGCGGTGCCCTTGCTGGAAGAAGCCACCCCACCAGCGAATGCCGTCCTCACCGAACCGGTCGACTGGGTGTACCTGACCTTCGACCGACTGATCAACACGTTCAGCATCCGGGTCACCGGCCCCAACGGCCACGACGTCGCCCGCGACAACGCCATCGTCAAGCACGACATGATCTCCCAGCCACTGCACACACTCACCCAGCCGGGCACCTACCGCGTCACCTGGCAGGTCATCGACCTCGACGGCCACCAGGCCAGCGGATCACACAGCTTCACCATCACCCCCGGCGTCACCACGACCCCCGAAAACACTGCCACCACACCAGCCACCACCCCCCACTCAGTACCGCCGACAGCGCCACCAGCCACCAACCAGTCCACGATCACCACGCCGCTGGCCGCCACGATCGCACTCAGCCTCCTGGCAGGACTAACCCTCCTCACCATTCGTCACCGTCGACGCGTCCGCGCATCACGTGCGCAGCGGCCAGACCGGACATGACGACAACCGCAGTCACGAGACATTCGGTCGGCATAGCTCCCGTAGTCCTGGCCTACCAGCGCGAAAGCCAATGCGGTGTCAGATTCCAACAACACCAGAGCCATCGACTCACCGCCAGCCTGGCCGTGAGAAGCTCAACAAGCTGACTTGACAGGGAACCGCAACGGGGCGACCAGCCGTTCTCCAGGTGCGAGCTGCTTCCACCACTGGGCGGGGATGTCCCACGGTGAGACCGTGGCGATCATGCGGTCGTACGGGGCGTGGTCGGGGTAGCCGAGCCCGCCGTCGCCAGTGATCACGTGCACGTCGCCGTAGCCGGCGGCGGCCAGCGCTTGTGAGGCTTTCGCGGTCACGTCCGGGTCGACGTCGATGGTGGTCACCAGGTCCGCGCGGCCGGTCAACTGGGCGAGCAGGCTGGCGTTGTAACCGGTCCCCACTCCGATCTCCAGGATGCGGTTGCCCGGCTGGACGTCGAGTTGGTCGAGCATCGCGGCTACTAGCCAAGGTGCCGACGCGCAGGACAACGACCGGCCGTCCTCGAACCGGTGGGTGACCACCGCCTGCCACGGGTCGTAAGCGACCGCCAGGTCGGCGTCCGGCACGAACTCGTGCCGCGGTGTGTCGCGCAAAACCCGCTCGACGTCGCTGTGCTTTGCGTGCCCGGCCTTCTGGATCCTCTCGACCATTGCCGCACGTAGCGCTTCCGGCGAAGTAGTGGTGGTGTGCATCGTTCCTTCGTATCAACGATCGTCGGGTTGGCGGGCATCGTTAGTGATCGACACGGGCTGTTTCTCGGGCCGAGGAAGCAAACCCGTTGTGGTGCAACGGCTTCACTAGGACCCGCCCTACGGGTTCGCTGGAGCGTTGACGTTGCAGGACATCGTCTTCACGCTGCGTGCCATGGCCTCTTCGGCGCAGGCTAGTGCTGTCGTGAGGTCTGCCAGCAGTGTGGCCGGGAGCGTGCCGCTGCCGAGCGCGCACGCTTCGACCGAATCGGACAACTCGCGCGCTTGGGAGTCGGTGAGCAGCTCGCGGCAACCATTGTGGGCGAGTACATCGCGAGCGACGTATCCGTCTCGTGTCGCGGCGGCGTAGTCGATCAGATCAACGGCGATCTGGTGCACGGGTGGATCGTCAACGGTGCCGATGGCGTCGATGAAGGACAACCCGAGCCGTGTGTGGAAGACCGCCAAGCCGGGCGCGGAGGTGTCGAGTCGGTGGTACTGGTTCAGGAGCGTGGGCAGATCGGCGACGCCCGAGGCGCCGTGGCACTGGATGGTCAGGCAGGCGGTCACGGCGTTCTCCCAAGGGTCTCCTGGTGTTGTGTCGGCCAAGAGGGTGAGGGCGCTGTCGGTGTCCCCGGATACGGCGTGGGCGATGACCGCGATCTGGCGACCGTCAAGCATCCGTCGCCCGACGCCCTTGTACGCGTCGAGCCGGGCGCGTGCCTCCGCCCAGCGGCCGGCTGCGGCCAGAGCGCGGCCACCGGTGGCCAGCAGGACTGCCCACAGCCAGCTGCGGATGTGCTGGTGCGTCTCGGCGGAGTCGGTGAGGTCGGCCGGGATCTCGATGCCGTCGACGATGGCGTCAGTTCGGGCGGAGACCGCGGTGAACAGGGTGTCGATCAGCGCGAAGGCGCGCTCGCCCTGACCCTCGCGGATGTAGAGGCGGGCGAGGTTGGTGATCGGTTCGAGAGCGAGGCGGGCTACCTGCGCGCCCAAGGGGCGGGCGCGCAGGTAGATGTTCACCTGCTGGTGGCACCACCGCCGGGCCAGTTCGGGCAGGCCGCAGTCGGAGGCGATGAGCGCCGCGTTGTTGTGCACGGCGGCGGCTTCGGCGAGCTCGCCGCTGTGCTCGACTTGGCGTGCTCGGTCGCACAGCTCGGCCACCCGCCGGGCCAGCGGGAGGCAGGCCGGGCGGGTTCGGGCAACGAGGGGGAAGCGGCGGGCGAACTGGCCGGCGGGGTCCACGGGCGTCACTCCCAGGTGACGGTCATGGGCTTGGTGGGGCGGTCCAGGACCACGAAGCCGGGGTTGGTGTCCGGCTGGGGCGCGGTGTCGGGAATGGCGAATCGGACGGTGCTGGCGCGGAAGCCCTGGTCCCAAGTCGAGATCTCGACCGAGACCTGCTCGGCGAGTTCCTGCGCGTTGGGGCCGTGGCCGATGACGCCGACCTCGTAGCGTCGGCCGCCGTCCGGATCGGGGTCCGCGGCGCGGATGGTGAGGTAGGCGAGGCTGCCGTCGGCGGCGGTGGTGGCCATCGCCACCGAGGGGAACATCGGCCGCACAAGGCCGCTTTCCTTCGCAGCGGGAGCGACCTCCATGCGCATCAGCGGGTTGGGCAGGTGGCAAGCCAGCCAGAGATCCAGCCATTCGAAGGATTCCATCGGGACGAAGTGCACGCCGGTCCACACTTCGCAGGCAGGGCTGTCGAAGACGCCGGTCAGGGTGTCCGGGTCGGTGGCGTGGTTGTTGTCCTTATGGATTTGCAGCGTCACCTCCCCGGTGCCGGTGAGGTCCAGAACGCGGCGAGCGTCGTCGCCAAGGCCACGCAGCGGCATGAAGATCGCCATCTCGCTGCCCAGGCTGCGCCAGCCGTCCTGGTCGCGTTCGAAGACGATGCTGCGAGAGGCACAACCACGCAGGCGCACCGGAGCTACCAGACGTCCGCCGGGTGTGAGCTGGTCGAGCCAGGCAGCCGGGACCTCGTGGGCACCGACGGTAGCGATGACGCGGTCGAAAGGCGCAGTTTCTGGGTGGCCGAGTGCGCCGTCGGCGGCGACCGCCTCGACGTTGTCGATGCTGGCTGCGGCCAGGTGCTCGCGTGCTCCGGCGACGAGGTCCTCGTCGATGTCGATCGTGGTGACATGCCCGTCGGCGCCGGTGAGGGTGGCCATCAGGGCGGCGTTGTAGCCGGTGGCCGCGCCGAGTTCGAGCAGCCGTTCGCCGGGCTGGATGCCGAGCTGTTCGAGCATCATGGCGACGATCTTGGGCTGGGACGCGGCGCTGATTCGGGTGCCGTCGCCCTCGTGTTTGGTGTAGACGGGCTCGTCGGCGTACGCCTCGACCAGGGGGACGTCGGGCAGGAACAGGTGTCGGGGCACCTGCCGGAACGCGGCCTCCACAGCGTCGGTGCGGACGGTGCCGTCCTTGACGAGGCGGTCGGCGAGCTTGGTACGCAGCTCGTCGGCGGAGCCGGTGGAAGCGTCACTGACGGTGGTTGTCATTGCGGGAACCCTAACGGTGTTGGAGGTGGTCCCGGCTGGTGCCTGCCGGGTAGGCGTGCTGTAAAAAACGGTGTCGACGGCCAGCGCGGCGAGGGTGGCCTGGTCGGTGCCGGAGAGACCGGCGCGGTTGGCGTGGAAGATGAAGTGGTGCGCCAGGACGGCGCGCAGGCCCCGCTCGAGGTGTCCGGCGCGAGCGAGTTCGGCGAGTTGGCGACCGGCCGTGTCGAACGCTGTCCACCAGGTCTCGGGAACCACGTCGGGGGCGACGTCGGCGACCTTGTGCGTGTTGGTGGTCATCAGTCGGCGCACGGCTTGGCTCAACCGCTCGGTGTGCGGAGAGTTGTTGGAGTGGGGTTGGGCGGTGGGCCGGAGCGCAGCCACCTTGTCCCAGACGTCGCCCTGCTCGAACCAGTCCAGCCCGGCGGCGCGCAGCATCGAGCTGAACAGCAGGACGGTGGTCTCTCTCTGACCCAAGGCAGCGGGTTTCGTGGCACGGGCGAGGCAGTGGCGACTGTCGTGGTGAAACAGCGAGTGCGCGATGTCCATCGCGGCGGGTCCACCGAAGGCAAGGGTTTCGGGTTCGTAGATGCCGCGAGTCCAGCGCGCGAGATGCCCATCGGCCTCCAGGTCGGACAGCAGCGTGTCGACCGCTTTCGTCTCGGGGTTGACCGGTTGGTAACGCAGCCGCCAGGCGGGTGTCTTGCGCAGGTGCCACCACGTGTCGAGTTCGCCGTCCTGTTGGGCCTGGTCGAGAGCGGGTACGAGCAGGGTCGCGGCGGTGTGCTCGGCCGTGGTCGGGTCGGCGAACTCGACCAGGTAGTGGTGCCAGCTGTCCGGCAGCATCAGCGCGGAATCTCCTCTCGGTCGGACGGATCGCGTTCGGACGGATCAGGTGATGAGCAGGCCGGTGCCCCAGCCTGTCGCGGGCTCGATCTCAGCGGCGAGGGCAGCTAGGCCGACCCCGGCAGCGCCTTCGAGGAAGCCGGGGCCTTCGGGAACGGCCTGGGCGCAGGCGCGGTGCAGCATCTCGGTGGCCAGCGCGCGGAGTCGGGAAGCGGCCGGCTCCGGTGTGTCGATGGCGGTATGAGCGGTGATCCGGGCGAGTCCGGCGTAGCCGTGGCACAGCGAAGCGTCGCTGATCAACGCATCCTGTTCCGGGTCGGTCACCGCACTGATCACGGCTTCCTCGGCGATCTGGCGGCGATCGGCGTCGTCGAGGGCCAGGGCGGCGAGGTGCAGGGTGCGGGCGATGCCCGCTGTTCCGTAGCACCAGCTCGGGCGTCGGCTGGCCCCGCTGTGCCGCACGTACATCGGCGTCGAACGCGCCTCGTCTCGGGTGACCATGTAGGGCCACCGGTGCCCGCTCGGAGTGCTTATGCGCCAGGAGTCCAGCCACGCGCAGATCGTCGCGACGGCCTGGCGCTGCCCGTCCACGGCGATGCCCCGGCGCAGGGCCTGGGCCAGCAGTGCCAGCGGGCCGCCGATGCCGTGTGCTACGCCGAAGTTGCCGTGGCCTCCGGGGAACTCGTCGTCCTCGTGGCCGGTGGGACCGGTGAGGGTCCACCACCCCGGCAGGGCCTCTCCTTCGACCATCACCGGTTGGGTGAGCCGCACGAGGGCGCCCAGAACGGCCGGCAGGGCGGTGCCGTCGGGGTCGTGGTGCAGCAGATGGGCACCGAGACCAGCGAGGCCCCGAATCGTGTCGAACTCGGCCATCTGCGGCAACATCCCGACGACGTCCATGCGCTCGTGGGCCTTGTCGACGCGGTTGTGGGCGTCGGCGGCGATCTGCCGGGTCAAGGGCGTGAGGGCGGACTGGTACGTGCCGGGACGGACTGTGGCGGCTCCCGCGAGGGCGCGCGCGACTGCCGGCGCGCCGTAGAACAAGCCGGTGCTCGCTCCGGCGGTGATCGGCTTGCTGGTGACGGCGGTCAGCCAGTCATGGGCGCGGTCGAACGGCCGTATCCCGGCGGCTGCCAGCTCGATGTGCAGCAGTGCCACACCAGGAGCGCCGTGGGCGAGGGATTGGTGCCACCACGGCTCGTCCGTGGGCAGGTGGGGGGCGTCCGGCCGGGCGAGGCGATCGGCGATCCCCGTCGCGTACTCGACCGCGGCATCCGAGGCGAGGTCGGCGTTCATCGCGGTCCTCCGGTGCGGGCGGCGAAGGTCAGGGCCGCGGTCCGGGCCAGGTAAAGGCACACCGCCTTGTCGTCGGGCTCGATGCCGTAGGCCCGCAGGAAGTGCGTGTGCAGCAACGAGCCCAAGGCGGCGTCCGGGTCGACGCCCTCGGCCTCAGCCCCGGACAGGTGCGCTCGGTAGGCAGCTACGGTCTGGGCGCGCTCGGCCCATGTCGCGACGACCGAAGCCGCACCCGGCGTGCTGCGCAAGGCGCGGAAATTCTCGGAGGGGTCGGCGAGGCATTGTGCCTCGGTGAACACCGGCCGGGGCACGACGGTAGGAGGTTTGGCCGGGACATGGTCGACCAGCCACCGCATCCCGGCCTCGGTCCCTCCCATGAAGGCGACGGCGATGGCGGCGAAGTTCGCCGCGGCCAGAGCATGGTCGTGCGGTCGCGCGGGCCAGGCGAGCTCGGCGAGCACGGCGCGGGAGTCAGCCGTGAAGAACGCCTCGACGGCTGATAGTGCCGCACCTGAGCCCCAGCGGCCGGTCTCCGGGTAGGAGGTCGCGAAAGCGATGTCGCGCAGCAGGCCGAGGCGGCGGAGCCGGTCGGCCCAGGCGCTGACCCGGCCGGCCGCCTCGCCGAACACCACTGGCTCAGTGCTGAGGAGACTGATCCGCAAGCGCAGGTAGTGCTCGTTGCCCTCGCGGAATCGCAGAAACCACCACCGCGGTTGGGCATCGCCCCACTCCGCCAGCAGTGCGGGCAGGTGCTTGGCGAGCACGGTGTTGTGACGTTGCGGGTCGCCGTAGAGCTTGGCGAACAGCATGGGGGAACCACCCGGCGACAGCCCGTGCTCACCTGGCCGGACGATCCGCTGGGGCGTCGGGCGCGGTGGCCGCGTCGTGGCCTGCGGCTGACAGCTGGCCATGGGCACGACGACGTCGTGAGCACGGCCATCGAGCCATCCGGCGGCGTCCTCAGCGGGTCCTTCCTCCAGCACCGCGTGGGGGTGGGTACCGAGGTGCTCGCGCAGCAGGACCCGGTGTGCGTCCTCGACGAGATCGAGCGGCAACCGCCAGTCCCCGTCGACCAGGAACACCGCCTGCGGGAGGCGGCGGCGGGTGCGCCACTCGGCCAGGGCGCTGTCCCAGGTCGCCCAGCTGGAGGTCCGGTCGGGAAGGTCGGCTGCGGCCAACCGCCACCGGGCCGGGGACAGCACGATGCGGCCGAAGCGCAGCCGAGGAAGAAACGGCAACGTGGCCGCCGTGCCCCAGTCGAAGTCGGTGACCTCCGCGCAGTGTGCGCGGGTCAGTTCGACCAGGAGGCGGGCCAGCGGCGGAGTGTGTTTGCGTAGGTTGAGTGCGTGCAAGCCCCACGCTTCGACCCTCGCGCCGAGGGCGGGTGCGGTCAGATACAGGCGGTCGCTGTCGCAACTGACCGCCAAGTCCGCCGCCGTGAGGACCGCCGTTGACGCGGCGGTGTCGCGGTGTTCGGCGAGGCTGACGATGGTTGGCAGGACCTGGGCGCTGCGGGCGACGTGTGCGGTGGCGGGGTCCAGAGGCGGGAATGACAACTGGGCCTGGATTACCCCGTCAGACGCGGGCGGGGCGAGCGGCGTGATCAGCATTCGGCGGTCGTGTTCGTCGAACAGGTGCAGGAAACGGCCGCTGACGACGCCGGCCGATCGCGAGACTGAGGTAACGACGAGCTGGAAGTTGCCCTGCTTCAGGGCTTGCAGGCTCGGGGAGTCGACACGGGCGCACAACTCGAGGTGCGAGGGCAGCCGCATCGAGTGCACAGGCGCCAGCTCCAGCTCGGCGATCAACCTCTCGCCGAGGACGACCTCTTGCTGACCGTCCAACGCGGCGGCCTGGGCCAACGCCAGCAGCCGTTCGTCCCGAGGCGTCTGCTGGGGTCGTGTGACCACTCCGCTGGTGCCGGGGTAGCCGTCAGGCCAGCCGATCCCGCTGTCGGCAATGACCTCGAGCAGTGGCACCTGTGCGCCGGTGCCGAACCGCTGGTAGAAGCGTCGGTGGAAGTCCGCCCAGGCTGCCGTACCGCTGGCGCGGGAGGTCAGGCGCGCCAGGACCAGCGCGGCACGTTCCGCTTCGCGGGCGACTGCGCTGGGGAGCACGACGTCCAGGTCCAGCCGCAGGTCGACCGTGACTGGGCTCCGCCGTGACGGAGCCAGGCGGCTCATGGACGCGGCGGCGTCGGTCCGTAGCCTGCGCCGCGCTTCCGCTGGGCTGTTCCGATGTCGCCGCAACATGTCGTGGATGTCGTTCAGCGTCATGCACCGCTCGGTGGCAGCCTCGCCGACCGTGGCCAGCTCGCGCACCAAGTGGCCAAGTGCGTCGGGCTCCGTGCTCGGCGCATGGAGGTTGGTGACGAGCACGCGACGAGCGACCAACGTGGCCAGCAAGCCGGTCACCGTGCTCCCGGCGGTGCTCGGGAACTCGGCCTGTACCTGCTCGCGCATGTCATCGAAAGGAATCGGTGTCCGCGCAGCTCGCACGGCCGCGCGCACCGGGCCGGTGTAGCGAAGTTCGACTTCGACTGCGCCGGTGCCTCGATGGTTGACGGTCGGCTGGTACGGAACCACAAGCCGCTCACCGCGCACCATCAACGTGGAGTTCGCGACGAGGACCAAGCGCTCCAGGATCTCGGCCTGACCTTCCAACCGTCGGATGACCTCGGCCAGCCACCCGGCGTCGGCCGCAGCGTCCGCGCGATGATCATCACCCCAACGCTGAGAGGGATCCGCGTCGAACCGCGCGGCGGTGACCCCGGCGAACAAGCCGTTGGGAGTCGGACGGCCGGTCAACCGTGCCAGGTACCGCAGAACGGACAGCACCACGCGCCGGGATTCGCGCTCGCTGGCAACCTGAGCGCCACACAGGTTGTGGACGCGGTCAGCAAGGACAGGGCTGGCCAGGCCGATGGCGTCACGGACGGCTTCGACCTCCCACACTTCGCGCAGCCAGTCCACCCACGCGGTGACGGCGTCGGCCCCGGTCGCGGTCAGCGTCGGCCACGGCGGAAGTTTCAGCTCGCCCTCTGCAACAGCCCGGACCAACAGGCCACCCGCGGCTCGAAAGCCGACGCGGTCGGGCAAGGCCGTGGACACGGGACACCTCTCCAAAGCGACGGATGGAAACCGGACGCCCGCCCAAGAAGCCCCTGGCGGGCGTCCGGTCGCTCGTGACAATCAGGCGGCGCTGATGCAGGTCGACTTCTCGCACGTCGTCCCGCAGCCGTCATCCGTCATGTTGATCAGATGCGCCGGGTCCACCACCTCGACCAGCGTGATGTCGAGGTCGAACTCCGAGCCCATCTCGACCTCCGCGGCGGGCGTGGCCACCGTGGTCGGCGACCACTCCATCTGAACCGTCACAGATCCTCCTTCGTGGGTTTTACGCTCCGAGTCCCGGCGAGTCGGCCGTGACTTCGCCCGCCAGGCGGACCAGCCCGGAACTCGACCGAGGTACCGAGCGCTCCCGCCAGCACACCCGCGAGCGGAATTCCATCGAAGTGGAGGGCAGTCCTACCACCACACACCCCTCGACGGCACGTCCCGGTGAAAGACGCTTCCGGATACTCGGGCTGCGCCGAAGCGGAAGCTCGCCCGGACCGCAGCGATATCAGTCAAACCCCTGGTGATCAACGATAGCCAGAGCGCCGACGCGGCGTCGATGAGGCGGCAATGAGGCGTCATCACCTCTGACCTGCATAAACGCCTTTTCAGAGGCGGTAGTCCGAACGGGTACAGCTCGCCGAGCGGGTGATCAGCCTTGACCCGTAGCTGGCTATCGTGGCAGGTGACCGACGGGGTGAGGTGGTGTTCATGAGTGACCGACGAGATGCCTTCGCCGCGCGGCGTGAGCAGATGGGCTACACCCAGGAGAGCTTCGGCGCGGCGGTGGGCGTGGAGTTCTCCACGGTCGGACGCTGGGAACGCGGCACCCTGACCCCGCAGCCGTACCGTCGACCGTGTTTGGCTAAGACCCTCGATGTGAGCCTCGACCAGTTGGATGCGTTGCTCACGCCGAACCGGCAAGCTTCTACCGTTGCCACTGAACCAGCCGACCCTGCGGAGGCCGACGACATGAACCGTCGTGACCTGCTGCGCTTGTTCAGCATGACCGGCGCGTTGCTCGCGCTGCCTGCTGGCGAGACAGTACTCGGCGACGTCGACCGGCTCGCCGCCACAGCTCACGCGGGCACGGTGGACACGGCGGGAGCAGCGGAGTTCGCCCAGCTCAACTCCCACCTGTGGCGCGTGTACGCACTGTCGCCGACCAAGGCCCAGGTGCTGCCGCTGGTCCGAGCCCAACTCGGTGTACTCAGCGACTCCTTGCGACGACCGCAGACACCGACCATCCGACAACGGCTCTGCGAGCTGACCGCCGACCTCTTCCAGTTGGCGGGGGAAATCTTCTTCGACGGCAACCGATACACCGACGCCGCTCACTGCTACACGCTTGCGGCAACAGCGAGCAAGGAGGCCGTCGCTTCCGACCTGTGGGCCTGCGCGTTGACCAGGCATGCTTTCGTCGCCGTGTACGAGCGCCGATTCGCGGATGCCGCGCCGATGCTCGACGTGGCCGCCACCATCGCACGTCGAGGCGACCCCAGCCTGTCGACCCGACACTGGGTCGCCGTGGTGCAGGCCGAGACCTTCGCCGGCCTCGGCGACTTTGACTCCTGCCAACATGCCCTCGACACCGCTGCTGAGGTCCAGCGCCTACGGGGCCAGGTGCACAACGGCGGCTGGCTCCGGTTTGATGGCTCCCGCTTGGCTGAAGAACGCGGAACCTGCTACGTCACGCTGGGCCGCCACGACCTAGCTGAAGCGGCTCTGGTCGACGCCCTGCAGGGCACCTTGACCGCCCGCCGGAAAGCAGGCGTCCTGACCGACCTGGCGATGATCGGCGTGCACCGTCGCGACCCGGACCAGGTCGTCACCTACGCCGACACCGTCCTGACTACCGCCCGCCAGACCCGCTCGGGGGTCATCGCACAGAAGCTGCGGGTCCTTCAGCCACACCTTGCTTCCTTGCTCAACGACCAACAAATCCAGCGACTCGATGCCGAGATCACCAAACTCGTCGGCAACCGCGCCGCGTGATGGAGGACGACCGAATGCACAACGACCGTGGCCGCGTGTTCCGCGAGGCGTGGATCGCCGGAGTCACCAAGCACTACCCCGGTGAGCCGAAGCCTGGCTACATCACCCCGTGGGACCAGACCCCCGACTGGGAACGCGACGCCGCGACCGCCGTGTACGACCAGGTCGTCGCCTTCATCAAGGCCACCGACGGCGCCACCACCAAACTGACCCCAGACCAGAAAGGCCGCTTTGTGGCGTTGTGCTGGATCGGCCAGATCTTCAAGCACTTCCCCGAGCCGAAGCCGTCGTACGTCGCGGACTGGAACGATTTGCCGGACTGGCAGAAGGCGACGGATATCGACATCTTCGAGCGCATCGAACGCGATGCCTGACCAGGCGACGATCGACGCTGCGGCCGTCGATGCTCGCCTTGCCGAGACCGAGTACGACGACGCTCAGGCGTGGCTACACGCACGTTCGACCGCGTTGGAGCCGCTCGCAGCCGAGGTCTGGGTCACCGACCCGGAGCACCGCCACGTGCTGCTCGTGCGGCACCGGGTGCGAGGCTGGGTACCGCCTGGCGGAACCGTCGAGCCAGGCGAGACGCCTCGAGCCGCAGCAGCCCGTGAACTCTTGGAGGAGACCGGCCTGCTGGGCGAGCTGCTGTCAGTGCCGGCGGCCGTCGCTGTCCGCTCTTTCCGCGCCGACTGGACGCCAACGCTGAGCCTGTCCTACGGAGCCGTCATCAACCGCGACGCGCCACTCGGCGGGGAGAAGGGACAGCCGCCGAAGTGGGTCGACCTGGACGAATCGTGGGAGAGCGTGTTCCCCGAGGATCGCGACCGAATCCGCGCGTATGTGCGCAGGCTCGCGGCAGAGCACGCGGTCGAGGCGCGCTGATCCTGTCGGGCGGGGCTTTAGTGTCAACGGCGGGCGAATCTTGACCCCCTGGCGGCACCTGGGTTAGGCGCCACGCCGGGGTCAGTTTTCACGCGCCGTCGACAGCTTTAGTTGGTGGCGGCCCCTGCGGACAAGCACAGATCGTCCCAAGCACCATCCCGCTCTGGCGTTTTCATGGGCGGTCTGGGTCGCACGTCCGGACGTGAACGTCCGCCGTTTCGTCGTTGACATGGCCGCTGATCAGGTCCGATCAACGCCGGGTAGCGTGGGTGCGCTAGCGAATCTGGGAGTGATTATGGCGATACGACGAGATGCTCTCGCAGCACGGCGCGAGGCTCTCGGCTTCACCCAGGAAACCCTCGCCCAGGAGCTTGGGGTGGAGCTCTCGACAACCTGACCTCGCCTGCGAGTGGGCCGCTCACCTGGAAGGGAGGGACGACCGACGAACGTTCAGCGGGGTCGCCGACGGTGCTCATCACGGGCTGCTTCCTGTCGTGCCCGTGACCCTACTTGGTCAGGGCGCGCAGGCGGTGGTGAGCGCGGCGGCCTGATCGGCCCTGGTCTGCAGCCAGGCGGCTGGAGCACTGGTGAGGGTGTCCAGGGTGGCCGTCTGCAGGGTGGCGGCCAGGTCGGTGATGGCGCGGCCGATGTCGGTGTCGCTGGTGGTCGCGGCCAGGTCGGTGAGCTCGGTGGCGGTGGTGTGCGCCTGGTCCAGTGCGGCCTGCGGTGCGCTGAGGTCGGGCGGGTTGGCGACCAGTGCCAGCGCGTCGCTACACACCTCGGCGGCGGCGACCGCGCCGGTCACGGTGTCCGCGGCCGAACCGGCGGTGTCGCCGGCCTGCTGGACAGCGCCGCAGCCGCTGATCGCCGCCACGACGCCCACGCCGAGCAGCACAGAGGTCCATCGAGTCGAGATGCGCATGAGCGGGTTCCTTTCCGGATGGGCTGGGTCTGTGGGGTGGTGCCGCCCACCGCTGGTGGGGGGAGTGAGCGGTGGGCGGCACCGGGGCGGTCGACGCGCGTCAGTCGCGCGTCGACAGGCCAGTGGGCGAGGACGGGGCCGTCTCGGCTGCGGCCGCCCCGGTTTGGGCTGGCTCGGTCGTGACCGTGTCGGGCTCCGCACCGGCCAGCGAATCGGCAGAGGCAGCCGCTGGGGTGGCCGGGGTGGTGCGGGTGCGGATCCAGCTGGCCGTGACGGCGACGGCGAGCAGGAGGGCGACCACGGCCAGCGAGAACCAGGTGGGGATCTTGTAGAGGTCGAGCAGCAGCATCTTGATGCCGACCCACACCAGCACCAGGGCGAGGCCTAGCTTGAGGTAGATGAAGCGGTGCATCAGGTCGGCGAGCAGGAAGTACATGGCGCGCAGGCCCAGGATGGCGAAGGCGTTGGAGGTGAACACCAGGAACGGCTGCTGGGTGATGGCGAAGATCGCCGGGATGGAGTCGACGGCGAAGACGATGTCGGTGACCTCGACCAGCACCAGCACCGCCAACAGAGGGGTGGCCACCCAGCGCCCGGCCTGGCGCACCAGGAACTTCTGCCCGTGGTACTCCTCGGTGGTGGGGATGACCTTGCGGAACAGGCGCAGCACGACGCTGCGGTCGGGGTCGATGGTCTCGTTGCGGTGCACGGCCATCCGGACACCGGTGGCGACCAGGAAGGCGCCGAACACGTACAGGATCCAGGCGAAGGACGCGATGAGCACCGAGCCCGCGGCGATGAACACCGCCCGGAACACCAGTGCGCCGAGCACGCCGTAGAACAGCACGCGGTGCTGGTACTCGCGGGGAACGGCGAAGTAGCCGAAGATGATCGCGAAGACGAACACGTTGTCCACCGCGAGGGACTTCTCGATCACGTAGCCCGCGAAGTACTGGGCGGCGAACTCGCTGCCCCACGCCCACCACACGATCGCGCCGAACCCGAGGCCGAGCGCGACCCACACCGCCGACCAGGCGGCGGCCTCGCGGACCCCGACCACGTGTGCGCGGCGGTGGGCGAACAGGTCGATCGCGAGCATCACCAGGATCACGCCGAGCACCGCGGCCCACGCCCACAACGGAACAACCACAGTCAAGCACCTCCGGTCACGTCGAGTGAAACCGGAGGTCTCCCCAACCGCCAGAGCACGTGCGCTGGGTCCGGTGGCGCCGGGACCGGGCAGCCATCGAACTGCCGTAATGACGATCCCGGACGTGGTGGGTACTCCCCTCCGCACCACCAGAATGACGAAATACGGTTCGCCTGTCAAGGCTTGACTGGCGAACCGTACTTCGTCAATCTGGAAATGAGGCCAGCGCGCGGCCTCCTCGATCCGTGCCGTGGAAAGCAGGTCCGCTGATGCCCGCCCAGTGCACAACCCTCGTCTGCGTCGTCGACGCCACCGATCCCGCGCCGGCCGCCGAGCTGCCCGCGGCGGTCGAACTGATCGCCGACCACGGCCACCTCGTGCTCGCCGTGCTGCACCCGCCGCCGGGGCTCACGCTCAACGCGCGGCTGATCGCCTGGCAGCAGGTCCGCCGGGAGCAGGTCACCGCCGCGGCGCTCGCTCCCGCGCTGTCACGGCTCCCGTCATCCGGGCTGGCCGAGCGGGGCGTGCGGATCCACACCACCGCGTGGCATCACCGTCGCGGGCCGGGCGGCCGGCATCGGCGCGTGGCCGCCGCCCTGCTGCGACTGTGCCGAGTGCACGACGCCGACGTGCTCGTGTTGCCCGCCCATCCTCGCGCCGAGCTCCTCACGCCTGCGACCTGCCAGTACCTGCTCGGCCTCACTCAACCTCGGCTGCGGATCCGCCGCGCAGACGAGCACACCCTGCCCGACGCGATGCTGGTCTGATCACACCCGGTCGAGCAGCTCCCCGCCGATCCGGACCCCGCGCCGACAGCGGCATCGAGAGTGGAAGGAATGCCTTATGGTCGGCCCCATGCGGCCTGCCGAACCCCCACCCGACCACGCCCTCCCCACCCCAGCGGGCTCGGATCCCACCGACTCCGGCACGGTGGATTCTGGCGTGGTGGATGCTGGTGCGGAACCGGCCGACGCCGCCGCGTCGCAGACGCCAGGGTCGTGGATGTTCCTGAGCAACCACGCCCACGTGCTGCTCTGCCTGGCCGCCGACCCGCACCAGACCCTGCCCGTCATCGCCCAGAAGGTCGGCATCACCACCCGCGCCGTCCAGCTCATCCTCACCGACCTCATCCAGGGCGGCTACATCGAGCGCACCAAAGTCGGCCGCCGCAACCACTACCGCATCAACCCCGACGGCCATCTGCGCCACCCGCTGGAAGCCCACCACCGCATCGCCGACCTCATCACCGCCGTCGGTCCCGCCACCCCTGACGATGCTCGTGATGCTTCGGCTGACGGCGCCTCGACTCCTCCGCGTCGTCGCCGCACCGGATAACTCGCCACCCTTGGTAAACGAACCACAGTTCGTCATTCTCGACGTTGAGGGGGAGTACCTCAACGACCAAGCCCCGCGTCGTCAACACGATCTGGCCGACCCGGATCCGGCGCAGGCACCCGCCGCCCCACCGCGCGGGTCCAGGAAACCTCACGCCACCGACGCCAGCACCACCAAGCACGCCCTGGCAAGGGCTACGTGGCGTGGCCGGGCGGTGTGCGGACAGGACCTCGCGACGACCAGCGCCCCTCTCGCTTCGCACCCCACACTGACACGCCACCCGGGACGGCGTGTGTTCATCGTGGCGGGCGGGGCGGCACCAACGCTGCGCAGGTGATGACCAACGCCAGCAGAATGAGTGCCGTGACAGCGATGTCGATGAGGAATCCGGTGAGCATGGTGAACATGGTCAGTCCTTCTCAATCACGTGCTGCTCGGCTCGGCGGCGGGTGCGCAGGCTCGCCGCGATGACGACGGCGAGGATGGCCACGATGACAGCGAGGGAGACCGGCGTGGGGATCTGCGGGGTGGCCGGCCAGATTCCGTGGGCCCAGTGCAACACCAGTTTCAGACCGATGAACGCGAGAATGACCGCCAGGCCGTGGTTGAGATAGACGAGCTTGGCCAGCGTGGCGTGGAGCACGAAGTAGAGCGCGCGCAGGCCGAGCAGCGCGAAGGCGTTGGTGGCGAATACCAGGTAGGGGTCCGCGGTGATGCCGTAGACCGCGGGGACCGAGTCCACGGCGAACACCACGTCGGTCACGAACACCGCGGCGACCACCACCGCAAGCGGCGTGAGCGCGCGTCGTCCGTGCTCCCGTACGGTCAGCCGGGTGCCTCGGTAGTCGTCGGTGACGGGCATGAACCTGCGGAGCAGTCGCACGATACGCATCTGGGATACGTCGCGGCCCGCGAAGGCCGAACCGGTGTGCACCTCGTGCAGGATCTTGCCCGCGGACACGAGCAGGATCAGGCCGAAGAGGAGGAACGCCCAGGTGCCTGCCTGCAGCAGCGCCGCGCCCGCCGCGATGAAGATGCCCCGCAGGACCAGGGCACCGGCGATGCCGTACAGCAGCACCCGTTGCTGAATGGGGGACGGGACCGCGAACCCGGCCAGGATCAGCATGAACACGAACAGGTTGTCCACCGACAGTGACTTCTCCACCACGAAGCCGGTGATGAACTCCAGTGCCGGCCCGCTGTCGAACACCGCCCACAGCCAGATCCCGAACAGGACGGGCAGCGTGAGATAGAACACCGACCAGCCAATCGCTTCCCGTATCGACACCTCGTGGGGACGGCGGGTGACGGCGAAATCGGTGACGAGGAGGCCGAGTATTACGGCGATGCTGGCGACCCACAACCAGGGCGACCCGATCGACGAGGACCCCACCGAGTCGGCGGGCGCGGCCACGGACAGAGACGACACCACGGGATGAAAGGGCACGAAGACCTCCGCGCACGGACGACGTTCGAGGTCTCCTTCACCCTGGTGAGGGCGGTCGCCCGGGGACACCATGGGGTGTCCGTATTGACCAGGCAGACACTTAGGGAAGTACTCCCCTCTGCACGCAGTGTCACTGGCCGGAATGTGGCTGTCAAGGTTGATCGGGGGTGGATCTAGGATCGGTGGCGTGAGGCGCGCCGGGGTATGGCAGTGGCTGGACGGTCACGTCGACCATGAGCGGGGGGTGGGGGTCGCTGCTGGTGGGGTGGTGTCGCAGGCCCCGACGACCGTGGTCATCGAGCGGCTGCTGCGCACGCTCGGCCGGCCCGAGCAGCGGGTGCCGGTGATCCTGGTGGCCGGCACCAACGGCAAGAGCACGACCGCCCGGATCCTGGCCGCGGTGCTGGCGGGCAGTGGACTGCGGGTCGGGTTGTACACCAGTCCTCATCTGCACCGGCCGCAGGAGCGGATCACCATCGATGGTGTCACGATCACCGACGACGAGTTGGCGGCGGTGCTCGACCCGCTGGTGGCGGACGAGCGCACCGCGTCAGAGCTGGGGCGGCCCAGTTGGTTCGAATTGATGACCGCGGCCGCGGTGGGCTGGTTCGCCGACCAACGTGTTGATGTCGCGGTGGTCGAGACCGGTCTGGGTGGCAGCGGCGACGCGACCGCCGCGCTCGGCGCCGGCCTGGTGGTGGTCACGTCGGTGGGCGTCGACCACGTCGAGTACTTCGGTGACACGCGGTGGGACAACGCCGTGGCTGAGGCTGGCGCGGTTCCTGAGGGCGCGACCGTGGTGCTAGCCGAAGCGGACCCGGCCATGCACCCGCCGTTCCTGGGCCGCCGCCCCTCGCGCGTGGTGACCGTGGATCGTGACTTCGGCGTGGCCGCCGACGCGCCGGTCGCGGATGGCCGGACGGTGTCGCTGTTCACGCCCGGGGCGACTTATGACGACGTTTTCCTGCGTCTGCTGGCACCGTGGCAGGCGGCGAACGCGGCGACGGCGTTGGCCGCCGCCGAGGTGTGGCTGGCCCGGCCGGTGGCCGACCAGGTGGTGCGGGCGGTCTGCGGGGCGCTGCGGGCTTCGGGCCGCTTTGAGCTTGTCCACACCCCCGGCCCTGTGCTGATGGACGGCGCCCACAACGAGGAAGCGGCCACCGCGCTGGCACGGGCGCTGCGGGAGCGGTTCGACGGCGTCTCCCGCACCGTGGTGGTCGGTATGACCGGGACCCGCGCGCCGGAGGCGTTTCTGAGTGCCCTGGGGGTCGGGGCTGGTGACTGGGTGATCTGCACCTCGCCCCGGACACCGCGAGCGGTGCCGCTCGCCAGGCTCGCCGCCGCCGCGCGGGCGGTGGGCGCAGGATCGGTCGCGGTCGAGGCGGATGTGGGTGATGCGGTGCGCCGCGCGGCGGCGGCGAATGATAGCACGCTCACGGTAGTTACCGGGTCGCTCTATGTGATCGGCGAGGCGCTGCCCGTCGTGCGAGCGCTGGTGACGTGACCACCCGTGCTGCCCGGGCTGAGCGCCGCGCGTGCTGATCGGGAAGAGAGGGTACGAGATCCGGTCTCGAAATGGGTCCGGCGGCGCGGGGGCAACGGTGATCGCGCGAGCCGGTGGTGTGTCAGACTGCAGTGGTGAGGGGTGAACGGGTGATGTCGGATCAACCAGGCATCGCGCCTGAGCGCGTGGGACTCGATGTGGAACGCGCTGCTGGCACCCTGCGCGCGGGTGGGCTGGTCGCGTTCCCGACCGAGACCGTGTACGGGCTCGGCGCGGACGCGGAGAACGTCGACGCGGTGGAGCGTGTCTTCGCCGTGAAGGGGCGGCCCTCGACGCACCCGCTGATCGTGCACCTCAGCGGGGCGCGTCAGCTCCCCGACTGGGTCGCGGAGGTGCCCGACGCGGCGCGCCGCGTCGCTGACCGTTTCTGGCCTGGCCCGGTGACCCTGGTTCTTCGTCGGGGCCGCCGTGTTCCCCGCGCGGTCACCGGCGGTCTGGAGACGGTCGCGCTGCGGGTGCCCGACCATCCGGTCGCCCGCGCGCTGCTCACGGCGTTCGGTGGCGGTGTGGCGGCGCCATCGGCCAACCGTTTCGGCTCGGTCAGTCCCACGGCGGCTGCTCATGTTGGCGACGGGTTGGGCGCCGACGTCGACTACGTGCTGGACGGCGGCCCCTGTGCGGTGGGTGTCGAGTCCACGATCGTCGACCTCACCGGCGCACCTGCGATACTGCGCCCAGGCGGCGTGACACGAGAGGATCTTGAGCGCGCACTGGGTTGCTCCGTGCCGGTGCGGGCGAGGAGTGCCGTACGCGTTCCGGGCCAGCATCCGTCGCACTACGCGCCGAGGGCACGGGTTGTCCTGGTCGAGCCGGGCCAGGTGATCGGCCACGCCGAGTACCTGGCAGCGCAGGGCCGGCGCGTCGGCGTCCTGCTGCCGCCCGAGTTCGCGGGCGGTGCCGGTGCGTGTGCCGGGCAGCGCGTTATCGCGGTGCCGGACTCGGGTGCGCGGTACGCGCGGCGGCTTTTCGAGTTCCTCCGTGACTTCGACCGGCATGAGTGCGAGGTCGTGGTGGCCTCGGTTCCTACCCCGGACGGGCTCGGATTGGCGATCGCGGATCGGCTCCGCCGAGCGGCCGGGTCGCGCAGCCAGACGGCCGCGACTCCGGGCTGCTCAGCGGTTGCTGAGCGCGGCGACGAGGTGTTCGAGGTGGGCGGCGCGGGATGCTTTGATCAGGACGAGATCGTCGGGACGAAGGATTCGACTTAGCACGTCGTGGGCGGCCTGGCTGTCGGGAACGGCGATGATGTCGAGGGTGCTGTGCTCGGTGTCGGCCGCGTCGGCGATCAGAGGCGCGGTCCGGGTGCCGATGGTGATCAGGACGTCGAGGCCGGCGCGTGCGGCGAGCACGCCGAGGTGGTGGTGGGCGCCAGCGGCGTGGTCGCCGAGGTCGGCCATCTCGCCGAGGACGGCGATCCGGCGGCGGGCGGACATGGTGCTCAGGGTGGTCAGCGCGGCGGCCATGGAGTCGGGGTTGGCGTTGTAGGCGTCGTGGAGGAGCGTGACCCCGTCGCCCCGCACGATGGTTTGCATGCGCCCGCCGCTGGCGGGTTCAGCGGCGCTCAGGGCATCGGCGATGGTGTGGTGGTCAAGGCCGAGGCCGAGGGCGAGGGCGGCGACGGCGAGGGCGTTGCCGACGTGGTGCCGGCCGGTCAGGCGGAGCGTGACGGGTGCCGTGCCCTCGGGAGTGTGCAGGGTGAAGCACGCCCGGCCGCGCGGCGTGACGTGCACATCTCGGGCGTATACGCCGTTGGGGTGGGGGCGCTGGCTCCACCAGCGGGTGCGGGCGGGGGTGAGCGGGGCCATCGCGGCGACGAGCGGATCGTCGGCGTTGAGGATGGCCAGCCCACCGTGGTCTGCAGAGGGGAGCCCGGTCAGTAGTTCGCTTTTGGCCGCGGCGATCCCGGTTTGCCCGTCGGGGTATTGACCGAGGTGGGCGGTGCCGACGTTGAGCACGACCCCGACGTGGGGGGTGACCAGGCCGCACAGGTAGCTGAGGTGTCCACGGCCCCGGGCGCCCATTTCCAGGATGAGGTAGCGGGTGTCGGGGGTGGCGCGCAGGACAGTGAGGGGAAAACCGAGCTCGTTGTTGAAGGAGCGGTCTGTGGCGGCGACCGGGCCGTGGTGTGCCAGGACCTGGGTGGCGAGATCTTTGGTCGTGGTCTTGCCGTTCGACCCGGTGATGCCGATCACGGTGGCCGGCAGTCGGTCTGCCACGTGGCGAGCCAGGTCGCCGAGCGCGCGGGTCACGTCGGTGACCTGGACGGCAGGGGCGGGCACCGGGCGTGCGGCCAGCACCAGGGCGGCTCCCGCGGCGAGGGCCGCTGATGCGTGGTAGTGCCCGTCGGTGCGCCGGCCGGGGAGGGCGGCGAACACGCCGCCGGGGTGGACCTGGCGGGAGTCGATGCTGGCGGGTGCGGTCACCAGCAGCGACGGGTCGGTCCCCGGGACGAGGTGACCGTCGGTGGCCGCGGCGATCGCGGCGGCGGTCAGGGGGATCATCGTGGTGACGCTCCTTCGGACGTGCAGTGGCTGGGGCCGGCCGGGTGGGTCTGCGGGGGTGGTGTCCGGGGGTTACGGGTTGCAGCATTCGCAGAACGTGGGATCGGCACGTCGTTGGCCGTCATCGCGAGGGTGGCGGCCGCGGTGCGGGCAGCGGGCACACCCGTGGATCGTTGCCAGGGTCAGGCGGGTGGGCTCGCCACACGTGCCGCAGGGCAGACCAGGTTCGCGGTCCACCGGGCCGAATCCGGGGGTGCCGCAGGCCGGGCACAGGGTGGCCAGACGCGAGGCGAGTTGGTGGGCGAGCACGCTGATCTCCCGCATGCGGGTGGGGTTGACGTGCGCGCGCATGTCGGTCTCCAGTCGCGCCAGGCCATCGGTGGAGTGCGCGGTGCACCGGCTGATCGCCGCATCGAGGTCGGCACGGGTCTGGATGCCCTTGCAGATGGGGCCTGGAGCCCGCACGTCGGCGGGGCTGTGGGGACGGACGATGACCGCGTGGGCACCGAAACCGACGCGCGCCAGGTAGGCGTCGGTTTCCTCGTCGAGGCGGCGGGTCGTGGTGTGGCTGAAGTTCGTCGGTGTGGTTCGGCGCTCCAGGATGCAGACGTCCCGCACCGTGTCGAGGAAGGCGAGGATCTCCTGGCCGGCGCTCAGCATTGGCGCGACCGGGTGCGGGCCGAAGGAGCCTTCGCTGGCCACGGCGAGTCCGAGGCCGGTCGACTCGATCGCGAGGCGCGCCTTGCGGACCGCGGTCTCGGCCGCCGACCC
Organism: Saccharopolyspora endophytica; assembly: GCF_018070075.1. GTDB lineage: Bacteria > Actinomycetota > Actinomycetes > Mycobacteriales > Pseudonocardiaceae > Saccharopolyspora > Saccharopolyspora endophytica. The sequence goes on from NZ_JAGPXE010000007.1 coordinate 186,713, forward strand.
GGCGCGGGGGATCTCACCGGTGAAGGTGCCGAGCTGATCGGTGTCCACATCGTGGGCGAGCACAAGCCGCATGCCGGGGATCCGCGCCAGGGCGGCAGCGAGGGCTCGCTGCTTGCCGTGTCGGGTGGCCATCGCGACCGGTGCGCCCGCGTAGGGGTGCACGGCGAGCATTACACGAGGTTGCCGGATCGGGCGTCGATGCCGGTGAGCAGGGCCACGAGCTGCCCGATGGCGGTGTCACGGTCCATCGGGTGCCGCAGCGGCAAATCCGGATGCAACCGGTACCGGTTGCGCCGCCCCTCCCTGGTGCGTTCCAGGTAGCCCGCCTCGACGAGGTCGGCCACGATGCGCTGCGCCGCCCGCTCGGTGATGCCCACCACCTCGGCCACATCCCGCAACCGAACTTGTGGATCCCGCACCACGCACAGCAGTACGTGGGCGTGATTGGTCAAGAACGTCCACTCCTGCATGGCCGCAACTGTACCTCGTCGGGGGTAACGCATGTCACGCTTGCCAAAGCACGTCATCAATGTCGTATGATTCATATCGCGTATTAGAACACAGGTCATTGGTAGCGTGCTTGGGAGGTGGGTGTCATGGGCGACGAGGAGATGGCGCTCCCGTGGGAGAACCTGCTGCGGGAGGTGGGCGCGGTGGTCGACGCCGAGATGGCGGGCGTACTGACCGGCGAGCGCGCGGCCGATGAGGTGGCGCGGCGCTGGGCGCACCGGTGGGCCTCGCCGCCGCCGGACGTGGTGATCGACACCAGCCCGCCGGGCGTGCGGCGGGGGGCCGCGCAGAGCGTGGGTGCCTACATCGCCCGGGAGCTGGAACGGGGGCGGTCGCTGTACTGCGTGGTCCACGACGAGTTCGTCCGGGTGCGGATCGGGGGTTTCGACGGGCGTGCGTTGCCTCCGCATTGCCTGGAACACCTCGGTTCGCCGCCCGAGCCCGCTGCGGGCACCGGTGCTGAGCCGCGCGCCACCGACCTCGCCGGAGCCCCGGCGACGCGCGGCGCGGCGGCGCGCGCGGGTCAGGAAGGTACGACGGCGTGACAGGGGTGACGCTGCTCGTTTTGGTGGCCCTTCCCGCTGTTGCGGCCATGGCCGGGTCGATCCGGCGGCTACGAAGCTTGGCGCCCGCGTTGGGTGCGGGTGCGGCGCTGGTGGCCACCGCGCTGGCGGGGACGCTGGCCGTGACGGTGGTAGTCGGCGGGCCGGTGGCGATGGTGCTGGCCAACCCGGACGGGCGAGCCTGGACCGGGCTGGTGGTCGACCACGTCGGGGCGATCGTTCTGCTGCTGGTGTGCACGGTCAGCGCCGTGGTCCAGGCGTTCGCCCGCCGCTACCTGCACGGCGATCCGGCCGCGGCCCGCTTCGCTGTCGCGGCGGGGGCGCTGACCGCCGCGACCACGGTGATGGTGACCGCGGCGACTCTCGTCACCCTGGCGGTGGCGTGGACGCTGACCGGGGTGATCTTGTGCCGTCTGGTGGGGATGTATCGGCCGGCGCCCTCGGCCGTCGATGCCGCACGGCGCACCACCCGTGCCGTCGTCGCCGGGGACGCCGCGTTGTGGACTGGGGTTGTCCTCGCGGTCACGGTCTGGGGGGATCTCGACCTGCGCCACCAGGGCGACGCGGCCCTCGGCGGTGCGGTGGGCACGGTGGTGGCCTGTTCGCTGGTGGTCGCCGCGGCCGTGCGGTGCGCGCAGCTGCCCTGGCACCGATGGCTGCCGGCGACCCTGGCGGCACCGACCCCGGTTTCGGCTCTGCTGCACGCCGGCGTGGTCAACGCCGGCGGGGTGCTGCTGGTGAAGCTGTCGCCGATCGTCGGTGCCGCGCCGGTGGCGACACACCTGGCGTTCGCCATCGGAGCCGCCAGCGTCGTGGCCGCCACCGCGATCATGCTGACCCGCCCCGACATCAAAGGGGCGCTGGTGCACTCCACGATCGGGCAGATGGGGTTCATGCTCATGACCTGCGGGCTCGGCCTCTACGCCGCGACGGTGGTGCACCTGGTGGCGCACGGGCTGTTCAAAGCCACCCTGTTCCTCGGCTCGGGGTCGGCCGTGCAGCGGCACGCTGGCCACACTGCGGCTCCTCCCGCGCCTCGGTTGGCTCCTGCCCGCGCAGCGCAGGTCGCTGTCCTCGCCGGGGTCGCCGCCGTCGCGGCGGTCGGGGTGGCGGCCTGGTTGCTACCCCTTCATGCCGGTGGCGTCGCGTTGTCGCTCTTCGCCGTGGCCACCGCCGCGCGGCTGGCGTGGGGCTGGCTGCGTCGTCACCCGACCGGCGGCGCGCTGGTCACGGTGGTGATCGTGCTGCCGGGCGTGGCGATCGGGTACCTGGCCCTGGTGGGCGCGGTCACCGAGCTCCTGGCCCCGAGCCTGCCCGCAAGCGGGCCCGCCGCTGTCTCGGCCTGGGTTCTCGCGACCGTGGTGGCGGTGCTGGCGGCCGGTGCGCTGCTGCTCCACCTGGCACCCGCGGTCGGTCTGGGCCGGTGGCGCGACCGGCTGTACGTGGCGGCGTTGTCCGCCGGGCAGCAGCGCACGTACACCGCCGCCTGGGGTCACCCGCCATGGCTGGTACCGACACCGCGTCCGCGGCCGGTTCCCCAACTGGAAGGAGCTCGGGCGTGACTCGCCCCCACGCGCTCGACGGCATCCCGCGCAAGCGGGTCGCCGCCATGACAGGTGAGTCACCGGCTGTCCCGCACGCGTGGCTTCCCCTGTTCTCCACGGTCGCACGTTCCGCCACTTGTCGCGTCGTGCTCGCGCAGGAGGGTTCACACTCATGACCACCGGCCCCGCCACCAACCTCGCCCCCGATGCCGTCTCTGACGTCGCCACACAGCAGGCGGCAGTGCGCGCCGAGATCGCCGACGCGGCCGGATTCCTGGCTCCGACCTGGCCATTGGCGGACTTCATCGCGGTCAACCCGTTGTCCGGCCTGCTGGACCGCCCGTTCGCCGACGCGGCCACCACCGCCGCGGATCTGCTCGGAGCACGAGTCACCCCAGACGAGACCTGGCTACGTGCCGCCTGGCAGCGCGGCCGGATCACCGACGACGACCTGCGCGCCGCGCTGGCCCGCCGCCACCCCACGGCGCTACAGCGGGGCCCGCTCACTCTCGGCAACCGCGCCTACGACCCGGTCGACCTGCTGGTGGCCGATCTGCACCAGGGCATCGCGTGTCCACCGCCGCGCCGTCAGGCACGCACCGCGGCCGAAGCACTGGCCCCGGAGGTGGCCGCCCTGCTCAACACCCACACGATCCAGTGGTGCGCGGCCTACCTGGACGAAGGCCAGTCCACCTGGCGGATGCCGGGTCGTGACCGCGGCTTCTACTCGGCGTGGCGGGCGCTGGCCGCCCATGACGGAACCTTGCCGCGGCCGGTGCGGGCGCGGCTGCGGCACCTGCCCGAACGCGCCGAGCACACCATCCTGGACGCGCTGGCCGCGCTCGGTGTCCCGGACGACCAGCGGACCCGCTACCTGCAGGCCCACCTGGCCTGCTTGCCCGGCTTCGCCGCCCACGTCCGGTGGCGCGGCGAGCGGCCCGACAGCGGCATCGACCTCGTCGACTACCTCGCGTTGCGGTTGGCCGTCGAAGCCGCCGCGCTCGCCGGCTCCCACGCTCCCGGCACAGCGTGGTCCTGGGCCTCCGCGAGCCGGTTCGACACCCGGCAGGCCACCGTCGACCCGCACGACCGGGCCTACCACCTGTTGGGAGCGCTGGAAGTCACCGACACCGATGCCGCCCAACGGAGCGAGCTGGTGGAGCTGCTCGACCAGCTGCCGATCCAGCAGCGGGCGCTGGTCTGGCTGGACGCCTACGAGGACCACTACCGGAGCCGGCTGCTGCTGCGCATCCTCGGCCGGCCCCAGCCCGAACTGCCCGAAGCCCCACCGCGGGCGCAGGTGGTGTGCTGCATCGATCCCCGCTCCGAAGGACTGCGCCGCCACCTGGAGGTCCTCGGCAGCTACCAGACCCTGGGCTTCGCCGGTTTCTTCGCCGTCGCCATGCGCTACCGCGACCTCGCCGGGGGTGCCGCTCGCACCCAGTGTCCCGGCCCGATCACGCCTCGCCACACCCTCACCGAGCACCCCGCCCCTGGTCGGCGGCGCGCGGCCGAGCGGTCACTGGCCGGCCGCAGGGTGCTCGCCGCCGCCGAGCACTCCCTGCACGCCGCCAAGGACGACCTGCTGGCGCCGTTCGCCCTCGCCGAAGCCGCCGGCTGGCTGGCCGGGCCGCTGGCCGCGGCCAAGACCTTCACTCCCCGTGCCGCCGGCGCCACAGGCGCGTGGTGGGCCCGCCGCATCACGCCCGAGCCGCAGACCGAGATCTCCATCGCCGAGGCGCTCACCCCCGAGGAGCGTGCCGCGACCGCCGAAACCATCCTGACGTTGATGGGCCTGACCCGCGGGTTCGCGCGGCTGGTCGTGTTCTGCGGGCACCGCGCCCACACCGACAACAACCCCTACCAGGCCGCGCTGGACTGCGGCGCCTGCGGGGGACATCCCGGAGGTCCCAACGCCCGCACGGCCGCCGCCCTGCTCAACGATCCGCAGGTCCGCCTTCACCTGGCCGACCGCGGCATCACCGTTCCCGACGACACCTGGTTCGTCCCGGCCGAACACGACACCACCACCGACACCGTACGCCTGCTGGACACCCACCTCCTGCCCGCCACCCACCGCCGCGACGCTGACAGGCTCACCGCCGACCTCCGCACGGCCGGCACCCGGCTGGCCGCCGAACGCTGCGCCATCCTGCCGGGCGCACCCACCCGGCCCCGCCCGCGGCACGCGACGCGCCACACCCGCGCCCGGGCCCGTGACTGGGCCCAGGTCTTCCCGGAATGGGGTCTCGCCGACAACGCCGCCTTCCTCATCGCGCCCCGCGCCCTCACCCGCGGCATCGACCTGCACAGCCGCGTGTTCCTCCACGACTACGATCCCGACCTCGACCCGACCGGCACCGTCCTGGAAACAATCCTCACCGCGCCGCTCGTCGTCGCACACTGGATCAACAGCCAGTACTACTTCGCCACCGTCGACCCGCAGTCCTTCGGCGCCGGCAGCAAAACCCTGCACAACGTCACCGGTGGGGGCCTGGGCGTCATGACCGGCCACACCAGTGACCTCCAGCCCGGCCTGCCCTGGCAGTCCCTCACCGACGGCCACCACGCCCGACATGAACCGCAACGCCTGCTCGCCATCGTGCAGGCACCCCTGCCCAGGCTGGACACCCTCATCGCCCGCCACACAATGCTGCACCACATGTTCAGCCACGACTGGATTGGACTCGCCGCACGGGAACAGCCCGACGACCCGTGGCACCGCTACACCCCCACCGGGTGGCAGCCCTGGCACCCCAGCACCGACACGCCAGCACCGACATCCCGGCAGGCGCTCCCGTGACCGCTCCACACCACCCGATGGCGGCGTCCCACCCGGAACGACCTGTCCTAACTCCCCACGTAACAGAGCCGCTTGGAAAGAGAGGTACCCGATGAGCGCGCTTCTACTGATCTCAAGTGTGGACCACGCCGAGGTCGCCGTCGAGCAGGCGAGCGACTACCTGGTCCACCACCGGCGCTACGGCGGCGATCCAGCTCAGCGGGACGCCCTGCTCGGGATTTGGATCCGCCGCGAGCTTGACGCGGACCTGCCCACGTTGTTCCCGTGCGGCGAGCATGTGCAGACCTGCGGATGCGCCGTCGGGGACCCCACGGAAGGGCGCCCGCCAGCAGTGCCGGTGGGGATCCGGACCTCCTCCTCGGTGTCCGGGCTGTGGTCGCTGTGCTGGCTGGACGGTTCCGCCCTGCGCGAGGCACACAACCCCCACCAGCGACGGCGCCTGATCCTCGATGTCCTGGTGCAAGGCGCGGCGCCCGCAGCGAGCCTGCCGGGAGCGTTCTTTCCGGTCTTCGCGCACACCGACTCCCGCGACACCGTCCACGCCACCCTGACCGAACTCGGCAGCCGCTACCCGCGCCTGGTCGCGACCCACTGGTACATCGATGACCCAGAGCAGGGCATCAGTGGACCGTGCGGCACGACCAGCGCCGGATGCCGGCTCGCACGCGGCACCGCCACGACTCGCCCCTAGCCCATCCAGCGTCCCGTCCCGTCACGTCCTCGGTCTCAGGAGCAGCATGACCACGCATTCCACATCCGCACCGATCACCGTCGCCCACGGAGACGGAATCGGTCCGGAAATCATGGAAGCCACCCTTTCGGTGCTCAACGCCGCAGGCGCGGCCCTTGACATCGACACGATCACCATCGGAGAGTCGGTCTATCAGGCTGGCAACCCCGCCGGCGTCACTCCCGAGGCGCTCGAGTCGATCCGCCGCACGGGTGTGTTCCTCAAGGCGCCCATCACCACCCCGCAAGGCGGAGGGTTCAAGAGCCTCAACGTCACCGTGCGCAAGACGTTCGGTCTCTATGCCAACGTCCGGCCATGCGTCGCCTACGCACCGTTCGTCGCCACCAAGCACCCTGGCATGGACGTCGTCATCGTTCGGGAGAACGAAGAGGACCTCTACGCCGGCATCGAGCACCGCCAGACCGACGAGGTCGTGCAGTGCCTCAAGCTCATCTCCCGGCAGGGATGCGAGCGGGTAATTCGCTACGCCTTCGAGTACGCCACAGCCTATCGGCGAACCAAGGTGACAGCGTTCACCAAGGACAACATCATGAAGATGACCGACGGCCTGTTCCACCGGGTGTTCGACGAGGTCGCCGCCGACTACCCCGATATCCAGGCAGAGCATTGGATCGTCGACATCGGTGCGGCCAAGCTCGCCGACACCCCCGAGGCGTTCGACGTCGTCGTCCTGCCGAACCTCTACGGCGACATCCTCTCCGACGTCGCCGCCCAGATCGCCGGATCTGTCGGCCTCGCCGGAAGCGCGAACATCGGCGAGCGAGTCGCCATGTTCGAAGCCATCCACGGATCCGCCCCCCGGCGAGCCGGCCAAGACGTTGCGAATCCTTCAGGGCTGCTGCTGGCCGCGGTACAGATGCTGGTCCACATCGGACAAGCCGACGTCGCGAGCCGAGTCCACAACGCCTGGCTGCGGACCATCGAAGACGGCATCCACACCTACGACATCTACGAGCCCGATACCAGCACCTCCAAGGTCGGCACCACGGCGTTCGCGGCATCGGTCATCGACCGTCTCGGCCAAGAACCCACCCGGCTGCCGGCAACGCACTACGCCCAGCACAGGCCGATCACCGTCAAGCTCGCGGGCCGATCCGCTGCCGCCAAGACCCAGCTCGGCGTCGACGTGTTCGTCCACAGCCCAGACACCACCCCAGACGAACTCGCCGCCAAGCTTCGTCCGTTCGCCGCACCCCTGCACCTTGACATGATCTCCAACCGGGGACAGAAGGTCTGGCCAGGCGGCGCGCCCGAGACCCTGCTCACCGACCACTGGCGATGCCGCTTCCTCGACCCGCGCGGGACCACCACCGCCGCCGAGGTCGTCGCCCTCCAGGCCCGCATGGTCGAGCACGGCATCGAACCGATCAAGACCGAAGGACTCTACGCCTTCGACGGCGAACCCGCATTCACCCGAGGCCAGGGCCAATGAAGGGCCGAGCTGACCAAGCGAAGCCGGGAGAAGACATGGACCCGCGTCACCGTAGCCGAATCGTCACCGACGGCGTCACCCGAGCACCGGCCCGGGCGATGCTGCGGGCAGTCGGGTTCGCCGACGAGGACTTCACCCGGCCGCAGATCGGTGTGGCCGCGGCCGCCAACGACCTCACACCCTGCAACATCGCCCTGGACCGCCTGGCAGGCGCGACGGCCGACGGGGTCAGGAAGGCGGGCGGGGTGGCGATGCGGTTCTCGACCATCGCCATGTCCGATGGGATCGCCATGGGGCACCGCGGCATGCGCGCGTCCCTTCCCAGCCGGGACCTCATCGCAGACTCGGTCGAGTGTGTCATGGAGGCCGAACAACTCGACGCGATGGTCACCATCGCCGGCTGCGACAAGAGCCTTCCCGGGATGCTCATGGCCGCCGCACGCCTCAACGTACCCACGGCGTTCTTGTACGGCGGCTCCTCCCTCCCCGGGAGCTGGCAGGGTCGGCCGGTGACGATCCAGGACGTGTTCGAGGCCGTCGGCGCGCAGGCAAGCGGCCTGCTCAGCACCGACGACCTCGACGAGCTGGAGCGCGCCGCGTGCCCAGGAGCCGGATCGTGCGCCGGCATGTACACCGCCAACACGATCGCCGCCGAAGCCGAAGCCCTCGGTATCGCACTGCCCGGCTCGGCATCCGCCCCCGCCATCGACCCCACACGCCCCGGCATCGCCCACGACACCGGAGCGGCCGCCGTCGCCGCCCTGCGCGCCGGGATCCGCCCACGCGACATCCTCACCCGCGAAGCCTTCGAGAACGCCATCACCGTGGTCATGGCCCTGGGCGGGTCGACCAACGCCGCGCTGCACCTACCCGCCATCGCCCACGAAGCCGGCGTCCGCCTGACCCTCGACGACTTCGACCGGATCAGCCGACACACCCCCCACATCGCCGATCTCCGTCCCGGTGGGCGCCACGTCATGGCCGACCTGCACCAGGTCGGTGGCGTGCCCGCAGTGCTCGCCGCGCTGCTGGACGCCGGACTGCTCCACGGCGACTGCCTGACCGTGACCGGAGCCACCCTGGCCGAGAACCTCGCCGAACTCGCAGCCCCGAAACCCGACGGTACGGTCCTCCGAACGCCAGATGACCCGCTCCGCCCCGACGGCGGCCTGGCCATCCTCCGCGGGGCACTCGCCCCCAGCGGCGCGGTGGTCAAGATGGCCGGCCTGACCGTCGACCGCTTCCACGGCACAGCCCGGGTCTTCGACAACGAAGACGCCGCCATGGGCTACGTCTCAGGCGGTCGCCTCACCGCAGGCGAGGTGATCGTGATCCGGTACGAAGGCCCACGCGGCGGACCGGGAATGCCGGAGATGCTCGCCGTCACCGCCGCTGTCCGCGGCACCGGCCTGGGTGACCAGGTGGCGCTGGTCACTGACGGCCGCTTCTCCGGCGCCACCACCGGCCTCTGCGTCGGCCACGTCGCCCCCGAGGCCGCTGCCGGCGGGCCGCTGGCGCTGGTCGCCGACGGCGACCCGATCATGATCGACATCCCGGCACGCACCATCGATCTCGACGTCAACCCTGCCGAACTCGAACGACGCCGTCACCGCTGGCACCCACCCCCTGCCCCGACCGGCAACGGCTTCCTAGCCAAGTACAGCCGCCTCGTCGGCTGCGCCTCGCAGGGGGCGCTCGTCGGCGCCACCCCACGATGAGCAGCCCCACCCGACGCAAACACCATCATGTCACGCGAGCGATCCGGCTTTTCTCCCATCGCCGTGCCGGCGGCACGGCCTGCGGGGCGCATCGGCGGTGCCGCCAGCGCCGACCGCCCTGTCGAAGGAATCACCGCCACGACCGGACCCTGCATCCGCCGGGCCATCGACGTCCACCAAGCGGTCACGACCCACGCCTGCCGGGCCGCACACACCAACCCCCGCGAAGGAGCCGCACTGTGTTGGACGGCAAGCACATCCTGGTGACCGGGGTCGTCACCACCGACAGCATCGCCTTCGCCGTCGCCCGCCGCGCCCAACAACTCGGCGCCGAGGTGCTGCTCACCGGGCTCCCCCGCGATCTCGATCGGGCCCGTGCGGCGGCAGCGCAGCTCACCGGCGACATCGACGTCATCCCCTTCGACGCCACTGCCTCCCACGACACCGCCCGGCTCACCGCAACGATCGCTGAGCGGTGGGAGAGACTCGACGGCGCCCTGCACGCCATCGCCTTCGCACCCGCCGACGCCCTGGAAGGCCCCCTACTCAACGCCCGCCCCGAAGGGATCGGACTGGCGTTCCAGACCAGCACCGTATCCCTCGCCGCGCTCGCCGCGGCGGTGAACCGGCTCGCCCCACCCTCCGGCGCCAGCCTGGTCGGGCTCGACTTCGACGCCAGCGCCGCGTGGCCGGTCTACAACTGGATGGGCGTCTGCAAAGCCGGACTGGAGTCGCTCAACCGGTACCTCGCACGCGACCTCGGGCCTGCCGGAATCCGGGTCAACCTCGTCGCGGCCGGGCCGATCCATACCCGGGCGGCCACCGGCATCCCCGGCTTCGAAGCCCTGCTCGACGCCTGGGCAACCCGTTCGCCCTTGCGGTGGGACCCAGCCGACTCGACCCCGGTGGCCGACGCCGTCTGCTTCCTGTTCTCCGACCTCGCCCGCGCTATCACCGGCGAGATCCTCCACGTCGACGGCGGCTACCACGCCATGGCCGCGCCCCTGCGCCAACAGGGATCATGATGGGCCACGAGGACATCCAACACCTCCACACTGACCAGGGCAGGTGCCCTGGCGCAGACTGGGCAAGATCTCGGCTGGTTGACCCGGTGGGCGCTCCATGACCCGACCTAGCCGACTCATCCTGGTCACCGGCACCGGCACCGAGGTCGGCAAGACCTGGGTGACCGCCGCCTTGTCGCGACGATTGCGAGCATTTGGCATCGAGGTCGCGGCCCGCAAACCGGCGCAGTCGTTCACACCCGGTGATACCGCGACCGACGCCGCCGTGCTCGGCGAGGCAACTGACACGCCCGCCGACACGGTGTGCCCGCCACACCGGTGGTACCCGGTACCCCTCGCGCCACCGATGGCCGCCGACACCCTACAACTGGCTCCGATCCTGCTCGACGACCTCGTCGCCGAACTCGACTGGCCCTCAGACGTCGCCATCGGCTTCGTCGAGGGCGCAGGCGGGCTGTGCTCACCAATCGCCCATGACGGCGACACCCTCTCACTGGCGCAGCGGGTGAGACCGGACCTCGTGCTACTGGTCACCGAGCCTGTCCTAGGAGTTGTGTCCCAGGTGCGCCTCGCCGCGCGAGCCCTCACCGGACACGAGGTGCTAGTCGTCCTGAACCGATACGACCCCAGCGACGAGGTGCACCGGCGTAGCCGCGACTGGCTGACAGCCATCGACGCGCTCGCCGTACTCACCAACCACGACCTCGCCGACACCGTTGATTCCGACGCGGCCTGGCGCGCCATCAGCGGCGAGCCCCCCTCGGCACGCAATCCCTGACCACGCCCCTCGGTCACTGACCCGCTTACCCACGTCCTGGACCCGAGCGGTTGGTCAGACCGGGTCAGTTTCACCCGGCAGCGACAGTCACCATGAGTGATCGCGAGAGGTGAGAACTCGACGCGGAACGGTATTGCTCTGCGCCAGCAGGCTCGCCTGAGTCGTGGCGAGGCTGCCAGCAGCGGCCGGCGCACTGTCGACACCTGGCTTCCGATCCACGACTGGACCGAAACCCAGGTATGGCAACGCATCCATGCGTCAGGTGTGCCGTACCACCCGGCCTACGACCAGGGCATGACCCGCCTGTCGTGCTCCCTCTGTGTGCTCGCCAGCCGCGCGGATCTGGTTCGCGCCGCACAACTACGCCCGGAACTGGCCGCCGAGTACGCGGAGCTGGAAGCCGAGATCGGGCACCGGTTCCGCAACGACCTGTCCATGGCCGAGATCATCACCGCCGCCGAGCAAGCCGCAACCGCGGGACACACCGAGGAGACAGCCACGATCGAGCTCGGCCAGGGCCAACTGTGGTGGCCGAGGTTCGAACGCCAGTCCGACCGCTACGGCACCGTGTTCCTGCTCACCGGTCCGGATGCCGAGGACTACGTCTCGTTCGAGAACGCACCCGTCGGCCAACCGGGACGACTCGTCGCCATCGTGGTCGAGACACGTCGCTCCGAGCACTGTGGCGACATAGCGCGGTCCCTGGCACCCGTCACGCCGACGGTCGGCGAGGAGATCACGCTCGGCGCCGGCACGTTGTTCACCGACACCGATGCCGATCTCGGCATACCCACCGCCGTCGGCCTCGCGCCGGACGACAACCGGGACGCCGACTGGCTCGACCCACGCGCCTTGTACCGCTGCCACAACCAAACCGTGCGGCTCGAACTCCGCATCAGCAGCCACACCAACAAGCGCGCACACGACACCAGGCCACGCGCAGCCTGAGAGCCGTCGCTGGCGCGGCGAACAAAGTCACAAAGGCCGTCCCTGCTCAATCGCCACACGAACCCCACCGCACACGCCGAGTGCGGGAAGAAGGAGAACGTACGTGACCAGGCTGATCGAGTCCGGCTATGACGGGCAGTTCGTCACTGACCAGGTCGGTCATTCCCACGCGGCGACCACGGCGATCTACACGGCGGTCAGCAGCGACTTCAAGAACCTAAAGGTCCGCGAGCACCTGGACGCGGTGCCGAGGAAGCCGTGCTGCAACGCGCCTTCGCGATGGCCGAGACGGAGGCGGAGATGGACGACGACTTCAGCGATCACACGTCAGGTGAGCCTGCTGGCCGCCGGAGGAGGGTGCGATGAACGCGGTGTCCCGGCAAGGACCGGACGAGCAGAACGACGACGTGCAGGTCCGGCAGCCGCGCTACGAGTGGCGGCTGCGTGAGCTGATGGCGGTCCGCAAGAACTGGTACACCACCACGAAGCTGATCCCGGAGTTGCGCAAGTACGGCTTCGAGTTCGACCGCAGCTCGATCTACCGGCTCGTCAGCACCGAACGTCCGCCGAAGATGCCGATCGAGTTGATCCTGGCCTTGTGCAAGATCCTCGACTGCCGCTTCGAGGACCTGGCGGTGGAGGTCGAGCCGCAATCGGCCACCGAGGAGCCGGCTCGCCGGGGTCCGCGGCCGGCCGTGCCGGACATGCCGTTGTTGTCCGCGGACTTCTTCGACGCCGAGAGCTGACCGGACACCGGGTCACGCACGTGGGGAAAGGGCGAGGTGTCTGCGCCAGCTGTGGATGCGACCGATCTCTGGTCGCTAGCGGGCTGTGCCATACCTGCTACCACGCCCGCCGGGACAAGGAGAGCTGTGTCGGGTGTGGCCGTCTGACCGTTCCGATTGGACGTACGGCGGAGGGGGCGTGGTGCCAGAACTGCAACGGAAAGCGCCGGGCCGAACCGTGCTCGCTGTGCGGTCGGTCGGGGCGGGTGGCCGCGCGGCGCTACGGGCAGCCGGTGTGTTCGCGGTGTTGGCAGCGCGAGCGGCGCGTCCCGCTGCCCTGCTCGGTATGCGGGCGGACGATGAAGGCCACGAAGAACAGCCCGCAGGGCCGGGTCTGCTACACCTGCCACCGCAAGACCGTTCCCCGCGAGCCCTGCTGGATGTGCGGCAAGGTCGTGCTGGCCGCCGCCCACACCGAGGAAGGAGCGTGGTGCGAACGATGCCGCCGGACGCATCTGGCCGAGCCCTGCTCACGATGCGGCCAGACGGCGCCGGTCACCGTCCGCGACGACGAGAAACGGCCGGTGTGCCGGCGGTGTTGGCAGCGCGGGCATCAACGGCCGCTGCGCCGGTGCATCGACTGCGGCGAGGACAAGCCTGCGGCTCGGCTCATCGAGGACGGGCCACTGTGCGAGAAGTGCGACAACCGGCGTGCGCCGGAGGTGCTGTGCCCGCGCTGCGGGAAGACCCGCAAGGTCGGGATTCTGAGCACGGGGGTTTGCCGGGCCTGCGCCCAGCAAGCTGGGCCACGCCAGCCGTGCCACAACTGCGGCCGGACCAGGTTGGTGGCCTACCGCGACGCCGACGGCGAACCGTGGTGCGACGGCTGCCGCCGCCAGACGCTGGCCGAACCGTGCTCGGGCTGCGGCGTCCACAAGGTGGTGTGCGCGCGTGACCATAATGGACCGTGGTGCAAAGCGTGCTGGGAAGTGGTGCGGCCCGGTCCGCCGTGTACCGACTGCGGGCAACGACCGTCGATGTCCGTGCCAGCTACGGACGGTGTGGCCAGGTGCGTGCCGTGCTACCTGGCCGCCCAGGTCCCCTGCACCCGATGCGGAACCACCGCCCGCGCCGAACGACATTGGCCGGAGGGCCCGGTCTGCCTGTCCTGTGTGGACGCGGTACGGCTCACACACGAGCACTGCCACTGCTGCGGCCAACTAGCCGCGGTGTTCCGCCGCGAGCCCGCCGGGCCGTTGTGCCCGGACTGCGCGGGCGTCACCTTCTCCTAGGGGGACCGCCGGGATACGGGAGAAACCTGCCAAGTGGTCGGGTAGTGCCTGGTAGAGGGCGCTAGAGATCGTTAGAGAGCCCGTGTGACGTGGGTGCGGCGGGTGTTGGTTAGGGTGCGCTGGGTTACGTCCGCTGGCTGGGCCTGGGGTGCTGGGTGGCTTCGATCGATCGGACCGCCTATCCTCGGTTCAAGCGGGTGGTGTCGGTCCGTGAGCTGGCGGAGGCGTTCACGCCGGTCGCCGGCGAGATTGAGTGGGCTCGGGGGCGGAGTCAGGGCGAGCCGAACTTCCTGGCGTTGGTGGTGCTGCTGAAGTGCTACCAGCGGCTGGGGCATTTCCCGAAGCTGGCTGACGTGCCGGTGGTGGTGATCAACCATGTCCGGGCCGCGCTGGGCCTGGCCGAGGACGTCCTGGCGGTGCACGAGTCGGATCGGACGTTGTGTCGCCACCGTGACTACGTCCGTGACCGACTGAATGTGGTCTACAAGCCCGCCGAGGCACGCGCGATCGCCGAGAAAGCGATCCGCAAGGCGGTCACCACGAAGGACAACCCGGCCGACCTGATCAACGTCGCGCTGGAGGAGCTGGTCCGGGCACGGCGCGAGCTGCCGGGGTTCACCACGCTGGACAAGATGGTCTCCGCGAGCCGCACCGAGACGAACACCGCGTTGTTCGGGCTGGTCGCGACCCGGCTGGACGCGGCGGACCGGCGGCGGCTCGCGCGGCTGCTGTGGCTGGACCCGACATCGCGGCGCAGCGAGTTTGACCGGCTGAAGACGCCGGCGAAGGCGGCGTCGGTGGGAAAGTTCAAGCTTCGCCTGGCCCACCTGCAAGCGCTGGACGAGCTCGGCGCGACCGAGCAGTGGCTCGACGGCATCCCGGCGACGAAGATCGCGCATTTCGCCGGGGAGGCGCGGGTGACCGACGTCGGCGACATGCGGGATATCGGCGAGGCGAAGCGGTGGACGTTGCTGGCGAGCCTGATCCACGAGTGCCGGACCACGGCCCGGGACGAGGTCGCGACGATGTTCTGCAAGCGGATGGCGGTGATCCACAAGAAGGGCAAGGAGCGGCTGGTCGAGCTGCATGAGCAGCACCGCGCCGAGTCCGAGCGGCTGCTGGACGTGTTCGGTGATGTCCTGGCCGGCGCCCGGGAGGCCACCGCACCAGACAACGACGGCGCGACCGCGCCGGAACCCGCGGCCGCGGTGGCCGAGCGGGCCGGGCGGCTGCTGCTCAAGACGCTGGCCGACGCGGGCGGGGTGGAGCAGCTCTCGGCAGCGCATGAGGTGGTGTCGGCGCACCACGGCAACAACTACCTGCCGTTGCTGGAGAAGTTCTACAAGAGCCACCGCTCGGCGCTGTTCACCCTGCTCGACACCCTCGACCTGGAGCCGACCAGCGCGGATCACAGCGTGGCCGACGCGGTGGAGTTCCTGCGCGCGATCCGGGGCCGCACCGGCGAGTACGTCCCGGAGAAGGTGACCGTCGGGCGTGGGGCGGACGCGGTGACGGTGGCGATCGACATCGACTTCGTCACTGAGGCGTGGCGCAAGATCCTGGTGGTGAAGGACCGGCCGGGCAAGCTGGTGCGCCGTCACCTGGAGGTGTGCGTGTTCTCCTACCTCGCCTCCGAGCTGCGCTCCGGGGACATCGCGGTGGTCGGCGCCGACTCCTACGCCAACCTGCACGCGCAGCTGATGTCCTGGGATGAGTGCGTCCCGCTGGCCGAGCAGTTCTGCGGCCAGGCCGGGATTCCCTCGGACCCGAAGGAGCTCACGGCGCACTACCGGGCGGCGCTGACCGATATCGCCGCGGTGGTGGACGCCGGGTTCCCGCACAACACCGACCTGTCCTTCGAGGACGGCCGCCCGGTCCTGCGGCGCCGCAAGGGTGCCGACCGGCGCCCGTCCGCGCTGGCGCTGGAGGAGTCGATTCACCAGCGGCTGCCCGAACGCGGGCTGCTGGACATCCTGGCCCGCACCGCGCACCTGGTCGGCTGGCCGCGGCACTTCGGGCCGGCGTCGGGATCGGACCCGAAGATCCGCGACGCGATGGCCCGCTACGTCCTGACCGTGTTCGCCAACGGCACGCTTCTCGGCCCCGCGCAGGTCGCGCGGCACATGCGTGACCAGGTCAGCGCGCACGAGCTGTCGATCGCGGCGAACAAGCACACCACTTGCGCCAAGATCGACGCCGCGTCCACCGACGTGATCAACGAGTTCGCGAAGCTCGACGTCGCCGGGATGTGGGGCGACGGCCGGGTGGTCGCGGTGGACGGCACGCAGGTGGACACGTGGGAGAACAACATCCTCGCCGAGTCCCACATCCGCTACGGCGGCTACGGCGGGATCGCCTACCGGCACATCTCCGACACCTACATCGCCCTGTTCTCCCACTTCATCCCGTGCGGGGTGTGGGCGGCCGTCTATATCATCGAAGGGTTGCTGCGCAACGACTCGGAGATCCAGCCCGACACGATCCACGCCGACACCCAAGGCCAGTCCCTGCCTGTTTTCGGGCTCGCCGCGCTGCTCGGCTTCGACCTGCTCCCGCGCATCCGCAACTGGGCGGATCTGAACTTCTACCGGCCCAGCGCGGACACCGGGTTCGCGCACATCGACTCGCTGTTCGGCGACAACGTGATCGACTGGGGCCTGATCGAGACGCATTGGACGGACCTGCTGCGCACCGCGATCTCGATCAGCGAGGGCCGGTTGTCGTCGATGACGCTGCTGCGCCGGCTGGGCAACAACTCGCGGAAGAACCGCCTGTACCGGGCGTTCCGGGAGCTGGGCCGGGTCATCCGCACGATCACGCTGCTGCGGTTCCTCGCGGACGCGCAGTTGCGGGAGCAGATCACCGCGATCACCAACAAGGCCGAGGCGTTCCACGGGTTCTCCGCGTGGCTGCGTTTCGGCGGGGAGGCGGTCGGGCGTAACGACCCGGACTACCAGGAAAAGATCATCAAGTTCAACGAGCTGCTCGCGAACTGCGTGATCTACTCCAACGCCTGCGACATCACCGCCGCGGCGAACGCGCTGGCCTCCGACGGGCACCCGATCGACACCGACGATCTGGCCACGATCTCCCCGTACATCACCCACACCATCCGCCGCTTCGGGGACTGGGTGCTCGATCTGTCGCCGCCTGACGCGGTGCCGGTCACTACGCTGGACCTGGTGCCGGGGGCGCTGTTCCCCGGCGACGCCACCGCGCCGCGCCGGACAAGGGCGCGCGTCACCGCGAAGTAAGGGATCCTGATGACCACCCGTTGGGTCCGCTACGTCGTTCCGGTCATGGTCGAGATCGACTGCGACAACGACTCCATCGCGGGCTGCGCGCAACCCCAATCGCCGGGAAGCGCCCCCTGGGGGAAACTGCCTCGCGCGCGACGCGCATGCGTCTCGCCACTTAGGGCGCGATCCGACGCCCCAACCCCGCACGACGAGGTTTCACGTTTCATCGCTGCTCGGGGAGCGGCGTGCCCGGATGTTCGGAGTCGCCGGACTGGCGATCCCGGTGGGGGGCCGCACTGGAGACCGTTGCACTGGAGACAGTGGCTGTGGCCTGGCCGCATATGGCGGGCGTGGTGGCGTGGTCGAGTCCTCCGGGACGCTTATCGGACCGTTGCCTGAGGGTGGCTCGTCATTCTCGCTATCGCCATCCCCGGTCAGGATGCAAAAGTCGGTGAGGAAGCAAGCGACCTCGCCGTCGGCGGTGCGCCCAACCCAGGTTGGATAGTGCCCGTCTCCGCTACCAGAGGGAAACGCCACCGCAAGGGGCCGGTCCCCGTCGTCGGCCAGTGTGGCGGGCGCGGTGCGGTCGGTCTCGCCGAGGATGTGGATGTCCAGGTTAGATAGCAGCTGGTTGCTGTAGTCGTCGTTCTCGCGCAGCGCCGCGATGTTCGCCGCGTCCACGAAGCCGCCGGCGCCGCCGTCGACCGGATAGCCGAAGTACTCGTCGTCGCCCAGTTCGGCGGCATCCTGGCCCGCGCACGTCGCCATCTCCCAGGAGGCGGCTGGCTCGTCCCGGATCATCAGCCGGGCCGCCGCGACCCACTCCTGCGCATCCTGCTCGTCCGGTTCGCCGAACACGGCGAGCACCAGCACCACCGGATACCGGCCCGGTGGCACCTGTTGGACAAACCTGTCCTCGGAGCCGGACATCGACAAGAACATGGCCGGCTCGCCGGCGACGACCCGCCCGGACGGCAGCCACAGCGAGGCGTCCTGCCGCAGCCGGACGGTGGCGACATCGCCGCGGGACAGTGTGTGATGCGTTCCTGGGGCGAACAGCCATTCGAAATCGGGTGCGGACACCGGCATAACTGCTCCTTCGACGAGTTTCTTCACTGTCCACCGGCGCCGAAGACGGATGACACCTTGGCGACACCTGATGAAGCGATCGTAGCCACCTCTTCTCCCCGGCCTAGCCATGTCCACCGGCAAATGTCCTAACGGATCCGATCGGATACCTGGAAGGGCACCGGTGTCAGGCTTCGCGCGGCAAGGGACCTGTAGTTTCTCTCATAAATGAACAGTTGTGACAGTTCTGCGAACAGCCCGATCCGCCCCGAAGATCCGCAGGTCGCGATTCGCACAAAACCTCTCAGACCCCCCCCGTTACCTTTTTCGTAGCTCCTGATCAAGGAGTCGTGGTCGCCAGGTCCGGCATGACTGACGCCCCCAGTCGAGCGCATGATCCGGGGGGTGGTGTCACCGGACCTGGTGGCATCGAGGGACCGCTGATAGGGACACGGCCGCCCGCCGGGCAGGTCTCGTCGTAACGTGGGTGCCGGCCGTCGATGCCCGACCGGCGACCACCCGCGACGAACGAACGGCAGGACGGATGACCAGCGGTTACCAGGTGTTCCTCGGCCTGGACGTCGGGAAGGGCGAACACCACGCCGTCGGCCTGGACCCGGCGGGCAAGCGGCTTCACGACGCGCCGCTGCCCAACAGCGAACCGAAGCTGCGGGCGCTGTTCGACAAGCTCGCCGCGCACGGGCCGTTGCTGGTGGTGGTCGATCAACCGGCGACGATCGGCGCGCTGCCGGTCGCGGTGGCCCGCGCGGCCGGCCACCGGGTGGCCTACCTGCCCGGCCTGGCCATGCGACGCATCGCCGACCTCTACCCCGGCCGCGCGAAAACCGACGCCCGGGACGCGTTCGTCATCGCCGACGCCGCCCGCTCGCTGCCGCACACGCTGCGCCCGGTCGACGTCGGCGACGACGCCCTGGCCGAGCTGGACGTGCTGGTCGGGTTCGACGACGACCTGGCCGGTGAGGCCACCCGGATCGGCAACCGCATCCGCGGCCTGCTCACCGGCGTCCACCCCGCCCTGGAACGCGCGATCGGCCCGAGGATCAGTCACCCGGCGGTGCTGGAGATCCTGTCCCGCTGCGGCGGCCCGACCGGCATCCGCGCCGCCGGCCGCCGCAAGCTCACCGCGATCGCCACCGCGCACGCGCCCCGCATGGGCGACAAACTCGTCACCGCGATCCTGGCCGCGCTGGACGAGCAGACCGTCGTCGTCCCGGGCACAACGGCGGCCGACACCGTCCTGCCCCGTCTGGCCGACAGCCTGAAAACCGTTCTCCAGCAACGCAAACAGGTCGCCACCGAGGTCGAAGGGATACTCGATGCGCACCCTCTTGCCGGGGTCCTGACCTCCATGCCCGGCGTCGGGGTCAGGACCGCAGCCCGCATCCTGCTGGAGATCGGCGACGCCACGGCGTTCAAGTCCTCCGGCCACCTGGCCGCCTACGCCGGCATCGCCCCGGTCACCCGCAGCTCGGGCTCCTCCATCAAGGGCGAGCACCCGGCCCGCACCGGCAACCGCAAACTCAAGCGGGCGTTCTTCCTCGCCGCGTTCGCAGCCTTGTCCGACCCCACCAGCAGGGCCTATTACCAGCGAAAACGCGATGAAGGGAAGAAGCACAACGCCGCGCTGATCTGCCTGGCGCGGCGCCGCTGCGACGTCCTGTTCGCCATGCTCCGCAACAAGACCTACTACCGGCACCCCGAGACCACTCCTGCCCCGGCTGCGGCTTGACAACCACATAGGGACACCCCCCCGGTTTTGACAGAGTTCTGAGAGACTGGAGGTATGCAACTCGGACCCGACGACGCAGCGGCCGCGGTCGAACGCCACCCCTGCCCGCAATGCGACGTCCCCGCCGGCAGCGCCTGCCGCACCCGCGCCGGGAAGACCGCCGCGAAGTACCACACCGCGCGCTTCATCCTCGTGCCCGCGCTACGCGACGAACTCACCGTACCCGTCCCGGCCGATCGCGGGCCCGGCAAGAAGT
The DNA here is from genome assembly GCF_018070075.1 of Saccharopolyspora endophytica. Classification (GTDB taxonomy): domain Bacteria; phylum Actinomycetota; class Actinomycetes; order Mycobacteriales; family Pseudonocardiaceae; genus Saccharopolyspora; species Saccharopolyspora endophytica. The sequence goes on from NZ_JAGPXE010000007.1 coordinate 207,115, forward strand.
GGACGCAGTGCCCCGAGGTCGCCGCGCCGGCGCCTGAGACGAACGGGGCGCCGATCCGGATCGGCTACGCTCGCTGCTCGACGGCCACCCAGGAGTTGCAAAGCCAGCTCGACGCGCTCGCGGCCGCGCACTGCACGCGGGTGTTCTCCGAGAAGATCAGCACCCGCATCAAGATCCGCCCCGAGCTGGAGAAGGCACTCACCCTCGCCCACGAGATCAAGATCGCGGCACCGGACCAGCCGGTGATCCTGACCGTGCACGAGATGAAACGCCTTGCCCGCAACGCCGCCGAGCTGATGACGCTGTCCGCCCAGCTGCAAGGTGGCGGGGTGCAGCTGGAGCTGCTGAGTGGGCCGCTGACCGGCATCTACGACCCACACGGTATGGGATCGATGCTCTTCGCCGTGCTCGCCGTCGCCGCCCAGCTCGACCGCGACTACATCCGCGAAAAGACCCTCGAAGGCCAGCAGGCCGCCGCCGCACGCGGCAACCACGGCGGCCGACCCAAGGTGATCGACGAAGACGACGTGCTCTTCGCCCGCGCCCTGCGCGACAAGGGCACCCCGATGCCCGACATCGTCAAGAAGCTGACCATCAAGACCGGCAAGAACGCCGGCCGGCACCCCTCAGTTGCCTCGCTCTACCGCGCCCTCGCCGACAACGACGCCTGACCAGGCACTACCCGACTACTTGGCAGGTTTCTCCCGTATCCCGGCGGTCCCCCTCCTACCGCTGCCCGACCTGTGGGGCCATGGGCCGTCTGCTGCGCGGGCACTGCGTATCCTGCATCGCGCGTCGGGACTTGGTCGAGCTGTTCACCCAGCCCGACGGGCAACCGGCCGCCTGGTTGGCGCCGCTGGCCGAGCTGCTGGAGAGCTACGACAACCCGTACTCGCTGTGCCTGTATCTGCGCCGGCCCGGCGGACAACTCATCCGCCGCATGGTCACCGGCGAACTGGCTTGCTCGCACGAGGCACTCGACGAGCTCCGGCAGACCACCGCGGTCCAGCACCTGCGCGGTACTCGCCGAGATCCTCGAACCCCGCGAGGAAGAACTCGCCCAGCTCACCCGCGACGTCCAGACCCTGCTGGCCCGAGTAACCGTCCAGTGTTTGATCTTCCGCTGGCGGTGGACGGCTTCCATGAAGGCGACCAGGTCAGCGCGGTGCAACTGGTCGAGGTTGGCGATGTGGGGGCGTTCGGTGTCCAGCCAGAGCCCAAACCGGCGCAACCCCCCGCGCAGGCTGGACATCGACTCGGCTCGCAGGACCAGCGCGCGCTCAGCGAGGTAGCGGTCCATCACCGCAGCGATGCGGGGCTTGCTGCTCAACGCGTGGCGGGGCAAGCCGCGATAGGGCACCGGCTGGGAGTTGATGATGCCGGCGTGGAACAGCGCCAACCCGGCGCGGAACGCATTGGTTCCCCACGCTGCGCTCAATCCGGCCAGGCGAGCTGGTGGAACAACCTCGCCGATCCCGGGCACCCGGTCCAAGTGCTGGATCGTGCGCCGCATCCCCTCCACATCGTCGGCGGTGACGGCGCCCAGATCCGGATCACCGCGGCGCAGTACCAGCCGGATCAGCGCCCACGACAGCCGGAAGCTCTGCTCGTCGTCGACGTGCCCGAGCGCGATCAATCGCTCTCGCAGGTCGTCGGCTTGCAGGCTCAGCGGCAGACCGAGCTGGTCGGCGACCCGCCACGGCTTGAGCACGCCGATGCCCAGCAGCCAACCCCAATCCAGGCGCAGACGGCCGGTCAACGCGAGATAGGTCAGGTAGGTGCGGGCGTTGAAGTTGATCCATCCCAGCGTCGGATCGGCATCCGCAGCCGGGCTGGCACGTTGGTTCTGGGACTCGCCGGCCCGCCAGCCGAGCCGTTGCCGCAACGGCAGATCGAACCAGACCGTCAGGTCCGGATAGGTGCCCCTGAACCGGCGGGAGAAGTTCAAGTGCTTGCGCCGCCCAGGTTCGGTCAGCGGCATCCGCGAGGTGAAGGCCGCGTACTCGACGTCGTCGCAGTGGCAGGGGATCGTCCGGCCGGAGGTGGGCAGTGAAGCGCGTAGCGCCCCGTTCCCGCTCACCGCGGTTGGTCCCCGACCGCGTGCCGGTAGTCCTTGACGACTTCCGGATCACTGACGCGGATGTAGACCTGCATCGACTCCGGGGTGGCGTGTCCGAGCCGGGTCATCAGCGTGAGCTCCCGCATCCCGCCCTCGAACATTCGCGTGGCGTGGGTGTGGCGAAGGCTGTGCGGCGTCAACCACGCATCCCGCACCCCGGCCCGTTCGGCGGCGCGGGCGAACATCCGCACCGCACCGTCATAGCCGAGCGGTTCGCAACGACGTTTTCCCTTGCCACCAACCAGAAACACCCACGAATCCTCGGCGTCTGCGGGTCGTTCGTGCATCACGTAATCGGTGAGCGCGGGCAGGGCACGGCCCTCCAACAGGTCGACGACCCGGTCGCGGCGCGACTTCTGGCGAACTCCTCGTGGATGGTCGTTCCGCTTCCGGATGGTGACCCGCCGCTGCCCGTAGGAGATGTCCTCCAGCCGCAGACCGAGCGCCTCGCCGGGGCGCAGGCCGCCTTCCCACATCACCTCCAGCAACGCCCGATCCCGCCGCTTGCGCAGCTGGCCCAGCAGCGCCGAATAGACCTCCGCAGCCATCGGGCGCGGCAACGCCTCCACCGTCTTCACCCGCAACACTCTGCGCACCGGCCGCTGTTTCCGAGCGTTGTCCAGCGGCGGGCGCGACCGTCCCGGCACCCTCGCCGCGGCCTGGTCCGTCACCTTGACAATCGGGTTCTCGCGGCCCGCGTAGCTCTCGCTGGCGATCAGGAACTCGTAGAACGACGACACCGCGGCCATGATCCGATTGCACGTCTTCGCCGACAGCACCCGGCCCTCACCAGCGACCACGCCCAACTCCAGACGCTGTGCCCGCCGCGACGAGGACACCAGCCGCAACCACTGCAAGAACTCCATCGCCCGCGCCGGAGTGAACTCACCGGCCGCCAGCCCCGCCTCGGCCAGGAACAAGTACAGCTTCTGCAGGTCATGGGCATACGCCCGAACCGTATTCGGCGAGAACTCCCGAACAGCCAGCAACCGCAGAAACCCCTCGACCTCGACCACGGACGCGCCGGTTCCGTCAACCAGACGCACAGCCGGCTGACCAGGACCAGCACCAACCACTTTCACCACGTGCATGTGCCGAACCCTAAGCCCGTCACGCACCAGCCGCCGTGGCAACAAAGAGTGAACTGTCCAGATAAGACGGTCGCCTGGCCCCGCCCCGTTGCCTCCCCGGATGCTGCCGACCCCGCAGGCCCGCGACGGCGACAACCGAGGTCCGGCGGACCCGGTGCGGCGTCGAGCTGGTGGGCATCAAGTGAATCTGCACGACGCGGTGGACGCGGTGATGAAGCTGCTGCCTACGCCGACCGCCTCGGATGCGAAGAACTGCACTCACAGGACGCAGGGTGGTGGTCCGTCGCTGCCCGACGAGGCGCGGCTGCTGCCGACGCCGAGGGCGTCGGACACCGGCACGGCGGGTCGCCGGGCGGGTGCGGGTTTCCGGCCGCCGTTGTCGCAGCAGGTGCTTCCGCTGGTCGACCCCGAGGCGTTCCTGCCGACGCCTCGGGCGACCGACGGGACGAAGGGCTGCCCGGCGCAGCGGGGGTCGAAGGGCGACCTGATGCTTCCGTCGGCGATCATGCGGCTGCTCGCACCGGACGCCGACGGCGGCATCTCGTAGCCGTCGCCGACCCGGATCTCGCCTCGCCAGCATCGGTGCATCCCGAGGTGGACTGGGGCGACTACGCGCCGGCCGTGCGGCGCTGGGAACAGGTGCTCGGGCGACCCGCACCGTTCCCCACGCAACCGGGCGTCCATGGGCGCCCCGTGCTGGCCCCGGCCTTCGTCGAATGGCTCCAAGGGCTCGAGCCGGGCTGGGTAACGGGACTCCCGCTGCCGCGCACCGCGCAACTTCGTGCGTTGGGCAACGGCGTCGTTCCGCAGCAGGCCACGTATGCCGTCGGGTTGCTGCTCGCCGACCTCGCCGCGCTCCTCGGCGCCGGTTCCACCGAGCCCTCCGGATATGCGGAGGAGGCGAACGCGGCATGACCAATCCAGCCTCCGTTCACGACGCCGGTCCGGTCTTGCGATGCCTCTCGCTCGGCGCCGGAGTCCAGAGCAGCGCCGTCCTGCTGCTGGCCTGCGAGGGCGTGATCCCGCGCTTCGATGTCGCGCTGTTTGCTGACACCGGCTGGGAACCACGCGCGGTGTACGCGAACCTCGCCCGGCTCCGTGCGCACGCGGCGAAGTTCGGCATTCCGGTGCGCACGGTGTCGGCGGGCAACATCCGCGACGACGCGCTCGACCCGGCCCACCGGTTCGTGTCGATGCCACTGCATGTCCTCAACCCCGACGGCAGCCGTGGCTTGGCGCGTAGGCAATGTACTAGCGAGTACAAAATTTCGCCGCTGAAGAAGACGGCACGCGAACTGCTCGGCTACCCGCATCCACGACGGGTGCCGCGCGGGGTGTACGTCGAGCAGGCCATCGGCATCAGCACCGACGAGTTCACCCGCGCGAAGGACTCGGGCGTGCGCTACCTGCGCAACGTCTTCCCGCTGATCGACCTCGGCTGGGACCGCACGCGGTGCGCCGACTATCTCGCCGAGCGCGGGTTCGGCGAGACGGTGAAAAGCGCCTGCGTCGGGTGCCTTATGTGGAATCTGAGCTGGCTAGGTTGCCAGTTCATGATCACAGTGCAGTGGGAGCGCTATCCCCTGGTAGACCAGCATCCTGAAGGCCGTCGATGGTTGCAGTTCACAGCGAACATCGGGCGAGCCTGGAACACGGTGGACGCCTACGGACGCGCGGTGGATGACCATCTCGCGTTCTGCTTGACGATCGGCACCAGCCCGGAAGCGGCGCGGCCGGATGTCGTCGCGGCGTGGATCGGTGACATGCATCAGCGGCCGAACCGGAACGGCGGCGTCGGGCTGGCGAACTCGACCATCCAGGTACGGATCATTGGTGTCCGGTCGTTCTACGATTTCCTTGTCGAGGAAGGGATCCGGGAACGCAACCCGGTCCGGCGTGGACAGTCCAGCCGCCGAGGAGGTCAGGCGAGGCAGGGCTTGGTACGGCGGGTGGAGAAGGCGCCGTGGATCCCGAACGACCATGCCTGGGACCGCATCCTGCGGGCGTGTGAGCACGAGCCGGTGCGCAACCGGCTGATGGTGACCTTCGCCTACGACGGCGCGCTGCGCCGCGAGGAGCTGGTGTCGCTGGAGCCGGGGGACCTGGAACCGGCCTGGTCGTTGATTCACCTGCGGGCGGAGACGACCAAGTCCAAACGCGCCCGCGAGGTGTCCTTCGGCACCACCTCCGCGCAGCTGCTGGTGGCCTACCTGCGCCAGCGCGGCGAGCTGTTCGGCCGAGTCGACAGCGGCCTGTTCCTCAGCGAGTCCCGCCGCAACCGCGGCGAACCGCTGGGCCGATCGAGCTGGTCGAAGATCGTTACCGGCGTCGCGAAACGGGCCGAGGTTCCGCAGCTGTCCACCCACACCTTCCGGCACCTGCGGCTGACCGACCTGGCTCGCGCGGGGTGGAGCATCGACGAGATCGCCCAGTACGCCGGTCACCGTGACCTGTCCACGACGCTGAAGTACATCCATCTGTCCGGTCGGGAACTGGCCGCCAAGCTGCACAAGGCCACCCGCTCGTTGCAGGCTGACCGCGAGCGCCGTCTCGCCGCTCTGGTGGAGGCATGGTGACCGCGCGGAACGGCGAGCTGACCGTCACCGAGCGGGAGGCGCTCGCCAAGACCTACGACCAGCCCTGCCCTCGGTCGAGCCAGGCGCGCAGGCTGGTGCTGCGGAGGCTGCTGGAGCCGATCAACGAGGTGACCGGTCACTGGGGCGAGAAGAACGCCGCCCGCGTCTGCAACAGCGTACTGGGCCGGGTGCACAAGGAACAGCGGCCGTACTGGCGCTGGGATGAGGCGACCTGGATCGACCTCGCCGAGCAGGCCGGAGTCTCCAGCGACCGCGCGCAGCGCGCGCCGGTGATCGCCGTGGCGCACCTGCTGGGCCTGCACCGCAGCTTGCACCACCATGTGCAGGTTCAGGAATCGAGGGTTGCCGACCTGGTGTTCGGCCGCGACGCGTTCCAGGTGGTGTTGGCCGAGGTGATCGACACGTTGCGCTCGTGGGACGCGTCCCAGCACACCGTGGTCGGCCAGATCCCGGCGGCGTTGAGCGACCTGCTGCTGGTGACCGGCACGCCGCGCCTGCAGGACATCACCGAGCAGCGGATCCGCGAACTGGCCGAGCGGTATCCGGCAGGTGCGCGGCGGCGCGGGCTGATCAAGATTTCGCGGGTGCTCGCGCACAAGGGCATCATCGCCACGGCGCTGCACGGTAACGACACTCAGCGCGGACCGCGGCCGGACACCCTGGCCACGGTGCCACCGAGCTGGCTGGCCTGGGCGCAGCGCTGGCGAGACCTGTCCACTCATGAGCCGGGCACGATCCGCGGGATGTTCTCGGTGATCCTCATCGCCGGACGCTGGGCGGCCGAGAAACACCCCGAGGCGCTCGAACCGCAGCTGTGGACCCGCGATATCGCCGCCGAGTACGTCGCCGACACCCTGCACGCGGTCCACGGGCAATGGGCCGGGCACAACCGCAACACCACCAAGCGCGGCCAGCCGCTGACCGCCGTGGGCAAGGTGCAGCGCATCGACAGCCTGCGCGGGTTCTTCTCCGACTTGATCGAGTGGGAGTGGATCAAACCCAGGTTCGACCCGCGCAAGGCCCTGGCCGGACCGCTGTCGGTGCGCGCCCAGATCGGCCCGAATCCACGGATCATCGACGAGGTCTCCTGGGCCAAGCTGATGGCCGCCGGGCTCACGCTCAACAGCGAGGACCTCAACGAATACGGCACCCCGCGGGCCAAGGCCACCGCCGATGGCCGGCGGTTGTACTACCCGATCGAGATGGTCCGCGCCCTGGTCGGCGTGTGGCTGTTCGCCGGGTGCCGCATCGACGAGATCCGCCGACTGGACGTCGACTGCATCGACCGGGACGAGGGCCGCGACGACAAGACCGGGGAGACCTTCCCGATCTGCCTGCTGCGAGTGCCGCAGAACAAGACCTCGCGGCCGTTCTCCAAGCCGGTCGACCCGATCGTCGGCCAGCTCATCGATGCGTGGAAGCACGTCCGGCCGTCGCAACCCAAGATCGTGGACCGCAAGACCGGTGAGCACCGCGAGTTCCTGTTCTGCGTCCGCGGCGAGCAGATCGGCCGGGCCTACCTCAACGACACCGTGCTGCCCGCGCTCTGCCGCAAGGCCGGTATCCCCGAATCCGACTCCCGAGGAGCGCTGACCAGCCACCGCGCCCGGTCCACCATCGCCACCCAACTACTCAACGCACTTGAGCCACTGTCCATTGCGGACCTGAAGGAATGGTTGGGGCACAAGCACTTCTCCAGCACCCGGCACTACGCTGCGATCCTGCAACGCCGACTCACCGCCGCCTACCGCAAGGCCGACTACTTCGCCCGCAACGTGCGCACCATCCAGGTGCTCATCGACCGGGAGACCATCCTGTCCGGCGGCGCGACCGATGGTGAGCAGCCGTGGAAGTACTACGACCTCGGGGACGGGTACTGCACCTACGACTTCTTCGCCAAATGCCCGCACCGGCTCGCTTGCGCCCGCTGCCCGTTCTACCTGCCCAAGGAATCCAGCGCCGGGCGCTTGCTCGAAGTCAAAGACGGCGTCGACCAGATGCTCGAACGCCTCACCCTCACCGACGACGAACGCGCCGCCCTCGAAGGCGACCGCGACGCCCTCGCCACGCTGGCCGAACGCCTCGCCAAAGTCCCCACCCCCGCCGGGCCTACACCGGAGCAACTCGGCACAGATCGCGCGTTCGTCGCGCTCACCACCGTTCAGGACAGCCTCACCGGAGGACGACCATGAACACCCCACCACTACTCGGATCCAGGCCCGAACAACACCTCGCCGTCACTGCCACCGAGCAGAAGCGTGAACCGGTTGAGATCGTTGCGCAGCTGGCGGGTGTCGTAGGCGCGGTTGCCGACGAAGCTGCTCAGCGACTCGTCGACGTGATCGGCCTCGGTGGCAAGCCAGTCGTGGACGAACTGAAACAGCTCGACGAGCTCGGCCGCGTCGCCGATGTCCAGATTTACAGAGGGCATGATGGGCACAATCCTTGGTCAGGGTTGGCTGAAGGTTGGGGATCAGCCAGACGAGTCTGTGCCGGACTCCTGCTGGCCAGCGGGCAACGGGATTGGGACAGTGGTCTGCCCGCCGGGATGTTCAACGACCAGGGTGAGAGCGCGTGCTTGTTCCGGTGGGCCTGGTTCAAGCGTGCACCTCTCGACAAACAAGACGTGCGACCCCGATCCACCCCCGCCTCCGCCTCGATACTGGGTTCCGACATCATCCCACCCGCGCCAGCGCACACCTGGTCCGAACCGTTCTCGCATCCGACGCGCATCGATGTCGACATGCGCGAGATTCAGCGCGAGGAAGGTCGACCACACCTCCAGGCTCACCAGATTCGCCGTTACCTCCCCGATCGTGAGGCTGCGTCCCACCAACGGAACAATGTGGCGCAGTACGGGAGTGGGCGGATCTTCGATTGCCCGCCGCCACTCGGGTCGCTCAATGCCCACTCGCCTGGCCACAGCCTCGCCGCTGCTCGTGGCCGACGTCTCCTGTCGCACGACCGTGAGCCAACCGGAACGCTGCAGGGTCACCTCCAGGTCGGCGAGGATCTGCTCGGCCTCCTCCTGACGGAGTGCCCCCGCGGCCACCAGCCCGATCGCCACCCCACGGATCTCAAACCGGTTGAAGCTATTTTGCCTGCCGAGTGCCGGCTGTCCCTTGCCCGCTCCCAGACTGTCGGCAATCAGCTTCTCCAGATATCCACGCCCGTCCATACCGTCATCCTGCACCACCGAGAGCGGGAAACGGGCCTCGTTCTGCGAAGTCTCGTGTCGCTGGAGCAGAGGCAAGGATCATTGCCCGCCTTGTCTCGGCAGCAGCGGCCCGGTCGAACCAATCGACTCCCAACCAGCGTCACCCTCGCGCGACAGCACAGCAGGCGGGCACATCGTTACCGGATATTCGCAATAACTTGCCCATTCCACGGCAACGCGGGCTGGCGCTGGCTGCGCGACAACGACCCCGACGGCTGGGCCGAGGCGGTCGAGTTCGACAAAGCCATCCGCGACGGCTACCCGCACGCCACGACTCAAGGTCAGCAATTGCGCGGGCAGTACTTCTTGCACCGGTCTTGTCGACCACTCGGCGAAGTCGACCTCGACCCGCCCGCTCTCGGAAAGCGGCACCTGCGGCTGGTCTCCACCAAGGCGGTGGAGGAGGACGATCCCGACGGCTGCTCGCCGTGGTCGTGCCGGTCCGGCGCACCGGTCACTGTGGAGCGTGCGGCATGACCGGGCTGCCGCGCTCGCCCGCGACGGCGGGGCACGGGCTCGTCTGGGCGGGTCTGGCGGTGTCGGCCGCCTACGTCGGCTCGGTGGTGATGGCGAACTGGGCCTTCCACGCACTGGTCGGCTCTGCTCGTCAGCTCGCTGATCGTGCCCGCCGGCACGCTGTGGGCCGGGGTGACGCTGACGCTGCGAGACCTGCTGCACGAGACCCTGGGCACGTCGGGCGTTCTCGCCGCGATCGTGGTGGGGGCGTGGCTGTCCTGGTCGTTGGCCTCACCGCAGATCGCCGTCGCGAGCGTTGTCGCGTTCGCCGTGTCCGAGTGCGTCGACTCGGTCATCTACGGCCGGATTCGGGGCCGGTCGCGGCTGGGCGCGGTCGTCGGCTCGAACGTCGTCGGGCTGGTGAGCGACAGCGTGCTGTTCGTGCCGCTGGCGTTCGGGTCCTTCGCCGCAGTGCCCGGTCAGATCCTCGGCAAGGCGGTCGCGACCGCGCTCACCGTTGCGGTGTTGCTGCTCGCGAATACCGCTCGGCGGGCGGTGTCACGATGAGGTTCTTCCTTGGGACCCATCAGCCGTCCTGGCTCGCCCGCGATCTCGGTGTCCCACTGTTGGTCTCCCACCGCAGGCTGGCCGATCGGCGCAGCCTTCCGCGCGCGAGCGCGCCGTGGGCGTGCGACTCCGGAGGCTTCACGGAGTTGTCGATGCACGGCAGGTGGCGCATCGACGAACGCGGCTACGTCGCGGCGCTTCGCCGCTACGCCACCGAGATCAGCAACCTCGCGTGGGCCGCGCCAATGGACCACATGACGGAGGCTCATGTCTTGGCACGCACCGGTGCGACGGTGCGCGTCCATCAGCACCGCACGGTCGCGAACTACCTGCGGCTGCGTGATCTCGCCCCCGAGTTGCCGATCATCCCCGTACTGCAAGGCCAGTCCATTGCGGACTACAACCGGTGCGCGGACTTCTACGAACGACACGGCGTCGATCTCGCCGCACTGCCGCTGGTCGGGGTGGGCAGTGTGTGCCGACGCCAGCACACCGCTGAAGTCGAGCAGATCATGCGGTCGCTGTCGGCTCGCGGGTACCGCTTGCACGCTTTCGGAGCGAAGGTGCTCGGGCTGGGGCGCTATGCCGACGCGATCTCCAGCAGTGACTCGGCGGCCTGGAGTTTCCGGGGCAGGTATGTGCCCGGCTGCACGCCCAGCCACCGCAGCGAATCCAACTGCCTGCGCTTCGCGCTGGCTTGGCACACCAGGCTTCTGACCTCCTTGCGCGCCGAAGAACCCGGCCATCAGTCCGACCGCGGGCCGACTTCCGCGCGCGGCAAGGGACCGCGAGCAGGCGGCCAGAGAACCGGACGCACCCGCCCTGGCTCGCCGCGTCCGCGCCAGGCCGGAGGCCGGACGGCCGCTCGCACGCAGAACTCGCGCGCCTCATAGCCCTTCACGGAATTGGAGAACCGCCATGCCTTCGAACACCACCGCGCAGGATGAGTCCGGCGACCGCATTCCGCGTTGGGCTGCGACCGCCGGCCGCCAGACTTTCGGGCAGCGCCTCACAGCGATGGGCGTCCGGCTGTTCGGGTCGGCGACGGAGCCGGACACCGGTGAGGTCACGCCGTCGTGGCGCGTGCGGCAGCACGTCCTGCGCGACTACCACGCCGCGAACCTTGTTGCGGCCCGCACCGTGTCCGAGGAATTGGTTCGCGCCGGTTTCAACACCGGAGACGTGCCTTATGGCTATCGCGCTCGGCGGGTCCGGGTCACTCCGGCGGGCCGACGAGCGCGCTGGCGCACTCGGCTGCAGATCGAACCGGTCGAAGCGTCCACGGTGCGGATGATTTTCGTGTGGAGGGGCGAGGATCGCTTGTCCACCACGGAGATCCGTCGCCGACTCGCCGCGTCCCGCTACCCCGCGCCGTTGGACCCCGAGACAGGCGAGCCAGGCGTGTGGACGGTGGCGATTGTGCGGGCGATCCTGCGTAACCCGAAGTACCTCGGCCGCCAGGTCTGGGGGCGCACCCACCACGGAAAGCCGACTCCGCAAGCTGACTGGGTCTGGTCGGAGGTGTGGGTGCACCCGCCGCTGGTGACCGCCGAGGAGTTCGCCGCCGCCGACCGGCGCTGGTGGGGTGTCCCCGCCTCGGCCGGGGCCAACGACTTCTCCGCGAATGCGCTGCCGCCCGACCAACGGCGGGCCGCGTGATGGCCACGAACCACTACCCGGACGGGTTGACGATCGAAGCCATCACCGCACTGCAGCGGGAAGTCGACGATGAACTCCGGCGGGAGGGCTACCCCGTTCCGCCAGTCCAGCAGGCGTTCGTGGCGGTCCGGCCAGCCCCGGCCCACAGGCTCCGGGCTGACCACTCGTCACCACGAGCCGAGGGCTCGCCTACGCGGTCGCTGCCGACCGGAGATGGCCCCGTCCGGAGCCCCCAGCGGTCCAGCGGACAACGAGTGCGCCCGGCCGACGACGTGGCCTCCCGTTCCGGGTCGGGTGACCTATGACTCCGCAGAGAAAGAGAAGGCAGAGAAAACGCCATCCCGCCAATTCTGGGGGCGTTGCGATCCGAGGCATTCGTCACGATCCGCCTGACATTCGCAAGCTCGCAAAAGTCATCGTGAGTCTCGCAACAACAGCAAGGCAAGACGAAGACGCGCCCGAAAACGACTCGTTCGGTACGCAAGAATCAAACGTTGCATCGGAAGAGCAGCAAATCGACCATTCGGAAGCGGCGTAAAGAATCACGGCACATCGAGGTAATATTTGAATTGAAAAAGGAGACGCCGACTTTCGAGCGGCAGCCATTTTGTGGCGATCTCCATTCCGAAATAGACGAGAAGAGCGTGGGATGACGGGCGCGAACGCAGAACCTTCCGGAAACTGGTGCAAAGGTGTTTTCTCCGCAACGCTATCGGCGGCCTCGACCGCAGCGGAGCCGAAGCTTCGGGTCGTCACCTACCGGCGTATGGCATCAGACGCCCCGGCCACGGCTGCCTCCCTGGACGCGCAGCGCGCGGCGTGCCAACGCCTTATCGAAGAGCTCGGCCTGCACCTCGTTGACGTGTTCATCGAGCCCGAGCACTCGGCGACCGAGACGAGCGCGCGATGACCAGTGCATACGACGATCTCGTCGACGAACTGCTCGGGGATGACGCTCTCCCTGCCGTCCTATCGACGGTCGCCGAAGCGGTGGAGCCGGGAAGCCGGGCAGTGATCTATCTGCGGGTGTCATCGGCTGGCCAGGTCAAGAACGACTACGACCCCGAAGGTATCTCGATACCCGCCCAGCGCGTCAAATGCCAGCGCAAAGCCGAGCAACTCGGCTTGACGATCATTGATGAATACGTCGAGCCTGGTCGCACAGCGACCGAGATGTCGAAGCGAGTCGAGTTCCAGCGGATGCTCACGCGAGTTCGCAACGCGGGCGACGTCGACTACATCATCGTCTACAAGCTGTCCCGGATGGCGCGGAACCGGCTCGACGACGCCATCGTCATGGCCGATCTCCGTAAGCGCGGGGTCACCCTCGTGTCGGCCACCGAGTCCATCGACGACTCGCCGGTCGGTCAGCTCATGCACGGCATCCTGGCCACCTTCAACGAGTATCAGTCGCGGGAGTCCGGCGCGGACATCGCGTACAAGATGAAGCAGAAAGCCAAGAATGGCGGCACGATCGGCCGCGCGCCGCTGGGCTACCTCAACGTCCGAGACCGGTTCGACGGCCGCGAAATCCGCACCATCGCCGTCGACCCCGAACGCGCGCCCTTTGTCCAGCTTGCTTTCGAGCTCTACGTCACCGGTGACTACTCGTTGGAAGACCTGTCCGACGAGCTCTACGATCGCGGCCTGCGCACCCGGCCCACCGGTCGCCATCCCGCCAAGCAAGTCTCGATCAACAAGCTCTCCATGATGCTGCGAGACCGCTACTACCTCGGATACGTAGAGGTCGATGGCGAGGAGGTCCAAGGCCGGCACGAGCCACTCATCGACGAGGACCTGTTCGATCGCGTCCAGGATCTCCTCGAGTCCCGCTCCACGGCAGGAGAACGCCGCCGCGAGCACCCCCACTACCTCAAGGGCTCGTTGTTCTGCGGACGCTGCAAACGAGCGGGCATCACCCAGCGGCTGATCGTCCAGCACACCGTCAACTCCCGAGGCAGCGAATACACCTACTTCTTCTGCCGCAACAAGCAGAACGGCAGCTGTGAAGCACCGCACATCAACGTCGCCCTTATCGAAGACGCCGTGGAAAACCACTACGCCACGATCCGCTTCAGCGCCAAGTTCGTCGCCACCGTCCGCGCCGAAGTCGCCCGCACCATCGACGAGCAAGAAGCGTCCGAGCGACTGCTCCACAAACAACTCACCACCGAGTTGCAGGCGCTGGACACCCGCGAAGAGAACCTCATCGAACTGGCGGCCGACTCCACCATCGGGCAGGACAAGATCAAGACCAAGCTCCGCGAGATCGCCCGCCAGCGACGACGCCTCGGCGAACGCCTCACCACCACGACCGAGAACCTCTCCGACAGCGCCCGGCTCATCGAAGCCGCGCTCACCTTGCTGGAGAACCCCCAAGAGCTCTACCGCCGCTGCGACGAACAGCAACGCCGCATGCTCAACCAAGCGATCTTCCACAGCATCTACGTCGATGACGACCAGATCGCCGACCACAGCCTCCGAGAGCCCTTCGCACATCTGCACGCCGTCCAGAGCGACTGGCAGACCACCGACGTGACCGTGCCGGAGCCACGAACCGACACCCGACCCCGAAATGCCAAAAGGGCCGCCTCCCAAAAGGGAGGCGGCCCCGTGGCTACCAACGGTCTTCAGGTCCTACTACGTGGCGTTGTTTCGGTGCCGTGTTCTAGTAAGACCCCTAGGGTGGAGCTGAGGGGAATCGAACCCCTGACCTTCTCGATGCGAACGAGACGCGCTACCAACTGCGCTACAGCCCCTCACCAGAGGTTCAAGCCCTCCGGCTTTGTTGTGAAGGAAGCTTAGCAAGTCCCGCATCGGGCTCGTGCGGCACCCCCCTCTTCGCGAGGATCACTCGCCGGCTGCCCTCCGGTAGGGCTCCCAGGTGCGCTCGTCGAGCTCGTCGAAGACCGGGTCCTCGTCGTCGATCTCGACGCGGACGCCGGGGACGACGGGACGGATGTCGGCGTTGCGGTCCTGGGCGGAGACGGGCTCCGGCCTGCGGTCGTCGACGACCTCGTCCTCGTAGTCCTCCACGAACTCGTCGAGCTCGTCGAACTCCGGGTCACCGGCGTAGTCGTAGTCGTCGTCGAGGTCGTCGCGGCGGTAGTCGTCGCGCTCGTCGTAGTCGACCTCGTCCTCTTCGAGCTCGACGTCGTCGCGCTCGCCGTTGATGCGCGCGAGGCGGCGGGCCCGGATGTCCTCTTCGATGCGGACCTGCCTGCGCAGGTAGGTGAGGTAGCCGACCAGCGACAGGTCGACGAGGGCGTGCCCCCACCACAGGACCGGCCACAGCAGCGCGGCCAGCAGCCCGGTGGTCACCGCGAGCAGCAGCATCGTGAGGACGATGCGCTGCCTGCGCGCGTACTTGGCGCGGGCGACCAGCGCCGCGGCTTCGGGGTCGTAGCCGCCCCGGCCAGGACGGTAGCGGCGCCCGGCGCGGACGTCCTCGCTGTTGACGGGGCGCCAGTCCTCGTCGTGCTCCTCGAAGGTCTCGTCCACGTCCTGCTCGTCCACGTCCAGCCCGGGTTCAGGCATCCCGACCTCCACCCTGTCGGTTGTCGCGGCTTCCGACCTCGCCGGTCGCCGATCACTGCCGCGTCGCACGACTCGGGCGGCGAGCGCGGAATCGGTGGTCTTGGACACTTCTTGCCGGCGGCGGGCGAACATGGGCACCAGGACGACCAACCAGGCCGCCGCCAGCGCAGCGAAGATCAATGAGCTCGGCATTCCTCGCCACCTCCCCTGGCCACCGGCAGTGCACAAATCTGCGATCGCCACGCTAGTCACATCAGTCACTCGTGTCTCGCAGCCACGCCGCGCAACACTTGTGCCTCCGACTACAGAACCGCACGAACAGAGCAGTCGCGAGCAACATCGACACCGGCGTGTCGCCTTCCGCACCGCCGAATGCGCTCGTTCGAACGACCATCCGGCCCAACCTCGGGCGCGTTGCCGCAGATCAGTGGTAACGGTGTGCGTTCGATCTCAGAAGTCAGCAGCGGGTGGCGCCGCCGGAGCGGATCAAGCGGGCGACGGCTCCGTCGGGGATTTCCTCGGTGGTCAGGGCGTAGACGTAGTGGTCCCGCCAGGCACCGGCGACGTCGAGGTACCGCTGGAACAGCCCTTCTCGGCGGAACCCGGACTTCTCCAGCACGCGGATGCTGCGGTCGTTCTCCGGGCGGACCGTGGCCTCCAGCCGGTGCAGCCCGACGGAGCCGAAGCAGTGGTCGACGGCCAGCGCCACGGCTGCCGGGGCCACTCCCCCACCGGCGAGCCTGCTGGCCACCCAGTACCCGACCCACGCCGAGCGCAGCGCACCGCGAACGACGTTGCCGATGGTCAGCTGACCTGCGAACTCGCCGTCGACGACGATCGCGAACGGCAGCGCCTGGCCTCGGCGGGCCATGCCGCGCAGCGCCGCCCACTGGGCGGGCCAGGCCGAGGGCGAGTTGCGCTCCCGCCAGCCGCCGAGGGCGGTCGGCTCCCACTTCTGCAGGTAGTCGCGGTCCTGCAGACGGGTTCGGCTCCACAGCCCGGCGTCGCGGAGCCGGAGCGGGCGCAGGGCCACGGTGCCGCGGGCGGTCCGCAGCGGACCGAGTCGCGCGGGCCAGCCGGGGTGGCGCCCGATCGGGAACCCATCAGAGTCGGTGGGCTGCATCCGCGCTCACGAACGCTGCGAGAGGAACCGCACCTGCACGTCCTCGCCCGCCGCGACCTCCGTGATGTCCTCTTCCACGACGATCAAGCAGTTCGCCTCGGCCAGCGACGCCAGCAGGTGCGAACCGGAGGTGCCCAGCGGCTGCACCAGGTAGGAGCCGTTCTTGGGGTCGCGCAGCAGCTGCCCGCGCAGGAATCCGCGACGGCCCTTGGTCGCCGTGATCGGCGAGAGCAGTTCGGCGGAGACGCTGCGGCGGTTCGGGTTCTCCTTGCCCAGCGCCGAGCGGATCAGCGGCCGGACCAGCACCTCGAAGACCACCAGCGCGCTGACCGGGTTGCCGGGCAGCACGAACGTCGGGATCTCGTCAGGGCCGAGCCGGCCGAAGCTCTGCACCGAGCCGGGCTGCATCGCGACCCGGTCGTCATCGAGCGATCCGAGGTCGGCCAGCGCCGAGCGCACGTCGCCCCCTGCGGTGCCTCCGACGCCGCCCGCGATCACCACGATCTCCGACAGCAGCAGCCGTCCTTCGACGACCTCGCGCAACCGGCGCGGGTCGTTGCTGGCGATGCCGACGCGGGTGACCTCGGCTCCGGCGTCGCGCGCCGCGGCGGCGAGGGCGTAGGAGTTGACGTCGTAGACCTGGCCCTGGCCGGGCGTGCGGTCGACGTCGACGAGCTCGTCACCCAGGGAGATGATCGAGACGCGGGGACGCGGGTGCACCAGCACCTTGTCGCGGCCCACCGCGGCCAGCAGCCCGACCTGCGCGGAGCCGATGGGCGCCCCGCGCCGCACGGCGACGTCGCCGGTCTGCACGTCCTCGCCGGTGCGGCGGACGAACGCCGCCGACGGGACCGGCTGCTGCACGGTGATCTTGGCGGGGTGCTCGTCGGTGTAGCCCAGCGGGACGACGGCGTCGGCGAGCGTCGGCAGCGGGGCGCCGGTGGCGACCCGCACGGCCTGTCCGGGCTGCAGCCTGCGCGGCTGCCGCGAACCGGCCGGGATCTCCCCGACCACCGGGAGCACGATCGACTCCTCGGCGGCCGTCTGCACGTCGACGCTGCGCACCGCGTAGCCGTCGACCGCGGCCTGGTCGAATCCGGGCAGCGCCCGTTCGGCCACGACCTCTTCGGCGCACAGCAGCCCCTGCGCCTCCGAGATCGCCACCCGAACTGGGGCGGGCCGGACGGCGGCCGTGAGCACGCGCGCCAGCTGCTCGTCCACTGACCTCATGGCTGTCGCCTCTTCCCCGCTCCTCACCGGTGCCGGGGTCGGCCTACCCGGCGCTCGGCATCAGCTTCTGTCGATCCGGTCGGCGAGCCAGTCCCGCAGGTCCGGCCCGTACTCGGGATCCGCTAGCGCGAAGTCCACCGCAGCTTTCAGGAAACCGCCAGGATTTCCCAAGTCGTGTCGCCCACCGTGATGGACCACGACGTGAACCGGGTGTCCCTCGGAGATCAGCAACGCTACGGCATCGGTGAGCTGAAGTTCGCCACCGGCGCCGGGCTCGATGCGGCGCAGCGCGTCGAAGATGGCCCGGTCCAGCAGGTATCGGCCCGCGGCGGCCAGCGTCGACGGCGCGTCGCCCGGGGCGGGTTTCTCGACCATGCCGTTGACGATCTTGACGTCGTCGGAGTCGGTGTCGGCGACGTCGAAGACGCCGTAGGCGGAGATCTTGTCCCGGGGGACGTCGAAGGCGCACAGCACGCTGCCGCCGTAGCGGGCGCGGACCTCGGCCATCCGCTTCAGCACCCCGGTCGGCAGCACCAGGTCGTCGGGCAGCAGCACGGCGACCGCGTCATCGTCGTCGGCGAGGGCGGATTCGGCGCACCCCACGGCGTGTCCGAGGCCGAGGGCCTTCTCCTGCAGCGCGGTCTCGGCCTCGATCAGCTCCGAGGCCCGGTGCACCTTGGCCAGCAGGTCGTCCTTGCCGCGGGCCTTGAGGGTCTGCTCCAGCTCGGGGCTGGGTTGGAAGTAGTCGGCGACCGCGCCCTTGTCGGGCGACGTGACGATGATCAGGCGCTGCGCACCGGCCTCGGCAGCCTCGGCCGCCACCAGCTCGATCCCGGGGGTGTCCACGACCGGGAGCAACTCCTTGGGCACCGCTTTCGTGGTGGGCAGGAACCTGGTCCCCAGTCCTGCCGCCGGCACGATGGCGGTCCGGAACGCGGTCGGCGTGCTCGTCGGGCTGCTCATGACGCCGCAGCTTATCGGTCAAACCTACAGTGAACCCGTGAGCTCACTGGATGAATTTCGTACGTCGAAAGCGGAATGGCGGAGCCGACTCCTGCTCCAACGCGACGAGCTGGACGAACCAGCCAGGAAAGCCGACGACCAGGCACTTCTGTCGAACCTGCTGGGCTGGTTGGCCCAACGCGAGCTGACCGCGGTGGCCGCCTACGTGCCCGTCGGCCCGGAGCCGGGAACGGATGTCCCGTCGGTGCTGCACGAGGCCGGCCTGCGCGTGCTGCTGCCGATCGTGGCGGGCAAGCGGCAGCCGCTGGAGTGGGCCGAGTACACGGGCCCGGACTCGCTGCGACCGGCCGCGTTCGGACTGCTGGAACCCGCGGGCGAGCGGCTGGGCGCCGCGGCGATCGGCCAGGCCGAGGTGATCTTGGTCCCCGCGCTGGGCATCGATCACCAGGGCGTCCGGCTCGGGCGCGGCGCCGGGTACTACGACCGGTCGCTGGTGCTGCGCGACCCGGCGGCGGAGCTGCTGGGCGTGGTGCGCGATTCCGAGTTCGTCCCCTCGCTGCCCGGCGAGGACCACGACGTGCGGATGACCAGCGTCATCACGCCTGCGCGCGGGGTCGTGGAGCTGCCGGTGTGACGTAGCGCTGTTTGCACTGGACACCCGTTGTCTAGCATTATCGGGTTAGCACTCCCGTAGTTTGAGTGCCAAGCCCAGATTTCGGAGGTTCGCGGCCGTGCCCACATATCAGTACGCCTGCACCGAATGTGACCATCGCTTCGAGCAGGTGCAGTCGTTCAGCGAGGACTCCCTCACCGAGTGCCCGCAGTGCAACGGCCGACTCCGCAAGCTGTTCAACGCCGTCGGCATCGTGTTCAAGGGCAGCGGCTTCTACCGTACCGACAACCGGTCGTCCTCGTCCTCGTCGAGCACGAGCGGTTCGTCGTCGAGCTCCTCGGACTCCGGTTCGTCGTCGAGCTCCTCCTCGTCGGGTTCGTCGGGCACGTCGGCTTCGAGCTCGTCGTCGAGCAGCACCACCGCCGCGGCTTCCTGATTCCGCACAATTCAACCGCCGGTCACTCGAATGTGGCCGGCGGTTTTGTCATGCGCACGAAAAGTCCGATTTCCGTCGGCATTTCATGATCAACAATCACACTTGTTAATTCTTCCGGGTGATGCGGGTTGTCCCCAGGTGCCGAATCCATCCACAGATTCGCGCTTCCCCCTTCCTCGCCACCGGGCACGTCCTTAACTTCGAACGCGTCCGATCTCTCCCGAAGGCACGAGGGGGCGACATGCCCGCAGACTCCCGGCTCGACCCCACACCGCTCGACCGGCTCCGCCACCTGCTGCCGAGCAGGCGAGGCGTGCTGTGGCTGCGCCGGATCACGGCCGCGGTCCTGCTGCTGCTCGCCCTGGCTCTGGCGATCAGCCAGCACTCCGTTGTGGACATCGCCACAGCCGCCACCTGAACGGCTCAACGGTGAGCAATTGCTTTCCCCCATTCGGTTACCGTTACGCTGCCCTCCAGTGCCCGCGCCCGCGCCGATCCGCGGCGAATGCGGCGCGATCATCGATCCGGGAAATCCGGACTCGCATTCTTCGAGAGGAGTTTCAACGTGCTCAAGGGATTCAAGGACTTCCTGATGCGCGGCAACATCATCGACCTCGCCGTCGCGGTTGTCGTCGGTAGCGCTTTCACCGCCCTGGTCACGGCGTTCACCACCAGCATCATCAAGCCGCTGATCGCGGCCACCGGCGGCGGGAACGTCACCGGTCTGAGCATCGAGATCGTCGCGGGCAACAAGGCCTCGACCATCGACTTCGCCGCGGTGATCAACGCCGTGATCACGTTCCTCATCACGGCGGCGGTCGTTTACTTCCTGTTCGTCGTTCCGATGAACAAGATTTCCGAGCGCCGCAAGAAGGGCAAGGAAGAGGGCCAGTCCGAGCCCACCGACGTGGAGCTGCTGATGGAGATCCGCAACCTGCTGCGCGCCGAGCAGGGCCTGCCGCGCATCGAGGGACTCGCCACCGAGGAGCAGGCCACCACGGGCACCGGCAACGGCAACGCCGCTTCGCGCAACTGACGCCCTAGCGGGCGTCGTGGTGCGGCGGCCGGTTCTCGCGGTACCAGCTCTCGCGGGTGTTCGCCGAGGTCGGCTCGGGGCGGTCGTCGGAGGTCGTCTCCGGCAGCACGTCTCCGAAGATCTCGGCGAGCCTGCGGCGCTTCTCGCGTTCGGGCTTCGCCTGGGGCGATTCGCTGGTCACCTGTCCATCCTGCCTCGATCGCAGCGGTGCGCGCACGGACCGGTATCACCGAGTGTGAAATCGGTTACAGTGAGTACGTGTCTCGCCGTCGCGGGAGACAGCGACGCAGGGAGGCTGCGATGAGTTTCCTCGACAAGGCCAAGGAACTGGCCGGCCAAGCCAAGGGCAAGGCGGAGGAGTTCGCCGAGAAGGCGGGCCCCAGCGCCGCCAAGGGGCTCGATGCCGCCAAGTCGAGCCTGGACAAGGCCACCGGCGGCAAGTACCACGACCGCATCGAGTCGGTGAGCGGCAAGGTGGAGGGCGTGCTCAAGCGGGACTCCTCGAACGGGGATTCCGCCAAGGACGACCCCGGCCCCGGACCCGGCTCGAACGGTTCGCAGGACAAGGGCCCGGACGACCCCACCGGCGGCTCGAAACCCGGCTGATCAGCTCTGCAGAGGAAAGGGGGGGGGGTTCCCGCGCGGGAACCGCCACCGCTTTCCTCGTTCCGAGCTCAGGGGGTGTCGAGCCCCGAGAGCTGCTCGATCACGTGGGCCACCAGCGGCGTCAGGGTCGCCATGCCGTCGCGGACCGAGGCCCGCGAACCGGACAGGTTCACCACCAGCGTGCTGCCCGACACACCGACGAGACCGCGCGACACCCCGGCGTCGACCGCACCCGCGGCCAGTCCGGAGGCCCGGAGCGCCTCGGCGATGCCCGGGATCGGCCGGTCCAGCACCCCGGCGGTGGCGTCCGGAGTGACGTCCCGGGGCGAGACCCCGGTGCCGCCGACCGTGATCACCACGTCGACGCCGCCGATCACCGCGGTGTTCAGCGCGTTGCGGATGTCCACCGTCTCCCCGGCCACCGCGACGGTTCCGTCGACGATGAATCCGGCTTCTTCCAGCAACTCGGTCACCAGCGGACCGATGTTGTCTTCCTGCTCTCCTTGGGCGACCCGGTCGTCCACCACGACCACGAGAGCCCGCCCCAGCCGCTGCGCGCTGCGTTCCATGCCGGTAACCGTAGTGCCAAGGTCGGGTTCGGTCAGTTCATAGGAGTCGGTGAGCTCCACCAATTTCGGCGCGATGCCGGTCACGGTGGTCGTTTTGTCGGACATGGTCCTCCCCAGGTGTCGATCGATCTTCACTACCACCCCACCACTGACGCCGCCGGCGGCTGAGGTCAGAACGAGCTCGTCAGACGGGCTTTGGACACGTCGGCCGGTCCCGCGGCGCAGGAAGGGGGCATAGGCCGCGGGAACTCGGCCGACGCGATCAGGGGTCAGCCCTTCTGGCCGGTGAGCGTCACGTCGACCGTGCGCTCCCCGCCGGGGCCGCCGATGGTGAACCGGACGTGGTCACCGGGGTTGTGCGAGCGGACCGCCGCGACCAGGGCGTCCGCGTCGAGGATGGCCCGGTCGTCGATCTTGGTGATCACATCGCCCGGCTTCATCCCGGCCGCCTGGGCGGGCCCGTTCGGGATGACGTCGCGGACCTGCGCGCCGGGCTGGCCGGCGTTGGTGATCGTCACGCCGAGCGTGGTCTGGGTGGCGGAGCCGGTCTCCTTGAGCTCGTTGGCGATGCGGCGGGCCTGGTCGATCGGGATCGCGAAGCCCAGTCCCACCGAGCCGGCCTGCTCCTGGCCGGTGCCGGGGCTGTAGATCGCGGAGTTGATGCCGACGACGCGGCCGTCCATGTCGACCAGCGGGCCACCGGAGTTGCCGGGGTTGATCGCGGCGTCGGTCTGCAGCGCGTTGAGCACCGTGTCCTGGCTGCCCGACTCGCCGCCCGCGCGCACCGGGCGGTCCTTGGCGCTGATGATTCCGCTGGTCACCGTGCCGGACAGGCCGAAGGGCGAACCGATGGCCACGACCTGCGATCCGACGGCCAGATCATCACTGCGGCCGAGCTCGGCCGGGGTCAGCCCGGTGATGTCGGCCTTGACCACGGCCAGGTCGGACTTCGGGTCGGTGCCCACGACGCGCACCGGCGCGGTGCGGTTGTCGTGGAACAGCGCGGTCAACCGCCCGCTCTGGGCGCCCTCGGCGACGTGGTTGTTGGTGAGGATGAGGCCGTCGCTGCTGAGCACGATGCCCGATCCCTCGCCGGAGCCCTGCGCGCTGGAGATCTGGATCTGCACGACGCTCGGCAGGACCTTCTGCGCGACCTGCTGGACGGACCCCTGCGGAGCGGTGCTGGCGCTGCGGGCGGGCTTGGACTCGTCGAGCGCGCTGGCACCGGTGCTGCTGTCACCGCCGAGCTGGTACCCGACGAACCCGCCGACACCGCCTCCGACCAGGCCGCACACCAGCGCGAGCGCGGCCACGCCGGTCACCAGGCCGCGGCCGGACTTCTTCTGCTGCGTCGCCTGGCCGGAGGCGTACCCGGGCCAGGGCTGCGCGTACTGCTGGGTCTGCTGCGGCTGCTGGTGCATGCCGTACGGGTACTGCTGGGTCCCGTACTGCCCGACGGGCTGGCCCTGCGGCTGGGCGGGCTGGGTCGGCTGCTGCGACGGGCCGGGATGAGCGCTCTGCTGCTGGGACGACACCCCGGATGGAGGGGTGTCGCCCGCACCGAGGCCATCTCCGCTCGGCTTCGGCTCTTCCGGCTTGTCACCGAATTCCGGGGTGTGTTCGGTCATGGCTCCCACTGTGCTCCGGGCATCTGAGAAGTGCCTGAGATCTGACTGTGGGCACGCATGATAAGTCCCATGATCGTCCTCACCCACCCCGACCAATCCGGCAATTGCGGACGAAGGGCGTGGGGCCGGGGCGGATCTGGTCCGAACGCCCGGCACAACTCGGGCCACAACCGCTCTGCCCACCGACGACGGCGGGACGCCTCAGCGGAGGCGCGCGGCGATCTGCTCCGGGGTCGCATCGTTGATCCAGACGGCCATGCCCGACTCGGACCCCGCGAGGTACTTGAGCTTGTCCGCGCTGCGCAGCACCGAGAACAGCTCCAGGTGCAGCCACGACAGATCGCGCCCGGTGTTCACCGGCGCCTGGTGCCAGGCGGCGATGTAGGGCAGCGGCTTGTCGTAGAGCCGGTCGAGGCGGCCGAGCACGTCGAGGTAGGTGGTGGCGAAGTCGTCCCGCTCGTCGTCGGTGAGCGCGGCGATGTCGGGGACCTGGCGGTGCGGCACGATCTGCACCTCGACGGGCCAGCGGGCGGCGGCCGGGACGAACGCCGTCCAGTGCTCGGAATCGATGAGCACCCGCTCCCCGCTCGCGCGCTCGGCGGCCAGCACGTCGCCCATGACGTGAGTGCCGTGCTCGGCGCGGTACTGCTCGGCGACGCGCAGCATGGTCTCGGTCTTGGGCGTGACGAACGGGTAGCCGTAGATCTGCCCGTGCGGGTGGTGCAGCGTCACGCCGATCTCCTCACCGCGGTTCTCGAAGCAGAAGACCTGCTCGACGCCCGGGGTGTCGTTGAGGGCGGCGGTGCGGTCGGCCCAGACGTCGACGACGCTGCGGACCCGCTTCGCGCTCAGCGAGCCGAAGGAGGAGTTGTGGTCGGAGGTGAAGCAGACGACCTCGCAGCGTCCCCGGGCCGGTGCGGCGGGCACCATCGGCATGCCGTCGACGGTGGTCGGCTCGCCGGGGATGCCCTGCGCGAACGACGGGAACTGGTTCTCGAAGACGACCACGTCGTAGTCGGATTCGGGGATCTCGCTGGGACGTCCCGGGGAGCTGGGGCACAGCGGGCACATCGCGGCCGGCGGCTTGTAGGTGCGGGACTGCCGGTGCGCGGCGATGGCCACCCACTCACCGGTCAGCGGATCACGCCGCATCTCCGACGCCGGGGCCTGGGGCGGGAGCTCGCGGGTGTCCTCCGCGGTGCGCTCCCGTCCCGGTTCGTCGTCGAAGTAGATGATCTCCCGACCGTCGGCCAGGCGGCGCGCGGTGCGCTTCACACTTCCTCCTCGGTTGACCGCTGCTCGGCCAGCAGCAGTTCGACGTGCTCGCCCAGCAGCTCTCGCGCGTCCGGCGGCAGCCCCTCGTCGCTGATCAGCAGGTCGACCTCGTCGAAGTCGACGATCGTGGAGATGCCGACGGTCGACCACTTGGAGCTGTCGGCGACCACCACCAACCGGCCCGCGGCTTCGGCGAAGGCCCGGTTGGTCTCGCTCTCGTTGAGGTTCGGCGTGGTGAAGCCGGCGCGCGGGGCCATCCCGTGCACGCCCAGGAACACCAGGTCCAGGTGCAGCGAGCGCAGCGACTGCACGGCCACGGGTCCGACGAGCGCGTCGGACGGGGTGCGGACACCACCGGTGAGCACGACGGTCCGGTCGACGCGGCCGCGCTGCTGCAGCGCGTCGGCGACGCGAACCGAGTTGGTGACGATGGTCAGGTCCGGGATGTCGTCGAGCTGGCGCGCGAGCGTCCAGGTGGTGGTTCCGGCGGACAGGCCGATCGCCATGCCGGGCTGGATCTCGTCGGCGGCGAGCTTCGCGATGGCTTCCTTCTCGGTGAGCTGCCGGACGGACTTGGCCTCGAAGCCCGGTTCGTCGGTGCTGGTGCCGATCGTGGAGGTCGCGCCGCCGTAGACCTTCTCGACGAGGCCCCGGCGGGCGAGGGCGTCGAGGTCGCGGCGGATCGTCATGTCCGACACGCCGAGCCGTTGCACCAGCTCGCCCACCTGCACGGCTCCGGTGCGCCGCACTTCGTCGAGGATCACTTCCTGGCGTTGTCGTGCGAGCACGTCCACTCCCTGGCCGGGCGTCAGCTTTCCGTCATCAAGTCAACAAAAACCAACAATACCTGACGGATTACCGGCCCGACAGCCGGGGAGTTGGGGCTTGAACTTGCGAATGGGTGTTCATTGCTGTTCGTTTTGCTGAGAGTTTCCCGGCAGCGTCATGCGCAGCAGCGCACCGCCCTCGGGGGCCTCCGCAGCCAGCACCGATCCGCCGTGGCGCTCGGCGACCTGCTTGACGATCGACAGCCCGAGCCCGGAACCAGGCAGCGTCCGCGCGTCCGACGACCGGTAGAAGCGCTCGAAGACGTAGGGACGGTCGGCTTCGGTGATGCCCGGTCCGCTGTCGGCGACCTCCAGAGCCGTCAGCCCGGTGCCCTCCTCGGGCTGCAGGTCGACCCGCACGTGGCCGCCCTCGGGACTCCACTTCGCCGCGTTGTCCAGCAGGTTCAGCACCGCCCGCTCCAGCGCGGTCGCATCGCCCATCATGACCCACGGGTGCAGCCGCACGTCGAACTCGGTGCGCGGCGCGCGCCTGCGGGCCCGGCCCAGCGCGCGCTCGACGACGTCGACCAGGTCCACCGTTTCGTGCACGGCCTGCGGGGTGTCCTCGCGGGCGAGCTCGACCAGGTCGCCGACCAGCGCGGACAGCTCCTCCACCTGGGCCTGGACGTCGGAGAACATCTCCTGCCGGTCCTGCTCGGACAGCGCGGGCGCGTCCGGCCGGGCGGCCGCGAGCAGCAGCTCCAGATTGGTGCGCAACGAGGTCAGCGGCGTGCGCAGCTCGTGGCCGGCGTCGGCGACCAGCCGTCGCTGCCGCTCCTGGGACTCGGCCAGGGCGCTGAGCATCCCGTTGAAGCTCGCGGTCAGCCGCGCCAGCTCGTCGTCGCCGCTGACCGGGATCGGCCGCAGATCACCGGTCAGCGCGACGCGTTCGGTGGCCGCGGTCAGCCGCTGCACCGGTCTCAGACCGGCGCGCGCCACCGCGGTTCCGGCGGCCGCGGCGAGCAGGATGCCGGCTCCGCCCATCACCACCAGGACCACGCTGAGCTGCGCCAACGTCCGCTGAGTGGGCTGCAGGGAGGTCGACATGACCAGGGCCGCGTTGCGCCCGGTGGGCACCGCGACGACGCGGCTGTTGCTCGGCTTGTCGGTGCGCAGCGAGCGCTGGACCTCGCCCTTGGCCACCGACAGCTCCAGCACGCTCATCGGCGGTCGCTGCTCCGGGCCGAACACGGTGCCGTCGGCGGAGAGGACGTTGATCTTGAAGTTCGTGGCGACGAAGAACGCCACCGGGACCTGCTGCAAGTCGGCGGTGCGCACCAGCGGCCCCTCGGCCGCCTCCACCGCGCGCTCGGTGAGGCTGTCGTCGAGCTGCTGGTAGAGGCTGTCGCGCACCGTCACGAACGCCCCGACCGACACCAGCGCCACCGCACCGGCCACGCACATCGCGGCCAGCCAGGTGACGCGGTTGCGCAGCGACACCCGCTGCAACCTGCTGGGCGGCGGCGGGTCGTCCAGGTCGGGTGGTGGCGGCGCGGGAACGGCCATCGGATTGCCCATCACGGCGGCGTCTCGCGGAGCACGTAGCCAACACCGCGCACGGTGTGGATGAGCCTCGTCTCCCCCTCGGCCTCGGTCTTGCGGCGCAGGTAGCCGATGTAGACCTCCAGGGCGTTGCCCGAGGTCGGGAAGTCGTAACCCCACACGTCCTCGAGCAACCTGCTGCGGGTGAGCACCTGCTTGGGGTGCGCCATCAGCAGTTCCAGCAGGGCGAACTCGGTGCGGGTGAGGCTGATCGAGCGCTCGCCGCGGCGGACCTCGCGGGTTCCCGGGTCCAGCTCCAGGTCGGCGAAGCGCAGCGCCGCGGGCTGCGCGTCGGGTCCGCCTTCGGGCGGGGTGGCGCGGCGCAGCAGCGCGCGCAGCCGGGCGAGGAGCTCTTCGAGGGCGAAGGGCTTGGGCAGGTAGTCGTCGGCGCCGGCGTCGAGCCCGGCGACCCGGTCGGAGACGGCGTCGCGGGCGGTGAGCACCAGGATCGGCAGGTCGTCGCCGGTGCTGCGCAGCCGCCGCGCGACCTCCAGACCGTCGAGCCGGGGCATCATCACGTCGAGGACCATGGCGTCCGGGCGGTTGTCGGCCAGGTGGTCCAGTGCTTGTTGACCGTCCGCGGCGAGCTCCACTTGGTACCCGTTGAACTGCAGGGACCTTCGCAGCGACTCCCGCACGGCACGATCGTCGTCGACGACGAGGATGCGCATGCGGACAGTGTTACCCGTTGCCCTGAGAACGAGCTGAGAGCCCCGCCGGACCTCGCCCGTCGAGGTGACGGCCGTCTCGGTCCGGCGCGCGTCGTTCACTCGGCGTGACGACGCGCGCCGGTTGCGCTCACTTCTCCTGGAAGTGCCGGATCAGCGCGCGCGGCACCAGCTTCCGCTCGCCGTCGACCACGATCGGCACCAGCTCGGGCGCCTTCGCCTTCCACTGCGAGCGGCGGTGCCGGGTGTTGGCCCGCGAGGTCTTGCGCTTCGGAACTGCCATGTCGGGTCCTTTCGGGGAGTCGAGCGGTTCAGCGGCGGCGGTCGCCGTAGCGGCGGCGGAACTTCTCGACGCGGCCCTGGGTGTCCATGACCCGCTGGTTGCCGGTCCAGAACGGGTGCGAGTAGGCGGTCACGTCGATCGTGATCAGCGGGTAGGTGTTGCCGTCCTCCCACTCGATGCGCGCGTCGGAGGTCGCGGTGGAGCGGGTGAGGAAGCTCTTGCCGGTCGTGCGGTCCTGGAACACCACGGGCTCGTAGCGGGGGTGGATGTCGGGTTTCACTGGTTTCCCTTCAACTCGGATTCAGCGGGTTCGGCGCACGGTTCGGTGCGCCAGTCGGCGAACGGGTCCGGGTACTGCGCCCACTCCTGCTCGCCCGCGGCGAGCTCGTCGTCGGTGAGCACGGCGTCGCGCAGCGCGCGGACGATCTCGTGCGGGTCGGCTTCGTGGGCGATGACCACGAGCTCGTTCATCCGGTCGCCGTAGTAGTCGTCCCAGGTCAGCGCGGCCCGCAGCCGCCGGTCGTCGGACAGGCCGTCCCAGTCGTCGACGGTCGCCAGCCACGGCCCGGCGTGGGCGACGGCGAGCCCGCCGCCCGCGGATTCCAGCCACAGCGAGTCGTCGGGCTGGCTGGCCACCCAGAACCGGCCGCGGGTGCGGATCACGCCGTCCAGCAGCATGTCGACGGCCTCGTGCAGCCGCTTCGGGTGGAACGGGCGGCGCTCCTCGAACAGGACGGTGGCCACGCCCGCGTCGGTGTCCAGCGACGGCTGGCCGCGCAGCAGCCGGCCGTGCGGCCCGTCGACCTCGCCTCGCCGGGAGTCCTCGGGGATGCGCGCCAGGAGTGCGGGCAAGTCCAGGTGGTCGAGGTGGGCCAGCGGTGCCGACGGGGTGAGCCGGGCGAGCACGGCCTCGGTGCGGACCCGCTGCCAGCGGTCCTCGGCGGCTCCGACCAGCACGATCGCGTCGGCGAACTCGGCCTGCCCGACGGCCACCTGGGCCACGGTGCGCTCGTCGTCGGCGCTGCCGCCCAGTCCGCGCTCGGCGAGCTCCTCCTCGCCGGAGGCGTCGGGCAGCCAGGTCTCGAGGTCGACGGTGGTCAGCACGGCCTCGATGGCGACGTCGGTGAGCAGCGGGCGGCCGTCGACCTCGACGTGGCGCAGCGCCCAGCAGATCGCCTCGGGCTCCAGCGCCGGGTCGAGCCGGATGACGATGCGGTTGATGTCGGGCGCGGCGGCGAGCCTGCGCAGCAGCGGCAGCAGGTCTTCGCGCAGGGTGCAGGACACGCAGCCGTGCGCGAGTTCGAGGACGTGGCTGTCGACGTGATCGCCGTGCCGGACCTCGCGGCGCACCACTCCTTCGGCGACCGAGCGCAGGTCGGCGTGCACCAGCGCGGTTCCTGACGGGTCGCGGAGGCGCGCGACCTCGGCCGCCTCGGCGACCTGGCTTTCGCGGAGGCCGGCCACCAGCAGCAGCGGCGTCCGGTCGGACGGATCGGTGAACATCCCCACCTCAATCGACAACGGTTTTCATCTTCGCTGCCGACACGCTACCCTGGCCGTCAGCTATATGAAAATGGATGTCGTTATCGAGAGGTAGGTCATGTCAGTCCGCTGCCAGGTGACCGGCAAGAAGCCGGGCTACGGCAACCAGATCTCGCACTCCCACCGCAAAACCCGCCGCCGCTGGTTGCCCAACGTGCAGAACAAGCGCTACTGGCTGCCCGCCGAGAACCGGTGGATCCGGCTGCGGGTGTCGACCAAGGGGATGAAGACGATCGAGAAGCGCGGCATCGACGCGGTCGTCGCCGACATGCGCGCACGAGGGGAACGCTTCTGATGGCCAAGAGCACCGACACCCGTCCGGTGATCAAGCTCCGCTCCACCGCGGGCACCGGATTCACCTACGTCACCACCAAGAACCGGCGCAACAACCCCGACCGCATGCGCCTCCGCAAGTACGACCCGGTCGCCCGCAAGCACGTCGAGTTCAGAGAAGAACGCTGACCCGCCCAAACCCCAGGTCAGGCGCACACCCCCGGGAGCGACCGGGTTTCAGTGGAAATCAGGAACCCGATCTCCACTGAATTCCGCACCCCGATTTCCACTGAAATCACGAGACCACTGGTCGAGGACGCACAGCAGAGAGGACATCGTGGCCAAGAAGTCGAAGATCGCTCGGAACGAGCAGCGCAAGGAGGTCGTCGAGCGGTACGCCGAGCGGCGGGCCGAGCTGAAGCGGATCATCGCCTCGCCCGAGACCGAGCCGGAGGCCCGTTTCGAGGCCCAGAGCGAGCTGCAGCGGCAGCCGCGGGACGCCAGCCGGGTCCGGCTGCGCAACCGGGACACCGTGGACGGGCGTCCGCGCGGCTACTTCCGCAAGTTCGGGCTGTCGCGCGTGCGCCTGCGCGAGATGGCGCACAAGGGCGAGCTGCCCGGCGTGACCAAGTCGAGCTGGTGATCGCGTGCGCCGACCCGTCGAACGCCGCAAGAAGCCGAACCTCCTGCAGCGCGAGGGCGTCGTCCAGGTCGATTGGAAGGACGTGGCGCTGCTGCGCAAGTTCATCTCCGACCGGGGCAAGATCCGCTCGCGCCGGGTCACCGGACTGACCGCGCAGGAGCAGCGCGACGTCGCCAAGGCGATCAAGAACGCCCGCGAGATGGCGCTGCTCCCGTATCACCACAAATAGGACGATCCGGTCGAACGCCGTGCGATACCGGTCACCCTGGACCCGGGTGGCCGGTATCCCCGGTGCAGCATTGATCGCGATGAAGACCCCTGGACACAACCCCAGCCTGACCGATTCCGCTCCCGCCGCCGAGCTCTACGACGTGATCAACCGCAGGCGGGACGTCCGCCGCGAGTTCTCCGGCGCCGAACTCCCCGAGCCGGTGCTGCGCCGCGTGCTCAACGCCGCGCACACCGCGCCGAGCGTCGGGCTCTCCCAGCCTTGGGACTTCATCCTGGTCCGCGACGCGAACACGCGCCGCACGTTCCGCGAGCACGTCCTGGCCGAGCGCAGCGTGTTCGCCAGCAAGCTCGACGGCGAGCGGGCCGACACCTTCAGCAAGATCAAGGTCGAGGGCATCGTGGAGTCCTCGCTGGGCATCGCCGTCACCTACGACCCGCGCCGAGGTGCGCCGCAGGTGCTGGGCAGGCACGCCATCGCCGACGCCGGCCTGTACTCGGTGTGCCTGGCGATCCAGAACCTGTGGCTGGCGGC
Organism: Saccharopolyspora endophytica; assembly: GCF_018070075.1. GTDB lineage: Bacteria > Actinomycetota > Actinomycetes > Mycobacteriales > Pseudonocardiaceae > Saccharopolyspora > Saccharopolyspora endophytica. The sequence continues at coordinate 238,378 of NZ_JAGPXE010000007.1, forward strand.
GACCGCCGAAGGTCTCGGGGTCGGCTGGGTCAGCTTCTACCGCGAGGAGTTCCTCCGACGCCTGCTGGGAGTTCCCTCCGAGGTCAGGCCGGTGGCATGGTTGTGCGTGGGACCGGTTCGCGAGCTCGCCGAGACCCCGGACCTGGAACGGCACGGCTGGCGCCAGCGGATGCCTCTGGACGACGTCATCCACTACGAAGCGTACGGGCGCGGTCGCAACCGGTAACCTCGGACAGGTCGCTCATCCGAGCGGCCACGATGACGTGCTCACGACGAGGTCGCGGTGCAGCCGGAGGAACAACCGCTCGCCGGGCACATCCCGGCCCAGGACCGCCAGGTGAGGCGGTTGCTCGACGCTGGCAGCTTCGCCGAGGCCGATGCCGCCTTCGACGAGCTGCTCGCCGGCGGCACGAACTTCGTCGACGACCGCTGGGTCCGCTCCACGGTGCTGGTGCACCGCGCCCTGCTGGCCTGGCGGCTGGGCCGCATCCCGCTCGCCCTGGAGCTCATCGCCGAGGGCTGGACCGAGCTCGACACGCAGCCGCCCAGCGGCGGATCGGCCGCGCACACCGTCAGCATGCTGGGATTCCTGCTGGAGGGCATCGGGCGGCGCGGTCCGGCGATGGACCTGATGTCGCTGGCGGTGCAGATCGCCCGCGACTCGGGCGACCAGCCCTCACTCGCCCACTGCGAGCTCCGCGAAGGCATCGCCCGGGTGTTCCGCGCCGCGAACCAGCCCGAGCAGGCCGCCCACCAGTTCGCCGCGGCCCGCGAGCTCTGCGAAGAAGCCCAGTCGCTGGCCAAGCCGGGACGCGTCAAGCGCAGCGCCCTGGCCTGCCTGGCCCGGTCGCTGGTCGGCACCGGCGACGTGGAGTCGGGCGAGCGCGTCGCGCACGAGACGCTCACCCTCAGCCGCGACAACTCCGACGGCTACGCGATGGCGCTGGCGAACTGGGTGCTGGCCGTCATCAGACGCTCGCAGGGCGTCCTGACCGAGGCCCGCACCTTCGCCAGCCGCGCGCTCGAGAGCGCCGAGAACATCCACGAGTCGTTCCTGATGATGCGGTTCTCCCGCGAACTCGCCGAGATCTGCAAGCAGCTCGGCGACCCGGTGGGCGAGGCAGCGGCCCTGCGCCGCGCGGTGACGGCAGCCGTGTCGGCCGTGGACATCCTCAAAGAAGGCCTCGGCCAAGCCCTGGAGCAGCGCAGAGTCGCCACCCAGGCGCAGCGCATGGCGATGGCCGCCCGCGAAGCCGCCCTCCGCGACCCGCTCACCGGCCTCGCCAACCGCCTGGGCCTGGAACGCATGGCCCCGGTCCTGCTGGAACGCAACGCCTCCGCCGGCCGGGTCCCGTGGCTGGTGCTGCTCGACGTCGACTACTTCAAGGAGGTCAACGACTTCGCCGGCCACACCGCGGGCGACGTCGTCCTGCAGGAGGTGGCCAACCTGCTGCGTCGCGAATGCCGCGCGGGCGACCTGCTGTGTCGGTGGGCGGGCGACGAGTTCGTGGTCCTGCTCGTCGACGCCGCCGAGGACTCCCGCGAAGCCGGCCCGGTCGTCGCCGAACGCATCCGCGCAGCGGTCAACGCCCACGACTGGCGCCTGGTCCTGGGCAGGCTGGAGCAGAAACCCACGGTCAGCATCGGCGTGGCCTCAGGCCCCCACAACCTGGACCAACTCTTCGCAGCCGCCGACATCGGCCTCTACAAGGCCAAGAGAGCAGGCCGAAACAGAGTCGAGAACGGCACAGACCAACCGGAGACCACCCAATAACCCGACCGATGAAGCTCGAAAACGCCGCCACACAGCCTGTTTCAGGCGTCCCCTATGGACCATCCAACCGGCGCGCGTTCGAGACCGAGAAACCACCGAGGACGCCGAGGCGGACAACGACGACGCCCCACGACCCGGCCACCCCAAAGCCCACCAACCGTAACGACCACCCGACCACGAGCAACGACCGCGAACAGCGGAGGAAACAGCCCGCAGACGCCACCAGGTGCCGAACCCGAACCCCCACCCAGGTACCCTCCGATCAGGCCCTCGTAGCTCAGGGGATAGAGCACGGCTCTCCTAAAGCCGGTGTCGCAGGTTCGAATCCTGCCGGGGGCGCTTCAGGCAACCACGGGGTACTGGCTCTGACCAGGCATGGAGCACTTAGTGGCCGATCGCTCGATCGGCCACTGTCAGCCACCGTAAGCCGACAGCAGTCGGTATCTACGGGCGATTCACGGGCACAGCTGCTCTAACCTCTTGGCGCGACATGCACAGAGATCCACTTCTTCCCATAGCCAGGTATGTGTGCTTACTCCTGTCTGCCGTTCCGAAGATCAGGACATAAGGGCCGTAACGGGCACGTTGGGTATTGATCACCGTTTGACACGATTCCTGATCGCCAACACTGCCAAACCGAGGAGGAGCGGACCTAAGAGCCGCATGGCCACCCTGACCACCTCGCCTTGCCAGGTGAGGCTAGGCAACCCGGCAAGTTTAGGCTGCAATGACACAACGCTCTCTACCACAAACAGGAGACACGTTCCCAAGTTCGGCGGCGGCACGGCCCGAGAACCCGGTGGAGACCCACCAAATCCAACCAAGTACAAAATGACCATCGCTATAGCGATCAGCGAAATTAAGCAGATCAGCGCTCGAGTCATCCGTAGCCCGTAACCCGAAACCAACCAGTACAGGAACAAGATCAGGCGTTCCGGCCATGCAGTGGAACGGTCTGTACGGCGCATCTCCATCTCGCCGTAGTAGAAGTCAGCGGCACCTGGCTCGTTCTTGCTGTCTTCCTGAGCCTTTCGCAGGTCCCGATACACTGCGGCTACCCGCTTGGCATTCAACTGCACGGGCGGCACAGCGGACTGTGAGGCAGTCGTCCATTCGGGGTTTTTCAAGCCTGCTCGTCTGTTGCACTCCTCAGTTAGGACTTGCCGGCGTGTCCACCTCCATACCGGCGGCCATCTCCAGCCGCACTGGATACCTTTCGGGGGCAAAGCGAACTTGCAATCGCCCTCCAGCCGAAGCGTATCCAGGTGATGTGCGCCGGCGAACCTACAGCGCGACAGGTCGACGTCAGTGACCACCAGGTCCGTGACGTCCGCTCCTTCCAAGGAAGTCAACGCTGGGGTCCGCTGGCCGATTTCCACTTCCCACTCGACTATTTCCAGTTCGACTGATCTAACCCACCCTGCAGGCGGATGAGAAGCGTTGGCGATCGTGGATGGCGCCGCAAACTCCGCACGCCTGAAGGTTGCCTCTGCGTTGTGCAGCTGCAGCACCACCCCCGCCTCGAACCGAGTCTCGTTGCAATTGAATTTGGCGGCCGACACTTGCAACAAGACACGCCTGCTAAACACGACGTGAGAAAGATCTATTACTCTGGCCACCACTAGCCCGAACGACTCGGTCACCTCAAAGGCCGCCCGCTTGAACGAAACTTTGCCAGTAAATATCGCCCCGTAGAACCAGGATTTGCCACTAAATGCCACATCATTGAAGTGGGCGCCCGCACTGAACGTAGCTTCTTCGAACCAAGCTTTGTCGGCGAACGCCGCGTGCTCGAACTGGGCCCTGCCACCAAAGGCTACTTCCTCAAACCGGGCCTCGCCGGTAAAGATCGCACCGGAAAACCAAGCTTGCCCTCCGAAATTCACTCCGATGAAGGAGGCTTCGCGACCGAAGGTCGTTTCTTCGAACTGAGCGCCCGCGTTGAAGGTCGCTAGTTCAAACGATGCTTCGTTGCTGAAGTTCGAATTGCTGAACCAAGTATCACCAACGAACGTCGCCTCGTCAAACAAGGCATCTCTCTCGAAGGTCACTCCGATGAACGAGGTTTCGCCACCGAAGGTCGCATTGCTGAACCGAGCGTCGTCCTTGAAGGTCGCCCCGTCAAACCATACGTCGCCCTCGAAAGCCGGATGACCATTGTCATCGCCTACTGCGTCGAGTATTAGCGCGAGCAGCTCCCGTGACATGTGAGTCCCACGGAAGTCAAGACGGCCGGACCGACACAGCCGCGATAGAGCCTCGTCTCGCTCCTCAGGAGATAAGTGAGCTAGGCACTTCCCAAAGCCATCGACCTGGACCCCGGTACACCGTGGCAACCGCCCAGGATGGCTGCACCTGGGCCAGTCCGGGTCGCGCCGCGTGTTCGATTCAGAGGTAGCCGGGAAGTTGGTCATGATCCTCTTTTACTGCACGACGGACGTTCTTGGGCCGGAATGGGAAAATCGGAGCGCGACAAAACGCCTATCACCGTGACACACCGCCGCCCCAGCCAGGAACGGCTGGCTGGGGCAGCTAGGTCGGTTCGCGTTTTTAAGCCAGCTCTGACACCGTGTTACTCACGCCGGTACCCGAAGAAGTTCTCAACACGCTGGCGAGCGATCACGTCCTGACCGTGGAGACACGAGGCGTAGGTCTCCAGTAAGACCGCAACGGAGTGCCCAGCCCATCGAGCCACGGTTGTCGGATCAACGCCGGCAGTCAGCCAGGTGCTCACTGCTGCGTGCCGAAGCGAGTACGGTCGCTCCGCTAGGCGGGACTGGGCAGCCTTTTCCGTGAATGCAGCCGCCCGAGCTGCTCTCCACACTCGCGTGTAGGTGATCTTGGGGATGCCTCCGCCTTTGTCTCCTTCAAACAGGAGACCGCTATTTCCGTCGCCATACGCCTTGATGTGCTTGTGTAGTAGCTCCGTAAGTTCTGGCGGGCATGGCACTGGGCGCCCCTCCCCCGCAGCTCGTGCCTTCACTCCGCGCTTTTCCCGCGCCTGGCCGGTTCCGGTCCAGTGCTTGCCGGCATGCGGGTGTGCTTTGCTGACGTAGATCTCGCCCCATCCCCGCTTCGGCAAGTTGAGATCGTCCTTGGTCAGAGCTGCGGCTTCTTCAGGTCGAAGTGCGGCGAAGTACATCACTGCGAAGAAGGCTTCCAGCCTCGGACCACTTCGTTGGATCTCGCTCACGGCTCGCAACAATGTCCGCGCCTGCACCGGGTTTGGCACCGTTCGGGGGTCGATCGAGCGGCTGCCTTTCGGCATGGATTCCCACTTCGCGTTCCGCAGCGGGTTTGCCTCTAGGGCCTTCTCGTCGACCGCGTAGGACAGGAAGTGCGAGAGCACAGCGCGATTTCGACGCGCCACCGTTGCCGCGTACTTCTTGCCTCCCCGGCTCACGAGCGCTGCTTGCTGCAACTCGCGCTGCTTCGCCTCGTCCAGGACGACGCTGATCGGCAGGCTATTCCGGATGCACCACTCAATCGCGTCGCGGTGCTCTTCTGGCACACCCTTGGCCCGCTGATCAGAGTTGAACGCCCAGCCCCGCAGCATCGAACGGATCTCCGCGTCGGCCGGCTTGCCCCTACCGCCGTTGAAGAAGACCGGTGACACCCTGATCAGGGCCTCCGCGATGGTCTGGCGCGTGTTCGCGGCAGCTTCCGTCCAGCGCATGTCGACGTAGTTGCAGGCCAACTCGAACCAACGCATGTCCCGCGTTGCCCTACCGAGCGATACGGGCCTACCGGTCAAGGTGTCGAACGGCTCGCCGCGGTTCTGGGCGGATACGATCTCAGCCCGAAGGCCATCGGCCTGCGCACGCTTCTTGAACGTCTCCTCGAACTCCTCGCGTCCGACTCGCCAACGGAGCCGGTAGCTCGTTACCTTCCCGTCCTTGTTCTTACGCGCGGTGATGGCCCAAATGCGCACGTCGTAGCTCTGCATTCAGGCCACTTCCTTCCGGTCGTTCAGCCAGTCTTCGAGGTCGTCGCGGAGGATTCGGAGTGCTCCGTTCGGCAACTTCGTGCAGCGCGGCGCGGTCCCCCTGGCGCGCCACTTGTAGAAGGTGTCCCTGCTGATGCCGAGTTCGGCGCATAGATCGGGGATCGACAGGTACTCACGTCGGCGCGGCATCGGCGCTGTTCCCTTCGGTCGAGACGAACTGAGCGAACGGACTCGATCGGTCATGCGATCCCCCTCTGCTTCGCGGCGTGCGGGATTGCCGTCCCAGCCGTCCCATCCGTCCCGATGCAGGTCAGCGCGGGACGGCTTGGGGTGTTGGGACAGCTTGTGCCGTCCCACGGGACTGGGCCGGTGTTCTGGGTGGGACGGCTGGTGCCGTCCCGGGCGGTGGTGCCGTCCCGCGCTGACCTGGGCTGGGACGCTTGGGACGGCTGGGACGCCTCTGCCGGAGGTGTCTCCGGCGGGCAGTAGCGCTGCCAGGCGTCGACAAAGTCCGATCGGCGGTAGCCCTTGGCTTGCGTGCCGTCCGGGAACCGCACGTTGCCGGAGCGGATTTCGAAGTCCGCCAGCAGCTTTGAGAGCTTGTTGGGGTTGAGGCCCAAGGGGCCGTACTCGCACCACGGTGCTTCCAGGTCGGCGTTGAGCTTGCCCAGGAGGTCGCTGGTGGAGATGGCCTGCTGATCGGCGAAGGCACGGCGGATGTCGACCAGCAGCCGAGTCCGGATGGTCCCCTGGTCGTTGTCGTTGGCTTCGGCCAAGAGGTCAACCGCGGATCGCCTTGCTCGCTCCGGCCACGTCCCTCCGGCGTGGTCGGCCAGGGCGATCAGCGGTTCCCAGGTGTCGGCCGCTCGGTCTTCCAGCGGCATTTCCGGTTCAGCGGCTTCGAGCTTGTCCAGGTCGGCGCGCAGCCACTCGTTGATCCGGTCGGCAAGGCGGGTCAGCGCTGGCCGGTCGCGGCGGTGGCGGAAGGGCGAGACCTTCTCGCCCGGCGCCCTGCGGCGCATCCGGATCACGACCGCTCGGTCTTCGATCGTGTCGGGCATGGCGCCGATCCCGGCCAACGCGGCCATTGCGAAGGTCGGAATGGCTTCGACTTTGCGGGTGTTGGCGTCGAATCGGATCGCGGGGCGGTTGCGCTGGTGACCGGCGTTGAGCAGGCCGCGCAGGTCCTCGTTGCTGCCAGCGTCGGCGCCGAAAATCGTGTCGGCCTCGTCGACGAGCATCGTGGGCGGGTCCTCGTCGATCGAGCGGTACACCGCCGACGGCGAAGCGTTGACGGTGATCAACGGCTCGTAGCAAGCGGCTTCGACGACGTCGAGGAGCCGAGACTTGCCGCAGCGCTTCTCGGGAGCACGGATGACCAGGCGCGGGGCGTGCGCCCACGCGGGCTGGGCGTGGGTCGCGGCGATCCACAAGACCACGGCGTCGACGGCCTGCGGGCTCGGTAGGATCACGTAGCGCGTCACCGCCTGGTGGAGCTCGTCCAGGAGCTCGGCGCCGGTGGTGGGTGCCGTCATCGGGCTACCTCCCTTCATGTCGGTGGTGGTCATGCCGCGCCTCGTCCCAGCAGGGATTCCGGGCCGTCGTGGGTTCCGCGCTCCCAACCCCGGAGGGCGTTGCGCCGGGCGGCGGCGGGTTCGAGCGGCTTGCCGGTGCGCTCGCGTCGACGGAGTGCAGCGGCGGTCAGGGCGTCGATCGCCTCGGTCGCCGTCCAGGGGGCGGTGTCGTGGGTGGCGAGGTTGGCCAGGCGCCGAGCGGCCGCATAGATGAGCCGCCAGCGCTCCCCCGGCTCGGTTTCGACCTTCGACAGCTGGCCTTCCCAGACGCGCTGCCAGTAGCCCGGCACGTGATCACCCGGGCGGGCTGCCGTGAGGTTGAGGGCTGCCGGTGCTGGTGCAGCCGGGGCATGACCCGGGGCCGCAACCAGCCGGGCAGCTCGGCGATCTCAGCGGCCGCTGAGATCCGTGTGTAGGACCCGGCGACGTCCTCCGGGGGTGTTGTGGTGCTGGTTCCGGGTGCCAGCACGTAGCCGCCCAGGGCACGGACGTCGATCTGGTGCCCCACTCGGCCCGTGGCGTCGCTGGGCACCCGCAGACCGTGCGGAGCGCGGAAGTACAGGTGGCGGCCACCGGAGGGCGTGGCGACGGTGAGCGTGGTCGGCCAAGATGCGCCGGCGGCGATGGCCAGGGCGTCGAGGGCTTCCAACCCGTCGCCCACCAGGCTCGGCACGTCGTGCGCGGCCGGGGCCGGCGGCTTGGGCTTGCGGTCGAGGTCCAGCACGACCAGCCCGGACGGCCCGGTCGCGATACCCACTCCGCCACCGGGGGCGCGGGTCCACCACTGCCGGATCAACTCCTGATCGATCGTGGCGGCGAGGAGCCCATGGCAGGGCTGCTCGGCGGTCAGGCACCGGCACGCGGCCGGGGCGGCGTGACCGGCCTTGCAGTGCGGGCAGTTGGCGAACGGGCGCTTGCTGCCGGGCCGCAGCGGGAAGACGTACATGCCCTGGGCGGCAAACCAGCTGGCGATGGTCAGGTTCGTGGTCATGGCTGCCCTCCTTTCAGTGGCGGTGGTGGTTGGCGCGGTGGATGCGGCGAGCGGCGTTGATGACCCGGCGACCCGCACGCAGACGGAGGCCGGTGCCGTTGCAGGGCGGGCAGAGACGGATGGCGCGCAGGAACGGAGAGCGCAATTTGCCGGAGCCTCGGCAGGTGCGGCAGGCCTTGAACGGCCAGAACCAGCACGTCACTCCGTAACCGAACGTGACCAACACGATGACGAGGAACAGGACGGTGCTAGCGGAGTCGGCGGGGGTCACAGATGGCCTCCTGGGCCGTATTTGAGCGCACTGGCCCACGCGCCTCTAGGGACTAGGGCGCTGGTGAGAAGAGGGATGGGGGTCTAGCGGGGCCTCTAGACCTAGAAGGCCGGTCGTCTAGGTCTAGAGACCCGGCGAGGGCTAGCCGGACCCCTCGCGGCGATTACGTTCCGCGACTTCTTGGGCGATGTCGGCGCGGGTGATGCCGATGCGGCTGGCGCCCTTGTTGTCGTCGGTGGTGCCCCACACCTGGGCGGTGCGGATGCCGTGCCGCTTCAAAGCCGCGGTGAGGTCGGCCGACTCCCGGTAGGTGCCGTAGACCTCCGGCCGCAGCTCGTAGAGCCGGGCGATGACACGCTCGTTCCAGACCTTCTTCTCGGTCTCACCGACCACGGACAGGATGTCTTCGAGCAACGTGTCCTTCTTGGACACCGACTCGTCCACCTCCGGGGCCTCGCCGATGGCGTGACCGGTCAGTGTTCCGGCCTGCTCACGCAAGGTGCGGGCGTAGGCAGCGACCTTCTCCGAGGCCGGGCCATCCAAACCCGCGACGGTGCGGACGATTTGGGCGTCGGAGCCTTCGCCGACCAGGTAGCCGATGCCCTTGTCCGCCCACGCGAACGTCGTCGCACGGACGCCCTGTTTGTACTTGGAGGTGCCGAGGACCATGTCGTTTTCGGTCTGGCCCTGCACCTTCAAGCAGAACCGCGTCGACACGTTCGCCGAGATCCCCGTGGGCAAGCTCTTCGCGTCCGGGCGCTGGGTGGCGAGCATGATGATGATCCCGAGGGCGGGTCCGCGTTTGACGAGGTCGGTGCAGATGGCTTCGAACTCCTCGCCGTGGTCGGGGTGTTCGAACCACACCTGGCACTCATCCACCCCGATCACGATCGGATGCAGACCCAAACTCTTCTTGCCCGCGAGTTCCGGGGTGACCTTGTTCTCCGGCGCGAGACCCTGCTTGGCCAGATCCCGGATGAGCTTGGCTCGGCGGCGGAGCTCGTCGCGGAGTTTCCGCAGGTCGGCAATAGCCTTTTTGATCTCTTCGTCGTCGTCTCCGACGCCGTGGGCGTGGGTGACCTTTTCCAGGGGGTCGAGGTCGCCGGTGCCCTTGAGGTCGTAGGTATGCAGCTCGGCGCGCGGGTCGAGTGCGGCGATGAGCAGGAGCTCGCGAAGCGCGAAGGTCTTGCCCATACGCGGGATCGCACCGATGGCCACCGAGGTGAACATCAACCGGAGGTCGACCCAGCGGCCGCGCTGGTCGGTGCCGAAGGGCTGCGGCTGGAAGAGATCCACGCGCACGCCCTTGCGCAGCGCCCAAGCGGGCTGTTTGGCCTTGCGCATGTCCTGATCCCCCACCCACAGGACCAGGCGGCCGGCGTGCTCACCGTTGTCGGCCTCGGGCCACACACACCCCAGCGGGCGGCGGAGCCCGGAGGCGAGCTTTTCGCGGCGGTCCATGATGTCCCCCGGCGTCACCCCGTGCGGGAGATCGATATCCGCGCGCCAGCCCTTCCCGTCGCGCGAGATCGGCTTGGGGAACCCGATGCCTTCGCCGCCCTTGCCTATTGCCTGGTTGATCCCGGAGATGCCCAGGGAGGCCAGGGCGATTTCGACGGCGTTGCTGGTCAGCTTCGGCACCTTCGTCGCCTCCACCGCACGCGAAGCGATCGGCTGATCCGCCGGAGCACCCAACCAACCCACCGCACCCACGGCGCCAGCCACGATCGCGTACTGCACCAGCTCCGGCAGCAGCTCACGGCCGAGAAAGAACGCCGCAAGGGCCGCCGCGCCCAGGCCCACTGTGGCGTAGACCCGCCCCCGAACCCGGCTATCACGCTGTCCGGACAGGCGGAGGTATTCGGCGGCGTCGGCGCGGTCAGCGGCAGCGTGCCGAACAGGCTGACCCTCGGCATCGGTCACCCATCGCAGGAAACCGCGCAGTAGCCGCAAGGTGCCTTGCGGGACGCGGATGAGGATGCGGGCGAGGTAGACCGGGCACCGCACCGCGTGGAACGCCAGCGTGTGTCCCGCATAGCTGACCGCCCACCTCGCAGTCTCCCGGAACTCCTCGACGCTGCTCGCCCAGGCGGGCAGGACGGGTTCGCGCTTCTCACGGCGAACCAGGCTCGAACCCGCCTCGGTCTGGGGCTGGTCGACCTGCTGGTCCTGGTCGTCGTCGACCAACTCGCCGTCGATCACCTGCGACTCAGCACCGGCCTCGGCCTCGACCTGGGCCTGGTCGTGGTTGAGGCGTTCGGAGGGGAAGCGCAGCACCCGCGCCTGCTCCTCCTCCGCCTGGTGCTCGCTGCCCGTGGGCTTGTGGTTCTGGGGCTGTTCGGTCATTGCTGCACCTCCCGGTGGGTGTCTTTGATCAGGTGAGCCAGGCCCGCGCCCATGCCGAGCACGGCAACCGGCAGGCAGGCCACGGCAGCGGTGATGAGCCAGGGCGCCGAGGTCATCCCGGCGGCCTTCATCAGGTGGAAAGCGATCTGCCCCAGGGCACCGAGGGCGAGCGAGCCCAGGGCGGAGTACTTCGCAAACCGGCGAGCACGGGCCGGAACCTGGCCCGAGAGCCAGACCCGCAGGGCATAGGCGGCGTAGGTCTCGACCCCAATCGGCAGGGTGATCGCGGTGTTGATCGCGAACCCATCCGCGATCCCCGGAAGCGGGTGCACGATCCCGAACCCGGTCAGCTGACCGAGCCCGACCCACCCAGACCAGATCGCCACGAACGCTGGCAGAGCCAGCAACATGACCGGCCACACCGCCATCGGCTTCACCGCCTGCTTGTCGGCGGGTTTGGCCGGGTCTGCGGTGGTCGTGGTCGGCGCAGACTCCGCCTCGTGTTCCGCCCCCTGCGCTTCCGTCGGAACCGGCTCAGGCTCGGTGGCCTGCTCCACCTCGGCGGCTTCGGCCTCGGTCTCGGTGCTCTCGTCGTGGTGGGCCTCGGCGGGTTCGGCGACCACGTGCAGACCGCCCGGGTTGGGAGTCTTGGCCTGGTCCTCCTCGGCCAAACGGTCGAGGAGCTCGCGGGCCTTGGGAGCCCCGATTCGTAGTTCGGCCATGAGCTGGTTGCGGCTCGGAGTCCGGCCCAGGTGCTTGACCAGCTGGCGGGCCTGCGGCAGTAGCTCGGCGACCGGCACCGGGTAAGCGCTCTTCGCGGTGGTCATCACGCACCCCCATAGGGGCTAGCGGTGATCCGTAGCATTAGAGATCTCCTAACGGTTTGGTGATCGGTGGGAGACCCGGTCCAACAGGCGTTCTTGGCGGAAGGGCTGTTGGGCCGGGGCATCAGAAAGGCCAGGTGGTCTCGCCGCCGTCGACGCGATCGGCAGCCTTGAACAGGGCCTCGGCCATCCAGACGTCGTTGCGGTGCTCCGCCGCGTAGCCCTCATCCCGCGCCGCATACGGCCCGTACCGCTTGACGTACTCGCGGGCCAGCCGGTCGCAGCGCAGCTCGCTCTGCGCCCGTTCCGAGGCGTGTGCCTCGGCCTCCTCGGCGGCCGGTTCGGCGGGGTCGACTTGCAGGGGTTTACCGGTGATCTGGGACCGCCACGGCCCCTTCTTGCCCTGCAAGCCCCTGCGTTCCATCTCCAGGTAGGCCGTCGTGGGGATCTCGTCGCCGTGCGGCGGGGGTGCGTCGATCTCGAAGCGGTAGGCACCGCAGTCGCAGGTCCACCGCACCGACACCTCGCTGACCTGCTCACCACGATTCGGCTTGTGCTCGCCGCAGGTCAGCTCACGCCGCCGCCGAGCGCCTCGGGAACCGTCGCTGGTCGAAAACCGCGGCACTCGCCGCCCGGACAACAGCCAACTCATCAGCCCGTTCACGCCGCCTCCCCGGAGTCCGCCTCGGTCGTGATCAGCCGCAGCACCGCGCCGGCCTCGCGACGCTCGTAGCGCCGCAGTCGCGTCCGCTCCCCCGCGCCCAGCTCGGACCAGATGAACGGCGCCACCGGCAGCTCGCCGAGCTCCTCGGCGATGACCTGCGACCAGTAGTCCTGCACCGCCTCCTGCTCGAACTCGCTGAGCTCGTCCTCGCAGTGGGCCAGCTCGGCACCGAGGGACCCGTAGCCCTGGTTGGGCATCTCTACCTCCTGATGTCTTAAGATATTTCTATGTCGCGAGACGTTAGGGCGCGCGGGATGAGCTGTCAACCCATGTCTCAAGACATGCCGAGTACGCTGATCACGTGGCTACTGACGACGCGCACGAGGACAAGCGCCCAGCTAGTCGGCGTGTGGCGGACGCCCTACAGGGGCGGATCGACGCCGGCGAATTCGCCCCGGGTGCCCAGCTGCCGACATATCGCCTGCTCGCGGAGGAGTACGAGGTTGCGGTCAACACCGCGCTGGCTGCCGTGCGCCTGCTCCGGGACGCCGGCGTGGTCACGATCCGGACCAACGCCGGCGCCTACGTCCGGGAACCTTCGGAGCAGGTCGACGTGGCTGCGGAACTCACCCGCACGCGCTCGGAGCTGACCGAGCTTCGCAAGACGGTTCAGCAGGCGGACGCCGCCATCAACGCCCTGGAAGGGCGGCTTGACGACCTCATCAGCCGCGTCCGCGACGAGTAGCGCGAACCGCTTCGTGGCCGGCGCCGTCATGCCATGAGTCCCTGGAAGAACTGGGCCATGCCGTTGACCAGGGCGATGAAGAGCTCGAACGCGCCCTTGACCCACACGGCCGACTCGGCGGGGTGCTTCACGATGAGGACCAGGACCGCGAAGGTGACGGCCGCGCCGATGAGCTTGGGCATGATGCCGCCGCCGGTCTGGACTCCGGGAAACGCCTGCTTCGCCATGACTTTCTCCTTCTCGCTGAGGGATTTTCGCTTGCCCGTTCCGCTGACATATCCAGATTGCGGTCTCAGCGAGCTGCAAAGAACTGTCCTCGAACGCCCTGCACTGAACCCGTGCTGAACCGGCGCCCCTGAACTCGTGCTGCACTCCGGTTCCGTTGAAGTTCAGAATTGGCCGGTCAGCTGCCAAGCTGGTCCCCATGCAGCTCAACGGCACGCCGCCCGACATGGAGCAGGTCAAGACCCTGGCCTTGACGAACTACGGCCACTTCACGTCGATGAGGGTTGAGGAGGGGCACGTACGCGGCCTGTCCCACCACATGCAGCGGCTCTTGCGCGACTGCCGCCAGCTCTTCGACGTCGACCTGGACGTCGACCGCGTCCGGCACTTCGTCCGCCTAGCGCTCGAAGACGCGCCGGCTCTGACGACGGCCCGCGTGACGATCTATGACCCCGCGCTCAGCCTCGGCACGATCGGCCACGACGCCGAACCGCACGTTCTCGTGACCACGCGTGAGGCCTCTCCGGGCATCGCATCACCGCTGCGGCTTCGAGCGATCTCCTACGTCCGCGATGATCCGCCGGTGAAGCACATCGGCCTGTACGCCGCGCTCCGCCGACGCCGCATCGCCCAGCGGGACGGCTTCGATGACGTGCTGTTTCTCAACCCCAACGGCACTATCAGCGAGATCGCGACCTCGAACATCGGCTTCGTCCGAGATGGACAGATCATCTGGCCCAAGGCCGAGTACTTGTCCGGTGTCACCATGACCCTGCTTCAGCAGGAGTTCGACGAGTCGGTGGTTGTGGAGCCGGTGACGCTCTCCGACCTGGACGAGATGGACGCCGTTTTCGCGACGAACGCCGCCACCGGCCTCCGGGCGGTCTCGGCCGTTGAGAGCAAGGAATGGCCCAAGGAACACCCCGTTCTTGACGAGCTGCGCGGGCTGTACGCAGACATCCCAGGCGAAAGGGTGTAGCCACGCGGGCATGACCTTTAGGCTTCCCTGCGGAAGTCGTGACAGGGGAGCTGGCAAGTGGCGAATGTGCAGGTTTGGACGGGGACCGAGATCAAGGCTCTTCGCACCGCGATGCGGCTGAGTCTTCGGGAGTTCGCTGCCCACCTGGGCGTGAGTGAGCGCAACATCTCGAAGTGGGAAGCCAAAGGCTCAGATGTCACCCCGATCCCGGTCAACCAGGCGATCCTGGACACGGCCTTGCGGATGTCCGACCCGGACACCAAGGCCCGGTTCAAGGGCCTCACCGGCGGTGCGGAGATCTCCGGCGCCGAGACCATCGAACCGATTGGGAGCAGCCAGGTTCGCCACCCGCTCACCGGCAGCTCGATGGTCAAGGTCGACGGCAGCATCTACCAGGCCGGCCCGAGCAACACCCCGCTGTGGGTGCCGTCGTACTACATCGACATCTACCTGGTCAGCAACGCCGACTACGCCCAGTTCGTCGCCGCGACCGGGCACGAACCGCCACAGCACTGGGAAAACGGCACCTTCCCGAAAGAACTGGCCAACCACCCCGTGGTCTGGGTGACGTGGAAGGACGCCGCCGCCTACGCGAAGTGGGCGGGCAAGACGCTCCCAACCGCGCAGCAGTGGGAGAAGGCCGCCAGGGGAACCCGCGGTGCGACCTACCCGTGGGGCGACCAGCCGACGCCGGCCAAGTGCAACGTCCGCGAGAACGGCGTAGGCACCACGACGGCCGTCGACTGCTACCAGTCCGGGACCAGCCCGTACGGCGTCTACGACATGTGCGGCAACGTCTGGGAATGGCTCGACACCCAGTCCACGCCCGGGCGGCGCGAGCTCAAGGGCGGAGCCTGGACCAGCCAGTTTGACCGCGCGGTCCCGTCGCAGTTCAACGACGCCAACGAGACCATGTGCGACGACGACACCGGATTCCGGTGCGCGGCGCCGGCCGAAGACCTCGAACGACTGCTTCACGGCACCGACTAGCCAGCTCACACCACACCTCCGCCCTTGCCCGGACACCAGGCAAGGCCTTTCATCGCCGCTGTGGCGATCTCAACGGCCTGTGAGATCGCTCCTCCGGTCGCTATTCGCTCGCCGAAGGTAGGAATCGATGTCGGAAGACCCCGAAGTTCAGACCACTCCCGGCGGTTCAAAGCTCTTGATCTGGCGCACGTCAAAGTGGGTCACGATCTACATCAACCGCGATGCGGTAGCCGACGCGCTGTTCAATCCCCAGCTCAGTAAGGACGACATCGCCCGCCGAGCTGACGAACTAGATCGGCAGGCCGACACTGCTCAGCTTCTTGGCCAGGTCGCTTCTGCGAGATGTTTTGCACATGGCCGACGCGCCGACATCACGCATGGCAGCAGCAGGAATGGGTGGTCAATCACCGCTCTTCGCACTGATGAGCGACCCGTACTAGAAGCGCTACAAGCTCTGGAAGCTGGCGACCACGCACAGTGCATGAGCCTCATCGCCAAGTGGATCAACCATCAAGCAACGGCCGCTCGAATCCTCAGAACGGGATCGACAGCAGACGAACGACTGCACAGCCTGGCTGAAGACGCGACTGGGTTGGGCCAGGAGCGGTCAGACGTTGATGCCAACAGCCACCAAGGAGTCCAGTTGAGCGAGGCCAAGAACCCAAAACCGTCCGCCGACGCGCGCGCAATCGCAGATTCGCTGGTCGAAACCGCAGCAGCGCTGCGCGCCCTCGGTAACGGCGACGCCGCTACCTCAATGGGAGCCATCGAGGCATTCGGCAAGGCGTACCGGGAGACGAACGAAGAGAACCGCGACAGGATCGCCGAAGCGATCACCGACGCAGGTCACGACATCCGGAACGGCTTGATCGAGCTCGCGAAAGCCATCCGCGAAACCAAGGGAGGGAACGGGTTTAGTTCCTAAGGGGCTGTCAGCGGCAACAGCTCGCGCGGACTGACGCGAACCTCTCGCGACGAGGAGCCCCGGCGCGGACTGCGCCATCCTCCGCACAGACAGAACGCCCTACTTCTCGATGCTGAGCTCGGATTCGCTACAACCCGTTCTGGCGGCCGACTTTCTCAAAAGAGCGGCGAATCTCGATGATTTCCTGCGCCAGGTACTCACCAGCTCCAACAGCGCGATCACGCTCCTCGCTGGACATGGAAAAAATGATACGGAAACGCTCGCTGTCATCGTTAACGTGATCGTCAAGAGGATTGGGTTCACCGAATCTCGCCATCCAATCGATCAGGTCCCCTAACCTGGCCAAAAATCGGCGAAATTCCCCATTGACCTCCGGGTCGTCAAAGATGACCTCCCTCCACTTCCTCTCCGCGCTTTTTAGCTCGAGGTACTCCCCTCGGCGCCAGCTGGTGACCAGGAACCCGTTCTTAATAAACTCGATTGACCCTGCATCAAATGAGAATTCAGCAAGGGCGCCTTTAAACGCTTCCCTATCCCGCGTAGTGGCGGACGCAATTTCCGATTTTAGACTCCTAACTTCCGCCGATTTTCGAAAAAGTAGATCAAGCACCACGAGGAGCCCACCAAGCATGACGGCCACGACATATACGGCTAACTCTGCGTGCGCACGCAGAAGAGCGATGATGGCGGGGGTATTGAGTACCGCTACAGTTGCGGAGATGTCCGCAACAAGCGCGAAAATAAGCCCGAACCCTGACTTTCCTAAGCTTCGCAATGGCCCGTTCGTCACTTGATCAACGTAACATGCGCAAGCCAGTGTTCGGGGTGGTTTCAGAAACCGCCACAGCTGCTCCCGCACCAAGGACGATTTTGATCCGCTAACCTCCCCATGTGGGGTATACGACTCTCATCCTGGCCGCAGCCAGTCAGCCAGTTAAGTGGACCGACGTGGTTAGCAGCTTCACTCAGGTCGGCTCGATCCTGGTAGCCGCAACCGCCGCCGACTGTATGTACTAGGAAGCCTAGATAACACCCTCGTGAATCCTGAACGTGTTTCAGCTAAACACAGTCCCTGGGCCGTTAACGCACTCAGCTCGCATCTCCCGGGGCGCCTTTAAACCGGGAGGCAGCTTCGTACTTGCGTTAACGCAAGCGGAATCAATTTGATGCTGCGACAGACCCGTCACGCCAAGCAGATTCGCTCCGGTCAAATCCGCGCGTGTGAGATCCGCGCCACCGAGGTAAGAACCTGACAAGTTCGCACCAGCAAGATTCGCACCGACAAATCTAGCTCCATCGAACGTCGCTCCGCTGGGGTTGGCGAGAAATAGCCTCGCGCCATTAAGGTTCGCACGACTCAACTGAACACCGGTGAGATCCGCATGATCTAATGAAGCACCGGCAAGGTTGGAGTACGGCATCTCAGCGGTTACCAGCTTCGCATCCATTAGGTACGCTCCCGCGAGGTTCGCGGAATCAGCCCTCACATAGGTGAGGTTCGTGCCAATCAGCTGGGCATGGCTAAGGTTAGCCTTCTCGAGCCGGGCGCCGGTCATGTTCACGTTAATTAGATCGATGTTAGCTGAGAGTTCTTGCCCAGCGCTCGAACTAAGCACCGTAATGGCACGCTGAACGTCCTCCTCTGGCCCAATCCAAGGATAGCGAGTGGTTTGAGGATTCTCGGCCGAGCGATCCTGAACGAATCGAGAAAGCCCCGCCACAATGGCTTGCCGGTCATCCGGGCTCTCCCGGAAAACACGCCCTAGCGCGTGGACTCCCAAAATGCGAACGCTGATCTTTTCGGAAGCTAGTTGCTCGACAGCCTGTCCCAGCGTCTCAGTGGTTTTCTGCTGTTGAGCAGTAACATTCTGCTGCAGAGCGGCATTTGCTTGTACTGCCGTGAACGCCAGGGCACCAACCGTAGCGACAGACGCGAGCGTCTGTAACCAGTTCTGCACGGTGCTCGACCACTTACCTACTCCCGTACGACTCTCGCTCACGTCAGCCCTCCGTGAGCGCACGACGCGACCAGCGACCGGAGCGGTCGTCAAACGCGGACCGATCCTGGCACTCCGACGTAATCTCGTCTGATCGCGGTAGTTGATCACTCGTGACATCATGCCAGTCCCATATTGACCCGTGGGACCGTTCCACAGCATGCTTCGACAAACGCGAGGCCCTCACACCGTCGGCCTTGCTGGACGCCAGGCAAGGCATTTCGGCGCTGCTGTGGCGGTCTCAGCGGCTTGTGAGATCGCCTCTCCGGGCGTCGTCGCACGCCGGAGGGCAACCTTCCCCTTCCTCCGGCGGTCTGGCGGTCATCGGCCACAACAGGAGCAGCACTCTCCCAGGTGGTGGTTCTCCGCGTGGAACTCGACCGCGTCGACAGCGATGCGCCCGAGGTCTGCGACGACACGGAAGCAGTCAGGACCGGCGACCGGGCACACGAGCCAGCGCCGGCCGTCGACGAACACCGCTTTCGGCTCCTCAGCCTGGGTCACTTCCATAGGCGAGAGTATAGCTACCTACACGTACCTATGGGTTCATCTCATCAGGCGTAGGTTCCTCTGCCTGCATAGCGTCGGGCCATGAGCTGGGAGAGCCGCGCAGACAGGATCAACCGAGACCTGCCGGTCTACGTCTGGTCCCAGATCGCCGACGACCTCCGAGCCGACATCGAATCCGGCGAACTCTCCCCAGGCCAACGCCTCCCCTCCGGCCCCGAAATCGCCGAGATCTACGGCGTCACCAAGGTCACCGCAGCCAAGGCCATCCGCCACCTCCAAGAGGCCGGCCTCCTCACCGTCGTCAACGGCATGGGCACCTACGTGACGGCGGACTAACTAGCTCCCAACCTTCGCCCATTCAGAAGCGTTGCATCAACTCGGCAGCCCACAGGACCCAACTTCCATAAACCGGGCCCAACGAAGATCACCCCAGACTACGATCATCTTGTGTCACAGTTTCGACATGCTCGGATCATAGGGCGGGTGCTATGCAGAACCTCGGGATCCTAGATGCAATTGACCTCTGGTGGGGCGGCCAGAAGCTGGACAACGTCGCCGTATACGGATGGCCGATGGTGTGGTGGGCGCGCCTCGGCAAGTATATGCAGATTCTATCTACCCTTACCGGGATGCTTGAGTTATCTAAGGCGCAGTGGGCGCATCATAACGAAGGAATCCGGAGGCTTTCCGATAACGTCGGTAAGACCGTGGGAAAATATTCCCCTCTGGCTATGGCGATGTGTGCGCTAGTTGGGTGGATTCCACTACTTCTTGCGGCTTTGGCATTTCTCATCCCACTGCATACGGTTTATGCATTCCGGCTTCTGGCATACCTGGGTGAACGGTTCGCGGACTCGAATTCCCTTAGATGGGTTACCCTCGTAATGCTAATGTGTGGTTTCCAGTTGGACCTCCTGGGATCATAAGGCGGTATGGTGCACGATCTAGGCTTCTCGGAAGCGGTCGGGCTCTGGTGGGATGGCCAGAAGTTGGAAGATTTCACCATGTACGGCTTACCGATGCTGTGGTGGGCGAGGATGGGTAAGTATCTTCAGTTCGTATCCGGCGCTATGGTCGTTCTAGACCTGATTGGTCCCGCATGGTTTCGGCGCGCAGGAAGCAGGATTTTCGATTGGGTGCTAACGACGCACTCCGAAAGGTTCGCGAAGATTGTTGGTCGTGTTGCTGCTGCCCTGGGGTTCCCAAGCCTGGCGTGTGTGCTATTTATGATGTTCGGACCTAGTCCGCGTACTTTCGACCCTGATACGTACTATCTGGCCAATATTGGCCTGTCCGTTTTGTTCACGGTGACGCTAATGGCGTGCTTAGCCGTTTTCACTCCGTATTTCCTATGGGTGTTATCCGGCGCGATTAGCCTAGGGAGACATGGTCATGCGGCGAAATGGGTGTCGGTTGTTCTGTTCGCGGCTGGGTTTCACCTGGATCTGCTCGGCTCATAACATAGGCCACGGAAATTCCGGGGGCTATGGGAAGGCCTATTTTCAGGGGTTCAACAACCTGACGATGACGGCTGATACGTGTGGTCACATACGGATAACCCCAGGATCGCCATCAGTCAAGTCATGTAAGTTGCACTAACCCGCACGGCGATGAATGAGTGAGAACATGGCTGACGTCTACATGTACATCGACGAAACCGGAAACCTGGATCTTCCAGGAAAGCACGGCTCAAGTAAATACTTCGGATTCGCTACAGCAACCTTCATAGGTGACCATAGTCGCGCAATCTGGGAAGGGATGCAGCTTCGCCTGCAGCTCGAATCGGAAGGAGTAAGCCTTCCCCACGGGCTGCACGCTAAAGACGATCATGACGCCACGCGAAGGAGGTTTTACGATCTCATTTCATCTCACAAGCCTCGGATCGAAACCACGCTTTTGCTTAAAAAGAACGCTTACCCAGCAGTACTCAAACGCATGGCAAAAGATGAAATGCACCTCTATCATCAGGCGTGGTACCTGCACTTCCAATATCAGGCAAGGTTTCTCCTGAGCGCCGAGGACAAGGTTTACGTGATCGCCGCGACGTTGAGCGACCACAAGCGAAAGCAAAGGGCGGCTCGACAAGCTCTAGAGCGTGTGTGCAACAAATTCAATGTGAACTTGACCCTGTGCACCTGGGACAGTCGTAGCTCGTGGGGTCTGCAGGTTGCAGATTACGGCGCCTGGGCCGTACAGAGAAAGATCAGGACCGGATCGTCCGAGCATTATAACTTGATTGAGCCGCTACTTTATTCCGTATTTCGCCCGTGGGAGCCAGAACAGAAAACCCTTCGCCCTGCGGTCGAATTCCGATCACGTAAAGCGGCAGAACGGCAATCAGTTCCGCTCATTGAGCAGCGAGCCGCAAATTACCCAGAGATAGATCCCCAACAGATTCCCAAAAAATACTGGGATGCCTCGTTCCAAGAACTTGCCATGGCTGAAGAAGAAGCATGGCTGGAGCAAGAACGAGCGGACGAGTGGTGGGAACTGGACAACACCGCACGTGACGACCCCGACGGGGTGGGGCTGTGGGGCCGGGCACTATGGAGCGACGACGATCCATGGGATGAGGCATGGGACGACGAAGACTTCCAGGAGGACGAAGATCAATGGAATGAACTAGCTCCGTGGACCGAAGAAGAGGATGACTAGCACGACTAAACAGCCAGCATCGATCGCCGTCTCAGTTCTCGTCTCATTCGTACCCGTTCGGCACTGGTCAAAGTCATACGGACCACGCTGTGGCCAGTAACGACGGACTCCGCCGGACGGGGCGAGCCGGCTCGCCGGCCTTGAAAGCGAGTGCCTCGAGCGGTCTCGCCTTGGGCAGCTCTCCGGCTACCAAGCAGGCTGAGACTGCCCTCCACCTGCTCATTGTGCGAACGCATGGTTGGGATCGACGGCCACGCGCAGAGGACCTTCGCACGGGGTTACGGGCAATCCACGGGCAACAGCACCGTTTTCGGGTGCGTACCGCAGCCCTCACCTGCACAAATGCCCGCCAACAGCCCAGCTCTCCTAAAGCCGGTGTCGCAGGTTCGAATCCTGCCGGGGGCGCCTGACCAGGGAAAACAAAGCGGGGGCCGATCTCATTAAAGATCAACCCCCACTTTTCCCTCACAATTGCTTCAGCCGCTGAGCTGCATGTTTGCCAGCGCTGCCGCCGCCGAGCTACCCCGCGACTTGCGCGTCATGTACACGTCTTGGGTCATGCTGACCCGCTCGTGACCGAGGTAGTCCGCGATCTCCCGTGCGCTCAGCCCAGCCGCGTCGAGCATGGTCGCGACCAGGTGACGGAATGCGTGGGGATGGAGACCTGCCCACTGGGTCTTCTTGACCGCGTCGCGTAGATCGGCCCGAGCGTTGTCCGGATCCCGGAGGGGGCCGGTGGTCGTCGGGAACACCCACTCAGATTCGGACTCAACCTGACGGCCCTTGAGCATGGCCATCAGCCAGGCCGGAGGCTCGACGATCCGCATAGGACCGACCTACCGCATCAGCCCCGAATGGCACCGAACTTCATTGACGCTTCGGCACGGGGTTGACTCGCCACCGTTCCGCCCATCACCACGGGGCCGGCTCCCTGCCCGACCGGCTGGACAGCGACGCTCACCCCCTCACCGGAGCTGGGACGTACGGCGACAGTCCGCGTGTGTGGCCCCGGGAAGAACGACGCGAATCCGGATCCGCGAGGCCGTCCAGGACCCACGGACGATGGCAACACCGGTTCGATTCGCCTTCTCCCCTGGTCACCCACAAGTGGCTCGTTCCTCGACCGCGAGCGCCAGAGACCCGCCCGTACCAGCAGCTTCGCGGAGCGCGAGCATCCAGGGACAGGTTGGTCCTGGTGAGACGCGACGCCGCGGAAGACGCTGTTCCTGAGAGCTCGACGCGACGAGGAGGACCAGTGATGAGCGAAGGAACGACGGGGGCGAACACCACCGCGAACAGCGCCCGGACCGTAGTCGTCACCGGTGGCAACAGCGGTCTCGGATATGCGTGCGCGCAGGCGATCCTCGGTTCCACCGACGGACAGTGGCACGTCGTGATCGCGTCGCGCGACGCGGCCCGCGCGCAGGCGGCCGTCGACGCGCTGGCCGGCGATGCCGCGGCGGACAACTCGGTGGAGGCGATGACGCTGGATCTGGCCTCGCTCGCCTCGGTCCGGTCCTTCGGAACCGAGCTGACAGGGCGGCTGAGATCGGGCGGGCTGCCGGTGCTGCACGCCGTGGTCTGCAACGCGGGTGTGCAGATGGGGGCGAACGATGCCAGGACCGCTGATGGGTTCGAGTCCACCTTCGGGGTCAACCACCTGGGCCACTTCGCCCTCGTCAACGAGCTGCTGCCGGTGCTGAAGGCACCTGCCCGCGTGGTCGTGGTCTCCAGCGACACCCACGACCCCGGACCCAATCAGGGGCTGGCCCCCGCTTGGAACGACCCTCGTGCCCTCGCTCGCGGCGAGCTCGGGCAGGCGGCGGCGAAGGACAACGCCCTGACGCGGGGGCAGCGTCGCTACTGCACCTCCAAGCTGGCGAACATCTACTTCACCTACGCCCTGGCCCGCCAGCTGCCCGAAGGCGTCACAGCCAACGCGTTCAACCCCGGGATGATGCTGGATACCGCGCTGGGGCGCTCGATGCCCGCTCCGGTCCGCTTCGCGCTCGAGCACATCGCGCCCCGGTTCACCTGGCTCTTGCGCAGGGTCCTGACGGACAACATCCACACCGCCGAGGAGTCGGGCCGCGCGCTCGCCTGGGTCGCCACCGCACCCGAACTGGCCGGCACGACGGGCCGGTACTTCGACGGGCGCCGGGACGTTCGCTCGTCCGAGGAGTCGTACGACGTCGCACGCGCGGAACAGCTCTGGGACGACAGCCTGGTCCTGACCGGCGCGACCACCACTCCCTGACGCAGCAGGAGGACGACGTGAAAGACCTCATGACCACTACCGCAGTACCGATGTTCTCCGTGGCCGAGCGCGACCGCCGGTGGAATCTGGCCCGCGAACTCATGGAGCGCGAGGGCCTGGACGCGCTGGTCGTCTTCGGTGAGCACGAGGACGCCGGCCCGGCGTCAGTCGCCTACGACAGGTGGTTCACCAACGGCAGGGCCGGAACGACGGTCATCTTCCCCAGGACCGGCGAACCTGTCGTGCTCCTGCCTTCCGCGCAATACATCATGGATCACCTGGAGTCCTCGCGGCGCGGCGACTCGGTGTGGGTTCCACCTGAGAACCTGCGCGGATCTCGTGACTCGGGCGCCCTCTCCCGCGCTCTCGACGAGTTGGGGCTCGCCGAGAGCACCATCGGCGTCGTCGGATTGGGGCCCCAGGTGCCGTGGCACCCGGAAGGTCTCGTCCCTTACCGACTCTGGAACAGCGTGCTGTCGGACTTCCCGAAGGCGCAGTTCACCTCCGTGGACGTGGCACTGGGCCTGCTGGTCAGCCGATTGAGCCCCGAGGAGATCGACGTCGTGCGCTACGCGGCGGACGTCGGCGACGCCATGGTGCGGGCCATGGTCGAGACGGCGGCACCAGGCGTCGGCGAGAGCGAGGTGTTCGCAGCGGGCATGGCGGAGGGCTACCGGCGCGGCACGATCCCGCCCGCGATGCACTTCTGGTCCGGCGCAGACCCCGTTGCGACCGGCTGGCCGGCATGGGGTTATCGCCCGCAGGCGCCCCGAGTCCTCCAGGACGGCGACATCATCTTCGCCGAGGTGTTCTCGCAGTGCGGCGGGCGAGAGGCTCAGAATCAGGTCACGATCGCCGTCGGCGACGTGCACGACGACTTCTACCGGGCCGGAGACGTCGCCCGCGCGGCGTACGACGCCGGCCTCGAGGAGTTGCGTCCCGGCCGCACGTGGGGCGAGGTCGTCGAGGCGGTGCACGCACCTCTCGATGCGGGCGGCGGTTCGATGTTCCTGATCGCGCTCCACTCGCTCAACCCGGGGCTGGTGGTGGGCCGTGGCCGCGGGGACATCAGCACGCTTGCGGGCGCGCAGGCGTATCCGCCGGTGACTGATCACCCGGCTCTCATGCCCGACGTGGAGCTCGCGCCAGGGATGACCTTCGTCCTCGAACCGCAGTACGCCTTCGGACGCCACCTGGTCCACGTCGGCGGAACCGTGATCGTCACCGACGACGAACCCCTCGAGCTCAATCCGCACACGGCGCGGATCCTCCCGGCGCGAGGGACGGCGCGGCCCGTTCGGGAGCCCGCGGGCTGACGAGGTCCTGGCGCAGGATCCGGGCAGGTGTGGCAGACGGCCGTGCTTCTCGTCGGGTTTGGACACACTCGGGGCATGACCACTGGGGAACGTTCAGAAATCGCTGGTCAGCGGCGCGAGCTGTGGGGTTGGGGCAGGGCGGCCGGGACCGTTGCCGATGTTGCGGCCGCGACTGACGTGGACGTCGTCGCTCGGGGGCGCGTGGCGTGATCGCTCGGGGGCTCGGCCGGTCCTACGGGGATCCCGCGCAGAACGCCGGGGGGCTTGGTCGTGAACCGGATTCACCGGATCGATCAGCAGGACGCGTGGCCGGACGCCTGATTCAGGCTTCCCCGGTCGCGTTCCTGAAGGCCGGCAGGACGATGTCGTCGACGACGTGGGCGACGTAGTCGTCGTCGATGGGTTGGCGGCGGATCATCCGGAGGGTCAGCAGCGAGGAGACGATCTCCTCGAAGAGGTCTCGATCGACCGGGGCCGGTAGTTCGCCGCGCTCGACGGCTCGGGTGATGACCCGTTCCGGGAGGCGAGCGCCGGTGGGGGTGTTGCGCTCCAGCTCTTCGACGATGCCGGCGTCATCGGGCCGGGCCTGCATCACGCCGAGGGCCAGGCGGCCGTCGAAGCCGTTGATCAGCGCGGCGAGCCTGCTGGCGTGCGCGATGAGATCGCCGCGCAGGGAGTCCGCCTCGGCGATCTCCGGGTAGTGCGGGACGTGGTCCTTCAACGCCGCGACCAGCAGGTCGTGCTTGTCCTGCCAGCGGCGGTAGATGGTCGTCTTCGCCGTTCCGGCCTTGGCGGCGACGGCCTCGATCGAGACTCCGGCGTAGCCGCGCTCGGCGAGCAGTTCGCGGGTCGCGGCGAGGATCGCCTGGTCCCGGTCCGGGTCTCGCGGTCGTCCGGTGGTCACGGTGAGCACGTTATCCAAGGCTCACATCTCGAGAACCGCCCGGTAGCGCGGCGAACCCGCTCGCACGCTGTTCAACGCCTCGTTCGCGTCGTCGACGGCGTAGGTCTGCACCTTCGCTCGAATGCCGTGCTGCGCGGCGAACTCCAGCATGCGCCGGGTGTCGGTGGTGCCACCGGGAATGGCTCCGACGAGCGTCTTCGCCAGCGGGATCAGGCTCATCGGCGACACCTCGATCGGTGCCGGTGGCACTCCGACCAGGCACAGCGTGCCGCCGGGGCGCAGCGTCGCGAAGTAGGCGTCCCACGGGAGGTCCACGGCGACCGTGGACAGCACGAAGTCGAAGCGTCCCGCCGCGGCCTCCAGCGCACCGGGTTCGCCGGAGGCGACGAAGTCCGCGGCGCCCAGCTCGCGCGCGTCCTGCTCCTTGCTGCGCGAGGTGGAGATCGCGGTCACCTCGCACCCCCACTTCGCCAGGAACTGGACCGCCAGGTGCCCGAGACCGCCGATCCCGACGACCGCGACCCGATCGGTCGGCCGGACGTGGGTGATCATCGGCTTGAACACGGTGGTTCCCGCGCACAGCAGCGGAGCGGCCTCGGCCGAGGAGAGGCTCTCGGGAATCGGGTACACGTGCCGCCACTGGCTGGACCGCACCGAGCGGGCGAAACCGCCCCGGTTGCCGCGCAGCACGGTGTCGTCCTTGAGCGCGCAGAACTGCGTCTGCCCGACCAGGCAGAACTCGCAGCGCATGCACGAGCCGGCGATGGCCCCGACCCCGACGCGATCGCCGACCGCGATCTGCGAGGTGTCGACGGCGTCCCCGACAGCTTCGACGACGCCCACCGCCTCGTGGCCCGCCACCAGCGGATACGTGCTGATCCCGGCCTCGTCGTCGATCATCATGACGTCGGTGTGGCAGACCCCGCAGTGCGTGACGCGCACGTCCACCTCCTCGGACCCCAGCGGCTCGGGCTCGTAGGAGTACGACCTGAGCTCGGCACCTGGCCCGTCCACGGCGAACGCTTCGACCTTCATGGCCGCACCTCCAGTTCCGATACGCTTCTGTAGCGTATCGAAAGTGTGGCAGCGGTGACCCGGTTCGGCAACCTGGAACCGTCAGCCCGAGGGGTGGGTGAGGTGGCGGAGGGCGTCGGCGACGTGCTCGCGGTGTTCCTGGAGGACCGCCTGCGGGATGCCTTCGGAGGTGGCCGTGGCGACGAGGTCGTCGGTGGCTTCGCGGAGGGCTGCGCTCGTGGCCGCCGCCTGCATGCGGACTTCGAGGGCGTCGGCCGGGAGGCCCATGCGGTCGGCCAGGACTTCGGCGAAGGCGGGCTCGGCGCGTTCGCGCAGCACCAGGTAGAGGGCGCGCAGCGCCGGTTCGTCGTGGGTCATGCGGATGACCGCCAGGACCGCTTCGATGTCGTCGCCCGCGTCGAGCACGGGCGTGTAGGCGGCGCGCAGGTGCTCGGCGAGTTCGAGCTCGGGCGGCCAGGTGCGCAGCACCGCGCCGAAGGCGTCGATGGACTTCGACAGCAGCGGCTCGACGCAGCTCTCCTTGCTGCGGAACCAGCGCCACAGGGTGCGCTCGGAAATCCCGGCGGCGCGCGCGATCTGCTCGCCCGAGGTCGCCGCCACGCCGTGTTGGCGGAACAACCGCACCGCGTGGCGGGAGATGTCGAGTCGCTGCTGCTGTCTTTGCTGGTCACTCGCCGGCGGACGGCCACGGCGGGGTCGTTCGACCACTGAGAGCTCCCCTCAGGCCGGCCGGGATTCGTGTTGACACACCCTAATCCGCCCAACATTATTGTCAGTGACTGCCAGTTAATGCATGAGGAGACCCATGAGCTCAGTCGCCGAGCGCCTGCAACTTCCCTTCCCGAGGCCGAACGTCCTCGACCTCGCTCCGCTGTACGAGGTGCTGCGCCGCGAAGCGCCCGTCGCCCCGGTCACCACCCCGGCGGGCGACCCCGCGTGGCTGGTCACCCGGTACGACGAAGTGCGGACGCTGCTGAGCGACAAGCGGTTCGGACGCTCCCACCCCGAACCCGAGCGGGCGTCGCGCGTGTCGACCGCCGCGGTGCAGGACGGTCCGACGGGCAACTACGAGACCGAGGAAGCCGACCACGCGCGCATGCGCCGGCTGCTGACGCCCGCCTTCTCGGCGAAGCGGATGCGGATGCTCACCGATCACGTGCAGGAGCTGGTCGACGGCTACCTCGACCAGCTGATCGCCGAGCGCGAATCCGGCGACGTCGTCGACCTGCACTCGGGCCTGGCGTTCCCCCTGCCGGTCGCGGTCATCTGCCAGCTGCTCGGCGTGCCGGAGAGCGACCGCGAGCTCTTCCACTCGCTGTCGAGCCGGATGGCGACGCTGGCCACCGACGACGACCCCCACCGGGCGCGCGAGGAGTTCAACTCCTACATGACCGGGCTGGCCGAGTCGAAGCGCGATGACCTGGGCGAGGACGTCATCTCGGACCTGGTGCGCGCCCAGGACGGCGACGCGACCTACGACTACGGCGAGATGATCCGGCTGTGCGTCGGGCTGCTGTTCGCCGGTCACGAGACCACCGTCAACCGCATCGGTCTCGGCGTGCTGTTCCTGCTGACCCAGCCCGAGCACTGGAAGGCGCTGACCGCCGATCCGTCGGGCCGGGTCAACCGCACGGTCGAGGAGATCATGCGGCTGGGGGCTCCGGGTGATCTCGGGCTGCTGCGCTACGCGCACACCGACGTCGAGATCGGCGACGTGACGATCCGCCGCGGCGAGGCCGTCATCCTGTCGGTCAACGCGGCCAACCGCGACGAGACCGCCTACGCCGACGCGGAAGCCTTCGACCCGGACCGCGAGGAGCGCACCCACCTGGGCTTCGGGCACGGCGCGCACTTCTGCATCGGCGCCAGCCTCGCCCGCACCGAACTGCGGATCGTCTTCGAAACCCTCGCCCAGCGCCTCCCCGACCTGCGACTGGCCCGGGAGATGGACGAGCTGGAGGTCCGCCCGACCATCACCGGCGGCGTCACCTCCCTGCCCGTGACCTGGTAGTCGAGTGGTGGGGGGGGGGGGGGGGGGCCCCCCCCCCCCCACCGCTGGTCATCGGCAGGCGGTGTCCTGCGCCGGGAGTTGCCCGTCGACCAGGAAGTCCGTCGTGGTGCTGAGGGCGCAGGCGTTGTCGCCGAGCACGTAGACGCCGTGACCGCTGCCCTCGACGCTGACAAGCCGGGACCGATCGCCGAACTTCTCGTCGAGGAGTGCGCCGCCTCGGTGCGGGGTCACCGGGTCGCGGCGGTTCTGCAGCACCAGCACGTTCTCCGGGCCGTTCCGGTCGACCGCGACGGGCGGCTCGGCGGGAGCGTCCCAGAAGGCGCACGGGCTGATGTTCGCGCTCGCAGCGCCGTACATCGGGTAGCGCTCGCGGTCCTCGGCGACCGCGCGCTGGTAGGTCCGCACGTCCCCCGACCAGTCGAAGTCGTTGCAGGTCACCGCCAGGAACACCGACCACGGGTTGTCCGCCGGAGCCGCTTCGGCGGCGGTCGTTCTCGGCGTCTCACCGCCGCTGCTCACCGATTGCCACGCCTGCGCGGTGAGCCCGTACTTCGTCTTCCCGTACAGGCCGGCGAAGGTGGCCAACCGGAACACGCGCCCGTCGATGCCGTTGACCGGCGCCGCGTCGAGCCGTGCGGCGAGCCGGAAGTACGTCTCGCGCACCTCCTCGGGCGTGCGCCCCAGGCCGTAGGCCGCGTGCCGCTCGGCCGCCCACTTCGCGAAGTCCGGGAAGGTCTCCTCGAACCCGAGGGCGTACCTGCGCAGACCGTCGTGGTCGAGGTGGGTGTCGCCGATGTTGCTGTCGACCACGATCCGGTCGGATCGCTCGGGGAACATCGACGCGTACGCCGCACCGAGCGCCGATCCGTAGGAGTAGCCGAGGAAGCTCACCTTCTCCTCGCCGAGCGCGGCGCGGATCCGGTCGAGGTCGCGCGCCATGTTCGCCGTCGAGAGGTGCCGCATCCGGCCGTCGGCGTCGTGCGCGGCGCACTGCTCGGCGACCCGCTTCGCGGACTCGGCCTGCGCGAGGACCGCCGCGTCGTCGACCGCGTACGGCGGGATGTTGCCGAGATAGCCCTGCTCGTTGGTGAATCCGCAGCTCACCGGTGCCGAGTGCCCGATGCCTCGGGTGTCCATGCCGATCAGGTCGTAGCTCTCCAGGACGCTGGCCGGCATTCCGCGCGATGCCAGGAAGTCCGGGAACGCCAGGCCGGACCCGCCCGGACCACCGGGGTTGAGCATCAGCACGCCCCGCCGCTTGGCCGGGTTCGTGCTGGCCAGCCGCGACACCATGAGCTCGATGCGCTCACCGCCGGGATCGGCGTGGTCGAGCGGGACGGGAATCGTGGCGCACTCCAGCACGACCGTCTCCGTCTTCACGTCCGCGGGGCACGGACCCCACGCGGGCCCCTCGTCGGCCACCGCGGTCGGTGCGACCACCGAGCACGACAGGCCGACCATCACCGCCAGCACCGCTGCGCGCCTTCGCTTCATCGTCGCCCCATCTCTTCGCGATTCGAGAACGAAGAGCATTCGAACGCCTGCCCTCGCGGCATGGTCAAGCGAGACGGCCAATTCCGAGCTCGACGCGCGCATGAGCGCCGTTGACCTGCGCGGGCATGCACCTCAATTGGCCGTGGTCAAAGCCCGGTGGCCGCGAACAACGGTTCCGGTTGCTGGTCTTCTCCGCGCTGGACAGTGTCGAGTTCACCGGCGGTTCTCCGGATTCACCGGCCGCCGGGCTCAACCCGACCTCTCACCGAAAGCGAGTGCGCCCAGATGAGGAAGACCGCTACCGCGTTGATGATGACCGCCCTGCTGTCGGTGCTGTCGGCGAGTTTCTTCGCCGCTCCCGCGTCCGCCGCGATCTGCAAGAGCCGGACGAGCGGGTTCCCGGGCAAGTGGGGACCGATCTCGAAGGAGTGCTCCTACACCAGTCCGGCCAGCGGCTGGGACGGCAAGCTGCGGATCACCTGGAACGTGCAGGAGAGCACCAACCAGTACGCGTGCGTCGCGGCGCGGATGGGCAAGGCGAAGAACCCCGACAAGTGGCAGTCGCTGGGGTGCGGCACCCTCGGCACGGGCGAGATCAAGTGGCCCAAGAACACCGCGTCGATGGTCGAGGTCCGGGTGCGCAGCGGGAACGCCCACATGGCCAACGTGGACTACTCGATCTGATCGAGCACCGGCCGGCCGCCGAATCGCTCGGCGACCGGCCGGGCGACTAACCCCCCTTGGACTGGCTGTCGAGGGCAGCCGCCTCGTCGGGGGTGGGAGCGGTGCCACCGAGGTGGGCGGGGAGCCACCAGCGCTCGTCGGCGACCGGCTGCTCGGGGTAACCGGCCTGCAGGTCGTCGAGGATCGCCGACATGCGGGTGCGGAGGTCCTCGGTGAGCGCTTCCGGGTCGTCCTGCGGGGTGGGCCAGAAGGGCTCGCCCGCGTGGATGTGGATCGGCACGTGGCGCTTGGTCAGCGTCTTCGGCCTGCCCTTCGTCCACAGCCGGTGGGTGCCCCACAGCGACATCGGCACGACCGGGACGCCTGCCTCGGCGGCCATCCGGACCGCGCCGGACTTGATGGGCTTGACGGTGAACGATCGGCTGATGGTCGCCTCCGGGAACACCCCGACGACCTCGCCCGCGCGCAGCCTGCGCACCGCCTCGTCGTAGGAGTCCCGTCCCGCCGCGCGGTCGACCGGGATGTGGTGCATTCCGCGCATCAGCGGCCCGGCGATCTTGTTGTCGAAGACTTCCTTCTTGGCCATGAAGCGCACCAGCCGCTTGGCGGGCTGCGCGCCGAGCCCGCAGAAGATGAAGTCGAGGTAGCTGACGTGGTTGCAGGCGATCACCGCGCCTCCGGTGCGCGGGATGTGCTCGGTGCCTGTCACACGCAGCCGGTTGTCCAGCACGCGGAACATGGCCTTCGCCGCCAGGATGACGGGCGGATAGACGATTTCAGCCATTTGAGCAGGTTACGCACCCGTAGGTTCGCGCGGGGCGCCCGTGCGTCCACAGTCACATTTCCCGAGGCAGAGGCGTGCCTCCATTGGTGCGAACCCCGTCCGACCATGATCCGCCATACGGGTGCGGGGACCGCATTTCGCTTCCACGGCCCGGTGCTTCACGGGACCCTCGTGAGGACTTGATCTTCCTGGGGGGAGTTCCCATTCCGGAGGCGCACGTGGTGGATGACAGGACTCAGCAGACCGATCGAACGGGCAAGAAGGTCCTCACCGGCATCGCGATCGCCGCGTGCGGCGGCGTGATCGCGCTGCTCGTCGAGTACCTGGTGCTCCAGGTCTGGCTCGCCCCGGAAACGAAGCCGTGGAACAGCAACGATGCGCTCAAAGCGGTCGGCGGCATCGCCGCTCACGGCGACGTCGAGCACACCGACGTGGGGTTCACCGTGACCGGGGTTCTGCAGGACAAAGCCCACGACAACAAGGGCGTGCTGCTCATCTTCACCGCGAACGGCGAGGAGGCTCTTCGCGTGGCCAATACCGACGGTGCGAACAAGTCGGTCGACATCGGCGAGGCCTTCCCGAACACAGCCAAGGACATCGCGGTCCAGGAGTGCCTGACCGACCAGCAGAAGGCAGCCGACGTCAAGGAGTGCAGCGACCCGCTGAGAATCTGGCCCTAGCGCTCGCCGTAGACGGTTTCGCAGGGGATGCCGTCTGAATCGTCGTCCATGTCCGGCGGTGCTCCGAGCGAGTACCAGTAGCCGGTGACCTCGGTGAAGCCCATCCCCGAGTTCTGCAGCTCTGCGCAGTCGTGGGTGTTGCGCACCGGCTCCTGCTGCTCGACCACGGCGGGCGCGTTGACCGTCGTCGACGGCGCGGGAACCGGTGGCGACGGAGGGGGCGGCGACGAGCCCGGCGGCACGATGTTGATCGTGCACGCGCTCGCGGCCGCGATCAGCGCCGCGCAGCACAGGATTCGGACTGCCCCCAGGTTCACGAGATCCAGCATGAGCAGCGGAACCACCGCTCACCAGGGGCTGAAGCCCTGCCGTTCTCGCAGCTCACCGATGATCTTGCCCCCAGCGCCGCCGAGGTGACCTGCATCGCAGGCGGCGCCCTGGAGCTTGCGACGATTCTTTCTGGGATATATCTTTCCGCGAAGAAAACGCCAGAGAAGAAAGCTTCTGGATAGACACTTCCAAGTGAGGCTGTCACTCCAGCTGGGGAAGACCACTGCGAGAGGGGGGAGGACGCGCGCCGGCGTCGGACGTGGGGATGCCCGGCGTCGGCGCGCGTTCACCAAGACCACTCTGAGGGGGTGGGCACGGCGTCGGTGCCGACATGGGGATGTCCGGCACCGACGCCGTGGTGAACGACCCTCAGCGCTGTCGGGTGGACCGAACCCCGATCAGCCGCCCGCGAGGTAGGCGCGGAACTCCTCCGGCGGGATCGGGCGGGAGAAGTAGTAGCCCTGGTAGGCGTCGACGGAGACCGCGCGCAGCAGCTGGTGCTGCGTGGAGGTCTCCACGCCCTCGGCGATGCACATGCGGCCCAGCGTGCGGGCGAGTTCGGTCATGGCGCGGGCGATGCCGAGGTCGTCGGGGTCGGTTCCGACGCCGCAGACGAACATGCGGTCCAGCTTGATGATCTGCGTCGGCAGCTCCTTGAGCACCGACAGCGACGAGTAGCCGGTGCCGAAGTCGTCGACCGCGAACTGCACGCCATCGGCGACCAGGTCGTTCATCTCCTGGCGCTGCTCCGGTTCGAGCTGCGCGAACACCGTTTCCACCATCTCCAGCACCAGATCGCTGGGCTCGGCACCGGTTTCGCGGATCACCGAGCGCACGACGTCGGCGAAACCGGGCTGCTCGGGGCGAAGCCCGCTGAGGTTCACCGCCACCTTCACCGGGACGCCGTCACGGCGCTTCCAGGATCTCGACTCGCGCAGGGCGATGCGCAGCACGCACGTGTCGAGATCGGCGAGCATCCCGCCGCGCGAGGCCACCGCGAGCACCACGTCCGGCGTCAGCGGACCGAGGTCCGGGTGGTGCCAGCGCAGCAGCGCCTCGGCGATCACGACGTTGTCGTCGTTGTCGATGACGGGCTGGTAGTGCAGGTCGAGCTCGCCGCGGGAGATCGCCTCGCGCAGGTGCTGCTCCAGCGTGAGCTGGTCGTGGTCGATCCCCGACCGCGCCTGGCCGCGCACCCGGGCGTCGAGCATCGCCGACTCCGCGGAGCGCAGCAGCGCCACGACGTCGGTGCCGCTGTCCTCGACCACCTTCACGCCGATCGACGCCGAGACCTGAACCTGCCTGCGCCGCAGCGGAACGGTCATCCGGAACAGCTCCGCGATGCTGTTGACGAAGGAGTCCAGCTCGTGGTTGCCCTCCAGGTCGCGCAGCAGGATCACGAACTCGTCGCCGTAGAAGCGGGCCACCTCGCAGCGCGAGGGCAGCCCGGCGAGCAGGCGTTCGGCGACCGCGGACAGGAGTTCGTCACCGGCTTCGTGGCCGAGGGCGTCGTTGACCCGCTTGAAGTTGTGCAGGTCGCAGAACAGCACCGCGACGCTGCCGGGCTTGTCCGGCGGCAGCAGCTCGGCGAGCCGGTCCTGGAAGCCCCGGCGGTTCAGCAGCCCGGTGAGCTCGTCGTGGGTCGCCTGGTAGCGCAGGGTCATGGCACGGGCGAGCTGCTCGGTGATGTCGTGGAAGGTGACCAGCCAGCTGCGGCCGCCGTCATCGCGGACCGACGCGGCGGCGTGCACCTGGCAGGGCACGGAAGCCCCGTCCGATCGGGCCAGCACCCGGTGCGGGACCAGCAGTTCGCCGGAGGAGCGGGTGAGACCGCCGACCAGACCGCCGCCGGAGTCGGTGGGATCGAGGAACTCGACGTCGAGGCGGCCGATCAACTCGTCGAGCCGGTACCCCAGCAGGTCGCAGAGCGCGCCGTTGGCGTCGACGAAGCGGCCGTCGTCGTCGAGCAGCGCGATGCCCGCGGGCGCGAGCTCGAACAGGTCGGCCATCCTGCGCTTGGTGCGCTCGACGCGAGCGGTGGACTCGCTCTAGTTGCGCACCACCTTGATGAACCCGTCGAGCGCGCCATCGGGAGTGCGCTGCGCGGCGATCACCACGTGCGCCCAGTACCGGCTGCCGTCCTTCCGGATCCGCCAGCCCCTGTCGATGAAGAACGCGTTCTCGGCTGCCTGCCGCAACTCCCAGTTCGGGTAGTCCGCGGCGATCTGCTCAGCGGGGTAGAACAGCGAGAAGTGGCGACCGATGACCTCGTGCGAGTCATATCCCCCGAGCCGGGCTGCGCCCGGATTCCAGCTGGCCACGTATCCGTTGGGATCCAGGGCGAAGATCGCGTAGTCCCGCATGTCCTCAGCGGCGAGGATCTTCTGCGCACCGACGTGCACAGCCCATGGCTCACGCTTCTCGTGGTCCATAACCGGTCCCGTTCCTCGGCGTGTCCGCAACGTACGGTCCCGAGACCAATCCTCGCAACTGGGTGAGTCGAAGTCTTCGCGCTCAGCGGCGCAGTGCGGCTACCGCCGCTCCTAGGGCGCCGGGGTCGGGGCCAGGATCGCCGGGGTCACCCAGCGGCGCAGGAAAGACCGCAGATCGGCTCCGTCCCGCCCGGGCAGCGGGTCGTTGGCGAACGACAGGAGCACGCGCAGCAGGAACTCCAGCAGTTCGGTGAGCTCGTCGCCGGAGAAGCCGAGCTCGTCCCAGTCGACGTCGGTGCGGGCGAACGCGATCCGGCAGGCGTCGAAGGCGCGGGCCGAAGTGGCGCCGCGCGAGAAGGCTTCCGGGCGACCGAGGTCCAGGAAGAGCCCCAGATAAGGGTCTTTCGGCACTTGCTCGATGGCGTAAGCCATGGCCTCGACGACGACGTCCGCGGGGTCGCGGCGTCCGGCGAGGTGGGCGACGAGCCGTTCCAAGAAGCTGTTGAGCGCGGCGAACCCGACCGCGATGAACAGCTCCTCGGTGCTCGGGAAGTAGCGGTAGACGGTCTGCCGGATGACCCCCAGCTCGGCGGCGACGTCCGAGAGGCTCGTCTTGCCCGGTCCGTGCCGATCGATGCACCGCATCGCCGCGTCGAT
Source organism: Saccharopolyspora endophytica (assembly GCF_018070075.1). Taxonomy (GTDB): domain Bacteria; phylum Actinomycetota; class Actinomycetes; order Mycobacteriales; family Pseudonocardiaceae; genus Saccharopolyspora; species Saccharopolyspora endophytica. The sequence continues at coordinate 274,378 of NZ_JAGPXE010000007.1, forward strand.
GATGCGGGCCTTGGCCTCCTCGCCGTCACGCGGCGGCGCACCGTTCCACGCGGGTCGTTTCATGGCTCAAGTATGGCCGAGCGGACCCGCGACGCTGCCCATTGCCTCCTGACAATCATACATCTACGGTATGTCTGTATGACGCGCTTCGGCAAGCCGCCGCGCTCAACCCCCGCGATCCGCGAGGAGGCAACGGTGCCTGACCCGACGATCCCGGCCGGACTCGACTTCTCCGATCCAGAGCTGTGGGCGCAGCGGACCCCGGTCGAGGAGTTCACCTCGCTGCGCCGGACCGCGCCGGTCTGGTGGAACGCGCAGACCGACGGCATGGACGCGCCCTACGACGACGGCGGGTTCTGGGTGATCAGCAAGCACGCCGACATCCGGGAGATCTCCCGCGACCCCAAGCTCTACTCGTCCGAGGCCAACAACGCGATCATCCGGTTCCCCGGCTACACCACGCCGGAAGCGTTCGAGGCGATCCGCACGATGCTGATCAACATGGATCCGCCGAAGCACACCAAGATCCGCGGCATCATCAACAAGGGGTTCACCCCGCGCGCGGTGGAGAACCTGCGGGCGGCGCTGACCGAACGCGCCGAGGCCATCGTGCGCGACGCCCGCGAGCAGGGCGGCGGCGACTTCGTCGAGCAGGTCGCCTGCGAGCTCCCGCTGCAGGCCATCGCCGAGCTGCTGGGCGTGCCGCAGGAGGACCGCAAGAGCCTCTTCGACTGGTCCAACCAGATGCTCAACTTCGACGACCCCGAGTTCGGCGATCCGGTCTCCGCCGCCGCCGAAGTCCTCGGCTACGCCATGACCATGGCCGAGACCAAGCGGGCCTGCCCGATGGACGACATCGTGTCCAAGCTGGTCACCGCCGACGTCGACGGGCAGTCGCTGACCTCCGACGAGTTCGGGTTCTTCGTGATCCTGCTGTCGGTCGCGGGCAACGAGACGACCCGCAACGCCACCACGCACGGCATGAAGGCCTTCGTCGACCACCCCGAGCAGTGGGAGATCTACCGGGAGCGGCGGCCGTCCACCGCGCCCGACGAGATCGTCCGCTGGGCCACGCCGGTCACCTCGTTCCAGCGCACCGCCACCGAGGACGTCGAGGTCAGCGGCCAGCTGATCCGCGAGGGCGAGCGGGTCGCGCTGTTCTACAGCTCGGCGAACTTCGACGAGGACGTCTTCGACGACCCGTTCCGCTTCGACGTGCTGCGAGACCCCAACCCGCACTTGGGTTTCGGAGGGACCGGAGCGCACTACTGCGTGGGCGCCAACCTCGCCCGCCTGCAACTGGACCTGATCTTCAACGCGATCGCCGACGTGCTGCCGAACATCCGGCAGGTCGCCGAACCCGAGCGGCTTCGATCCAGCTTCATCAACGGCATCAAGCACTGGCAAGTCAGCTACGAGTAGAAGGAATCCCCATGGCTATCGTGCAGCCGCAGCCGGCCGCGGAGGACGGGCGGCGTCGCCTCCGCCTGGACAGCCCGGTGGACCGCCACCACGTCGGTGACCTGGAGATCAGCACCAAGGCCGAGGTCGACGCGGCCGTCGAGCGCGCCCGCGCCGCCCAGGCCGAGTGGGCCGCGCGGCCGGTGGCCGAACGCGCCCGCATCCTGCGCAACGCCATCGACGTGCTCGTGCGGCGACGTGAGGAGATCGTCGAGCAGGTGCGCGCCGAGACCGGCAAGCCGCGGGCCGAAGCGCTGACGATCGAGGTCGTGCCCGCTTGCGACTTCGTCAACTTCTGGTGCAAGCGCGCGCCGAAGGACCTGCGCCACGAGAAGCGCCGGCTGCACGGCTACCTGCTGCCGATGAAGAAGCTGCGCATCAAGTACCAGCCGCTGGGCGTGGTCGGGGTGATCACGCCGTGGAACGCGCCGTTCGTGCTGTCGCTGAACCCCGTGGTGCAGGCGCTGCTGGCCGGGAACTCCGTCGTGCTCAAGCCCTCCGAGGTCACGCCCCGCTCCGGCGAGCTCGCCGTGAAGGTGCTGCACGAGGCGGGCGTCCCTGCCGACGTGGTGCAGTGCGTGCACGGCGACGGCGAGACCGGCGCGGCACTGGTCGAAGGCGACGTCGACAAGATCTCCTTCACCGGCAGCGTCGGCACCGGCCGCAGCATCGCCTCCGCCTGTGCGAAGTCGCTCAAGCCCTACACCCTGGAGCTGGGCGGCAAGGACGCGATGATCGTCTGCGCCGACGCCGACCTGGAGCGCGCCGCCTCCGGCGCGGCGTACCTGTCGATGTTCAACTCCGGCCAGGTGTGCCTGAGCGTCGAGCGGATCTACGTCGTGGAGTCGGTCGCCGACGAGTTCATCCGGCTGCTCAAGGAGAAGGTCTCCGCGCTGCGCTACGGCTCCGAGGACGGCGACGTCGGCCCGCTGTTCTTCGACAAGCAGATGGACGTCGTCAGCGGGCATCTCAAGGACGCCACGAACAAGGGCGCCGAGGTGCTGGTCGGCGGCTCGCGGGTGTCGGGCGACGGCCTCTTCTTCCAGCCCACGGTGGTCGTGGGCGCCACCCACGACATGGAGCTGATGACCGAGGAGACCTTCGGTCCGGTCGCAACCGTGATGCGGGTGCGCGACGAGGACGAGGCGATCAGGATGGCCAACGACTGCCAGTACGGCCTCGGCGGCAGTGTTTTCACCCGCGACGCCGCCAAGGCCGAGCGCATCGGCGGGCAGCTGACCACGGGTTCGGTCGTGCACAACGACGCCGCGGTCATCTACGGCGTCCCCGAAGCCCCCTTCGGCGGGCGGAAGAACAGCGGCGTCGGCCAGGTCAACGGCCTGGACTCGCTGCGCGGCTTCACCCACGCCCAGCCGATCCTGCTCACGCGCGGTTCCCCGAAGGGCGAGAGCGTCTGGTACCCCTACACCGACAAGACCATCCGCAACCTCGACGGCCTCATCCGCTACGGCTTCGGCAACAAGTTCCTCCGCAAACTGCTGTCCTGACCCGATTCCGGGTTGACCCGATTACTGCGGTATTCCGTCCCCCGATTACGGCGGTATTCCGGGTACCTACCGGATTACCGCAGTAATCCGGACACCGATTACGGCAGTAATCCGGGTGATCGACGTGGGCCGGGAGGGCTGGCGGCTCGTTCGGTTCGGCGGTGCCGGGCCGGTGATGGTTGGGTGGGCGGCATGTCCGGAGCTCAGCACCTGGTCCAGGCGGCGGCGACGCTCAAGCAGGTCGTCGCCGGGATCTCGCCCTCGCAGCTGTCGGCGCCGACTCCCTGCGCGGAATACGACGTGCGGGCGCTGATCAACCACCTGCTGCTCTGGGGACCGTCGTTCGAGGCCGCGGCCCGCGGCGAGCACGTCACCCCGCCCGCCGAGGCCGTCGACCGCACGGGCGGCGACTGGGCGAAGGCGCTGCTCTCACAGCTCAACCGCATCTCGCGCGCCTGGGAAGCACCGGCGTCCTGGACCGGTGAGACCCACATGGGCGGCCCGACGACCTACCCGTCCGAGCTGGTGGGACACCTGATCACCATCGAGTACACGGTCCACGCCTGGGACCTCTCCCGCGCGACGGACACCGAGGCGACCTGGGACACCGAAACCCTCAGCCAGACCCTCGCCGAGGTCACCACGACCGCGGCCAAGGGCCGGGCGATGGGCGCCTACTCCGAGGAGGTCCCGGTGGCGGAGGACGCCCTGCTGCTCGACAAGATCGTCGCCAAGACCGGCCGCGACCCCCGCTGGCGCCCCTGAGCGCGTCGACGGGGGTCGTGGGCGGTCAGCCTCACCAGGCCGGACGCGGTCCGGGCGAGGGACGGCGGCGGAACTGGCGCGAGGGGACGACGCGAGCCCGGTCCACCGCCAGGGCGAACACCAGGCCACCGGCCACGAGCCAGGCGACGAGCTGCAGCACCCCGCCGAGCGCCCCGCCGCTACCGGTGACGATCGCCGAAAGCGCTTGCACCGCACCCTGCGTCGGCAGCACAGCGCTGACGTCGCGGAGGAATCCGGGCACCGTCGACACCACGCCCGTCGCGGCGGCCAGCACCAGAACCGCGATCGAGATGATCCGCCCGATGCTGCCGAACACCGCCACCAGCGCCTGGTTGACCACCACGAACGCCAGCGCCGCCAGCAGCGTCACCCCGGTGAAGGCCAGCCAACCGCCGAAGCCGAGTCCCAGGAACGGCGCGAGCACCGTGCTCACCAGCACCGCTCCGATTCCGCCCACCGCGACACCGGGCACGACCGAACCGAGCACCAGACGCCAGGTGGAGCGACGCGAGGTCGAGGCGTCGGCCGGAACCGCCCTGGTCACCGCGTAGACGCCCATCGCCGCGGTCCAGAACGCGATGGCCACCAGCAGCGCGATCAGCGACTTGCCGAAGCCGGGCAGGCTCGACTCCAGCGCGGCCGGGCTGGAGGCCACGGTCTTGAGGTGCGCTCGTTCGTCGTCGGAGTAGCTGGGCAGCTTGTCGCCCGCCGGCGCCATCTGGTCGGCGAACTGGCGGTTGCCGTCGGCGACCTGCCTGCTGCCGTCGGCCAGCGCCTGCACACCCGTCCCGAGCTCCTGCGACGCGCCGTTGAACTGGTTGAGCCCGTCGGCGAGCTGCCGCGCTCCCCCGGCGAGCTGCTGCGCGCCGCCGTCGAGCTGCTGCCCGCCTTGGGCGAGCTGGCCGACACCGGCGACGAGTTCACCGGACTTGTCGGCGAGCATCTGGTTGCCCTGCGCGACCTGCTCCGACCCGTAGGCCAGGCCCTGCATGCCGTCGCGCATGTCCCGCGCCGGCTTCTGGATCCGCTCCTTGATGGAGTCCAGCGCACCTTCCTGCCGGCTGAGCCGATCGACCTCGGCGCGCAACCCGGCGCACAGGTCGACGGTGGCCCCTTCCGGCGGGCACTGGGCGAGGAGCTTCTGCAGGCTGGCGAGAGTGCTGGACTCGGTCGGGATCTGGTCGGTGACGGTGAGGATCTGATCGGCCAGCGGCGTGAAGGTGTTGGCCATCTGCCGGTTTCCGGCCGCGACCTGCTTGGCGCCGTCGGCGAGCTGCTGGGTCTGCGCCGGCATCTGCTGGATCTGCTGGTGCAGCTGGGTGAGACCGCCGGAGAGCTGCGAGACACCGCCCGCGAGCTGCCCGGTTCCGTCCGCGAGCTGGTTGCCGCCCTCGGCGAGCTGCCCGGTTCCGCCGGTCAGCCGGCCGACCCCGGTGGACAGCTGGCCGATGCCGTCGGCGAGCTGCCCGCTGCCGTCGGCGAGCTTGTTGGCGCCGTCGGCGGCCGTGCCGAGCTGGTCGTGCATCTGCGTGAAGCCGCCGTAGAAGCCGTCGAGCAGCTGCTCCAGGATCTGCTTGTTGAACACCGACACGCTCTGCCGGGCCGCGGCCGACACCGCGGCGGCGTCGGCGGGTGCCGCTGCCGGGGAGGTCTTGACCTGGATGCCGGCGCGGGTGGCGTCGAGGGGTTCACCGGTCATGACCGAGGCGGCGTTCTGGGAGAACCGCGGCGGGATGATGACCGCGGCCGAGTAGCGGCCTTCGCTGAGGCCTTCGTCGGCGTCGTCGGTGTCGGTCATCTCCCACGAGTAGCCGGACTCGGTGTTGTTGACCAGCTTCGCTGCCATCTCGCGGCCGAGCGGCGCCATCTGCCCGTTGATGGTGGCGGGTTCGTCGTTGTTGACCACCGCGACCTTGGCGGCGCCGTGCTGGGACATCGGCGCCCAGAAGGCCCAGGCCAGCACTCCGACGATGAGCACCGGCACGAGGATCAAGCCGGTCCAGGTGCGCCAGCCGACCGAGCCGCCTGCGCGCCTGCTCGCGTGCGTGAACGGGTTCAGCATGTCCCTCACACCTCCAGGAGGCGGCCGGCGAACGAGGGGGCGTCCGGCCGCGTGGAAAGCCGCATCGTGCTCAGCCGGTGTTCCGGCAGCAGGCCGGAGACCAGGCTCGGGTTCTGGTGGGTGACCACGAAGGCCACCGGCTCACCGTCCGATGTGGACGCTTGCGCGAGCAGCCGTGCGATCTCGCGGCGCTGTTCGGAGTCGGCGACGGCGTCGAGCTCGTCGAGGAGCACCAGCCGCACGCCGTCGGCCAGCGCCGAGGCGATCTCGGCGGCGGGCGCCTCGCTGTCGCGGCAGCGCACCAGCGCGGTCGCGGACCGGACGGCGCGGGCTCGCTGCGGCAGCAGGAAACCCATCACGCGCACGTCGCCGCGCACTCCGCTGAGCCGTCCGCCGAGCGCGTGCAGCATCGCCGAGGACAGGTCGTCGTCATCGCCCTGCACCGCCAGCACTCCGCCGGGCCGCAACGCGATCCGCACGTCTTCGAAGATCGGCTCGTCGCGGTCGTCTCGCACGCCGAACCCGCGCGCGCTGACGACCTCGTCGTTGCCGGGCCAGTTGGCGAGCCGGATCTCGTGCTCCAGCGCCTCGCCTTCGACGTCGAGCGCGGGAAGCTTGCGCGACAACCACTTCGGCAGCCACCAGGCCCGGTCGCCGAGCAGCGCCATCACGGCGGGCACGAGCGTCATGCGCACGATGAAGGCGTCGACGAACACGCCGACGGCGAGTCCGAAGGCGATGGGCTTGATGTTGGAGTCGCCGTGCGGGACGAACGCCGCGAACACCGAGATCATGATGACCGCGGCGGCCACCACGACCGGCGAGACGTTGGAGAAGCCGGCTTCGATGGCGCGCTTGGCGTCGCGGTTGTGCGTGTAGTCCTCGCGCATCCGGGACACGAGGAACACCTCGTAGTCCATGGCCAGGCCGAACAGGATCGCCATCAGCAGCAGCGGCAGGAAGCTGATCACGCCGCCCACGTGGGTGATGTTGAGCTGCTCGGCGAGGTTGCCCTGGTTGAACACGAACGCCGTGGCGCCGAAGGTCGCACCGACCGACAGCAGGTAGCCCAAGGCCGCCTTGATCGGCACCCACACCGACCGGAACACCATGGCCAGCAGCACCAGCGTCAGCCCGACGACGATGACGCCGAAGGGCAGCAGCGCGTCGCTGAGCTTCTCCGACAGGTCGATGCCGATGGCGGTCATGCCGGTGACGGCGATGCCGGCCCCGTAGGTCTGCTCGAAGTGCGGGCTCATGTCGCGCAGCCGGTGCACCAGGTCCTCGGTCGACTGCGACTCGCCGCCGCCGACGGGGATGACCTGGATGATGCCGGTGTCGATGGTCTCGTTCGGAGTCGCCATCGGGACCGCGGCGACACCGGGAAGCGCGCGGATCTCGTCGGCCATGCCGTTGACCTGGCCGAGCGGGTCCTTGGTGCCGATGACGTCGGTGGTGACGATCAGCGGCGCGTTGTAGCCGGGGCCGAACTGCTCGGCAACGGCGTCGTAGGTGTCGCGCGCCGGGGTCCCCACGGCCTGGGCTCCGGCGTCGGGCACCGAGAGCCGCAGGTCAGCGGCGGGGAGCGTGCAGATCCCCAGCGCGGCGATGACGATCACGATCGTCAGCAGCGGAGCCTTGGTGACAGCACGGACCCAGCGCAGGCTGAACTTGGTGCGCGTGCGGGCGCGGGTGGTGCGCTGGGCACGAGCCCGCTTGGGGCGCAGCCGTTCTCCGGCGAAGCTGAGCAGCGCGGGGATGACGGTCAGCGACGCGGCGACGCCGACGGCGATCGACACGCCGGCGAGGATGCCCATGACCGTCAGGAACGGGATGCCGGGAACGGCCAGCGCCAGCAGCGCGATGATCACCGTGACGCCGGCGAAGATCACCGCGGATCCGGCGGTGGCCACCGAGCGCGCGATCGATTCGGGGACGTCGAGTCCAGCGCCGAGTTGTTCTCGATGGCGCGAGACGATGAACAGCGAGTAGTCGATGCCGACGGCGAGCCCCAGCATCAGACCGAGCATCGGCGCGGCCGAGGACACCGTGACGAACGCGGTCGACAACAGCACGATCGTCATCGACACGCCGACGCCGACGAGCGCGGTGATCAACGGCATCACGGCGCCGACCAGCGAGCGCAGCATCAGCAGCAGCACCAGCAGCGCCACGATCACGCCGACCGCTTCGGTGGCGCCGACGGCGGGCATGTTGACGGCGAAGATCGAGCCGCCCGCGTGGACGTCGCTGCCCGGGCCGAGCTGGCGCTCGAGGGTGTCGGCCTCCGCGAGCAGGTCGTTCTTCACCGAGTCCGGCACGTTGGTGGCGGGGAAGCTGAGCTGGACGGTGATCAGCGCGGTGTCGCCGTCGGCGGAGACCTGGTTCTTGACCATGTCCGACAGCGGGTTCATCACCGCCGTCACGCCCTCTTGGCCTTCGACCCGGTGGATCAGGGACTCGATGGCTTCGCGCCCCTCGGGGGAATCGATGCGCTCACCGGGCGGTGTGGTGGCCACGAGCTGGGCGCTGGAGCCACTCATCTGGGGGAAAACGTTGTTGAGGTGGTCGAGGGTGTCCTGCGACTCGGAGCCGGGGATCGAGAGTTCGGTCTCCATGCCCTGCTGGAACAGCGCGGCACCGGTTCCCAGCACCGCGAGCAGGGCTAACCACGCGACCAGCACCCAGGCTCGGCCGCGGACCACTGCCCGCCCCAGCCGGTAAAGCAACGAAGACAAGGGGAACACTCCCGGTATTTCGATACACGGTGTATGCGATACAGACTGTATATTTCCCGAGATCCACCTAGCTCGTGGCTGCACTGAACTGTGAGCCGAAACACCGCAGGAGAATGCCCGGCATGACCGAACAACCGCGCCAACGCGAAACACGGCGACGGGCGCAGACGCGTCGACGCCTGATCGACGCCGCACGCGAGGTGTTCTCCGAGCACAGCATTCGCGACACACCGGTGGAGCTGATCTGCGAGACCGCCGGCTTCAGCCGCGGCGCCTTCTACTCGAACTTCGACACCAAGGAGGACCTGTTCCTCGCGGTGTACGAGGAGGAGATGAGCCTGCGCATCCAGAAGACGCGGGCGATCGTCGACGACGTGCTCGTCGAGGGCATCGCCGATCGGGAGTCGCTGCACGACGCGATCGTCAAGGTGGGCACGGCCTGCGCGGAGTCGCTGATCGCCGACCAGAACTGGTACATGCTGGTCACCGAGTTCCGCGCGCACGCCCTGCGCGACCCGCACCTGCGCAAGCGCGCCGGCGAATCCCTGGAACACCTCACGGACTCGATCGCCGAGCTGCTGCACGAGGCCCTGGACCGCCTCAACCTGCGCCTGGTCGTCGACACCCGCGACGCCGTCCGCGCGCTGACCTCGGTCTACGAGGCCCAGCTGGAGCACGCGGCCTTCACCGGCGCCTCGTCGACCTCGAAACCGCTGTTCACGCAGATCTTCCCCAGGATGGTCCAGTCGTTCATCGAACCCGGCGATCCCACGTGACGCGTTCCCGCATCATTCCTCTTCATGACCTAAAATGAGAGCCGATGCAGGAAGATATGTACTCGGTTGAGCAGGTCGCGGCACTCCTCGGCCTGCACGTGCGCACGGTTCGCAGCTACATCCGCTCGGGCAGGCTCAACGCCGTCCGCATCGGCAAGCAGTACCGGATCTCCCGGTCCGACCTCGAACAGCTCACCGGCAGACCGACCGAACCCGCCCACACCGCGGGCGCGGTGGAGGTCTCCAGCATCGTCCAGATCGACGGCGTCGACCGCTCAGCAGCGGACCGCCTGGGCACCCTCGTCCTCGCAGGCGTCGGCGCCGACCGCACCCTGCGCGTGCAAACCATCCACGACGAGGACCGCAAACGCCTCAAGATCATCGTCATCGGAGAGATGGCGGAGACGGCCGAAGTCCTCCAACTCCTCGACTCAGTCCTCAACAACGAAAGCGGCCTCTTCACCGCGGAGTAACCACCGGGTCGGACCCGTCGGCCGGCTCAATCAGTCGAGGCAGAACTCGTTGCCCTCGACGTCCTGCATCACCTGACAGGACTCGTTGAACCCGTCGGCTCGCAGCAGCATGCCCCGGGTGGCCCCGAGCTTTTCGAGACGCGCGCACTCGGCTTCCAGAGCAGCCAACCGCTCCTCCCCCACCAGCCCGGTCCCGACCCGCACGTCGAGATGCACCCGGTTCTTCACGACCTTGCCCTCAGGAACCCGCTGGAAGAACAACCGCGGCCCGACGCCGTTGGGATCAACGCAGGCAAAAGCCGACCCCTGCCGCTCAGCGGGCAAAGACCGGTCGAACGCACCCCAGGACTCGAACCCCGGCGGCGGAGGCGGCACGACATACCCGAGCACCTCGCACCAAAACCGAGCCACCCGCTCCGGCTCCGCACAATCAAAAGTGATCTGAACCTGCCTCACCGACCCCATCACCCCAGCCTAGCCATGCCATGCGCTGCGACAACCGAATTTTCAGTCGAAACTCGTCGCGCCGGGCCACCATCGTCGCTACGAATACCTACCCGGCACCCGCGGTGTTGCCAACGCGGTCCGACTCGGTCTCCTCGGATGGTGGTGCAAGATCAACGCCGCTTGTGCCAGCCTCGCACTGGAAATCGCCGCTGCCGGAAGAAGGGAACCGTGGGAACTCCATCTGGGGGTGCGCACAACAGCGCATCGGAGGTCGCCAACGTCGTCCAGGCGCAGAACGTGCACGGAGACGTGCACGTTCACAGCACGGTGAATCCACCGAACCGGGGCGTAGTGCCACGTCAGCTTCCTGCGACGGTTCGGCATTTCATCAACCGCACCGTCGAGCAGGACGCGCTGACAACGCTGCTGAACGGCTCAGGTGATGACCACACCGTGCTGGTATCGACCGTCGACGGCCTCGCGGGGGTGGGGAAGTCAGCCCTGGTCGTTCAGTGGGCTCATCAGTTGCGAGAGCGGTTCGCGGACGGTGAGCTGTACGTCAACCTCCGGGGGTTCGACCCTGTTGCCGAATTGGTGAGACCTGCCGAGGCATTGACCGGGTTCCTCATCGCTCTCGGTGTCGCCCCGGAAGCGATACCCCTCGCGGAAGAGGCGAAAGCGGCACAGTTCCGCACGCTGGTGCACGGCCGACGCATGCTGCTCGTGCTGGACAACGCCCGCGACACCGAGCAGGTTCTGCCCTTGCTGCCGGGCTCCTCCGGCTGCCTGGTCGTCGTCACCAGCCGCCAGCGGCTCGACGGTCTGGTGGCCCGCCACGGAGCTCACCGACTCGCTCTCACCACCCTGACGCGGAGCGAAGGCCGCACACTGCTCAGCAACCACGTCGGCGCCGACCGGCTCTCCGAGGAGCCGGAAGCGGTCGAGGCGCTGCTGGAACACTGCGCCGGCCTACCGCTGGCTCTCACGTTGGTCGCGGTCCAGGCCGCCGCCGAGCCCGATGTCACCCTGGATGACCTCGCCGCGGACCTGAGCGACGAACGCGATCGACTCGACACGCTCGACGCGGGAGGAAAGACGGGCATCAGAGCGGTGTTCTCCTGGTCCTACCGCACCCTCTCGCCCAACGCGGCCCGGTTGTTCCGCCTGCTCGGGCTTCCCAACTCACCCGACATCAGTTCATCCGCTGCGGCGGCACTCGACGGAACGAACCTGCGCCGCACCCGGCGAGCACTGGCCGAGCTCTCCCGCGCGCATCTGATCACCCGGCGCGGTGGGGACCGCTACGCCCTCCACGACCTCCTGCGCGCCTACGCACGGGAGCGCGCTCACTCCGATGACACCGAAGACGACCGCAGAGCCGCGCTCGAGCGCCTGCTCGACCACCACCTCTACGCCACGTACGCGGCCAGCCAGCGACTCGCGCCCACCCGCACGCTGCCACCTCTTGAGCGCACGGACACAGCCCTGTGGCGCGATTTCCCCACGTACGAGGACGCGTTGGCCTGGTGGGACAGCGAACACCCCAGCGTGCTCGCCACCATTCGCCAGGCATCGACGCTCGAGATGTCACGCGCAGCCTGGCTGGCGCATGTCGCTGCCTACCCGTTCAAACTCCGGGGATTGATCGACGAGTTCCAGACCGCCAGCGCTGACGGCCTGCGAGTTGCAGAAGGTCAGGAGGATGCTCCCGCCCGAGCACGGCTGCTTTTCCACGTGGGCGAGGCACACCACTTCCGCGGCGAATTCGAGGCGGGGAGCCGCTACATGCAGCGAGCCGCCGATCTCTTCTCCACCCTGGGTGAGAGCTGGTGGGAGGCGCTGGCCCACAACGTGCAAGGCGAGACCTTCCTAGAGCAGGAGCTCTACGCAGAGGCCGCGGCCTCGGTACGACGGGCTCTAGAGCTGGCCAACGACCTGAAAGGCGCCCCTGCCGTGCTGGGACTGGCCTTGGCCAACCTAGGTGATTTCGACGAAGCGTTCTCCTGCCTGCGCCACTCACTCAGCACCAGCGGCAGCGACGGCTTCGCGACCGGTTACACGTTGCACGCCCTCGGAATCGCACACCTTCTCGCGGGCGACACCGAGAACGCGGTTGAGAACCTCCATCGCGCGGTGGAGCACCGTCACCACCTCGGCCAGCGGGTGGGCGAGGCCACGAGCCTCACGGCCCTCGGCAAAGCGCACAAGGCTCGCGACGAATTCGAAGACGCCCGCAAAGCCTGGCAGGCCGCCCTCTCCATCCTCGAAGAACGAAGCCACCAAAACGTTCAAGCGGTCCGAGCCCTCCTGGACACCCTCGAGTCCCACCTCTGACTCAGGTGGAACGCCTCTGCGCACAGTCCCGTTGGGCTAACTCCGGCCCACGAAGTAGGCGATGGACGACACCACCGCCATGACAGCAGTCAGACCGACCAACTGCAGCATCGAGCGGAGAAACCGCTCACCGATCGACAGCAGAACGATCGCGAGCCCCGCCAACCACATGAAGATCCAGATGCCGAGGAAGAACTTCACCAACTGAAGCTCAGTGACCTCGGACCCCACCTCGTGCGGATCGAACCCCGCCCACGCAGACCGCAAGTACAAGCCGTCGAACTGGAGGAAGACGCCAGCACCATCCGGCATTACCAGGCAGAGCTCATCCCTGGCTTGCTTCAGACCGAGAGCTACATGCGCGCGATGTTCTCCGAAGGAGGCCCACGCGTCTTCGATCAAGCAATCGACAGCGCCATCACAGCTCGCCTCGAACGCCAGAAGGTCATCGAACGCTCCTCAGCACCCGAGGTCTGCTTCGTTCCGTCGGAATCCTGCGTACTTCGGCAAGTCGGCGAAGAGAAGATCAGGCGCGAACAGCTCTTGCAGCTCGCCAATGTCGCTTAACTCGCGAACGTGCAGCTGCAGATCCTCCCGTTCAAGGCCCGCACTTACACGCCAGCCTGCACCTACCCCTTCACGACCTTCCGCATCCAATCACCGGGCAAGGCCGACCCGCTGGAGTTCGTGTACCTGGAGGATTTCCACGACGGCCATACCTCGACGAACAGGACGACGTCGAGACGTCCAGTCACATGTGGGTACGGCTCACCGGAGCAGCACTCAATCCGGCGGCCTCTCGCGAGTACCTGTTCCTCGAAGCGGACAACTACGTCTGACCGATCGTCCCTCAGGAGGGTCAGCATGAACGCCAACGCGTTCACCAACTGGCGCAAGTCCACCTCCAGCAACGGCCCCCCAGCAGTGCGTCGAAGTCGGCGAAGCCCCGACCTCCGCGGGGTGCGGGATTCCAAACTCGGCGATGCTGGCCCCATCCTGGTCTTCGGCCGCAGGGCATGGTCGAAGTTCCTCACTTCATTAAAGTTTGGAAAGACGGACACCTAACGAACGAAATCCGCAAGCGACCGCTATTGCGACCGCTTGCGGAATAATGCGCCGCTCTATCGTGCAGATCCACCACTCAAACACAGGCGTTAGAAAGGGTCGACACCCTCACCATTTACAGCGCCCAGACCTCATTTAGCGCTACCTCAGCAAGCATTGCAGATCGTTCTCGGATTTGAGAATCCGACGGACTGTCCAAGCCGCTCTGGGCCCACGACTCCAAGGCAGGGTCAAAATACGCGTTGCCTTTCCGCAACTCGTCAATCTTCGCCGCCAACGAGGAATCTCCCAGTTGATTATTGAGAGAGCTCGTCAATAACGTCAAGTTACCAATCGAATACACAGAGTCTTTATAGGTTCCGGAGCCTAGGGCCTGCGGCTTAATATGCTCGATCGACCACGAAGCAAGATTTTGACCGGCAGGTATCCTCTTCTTTGCGTTAGCGAAAGCCATCAAAACGTAGGCTATAAAGAGCTTCCTCGCACGAACCTTTTGCTTTTGATTGAGCTTCAACCCCGGAGCATAAAAGAGCTCCATGAAGGCGCTCTCGGTACGATCCTTCGTTGGTAGGCTATCACGCAACCTCGACCTAAGTTCCGCAATCGCACTACCTACATCTGTCGTCGAATTTGCCGCTTCTAGGCGCACCGCAAACCAATTGTACCTACCGCGCGTGCCGCCAGTAGATCCACTATTCGTCAAAGCACTAAATTGAAAATGAAAGTTCTCGACCAGCTTTATAGACTCAATGAGCTGAGATTCCTTCATGAAGCTGCACGTCTTAAACTTTCGAGCGATCGCAATCACGGTGGTATTAGCTACGGTAACATTAAAAATCGCAAGGGCTCGCATGCTGTCAACAAACTCCGGAACCGCAAAAGGATTCCGCACGCCTCGAACCTTCCGCTCAGGCTGGACGTCTTCATTCTCCAGCCACTCATACACCTGGGAGTCTTCTTCAAGCTCCTCCAGGTAGGCGATGTGCTTAGAGGGATCGCTTTTAACAAGCTCTTTAACCTCTTTGAACAACTCGGCTTGCTTCACAGCATCGCGACGCGAATTCCACGACTGCCAAATGAAGCTGTCCACGTCCGGGTTAGTGCGCCCGTCTTCGATCCTGTGAACGAGATCAGCCCACCTCTTAGAGATCGTTCCGCGGTCCTGGGTATTACTCGCCCCGCCCCTGATCAGCAAATTCTTTACGAGATCAGCCAACCGCAAATCGGTCCCGCGGGTATTCAAGGTCTCAAAGATGAGGAACCCGTCCTCTTCAGATGTCAGCTCAATCTGAATCACCCTCGCCTTGAGGACATTCGCGCGAATCGACTTCAGGGACTCGATTTTAGCCCCCAAAGAAAGACCAGACAGTGCCTCATGAACTCGGTGTTTAAAAAACTGCTGGGCAGCTCTGATATTTTCCGCACTCTTGTTCAGCCTGACCCCTGATGGGAGCGCGTTACTATGCTGTATTTGCTCACCGAATATCGGCTCTGAACGCCGCAGTACCGGGTAAGAATTCCCATCATCGTCGGTCGTAATTAAGTAACGCTGCGTAGCAGTAGCCTGCGAGTCCGCAGCCTTGGCCTCAGCAGCCTTCCCCGACTCGCTCACCAGTTCCTGAAAAGAATCGCGGATAGCCGAGAGCATGATGGCACTCGTAGTCAAGCGCTGCTGGCCATCGATAATCGAGTAAGTATCATTGAAAAGCTCCCGCCGTTCACTAATCCACGTTACGGTAGAGCCAAAGAAGAAGTCCCCCTGTGCCAGAACAACGTCATTCCAGAAGTCTGCCAACTGATCAGAGGTCCAACTGTACTCGCGCTGGAAATTTGGCACATCGTAAAGACAGTACTGGAAGCACTTCTGAATTGTCCTAGTCTCGCTTTTGATGGGAATCAGGTCAACGCCGGCTGTGTCATCTGCCATTTTGGCTCCAAAATAGATACACTACTGATCTTGATCTACTAATTGCGTCGAAGGCTGCGATTCCCGCACACGAGGAGAGACTTTCTTCGATGCATCCAGAAAAGGCCCCGACAACAACTCGATCAGCCAATTCGCTCACCGGAGGAGTTTTCTTCATTGGTCAATCGTGCGGTTGTCCCTTATTTTCCGAAACCCGGGCACCGCAACACGCCCTAATTCTGTCTGGCGTCAATTCGACCTTCGCTTCCCTGATCACTTGCCGGAACTCCGGGTCCTTCAGGATCGGGTCGTACCTTTCCGGAAGCGCATCCAGATTGATCTTCTTGTCCGACTCAGTACCCAGGGAGTTGAGGTTTGCCTCGAAGTATTCGGTCAGGATAGGCCAGCGTGTTTGCAATACGAGCCAGAACGCGAGCACATCGCTTGTGAGAGAGATCCCTTCATACGTCCTAGCTGCTCGGAGCACGATGTATGTGTTCACGAACCGCTTCATGCTTCGAGGGTTGTTGTCCAGGAACTTCACCCACTCCTGCAAAGCATGTTCGGTGAGCTTGACCATCTCGGGAGTGTCGTACAACTCAATGGCTTCGGCAGCGAGACCTCGCCTAGCCTCGTCGTCTACTTCCTCGAGGATCGCCTCAACTTGCTCGGGCTTCGCTGCCAACCGAAGTTCCTCGCTCAGCCTCGCGATTTCCGCTTGCTTGGCGTCTTCGCCGGATTGCTTCGGCTCAAGCCGAATCACTTCGCCTTCAAAATAGCGTTGCTTGGTATCAGCGCCCAACGTTGGCATCGGGATGGTCAGCTGGAACAGCTTGTTCAGGAACAGGTGCCCCAATCGGCGACCTGGATCTTCGACTGCTCCGCTGAAAGAACCACGCACGGTCTCGTATGCGCGCCTAAGCCAGCTGCCGTGCGCTGCGACTACGAAGTAGGAAGCGGACTTTTCGCCGTACGGAGCATCTCGCACGATGGTTTGGATCGAGTCAAGGAGTTCGACGACGTGGTTTTCATCGCACCGGTCGAGATCATCGACAAAGAAGACAATCTTCTTTTTCGACTTCTTCACCAACCACCCGAAGTACCAGTTCACTTCCTGCAACGGGTTCTTGTAGACCTGCTCGAGCCGTTGAGCGCCCCGTGCCGAGTCCCACCACACAAACCGGCTCACGGCCATGGTCGCTGCCCAGATCGCCACTGCCGCCGTCAGCGGAACCTTGACCCCACTGATAAGAGCACCAACCTGTTTGGGCGACAGTAGGTTTGGGTTGTACAGCAATGCAATAAGGAGCACCGCAGCAAGGATGAACAGCGTCGCAAAAAACGGACGCTTTCCACGCCTGGCGCGTTGCGCTGCTTCACAAACTCGGAACCACCATCGGCGTGGTCGCGACCACTGGCGCACGACCTGCTCTCTAAGGGAGGTCAGCAGTGCCCACCAAGATGGCTCAACCCGAGCGTGTTTCCACGCATCGAAGTACACGACCAGGTACTCGTCCTTGATTCGCCTGTGCAGCAAGTTCAGAAGGCTACTCTTTCCGGACCCCCATGGACCATCGATGTGGATCAGAAAGGACGACTTCGGCTCTTCCCTTGCGAAGTACTTGAGCTGCTTGGCGATCTCCTTAGCAAGACCCTCGCGGTTGAGCTTGTCGTCTTCGGCTGGCGAATCACTCGCCCATCGAAGATGCTCGTCGCCCGAGCTTTCATCATCGCTCTCGGCACCGGAATCAGCAGATTCCTGTTCGTCAGCGCTCTGTTCTACTGCAGCCAAGGCTTCTGGATCGCCGCGAACCTTGCCGGAAGGCGGGGGTGCACCGTCCTTTGGCTCTTCGGCGATGGATGGGTCGACCGGCCAGAGCTTGAAGATGATGACCGCCCGTTCGCGTTCCCTGACGTCGCGCGACGTGCCGAGGTGCCAGACGTCTTCCGCGTCGGTCCTGAACTCTCCGACGTACCTCACATGCGCCTTCTGCACCTCCTCGAAGACACGGATCCTGCGCCCAGGAGTCGCTAGCGCCTTGTTCCCATGGGTGAGCTTCTGATCGCCCAGCTTGCCCTCGCCCGTGTAGTAGAAGGCACCGTCGGAGCGCCAGCCGTCGTAGTCGTAGCCGTACTGCGCACCGCCTTTACCCGTGAAGACCAGGACGTTAGGCGAGTTCGCAATCGGCGCGATACCGCTCTGTCGGTTACCCCCGAACCGCGCATGCACCTCCGTCCGGCGAAGAACCGTACCTGGCTCGAGGTCCCATCCATCATCGTCGACCGCCACAGCGCGACACCCTATTCGGTGTCCCTCAAACGCGTGATCAAATTGCCGACGACAAAGCCAGTTTCTTGTAGCTCCCTCGAATGGAGTACACCCTCTAGGCTTACGGGAACTGAGGGGCACCCGCGCTACGAAAACGCGCGTGCCGAGTAGAAGTTCCGGCCCAGCACGTCACACAGATAGGTGTAAAACCCCGGGCCATCGACGTCCTCGACGACGCTTGCATTCGGCTCCACCCCGTGGACGCCCCAAGACATGGCTGCGTAGCCCCTGGTCAGTTCGCCTGCTGTTTCCACGTCCACGTGGTACTGACCGACCCGCCTGATCAGCTCCGGGTGCAGCAGTGCCGCCGCGGTCAACGAGTCCGGGTGGGTTGTTCCGTTGATGCCGACGCTCCGATCGAACTCGAGGGTGGCCGCGCAGGCTCGGGTGAAGAAGCGGGACAGCGGGGTGTCCAGGGCGGCGATCTCGTCGCGTTGGCGCTCGCCGAAGACCGCGCGTTCCAACGTCAGCGGTGCCCACGGGATGACCGTGATGTCGAAACCCGCCGCGAACACCGCCTTCGCGGCCTCGGGATCGACGTAGAAGTTGAATTCTGCTGCTGCGGTGATGTTTCCGCGGGCGTTGTTGCTGCCGCCCATCACGTACAGGGCCTTCACGTTGTCTACGAACGTGGGGTCCTTGACGGTGGCTGTGGCGATGTTGGTGAGGGGGCCGATGCAGACGATCGTCAGCTCGCCCGGGGACTCGGCGGCTAGGCGGATGAGGGTGTCGACCGCGTGCTCGGGGTCTGGGTCGCAGCCGGTCATGTCCATGGTCATGCCGCCGACTCCGTCGCCGTGGACGTTCTCGGCGCTTTCCCACGGGCGGACGAGGGGGCGTCGGCAGCCGAGGTGGATCGGGACCTCGCCCAGGCGGCCTGCGACGTTGAGGGTCAGGAAGGCGTTGCGGATCTGCTGGTCGAAGCCGACGTTGCCGGCGACCATGGTGATCGCGCGCAGGTCCGCGCGGGGGTCGAGGAGGCCGACGAGCAGGGCGATGCAGTCGTCCTGCGCGGTGTCCGTGTCGATCACCAGGGGAACCTTCGGGGTCGTCATGTCGGCTCCTGTCCGGGCGGATGTCGGTCGCAACCGCAATACTCGCCCCGCGATCAGCCCGCGCACCAGGGAGGCGAGATGCCGACGCAGATCTCCACGTTCTTGATGTTCCAGAACGGCAAGGCCGAGGAGGCGATGAACTTCTACATCAGCCTGTTCGACGACGCCGAAGTGCTCGCCATCAGCCGTTACGGCCCTGGTGAGCAGGGGGCTGAAGGATCCGTGCAGCACGCCACGTTCACCTTGTGCGGGCGGCAGTACATGTGCATCGACTCGCCCGTGTCGCACGCCTTCGACTTCACGCCGTCGGTGTCGCTGTACGTCGACTGCGTCGACGAGCCGCAGCTCGACCGGCTCCACCAGGCGCTTTCCGAGGACGGCGCGGTGCTGATGCCGCAGGGCGACTACGGGTTCTCGCGGAAGTTCAGCTGGGTCAACGACCGGTACGGCGTTTCCTGGCAGCTCAACCTCCCGCACAGCTGAGCGATCTTGCAGCGCTAAGGTCTGCGCATCCGTTCCGATTCGATTGGGAGCCGATGACGACCGTCAGCGATCGCGCAGCAGAAACGCTCACCGTGCTTCGGCCGGACGTCCGGGAAGCCGCCGAGAACGCCGACGCCGCAGTGCTCCGCCCCGAAGACCAGTCCCAGCTGGGCCAGGCCGATCGGGCGCGGATCGCGCTGCGCGTCGCGCTGGTCAACGAGTCCCCCGCCTACGCCGACTCGGTGGCCGTCGCGCTCGACGACGCCGAGGTCGTGGCCGACGTCGAGTGCTGGGGTGAGCTGCCCGAGTCCACGCAGGCGCTGCTGGCGCACTGCGAGCAGGTCGCGCTCGACCCGGCGGACGTGGGCGGCGACGAGATCACCGAGCTGCGGGAGCACTTCAGCCCCGCCCAGGTCGTCACCGCCACGCAGGTCGCCGCCTACGCGAGCTTCCGGGTGCGGTTGGAGAGCGGGCTGCGGCTGGTCGCCGACGCCGGGGACGGTCCCGCGTCCCAGGCCGGGATCACCATCGAGGCCGGCGCGGCGGCCGACGGGTTCGCGCTGTCGACGCCCGACCAGGCGTTCCCGTCGATGCGGTGGGTGTCGCGGGTCGTGTCCGGCGGCGACTTCACCGAGACCCTCAAGCTCGATGCCGGGGTGCTGTCGGCGCAGACCCTGCTGCGCGAGGCGATCATGACCGGTCACGGCGCGCTGGACCGGGCCGATCGCGAGCTCGCCGCCCTGGCGACCTCGCTGATCAACGGGTGCGGTTACTGCACGGCCGTGCACGGCAAGCGGCAGGTGGAGCTCTCCGGAGATCCGCTGACCGCCGTGGTCCTCGCCGAGGCCGGTCCCGCCGCGATCGCCGATGAGCGGCTGCGGGCCGTCGTCGACGTCGCCGGAGCCCTCACCTACACGCCGGCCGCGCTCACCGCCGCCGACGTCCGACGGCTGCACGCCGCCGGGCTCGACGCCGACGACGTGCACGACCTGGTCGCCGTGTCCTCCATGTTCGCCTGGGACAACCGGCTGATCATGACCCTCGGCAACGCCGTGCGCTCCTAGATCCTCCTGCGGATCGGCCTCCCTCAGGTGACAGTGGGGTGACCTGCGGCGTGTCGTGACGGACCCGTCCGGGTAGTCGTTGCGTGCGGAAACCGAGGGAGGCTCCCCATGGTTCAACTCACGACCGAGCCAGTGATCGTCAAAACCCCCGCCGGACAGCTCGAAGGGGACCTCGTGATGCCACCGCCTGCACGGGCGGTGGTTTTGTTCGCGCACGGTTCCGGCAGCTCACGGCGCAGTCCGCGCAACCGCGCGGTCGCCGAGTCCCTGCACAACGCGGGCTTCGGCACCCTGCTGCTGGACATGCTCACGCCCGCCGAGGCGTCGACCGACCAGCGAACGCACGAGTACCGGTTCGACATCGACCTGCTGACCGAGCGGCTCACGCCCGCCGTCGACGCGCTCGGCTCCTGGCGGTCCACGCGCGGCATGCCGGTCGGCCTGTTCGGCGCGAGCACCGGCGCCGCCGCCGCGATGAAGGCCGCCTCGCGCCGTCCCGACCGGGTCACTGCCGTGGTGTCGCGGGGCGGTCGTCCCGATCTCGGCGGCGACGGGCTGGCCGAGGTGCAGGCCCCCACGCTGCTGATCGTCGGCGGCGACGACCGCGAAGTCCTCAACCTCAACCGGCAGGCCGCCGAGCTGCTCACCTCACTGCCCCTGACCGATGTCAAGATCGAGATCGTGCCGCACGCCGGGCACCTCTTCGAGGAACGCGGAGCCCTGGAGAAGGTCTCCGAGCTCGCAGGCCGGTGGTTCTGCAAGTACCTCGGTGCCGGGCACAGCAAGCAGACCGGCCCCGACGGCGGTCACTTCAAGCCGCCGGAACCCCGCCGCCGGCCACCGATGATGTAGTCCTGAACCGCCTGGTAGCCAGGCACGTCCACCGCCGTGGCACCACCCGCGCGGATCTCCCGCGCGGTGGTGACCGCGGCGTGCAGGGCCGCGCGGTAGAGCAGCGAGCCGGTGCTGATGCGCGCGACGCCCAGGGCGGCGAGCTCCTCGATGCTCCGACCCGGCTTGTAGAGGACGTTGACCGGGACGTCGACCGCGTTGACCAGGGCTCGGACGTCGCCCTCGGCGCTGATGCCCGGGACGAAGACGCCGCTCGCTCCCGCTCCGGCGTAGCGGCGGGCTCGTTCCAGCGCGTCGGGCAGGGACGGGTGCGGGTCGAGCCAGTGGGTGTCGGTGCGGGCGTTGAGGAACAGGCCCGGTGCTCGGTCGCGGATCGCCGCGATGCGCTGCTCGTGGAGCTCCGGGGTGCAGAGCTCGTCCTCGATGTTGATGCCCGCGACGCCCAGATCCGCCAGTTCCGCGGCGAAATCACCGATCTCGGCCGGGCTGAGACCGAAACCCGCCTCGACGTCGACCGTGATCGGGACCGGCAGCCCGACGATCTTCTTCGCGAGGTCGAGCGTCTCGTCCTTCGTTCCCCCGCTGCCGTCCGGCACGCCGTGCACCGCCGCGACGCCGAGGCTCGTGGTGCCGATCGCGGCGAACCCCGCCTCGACCAGCGCGGCCGCGGAGGTGAAGTCCCAGGCGTTGGGCAGGAGCAGCGGCTCGGCACCCTCGTGCAGCGCGTGGAAGTCCATGCCCGGCACCGTAGAGGCCGGGGCCGACACACCGCCCCTTCCCCCATCGGGGTGAGGAAATTCGAATTTCGCGCGAAATTCGAGGTGGAACTTTCCCGTTCGAATTTCGCGCGAAATTCGAACGGACGACCCAGCCAAGACGCAGTCCTCGGAACAAGGACTGGTCAGGGCGGCGGTTCCTCGGCTGGCTCGTCAGCGGGGCATGCGGCGCCAGATGGGTTGGGGGACGTAGTGCATGGCGGCGAAGACCCAGCGGAGGATGCCGGGGACCCAGACGACCCGGCGGCCTCGGTGCAGCGCCTTGTCGGTGGCGTCGGCGACCTGGTCCGGTGTCGAGGACCAGGGGGCCGGGTCCATGCCGGTGGTCATCCGGCCGATGACGAAGCCCGGCCGGACGATCAGCAGCGACACCCCGCTTCCCACCAGGGCATCGGAGAGACCGTTGGCGAAGCCGTCGAGGCCGGCCTTGGCGGAGCCGTAGACGTAGTTGGCGCGGCGGACCCGGACACCGGCGACCGAGGAGAACACCACGATCTTGCCGTGGCCCTGCTCGCGCAGCAGGTTCGCCAGGTGGGTGAGGACGTTGACGTGGGCGACGTAGTCGATGTGCACGACGTCGACCGCGTGCCCGGCCTCGGACTCGGCGCGCTGCTGGTCACCGAGGATCCCGAAGGAGATGACCGCGGTGCCGATCGGGCCGTGCTCCTCGGCGAGGTCGCGCAGCAGGGCTTCGTGGGTGTCCAGCCGGGCGGCGTCGAACTCGACCCGCACGACCTCGTCGGCACCCGCTTCGAGCAGCGCCGCTTCCTGGTCGTCGAGGTCCTGCGAGCGCCGGGCCGCGAGGATCACCTTGCCGTTCCCGCGCCGCACCAGGCGGTCCGCGACCGCCACGCCGATCTCGCTCCGGCCACCCAGGATCAGTACCGCTCCGCTCATCGCGGTCATCCTGCCACTACCCCGGCAACACCCGGTGCACCCCCGGTGGCTTGCCGGGCAACGATTTCCGGTTCCCGCAGGACTCCGGTCCGGCTCGGTCGCGCAACTCACCAGCACCTCAGCCGGAGGGCTGTTTACCGGCTGAAGCCCCCGGCATACTCTTAGTACGAGATCGTTCCCCACGTAGGCAACCGAGCGGATCCCTCTCATGGCTGACGCCCACCCGCAGATCGACACGACCAAGCCCAGCATCGCGCGCGTGTACGACGCGTTCGTCGGCGGCAAGGACAACTTCGAGGTCGACCGCGAGGTGCTGCGGCAGATTCAGCAGCTGGCCCCGGAAGCCATCCAGGTCGGCAGGCAGTGCCGCGCTTGGCTGATCCGCGTCGTGCGCTTCATGGCGGGCAACGCCGGTGTCGACCAGTTCCTCGACCTGGGATCGGGCCTGCCGACCGCGGAGAACACCCACCAGGCGGCGCAGCGGATCAACCACGAGGCGACGGTCATCTACGTCGACAACGACCCCTCGGTCGCGGCGCACGGCCGCGCGCTGCTGGAGGAGAACGAGTTCACCCACTTCGCGGTCGCCGACCTGCGCGACCCCGAGGAAGTGCTCAACCACGAGTCGGTCCGCAAGTACCTGGACCTGGACCGCCCGGTGGGGTTGATCCACAGCAACACGCTGCACCACGTCACCAACGACGAGAACCCCGCGGCGATCATGCGCACCTACCTCGACGCGCTGGCCTCCGGCTCGTACCTGGCGATCTCGCACCTGCACAACCCGGGCGACGGCAGTTCCCGCGCGCAGCTCGCCGAGGAGTCGCAGGTCAAGTTCAACTCGATGATGGGCAGCTGCTTCTACCGCAGTCGCGAGGGCATCCAGGAGCTGTTCGCCGACCTGGAGATGATCGAGCCCGGACTGGTCAACCTCTTCGACTGGTGGCCGGACGGGCCCCGCCTGACCGAGCCCTCGGACGGCGAGTACAACCTGCTCGGCGGCGTCGGCCGCAAGCGCTGACGCCGGAAGTCGGCGCGAAGGGCGCCTTTGGCGGGGTCGGTGGCAGTTCCTCGGCCGGAACCGCCACCCGTGACCGCAAAGGCGCCCGGTCGAGCTCACATGGCCTGGCGCGAAGTCCAGTGCCGCATCGCGTGTTCCACGAGCGCGATCAGGGTGCGCTTGGTGGATTCCCGGTCCCGGGCGTCCACCGGACCGATCGGCACGTCGGGCCCGATCGCCATCGCTTCCCGCACCTGTTCGAGCGAGTGCAGCATCTGCCCGTCGAACATGTTCACGCCCACCAGGTAGGGCAGGCCGCGGTCCTCGAAGAAGTCGATCGCCGAGAACGAGTCCGCCAGCCGGCGGGTGTCGACCAGCACGACGGCGCCGATGGCACCGCGGACCAGGTCGTCCCACATGAACCAGAACCGCTGCTGCCCGGGCGTGCCGAACAGGTAGAGGATCAGGTCCGAGGCCAGGGAGATGCGGCCGAAGTCCATGGCGACCGTCGTGGTGGTCTTGTTCGGAGTCGCGTCGAGGTCGTCGACGCCCTTGGAGGCCTCCGTCATGACCGCTTCGGTGGTCAGCGGAACGATTTCCGAGACCGAACCGACGAACGTCGTTTTGCCCACACCGAACCCGCCCGCGACGACGATCTTCGCCGACGTCGAGCTGGTGCCACCCCGGTTGGCAGCCTCCGGCATGGAGCCGAGCTGGGGTGCGCTATAGCCGACGGAGTCCACTCAAAACCCTTTCCATCAACATCATGTGTGGTGCGCTACCGCTTTCGCTCACCGTGTTGTGCACGGTGATCAATCCGAGTTCGGCCATGTCGGCCAGCAGCACGCGGGCGACCCCGATCGGCACCGACAGCAGTGCCCCCACCTCGGCCACCGAACGCGGTTGCTGGCACAGCTCGGCGATCGACTGGTGCTCCAGCCGGACCGGTGCGCCGGGTCGGTAATTCTCGCCGACCGAAACCAGGGTCTCGATGGCCAGTTCGTAGTTCGACTTCGTCCGGCCGCCGGTCCAGGTGTAGGACCGGATGCTGGAGGCAGCGGGTGCCTCGGGAGCGGCGTCGGCAGGGTCCTGCGACACCGTCCGGGCACGCTGGTCCAGCTCGTGGGCCTGCGGCGGTTCCGGCTCCTCGCGCCCCTTGCGCTTGTCCCGCTTGGGCTTGGCGCCGAACGTGAACGCGTTGACGACATCGGCGAAGCTGTCATCGCCCGAGTTCTGCCGTCTTCGGTCTCGGCGTGGGTATTCCGAGCGTCTGCTCATCGCGTCCTCACACCAGTTGACCCGACACAGCACCCGCGCTGTTCTGCAGCTGGGTGCGGATCTCCGGGGTGAGCATCTGGCCGACGCGCTCGACCAGCATGGTCATCTCGTAGGCGATCAGCCCCATGTCGCACTGCGGCGCGGCGAGCACCGTCAGGCACGAACCGTCGCTGATGCCCATCTGCAGCAGGGTGCCCCGGTCCATCTCCACGATCGTCTGCACGACCCGGCCGGCCTCGAAGCACTTCGCCGATCCCTGCGTCAGGCTCAGCAGACCAGAGGCCACAGCTGCGAGCTGATCAGCACGATCCCTGGGCAGAGTCGCCGAAGCGGTCAGCACCAGTCCATCAGCCGAGACCACGATCGCGTGCGCCACTCCCTGCACGCGTTCGGTGAAGTCCGTGATCAGCCAGCCGAACCTGCGGGAAATAGTCTGTGCGCTCATGCAACCTCCTGTTCGTTGCCGAGATGATCACGTGTCTTCTCGCGTGTGTCCACCACTCAGCCCTCGTCGGTCATCCGGTGCCGGCCACGGCTGACGCCGCCCTGGAAGTCGGACAGCCTGCTGCGCAACGCGTTCGGGTCGCGCTGGAAGCGTCGCGGCTGACTCGGCTGCTGGGACTGGTTGGACACGCTTCCCGGAACCAGGTTCGCCTTCGGCTTGCGCCGGGGCAGCCCGGCGCTGGTGAACGACGTCTCCTGCGGGTTCGCCGCGGCTTCCGCCGCTTCGCGCGCCTTGTCCGCGGCGAAGTCCCAGGCTTGCGCTTCCGGGGTCTGCGGGATCCAGGGCTGGGCCTGGGGCAGTTCGGGAGCCTGCTCCGACGCGTCCGGCGGCCACGGCTTGAACGCCGATTCCGGGTCGGTGTGCCCGAACTGGACGCCGTTGTGCGCCAGCTGCTTGCTGATGTCCTCGGCGCTGCGACTCTGGGGAGCTTCCTCGGCGGCGGGCTCAGCGGCCGCCCGGTTGCGCGGCTTGCGCTGCGGCAGACCGGACGAGGTCAGCTGCGGTTCGTCGTCCTCGGCGGGCTTCTCCGAGGTGAACAGCGCGGAGTCGCCGTCCTTGGTCTCCGGCCAGTGGAACTCGCCGGTCTCCGAGATCGAGTCCGACGCCGCGGGCATGAACCACTGCCCCGCCAGGTCGTTGCGGGCCGGTTCCTCGGCGGGCTCGTCGGGCTCCTCGCCGGTCACCGGCTGGTCGTAGTCCAGGGAGGATTCGAAGAAGCTGTTGGTCCGCGAGTCCTCGCCCCCGGCCGGGGCGAAGAAGTCGTTGCCCTGGCCGGAGCCGGAGTCGAAGAACCCGCTCCCGTCGAACTGGCCCGAGCGCTCGGCCTGGTCGTGCGGGAAGATCGGCTCGAACAGGCTGGTCGGCGCGTTGGCGTTGTAGTCGTCGTCGCTGTGCGCCCAGCCCGGTTCTTCGCTGCGCGCCCAGCTCGGTTCGTCGTTCTGGGCCCAGGCCGGCTCGTGGGTCTGCCAGCCGTCGTCCTCGGGGCGGTGCTGGTCGGGAACGCGCTGCGGCAGCGGCGACCCCGCACCCGGGAACGAGG
This sequence comes from Saccharopolyspora endophytica, assembly GCF_018070075.1. GTDB lineage: Bacteria > Actinomycetota > Actinomycetes > Mycobacteriales > Pseudonocardiaceae > Saccharopolyspora > Saccharopolyspora endophytica. The sequence continues at coordinate 301,212 of NZ_JAGPXE010000007.1, forward strand.
TCTGCAATCCCGGCAGCGAGTGGCCGTTGACCTGCGCGGGCGGTGCCGCGGGCGGCATCTGCGACTGGCCGCTCGGCTGGGCGGAGACCACGTGCTCGGCCGGGACCAGCACCGTGGCGCGCACGCCCTCGACGTCGGGACCGCCGTGCAGCTCGACGCTGATGCCGTGCCGCGCGGCCAGGCGTCCGGCCACGAACAGGCCCATCCGGCGCGAGGTCGAGATGTCGTCCTCGTCGACGCGGGCGAGTCGCTCGTTGGCCGAGGCCAGATCGTCGTCACCCATGCCGATGCCGTTGTCGAGGACGTCGAGCACGACCGTGCCGTCGCCGGACTGGTAGCTGGAGACGGTCACGACGGTGTCCGGCGCGGAGAAGTTCGCGCCGTTGTCCATCAGCTCGGCGATCAGGCGCACCAGGTCGCTGGCGGTGTTGCCGCGCAGCTTCACCGACGGGGTCGGCTGCACCGCGATCCGCGGGTACTGCTCGATCTCCGAGACCGACGACCGCAGCACGTCGGCGAGCTCGGTGGGCTGGGTGAAGCGGCGGGCCAGGTCGCTGCCGGAGAGCACCATGAGGTTCTCGTTGTTCCGGCGCATCCGGGTCGCGAGGTTGTCGAGCTGGAAGAGCCTGGACAGCTGGTCGGGGTCTTCCTCGTCCTGCTCCAGCTCCTCGAACAGGCGCAGCTGGCGCTCCAGCAGGGCCTGGCTGCGGCGGGAGACGCTGACGAACGCGTCGCTGTAGCCGCGGCGCAGGTCGGCCTGCTCGACGGCCAGGCGCAGCGCCTGCCGGTTGACCTCGTCGAAGGCCCGCGCCACCTGGCCGACCTCTTCGGTGGTGTCGACCGGCAGCGGCGGCACCTCGGCCTCGGCGCCCTTGCCCTTGCGGACCGCGGTCACCGCCGAGGGCAGGTCGTACTCGGCCGCGTCCAGGGCGCCGATCCGCAGTTCGCGCAGCGAGCCGAGCAGCTGGCGGGTGATCATGATGATCACGCCGGCGGCGGCGATCAGCGAGGCCAGCAGCATCACCGAGTCCCACCCGGCGCGGTCGCTGGCGTCGTCGGCCAGGCCCTGCGCGACGGTGCGGACCTCGGCCGCCAGCTCGCCGCGACCGCCTTCGATGGTCGCCGCGGAGCCGTCGCTGGCGCTGTTCCACGCCTCGCGCTCGACCGAGAAGCCCCCGCTGGACTTGCGGTCGGTGCTCTCCACGACGATCACGCCGAGCATCTGGTTGCGCTGCACGATCGCCGGGACCTGGAGCTGCTCCGCGAGGCGCTTCTGCCAGTGCTTGGCCACACCGGAGCTCGCGTCGTTGATCTTGGACAGCAGTCGGGCGCGGGAACCGGAGAGGTTGTCGAGCGTGGCCGCGTCCAGCGAGCCGTCGCGCAGTCCGGACAGCACCAGCGCCTGCTGGAGCCGGACCTCCTCGGTCAGGCTGAGCAGGTCGGTCAGCGCGGTCGCGGTGCTGGAGATCTGGGGATCGGCGACGCTGGTGGTCAGCGCGCGGTCCAGCGCGAGCGCCGCGCGCACGGCCTGGCTGTAGGCGCCGACGGCCTGCATGGCGGTGACCCGCTTGGCCTGAACACCGGCGCGCACCGCGGTCAGCCCGTCCAGCGCCTTGCGGGTTTCGGCGAAGCGCTCGTGGACGACGTCGGTGTAGACGTCGTTCTCGGTGAGGATGACCCGCAGGTTCTCGGCGGCCTTGTCGGTGGCGCCGACCTGCTCGGTGAAGTCCCCGATCTGGCCGTCACCGACGAGGTTCTCCACGGCGTGGTTGCGCTCCAGCTGCAGACCGCTGGTGAGCGGCTCCAGCTGGTCCTCGGCGTCGAGCACCTGCGCGACCCGGCCGTACTGGTCGGCCTGGTCGACCTGCCACTGGATCTGGCCGACACCGAGCGTGATCGCGAACAGCACGGGCACCAGCACGACGGCGGCCAGCTTCGTGGGCAGCGACCAGTTGCGCCACTGCAGGAAGCCGGCGGGCCGCCGGTCCCCGCTCACGAGCGATCTCCCTGTGCGTCTCCGCGCTGGTCAAGCAGGCGTGTCGAACAAAGCGTAGGCGAACGGCGCATGCGTGCGGTCCCGCAATCGTCGTGCTGATGGTCTGGGGTGAAAGGCAGGCATGCCGGGAGGGCGCGGGGCCGGCGAACCAACGCGAGACTCCCTGCCTTCACGATCTCGTCGATACTCAGCGTCACCAATGACTTCCCCGGCCGGTACATTCCGGACACTGGTATCGAACCGTGACCCTTCCCGTTCGCACGACTACCTCTCAGTGCCCAAGCACTATATGCCCCTGCCGCAAGGAAAGCACCGGGGGCTTTTTCGCAATGTGCTACGCCAAACAGGCGAGATCACGCCGAGTGTTCGATCAGTTCGGGAGCGCTTCACGCAATTTCACCCGTTCGGACTAAAACGACCCCCGAACTCTTCCGCGAGAGAGGTTGTAACACCTGGTCAGCGACTTTCGATCTTGAAGAGGCAGGTCTCTGACCTGGCCTTACCGGCCAGTAACCGAGAGTCGCCCACCCGTCGCGGGCTCTCGGCTCCGTTCCTGCTCAGACGGGTGAAATGGAAACCCGCAGGTGGTGCTCCCCACAGTGTCGATAGCGGTAGAACAGTGGTAAGAATTGCCCGCCTCCGCCAGCTCGGCGACCCCGGCCGGCACACCCTGAAGCCCCAGGAAGGATGCATGAGCAACGCAACGCAATCCGCGCTGCGCGGTTCCCCCCGCGAGCCCGGAAATCAACGCGCGGCGTTCGGCGGAATCGAGAAGAGCGCGGTTCGCACAACCGCCGACCGGCCCGATTTCACCGCAATCCAGCAGAGCGCCGAATTCCGCAGCCTCCGCCGTCGACTTAAATGGTTCGTTTTCCCCGCGACGGCGTTTTTCCTCATCTGGTACTTGGGCTACGTGGTGGCCGCGGCGTACTTCCCGGAGGAGCTGGCGCAGCCCGTCGTGGGCGACGTCAACGTCGGGCTGCTGCTGGGAATCGGGCAGTTCGTGACCACCGTCGGGCTGACCACCCTCTACGTCAGGTTCGCCCGCCGCCACATCGACCCGCGCGTCGACGAAATCCGTGAGCAGGCCGGAGAGTTCGACCGATGAACCTTGCCCAACCCCACGTCATCCCCGACGACAGCGTCATCATCAACACCAGCGTCTTCGCGGCGTTCGTGCTGATCACGCTGTTCATCGTCTACCGCGTCAGCAACCGCGGCACGGCCAGCGACTACTTCGTCGCCGGCAGCGCCTTCAGCGGTGTGCAGAACGGCATCGCGCTGTCCGGTGACTACCTGTCGGCCGCGTCGTTCCTGGGCATCGCCGGCGCGATCGCCATCTACGGCTACGACGGATTCCTCTACAGCATCGGCTTCCTGGTCGCCTGGCTGGTCAACCTGCTGCTGCTGGCCGAACGCACCCGCAACACCGGCCGTTTCACCATGGGCGACGTGCTCAGCTTCCGGATGAAGCAGCGCCCGGTGCGCGCCGCGGCGGCGACGTCCACGCTGGCCATCACGATCATGTACATGATCGCCCAGATCGCCGGTGCCGGTGGCCTGGTGGCGCTGCTGCTCAACGTGCACGGCCACATCGGACAGATGCTGGTGATGGTCGGCGTCGGTGCCGTCATGATGGTCTACGTGCTGGTCGGCGGCATGAAAGGCACCACGTGGGTGCAGATCATCAAGGCCACCATGCTCGTGCTGTGCGCCGTGCTGATCACGATCTTCCTGCTCGGCAAGTTCAGCTACAGCATGTCCGAGCTGCTGCGCGCCGCCGCGGACAACAACCCGCACGGGCGCGCGATCTTCGCTCCCGGTGCGCAGTACGGCAAGTCCGACATGACCAAGCTGGACTTCGTCTCGCTGTCGCTGGCGCTGGTGCTCGGCGTCGGTGGTCTGCCGCACGTGCTGATGCGCTTCTACACCGTTCCCAACGCGCGCGAGGCGCGGCGCTCGGTGGTGTGGGCGACCTGGACGATGGCGATCTTCTACCTGTGCACGCTGATCATCGGCTACGGCGCGAGCGCCCTGGTCGGCAGCGAGGCGATCCTGGCCGCGCCCGGTGCGGAGAACTCGGCGGCACCGCTGCTGGCCTACCAGATCGGCGGCACCGTCCTGCTGGGCATCATCTCGGCCGTCGCCTTCGCCACCATCCTGGCGGTGGTCGCGGGCCTGACGCTGACCGCGTCGGCGTCGTTCGCGCACGACGTCTACGCCAGCGTGGTCCGCGGCGGTGAGGTCGACTCCGCCCGAGTGGTGTGGGTGGCGCGCATGACGGCGCTGGTCATCGGCGTGGTCTCCATCGGCGGCGGCATCCTGGTGATGGGTCAGAACGTGGCGTTCCTGGTCGGTCTGGCGTTCGCCTTCGCCGCCTCGGCCAACCTCTCCACGCTGCTGTACACGCTGTTCTGGAAGCGGTTCAACACCACCGGCACGCTCTGGGGCATCTACAGCGGGCTCATCTCCTGCCTGCTGCTGGTGCTCTTCTCGCCGGTCGTGTCGGGCTCCCCGGATTCGATCATCCCGAGCGTGGACTTCGCGTTCTTCCCGCTGAAGAACCCGGGCATCGTCTCGATCCCGATCTCGTTCCTGTTCGCCGCCATCGGAACCTTCGTGGGCAAGTCCGAGCAGGACGTCGAACGTCAGGCCGAGATGGAGGTCCGCTCCCTCACGGGGATCGGCTCGCGCACCGGCTGACCTGCGCGGAACACCCGTTCGAAGGGCGCCGGCGGACCAAGCGGTCCGCCGGCGCCTTCGTCGTCGCGGACCGCGTCGATGTTGGTCGTCCGCTCACTCACCCGAGGTGTTGCCGAAGGAGTCCCGACCGCTGCGCGTCACCGGTGTTCGTGCGTGCCCCGCACGAAATCGTCTTACCCGATCGGATACTGCTGAACCCGGGTTCTGGTCAATAAACTGGGAACCGTCCCGACCAACGCAGAACTTCGCCGAAAATCCGGTCGAAAAGCGAACTGGCGGGCCAAGTGGGGGTTGTGATGCGCAAGCTTCGGAATGCCCTGTTAGGCATGGCGGTGGCGGCGATCGTGCCCATCTCCGGGCTCGGAACTCACCTCGCCACCATCGCCCTCGAAATCAGAGATGTCCTGGTCCAGGCCGCGCACGCGGCCCCTGAGCAGGACACCACCGACTTCCTCGCCTTCGGCACCCGGATCCGCTCGGAACCCGGGACGAACGCCTCGGTGCGGGGAATCGGCAATCCCGGGGACACGGCGACGATTCACCGCAGGGTGATCGGCGAAACCGTTGTCTGCGAGGACGGACGGGCCGTTTCGGAATGGCTCGACGTGACTGATGAGCGCAGCCAGATTTCAGGATTCGTGAGCGGCTGCTTCATCTGATTCCCTTTTTCAACCCACCGCCGCAGCTGCGGCCCTTCCGGCCTGCCTGCCCGAGAACAGGCAGCCACCGAGGAAGGTGCCTTCCAGAGCTCGGTATCCGTGCACGCCGCCGCCACCGAAGCCGGCGACCTCTCCGGCCGCGTAGAGCCCGTCCAGCGGCGTCACCCCATCGGTGAGCACCCGGCCGTCCAGGTCGGTCTCCAGGCCGCCGAGGGTCTTGCGGGTCAGCAGGTTGAGCTTCACCGCGATGAGGGGCCCGGCCGCCGGGTCCAGCAGCCGGTGGGGCTCAGCCACCCGGATCAGCCGGTCCACCACGTAGCGGCGGGCCTCCCGGATCGCGTTGATCTGCAGGTCCTTGCCGAGTCCTGAGGTGACCTGGCGGTCCCGCTCGACGATGGTGCGTTCGAGCTCGGCGGCGTCGATGTGGCCGTCGCCGAGCTCGTTCATGCCTTCTGCCAGCGCGGCGACGCTGTTGCGGACGATGAAGTCCTCACCGCGCCGCACGAACTCCATGACCGGTCCGGGAGTGGCACCGCCACCGCGTTGCAGCAGCTGGCGGACGCTGCGGCCGGTGAGGTCGGGGTTCTGCTCGGAGCCCGACAGGGCGAACTCTCGGCTGATGATGCGCCGGTTGAGCACGAACCACGTGTGCTCGTGCCCGGTGCCCGTGATGTGCTCCAGCGTTCCCAGGGTGTCGAATCCGGGGAACAGCGGCGCGGGCAGCCGGTTGCCGTTCGCGTCCAGCCACAGCGACGAGGGCCCGGGCAGGATGCGGATGCCGTGCCTGGTCCACACCGGGGCGTAGTTGCGGATTCCCTCGGTGTAGTGCCACATCCGGTCCGGGTTGATGATCCGGCCACCGGTCTTGGCCACCACGTCGAGCATCCGCCCGTCGACGTGATCGGGAACGCCGGCGATCATGCTCTTCGGCGGCTTGCCCAGGCGCTTGGGCCAGTTCTTGCGCACCAGCGGGAGGTTCCCGCCGATGCCGCCGGAGGTGACGACCACCGCCTGCGAGGAGAGTGCGAACTCCCCCTTGGTCTTTCGAGGGCTCGGCTGGCCGCGCTCGGCGTCGCTGGGGATGAGCACCTTGCCGCGCACGCCGGTGACGGCTCCGCCGGTGGTGACCAGTTCGGTGACCCGGTGCCGGAACCGCAGCTCGACGAGGCCCTTGGCCTCGGCCTCGCGGACCCGCCGGAGGAACGGTTCGAGCACGCCGGGACCGGTGCCCCAGGTGACGTGGAAGCGCGGCACCGAGTTGCCGTGGCCGCAGGCGAGGTAACCGCCGCGTTCGGCCCACTGCACGAGCGGGAAGAACTTCACGCCCTGCGCGGTCAGCCACGCGCGCTTCTCGCCGGAGGCGAAGTCGACGTACGCCTCGGCCCACCGGCGGGGCCAGTGGTCCTCCTCGCGGTCGAATGCCGCGGTGCCCATCCAGTCCTGGAGTGCGAGCTCGTGGGAGTCGCGCACGCCGAGCCTGCGCTGCTCCGGGGAGTCCACCAGGAACAACCCGCCGAAGGACCAGTGCGCCTGACCTCCCAGGGAAGCCTCGGGTTCTTGGTCGAGGAGCACCACGCGGCGACCGGCATCGGCCAGTTCCGCGGTGGCGACCAGGCCTGCCAGGCCCGCGCCCACCACGATCACATCAGCGTCCAGCGCCATCGCCGACCTCCGCTATTACCGACGGGTAGTGGTGGACTTTATACCTCAATCGTGGTGTATCCGGCAGGGCTCGCGAGTCGATCTGCGGGCGTCCCGGAATGGATTTCCACGCCTGGGAAACCACCCGTAGGTGGTGTATCCGGCCAATTCGCTGGAAACGGCTCCGCGGTGCCGCCAATCTTGCTCCAACGCGGCGATCGATGCCGCAGCCGGATCGAATTCCCCTCCAGCGAAAGGATTTCCGCCATGTCCTCCTACGCCCTCTCCCGGTCAGCAACCGGCCGGTTCCGATCCCGCTGGTCGCTCGCGCTGGGGCTGGCGCTCACGGCGGCCCTGTCGCTGGCCGCGCTGCTGGCCGGCCCACCGGCCGACGCTGAAGTGAGCCGAACCAGTTGTCCCGCAGGTTCATTCTGCGTCTGGCCGGAGACCGGGTTCGGTGGTCAGTCGCGCGAGCTCGCGCTGCGAGCCACCGGCGTCGAGCAGTGCGTCACGCTCGAAACCGGTTGGGAGGCCAAGTCCTTCGCGAACAACACCGGTCATCCCGTGACCGTCTACCAGGACCCGCACTGCGATGAGGAGGCCGACTTCGACACCCACCCATCAGGATCGCAGACCCCGCAGGCCGGTTACGTGGCTCGGGCCATCCAGGTCTGGAGTCACTGACCGCGGCCGGTCAGGTTCCGCACCAGGTCCAGGAGTCGTTCGGCGGAGTTCTGCCAGGTGAACTTCGCCGCCTGGGTCCGGGCCGCCTCGACCAGATCGGCGCGGGCCTCGTCGTCCTCCAGCGCCCGCACGGCATCGGCGAAGTCCTTCGGCCTCCCCGACTCGAAGAACTTCGCGTGCCCGCTGGTGACCTCGTGGAAGATCTCCAGATCGCTGCAGACCACCGGCGTCCCCGCGTTCATCGCCTCGATGACCGGCAACCCGAAACCCTCGTCCCGCGAAGCGGTGACCAGCGCGCTCGCCCGAGCCAGCAGCTGCTGGTACTCGTCCTCCCCGATCCCCCGCCAGAACACCACGTCCGCCCCCGGCGGCAGCTGCTCGCGCAGCTCGGCCTCGCGCTGCGGTCCGATCCGGCTGACCAGGTGCAGCCGGTGACCAGGAAGGAAAGCCATGCCCGCCAACAACGTTTCCACGTCCTTGTACGGCATGAACGAACCCATGTACACCAGCTCGCGCGGCCCTCCACCCGTTCCCGGCGGTGACGCCAGCGCGGTCTGCGGCTGGGGTGCGTTGTGCACGACGGTGACCGGCCGGCGCGTCAGCCGGTACCGCTCGATCAACCGGCGGGTGGTGTCGCTGACGGTCACCACGGCGTCGGCGCGGTCGAGCATCAGGCGCTGCGGCCAGAACGCCTTGTGGTAGAGCCGCCAGGCGATCTTCACCGGCAGCGGCAGGAACCCCGGCGGCTCCGGGTGCCGGTAGTAGATGAGGTCGTGCAGCGTGAGCACCAGCCGGTAGTCGCGCCGAAACCCGCCGATGATCTGCATCGGGCTGAACACCACGTCGGCACCCAACCGGTTCAGGGTGCGCGAGACCCACAGCTCGCGCGGCGAGAACGGGCTGTTGATCAGCACGTGCGGAACCCCGTCGGGCAGCAGGTCCAGCTGCCGCTCGTCGTGGATCAGCATCGTCACGGGATGGAGGTGGTGCAGTGCTTCGATGAGGCTCGCGCCGTAACGGCTGATGCCGTCGTGCTGATCGGTGCGCGTCCAGCGCGCGTCGACCACGAGGTTCATCGGCTCTGCTCCGGGATCGCGACCTTCTCGCGGTGGTCGCTGCGCCCCAGGAACCGCACGATCTCGGCCGCCGCGGCGTCGGGGGTCTCGTAGTGCACCAGGTGTCCCACGTCGGCGATGACCACGAGCTCGGCGTCGGGCAGTCGCGCCGCCAGCGCGCGCTGGCCCGCCAGCGGGGCGATCTCGTCGTGCTCACCGGCCACCAGCAGCACCGGCATCGACAGCCGGTCGGCGTAGTCGGTCACGGTGTGGGTCACCGAGGCCTGGAAGGACTGGTTGACCACGGACGGCGAGTGGAACCGGCTGAAGTGCCGCAGGTGGTTGTCGTCGATGAACCCGCGCAGCTGCTTGTCCCGGGTCCGGGTCATCGCCCGGCTGGCCGCCAGCACCACCCACCGGTTGGTCAGCAGCGACCGCCCGGCGCGGGAGGGCAACCGCTCCCCGAGCGTGTAGTAGGCGGCGGTCAGACCTGCCAGGGCCGCGTGCGGACCGCGCAACGCGGACTGGGCGATGGGGTTGATCAGCACCAACCGGCGCACCAAGGACGGGTTCAACGCAGCCAGGCGGGAGGCGATGATCGAACCGAACGAATGCCCGATCAGCACGAGCGGCCGCTCGGCGCCACCGAGCCGACCGATCAGCTCGGTCATCACCTCGGCGTAGCCGGCGACGTCGTGCCGCGTGTTCATCGGCCCGGAATCCCCGAATCCGGGCAGGTCCGGGATCACGACGCGCCTGCCGGTCAAACCGGCGGCGATGAGCTCCAGGCCGTGGTGCGTGCCGCGCAGCCCGTGCACGATCAGCACCGTCTCGGCGGTGGCCCCGAGCTCCTCGCGGTAGACCCAGTAGTGCAAGTCGGAGCCGTTGATCCGAGCTACACGCTCCATTGGGTGCAGGTCCGGAACGATCATGGTCAGCTCGCCAGCTCGGTGCTGATCTCGTCGAGTTCCACGGCGCTGTCCGGGTCGATCACGTGGTGGTAGAGCGACTCGAAGCGGCCCAGGACCTGGTCGATGTCGTGCCGGGAGACCAGCCGCTGGCTGGCCTGGCCCATCCGGTCGATGGTGGCGCGGTCGGCGAGCACGTCGCCGATCGCACCCGCGAGCGCGTGCACGTCGCGCGGCGGGTACAGCCAGCCGTTCTCGCCCGGGCGGCACAGGTGCGGCAGCGCCATCGCGTTGGCCAGCACCACCGGGGTCGCGGCCGACATGGCCTCCATGGTGGCCAGGCTCTGCAGCTCGGCGATGCTGGGCATGCAGAACAGGTCGGCGCGGGCGTAGGCCTCCAGGAGCTCCTCATCGCTGAGGAAACCGTGGAAGTGGACCCGGTCGGCGATGCCGAGGTCGTCGGCCAGCTGCTCGAACGCCTCCCGACGAGCGCCGTTGCCGACAATCTCCAGGCGGGTCTGGACCTCGGTGCGCAGCAACGACATGGCGCGCAGCAGGTCGTCGATGTGCTTCTCCTCGTCGAGCCTGCCGACGAACAGCACGGTCCGCGTCTCCGGGTCCGGGTTCTGCTCGCGGTAGCGCGCGGCCGGACGCCGGTAGCGGTCGACGTCGATGCCGCAGGACACCGGCAGCGCAGTGCGGTCAAAACCGTTGTCCTGCAGCAGTTGCACGGCGCGCGGCGTCGGCGCGGTGACCATCTGCGCCTTGCGGTAGTGCTTGACCAGGTTGTGCCAGAGCAGCCGTCCGGCGGCGTTCTGCAGGAACGGAGGGATCTTGAAGTAGCCGAAGATGTTCTCCGGCATGAAGTGGTTGGTGGCCACCACTCCGATGCCGCGCTTGCGAGCCGAGTCGATCAGCCCGCGGCAGATGAAGAAGTGCGACTGGACGTGCACGACGTCGGGCTGGATCTCCTCCAGCAGCGCGTCGGCCTGCCGCGCCTGCCACGGCATCAGGCCGCGGATCGACGGGTGGAACGGCGAGCTGTAGGAGCCCACCCGGTGCACCAGAACGCCGTCTTCGACCTCGGTGCGCGGCTCGCGGGTGTCGGAGTGGCACACCACGTGCACCTCGTGCCCGCGTGCGGACAGACCGGTGGCCAACCGGTGCCCGAAGTTGGCGGCCCCGTTGACGTGAGGCGGGTAGGTGGTCGCACCGACCACGATCCGCAGCGGGCGCCTGCGCGACGGTTGCGAAGTCAAGAGGAACTCCCGTTAGGACGAGGGGACGTGCGGTGTCCGGCGGTACCGGCGGGAACTTCTGTCGGGGGCTGGTCGGCGTCCAGCCTGTCCGATGTGCGGTGTTCGGTGTTGTCCGGGTGGTGGCGTGCCAGGGCGAACACCCCGGCGCAGGCCACCAGCGCGCAGAGCGCTTCAGCGGCGGCGACCCAGCCGCTGACGTGGTCGGCCTCGCCGAGCAGGCCGATGCCCAGGCCGACGGCGACCAGCGGGTCGATGACGGTCAGGCAGGCCACGACCAGGTCGGGCGGGCCGCTGGCGTAGGCGTGCTGCAGCAGCCAACCACCCGCGACCATCGCCACGGCGATGCCGAGAACGGACAGGAGATTGATCGCCAGCAGGTCCCAGGTCCCGACCTGCTGGGCGACGGCGCGAGCCATCAGCGACACGTACCCGTAGGCCACGGCGCAGCCGGCGGCGAAGAGCACGCAGCGCACCTTCGAGCGGGTCGCGACAGCGACCACGCCGAGCAGCAGGACCGCGACCGCGACGATCTGGGTGGCGGTGAACTGGTCGTCGTCCCCGACCGGCGTCGGCGTCGCGCTGCTCGCGGCCAGCAGGACGAACACGGCGAGCCCACCGGTCGCGGCCAGCACCGCCAGCACCATGCTCGGGTTGACGTCGCGCCGGCTGTAGCCCTGCTCGCGCAGGTTGAGCAGCACGGTGATCGGCAGCGCGAGCACGCCGATCGGCTGCACGACGCTCAGCGGGGCAAGGCCCAGCGCGCACACGTGCACCACCGCGCCGCCGCCGAGCGCGGCGAGTCCGGCCAGCCAGCGCGGGTTGCGGACCAGCAGGGCCTGGTTGCGCAGGCCGAGCCCGCCGCCGTCCATCGTGGCGTGCACGGCCGCGTGCTGCAGGCGCGCGCCCACCGCGTATCCGCAGGCGCCCAGCGCCGCCAGCACCACCGCAAGTGCGGTCATCGCGCATCACGCCCTAGCGCGTGTTGCATGACACTCTGTCCGTTCACACCGCTCAATCTCGCGTCTCGCGAGCCCGGCGCACATCCGGGGCCGGACCCCCAATTTCCCTGAGGCGATCCTCGCTCGCATTCCAGCGACGATGGCCGGCCGCGAACCACCGTCGTACCGAGCTCCCGCTGCCTGGCTGCGGGGACGTGCTTCAGAGCTACCCGGAGGGTTCCCGGGCCTACCCCGGGTGAACCCAGGGTGATCCCGGAGTGCCGGTGCCCCGGCGTCACAGCAGACCACGAATTGTCCGCCACCAGTCCGACGTCGAGTGGAATTCGCGGGAACCGATCCGGTGAACACTCCTCGACGGCCCGGCGAATCGCGCACGGGAGTAGCGCACTTCAGGTGCACAAGTGCGCTCGCCTCCGGAATCACGCCGCTGACTCTAGAACAACAACGCTGAGGACTTTGTCAGCAACACATCGCTCAACGGCACCCGAGGCGCCCGCAACAGGCGCCGGACAAATGGATCGGATTGGAATCATTCCGCCGAACAGGCCTTTGGAGCAGGAACATCGGCGAAAATGAAGATCAACATATGCGGCGGTAAACGGTGACCCAAACGACATGGGGAGAACATCACGTCGTCCACCCGCCCTCGCGCTCAGGAACAATTCCGTCACGAGGCGTGATCTGAAGCGACTCGTGCTCGCCGAACCACCTTCGAGTGAGATCATGCGGAACGTGGCTGTTCACGAAGCGGTGTCCGGGAGCGAGCAGACCGAGCAGAAGCGCCCGCGCAACGCCAAAGCGCTGGTCGTCGTGGCTCTGCTGGGCGCCGCGCTGCTGACAGCGCTGGCCGCCACGGCCTACACCGACGTCGGCACCATCCCCGGACTGCCCGCGCTGCCTCCCCTGGTCCGCTTCGGCATCCCCGTGATGCGGGCGCTGCTGGACCTGGCGGCGCTGGCCACCGTCGGGCTCTCGATGCTGCCCAAGCTGCTCGGCTTCGACCAGCCCGCGCGCACCGAACCCGTGCTCGCCAAGGCCCGCCCGATCGCCGTGATCACCGCGCTGGTGTGGATGCTCAGCGCACTGTTCTCACTGGTCCTGCAGGCCATGGAAGCCAGTCCGGGAGCTCCGGCCACCACCTCGCTGGTGATCACCTACGTCAACGACGTGCCTGCAGGCCCCGGCCTATTGGCCAGCGCGGGCGGTGGACTGCTGTGCGCGGTCATCGGCCTGCTCGCGGTGCGCTTCGGCGAGTCTGTGCCCACTGAGCTGCGCACCATCGTCGCGCTGCTCGGGCTGCTGCCGATGCCGCTGACCGGCCACGCCACCGACTGGCAATACCACGACTTCAGCATGATCTCGATGGAGCTGCACGTGGTCGGCGCGGCCATGTGGGTCGGCGGCCTGGCCGCGGTGGCGCTGTTCGTCGCACCGCAGCGCGGACTGCTCGCCGAAGCGCTGCCCCGCTTCTCCAAGCTCGCCGGGATCGCGCTGCTCGTGGTCGGCGCTTCGGGCCTGTTCAACGGCCTGATGGAGCTGGTCATCACGCCGAACGCCGGCCTGACCGGCCTCGTCACCACCCAGTACGGCCAGATCCTCCTGGGCAAGGCGCTGTGCCTGGTCCTGCTGGCCGTGGTCGGCGCCCAGATGCGGTTCCGGCTCGTGCCGCGCATCGCGCGCCACGAGCGGACCGCCCTGCTGACCTGGGTGACCTTCGAGGTCGCCGTCATGGGCGTGGCCTACGGACTCGGCGTCGTCCTCTCCCGCGCCCCGGTCATCGTGTGATTCAGCCGCGGACGCGCCAGTCGCGCACCGCGGCCAGGTGCTGCTCGATGCGGCGCACCCCTCCGGAGCCCAGGTGCTCGAACAGGCCCCACAGCCCGGCCAGCGGCACCACCACGTACAGCGCGGAGGCGAAGTCCGACGGCGGCGCGGCGATGTAGGCGTGCTGCAACCACAGCGCCGCGTAGGCCGCGGCCGTCACCGCGGCCGCGCCGACCAGCGGCCGCATCCGCGTCATCAGCTGGCAGGACAGGTCGATGGCCAGCGCCCCGGCCAGCAGGAAGAACGGCACGGTGGAGATCGGGAACCCGGCCGCGGCCAGCAGCGCCCACGCCACGCAGCGGAAGACGAGGTAGCCGACGATGATCGTGGTGGCCGTCCAGCGACGTCCGACGAGGATCCGCGCGAGCAGCAGCGTGCCCAGCCCGGTCAGCACCGCCCAGCTCGGGTACAGCCAGTCGGGCGTGGGCAGCGTGAAGTTCTCCACCGCGATGTAGTCCAGCGGCCGGTGCAGCTGATCGGCGGCGAACTGCAGCAGGCTGTCCTCGGCGTAGGGCGTGCCCCGCTCCCACGCGGCCAGCCCGAGCACGCCGTACTCCTGGTGCTGGTTGAGGAACATGAAGTTGTCCAGCACGGTGAACCACAGGAAGCAGGTGACCGGGTAGAAGTACCGGTCGGCGCGGCCGTGGCGGTTCCAACCCACCAGCAGGCCGACGCTCATCAGCCCGGTTCCCAGGTAGAGCAGGGCGTGCGACGGGCTCCACGCGGTGATGTCCAGCCCGTTGACCCGGTGGTTGATCACGTCCAGCGGCGCGGCGACGAGGAAGACCCCCAGCCCCCACTGCATCCAGCGCAGCGTGGCCCTGTCGACGCCGATGCCGGTGTAGCTGTGGATGACCACCAGCCCGATCACCATCACCGTGCCGACGGTGTTGAGCAGGTGCGGCGGCGCCAGGTCGTCCCGCAGCCACCGGAAGTGCCAGGAGATGTCCCACGTGGCGCCGAGGATCTTGAGCACCATCGCGACGACCCACCAGCGGTACAACGCCGTGACCAGTTCGCCCGGCGCGTCTCGGCCGGGTGCACCGCGGGTCCAGTGAGCCCGGACCAGCGCAGCGACGTCCGCCATCGCGTTCACCTCCACCTCGGGTGATGTTCACGAAAACGGTAACCCGTGTTGATCGAGGGAGAACCGGGAACCGGTTGTTCCGGGCGAACCTTTTCCCAAAGGAAATGTGCGCCGGACGGAAAGTGACTCCCGGCACCTGTTTTCGCGTTCGCTCTCGATTCGGCCACTTGCGCATCGTGATGGCCCGGGCGGCGGAACCACCCGGGCCATCACGAGAACGTCGCTCTAGCGCGGAATCCTGAGGACCTGACCGACGTAGATGAGGTCGGGGTCGGAGATTCCGTTGACCCGCGCGATCTCCCGCCAGTCGACGCCGAGCTTGGCTCCGATGTCGGACAGGGTGTCGCCGGGCTGCACCACGTAGGTCTCCTGCGGCGGTACGGGCGGCGGCGGTGGCGGCGGAGCTCCGGCTCCGGTGAGCACCTCCAGCGGCACCAGCGAGACGTTGAGGTCGGTGTCGCCGCCGATGCCGGGCACCTGCCCGTCGGAGGCGTGCTGGTGGATCACGACGCGATCGGTCATGTAACCGGGCTCGCCGGGGTTGCGCCCGTAGTGCGCGACCCACAGGAACACGCCCGGATCCACCCAGGTCTCCGGGGCGATCTTGTCCTGGAACCAGGAGCTGGAGGCGTAGACGACGATCTCGTTGCGCCCGGTGTGGGCGCGGAGGGCGTCGATGAAGCCCTTGATCCAGCCGCCGAGGTTGGGCGCCTCGGTCTCCATGTCCAGGCACGGCGGGAGGTTGCCGGGGCCTGCGGAGTTCGTCCGCGCCAGCTGCGCGGCGAAGTCGGCGGCCTCCTGCTGCGGCGTGTTGGTGTCCGGTCGCGCGAAGTGGTAGAGCCCGGTGACCATGCCGGCCCCGCGCGCCCCGTTGAGCTGGGCGTCGAGCGTGGGGCTGACGTATCCGATGCCCTCGGTCGCCTTGATGTAGGTGAAGACGTATCCGGCGCCGCGCACCGCTCCCCAGTTCGGCTCCCCTTGGTATCGCGCTACGTCGATACCGGGAATGCGTTCGGCCATGTTTTTACCCCCTGAAGTTCTGGCCTCTGCCGCTGCTCAAACTATCGAAGTCCAACAAACCGCCAGCTCCGCCATTCGGGTTAAGATCGCCGCCCGAAAGCCCCACCAGATCAGCACGCAATGCAATCGGTGCGTATTTCCACTCACCTGTTCCAGTGAGCCACTGATCCTAGTCGCGAGTTTTCTTCACCAGATGCACAGTGGAGGCGGTCCCGCGAAGCACCGCCGTTTTTCCGGCGCGGGCAACCATTTCCGCCGGAGGGCGTCTTTCCAACAGCAGAGCAATGACCGAACCAACCCGCTGGGGCGGCGGGAACGGGGGTGATGGCCGTGAACCGGCACATCGGAGCACGCATTCTGCGGACGTCCGCCGGACTTCTGGCCGCTGGGGCGCTGGCGGGCGCGGGCCTGCCCGCTCACGCGCAGGACGCACCGGACCAGCCGCGCGATCCGCGCTGCCACACCTCGCAGCTGACCGGCAGCATGTCGCCGGTCGAGGCCGGGGCGGGCCAGCGCTACGCGGACGTGTCGCTGACCAACACCAGCGACCGGTTCTGCACGATCTACGGCTACGGCGGGATGCAGCTGGTCGATGCCGCCGGGAACCCGCTTCCCACGAACGTCGCCCGCACGGCCAACCCGGGACCCGCGCTCATCGGGCTCTCCCCCGGCCAGTCGGCCGCGGCGACGCTGCACTGGAGCGCCGTCCCGCACGGCGACGAAGGCGACCCGTGCCAGCCCACCCCGGTCGGCCTGCAGGTCATCCCGCCGGACGAGACCGATCCGCTTCCGGTCGAGTGGACCGGCGACGTCGTCTGCGGAGCCGGCGCCATCGAAGAAACCGCCTACCACTAGCCGCGGAGGAAGAGGCGGAGCCCAGTTTCAGGTGTGGGACTCAGCTCGCACCGCCGCAGGTTCGTCAGCGGTTTCGTGGCGAGTACGCCGGGACGCCGATGTCCACCCTCTGGGTAAGCGGAATACATCAGGAGCGGCGCACGGAGTCCACGGAACCGCTCAGGTCCTGCTACCCGCACCGCTACGCAAAGCAACCACGAAACAGGCTTCAGGGAGGAGACGCGTCGATCACACCGGAGGTGGTGGCCGGAACAGCGCCGGTGTGCTGGGGTGGCGACATGATCGAGTCAACGGACCGCGAGGTAGCGGGGAGCCTGGGAACCCTGGCAGTGCGGGAGTGGTCGGCGGACAACCCGGGCTGGATCGCGCTGATCGCGCACGGCTACGGCGAGCACTCCGGCCGCTACCAGTGGGTCGCGGAGCAGTTGGTCCACGCACGCGCGGTGGTCTGGGCACCGGACCACATCGGCCACGGCCGCTCGCCGGGCGATCGCGTCCACTTCGACGACGCCGAGGTCCTGGTCGCCGACCTGGAGGTGCTGCGCCGCGAGGTGACCGCGCAGCACCCGGACCTGCCGGTGGTGCTGATCGGGCATTCGATGGGCGGGATGCTCGCCGCGCGCTACGCCCAGGAGCACCAGAGCAACCTGGCCGCCGTGGTGCTGTCCGGTCCGGTGCTGGGCACCTGGCACGTGCTCGACCTGCTGGAGCACGACGAGATCCCGGACACCCCGATCGACCCGGCGACGTTGTCCCGCGACCCGGAGGTGGGCGCGGCGTACCTGGGCGACGAGCTGGTCTGGCACGGCCCGTTCAAGCGGCCCACGCTGCGCGCGATCGACGACTGCCTGCTGGCGATCAACGAGGGCCCGGCGTTGGAGATCCCGACCTTGTGGGTGCACGGCGAGGACGACGAGCTGGTGCCGGAGGCCGACACCCGGACGGGCATCGACCGCATCCGGGGCCACGAGTTCCACGAGCACATCTACCCGGGCGGGCGCCACGAGCTGTTCAACGAGACCAACAAATCCGAGGTCATGACGGATGTCCGCAACTTCATCGGCCGAGCACTGAATTCTTAGATCGGCTGATAATACTGACGATCATTACCTGATCGAGTGAGGCGTGTCGCTTGCGCGGTTGCAGGCGTCCGCTCTTCCGGGCAGCTTGAAATCCGACGGAGCGGGGGGCTGCCATGAACGTCGAGCGTGCGCAGGACTTGATCGGGACACCGGTTTTCGACAGCGACGGCAACCGCGTCGGCAGGGTCGGCAACGTCTACGTCGACGACCACACCAACCAGCCCGAATGGGTCACGGTGCGGCTCGGCATGCTCGGGGTCAGGGAGACCTTCGTGCCGCTCGACGGCGCGATCAAGGCCGAGAACCGGCTGGAGATCCCGGTCTCCCGAGCCCGGGTCCGCAACGCCCCGAGCGTCGAGGCCGAGGGCGGACGTCTCACCGACACCGAGGGCCGCAACCTCTACGCCTACTACGGCCTCGCCGACCCCGACGAGAGCGATATCAACTCGTAAACAACTCAGCCCTGTGTGACCGGCTTTTGAGACGGTTCGGACCTTTCAGGCTTTGCTTGCGCTCTCGTCTCACAGCTGGCTGCGGTGAGACGGGTCGCATCGCCCACCACTAGGTGGGTTGGGGCATGTTTACGAATACCCACGCCGAGCGCGCGCGGTCGCGCACGTTGACCCCGGCGACGACGTCAGCTGGTCCAGCGAGACCGCACCGACGACAAGAAAAAAATCCCGGTTGGCCCGCTCGGTGCGGCGTGTGGGGGTGCCGGTGATCGAGGTGGACGCGGCCTACACCTCGCAACGCTGCCCACTACGGGGGTGTGGACAGGTGGCGATCAAGAACCACTTGCCATCCCGGAACACCAGATCCGCCTCACCCCGACGATGCTCACCCAAAGTCTTCAGATCGTGCGGTGAAGCGGCGAACGTGATGTTCTTCATCCGGCCGCGCATGGTCCAAATCGAGACTGTGCGCCGGTCGTAGTTCCACGACAGGCACCAATCATCGAAGGTGTGCGCCGCATCCAGCCGGAACTCGACCGGTTTCGACTCCGCCTTCACACGCCGCTTCGAACCCGACCTACCAAGACGGCCGTTGCGGATGGCGCCGCGCAGGGTGGAGTACGCGTCGGCGACCCGCTTGATCACGTGCTGCGCGGCTTGAGCACCCAGGCCACGTTCTTTGAGATCCGCATAGCGCAGAGACCGAAGCTGCTTGACCGAGCCCTTCAAGCCGTGAGCGTCAAAACCTGCCCGCGAAACCTCGTTCGCGGCCTGGTTGACCGCGCGCAAGGTCGCCTCCAGCGCCGAGGCCTGTTCCGGCGTCGGAACCAGCTTCACCTGCACCGCGATCTTCACACCCAGCACGATGACACCACCCACCGACACACGAGCCACGGCTCTGTTCGCCACACACACCTAGCTGTTAGTCGCGTCGAAATTCCGGGTTACTGCCTCGGACGTTCGAACTCGGGTGCGGATGCGGAAGAATCTTCCGCGATGGACGCACACAGCGAGCTCGAACTGCTCATCACGGTGGTCGTCGGCGCGCAGGACGAAGCCTCCGCCCGAGTCGCCTGCGACGACCTGGCCAGACGGGTCGGCGGACGGATCGTGACAGTCGGGGACTGCTCCGACGAGGAGCCCGGCTGCTGGTCGCTGACCATGAGCCGCGGCACCGGGGAGACGGGCTGGCACGTGGCGGCCCTCTCGCGCGTGGTGCGCAACTTCCTCCGGGAGCTGGGGCCGGGCTACGCCCGCCACCGCGTCGCCTGCGCGCCACCGACGGCCTGGTCGGTGGTGGATGACCCCGAGCTGGTCGGCGAACTCGTCCCGGCCGGCGAACGCCTGCTCATCGAGGCGTGGTCGGCGGAGCCCGAGGACGCCCCGGATCATCAAGAATCCACAGTAGACAACTGACTCCAACATGCCTGCCGGCTAAGACCGAACAGTGATCAACAAGGGGCGGCCCGGCCGCGCGCTGATCTCGCTCGGGCACTACCTTGTGAGTCCTTGCAGAGTCGTACCGCCCTGGGAGAGGACCGCAATCCACATGGCAGGCGTCGAAGAAGTTCGCGCAGGCATTTCGCTGGCCAACCAGAAGATGCAGGAAGGCGTCGCAGCCCTCCAGCAGACGGCGCTCGTCCTCGAAGAGGCGCAAGCCGCGCTCTCCGGCGCCATCCAGGGCACCGCGCAGGACGAGATGCAGCACGCCTACGGCATGCTCGCCGAAGTCCTGCAGACGATCGGCGGCGCGCAGGGCACGCTGTCGGCGACGATCTCGTCCACTGAGAGCTACGCCGGGCGGCTGTAGCGGTGTCCTCGCTCGACGAACTCCAGCAGGTCCTGCAGGGCATCGAGCGCCAGCTCGAAGAGGCCGGGGCGCACCTGGGGACCTGCCAGGGCAAGCTCGACGAAGCGCGTCAGGCGCTGGTCCGGCTCGACCCGGAGCACCCTGAGACCGTCCTCCCACCGGGGCTCCCCCGAACGCATGACCAGGTCGAGCGCGCCCAGCGCCTGATCGACCTCGTCCTGAACACGATCCGCGACTTCGCCACCCGTTTGTAGGACGGTCGGCGGAGCGCGGAACACCGTCCCACTGCGCGGTATTCGTGCCTGCGCATGGGTTAGGCGGGGCTTATTTCGAGGTGGTACCTTGATCACGTTCCGTAACTCGGTCTCCGAGGTGGCGTGTTGTGAAACGCAGTGACCGGCGAAGTCGCATCGAATCGGCATTCGAGCACCTGCGCCGCAGCATCTCCGCCGCCCTCGGCGCCGCCGAGAACGCGCACCAGGAAGTGCTCGACACCTGCGCCGAGCAGGAGTACGCGCTGCGCATCGCCCAGCTCGGCGCGGCCGAGGCCGAACGCGAACCGGAGAAGATCGCCGATCCGGCCGACCCGCACTTCCAGGCCGCGCTCGCCAGGGCGCTCGCCGACCGCGACGAGATCTTCCAGGACTGGACCGAGCAGGGCCCGCCGTCGCTGGAGAAGCTGGTCGCCGCGAACTCGCCCGGCAGCGCGTCGGACCCGTTCGACGCCTGGCTCGGCAGGTTCGGCGGCGGTGACGTCGCGCACCCGCCCGAGCTGTGGCGCATCGGCACCGCGACCGTCCCCGGCTCCCCGCTGTCGCCGTCGTTCCCCGCGGTGGTCCCGGCGCTGGACTTCGCGCACCTGCGCATCACCACCGACGAGGTGCCCGAAACCGCCGAAACCCTGGTGCAGAACCTGCTGCTGCGCATCGTCAGCCACTTCGAACCCGGCCAGGTGCGCATCCACAGCTGGGACGTCGCGCGGTTGACCGGAACGCTGCCGGACCTGCACCCGCTCAGCAGCGCCGGACTGCTCACCGCCCACGACCCGACGCGGCTCGGCGACATGCTCGACGTGCTCTCCGACCACATCAAGCGCATCCACTCCGGCGCGCTGCTCGGCGAGCACACCACGCTGCGCGCGCTGGCCGCCGCCCACGGCAGGCGCGGCGAACCGTGGCGGATCGCGGTGCTGTTCGGCAACGGCCAGCCGCTGCGCGAGGAACAGCAGCAGCAGCTCCAGCGCATCGCCCGCAACGGCCTGGCCTGCGGGATCCAGCTGATCACCGTCGACCTCCCGCTGACCGTCAACAGCTCCATAGAGTCGATCACGCTGATCGGCGAGAACCGGGCCCGCACCAGCATGACCGGGCCGGAAGCCGTGGTGGCGCTCGACGATCCGCCCACGCGCGGCAAGGCGTCGAAGGCGTGCGCGGCGATCGCGGCCGAGTTCGAGTCCCGCCGCGCGCGGGTCCGCAACTTCGACGACCTGCTGCCCGACGAGCTGTGGCAGTGCCACTCGCGTTCCGAGCTGCAGGCTCCCGTCGGGTTCGACGAGGGCGAAGAGGTGTGGATGCGGCTCGGCGACGCCAGTCCGCACACGCTGATCGGCGGGCCCAGCGGCTCGGGCAAGACGAACTTCCTCTACAGCATGCTCGGCGCGATGGCCGCCCGGTACTCGCCGGACGAGCTGGAGCTGTACCTGCTGGACTTCAAGGAAGGCGTGTCGTTCGCCCAGTTCACGCCGGGCAAGCGCGATCCGAGCTGGCTGCCGCACTCCAAGCTGGTGGGCGTCAACGTCAACACCGACCGGGAGTTCGGGTTGGCGCTGCTGCGGTTCCTGGCCGACGAGATGCGCCGCCGCGCCGACAAGGCCAAGGAGCACGAGGTCACCAAGCTCGAAGAGCTGCGGGCCGAGGACCCCGAGGGCCGGTGGCCGCGGATCGTGGCGGTGATCGACGAGTTCCAGTACCTGTTCGCCGACCGCGACCCGGTGACCGCGCAGGCCACCAAGCTGCTGGAAGACGTTGCGCGGCGCGGCCGCTCGCAGGGGATCCACCTGGTGCTGGCCAGCCAGGACGTCTCCGGTATCGAGGCGTTCTGGGGCAAGCCGGCGATCTTCGAGCAGTTCATCCTGCGCATCGCGCTGCCCAAGGCGCGGCGCGTGCTCACCGAGCACAACCAGGCCGCGATGGAGCTGCCGCGGTGGCACGCGGTGGTCAACCACGAGTCGGGCGTCAAGCACGGCAACGAGATCGCCCGCATCCCCGACGCCACCGCCCGCGACACGTTCCACGAGCTGCAACAGCGGCTCTGGCAGCGGCGCGCGGCCGGTTCGCACCCGCCGCGCCTGTTCGACGGTTCCAACCTGCCGAAGCTGTCGGCGCTGGAGGACTTCCGGAGGCTGACCGCGCCGGTGAGCACGCCGCGCGCGCTGCTCGGTCAGGTCATCGACGTCGAGGGGACGGCCGCGGCGGTGCGGCTGTCGCGCTCGCCGGGACGCAACATCGCGGTGATCGGCTCGGTCCGCGAGGACACCACCAGCGCGCTCGGCGCGGCGGCGCTCTCGCTGTCCCGCCAGCACGAACCGGGCAAGATCCGGTTCACCATCGGTGCCCTGCTCGACGACGTCGACGACGACGCGCGTGCCGTGGCCGAGGAGCTCCGCGGGCGCGGCCACGAGGTCGACGTGGTGGGCCTGGACGACATCTCGGCGACGCTCGACGGCATCGCCCAGGACATCGACGCGGGCGCGTCGCCGGTCCGGCACTGCGTGGTGCTCTACGCCGTCGACGCCGCGCAGACGACGCTGGAGCGCAAGGATCCGGTGACCCGCGCGTGCGCGCTGGACTCCCTGCGCAAGATCCTCAAGCAGGGCCCGGAATCCCGGGTGCACGTGATCGGCTGGTGGCGCAGCGTGCAGCGGGTGAAGAACACCCTCGGCATGGGGCCTGTGGACGACATCGGCGCGTGGGTCGCCTTCGACGTGCACGGCCAGGAGCTCAGCGCGTTCGCCGCGGGCCAGCCGGTGAACTGGTCGCCGCGCTCGCGCCGCGGCCTGTTCTTCGACCGCTCGGTGCACTCGCGCCCCGAAGTGGTCCTGCCGTTCGACCTCGGCGGGGCGCCGCCGGTGCCCGCCCAGCGTTCGACGGAGTCCGACGCCAACGTCCGGGAGGAAGCCGGTGACTGAGACCGCGGCCGAGCGCTACCGCGAGCTGACCGCCCTGGCCACGGCCGCGGGCAAGCAGATGCGCAAGCACGAGCGCGACAGCGCCGAGAAGCTCGGCGAGAAGGTCGCCGCGGGCAAGCAGCGCACGGAGGAGTCGGAGAAGGTCCGCGACGAGCTGGTCGCCGAGGTCAAGCAGCGCTGGACGGCCGCGATGCAGGTCGTCTGGGACGAGCGCTGGCTGCGTTCCTCGGGCATGCCGGCCGCTGACCGGAAGGCTCCCGACGCGTCGCCGTCGGAGTCGCGCCTGGCCGTTCACGAGGCATTCGAGGACCTCCGCGACGCCATCACCAAACCCCGCCTGCCCACCGGCTTCCTCTCCCGCCGCAAGAAGTCCTGAGCCACCCCGGCACGGAGGCCGTTCGAATTTCGCGCGAAATTCGAGTCGGAACTTTCGCGTTCGAATTTCGCGCGAAATTGGAATCCCTACGCTGGGCGTGTGCAGGAGCTGAGGACTGCGGCCGAGGTCGCGGAGGTCACGTCCGACCTGATGGTGCGGTGGGCGGCCCAGGCGTTGGAACCGGAGTACCCGCACGAGCGCGGGGCGGCGTGGCGGTCGCGGAACGCGGTGGTCGTGTTCGCGCCTCGGCTCAACCGCGCCGACCGGGTGGTCCACGCCGGTGACGAGGACGACGTCGTCGCGCTGCTGCGGGAGGTCCTGCCCGGTCTGACCGGACCGAAGGTGCGGTTGCTGGCAGCGGCTCCGCTGGCCTCCCGGGTCTCCGAGCGGTTGGGCCACGAGGTCCTGGCGACGTTCGGGTGGCTGCACCTGGACACCACTGCGCCGCAGCGCCCCACCCCCGACGTCGAGTGGCTGACCGGAGCCGACGTTCCGGCGATCGACGCGCTGCTGCGCGAGGCCAGCCCCGGCTCGTACCTGTTCCCCGACGACCCGGGAGCCGTGCGGTGGGCCGGGATCCGCGACACCGACGGCACCCCGATCTCGATCGCCGGGGACTCCTGGCCGGCACCGGGACTGCGCTACGTCTCCGGCGTCGCCACCCACCCCGCGCACCGGGGCCGGGGCTTGTCCACGCAGGTCTGCACGTTCGTGACCAGGGAGCTCGCCGCGCTCGGCGCGGTGACGCTGATGGCCGACGCCGACAACGAACCGGCGCTGAAGGTCTACAAGGGTCTCGGCTTCCGCTACAGCCCCATCTCCGCTAGTCGCGGAGGAGCTTGCCCGGGTTGAGGATTCCCGTCGGGTCCACCGCCCGCTTGGCCGCGGTCAGGACCGCCGTGCCGATGTCGCCGATCTCCGCGCCCAGCCACGGACGATGATCGACGCCGACCGCGTGGTGGTGGCTGATCGTGCCGCGACCGGCGATGGCGTCGCAGGCCGCTTCCTTCGCGCGCTGCCACTGGGCGAGGGCGTGCTCGGAATCGCGCGGGGCCAGCACCGTGAAGTACAGCGAGGCGCCGGTCTCGTAGGCGTGCGAGACGTGGCACATCACGATGGGCGGTTTGCTGCCGGTCTGCAGGTTGCGCACCAGGGCCGTGCGGACCGCGGAGCGCAGCTCGCTCAGCCCGCTCCAGCTCGTCGCGGTCTCCAAGGTCTCGACGCACACGCCCCGGTCGAGCAGGGCGTCCCGCTGCCGAGGCCCGGAGAACCGGTGCGACTTCCACGACTCCCCTGCTGCACGGCCCAACCGCACGGTCCGGACGTCGCGCAGCGCGCGCACCGCAGCCGCCCGGCGCTGCTTGAGCTCGGTGCGGGTACCGGCGTCCCAGCCGAGCACCAGCAGGCACGGATTGCGGACGCCCTTGGCGCGCAGGAGGTTCCCGAGCGCACGCGCCTTGAGCTGCCCGGACAGCGCGAGCTGCACCTCGGTCTCGGCCGGGTCCGACAGCCTGGTGACGTCGGCGAGCACCCGTTCCTGCGCGAGCGCGCGCACGGCGTCGGTCCCGGCCTGCCAACCGTCCACCACGAAGGCCTCGTAGCGGCTGCGCCTCGGCGCGGGCCGCACGCGGACGGCGACCTCGGTGATGACGCCGAGGATCCCCTCGCTGCCGATGGCGAGCTGGCGCAGATCGGGTCCCGCGGCCGACGCCGGGGCGACGCCGAGCTTCCACTCACCGGCCGGCGTCGCCAGCCGCACGCCCTCGACCATGTCCTCGAAGCGCCCGTAGCCGGAGGAGGCCTGGCCTGCTGAGCGGGTCGCGGCGAACCCGCCGATGGTGGCCCGCTCGAAGGACTGCGGGAAGTGCCCGAGCGTGAACCCGTGCGCGGCCAGCAGCGATTCGGCCTCGGTCGCGCGCATCCCGGCCTGCAGCACGGCGATCCGCGAGTCCGGGTCGAGCGAGATCAGCCGATCCAGCCGCACGAGGTCGAGGGCGACGACGGCGTTCTTCCCGCCGCGCAGCGCGTCGACGCCGCCCACGACGGAGGTTCCGCCGCCGAAGGGGACCACCGCGATGTCGTGGCGGGCGCAGATCTCCAGCACGCCCTGCACCAGCTCCGGGTCCGAGGGCAGCAGCACGGCGTCCGGGACGGCCAGTTCGGCGCCGTCGCGCCTGCGCACCAGGTCGCTGTAGGACATGCCGCCCGCGCGTCCGAGCCGCGCAGCGGCGTCGACGAGCACGTGCCGCTCGCCGAGCAGCGCTTCCAGTTCGGCGCGCGGGGTGTCGGCGAGGGAGCTCCCGGGTACGTCGAGGAGCGACGACGGGACCGCCGGCGTGGTGGTCTCGGTGAGTCCGATGCGGTGCCGCAACCAGCGCAGCGCGGCCGGGGACAGTGGCGCGGACGCGGCCCCTGACGGGGTCCAGCTGCCGCGAAGGGTGTGTTCGATCTCGCCGTTCACGGTTAAAGTGTGACACATGGAGTCGGATTGTCACAGCGTCGAGCGAGCTGATCCGCACCACGCCCGCACCGGCAAGCGGCAGGCGGCCAACCGGGTCGCCGACGCCGACCTGCTCAGCGCGGCGCGCAAGTGCGTCCTGGCCTCAGGCGTCCGACGAACCACGCTGACCGAGGTCGCCCGCACCGCGGGCGTCAGCCGGATGACCCTCTACCGCCGCTTCCCCGATGTGGGCAGCATGGTCACGTCCCTCGTCACGGTCGAGTTCGGTGAAGTCCTCGACCAGGCACGTCGAGCGGCGGTGAGCGGCCACGCACGAGAGCGCCTCGTGCGCGTCATGGTGCGCGGCATCAGACTGCTGCACGAAGCTCCCCTGCTGCAACGAGTCCTGGAAACCGACGCCGAACTGCTGCTGCCCTACCTGGTCGAGCGACTGGGCAGCACCCAGCTGGCGGCCGACCGGTTCATTCGCGAGTATCTGGCCGCCGGGCACGCCGACGGATCGATCCGCCCCGGCGACGTGGCGGTGCAGGCCCGCTCACTGCTGCTGCTGACCCAGTCGTTCGTCATCTCCGCAGGTCCGGCGACCGAGGACGTCGGACTCGACTCGCTGACCGACGAACTCGCCCACCTCCTCGACGGCGCTCTCCAGCCAAGGAGCCCTTCATGATCACCACGCCGCTGCCCGCCGGTTCGCTGCGCGCCACCTCGCTGAACTCCGCCCGGCTGCGCACCGACCTGCACGCGGCGGCGGAGCAGGAAGTCGACCTGCTCGTCGTCGGCGGCGGCGTCACCGGCACCGGGGTCGCCCTCGACGCAGCGGCCAGGGGACTGTCGGTGGCGCTGGTGGAGGCCGAGGACCTCGCGTGGGGCACCTCCCGCTGGTCCAGCAAGCTCGTGCACGGAGGTCTGCGCCACCTCGCGCACGGGGACATCGCGCTGGCGCGGGAGAGCGCGGCCGAGCGCCACGTGCTCATGACCCGCACGGCCCCGCACCTGGTCCGCCCGCTGCCGCAGCTCATCCCCCTGCACGAAGGGGTGTCGCGACGCCAGGAGGTCGTCCTGCACGCGGGTCTGCGGGCCGGTGACGCGCTCCGGCGGGCCGCGCGGACGCCCTCCGACGTCCTGCCCTCGCCCAAGAGGATCCCTTCAGCCGAAGCCCTCGCGCTCGTTCCCGGCCTTCGCCCGGCCGGGCTGCGCGGCGGCCTGCTGAGCTTCGACGGGCAGCTGGTCGACGACGCGCGGCTGGTGGTGGCCCTGGCGCGCACGGCGGCCGGGTTCGGCGCGCGCGTCCTCACCCGCTGCGCGGTGACGTCCCTCGACGGCGATGGCGCCGACCTGGTGGACGCGCGCAGCGGCGAGTCGCTGCGGATCCGCGCGCGATCGGTGGTCAACGCCGCGGGCGTGTGGGCCGGCGACCTCGTGCCGGAGGTCCGGCTGAGCCCGTCGCGCGGATCGCACCTGGTGGTCGACGCCGACGCGGCCGGGGTCGCCGGAACCGCCGTCGTCGTGCCCGCGCCAGGTGAGCCGGGACGGTTCCTGCTGCTGATCCCGCTGCCCGACGGCCGCGCGATCCTCGGCCTGACCGACGAACCGGCGCCCGGCCCCATCTCCACGGTCCCGGAGGTCCCGGAGTCCGATGTGGACTTCCTGCTGGCCGGGGTCCGCGACGTCCTGGGAGCGCCGCTGACCCGCGACCACGTCCTCGGGTCGTTCGCCGGACTCCAGCCGCTGTTCCAGCAGGACGGCAAGGACTCCGCCGACCTCTCCCGCCACCACGCGGTGCTCACGTCGGAGGAAGGGATCATCACGGTCATCGGCGGCAAGCTCACGACCTACCGGAAGATGGCCGCCGACGCCGTGGACGCGGCGGTCGGGTCTCGCGGTCTGTCGGCGGGGCCTTCGCGGACCACCGAGATCGCGCTGGTCGGCGCGGCCCCTCGGCGTCACCTCACCGACATCGAGGCTCCCGCCACCCTCGTCGCCAAGTACGGCACCGAAGCCGCCCGCGTCGCGGCCCTGACCGAGTTCGACCAGGACCTCGCCGAACCGGTCGCGGAAGGCCTCCACCTCACGGCGGCCGAAGTCCTCTGGGCGGTCCGCCACGAAGGCGCCCTCGACGCCGACGACGTCCTCGACCGCCGCTCCCGCCTGGGCCTCGACCCCACCCACCGCACCGCAGCCCTCCCCCAGGTCGAGAACCTGGTCACCAGAGCCCTGGCAGGAATCGAACCCTGACCCCGCACCGGACCCCGATTACCGCAGCAATCCGTCACCCGAATACGGCAGTAATCCGGGTCCACCACCGGCGCAGTCCCGCTCCAGACCCGATTACCGCAGTAATCCGTGGTCCGAATACGGCAGTAATCCGGGTCCCGACCACGGGTGCGGTCGACATCCCGGCCGCCGGTGTGGGGCTCGTCCCGATTACTGCCGTAATCCGCGACCCGAATACGGCGGTAATCCGGGTTTCGGGGGCGGGGCGAGGTGCAGAAAGGCCCCGGGGCCGGCCTTGGTGGCCGGGCTCTCCGGGGCCCATTGCGCGGTCGGAGGCCTCGGCCTCAGACTTGATTCAGGTAACGATTCAGATCAGCGCTGGTCCATCGGCTTGTACGGACGCTCGGCGGCACCGGTGTAGACCTGACGCGGACGGCTGATCTTGCGGGCCGGGTCCTCGATCATCTCGCGCCAGTGCGCGATCCAGCCGGGAAGGCGGCCGAGCGCGAACAGCACGGTGAAGAACTTCGTCGGGAAGCCCATCGCCTTGTAGATCAGGCCGGTGTAGAAGTCCACGTTCGGGTAGAGCTTGCGCGAGACGAAGTAGTCGTCGGACAGCGCCCGCTCCTCCAGCCGCAGCGCGATGTCCAGCAGCGGGTCGTTGGCACCCAGCTTGGACAGCACCTCGTCGGCGGTCTTCTTGATGATCGCCGCGCGCGGGTCGTAGTTCTTGTAGACCCGGTGGCCGAAGCCCATCAGGCGAACGCCGGGCTCCTTGTTCTTGACCCGCTCGACGAACGCGTCGACGTCGCCGCCGTTGTTCTTGATGCCTTCCAGCATCTCCAGCACCGCGCTGTTCGCGCCGCCGTGCAGCGGGCCGAACAGGGCGTTGATGCCGGCCGAGACGCTGGCGAACATGTTCGCCTCGGACGAGCCGACCATCCGGACCGTCGAGGTGGAGCAGTTCTGCTCGTGGTCGGCGTGCAGGATGAACAGCAGGTCCAGCGCGCGGGCCAGGGT
Source organism: Saccharopolyspora endophytica (assembly GCF_018070075.1). Lineage (GTDB taxonomy): Bacteria > Actinomycetota > Actinomycetes > Mycobacteriales > Pseudonocardiaceae > Saccharopolyspora > Saccharopolyspora endophytica. Next base: position 330,464 of record NZ_JAGPXE010000007.1, read on the forward strand.
CGGGTCGACCTCGTAGGGCTCGGCGGGGAAGCCGAAGGTCATCCGGAGGAAGTTCTCCACCAGGCCCAGCGAGTTGTCCGGGTACAGGAACGGCTGGCCGACCGACTTCTTGTAGGCGTAAGCCGCGATCGTGGGCAGCTTCGCCAGCAGGCGGACCGTGGACAGCTCGACCTGGTCCTTGTCGAACGGGTTGAGGCTGTCCTGGTAGAAGGTCGACAGCGCCGAAACCGCGGAGGACAGCACCGGCATCGGGTGCGCGTCGCGGGGGAAGCCGTCGAAGAACTGCTTGAGGTCTTCGTGCAGCAGGGTGTGGCGGCGGATGCGCTCGGAGAACTCGTCGTACTCCTGCTGGGTCGGCAGCTCACCGTAGATCAGCAGGTAGCTGACCTCGATGAAGTTCGACTTCGCCGCGAGCTCCTCGATGGGGTAGCCGCGGTACCGGAGGATTCCGGCGTCGCCGTCGATGTAGGTGATGTCGGAGTTGCAGGCTGCGGTGTTGACGAAGCCCGGATCCAACGTCACCAAACCGGTCTGGGCCAGCAACTTGCCGAGATCGACGCCAGGCGCACCCTCGGTAGGTTGCGTCACCTGCATTTCGTGCTCGCCGGCGTCATAGCGCAGCGCGACGGTACGTTTGGCGGTCACGTCGTCGGGCATTCGGGAACCTCTCGCGCTCGTCAAGGGGTGCGTGATGACGACCGCGATTGCCCAGCCAAGCGGCAGGGCTCGATGTCGCCCGCGCTCCGGTCGGGGTGTCCGAACCGTCGCAGCACCACCCCGTTGGGGTCCTGTCAGTAGTCACGCTAGACCGCCGGAGGGTCCCCGCGCAGCAATCGCGTTTCCTCTTTTTTGCAGGTGGGACCACGATCACATCACACTTACCGGTAGGCGGAGCGCCGATGTCGACGCTCCGCCACCGTCTGACACCACCATCGTGACCACGAGTGAAATCCGAACGGTCTAATCCGGATTCGTTCTTCCGCAGTCAGGACGCTGAGCTCACGGGGCGTGTTCGGACACCACCGGATGGATTCCGATCACGCATCCAGCTCCGCGGACCACGGCGGTTCGGCTCCGGGACGCGAAACGGTGATGGCCGCCGCGGCGGCGGCGAACGACAGGGCCTGCTCCCACTGCCACGCGTCCAGCGCGCGGACCTTCTCGGGCGACAGCGCGCCGTTGCGGTGGAGCCACGCCAGCAGCGCCGCCTGCACGGTGTCACCGGCGCCGATGGTGTCGGCGACGTCGACCTTCCGGCCGGGGACCGTGACCTCGCCGTCGGCGGTGACCACGGTGAGCCCGTCGGCGCCCCTGGTCAGCACCACCGCCGCCGGGCCGCGCGCCTGCCACTCGCGGGCCGCTTCGACCACGTCGCGCCCCGGGGCGAGCCACTCCGCGTCGTCGTCGGAGACCTTGAGCAGCCCGACCGAGGGCAGCCAGGAGGAGAAGCGCGCCCGGTAGGCGTCCGCGTCGGCGATGAGGTCGGCGCGGATGTTGGGGTCGAGCGCGATGAACACGCCCCGCTCGGCCTCGCGGAACAGCACCTTCTCGTACGCGGTGGCGCCGGGTTCGAGCACCATGCCCAGCGTGCCCAGGCACAACGCGGTCGTGCCCTCCGGGAGCGGCTGGTCGGTGACGAAACGCGCGGCGGTGCCTTCGGTGTGGAAGCTGTAGCGGGCCGAGCCGTTGGCCTCCAGCCCGACCACGGCCAGCGTCGTGGGCTCCGGACCGCGCTGGACCAGGGAGGTGTCCACTTCGGACTCGGTGAGCCGTTGCAGCATGCGGTCGCCGAACTGGTCGGTGGACAGCTTCGCGTAGAACGCGGCGGGCACGCCGAGCCTGCCCAGCGCGATGGCCACGTTGTAGGGCCCACCTCCGAGCAGCGGGTGCAGCGGGCCGAGCTCTCCGTCCGGGGTGGACGAATCCGGCACGAGGTCGACCAGGGCCTCACCGCCGATGACGATCAATTTTCCTCCACTGTGTCCGAAGGGGACTTCTCCTGGGCCAGTCCGCCCAGCAGGAACTGCGACAGCGCGGCGAACGCGGCGGCGTCGGACAACCCGGTGCGCTCGCCGATCTCGCCGCGCTGGATGCCGGCGATGGTGCGGCCCACCATCTCGCCGACGAAGCCAGCGTGGACCTCGCGGAACACGCCTTGCCGCACGCCTTCGGCGATGAACCCGCGCAACCGGTCGGCGGCGGCACCCGCGTTGGCCTCGTAGGTGGCACGGGTCGCGAGGTTGGCTCCCATGTCGGTGATGAACTCGCGCGACGCCGGTCGCAGCGCTTCGGCGGCGGCGTCGAGGTAGGCACGCACCTTCTCCCGCGGGTCGTCGGCGACCTCGGCGCGGCGCTCGATGTCCTCGGTGGCGCTCTTGAAGTAGTGCGCCACGACGCGGACCGCGAGCTGCTCCTTGCTCCCGGCCAGCGTGTAGAGGGTCGATTTCGAGCAGTGCAGCCTGGCGGCCAGGTCGTCGAGGGTGAAGTGGGCGAACCCCTCGGCCAGGAACAGATCGCGAAGCCGGCCCAGGAGTTCGGCTCGTCTGGGGTTCAGCGCCCGCTCGGCTCGGGAGGTGCTCATCGGGAGAAGCCTGCCACAGGATTCTGAATCCCCGGCGCAGAGCTTTTCACAGTACTGGAGTACCGCCTACAGTACTGATTGCAGTACGACAGCCCGGTACTCACACTGGACCGCGGGAGCGCGCCATGACCGTTGACCGCCTGCTTCCGACGCAGGAAGCCGCAGATCTGCTCGCGTTGACCCGCGAGATCGCACGCGACGAGCTCGCCGGCCGCGCGGCCGAGGACGAAGCCGCCGGGAAGTTCCCGCGCGACGCCTTCCACCTGCTCGGCAACGCCGGGCTGCTGGGCCTGCCCTACCCCGAGGAGCACGGCGGCGGTTCTCAGCCGTACGAGGTGTACCTGCAGGTCCTGGAGGAGATCAGCAGCGCCTGGATGACGGTCGGCGTGAGCCTGTCGGTGCACACCATGAGCTGCTTCCCGCTCGCCCACTTCGGCACCGCCGAGCAGCGCGAGCGGTGGCTCCCGGAGATGATCGGCGGCTCGACGCTGGGCGCCTACGCGCTGTCCGAACCGCACGCCGGCTCCGACGCCGCCGCGCTGAGCACCCGCGCCGAGCGGACCGGCGACGAGTACGCCATCAACGGGCAGAAGGCGTGGATCACCCACGGCAGCGAAGCGGACTTCTACACGCTGATGGCGCGCACCGGGGAAGGCGCGCGAGGCATCAGCTGCCTGCTGGTGGACTCCACCACCTCGGGCCTGACGGCGGGACCGCCCGAGCACAAGATGGGACTCACCGGGTCACCCACGACCCCGCTGTACTTCGAGGACGCCCGCGTCCCGGCCGAGCGGCTGATCGGCGAGGAAGGCGACGGGCTCAAGATCGCGCTGTGCGCGCTCGACTCCGGACGCCTGGGCATCGCCGCGTGCGCGGTGGGCCTGGCCCAGGCCGCGCTGGACCTCGCGGTCGACTACGCGCAGCAGCGCAAGCAGTTCGGGCACCCGATCATCGAGTTCCAGGGCATCGAGTTCCTGCTGGCCGACATGTCCGCCGCCGTCCACTCGGCCCGCGCGATGTACCTCGACGGCGCCCGCCGCCGCGACGCGGGACTGCCCTTCGGCGAGCAGGCGTCGGTGGCGAAGCTGGTGGCCACCGACGCCGCCATGAAGGTCACCACCGACGCGGTCCAGGTCCTCGGCGGCGCCGGCTACACCCGCGACTTCCCCGCCGAGCGCTACATGCGCGAGGCCAAGGTCCTGCAGATCTTCGAGGGCACCAACCAGATCCAGCGCGTCGTCCTAGCCCGCCACCTCACGAGGTGAGAGTTCCTGTGGTCTTTTTGCTCAGCGGTGCGGGTGGCGCACCTGAGTCCCACACCTGAAGCAGCGCCTCCCCGCCGCGCCCGAGGTAAATCTTCGCAGGTCAGAGTGGTTTGAGGCCCCAGTGGGCCGTCCAGGCCTCGCCCGGTTGGAGGGTGATGAGGTCGGTGCCGGAGTTGAGGGCGTCGGGCGGGCACGTCATCGGTTCGATGGCGATGGCGCGACCTCGTTCGGGGAAGTCCTCGGCCGTGTAGACCTGGACCCACTTGAAGACCGGATCGGCCCACAGCTGGACGCCGCGACCGTCGGGGCCGGTCAGCGAGTGGCGCACGAGACCGGCCGGGTCGTCGGGAGCCGGAGCCGCGCCGCCGAAGGCGGTGTCGAGCCAGACGCCGGCGAGACGGCGACCGGTGCGGAAGTCGACCTCGTCGCCCTCCAGCGCGCGTGGCGGCCGGACCGGCAGCAGCCGGTCGGCGTCCACCGGCAGCACCGTGGAAGCGGCCAGCCGCAGCGTGCACTCGTCGGTCTCGACGTTGCCCGCGCGCGGGTACGGGTGCACTCCGACGCCGAAGGGAACCGCGCGCCCACCCAGGTTCTCCACGGTGTGGGTCACGGTGAGCCCGTCGCCGTCGAGGGCGTAGCCGATGGAGGTCAGCAGCGGCACCGGCCAGCCGGGACGCGGCGAGACGGTCGCCTGCAGCACGACGGCGGAGTCGGTGTGCTCGACGATCGCCCACGGCGCGTGCCGCAGCAGTCCGTGGATGGCGTTGCTGCGGTCGGGCTCGGTCAGCGCCAGCTGCTGCGGTTCGCCGTCGAGCGCCCAGCGCCCGTCGGCGACCCGGTTCGGCCACGGCACCAGCACCCCACCGGCGGCCGACGGCGGGAGCCGGTCGGCGTCGAAGGTCTCGGTGTGCGGAACGCCGTCGACGGTGAAGGCGCGCAGCACGGCGCCGAACTCGGTGATGACCGCCTTCGCGGTCCCCGAGCTGATCTCGAACTGCCGTCCGGTGGCGGGAAGAGGATCATGCACTCCGCCACTCTACGACCACGAGGCGGCCCCGGACACCGCGAACGGCGTCCCGGACCGCCTCGTCGTACGTGGGATTCCTACTTGCTCAGGGACTCCGCCTGGAAGTCCGTCTTGCCCTTCACGAGGTAGTTGATCAGCCAGAAGATCACGCCGATGCCCAGCAGGATGCCGGCGATGATGTACTCCGTAGCCGGTCGGCCGGACAGCGGGCTCGCGAAGAACGCGCAGGTCAGCGCACCCAGCACGGGAACCCAGGTGGGGGCCTTGAAGTGATCGTGCTCCACCTCGTCCTTGCGCAGCACCAGAACCGCGACGTTGACCACCGCGAACACCACGAGCAGCAGCAGCGACGTGGTGCTGCCCAGGTCGGAGATCTCCAGCGAGCTCACCAGGATGACCGCGATGATGCTGGTGAACAGGATCGACACCCACGGGGTGCGACGTCCCTTGTGCACCTTGCCGAACACGCTCGGCACGACGCCCTCGTTGGCCATGCCGTAGACCAACCGGCTGGCCATCAGCATGTTGATCAGCGCCGTGTTGGTGACCGCGAACAGCGCGATCAGCGAGAACAGGATCGGCGGGAACCACGGGGCCGCGGCCTTGACGACCAGCAGCAGCGGACCGTCGGACTCGGCGAGCTCGGCGGTCGGCACGAGCGTCGAGGTGATCACCGCGATGACCAGGTAGATGGTCGCGGTGATGACCATGCCCAGGAGCAGGGCGCGCGGGAAGTTCTTCGACGGTTCCTTGGTCTCCTCGGCCATGTTCACCGAGTCCTCGAAGCCGACCATGGCGAAGAACGCCAGCGCGGTGGCCGAGGTGACCGCGAGCAGCGGCGAGGTGTCGGTGTCGAACTGCGTCAGCCTGCTGGGGTCCGGCGCGATGTCGGCGCTGTGGCTCCCACCGAAGATCGCGATCAGACCGAAGACGATCACGATCGCCAGACCGGTCAGCTCCACGCACGTCAGGACGACGTTCATCTTCACCGACTCGCCGACCCCGCGGAAGTTGATCGCGGCGAGCAGCAGCAGGAAGCCGAGCGCGACCATCCACGAGTAGGGCTCGACGCCGTCGCCGAAGATGCCCGTCAGGTAGTCACCGCTGAACGCCTGCGCGGCGGAGGAAGCCGAGGTGATGCCCGAGCACATCACCGCGAAGGCGATCAGGAAGGTCACGAAGTGGATGCCGAACGCCTTGTGCACGTAGAGCGGGGCGCCACCGGCCCGGGGGTACTTGCCGACCAGCTCCAGGTAGCTGAACGCGGTCAGGAAGGCGACCACGAAAGCGACCAGGAACGGAACCCACAGGGCCCCGCCGACCTTGCCGGCGACCTTCCCGGTCAACGAGTAGATCGTGGTCCCGAGGATGTCTCCCACCACGAAGAAGAGCAGCAGTTTCGGGCCCATCACCTTCTTGAGGCCAGGCTCGTGCGCACCGCCGGGCGCATTAACGGTCGTTTCGTTGGCCATAGTGGAGAAGTGTGCAGGGTGGCTTCGACGACTGTCTGCCCGCCCCTGGTCGAAACGCACTCCGTCGAGTGGCGCAAGCGTGGCGGAGTGCCCAACGAGCACGCTCCGCCGTGGTCAGATCACGCGTCGTCACCGGTGGGCGCCTTGTACTTCCAGAACGCGGGCAGGGCCACGGCCGACAGCGCGGCGGCGAGCACGACCAGCACTCCCCCGATCATCACCGCTGGTCGGGTGCCCATCGCGGCACCGGCGAGGCCGTGCAGCGTGTCGGCCAGCCTCGGCCCGCCCGCGACCACGACGGTGAACACACCTTGGATGCGGCCGCGCATCTCGTCGGTGGCCGCCGCCTGCAGGATCGAGCTCCGGTAGACCATGCTGACCAGGTCGGCACCGCCGCCGAGCGCCAGGAACAGCACCGCCAGCCACAGCGAGTCGGCGAAGCCGAACCCGATGATCGCCACGCCCCAGGCCACCACGGCGATCGTCACGCCGACGCCGTGCCGGGCGATGCGGTGCAGCCAGCCGGAGAACAGCCCGAAGCAGAAGGCGCCCAACGGGATCGCCGCGTACAGCCAGCCGAGCGCGGCACCGCCGCCGGGCGGGTCGCCGAAGGTGCGCTCGGCCATCTCCGGGAACAGCGCGCGCGGCATGCCGAAGACCATCGCGATGATGTCCAGCAGGAACGACGCCAGCAGCACGGCGTGCAGGCCGAGGTAGCGGAAGCCGTCGAGCACCGAGCGCAGACCGGCCTTCTTCGGCGCACCGTCCTGCGGCGGCAGCGCGGGCAGCCGGAACACCGCCCACAGCGCCAGGCACAGCGCGATGGCGTCCACCAGGTACAGCACGGACAACCCGAGCAGCGGCAGCAGAACTCCCGCCAGCAGCGGTCCGACGATGGAGCCGAGCTGGAAGACGGTGGAGCCCAGGGCTTGCGCGGACGGCAGCAGGTGGGCGGGGATGAGCCGGGCGACGGCGGCGGCGCGCGTCGGCGAGTTGACCGCGAAGAACGTCTGCTGGAGCGCGAAGAGCACGAGCACCAGCCACACCGACGGGATTCCGGCGAACGCGACCAGCCACAGCAGCACGGAGGTTCCCGCGAGCCCGCCGTTGGTGATGATCATCAGCTTGCGGCGGTCCACGGCGTCGGCGATCGCGCCGCCCCACAGGCCGAACACCACCAGCGGGACCAGCCCGAAGATGCCCGCCAGCCCGACGTAGAAGGAGGAGCCGGTGATGTCGTAGAGCTGCTTGGGCACGGCCACGGCGGAGAACTGGGCGCCGACGGCGGTGACGATGTTGGAGATCCACAGCCTGCGGTAGGCCGGGTAGTGCAGCGGTCTGGTGTCGATGAAGACCTTGCTGAACAAGGACTTGAAGCTACGCCGGGGAATGGTTCCGCTGCTCTGCCGCACGAAAGACGCAGCGTAGTCCTTCGCGAAGCTAAAGGACCACTGGTTATCCGCCCGTGTGACGGAGCTCTACGCCACCCCCCGGCGGCTCACTCACGGAGCGAGGCGTTCGACCGTCCAGGTGTCATCGGTCCGGCGGAAGCGGAGCCGGTCGTGGAGCCGGTCGGGGCGTCCCTGCCAGAACTCGACGAAGTCCGGGCGGATCCGCCAGCCGCCCCAGTGCGGGGGTACCGGGACCTTCTCGGCCTCGCCGAAGCGGCGCTCGATGCCGTTGAGGGAGTTCTCCAGCGCTTCGCGGCCGTTGACCACCCGCGACTGCGGCGACGCCCACGCGCCCAGCTGCGAACCGCGCGGGCGCTCCGCCCAGTACTCGGCGGTCTCCGAGGAGCTGACCTTCTCGACCTCGCCGCGCACGTTGACCTGGCGCTGCAGGCCCAGCCACGGGAACGTCGCCGCGGCAACGCGCGTCGTCTTGAGGTCGTGGCTCTTGTTGGACGTGTAGTTGGTGAAGAACACCACGCCGCGCTCGTCGAAGCCCTTGCACAGCACGGTCCGCGAGGACGGGAAGCCCTCCGGATCGGCGGTGGCCAGCACCATCGCGTTCGGTTCGACCAGTTCGGCCGACACCGCCTCGTCGAACCACAGCCGCAGCTGCTCGTGCCAAGTGCCGGCGAGCGAATCCTCGTTCAACGCCCCGGCTTCGTAGGAAACACGCATGGACGGCAACGCGACGTTGGCCTCCGTCATCCTCTTCCTCCCTGACTCGTCCGGCGAACGGCACGACTCGACTTCGACATTCCGGCTCGGCGCCGGACGGTACGGGTTGGACGAGGCCGACGCGCGCGAGACGCATCGGCCATTCGTTATGACGGTAAACGGGATCGGAACGGGAGCCGAATCGACGATAGGTCACGATCGATTCCGCAACCGATGCAGTGATCGTTCCCACAACGGCTCCACATCACCCGAACAGCCGTTGCGCTGCGAGAAGAGCAAGGGAACCTTTCGCTCATCCCACGTCACCGCAGCGAGAACGTCAAGCCCTCGACGTCCGGATGATGGGAGGGGATCGTCGCCGTCGGCCACCCAGCGCTTGACGGGTGCGAACGGATCGCGATCCTCGGGAGCAAGGCGTGGCGGTGACAGGAAGGTTCCCGCGCGCGGGCGGGCCGATCGACACCCCTCACGCCCACATCCAGACCGCCAACTTGCGAAACAGCAATATTTCCGGAATTTTTCACCCGAGTGCAAAACGTTCCATTCACCGCGGGTCAACTCAACCTGGAATTTTTTCCCGTCCCGGCGCCATTGCTCTTTCTTCCGCCCGGGGTGCACTGTTGGCTCAAACCCCGCCACGTCGCCCAGCCATGCGCACGCGCGCACCCCTACTACCAGGAGACGAGGCAGCTATGAGCGAATTCCGTCCCGGGTTGGAAGGCGTTGTCGCCTTCCAGACCGAAATCGCCGAACCCGACCGCGACGGTGGCGCGCTGCGCTACCGAGGCGTGGACATCGAGGACCTGGTGGGCACTGTCTCCTTCGGCGATGTCTGGACGCTGCTGGTGGACGGCCGGTTCGGCGGCGGACTGCCGCTCGCCGAGGACCTCCCGCTGCCGGTGCGCACCGGTGACGTTCGGGCGGACGCGCAGGCCGCGCTGGCCATGACCGCGCCCGAGTTCGGCTTCCAGCCGGTGCTCGACATCGAGGCCGAGCAGGTGCGCGAGCAGCTCGCTCGCGCCTGCTCCCTCGGCCTGTCCTACATCGCCCAGTCCGCCCGCGGCGACCAGGCGCCGGTCCCGCACGCGCGCATCGCCGAGGCCACGACCACCACCGAACAGTTCCTCACGCGGTGGCGCGGCGAACCGGACCCCGCTCACGTCCAGGCGCTGGACGCCTACTGGGTGTCGGCCGCCGAGCACGGTCTGAACGCCTCGACCTTCACCTCCCGGGTCATCGCCTCCACCGGCGCTGACGTGGGCGCCTGCCTGTCGGGCGCGGTGGGCGCGATGTCCGGACCGCTGCACGGCGGCGCCCCGGCGCGCGTGCTGCCGATGATCGAGGAGGTCGAGCGCACCGGGGACGCCCGTCGCGTGGTGGCCGACATCCTCGACCGCGGTGACCGCCTGATGGGTTTCGGCCACCGCGTCTACCGAGCCGAGGACCCGCGCGCCCGCGTCCTGCGCAACACCTGCGACCAGCTCAAGGCCCCGCGCTTCGAGGTGGCCCGCGAGCTGGAGCAGGCGGCGCTGGCCGAGCTGCGCGACAGGCGACCTGACCGCCAGATCGAGACCAACGTGGAGTTCTGGGCCGCCGTGGTCCTGGACTTCGCCGCCGTCCCGCCGGCGATGATGCCCTCGATGTTCACCGCCGCCCGCCTCGCCGGCTGGTCGGCGCACGTCCTGGAGCAGAAGCGGACCGGACGCCTGGTCCGGCCGTCGGCGCAGTACATCGGTCCGGCCCCGCGCTCGCCGCAGGACGTGGCCGGCTGGGACACCGTCACCCAGATCATCGCCCCGGTGTGAGCCCGCTGGTGGGTCGGCCGCGTGGCCGACCCACCAGGGGATACCTTGACGGCGTGACCGATTCGGCGAACCTGCACGCCCAGTACGCCGCGGCCCTCGAAGAGGACGCCGCGGTCAGCGACAACCCGTGCGCCGAACTGGTCCAGGCCGCGGAGCACTGGCACGCGGCGGAGGAGCACGAGCGCGAGCACTCGGCGCTGACCAGGGCGTTCGACCTCGACGAGGACGCCGGTCCGCTCAGCGGACGCGGCGCCTACATCTCGTACCTGCTCACCCACGGACGCGCCGACGACGCGGCACCGCTGCTCGACGAGCTGCGCCGGAAGCCGAGCAAGGTCGCGATGACCTACATGGACGTCCACGTCGGCTACGCCACCACCGGCAACATCCCCGAGGGGCTGCGCTGGCTCAACGCGGGCGCGACCCACATCGTCCCGTCGCTGGACGAGCCCCTGGAGCCGACCGACCAGGGCTTCGACCTCCTCCTGGAGCGCTGGCACACCCGCAAGGACTCGGGCCTGCCCGCCGACGCGATGGACGAGTTCCTCCAGCGGTGCGTCGATCACAGCGAGGAGGTCCGCGACGAGATCCAGCAGCTGTCCGGCACCGAGGGCGACCTCGCCGGCCTGGTGGACGAGGAGGGGAACCTCACGCTCACCCTCTACCCGGTGCCGCTGTGGAGCGCCGAGGAGTTCGAGCGCTCGGTGCGGGAGCACCCGGAGTGGTGGAACTCCGACACCAGCCACGAGGACTACCGGCGCGCGGTGCAGCGCGAGCTCGGGGAGATCGTCTCCGGCGCCTGCCTGGTTCCCACGTCCGTCGCCGCCGTGGAGGAGTTCGCCGCGGCGTACGGAGTCGACCCCGGCGACCCCGAGACCCCGGAGGACTTCGTGTTCGAGGAGGCCCACGCCGGGCGGTACGTGCCCTGGCCGCCGGGGCGGAACGACACCTGCTGGTGCGGTTCGGGACGCAAGTACAAGAAGTGCTGCGGAGCGCCCGGATTCGCCTGATCGTCCCGACCCGAACGGGCCTCGTGGGACACAGTGTGGTTGGCCGCGGCGGCGAACAGCAGTAAGTTGCGGTGCGGCAGCGACCGCTGGACACCGAGCGGTAACCCTGCTGCAACACTGAGCCGAGCCGGCAATGGCGCCGGCGGACCTGGCCACTGGCGCGCGGGGACGGGCTTCTCCCGGTCACCCCGCACAGTCACCACAACAACGCCCGGAGGCGCCGGAATGACGCAGGCCGAGACCACCGACCCGACCACCTTGAAGCTGCCCGACGAACTCCAGCCCTCCGACGGCCGCTTCGGCTGCGGACCCTCCAAGGTCCGCCCGGAGCAGCTGACCCGGCTGGCGAACGAGGGTGCCGCGGTGATGGGCACCTCTCACCGGCAGAAGCCGGTGAAGTCCCTGGTCGGAAGGGTCCGCGAGGGACTGCGGGAGCTGTACTCGCTGCCCGAGGGGTACGAGGTCGTGCTCGGCGTCGGCGGCACCACCGCGTTCTGGGACGCCGCGACCTTCGGCCTGATCCGCGAGCGCTCGCTGCACCTGACCTACGGCGAGTTCTCCTCGAAGTTCGCCAAGGCCGCCAAGACGGCCCCCTTCCTCGGCGACCCGATCGTGGTCTCCTCGGACCCGGGTGACGCCCCGGAGCCGGTGTCGGACCCGAGCGTCGACCTGATCGGCTGGGCGCACAACGAGACCTCCACCGGCGTCATGCTGCCGCCGTCCCGCCCGGCGGGTTCGGAGAACGCGCTGATCGCGGTGGACGCGACCTCGGGCGCCGGTGGGCTCGCGTTCAACGCCGCCGACGTGGACGTCTACTACTTCGCGCCGCAGAAGTCCTTCGCCGCCGACGGCGGGCTGTGGCTGGCCGCGATGAGCCCGGCCGCGATCGAGCGGATCAACGAGATCGGCGCCTCGGACCGCTGGGTGCCGGAGTTCCTGTCGCTGCCGACCGCGCTGGACAACTCGCGCAAGGACCAGACCTACAACACCCCCGCGGTGGCGACGCTGTTCATGCTCGCCGACCAGATCGAGTGGATGAACGGCCAGGGCGGCCTGTCCTGGTGCGACTCGCGTACCAAGGAGTCCTCGCAGCGCCTCTACAGCTGGGCGGAGTCCTCGGAGTTCGCCAAGCCGTTCGTCACCGATCCCGCCAAGCGGTCGCAGGTCGTCGGCACCATCGACTTCGACGACTCGGTCGACGCCGCCGCGATCGCCAAGGCGCTGCGCGCCAACGGCATCGTCGACACCGAGCCGTACCGCAAGCTGGGCCGCAACCAGCTGCGGATCGGCATGTTCCCGGCGATCGAGCCGGACGACATCACCCAGCTGACCAAGTCCATCGACTGGGTGATTTCGCAGCTGTCCTGATCGCGCTATGCGGCCGTCGAGGCAACCCCGTGAACTGCGGGTTTCCTCGGCGGCCGTTGCCGTTTCGCCGTCGCGATCCGCGACGAAGTTGATCACGACGAGTGATGTTCGCAGGAGTTGAGTAGTTCAACTCATTCGCGCGACCCGCCCGCATGAGGCAAGATCGACGCTGACAGGGCGACCAACAAACGACACGAGTACCCGGCGTGCCTCCCGCGTCAAGGCGGCGCGCCGGGTTACTGTCACAGCTTGGTGACATGTAGGTCGGCGGGAGGCTGGCGTTATGCGAGCGCTGCGAGTGGTCGGGCTCGACGAGGACGGTGAATCCGTCATCTGCGAGGACCCGGAGAACGGTGAGCGATTCACCGTGCCCGCCGACGAGCGGTTGCGCGCGGCTGCCCGCGGCGACCTCACCCGGCTGGGCCAGGTGCAGATCGAGATGGAACAGCAGATGCGGCCGCGCGAGATCCAGGCCCGCATCCGCTCCGGAGCGTCCGTCGCCCAGATAGCGGCCACCTCGGGCCTGCCCGAGCACCGCATCGAGCGCTACGCCTACCCGGTGCTGCTCGAACGCGCCCAGATCGCGGAGATGGCGCAGCGCGCCCACCCGGTCCGCGAGGACGGCCCCGACGTGCAGACGCTCGGCGAGGTCATCGCGCACACCTTCGGGATGCGCGGCCACGACTACGCCGAGGCCAACTGGGACGCCTGGCGCGGCGAGGACAACAAGTGGGTCGTGCAGCTGGCCTGGCAGGCCGGCCGCTCGGAGAACAGCGCGCACTGGGTGTTCCACCCGGGAGCGCACGGCGGCACCGTCGCCTCGCTCGACGAGCACGCCGTGGACCTGCTCGATCCGTCGCCGAACCGTCCGCTGCGAACGGTTCGCCCGGTGACCGAGCTGGCCCGCGAGGCGCTGCAGCTCGACCAGCAGGTGGCTCCCGACCAGGCCGACCCCGAGCCGGAGCCGGTGCTGCCCGAACCGCCGGCGGCCCGCGTCGAGCCCACGCTCCAGCGCGTCGAACCGCCGGAACCGGAACCCGTCGAGCCGGCCGAACCGACGCTGGACCTGGAGACCCCGGAGCCGACCGAGAACCCGGCGAAGCCGGAGACCGAGTCCGCGGAGGACTCCAAGACCGACCCGAAGCGCGCCCGCAAGAACCACCCGATCGTCCCCTCGTGGGAAGACGTCCTGCTGGGAGTGCGCTCGCACCGCTGAGCGGTTCCACCGAGAACGGCCAGGCCCTGCGCGGCCTGGCCGTTTTTTCGCGTCTAACCCGGGCCGAGCAGGCTGAGGATCCCGGTGATCCAGGAGACGATGAGGCCCGCCGCGGTGCCGAAGGCGACCCAGCGCCAGATCGGGACATTGCGTCCCAGCCAGATCGAGGGCGCGAACCCGGCGGCGATGGCGACGTTGACGAACACCGCGAGCACGCCGCTGACGTCGGCCAGACCTTGCGAGACCACCGCGAGCGTGACCGCCACGATCACCGCGACGATCGCGCTGATCGTCAGCCCGGTCGCCCACGGCGTAGGGGGCACCGGCGCGATCGGCCTCCCGCGACGACTGATCGCCTGCGCCGAACGCGGCCGCCCGATCTGGGCGAGCTCACCGCTGAACGGGTCGACGTAACCGACACGACCGCCCGTCTCCGCGGCGAGGCGCACCGCCAGCTGCCGGCCGCGGCGGGACACGATCTCGCCGGTCTGCGCGGACTCACCGGTCTGCACCAGCTCCGCGACGCCCGCCCACTCGTGCAGCGCCGCGACCAGCGCTTCGGGCAGGCGCAGCCGCGCCGGGTCGTGCTCGGTCCCGCCGCCGCGCACCAGCACGGCCCGCCCGGACCGCGCGTGCAGCTCCCAGCCGGTGTCCATCAGGTCCCGCTCAGCGCGTGGAAGGTGATGGCCCCTGCAGTGGCGACGTTGAGCGAATCGACCCCTTCCGCCATCGGGATCCGCACCGCGACGTCGGCGGCCTCGATGGCCTCGTCGGTCAGCCCGGGGCCTTCCGAGCCCAGCAGAACCGCGACCCTGCCCTGGTGGAGACCGGCATCGCGCAGCGCCTTCGAATCGCCTCGCGGCGTGAGCGCGGCGATCCGAAAACCCTCGTCGCGCAGCAGTTTCAGGTCTTCGGGCCAGGTTTCGAGGTGTGCGAAGGGCACGCGCAGCACGTGTCCCATCGACACCCGCACGCTGCGCCGGTACAGCGGGTCCGAGCATCCGGCGCCCAGCAGCACCCCGTCCACGCCGAGCGCGGCGGCGTTGCGGAACAGAGCGCCGAGGTTCTCGTGGTCGCCGATGCCCTCCAGCACGGCCAGCCGCCGAGACCGCGCGACGAGCTCGGCCGGATCGACGGCGGGCGCCCGATCGGCCACGGCCAGCACCCCGCGATTGAGGTGGAAGCCCACGACCCGCGCCATCACGTCCGCATCGGCCACGTAGGCGGGAACGTCCAGGTCGGCGGTGGCCTCGGCCAGGTCTTCGACCCGACGGCGCACCCCGAACAGCGCCCGGACCGGGTACGGCGAGGCGAGCAAGCGCTCGACCACCACCACGCCCTCGGCGATCACCAGTCCGCGCCCGCCAGGCCGGTCCGGCCGGCGGTCCGCGCGAGACAGATCGCGGAAGTCGTCGACCCGCGGATCGTCCACATCGCTGATCTCGACCATCTGCGCCACGCCGGCCATTCTCCCATCCGCGCCACGCGCGACGGTGACAGGAAGGTTCCCACGCTCACCCCGCAGGCCACCGCGAGTGGCAGGAAGGTTCCCATCCTCACCTCCCCGACCAACGGGAGTGGCAGGAAGGTTCCCGTGCTCACGTCGCGGGTCTGCGGTGGTGACAGGAAGGTTCCCTTGCTTCCTCCCGGGCGGGTTCGGGAATCAAGGCGCAATGGGGCGATCTCTTTCACCCCTCGGGCCACTTCAGCGGCGGATGGGACGAATCGGAACCGTGGTGCCCCATTTTCGATTTCGCGTGGAGGATTTGTTCAGACCTCCGCGGTGAGTGCGCTCAGCGGTGTTAGCGACTTCTCGAACGAATGCGGTGGGAAAGTTCTCGCCCCAACAGACGAGGGGGCGACTCTGAGTGATGCCGCACCGCCGTTGATCGGGTTGGACTGGTTGACGTCCGCTTCGCACCGCCATTGCCCCGATTGCCGGTGCGAGCAACACCGAACACCGCGCGGCTCTGCTCCCGGCGGCCGATTTCGACGCGTTTCAGCGGAGTCGAAAAGGCTGAATGCCGCTGCGGCCCGAGCGCGCGGACCGAGGTGACTGCTGACACCGTATTGGCCGCTGGCTCACCAGGTGGGGATGTGTCACGGTGGTTTCCCCAGCGCTGGGCGCTGACGTGCTGCCGATAAAGGGGAGACGGCATGGGACGGCACGTGGACGATCGATCGTTCAAACCGATTGATCGGCAACGCTATCGGAACAAGATGCAACGAGGCCTGGACGCACTGGCGCGGATGCTGGCCGATGGCGAATTCTCCTTCCCTCATCAACAGATGGGGCTGGAGATGGAATTGTGCTTGGTGGACGAGCACATGCAGCCGTCGATGAACAACGCGGTGGTGCTGGAAAAAATCAGCGAAGCGATTTTCACCACCGAGTTGGGGCAGCAGAACATCGAGCTCAACGTCGAACCGCGAGTGCTCGCGGGAGACAGCGCGCTGCGCTTGGAGGAAGGCGTGCGGGCGGCATTGGTGCGCGCCGACGGCGGGGCGCACGACGCGGGAGCGAAGATCGCCATGATCGGCGCTTTACCGACGTTGCAGAGCCTGCACTTCGACCCGTCCACGCTGACGAGCAATCCTCGCTACTCGGTGCTCAACGATCAGATCATCCTGGCACGCGGCGAGGAGATGCTGCTGGACATGGAGGGCGTTCCGCTGGCCGACGGCGGCTCGGAACGACTCCGCTCCTACGCGGATTCGATCGCACCGGAATCGGCGTGCACCTCGGTGCAGCTGCACCTGCAGGTCGCGCCGGAGGACTTCGCCGCGCACTGGAACGCGGCGCAGTGCCTGGCCGGGGTGCAGGTCGCGATCGGCGCGAACTCGCCGTTCCTGCTGGGCAAGGCGCTCTGGCACGAGACGCGCATCCCGCTGTTCCTGCAGGCCACCGACACCCGCCCGACGGAGCTGCGCAACCAGGGCGTGCGGCCCAGGGTGTGGTTCGGCGAGCGGTGGATCACCTCGATCTTCGACCTGTTCGAGGAGAACGTCCGCTACTTCCCCGCGCTCCTGCCGGAGCCCGAGGAGGAGGACCCGGTGGCCGCGCTGGACAACGGCCGCGCCCCGAAGCTCAACGAGCTGCGCCTGCACAACGGCACCATCTGGCGCTGGAACCGCCCGGTCTACGACCTGGTGGAGGGCGTCCCCCATCTCAGGATCGAGAACCGCGTCCTGCCCGCGGGCCCATCGGTGGTCGACATCGTCGCGAACGCGATGTTCTTCTACGGCGCCCAGCGCGCGTTGACCGAACAGGACCGTCCGCTCTGGACGCAGATGTCGTTCGCCGCTGCGGAGGAGAACTTCTACGCGGGCGCCCGGCACGGTTTCGACGCGCACCTCTACTGGCCGGGTTCGGGCTGGGTCACGCCGGACGAACTCGTCCTGCGCCGGCTGCTCCCGATGGCGCACGAGGGCCTGCGGGCGTGCGGCGTCTCCGACGAGGCCCGCACCCGCTACCTCGGGGTCATCGAGCAGCGCTCGCTGGCCAGGCAGAACGGCGCCAGCTGGCAGCGGGACGTGGTCGCGCACCTGGAGGCCGAGGGCGCCGATCGGCACACCGCGCTGACGACCATGCTCCGCCGCTACATCGAGCTCGCCGACCAGGGCGATCCCGTCCACACCTGGCCGGTCCGCTGACCCTCCGCAGGACGCCTGTGGCCACCTCTCTTCAGTTGCAATAGAGTGGCAACAACCAGAGGGTGTCGACTACGGAGGGAGACTTCGGGTGCCCGAGTACGTGCTGCCGGAGTTGGACTACGACTACGCGGCGTTGGAGCCGGCGATCTCCGGGGAGATCAACGAGCTGCACCACAGCAAGCACCACGCCACCTACGTCAAGGGCGCGAACGACACGATCGCCAAGATCGCCGAGGCCCGCGAGAAGAACGACTTCTCCTCGATCGTCGGCCTGGAGACGACGCTGGCGTTCAACCTCGCCGGACACTCGATGCACCTGGTGTGGTGGAAGATCCTGTCCCCGGACGGCGGCGACAAGCCGACGGGCGAGCTGGCAGCGGCCATCGACCAGGACTTCGGCTCGTTCGACAAGTTCCGCGCCCAGATGGAAGCCGTGTCGACCACGATCCAGGGCAACGGCTGGGGCGTGCTGGCGTGGGACCCGGTCGGCCAGCGGCTGATCACCCAGCAGCTGCGCGACCACCACTCCAACCTGTCGATCGCCACCACTCCCCTGCTGGTGTTCGACATCTGGGAGCACGCCTACTACCTGCAGTACCGCAACGTGAAGGCCGACTACGTCAAGCAGCTGTGGAACGTCGTCAACTGGGACGAGGTCGCCCAGCGCTTCGACGACGCCTGCAAGGGCCTCAACGGCCTGCGCCTGCCCACGTCCTGACCGGACACCTGAAAGCGCACGAGCGGCGCAGCCGCGAGGCGTTGCGACCACCCTCGCAGCCGGCACCGCCGCGGGTTCTGAGACGTCGTCTGGCGAGGACGCCGCGACGCCGTGTAGTGGCGAGTGGTGCCCGGAGTCCAAGCGGCGCCTCAGGTTCCGCCACCCGCACCGATAAGCAAAACGACCACTGGAACAAAGAAAGCTCGGCGGTGGGTGCTCCGACAAGTTCTTGCCGCCGGTAATGATCGAGCCCCGGTCTCCCGAAGGAGGCCGGGGCTCGATCTGTTCCCGAACTGACTACCGCTCCCACCACGAAGCGGACGGGTATTAGGTTAGCCTAACCTTGTGGTTGGATCAACCCCTTCTTGCGCTGCTGCGACAGCGCCACGGCACCGCCCACGGCGGCCGCGAGCGAGAGCAGGCCACCGAGCACGAGCGGCCAGCGCGGGCCGAAGACCTCCGCCAGCCAGCCCGACGCCAGACCCCCGAGCGGCTTGCCGCCCATGAACAGCAGCATGTAGAGGCCCATCACCCGACCTCGCATGGTCGGCTCGACGGCCAGCTGCACGGTCGAGTTCGCGCTGGTCGTGAAGGTCATGACCGCGACACCGACCGGGACCAGGCACCCGGCGAACAGCCAGTAGGTCGGCATCAGCCCGGCCACCGCCTCCAGCGCGCCGAACACGCCCGCGCCGATGAGCATCAGCCGCAGCCGGGAACCGGGCTTGCCGCTGCGGCGGGCGGCCAGCGTCGCCCCGGTCAGCGTTCCCACCGCGAGCATCGTGATGAGGATGCCGTAGCCGTCGGCGTCGCGGCCGAAGACGTTGCGGGCCATCACCGCGAAGGTGTTCTCGAAGTTCATCCCGAAGGTGCCGACGCAGAACATCAGCACCATGACCACGACCAGGTCCGGGCGGCCGCGCACGTAGCGCAGGCCGGCCCGGAGCTGGCCGCGCTCCTTGCCCACGGCTCTGGCCCGGTGCAGCAGGGCGGTGTCCATCAGCAGCAGGCCCGCCACCACGGCCACCGAGCTGAGCCCGTTGGCCAGGAACACCCAGCCGGTGCCGACGGCGGTGATGGCCAGTCCGGCGATCGCGGGCCCGACGATGCGTGCCAGGTTGAAGGTCATCGAGTTCAGCGCGACGGCGTTGGTCAGCTGCGCGGGTCCGACCATCTCCACCACGAAGGACTGCCGCACCGGCGCGTCCACCGCCGAGAAGCAGCCGAGCACGAAGCACAGGACGTAGACGTGCCAGAGGGCGACGATCCCGGTCACGTCGAGCGTCCCCAGCGCGAAGCCGCAGAGCCCCAGGGCGCTTTGCGTGACGATCAGGATCTTGCGCTTGTCGAACCGGTCGGCGAACACCCCCGCCCACAGCGTGAGCGCGAGGGTGGGGAGGAACTGCAGCGCGACCGCCAAGCCGAGCGCGGCCGGGCTGCCTCCGGAGAGTTCGAGCACGAGCCAGTCCTGCGCGGCCCGCTGCATCCAGGTCCCGGTCAGCGAGACGACCTGCCCGGACGCGTAGTAGCGGTAGTTGCGCTCGCGCAGCGAGCGGAACATGCCCGCGTTGCGGTCCGCCGCGGGCCGGGTGCGGCGGTTGACCGGGTCTTCGGAGTCCTCGTCTTCCGCAGACCTTCGAGCTTGGTCAACCACGCTTCCGCGTACCGCCTCTCAGTGCTCCCTCATCGACTGGCCAGCCGGTCGATGATCTCGGCGGCGCGCGACAGCACCGCCAGCTCTTCCGCGTCCAGTTCCGCGAGGTGCTGGTCCAGCCAGCGCTCGCGGATCGTGACCTCTTCCTCGATGCGGGCCTTGCCGGACTCGGTCACCTCGACGATGGCCTGCCGGCCGTCGGTGGGATGAGCCCGCCGGACCACCAGCCCGTTGTCCTCCAGCGCCGCGATGACCCTGGTCATCGATGGTGGCTGGACACCCTCCTTGGCCGCCAGTTCGCCCGGCGTCATCGATCCGGCCTTGTGCAGGCAGGACAGCGCTGACAGCTGGGACAGCGTGAGGGCCGAATCGGCTCGCTGCGCGCGCAACCGCCGGTTGAGGCGCACGACCGCGAGCCGCAGCCGGCTCGCCAGGGTGCGTTCCCGTTCCGCGATATCGGACACGTCGTTAGTCTACCAAACTATCTCGGGAATTCGGACAAACTGATCGCTCGACCAGTGGGGGCATACCTTAGCCAGCCCGAGCCCCGGCATGGCGTATTTGGGATGAAGGAGACTCACCGCGCGCCAAGAGGTCTGGGCGATCTCCGCCCGGAGCGCGAAAAGAGGCACCCGCGTCCCAGGAATCCGGGACGCGGGTGCCTCGTGAAACGAGTCAGATGCCGAGCAGGCTGCTCAGCGGACCCGAGGCGAAGTAGAGCACGAAGGCCGCGGCCACCACCCACATCAGCGGGTGCACCTCGCGGGCCTTGCCGGTGAAGGTGCGCAGCAGCACGTAGCTGACGAACCCGGCACCGATGCCGTTGGCGATCGAGTAGGTGAAGGGCATGACCGCGATCGTCAGGAACGCCGGCAGCGCCATCGTGAAGTCCGACAGGTCGATCTGGCGGATCTGCGACAGCATCATCGCGCCCACCACGACCAGCGCCGGAGCGGCGGCCTCGACCGGAACCACCTGGTAGAGCGGGGTCAAGAACATCGCGCCCAGGAACAGCAGACCGGTCACCACGTTGGCCAGACCCGTGCGGGCGCCGTCGGCGATGCCGGAGGCCGACTCCACGAACACCGTGTTGGAGCTCGCCGAACCCGCACCACCGGCGACCGCGCCCAGACCCTCGACGGCCAGCGCCTTGCCGATACCGGGGAGGTTGCCCTCCTTGTCGGTCAGATCGGCTTCCTTGCCGAGACCGGTCATCGTGCCCATGGCGTCGAAGAAGTTCGCCAGGACCAGCGTGAACACCAGCATCGCCGCGGCCAGGGCGGGCAACCGCGTGAAGGCGCCGAAGGAGATGTCGCCGACCAGCGACAGGTCCGGCAGACCGGCGATCTGGTCCGGCAGCGCCGGGTAGCCGAGGTTCCAGCCGGTCTCACCGACGTCGCTGGAGGACCCGGCGTGGAAGATCGACTCGATGATGATCGACAGGATCGTGGTGGCCACGACGCTGATCAGGATGCCGCCGCGAACCTTGCGGGCCACCAGGATCGAGGTCAGCACCAGGCCGAAGACGAACACCGCGGTCGGCCAGGAGGCGATCGAACCGTCGATGCCCAGCCCCACCGGGACCGTCGTGTTCGCCTCGTCCGGCAGTCGGCGCACGAACCCGGAGTCGACCAGACCGACGAAGGTGATGAACATGCCGATGCCGACCGCGATCGCGGCCTTGAGATCGGCGGGCACCGCGTTGAACACGGCGGTGCGGAACCCGGTCGCGACCAGGATCAGGATCACGATGCCGTCGACCACGACCAGACCCATGGCCTCCGGCCAGGTCACCTGGGGCGCGATCGTCACGGCCAGCAGGGTGTTGATGCCCAGGCCGGTGGCGATGGCGAACGGGTAGTTCGCGATGAGTCCGAACAGGATGGTCATGATGCCCGCGACCAGCGCGGTGGCCGCCGCGACCTGCGGGATGGGCAGGATGTTGCCCAGGACGTCGTGCTTGGCACCGGCGTCGGTCGGCGAATCGCTGCCGAGGATCAACGGGTTGAGCACGATGATGTAGGCGACGGTCACGAAGGTGACCAGGCCACCCCGAACCTCTCGGCCAACGCTGGATCCGCGCTCGCTGATCTTGAAGTAGCGATCCAGCAGCGAAGACTTGCTCTCGGTTCTCTCCACCATTCGAACTTTCCAATCGCGGTGGCCTGTGCGCGGGCCGTTATTACCGGGAGTAGCCTGCCTGACGTGGTACAAGACGGCGAACCCGCCCCCTCCGACCCCGCGCACCGAACGGTTCCGTCGCTGCCGCGCAGGCTCGCGGACCCGACGCCGGTGCTGCTGTTCGGCACCGCCCTGTGGTTCGCGGGTGTCGTGCTGTTCGGGTGGCGCGACCTCGCCGACGGCGCCGTCGGAGTCGAGTTCTTCACCTGCATCGCGGGAACCACGCTCGGCATCATCGGCTACGGCGTCTTCCGCTGGCAGCGCAGCGCCGCCCGCCGCGGTTCCCGAGGTTCCTGGCAAGGCCTCTCGGGACTGGACACCTGAGCCCGCGGGCAGTTTTCGGTCTTCCTGCGATCCCTCCGTGAGCGCGACTAGCGCAGCAGGGTCGTCGCCTCCGGGTCCGCCAGCAGGGCCGCCAGGGCGAAGCGGTGCGGCCACGACCCGGTGGCCCAGGCCAAGGCCCTGGCCAAGCCGTCCGGGGTGCGTTCGGTGTGGACCTTGCCGGTGTTCTCGACCCACCAGTGGACCTGGTGCTCACCCGTCGACGCCTGGACGCGCAGCTTGTCGTGGAGGGTGATCTCGCCGTCCGGGACCTCGATGCCCAGCAGCTCGCAGCTGGAGGCGACCCGGGCGACCTCGGACCAGCGCTGGGTGCGCCCCGGATCGGGCACGCGCAGCGTGTTCTCCTCCGAGGCCAGCGGCAGGTCGAGCAGTTCGGCCAGCGCCTCGGCGTCGAACTGGTCCGGGCTGCCACCCGCGACGACCAGCGGAGCGTCCATGACACCGAGCATCCACGGCTCGTCGAGCACGACCGCACGACCGGTGCTCACCACCGCGCCCGACACGGACCGCACCATCTCCGGCGGATCCAGTTCGGACGGGTCGACCACGCCCGCGGACACGGCCTCGCTCAGCGCCTGGTGGGCCCGCAACGCCGTTCCCGCGCGGATCGCGCGGTCCGGATCGCCGAGGCGTTCCAGCAGGTCTTCGGCGTCGTCACCGTCGTCGATGCGCAGCTCGGCGCGGACACCGGCCAGCCGCAGCGCCTCGGTGTCCAGGTCGACGTCGGGCACCGGGTCGTAGACGCCGGCGAGCTCGTCGGCGTCGGGCAGCCGCCAGTGCCGCGGCGGGTGCCCTTCGATCAGCGCGCAGCGGGCGATCCACCAGGCCGAGTAGCCGTGCGGTTCGCGCAGCGCGCGCAGCGTCTCCGGGTCCCGGGTGAGCAGGCTGATCGCCTCGGGCCACGCGTCGTCGGAGACCAGGTCCAGGTCGCGGATGCCGACGAAGCGGGCCGGCGGCCACTCCTCGGGCCGGTCGGCCTCCTGCTCGGCCCACCACCGGTGCGAGTCGGGGAAATTCTCGTCCGCCTCCACGGGATCGTCCTCGACGTGCACGCCGAAGCCGTCCAGGACACCGATCGAGGTCAGCAGTTCGGTCGGCCAGCGCTGCGCGACCTCGTCGTCGAGCACCGACAGCGGAGCTCCTTCGCCGAGGTGCTCGGTGTCGATGACCGACAGCAGCGCTGCCTCGGGCAGCAGGAGTTCGTCGGCGCGGCGGAAATCGCCCTCGTCGTCGGGCAGCGCCAGCGCGCCCAGCCAGTCGCGCGACCGGGACTCCTCGACCAGCTTCAGCACGGCCTCGGCCAGCGGACGCACGTCGACTCCGGCCAGCGCGTCGGACACGCTGCTGCGCACGGCTTCCGCCAGCGGCGGGGCGTCGAGCAGCTCAGCCGGTCCCGCCGGGTGGGCGCCGAGCTTCTCCAGCAGCGGGTGGGTGGCCTCGGGATGCGCGATGCGCAGACCCGAGATGTCCAAGGTGGACAGCAGCGCGGCCGGGTCGAGATCGCTCTCCGGGTGGCTGAGCAGCACGTCGCGCACACCGCTGACGGTGCGGCCGTCGGCCAGCGGCACCGGCAGCGCGGTGAACTCCTCGCGGGCCTGCGGATCGGATTCCTCGAACGGCGCCAGGGCCTCGTAGAGCCGGTACCACCAGCGCGGTTCGCGTCCCAGCCCGGTGACGGCCTCGACGATCTCGGCGGCGCCGAGCCTGCGGACCTCCAGGGCGTGCAGCGAACGCCGGTGCCGGGCGTCGGAGAGCTGCGGGTCCAGCAGACCCGGCACGACGTCGTCGAGCAGTTCCACCAGCTCGGCCGAGACGTACTCCAGCGCGCGGGCTTCCAGCGGCGCGACCGGCTTGTCCCCCGCTCCGGGCAGCCAGGCCGAGACCCGCAGCCGGTCGTTGACGCCCTGCCGCAGCTTGTCGTCCACATCGGACAGCGGGAACCCGGGCAGCGGCACCAGCGCGGTCCGGTGCTCGCCGGGCAGCTTGTCGACCAGAGCCGGGTAGCACTCGGCGGCGAAGGTCAGCACCTCGTCGGTGGCGGGCGAGGCCGCCGCGCGACGTCGGTCCGCCTCGACCGGAACGCCGGCCAGCAGCCGCGCGGGCAGCGACAGCCGCTCCTCGGTCGGGGTCGGGCTGTGCAGCACGTCCTCGGCCAGCGGGATCGGCACGCCCTCGGAATCCAGCGGAACGGCCCAGGTGACCTGCCACTGCGCGGTCGAACGGCTCTCCGCGCCCAGCCCGGCCAGCACCGACTGGCTCAACGCGCCGGACGCGCGGTGCACCAGCCAGCGGTCGCTGCGCGACGGGCCGTGCACCACGACCCGGTCGGTGTCCTCGTCGACGCGGCGCCAGGTCTGGCGACCGATCCGGATCTCGCTCAGCGCGGGCAGCGCCAGCAGCAGTCCGGGAACCTGGTCGGTGCACGAGTCCAGCAGCGCGGCCGCGTCCACTTCGGAGCGCAGCGGCAGCCGGACCTCGGTGGTGAACCCCTCCGGCGGGGCGCCGTCGATCTCCCACGGCAGCCGCAGCACCGGAACGGCGCCGTCGCGGCGGGACAGCTCCTCGGCCGGTCCGGGCAGCTGCGCGGCGGCCTGGCGGGTCCGCTCGGCGGAGAACGCCACGCCACCCGAGGTCGACAGCACGCAGGGCTCCTCGGACACCGCGAGCACGGCGGCGAACCCGACGCCGAAGCGGCCGACCGAGGCGCCGTCGCGCTTGGCCGACGCGCGCAGCGACGCCAGCGCGGCCACGCCTTCGGCGGTCAGCGGCGCACCGGTGTTGGCCACCCGCAGCTCGTCGTCGACGAGCTCGACGCTCAGCACGCCGTCGGAGCCCGCGGCGTCGGCCGCGTTCTGGGCGAGCTCGACCAGCAGGCGCTCGCGGTAGCCGCCGAGGCGCAGGTCCTCTTCGGCGTTGGCGTCCTCCCGGAACCTGGTCGGCGAGGTCTCCCAGGACTGCAACACTGCACGTCGCAGTCCGACCGCGCCGAAGCGGTCCGGCTCGCTCACCCGCGCTCCGTGCCGCGCGGTTCGAACTCCAGCGTGGCGTCGTCGTAGACGATCTCGGCGACGGGGACGGTGGACGAGACGTCCACGTCGACCTCGGAGTGCGCGCCGCAGCCGAACTCGACGCTGACCACGCGGCCGTCGGCGGGGGCGAACTCGTTGGCGCAGACGCCGAACGCGCCGCCCATCGAACCGGACAGCTTCAGGAAGAAGCCGCAGGTCCCGCAGGCCGCGGGCGCGAGCTTCGCGGCGTCGGCGCCCGGGCCGAAGTCGCCGGAGTACCAGCGCTCGGCCGCGTCCGTGCGGCCTTCGAAGCTGAGCACCCGCTTGCGGCCGAAGCCGACCTCCTTGGCGACGTCGCCGAACTGCTCGTCGTCGCTGGTCAGGTGACCGGGAGCCAGCCGCGGGTCGTCCGGGCTGGTCGGCAGCAGATCACCGGCGCCGAGGTCGCCCGGCTGGACGCGGTCGCGCCACGGCACCCAGTCCGGCGCCGTCAGCGCCGTGGGACCGGGGAGCAGCACGACCTCGCTGACCGTCACCGGCTCGCCCTCGCCGACGCTGGCGACCGTCACGGCCCAGAGCCAGCCGACGTAACCGGGGTAGTTCGACTCGAAGTAGTGCGTGACGGCGTGCGGCCCCTCGGCCTCGACGCCGACGTGCGCGCCGACCGGGGAGGACACGCTCTCGGCGACGTCGTCCCCCGTGGTGTCCAGCGTCAGGACCGGCGAGCCGATCGGGTCGTCACCAGGGCGGGCCTCGTCCTCCGCAGCAGCTCGGGCGACGTCCTCGGCCGCCGCGAGCTCCGGGTTCAACGGCTCGGCCGCAGGCTGCCCGGCGTCGTCGTACGGGGCATCCGCGCCTGGGCTGGTCATCGGAGCAGGCATAGGCGTCACATGCTCAATTGTGCCGTACGCGCTCGACGCCGCAGTCGGCTGTGTCGCTGCGGAGGCCGCAGGACCGCTGATCCGGAGCGGAGTAGCACTCGGAGTGATCGGGCGTGTCAAGCTTTCGGGGTGCGACTTGCTCAGACTGGACGTCTCTTGTGCGGCGTGCTGCTCACCATCGGAGTCGGGGTTGCGTGTGCGCCGCAGGTACCAGCGCAGCACGACGGCCAGGACGACCGCGAGCAAACCGATCAGGGCGTAGGGCACGCGGGAAGCCTGCCACACCTTCGAGTCGAGGTGATCAACGTGCTCCCGCACGACCGCTCCTCGTTCACTCAGGGTCTGGAAATCGCTGGTGAGACCCTCTACGAAGGCACCGGGCTGCGCGGTTCCTCGGCGTTGCGCGCGGCCGACCCGCTGAGCGGTTCGGTGCGGCACGAGGTCCGGCTGCCCGCCGAGTACTTCGGTGAGGGGATCACCGTCACGGGTGACCGTATATGGCAGCTCACCTGGCAGGAAGGGGTTGCTTTCGAGCGAGATCGCGAGAGCCTCCGCGAGCTCCGCCGAGTGGAGTACCCGGGTGAGGGCTGGGGGCTGTGCTTCGACGGGCGGCGACTGGTGATGAGCGACGGCAGCGACGAGCTGACCTTCCGCGACCCGGCGACGTTCGCGCAGGTCGGCGAGGTGTCGGTGACGCGGGAGGGCTCGCCGGTCGAGGAGCTCAACGAGCTGGAGTGCGCCGGCGGCCAGGTGTGGGCCAACGTGTGGGGCAGCGACGAGATCATGCGGATCGATCCGGCGAACGGTCAGGTCACGGCGGTCGTGGACGCCGAGGGGCTGCTGCCGCCCGAGCAGCGGGCCGGGGCCGACGTGCTCAACGGCATCGCGGCCGTGCCCGGCACCGACGAGTTCCTGATCACCGGGAAGAACTGGCCGTCGACGTTCCGGGTCCGCTTCGTGCCCGGTGATCGCTAGAGCGAGTGATCTAGCCCTCTCTTTTGTCGCCTGATCGTGTCCAGCTGTATTTCTGGGCGGCTTTCCGCCTCCTTATTCGTGAGGGCGTTGCGGCTGAGACCAGAACGGGCCTCGCCGCAACCCAGTCCGGGGGAGAGGAGGTGGTGCAGGATGGCTGACATGGGGATGCGTGGACGTGACCAGCACTCGGACGAGCCGCGGGGCCGTCCGGGCTGGGGCGCCGGGCAGCGCGGGAAGCGTGGTTGGTACGCCGACCAGCAGCGGTCCGG
Organism: Saccharopolyspora endophytica; assembly: GCF_018070075.1. Lineage (GTDB taxonomy): Bacteria > Actinomycetota > Actinomycetes > Mycobacteriales > Pseudonocardiaceae > Saccharopolyspora > Saccharopolyspora endophytica. The sequence continues at coordinate 358,016 of NZ_JAGPXE010000007.1, forward strand.
ACAGCGGTTCGAACCGCCGCGCCAGGACGCCGACGAGCGCCGTTATCCCTGGCAGGAGGACCCCGACTACGACCGCTCGCGCGGTGGGACGAGTCCGCTGCCGCCGCTGCCCGAGGATCACTCCACCGCACCCGACGAGGAGGAACCCGAACCCGAGCAGCCCCGGGGCGCGCCACCGCCGAAGAAGCTGACGGTCACCCGGGTCGCCGCGTGGCGCAGCCGGGACCTGACGCAGCGGATGGTGCGGCTGTTCTTCTCGCTGGCCCACGCCGACGGCGCCGACCGCTCCGGGCTGGCCAAGTTCACCTACGCGTGGATGGGCAACTACGCGGTCGACGCGGCGATGGCCGTCGCGCTGGCGAACACGCTGTTCTTCTCCGCGGCCACGGCCGAGAGCAAGGACAAGGTCGCGCTCTACCTGCTGATCACGGTCGCGCCGTTCGCGGTGATCGCGCCGGTGATCGGCCCTGCCCTGGACCGGTTGCAGCAGGGCAGGCGGCTGGCGCTGGCCGCGTCCTTCGCGGTGCGCGTCGTGCTGGCCGCGGTGATGGCGCTGAACTTCAACAGCTGGCTGCTCTACCCGGCGGCGCTGGGCTGCATGGTGCTGTCGAAGTCCTTCGGCGTGCTCAAGGCCGCGATGACGCCGCGGGTGCTGCCCGGTCAGATCACGCTGACCAAGGCGAACTCGCGGCTCACCGCCTTCGGCCTGGCCGCGGGTGGCGTGTTCGGCGCGATCGCGTCCGGATTCGCCTGGCTGTGGGGGTCCGAGGGCGCGCTGTGGTTCATGGCCGCGATGGCCGCCGCCGGGGTGTGGCTGTGCCTGCGGATCCCGGGCTGGGTGGAGAGCACCGAGGGCGAGGTGCAGACCTCGCTGGGCGATCCGGGACGGTCTCGCAAGGTGCCGCTGACCGGTCACGTCGTGGTGGCGCTGTGGGGCAACGGCGGGATCCGGGTGCTGACCGGTTTCCTCACGCTGTTCGCCGCGTTCGTGATCAAGCACAACACCCAGCACGAACCGGCCATGCAGCTGGTGCTGCTGGGCCTGGTCGGCGGCGCGGCCGGGGTCGGCAGCTTCCTGGGCAACGGGCTGGGTTCGCGGATGACCTTCGAGAAACCCGACCGGTTGATCATCAGCTGCCTGGGCGCCGCGCTCGCCGTGGCGACCTGCGCCGCGGTGCTGGCCGGTCTGCCCTTGGCGGTGATCGTCGGCCTGGTCGGCGCGACCGCCTCCGCCCTGGCCAAGGTCTGCCTGGACGCGGTCGTCCAGCGCGACATGCCGGAGGCGTCGCGGGCCTCGGCGTTCGGCCGTTCGGAAACGATCCTGCAGCTGAGCTGGGTCTTCGGCGGCGCGCTCGGCGTGCTGCTGCCACCGGTGTACTGGATCGGGTTCCTGGTGATCGCCGCGCTGCTGGCCCTGGTCCTGGCGCAGACGATCCTGCGCGGGCGCGGCGGCACGCTGATCCCGGCGATCCCGCTGCGGTCGCTGCCACGACGGCGGAGACGTTCGGCTGACGCACCGGCCACCGCCCGTTCGAGTGCCGGGTCGTAGGCTCTGGCCGTGCATCGTGGACTGAAGCCGCTGCTGGTGGTGGCCGCCGTCGGGCTCGCCGCCGGTTGCTCCTCCCCCAGCCAACCGCAGGTGACCTTCTACTCGCACGGGGACGCGGTGGCGGTCGAGGCCGCCCAGTTCTGCGACCCGACCGGTCAGGAGTGCTCGCCCCCGAAGCCGGAGGCCGTCGGTGAGCTGCGCATGGTCGATCGCGACCCGCTGCAGATCTCGGTGCCGGCCGAGGTCGCCGGTGCACCGTGGCAGGTGGTGTTCCTCTACCGCGGGCTCAACGGCCAGGAGCTCGACGGCCGAAGCCCGGTGTTCACCCCGGACTCGCGCCACTCCTACACGCTGCAACTGCCGCCGGACGGCGCCCGCATCGAGCACGTCGAGGTCCAGCAGTTCTCAGCGGTGCTGAGCCAGGGCGCCGACGGCGGGGTCGACTTCGGCATCGGCGGCAGCTGGGTCCTCAACGTCAAGCAGTGACCGCTCGCGGTCGCGGGTTCTGACACGTCCTCCGGGGAGGACAGCCGACGCGTGTGCATCGGCTCCCGGCCCAGAAGGCGTGTCAGATTCCGCTCACCGCACGGCTTCGCTCGGACGGATTCCGCGGACCGATCAGTTCCCGCCGGGATCGAGTTCCCGCGCGACCGCTCGGACGACCTCGCCGATGCGCTTGGCCGTCTTGCGGTCGGGGTAGCGGCCCCGCTGCAGGTCCGGCTGAACCTTGAGCTCGAGGAGCTTGATCATGTCCTCGACCATGCCGTGCAACTCATCGGCGGGACGTCGGCGCGCCTCGGTGACCGAGGGCAGCGGGTCCAGTAACTTGACCTTCAACGCCTGCGGGCCGCGTCGGCCCTGCGCCATGTCGAAGTCGACGCGCTGGCCGGTCTTGAGCGCATCCACACCAGATGGCAACGCGGAGGAACGCACGTACACGTCCTCCCCGCCATCCTGGGTCAGGAAGCCGAAGCCCTTGTCCGAGTCGAACCACTTGACCCTGCCGGTCGGCACTGTCCTCACCGTTCCCTGTCGAATGCGCTGACCCGTTGACCGGGTCACGATCTCCCTGCCGTTCTTCCCGCCGCGACGCGGCAACAGCCCCGTCACGACGAAAGCGCCCCGTTAACGCCACGCAGGTGCGCGCGCCGGGACGCGTCCCACCAAGCGTACCGCGAAGGTGGACGAAATCACCCATGCTTATGGGCCAAGGCCGGTTGCCAGGCACAGCATTGGTGTGAATACGCTGCTCACATGGCGAGCAGCTCACCAAGATCAGCAATCCTCCCGATCTCGATCGCGATGTTCGGCATCGGGCTGCTGGCCATCGTCTTGATCTTCGCGCTGTTCGCGACCGGCCATCAAGACCTGCCGGCGTGGATCAGCATCGTCGCGCTGCTGTGCCCGGCCGGGTTGATCTTCGGCGTGATCGCCACCGTGGTCCGCGCCCGCCGGCACCAGGTTCCGCCGGAGGGGCGGGACTCAGCTCGCACCTGAACGGTTCTAGACGCGGGTCGCCAGCCAGGCCGGGAACTCGGAGAGGTCGTCCAGCGCGACGTCGGCGCCGGCTTCGCTGAGCTCGGCGGCCGAGTAGGGCCCCGTGGCCACGCCCACCGCGGTCGCTCCGGCGGTGTGGCCGCCGACGATGTCGCCGAAGTGGTCGCCCACGTAGATGTCGGCGCCCTCAGCCAGCAGCACCTCGCCCTTGCCCGCGCCGAACACGCCGCCGGCGAGCCGGTCGACGCTCCAGCCCAGGGCTTTGAGGTGCAGCGCGGCGTTGGGCTCGTACTTGCCGGTGACCACCAGGGTCCGGCCACCGGCGGCGCGCACGGCCTCCAGGGCTTCGGCCGCGCCGGGCAGCGCGACCGTCTCGTCGATCACGACGGTCGGGTAGATCGAGCGGAAGTGGGCGGCGAGGCGCTTGACCATCGGCTCGTCGAAGCCGTATCCGCGCAGCACGTCCTCCAGCGGCGGCCCGAGGTGTGCGGCGAAGTGCTCCCCGTCGAGCTCGGTGCCGAACTCCTCGTTGAGGGCGTCGAAGGCCCGAACCATGCCGGGCCGCGGGTCGATCAGGGTCATGTCCAGGTCGAATCCGACCGTGAGTGCGCTGCTCTCGTCCATCATCTTCACCTTACGGACACGCTCCGACCGGCCTTGACGCGAAACTGTCCAGTACCGAAACTGGGAGTAACACACCTCACATCCCGGCGAGCTGGAGTTGTTCAATGACGAGCACGCACACCGCCCAGCGCGAGAGCTTCCACTCCCTGCGAGCCAACGGCCTGAACTGGGAATCGCTCCCGCTGCGACTGTTCAGCAAGGGCAACGCGAAGTTCTGGAACCCCGCCGACATCGACTTCAGCCAGGACGCCGAGGACTGGCAGAACCTCACCGACGACGAGAAGCGTGGCGTGGCCGGGCTGTGCGCGCAGTTCATCGCCGGGGAAGAAGCCGTCACGCAGGACCTCCAGCCGTTCATGGCCGCGATGGCCGCCGAGGGGCGCTTCGGCGACGAGATGTACCTGACGCAGTTCTGCTTCGAGGAGGCCAAGCACACCCAGGTGTTCCGGCTCTGGATGGACGCCGTCGGGCTCACCGAGGACCTGCACGAGTACGTCGCCGAGAACCCCGGCTACCGGGAGATCTTCTACAAGGCCCTGCCCGAGACGCTGCAGGCGCTGCACACCGACCCCAGCCCCGAGAACCAGGTCCGCGCCTCGGTCACCTACAACCACGTCGTGGAAGGGACCCTCGCGCTCACCGGCTACTACGCGTGGCACAAGATCTGCGTGAGCAGGGGGATCCTGCCGGGCATGCAGCAGGTCATCAAGCGCATCGGCGACGACGAGCGCAGGCACATGGCCTGGGGCACCTTCACCTGCCGCAGGCACGTGGCCGCCGACGAGACCAACTGGTCGGTGGTCGAGGACCAGATGGCCATCCTGCTGCCGCACGCCATCGCGCAGGTCCAGTGGAGTCCGGCGGACGCTCCCGAGGAGCTGCCGTTCGCGCTCGACAAGGAGGAGCTCACCGCCTACGCCTCCGATCGCGCGACCAGGCGCCTCGGCGCGATCTCCAGCGCCAGGGGCATGCCGCTGGCCCAGATCGACGTCGACGCCGAACCCGAGGCCCTCGAAGATCGCTTCGGCGCTGAAGACGCCGCAGAACTGGAAAAGCTCCGCGGATGACGCGAGCGGGGTGGCGGTTCCAACCCGAAACCACCACCCCCCGGAGCTCTCCAAAGGACCCGGATTACCGCCGTATTCGGTCACCCGATTACTGCGGTATTCCGTCGCCTGATTACTGCGGTATTCCGGGTCTTCGGCGCTTTAGAGGTCGAGGAGGCGGCGGGCTTCCTCGCGCATCTCGACCTTGCGGACCTTGCCCGTGACCGTCATCGGGAACTCGCCCACCACGTGCACATAACGCGGAATCTTGTAGTGCGCCAACTTCCCCGCGCAGAACTCCCGCAACGACTCCGCCGTCAACACCTCAGCACCCTCCCGCAACCGCACCCACGCCATCAGCTCCTCGCCGTACCTGGCATCCG
>NZ_JAGPXE010000008.1 GCF_018070075.1 Saccharopolyspora endophytica
TACTCAAAGAAACCACCAACCACCAACACGATCACTCGCATCACTGGTCAGGGGCATAAAAGAACACTAACCAAAACAGTCCACTGTTGAGTTCTCAAAGAACACACCCACACCATCGCCACAACCCCTTCACAGGGCCGCAAACTCCGGGGAGTCATTTCCTCGTTCTTGTGTTGGTAACTCTAGCAGGCTCTCTTTTCGGCGTTTTCAGGGGGGTCCCCTTACTTTCTCGCCGGAAGCGCGAGCCCTATTCGAGTTATCAACTGCCGGTCGGACGCGGAACCGGAGCTCCGCCTCTACCCAGCGACCGCCTTACGTTACCTGGTGCGCTTCGCGGTGTCAAACCGCGCGCCCCGAACCGGTTTGCGCTGTCACGTGAGCCCGAACCGAGTTCGGGACCTCGTGGCGCTCCCGGTGCCGTTCGCCGCGAACACTCCGCGTCGTTCGGCTTTCCGTGCGACGAAGAGAAAGTTACGCACACTCTGCGTCAATGTCAAATCGCCTGGTCAGACCTTGACGCCACCCGTTCGGCCCAGCGCGGGGTCACTTCTGCTTCGGCCGCAGCCAGAGCTTCACGCTGCTTCCACCGCCGGCGGCCTTCATCGCTTCCAGCAGGTCAGAGGCCTCGACCGGACGGTCGCGGCCGACCGGCACGAGCTCGTAACCCCACGTTCCGAACTCACGGAGCGCAGCTGCCGGATCATCGCCGAGCCCGCTGATCGCGTCCGGTGTGAACGAGCACACGATCGAGGGACGATCGCGGCGCAGCATCCGCACCAGGCCTCCCAGGACCCGGTGCACCCTGGCGCCCACGTCCACGTGCACCACGGAGAGCTTGAGCTTCTCCAGCGAGGCGTGGCTCTCCAGCTCCTTGTCGAGCCGGAACGCCGGCACCCGGTCACCTTGTTCCTGACCGGCATCCGGTGCGACCGGGCTGACCGACACGCCGCCGGCGAGTGCGGGCTCTTCCGCCAACTCCCCCGGGCCGTCCCAGGCCGCGCCCTCGATGAGCAGCAGCCGGTTGGCCCACGCCGAAGGCACGTTCATCTCGACGTTGTGCTTGAGCAGCGCGCGAGCCTGCCGGCTGGGTTCGACCGCGACGACCGCACCGCTGTTCCCGAGCCTGCTCAGCACCCGCACGGTCTGGTAACCGACGTAGGCGCCGACGTCGAGGAACACGCCGTCCGGTTCGAGCAGGGAATCGATGAGCGCGGAGGTGTCGGCGTCCCAGGAGGGGTTCGACGACAACCACGGCAGCATCAGCGCGTCGTCCGCGGGCAGGCGCATCAGGCCTGCGTCGCAGAGCACCGGCGTCGTGGTGCCGTCCCCTCCCCCGGTGGCGCGCTCGTGCTCGCGCAGCAGGATCCGTTGCAGCACGTCGGTGCGCTGCAACGCGTTCGCCGCGTCGCCCGCCGCGCTGCGGACCCCGGATTCGAGGTCGTGCCGAGGTTGCCTGGCCTCCATCGCGTCCATGCGGTCGAGGACCTTCTCCAGCGCGCCGGTGAGGCCGTCGATGCGTTCGGCGAGCGCGTCGACCCGCTCGTCCGCACCACCGGTGCTCGCCGGGACGCCGGACTCCTCCAGGCGCCTGAGCCTGCGGTGCTGATCGGCGAGGTCCGCGCGAGCGCGAACCAGGCCGTCGTCGGTGCCGACCAGTTGCGCGCCGAACTGGTCCTGCCTGCGCAGCAGCTGCGCGAGCTCGGCGCGCATGCCCTCGACGTCGCCGTCGCCGTCCGACTCGTACTGGCGGCGCAGCAGCTCGCCCGCGGTCTGCTCGACCCCGTCGACCAGCGAGCGGAGCACGTCGCGGATGTGGTCGTCGTAGTGGCTCAGCGCGCGCAGCACCGCCTTGCGCAGGGTGGGTGCGATCGCGTTGCTGCTCTGCCCCACGTCCGGGGCGCGGTGCAGCGCGTGCCGCGCCACCAGCAGCGGGCGCAGCGGGTCGTCGAACTGGCCGTGCTTGTCGCCGGACCACTTGGTGCGCCAGTTGCGGTAGGCGTGCTCGACGCGTTCCCGCAGGCGGGCGCCCGCGCGGGCCACGGTGTGCGTGCCCAGCAACGTCTCCCTGGCCGCGACGCCGAATGCCGCGGTGCCCTCGGGGTCGTCGGCGGCGTCGCGCATGATCTCGGCGGCGGCCTCGACGTCCGGTTCGCTGACGCCCTGGCAGGGCACGAGGCGCGCGCACTCGGCGCCGAGGAGTTCGGCGACCGCGCCGTGCTCACCGGCGATCACCGGCACGCCGTGCGCGGCGACCTCCAACAGCCGCAGGGCGTGCTCGTCACCCGCGTCGCCCCGGTGCAGCGAGACGAAGCAGTCCGCGGCCGCGAGCAGCGCGTGCAGGTCGACGTCGGTTTCGACGAGCCTGACGCGGGGGTCCGCGGCGGTGGCCAGGCGGAGCCGTTCGGCGGCCTCCGGGTGGCGGGAAGCGCCGTTCACCGCCATCAGCAGGCGCACGTCCTCGCGCTCGGCGAAGGCGGTGAGGAACGCCGAGACGAGACCCAGCGCGTTGTCCGCGCGCTCGGCGGCGTGGTCGACGTGGGCGGCGATGACGAACTCGTCGGAGAGCTCGAACCGCGCGCGGGCTCCCTTGCGGGTCGGCAGGTCGATTCGGTCGCGCTCCGGTGCGGGCAGCGTGACCACGCGCGTCTTGACGCCGTTCCGGCGGACCGCGGCGCGGCTGCTCTCCGACAGGACCCAGGTCTCGGCCGCGTCCGAGTCGAGGCCGCCGCTGCCGGTGTGCACGTCGATGACGTAGCGGCCCGCCGGCACGGACAGACCGGGCGCGCAGCGCAGCACCACCGGGTAGTAGGCGGTGTCGGCGGAGGGCAGGCCGGAGGCTCCGACGGCGGTGCGCATCAGATCGGCGAGCGGCCCGCTGCCCAGGACGGCGACCCCGAGCTGGTCCACGAGCGCCAGGTCACCGCCGGTGCGGCGGTGCACGGCCTCGGCGGGCACCCGACCGCTGGCCACTCCGACGCCCGCGCACCACTCGTGGAACGCCTCGGCGTCGGCGCCGAACGGATCGGGGTAGTCGCGGCGGAGGAGGTCGTCGTCGGCCCAGACCGACGCCGTCCAGCGGGATCCGCCCGAGGTGCGCTGCCGGTCGTCGGCCGGGGCGCAGGCCCACTCCTTGAACGCCGAGGCACCGTCGGGTTCGAACGGGCTCGGCGGCGCGTCGCCGTCGCCGAGCCAGACGTCGAGGTACTGGCTGCGGAGGCTGTCGGGCAGCAGGACGCCGTCGGCCAGGGCGTCGAAGGGGTGCGGTTGTTCGCGGCTGTAGCCGGCGTCGACCAGGGCGTTGCGGTAGCTCGCGCACAGGCCGGCCAGCACCGGGTTCTCCGACAGCAGCAGTCGCGGGTTGTCGGCGTAATCGGCCGACAGCAGCCACGGTCGCTGCGGCTGGAAGCCGTCGAAGTGCACGCTGCGCAGCGCCGATCCGTCCACGACGTGCTCGCCGTCGGCGACGTCCAGTTCGCGCTGCGCGGCGTTGAACACCGACAGGCCGACGCCCGGATCGCGGATCACCTTGTGGTCGACGAGCGCGGGAGCGCCGTCGAGGACGGGCGCGGTCATCGTCGGGTCGTGGCGCAGCTGCTCGATCCAGGTGGTCAGCAGGTCCTCGGCGCCGGGGCGGACCGCGAAGGCGCTGGAGTCGAAGGTGCCGGAGTCGGCGAGGTCGGCCGGGCTGGGGCGCAGTCCGTCGGCGGCCAGCGGGTGCAGCACGCGGGGGACCAAGGCGACCGGGCGCTCCGCGGTCAGCCCGGTGAGCAGTTCGGTGAACGGACCGAAGACCTGCACCCACGGTTCGAAGTGCAGCACGGTCGAGCCCGACCGGAGCAGGTGCTTGAGCAGTCGCGGGCGCAGCACGCCGCGGAGCTGCTCGGCGGTGCAGCCGATGGCCAGCCTGGCGAATTCCTGCGGGTCGACGCCGATGTCGGTGATCGACAGCGCGTCGGGCTCCTCGCGGACGGCGCCGGGCTCGTCGACGATGAGCAGCACGAACCCGGATCCGGGGTGGTGCTCGCGGAAGCTCTTGCGCAGCACGCGCGCCGCGGGCAGCTGGTCGCGGCAGGCCAGGGTGCAGCCGAGGAGGGTGATCGAGGAGGACCGGCCCGCGGCCGGCTGCTCGGCGGGCCACTCGGGTTCGACGGACTCCGACGACTGCTCCAGAACGCCCGACTGGAGCTCGACGGCGGACTCGCCGGAGCGCGTTTCGTCGTGCTCGGAATGCGGCTGCGAATCAGTCACGCCCGCAACCTATCGCCCCACGCTTCTCAGAAGTACTCCGTGGTCCCTTTGCTTGGCAGAGCTCTGTGGTCCCTTTGCTCAGCGGTGCACGTGGGGGAACCTGAGCCGCGCTGTGGACTCCGCGCGCCGCTCCTGATGTATGCCAATACACGGCGTCGCGGCGTGCTCGCCACAGCACGGCTGGCGAACCCCCGGCGGTGCCAGCTGCTCAGGTGGGGCAAGGAGAAACCGGCTTCGCCGGTTGCCTGACGGGCTGCCCTTCTACAGAACCGGGAGCATCGAGGAGAGTTCGTACGGGGTGACTCGGCTTCGGTAGTTGTTCCACTCCTCGCGCTTGTTGCGGAGGAAGAAGTTGAACACCTCTTCGCCGAGGGTTTCGGCGACGAGCTCGGAGTTCTCCATCTCGCCGAGCGCTTCGGTGAGGTTCTGCGGCAGGTTGGCGTAGCCGGCGGCCTTGCGCTCGTACTCGGTGAGGCTCCAGACGTCGTCCTCGGTCGCCGGCGGCAGCTCGTAGCCCTTCTCCACCCCGCGCAGGCCGGCGGCGAGGATCACCGCGTAGGCCAGGTACGGGTTGCAGGCCGAGTCGGGGTTGCGGACCTCGACGCGACGGGACGAGGACTTGCCCGGCGAGTACATCGGCACTCTGACCAGCGCGGACCGATTCGCGTGACCCCAGCAGACCGCGGTCGGGGCTTCGCCGCCGACGACGAGCCGCTTGTAGGAGTTCACCCATTGGTTGGTCACGGCGCTGATCTCGCGCGCGTGGTGCAGGATGCCCGCGAGGAACGCCCGGCCGGTCTCGGACAGCTCGTACGGGTCCTCGGGGTGGTAGAAGGCGTTCTGGTCGCCTTCGAAGAGGCTGAAGTGGGTGTGCATGCCCGAGCCCGGCTGGAGGCTGAAGGGCTTGGGCATGAACGAGGCGCGCACGCCCTGGGTGATCGCGACTTCCTTGACCACGTAGCGGAAGGTCATCACGTTGTCGGCCATCGTGAGCGCGTCGGCGTAGCGCAGGTCGATCTCCTGCTGGCCGGGCGCGCCCTCGTGGTGGCTGAACTCCACGGAGATGCCCATCGCTTCGAGGGTTTCGATGGCGTTGCGGCGGAAGTGCGGGGCGGCGTCGTGGCTGGACTGGTCGAAGTAGCCGCCGGAGTCGGCCGGCTCGGGCTCGCTGCCGTCACCGGGAAGATCCTTGAGCAGGAAGAACTCGATCTCGGGGTGCACGTAGCAGGTGAAGCCGGATTCGGTGGCGCGCGACAGGGTCCGGCGCAGGACGTGTCGCGGATCCGACCAGCAGGGTGATCCGTCGGGCATCTGGATGTCGCAGAACATCCGGGCCGAGTAGTGCTCGCCGTCGGCGGTTTCCCAAGGCAGCACTTGGAACGTGCTCGGATCGGGCTTGGCGACCATGTCGGACTCGTAGACGCGGGCGAAGCCCTCGATCGCCGAGCCGTCGAACCCGATGCCCTCGGCGAAGGCGCCCTCCAGTTCCGCGGGCGAGATCGCCACTGACTTGAGCATGCCGAGGACGTCGGTGAACCACAGCCGCACGAAGCGGATGTCACGTTCCTCCAGGGTGCGGAGCACAAACTCCTGCTGGCGGTTCATAGCCGCACTCTAACTTCCTGGCCTCGGGATCGTCGTGATCGGCGTGGCCAGGTGCCGAGGTGCTCACCCGAAGCCGATGGCGGCGACCATCAACGGCAGCACGAGCCCGATGACCAGCGCGCCGGCCACGTCGAACACCGCGCCGGAGCGGATCATCTTGGTGATCGGGACCGCGCCCGAGCCGTAGACCACGGCGTTCTGGGGTGTGGAGACAGGCAGCATGAACCCGAAGGACGCCGCGAAGGTGGCGGCCAGGGCGGGCACGAACGGATTGGTTCCCGCCGCCAGGGCCACCGGGATGACGATCGGCACCACCACCGAGGCGGCGGCGGTGTTGGAGGTCGTCTCGGAGACCAGCACCGCCAGCACGATCGCGAAGACGGTGATCGCGACGCCGCTGCTCAGGCCGAGCGCCCCGGCCGTTCCCTCGCCGATGGTCTTGGCGAGCTCGGTGTCGGCGAGCAGCGAGCCGAAGATGATGCCGGTGCCGAACAGCACCACCGTTCCCCAGTCGATGCGGGAGGCCTCGGTCCAGGTGAGCGTGAAGCGGCGCTGGGACCAGTCGGTGGGCAGCAGGAACAGCAGGGAAGCGCCCAGGACGGCGACGATGCCCTCGTCGAGGCGGTCGCTGACGGCGTCGTAGGCGGCCGAGTCGTTGCCCGCGATCAGCGCGACGAATCCCGGTGTCACCCACAGCACGACGGTGATCGCGAAGGCGATCAGGGTGTTCTTCTCCGCGCGCGAGAGCGAACCGAGCTTGGCGCGCTCCTCGGCGACGTACTCCTCGACGCCGGTCAGCTTCGTGATCTCCGGGCGGTTGAGCAGCAGGAGCGCCACGGCCAGCACCGCGAACATCACCAGGCACACGGGTGCCGCCATGGCCATCCACTGCAGGAAGGAGATGCGCTGGCCGGTGACCTCCTCGATCAGGCCGCGGCCGATGAGGTTCGGCGGCGAGCCGATCGGGGTGAGCAGTCCGCCGACGCTCGCGCCGTAGGCGAGCATGAGCATCAGGGCGACGCCGACGCGCAGCCGCAGCGGGTCGAAGGGCGCCCCTTCGGGCAGCTGCTTGCGGACGAGCTCGGCGATGACGGCGAGGATGCCGACGGCGGTGGGCAGCAGCATCGCGACCGTGGCGGTGTTGGACACCACGGCCGAGAGCAGGCAGGTGATCACGCCGAACGCGGTGATGACCCGCCAGGCGCTCTTGCCGACGCCGGGCAGCGACAGGATGGTGAAGGCGAAGCGCCTGGCCACGCCGTGCCGCAGCATCGCCTGGGCGAGGATGAACGCCCCGATGAAGGTGAACACCGTCGAGGAGCCGAACGGTTCGAGCACGTCGTCGGGCGGCATGACGCCGAGGACCACGACCGCCGCGACACCGATCAGCCCGCCCACCGGGATCGGCACCGGTTCGCACACCCACAGCACGATCACCCCGAGCAGCACGGCGGCGAGCTTGTGCTGGGCGGGTTCGAGCTGGGTCGGCAGGAGCAGGAACAGGATGGTCAGCGCCGGGGCGAGGAACAGGCCGGTGGTGCGGCGGGCGCGTTCGAACCGCTCCTCCGCCGGGGAGAGCACCTGCTCACCGAGGCTCTTGTACGTGCTGCCGGAGAGCAGCACCGAAGTCACGCTCTGCTCAGCGGGCTTCCCGCCCGGTTTGTCCGCATGATCCATGTGCCGACGATAGGCGCCATGTGACCTGATTCACCACCACTGGCTCCGAGCGGATCGATCAACCCGTGCAGCGGGTTCCCTCCGGCGGAACCTGGAGGTCGACCAGGTACCTGGTTCCGGCGTCGTCCACGCAGCTCACTCCCTGCAGGTACACGGTGTGCTGGGTGCCCTCGTAGGTCAGCAGCCTGCCGTGCAGCGCCTGCGCGAGCTGCACGCCGGCCTCGTACGGCGTGGCCGGGTCGGCGGTGGTGGAGATGACCAGCACCGGCGGCAGCTCGCCGACCTGCGGCTGGGTGGGCTCGCCGGTCACCGGGACCGGCCAGAACGCGCACATGTCGCGGGCAGAGCTCGGCTGGTTGCCGTCGTCGAGGAACGGCGCGGCCTCCCGGTAGCGGCGGTCGGCCTTGCGGACCTCCTCGGGATCGGTGACCCGCTTGTCGTCGACGCAGTGGATCGCGTCGAAGGCGTCGGTGGTGTTGCTGTAGCGACCGCTGGAGTCCCGGCCGAAGTAGCTGTCGGCCAGGCTCAGCATCGTCTGGCCGCGGCCCTGCTCGAGTTCGGCGAGCCCGGTGTCGAGGGTCTCCCACAGCGTCGGTGCGTAGAGCGCTTGGATCGCCGCCATGGTGGCGTCCGGATAGGACAGTTCGCGGCCGTAGCCCGCCTGCACCGGGTTGTCGACCAGCGGGCGGGTCAGGCCCTGGAACCGCTGGACCGCCTGCTGCGGGTCGTGGCCGAGCGCGCACCGCGAGCGGGCCGCGCACCAGTCGGCGAAGTCGTCGAAGGCGCGCTGGAAGCCGGCGCCCTGCGCGACCAGCGCGTCCACGGTGGTCTGCCCGGGATCGATCGCGCCGTCGAGGACCATCGCGCGGACGTTGCCGGGGAAGCTCTCGGCGTACTCCGAGCCGATCCGGGTCCCGTAGGAGTAGCCGAGGTAGTTCAGCTTCGGCTCGCCCAGCGCGGATCGCAGCACGTCGAGGTCTCGCACCACGTCGCGGGTTCCGACGTTGGCGAGCATGTCCACGCCGGTGCGCTCGGCGCACTTGCCCGCGTACTCGCGCTCCTCCCGCTCGGACTGGGCGACGCCGGCCGGCGAGGTGTCGGCGTCGGAGTCGAGGCGTTCGGTGTCGCGCTCGGAGTCGTTCAGGCAGCGCACCGCGGGTTCGGAGGCGCCGATGCCGCGCGGGTCGAAGCCGACCAGGTCGAAGCGCTCCCCCAGCTCGTTGTCGCTGACGCTCGTGGTCAGGCTCGCCGCCGCGCTCATCCCCGACGCGCCGGGGCCGCCCGGGTTGACCATCAGGGATCCGATGCGCGACTGCTGGTCGGTGGCCGGTTTGCGCAGGACGCCGATCCGGATCGTCTTGCCTTCCGGCTGCGCGTAGTCCATCGGCACTTCCAGCCGCGCGCACTCCAGAGCCGGGTCCTGGAACGCGGTCCGGTCGGCGGAGGTGGTGGCGTAGTCCGAGCACGGGCCCCACGCGAGTTCCTGGCCGTAGTACCGGTCGAGTCCGGTGGGGATCGGGCCGACCGGCCCCTTGCGCTCGTTGTGCGGCTGCAGGGCCTGATCGCCTTGGACGCATCCTCCGGCGACCAGCACGAGCAGGGTCATCGCGGTGAGCACTCGGTGTGGTCGGGCCATTCCGAGATCGTGACATGAACATGCCCCTGTGATTCATGTCGGGCAGGGGCACACCACCTGGGTGGGTGCGCGAAGATGGGCGCATGCCCCAGTTGCGGATCGCACTCGCACAGGTCAACACGTGTGTCGGCGACGTCGCCGGCAACAGCTCGATGGTCCGGGACTGGACCCGGCGGGCTGTGCAGGACGGCGCCCACGTGGTGGCGTTCCCGGAGATGACGCTGTCCGGTTATCCGATCGAGGACCTGACGCTGCGCAAGTCGTTCGCCGCCGCGAACCGCGACGCGCTCGAGCAGCTGGCGCGCGATCTCCAGGCCGACGGATGCGGTGACGCGCTGGTCGTCGTCGGCCACCTCGGCCGGGACGACGAGGGGCCGCGCAACTCCGCGTCGCTGCTCTACAGCGGCGAGGTCGTGGCCACCTACAACAAGCACCACCTGCCGAACTACGGCGTCTTCGACGAGGCGCGCAACTTCGCGCCCGGCTTCGAGCTGCCGATCGTCAAGCTGCACGGCGTCGACGTCGGTGTCGTGATCTGCGAGGACATCTGGCAGAACGGCGGCCCGGTGGCGGCGCTGGGCAAGGTCGGCGTGGACATGGTCGTGTGCATCAACGCCTCGCCGTACGAGCGGTCCAAGGACGATCAGCGGGTGCCGCTGGTGTCGGCCCGCGCGGTCGAGGCGGGTGCTCCGCTGGCCTACGTGAACCTGGTGGGAGCGCAGGACGAGCTGGTCTTCGACGGCGATTCGCTGATCGCCGACGCGGAGGGGCGGATCATCGCGCGGGCGCCGCAGTTCGCCGAGCACCTGCTGGTCGCCGATCTGGAGCTGACCTCGGGCGGGCACACCTCGACGACGGTTCCGGCCGAGCCGGGTCCGATCCGGATGCCCGCCTTCGACGTGAAGCGGACGGTTCTGCAGCCCGAACCGGTGCCGAGCTTCGAACCGCGTCCGCTGCCGGTGCCCGCCGAACCGCTGTCCGACGAGGACGAGGTGTGGGGCGCGCTGGTGACCGGCCTGCGCGACTACGTGCACAAGAACGGCGCGCGGTCGGTGACGTTCGGGTTCTCGGGCGGCATCGACTCGGCGGTGTGCGCGGCTCTGGCCGTCGACGCGCTGGGCCCCGATTCGGTCCACGGCGTGTCGATGCCGTCGGTGTACTCCTCGGAGCACTCGCGCTCGGACGCCGCCGACCTGGCTCGACGGCTCGGCTGCCACTACGAGACCCACGCGGTCGCCGACATGGTTGACATCTACGTGCGGCAGCTGGAGCTGACCGGGCTCGCCGAGGAGAACGTGCAGGCCCGGGTCCGCGGCGTGCTGCTGATGGCGCTGTCGAACCAGCACGGCCACCTGGTGCTGGCCACCGGCAACAAGACCGAGCTGGCGGTGGGCTACTCGACGATCTACGGCGATGCGGTGGGCGCGTTCGCGCCGATCAAGGACGTGCCGAAGACGCTGGTGTGGAAGCTCGCCCGGTGGCGCAACGACGCCGCCGAGAAGCGCGGCGAGGTGCCGCCGATCCCGGAGAACTCGATCAGCAAGGTCCCGTCGGCCGAGCTGCGCCCGGATCAGACCGACCAGGACTCGCTGCCCGAGTACGACGTGCTGGACGTGGTCCTGGACGGCTACGTGGAGGGCGACAAGGGCTACCAGGACCTGGTGTCGGACGGTTTCGACGCGGAGCTGGTCGAGCGGGTGCTGCGGATGGTCGACCGGGCTGAGTTCAAGCGCCGGCAGTACCCGCCGGGCACCAAGATCACGTTCAAGGCGTTCGGCCGCGACCGCCGCCTGCCCATCACCAACCGCTGGCGCGAGATCGCGCCGTAGGCGTCGCGCCTCGGTCCGGACCGGCCGGGCACGAGGGAGTTCGCCCTGCTCCCACCGCCGCCACCCGAACGTGAGGGGAAGCGCGGACCCTAGACTCGCGGGAACTCGTTCCGGGGAGCCGCTGAGCGGCTGACCGCGTTTCGTCCGAGGCATTGGGGGCCGGTTGTGTGGGTTGTGCATGCGCTGTGCGACTCCGCGGACCGGTTGCTGGTGTGGGCGGAGGACTCGGAGCGGCCCGCTCGGTCGCCCGGCCGGGCTCCCGCCGGGGTCCTGGCGCATCCGTTCGGGGTCCCCGCGGACGAGCTGCTCGAGGCGCTCGCGGTCGAGGGCGCGGCCGTCGACGGCGTGGAGCTGGCGCTCCCGTCGTTCGCCGCCGCGCCGGTGGCGTCTCCGGAGCTGGTCCGGGACCCGCTGACGGCCGGTGCCGCACCGCGCGGGAAGTTGCGGTTGCGGCACTGGCAGGTGCCCGCCGTGGCGATCCGGCCCTCCGACCTGCCCGAACTGCTCGCCGCCGAGCTGCCCGGGTGCCGCATCGGGTCGGACGCCCGATTCCTGCGCGAGCTCGCCGACTTCGCCGAAGCCCTGGTCGCGGGCGGCCGGGTGCTGCCCTCGCTGGTCTTCGAGTACGAGCGGCCCGCCGCGCGCTGGGCCCCGGCGCTGTCGGGTTCCGACTCGGCCCGGTTCGTCGCGTTGCGCGAGTCCATGCCGCACGCCCTGCGCGCCGCCGACGGCGACGCCCCGGAGGGGGTCCTGCACGCGGCGCTCAACGCGCTGGTCGACGGCATCGCCCGCAGCAGGCTCCCCGGTGAGATGACCGAGGGCAGGGGTGTCACGGCGTCCTGGCTGAACGCGCTGTCCGGTGAAGCGCACTTCGACGGCGACCGCGCCCAGCTGCGGAAGCTCGCCCACCAGCTGGAGTCCTGGCGCAGTGGCCTCGCCGGGCAGAGCCCGCTGCGCACCTGCTTCCGGCTGCACGCACCGGAAGACGACGATCCCGACTGGATCGTGGAGTTCATGCTGCAGGCCGTCGACGACCCGGGCGTGCTCATCTCCGCCCAGGACGTGTGGGCCGACAACACCCAGGTGCTGCGGCGCTGGGTGGATCAGCCGCAGGAACTGCTGCTCGCCGAACTCGGCCGGGCCAGCCGGATCTGCCCCGAGCTCGACACCGCGCTGCGCTCCTCGCACCCGACCGAGCTGGTGCTCGACACCGAGGGCGCCTACGAGTTCCTCAGCCGCGCCGCCCAGCTCGACCAGGCCGGATTCGCCGTCCTGCTGCCGTCCTGGTGGGGCCGCAGTCAGCGCCAGCTCGGGCTGAAGCTCAACGCCACCAGCTCCGGGACCGCGGGCACGGTCACCAAGGAATCCGGCATCGACAAGAACGCCCTGATCGATTACCGCTGGGAACTGGCGCTGGGCAACGAGACCCTGACCAAGGACGAGCTCGCCGAACTGGCCGCCGCCAAGGTCCCCCTGGTGCGGATGCGCGGCCGCTGGGTGCAGGTCGACCGCAAGCGGCTCGCCGCCGGGCTGGCGATGCTGGAGCAGGACGCGACCGGCCAGATGACCGCCCTCGACCTGCTCAAGCAGGCCGGCGGCGAGGGCGAGGAGCAGCGGCCGCTGCCGGTGGTGGAGGTCAACGCCACCGGGTGGCTCGGCGAGCTGATGTCCGGGCAGGCCGACCAGCACCTCGAACCCGTCGACCCGCCCGCCGGTTTCGGAGCGACGCTGCGCCCGTACCAGCGGCGCGGGCTGGCGTGGCTGGTGTTCCTGAACCGGCTCGGCCTCGGCGGGTGCCTGGCCGACGACATGGGCCTGGGCAAGACCGTGCAGCTGCTCGCCTTGGAAGCCCTGACCCGCCAGGACGAGTCCCGCCCTCCGACGCTGCTGGTGTGCCCGATGTCGGTGGTCGGGAACTGGCAGCGCGAGGCGGAGCGCTTCGCGCCCGGGCTGCGGGTGCACGTCCACCACGGCGGCCGCAGGCTCAGCGGCGAGGACCTGCGCGAGGAGGTGGAGCGCTACGACCTGGTGATCACCACCTACCCCCTGGCCGCGCGGGACTCCGAGGGTCTGCGCGAGATCCGCTGGGAGCGGGTGGTCCTGGACGAGGCGCAGAACATCAAGAACAGCAATTCCCGCCAGGCCAAGGCGGTTCGCGGCCTGTCGGCCCGGCAGCGGCTCGCGCTGACCGGCACGCCGGTGGAGAACCGGCTGGCCGAGCTCTGGTCCATCATGGACTTCGCGAACCCGGGGATCCTCGGTTCGCTGAGCACCTTCCGCGCCCGCTACGCCGTTCCGGTCGAGCGCGACGGCGACACCGACGCGGCGGCCAGGTTGCGCAGGGTCACCGGCCCGTTCGTGCTGCGGCGGGTCAAGACCGATCCCGCGGTCATCAGCGACCTGCCGGACAAGATCGAGATGAAGCAGCTGTGCAACCTCACCTCCGAGCAGGCCACGCTCTACCAGGCGGTGGTGGACGACATGCTCGCCCGCATCGCCGAGAGCGAGGGCATGGAGCGCCGGGGGCTGGTGCTGGCGACCATGTCCAAGCTCAAGCAGGTCTGCAACCACCCCGCCCAGCTGCTCGGCGACGGCTCGGCGCTGTCCGGCCGCTCCGGCAAGCTGGCGCGGCTGGAGGAACTGCTCGAATCCGTGCTCGCCGAAGGTGACAAGGCCCTGGTGTTCACCCAGTTCGCCGAGTTCGGCGGGCATCTCGTGCCGCACCTGTCGGCGCGCTTCGACACCGAGGTGCCGTTCCTGCACGGCGGGACGCCGAAGAAGGCCCGCGACGCCATGGTCGAGCGGTTCCAGGACCCCGAGGGGCCGAAGATCTTCCTGCTGTCGCTGAAGGCGGGCGGCACCGGACTGACGCTGACCGCCGCCAACCACGTCATCCACCTCGACCGCTGGTGGAATCCGGCCGTCGAGGACCAGGCCACCGACCGGGCGTTCCGCATCGGCCAGCGCCAGGACGTGCAGGTGCGCAAGCTGACCTGCATCGGGACCCTGGAGGAGAAGATCGACAAGATGATCGAGGACAAGAAGGCGCTGGCGCAGCTGGTGGTGGGCAGCGGCGAGAACTGGCTGACCGAGCTGTCCACCCAGCAGCTGCGCGAGCTGGTCACGCTGGACGCGGAGGCGACCGGTGCCTGAGCAGTGGAAGTTCGAGGCGCGCGGACCGATCCGGGTCACCGGCGGCATCAAGGCGCGCAGCAAGCGCGGCACGATCGCGCAGACCTGGTGGTCGCAGCGGTTCATCGAGGTCCTGGAGTCCTTCGGCATGGGCGGTCGGCTGCAGCGCGGCAAGAACTACGCGCGCTCGGGCCAGGTGCTGAACATGACCCTGTCGACCAGCGTCGTCGTCGGCCTGGTGCAGGGCTCTCGGCAGGAGCCGTACCGGGCGCGGATCGGCATCAAGGCGTTCTCCTCGCAGCAGTGGGCGCACATCGAGCGGGAGCTGGCGGGCCAGGCGCTGTACGCGGCGAAGCTGCTGGCCGGGGAGATGCCGACCGATCTGGAGGAGGTGTTCGCCGAGCTGGGGCTGGAGCTGTTCCCGTCGACGATGCGCGAGCTGACCATGGATTGCACGTGCCCGGACTGGGAGATTCCGTGCAAGCACCTGGCCGCGACCTGCTACCTGCTCGCGGAGTCCTTCGACGAGGACCCGTTCCAGATCCTGGCGTGGCGCGGCCGCCGCCGGGAGGAGCTGCTCGACCGGCTGCGCGCCTTGCGCGGCACCCAGCAGGTCACGCCCGAGGAGACCTCGGAGGAGGCACCGCTGTCGGACCACCTCCACGACTTCTGGACCAGCCCCTCCCCCGCCGGAACCCCCGAGTCCGCCACTAGCGGGACACCCGTGCTCGACGAGCTGGAGCCGCTGCCGCTGAAGGTGAACGGCACCGCGGTCACCGACCTGCTGCGGCCGGCGTACCGGGCGTTCACCGGTTGAGCGCTGCGGGGAGGGGAGTACCCCCAGGTGGCTCCCCTCCCCGACTCGGCACGACTCCCACGCGCTCCAACCGTGAGACGCCTCCCCCCGCAGGAGGTTGCCTGCCGGGATTTCCCGTTATTACCGAACCTCACAGCCCCGGGTCTGGCTTTCCCGGCGCCGGCGGGTTATGCCTTGTCCTGCACGGAGATCGGGAGGCCGCATGCGCTGGGTGAAGTTCGGGATCGGGTTGGTCATGGCCACGGCGGTGACGGTGGGGTGCTCCGCACCACCGCCTGCGCCGCAGGCGGCGCCGAACCGCCTGCAGGAGGTCGAGCAGCGCGGTGAGCTGCGGGTGTGCAGCACCGGCGACTACCGGCCGTTCACCTACCGCGACGCCTCCGGGGCGTGGAGCGGCATCGACATCGACGTCGCCCGCGACATGGCGGCGAAGCTCGGCGTGCGCGCCACCATCGTGCCCACCACGTGGAAGACGCTGATGGACGACTTCACCCAGCGCTGCGACATCGCCGTCGGCGGTGTGTCGGTGACGTTGGAGCGGGCGCAGCGGGCGTTCTTCAGCACGTCGTTCGGGGTGGACGGCAAGACGCCGATCACGCGCTGCGAGAACGTCTCCCGCTTCCAGACGCTGGAGCAGATCGACCAGCCCGGCGTGCGCGCGGTGGTCAACCCCGGTGGCACGAACGAGAAGTTCGCCAAGCAGAACCTCGAGCGGGCCACCATCGTCGACCACCCGGACAACAACACGATCTTCCAGCAGATCATCGACGGCCACGCGGACCTGATGATGACCGACTCCTCGGAAACCCGCTGGCAGTCCCGGCAGCACCCGGAGCTGTGCCCGGTGCACCCGGATCAGCCGTTCACCTTCGCCGAGAAGGCCTACCTGCTGCCGCAGGGCGACGTGGCCTTCCAGCAGTGGGTCGACCACTACCTCGACATCGCCCGCCACGACGGCACCTACCAGCGCTTCGCCGCTCCCTGGATCGGCTGACCGGCTGTGATGTGAGGCAGCAGTCATCGCCTCGCCGGGGTCCGCGTGCGACGCTGGCGAGTACAACCATCCGCAACGACCCGGGGACCCGTTTCGGGCCTCGAGGGAAAAGGACGGTCAACGATGACTGCTGCCCACAACCAGGGCGAGACCGCGGCGCCGTACGGATCGGGACCGACCCGGCGCAAGGTGCGCATCCACCACCTCCAGCAGCTCAAGGAGCGCGGCGAGCCGTGGCCCATGCTCACCTCCTACGACATGTACAGCGCCCGCATCTTCGACCAGGCCGGCATCCCCGTCCTGCTGGTCGGTGACTCGGCGGCCAACAACGTCTACGGCTACGAGACCTCGCTTCCGGTGACCGTCGACGAACTGCTGCCGCTGACCCGCGCCGTCACCGGCTCCGCCGAGCACGCGCTGGTCGTCGCCGACCTGCCGTTCGGCTCCTACCAGGCCTCCCCCCAGCAGGCGCTGGAGACCGCGACCCGGTTCATGAAGGAAGGCCGCGCGCACGCGGTGAAGCTGGAGGGCGGTCGCCGCTTCGCCCCGCAGATCGAGGCGCTGACCTCGTCGGGCATCCCCGTGATGGCCCACATCGGCTTCACCCCGCAGCACGAGCACGGCCTCGGCGGCTACCGCGTGCAGGCCCGCGGTGACCAGGCCGAACAGCTGCTCGACGACGCCCTGGCCGTGCAGGAGGCCGGCGCGTTCTCGGTGGTGCTGGAGATGGTCACCGCCGAAGCCGCCAAGCGCGTCACCAACGAGCTGCGCATCCCCACCGTGGGCATCGGCGCCGGCCCGGACTGCGACGCCCAGGTCCTGGTCTGGACCGACATGGCGGGCATGAACACCGGCCGCACGGCCAAGTTCGTCAAGAAGTACGCCGACCTCGGCGGCATCCTCTCCGGCGCAGCCGAGCAGTTCGCCGACGAGGTCAAGGGCCGCACCTTCCCCGGCCCGGAGCACTCCTTCCACTGACCCGCTGAAGCCGGGGTGTGCTTGGCACGCCCCGGCTTTCGGTCGTCAGTGCGCTCGGTGGGCGAGGACGTCCGCGTGGCAGGGCTTGGGAGCGCACCAGCAGCCCAGCGCCCTGCCCGCGAGCTCGCCTTCGCGGAGGCGTTCGAGGAGGTCCGGGCGGCCGTCGAGCCATTGCTCGTAGTGCCGGACCATGGCTTCGCGGTCGGTCTTGGCCTCGGAGACGAACGGGCTGGCGAAGTCCGACTGCGGCCACGAGTGCCTCGGGCCGGAATGTCCCACGTAGGTCACCAGGTCCTGCTCGACGAGCCACGGGACCAGGTGCTTGTGCGGTCCGTCCTTGCGAACGTTGATCACCACCGCGTGCCCGTCGAGCAGGGCATCCGCCCGCTCCCGCTCGTCATCGCTCCAACAGCTCGCTTCCTCCGGCAGCACGGACACCACCTCCGCCCACACCGTGCCACGATCCCGCCACTCCCACTCACCCCAACTTCCACTGAAATCGGGGCCCGAGTTCCACTGAAATCCGGATCTCGACGCCAGACATTTACCGAGATCCCGGCCCCCGGCCCCGGATTTCCACTGAACTTCGGGTTCGGAGTTCCACTGAAATCGGGGGTCGGCTTGGGGCGGTGGGTTGGCGGCGCAGGTCAGACGTCGGTGATTCGGAGGCCTGCGTGGGCTTTGTAGCGGCGGTTGATGGCGATGAGGTTGGCCGTGAAGGCCTCGACCTGGTGGGCGTTGCGGAGGCGACCTCCGTAGATGCCCCGGACGCCGGGGATGACGTCGGCCAGTTCGCGGACGGTGTCCGTGGCCTCGCGGTCGTCACCCAGGACCAGGACGTCGAGGTCGACGTGGTCGACGGCGAGGTCGGCGAGGGTGACCGCGGAGACGTGGTGGAACGCCGCGGTGACCCGGGAGTCGGGCAGGATCTGCTCCGCCTGCTGGGCGGCGCTGCCCTCCTCGACCGGCAGCGCGTAGGGGCCCTTCTTGTCGAAACCGAGCGGGTTCACGCAGTCGATGACGATCTTGCCCGCCAGCTCGGTCTGCAGGGACTTCAGCGTGTCGGCGTGGCCCTCCCACGGCAGTGCCGCCAGCACCAGGTCCGAGGCCGCCGCGCAGCCCGCGTTGTCGGCGCCGGTGACGTCGCCGCCCGCGATCTCCTTGATCTCATCGGCGGCCTGCTGAGCTCGCTCCGCGTTGCGGGACCCGATCACGACCTTCAGCCCGGCCTTGGCCCAGCGGATCGCCAGCCCCCGGCCCTGAGCTCCGGTACCGCCCAACACTCCGACGGTCATCTCCCGCACGCCAGTCACCTTCACGGCCCCTCTCGTCGCCATCGACCTTCACGATCCACAATCGACCCACTGGCCACGAGAATGCCACGAGGTGTGCGTCAGGCCACTTCGAACTCGACGTCGCGACGCTCCGAATCGGCGGTCACCAGCCGCACGCGAACCTGCTGGCCCTCGCCCAGGCCGCTGCCGGTGCAGCGGGCGATGATCGGCGGATCGGCGACGAAGACCTCACCCGCGACGCCGTTGGGCACCCGCAGCACCGTCGCCGGGAACTCCTCGCCCACGCGCGAGACCAACGACCACGCCTACGTCTGGGCGATGCAGGCCCGCTCGACCTGCGCTGCGACCCGGTCCGAGCCGCCCATCGCCGACGGGAGTTCGCCGAGCGCCTCGGTGACCCATTCCGGGATCTCGCGGCCTGCGGTCACCGCCAGGCAGATCTCCGCGCAGTACCGGTCCACCAGGCGCCGGATCGGTGCGGTCACGTGCGCGTACGAGGCGCCGATGCCCGCGTGCCCGGACTTGGCGGGCGCGCCGGAGTCGAACGCCGTGTAGCCGGCGCCGCGCAGCAGCCGGGTGGCCGCCACGTGCACCGCCAGCGCTTCCGGGCGTGCCGGGTCGAGCTCGGCGAGCGCTTCGGCCGCGGACAAGCCGACCGGCCAGTGCACCCCGAGCTGGTTCGCCGAGCGCCGCAGCACGTCGACGGTGGCGGCATCGGGTTCGGGCACGGTGCGCAGCACACCGACGCCGGCCTCCAGCATGATCTCCGCCGCGCACATGCCGGTGAGCAGTGAGATCTCGGCGTTCCACTCCTCCACGACCAGCCTCGGCCGCAGCGCCAGCCGCCAGCCGCCCTCGCCGTCGGACTCCACCTGCTGCTCGGGCAGCCCCAGCTCGATCGCACCGCGCCGCAACGCCTGCTCGCGGCGCAACCTGCCGATCTCCGGCAGCAGCTCGATCGACGGGTGCGCGCAGCCGTGCGCCAGGGTGCGCTGCACGCCGTCGTAGTCCAGGCGGGCGACCGAGCGCACCAGCGCGCGGCGCACGTCGACCCGCTCCGGAGAACCGTCGGAGTCGAGGTCGATGGTCCACAGCACCGCCACGCGCACCTGGTCGGGCAGCAGGCTCGCGGCGTCCTCGCACAGCAGGGTCGGGTGCAGCGGGATGTTGCCGTCCGGCAGGTAGAGCGTCTGCCCCCGGCGCCGCGCCTCCCGGTCGAGGGCACCGCCGGGCGGGATGAACGCGGCGACGTCGGCGATGGCGTAGTGCACCCGGTACCCGCTGCCGCGCCGTCGCAGCAGCACCGCTTGATCGAGGTCCTTGGCGCCCGGCGGGTCCACCGTCACCAGCGGGAGGTCGGTGGCGTCGTGGCGGAATCCGGTCGGCAGCGGCTGGGCGACGGTCTGCTCGACCTCGGCGAGCGCGCTCGTCGGGTAGTCGCGGGGCAGGTTCAGCTCACGCCGGACGGCGGCGAAGTCCAGCCCCAACGGGTGCGCGGCAACGGGAGGAACAGCGTGGACGCCGTCCGGGGACCTCTCCGCCGCCGCCACGAGAACTCAGTCCTCTTCTTTCCAGCGGCGGTCGGCCTCATCGGCCGCCTCGGTGCGCTCCTCGGCTATCTCAAGAGCGCGAGCAGCGGTCTGCTGGTCCGGGTACGGGCCCAAGCGGTCGGCGGCACGGCAGCCCGATTTGGGCTCGACCTGCCGATGCTTCAAACAGAAGTACCAACCTCCGCGGGCCATGCCCCGAGCCTCGCACGACAGCGCCCGCCTGTCACGCTTCGCGCGCCGGATCGACCGGGATGTCCGAACGGCCGTCACGAGTCGTCACCAGGCCGGCGGTGGCGGTGGGGCCGCCGGGGGCTGGACGCCGCGCGGCGGGATCGGGTCCAGGCAGGACACCAGCACCTGGTGGTCCTCCGGGTTCTCGATCCGGCGGCCGTCGCGCATCCGGTACTCCAGCTCGCCGTCGTCGCCGACCTCGACGGTGCAGCCGACCTCGGCCAGCTGGTCGTCGTCGAGATTGGCCAGCCGCTCGTAGCGGGACGGCACCACCCGGTAGACGGGCCACTGCACGTGCCCGAACGCCTGGTGGAACTCGGCGAGCAGGTTGCGCATCTGGTGCTGCCAGGGCAGCGGCATCGCCTCGGCGAGCGAACGCGGTAACACCGCGTAACCCGAGGAACTTCCGGGTGGGGACTGGTTCAGGTAGTCACCGAGCGGCGTGCTCGACGCGGGCGGACCGGTCGGCCGCGGGATCGGGTCCGGAGTGAACATGAGCAACCCTTTCCGGAGTTTCAGCAGGCCGACGCCATTCTTACCTAACGGGCGCCTCCGGCGGCGGGTACCGCGCCGGGCGGCGCGGGCGTGTCCGCTGCGGGCCGGACGACCATCGGCAGCAGCTGCCCGCCGTCCCACAACTTCGTGACCTCGACTGATTCACCCGGTTGCGGTGCGTGCAGCAGCTGATCGTCGCCCAAGTAGAGCCCGACGTGGTGAATTCCGTTCGGATCGCGGCCGTATCCCCAGAACACGAGATCACCCGGTTGGGCCTGTGCCAGCGGCACGTGGACGCCGCCCTGGAAGTACTGGGTCTGCGAGTACTTCGGGATCTCGACACCCGCCGCCTTCCACGCCTGCTGCGTCAGGCCCGAGCAGTCGAACGACGCCGGACCCGCCGCACCCCACACGTAGGGCTTGCCGAGCTGGGCCTTCGCGTACGACAGGGCCTGGCCCGCGAGCACGCTGGCCCCGGGCAGGTCCTCGCAGCCGGAGATGCCGGGAACGTTGCCCTCGACGCTGACCAGGTGCGCGGCCATCGGCTCCCAGCGGTGGTAGCGCAGCGGGAACGCGGAGCGCTCGACGCGCTGCGCCGCGGTACCGGGCCGCAGCTCCTCCCAGCCGGGAACGGCCAGCAGCACGTCGTAGAACTTGTTGATCTGGTACTCGACGTCGGTGACCTGCGCGACCGATCCCCAGCCCATCGACGGCCGCATCTGGAAGATGCCCAGCGAGTCGCGGTCGCCGTGGGTCAGGTTGGCGAGGTTCGACTCGGTCTTGCCCGCCTGGATGGCGATCTGCCACGCGCGCGGCGGCAGCCCGCGCTGCTTGCCGACCTCGATGATGCGCTTGGCCAGCGCGACGGACTCCGGCTTGAGCGAACCGGCGTCCTGCTCACCTCTCCCGGCGCCGTTGCCCCACGGCCCGAGGTTGGCGCTGCAGTTGGACCAGCCCTGGTTGCCGCCGCTGCTGCTGCTGATCAGCATCGTCAGCGCACCGAGACCGATCATTCCTGCGAAACCCGCGAGCACGATGAAAGCGACCACGAGCTTGCGCATGCGCGTCAACCTTCCTTGTCGTACTGTGCCACCCGCCAACCGGACGGGGTCCTGTTCACGGTCACGTTCAGCACCCCGATGTCGCTGGGCAGCCGGACGATCATCGAGCCCTCGGTCGAGCTCACCGCGGACGGCGCTCCGGTGATCACGTTGCCCGCGTTCACCGGATCGACGGTCGACAGCTCGGTGAGGAACTCGTCAGTGGTCAGCGGGCGCAGCCCGTTCAGCCACTGCTGGCGGTCGGCACCGACCGGGTGGTTCACCCACGCCTCGCCCCACTTCTCCACGATCGCCACACCCGCCGGGTCCGGCGCGGTCGGAGTGGGACCGGCCTGCGGCACGGAGATCGTCGGCGGCCGCTTGGTCGTGGGCACCACGGCGGAGCGCTGCGGCGGGAGCGTGTACTCGGTCGTCCGCCCACCGGCGGCCTCGTTGCGGCTCGGCGGTGGTTCGGGCAGCAGCAGTCCGACGACGGTGGCCACCGCGCCCACCACGACCAGGGTGGCCGCCAGGTGCTTGGGCGAGCGCAGCGGCCAGCCCCAGAACCTGCGGTACACCGCGGCTCGCCCGCGGTGCGTCCGGATCGGCATCAGCTCCCCCTCGTGTGGTCAGCCATCGGCCACTTCCAGTCCCCGGGACGGCCGGTAGATCACGTGCACCGGACGTCCCTGCACGACCTCGCGGTCGGCCAGGCGCGGCGAGTCGGCGCCGGCCGGTTGGTCCGACACGCGCTCCACCGTCGCCCGCGACGGGATCAACACCGGATCTTCGTCGTTCCCGTCCCACTTGGCATCCGCCACCGGGTTGGTATCGACCACCCGACTGGCCGCCCGCATCTCCGGGACGCCCTGCATGCCGCCCGGTCGGCGCGGCGAACCGCCGCCGGCGGGCAGCGCTCCGGCCGCCGCACCGCCCGAGCCGATGGAGCCCTGCGGCGCGGAGTCGTCGTCGCGGTCCAGCCGCTGGGCGACGGCGGGCAGCAGCGCCTCCGGGCGCCTCCGGCGCGGCCGGTCGCCGTACTCGTCCTCGGGATCGCTGTCGCGGACCTGCTCCCAGAACTCGCCGCCGGAGGGGTTCTCGCCCCGCCTGCCGAAGCGGGCGAAGATCCCGCCCTGCGCGCGCGGCTCCGCGCGTCCGACCGTGCCCACCGACAGCTCGACCATCTGCGCGATCCGCCGGATCGGCCTGGCGATCATCAGGAACACGATGGTGATCAGCGCGGCCAGCAGGATCTGGGTGAGCGCGGAGAAACCGCGGGTCGGGTCGAAGATCCAGGTCAGGAGCAGGGTGTGCAGACCGGCCAGCGCCGAGACCATCACGACGTTGAGCACCGCCGCACCCGCGACGCGGCCGATCATCCGCAGGATCTGGTGGTAGACCAGCGCGATCAGGCCGATCAGCGGACCGGCCAGGATCAGCACCCGCAGCAGCACCTGCGCCAGCAGGATGGTGGCCTTGGCCAGAAGCTGGAACGAGGCGTAGGCCAGCGACTGCACGCTGCCCAGCACGCCCGCGCCGACGCGGCTGCCGTCGATGCCCTGGAAGTAGCCGTAGGCGCTGCCCATCTTGCCCGCGACGTCCTCGAACGCCTGCTTCTTGCCCTCCGGCGAACCGCCGTCGGCCCCGGCGTTGACCTCCTGCTTGGTCCAGGCCTGGGCGCGCAGCAGTTCCCGGCCGAGCTGCTGGGCCTGCGGGGAGTCCGGCGAACCGAACTCGCCGCGCAGCCAGTTGCGGTAGATCACCTGATCGTGCAGCAGCGTCGGCAGCGCGTTGGCCTCGTCGACGCCGACCTCGTGCAGGAAACCGGCCTGCACTGCGGAGGTCCCGGTGATCACGATCTCGTCGAGCGCGTGGGTGTAGACCAGCGGCGTCAGGTAGGTCGCCGAGGCGAACCACAACCCCGCCAGCGCCCACATGCCGCGCTTGCCGATGCTGGCCAGGTCGCCCTGCCAGATGTAGCGGAACAGCACGACCGCCAGCACCAGCGCGACGAGGCCGAACCAGGGCGCGAACACGCTGTCGTAGAGCGCGACCGTGCCGGTGGCGATCACCTCGTCCAGCGGGTCCATCAGGTCGCCGTTGAGCAGCGCGTAGTGCAGCCCGTTGGTGGCGCCCACCAGGTTCTTGGCGAGGTTGAACAGCTCGTTGCCGACCCAGGTGTCGACCAGCGCGTTCGGGTTGGTCACGCCCTGGGGGCCGCAGCCGAGGTCGTAGGTGTGCCAGATCAGACCGGCGTAGCCGACCTCGTCGTAGGCGCTTCCCGGGTTGCCCGCGCCCATCGGCGCCGGGTCAAGCGCGCCCACCATGCCCGAGCCGGGGCGCTCCGGGTTCGGGGCCTCCTTGCAGTCCAGGCTCTGGCCCCAGGCCGGGACCGCCATCAGCGACTGGATCGCCAGCAGGCCCGCGATCAGCAGGTAGGCCCTACGGCGACGGGGCGTCAGCACTTCCGCCGAACGCGTCCGGCGATTGACCACCAGCACGGCGGCCACCGCTGCGAGCGCAGCGGCGATCACCACGATGCTCACGACCGCGCCGCTCACCTCGCGTCGTCCCCACCCCGCTCGCCCGGCCGGCGGGTCGAGCTCTCGGTGCCGTCATCGAAACCGATGCCGACGCTTTCGAGTTCAAACTCGTCGAACGATTCGAAATCGTCCCCGTAGTCGTCCTCCGCCGGGTTCAGCGCGGACGTGCTGGAGTCGGAGTTCACGCCGTCGCCGTCCGGTGCCGGGCTCAGCGCCCGCGGTTCGGCGTCGGGTTCGGAAGCCGGTGTGGTGTCCAGGGAATCGCGCAGGTGCTCCAGGTGCGGGCCGGAGAAGTCGATGCGGATCTTCTCCACGCCGCCCGCGCCGTCGCCGAAGATGAACTGGCGCGGCGCGCGGTCCCGCTGGGTGGCGTTGCGCGCCGGTCCGGGACGGCGTCCCAGCGCGGAGACGACCTGCTCGTAACCGGCGTCGACCGGCACCTTGAGCAGCCGCAGCGCGTCGGCCTGGGCGCTCTCGTCGTCGAGCCGGCCGATGAACACCGAGTCCAGCAGCGACACGAAGCCCTGGATGCGCAGGAAGTCGGCCGGGATCTGGCTGGACAGCAGCACTCGCACGTTCCACTTCCGCGAGTCTCGCGCGAAGCGGTTCATCAGGACTCGACCGGTCGGCACCTCGGAGAGGAAGAACGCCTCGTCGATCCAGACGCCCTTGCGCTCGCCCTTGGGCCGCTCGTAGATCGACCGCTGGGTCAGCCAGGCCGCCAGGTTCAGCATCTCCACGCCGAGGGCTTCGGCGTCGGTCCAGTGCTCGCGGCCGACGCCGTCCTTGGGCAGCGTCAGACCGGCCATGGTCAGCACCGTCAGCCGGTCGTCGCGGGTCTCGGAGTACGGGTCGGCGTTGCTCTCCGGGATGAGCAGTGCCATCCGCTCCCGGATCTCGTCGAGGAAGTCGGCGACGACCACCGCGTGCTCGTGGTGCTCGCTGGCGTCTCGGCGCAGCGCCTCGAAGACCATGCCCGGGTGCGCATCGACGCGTCCGCCGACGGCGCGGACCGCGCGCAGCAGCACGATCCGGGTCTGCGGCAGCTTCGCGACCTCGTAGGGCAGCAGGCCGGTGAGCACGTCGAGCACCAGGCGGCGCCGGGTCGCGGCGGCCAGCGCGCGCTCGCGCCGCCAGCCGCGCTCCGGGTCCTCCTCGTCGACGAAGTGCTCCAGCTCCGGTTCGGCGACCACCCGGTACGGGTTGAGGATGCCGGGTTGGGCGTTGAGCAGGTTGATGTTGCGCGCGTAGGGCTTGAGCTCCGGCAGGTTGCACAGCTCGGAGAGCGGCCCGGACGGGTCCAGCAGCGTCCAGTGCGCGCCGGCCCGCAGCGTCTTGTAGACGATGCCGCCGCCGAGGAAGGACTTGCCGCCACCGAGCCCGGCGACCATCGCCGTCAGACCGGAGGCGTCGCGGACCTCCTGCGCCATCCACGGGTCCCAGGCGACGGGACGCCGGGTGGCGGTGCAGGTCTCGCCGAGCAGGATGCCGCGCCGGTCACCGACCTCGGCCGTGGCCTGCGGCACCGCGGAAGCCGCCCACACCACCGAACCGCGCCGCAGGTAGGCGGTGTTGGCCAGCGGCTCGCCCGGGATGAACTCGCGCGCCATCGCGTACTGCGCCTCGGGGTGCTCGATGGCGACCTTCGGCTTGTACAGGTCGAGGATCTGCTGGGCCAGCCGCAGCGCGTCGCGCTCGGTGGGGCCGGACACCGACATCCGCCACCAGGACTTGACCCGGGTGGCCAGGGCGGTGAAACCGGAGGTCATCTCGTCGTCGATCTCCAGCACCCGGCCCGCCTGGCGGGCCAGCGAGGTCGGCGGCTCCAGGCCGTGCTCCTCGGTGTAGTGCCGGACCTGGGAGCGGACCTTGTTCATCTGCCGCTGGAGCTCGCCGCCGACGTCCTCGGGACGCCGCACGTAGATCCGCGCCGACCACTCCACCGGAGCGGGCAGCCGGTCGGAGTGCTGCATCCACGGGTCGTCGATCTCCGGGATCTGCAGGCCGTGCGTCTGACCCACGGTGAGCACCGCGACGTGCCGGGTGACACCGGCGTTGGAGCCGGTCCGGCCGCGCACGGTCACCGTCGGCGAGTACGGGTCCTGGTGCATGTCGGAGGCGTCGGTGAACGACGCGAGGTCCTCGGGTTCCCACGGCGCTCCGGGCACCGCGGGCAGGTTGCGCGGAGCCGGCAGGCCCAGCGAGCAGGACCGGTGCATCAGCCAGGAGATCTCCTCGGCGGTCACCGGGCGGCCGTCCAGCCCGGCGGAGCCGATCACCTGGTCCAGGTGCTCGATCTCGCTGTCGAGCGCGACGAGCTCGGCGTCGACGGCTTCCGGGAAGACCTTGTGCAGCAGCGGGGCGGCGCGTTCCACCGCGCGGTCCACGACGTTGCGGGTCTGCACCTGGACACCCAGGTAGACCTCCTTCTCCGCCATGGACCGGCCCATCAGCTGCTGCTGCTCGCCGACCATGTAGTCGTCGAAGGACAGCGCGCCGTCGGCGTCGGGAAGGGGGTTGCGCGCGTTGTGCACGTGCGCCTCGGCCCACATCCGGATCGGGTACGGCCGGTTGGTCACCCGCAGGTGCAGCCAGCGCCCTTGCAGTTCCGCGTACTGGCCCGCGATGGCCGCGACGAGGTCCTGGCGCTGCGAATCCGAGCGGAAGGACCAGCGCTGCGGGGAGAGCCGGTACCAGGCGAAGACGTCCTGGCCCGTTCGCAGCAGGTGCCCGTCGATGGTGCGCGCGGCGATCGACGGGGTGTAGGTCGGGATGGACTGCTCATCACCCAGACCTCGTGCGCGCTTGCGCGGCTTGCCGTTGCCCTTGGCACCGCGGATCTTGCCGCTGGAGCCGCGGGGTACCTGCTGCGGCTGCTGCTCACCGCCTCGACGGCGACCGAACACCGCGAACCTCCTTGCTACGCGTGCGCCTGCTTCCGACCTGCTGCCCGGTCCGGGTGGAGCGCGGCTGCGCCTGCCGGGCTTGTTGCCTTCTGGCCTGCGACTGTCGTGGGGCCTGCCCCTGCCGCTGCTGTCCGCGGCGGGAGCGCTTGTTCTTGGGCACGGGACGACGCCGCCGGACCCGGACCCGGGCGGCGCTCGCCGCCCCGCCGGTGGACTGCGACTTCTCGCGGGGTGCCGTCAGCTCGCGCATCCACATCTGCATCACCGCGCCGAGCGGGCGTTCGTGCCCGATCTTGGCGCAGATGAGCCTGGTCAACGCCACCGTGATGACCAGGGCCCACGCCGTGGAGAAGAACCCGAAGCCGATGTTCATCCGGCGTTCGATGGCCAGCACCAGCAGGAACACCACCGTGCCGACGCCCCACGCCACGTAGCGCGCACGCCAGGGGAAGGTCGCCTTCGGCGGGCCGAGCCAGACGGCGTCTACCCGGTAAACCTCGTCATCGGTGCGTATCCGCACTGGACATCACCCGTTGGTGCTGAAGAGCTGTGCGATGAAGGTGCCGATGTCGATTCCCGCGTTGGTGACCGCGATGCCGACGATGGCCAGGGCGACGAGCACACCACCGACGCGGCGCATCACGCCGGCGTTGTCGCCCTTGCCGCCACCGAGCCACAGCAGCAGGATCGCCACCGTGAGCAGCAGCAGCGGTAGCACGTTGTTCAGGATCCAACCGCGGATGCCGTCGGTGCCCAGTTGTGTCTGCTGAGCGAGTACGTCCAGGTGCGCCAGTGTTTCCAGCGGCATGGCGGTCATCTCTTTACCCCTGAGTACGCGGAGTGTCTGCGGGCCGGTACCTCAACGCGTGGCGGTGATCCGCAACGCGCAGATACGAGTAGAACATGACATGGTCACCAGAAGTAGTGGTTGCGAGCTCGGGTGTGGCGGGTTACAGCGCGACGGCGAAACGGACATCACGCGGTGAATAGGCCATTCGAGCAAGCCCCCACGGGCTGGTCATCGCGGAATAGGCGCCCGTTCGGCCGGTTTCGAGCCTGATCCTCGTGGCTGTTCACCCGCTTGCGAGCCCCTTCGTAACGCACCGTGAACGTTCCGGTGGTCCAGTGGATTTCCGCACATCGCGCCAGGAAGCACCCGACTGGATCACTCGACGTGATCGCCGAACCCGAAAGAACGAGGTGATCTTGACGCGCAGGAATCAGGGTAACGGCACCCGCACGAAGAGTTCCCCCCAGGGCATGGGTTGCGACCCGTAGCCCACAAGCACGAAAACCGCTGCGACAAACGGACCAACGCCGTCCGACGGGCACCGAGGTGCTTCCCCGACACCCCGCAACCAACCACCGTCAGGCAAGCGACGAAGGTGCTTCCTCAGTGCCCCACCAGAGCAACCGGCACCGCCGCGGGTTCTCAGACGTCTTCTGGGGAGGACAGCCGAAGCGCTGTGTTCGGCATACATGAGTCTCGGATCCCGGAGCCAGAAAGCGTCTGAGGTTCCGCTGCCCGCACCGCCACGCACGAAGACCACAGAGCAGTTGATCAGTACGATCGAGCCACCCGGGTCTGACGCGCCCGAGCCGAACGCACCCCGAGCGCGAGGACGAAACTCGAGAGAATGCGGAAGAGACGGTCTGTAAGCCGGATTCTGTTCCCGGTGGTCTCACGACCAGCCGTTCGGTGACCATCTATCTAGGCCCGCCGTCGCCGACGAGCTCGTGCGGCCTACCCGCGAACCTCGGGCGAGCAACCCTCGAACGTCCGCGCAGGCGTCGGAACGCCCATCTTGGCCTTGCTCCAGGTGGGGTTTACCTAGCCACCTCGGTCACCCGAGGTGCTGGTGGTCTCTTACACCACCGTTTCACCCTTACCCGGCGCGAGCGCCGGGCGGTCTGCTTTCTGTGGCACTGTCCCGCGGGTTTCCCCGGGTTGCCGTTGGCAACCACCCTGCTCTGTGGAGTCCGGACTTTCCTCGACGGGTCGTGACCCGCCGCGGTCACCCGACCGACTCTTCCGCACCGGCGATTTTACCGCCGTGCCCGCTCCTCGTTCCGGCCAGCCCGGGGTTCAGGCCCAGTGGGAGATGTCGTTGACCAGCCGCACCGAGGCGTTGCCGTCCGGGTAGAACTCCACGATGGACAGCGACGCCAGGTCCAGGTGCAGGCGGTAGAAGACCTCGGGTCCGACGTCCAGGCCCATGCGCAGCAGGGACTTGATCGGGGTGACGTGGCTGACGACGATGATCGTCTTGCCGGCGTAGCGCTCGACGAGGTCGTCGCGGGCGGTGGTGACCCGCTGGTGGACGGCCGCGAGGCTCTCGCCTCCGGGCGGCACGACGGCGGGATCGCCGATCCACTTCCGGTGCAGGTCGGGGTAAGCGTCGGCGGCTTCGAGGAAGGTCAGGCCCTCCCACTCGCCGAAGTCGGTCTCGATCAGGCCGTCGTGGAGCTCCAGTTCACCGCCGGTGGCGTCGGCGACGGCCTGCGCGCTCTGGCGGGTCCGGGTGAGCGGTGAGGCGATGATGGGGGCGGTGCCGTCGGGGGTGACGACGCCGTCCATGGCGGCGAGGCGCTTGGCGGCGGCGCGGACCTGCCGCTCCCCCAGCTCGGTCAGCTCGACGTCGCCGCGACCGGAATAGCGCTTGTCGACCGACATGGCGGTCTGGCCGTGCCGCAGCAGCAGCATCTTGGTGGGTGCGCCCTGCAGGTTCTGCCAGCCGGACGGGCGGGTGCGCGCCGAGGCGCTCTCGGTCTCGGTGACCTGCCCGGTTTCGACGGTGTTGCCGTCCATCGCGTCGTTGGCGAGCTTGTCGGCCGCGGAGTTCTCGGCGCGCGGGATCCACTCGTAGTCGACCCGCTCGAAGTCGGCGGCGAGCTCGCGCGCGACGGCGTGCAGCGGCTGGAGGTTGGCGTGCTTGACCTTCCAGCGCCCGGCCATCTGCTCGATGACCAGCTTGGAGTCCATCCGCACCGACACCTGCGCGGCGCCGAGCTCGCCGGCGGCGCGGAGTCCGGCGATCAGCCCCTGGTACTCGGCGACGTTGTTGGTGGTCTCGCCGAGTCCGATGGCGCGTTCGGCGAGGACGGCGCGGGTGTCGGCGTCGAGCACGACCGCGCCGCAGCCGGCGGGGCCGGGGTTGCCGCGCGATCCGCCGTCGGCCTCGACGACGACTCTCACTTGTTCTCCCGGACCATGATCGCGCCGCACTCCTCGCAGCGGACCACGTCGTCGGCGGCGGCTTCGCGGACCTCGTTGAGGGCGTGCCGGTCGAGTTCGATGCGGCAGGCCCCGCAGCGGGCGCCCTGCAGCAGTCCGACGCCGATCCCGCGCTGGGCGCGGACCCGCTCGTAGAGGGCCACGAGGTCGTCCGGCAGGGACTTGGTGATGAGGTCGCGCTCGTTCTGCCTGCGGGTCTCGGCGACCTCGAGCTCGTTGAGCGCCTCGTCGCGGCGGGACTGGATGTCGCCGAGCCGCTGCTCGGCTTCGCTGACGGCCTCGCGGGACTTGGTCACGTTGGTCTCCAGCGCTTCGCGCTGCTCCATGACCTCCAGCTGCTCGTCCTCGAGCACGGCCTGCCTGCGGGCGAGGGTCTGCAGCTCGTGCTCCAGCTCCTCCTGCTGCTTGGCGGGTCCGCCCGCGGCCATCAGGTCGCGGTCGCGGGTCTCGCGCTTGCGGACGTTGTCGACCTCGGTCTCCAGCCGCTTGACCTCGCGGTCGAGGTCGTTGAACGCGGTCTGGGCGACCACGAGCTCGTCGCGCTTGGTCTGGACCTCCCGCTCGGCGGCACCGATCTGCTCGAGTTCCGGCAACGTGCGCCTGCGGTGCGCGACGCGGTTGATCTCCGCGTCGGCATCCGCGAGATCGAGCAGCCGTCGTTGTACGGCGGGGTCGGCTTTCACGCGAGCGCCCTCCCTGGGTCTGGTGTCGCACCGGCGTGCACGGTCCACGGGTCGGTGCGTCGGGTGGATACGAGGACTTCGACTGTATCCGGCAGCGCGGCGGACACGAGGTCCGCGGCCTGCTGGCACCAGGGCCATTCGCTGGCCCAGTGCGCCACGTCGACCAGGGCCGGCACCGAGGTGCCGGGCACGTCGGCCTGGGCGAGGTGCTCGCCCGCGGGGTGGTGGCGCAGGTCTGCGGTGACGTAGGCGTCGACCCCGGCTTCGGCGGCGGTGGTCAGGAACGAGTCGCCGGCTCCGCCGCAGACGGCGACGCGGCGGATCTCGCGGTCCGGATCACCGGCTCCGCGCACGCCCCACGCGGTGGTGGGCAGGCCGTCGGCGACGCGGCGGACGAAGGCGCGGAACGGTTCGGGCCGAGCGAGTTCGCCGATGCGGCCCAGCCCGGTGTCGGCGCCGGGTGCGGTGGGCACCAGCGGGCGCGTCGCGGTCAGGCCGAGCGCACCGGCCAGCGCGTCGGACACGCCGGGGTTGGCCTTGTCGGCGTTGGTGTGGGCGCAGTAGAGGCCGATGCCGGAGCGGATCAGCCGGTGCACCACGCGTCCCTTGTGGTCGTCGGCCGGGACGCCGTGCACGCCGCGCAGCAGCAGCGGGTGGTGCGAGATCAGCAGCTGCGCGCCGAAGTCGATGGCCTCGTCGACCGTGGCCTCGATCGGGTCGACGCAGAACAGCACGCGCTGCACCACCGAGTCGGGGTCCCCGCAGACCAGGCCGACGGCGTCCCAGTCCTCGGCCAGCCCGGTGGGGTACGCCTTCTCCAGCGCGCCGATCACGTCCCGAATACGCACCGTGTCACCCACGTTCCACAACATCTCGAAAAGCCTTGACCAACAACGAGTTCTGCTCCGGCGCGCGCACCGCGACCCGGAGGTGATCGGTGTCGAGACCGGGGAAGGTGTCTCCCCGGCGCACCGCGACACCGCGGTCCCGCAGCGCTTCCCGCACCTCCTGCCCGCCCGGCACCCGCAGCAGCAGGAACGGTGCCTCGGCCGTGCGCACCACGTCGACGCCGGGCAGGTCGGCGAGCTCGGCGAGCAGCCCGGCCCGGTGCTCGGTGAACTCGGCGGCCGCGCGCTGCGATTCGTCGATCGCGTGCGGTTCGCAGCAGGCGCGCACCGCGGTGAGCACCAGCGAGTTGACCGGCCAGTGAGGACGGTTCCGGCCGAGCTCGGCGAGCAGTTCCGGGGCGCCGAGCGCGTAACCGGCGCGCAGGCCGGGCAGACCCCACATCTTGGTGAGGCTGCGCAGCACCAGCAGTCCCGGATCGGCGAGGTGCGCGAGGGATTCGCGTTCGCCGGGCACGGTGTCGATGAACGCCTCGTCGACGACCACGACCCGGCCGGGCCGCAGCAGTTTCCGGATCTCGTCGGCCGGGTGCAGCACCGAGGTCGGATTGGTGGGGTTGCCGAGCACGACCATGTCCGCCTCGTCGGGGACCTGGTCGGCGTGCAGCCGGTAGCCGTCGGCGGGGTCGAGGACGACGCGCTCGACCTCGACGCCGGCGTTGCGCAGGGCCAGATCGGGTTCGGTGAACGAGGGGTGGATCAGCGCGGCCAGCTTCGGGCGCAGCGCGGGCAGCAGCGCGAACCCCTCGGCGGCTCCGGCCAGCACCACGACCTCGTCGGGGTGCCGGTCGTGCCTGGTGGCGACGGCTCGGCGGGCGGCTTCGTCGGCTGCCGCCGAGGGGTAGGAGCCGAGGTCGTCGAGGGCTTCGGCGAGGCGGGCGCGCAGCCACTCCGGTGGCCGCTCCAGCCGCACGTTGACGGCGAAGTCGGCGAGTCCGCGCGCCGCGTCCACATCGCCGTGGTGGCGCAGCAGTTCTCGATCGTCGCCGCTCATCGGGGGCAGTTTAAACGTCCACGTCGGAACGCTTCAGAGGCCGCCTCGAACTGCGTGCAAGCGGCGTAGCCGCGAGATGTGAAGACCACTCTCGCAACTGGCACCGCCGCGGGTTCTCAGCGGTTCTCTGTGGAGGACGCCGCGACGCCGATGTCCACCCTGGGGTAAGCGGAAGACATCAGGAGTGGCGCCCGGACCCAGAGGACTGCTGAGGTTCCGCCACCCGCACCGCCACGCAAGGCGAGTCCAGACGAAGGGGCATCCGTACCCTCGGGGCGTGCATGTGTCTTTTATCTGTACGGGCAACATCTGCCGGTCGCCGATGGCGGCGCTGATCTTCGCCGAGGAACTGCGCCGGGCCGGGCTGGACTCGCGGGTCGAGGTCTCCAGCGCGGGCACCGGTCCGTGGCACGTCGGCGAGCCCGCCGATCCGCGCACCGAGAAGGTGCTGGCCTCCCACGACTACCCCACCGACCACGTCGCCGCGCAGATCGACGAGCGGCACCTGGGCGCCGACCTGCTGGTGGCGATGGACGAGGGGCACCTGCGCGCGGTGCGCAGGCTGGCCGGTGATCCGGACCGGGTGCGGCTGCTGCGCTCCTTCGACCCGGACGCGGACGGGACCGAGGTGCCCGATCCTTACTACGGCGGGCCGAACGGGTTCGACGACGTGCTGGCGATGGTGGAGGCGGCGATGCCGGGACTGATGGCGTGGGTGCGGGAGCGGCTGTGATCGCCGACGAGGTCTCCCGGATCACCGGGCGCGGCGTCGCCGAGACCCGGCGGCTGTCGGGCGGGGACACCGCGGCGGCGTTCGCGGTGCGCCTCGACGACGGCACCGAGGTGTTCGCCAAGTCGGCCTCGCCGTCGATGCCCGGCGCGGCCGAGGCCGAGGCGGCCTCGCTGCGGTGGCTCGCCGAGCCCGGTGCCGTCGCCGTGCCCGAGGTCTTCGGCGACGGCGCGAACTGCCTGGTCACCGAGCACGTCCCCGCCTCGTCACCGACGGCGCGGGCGGCCGAGGAGCTGGGACGGGGTCTGGCCCGGTTGCACGCCTCCGGGGCTCCGGCGTTCGGGAGCCCGCCTCCGGGCGGCCCCGCCGACGCCTGGATCGGGCTGGCGCCGATGCGCAACGACCCCGAGGACGACTGGCCGACCTTCTACGCCCGGCACCGCGTCCAGCCCTACGTCCGCCGCGCGGTCGACGAGGGGGCGCTGGACTCGGAGTCGGCGACGGTGCTGGACCAGGTCTGCGAGGACATCACCGAGCTCGCCGGTCCGGCCGAGCCGCCGTCGCGGCTGCACGGGGACCTGTGGAGCGGGAACGTGCACTGGGGCTCCGAGCGGGCCTGGCTGGTCGACCCCGCGGCGCACGGCGGTCACCGCGAGACGGACCTGGCGATGCTGCACCTGTTCGGCTGCCCGCACCTGGAGCGCATCGTCGCCGCCTACGAGGAGGTCAGTCCGCTGGCCGACGGGTGGCGCGACCGGATCGCGCTGCACCAGCTGTTCCCGCTGCTGGTCCACGCGGTGCTCTTCGGCTCGGGCTACGGCGGTCAGGCCGCCCGGTCCGCCCGGCGCGCGCTGGCGTCGCGGTCACACTGAGACGGGGTCTCAGACTCTCCCCTGGCGGGGCCGCCTACCGTGTGGGTGTGCGTCTCAAGTTCTTGCTGCGGCCCGGGTGGCTGGGTGCGATCGCGCTGGTGGTGGTGTTCGCCGCGTTGTGCTTCACAACGCTCGCGCCGTGGCAGTTCGGGCGCAGCGAGGAAACCGAGATCCGCAACAAGGCCATCGCGGAGTCCTTCCACGCCTCGCCGAAGCCGCTGAACGAGGTGCTGCCCGCAGGTCGCGCGCCCGACGTCACCACCGAGTGGTCGCAGGTGCTGCTGACCGGCCAGTACCTGCACCCGGCCGAGACGCTGGCCTGGCAGCGCACGGTGCTCGGCGAGCCCGCGTTCGAGGTGCTCACGCCGTTCCGGCTGGACGACGGGACGACGGTGCTGGTCGATCGGGGCTTCGTGCGCCCGGTCAACGGCACCCAGGCGCC
Organism: Saccharopolyspora endophytica; assembly: GCF_018070075.1. Lineage (GTDB taxonomy): Bacteria > Actinomycetota > Actinomycetes > Mycobacteriales > Pseudonocardiaceae > Saccharopolyspora > Saccharopolyspora endophytica. The sequence goes on from NZ_JAGPXE010000008.1 coordinate 34,838, forward strand.
CGACTACGCCGCCGCTCCCTCTGGTCCGGTGACGATCACGGCGCGGATCCGCGCCGACGAGACCGACAGCAAGCAGCGTCCGCTGTTCGACCACGACGGCCACCGCTGGGCCTACGCGGTCAACGCCGGGACGATCTCCGAGGGCACGGGCGTCCCGCTGCGCCCGGGCTACGTCGCGCTCGCCGAGGGCCAGCCGGGCGTGCTCGGCGCGCTGCCGCTGCCCCGGCTGGAGTCGGGGCCGTACTTCTCCTACGCCCTGCAGTGGATCGCCTTCGGCATCATGGCGATCGTCGCCATCGGCTACCTCATCTACACCGAGCTGAGGCCCGAGGCGGCCCCGGCGTGGCGCCGCGACGCCGACGAGGAAGCCGGCGGCGGTTCCGAGTCCGGTTCGCCCGCGCGCTCCCGCGACGGCGGGTCGCGCTACGCGGGATCGCACACCTCGACCCGGAAGCGCCGCCGCAAGCTCTCGGTGGCCGAGGCCATCGCGGAGGAAGAGCGCCGCGAGACCGAATCCCTCGACAAGCCCACCGACTGATCGCTGCCACCGGCACGTCGAGGCGTGCGACCACGCGCCAGGATGCGGTGGGTCAGCGGTGGCGGAGGACTGCTGCGGTGGCCGCGACGGCTCCGGTGACCGTGCCGATCAGGCGGGAGAGCTCGACGCTGCGCGTCACGTCGCCGGCGTCGGCCGTGCGGCCCTCGCCCATGATCGGGCGCTGCTCGGTGACGTAACCGTAGATCGTGCGCCCGCCGAGGCGGATCTCCAGGGCACCGGCGAAGGCCGCCTCGATCTGCCCCGCGTTCGGGCTCGGGTGGGCCGCCGCGTCGCGCCGCCAGGTGCGCCAGGCACCGCTGCCGGACCCGCCGACGACGGGTGCGCACACCGCGGTGAGCGCGGCGGCGAAGCGGGACGGCAGCAGGTTCAGCAGGTCGTCCAGCCGGGCCGATGCCCACCCGAACTCGCGGTAGCGCGGTGATCGGTGACCGACCATCGCGTCGAGCGTGTTGGCCGCGCGGTAGGCCATGAGCCCCGGAATCCCGGCGACGGCTCCCCACACCAGCGGCGCCACGACGGCGTCCGAGGTGTTCTCGGCGATGGACTCGACGGTGGCGCGGGCCAGGCCCTGCCCGTCGAGGACGGCGGCGTCGCGCCCGCAGAGGTTGCCGAGCCGGTCGCGCGCGGCGTCGATCTCACCGGCGTCGAGCAGCCGCGCCATGGCGGTCCCCTCGTCGGCCAGCGACGTGCCGCCCAGCACCGCCCAGGTCACCACCCCGGTCGCGGCCGCCTCCAGCACGGGGCTGCGGCGGGCGGCGCGCTGCACCAGGGCTCCGAGCACGGCGGTGCCGCCGACGAGCACGCCGGTGTAGACGATGCCCGAGGAACGGCGGTCCTGGTAGAGCGCCTTCTCCGCGGTCTGCGCCGCGCGTCCGAACAGCGCGACCGGATGTCCGCGCCGGGGGTCGCCCAACGCCGCGTCCGCCGCCACGCCGAGCAGCAGCCCGACCGCTCGTCCCGCGCTCACCGGCACCTCCAGCACCCGAAGGAAAGGATCTCGACCACCTCGAAAAGCAGCACCGCACGCTACCCCGCGAGCGGCTGTGACCGATCACTGCATCCCAGGTGACCGGCTGTGTCCGGGCGACGGGATATCGTGGCGGACCGTGACGGCCCCTGATCACGAAGCCGATGTGCTGCGCGCCGGTGTCGCGGGAAACGCGACCGACGTGCCGCCGCCTGCTGCCGAGACGCCGCTGGACGACGCCCAGCGCCTGCAGCTGTTCGTCTACCTGCAGGCCCCGGAGCACCGCACCTACCTGGCGATCATGCGGCTGTTCACCTCGACGCTGCTGGCGGACCTGTCGGCCGGTGAGGTAGCCGCCGCGCTGGCCGCGGCCGAGCGCGAGGGCCGGGTCGCCGCCGGCGAGTCCGATGTGGACACCGTGATCGACCGGCTCAAGCAGCTCGTCAAGTGGGGCAACCTGGTCGTCGGCCGCCGGGAGACGATCGCCTCCAGCATCGCCGAGTTCCAGCACGGCAGCGTCCGGTACCAGGTCAGCAAGCTCGCCGTCCGCGTCCAGCGGGACGTCGACGCGCTGCTGCGGGTGCCCGAAGGCGCCCGCGAGGTCTCCCGCGAGCTGCTGCCCGCGATCGACCGGGGTCTGGCCGGCATCGGCAAGGCCCTGTCGGACGCGCTGGCCGCCGAGCGCCACGACCCGAGCACCAAACCCGCGCGGCAGGCCCGCGAGCGGCTGGCGGAGCAGGTCACCACGGTGTTCCTGCAGCACGCCGAGCTCGCCGCCACGGTCCGCGACTTCTACGCGTACCTCGGCCAGGTCGTCACCCGCCACCAGCTCGCGCCCGACGAGATCTCCGGGTTCCGGAACCTGCTGGTCGAGTACATCCAGATGGTCGTGGAGGACGTGCTGCGGCACACCGAGACCATCGCCGGTTCGCTGGCCGGGCTGACCGGCGTGCGCGGCGAGCTGCTGCGGCTGCTCGGCCCCGCCGACCAGCTGGGCACCGACGTCGAGCGGGCGCGCGGGCGCACCCCGGCCGACTGGCAGGAGCTGACGGACTGGTTCGTCGACGCCCCCGGCCGCCCCAGCCAGGTCGCCGCGCTGCGCGAGGCGACCGCGCGCGCCATCGGTTCGCTGCTGGCCAGCGTCAAGCGGGCCACCTCCGGCGGCGGCCTGGTTCCCGGCAGGCGCGGCGAGCTGCTGAAGCTGGCGAAGTGGTTCGACCGCGCCGACGAGAGCACCTCGCACCGGCTCTACGCGGCGGCGTTCGGCCTGCACTCCGCGCGGCACCTGCAGCCCGCCCCGGACTACGACTCCGACAACGACAAGGTGCCGTGGCGCGACGGCCCGGTGCAGGACGTGACGGTCAGCGTCCGCAGCCGCGGCGACCGCGGCGCGCGCGGCCGCACCTCGCGGGTGCTCGACGACCCGATGACCGAGGAAACGCTGCTGCAGCAGGCCCGCCAGGCCGATCAGCAGCGCAGCGCGGCGGTGGCCGAGCTCGCCGAGGCCGGTGCCCGCGTCGGCGAGCGGACGCTGTCACCGGACGCGCTGGGCGTGCTGTGCGAGCTGCTGACGCTGGCGATGGCGCAGCGCGACGACTCCGACGACAAGGGCACGGCGCTGGACCCGGTGCACCGGCTGCGCGTGACCATCCGCCCCGAACCCGGTCAGGACACCCGGATCAGCAGCGCCGCAGGCGAGTTGACGCTGCGCGACACGGTCCTGGAACTGGCCGGTGACGGCGGACTGCCCGATCCCGAGGCACCTGCCCGAGGAGCCGCCCGATGATCTCGACGTTCGAAGAGCTCCCCGACATCGACGCGGCGAACGTGGTGCGCTGCGCCCGAGTGCTGCTGCGCAGGCCGCTGCTGCGGGCCGACGGCCCCGACGGCGACCTGCTGCCGATGATCTACCGCCAGCGGACCGCGCTGCAGGACGTCTTCTCCGGGCTGCTGGGCTACCGGCTGGTGGTGGAGCGCCGATTCGCGCGGCTGTACAAGTCGGGTCCGGGCGAGGACGCCGGGCGCGGCGTGGAGTCGCTGAGCCCGCGCGGCTACGCCTACTTCGCGCTCACCCTGGCCGCGCTGACCGGCATCGGCCGCCAGGTGCTGCTGTCGCGGCTGGTCAGCGACGTGCGCGCGGCGGCGTCCGAAGCCGGCATCGAGATCGCCGACGACCCGGCCGACCGGCGCGCGCTGACCGCCGCGCTCCGGCACCTGGTCGCGCTGGGCGTGATCACCGAGACCGAGGGCTCGGTGACCGCCGAGTCCACCGCCGAGGCGCTGATCACCATCGACACCGACATGCTCGGCCAGCTGGTAGCCGGGCCGCTGGCGGAGGCGAGCGACCCGCAGCAGCTGGTGGAGCTGGCCTCGGCGGCGGGCCCGCGCCGGACCGAGCACGCGGTGCGGCGCAAGCTGATCGAGGACCCGGTGGTGCTCTACGCGGACCTGCCGCCGGAGCAGGCGACCTGGCTGCGCGAGCACGTCATCAACGAATCCCGCCTGCTGGAGCGGTTCTTCGGCCTGGTCGGCGAGGCCCGCGCCGAGGGCGTCGTGGTGTGCGATCCGGAGGACTACCTCACCGACCTCGCCTTCCCCGGCCCCGGCACGGTGGCGCGCATCGCGCTGCTGGCCCTGCCGGAGCTGCTGGACCGGGGCGAGCCGGACTCGGCGGGCAGGCATCCGGTGGGCTGGCAGGACTTCGCCGACGTCTGCCAGGACCTGGTCGAGGCGTACCCGTCGGCGTGGTCGCGGGCGGCCACCGAGGACCACCAGGACCTGGTGCGCTCGGTCATCGACCTGCTGGGCAGGCTCGGCCTGCTGCGCGAGTCCGAGGGATCGTGGCTGCTCAGCCCGGCGGCGCACCGCTGGCTCCCGCAGCCGGACGCGACACCGGCGCAGCAGCAGCGCGAATCCGAACCACCTGCGCCCGAAGCACCGGGCTGGTCATTGTTCGACGAGATGGAAGAGGCGGCCCGTTGAGCGCACACAACACCGAAGCGGCCGTTGCGGAGACCGCCAACCGGTGGCGACTGCACCGCGGCGGGATCGTCAACATCTGGCAGTACGCCGAGACGACGTTCGACCTCGACGGCGGGCGCGCGATCTTCCAGGGCACCAACGGTTCCGGCAAGTCCCGGACCCTGGAGCTGCTGCTGCCGCTGTGCCTCGACGGCGACCTGCGGCAGCTGGGTTCCAAGGGCTTCGACACGGTCAGCATCCGGCGGCTGATGCTCGACGAGTACCCGGGGGGACCCAACCGCATCGGCTACGCCTGGATCGAGCTGCGCCGCGAAACCCCCGAGGGCGGCGAGGAATTCCTCACCTGCGGGCTCGGCGTGAAGGCGTCGAAGACGTCGCAGTCGATCAGCGACTCGTGGCGGTTCATCACCAGCCGCCGGGTCGGCATCAACCTGCACCTGGTGGGCGCGGACCGGGTTCCGCTGGGCGCCGCTCAGCTGCGGGAGCTGCTGGGCGCGGACTGCGTGCTCGACGACCAGTCGTTCCGCGCGAAGGTCGCGGCCACGGTCTACGGCGTTCCGGCCGCCCGCTACGGCGATCTGCTGCACCTGCAGCGCACGCTGCGCAACCCCGACGTGGGTCTGAAGGTGCTGGAAGGGCAGCTGGAGCAGATCCTGTCCGACGCGCTGCCGCCGCTGGACGCGGGCCTGATCGAGCGGCTGGCGACCTCGTTCGACGACCTGGAGTCGATCCGCGAGAACATCGTCCGGCTCACCGGCGCGGACAAGGCGCTGACGGCGTTCCTGTCGACCTACTCCGGTTACGCGTTCGGCGCGCTGCGCGACCGCGCGGAGGCCATGCGCACCGCGCAGCAGAAGCTGGCGTCGCTGCGCAAGGAGCTCGCGAGCCTGGACAAGCAGTTCACCGGCAAGCGCGAGGACCGGGAGACCGCGCAGCGCACCATCGCCGAGCTGGAGCAGCGCGAGAGCGAGCTGGAGTCGAGCATCGACGCGCTGCGCTCCCACCCGGCCTACTCGGAGCTGCAGAACCTGCGCGACCGGGAGAAGCTCGTCGAGAGCTCGCGCGCCGCAGCGGTTTCCGCGCTCGACACGGCGACCCGGCACCGGGCGCAGGAGACGCGGTCGGCGGAGTCGGTCCTGGGCGTGCTGCGCAGGCTCGTCGGTGACGCCGAGGCCGCCGGGCAGGCCGCGACCCGCGCCGGGCAGCAGCTGGGCACCGCGGGGTTGGGCGGCGCGGGCGTGCCGCAACCACCGCCGGTTCCGGCCGCCGAGCTGGTCTCCGAGTCCGATTCCGTGCGCACCTCACCGGAACCGGACGCCGAACCGACCGATGTGGACCGCTACCAGCCGCCGCAGCTGGACGCCGACGCGCTGGCGGCCCAGTTCCGCGCCGTGGTGGGAAGTTCCGCGCAAGCCGCCACCGAGGCCCGGGAGCGCGCCGCGCTGACGCTCGCGCTGCACCAGCAGGCCCGCGAGCTCGACGCCGAGCAGGCGCAGGTGGCCGAGCTCCAGCGCAACGCCCGGCAGTCGCAGCTGACCTCGACCGAGGCCGCCGGCCGCCGCAACCAGGCGCAGCAGGAGCTCGCCGACGCCGCCGCGGTGTGGGTGGAGCTGGCCCGCAAGTGGGCCACCGAGTGGCCCGCCGCGTCCGAGGAACCGGCGCCGGAACCGCCGAACGTGGAGGACCTGATCAACGACCGGGCCGCCAGCCGCAAGGCCCGCGAGCAGGCCCGGCAGTGGGCGCGCCCCCAGCTGCACGAGGCGCGGCGCGCGGTGTCGGCGGTGGAGCAGGAGATCACCGAGCTGCGCGCCGAGAACCGCATGCGCGAGGGCGAACTCGCCGAGCTGCGCGCCGGTCACGAGCGCCGCCCGGAGCTGCCCGTCTGGGCCGAGGGCGAGCGCGATCCGTCGCAGGGCCGGGCCTTCTACGAGCTGGTCGACTTCGCCCCGTCGCTGAGCGACGCCGACCGCGCGGGCCTGGAGGCCGCGTTGCAGTCCAGCGGGCTGCTCAACGCCTGGGTCACCGCCGACGGTCAGGTGCCCGGTCTCGCCGACCTGCTGGCGGCCCCGGCGGCTCCGGTCGATCCCACGACCGGGGGGACGCTCGCGGCGCTGCTCTCCCCCGCCGCCGTGGCGGATTCGCCGGTGCCCCGCGAGCGGGTCGCCGGGCTGCTGGCGACGGTGTCGACCGGCGGTGGCACGGGACTGTCGGTGTCCACCGACGGTTCCTGGAAGGCCGGTGTCCTGAGCGGGACGTGGCGCAAGGACGCCGCCGAGTACGTCGGTGCCGGTGCGCGGGAGGACGCCCGGTCCCGCCGGATCGCCGAGCTGGAGGACGAGCTGGCCCGGTTGCGCGAGGCGATCGGCGAGGCCGAGCGGCGCCAGCGCGAGACCGGCGAGCACGCCGCCGCGCTGGAGCAGCACCTGGAGGTCTTCCCCGACGACGGCGAGCTGCTGACCGCGCAGGCGAAGCTGACGACCGCGATCGAGACCGCGGAGGACGCCGAACGCCAGGTCGTGCAGCTGCGCGAGCAGCACCTGGAGATCGAGCAGCGCTGGCAGGCCTCGCAGTCCGAGCTGGTCCGCTCTGCCGGTGAGGCCGGGCTGCCCGCCGAGACGCAGGCGCTCGACGCGGCGCACCGGGCGGCCGTGGAGGCGCGTTCGGGCATCGACGCGCTGCGCGAGGCCATCGAGTCGCGCTGCCTGCCGACGCTGGCCGACCTGCGCGAGATCTCGCTGCACCACGACGTCGCCGTGGCCGACCGGATGGAGGCCGAGTCGCAGGCCGAGCGCCGGTGCGCCGAATACGCCGAGCAGGCGGGCGGTCTCACCGAGCTGACCTCGGCGGTCGGCGGCGCGGCGCAGGAAGTCGCCGACAAGGTCAGCGGTTTCGAGCGCGAGCGGGCCGAGCTGCGCGAGCGGCTGCCGCAGGAGCGCGAGCGGATCAGCACCCTGCGCGAGGCCGCGGCCCGGCTGGAAACGCAGCTGGAGAACAAGCAGGCGCAGCTGGCCGGACGCGAGCAGGACGCCGAGTCGGCGACCACCGCTTTCCGCCAGGCGCTGGGCATCCCGGGCCTGTGGACCGCGGCCGACGTCGCCGAGGAGGTGCCCGGCGAGCCGGAGGAGGCCGCGGAGCTGCTGGCCGGTTCCGACCGCAAGGGCTCGACGGAATCGACGGTGCTCAACCGGTTGCAGACCCTGCAGCACTCGCTCAGCGGCAACTACGACATCACCGCCTCCGACCAGCACGGCCTGCTCACCGTGACCGTCACCGGCGAGGAGGGCCCGCAGCCGGTCGCCGAGGCCGCGCGCCGGGTGTCCGAGCGGCTCGGCGAGCAGCGCGGTTACCTCAACGAGCGCTACCAGTCGATCTTCGCGGACTACCTGATCCGGGACCTGGCGGAGCGGTTGCGCGGGCAGATGACCATCGCCGAGGACCTGTGCAACCGCATGAACGAGGTCCTCGACGGCGCCCGGTCCAGCCAGGGCGTGCACGTCCAGCTGGACTGGCAGCCGTCGGCGGCGCTGGGCGACGACATCAAGCAGGCCATCGATCTGGTGCGCACGCCGTTCGCGAACCGCAGCGATGACCAGGACGCGTTGCTGCGCCGGGTGTTCACCGACCTCATCGAGTCGGAGCGCGACAGCGCCTCCGGCGGCTACGCGGAGATCCTGTCGCGGGCGCTGGACTACCGGTCGTGGTTCGCCTTCACGGTGCGGGTGCGCGACACGGGACCGGACAGCAAGCCCCGCGTCCGCCGCCTGCGGCAGCTGTCCTCCGGCGAGACCCGGCTGATCTCGTACGTGACGCTGTTCGCGGCCGCGGCGGCGTTCTACGACGCGGTCAGCGTGGCCTCGGACGGGCGCGGTCCGCTGCGCCTGGTGCTGCTGGACGAGGCGTTCGAGCGGCTCGACGACCCGACGATCGCGCGGATGCTGGGCCTGCTGGTGGATCTGGACATGGACTGGCTGATCACCTGGCCCAGCGGCTGGGGCGTGTCGCCGAAGATCCCGAAGATGCACATCTACGACGTGCTGCGCCCGCGCAGCGGCCACGGCATCGCGACCACGCACACCACCTGGACGGGCACGGACCTGCAGCGTCCGAACGCCTGACCGGGAAATCGATCGGAGGTTCGCCGTGGCGGGCATGGACGAGGTCAGGGACGCGCTCGACGTCGCGGAGTTGCAGGGCCTGTGGGCGGCTGCGCGGGAGGCGATGGCGGGGTCGAAGCCGACGTTCCGGCTGGAGCTGCCCGACGATGCCACCCGCGCGGCGGTCGGCGAGCTCTACGGGCGCCCGATGTGGGGCGAGGGCACCCGGATCAGCGTGTCCAAACTGGACGAAGCGCTGCGGAACCGGTTCGGCGTCGGGCTCTCCCAGGTGATCGAGGCGCTGCACGGCTCGGTCGCGGTGGCCGAGCCCGCGCCGGAGACGGCCGACGAGCTGCTGCCGGTGCTCGACGAGCACGGGCTCGCGGGCGCGTCCTGGGCGGTGCCGTGGTTGCGGTGGGTGCGGCAGTACGGGCGGATCGCCGAGTCCGAGCTGACCGGCATCACGCACGCCGCCGCCCGGGTGCTGACGGCGATGTCGCTGACCGAACCGCCGCGCTCCTGGACCTCGCGGGCGGCGCTGGCGGGGCGGACCGGGTTCCCGCACTCGCTGGACGACGGGACCGCGCTGAGCAGGGTCGTGCTCAAGGCCGCCGCCCTGGCGCAGGGCATCGACCCTCCCGGCAACGAACGCGACCGCAGGGCCCTCTGGGAGCGCTGCGGCGTCGCTCCCGACGCCGTGTCGTCCACGGTGCTGACCTGGGCGCTGCCGGTCTTCGGCGACGACGCCTGGTCGGCGGGCGTCCGCACCCGCACCGAACTGGGACTGCCGGTGCACCTGACGCACCTGGACCTGGACGCCGCCCCGGCCAGCCTGGTCGCGGACGGGACGGCGATCGCGGTCTGCGAGCACCCCCGCGTCCTGGAGGCGGCCGTCCGGGAGGGCCTGCGCCACCCGGTGATCTGCCTGTCGGGCCTGCCCTCGACGACGGCCCGCGAACTGCTCGACCGGTTGTCCGGCGACGGCGCCGTCCTGCACGTGCACACCGACTTCGACTGGCCGGGCATCGCCGCCGCCCTCACGGCCCAACGCCACGGCGCCATCCCGTGGCGCATGTCCGGCGACGACTACCGCGCGGCCCTCGACCGAGCGGCCCAGGACCGCATGGACCTCCCGAACCTCATCGGCAGCCCCGTCCCCACACCGTGGGACCCGCAGCTCGCCGACCTCATGTCCACCACGTCCAGGGCCATCGAGGAGGAGCAGACCCTCCAGCCCCTCCTCACCGACCTCCGCAACGGCCTCTGACCCGGCCGATTCGAAATTCGCGCGAAATTCGAACGCCACCACCCTGACCTGCGCGGACACGCCCGAACCCAGCGGACTTCTTGCTCGGTGTCAGAAGCGCCGGTACATGACGTGGAGGCCGACGTAGCCCTGGGTCGGGTGGTGGAAGGCTTCGGGGAGGGTCGTGGCGATCTCCATGCCGAGGGACTTCCACAGCTCGACGGCGCGGGTGTTGGTCTCGACGACGGCGTTGAACTGCATCGCTCGGAATCCGTCCGCCTCGGCCCGCTCCAGCACGTGACGCCCCAGGGCGCGGCCGACACCGCGTCCGCCGGTGTCCGGGTCGACCATGAAGCTCGCGGTCGCCACGTGCGCGCCCGGCCCCTCCCGGTTCGGACCGGAGATCGCCGTTCCCAGCACCCGGCCGTCCTCGACGGCCACCACGGTCCGCCACGGCGGAGCCGGGAACCACCGCTCCCGGGCTCGCTCCTCGTCGAGGTCCCGCTCCCACGAGAACGTCTCCCCCGCAACCACGATCTTCCGCATGAACGGCCAGATCGCATCCCAATCAGCCGCTGCGGCCTCCCTGATCTCCATGCCTCCAGCCTCGACGATCGACCGCTCGGGTGCCAACCGTTTTCCGGCGCGGCTTCGGCGCCCGTTTCGGGTAGTTTCCCGGTATGCCGTTGGTGGTGGAGTTCGCTGCGCAGGAGCCGGAGTGGCTGGCGCGCTGGTGGGCCGAGGTGCTCGGCTGGAACATGGTGGGTGAGACGGAGGTGCGGCCCGACGGGCCTGGCGTCCCGCTGCGGTTCGTGCCCGCGTCCGAGCCCAAGAGCAGGCAGAACGACGTGCACCTGGACCTGCGCAGCGAGTCGCACGGCGACCAGACCCACCTCGTGGAACGCCTGTTCAACCACGGCGCGCGGTTCGCCGACATCGGGCAGAGCACCGAGGTCCCGTGGGTGGTGATGGCCGACGTCGAGGGCAACGAGCTGTGCGTCCTGGAACCGCGCAAGGTCTACGCCTTCACCGGTCCGCTGGCCGCAGTGGTCGTGGAGACCACCGACCCCCGCGAGCAGGCCAGGGCGTGGGCCGAGGAGCTCGACTACGACATCATCGCCGAGCACGGCGAGTTCGCCTCCTTGCGCCCGCCCACCGGCGAAGGCCCCTACCTGGAGTTCCTGCACAACGAGGAACCCCACCCCGGCATGCTCCGGCCGCTCTCGCACTGAGCGGGTCGCGCCTCAGGCGGGTTCGATGATCTTGACCCCGTGCAGGCGGCGGATGAAGTCCCGGCCGAAGGCGGTCGACGGGGTGTGCGCTCCCGGGGCCGGGGAGTCGGCCGCGAGGGCGTGAACCGCGCGGAGCACCGAGTCGGCGGTCATGTCGTAGGTGTCCGGCCCGATCAGGGCGGCCGACACCGAGCGCCCCGCGTCGTCGGTGGCTTCGGCGTAGACCTCGACCCAGCTGTGCGAGCGGATCCCCTTCCCCGGCCCCTTGACGAAGGCACCAATCGCGGCCTTGCCCGCCTTCTGAACGGGGGACGACCCCAGCACCGACTGGCTGATCTTCCCGAGCCCGTCGCCGAGGTCGGGGATCGGCAGCCGCGTGAACGTCGTGATCGTGCCGATGCCGGTGCTGCGGTAGGCGGTCGCCACGTCTCCCCAGGGCAGCGAGGTCACCTGGCGCGGTCCGGACGGGAACGCCACCTCGCGACGCCGCCACGCCAGCGGAACGGTGCGCAGCTCGCCGTCGACGCGGGCGCGTCCGCCGAGCGCGGCGCCCTCCAGCGCGCTCTTGAGCGTGCCGGGGCTGATCCGCCCGCCCGCCTGAAAGGCCAGGTCGAGGCTGGTGGCGCCGGGGAGCTCGGCGGAGACCATGGCGGCGAGGCAGTCGGTGGGCACCACGTCGAACCCGGCGCCGGGCAGCAGCACCACACCGGCGTCGCGGGCCTCGGCGTCGCGGGCGAAGATCGATTCGAAGACGTCGATCTCCCCGGTGATGTCCAGGTAGTGGGTGCCCGATCGCAGGCACGCCTCGACCATCGGCGCCGAGGTCGCCGAGAACGGCCCGGCGCAGTGCGCGACGACGTCGATGTCGTGCAGCATCTCGGCGACCCGCGCCGGTTCGGAGAGGTCGAAGATCCGCGATTCCAGTCCGCGCGGGGCGGCGAAGGCGGCCACCTTGCCCGGGTCGCGGCCGGCGACCACCGGGCGTTCGCCGCGCTCGACCGCCAGATCGGCCACCAATCGTCCGGTGAAGCCGTTCGCGCCGTAGATCATCCAGGTCATCGCGGGTCCTCTCGCCGTGCTCACCCCGCTAACGAACACCGCTGCGCGGAGTCACGGGTTGCCCGGCGTATCGCCGATCACCCGTTCAGCGCGATGAGGGAGTCGATGATCAGCCAGCCGCCGAAGAGGACGAACAGAGCTGTGGCGCCGTAGCGGACGGCCTTCTCCGGAAGGTGACGCCCGAGCAGCAGCCCGACGCCGATCGCCAGCGCGTCGGCCAGCACCATCCCGATCGTCGAACCGATCCAGGTGCCGAGCCAGTCGTGGTGGGTGGCGAGGGTCACGGTCGCGAGCATCGTCTTGTCACCGAGCTCGGCGAGGAAGAACGCCAGCGTCACGACCATCACCGCGGAGCCGAACCGGCGGTTGGCCTTGCGCTCCTCGTCCTCGGTGAGGTGGTCGCCGCGCAGCGTCCAGGCCGCGAAGAACAGGAAGGCGATCCCGGCGATCAGCGCGATCCACTCGGTCGGCAGCAGTTCGCCGAGACCGAATCCGAGCGCCACCGAAATGGCGTGCACGGCAGTGGTGGCGACGGTGATGCCGAGCAGCACCTGCCACCACCGATATCGGGTGGCGAACGTCATCGCCATCAATTGCGACTTGTCCCCGAGTTCTGCCACGAAAATGGCAGCGGAGCTCAAGGCAACACTACCGAGCATGGTGAGACACACCTTCCAGCAATTCCGAAGGTCTCGCCCACCTCGAACGCAAGGCTCGCGACCGGGTGCGAGAACGGCGCACCATCATGTCGACCGCGAATTCGCGGACTACTCCCCTTCAATCGAAGATGACCTTACCGAAAGCATCGGAATCGTAAAAGCGCGGGGCGCGGAGGAATTTCTATTTCCATTTCACCAAACGCGCTTTTCGGCGTCCCGCAAAGTCGAATGCGCCGGAGCGATGAGAGCGGGGTCACCGCAGGAGCCCGGAACAACACCGCGGCCCGGCCCGTTGAACCCGTTGGTCGATGCGTTCCGTGTCCCCGGGCCTCATCAACCGCCTTCGCGGAATACCGTCCGGCTGGAGCCGCGTCGCGCCTATCGCCGAGAGGCGACCGGCGCATCGACCCCTACCAATGCGAGGCCGTCGCTCCTTCTCCTCGGAGCGACGGCCTCGTCTGGTTCCTGCCACGACCCGGAGGTCAGAACGGCTGCTCGTCCGGTTGGCAGACCTCGCCGGGCCGCGGGACGCGCAGGTTGATCAGGTAGTCGGCGGCGCGGCTGTCGGCGCAGGAGCTGTCGCCGAGGATGCAGTGCCCGAAGGCGTCGACGCTGACCAGTCGCGCGTTGCCCAACTCCTTCTCCATCCGCCGGGAGAACTCGTACCGCGTCGCAGGGTCGTAGAAGTTGCCGAACAGCAGCACCGGGTGGGCCGCCCGGTTCTCCCACGGACCGCGGTGCACGTCGGGGCTGGTCGGCGGCCACTGCGAGCAGCCGGCGAGATCGCTGAACGCCTGGGTGCGGCCGAAGGTCGGCAACTCGGCCTCCCACTGCGCGGCGATGGCCGGAACCCGCTCCGGCGCCTTCGGGAACGGCTTGTCGGTGCAGTTGACCGCGAAGTACGAGTCGTCGACGTAGGACTCCTCAGCGCCACCGTCGAAGCGGTGCTTGCCGGAGGGCAGGTGCAGCACCCGCAGCAGGTCGGGGATCAGCCCCGCCCGGGGATGCAGCTGCAGGTGCAGGGCCTGCAGATCGCCGGCCAGCTGCCGGAACCGCTCCGGGTCGTACAGCGCGCTGCTGACGCCGTCGGTGAACTGGTCCAGGGCGATCTTCGAGCCGTCGGGCATGGTGATCGGACCCCGCCGCAGGACGTCGCGGATCTCGTCGAACTTCGCCCGCACGTCGCCTTCACCGAACGCGCACTTGCTCGCCTCAGCGGCGCAGCGCTGGAGGAAACCGTCCAGCGCGAGCTCGAAACCACCCGCGCGCTCCCGGTCGTGCTGCACGCCGTCGGTGGTGCGCAGCGCCGGGTCGACGTTGCCGTCGAGCACGATCGCGCGGCTGCGCTCCGGGAACGTGGCGACGTAGGTCGCGCCGAGCAGCGTTCCGTAGGAGAAGCCGACGAAGTTGAGCTGGTCGTCGCCGACTCCGGCGCGCATCAGGTCCAGGTCGCGAGCGACGTCGGCGGTGCTCATGTGCCGCTGCAGCTCGCCCGCGTTCTTCGCGCAGGCGTCGCCGTAATCGCCGTAGGCGTCCACGGTGCTGCTGATCTGCTCGCCGGTGACCGGCACCGACGACATGCGGCCCAGCACCTTCTCCGCCTGCTCGGCGTTGCCGAAGCAGCGCATCCGGGTGCTGCGGTCGATGCCGCGCGGGTCGAACCCGATGATGTCGAAGCGCTTCAGCACGGCCGGGTCGAAGCGGTCCACGGCGCCGACCGGCATGTCGAACCCGGCACCGCCGGGGCCACCGGGGTTGAGGAACAACGAGCCGATTCGTCCGGTTTGCTCGGTCGCGGCCCGGCGCATCATCGCGATGTCGACGGTTCCCCCGCCGGGATCGGCGTGATCGACCGGGACCGGGTACTTCGCGCAGCTGAACAGATGCCGTTCGGTGATCGGAACTTCGTCGAGCGCGGCCCGGTCGCACGGTCCCCAGGACACCGGTGATGCCTGCGCCACCGACGTACCCGCGACCACGGCGGTCCCCGTGACCAGCGCACTCGCCGCGACGGCCAGCGCTCTGCGTAATCGCACGCGTCGCTTCGCCACGCGCACCCTCCTCTTCTCAGCTGCTTGATCTTTCGCAGATCAAACAATCCGAAGAGGATCTTCGACACCGCAGAACGCACGAATCCTGTTTCGCGACAACACGGTTTGATAACCGTCCCAGTAGCCTCTTTCGGGTACCGATCGAGCCGAGGTGGTTTCAAATCCCCGATCCGCCCCTAGGATCACGCCGCGTGATGCCTCCGTTGAAAGCTGTTGCAGAGGGCCACCGGCGGCTGCTCGGCCTCACCGCCATGCTCACCGATGAGCAGGTGGCCGCCCCCTCGCTCCTACCGGGTTGGTCCCGCGGGCACGTGCTGGCACATCTGACCGACAACGCCCGGGCCTTCGCACGGGTCTGCTCGCTGGCGCTGAACGGCGAACTCGTCGACGCCTACGAAGGCGGGCAGGCCGAGCGCGACGCCATCATCGAAGGGCTGTCGGGCGGGAACGCCTTCTCCCACCACGACGGCCTGAACCGCCACATCGGCGTGCTGGAAGCCGTGTGGTCGCACGCCTCCCCCGCCGACTGGGAGCGCCCGGTGCGCTTCCGCAACGGCGAGCTGTCCGAGATCGTGCTGATGCGCTGGCGCGAGGTGTGGATCCACCTGGTGGACCTGGACCTGGGCGTGGGACCGCAGGAGTGGACCGAGGAGTTCTGCCACCACACCATCGAATTCCTGCTGCCCCGCCTGCCGGCGGGTGTCGCGCTGCGGCAGACCGACGGCCCGCGCCGCTGGTCCGCCGCCGGTGAGATCAGCGCCGTGGCCGACACCGAGATCACCGGCAGGGCGCAGGATTTGGCGGCGTGGCTGGCCGGGCGGCCCGCCCAGCGGCTGCCCACCGGCGACCTGCCCGACCTCGGCCCGTGGCCGCGGCCCGCCGCCCCACCCGACCGATCCCGGCTCGCCGCCGGTTAGGAGCGGCTCTGCTCGGCGGTGCCAGTGGCGGAACCGGGAACACCGGCTCCGCCGAACTCCCGAACAGCTCCTAGCCGAGGCCGGAGAACAGATCGGTCTCCCAGTCGAAGGGACCTTCGCCCGGTCCCCGCTCACCTCGGACCAGCAGGTAGTGCTCGCGGCCGAACTCGGGGTCGTTGACCATCTTCGCGAAGAAGCCGTCGTCATCGATGTTGACCTGGCTGCGGTAGGTGCGCAGGGCCGCGAGCTTGTTGGCGTGGAACTCGCGACCGTCGATCTGCGTGGTCAGGTCTTCGTCGGGGACGGTGCTCGGCTCGAAGGCGGCGACCGCCTCCTCGGACAGCAGGCCCTCGTCGACGGCGCGCTTGAGCAGCGAGCGCGGCATCGCCGTCCAGTACACCTTGGGAACGTCCCACGCCTCGCCGAGGTCCGGCTCGTAGTCCGGGTCGGCGGCGGGGCCGAGGGCACCCATGAGCGCCTTGTGGGCGGCGATGTGGTCGGGGTGGCCGTAGCCGCCGTTCTGGTCGTAGGTGACGGCCACCTGCGGGCGCTCGGCG
This sequence comes from Saccharopolyspora endophytica, assembly GCF_018070075.1. Taxonomy (GTDB): domain Bacteria; phylum Actinomycetota; class Actinomycetes; order Mycobacteriales; family Pseudonocardiaceae; genus Saccharopolyspora; species Saccharopolyspora endophytica. The sequence goes on from NZ_JAGPXE010000008.1 coordinate 51,161, forward strand.
CGCAGGACCGCGACCATCGCGCGGGTCACCTCGGCCGGGTCGGCGGTGGCGAAGGCACCCTCGGCGTTGTTGGACTCCTCCCCGGCCATGCCGCTGTCGTGGAAGCGGCCGGGGCCGCCCAGCCAGTGCTGGCGGATGTCGCCGAGCTCGACCAGGGCGCGCTCGATCTCGCCGCGCCGGTACTCCCCGAGCGCCTGGGGGTTGTCGCGCAGGTGCGCGAGGCCGTCGTCGATGACCTCGCCCAGTTCTCCGCTGGTGCAGGTCACGAGGCTGACGGTGGCGCCTTCGGCGCTGTAGCGGGCCATGGTGGCGCCGGTCCCGGTGGCCTCGTCATCGGGATGGGCGTGAACCAGCAGCAAACGGCGATCGCTCATGTAATCCGAGAGTAGCGACTGACACCGACAGGGGCGGGCGATGTGGCGTTCGTCGCGCGCTCACGGGGCCTTCGGCACGAGCACGACCCACACCTGGCCGGGCGCGAACGACATCGGCTCCCCCGCCTCGGTGGTGAACGACGTGCCCGCTTCCGGCGCCGGGCGGTTCCAGTGGGCGTTGAACTTCAGCCCGTCGCGCAGCACCACGGCCCGCCCGCCGCCGACGGTCTCGGCGAACGGCGAGACGTTGCCCGACACGTCCTGGAACGGTGAGCTGAAGACCGGGACCTCTTGCAGCACAACGGTGCTCGCGGCCCCGCGGCCGCTGTCGGTGGTCACGTAGGGCCGCCCGTCCATCGACACCAGCCAGCGCCCGCCGTCCCAGTCGAAGCCGACGCGCGCGAAGCGGTAGGCGATCTCCTCGTGGCCGGTGGGCACCCCGCCGGCCGCCGGGGCGGGTCCGAACACCAGCGGCGAGGCCGGCGACCAGCCGGCGCCGAGCGGCAGCCGGTCGGTCCGGGCGAACAGGTTGTGCGGAGCCACGCCCGAACCCCGGTAGAAGGCACCGGGAACCGTCTGCTGCGAGGCGTTGTTGACCGAGGACCGCCCGATCTCGGGCAGCAGTTCCGGCGCGGCGCCGGAGAAGGCGAGCGTGGGTCTGCCGAACTGGGGAAGCAGGCGCAGGTCGGTCTGCCGAGCGCTGCGCACCGGACCGACCACGGGCGGTGTGCGCGAGGCGAAGATGCCGATCAAGCGGCTGATCCCGGCCTCGACCGGTTCGACGTAGATCACGTCGGCGGCACCGGTCCCGGTGTGCGGGCGCGCCTGCGGGGCGTTGTCGATCTTGACCGCGAGCACCGGAGGTCCGGGCGGCGGTGGCGGTGGCGGCGGCGGTTCAGGTGCGGGTTGCGGCACCGGGTCGATGATCGGCAACGACACGGTCTCGGTCGGCTGCAGCGCCAGTCCCGCGACGACCAGCAGACCTGCCGACACCAGGGTGCCGATCACGCGCAAAACCCACATCGCCCCTCCACCGCGTAGCCTCACCCGGCCTGCGGAGGAGAACAAGCGGCCGAACGGCCCAGCTTCAGGGCTGCCGGCGCACGATCTCCTCGACGATGGCGGTGATCCGGGATTCGGACGTCCGCTTGTCGATGCCGAAGCCGGACAGGAGGCCGTCGCCGTCCTCGTGCTCCAGCAGCGCGAGCAGGACGTGCTCGGTGCCGACGTAGTTGTGGCCGAGCCGCAGGGCCTCGCGGAGGGTCAGTTCCAGGACCTTCTTCGCGGAGGCGTCGAAGGGGATCAGCGCGGGCATGGTCTCGACGCCGTCGGGAAGCGCGGCCGCGGCGGCCTCGCGGACGGCCTCGAGGTCGGCGCCCTGGGCCTGGATCACCTTGGCGGCCACGGCCTCCGGCTCGCCGAGCAGGCCGAGGACCAGGTGCTCCACCCGGATCTCGTCGTTGCGGGCCTCGTGCGCGGCTCCCTGCGAGAGCACGACGACGTTGCGCGCGCGTGGGGTGAACTTGCTGAAACCGGCGCCGGAGTCGAGGCCGGGGTCGTCAGAGCCCTTGGCCACGAAGCGCTTCTGCGCGGCCTGCTTCGACACTCCCATGCTGTGCCCGATGTCGGTCCAGGACGCGCCGGACCGGCGGGCCTGGTCGACGAAGTGGCCGATGAGGTGGTCGGCGAGCTCGCCGAGGTGGTCCGCGACGATGACCGCCCCTTCCAGCTGGGAGAGCGCGTCGTCGTTGGCCTTCTTGATCCCCTCGATGAGGTCGTCCAGTCGGATGGTTCCCGGGATCTGCCGCTTGTCCGTCATGCGTCAACCATAGGTTGACGTTCGCCGATTCGTCAACCGTTGGTTGACGAAATCGACGGGGTGAACCACCCGGAGGTAGCGTCGGAGCGACGGAGGTGAGCGCGGATGTCCGAGGAAGAGGACTCGGAATGCCGAGGGTGCAGCGGCACGGGCAACATCAAGGTGGCCCGGCGGTTCCTGGCGCTCGACACCGGCGAGGTGTCCACGGTGATGGCCTTGGGGCGCTGCCCCTACTGCCGGGAAACCCCGGGCCGACAGCGAGGTGGCGGGCCGCCCGTGTGAGGATCAACCCCATGTCGGACGAGGGTGGCGACGACGCCGGTATCGAGGCCAACGGGCCCAACGCCCTGTGCTTCACCTGCGGCGGCCTCAAGAAGATCAGCGATCCGCGCCTGTACATGATCCAGGCGACGGAGGAGATGCAGACCGGCATGACCATGGCCGAGTGGCGCACCTGCCCCCAGTGCACGGGCAAGGGCTACATCCGAGGCATCGAACCCCCCGCTTGAGCGGCGAATCCGCCCTTTTTCGGGAAGCGGCCGCGCATTTCGGCGCTGAAGGTGAACGGGCCGGATCGGAGGTTGGGGGGAATCACTCCGTCCGGCCCGCTCAATCCCCACTGGGGATTCACGAGCCGGGACCCCGGGGGAACAGGGTCCCGCCTCGTTTCCGCTGACCGGGGGTCCGACTGGGGGTTCGGTCCGCGCCCGGTCAGGGCGGGCCGCGCGGTGGAGCGGGGCGGCCCGCGTCTCCGCTCCCCACGCCAGCGGCGCACGACGAGGAGCGGAGGTCTGGGGAGGCAGGGTCGTACACCGGTCCACCGCTGTCGGGCGCGGCGAACCGCGGTCGGCAGTTCGTGGTGACGGCGGGAGCGGCGTTGCGCACCTGTCCGGGTGGCCGGCTTCCCGCGGATCGCTCCCAACGACACCGTGGAAGCTTCAACCAGTATGTCGGACATGGCGCGGAGTTGTTAGCGATGACCGCGGATAGTCGCGTCACACGTCATGCCCGCCACACCCGCGTAACACCTCTCCGTCATCGCGCGAACACCTGTCGTTCGCCTACCGATGCAGCGCGGGCACCCGGCGAACCCGGGTGCCCGCAGCGCGAAAGCGCTTGTCAGAGACCGCAGTCCGGCGCCGACCAGGTGTCGGCTCCACCGGCGACGTGCACGTGGTCGTCGTGGCCGGGGTAGCCCGGTCCGAGGATCTCCCCGAAGCCGTGGTCGCGGGCCTGCAGCGCCAACGCGCAGAAGCCCTGCGATCCGGCGCCGAGGTCGGCGGCGTCGCCGTAGAGGTGGCGGCTGTTCGGGGCGCCGCCGACGGAGTCGTTGCAGGAGACGCTGCGGAAGCCGCCGTTGACCTGGATCGCCGCGTCACCCATCGCGTGCCGCATGGCCTGCAGCTTCCACATGGTCACCAGCGCGTTGGCCTTGGCCTCGTCGGCCGAGAGCTTGCCGCCGGACCAGTCGGAGTTGCAGGTGTTGAGCTCGGAGTAGTCGAAGTTGACCGGCGAGCAGTCGTCGTCCTGCAGCTCGTAGATCTTGGCGAAGGTCGACTCGCCGGCGACGCCGTCCGCGGGCAGGCCGTAGGCCTGCTGGAACCGGACGACGGCGTCCTTGGTGCCGGGGCCGAAAACGCCGTCGATGGCGAGGCTTCCGCCGCTGCCGGGGTACCCGGCCACCCTGATCTGCAGGTTGCGCACGTCGTCACCGGAGGCGCCCTCGCTCAGGGTCTTGCTCCAGGAGTAGCAGCCGTCGGCGGTCGGCGCGGGAGCGGCCGGGGCCGAGACCGCCACGGGCGCGACGAAGGATGCGACGGCACCGGCCACGAGGGCGGCGGTCACACCGGCTAATCGGGTCTTCATGCGGGACACCTCTCGCTGCAAAGGATCATCTGCAGCTGCGGATACTCCCGGAAGAGACCGGCGAACTCGACGCTCTGTCAGGAATTCACCACAAAAGCCACGCTCCGGTCGAATCCCGCCGTCCAGACGGCCGACCCGCCGCGGCACAGGCGGCCCACGCCCCACCCCGCAGCAACCCCTAGCGCGGGGCGCCGCTTCAGGTCGCCAGGGGACGCACGGTGAGGATCTGCTCGGCGTGACCCACCGGACCGCGGACGTCGTGCAGATCGGTGCTGGTCAAGCCCTGACCGCTGGATCCGAAGGTGACCCGGGTGTCGAGACCGGTCCAGTCGCCCTCGGGCTGGCGGTGGAGGTGGATGGTCAGGTCGACGTTGGGGAACATCCACTCGGTGGGTTCCTGGCGCACGGCGATGCCGTTGGCGGTGTCGATCAGCGCGACGAACGAGGCGAGCGGGCTGACCTCCTCGCCCTCGACGAGGGCGTGGCCGGTGGTCACCCACGCGGTGGTGCGCCCGGGCTGCGGCCGACCGACGACGCGGGTGTGCAGCGACTCGATGAAACCGCCGGACCACACCGAACCCATCGCCCACGGCTCCAACTGCTCCGGCGGGGTCAGCGCGTCCGGCCCGCCACCGGCGACGACGTCGGTGTCCACGGCCGCCAGCAGCCAGGCGCGCGCCCGCACGACGGCCCGCCCGCCGATGACGACGGTGGCCTCGGTGAGCTCGATCGTCTTGCCCGGCCGGACGGTCTCGACGTGGACGTCGAACTCCTCCAGCGCGATCTTGCCGAGGATGTCGAAGCTGATCCGGCTCATCAGCAGCTCCGGACGCCCCTCAGCGGCCCGGGCCTGCTCGATGGCGTGCACGATGAGGCCACCGAGGGGGCTGAAGTGCTGCTCATCGGCCCGCCAAGCCCCACCCACGTGAGCGGTCGGCTTGTACCGGCCCTCCCCGGTGCGCTCGAAGTACCCGGACCTGTCGCCAACCGTCTCGACCAACGAACTGCGCTCCCCCGTTCAGCGGAATGTGCCGCCCCAGGATATGGGCCAACAGCACCCGCAAAACCCAAACAGGACCGGAATCACGACGGGCGGGCAGGTACAGCGAAACCTACGACCTCAACACAGCGTTTCGTACATCCAGATGTAAGTTTCGCTGCATCAGGGGTGAACCTTTCGCTGTGCCGACGGGCCCGTCCGAGGGAGTCAGCAGCACGACCTGACGCCGAGAGGAGTCGTCGCGGATGATCGATTACCAGCACCTGCCCGAGCGGAGTCGGGTCGTGCAGCAGCAGCTGTCGGACGCGGGGGTGACCGCCCAGGTGCGCGAACTGCCCGACTCCGCGCGGACCGCCGCCGAGGCGGCCGCCGCGCTCGGATGCGAGGTCGGCGCGATCGCCAGCAGCCTCCTGTTCCTCGCCGACGAGCAGCCACTGCTCGTGATGACCAGCGGGCGCCACAGGGTCGACACCGACCTCCTCGCCGAGAACGTCGGCGCCCGCGAGATCCGGATGGCCTCCGCGAAGCAGGTCCGCGCTGTGACCGGCCAAGCCATCGGCGGCGTGGCGCCGGTGGGGCACCCGGCGCCCGTGCGCACGGTCATCGACGAGGCGCTCAGCGACTACTCGACGATCTGGGCCGCCGCCGGCACGCCGCACACCGTCTTCCCGCTCGACCTCAACCAGCTCATGATGCTCACCGGCGGCGAGAAGGTTCAGGTCGCGACCGATTGAGCAGGCCTCACCTCTCCCCGACCAGGACGCGGATCGTCTCCCTCGCCTCGTCGAAGGCGTCCGTCATCCCACCGACGGTGAGGTTGACCATGGCCCCCTCGTAGACCATGTGGACCCGGGCCCCGAGGGTTTCCGCGTCGGGAACCCCGGATTCGGCGAGCAGGGCGACGAACTTCGCGCGGGCGCGGCGCTTGCCCTCGCGCAGCACGTCACGGCCGGGGTGGTCGCTCTCGCCGAGTTCGGCGTGGGCGTTGACGAACGCGCAGCCCCTCCTGCTGCCCGCCCACCACGCCTCCTCGGCGTCGAGCACGGCCAGCACCCGGTCGAGCCCCGACTCGGGGCGATGAGCGCGCATCCACTCATCGAGGAACTCCTCCCAGCGCTGCTCGCGACGCCTGAGGTAGGCCGCGACCAGGGCGTCCTTCGAGCCGAAGCGGTCGTAGAGGGTCTTCTTGGTGGTGCCCGCCTCCTCGGCGATCAGGTCGACCCCGACCGCGCCGATGCCTCGCTCGTAGAACAGCACCCCAGCGACTTCGAGGATCTTCCTCCCCGCGGGCGTGTCCGGATTCGCCGTCCTCGCCATCATCACTCCCTCGCCTGCCAACAGGACACTGCGAGTATACCGACCGGTATGGTTACTTAGCGACATGCGAGCACTGCTTCCGATCGCCTTCGTCGTCTTCTGGAGTTCCGGTTTCGTCGGCGCGGGCATGGCGGCCGGCACCGGCGCCTCCGCCAACACCAGCCTGTTCTGGCGCTACGCGGCGACGGCCGCGATCTTGCTGGTCATCGCGGTGGCGAGACGCCGCAGGTACGGCCGCGCGTTCCTGATCCGCGAGACCGTGCTGGGGGTGCTCGGCCACGCCGTCTACCTCTCCGGCGTCTTCCACGGCGCGTCGCTCGGCGTTCCGGCCGGCACCAGCGCGCTGATCGCCTCGCTGCAACCGGTGCTCGTCGCGGTGATCAGCAGCAGAGCCGCGCACGAATCCCTCGGAGCGCGAAGGGTTCTCGGCCTCGCCGCCGGGGTCACCGGTGTCGGGCTGGTGGTCGTGGCCGACATCGGCGCGGGAGGGGGTGTGCTCGGCGTTCTCGCGGTCGTCGCGGGCATGGTCGCCCTGACCGCCGCGACGCTGCTCGGCGACCGCCGACCCCGCCCCAGCGGCTACGACCTGCTCGACTCGCTGACCGTGCAGTCCGCCGCCGCCTTGGCGGGCTTCGCCCTCGTCGCCGCCGCGGGCGGCGGATTCGTCCCGCCCGCCGCACCGGAGTTCTGGACCGCCGTCGCGTTCCTGGTCCTGCTCCCCTTCGTCGGCGGCTACGGCTGCTACCTGCTGGTCCTGGACCGATCGGGGTCGGTCGCCGTCAGCGCCCTGCTGTTCCTGACCCCGGCGGTCGCCGCGACCTGGAGCGCCCTCGCCCTCGATCAGCCCTTCCAGCTCACCACGATCCCCGGCTTCCTCCTGGCCCTGATCGGAGTCCTCGCCCTCCGCAGGAACGATGACCGCGGCGCGCCGGTCCGGACCAAAGCCTCTGGTCGCTCGGTGGGCGCGGGCACATGCTTCGTCCATGACGGAACTCCTGCCGAGCGCGGTGTCGAGCGAGCGGGTGTCCGGGCCGCTGGAGCGGTTCAAGACGTTGGTCGGGCGACGGGCGTCCGGCCGGGTCCTCGACATCGGCGCGAGCAACCCCGATGATCTGCCCTCCCACGCGCACCTCTGCCACCTGGCGCTCGTCGGAGCGGGCGAGGTCCGGGACTCCGAACTCCCGTTGCACGCGGAGAAGGTCGACGCCGCACCGGAAGACCTCCCGTTCCCGGACAGGTCTTTCGACGTCGTGGTCTGCCGCTTCGCGCTCACCCGCGCGCAGCGTCCGGCCCTCGCGACGCGGGAGATCGCCAGGGTGCTCCGCCGGACCGGGCAACTGCTGTTCCTGGACACCGCCGCCACCACGCGGCTCGACGTCGACGCCCTGATGCACCTCCGGCACGGCGGCCTCATCACGCACGACGTCGACTGGTCCTGGCCCCGCTCGAAACCACCGCTGGTGCAGGGCGTTGCGACGCACCCCGCTCCGCAGTACGTGCGCGAGATCGCGTGGCTGCGCGGAGCGACATGAGGAGGGAACCACGATGACGAGGAAAGTAGCGGACTGCCGCAAGACGCCCAGTGACATCAACTGCTCGCTGACGATCATCGGCGAGGAGGACGAGGTGGTGCGCGCGGCCGTCGAGCACGCGGTGTCCGCGCACGCCCACGAGGACACCCCGGAGCTGCGCGAGCAGGTGCGCGGCATGATCGAGGACGAGGACCGGTCGGCCCGGGGCGGGATGCAGTTCGTCCAGCTGATCGAGTTCAAAACCCGCCGGCGCGAGGAGTTGAGCCGGCTGCTGGACGAGTGGGAGGTCCGCACCGGCGGCAAGCGCACGGCGACCCGGGCGGTGCTCGCCGAGGACCACGAACAACCGGACCTGTACTACGAGCTGGTCGAATTCCCCTCCTACGACGAGGCGATCCGCAATTCGCACCTGCCCGAGACCGAGGAGCTCTCGGAGCGCATGCGCAACCTCTGCGAGAGCGAACCGACGTTCCACAACCTCGACGTCGTCCGCGCCGAAGCACTCTGAACAACCCGAACGCGCCTGGCACCCACCCCGGATGCCAGGCGCGTTCCGGTTCAGAGCGGGCGGTGGTTGAGCAGGACGTTGCCGGAGCGGAGCGACGTGGTCCGCCAAAGTTCGAGCCGAACCCGCTCGGTCAGCGTCGAGAAGCGCCTGAACCTGTGAGCCGAGGAACAGCCCGGGGCATCCAGGAACTCACCTCTCCCGAGCGCCGGGGATCATCGTGCTGTCCGCGCAGGTTGGCGACGAGGGGGTATCGGGTGTCGGGGCAGTTGTGGGCGTTCGTCGGGGCGTGCTTGGCCGTGATCGTCGTTCCCGGTCCCGATCTGGCGTTGCTGCTGCGCAACGCCGCCGTCGCCGGGCGATCCGCGGCGATCGCCACCGCCACCGGGATCATGACGGGCAACACGATCCTCGCCGCGGCCGCGGTGGCGGGCCTGACCGCGCTCCTGCAAGCCTCCGGACCGCTCTACGACGTCATGCGCCTCGCGGGCGCGGCGTACTTGATCTACCTGGGCGTTCGCGCGCTGATCAGCCTGATCCGCAAGGACGCACCTGCCCGAGCCGAGGAGGCGCCGGCCCGTCCGAACCTCCCCGGCCGTCACGCGTTCCGGCAGGGCCTGCTCAGCAACCTGCTCAACCCGAAGGTCGCCGCCTTCTACCTCGCCCTGTTCCCCCAGTTCACGTTGCCGGGGATGCCGACGCTGGCGCAGCACGCGCTGCTCGCCGCGCTCTTCTGCCTGCTCTCCCTGACCTGGTACGTCCTGCTCATCGCGGTCCTCGGCCAGGTGCAGACCTGGTTGCAGCGCCGGAAGGTCCAGCGAACCATCACCGGCGCCGCGGCCGCGGCCCTCATCACCCTCGGCACGGGTCTGGCGATCCAGAGCTGACGAGAGCGATGAGTTTCGCGGCAGGCTCCGGTCCACCTCTCCGAGACGCGAGACGACCGCACCGGGAGAACTGATCATGACTGCGACCTACACGTTCGACGTCTTCTCCAGCCTCGACGGGTTCGGCGCCGCCGGAGGCGACTGGACGGGCTACTGGGGCAAGCAGGGGCCCGAACTCCTCGACCACCGGCGCACCCTGCACGAGGGAGAGCAGCGGATGGTCTTCGGCGCCAACACGTATCGAGCGTTCGCGCAGATGCTCGCTGCGAGCGACGAGGATTCCGACGTGCGCGACGCCTGGGTCACGCTGATGCGGAAGAAGCCCGCGACGGTCGTGTCGAACACGCTGGAGGAACCCCTGGACTGGCCCGACGCGCGGATCGCCCGAGGGGATGCCGTCGACGTCGTCGCCCGGCTCAAGGAGGAGTCCGACGTGCCGCTCCGCTCGCACGGCAGCCTCTCGATGAACCGCGCGCTGATGGCCGCCGGCCTCGTCGACCGCGTTCAGGTCACCCTGTTCCCCGTGATCACCGGCCGCACGGGCATGGACCCGATCTTCGAGAACGCGGCCGACTTCGACCTGGAGCTCCTCGAGCACCGAACCCTCGACGAGCACGTCCAGGAACTCATCTACCGACCCCGACTGCACCCCTGAGCGGGGCGAGGGCCTCGAGCACTGTCCGCCCCGCGGGCGGCGACGTTGGTGTCAGGTGCGGTGCGTGGCGCGGATGCCGGCGAGCACCACGCCGGTCACCCGGGCGGCGTCGGCGCGGGTGAACGTGCGGGCTCCGCGGGTGACGAACAGCTGGACGGGTCCGGCGAGCATCTCGGCGACGAAGGAGGTCTCGACCGGGGGCAGCTCGCCACGCTCGATCGCGATCTTCAGGCGATCGTCGAGCGTGCCCAGGCGTCGTTCGTAGACCTCGTCGACGACGGCCCGCAGCTCGGGGTTCTCCCGCGCCGAGGCCACGACGGTCAGCAGCGCACGGCCTTGCGGGCTCGCGGTGGCGGCGGCGAGGGCTTCGAGGAAGTCGACGAGATCGGCGTCGATGTCGCCCGAGTCGTGCAGGGGAGCGACGTCGGCGCCGAAGGTGGCGAGCGCGTCGGCGATCAGCGCGTTCCGGTCGGGCCAGTTGCGGTAGACGCTGGTCTTGTTGACCTCGGCGAGCTCGGCGACCTGGTCGTAGCGCAGCCCGCCGATCCCGTCGCGGGCGATCAGCTCGGCAGCGGCTTCGAGAATCCGGCGCCGCACTCGCGCGGTGCGCCCGCCCGGACGACGGGCCGGTTCTCGCGCGGGTCCCTCCTCGTCCACGGCCGGAAGCCTACAGCTGAGCCGCGCGCAGCCGGGTGTTGCGCGCTTCGATGGCGTCCCAGGTCGCGGGGACCACGAGGTCGGCTCCGCCGCGCGCGAACTCCTGGGCCGCCGCCGCGTGGGGGCGCTGACGCTGCTCGTAGGCGCTGAAGGCCGACTCGACGTCGTCGTGGCGACCGAGCTCCTCGGCGAGCGTCCACGCCCCGAGCAGGGCCAGCGAGGTGCCGCGCCCGGCCATCGGAGTCGCGCAGTGCGCGGCGTCCCCGATCAGCACGACCCGTCCCCGGTGCCAGGTCGGCAGGTGGATCTGGGCGATCGCGTCGAAGTAGAGCTCGGGATCGCGCTGGGCGGCCTCGATCAGCTCGGGGACCTTCCAGTCCTCGATCCCGGCGAAGGCCTCGGCCAGCACGCGCTTCTGGGCGGCCAGGTCGCGGTGGTCGTGGTCGATCGAGTCGGACCGGAACTCGAAGATCGCCAGCGCCTCGTCGCGGTAGCGGGCGACGCCCGCGAAGCGCCCCGGCAGGTTGAGGATCTCCGTCGCGCGGGTGTCGCCGGGCGTCGCCTCGCCGGGCGCGTCCGCGATCGCGACGTAGACCCCGAGGGGCTCGGAGAACTCCTCCTCCGGGCCGAAGACCAGGCGGCGCACGGCGGAGTGCACCCCGTCGGCGCCGATGACGATGTCGTAGGTGGCCTCGCGGCCGGAGGCGAAGGTGACCGCGACCCGGCCCCCGTCGTCGACCAGCGCCGCGATGGACTCCTCGAAGCGCAGGTCGACCTGCTCGGGCAGGGCGTCCCGCAGGATGATCATGAGGTCCTCGCGGGGGAGCTCGATGTCATCGGAGGACTCGTTGATCTCCTGCATCGCCAGGGAGGCGACCGCCGCGCCGGACCGGTCGACGAACGTCGTCCGCTCGGTCATCGTGATCCGCCGCTCGCGCACCGCGTCCAGGATGCCCATCTGCTCGGCCGTCTCGAGCGCATCGCCGCGCACGTCGATGGGCGAGCCGTTGACGCGCAGGTGGTTCGCCCGCTCCACGATCTCCACCGCGTGCCCGGCTCGCGCGAGGTCGATGCCCGCGCACAGCCCGGCGGCCCCTGCGCCGCTGACCAGGATCTTCATCGTTTCTCTCCTCGCGTCCGCTCCGACAGCACCGACTATAGCAACAATTCGTTGCTTTTAGTGTCGGCGTCGGGTGGGGCCCGTCCCGCGACGGGGTGCCGCAACGACGAAAGCTCACCTCGCGAAGCGCGGAAGGAGCACTGCGAGAACACGTCCGGACGGCTTCGTGGGCCAGAACCGACCGGCACCGAGACGGCGGTTGACACCGGCCGCGGCGGGACGATCAGCTGATCGGCGGCGTGGCACCGAAGGAGGGCCGGAAGGTGAGCGAGGCAACGAGCTGGGTCGGTGGCGATCTCGACGTCGAGACGCCGAACGCGGCCAGGATGTACGACTACTACCTGGGCGGTTCGCACAACTTCGCCCCCGATCGCGCCGCTGCTGCACGAGCGGTGCAGGTGACTCCCACGATGATTCCCGGCGCCCGTGCGAACAGAGCCTTCCTGCAGCGCGCGGTCAGGTTCTGCCTCGACGCCGGCATCCGGCAGTTCCTCGACCTGGGATCCGGCATTCCCACGGTCGGGCACGTCCACGAGATCGCGCACGCGGTCGACCCGTCGACGCGAGTGGCCTACGTCGACATCGAGCCCATCGCGGTCGCGCACACCAAGCGCATGCTCTCGGGCAGCCCTGCGGTCACCATCACGCAAGCCGACCTGCGAGAACCGCACGAGGTGCTGGACTCGCCCGGAGTCGCCGACCTGCTGGACTTCAGCCAACCCGTGGCGGTGCTGGCCGTCGCAGTGCTGCACTTCGTCCCGGACGCCGAGGACCCCGCCGCGATCCTGGACGCCTACTGCCGAGCCGTCCCCTCAGGCAGCTACCTGGCGGTTTCGCACATCACCGATCACTACGACACCCCCGAGAAGGTCGCCGAGATCGATCGCCTCTACTCGAGCACCACGAATGCGGCCCGACACCGCAGCTTCGAGGAATTCACCGCCCTCATCGGCGATCGAGAACTCGTCACCCCCGGCGCGGTCTACGCCACCGACTGGCGCCCAGAACCAGGCTCCACACCAGCAGAAGGCGCCCAAACCGCCTTCTGGGCAGCCCTGGCCCACATAGCGTGAAGGGCGCCGACGGCCGACCGAAATCATGGACCGCATTGACGACCGGTTCGGGGCCGTGAAGGCGCGACCCGAGAAGAAAGAATTCTGCAAACGGCCGGTTCAGAAGTGGGCGCAGTTGGGTTCGAACCAACGACCCCCTGCTTGTAAGGCAGGTGCTCTTCCGCTGAGCTATGCGCCCTGGTGGTCGAACGGCTGAGCCGGTCGGACACCTCGGTAACACTACCGGGGTGTCGCGGCCGGCTCGGTGGCCGGTCGACCCGTCCACGAGCAGGTCAGGCGGTCAGTTCCGCCACGGCCTTCTTCCAGACGTTCTGGTCGCGGGCCTCGCCGGGCTGGTTGACCTCGGCGAAGCGGACCTTGCCCTCGGTGTCGATGAGGAACGTGCCGCGGTTGGCCATACCGGCGGCGTCGTTGAACACGCCGTAGGCCTTGGCGATCTCGCCGTGCGGCCAGAAGTCCGACAGCAGCGGGAAGGTGTAGCCCTGCTGCTCGGCCCACGCCTTCAGCGAGAACGGCGTGTCCACCGAGACGCCGATGACCTGAACCTGGTCGTTCTGGAAGTCGCTCAGATCATCGCGGACCTGGCAGAGCTCGCCCTCGCACACGCCGCTGAAGGCGAACGGGTAGAAGACCAGCAGGACGTTCTTCTTGCCCCGGAAATCGGCCAGCGAGACCTTTTCCTTGTTGTAGTCGGGCAACGTGAAGTCCGGCGCCTGCGCACCGACCTCAACAGCCATGAGAGCACCCTCCTGTTCGACATGACCTTGTCCCGGCCGAACCTACACTTCGCAGCGAAAGTGGGCACCGATGGCGACATCGGTGCCCACGTTTCGAAACACGAACTACCTCAGCGACGGGCCTTGGCCCGGCGGTATGCCAGCCGGGTTCCCATCCAGCCTTCGCTGACGCTTGCGTTCGCGGTCTGTGCCAGGTTCGCCGTAGAGGCGGCCTCGGCGATGTCGGCCGGTTCGACGTATCCGTCACGGCCGGTCTTGGGGGTCATCACCCAGATGACCCCGTCGTCGGACAGGGGCGTCATCACATCGAGAAGCGTGTCCGTGAGGTCGCCATCGTCTTCGCGCCACCACAGCAACACGACATCGACCACTTCGTCGGCATCTTCGTCGAGCAGATCGCTCCCGCAACGCTCCTCGATCGAGGCCCGGACGTCGTCGTCGACGTCCTCGTCCCAGCCGATTTCCTGGACAACCATCTCCGGCTCGATGTCGAGCCTCTCGGCGACGTCGGCTTCGCCTTTACCGGCGTCTCCCGCGGCGACCACGGTTTGCTCACTCCTCCAATGCACCGGTGCGGTGACCATCTGGCCCCACACGACTTTCAAACCTGGCCGATAGCGAACACTGCGGACCGCCACCGGCGCAACTGCTAGGCGCACGACACGCCGTAGCAACGCGTTGAGGTTCGACTCTAGACCGGCAAGGCTCGCACCAACAGCCTGCGGTGCATCGTCGTGGGTGTCGGATGCGCCCATCAGGGCCGAACATGAGGGACGATAGCGGTGTCGGACGTCACGTCCGACCCCCAAAAACCCTGCCACGAATCCCGACGTAGTCGAGGAGTTCCCTTGTCCGCGCTCAACAACGACGCCACCAACGACGCGGTCCCCGCCCAGCGGGTCCGGGTGATCCGGGAGGGCCTCGCCTCCCACCTGCCCGACATCGATCCGCAGGAGACCGACGAGTGGTTGCAGTCCTTCGATTCGGTGCTGTCGGCCAACGGGCAGCAGCGCGCCCGCTACCTGATGCTGCGGCTGCTCCAGCGCGCCCGCGAGACCGGCGTCGGCGTCCCGTCGCTGACCAGCACGGACTACGTCAACACCATCCCCACCGAGCAGGAACCGTGGTTCCCCGGTGACGAGGAGACCGAACGCCGCTACCGGGCGCTGATGCGCTGGAACGCCGCGATGATGGTGCACCGCGCGCAGCGGCCCGGCATCGGAGTCGGCGGGCACATCTCGTCCTTCGCCTCCTCGGCGAGCCTCTACGAGGTGGGCTTCAACTGGTTCTTCCGGGGCAAGGACCACCCCGGAGGCGGCGACCACCTCTACATCCAGGGCCACGCCTCCCCCGGCATCTACGCGCGCGCGTTCCTGGAAGGCCGGCTCACCGAGCACCAGCTCGACGGGTTCCGCCAGGAGCACTCGCACGCCGGCGCCGGCGGCGGCCTGCCGTCCTACCCGCACCCGCGGCTGATGCCGGACTTCTGGGAGTTCCCGACCGTGTCGATGGGCCTGGGCCCGATGAACGCGATCTTCCAAGCCCGGTTCAACCGCTACCTGCACGACCGGGGCATCTCCGACACCTCGCAGCAGCGGGTGTGGGCGTTCCTCGGCGATGGCGAGATGAACGAGCCCGAGTCGCGCGGCCTGCTGCACGTGGCCGCCAACGAAGGCCTGGACAACCTGACCTTCGTGGTCAACTGCAACCTGCAGCAGCTCGACGGTCCGGTGCGCGGCAACGGCAAGATCATCCAGGAGCTGGAGGCGTTCTTCCGCGGCGCGGGCTGGAACGTCATCAAGGTCGTGTGGGGCCGCGAGTGGGACTCGCTGCTGCACGCCGACCGCGACGGGGCGTTGGTCAACCTCATGAACACCACCCCCGACGGCGACTACCAGACCTACAAGGCCAACGACGGCGCCTTCGTGCGCGAGCACTTCTTCGGACGCGACCCGCGCACCAAGGAGATGGTCAAGCACCTCACCGACGACGCGATCTGGGGTCTGCGGCGAGGCGGCCACGACTACCGCAAGGTCTACGCGGCCTACAAGGCGGCCACCGAGCACCACGGGCAGCCGACGGTCATCCTGGCCAAGACGATCAAGGGCTACGGCCTCGGACCGCACTTCGAGGGCCGCAACGCCACGCACCAGATGAAGAAGCTGACGCTGGACGACCTCAAGCTGTTCCGCGACAGCCTGCGGATCCCCATCGCCGACGAGCAGCTCGACCCCTACGAGCCGCCGTACTACCACCCCGGCCAGGACTCGGCGGAGATCCAGTACCTGCAGGACCGCCGCCGCCAGCTCGGCGGGTACCTGCCGGAGCGCCGGGCCAAGTCCAAGCCGCTGGTGCTGCCCGGCGACAAGGTCTACGAGGTGATCCGCAAGGGCTCCGGCAAGCAGGAGGTCGCCACCACGATGGCGTTCGTCCGGCTGCTCAAGGACCTGGCCAAGGACGCCGAGATCGGGGCTCGGATCGTGCCGATCATCCCCGACGAGGCGCGAACCTTCGGCATGGACTCGATGTTCCCGTCGCAGAAGATCTACAACCCGCAGGGCCAGCTCTACACACCGGTGGACTACCAGCTGATGCTGGCCTACCGGGAGAGCGAGACCGGGCAGATCATGCACGAGGGCATCAACGAGGCCGGTTCCACCGCCTCGTTCACCGCCGCGGGCACCAGCTACGCCACGCACGGCGAGCCGATGATCCCCGTCTACATCTTCTACTCGATGTTCGGCTTCCAGCGCACCGGTGACGGGTTCTGGGCGGCGGCCGACCAGATGGCGCGCGGGTTCGTGCTCGGCGCCACGGCGGGCCGCACGACGCTGACCGGTGAGGGCCTGCAGCACGCCGACGGGCACTCGCAGCTCATCGCCGCGACGAACCCGGCGGTCGTGGCCTACGACCCGGCGTGGGCGTTCGAGGTGGCGCACATCGTCAAGGACGGTCTGCGGCGGATGTTCGGCGAGAACGCCGAGAACGTCTTCTACTACCTGACCGTCTACAACGAGCCGTACCAGCAGCCCGCCGAGCCGTCCGAGCTGGACGTCGACGGGTTGTTGCGCGGGCTCTACCGGTATCAGCAGGCCCCTTCGGGGTCCGGGCCGCGCGCCCAGCTGATGGGGTCGGGCGTGCTGCTGCCGGAGGTCCTCAAGGCCGCGCGGCTGCTGGCCGAGGACTGGGGCGTGCGGGCCGACGTGTGGTCGGCGACGTCGTGGGCGCTGCTGCGCCGGGAGGCCGAGCAGGTCGACCGGCACAACCTGCTCAACCCCGGTGCCGAACCGCAGGTCCCGTACGTGACGCGGGCGCTGTCGCAGGCCGAGGGGCCCGTGGTGGCGGTCAGCGACTGGATGCGTGCGGTGCCGGACCTGATCCGCCCGTGGGTGCCGGGCGAGATGGTCAGCCTCGGCGCGGACGGCTTCGGCTTCTCCGACACCCGTCCCGCGGCGCGTCGGGTGTTCCTCGTCGACGCCGAGTCCACGGTGGTCGCGACCCTGGCCGCGCTGGCCCGGACCGGCCAGGTCGACAAGGCCACGGTGGTCGAGGCCGCCCGCAAGTACCGCATCGACGACGTCCAGGCCGCAGGCCCGCAGACGTCGGACCCCGGAGACGCCTGACCCCGGCCGATCCCCGAAGGCCCCGGAGACCCCGCTCGAAAACGCGGAGGTCACCGGGGCCTTCGTCGTACGAGGAGTCCTGGAGTTCCGGATCTCAGTGGAAATCGGGTGTCGGATCTCCACTGAAATCGGGGTTCCGACTTCCACTGAAATCCGGGACTCCACGCGGACGAGGTGCGGTGGGTCGGGTTGTGAAGCCCGTTTCAGGGGGGAGGTCCGCCAGGGCGTCGTGTGGTGGAGTGGGGCGGTGCGAATCGCGTGCATCGACGGCGATGGGATCGGACCCGAGCTGATGGGCAGCGCCCGGGAGGTGCTGGCCGCCGCCGCGTCGAGGGACGGGCTGGCGGTGGAGTTCGGTGACGAGCCCGGCGGGGCCGCGACCTACCTCGAAACCGGGGAACCGCTGGTGGCCGGGGCCCTGGAGCGGTTCCGGGACGAGTACGACGCCGTGCTCAAGGGCCCGGTCGGGCTGCCGGAGGTGCGCAAGCCCGACGGGACCGAAGCCGGTGTGCTCGGCGGAGTGCTGCGCACCGGGCTCGACACCTACGCCAACGTGCGCCCGGTCCGCCTGCTGCCCGGGCTCCGGGACTCGGCGAGCCCGATCGACTACGTGATCGTGAGGGAGAACACCGAGGGCCTGTACCTCTCGCGCGGCTCCGGAGTGCGCAACGAGCGGGCGGCCAGCGACCAGCTGCTGATGACGCGGTTCGGCGTCGAGCGGATCGTGCGGTTCGCCTTCGAGACCGCGCGAACGCGCAACGGCGCCCCGGGCGACGGAGTTCGCCGGGTGACCTGCGTGGACAAGAGCAACGTGCTGCGCAGCTTCGCGTTCTTCCGGGACATCTTCGACGAGATCGCCGCCGAGTACCCCGACGTCGAAGCAGATCACCGCTACACCGACGCCGCCGCGCACGACCTCGTCGCCGACCCCGGCCACTTCGACGTGCTCGTGACCGAGAACTTCGTCGGCGACATGCTCAGCGACCTC
This sequence comes from Saccharopolyspora endophytica, assembly GCF_018070075.1. GTDB lineage: Bacteria > Actinomycetota > Actinomycetes > Mycobacteriales > Pseudonocardiaceae > Saccharopolyspora > Saccharopolyspora endophytica. The sequence goes on from NZ_JAGPXE010000008.1 coordinate 69,314, forward strand.
GGCGCGGCGACCGTGGGCGGGCTCGGCACGTGCCCGTCGGGCAACATCGGCGAGCGCACCGCCTACTTCGAACCCGTGCACGGCAGCGCCCCGTCGATCGCCGGGAAGGACCAGGCGAACCCGACGTCGCAGCTGCTGACCGCGGCGATGCTGCTCGACCACGTGGGCGCCACCGGCACCGCGAAGCGCATCACCGGCGCCGTTGAAGCCGCCTACGCCGACGGCGCAGTCCGCCTCAACCCCAACGGCACCCCCACCTGCGGCACCCGAGGCGTGACCGCAGCAGTCCTCAGCCGCTTGTGACCGGGGTGGTCCGTTCGCTCTGGGCTCGGGCCGTGCGGGTCCAGGACCACCAGCCGTGGATGACCAGGGCTGCGAAGACCAGGTAGATGGCGGCGCTGAAGTAGAGGCCCGAGGCGATCTGCAGCGGCACTCCGACCGCGTCCACCGCGAGCCAGACCAGCCAGAACTCGACCAGGCCCCGGCCCTGCGCCCAGAACGCGACGCCGGTGCCGATGAAGATCCAGGCGTCCGGCCAGGGCGCCCACGAGGCGTCCAGCGCGCTCAGCAGCAGCGCGAACGCCGAGGTTCCGAGGGCCAGAACGCCGACGAGCACCAGCCGCTCGACACCGGTGGCCTTGCGGATCGCCACGCCGTAGACCGGGTCGCTGCGGCGGTTCCAGGCCCACCACCCGTAGACGGAGATCAGCAGGATCACCACCTGGCGGACCGCCAGTCCGCCGAGGTGGGCGGACGCGTAGACCGCGAACAGCAGCACGGTCGCCGACACCTGCACCGGCCACGTCGCCACCCAGCGCCGCTGCGCGAGGAAGACCACCGTGAGCGCGCAGAGCTGCCCCACGAGTTCGGCCCAGGAGATCTTCTGGCCCAGCACGGTGATCCCGTTGCCGAGCAGCCATTCCGCCACCGCTTGCACGCCCGCTCCTCCCGCCGGGTGCGCCGGGGTGTGCGCGGGCGACCGAGGAACCGGCGAAACACGGCGTGAGCTGCCGGGATTCGCGCACCGCGGTGGCCCGTGCGCGCCTCTCATCCGGACTTTGACCGTCGGTTCCGGAATTCCACCGGATCGGCCGGCACCCACGAGGTGCCGGTTCGCGGACTTTCACCGCCGGTTCGGAGTTTCACCGACCCCGGAGCGCACGAGTTCGTACTGCACTGGCCAACATCCTGCGCCGGTCGATCTGTTCCGCGATCCAGACGTGGGTCGGATCACAACGAGCCGACACCACTGATGGCCGATCGAACACCCGTACCCCGATCACCTAGACTTGATCGTCCGAAGCTGAACGAGGGGGTAACGCCGGATGAACGACACCGACCGCGCCATCCTCGCCTTCGAGCTGGAGCACTGGCAGTACCAGGGCAACAAGGAACGGGTCATCCAGGAGCGCTTCGGTTTCTCCCCGAACCGCTACTACCAGCGCCTCAACCGCCTGCTGGACGAGCCCGAAGCCTTAGCCCAGCAGCCCGCACTGGTGAAGCGCCTGCTCAACCGGCGCGACCAACGCGCCCAACGGCGCCGCGCCGTCTAGGCAGTCCCTCAACGATCCTCAAGCACCCGGCGCCGGTTGGCGTTGCTGCTGGATGCGGACCAGTTCGGCGAGCAGCGGCGCGGCTTGATCGGCCGGCATCGCTTCGAAGGCCGCCTTGATCGCCTCCGGCCCCTGAACGGCTCCCTGCGGCGCGGCGGGCTGGTTGTTCGCGGCCATGCTGTTGACCAGATCCACCAGCATCGCGACGATCGTGCGCGGGCCGACGGCGGTCTGCCACCCCTGGATCTGCCCCTCGGGACCGCGCGGGCCCAGCAGTTCGTGCTCCAAGCGCCGCAGCATCGCGTCCTGTTCCGGGGTCATCTCGTCCTCCTGGTCCTTGGTCACGAGGTCAGCGCGAAAGCGGTCCATGTCGACGTGGCCCGGGTCGATCTTCCCGGTGACGCTGGTCTCCTTGTGGCCGCGCGCCGCCTCCAGCGGCCGGCCGAGGTGACGCAGCACCGCGGCGGTGGCGGTGATCGCCGCGCCGTGCTGCTCGGGGCTCGGCCCCTGCTCGACGCCCTGGTAGTCCCACTCGAACCCGACGTAGAGGGTGTTGCCGTCGCCGGCCGGGTTCGGCCCGGACGCCTTGGCCTCGCCCGCGTGGTTGGCGCGGCCCGCGGCGATCACGTGGACCACGCCGTCGAAACCGATCACCGCGTGGCACAGCGGCCCCTTGAGATCGCTGCGCCCGTCGATGCACAGCTGCACGCTCGGAGCCGGGTTCTCGTACGAGGCCGGAGTCGCCGTGTGGTGTTCGAGAACGCCGACCGCGGCGGTCGGCTGCACGCCCGAGGCCGTGCGCTCCTTCCACCCGGACGTCTCCACGACGGCCAGGCCGGCCGCACGCAGCACGTCGGCGAGCCACACGAGAGGTAGCGCCATCGGTGATCACCCCCAACGAGATCCCGCGCACCATGGTGTCGGTTCCCCGCACCCGCCCGGAACGGCCAAGAGCGTGAAAAATCGGGACCCACCCGATGGGTGAGCCCCGATCTCTCAGCCTCGCGTCAGAGGGTTCCGCTGTGCCCCTGCTGACCCGGCCCGGGCTGACCGGGCTGGCCCGGAGCGGGCATCTGCTGGGTGGGCTGGTCGCCGGCGACGTTGCCCTTGCCGCCGAACTGCGACTCGGCGTTGTCCAGCCACCGGCTCCAGCGGTGCTGCATCGGCTGGATGAGGCCACCGCCGACACCGACGATGACCACGCCCGCGGCCGCGGCCAGCACGGCGACCAGCACCGGGGTGGTCACGGTGACCGCGATCCCGATCTGGTTCAGCGCCGAGATGATGCCCAGCGCCAGGATGAAGCCGAAGGCGATCTTGCCGAGCATCGGGCCGAACGAGCGGTTGCCCAGCGAGCTGGTGATCAGGTCACCGACCGCGCGACCGATCGCACCGGCCACCAGCACCAGGACGACGGCGACGACGATCCGCGGCAGGAACAGCACGACCTGGTCGATGAGGTCCTTCACCGCGTTCGGGCCGAACGCGCTCAGCGCCAGCTGCAGGAAGATCAGCAGGATGAAGTAGTAGATCAGCTTGACGAGGATTCCGCCGATGTCGATCCCCGAACCCGACGTCATGTCGTTCAGGCCGGACTTCGCCAGGAGTTTGTTGAATCCCAGCTTGTTGAACGCCATCTGAACAGCCTTGGAAACGGCCTTGGCGATGAGCCAGCCGACCAGCAGGATGATCAGGAAGACGACGAGTTTCGGCACGAACGTGGCGACCGCGGACCACGCCGCGGACAATCCTTGCTGGAGAGCTCCCATAGTCCTTGCTCCTCGGTGAAACCGGAAAATCGATGGCGAATTCGCGTCTCGGAAATCGTTCTCGAACATCAACTCCGCAGCAACTCCGACAGGCGCCACGTTCGGACGACTTTCGTCGCTCTTTCGGTTGAATTGTTTGACCAATTCAATTACGCGATGAATACGAATTCCTGCCGGGTGAGGTTGTTCGCTTCCACGCGCTCCCCTCGAACACGCTGATCTCGGACATGCGATTCTGTCGGTATGAGTACCGAAGACGCTGGTGAGCGGGACACCGGTACACAAGATCAAGTGTGCGCGGCGACGCTGCACCGGCTCGAGCGCGCTTCCGGCGGGCTCGCCGGCGCCAGCATCACCGCGATGGAGCAACGACTCCCCTGGTTCCAGCGGCTTCCGGCCGACCAGCGGGCGAGCGTTCAGCTGGTGACCCAGACCGGGGTCTCCAACTTCGTCTCCTGGATGCAGGACCCGAGCCAGTCCGTCCGGCTGACCGCCGAGGCGTTCCGCAACGCGCCCCGCGACCTCTCCCGCTGGGTCAGCCTCCGCCAGACGCTGGAACTGGTCCGCGTCGCCATCGACGTCTTCGAGCAGCAGCTGCCGGAGCTCGCCGAGAAGGAGCACGAGCGGTTCGTGCTGCTGGAGTCGATCCTGCGCTACACCCGCGAGATCGCCTTCGCCGCCGCCACCTCCTACGCCGCCGCGGCCGAGTCGCGCGGCGCGTGGGACGCCCGGCTCGAAGCTCTGGTCGTCGACGGCATCGTGCGCGGCGACGCCGAGGAGTCACTGCTGTCCCGGGCCGCCGCGCTGGGCTGGGACCCCGCCTCCGAGGCCACCGTGCTGGTCGGCAACGCCCCCTCCGACGACCCGCCGACCGTCGTCTACCAGGTGCGCAGCCGCGCCGCCCGGGTCGGCTGCCCGGTGCTGCTGGGCGTGCAGGGGACGCGGCTCGTGGTCGTCTTCGGCGGGACCGGCGACGGTCGCGAGAACGAGCAGATCGCCAACGGGCTGACCGAGGCGTTCGGCGAGGGCCCTGTGGTGGCGGGCCCGAGCATGCCGAGCCTCGCCGACGCGCACCGCTCCGCCTCCGACGCGATGTCCGCCCTGCGATCGGTGGTGGCCTGGCCGACCGCGCCCCGACCGGTCCCCTCCGGCGACCTGCTGCCCGAGCGCGCGCTGGCCGGTGACCCCGAAGCCGAGCGCCAGCTGGTCGAGCGCATCGTGCTGCCGCTGGTCGACGCGGGCGGCGCGCTGATGGAGACCGTCGACACCTACCTGGAGGTCGGCGGCGTGCTGGAGAACTGCGCCCGCCAGCTCTACGTCCACCCCAACACCGTCCGATATCGACTCCGCCGCGTCGCCGAGCTGACCGGACGCACGCCGTCCAACGCCCGCGACGCCCACGTGCTGCGGGTCGGCCTCGCGGTCGGCCGGCTCGCCAAGGCCCGAGGGCTGTGGTGAGCCGGCGACGAGACCGCGAACGCAGGGCGAATTCGGTGGCGCGGGGTTCACCAGGCTGTCACCGACCGGACACGCCCGACAACGATTCCCCAGTTAAGGACGACCACCCCAGGTGGCGCTTGTAGACACTCCACAACTTTGCGCGCAGGACTTAGTCCTCGTCGGCATCACCCCGATCCCGCCACCGGGTGTTCAGTAGCAAGAGTGATCGCGCTTCTCGCCCCCGGACAGGGGTCTCAGGCCCCAGGGATGTTCAACCCGTGGTTGGAGCTCGACGGCGTCGAGGACCGCCTCGGACGCTGGTCGGAGCTCACCGGCCTGGACCTGATCAAACTCGGCACCACCGCGGAGGCCGACGAGATCAAGGACACCTCGGTCACCCAGCCGCTGGTCGTGGCGCTGTCGCTGATCGCAGCCGAAGAACTGCGCCGCCGCTTCGAGGTGCCCGCCGACACGCCGGTCGCCGGCCACTCGGTCGGCGAGCTCGCCGCAGCGGCCGTCGCAGGAGCGCTCAGCGCGGACGACGCCGTGGCGCTGGCAGCGGTGCGCGGCCGGGAGATGGCCGCCGCCTGCGCGCTGGAGCCGACCGGCATGGCCGCGGTGCTCGGCGGTGACGAGCAGATCGTGCTGGAGACGCTGGAGCGCCTCGGTCTGGACCCGGCCAACCGCAACGGCGGCGGTCAGATCGTCGCCGCGGGCAAGACCGGTGCGCTGGAGCAGCTGGCCGCCGAGCCGCCGGAAGGCGCTCGGGTCCGCCCGCTCCCGGTCGCCGGCGCGTTCCACACCCGCTTCATGGTGTCCGCGCGCGAAACCCTGGCCAAGCACGCCGAGAGCGTCGAAGCCACCGACGCGGTGCTGCCGCTGCTGTCCAACGCGGACGGCTCGGTGGTCTCCTCCGCCGACGACATCCTGAACCGCCTGGTCAACCAGGTGACCAACCCGGTGCGCTGGGACAGCTGCATGACCGCGCTCGGCGAGCGCGGTGTGGACGCCGTCGTGGAGTTCCCGCCGGCCGGTGCGCTGACCGGCATGGTGCGTCGCGCGCTCAAGGGCGTCCAGACCATCGCCCTCAAGACCCCTGCCGACCTCGACAAGGTCGCCGACCAGCTCGGGAGCGCCGCGTGAGCCTGCCCCACATCGCATCGAAGCCAGCCGTCGCGGGTACCAAGCTGCTGGGCTTCGGCAGCACCCAGGGCAACCGGATCGTCACCAACCACGACCTGGCCAAGCTGGTGGACACCAACGACGAGTGGGTCCGCCAGCGGGTGGGCATCATCCACCGCCGCATGGGCGACGAGCACCAGTCCGTGGTCAACATGGCCGTCGAGTCCGGTGCCAAGGCGATCGCCGACGCGGGCCTGACGCCGTCCGATGTGGACCAGGTCATCGTGGCCACCTGCACGATGCCGGGCGGGATCCCCAACGCCGCGGCCCAGGTCGCCGACCAGATCGGCATCAAGGCCAAGAGCGCCTACGACCTCAACGCCGCGTGCGCCGGTTTCGTCTACGCCCTCAACACCGCCTCCGACGCGGTGCGCGCCGGTTCCGCCCGCAACGTGCTGGTGATCGGTTCCGAGCGCTTCCAGGAGTGGATGGACTGGACGGACCGCTCCAACCTCATCATCTTCGCCGACGGCGCCGGTGCGACCGTGGTCGGCGCGTCCGACGAGCCGCAGCTCGGCCCGGGTGTGCTCGGCAGCGCCGGCGACCTGGTCGACACCATCTACCTGCGCGAGAACAAGTACATCCACCAGGAGGGCCAGTCGGTCTTCCGGTGGGCGACCACGCAGATCGCGCCGGTGGCCATCGAGGCCGTCGAGGCGGCCGGGTTGCAGCTCTCCGACATCGACGTGCTGGTGCCGCACCAGGCGAACCTGCGCATCGTCGAGGCCATCGGGAAGAAGTTGCAGAGCAAGGGTGCCCGCGATGACCTCGTCGTCGCGCGTGACATCGTCTACTCCGGCAACACGTCGTCGGCGTCGATCCCGCTCGCCATCGACCACATGCGGGCTGCCGGGGAGATCCCCAGCGGCGCCGTGATGCTCCTCGTGGGCTTCGGTGCCGGGCTGTCCTACGCCGCCCAGGTCGCCATCTGCCCCTGATGTCACGCCACAACCGGAAAAGCCACCGCGGGTGACGCAACCCGGCGGTAGGAACGTAAGAACCAGGAAGGAAGAACCAGTGTCGAACGAAGAATTCACCAAGGGTCTCGCCACCATCGTCGAGGAGGTCGCGGGTGTCGACGCGGCCGACGTGACCATCGACAAGTCCTTCGTCGACGACCTGGACATCGACTCGCTGTCCATGGTGGAGATCGCCGTGCAGGCCGAGGACAAGTTCGGCGTCAAGATCCCGGACGACGAGCTGGCCAACCTCAAGACCGTCGGTGATGCGGTGGACTACATCGCCAAGAACGCATGACCACCGAAGTCGTCATCACCGGGCTGGGCGCGACGACACCGCTGGGCGGTGACGTCGCGTCCACTTGGGACGGGTTGCTCAACGGCGCCAGCGGCATCCGCCGCATGGAGGCCGAATGGCTCGACACCTACGAGCTGCCCGCCAAGATCGGAGCCCCGCTGGCGGTCGATCCGAGCGAGGTGCTGCCCCGCGTGCAGCTCCGCCGGATGGACCGCTGCGAAGCCATCGCGGTCATCGCGGCCCGCGAGGCGTGGGCGGATGCCGGCTTCGAGATGCCCACGGACGAGTCCGAACCGGTCGACCCCGATCGGCTCGGCGTGGCGCTGGGCACCGGCATCGGCGGCCCGCTGACCCTGCTCCAGCAGGACGACCAGCTGGAAGCGGGTGGCCTGCGCAAGGTCTCGCCGCTGACCGTGCCGATGCTGATGCCCAACGGCCCGGCCGCCATGGTCAGCCTGGAGCTGCGCGCCCGCGCCGGCGTCCACTCGCCGGCCTCGGCGTGCGCGTCCGGCGCCGAGGGACTGGCCAAGGCCGCGGAGATGATCCGGTACGGGCACGCCGACGTGGTGGTGGCCGGTGGTGCGGAGTCCTGCATCCACCCGATCACCATCGCCGGTTTCGCCCAGGCCCGGACCCTGAGCACCCGCAACGACGAGCCGGAGCGCGCCTCCCGCCCGTTCGACGTGGACCGCGACGGGTTCGTCATGGGCGAGGGTGCCGGTGTGGTGATCCTGGAGAGCGCCGAGCACGCCAAGGCGCGCGGTGCCCGGATCTACGGCCGGCTGGCCGGATCCGGCATCACCTCCGACGCGTACCACATCACCGGGAGCCACCCGGACGGTCTGGGCCAGGTCGCGGCGATGCGCAAGGCGCTGGCCGCAGCCGACCTGCAGCCCTCCGACATCGGGCACGTCAACGCGCACGCCACCTCCACGGTGGTCGGCGACGTGGGCGAGGCGAACTCGGTGCGCAAGGCCATCGGGGACGGTGCGGTGGTGACCGCGCCGAAGGGTTCGCTCGGGCACCTGGTCGGCGGGGCCGGTGCGGTGGAGAGCATCGTCACGATCCTCTCGCTGCACCACGGCGTCATCCCGGCGACGCAGAACCTCGAGAACCTCGACCCGAAGGTGGAGCTGGACGTGGTGGCCGACAAGCCGCGCCACGTCGAGCAGTCCGCCGCCATCAACAACGCCTTCGGCTTCGGCGGGCACAACGTCGCCCTCGCCTTCGCCAAGGCATGATCGCGGTCCGCGGGGACGGGTGACAGTCCCGTCCCCGCCACGGCCCGCTTCCGCCCGCGCTCCGGTGAGGACCGCCCGGAACCGCGCATCGCAGGCCTCCGTGGCAGATCCCCTGAGCAGAACTCCCCTCGTGCCGGCTCACCGGCAGCCGCGTCACGCGCAGGGGACGGCGGTGGCGCTGTTGGGCAGCTTGCTGATGTCGAGGACCGCGTTGCCGTCCTCGTCGACGACGACCGGGTAGACGACGTCCCACTGCACGCAGCGGGCCTTGGCCTGCGGCGGCGCGTCAGCGATGTCCTGGTCGCTCTTGAAGCTGAGCATGACCAGCGCGGAGCGGTCCTGGCCGGGATCGATGCGGTGCACCTTGATGTCGAAGTCCGTGGTGGTGCCGTAGTCGTCGTGGAACTTGCTCAGGGGCAGCTCTCGCCACTTGCTGGGCGGGACCGTGGACTTCCACAGCTCGTAGTTCCTGCGGTTGATGCCGTCGAAGTAGTTGTCCAGCAGTCCCTCGATGATCCGCTGGTCCGGGTACGCGGCGGCGTCAGGCGAGTGCTCGACGCCGGAGCGCGACACCTTCTGCTGCGCGGCAACGCCCGACGGTGCGGACTCCGTGCCCGGAGACGGCTCGCGCTCGCCGTAGTAGACCTGCTGGGCCAGCAGGACCCCACCACCGCCCGCCGCGAGCAGCACGACGACGGCGAGCGGAATCCCCCATTTCAGCCAAGAACGCACCTGCTCAGCTTCGCACAACCCGATCAGCCGGGTGAGGGCTTCCCCGCGATCTGCCGGAAATCAGCCGACGCGGTGCAGCACCGTGACCGGCGCGCCGTCGCCCGCCCGGCGGAACGGTTCGAGGGCGTCGTCCCACTCCGCGCCGAGCAGCTGCCCGACTCGGTGCGAGAAGGCCTCCGGGCCCTTGGCATTCGCCGCGAGCGTACGGAGTTGATCTTCGCTCACGACGATGTCACCATTGGCGCTGGTGCAGGCGCGCCACAGGCCGAGTCCGGGCGCGTGGCAGAACCGCTGCCCGTCGACCCCATGGCTGGGGTCCTCGGTGATCTCGAAGCGCAACATGGGCCACGCGCGCAGCGCGGTCACCAGGCGTGCTCCAGTACCCGGCTCGCCTGTCCAGGTGCACTCCGCGCGGAGTTGTCCTGGGGCTGCCGGTTGCGCCGTCCAGCGGAGTTCCGTCCGAGTGCCGAGTGCGCCGGAAATCGCCCACTCGACGTGCGGGCAGACCGCAGACGGCGACGAGTGGATGTAGACCACACCGCAGGTGAGGCCACTGTCGCTGCCACGGGTGCTCACTGCTGACCTCCGCTATTCGACGAGGGACGTCTTCCCCTACGACCTCGCGAACCCGACGATCACCAGCTGCGGCGCCATTCTGCATCGCCGGTGGAGATCTCCGCCACCGCGAGATCGTCAACCGTCCCTCTGCGACGAAGCCCGGTACCAGCCGAGACCAGTCGGCCCCCGGTGACGGTGATTCACTGAAATCGCTGATCCCAGCGCCGCACCGGACGATCGACGTCCCTCGGACGCACCAACGCCCCCTCGGCGGAGGAGTGGCGATTACCACTCGAACGGGTTAATGCGCAATCCGAGGGACGTGACCTGGCGGCCCCCGCTACCGTCTTCCGGGTCGGTTCGAAAGGACCCGGCACACCGGAACTCTCGAGGAGGCCTGATGCACCTGGTGCGGCTCGGAGCGGAACCGACCGAGGTCGGCGCCGACATCCGGGCGGCCATCGCCGCGTGGGGCGCCGGCCGTTCGGTGCTCGGCGGCGTCACCGTGTTCGGCTGCCGCCCTCCGGGCAGCCCTCGCCCGCTGGACGCGGTGATCGTGCTGCCGCGCGGGGTGATCGTGGTGCTGGGTGTGGACCTGCCGGAACCGGCCCTGAAGCTCGACGCCCCCGTCGGCACGCCGTGGACGGTGGACGGCTGGCCGCTGGTGCGCACCGAGGGCAAGGTCAACCCGGCGCAGGAAGGGCTGGAATCGGCTGCCGCGCTGGCCCGCAGCCTGCAGACCCGCGGGCTCGAACCGCTGCCGGTGGCGGCGGTCGTCGCGGTCGGTCCCTACGTCGGGCAGGTCATGCAGCCGACGACCGACCTGCACCGCGGCGTCCGGGTGGTCTCGCCGAACACGACCTCCGTCCTGTCGGCGGCGCGGGAGCTGGCGACCTACGAGAGCCCGTGCGGCGCGGTGCCCGCGCTGGGGCTGCTCCGGGTGCTGGGAGCTGAAGCGACCGGAGAAACCCTGGTCGAGGAGGGTTTTCCGGCGTCGCCGGAGGTCGACCTCTCCAGCATCGACACGATGCTCATCCCGAAGTACTCCGAGGACCGGCCCTTCGACCGCCGGCGCGAGGCCGCGAAGTCCCGGACGTTCCCGCGCGGCAAGCTGATCGCCGCCGTGGCGGCGGTGGCCGTGGTGTGCGCGCTGCTCGGCGTCATGACGCTGGGATCGCCCTCGGCGAGCCCGCCCGACCTGGCGGTCCAACGGGTCGACGGCGTGGAGTTCACGCAGCACGCGATCGACCAGGGCGAGGCCTGCGGACCGAACGCCTACGGCGACGTGCAGCGGTGGTTCCAGCAGCAGTCGTGCCGGAGCCTGCGGCGCGGCGTCTTCGAGGCGCGCCTGGGCACCTCGCCGGTGGCGGTGTCGATCGCCGCCGTGGACCTGGCGGACCCGAAGGCGGCGACCGAGCTGCGGACGCTGCTGGAGTCGGCGGGAACGGGCGGCATCAGCGACCTCGTCGCGCAGGGCCGGAGCTGGCCCGGGGCACCGCGGAACTTCGGCGACGCGGCGCAGTCGGTGCAGCAGAGCGGAAGTCGGGTCCGGGTCGTGCAGGCCGTGTGGTCGCACCAGCCCTCCCACCCCGACGACCTCGAACTGCGCGCGATGGCCGAACGAGGTCTGCGGCTCGACGTCTAGGAGCGCTCCTGGTCGTGGACGCGCGATTCTTCGCGCCGCTGCGCGGGAATCGGGCGCGGGCCCTTGGTGAGGTAGGGGTTTCCGAGCCTGGCCAGGAACAACGTGGGTGCGAACAGCGGCACCACCGCCGACAGCGCGGCGGCCGTGACTCCTGCTCGCACGACGTCGTTCGGGAACAACGTGGTGCGGTCCAGGAAGCGGCGGGAGATCTGCGCGGTGATCCACAGCAGCACCACGAACCCGACCATGCTCGCCACCGCGACCAGCATCGCGGGCCGGTAGCCGAGTCGCTCGGCGCCCAGCATCACCGCGACCCAGCCGAGCAGGGCCGGGAGCTGGCCCCGTTCGGTGGTGGCCGCCCACAGCAGTCCGCCGAAGATCGCGAGTCCGCCGCCGCTGTGCTGCCAGGTCTCGGCGACCCGCTCCGCCCAGCCGCCGCCGGTGACGCCGACGCGCGCGGCGAGCTCTCCGAGCACGCCCAGCGCGCTCGGTCCGTGCGCGGGTGCGATGAACTGCCCGACGATCCACGCCAACGCCCACAGCGACACGCAGCACGCCACGAACTGCTGCCACCGAGGCCGGTCCAGAGCCACGAGCACCAACCGCCGCAATCCCCGCACAACCACCCCAACCTCTCGGCCGATCTTCCGAGGATGGGCCACCCCCTCCTCCCCGACCAGCACATCGCCGATGTCTCGCCCGCTTGGGTGAAGGAATTCGAATTTCGCGCGAAATTCGAGGCCCGGCCTCGGAAGTCGAATTTCGCGCGAAATTCGAATCGCCCTCCGGGCTGGGCTCGTCGGCGCTGGTCAGAACGTCGCGGGGAGGGCGGCGCAGGGCCCGGATCCCGCGCAGGGCAACGGGATCTGCAGGACTTCGGTGCCGTCGACCAACCACTGGGCCCGGCCCGGGACGGAGACGAGGACCCGGCCCTGGGGGTCGGCGGAGAGGCCGAGGTGCACCGGTTCGAGCGGCGGGGTCGCGAACGGCACGCCCGCGGCCAGCTTCCGGCCCGTGTCGGCGGCGTAGGTCGCGACCCGGGCACGGCCCGGAGCGGTGCAGTCGGCGGGTTCGAGGGCGGCGATGTCCGGGCCGGCTCCGGCGATGGCCAGCGGCCCGCACGGGCCCGTCGGGGCCGCGCGACTCGCGTCGACGGTGGTCGGATCCGGGTCGGTGATGAGGAGTTCAGCCGGTCCGCCGCGTTCGGCGAGCAGCGCCAGCCGTCCGTCACCGGACAGCGCGAGGTCGATCACGCGCAGCCCGGGAGTCGGGAGGTCCCGGCGGTCGCCGCCGATCCACAGCACGATCCGGTCGCCGTCGGCGTAGGCGACCCGGCCGCCCGCCGCGGTCAGCGCACGAGCGTCCCCGGCGTCGGCTAGCTCCCGCTGCGCGCCGCCGGTGGCCACCTCGACGACGCGTTGACCGTCCGATGTGGACACCAGTGCGAACACCCGGCCCTGGTCCTCGGCCAGATCGGCCACCTCGCCACCGGACACCTGGGCGACATCGCCCTGCCTGCGCCCGGACGCCACGTCGAACGTCGCGATCGCCCCGCCCCCCACGGCGGCGGCGTAGTTGCCCGGCCGCACGCTCACCGGCTGCGGGTCCGGTGCCTGGAAACCCAGTGCCACGCCGACGAAGATGGCTGCCACCGCGGCTGCGGCGAGGACCAGGAACGTCGGTCGGCGGTGCGGCGCGCGCCTGCGCCGGGCGGCGGCCAGCAGTCGTGGCAGCGAATCCGGCGCCGGTTCGACATCGGCGACGGCCCGGTGCATCCGGGCGCGCACCAGCTCGGTGTCGCGATCGAGTTCGTTCACACCCGCTCCCCCAGCAACTCCGACAGCCTGGCCACCCCGCGCGAGCAGTAGGACTTCACCGACCCCTGGCTGCATCCCATCACCTCGGCGGTGCGGACTTCGCTCAGGTCGGCGTAGTAGCGCAGCACGATGGCCTCCCGCTGCCGCCGCGGCAGCCGCGCGAGGGCCTGGGCGAGCACGGCGCGGTCGAGCCCGCGCCCGGTGTCGTCGGGGAGGCTGTCGGCCACGGCCAGCTTCGGCAGGTACTTGCGGGCGACCAGCCGTCTGCGCAAGGTCGATCTCGCCCGGTTGAGCACCGCCTGCCGCAGGAAGGCCAGCGCCTTGTCGGGATCGCGCAGCCTGGTCCGCGAGTCGAAGACCCGCAGGTAGGCGTCCTGCACGATGTCCTCGGCGGAGGCTCGGTCGTCCACCAGCAGCACCGCGATCCGCAGCAGTTGCGCGTAGTGCTCCTGGTAGAGGTCGGTCAGCTTGTTCGTCAGCTCGTCCATTGCCGCCGACCCGTCACCCGGCCGGACGGTCACAGGCATTGCGATCGACACCGTCACATCTGTGCACGACGCCCGGGACCCCCTTCTGGGTTGTGGCCGGAATCCGGTCGTTACCGAATCGGCTGTGATCAACGGCGGCGACTCTACCGACGCGGCGCGCTGTTGATCAGTCCATCCGGCGACTTCACGCCAGTGGACCAAGATCGAGTCGCAGGAGCGGAAGCCGACATGCCGCTTGCCCGGCCGACCTCACCCGAGCAGGCCGTCCACCTCTTCACATCCTGATTACTCTCGCGCAACGGGCTGGACATTCCAGACGCGCGAGCCGATGCTCTAGAACTGCTGTGCAACCGCATCTCGCGCAGCAGGATTGGAGTCCGAGACGGTGGCTACGACAACGGCCCCGAGCGGTGGATCGGCTCGGAAACGCAGAATGAGTCCCAAGGAAATCACCATCTGGGTGCTGGTCGCGTTGGTCGGCGCGGTCAGCTGGGGTGTGATCGCGCTGGTGCGCGGTGAGGAGATCTCGGCCGCCTGGCTGGTCTTCGCAGCCCTGGCGTCCTATGCCATCGCGTACCGGTTCTACGCCCGGTTCATCACCAACCGGGTCCTCAAGACCGACGACGAACGGGCGACCCCGGCCGAGCGGCTCAACAACGGAGCCGACTTCCACCCGACCGACCGGCGGGTGCTCTTCGGCCACCACTTCGCCGCGATCGCGGGCGCCGGTCCGCTGGTGGGTCCGGTGCTGGCCGCGCAGATGGGTTACCTGCCCGGCACGATCTGGATCATCATCGGCGTCATCTTCGCCGGTGCCGTGCAGGACATGGTGGTGCTGTTCTTCTCCACCCGCCGCAACGGCCGCAGCCTCGGCCAGATGGCCCGCGAGGAGATCGGCCCGGTGGGCGGCGTGGCGGCGCTGATCGCCGTGCTCGCGATCATGATCATCCTGCTGGCGGTGCTGGCGCTGGTCGTGGTGGGTGCCCTCAAGGGCTCGCCGTGGGGTGCGTTCTCGATCGGCATGACGATCCCGATCGCCCTGTTCATGGGCTTCTACCTGCGATACCTGCGGCCCGGCAAGATCGTCGAGGTGTCGATGATCGGCATCGCGCTGCTGCTGCTGAGCATCGCCGGCGGCAGCTGGGTCGCCGAGTCCGGCATGGCGGAGTTCTTCACGCTCACCGGCAACGAGGTCACCTTCGCGCTGATCATCTACGGCTTCGTCGCCTCGGTGCTGCCGGTGTGGATGCTGCTGGCTCCGCGCGACTACCTGAGCACCTTCATGAAGGTCGGCGTGATCGTGCTGCTGGCGGTGTCGATCCTGGTCGCGATGCCGGGGATGAAGACCGCGGCGGTCACCGACTTCGCCCTCAACGGCGAGGGCCCGGTGTTCTCCGGCGCGCTGTTCCCGTTCGTGTTCATCACGATCGCCTGCGGTGCGCTGTCCGGGTTCCACGCGCTGATCTCCTCGGGCACCACGCCGAAGATGATCGAGAAGGAATCGCAGATCCGGGTCATCGGCTACGGCGGCATGCTCACCGAGTCGTTCGTGGCGATCATGGCGCTGGCCGCGGCCTGCATCATCGATCCGGGCATCTACTTCGCGATGAACATGCCCGACAGCGCGCTCGGCGACACCGTGCAGTCGGCCTCGCAAGCGGTGGCGGGCATCGGCTTCCAGGTCACCCCGGAGCAGCTGTCGGCTGCCGCGGCGGCGGTCGAGGAGGAGACGCTGGTGGGCCGCAGCGGCGGCGCACCGACCCTGGCGCTGGGCCTGTCCGAGGTGTTCTCGCAGGTCATGGGCGGGGACGCGATGAAGGCGTTCTGGTACCACTTCGCGGTGATGTTCGAGGCGCTGTTCATCCTGACCACTGTGGACGCCGGTACCCGGGTGGGCCGGTTCATGCTGCAGGACACGGTCGGCAACGTCTGGAAGCGCTTCGGCGACGTCAGCTGGAAGCCGGGCAACTGGCTGGCCAGCGCGGTCATCGTCGGCGCGTGGGGCTACTTCCTGTGGGCCGGCGTGAACGACCCGCTGGGCGGCATCAACCAGCTGTTCCCGCTGTTCGGCATCGCCAACCAGCTGCTGGCGGCGGTGGCGCTCGCGGTGGCCACGACGCTGCTGATCAAGGCGGGCAAGGCCAAGTACGCCTGGGTGACGCTGATCCCGCTGGCCTGGGACGCGGCGGTGACGCTGACGGCGAGCTGGCAGAAGATCTTCTCCTCCGACGCCAAGATCGGGTTCTTCGCCCAGCGCGCGTCCTACCAGGCCGCGCTCGACGCCGGGCAGACCAGCAAGGGCACGGCCGACACCGTCGAGGAGATGCAGAAGGTGGTGGTCAACTCCACTGTGGACGGCGTGCTGAGCGTGCTGTTCGCGGTGCTGATCATCATCGTGCTGGTGGACGCGGTCCGCGTCTGGATCAAGGCGCTGCGCACCACCGAGCCGCTGCCCAGCACCGAGGCCGAGTACGTGAAGTCGGAGCTGTGGGCACCCTCCGGCCTCATCCCCACGGCCGAGGAACGCCAGAAGCAGAAGGAGCTCGCCTCCTCCGGGAGTGGCGGGAGTTGAACGGCACGACGCTGACCAGGCTGCGCGGATCCGTCCGCGCGGCCTGGCAGATCGTGCGCGGTGTCGTGGGCGAGACGGCCTACGAGACCTACCTGGAGCACCACCGCGCCCACCACGGCTCCGAGCAGCCGATGTCCGAGCGCGAGTTCTGGCGAGCTCACATCGACCGCAAGGAGATCGATCCCGGATCGCGCTGCTGCTGATCCGTTGACCACGAGGGCGGGAGTTCCACCGGGAACTTCCGCCCTCCGTCGTGGGCGGGGATGCTCCCGAGCAGCGGATTTCCACTCAGCGGTAGCGAGGCATCCGCACGTGCCGGTCGCGGATCGGACAGTGATGCTTGTCCGAGGTCCGGAGAAGAAGTGAGGCCCCACCTTGCGCACCCAGGTCGCGATCGTCGGCGGTGGTCCCGCCGGTCTGCTGCTGTCCCACCTGCTGCACCTGCAGGGCATCGACTCGGTCGTGCTGGAGCGGCGGAGCCAGGAGTACGTCCAGCAGCGGGTCCGGGCGGGCGTGCTGGAGCAGGGCACGGTCGACCTGCTGCGCGAGGTCGGCGTGGGCGAGCGGATGCTGCGCGAGGGCGACCGGCACGAGGGCGTGCACATGCAGTTCGACGACGAGCGGCTGCACATCCCGTTCACCGAGCTCACCGGTCGCGCCATCACCGTCTACGGCCAGCAGGAGGTCGTCAAGGACCTCAACGAGCGGCGGCGGGCCGACGGCGGCCAGGTGCTGTTCGAGGTCGACGACGTCGCTGTGCACGACGTGACGACCGAGAGCCCGAGCGTGACCTTCACCCACGACGGCCGCGCGCAGGTGCTGCACGCGGACTTCGTCGCCGGCTGCGACGGCTTCCACGGCGTGTGCCGGGACGTCATCCCGCCGGACGTGCGCCGCGTCTACGAGCGGGTCTACCCGTTCGGCTGGCTGGGCATCCTCGCCGAGGTCGCGCCCTCCACCGATGAGCTGATCTACGCCAACCACGAGAGCGGGTTCGCGCTCCACAGCATGCGTTCGGCCGGCATCAGCCGCTTCTACCTGCAGTGCGAGCCGGACGAGACGCTGGCGAACTGGTCCGACGCGCGCATCTGGGACGAGCTGCACGCGCGCCTGGCCGCTCCGGGCTGGAAGCTGCAGGAGGGGCCGATCATCGACCGGTCGGTCACCGCGATGCGCAGCTTCGTGGCCGAGCCGCTGCGTCACGGGACGCTCTTCCTCGCGGGCGATTCGGCGCACATCGTGCCGCCGACCGGCGCGAAGGGCCTCAACCTGGCGGTGGCCGACGTGGACCGGCTCGCGGAGGCGCTCGTCGACCACTACCGCACCGGCAGCGACGCCGGGCTGGACGAGTACTCGGCGAAGTGCCTGGAACGGGTGTGGCGGGTGCAGCACTTCTCGTGGTGGATGACGTCGATGACGCACCGCTTCGAGGGCCCGGACCAGGACTTCGAGCGCCGCCTGCAGCGCTCCCAATTCGACTACCTGCGCTCCTCGACGGCCGCGGCGACGACGCTGGCGGAGAACTACGTCGGCATGCCGCTGCGCTGAAAATCGGTTTCGCGCGGGTTCCCCGGGCGGAACAATTCGGCGAGTGGATTTCGAGACGTTTGACGCGCGCGGATACCGGACGGTCGATGTCCGGACGGGATACGGCGAGTGGGTCGCCGACTACGAGAACACCGTCGAGGACGTGATGGACCTGGCGCTGCTGGAGCGCCTGGTCGAGCCGAGGTGGTCGGCGGTGAGCAGGGCCGCCGACCTCGGCTGCGGCACCGGCCGCACCGGGCAGTGGCTGCGGGAGCACGGCGTCGAGCACATCGACGGCGTGGACGTCACCCCGGAGATGCTGGACCTGGCGCGCCGCCGAGGCGCGCACGAGCGGCTGGAGGAGGCCGACGCCACGGCCACCGGGCTGCCCGGCGGTGCCTACGACCTGGTGATCTGCTCGCTGATCGACGAGCACCTGGAGGACCTGCGTCCGCTCTACGCGGAAGCGCACCGGCTGGCCGCACCCGGGGCGGCGTTCGTGCTGGTCACGTTCCACCCGCACTTCATCATGACCTCGGGCATGCCCACCCACTACACCAACGCCGCAGGCGAACCGGTCGCGATCGCCACGAACGTGCACCTGATCAGCGACCACGTCGCAGCAGGCCTCGGCGCGGGCTGGCGGCTGGCCGAGCTCCACGAGAACGTCATCGACGACGCCTGGCTCAAGATCAAGCCCAAGTGGGAGCGCTTCCGCAACCACCCCTTCTCGGCCGCCTACACCTGGCGCGAGGGCTCCTAGGCGTCCGGGATCGCCGCGACACCAGCGGTTTCGGGTGCGGCCCTCGGCCGCCGGCCCCGCGGCGCTTCATCACCTCCTGGGGCGCCTCGTGCCGGGACCGCAGCGAGCGCCGGGGGCTCCGCGAGACGGAATTCTCGCGGCCGTCCCGGCGCGCCGAAGAATTTTTTCAGTCCGCGCTGAAGCGGAAAAGCCTGTTCACGGCTTCACGCGTTCCCCCAAAAGAGTGGACAGCCCGATGTCCGATGAGCCCGCCGCGGGTGGTGTGTAAGCTTGGCGCTGGTCGTTGTTTTTCTGGGTTCGTGTTTGCGCACGCTCGCAGGATTTGATGCGAGCGAGCAGCTTGTCCGTGGTTGTAGCTGGAAAGCCGCCGTTCGAGATCCCCGGCCCGGGCTCCCACGAAGTGTGGGCTCCCGTCAAACGCTCCAGCTCCCAGGAGGAGACAGACATGGCACAGGGAACTGTGAAGTGGTTCAACGCTGAAAAGGGCTTCGGCTTCATCGCCCCCAACGACGGTGGCCCGGACGTCTTCGTCCACTACTCGGCCATCGACGCCAGCGGGTTCCGCAGCCTCGAAGAGGACCAGCAGGTCACCTACGAGGTCACCCAGGGCCCGAAGGGCCCGCAGGCCAGCTCGGTTCGCGTCTGAGCCTCGCACGCATGAACGCCGCCGGCTGCTCGCCTTCGGGCGAGCAGCCGGCGCGCTGCTATCAGGAAGGTTTCTCATAACCACCGCAACACCCGTGTCCTCCGGGACACCGGCACCCAGGCAGGCCGCTCCGGACGAGATCGCCCCGGTCCAGTTCGTCGAGCCAGAGCCCGCCCCCATCGAAGAGCACGCACAACCGGTCGCCGATCACAGCGAAGCCGGAATGCTCGACCTCCGCAGCCCTTTCACCGCGTAGACCAGCCCGAAGCACCCGCGAGGCGCTCGACCTTGCGGGCGCTCGGATCGACGGACACCCGTCGCTCGACTCCGCGCACCTGACCGGCGACGCCGACCACCCTGCCATCGATGCAGGGCGAACGCGGGTGGAGCACGGGACCTTTCGGCCGCGGGACCACAGTGGACGGAGAGTTCCGCCTGCCCGCGCGCGAATCTCCGGCCCGGTGATGCTGAACCGGTCGCGCCGATGCGCGCTGAACTTCGAGCGCAGCACGATCGATTCCCGGTTCTCGCTGAGCGACCTCGCCACCGACGGCTGACCCCGAAGGCGACGATTTATCGCGGTGCGCCGGCGCGGGCTGCGCCCGTAGCATTTGGCGATGTTGCCCTGGCTCGTCGGAGGGGAGGGCTCGTCGCTGGATCTCCGCCTCGGCCCGTGCTGGCGACGTCGGTCGGAGCTCTCGGCGTGGCCACCTCAGGACTGTTCGTGGCGCTCTCCGCCACTTCCCCGGGGACGGCGTCGTTCTTCCGCTGCGCCCTCGCGCTCCCGCTGCTCGCACCGCTCGCGCTGGCGGAGCGAGTCACCGGCGGACGCATCACGCCTCTTCAAGCAGCATGGGCGGCCACAGCCGGAGCTCTGTTCGCGGCCGACGCCCTGCTGTGGACGCAGGCGATCCACGAGGTCGGCGTGGGACTGTCCGTCGTGCTGGTCAACACGCAGGTCGTGATGGTGCCCCTGCTGGCGGTGGCCATCGACCGCGAGACGCTCAGCCGCCGGTTCCTCGTGATCCTGCCGGTGATCACCGCGGGCACGCTGCTGACCGGCGGTGTCCTCGAGACCGGAGCGACCGGTGCGGCCCCGGTGGCGGGCACGATCCACGCGGTTCTGGCCGCGCTGTGCTACTCGGGGTTCCTGTTCCTGCTGCGTCGCGGTGGCCCCGACCGACCGCTGGTCCAGTCCTATCTCATCACCATGGCTTCAGCCGCCGTGTTCGCGGCAGCGGTCGGCGCGATGTGGGGCGGCTTCGACGCGGCACCGGGCTGGGGACCGCTCGGCTGGCTCGCCCTGACCGCCCTCTGCGGCCAGGTGCTCGGCTGGCTGCTCATCGCCGTGGGAAGCCCCCGGTTGCGCGTCGAGGTGAGCTCCGCCCTCCTCCTGCTCACCCCCGTCGGAGCTCTCCTCCTGGGCGCCATCGCACTCGAAGAGGCGCCCTCGGCCCTGCAGGCCCTCGGATGCGCCCTCGTGCTCAGCAGCGCCTACCTGGTCGCCGCCAGCAACGACCGGGACCCCAGACCCGACGGAGGCTGAAGACGTTTCCTTCGAGCTCCACGGCACACCTGGCGCGATTTCCCGACTGAGGCCGGGAGACCCGCGGAAGACCGCCAGGACGATCTCCCGCAACTCGGGGCTTTCCGCCCGCGACATCCGGATCGGCTTGAGCCCGCGAGGATCTCGACGACGCAGGACACCGGATCAGAGATCAGGTGGTTCAGGAATTGAAGTGCGGGGAAAGTGTCGAGATGATCTCTCCGCCCTTTCCCCGCCACATGTTTCACCTGCGAATACGTGGGGCAGGTGGGACTTGAACCCACGACCTGACGGATTATGAGTCCGCTGCTCTGACCAGCTGAGCTACTGCCCCGTGGGGTGCTCGGTATCGGCGATCGTATCGAGGGCGTCACAGAGCGAGGTCGCCGGGTGTTCCGGCCGGACGGCCCATCGTGATAATGGGCGGAACGGCGGAAAAGGCAGCGCACCGGGGTTGCGTCGGTTGGTCTACCGATCTTCGCGAGCGGAGTCGGAATCAGCACTCCGACGGATCGATCGCACCGCGTTCGCACAGGTGAGCGCGTTGTTGTTCGCCGCTGGTCGGTTCTTGGCCGCAGGCCGTGCCGCATTGCAGATATCCCGGCAGCTCGTCGTATTCCTCGACGGAGTGCGGGTATCCGGAATCTTGCTGGAATTGCTGGAATTCTTCGCCGGCGGCCCCCCGCTCGACGCGCGACTCGGTCGGCGCGGGCGGTGGGGTCATCTCGGTCGGCGCGCCCTCGCAGGCGAGCAGCGCCACCGCGAGAGCAGTGGTCGCGATCGGTCTGCTCATCACGGCTCCTCCGCCTCGGGACGCACCAGGGACGCACGAGTATCAGGGGCGCCGCGGCGGCCCGCGACCGCAGTGATCGGCTCGGGCATGACGAAGGCCCGGCGCCTGTGGGGTGCGCCGGGCCTTCGTAGGAGGTGCCGATCTCTTCAGCCGAGCAGGCGGAAGATGTCGAACGCCCCCGAAAGTTGACCGATGATCGCGATGGTGGCCATCAGCGCCCCGAGCGCGGCCACCGTCAGCACGGACATGATGATCAAGTACACGACCGCCTTGATCGGTTTCGGCAGCTTGCTCACCGAATCCAGATCGGGCAGCGTGAAGTGCGGTTCCTTGCCGATCCCTGGTGCGGACATCTGACTCCCCCGTCCCTTGTCAGTTCCCTCGAACGACCACCTTCATTCGAGGGACGAAGCGCGAACGGAAAACCGTTGCGCCGAATCGCATCACGAATTCGTCTCGGTCAGAAATCGATCGAATCATCCAACGCGGTCGACCCCTGCGGCTCCGCGTGCCACGAGGGCTTGGCACGAATCATCCGCACCAGAACCCTCGGCCGCGAGCCGAATCAGGACGTCATCGCGCATTTCGACCCTGGATCGTTATCCGGCCGGCGGTCCGCGGCGTGCGGACCGGCGATGCTGGTAGGACGGGATGTCGCCACGTTGGAACACCGCCGCCCACACCAAGATTCTCGCATCCGCCACCTTTGATCTTCGTCCGGGTGGCACTGCGCCGAAACCGCCGATCGGACATCGACCAACGTTCGCGATCGCACCGCCCGATTCGCGTTCGGAATCGATCGGCCTGGTTCGAATGCGAATTCGAGGAGACAACTCCCGAGGCCGGGAACGAGCGTCACCGATGCGATTCCGCGATTCTCCCGAGGCCTCCGAGCAACATCGTCGGACCGCCGGCGGGAATGAGCCGTCCGTCCGTGGCGCCCGCTAACCGGAAGAGAATCAACCTGATGGGTGCATGACCGGACACCCGTTCGGTGGCAGACTACGGCCGCAAGTGAGCGTGACGTGATCGCTACGATGCGTTACGGCAGTACGCGTACCGCGAAGGGGTTGAACCGTTGAGTCAGTCGAAGGCGGAGATGTTCGCGCCGGAGGGCGTGGACCTGGAACACCCCAACGTCGCCCGGATCTACGACTACTACCTCGGCGGACGGGCCAACTACGCGGTCGACCGCGTCTTCGGTGAGAAGGCGCTGGAGCGCTACCCGTTCGTCGCCCCCGCTGCCAAGGCCAACCGCCTGTTCCTGCACCGCGTGGTGCGCTACCTCTGCAAGCAGGGGATCCGGCAGTTCATCGACATCGGTTCCGGCGTCCCGACGATGGGCAGCACCCACCAGGTCGCCGATGAGCTCGTCGACGACGCCAACTGCGTCTACGTCGACAACGAGCCGGTGGCCGTCGCGCACTCGCGCATCCTGCTCGAAGAGGAAGAGGTCACCGACAGGCACTGCGTGCTGCACGCCGACCTGCGCGAACCCGACGAGCTGTGGAAGCAGATCGAGGACAGCGGTGTCATCGACGTCGAGCAACCGGTCGCGTTACTCCTGATCGCCGTCCTGCACGTGACCCAGCCCGGCCCGAACGGCGAGGACATCGGTCCGCAGGCCGTCGCGCGCTTCCGCGAGCTGATGCCCGAGGGCTCCTACCTCGTGATCACCCACGGCACCGCCGACGACGTGCCGGACAAGCGCAAGCGGGAGATGGCCGAGTTCGGCAAGATGTACGACAAGTCGGCGACACCGGTGATCTGGCGTCCGCACGACGAGATCGAATCCTTCTTCGGCGACTACGAGCTCGTGGAGCCGGGCTGCACCTGGACTCCGCTGTGGCACCCGGAGGAAACCGGTGAGAACGCGCCCGAGATCGAGTTCGACAGCCCGAACGATTCGGTCGTCTGGGCGGGAGTCGCCCGCAAGCCCTGATCAGCACCGCTCGCAGCCGCCGCGACCCGCTGGTCGTGGCGGCTGTGACGTCTGCCCGGAACCAGCACGCACCTGGCGCCGCTGGGTACGCTCGAAGCGATCACCTGGCCCGACGACCGCGGGAGGACCCCGTGCCCGAATGGCGCCCCCGCCCGCTGCGCAGGCGCGGCAGGCATCCCGAGCCGGTGATGCCCCATCGGGAATCCGCGCCCGAGCACTCGATGGACCCCCGCGCCGCCGACGAGCGGCCGCTGGCCGACCGGCCTCTGATCGACACCGCCATCTACCGCCACGGCGTCCGCATCGCCACTCCGGAGAGCCTCGGCGAGACCTACCGGCAGCTGCCCGGCGCGGACGGGACGATGGCCTGGATCGGCCTGTACCGGCCGGCCGAAGAGGAGCTGCTGGCCGCCGCCGACGAGTTCGACCTGCACAAGCTCGCGGTCGAGGACGCGATCGTCGCGCACCAGCGGCCGAAGATCGAGCGGTACGGGGACACGCTGTTCGTCGTGCTGCGCGCGGCCACCTACCTCGACGACGTCGAGGAGGTCAGCTTCGGCGAGCTGCACCTGTTCGTCGGCCCGAACTTCGTGCTCACCGTCCGCCACGGCCAGGCCCCCGACCTGTCCGTCGTGCGGCGGCGGATGGAGACCGACCAGGACCTGCTCCGGCGGGGTCCCGAAGCCGTGCTCTACGCGGTGCTCGACCACGTCGTGGACGGGTACGCGCCGGTCATCGCCGGGCTGCAGAACGACATCGACGAGATCGAGACCGAGGTCTTCGACTCCGAGCCGCACGTGTCGCGGCGCATCTACGAGCTGTCCCGCGAGGTCATCGAGTTCCAGCGCGCCACCCGGCCGCTGCTGGCGATCCTGCGCAGCCTGGAGGCCGGGTTCGAGAAGTACCAGATCGACGAGGAGCTGCAGCGCTACCTGCGCGACGTCGCCGACCACGCCACGACCGTCGCCGAGCGCGTCGACGGGTTCCGGCAGATGCTCGACAACATCCTCACCGTGAACGCCACGCTGGTCACGCAGGCGCAGAACGAGGAGATGAAGCGCATGACCGAGGCCAGCTACGCGCGGAACGAGGAGATCAAGCGGATCTCCTCGTGGGCGGCGATCCTGTTCGCCCCGACGCTGATCGGCACGGTCTACGGGATGAACTTCGACGTCATCCCGGAGCTCCACTGGAGCCTGGGCTACCCGTTCGCGCTCCTGCTGATGCTCATCGTCTGCCTCAGCCTCTACACCATCTTCAAGCGCCGGAACTGGCTCTAGCTCAGACCTGGCGCTCGAAGGTCACCAGCAGCCCCTCCACGCCTCCCGGGCCCATGCGGCCCCTCACGTCGGCGCCGGTGATCGCCTTGAGCTGCCAGCCCTCGCCCGCGTGGTCGTTGAGCACCTTCTCCAGCTTGTCACCGGACATCTTGCCGCCGAGCCACTTCTCGCGGAGCTCCACGACCTTGTACTCGTACGCCACGACGACTCCCCCGTTCCCGAACGTCTTCCCCACCGGTCAACGCTCCGCTCTCCTGGGGAGTTCCGCGCGCCGGCGGGTCACTCGAACGTGCCGACCTTGCGCAGATAGCAAGTGCCGCACATGGATTCGTAGCCGACGTCGCCCTCGATGGCGACCTGGCTGCCGTCCTGGGTGAACTCCCCGTTGACGGTGCGCGCGTTGAGCGTCGCCTTGCGACCGCAGCGGCAGATCGTCTTGAGCTCCTCGATGGAGTGCGCCAGCTCCATCAGCCGCAGGCTCCCCGGGAAGCCGCGAGTGCGGAAGTCGTTGCGCAGCCCGTAGGCGATCACCGGGATCCCGTCGAGCACCGCCAACCGGAACAGGTCCTCGACCTGCTCGCCGGTGAGGAACTGCGCCTCGTCGACGAGCACGCAGTCCGGCGCCCCCGCCGCCAGCACGACGCCCCGCACAGCGATGTCGGCGTCGCAGACGAGATCGACCTCCCGCGCCACGTTGATGCGCGACAGCACCACGGGACTCTTGGTGTCGATCTCGGGCTTGACCACGAAGACGCGCTGCCCGCGTTCGGCGTAGTTGTGCGCGACCTGGATCAGCGCGGTCGACTTTCCGGAGTTCATCGCCCCGTATCGGAAGTAGAGCTTGGCCACGACGGAACACGGTAGCCACACACCCGATCACGCGGCCGACCCAGGCCCGCGTCCCCGCGGGAGGCGTGAACGAAAAAGCCCAGACCGTTGGTCTGGGCTTTGCGCTCCTCCGACTGGACTCGAACCAGTAACCCTTCGGTTAACAGCCGAATGCTCTGCCAATTGAGCTACGGAGGAATGTTCTCTTGTCGTCGGCGCTCTCTCGCGCTGACGGGAACTACTTTAGCGGATGCCCGAAAGGCGTTTCACGGCACCCCCCGCTTTTTCTCAGCACGAACATCTGTGCAGGTCATGCGCAGTGAGCGGCGACGAAGACCCTGCGGAACGGGAACCAGGTCACGCCATCGGGCCGTTTCGGATAGGCGATCGAGAGGCGATGGGACAACTCGGTTCGGAACTCGGCCCACTCCTCGTCGTCCAATGCCGCTCGCACCGGACGCAGAGCGGTTCCGCTCACCCACTCCAGGACCGGGTTGTCGCCGCGCAGCGCGTGCACGTAGGTCGTCTCCCAGGCGTCGACCTCGACGTCCGGATCGGCCAGCTCGTCGGCGTAAGCCAGCGGGCCGCGCACGACGTCGTCGTGGCGCAGCACCCCATCGAGCTTGCCGCGCCAGCGCTGCTCCGCCGCCAGCTCGCGGATGGTGGCGTGCGACGGGGCGTCGAAGTTGCCGGGGACCTGGAAGGTGAACCAGGCGCCGCTGGGCAGCTCGGACAGCCAGCGGTGCAGCAGCTCGACGTGATCCGGGATCCACTGCAGGACCGCGTTGCACAGCACGACGTCGGTGTCCGGCTGCGGCTTCCAGTCCCGGACGTCCTCGACCCGCGCGGGCACGCCCCGCGAACGGGCCTCGGCGACCATCTCCTCGGAGGAGTCCAGCGCCTCCAGCTCAGCGCCCGGCCAGCGGCCGGTGAGCAGCGAGGTCAGGTTCCCCGCACCGCATCCGAGGTCGACGACCCGCCTGGGGTTCTCGGCGCGCACTCTGGCGATCAGGTCGAAGGCCGGGCGGTCGCGCTGATCGCTGAAGGTCAGGTACTTGCCGGGATCCCACATGCCGCCACCCTCCGCTAGCAGTACGCCCGTACCGTATACCGGGCGTTCGATCGCGTCGAGGACGTTTCGAGGTGGAACGAACTCAGGAAGGCAGGTCCCGGGACTGCCGCAGGCTCTCCACCAGCGCGCCGACTAGGCGGTCGAGCGCCGGTTCGTCCGTGCCCTGATCGGGCCGGATCTGCAGCTCGATGCCGTTGCGGCCGGGAACCTTGCGCTGGACGAACCAGGCGCCGCCACCCGGCAGGTCCCGGTGGTGGCGGGACCGGATCGAGCGGTTGACGCGCTCGTGGACCACGTCGGGAAGCCGGCTCTCGCCGGTCAGCGCCAGGCGCTGAGGCCGCAGGTCGCGCAGGTAGACCGCGCCGTCGACGTGCCGGGTCTCCTCGGCCTCGGTCACGGTGAGCACGCCGCCGCCCCAGGCCGCCTTGCTGATCAGGTGCCAGCCGACCCTGCGCCCCTCCGGGAGCCAGAGGCCCAGGTGGGTGGCCACGACCGAGCCGTCCTCGCAGGGCGCGACGGACAGGACGTGCTCATCGGGGTCGAGGCTGCCCGGGAAGTCCGCCGGGACCTCGGCGGTTCCGCTCAACTTCGCCAGCAGCCTCTTGATCACAGAGTCGTTCCCATCGCCTGGTCCAGCAGTGCCTTGCGGTAACCCTCCAAGGCGACCATGTCGCCGAACAGGGCGTTGTACTCCTCGGCGTCCTCCAGCGGCGACATCCGCTGGACCTTGGACTTGATGTCCGCGATCTGCCTGCTGACCAGCCGTTCCTGCAGCCGGGCGATGATCGCGCTCACGTAGCGCGGGTCGTCCTCGGTGGTCCACTCCAGCGCCTCGACCGCCAGCTGCGTGCACAGCCGGGCGCCGATCTGGCTCTCGCACTGCTGCGCGACCGCGTCGACCAGGCCCGCTCCGCTCAGCCCGGAGGCCGTGCCGCCCGCGGCCAGCAACGCCTTCTGCACCTCGGCGTAGACCGGCTCGGTGAACGCCTCGGCGGGCAGCGAGTCGTAGAGCGGACCGGCCAGGGCCGGGACCTGCAGAGCCGCCTTGATGGCCTCCCGCTGCAACCAGCGTGGATCGTGCCTCGGCGGGCGCTGCGGCAGCTCGACGTCCATGCCCAGCGACTGCTGGCTCTCCTCGCGGCGCGGGCGGCGCTGCTTGCGGACCGGGGCGCCGGAGCTCTCCCGCACCCGCTTGACCACCTGGTTCTCGTCGTTCCAGCCCGCCCACCAGGCGAGCCGGGCCGCGTACCCGTCGCGGCTGGCCGGGTCCTTGATCTGGGCGATCAGCGGGACCGTGCGCTTGAGCGCGGCGACGCGGCCGTCCACCGAGTCCAGGTCGTAGTCGGTGAGCAGGCTCCGGATGGCGAACTCGAACAGCGGCCTGCGCCGGGCCACCAGGTCGCGCACGGCGGCGTCGCCCTGGGCCTCGCGCAGCTCGCACGGGTCCATGTTGTCCGGGGTGATGGCCACGTAGGTCTGGCCGGCGAACTGCTGCTCGCCGTCGAACGCCTTCATCGCCGCCTTCTGCCCGGCCTCGTCACCGTCGAAGGTGAAGATGACCTCGCCGCGGAAGGCGTCGTCGTCCATCATCAACCGGCGCAGCACCGAGATGTGCTCGTCGCCGAACGCGGTGCCGCAGGAGGCGACCGCGGTGGGCACGCCCGCCAGGTGCATGGCCATCACGTCGGTGTAGCCCTCGACGACCACGGCCTGCCTGCGCTTGGCGATCTCCCGCTTGGCCAGGTCGATGCCGAACAGCACCTGCGACTTGTTGAAGATCGGGGTGGCGGAGGTGTTGACGTACTTCGCCTCGATCGGGTCGTCGTCGAAGATCCGCCGCGCGCCGAAACCGACGACGTCACCGCCGAGGTCCTTCAGCGGCCACAGCAGCCGCCGGTGGAAGCGGTCCATCGGACCGCGCCTGCCCTCGCGGGACAGGCCGCACTTGATCAGCTCGTCGACCTCGAAGCCCTTGGTCAGCAGCAGTTTCGTGAGCTTGTCCCAGCCGCTGGGCGCGAAACCGCAGCCGAAGCGCTGGGCGGCGGCCTCGTCGAAACCGCGCGTGGTCAGGTACTCGCGGGCCGGTTGGGCCTCGGGCGAGCGCAGCTGCTCGGCGTAGAACTCGGCGGCGAGGCGGTGCGCCTCGACCATGCGCGAGCGGCTGCCGCGGTCGCGCTTCGGACCCGGCGTGCCGCCCTCGTACTGCAGCTGGAGGCCGACCCGGTCGGCCAGCCGCTCCACGGATTCCACGAAGCCGAGGTGCTCGATCTTCATCATGAAGGCGATCACGTCGCCGCCCTCACCGCAGCCGAAGCAGTGGAAGGTCCCGTGGCTGGGGCGGACGTTGAACGACGGCGTCTTCTCGTCGTGGAACGGGCAGAGACCCTTCTGCGCGCCCCCACCGGCGTTGCGCAGCGCGACGTACTCGCCGACGACGTCGTCGATCCGGTTGCGATCGCGCACCTCGGCGATGTCGCTCTCCCGGATCCTGCCTGTCACGTCACCCAGTCTAGGGCCAAAGAGATCGGCCACGACCGGGTGTCCGCTCGGTGCGGCAGAATCGATCGCGTGAGGCCTGACACCAGCACGCTCGCCGCGGAGTTCGACCGGCACCGAAGCCGTCTAATCGGCCTCGGCTACCGGCTGACCGGACGGCTCGCCGACGCCGAGGACGCCGTGCAGGACGCCTGGCTGCGGCTGACCGACACCGATCACGACGAGATCCGCGACCTGGGCGGCTGGCTGACCACCGTGGTGAGCAGGCTGTGCCTGGACCGGATGCGCTCGGCCGCCGTGCGGCGTGAGAGCTACGTCGGCCCGTGGCTGCCGGAACCGCTGGTGAGCGCCGTGGATTCCGATCCGGGCGACATCGTGGCCGGTCAGGACGACCTGCGGATGGCGGCGATGCGGGTGCTCCACGAGCTGCCTCCGGACCAACGGCTCGCGCTGGTGCTGCACGACGGCTTCGACGTGCCCTTCGCCGAGATCGCCGAGGTGCTGGGGTGCAGCGTCCCCACCGCGCGCCAGCACGCGTCGCGGGCGCGCCGGACGATGGTCGACGCCGCCCCGCCGGAGCGGGTCCCGCTGCCCGAGCAGCAGCGGGCGCTGGAGGACTTCCTGACCGCGGTGGCCGCCAAGGATCTCGCCGCGCTCACCCGGCTGCTCCACCCCTCGGCCACCGTCTACGGCGACAGCGGCGGCAAGGCCCGCACCGCGCGGCGCCCGGTCGTCGGCGCCGACAAGGTGGCGCGCTTCGCCATCGGGCTCATCGACAAGTACGGCACCGAGCTGCTCGGCGCGGCGCGCCCGGTGCTGGTCAACGGCGACTTAGGGGTGATGCTGCCGGGCGACGACGCCGAAGTGGCGCCTCGGGTCTTCGTGCTGGCCGTCCGCGAGGGACGGCCGGCCGAGGTGTTCGACATCGTCAACCCGGACAAGCTCACCCGCGTGGAGTTCTAGGGCATCGGCACTCGGCAGGCTTCTCCGCTGGTGAATCCCTGCGCGGTCAGGCCCAGCGCGTGGTTGAGGCGGGTGCGCTGGTTCTCCACGGCGATCATGTAGGTCAGCTCGACCATCCCCTTGTGGCCGAGGCGCCGGTCGAGTTCGGCGACCTGCTCGTCGGTGACCTGCATGGGCTGCTCGGTCATCGCGTCGGCGTAGGCGATCACCAGCCGCTCCATCTCCGAGTACTTCTCCGAGGTCGCGTAGTCGTCGATCTCCTTGAGGCGGTCGATGTCCAGGCCCTCGTTGCGCTGCAACATCGTGCCGAAGTCGACGCACCACGAACAGCCGATCTTGGTGGCCACCCGGTAGACCGCCAGCTCGCGCAGGTTCGCGGGCAGCGCCTTGGCCGCCTTCTCCACCGCCATCTCCGACACGCCGGTGGCCAGCATCAGGCCCTGGTGGTGCGCGACCACGGCCAGCGGGTCCAGCACCGCGCCGTAGCGGCGCTGGGAGAACCGGTAGGTGAGCCTGGTCAGCAGGTTCGCTTCGCTGGTGGGCACGCCCGGAATGCGCGGCATGTGCTCGCTCCCTCCTCGCCACCCCGGTTTTCGGGGTTCGTCACCGGAGTGACGAGACAGGGCGCCGGAGCGTGACAGCTCAACTCGGATCGGTGATGCGGGCCAGGAAGTAGAGCGCGCCGCTGTCGCGGTGGCGCACCAGGAACAGGAACGGGCGGTCCACCTCGACCCGCACCGGTTCGGGTTCCCGGGCGATGGCGGTCAGCCGCATCATCATCGCGGTCGCCGCAGCGCCTTCCAGTCCCGCTTCGTCGACGTCGAGCACCGACTCGTGCAGCACCTCCGAGACGCGCAGCGACCGGTCGGTCAGCGGGGTGAAGTCGGCGGCCGGGGTGAACAGGTCCCGCACGCCCAGCTCGCCGAGCGGTTCGGTGAGCTCCGCTCCGCCGGAGACCTTGAAGCGCGGCAGGAACAGCTCGACCTTGCGCTGCTCCAGCGCGCCGAGCAGACCGGTCAGGCGCTCGGTGGTGAGCCCGGCTTCGGCGGTGGCCAGGTCGCCGTCGGGGAGCAGGACGACCGCTTCCACTCCCCCGGCGGCCGGGAGCCCGATCGCCTGCCAGCCGTCGGTGGCGGCGTGGCCGAGGGTGCGCCCGGCCGTCATGGTGGGCACGTCGCGGTCGCCGTCGGGGGCGTGGAACAGGCGCTGGGTGGTCTTGGTCTTCTCGAACGCCTCGCGCCAGGAGACCTTCAGGTAGAGGGCGTTGACCAGGGCCGCGACGGTTTGCGGGTGGACCGCGCCGGTCGGCAGCAGCTCCGGGATGAGGTCGCGGGTCGTCTCGGCGACGTCGGCGTTGATCAGCTCGCGGGCCGCTTCCGGGTCGTCCTGGAACGGCGCGTTGCGCACCGCGCTGCCGGGCCAGTCCTTGAGCGCCAGCCGGTAGGACTCCTCGATCGGCAGGTCCGCGTGCGCCCAGAGGGTGTTGGCGACCGCCAGCACCGGCTGCTCACCCGAAGCCGCCGCGAGCTCCGCGGCCGAGCCCAGCAGTTCCAGCAGGTTCGCCGGCTCCTCGCGCAGCGCGGCGACGAGCTCTTCCCTGGTGTTGCCACCGGTCGCGGTGGCCGCCAGCCCGAGGGCGCTGCTCACCGAGTACGGCGACCAGCAGAAGGTCTTGGTCGGCGGCGGAGCGAGCTTCTGGTGCAGTGCCAGGGCGAAGTCGAGGTGATGGTTCACGTCCGCAGGGCTCCGTTCCGCGTCGAGGAGACTCGGGCTTGATCCCGAGTCTGCCAGAGCGCGGCGCGCGGACCCGTCCGCGAACGCTGCCGGCTTCCAGCCGGATTTCCCGTTCCGCTGCCGGTCGGTGCACCCGCGGGTGCTGACACGCCTTCTGGTGAGCGCTCCGCGCCTGCAACAGCAACGGCGAACGGAGCCCAGGAGGCGTGTCAGGTTCCGCTGCCCGAGCGAACCGACCGGCAGGAGCGGGAGGTCAGCGGAGCGATTCCTCGATGTCGCTCAGGCCCATGAGGCGGAGCTCCTGGGCGATGTACTCGGCGGCTCGCTGGCCCGCGGGGTCCTGCCAGCGAAGATCTTTGATCCAGTCGGCCAGGTTGTCCGCGTTGACGTACGGCTCGCCTCCGACGACGAGCTTCTGGATGTAGTGCCGGTTGCGCATTCGGGGTCTCCTCGCGGCCCGGCGTCGGGGGAACGACGGGCCGCCGCCGCTCGGCTCGGGATGCCGCGCGGTACGGGGATCAGGGCACATGCCGCCAACAGAACTGCCGGTCGACACTCTGGGTGAGGATTGTCCCCGACGATCCGAGATCCATTCACCCCCATTCGGATTAACGTCACAATGGTTTGGACACGCTGTGTACATGGCGTTCATGCCAGATCACAGCCTGCGCATCCGTCAGCGATGCGACCTGGTCGAGAACCACCCGATATCGGGATGAATCGTCCGAAGCTCGCATCCAGGCATCGCGCATCACCGGATCGAGTGAAGCCGGTGCGCTCTCGCTCAGCGCCTCCACGAGCTCGGCCAGCCGCTCCCGCTGCCTGGCCTGCATGCGCCGCCGATCGCCGTCGTGCAGCACGTAGCGCACCGCCATCGCCTTGAGCACCGTCACCTCGGCGACGGCCTTCTCCGGCAGCACCAGGTCCGCGCGGTAGCGGGTCAGCCCGGGCCCGAAGCGCGCCACCGTGCCGCCGACCGCCGCGGCCACGAACCGGCCGACGAGCTCGCTGGTCAGCCGCTTCAACGCGACCTGCGCCGAGAGCGTCCCGTCGTAGTCAAGGATCGCGGCCACCACCGGCCAGCGCACCAGCTCCTCGGCCGCCTGCTCCAGCAGCGCGGTCTCGCCGCTGCGCAGGAACCGGTCGTCCGCCAGCTTCGCGATCTGGGCTCGCTCCTGCGGATCGGTCAGCGCCCGCAACGAGATCCGCCCGGAGATCACCGCGTCCTCGACGTCGTGCACCGAGTAGGCCACGTCGTCGGCCCAGTCCATGATCTGCGCCTCCAGGCAGCGCCGGTGATCCGGCGAGCCGTCGCGCAGCCACTCGAAGACCTCCAGGTCGTCGTCGTAGGCGCCGAACTTGATCTCACCGGCGCGCTTGCGCCACGGGTACTTCGTCGCCGCGTCCAGGCAAGCGCGGGTCAGGTTCAGGCCGCGGCCGACCTCGCCGGAATCGGTGACCTTCGGCTCCAGCCTGGTGAGGATCCGCAGCGTCTGCGCGTTGCCCTCGAACCCGCCGTGCCCGGCCGCCAGCTCGTTGAGCGCGCGCTCACCGTTGTGCCCGAACGGCGGGTGCCCGATGTCGTGGGCGAGACCGGCGGTGTCCACCAGATCGGGGTCGGCTCCCAGCGCACCGGCGATGCCCCGCCCGATCTGCGCGACCTCCAGCGAGTGCGTCAACCGGGTTCGCGGCACGTCGGCGCCCTCGTTCGGCCCCATCACCTGCGTCTTGCCCGCCAGCCGGCGCAACGCGGCGGAGTGCAGCACGCGAGCGCGGTCGCGCGCGAACGGGGTGCGGTCGTCCGGATGCGACGACGCGGCCTCCTTCGGCGCTTCGGGGTGCAGCCGCTGGAGGTCGTGCTCGCCGTACCCGGCCAGTTTCGAGCTCATCGCAGTGAGGCTAAGCCCCGAACATGACATTTCCACGCCACAACCCCGACAACGAGGTCAACTGGGAGCTCGTGTGCGGCGAGAGCCGCTGCCTCAGGTGTGGGACTCAGCCCGCACCGCCGCGGGTTCTGAGGCGGTTCTCCTGCGAGGACGTGTCGACGCTGTGTATTGGGCATACATGAGTCGGCGCGCCCGGAGCAGGAGGGCCGCCTCAGGTTCCGCCACCCGCACCGCCACGCAGAAGGACCACGGGTACAACGCTCACCCGAGGCCGTCGCCGTTGAGTTCTGCTGGGGCGTGGGTGAGCCGGTAGAAGAGCAGGGCGCCCGTCTCGCGGACGATGTACTTCATCTGGATCTCGCGCGTCTGCACGACCGGGCCCGAGCGGGCCGGGGAGGCCCACGCGTCGAGGCCCATGTCGTTGGCCATGGTCCGAGCCCGCAGCGAGTGCCACGGGTCGCTGACGATCAGCGCGCTGTCCCAGCGGCGCTGATCGGCCAGGTCCGACACCGCCTGCATGCTGCCGAGGGTGTCGCTGCCGACGTCGACGTCGACGATCTTGTCGCGCGGAACGCCGTTCTCCACCAGCCAGTTCTTACCGGCCTGCGCCTCGGTGTAGGCGTCACCGGCCTTGCGGCCGCCGACGGTGACGATGTAGTCGGTGAGCCCGTCCTCGTAGAGGCCGAGGGCCTGCTCCAGCCTGGCTTCGAGGATGTCCGACGGTTTGCCGTGGTACTGCGCGGCACCCAGCACCACCACGATGTCCACCGGCTGCCGGTCGTCCGCGCGGGCCACCTGCCACACGCGGATCGCGGTACCGCCGACCACCAGGATCGCCACCAGCAGCGCGCCGGCCAAGGCGCGCGAGAGGATGCGACCGGTACGAGACCGGTGGGCGGGATGATGTGCGCTCACCGGGGCATCTTCGCAGATCCCCCACCGGCCGCGAGCGGGCCGGGCCCGCAGCGAAACCGACCTGGTGCTCCGGAGTTCCACATCGGGCTCAGCAGCCGATCAGCCGGGCTCCCAGGTACTCCTCCAGCTTGTCGATGGCCACGCGCTCCTGGCTCATCGTGTCCCGTTCGCGCACCGTCACGGCGTGATCGGACAGGGTGTCGAAGTCGACCGTCACACAGAACGGCGTGCCGATCTCGTCCTGCCGCCGGTAGCGGCGGCCGATCGCACCGGCGTCGTCGAAGTCGACGTTCCAGTTGCGGCGCAGCGTCGCCGCCACGTCGCGGGCCTTGGGCGAGAGCTCGGCGTTGCGCGACAGCGGCAGCACCGCGGCCTTCACCGGGGCCAGGCGGCGGTCCAGCTTGAGCACGACGCGCTTGTCGACTCCGCCCTTGGCGTTGGGCGCCTCGTCCTCGGTGTAGGCGTCGATCAGGAACGCCATCATCGGACGTCCCACGCCTGCCGCCGGCTCGATCACGTACGGCCGGTAGCGGGAGTTGCTGGCCTGGTCGAAGTAGGTCAGGTCGACGCCCGAGTGGTTGGAGTGCGTGGTGAGGTCGAAGTCGGTGCGGTTGGCGATGCCTTCCAGCTCGCCCCACTCCTGACCGCCGAAGCGGAACCGGTACTCGATGTCCACGGTCCGCTTGGCGTAGTGCGACAGCTTCTCCTTCGGGTGCTCGAACTCCCGGAGGTTGTCGGCGTCGATTCCCAGCCCGGTGTACCAGCTCATCCGCTGGTCGATCCAGTACTGGTGCCACTGCTCGTCCTCGCCGGGCTCGACGAAGAACTCCATCTCCATCTGCTCGAACTCGCGGGTCCGGAAGATGAAGTTGCCGGGCGTGATCTCGTTGCGGAAGCTCTTGCCGATCTGGCCGATGCCGAACGGCGGCTTCTTGCGCGCGGTGGTCATCACGTTGGCGAAGTTGACGAAGATGCCCTGGGCGGTCTCGGGCCGCAGGTAGTGCATGCCCTCCTCGGACTCCACCGGTCCCAGGAAGGTCTTGAGCATCATGTTGAACTCGCGCGGCTCGGTGTACTGGCCGCGGTTGCCGCAGTTCGGGCACGGGACGTCGGTGAGGTCGTCCTCGCTGACCTCCTTGCCGGTGCGCTCGGTGTACTCCTCGGCGAGCTGGTCGGCGCGGAAGCGGCGGTGGCAGGAGGTGCACTCCACCAGCGGGTCGTGGAAGGCGCCGACGTGGCCGGATGCCTCCCACACCTGGCGGGGCAGGACCACCGAGGAGTCCAGGCCGACGACGTCGTCGCGGCCCTGCACCATGTGCTTCCACCACTGGCGCTTGATGTTGTCCTTGAGCTCGACGCCGAGCGGTCCGTAGTCCCAGGCCGACCGGGTACCGCCGTAGATCTCGCCGGACGGGAAGACGAATCCGCGGCGTTTGCAGAGACTGACGATCGTGTCGATCTGGTCGGCGGGCACGTTCACTCCGGAAATTTCACTGGAAACCATCGAACCAGCCGTTCGAGCTGGAGTTTCCCAGCGTACCGATGACGCGGGCTCCGCATCCCGGCCGGGCCGTGAGCGCTGCGGGGCCGTCCGCTCGCGGCGGGTGACCGCACCGGTATCGACCGATCGGGGCGCGCACCTGCTACCCGTAGGATGGTCCGCGTGGAACGTCATGGCGTGGCCCCCGGCCAGAGCAGCGCTCCGCGTCCGGACCGGCCGGAGGACCACGTCCACTCGCCGGACCGCGACGTGCGGCCGGTGCCGGTGCGCGACCAGCGGGTCCTGCACGACGCGGGCGAGCTGCTGCGCGCGCTGGCCGCGCCGGTGCGCATCGCGATCGTGCTGCAGCTGCGCACGTCGGAGCGGTGCGTGCACGAGCTGGTCGACGCGCTGGGCGTGGCGCAGCCGCTGATCAGCCAGCACCTGCGGGTGCTGAAGTCGGCGGGCGTGGTGTTCGGCGAGCGACACGGCCGGGAGGTCATGTACCGGCTGGTCGACGAGCACTTGGCGCATATCGTGGTGGATGCGGCGACGCACGCCGAGGAGACCGCCCGCGCACGGACGGGCGACCACGCAGACGACGGCGGACAGGAGACGGAGACAGCGTGACCACCGGCCAGGAGCCCACCGTAGGCGTACCGGGACTGCGCGCCACCAAGCAGCGGGCTGCGGTGTCGCAGTTGCTCGACCACGTCAACGACTTCCGCTCGGCCCAGGAGCTGCACGAGGAGCTGCGGCGACAGGGCGAGGGCATCGGTCTGACGACCGTGTACCGAACGCTGCAGACGCTCGCCGACGCCGGCGAGGTCGACGTGCTGCGCACCGGCTCCGGCGAGGCCGTCTACCGGCGCTGTTCGAGCCACCACCACCATCACCTGCTGTGCCGCCACTGCGGTCGCACCGTCGAGGTCGCCGACCCGCCGGTGGAGAACTGGGCCGAGCGCATCGGCCAGGAGCACGGCTTCTCCGACGTCAGCCACACCGTCGAGATCGTCGGCACCTGCCCCGCCTGCACGGCCAAGGGTCTCTAGGGCTCTGATCTGCTCGTTCTGCTTGGCGGTGCGGGTAGCGGAACCTCAGCGGCCCGCTGGCTCCGGGCGCCACTCCTGATGTATGCCGATACACGGCGTCGCGGCGTCCTCACCAGCGAACCGCTGAGAACCCGCGGCGGTGCCGGCTGCGAGGGTGGTGAAGGAGAAAGCGACTCCGTCGCTTTCTCGCGCCCCCTCAGTATTCGTATGTGTCCGATGGGGCGGGGATCTGCTGGATCGTGAGCGGGTCGACTGTCGGGACGTAGTCGTTGGCTTCGGTGGCCGTGCCTGGGCGGAGGCGGCCGGTGATCTCGACCCAGGTGTCGGCCGGGAGCCCCTCGGCCCGCGGACTGGCGAGGTCGATCTTGACCGCGGTGGCGTCGGCCGCGCAGCAGCTGATCCGCATCCTGGCCAGCTGGGTGGTCTCCGGCGTCGGGTGGACGACGAATCCCTGCAGGCGGACGGTGCGGTGGTTGAGCTCGCCGGTGTCGTCCCAGACCACGCGGGTCAGGAACTCCGACATCCTCAGCATCGGTGCCTCGCCGGGTGGCAGCGGAGGGAACCGGGCCTGGCTGGGGGCCGCCGGTGCGCCTGCCGCGCGGTCGCGGGTGACCGAGTCCGAGCCGAGCGCGGGCGGGGCGATCAGGAAGATCGCGAACACCGGCAGCAGCAGCATCCAGGGGCTTCGGCTGCCGTGCTCGTGCTGGTCGGCGGCCTGCCCGGCGCGGATGTCGCGGACGATGGCGAACCCGGCGAGCCCGATCATCACCAGTCCGGCGACGATCAGCCACGGCTGCAACGAGGGTTTGACGTAGCGCAGGTAGTCGCCGGTCAGCGAGATCTTCAGCAGCGCGCCGCCGAGCAGCACCAGCAGGACGTTCTGGCTCTCCCGTCGCATCACGCACCTCCCAGCAGCGCGGCGCCCACGACGCACGCGCATCCGATCGCGACCAGGAACGTCGCCGGAGCGAAGCGGGCGGCGAAGCGGCGGCCGAAGGCGCCGGACTGCAGCGCGATCAGCTTCAGGTCCACCGCCGGACCGACCACCAGGAACACCAGCTTCGGCAGCAGCGGCAGGCCGGGCATGGAGGCGACCACGAACGCGTCGGCCTCGCTGCACAGCGCCAGCACCACGGCCAGCACCGCCATGACCAGCACGCCGAGCACGATCTGACCGCCCAGCGTCTCCAGCCACGCGGCGGGCACCAGGACGTTGAACACCGCCGAGGTCAGCCCGCCGAGGACCAGGAACCCGCCGGCCTCCACCAGG
This sequence comes from Saccharopolyspora endophytica, assembly GCF_018070075.1. Classification (GTDB taxonomy): domain Bacteria; phylum Actinomycetota; class Actinomycetes; order Mycobacteriales; family Pseudonocardiaceae; genus Saccharopolyspora; species Saccharopolyspora endophytica. Next base: position 107,764 of record NZ_JAGPXE010000008.1, read on the forward strand.
TCGTGCCGCGCGGACTCGGCGAACACCGCCCACCTGCTGCCCTCGGCCTGGTGCGCCTCGACGCGGCGCAGCGCGCGCTCGGCCAGCCACTCGGCGCGGCCGAGCTTGGCCCACAGCCAGCCCATCACGCAGGCGGTCAGCAGCGAGCCGAGGAAGCGGGCGGGCACCATCCACGGGTCGGCGGGGAACGCCACCGCCGTGGAGACCAGGACGACCGGGTTCACCGCCGGTGCGGCCAGCAGGAACGCGAGCGCGGCGGCCGGGGCGACGCCCTGCTGCATCAGCCTCCGCGCCACCGGCACCGAGGCGCACTCGCAGCCGGGCAGCGCCACGCCGGCGAGCCCGGCGACCGGCACCGCCGCTCCCGTTCTCACCGGCAGGGCGCGGTGCAGCACGCGCGGTGGCACGAACGCCGCGATCAGGCCGCTGACCAGCACGCCGAACACCAGGAACGGCATCGCCTGCACGCACACGGCGACGAACACGGTCGATCCGGTGCGCAGCGCGGGCACGTCCAGGACCGCGGCCAGCTGAGGCTGGAAGATCACGGCCAGCACGAGCAGCCCGCACATCACCTCCAGCGAGGTGATCACGGGACGGCGCGTCCGCGGTTGCTCGGCGATCTCGGTCACGGGCGCAATCGTGCCAGTGCCGCAGGAGCATCGTGGCGGGCTCGGTGCCCGATGTGACGAAACCCCAGTTCACCCGGGGTTCCGACACACCACGGCATCACCCGCGCGGGTGCTTCCGCTCGGGCCGAAGGGTCAGACCGTGCCCTCGGACTCCGCGAGGAGTTCCGAGCGCAGCTGCGACGCCGTGGCGACCACCAGCATCAGCAGGGTGCCCAGCGGCGACGGCTCCATGCCCTCCGCCGGGAACGCGTACCGCAGCGTCACGTCCACGCCCCGCTCGGTGCGCACGACGCCGAGCGTGCCGAACAGCCCCTGGCCAGCGCGTTCGGCGACGGACTGCGCCAGCTCGTCACCCGCGGGCAGGTCCCACGCGACCACGCAGGTCAGGCTCAGCACGGTCAGGCCCTCGGCCAGCTGCATGGCCTGAACCGCGCACGGCACCTCGGAGTGCCTGAACGTCAGCGCGCCGTCGTCGTCGACGTGCACGTCGTGGTAGTTCTCGAGCGCTTCCTTGGCCGCGGTCATCAACCGCGCGGTGGTAGCGGCCTCTTGGGTCATCAATTAGCCCTCCTGGGCCGACGTGGCTGTCGCCGACCGATCGATTGCACCGCCGAATCGGCGGTCCCGGCGCGCGTACTGCTCGCACGCCTGCCAGAAGTGCGTGCGATCGACGTCGGGGAACAGCGTGTCCTGGAAGACCATCTCGGCGTAGGCGGACTGCCAGAGCAGGAAGTTCGACGTCCGCTGCTCACCCGACGGCCGGATGAACAGGTCCACGTCCGGCATCTCCGGCTGGTAGGTGTACTTGGCGATCGTGCGCTCGTCCACCCGTTCCGGGTTGATCTTCCCGGCGGCCGCCAGTCGCGCGATCTCCCGCGCGGCGTCGCCGACCTCCGCCCGACCACCGTAGTTCACGCACATCGTCAGGTTGAGGACTTCGTTGCCAGCGGTTCGAACCTCGGCCGCCTGCAGGGTGTTGACCACGCTGCGCCACAGCTTCGGCTTGCGGCCCGACCAGCGCACCCGCACGCCCATCTCGTCGAGCTCGTCGACGCGGCGAGCGATCACGTCCCGGTTGAAGCCCATCAGGAAGCGCACCTCGTCCGGGCTGCGCTTCCAGTTCTCCGTGGAGAACGCGTACAGCGAAAGCCACTTCACGCCGAGCTCGATGGCGCCCTTGGCCAGCTCCAGCACCACCGCCTCGCCGCGCTTGTGGCCCTCGACGCGCGGCAACCCGCGCTCGTTGGCCCAGCGACCGTTGCCGTCCATCACCACCGCGACGTGGTTGGGCACGAACTCCGGCGGCAACGCCGGCGGCTTGGCCCCCGAGGAGTGCGGCTCAGGTGCCCGAACGGTCAGGTCGTCCTTGCCTCGCCCGCGGCGTCGCAACATATCCAGGTTCTCCTTCGGCGTGCTCGACGTGCGCGGCCATTGTCCCCGCCGAGCTCGATCCTCAGTTCAGCGGCTGCCCGCTCTCCCCGTCCGCGGCTCCGACCAGCGCCGCTTCCGAAGCGCGTTCGCGGATCAGCTCGGGCACGGTCCGCTCCACCAACGGCAACGACCGCAACTGCCGCTCCATGTACCACTGCAGGTGCGCGGCGACCAAGCCGCTGGCCTCCCGGCGAACCGGGCCGGTGGCGGCCTCGGCGGTGTCCCAGTCACCGTGCAGCAGCGCCTCCATCAGCGGCAAGGTCAGGGCGGAGGGCCGGACCGAACCGGCGGGCCTGCACGTCGCGCACACCGCGCCACCGGCCTGCACGTTGAACGCGGCGTGCGGACCGCCCTGGCCGCAGCGGGCGCACTCGGTCAGCGCGGGAGACCAACCGGCGAAGGACATCGCGCGCAGCAGGAACGCGTCGAGCACCTGCGAGGAATCGCGGTCCCGCCCGGACAGGGCGCGCAGCGCCCCGACGGCCAGCAGGTACAGGCGCAGCACCGGCTCGCCCTCCTCGGCGGCAAGCCGGTCGACGGTCTCCAGCACCGCGCAGGCCGCGGTGTAGCGCTGGTAGTCCTCGACGATCTGCACGCCGAAGGCGTCGACGGTCTGCACCTGGGTGATGACGTCGAGCGTGCGACCGGTGTAGAGCTGCACGTCGACGTGGCAGAACGGCTCGACCCTGGCGCCGAAGCGGGAGGTCGTCCGGCGCACGCCCTTGGCGACCGCGCGCACCTTGCCGTACCGCCGGGTCAGCAGCGTGATGATCCGATCCGCCTCACCCAGCTTCTGCACCCGCAGCACGACCGCGGTATCCCGGTAGAGGCTCACCCCTCCATTTTCGCACTTCGGGGTGACGAGCAGGCGAGTTGTCCCTAGAGGCGCAACGCGGGGACGGCGTTGCGGACCACGACCCAGACCACGACCACCGCCAGCAGGACCTGCGGTGACCAGCGCCAACGGGTCCACGTCGGCAGGCTGCGGCCGAGACGACCGGCGACCCACGCCGTCCAGGCCCAGGCCAGCAGCGGCAGGAGCAGCACGGCGAGAGCGTTGAAGTGCAGCGCCGCGAGGAGGTCGCCGTGCAGGAGGCTGAACAGCATCCGGGTGCCGCCGCAGCCCGGGCAGTCGAAGCCGGTCAGGAGCTTGATCGGGCACGGCGGCAGCGGGAGGCCGGAGTCCGAGGTGGGGTCGGCGGCCAGCACGAGCGCGGCGCCCGCGCAGCCCGCTAGCACCGTCGCGCCGGGCAGGCGCATCCGGTGGAAGAACAACGATGCCGGTGCGGGTCGTCCCGCACCGGCATCGACGTCAGTCAAGGGTCACCACTGCTGCGGCTGGCCGTAGCCCGGCTGCGGGGGCTGGCCGTAGCCGGGCGCCTGCGGGGCCTGCTGCTCCGGCGGGACCACGACCACGACGGTCTTGACGATCTTGTCCGCCCAGGTCTGCTTCTTCTCGTCCCACAGCGGGGCGAGCCAGCCGATGGGCAGACCGCAGATCGCGGAGTCCACGATGTGGCAGATCTGGCGCAGGAAGGCGTTGCCGAAGCCGATCGGCTGGCCGGTCGCCTCGCTGACCGTCTTGATCTTGGCGACCTTCTGCCCGAGCGTCTGACCGGTGGTACCGCGCCGGTAGCAGAGGTTCCAGATGGTGAACGCCGCGAGCGCGAGGTAGGCCAGCAAGCCCACGATGAGCACGATGATGCCCACCGTCTGCATCCCGCTCTCGCTGCCGGAGCTCGCGGTGCCCGCGATGACGCTCATCATCACGATGTAGAGGATCACGTAGGCGGCCCCCGGGATCGCGCCGTCGATCAGGTAGCCCAGCACTCGGGTTCCCCACTCGGCGAGCTGACCGGCCGGGTGCGCGCCCGGCGCGCCGTAGGGCTGCGGCGGGTACTGCTGCGGGTAGCCCTGCTGCGGCGGGTAGGGCTGCTGCGGCTGGGGGCCCGACGGCGGACCGAAGGGCTGCTGCGGCTGCGGGCCCGAGGGCGGGCCGCCGTAGGGCTGCTGCGGACCGGACGGCGGGCCGCCGTAGGGGTAGTTCACGACAGAAGTCCTTTTTCCAGGTTTTTCGGGGAGTCTCCGGCCCGCTGCGAGGCCGACCGGAAACGTAGCTCAGACGTGCATGCGTCGTGGGCGGTTCCGAAAAAGCCGGCTGGAAAAAGTGATCAGAACCCCAGTTTGCGCAGCTGCTTGGGATCGCGCTGCCAGTCCTTGGCGATCTTGACGTGCAGATCGAGGTAGATCTTGCTGCCCAGCAGCGCCTGGATGTGCCTGCGCGCTTGGGAGCCGACCGTGCGCAACCGCTCTCCGCCGCGGCCGATGACGATGGCCTTCTGGCTGGAGCGCTCGACGTAGATCAGCGCGTGCACGTCGATCAGGTCGTCGCGGCCCTCGCGCGGGTTCATCTCCTCGACGGTGACCGCCAGCGAGTGCGGCAGCTCGTCGCGCACGCCCTCCAGCGCGGCTTCGCGGATCAGCTCGGCGATCAGCGTCGTCTCCGGCTCGTCGGTCAGCTCGCCGTCCGGGTACAGCTGCGGGCCTTCCGGCAGCTGCGAGACCAGCACGTCGGAGAGCTCGTCGACCTGGAAGGAGTCCTTCGCCGACACCGGGATGAGCTCGGCGAAGTCCATCACCTCCTGCAGCGCCAGCAGCTGCTCGGCGACCTGCTGCTTGGGCACCAGGTCGGCCTTGGTGACGACCCCGACGACGGGGGTGCGGCGGGAGACCTTCTTGAGCTGCTCGGCGATGAAGCGGTCACCGGGACCGACCTTCTCGTCGGCGGGCACGCAGAAACCGACGACGTCCACTTCGGACCAGGTCTCGTAGACCAGGTCGTTGAGCCTGCGGCCGAGCAGGGTGCGCGGGCGGTGCAGGCCGGGGGTGTCGACGATGATCAGCTGGGCGTCGGGGCGGTGCACGATGCCGCGGATCGCGTGCCGCGTCGTCTGGGGCTTGCTGGAGGTGATCGCCACCTTCGTTCCGACCAGGCGATTCGTCAGCGTCGACTTGCCGGCGTTGGGCCGGCCGACGAAGCAGGCGAATCCGGAACGGTGGGCATCTTCGGAGGTCACCGCCCCATTGTGACGGTCCCCCGTCCCCACCTGCTCACCACCCACCACACGACCCGGTCCCCACCCCGCCGCACCGCGGACGACCGGACTTCAGTGGAACTCGGTGACCGGACTTCAGTGGAACTCGGAGATCGGATTTCAGTGGAACTCGGAGATCGGATTTCAGTGGAAACCCGGGACCAGATTTCAGTGGAAGTCCGGGAGGGGACTTCAGTGGAAATCGGGACCCGGAGTTCCACTGGAATCGGGGTCCCGATTTCAACTGAAATCCGGTCAGTCGGCGATGAGGGCTTGGGGTTCGCCCTGGGCGTTGGCCCGGAGGATGGGGGTGTTCTTGGTGAGGTCGTGGGCAGCGGCGACCGAAGCGTGGTCCAGGGTGTCCGCGTCGGTGACGACCGCGGCGGCTTCCAGACCCTCGGCGCCGCTGGAGACCGCTGCGGCCACCGCGGCCTGCAGGGCCGTGAGCTTCAGGGACGACAGGTCCACCGTGGTGGCCGCGTAGGTGCGGCCGTCGGTGTCGCGGACCGCCGCGCCTTCGGCGGCGCCGTTGCGGGCGCGGGAGGAACGCGCGAGCGTGACGATCTTGGCGTCCTCCGGGTCGAGCTCCTGCGGTGCCGCCTTCTCGACGTGCTCAGCCACGGCTGTTGCTTCCCTCCTGGTCGGCACCGCGCAGCGGTGCTTGATCGGTGTTCACCCGGTGGACCAGCAGCGCGTTGATGCGGATCCGGCCCCGGTGGTCCTTGCCGCCCTCGGCGCGCAGCCGAAGGCCGGCGACCTCGGTCTCGGCGCCCGGCAGCGGCACCCGGCCCAGCCGTTGCGCCAGCAGACCGCCCACGGTCTCCACGTCGGAGTCGTCGAGCTCGACGTCGAACAGCTCGCCCAGGTCCTCGACCGGGAGCCGGGAGCTCACCCGGACGGTGCCGTCCTCCAGGTGCTCGACCGGGCGGTGCTCCTCGCGGTCGGACTCGTCGGTGATCTCGCCGACGATCTCCTCCACGATGTCCTCGATGGTCAGCAGCCCGGCGGTGCCGCCGTACTCGTCGACCGCGATGGCGAGGTGACCGCGCGAGATCTGCATCTCGCGCAGCAGCTCGTCGAGCCGCTTGGTGTCGGGCACGAAGGTCGCGGGCCGCATCAGCTCCACCACCGCCGGCCCTGCGGCGTCGGTGGTCTCCAGCACGATGCGGGTGAGGTCCTTGAGCGTGACCAGGCCGACGATGTCGTCGACGCTGTCACCGATCACCGGGATCCGGGAGAAGCCCGAGCGCAGGCATAGCGCCAGCGCCTGACGGGCGGACTTGGTCTGCTCGATCCAGATGATCTCGGTGCGCGGCACCATCACCTCGCGCGCGAGGGTGTCGCCGAGCTCGAAGACCGAGTGGATCATCTCCCGCTCGCCGGCGGCCACCACGCCGCGCTCCCCGGCCAGGTCGACCAGCTCGCGCAGCTCCACCTCGGTGGAGAACGGTCCCTCGCGGAAGCCCTTGCCGGGCGTGATCATGTTGCCGATCAGGATCAGCAGCCGGGTCAACGGGTTGAGCAGTCGGGCCATCACGCGGACCGGCACCGCGATCTTCAGACCGATGCCGTACGGGTGCTGCCTGCCGAGCGTGCGCGGTCCGACGCCGACCAGCACGTACGAGGCGACCAGCATGATCAGCACCGCGACGACCAGCGCCCAGGCCTCCGACTCCGCGACCCGCAGCGCCACCACCGTGACCAGCACGGTCGCGCCCATCTCGCAGGCGAGCCGGAGCAGGAGCAGCAGGTTGACGTGCCTGGGCCGGTCGCCGAGCAGCAGGACGAGCTGCTTGGCGCCGGTGCGGCCCTGCCGGGCCAGGTCTTCGGCGCGCGCGTGGGAGGCCACGGTGATGGCCGCCTCGGAGGCGGCGAACACCCCGGCCGCGAGCACCAGCAGCACCGCGAGCACCAAGAACGCGGTGGAACCGGCCAACTCCACTCCCCTAGTTCGCAGGAGCCGGGCCGGCGCCCGGCTCGTCGTCCAGCCCGACCGCGCCCAGGACCTTGTCGTCCGCGCTGCGCTGGGCCTGCGCCCGCTCGGCCTCGTCACGCGCCTCGCGGTACTCGGCCAGGATGCGGTTCTGCAGCCCGAACATCTCGCGCTCCTCCTCCGGCTCGGCGTGGTCGTAGCCGAGCAGGTGCAGGACGCCGTGCACGGTCAGCAGGTGCAGCTCGTCGAGCGTGCTGTGACCGGCCTTCTTCGCCTGGTCCTTGGCGAAGGCGGGGCACAGCACGATGTCGCCGAGCAGCGCCGGGCCGGAACCGGCCGAGTCGGGGCGGCGGGCCGAGTCGTACTCGTCCATCGGGAAGGACATCACGTCGGTGGGACCGGGCAGGTCCATCCACCGCTCGTGCAGGTCGGACATCACGTCGAGGTCCACCAGCACGATGGACAGCTCGGCGAGCTGGCTGACGCTCATCTTGTCGAGCGCGAAGCGGGCCACGGAGACGATCGTCTCCTCGGGCACCGCGACGCCGGATTCGTTGGCGATCTCGATGGTCATGCTCGTCCTCGTCGCTGGCCGTTGCGCCGTTCGTCGTGCTGGTCGGCGTCGTTGATCGCGTGCCAGCGGTCGTAGGCGTTGACGATGTCGGTGACCAGCCGGTGCCGCACCACGTCGTGGCTGTCCAGCTGGGAGAAGTGCACGTCGTCGACGTCGTCCAGGATGTTCTGCACCATCTTCAGGCCGCTGCGCTGGCCCCCGGGCAGGTCGATCTGGGTGACGTCGCCGGTGACCACGATCTTGGAACCGAAGCCCAAGCGGGTCAGGAACATCTTCATCTGCTCGGGCGTGGTGTTCTGCGCCTCGTCCAGGATGATGAAGGAATCGTTGAGCGTGCGCCCGCGCATGAAGGCCAGCGGGGCGATCTCGATCGTCCCCGCCGAGGTCAGGCGCGGCACCGACTCCGGATCGACCATGTCGTGCAGCGCGTCGTACAGCGGCCGCAGGTAGGGGTCGATCTTCTCGTAGAGGGTGCCGGGCAGGAAGCCCAGCCGCTCACCGGCCTCGACGGCCGGGCGCGTCAGGATGATCCGGTTGACCCGCTTGGCCTGCAACGCCTGCACGGCCTTGGCCATCGCCAGGTACGTCTTGCCGGTACCGGCGGGGCCGATGCCGAACACCACGGTGTGGTTGTCGATGGCGTCGACGTAGCGCTTCTGGTTGAGCGTCTTGGGGCGGATGGTCCGACCGCGCCGGGACACGATGTCCAGGCTGAGCACGTCGGCGGGCGACTCGTTGTGGTCGGCCGAGAGCATCCCCACGCTGCGGCGGACGATGTCGGGATTGAGCTGGCTGCCCTTGCCGATGAGAGCGATGAGCTCGGCGAACACCCGTTCCGCGAACGCGACCTCGGCAGGCTCCCCGGAGAGAGTCACCTCGTTGCCCCGGACATGGACGTCGGCGGTGAGCAGGTCCTCGACGACCCGCAGGTTCTCGTCCCGGCTGCCCACCAGCGTCAGCACGACGTCGTCGGGGATGTTCACCTTGGACTGAGCCGTTGCGGTCTCCGGCTGCTCTCCGGGCTGGGCGGCGGCGCCACCCGCTGCGATACCGGCCACGTAGTTCGGGCCTACCTTCTGCGCGTTGCGCGCGGGTCGTTCGGTCAGTTCTCCCTGGCACCGATGGTAGTCCAAGGGAGCAACCGAGTTGCCGACGTGCTCCCCCGGAACCCGCCGGTCAGCCCTTGAGCGGACCGCCGGTCATGCCGCCGAGCCATTCCCCGCCGAGCAGGTGCAGGTGCACGTGGAAGATGGTCTGGCCCGCGTCGGCGTTGGTGTTGAACAACAACCGGTAACCGGGCTCGGAGATTCCCTCGGCCTCGGCGATCTCGTGCGCGGTGGTGATCAGCTCGCTCAGCAGCGCCGGGTCGGCGGCGGCCAGCTCGGCGGCGTTGCGGTACCGCTCCTTGGGGATGACCAGCACGTGCGTCGGGGCCTGCGGGTTGATGTCGCGGATCGCGATGACCCGCTCGTTCTCCCGCACGATGTCGGCCGGGATCTCCCGCGCGATGATGCGCAGGAACAGCTCCTTCTCCTCGCTCATGCCCCGAAGGCTAGCCGAAGTCGATGTTCGGTCCGCGGGCGGAAGTGACGCGTCACGTCGTCTGCGAGGTGCTGCGCCGCAACCGGGGCTGGGGGGAGTGCTCCACTTGCGGCGCAGCTCTCGCCGGACCAAGGGGGGAGGTGTCCGGCGAGTGCGGAGAACCCGATGTCCGTGCGACACCGGTGACGACGTTGCCCGTCGCACTCTCGCAGCCACCGAGCGTATCCCCGCGTCAGCCGATCGCGCTACGCAAACGGGGAAGTTCTCGATCTTGGTCACCCGAGGTGTCAGGACCAGCGGGTGGTCACAGCCCCCAGCGCGCCCAGCGCCACGGCGGCGGCGGTCGAGGCCCGCAGGACCGTGTGCCCCAGGCGTGTGACCTGCGCTCCGGCGTCGCCCAGGGCGGCGAGCTCGTCGTCGGTGATGCCGCCCTCCGGGCCCACCACCAGCAGGACCTCACCCGAAGCCGGCAGATCGGCGGAGGTCAGCGGGCCGGTCGCCGACTCGTGCAGGACCAGCGCGGCGTCGGCCTCGGCGATGAGCGCGGCGAGCTGCTTGGTGCTGACCGGCTCGGTGACCTCGGGCGTCCAGGCCCGGCGGGCCTGCTTGGCCGCCGCCGCGGCGGTGCTGCGCCAGCGGGCCAGGGCCTTGGCGCCGCGCGGTCCGTCGTCCCACTTGGCCACGCAGCGGGACGCGCGCCACGGCACGACCGCGTCGACCCCGGCCTCGGTGGCCAGTTCGACGGCGAGCTCGCCGCGATCGCCCTTGACCAGCGCCTGGACCACCCGGACCCGCAGCTCCGGCTGCGGCTCGTGCCAGGTCTCCGACACCGCCAACCGCAGCGAATCGCGTTCGGCGGCCTCGACGACGCAGCGCGCCATGCCGCCCTGCGCGTCGGAGAGCAGCAGCTCTTCGCCGACGCGCAGGCGGCGCACGGTGGCGGCGTGCTTGCCCTCGGGACCGTCCAGCGTGGTGGATCCGCCCGCGGGCAACCGCTCCACCGAGAAGACCGGCAGCGACACGGGCTGCCTCAGCGGTGCCCGAAGGAGCGGAACCGCGAGAACAGCCCCTGCCTGCCGTTGCCGTTGGCGGTCACCGTCGGCTCGGGCTGCTCCTCGCCGCGCAGCTTGGCCAGGTCGCGCAGCATCTCCGACTGGGTGTCGTCGAGGTTCGTCGGAACCACGACGTCCAGGTGGATGTGCAGGTCGCCGTGGCCGCTGACCTTGCCGTTGGAGCGCAGCTTGGGCAGTCCGCGTCCGGTGATCACGTGCTCGGTGCCGGGCTGGGTGCCCGCCTCGACCGCGATCTCCTCGTGCGAACCGTCCAGCGTCTCCAGCAGCAGCACCGTGCCCAGCGCCGCCGCCGTCATCGGCAGTTCGACGTTGCAGTGCAGGTCGGCGCCGTCGCGGGTGAACCGGTCGTGCGGCTGCTCCTCGACCTCGACGAACAGGTCGCCCGCCGGGCCACCGCCGGGGCCGACCTCGCCCTCGCCGGCGAGCCGGACGCGCATGCCGTCGCCGACGCCCGCCGGGATCTTGACGGTGATGGTGCGCCGCGCGCGGACCCGGCCGTCACCGGAGCACTGCTGGCAGGGGTCGGTGATGACCTCGCCGAAGCCGCGGCAGACCGGGCAAGGGCGGGACGTCATGACCTGGCCCAGGAAGGACCGCTGCACCGACTGCACCTCGCCGCGACCACCGCAGGTGTCGCAGGTCGAGGGCGCGCTGCCGGCCTTCGAACCGCCGCCGTCGCAGACGTCGCAGAGCACCGCGGTGTCCACGGTGATGTCGCGGTTGACGCCGCTGGCGCACTCCTCCAGCGTCAGCTCCAGGCGCAGCAGGGCGTCGGAACCGGGCTGCACGCGGCTGCGCGGGCCTCGGCCACCGCCGCCGCCTCCGCCGCCGAAGAAGGCGTCCATGATGTCGCCGAGGCCGCCGAAGCCGGCGAACGGATCGCCGCCCATGCCGCCACCGGCGCCGCCGCCGTTGCCCAGCGGGTCCCCGCCGAGGTCCACGACCTGGCGCTTCTTCGGATCGGAGAGCACCTCGTAGGCGGTGGTCACCTCCGCGAACCGCTCCTGAGCCGCCTCGTCCGGATTGACGTCGGGGTGCAGTTCCCGGGCGAGTTTGCGGTATGCGCGCTTGATCTGCTCGGGTGTCGCGTCCTGGGAAATTCCGAGGGTCGCGTAGTAGTCCCTGGCCACCTTCTCCGTACTTCCTCTGCTCGATTAAGTCGAGTGAATGCCGGTCATGCCGGTGCGAACCTCACCGGCCGTCCAGGATCTCACCCACGTACGCGGCCACGGCACGGACCGCCGCCATCGTTCCGGGGTAGTCCATGCGGGTCGGGCCGACAACGCCCAGACCGCCCAAGACCATGCCATCCGAACCGTATCCGGTGGAAATCACCGAGGTCGTCTGCATCTCCAACGCTTCGTTCTCCGCCCCGATGCTGACCCGGACGGTACTCGAATCGCGGGCGGCGGCGAGCAGCTTGAGCACCACCACCTGCTCCTCCAGGGCTTCGAGGACCTGGCGCAGCGAGTTCGGGAAGTCGGCGACGTTGCGGGTGAGGTTGGGCGTGCCGCCGAGCACCATCCGCTCCTCCGGGTGCTCCACGAGCGACTCGATGAGCACGCCGCAGACCCGGATGAGCACGTCGCGCAGTTCCGGCGGGGCCTGGTCGGGCAGTTCGGCCACGGCGGCGGAGGCGTCGGCGAGCCGCTTCTCGGCCATCGCCGAGTTGAGCACGGTCCGCAGCCTGGCCACGTCGTCGTCGGTGATGACGTCGCCGAGGTCGACCATGCGCTGGTCGACGCGGCCGGTGTTGGTGATCAGCACCAGCATCAGCCTCGCTGGGGTGATCGTGACCACCTCGACGTGCCGGACGGTGGACCGGGTCAGCGTCGGGTACTGGACGACGGCGACCTGCTGGGTGAGCTGCGCGAGCAGCCGCACGCTCCGGCGCATCACGTCGTCGAGGTCCAGAGCGCCGTCCAGGAAGTTGCGGATGGCGCGGCGTTCGGGACCCGTCAGCGGCTTGACCTCGTGCAACCGGTCGACGAACAACCGGTAGCCCTTGTCGGTGGGCACACGTCCGGCGCTGGTGTGGGGCTGGACGATGAAGCCGTCCTCCTCCAGCGCGGCCATGTCGTTGCGCACGGTGGCGCTGGACACACCGAGGTTGTGGCGGTCGACCAACGCCTTCGACCCGACCGGCTCCTTGGACGACACGAAGTCGGCCACGATCGCCCGCAGGACCTCGAAGCGGCGTTCATCCGCGTTCACCCGCGCACCTCCTCAACAGCCTGCCCAGCGGATCTCGCGGTAACACGGGCCCACACCAATCCGCGCACCCGAAGCTCGGGGCTCTGGGCACCCCCATCGAGTTTACGGTGTTCGTCCCCCAGAACCGAGAGCCGCAGCTCCCACCCGACGGGCGCGCGGCAGCTTGAGGCCCAACGGCTACTGGCTCAGCCGCGGAGTCGTCCAAGCGCGCAACGTCCCCGCGATTTCCGGAACATCCAGCTCGCCGGAGGCGATGGCCACCACGAACTTCTCACCGTCATCAACCGTCGGAGCAGTCAGGAGGACTCCGTTGATCCAGTAGAAACCGAAGGCGCCGACCCACCCGAGCCGCTTGTTGCCGTCCACCAACGCGCGGTTGCGGACGAGCGAATGCAACAAGGCCGCTGCTTTGTCGTGCACCGTCGGATAGGCGTCCTTCCCGAAGACGGTTGCCTGTGCGCGTGCGAGCGCGCCCTGCAGCAAACCCCAGTCTCTGACCTCCGGTTGATGCCCCAGAGCGCGCGTCGCGGCGAGGACCAGGTCATCGATGGAGGGAAACCTGGTCACCTACTGGCCCAACCTCTCGATCAGCTCTGCGTCTCGCTGAACCACGAAGTCGACAGCCTCCGCGAACGAGACCTCGCGCCGGGCCGTGTACTCACGAATGGCTTGGCGCGCAACGTCCTGCATCGACCGGTGCTCGTCCTCCGCCGCTTGACGGAGAGCCTCGGCTTCCTCGTCTGTCAACCGCAGTGTCATCGCCATAACCGCATGATACCGCGTGATACCGGCAGATGTCAGGCGAGGAGGTCTTGGACGACCGCGTCGGCCAGCAGGCGGCCGCGGTCGGTGAGGACGCAGCGGCCGTCGGCGAGGGCGTCGGGCTCCAGCAGGCCGTCGGCGACGGCCTGGTCGGCGGCGCGGCGGCCCGCGGCGTCGAGGGTCCGCACCGACAGGCCGCTGCGGACGCGGAGTTCGAGCATGACGCGCTCGATGCGCTGGTCCTCGGCGGTGAGCAGTTCGCGGGCCTGCGCCGGGGAGCCGCCCTCGGCGAGGGTGGCCGCGTAGCGGGCGGGGTGCTTGACGTTCCACCAGCGGACCCCGCCGACGTGGCTGTGCGCGCCCGGGCCCGCGCCCCACCAGTCGCCGCCCTGCCAGTAGCCGAGGTTGTGGCGGCACTCGGCGTCGGCGTCGCTCGCCCAGTTGGAGACCTCGTACCAGTGCAGACCGGCCTCGGCCAGCTTGGCGTCGATGAGCTCGTAGCGGTCGGCGAGGACGTCCTCGTCGGGCATCGGCAGCTCGCCGCGGCGGACCTTGCGGGCCATGGCAGTGCCGTCCTCCACGATCAGCGAGTACGCCGAGACGTGATCCACGCCCGCTTCCAGCACGGCGTCCAGCGAGTCGCGCAGGTCCTGCTCGCGCTCCCCCGGCGTGCCGTAGATCAGGTCCAGGTTGACGTGCTCGAACCCGGCGGCGCGGGCTTCGCGGGCGGCGGCCACGGCACGCCCCGGCGTGTGGGTGCGCTCCAGCACGCGCAGCACGTGCTCGGCGGCCGATTGCATGCCGAGGGACACGCGCGTGAAACCGGATTTTCGAATCCGTTCGAAGAACTCCGGGGAGGTCGACTCCGGGTTGGACTCGGTCGTCACCTCAGCCCCGGTTGCCAGGCCGAATGTGTCCCGGATCGCATCGACGACCGCGCCGAGCCGTTCGGCCCCCAGCAGCGAGGGGGTTCCGCCTCCCACGAAGACGGTCTCAGCGGCCGGCGCGGGGCCCGCGGAGAGGACCTTCGCGCCCAGTTCCAGCTCGGCCCGCAGACCGTCCAGCCAACTGCCGAAGCTCGCCGAAGATCCCAGCTCATCGGCGGTGTAGGTGTTGAAGTCGCAGTACCCGCAGCGGGTGGCGCAGAACGGCACGTGGACGTAGACGCCGAAGGGGCGCGAACCCAGCCCGGTCAGGGCCGATTCGGGGAGGCTCCCGTCGGCCGGGGCCGGTTCGCCGGTAGGGGGTTGAGCAGGCACGCTTCCACTGTCTCACCATGCGGATGGGGTTGGTTCCGCCGGTTCACGCGTGGCACGCTGCGCGACGTGGGTGCGACTCTGCCAAAGCTTCTCCTGGTCGCCCGCAGGTACGTTGACCTGCGGCGGGTGGCCAGCGCGCTCTGCCTCGGCAAGGTCTGATCCCCCGCCGTCTTTTTGTCTTGTTCAGTCGGCGCCGGGCCTCCGAGGAGTGAGAGCCGTCACGCCGACGGTACTTCCACGCGGAGGCTTCGCGCCTGGAAGTCCCGGAGGTCGCGGACATGGCTCCCCCCACGGAATCGCCTGCTCGTCCCGCCCGCAAGCGCAAGACCCGCGGCGAGGGCCAGTGGGCGCTCGGTTACCGCGAACCGCTCAACGCCAACGAGCGCTCCAAGAAGGACGACAACCCGCTCAACGTGCGCGAGCGGATCGAGAACATCTACGCCCACCGGGGTTTCGACGCCATCGACCCGGGTGACCTGCGAGGCCGCTTCCGCTGGTGGGGCCTGTACACCCAGCGCGCGCCCGGCATCCCCGGTGCGCGCACCGGCACGATCGAGCCCGAAGACCTCGACGACCGCTACTTCATGATGCGGGTGCGCATCGACGGCGGTGCGCTGACCACCGAGCAGCTGCGGGTCATCGGCGAGGTGTCGCAGACCTACGCCCGCGACACCGCCGACATCACCGACCGGCAGAACGTCCAGCTGCACTGGGTGCGCGTCGAGGACGTGCCGACGATCTGGCAGAAGCTGGAGAGCGTCGGGCTGTCCACCACCGAAGCCTGCGGTGACTGCCCGCGCGTGGTGCTGGGGTCGCCGGTGGCCGGCATCGCCGCCGACGAGATCATCGACGCCACCCCGGCGATCGCCGAGATCACCGAGCGCTACATCGGCGACCGGTCGCTGTCGAACCTGCCGCGCAAGTTCAAGACCGCCATCTCGGGTTCGCCGCGCTGGGACACGGTCCCGGAGATCAACGACATCTCGCTGGTCGGCGTGGTCCACCCGGAGCACGGTCCGGGCTACGACCTGTGGGTCGGCGGCGGTCTGTCGACCAACCCGAAGCTGGCCGTGCGGCTGGGCGCCTGGGTTTCGCAGGAGGACGCCGCCGAGGTCTGGCACGGGGTCGTGCAGATCTTCCGCGACTACGGCTACCGCCGCCTGCGCAACCGGGCCCGCCTCAAGTACCTGCTCGCCGACTGGGGCGCGGAGAAGTTCCGCCAGGTGCTGGAGGACGAGTACCTGGGCCGCAAGCTGATCGACGGACCCGCTCCGGAGACTCCGTCGGGCCACCGCGACCACCTGGGCGTGCACCGGCAGGTCGACGGCAACCACTACGTGGGCGTCAAGAGCGCCGCGGGCCGGGTGAGCGGTTCGACGCTGATGGAGGTCGCCAAGGCCGCCGAGCGCGTCGGTTCCAAGCGGGTGCGCACCACCGTCGAGCAGAACCTGCTGGTGCTCGACGTGGCCGAGTCCGAAGTGGACGGTCTGACCGCGGATCTGGCGAAGCTGGGCCTGCACGCCGACCCGTCGCCGTGGCGGCGCGGCGTGATGGCCTGCACCGGCATCGAGTTCTGCAAGCTCGCCATCGTCGAGACCAAGCAGCGGGCGATCGACCTGGTCTCCGAGCTGGAGAAGCGGCTCGCCGACGTGCAGGCCGGCGTCACCGACCCGGTGACGATCAACCTCAACGGCTGCCCGAACGCCTGCGCCCGCACGCAGGTCGCCGACATCGGCCTGAAGGGCCAGATGGTCCCGGACGCCGACGGCAACCAGGTCGAGGGCTTCCAGGTGCACCTGGGCGGTGGCTTGGCCATCGACACCGGGTTCGGCCGGAAGATCCGCGGCCACAAGGTCATCTCCACCGAGGTCGGCCCCTACGTGGAACGGCTCGTGCGCAACTACCTCGACCAGCGCGACGAGGGCGAGCGGTTCGCGCAGTGGGTGGCCCGCGCCGAGGAAGACGACCTCAAATGAGCGAGCGGGCGGTGCCGCAGTGCTGCCCGTACTGCGGCGACGAGGACCTCACCCCGGAGGAAGAGCCCGCCGGGGCCTGGAAGTGCCATGCCTGCCGACGGGTCTTCACCGTCCGGCTGGTCGGGTTGGCTCTGGGAGGGAACGGAGACTGATGACCGCCGACACCACCACGCAGATCGGATCGCGACGCAGCGACGAGGAGCTCAAGGCGCTGGTCGACAAGGCCGCGCCGGAGCTGGCCGACGCCACTGCCGAGGAGGCGCTGCGCTGGGCCGCCGAGAACTTCGGCGACGGCAAGCTGATCGTGGCCTCCAACATGCAGGACGCGGTGCTGGTCGACCTGGCCGCCAAGGCCATGCCCGGCGTGGAGATCCTGTTCCTGGAGACCGGCTACCACTTCGCCGAGACCATCGGCACGCGCGACGCGGTCGAGCAGGTCTACGACGTGAAGATGGTCAACGCGCTCCCCGAGCAGACCGTCGCGGAGCAGGACCAGGCCGAGGGCCCGCGCCTGTACGAGCGCGACGCGCAGCGCTGCTGCTTCCTGCGCAAGGTCGTTCCGCTGCGCAACACGCTGTCCCGCTACGAGGCGTGGGTGACCGGAGTGCGCCGGGTGGAGGCGCCGACCCGCGCCAACACCCCGATCCTGACCTGGGACGACCGCAACGGGTTGGTGAAGGTCAACCCGCTGGCGGCGTGGTCCGACGAGGAGATGCAGCGCTACATCGACGACAACGGCGTGCTGGTCAACCCGCTGGTTCCCGCGGGATATCCGTCCATCGGATGCCAGCCCTGCACCGCCAAGCCGCAGCCGGGAGCGGACCCGCGCAGCGGGCGCTGGGCGGGCAGCTCCAAGACCGAATGCGGATTGCACGGCTGAGTTCTCAGCGCACACGAGCACGACTTCGATCCGGGTGCGGGTGTCCCGGGAGACGACGGAGGGGAAATGACCACAGCAGACACCGAGGTGTCCGCGCCGCCGCAGGTGGACAACCTGGCCGCGCTGGAGTCCGAGGCGATCCACATCTTCCGCGAGGTGGCCGGTGAGTTCGACCGGCCGGTGATCCTGTTCTCCGGTGGCAAGGACTCCACGGTGCTGGTGCACCTGGCGATCAAGGCGTTCTGGCCCGCGCCGGTGCCCTTCTCGCTGCTGCACGTCGACACCGGGCACAACTTCCCGGAGGTGCTGGACTTCCGCGACGACATCGTCGAGAAGCACCAGCTGCGCCTGGTGGTGGCCAAGGTGCAGGACTACATCGACGACGGTCGGCTGGCCGAGCGCGCCGACGGCACCCGCAACCCGCTGCAGACCCAGCCGCTGCTCGACGCCATCGGCGACAACAAGTTCGACGCCGTCTTCGGCGGCGGTCGCCGCGACGAGGAGCGCGCCCGCGCCAAGGAGCGCATCTTCAGCCTGCGCAACGCCTTCGGCCAGTGGGACCCGCGCCGGCAGCGCCCGGAGCTGTGGAACCTCTACAACGGGCGGCACCGCCCGGGTGAGCACGTGCGCGTGTTCCCGCTGTCGAACTGGACCGAGCTCGACATCTGGCGCTACATCCAGCGGGAGAAGATCGAGCTGCCGGAGATCTACTACGCGCACCGCCGCGAGGTCTACCTGCGCGACGGCATGTGGCTGACCTCCGGCCCGTGGGGCGGTCCGCGCGACGGCGAGAACCCGGAGTCCAAGACGGTGCGCTACCGCACGGTCGGCGACGGTTCCTGCACCGGCGCGGTCGAGTCCGAGGCGTACACGGTGGACGACGTCATCGCCGAGGTCGCGGCGTCGCGCCTCACTGAGCGAGGCGCCACCCGAGCCGACGACAGGATCAGCGAAGCCGCCATGGAAGACCGCAAGCGCGAAGGCTACTTCTGATCCCGCCCGTTCTCCGTTCTCCTTCCCACTGCCACCAGGAATGGGTTTCCAGACGATGACCGAGACCACGACTCGCACCGCGCCGGACAGCGGCACCGAGGTGACGCTGCCGGTGAACACCGATCTGCTGCGGCTGGCCACCGCGGGCTCCGTCGACGACGGCAAGTCCACGCTGGTGGGTCGGCTGCTGCACGACACCAAGTCGGTGCTGGCCGACCAGCTCGACGCGGTGCACCGGGCCAGCGCGGACCGCGGCCTGGCCACCCCTGACCTGTCGCTGCTGGTCGACGGCCTGCGCGCGGAGCGCGAGCAGGGCATCACCATCGACGTGGCCTACCGCTACTTCGCCACGCCGAAGCGCACCTTCGTGCTGGCCGACACGCCCGGTCACGTGCAGTACACCCGCAACACCGTGACCGGTGCCTCGACCGCCCAGCTGGCGGTGCTGCTGGTCGACGCCCGCAACGGCGTCGTCGAGCAGACCCGGCGGCACGCGGCGGTTCTGGCGCTGCTGGGCGTGCCGCAGCTGGTGCTGGCCGTGAACAAGATCGACATGGTGGACTTCGACGAGGCGACCTTCACCCGCATCGCCGAGGAGTTCGCCACCCACGCCAGGGCTCTCGGCTACGCCGACGACGCCGTGGTGACCATCCCGGTGTCGGCGCTGCTCGGCGACAACGTGGTGGAGCGCTCGGAGAACACGCCCTGGTACTCCGGCCCGTCGCTGCTGGAGCACCTGGAGAGCGTGCCGGTCGCGCCGGACCCGCACGACGTGCCGTTCCGGATGCCGGTGCAGTACGTGATCCGGCCGCGCACCGCCGAGCACCCGGACTACCGCGGCTACGCGGGCCAGGTCGGCGCCGGTGTGGTGCGGGCCGGGGACGACGTCGTCGTGCTGCCCGCCGGCGTGCGCACCAAGGTGTCCAAGGTGGACACCGCCGACGGCGAGCGCGCCGAGGCCGCGGCAGGTCACTCGGTGACGCTGCTGCTGGAGGACGACGTCGACATCTCGCGCGGTGACCTGATCGCCGCGGCGGACACCGCTCCCCGGCTGACCGACGAGCTCGACGCCACGGTGTGCTGGCTGGCGGAGAAGACGTTGAACCCGGGCGCGAAGGTGCTCGTCAAGCACGGTGCCCGCACCGTGCAGGCGATGGTCACCGAGCTGTCGGCGCGCTTCGACGAGCAGCAGCTGACCAGCGTCGCCGCTCCGGACTCGTTGCAGCTCAACGAGATCGGCCGGGTGCAGCTGCGCACCGCCGAACCGCTGCCGGTCGACGACTACGCCGACAGCCGCCGCAACGGCTCCTTCCTGGTCATCGACCCGGCCGACGGCACCACCCTGGCCGCGGGCCTGATCGGTGTGCCGCTGGCCCCGTTCGCCGAAGCGTCGCGATGACCTCCGCGCCGCTGGTCGCCGTCGCGCACGGCAGCCGGGATCCGCGCTCAGCCGCGACGATCCACCGGCTGCTGGGCGTGGTGCGCGCGCTGCGGCCGGAGCTGGACGTGCGCGTGGCGTTCCTGGACCTGTCCCAGCCGCTGCTGGGCGACGTCCTGGACGCCGTGCGCGCCGACGGGCACCGGGAGGCCGTGGTCGTGCCGCTGCTGCTCGGCCACGCCTTCCACGCCCGCGTCGACGTGCCCGCCGCCGTCGCCGACGCGCAGCAGCGGCATCCGGACCTCCGGGTGCGCATCGGCGACGTGCTGGGTCCGGACCCGCGGCTGGACGCCGCCGCGTGGCGCCGGCTGCTGGCGGCGGGTGCCGATCCCGACGATCCGGAGCTCGGCGTGCTGCTGGCGGGCGCGGGATCGTCGCACGCACCGGCCAACCGCCTGGTCGCCGACGTCGCGGCCCGCTGGCAGTCCCGCACCTCCTGGGCCGGAACGGTCGCGACCTTCGCGGCCGCGGCGGCCCCGGACGTCCCGGCCGCCATCGAACTGCTGCGCGCCCGGGGTGCGCGGCGGTTCGCGGTCGGGTCCTGGTTCCTGGCGCCGGGGCTGCTCCCGGACCGCATCGTCGAGCTGACCCAGGCCCGTGCTGACGCTCCGCTGATCGCGGGTCCGATGGCCGACGATCCGGGCGTGGCCGATCTCGTCCTGCACCGCTACGATCTCGCCACCGTCGACGCGCCGCTGCCCGTCCTGGCGTGAGAGTGGGCGACTCGTCTCACGCGCAACGGTTTGGCGAGAATTCGCCAAGTGGCTTCGCCCTCGCACCCTCATCTGCATGATGTGATCTGTGCCGTTCACGCCAGGGTTGCGCGCGCAGGAGGTCGCTCCGCGATGACGTCGATCCCGCACCTGATCGCGCGGGTGCGCCCTGAGTTCGCGCGCAGCGAGCAGGACAAGTCCTGCCACTTCTTCCCGCTCCCGAGCGGTGGTCCGCTGCCCGAGACCCTGCGCGCATACTGCGGTTTCAGCATCGCCCCCGGTCAGGCCGAAGCGCTGGACGGGCCCGCGGGGATGCCGTGCCTGGGCTGCTTGATGGCCGCAGCGCTGTCCGACTGAACGCCCGGCTCCGTCCGGGTGAACCATTGCCGTCCCGGCCCACGTGTGATCCACCGGACCGCACCGCTGAGTTTCACTCAGAGTTGTTCTCTCAAAGACTACGATTCATCCCATGAGGTCATGAGAGAGTGCACAACGGCGCTTGAACGGGGAACCGGCAGCTCACCGTGCATCGTTGACCCGTCAGGCCCACGCGATCGAGTGACCGTCGCTGTGGGGGCGATCAATGCAAGGCTGGACAGGGAGTCAGGGACAACAGGTCGAGATGAACACGCAGCAGCCGAGTCGACCGGTCATCACACCGGCTATGCGGGAACAGGCCAAGAAGCAGCCCAACACCTGGCTGTACGTGGTCGACCCGATCTTCACCGACCCCAACGCCGAAGTGCCGCCGTGGGGTTTCATCGGCGGTTACCGCGTCGACGAGCAAGGTGAGATCACCGACGACTTCTCCCCCAACCCCAACTACCGGCCCTCGCCCGTGGCGCTGCGGCTGCCCGCGCCGACCAACGACGTCGAGCGCGCGCTGCAGCTGACCACCACCGGGTACGCGCAGGGCCACTCCCTGCTCGCCGCGATGCTCGACTCCGAGCTGATCCTGTTCGCCCAGCCGCAGGGCAGCGGGCTGTTCACGATGGAGCACGAGTCGGGCCGCCGTCAGCTGCAGGTGTTCACCTCCGACGGCTTCCTGCCGCCGAACTGGACGACCTGGCAGCGCATGACCGGACGGCAGCTGGCGACCAACCAGCTCTCCGGCATCGACCTGCAGATCAACCCCACCAGTCCCGTCAAGGCCCGCATGCCCGGTGAGGACCTGGTCAAGATCGCCGCGTCGGTCCCGCCGAAGCCGGTGGGCGTGCCGATGTCGCCGCCGGTGGGCACGCCGATGCCTCCGGTTCCCGCGGCCGGCCCTGTCTCGCCGCCGGTGGGCACGCCGATGGCACCGCCCGCGGGCGCACCGGTCTCGCCGCCCGCCGGGATGCCGGTGTCCAACGCGGCTCCCGCGGTTCCGGTCGGTCCCGCGACCCCCATCGTTGCCCAGCAGCCCGCGGCTCCGGCGGACCCGGCCGAAACAGAGTTCGGCCGCCGGTTCCTGGGCTCGATGCTGGCCGGGGCGATCGGTGACGCGCTGGGCGCGCCGGTGGAGTTCTACCCGATCGACCAGATCCGCAGCCGCTTCGGCGAGGACGGCGTCACCGAGTACGACCGCAGCGGCGAGCACCCGGGCGAGTTCACCGACGACACCCAGCTGACGCTGTTCACCCTCGAAGGGCTGATCCGCGCGCACAGCCTGGCCCGCAGCGGCGACTCCGCCGGTCCGCTGCCCGCCGTCCAGCTCGCCTACCAGCGCTGGCTGCACACCCAGGGCTACGCGTGGATGCGGTCGGCCGGGCCGTTCGCGGCCAAGCACCCCAAGGCCAACGGCTGGCTGATCGAGCAGTCCGACCTGTTCGCCGTGCGCTCGCCGAACAGCGGTTCCATCAGCGCCCTCCGCGAGTTCGCCTCGGTGGGCGCGCCCGGCACGTTCGAGCGGCCGATCAACGACTCCGACGACTGCGGTGGCGTGGTCCGCGCCGCCCCGGTCGCGCTCTGGTCGGACGACCCGCGCTCGGTCTTCGAGCTCGCCGCCGCCACCGCCGCGCTGACCCACTCCCAGCCCAACGCCCACCTGCCCGCCGGTGTGCTGGCGGTGCTGGTGCACCGGCTGCTGCGCGAGGAATCGCTGACCTCGGCGCTCGAGCAGGCCCGCGAGCTGCTGGCCGCCTACCGCGATCACGAGGACACCGACCGCGCGCTGCAGGCCGCCGAGGAGCTCGCCGAGAAGGGCAAACCCACTCCCGAGCAGCTCAAGGACGCCCTCGGCAGCGGCTGGGCCGGGCACGAGGCGCTGGCCATCGCGGTGTGCGCGGCGCTGTGCACCGACACCATCGCCGACGCCCTGATGCTGGCGATCAACCACTCCGGCGACAGCGATTCGACGGCCGCGATCTGCGGCAACATCGTCGGCGCCCGCAACGGCGCCGCCGCGCTGCCCGGCGTGTGGCTGCGCGACCTGCGGCAGCGCGAGGTCGTGGAGTCGCTGGCCAAGGACGGACTGCTGGAGTTCCGCGGCACCCCGCCCGCCGGCGACGCGTGGGCCAAGCGCTACCCGGCCTCCGGTGACGTCTCCGACCTGGACTTCGCCTCGTCGCTGCCCCGCGCGGAAACCCCGGCGGAAACCCCGGTGGAGACCGAGGACGCGCCGGCGGAGACCGACGAGGCGGAGCACACCGCGCCCGAGCCGGAGGTGGAGCCCGAGCCGGAGGTGGCCGCACCGCAGGTCGCATCCGTCGTCTCCCCACCGGAATCGGCCGCGCCGCCACCTCCGTCCTCCCCCGAAGACCTGCGCACGCAGCGGATCCTCGGGATGTTGCTGGGCGCCGCCGCCGGTGACGCGCTCGGCTTCCCCATCGAGGCCGACTCGCTGGCCGAGATCCGCGCGAAGTACGGCGACTCCGGGCTCATCGACTACGTCGACGGACACCACCCGGCCGGGTCGATCAGCGACGAGACCCAGCTGACCGCGTTCACCGCCGAAGGACTCATCCGCGCCTCGACCGCGCGCCGCCAGAACGGCTCCGCCGACCCGACGACCCACGTTCAGCAGGCGTACCAGCGCTGGCTGCACACCCAGGGCGTCGAGTGGGCCGAGGCCGGGGGCAGCGCGGAGGAGCCGGACGGCTGGCTGGTCGACCAGCGCGAGCTGTTCGACCGCCGCGTCCGCGGCATGACCACGATGCAGGCGCTGCGCGGCTTCGCCGGCGGCAACGAGCCCGGTTCGCTGGACAAGCCGCCGAACGACGCGGCCGACTGGGGCGCGGTGATGCGCGCGGCTCCGGCGGCCCTGTGGTCGGACGACCCGTCCGAGGCGTTCCGCACCGGGGCCCGCACCGCTCTGCTCACCCACGGCCACGCCAGCGCCTACCTGCCCGCCGGGTCGCTCGCCCTGCTGGTGCACCAGCTGCTGGCCGACCGCTCGCTGCCGCAGGCCGTGGACCGCACGCTCCTCGAACTGTCCGAATGGGACGGTCACGAGGAGACGATCACCGCGCTGCGCAAGGCCGTCGAGCTGGCTGCGACCGGAACGCCGACGCCGGAGCAGATCGAGGAGGCCTTCGGCACCGCGCACTCCGGCGCCCAGGTGCTGGCCATAGCGGTGTGCGCGGCGCTGACCCACCCGGAGTCGTTCCCGGAGGCGCTGGTGCTGGCCGCCAACCACTCCGGCGCCAGCGACTCCACCGCGTCGATCTGCGGCGGCATCATGGGCGCGGCGCACACCGCGTCCGCGATCCCGCAGCACTGGCAGGACAAGCTGGAACTGCGCGAGACGCTGGAGTTCCTGGCCGCCGACGCGGACCTGGAGTTCGGCCCGAAACCGCCGTCCGGTCAGCTGTGGGCGGCGCGCTACCCGGTTCCCGAGGAGCAGCCGACCGAGGCGGAGCCCGAGGACGTGGCTGCGGCCGAGGAGGAGCCCGAGCCGGAGCCGACCGAGCAGGAAGCCAGCACGCCTGAACCCGTCGAGCCGGAAGCCGAGGAGGCGGAGGTAGCGATCGCCGCGGCCGAGGAAGCACCCGCCCACAAGGACGACTCCGACGACGGGCTGTCCGACGAGGAACTGCGGTTGCTGCTGGCTTGGCGCAAGTTCCGCGACAACGACGACGGCAACGGCAACGCCGACCTCACCCAGGGCCTGCACAAGCTCCTGGTGGAGGCGTTCGGCGAGGAGCGCGCGGCGCAGCTCATCGGCGAGTCCGCAGCGGAGGACGCCGAGGTCGAGGACGAGGTCGAAGCCGTCGAGGAGGAGCAGGTCCGGCCCAGCCGCCGCGACCGGCTCTCCGGCTGCGTGCTCGGCAGCGCCGCGGGTGACGCCCTCGGCGCGCCCTGGATGTTCAGCGACCTGCTCACCACGCTGCGCGAGAACCCCGACGGGGTGCGCGCGCACGCCGAGCTGTTCGGCCGCCTCGGCGCCGCCACCGCCTACACGCAGCAGACCGCGTTCGTGCTGGCCGCGCTGAGCGGCGAGAACCCGGACCGGCCGTCGCTGGTGCGGGCCTCGCTGCGGGACTGGGTGCGCACCCAGGGCGGTCGCCCGACCCCGGACGGCGGCGGCAAGCTCAGCGACGTGGAAGCCCTTCGCGCGCAGCGGTTCCCGGACGAGGCGACGCTGACCGCGGTGGCCCGCTGGGGCGACCGGGGTGAGAACCCGACTCCGGGCAACCCGCCGAACGACGCCCGCAACGCCGCCGCGACCGTGCGCGGTGCCGTGGTCGGTTTCGAGGCCACCGACGCGGTCGAGGCGATCACGCTGGGCGTCGGCATCGGCGTGCTCACCCACGGCCACCCGGACGGTTACCTGCCGGCGGCCGCGCTGGCGGGCCTGGTGTGCGGGCTGGACGGCGGCCGGACGCTGATCGAGGCCGTGCAGTCGGTGCTTGCCGAACTCGACCGGATGGAGGGCGCCGAGAACACCGCGGGCGGCCTGCGCGCCGCCGTCGAGATCGCCACCAGCGGTCCCGTGTCGCCGACGGTGCTGGAGTCGCTGGGCCTGGGCTGGCACGCACCGGAAGCCCTGGCCATCGCGGTCGCCGCGGCCCTGTCGCACCCGAACTCGCTGGCCGACGCGGTCTCGCTCGCGGCCACGCACGCGGGCAACAGCGCGGCGACGGCGGCGATCTGCGGCGCCCTGATGGGCACCGCGCGCGGCGTCGAGGAGCTGCCCGAGGAGTGGATCGACGGGCTGGAGCTTCGGGAGGTCCTGGATCGGCTCCTGGCCGAGGTGGACGTCTCCGAAGTCGAGGAGCCCGAGCCGCAGCCCGCCGCCAACAGCGCCGGATAAGCCGTAGTGGACGAACGCGGGCTGGACGAGAACGAACGCGCGCTGCTGGCCGCATGTCGGCGGGACCCGGTGGAACGCCGGCTGCTGACGGTCTGGCGGCGCTGGGAGAGCCACCCCGCGACCCGTCCGCTGTGGGCCGCCGAGCTGCAGCAGCGGATCGCGCCGGATTCGGACGCGGCGTCCCCGGAGACCGGGCTGGCCGACCGCTCCGGTGTCCTGCCCGGCTCCTCGGCCCGCGTGCTGGGCATGCTGCTCGGCGG
Organism: Saccharopolyspora endophytica; assembly: GCF_018070075.1. Classification (GTDB taxonomy): domain Bacteria; phylum Actinomycetota; class Actinomycetes; order Mycobacteriales; family Pseudonocardiaceae; genus Saccharopolyspora; species Saccharopolyspora endophytica. The sequence continues at coordinate 133,772 of NZ_JAGPXE010000008.1, forward strand.
CGCGGTCGGCGAGTTCGCCGCGCTCGGCCGCGTCGGTCAGCGCACCGGCGCGCTGCTGTTCGTGCTGGAAGGGCTGATCCGCGCGCACACGCAGCTGCGCTCGACGGGTTCCGGCGAACCGACCTCGGCGGCGCTGGCGGCGTTGCGCCGCTGGCTGCACACCCGGGGTGTGCCGTGGCGGGACTGCGGCGGGGACTCGCCCCGGCCGAGCGGTTTCCTGGTCGCCGAGCGGGATCTGCACGATCCGGCGACCGACGAGCCGACGCTGCTGACCTCGGCGGCGAAGGTCGTCGCCGGACATCCGCAGGGCACCCGGCAGCAGCCCATCAACAGCTCGGACACGGCCACCGCCGTCCCGTTCGGGGCGCTGGCCGCGCTGTGGTCGGGCGATCCGGGCGCGGTGTTCGCGCTCGGCGGCGACCTGGCCGCGCTCACCCACGGGCACCCGCACGGGCACAGCCCGGCCAGCGTGCTGGGCACGACGACGCTGTGGCTGCTGCGCGGGCACGATCTGGAAACCTCGCTGCGCCAGGGCATCTCCGGATGGCAGTCGGGTCGCACCGCGCTGGGCGACGCGCTGCGGCTGGGCCTGCTCAGCCCGGCGGGCGTCCGGCCGGGACCGGCGCACCTGGGCGCGAACCGCAGCGGGCTCGGCGCGCTCGCGGTGGCCGCGCGAGTGGCGCTGGCCTGCGAGGACGACTTCGCCGCCGCCCTCGCCTCGGCCGCCGAGCACGGCGGGGACACCGCGAGCGCGGCGATGCTGTGCGGGCAGCTGCTCGGCGCGCTGCACGGCCCCACCGCGATCCCCGCGGAACTGCTGGAGCACTTGCCGATCCTCGACGTGATCGAGCGCCTGGGCCGGGACGCGGCGGCCGAGTTCGGCCCCGAGCCCGACGAGTCCGCCGCGTGGGAGAACCGCTACCCCGCCGACGATTCCACCCCGACGGCCACCACCGCGACAGCGGACTACCGGACCGGGCTCACCGGGGTACCGCGACTGGCCGCCTCGCGGGACCGGTTCCTCGGCGCGGTGCTGGGCTGCGCGGTCGGCGAGGCGCTGGGAATGCCGGTCGCTTCCGACAGCTGGGACGAGATCCGCGCACGTCACGGCGCCGACGGGCTCACCGAGTACGTCCCCGCCGGGCACCCGTCAGGACGGCTCGGCAGCGACACCCAGCTGCTGCTGTTCTCGGTCGAGGGCGTGCTGCGGGCCAACGTCGCCCGCCGCGCGGGCGAGACCGACGACCCGATCCGGCACCTGCAACACGCCTACCAGCGCTGGCTGCACACCCAACACCTCAGCTGGCCGCGCGCGGCGGGCGATTTCCTCCGCGAGGCACCGGAGCCCGACGGCTGGCTGGTCCAGCAGCGTGCGCTGTTCCAGACCCGCAACCCGGGGCGGACGATGATGCGCACGCTGATCGCCTTCGCCAAGGGCCAGCAGCCGATGGGCACCCCCGAGAAGCCTGCCAGCGATTCGGCGGGCAGCGGCGCGATCATGCGCGCGCTCCCGGCGGCCCTGTGGTCCGACGACCCGTCGGAGGTGTTCGCGCTGGGCATGCGCAGCGCCGCGCTCACCCACGGCCACCCCACCGCCCTGCTCAGCGCGGGCGCGCTCGGGTTCATGACGTCCAAGCTGCTGATCGGCGAACCGCTGGCCGAGGCGGTCACCGGCGCCCTGGCGGAACTCGCCCCGCACAGCGGCCACGAGGAGGTCACCCGCCGCCTCACCGCCGCCAAGGACCTCGCCGGTGGCGCCCGCCTGACCCCGGACGAGCTGGAACGCGAGCTCGGCACGGCGGGCACGGCCGCCGAAGCCCTCGCCATCGGCACCTACGCGGCGCTGGCGGCCGACGGCGACTTCGACACCGCCCTGCCGATCGCCGCCAACCACTCCGGCAACAGCTCCACCACCACGGCCGTCGCCGGCGCGCTCACCGCGGCCACCACCGGTGCCGCGAAGATCCCCCAGCGCTGGACCGCGGAGCTCGAACTCCACGACGTCATCGACCGGATCACCCGGGACGCCGCCCAGGAGTTCGGCCCTCGCCCACCCACCTGGGACACCCGCTACCCACCCACCTGACCGGTTTCAGCGGAACCCCTCTCCCGACTTCCTCTGAAACCGTGGTCCTGATCTCCACGGAAATCGGTGGGTTCGGTGTGGGGAGGTGGGTGTGGCGCGAGAGGTGCGGGGCTGGTTAACGTCTCGGGCATGGATGAGCTCGTGCACTTCGAGGTGGCCGACGGGGTCGGAACGATCACCCTGGATTCGCCGCACAACCGCAACGCCCTGTCCGCCCAGCTCCGCCGGGAGCTCAAGGGGCACCTGGACGCCGCGACGAACGACGACGCGGTGCGCGTGATCGTCCTGGCCCACACCGGCAAGGTGTTCTGCGCCGGGATGGACCTCAAGGAGTCCCGCTCGGCGGATTCCGATCAGCAGGGCGTCAACGAGTTCCCCGCGCTGCTGGAGCAGATCTGGACCAGCCCGAAGCCGGTCGTGGCCAAGGTCGCCGGACCCGCCCGCGCGGGCGGCGTCGGGCTCGTCGCGGCCTGCGACATCGCGGTCGCGGCCGAGACCGCCACGTTCGCCTTCACCGAGGTCCGCATCGGCGTGGTCCCGGCGGTGATCTCGGTGACGGTGCTCCCCCGGCTCAACGCCCGCCAGGCGCACGAGCTGTTCCTCACCGGCGAGACGTTCGACGGTCGGCGCGCCGCGGAGATCGGGCTGCTCAACTCCGCCGTCCCGGCCGACGACCTGGACTCGGAGGTCAAGCGCTACACCGACATGCTGGCGCTCGGCGGACCCACCGCCCTGGCCGCGACCAAGAGCATGCTCACCAGCCAGCGGCCGGAGTCGATGAGCGACGACTTCGCCGAGATGCTGGAGCTGTCGGCCCGGCACTTCGCGGGCGAGGAGGGCCAGGAGGGCATCACGGCGTTCGCGGAGAAGCGCAAGCCCAGCTGGGTCCCGGAAGCGCTGCGGTGAGCGAATGGTCGGTGGCGCCGCTGCGGCGCCACCGACCATTCGCATCCGGTATTACGAGCTGCTGCTGATCAGGATCGGGTCAGCACCGCGGTGAACCGGCGCCCGCACATGGGGCGTTCCGCAGCGTCGCGCAGGACCGAGTTGATGCCGTTGAACGCCTTGGGGTCGTGGTCGGCGAGGTCCTGGAACCCGGACCAGATCAGGACGTGCTCACCTTCCGGCAGCCAGGACAGGTCGGTCAGGCAGTCGTAGAGGGAGTCCAGGTTCCGCCCGGCCCACTCGGGGAAGTCGAGGACGGCGGCGATGCCGTCGAGGGTGGTGCGCTTGCTGGTCAGGTCGACGCCGTCGAGGACGTGGGCGGTCGCACCTCGTTCCTCGGCTGTGACGACGGCTTCGCGAGCCGTGATGTCGGCGCCCGGCTGATCACTCACCGGCTGCTCCTTCCGCAACCTGCTGGCCAGTTTCGCTCCGAACATGGCACTCAACCCGCCGTATCCACAACCACGAACGACTCGTAGTGATCACCGGTGTAGTACACCTCGTCCTGCCCACCCGTGACCAGTCGGCGCGCGCCGCGATCCTTCGAGCCCGGGGTCGGCACGGTGTACTCGTGGTAGTAGCCGGACTTCTGCTTGGGCAGCTCGCCTTCGCGGTTGCCGAACACCGAGCCGTCCTTGCCCGGGTACGGGAACGGCCCACCCTTGACGATGAGCTGGTAGGTCTTGCCCGTCTCGGGCGGCAGCTTCGAGAGCTGCTGGACCTGCAGTCCGGACTGGCCGGCACCGGGCACCTCGGTGCTCGGCGAGTCGGCGACGACGTCCTTGCCGAACCACCCCAGCACGACCAGGGCGACCAGCCCGACCAACGCCGACGAAATGCGCTTGCGCGAGCTCACGCCGTCTTTCCCCTCCGCCCGGTCTCACCGTCGCGGCCGACCGGCGGTTCGGCGCCGCGCACGCGGGTGAACCTGGCACCGAGCCCGTCCACCGCGCGGTCGACGACTCGCGCCACCCCCCAGCACAACGGCACCAGGACTGCAAGGACCAGGGCGACCTGCAGCGGATAGACGAGCTGCACCAACCACAGCTCGACGCCGTCGTACCACTCGACCAGCAACTCCAACACAACGCGCAGCGTACGCGCGCCACCACGACGCTGCGCGCACCCCCGGACCACCGCGACCGGCCGACCGGCCGGGCCGGGTGGGATGAGATGCGCACCACTGCGACGCGTGGTGCCGGTGTGGCACCTCCCGCCGCGCTCAGGAGCCGGAGTGCTCGCGGATGGACTTGATGATGGCGCCGAAGTCCTGGCCGCCGCCGCCCTCCTCGTTGAAGCGGCGGTAGAGGTCCGTGGCGAGGCGGCCGAGGGACGCGTCGGTGCCCGACTGCTCCGCCGCGGAGAGGGCGAGGTTGAGGTCCTTGAGCATCAGGGCCGCCGCGAAGCCGGGCTCGTAGTCGTGGTTCGCACGGCTGGTCTCCACCAGGTCGGGAACCGGGCAGTTGGTGGTCAGCGCCCAGCACTGGCCGGTGGAGACCGCAGCGACGTCGTAGAGCGCCTCGTGCGAGAGGCCGAGGCGCTCACCGAGCACGAACGCCTCGCTGACCGCGATCATCGACGCGCCCAGGATGAGGTTGTTGCACATCTTGGTGACCTGGCCGTTGCCGGGACCACCGCAGTGGATCACCTTGCGCGCCATCGGTTCCAAGACGCTCTCGGCGCGCTGGAAGTCGGCCTCGGAACCGCCGACCATGAACGTCAGCGTCCCCGCCTCGGCACCGGCCGTGCCACCGGAGACGGGCGCGTCGATGCTGCCGAAACCCGCTTCCTGCGCGCGCTGGTGCGCGGCGCGCGCGTCCGCGACGTCCACGGTGGAGGAATCGACCAGCAGCGCCCCGGAGGCAGCGTGGGGCAGCACCTCGTCGTAGGCGTCCAGCAGGTGCTTGCCGCTGGGCAGCATGGTGATCACCGCGTCGGCTCCGCGGACCGCGTCCGCGATCGAGGACACCGTGGTCACGCCGTTGTCCGCGGCGGCGGCCAGGGCGGCCGGGACGAGGTCGTAGCCCTGCACGGTGTGGCCGGCCTTGACGAGGTTCGCCGACATCGGACCGCCCATGTGACCGAGTCCGATGAAACCGATGACAGCCATTGTCACTACCTTTCTGCTCGAACGTCCGCCAAGACCGGCGAACCTGCGCTCAGCCGAACAGCTTCGGCTCGTCGGAGGCCGGTTCGAAGAACTTCTGCACCCGGGATTCGTCCACTTCGGACAGAGTGGTGGGAGACCACTGCGGGTTGCGGTCCTTGTCGACCAGCGCGGCGCGCACGCCCTCGACGAAATCGCCGATCCGCACGCACGCCATGGCCAGCCGGTACTCCAGCGTCAGCGCCTGCTCCAGCGACTCGTACCCGCTGCGCATCGCGCGCAGGGTGACCTTGAGCGCCGTGGGCGATTTGGTCTCGATGGTCGTCGCGGCGTCCTGCGCGGCCTGCTCGGGACGTTCCCGCAACCGGGCCAGGACGGCCTCGACGTCCGAGCCCGCGTAGGCGGCGTCGATCCACTCCCGGTGCTCGGCCAGGGCCGGCTCCGGCACCGGCGCGGCGAAGACCGCCAGCACCTCGTCCACGTCACCGCTGCTCAGGGCCTCGACGAGCTCCGGGAGCCGGGCGCTGTCGACGTAGTGGTCGGCCAGGTCGCAGTACAGCGCGTCCGCGCCGCCGACCGCCCCGCCGGTCAGCGCGAGGTGCGTGCCGAGCTCACCGGGGGTGCGCGACATCAGGTAGGTGCCGCCGACGTCGGGGATGAAGCCGATGCCGGTCTCGGGCATCCCGACCTTGGAGCGCTCGGTGACCACCCGGTGCGATCCGTGCGCGGTGATGCCGACACCACCGCCCATGCAGATGCCGTCCATGATCCCCACGACCGGCTTGGGGTAGTTGGCCAGCGCGGAGTTGAGCCGGTACTCCTCGGTCCAGAACGCCGCGGGCAGCGACTCGTCACCGGCCTTGGCCGCGTCGTGCAGGGCGCGCACGTCGCCGCCGGCGCACAGACCGCGCTCACCGGCGCCGTCGATCAGGATCGCCCTGATGTGCTCGGCGTCGCGCCACCGCTCGACCGCCTCGGTCATCTCCCGGACCATGCCGAGGGTCAGCGAGTTGAGGGCTTTCGGGCGGTTGAGCGTGATCCGCCCGAGCGAGCCGTTCTCGCTGACCAGGATCTCGGACTCCGTCATGGTGCGAAACTCCATCGTTGTGCGAGGCGCTGCCCCCGAGGCCGCGGTCAGGCCGCCAGCAGACCACGGGAGATGATCAGCCGCATGATTTCGTTGGTGCCTTCCAGGATCTGATGCACCCGCAGGTCGCGGACGATCTTCTCCAGGCCGTACTCGGCAAGGTATCCGTATCCACCGTGGATCTGAAGTGCCTCGTTGGCCACGGTGAACCCGACGTCGGTGGCCAGCCGCTTGGCCATCGCGCACAACCGGGTGGCCGCCGGGTCCTCGGTGTCCAGCGCCCACGCCGCCCGCCACAGCAACAGGCGCGCGGCCTCCAGCTCGGTGGCCATGTCGGCGAGCTTGAACTGCAGCGCCTCGAACTCGCTGAGCTTGGAGCCGAACGCGCTGCGCTCCCGCACGTAGGCGAGCGACTTGTCCAGCGCGGCCTGCGCGCCCCCGAGCGAGCAGGCGCCGACGCTGAGCCGGCCGCCGTCGAGCCCGGCCATGGCGATGCGGAACCCGATGCCCTCCTCGCCGAGCCGCTGATCAGCGGAGACGCGGACGCCGTCGAAGATGACCTGGCGCGTGGGCTGGGCGTTCCAGCCCATCTTCTTCTCGTTGGCCCCGAAGGACAGCCCCTCGGCCCCGGCCTCCACGACGAAGGTGGAGATGCCCTTGTGCCCGGGTTCGCCGGTGCGGGCCATCACCACGTAGACGTCGGAGCTGCCGCCGCCGGAGATGAACTGCTTGACCCCGGTGAGCAGGTAGTCGTCGCCGTCGCGGACCGCGCGGGTCTGCAGCGCGGCGGCGTCCGATCCCGCGCCGGGTTCGGTCAGGCAGTAGCTCGCGAGGCGTTCCATCGAGCACAGCCCCGGCAGCCAGCGCGCCCGCTGGGCGTCGGTGCCGAAGCGGTCGATCATGCCCGCGCACATGTTGTGGATGGAGATGTAGGCGGCGATCGACGGATCTCCGCTGGCCAGCGCCTCGAAGATCAGAACCGAGTCGAACCTGCTCAGGCCGCTGCCACCGAAGGCCTCATCGACGTAGACGCCGCCGATGCCGAGCTCCCCCGCTGCGCGCAGCGTCTCGACCGGGAAGTGCTTGTCCTGGTCCCACTCCACGGCGTGCGGGGCGAGCTGGTCTTGGGCGAATTCCAGCGCGGCCTCACGAATGGCGCGCTGGTCGTCGGCGAGCTCGAAGGGCGAGCTCGCCACTGCTGCGACGGACACGTCGACTCCCTCCTCGCGTTCGGGCGGGGACCGGGATCGCCGGTCCCCGCCCGCGCGATCAGTGCATCGTCGGGATGGTGAAGCTGGCGCCTTCCTTGAGTCCGGAGGGCCAGCGCGAGGTGACCGTCTTGGTCTTGGTGTAGAAGCGGATCGCGTCCGGGCCGTGCTGGTTGAGGTCGCCGAATCCGGACCGCTTCCAGCCGCCGAAGGTGTGGTAGGCGATCGGCACCGGGATCGGCACGTTCACGCCGACCATGCCGGTGTTGACCCGGTTGACGAACTCGCGCGCGGCGTCGCCGTCGCGGGTGAAGATCGCGACGCCGTTGCCGTACTCGTTCTCGTTGGGCAACCGCAGCGCTTCCTCGTAGTCGGCGGCGCGGACGATCGACAGCACCGGGCCGAAGATCTCCTCGCGGTAGATGCGCATCTCCGGCGTGACGTGGTCGAACAGCGAGGCGCCCATGAAGAAGCCGTCCTCGTTGCCGGCCAGCGAGAAGTCCCGCCCGTCGACCACCAGCTGCGCGCCTTCGTCGACGCCGACGCCGACGAGGTCGTGCACCTTCTGCCACGCCTGCTTGGTCACCAGCGGACCGAAGTCGGCGTCGGCGTCGAAGCTGGTGCCGACCTTGAGCCCCCGGATCTTCTCGACGAGCTTGTCGACGAGCGCGTTCGCGGTGGCCTCGCCGACCGGCACGGCCACCGAGATCGCCATGCAGCGCTCCCCCGCCGAGCCGTAACCGGCGCCGATGAGCGCGTCGGCGACCTGGTCGAGGTCCGCGTCCGGCATGACGATCAGGTGGTTCTTGGCTCCGCCGAAGCACTGGGCGCGCTTGCCGTGGGCCGCGGCGGTGGAGTAGATGTACTCGGCGATGTCGGAGGATCCGACGAAGCCGATGGCCTCGATGCGCGGTTCGGTCAGCAGCGCGTCGACGGCGGTCTTGTCGCCGTTGACGACGTTGAAGATCCCCGGCGGGCCCCCGGCCTCGACGAACAGCTCGGCCAGTCGCACCGGCACCGAGGGGTCGCGCTCGGAGGGCTTGAGCACGAAGGCGTTGCCGCAGGCGATCGCCGGTGCGGCCTTCCACAGCGGGATCATCGCCGGGAAGTTGAACGGCGTGATGCCGGCGACCACGCCCAGCGGCTGGCGCAGCGAGTAGACGTCGATGCCGGTGCCGACGCTGTCGCTGTACTCGCCCTTGAGCAGGTGCGGGACGCCGATCGCGAACTCCACGACCTCCAGGCCGCGCTGGATGTCGCCCTTGGCGTCGGCGACGGTCTTGCCGTGCTCGGAGGCCAGCACGCGGGCCAGGTCCTCCATCTCGTCGTTGATCAGCTGCACGAACCGCATGAGCACGCGGGCGCGCTTCTGCGGGTTCGTCGCGGCCCATGCCGGCTGCGCCGCAGCCGCGTTGTCGACAGCCGCCGTGACCTCGTCGGTCGAGGCCAGCGGCACCCTGGCCTGCACCAGGCCCGTGTTGGGGTCGAACACGTCACCGAAGGAACCGGAAGTGCCCGGCACCCGCTTTCCACCGATGAAGTGCTCCAGCTCGCGTGTCATCTCGCACCGCACCTCCGCCGAACCGGCCATCGAAAATAATAGGAAGGCAAACTGTTTGTAGCCCAATCTTTCCCACAAGGAACGCACGCACAACAGGGTGTGCCGCGTCACAGTATCGATTCTGCGCACTTCACGCCGTTTTATCCACCGGCGGAGGAGGACGGATCGGACGCGAAGGAGTGCGCGGAACTGGAAGGTCGGTTGCCGGTCAGACCTCTCCGAAGAGGTGGGTGCCCGGCGTCTCGGCGTCGTCGCCGACCCAGAACTCCACCCAGTGGGTCACGAACTCCGACTTCCTGAGCTCACCGTCACCGTTGAGGTCGAGCCGGGCGAACGCGCCGTCGGTCGGCACGTCCCGACCCGTCCACGCCTGGATCATGCGGGCGTACTCGGACGCGGTCACCCGGCCGTCGGAGTCCTCGTCCACCGCCTCGAACATCGACTCGGCGGTCGCCGTCACCAGGTCGAGCATCGCGCCCAGGTTCTCGACCGCGGCCAGCATCTCGTCCTGCGTGATCCGCTGATCGCGATCCTCGTCGGCGGTCGCGCTCAGCGCGCCCCACCAGCGCATCATGATCTCGCGCAGCCGATCCGTCCCGTCCTCACCGCGGATGCGCGTCCACCGGTCGGTCAGCGCCTCGAAGTCCGCGCGCTCCAAGAACCCGTCGCCGTTGACGTCCATCGCGTTGAACACGACGGAAGCCTTCTTCCGCTGCAAGTCGCTCGCCATGACACCAACCTGGCAGGGGCCTCGCGATGGCGACAACAGCCCGGTCGGGCGTTCCGCCGGGCGTGCGAGTGATCATCCTCGGCGCTGTTGGTGACGCACCGTGTCGGCCCCCGGTTCAGGCGGTGGCGCTGGAGGATTCGATCCTGGCGGCGGCGGTGGCGCGCCACTTCTCCGGGAGGTCCGGCAGGCAGCCCGCGACGTGGTCGGCGAGGTCGGCGCGCCCGTGCGTGGTCAACGCGAAGAGCTCCGCGACCTGGACTCCGTGATCGGGTTTGGACAGCACCCGGACCTCGTCGCCCGCGCTGATCTCACCCGCCTGCTCGACGGCCAGGTAGACGCCGGTGCGCCCGTGCTGGGTGAACTTCTTGACCAGTCCGGGGACGTCCCAGAACCCGGCGAAGACGCGGCAGGGCTGGCGCGGCCCGGTCACCCGCAGCACGGCGCCGCCGATCGCCCAGCGCTCGCCGATCAGCGCCGAGGTGCTGTCCACACCGGTCAGCGTCAGGTTCTCGCCCGCGTTGCCCGGCACCAGCTCCTTGCCGAGCTCGGCCGACCAGTGCGCCAGCTCCTCGCCGTCGAACGCGTAGGCGGCCTGGTACCAGGCGCCGTGGTGCTTGGTGTCGCACACCGCGTCGCCCTGGACGCCGGTTTCGGTGAACAGCACCGGCGCGTCGGCGGGACGCTTGTCGATGCCGCTCTTGCCGAGGCGCCCGGCCCACTCCCCGGACCGCACGACTGCCAGGTTCACCGACGACACGACGCTCATGGCGATCAACCTACGCGACCTCTCCGAGCTGCCCCAACAGGTTTGACGACCGCGAAGGTCACAGTCGTCCGGTGACCGCCTGCAGCGCTTCGCGCGCCTCGCGGCGCAGCAACCCGACCAGGTCGGCGGCGGGCATCGGGCGCACGTGGGCGTAGCTCTGGCCCGCCCACATCGAGATCGCCTCGGCGTCGCCCGCCTTGCCCGCGGCGCCGCGCATGGGCTTGGTCAGGTTGTTCACCTGCGGATACGCCGCCGGGGCGTCTTGGTTGTCGAGCATGAAGCGGTTGACCAGACCGCGCGCGGGCCGACCGCTGAACGCACGCGTGATGTCGGTCTGCCGCTGGCCTTCGGCCATCTGGGTCCGTTGCGCCTGCGCGGTGCCCGCCTCGTCGCAGACCAGGAACGCGGTCCCCAGTTGCGCCGCGGCGGCTCCGGCGGTCAGCACGGCCGCGACGTCCGCGCCGTGCACCAGCCCACCGGCGGCGATGACCGGCAGGTCCACCGCCGCGCGCACCGAGCGGATCGCCGGCAGCAGTCCGAGCAGCGGGCCACCACCGGGCATGTCGGGGTCGTCGTGGAACACGCCTCGGTGCCCGCCGGCCTCCATGCCCTGCACGCACACCGCGTCGGCGCCCACGCGGGCCGCCTGCCGGGCCTCGTCGGCGGTGGTCACGGTGACCACGACCTCCGAGCCCACGGCGTGCAGCTGCTCCACGGTGGAGGCTTCGGGAAGCCCGAAGGTGAACGACACCACCGGGATCCGCTCGTCGACGAGGCGCTGCACCTTGGCCGGGTAGGAGTCGTCGTCCCAGTCGGCCGAGCCCGGTTCCGCGCCGTACCTCCCGGCGGCCTCCGCGACCCGCGACCGGTAGTCGTCGAGGTCGACGTCCCTGCGGTCGCTGGGCACGAAGAGGTTCACCCCAAAGGGCTCATCGGTGAGCGAGCGGACTCGCGCGATCTGCTCGACGAGCTTGTCCTCGGACAGCATCGCGCCCGCCAGGAACCCCAGCGCCCCGGCTCCGCTCACCGCGGCGGCCAGCTCCGGCGTGCTGGGACCACCGGCCATCGGCGCGGCCACCACCGGAATCCTCGACTCGACGATCATGCTGAAAACGCTACCTCCGAACCATCCACAACGCCCCCACCGTTCACCGATCCCGAACAGCGCCCACGCCCCCGTCAGGCAAGCGGCGCAGTCGCTTTCTCAGTACCCCACCCGAGCAACTCGCACCGCCGCGGGTTCTGAGCGGCTTCGTGGCGAGTACGCCGCGACGCCGCGTATCGACATACTCAAGGAGTGGCGCACGGAGACCACGGAGCCGCTCAGGTTCCGCCACCCGCACCGCCACGCACAACGACCACAGTCCGAGCGACAAGAAAAAAGTGAGCGGGAACCCGACGCCATGGGTTCCCGCTCACTCGCACCATTGCGATTTTTCCGACACCCCGCCACAGGGCCGCTGGTGCGTTCAGGGGGTGGCCGGCGCAGCAGGGGCGCCGGCCACCATCAACCACACGATCAGTGGAACTGCGAGGTCTCGGTCGAACCGGCCAGCGCGGTGGTCGACGAGTCCGGGTTGATTGCAGTGCTGATCGTGTCGAAGTAACCGGTACCGGCCTCGCGCTGGTGGCGAGTCGCGGTGTAACCGCGGTCTTCCGAGCCGAACTCCTTCTCCTGCAGCTCGACGTAGGCGGTCATGCCGTCGCTGGCGTAGCCCTTGGCCAGGTCGAACATGCTGTAGTTCAGGGCGTGGAAGCCCGCCAGGGTGATGAACTGGAACTTGAAGCCCATGTGGCCGAGCTCGCGCTGGAACTTGGCGATGGTGGCGTCGTCCAGGTTCTTCTTCCAGTTGAACGACGGCGAGCAGTTGTAGGCCAGCATCTGGTCCGGGTACTCGGACTTGACGGCCTCGGCGAACTTGCGGGCCATCTCCAGGTCCGGCGTGCCGGTCTCCATCCAGATCAGGTCCGAGTACGGCGCGTACGCCTTGGCGCGGGCGATGCAGGGCTCGATGCCGTTGTTGACCTTGTAGAAGCCCTCAGCCGTGCGCTCGCCGGTGAGGAACGGCTTGTCGCGGTCGTCGATGTCGCTGGTCAGCAGCGTCGCGGCCTCGGCGTCGGTACGCGCGATGACCAGGGACGGCACACCGGCGACGTCGGCGGCCAGACGGGCGGCGTTCAGCGTCTTGACGTGCTGGCTGGTGGGGATGAGCACCTTGCCACCCAGGTGACCGCACTTCTTCTCAGAAGCGAGCTGGTCCTCCCAGTGCACGCCCGCCGCGCCGGCGCCGATCATGCCGCGCATCAGCTCGTAGGCGTTGAGGACGCCACCGAAGCCGGCCTCGGCGTCGGCGACGATCGGGGCGAGCCAGTGGGTGTCCTCACCCTCGATGGCGCCACCCTCCGGGTCGAGCGCCTCGGCCCAGTTGATCTGGTCGGCGCGCTTGAGGGCGTTGTTGATGCGGCGGACGACCTGCGGGACCGAGTTGGCCGGGTACAGCGACTGGTCCGGGTAGGTCTCGCCCGCCAGGTTGGCGTCGGCGGCGACCTGCCAGCCGGACAGGTAGATGGCCTTGAGGCCGGCGCGGACCTGCTGGACCGCCTGGTTACCGGTCAGCGCGCCCAGCGAGTTGACGTAGTCGAGCTCGTGCAGCAGCTTCCACAGCCGCTCGGAGCCCTGGCGGGCCAGGGTGTGCTCCTCCTGCACCGAGCCGCGGAGGCGGACGACGGTCTCAGCCGAGTGCGTGCGCTCGATGCCCTTCCAGCGCGGGTTGGTGTCCCATTCGCGCTGCAGCTCCTCAGCGGCCTTCTTCGCCTGCTCGCGGATGCTCATGATTTTTCCCCTTCCGGGATCGCTGGCGACCTGCTGGAATCAATATTGCGCGCTGCCAAGCGAAACCGCGCCAGATTTTCTAGGTAATTTTCATGGTTTTTCTGTTAGCATCAACGCCATGACGGAGTTCGCCAGCGAAGAAGACCGTAGTTTTTCTACGGAACACGACCTTCTGGTCTTTGGTCAGCGGCTCAGGCACTTGCGCCGAGCCGCTGGATTGACTCTTGTTGAGCTCGGCGACCGCGTGGGGAGAGCGCCGTCACAGCTGTCGCTGCTGGAGAACGGCCACCGCGAGCCGAAGCTGTCGCTGCTGCGGTCGCTCGCCGACGCGCTGGGGACCTCCGTCGACGAACTGCTGTCGAAGAAGGCCCCGAACCGGCGCGCCGAGCTCGAGATCGCGGTGGAGAAGGCCCAGCTCGACCCGATCTACCAGCGGCTCTCGCTGCCGCCGCTGAAGGTCGGCAAGCGGCTGCCCACCGAGGCCCTCGAACACGTGCTCGCCCTCTACGAGGAGCTCAAGCGCCGCGAGACCCAGAAGGTCGCCACGCCGGAGGAGGCCCGCAAGGCCAACGCCGAGCTGCGCGGCATGATGCGCAAGCACAACAACTACTTCCCGGAGATCGAGAAGGCCGCCAGCGACCTGCTCAAGCGCTCCGGGTACCACGGCGGGCCGCTGTCGGAGGGCCTGATCCAGTCCATCGCCACGCACATGGGCTTCGGGCTGAAGTTCGTCACCGACCTGCCGCGTTCGGTGCGGTCGGTGACCGACATGAAGAACCGCCGGATCTTCCTGCGCCGGGAATCGCTGGGCATGCACAGCCCGCGCACGATCCTGCTGCAGACGCTGGGGCACCTGACGCTGGGCCACAGCCAGCCCCGCGACTTCGCCGACTTCCTGCGGCAGCGCGTCGAGGCCAACTACTTCGCCGCCGCCGTGCTGGTGCCGGAGCAGGCCGCGGTGCCGTTCCTGCAGGACGCCAAGTCCGAGCGGGACCTGGCGGTGGAGGACCTGCGCGACGTGTTCTCGGTGTCCTACGAGATGGCGGCGCACCGGTTCACCAACCTCGCCACCCAGTACCTCGACCTGGTCTGCCACTTCGTCCGCAACGACGAGACCGGCATCATCCACAAGGCCTACGAGAACGACGGGCTGGTCTTCCCCACCGACCCGACGGGCGCGATCGAGGGCCAGCGGATGTGCCGGTACTGGTCGGGGCGCCAGGTCTTCTCCTCCCCGGACCGGTACTCGACGTACTACCAGTACACCGACAAGCCGGGAGCCACGCACTGGTGCGTCGCGCACGTCGACCCGAGCCGCGGCCGGGACTTCGCGATCACCCTCGGCGTGCCCTACGCCGAGTCGCGCTGGTTCCGCGGGCGCGACACCAACAACCACTCCAAGTCCGGCTGCCCGAACGGCGAGTGCTGCCAGCGCCCGCCGGCCGAGCTCGCCAGCCGCTGGGAGGGCATGGTGTGGCCGTCGGCCCGAGCTCACTCCCACGTCCTGGCGGCGCTGCCCGCCGACACCTTCCCCGGTGTCGACGAAGCCGACGTCTACGCCTTCGTGGAGGCCCACCAGGGCTGAGCGGCCAGGTGCGGGACTCAGCCCGCACCGCTGTCCTGAAGACGATCTCAGCGGCGCAGTTCGGCGATGGTCTCGGCCATCGCGACGAACTGCGCCGCTGCTGGTGAGAGGGGTCCTCTGCGCCAGAACAGGACGCCCCGGCGCACCACCTTGGGCCGCAGCGGCAGCACGACCGCGCCGCGCGAGGCGGCATCGCGGGCCATCGCGCGCGGCAGCAGCGTCGCACCCGCTCCGGCCAGCACCAACGGCACGATCATCGCCTGGTGCGCGGTCTCCACCGCGAAAGTCGGTTCGCCACCGCGGGTTCCCACGGTGTCCTCGATGACCTCCCGCGTCGCGGTGCCGGGCGGGGTCGCGATCCAGTCCAGGGTGGACAGCTCCGGCACGCTCAACCGCTTCTGACCGGACGCGGCGCCCGGCGGCAGCACGGCGAAGATCTCCCGGCCGCGCAGCACCATGCTCTCCAGGTCCCCGATGGGATGTTCGGAGTCGACCAGGCCCAGTTCGCACTCACCGGCCCGCACCGACGAGGTCACGTCCGTCCCCAGCTCGGGGTCGGCGATGTTGATCGCGACCTTGGGGTTCTCGCGCAGGAAGGCACCGATGAGCTCGGCGAGCGGATCGACGGCCAGCGTCGTCTGCGCCACGACGTCCAGCCGACCGCTGGAGAGCCCCAGGACCTCGCGGACCGAGGCCGACGCGGTGCTCAGGTCGCGCATCACCTGCCGTGCGGGTTCGACCAGCGCGTCCCCGGCCGGGGTGAGCGAGACGCCGTGCGGCAGCCGGTGGAAGACCTTGCCGCCGAGCTGCTTCTCCAGGTTGCGGATGGCGTGCGACAGGGACGGCTGGGCGACGTGCATGGCCTGCGCGGCGGCGGTGAAGCTGCCGTGCTCGACGATCGCCAGGAAGTACTCCAACTCCCGCCGGTCCATGCCACCTCCTCACGCGACGATCCCGCCTGCCCGGCATTAGACCAGGCAGGCGGGACATCGCCAGACCGGTACCGCCTACTCGTGCGCGGTGCGGAACGCCGACGCGGCCTCCACGTCGGCCCACTGGTCATCGTCGAGGTCGACGCGCAGCCGCCGCAGCCCTCCGGTGAAGGCGTTGTCGACCGGCGCGTAGTCGTCGGTGACCGGGCTGGCCCGGTCCACGCCGATGTCGAAGGTTTCGTCGAAGGCGAAGTAGTACGGGATCGTCGCATCGACCCGGCCCGAGGCGACCTCGGTGCCGTCCACGCGCAGCGTCACCGCACCGCCCTTGCCGACACCACCGCCGTCGTAGTCGAACCGCAGGCTGACCTCGTGCTCGCCCGCGGGCACCGGCTCCGGAGCGCGGACGTGCTGGACGACCGAGCCGAAGTAGTTGTAGGCGTAGCTGGGCTTGCCGTCGTGGAAGTAGAACGACCAGCCACCGGTGTGACCGCCCTGGGCGACCAGCACGCCTTCGGCACCGCTCTCGGGCACGTCGACCATCGCGGTCAGGGTGTGCGAGCGGTTCTTGACGTTCGGCGCGGTCTCCTCGGTCAGCCGCTTGGCGCCGGCGTGGAAGGTGACCGAACGCCGGTCGCCCATCAGGTCCAGCCGGCCGGCTTCGAGGGGGTTCTCCCGCTCGGTCATCCGGTCGTCCAGCGGCAGCACGTTGTGCTTGGCGGCCTCCACCAGGAACAGCTGCTGGAGCTCGCGCAGCTTCTCCGGGTGCTGCTCGGCGAGGTCGTGGGACTGCGTCCAGTCCACGTTGGTGTTGTAGAGCTCCCACTTGTCGTCGTCGAAGGAGCGGCGGACGCCGTCCTGGACCATCACCCACGGCGTGCCGTGGCGGGTCACGGCCATCCACCCGTCCTGGTAGATGCCCCTGTTGCCGACCATCTCGAAGTACTGCACGCGGTGCCGGTCGGGCGCGTCGGCGTCGTTGAAGCTGTAGAGCATGCTGGTGCCCTCGATGGGCTGCTGCGCGACGCCGTTGACCTCGGTCGGGTGCGGCAGGCCCGCCGCCTCCAGGATCGTCGGCACGATGTCGATGACGTGGTGGAACTGGTCGCGCAGCCCGCCGCGCTCGGCGATGCCGTCGGGCCAGTGCACGATCATGCCGTCCCGGATGCCGCCCAAGTGCGAGGCGACCTGCTTGGTCCACTGGTAAGGCGTGTTCATCGCCAGCGCCCAGCCGACCGGGTAGTGCGCGTGCGTGGTCGCGTCGCCCAGCGCGGCGTCGTTGGCGTTGATGAACTCGGCGCTGTCGGGGATGCCGCTGGCGAAGCGGTGCTCGTTGAGCGTGCCGCCCAGTCCGCCTTCGGCGGAGGCACCGTTGTCACCGAGGATGTAGACGAACAGCGTGTTGTCGAGCTCGCCCAGCTCGTCGAGGGCGTCGACGAAGCGTCCGACCTGGTCGTCGGTGTGCTCGGCGAAGCCGGCGTAGAGCTCCATCAGCGACGCCGCGGCCCGCTGCTCCTCGGCGGAGAGCTCGTCCCAGTGCGGCACGCCTTCCGACCACGGCGCCAGTTCCGCGTCCTGCGGGACGACGCCGAGCTCCTTCTGCCGCTCCAGGGTGATCTCGCGCTGGCGGTCCCAGCCGTGGTCGAACTTGCCCCGGTACTTCTCGCGGTATTCGCTCGGCACGTGGTAGGGCGCGTGGGTGGCACCGAAGGGCAGGTAGGCGAAGAACGGGTTGTCGGGCTTGAGCGAGGTCTGGTCGCGCACCCAGTCGATCGCGTTGTCCACCAGGTCCTCGGACAGGTGGTAGCCGTCCTCGGGTTTGCGGGTGGGCTCAACGGGTTTCGTGCCGTCGAACAGCACCGGGTACCAGTGGTTCATCTCCGCGCACAGGAACCCGTAGAACTTCTCGAAGCCCTCACCGGTGGGCCACCGGTCGAACGGCCCGGCGGCGCTGACGTCGCGGGCCGGGGTCTGGTGCCACTTGCCGAAGGCCGCGGTGTTGTAGCCGTTGCCCTGCAGCATCTGGCCGATCGTGGCGGCGCTGAGCGGGCGGATCCCGCAGTAGCCGGGCGCGGCGCTGGCCATCTCGGTGGTGACGCCCATGCCGACGGAGTGGTGGTTGCGACCGGTCAGCAGGGCCTGCCGGGTCGGCGAGCAGATCGCGGTGACGTGGAACCGGTTGTAGCGCAGGCCACCATCGGCCAGGCGCTCGGCGGTGGGCATGTTGCAGGGCCCGCCGAACGCGCTCGGGGCGCCGAAGCCCATGTCGTCGATGAGCACCACGACGACGTTGGGCGCGCCCTGCGGCGGGCGCAACGGCTGCCGGGGCTGGAAGGCCGGGCTCTGGTCACGAGCGTCGAGGGATGTGGCGGCGGGGGGCTGAGGGTCGGGGATCGGTAAGCGTTCGCGGGAGAAGTCCACCAGCAACCTCCAGGCAGCGTCGAGCCCGCCACTTTTGGTGGCGCACCAGGGAAAACATCGATGTGCTCGGCGGAAACCGAAACACCGCAAGACCTTTGCGATCGAATGCTAACCACAGGCCTGAACCGCACAACCCCGATCCACCGGCTGAGATCGTGACCCGAGTCACGATTCACCCGGGTTTCCCCAGATCACCACCAGAGCAGACCAATGCTCGATAAGCCCCATAGAGGACTTCTATGCGGGTTCACGAGTTGACCTTCACGACGCCCGTTGGCCGACGACGTGGAGCCCTCAGCAGAACCGACGGCGGCCGATGAGTTCGGAGGGAACGACTCGGACCGGGAACGGGCTGGCCGCGTCGAAAGCCTCTGGACCGGTGAACTTGCCCAGGGTTCGGTACTCACCGTCGTCCAGCTCGAACACGGTCAGCCGGGGCTCCAGCGGATCGATGACCCAGTAGCTCGGGACGCCGAGTCGCTCGTAGAAGGCCTTCTTCGAATTCAGGTCGTGGAGCTTCGTGCTCGGGGACAGGACTTCCACCGCGAGCACGGGCGCCGTCGGCAGGTACGCCTCCGTGAGGTCCTCATCCCGAGCGACCAGCAAGTCGGGCTGAAGCTCGACCGTGACGGACGGGCGAACCGCGAAAGGGGCGGGCAGCACGTCCAGCTCGTCCGGGCAGGCTGCATCGAGCAGCGCTCCGAGACGCAGAACCACTTTCTGATGCTTGTACCCAGGCGCGGGCGTCACGAGAAGCGCCCCGTCGAGAAGCTCGTACCGGTGGCCGTCATCGGGCATCATCTTCAGGTCGTACACCGTGAACGGGCGACCTTGGACGATGCCGTGCGGACCGGTCGTCTCTGCCATGACTGACATGGTGCCCTCCTTTCCGATCGATGGAAAGTCAACCAGAGGGCACCGACAGTCGGTCACCGGCCTTGCACTGAGCGTTACTTCTTGCCGCCCTTGGACTTGTCGTCCTTGCCCTCGTCCGTGGACAGGGCTGCGACGAAGGCTTCTTGCGGGACCTCGACGCGGCCGATGGTCTTCATCCGCTTCTTGCCTTCCTTCTGCTTCTCCAGCAGCTTGCGCTTCCGGCTGATGTCACCGCCGTAGCACTTGGCGAGCACGTCCTTGCGGATCGCGCGGATCGTCTCGCGGGCGATGATGCGCGAGCCGATGGCCGCCTGGATCGGCACCTCGAACTGCTGGCGCGGGATGAGTTCGCGCAGCTTGGTGGCCATCTTGGTGCCGTAGGCGTAGGCGCCGTCGCGGTGCACGATCGCGCTGAAGGCGTCGACCGGCTCGCCCTGCAGCAGGATGTCGACCTTGACCAGGTTCGACGCCTGCATCCCGGATTCCTCGTAGTCCATCGAGGCGTAGCCGCGGGTGCGGGACTTGAGCTGGTCGAAGAAGTCGAAGACGATCTCGCCCAGCGGCAGCGTGTAGCGCAGCTCGACGCGGCTCTCCGACAGGTAGTCCATGCCCTCGAGCTGGCCGCGGCGGCTCTGGCACAGCTCCATGA
Organism: Saccharopolyspora endophytica; assembly: GCF_018070075.1. GTDB lineage: Bacteria > Actinomycetota > Actinomycetes > Mycobacteriales > Pseudonocardiaceae > Saccharopolyspora > Saccharopolyspora endophytica. The sequence goes on from NZ_JAGPXE010000008.1 coordinate 153,558, forward strand.
TCGTGCCCACGAACTCGGACGGGGCGATCACCGTGCACTTGGCGATCGGCTCGGAGACCTCCTTGATCTTGCCCTCGGGCCAGTCGGAGGGGTTGGTCACCACGAGCTCGGTGTCGTCCTCCATCTCGACCTCGTAGACCACGTTCGGGGCGGTGGAGATCAGGTTCAGGTTGAACTCGCGCTCCAGCCGGTCCCGGGTGATCTCCAGGTGCAGCAGCCCGAGGAAGCCGCAGCGGAAGCCGAAGCCCAGCGCGCCCGAGGTCTCCGGCTCGTAGGTCAGGGCGGCGTCGTTGAGCTGCAGCTTCTCCAGCGCTTCGCGCAGGATCGGGTAGTCGGAGCCGTCGATCGGGTACAGCCCGGAGTAGACCATCGGCTTGGGCTCGCGGTAGCCGGCCAGCGGCTCGGTCGCGCCCTTGCGCTCGGCGGTGATGGTGTCGCCGACCTTGGACTGGCGGACGTCCTTCACGCCGGTGATCAGGTAGCCGACCTCGCCGACGCTCAGGCCCTTCGACGGCTTGGGATCCGGCGAGATGATGCCGACTTCCAGCAGCTCGTGGGTGGCGTTGGTGGACATCATCCTGATCCGCTGGCGCGGGGTGATCTTGCCGTCGACGACGCGGATGTAGGTGACCACGCCGCGGTAGGTGTCGTAGACCGAGTCGAAGATCATCGCGCGCGGCGGGGAGTCGGCCTCGCCCTGCGGCGCCGGGACCTGCTTCACGACCTCGTCGAGGACCGCGCCCACGCCCTCACCGGTCTTGGCCGACACGCGCAGCACGTCCTCGGGCTCGCAGCCGATGATGTGCGCGAGCTCCGCCGCGTACTTGTCCGGTTCGGCGGCGGGCAGGTCGATCTTGTTGAGCACCGGGATGATCTGCAGCTCGTGCTCCATGGCGAGGTAGAGGTTCGCCAGGGTCTGAGCCTCGATGCCCTGCGCGGCGTCGACCAGCAGGATCGCGCCTTCGCAGGCGGCCAGCGAACGGCTGACCTCGTAGGTGAAGTCGACGTGACCGGGGGTGTCGATCATGTGCAGCACGTGCTCGTCGCCGTCGAGGACCCACGGCAGGCGCACGTTCTGCGCCTTGATCGTGATGCCGCGCTCGCGCTCGATGTCCATCCGGTCGAGGTACTGGGCCCGGTAGGCGCGTTCCTCCAGCACACCGGTCAGCTGCAGCATGCGGTCGGCCAGCGTCGACTTGCCGTGGTCGATGTGCGCGATGATGCAGAAGTTCCGGATCCGCTCCGGCGGGGTGAACGTGGTGTCGGCGAAACTGCTCACTCAGGGGTCCTCGGATGTCGGCGGCGTTCCTACGGCTGTCGGCGTTCGTCGGCAGACGTCGGCCCGGTCTCCCCCGGGCGGATGACGCGCACGGGGTCACCCCATCGTCCCACGCCACGCCCACTACCCGACGCCCAACTCCCGGACGCCCCGCACGAGCCCCGCTTGCCGGGGCGGCAAGCCCCGCCTTGGGGGAAGCTGCGGGGTGTTCGCTTCATCGGGAGCTCTCACCGGGCCGGCATGTTGAGTCCCGAGGTCGTGGCCGTGCGGGACTCGAAGGATCGCCACGGGCCGGTGCCGACCTTCAGCGCGGCGGCGTTCCGCGAGTTCCTGGCTGGGCTGAAGCAGCGCTAGTCGCCGCGGGTGTCGCGGCGGATGGGGTGGTCGGCGGGGACTTCGACGACGACGATGCGCATGCCGTCGGGATCGGCGATCCAGCCTTCGTGCAGGCCCCAGGGCTTGTGCTCGGGCTCGGCGAGGACCGTGACGGCCTGCTCGCGGAGCTCGTCGAAAGTGGCTCGGAGGTCCCGGACCTGGAGCCACAGCACCTGATCCGGACTCGGGCCCTGGTCTCCCTGGCCGGAGACCTCCAGATACCCCTGCCCCAGGAAGAACACCGTGCCACCGGGGAATTCGCGGCAGACCGCCAACCCCAGCACGTCGCGGTAGAACCGCACGGACCGATCGTGGTCACCGGGCCGGAGGATCATCCGGCTGTTCAAGACCTCCATGCCCGCCTTTCTACCGGCAAACACCCCGGAACACCGAACACGGCCAGATCAGCACGCTCCACGACCACGACCACGCCTGGACTCGGCACCCGAGGGCGCGGGGATTCCAATTTCGCGCGAAATTCGAATCGTCGCCCGATCGAGGAACCCGACGGGGGCTGCGCACCGAAGCGTCAGCGGAGGACGGTGATGCTGCGCCTGACCGGGCGTTCGTCGGTGCTGTCGACGAAGAGTTCGGGCGATTCCGCCCGGATCCTCTCGACGTCCTCGAACACGGCGCGCAGGTGGCCGCGGAGGGCTCCGAGGGCCGCTTCGAGGTCACGCGATTCGAGGCCGTCGACGATCTCGGTGTGCTGATCGATCAGGGCCGAGACCGGGCTGACCGTGCGCAGCCCGAGGCGGCGGGCGCGGTCGAGGTGGGCCTTGGCCTGCTCGACCGTGCGCCAGGCGTTGGTGTGACCACCTGCGGTGAGCAGGCGCTGGTGGAAGGCCTCGTCGAGCTCGAAGAACCTGCCCACGTCATCGGCGGCCGCGCGCTGCTGCCCCAGCAGGTCGCGCAGGGCTTCGACGTCCTCGTCCGTGCGATGCTCGACGGCGTCGGTCAGCGAGGCGCCCTCGACGGCTTCGCGGACGAACTGGGCGTCGGCGATGCGCTGCGGGTCCACCCGGGCGACGAACGAACCGAGCTTCGGGAAGACCCGGACCAGGTCCTCCTCTGCGAGCAGCAGCAGGCTCTCGCGCACCGGGGTCCGGGAGACCTCCAGCTCACCGGCCAACTCGTTCTCCGACAGCGGATGTCCCGGCGGCAGCTGCAGGGTGATGATGCGCTGCCGGATCTCGCGGTGCACCGTCACCCGAGCCGAGGTCTTGCCCGCCGTCGTCGCCATGGTCACCACCCTATCGACCACCCTTGACTCGTGGCATCCCAGCGCTTGTATGGTACCGCTGGTATTCATGAACTGAGGAGGGTCAATGCCGACGGACCTCGAACCGCGCGCCGGCGGGACCAGATCGCTGCGCCGCACGGTCGCCGCCTCGGTGATCGGCACGATCGCCGAGTACTACGACTTCTTCATCTACGGCACCGCATCGGCGCTGGTGTTCAACAAGGTCTTCTTCCCCGAGGTCGACCCGCTCGTGGGCACCCTCGCCGCGTTCTCCACCTACGCGGTCGGGTTCTTCGCCCGCCCCCTCGGCGGCCTGGTGTGGGGACACGTCGGCGACCGGCTCGGCCGCAAGAAGACGCTGGTCTACACGCTGCTGCTCACCGGCCTCGGCACCTTCGTGGTCGGCCTGATGCCCACCTACGAGCAGATCGGGTTGTGGGCGGCGATCATCCTGGTCCTGGTCCGGCTGCTGCAGGGCTTCGGCGTCGGCGGCGAGCAGGGCGGAGCGCTGCTGCTCACGGCCGAAGCCGCGCCACCGGACAAGCGCGGCTTCTACGCGAGCTTCGTGCAGATGGGCTCGCCCGCGGCCTACCTGATCCCGACCGTGCTGTTCGCGGTGCTGGAGGCGCAGCTGCCCGAAGAGGCGTTCCTCTCCTGGGGCTGGCGCATCCCGTTCCTGCTCAGCGCCGTCGTGGTGATCATCGGCCTGTACATCCGGATGCGGGTGCCCGAATCCGAGACCTTCGAGGCCGTCAAGGAGCAGGAACCGCAGCGCGCGCCGGTGAAGGTGCTGCTGTCGGACCACCGGCGCGAGGTGTTCGGCGGCATGCTGGCGAAGTTCGTCGAGGCCGCCGTCTTCCCGCTCTACACCGTCTTCCTCGTCTCCTACGCCAAGGCGCACGACGTCGACACCGGGATCGTGCTGGACGCGGTGATCATCGCGATCGTCGCCGAGCTGATCCTGCTGCCGTTCTGGGGGAAGCTCACCGACCGCATCGGCCGCCGCACCACCTTCATCGGCGCCGCCGTGCTCAACCTGGTGCTGGTGGTGCCCGCGTTCCTGGCCGTGGAGAGCGGCAACGTCGTGCTGATCACGCTGCTGATGATCGCCGGACTGGCCTTCGGTCACGCCGGGACCTACGCGCCGCAGGCGTCCTACTTCCCCGAGCTGTTCCCCTCCAGCGCCCGCTACAGCGGCGTGTCGGTGGTGTGGCAGTTCGGCGCGATGATCGCCAGCGGCCCGTTCACCGTCGTCGCCTCCGCTCTGCTGGTGCTCGCCGGCGGCGGCTTCACCTGGGTCGCGGTGTACGTGGCTGCGCTGATCGTGCTGAGCCTCATCGGCCTGCGCTTCCTCCCCGAAACCGCGCCGAACCGCCGTGGCGGCACCGAGTACGCCGACTGGCCCCGCACCGAACAGAACTAGCCGATCGCAGAGAGGACCGAGTTGTCCAAGATCGTTGATGCCAAGGTCATCGTCACCGCTCCCGGCCGCAACTACGTGACGCTCAAGCTCACCACCGCCGACGGCGTGGTCGGCTGGGGTGACGCCACGCTCAACGGGCGCGAGCTCGCCGTGGCGTCCTACCTGCGCGACCACGTCTGCCCGCTGCTGATCGGCCGCGACTCCCAGCGCATCGAGGACACCTGGCAGTACCTGTACAAGGGCGCCTACTGGCGGCGCGGCCCGGTGACGATGACCGCGATCGCCGCCGTCGACATCGCGCTGTGGGACATCAAGGGCAAGGTCGCCGGGCTGCCCGTCTACCAGCTGCTCGGCGGCGCGGCCCGGGACGGCGTGCTGACCTACTGCCACGCCACCGGCGAGGACGTCCCCGCGCTGCTCGACGACGTCGCCGCGCACCTTGACCAGGGATTCCTGGCGATCCGGGCGCAGGCGTCGGTGCCCGGCGTGGACAAGGCCTACGGGGTTCCGGCCAAGGGCGAGTTCTACGAGCCCGCGTCCTCAGCGGTTCCGGAGGAAGGCCACTGGGACACCGAGTCCTACCTGCGGCACGCGCCGCAGGTGCTGGGCGCGGTGCGGGAGCGGTTCGGCTTCGACTTCCACCTGCTGCACGACGTGCACCACCGGCTCACTCCCATCGAGGCCGGGCGGCTGGGCAAGGACCTCGAAGAGCACCGCATGTTCTGGATCGAGGACCCGACCCCGGCCGAGGACCAGAGCGCGTTCCGGCTGATCCGGGAGCACACCACGACCCCGATCGCGGTCGGCGAGGTGTTCAACTCGATCTGGGACTGCCAGCAGCTGATCACCGAGCGCCTGATCGACTACATCCGCACCTCGGTCTCGCACGCGGGCGGCATCACGCACCTGCGGCGGATCTTCTCGCTCGCCGAGCTCTACGGCGTGCGCACCGGCTGCCACGGGGCCGGTGACCTGTCGCCGATCTCGCTGTCGGCCGCGCTCAACGTCGACCTGGCCGTGCCGAACTTCGGCATCCAGGAGTACATGGGCCACACCGAGCAGACCGCGGAGGTGTTCCACTCCGGGTACACCTTCGCCAACGGCTACCTGCACCCCAGCGACGAACCCGGACTCGGCGTGTGGGTCGACGAGGAGGCCGCCGAGCGCTTCCCCTACGAGCCCCGGTACCTGCCGGTGAACCGCCGCCGCGACGGCTCGATGCACGACTGGTGAGATGCGAAACGGCCCTCTCCCCGCTGCGGGGAGAGGGCCGTTTCGTCGACTGAGAAAACTCAGATCTTGTTCACGCGGGCGGCCATCGCCGACTTCTTGTTGGCGGCCTGGTTCTTGTGGATGACGCCCTTGCTCGCGGCCTTGTCCAGCAGACGACCGGCGGTCTGCTGCAGCTCGGCGGCCTTGTCCTTCTCGCCGGCGTCAGCGGCCGCGCGGAACTTGCGGATGGCGGACTTCAGCGTGGTCTTCACAGCCTTGTTGCGCTGGCGGTTCGCCTCGTTGGTCTTGATCCGCTTCATCTGGGACTTGATGTTGGCCACTGGTGCGCCTCTTCCTCGTCAGTCGAATCACGTGCCGCACTCGAATCGGCCCGGCCCGAAGACCGGTTTTCCTCCACGGCGGAATGCCGTACGACACGGTCGTCCATGCTAACAAGGCTCACCTGCGCGTTCGCCGGGTGGTCCGAGTGCCGCGAGGACGCTCACAACCACTCGGAATCCGCTGTGCCCAGGCCATACGGTGATGCCTCGTGCTGACCGCGTTGAACTGGCCCGGATTCGCCGATCTCACCCTCGCCGGGCTGCTGTTCCTCTGCGCGGCGGCGTTCCTCGCCGGAGCCGTGGACGCGATCGTCGGCGGCGGTGGCCTCATCCAGCTGCCCGCGATGCTGATGCTGCTGCCCGGCGGCGAGGTCGTCTACTCGCTGGCCACCAGCAAGGTCGCCGCGATCGCCGGGACCTCGGCCGCAGCTCGCACCTACGCCAAGCGCACCCCGATGGACTGGCGGGCCGCGCTGCCGATGGCGCTGGTGGCGCTGCTCGGATCGCTGGGCGGGGCGGCGCTGGCCGATGCGCTGCCCTCGTCGGTGCTCAACGTCGTGGTGCTGGTCGCGCTGGTCGTGGTCGGCATCTACACGTGGCGCAAGCCCGATCTCGGCTCGGTGCACGCTCCCCGGTTCGCGCGCCGGCTCCAGCTGGTGCTGATGCTGCTCGGCGGTGCGGTGATCGGGTTCTGGGACGGCATCGCCGGGCCGGGAACCGGCTCGTTCCTGGTGTTCTGGCTGGTCAGCCTGGTCGGATTCGCCTTCGTCACCGCATCGGCGACCGCGAAGGTCGTCAACGTGGCCACCAACCTGGGCGCACTGTTCTTCTTCATCCCGGCCGGCAAGGTCCTGTGGGGCCTGGGGCTGGTGATGGCCGCCAGCAACATCGCGGGCAGCGTGCTCGGCGCGACGCTGGCCGCCGGTCGCGGATCGGCGTTCGTGCGGCGGGTGTTCCTGACGGTGGTGGTCGGACTCGTGGTCAGCCTCGGCTGGAAGATCGCGCTCAGCGGCTGACCGGAACTCAGCTCCCCGGATTCATGGGCGCTGCCGCAGTCGTTCTCGTCGTCCTGGCCGCTTTCGCGCACGCGGGCTGGAACTTCTTCGCCAAGCGCGCCGGCTCGTCCGGGCCGGTTTTCGTGTGGCTGACCGCGACCTGCTCGGCCGTGCTGTACCTGCCGGTGGCCGCGGGTGCGCTGCTGATCAGCGGCGCTCCCCCGTCGGGCGCGTGGCTGGTGGGCGTGCTGGTCAGCGCCGTCATCCACCTCGGCTACTTCCTGCTGCTGCAGAACGGCTACGCCGTCGGCGACATGTCCGTGGTGTACCCGCTGGCCAGGGGCACAGAGCCGATGCTGTCGATGCTGGTGGCGGTGCTGGTGCTGCACGAGCGGCCGGGATGGCTCGGGGTGTGCGGCGGTCTGCTGGTCGTCGCCGGAGTCTTCGTGATCGGCCTGTCCGACGGGATGCCCCGCGCCGGGGCGAACCTCGCCGGAGTCGGGTTCGGACTGCTGACCGGAGCGCTGATCGCGACCTACACGGTGTGGGACGCGCACGCCGTGACCGGGCTGGCGCTGTCACCGCTGCTGCTCGACTGGGCCAACAACCTCTCCCGCAGCGCCATGCTCGCGCCCTACGCCGCACGGCGGCGCGGTGCGCTCGCGCGGATCTGGGCCGAGCACCGGCGGGAGATCCTCGCCGTCGGGCTGCTGTCTCCCCTGGCCTACATCCTGGTGCTGTTCGCGATGCAGATGGCGCCGGTGAGCTTGGTGGCCCCGGCGCGGGAGCTGAGCATCGTCATCGCCGGACTGCTGGCCTGGTGGCTGCTCGGCGAGGCGCAACCGGTGCGGCGGATGACCGGCGCGGTCGTGGTGCTCGCCGGTGTGGTGCTGCTCGGTGTGGCGTGATCAGGTGCGCTGGTTGCGCAGCGAGACCAGGCGCAGAACCGTCTTCTCCAGGGCGTAGTCGGCGTCGGCGGCCATGCCCTTCACGCCCGCGTTGACCTCGGCGACGACCTGCAGCGCCGCCGCCAGGCTCGTGGGCGTCCAGCCGCGCGACTGGGACTGCGCCTTCTTGACCTTCCAGGCGGGCATGCCGAGATCGCCTGCCAGGCGGTAGGGATCGTTGCGCCCGCCCGCAGCCGCGACGCGGCCGATCGTGCGGACCGAGTCGGCCAGGGCGTCGGCGATGAGCACGTGCGGCACGCCGAGCTGGATCGCCCAGCGCAGCGCCTCCAACGCTCCCGCCCGGTCACCGACCACGGCCTTCTCCGCGACGGCGAACCCCGTCACCTCGGCGCGGCCCCGGTAGTAGCGGCCGACCGCGTCCGCGTCGATCTTGCCGCCCGTGTCGGCCACCAGCTGCGAGGCCGCGGCCGACAGCTCCCGCAGGTCCGAGCCGACCGCCTCGATCAGCGCGCTGACCCCGCCGGAGTCGGACTTGCCGCCCGCGCGGCGGATCTCGTCGCGGACGAACGCCTCGCGGTCGGCGGGCTTGGTGAGCTTCTTGCACTCGGTGACCCGGGCGCCGACCTTCTTCAGCGCGTTGGGCAGTTCCTTGGCGTGCTTGGCCCGCCCGCCACCGTTGTGCAGGACGATCAGGGTCACGCCCTCGGCCGGCTGCTTGGCGTGCAGCAACAAGGCCTCGGCGATCTCCTTTCCCGCGTCCTGAGCCGATTCGATCGCCAGCACGCGGGCCTCTGCGAACAGCGAGGGACTCAGCATTTCGGCCAGCTCCGGAGGGGTGAGCTCACTCACCTTCACCCTGCTGAAATCGGCCTCCGGATCGGCCGCTCGGGCTGCCCCGACCGCAGCCCACATCGCGCGCTCCACCAGCAGCTCTTCGTCTCCGAGAACCAAGTGCAGCGGGTCCGCGACAACGGTCGGTGAGCTCATGGAGGAATGGTCCCACGGGCCCGCGACAGTCTCGCCATCTGGATGCGCACTGGCCAGGAATGCATTCGTTCAACTAACGTTGCCCTCACAACCGAATAGCTCATCCAGAGGGGCAGAGGGAACGGCCCGTTGAAGCCCCGGCAACCGTTCGTCCGCTGCATCGTGCAAAAAACCGGCGCGAGGTCACGGACGGAACAGGTGCCAATTCCGACCCGTCCGCGGGACAGATGAGGAGAGGACCTCGCGCGATGACTGCTGCTGCCCCCGCCAACACGACCGCCGGCAAGAAGTTCGATCTCGGCAACGCCGTCGAACTGGTGTCCAAGGAAGAGGGACACCGGCAGCCGCTGGCTCCCGAATTCGTCTCCCTCGAAGACTTCTCGCCGCTTGAGGTCGCCTACGACTTCGGCAAGATCCGCCGCGAGGAGATCGAGGCCGGTCCGCGGTCGATCTGGCGCTACAAGCAGTTCCTGCCGGTTCCGGGCAACGTCGACCAGATCCCGAACACCGAGCCCGGCTGTACCCGCTTGATCCAGGCGGACAACCTCGCCAAGGCCCTCGGCGTGAAGAAGATCTGGATCAAGGACGACACCGGCAACCCCACGCACTCCTTCAAGGACCGCGTCGTCGCCGTCGCACTGGCCGCCGCCCGCGAGTTCGGGTTCAAGGTGCTGGCCTGCCCGTCGACCGGCAACCTCGCCAACGCCGTGGCCGCCGCCGCTGCCCGCGCCGGCTGGGACTCGGTCGTGCTGGTGCCCAAGACCCTCGAGCGCGCCAAGATCCTGATGAGCGCGGTCTACGACGGCTCGCTGCTGGCCGTCGACGGCAACTACGACGACGTCAACCGGCTCGCGACCGAGCTCGCCGGCGAGCACGAGGACTGGGCGTTCGTCAACGTCAACGTCCGGCCCTACTACTCCGAGGGCTCCAAGACCCTGGCCTTCGAGGTCGCCGAGCAGCTGGGCTGGCGCATCCCCGAGCAGATCGTGGTGCCGATCGCCTCCGGCTCGCAGCTGACCAAGGTCTACAAGGGCTTCAACGAGTTCGCCCAGGTCGGCCTGGTCGACGAGAGCCCGGTGAAGATCTTCGGCGCGCAGGCCTCGGGCTGCTCCCCGGTCTCCACCGCCTTCCGCAACGGCCACGACGTCGTGCAGCCGGTCAAGCCGGACACCATCGCCCGCTCGCTGGCCATCGGCGCCCCCGCCGACGGTCCGTACGTGCTCGACATCGTCCGCAAGACCGGCGGTGCCATCGAGGACGTCACCGACGACGAGGTCCGCGCCGGCATCCGGCTGCTGGCCCGCACCGAGGGCATCTTCGCCGAGACCGCCGGTGGCGTGACCGTGGCGACCGCCAAGAAGCTCATCGAGGCCGGCAAGATCGACCCGGATGCCGAGACGGTCCTGCTGATCACCGGTGACGGCCTCAAGACCCTGGACGCCGTCGAGGGCGAGCTCGGCCCGAAGGCCACCGTCGCCCCGAACACCGAGTCGGTGAACCAGGCGCTCGGCCTCTGATTCGGTTGTAGGCGAATCCTCCTCTCTCAAGGGTGGGTGGTGTCCCGACGGGACGCCACCCACCTTTTCGTCCACTTCGGACACCTCAGTTGTCGGTGGCGCGCAGCGGGTCTCCGCGTGCCACGAACCGAGGCCCCTGCGGCCCGGGCAGGACCGCGATGTCTCCTTCCTGGTCGGTGCGCAGCACCCGGGTGCCCGCGCGGGCCAGCGTGTCGATCACGAACGGGTTCGGGTGCCCGTAGTCATTGCCCGCGCCGACGCTGATCAGCGCGAGCCTCGGCCGCACCGCCCGCAGGAAGCGCGGTGTCGTGTAACGGGATCCGTGGTGCGGAACCTTGAGCACGTCCGCTCGCAGATCCGCGCCGGAGGACACCAGACGCCCCTGCCCCGGCAGCTCCACGTCACCGGTGAGCAGCACGCGCCCCGCCGGGGTGGTCGCGCGGATCACCAGCGACGCGTCGTTGGCGTCGTCGGCGGTCTGCGTCCGGGTCACGCCCGGACCGGGGGCGAGGACGTCGAGCACGAGACCCGGCCACGCCAGCCGCTGCCCGGCCTGCAGGGTGACGATCGGCGTGCGGTGCGCGCGGGTGTCGCGCACCAAGTCGTCGAAGGCCCACCCCGGTTCGCGCAACGGCCCGATCGCCACAGCGCCGACCGGGATCTCGCCCAGCACCGTGCGCAGGCCGCTGACGTGGTCGGCGTGCAGGTGCGTGAGCACCGCCATCGACACCCGGCGAATCCCCAGTCGCCGCAGGCAGTTCGACGCCCGGCGCGGGTCCGGTCCGGTGTCGACCACGACGGCTTCCTCCGGTCTCCCGGTCGCCAGCACGAGTCCGTCGCCCTGCCCCACGTCGCAGGCCACCACGCTCCAGCCCCGCGCGGGCCAGCCCGGCAGCATGGTGCGCACCGGCAGCACGACCAGCGCGCTGAGCAGCACCGCGACCACCGCGAGCAGCCGAATCCTCCTTCCTCGCAACGCGATCAACCCCACCAGCAGCAGAACCGCCAGCAGCAGTCCACCGCCGGTGCCCGTCGGCCAGTCGAACACCGCGCCCGGCACCGCCGAGGCGCGGTCGGCGACCAGCAGCACCCACTCCAACTCCGGTCCGGCCAGCACGACACCGACCGCCGCCGCCCACGTCGACACCGGTGCGATGACGGTGGTCAGCACGCCGAACACCGTCGCCGGGGCGATCACCGGCGCCGCCAGCAGGTTGGCCGGCACCGCCACCAGGCTCACGCCTCCGGAGATCGCGGCGATCAACGGCGCGGTGACCACGTGCGCGGCCACCGGAACGGCGATCGCCTCGGCCAGCCCGACCGGAACGCCGCGCGCCCGCAACGCCGCCGCCCACACCGGCGCCAGCAGCACCAGGCCCGCCGTGGCCGCGACCGACAGGGCGAACCCCGCGCTGACCGCCAGCTCCGGCAGCAGGAGCAGCAGCCCGATCACGCTCGCCGCCAGCGCAGGCAGCGCCGAGCGACGACGGCCCAGCACCAGCGCGAACAGCGTGATGGCTCCCATCACCGCGGCCCGCAGCACGCTCGGTTCGGGCCCGGTCAGGGCGACGAACCCGACCAGCGCCGCACCCGCGCCCAGCGCGCAGACCACCGGCCCCATGCCCAGCAGGCGCAGCAGCACCAGGACCGCACCGCACACGATCGCCAGGTTCGCCCCCGAGACGGCCGTCAGGTGGCTCAGGCCCGCCGTCTCGAACTCCTGCTCCACCTCCGGGTCCAGCCCGCTGGTATCGCCGACGACCAGTCCCGGCAGCAGCCCGGCCGCTTCCGGCCCCAGGTGCCGTCCCGCGATCTCGCGCAGTCCCGCACGCATGTCCGCGGCCACGCGCTGCCACTCCGGTGGAGCAGCGACCTCGCCCGGCGCCCGGTAGACCGGGACCACCGCCACGACGAGCTGTCCGTCGCGCGGCGGCGCCGCCTTGCCCCGGACCGTGAGCCGCTGCCCGGCGATCAGTCCGCGCCACGACTCGGTCGGCACCAGCAGCACCACCGAACCGCCTGCCGCGTACCGGCGTCCGGTGGTCTCGGCGGTCACGAGCTCCGCTCTGGCCAGCGAGCGGTCCTGCGCCCGGCTGGCGCCGAACGCCGCCCCTCGCAGCGGAGTCGGCGCGGCCGTCAGCTCCACCCGCAGCACCACCTGCTCACCGGCATCCGCCGCGCGGCGGAGCGGATGTTCCTCGACGTCGTGGGCCCGGATCGCGATGCCGGTCGCCGACACCGCGGCGAGCAGCAGAACCACCAGGACCGCCTTGGACCCCGACCGCCGCGAGATCATCAGGACCACCGGCAACGCCGCCGCCAGCGCCGTCACCGCGGCCGGAACCCAGCCCGCCAGCAGACCGAGCAGCGTCACCGCCCAGACCGCCGCTGCCGCCGGGACCAGCCGCAGGTCCAGCCGCCGGATCACACCCGCACCAGATCGCGCAGCTTGGACAGCCGAGCCTCGCCGATCCCGCCGACCTCCTGGAGCTGATCCACCGAGCCGAAGCGGCCGTGCTCGGTGCGCCACTGCAGGATTCGCTCGGCGGTGACCTCGCCGACCCCTGGTAGTCCATCGAGCTGCTCCTTCGTCGCGGTGTTGAGATCGACCTTGCCGTCGCCGCCGGCACCCGCGCCGGTCTGCCCTGGCTGAGCCTCCGGTGGCACCGGGATCGCGACGTAGAGCTGCTCGCCGTCGGTCAGGCGGCGAGCGAGGTTGAGCCCGGTCAGGTCGGTGTCGGGAAGCGGCCCGCCCGCAGCCGACACCGCGTCGGCGACGCGCGCACCGGCCGAGACCGTGACCAGACCGGGGCGCTGAACTCGGCCGACGACGCTGACCACCAGCTCCGCGGGAACGGCGGCACTGGTCGACACCGGTGGTGGCGGAGCCGGAAGCGGTGGCGGAGCGGACTCGGCCGTCGGGCGGCCGGACCAGGCGAGGACGAGCACGCCGAGCAGCACGAGGGCCGCCACCAACGACAGCGCGAGCACACCGGCGCGACCGGGGTCCACCCTCGACCTCAGCAAGGATTCGGGCAGCCACCGCTCGGCGAACCGCGACAGCGGCGAACTTCGGCCGCCGCCGGGCGGTTTCACCGAGTAGTTGGGCTCGAGTCGTCGCGTCGGCTCGTCGTGCTCGGCCTCGCGGCGCAGCGTCTGCAACCGGGACCGGGTGTCGAGCTGCTCGTAGGAGTCGTCGTCAGCGGCGCGGAAGAGCTTGGTGTCGAACATGCCGTCGACGGTAGCGCGACCGAAATGCGTTGCGCACCATCATTTTTCATGTATCTGACTACTGTGGACCAAGCCTCGCCGAGATTCAGCTCGATGGTGTGGAATCCGCACCCCGAAGGGTTTTCACGCGCCGAAACGCCACCCGTTCGGGAGAACCACCACGCCCACGGATCCGGGGCCGATGTGCGCCCCGATGACCGCGCCGACCTCCGAGACGACGCACTCCACCGACTCCCCCAGCTCGGCGGTGAACCGCGCCGCCAGCTCCTCTGCGTGCTCCGCGGCGGCGAGGTGGTGCACCGCGATCGCCGCCGAACCGGAACCGGCCGCGTCCAGCGAGACGTCGCGAAGCCGCGCCATCGCGCGAGTCGTGGTGCGCACCTTCTCCAGCGCGTCGATGCGCCCGTCGTCGACGTGCAGCAACGGCTTGATCGACAGCGCCGTGCCCAGCACCGCCGCCGCGGTGCCGATGCGCCCACCTCGGCGCAGGTACTCCAGGGTCTGCACGGAGAACACGGTGGTCGTGCGCGCGGCCGTCACCGCAGCGGTGTGCTCCACCTCGTCCAGGTCGGCGCCCGCCTGAGCGGCGTCGGCGGCTCCGAGCACGGAGAACCCCAGCCCCATCGCCGCCGACCGCGAGTCCACCACCCGCACGCGGTCCGGGTCTGTCTCGCGCGCGGCCAGCCGAGCGGCGTCCCAGGTCCCCGACAGCTGCCGGGACAGGTGCACCGCCACGACCCCCTCGGCGCCGTCGTCCAGCGCCTGCCGATAAGCGCGGGCCAGCTCTCCCGAGGTGGCGCTCGCGGTGGTCACCCGGTGCTTGTTCTCCAGCGCCTCAGCGAGGTCGCGAGGCGAGAACTCGGTCTCGTAGACGTGCTTGCCACCGTTCACGCTGACGTGCAGCGGAACGACCCGAACCCCGTACCGCGCGGCGTATCCGGACGGCAGGTACGCCGTGGAATCGGTGACGACGGCAATGGACACGGACGCAACCCTACGACGTCAGACGGCAGATGCGATCACACGTGGGCTTGCGCCCCGGCGTTGTAGACCATCAGGCGCCAACGGTGATCGCTGGGGCTGCGGCGGTTGAGGACCACCCAGTGGCAGTTGCGCACCCCGCCCAGACCCGGCCACAGCTCCACCGGCAGCGCCAGCAGCTTCGCGGTGAGCGCGGTGATCAGCCCGCCGTGCGCGCACAGCAGCGCGGTTCCCTCGTAGTGGTCGTCGAGCTCGGTGACGACCTCGACGGCACGGGTGGCGACCTCGATGCGGGACTCGCCGCCGGGCGGCGCCCAGTCCGGGTTCGCCCGCCAGGTGTTCAGCGCACCGGGCCAGCCGTGCTCGACCTCGGCTCCGCTGAGCCCCTGCCACTCCCCGACGTGGGTCTCCCGCAGCCGCTTGTCCAGCTTCACCGGCTCGCCGCTGACCTTGGCGTAGGCGGCGGCGGTGGTGCGCGCGCGGTTCAGGTCGGAGCTGATGGCCACCGACGGCTCGAACGCGGCGATGGAGGGAGCGGCCTGCTCGGCCTGCTCGACGCCGTTGGCGGTCAGCGAGCTGTCGAGGTGACCCTGGATGCGGCCGGCGAGGTTGTAGTCGGTCTCGCCGTGCCGCCACAGCACGAGCCGGTCGAGGCTCACTCGTCTTCCTCGGCGGGCACGCCCTGATCGACGAACTCGATCCGCGGGCAGTCCTTCCACAGCTTCTCCAGCTGGTAGAAGGAGCGCTCCTCGGCGTGCTGGACGTGCACCACGACGTCGACGAAGTCCAGCAGGACCCACCGGCCCTCGCGGGCGCCCTCGCGCCGGACCGGCTTGACGCCCGCCGCGCGCAGCTTCTCCTCGACCGAGTCGACGATCGCTTCGACCTGCCGCTCGTTCGATGCCGACGCGATCATGAAGCAGTCGGTGATGACCAGCTGCTCGGAGACATCCAGCAGGACCACGTCGGTGGCCTTCTTGTCGGCCGCGGCTTGGGCGGCGATCAGGGCCAGCTCGCGGGCGTTCTCGGTGGCTGCCACGTCACTCCTCTCGGCCGGGCTCGGTGTGCCCATGCCGGGTAGCAGGATAGGCCGCCGGTCCCGACCAGGAGCCGCCCGGCCTTCGCATACAAGTCCTTTATCCCCGAGCGGTGCGCTCGGGTTCAATCGCCCTTGCGGGCCCCATCCCGCCAGAGCTCCGCCGCGGAAGCCGCGCTCGGTGATGAAGTGCACCACGAGACCTCCCGACCAGCGACAACACCCCTGATGAGCGTCTTCGGCCAACGAGGTGGTATCTGCCGCTCGCCGCTCTCGGCGGGGCTCCGGCGCTCTGCGACCCGGGCACCACCTCGTGGCGACCGGGGCGCGGAGTCCCCATCAAGCCTCGTCGAAACGGACGACCCCTGCTACGGGCCCCACTCGGCGGGAACATCATCGCGGTAGAGGCCGCGCTTGGTGATGTACTGCACGATGCCGTCGGGCACGAGGTACCAGACCGGCAGGCCCGCCCGGACCCGGTCGCGGCAGCCGGTGGAGGAGATCGCCATCGCCGGGATCTCGACCAGCGACACCGACCCGTCGGGCAGGTGCGCGCTGTTGAGCGAGTAACCGGGCCTGGTGACGCCGATGAAGTGGGCCAGCTCGAACATCTCCTCGACCCGGTGCCAGGACAGGATCTGCTCCAGCGCGTCGGCCCCGGTGATGAAGTACAGATCAGCGTCCGGGAACTGCTCGTGGAGGTCGGTGAGCGTGTCGGCGGTGTAGGTCGGCCCCTTGCGGTCGACGTCCACCCGGCTGACCAGGAACCGCGGGTTGGAGGCCGTGGCGATCACGGTCATCAGGTAGCGGTCCTCGGCCGGCGAGACGACCTCGTGGCTCTTCTGCCACGGTTGCCCGGTGGGCACGAAGATCACCTGTTCGAGGCCGAACTGCGCCTGCACTTCGCTGGCGGCCACGAGGTGTCCGTGATGAATGGGATCGAAGGTGCCACCCATGACCCCGATCCGGCGACGAGACATAGCTGACCACCCTAGATAAGCGTCACGACCAGGCACGTCAGCGGGTCACCCCGGGGTGTCGGAGGCCACGGTCCCGGCACGGATCCCCTCAAACCCCACGCCGGGACCGCAGCCGGCTGCGGGGTCCGGTCCAGGCTCCCCCCTCGACCGGACCCCGCCGCCCTGCGCGATCCTCCGCGGCTGGGGGCCCACTTCGGATCGCGGGCGCTGCCTCTTGGGCGCGCACGAGTGGGACCCGCGCGCGCCGGGAATCATGACGGTACTTTTGGCGTGACGCCGGTCACCCCTCCGGCGCGATGACCTTCCCGGTCGCGACCTCCTTGACCAGGATCGCCTCCACCGGGCAGGACTCGGCGGCGTCCACGACCTCCTCGGAGGGCTCGGACCGGTCCTGCAGGGTCTTCGAATAGCCCTCGACCAGCTCGAAGTGGTCCGGGGCGACCCCGGCGCACATCCCCGACCCGATGCAGGTGTTCGTGTCGATCTCGATCGACCAACTCATCAGCTCACCTCTTCCGTCCGCATGAGCGAGATCACTCGACACCTTGCCACGACACCATCATCCGCTGGGGACCTCGAACCAGAAGTCCCGTCTTCCACGTCACGTCCTGCTCGGGCGAGTTCGGGAAGTCCAGACCCGGCAGCCGGGTGAGCAGGGTGCGCAGCGCGACCTGCAGCTCCATCCGGGCCAGCTGGGCGCCGAGGCAGTGGTGCGGGCCGTGCCCGAAGCCGACGTGGGACGCCTCCGCGCGCGCCAGGTCCACCGTCTCCGGGTCGTCGAAGACCGCTTCGTCCCGGTTGGCCGAGCCGATGCTCGACAGCACCGGTTCACCCGCGCGCACCAGCACGCCGCCGAGCTCGACGTCCTCGGTGGCGTACCGCGCGAAACCGGCGCCGACGCCCAGCGGCACGAAGCGCAGCAGCTCCTCGACGGCCGACGGGATCAGGTCCAGGTCCGCGCGCAACCGCCGCAGCTGCTCGGGGTGGGTCAGCAGCACGTGGAGGAAGTTGGGGATCTGCGAGGCGGTCGTCTCGTGCCCGGCGACGAGGATTCCGGCGGCCAGCCGGACCATCTCGTCCTCGCTGAGCTTGTCGTGCTCGTCGCGGGCAGCGATGAGCCCGGTGATCAGGTCGTCGGCGGGCTCGGCCCGGCGCTGCGCGATCAGACCGGCGATGTAGTCCATCATCCGGTCCGTGTAGTCGGTGACCTGCTCGGCGGTGAGCTTGCTGGTCGACAGGAACGCGTCCGACCAGACCCGGAAGTCCTCGCGGTCCTCGAAGGGCACGCCCAGCAGCTCGCAGATCACCGTGATCGGCAGCGGGAGCGCGAAAGCCTCGACCACGTCGACCGGGCCGCCCCGCTCGATCATCGAGCCCACCAGGCCGTCGGCGATGTCCTGGGTGCGCGGGCGCAGCTTCTCGACGCGGCGCTGGGTGAAAGCCTTGGCCACCAGCCGTCGCAGGCGGGTGTGGTCGGGCGGGTCCATGCTCAGGATTCCGCCGACCTGCTGGCGCGGTCGCAGTCGCGGTTCGTCGCGCTCCATCGTTTCGGCGCGGCTGAACCTCAGATCGCCGAGGACGACCTTGACGTCCTCGTAGCGGGTGGCCAGCCAGGCCTCTTCGCCGTAGGGCAGCTTGACGCGGCTCAACGGCTCCTGCGCGCGCAGCTGGGCGTAGAGCGGGTCGAGGTCGAGCGCCTCGGCGACGTTGAACGGATACGTCCGCGGCTCCGTGGTGGTCATGCGCAGCTCCCCGGGGGACAACTCGTTTGTAAGCAGTCGCTTACAAACGCACCGTACGCCCGGGAAAGACGCTGCGCACGCCGCGATCAGCGATCGTTCGAAAAGTCCGTTCGCTCCAGCAGGACGGATGCCGCACGGGTGACGTAGCGGACGATGATCTCGGGGTCGGCCTCCGCCAGCGGGCTCTTCCCGAGCACCGAGCGCACCATCCCGATGCCGAACACCCACGCCAGCACGAGATCGGCGCGCAACTGCGCGTCCTCGGCGTCGGAGAGCTCCGAAAGACGCTCGGTGTAGCGGGCGCCCAACTCGCCGCGCAGCATCTCCGCCGCCCGCTCGTCGCTCCACGAACGCAGCATCGCCACCAGCGGGTGCTCCCCGTTGGGCTCGGCGCTGTCGAGCAGGTTGATCAGCAGCTGCCGGGGCAGCTCCTCCGCGGAGAGCTCCGCGATCACCTGCTCGCTGTTGCGCGTCAGGACCGCCGCGAACAGCTCCTGCTTCGAACCGAAGTAGCGGAACAGCAGCGCCTGGTTGGCCCCAGCACGCGCCGCGACGTCGCGCACCGTCGTCGCGCTGAAACCGCGCTCGGTGAACAGCTCCGAGGCGGCCTGCAGCAGGGCTTCCTTGGTGGCGGCGGAGTCGCGCTTGCGTCGCGGCGCCTGCGTCAAGTTCAGCTCCCCGGCTTGGCCGGGGCGGAACCCGGCCGCACGTGGCCGTCGCCGAACGCGAGCCACTTGGTGGAGGTCAGCTCCGGCAGCCCCATCGGGCCCCGCGAGTGCAGCTTCTGGGTGGAGATGCCGATCTCGGCACCCATCCCGAACTCCCCGCCATCGGTGAAGGCGGTGCTGGCGTTGACCATCACCGCGGCCGCGTCGACCTGCGCGGTGAACTGCTGAGAGGCGCGGAAATCGCTGGTCACGATGGCTTCGGTGTGCCCGGAGCCGTGCTCGCGGATGTGCTCGACGGCGGCGGGCAGCGACTCGACGACGGCAGCGGCGATGTCCAGCGACAGGTACTCGGTGTCCCAGTCCTCGTCGGTGGCGGGCACGACGTTCGGCCCGCCGGCCGCCACGACCTGCTCATCTCCGTGCACCGTCACGCCTGCTTCGGACAGCTCGGCGATCGCGCGGGGCAGGAACTCCTCGGCGATGTCGGCGTGCACCAGGAAGGTCTCCGCGGAGTTGCAGACGCTCGGGCGGCGGGCCTTGGAGTTCAGCAGGATCCGCAGCGCCATGTCGAGGTCGGCGCTGGAGTCGACGTAGACGTGGCAGTTGCCCACACCGGTCTCGATGGCCGGAACCGTGGACTGCTCGACCACCGCCGAGATCAGGCCGGCGCCACCGCGCGGGATGACCACGTCGACCAGTCCGCGAGCGGTGATCAGGTGGTGCACCGAGGCCCGGTCGTGGCAGGGCAGCAGCTGGACGGCGTCCATCGGCAGACCGTGCCGGGCGACGACGTCGCGCAGGATCCACACCAGCGCGGTGTTGGAGCTCTCCGCCGACGACGAGCCGCGCAGCAGCACCGCGTTGCCCGACTTCAAGGTCAGACCGGCGGCGTCGACCGTCACGTTCGGGCGGCCCTCGTAGACGATGCCGACCACGCCGAGCGGCACCCGCACCTGGCGCAGTTGGACGCCGTTGGGCAGCACCTGGCCGCGCAGCACCTCCCCCACCGGGTCCGGCAGCCCGGCGACCGTGCGCAGACCGTCGGCCATTGCTTCGACCCGGCCGGTGCTCAGGATCAACCGATCGATCAGCGCCTCGGTCATCCCGGACTCGCGGGCCGCGGCGACGTCGCGCTCGTTGGCCTCCAAGATCTCCGGCGCGCGCTTGACCAGCTCGTCGGCCATGTCCTGCAGCAGCGCGTCCTTGGCACCGCGGGTGGCCTGCGCCAGCTCGGCGGAGGCCCCGCGGGCGCGGCGGGCGGCGTCGCGCACCTGGTCGCGCAGGTCGTCGCCGGTCGCCTTGTCAGAGGTGGGGAACTCGATGACGGTCACCCCACCAGCCTAATCCGTGACCGCACGCGCCCGGCAACGCATTTCCCGCCCCTCAGGACACCGCCACCGGCAACACCGAGAACCCCCGGATCCGGAAGCTCCAGCTCCGCTGCGGGGCCGCGCAGCAGCCCCCGGGAACCGGTCGAGCGGCTCCGGACGCCGCAGCGCCGCGGGCCCGACCAAGGAGTTCCCGACACGCCCGCGCTGCCCCGGGCGCGTGGCGTCAGCGGCGTCCGGTAGGAATTCGGGACGTGGACGAAGAAGCGCTGCGGGAACTCGCCGAAGAACGACTCCGAGCACTGGCCGGCCCCGAGGCCGCGCTGCGCGAGGACCAGTGGGCGGCGATCCGCGCGCTGGTACTCGAACGCCGCCGCGCGCTGGTCGTGCAGCGCACCGGCTGGGGCAAGTCGGCGGTCTACTTCATCGCCACCGCGCTGCTGCGCGAACTCGGCGAAGGACCGACCGTGATCGTCTCGCCGCTGCTGGCGCTGATGCGCAACCAGGTCGCCGCCGCGGCCAACGCCGAGGTGCACGCCGCCACCATCAACTCGGCCAACCCCGAGGAATGGACCGACATCGAGGAGCGCGTCGCCGCGGGCGAGGTCGACGTGCTGCTGGTCAGCCCGGAGCGGCTCAACAACCCCGACTTCCGGGACACGATCCTGCCCGAGCTCACCCAGAACGCCGGGCTGCTGGTGGTCGACGAGGCGCACTGCATCTCCGACTGGGGCCACGACTTCCGCCCCGACTACCGGCGGTTGCGCACGCTGCTCACCGAACTGCCCGAGGGCGTTCCGGTGCTGGCCACGACCGCCACCGCCAACGACCGCGTGGTCGCCGACGTCTCCGACCAGCTCGGCGTCGGCGGCGAGTTCACCGATCCGCAGGAGACGCTGGTGCTGCGCGGCGCGCTCGACCGCGAGAGCCTGCGGCTCGGCGTGGTGCGGCTGCCCACCGCGCAGGCCCGGCTGGGCTGGCTGGCCGGGCAGCTCAAGGAACTGCCCGGCTCCGGCATCATCTACACCCTCACGGTCGCCGCGGCCCACGAGATCACCTCCTACCTGCGCGAGCAGGGCTACGAGGTCGCGGCCTACTCGGGCCGCACCGACCCGGCCGAGCGGGAGCAGGCCGAAGCCGACCTGCTGGAGAACAAGGTCAAGGCGCTGGTGGCCACCTCCGCCCTCGGCATGGGCTTCGACAAGCCCGACCTCGGTTTCGTGGTGCACGTGGGCGCCCCGTCCTCGCCGATCGCCTACTACCAGCAGATCGGTCGTGCCGGTCGTGGCGTGCAGCGCGCCGAGGTGCTGCTGCTGCCCGGCCCGGAGGACCGCGAGATCTGGAGCTACTTCGCCTCGCTGGCGTTCCCGCCGGAGCACACCGTGCGCGCCGTGCTCGACACCCTCGCCGAGCAGGGCAAGCTCTCCACCGCCGCCCTGGAACCGCACGTGGAGCTGGGCCGCAACCGGTTGGAGATGGTCCTCAAGGTCCTCGACGTCGACGGCGCGGTCCAGCGGGTCAAGGGCGGCTGGGAGGCCACGGGCGAGCCGTGGCACTACGACGCCGAGCGCTACCGGCGGATCGAGGCCGAGCGCCAGGCCGAGCAGCAGGCGATGATCGACTACCAGGCCACGTCGTCCTGCCGGATGGAGTTCCTGCGCCGCCAGCTCGACGACCCGCACGCCGAACCCTGCGGGCGCTGCGACAACTGCACCGGGTCGGGCTACTCCGCCGAGGTCGACGAGCAGGCCGTGCAGCAGGCGCAGGAGCGTTTGCAGCGGCCGGGCGTGGACATCGCGCCGCGCAAGATGTGGCCGAGCGGCATGTCCGCTCTGGGCGTGGACGCCTCCGGCAAGCTGCCCGCCGACGAGCAGGCCACCACGGGTCGCGCGATCGGCAGGCTCACCGACATCGGCTGGGGCAACCGGCTGCGGGAACTGCTGGCCACCGGGGCTCCCGACCAGGAGCTGCCGGACGACCTGTTCCAGGCCGCGATCAAGGTGCTGGCCGCGTGGGAGTGGGAGCAGCGCCCGGTGGGCGTCGTGGCCCTGGGCTCGCGGACGCGGCCGAAGCTGGTGCGCAGCCTGGCCGAGCGCATCGCCGGGATCGGCCGGTTGCCGCTGCTCGGCGAGGTCCTGACCAACCCGAACACGATGCCGAACCGCGCCACCAACAGCGCGCAGCGGGTCGCTTCGCTGTGGCGCCAGTTCAAGATCGACGAGGAGCTGGCGGGCCAGCTGGC
Organism: Saccharopolyspora endophytica; assembly: GCF_018070075.1. Lineage (GTDB taxonomy): Bacteria > Actinomycetota > Actinomycetes > Mycobacteriales > Pseudonocardiaceae > Saccharopolyspora > Saccharopolyspora endophytica. The sequence continues at coordinate 176,046 of NZ_JAGPXE010000008.1, forward strand.
GGCCCTGGACGGTCCGGTGCTGCTGATGGACGACTACGCCGACACCGGTTGGACCGCAACGGTCGTCGGACGCATGATCCGCCGGGCCGGCGCGCCCGCGGTGCTGCCGTTCACCCTCGCCTCGACCAGCTGACCACCGCCTCGGCCAGCGCCGGCAGCGGCAGCGGGCCGTGGGCCAGCACCAAGTCGTGGAAGGCGTGCAGGTCGAACCCCGGATGGCGTTCGGCCTGCGCGCGCAGCCGCTGGATCTCCAGCCGTCCGACCATGTAGGACAGCGCCTGGCCGGGCGCTTCGATGTAACGATCGGTTTCGCTCTGCACCTCCACCTCGGGCAGGAGCGTGTGGCCGCGCAGGAAGTCCACCACCTTCGACCGGGGCCAGCCGAAGGCGTGCAGGCCGGTGTCGACGACCAGCCGAGCGGCGCGCGTGGAGTCCATGGCGAGCATGCCCAGGCGGCTGAGATCGTCGCTGTAGAGCCCGATCTCGTCGGCCAGCCGTTCCGCGTACAAGCCCCAGCCCTCGATGTGGGCGTTGAACCCGACGACCTTGCGGATCAGCGGGACGTCGTCGAGCTGCTGGGCGAGGCTGATCTGGAAGTGGTGGCCGGGAACCGCCTCGTGGAACGCCAAGGCCTCGGCGAGGAAGCGCGGACGCTGCTCGGCCGCGTGGGTGTTGGCGAAGTAGGTCCCGGCCCGGGATCCGTCCACCGGCCCCGGCAGGTACGCGGCGCCGACGGCGTCCGGCGCCTGGTCCGCGGGGAACGGCTCGACCCGGCAGCGGTGCTTCGGCGTCCGGCCGAACCAGCTGGGCGCGGCGGCTTCCGCCCTGGCCACAGCGGCTTTCGCGGCCGCGAGCAGCTCCTCGCCGCTGGACCAGCGCAGCGCGGAGTCGGTGCGCATCCGCTGCCGGATCTCGGCGGCATCGCGCAGGCCGAACACCCGTGAACCGATCTCGGCGTACTCCTGGTCGAGCTCGGCCAGCAGGTCGAGCCCGGTGCGGTGCAGCTCCTCCGGTGTGCGGTCGGTCGTGGTGTGCATGCGGGCGAGGGCGGTGTAGGTCTGGCCGCCGTCGGGGAGGAAGCAGAGGCCGGGTTCGTCGTCGGACCTGCCGGGAAGCTCGCGCAAGACGTCGCGGTAGGCGGCGAACGCGGGCCTGATCTCCTCGCTCAGCAGGCGATCCCGCTCCTCCTCGGAGCTCAGCGGTGGCCTGCGCAGCGGGTCGTCCTGCGGTGCGGCCAGATGAGCGTCGAGGTGCTCGATCGCGACGCGCACCCGGCGAGCGACCGGCAGCCGTCCTGCCCGCGCACCGGCCAGGTGCCGCCTGCCGCTCTTGGCCAGGAAGTCCGGAACCGCCGCCAACGCGGTCAGGTAGTCCCGCTCCTGATCGGGGTTCTCGGGCTGCCGCTGCGGGAGCATCTCCATCAGCCTGCCCAGCGGCGAGACCGCCGAGTCGTGCATCGTGTGCTCGACCAGGCAGGAACCGATGCGGGTGGCCACGGCCTCCGCCTCGGCGATCACCACCTCCCGGGTGAGGTCGTCGCCGTCGAGGCCGCGCGCGGCGTCGGCGATGCGCGAGGCGCGGGAGCGCAGAGCGGCCTCGGCGTCCTCGTCCGGATCGTTGAGCCGGTCGCCGGTTCCGGGCAAGCCCTGCAACATCTCGTAGAGCGGGTTCTCGGCGACGAGAACCTCCACCAGCTCGTCCGCCAGCGCGCGCACCTCGGTCATCCGGGCAGTCTGCACCAGCGGACGCGTCCCGCTCACCTGGATTTCCCGATTCCAATGAGGACTCGGACCTTTCGCCCATGCGGTCGAGCGCTTACCGTGTCGGCACCCCACTCTCGGGCGCGACGCGGAGGTTGCGATGTCCCAGGACGAAGCGGTGGAGCACAAACTCCCGGTCCGAACGCTGGTCGCGGCGAGCATCGGCAACGCCATCGAGTGGTACGACTGGACCATCTACACCGCGTTCAGCGTCTACTTCGCCTCCGCGTTCTTCCCCGGCGAATGGGCCCTGATCAACACGCTGGCCACGTTCGCGCTCGCGTTCTTCTTCCGCCCGCTCGGCGGCTGGATGCTCGGCCGCTTCGCCGACCTGCGCGGCCGCAAGACCGCGATGCTGGTGACGATCTCGCTGATGGCCGGCGGGTCGCTGATCATCGGCATCCTGCCGACCTTCGAGTCCATCGGATGGCTGGCGTCGATCCTGCTCATCCTCGCCCGCATCGGGCAGGGCCTCTCGCTCGGCGGCGAGGTCTCCAACGCCTCGGCCTACCTCGCCGAGATCGCGCCTCCGTCGCGGCGCGGCCGGTACTCGTCGTTCTTCTACATCTCCACGGGTGCCGCGCTGCTCATCGCCTCCCTGCTGGGATTCCTGCTGACCTCCGTGCTCAGCGAGGACCAGCTCACCTCCTACGGCTGGCGGATCCCGTTCATCGTCGGCGGCGTGCTCGGGCTCGTCGGCATGTGGTTGCGGCGCACGCTGACCGAGACCGAGCAGTACGAGGAGAACAAGACCAAGGCCAAGGCCCTGAAGAGCCCGCTGATGATGACGCTGCGGGAGCACCCCAAGGCGGTCGGGCAGCTCATCGGGTTCTCGATGCTCTCGACGCTGTGCTACTACACGTTCTTCAGCGCGCTGACTCCGTTCGCGGTGAAGAACCGCGACGCCGACGCCACCGACGTGTTCCTCGCGCTGTCCATCGCGACGGCGCTGTTCATCGCGCTGCAGTACCCGATGGGCGCGGTGTCCGACCGCTACGGCCGCAAACCGCAGCTGCTGGTGTGGTCGGCGGCCACCGCGATCCTCATCGTGCCGCTGTCCAGCCTGGTGCGGCCGGGTCTGGGCGGACTGCTCGTCGTGTTCTGCGTCGGTGTCGGGCTCTACACCGCGATGACCTCGATCGCGCCGGCGATCATGTCGGAGCTGTTCCCCACCGAGCTGCGCGGCCTGGGCATCGGCGCCTGGTACAACCTCACCGTCGCCGTCTTCGGCGGCACGGCACCGCTGGTCATCCAGGCCTTCGCCGAGTTCGGCATCGCCACGGGCTTCTTCTGGTACATCGCGGTGGGCGCGGTGATCGCGTTCTTCGTCATCCGCACGCTGCCCGAGACCCGGGCCACCGAGCTGCGCTGAGTCAGCGCAGCGGCACGAGGTCGTCGGCGTGGACGACCTCTCGGCGCTGCTCGGGCGGCAGGTCGTGAGTGGAACGACCGATCAGGGTCGGGAGCTCTTCGACGTCGTAGGCGACGACACCGCGGGCCACGACCTTGCCGGTCGGGCTGAGGAGTTCGACGACGTCACCGCCGTCGAAAGCGCCCTCGACCGCGGTGATCCCGGCGGCCAGCAGGGACCGGCGGCGCTTGACCACCGCAGAGACGGCACCGTCGTCCAGCCAGAGGCGGCCGTTGGCCCCGGCGGCGTGGGCGAGCCAGAAGCGCCGGGCCGACAGGCGGTTCCCGGTCGCGGCGAACGCCGTTCCCACGTCCGCCGACCCCAAGGCGCTCTCGGCGTTGGCCGACGACGTGAGCAGGACCGGAATACCGGAGGTGCAGGCGACTTTCGCCGCCGCGACCTTCGACGCCATTCCGCCGGTGCCCAACCCGGACGCACCCGAGCTGCCCGCGTCGACGCCGGCCATGTCGGCGGCACCGGTGACCTCGCGGATCACCTTCGAGCCGCCCTTGCGCGGATCACCGTCGTAGAGCGCGTCCACATCGGACAGCAGGATCAGCGCGTCGGCACCGACCAGGTGCGAGACCAGCGCGGCCAGCCGATCGTTGTCGCCGAAGCGGATCTCGGTGGTGGCCACCGTGTCGTTCTCGTTGACCACCGGCACCACGCCCAGCCCGAGCAGCCGGTTCAGAGTGCGCTGCGCGTTGCGGTAGTTGCTGCGGCGCACCACGTCATCGGCGGTGAGCAGCACCTGGCCGACGGTGAGGTCGAAGCGGGCGAACGACTCGGCGTAGGCGTGCGCGAGCGCCAGCTGCCCCACCGACGCCGCGGCCTGCTGCGTCGCCAGGTCCTTCGGCCTGCGGCGCAGGCCCATCGGCGCGATCCCGGCGGCGATGGCGCCCGAGGAGACCAGCACGACCTGCCCCCCGGCGGCGACCCGCTTCGCGACCGTGTCCACCAGGACCGACAGCCGCTCGGAGTCCAAGCCGCCCTCGGTGGTCGTCAACGAGGACGAACCGACCTTCACCACGATCCGCTGCGCGGCCGCGACCGCCTGCCGAGCCGCCGAGAGGCTCACTCGTCGTCCTCCTCCTCGCCCCCGACGTAGCGGCCGAACTCGTCCAGCCCGCTACCGCGGCGCACCTGCTTGGCGATCTTGCGCTCGTGCGCCGAAACCCGGTCGTCGGACTCCAGCCGCAGGTCGTGGCCGCGCCGACCGAGCAGGTTGGCCATCCCGGCCGGGGTGGAGGGCTCCCAGTCGAAGGTCATGGTGCCGATGGTGACCTGGCTGCCGGGCTCGGCGCCCTGCTTGGCCAGCGCCTCCTCCACGCCCAGCTTCGCCAGCCGGTCGGCGAGGAAGCCCACGGCCTCGCTGTTGTTGAAGTCGGTCTGCCGGATCCAGCGCTCCGGCTTCTCGCCGCGCACGATGAAGGCGTCCTCGTCCTCCGGGTCGGGTTCGACGGTGAAGCCACCGTCGTCGACCGCGGTCGGCCGGACGACCACGCGCGCCGGTTCCGGCTCGGGCAGCGTCTCGCGGTAGCGCTCGACCTCGGCGCCCATCGCGAAGCTCAGCTCGCGCAGGCCCTCGCGGGACGCCGTGGAGATCTCGAAGACCGGCCAGCCGCGCTCCTCGACCTCCGCGCGCACGAAGTCGGCGAGCTCGCGGGCCTCCGGCACGTCGATCTTGTTCAGCACCACCATGCGCGGGCGGTCGGCCAGGTCGGCGCCGCCCTGCTCGGCGGCCAGCGCCGGGGTGTACTCGGCGAGCTCGTTCTCCAGCGCGTCGATGTCGGAGATCGGGTCGCGGCCCGGCTCCAGCGTGGCGCAGTCGACCACGTGGACCAGCACCGCGCAGCGCTCGATGTGCCGCAGGAAGTCCAGGCCCAGACCGCGTCCCTGGCTGGCGCCGGGGATCAGGCCGGGCACGTCGGCGACGGTGAACACCGTCTCGCCCGCGGTCACCACGCCCAGGTTGGGGACCAAGGTGGTGAACGGGTAGTCGGCGATCTTCGGCTTCGCGGCCGAGACCACCGAGATCAGCGAGGACTTGCCCGCCGACGGGAAACCGAGCAGGCCGACGTCGGCGACCGACTTCAGCTCCAGCACCAGTTCCAGCTCTTCGCCGGGCTCGCCCAGCAGCGCGAAGCCCGGCGCTTTGCGGGCCTTGGAGGCCAGCGCGGCGTTGCCGAGGCCGCCGCGACCGCCGGCCGCCGCGATGAAGGTGGTTCCCGTGCCGACCAGGTCGGCCAGCACCTCACCGTCGGGAGTCAGCACGACGGTGCCGTCCGGGACCGGCAGCACCAGGTCCTCGCCCTGGGCGCCGTTGCGGTGGCCGCCCTTGCCGGGCTGCCCCTTCACGGCGCGGGCGTTGGGCCGGTAGTGGAAGTCGAGCAGGGTGTGCACGCCGGAGTCGACGACGAGGCGGACGTCGCCGCCCTTGCCTCCGTTGCCACCGTCCGGACCGCCCAGCGGCTTGAACTTCTCCCTGTGCACCGAGGCGCAGCCATTTCCACCGTCGCCCGCGGCGACGCTGATGGTCACGCGGTCAACGAACCGCGACACGAATGCCTCCAGGAAGATCGAGCCGAGCGGCCGCCCGGCGGGTAGAGCTCTTGGTCTCGATTGCAACAGCGGCGCGACCGGCGCGCTTCCCGATCGCGGTGCAGGTCACCCCGGACAACACAAAGCGAGGGGCGGCCCGGTCATGCCGGTTCCGCCCCTCGCCGGGAAGTTGCTGGCCTGCGTCGAGAGCCGGATCAGGCCTCGACGGGCTGCACGCTGACGGCCTTGCGGCCGCGGTAACGTCCGAACTCGACGGTACCGGCGGACAGCGCGAACAGGGTGTCGTCGTTGCCCCGACCCACGTTCAGACCCGGGTGGAACTTGGTCCCACGCTGACGGATCAGGATCTCACCGGCCTTGACGACCTGGCCGCCGTAGCGCTTCACCCCGAGGTACTTGGGGTTCGAGTCGCGGCCGTTCCGAGAGCTGGATGCGCCCTTCTTGTGTGCCATGACTACTCAGGTCCTCACTTGTTGATGCCGGTGACCTTCACCCGGGTCAGCTTCTGACGGTGACCCTGGCGCTTGTGGTAGCCGGTCTTGTTCTTGAACTTGTGGATGCGGATCTTGGGGCCCTTGGTCTGCTCGACCAGCTCGCCGGTCACCGACACCTTGGTCAGCGCGTCGACGTCGGTCGTGACCTCGGAGCCATCGACGACCAGAACCGCCGGGAGCGCGACCTCGGAGCCCAGCTCGCCATCGAGCTTCTCGACCTCGACGACGTCCCCGACAGCCACCTTGTACTGCTTGCCGCCGGTCTTGACGATCGCGTACATGAGTCGGAAGTCTCCTGCTGCTCGGTTTCGCTAATTCACCAGGTTGCGGCGGACGTCCGCCACGATCACGAGGATCGGGGCTTCCTACCACGCCGCTGGTGCAGCGTCTCGGTGGGTTCCTGTCTCAGCAGCGAGGACCGCGCGAGCGACCGCACTCGAAACAGGCGTTTAATCTCTCCGCCCGTCCGGCGGCGAGAAGTTCTCACCCATCATACAGACCAGGTTTCCGTCCCCGATCGACCGGGGCGGTACCACCAGTGCGGATCCGCGGATCACGCGCTGACGGGCGAGCCGGAACAGCATAAGCGAGCTCGCCGCGGACCGGCGAACCGCCCCCGCCGTCGTGGCGCATCCCGGCCAGATTCCCCCGTTCCGCAACCATCGTGACCTGCCCTTGCTACCGTCAGTGGCCGCCCGTGATGATCTAGGGAAACGCAGAGTGACTGACACCGCTTCGCAGACCGACCGCCAGGCCGCCGCACCCACGACATCCGCCGCGCCCGGGCCGGTGCGCCGCTTCGGTCCGCTGCTGCTGGAGCTGTCGGCCGTCGTGCCGCCGCTGATGATGCTGCGCGAGATCCTGCGCTACCCGCAGATGCACTTCTACGACTACTGGTGGGTCCTGCTCGACATCACCGACGTCGACGGCTCGCTGCGTCCCGAAGCGCTGCTGGGATTCCGCAACGAGCACCCGTTCGTGCTGCCGAGCCTGCTGTTCTGGCTCAGCGCCCGCTTCGGCCACGGCCTCAACCAGCCGCTGGGCCTGGCCGTGCTGGCGATGGGCGTGGGCTGCGTCCTGCTGGTGCTGGCGATGCTGCCGAAGCACCTCGACGCCTGGCAGCGGGCGGGGCTCCTCGCGGCGACCTCGACGCTGGTGTTCAACCCGCACGGCATCCACAACTACGTGCGCTCGATGAGCGGCGCCTCGTGGATCCTGGCGATGCTGCTGGTCCTGGGCGCGCTGCTGGCGATGCACCGGGAGCACCGCGCTATCGCCGTGGTGCTGGGCCTGCTGGCCTCGATCAGCTACGGCACCTCCTTCGCGGTGTGGCCGGCGCTGGCGCTGGTGGCGTGGCTGCGCGGCGACCGGCGGAAGTGGATCGCCACCCCGCTGGTGGTCGGGCTCGTGGTGGTCGCGACCTGGCTGGTGCTGCGCGGCCCGCAGGGCGGCGGCGGGAGCTCGCCGACCGATGATCCGGCGCAGGCGATGCTGGCCGGGCTGAGCATGCTCGGCATGGTGTGGACCGGCACCGAACCCTCGGTCGCGCTGCTGGCGGGCGTGGCCGGGCTCGGCGTGCTGGTGCTGCACGCGAACCAGACCACCGCCGAGCGGCGGATCGCCGCGCCGTGGTGGGGGCTGGCGCTGTACGCGCTGGGCTGCGCGGTGATGATCTCCGGCTCGCGCGCCGCGTTCGGCGAGTCGGCCGGGCTGCAGAGCCGCTACAACAGCATGACCGCCGCGCTGTGGATCGCGGTGCTGGTCATCGTGGTCGCCTGGGCGCGCTGGCCGCGGTTCCGCGCGGTCGCGGTGGGCGCCACCGCGCTGGCCACGGTCGCGCTCGGGGCGCCGATGGCGCAGAGCGTGCGGGCCGACGCACCCAACCAGCAGCTGCTGGCGGTCGCCGCGCGGATCGGGCATCCCGACGCCTTCACCGACCGCTTCCCCTCACCGGGCCAGCTGCTGCCCCGCCTCCAGGCGCTCGGGCACTACCCCTTTTCCCCGGAGTTCTCGCTCGGCTGCCCCGACGGGCTCAACGTCGGCGACCGGGTCAGCACCGCGACCTGGCGCACGCCCAGCGTCGACTCGCTGCGCGAACCGCGACCGGACGGCCGCGACGTCGTGCTCAACGCCGAGACCGACCAGGTCCAGGGCGGCGCGCGGATGCTCAAGGGCTGGGCGATCTCCGGCATCGAACGCGCTCGCTGCGTGGCCGTGCTCGACCAGACCGGGACGGTCGTCGGCGGCGGCGTGGTCGACATCCCGCGCTCGGACGCCGAGGCCGCCACGCCCGGCATCGAGAGCGGGCTCGGCTTCCAGGCCGTCGCCCCCGCCCAGCCGGGTCCGCTGCGCGTGGCGTTCCAGTTCCCCGACGGCTGGTGGATCCGGCCGCTCACCGAGAAACCGCAGGTGGCGCGATGAAGGTCCCGGAAGTCTCACTGCTGGCTCCCGCCAAGGACGAGCGCGACAGCCTGCCGAAGCTCTTCGCCGAGATCAGCGAAGCCATGGCAGGCCAGCACCGCGAGTGGGAGCTCGTGATCGTCGACGACGGCAGCACCGACGACAGCTGGCAGGCCATCACCGAGCACGCCGCGCTGGACCCGCGCATCCGGGGCATCCGGCTACGCCGCAACTTCGGCAAGGCCGCCGCGCTGGCCGCCGGGGTCTCCGAGCTGCGCGGCGAGCTCATGGTCACCCTCGACGCCGACCTGCAGGACGATCCCTCCGAGATCCCCCGGCTGCTGGCCGAGCTGGACTCCGGGGCGGACCTGGTCAGCGGCCACAAGGCGCAGCGCAAGGACCCGCTGGGCAAGCGGCTGCCGTCGAAGGTGTTCAACTGGTTCACCGGCCTGATCACCGGGCTGCGGCTGTCGGACCACAACTGCGGGCTGAAGGCGGCGCGCACCGAGGTGTACCGGCGGGTTCCGCTGTACGGGGAGCTGCACCGCTACATCCCGGCGCTGGCTCACCAGCTCGGCTACCGCGTGGTGGAGCGGACGGTCAACCACCGGGCGCGGCAGCACGGGGTGTCCAAGTACGGGCTGGAGCGCTACGCCCGCGGCGCGCTGGACCTGCTCACGGTGATGGCGCTGACCCGCTACGGACGCCGTCCGGCGCACCTGTTCGGCGGGCTCGGGATGCTGGCGGGAACGCTGGGGACTCTGGTGCTGCTGTACTTGACCGGGGTGTGGTTGTTCACCGACGAGTCGATCGGAACTCGTCCACTTCTGACGCTCGGGATTCTGTTGGAGATCTTCGGAGTTCAGATGATCTCGTTGGGTCTTCTGGCCGAACTCGTGCTGCACCGAACCGGGCGTGACCACGACGTGACGGTGCTGGTCGCGGACCAGACCACGCGGACTGCGAATTCGGCACAACACGCTTCGTGACCGAACATTTCAACTCGGAACACAGCGCGGTAACGAGCTCCTGACAAAGCGATTGCGCATTACCTGACGCACATGCGAAATAGGCCAGGGGGCGGCAGAACACACCCTGTCATCGCCCGTAGGGTCTCCCCCGTGCAGCAAGAGTCGGCGAAGAAATTGCGGTTGCTCGCCACGCTTCTCGGGCTGGTCGGCACCGTCCTGGCGCTACTTGTCCCGTTCCTCCCCGTCAACCACAAGGTGGGGACGTTGCGGTGGCCGACAGCGGAGGGAACCAAGTCGGTCTCCGCCCCACTGGTGACCTACGCACCGGTGTGGCTGGACGCGAAGGTCCCGTGCGCCTCGGCGCGCAGCCTGGACGCGAGAACCGAAGGCCCGGGGTTGTTGCTGAGCACCAACCCGCCCGATTCGGACTCCGGTCAGCTCACCGGTCTCGTCCTGCAGGTCGACAACGGGCAGGCGCTGCTCTACTCCAAGGGCCAGCAGATCGGGACCACCCCGCTGCCCGCCGGTGACTGCACCCTGAAGGTGCACGCCGACGCCGAAGGCACCACCGCCACGATCGGCAAGGAGCGCTGGGTCAACCAGACCGGCGACCAGCGCCCCCAGCTGACCGGCATCTACTCCACTTTGGACAACACCCGCGACGACGTGCGCGGGCTGGACTTCCAGGCCAGGGTGGACAACCGGTTCAGCTCGTGGGCGACACCGCTGAAGACGACCGTCATCGTGCTGACCCTGGCCTCGTTCATCGGCTCCGTGCTGTGCCTGCGACGCCTGGACGCCCTCGCCGGTCGGCGCGCTCCACGCCTGGCTCCGAAGCGCTGGTGGAAGCCGACGCTGCGCGACATCTCGGTGTTCGTCGCGCTCGGGATCTGGTGGCTGATCGGGGCGATGACCTCCGATGACGGCTACGTGCTGAGCATGGTGCGCTCGGAGCAGAGCGCCGGCTACGTCAGCAACTACTACCGCTGGTTCGCCAACCCGGAATCGCCGTTCGGCTGGTTCTACGAGGTCTACTCGCTGTGGGTGAGGGTGTCGACCGCGACCCCGTGGGTCCGGTTGCCCGCGCTGCTGATGGGCATCATCAGCTGGCTGCTGATCTCCCGCGAGGTGCTCCCCCGGCTGGGCCAGCAGGTCCGGCGCAGCAACGCCGCCGGTTGGGCCGCGGCCGCGGTGTTCCTCGCCTTCTGGCTGCCCTACAACAACGGTCTGCGCGCCGAGCCGGTCGTGGTGCTGTTCTCGCTGCTCGCGCTGTGCGCCGTCGAGCGCGCGGTGAGCACCGAGCGGCTGACGCCCGCCGCGCTGGGCCTGGTCGCCGCCGCACTGTCGGTGGGCGTCAACCCGCACGGCCTGATCGCCGTGCTCCCCTACATCGCCGGGTTCAAGCCGCTGCACCGGATGGTGCGCAAGCGAGCGCTGGAGTTCGGCTGGCTGCCGGTGCTGGCGCCGCTCATGGCGTCCGGGTTCGTGATCCTCACGCTGGTGTTCTACGACCAGACGTGGCGGTCGGTGATGGACTCGATGGAGCTCAAGACGACCTTCGGCCCCAACGGCCGCTGGTACGAGGAGCTCAGCCGCTACCTGCTGCTGTTCAGCGAGAGCCCGGACGGTTCGCTCAGCCGCCGCTTCCCGGTGCTGCTGGTGATCCTGTGCGTGGCGACCTGCGGCGTGGTGCTGCTGCGCCGGGGCCGCATCCGCGGTGCCGCGCTGGGCCCGAGCCGCCGACTGCTGGCGGTGGCCGCGATGTCCTTCGCGGTGCTGGCGCTCACGCCCACCAAGCACACCCACCACTTCGGCATCTTCGCCGCGGTCGGCGGCGCGCTCGCAGCGCTCACCGCGCTGGCCACCAGCACCACCGTGCTGCGCTCGCGGCGCAACCGGATGGCGTTCGTGACCGGGCTGCTGGTGATCCTGGCCTTCGCCGCCACCGGGCCGAACGCCTGGTGGTACGTCTCCGGCTGGGGCGTCCCGTGGTTCGACAAGCCGCCGTCGATCAAGGGCTACAAGGCGAGCACGATGATCCTGGTGCTCGCGATGATCACCGGCATCATCGCCGTGGTCGAGCACCTGCGGATCGACGAGAACAACCCGAAGGTCGTCGACGAGAGCTGGGAGAGCAAGGAGAAGCGCAACCTCGCGTTGCGCTGGGGCTCGGCGCCGCTGTCGGTGCTGTGCGCGCTGATGGTGCTCGGTGAGCTCGCCGCGTTCGGCAAGGGCATCGTCGAGCAGGGGCCGAGCTACACGCTGGGCACCGACAACATCAAGCAGCTCACCCAGCAGAGCTGCGGCCTGTCCGACTCGGTCGGGGTGGAGACCAACCCGCGCGAGGGCGTGCTCAAGGCGTCCCCGCAGCAGCCGACCGTTCCGGCCCCGGCCAAGCAGCCCGATCTGAAGCTGCCGCCGCAGCGCCTGGCAAACCAGGAGAACGCCCAGCAGTACCTGCAGCCCAAGCAGGTCGGTTTCACCGACCCGGGCGTGCCGCCGACCGACGAGTCCTCACCGGACGCGCCGAGCTGGCGCCCGCCGAACCAGTTCGGCGGACCCGAGGCCCCTGTGTGGGGCAGTTACGACGAAGAGGGTCAGGGCACCGGTGAGCTGCGCACTCCGTGGTACGACATCCCGGAGGAGGCCCAGACCGGCAAGCTGCCGGTGGCGATCAGCATCGCCGGTTCGGAGACGGGCGCGAACCAGGTCTACTTCGAACTCGGCAAGGACACCCCGCAGGGCTTCCAGCTGACCAACCGGTACCCGGTCCAGCAGGGCCCGCCGCCGGGATGGCGCGAGCACCGCTACATGCTCGGCGGGGAGGCCGAGGGCGCGACGAAGCTGCGGATGGTGCTGGTCGACCAGTCCCTGGGGCAGACCGGCTGGCTGGCCGTGTCGGCACCGCGCGTGCCGAAGCTGACCCAGCTCACGAAGTTCGTCGGCAACGACCCCACGTTCGTGGAGTGGCCTGCCGGTCTGGTGCACCCGTGCTTGGAGATCTCGGGGCTGTACAACGGCATCGCGGAGATGCCGAAGTTCCGGGTCAGCGCGGGCGAGGAGGTCCGGGGCATCGGTGAGGGCTGGTCCTCGCCGGACGCCGGTGGGCCGTTCGGCTGGATGACGGTGTCGTCGAGCGTGCGCAACCTGCCGACCTACCTGACCAACGACCCGCAGAAGGACTGGGGCTCGCTGTACCAGGTGCACCCCTACACGCCGGACGCGTTGCCCGCCTCGGCGGCGCTGGAGCTGCACACCGAGACGCACTCGGGCCTGTGGTCCCCGGGGCCGCCCGCGCAGGGACTGGACCTGCCGGGCGACATGCCCAGCTCCGACGACAGGACCGACATCCCGTCCTTCGACACCGACGAGAACTGATCCACCCAGGCGAAGCCCCGGTCCCGAGGGACCGGGGCTTCGCGCGTTCCGGGCCCGCGACGGAGCGCTTCCCCCATCTCGGCGGTGGCGGGTGGCCCTGTCCGGGTGGCATCGCATACTGCTGGGTGTGCGGTACTGGGAGTCGTCGCCTTCGGCCGAGCTGCGGGGGTTCGTGTCGTGCCTGTGGGGGCACGGAGCCGCTCCGGTCGAAGGCTCGCAGCTGGTCGTGCCCGACGGCTGCGTCGACCTGATCTGGCGAGCGGGACGGGTCGAGGCCGTCGGTCCCGACACCGGGGCGTGGGTGTCCGGGCTGGACGCCGGAGCACCGGTGTTCGGCATCCGGGCCCGACCGGGGATGGCCCGGCTGCTGCTCGGCGTCCCCGCAGCCGAGCTGCAGGACCTGCGGGTCGACGCCACCGAGCTCTGGGGCTCCCGAGGGCGCGACCTCGCCGACGCCGTCGACGAGCGTCCCGAGCTGGCCCCCGCGCTGCTGGAGCGCTTCGCCCGGCAGCGCCTGACCGAGTGGGAGCCCGACCCGGCCGTGGCGGTCGCGGTCGCCGCCCTGGACGATCCACGACCGCCGTCGGTGCGCGCGCTGGCCGGGCGGATCGGGGTGTCCGAGCGGCAGCTGCGGCGCCGGATCGCCGACGCGGTCGGCTACGGGCCGCGGACGCTGGTGAGCGTGCTGCGGTTCCAGCGGGCCGTGCGCAGCGGCGGTGAGCACTCGCTCGCCGACCTCTCCCACCGCTGCGGCTACGCCGATCAAGCCCACCTGACCAGGGATTTCCGCCGGCTGTCCGGCCTGACTCCGAAGCGGTACTTCGCGCCGGATCAGGCCGCGTCGTAGGCGCTCAGGACGCGCAGCGCGTCGAGCGTGACCCGGGGCCTGCCTTCCAGCGCGGTGCTCGGCGACCACTCCAGCCAGTGGATCGGCCAGCCGCCGTCCTCGCGCTGCTGCGACGCCAGGTGGTCCAGGCCCCGCTCGATCTCGGCGTCGCTGAACCACCGACGGGCCAGGCTCGTCGGGGTCGCCGCGTAGTCGCAGACCCCCGGGATCTCACCGGAGGCGTAGCCGGGAGCCACCCGGGCCAGCTCCGGGCGTTCGGGATCGAGCAGCACGTAGCCGGCCTCGCGGATCAACCCGCCGATGCGCTCGGCCGTTCGCTCGGCCCGCTCCCGGTCGGGCACGTGGTCGAGGAACGCGACCGAGGCGATCGCCTCGTAGGGGTGGGTCTCGGTGAGCGCGTCGACGCGCTTCCAGCAGAACTCGGTCGCGCCCGGCAGCCACGGGTGCTCGACGGCGTTCTTGTGCAGCACGCCCGCCAGCAGCGCGGTCGACAGCAGCGATCCCTCGGGTTCCTCGACCACCGGGATCCACGGGGCGTGCGGGTAGTCGCCGAGCCGCACGTCGCCGCCGGGCACGCCGCCGTCCGGGCGGGTGATGGTGGCGAGGTGGTCGCAGATGGCCGGGGCGTCCTCGGCGCAGCGACCGATCTCGTCCAGGATCGTCAGCGCCGTCCAGGTCTGCAGCGGCTGGCTGATGGGCCCGCGCGCGTCCGGTTCCAGGCCGTAGCCGTACCCGCCGTCGGAGCAGCGGTAGGCCTCCAGCGCGGTGTGGACCGCCGCTGCCGAGCCCTCGGCGTGGAGGTGTTCGAAGCGGCGTTGTTCCAGCACGCGAGCCGTGAGCCAGATGAAGCGCTCGGCGTCCGCCAGGCGCTGCGGTGTGCAACGAGTCATGCCACCGACGTTAAGCGGAAATGGCCGACCCGTTCTTGAACGGATCGGCCATTTCCGGTGTTGATCGGGTCAGCCCTCGACCGGCGGACCGGACGGGCGCGAGACCGCGCGGCGGCGGGCCCTGCGGACCGGGGCGGCCGGCTCGATGTTGGCCAGACCGTCGTCGGTCGACTGCTTCGGCTCCGGCTTGGCAACCACCAGCGGCTGGACCGGGTCGCCCGCGCTCCCGGCGGACCGCACGGCCTTGCGGCGCGGGCGGGCCCCGTTGGACTCCGCCTGCGACTCGGCCGGTTCCGGCTGCTTCTGCTCGACCGGGGCGGCCGGGGTCTCGGCGACCTGCGGCTTCGTCTCGGCGACCGGCTCGACGGGCTTGGCGGGCTCGACGGGCTCGGGCTTCGTCTCGACGGGCTCGGGCTTCGTCGCAGCGGCCTTGGGCTCCTCGGCCTTCGGCTCGGGCTTCGACTCGACCGGGGCGGGCTCGGGCTTGCGCTCCTCCGCCTTCGCCTCGACCTTCGGCTCCGGCTTCGACTCGGGCTTGGTCTCCGGCTTGGTGTCCGCCTTGACCTCGGCCTTCGGCTCCGGCTTGGGCTCGGTCTTCTGCTCGGCCTTGGGCTCGGTCTTCTGCTCGGGGGCCTGCTGGTCGGCGTCCTGCTGCTTGCCGCGGTTGCGGTTGCGGCGGCCACCGTTGCCACCACCGCTCTGGGCGTTGCCGCCGCCGTTGCCGCCACCGCCGTTGCCGTGCTGGTGGTTGATCGGCTCGGTGGAGACCATCAGCCCGCGCCCGCGGCAGTGCTCGCAGGTGCTGCTGTAGGCCTCCAGCAGACCGGTGCCGACCCGCTTGCGGGTCATCTGCACCAGGCCCAGCGAGGTCACCTCCGCGACCTGGTGGCGGGTGCGGTCACGACCCAGGCACTCGGTGAGCCGGCGCAGCACCAGGTCGCGGTTGGACTCCAGCACCATGTCGATGAAGTCGATGACGATGATGCCGCCGATGTCGCGCAACCGGAGCTGGCGGACGATCTCCTCCGCGGCCTCCAGGTTGTTGCGGGTGACCGTCTCCTCCAGGTTGCCACCGGAGCCGGTGAACTTGCCGGTGTTGACGTCGATCACCGTCATGGCCTCGGTGCGGTCGATGACCAGGTAACCACCGGAGGGCAGCCAGACCTTGCGGTCCAGCGCCTTGGCGATCTGCTCGTTGATCCGCTTCTCGTGGAACACGTCGTTCTTGCCGACGTGCTTGTCCAGCCGGGACGCCAGGTCGGGCGCCACGTGCTGGACGTAGGCCTCGATGGTCTCCCACGCGTCGTTGCCCTGGACGGTCATCGACGAGAAGTCCTCGGTGAACAGGTCGCGGACGACCTTGATCAGCAGGTCGGGCTCCTCGTAGAGCAGCTGCGGGGCGTTCGCGCCGGGGGTCTCGGCCTTCTCCTTGATGACCTCCCACTGCGCCTGCAGCCGCCGCACGTCGCGGTCCAGCGCTTCTTCGCTGGTGCCCTCGGAGGCGGTGCGGATGATCACGCCGGCGTTGTCCGGCACGATCCGCTTGAGGATCTCCTTGAGACGCTTGCGCTCGTTGTCGGGCAGCTTGCGGCTGATGCCGGTGGCGCCGCCGCCCGGCACGTAGACCAGGAACCGGCCCGGCAGGCTGATCTGGGTGGTCAGCCGCGCGCCCTTGTGACCGACCGGGTCCTTGGTGACCTGCACCAGGACGCTGTCGCCGGTCTGCAGGGCCTGCTCGATGCGGCGGGCCTTGCCCGCCAGCCCGGCGGCGTCCCAGTCGACCTCACCGGCGTAGAGGACCGCGTTGCGGCCCCGGCCGATGTCGACGAAGGCGGCTTCCATGCTGGGCAGGACGTTCTGCACGCGGCCCAGGTAGACGTTGCCGACCAGCGAGCCGGTGCCCGAGGAGGTCACGAAGTTCTCGACGAGGACGTTGTCCTCCAGAACCGCGATCTGGGTCTGGTCGCCGTTCTGGCGGACGACCATCTTGCGGTCGACCGACTCGCGGCGGGCCAGGAACTCCGACTCCGACAGCACGGGCGCGCGACGCCGACCGGCTTCGCGGCCGTCCCGGCGGCGCTGGCGCTTGGCCTCCAGGCGGGTCGAGCCCTTGACCGCGCGGACCTCGTCGTCGCTGGAGTCCTGCCGCGAGGAGGTCTCGGGCGCGGGCTCGCGGACGTGCACCACGGTGTTCGGCGGGTCGTCCTCGCGGCCGCCGCTCTCGTCGTCCGACGAGCCCTTGCGGCGACGACGGCGACGACGGCGGCGGGAGCCCTCGGACTGGCCTTCGGACTCACCGGCCTGCTCGTCGGAGGACTCCTCGGAGCCCTCACCGGAGGTCTCGGTCTGGGCGGCCTCGGACTGGTTGTCCTCGGAACCGTCCTCGCCACCGGACTCGCTGTCGGAGTCGGCGCCCCGACCCCGGCCACGGCCCCGGCGACCACGGCGGCGACGTCGGCGGCTGCCGGAGTCACCCGAGTCGTCATCGCCGTCGGAGGCGGAGTCGGACTCCCCCTCCTCGGAGGTGGTCTCGGCGGCGGGCTCCGCGGCCGGTGCCGCGGGTGCGGCCTCGGCGGGCTCCGGCTCGGCGGCGGCCGGGCGCTGCGCCGGCGGCTGCGGGGCCAGGAACATGGCCTCCGGAGCCGCGAACAGCGGCGTCAGGCCGACCGAGGACTCCTCCGCCTCGGACGGAGGGGACGCGAAGTCCGCAGCGGGCACCGCGGCGCTCTGCTCGGCCTCAGCGGCCTCGCTCGACCCGGTGGCCGGTTCCTCGGAAGCCGGAGCGACCTCGGCCGCGTCCTCGCCCTCCTCGGCGACCAGCTCGGGGTTGAGCGTCTGCACGACGCGCAGGGCCAGGTCCCGGTTGATGTTCGACTGGGCGCTGCGGACGGGCTCGCCGAGCTCGTCCAGCGCCTTGATGATCTCCCGGCTGCTGGCTCCCAGCAGCTTGGCGAGCGCGTGCACCCTGAGCTTCGCGGGCAACTCGATGGTGCCCTGCGCATCCTGGGTGGGTGTGGGCGATTGCCCGCTGGCGTTGTTCCCAGCGGGCGTATCCATGTTCAACATCCAGCTCCTCCGCCCCCGGGCGCGTCCGGGTGGACGCGGCCGCACAGAGGCATGTGCGATCTTTTAGTTTCCGCCGCCCGCGGGCGACGGCAATTCTTCGTGGTCCCTCCGCCCCGGACCTGCAGGCCGGGAAGCCGTACGGCGGGTCGACGACGTCACGCCGTCCGTCACCCGGCAGCGGGCTCTCCCGCCGGAGTCCGGTCGCCGTCTGAGTCCTGGGCCAACGGGTCGGCAATGCCTCCCCCGTCATCGAGCCGACCCTGTTCCAGCCGGGTCGCGCTCGCGGCGGCCGACGGTTTCAGACCGGCGACGACACGCAGGGCGCTCAGTACGTCGTCGGGCCGTACGACGGGTGTTGTCTGCCGCACGACCGTTACGAGTATCCCATACGGTGCGGACGCCTCGGGCCAATCGTCCACCTGGGCGGTCGCGTGGCGTTTTTGATCACGCTGCGCAATCGGCCGAGGACCTTCCCAGACCTCCGCGCTGAGCAGCGCGGCACGCGCGTCGATCGTGCGGCGACCGTCCTTGGTCATCCGCTCGACCAGCGCGCTGTCGGCCGCCATCAGCTGCTCCGCCGCCTGGCGCAGTTCGGCCACTCCCGTGCCGGGCATGT
Organism: Saccharopolyspora endophytica; assembly: GCF_018070075.1. GTDB lineage: Bacteria > Actinomycetota > Actinomycetes > Mycobacteriales > Pseudonocardiaceae > Saccharopolyspora > Saccharopolyspora endophytica. Next base: position 194,441 of record NZ_JAGPXE010000008.1, read on the forward strand.
CGATGCGCCACTTGCTGACCACGAGCAGGTCCGCGAGCGGCCCCGGACGCGCCTCCACCGCCGTGAGCAGGTCGATCCCGTCAGGCAGGGCGGCGTCCAGCTCGGCGCGCAGCGACTCGGGCTCGACGCGTTCGACTAACTGCAGCTCGAGGTACTCGGCCTCGCTGGACACACCGGTGGGCACGGCTCCCGCCCACGACACCTTGGGGTGCGGGCTGAAGCCCTGGGAGTAGGCCATCGGTACGCCGGCCCGGCGCAGCGCGCGCTCGAAGGTGCGCGCCACGTCGCGGTGCGAGGTGAACCGCAGCCTGCCCCGCTTGGCGTAGCGCAGGCGCAGCTTCTGCACCGGCGACGCCGAAGGATTGGGGTGATCTCGCCGACTCAGAATGCCTCCCCGACCATGATCGTCACCGCCGGTCCCCCCGGACCGCTGTCGACGACGATGCTTGCTTGCTCAACCGCGAGGTGACAACACCCAGCGGGAAGTTTTCGATCCAGACCGTACCTGGCCGACGGTGACACGCACGTTCGTGCGCGATCGCACGAACGTGCACGAACACGCAGGTCAGCCGTTCGTGAACGCCGGATTCCGCACAGGAGAGCCCTGTCCGACCGGCGAGATCGGAAGCAGTTTTCGCCCGGTCGGGCCGACCTCGATGTCGGTGCCCATGGTCGGGCACACACCGCAGTCGAAGCACGGGGTCCACCGGCAGTCGTCCTGCTCGCGCGCCTCCAGGGCGTCCTGCCAGTCCGCCCAGAGCCACTCCTTGTCCAGGCCGGAGTCCAAGTGGTCCCACGGCAGGATCTCGTTCTCGGTGCGCTCGCGGGTGGTGAACCAGGCCAGGTCCACGCCGACCTCGGCGAGCTCGGCCTCGGCGCAGTCCACCCAGCGCTCGTAGGAGAAGTGCTCGTTCCAGCCGTCGAACCGGCCGCCCTCGCGCCACACCCGCTCGATGACCCGGCCGAGCCTGCGGTCACCGCGCGAGAGGAGTCCTTCGATCAGCGAGGGCTTGCCGTCGTGGTAGCGCATGCCGATGTTGCGACCCAGCGAGCGGTCGGTGTTGATCGCCTCGCGGAGCTTGCGCAGCCGGTCGTCGACGGTCTCCGGATCGGTCTGCGAGGCCCACTGGAACGGGGTGTGCGGCTTGGGCACGAACCCGCCGATGGAGATCGTGCACCGGATGTCCTTGCGCCCGGAGGCCGCGCGACCTGCGCGGATGACCTCCTTGGCCATCTCCGCGATCTGCAGGACGTCGGAGTCCTCCTCGGTGGGCAGACCGCACATGAAGTACAGCTTGACCTGCCGCCAGCCGTTGGCGAAAGCCGCCGAGACGGTGCGGATGAGGTCTTCCTCGGACACCATCTTGTTGATCACCCGGCGGATCCGCTCGCTCCCGCCCTCCGGGGCGAAGGTGAGCCCGGAGCGGCGGCCGTTGCGGGACAGCTCGTTGGCCAGGTCGATGTTGAACGCGTCGACCCGCGTCGACGGCAGCGACAGACCGGTGTTGGTGCCCTCGTAGCGGTCGGCCAGGCCCTTGGTGACCTCGGCGATCTCGGAGTGGTCGGCCGAGGACAGCGACAGCAGCCCGACCTCCTCGAACCCGGTGTTCTCCAGGCCGCGCTGCACCATCTCGCCGATGCCCTCGATCGAGCGCTCGCGCACCGGACGGGTGATCATCCCGGCCTGGCAGAAGCGGCAGCCCCGGGTGCAGCCGCGGAAGATCTCCACGCTCATCCGCTCGTGCACGCTCTCCGCGAGCGGGACCAGCGGCTGCTTCGGGTACGGCCAGTCGTCGAGCTCCATCGTGGTGCGCTTGAACACCCGGTAGGGCGCGCGCTCCTGGTTGGGCACGACCTCGGCGATCGCGCCGTCCTCGGCGTAGGAGACGTCGTAGAACTTGGGGATGTAGACGCCGCCGGACTCGGCCAGCCGCAGCAGCAGCTCGTCGCGGCCACCCGGGCGGCCCTCGGCCTTCCAGCGCCGGACGGCCTCGGTGATCTCCAGGACGGCTTCCTCGCCGTCACCCAGCACCGCCGCGTCGACGAAGTCGGCGATCGGCTCCGGGTTGAACGCGGCGTGACCACCGGCCAGCACGATCGGGTGGTCGTCCGTGCGGTCCACCGCGTGCAGCGGGATCCCGGCCAGGTCGAGCGCGCCGAGGAGGTTCGTGTAGCCGAGCTCGGTGGCGAAGCTGACGCCGAAGACGTCGAACTCGCCCACCGGGCGGTGCGCGTCCACGGTGAACTGCGGGATCTCGTGCTCGCGCATCAGCTCTTCGAGGTCCGGCCACACCGCGTAGGTGCGCTCGGCGAGCACGTCGGGCTGCTCGTTGAGGACCTCGTAGAGGATCTGAACACCCTGGTTGGGCAACCCGACCTCGTAGGCGTCGGGGTACATCAGGCACCACCGAACGGTGGCGTCCTCCCACGCCTTCACGGTCGAGTTGAGCTCGCCACCCACGTACTGCACGGGCTTGGAAACCCGCGGCAGCAAGGGTTCCAACCTGTCGAAAACGGACTCCACAGCCACGCGACCAGGGTAGAGGTCCCTCGACCGAGCGCCGAGCGGGGGCGTTTCAGCCGAGCGAGGCCCGGCTGAAACCACCTCACAGCCATCTCAAGTCGCCTGTCGGAGCCAGTGCAAGAGGCGCAGCCGCGAGGCGTGGGAACCACCCTCGCGACCTGCACCGCCGCGGGTTCTGACACGTCTTCCGGCGAGTACGCCGCGACGCCGTGCATTGGCATGCATCAGGAGCGGCGCACGGAGTCCAGAAGGCGTGTCAGGTTCCGCCACCCGCACCGCCCGGCAAGACGACCACCGATGATCAGAGCTCGGGGAACCAGAGCTTGAGCTCTCGGGCTGCGGATTCCGTGGAGTCCGAGCCGTGGACCAGGTTGTACTGGACCTCGAGGCCGAAGTCGCCGCGGATGGAACCCGGGGCGGCCTTGTCGACCGGGTCGGTGCCGCCGGCCAGCTGGCGGAAGGCCGCGATGGCCTTCGGGCCCTCGACGCAGGCCGCCACGACCGGGCCACCGGTGATGAACTCGATCAGGCTCTCGAAGAACGGCTTGCCGTCGTGCTCGGCGTAGTGCTGCTCGGCGAGCTGGCGGTCGACGTTCTTGAGCTCCAGCGCGACCAGCTTCAGGCCCTTGCGCTCGATCCGGCTGATCACCTCGCCGACGAGGCCACGCTCGACGCCGTCGGGCTTGACCAGCACCAGAGTGCGCTCGCTCACGTTCTCTCTCCTCACATCACGGTTGCGCCAGGCGCGACATCCCAGCGCCCGATTTGACCGTCAGCGTATCGACGCAGGTGAACCCACCTCTCCCGGGGCCCAAAACGATCACACCTCGGGCGGTCCCCCCGATTTCAACGGAAACCAGATCCCCGACTTCCACTGAAATCCGGTCGCCGAGTTCCACTGAAATCGGGGGGTCGACTTCCGCGAAAACCGGGGTGGGTGCGGCTCAGGGCTGGGGGTTGAGGGTTTTGGTCCAGAGGGCCTGGCCCTGCTGGTCTCGGATGTCGACGGTGAGTTGGCCGGTGGCTCCGTCGATGTTGACCTCGCCGAAGTGCTGGAATCCCTCCATCGGGGACGCGCCCTGGCGGGTGGGGGCGCTGACGAAGGCGACCTCCGGGCCGAAGGTGGGGTCCATGTCGCTGGGACCGAAGGCACCCGCGTTGAGCGGGCCCGCGACGAACTCCCAGAACTCGTCGAAGCCGGTGAACGCCGCGCGCTCCGGCGAGTAGTTGATCGCCGCCGAGTAGTGCACGTCGGCGGTCAGCCAGACGACGTTGCGCACCTGGCGGCGGCTGATCTCCTGCAGCACCCGCGCCAGCTCGGACTCGCGGCCGTTGGGGACTCCCGGCTGTCCGTTGGCGACGCCCTCGATCTTGTCGCCGTCGGGGACGATGATGCCGATCGGCATGTCCGAGGCGATGACCTTCCAGGTCGCGCGGGACGCCGTCAGCTCGCGGACCAGCCAGCGGGCCTGCTCCTCGCCGAGGATGCTCTCCGGCTCCGTCCCCGCGGAGTTCGCGTCGCGGTAGCTGCGCATGTCCAGCACGAACACGTCCAGCAGCGGACCGTGCGAGACCTTCCGGTACACGCGGCCGTCGACGGCGTCCTGCCTGCGGATCGGCTGCCACTCGTGGAACGCCTGGAACGCGCGCTGCGCCAGCACGTCCACGCGCTTCTCGGTGTAGGCGTCGTTGTCCAGGATTTCGCCCGGGTACCAGTTGTTGGTGACCTCGTGATCGTCCCACTGGATCAGCTGCGGGACGTCGGCCGCGAACGCGCGCACGTTCTCGTCGAGCAGGTTGTAGGCGAACTGGCCGCGGTACTCGGCGAGGGTTTCGGCGACCTTCGACTTCTCCGGGGTGACGACGTTGCGCCAGACCCGGCCGTCGGGCAGCGTCACCGACTCCTTCACCGGCCCGTCGGCGTAGACCGTGTCACCGCTGTGCAGGAAGAAGTCGGGGCGGCGGTCGGCCATCGCGCGGTAGATCGTCATGCCGCCGATGTCGGGGTTGATGCCCCAGCCCTGGCCCACCACGTCACCCGACCACAGGAACCGCACGTCGCTGCGGTCCTGCGGCACCGTGCGGAAGGTGCCGGTCAGGCCCTCGCTGGCGACCCGGCCGTCGAGGTCCTCGGCCGTGACCCGGTAGTGCACCTCGCGGCCCGCCGGGATTCCGGTGAGCCGCAGCTCACCGGTGCCGTCGGTGTCGGGCGTCAGGTCCGGGCCGGGGATGCGCAGCGCGTCGCGGAAGTCCTCGCGCGCGGAGATCTCGACGAACATGCGGGACGGGCGGTCGGCCCGGGTCCACACCACGGCGCCGTCCGGGCGCGGGTCGCCGAGCTGCACGCCGTGGGTCAGCACGGGGCGGCCGGACCGCGCGAAGGCGGTGCCCGGGAGCAGCGCGCCGGCCGCGAGCAGACCGGCACCGGTGGCACCGCGGCGCAGCAGCTCGCGGCGAGTCAGGTTCTCGGGGGTCATGGTCCCGGTTCTAATCGGGCGAGGCCGCGCCACGATCACCACAGGTGAACGGGCAGGTGAAACTTCGGTGTTCAATCGCCGCACCGCGCGGACCCTGGTGCGAGTCCGGTCGGACCGCTAGCTTCACGGCCGAACCGACTGGCCGCTGGAGACGAGGAGGTCCCGATGCGCGCCGCCGTGCACACCGCCGCCAACGAGCCGCTGCGGATCGAGCAGCTGGACGATCCGACGCCGAAGGCCGGTGAGGTCGCCATCGACGTGCGCTCCTGCGGCGCCTGCCACAGCGACCTGCACGTGATCAAGGGCGAGCTGCCGTTCCCCACGCCCGCCGTGCTGGGCCACGAGGTCGCCGGGGTGGTCTCCGAACTGGGTCCCGGCGTCAGCGGGCTGTCGGTGGGCGACCCGGTCGTGACCAGCTTCATCATGCCGTGCGGGCAGTGCGGGCAGTGCTCGCGCGGCAACGAGGAGATCTGCGAGCGGTTCTTCCGGTTCAACCGGGGCCAGGGCAAGCTCTACGACGACGACACCCGGCTGCACCGGCCCGGCGGCGAGCCCGTCTGGATGTACTCCCAGGGCGGGATGGCCGAGCGCTGCGTGACCCCGGTGACCTCGGTGTACCGGGTGCCGGACGGTGTCGAGCTGGCGGACGTGGCCTCGGTCGGGTGCTCGACGATGACGGCCTACGGCGCGCTGCGGCACGCGGCGAACGTGCAGGTCGGCGACACCGTGGCGGTGGTCGCGGCGGGCGGGGTCGGATCGGCGCTGATCCAGCTGGCCTCGATCTTCGGCGCGTCGACGATCATCGCGGTCGACATCAACGAGGACAAGCTCGAAGGCGCCCGGCGGCTGGGTGCCACGCACACGGTGAACTCGTCCGAAGTGGACGCTCCCGCGGTGATCCGCGAGCTGACCGGCGGGCGCGGCGTGGACGTCGCCTTCGAGGCGCTGGGCGCGATCCCGACGTTCAACGTGGCCAGGGACTCGGTCGTCGAAGGCGGCCAGGTCGTGGTCGTCGGCATCGCCGCTCGGGGCACGACCGGCGAGTTCGACCTCGCCACGATCGCCCGGCGCAAGCTCCAGATCAAGGGCTCCTACGGCGCCAAACCCCGCCGGGACATGCCGGTCCTGCTCGACCTGGTGGCCCGGGGCCAGCTCCGCCCGCAGGACGCCATCAGCCGCCGCTACCCCTTCGAGGAGGTCCAGAAGGCCTTCGACGCCCTCAACCGCGGCGAGATCCTCGGCCGAGCGGTCGTCGACCTCACCTGAGCGAGCGGCCCCCGTCGAACTTCGCGAGAAATTCAAAGCCACAAGTTCACACCCGAATTTCGCGAGAATTTCGACCCCTCCCCCGCACCCGGGCGTGTAGCCCCTGGTCAGGAAGGTGGGGTGTCGAATTTCGCGCGAAATTCGAGGCCGGAAGTTTGGGGTCGAAATTCTCGCGAAATTCGGCGGGGAGCTCGTTGTCGCAGGTGGGAGGGCTAGTCGGTGCCCTCGGGGTGGCCCGGTGGGTGGCCGAGCTGGTCGTAGAGCTGGCCTTCGCGCATGCGCTTGGCGATGTCCTTGCGCAGGTGCAGGACGTAGGCCCAGATCAGGGCGAAGATCGCGCCCATGATGCCGATCGACGGGTGGATGAACGCGCAGAGGATCATCGCCGCCTGCAGGGCGAGGGCGAAGCCCAGGCCCCACGGGCGGCGCTGCACGAAGGCCGCCACCAGCATCAGCACCGACAGCACGATGACGATCACGAAGCCGGCGCTGGAGACCCCGCCGCCGAACTTCCACACCACCGGCAGCGCCAGCAGGAACGTGATGAACTCCAGCGCCAGCGTGGCCGCCATGATGCCGCGCAGACCCTTCCACGGGTCGCGCACGCCCTCCGGCGGCTCCGGCAGGCCCTTCTCGGGCTGGGACTCCTCGGCCACGACCGCTCCCGTCTCGCTCACGCGGGCTCCTTGCCGAACAGGGCGCGGGCCTCTCCCGCGGTCACCACGGACCCGGTGATCACCACACCGCCGCCGGACACCGACTCACCGGGATCGTCGGTCTCCTCGGCCAGCTGGATCGCCTGCTCGACCGCGTTGTCCAACCGGGGCTCGACCATGATCCGGTCCTGCCCGAAGATGTCCAGCGCGATCCCGGCCAGCTCGTCCGGGTCCAGCGAGCGCGGCGAGGAGTTGCGGGTCAGCACCAGCTCCTCCACCACCGGCTCCAGCTCGGCCAGGATGCCGCGCGCGTCCTTGTCGCCCAGCACGCCCACCACAGCGACCAGCTTGCGGAAGGAGAACTCCGAGCTCAGCGCGTCGGCCAGGGCGCGGGTGCCGTGCGGGTTGTGGGCGGCGTCGACCAGCACCGTCGGTGCCGCGCGCACGCGCTCCAGCCTGCCGGGCACGATGACCGAGGCGAACGCCGAGCGGATCCGCTCCACGTCCAGCTGCCGTTCCGCGCCCGCGCCGAAGAACGCCTCGACGGCCGCCAGCGCCAGTGCCGCGTTGCGGGCCTGGTGCTCGCCGTGCAGCGGCAGGAAGATCTCGTCGTAGACACCGCCGAGGCCCTGCAGCTTCAGCAGCTGGCCGCCGACCGCGACGGTCCGCTCCAACACGCCGAACTCCTGGCCTTCGCGCGCCACGGTCGCGTCGACCTCGGCGATCCGGTTCATGATCTCCTGCTGCGCCTCGGCGGGCTGGGAGGCCATGACCACGATGGACTCGGGCTTGATGATCCCGGCCTTCTCGCGGGCGATCCCGGCGAGGTCGGTGCCGAGGTACTCGGCGTGGTCCAGCGCGACGGGGCAGATCACCGCGACCTTGGCGTCGGCGACGTTGGTGGCGTCCCAGCTGCCGCCGAGCCCGACCTCGACGACCCCGGCGTCGACCGGGGCGTCGGCGAACGCGGCGAACGCCATGCCGGTGAGCACCTCGAACTTGCTCATCTTGACGTCGCTTTGGGAGTCCACGATGGACACGTACGGCGCCACGTCGCGGTACGCCTCGACGTAGCCGGCCGGGCTGATCGGAGCGCCGTCGACGCCGATGCGCTCGGTGGCCAGCTGCAGGTGCGGACTGGTGTAGCGGCCGGTGCGCAGTTCGAGCCCGGTCAGCAGGGCGTCGACGATGCGCGTCGTGGACGACTTGCCGTTGGTGCCCGCGATGTGCACGACCGGATAGCTGCGCTGCGGCTCGGCGAGCAGATCGGTGAGCGCGCGGATGCGATCCAGCGACGGCTCGATCTTGGTCTCCGGCCAGCGTTCGTTGAGCTCGGCCTCCACCACGCGCAGCTCGTGCAACGCGGCGGGATCCATGCCGGTCAAGTGCCCACTCCCCTACCAACGACGAAAATGCCGAGGTTGAAGTCTACGTCTTCCCTGGTGGACGACCGCCCAGGCCCGCTGGACGCGAAAAGGGGCCCTCGCCAGGAGGGCCCCTTCCCGATGCGCGTCAGCCCTGCGGGAGGGCTTCCAGGCGGGCGGTGATGCGGGCGATGTCGGCCTCCGCGGTCTCCCGACGTGCCTTGATCTTGTCCACGACCTCGGCCGGCGCCTTGGCGAGGAACGACTCGTTGCCGAGCTTCTTGTCGGCGCCGGTGAGCTCCTTCTCGGCGGCGGCGAGGTCCTTGGCCAGGCGCTTGCGCTCGGCCTCGACGTCGATCGCACCGGAGAGGTCCAGCTCGACGTCGACGTTGCCACCGGCCAGGCCGACCTCGATGGAGGCCGAGGAGGTGAAGCCGTCCTCCGGCTCGGTGACCTTCGCCAGCGAGCGCACCGCGGGCACGTGCTCGTCCAGGCCCAGCTCGGAGACGCCGCTGAGCCGCGCCGCGACCTTCTGACCGGGCTTGAGGCCCTGGTCGGAGCGGAACCGGCGGATCTCGGTGATCAGCTTCTGGGTCGCCGCGATCCGGTCGGCCGCTCCGCTGTCGGCCTCGGCGCCGGTGGCCTTCGGCCAGTCGGCGATCACGACGGACTCGCGGCCGGTCAGCGCCGTCCACAGGGTCTCGGTGAGGAACGGGATCGTCGGGTGCAGCAGCCGCAGCAGCGTGTCGAGCACCTGGCCCAGCACCTGCCGGGTCAGCTCGGCGCGCTCCTCGGTGCCGTCGAACTGGACCTTGGACAGCTCCAGGTACCAGTCGCAGAACTCGTCCCACGTGAAGTGGTAGAGCGCCTCGGTGGCCTTGGCGAACTGGAAGTCCTCCATCATGTCGTCCACGTAGGACACCAGCGCGTCGGCGCGGTCGAGGATCCAGCGGTCGGCGTCGGTCAGCGACTCCCGCGCCAGCGGCTCCGAGGGCACGCGGGCACCGTTCATCAGCGCGAACTTGGTGGCGTTGAACAGCTTCGTGCCGAAGCTGCGCGACGCCGAGACCCACTCCTCGCTGATCGGCGAGTCGGTGCCCGGGTTCGCGCCGCGCGCCAGGGTGAACCGCAGCGCGTCGGTGCCGTAGGTGTCCATCCACTCCAGCGGATCGACGGTGTTGCCCGCGGACTTCGACATCTTCTTGCCGTGCGCGTCGCGGACCATGCCGTGCAGCGCGATGGTCTTGAACGGGATGGCCTCGGCCGGGTCCCGGTCCTTCATCGCGTACAGGCCCATCATCATCATCCGGACGACCCAGAAGAAGAGGATGTCGTAGCCGGTGACCAGCACGGACGTCGGGTAGAACTTCGCCAGCTCCGGCGTCTGCTCCGGCCAGCCCATGGTCGAGAACGGCCAGAGGCCGGAGGAGAACCAGGTGTCGAGGACGTCCTCGTCCTGGCGCCAGCCGTCGCCCGACGGCGGCTCCTCGTCCGGTCCGACGCACACGACCTCGCCGTTGGGGCCGTACCAGATCGGGATCCGGTGGCCCCACCAGAGCTGCCGGGAGATGGCCCAGTCGTGCAGGTTGTCGACCCAGTCGAAGTAGCGCTTGGCCATCTCCGGCGGGTGCACGGCGACGCGGCCGTCGCGGACGGCGTCGCCCGCGGCCTGCGCCAGCGGGCCCACCTTGACGAACCACTGCAGGGACAGCCGGGGCTCGATCGGCTCCTTGGAGCGCGAGCTGTGCCCGACGCTGTGCACGTACGGGCGCTTCTCGGCGACGATGCGGTCCTGCTCGCGCAGCGCCTCGCGCACCGCGACCCGGGCCTCGAAGCGGTCCATGCCGTCGAATCGGGTTCCGGTGTGGGCGATGCGGCCCTGCTCGTCCATGATCGTGAGCATCGGCAGGTCGTGCCGCTTGCCGATCTCGAAGTCGTTCGGGTCGTGCGCGGGAGTCACCTTGACCGCACCGGTGCCGAACTCGGGGTCGACGTGCTCGTCCGGGACGATCGGGATCGTGCGGCCGGTCAGCGGCAGCTCGACCTCGGTGCCGACCATGTGCCGGTAGCGCTCGTCGTTCGGGTGCACCGCGATGGCGGTGTCACCGAGCATCGTCTCGACCCGCGTGGTGGCCACCACGATCGCGGCGTCACCGTCGCCGTAGCGCATGGAGACGAGCTCGCCCTCGACCTCCTTGTGCTCCACCTCGATGTCGGAGATCGCGGTGCGCATCTCCGGCGACCAGTTGACCAGCCGCTCGGCGCGGTAGATCAGGCCGTCGTCGTAGAGGTTCTTGAAGATCGTCTGGACGGCGCGGGACAGGCCGTCGTCCATGGTGAAGCGCTCGCGGGACCAGTCGACGCTGTCGCCGAGGCGACGCATCTGCGACAGGATCGCCCCGCCGTGCTTCTCCTTCCAGCTCCAGACGCGCTCCAGGAACTTCTCGCGGCCGAGCTCGCGGTGGTCGATGCCCTCCTCGCGCAGCTGCTTCTCGACCAGCGCCTGCACCGCGATGCTGGCGTGGTCCATGCCCGGCAGCCAGAGCGCCTCGTAGCCCTGCATCCGGCGACGCCGGGTGAGGATGTCCATCAGCGTGTGCTCGAAGGCGTGGCCGATGTGCAGGCTGCCGGTGACGTTCGGCGGCGGGATGACGATCGAGAACGGCGGCTTGTCGCTGTTCGGGTCGGCGGTGAAGTACTCGGCGGCTACCCAGCGCTCGTACAGCTCGGCCTCTACGTCGGCCGGATTCCAGGTCGACGGGAGTTCACGGGTTGCGGCTGCATGGGTCTGTGTCACACGTCGAATTCTACGAGTGCCCGAACGGCGGTTTCCCCGGGCATACCACCGGCCCCGACCAGCGGGCGTGTGACGCGCGGCACGCGCACGCGAGAGGGGCGCGGCTCGTCGAGCCGCGCCCCTCTCGCGATGGCGACCAGGTCAACCGGTGAAGAGCTTGGTGACCTTGGTGATGAGTTCGTAGAGGCCGTAGAGGAACGGGACGCCCACCCAGAGCCAGGCGATGACCAGGAGGACTTGGCGGTTCACGGTCGTCACTTGTCTCCTCCCTTCGCCGGTTCGTGGAACTTCGGGGCGACCGGGCGGATCAGCTCGTTGGCGATGAAGCCGACGACCAGCAGCCCGATCATGATGTAGAGCGAGACCGCGTACAGGTCAGGCCCCTTCGCGCCGCTCGCCTCCTGCGCGTCGGCGACGGCGTTGACGATCAGCGGTCCCAGCACGCCGGCCACCGACCACGCGGTGAGCAGCCGGCCGTGGATCGCGCCGACCTGCAGGTTGCCGAAGAGGTCCTTCAAGTACGCGGGCGCGGTGGAGAAACCCCCGCCGTAGAACGACAGGATCAGGATCGCGCACAGCACGAACACCGGGACGCCGGTCGCGCCGAACAGCAGGATTCCCAGGTACAGCAGCGTTCCACCGCCCAGGTAGAGCCGGTAGATGTTCTTGCGCCCCACCACGTCCGATGCGGACGACCACACGAACCGACCGGCCATGTTGGTCAGCGACAGCAGCGCCACGAAACCGGCCGCCGCTCCGGTGGCCACCGGGGTCGCGCTGTTGGAGAAGAAGCCCACGATCATCGGCGACGCCTTCTCCAGGATGCCGATGCCCGCGGTGACGTTGCAGCACAGGATGACCCACAGCAGCCAGAACTGCGGTGTGCGCAAGGCGTTGTTGGCCGTCACGTCGGCCGTGGTGATCATCGGCTTGACGACCTGCTTCGGCATCGACGCGGGACGCCAGCCCGGCGCGGGAACCCGCACCAGCAGCGCGCCCAGCGACATGAACACCGCGTAGACCACGCCGTGCACCAGGAACGTCTGCGCGATGCCGGAGCGGTCCTCGCCGAAGGTGTCGAGCATCTGCGTCGACCACGGCGAGGCGATCAGCGCACCGCCGCCGAAGCCCATGATGGCGATGCCGGTCGCCATGCCCGGCCGGTCCGGGAACCACTTCATCAGCGTCGACACCGGCGAGATGTAGCCGATGCCCAGCCCGATGCCGCCCACGAAGCCGTAACCGAGCACCACCAGCCAGTACTGGCCCAGCGCGACGCCCAGCGACGAGATCAGGAACCCGAGCGAGAAGCAGATCGCCGAGACGGTCATGGCCCAGCGCGGACCGCGCCTCTCCACCATCGTGCCGCCCACCGCGGCCGACAGCCCGAGCATGACGATGCCCAGCTGGAACGGCAGCGCGCTCAAGGTGCCCGAAAGCCCCAGGGCGTCCTCCAGCGGCGGCTTGAACACGCTCCACGCGTAGACCTGCCCGATGGACAGGTGCACCGCCAGCGCTGCCGGTGGGATCAGCCAGCGGCTCCAATCCGGTGGAGCGACGATTCGACTGGGTGACAGCAGCCCTGAAACCATTGGGCCTCCCGGCTTCGCGACGTTGATCAGCGCGCCGAGCATACTGTTGGGAACGGCTGGAACGAGTCGACCAATTTCAAACTGAAACAAAGTTCCGAGGAGGCGCAATGGGACGGGTCACGGTGCGGCGGCCGGTGCTCCGGATCGCCGAGAACGGCAATCGGACCAGGCCGGACACCCTCGCAGCCGAGGAACCGCTCGAAATCCGGGTCAACGGCAAGCCGCTGTCGGTGACAATGCGCACACCCGGCCACGACGTGGAGCTGGCGCACGGATTCCTCCTGACGGAAGGCGTCATCGCCGACCGCGACGAACTGGCCACCGCCCGTTACTGCGACAGCCCCGGACCCGACGGGCGCAACACCTACAACGTGCTCGACATCGCGCTCGCCCCCGGCGTCCCGATGCCGGACGCCTCCGTGGAGCGCAACTTCTACACCACCTCCTCCTGCGGGGTGTGCGGCAAGGCGGCGCTGGACGCGGTGAAGCTGCGGACCCGCCACTCCCCCGCCACCGATCCGCTGAGCATCACCCCCGAAACCCTCATCGGACTGCCCGACGCGCTGCGCTCGGCCCAGCGCGTCTTCGACTCCACCGGCGGCCTGCACGCGGCAGGCCTGTTCGACGCGCGCGGCCAGCTGCTCGTGGTGCGCGAGGACGTCGGCAGGCACAACGCGGTCGACAAGGTGATGGGCTGGGCCCTGATGGAACGTCGCGTGCCGCTCACCGGCTGCGTGCTGATGGTGTCCGGCCGGGCGTCGTTCGAACTGGTGCAGAAGGCCGCGATGGCCGGCGTGCCGATGCTCTCGGCGGTCTCGGCGCCGTCCTCGCTGGCCGTGGACCTGGCCGAGGAGCAGGGCATGACGCTCATCGGCTTCCTCCGCGGGTCCTCGATGAACGTCTACACGGGAGCCGAGCGCGTGGCGGTCACCGAATCCGCGTGACGGGCACGTGATGCGGTTGGGATGATGTCCGGAGGTGTTCGAGGAGGACTGGTTTGCCCAACCGACGATCGATCGGCGCCCCGCTGCCCCGGCGCACGCTGCTGACCTCGGGTGCCGCCGGTCTGGCGGCAGTCGGGCTCGGGCTGAGCACCGACAGCGCGGGCCATCCGGTCGAGCAGCGCGTGTCGCTGGCCAAGAACGTCTCCGTGGAGCGGCTCTACTCCCGGGCCCGCAAGGAGAACGTGGACGTGGTGGCGATCCGCCCGAGGGACGTTCCGGCGGAGGGGCTTCCGGTCTGCCTGATGCTGCACGGGCGGTTCGGCGACGCGATGGACTCGGTCAGCGGTCTGCCGGTGTGGCTGTCGAACTCCGTCGCCGCCGGGAAGATTCCGCCGTTCATGCTGCTCGCGGTGGACGGTGGTCCGAACAACTACTGGCACCGCCGTCCCGGTGACGACGCGATGAGCATGCTGCTCGACGAGGTCCCGCAGTGGCTGAACGAGCGCGGGCTCAACGCGCCGGTCGCGGCCGCGGGCATCTCGATGGGCGGGTTCGGCGCGCTGGTGTACGCGCGGCGCCGCCGCGAGCTCGGCGACCCGCTGCAGGCGGCCGGTGCCATCGCCCCCGCGCTGCACACCAACTGGCGCGAGATGCGCAAGCGACGGGCGTTCACCAACGAGGCGGAGTGGACGGCGATCGACCCGCTGCGCCACATCGACAGCCTCGGTGACCTGCCGATCGGCGTCTGGTGCGGCAACGGCGACCGCTTCATCGAGGGCACCCGCCGCTTCATCCGGCTGGCCAGGCCCACCTACGCCTCGACGACCCCGGGCCGCCACAACAAGACCTACTTCCGCAAAGCCCTCCCGGAACTGGTCGACTTCATAGGCGACCACCTCCACCCCTGACCCCTCCGGCAACCAGCCCCGGACACGGCCAACCCCGAATACCGCAGTAATCAGACCCCCGAAAACGGCAGTAATCGGGCAATCCCCGGCACCCCAGGCGGCGGCAACCCGGAATACCGCCGTAATCAGATCCCGGAATACCGCCGTAATCGGGTCACCCTCCGGCGTCCGACGCGGGTTGCGGCCGTGATCGGGTTGGTGAGTGCGCCGGGTGGGGTGGGCGGGTCAGACGAGGCGGAGTTGCTCCTGGGAGCGGCCTGCTGTGTAGGCGTCGGTGTTGAAGCGGTCGTGGAGGGGTGCCGTGCCGTAGAGGGTCCAGCGCAGGATCGCGGGCCAGGGGCCGTAGCCGGCGTCGGTGTTGAGGTGCCCGCCGTCGAGGATGACGTCCATCTCGACCTGCAGGTCCTCGGCGAGGGCGTGGGCGCGGTGCATCGGCAGGTAGGCGTCCCCGGTCCCGACCACCAGGCGGGTCATGCCCGCCGCGCGGCGCAGCGACGTCGCATCAACCGGGTACGGGGTGATGTCGCGGGAGTCCGGGTGGTCCCACTCGGTGTCCGGCGGGGCCACCAGCAGGACGCGGTCCGCGCTGCGGTGCTCGGGGCCCACGCCGGCGGCGTGGTGCAGCCACAGCGCCGCTCCGCACGAGTGCGCGGCCACCACCAGCTCCGCCTCCGGCGGCACCGCGGCGAGCTCCTCCCGCAGCGCGGGCAGCCAACGCCGCAGGTCGGGGCGGTCGGGGTCCGGGAGCAGCGGTGCGTGGACCTCGACGTCGTGGTCCCGGAGCTGCCCGGCCAGCCACTGCTGCCAGTGCCACGGACCTGCACCGGTCATCCCGTGGACCAGCAGAACGTGCATCTCGCTCATCGCAGGCACTCCCGGACTCGTCGTCGCCACCCATCCAATATCAACTATTCACCGCGGCGCCGCAGAACGTGGCACCGGGTGCCCGCGACCTGACCGGAATGACCGGGTCGGGTGACGGGCCGCGAAAACGCCCCGTGCCGAGACCGGCACGGGGCGTTCGCGGAATGACAGCTCAGGCGGACTTCTCGCGGCGCTCCCGGCGCGATGCCTGACGGGCCACGATCGTCGGGTTGACGTTCTCCCGCACGGTCTGCTCGGTGATCACGACCTTCGCCACGTCCGAGCGGCTCGGGATGTCGTACATGACCGGCAGCAGGACCTCCTCCAGGATCGCGCGCAGACCGCGCGCCCCGGTGCCCCGCAGGATCGCCTGGTCGGCGATGGCCTCCAGCGCGGTCTTGGTGAACTCCAGCTCCACGTTGTCCATCTCGAACAACCGCTTGTACTGCTTCACCAGCGCGTTGCGCGGCTCGGTGAGGATCTGCACCAGTGACGCCTTGTCGAGGTTCGTCACGCTGGCCACCGTGGGCAGCCGGCCGATGAACTCCGGGATCAGGCCGTACTTGATCAGGTCCTCGGGCATCACGTCGGAGAAGTGGTCCGCGGTGTCGATCTCGGACTTCGAGCGCAGCTCCGCGCCGAACCCGACGCTGTGCTTGCCGACCCGCTCCTCGACGATCTTCTCCAGCCCGGCGAAGGCGCCGGCCACGATGAACAGCACGTTCGTCGTGTCGATCTGGATGAACTCCTGGTGCGGGTGCTTGCGACCGCCCTGCGGCGGCACGCTCGCGGTGGTGCCCTCCAGGATCTTCAGCAGCGCCTGCTGCACGCCCTCACCGGAGACGTCGCGCGTGATCGACGGGTTCTCGCTCTTGCGAGCGATCTTGTCGACCTCGTCGATGTAGATGATGCCGGTCTCGGCGCGCTTGACGTCGTAGTCGGCGGCCTGGATCAGCTTGAGCAGGATGTTCTCGACATCCTCACCCACGTACCCGGCTTCGGTCAGCGCCGTGGCGTCGGCGATCGCGAAGGGCACGTTGAGCATCTTGGCCAGCGTCTGCGCCAGGTAGGTCTTGCCGCAGCCGGTCGGACCGAGCATCAGAATGTTGGACTTGGCCAGCTCGACGGCCTCTTCACCACGCGCTTCACGCCGCTCACCGGCCTGGATGCGCTTGTAGTGGTTGTAGACCGCGACCGAGAGGTTGCGCTTCGCCGGGTCCTGCCCGATGACGTACTGGTCGAGGAACTCGTGGATCTCCGCCGGCTTGGGCAGCTCGTCGAGCTTGACCTCGCCGGCCTCGGCCAGCTCCTCTTCGATGATCTCGTTGCAGAGATCGATGCACTCATCGCAGATGTACACGCCGGGGCCGGCGATGAGCTTCTTCACCTGCTTTTGGCTCTTCCCGCAGAAGGAGCACTTCAGCAGGTCGCCGCCGTCACCGATACGTGCCATGACCGCTGACCCCGTCCCCTCCGGCGCGCCCTCCGAGTAGCGCGCCTGACCGTATGTGCCTCCGACGGTACCTGTCGTTCCCCGAGTTCGGGGAGACTCACAGTGTCCGCCATCGCCGAGCGTGCTGTGACCAGCCTCGCGTTCGGCGTGTCGCGGTCCCGGTGGCCGGGCGCGCCGCCCGGTCCACCTCAGGACCACCGACCGGAACTCACCCAGCCGGAACGTTTCCCGGGGACCCGCGAGCCCCCGGGAAACACTCGAGCTCCTGCTCCTGAAACCTTGCCCGAGCGGCGCAGCCGCGAGGCGTGAGAACCACCCTCGCAACTCGCACCGCCGCGGGTTCTCAGCGGTTCTCCGGGGAGGACGCCGCGACGCCGTGTATTGGCATACATCAGGAGTGGCGCCCGGACCCGGAGGGCCGCTGAGGTTCCGCTACCCGCACCCCCGAGCAAGGCGAGTGCGGTCACAAGGCCTCAGGACTGCTGTGCCGAGAGCTTCCGGTACGGCACGACCTCGTCGATGATGCCGTACTCCTTGGCCTGCTCGGCGGTGAGGATCTTGTCGCGGTCGACGTCCTCGTGCACCTGCTCCTTGGAGCGCTTGGTGTGCGTGGCCAGCGAGGACTCCATCAGGTCGCGCATCCGCTGGACCTCGGCGGCCTGGATCTCCAGGTCGGAGACCTGACCGTAGATGCCCTCCACGGACGGCTGGTGGATCAGCACGCGGGAGTTGGGCAGCGCCTGGCGCTTGCCCTCGGTGCCCGCGGCCAGCAGCACCGCAGCCGCCGAGGCCGCCTGGCCCAGGCAGATGGTGCGCACGTCGGGGCGGACGTACTGGATGGTGTCGTAGATGGCCATCATCGCGGTGAACGAGCCACCGGGGGAGTTGATGTACATCTGGATCTCGCGGTCCGGGTCGTCGGACTCCAGGAACAGCAGCTGCGCCATGACGTCGTTGGCCGACGCGTCGTCGACCTGGACGCCGAGGAACACGATGCGCTCCTCGAACAGCTTGTTGTACGGGTTGGACTCCTTGACCCCGTACGCGGTGCGCTCGACGAACGACGGCAGCACGTACCGGGACTGAAGAGACTGGTAAGGGTTCACGACAGGTGACTCCTCGTAACTAGGTCCGGGTGCGGGAGGGGTGATCAGCTGGTCGGCAGGTTCGCCGCGCTCGCCACGTAGTCCACGAGTCCGTAGTCGCGGGCTTCCTCGGCGGTGAACCACCGGTCCCGGTCGAAGTCGGTCATGATCGTCTCGACGGACTTGCCCGTCTGCCCGGCGATCAGGCCCGCCATCTCTTCCTTGTGCTTGGTGAACATCTTCGCCTGGATGGCGATGTCAGCCGCGGTACCACCGAGGCCCGCCGAAGGCTGGTGCATCATGATCCGCGCGTGCGGCAGCGCGAAGCGCTTGCCCTTGGCGCCCGCGGACAGCAGGAACTGGCCCATCGAGGCCGCCATGCCCATCGCGACCGTGGCCACGTCCGGCTTGATCAGTTCCATGGTGTCGTAGATCGCCATGCCCGCGGTGACCGAACCGCCCGGCGAGTTGATGTACAGCGAAATGTCGCGGTCCGGGTCCTCGGCCGCCAGCAGCAGCAGCTGCGAGCAGATCTGGTTCGAGATGTTCTCCTCGACCTGGGAGCCGAGGACGATGATCCGCTCCCGCAGCAGCCGCTCGTAAACCGAGTCGTTGAGCGAGAGTCCGTTCGTGCCCGTCCGCATGGACGGCGCCTGCGCGTTGGACGCCGGAACAGTCAGGTGCTGCGTCACGTCTCCCCTGCCTTCTCCCACAATGGGCCCTTGTCCACCCTGGTCAGTCGGGTCTTGCCGGAGCTCGTCGCAGTCCTTCCAAAGTGGACCCGACGAACCACCGGGTGTCCTCGGTGACCGCAGGTGATGTCCTGCTTCCCTACTCGGGTGATCCGCTACAACCGACCCTAACGAACGTGGGCGGCACCAGCTTCCCAGTACCGCCCACGTTCGCTTAGAGCATGCATATCAAGTTGTTCGGCGAGAGCCGGGTCACTCCTTGGCGGACTCCGCCTTCGCGTCGGTGGCCTCGGCCTCAGCGGCCTCGCCCTCGACGACCTCGGGGGTCTCCTCGCCCTCCTGCGGGCCGAACAGCTCGTCCATGTCCAGCTCGTTGCCGGCCGAGTCGGTCACGGTGGCCTGGCGGACCACCGAGAACAGCGCCTTGCTGCGGCGGACGTCGGCGAACAGCGCGCCGATCTGGCCCGACTCCTGGGCCTGCTGGACGAACTGGTCCGGGCTCATGCCGAAGCGCTGCGCCTGGTAAATGATCCGCTGCGTCAGCTCCTCGTCGGAAACCGACACGCCCTCTTCATCGGCGATGGTGTCCAGCACCAGCTGGGTGCGGACGGCCTTCTCAGCCTCTTCGCGGGTCTCGGTGTCGAACTGCTCGCGGTTCTTGTCCTGCGTCTCGAGCCAAGCCTCGAAGGCCTTCTCGTCGTGGTCGAACGGGTGCACCGCGTCGTGCTGGCGCACCTCGATCTCCTGCTCGACGACCTTCTCCGGCAGCGGGACCTCGATGGTCTCCAGCAGCACGTCCAGGACCTTGTCCCGGGCCTGCATGCCCTGCTCCATCTTCTTGACCCGGCCCAGGCGCTCGCGCAGGTCGGCGATCAGCTCGTCGATCGTGTCGAACTCGCTGGCCATCTGCGCGAACTCGTCGTCGGCCTCCGGCAGCTGGCGCTCCTTGATGGAGTTCACCTTCACCGAGACCTCGGCGTCCTTGCCCGCGTACTCGCCCGCCACCAGCTTCGTGGTGAAGGTCTTGGTCTCGCCCTCGGTCGCGCCGATCACCGCGTCGTCGATGCCCTCGACGAGCTGACCCGAGCCGATCTCGTAGGACAAGCCGGAGGTCTGAGCGTCCTCGACCTCTTCGCCGTCGACGGTGGCCGACAGGTCGATGCTGAGGAAGTCGCCCTCCTGCGCCGGGCGCTCGACGCCGGCCAGGGTGCCGAAACGAGCGCGCAGCGAGTCCAGCTGCTCGTTGACGTCCTCTTCCGCGACCTCGACGTCGTCAACGCTCACCGACAGCTCGCCGAAGGCGGGCACGGTGATCTCGGGGCGGACGTCGACCTCGGCGGTGAACGCGATCTCCGCGCCGTCCTCGATCTTGGTCACCTCGATGTCCGGGCGACCGAGGGTGCGCAGCTCGTCGCTGTTGACAGCCTCCAGGTACTTGGCCGGAACCGCCTCGTTGACGACCTCGTCGAGCACGGGTCCACGACCGATGCGGCTCTCCAGCACCCGCGCCGGGACCTTGCCCGGCCGGAAGCCGGGGATGCGGACCTGCTGGGCGAGTGCCTTGTACGCGCGGTCGAAGTTCGGCTTGAGCTCGTCGAACGGCACCTCGACGTTGATCCGGACGCGCGTCGGGCTCAGGTGCTCGACGGTGCTCTTCACGTGGTCTCCTAGTGCGAACGTGCTTGATTCCCCGGCGCTGGCTTCAGGGCGCGGCCAAACACCACGTCCAATGCCGGGCTGACCACCGAGTCTATTGCTTCCCACCCGGGCACGGGGTCCGGGGTTGCGACAAAGGGGTCGGGCTGGGTCGTCGAGCCGCTCAGCGAACCGGCGGACCACCGAGATCCGTCGGCGTCGACGCCGTCACGATGCCCGCCGCCGGAGACGACGCGGGAGCGGAGGGCGGGCCGGGAACCCACAGGGAGATGGCGATCAGCGCCACCACGGCGGCGCACAGCACCGCGCACACCACGGCTGCCGACCGCTGAACGCCGGGCCCGGCCAGAATCGCATCACGCACGCAGGGGAAATCGGCCCGGTTCACCAAGTCGTTACCGGACCCGGTCACCCGTTGCGGTGTGAATCACTCCCGAGCGGGCTCCGCCGATAAGCGAAACCGGCCACTCGCGAAACCTGCGAGCGGCCGGCCGACACGTCGGGGTGGCGGGATTTGAACCCACGACCCCTCGCACCCAAAGCGAGTGCGCTACCAACCTGCGCCACACCCCGTCCGACGTGCGACGCACCCGGGACGACCGGGTGCGTTGCGAAGAGCCTATCGCGACCGGTTAAGCTAGGGCACGCAAGGTCACCAACGGACCGCGGCAACTCCGCGACGACCAGGTGAAACCGGCACGCGGGCGTAGCTCAATGGTAGAGCCCCAGTCTTCCAAACTGGCTACGCGGGTTCGATTCCCGTCGCCCGCTCCGAACAGGGCGGAGACCCCGGTGAGCCCACCGGGATCTCCGCCCTTCGTCTTGTCCGCACCCCGCACGCGTGAGGCGGTTGCGAACCCCCGAGACCCCTGTGACCAGCGGGAAAAACCCGTTGGGCGTGGGCCGCCCCGTGGGGGATGCTGGAAGCGAATCCGGATTCCGAGCAGGGGGTTACGTGCGGCGGCTCGAGTACAAGTGGCTGGTCGGCATCACGTTCGTGCTGGCGCTGATCATGCAGATCCTGGACGTCACGATCCTCAACGTGGCGCTGGCCACGCTGGGGCGCGAGTTCCAGGCCGAGCCCGCCCAGCTCCAGTGGGTGCTGACCGGTTACATGGTCAGCCTCGCGGTCTTCATCCCCTCGTCCGGCTGGATCGCCGACCGCTTCGGCAGCAAGAAGACCTTCCAGGCCGCGGTGATCATCTTCACCCTCGCCTCGATGCTGTGCGGGATGGCGATGTCGATGGAGATGCTGGTCGGCTCCCGCATCCTCCAGGGCGTCGGCGGCGGCATGCTCGTCCCGGTCGGGCAGGCGATGATGTTCCGCGCCTTCCCCGCCCACGAGCGCGCGAAGGCCGGAGCGGTGCTGGCCATCCCGATCACCGTCGCGCCGATGCTCGGCCCGCTGCTCGGCGGTGTGCTCGTCGAGTACGCGAGCTGGCGGTGGATCTTCTTCATCAACCTTCCGGTCGGGGCGCTCGCGCTGCTGTTCACGATCCTGTTCCTCAAGGAGGAGTCGACCCGGGACCCGGGCCGCTTCGACGTGCCCGGCTTCGTGCTCGCCGGCGCGGGCCTGGCCACCCTGCTCGTCGGGCTGGACCAGGGTTCGCAGATCGGCTGGACCTCTCCTGCGGTGTGGCTGAGCCTCCTGGCGTCGGTGCTGCTCATCGGCGGCCTGGTGTGGCGGGAGCTCACCGTCACCTCGCCGATGCTGGACCTGCGGCTGCTCGCCAACCGCCTGTTCGGCACCGGCAACCTGCTGCTGCTGTGCATGACCGGCGCGATGTTCGGCGTGCTGTTCCTCATCCCGCTCTACCTGCAGACGCTGCGCGGCGTGTCGCCGATGTTCACCGGGCTGACGCTGATGCCCCAGGCCATCGCGATGCTGGCCACGACGCAGGTGGTCAGCCGCGCCTACGGGCGCATCGGCCCGAAGCGGCTGATCATCGCCGGGTTCGTCGTCCAGCTGTTCATCGGCGGACTGCTGCAGCTGCAGAACCTCAGCACTCCGCTGTGGGTCCTGACCTTGATGCTGGCCACCCAGGGCGTGGCGATGGGCCTGCTCATGACGCCGGTGCAGACCGCGACGTTCGCCGCCATCTCCGGCCCGGCGATGGGCATGGCCAGCTCGATGTTCAACGTCACCCGCCAGGTCGCCACGGCGCTGGGCACCGCGGTCGTGGCGACCGTGCTCACGGTGCTCATGCAGCGCGGCGAATCCACTGTGGACCACACCGTGCCTGCGATGGTGGCGGACGCTCAGATGAGCGCCTTCCACGGCGCGTTCCTGGTCTCGGTGGTCTTCGCGGTGCTGGGTATTGTGCTGGCATTGCGGGTGCGCGACGCCGATGCCGCGGCCACTCTCGACCGCCCGAAAGCCGCAGCACGGCAGGGTGAACCCGAGCCGTCGGAACCGTGAGATAGGTCAAGCGCGCCCCACTTCCGGACACGTCCGGGCACTATGTGAGGGGTGACCGACATGCCACATGCCGAGCAGGTTCGCAATCACACGCGCTGGCGCACCGACTGGCACGCGGGCCGCACCGGATACGCCTGGGTGCTGCCGCTGGCCGACCAGGCCGGCCTGCGCAAACTGGTCAACGACTACCAGTACGCGCTGCGCGATCTGCCCGGTTTCGACCTGGTCCCGCTGGAATGGATGCACATCCTCGTGCAGGAGATCGGCTTCACCGACGAGGTGGACGAGACCCGCATCGAACCGCTGCTGGAGGCCGCCCGCCCGAAGCTCGCCGGGGTGCTGCCGCTGACGCTGGCGTTCCACCACGCCGTCGTGCTGCCCGAGTCGCTGTCGCTGCCCGCCGAGCCGCAGTCCAGCGTGCTCGACCTGCGCGCGGCCGTCCGCGAGGCCACCTCCGAGGTGCTGGGCGCGGACGCGGTCCCGTCGGAGCCCGAGGACATCGACAAGCACGTGAGCCTCGCCCACTCCACCACCGACGGCCCGGCGATCTTCGCCATCGCGACCCTGCAGGCCACGATCGTCGAGTCGGCCACCGCGAAGGTCTCGGCGTTGTCGCTGGTCAAGATGAGCCGCGACCACTCCAGCACCGAGTGGGAGACGATCGCCGAGGTCCCGCTCGGCGGCTGAAAACCGGTCGCTTCCCGATCGTCGGCGCTGTACCAATGCGTCATGGGGAATCTTGAAGCGAGGAAGCTCGACGACGGGGAGCTGGACGAGTTCGTGGCCGTGTTCGGGGCCGCGTTCCTGGAGGACGCCGAGGAGGACCAGGCCCGGTTCCGGCCGGCGGTCCCGTTCGTCACGGCCCTGGGGGCCTTCGACGGCCCGGAGATGATCGGTTCCGCCGGTCACTACAGCACCGCGATCACGCTTCCCGGCGGGCGCGCGGCGCCGCTGGGCGGGGTCACGCTCGTGGGCGTCAAGCCGGGGCACCGCCGCCGCGGCGTGCTGACCTCGCTGATGCGCGAGCAGCTCGACGGCCTGCGCGAATCGGGCGTCGCGCTGGCCGCGCTGTACGCCTCCGAGGGCGCCATCTACGGCCGCTACGGCTACGGCGCGGCGACCTTCGAGAACCACCTCACCCTGCCCTCCGGCGCCCGGTTCCGCCCCGACGTCGAGGTCGACGAGCGCCCGGTGCGCGAGGTCGACCGGGACAGCGCGATGCCGGTCATCCACGAGCAGCACGCACGCATCGCCGCGAGCAGGATCGGGTGGATCGAGCGCGGCGACGGGGCGTGGGAAGCGCTGGAGCTGATGCGCCAGTCCCGCAGCGGAGGCGTTCCCTCCCGCTACGCGCTGCACCCCGAGGGGCACGTGATCTACCGGCCGACGCGGAAGTGGACCGAGCGCGGCCCGGACTACCGGCTGGAGATCACCCACCTGATGGCCGAGACCCCGCAGGCCTACGCCGCGCTGTGGCGGTACCTGATGGAGTTCGCCCTGGTCCGCGAGGTGCGGTGGAACAAGGCCGCCCTCGACGAACCGATCGTTCGCATGCTGGCCGACCCGCGCGCGGCCGAGCAGAGCATCGTCGACGGCCTGTGGCTCCGGCTGGTCGACGTGCCCGCCGCCCTGGCCGCCCGCGAGACGGGCTCCGACGTCGTCGTGGAGGTCACCGACTCGTTCTGCGAGTGGAACAACGGCCGCCGGCGGCTCGACGGAGGATCCACCACGGCCCCGGCCCAGCTGGCGCTGGACGTCGCCGACCTGGCCGCCGCGTACCTCGGCGGCTGCACGCTGCACCAGCTCGCCGCCGCGGGGCGGGTCCGCGAGCTGGAGCCGGGCGCGCTGAGCACCGCGTCGCGCGCACTGGCCACCGACCACGCTCCGAGCTGCCCGGACGCCTTCTAGCACCGTCCTCACGCGGGTACCGTCGGAGGTATCGGTCCCCGGGGAGGCAGGGATGACCAGTGCACTCGTAGTCCTGCTGATCGTGCTCGTCGTGCTGGGCGCCGCCGTGTGGTGGTCCCGGCAGAAGATCCTGACCCGCCAGCGAAAGCAGCTGGAGGACGACAAGGCCGAGGCCCGTCGCTGGGTGGAGCGGCTGGGCGGTCAGGTCCTCAACCTGATCGGCACCAACGAGGCCGCCAAGCAGGCCATGGCCGACGCGTCCGAGCGGCACGGCGCTGCGGTCTCCCAGCTCGACCAGACCACGACCTCCACGCAGGCCCGGCTGACCTCGGAGTCGGCGATGGAGGGGCTCTACTACGTGCGCGCCGCGCGCGTGGCGATGGACATGGATCCGGGCCCTGAGCTGCCCGCGCTGTCCGGTCAGCGCTACGCGGGTCGCGTCAGCGAGGACCGCGAGGTCGAGGTCGACGGCCAGGTGCAGGTGGCTTCACCGGAGCCGAGCGAACGCACTCCGCACTACTACCCGGGCGGCACGGTGGCCGGGAAACCCGTCCCGCAGGGCTGGTACAGCGATCCGTGGTGGAAGCCGGCGATGGCTGCCGGCATGTGGACCGCGGGTTCGTACGTGATGATGTCCGCGATGTTCGTGGGCATGACCAGCGTCCCGGCCGAGGCCGCCTACGCCGACGGTTTCGCCGACGGAAACGCCGCAGACCCCGGCGGAGACCCCGGCGCCGCCGACACCGGAGGCATGGACGGCTTCGACTTCGGCGGCTTCGGCTTCTGACCCCTCACCCACGACGGCTCAGGTCCTCTTCCTTGAGAATGTCGTTGCAGGTGACGAGCCAGTCGAGATCACGTCACGCGCATGGTCCGCATGCGTTCAGCGGGCGGCGAGCGTGGTGAGCAGGCCTTGGAGGCTGTGGGGCGCGCGGAGCCTTCTCGCCGTGGTGGCGGCCTCGCTCAACCGCTTGCTCGCTCGGGCTGAGGTCACCTCCGCTGCCAGCTTCGCGACCTGTTCCGCGGCACGTTCCGCTTCCGACCACGAGCGGACCTCGACCAGCGCGGAGACCAGGCTCACCGCACCCAGGTAGGACGCCCACCGGTACTCCGCGGGAATCCCTTCGAGCGCAGCGGCAGAGCAGTCCACGGCACGTTCCGGGCGGCCGATCGCGCGCCACATGCAGCCCTCGTGAACGGTGAGTTCGCGCAGGTCCACCCACCAAGCCCATTCCGGGTCCGTGCTCTGGACGCTGGAATCGACCTCTGCTTGAGCCCGGTGGATGAGCGTGATCGCGCGGTCGTCGCCCAGATCGGCGGCGGCGCGCGCTCGGCGGAGCGCCGTCATGACTCGCACCCGCGGGCTGAGCGGGAACCGTTCCATGAGCTCGACCGTGCGCAGGGCTTCCCGCGCTTGCCCGGTCTCCTGCGCCAGCAAGGCCATGTTGCCCAGCAAGAACAGTTCCATGCCGGTGTCTCCGGCGAGCCTGGCCAGGTGAAGCGCCTCCAGGTTCAGCGTGCGGGCCTTCTCGTGCTGCATGGCGTCGAAGGCGAGCCATCCGGCGACTTCCCCGAGTTCCGCGACGGTGGCGGTGAAGTCGGTTTCGAGCGCGGCCGGGTACTTCCCGGATGCCAGCCGCGCGGACGCGGTCCGGAACATGCGGGTCGCCATCGGGACGAGGTCCGCACCCCCGTACCGCCCGTCGAGCTGCACCAGGTGCACGATGCTCGCGCGCAGTTGATCAACGCAGTCGCCGGTCACAGGATCGTCGCTGGGCGGAAGCGGGGCGGGTCCAGCCGGGAAGGCACTGCGGACGAGGTCTCCGCCGACGTCCAACACCTCGTCCAGGCGCTCGACCAGATCCCGAGCGGGGACTGCGCGGTCGTTCTCCCAGCGGGACACCGCCGATTGGTCGACGTGGACGCGCTCTGCCAGTTGCGGCTGGGTCAGTCCCGACGCCGCGCGGTGCCGCCGCAGAATCCGTCCGAACGAGTCGTCGGTCATGGGTACCGCACCTCCCGCCGGAGAACTCGCCCCATGCGGGCGCGTGATCCAGATTACCGAGCGCGTGGGGCCGACGTTTCGGTTGAGCCGCTGGTCACTCGGGTTGGCAGGTGGGGCACCAGTAGAGCTTGCGGGCGGCGAGGTCGGTGGTGAGGACCTCGTCTCCGCAGATAAGGCAGGGCATTCCCGCGCGGCGGTAGACGTAGACCTCGCCGCCGTGGCGGTCCTGGCGCGGGGCCCGGCCGGTGGCTTCGGGGAGGTGCTCCGGGCGAACGGTGTCGATGCGGCCGACCTTGACGCCGTCGGCCATGAGCTCCACCAGGTCGGCCCAGATGAGTTCCCAGCGCTGCCTGCCGAGGTCGCGGCCGGGGGTCATGGGCGGGATGCCGTGCCGGAACAGGACTTCGGCGCGGTAGACGTTGCCGACCCCGGCGAGGATCTTCTGATCCATCAGCAGGGCGGCGATGCTGGTGCGCGACTTCGAGATCCGCGCCCACGCCCGCTCCGGCTCGGCGTCGTTGCGCAGCGGGTCGGGTCCCAGCCGGTCGCGCACGGCGGTGACCTCGTCGGGGGTGAGCAGTTCGCACTGGGTGGGTCCGCGCAGGTCGGTGAAGTGCGTCGGACCGACGATGCGCATCCGCACCTGACCACGCGGTTCGGCGACCGGCAGCTCGCTCTCGGTGAACGTCCCGTAGAGCCCGAGGTGGACGTGCACGACGCGGTCACCGCCGTAGGAGTGGAAAAGGTGCTTGCCGTGCGCCTCGGCCCGCTCGAACACGGCTCCGTCCAGCACCGACGCGCTGGAGGCGAAACGTCCCTGCGGGCTGCTGACCCGAACCGCGGCGCCCGCGAACAGCTCGTGGTGCACCCCGGCGAGCCGGTGCAGCGTGTGGCCTTCGGGCAAAACCCGTCCTCCCGAACTCGTCGTGCGCGGGGGAAAAGTCAAGCACACGTCGCCGGAAGGCCCTGCCAGGGGAGCCTCAGATGAGGACCCAGACCACGATCGATTCCAGCAGGTAGATCACCGTGCACCACAGGGCGATCCACAGGCCCCGGCGGACCGGGCGCTCCACGTGGCGGAGGAATCCGGCGAGGAACGCGACCAGCACCACCGCGACCGCGCCGGCGATGAGCCACAGCCCCGCGCCCAGCCCGCAGTCCGGCTCGGGGCAGGTCGAACCCGGACCGCCGATCAGCATCGGGGACAGGGCGCTGTTGGCGAAGAACAGCACGCCGACACCGACGGCGGTCGCGAGCAGTGCTGTGAGGGCGACGTAGAGACGCATCGTCGAAGTCTCCCAGAGATCATCCGGCGGTCGCACTAGGATCCACCCGGTGAGCAACGCGTGGATCGAGGTGGCCGAGCGGGTTTTCGCCCGCCGTCACGCCGAACTCGACCTGACCACGGGTCTCGTCGTCGGCGACGAGGCCGCGCTGCTGATCGACACCCGGGGCGATCATCGCCAGGGCGCCGACCTGGCCGAGGCGGTCCGCCAGATCACGCGCGCACCTCTGCGCATCGCCCTCACCCACGGGCACTTCGACCACTGCTTCGGCACTTCGGCGTTCCTGCCCGCACCAGTCTGGGCCCACCACCGGTGCCCGGACTTCCTCGACCGAACCGCCTCCGCCCAGCGCGAGCACTGGGTCGAGCACTACCGGGAGCAGGGCGACCCCGACACGGCCGACGCCCTCGCCGCCGCCACCCCGACGCCCCCGGACCACCTCGTCACGGACGCGGCGGAGCTGGACCTGGGCGGCCGCGCGGTCCGCCTGCACCACCCCGGCCTCGGGCACACCGACCACGACCTGATCGTCGAGGTCCCCGACGCCGCGGTCGTCTTCGCCGGCGACCTCGTCGAGCAGGGCGCTCCCCCGGACTTCGAAGACGCCCACCCCCAGCACTGGCCCGCCGCGGTGGAAGCCCTGCTCACCCTGCACCCCACCACCGTCGTCCCAGGCCACGGCACCCCGGTCACCCCGGACTTCGTGCGCGGCCAGCACGCGGAACTGGCCCTGCTCGCCGAGGTGTGCCGGGGGCGGCTTCCGGCCGCGAGATCACCCTTCCCGGACGACACCACTCGCATCGCACTAGGCCGTTCAGCCCAGTGAAATGCATCGTTCGGCCGCATTGTGCTGCTCGGTGGCACCGATGCGCCGAGGCACACGTCAAACTGACCGGAGTCATCAAATCCGCACTGCGCGTGCTGTTGAGCCGGGGGAAGGCTGGAGATGTCTGGACGGGACTTCGACGGGTCGAGCGACGAGAAGGTCGCGCGGAACGCTGCGCTGCGGAACCAGATCGACGACATGCTCGATGATCTGCGCAAGCGCACCGCCGATCTCCAGGAGAAGCAGGCCGCTGCCGCTCAGCAGACCTTCGAGGCTTCGTCCGACGACGGCATGGTCAACGTCCGGGTGGACGCGACCGGGACCGTGCAGGAAGTCCGGCTGTCGGACAAGGCGTTCGAGCGCACCAACCCCGAGAAGCTGGCTCGCAGCATCACCAGCGTGATCCGCGAGGCGTCCGGGACGGCGCAGCGGCAGCTGCAGAGCACCTTCGCGGCGGAAGCCGACGTGTCGAACGTGCCGGAGGTTCCCGGGGTTCCGTCGTTGCAGGGCCTGCTCAACAGCGGACCGCTGGTCGAGCCGCCGGATCCCGACGCCGAACGGGCCCGGCGCCGCAGCGAGGAGGCCCAGTCCGGGCGAGCCGCGACCGCACCGCAGGTGCAGGCCGCACCCGACGACTGGGATGACGACTGGGAGAGCAACCGCAGAGGGGGCCGCCGATGAGCGGGAAGATGCGGATGCAGCCCGAGGAGATCCGCTCGGGCGGCAAGAAGATCGGCGACTCCGGGGACGACCTGGATCAGGTCCTGAGCACCCTGAAGTCCTCGTTGGACGGTGAAGGTGAGTGCTGGGGCAACGATGAGGCCGGCCAGAAGTTCGGCGGCGACTACACCAAGGGCCGCGACAGCGTGCTGGACAGCCTGAAGAAGGTCGTCAAAGCGCTCGGCGACATCGACGACAACCTCAAAGCCACCGCCGACGACACCGAGTCCGGCGACGCCCAGTCCGCAGGCGGCATCGGCAAGGCCGGCTCGGACATGCCCCGGTAGGGAGTTGACTTCACTTGAGCATCGAGATGCCCGACGAGGTCAAGTGGCTGCTGCCGATCGTCGTCGGACAATCCTGGCCCGAAGGTGACGAGGACGCCATGCGTCGGATGGCCGACGCGTGGCGCACCGCCGCCGACGGCATCGACGGGGTCCAGAGCTCCGCCAACGGTGGCGCCCAGCAGGTCAAGTCCGCGATGGAGGGCAAGACCGGCGAGGCGTTCACCAAGCTGTGGAAGGACATCGGCGACGGCGGCGAATCAGCGCTGCCGAAGCTGAAGGAGGCGTGCGAGAAGCTCGCCAAGTCGTGCGATGACGCGGCGCTGGACGTCGAGCACACCAAGCTGACCATCATCGCCTCGCTGATCGCGCTGGCGATCCAGATCGCCGCGATGCTCGCCGCCGCGCCGGTCACCTTCGGGGCCTCCACCGCCGGTATCGCCGCAGCTCAGGGCATCACCCGCGTGGTGGTGCTGCAGATCTTCAAGCAGTTGGTCTTCAGCATCCTCAAGAACGTCGCCATCGAGGTCGCCACCTCGGTCGCGATCGAATTCGCGGTGCAGGGCACGCAGGTCGCCATGGGCAACCGCGACGGGCTCGACGGCGGCAAGTTCAAGGAGGCCGCGATCAGCGGCGCCATCGGGGGTGCCGTGGGCGGCGTCTTCGAGGGCGTCGGCAAGTCCGTCGGCCGGGGCGCCGGGGACGCCGTCGGCGACGCGGCCGGTGACGCTGCGGGCAACGCGGGCACCGCCGCCGGGCGCGCGGCGGGCGACGCCGCAGGTGACGCGGCCGGTGAGGCCGCCGAGAGCGCCGCGAAGTCCATCGGCAAGGAAGCCGTGAAGGAAGGCGCCCTCGGCGCCGCCGAAGGCGCGGTGGGCAGCGTCGCCGAGCAAGCGATCATGGAAGGCAAGATCGACTGGGGCGACGTCGGCACCGGTGCGATGTCCGGCGGCGCCACAGGCGCCGGCATGGGCGGCCTCGGCGCGGGCAAGGAGCACTTCGGCGGCGACGTCGACGTGCCCGACACCGACGGGAGCTCGTCGGGCACGGGTTCTTCGTCGGACTCCGGTGGGTCGTCTTCGTCCGACTCCGGGTCTTCCTCGTCTTCGTCCGATTCCAGCAGCTCCGGCTCGGGCTCGGGGGGTTCGTCCTCGGACTCCGGCGGTTCTTCGTCGGATTCGAGCAGTGCGTCTTCCTCGGATTCGGGGAGCTCGTCGTCCTCGGACTCGGGCACGTCCGCGTCGTCCTCGGACAACGGGCCGTCGGGGTCGGGCTCCTCCGATTCCGGTGGCTCGTCGGAGTCGAGCTCGCGCAGTTCGTCGCCGGATTCGGGCTCTGGTGGTTCCTCGTCCTCTGATTCGGGCACCTCCGCGTCGTCCTCGGACGGCGGGTCGTCGCGTTCCGACTCTTCGGGCTCCGGCGGCTCGTCGGGTCCCTCCACCGCGAGCACGTCGGATTCCTCGTCCGGTTCCGGTTCCTCGGACCGATCGTCCGGGAGCGCCGACTCGTCGTCCAACGGCTCCAGCGCGGCGGACAGCAGCTCTTCGTCCGGTGGTTCGACGCCGGAAGCGCGCTCCGCATCGTCCGATTCGCCCTCGACCACGTCCGACAGCGGTTCCTCGACCTCCGATTCCCGACCCGCGTCGAGCGCGGACTCCCCGTCCTCCAGCGGCGATTCGAGCCGCTCGGCCGCACCCTCCACTTCGGACGCGAGCAGCTCGCCGTCCGGTGGCGACGGCGGTCCCAGCCGATCCGGCGGTGGAGATTCGACGCCCTCGGCCGGGAGCGGCGACCCGGGCTCGCGCGAATCCTCCGGCAGCGGAGGAACTTCCGGCGCGGGCGTGGCGCCTTCCGGTGGTGGGCCATCGCCGAGCTCGCATTCGGGCAGTTCTTTCAGCGGCACGCTGAACGGCGATCCCGACCGCTCGCCGAGCAGTCCGGCGAGCACGACCGCGTCGTCCAACGTGGACGCTCCGCCGGCCCCCGCGGCCTCGGGTGCCCCGGCTGCGGCAGGTCCCGCACCTCGTGCCGACCAGCCGTCGGCGGGGAGCCCGATGGGCGGCATGGCCGGTGGCGCTCCGGGCGCGACCGGCGGCGGCCCCACACCTTCCGCAGGTGGTGGTCGTCCCGGTGGCACCGGTGGCTGGACCGGCACCGCGGGCTCTCCGGGAGCCGCAGCACGCCCGACGGGCGGCGACGCAGGTCCGCGCCCGGACACCTCTCGCCCCGCCCCCGCGTCCCGGGGACCGGCGACCCCGGACGCACCGTCGCGCCCGAACACCAGGCCGGACGGCGGTGTCCCGCAGCAGCGCACCCAGCAGGGCCCGAGCTCCGCTCCCCCGCGCCCGAACTCCACGGCACCACGTCCGGACACGCCGAACCAGCGTCCCGACGGCACGGCACCACGCCCGGAAGGACCAGGTCAGCGGCCCAACGGGTCAACCCCGCAGGAGGTCGGCCGTCCCGACGGGACGAGCCCGGAGACCCAGCGCCCCGACGGCTCGGACCCGAACGGCCCCCGATCCGACGACTCCCCCGGCGACGCCGACGGCAGGCCGGACCGCCACGACGACGCCGACCAGCCCAAGGACGCCGAACCCGGCACGCCGGAGCGCCAGGAGCAGATCGACACCGCCGAGGCCAACCGGCAGGAAACCCCGGCAGGCTCGTCGTTCCACGACGACCCCAACATGCGGGACCTGGCGAACCGAGTCCCGGATGACGGCGTCCACCACACCGTCGACGTCCACGCCTTACCCGACGGCCGCGTCCGCATCGGCGACAACACCTTCTCCGCGAAGGAATTCGCCGACATGCTCCGCCGCGACCCGAACTTCGACGGCAGCAAACCGGTCCGCCTCCTCTCCTGCGACGCGGGAACCAGCGGCCTGGCCCGAGACCTCGCCAACGAACTCGGCACCCCGGTCACCGCACCCCGCGGCCTCGCCTGGACCGACGGCAACGGCCGGGTCTTCGCCTCCGACATGGGCCCCGACGGCCGCCCGGGCTGGCCCCCGAACGGAGGCTGGGACACCCACCACCCCGACGGCACCACCACGCCGGCCAGCAACGACGGCTTCCACCCGACCCGAGACGGGGAGGACCCAGGCCGACGGCCGGAGGACGCCGAGGCGCGAGGCAAGCGCGACACCGACAGCCGCGATGAGGCGGATGAACCTCCGGGCAAGAAGCCACGCTCCGACGACGACCAGCCGGATGGCTCCGATGGCGAACGCCCGGCCGCCACGAACGCCGCAGGTGACTTCGACCCACCGCCGTCTCGCGATGTGCTGCAGACGTTCTCGCCCAACACGCTGCCTGACCACTACGGCACCGGGGCCGGTAACCGACCGTCCGTGCCGGACCCCGTCACGACGTGGAACCGGCCCGACGACCCGACCTTCACCCGTCCGGCCAACGACCCGAACGGGCGTAGCCCGATCTCGATCCCAGACTCGTCGAACCCGAAACCGCTCAACAAACTCGGCCCCCAAACAGCGCTGAGCTCGCTGTCGGAAAAGGGCAAGCTTGCCGCTAACACTCGCTACGACGTCGCCGGGCGCGGAAGCTTCTTCACCGACGGGTCCGGAAAGATCAAGTGGGCGGAGATCGACACCGACGCTCCCGGTTACAACCGCCACCGCAACGTCGAGTTGCGCCGTCCGGCGCCCAACGCCGCCTACCGGGTGGACAACAACTGGACCTTCAACACCAACGACAGGGGTCAGACCGAACGGATGTCCGGCACCCCGCACTACCAGGGCACCCCTTCGGCGCTGCCCGACAGATTCTACGACCGCGACCAAACGTCGCAGAACCGAGCAGGCGCCGAGGGCCGAGCAGAGTATTCGCACCGGCACTGGGCCGGTGGGCACATGGCCGCCCACGAAGCGGGCGGTCCCGGTGAGTACATCAACATGTTCCCGCAGATGGCTGCATCCAACAGCGGGCACAACCGGGAGGGCATGACCAACAGGGCGTCGTGGCGCAATCTTGAGGACTACCTCTCCAGCGCTCATGACCGCGGCTCAACGATCGATCGGATCGAGGTGCTGGCGCCTCGCGAGGCCGACGGCATCCCGACCAACGTGACGTACCGTTGGCTGGAGACCGACGAGCACGGTGTCACCCGCTACATGCAGTCGGTCTTCCCCAACCGGCCGGACCCGGACTTCAACTACGGTCCGTGGAGGGATTACGGCGAGGACGATGACGAATCCTGAAAACAACCCGACCGCACCGGCGGCGGATGCGGACCAAGTCCGCGACGAGCTTGTCCAGGCACTGGTGTCCGGTGCACCACCGGACTGGGCCGAGATCCACCTGGAGTTCCGCGGGAGCAGCACCATCTGCCAGGAAGAGGTAACGGGGTCGACGCTGTCCGGTGGACCGCTGCTCATGCCTCCGCCACCCGACTCGGCGCAACGTCTGAAGCAGCTCCGCGCGGCCATGTACGAGCCGGGCCGTGGCACCTGGTTCTCGGCGGGCATCACCGTGAAGAGGAATGAAGAAGCAGCTTTCGTGTTCAACTACACTGACGATCCACACTGGACGCCGGTGTCGCCGACCGTGTTCACGCTGGACCAAGAGCGCTTTCCCCGCGATGAGCAGCACATTCCCGCCTGGCTGAGGCAAAGGCTGGCCGAAGGCGCCGCCACGGAGCGCGAGCACGCGCGAGGCCGACGGGGCGACGGGCTCGCCTGACTCGGCCTGGTCTACCGGTACCGTGGTCGCAGCCGGCCAGTCGGTGGCAAGCATTCACCTCAAGATCGCGATGGACACAGGAGCACCCCGATGACAGAGCCCGGCGGTCTGGAACCGGAAGCGCAGAAGGAACTGCTGGACGAGTTGGCCGCTGTGGTGGTGGCCAACGCGCCTGAGAAATGGCAGCTCCTCGCCATCGAATATCTCTGCGTCGGCCGCCACGTAGAGGTCCGCGTGGGCGTTACCGATGCGGAAGGAACCGCCATCTCCTGGGAACCACCACAGGAAGTGGACAACCTCTTCTGGCGGCTGCGCGTCGGCATGTACGAAGGGGGGCTCGGCACCTGGTACACCGCTTTCTTCCGGATCACCCCGCCCGATACCTATGAGATCTTCTACAACCGGGACAACGAACCCCCGTGGAACCCGCCGCTCGAAAGCTTCCGCAAGGAGCAGGACATGTTCCCCCGCGATGAAGAGCACATGCCCGACTGGTTCCGCCAGAAACTCAACGCCGCCGGTCAGTCCTGATCCGCATCCAGCCAAAGCGCCGCGCGAGCGCAACCTGGGCGAGGACGCATCTCAGAAGCACGGCAGCCCCGGACCTGCGCGGGTTCGGGGCCACCGTTGTTGTGGTCAGTTGGTGAAGCGGTCGGACTTCACCGCGTTGAGGAAGGTCGACCACTGGGTGGGGTTGGCGGCGCCCTCGCGGTCCTTGGTGTCACGGACAGCGGCGGAGCCTCCGAGGCTGCCGACCTCGACGCAGTTGTCGTTCGGATTGGAGCGCGACGACTTACGCCAGTTCGTGGCTAACGTAGCCATTGCTTGTGGCCCTTCCAGGTTCTTCGCGATGTTGGCCATGAGCGCAATCGATTCGTCTGGCCCGGTAGCCGTGCTCACGAGGGTATCGAGCGCATCCTTGTAGGCCGAGACATCTGTTGCCTCATAGAGGAAGACCGGCGCTCGGTAGTGCTCCAGGTGAACCGTCGGCGCGGCTTTCGCGAACTCGTACAGCACGAACGAACCGTTGTGGGCGAGTGTCCAGGTTTTCACCGATGCTGGGATGACTCTGAACGTGATGTTGGGACGCTCGGCAAGCTTGATGAGGTGCCGCACCTGCTCCAGCATTCCTCGAACTGATGTGGGCGGTCACCCGCCGAGGGCGGCCAGCACTCCGAGACCGGTGCGGATCGGGTCGAGGACCAGCGGGAGGTCGGGGTCCTGGTCGGCGGTCTCGACCGCGGAGCAGCCGTTGACCACCGCGGTGACCCCGGCGTCGCGGGCCGCGATGAGGGCGGGGCGCATCGCGGCGGCCCAGCGGTCCGGTTCGGTGATGTCCTCCACGCCCAGGTCCAGGACGCTGACCTCGTGGAACGAGGAGTCCCAGCCGTAGGCGGTGACGCGGTCGCGGAGTTCGGCCGCGATCGCCTCGTTGCGGGTGATCGCGCCGATCCGGTGCCCGGCGGCGACCGCTGCGCCGATGGTCAGCCGCAGCAGGCCGAGCGCGGGCCTGCCGCCGAGCGTGCCGCCGTCAGCCGGAACCGCGGGGTCGAGCACGCAGTCCGGGAGCACGGCGTCGCAGTCCGGCGCTTCGGACAGGGCCTTCGCGACCAGGGCTTCCGAGCGGCGCACGTCGTCGGCGGTGTTGAGGGCGCGCGGCCCGTCGGGGTGCAGGTCGGTCAGCACGACCTCGATCCCCTCCGGTGAGAGCGCGTCGTACCTGGCCTGGCGGCGGGCCACCTCGGCCGGTCCGACGGTGATCGGGGTGACGGCGTGGACGAGCATGCGGTTCCTCCTCATCGGAAGCGGATCGCCGAACCGAGCGAGCGCAGCAGTTCTCCCGCGTCCGCCGCGCCCGGCAGCTCGGCGACGTGGTCCCGGATGTCTTCGACCGCCTCGGGGGTGCCGAGCAGGTCGCCCAGGACGCGGACCCGGTCGTCGGGGGTGAAGGGCTGGAAATCCGCGTCGCCGACCGGGTTCGGGCGTTCCGCCACGACCCGGCCACGAGCGGAGTCGACGGTGACCCGGACCGGGCGCTCGGCAGGCATCCGGGCGTCCAGGTCGGGCGCCGAGCGCACCACGACACGACGGGCGAGCTCCGCGGTGCCCGGATCGGCCAGCGCTTCCTGCGACAGGTCCGCCGGGACGACGTGCCCTCGGCGCAGCGCGGTCGCGACGACGAACGGCAGCGAGAACATCGCGGCCAGCGGCGTCGGCCACCTCGTGCGGTCCAGCTGCGCACCCAGGGAGTGGATCTCGACCAGGACCTCCGCCGAGTCCTCGTCGACCTGGTCGCGCAGCGACAGCGCCGCGTCGATGGCGGCGTGGGTGAACGAGCACGACGAGTGCTGCTTGAAGTAGCCGCCGACGACCTCCCAGCGCACCCCCAGGCCGTCGTCGAGCGCGGCCGGGTCGAGGACGCCGAGCAGGTCGCCGAGCGAATCCGCCGCGATGCCCGTCAGGTGCCCGGTCCTGGACGCGGCGAGCCGGGCCGCGGCCAAGCCGGACTGGTTGGCCGCGCCGACCCAGGCGTCGCGCACCGGGTTTCCGTCCAGCGCGGCCGAGAACGGGCCGGCGACGGGCAGACCGCTGGCGGCGTCGATCGCCACCGCCGCGTCCTCGGGACGAAGTCCCAGGACACGCGCGCAGCCCGCTCCGGCGCCGGCGACGCCCCAGTTCCCGTGCGGGTGCGTGCCCGGCCGGAGCCGCGTCGCGCGGCCGAACCTGGCGGCGACCTCGTAGGCGGCGAGCAGCGCGCTGCACAGGTCCGCGCCGGTCGTCGTCGCGCGCGAGGCCAGCGCCAGCACCGCGGGGAATCCGTGCGCCGCCGGGTGACCGCCCGCGAGCCGGTGCCCGTCGTCGAGTTCGAGCCGGACCGAGGCGATGGCGTTCAGCCACGCGGCGGCGTCCACCGCCACCGCGCGGCCCGTCCCGAACAGCGGTGCCGTCCCGTCCGGCGCGTCCCACTGCTCGACCAGCGCCCGCTGCGCGGGTTCGCGCGAGCCGAGCGCGGTGACCGCGACCGCGTCGACGAGCACCGTCAGCACCCGTTCCCGGACCTCGGCCGGGACGTCGGACCAGCGCAGCTCGGCCACCCACTCGCCCAGCCGGCCGACCGCGCCCCGGACCGCGTCCTGCCGTCCCACGGTCAAGCGCCCGCGACGGCGGTCGTGGTCTCAGGCACGACCGCGCGTTCGCGCGGCACCAGCAGCATGAGCAGCGCACCGAGCACGGCCAGTCCGGCCATGACGACGAAACCGCTGGTGAAGCTGCCCGTGCTGGACACGATGAAGCCCATCACCGAAGGTGCCACGATCCCGGACGCCGCGAAGGCCGCGTCGGCGAATCCCGCCGCGCTGCCCGGCTGGTCCGGGGCCGCGTCGATGGACGCGACCCACCAGATGCCGCCGGTGACGAACCCGAAGCCCACACCGAGCGAGATCGAGATCAGGGCGACGGTCAGGGTCGGCGCGATCGCCAGCGGCACCAGCGAGCACCCGGCCAGCAGCAGCGCCACGCCCATCACCGCGAACCGGCTGCGGATCTTCGGGCTGCGCCGGTAGACGCGGTCGACCACGACGCCGCCGACCAGCGCGCCGACGATGCCGCACGCCCACGGAGCGATCGAGAACGCACCCGCCTGCTTGACGCTGAGCCCGTACGCGCCGGACAGGAACGACGGCAGCCAGTACATGAATCCCCAGAACATGAAGCCCCACGCGAAGTAGCCGCCCGCGACCACCCACAGGTTCCGGTTCGTCAGCAGCGGACGCCACCGCACCGACGCCCGGCCCGAACCGGCCTCCGCCTCCTGGTCCGAGGCGATCAGCTCCCGCTCGGCGGCGTTGACCCGCGGCGACTCCTCCGGCAGGTCGCGCAGCAGCGCCATCGCCAGGACCGCCCACACCACACCGAGGATCGCCAGCGTCCAGAACATGCCCTGCCAGCCGACGAGGTCCATCAGCCTGGTCAGCAGCGGCCCGGAGATCAGCAGGCTGCCCGAGACCGCGACACCGCCGCACAGGGCCAGGGCGACACCGCGTTCGCGGATCGGCAGCCAGCGGCTGACCGTCCTGGTCGCGGCCGGGAACGCCGGCGACTCACCGACGCCCAGGAGCAGGCGGATCACCAGCAGACCGGCGAACGAACCGGCGACCGGGATCAGCGCCGTGGTCACCGAGAACAGCGCGACCGCCACCAGCAGCACCCGCTGGCAGCCGAAGCGGTCCACCAGCGGACCCGACAGGAACGCCGCGACCATGTAGCCGACGGAGAAGACCGAGCTGATGATCCCGTACTGCGCGGTGGTGATCCCGAAGGCCTCCTCCAGCGGTTCGACCGCGTAGGACACCGCGCTCCGGTCGATGTAGTTGATGATGATGAGGCTGACGATCAGCCCCAGCGTCACGAAGCGGAACCGTGTTCTCATGTTGGTTTCCCTTGGATCGGCACTGCTCTCACGCGGGAGTTGGTGGTCGCGACGCGCACGTCAGCGGCCCGTCGGGCGGTGCAGGTAGCTGCCCCGCGGCTCGCCCAGGACCTCGCCGCCGTCGAAGATCCGCTGTCCCCGCAGGAACGTGGTCTCGACGGTCGAGCCGATCTCCATGCCGCGGAAGGGCGTGTACTCCTGGGTGGATTCCGAGTCCGCCGGGTCCACCACGAAGGAGCGGTCCGGGTTCACCAGCGCGATGTCGGCGTCGAATCCCGGGGCGATGTCGCCCTTGGTGGGCAGGCCGAGGCGCCGGGCGGGGTTGGTCGAGACGAGCTCGGCGACGGTCGACATCGACAGCCCGCGCTTGCGGCCCTCGCCGACGAGACCCGGCAGCAGGTACTCGGTTCCGCCGAAGCCGGACTTCGCCGCGAACACGTCGTCGTGGTCCTCGCCGAACTTCTTCTCCTCGCGGCAGCAGGCGTGATCGGACACGACCCAGCTGACGTC
This sequence comes from Saccharopolyspora endophytica, assembly GCF_018070075.1. Lineage (GTDB taxonomy): Bacteria > Actinomycetota > Actinomycetes > Mycobacteriales > Pseudonocardiaceae > Saccharopolyspora > Saccharopolyspora endophytica. Next base: position 233,810 of record NZ_JAGPXE010000008.1, read on the forward strand.
ACCGGCGAGCAGGTGCTCCCAGAGCTTCTCGACGTCGGCCCTCGGGCGCAGCGGCGGGTTGACCTTGCCGCCGACGCCGTCGGCCGTGGTCACGTCGGCGAGCAGGTGCCCGATGGTGACCTCGCGCCGGAAGTCCACGTGCGGGAAGGTCTTGGCCATCAGCATCGCGGCCTCCATCGCCTTGGCCGACGACAGGTGCAGCAGGTTGATGGTCGGCAGGCCCGTCTCGTGCGCGAGGTAGGAGGCGATGGTCACCGCCAGGCCCTCCGAGTGCGGCGGGCGCGAGGCGCTGTAGGCCTCCAGCCCGGACAGCTCGCCCTCCTCCTCGACCAGCCGCGTGTAGGCGGTCATGATCTCGGCGGTCTCGCAGTGCAGGGACAGCGAGATCTGGTCGGCGATGTCCGGGTTCGCCTCGCGCGCGGCCTGGATGCCGCGCATGACGAACTCGAAGTGGGCGATGTCGTAGCGCTCGCCCTCGGGGATCATCAGGAAGTCGCTCTGGTCGGTGGAGCGGCCGTGCAGCCCGTGGCTCCCGTAGAACATGAAGATCTTGAACGAGGTCACGCCGTGGTCGCGGACCAGCGCGGGGATCTCGTCGATGTGCGAGGCCTGCATGGGCGCGAGGTGGAAGGCGTAGTCCACGTAGGACCGTCCCTCGGCGGCGGCGAGCACCTCGGGGAACACCTCCGAGTACGGGCCGCCGCGGTTGAGGTAGTACTGCCCGGTGCGCATGTAGGTCAGCGAGGTCGTCACCCCGCCCTGCGCGCACGCGCGGCTCTCGGTGGCCGTGTCGTCGGACAGCGGGTTGTAGATGCCCCAGTGCTGGTGGGCGTCGACGACGCCGGGGAACGCGAGCCGTCCGCGCCCCTCGTGCACCTCGGTGCCCTCCGGAACGGCCAGCCCGGGGCCGACCTCGGAGACGACGCCGCCGGTGACCGCGATGTCGGCGGCGACGGGCTCCCCGCCGCCGGGACGGACGACGCGCACGTCGCGGATGATCAGGTCGGGCTGGGTCATCTGGCACCTTCCGGAGTGAGGGATCGAGTGGTGGAGGCCGAGCGGGCGAGGTGCCCGGCGGCGAGGTAGGCGAGGCCCAGCGCGGGCAGCAGGCCGTTGCCGGCCAGGTAGCCGGCCGCGCCGTGGCCGGAGATGCCGGCGGCGGCACCGCCGGCGGCGTAGAGACCGGGGATCGGCTCCCCGGCGGTGTCGAGGACGCGCGCGTGCTCGTCGACGAGCACACCGCCCTGGGTGTGGAACAGGGCCGGGATGATCTCCACGGCTCGCAGCGGCGCGCGCAGCGGTGTGGCGGTGGTGCGGCCGAACCGGTCGGCCCGCTCCCCCGCCGCGACCTCGGCCAGCGCGTCGAGCTCGGATGCCAGCGGCTCCGCCGGGACCCCGATCAGCTCCGCCAGCTCGGGCACCGAGTCCGCGCTGCGCACCGCGCCCGCCGCCAGGACGTCCTGGTAGTCGCCGAAGGCCCGGCACAACCCGTCGATGCGCTCGTCGAACACCAGCCATCCGCGCCCACCCGGGCGGGCCGCGAGCGCGGCGGCGTACTCGGAGTACCCGGTGGTCTCGTCGCCGAAGCGCCGTCCGCCGGTGTCGACGACGGCACCGCCGTGCATCACGGCGGTCCAGGTCACGAGGGTCTGCGCGGACGCCGAGAGGGCGGCGTGGCCCTGGTAGGCGTCCAGGAATCCGGTGGCCGCGCCGAGCTCGCCGCCGATCCGCAGCGCGTCGCCGCGCGAGTGCTCGCCGCCGTGGTAGTGCGCACCGGCGATCTCGGGCAGGTGCGTCGCGACGAGCGCGGCGTCGGCGCCGTAGCCGTTGGTGGCCAGCAGCACCGCGCGGGTGCTGATCTCCTCGCGCCCGCCGTCCGGGGTTTCGACGACGGCGATCCTGCCGCCGTCACCTCCCGCCTCGACGGCGGTCAGCCGGGCGGGAACCATCAGGTCGATCCGCTCGCTGCGGTCGACGGCCTCCAGCAGGTGGCGCAGCAGGGACGAGCCGTGCCTGCCGGGCAGGCTGTGCACCCTGCGCGCGGAGTGCCCGGGGTAGGCGAAGTCGGTGGGCAGCTCGATCGGCATCCCGACGTGGTCGGCGAGCCATTCGACGAGTTCGGCGCCGACGTGGGCCAGCGCCGAGGCGATCCGCACGTCGGCGATCCCGCCGGTCTTGCGCTCGACGTCGGCGACGAAGAGCTCCGGCGAGTCGTCGATCCCCGCCGCGGCCTGGAAGCGCGAACCGGGCCCGGGAATCATCGCGGTGGACATCGACGTGTTGTTGCCGCGGCGGAAGTTCGGGTCGGAGTCCACCACGAGCACGTCGAGACCGAGCTCGGCGGCCCGGATCGCGGCGGTCAGCCCGCCACCGGCACCCGCGACCACCAGGTCCACGTCGAACGTCATCGTTCCTCCTCATCCCAGCCGGGCAAACCGTTTCGCTAAGCGGAACACCGTGCCCGACCGTTCGGTGAGGTCGATAACACCAGGTGGCCTGGATAAGTGCAATACTTGCGATGTAAATTCCTTGACACTCGCAACAGCGACCCACACTCTTGTTCCGTCTAGCGGTACGAGAATCAGCACGAGGAGGATCGCGTGTCGGAGTCGAGCGGCGGGACCGGCGCCACCGAGCGGGTGGCGGACGTCCTGCTGTTGTTCACCTACGGACCGCCCACCCTCGGCGTGAGCCGGGTGTCCCGGGAGCTGGGCCTGTCCAAGGCGGTCGTACACCGCATCCTGCAGTCCCTGACCAGCCGGAACCTCATCGCCTACGACCCGGAGAGCCGCGAGTACCGGCTCGGGCCCGCGGCGGCGGCGCTGGGCAGCCGGGCGCTGCGCGACTCCGACCTGCGGGCGGCGGCCCTGCCGTTCCTGGCCGAGCTGCGCGACCGCCTGCACGAGACCGTCACGATCAGCGCGAAGGTGCACGGGGGCCGCGTCTACCTCGACCAGGTCGTGGGCAACCACGAGATCACCATGTCGGTGGAGCTCGGCAGGCGGTTCCCGCTGCACGCGGGCTCGTCCGGCAAGTGCATGCTCGCCCACTCCGACCCCGACGAGGTCGACCGGCTGCTGGCCGGCGAGCTCACCGCGCTCACCCCCGCCACCCCGACCGACCCGGACGCGCTGCGGGCCGAGCTCGACCGGATCCGCGAGCGCGGCTACGCGGCCTCCGCCGGTGAGCGCCAGGGCGACGCCGGCTCCGTCGCCGTGCCCGTGTTCGGGCCCGGCGGGCTGGTCGGCGCGGTCTCGGTGTGCGGACCGCGGTTCCGGGTCACCGAGGAGTTCGTCGCCGCCACCGCACCCGAACTGATCGAGACCGCCGACCGGATCACCGCTCGGCTCGGCGGCACCGCACCCGCGCGCGCCGTCCCCACTCCCACCGGAGGGACCCCATGACCCACGACCACCCGGCTGCGCTGGAAGGCCTGAAGGTCCTCGACGCCTCCACCCTGTTCGCGGGCCCGCTGGCCGCCACCCTGCTGGGCGACCACGGCGCGGACGTCATCAAGATCGAGCACCCGCGCGGCGACCCCGCCCGCACCCACGGAGCGCAGAAGGACGGCGTCGGGCTCTGGTGGAAGATGCTGGCCCGCAACAAGCGGGCGATCACGCTGGTGCTGTCCACCCCGCGCGGGCGGGAGCTGTTCCTCGACCTCGCCGCCGACGCCGACGTGGTGATCGAGAACTTCCGGCCCGGAACGCTGGAGCGCTGGGGTCTCGGCTGGGAGGAGCTGTCCGCCCGCAACCCACGGCTGGTGCTGGCGCGGGTGACCGGGTTCGGCCAGACCGGGCCGTACTCGAGCCGCCCCGGGTTCGGGACGCTCGCCGAGGCGATGAGCGGGTTCGCCGCCATGACCGGTGATCCCGACGGTCCGCCCACCCTGCCGCCGTTCGGGCTCGCCGACGGCGTCGCCGCGTTGACCACGGCGTTCGGCATCATGACCGCGCTGCGCGCCCGGGAGACCACCGGCCGCGGGCAGGTCCTCGACACCGCGATCATCGAACCGCTGCTGCACCTGCTCGGACCGGGGCTGATCGCCTACGACCAGCTCGGCATCCTGCAGCCGCGCACCGGCAACCGCTCCACCAACAACGCCCCGCGCAACACCTACCAGTGCGCCGACGGCCAGTGGGTGGCCGTGTCCACCAGCGCCCACTCCATCGCCGAGCGCGTGATGCGGCTGGTCGGGGCGCCCGAGCTGATCGACGAACCGTGGTTCGCCAGCGGCGCGAGCCGGGCCGAGCACGTCGAAGAGCTCGACGCGGCCGTCGGCTCCTGGATCGCCGCCCGCGACCGGGACGAGGTCGTCGAGGCCTTCGAGAAGGCCGAAGCCGCGGTGGCGCCGATCTACACGGCCGCCGACGTGCTCGCCGACCCGCACTTCAACGCCCTGGGCAGCATCGTGACGATCGACGACGACGAGCTGGGCCCGGTCCGCTTCCAGAACACCCCGTTCCGGCTGTCGGAGACCCCCGGATCGGTCCGCACCACGGGCCCGAAGCTCGGCGCGCACACCGCCGAGATCCTGGGCCGGCTCGGCGTCGACGCCGACGAACTGGAACAACTGCGGGCGCAGGGGGTCCTGTGACGCCCCTCGTGCCCTGGTCAACCGCACCTCAGGGGACCGTGATGCAACCCGGCCACAAGACACCGCGACACGCGAGTTCGCCTCCGGACGCGACCACCACTGAAGATCGCGGAGAGGCGGGCTGCCCGTGACCACCATCGGACTGGCCCGCAGCTGGCTCTACGTCCCCGGGCACCGCGCGGACCTCGTCGCCAAGGCGCTCGCGGGTCCGGCCGACGCGGTCGTCGTGGACCTGGAGGACTCGGTGCCGCCCGCGCACAAGCAGCGGGCGAGGGAGACGGCCGTGGAGACCTGCGGTTCCCGGCCCGAGGAGGTCTGGGTCCGCGTCAACGGCGCGGGCACCGACTGGTCCGACGACGACGCCTCGGCGCTGACCGGCAGCGGCGCCGCGGGTCTGCGGGTCCCCAAGGCCGAGGACCCCGCGGCCGTCGCAGCGCTGGCCGAGCGGACCGGTCTCCCGCTGCACCTGCTCATCGAGAGCGCCAGGGGCCTGCGCGAGGCGTTCGACCTCGCCGAATGCCACCCGCTGATCGCCGGTGTCTCCCCCGGCGAGACCGATCTGGCCGCCGACCTGCGGATCCGCGACCGCCGCGAGCTGTCGTGGGCCCGCGCCCGCATCGTCGCCGCGAACCGCGCGGCCGGGCTGCCCAGCCCGATCGCCAGCGTCTGGACCGACCTGTCCGACCGCACCGGGCTCGCCGAGGACAGCACCGCGATGCGCGACGCGGGGTTCTTCGGCCGCTCGGTGATCCACCCGGGGCAGATCGACCCGGTGCACCACGCCTTCACCCCGGACCGCGACGAGGTCGAGCAGGCCCGCGCTCTGCTCGACGCCCTCGACGTCGCGGGCGACTCCGCGGCGTGGGTCGACGACCGCGGTCACTTCGTCGACCCGGCCGTCGTCGCCGGTGCCCGCTGGGTGACCGAACTCGCCGACGCGCTCGACCACTCCCCGCACGATCACGACGAACCGGCCGGTGCGCGGCCGGGAAGGAGCAACTCGTGACCACCACCTCCGCAGGCCCCGACCTGCTCGACGCCGTCCGCGCCGGGACGCGGGTGATCGAGCTCGGACATCCGCTCTACACCGGGATGGCGGGTTCGCCGAACCACCCCGGCTTCCGGATGACGCTGGAGCGCCGGCACGGCGACGCGGTCCGCCCGGACGGCGGGTCGGCGTCCAACGAGGTCATCGTCACCGGCGGGCACACCGGCACCCACGTCGACGCGCTGGCCCACGTCAGCCACGACGGGCTGCTGCACGGCGGGGTCGACGCCGCCGAGGCCCAGCGCGGCGGCAAGCACACCGTGCACGGCGCGGAGACCATCCCGCCGATGGTCACCCGGGGCGTGTTCCTCGACGTCGCCGCCGCGCGCGGGGTGGACGTGCTCGAACCCGGGTACGGCGTGACCGCCGACGACCTGGCGCGGGCCGCGGAGCGAGCCGGAGCCGAGCCCGGCCCCGGCGACATCGCCGTGGTGCGCACCGGCTGGGGCCGCCTGTTCGGCGACCCGCAGGCCTACGTCGGCAAGGAGACCGGCGTTCCCGGCATGACCGTGGACGGCGCGCACTGGCTGGCCGAGCGCCGGATCGTCGCGACCGGCTCGGACACCACCGCCTACGAGCAGATCCCGGCAGGCGCCGGGCACCGGGTGCTCCCGGTGCACCGCGTGCTGCTGGTCGACCACGGCATCCACATCGTCGAGCACATGGCCTGCGAGGACGCCTCCGAGGCCGGTCTCGGCGAGTTCCTGGCCGTGTTCGCGCCGCTGCGGATCGTCGGCGCCACCGGAGCTCCGGTCCGCCCGCTGGCGGTGGTCCCGGCATGAGCACCCCCGCGCAGCGGATCGGCGAGGTCGGCGCGAAGTTGATCGCCGACGGCGTCGACGACCGGCTGGCCGACGACCTGGTCCGGCGGATCGTGGACGTCGTCGGCAACTCCCTGGCAGCCACCCGCGAAGAACCGGCTCGCATCGCGGGCGCGGTCGCCACCGAGTGGGGCGGCGCGCCGCAGGCGACCGGAATCGGCCTGGCGCAACGACTTCCAGCACCGTCGGCGGCACTGGTCAACGGCACGCTGGCGCACAGCCTGGACTTCGACGACACGCACCTGCCGTCGGTCCTGCACCCGTCGGCGGCCGTCGTCCCGGCGGCGCTGGCGACCGCCGAGCGCACCGGCGCGGGTGGGAAGGCGCTGCTGGCCGCGGCGGCGATGGGCATCGAGGTGACCTGCCGGCTGGGCATGGCGGGTTACGACGAGGAGCTGGGCAACTCGGTGTTCTTCGAGCACGGCCAGCACGCGACCGCGATCTGCGGCGCCGTGGGCGCGGCCGTCGCCTCGGGGATGCTGCAGGGGCTCGACGCCGACCAGCTGACCTCGGTCATCGGCATCGCTGCGAGCATGGGCGCCGGGGTCATCGAGGCCAACCGGACCGGCGGCACGATCAAGCGGGTGCACTGCGGCTGGGCCGCGCACGCGGGCGTGTCGGCCGCAGACCTCGCGAGGCACGGCCTCACCGGGCCGCCGACGGTCATCGAGGGTCGCTTCGGCTTCCTGCGCGCGTTCTGCGGTGAGCGGACGCACCCGGAGCGGGTCACCGACGGTCTCGGCGAGCAGTGGGAGACGCCCGGGGTGTTCTTCAAGCCCTACCCGTGCAACCACTTCACGCACGCGGGCGTGGACGCGGCGCTGCGGCTGCGAGAGCGCGGGGTGACCGCCGACCAGGTCCGCGAGCTGGTGCTCGGGGTTCCGGCCCCGGTGCTGCGCACGATCGCCGAGCCCGCCGAGGAGAAGCGGCGGCCCCGTTCCGGGTACCACGCGGCGTTCTCCGGTCCCTACACCGTGGCGGCGGCGCTGATCGGTGGCGGCGGGCTGGGGGTGTTCCACGAGGACTTCACCGACGCCGCCGCGGCCGATCCCGCGCGGCTGGACCTCGCCGGGCGGGTGCGGGTCGTCGCCGACGAGGAGGCGACGGCCGGGTTCCCGCGCCAGTTCCCGGCGGTGCTCACCGCCGAGCTCGCCGACGGCACCACGGTGACCGAGCGCGTCCGGGAGAACCGGGGCGGCCCGCAGCGACCGCTGTCGGCCGACGAGCTCGCCGCCAAGTTCACCGGCAACGCCGAACGGGTGGTGGGAGCGGACCGAGCCGCCGAGATCGTCGCGTCGCTGTGGGACCTGCGCGACGACCGCCCGGTCGCCGAGGTCATGTCCGGCTTGCAGCGGACCTGAGCCGACCCCGGGGGGCCGAAGCCGTCTTGCGGACGGCTTCGGCCTCTGTGGACGGTCGTGAACTGTGATGACCGGGAAAAACTGCCCGCAACGCATCGCCGCAGGTCAGAGCACCCTTCCGGGAAAATACCGGGAATGATCGGAATTTTCCCGAAAGTGGTGGATCAGTAGTCGAACTGCGGGCTTTCGGTGCGGCTGCGCTTGAGCTCGAAGAAGTACGGGTAGCTGGCCATCGCGACCGCGCCGTCGAAGATCTTCGCGGCCTCCTCGCCCTGGGGGACGCGGGTGATCACCGGACCGAAGAAGGCGACGCCGTCGACGTGCAGGGTGGGTGTGCCCACCTCGTCGCCGACAGGGTCCATGCCCGCGTGGTGGCTGGCGCGCAGCTCCTCGTCGTACTCGGTGCTGGTGGCGGCCTCGGCGAGCTCGGCGGGCAGGCCGACCTCGGCCAGGGCGCCCTCGATGGCCTCGGTGAAGTCCTTGATCCCCTGGTCGTGGATGCGGGTGCCCAGGGCCGTGTACAGCGGCGCGAGGACCTCGTCGCCGTGGTGCTTGGCCGCGGCGATGCACACGCGCACCGGCCCCCAGCCGCGCTCCATCAGATCGAGGTACTCCTCGGGCAGGTCACGCCCCTCGTTGAGCACCGACAGGCTCATGACCCGGAAGTTCAGGACGATGTCGCGAACCTTGTCGACCTCCAGGATCCAGCGCGAGGAAACCCAGGCGAACGGGCACAGCGGGTCGAAGTAGAAGTCCACCCGTGGGCGGGCAGCGGCGGTCATCCGTGCCTCCATCAGTCGAAATCGTCCAGGTGCCTGCGCGAGCACCACGTCTAGGAGTAGTAACCCCCGTGCGGCCGTTTGTCTTCCCGATCAGACCGACACGCCGATGATCGCGGAGGTGCCTGCCCGGCAGCGCGCCTCCGCCCGGACGTGATTTGATGCCTGCGCCGGGCATCCAACCGGCCCTGATCCATCCCCTACGAACTACGAGGTGATCCGTGGCACCGCCGAACCTCACCCGCGAACAGGCCGAGCAGCGCGCCGCGTTGCTGGAGGTCCAGTCCTATGTGATCGAACTGGACCTCTCCGCCGGCGCGGGCGGTGTGGAAGTGGAGACCTTCGGTTCCACGACCACGGTTCGCTTCCGCAGCAACCAGACCGGCGCCGACACCTGGATCGACCTGGTGGCCGACAAGGTGCACGGCGCGGTGCTCAACGGTGTCGAGCTCGACGTCTCCGACTACGACGAGTCCACCGGAATCCGCCTGCCCGGCCTGGCCGCTGAGAACGAGCTCGTGGTGCGCGCCGACTGCGCCTACACCAACACCGGCGAAGGTCTGCACCGCTTCATCGACCCGGTCGACGGCGCGGTCTACCTCTACAGCCAGTTCGAAACCGCCGACGCGAAGCGGATGTTCACCTGCTTCGACCAGCCCGATCTGAAGGCGACCTACCAGATCACGGTGGACGCCCCGGGCGACTGGAAGGTCATCTCCAACGCCGCCGGCGAGGTCACCGAGACCGGTGCGGGCAAGCGCCACACCTTCGACACCACCAAGCCGATGTCCACCTACCTGGTGGCGCTGGTGGCCGGTCCCTACGCCGAGTGGCGCGACACCTTCCCCGGCGAGGACGGGCAGGAGGCGATCCCGCTGGGGATCTACTGCCGCGCCTCGCTGGCCGACCACCTCGACGCCGAGCGCCTGTTCACCGAGACCAAGCAGGGATTCGGCTTCTACCACAAGGCTTTCGGGGTCCCGTACCCGTTCGGCAAGTACGACCAGTGCTTCGTGCCGGAGTTCAACGCGGGCGCGATGGAGAACGCCGGCTGCGTGACCTTCCTCGAGGACTACGTGTTCCGGTCGAAGGTCACCGGCTACCTCTACGAGCGCCGCGCCGAGACCGTGCTGCACGAGATGGCGCACATGTGGTTCGGCGACCTGGTCACCATGCGCTGGTGGAACGACCTGTGGCTCAACGAGTCCTTCGCGACCTGGGCCAGCGTCCTCGCGCAGGTCGGCGCGACCGAGTACGACGCCGCCTGGACGACCTTCGCCAGCGTCGAGAAGTCCTGGGCCTACCGCCAGGACCAGCTGCCCTCCACCCACCCGGTGGCCGCCGACATCCCGGACCTGCAGGCCGTGGAGGTCAACTTCGACGGCATCACCTACGCCAAGGGCGCCTCGGTGCTCAAGCAGCTGGTGGCCTACGTCGGTCTGGACAACTTCCTGGCCGGGCTGCGGGTCTACTTCGACCGCCACGCGTGGAGCAACGCCACCCTCGACGACCTGCTCAAGGCGCTGGAGGGGGCGTCCGGCCGGGACCTGTCCTGGTGGAGCGCGCAGTGGCTGGAGACCACCGGCCTGAACATGCTGCGCCCGCGCTTCAGCACCGACGACGAGGGCCGGTTCACCCAGTTCTCGGTGGTGCAGAACGGCGCCCGCCCCGGTGCCGGTGAGCTGCGCACGCACCGCCTGGCGATCGGCGTCTACGACGACGAGGGCGGCAAGCTGGTGCGCAAGCACCGCGTCGAGCTCGACGTGACCGGCGAGGTCACCGAGGTCCCGGACCTGGTCGGCGTGCACCGCGGGAAGCTCGTGCTGGTCAACGACGACGACCTGACCTACTGCTCGCTGCGCTTCGACCCCGAGTCGCTGGCCACCCTGGTGGACCGGATCGGCGACATCGACGAGTCGCTGCCGCGGGCGCTGTGCTGGTCGACGGCGTGGGAGATGACCCGCGAGGCCGAGCTGAAGGCCCGCGACTTCGTGACCCTGGTGCTGGGCGCCTCGGCCGAAGGCGGCATCGGCGCGGAGAGCCAGATCGGCGTGGTGCAGCGGGTCCTGCTGCAGACGCAGACCGCGCTGAACTCCTACGTCGACCCGTCGTGGCAGGCCGAGGGCTGGCGGCGGTTCAGCTCGCGGCTGTTCGAGCTGGCCCGCGCGGCCGAGCCGGGCTCGGACCACCAGCTGGCGTTCGTCAACTCGCTGGCCGGTTCGGTGCTGTCCGACGAGCAGGTCGGCGAGCTGCGCGGCTGGCTCGACGGTTCCGCTCCGCTGGAGGGCCTGACGGTCGACACCGACCTGCGCTGGGGCCTGCTGCAGGCCCTGGTCGCGCACGGTGCGGCCGGTGAGGCGGAGATCGACGCGGAGCTGGAGTCCGACCAGACCGCGACCGGCCGCCGTCGCGCCGAGCGGGCCCGCGCCTTGATCCCCACCGCGGGATCGAAGGAGAAGGCGTGGCAGCGCGCGGTGCACGACGACCAGCTGCCGAACGCGGTCAGCGACTCGATCATCGCCGGCTTCCAGCACCCCGCGCAGCGGGAACTGCTGGTGCCGTACGTGCAGCGGTACTTCGAGTCGATCGACGAGGTCTGGCAGCGCCGCTCCAGCGAGCGGGCTCAGCCGACGGTGATCGGGCTGTTCCCGTCCTGGGCCGTCACCGACGAGACCGTCACCGCCGCCGACCAGTGGCTGGCCGGTGAGCGCCCGGCCGCGCTGCGCCGGCTGGTCTCCGAGGGCCGCGCGGGCATCGTCCGCGCCCTCGCAGCCCGCGAGTTCGACCGCTCGTAACTCCTGACAGCACGACGAAGCCGCCCCGGTCGTTGGCGACCGGGGCGGCTTCGTCGTGTGATCTGCAAGAGGCGTAGCCGCGGGTTCTGACACGTCTTCCGGCGAGTACGCCGCGACGCCGTGCATTGGCATGCATCAGGAGTGGCGCACGGAGTCCAGAAGGCGTGTCAGGTTCCGCCACCCGCACCGCCACGCAGAACGATCAACGAAGAGTTCTCAGTGGTGGTCGGACTGCTTCTTGAAGGAGGTTCCTGCTGCGTCGGAGAGCATGCGGACGGCGCTGACCAGGCCTTCGATGATCTCGTCCTCCTTGAAGGAGGCGACCATGCTCATCGCGGCCAGCTGGCAGGTGCGGTCCGGGATGCGGCGGTGGGCCTCTTCGCCGGTCACGATCTCGAACTTGCGCTGACCGGGCGACACCGCGATCAGCACGCCCTCGGAGGCCTGCGCGCCGAGGTTGGCGTGCAGCTCCTCGGCCTGCTTGCGGGTGTCCTCGCCGAGGTCACCGAGGTAGACGGCGAACTCCAGCCCGGTGCTGCGACTGGCCACTGCCATCGCCTCGTCGAGCCGGGCGAGCTCACCGGCGCTGAAGGGAAGTCGCGGACGCTCGGGCTCGACGCGTCGCGCCACGGACATGCGGCCGGTCGACATGCGCGCCTCACCTGCGCCGAGCTCGTCGGCATCCGCGGTCCGACCCGCGATCTCACCAGTTGCCACGTGCGCCTCCCCGAGCCGTGACGGGCCGTGCGTCGTCCGGCACGTCCTCTCCTTCGCCGTCCGCCGACACCGCGGTGTTCACGCCCTGCGGGTTGGCGGACCAGAACACCGGGGCGAAGTCCCAGTCCTGCCCGGCGCTGTAGCGCGCGCGGGACAGCTTGGGCCACATCGCGATGAGCACGATCACGCCATAGATGGCCGCTGGGACCACCGCCAGGTACAGCACACTCTCCACGACAGTCACGCCCAGTACGGTAGCCGATGACCAAGGTTTCGTGTGTGCGTCCTCGCGCGCGCCTCGGCCTCGAGCCGTCTCCGGCACGATGATCATCCGGCATTTCGCCCGAAGCGGCGGGCTCGCTCCCGCCGCCCGCGAAGCCCCGCTCCCGCGATCGTCGAGGCGCTCGGCGCCCCGGAATTTCACCTGCTGCCCGACACCGGGGCTATCATGTGACCCAAATCACCCTCTGTAACTCGTTCGGAGCAATGTTTGCGGCCGAACGGAGTCGGACCGGACGGGGGCAATGCGGGGCAGGTTGGCGGCTTGTTCTGAGCGGTTCCTGATCATAGCTTTTCACCTGTATGGGTCTTGCATATTTGATCACATGCGCTCAAACCACCCTACGTATGCGGGAGGCACACAATGTCGATCATCGAAGCCGCCACTCAGACCAACGAACTCACCCTTCCGATGAGCGGCCGGCCACTCGCTGATCACGGAGTGCGCATCAGCAGCAGCCGTCGCGACGGCGTGCGCATCAGCAGCCTCGACGACGGCGTGCGCATCAGCGGACAGCGCGACGGAGTCCGGATCAGCGGCAGGCACGACGGTGTGCGCATCAGCGGCCAGCGCGACGGAGTCCGCATCAGCGGCAAGCACGACGGTGTGCGCATCAGCGGCAAGCACGACGGAGTCCGCATCAGCGGCTGCGAGGACGGTGTCCGCATCAGCAGTCAGCGCGACGGAGTCCGCATCAGCGGGCGGCGTGACGGTGTGCGCATCAGCGGCAAGCACGACGGAGTCCGCATCAGCGGCTGCGAGGACGGTGTCCGCATCAGCGGTAGGCACGACGGTGTGCGCATCAGCGGGCGGCGTGACGGTGTGCGCATCAGCGGTCGCGCCCGCGGAGTTCGGATCAGCTGATCCGCGCCGCCGCGGACGCGCCCGGTGCGAGGATCACGCCGCCGACTCGCCCAGGTACGGCAACCACAGCGGGTCCGTCTCGGACAGACCCGCCAGCAACCGCCAGTGGCGGCCTCGCGGAGCCTGCGGGGCCACCGGCAGCCGCCAGCCCAGCTCGCTCAGCGTCTTGTCGGCCTTGCGGTGGTTGCACTTGGTGCAGCAGGCGACGCAGTTCTCCCACGTGTGCGGCCCCCCGCGACTGCGCGGCAGAACATGATCTATCGTTTCCGCTCGTGCGCCGCAGTAGACGCACCGGTGGTTGTCCCGGAGCATCAACGCTGCCCGGGTCAGCGGAACCCGGCCGCGGTACGGCACGCGCACGAAGTTGCTCAACCTGATCACGGACGGGATCTCGACCTCGGCGGTCGCCGAGTGCAGGGTCATCCCGGCCGAGTCGCCGTGGACGACCTCGGCCTTGCCGCAGACGACCATCACGATGGCTCGGCGCAGCGGGAGCGCGGTGAGGGGCTCGAAGGTCGTGTTGAGCAGCAGCACCCGGCGCTTGCGCCACGAGGTGGCGTGACCAGGAGGTCGATCCGCCTGCGGCGGCCCGGAGCCTCGGCCCATCGGGCACAACGGGGCCCGCGACGCGAGGCCGGTTGCCTTCAGCGCCGGTTGTCGGATCGGTTGTCGGTCTGGCACGCGACCACCTCCACCGGTGTCGGGCAAAGTTCAGCACAGAACCCGGCCCGAACGCACGTGTGATTCGACACGCCACGCCGATGAGCAAGATCTGCTGCCCGTTTTCGCTGGTGAACGCCCCGTGGGGCGATCTCGGTCGGCTCGTCTCGCGTCTCCGGCGCTTCCTCCACCATTGTCGATCAGCCGAGTGGAAAACGGTTGATCATCTCGGGTGAATCGGCTCCGCGCCGCCGCCGGACCCCCTTCCACGCCCCTCCTCAGCACGTATTGTCGCGATCGTGACCGACGTTCGAACCCCCTTGAGCTATCCCGCCACCGCGCGCGAAGAGATCGCGGAGACCCTGCACGGCCGCGAGGTCGCCGACCCGTACCGGTGGCTGGAGGACGCCTCCTCGCCGAGCACCGAGGCGTGGTCGGAGGCTCAGAACGAGCTCGCCCGCACCTGGCTCGACGCGCTGCCCGGCCGCGAGTCGGTCGCCGAGCGGATGCGGTCGCTGCTGGCGGCGGGCGCGGTGGGCGCTCCCCTGTGGCGCGCGGGACGCGCGTTCTTCACGCGCCGCGAACCCGGCCAGGAGTTCGGCGTGCTGCACGTGCGCGAGGCCGACGGCACCGAGCGGGTGCTGCTGGACGTCACCGAGCTCGACCCGTCGGGGCTGACGACGCTGGACAGCTGGGTGCCGAGCCTGGAGGGCGACCTGCTGGCCTACCAGATCTCGGTGGGCGGCGACGAGGAGTCGCTGCTGCACGTCATGGACGTGGCCACCGGTGAGCTGCTCGAAGGGCCGATCGACCGCTGCCGCTACTCGACGATCTCCTGGATGCCCGGCGGCGAGGAGTTCTTCTACGTCCGCCGGCTGTCGCCGGAGCTGGTGCCCGAGGGCGAGGAGCAGTTCCACCGCCGCGTGTGGCGGCACCGCGTGGGCACCGATCCCGAGCAGGACGTGCTGGTGCACGGCACGGGCCTGGACCACACCTTCTACTACGGCACGCACGTCTCCCGGGACGGACGCTGGCTGATCATCGAGGGCAGCATGGGCACCGCCCGCCGCGACTCGGTGTGGATCGCGGACCTCTCCGACGGCGCCGAGGCCCCGAGCTTGCGGCAGATCGTGGACACCACCGACGGCTACCGGGTCGGCGCCTGGGTGGAGCGCGACGGCCGGCTGTACGTGATGACCACGAAGGACGCCCCGCGCTGGCGGCTGTGCGTGGCCGATCCCACGGCCCCGGAACCGGAGAACTGGACCGAGCTGATCGCCGAGGAGCCCGATTCGGTGCTCGACGCGGTCCGCTACTTCGACGGCGACCAGCCGAGCCTGGTGGTGCTGCGCACCCGGCACGCGGTCTCCGAGCTGACCTTGCACGACCCGGCCACGGGTGAGCGCACCGGTGGGATCACGTTGCCCGCGACGGGCCAGGTCACGGCCCTGACCACGGTCGACTCGGCCACCGAGCGGCACCGCGACCGGTTGTGGATCGGCTGGACCGACTTCGCGACCCCGCCGTGCGTGCACGCCTACGACCGCAGCACCGGCGAGATGGCCTTGGAGACGAGCGCTCCGGGTGCGGTCGAGCTGCCCGAGGTGCACACCCGTCAGGTCACCTACCGGTCTGCCGACGGCACCGAGGTGCGGATGTTCGTGCTGGCGCCGGTCGCCGAGCCGGACCACCCGCGCCCGGTGTTCCTGACCGGCTACGGCGGGTTCTCGCTGTCCCGCGAGCCCGGCTACATGCCGTCGGCGCTGACCTGGGTGGCGGCCGGTGGCGTGTGGGCGCTGCCGTCGCTGCGCGGTGGCGGCGAGGAGGGCGAGGAGTGGCACGTCGCCGGGATGCGCGAGCAGAAGCAGCACACCTTCGACGACTTCCACGCCGCCGCCGAGCACCTCATCGACCAGGGCTGGACGACCTCGGACCAGGTGGCGATCTCGGGCGGCTCCAACGGCGGTCTGCTGGTCGGCGCGGCGCTGACGCAGCGGCCGGAGCTGTACCGGGCGGTGGTGTGCTCGGCCCCGCTGCTGGACATGGTGCGCTACGAGCGGTTCCTGCTCGGCCGGACCTGGAACGACGAGTACGGCACGGCCGATGATCCGGAGGAGCTGGGCTGGCTGCTGTCCTACTCGCCGTACCACAACGTGACCGAGCACACGGCCTATCCGTCGGTGCTGTTCACGGTCTTCGAGTCCGACTCGCGCGTAGACCCCAACCACGCTCGCAAGATGTGCGCGGCGCTGCAGCACGCGACCAGTTCGGACCCGGACAAAAGGCCCATTCTGATCCGCCGCGAGACCGAGGTGGGACACGCCGCCCGTTCCGTGTCACGTACCGTGGGGCTGACGACCGACCAGCTCACCTTCCTCGCGGAGGCAACCGGTCTCGTGTTGGACTGAGCCCCGAACTCGGTTCCGGCCGACCGGTTTTCGATCATCGTGCGCGGCGGGGCGCGCACGACGCTCGGGCCGGTCGGTAGCCGACGCCTCACGGCGCGACCCCACGAACGACAGCCCATGGAGAAACCCCCGTACCCATGAATCTGCCGCTTTTATCCCAGCCGCCGACGTGCGACCCGACCGAACGCTGGTGCCAGGCGGTCTTCGACTGGACCCAGAACGCGTGGCTGGCGTCCTACGCGGACCTGCTCATCGCCAAGCCCCTGCAGATCGTGCTGGTGCTGGTCATAGCCTTCGTCGTGCGTTGGCTGCTGCACCGGACGATCAACCGCCTCACCCGCGGCAACGGCAAGCCCCCGAAGTTGCTCTCGCCGCTGCGCGAGCGCCGCGGTGACAGCCTCACCTACGAGCTGCTCTCCGAGCGGCGCAGGCAGCGCGCCAAGACCATCGGCTCGGTCCTGAAGTCGCTGACCTCGTTCCTGATCTTCGGCCTGGCCGTCATCTACGTCCTGCAGGTGCTGGGCGTGCAGATCGCCCCGGTGCTGGCCTCGGCCGGTGTGCTGGGTGTGGCCGTCGCCTTCGGTGCCCAGAACCTCGTGCGGGACTTCCTGTCCGGCATGTTCATGATGGTCGAGGACCAGTACGGCGTCGGTGACGTCGTCGACCTGGGCGAGGCCAGCGGTTCGGTCGAGGCGGTGGGCCTGCGGGTCACCACGCTGCGCGACATCAACGGCACCGTCTGGTACGTCCGCAACGGCGAGATCCTGCGCGTGGGCAACTCGTCGCAGGGCTTCGCGGTCGCGGTCGTGGACTTCCCGATCTCGCACAACTCCGACGTGCAGAAGGCCATCGAGGTCGCGGGCAAGGTCGCCACGGACGCCACGTCCAAGGAGCCGCTGTCCAACGACGTCCTGGAGCCGCCGGAGATGCTGGGCGTCGACCAGATCACCTCGGACACGGTGACCCTGCGGCTGACGGTGAAGGTCCGCCCCGGCCGCCAGTGGGCGGTCCAGCGCAGGCTCCGCGTGGAGGTCAAGCGGGCCTACGACGACTCGGCCATCGAGCCGCCGTACCCCAGCGGCCGCCCGCTTCCCCCCGACACCGTCTCCACGACGAGCTGACCAGCAGGATCCCCCGCGCCGAACCAATCGGCCGGGGGATCCGTATCTATTCAGGGCGTGCGGTTCCCGCCGCGCGGCAGCGACGGATCGCGTCCGACCGACCACTGAAACCGGCGAAGCACCACCTGAGAGGATGGAAGTGTGACTTCCGTGGAGAGTTTCTACGAGCAGGTCGGCGGCGAAGCCACCTTCCACCAGATCGTCGCCCGCTTCTACGAAGAGGTGGCCAAGGACGAGCTGCTGCGCCCGCTCTACCCCGAGGAAGACCTCGGGCCCGCCGAGGAGCGGCTGCGGCTGTTCCTGATGCAGTACTGGGGCGGCCCGCACACCTACTCCGACCAGCGCGGACACCCCCGCCTGCGGATGCGGCACGCGCCGTTCAAGATCGGTCCGGCCGAGCGCGACGCCTGGCTGCGCTGCATGCGCATCGCCGTGGACGAGGCCAAGTTGAAGCCCGAACACCGCGACCAGCTCTGGCAGTACCTGGAGATGGCCGCCAACAGCATGATCAACTCGTGGTTCTGACCGGCGGACCCGATCTAGGAGCGAAGGACCTGGTGATGCAGCAGGTGGGCACGCAGGATTACCTCGGTGAGCGACCGTGGTGGTTCGACGCGGTGTGCTACCAGATCGACGTCGGCGCGTTCGCCGACGCCGACGGTGACGGAGTCGGCGACCTCGACGGGATTCGCGGCAGGCTCGGTTACCTGGAGCTGCTGGGCGTGGACGTGATCGTGCTGGCGGGTATGGCCGGTTCGGATCCGGCCTCCCCCGCCCTGGCCCGCTTGCTGGGCGAGGCGCGCGGCAACGGGTTGCGGGTGCTGCTGGCGATCGACGTCGACCCCTCGCGCACCGACCCCGGTCCGGTGCTGCGCCCGTGGCTGGACAACGGGATCGACGGCTTCCACCTGGCCCCGCGCAACGACCCGGCGGACGCGGTCGGCGCGGTGCTCGCCGACTACCCGGGCCGGATCGTGATCGGCAGCGGCACCGGCAACTGGCAGCTGCTGTTCGGCCTGGGCCTGGCGGTGGCGGGGTTCTCCGCGGACGCGGTGCGCAAGGCGATCACGACGGTGCTGGAGTCCCGCGGCCCGCGTCCGGCGTGGGCGATGGCCAGCCGGGACAGCACGCGCATCCGCGACCACGCGGCGTTGACGCCGGTGCGCGCGATGGCGCTGGTGCAGCTGGCGCTGCCGGGAGCGGTGTGCCTGCGGCACGGCGAAGAACTGGGCCTGCCGGGAACCGAGCGGATCCGGATGCCCTGGGAGGGCCTCATGCGGCCCTTCGGGTTCTCGGCGGCGCGGGCCGACTGGTCGTCGATCCCCCACGACTGGGTCCACTTCACCGTCGAGGCGCAGCTGGAGGACGAGGAGTCCACGCTGTCGCTGTACCGGCACGCCATGGAGATGCGGGCGACGCACCCGGCGTTCACCGGAGACGACGTGGAGTGGTTCGGCGCCCCGGAGGACTGCTTCGCGTTCCGCCGCGTCGGCAGCAGCCTGATCTGCGCGCTGAACACCTCGGCGGAGCCGGTTCCGCTGCCGCCCGGTGAGGTGCTGCTGAGCTCTCGGCCGCTGGTCGCGGGCGAGTTGCCGCCGGGCAGCGCCGCCTGGCTGGTGTGAGCGGGACCTCGCCAACGCGGGCAGGCTCCCGGGGGCGTCGAGGCGGTCGGTAGATTTCCGCTCAACGTCCCCGACCTCAAGTGGATGTCATGACTGCTGTTGCGCCCGAACGGACTTCACCTCGGGCGCGGCGAGCTACCGGAAAACCGGGCCGCCTGGTCGGCGTGGACGTCGCCCGCTTCGTGGCGGTGTTCGGCATGTTCTGCATCCACTTCGGCGTGCCTTTCGCGGGCGGCTGGCCCGAGGTGTGGCTGGCGCAGTTCTTCTCCGGCCGGTCGACCGCGCTGTTCACGTTCCTGGCCGGGGTGTCGCTGGCCCTGATGACCGGGCGGTCGACGCCGCCGACGGGCCAGGCTCTGCGCGACGCGAGCCGGCGGGTGGCGGTGCGGGCGGCCGTGCTGCTGGTGCTCGGCCTGGCGCTGGCGAAGGCGACCGAGGCGACCGGCTTCCTGCTGACCGTGATCATCCCGTTCTACGGCTTGTACTTCCTGCTGGCGGTGCCGTTCCTGCGGCTTCGGGCGCGCGGCTTGATCATCGCGGCGTCGGTGAGCGCGGCGCTGGGGCCGCAGCTGTCGTTCGTGCTGCGCGGCTGGAACGCCGCCGACACGCCCATGTCGGGTCTGGTGTCGCTGGTCAACAGCGTCGACCCCGGGCACCTGATCGCCGAAGAGGGCATCTTCGACCTGCTGCTGTTCGGGTTCTACCCCGCCGCGTCCTACCTGCCGCTGGTGCTGGCGGGGCTGGCGGTCGGGCGGATGGACCTGACCTCCGCGCGGGTCCGGCTGCGGATCGGCCTGTTCGGACTCGTGATGTCGCTGATCGGCTACCAGGTGTCGTTCCAGCTGGTGCCGATCGGCCCGCCGAACCCCGTGGAAGGCACGATCCCGGTCGGGCACCCGGAGTGGCTGCTCGCCGCCAACGCGCATAGCGGGACGACCTTCGAACTGCTCGGGTCGGGCGGGATCGCGCTGGTCATCCTGGTCGTCTGCCTGGAGCTGGCGGACCGGACCGGGCGTGCGCTGACGCCGCTGGCCAAGGCCGGTTCGATGGCGCTGACGCTGTACGCGGCGCACGCGCTGGCGCTGGCCTGGCAGATCGTCACCGGCGGCTGGCCGCTGAGCGGCGTCCCGGAGAACCTCGCCCACCTCGCCAGCATGGGTCCGGCGCTGCCGCTGGACGACCCGAACATGCCGTGGTTCCCGCGCGACGGTCAGCAGCCGACGGGGCTCGTGGCGTTCGTGAACACCTTCATGCCGGAGGTGTTCCTGGTCTTCACGTTCACCTTCACCTACACCTGGCGCCACTTCTTCCGCCGAGGCCCCCTCGAAGCCCTCGTCAGCGACATCGTCCGCTGGTCCACCACACCCCGCCACACCCCCTGACCCGACCACACCGGCAACCACCCCCACCCTGAAACACCACCCACCACCCCGAATACCGCCGTAATCGGGAACCCGAAAACTGCCGTAATCGGGAGCACGGCCCCCGAACACACGGAATACCGCCGTAATCGGGGGCCTGAAAACTGCCGTAATCGGGGGCATGGCCCTGGGCACGCGGAAAACCGCCGTGATCGGGGTCCGATCGCGGCGGTTTTCGGGTGGTGGCTTCGTGGGGTGGGGTTAGAGGAGGAGCGGGAGGAGGGCGTGGCGGCGGCGGACCACCGCGCCGAAGCGGGAGTCCAGGCGCAGCCAGGAGTCGGTGGCGCTGACTCGGACGATCTCCTCCTCCGCCGGGGTGTTGACGAGGAACCCCATGCCGGAGAGGACGAACAGGCAGCGCAGCGGGACCTTCACGTCGAGGCCGGAGCCCTGGACGGTGAAGACCTCCTGGTCCAGCAGCGACGCCGGGGGCGTGCCCTTCGGGCCCACGTTCTCCTTGGCGACGTCGATGCCGCGCTCCGCGACCTCGCCGACCAGGCGGGCCGGGAGGTCGTCGACGAGCTTCCAGCCGGTCGCCGGGGGCAGTTCCGAGCGCCACATGAGGTCCTTGGGCGCGCCCGGGTCCATCACGTCACCGCCGGCGACGGTCAGCGTGGCCAGCAGCTCGTTCCCGGAGACCGTCAGGTCGGCCGGGTCGACCGAGCCCTCCACCGAGCGGGTGGACAGCGCGTCGAACGGGGTGGCCGCCCAGACGTCCATGCGGTCCGTGCCGGGGCGGTTGCGCATCCGGACCATGGACTGGTTGTCCAGCCGGACGGCGCGGGCGACGAAAGCGCCGAGGTCGTCGCGCTCGGTGCGGTCGGGCATGCGGAGCTCAGGCACGACCGGTCTCCAACTGCTCGGCGCGCCACTCCGACAGGAAGTCCCGCTCGTCGGTGGTCAGCCTGCGCGGCCGTCCGGCACGGAGGTCGTAGGGCACCATCAGCGTCTCGGCGGTGCACACGGCTTCCTGCGCGACCGCGGTGTAGTCGATGACGAACGAGGCCGCCTTGAGCTCCCGCACCGACATCCGGACCTGCAACGACTTGGCCGCGTACATCAGCGGCGCGTGGTAGTCGATGACGATGCGGGCGACCACCATGCCCTCGGCCATGCCCAGCAGGCCCTGCTTCTCCGCTTCGGTGAACAGCAGATCGGCTCGTGCCTCCTCCAGCAACGTGATCGTCCTGGCGTGGTTGACGTGGCCGAACGCGTCCATGTCGGACCAGCGCAGGGCTACCTCGGCTACGTACGCGCCCACTGGGCCTTTCCTCTCTGCCGTGTTCGTGGTGGGCGGGGGCTGCGAACCCCCACCCACCACGATGGTCACCGGACCATGCTGCGGAGCTGACGCGCCGCCACCGACAGCGTGGCCAGGTCAAGCCGCCCGGAGCTCACGATCTGCTCCAGCGACGAGTTGGCCCGCGCCAGTCGCGCGGCGTTCGTCGACTCCCACCTGGCGATCTTCTCCTCCGAGCTCTCCTCCGGCTCCGAGGTCCGCAGGACGTCCACGGTGATCGCGCGCAGCGATGCGTAGAAATCATCCCGCAGGGCCAGCCTAGCCAGCGCGTGCCACCTGTTGCCGCGTTCCAGCTCGTTGACCGCGATGAGCATCCGCTCGACGTCCAGGTGCGCCCACAGCGCGTAGTACAGCTCGGCGCTCTCGCCCGGGCTGCGCTCCGCCGAGATCCCGGCGTCGCGCTCGCCGAGCTCGGCGACCTCCCGGATGTCCAGCAGCGCGTAGGCGTCGAGCAGCACCGCGACCCGCTCGGCCAGCGCCTCCGGCACACCGGCGGCCACCCAGCGATCGATCTGCTCGGTCACGCCTTCGGCCGCGCGCCCGCGCAGCAGTGCGCGCACGCTCGGCGTCAGCTCGGCGACGACCGGCCGGAACCGGGTGATCTCGGCGCCGATGGCCAGCGGCTGCGGCCGGTTGGTGAGGATCCACCGCGCCGCCCGGTCGAGCAGGCGCCGGCTCTCCAGCACCATCTCGTCGGCGATCGCGCTGGGCACCGAACCGCCCAGGGCGTCGATGTCGGCCCACAGCTGCCGCAGGTCGTAGACGTTGGTGACGACCGCGAACGCCCGCACCACGTCGGTGGTCGACGCGCTGAGCTCCTCGGTCAGCCGGTAGGCGTAGGAGATGCCCGCGCCGTCGACCATCTCGTTGACCAGCAGGGTCGTGATGATCTCGCGGCGCAGCGGGTGCGCGGAGATCGCGTCGCCGTAGCGCTCCCGCAGCGGCCGGGGGAAGTACTCCGGCAGCCGCTCGGCGAACGACTCGGTGTCGGGCAGGCCGCTGGCCAGCACGTCCCGCTTGAGCTGGAGCTTGACGTGCGCCATCAGCGTCGCCAGCTCCGGCGAGGACAGACCCTCGCCCGCCTTCTCCAGGTCGCGGAACGCCTTCTTGGTCGGCAGCGCTTCCAGCTCGCGGTCCAGGCCCGCGGACTGCTCCAGCGCGGCGACCTGCCGGGCGTGCACCGGCAGCATCGGGCCGGCGTGCGCGCGCGAGATGCCCAGCACCGCGTTCTGCCGGTGGTTGTCGGTGAGCACCAGCTCGCCGACCTCGTCGGTCATCTCGCCCAGCAGCTCGTTGCGCTGCTGACCGGTGAGCCTGCCCTCGGTGACCAGCTGGTCCAGCAGGATCTTGATGTTGACCTCGTGGTCGGAGCAGTCCACACCGGCGGAGTTGTCCAGCGCATCGGTGTTGACCTTGCCGCCGTGGCGGGCGAACTCGATGCGCCCCAGCGAGGTCAGACCGAGGTTGCCGCCCTCGCCGACGACCTTGACCCGCAGGTCACCACCGTTGACGCGCACGGCGTCGTTGGCCTTGTCGCCGACCTCGGCGTGCGTCTCGGTGGCCGACTTGACGTAGGTGCCGATGCCGCCGTTCCACAGCAGGTCGGCCGGTGCCAGCAGGATCCGCTTGATCAGCTCGGCCGGTGCCAGCTTGCTCACCGACTCGTCGATGCCCAGCGCCGCCCGGATCTGCGGGTTCAGCGGGATCGACTTCAGCGACCGCGACCACACGCCGCCGCCCTCGCTGATCTTGCCGCGGTCGTAGTCGTCCCAGGTCGAGCGCGGCAGCTCGAACAGCCTGCGCCGCTCGGCGTAGGAGACGGCGGCGTCGGGCTCCGGGTCGATGAAGATGTGCATGTGGTTGAACGCGGCCACGAGCCGGATGTGCTCGGACAGCAGCATCCCGTTGCCGAACACGTCACCGGCCATGTCACCGACGCCGACGACCGTGAACTCCTCGCTCTGGGTGTCGAGGTCGAGCTCGCGGAAGTGCCGCTTCACGCTCTCCCACGCGCCCTTGGCGGTGATGCCCATGGCCTTGTGGTCGTAGCCGACCGAGCCGCCGGAGGCGAAGGCGTCGCCGAGCCAGAAGCCGTAGGACTGGGCCACGTCGTTGGCGATGTCGGAGAACGTCGCCGTTCCCTTGTCAGCCGCGACGACCAGGTAGGTGTCGTCGCCGTCGTGGCGCACCACGTCGCGAGCCGGGGCCACTTCCCCGCCGATCAGGTTGTCGGTGAGGTCGAGCAGGCCGGAGATGAACATCCGGTAGCAGGCCACGCCCTCGTCCAGCGACGCCTTGCGGTCCACCGCCGGGTCGCCGGTGGCCAGCGGCGGGCGCTTGACGACGAAGCCGCCCTTGGCGCCCACCGGCACGATCACCGCGTTCTTCACCGCCTGCGCCTTGACCAGGCCCAGGATCTCGGTGCGGAAGTCCTGCGGGCGGTCCGACCAGCGCAGACCACCGCGCGCCACGGAACCGAACCGCAGGTGCACGCCCTCCACCCACGGCGAGTACACGAAGATCTCGAACTGCGGCCGGGGTTCGGGCAGGCCGGGGATCTCGCGCGGTTCCAGCTTGAACGCCAGGAACGGGCGCTCCCGCTCGCTGGTGTCGACGTAGTAGTTGGTGCGCAGGGTGGCCCGGATGAGGCTCAGGTAGTTGCGCAGGATCCGGTCCACGTCGAGGCTGGTGACCTCGTCGATCAGCTCGGTGACCGACTCGGTGAGCTCGGTCTCGCGCGCCTTGCGGTCGGCTTCGCTGAGCTCGGGGTCGAAGCGGGCCTCGAACAGCCGCACCAGCGCGGTCGTGGTGGTGCGGTGCGCGAGGATCGAGTCCTCGATGTAGTCCTGCGTGTAGGCGATGCCGACCTGGCGGAGGTACTTGGCGTAGGCGCGCAGGACCGAGGCCTGCCGCCAGTTCAGCCCGGCCCGCAGCACCAGCGCGTTGAACCGGTCGACCTCGGCGTCACCGAGCCAGACCGCCCGGAAGGCGTCCTCGAAGCGCTGCCGCAGCGAGTCCAGCAGCTGCGGATCGGTGCTGTCGAGCAGGCCGGAGTCCAGCCGCAGCCCGAAGTCGTAGATGTAGAACCGGTCGCCGGAGCTCTCCGGCGTCAGCTCGTAGGGCCGCTCGTCGACGACCTCCACGCCCATGCTCTGCAGCACCGGCAGCACCCGGGACAGCGTGACCCGGCCGCCGACGTAGAGCTTGAAGCGGCGTTGGCCGGCGCTGGCGTCGCGCGGCACGTAGAACGACATGCGCAGGTCGTCGGGGCCGCTCAGCGACTCCAGGCGGCGCAGGTCCTGCAGGCCCTCGGCGGCGCTGAAGTCCTCCTTGTAGGCCTCCGGGAACCCGGACGCGTAGTCCTGGCCGACCTGGTTGATGGCCTCGGACAGCGCGCGGGCCGGTCCGCCGCCCGTTCCTCGTCCGGAGCGCTCGGCGTCGACCTCGGAGACCATCTGGTCGTCCCAGGTGTGGATGGCCTCGTCGAGCCGCTGCTGGATGCGCGGGAGGTTCGGCTCGATCTGCTCCTCGGGGTCGGTGTGGACCACGAAATGCACGCGCGCCAGCGTGGATTCGCCCACGCGCGTGCTGTACTCCAGCCCGGTGCCGCTGAGCTCGTCGAGCAGCACTTCCTGCATGGCCAGCCGCGAGCTGGTCGTGTAGCGGTCCCGCGGCAGGTAGACCAGGCAGGAGAAGAACCGGCCGTAGGGGTCGCGTCGCAGGAACGGCTTGAGCTTGCGGCGCTCGGCGAGCGCCAGCACACCGGTGAGGGTCTCCTGCAGGGTCTCGAAGTCCGTGGAGAACAGCTCGGTGCGCGGGTAGCTCTGGATCTCCTCCAGCATGCGCTGGCCCGAGTAGGACTCCAGCGGGAAACCGGCGCGGTGGATCACCTCGCGCACGCGGCGTTCCACGAACGGGATGTCGAGTACGTCCTCGTGCAGCGCGGTGGTGGTGAACAGCCCGAGGAAGCGGTGCTCACCGCTGACCCGGCCGGACTCGTCGAAGGTCTTGACGCCCACGTAGAACGGGTGGACCGGACGGTGCACTGTGGACGGTGCGCCCGCCTGGGTGAGCACCAGCAGCTCCTGGGACAGCGCCTTGGAGTCCGGACCGTTGGTCAGGCTTCGCGAAGCGATGCTGTCGCTGCGCAGCACGCCCAGCCCGGAGGCCAGCACCGCCTGCAGCGCCTCGCCGTCGTCTTCGACCAGCTCGTAGTGCCGGTAGCCGAGGAACGTGAAGTGACCGTCGGCGAGCCAGCGCAGCAGGCCGGCGCCGTCGGCGACCTCCTCGTTCGGCAGCGGCGGCGGGTTCTTCTCCAGCTCGTCGGCCAGCGCGCGGACGCAGGAGTGCATCCGCTCGGTGTCCTCGACGACCTCGCGCACGTCGTTGAGGACGCCGTCGAGGTTCTGCTTGAGCGCCGCGAGGCGTTCGAGGTCGACGACCTGCCCGACCTCGACGAACATCCAGCTCTCCGCCATGGCACCGGCGGGCGGGTCGGACGGGTCGGCCTCCGGGAGCACCTCCAGGAGCTCACCGGCGAGGTCTCGTCTGACCACGACGATGGGGTGGATGACGCGCAGCACGTCGGCGTTGTCGCGGCCGAGCTCGGCGATCAGCGAGTCCACCAGGTACGGCATGTCGTCGGTGACCGTCTGCACGACCGTGGCCTGGCTCTGCCAGCCGTGGTCGTCGAGGGTCGGGTTGAAGATCTGCACCAGGGGTCGCCCGGCGGCGCGGCTCGCGGCCAGCCGGTGGTGCGATCGGAGGGCTCCGACCAGGTCGTTCGGGTCGTCGTCGACGAGCTCTTCGGCCGGTACGTGGCGGTAGTAGGTGCGCAGCAGCTCGCCGAGTTCAGGAGCGAACTCGACGGCTCGGTCCAGCAACCGCCGCTTGGCCATTTCGGGGTTCTCGGACTGCTCGCCGGTCGTTCCGGTCTGCACGTGTCCGGGATTCGAGGTCATGTCAGGCAGCTCCACGCTTAACGGCACCTCGTTGTGCCAACAGGTTCCACTCTAAGACTGCCAGTTCCCGCTCACGGGGCCGGGATCTGACTGCGGACCGCTGGTGAAAACAGGCGCAACGATCGATGTCCACGAGGTTTCTCAGAGCAACGGATCCGCTGCCGCACCACCGAATCCGGGTGCGCGGTGGCGGGCTCCGAAGCCCGTTCGTTGATCATCCTCTGTGGACTGATGGCGCTTGCGCCCGGCCTCACCGCCGGTGCCTTGATCCGTGTGTTTCGAATCGCTGTCGCTGTAGCTGTCGCCGTAGCCCGGCTCACCGTAACCGGGATTGTGATCGCTGCCATACCCGACGGCGGCGATGCCCTCGCTGACCTGCTGCTTCGCCTCGTCGGTGCGGCCGGCGTTGTAGGCCATGAGCGCATCGGCGAGCAGATCCGCCAGGCTCGCGTCCGCGCTCGGCTCCGGCGGCACCGGGTCGGGCTCGGGGACGCTGAACCGGAAGCCGGGATTGGTGTCCTCGGCCGCCGGCTCCGATGGCGCGGGAGCCGGAGGCTCGGGTTCCGGAACGGCCGGCTGGAACGCGGCGAGCGGATCGGGATCGGCGTGCCGGGCGCGGCGCCGGGAGGGCCGATGATCGGCGGGCAGCTGGAGGTCGGCGCGGATCTCGGCCAGCGACTTGCCCCGGGACCGGCGCCCGCCCTGCGGCTCGTCGTGAGCGACCTGCTCCGGGATCTCCTCGGGCGGCTCCTGGACCGGGAAGCCGTGCGGCGGGGTGGCCGGCTCCGGTTCCGGCTCACGGGTGTGCCCGCGGCGGTCGTGGGCCTCGGTGATGCGCCGCAGGCTGTCGGCCGCCGCCGCCAGCGGATCACCGCTCCACCGCTGCGAGGGGTCGTCGTCGCCGTAGCCGTCCTCGTAGCCACCGGACTCGTCGTCCGCGCCGAACTCGTGGTCCTCGGCGGGGCGGGCCTGCTCGGACTCGCCGGAGGGCCACCAGGCGCCGGTGGAGCGCTGCGGCTCCTCCGCGGCCGGTTCTTCCTGGCCGGAACCGAACATCTCGCTCGGCGACACCGCGTCGAACGCCACCCGCGGCTCGGGCATCGACCGCTGCTCAGCGGCGGCCTCGTCCTCGGCGGGGGCGGGCTCGGCGTCCTCGGTCTCCTTGGCCGCGCGGCTGGTCAGCGCCTCCATCAGCAGCCGAGCCGCGTCGTGGGCCTCGGCGTAACCACCGCGCTTGGGCGCAGCCGGTTCGGGAACGACGGGTTCAGGTCGGACCGGCTCGGCAGCGGCCCGTTCCGGCTGGACCGGCTCGGGCGCGGCCGGCTCTGCAGCAACGAGCTGGTCGTAGCTGGTCACGACAGGTTCAGCAGGGGCCGGTTCGGGCTCTCGAACGACGGGCTCGACCCGTTCGGCGACCACGGGCTCGGGAACGACGGGAGCAGCCGCCACTGGCGCGACAGGCTCAGGAACGACGCGCTCAGCAGCCACGGGCGGAGCTGCGACGGGCTCAGGCGCGGCGGGCTCAGCAGCCACGGGCGGAGCCGCGACGGGCTCAGGCGCGGCGGGCTCGGGCACCGCCGCCACGACGGGTGTCCGCCGGCCGCGCGGCGCGTCGGTCTCCGCCGGGTACGCGCTGAGCAGGCTGACCCGCGCGTTGTGCACGGCCGCCCGCCACCGCCGATCGGCCGAGTAGGCACCGCGCAGCGCCTGCAACGCCTCGGAGATCTCCTCCACGCGCTCGTGCGCGCGGGAGAGCGCGTTGAGCGCCTCGGCGAGCAACCCGTCCAGCTTGTGCCTCTCGGAGATCGCGGCGGTCTCGGCCAGCACCCGCAGGGCGGCCTCGTGGTCCCCGGCGGGCAGGTGCACGCGGGTGGCCAGCGCCAGCCCGAGCCACCCGGTGGGTCCGGCGGCGGCCGCGCGCACGGGTTCGGCGAGCACGGCCTGGCTGGTCTCGACGGCTTCGACGCGGTGACCCTGATCGAGCAGGGCGTGCACGCGTTCCAGCAGCAACCGGGTCTGGATCTCGCCGGCTTCGGCCTCCGGGTCGCTGAGCCGCCGCAGCAGCGCCAACCCCGCGTCGGTGGCGGCGACGGCCTCGCCGAACTCGCCGAGCCTGCGGCAGTGCGCGGCCCGGACCACCCACACGCGGGCCTTGAGCACGCGGGTGAGGTCCTGGTCGGCGTCGCAGTCGGCGTAGAGGCGCTCGGCCTCGTCGAGGGCCTGGCTGCGCTCGTCGACGTCCTGGTGGGCGGGCAGCGCCGAGGCCAGGGCCAGCAGGGCGTGCGCGCGGAGGGTGGGGTCGACCCGCTCGTGCGCCAGCTCGCGGCGCAGGATGCGGACGGCCACCTCGTGGCTGCCCGCGCTGACCGCGCACCAGCCGAGCTCGATGCGCAGCCGGGTCAGGACGTCGCCGCCTGACGCCTCGGCGTCGCGGACGGCGGCGAGCGCCCGGCCGGTGGCCGGGACGCCCCGTCCCAACCGGTTGGCGGCGAACAGGGCCAGCGCCTCGGCGCGCAACCGCGCGCCCCGGTCGCCGGTGCGCCTGGCGAACGTGACCGCTCTGTCGCTGAGCACCAATGCCAGTTCCGGGACTCTCCACCGCATCTGCCACGCGGTTTCGAGCAACCCTTCCACCGAGCTGGGCTCTGCCACAGCGGCCACGCTCGCCAAGGCGCCTCCGTTCAGCCGCGGGTCAACTTGCGATGGGTAACCCGGTGCGGTCGGGCTGCGTCGGCGCCCAGCCGCTCGATCTTGTTCTGCTCGTACCCCTCGAAGTTACCTTCGAACCAGAACCACTTGGCCGGGTTCTCCTCATCTCCCTCCCACGCCAGGATGTGCGTGGCGACGCGGTCCAGGAACCAGCGGTCGTGGGAGATGACCACAGCGCAGCCGGGGAACTGCTCGAGCGCGTTCTCCAGCGAGCCCAGGGTCTCGACGTCCAGGTCGTTCGTCGGCTCGTCCAGCAGGATCAGGTTGCCGCCGGCCTTGAGCGTCAGGGCCAGGTTCAGCCGGTTGCGCTCACCACCGGAGAGCACGCCCGCGGGCTTCTGCTGGTCCGGGCCCTTGAAGCCGAACGCGCTGACGTAGGCGCGCGAGGGCATCTCGACCTGGCCGACCTGGATGAAGTCCAGCCCGTCGGACACGACCTCCCACACGTTCTTGTCGGGGTCGATGTTCGCGCGGTTCTGGTCGACGTAGGACAGCTTGACGGTGTCGCCGACCTTGACCGTGCCGCTGTCGGGCTCCTCGAGTCCGACGATGGTCTTGAACAGCGTGGTCTTGCCGACGCCGTTCGGGCCGATGACGCCGACGATGCCGTTGCGCGGCAGGCTGAACGACAGGTCGTCGATCAGCAGCTCGTCGAAGCCCTTCTTGAGGTGTTCGACCTCGACCACCGTGTTGCCCAGGCGCGGGCCCGGCGGGATCTGGATCTCCTCGAAGTCGAGCTTGCGGGTCTTCTCCGCCTCGTTGGCCATCTCCTCGTAGCGCGACAGACGGGCGCGCGACTTGGTCTGCTTGGCCTTGGCGTTGGAGCGGACCCACTCCAGCTCGTCCTTGAGGCGCTTCTGCAGCTTGGCGTCCCGCTTGCCCTGGACCGCGAGGCGCTCCTGCTTCTTCTCCAGGTAGGTGGAGTAGTTGCCCTCGTAGGGGTAGGTGCGACCGCGGTCGAGCTCCAGGATCCAGCCGGCGACGTTGTCCAGGAAGTACCTGTCGTGCGTCACGGCGAGGACGGCGCCCGGGTAGTTGGCCAGGAACTGCTCCAGCCAGAGCACGCTCTCGGCGTCGAGGTGGTTGGTGGGCTCGTCGAGCAGCAACAGGTCGGGCTTGCTCAGCAGCAGCTTGCACAGGGCGACTCGCCGTCGCTCACCACCGGAGAGGTGCGTCACCTCGGCGTCCGGCGGCGGGCAGCGCAGGGCGTCCATCGCCTGCTCCAGTTGGGAGTCCAGTTCCCACGCGTCCGCGTGGTCCAGGTCCTCCTGGAGCTTGCCCATCTCCTCCATCAACTCGTCGGAGTAGTCGGTCGCGAGCTGCTCGGCGATCTCGTTGAAGCGGTTGAGCTTCACCTTGATCTCGCCGACGCCCTCCTCGACGTTGCCGAGGACCGTCTTCTCCTCGTTCAACGGGGGTTCCTGCTGCATGATGCCCACGGTGTAACCCGGCGACAGGAACGCTTCTCCGTTGTTCGGCTGGTCGAGTCCCGCCATGATGCGCAGCACGGTCGACTTGCCAGCCCCGTTCGGCCCGACGACGCCGATCTTGGCGCCCGGGTAGAACTGGATGGTCGCGTTGTCGAGGATGACCTTGTCACCATGCGTCTTGCGCACGTTTTTCATGGTGTAAATGAACTCGGCCATGCCACGAATCGTAGTTGCGTCCCACCCGGCGCCGCGCATGCGGGCCCCCGGGAAGCCGAACGGGCTGCGCCCGGGTGTTCAGCCGCGCGGCGAGTCCTGATCGGCCAGGCGTTTGAGCATCTCGTTGTAGGCGGTGAGATCGGCGTCACCGTCCTTGTCGGCTTTGCGATCGATCCGCCGCGCCTGCCGGTCGTCCGCCCGGGACCACTGGATCAGCAGCGCCAGCATCACCACGACCAGCGGCACCTCACCGGACGCCCACGCCAGGCCACCGCCGAGCCGCTGGTCGGCGAGCAGGTCGGTCAGCCACGGCAGGTCGAGGCTGCGGTAGAAGTCGCCGCCGATGGGCTTGGCGGACATCATCAGCGCGATGCCGAAGAAGGCGTGGAAGGGCATCGAGGCGAAGACCATGCCGACCTTGCCGATGGGCGGCAGCTGGCGCGGCGACGGGTCGATGCCGATGACCGGCCAGTAGAAGACGTAGCCGACCAGCAGGAAGTGCGCGTTCATCGCCAGGTGCGCCCAGTGCTGGCTCAGCGCCAGGTCGAACAGGCCGGTGAAGTACAGGGCGTAGAACGAGCCCACGAACAGCACGAGCGCGACGATCGGGTGGGTGAGCGCGCGCGTCAGCGGCGAGTTGACGAACGCCACCAGCCACTCGCGGGGCCCGGCGGGCATCCCCTTGCCGGCGGGCTTGAGCACGCGCAGCGCCAACGAGGTCGGTCCGCCCAGCACCAGGAAGACCGGAGCGAGCATGGACAGCAGCATGTGCTGCCCCATGTGCACGCTGAACACGGCGGGCGCGTAGCGGCCGACACCGGCGGAGGTGGCGAAGAGGATCGTCAAGCAGCCGCACAGCCAGGCGATCGTGCGGCCGACCGGCCACGTGTCGCCGCGGCTCTTGAGCCGCAGCACGCCCCACAGGTAGAAGCCGGCCAGGACCAGCGCGCCCGTGCCGTAGACGAGGTCGAAGCGGAAGTCGAACAACAGCCGCAGCACGTCCGGAGGCGCGTCGAGCGTGTAACCGATGATCAGCTCGGTGCGGCTGGGCACGGTGGTGTAGCCGCCGGGCGGCGGGGTGCGGCCGAGCGCGACCGCGACGCCGAGCGTGGCGAACATGATCAGCACTTCGAGGGCGCCGAGCCGCAGCAGCCCGGACGATCCCGATTCCAGCCGGGCGACGACCTTGTTGCGCTGCACGTATCCGAACGCGCCGAGCACCAGCAGACCGGCGACCTTGAGCAGCACCAGCAGGCCGTAGGTGGAGCCGAACAGCTGCTCCGGCGTGACCCGCACCAGCGCGTTGATCACCCCGGACAGGGCCATGGCGATCCAGCTGACCAGGGCGATCACCGAGAACCGGCGGGCGACCAGCGGCAGGTGCGCCCCGCCGCGGGCGGCGTGAGCGATCAGGGCGATCAGCCCGCCCACCCACAGCACGGCGGCGACCAGGTGGAACAGCAGGCTGTTGGTGGCGATGTCGTGCGCGCCGCCGCTGGCGGAGTGACCGGTGGCGATGACCGGCAGCAGCCCGGCCAGGCCGAGCGCGAAGGTCACCACGGTCCAGCCCCACGACAGCACGATCCGGCACGCCAGCGCGACGAGGAACGCGATCACCGCGGTCAGCGCCCAGGCCTTGGCCTCTTCGAGCGCGTCGATCAGGCCGAACAGCACGTCGGCGCTGAGCACCTCGTTGACCGGGCGCCCGGTGGCGTCCGCGCAGAGGAACGGCACCATCAGGGCGGCACCGACGAACCACGCCGAGGCGGCCCAGCCCGCCGTGCGCACCGCCGCGTAGCCGTCGGCGAGCAGTGCGCCGGAACGGCTGGCCGGGATGCCGAAGGACGCCAGCAGCAGCGAACCGATGGCCACCACGGACCCGGTCTCGGCGAGGACCCGCACCACCGGCAGCCCGTACTGGGTCACGGGCCCCGGGTCGGGCAGTCCGAGCAGGGCGTAGTTGGCTCCGGCGGACAGCGTGGTCAGGGCGGCGGCGATCAGCGCCGCGAGCACTCCAGCGGTGAAGACCAGCACGCCGACCGTGCCGGAAGCACTGCGCCTGGGATTCGGTTCGGCGACTGACTCTGATGGCACACACCGAGCGTAACGGCCCTCGTGCGGGCTTCACCGGTCAGGATGGCGCACCTGGGCGTGGTCTCGCGCACTCCGCGCCGCTACGGTTACCCCGTGCCGAATGTCCGTCACCGCCTACCGCGGGTGCTCGCGCTGTGCGTCCTGATCGGCGGATCGGCGCTGAGCGGCTGCTCGAACGCCGTGGTGGGCAGCCCCATCCCCGCGGCGGGGTTCCAGGAGCATCCCGAGACGCCGCAGACGCGCTCGGCGATCGCGCAGCCACCCCGCATCCCGGCCCCGCGCGGCGAGGTCGACCCGTGCACCCTGCTCTCCCCCGACGACCTGGTCCCGGTCGGCGGCGTGGCGGGACCCCCGCACCCGGGCAACCCGGTGCCGGGCGCGTGCGCGCACCTGCTCGGCGGCCACCCGGACAACACGGCCGCCGCCGGCTTCCACGAGCCGTTCACGTCGATCGCCCAGCGCCAACCACGCGGCGTCGAAGTGGACGTGCGGGGTTACTCCAGCTGGCTGTACTGCGAACCGGTGACGGGCTACCAGACGTGCACGGCCGCGACGGCGATCCGATCGGACAGATCACTGCTGACGATGCTGTCGCTCAAGGACGCCTCAGCAGCGGACACCGCCGACCGGCTCTTCGGCCTGACCACCGCGGCGCTGGGAAAACTACCCCCGGCATGACCCGCTTGCCGGTTGTCGAAAAGCTTGCCGTTAGGTACCGGCTCGGCAACGTTGCCGCGTAGATCCCACAAGCGATGCGGCCGACCGCTACCCTGCTTGCTGCACAACGTCGGGCATACCGCCCACCAAACGGCCCCCATAGCTCAGCCGGATAGAGCAAAGGACTTCTAATCCTTAGGTCGCAGGTTCGAGTCCTGCTGGGGGCGCAAACCCCCTGGTGAGCAAGCGGGGGTTGATCCTGATGAAGATCAACCCCCCGCTTCGGGCTCCCGGCTATTCGGCCAGCTTCGCGATCGACTGGGCCCACAGGAAGTACTTGTTCGTGCCGAGGTCGCGCACGGTCTTGATGCCGAAGGCCGAGTTGAGGTGCTCGGCATCGGAGTCGCTGACGCCTTGCAGCGCGGCCACCGGCGCATCGGCCAGGTCAGCCACGCTCTTGCCCTCGTAAGCCTTGTCCAGCTTGCTAGCGAGATCACCCATGAGAGAAAGCCTCCACAATCTCGATCCAGCGGTGCCCCTACGAGCGTAAGAGCAGCCGAGATCGGGGCAAGCTGAGCGAGCGTCGGCAGTGGACGGTCCTGGTCCGAATTGACCCGACACATGAGACATCGATCATGGAGTTTCGGGGCACGACCGCCCGCTGGGCTCAGGGCACGAGCGCGGCGAACCTCCAGTCGAGGACGTTCCGCTGTTCCGGGCCGTCGGCGGTCACCTGACTGCGGAGGTGCGCCACAACGCCGTGGCCGGACCCGTCCAGTCGCTCGACGGTGATCGTGCTGCGCAGCGTGTCACCTTCGAACACCGGGCCCAGGTGCTCGCAGCTGCGCCAGCCGGTCACGGTCGCGATGCCGGGCAGCGCCCGCGTCGCCTGGGCCAGCGCGAGGCCGATGGTGTGGCCGCCGTACACCAGCCGACGGCCGCCGCCGGCCGCTGCGTCGTGGTGGACCTTGGCGACGTTGAGCGTGAGCCGGGCCAGCTCGGGCGCGCTGGAGACGACGTCACCGCCCCCGACCTCGATCACCTGGCCCTCGGTCAGCTCCGCGGAACCCGGACCGCGTCCGCGCAGCGGATCGAGGTCCCACCCGCCGGTCACCGCCGTCAGCGACTCGTTCGATGCCGCCGCACCGACGGAGTCGAGGTCGTCCGCGTGGCCGGTCCGCGCCTCCGGGTCGCGCAACGGCAGCATGGCGCAACGCCAGAAGTCCAGCACCGGTGCGCCGTACTGGTCGGCGGTGGTGATGCGCAGCGCGGCGAGCCCGGTGGGCCGGCGCCCCTCACGCACCCGGTTCTGGCGCAGGGCGACGACTTCCGTGCGGCTGCGCAGCGTGTCTCCGAGGTGCGGTGCGCGGCGGAACACCAACCCGCGGTAGAACAGGTTGGCCTTCACGTGGTGGGTCGCTGCGGTGGACTGGCCGATCGCCACGTCCCAGACGAGTGCGGGTGAGGCGAGCGCGGGAGCCCCGGTCACGGAAGCCGAGAGCCCGTCGTCCAGCGGCAGCGCCAGGCGTTCTCCGATGATCGAGCGATGTGCCTGCGCCAGCCCGGAGGTGAGCGTCAGCCCGGGTGCGGAGTCGAAGACCTGTCCGACGCTCAGCTCGTCGAAGTGCGGTCCTTCGGCGATCATGCCGCGCCCGCCTTGGCCAGGGTGCGGCGAGCGGCGACGGCGACGGCCTCATCGATCATCTGCCCGTCCAGTTCCACGGCGCCGCTCGCGTCGCGGTGCGCGGTCGCGAGGGCGTCGAGCACTGCGCGAGCGTTCTGGATCTCTTCATCGCCCGGGGTGAACGCGGTGATCACCGGCGAGACCTGCCGAGGGTGGATGACCCACTTGCCGTCGAAGCCGAGGCTCGCTGCGCACTCGACCTCCGCGGCGAAGTCCTCGCCGGTCCCGACGCCGAGGTGCGGGCCGTCGACGGCGGCGATCCCGGCAGCGCGGGCGGCGGTGAGCACGGCGTGCTGCGAGGGCAACCAGGCGCCCGGAACCGGGGTGCCGCTGCGGCCCAGCGACGCGGCGAGGTCCGCGTAGCCGAGGATCACCGCGCGCAACCGGTCCGAGCCCGCCGCGATCTCGGTGACGTTGGTCAACCCGGTCGCGGTCTCGATCAACGCCTGCAGCCCGAGCGGTTCGGACCGCCCCGCCGCCGCTTCGACGCCGGCCAGCAACCGGTCGGCGAAGGCGAGGTCGCCGACCGTCTCGACCTTGGGCAGGACGAGGGAGAACGGCAACCCGCGGACCCGCACGCACGCCTCGACATCGGCGTGGCACCAAGGCGAACCGGCCGGGTTGATCCGAACGGCGAGCGCGACTCCGGGATCCTCGGCGGTGGACAGCCACTCCACCACCTGCTCCCTCGCCGCTGCTTTGCGGTGCGGTGGAACGGAATCCTCCAGGTCCACCACCACCTCGTCCGCACCCGCGCGCACGGCCTTGCCGATCATCTCGGGATCGGTGCCCGGCACGGAGAGGCAGCAGCGCTGCGGCCGGAAGCCGGTCGTGTCGTCCATGTCCTCACTCCTCCAGATCCGCACCCCGCCTGATCGCTGCCCGGTCCTGCCGATGGGCCGAGCGGTTCGAGACCGGCGGGTGCGCTGTGCCGGGATCGTCGTCAGCCGCGGGTCTTGTACTCGCGCAGCAGTCCGCGACTGATGATCGTCTTCTGGATCTCGCTGGTCCCCTCACCGATGAGCAGGAACGGCGCCTCCCTCATCAGCCGCTCGATCTCGTACTCCTTGGAGTAGCCGTAGCCGCCGTGGATGCGGAAGGCGTCCTGCGTCACCTCCGCGCAGTACTCGCTGGCGAGCAGCTTCGCCATGCCCGCCTCGACGTCGTTGCGCTCACCCGAGTCCTTCAGCCGCGCGGCGTTGACCATCATCAGGTGGGCGGCTTCGACCTTCGTCGCCATCTCGGCGAGCTTGAACGAGATCGCCTGGTGCTGCGCGATGGGCTTGCCGAAGGTCTGCCGCTGCTGGGCGTAGTCGACGGCGAGCTCGAACGCCCGAATCGCGATCCCGCACGCCCGCGCCGAGACGTTCACCCGTCCGACCTCGATGCCGTCCATCATGTGCGAGAAGCCCTTGCCCGACTCGCCACCCAGGACCTGGTCCGCGGCGACCTCGAACCCGTCGAACACGGCCTCGGTCGTGTCGACCCCCTTGTAGCCCATCTTGTCGATCTTGCCCGGGATGGTCAGCCCGGGCGCCACTTCGCCGAAGCCCTCCGGCTTCTCGACCAGGAACGTCGTCAGGTTCTGATGCGCCTTCTCCGCGCCCTCGTCGGTCTTCGCCAGCAGCGCGATCAGGTTCGACGAGCCACCGTTGGTGAGCCACATCTTCGACCCGTCGATGGTGTAGGAGTCGGCGGAGCGCTTGGCCCGTGTCTTGATCGCTGCGACGTCCGACCCCGTGTCCGGTTCCGACATCGAGAACGACCCCCGCACCTCACCGGTGGCCATCCTGGGTAGGTAGTGCTGCTTCTGCTCCGGCGTCCCGTGCCGGGAGATCATGTGCGCCACGATGAAGTGCGTGTTGATCACGCCTGAGACGCTCATCCACCCGCGAGCGATCTCCTCGACGACCAGCGCGTAGGTCAGCAGCGATTCGCCCAGTCCCCCGAACTCCTCGGGGATGGTGATCCCGAAGAGCCCCATCTCCTTCATGCCCTCGACGATCTCCGCCGGGTACGCGTCCGAGCTCTCCAACTCCTGGGCGTGCGGGATGATCTCCTTGTCCACGAAGGCCCGCACGGTGGACAGGATCTCCGTCTGCACGTCCGTCAGTCCGTGCGTTTGAGCCAGCTTGGCCATTCTTCCTCCTGGCGAAGTTCGGCGGTTCTCATTCGTCAAGCGGTCGACTACCGCGCGGGCGAAGCGGTGTCGCCTTCGATCGGCCCTGCCGTCCGGGGTCGCGAACCCGCCAGCCCGCGCCGTGCCGTCTCCGGCGCGCACCAACCACCGATCAGCGTGATGAGGCCGAGGCCGATCACGTACAGCGCGACCGGCCACGGTGCGCCGCCGGCTGTGGTGGAGAGCGCGACGGCGAGGAAAGGTGCGAAACCGCCGAAGACCACGGCCGCGGCCTCGCGGCTGATCGCGGCACCGCTGTAGCGGGCCACGGTGCTGAACAGCTCGGAGAGCAGCACGCCCTGGACTCCGAAGGCGATGCCCACGCTGCCGCCCTGCGCGATCGCCATGGCGAGCACGGCGAGCCCGGGCCGGCCGGTGTCGACGAGCCAGAAGAACGGGAACGCGAACGCGATGGCGAACCCGGCCCCGGCCATCAGCACCGGACGACGGCCGAAGCGGTCGGACGCCAATCCCGCCAGCGGTGCGGTGATCATCACCGTGAAGCCGGCGATCACCAGCCCCAGCGTCCCGATTCCGGGTGAGTAGCCCTTCTCGTCCAAGTACGACAGCGCGAACACCTGGTACAGGTGGCTCAGCGCGAGCGGCGCGGCGACCAGCGCGGCGACCAGGACCATGCTGCGCCACTGCGTGCGCAGCACCGTTCGCAACGGCCCCGGCGCGGGGTCGTCGTCAGCGGCGATCTCGCGCTCGAACTCCGGGGTCTCGTCCAGTCGGGTGCGGATCCACAAACCCATCGCGACCAGCACCAGGCTGGCCAGGAACGGGAGGCGCCACCCCCACGACGCGAACTGCTCATCCGTGGTCAGCGCGGTGACGAGCAGGACCGCGGCCGAGGACAGGACCATGCCGAGGTACACGCCCGCCGCCGACAGGGAACCGTAGAGGCCCCGCCGGTTCGGCGGCGCGTACTCCACGGCGAAGACCGACGCACCGCTGTACTCGGCACCCGACCCCATGCCCTGCAACAACCTCGTGACGACGAGCAGGGCCGGTGCCCCGACGCCGATCGTGGCGTGCGACGGGATGAGGGCCATCGCCGTGGTCGCCAGACCCATCACCAGAACGGTGGCGACGAGGGCCGGACGGCGTCCGTGCTTGTCCCCGATGCGACCGAAGACGACCGCGCCGACGGGACGTGCCACGAACCCGGCGCCGAACGTCGCCAGCGACAGCAGGACCGCGACGGTCGGGTCCTGCGAGGGGAAGAACACCTCGCCGAACACCAGCGCTGCCGCCGCGCCGAAGAGGAAGTAGTCGTACCACTCCAGGGCGGACCCCAGCAGTGCGGCGCCGGCGACGCGGCGGAGCACCGCCCGGTCCGGGGCGTCGGACGCGGCCGGAGCGGATCGCGTTCTCGGTTCGTCGGGCATCGAGCTGCTCCTCGTTCAGCGGGAGCCGAGCGGAGCTCCCGGAAGTCCGTCCTCAGTGGATTCACCGCTGCGGGTCGCGGCGTTCGCCGATCACCTGCTGGTCGTGCAGCTCGCCGATCTCGGAGTCGCTGAGCCCGAGGACCTCGGCGAGCACTCGGTCGGTGTCGGCGCCGAGCATCGGTGCCGACCCGGGTTCGCCGCGTTCGCCGTTCCAGCGCAGCGGGGACCGCGCGGTGATCCCCGTGGGACCGCCGGGAAGCGGCAGGTCGGCGAGCAGCGGATGCTCGCCACCGCGGTGCGCGGTGACCACGTCGGTCATGCCCTGGTAGCGACCCCACAGCGCCCTCGCCCGGTTGAGCTCGTCGGCGACCACCTCGGAATCCCGCTCCAGGAACCACGGTTTGAGCACGGCGGCGATGGTCTCGCGCAGCCGGTAGCGCTCGGTCTCGTCGGCCAGGTCCGTGTCGAACGCCTTCTCCAGCGCGGCGAACACCGATTCGGTCCCGGTGACGCTGACCAGCGCCTTCCACTGCGCCGGGGTGAGCGCGACGACCATCACCCGCTTCCCGTCGGCGCAGGCGAAGTCCACTCCGAAGCTGCCGTAGAGGTGGTTGCCGTGCCGGGTCCGGTCTCTCCCGCTCTCCGCGGCTTCGGACAGCCATCCCAGGTTCGCCACCCCGGCCAGCGCCACGTCGGAGAGCGCGATCTCGCTGTAGACGCCCTCACCCGTGCGTTGACGCTGGTGCAACGCGGCGAGCACGGCCGTCGACACGCTCAACCCGGTGAGCAGGTCCCAGGCCGGCAGCACGTGGTTGACCGGGGCGGCCCCCTCTTCCCCACCGGTGATCGCAGGGATGCCGACCTCCGCGTTCACCGTGTAGTCGACGGCGGGGCGGCCGTCGGGGTAGCCCTGCACCCTGACGTGGATCAGGTCGGGCCGGCGGGCGGTGAGGACGTCGTTGGCCATCCACCGCCTGCCGACGACGTTGTCGACCAGCACACCGCGGTCCTCACCCGGCGCCGTCGCGAGCGCCAGGACCAGTTCGCGCCCGCGCTCGCTGCGCATGTCGACGGTGATCGACTGCTTGCCCTTGTTCAACGAGGCCCAGTAGTAGGAGTCGCCGGTGCCGCCGTGCGCGGCAGGCCAGCGCGCGTGGTCCGGGCCGCCGCCGATCGGGTCGATCCGGATCACCGAGGCGCCGAGCTGCGCCAACGTCATCCCCGCGGTGGGGCCGGCGACGAAGCTGGCGCACTCGACCACCCGCAGGCCTTCCAACGGCCCGCCCATCACACCCGCTCCACGATCGCGGCGAGTCCCTGTCCGCCGCCGATGCACATCGTCTCCAGGCCGTACCGGGCGTCGCGCCGGTGCATTTCCCTGGCGAGCGTGGCCAGGATGCGGCCGCCCGTGGCACCGACCGGGTGGCCGAGGGAGATCCCGGAACCGCTGACGTTGAGGCGGTCGAAGTCTGCTTCGGCGAACTTCCACTCGCGGGTGCAGGCGAGCACCTGAGCGGCGAACGCCTCGTTGAGCTCGATCAGGTCGATGTCGGACAGCGTCAGCTCCGCAGCCGCGAGCGCCTTCTCCGTCGCGGGAACCGGCCCGATGCCCATCGTCGCGGGCGCCACCCCGCCCAGACCCCAGGACACGAGCCGCACCAGGGGGCGCAGGCCCAGTTCGGCGGCCTTCTCCGGGCTGGTGACCACGCAGATCGCGGCGCCGTCGTTCTGCCCGGAGGCGTTGCCCGCGGTCACCGTCGCCTCGCTGTCGCTGCGTCCCAGCATCGGCCGCAGCCCCGCCAACTTCTCCGCGGTCGAGTCGGGGCGGATGTGCTCGTCGGCGTCGACGACGAAGTCGCCCTTGCGCCCCGGGACCACGACGGGCACGAGCTCGTCGTCGAAGCGGCCCTCGGCCTGCGCAGCGGCGGCCCGCTGGTGCGAGCGCGCCGAGAACTCGTCCTGCTCGGCGCGCGGGATCGCGTACTCCCGGCGCAGGTTCTCCGCGGTCTCGATCATGCCGCCCGGCACGGGGTGGTTCTCCCCGCCCGCCGTCACCCGGCCTCGGGCCAGCGCATCGTGCAGCATCACGCCGGGCCCGCCCTTCACGCCCCAGCGCATCCCGGTCGAGTAGAACGGCGCGTGGGACATCGATTCCGCGCCACCGGCCAGCACGACCTCGGCCACACCGGACTGCACCTGCATCGCGGCGTACAGCACGGCTTGCAGACCGGAGCCGCAGCGCCGGTCGATCTGCATCCCCGTCACGCTGACCGGCAGTCCTGCGTCCAGCGCGGCGACCCGGCCGATCGCCGGGGCGTCCATCGTCGGGTAGCAGTTGCCCAGCAGCACGTCGTCGACGGCGGCGGGATCCAGTCCGGTCCGTTCGACGACCGCGCGGATCACCGCGGTGGCGAGGGTGTGCGCGGGAACGTCGCGCAACCCACCCCCGAACGCGCCGACCGGGGTGCGCAGTGGTTCGCAGATGACGGCGTCACGCACGCTCGGCCTCCTCTTCCTCGCGCCCGCGCAACGGGGCGGCGGTCTTGTCGCGGACCTCGTCCGCGCTGACGCCCGGAGCGGTCTCGACCAGTTCGAGCCCGTTCGCGGTGACGTCGATGACGGCGAGATCGGTGACGATGCGGGTGACGCAGCCCAGCCCGGTGATCGGCAGGTCGCACTTCTCGACGATCTTCGGTGAACCGTCCTTGGCGACGTGATCCATCATCACGACGACCTTCTTCGCGCCGTGCACGAGATCCATCGCCCCGCCCATGCCCTTGATCATCTTGCCGGGGACGGCCCAGTTCGCCAGGTCGCCGTTCGCGGCCACCTGCAGCGCTCCGAGCACGGCGACGTCGAGCTTGCCCGCGCGGATCTGGCCGAAGGAGGACGAGGACTCGAAGAAGGCCGCTCCCGAGTTGACGGTGACGGTCTCCTTGCCCGCGTTGATCAGGTCGGCGTCGACCTCGTCCTCGCTCGGGTACGGGCCGACGCCGAGAATCCCGTTCTCCGCGTGCAGGATCACCGTCCGGCCCTCCGGGATGTGCCCGGGAACCAGCGTCGGCATGCCGATGCCGAGGTTGACGTAGGCGCCGTCAGGCAGGTCCTCGGCGACCTTCGCCGCCATCTCGTTCCGCGTGAGTGCCATCAGCGCACCGTCCTGAACTCGATCGGTTTGTCCACATCGGACACGTGCAGCACCCGGTCGACGTGGATGCCGGGCGTGTGCACGGAGTCGGGATCGATCTCGCCCGGCTCGACGAGGTGCTCGACCTGAGCGATCGTGATCCGTCCCGCCGCGGCGCAATCGGGGTTGAAGTTGCGCGCCGACCGCCGGTAGACGAGGTTGCCGTGCCGGTCGCCCTTCCAGGCGTGCACCAGCGCGAAGTCGGGCACCAGCGCGTGTTCCAGGACGTAGGAGACGCCGTCGAACTCGCGGACCTCCTTGGCGGGCGACATCACCGCGACCGAACCGTCCTGCGCGTGCCGCCACGGCAGCCCGCCGTCGGCCACGAGCGTCCCGACACCGGCGGGCGTGTAGAAGGCGGGGATGCCCGATCCGCCCGCGCGCAAGCGTTCGGCGAGGGTGCCTTGGGGCGTCAGCTCGACCTCGAGCTCTCCCGCGAGGTACTGCCGGGCCATCTCCTTGTTGTTGCCGATGTAGGACCCGATCGTCCGCCGGATCCGCCCGGCAGGGAGCAGGGTTCCCAACCCGAACCCGTCCACCCCCAGGTTGTTCGAGATCGTCTCCAGGTCGGTCGCGCCCTGCTCCAGCAAAGCGGCGATCAGCTCGGTCGGCACACCGCACATCCCGAAACCGCCCACCGCGATGGACGATCCGTC
Organism: Saccharopolyspora endophytica; assembly: GCF_018070075.1. Taxonomy (GTDB): domain Bacteria; phylum Actinomycetota; class Actinomycetes; order Mycobacteriales; family Pseudonocardiaceae; genus Saccharopolyspora; species Saccharopolyspora endophytica. The sequence continues at coordinate 276,768 of NZ_JAGPXE010000008.1, forward strand.
GGCGATGTCGGCGACGGCCTCGGCCGCGGTCTGCACTGTCTTGTCCACGTCGGCTCCTACTCGGTGGCGGCGAGGTGCGCGGTGAGCAATTCGTTGACCCGCTCGGGTTTCTCGGCGTTGAGCAGGTGCGCGGAGTCGTCGACGACCTCGAACCGGCCGCGGGCGGCGGTGTCGGCGATGAGCCGGACCATCTCCGGCGGCGTCGCGGGGTCCTCGGCGCCGGCGATGGCGAGCACGGGCACCGTCACCTCGGCCAGCCGTTCGCGGACGTCGAACGTCGAGATCGCCTCGCAGCAACCGGCGTAGCCCTCGGCCGTGGTGGCGCGCAGCATGTCCAGCAGTCGCCGCGCCTCATCGGTCTCGGCGAAGGACCGGACGAACCAGGTGCCGGGACGGCTGGGCACCATCGCCTCAGTGCCGTTCTCCCGAACGGTGGCGGCGCGTTTCGGCCAGCTCTCCGGGTCGGCGAACCGGGCGGCCGAGGCCAGCACCGCCAGGCTCCGCACCCTGTCCGGGTGATCCAGCGCGAGTTGCTGTCCGATCGCACCCCCGATGGACACCCCCGCGTAGTGGAAGCGGTCGATGCCCAGCCGGTCCAGCAGCGCGATGACCTCCTCGGCCATGCCCGCCATCCTGAGCGGACCGTCAGGTGCCGGGCTCCCACCATGTCCCGGCAGGTCGAAGCGCAGGATCAGGTAGCGGTCGGCGAGCGCGTCCACCTGGGCGTCGAACAGGTGCAGATCGGTGCCCAGCGATGGCCCGAGGACCAGGACGGGCGCGGAGCCCGGACCGTCGATCCGGTGGTGCAGCGCGGTTTCGGTGGTCATGCGAAGGGCCTCCCCGGGTAGGTCGCGGCAGCGGACGCGACGGTGAAGCGGCCGTGGTCCCAGCCGTCGGCGAGCGGGACGAAGTAGTCGAAGTACACCTGCTTGGAGGCGTAGCGCCAGTTGCCGTCGACACGCCGCAGCGAGTCGGTGTACCGACCGGCCGCGACGTGCGGGACGCCGTCCTGCACGCAGGGCTGCCACAGGAACGACCGCGCCCGCGCGGTGTGCTCGCTTTCGAGGGTGATCTCGAGGTTGGTCACGTGGTGCCAGAACGCGGTGAGCCCGGCGTCGGCGAGACCTGCGAAGAACGCCCGCAGTTCGGCGTGGCCGGTCGCGCGGGACAGCCCGACGAACTCGCCGTCCTCGGTGAACAGCGAGACCAGGGCGTCCCAGTCGCCGTCGTCGAGCGAGCGGCAGTAGCGCGCGTCCAGGTCGCGGATGGCTTCCAGCGCCTCCAGCCGGGTGATCCTGCGCAGCACGTCGTCGTTCACGACTCGCCTCCCGCTCGTTCGAGGAAGGTGACCGCGGCTGCGCCGTCGCCGGAGGTGCCGTCCGCGACGCGCACCGAGTCGTCGCCGACGTCGACGAGAGCGGCTCTGCCGTTGAGCGTCGCGTGGTAGCGGCCGGGCGGCGGCAGGGCGGTGTTCGGGGCGAGGACGATCCGGTCACCCGCGCGCACCCCGTCGACCCGGTGCGGGCGGCCCAGCGCGCGGGTCACCCCGGGCAGGTCCCCCGTGCGCAGGCAGTTCCGGGTGTAGGTCGACGAGCACGCGGTGTTGTTCGCGGGCAGCAGCGGAACGCCCTCGACGGAGAAGCCCAGGGCCGCACCGAGTTCGCGCAGGGTGTCGACGTCGCCCGCCGCCCTGGCTCCGAAGGTGAAGTTGGCGCCGACGACGACGGCCCTCGCCCTGAGCCGACCGGCGAGGCAGTGCGCGGCGAAGGCCTCGGGGCTCAGCCCGGCCAGCTCGCGGGTGAAGCGCAGCACGCACACCGCGTCGACCCCCGCAGCCGCGGCGAGCTCGGCGCGATGGGCGATCGTGGACAGCGTCGCCGTGTCCTTGGGCAACCCGAGGACCCTGGCCGGGTGCGGGTCGAAGGTCACCATGACCAGCGGCAGACCCCGCTCGTCGGCGGTGCGCCGGGCCTCGTCGATCAGGCTGCGGTGACCCCGGTGCAGCCCGTCGAACACCCCGATCGTCAGCACGGTCGGACCGAGATCGGGCGGTACGTCGTCGAGGCCGTGCCAGAGCGTCGCCCGCGCCTGCCGGGATCGCAGCGCGGCGCTCACGACTGGGCCTTCAGGTCCGACGGGTGGATCGCCAGCGGCGTGACCTTGATCCTCATGTACGGGAACAGCGGCAACGACGACAGCAGAGCGTGCAGGGCGTCGCCCGAATCGACGTCGAAAACGCTGATGTTGCTGTATTCCCCGACGATCCGCCAGAGGTGCGGCCAGACTCCTGAGCGCTGCAGTTCCAGTGCGCGCGCCTTCTCCTCGGCGACGAGCTCCGCGCGGCGATCGGGGTCGAGGTCGTGCGGGATCGCGACCTCCATGTGGACGTGGAAAAGCATCGAGATCAGCTCCTTCGGAAGGCCCGGACCTGGGCCGGGTCCAGTTCGACGCCCAGTCCCGGACCACCGGGCAGGTGCAGCCCGTCGGCGTCGTAGACGAGCGGTTCCACGAGCAGTTCTTCGGCCAGCAGCAAGGGGCCGAACAGTTCGCTCCCCCACGCGCTCGCCGGGTTGGCGCACGCGGCGTGCAGCGAGGCCGCCGTGCCGATCGGGCTCTCGATCGACGTCGCCGCGTAGCAGGGGATCCCGGCCGCGGCGGCGACCTCACCGATGGCCCGGCTCGCGCGCAACCCGCCGGATTTGGTGGTTTTGACCGCGAAGATCCCGGCGGCCCGGGAGTGGGCGAGCCGCAACGCGTCAGCGGGGGTGCGCAGGCTCTCGTCGGCCATCACCGGGATCGGCAGCGCGGCGGCGATGGCGGCCATCGCGTCGACGTCGTGCCCCGGCACCGGCTGCTCGACCATCTCCACACCGGCCTCGGCCAGCGCCGGGAGGTGGGTCAACGACGTCAGCCGGTCCCAGCGGGCGTTGATGTCGACCCGCACGCCGGCGACGTCGGCGAGCTTCTCCGCGACGCCGAGGACCCGGTCGACGTCGTCGGCCGGATCCAGCGCTCCCATCTTCAGCTTGAACGACGTGTGCAGCCCGGAGTCCAGCTTCGCCAGCGCCTCATCGACGACGACGTCGGCGGCCTCGGCGCCCAGCGCCCAGGTCACCGCGACGCTGTTGCGGACCGCCCCGCCGAGCAGGGTGTGCACCGGGACGCCGAGGTGGCGCGCCCAGGCGTCGTGCAAGGCGACCTCGACGGCGTTCTTGGCGAACAGGTTCGCCGCGACGACGTCCCCGCAGTCGCGCAGGATCACCGGGACGTCGTCGACGCGACGGCCCAGCAGCACCGGCGCGAGGTACTTCTCGACGATGACCTGCATCGTCTCGACGGATTCGCCTCCCCACCACGGGCCTCCGGGAACGACTCCTTCACCGACTCCCGTGACGCCACCGGCGGTGCGGACGAAGACGTAGAGCAGCGGCTGCGTGCTCATGCCCGCCCTGGCGAAGCGGTGCGCCCGGCGCATGGGGACGTCGAGGATCACCGTCTCGACGCTGTCGATCCGCAGGTCGGTCATCGGGTCTTCTCCTTCCAACGGGGGAAAGGCCGAGCCGGGGACGTCGCACCCCGGCTCGGCACCGGGTTCAAGCGGGCTCGAGCGTGAAGTCGTAGGTCACCGCGTGCTTCCCGTCCCCGCTGTCCACGGGGTCGAGGATCAGTTCCGGCTTGGTCGCGGACGCGACATCGCTGTCGAGCCACTCCCCACCGCGGAAGTAGAGCTGCGTGGTGATCGTCCGGTACCCCGGCGCCCGAACCATCAGGTGCAGGTGCGCCGGACGCCACGGGTGCCAGCCCGCGGCTTCGATCAACGAACCGGTCGGCCCGTCGGTCGGGATCTGGTACGCGGAGGGTTCGATCGTGTGGATGTCGAACTTGCCCTGCTCGTCGGCGACGACGACACCGCGCAGGTTGCCGTCCGGCAGGTGCGGGGCGAACCCGGAGTAGTAGCCCTCGTCGTCCGCGTGCCAGATGTCGAGCTCCGCTCCGGGGACCGGGTTGCCCTCGGTGTCCCGGACGTGCCCGGCGAACAGCAGCTCCGTGCCCTTCTCGTCAGGACGCCGGGGCAGCGTTGCCGGGGTGTCGAGGCGGACCTGGTCGGGCAGGTGGTACGGGCCGAGGATCGAGCCCTTGGTGCCCTCCTGGTCCTCGGCGGCGACGTCCTCGACGACGTGCTCGACGAACACGTCGAGGATCAGCGGCCATTCGCCGCCCTCCCCCACGTCGATCAGGTACTTCTTGGCGGCCTGGAACTCGTCGTAGCTGACCTTCTTCGAGCGGATCGTGGCGTGGATCCCGGCCAGCAGTTCGGTGACGACCTCCGAAACGCGTTCCTGGGAGACCTCGGGACCGGTGGACCGGCTGGCGCGGAACGCCTTGGTCGCGGAGTCGCCTGAGCCCGCGGCGGTCGGTGAGTCGTGCGTAGCTGTCATGGTGCGCTCCTCAGATCGGCCGGCACGTCAGCGCTTGCCGATGACGGACACGTCGTCGGGGTTGATCAGGTCGGGAACCTGCCAGCCCTCGAGGTCGTACTCGGACATGCACTGCTGGGCGAAGTCCTTCAAGTAGTCGCTCGTGCCCGACATCTCGGCGTCGGCGACCATTTCGGCGCGCACCCCTTCGTGGTTGCCCGCGTAGTTGCGCTCGTAGAGCTCGTGGCGGGAACCGAACTCGGAGCCGATGGAGTCCCAGATCAGCTTCATCAGCTTGACGCGGTCCACGGCCGAGTAGTCGTTCGATCCGCGCACGTACTTGTCCAGGTACGGCCGCACGCTGGGGTCCATGAAGTCCGTGGCGTGGCTGGGCAGGTAGATCAGCGAGGAACCGAGGTCCTGCATGATGATCTCGCGCACCCGCGGGTAGCCGACGGTCATGAACCAGCGGTAGGCCATGCCGTACTCGTGCTTGGGCAGGACGGTGCCGCCGAGCCAGTCCTCGGGGTTGGCCGCCATGGCGTCCGAGAGGCCCCAGAACAGGTTGCGCCACGCGAGGACCTCGCCGACGCGCGTCTGCACGCCGCGGAAGTCCTTGGTACCGGTGGCTTCGAGGCCCTTCATCAGCAGACCGGCCAGGAAGTCCAGCTTCACCGCGAGGCGCGTCACGCCCTGGAAGGTGAAGCGGTGCAGGAATCCTGATGCGGGGACGAAGCTGGAGGCCTTCTCCGGGTCACCGTAGACGAAGACGTTCTCCCACGGGATCAGCGTCTTGTCCAGGACGAAGATGGTGTCGTTCTCGTCCAGGCGGCTGGACAGCGGGTAGTCGAACGGGCTGCCCGTGATCCCGGCCTGCGCCGAGTAGGACGGCCGGCAGATCAGCTTCATGCCCGGGGCGCCCATGGGCACGGTGCAGACCAGCGAGTACTCCCGCTTCTTGATCGGCAGGCCGTAGTGCGCCAGGAAGTTGAAGTGGGTGATCGCCGAGCCGGTGGCCACCACCTTCGCCCCGGAGACCACGAGCCCGTTGTCGTTCTCCTCCTCGACGTGCATGAACACGTCCGCCACCTCGTCCGGGCCGCGGTGGCGGTCGACCGGCGGGTTCACGATGGCGTGGTTCCAGTAGAGGACCTTCTCCTGGGACTCGGTGTACCAGCGCCGGGCGTTGTCGGCGTAGGGGTCCCAGAAATCCGGGTTGGCGCCGAGCGTTCCGAGGAAGCTCGCCTTGTAGTCGGGCGACCGGCCCATGAAGCCGTAGGTCATCCGGGCCCACTCGGCGATGGCCGCCTGGTCCTTCTTCATGTCCTCGGCCGAGTGCGGGGCGCGGAAGAACGGGTGGGTGAAGCCGCCGTTGCCGGTGTCGGTGGGCACGGTCAGCACGTCCTGCTTGGCCGGGTCGTGCAGGCCGTCGTAGAGCCGAGCGGTCATCCGCACCGCGTTCCTGAACGCCGGGTGCGTGGTGACGTCCTTGACCTTCTCGCCGTACAGGTGGACCTCGCGGCCGTCCTTGAGGCTCTCGATGTACTCGTCGCCGGTCAAAGGCTTGCTGACGCGACCGTTCGTCGCGGCTGACGTGTTCGCGGCATCCTGCTGCAGCGTCATTGCTGCCTCCTCGCCTGTCGTGAACTGGAGGTGAAAGGACTTCGGGATGGATGGGCGGATCGGCTCAGCTGGAGCCGGTGATCGATCCGGCGACGAAGGTGACGCCGCCCGGCCCGTCGACGGAGTCGTCCCAGAGCAGCGGCGCGTGCCCGTCGCCGAGGTGGTGGAACTTCCCCGTGTGGAACAACAGGGGTCGCCCGTCGTGGATGAGGAACTCCTGCACTTCGCCCAGGTACAGGACGTGGTCGCCGCCGTCGTAGGACTGCCAGGGCACGCAGGCGACGTGCGCGAGGGTGCCGTCGAGCCGCGGTGTGCCGCAGGCGCTGTCCGGCGCCCACCGCACCTCTTGGCTCGGCTTGCCCGCGAAGTGCAGCGCGAGGTCCTTCTGGCTCGACTCGAGCACGTTGACGGTGAACGGCCGCGAGTCGATCAGCCCGCACAGGCGGGAACGTCGATCGAGGGACACCAGCACCAGCGGCGGGTCCAAGGACACCGCCGTGAACGCGTTCACGGTGGCGCCGTGCGGATTCCCGTCCTCACCGCTGCAGGTGATGACGGTGACCCCGGTCGTGAAGTGCCCGAGGCACCGGCGCAGTTCCTTCGGATCGATCGCCATTGACCTACCTCCACGCCTGCACGCTGTGCGTGCAACATGTACGTAAAGCGTGCAGTGAGAGTGGCACAGCGCACCCCGGCCGTCAACAGCGATCCGGCTCCTCCCCTCGGGCGAACCGCTGAGCAGGACCTGCGCTGTGGGACGATGCGCAGGTGAACGACGTGCAGATCGGAGCCCAGGACCGCATCCAGAGCATCGAGCGCGGATTCGCAGTACTGCTGGTGTTCGACGCCGAGCGGCGGAACCCGAGCTTGATCGAGATCGCGAAGGCGACCCAGCTGTCCCGGCCTGCCGTACGTCGAATCCTGCTGACGCTGCAGCACCTCGGTTACGTCCGACCCACCGGCGGGAGCCACTGGGAGCTCACGCCGCGGGTGCTGACCATCGGCCAGCACTTCACGACGTCGAGCGCGGTCGTAGCGGTCTCCGAGCCGCACATGAGCCGCTTGGTGGAGGAAACCCAGGAATCGGCTTCCCTGTCGGCGATGGACGGCAGCGATGTCGTGTACCTCGCCCGCGTTCCCGCCAAGCACGTGCTCAACATCAACGCCACGGCGGGCACTCGCGTGTCCGCCCACGCCACGTCGATGGGACGCGTGCTGCTGGCGGCACAACCTCCCGAATTCGTCGAGCAGTACCTGGCCGAGCACGGGTTGCGACCGCTGACCCGGCACACCGTCACCAATCCCGACCAGTTCCGCAACACGCTTGCGCGCGTGCGCGAACGAGGCTGGTCACTGGTCTCCGAGGAACGCGAGATCGGCCTGATCGCCGCCTCCGCTCCGATCCGCAACCACACGGGTCAGGTGATCGCCGCGCTGTCGTCGTCCACGTCCACGGGACGCATGAGCCCCGACCGGGTCGAACGCGACCTCGTCCCAGTCCTGGTCCGCATCGCGAACGAGATCAGCAAGGAACTCGGCGCCTGACGGCAAGTCGTGGGTCGTCACCCCTGATGCTGCTCACGCCCCACGTGTTCGGCGTGGTGGGATGGCCGCGGTCGTTCGGCAGATCGTGGGAGAGGGCATGACGAGTGCAGCGCTGTGGGGGTTCGCGGTCGTCGCGGTCCTCGGTGTGGTGACGCCGGGACTGGACACCATGCTGGTCCTGCGACATGCGCTGCTCGGTGGCCGCCGGGCCGGCTTCACCGCGGTCCTGGGCATCACCACCGGCTGCCTCGTCTGGGGAACGGCCGGCATCGTCGGCCTGACCGCGCTGCTCACGGCCTCCGAGGTCGCCTACAACGTCGTCCGCGTCCTCGGCGCCGCCTACCTCATCTGGCTCGGCGCGACCGCCCTGTGGAAGACGTTGCCCCGCAACAGGAAACCGGCCACCGAGGACGTTCAGGTCCCGGCCGGGCGTTCCGCCTTCCGCGCAGGCCTGATGACCAACCTCCTCAACCCCAAGGTCGGCGTCTTCTACATGAGCCTGCTGCCCCAGTTCCTCCCCACCGGCCCGACCGCCTCCGCCTGGGGCGCCCTCCTCGTCGCCATCCACCTCACCGCCGGCCTGCTCTGGCTCCCCACCCTGGTCTGGATGGCGGGCCGGGCCAGAGCCTTCCTGCAGAAAGAACGAGTCCGCCGCTGGATGGACCGAGTCACAGCGACGGTGCTGGTCGGCCTCGGAGTGAAACTGGCCGCTGAGGTCTGACGGGCTCAGATCACCTCCGCAGTGCGGTGATCTGAGCCGAGCCGTCGAAGGAACCGGCGTTGCTCAATCAATACTGAGCGCGATAGGTGATCAGCAGCAGGCCGAAGGGACTGTCCTCCAGCTGTGGCCGAGCAGCCGGGTTCCGCGGGTCCGCGATGCGCACTCCCGTTCCCTCGCTGATCGCCAGCAGCAGGTTCCCCACGGTTTCCCGTCCCCGCCGGTCACTCCGACGCAGCCACACCACGGCCGCGGTGTCCGGAGGCAGCGCCGCGACCTCGGACATCACACCGGGCCAGTCCGCGTGGCGGCTCGTGGAGCGGACCTGCCCCAGTTCCCGCATCGTCGGCTCGAACCAGGCGGCGGCTCCCGCATTCGGAGGTTCCGGCAAGTTCTCCTGGTGCACGTCCCATTGCTGGAGGAAGCGCCAGGGGTCCGCGTTCGGCAGCCCAAACGGATCTTCGTCGGCGCTCTTCGGAACCACCAGCGCCGCATCGAGCATTTGGTCGCGCCAGTCACCGGTTCGCTGGAAAGTCTCCGTGGTGCACGCGAACAGCCAGCCGCGGCGAAGTTCATCTTCCGCATCCGGGGCGACGAGGGTGACCTCGCCGCCGTAGGTGGCGTCCAGCCAGGCCATCGCCTTGGCCACCGCGGAGTCGAGGTCGTCGGCCTGGGCGCGCCACGGCACGTCCGCAGGTGGGATGTTCTCCCGGTGGAAGGTGGCGACGACGAGCTCGTACACCTCTTCGTCGCGAAGATCCGCGGGCATCCCGCGCTGCGGATCGAGCACCACCAGCCCGCCGTCCGTCGGCACGGCGTACAGCAGATGCCCGGTGACCTCGACACCGCGGAACCGGCGGCGCAGCCAGATCACCGCGCGGGCTCCCGCACCTGCGGCCGTGATCGCGCCGAGCGCATCGCCCCAGGTGGCGTGCGCGGAGGTCGTCGCGTCCGGGAAATGCGCGGCCAGCAGGCGGCTCCACCAGTCCGGCTGCTCGTCATCCGGTTCCCACTGCAACGCGCTCGCCTCCGCACCGCGCAGCACCGCATCGACAGCGACCACACAGTTGCGGACGTTGATCCGCCAGCGCCACGATTCCTGACCGGGCAAGTCCGGCTGTTCGGAAGGCTCCAGGTTGAGGGCTTCGTCCACCGGCGCCGCGTTCGCTACCGGGAACGGGGCTCGACCGTTCTTCGGTACGGCCACGGTGCTGGCCAGCATCGGCTGCGCGGCCGCGTCCCGGTGGCCGCACCGGACCAGCCAGCTGTCCCGTCCCTCGGCGAGCGGCGCCGGGTCGAGCACGCCGACGCGGCCCCCGTAGACCTGCTCCAGCCAGTCGGCTGCGCTGCGGATCGGATCGATCATGACGCGGGATTCTCGATTCTGTGCGGTTGGACGCGGAACGCCGAGGACGGGCTAACGGAGGTCACCTCGACCCGGGACCCGGTGATTTGCCACCCGAGAGATCGACTTCGGGTTTCGGGTCTCGTGGCTGGTGCCAACGCGGGTCCGTACCGGAGTTCGGATAGTCCATCACGGAAAGCGTACTCGGCTTCTCGCTGATGTCGGCGGGCAAACCGTTCTGTCCGTCGAGGTAGACCACCGAGCCATCATTGCCCTTGGCCACGTTGAAGAAATGCCCGATCTCGCGGTCCGACCATCCCGCGAAGACCGTGGCGACGTGCCCGGAGGGCGCCTTTGACATGGCTTGGTTGATCTCGTCGTAGTCCTTGACCGGCTGGAAGCGGCCGCCACCGTGCGGCTGCGCCAACTGCTCGACCGTGCCGGCTGTGACCGGATTCGACGGGGCCGCCGGGTACACCTGCCCGGTCTTGAGGTATCGCGCCACGTTGACCGAGCAGTTGCCGCAGTTGGTGTTGTGCCCCGCCACCCCGTTGTCGAAGTTCTGCTTGTTGATCTGCTGCACCGCACCGAGACCGTTGTCTTGCATGAACTTGTTCCGCGCCGCGTCGTCCCGGAAGCTTTGCGCGCTGATCACGTTCGGCCCCGGGGGAGCTTGGTTCGGCTGCGGCGGCTGCAGCTTCGGGGTCGGGTTCGACATCGGAGCCGTACGCGGCCCGACGGTGGGGCCGGTGCGCTCCGGGCGCCTGGCAGGACGCGGTCGCACCGGCGCCCCGCCCACCGGGCCGTCACCCGGCAAGGGACCACCCCGTGGAGTGCCAACATCCGGGCCATTGGGGTTCTTCGGCGCATCGGGGGCACTGCCGCTGGGACCGGCGCCGGACGGCTTCGTCGATGCCGGACCATCCGGCTTCGGCGGCGGAGGCGTCTTGTCCGGCGTCGGAGACTTCGAACCGTCCGCCTTGATCTTCTTCAGCGCGTTGCTCGCATCACTGAACGACTTGCCCAGCTTCTGCAACATCGGTGACAAGGCCTTCATGGCCTTGACCAGCTTCGTGGTGATGTCGGCGATGCGGGCCGCGACCTTGGCGACCTCGGCGACGACCTGGGGCACGACCCAGGCCAAGGCGATGCCCAGTGTGCAGACGACCTGCAGCGCCCAGCTGATCAGGTGGCCGACGAGTTCGGCGATGATGTCGCGCACCAGCGTGCGCACCGCGGCGACGACCTCGCCCGCGGTGCCGATGCCGTCCGCTGCTCCGTCGGCTGCGGACTTGGCCGCCGCGATCAGGTTCGCGGTGTCCTCGCTGCGCTTGCGGTAGGCATCGCCCGCCTCGCCCAGCCAGCTGGCCGTGTCGGCCTTGACCAGTTCTTTCATCTCGGTGTTGATGGCTTCGAGCTCAGCCGAGATGTTCTTCCACGTCTCCGAGTGGGCCTTGATCTCGTCCGGGTCGCCGGTCAGCGAGTCCAAGGCGTCCGAGACCGGCCCGACGTGCTCGATCAACCAGCCGACACCAGCGGAGAAGATCGCGCCGAACGGGTCCAGCGCCATGCCCAGCGCGTCCAGTCCGGTCCCGACCGCGCCCAGGACGCCCGCGGCCCAATCACCGGACTCGATCGCCTTCTGCGTGTCGGCGACCGACTCGGCGATCTGGATACCGCTGAACGACTGCGTCGAGTCCTCGCGCTGCGCCACCAACGGATTCGTCACTACAACCCCCAGAACAAGCCAGCAGAAATCAGGTAGGAGAACTCAGTCGCGCAGCGGGTCGAAGTCCGGGCCGAACTCGTCGTCGTCCTCGTCTTCGAAGCGCGGTCGCCTCGGCTGCGCCGGAGGCGCCGTCGGCGCCGCAGCCGGAGCGGCGGGTGGGGCCGGGGTTTCGTCGTCCTCGGCGGGGCCGTCCCACTTCGAGGAGACCTCCTCCTCGACCTCATCCTCCGGCTGCTCCGGGAACCGCTCGCGCAGGTTGTCCAGCATCATCGAGCGGGTCTGCTGGTCCTCGTCGCCGAGGGTCGCGGCCATGGTCTCGCCGACCTTGCCCGCGATGTCGGCCTGCGCGCGGTGCATCGTCGACAGGATCTGCGCGGCGAGCTCGTTCGGCGGCATCGAGCGGACCTTGTCGGTGAACTCCAGGTCGGTCACGCTGCCGTCGGCGCGCACCGTCACCTTGATGCGCCCGTCCGGGCTGCTGGCCGACAGCCGCAGCTGCTCGGTCTGCGCCTGAACTTCCTGGTACCGCTGGGCTTTTTCAGCGAATCCCTGCGCCCACTGCTGGATGCGACGTTCCGCTTCATCCGGGTCGGCCCCGGCGACCGCGAATCCCCCCGAGCTCTGGCCCGTCATCGCACAACCTCCGTCGACATCTCGAAATCCTCGGTGTTCGGTGTGAATCGACCGGTCAGGCCGGTGTGCCGCGCTCCGGCTCCAACACCGGAGTCCCCTGCTGCTGCGGAGTTCCCACCGGCGGGACTCCGCGCAGTGCCACGGCCGACCGGTTCACCTTGACCGCCTCGTCGAACGTCTTGAACGAATCGGCGTTGGCGTCGTCGGTGTCCAGGTAGTCCTTGGCGGTGGAGCGCACGTTGTCGGCCGTGACGGTGATGCCTTCCTTGGCCGCCTTCAGCGCGTTCATCCCTTCCTCCTCCATCGGGTTGACGATGGGAGGCAGGAAGGAGCACAGCAGCCCGTAGGCCTCGTCGGACATGCTCACGGCCTCGGCTGCCGAGATCGCGGTGTCCAGCCGGTCGGTGAGCCCTTCCAGGTGGCTGGCGTGCGCGGTCAGGTCTTCGGCCTGAACGTTGAACGACGTCATGGTTCCCCCATTCCTCCGGTCAGTCAGGCCACTGCGGCCACGACGTCGGCGAGCCGGTGCTCGATCTTCTTGTTGTCGGCCGGGGTGATGCTGAGCCAGGCGCCCTGGCTGACCATCATGTAGCGGCCCTGGTGGGTGTCGAACCAGGTCACGAGGGTTGTGGAGCGGCGTGTTCCGCGTGAAACGCCGAACTGACCGCCTGCTCGGCGGTTGTTGGCGAGTTCGAGCACGGTCGCCGCGTCCTGCGGTGACAGGCCTGCCTTGACCAGGGCGACGTCTTCTTCCACGTCACCGCCGAAGGGATCGTCGTCGTCCTCTTCGAGGGCTTTCGACAGCGCTTCGGCCGGAACGGAGATCGCCCGCTGCAGGCCCGCTTCGCCCGGCGGCAGCACGCCGACGGCGGACAGGGCCAGCGCGGTGGGGCGGATCTCGGTGAGCCGCAGTTCGTCGCCCACCAGCTCCGCGAGCGCTCCGCTGCGCCGCGCGACGGCGGCGAGGGCGCGGATGGGCTGGTCGCGGTGCCCGATCACGTCCACCGAGGTGTCGTGGTCGACCAGCAGCCGCAGCAGGTCCGCGAGCCTCGGGTCGAGTTCGCGGCCGGTGGCGAGGCCGCGGCGTGCCAGCGAGCGGAAGGCCTCGGCGGTGAGTTCCGCCCGTTCCCGCGCGGTGGCGCCGAGGCTCGGGACGTCCAGCGGGTACGGGATCTTGCCGAGTCCGAGTTCGGCCCAGACCAGGTCGAATTCGGCCGCGGAGAGCACGAAGTCCGGGTTCGTCATTCCTCGCTCTTTTTCTTCTTCTTGCCCTCGCCGATCACCGGCGGCGGGAGGTCCTTGCCCGGAACCTCGACGACGGGACCGCCTTCGACGTACTTGGCCTTGCGCGCCTCGTCTTCGCTGCCCTGACCACCGCGGTTGCCCATCGGACCGCCGCCCATCATGCCGCCGGCACCGCTTGCCGGGGTCTGTCCCGGAGCGGCACCGCCGCCTTGGACCGGACCGGCCCCGCCGTGGTCACCGGCGGGCGTCCCACCGACGCCGGACGTGCCGCCGGGCGTGATGCTGCTGCCGGACGCACCACCGGACGGCATCGGCGGAGGTGTCGCGCCCAGTCCACCGGGGGAACCGCCGGCCGCCTTCGTCTGACCGATCGGCGGGATCTCGCCGCTCGGGCCGGTCGTGTTCGGGATCGGCGGGATCTGCCCGCCCCAGTTCCGGTTGCTGTCGCGGTCGTTCGGCTTGCCGGGACGACGGCCACCCGGACCGAAGGCGACTCCGTCCGGTCCTTGGTGCGGTCGCAGCTTCTGGGTCTTCTCGGTCTGCCGGTCGCCGCCCTGGAAGGGGGTCGCGTTCTGCGCGGTCGTGCTCTTGGGCTTGTGGTCCTCCAGCGACGGCGGCTTCTGGGTCGGGCCGCTGCTCGCGGGTGTGACCGGATTCGCCCGGATCGTCGGCGAATCCATCGAGCTCGGGCCGCCGATCTTCGGGATCTGCATCTTCTTCGTCGGCGCGTTGGCCCCGGCGGGACCGGTCTGCGCGGCCAACGGCATTCCGTCCGGCCCGACCCCAGCGGGTCCGGTCTGCGCGGCCAGCGGCGGGGCCGCCGGTTGCTGACCGGCCGGTGCGGATGCGGGCCTGGTCATCTTCTGAGTCGCCTCGGCACCCCCCGCCGCGGACTGCTGCTGCGTCGGCGCTTCGCCCGGCCCGACGTCCTCGGTCGCGGCCACGGACCGGACCATCTTGCGGGGTTTCAGCTCCTCGATGGGGTCCGGCGGAGGCGTGAAGCGCGGAGTGTCGCCGTCGATGGCGCGGGAGGACTCCTCCATCCGCACCATCACCCGGACGGCCTGCTCGTGCGCGCTGGAGGAACGCTCCTGGTTGGCACGCAGGTCCCCCATCGCCTTGGTGAAGGACTCCAGGTCACCGGTGGCGAAGGTCAGCGCGGCCGTGGCGTGGAGTTCCTTCGCGCCCTTGACCGGCTCGGGCATCTCGGCCTTCGCGGTCTCCATGACGCGGCCCTGCTCCGAGACCCGATCTGCCAGCGCACCAGCGGATTCCCCGGCGTCGCGACTCCAGTTCGCCAGCTTCTCGATCGCCGATCGCGCGGCGTCGGCGGCTTCGCCCTGCCAGCCCGATTCGGTGGCGCGGAGCTGCTCGGACATCCGGTCGGCGGACTCGGCCATCGCGCGGCTCAGCTTGGTCCACTCGTCGGCGAGCTGACCGACGCGGCCGGGATCGTTCTCGATGTGCACGGCGTCGTAGAGCTCGCGGTGGCTGCGCGATGCCCAGTTCTGCGTCTCCACCAACGCGAGGTCGGGTGGGTCCTGCGGCATGTTCTCTTCTCCTCGGCCTGGATTCCAGGCGGATCAGATGAGCTTCTGGAAGGAGTCCGCGACGCGCTGGTCGGTCTCCCGGTAGGTGCGCATCGCGCTCTCTATCGCGTCTCGCGCGTCCACGAGGACGTCCCGGTAGCGCGTCAGGACCGCGACCAGCGAGTGCTCACCGCCTTCGGCTCGGCCGGCGAACTTCTCCGCCATCGCCGTGCCCACCGGGTTCTGCCCCAGCGGCGCCTGGCGGGCGAGGTTGCGCGCTTGCGACAACCAGGAGTCGACCGAGTTCAAGCGCTCGTCCAGGGCGGAGCGGATCGACTCGCCCGCCTCCGGATCCAGCTTCAGGTCCAACGACTCCACGGCATCGCGCACCGCAGCCACGGCAGCCGTGGTCACCGCGAGCGACTGAGACGCCTGCTCGTCAGGCTCGTTCATCTCTCCCCCGGAAAAACAAGGACAACGGCACCTATCCGATGGCGCCGGTCATCAACTTCCCCACGAGACAACACTTACCAGACGACGCGAACGGCAGGCGACATTGGACGCATCGTGATCACTTGTTTACCTCAACCGCCGAAAACTGTGACGAGAAAGACGACTCACCGGATGAACCATGCCGCGACGGCACGATTCATCCGGCGCTCCGGCAGAATTCAAATCCACAGTGGATGAATGCTTTCGCGAGACTGCGCCCTCTGGAGTCAGGCTCGTGACGGCCGCATTTCGGCATCGTTCCCGCTGGTAGGAGCCATGCCGCAGCCCTGCGTTGATGCTGCGGGGTTCCGCGCGCATCCGCTGGATGTTCGTCACGTCGAACCGCGCGATGTCGTGATCCGAGTTCGAGCATCTCGGGTTCGTGATTCGACACTTCCCAAAGCGGACACGGCGCGCTGGATTCGACGGGGCGGAATACCACTGCTCGTGGATTTCGGGCTAGGTGGTACCGAAAACCCTCTTCGACCCGACCACGGCGCACTCGCCTCCGGGCAAACAACACGGCCCCCGCCGCGAAGGCAGGGGCCGCGCGCAGTCAGCCGTCGAGTTCGCCCGCCTTGACGGCCGACAGGAAGTCCGCGAACCGGTCCTTGGAGAAAGCTAAAGCGGCCTGGTCAGGAGCCTTCGAGTCACGAACACCGCTGACGTGCGGCAGGTTCTGCGCCAACTCAACGCACTGCCCCTGATCGGTGCTCCGACTCGACTTCCGCCACACGGCGCCCGCCAGCTCGTTCATGTTCGCGTCCTCCCCTTCGCAGGTGTGTCACAGCGACGACGCAAGGCTATCCATGAACTCCACGGATTCGGCAGGAGTGAGCGCTTCGGCACGCATCTGCTCGAAGACCTCGGTGTAGTGCTTGATGTCGTTCGGGCGCTCCAGCCAGACACCACCCCGGAGGTTCTCGACGTACACCGCGTCCATGTCGTCGAACCCCTCGGGGAACCGGAGCATCGAGAACGGCGTCTGCAGACCGAGATGCGCTCCTGCTGCGAAGGGCATGACCTGGATCGTCATGTTCGGCTTCGCGGCCATCGTGACGAGGTAGCGCAGCTGGTTCCGAAGAACCTCCTCGCCGCCGACCGCTCTCCTCAGCGCGGCCTCGTCGAGCACGACGTGCAGCCGAGTCGGGTTCTTCTCGCAGTTGACCCGGTCTTGCCTGGCTTTTCGCAGGCCGATGGAGCGCTGAAGCGTCTGCTCGTCGACGGCCGACGCCCTGACCCCGAACATCGCCTGCGCGTACTCGGGCGTCTGCAGAAGTCCGTCCACCACGATCGGCGAGTAGTTCCACAGCTCGTCGGCGTCGGATTCCAGGCCGACGAACTTCTCGAACCACTCCGGCATGGTGTCGGAGTACATCGCCCACCAGCCGCGTTCGTTGGACTCCTCGGCCTGGCGGACGAGGTTGTCCGACAGCGGGGCCTCCACGCCGTAGAACTGGCAGAGCAGGCGCACGTTGCGCGGCAGGATGACCTGCTTGCCGCCTTCGATCCTGTTGATGGTGGTGACGGTCAGGCCCGCGTACTTGGAGGTGTCGGCGACCTTCTTGCCCGCCTGCTCGCGCAGTTGTCGGAGCTCGCGCCCGAGCTCGCGGCGTCGGAGGTTGGGTCCCGGCCCGTCCTCGTGCTCTTCGACCATCTCTCGCACTCCCTGGCTGCGCATCTGACTGTCGATCATCCTGCAACAGGAGTGCTCACATTGCGTTCACCCATATCGGTAATTGGCGCATGTGTACACATGCAATACCTTCGCTCATGTGGAGCTGATCTTGTGGTCCACGTCGCAACCAGCAGAGAGCACCGCAGATGGAGGCACCGCACATGGGCGAAGCGCGATACCGGCCGCACCCGTTCAGCTGGGTCCCCGGGGACGGCCGACGACACGCGATAGGTGAAGCGCGGCCTCCCGGCGGCTGGCCGGACGAAGCGGAGATCACCGCCCTCTGCGGCGACGACGTCCACGCCGACAACTCGACCTTCGCCTGGTTCTGGCCGACCTGCCCCGACTGCAACGTCGCCGCCCACCACCTCGCCGACGTCCCCATGCCGACGAACCCGAAACGCTCCTGACCCCGCGAAGACCAGGCTCGGCGCCGACGCGCCCCCGACACGACGCCGAGCCCCCAGGACCGGGCGGTGCACCACCTCCCACCGCACCGCCCGGTCCCCCACTCGCTCGTCAATCCAGGATCGCCGCGGCCTCACGCGGGAAGGCGACTTCGGCATCATCATCATGGATGGCGACGGCACCGACCCGACCTATCGGGTTCCGCATCGCGCGCTCACGCTGGCGACACGTTCATTGATCGAGGACCCCCTGTTCCAGGTCGCTCACTCAAGTCAATGGGTGCAGATGGCAGACCTGGTCGCCTACACCGCTTACATGCGAGTCGCGCGTTCACCGCGCAGAAGGTTCAGCTGGGGCTGGTACGAGATGCTGGCCCACAGCTCCGTGACGGGCCCGGAACCCGTTGATGTGAAGACCCTCTGAAAAGAAGCTGGACCCGCAACCCTCAAGAGCATGAGGACGGGTCCGCACGGCTCACTTTACACGACCTCGCCCTCCGCTCCACAAAGCCAGGATTCACTCACCCGTTCGAGATCCCGAACGCGTTGAAGGTTCTGCTTCGGTCTGCTCGCAGGCGGTCGGCCAAACCCCGTCGTGCCGGGCGTGGGGACTCGGGGAAACTGGGAGGATGACTCCGGAGTCGCCCGCGTTGCAGGATGCTCGGCAGATCGCCGAGGACGTGCTCTTCCCCGCCGCGCTGGAGGTCGACGCCGCCGAGCGGGTCCCCGCCGGCCACCTGGACCTGCTCGCCGAGCGCGGCTTCTACGGGCTCGCGGCGTCCCAGGAGCGGGCCACGCTCGACGTCGGCGACCTCGCGTCGGTGCTGCGGCTCATCGAAGTCCTCGCGAGCGGTTGCCTGACCACGACGTTCGTCTGGATCCAGCACCACGGCGTGCTCAGCGCCGCTGAGAACACCAAGAACCGCAACCTGCGCGAGAACTACCTGTCCGACCTGCTCACGGGCAAGCGCCGCGGCGGGATCGCGCTGGCCTCGGCGCTGCGGACGGGCCCGGCGCCGCTGCGCGCCTCGCCGGTCGTCGGCGGATACCTGCTGGAAGGCACCGCGCCCTGGTTCACCGGCTGGGGCATGGTCGACTCGCTGCTGGTCGCCGGCCGCAATTCCGAGGACACGCTGATCTTCGCGATGCTCGACGTCGCCGAGACCGACACGCTGCACGCCGAACCGCTCGACCTGATGGCGGTGCGGGCCAGCGGCACCGTGACGCTGCGGTTCAACAGGCACTTCGTGCCGCGCGACCGGATCGCCTCGACCGTGCCGCAAGCCGACTTCCTCAAGGGCGATTCCAGTTCCGTGCGGTTCAACGGCGCCCTCGCCCTCGGCGTGGCCGGGCGGGCGATCTCGCTGCTCGGCGACGACGCGGGCGGGCTTCCCGGTGAGCTCGACGCCACGCGATCGAAGCTGGTCACGGCCACCGACGAGGAGCTCTCCGAGGTGCGGGCGCAGGCGTCGGAGCTGGCGATGCGGGCGGCCTCGGCTGCCGCGGTGCACCACGGCAGCCGATCGGTGCTGCCGGGCAGTCACGCCCAGCGGCTGGTCCGGGAGGCCACGTTCCTGCTGCTGTTCGGCTCGCGGCCGTCGATCAGGACCGCGCTGCTGAACCGGCTCACCGCTCCGCGAGAACCCGCTTGAGGATCTTGCCGGAGGCGTTGCGCGGGAGCTCGCCGACGAACTCCACCGAGCGCGGCAGCTTGAAGTTCGCCAGCCGCTGCTTGCAGAACGCCAGCACCGACTCCTCGGTCAGCGCATCGTCACCGACCACGTACGCCTTGCCGACCTCGCCGAGGCGTTCGTGCGGCACCCCGATCACCGCCACGTCCCGCACCCCGTCCAGGTAGGCCAGGGCCTGCTCCACCTCGGCCGGGTAGACGTTGAAACCGCCGCAGACGTACATGTCCTTGAGACGATCGGTGATCCGCAGGTAGCCGCGCTCGTCCAGGACCCCGATGTCGCCGGTGTGCAGCCTGCCGTCGTGATCGATGGCGTGCGCCGTGGAGTTCGGGTCGTCGAGGTAGCCGCGCATCACGTTCGGGCCGCGCAGCACCACCTCCCCCGCCTGACCCGGGTCCATGTCGTTGCCGTCGGCGTCGACCACCGCCACCTCGAAACCGGCGGCGGCACGACCGCAGGTGCGGGCGACGGTCTCGGCGTCGTCCCCGGGACGGCACATGGTGGCCACGACCGCCTCGGTCAGCCCGTAGGCGGTGAGCACCGTGTCGAAGCCCAGGTCGGAGCGCATGCGCTCGACGAGCGCGACCGGCACCGTCGCGGCACCGGTGACCGCCAGGCGCAGTCCCGGCAGCTCCCGGTCGCCGCGTTCCGGCGCGTGCAGCAAGGTCTGGAAGATCGTGGGGGCGGCGGCCAGGATCGAGATCCGCTCGGTGTCGATGACGTCCAGCATCGAGGCGGCGTCGAAGATCGCCTGCGGGACCATCGTCGTGCCCGTCAGCAGGCACACCAGGATTCCGGCCTTGTAGCCGAAGCTGTGCGAGAACGGGTTGACCAGCAGGTATCGGTCGCCCTTGCGGACGTTGCCGCACTCGGCCCACGCCCTGGCCACGCCGAGCGTCTGGCGGTGCAGCGACATCACGCCCTTGGCGCGACCGGTGGTTCCGGAGGTGAACAGCACGTCGGCGAGGTCGTCCCCGGTGACCGCGTCGGCGCGGCGCTCGATCTCCGACTCCGGAACCTTCGCGGCCAGCTCGCCGATCTCGTCCCAGTCGTGCACACCGGGTCCCGCCGGGGACGCGGTGCCGACCGGGACGCGCAGGACCGCGCGCAGCTCCGGCAATCCGGCGACCACCTCGCCGGGTCCCTCGCCCGCGGCCTCGTGGATGTCCGCGAGCCGGTCCACGCCCAGGAACTCGTCGGCCACCACCAGGGCGCGCGCCTTGCTGCGGTGCAGCAGGTCCGCCGATTCCACGCCGGTGAAGCGGGTGTTGACCGGTACGAGCGTCGCTCCCGCGCAGGAGGCGCCGAGGGCGGCCAGCACCCAGTGGTGGGTGTTCGGCGAGTTCAGGGCCACCCGGTCGCCGGGTCGGACGCCGACGGCGGCGAACATCCGCGCCAGTTCCCGGACGCGCTCGGCGAGCTGACCGAAGGTCAGCCGGACCGGGCCGTCCACCAGCGCTTCGACCTCGCCGAAGCGCTCCGCCGCGTTCCGGACCGCAGCCGGAATCGACTCCACGCCCTGCGCACGAGCCATCTCGTCCTCCCGGGGTCAGACACCGACGTCGCGAACCCGGGGCGGAGCTTACCCAAGCAAGCACCCGCTTGGTAGCCCCTCGACGCGGGGCGGTTCTGGTCCGAATCGACCTGGCTAAAGGGGCGTTGACGACGCGACCACCCCGACGACCCCGACGTTCGGCCCAGCGGGAAACCGCCGTTCGGAGCAGGGCGGGCACGGGCTGGTTACGAAGGGACCACGGGGCAAGCGGAGGGCTTGTCTTCCGCATTCGCCGTGGCACGATTGCCGCCAATGACCCGGACAGGGCGGTTGCGGGCATGCCTCACCAACTGGGTTCAACGCGGAACCCGGTGCCCGCAGGGGTTTTTCACGCCCTGGTGCATCGAGGAGTGACGATGAGCAGCGCCGCCATCGGTTCCGAGCAGATCCCGCCCACGCAGCCGCGAGAACTCCGGCGAGTGGTCACCTCCTCCGTCGTCGGCACCGCCCTGGAGTGGTACGACTTCTTCATCTACGGCTTCGCCGTCACGCTGGTGTTCAACAAGCTGTTCTTCCCCACCAGCGACCCCGCGGTCGGCACCATCGCCGGCTTCGCGACCTTCGGCGTCGGCTTCGCCATCCGGCCGCTGGGCGGATTCCTGTTCGGGCACCTCGGCGACCGCGTCGGACGCCGGGCGACGCTGGTGCTCACCACGCTGGTCATGGGCGTGTCGACCGGGCTCATCGGCCTGCTGCCGACCTACGAGACGATCGGGGTCTGGGCCCCGATCCTGCTCACGCTGCTGCGGGTCCTCCAGGGCCTGGGTGCGGGCGCGGAGTTCGGCGGCGCCTCGACGCTGCTGTGCGAGCACGCCCCGCCCCACCGGCGCGGCTACCTCAGCTCCTACGCCCAGACCGGCGTGCAGATCGGGCTCCTGCTGGGAACCGTGTCGTTCCTGCTGGTGGAGAGCCTCGGCGACGAGGCCGTGCAGGCGTGGGCGTGGCGGGGGCCGTTCCTGCTCAGCTTCGTGATGATCGCGCTCTCGCTGTACGTGCGGCTGCGGGTCGCCGAATCCCCGGTGTTCGAGCGCATGTCGGCCGATCGCCGCACCATCAAGCTGCCGGTGTTCGAGGCGATGCGCCGCTACCCGCGCAACTTCCTGATCGGCATCGGCGCCCACATCTGCGACACCGCCGTGGTCTACATCTACGCCACCTTCAGCGTCGCCTACGTCCAGGAGACGCTGGACCTGCCGCGCTGGATCGGACTCACCGGCGTGATCGCCTCGACGTTCGTGGTGATCGTGCTGCAACCGCTCTACGGCGCGCTGTCGGACCGGGTGGGCCGAAAACCGCTGAACCTGTTCAGCGTGATCTTCACCGGGCTGTTCGCGTTCCCGTTCTTCGCCCTGCTCGACACCCAGCAGCCCGCGTTGATCTGGATCGCGCTGGTGGTCGCCGCCGGGCTGGGGCTGGCTCCGATGATCGCGGTGCAGCCCGCGTTCTACGCCGAGCTGTTCGGCGCCCGCGTGCGCTACACCGGGTTCGCCTCGTCCCGCGAGATCGGCGCGGCGCTCGGCGGGTTCTCCCCGCTGGTCGCCTCCGCGCTGGTCATCCAGGGCGGAGGAACGGGCCGGCTGGTGGCGGTGTGGATGGTCTTCACCGCGCTCATCTCGCTGGTGGCGTTCGCGTTCTCCCGCGAGACCAAGGACCTGGACATCACCGCGCCGGAGACCGTCCAGCGGTGAGCGGTCAGCTCGCCACGGCGGCCTCGTCGCTCTCGAGCGCTTCGGCCAGCTCCTCGGCGAAGGACGGCACGGGCGAGAACTGCCACGTGGTGCCGGCCGGATCGCACAGCTCGCTGGCCAGTTCCTCGTAGATCGGCACGCTCTCCGCCGTCTCGGTCGACTGCTGCTCCCCCATTGCCGCATCCCCTCATAATCGTCAGCGGGCGAGTGTCCTCGTCCCTGCGATGACGTGCCGGTCTCGGCACCAACCGGCTCGTCAAAGGTGTTACTCCGTTGTGGAGATCCACGCGGGTACCCAAACACAGCGCCGGGTCCCACTGACAAGTTCGGCGGCCACATTTAACCCGACCGGGTGAAGGCAGCGAACGCTGGCGTCGCTCATCGATAACGTTGCCGCCACGAAGCCTCAAGTTCACGGCCACGAAGGGTGACCGAAAAGCGGCTCCGCGCACCGGCGGAGACGGACGGTCAGCGCTGCGACCAGGTCCCTCCGCGCTGGACGTGATCCCACTCGCGGGCCCAGGCGTTCATGGCGATCCGGCGGGCACCGGCCTGCACCGCGCCGATCAGCGCGAAGCTCCCGATCTCCAGGACCACGAGCAGCAGCAGGGCGGCGAACACCGCCGAAGCCGCGATCGAGCCCTCGTCGGGCGGCGGCGGCACGCGGTAGCCCTGCTCGTCGACCCACACCTCGACGTCGTCACCGACCTTCGCCGACGAGGGCACCTGCACGCGGGAACGCTGCTCGTGCAGACCCGCCTTCCACGCCACCTCCGCCGTGGAGCTGACCGCGTCCTGGCTGTAGACCTCGGAGACCGGGATGCTCAACGAGGGCGGCGCCACGACCACCGCGGTCACCGGACGACTGGTGCGGGCCGCCTGCTCGGCGCGTTCGGAGAGGTCCCGGTGCGTGGAATCGGCGAACATGCCCGACACCGGAACCGCGATCATCGCGACCATCAGCAGCATTAACGTGAGCCCGGCGGCGAGCCGGTCGATCGGCCGGCGCAGCGGGTTCCGCCCGATGCCCAGCGCGTTGACCAGCCATGCCGCGTGCGCCTTGAGCGCCGCCCCCATGAGCGAACCTCCCGTGGAATTCCTTCGGCGCGGGCACCGGCGGTGATGCGGTGGTGGCCCTGCGCGATGACTACCCACGAGAAGTATCCCGCCCGGAACGGCGATCGTTATCGCACCGTGACCGGTCATACACTATCGATGCGACGAATGTCCGATATTGACCCTCGGTGTCACGCGTTCAGCCGTACGGCAACCCTTCCCAGTGAGCCCGCTGAACGGCTCCAGACACTCAACGGCGTCGCTGCCACCACTTGCGAGGGGCTCGCTCGGGTTCCGCCGGGGTCTTGACGATCTCCTGCAACCACTCGTGCCAACCGGCGGCGTGATCCGCGGCCGAGACGCGCAGCAGCTTGCTGATCCGCCGGTGATCGGCACGCCTGCCGCTGCGGGCCCAGCGCTCCAGCTCGCGGTCGTAGGCCGTGCGCACGTCGGCGGTCGCGGTGTCCGACCAGGCCAGCACGAAGGCCAGCGCGACGGCGCCGTCCCGCCTCGACTCCTCGGCCCGCTCGTCGTTCCACACCGAGGGCAGCTCGCGCATCAGCAGCCGCTGCAGGACCTGACCGGCCGAGACGATCGCGCGCACCGCCACGCGAGGCTCAGCGGCCAGCAACGCGGTCACGACCTCGGGCAACCGCGCGCGCAGCACCCGCTCGGACACCTCGTCCAACGAGCCGACCTCAGCACCCCGGGAGAACGCGGCCACCCAGGAGCGCACCCGTCCGTCCTCGGACCACAGCGCGCGCTGGTCGGCGCACAGGTGGTGGCTCAGCACGCGCAGCAGGTCGAGGTGGCGGCCGGTCACCTTGGCCTTGCTCAGCACCGAGAACGCGCGTTGCGCGATCGACTCGGTGATGGCCGTGGCCGGCAGCGCGCCGATCAGGCGGTGCAGTTCGTCCACAGTGGGCGGTGCGGCGCTGAACAGCGCGGCCAGCACCGCCTCCGGGGTGTCGGGGAGATCGGGATCGCGCAGACGGTCGGCGAACAGGTCCACGATCTCGCGGCGGGCGTCGCCCTTGGCGCGCACCGCCGCCGAGATGACCGCGGCGTCCAGCGGCTCGAAGGGGTCGGTGGCGGTGTGCCGCAGCAGCGGCCACCAGTGCTCGTTCACGGCGGTGAGAACGACGTCGGAGTGCTTGAGACGCTCGCCGAGGGTCTGCCGCAGCAGCGCGACCAGCTCGTCGCCGCAGGGCCACGCCGCCGGGTCCAGCGCGGCTTCGGGGTGCGAGGCCCACCAGCCCGCGAACCGCTCGGCGGCGAAGCGGTCCGGCGGCAGGTCGACGCCGAAGCGGGTGGCCGTGCGTAACAGCAGGTCGACGCGTTCCGGAGCGAGTTCCGCCGCGGCGTCGGCCAGCAGCGACCGGGCTTCCTCCGCCTCGTCCGCGCCCCACGGGTGCGGGGTCAGCGGCACCGGCTCGGGCACCCGCGCTCCGCCGACCAGATCGGCGATCTCGCAGCGCAGCAGGGCTATCCGGGCGCGACCGGCGTGCTCGGCGGCCAGATCGGTGAGCACCTCGCGCGGCGGCTCGGCGGCCAGCACCGCCGACAGCACCGGCCCGCGCACGTCGGCGGGCGCCGAGCGCAGCCAGGCCGCGACCAGCGCGCAGTCCTCGGTCGCCAGCGCCTCGCCGAGCACGATGACGCCCGCGGCCAGCCGGTCGGCCGGGCCGGCGTGCGGCTCGCCCCGGGTCCGGGCGAACTCGTCGGCCAGCTCGACGACGTTGACCGCCTCGACCGAATCCGGCGTCAGGACGCGCGGCACCCAGCGCCTGGCCGGGGCCTGAGGCGGTTCGCCGGTACTCGGTGGCTCCGGCGACTGCTCCGCCGGACTACCTCCGCTCATCGCACGCTCCCGCGTCTCGTCGTCGATCAACACCGGAACACCCGGAAAGATTATCCGCGTCACCCGACATCTCGTGAGTGAATGGGTACCTCAGGCCGAAGAGAAGAGTCCTTCCAGCCGATCGGAGAAGCATGATCATCGACGCCTTGGACCAGACCTGGCAAGTGTGGGCACGACTGGGCGGAGAGCTGACCGACGACGAGTGGACCCGTCCCACGCGGCTGCCGAGCTGGACGGTCAAGGACGTCTACACCCATTGCAGCCCGTTCCCGTCGGCGACCCTGGCGGGCGTCGAGGCGCCCTCCCCCGACGCCCCGGTCAGCCACGACGACGCCGCCGACCTGCTGTCGTTCATGCAGCGCCCGGGAGGCGTGGCGGAGCAGTCCGCGGAACTGCTCAAGGAGTCGGCGACCACCCGGTCGCAGACGATGTCCACCGACGAGCTGGTCGCCCAGTTCGCGACCGTCGCCCCGCAGGCCATCGACCGGCTCCGCGAGGCCGACCTGGAGAGGACCGTGCACTACGGCGGGTTCGCGGTGGTGCCCGCGCGCGAGGCGCTGCGGATCTTCGTGATGGAGGGCGTCGTGCACTACTTCGACATCGCCGCCGCCCTGGACCGCGAGATGCCCGGCCCGATGGCCGGTGAAGCGCTGAAGGTGACGGTCCGGTTGATGGCCGAGACCGCCGATCCGGTCGCCCTCATCGACGCGGCGACCGGACGCCGCGACGTCCCGGTGTTCCCCGTGATGCGCTGAGTCAGCCGATCACGGGCGTCAGCGCCGCGTCCACCGCGATCGCCACGAACACCAGCGTCAGGTACGAGTTCGACAGGTGGAACAGCTTCATCGGGTTCAGCGCCAGGCCCTTGCGGGCGTTGTTGTGCAGGCGCTGCGCGACCACCAGGAAGATCACGCCCGACACGCCGGCGAGCGCGATGTAGACCCAGCTGGTGACCGGGAACAGCAGCAGCGTGCAGCCGACGGTGGCCCAGCTGTAGGCGAGGATGCGCGCCGAGACCTGCTTGGTGGTGGCCACCACCGGCAGCATCGGCACGCCCGCGCGCGCGTAGTCGTCCTTGTACTTCATCGCCAGCGACCAGAAGTGCGGCGGCGTCCACAGGAACACCACGCCGAACATCACGATCGCGGGCCACTCGACCTTGCCGGTCACCGCGGCCCAGCCGACCACGACGGGCATGCAGCCCGCCGCGCCGCCCCACACGATGTTCTGCGAGGTGCGGCGCTTGAGCACCAGCGTGTAGACGAAGACGTAGAACAGGATCGCGGCCGTCGACAGCGAGGCGGCCAGCAGGTTCGCCCCGAGCCACAGCACCAGGAACGACACGACGCCGAGCGCGATGCCGAAGATCAGCGCGCTGCGGCGCGGCACCTCGTAGCGCACCAGCGGGCGCTTCTTGGTGCGGTCCATGACGGCGTCGATGTCGGAGTCCGCGACGCAGTTGAGCGCGTTGGCGCTCCCGGCGGACATGGCGCCGCCGAGCAGCGTGACGACGACCAGCCACGGAGACGGGATGCCGCGCTGGGCGAGGAACATCGCGGGAATGGTCGTGACCAGCAGCAGCTCGATGACGCGCGGCTTGGTGAGCGCGAAGTACGCGCCGAGCACCGTGCGGCGGCGCACCGGCTTCTCCGGCGCGGGCTGCTCGGACCGGTTCACTGACTCGGGGATGGCTGTCATTTGGCGGTTGTTTCCTCCGCGGTCTGCGGCTGCACGATCGGCTTGCCCGCCAACCGCAGCTCGTGCCAGCGCACGACCTTGCGCTCGGCGAAGAACGCGCCGAACGGGATGGTCCCGGCCAGCAGCACCAGCAGCATCCGGCCCATCGGGACCCGCAGCTGCGTCGTGGCCACGACCGCGACCAGCAGGTACACCATGTAGAGCCAGCCGTGCGCGATGCCGATCGTGGTGACCCACGTCGTACCGGTCTGCTGCGTCGCCGAACCTTCGGGCCACAGGCCGAGGAAATGCCCGTACTTGAGCACCATGGCGGCGCACAAGAGGATCAGCAGCACGGCAGTGACGTACGCCATGATCCGGTAGAAGATCAGCACACCAGGCTTCACGCCAATCCCTCAATCCCGCGTCGTGCCCACACACCGGGCACCTGCAACACCGGTGTCAATAGACCGTACGACACGCGCAACCCGCACCCGCTCGCGACCTCGAACTAGAGTGGCCAGGCACACTCCCCCGCGGCCGGAACCACGTCCGACCTGGGAAGACCCGAGTCAGATCATCCGGAAGGACTTCGCGATCAGCTCGAACGAGCGCAGCTTGGTCTCCGCGTCCGGGAGGTTGGCGGTGATCATGAGCTCGTCGGCGCCGGTGCGCTCGCGCAGCTCCTCCAGCCCTGCCCGGACCGCGTTCGGGGTGCCGTGGACGGCGTCGGCCAGCCAGTGGTCGACGAACGCCTGGTCGAGCTCGGTGTAGGGGTAGTCGCGCGCCTGCTGCCGGGTGGGCTGCTTTCCGGGCACGCCCTGGCGCAGCTTGAGCATGCTCAGCGCGATCGGCCGGACGATGTCCAGCGCCTCCTCCTCGGTGTCGGCGGCGACGGCCTGCACGCCGATCATCGAGTACGGCTCGTCGAGGACCTCGGAGGGCTGGAAGGACTCGCGGTAGAGCTCCAGAGCGGGCAGCGTGTTCTGCGCGCTGAAGTGGTGGGCGAAGGCGAACGGCAGCCCCAGCGCCCCGGCCAGCTGCGCGCTGAAGCCGCTGGAGCCCAGCAGCCACACCGGCGGCAGCGGGCCGTGCGGCACCGACTGCACCTCGGCGTAGGGGTGGTCCAGCGGGAAGTCGTCGTCGAGGAAGGCGATCAGCTCGCCGAGCTGCTGCGGGAAGTCCTCCGCCGACAGCGGCCCCTCGGTGCGCCGCAGCGCCCGCGCCGTGGCCTGGTCGGTGCCGGGCGCGCGGCCGACCCCGAGGTCGATCCGTCCGGGGTGCAGCGCTTGCAGGGTCCCGAACTGCTCGGCGATCACCAGCGGCGCGTGGTTGGGCAGCATCACGCCGCCGGAACCGAGCCGCAGGGTCCGCGTGTGCGCGGCCAGGTGCGCGATCACCACCGCGGGCGAGGAGCTGGCGATCCCGGGCATCCCGTGGTGCTCGGCCACCCACATCCGGTGGTAGCCGAGCTCCTCGACCCGCTTGGCCAGCTCCGCGGTCCCCGCCAGGGCGTCCGACGGCGAGTCCTCGACTCCCACGGTCGCCAGGTCCAGCACCGACAACGGCACCGAGGCCTCGCCCTTGGCCGAACCCCGAATCAGATCCTCACTCGCACTCATCACGCCCTACAACCCCCGCACCCGCGCCCTTGTTCCACGCCGTGACCACGGCCATTCGAATTTCGCGCGAAATTCGAACGCGAACTTTCGGACTCGAATTTCGCGCGAAATTCGAATGGGGCGGGCCGGGAGGGGGTTCAGCTGCGGGAGAGGGCGAAGTCGTGGGTGGGGGTTGTGCGGCGGGCGACGAGGGAGTCGCGGATCTCGCCGGCCCTGACCGCGCCGTTGGACAGCAGCGAGGACGTGATGCCGTGGGTGTGCTCGGTGCCGCCCTGGAGGTACACCGCGCCCGGCAGCTCGCCGGTGGTGCGGACGCGGTAGTCACGCTCGACCTGCAGCGAGCCCTGCTCGTCCCACTCGCAGTGCCGGGCGAGTTCGCCGAGCAGCGTGTAGGGGTCGCGCGGCCGGCAGCCGGTGGCGTAGACGAGCAGGTCCGCGTCGAGGACGCTGCGCTCCCCGGTGGGCTGGAACTCGACGGTCACCTTCGCCCCGTCGGGGCGGGTGTCGACGTCGACGAGCCTGCTGGCGTTGAGGATCCGCAGCCGCTCCGCTCCGCGCACCTTCTCCTGGTAGGAGCGGGCGTAGAGCTCCTCGATCAGCTCCAGGTCGACCACCGAGTAGTTGGTGTTGCGGTGGTAGTCCATGAGCTTGGCGCGGACCTCGGGCGAGGACGCGTAGAAGTCGTCCACGGCCTGCGGGTCGAAGATCCGGTTGGCGAAGGGGCTGTCGTCGGCCGGGCTGTAGCCGTAGCGGCCGAACACCGCGCACACCTCGGCGTCGGCGAAGGTGCGGTGCAGGTAGTCGGTGACCTCGGCGGCGGACTGGCCGGCGCCGATGACCACGCAGCGCTTCGGCTGGTCGGTCAGTTCCGGGACCCGGTGCATCAGGTCGAGGTTGTGCCACACCCGCTCACCGAGTTCGGCCCCCTCGGGCAAGGAGGCTTCGAGCCCGACGGCCATGACGACGTTGTGCGCCCGGTGCACGGCCAGCTGACCGCCGTGCCGCACGACGACCTCGAAGTGCTCGTCGACGGGCTGCACCTCCACGACCTCGGAGTCGTAGCGCACGACGTCGTCGAGCCGCCCGGCCGCCCACTCCAGGTAGTCGTGGTACTCGACCCGGGTGGGGAACAGGGTCTTGTGGTTGATGAAGTCGGCCAGCCGGTCCTTGGCGTGCAGGTAGGACAGGAACGAGAAGTCGCTGGCCGGGTTGCGCATGGTGACCAGGTCCTTGAGGTAGGACACCTGCATGGTCGTGCCTTCGATCAGCATGCCCCGGTGCCATCCGAAGGACGCCTGGCGCTCGAAGAACACCCCGTCGATGGGGTCGTTGCCCGCGGTCCGGTTGTGCTCCTCCAGCGCGATCGCGAGCGCCAGGTTGGACGGCCCGAAGCCGATCCCCAGCACGTCGTGGACTTTCTCTTGGTTCAGCGCCGCAGACACGTCGTCCCCTCGGTTCGCCGGTGCCCGACTCGCGGGCGAGTGGATGTACCGGCGAACCCGCGGGGGTCAGGCCGGATTTCGCCGCGTCGGTCAGTCCCGATCGTGGTTGTGCTTGTCGTGGTACTCGGTTTCGGCCATGCCGTACTTCCAGTAGCCGATGGCCAGCACGGATTTGCCGTCCATGCCTCGCTCGTCGCGCAGGTGCCGCCGGATGCCGCGCACCACGCCGGACTCCCCCGCCACCCAGGCGGAGACGTCGACGTCGGCGGGCACGTCCAGCCCGTGCACGGCGTTGATCAGCTGCTTCGACAGGCCCGCCGGGCGACCGTCGCGGTGCAGCCAGGTCCACCGCAGGTCCGGCGGGCACTGCACGTGCTGCCGGTCGTCGGCGGAGTCGACCTCGACGAGCACGTGGCCGCGCGCGGTGGGCGGCAGCGATTCGACGATGCCGGCGATCGCCGGCAGGGCGGTCTCGTCGCCGGCCAGCAGGTACCAGTCGGCGGCCCGGCAGGTCTTGCCGCCCGGGCCCATCACGCCGAGGCGGTCTCCGGGCCGGGCGTTGCGCGCCCAGTTGGAGGCCACCCCGTGCTCGCCGTGCATGACGAAGTCGATGTCGAGCTCGCCGCGCGACTCGTCGTAGCGGCGGACGGTGTAGGTGCGCATGGTCGGCCGGACTTCCGGCTCCGGCCAGCTGTACCGGCCGGTTTCGGGGTCCAGCTGCGGGAGGACCGGGCGGTCCTGGCCCTGTCGCGGCACGAAGACCTTGATGTTGGGTCCGGTGTGCTGGTCGAGGAACCCGGACAGCTCCTCGCCTCCGAGGGTGACCCGACGCATCGACGGGCTCAGCTCGGCGGTGCGCAGCACCTCGAGGTCACGTGCCGGGGGCCGGTTGCGCCGAAGTCGATCCGCAGTACCCATCGACCATGCGTTCCTTTCCGCTCCACCAACGATCATTGAGTTAAGGCTAGCCTAACCATAGATCGGACGATTGTCTTCCCCTCGGTGGCTCAGATCTCTCAGCGACCCGCCGGGACCGGTTCCCGTTGCAGCACCACGGATTCCGTCACGCGCAGGGCCAGCAGCACACCGATGATCGCGAATCCGGCGGAGGTCAACATCGCCAAGTGGTAGGAACCCAGGCCCGGTCCGGAGGCCGCCAGAACGCTGGCCGTGATGGCCACGCCGAGCGCCGAACCCACCTGCCGCTGCACGTTGAACAGCGTCGACGCACCGCCGGTGTCGGTCTTGTCGATGGTCATGAACGCGACCACCTGCAGCTCGGCGGTGGCCGCCCCCACGAAGAAGCCGGAGGCCAGTTGGACGAGCGCGGCCATCCACACGTCGTGCGGACCGATGAGGTTCATCGCCGCGAAGGACACGGCCGCGCCGAACATCGCCACCGCGATCAGCGGTCGCGGCCCGAACCTGCGGTGCGCCCAGCCGACCAGCTGCGAGGCGATCATCAGCCCCACCGCCTTCGGCAACGTCACCAGGCCCGTCTCCCACGCCGATGCGCCCAGCTCCACCTGGTACATCAAGGTGAACCCGTAGAGCGTGCCGAGGAATCCGACCAGGCAGGTGAACAGGATCAGGCTGGCTCTGCGGAAGTGGTCGTCGGCGAACAGCCGCAGGTCCAGCATCGGGTGCTCGGTGCGCAGCTGGGCCCGCACGAGCAGGCCCAGCAGGACGAGCCCGGCCGCACCGGCCAGCCAGCTCAACGTCGCCGAGGCACCGGTGGCGATGCCCTCCAGGCTGAAGACCACGAGTCCGAGACCCGGTGCCGCCAGCGCGAATCCGCGCAGGTCGAAGCGCTTGTCCGGCGCCTCCACGTGTTCCCGCAGCAGCAGCGCGCCGAAGACGAGCGCGGCGACGCCGACGGGCAGGTTGATGAAGAAGCCCCAGCGCCAGGTGAGGTGCTCGACGAAGAACCCGCCCAGCACCGGTCCGAGCGCGGGCGCCACCGCCGTGGGCAGCAGCAGGACCCGCGACAACCGGATCCGCTCGGCCGGCGGGTAGGCGCGGAACAGCAGGGTCAGCGCCACCGGGCTCATCACCCCGCCACCGGCGCCCTGCAGGATCCGGGCCAGCGTCAGCTGCAGCAGGTCGGCCGACAGCCCGCACAGCGCGGAGGCGAGCACGAACACGCCGAAGGCGGACAGGAAAACCCGCTTCGTGCCGTACCGGTCGCCGAGCCAGCCCGAGACCGGGATGCACACCGCGAGGCTGACCAGGTAGCCGACGTTGACCGAGGACGCCGAGCTCGCCGACACCGAGAAGTCCTCGACCAGCGCGGGCAGCGCGACGTTGACGATGGTGGCGTCCATGCCGTTCATGAACATCGCCGCGACGTAGCAGACGCAGACCGCGACCTGCGGGTTCACCCGGCGCAACGCGGTGGCCATCAGCGGGCGGGCCGCATGTCGGTCCAGTGCACCTCGATGTGGTCGACACAGGACTGCCGGTCGGCCGGGCCGTGCGCGACGGTCCACCCGGCGGGCACCTCGATCGCGGCCGGCCACAGCGAGTACTGGTCCTGATCGTTGATCAGGGCGTAGTACTGCGCGTCCGGGTCCTCGAACGGGTTCGTCATCGTCTTGCTCCTCCTCGGTCCACCGATCACTCGACCTCCCCGAAACACCGCCCGGCGGGCGGAACGCCGGGTCAACCCTCGGTCTCGGTGAGTGCTCGCTGCACGACTGCCGCGATCTCGGCCAGCGGTTCCGGCTGGGTCATGTCCTTGTGCTCGCAGGCGATGTCGTGGTCGATCACGTCTCCGTCCACGTACGGCTGCCACATCGCGCTGGTCAGCGACTCCTTCGCCGGGTTGACGGTGGCGCTGAAGAACAGCACGTCACCCCGGAACTTGTCGTGGTCGGCGGAGTTCTCCAGGACCGCGCAGTTGGCGAAGTTGTCGATGATGGCGGTGACGCTGTGCTCCTCCAGGTTCGCCAGGGCGCTGCCCTCGGCGGAGAGGATCTCCAGCACGTCGGACCGCGTCAGCGGCCCTTCGCCGAGCTCGGAGAGGTCGTAGCCGGCCATGTAGAGCAGGGCCAGCAGCGCCTCCTCCTCGGTGGGCAGGGTGTCCCAGACGTCCTTGGGGTAGGAGTCGAGCATGCTCAGGAAGCGCACCTCCTCCCCCTCGGCCTGCAGGTGGGTCGCCATCTCGTGGGCGACCACGCCGCCGAAGGACCAGCCGAGGAAGTGGTACGGCCCGTGCGGCTGCACCGCCCGGATGTGCTCCAGGTACTCGGCGGCCATCTCGGCGAGGCTGCCCGCGACCGGCGCCGGTTCGGCCAGGCCCCGGGTCTGGATGCCGTAGATCGGTCGCTCGTCGTCGATGAGCTTGAGCAGGCCCGAGAACGGCCACGCCAGACCGGCCGCCGGGTGCACGCAGAACAGCGGCTGCTTGCTGCCGCTGGTGCGCAGCGGCAGCAGGATCTCCAGCGCGTCCCGGCTGCCTCCGGTGTGGATCCGCTCGGCGAGCCCGGCCACGCTGGGCGCGGCGAACAGGCTGCCGACGTTGACCTTGATGCCCAGCGCGTCGCGGATCCGGCCGATCAGCTTGGCCGCGAGCAGCGAATGCCCGCCCAGGTCGAAGAACCCGTCGTGGACGCCGACCCGCGGCAGGTCCAGGACCTCGGCGAACAGCCCGCAGAGGATCTCCTCGGTGGGGTTGCGCGGCATGTCGTTGCCGACGGCCTCGGCGAGGTCGGGCGCGGGCAGCGCGCGCCGGTCGAGCTTGCCGTTGGGCAGCAGCGGCAGCGCGTCGACGA
This sequence comes from Saccharopolyspora endophytica, assembly GCF_018070075.1. Lineage (GTDB taxonomy): Bacteria > Actinomycetota > Actinomycetes > Mycobacteriales > Pseudonocardiaceae > Saccharopolyspora > Saccharopolyspora endophytica. The sequence goes on from NZ_JAGPXE010000008.1 coordinate 310,495, forward strand.
ACACCACCGCGGCCGGGACCATGTAGTCGGGCAGCTCCTCGCCGACATGACGACGCAGTGCCCCGGCGTCGGACTCGGCGTCGGGGTCACCGACGACGTAGGCGACGAGGCGCTTGTCGCCCGGGGTGTCCTCGCGGACCACGGCGGCGACCTGCGCGACGGCGTCGTGCCTGGCCAGCACGGCTTCGACCTCGCCGAGCTCGATGCGGAACCCGCGGATCTTGACCTGGTCGTCGGCGCGGCCGGCGAAGTCCAGCGTCCCGTCCGCGCGCCACCGCACCAGGTCACCGGTGCGGTACATGCGCGCGCCGCGCTCGCCGAACGGGTCCGCCACGAACCGCTCGGCGGTCAGGCCCGCCCGGTTGAGGTAGCCGCGGGCCAGTCCGAGCCCGGAGACGTAGAGCTCGCCGACGACGCCGGGCGGGCACGGCTGCAGCCGCTCGTCGAGCACGTACACGCGGGCGCCCGGGTCGGGCACGCCGATCGGCACCGAGCTCGACACCGCGTCGGGGTCGCAGTCCCACAGCGTGGTGTTCACGGTCGCTTCGGTGGGTCCGTAGCAGTTGAGCATCGGCCGGTCCCGGCCCCAGCGCTGCACCAGGTCGGAGGGCACCTTCTCGGCACCGCACAGCAGCGTCGCGTTCTCCGGCAACCGCACGTCCGCCGGGAACATGCCCATCATCGACGGCCCGATCGCCAGGTGCGTCACCTCGTGCCGCCGCACGTACTCGGCCAGCGCTTCGCCGGGAACCCGCAGGTCGGAGGGCACGACGACGAGCGTTCCGCCGCCGAGCAGACCCATGCACATCTCCCAGAACGCCACGTCGAAGCTCGGTGAGGCGAACTGCAGCACCCGGCTGTCCGGGGTGATGCCGACGCGGCGGCTCTGGGTGGCCAGCAGCTTGCCGATGCCCCGGTGCGCGACGACGACGCCCTTGGGCGTGCCGGTGGAGCCGGAGGTGTAGATGACGTAGGCGGCGTCGTCGAGCTCCGGCTCCGGCAGGCGCGGATCGCCCTCGGGACGATCGGCGTGGTGCACCAGCGTCGTCGGCAGGTCGGCGTCGCGGTCGTCGGTGAGCACCAGGCGCGGCCGGGCGTCCTCGACCATGTGCCGCAGGCGTTCCGGCGGGTACTCCGGGTCGAGCGCGAGGTAGGCGGCACCGGCGTGCATCGCCGCGAGCAGGCCGATGATCAGCTCGGCCGAGCGCGGCAGCATCACGCCGACGATGTCGCCCGGTCCGGCACCGCGTTCCACCAGCAGTTTCGCCTGCTCGGTGACCTTCTCGCGCAGCTGCCGGTAGGTGAGCTCGGTGTCGGCGAAGACGAGCGCGGGCTTGTCCGGGGTGGCGGCGGCGCGCTCGGCGAGGACCTGCGGGAAGGTTCCCGCCGGGCCGACGTCCCCGGTCGCGTCACCCCAGGCCAGGACCTGCTCGCGCGCCTGGTCGCCGAGGATGTCCAGCCGTCCGATCGGCGTTTCCGGTGCGGACACGGCGGATTCGAGCAGCATCGCGAACCGCTCGACGAGGGATTCCACGGTGCGCTCGCCGAACAGGTCGGTGCTGTACTGCACCAGCCCGCGCACGTCGCCGTCGGCGCTCTCGCTGAGGCTGAAGGCCAGGTCGAACTTCGCCGCCCCGGCCGGGATGGTGTCCACAGCCGTCTCCACGCCGGGCAGGTCGGCGCGCACCGACTCGGCGGCGCCCCAGTAGGCCAGCATGACCTGGAACAGCGGGTGCCTGGCCAGCGAGCGGGCCGGGTTGAGCAGTTCGGCGAGCCGCTCGAACGGCAGCTCGGCGTTGCCGAACGCCGCCAGGTCGGTGTCGCGGACCCGGTCGAGCAGTTCGGCGAACGTCGGCTCGCCGGAGGTGTCGGTGCGCAGCACGAGGCTGTTGACGAAGAACCCGACGAGGTCGTCGAGCCGGTCGTCACCGCGTCCGGCGACCGGCGAACCGATCGGGATGTCGGTGCCGGCGCCCATCCTGGTCAGCAGCGCGGCGAGCGCGGTCTGCAGCACCATGAACGGGCTGGCCTGGTGCTCGGCCGCGAGCTCGCGGATGCGCCGGTGCAGCCCGGCGTCGAGGTCGAAGCGCACGGTCTCGCCGCGGTGGCTCGACACCGCCGGGCGCGGGTAGTCCGTGGGCAGTTCCAGCTGGTCGGGCAGGCCTGCGAGCTCCTGCTTCCAGAAGTCCAGCTGCTGGGCCGCCAGGCCGTTCGGGTCGTCCTCGTCGCCGAGCAGTTCTCGTTGCCACAGCGCGTAGTCCACGTACTGCACGGGCAGCGGTTCCCACTCCGGCGCGCGGCCGTCGAGCCGGGCGGCGTAGGCGGCCGACAGGTCGCGCACCAGCGGGCGCACCGACCACTCGTCGCCCGCGACGTGGTGCAGCAGCACCAGCAGCGCGGTGCGCTCGCCGTCGCGGAACAGCTCGGTGCGGATCGGCGGTTCCTGCGCCAGGTCGAAGCCCCGGCGCGCCGCACCCGCCAGCGCGGAGTCCACATCGGACACCTCGGTGACGGGGAGTTCCGGCACCTGCTCGCCGACCAGCTGACGCGGTTCGCCGAGCGCGTCCGGGAACGTGGTGCGCAGGCTCTCGTGCCGGGAGACGACGTCGCCGATCGCCGCGCGCAGCGCGGTCACGTCGGGCTCACCGGTCATCCGCAGCACCAGCGGCATGTTGTAGGTGGCGCTGGGTCCTTCGAGCCGGTTGAGGAACCACAGCCGCTGCTGCGCGAACGACAGCGGGACTTCCTCGGGACGGTGCACGGGACGCAGCTCGGCCCTGCCGCCGCCCGAAACCTCCAGCCGCTCGGCCAGTTCCGCGACGGTCGGGTGGTCGAAGAGGGTCCGGATGCCCAGTTCGGCGCCGAGTTCGGTGCGCACCCGCGCCAGCAACCGGGTCGCGAGCAGCGAGTGCCCGCCGAGCTCGAAGAAGCCGTCGTCGATGCCGACCTGCTCGGCGCCGAGCACCTCCCCGAACAACCGGCACAGCGCCCGTTCGGCGTCGTTGCGCGCCTGCCGACCGCCACCGGCGACCTCGGGCGCGGGCAACGCCTTGGCGTCGAGCTTCCCGTTGGCGGTCAACGGGATCTCGTCGACCGCGACGAACGCGGCCGGGACCATGTAGGAGGGCAGCCGGTCGGCCAGGTGGGCGCGCAGCTGGGCCGGGTCGGCGTCGCCGACGGTGTAGCCGACCAGCCGCTCGTCGCCCGGGACGTCCTCGCGCACCACGACCGCGGCCTGCTTGACCTGCGGGTGCACGGCCAGGTTCGCCTCGATCTCACCGAGCTCGATGCGGAATCCGCGCACCTTGACCTGCTGGTCGGCCCGGCCCATGAACTCGATGGACCCGTCGGGCCGCCAGCGACCGAGGTCACCGGAGCGGTACATCCGGGAACCGGGTTCGCCGAAGGGATCGGCGACGAACCGCTGCGCGGTCAGCCCGCGCCGCCCGAGGTATCCGCGCGCCAAGCCCTCACCGGCCACGTACAGCTCACCGGTCACGCCGGGCGGAACAGGTTGGAGCAGCGAATCCAGCAGGTAGACGCGCAGGTCCGGGATGCCGCGGCCGATGACGCTGCCGTCGCGACGCGCGACCAGGTCGGCGTCGAGCTCGACGTAGGACACGTGCACGGTGGTCTCGGTGATCCCGTACATGTTGATCAGCTTCGGCGACTCGGGGTGCCGCCGGTACCAGTCGTCCAACCTGGACAGTTCCAGCGCTTCGCCGCCGAACACGACGTAGCGCAGCGCCAGCCGCGCGCCCGGGTTCTCCCGGTCGGCCTGGCTGAGCTGGTAGAACGCCGAGGGCGTCTGGTTGAGCACGGTGACCTGCTCGCGTTCGAGCAGGTCCAGGAACTCCTTCGGCGAGCGGCTCACCTCGTGCGGCACCACGACGAGCCTGCCGCCGTGCAGCAGCGCGCCCCACAGCTCCCACACCGAGAAGTCGAAGGCGTAGCTGTGGAACAGCGTCCACACGTCCTCGCCGGTGAAGCCGAACCACGGGTCGGTGGCCGAGAACAGACGCACCACGTTCTGGTGCGGGATCGACACGCCCTTGGGCACCCCGGTCGAACCCGAGGTGTAGATGACGTAGGCGGCGTGTTCGCTGGTCAGCGGCCCGCGCTCACCTGGCTTGGGGTTGCGCTGGGAGTGCCGGACGATCTCGGCGATCGCCTTGTCCTCGTCCAGCAGCACCCGCGTGATGCCCTCGGGCAGCCGGTCGGCGTGCTCGCGGTCGCTGATGAGCATGGTCGGTTGCGCGTCGCCGACGATGTGGGCGAGGCGCTCGGCCGGATGTCCCGGGTCCAGCGGCAGGTAGGCGGCTCCCGCCTTGAGCACCGCCAGCAGCGACACGACGAGCTCGGTGGAGCGCGGCAGCGCCAGCGCCACCAGCTGCTCGGGCCCCACGCCGTGGTCGATGAGGTGGTGCGCGAGCTGGTTGGCCCGCGCGTCCAGCTCGGAGTAGGTCAGCGACTCGTCCTCGAAGGTCACCGCCACCGAGTCCGGCGTGCGCTGCGCCTGCTCCTCGAACAGCTGGGGCAGGGTCGCGGGCTCCGCTTCGGCGAAGCCGGGCACCGGCGCGTTCCACTCGTCGAGGACGCGGGTGCGCTCGGCCGGCGTGAGCAGGTCGATCCGCCCGACCGGGAAGTCGGCGTCGGTGCCTGCGAAGGAGTCCAGGAACCGCAGGAACCGCTCGCGGTGACCGGTCAGCTCCTCGGCGGTGTAGCGGTCGGGGTTGGCGTCGAACTCGAAGCGCAGCTCGTCGCCCTCGGTGTAGACCAGCACGCTGAGGTCGTCGACGGGTCCGGCGGCGATGTTGTGCACCTGGCCCGGCGCACCGGCGAAGTCCAGGTCGTAGTCGAAGGACTTGATGTTGATCATCGGCCCGAACAGCGCCCGGTCCGAGCCCAGCAGCATCAGGTCGCGACGCAGCTGCTCGCTGCGGTAGCGCTGGTGCTTGCGCAGGTCCCGCACACCCTTGGCGACCTGCGCGATCAGCTCGTCGCGGGTGGTGCCCGGCTCGACGCGCAGCCGCAGCGGCAGCACGTTGACGACCATGCCCGGCACCCGCAGCGCGACCGAACCCATCCGGCCCATCACCGGCAGGCCCAGCACGACGTCGTTCGCCCCGGTCATCCGGTGCAGGTAGGCGCCGAAGGCGGCGATGAGCGCGTACGGCCAGATGGTGCGCGCCGCTTCGGCGGCCGCGCCCAGCTCCTCCAGCGAGGAGGTGGCGGCGAGCTGCCGGTGGAAGGTGTGCGCGGTCGGCCGCGAGCGCTCGGTCAGGGTGACCACGTCCGGCTCGTCGGCGAAGCGCTCGCGCCAGTAGGCCGCGTCGCGCTCGGCCTTCGCCGATTCCAGGTACGCGCGTTCGTCGTCGATCAGCGCGTCCAAGCCGGCGAACGGCGACTCGCCGGGATCTTCGCCCGCCGCCAGCGCGCTGTAGAGCTCGGCGACCCGGCGGATGATGATCGAGAAGCCGTAGCCGTCGATGGCCACGTGGTGAATGCGCTGGTACCACCACCAGCGCCGCTCTCCGAGCTTGCACAGCGCGGCGGTCCAGAGCCTGCCGCCGTCGCCCTGCGAGCGGGTCAGGTCGACCGGTGCGTTCAGGTCGGCCTGGATCCACTCCTGCGCGCGGGTGTCCGGATCTTCCTCGTCGGAGAAGTCCAGCACCGGCAGCTCGACGGCATCGAGCGCGTCGATGACCTGGTGCGGACCGTCCCCGTCGTCGACGACCCGCATCCGCAGCGTCTCGGCTTCGGCGACCACCGCGCGCAGCGCCTCGGCGAACAGTTCCGGGTCGACCTCGGCCGCGATCTCCACGCGCTCAGCGGTGTTGAAGATCGGATTGGCCCGGTCGAGTTGCTGGGCGAACCAGATTCCGGCCTGCGCCGCGGACAACGGCAGCTGGTCAGCTCGCGACGGCATTGCTCTCCCCACGATCAACACAAAAGTAAGGCTAACCTTAGTTCAGGTTCGATCGGGAGCACAACCGCACGCCAGACCGCCTGACGTGGGACTACTCACCTGAACGTGGGAACACCATCAAGGCGGAGTTCTTGTTCGGCAAACCGACCTCTGCCGCCTGGGCGAACCCCGCCTTGCCGAACGCGCCCACCGAAGCTCCATTGTGGACATTCGGCTCGGCGACGACGCTGCGGCACGCCGGGTCCGCCGCCAGCAACCCCCGCGCGACGGCCTCCAGCAGAGCCGAACCCACGCCCCTGCCGATCGCGTCCGGCTCGCCGATGGCGATGTGCGCGCCCAGGTCGTGCGGGGCGTGCGAGTAGCAGCGGGCCAGCTTGTCCCGCTGCACGCGGTAGAGCTCCAGGTAACCGATGTCGCGGCCGTCGCGCGAGACGATGCACGGCACCGAGTGCTCCCCCGCGAGCTGCGTCGCGAGCTCATCGTGCCACTGCTTGAGGGGCCAGTCCTGGTTCCAGTTGACGGCGACGTGCTCGCGGTTCATCCAGCGGTGCACCAGCTCGACGTCCGGGCCGCCGTCGTCGCCGGCGATCGCCACCGGCCGCAGGCTCCAGCCGTCGCCGAGCTCGGGCAGCGGCACCCCGGGCACCGTCGCCGGCGGCTCCAGGCGCAGCGGGTTGCGGACCTCGAAGGCGATCGGACGGACCCGCACGGCACCGGTGTCGCCCCGGTAGCGCAGCTGCGAGCCGTTGAGCGCGGCGAGATCGGTCAGGGTCGGGCTGGTCAGCCAGTGCTCGATCAGGTCGGCGCTCCGCGGGTGCTGCTCGGCGATCGCACCGAGCCGCTTGGCCAGCTCGGCGAGCAGGTACTCCTCGTGCACCACACCGCGGCGGCCGAGCAGGCCGACGACCACCAGCGCACCCCGGCTGAGCAGGCGCGCGGTCAGCTCCGCGCGGTCCTCGCCGTCGGACGCGAGGACCCCTGGCAGCAGCCGCTCCTCGATGTGCCCGGTCAGCCAGCGCTGCGCCTCGGCGGCGTTGGACAGCGAGCGGCCGACGGTCACCAGGTCGTCGGGCAGCGGCAGCGGATCGACCTCGCGACGCGGCAGCGCGTCCAGCAGCCAGTCGACCAGCGTTCCCGACTCCGGCGCGTTGATCGGCGCGTCCGCCCGCGAGCGCGCCCGGGCGTCGGCCGAGCAGGCGGCGGCCAGCAGCGCCGGGTCCGCCGAGACCAGCGTCCGACCGGACTCGTCCAGCACGCCGATCGAGCCGAACCCGTGCGCACCGGTCGGCGAGTCGTAGACGACGTCGACGTGCAGCGACAAGGATGCGATGGTCAGCCGGAGCGGACCTTCGGCGACCGGCGTGTGGGTCTCGGCCAGCCAACGCCGCAACAGCACCGAGGCCCGTTGGTGCTGACGCCCGACCAGGTCGGCTCCGTGAGACACGCCGCGCTCCCTCCCAAGAGAATTTGTAAGCGGAGCCTAACCTAATCACTCCGTCGGGAGACAGGCCATCACCCGGAGATCGGGACTGATCGGGCCGACCGGACGAATCGGCGTCCTCCCACAACGTGCACAGTGGACAGATGCGTGTCAGCATCCTCGGACGTGGCAGCAAGACCACACGATTGATCAACACCTGATCCGGTGACGGTCGTTGTGTCTCGCTGGGCGTTGCCTGAACATCCGCCCTACTCTCCGATTCATCGAATGGGCCTACCGTCCGGAGAGGAGATCACCCATGGATGACGCCGACGCAGTCGTGCCGCTCCGGCCGGGTTTCGACATCCAGGTCCGCGGTTTCAGCCGCAACCAGGTCGTCGAGCACATCGAGCTCCTGGAAGACCAGCTGCGCATGGTCACCATCGACCGCAACGAAGCGGTCCGGTTGAACAACGACCTGCGCACGCTCTGCGACGACACCCGCAGGAGCCTGGACCGAGCCGAACAACGACTCAAGAGCATCGAGTCCTCCGACACGGGCCTGCCCGCCGCCTCCCAGCGCGTGCAGAACATGCTCGCGATCGCCGAGGACGAGGTGCAGACCCTGCGCGATCAGTCCAAGCGACAGGCCGAGATCATCCGCGGCACCGCGGAGACCGAGGCCCGAGCCCTGATCAGCGAGGCCGAGCGCGCCGCCGACGAACTCCGCGAGGAGTGCACCGAACTCGTCAACGACGTCGAGTCCCGGCGCGCGAAGCTGCAGCGCGAGCACGAGCAGAAGATCAGCGAGCAGCGCAGCCGCGAGTACCGGCTGCGCCAGGAGATCCGCAACGAGTACAAGCGGGTCATCGCCAACGCGCAGGAGGAATCCGACGCGCTGATCGCCGAGACCCGCAGGCAGTGCGGCCAGTGGGACGCCGAGTCCGAGCAGATGCGGCTGGAGGCGCTGGAGGAGATCCGCGTCGAGAAGCTGCGGCTGGAAGAGCTCCGGACCTCGGTGCTCGCGGCGATGGACAACGCCAAGCAGGTGCTCGACGAATCGGCCGCCACCGTGCGCGCCAAGACCGACACCATCACGACGCCGGAGCCCTCCGGCCCGGTCGAGCCGGAAGAGCACCGGTTGCAGCAGGTCACGCTGCCCGAGCAGCGCGACGACGTGCAGACCTACACGATCCCCATCGAGCCGCAGCACACCACCAACGGAGCGTCGAAGGCTCCCAGTGCGCGGCAGAACTGATCAGGGAGGCGGCTGGTGGAAATGCTGGTGCTGATGTTCGTGTGCGGTCTCGCGGTGGCCACGCTGGTGTTCTGGCCGCTGCTCCACCGCGCACGCCGCAAGACGACCGAATCGCAGCAGGCCGCTCCGCACGGCAAGCACGCGCTGAGGGCGACCTCGGCGCCGAAGGACTCCGCCACCACCCCGGAGGCGAGCGGCTCGGACGAGAAGACCGACCGCGAGGGTGACGGCGAGGCCACGCAGCCGGTGAAGATCGAGGCGACCGCACCGAAGCCCCGCGAACCGGAACCGATGGAGATGCCGGAGCTGCCGACCGACATCTTCGACGCCCGCTACCGGGCCCGGTTCAACCGCTCCCAGCGGCGCCTGGAGCGCATCCGCGCGGAGATCAGCAACGCCGGCTGACCCCGGCCGTCCCGCCCGTGCGGTGCGACATTGGTACGGGCATTTTGCCGGTTGCTAGGTTCGACGGCGAACCTAGCAACCTACGGCTGGAGTCTCCCAGGTGAAGAACCCGCCCCGGATCTACCTCGTCGCCACGACGGGCCACCCCAACTACGGCGACGAGCTCATCGCCGCGGCCTGGCTCAAGCACCTGGCGAAGGTGGCTCCCCACAGCGAGGTCTGGCTGGACTCCCCCAACCCCGGGCCCAGCTCCGTGCTGCTGTCCCACCTGCACCCGAACGTCAAGTTCACCGACACCTTCTGGCGGTTGTGCTGGGAGGCGCCCGACGACGAGCCGTGGTCGGTGGCGGCCTTCGTGCAGCACGCGATCCACAACCCCGGCCTGGCGCCGCGCTGGGTCGGCGGCATCGAGCTCGCCTCGCAGATGGACCTGTTCCACGTGATCGGCGGCGGCTTCATCAACGGCATCTGGCCGCGGCACATCGGCCTGCTCGCGGCCACCGCCGCCGCAGCGCACCGCTCCGGGGGCCGGGCGGTGATGACCGGGCAGGGCCTGTCGCCGATCGCCGAGGGCGCCGAGCCGCTGCTGCGCAGCCTCGCCGAGCAGTTCGAGGTCGTCGACGTCCGCGACGAGCCGTCGGCGGCGCTGCTGATCGAACCCTCGGTCACCGGTGACGACATGTTCTTCGGCATCGAACCCGGGCTCTTCCGCACCGATGATGACGACATCCGCGACGTCGTGGTGTGCATGCAGTCGGACCTGCTCGACGAGTCGGTGCCCGCGCTCGCCGGATTCCTGCTGGACACCCTGCGCGAGTGGCGGGTCAAGCCCGAGCAGGTGGCCTTCGTGGAGGGCATCCCGCGCGCCGACCGGGAGGTGTTCTCGCTGGTCGAGCACGACCTGCCGGGTGCCCGCTTCCACGCCTTCGACGAGATCATGCGCGACGGCCTGCCCGCCAAGCCCGGGCAGCGGTGGCTGTCGACGCGGTTCCACCTGCACCTGCTGGCCGCCGCCGCGGGCGCGAGCGGGGTCGCGGTGTCGATCAACTCCGGTTACTACACGAACAAGCACCGGTCGTTGATCGACCGCGGTTCCGGCTGGGAGCTCAGCGAGGGCCTGCGGATTCCGTCGAGCCCGAGCGCCGGCGGCTTCAGCTCCGCCGCGCTGCGCGAGTTGCAGCAGCGCAAGGCGGCGCTGGCGAAGGCGATCTACGGCTGAGCGACCCGGTCCTGCTCGATGCGCACGGTCTCGGCGAGCGCGTTGGTCTCCTCCGGGGTGCGCGACTCGGGGATCTCGCACTCCGGGGCTTCGGGCTCGACAGCGGACTGCGGCCAGATCTGGGGCGCCTCGATGCCGGGGAGCAGCTGCGCGGACTCGGGGGTCTCGCGAACGTCCCTGCGACGGTCAGCGATGTAGAACGGCGCGGCGGCCAGGATCGGGACCGACATGCCGAGAAAAACGATCAGAAGTGAAGACATTGCCCCAGAACTCCATCCACGCCTGCGGAAGATTCCGCCACTCACAACGCCCTGCTAGGACAGGGGGCTCGCCCAGCATGTCGCTGTGCGAGCCACTTCGTTAACACCCCAAGATTGTGTCACGCATCACAAAATGAATCACGCTGTGGTGTGGTGCGAAACGAATGACGGCCCGCCGCTCGCGGCGAGCCGTCATCGGTGTTTCCGAGACGCGAAACGCTTGTCACGCAAGGAATTTCGCAGTGGGCCAGGTTTCCTTGACCCACGCGCCGTTCCAGAACACCCACTCGTACTCGGTCGCCCGGGTGAACGCGGCGAACATCTGCTCGCGCGTCGCGTCGTCCGAGCGCGCCGCGACCCTGTCGACGAGCTCCCGAGCGGCCAGCACGGCCTCGGCGAACTCGTCGTCGGCGTAGGTGGTGATCCACGCCTTGTAGGGGTGGCTCTCGATGTCACCGGTGGCGTCGAGGATCTTGCTGCCGACGTACTGGTACACCCAGAAGCACGGCAGGATCGCCGCCAGCAGCACCGGGTACGACTCGGTCAGCGCGCAGGCGCGCAGGTAGGACGTGTAGGCCAGGCACGACGGCGAGGTGTCCACACCGGAGATCTCCTCGTCGGTCAGGCCGAACTCGGCGACGTAACCGGCGTGCAGCCGCCGCTCCTCCACCAGCGCGGCCTGCGCGGCCCCGGCGAGGAACGCCGCGTCGGACGCGTCATCGGCCCTGGTCGCAGCCGCCGACAGCGCCTGCGCGAAGCCGACCAGGTAGCGCGCGTCCTGCACGATGTAGAAGGCGAAGACGTCCCGCTGAAGGCTGCCGTCGGCCAGCGCCTTGTTGAACGGGTGGTCCACGATCGCCTGCTGCAATCCAGCGGTGCGCTCCCAGGCCTGGGAGCAGAACCCTCCGGCGGGCGGAGCGGGCAACGTGCTCATGAGAACCCCTCACAGAAATCGGAATCTCGGGTGCGGTGGCGCAGCTGCGGGCGTCGTGGTCCGAACTGTCCGGCCGAAGCGGACTTCGACCACGGGCGGTTCGGACCGAGACCGCCCTCAGCCGCTCACCACCACTGGTGGAAGTGGTGCACCGGGCCGTGGCCGTGGCCGACGTCGAGGCGTTCCGAGGCGCGCAGGGCCTCGGTGAGGTACCGCTTGGCCTCGCGGACGGCCTCCAGCCAGTCCGCGCGCTGCGGGCGCAGCGCCGCGATCGCCGCCGAGAGCGTGCACCCGGTGCCGTGGTCGTTGGTGGTGGCCACCCGCTCGCTGCTGAGGAACTCCGCCAGGCCGTCGCCGTAGAGCAGGTCGACGCTCGACTCACCGCTGAGGTGCCCGCCCTTGAGCAGCACCTGCTTGGCGCCCAGCGCGGCCAGCCGCTCGGCCTGCGCGGGCATCTCGTCGGGACCGCCGATCTCGGCTTCGCCGAGCAGGTCAGCCGCCTCCGGCAGGTTCGGCGTGATCAGGTCCACCCTCGGCAGCAGCTCGTCGCGCAGCGCGCCGACGGCCTCCGGAGCGAGCAGCCGGTCACCGCTCTTGGCGACCATGACGGGGTCGAGCACCACGAACGGGGGCGAGTAGCGCTCCAGCACGGCCGTGACCGCGCGGATGACCTCGGCGTTGGCGAGCATGCCGATCTTGACCGCGTCCACCCGGACGTCGTCGAGCAGCGTCACCAGCTGGTCGGTGATGAAGTCCGGCGGGACCTCCTGCACCCGGCTCACCCCGGTGGTGGTCTGCGCGACCAGCGCGGTGATCACCGACATGCCGTAGGCGCCGTTGGCCGAGAACGCCTTGAGATCAGCCTGGATTCCGGCACCGCCGCTGGGGTCGGTCCCGGCGATGGTCAGCACATTGGGAGCCATGACGTCCCTCCGCTAGTACGAGCTAGGTCAGGTTCAACGGGTCTGTTCTCAGCCCTGGCAGGGCACCCCGCGTCACTGGCACCAACCTAACAACCCCGGGCAAGCCCCCGGGCCGCGCGGTTCACTCGATCAACCCGATCACCTGGCCGACCTGGAGCGCCTCGCCCGGCCGCACCTGGTGCCACAGAGTTCCCGTGGCCAGCGCCGACACCCGGATCCCGGCGCCGTCGGCCTCGGCCGGACGCAGCTCGGCCAGCGACTGGCCCACCCGCACCCGGCTCCCGTCGGAGGCCAGCCAGCGCACCAGCAGCCAGCAGGCCGGGCCCGCGCCCGGCAGGTGAAGATCGGTCATCCGTGCCCCCGGCTCCCCAGACCTGCGAGAATGCGACGAATGCCGCAGCGGATGAGCCCACCGGAGGGAAAAGCCACCCCGATGGAGCAGTGCGACCGCGATCGATTTCACACCGTGAAAGCCCCCACCGGAAGGCAAGGTCATCCTTCGCAGCGGACTAAAGTGGAGGGCGATGGAAACCACGACCGATGCCCCAGGCTTCGCCCGCTCGCGCCGGCAGCGTCCTGAACAGGACCCCGCGCAGATCTGGGCGCCGCTAGCGGACCTGACCGAGGCCGCCGTCGCGGCCGCCGGATCGGGGACGGTGGCGATCACCCGCGGTTTTGACCGCAACAGCCGTCAGCGCGCCAAGGCACTGCGCGATCTGCTGGCCCGGCGCGACGTGCCCGCGATCGAGGTCACGCCCGCCCCGGGCAGCGACCGGTTGCTGGCCGACGTGGCGGTCAGCGCCGTGGTCAACCTGATCGGCGCCGGTTCGTGGCAGCCCTACCGGCTCGCCGCGCAGCTGCGCGCCCCGGTGCTGACCCCCAAGCCCGGCACCGAGCCGGGTGACGAGGTCACGCGCGATGTCATCGCCCTGGCCGGCGAGGAGTCCGGCAAGCGCGACGTCGCGATCTCGCACGTCGCGGTGCGCGGCGACAAGCCCACCGAGGGCCGGCTGGCCGTCTCCTTCGACGGCACCGAGCAGATCATCGAAGGCGGCTGGCTGACCGCCACCGTGACCGGCGACCAGCTCAGCGTGCAGTTCGGCGGCCAGGGGCTGGACGAGCGGTCGATCAACACCGGCGAGATCCGCATCGAGGCGTCCGACGCACCGCACCGCCTGGTGCGCGACGAGCTCCCGATCGCCGACTTCGAGGGCGCGGTCGTGCTCTCCGCCGAGCCCGCTGGGCTGAAGGTGCGTCCGGTCTGACGGTTTCTTGACCCGGACGAGTGTCGTCGGCTAACAGCGTTCGCTCAGGGGCGATTCCCGGTTGTGGGGGTCGCCCCGAGTTGCGTTCGGGCCCGCGAACCCGGCCGTGACCGCGCACACTTTCCCGTTGTTTCGGCGAAGTGCCGTCACGCCCCTCGGATCGGTGCGTCCCTCCACCAGGAGCGCGCGCTGCGCGGCTCCACCGCACCAAGCGGATCGGCACAGGGAGGCTGGGACTGTGGGGCCCAACCAGGAGTGGCACGTCAGTTGCCGCGACGTCGCCGGACGGCGACGAGACATGTCGGTGTTCGTCAACCACGGCCGGGTCGTCATCGTCGCGCCGCCCGGGGAGACCGCGGTGCTCTCACCGCTGGAGGTCGGCCGCCTGCGCGCGGCCCTGCGCGACGCGGTGGTCACCGCCGCGGGCGTCGACTAGGAACTGTTGAGGGATGCGGCGGAACCGCTGCCTCAGGCGTGGGACTCAGTCGGCACCGCCGCGGGTTCTTCAGCGGTTTCGTGGCGAGTACGCCGCGACGCCGTGCATCGGCATGCATCAGGAATGGCGCACGGAGTCCACGAAGCGCTCAGGTTCCGCCACTGGCACCGCCGAGCAAAGCAATTCCTCGAAGATCCCAGGTAGCTGGGGGTCGGCGCGGCGGGAGAGGCTCCCCCTTCCCCGCCGCGCCGCCTAACGTCCCCATCGCCTCTGGCGGTGGGCCTTCAGGAGCGGCGAGGAGGGGAGCCGCTCCGCCCTCTCGCACTCGCGGAACCGGGATACTCGACACGGAGGACTTGGCCGGGAGGATTACTCACGGCACAATCTACTCCCGAGTAGGTTTCACGGACGAGGGGTGACCGAGTGAGCGTTTTGCGGCGACTGCCCAGTTTTCTTACCAACCACGCCGCACCGGCACTGCACACCTTGTTCGTGCTGGTCAAACAAGGCGTCGTCCGGCCCATGCGGCCGGACAAGCTGGTGCGCATCGCGCTGGCCTACCGCCGGTGGGGCATCACCCTGCCGCTCGGCTTCGCCGTCGGCGCCGCCCGCCACCCCGATCGCCCCGCTGTGATCGACGAGCGCGGCGCGCTCAGCTACGCCGAACTCGCCACCCGCACCACCCGCCTGGCCGCCGCGCTGCGTGACCGCGTGCCCGGCAAGACCCGCATCGGCGTGCTCACCCGCAACCACCACGGACCCGTCGAGGTCATCGTCGCCGCGGCCAAGCTCGGCGTCGACGTGGTGCTGCTCAACGTCGGGCTCAGCACCCGCCAGCTCGCCGACGTGCTCGCCGAGCAGGACGTCAGCGTGCTCGTCCTCGACGAGGAGTTCGCCGGGCACCTGCAGGACCTGCCCGGCGACCTCGACGTCGTCCTCGGCTGGGCCGACGGACCCACCGAGCACAACACCCTCGACCACCTCATCGCCACCGGCACCGGCAAGCAGGTGCCCCGGCCCAAGCGGCACTCGCGGCTGATCGTGCTCACCTCCGGCACCACCGGCACGCCCAAGGGCGCCCGCCGCCCCGACCCGCCGAGCCTGAACCCGGCCGGCGCGGTGTTCTCCCGCATCCCGCTGCGAGCGGGCGAGCGCGTGCTGCTCAGCGCTCCCCTGTTCCACACCTGGGGCATCGCCGGGTTCCAGCTCTCCGCCGTCCTCGGCGCCACCCTGGTGCTGCGCCGCAAGTTCGACGCGATCGACACGCTGCGCACCATCCAGCGGCACCGCGTCGGCGGCATGTTCGGCGTCCCGGTCATGCTCCAGCGGATGCTCGACCTGCCCGCCGAGGAGCGCGAGCGCTTCGACACCTCATCGCTGCGCGTCGTGGCCGCCAGCGGCTCCGCGCTGCCCGGTGACCTGGCCACGACGTTCCAGCGCGCCTTCGGCCCGGTCCTCTACAACCTCTACGGCTCGACCGAGGTCTCGTGGGTGAGCATCGCCACCCCCGCCGACCTGCGGGCCGCACCGTCCTCGGCCGGGCGGCCGCCGCGCGGCACCACCGTGCGCATCCTCGACGACAGCGGCGAACCCGTCCGCCGCGGCGAGACCGGCCGGATCTTCGCCGGCAACGACATGCTGTTCGACGGCTACACCAACGGCAACAGCCGCGAACGCCGCGAAGGGCTCATGTCCACCGGCGACCTGGGCAGGTTCGACCACTCCGGGCGGTTGTTCATCGCAGGCCGCGAGGACGACATGATCATCTCCGGCGGCGAGAACATCTACCCCAAGGAAGCCGAGGACGCCATCGTCGGCATCGACGAGGTCTCCGAAGTCGCCGTCATCGGGGTCGACGACGCCGACTTCGGCCAGCGCCTGGCCGCGTTCGTCGTCCCGCGCGAGAAGGGCTCCATGGACGCCGACCAGGTGCGCGACCACGTCCGCAGCCGGGTGTCGAAGTTCGCCGTCCCCCGCGACGTGATCTTCCTCGACGAGCTCCCCCGCAACGCCACCGGCAAGGTCGTCCCCCGCGAACTCCGGACGCACCTCGACGGGTAGCCCCGAAGCTTGCGATCCCGACACTCTTCCCGCGATCAACCGGTCGCGGGAGTTAGGCTGCGTCGAGTGAATGACCGTCTAGTGTGGATCGACTGCGAAATGACCGGGCTGGAGCTCGGCAAGGACGCGTTGATCGAGATCGCCGCCCTGGTCACGGACGCGGACCTCAACATCCTCGGCGAAGGCGTGGACATCGTCATCCACGCCGACGACGACGCCCTCTCGGGCATGCCCGAAGTCGTGCGCGACATGCACGACCGCTCGGGGCTCACCGAGGAGGTCCGCGCATCCCAGGTGACCCTCGCCGAAGCAGAGCAGCAGGTCCTGGAGTACATCCGGCAGTACGTGCCCGACGTGCGGTCCGCGCCGCTGGCGGGCAACTCCATCGCCACCGACCGCGGGTTCATCGCGCGCGACATGCCGCAGCTCGACGCGCACCTGCACTACCGGATGGTCGACGTCTCCTCCATCAAGGAGCTCTGCCGGCGCTGGTACCCGCGCATCTACTACGCGCAGCCGGAGAAGGGGCTCGCCCACCGCGCGCTGGCCGACATCCGCGAATCCATCCGCGAGCTCGCGTACTACCGGCGCACTGCGTTCGTCCCGCACCCCGGCCCGAGCAGCGAGCAGGCCCAGGCCGTCGCCGCCGAACTGCTCAGCGACCCCGGAGGGGTCAGCGGGACCACGCGAGCCCGCGAGCAGTCCTGAGGCCCCGCTGAGCTGCTCGGACGCGAAAACCGGAGGCGGTGGAAATCCCGTGGCGGGCACACGCTAAGATGGTTTCCGTTGCTCCGGACGGGGCCCGCCAGGGCCGGTCCGAGCGGCCGAGGTGGGTGTAGCTCAGTCGGTAGAGCACTGGGTTGTGGTCCCAGGAGTCGCGGGTTCGAATCCCGTCACTCACCCTTTGAGTAGAACTCCGGCCGATCGCCAGAAATGGTGGTCGGCCGGAGTTTTTTCGCGCTGCGCCCGATTTCGGGAGCGAATTCGCGCACCCCCTTCCGCTCGATCGGAGAAGCCCTCGACCGGCGTTCGGGCAGGTCAGATCATCGACGTCCCGCTTGACACCGGTCGCGCTCCGGGCTAAGAACCTCTGCACGGTAACCCGTTCGGCCCCGTGCCCAGCGGCGTTCGGAGCATTCCCGGCTACTGGAAGGAACGACCGCATGCGGCACCGAGGGCTGCCAGCACTGCTCGCACTGGCGATCGCGACCGCGCTGCTCGGATCCGGCACCGCGCACGCCGCCCCGGTGGGCGTCCCACCGCCCGGGGCCAACGACTGGAGCTGCGTGCCCAGCCCCGAACACCCGCGGCCGGTCGTGCTCGTGCACGGCACCTTCGAGAACATGGCCAAGAACTGGTCGCTGCTGTCCCCGCAGATCAAGCAGGCGGGCTACTGCGTGTTCGCGCTGGACTACGGCAACAACGCCACGGGCCGCGTCGAGAACTCCGCGCAGGAACTGGCGTCCTTCATCGACGAGGTCCTCGCGGCGACCGGCGCGAGCCAGGTCGACCTCGTCGGGCACAGCCAGGGCGGCATGATGCCCCGCGCGTACCTGAAGTCCCTGGGCGGCGCCGCGAAGACCGGCGAGCTGATCGGGATCGTCCCGTCGAACTACGGCACCACCACTCCGCTGGTCGCCCCGGCGGGCGTCGTCTGCGAGGCCTGCACCCAGCAGATGCAGGGATCGCCGTTCCTGGCCGACCTCAACGCCGGTGACGACACCCCGGACGGCCCCGACTACACGGTCGTGACCACCCGCTACGACGAGGTGGTCACCCCGTACACCAACGCCTTCCTCCACGACGGCCCCGCAGGTGACCTGACCAACATCACCGTGCAGGACGCGTGCCCGAACGACCTCGCGGAGCACGACCAGAGCCCGAACGACCCGGTGGTGGTGCAGTGGGTGCTGCACGCGCTCGACCGCGAAGGACCCGCCGACCCCGGGTTCCAGCCGAACTGCCTGCTCTGACCGCCTCGACCGGGAAGGAGAAAGCGACTGCGCCGGGCTCCGGCGCAGTCGCTTCGCTGGTGAGGGCTACTTGTTGCCCTTCTGCCACTCGTTCCACGGGATCTGCCAGTCCCCGAAACCGTCCCAGGAGCGGAGGTTCGGGCCGCCGGAGTTGGTGATCTCGACCACGTCGCCCTTCTTGAGCAGGTTGAAGATCCACTCCGCGTTGGCGTTGTTCATGTTGATGCACCCATGGCTGACGTTGCGGTGGCCCTGGTCGCCCACCGACCACGGAGCCGCGTGCAGGAACTCGCCGCCGTTGGAGATGCGGACCGCCCACTCGACCTCCGTCTGGTAGCCACCGGCCTCCAGCGGCAGCCCGTAGGTCGTCGAGTCCATCAGCTTCTTGCGGTGGTGCTCGGTGACCACGTGCACGCCGTTGTTCGAGGGGAACTCCGGCTTGCCCAGCGACACCGGCATCGTCCGGATGACCTGGCCGTTCTTCTCCACGCTCATCTGGTGCGACGCGCCGTCGGCCTTGAGCACCACGCGGTCGCCGATGGTGATGGTGGCCTTGCGGTCCTCCTCACCCCACAAACCCGGACCGAACTCGCGGCCGTAGGCGTCCACCGCGATCGAGATCTTGGTGCCCGCCTGCCAGTAGTCCTTGGGCCGCCAGTGCACCTCGCGGCTGTTGAACCAGTAGAAGGCTCCCTCGACGACCGGCTCGGTGGCGATCTTGATCGCCTCCTCCGCCTTCCGCTTGTCCGGAGCGGGCGCGTTGCTGCTGAAGCGGAACACCAGCGGCTGACCGACACCGACGGTCTCGCCGTCCAGCGGGATCATCGACACGTAGGTCTGCGACTTCGGGTCGATCGTGGTGAAGGTCGACTGCTGCGTGATGGCCGGGCCGCCCTCGCCCTGCGCCGTCACCGCCAGCGTGTAGGTCTTGCCGTAACCGGCCTTCTCGGTCGACGACCAGCTCGCGCCGTCCGGGGACACCTGCCCCGGCACCTGCTTGCCGTCGGAGTTGGTCAGCGTCGCGTTCACGATCCGGCCGCCGCTGACGTTCGCGGTCACCGGAGCCGCCGGCGACACGTCCTTGGCCCCGTTCGGCTGCGCGAACCGCACCACCGGAGCCGCCGGGCCCTGGTCCTGCCCGGCCTCCACTCCCCCGCCGCCGCTGCACCCGGCGACCAGCAAACCCACCAGCCCGACGACCGACATGGTCGTCAGCCGCCTAACCCGCGAGAAAGCCCCGACCGGGTTACGCCTTTTCCTCATTGGCAACTATCCGTCCCGTCACAAACCACACCTGCGCCTGAACACCAGTGTGCCGTAATCACCCGACCGTGCGTGCAGCGACCGGGTCCGCACTCAGTGTCATATTCCCTGTGCTCCGGCCACCTCCACGCACGTCCGGTGGACGTGCGGCGGGGCACCGGGGTTGCCCTCGACCGACGAGGAGACCCCCTGCCGAGGGAGCCGACGGCCCGTGCTAATGTTTTCGACGTCGCCAGGGAGACCGAACGGAAACCCCGGGGGACGCGCTAGCGCCAATAGCTCAACTGGCAGAGCAGCTGACTCTTAATCAGCGGGTTCGGGGTTCGAGTCCCTGTTGGCGCACAGCAAACGAAAGGCCCGCCTCATCGGCGGGTCTTTTTCATTTCCCGATACCGCTCCGACGAATATGACCGCGAGCACGATCGGACCTGCTGCACAGGCCGTTCCGAGCGCGTGCTAATCTTTTTCGCGTTGCCGGGGAGACCCGGGGCCAGCGCCAATAGCTCAACTGGCAGAGCAGCTGACTCTTAATCAGCGGGTTCGGGGTTCGAGTCCCTGTTGGCGCACAGCGAAAGAAGACCCGCCCCATCGGCGGGTCTTCTTTCATTCGGCAGCCGGATCTCTCCGGCACGTGAAAGCGGCGGGACAGCGGCCGGCGGGACTCTGGCGTGGTTCACCAGGACCACCCCGGAGGAATCATGAAGATCCCGCTCGCGATGGCATCCGCAGGAGCACTCCTCCTCGCCGCCACCACCGTCTCCACGACCCAGGCCGCGGCGACCGACGAGCTCGAATGGGTCTGCGCGGTCACCGCGCGGGAGCAATCGCTGCTGCTGCCGGGCGAGGCCGTCGACCGGCTGGTCGCCGAGGCCCCGTCCTACCGCGGCCCCTGCGCCGAGTACGGCGAGTCCGCACCGCTCGGCGACGGCCGGATCACCGCCTACACCCAGTTCCTCGACTCGCGCCCGGTGTCCCTCGGCGTGCGGATGTCGGACGCGAGCTTCAGCGGGTTGCCGCACGACCCGCCGACCGATGGAACGCTGTGCTTCGACAAGGACGGGGACGGCAGCACCGATCCGGTCCACGAGTGCTCGGGCGGCTACGGGCAGAAGCTCGAACTCGGCGAACGCGCCCGGCAGCAACCCGATTTCCCGTTCACCTACGTCCTCAACAACTGGAACCCGCACGGGCACATCCCGCTCGGGGTCTACGACAAGCCGCACTACGACGTCCACTTCTACCTCAACGACAACGCCGAGCGGCTGGCGATCCGCACCGGCCCGTGCCCGCAGCTGGTGCACTGCGACGACTACGAGCTGGGCAAGCGGCTGCCCGATTCCCGCTACGTGCCGGCCGATTTCACCGACGCCGACGCGATCGAGCCCGCGATGGGCAACCATCTGATCGACCGCACCGCACCGGAGTTCAACGGACAGCCGTTCCGGCACACCTGGGTCCACGGGGTCTGGAATCGCGAGGTCACCTACTTCGAACCGATGATCACCTCGGAATGGCTCGACGGGCTGCGCACCGGAGCCGTCGAGGACGGCTGCTACGACCGCAAGCTCCCGGCCGCGTGGCAGAAGACCGGCTGGTACCCCACGACCTACTGCACACGGCACAGCGAGACCCGCCACGAGGTGTCGGTCTCGCTGGAGAACTTCGTCCACCGCACGGCATCATGACCGTCCACTGAGGACCCGACCACGCCTGGTCACCACCGCTTCGGCGAAGTCCGCCCGCAAGGCGGTATCTGCGGACATCGCGTGGCACCAACAATCGATCGCGCACGCGGCTCCGGCGACGGTGGAGGGCCATGTTCGAGCAGGTCATGACCGGCGCGGTCGTCGCGGCGACGGTGACCGCGCTGGTGCGGCTCGGAATCGTCCACCGCAACCGCGAACACCCCTGCCACGTCGACGTCGCCCAGCTGATGATGGGCCTGGGCATGGTCGCGATGCACGTGACGCCGTCACCGCTGCTCGCCGCACCGTTCCTCGTTCTCGCCTGCTGGTTGGGCTTTCGCGCGGCGCGGCTGCGCACCGGCTCGCACCTGCACCACGCGATCGGAGCGCTGGCGATGGTCTACATGTTCGCCGGGCAGCAGTCCGGGGCCGCCGGAGCGCCGTTGGTCACGGCGGGCCACCACCACGCTTCCGTCACGATCGCGGCGCAGGCCCCGGGTTTCGCGCACCCGCTGCTGGCCTGGTGCCTGATGGCCTACTGCGCGCTGGCAGCGGGCTTCGCCGCCACCGACCTGGTGCGCACTCCGCCGCCGCGTGCGCGATCCCTGGTCGAGCTGGCGCTGTCGGCTGCGATGGCCCACATGTTCCTGGTGATGCTCTAGAAAGTCCCCGGTAAGCACCCGCTGACAGTTTTCCCTGCTAATGATCAGTATTACAAGCCACCACTCTGGTCACCCACCGGTGGACAGGTTAGGCTACCCAAACTTTTGCACGATTCCGACAGATTGGGTGCCTCATGCTGCGCCATCGCAGACTCATCGCGGCGCTGTCCGCCGCGTTCGCCCTGGGCATCGCCGGTTGCGGCACGCCCGCGCCCGAGCAGCCCGCTCCCGCCCAGAGCCGCGTCGTCCAGCACGCCAAGGGCCAGACCACCATCGCCGGAACACCGCAGCGCGTGGTCGTTCTCGACACCGGCGAGCTGGACTCCGTGCTGGCGCTCGGCGTGAAGCCGGTCGCGACCGTGCTGCCCGACGCCAACACCCAGCTCCAGCCGTACCTGGCGCAGAAGGCGGGCAACCCCCAGATCGTCGGCACCATCGGCTCCCCCAACCTTGAGCAGATCGCCGCCCTCAAGCCGGATCTGATCCTGTCCAGCAAGACCCGCGACGACGAGCACTACGAGGCGCTGAGCAAGATCGCCCCCACCGTCTTCGCCCAGACCGTGGGCAAGACGTGGAAGGAGAACTTCCTGCTGGACGCCGAAGCGCTCGGCAAGCGCGCGGAGGCCGACCGGATCCTCGCCGACTACCAGGCCCGCGCCGCCGAGATCGGCAAGCAGGCCGCCGGGCGCAAGGTCAGCATGCTCCGGTTCATCCCCGGTGACATCCGGCTCTACAACAAGGGATCGTTCATCGGAACCATCCTCGCCGACGCGGGCTTCAACCGCCCGGACAACCAGCTCGCCGACAAGACCTTCACCAAGCTCAGCCGCGAGCAGATCTCCCAGGCCGACGGCGACATGCTGTTCTACGCCGCCTACGGCGACAACGCCCGCCAGCAGATGAGCCAGGTGACCGGCTCGGTGCAGTGGACCACCCTCGGCGCGGTGCGCGCGGGCCAGGCCATCGAGGTGCCCGACGACACCTGGTACCTGGGCCTGGGCCCGCTCGCCGCCAACCTGGTGCTCGACGACCTGGAGAAGTTCGTCGCCAAGAAGTGAGTCAGCGCCCGGCGTCGAGGCGGAGATCGCCGGAGCTCGGACCCACGCGCACGTCCTGCGCGCCCGGCTCGACCTCCACCGTCACCTCCACCTCGGCCCCGGGTTCTGCCTCGGCCACCGCGAAACCGACCAGCCGCAGCGGATCCGCGGTGTAGACCTGCACGACCTCGCGGCCGGCGCGGTCACCGGTGTTGCGCAGCTTCACCGCGACCGCGTCGCCGTCGAGCGTCGCCTCGTCGTACGACCACGTCGTGTAGCCCAGCCCGTGCCCGAAGCTGAAGCCGGGCGTGACGCCCCGAGCGGCGTAGGCGCGGTAGCCGATCAGCGGCCCTTCCTCGTAGCTCAGCTCGCCGTCGACGGGCTGCACGCCCGGCAGCGGCACCGGCACGTCCGCGAGCGCCGCGGGCAACGTCGTGGGCAGTCTGCCGCCCGGCTCCGCGGTTCCCAGCAGAACGTCGGCCAGCGCGTCGCCGTACTCCTGACCGCCGAACCACGTCCACAGCACCGTCGGCGCGTCCGCCGCCCACGGCATCAGCACGGGACCACCCGCGTTGACCACCACGACGGTGTTCGGGTTGGCCGCGATCACCTTCGCCACCAGCTCGTTCTGCGGGCCGGGCAGGTCCAGCGAGTTCCGGTCCCGGCCCTCCGTCTCGACCTCGTCGTTGGTGCCGACCACGACCACCGCGACATCGCAGTCCCGCGCAGCCCGCAACGCGGCCTCCAGCTCCGTCGCGTCGTCCCAGCGCTCCGGCCGGTGGCCAAGACCCACGCAGATCAGGTCCGCGTCGACCTTCAACGGCGTGAACTCCACCGCCAGGCGAACGCGCCCCTCCTCGTCCAGGTCCGATTCCACCAGCACGACGTTGAAGCGCTGCTCCGGCGGCGCCAGCATGTCGCCCAGCGGATCGTCGACCTCGCTGCTGCTCCTGACGTTGGCGGACAGCACCTCACGACCCGAGACCTCGACGCGGAAGTTCCCGGTGCCGTTCACGCCGAACACGTGCTCACCGACCTCGGCGGTGAGCCTCCCGCTCATCCGGAGCTTCCTGGTGCCCTCCGGCATCGCACCCAGCTGCCACGTCAGCCGCTCGGTGCCGCGCAGTTCGGTGTCGAGCACCTGGCCCTCGTCCCCGAGGTACTCCACACGCAGACCGCTGCCGTCGCCCTGCGGGTCGAGCACCAGCTCGGGCGGGATCGGATCGAGCAGCCGCCGGTGCCGCACTCCGCGCTGGTACTGGACATCGGCGTTCGGCAGGGCCCTGCGGATGCCGTCCAGCGGAGTCACCACGTGCGGCGGGCTGACGTGCGAGGAGCCCCCGCCCTGCACCGCGGGGAACGTGGCGTTCTCTCCGATCACCGCGACCTTGGTGACCTCCTGATCCAGCGGGAGCAGCGCGTTGTCGTTGCGCAGCAGCACGAACCCGCGCGCCGCCAGCTCCCGGATCGAGGCACGTGCCTGTTCCGGCGGGGCTTCCACGGCCTTCTGCTCGCCCTCGCCCTCGCCCAGGGCGCCGACGCGGTCCGCCAGGCGCAGCAGCCGCAGCACCTTGTCGTCGATGACCGACTCCTCGACCTCACCGTCCTGGACCGCCTTCGCCAGGGCGCCATCGGCCCACGGGCTCTTCGGCCCCGGCATCGCCAGGTCCAGCCCCCCGTTGGCCGCACCGGCGCAGGACCTGGTGGCGAACCAGTCGGAGACCAGCACGCCGTCGAAGCCCCACTCGCCCTTGAGGACGTCGTTGACCAGCGCGGAGTGCTCGGTCATCGTGTGGCCGTTGACCGAGTTGTAGGCGGCCATCATCGCCCAGGGCTGCGCTTCGTCGACGATGCGCCGGAACGGTGCCAGGTAGCAGTCCCGCAGCGTCGACTCGTCGATCACCGCGTTGTAGGTGAGCCGTTCGGTCTCGCTCTCGTTGCCGACGTAGTGCTTGGGCGTGGCGGCCACACCGCGCGACTGGATGCCGGCGACGATCTCCGCACCGATCACGCCGGTCAGCAGCGGATCCTCGGAGAAGTTCTCGAAGTGCCTGCCGCCGAACGGGCTCCGGTGCAGGTTGATCGTGGGTGCGAGCACGACGTGCACCCCGCGCCGGACGGCCTCGTCACCGAACAGCTCGCCGGCCCGTCGCACCGACGCGCGGTCCCAGGTCGCAGCCAGTCCCGACGCGACCGGGAGCAGCAGCGAGGTGTCGCGCTCGTCCCAGGTCGTGCCGCGCACCCCGTTCGGGCCGTCCGACAGCACCAGCCGGCGCAAGCCGATCTTCGGCATCGGGTGCAACGTCCAGAAGTCGGCACCGGTCAGCAACCGGGCCTTCTCCTCCACCGTCAGCTTCTCCAGCAACGATCGGAGGTCTTTCTCATCCACTCCCGTGCCCCTTCCGCCCGGACTCCGGCGACCAAGTCTCAAGCACGGAAACGACCTTGTCGAGCGGAGAGACGAAAAAGCGGGGCCGGTTGATCCTGCTCGGATCAACCGGCCCCGCTCATAAGGATTGTGTCGGCGGTGTCTTACTCTCCCACACCCTAGCGAGTGCAGTACCATCAGCGCTGGGGAGCTTAGCTACCGGGTTCGGAATGGGACCGGGCGGACCCTCCCCGCCATCGCCACCGACA
>NZ_JAGPXE010000009.1 GCF_018070075.1 Saccharopolyspora endophytica
CCGCACCCGATGGACGATACGTTGGAAGCCAGTCCTCGACGCCTTCGCCATCACCTTCGGTGACCGCTGGCCGGACGCCGAAACCTACTGATCAACACGCTGGAAACACCGTTCCTGCGAAAGACCCAAATCGGGGGGACATGACCGGAGCCGCAGGTCAGCGGGGGCGGGGGGTGTCGAGGTCGGGTCGTTCGGCGGTGGAGGGTGCGTGGTGTGGGAATCGGGTGGGTGCCCGGGTCACTCGCTCAGGCGCAGGAGGACCTTGCTGCTGCCCGTGGTTCGGTCGGCGGCGACCGCGAGGGCTTCGGCGGCTCCGGTCAGGGGGTAGGTGTGGGTGATGAGGGGGCTGACGTCCAGGCCCTCGGCCAGGGCCGTGAGGGCGTCGGTGATCTCATCCGCGAAGCGGTAGGAGCCGGTCCAGGTGATCTCGCGGGTCACCAGGTCGCCGAGCGCCGCCGGAGCGGGCTCGCCGGGGAGGTTGCCGACCTGGACCACGGTTCCGCCGCGGGCGGTCGCGCGCAGCACGGGACCGATGGCGGCCGGTGAGCCGGAGGCTTCGAAGGAGATGTCGACGTCCTCGGGCAGCGATTGCGTTGACAGGTCGCGGGTTTCGTCCGCTCCCATGCGCTTGGCGATCTCCAGCGAGGAGGCGGCGAGGTCCGCGGCGATCACCGCGGACGCACCCCGGTGCTTCGCCGCGGCGACCACGAGCGCGCCGATCGGCCCGGCGCCGTTGACCAGAACCGTTCTGCCGCGCAAGGATCCGGCCCTGCTCACCGCGTGCAGCGCGACGCCGAGCGGCTCGGCGAGCGCGCCCTGCTGCGTGGACACCCCGTCCGGCAACGGCCGCAACTGCCCCACCGGGACCGTCCGGTACTCGCTGAACCCGCCGTCGGTGTGCGGGTCGAACGCCGCCGAGCCGAAGTAGCGGACGTGCGGGTGCAGGTTGCTGCGCCCCTCCGGGTACGCGTGCTCGCCGACCAGCTCGGCCGGGTGCACGGTCACCGGCCGACCGACCTCCACACCGGAAACCCCAGGTCCGAGCCCCGCGACCCGTCCGGCGACCTCGTGGCCGAGGATCATCGGGTGGCGCAGGACGGCGGTGCCGGTGCCGCCGTGGCGCCAGTAGGAGATGTCGGATCCGCAGATCCCGCCCCACTCCAGCGCCAGCAGCACCTCGCCCTCACCGGGCACCGGGTCCGGGACCTCGTCGACGCGGACGTCGCGGTTTCCGTGAACGACAACGGCTTTCACAGGGCGTCCTCCAGTCGGACGAGGTCGCGGCCACGCGTCTCGGGCGACACCCAGGCGGAGACGAGCGTGATCAGCGAGTACACGATGAGCATCGCGGCGATGGGCCACCAGTGCTGCGTCCACGCGGTCAGGCTCGCCGCCATGACCGGGCCGATCGCGGTGGCCAGCGTGCCGCCGATCTCCTTGGCCACCGCCAGCTGCGTGAACCGGGTGCGCGAACCGAACAGCTCGGCCATCGTGACGCTCTCCACCGCGAACAGGCCGAGCACGCCGATGTTGAGGCCGAGGACCATCGCGATCGTCAGCATCACGGTGTTCCCGCTGGCGATGGTGGCCATCATCGGCACCGCGATGATCGCGGTCAGCAGGCTCAGCGCGAGGTAGACGGGGCGTCGGCCGAAGCGGTCGCCGAGCAGTCCCACCAGCGGAATCGTGGCGAAGCCCAGCAGCGAGCCGTAGACGATGGCGTTGGTCGGCACCGATCGGCTCACGGCCAGCGAGGAGGCGATGTAGCCGACGAGGAAGGTCTGCACGAGACCGGAGTTGCCGGCCTGGCCGAAGCGCAGCCCGAGCGAGAGCAGGAACGCCCTGCCCTTGCGCTGCTTGAGACCGGACTCGATGGCGCCCTCGGCCTTCGGCTCGACGTCCTCGCGCTCCTCGAAGACCGGGCTCTCCTTGAGGTTCGACCGCATCCACACGCCGAACAGCAGCAGCACGAAGCTCAGCAGGAACGGGATCCGCCAGCCCCAGGCGATGACCTGCTCCTCCGAGAGCACCACCAGCAGCAACGCCCACAGCCCGGAGGCGGCCAGGGTGCCCGAGTTGGTCCCCAGCGACACCAGCGAGGAGATCAGTCCGCGGCGCTTGACCGGCGCGTACTCGACGAGCATCACCGTCGCCCCGGCGATCTCGGCACCCGCGCCGAAGCCCTGGACCAGCCGCAGCGCGACCAGCAGGATCGGCGCCGCGATGCCGATCGTCTGGTACGGCGGCAGGACGCCGATGAGCGTGGTCGACGCGCCCATGATCGTGATGGTCAGGAACAGGACCTTCTTGCGGCCGATCCGGTCGCCCATCCGCCCGAAGTAGAAGGCTCCGACGAGCCGCGCGACGTAGCCGACGCCGTAGGTGGCCATCGCCGCGATCAGCCCGATCGCGGGGCTGACGTCGGGGAAGAAGATCTTGTTGAACACGATGGCCGCCGCCAGCGAGTACAGCTGGAAGTCCATGAACTCCATCGCGGTACCCAGCCAACCCGACACGGCGGCCTTGCTCAGCTCGCGAGTAGAACGTCTCACGGCACCCGCCGTCTGGGTGCTGTCCGTCATCGTGCGCTCCTTTGCTCCACGCCGCCGACTGATGTGGCAGTGCTGGTATACAAGCACTGACCGATCAGCCGGGTCAACCCTCGTCTAGTCTGACCCCGTGCCCGAATCCAGGAAGCGCTCCAACCGCCGAGTCATCTACGAGACGCTGCGGCGCAAGGTGCTGACCCTGGAGCTCAAGCCCGGCGAGGCGCTGTCGGAGAAAGACCTGGCCACCGGCCTGGGAGTGAGCCGCACGCCGGTGCGCGAGGGGCTGATCCTGCTCGCCGAAGAGGGCTTGGTGCAGGTGTTCCCGCAGATCGGCTCGTTCGTCTCCCGCGTGGACCCGCAACGGGTCGCCGACGCCCAGTTCCTGCGCGAAGCCGTCGAGCTCACAGCACTGGAGGACATGCCGGCCGACCTCGACGCCGAGCTGCTGGCCGAGCTGGAGGACAACCTGGCCCGCCAGCGCTCACCCGAGATCGACGTCGAGGAGTTCTTCGCCCTGGACGAGGAGTTCCACCGCGGACTGCTGCGCCTGTCCGGCCACGAACGCGCCTGGCCCACGGTCGTCTCGGCCAAGGGCCACCTCGACCGCGCCCGACGCCTCGGTCTCGAATCGAGCCCGCCGCAGGTCTACGCCGACCAGCACGTCGACATCCTCGACGCCATCCGAGCCCACGACCTGGACCGCGCCCGCGCCACCATGCGCACCCACCTCCGCGCGGTCTTCGCCGACATCGAACACCTCCGCAACCGCAAACCCGACCTCTTCGCCTCGGAAGAAGCCGCCACCCCGGTCCGCAAGAGCGTCATCGTCTGGCAGTGACCCGAGGCCGGCACGGAGAAATTCATGTCGTGGCGGCGCGGTACCCGCTCCCAGCTGACGCATTCCAGCCAAGTGCGCATCGGAACTTCGATCATTCGAGCCGCTGGCGCCCGCACCCCTCCCGCCGGATGGCGAACAAGGCCCCGCCGGAATCCCATGCTGAACTGGCCCGCCGCTTCTGGATGGATTGACAGCCGGAGGTCCCGGTTTGGGCGGGATGCGGCAGAGGAGAGGTGGACAGCGCCACCTCAGGCGGTCGCCCAGGTCTCGGCCTCCGTCGGGGTGAGGACTCCGTCGGTGATGAGGACTCTCAGGTTTCGGGTCAGTGGTTCGCCGGGTTCGAGTCGGATCGGGTTGTTCGGGGCGAGTTGGAGGCCGACTCCTGGGTAGTCCTCGACGCGCACGAACCACGGGTCGTCGTCACCGGCGAACACGAGGGTGAAGTCCCGGTCCGTCCAGGCCAGCCACGGTGTCGTCGATCCGTGCACGGACCTCTCTCCCTCCCCCTGCGCGGTGAACACCCGGGGCGCCACCGCCTGAGGAAGTCGCCAGAACAGGCCGCCGTAGCCGGCGTCGAGGCGCCCGTTGGTCGCCGGGCTGCCCAGCGCTTCGGGACGGGTGGTGGCGTTGGTCAGCGTCGTCGCCACGTCGAGCTGCCAGCCGCGGAGCGCGGGTCGGGCGCGCACCCGCCGGGATTCCCGGAGCAGCGTCTCGGCGGGCGTGCACCAGCTCAACGTCTCGTCGAAACCCGCGTCAGACCAGGTCAGCGCGGTGCTCTCGATGCGGCCGCGGTCGTCGAGGTCGACGTAGCCCGCGTCGCGGACGTAGGTGGGGCCGCCCCAGAAGTTCCACCCCTCCACGTCCTGCAGCGCCACCGAGAACCCGAGGTGCCACGGGTGGTCGTCCGGACAGGTGTCGGTGACGACCCGCCCCGCGAGGGTGCGGATCGGGTGCAGGTGCGGGCGCGGCCCCAGACGAGGGGGCAGCTCCGCACCGGAGCGGCGCTCGGCGACGACGGCACCGCCGATCCGGATCACTTCAGCCACGGAACATCCATTTCGGACAACATCCTCAACGACTCAGCCGATCGCACAACGTCTTCCGACACTCCTGGAATCACCCGCAGGCGCCGGCCGGGATCGTAGGAGTACGGAACCTCGCGCGGGTCGGGCGCCAGACGGACCGCTTCGAGCACCCGCATGAACGGTCGTGCCGACTCGGGTGGGACCAGCAGCGGTTCACCGTCGCGGATGTGAGCGATGAGGTTCGCCAGCAGATCGGTCGTCGCGTGCTCGGTGACCTCCACCCGGTCCGGCGTTTCCAGCCGGACCCGGTTCTCCCGGTACTCCAGGACGATCCGGCCCTTCGCGCCGTGGATCACCAGGTACGGCTCGACCACCCGATCCGCGCACAACGTCACCGCCACCGTGATCGGCGTGCCGCGCGCGGTCACCAGCCGGAGGCACGAGGTGTCGTCGGCCTCGATCGGGTTCGCCCGGTACAGCTCCACCGACAGCTCGCGCGGCACCTCGCCCGCCGAAACCCCGTCGATGACCAGGGCGTTGGCGATCGCGTGCGCGAAGGGATTCGTCAGCGCGCCGTCCACCACCGCCACGCCGTCCAGCGTGCGGCGCCCGGCCCAGCTGGCGCGGCCGTAGTAGTCGGCGTCGCGCTGCCAGGCGCCCGCGGCTCCGATCCCCCGCAGCTCCCCGATCACCCCGCCCGCCAGCAGCTCCCGCGCGTAGGACAGCGCGTGCGAACCGAGGCTCTGGAAACCGACCTGGCACGCGCGACCCGTGGTCGCCAGCGACGCCGCGAGCTCGTCGAACTCCGCGAGCGTGGGAGTCGGCGGCTTCTCCAGCAGCACGTGCGAACCCGCCCTCGCCGCGGTCAGCGCCAACTCGGAATGGGTGTGGATCGGGGTGCACACGATCGTCACGTCGGGCCGCGTCTTCTCCAGCAGCGCAGGCAGTTCCGGCTCCACCGGAACACCGAGGTCGACCTCCGGAGGGCGGGGATCGCAGATGCCGACCAGCTCGACGCCGGGCGTCCCCCCGACGTTGCGCAGGTGCCACCGACCGTGCCCGTGCACGCCGGCCAGCACGACGGTCGTCGCAGCGCTCATCGTCCCTCGCAAGTCCTCGGCTCCAGCGCATGGTAACCACCAGGAAAGCGCATTCCAATAGGCCGCCGAGTGGTTGACACCGACCGACGGGCGCTGTTCGATGGAAAGCGCTTACCGGCTGATCGGGACAACGGAGTGCCGAGGGGGCACAAGTGGCAACACGCATGAGCGGACAGCGCACCGACGACTCCCGGAGCAGATCGCGCCGGGCCGCCGCCAGCGGATGGATCGGCAGCGCGCTGGAGTACTACGACTGGTTCGTCTACGCCCAAGCCGCAGCGCTGATCTTCCCCAGCATCTTCTTCCCAAGCGGAAACCCCACCGTGGCACTGGTTTCCTCGCTGGGCACCTACGCCGTCGGCTACGTCGCCCGCCCCATCGGCGCGATCCTGTTCGGGCACTACGGCGACCGGCACGGGCGGAAGAACGTGCTGGTCCTGGCGATGCTGCTGATGGGCTTGTCGACCTTCGCCGTCGCACTGCTGCCGACGTACCACCAGGTGGGCCTGTGGGCTCCGGTCCTGCTGGTGCTGCTGCGGTTCGCGCAGGGCTTCGCCGTCGCCGGTGAGCTCAGCGGCGCCAGCGCGATGATCGCCGAGCACGCGCCGTTCGGCAGGCGCGGCTACTACACCAGCTTCAGCCTGCACGGAACGCAGGCGGGGCAGATCATCGCCGCGGCGGTGTTCCTGCCGCTGTCGGCGGTGCTGTCGGAGCAGGCCTTCGACTCCTGGGGCTGGCGAATTCCCTTCCTGCTCAGCGCGGTGGTGGTCTTCGCCGGTTACGTGATCCGCCGCCGGGTCGAGGAGACCGAGGTCTTCACCAAGGCCGAGAACGCTCCGGTGCGGGCGCCGTTCGTGCAGGTCATGCGCGAGAGCGGAACCGACGTGCTGCGGGCGATCTGCATGACGCTGGTCAACGTGATCGGCGTGGTGGTGTCGGTGTTCGGCGCCGCCTACGCGACGCAGTCCGGCTACGGCATCGAGATGAGCACGTCCGTCTACCTGTGGATCCCGGTGGTGGCGAACCTGGTCGCGCTGCCGTTCATCCCGTGGTTCGCGAGCCTGTCGGACCGCTTCGGCCGCCGGCCGCTGATGATCGTCGGCGCGCTCGGTTCGGGCGTGCTGTCCTTCGCCTACCTGTGGTCGGTGAGCCGCGGCGACGTGGTGCTGACCATCGTGCTGGCGATCCTGACCTGGGGGATCTTCTACCAGATCTGCAACGCCACCTTCGCCGCGTACTACCAGGAGCTGTTCCCGGCGCGCACCCGCGTCACGGGCTTCGCCATCGCGCAGAACGTCGGTCTGACCATCACCGCGTTCCTGCCCAGCATCTTCACCCTCGCCGCTCCCCCGGGGTCGGCGAACGTCCCGCTGGTGGTCGGCGGGCTGTGCCTGGGCATCAACGTCATCGCCGCGTTCGCCGCGTGGTCGGCGCGGGAGACCCACCGGGTGCCCCTGGAGGTGCTGGGCGAGAAGGACGCGGTGCCGGTGCCGCGCGAGGAGTTCGACCGGCTGCGCTCCGAGGCGC
Source organism: Saccharopolyspora endophytica (assembly GCF_018070075.1). GTDB lineage: Bacteria > Actinomycetota > Actinomycetes > Mycobacteriales > Pseudonocardiaceae > Saccharopolyspora > Saccharopolyspora endophytica. The sequence continues at coordinate 7,040 of NZ_JAGPXE010000009.1, forward strand.
GCTGATCGGCGGACGGTATCCTGGGGAAACGCATTCCCCCAGGAACAAGGAGCGTCGTGGCGGCACGAGCAGCGACCCTCACCGACGTCGCCAAGGAGGCGGGCGTCTCCCTCGCGACGGCCTCGCGCGCTCTCAACGGCAGCGACCGGGTGGTCCGCGCCGAGCTGCACGACCGCGTGCTGCGGGCCGCCACCCGGCTCGGCTACTCGCCGAACGCCCAGGCGCAGTCCATGGCCCGGGGTTCCACCGACCTGCTGGGGCTGCTGGTCAACGACATCTCCGACCCCTACTTCTCCACCATCGCCGCGGGTCTGGCCAACGCCGCCGAGGAGCAGGGCCTGCTGGTGATGCTGTGCAGCACGGCGGGCAAGCCCGAGCGGGAGCTCGAACTGCTCGGAGCGCTGCGCCGCCAGCGCGGACGCGCGATCGTGCTCGCCGGGAGCCGCACCAGCGACCGCGCCCACCTGCGGGACACGGCCGCCCAGCTCGATCCGTTCGTGGCCTCGGGCGGTCGCGTGGTGGCCATCAGCGAACCGAAGTTGCCGGTCGACACCGTGGTGGTGGAGAACCGCCGGGGCGCGCAGGACCTGGCCGCCGAGATCGCCGTGCTCGGCTACCGGAGGCCGGCGATCCTCGCCGGCCCGGAGCACCTGCTGGTCTCCCGCGATCGGCGGGACGGGTTCACCGCGGGCTGGCCCTCGGGCGAGCCGGTGGTGGTGACCGACGAGTTCAGCCGCGACGGCGGTTTCCGCGCGATGCACCGGCTGCTGGACTCCGGCGCCGAGGTCGACTGCGTCTTCGCGATCAACGACCTGATGGCCATGGGCGCGATGGCGGCCTGCCGCGAGCGCGGTGTGGACGTGCCGCGGGACCTGGCGGTGGCCGGGTTCGACGACATCTCGACGCTGCGCGACGTCACCCCGGCGCTGACCACGGTTCGCCTGCCGCTGACCGACATGGGGCGCGAGGCGCTGGACCTCGTGCTCGCCTCCCCCACCGCGAAACCGCGTCGTCGCAAGGTCCGCGGTGAGGTCATCGTCCGCGAGAGCACTCCGCGGCGCTGACTCCCCCTTGCATCCGGCTCCCGCTTCCGCCTACGGTTTCGGTAAGCGCTTTCCACACAGAGGGGGTTCGGCATGGCCGAGCGACGGCTGGGCGTCATCATGAACGGCGTCACCGGGCGGATGGGATACCGGCAGCACCTGGTCCGGTCGGTTCTGGCCATCCGGGAGCAGGGCGGGGTCGAGCTCTCCGACGGCACCCGGGTGGTGCCGGACCCGATCCTCGTGGGGCGCAACGAGGAGAAGCTCCAGGAGATCGCCAAGAACCACGACATCGAACGCTGGAGCACCGATCTCGACGCCGCGCTGGCCGGGCCGGACGAGCTGTACTTCGACTCCCAGCTGACCTCGGTCCGCGAACCCGCCATCACCCGCGCGCTGGAGACCGGCAAGCACGTCTACACCGAGAAGCCGGTGGCCGACGACGTCGAGGGCGCGCTGCGGCTGGCCCGGCTGGCGCGGGAGGCCGGCGTGAAAACCGGTGTCGTGCACGACAAGCTGTACCTCCCGGGGCTGCTCAAGCTGCGCCGGCTGGTCGAATCCGGGTTCTTCGGCCGGGTGCTGTCGGTGCGCGGCGAGTTCGGCTACTGGGTGTTCGAGGGCGACTTCCAGTCCGCGCAGCGGCCGAGCTGGAACTACCGCGCGGAGGACGGCGGCGGCATCGCCACCGACATGTTCCCGCACTGGAACTACGTGCTGGAGAACCTCTTCGGCCGGGTGGAAGCGGTGACGGCGAAGGTCGTCACGCACGTGCCCCAGCGCTGGGACGAGCGCGGCGAGGCCTACGCGGCGACCGCTGATGACGCCGCGTACGGGATCTTCGAGCTCGCGGGCGGGGTGATCGCGCAGATCAACTCCTCGTGGACCACCCGGGTGCACCGCGACGAGCTGGTGGAGTTCCACGTCGACGGCACGCACGGCAGCGCGGTCGCGGGACTGCACCGCTGCGTCGCGCAGCACCGGGCGCACACGCCCAAACCGGTGTGGAACCCGGACCTGGTGGAGGCCACGCCGTTCCGGCAGCAGTGGTCGCCGGTGCCCGACAACCAGGAGTTCGACAACGGGTTCAAGGCCCAGTGGGAGCAGTTCCTGCGGCACCTGTGCGACGACGGCGACCACCCGTACGACTTCCTCGCGGGCGCGCGCGGGGTTCGGCTGGCCGAGGCCGGGCTGACGTCCTCCCGCGAGGGCCGTCGCGTCGAACTGGGCGAGGTGGCGCCGTGAGCCTGCTCCTCCCCCGCCCCGACGGTCGGATGGTCCCGCACACCACGGGCTCCCCGCGCGAGTGGCCGAAGCCCGAGGGCCCGCTGCGGTCGCGTTCGGCGTTCGCGGCGGCGCACGTGGTTCCGAGGACCCTGGGCGAGAACGTGCCGGGAGCGCCCGCCGACATCGACTGGGACGCCACGCTGTCCTACCGGCACCGGGTCTGGTCCTACGGGCTCGGCGTCGCCGAGGCGATGGACACCGCGCAGCGCGGGATGGGTCTCGGCTGGCGGGAAGCCGCCGAGCTGGTGCGCCGTTCGGCGGCCGAGGCCCGCTCCGTCGGCGGGGTGATCGCGGCAGGCGCGGGCACCGACCACCTCACCGGAACCCCGACGCTGCCGGAGGTGCTCGCCGCCTACCGGGAGCAGGCGGAGGTCGTGGCGGGCGCGGGCGCGCGGGTGATCCTGATGGCCTCGCGCGCGCTGGCGGCGGCTGCCCGTTCGCCCGAGGACTACGCGTGGGTCTACGGGTCGCTGCTGGACGAGGCCGACGATCCGGTGATCCTGCACTGGCTGGGCCCGATGTTCGACCCGGCGTTGCGCGGCTACTGGGGCACCGAGGACGTCCCGGTGGCGACGAAGGCGTTCCTGGAGATCATCCGCGCCCGGCCGGAGAAGGTCGACGGGGTGAAGGTCTCGCTGCTGGACGCCGAGCACGAGATCGCGCTGCGGCGGGAGCTGCCCGAGGGTGTGCGTCTCTACACCGGCGACGACTTCAACTACCCGGATCTCATCGTCGGCTCGAACGGGGAGTTCTCCGACGCGCTGCTGGGGATCTTCGCCGCCATCCACCCGGCGGCCTCCGCGGCGATCCAGGCGCTGGACCGCGACGACCCCGCGACCGCGCAGTCCCTCTTGGACAGCACGAAGGCGTTGGGCAGGCACATCTTCGAGGCACCGACCTTCCACTACAAAACCGGGATCGCGTTCCTGTCGTGGCTCAACGGCCACCAGCCGGGGTTCACGATGGCGGGCGGGTTGCACGCGGGCCGCTCGGTGCCGCACCTGGCCGAGGTGTTCCGGCTCGCCGACGGGGCCGGCCTCCTGGTCGATCCGCAAGCGGCCGAAGAGCGGATGCGCGGGTTCCTCGCGGTGAGCGGGGTGCAGCGGTGAGCGATCAGACGAGGTTGTCGTTGAACATCGCCACGACGAAGCGGTGGACGCTGCGGGAGGCGGTCGACGGCGCCGTCCGCGCGGGCATCCCGGCGGTGGGCCTGTGGCGCGACCGGGTCGCCGAGGAGGGGCTGACCGAGTCGGCCAGGCTCGTGCGCGACGCGGGGCTGCGGGTGTCGAGCCTGTGCCGGGGCGGTTTCCTCACCGCCGCCGACGAGGCCGGCGCGCAGGCGGCGCTGGCCGACAACCGGGCGGCGATCGTGGAGGCCGCCGCGCTCGGCACGGACGCGCTGGTCCTGGTCGTGGGCGGGCTTCCGGAGGGCGATCGGGACCTGGCCGGTGCCCGCGCGCGGGTGGCGGAGCGGATCGCGGACCTGGTCCCGTTCGCCCGCGAGCACGGCGTGCGGCTGGTCCTGGAGCCGCTGCACCCGATGTACTGCGCCGACCGCGCGGTCATCTCCACCTTGGCGCAAGCGCTGGACCTCGCCGCTCCGCACCCGGCGGAGCAGGTGGCGGTGGTCGTGGACACCTTCCACGTCCACTGGGACCCGGCGCTGGCCGAGGGCATCGCCCGCGCGGGCCGGGAGAACCGCATCGCCTCCTACCAGGTCTGCGACTTCGTCCTCCCGATCGCCCGGGACGCCCTGCTGTCCCGGGGCATGATGGGTGACGGGGTCGTCGACTTCGCCTCGATCACGAGCATGATCGACGCAGCCGGGTACACCGGTGACGTCGAGGTGGAGATCTTCAACGCCGAGATCTGGGACTCGCCCGGCGACCAGGTCCTTTCCGCCATGATCGCCCGCTACGGCGATCTCGTCCTCCCGCATCTGACCTAACGTCTACTGGATCCGAACACCCCACGTCAACCTTTTGTCCGGACATTCGCACCTGTCGTCCCACGTCGACCCGGGACGAACCGGCCACCTCTCGTCCACAGTGGACATGCATCGCGGAACCGCTTCGCGCGAACGGCTCTTGACATCGTTGTGAGGCAGCGCACAGCATTGATCCGCGCCAACGCGTCCCTCTAGACGAATCGAGGCCCTCGCCGAGATGAAGATCGGAGTAGCCGGGGTCGGTCGGATCGGCTCCATGCACGCCACGAATCTCGCCGCGCTCGACGACATCGACCAACTGCTGCTCTTCGACCCGGCACCGGGCAGGGCCGAGGCCGCCGCCACCGACCTCGGCCCGCCCGCCACAGCGGTGACCACTGTGGACGATCTCCTCTCGGCCGACGGGGTGCTGATCGCCACCCCGACCGGCACGCACCCGGACCTGGTGCGCGCGGCGCTCGCCGCGAGAACCCCCGTGCTGTGCGAAAAACCCCTGGCCTCAGACATTCCCACGATGTCGGCGCTGGTCGACGAGATCGAGAGATCCGGCGTCCCGGTGCTGGTCGGGTTCCAGCGCCGCTTCGACCCCGACACCGCCGAGGTGCACCGGCGGCTGCGCGACGGATCGGCCGGGTCGGTGTACCTGGTGCGCGCGGTGTGCAACGACCACCTGCCGCCGCCGAAGGAGTTCGTCGCCACCTCGGGCGGGTTGTTCCGGGACTGCCTGATCCACGATCTCGACGCGGTGCCGTGGCTGCTCGGGGAACCGGTCACCGAGGTCTACTCCTCCGGATCGGTGCTGGTCGACGAGGCGTTCCGGGAGGTGGGCGACGTGGACAACGCGGTGGTGTCGCTGCGCTTCGCCGGTGGCGCGCACGCGCTGCTCTCGGCTGCCCGGCACGACCCGGTGGGCTACGACTGCCGTCTGGAGGTCTTCGCCTCGCGCGACACGCTCAGCGTCGGACTCGACGAGCGCACCCCGCTCAACACCGTCGCGGGCACCGGTCCGCAGCGGCCCTGGACGTCCTTCACCGAGCGCTACCACGCCGCCTACCTGCGGGAGACCCGCGTGTTCCTCGACGTCATCGCCGGCCGGGCCGAGAACCCGTCACCGCCGAGGGAGGCGCTGGTCAGCCTGCGCCTGGCCGAGGCGTGCGAGGAGTCGCTGCGCATCGGCAAGCCGGTGGAGGTGGGCGCATGACGTTCAAGGTCGCGGCCGCGCCGATCTCCTGGGGCGTGAGCGAAGTCCCCGGCTGGGGCCGGATCCTCGAACCCGAGCGGGTCCTCTCCGAGATGGCCGGGCTCGGCGTGCACGCCACCGAGCTCGGACCGCCCGGTTACCTGCCGGATCCGCCGACCATCATCGGCAGGAACGGGTTGGAGCTGGTCGGCGGCTTCCTCGCCGTCCCGATGCACGACCCGTCCGCAGCCGAGAGCAGCGTCGCCGAGGCGTCGGCGACGGCGAAGAAGATCGCCGCCGGTGGGGGCGAGATCGTCGTGCTCGCCGCGGCCACCGGGCTCGACGGTTACGACGAACGGCCGCAGCTCGACGACGCGCAGTGGGCGACGCTCATCGACACCTGCCGCCGCATCACCGAGGTCGTCACCGCCGAGGGGCTGCGCGTCGCGATGCACCCGCACGTCGGCACGCACGTGGAGACCGAAGCCGAGGTCGAGCGCTTCCTCGCCGACTCCCCGATGCCGCTGTGCCTGGACACCGGGCACCTGCTGGTCGGGGGGACGGACCCGGTCGCGCTGGCCGAGCGGCATCCCGCGCGCATCGGGCACATCCACCTCAAGGACGTCCGGGCCGATCTGGCCGCCGAGGTCCGCGCCGGGCGCGTGGGGTTCGCCGACGCCGTCGCGCGCGGTCTGTTCGTGCCGCTCGGCGATGGCGACGTCGACACCGAGGCGATGGTCCGCTCGGTGCGCGCGGCCGGCTACCACGGCTGGTACGTGCTGGAGCAGGACACCGCGCTGGGGCCGGATTCCGACGACTGCGGCCCCCGGCGCAACACCGCGCGCAGCCTGGTCCACCTGGACGAGGTGTTCTCCCGGATCCAGGAAGGCCGATGACCTCACACCGCAGACCCGCGACGACGCGGTTGCTGCCGGTGCTCCTGGTCGGAGCGCTGGCGCTGGCCGGGTGCACCGGCCCCGAGGCGTCCGGGCCGCTGCCGGGCGCGCACCAGCAGGCCGACACCCGCGACGGACCGCTGCGCATCGCCGTGGTCAGCCACAGCACGCCCGGCGACGCGTTCTGGAACGTGGTGCAGAACGGCGCCGAGCAGGCGGGCCGGGACCTGGACGTCGAAGTCCAGTACCAGGCCGATCCCGACCCCGGGAACCAGGCGAAGCTGGTGGACAACGCCATCGCCCAGGGCGCCGACGGGCTGGTGGTCTCGCTCGGCAGCCCGGAGGCGATGCGGACCTCGGTGACCAACGCGGTCGCCGCCGGCATCCCGGTGATCACCATCAACGCCGGCGAGGAGGTCAGCCCCGCCTTCGGCGCGATCACCCACGTCGGGCAGAGCGAGGAGGTCGCGGGAACCGCTGCCGGGCAACGCTTCTCGCAGGCGGGCAAGCGCAAGCTGCTGTGCGTGATCCACCAGGCCGGTGTCGAGACGCTCGCCCAGCGCTGCGACGGCGCGCGGGAAGGCTTCACCTCAGGCGAGGTGATCGACCTGCAGGTCGACATCAACAACCCGACCGACGCGCAGTCGCGCATCAAGGGCGCGTTGCAGTCCGACCCGTCCGTGGACGGGGTGCTCACGCTCAACCCGCAGGTCGCCGCGAACGCGGTCAACGCGGTGCGCGAATCGGGCTCCCGGGCGGCGGTGTCGACCTTCGACCTCAACGGCGACGTGGTCGCCTCGATCCAGGCCGGGGAGCTGCTGTTCGCCGTCGACCAGCAGCAGTACGAGCAGGGCTACCTGCCGGTGGTGTTCCTGAAGCTGTTCCTGGACAACGCCAACACCGTCGGTGGTGGCGAACCCGTCTACACCGGACCGGGTTTCGTCGACAAGTCCACCGTGGACGTCGTCGGCGAGTACGCGCGACGCGGAACGAGGTAGGCATGAGCCGGCATCTCACCCGACCGGAGCTGGGCGCGGTGATCGGCGCGATCGTCGTGTTCGCGTTCTTCTCGCTGGTCACCGACGAGTTCCTGTCCCCGCTGGGGACGGCGACCTGGCTGGACGACTCGGCGACGCTGGGCATCATGGCCGTCGGCGTGGCGCTGCTGATGATCGGCGGCGAGTTCGACCTCTCCGCGGGCGTCATGACCGCCTCGACCGCGCTGGTCACGGCGATCGTGGCCACCGAGCTGGAGTGGAACGTCTGGGCAGGGCTGGCGCTGTCGCTGGTGTTCGCGCTGCTCGTCGGCGCGTTCAACGGACTGCTGGTGATGCGCACCGGGCTGCCGAGCTTCATCGTCACGCTCGGCACGTTCTTCGCGCTGCAGGGCCTCAACCTCGGCGTCACGCGCCTGGTCACCGGGACCGTGCAGGTCTCCGGCATCCGCTCGGCGCCCGGCTACGAGTCCGCCGGGTTCGTCTTCGCCTCCACCGCGGACATCGGCGGCACGTCGTTCCAGATCTCCATCGCGTGGTGGATCGGGGCGGCGCTGGTGGCGTCGTTCCTGCTGCTGCGCACGCGGTTCGGCAACTGGATCTTCGCCGTCGGCGGCTCGCCGGCGAGCGCCCGCGCGGTCGGCGTCCCGGTGCTGGGCACCAAGGTCGGGCTGTTCATGACCACCGCGCTGTGCGGGTGGCTAGTGGGATCGATCAACATCCTGCGGTTCACCACCGTGCAGGCCAACCAGGGCGTGGGCCTGGAGTTCCAGTTCATCATCGCCGCCGTCATCGGCGGGTGCCTGCTCACCGGCGGTTTCGGCTCGGCCATCGGGGCTGCCGTCGGCGCGCTGATCTTCGGCATGGTCCGGCAGGGCATCGTGTTCGCCCGCTGGGACAACGACTGGTTCTTCCTGTTCCTCGGGGTGCTGCTGCTCGGCGCGGTGCTGGTCAACAACTCCTTCCGCCGCCACGCGGAACGGCAACGGAGGTGAGGCGATGACTCCGCTCCTGCGAGCGCGCGGCATCGGCAAGAACTACGGCACCGTGACCGCCCTGGAGGACGTCTCGACGGTGGTCAACGCCGGCGAGGTCACCTGCGTGCTGGGCGACAACGGCGCGGGCAAGTCGACGCTGATCAAGATCCTCGCCGGTGCGCACCAGCACGACGCCGGAGAGCTGCTGTTCGAGGGGTCGCCGGTGCGGTTCCGCTCGCCTCGGGAGGCGCTGGACCGCGGGATCGCGACGGTGTTCCAGGACCTGGCGGTGGTGCCGCTGCTGAGCGTGTGGCGGAACTTCTTCCTCGGTTCCGAGCCCGGTAGGTGGGGGTTGATCGACCGCGAGCGGGCGCGGGAGACCACCCGCACCGCGCTCGCCGAGATGGGCATCGAGCTGCGCGATGTCGAGCAGCCGGTGGGCACGCTCTCCGGCGGTGAGCGGCAGTGCGTGGCGATCGCCCGGGCGGTGCACTTCGGCGCGAAGGTCCTCATCCTCGACGAGCCGACCGCCGCGCTGGGCGTCAAGCAGGCCGGGATCGTGCTCCGGCACGTCGCCCGGGCACGCGACCGGGGTTTGGGCGTCGTGCTGATCACCCACAACCCGCACCACGCCTACCCGGTCGGCGACCGCTTCCTGCTGCTCAAGCGGGGACGGAGCCTCGGCAGCCACGAGAAGGAGGACATCACCCTCGACCACCTCACCCACCAGATGGCGGGCGGCGCGGAGCTCGAAACCCTCACCCGCGAACTCGAATCCGACTGACCCTGGCCAACCCCACCTCCACCCGATACCCTACCAAGCACTTGCTTGACCCAGATTTCCACTGAGACCCCACCACCCCCGATTTCCACTGAAACCCGGTCCACGAGTTCCACTGGAATCGGGGTCCCTGGTTTCCGCTGAAGTCCGGTGCCGGATCTCCACTGAAATCGGGGGTGGGGTTTCCACTGAAATCCCGTGGTGGACGAGGTGAGGAGGCGAAGTTGGCGACGTTGCCGTTGTTCCGGCTCGATGGCCGGGTCGCGCTGGTGTCCGGGGCCGGGCGCGGGATCGGGGCCGCCACGGCGCTGGCGCTGGCGGAGGCCGGCGCGGACGTGGCGGTGCTGTCGCGCACGCCCGACCAGATCGAGGCGGTGGCCCAGCAGATCCGCGAGCTGGGGCGACGCGCGGTGGCGATCCCCACCGACGCCGGGGACCCCGAAGCCGTGGCGGGGGCGGTGGCCCGCGTCGCCGAGGAGCTGGGCCGGATCGACGTCGTGGTGAGCGTGACCGGCGGATCGATGCCCCGGCCCTTCACCAACACCCACGACGAGGCGCTGCGGAAGTCCTTCGAGAACAACGTCGTGCACGGGGTGCGTCTGGTGCGCGAGGCCGTGCCGCACCTGGCGAGGTCGGACGCGGCGAGCGTGGTGATGGTCTCCAGCAGCACCGGGCACCTCGTCGGCCGCGGCTACCTCGCCTACGGCGCGGCCAAGGCATCGCTCGACCACGCGGTGCGGATGATGGCCGCGGACCTCAACCCGCGCATCCGCGTCAACGCCGTCGCACCCGGGGCGATCCTCACCGAGGCGCTGGAGGTCGTGGCCGCCGACCCGCAGATGAAGGCGACGCTGGAAGGCCACACCCCGCTGCGGCGGATCGGCGTCCCGGAGGACATCGCCGCGGCGATCCTCTACCTCTCCTCCCCCGCCTCGTCCTACGTCACCGGCCAGGTCCTGGCGGTGGACGGTGGGCTGGTCGCGCCGAACATGCCGTTGCCGATCCCGGACGTCGAGGCCTGAGGCGGTCCCCCGAACGCCACCCGGCACGCGGTATCCGAGGTGAGCACCCGGCGGTAATTTCGAGGTGGGTGCAGGGCGGGACCCGTGGCTCGCGCGCGGTTCCGCGCCGCCGCTGCGGGAAGGAGCCGCCGTGCGTGATGACCTGGACGTGCTGATCGTGGGAGCCGGGCTGGCCGGGATCGGCGCCGCTCACCAGCTCCAGTCCGCCTTCCCCGGCCTGGACTACGCGATCCTCGAATCCCGCGATGCGCTCGGCGGGACCTGGGACCTGTTCCGCTACCCCGGCGTTCGCTCCGACTCGGACATGTTCACCATGGCCTACCGGTTCCGGCCGTGGCCCGGTGCGCAGTCCTTCGCGAGTGGTCCGGCGATCCGCGACTACGTCCGCGCGACCGCCGAGGACGGCGGCATCGACCGGCGGATCCGCTACCGGCACCGGGTGCTCAGCGCCTCCTGGTCCAGCGACGAGGCGCGCTGGACGGTGCTGGCCGAGCACGACGGCGACCAGGTGCGGCTGACCGCGAAGTTCCTGCACCTCTGCGCCGGTTACTACCACTACGAGCAGCCGCACGCGCCGGAGTTCCCCGGCGTCGAGCGCTTCACCGGAACCGTGGTGCACCCGCAGCACCGGCCGGAGGACCTCGACCACGCGGGCAAGCAGGTCGTGGTGATCGGCAGCGGTGCCACGGCGATCACCCTGGTCCCGGCGATGGCCGACGACGCGGCGCACGTGACGATGCTGCAGCGCTCACCCAGCTACGTGGTGTCGGTGCCCGGACGGGACCCGCTGCTCGCGCGCCTGCGCGGCAAGCTCGGCGACCGCGCGACCTACGCGCTCGTGCGCTGGAAGAACATCCTCTACAGCTCGGGCTCGTACCGGCTCAGCAGGGCGTTCCCGACGTGGATGAGCAAGGCGATCCGCAAGGCCGCGGCCGAGCGGCTCCCGGCCGGCTACGACGTCGACACGCACTTCAACCCCAGCTACGACCCGTGGGACCAGCGGATGTGCCTGGCCCCCGACGGCGACCTCTTCGACGCGCTGAGCAGCGGGCGGGCCTCGGTGGTGACCGACCACGTCGAGGAGTTCACCGAGACCGGGATCCGCCTGCGCTCCGGTGCCGAGCTGGACGCGGACATCGTCATCACGGCCACCGGGCTGCGGCTGCGCGCGTTCGGCGGCATCACCTTCACCGTCGACGCCCGCGAGGTCGCCCCGAGCGAGACGACCGTCTACAAGGGATCGATGCTGTCCGGGATCCCCAACCTGGCCTTCACCTTCGGCTACACCAACCACAGCTGGACGCTCAAGGCCGACCTGGTGGGCGAGTTCGTCGTCCGGCTGCTGCGCGAGATGTGCCGCAACGGCCACGACCGGTGCGTTCCGGTGAAGGCGAACCGGGGTGCGCGGCCGATGATCGAGAACTTCACCTCCCACTACGTCCAGCGCGGCATCGACGCCTTCCCGCGCTCGGACGTCAAGGCACCGTGGCGGGTGAAGATGGACTACTTCCACGACCTGCTGGTGCTGCGGCACCTGCCGATCGGCGACCGCGACCTCCGGTTCAGCCGGAGTCAGTCGCACGCGATGCCGTCACCGTCGCTGTCCAACGTGGACGAGTAGCCGGTGTCGCCGCGCCGCAGCGGCGCCGCTCCGGCGGCCCTGGCCTGCTCGCAGGTGGCGTAGTAGGCGGGCAGGACCTCCTCGGCCTGGGGCGGCACGGGCGCGGCTCGGGCCGCGCTGCACTGCTGACCCCACAGCCCGCGGCCCGCGGTCTTGGCCGTGGCCTCGGCCTGGGTGAGCTCCGAGGTGAGCCCCTCCGCCAGGAACGCCTGCGGGTAGAGCCGAGCCGCGCCCTGCTGCAGGGCCAGCGACGAGTACTCGGCGCCGTCGGCGAGGATCAGCGAGACCTCGGGTTCGGGACTGCGACCGCTGCTCCAGCCGACGCCGAAGGTGACCTGCACCGTCGCGTCGCGCAGCGCGCCCTCGGCGAACGCGCGGGCCTCGGAGCTCCAGCACTCCCCCTCCGCCGGGGCCTGCACTCCCGCGATGCGCACCACCTGCAGTTCCCGGCCGGGCACCTGGATCAGCACCCGGTCGTCGTCGAGGACGTCGCGCACCTGCGCCCGGTCCTGCTGCGGCGGGGGCGCGAGGACCGGCTCGGGAGTGATCACCGACGGCGGCGGCGAGCTCGGCTCCCGCAGCACCTGCGGCCCCGCGGGCTGGGCCCGCTGGTCCGTCCCGGACAGCCCGCCGACCACCAGCAGCATGATCACCGCGCCGAGCGCGCACGCCCCGGCGATCAGCGGGGCCTTCGCCGACTCGCCCTTGCGGTGCCAGTAGGCCGCGACCGCGGGCCAGAGCGTCACCGGCCAGAGCACTCCCGCGACCAGCCCGGCCATCAGCCACGGCCACGCGCGCCCCTGCCTGGCCCGTTGCCGCCAGAGCAACGCGCTCATGACCACCGTCGCCACCATGCCGACCAGGTGGACGATCCCGAAGAACATCGGACCCCTCACTGCGCTCGCGTTCGCAACGATGATCCCTCACTCGATCAGGTGGTCGCGGCCAGATCCCCAGGAACTCCACCCCACCGGAGCAACACCGTTCACACCTTCACCAGTGCGGACCCGGAGGACGGGTGCGCGATGCGACCCGAGCAGAAGCGGAGGGAATGATTCCGTTCCGATATACGTATTCAGCTCGCGTTCCGGGCTCTTCGGCGGCTGAACAGGGCGTGCATCGCGCAGGAGTAGTATTCGTATGCAGCTACTCCGAGGGGAGCCAAGTCCTTGATCACCAGTCGCGATGTGGCCCGCCTGGCGGGTGTTTCGCAGCCGACGGTGTCCCGGGCCCTTCGCGGCGATCAGCGCGTGTCGGAGGCTACCCGGGAACGGGTCCAGCGCGCGGCCGATGCGCTCAACTACGTGCCGAGCGAGACCGGCCGCAGCCTGTCGACGCGGGTGACCAAGCGCATCGGCGTCGTGGTCACCGACCTCACCAACCCGTTCTACCCGCACCTGATCGGCCCGCTGCACGACGAGCTGGAGCAGCACGGCTACCGGATGATGCTGTTCACCGAGCGGTCCGAGACCGCCGTGGCCAGCCAGCGCCTGCTGGACCGCTCCATCGACGGCGTCGTGCTGGCGACCGCGACCATCGGATCCCGTCTGCCCGACGACCTGCAGCGGCGCGAGCTTCCGTTCGTCTTCCTCAACCGCGAGGCCGGAGGCCGCCCGGCTGACGCGGCCGTCGTGGACAACGAGCTCGGCGGCCGGCTGGTCGCCCGCGAGCTCGCCCGGCTCGGCCACCGCGACATCGCCCACATCGGCGGTCCGGCGGAGACCACCACCGGCCGCGAACGCGAAATGGGTTTCCGCCTGGGGCTTTCCGAGGCGGGCATCGGCCTGCCCGAGGAGACCGTGCGGCGCGGTCCCTTCGACTTCGACACCGGATACCGGGGACTCACCGAGATCCTGGCCGGACCGACCCGCCCCACCGCCGTGTTCTGCGGAAACGACGTGATCGCGATCGGCGCGCTCAACGCCGCCCGAGCCCGCGGCGTGCGCATCCCCGAAGACCTCACGCTCTTCGGCTTCGACGACCTCCCGATGGCGGCGTGGGAGGCGTTCGGACTCAGCACCGTGCACTACGACCTGGGCGAACTCGCCCAGGAAGCCGCCCGCCTGCTGGTCCGGCGCATCGAGTCCGACGACGACCCCGAGCCCCGGCGCACGCTGTTCACCCCGGAGCTCGTCCTGCGCTCCACCCACGCCTCCCGCTGATCAGCGCAGCCTTCCCCCGGCTTCATCCGCTTCATGTGGATGAAGCCGGGGGAAGGACCGGCGGATCCTCAGCTCTTCAGGCTCCGCAGCAGGTGCATGAGGATGTGGGTGAGGTTGAAGAGCACCATCCCCGGCGGGGCCTGGGCGCCCTGCTCGGTGGAGCCGACGATGGTCATCAGCGGCGCGCCGCCCGCGGCCTCGACGACCTGGGCGAGGCGAGCGGCCACGTCCGGTTCCGACGGCCCGCTGCGGCCCATGGCCACCGAGAGGTCGGCCGGCCCCACCAGGACGGTGTCGACGCCCTCGACGGCGAGGATCTCGCTCGCGTTGTCGCACGCCTGCGGCGTTTCCAGCATCGGGACGACCATCGTGGTGCGCTCGGCCTGCGCTAGGTGTTCGGCGATGCTGTTGGTGCCGAAGCGGCCGGCGCGGCTGTAGGTGGCGAAACCGCGCTCGCCCAGCGGCGGGTAGTGCGCCGCCGCCACCACCTCCCTCGCCTGCTCGGGCGTGTCGACGTGCGGCACGATCACCCCCTGCGCGCCGAGGTCGAGCACGCGCAGCACCAGCGCCGGTTCGCGCTCCCCCACCCTGACCAGCACCGGAAGCCCGTGGGCGTCGGCGATCTGCAGGTGCTGCTGCAGGCTCAGCAGGTCGGCGGGACCGTGCTCGCAGTCGATGACCGCGTAGTCGAGCCCGGCCACGGCCGCCATCTCCAGCAGGTTCTCCGAAGGCAGCCGGAGCAGGCCGCCGTGCAGCCTCTCGCCCGCCAGCACTCGTTGCTTCAGGGTCGTCATCGCGCCACCATCCCCGCCGACAGGTCGATGTCGGCTCCGCACATCCCGCGCATCTGCAGCATCGCCACCAGCGCCTGGCCCACTTCCTCCTCGGTCACCATGCGCCGCAGCAGCGCGCGGGAGACGAACTCCTGCTCGGCGGCGGCCTCGGTGATCCCGCTGCGCTCGGCCTCGAGCCGGAAGTTGCGCGTCATGCGCGGCCCTTCGACCGGCCCCGGCGACAGCGAGTTCACCGTCACCCCGTTCGGCCCGACCTCTCCCGCCAGCGTCGTGGTCAGCCCGATCACGGCGGTCTTCGAGGCGCAGTACGGGGTTCGGCGCAGCAGCGGCCGCTTTCCGGACACCGAGGCGACGTTGACGACGTCACCGGCGCCCCGGTCGACCATCTGCGGCAGGAACGCCCGGCACATCAGGTAGACGCCGCGCACGTTGATGTCGAAGACCTCGTCCCACTCGGCGGGTTCGATCTCCAGCAGCGGTTTGACGGGTCCGGCGATCCCGGCGTTGTTGACCAGGATCGAGATCTCCTCGCCCGCCAGTTCCCCGGCGAGCGCCGCCACCGACTCGGGGTCGGAGACGTCGCAGGTCGCGGCACGTCCGTCGAGACCGTCGAGGGTCTCCTCCAGGGTGTCGCGCTTGCGGCCCACGGCGACGACCCGGGCTCCGGCGGCCGACAGGGCTCGGGACATCGCACGCCCCAGCCCGTTGCCGCCGCCGGTGACCAGGGCCGTTCGCCCGGTGAGCGGTGTGGTCATCGTTCTCCTCGTTCCAGTAGTTGCCCGATCAGCGCGCCCACGACTGCGGGTCGTTCCAGCGGGAGCAGGTGGCCTGCTCCGGAGAGCACGTGCAGCCGTCCCCGTGGTGCGTGCTTGACGATCTCCTCGTGAAAGCCGGTCGGGCACAGGCCGTCCCGGTCGCCGCACAGCACCCGCACCGGTCCGCCGTAACCGGCGATGGCGTCGAACGCCTCGGTCCGGGTGGCCTGGGCGGCGAGCTGGGCGTGGAAGGTCTCGGGCCCGATCCGCCCCGCCATGCCCAGGAACCGCTCCCGCAGGGGGCTTCGCGGTTCGGCGAACATCGCGGGCAGGATCTCCTCGACGACCTCGTCGAAGTCGGCCGCGGCCTGCCGCTCCCACGCTTGGCGCTGGTCCGGCCGAGGCGCTCCGGCGTTGGTCGACAGGGCGCCGAACGCGCTCACCCGCTCCGGCGCCCGCCGCAGCACCTCGAAGCCGACGATCGCGCCGAGGCTCAGCCCCACCAACGCGAACTCACCGTCCACTGCGGACAGCACCTGCTCGGCCATGCCGCCGATGGTCGGTTCGGTGATCTCCGCGTGCACCACCTCGCCCGGCAGCTCCGGAAGGTCCGACCACAGGTCGGCGTCGCAGAGCATGCCGGGCACCAGGACGATCGGGCTCACTTGCCCACCGGTCGCGGGATGAGGTGGAACGGGGCCAGGTAGCCGTTGTGGTCGACGCCGACACCGGCGTCCGCGGCGGCCTTGACGACCTCGTCGTCCCAGTCGAGGCGGACCCGCCCGTCACCGCTGTTGATGATCAGCATGCTCGCGGTCTCGTCGGAGGCGTTGCGGACCTTGCGCCACGCATGGGCCGGCACCGAGAGCATGTCCCACGGACCGAGCCGCACCGAGACCTCCTCCTCGCGGTTGAGGGTCACCTCCCACTCGCCGTCCTTCACCATCAGGACCTGCGTGCCCGCGTGCCGGTGGGTGAGCATGCCCTCGCCCGGGGCCGCGCGCAGCCAGGAGATGTTGTGGCCGTGCGGGTTGTAGATGCGCGGTTCCTGCAGCCGGTCCTCGGTCATGCCGAAGCCGATGACCTGCGCCAGCTCGGCCGCCCCGCCAGGCAGCGCCGAACCGAGCAGCGCCCGGGCCGACCACTCCAGGTCCTCGGCGGTGGCGACGCGCTTGCGCATCTTCTCGACCGGGAAGGAGCTCAGACCGGCGATGTCCTCCGGGCTCATCGGCCGCTTGAGCTCGACGTCCTCGGGCTTCTCATCACCGGCGACGGTGTCGACGAGCCGGTTGTCCTCGGTCAGGAACAGACCGTGCCCCTCGGCCTCGCGCAGCACGCTCGGACCCCAGATGATGCCGCCGGTGTCGTCGTGGCCGAGTGCGGTGAACAGCCAGCCGTCGTCGGGCCCGATGTTGGTGAAGCCCCGGAAGATCCAGGTCGGGATGGAGGCGATGTCGCCCTCCCGCAGCACCAGCTCGCCCTCCTGCCCGTCGGCGCCCCAGCGCAGCAGGAACTCGCCCCGGAAGCAGATGAACACCTCGGCGGTGAAGTGCAGGTGCAGGTTGTTGACGATGCCGTGGGGCATCGCGGCCGCGCCGATGTTGTAGCCGTGCGCCTCGCGCAGGTTGACCACCTGGTTCGGGCTCTGGGTCACCCCCGGCCCGATCATCGAGTAGTTCTCCTTGCGGTCGGAGCCCGGTGTGCGGCAGTCGATGAACGCCTGGTTGCACGAGACGAAGTCCGATCGCCGGATCGTCCGCCGCTCCAGTTCCTGCCGGGTCACCTCGACCTGAGACATCAGCACCTCCGTGTGAATACGTATGTATGGATGGAAGCCGTTGTGAAGAGCCATGTCAAGAGGACTCCGGAAACCGTCTACGCATGCCGTAGGGTTCGGCCGTGACCCTCAACCAGCTGCGCGCGTTCCTGCTGGCCCACCGACTCGGCACGTTCACGGCGGTGGCGGGCGAGCTCGACATGGCCCAGCCGTCGGTGTCCGAACTCGTCCGGAGGCTCGAAGAGGAGCTGGGGACCGCGCTGTTCGTCCGCGGCAGCCGCAAGCTGACGCTCTCCGAAGCCGGGCGCGAGCTGCTGCCCCACGCCGAGCAGGCCCTGGCCGCGGTGGACCACGGCAGCGCGGCCGTGCGCGCGCTGAACACGCTCAGCGGCGGCACGGCCACGTTCGGACTGCTGCGCAACGCCGACTACTACCTGCTGTCGGACCTGGTCCGGCAGTTCCTCGACCGCTACCCCGACGTCAAGGTCCGCTTGGTGGGGCAGAACTCGGCCGAGACCGCGGCGGCGGTCCGCGACGGCGACCTGGAAGCGGGCCTGGTCGTGCTGCCCATCGACGACGAGGCCCTGTCGGTCACCCCGCTGGCGCGCGACGAGGTCCTCTACGTCAGCCCCGATCCCGAGCGCACCCGGCGGCCGGTCGCGGTGGAGGACCTCACGACCGCACCGCTGATCCTCTACGACGCCCGCTACGGCTGGGCCGACCCGACCCGCCGCCAGCTGGCCGAACGCGCCCAGCTGGCCGGGGTGGCGCTGGACGCCGGGATCGAGGTCGAGCACGTGGAGTCCGCGTTGCGGCTGGCCGCCCAGGGCATCGGCGACACGATCGCCTCCCGCGCGGTGGTCAACAGCCGCCGCTTCCCGGCCGAGCTGCACACCGCGCCGTTCGCCGAACCGCTCTACGACACGATCGCGCTGATCCACCGCCGCAACCGCACGCTCTCCCCGGCCACCGGCGAACTCGCCCGCCTCGCCCAGGAAGCCCTCCTCGAAGGAGGAGCCTCCTGGGCGGACGGCTGAACCCCGCGTCAGGACCTGCGCGGCGCCAGCCGCGGGAGATGAAGACCCCGCGACTGGCGCCGCCGCCACCCGCACCGCTGAGCAGGCCACCACCAGACGAGAAGGACTACTCCATCGGTTTCCCCGTGGTGAGGTCGAGCCGGTAGCTCTCCTCCATCCACTTGATGACGACGACCAGGGAGATCACCGCGGCGACCGCGAGGTAGCCCCAGACGGCGTAGATCGTGCCGAAGGTGCTCACCAGCAGTGCCGAGACGAACGGCGTGATACCGGAGAACAGGGCGAACGAGCAGTTGTAGGCGACGCCTCCGGCGCTGAACCGGGTCTTGGTCGCGAACAGCTCGGCCACGCAGACCGTCACGATGCCGGTCAGGAAGAACTCCGGGATCACGTAGATCAGCTGCGCGATCACCGCTGCGGTGAACGTGCCCATCTGCGCGACCGCGAAGGCCACCGGGATGAGCACGAGCGCCGAGAGGTACCCGGTGATGAGCATCGGACGTCGACCGATCCGGTCCGAGAGAGCACCCGCCAGCGGCAGCAGCGGGATGATCGCCGCGACCGAGATGGCGTTGGAGCCCAGGGCCTCCGCCCGCGACAGGCCGACGTTGGACGACAGGAACTCCGGCAGGTACGTGACCCAGGTGTAGGACACGATCGCCAGGGTGATCGACGAGCCGCAGAACACCAGCATCTCGCGCCACTGCGACTTGAACGCCTCGGTGAGAGGTGCCTTGACGACCTCCGCGCCGTCGGCGGTGGCCTTGACGAACTCCGGCGTCTCGCCGACGCGCTTGCGCACCCAGAGCCCGACGAGGCTCAGCGGCAGCGCGAGCAGGAACGGGATCCGCCAGCCGTAGCTCTGCAGCGCGGCGTCGTCGAAGACGGCGGCGGTGAGCGCGGAAACGCCCGCGCCGCCGAGGATTCCGACGAACACGCTGATCGAGACGAACGAGGTGTAGTAGGCGCGTCGTTTCGGTTCGGCCCATTCCACGACGAACGCGATGGCGCCCACGTACTCGCCGCCGGAGATCAGGGCCTGCATCATCCTCATCGCCAGCAGCAGCAGCGGCGCGAGCATGCCGACCTGCGCGTAGCTGGGCAGCACACCGATCAGCGCGGTGCACAGACCCATCAGCGCGATCGTCCACAGCAGAACGCTCCGGCGACCGAAGCGGTCACCCCAACGCCCGAGGATCATGCCGCCGAGGGGCCGGATGATCGTGCCGATGGCCAGGATCGCGTACGTGCTCAGGACACCGACGACGGGATCCTGGGAGGGGAAGAACACCGGCGCCATGACCGGTGCGAGATAGCCGTAGATGCCGAAATCGAACTGCTCGACGAAGTTGCCGATCACGCCGGCCGTGACGGCTCTGCGCATCGGTTCTTTGGACTGTGCCTGCTTTTCGGGCACGGGAGTTGAAGTCGACAAACGTAGCTCCGAGATCCGGGGCGGGCATCTTCGCCCGCGCATGCCTGTTGCTCGATCGGACGAGTCGGCGGATTCGCAAGAGAGTCGCAGCGCCCGAATCGTGTGTCAAGCCCCACATGCATACGGATGAATTCACGATGCGGGAGGATCAAGCCAGTTCGACACCGGCTGTGCATACGGATTAGCTGATCGTGATCGCATAGGGTTGCCCTATGCCTCTTACAAGAAACTCCACTCTTGTCCTGTGGTCCAGCCCCGCTTAGCGTTCGCCTCATGCGATTCAGCTCACGGCTGCTCGGCGACCTGGCCGGGCGGTTCGAACACCTCAAAGCGCCCGCCTCGGACGCACCCGCGGCCCAGCAGGATCCCCGCGTGGCGCAACGCGTCTCGGAGATGCTCGGCGAGATCGAACGGGACGGCTTCGACGCGGTGCTGCGCTACGCGCGCGACCTGGACGGCTGGGACAAGCCGGACGTCGAGCTCAGCCAGGAGGCCATCAGGGCTTCCGGTGACGCGCTCACGCCCGAGCACCGCGCGGCGCTGGAACTCGGCGCCGAGCGCACCCGGCGGTTCGCCGACCTGCAGCGCGCGGGCCTGTCCGACGCCGAGGTCGAGCTCGCCCCCGGCTTGACCACCGGGTACCGCTACGTGCCGGTGCAGAGCGTCGGTGCCTACCTGCCCGCGGGCCGGTTCCCGCTGACCGCCGGCGCGTTCATGACCGTCGGCGTCGCCAAGGCCGCCGGGGTGCCGACCGTGGTGGCGTGCCTGCCGCCCGGCAAGAACGGCGAGGCGGACCCGGCGGTGGTGTACTCCGCGCACCTGTCGGGCGTGGACCGGGTGTTCGTGCTCGGTGGCGTGCAGGCGCTCGCGGCGATGTCGTTCGGCCTGCTCGGCGAGGCGCCGGTGGACATGATCGTCGGCGCGGGCAACGCCTTCGTCGCCGAGGCCAAGCGGCAGCTGTTCGGCCGCGTGGCCATCGACCTGCTGGCCGGACCGTCGGAGGTCGCGGTGATCGCCGACGAGACGGCCGATCCGGAACTGGTCGCCGCCGACCTGCTCGGCCAGGCCGAGCACGGCGTCAACTCCCCGGCCGCGCTGGTGACCACCTCCCGCGAGCTGGGCGAAGCGGTCATCGAGGAGGCCGACAAGCAGCTCTCCTCGCTGGCCACCGAGGAGATCGCCGGCCCGGCCTGGCGCGACTTCGGCTCGGTGACCTGGGCGCAGGACCGCGAGACGGCCGTGGCGCTGATGGACGACCTGGCTCCCGAGCACCTGGAGATCCAGACCGCCGACGATGACTACTACCACGCCTCGCTGCGCAACTACGGCTCGATCTTCCTGGGCACGTGGAGCACGGTCGCCTACTCCGACAAGGGCATGGCGGGCACCAACCACGTGCTGCCCACTGCGGGCGGCGCCCGGCACAGCGCGGGCCTGTCCGTGTCTCGATTCCTGAAACCGCTGACGTACCAGCGGGTTTCGAAGGAGGCGACGCCACTGCTGGCCGAGGCCGTGGAGACGATTTCCGACTACGAGGGCATGGCGGCGCACCAGGCCACCGCGACGCTGCGGCTGGAGCGCCTCCGGGAAGGCGACGCACGATGACCGAGGTTTCCGAGCAGCCCGCGGGATCCCCCGGCGGCACCATGGAGTCCGGCAAGCGCACGATGCCGAGCGACTTCAGCATCGCCGTGCGCCCCGGTGCGGGCGCGACGCTGGGCGGGGTGAACTACGGCGGTGAGCGCCGCCAGTCGATGGAGGGGTTCGAGGACGCCTACACCGACATCGTCGACTACATCGTCCGGATCACCCACCGCATCTGGGAAGACCAGGACATCGGCTACATCTACGACACCTACGCGCAGGGCTGCCGCCTCTACGACGACAGCGGCGTGAAGTTCGGGGTGGAGCGGCTGATCGACGGCACGACGCAGAGCATCAACGCCTTCCCGGACTGCCGTCACTACGCCGATGACGTGATCTGGGCGGGCAGCGACACCGAAGGGTTCGTCACCTCGCACCGGGCCATCAACATCGGCCACCACACCGGTCCCTGGCGCTGGGGTCCGCCCACCGGCCGCAGGCTGGAGACCTGGGTGATGGCCAACTGCGTGGTGTGGCAGAACGAGATCTACGAGGAGTGGGTCCTCTACAACACCGCGGCCAAGCTCCAGCAGCTCGGCATCAACGTGGCCGAGGCGGCGCGCACCTACGCCCGCGAAGGCGGCCTCGTCCCGGTCTCGGAGCGCCCCTCCTCGGAGGCGCTGCGGCTGGTCGGCGGCCGCAAGCCGATCGTGCTGCCGGAACCGGACAACAAGGCCGGTTTCGACGTGGAAGGCTCCGTGCGGGCGTTGTGGCACAACGTCTTCAACCGCCGGGACCTGAGCGCGGTCGACCGGTTCTACGCCGAGAACGTCCGCTGGCACGGCACCACCAACCGCACCGGCTACGGCCGGTCGGACGTGCGCGCCATGGCCCGCAGCCTGCTGGCCACCTTCCCCGACCTGGGCGTGCAGGTCGACGAGGTGTACTGGATGGGCAACGACACCGACGGCTACAGCATCTCGGTGCGCTGGTCGGGTGCCGGCACGCACCGCGGCTTCGGCCTCTACGGCAAGCCCACCGGCCGGCGGGCGCACCTCTGGGGCATGTCGCAGCTCTACGTGATGCACGGCCGCATCGTCGAGGAGTGGTCGCTGTTCAACGAGTTCGACGTCATCGCTCAGCTCGTGAGCGAGGACGGCGGACCGGAACTCCGCTGATCCCCGCCTTCCGCCCGGGTGCCGCGACTCGTGGCCACCCGGGCGGGTGAACGGGGCCCGCGTTCCTGTGAAACGGGCCGGTGGCAGACTCGAGGCGCTGGACATTACCAACAGGTAATGGCACATTCGACGTTTGCACGCACGGCCGCGAGGAGGCAGTGGACGTGAGCGGTTCCGAAGTCGACGCCCTGCTCGACGAGCTCCGGCAGCAAGGCTGGGAGTCCTACGTGTTCGGGCCGCGCGACGACCCGAGCGCGGTCGGCATGGCCTACCGCTGGCAGACCTGCGCCGACGTCCTGGTGCTGCACGCCGAGGACGAGGCCACCGCCTACCGGATGCCGCTGTGCCCGAACGCCGATCTCTTCGCGCCCGAGATCGTGTCCTGGCACTACCACGCCCCCGCCGAGTGGACGATCCGCGCCGTGCTCTCACTCCCCCGCCCCGGCACCCCCGACGCACCGCTGGCGATGCTGACCCCACCGCCCGACTGCGGGGTTCCCGCCCACCTGCGCCGCAGGATGACCATCAGGCCCAACCCCCGCCGCACCCACGCCACCACCTGATCAGGTTCGTTCTGCGCTGCCGCGGCCCGCTTCCGGGCGCAACCTGAGCTGGTGCCGCTGACGCATCCGGACAACACGCCTCGCCCGCACCGCAGCGAACTCGCGGTGAACCCGATCTTCACGCGCGAACCCGTGCACGTGCCGACCTACGACCTCCCCAGCCGGGGAACCGATCCCGAGGTCGCCTACCAGATCGTGCACGACGAGCTGATGCTCGACGGCAACGCGCGGCTGAACCTGGCGACCTTCGTGTCGACCTGGATGGAACCGCAGGCCGCCCGGCTGATGGCGGAGTGCTTCGACAAGAACATGATCGACAAGGACGAGTACCCGCGCACCGCGGCCCTGGAGGACCGGTGCGTGCGGATGCTCGCCGGGCTGTGGCATGCGCCCGACCCGCACCACGTCGTCGGCTGCTCCACCACCGGATCGTCCGAGGCGTGCATGCTCGCCGGCCTCGCGCTCAAACGACGCTGGCGGGGAACCGGCACGCCCAACGTCGTGCTCGGCGCCAACGTGCAGATCTGCTGGGAGAAGTTCGCCAACTTCTTCGAGGTCGAACCGCGGTACGTGCCGATGGAGGGCGACCGCTTCACGCTCTCCGCCGAGGAGGCGCTGCGGCGGGTCGACGAGAACACCATCGGCGTCGTGACCATCATGGGCTCGACCTTCGACGGCTCCTACGAGCCGGTCGCCGAGGTCTGCCACGCGCTCGACGAGCTGGCCTCGCGCGGCGGTCCGGACGTGCCGGTGCACGTCGACGGCGCCTCCGGGGCGATGATCGCGCCGTTCCTGGACCCGGACCTGGTGTGGGACTTCCGGCTGCCGCGGGTGGCCTCGATCAACACCTCCGGGCACAAGTACGGGCTGGTCTACCCGGGCGTGGGCTGGGTCGTGTGGCGCACGCCCGACGCGTTGCCCGACGAGCTGGTGTTCCGGGTGAACTACCTCGGCGGCGAGATGCCGACCTTCGCGCTGAACTTCTCCCGGCCGGGAGCGCAGGTGGCCGCGCAGTACTTCACCTTCCTGCGGCTGGGATTCGACGGGTTCCGGCGGGTGCAGCAGGAGTGCCGCGACGTGGCGATGCGACTGGCCCGCGAGATCGCCGCGCTCGGGCCGTTCGAGCTGCTCACCGACGGCAGCCACATCCCGGCCTTCGCGTTCACGCTGCGCGACAACGTCCGGAGTTATTCCGTATTCGACGTTTCCACTGCTCTGCGCGCCAGCGGTTGGCTCGTTCCGGCCTACACCTTCCCCGAGGAGCGGACCGACCTGGCAGCACTGCGGATCGTGGTGCGCAACGGGTTCAGCCACGACCTGGCCGACCTGCTGCTCGACGACCTGCGCCGCGCCATGCCGGCGCTGGAGGCGCAGACCGCGCCCGCTCGGGGTCACGACTCCGCGGGGTTCGCCCACGGAGCCCGTTCCCGCGACTGAATCGCGAACGGTGAAAACTTCCCGGACAGCGGGAAACCCCAGCCCGCAGCCGGTGGGGACGATCACGCTCAGTCGATCAGCTGATCGCAAGCCGTTCGGGGCCGACTAGCCTGCCCGGTTATGAGTCGTTCCGAGGACGCGAACGCGCGGCTGACCGAGCTCGCGCTGCAGGCGCGTCGCGGTGACCCGCACGCCATGGAGTCGTTCATCCGGGAGAGCCAGCACGACGTCTGGCGCTTCGTCGCGCACCTGGCCGGGCCGCACCTCGCCGACGACCTCGCTCAGGAGACGTTCCTGCGCGCGTTCCGCAGCATCCGCCGGTTCAACGCCCGCTCCTCGGCCCGCACCTGGCTGCTCACGATCGCCCGCCGCGTGGTCGTCGACCAGATCCGCTACGAGCGCTCGCGCCCGCGCACCACCCACGCCACCCCGGCCACCGAGCCGCCCTCGCCGGACACGGGTTTCGAGAACGTCGTCGAGCTCAACCTGCTGCTGAGCGACCTCGACCCGGAACGCCGCGAAGCCCTGGTCCTCACCCAGGTCCTGGGCCTCCCCTACGCCGAAGCCGCCCACGTCACCGGCTGCCCGATCGGCACCATCCGCTCCCGAGTCGCCCGAGCCCGCGACCAACTCCTGGCCACCCAAACCCACCAAGACGAAGAAACCGGCTGACCAGACCCCTCGCGCAACTACGCGGTAAACGGCCTCCCCGGCTACCCCCATCAACCGACGATCCGCCGGTCCCGCCCAGAACACCGGATTACGGCAGTAATCATGCCCCCGATTACGGCGGTAATCAGGGTCGCGGGACCGCCCGGACACGCTGGCGGTCACCCAGCCTCACGGATTTCAGCGGAGATCCGGGAACCCGACTTCCACTGAAATCGGGAACCCAGCCCGGGGGCACCGATGAACCGCTGGTCCTGCCCAGAGCACCGGATTACGGCAGTAATCGTGTCCCTGATTACGGCGGTAATCAGGGTCTTGGGGCGGCCCCGGACACGGTGGTGGTCGCCCGGCCTCACGGGTTTCAGCGGAAATCCGGGGCCTGAGTTCCACTGAAATCGGGAACTCGGCTGGGGGTGAGGGTGAGCGTTGATCATGGGGGCTTCGGGGCGGGACCGGGCGGTGGTGAGGCTCGGTCACGGCGTCTCGGGGTGCGGGTGACCCGGTGGGAACTTCTGGGGTGCGGGGAGCGACAGTAGTGGTGTGGACTGTTGCGTGTGCCGGGAGGCGCTGTCGGCGCGGTTGGACGGCGAGGAGCCTCCGGCGGCCTGGGCAGAGGTGGAGCGGCATCTCGCCGAGTGCGGTGAGTGCCAGGACTGGGAATCCCGCGCCGTCGCGTTGAGCAGGGAGTTGCGGGTGCGGGCGGTGCCGAGCACCCCCGACCTGACCGCGTCGGTGATGCGGGCGCTGCCGGCGCCCGCGGTCCGGCGCTGGCCCCGCGTGCTGCTCGCCGTCGTCGCAGTCGTGCAGATCGCGCTGGGCGTCGCGCAGCTGCTGGGCACCGGCGGCCACGAGGCGATGGCCGGGCACGTCTTCCACGAGAGCACCGCCTGGAACCTCGCGCTCGGAGCCGGGTTCGGCTGGGCGGCCTGGCGGGTCCGCGCGGGTGCCGGGATGGTGCCGGTGCTCGGTGCGTTCCTCGCCGTGCTCACCTTCGTCAGCGTCCAGGACCTGGTGGCCGAGGTCGTCACCACCGGTCGCCTCGTCTCGCACCTGCCGCTGGTGGCGGCGCTGGTGCTGCTGCTGGTCATCCGCCACGACCACCGGGACGGCGAAACCGGCCCGGGCCACGGCATCCGCCCGGGCGAGAACACCATCGCCGCGGACGATCCCGACGAACCGGCGCCACCGCGCGAGCTCGGCCCGACCGCCTACCGCAGGGCCGGATAGGAGCTGTTGAAGAACGCGGAGCCGTTTCAGGTGTGAGACTCAACCTGCACGCCGCAGGTACGCCGCGACGCCTAGCGCTTGCGGGCCATGGCGGCCCAGTAATAGGCGCTGCGCGGGTCGACCTCGTGCTGCGGGTGGAGCTTGGTGATCCCGGCCGGCTCCGGGTCGGGCCGCCACGCCAGCACCGGCGCCACCCCGGGCTCGACCAGGTCCAGGCCCTCGAAGAGCGCGGCGACCTCGTCCTGACCGCGCGGCTGGAACGGGATCCCGGACTGCTCGGCGGAGGCCACCACGCCCGCCATCGCCTCCGGGGCGAAGTCGGCGGTGGGGTGGGTGATCGTCAGGTAGCTGCCCGAGGGGACCGCGTCCATCAGCTTGCCGAGCACCTGCTCGACCTCCGCGTTCTCCCGGAAGTACATGAGCACCGCCACCAGCATCACGGCGGTCGGCTGCGTCAGGTCGAGCGTTTCGGCCAGCGCCGGGTCGGACAGGATCGAGTCCGGGTCGTGCA
Source organism: Saccharopolyspora endophytica (assembly GCF_018070075.1). GTDB lineage: Bacteria > Actinomycetota > Actinomycetes > Mycobacteriales > Pseudonocardiaceae > Saccharopolyspora > Saccharopolyspora endophytica. The sequence goes on from NZ_JAGPXE010000009.1 coordinate 33,916, forward strand.
GGTCGGCGAAGATGAACCGGGTCGCGCCCTCGTCGGTGCTGGTCATCAGCGCGCGGGCGTGGGCGAGGACGATCGGGTCGTTGTCGACGTAGACCACGCGGCTGGCCGGTTCGGCGCTCTGCGCGACCTCGTGCACGTTGCCGCTGGTGGGGATTCCGGTGCCGATGTCGAGGAACTGCCGGATGCCGCACTCCTGCACCAGGTACCGCACCGCGCGCCCGACGAACGCCCGGTTCGCGCGCGCCATGGTCTTGATGGTCGGGATGTGCTCGGCGATCACGTCGCCCAGCGCGCGGTCGGCCTCGAAGTTGTCCTTGCCGCCCAACCAGTAGTCGTAGACCCGCGCCTCGTGCGCGACGGTGGTGTCGATCTCGACCGGTAGCCGGCCGCCCTGCTCGCTCATCGGCATCCCTCGGATTGCTCAGTACTCGTGCATTAACTCGCGCAGCAGCTGCGTGGTGTCCTGCGGTGTCGCCGCCTGCACGCTGAGCAGGTTCATGACCGCCTGGTACTGGTCCAGGTCGTTGCGCTTGTCCAGGTACAGCGCGCTGGTCAGCTGTTCCAGGTAGACGACGTCGGGCAGGTCCGACTCGGGGAACCGCACGATGGTGAACGGACCGCCCGCCGCGGCGTGCCCGCCGACGCTGTAGGGCAGCAGCTGCACGGTCACGTTGGGGAGTTCGGAGATGCGGATCAGGTGCTCGATCTGCCCGCGCATGATCCGCTCACCACCGATCGGGCGGCGCAGCGCGGCCTCGTCGATGACCGCCCACAGCGTCGGCGGTTCACCTCGGGTGAGGATGTCCTGGCGGCGCATCCGCAGCGCGACACGGCGGTCGACCTCGGCCGACGGTTCCTGCCCGTGCCCCAGCAGGATCACCGCGCGCGCGTAGTCGGGCGTCTGCAGCAGGCCCGGCACGAACTGGGCCTCGTAGGTGCGGATGATCTCGGCGGCCTGTTCCAGGCCGAGGTAGGTCTCGAACCACGACGGCAGCAGGTCACCGTACTGGTGCCACCAGCCGGGTTCGTTGGCCTGCCGAGCCAGCGACAGGAACGCCGCGCGCTCCCCGGAGTCCTGCACGCCGTAGAGGGTCAGCAGGTCGTTGAGGTCGCGCTCCCGGAAGCTGACGCGTCCCAGTTCGAGACGGCTGATCTTCGCGTGCGACCCGCGGATGGCATCACCGGCGGCCTCGCGACTGATCCCGCGCTCTTCGCGCAGGCGTCGAAGCTGACCGCCCAGCGCGATGCGCAGCACGGTCGGCCCAGCGGTGGACCCGCTCTGCTGCCTGCCCTGTCTCTCCGGCTCGATGCTCATCGTGTCGATACCCCCATCGGGAGCAATGCGGCGTCCGATCGCCGCCAAAGCCAGTCAGCAGATTAGATCATCGAAGTCGCCTTCTTTAACCCCTTCGAGAAAAGCGGCGATTTCTTCTCGCGTGTAGACCAGCACTGGCCCCTCCGCGAAGCGCGAGTTGCGGACGGCGACCCGGCCGCGCTCCAACTCGGCCACCTCGACGCAGTTCCCGCTCGGGTTGCTGTGCGCGCTCTTGCGCCAGCGCAGGTCAGACCGCCAGCTCAGGTCTGCCCACCGCGGAGTCTCCGGCACTGCGGACTCCGGCATGGATGCCTCCAACATTCGGGCGAAATCGCGTCCGTGCTTGCAGGTGTTCTTGCAAACGTTCTTGCATCTGCAAGGTCAGTCCGGGACAGTAGCAGCAGCAGGACGATCGTCGATCTTGATCCGTCAGCGGGAATCCGGTGCCCGGCAAATGGCCCCGGCGCGCGCGGGAGGAGGCCGAGGGGATGATCCGGTTGTCGCGGCGGGAGACGGTTCGCCGCGTGCATCAGACTCGCCCGGCTTCGACCCAGGATCGGGCGACGCGATGAGCGTGCTCGTCGCGGTCGGCGCGTTAGCCCTCTGCGCGATCCTCTCGGCGGCGCTGCTGGACTCCCGCCGCAAACGTCGCGACCTCGAAAAACGGCTCGCGGTGGCCGATCGCGCCGCGCACACCGATCCCCTCACCGGCCTGGCCAATCGCGCAGGGCTCCAGCGCGCGCTGGACCACCAGCGGGCCTCCACGCGACCCAGCGATCACATCGCCATGATCCTGCTGGACCTGGACGGACTGAAGGAGACCAACGACCTCTACGGCCACGACTTCGGCGACAGCGTTCTGGTCGCGGTGGCCCACCGGATCAATGAAAAGGCCGGACACGCGGCGTGCGCGGCCCGGCTCGGTGGGGACGAGTTCGTGGTGCTGCTCAGCGGCGAGGCGCCGCAGGACGCGGATGCGCTGGCCGCCGAGCTCTGCGCGGACATCGCCTCGGCGGAGGTCATGTCGGAGATGCCGATCCGCTGCTCCGCCAGCGCGGGGGTCGCGGTGCTGCCGGCGCACCGGATGCACCAGCTCGTCACCGCAGCGGACCAGGCGATGTACCGGGCCAAGTCCACGCGCGCGGGAACCTCCAGGTATCAGCCCCTCACCGATGTCGCCGACCGGATCCCGCGAAACCGGACTGCGCTGGTGGCCTTGGAAGGTGGCGCCTCGAAGGAGGCCCAGGGCTGATCCTCCCCAGACCTGCGGGTGCGGGACTCAGCGGCAACAGCGCGGTCTCTTCCCGAACAACGCGCAAGGGGTTTACGAGGCGGCGGAGCCGCTGTTTCAGGTGTGGGACTCAGTCCGCACCGCCGCGGGTTCTCAGCGGTTCTCTGGGGAGGACAGCTGTAGCGCCGTGTATTGGACATACATCAGTCTCGGATCCCGGACCCAGAGGACCGCTGAGGTTCCGCTACCCGCACCGCCACGCAACATGTCTCCAGCTTGAGCAGTCAGACGGTCGCGGTCTGCCGGACTCCGCCGACCATGCGGTGCGCTTCGGCGTTGCACGCCGGGCACGTGTTCCACAGCCACGCCATCTCGCCCACCTCGGCACGCATCTCGCGGTCGCAGAGCGTGGTGATGGTGCTGCCCGCCGGGTATCCCCCGGACGGGCGGTGGTCGGTGCTCGCGTGACGCTCCCCGAGGGCCGGAACCCAATGGAACGGATGCATCCGCACACTCTCCTTCGCTGCCGTGTCCCGCCGCGTCATGTCGTCTTGCCTGATCGCGATCCGGATCGCCGCTCGGCCACAACCCGGATAATCAGCTGTTCAGATGGATTCCAGACCGACGATGCCGGCGGTCACCGCCAAGCACCGGCCACACGGTAGGGCCCCACCCGAAGGAATATTCCCGATTCTGTCATGACCCAGGGGGAGTCCGCACGCCGCACGCGTGACACCGGCCCGCCAGTCCTGCCGCGAAATCGCGTGCGCCTGCCGCACTGTCACACGTGCGGCGGTATGCAAGACCCAGACGCAATCCATACCGGACTGCTCGGCCCGCGCCCCCCGGGTGCCCCCGGTCAAGTTGAGTGGCATGATCCCTCCCCGGATCGTCTACGATTAATCGTAAGCACATCCGCGCCACGGAGTCGAGAGATTCGGAAGGGATGCACCTCGATGCTTCACCCGGAACCGACCGCGATCCCCGCCTTCAGCGCCACTGGCTGGGCTTCGGCGTCCGCCTGCGGGCCGAACGGGGGAAACTGCGTCGAGGTGAACTTGACGGTCCCCGGGCGTGTCGGGGTCCGCGACAGCAAGCGGTTCACCGGCGACGTCCTGCTCAACTTCGACACGACGAGCTGGAACCGATTTCTCACCGACATGAGAGCGGGAAGCTTCGACCTCGACTAGATCTTCGCAGCTCACAGCCGCTTCCTGATTAATCACCGCCGGGTGCGGATCACCGGCGGTGACCCGTTTGCCGCGCATCCACGTCCGAGTGCATTACAGTGTTGTTCTTGACAGACGCGTTTGCGCTTGTCAGACGTGGTGACGGCAGAGCATACGAGCGGAGAACTGGTGCCGAGCACGGTAACCTCGCGACGCAGGCAGCTCGGGAACGAGATTCGCCGCGCGCGGCAGGCCGCGGGCATGACCCAGCAGTACGTCGCCGAGCTGCTCGGATGCAGCCAAGGCAAGATCAACAAGATCGAGTCGGGCACGGTCGCGGTCAAGAAGGCCGAGCTGCAGAAGATGCTGGAGGCGTTCAACTCCGGCAAGGCCGAAGCCGATCTGATGCTGGACCTCGCGCAGTCCAGCTCCGGGCAGCGCGGCCAGTGGGCCGGCTACCGCTCGGCGGTGCCGCAGTGGTTCCGCACCTTCACCGACCTCGAACCGGCCGCCGCGGAGATCCTCAGCTGGCACGGCGAGCGCATCCCGGGCCCGCTGCAGTCCGAGCACTACATGCTCACCCAGTTCTCCGAGGACCGCGCCACCGACGTCACCGCGCTCGTGCGCAACCGGCTCGACCGCAGGCGGGTCTTCGACCTGCCGCGCCCGCCCTACTACCGCTTCGTGCTCAGCGAAGCCGCGTTCCACCGGATGCCGGGCGGACCGAACCCGTCGGTCGCGCTGGACCAGGTCGAGCACCTGCTGGACCTGCAGACCCGGTACCCGAAGGCCTACGTGCACATCCTGCCGTTCGACGTGCGCCTGCCCTACGTGCCGAACGACTTCACGATCATGCGGTTCTCCGACGGCACCAAGGACTTCGTCTTCGTCGAGCACGTCGCGGGCGGGCTGTACCTGGACGACGAGGACGACTTCAACCTGTTCAACGACGCCTGGGACCGGTTGCGCGGAGCCGCGCTGGAGCGCCACGACACCGTCGCCCGCCTGCAGGAGCTGGCGAAGCAGTACCGCAGCCAGATCGACTTCTGATTAATCGTGAAAGACCCTCGTCCGCAGCGGGACCGGGTCAGTCGAGCAGGTCCGCGATCATCGACGCCATGGCGCCGGGATCACCGGTGTCGGGCCGCAGCACCACCTCCGGGCCCTGCGGGGGCTCGTAGGCGTCGTCGACGCCGGTGAAGCCGGTGATCTCCCCCGCCCGCGCCCGGGCGTAGAGGCCCTTGGGGTCGCGCGCCTCGCACAGCTCGATCGGGGTGTCGACGAAGACCTCCACGAACGTCAGCTCCGCGTCCTCGTGCACCTGCCGCACCCGGTCGCGGTCGGCGTGGTAGGGACTGATCAGCGACACGATCGACACCACGCCGGAGTCGGCGAACAGCCGCGCCACCTCGCCGACGCGGCGCACGTTCTCGGCTCGGTCCTCGGCGCTGAAGCCCAGGTCGGAGTTGAGCCCGTGGCGCAGGTTGTCGCCGTCGAGCAGGTAGGCGGGCCTGCCCGCCGCGACCAGCCGGCGTTCCAGTTCGACCGCCACGCTGGACTTCCCCGACCCCGACAGCCCGGTGAGCCACACCGTCGCACCCCGGGTGCGGCGCTGTTCCCTGCGCACGGCGGTGGAGACCCAGCCGATGTGGGACTCGGCGGTGTCCGGGCCGGTGATCATGCCCGCGGCCACGGTGTTGTTGGTGGTCTCGTCGACGAGGATGAAGCTGCCGGTCGTGCGGTTGCGGCGGTAGGCGTCGAACAGCAGCGGCTGCTGCGCGCGCAAGCGGATCCGCCCGATCTCGTTGAGGGACAACGACGTCGCGCTGGTGTCGCGGTGCAGGGTGTTGATGTCGAGCCGGTAGTCCAGCTGCCGCACCTGGGCGCGCGTTTCGCGCGTGGTGTGCTGGAGGGCGTAGCGCCCGCCGGGTTCCAGCGCGAACTGCTCGGTGAGCCAGCAGACCAGGGCGTCGACGTCCTGGCCCGCGTGCGGCCGGTTCTGCGGGCGGCAGATCATGTCGCCGCGCGAGACGTCGAGGTCGTCGGTGAGCCGCACGGTGACCGCCTGCGGGGTGAACGCCTCCTCGACGACTTCCCCGCCAGGCCCCCAGATCTCCTCGATGCCGGTGGTGAAGCCCGAGGGCAGCACGACGACGTCGTCACCGGGTTTGAGCACGCCGCCCGCAACGGTTCCCGCGTAGCCCCGGAAGTCGCCGTCGCGGATGACGTACTGCACCGGCAGCCGCGCGTCGATGAGGTTGCGGTCGGAGGCCACGTGGACCTCTTCGAGGTGGTGCAGCAGCGAAGTCCCCTCGTACCAGGGCATGTTCTCGCTGCGGTGCACGATGTTGTCGCCGCGCAAGGCCGAGACCGGGATGAACGTCAGGTCCGGCGCGTCGAGCTTCATCGCGAAGGAGGCGAACTCGGCCCGGATCTCCTCGAACCGCTGCTGCGAGTGGTCCACGAGGTCCATCTTGTTCACGCACACCACCAGGTGCGGGATCCCGAGCAGGCTGGCCAGGAACGCGTGCCTGCGGGACTGCTCGAGCACGCCCTTGCGCGCGTCGACGAGCACCAGCGCGAGATCGGCGGTGGAGGCGCCGGTGACCATGTTGCGGGTGTACTGGATGTGCCCGGGCGTGTCGGCGATGATGAACTTGCGCCGGGGCGTGGCGAAGTAGCGGTGCGCGACGTCGATGGTGATGCCCTGCTCGCGCTCGGCCCGCAACCCGTCGGTGAGCAGCGCGAGATCGGGCCCGTCGCTCCCGTGACCGGCGCGCTCCACGGCCTCCAGCTGATCGCTGAGGATCGTCTTGGAGTCGTACAGCAAACGCCCGATCAGCGTCGACTTGCCGTCATCAACGCTCCCAGCAGTGGCCAACCGAAGCAGCTGCACCATAGAAGCTCCTCATGCGGTCGTGCTTGCGCTTCCTGCCTTGCAACGGCGAAGCCGTTTCTCCTCGCCCCACCTGAGCAACTCGCACCGCCGCGGGTTCTCAGACGTCTTCTGGGGAGGACAGCCGTAGCGCCGTGTATTGGCATACATCAGTCTCGGATCCCGGAGCCAGAAGGCGTCTGAGGTTCCGCCACCCGCACCGCCTCGCAACAAGACCACCGAACGACCATCAGAAGTAGCCTTCGCGTTTGCGGTCTTCCATTCCCGCTTCTGAGATGCGGTCGTCGGCGCGGGTGGCTCCGCGTTCGGTGACGCGGGCCGCGGCGACCTCGGCGACGACGTCGCGGACGGTGCCGGCCGTGGAGGGCACGCAGCCGGTGCAGGTCGTGTCGCCCACGGTGCGGAAGCGGACGGTGGCCTCGTAGGGCTGCTCGTCCTCGCCCGGCGTCAGGTGCGGGTTGGTGGCCAGCAGCATGCCGTCGCGCTCGAAGACGGTCCGCCGGTGGGCGTAGTAGATCGACGGGAGTGCGATGCCCTCGTCGAGGACGTACTGCCAGATGTCGAGCTCGGTCCAGTCCGACAGCGGGAAGACGCGGATGTGCTCGCCCTTGCGGTGCCTGCCGTTGTAGAGGTGCCACAGCTCGGGGCGCTGGTTGCGCGGATCCCACTGGCCGAACTCGTCGCGGAAGCTGAACACGCGCTCCTTGGCCCGGGCCTTCTCCTCGTCGCGGCGGGCGCCGCCGAAGACGGCGTCGAAGCGGTGCTCGCCGATGCTGCGCAGCAGGGTCTGGGTCTGCAGCCGGTTGCGGCCGGCTCCGGGCTGCTCGACGGAGCGGCCCGCGTCGATGTCGTCCTGGACGCTGCCGACGAGCAGGCGCAGGCCGAGCCGTCGCGCGGTGCGGTCGCGGAAGTCGATGACCTCGTCGAAGTTGTGGCCGGTGTCGATGTGCAGGACCGGGAACGGCAGCGGTGCGGGCCAGAACGCCTTGGTGGCGATGCGCAGCATCACCGCGGAGTCCTTGCCGCCGGAGAACAGCAGCGCGGGTCGCTCGAAGGAGGCGGCGACCTCGCGGAACACGTGCACCGCCTCGGCTTCCAGGCCGCGCAGGTGGGTCAGCTCGTAGGTCGTGGTCACACCGGACCCGCCTTTCCTCGACACCGAACCTAGAACAAGTTTCACAGAAAAGTAGAACAAGTTCTTGCGCTCGGTCAAGCTGCGCGGAAAGCTGGGTCCACCCCTCGAAGCCAACCTCGCAAGACACAAGGAGGCGTCATGGACCTCGTCGCGCTGGAGGAGATCAAACGACTGAAGTACCGCTACCTGCGCGCGGTCGACCTCAAGCTCTGGCACGTGCTCGCCGAGGCGCTCACCGAGGACGCCGTGGCCGAGTACGGCACCGAGGCCACGGGCTCCAAGCTCGAACTCACCAGCCGGGAGGAGATCCTGAAGTTCATGCGGGACAACCTCGGCCCGAGCATCATCACCACGCACTCCGCCGGCCAGCCCGAGATCGACATCGACGGCGACACGGCGACCGGCATCTGGAGCTTCGAGGACACGGTCATCGCGACCGAGTTCAAGACCTTCATCAAGGGCGCGGCCTTCTACGAGGACAGCTACCGCCGCGAATCCGACGGCCAGTGGCGCATCAGCAAGACCGGCTACACCCGCACCTACGAGCTGATGCACACCTTCGACGACCTCCCGAACTTCAAGCTCACCGCGAACCGCTGGAGCTGAGGCGCCCCGGGGCTCCGTCGCCCGAGCGCCGAAGACGACCGCAGAGCACTAGAACGAGTTCTCGAAGAGGAGCTTATGCTCACTCAGCCCTTCGCCGAAGCCGTCTCCGAAGCCGAAGAGGTCATCCGGCACGCCAAGCACATCCGCGACGAGCAGGACCTCATCGAGGGGTACGACTACCTCGCGGGCAGCATCCAGGCGTCCCTCATGCTCGCCTGGGCCTACGAGCGGGACTTCCCGTACTTCGTCCAGTCCACCGGCCCCTACACCAAGATGGGCCTGGACAACCCCGACGCGCTGTACTTCCACTCCTACATCCGCGACGACGCCGAGTACGTCGTGACCGGGAAGCGCGGCAGCACAACGGACCTGAGCTTCCAGGTCCTCAACGGCGACTACTCGCCGGTGGACGTGCCCGACAGCCTCGCCGCCTTCGACGACCGGCGGATCGACGTCGACGACAACGGCGACTTCGAAGTGCGCTTCGGCCCCGGCCCCGCCGGTCCGAACTACTTCACGCTCGCACCGGGTTCGGCGATGCTGGTGGTGCGCGAGGTCTACAGCGACTGGGACTCCGAGCGGCGCGGCCTGATCCGGATCCGCCGCGAGGACACCGCGGGCACCGCTCCCCCGCACCGCACCATGGACGCGCTGACCAAGCGCTACGGCGTCGCGGGCAAGATCCTGCTGAGCCGGTTGCGGACGTTCCTGGCGTTCCCGGAGTGGTTCTACCTGAACCAGCCGGTGAACACGATGAACGACCCGCGCTCCACACCGGGCGGCCTGGCCACCCAGTTCTCCTCGGCAGGGCACTTCGAGCTCTCCGAGGACCAGGCGATGATCGTCACCGTTCCCCGGTCCGAGGCCCCCTACCAGGGCTTCCAGCTCGGCAGCCCCTGGTACGTCTCGACCGACTACATCAACCACCAGACGAGCCTCACCGCGGAGCAGGCGCGCACCGACCCCGACGGCAAGATCCGCTTCGTCCTCACCGAGCGCGACCCGGGGCTGGCGAACTGGCTGGAGCTGACCGGCCACACCCGCGGCTACCTCCAGATCCGCTGGCAGCGCCTCTCCCGCGACCTGGGCCCCGAGGACGGCCCTCAGGTGGAGGTCGTCGGGTTCGACGAACTGCCGCAACGACTTCCGCACCACGAGCACTCCCGCGTGACACCGCAGGAATGGCGGGAGCGAATCGCCGCGCGGCAAGCAGCCGTGCACAACCGGATGCTGGGGTGAGACCGATGCTGGACGGACTGCTGCGCGACAAGGTCGTCGTGATCTCCGGAGTGGGACCGGGACTGGGCCGGGCGCTGGCCCAGCGTTCCGCGATGGCCGGCGCCGACGTGGTGCTGGCGTCGCGGACCGAATCCCGCCTCAAGACCTCCGCCGAGGAGGTCACCGAGCTCGGCAGGCGGGCGCTGGTCGTGCCCACCGACATCACCGACGAAGACGCGGCCACCCAGCTGGTGGCGCGCGCGGTGGAGGAGTTCGGGCGCGTCGACGCGCTGATCAACAACGCGTTCGCGATCCCACCGCTGTCCGACCTCGCCGACACCGACCTCGACGCGATCCGGCAGGGGTTCGAGACCAACGTGCTCGCCGCGCTGCGGCTGACCCGGCTGTTCACCCCCGCGCTGGCCGAGACCCGAGGTGCGGTGCTGATGGTGAACTCGGCGGTGCTGCGGCACTCCCGCCGCAACTACGGCGCCTACAAGATGGCCAAGTCCAGTCTGCTGTCCCTGGCGCAGAGCCTGGCCACCGAGCTCGGACCGAAGGGCGTGCGGGTCAACTCGATCGCACCCGGCTACATCTGGGCGGACTCGCTCAAGTGGTACCTCGGTCACCTCGCCGAGCAGCGCGGCATCACCCGCGACGAGGTCTACGAGGAAACCGCCGCCACCACCGACCTGCGGAAACTCCCGGAACCGGACGAGATCGCCGACGCCGCGCTGTTCCTGATCTCCGACATGGCGCGGATCGTCACCGGGCAATGCCTCGACGTCAACGCAGGAGAATTCCACCACTGAACGTTCAGTCGCTCTCCTTCTGCGAAGCGGTGCGAGTGGCGAAACCTGAGGCGGTGCCGGTTGCGAGGGTGGTTCCCACGCCTCGCGGCTACGCCGCATGCGCACGGTTCACGAACACGGACTGGAGGAGCTGTTTCATGAGCGTCGGGCGTGAGAGTGTTGGTACAGTTGAGGATTTGCACGCTTCGGCGAGTCGTCTTGTGGGGTTGGACGACTTCGGGGCGGATGACTACACCGACGGTCTCGGCGTGCTGTTGGAGTCCTACGCGCGGGATGCCGATCTGACTCCGTTGGGCAACAAGGTCAAGCGGGCCTTCCTGCGGGGTGCGTTGACCGCTCGGCTGTCCAGCGAAGCGGCGTGGAAGCAGCACCCGCAGCACGCCGAAGTCGCCGTCGAGCGGCCCATCTTCGTCACCGGGCTGCCGCGCACCGGCACCACCGCGCTGCACCGGCTGCTGACCGCCGACACGGCGAACCAGGGGCTGGAGCTGTGGCTGACCGAGGTGCCGCAGCCGCGGCCCCCGCGCTCGACGTGGGAGGACGACCCCGTCTTCCGGGGAATCCAGCAGGGCTACACCCGGCACCACGTGGAGCACCCCGAGTTCATGGGCGTGCACTACATGTCGGCCGAGCAGGTCGAGGAGTGCTGGCAGCTGCTGCGGCAGTCGATGCGCTCGATCTCCTACGAGTGCCTGGCGCACCTGCCGACCTATTCGCGCTGGCTGGAAGGCCAGGACTGGACGTCGGCCTACGCCCGGCACAAGCGCAACCTGCAGCTGATCGGGTTGCCCGAGAACGACCGGCGCTGGGTGCTGAAGAACCCCAGCCACCTGTTCGCGCTGGACGCGCTGTTCGAGGTCTACCCGGACGCGCTGGTGATCCAGACCCACCGGGAGCCGCGCACCGCGATCGCCTCGGTGTGCAGCCTGGCCGCGCACGCCACCGACGGGTGGTCGCAGACCTTCCGCGGCGACACGATCGGCCGCGACCAGCTCGACCTCTGGTCGCGCGGGCTGGCCGAGTTCAACGCCGCGCGGGCACGGCACGACCCGGAGCGGTTCTACGACGTGCGCTACGAGGACTTCATCGCCGACCCGATCGGCGTGGTCGAGCGGATCTACGGTCACTTCGGGCTGCCGCTGAGCGAGAACGCGGCAGGGGCGATGCGGAGCCTGCACTCCGAGAGCACCGCAGGTCACGCCAAGCCCGCGCACCGGTATTCGCTGGCCGACTTCGGATTGCGGCCCGAGGAGGTCGACGAGCGCTTCGCCGGGTGGGCTCCCGTCGGTTAGATTCCGCAGCGGAATCGACGACCGGAGGGGCGGCATGGCGTACGGCGACTACCAGCTGGAGATCTACCTCAACGGGTTGAGCGGGGTGCTGCCCGACCTCCCCGTGGAGTTCGACGAGCTGGAGGAACGCGCGAAAGCGGCCATGTCGCCGACCGTCTGGTCCTACGTCCACGGCGGCGCCGGCTCGGAGCGCACGCAGCGCGCCAACGTCACCGCCTTCGACCGCTGGGGACTCGTCCCGCGCATGTTCGTCGGCGCCACCGAGCGCGACCTCGCGGTGGACCTGTTCGGCCTGACGCTGCCGTCACCGGTGTTCATGGCCCCGATCGGCGTGCTCGGCATCTGCGCGCAGGACGGGCACGGCGACCTCGCCACCGCCCGCGCGGCGGCGCAGAGCGGTGTGCCGATGGTGGCCTCCACGCTGTCGTCGGACCCGCTGGAGGACGTGGCGGCCGAATTCGGCGACACACCGGGCTTCTTCCAGCTCTACACGCCGAAGGACCGGGATCTGGCGGAAAGCCTGGTGCGCCGGGCCGAGAACGCCGGTTACAAGGGCATCGTCGTCACCCTCGACACCTGGATCCCCGGGTGGCGGCCGCGCGACCTGGCCACCTCGAACTTCCCGCAGCTGCGCGGGCACTGCCTGAGCAACTACTACAGCGACCCGGTCTTCCGCGCGGGACTCGACAAGACGCCGGAGGAGGACCCGGGCGCCGCGGTGCTGCGCTGGGTCTCCACCTTCGGAAATCCGCTGACTTGGAACGACCTGCCGTGGCTGCGGTCGCTGACCGACCTGCCGCTGATCGTCAAGGGACTCTGCCACCCCGATGACGTCCGCCGAGCCAAGGACGGCGGCGTGGACGGCATCTACTGCTCCACCCACGGCGGCAGGCAGGCCGACGGCGGTCTTCCCGCCCTGGAGGTGCTGCCTGAGGTCGTCGACGCGGCCGACGGCATGCCGGTGCTGTTCGACTCCGGCGTCCGCAGCGGCGCCGACGTCGTCAAGGCCTTGTCCCTGGGCGCCACGGCCGTGGGCATCGGACGCCCCTACGCCTACGGACTCGCGCTCGGCGGTACCCCGGGCGTCGTGCACGTGCTCCGGAGCCTGCTCGCCGAAGCGGACCTCATCATGGCCGTGGACGGCTATCCCTCGCTCGCCGACCTGACCCGGGAAGCCCTCCGCCGGCTGACCTGAAGCACATCGAGTTCCGTTGCCGGACAACCGTTTTCGTTCACATCGGAGGCGGAAACCGAAGCCGCCGCGCGGGAATTCCCGGGGAGAAACGGCAACCGGGTCCCGCGCGGTTGCCAACGCCGCTACACTCCGGCGAAACGTGATCGAGTCCACTGGAGTTCGGGGCCGATGGGAATCGAAGGCGAGGCCGGCGTCGGGGCGGCGGCCGGCATTGACACCAGCAGGGCGAGCATCGCGCGCGTCTACGACATGTTCCTGGGCGGCAAGGACAACTTCGCGGCCGATCGCCAGGTCTACGAGACGATCCAGGCGGTCGCGCCGCAGGGCGACGAGGTGGCCAAGTCGATCCGCCGCTGGTTGATCCGCGTGGTGCGGCACCTGGCGGGGTTCGAGGTCGGCATCGACCAGTTCCTCGACATCGGCTCGGGCCTGCCGACCGTGGAGAACACCCACGAGGTCGCCCAGCGCAACAACGCCGAGGCCACCGTGGTCTACGTCGACAACGACGCGACCGTGGCCGCCTACGGGCGGGCGCTGATGGAGGAGAACGACCACACCCACTTCGCCACCTCGGACCTGCGCGACCCGGCGGCCCTGCTGGCGACGCCGCAGGTCGCCAAGCTGGACTTCGACCGGCCGATGGTGCTGATCCAGTGCGCGACGCTGCATCACATCGACGACGAGGCCGATCCGGCCGGGTTCATGAAGCACTACGTCGACGCGCTGCCGTCGGGCTCCTACCTGGCGATCTCGCACTGGTGGGACCCGGGTGACGAGCTGCCCGAGGGGCACCGGATGGCCCGGGAGCTGGAGCAGCGCTGGCGCGAGTCGTCGATGGGCACCGGCCGCTACCGCACGCGCGCGGAGATCGCCGAGCTCTTCGCAGGCCTGGAGCTCGTCGAACCGGGGCTCGTCGAGCTCAACGACTGGTGGCCGGACGGGCCCCGCCTGCGCGAGACCTCGCTGGTCGAGCGCCTGATCCTCGGCGGCCTCGCCTACAAGCCCTGATCAGTCCCGCTCGCGCTCCCGCAGGGCCGCGCGCAGGGTTTCCGCCTGCTCGTCGCTGACCGAGGCGACGAAGTGCGCCAGGACGACGTCCGGGGCGCCCGAAGCGACGAGCACCTGGTGCAACGAGCGTGCAGCGGCTTCCTCGCGGGTGCGCGACGGCCGGTACCGGTAGGCCCGGCCGTCCAGGTCCCGCTGCACCCAGCCCTTCCGGTGCAGGTTGTCGAGCACCGTCAGCACGGTCGTGTAAGCCAACGACCGGCCGGTGTCGAGCCGCGACAGCACCTCGCGCACCTTGATCGGCTCCACCGAGTCCCACAGCACCCGCATCACCGCGGATTCGAGCTCACCCAGACAACGCATCGGCCTTCCTCCCCGGGGCACATCGTACGTCCGGATGCGCACGTCGCGCGCGCTATGTGAATCGGGTTCGGGTTTTTTGGCGAAACACGATCCATTTTGGACGGGCGTCCGTTCGCAAGGCCGTTGACCCACAATAGGATTCGCATCTACTATGATCCTTAGTAGCGGTGCAGCCCCCAATCCCCGACGCCGCTACCTCGCGAGGCAACCGGTACTCCCCCTCACCGGACCTCGCCGAATGCTGGGCGGGTCCCAATCCCCCCTGGGATCCCGCCCAGCCCCAGGGATGAAATCACATCAAGCGGAAATCCCCCATCCGCTCGCGCTGGGTTGGAGAGCGTCCGCGAAGGCCGCCCACACCTGCTTACCAGGCGTTTCACAACCGGAATCCGGACGACACCATTTCAGAAAACGCGAATTCCACGCGGATAGATCGAGGAGCTGCAACTACCCCGTTCCGCCGGCACAACTCCCCTTTGCCGGACGGCACAAGGTTGCCGCGACGTGATTCGTGCGTCGCCGGATCGTTTTCTCCGATGTGAATTCCCTCCTATTCCAGGCCGGTCCGCTCTGCGATGCTTGCCCGCCGTCCCGGACGACGGCCGATCCAGGGCACCGCAGAGAAATTCGGATGGCTTCATGACACCCACCACACAGCACCCCAGGCCCACCGACGCCGCGCACCTGCGGGACCCGCGATGACCGCCCAGGAGAACCTCGGCGGCGAGGTGGAGCAGCTGCTGCGCACCTTCGAGGCGGCACTGGCCGAGACCGACCTGCTCGGCAGGCACGCCGACCCCGACGAAGAACCTCCGCAGCTCCGCGAGCTGCGGGACCAGGTGGTGCGGCAGGTCCAGGACGTGCCGGCCGACCAGCTGCCGCGCGAGCGGTGCCAGAACTGCGACGGCGAGCGCGAGGTCTCGGCCGTGCACGTGCGGCGCAGCGAGCAGACCGCTCCTCCCGAGGTCGTCACCGCGCAGCGGCTGTGCCCCAACTGCTGGGGAACCGGGCTCTCGCTCCGGCACACCGACCAGCCGCCGCAGCTACACGAGTAGTTCGCCGATGCCGAGGAACCCGTTCTCGGCACCGGGGTTCGCGCTGGTCAGCTCGATCCGAAGCCGGTCGGTCGTCACGGGTTCGAAGGTGATGCGGGTGGTGGCGGCGGGATCACCGCTCCGCCCGCGCACCGGGACGAAGTGCGAGCCGTCCCAGTAGCGCACCTCGATCGACGCGGGCACCGCGTGCGCCGCGTCGACGGTGAAGGTCAGCTCGGCGGCGTCGACCTGGCGAGGTTCGGGCCAGGCGATCGACACCCAGTCCCGCGCGTGCGCTGCGCTGATGGCGGGCAGCAGGCCGGTGGCCTCCTTCACGTAGTGGTTCGACCAGCCGGTCGACGGGTCGCCGTCGATCATGGCGGCGGGCAGGGCGTCGGCCGAACCGGAATAGCTCGCGTCCGCGGTCGTCTCGGCCGGGCGTGCGGGAACCGCCATCGTCACCCGCACGTCCGCACCGGCGGGAACGATCGCCAACGCCTTGCCGCCGAAGGCCTTCCGCGCCGCCGAGCCGTAGTTCTCCGCGCTGTCCTGCTTGCCGTTGTCGGTGCCGAGCACCTGCCCGCCGGTGGCGGTGAAGGTCAGCTCGTGCTCCGCCGAGGGCACCAGCACGCCGTCGGCGTCGACGACCTCGGCGGTCACGAACGACAGCGCACCGACGTCCTCCCTGCTCAACCGGACGTCCGCCGCGGCTCCAGCGGTGCGCAGCACGTCGCGCGCGACCTCCGCGCCGTCCCGCTTGGCCACCGCCACCAGCTCACCCGGCTCGAACGGCACCTCCCAGGTCAGGTGCAGCTTGCCCGCGCTGCCGTTCGGGCTGGTGTAGCTGCCGGGGAACGGACCGTCGGTGACCGTCTTGTCGTCACCCGTCGGCTCGGTGGTCTCCAGGTACTCGCGGCCGTCGGTGGTGGTCTTGCGGTCGAAGCTCTTCTCCCCCAGCGACCGCCCGTTGAGCAGCAGTTCCACGGTCGGCGCGTTGCTGTGGGTCCACACCGCCACCGGCTCGCCCGGCCGGTGATCCGTCCAGTTCATCGGCACCAGGTGCACCATCGGCTCGCGGGTCCACTGGCTGCGGAACAGGTGGTACTGGTCCTTGGCGAAACCGGCGGTGTCGACCGCGCCGAAGAACGACGTCTTGACCGGGAAGACGTCCGAGTACGGCGTGGGTTCGCCGATGTAGTCGATGCCCGACCACAGGAACTGGCCGGCGAAGAACGCCCGGTCCCGGTCCTTCTTCAACCCGTACTCGCCGCTGTAGGTCCACGAGGACAGGTTGTTGTCGTAGGAGGACGTCCCGCGCTTGCCGGGCGTGTGGTTCTCGCCGGTGTTGAGCTGCTGCGGGCTGTCGTAGACGCCGCGCGTGGAGGTCTCCGACGACGACTCGGACTCGAAGAGGAACACCTGCGGGTACTTCGCGTGCAGCTCGTCGACCGAGGAGGCGTTGTTGTAGTTGAGCCCCACGCCGTCGAGCATCCGCAGGATCTCGTCCTGCGGTGATCCGTCGGCGGGGACGCTGCGGTGCTTGTCCGAGCCGATGACCACCGGTCTCGTCGGGTCCAGCGCCCGCACCCGGTCGACCAGGCGCCTGGCGATGGGAACCCCGACCGGTGAGGTGGAATCGGGGATCTCGTTGCCGATCGACCACATGATCACGGCCGGGCAGTTCTTCGCCGCTTCGACCATCTCGGTCAGGTCGGCGTCGCTGTGCTCGTCGAAGAAGCGGTGGTAGTCGTGGTCGGTCTTGCCGGTGCGCCAGCAGTCGAACGCCTCGACCTGCAGCAGCACCCCCTCCCGCTCGGCCGCGCGCAGCAGCTGCGGCGAGGGCGGGTTGTGCGAGGTGCGGACCGCGTTGACGCCCATGCTCCGCACGATCCGGAGTTGCCGGACGATCGCGTCGTAGCTGGTGGCGGCACCGAGCGCGCCGAGGTCGTGGTGCAGGTTGACGCCCTGGAGCTTCATCGGCTCGCCGTTGAGCGAGAACCCGCGCTCGGGGTCGAAGGCGAACCAACGGATGCCGAACGGGGTGCCGGTGCTGTCGACCGCGCTTCCGCCTGCGGACAGCGAGACCTCGGCCGTGTGCAGTGCCGGGGACGCCACCGACCACAGCTGCGGATCGTCCACCCGGAGGTCGAGGCCGAAGGTGCGCGGTTGAGGTGCGAGGTCGACCGGTGTGGTGGCGCGGGCGACCTCGGCGCCCTCGGGGTCGCGCAGCACCACGGTCAGGTCCGCTCGCGTCGCGCCGCTTTCGGCGACGGCGGTGGCCTCGACGTGCACGGTGGCGTGGGCGGGCAGCGACTCGGCGAGACCCGGTGTGGTGACGGTGATGCCGTGCCGCAGGACGTGCACCGGATCGGTGACGACCAGGTGGACGTCGCGGTAGATGCCGCTGCCGGAGTACCAGCGGCTGCTGGGGATCTGGTTGCGCGCCTTGACCAGCAGCTCGTTCTCGCCGTCGGTGCGGGCGAGTTCGGTGAGGTCGATCGCGAAACCCGTGTAACCGTACGGATGAGCACCGACCCGCCGGCCGTTGAAGATGATCTCTGAGTCCATGTACACGCCGTCGAACTCGACGGAGATCTTCTTGCCGGCGGTCTCCGGCGGCAGCGCGAACCTCTTGCGGTACCAGCCGAGCCCGCCGGGCAGGAATCCCGTTCCGCCGGTGGTGAACTCGTCGTCGACCGGGTCGAGCTCGATGCTCCAGTCGTGCGGCAGCTCGACGGCGCGCCAGGACGGGTCGTCCGGCGCAGGTACCGGCGCGTCGTCGCCCGTGGTGTTGAGCAGCGAGAACCGCCAGTCACCGCCGAAGTCGACGCTGCGCTGCGAGCCGGGTTCCGCGACCGCGCGCGGGGCTCCGCCGAGCACCACGGGCGCGGTGGTCGCGGCTGCTGCCAGCGCGATCATCTGCCGTCGAGTGAGCACGAAATCAAACGTCATCGAACGCCCCTCATGTTGATTTCACCGCTGATTCAACACGACCGAACGGGATGTTTCGCCCTCGGAACAGCGATGTCAACGCGGCCGATCGGGTGCTCGCGAGCGGAAAATCGGTGGCGGGCTCGCGGTCTCCGGTGTCATGGTTCTCGCGTGGTTGTGGACCATTTCGGCGAGGACGTCGCGGCGGAGTACGACTCCGACGAGACGGGCATGTTCTCCCCCGCGGTACTCGGGCCCGCGGTGGAGTTCCTCGCCGAGCTCGCCGGTGCCGATGCCGCGCTGGAGCTCGGCATCGGCACCGGACGGGTGGCCCTGCCGCTGAGCGCCCGCGGCGTCCCGGTGCACGGCATCGACCTGTCGGAGGCGATGCTGGCGCGCCTGCGCGCGAAACCGGGCAGCGAGCGGATCGGCGTCACGGCAGGTGATTTCGCGCGCGCCAGGGCTCCCGGCGAGTGCGGCCTGGTGTACCTGGTGTTCAACACGATCAACAACCTCACCACGCAGGACGAGCAGGTCGACTGCTTCCGCAACGCCGCGCGGCACCTGGCGCCGGGCGGTCACTTCGTGATCGAGGTCGGCGTCCCGGCCCTGCAGAAGCTGCCGTTCGGCGAGAGCCACGTGCCCTTCGACCTCGGCGCCGACCACGTCGGCATCGACGAGTACGACGTGGTGGACCAAGGCCTGATCTCGCACCACTTCTGGAAGCGCGACGGCCGGTGGCACCTCGATTCGATGCCGTTCCGCTACGTCTGGCCCGCCGAGCTCGACCTGATGGCCCGGCTGGCGGGGATGCGCCTGGTGCAGCGCTGGGCGGACTGGGAGCGCAGCCCGTTCACCAGCACCAGCGGCGCGCACGTCTCGGTGTGGCGCAAGGAGTCGGGGTGAAAATCATTGGGACTGCCGCGATCGGCTATTAATAGTCTACAGTGGATGATCGACGTCTCGCCTCGGCTCTGGTAGGAAGCGCGCATGCGCTTCTACGCCGAACGCCCGATCCGCTTGGTGGCACAGGTGTTGCTCGACGCCCTCGCGATCGCCTGGGTCGCCGGGTTCTGCCGGCTCGCCGGGCTCGCGAAGTCCGCGGTGCTGGAGTTGCAGGCACCCGGGCATCGCATGATCGAGGCGGGCGGCGAACTCCGGAGCACCTTCGCCGACGCGGCCGGCACCGCCGCGGGAGTCCCGTTCGTGGGCGACGACCTGGCCGGCGCGCTGGGACGCGGCGGATCGGCCGGGGACGTGCTCGTCGACGCGGGCGTGCGGCTGCTGGAGGCGGTCGGGCTGGCGGCCACCGGCGTCGCGGTCGTGATCGTGGCGTTCTCGCTGATCCCGGTCCTGGCGGTGTGGTTGCCGCGCCGGATCCGCTACGCCCGGGCGGCCGGGCAGGCCGTGGCGATGCGCGCCCAGGGCACCGACCTGCTGGCGCTGCGGGCGCTGACCGAGCTGCCGCACCGCAGGCTCAAGCGGATCGGCACCGAACCCGCGGCGGCGTGGCGCGCGGGCGACGCCGAGGCCATCGCGCAGCTGGCCGGGATGCGTCTGGCCTCGCTGGGGTTGCGCGTCAGCTGACCGCGCCGGAGCGGTCCACGAGACCGAGCCGCAGGTGTTCGCTGTGGTAGACCGCCTCGTCGAGCAGCTGGGCGACGTGGTTGTCGTAGAGGCTGTAGACGATGCTGCGCCCCGAGCGGGCGCCGACGACCAGGCCGAGGTTGCGCAGCAGCCGCAGCTGGTGGGACACCGCGGACTGCTCCATGCCGACGGCTTCGGCGAGCTCGGTGACCGGGCGCGGCCCCTGCCGCAGCTCGGTGAGGATCAGCAGCCGGCTCGGCGTGGCCAGCGCCTGCAGCGTGTTCGCCACGTGCGCGGCCGACTCCGCGTCGAGTCTGGTCGCCTCCCGATCCACTCCGTGTCCCATGCGCAGCAGTCTAGACCCGCATTTGCATGAACGCATGTTCATGTGTTCTGCTGTGCGGGTCTAGCTCAGCTCTGCGGAGGTTCCACCGTGGCCACGTCCACCACTGCTCCCCCACGCCTCGCGCCACCGGCGCGGACGCGGCTGTTCGCGCTGCCCGAGATGCGCTGGGCAGCCGCCGCGCTCGGCCTGTTCCTGGCCGGGCTCGGCCTGCAGCTGGCCGGCGCCCCGGCGTGGTCCTGGTGGGCGCTGTACCTGGCCTGCTACGTCACCGGCGGGTGGGAACCCGGGCTGGCCGGGCTGCAGGCGCTGCGGGAGAAGACCCTCGACGTCGACCTGCTGATGGTGCTGGCCGCGATCGGCGCGGCCTCCATCGGCGAGATCACCGATGGCGCGCTGCTCATCGTCATCTTCGCCACCTCGGGCGCGCTGGAGGCGCTGGCCACCGCGCGCACCGAGGACTCCGTGCGCGGGCTGCTCAACCTCGCCCCCGACACCGCCACGGTCGTCACAGCCGACGGCGTCGAGCAGGTGCGCCCGGCCGCCGAGCTGGAGGTCGGCGACGAGGTGCTGATCAGGCCCGGCGAGCGCGTGCCCGCCGACGGCACGGTGCTGTCCGGTGCCAGCGACGTCGACCAGGCGACCATCACCGGTGAGCCGCTGCCGGTGGACGTCTCGGCCGGATCCGAGGTCTTCGCGGGCACCCTCAACGGCACCGGCTCGCTGCGCGTGTGGGTGAGCCGCCGCGCGGAGGACTCCGTGGTCGCGCGCATCGCGGCGCTGGTCGAGGAAGCCGGCCAGACGAAGGCGCGCACCCAGCTGTTCATCGAGAAGGTCGAGCAGCGGTACTCGATCGGCATGGTCGCCGCGACCGTGGCGCTGTTCACGATCCCCCTGCTGTTCGGCTCCGACCTGCGCGAATCGCTGCTGCGGGCGATGACGTTCATGATCGTCGCCTCGCCGTGCGCGGTGGGGCTGGCGACGATGCCGCCGCTGCTGGCCGCGATCGCCAACGCCGGCCGCCACGGCGTGCTGGTCAAGTCCGCGGTGGTGATGGAGCGGCTGGGCACGACCACGAAGGTCGCCTTCGACAAGACCGGCACGCTCACCCGCGGAACCCCGGAGGTCGCTGAGGTGCGGGTGCTCGACGACGCGTGGAGCCGCGACGAGCTGCTGCGCGTGGCCGCCGCGGCCGAACGCCCCAGCGAGCACCCGCTGGCCACCGCCGTGGTGCGCGCCGCCGAACGGGAGGAGCTGTCGCTGCCCCCGGCCGACGACTTCGCCGCGCTGCCCGGTCGCGGAGTCACCGCCCGGGTCGAGGGCCACCGCGTCGAGATCGGTGCCGCGCCTGCGGAGTTCGAGGTGCAGCCGGGGCACACGCCGGTGCTCGTGCGGCGCGACGGTGAGCCGATCGGGCTGCTGGCGATCACCGACCAGCCGCGTCCGGAGGCCCCCGAGGCGGTGGCGGCCACTCGCCGCCTGACCAGCGACCCGGTCCTGCTCACCGGCGACACCGCGGCCGGAGCGGGCGAGCTCGCCGCGCACGTCGGCATCAGCGACGTGCGGGCCGGTCTGCTCCCGGAGCAGAAGCTCGACGAGGTGAACGCGATGCAGTCGGCAGGTCACCGGGTGGCGTTCGTCGGCGACGGCATCAACGACGCCCCCGCCATGGCCACCGCCCACGCCGGGATCGCCATGGGCGGCGCGGCCTCCGACCTCACCCTGCAGACCGCCGACACGATCATCGTCCGCGACGACCTCCACGCGATCCCGGCGGTCATCGACCTCTCCCGGCGAGCCCGTCGCGTCGTCACCGCCAACCTGGTCATCGCGGGCACGTTCATCGCGGTCCTCGCCACGTGGGACCTCGTCGGCCACCTCCCCCTCCCCCTCGGCGTCGCAGGCCACGAGGGCTCCACGGTCCTGGTCGCCCTCAACGGCCTGCGCCTCCTCCGCAAGAAGGCCTGGAAGACCCGGTAACGCCACCGCCCACCGGACCCCGAACAACCCGGCCCACCGAACCCCGTGCCCCCGGAAGCGATCAGCACCCCCGCCCCGGGCCAACCCGGAATACCGCAGTAATCAGGCACCCGAATACCGCCGTAATCCGACGCTCCCGGGTGGGTCGACGGCTCCCCACCGCCGACCCACCCGGGAGTGTCGGGTTTTCGGTCCCGGTGGTCTCGTCCCGTCCCCAGCAGGGTTCCCGATTTCAGTGGAAATCCTCCGTCGGATCTCAGTGGAAATCGGAACCCGGACTTCCACTGAAATCCGGGACGTTGGGCGACCACCTCGCGCCTGGCCGCGTCCCATCAACCCCGCCCCCGGGATCCGGGGACGGGGTTGGCGTCGTGGTCCGGTGGTACGGGCGGGCAGAGCGGGTCTTCGGTGTCGACGGACCCGGATTACCGCCGTAATCGGGAGCCGGATTACGGCCGTATTCGGGGCCCGGATTACGGCCGTATTCCGGGTTGGATTGCGGTGGTGGGGCGGGTTTGAGGCGGGACTGGGCGTTGGGGGACGTTGCCGGTTGGGGTCGTGGAGGGAGCCTTCGACGTCTTGGGGTTCTCGTTACAGGTCGAGGGTGAGGTTCGTTCGGGCTCTGGAGACGCAGGGTGTGATGTGGGTGGGGTGTTCGGAGGGCTGCAGGTAGAGGTCGCCGTGGACGGGGTCGCCCGCGGTGTAGGGGGTGACGCATTCTCCGCAGACGCCCTTGCGGCAGCGGTTCGGGACGTCGATGTCCGCTGATCGCAGTGCCTCCAGGAGGGTTTCGCCCTCCCCGACCTGGAGGGTCGTGCCGGTGCGGCGCAGGTGGGCGGTGAAGGGTTCGCCGGTGGCCGGGGAGGCTCCGAAGTGCTCCACGTGGATGCGGGTGGGTGGCCAGCCGGCGCCGCGGGCCCGGGTCGTGACCTCGTCCATGAACGGCTTCGGGCCGCAGACGTAGAGGTGCGTGCCCAGGGGCTGGTCGGTGAGGTCGAGGGTGCGCCAGAACTCGTCCCGCGACCCGCTGATGTGGCCGTGCAGGTCGTCGGCGTGGGCGGCGTCGCGGGAGACGTAGTGCACCTCGACGGAGCGCTGCCAGGCCTGGGCGGCTCGGAAGTGCGAGAGGATCGGCGTGATGCCGATCCCGGCGGCGACGAGCAGGTGGTGGCGGGCGGTGTGCACCGGCGCGAAACCGCTCCGGGGATGCTCGGTTTCGACGACGTCCCCCGGACGCAGCCGGTGCATCCAGCGCGAACCACCGGAGCCGAGGCGGACCGAGATCTCGTAGTGCTCCGGCCGGAACCCGTCGCCGGTGAGCGAGTAGGAGTTCCAGCGCGGCCGCCCCCGCTCGTCGGCGCCGCACAGCACGTCGAGGTGACTGCCGGGCGTGTACGAACGCAGCTCGCCCACCAGCCGGATCCGACGCACGCCGTCGGCGATGCTCCGGGTGTCGGCGACGGTGAGCCGGTTCATCGGCGCAACCACGCGAGCAGCTCGGGACGGATCTCGCCGTAGCCCTTGTAGTCGGCCATCTCGTCGGGCAGTTCGGCGAGCACGGCCGCGAACTGCTCGCGCCAGGCCGGGACCAGCACCAGCTCCCGCATCGGAAGCAGGTGGGTGCGGATCAGGAACATGATCGAACCCGACATCGGCAGCCGGATCAGGTGCTGGACCTCCACCCGCAGGTGCAGGTCGTCGCCGATGTCGGACAGCCGGCCGCGCTCGGCGCCCCACTCGTCGTAGGTCTCCAGCGAGGCGTCCAGCCGGTGTCCGACGGTCGAGCTCCAGTTCAGCCGCCGGTAGCAATCGCCCGGCTGCGTGCCGAGCAGGAACCGCTCGGCTCGCGGGATCGCGCCGTCGGCGAAGTCCCGCGGAACGGGGCCGTGCAGTTCGGTGAACGACATCCCGAGCACGAACCGGATCGACCAGTTCGACGCGAAGGTCACCACCCCGGCATCGGCGAACAGCCGTCCCTCGCGCTCGTCGAGCAGCACGATGTCGTCGGGCACCTGGGAGGCCGCGAACCGCAGCGGCGGCTCGCCCAGCGAGTCCTCGTCGCCGAAGCGGAACCGCCGCGCAACACCGAGTCTCGCGTTCTCCCAGTGGAATGCGCGGTCACCGCAGGAGTTCAGCGCCATCGCCGGGTCGGTGGCGGCGGCTTCGGAGAGCACGTGCAGCAGCGCGTCCCAGGACGCCGCCCGCATGTGCCCGAGCTCCACGTGCCGACCCGGGTCGCGGGCGAGGATCGCCGCGCGCTCGGCGAGTTCGGGCTCGTAGGCCTCGTTGAAGTCCAGGACCGCGCCACCCCACTCGCCGGCCGCCGTCCGGTGGACGCGGGGCGCGGGTTCGACGTTGACGCTGTAGCGGTAGCGGTCGCCCTCCAGCGGCCACGGGAACCGCCGGACTCGTGCTGGCAGGATCACCGGAACGCCTCCACGTCGGCGCGAAAACCCAGGTACGAACCGCGGAACCGGGACACGTGGGAGTAGATGTGCAGCAGCTGACCGCACCCGCCGCAGGCCGTGCGCTCCCCCGCCGACGCCGTCACCTCGGTGTCGGCGGCGCAGTGCGCGCAGTGCACCACCACCCGCTCCCGGCTGGTGACCTGGCAGCGGATCTCCTCGTCCACGGCACCGGCCGAGAGCGCCTGCGAGCGCAGCGCCAGCACGTCGGCTTCGGGTCCGGCCAGCATCAATCGCCACCCGACCCGCGCCTCCCGCAGCTGCGCGGCCAGGGCTTCGGCGGCGGACGCGACGTCGTCCGCCCGCGACGTCCACACTGGACGGTCGATCGAGCGGACCCAGCCGCGGGTGATCTCCCGCGCCTCGTCGCCGATCCCGAGGACCGCGAAGCACCGGCCCGACGGGTCGACCTCGACCCGCTCCGGCCACGCGGGCAGGCTGGTGCGCGCACCGGCCGCCATCCGCTCGTCGGTCATCGCACCCCCTCCCCCGAGTACACAAAGGCCGGGCGCGGGTGTCAATTACGCCCGGCCCAGGTCACGGCATCACTGCACGGCCCAGTACCCGAACGACTTGTAGTCCGGGGACGGGCCGAACGAGGTCAGCGCGGCCAGGCGGACGGTCAGCTCGCTGCTGGTCACCAGGTGCGCCGGGATCGTGATGACGGTTTCCGACCAGCCCTTCGTCTCCGGCTTGAGCCAGTGCTTGCCGAGGTCGGTACCGTCGACCAGCACCCGCACGTCCCGCGCTCCGGTGTACAAGCCGGGCTTGGGACCGGCGGAGTCGTGCCGGGCGATGAGCCGGACCTCCTCGCCGGGGACCAGGTTGCGCAGCGTGAACTCCTCCTCGCCGACGATGTGCCTGGCGCTGTCGACGACCTCGCGTCCACCGGTTTCGAGCGTGCGGGCCTCGGTGAGCGGCTGGAAGCCCGCTCGCGAGGTGTGCACCTCGTGGTCGTGGTCGGCCTCCGAGGTCATCGACCCGACGTTGACGTGGTCGCGGATGGTGCCGCGGAACGGCCGCATCGGCACGTCACCGGTGTCGATCAGGCTCCAGTCGGCCTTGTACACCGTCATCACCGGCAGCGAGAGCACAGGCGCTCCCAGGACGCCGGCGTCGGCGAGGTGTTCCAGCTGCACACCGTTGGGCATGCGGTCGTAGATGGCGATGTAGTCGGGGCGGTCGTCGGGCGACATCGCGCGCAGTTCCTCGTAGAGCGCGCCCATGCCGTGCAGCGCGGGCTTGGCGAGGCCGTTGGTCGTCAGTCCCACGAGGTCCACCGTCGGGTGTCCGCCCAGGTAGGCGGCGGCGCCGACGTCGTGCACGCCCAGCCGCGCGCCCTCCGGCAGGTTGCCCTTGGTCCAGGCGGCCAGGGCGACGACGCGCTCCCGGATGCCACCGGAGTCCTGCACGACGTTGTGCACCCAGGTCGGCACCGACAGGGCTGTGAACAGCCCGGCCACCGCCAGCAGCGCCACCGGGGCCTTGTCGCCCAGCCGCAGCCGCTTGCCGACCTCGACCAAGCCGATGACGGCGGCGAGCACGAACAGCGGCAGGAACGGCTGCAGGTAGCGGACCTGCTGCCACAGCGCGGTTCCCATCGTGGAGATCGCGCCGAGCGCCAGCAGCGTTCCGATGCCGATCGTCCAGCCGACCCACCGCCGCGTCCCGCCGTCACGGACCAGCACGGCCACGCCGAGCGCGGCCAGCAGCAGCGCGCCGGGGAAGGCGAAGTCCTGCCGGTTGAGCCCGGCGAGGATCTCCATGAACGCCGAGAAGTTGTCGGCGGTCTTGCCCGCGAGCTCGCCGAGGCTCAGGTTCGGCATGCTCATGTGCGACTTGGCCTGCGAGCCGTTCGGCGAGGAGTGCCCGGTGGTGACCAGGTAGAACAGCAGCTGCGCGGCGATCACGGCGAACGGCAGCGCGCACCAGGCGACCGAGGCGATCCGGGTGGCGAGGTTCCGGCCGCGTCGCGCGCTGAGGGCCATCATCAGCGGCGGCACCAGCAGCAGGAACACCAGGGCTTCCAGCCGGCACAGCGCGGCCAGCGACACCAGCACCGGGGTGAACCGGAAGGTCCCGCTCGGCGCCTCGCGGACCAGCATCAGCAGCGTCGCGACCAGCAGCAACGAGGTGATCGAGACCTCCATGCCGCTGGAGGCCCCCCACAGCAGCGGCCCGCTGAGCGCGACGAGCACGCCCGCCCACACCCCCGCGACGGGTCCGGCGACGCGTCGGCCCAGCAGCACCACGCCACCGGCGGTGAGCGCGTGGCAGACCACGCCGAACAGGACGGCGGCGGGCATCAGCAGTCCGCCGTGCATCCCGAGGAAGTGCAGCGCGCCCAGCACCACCACGTAGAGCAGGCTGCTGGCGCCGGTGCTGATCGGGTCGCCGTCGTTGTACCGCAGGAACTCGCCCTGCCCGATCTGCTTGCCGTACTGGAGGTGGATGTAGGTGTCGTCCAGCGGCGGGATGTAGTGGCCGCCGTTGTAGTGGACGTTCACCAGCACGAAGCTCAACCCGGCCAGCAGCGCCAGCAGCGGCACCGCCCACAGGGCGGTCCGGTCCGCGCGCCACCGCGGCGCGGGGATGTTCCCCCGTCGTGTCGGCTCGGATAACTCAGGTTCGACGAGGTCGTTCGTCACGCTCAACCCAACGGGTCCTTCCAGGAAAGTGTTTCGCGCCCTGCGCACCGGTCGGCGGGCCCGCGTGATCGACTATAGATGGGCGTTTTGGCCCGATTCACGGGGACATCCGGTCCGCTCAGCGCTCGGTGCTCGACGTCCAGGTGTCGACGGCGGCGACGAGGCTTTCCGCCCAGGCGCGCAGGATTCGGCGGCCTTCGGATCCGCTGGCGCCGCGCGGGTCGCCGAGGACGCCGTTGTCGCTGACCGCGGCGGTGCCACCCTCGCGAAGCCGGCCGATCAGCTCGTGCAGCGGTTCGGTGTTGCCGGGTTCGGCCCGTTCCCGGTGGACGGTGTGCGGCCGGAGGGCGAGCATCGCGGAGGTTTCGGTGCGTCCGGCGTGGCTGTCGTCGGCCGGTCCGGTCGGCGACCAGGCCAGCACCCGGCGGCCTTCGGAACGCAGCGTGCGCACCGCGTTGCGCACCGCAGCGGCGTTGCCGCCGTGGCAGGAGACGAGCACCACCCCGGCGAAGGCGTCGGCCGAGCGGCCGAGCTCGGTGAGCAGCAGTTCGGTGGCGGCCTGCCCGATGGACAGGGTGCCGGGGAACGCGGCGTGCTCCCCGCTGGAGCCGTAGGCCACGGCGGGCGCGACCACGACGGGCCGCTGCTCGGCGAGGCGATCGCACAGCGCGACGGCGATGTCGGTGTCCACCGTGCACGGCAGGTGCGGGCCGTGCTGCTCGGTGGCGCCGACGGGGACGGCCAGCAGCCGGGGTTCGCGCAGCTCGGGCCAGGTGCTCTCGCCGAGGTTCACGCCGAGTCCCCGTTGACCGGCACGCTGCTGCGCCCGCCCCGGTCGGTGAGCACCGGCCGCAGCGCGATCGTGCTGCGCTCGCGCAGCGCCCCGCGCAGCACGCCGCAGCCGTAGGCGGCGTCGTCGGCGAGGCGGGCGAGGGTGTGCCGGATCGGGTCGAGCTCGCCCTTCTCGGCGAGGTGGCGAGCGGCGACGAGGGCCAGCACGACGCGTCCGCGCCGGGTGAGCAGCAGCGGCGGGATCGCCAGCGGCGCCCAGGACCGCCCGATGGCGTCGCCGAGAAGCCTCGCCGCACCCAGGTTCCCGTGCGCGGCGAGCTTGATCGACTCATTAGCGGGGATGCCGAGCGCGCCGAGCTTGCGGGCGAGCAGGACGGCCGCCGCACCGGTGACGGCCAGCGCGAGCCTGGGTCGACCGAGGCCGATGAGCAGCCAGGTCAGCACGCTCCACAGTGAGATCCGCACGGGTGCGACGTGCTCGCCGTGGCGCCGTCCGAGCGGCCCGGCCGAGCAACCGTAGCCGTAGCGCTGCCGCAGCAGGGCGGGCCAGCTGGGACGCGGGGCGTGTTCGACGATCGCGGCGGGTTCGTAGCGGGCCTGGTGTCGGGCGGTGAGCCGCCACACGAGGTCGACGTCCTCGCCGAAGCGCATGGTCTCGTCGAAACCCCCTAGTTCGGCGAGGGTTTCGGTGCGCATCAGCAGCGCGGCGGTGGGGACGTAGCTGATGCGGCTGCCGGGCAGCACGGGTCCGGGTCGAGCGCCGAGGTCCAGCGGTGAGCGGGTCCGCTCGTAGCGCTCCAGCGCCGAACCACCCGCAACGCTGCGCACTCTCGGCGCCACCGCGGCCACCTCGGGTGCTGCGAAGTGGCGCAGCAGCGGGTCCAGCCAGCCGGCCCGCGGGAGGGTGTCGGCGTCGAGGAAGGCCACCAGCGGCGTCGTGACCAGCCGCCAGCCGGCGTTGCGGGCCGCGGCCGGGCCGCGTGCGGTGTCGTGGCGGACGGTGGCGCCGGGGATCGGCGTCGGGGAGCCGTCGTCGACGACGATGACGCGCAGGCCCTCCAGCGCCGCGAGCAGCGCGGTGGGTTTCTCGCCGCGGACGGGGATGACGACCGTGACGTCATCGGGCCCCAGGTTCGCCGCGTCGTGCTCGGGGTGCACCAGACCCGTGCGGACGAGCCGGTCCGCCAGCGATCTCCCACCGGTCACGGGTTTTCCCGCGAGCCAGTCGTCGAGGAGTGCGCCGCCGCGCGCGGTCAGCCGCATGATGCGGTACGGGGACCCGCCCGCGACGGTCCGCCCGTCATCCCAGCGCTGCAGGCTCGGATCGGCCACCAGTCTCACGTCGTGAAGCCTCCGTCCGCGTGGACGACGGTGCCGGTGATCGCCGAGGCGCGTTCGTCGCAGAGCCAGCACACGGCGGCGGCGACCTCCTCGGGTTCCAGCAGTCGTTCGACGACCTGGTGCCCGGCGAACTGCTCCACGTCGTCGAGGTCGTAGTAGGTGGCGGTGGCGGTGAGCATGTCGGTGCGTGTCGAGCCGGGCGACACCGCGGTGGCGTTGATGCCGGTTCCGCGCAGGTCGGTGGCCAATCCGCGGATCAGCCCGACCACCGCGTGCTTGGCCGCGTTGTACCCGGCCAGGTGGTAGAGGCCCCGGTGCGCGGCGGCCGAGGCCAGCGCGACGAACCGCCCGGCGCGGGGTTCGGGGCGGCGCAGCATCGCCGGGACCGCGGCGCGGGCGAGGTTGGACACGCCCCGGACGTCGATGTCGAAGAGCAGGTCCAGCTCGATGTCGGTGGTCTCCCACAGCGGCGATCCACCGGCCATCACCGCCGCCGCGGCGACGGCGGCGTCGAGCCCGCCGAACTCGGCCTCGGCGACCTGGACGGCTTCGGTCAGCGCGGCGGCGTCGCGGACGTCGGCGACCACCTCGCGCACCGACTCCGGGTGCTCGTCGGCAAGTCGGCGCAGCTCATCGCGGGTGCCGAGCGGGTAGGCCACGCCGGGCAGGTCGGCGCACACGTCGAGCGCGACGACCCGCCAGCCCTGATCGGCGAGTTGCCGCACGACCGCGGCCCCCACTCCCCTGGCGGCTCCGGTGACGATCGCGACCCGGTTCACGGCCGCACCCCGTATCCACGGCGCCGCAGGTAGGCCAGCAGCTCGTCGGCGGCTTCGGCCGCGCTCAGCGGGCCGACGACGGTCGGCGGGGTGCGCTCGACCAGCGCTCCGGTCAGCTCCAGCACCCGGTGGTGAGCGCTGTCCCCGCTGGGTGCGGGGTGTTCGCGGGCTCGCGGGCGCCGGGGCCGGGCGCTGACGACGTCGGCGCGGGCGGGAGCCGCGGTCCACGGCAGGAGTTCGATCTCGGCGTCCTGCGCGGCCAGCACGGCGGGCAGCGCGGCGCGGCGAAGCCGCAGCCCGCCTTCGACGGAGACCACGGCGGGACTGGGCAGGCGCAGGATCTCGCGGGCGCCCCGGTCGAGACGTCGGTGGGCCAGCAGCCGGTCGCCGTCGAGTTCGAGGTCGACGGCACCGAGCGCCTGGGCGGCACCCAGGTGCGCGGCGAGCAACGCCGGGGTGGCGCCGGTTCCGCCGTCGGTGGACCGATCGCCGCAGAGCACCAGGTCGGGCGTCTCCGGCAGGGCGGCGACCAGGGCTGCGGCGGTGGCTCCGTTGTGCGCCAGGGAATTCGGGTCCAGCGGTGTGTCGAGGTCGACGCGGGTGGCGCGGTCCGCTCCGGCCGCCAGCGCCTCGCGCAGCCCCTCCTCCGCTTCCGCAGGACCGGCGGTGATGGCGTGGACCTGCCCGCCGGTGAGCTCGGCGAGGCGCAGCGCGTGTTCCAGCGCGGCGTGTTCGGCCGCGCTCTCGCCCCGGTGCCCGGAGCCCAGGGCGCCGGTGAGCGGGTCGACCTCGACCCGCTGCCAGGATCGGCTCAGTGCCACGGCGATGCGCATGTCCTCAGCCCTCCCGGAACACGACGCCGTGACCGCCGTCGGGGTAGGTCCAGCTGATGGCTCCGGCGTTGTTGCAGATCTGGTAGCACGTGCCGCACTCGAAGCACTGCTCGTAGTTGAACAGGATGCCGCCGTCACCGGTGGGCACGAACAGCTTCGCAGGGCAGGCGGACACGCACGCCTGGGTGGTGCAGGACCGGCAGATGTCGGTGTCGACGGTGATGTGCGCCCGCTCGCCGACGTCGAAGTCCACGGTGTCCATCCGGTCCTCGAACGAGATGCCTCGGTACATGGTCGCTTCTCCTCAGCCGAAGGTGCGCAGTCCGGTCCAGGCGTCCGCGGCCAGCTTCCGCAGGCGGACGCCGTGACGGGCGGCGGTGGAGCGGAACAGCGCGCCCAGGCCGGGTTTCGGTGTCGGGTTGCTGACGGTGAACACGCCCTGGGCGAAGTCGCACAGCAGTTTCGGGTACTGCTGCTGCACCCGGTCCGACAGCACCAGGCCGGGCGCGCGTTGCAGCCGCTCGTGGTCGGCGAGCACGAAGTTGCCCTTGAGGCGTTCGCGGTAGCCGTCGAGCCCGCCACCGTTCTCGACGGACTCGGCTGCGGTACGCCCGGCGGCGAGACCGGATCCGATGGCGAAGTTGACGCCCTCCAGCCAGATCCCGGCCGCCAGGCACATCGCGGCGGCATCCCCGGTCACGAGCATCCCCGGCGCGGACAGCGGCGGCATGCTCCGGTACCCGCCTTCCGGGATGAGGTGCGCGGAGTACTCCTTGAGCTCCGCGCCGCGCAGGTAGGGGGCGATCGCCGGGTGCGCCTTGAGGTCGGCGAGCACCTCCTCCGGCCGCCTGCCCGAGGCGGCGAGCCCGGTGAGCGAGAGGACGACGCCGACGCTGACGGTGTCGCGGTTGGTGTAGAGGAACCCGCCGCCGGGGATGCCCCCTGTGCAGCCGAGGATCTCGAAGTCCGCGCCGTGGTCGCCGGTGAGCGCGAAGCGCTCCTCGATGGATTTCCGCGGCAGCGCCAGTGTTTCCTTGACGCCGAGCGTCTGGTGCTCCGGATCGGTCCGGGGCAGCAGTCCGGCCTGCTTGGCGAGGAACGAGTTGACGCCGTCGGCGGCGATGACCACGCGCGCCCGGATGTCGCCGTCGGGGCGGTCGGTGCGCACCCCGACGATCCGGCCGTCCTCGCGGATCACGTCGGTGGCCACGGTGGAGGTGACCAGCCGCGCTCCGGCGTCGACGGCCTTGCCCGCCAGCCACGAGTCGAAGTCGGCGCGGAAGGTCGTCATGCCGTTGTAGGGGGCGCTGCCCCAGTCCTCGGTGCGGAAGTCGACGGTGAGCGCCTGGTGACCGGTGAGCATCATGGTGCTGCGGCGGGTCACCCAGCGCTGCACCGGCACTTCGCGCCACCACTCGGGCAGCACCTCGTCGAGCACCCGGCCGTAGACGACGCCGCCGTAGACGTTCTTGGATCCGGGGAACGGCCCGCGTTCGAGCAGGATGACGCTGCGCCCGGCTCGGGCGAGTTCCAGTGCGGCGGCCGATCCGGCGGGACCGGCGCCGACCACGACGGCGTCGACTTCAGGCATCTCGTCTCCGGCGGTCGAGTTCGCGCAGGACTTCGGGGGCGTCGGCGATGATGCCGAGGTCGGCCATCGCGGTCATCGGGCAGGACGGGTCGGTGTTGATGCTGACCACGTGCTCGGGTCGTCCCAGGCCACCGGTGTGCTGCGCGGCGCCGGAGATGCCGAGGGCGATGTAGAGCTTGGGGTCGACGACGACGCCGGTGGTGCCGATCTGCCGGTCGTGCCCGGCCCAGCCGGCGTCGGTGACCACGCGGGTCGCTCCGGCGGAGGCGCCGAGCCACGCGGCGACCTCGGTCAGCGTCCGCATCACGGCGGTGCCGTCCTCGCCTCGCCGCACCAGACCGGCTCCGCCGCCGAGGATGCGGTCGGCTTCGGTGAGCTCGACGGTCTCCGGTTCGGGTGCGCGGACCTCGACCGGTTCGGCGTCGAGCACCTCAGCGGGCGTGACGTCGACGGTCACGGGCTCCGGCGGCTCGATCGGGCGGCCGATGCCGCGCACTCCGGGGGTCAGCGTCACCACCACGGGCCCGGTGAAGCGGACCCGGATCTCCAGGGAGTCGTCCGCTCGGGACAGATCGGCGGTGTCGGTGCCGCAGCGGATCGCTCCGGCGTGCAGCGTCCTGCCGGTGCCGAACGCCAGCCGGGGCGCGAGGTCGCGCCCGTCGGGCGAGGCGGGCAGCAGCACGATCCGCACGCCGTCGAGCAGCGGCCCCAGCGTCGCGGCCAGCGAACCGGGCCCGACCTGCGCGGATTCGACGGTCCACGTGCTGCGGGCGGTGCGGAGCTCCTTGGCGGCGCGGGCGGTTCCGGTGCCGGCGAGCAGCACCGCTCCCCCCGTCTCGGCGACGGTCTCGTCGGCCCCGCCCGGCAGCGCGCCGTCGCGGACGACGACCACGGCCAGCACCTCGGGCAGCGCGTTCACAGCTCCACCGCCACTCGATGTCCCTCGATCACCGCGGCGTGCGCGCGACGCGGTGCCAGGCAGTCGCCCGCGCGGTGCACCGGGAACGGCGCGTCGCGCAGCTCGTGCCACAACTCGTCGACCGGGCTCTGGTGCACCGCGCACACCACCCAGTCGACGGTGTGCTCGCCCATCTCACCGGTGGTGTGCTTGAGGATCTGCAGCGACACCCGCTCGCCATCGGCGGACGCGGCCATGACGACCTCATCGGTGCGCTGCCCGATCCCCTTGGCGTGCGCGCGGATGGTGAAGGTCTCCATGTCCAGCGTGACGCCGAGGTCCTGGCAGACGACCATGCCCGGGGTGCTGATCTGCACTCGGCACCCCCGGTCGGCCAGCAGTTCGGCGACCGAGGCGGCCTGGTGGAAGCCGAGCTCGTCGACGATCAGCACGTCGCCCTCGGGCGCGGCGTCGCCTGCGAGCACGTCGCGGACGTCGACCACGCGCGCCAGATCGCCCGCCCACCAAGGCGATTGCGGTCTGGCTCCGGTGGCCAGCACGACCGCATCCGGGCGCTCCTCGCGGAGCAGCCGCGCGGTGGCCTCGGTCCCGGTCTTGATGTCCACGCCGTGGCGCTGGCACTCGGCGCGCAGGTTCCGCACCACGTCGAGGAATTCGGCCCGTCCCGGAACGCTCGCCGCCTGCGCGACCTGCCCGCCCGTCTCGGCCTCTCGCTCGAAGAGCGTCACGTGGTGGCCGCGTTCGGCGGCCGTGGATGCGGCCTGCAAACCGGCCGGTCCGCCCCCGACGACCAGCACGCGGCTGCGCCTGCGCGGCATCGGCAGCGCGATCGATTCCTTTCCGGTGCGCGGGTTCTCGATGCAGCCGAGCCAGCGGTTGAGGCCCATCCGGCCGACGCACTCCTGGTTGCAGGACAGGCAGGTCCGGATGTCGGTGGCGTGCCCCGACCGGGCCTTGGCCGCGAAGTCCGCGTCGGCGATCTGGCCGCGCACCACGCCCACCAGGTCGCAGTGGCCCTCCTCCAGCGCCCGTTCGGCCTGCAGCGG
Organism: Saccharopolyspora endophytica; assembly: GCF_018070075.1. GTDB lineage: Bacteria > Actinomycetota > Actinomycetes > Mycobacteriales > Pseudonocardiaceae > Saccharopolyspora > Saccharopolyspora endophytica. The sequence continues at coordinate 68,442 of NZ_JAGPXE010000009.1, forward strand.
GTCCTTGATGCGGCCGACGCCGACGACCGGCAGGTCCACGGCCTGGCGGATGGCGTTGGAGATGAACAGCGCGTACCCCGGCGGGATCGCCATCGACGCCTCGATCATGTACAGCGTCGAGGTGGCCACGCCGATCGAGGTGTTGATGTAGTCGACCTCGCCGGTGGCCTCGACCATCTTGGCGACCTCGACGGCCTCGTCGATGGTGGTGCCGCCCTCGATCAGCTCGTCGCCGCAGATCCGCACGCCCAGCGCCCGGTCGGGGCCGAGCGATTCGCGGACCGCGTCGATGATCTCCAGCAGGATGCGGGCCCGGTTGGCCAGCGATCCGCCGTAGTCGTCGGTGCGCTTGTTGGTGGCCGGGGACAGGAATCCGCGCACGATCGACGAGTGCGAGCACTGCAGCTCCACGCCGTCGAACCCGCCTTCGGCGCAGTTCGCGGCCACGGTGCCGTACCCGGCGACGACCTCGGCGATCTCGCGGGTGTCGATGGCCTTGGGCACTTCGCGGAACATCGGGTCGGGCACCGCCGAGGGCGCCCACACCGGCAGCCGCGAGTACATCGACGACGCCTGCCCGCCGTTGTGGTTGAGCTGCGCGAAGATCGGCGTGCCGTGGGCGTGCACGGCCTCGGTGATGCGGCGGTACCCGGAGATCACCGACGGGTCGAAGCCGTGGATGAGCTTCTCGTACGGCCAGTCGGTGGGGTGGGTCGAGTGCTCCTCGGTGATCACCAGACCGGCACCGCCCTCGGCGCGCGCCGCGTAGTAGGCGGCGTGCTGCTCGGTGGGGTGACCGTCGCGCGCGTAGTTGGTCAGGTGCGCGGAGAACACGATGCGGTTGGGCACCGTCACCGGCCCCAGCCGCAGCGGGGAGAACAGGTAGCGGGTCATCGCAGACCTCCCGCCGCTCGACGGCCTTCCAGGATCGCCTCGTGCACGGTGCGGGGTGCGACGCAGTCGCCGATCCGCACGCCGTCGAGCCGCTGGTCCGGCAGCCGGTGTCCGCAGTGGACGACGGTGGCGGCCGGGCGCTGGCGGGTTTCGGCGGTGTGGACGTCCTCCAGGACGACGTGATCGGCCCGCACCTCGCGCAGCCGGGACCGCTTCTCCAACGACACCCCGGCCCACTGCAGGCGCGCGTTGGCGTCGGCGAGGTCTCCGGTGAGCGCGAGCTGCGTGCCCACGACCTGGTCCTGCGTCACGATCGCGGTCTCCACGCCCCGGCCCGCCAGCAGTTCGGCCACGCCGACGCCGACGAAGTCCCCGACGGGATCGTGCACCACCACCGGCCCCTCGGGCGTCTCACCGCTGAGCGCCTCGACCACGTCGAGCACCACGCCCCCGTCGACCTTGAAACCCCAGGGCCCCGGCACGGACCCGGTCGCCACCACGACCTCGCGACCGGTCACGTCCTCCGGTCCGGCCTCGACCCCGAGCCGCACCCGGACACCGAGCCGCCGCACCTCCGCCTCCAACCACTCGACGAGCCGCGCCACACGCCCCCGACCGGCGACCTCGGCCGCAACCCGCACCATCCCGCCCACCCGGTCCTCGCGCTCGACGACCTCCACGCTGCGACCCCGCAGGGCCAATACCCGAGCGGCCTCCAACCCCGCAGGCCCACCCCCGACCACCAGCACGGACTCCCGCCCCACCCCCGAACCGACCCGACCTCCACCAGTACCCCCACAACGGATTTCACTAGAAATCAGACCACCGACTTCAGTGGAAATCTGGGGGTGGGTTTTGGTGGGGGTCTGGGGATCGTCGGTCTCGTGGCCGGCTGAGGGGTTGACGATGCAGGTGACGATGGGGTTGCGGTTGTCGCGGACGTTGCACTTCTGGTTGCACAGCACGCAGGGGCGGACCGTCGCGCCGGCGCGGACCTCGGTGACGAGGTCGGGATCGGCGATCTGCGCCCGGGTCATCTCGACCAGGTCCGCCACGCCGTCGTCGAGGGCTCGCTGGGCCTGCTCGGGGTCGACGACGCTGCCTTGCAGCACGACCGGGGTTCCCCCGGCGGCAACGCGGATCCCCGTGCAGAGGTCGATGTTGAAGCCCGGCTCGGTGTGCAGGTCGGGGCGGGTGGCCGAGGTGCCCATCGCTGAGCCCCGGACGACCGCCAGGTAGTCGACCGCGTCGCGGACGGACTCGACGACGCCGACCGCGGCCTCCGGCGTGATGCCGGCCCACGGCGCGAGCTCGTCGCAGGACAGCCGCAGTCCGACCACGCCCTCCCCGACCGACTCGCGCACGGCGGCGAGGACCTCGCGCAGCAAGCGGGTGCGGTCGGTGCCGTAGTCGTCGGTGCGCTGGTTGGTCAGCCCGGACAGGAACTGCCGCAGCAGCGAGAACTGCCCGGCGTTGAGCTCGACCCCGTGCAGCCCGCTGCGCATCGCCTCGCGCGCCGCCGAGGCGAAACTCGCCACCAGCGCATCGATCTCGGCCTGCTCCAGCTCCACGGGCATCTCGCGGCTGGCGACGTCGGGCACCCGCGAGGGTGCCCACAGCACGGACTGCGAGAACGCCGAGGAACCCTGCGACCCGGAGTGCCCGAGCCCGGCGAGCACGACTGTCCCGTGCGGACGGCACGCCTCGGCCACGGCGGCCCAGCCCGGCCCGCAGCGCGAGGCCAGCGGAGCGCGTTCGTAGGGCCAGTCCGAGTCGTGCGCGCTCGCGATCTCGGTGACCAGCACACCGGCTCCACCGGCGGCGCGCGCCGCGTAGTAGCCGACGTGCCGGTCCGAGATGTCCCGATCACGACCGAGGTTGGTCTCGTGCGGTCCGAACAGGACCCGAGACGGTGCCGTGCTCCGGCCGAGCAGGACCGGGTCGACGAGCCTCACAACCCGCTCACCAGCGGAGACGAGTCGCACGGCTTCGCGGGGACGGCGGGCATGCCGAGCCCGACCTTGCGCCGCGAGGAGCGCGAGTGGTCCTGCGTCGCCTTGGGCAGCTCGTTCTTGTCCACGATGGACAGCGCGGACCGCCCGTGCCCCTGCACGCACTCGGGGTCGGGCCCGTCGAGCGGGAGCCCGGTGAAGAACTTCGCCGCCATGCAGCCGCCCTGGCAGGCGTCGTAGTGCGAGCACGACGCGCACGCCCCCGCCGACTGCGGTTGCCGGAGGTCGTTGAACAGCTCCGATTCCCGCCACACGCGGGCGAAACCGCCTTCCTCGCGGACGTTTCCGCCCTTGAACACGTCGTGGATGGCGAACGGGCACGCGTAGACGTCACCGACCGGGTCGATCAGGCACACCACGCGGCCCGCGCCGCACAGGTTCAGCCCCGGCAGCGGGGTCGATCCCAGCGCGTTGAGGTGGAAGAACGAGTCACCGGTGAGCACCTGGTCGCCGCGGGCGACCAGCCAGTCGTAGATCTGCCGCTGCTGCGCGTCGGTGGGGTGCAGCTCGTCCCACACGTCGGCGCCGCGTCCGGACGGCCGCAGCCGGGTGATGCGCAGCTGCGCGCCGAACCGGTCGGCGATGACCTTGAAGTCGTCGAGCTGGTCGACGTTCTGGCTGGTCATCACGACCGAGATCTTGAAATCGCGCATGCCCGCGTCGGAGAGGTTCTGCAGCGCGGTCATCGCCATGTCGAACGATCCGGGTCCGCGCACCGCGTCGTTGACCTCGCGGGTCGCGCCGTCGAGGGAGATCTGCACGTCGACGTAGTCGGTGGCGGCCAGGCGGCGTGCGCGTTCGGCGTCGATGCGCAGCCCGTTGGTGGAGAACTTGACCCCGACCTGGTGGTCGATGGCGTAGTCGAGGAGTTCCCAGAAGTCCGGGCGCACGGTGGGTTCACCGCCGCCGACGTTGACGTAGAAGACCTGCATGCGTTGCAGCTCGTCGATGACCGCCTTCATCTCTGCGGTGGAGAGCTCGTTCGGGTCGCGCCGCCCGGAGGAGGACAGGCAGTGCTCGCAGGCCAGGTTGCAGGCGTAGGTCCACTCCCACGTCAGGCAGATCGGGGCGTCGAGTCCGCCCTTGAACTGCTCCACGAGCGCGGGAACCGGTGCTGTGGTGGTCATTGCAGGCTCACTTCCAACGGGACTTCGTCGTCGACATTGGGTGGCAGGGGTTTCTCAACGCGGCGAAGCGCTCAGGGGCAGGACTCGTCCGGCATCGCCTCGACGAACTTCACTCCTGCGGGCGGATCATGTCGGAGGCGGCCAGGGAGGCGAGTGCTGTGCGGAACTGCGGGCGGCGCTGCTCGGGAATGCGCGCCAGCGCCTCTTCGACGCTGGCGTGCTCGTCGAGCTCGCGGACCAGTTCCACCAGTTCGGGAACCTTCAGGAACGACAGCTTCCGGTTGCCGAAGTGGTACGCGAGCGCCCCGAAGGGTTCGGGGCGCAGCGCGACCTGCGGATTCAACCGGTAGCCGCGGCTGATGTCGAACTCCGCGGCGGCCACGATCAGTAGACCCCGCACATCCCGTCGATGGAGACCTCCTCGACCAGGAGTTCCTCCTCGACGACGGGCTCGTTTCCGGTGCTCTGTTCGATCTGCTGGTCAGCCATGCGATGCTCCTCACAGTGTCGAGCTACCATCGACACGGTATTTGCACCGAGTGCATTTTCACAAGACGTGGAGCGGGATCCGTTGCGGCATGACACATCTGGAGTACAGCGAACGGGTGGGCGCCGAAAGGTCACCACCGCAGCGGAACTGGAGCAGGTCGCCTTCGACCTCTTCGACGAACAGGGCTTCGAACGCACCACGGTCACCGACATCGCGGCCGCCGCCGGCATCGCGCGGCGCACGTTCTTCCACTACTTCCCGTCGAAGAACGACATCCCGTGGGGCGACTTCGACGCGGGCCTGGAGCGGATGCGCGCCGAGTTCCGCGCGCTGCCGGGCGATCTCCCGCTGATGGACGCGGTGCGGCACTGCCTCGTGGAGTTCAACCGGGTCCCGGACGAGAAGGCCCCCGACCACCGCAGGCGGATGCGGCTGATCCTGGGAGTGCCCGCGCTGCAAGCGCATTCGACGCTGCGCTTCGAGGCCTGGCGCGAGGTGGTGGCCGAATACGTCGGCCACCGCCTCGGCCAGCCGTCAACCGCGCTGACCCCGCAGACCATCGCGCACGCGACGCTGGGCGTGGCGCTGTCGGCGTACCAGCACTGGCTAGATCATCCCGAGCAGGACCTCTCGGGCCTGCTCGACGCGGCGATGCGCGAACTCGCGCTCGCGCACACCGCTCAGTAGTCGGCGTCGGTGTAGCGGATCAGGCCGCGCAGGTTCTTGCCGGCCATCATGTCGGCGTAGCCGGTGTTGATGTCCTCCAGCTTGTACTCGGTGGTGATCAGCTCGTCGAGCTTGAGGGTGCCGTTGCGGTAGTGCTCCAGCAGTCGCGGGATCTGGGTGCGCGGGCTGACCCCGCCGAAGATCGCGCCCTGCAACCGCTTCTGCAGCAGGGTGAGCTCGAACAAGCTCACCTGGGCGTCGATCTGATCGGCCCGCCCCATGCCGGTGACCACGACCTGACCGCCCTTCTTGGTCATCGACAACGCCGGCTGCAGGTGCTCACCGGTGGTCTCGCCGATGCAGATCAGCACGCTGTCGGCCAGCTGACCCCAGGTCAGCTCCCCGACCGCTTCGTGCGCCTCGGCCATCGAGGCGAAGGAGTGCGTGGCGCCGAGCTCCTCGGCCTTGGTCCGCTTGAACTCCACCGGGTCCACGGCCACGACGTAGCGCGCACCCGCCGCCGCGGCTCCCTGCACGGCGTTGATGCCGACGCCACCGCAGCCCACGACGACCACGGTGTCACCGGTGCGCGTCTCGCCGATCTCGGTGGCCGTCCCCCAGCCCGTCGACACGCCGCAGCCCAGCAGCGCGGCCTTCTCCAGCGGGATGTCCTTCTCGATGGTGAGCACCGACGCCTGGTTGACCGTCACGTACGGCGCGAAGGTGCCCAGCAGGCACATCGGCGCGGCGGGCTTGCCCTGGTAGGAGATGCGGTGACCCCCGGAGATCGCCTCTCCGGACAGCAGGCCCGCGCCTGCGTCGCAGAGGTTCTGCATCCCCTTCGCGCACGCGCGACACCGGCCGCAGCCGGGGATGAAGGTCAGCACCACGTGGTCGCCTTCCTCGATCCCGGTGACCCCGGCACCCACCTTGGTGACCACACCGGCACCTTCGTGCCCACCGACGGCGGGGTAGATCGCCATCGGGGTGGCGCCGGTCCGCAGGTGCTCGTCCGAGTGGCACAGGCCCGAGGCCGCGAGCCTCACCTGCACTTCGCCCTCGATCGGATCGCCCAGTTCGATCTCTTCGATTTCCCAGTCTTTGCCCGGCTCGTGCAGGATCGCGGCCTTCGTCTTCATAACCACTCCTCGTCGAGTGCGGAAGAACATGCGCATCCGAGAATGAGAACCCGGTCACACCGAAGTCAATGCCGCGATCGAACGATCAGCAGCGGTGCCGGTGTGTGGTGGATCAGCTTGTGGCTGGTCGAGCCCAGGTGAGCGCCCGCGACACCACCACGACCGTGCGCGCCCACGACGACCAGTTGCGCCTCGGTCGAGTGATTGATCAGCGCCGCCACCGGGGAGCCGCGCCCCACGATCCGCTCGACCTCGACGCCGGGGAACCGCTCCCGCCAGCCGGCCATGACCTCGGCGAGGAAGCGCTGCTCCTGCTCCGCGACCTCCTCGCTCGGCAACCTGCTGCGCAGCCACTTCAGGTCGATGCCGACGATCTCCCAGGTGTGCACCACGTGCAGCGGTTCGCCGAGCGTGTCGGCCAGCCGGAAGGCCTGCGCGAGCACCGGCGCGGCGGATTCGGCGTCGTCCACACCGGCCACGATCGGGCCGGCCGTCGGGAACGTGGGCGGGTCGCCGACGTCCGGCACGACCGCGACCGAGCCGAGCGCGTGCGCGGCGACCTTGACCGCGACCGCACCCGCCAGCAGGCCGGTGAACCCGCCGAAGCCCCGGTCGCCGACCACCAGCAGCTCGGCGGCGGCGGACTCGGCGACGAGCACCCGCTCGGGCGGACCCGGGATCGCCGCGGAGGTCACGTCGACGTCGGGCTGGTCGGACCGGACGCGCTCGGCGGCGTCGGCGAGCCAGTGGGCGACCTGCGCGCGCACGTGCTCCTCGCCCGGATGTGCGGTCGGGTCGGCGTAGACGATCCGCAGGCCGCAGCCGCGCCGCGCCGCCTCGCGCGCCGCCCAGGCCGCGGCGTTGCGCGCCACCGCCGAACCGTCGACTCCCACCACGACGTTCATCACGGCCTCCCCGGTCGTCCCCGTTCCAGGGTCGTCGACCGGGGCGCGACGCGCCTGCCGGATCAGACCGGCAGGCGACCCGGGACGAGCAGTTCGGTGTTGCGGTCGGTGTAGGAGCCGAGCCGGCTCAGGTCGGTGTGCGGGTCGTTGAACGACAGCTCCCGGTACAGCGCGGCCAGCCCGGCGGGCGAGCGGTCGTCGTAGTCGGCCTGGTAGGGGCTGTCGGCCTCGATCAAGGTCGTGAACAGCGACAACGTGCCGTCGCGGTTGTCGGCGATCTCGATGGTCCTGGCCAGCTGCGGGAAGTCGACGTGCGACGCGGTGTTGATCTCCCAGAAGCCGCGTTCGGGCTCGTCGGCGGCGTGCGGCGTGATGGTGTTGCGGTGGGTGTGGCCGTTGACCCAGGCCAGCACGTTGGGGAACCGCTGGAGCAGCCGGACCACGCCGTCCCCGCCCACGCGGGCCTCGCCGGGTGAGCGGAAGTCGGGCCACAGGGCGGTCATCGTGTCCGAGGTGTGGTGGCTGAACAGCACGAACAGCTCGTCGGTGGCGTCCCGGCTCTGCTCGCGGCCGAGCTCGTCGTAGTAGGTGGAGCTGCCCCGGGTCAGCACGTCCTGCAACCACCGGTACTGGGTCAACCCGATCGAGCCCTCCGCCAGACCGGCGGTGTTGGTGCTGTCCATCGCGATCCCGGTGACGCCCGGGGCGATGCGGAAGGTGTAGTACGGCTTGGGATCCGCGGAGTCGAACCCGTGGCCGATCGGTCCTGGCCCGGTGTTGGCCTCGTCGAGGTGAGCGGCGATGAACTGCTCGGTGGTGAAGGGGTGCCGCCGCTCGTCGGGCGTCACGGTGCGCACGATGGTGTTGCCGTCGAGCACCATCCGGCCCGACGCCTCCCGCGTGCCGTGCAGCATCTCGGCGACGGCGGCGGCCTCCCGCTCATCGCGCCCGATGATCTTGCGGTCGCCGGTGTACCAGTCGTTGACGCGCGGGATGACCTGGTCGGCCAGGGTTCCCATGACGCTGTTGTCGTGGTTGCCGAACACGGCGTACCACGGGATGTCCAGACCGGGGCTGGCGAAGGGCTGGAGCGCGTCGGTCAGCAGCCCGGGGAGCACGGGGAACCCGGCCTCGCGGAAGCGGTCCTCGACACCGCCTTCGGGGTGCCAGTACAGCGGGTCGCCGGAGTCCTGGACCCCTTCGTAGTGGGCGGCGCCGGTGTTCTGCGCGATCCGCCCTCCGTTGAGGACGGCGAAGTACCAGTCGAGCTCGGCGAACTCGTGGTTGTCGGTGCTGTCACCGGTGGTGATCATGAAGTCCATCGGCGCCCCGGTGACCGGGCCGGTGCGCAGCGCGTTGACCCGCTGCACCAGGTGCGCGGCGGCCAGCGCGCCCAGCGTCTCCTGCGGCCGGAACGCCCCACCGGCCAGCGGGTGCAGGTACTCGAAGCGGGCCGGGCTCTGCGCGTCGGTCACGTGCAGGTCGGTGAACTGGGTGAACGCGGTGATCGGAACCCGCCGGTCGACCCGGCCCGGGTCGGCCACTGCGAGCTCGGTCCGCACGACCTGCGGCCAGCCCGGTCCGGCGATCAGCCGCCGGTAGCCCTCGCCCCCGGAAGCGGGTTGCGCGGCCCCCTCCAAGGTCGTTCGGGCTGGTCGGGGGCTCGCGGAAGCGGAGCCGACGCCCAGTGCCATGCCCGTGATGCCCGCGGCCAGCATGAAGCCGCGCCTGCTCAAGTCCGCCATACCCAGTCCTCTGATCGCGCCGGAACTGATCAGAAAATCTTTCATGTTTGGCGGATGCGGAACACCTCAGTTCAGGTGAAAACCCGGGAAACAACACTCGAACGGCTCAGCCGAGGTCACTTGCGCGCGCCGTCAGCACCACCCGCGCAGCTCTTGCCGCCGGGCGAACGACAGCCCGGCCATCACCCCAGGACGCCGGTCGGCAGCACGGCGTGGACTCCCCAGGTCTGGTTCGCGATCTGGGTGATGCGCAGGTCGACCGTCGCGCTGGCCAGCGCCAGCGCCGCACCGCGGTCGAGGGCCTGCTCGATCTGCAGCCAGTCGACCATCGCGCTCAACGCGGTGGCGGTGGCCTCGTTGAGGTCGGTGTCGAAACCGAACGTGACCAGGCCTGACGGGGTTTCGGCGTGGATGCCGGGAACCGGGCGGTCCACGACCAGGTCCAGCCGCACCCGGGTCGTCATGCCGCACTCGATGGCGGTGCCCCCGACCTCGCCGTCGCCCTGCCGGGCGTGGCCGTCGCCGAGCAGCAGCATCGCGTCCGGAACCGTGACCGGCAGGTACAGGGTCGATCCGGCGACGAGCTCGCGGCAGTCGATGTTGCCGCCGCCTTCAGGGCGCGGCGGGATCGTCGAGTGCTCACCGGGTTCCTCCGGCGGCATGCCGACCACACCGAGGAACGGCGCGAGCCGCACGGTGTGCCCGTGCTGGTCGGTGCCGGTCTCGCCGTCGAGCTCCCACAGCAACCAGGTCCGCTCGGCGTCGTCCACGCGCAGCCGGCGCATCAGCCAGTCGTCCTTGCCCGCGGTCGCCGTCCACCCCCACCCGGCGGGGGTGAGCTCCTCGAAGTGCACCGCCAGCACCATCCCGGGCTTGGCACCGCGCACGGCGATCGGGCCGGTCAGGCAATGCCCCCGCCGCTCGGCGAACAGGGTGGGCTGCTGCTCCCCCGGCACCTCCTGGCGCCGCAGGAATCCGCTGGAGTCCAGCGACTCCACCGTCACGACGTCCCCGGCCTCCACGGTGAGCACCGGTGCGGTGTCCCGGCTGAACACGTCGACGACGCTGCCCGCCTCGGCCCGAACCTCGAAAGAACCCACCACGACCTCCGCCCCCTGGAACTCCCATCACCCAACCAGGACGCACGCTCCTGGCCAAGTGGGGGAGCCCACGTCAGCGATGCGTCACGTCGAGGGCGGCCCGGATGATGGTGCCGGTGTCGAGACCGTGGTGGCGGTAGACGTCTTCGAGCGATCCGGACTGGCCGAAGCCGGTGACGCCCAAGTGGACGGCCGGAACCCGGTTGACTCCGGCCAGGAACGCCAGCGCGTGCGGGTGTCCATCCAGGACGGTGACCATCGGGCGCGCCCGGTCGGCCGGGAAGACCTGGTCCAGCACGCCTCGGTCGGCATCGCCCCGATGAGCCCGGAACAGCAGGCCCGCGCTCGTCACGCACACGACGTCGGCGCCGATCCCCTGCTCGGCCAGCCGGTCGGCCGCAGCCAGCGCCTCGGTCATCAGCGCACCCATGCCCACCAGCGTCACCTGCGGGTCGGCGTCGCGCCGCAGCGCGTAGGCGCCTCCGACGACCTGCCTGCGGCGGCGTTCGCGGGCCGCCGGATCGGCGGGCACCGACGCCAGCGACTGGTCCACCGGACGCGTCGACAGCCGCAGGTAGGACGAGGATCCACCGGGCTTGCCGAGCTGCGACATGGCCTCCAGCAGGCACCACTCGGTGTCGACGGCGAAGGCGGGCTCGTAGCTCGTCACGCCGGGCTGCTCCAGCCCGATCGAGGGCGTGCCGACCGACTGGTGCGCGCCGCCTTCGGGCGCCAGGCTCACCCCGGACGGCGTGCCGACCAGGATCGACTGCCCGCCGCCGTACACGCCGAACGACCACGGCTCCAGCGCGCGCCCCAGGAAGCAGTCGTAGACCACGCCGATCGGCAGCAGCGGCTGGCCCCACCGGCTCCAGGTCGAGCCGAGCTCGCCGAGCAGGCTGACCAGGTTGGTCTCGGCGATGCCCAGCTCGATGTGCTGACCGGCGGGTCGTTCCCGCCAGTGCAGGATGGTCTCGGCGTCGTCGGCGAACCAGTCGACGCGCTCCGACGGGGACCACACGCCGACCTTGTTGAGCCAGCCACCGAGGTTGGTGGTCGAGCTGACGTCGGGGGCCAGCGTCACGATCCGCTCGGCCGCCTCCGGCGACTCACGGGTCAGGTCCAGCAGCGTGCGCCCCAGCGCCGCCTGCGTCGTGGTCGTCCCGCTCGGCGTGCGCCCGATGTCGGTGGGCAGCTTCGGCGGCTTGACGCGGGCGCGTTCGCGGCGGCGCAGCCGGGAAGCCGTTTCCGCGCAGCGCTTCCCAGCCGGGCTGTCGTCGGCGAAGCGGTGCCACGGGTCGTCGAGGTCGGCGCCGACCTGCCCGGCCAGCTGCCGCATCTGCTCCTCGCCCAGCAGCGAACCGTGGTTCTGCGGGTGCCCCTCGGTCGCCAGGCCGTAGCCCTTGATGGTGTAGGCGAAGATGACCGTGGGCCGGGTGTCGTCGATGGCCTTGAACGCCGAGTCCAGCGCGTCCAGGTCGTGCCCGCCCAGGTTGCGGATGGCCACCGCCAGCGTCTCGTCGTCCACATCGGACAGCAGTCGCTCGCTCGCGTTGTCCCCGGCCGGAATCCGCTCCCGCAGCTGCTGCGGGGTGCAGCGCAGCAGGCGCTGGTACTCGGGGTTGCTCATGCCGTCGATGCGCTCGCGCAGCGCCGCGCCGCCGGGGCGGGTGAACAGCTCCTCCAGCACCTGCCCGTACTTGAGGGTAATGACCTGCCAGCCCGCGGCGGTGAACATGCCCTGCAGCCGGTTCGCGGCGATGTTGGGCACGACGCGGTCCAGCGACTGCCGGTTGAGGTCGACGATCCAGACGACCTCGCCCAGGTCGGCGACGGTCGGGTCGAGGATGGCCTCCCAGCAGGCGCCTTCGTCGAGCTCGGCGTCGCCGAGCAGGGAGTACTGGCGTCCGGTGCCCGCCCCTCCGCCGTGGGTGTCGACGTAGCGGCGGGCCACCGCGCCCCAGATCGGCGCGGTGGCGCCGATGCCGACCGAACCGGTGGAGTAGTCGGCCGGGTCGGGGTCCTTGGTGCGGCTCGGGTAGCTCTGCACACCGCCGTAGGAGCGCAGCGTGGTCAGGTGCTTCTCGTCGAGCGAGCCGAGCAGGTAGTTGATCGCGTGCAGCACTGGCGAGGCGTGCGGCTTGACCGACACGCGGTCGGCGGCGGTGAGGTGCTCGAAGTACAGCGCGGTCATGATCGAGACCATCGAGGCGCAGGACGCCTGGTGCCCGCCGACCTTGAGCCCGGAGTTGTTCGGCCGCACCCTGTTGGCGTGGTCGATCATCGCGGTCGCCAGCCACAGCACCCGCTGCTCGACCTCACGCAGATCCGCCGTCTCGGTGCGCGCCGGTACCAGGCTCGTCATCACGCCTCCTCGCGTTGCCACATTGCGCTCAGAAGAACACCAAGACAAGAATCACTGCACAAGACCCGACCGGCGAATCGAGCAATCTGCTCACCCGGCCGGGCCGGAACGACCGACGAGGTGAACAGATTGCCCACCGCCGAGCCGCTCGACGACATCGACATCCGGCTCCTGCTGGCCCTGCGCGAGGAACCGCGGGCGACCGTGGTCGCGCTGGCCGATCGAGTCGGGCTGTCCCGCAACACGGTTCAGGCGAGGCTGGCGAAGCTGGAACCGAAACTCGGTTCGTTCGAACGCCGCATCGACCCGGCGACGCTCGGCTACCCGCTGACCGCGTTCATCACCGTCCAGGTCACCCAGCAGCACCTCGACCGGCTGGCCGGCGCGCTGGCCGAGATCCCGGAGGTGGTGGAGGTTTTCGGCCTCACCGGCGACTCGGACCTCTTGGTGCGCGTGGTCGCCACCGACGCCGACCAGCTCTACCGCATCGCGGGGCGCGTCCTCGACACCCCCGGCGTGGAGCGCACCAGCTTCTCGCTGGCCATGCGCACCCTCGTCGACTTCCGCCTGACCCCGCTACTCGCGGACAAGCTCCGCCCGAACGCCCAGTAGCCGGACCGGGCGGTCCAGCGGGAACCGGCCCAGCGCCTGCTGAGCGGCGACGTCGATGGGTTCGAAGTCCCTGGTGGGTTCGGCGAGCGTGACGCCGTGGGTGTGGGTGGCGAAGCGGGAGTCGCGCACCTTGACCACCACCCGGCGGGCCAGCGTGTCGTCGGCGGCCAGGTCCTCGGAGACCTGGTGGGACAGGCGGGTGATCTCGGCGCGCATCGGCTCGACCTCGCGCAGGTCCCGCTGGAAGGTGACCTCGCGGCCGTGCGAGCGGGCGCGGAACGGCTCGTCGCTGACCGGGGTGGAGTCGTAGCCGTGCGCGAGCGCCACCAGCCACGGTCCGATGTTGGGGCCGAACTCGCCCGCCAGGTCCGCCATCGGAGTGCGGGCCAGCTCGGCCACGGTGGCGATTCCCCGGGCGGCGAGCTTCTTGGCGGTCTTGGCACCCACCCCTTGCAGCGCGTCGGTGGGCTTGTCGGCCATCACCTCGACCCAGTTGGTCACGTCCAGCCGGAACACCCCGGCCGGTTTTCCCATGCCCGAGGCCAGTTTCGCGCGCAGCTTGTTGTCGCCGATGCCGATCGAGCAGTTCAGCGCGGTGCGCTCGCGCACGTAGCGCTGGACGTAGCGGGCGGTGTCGACGGCGTCCTCGGCGTCGACGAGCATGAACGCCTCGTCCCAGCCGATGACCTCCAGGACCCCGCCCAGCTCGCCGAGCGCGGTCATCACGTCGGCGGAAGCGGCCAGGTAGGTCTCGCGGTCGGCGGGCAGGAACACCGCCTCCGGGCATCGCGACGCCGCCGTGCGCAGCGGCGTTCCCGACTTCACGCCCTGGGCCCGGGCCTCGTAGGAGGCACCGGCGACCACGCCGCGCTCTGTCGGATCGCCCGAGCCGCCGACCAGCACCGGCTTGCCGACCAGCTCGGGATGCCGCAGCAGTTCCACGGCGACGATGAACTGGTCGAGATCGATGTGCAGCACCACCCGTTCCACGCCGGTCAGCATCGTCGGAAACGCCCGCTCGCGCCAGGTCCCGCGCCGATGCGCGAGACTGTCGTGGTGAGCAAGCGAAGCGCCGGAATCCTGCTGTACCGCCTCGACGGCCCGAGCGTGCTGGTCGTGCACCCGGGCGGTCCGTTCTTCAAGAACAAGGACGAGGGCGCCTGGTCGCTGCCCAAGGGCGAGTACGAGCCCGACGAGGACCCGAAGGCCGCGGCCCTGCGCGAGTTCACCGAGGAGACCGGCATGTCGCTGCACGACCGCGAACTGCTGCCGCTCGGCGAGGTCCGGATGCGCAGCGGCAAGGTCATCACCGCCTGGGCCGCCGAAGGCGATTTCGACGTGGACTCGTTGCGCAGCAACACCTTCGAGATCGAGTGGCCGCCCCGGTCCGGTCGCCGCGAGCCCTTCCCCGAGGTCGACCGCGCCCTGTGGTGCGATCTCGACACCGCCCGCGAGAAGCTCAACGCCGCCCAGGCCGCTTTCGTCGACCGGCTCGTCGAACAGCTCCAGGCCCCCGGGGAGTCGTGACGCGTCGCGAGGCGGTTTCCGGCAATCTCGGAGAAACGGGCGTGCCCGTGCCGGATACTGCTGCGATGGACCGGATCGAACCGCCGCTGATCGGCGGCGAACGCGAGACCCTCGTCGGTTTCCTCGACTACCAGCGCGCCACCCTCGCCAGGAAGTGCGCGGGACTCGACGATGGCCGGCTGCGGAAGCCGGCCGCACCACCGTCGGACCTGACGTTGCTCGGCTTGGTCAGGCACATGGCCGACGTGGAGCGCGCCTGGTTCCGGCGGTGCGTCAACGGCGAGCCCGACCTGCCCCGGGTGTGGGGTGATTTCCAGGACGCCTTCGACGTCGCCGAGGCGGATTCCGCCGAGGCGTTCAGCGCCTGGGAGGCCGAGGTCGAGCGGGCTCGCGAGATCGAGCCCGCGGTGGGATCGCTCGAGTCGGCGTTCCCCCGGCCCGGGTGGGACGAGGCCTTCTCGCTGCGGTTCGTGCTGGTCCACATGATCGAGGAGTACGCCCGCCACAACGGTCACGCCGACCTGCTGCGCGAGGCCATCGACGGCAGCACCGGCGAATAACGCGATCAGGCCCCGCCCGGAGTCGCCGGACGGGGCCTGACCTGCACGATCCTCACGCCTCCAGGGACTTCTCCCGCGTCTCGCGGCTGGCCAGCAGCGCGATCAGGGTGACCGCGCCGGCCACCGCGAGGTAGACGCCGACCCAGCCCAGCCCGTAGGAGCCGGCCAGCCAGGTGGCGATGTAGGGCGCGACCGAGGCGCCCAGCAGGCTGGCCAGGTTGTAGGACACCGAGGCACCGGTGTAGCGCACCGCGGTCGGGAACAGCTCGGGCAGCAGCGCGCCCATCGGACCGAAGGTCATGCCCATCAGGCCGAGGCCGACCACCAGGAACAGCACCGTTGCCGTGGTCGAGTGGGTGCCGAACCACGGGCCCATGAGCAGGCCGAACACGATGATCGCGAGGGTGGTGACCACCAGCGTGGAACGCCGGCCGTAGCGGTCGGCCAGCAGACCGGCCACCGGCACCGTCAGGCCGAAGAACACCACGCCGACCAGCAGCATCACCAGGAACGTCGAGCGCTCGTAGCCCAGACCCGAGTCGGAGGTGCCGTAGGACAGCGAGAACACCGTCATCAGGTAGAACAGCACGTAGGTCGCCAGCATGATGAACGTGCCCAGCACCAGCGCCTTGAAGTCGGTGCGGAAGACCTGCACGAACGGCACCTTGGCGCGCTCGTTGTTCTCCAGCACCTTCGCGAACGCCGGCGTCTCGTTCAGGCTCAGCCGCACCCACAGGCCGACGATCACCAGCACCGCCGAGACCAGGAACGGGATCCGCCAGCCCCACGAGGCGAACGCGGCGTCGGACATGACGCCGGAGAGGATCAGGAACAGGCCGTTGGCGAAGAAGAACCCGATCGGCGCGCCCAGCTGGGGGAACGTCCCGAACAGCGCCCGCTTGCGCGGCGGCGCGTTCTCGGTGGCCAGCAACGCCGCGCCACCCCACTCGCCGCCCAGGCCCAGGCCCTGCCCGAACCGGCACAGCGCCAGCAGCAGCGGCGCCACGATGCCGATCTGCGCGTAACCGGGCAGCAGGCCGATCAGCACGGTCGAGATGCCCATGGTCAGCAGCGACGCCACCAGGGTCGCCTTGCGGCCGATGCGGTCGCCGAAGTGGCCGAACAGCGCCGAGCCCACCGGCCGGGCGACGAAGGCGATGCCGAAGGTCGCCAGCGAGTTCAGCGTGGCCGCCGTCTCGTCACCCGCGGGGAAGAACAGCTTCGGGAAGATCAGCACCGCGGCCGTGGCGTAGACGTAGAAGTCGTAGAACTCGATCGAGGTGCCCACGAGGCTGGCGAGCACGACCTGTCGGGTCGAGTTGCGTGGGGTCTTCGACCCCGGATCCCCGGAACCTCGCACCTGCGAGGTGTGGCCGACAGCCATGGCGCCGAACCTCCTGATTAACACGAACGGACGAACGACACTCTAAACCGTCGGCGACCACGTCCCGAGACGGGGTTCCCGCATGCTGGACGCTCAGGAAGCGAGGAACTCCATGATCAGCGCAGTGACCCGTGCCGGGTTGTCCTCCTGGACGAGGTGTCCGGCCTGTGGGATCCACTCCAGCCGGGCGTGCGGGATGCGCCGCGCCAGCTCGCGGGCCCGATCCGCCGGGAGCCAGGTGTCGTTCTCGCCCCAGCCGACGAGCACCGGGCAGTCCAGGTCGCCGTAGCGGTCCTCGACCTCCCGGGTGTAGCGCTCATCGGCCTGGGCGATCTGCCGGTAGAAGGCGGGCTGGCCGTCCTCGCCGAGCCACGGCGCCACCATCCGGTCCAGCACGTCGGGCCGCAGCTCGCGGTGCGCGGCGGTGGTCAGGTAGCCGCGCACCAGCGACTCGTGCAGGTGCGGCGGCAGCGCGGCGAAGACCTCGGCGTTGGCGTTGACCAGGCGGAAGAACTCCGAACCCCAGGGCCGGACGCTCACCGCGTCCAGCAGCGCCAGCCGCCGGTAACGCACCCCGTCCAGCAGAGCGCTGCGCAGCGACACCGCGCCGCCGAAGTCGTGGGCGATCACCGAGGGCTCGTTGAGCCCGCAGTGCCGCAGCCACCCGGTGAACACCTCCTGCTGAGCGGCCAGCGACACGTCCTGCCCCTCGAACTTCGCCGAGCTGCCGTAGCCGGGCATGTCCCACAGGTGGACGCGGTACCGGGCGCTCAGCGCGTTGGCGACGTCCCGCCACACGAAGGAGGAGAAGGGCGTTCCGTGCATGAGCACGACGGTCTCCCCCTCCCCGAAGCTGTCCCACCGCACCGCCCCGTGCGGCGACTCGTACACCTCGGCGAGTTCCCAACTCATCCAGACCTCCGCACCCATCGCACCCCTGACCAGGGCGATTCGAATTTCGCGCGAAATTCGAGCCCGAACTTCGCCGCTCGAATTTCGCGCGAAATTCGAATCGGAGCCCGAAACCGCGCCTCAGACGACCGCTTCTTCTTCGTCCGGTGTGTCGTCGCCGCGGACCGGCAGGGCTCCGAAGGCCGCCGGCGGCTCCTGCCAGCACGTCGCCGCAGCACCGTCGCGGATGGCCTGCCAGACGCGTTCGGGCGTGGTGGGCATGTCGATGTGGCGCACGCCCAGGTGCTTGACGGCGTCCACGACGGCGTTCTGCACCGCCGGGGTGGAGCCGACCGTCGCCGATTCACCGATCCCCTTGGCGCCCAGCGGGTTCAGCGGCGTCAGCGTCTCGGTGTTGGACACCTCGAAGGACGGCAGGTCCGCCGCCGAGGGGATCGCGTAGTCGGCCAGGGTCGCGGTCTCCGGGTTGCCGTCGGCGTCGAAGGTGACCTCCTCCCACAGCGCCTGGGCGATGCCCTGCGCGGCGCCGCCGTGCTGCTGGCCGCGCACCAGCATCGGGTTGAGAACCCGGCCGCAGTCGTCGACGGCGATGTGCCGCAGCGGCGTGACCTGCCCGGTCTCGACGTCGACCTCGACGACCGAGACGTGCCCGCCGAACGGGAACGTCGCCCCGCCCGGGGCGAAGTCGACGTTGGCCGCCAGCCGCTCGCCCTCCTGCGCCGCGGCCTCGACCAGCTCGGCCCAGGCCACGGTCGCGCTCGGCACACCGGCCACCCCCAGCGCACCGCCGTCGGTGACCTCGATGTCGTCCACGTCGGCCTCCAGCTTCGAGGCCGCGATCTCCTTGGCCCGCCGCAGCACCTCCGTGCCCGCCTCGCGCACCGCGCTGCCGCCGATCTGCAGCGAGCGGGAACCGCCGGTGCCACCGCCGCGCGGCACCTCGGCGGTGTCGGACTGCACGAACTCGATCGCGTCCATCGGTATGCCGAGCGTGTCGTTGACGATCATCGCGAACGCGGTCGCGTGCCCCTGGCCGTGCGCGGAGGTGCCGACCCGGATGCGGGCGCCCTCGGCGTGCACCTCGACCTCGGCGTACTCGCCGGCACCACCACCGGTGATCTCGACGTAGGCGCTGACCCCGATGCCCAGCAGCCTGTGCTCCCCGGCCTCGATGCGGCGAGCCTGCTCGGCGCGCAGCTCGTCGTAGCCGGCCAGCCGCAGCGCCTCGTCGAACGGCACCGCGTACTCGCCGCTGTCGTAGGTGGCGCCGGTCAGCGTCTTGTACGGGAAGCTCTCCGGGACCAGGAAGTTCTTGCGCCGCAACGCGACCGGGTCCACGTCCAGCTCGGCGGCGGCCAGGTCCATGATCCGCTCCATCATCGCCGCGGCCTCGGGGCGCCCGGCCCCGCGGAAGGCACCGACGGGCGTGGTGTTGGTCAGCGAGGCGATGCCGTCGTAGCTGATCTTGGGGATGTCGTAGACGGCCTGCGCCATGGTCCGCGTCGGGCCCAGCGCCAGCGAACCGCCGAAACCGGCGTAGGCGCCGCAGTCCCCGACGACCCGGCAGCGCATCCCGACGATCGAGCCGTCGCGGCGCAGTCCCAGCTCCACGTACTGCACCTGGCCGCGTCCGTGCGGCATTCCCTGCATGTTCTCCGAGCGCCCCTCGATCCAGCGGACCGGGCGTCCCAGCTTCAGGGCGAGCCCGACGGCCACCACGTGCTCGGAGATCGCCCCGGCCTTGCCGCCGAAGCCGCCGCCGACGTGCGGCGAGATCACCCGCACGCGGTCGTCGTCGAACCCGAACGCCTTGGCCAGACCGCTGCGCACGCCGTGCGGCATCTGGGTCGAGACGTGCACGGTGATGTCGTGGTCCGCGTCGGGCCCGCCCGGTTGCACCGCGACGGCGTTGCCCTCCAGCGGGACGACGGCGACGCGCTGGTTCTCGATGCGGGCCCGCACCACCACGTCCGCGCCGTCGAGCACCGAGTCCCCCGCCGCGTCGCGGTATCCGGCGGCGATGTTCGATCCGAGGTCGGGGAACTGCCGCTCGGCGTCGTCGTCCAGCGCGCGCTCCATGTCGGCGACCACCGGCAGTTCTCGGTAGTCGACGTCGACGAGCTCGATCGCGTCGGCGACGGCCGCGGCCGACTCGCCCACGATGACCGCGACCGGCTCTCCGACGAAGCGCACCCGGTCGGTGGCCAGCGGCGGCCGGACGACCTCCGGGTTGACCTCCACGAACGGCGCGGGTACCGGGAGGTCCAGGTCGGCGGCGGTGTAGGCGCCGACGACACCCGGCGCCTCGGCGGCCGCGGAGACGTCGATCCCGGCGATCTCGGCGTGCGCGAGGTGGGAGCGCACGAAACCGATGTGCAGCAGCCCTTCCACCCCGAGGTTGCCGATGTAGGTGCCCCGGCCGCGCAGCAGATCCGGATCTTCGACGCGCTGAACCTCGGTCCCCAGCAATGAACCCACCATGCGAAAAACCCTATCCCTCCGGACGAACACCGGCAGCGGTCGAAAACCGCGGCGCCGACAGGTGATCAACCGAGCAAGCGGAAGGAAAATTCCCCGTCTCGCACCATCGATTGACCGGCTGTGTTCGCGTGGGTAGCTTTTCACAACCTCACAAAAACTTTCACACACGTGAAAATTCGACGCCTCTTGCCTCACCTCTAGGCACAAGGGAGTGCCCGATGGGAACCAAGGTCGCGAGCGCCAACGCCGATCCCTACCTCCTCACCGCAGACGGCATCAAGGAGCCGCCCACCGGATGGGCCGGGAGCCTGCGCTATCTCGGCCCCGGACTGATCGTCAGCGCCTCGATCGTCGGATCCGGCGAACTCATCGCCACCACCGCTCTCGGCGCGAAGGTGGGATTCGTCCTGCTGTGGATGGTGATCCTGTCCACCGCCGTGAAGGTCGCCGTGCAGGCCGAACTCGCCCGCTGGACCATCCTCACCGGCAAACCGGCGCTGACCGGTTTCAACGAGGTACCGCCCAAGATCGGCCGCATCGGCTGGATCAACGTGCTGTGGATCCTCATGGCGCTGTCGAAGTTCCTGCAGATCGGCGGCATCGTCGGCGGCACCGCCTCGGCCCTGAGCATGCTCATCCCGGTCGGCGGTGAACCCCTGAGCGCCACCTCGCTGGGCGTGTGGACGGTCATCGTCGTGGCCGGCAGCATCGCGCTGCTGTACTCCAACAGCTACAACCTCATCGAACGCGGCGCGTTCGCGCTGGTCGTGGTGTTCTCGATCGCCACCGTGGTCATCGCGCTGGGACTGCCGTTCACGCCGTTCAGCTACGGCGGCGACGACGTGCTCAGCGGCCTGACCTTCACCATCCCGGCGGGCGCGATCGGGGCCGCGGTGGCGATGTTCGGCATCACCGGCGTCGGCGCCGACGAGATCACCTTCTACACCTACTGGTGCGTGGAGAAGGGCTACGCCCGCTGGGTCGGCCCCAACGACGGCAGCCCCGAGTGGAAGGCGCGCGCCCAGGGCTGGATCCGCGTGATGTACAAGGACGTCTTCGTCTCCTGGATCATCTACACGGTCGGCACGCTGGCGTTCTTCATCATGGGCGCGGCGGTGCTCAACCCGCAGGGCCTGGTGCTCGAGGGCAACGAGATGATCACCACGCTCTCGCAGATGTACACCGACGTCATCGGCGAGTGGGCGGCCATCGGCTTCCTGATCGGCGCGATCGCGGTGCTCGGTTCCACCCTGTGGGCCTCGATCCCCAGCTGGTCGCGGATGTACACCAACGTGCTGGCCACGCTCGGCGTGCTCGACTGGAACAACCCGGTGGCCCGCGAGAAGTGGGTCCGCGGGTTCATCGTGGTGCTGCCGATCCTGTGGGGCGCGACGTACCTGTCGATCTCCTCCCCGGTGGTGATGGTGCAGATCGGCGGCGTGGCCACCGGCATCTTCCTGCCCGCTGTGGTCATCGCGACCTGGTACCTGCGCAAGACCCAGGTCGACCCGGAACTGCACGGCGGGCGCTGGTTCAACCTCGTCCTGCTGGTCAGCAGCATCGCGATCACGCTGCTGGGCATCTACAGCCTGCTCAACGTCTTCGGCGTCGAGTTCGGCTGACCAATTCGCTGGACACGGCGGTGACAATCATCGGGTGCCCACGGATGTGAAGGTCATTCCGGCGGCGGTGGACGAGCCGCTCGTCCGAGCCCTGCTGCGCGAGTACACCGACGAGATGGCCAGCCGCTACTACGACCGCCCGGCCACCGAGGCCGAAGTGGACGAGGCGATCGCCGAGGACCCCGACGACGGGTTGCACCCGCCGGCCGGGGTCTTCCTGGTCGCCCGCGACGGACCGGACGTGCTCGGATGCGCGGGGATCCGCGAGCTCACGCCCGGCGTCGCCGAGCTCAAGCGGATGTACGTCCGGCCGGGATTCCGGGCGCGAGGGCTGGGCGGCGTGCTGCTCGACGCGGTCGAGGAGCACGCCACCGCTCTCGGTTACCACGCGATCCGGCTGGACACCCGCTCCGATCTGGTCGAAGCACGTGGGCTGTACGCCAAGCGCGGTTACGTCGAAATCCCGGCTTACAACGACGCCCCCTACGCCTCACACTGGTTCGAGAAGCACCTGTGGAGAGGACGAGTGTTGGGCAACGCTTTCGACGCCGTGACCATCGACGACCTGCGCGCGCGGGGCGGTCTCAAATGGACGCTGCACGGCGACGCGATCGGGGCGTTCGTCGCGGAGATGGACTTCGGCACGGCACCGGCCGTGCTGGACGCCCTGCACTCCGGCGTCGATTCGCTGAACTTCGGCTACCAGCCGCCTCGGCTCGCCGCCGAGATGTCCCGGGCCTGCGCCGAGTACCAGGCCGCGCACCACGACTGGCAGCCGTCCCCCGATCGAGTGCACGCGATCCCCGACGTGATCCGCGCGCTGACGATCACCATCGAGCACTTCAGCGCCCCCGGCAGCAAGGTCATCCTGCCCACGCCCGCGTACATGCCGTTCCTGAAGGTCCCCGGCGGGATGGACCGGGAGCTGATCACCGTTCCGATGGCCCTGGACGGGTTCGCGTTCGACCTCGACGCGCTGGACGCCGCGTTCAAGTCGGGCGGCAACCTGCTGATCCTGTGCAACCCGTACAACCCGCTGGGCCGGGTGTTCACCCCCGACGAGCTGACCGCGATCTGCGAGGTCGTCGACCGCAACGGCGGCCGGGTGTTCTCCGACGAGATCCACGCCCCGCTGGTCTACCGGGGTCACCGGCACGTCCCGTACGCGTCGCTGTCGGACACCGCCGCCGGCCACACGATCACCGCGACCTCGGCGTCCAAGGCGTGGAACCTGCCGGGGCTGAAGTGCGCGCAGCTGATCATCTCCAACGACGCCGACGCGGCGGCGCTGGACGCGTTGGGCCCGCACGCCACCGACGGCGCCTCCAACCTCGGGCTCATCGCCAACACCGCCGCCTACGACTCGGGGCAGCCGTGGCTCGACGAGGTGCTGGACTACCTCGACGGCAACCGCCGGGCGGTCACCTCGCTGCTGGCCGAGCACCTGCCGGAGGTCGGCTACCGGCACCCCGAGGGCACCTACCTGGCGTGGCTGGACTTCCGCGCGCTCGAGCTCGGCGACCACCCCGGCGAGTTCTTCCGCGAGCACGCGGGCGTCGTGCTCACCGACGGCCCCGCGTGCGGTGAGGAGGGACGCGGTCACGCGCGCCTCAACTTCGCCACCCCGCGCCCGATCCTCGAACGCATCGTCCTGAACCTCGCCGAAGCAGTGCGGAACCGCTGATCACGGCCGCAGCGGGCGGTTCCGGTCCGCACTGACCGGACGAATCGGACCTCGGTCCGGACCAGAACCGCACCGCCCGGATCGCACCACCGGAGTTTTCGCCGAAGGGTCGTTCCGGCTTCACCCTCGCCTTACCCCGCGAGGAAACGCCGGGCTCACGATGATCAGGTGCACAACGCGATGACCACCGGGCTCCCCGGCTCGCGACGAGTACGCAGCCTCGCGGTCCTCGGCGACTCCGTCGCCGCAGGCATGGGCGACCCGGTTCCAGGCGGCCGGTGGCGGGGTTTCGCGCCGCTGCTCGCCGACGCGGTCGAGCCCGCCCGCTTCACCAACCTGGCCACCAGCGGTGCCCGCGTCGCCGAGGTCTGGCACACCCAGCTGCCCGACGCGCTGCGCGTGGAACCGGACGCGGCGATCGTGATGATCGGCATGAACGACACGATGCGCTCGGACTTCAACGCCGAGCTGCTGTGGCAGCAGCTCAACCACGTGATGTGCTCGCTGGTCGCAGCGGGCACGGCGGTGGTGACGATCCGGTACCACGATCACGCCAGGGTGTTCCGGCTGCCGGGGCCGCTGCGGCGGTTGCTGAACCGGCGCATCGACTCCCTCAACCGCATCCTCACCTCGGTCGCCGAGGTCCACGGCGCGGCGGTCGTGGACCTGGACCGGCTGCCCGGTGCCTACCACCCCGCCGCGTGGAGCGTGGACCGCCTGCACCCCTCCGAGCTGGGGCACCGGATGCTGGCGGCGGCCTTCGCGACGGGCCTGGCCGAGCAGGGCGTGCCCGTGCCCTCGGAGGTGTCGCTGACCTGCTCGGGCGGTGTGCCGGTGACGCGCCTGGACCACGTCCGGTGGCTGCTGATCAAGGGGGTGCCGTGGGTGGCCAGCCGGACCCGGGACCTGACCCGGTACTCCCTGGCCGCGCTGCTGCGGGCGATCCTGCGCAGATCCCCGCGAACAGACGTCGCGGTGCCCGCCCACATCTGCCCGCCTAGCGACCCGCCCCGGGCGTGGCCGGCCGGTTGAGCCCGTGACGCCCGGCCGGCAACCGGGCCGGCGGCTGCCCGGGCAGCCGCAGCGTGGCGACGCTGCCCTCGGGGACCTCCACCTCGAACTCCCAGTTGTCCTCCCGGCGCCGCCAGGCCACCCCGGCGTGCCCGTGCGGGGTGACGTGCCGGACGTCGGCCCAGGTGACGCGGTCGTCCTGCACGGGGGCGATGTCGAAGGTCCGCCAGCCGGGGCTGGTGGAGCGCAACCCGCCGACGCGCTGCTGGATCCAGGCCGAGGCCGCGCCGAGGAAGTAGTGGTTGTGCGAACGAGCGGTGTCGTCCCACGCCTCCATCAGGGTTTCCATCCCCAACCGGTGCCAGATCCCCCAGCCGGGCCGGTCGGGTCGGGTCGCCACGGTCACCGCGAGGTCGGCGCGACCGACGTCGGCGAGCACCCCGAGCAGGTGCTTGGCGGCCACCGCCCCGCAGTCGAGGTGCCCGTTGGTGCGCTCCTCGATGTCGTCGACGAGACCGGCGCCGACGGCTCCGGCGACGTAGCCCGGAACGGCGCCGAAGGCGAGCGGCAGCACGTTCATCGCCTGCCGGAACCCGGCCTCGGGTGAGCAGTAGGTCCCGCTGAGCTCGTCGAAGAACTTCGCGTGGTAGGCGGCGGCGATGCTGCGCGCGGCGTCGCGGTAGCGCTCGGCCTCACCGTCCAGGCCCAGCGCGTGGCAGATCTCGGCGGTGCGGGTGGTGACCCGGTGGAGCATCATCGTCGCCGTCGGCTCGGGTCCCTCGGGCGCGTGCCAGTGCCCGGGTGAGAGCCAGTCGCCCCAGCTGTCACCGCGCCACAGCCCGCCTTCGGCGAGCTCCAGCAGCCGGTCGGTGTAGGCGCGGATCGGATCGCGGTAGCGCTGCAGCAGGCCCAGGTCCCCGTGCTCCCAGTAGAGGTTCCACGGGATGAGCACCATCGAGGCGCTCCACGCCGGATCGGGTTCGCGCCCCCACCCCGGGGTGGGCACGATCATCGGCACCATCCCCGCCTCGTCGCGCGCGTCGACGTGGTCGTCGAGCCACTTGACCAGCGAATCCCGCAGGTCGAAGTGGTGCAGCACGGCTTCGGTGCCCAGGTGGGCGTCGGCGGTCCAGCCGTTCTTCTCGTACACCGGGGTGTCGGTGGGCACGCCGTGCAGGTTGTTCAGGAACGTGCGCGCGGTGGCCGCGTCGATCCAGCTCAGCGTCTCGTCCTCGCAGACGAAGGACCCGGTTCGCTCGACGGTGGTGGCCAGCCGCACCGCCCGCACCTCGCTGACCGAGACGTCGCCGCGGACCTGCACGCTCAGGTAGCGGAACCCCTTGTAGCTGAACTGCGGTTCCCAGGTCACCGGCTCCGACCCGAGCACGTACCGGTCCACCTGGGCCTCCCCCGCGGCCAGGACGTTGTCGCAGCGCACCGAACCGTCCTCGGCCAACTGCTCGGCGTAGCGCACGACGACCTCGGCACCCGGTTCACCGCTGATCGCGCAGCGCACGCGTCCGGTGAGGATCGTGCCGAAGTCGTGGACGGTGGTGTCGCCGACGGTCGTTTCCCGTTGCGAGCTGCGGATTTCGGTGCGGCGGACGGGTGGTGCGGTGGCCTCGCGCAGCCGCCCGCCGGGTGGCGGTACGACGATCGCCCGCTCCCAGCGGGTTTCGGTGGTCGCGTCGACCGTCTCACCCGTGTAGAGCAGGTCTTCGGCGGTCGGCCCCGCCGCCACCTCCCAGTCCGGCCCCGAGGAGATCACGTGGACGGCCCCCGTGGAATCGAGGTGCTCCAGCTGCGCGAGCAGCACGGGTTCCCGGTGCCAGGGAGCCAGGTTCCAGCCCCAGGTGTTGGCCCCGCGAGCCGCGTAGAAGCCGCGGCCGAGCTCGGCGGTGATCGTGTTCCGACCGGGCACCAGCAGCGGCGTGACGTCGTAGGTGCGGTGCAGGACGGTCTTGTCGTAGGCGGTCTGGGCGGGTTCGAGGACGTCCTCGGTCACCGCGCCGCCGTTGATCCGGAACACGCCGCAGCCCAGACCCACTGCGGTCAGCCGTGCGTCGCGCACGTCGTCGGGAACGTCGAAGACCGCGCGGAACACCGGGTTCGGGGCGGGAACGGTCTCCACGCCGATCGCGCGGGTCCCGGGTTCGGGGACTCCGTCGCGCAGCGCGACCCCGTGGACCGGCAGCGGAGACACACCGTCGTCCTCGAACGCCGGCGCGGGCGCGGTGCGCGTCCGCCAGCCGACCCGCCCGGCCTCCAGGCTCAGCGTGACCCGGTAGTCCCCCGGTGCGGCGGGCTCGGCGAGTTCGAGGTGGTGCGCGAAGCGATCCCAGCGGAACCCGCCGACCTCGATCACCGCGCTGGCCAGGACCTCGCCGCTGGAGTCGCGCAGCTCCCACCGGCCGCGCGGTTCGCCGTCGCAGACCAGGTCCGCGCAGACCGCGGTGAAGCTCCCCGGTGTGGTGAAGGTCTGCCCCAGCCACTCCCCCGGCCCGATCCAGGCGATCGCGTCGGAGTCGATCGAACGCCGGATGCGGTGGGCCGGGTCGGTCCACCTGCCGATCCAGGACGCGGAGCGGCTGATTCCGTCTGGGGTGTGCGGTTCCACGAGTTCCTCTCCACGAGCGTTCAGCGTTCGGCGGCCGCGAGCTGCCGCGCACCCGGAAGCCGGGGTACCCAGAGCAGGCCGATGGCACCGGCGAAGGCCGCCAGGAGTGCGACACCGGTGAAGGTCAGCGCGGGGCTGGCCGACGCCAGCGCCGGTGTGCCGAAGCCGACCAGCGAAGCCGCGACGCGGCCGAAGGCGATGGTGGACCCTTGCGCCGTTCCGCGCAGCAGGGTCGGGAACAGCTCCTGCGACCACACCTTGTAGAGGGTCTCCCCCGCGAAGGAGCTGCCCAGCCCGGACAGCAGAAGCGTTGCCAGCAGCGAGAACTCGTTGAACCCGGTCAGCAGCGGGACGATCCAGGCGAGCACGATGATCGCCGAACCGGCGGCGAACATGTGCGGGCGCGCGGCGGTGTCGACGAAGCGCATGAACACGAACCCGGCGGCCAGCCCGATACCGAGGCCGATCGTGCTCACCAGCGAGTACGTCGCCACGTCCCCGCCGCCGACGTTGACGTAGAGGAACGAGCCGAACTGGCCCATCGTGTTCGCCCCGACGTTCCACATCGCGTAGTACAGGCCGGTGGCCAGCAGTCCGATGAGCAGCGGTGGCCGCACCAGCTGCGCGAGGTCGCGGAACCGCACCGCTTCACCGACCTCGACCGCCTGCCGCGCGGCCTGCCACTCGGTGGATTCGCGCATCGTCCACCGCAGCCCCAGCACGATGAGCGCGACCACGACGAGGTAGCCGAACAGCACCCGCCCTCCCGTGGCGCCGAGGCCGGAGAGCACGGCGCTGAGCAGCATGGTCACCGCGATGCCGATGTTCCACAGCACCGAGGAGAACACGACCAGGGTGGCCTTCTTCCCCTCCGGCGCCTGCTCGTTGATCATCGCCAGCGACACCGGGAGGTCGGCTCCGATCGCCAGTCCGACGACCACGGCGCCGGTGATCAGCGGTGTCGGTCCGCCCGCCACGGCGAACAGCGCGGCACCGACCGCGTAGACCACCATCGACCAGGTGAACACCCTCCGACGGCCGAAGCGGTCCCCGAGCCGTCCGCCGAACAGCGCTCCGACCGCGAACGCCATGGTCTGCAGGCCCAGGACCAGTCCGATCTGCCCGTCCGACAGACCCATGTCCTCGGCGTAGAGCGTGCCGACGACGATCCCGGCGGTCACCAGGGCGCTGGAGTCGAGGAACGAGGCCATTCCGGCGAGGAGCGCGGTGCGCCAGGGGCGTGCCGGTGTCGGGGTGCTGTCCATCGAACCTCCGTGGTCGATGTACCGACGGCCTGCCGCAGCGCGCACGGATCGCTGAGCCGGTCCTTCGAATCTCATGCTAACGATCTACGGCCCGCTCCGGTTCGGAAGATCGGGTGACTGTCCACGTCCGGCGAACCGGCCCCGAAACACCCTGGTGACCTGTGGATTCGTCCATCGTGGTCACTCAATGGTGCTATTTATCAAGCTGTTTCGCGGAGTGACGGTCGAACCCACCTGATCGTGCGTCGATCTTCGGTCGCATTTCCGTTCGACCGCACGGCACAATGGGCACACCAGTTCGAAGCGAACCTGTTCCTTGACAACTCCACAGTGGGAAACCCACGCCCGGACCGCTCCGGGGACGAGCGACGACGACCGTCGCCGCTCATCGCACCCGTTCACGCACCACGAGAGGAACGCAGCCGTGTTCTCTGCACCTTCCCGGAACCCGTCTTCGGCAATCCGTCCACGACGCGCAGTTCCCGCGGGATCTTGTACTTCGCCAGTTTTGAGCTCAGGAACTCCCGCAGTTCGTCCCACGTCAGCTCACCACCCGACTCGCACACCACGTACGCGCACCCGACCTCTCCCCACGTGGGGTCGGGGACTCCGATCACCGCCACCTCGATCACCGAGGGGTGGGCGAAGATCGCGTTCTCCACCTCGGCGGGATACACGTTCTCGCCACCGGAGATGAACATGTCCTTGACCCTGTCCACGACGTAGAGGTGGCCCTCGTCGTCCAGCGTCGCCACGTCCCCGGAGCGGAACCACCCGTCCTCGGTGCGCGATGCCTCGGTGGCCTCGGGCTTGCGCCAGTAACCCGGGCTCACGTTCGGTCCCTTGATCAGCACCTCGCCCGGCTCACCGGGCGCCGTGTCACAGCCGTCGTCGCGCACCACGCGGACGCTGGTGAACATGGTCGGCACACCCGCCGAACCGATCTTCCGCGTGCTCTCGCTCGCCTCCAGGAAGGTCGCGCCCGGCGCCGTTTCGGTCATCCCGTAGCCCTGGCAGAACACCAGTCCGCGTTCCTGGAAGGTGCGGATGAGCGTGTCCGGGACCGCTGCACCACCGGTCATCACCGTCCGCACCGACGACAGGTCCGCCTCCGCCCACCGGGGAGAGGCGGCCATCCCGGCGAACATGGTGGTCACGCCGAACAGCAGCGTGATCCGCCTCCGCTCGATCAGGTCGAAGGCCCGGTCCACGTCCCAGCCCGGCGTGATCACCGCGCACCCGCCCTTGAGCAGCGTCGGCAGCAGGCACTGGTCCAGCGCGGCCACGTGGAACAGCGGAGCGCTGACCAGGGTTCGCTCCTCGCTGGTGATGTCCACGCACACCAGCAGGTTGTAGGCGTTCCACACCAGGTTGGCGTGGCTGAGCATGGCGCCCTTGGGGAGCCCGGTGGTGCCGGAGGTGTAGAGGATCAGCGCGATCTCCTCGCCGCTGACCGGCACGTCCGCGGGAGCGGTGTCGCCCTCGTTCAGCCACGTCTCGTAATCGAGCTCTCCCCGCTCGGGGTCCTCCAGCGCGACGACCACGCCCGGCAGGTCGGCGATCGAGCGCACCACCTCGCGCGATCCGGGGCCGTAGACCAGCACCTCGGATCCTGAATCCTCCAGCATGTAGGCGATTTCGGGGGGCGCCAACCGGAAGTTCAGGGGCACGAAGATCGCGCCGAGCTGGTGGGTGGCGAACATCGTCTCGACGAACGAGGGGTGGTTGGTGCCGAGGTAGGCGACCCGGCTCCCGGCACGCACACCGGCAGCTCGCAACCGGTCCGCCAACCGCGCGACCCGGTCCGCCAGCTCCGCGTAGGTCAGGGAGCGCTCGCCGAACACCACGGCGGTGCGGCCCGGTGTCATCAGGGCGCGACGGGTGATCCAGCTGCCGATGCCTTCGTGCTCGCTCACGTCGTCCCCTCCGCAGCGGTTCCGGCCTCGGGTCTCGCCCGGGCAGCACCCGGGGAGAACGGCCTGGCGGAGCAAACATAGGTCGGCGTTCGAGCCCGGTCAAAGCACGGTTCTCGCCCCTCGGAGGCCCCCGGACGAGGTCATCGGCGGCGGTTCGTACCGCGCGTCGGTGTCGCGTCGGTGGGGTCTTCGGGCCACGGGTGCTTCGGGTACCGGCCGCGAAGCTCGGCCCGGACCTGCGGATAACCGTTCTGCCAGAACGATTCGAGGTCGCCGGTGACCGCGGCCGGGCGCCCCGCGGGCGACAGCAGGTGCAGCACCACCGGAACCGCGCCGTCGGCGATGCGCGGCGCCTGCCGCCAGCCGAAGACCTCCTGCAGCTTGACGGGCAGGGCGGGCTGTTCGGCGCTGTAGTCGACCCGGATGTGCGATCCGGTGGGCACTTCGATGCGATCGGGAGCCAGCTGGTCCACGCGGCCGGTCTGCGACCACGGGATCAGCCGCCGCAGCGCCTCCGCAGCGGACAGCCGCAGGTCCGCACGTCGGCGAGCCTGGGACAGCTCCGGCTCCAGCCACTGGTCGGCCACGGCGAGCAGGGATTCGTCGTCGGTGGCCGGCCAGGGCTCGCCGAGAGCCCCGTGCAGGAAGGCCAGGCGCTGCCGCAACCGGTGGGCGTCGTCGTTCCAGCGGAGGAGACCGAGGGATTCCGCCCGCAACCCGTCGAGCAGCGCCTCCCGGACGCGCGCCGGATCGGGGTCGCGCAGCGGCCGGGTGGCCAACGCGATCGCGCCGAGCCGGTCCACGCGAACCGCGCGCACGTCCCCGTCCGCCCAGGCGATCTCGTCGTCGCTGCTGAGCAGTGCCGGTGCGGCGCGGCGGGCGAGTTCCTCGTCCACGCTCGCGGCGAGCCGGATGATCCCTGCGGAACGCCCGGGCGAGCGGTCGGCGACGGCCACCGCGAGCCATTCCGAACCGCGCAGCCCGGAGCCCGAAGGGAGCTCGACGGCCGTGCCCGAGGCCATCAGGTAGGTGGCCGAGTCCTCACCGCGACGCCTCGCCAGCCGCTCCGGCTGAGCCAGCGCGACCACCAGTGCCTCGTCCCCGCCACGACGCGGCGTGCCGGGCACCTGGGACGCGAGCCTGCGGGCCTCCTCGCGCCACCGCTTCGCGCCGGGCCCACCGCCGCGCAGCTTCGACAACGCGCTGGCCACGTCGGTCTCGCCGGTCAGGCCGTCGTTGTCGAGCAGCGCGACGACCTCGGCCGCGAGTTCGCCGCCCGCGCTGTCGGCACCGTCGAGCAGGGCTCGGGCGAGCCGCGGGTGCAGGCCGAACCCGGCCATCCTCCGGCCCCGTTCGGTGACGGCTCCGGCTTCGTCGAGCGCCCCGAGCCCCCGCAGCACCTCGCGACCGGCGGCCAGAGCCCCGCTCGGAGGCGTGTCCCACCACGACAGCGCCGAGCCGTCGGGAGTGCCCCAGCAGGCCAGTTCCAGCGCGAGTCGGGTGAGCTCGGCGGTGCGGATCTCCGGTTCGGGATACGCGGGAAGCGTCGAGTGCTCGTGCTCCGGCCAGCAGCGGTACACCAGGCCGGGGCCCTGCCTGCCCGCCCGGCCGGCGCGCTGCTCGGCGACCGCGGCCGACACGCGCACCGTCGCCAGGCCGGACAGGCCGCGCCGGGTGTCCGTCCGGGAGACCCGGGCCAGCCCGGAATCGACCACGGCGCGCACCCCCGGCACGGTCAGGCTGGATTCGGCCACCGCGGTGGCCAGCACGACTCGTCGCCGATCGCCCTGCCGCAGAGCGCTGTCCTGCTGGGCGTGCGCCAACCGGCCGTGCAGCGGAAGCACGTCCACATCGGACAGATCGCCGAGCTGCTCGGCGACGCGGCGGATCTCCCCGGCACCCGGCAGGAAGACCAGCACATCACCGTCCTGTTCGGACAGAGCCGCGCGGGTCGCGCGGGACACCACCGACTCGGTCCGCTCCCCGCGCCGCGGCGCCAGGTGCGCCATCTCGACCGGGTGCGTGCGGGCGTGCGCGTGCAGCACGGGCGCACCGTCGAGCACATCGGCCACGCGTTCGGCGGCCACGGTCGCGGAGGTGGCCAGCACCTTCAGATCCGGGCGCAGCCCCTCGCGGGCGTCCAGCAGCAGCGCGAGCAGCAGATCGGCGTCCAGGTGGCGTTCGTGGCACTCGTCGAGCACGACCACGTCCACCCCGGACAGCTCCGGGTCGGCCTGCAGGCGACGCACCAGCAGGCCCGAGGTCACCACCTCGACGACCGTGTCCTTGCCGCGCCGCCTGTCGCCCCGCACCGAGTAGCCGACCCGCCGACCGACCTGCTCGCCCAGCAGTTCGGCCATCCTCCCGGCCGCCGCTCGAGTGGCGAGCCTGCGCGGTTCGGCCACGACGACCCGCAGCCCGGCCTCGGCCAGCGCCAACGGCACGAGCGTGGTCTTGCCGGTTCCGGGTGGTGCGACGAGAACGGCGGTGCCGTGCTCGGTCAGCGCGGAGGTGACCTCACCCAGGACCGGGCGGACCGGGAGATCGGGGAACTCCATCAACGCCCCGGACTCAGACGAGTTCGTCGTCTTCGGGGTTGTGCTTGAAGATCGTCTTGCCGCGCAGGACCGTGCGCAGGCAGCGCGGCATCGGCGCCTGCGGCGAGAGGTCCGGCAGCGGCGGCACACCGGAGCGCGGATCGGTCGACCAGCGCTGGACGCGTGAATCGGTCCCGGCCACCACCAGCTCACCGGTGTCCCACACCGCGTAGGTGGCGGGCGCACCGGGCACCAGCGTGCCGGTCACACCGTCATCGACACCGGCGGCGCGCCATCCGCCCCGGGTGTGCGCGGTGAACGCGGCGCGCGGCGAGATGCCGAAACCGTCGGTGCGGTGGTTGACCGCGGCCTGCACCGAACGCCACGGGTCCACCGGGGTCACCGGCGCGTCCGAGCCCAGCGCCAGCAGCACGCCGTTGGCGGCCAGCTGGGAGAACGGGTTCAGCTGGGTGCCCCGGGGAAGCCCGAGCCGACGGGCGTACATGTCGCCGGTGCCGCCCCAGGAGGCGTCGAAACCGGGCTGCACCGACGCGACCACGCCGAAGGAACCGAGCTCGGCGGCCTGGCCCTCGTCGATCATCTCCAGGTGCTCCAGCCGGTGCCGCATGCTCGCCAGCGCCGGCACGCCGACGATCTCGGCGGCTTTGCGGAACCCGGCGCACACCTCGGCGACCCCGGCGTCACCGATGACGTGGAACCCGGCTTGCAGGCCGGCCCGCGTGCAGGTCACCAGGTGCTCGGCGACCGCATCGGCGTCGAGGTAGAGAACACCGGCGGTGCTCGGATCGTCGGTGTAGGCCTCGCGCAGCGCGGCGGTGCGCGATCCGACGGCGCCGTCGACGAACAGGTCACCGGCCAGACCCCGGGCACCGAGGTCGCGGGCGCGTTCGACGGCGCCGAGCTCGCCCCAGTACCCGACGACCTCCGGCACACCGCCCTGCTCGGACAGCGCCAGCAGTTCGACCAGATCGTCCGCCCCGGAGATGTCCGGTCCGGCGCACTCGTGGACGCAGGCCACGCCTCGGGCGGCGGCCTGCTGCAGGAAGGCCAGCTGCGCTTCCTTGCGCTGCCCCGAACCGAGCGCGTCGCGGGCGGCGCGTCGCACGTGGTGGTGGGCGACGCGGGTCAGCGGGCCTTCGTCGCTCCACCCCTCGGCGCTGCGCGCCAGCGGCGCCAGGTTGACCAGCGCGTTGGACACCAACGCGGAGTGCACGTCGATGCGCGAGAGGTAGACCGGGGCACCACCGGAGGCGGTGTCGATCTCCTCGCGTGTCGGAGGCCGCCGCTCGGGCCACCAGGTCTCGTCCCACCCGTGACCCCACACCAGCGCGCCCGGGTATTCGGCCACGTGGTCGCGCAACGCGTGCAGGAACTCGGTCAGCGAGGCGCACCCGGTCAGGTCCAAGCCGCGCAGCAGCAGTCCGGTGGAGGTGGCGTGCACGTGGGCGTCGACGAAGGCGGGCGCGACGAACGCGCCTTCGAGGTCGATGACCTCGGCATCGGGGTGCAGCGCACGGCCGACCTCGTCGGCGCCGAGCCACGAGATGACGCCATCGGTGACGGCCATCGCGGTGGCGGCGGCGTCGGCGGGCGAGTGGATTCGGCCGCCGAGCAACAACGTGGTCTCGGGCATGTCCTTCGTGCTTTCCGCGTTCCGGGGGCTCAACTGCGCAGTTCGCTCTCGTCCGGGCGGCTCAAAGGCGCCCGATCCCGTGATCGAACTCAGCCCCCGATCCGCCCCGGCAACGATCGTTCTGACGAGCTTACCCGCACTAAACACCCGGCCTTGAACCTGTCGCGCTTAGCGCGAACGCAATGCTCAGGCTCACCGCAGCCGATCGGCGCGTTCACAGCGCGTCAGCGCTGCGGGGGCTCGTCGAGGCGTTCCGCGCGCACCGACTGCGGAGGAAGGATGATCGGCGTGCCCGCGGCGGACCCGGAGGACGTGGAATCGTCGTCCTCGTCGATGACCTCGCCGTCGATGAAGTCGCCCGGACGGCCACCGGAGCGGTTGAACCGCTGCTGGTGCAGCCACACCTGGTCCTGCATCTGCTTGGCCCGCTTCTCGGCCGCGCGCATCATGCGCTTGCGCACCAACGCCCTGGTCGGCGGCAGGAGCAGCAGGAGACCCGCGATGTCGCTGAGGAACCCGGGCAGCACGATCAGGATCCCGCCGGCGGCGATGAGCATGCCGTCGGAGATCTCGCGGTCGGCAGACCTGCGCATGCGGGCCGCCTCGCGGACCTCGCCCAGGGTGCGACGCCCCTCCCGGCGCAGCAACCAGCTGCCCAGGACCGCGGCCAGCACCAGCAGGCCGATGGTGGGCAGCAGCCCGATCGCCTGACCCAGCGCGACCAGCACGGCGAGTTCGGCGACTCCGGCGACGAGGAGCAGCACGAGGATCGGCACCCAGGACCTCCATTGGTAAAGCCTTCTCCCCCGCCCAACGAACGGGAGGCTGGAAATTCTCCCATCCCGCATCGGAACATTTCGGGCGAACCTCAGATCCCGCCCGGCCGCCCCGATGGCGACCGTCGCAACACCGTGTAATGGGCCACAGGCAGCGGCTCCGGACGTTCGCGAACCCCGTCGCCCGCCCCGTCCGAAGACCACCGCCGCGCGCACGGCGAGCGACACGAGCGTGGGAACCGGCGCTCAACACGGCGGTGCTGATCAGCCGTCGCCGACAACTTCGTAGACTGCCTGGTGATGCGGGCGCACAAGTCGAAATCGCTCATCCTCCTGCTCGCGGGCTGCCTGGTGGCACTCGTGGTGTTGATCAGCGATCAGTACCTCCCGGGTCTGCCGATGCAGCCCAAGCAACTACCGGCCGCCGTGGTGACGGTCGGTGACTCAACGCTGTCCGGAGAGGGCGGCGGCAACTACGTGGCGGGCACCAACGGCGAGGGCGACAACTGGTGCCACCGCTCCACCGCCGCTCCGGTGAACCAGCTGCAGCTGCCACCGGACGTGACGCGGATCAACCTGGCCTGCTCGGGCGCCCGCACCGAGTCGCTGCGGGCGGAGCCGGAGTTCGTGGGTGTGGAGAGGTCGCAGGCAGCGCAGCTGGCGGAGTTGGCGCAGCGCTACCGCATCACCAACGTGGTGGTGCAGATCGGCGCGAACGACGATCCGGGCTTCTCCGAGGTCGTCAACCAGTGCGTGGAGGCGTGGGCGCGCCGCGCCCCGGAGGGGTGCTCGACTCGGCTGGACGACGGCCTCTGGGAGGAGCGCATCGACCGGATGCAGCCGAAGGCGCTGGCGGCGGTGCGCGACATCCGCGCGGCGATGGACAGCGCCGGCTACACGCCCAGCAGCTACCAGCTGATCATGCAGTCCTACGCCTCGCCGGTCGCACCGGAGGTGCGGCCGGAGCTGCAGGGCCTGTCGGGCTGCCCGTTCCAGCCCGCCGACCTCGCGTGGATCCGGGACCACGGTGTGCCGCAGCTCTCCGCGGGGCTCGCCGAGGTGGCTCGCGAGGCGGACGCCCGGTTCCTCGACCTCTCCCGCGCGGGCGCGGGCCACGAGGCGTGCACCGGTGATCCCAAGACCGCGAACGGCGAGTGGTTCACCCGGCTCACCGTCGACTGGGAGGCGCTGAAGGACGAGCAGCGCGCACCGCACGCGATGCAGGAGTCCTTCCACGCCAACGCGACCGGTCACGCCCAGCTGGCCCGCTGCCTCGGCCAGTTCATGGCCACCACCGAACCCGGAGCCGCCTGCCTGCCGGACGAGCGCGGAAACCTCACCGCCGTCCCGCTGTCCGACGCCCACCGCTGACGGCTCAGATCGCGGGCGGCCGGTTCTCGAACGGGGTCGACAGCACGACCGTGGTGCGCGTGGAGACCTTGGCGGCTTCGCGGATCTGGCGCAGCAGTTCCTCCAGCCCCAGCGGTGAGGCCACCCGGACCTGGAGGATGTAGGACTCGTCGCCGGCGACCGAGTAGCAGGACTCGATCTCCGGCAGGTGCTGCAACCGCTGCGGGTAGTCGTCCGGCGCGGCCGGATCGATGGGCGTCAGCGAGATGAACGCGGTCAGCGGCAGACCGATCTGCTCACCGTCCACTTTGGCCGTGTAGCCCTGCAGCGCCCCGCGCTGCTCCAAGCGCCGAACGCGCTGGTGCACGGCCGAGACGCTCAGGCCGACGCGTTCGGCCAGTTCGGTGAAGCTGCACCTGCCGTCGCGCGCGAGCTCTCGCAGAATCGCCCGGTCGGTGTTCTCCAGAGCGCCCGGGCCGGTTGTCCTCTCGCTCACGCCGGCAGCACCACCAGCTCGTGCGGCTGGTTGTTCACGCTCTCCACACCGTCGTCGGTGACGATCACGATGTCCTCGATCCGCGCGCCCCACTGGCCCTGCTGGTAGATGCCGGGTTCGACGCTGAAGGCCATCCCCGGTTCCAGGACCAGCTGGTTGCCGCCGACGATGTAGGGCTCCTCGTGCACGTCGAGACCGATGCCGTGACCGGTGCGGTGCACGAAGTTCTCGCCGAACCCGGCCGCGGCGATCGGCTCGCGGGCGGCGGCGTCGATGGACTCGGCGGTGACGCCGGGACGAACGGCTTCGACGGCGGCGCGCTGCGCGGCCTGCAGCACCGCGTAGGTCTCGCGCACGCCCGCCTGCGCCGGCTCGCCGATGGCGTAGGTGCGCGTGCAGTCGGAGTTGTAGCCGCTGGCGATCGGCCCGCCGATGTCGATGACGACCACGTCGCCGCGCTCGATGACCCGGTCCGACACCGAGTGGTGCGGGCTGGCGCCGTTGGCGGCGGAACCGACGATGATGAAGGCGGCCTCGGTGTGGCCCTCGGCGAGGATGGCCTCGCCGATGTCGGCGCCGACCTCGGCTTCGGTTCGGCCGGGCTTGAGGAACTCGGCCATCCGCGCGTGCACGCGGTCGATCGCCGCGCCGGCGTCGCGCAGCGCCTGCAGTTCGGCGGTGTCCTTGCGCATCCGCAGCTCGCGCAGCACCGGGGAGGCCAGCACCTGCTCGGCGCCGGGCAGCTTGGCGCGCAGCGGAAGGGTGTGCAGCGCGGGCATCGCGTCGGCCAGCGCGACCCGCGAGGGCGTGCCCAGCAGGTCGGCCACCATGCCGTGCGAGTCCTGCCCGTCGACCCAGGTCACGACCTCGATGCCGAGGTCGTCCAGCGGGACGTCGGCGTATCCGGGCGCTTCGAGCTTGGGCACCACCAACGCAGGTGCGCCCTGGGCCGGTAGCACCAGGCAGGTCAGCCGCTCGTGCGACTCTCCCCCTGCGCCCAGCAGGTACTGCAGGTCGGATCCGGGCGTGATCAGCAGCGCGTCGAGGTCGGACGCTGCTGCGGTCTGCGCGGCACGGGTCAGGCGAGCCGCGAGCACGGCGGGATCCTGCTTCAGCGAGACAGTGGCCATGCTCCAAGCCTAATCCCGCAGCAGGACGACGCCGACCGCACGGTCCAGGCGTGCCGCGCCCGCGGGGACCGCCGAGCCGTGCCCGGCGGTCCCCCTCGGCGGCCGTCACGGGGCGAGATCGAAGACCTCCAGCTCGACGTGGGCTCCGGCGCCCTCGGCGAAGGCGGAGATCCGGTCGCTGCCCTCGTCGGGGAACACGAGGTCGGTCAGCACGGCGCGGCCACCGTGGGCGAACACCTCGACGCAGCTGCGGTCGGCGATGACCCGCAGCTCGACGGCGTCACCGTCGACGGCCAGCGGTGTGCTGTGGCGGGCCGGGAAATCGGCGCTGACCTGCGCGCTCCCGGAACCTGTCCGGTCGACGAACAGCTCCCCGGCCGCGACGTCGTAGCCGACCCGGGTCCGTCCGCCGGGCCCGGCGAAGACCTCCAGGCCCACGGCAGAGGCCGCACCGAGCTGGAACCGGGCGACGACGTCGACCGCGCTCCCCCGGAACTCCGCGCCGCCGCCCTCGGTGAGCGGACCGCTCCAGGCCCGCGGGTTGGCGCGGACTCCAGTGAGTTCCTCGACGGGCTGCTGCACGAGCACCACCCCACCGCCGACACCGGTGGCGAGGCTCAGCTCGCGCGGCGTGCTCATCATCCCCCGCCACGGGTCGGTGGGGATCTTGTCGGCGTAGTTCCAGTTGCTGGTCCAGCCCAACCACAACCGGCGGCCGTCGGGCACGTCGGAGAACGACTGCGGGGCGTAGAAATCCGCGCCCCGGTCGACCCAGCGAACCTCCTCGGGCGAGCCGTCCGCGGTGAACCGGGTGCCGTCGAAATCGCCGGTGAAGTACTGGGTCGCCGATCCACCGGCGGGCCCGCCCGGGTTGATGCTGACGACGAGAACCCACCGGGTGCGGGCGGGATCGCCGTCCACGGGCAGTTCGAAGAGGTCGGGGCACTCCCACACACCGCCGTGCGAGCCGTGATCGGCGCCGAACTCGCTGAGCAGCTCCCAGTCCCGGAGGTTCGCCGACCCGTGGATCTGGATGCGGTCGCCGGCGGCGACCAGCAGCACCCAGCGGCCGGTCCCCTCGTGCCAGAAGACCTTGGGGTCGCGGAAGTCCGCGATGCCGGGGTTCGGGATCACCGGGTTGTCGGCGTGCTTGGTCCAGGTGCGGCCGCGATCGGCGCTGTAGGCGATGCTCTGCTGCTGGCTCTCGCCCGCGCTGGTGTAGATCGCCACCAGACCTGGCTGCCCGTCGAAGAAACCGCTGGTGTCGTGGTGGTCGACCACGGCGCTGCCGGAGAAGATCTGGCCGAGCTCATCGGGTTCGAGCGCGACGGGTAATTCCTCCCAGCGCACCAGGTCCGGGCTCACCGCGTGCGCCCAGGACATGTTGCCCCACTGGTCGCCGTGCGGGTTGTGCTGGCAGAACAGGTGGTACTCGCCCTCGAAGAACACCAGGCCGTTGGGGTCGTTGACCCAGTTGCGGGCCGGTGCGAAGCGCACCGCCGGGCGCCAGTGCGGAGTCTCCTCCGCGAAGGCCCGACCGGGCGTGGTCAGGCCTCCGAGCGCACCCAAGCCCAGCAGGGCTCCGGTACCGGCGAGGAATCGGCGACGTGGCAATGCGGTTCGGATGTGCTGGCGTGGCTGCACTGGTGCTCCTTTGCTCCAGTTTCCGTTGACCTTCGAAAGCCGTGGGCCGATGAGCCGGTCAGGCCGGGGTCTTGTCCAGGTCCTGCTCCAGCAGTGCGGCGAGTTCGTCGAGCGAGGTCTGGTCGGCGCAGGTCAGCTCGACCTCTTCGCCGTGGTGCGCGCCGAGGCCCATCACGCCCAGGACGCTGGCGGCGTCGACGGGTTCACCGGCCACGCCGTCGACGACCTTCGCGATCCGCACGGATTCGTTCTGGGCGGCAGCGGCTTGGGCGAACAGGGCGGCGGGGCGGGCGTGCAGGCCGACGGAGGCGGCGATGCGGACGCGGCGTTGCATGCGGAGTTCCTCTCGGAAGTGGGTGCGGTGAGGTCTGTTTCGCGGGTCAGGCGGCGACTGCCGCTGCCTGCTCGGTGGTGGGCTCGGCGGCGGGTTCGCCGGAGGGCCGGCCGATCTGCTTGGCCACCAGCACCGCGGCGGCGGAGACCACGACGCCGACCACGATGGCCGCGAGGTACGGCAGCGGGTTTCCCACCAGCGGCGTCACGAAGATGCCGCCGTGCGGGGCGCGCAGCGTGGCGCCGAAGCTCATCGACAGCGCACCCGTGGTGGCCGCGCCGATCAGGGTGGACGGGATGATCCGCAGCGGGTCGGCCGCGGCGAAGGGGATCGCGCCCTCGGTGATGAACGAGGCGCCGAGCAGCCACGCTGTGCGCCCGTTGGCCCGCTCCGCCGGGGTGAACAGGCTGCCGCGCACCGCCGAGGCCAGCGCGAGCGCCAGCGGCGGAACCATGCCGGCCGCCATCACCGCGGCCATGATCTCCAGCGACGTCGTGCCGCCGATGCTCAGACCGCCGACGGCGAAGGTGTAGGCGACCTTGTTGATGGGCCCGCCCATGTCGAAGGCGATCATCGCGCCGAGCAGGGCGCCCAGCAGTGCGGCGTTGGCCCCGGAGAGCCCGGTGAGCCAGCCGGTGAGCGCCGTCATGGCCAGCGCGATCGGCTTGCCGACGACCACGAACATCAGCGCACCGACCACCAGCGTGCCGACCAGCGGCAGCACCACGACGGGCATGATCCCGGCGAGGCCGCGCGGCACCTTGACCGCCTTGAGCCCGGCGATCACGGCACCGGCGAGCAGTCCGGCGACCAGTCCGCCGAGGAATCCGGCGCCGACGGTCACGGCGATCGCTCCGCCGACGAATCCGGGTGCGATGGCGGGCCGGTCGGCGATGGCGAAGGCGATGAACCCGGCCAGCACCGGAACCAGGAACTCGAAGGCCGCGGACCCGATCTGGTTGGCCAGCGCCGCCCAGGAGACCAGGCTGGCCGCGTCGAACTGCTCGGTGACCGGGGGCGCGTCGGTGATCTGGTACCCGCCGAGCGCGAAGCTCAGCGCGATCAGCAGACCGCCCGCGGCGACGAACGGGATCATGTAGCTGACGCCGGTCATCAACCACTGCCGCAACCGGCTGCCGAACCCGGCACCCGCGGTGACCTTGCTGTCCAGCGCGGGTTCGGAGTCGGCCGGTCGCCCGGGCTCGGCGACCTGCCGCCGGGCGGCGTCCGCCGCTCGTTCCAGCAGCGCGGAGGCGTCGTTGATGGCCTGCTTGACGGGGACCTCGACGACGGGTTTGCCGGCGAAGCGCTCCCGGTCCCGCACGCCGACGTCCACGGCGAAGATCACCGCGTCGGCGGCCTGGATGTCCTCTGCCGACAGCGGGGTCGACCCGGCGGAGCCCTGGGTTTCCACCTTCAGCTCGTCGCCCGCGTCCTTGGCGGCCTGTTCGAGCGCTTCGGCCGCCATGTAGGTGTGCGCGATCCCGGTCGGGCAGGCGGTGATGGCCACGTACTTCACGGCGAGACCTCCTCGCGGATGTAGGCGGCCAGCTCCGCCGGATCGGTGGCTTCGGTCAGCGTCTTCTTGAACTCCGCGCGCACCAGTCGCCGGGCGAGTGCGGCGAGCACGGTCATGTGCTCCTCGCCGCCTCCCTCCGGTGCGGCGATCAGGAAGATCAGCTTGGCGGGGCCGTCCTCGGCCCCGAAGTCGACGCCCGCGCTGCTGCGGCCGAAGGCCAGCGATGGCGTGGTCACCGCCGCCGAGCGGCAGTGCGGGATGCCGATGCCGCCTTCCAGCCCGGTGGGCATCTGCGCCTCGCGGGCGTCGATGTCGGCCAGGAAGGTGTCCAGGTCGGTGACCCGGCCGTCCTCGACCAGGCGCTGCGCCAGCTCGCGGACCACGGCTTTCCGGTCTGCGCCGGGCACTTCCAGCTCGACGAGGTTCTGGGTGATCAGTTCGGTAGTCATGCAGCCACTCCGCTGAGGCTCACTGTTGCGTCCACTGAGTCCACCCGCACCCGCTGCGGGTGGACGTCGTCCAGGCCGGGCATGCGGCTTCCCGCCAGCCCGACCGCGGCCGTGCCGTAGGCCACCGCGCTGCGCAGCGCCGTGGCCCCGGATGCGCTCGCGCGCAGGAATCCGGCGAGCATCGCGTCCCCGGCTCCGACGGTGCTGCGCACCTCGGCGGCCTCGCTCGTCGCGTGCCAAGCGCCGGTTCCGCTCACCAGCACCGCGCCGAGCCCGCCGAGGCTGACCAGCACGGTGCCCACCCCACCGGCCCGCAACCGGTGGGCGACGTCGAGCACGTCCCCGAGGTCGCGCAGCGGGTCTCCCGCCAGTTCGGCGAGTTCGGCGAGGTTGGGTTTGATCAGGTCTGGTGCCGCCCGGCAGGCCAGTTCCAGGGGGAGCCCGGAGGCGTCCACCGCGACCCGGGTGCCCGCGGCCCGGGCCGACCCGACGATGCGGGCGTGCAGGTCCTGCGGGCATCCGTCGGGCAGGCTGCCGCAGGTCACCAACCACTCGGCCCGCCCGGCGAGCTCGATCACCGAGTTCTCCAGCGCCGCCACCTCGGACTCGCTGAGCCGCGGGCCGGGCTCGTTGAACTTGCTGGTGGTCCCGTCGGCTTCCACGACCGCGATGTTGCTGCGGGTGGGCGCGTGCACCGGGACCTCGACCACCGGGACCGCTTCGGGTGCGAGGAGCTCGGCGAGCCGAGCCCCTTCGGCACCGCCGGAGGGCAGCACCGCCAGGGTGGGCACTCCTGCCGCGGCCAGCGCGCGGGCGACGTTCACGCCCTTGCCACCGGGGTCGAGGCGCACCTGCTTGGCGCGGTGCACGGCGCCGGGCGTGACCTGATCGACCTGAACGGTGCGGTCGAGGCTGGGGTTGGGGGTCACCGTCACGATCACGCCAGCACCACCTCCGCCTCGGTGGCCTCGAGCTCGTCGACGGCGGCGGCGTCCAGCCCGTCGTCGGTGATGATCAGGTCGATCTCGGAGAGCTCGGCGAAGCGGCTGAACTGGTCGTCGCCGTACTTGCTGTGGTCGGCCAGCAGCACCCGCTTGCGGCTCGCGGCCACCATCGCCGACTTCACCGCCGACTCGGCGGGGTCCGGCGTGGTGCAGCCCCGCGCCGCGGAGAAGCCGTTGGTGCCGAAGAAACCGACGTCCACGGTCAGCAGCCGCAGCACGTCCAGGGCCCAGGATTCGACGGTGGCCAGGGTCGTGCCGCGCACCCGTCCACCGAGCAGGTGCACGTTGAAACCGTTCCTGGTGGCCAGCTGGTTCGCCGCGGGCAGCGAGTTGGTGACCACGGTCAGCTCGCGGTCGGCGGGCAGCAGCCCGGCGAGCCTGGCGGTGGTGGTTCCGCCGTCGAGCAGCACGGTTCCGCGTGCGGGCACCTGGTCCAGGGCCGCCTTGGCGATGCGCTCCTTCTTCTCGGCGTTGGTCTGGTCCCGCAGCGAGACCTCGGGTTCGAAGTCGAGCCGGTCGATGGCGATGGCTCCGCCGTAGACGCGTCGCAGCAGTCCTTGCCGCTCCAGCGCGGCGAGGTCGCGGCGGATCGTTTCGGGTGCCACCTCGAACTCGGCCGCTGCGGCGGTGACGTCGATGCGTCCGTCGCGCCGTGCCCGCTGCGCCAGCAGCTGCTGGCGCTCCGCCCCGTACATGCCCGTTGCCCTCCGGTTGTTGTTTGGTGTTGCCTGATTGTGCCCCTTGTTGTCATATTGTCAAGGCTTCGAGAACACGAGGAAAAACCTCGGCACGGTAGGGAGTGGTGCATGTCCACGCTGCGGGGAGTCGGTGTCAGCCCTGGCAGAGCGGCCGGCCCGGTCTTGTTGGTTCATGACCGGTTGCCCGAGCCCGATCGCGGGCCCGAGCCCGCCGACCCGACGGCCGAGGCCGCGCGGATCCGTCCCGCCGCGCAGGCGGTCGCCCGGCGTCTGCAGAAGCGGGCGGCGGCCACCGACGGCGAAGCCCGGTCCGTCCTGGAGGTGACGGCCGCGATGGCCACCGACCCAGGTCTGCTCTCGGCCGCAGAACAAGCGGTCACCGGTCGGCGGCTGCCCGCCCCGCGCGCGGTCTTCGAGGCCTCCGAGCAGTTCTCGGACGCGCTGGCGGCGGCGGGCGGCTACCTGGCCGAACGCGTCCGGGACGTCCAGGACGTGCGGGACCGGATCGTCGCCGAGCTGTCCGGGACCGCCGCTCCGGGAGTGCCCGAGCCCGCCACGCCGAGCGTGCTGGTCTCGCGCGACCTGGCCCCGGCCGACACCGCCGATCTCGATCCCTCGATGGTGCTGGCCCTGGTGACCGAGGAGGGCGGCCCGACCAGCCACACCGCGATCCTGGCCAGGGCGCTGGGGATCCCGGCCGTGGTCGCCGCGCGCGGCGCGCTGGCGTCGGGCGCCGCCGGTGCGCGCGTGGACGGCGCGGCGGGCACGGTCGAGCTCGTCGCCGAACCCGTCACCGCCGAAGCGGCCACCCGATCCGAAACCCGGTGGCGCGGAACGGGGAGGACCGCCGACGGCCACCCGGTGAAGCTGCTCGCCAACGTCGGCTCCCCCGCCGATGCCACGAACGCGATCGATGCGGGCGCGGAGGGCTCGGGGCTGTTCCGCACGGAGTTCTGCTTCCTGGACGCCACCGGCGAACCGTCCCCGGACGCCCAGCGCCAGTCCTA
Source organism: Saccharopolyspora endophytica (assembly GCF_018070075.1). Lineage (GTDB taxonomy): Bacteria > Actinomycetota > Actinomycetes > Mycobacteriales > Pseudonocardiaceae > Saccharopolyspora > Saccharopolyspora endophytica. The sequence goes on from NZ_JAGPXE010000009.1 coordinate 113,074, forward strand.
CGCCGACGTTCTTCGCCCGTTCGCCGGAAAGCCCGTCGTGGTGCGCACTCTCGACGCGGGAGCGGACAAACCGCTGCCGTTCCTCGACATCGCCGCCGAGCCCAATCCCGCGCTGGGCGTGCGGGGTCTCCGCGTCGCCTTCGACCGCCCGGGCGTGCTGGACCGGCAGCTCGCCGCGATCGTCGCCGCCACCGAGGACACCGGTGCCGAGGTGTCGGTGATGGCACCCATGGTGGCGACTCCGGGCGAGGCGGCGTGGTTCGCCGAGCGCGCCCGTGCCGCCGGGGTCGGTCGCGTCGGCGTCATGGTGGAAACCCCGGCCGCCGCGCTGTGCGCCGAGGAATTGCTGGCCGAAGTGGACTTCGCCAGCATCGGCACCAACGACCTCGCCCAGTACACCTGCGCCGCGGACCGCATGACCGGCGCGCTGGCCGCCCTCAACGACCCGTGGCAGCCCGCGCTGCTCCGGCTGATCGCCCTGCTGGGCGACGCGTCCGCGTCACAGGGCAAACCGGTGGGAGTGTGCGGCGAGGCGGCAGCCGACCCGCTGCTGGCGGGCGTCCTGGTCGGCCTGGGGGTCAGCAGCCTGTCGATGACCTCGGCAGCCCTGCCCGCGGTGGGTGAAGAACTGGCCCGGCGTTCCCTGCCGGAGTGGCGCGCGGTCGCCGAGCGCGCGGTGTCCGCACCCGACCGCGTCCAGGCGCGCGAAAGGGCCCGGGCGGCCCTGGACGGCTGAGCGGATCGGCAGGTCGGGCGCGTGGTGCGGGCCGGACATGACAAGCTGGTCGCGTGACCGGACCTCTCATGCTCGTCGATTCGGCCGGGTTGTGGTTTCGCTCGTTCTACGCGCTGCCCGACTCGCTGACCGCCCCTGATGGCACGCCGGTGAACTCGGTGCGCGGCTTCTGCGACATGCTGGCGAAGCTGATCACCGATCGCCGGCCGTCCCGCCTGGTCGCCTGCTTGGACAACGATTGGCGCCCGCAGTTCCGGGTCGACGCGCTGCCGTCGTACAAGACGCACCGGGTGGCCGTGGAAGACCCGGAGGCGGAGGAGGTGCCCGACACGCTCTCGCCGCAGATCCCGGTGATCCTGGAGGTCCTCGACGCCGCGGGCATCACCACTGCCGAGGCGGAGGGTTTCGAGGCCGACGACGTCATCGGCGCGCTGGCCGACCGCGAGCGCACCGACCCGGTGGAGGTCGTCACCGGCGACAGGGACCTGTTCCAGCTGGTCCGCGCAGAACCGCAGGTGCGGGTGATCTACATCGGAGCGGGCCTGGCCAAGGCCCAGGACTTCGGCCCCGGTGAGCTCGCCGAGAAGTACGCGCTGTCGCAGGAGCGGGCGGGTGCGGACTACGCGGAGATGGCGGTGCTGCGCGGAGACCCCTCCGACGGGCTGCCCGGCGTGGCGGGCATCGGCGAGAAGACCGCGGCGAAGCTGATCACCCAGTTCGGGTCCCTCGACGACCTGCTGCGGGCGGCCGCCGAAGGCGACGCCCGGCTGACCTCGCGGATCCGCACCAAGCTCAGCGAGTCCGCCGAGTACCTGGCGGCGGCCCCGGCCGTGGTCAACGTGGTCAGGAACGCGCCGGTCGTCATGGACCGCGAGTCCGACGCCATGCCCGCCGAGCCGGACCTCGACCGGCTGCGCGCGCTCCAGTCCACCTGGGGCCTCGGAGCCAGCATCGACCGCCTCATCGCAGCCCTCGAACAGTAGGCATCACAACGGTTTTGCCGGGCGCGGCGGGGAATCCTCACCGCGCCCGGCAGGTCGGAGCGAACCCGGTCGCGTCCACTAGAAGCCGGTGCCGCACCACGGTGGCCGCTGCAGCGGGAACAGCAGGTCGGCGTCGGTCAACGCCTGCGGATCGTGGACCTGGACGAGTCCGGCCGTGGCGAGGGCCGAGGCCGTCTGATCGCCCAGGTAGAGCGCCGCCAGGGCCGCGGCGTCCAGCGTCAGCTGCGGAGCGTCGTCGCAGGTCGTGGCCCCGTCCGGGCTGATGCGGTAGCAGCCGGTGTTGGCGGGCCGGAACTCGTCGACGACCTCCAGGACCACCGGCTCCCCGCGACCGTAGGTGCGGGCCCGCAGGGCGGCGCCGACGTCGACGAGGCGGACCCACAGGTCGTCACTCACCCCCGTGGTGCGGCAGGCGCGACGATCGGTCAGCCACCACTCGACCGGCTCGTCCACCGGGCGCTCGAAGCCCGCGACGGTCGTCACGAGGTCGATGTCGAGCAGGAAGCGCCACAGCTCGATCGCCGCGACGTCGTTGGCCGCCACCAGGTCCCACACGTCCACAGTGGAGGATTCCCCGCGCGGCTGGTACACGGCGAAGCCGTCGTCCGTCCCGGACTCGTCGGCGTGCACCGCGACCGCCTGGCTCTTGTTCAACACGGCGCTCCGGCCCGGCCACCACCCGTCGGGGCGGTGCATCCAGCCCGCGCGGTCCCGCGCGCACTTCGGGTACAAGGCGGGCATCAGCTGCGCCGCCTGCTCCTGCGAGACCAGGCGGACCCGGCCGCCGCGCGGGACCGAGCGGCGCATCCGCGCCCGCGAGCGGTCGACCTCCACGTTCCGGACCCTGCTGGCGACGCCGTAGCCGAAGCGCTCGTAGATCCCGGCCTCGCTGGCGTGCAGCATCGCCACGACCTCACCGCGCCGGGCGGCGTCGTCGAGCTGGAACCGCATCATCCCGGTCAGCAGGCCGCGCCGGGTCGAATCGGCTCGCACCGCCACCCCGGTCACCGCCGCCGCAGGCACCTCAGCGCCACCGGGAACCGTCAGCGAGCTGGTCATCGACAGGGCCGTCCCCGCCAGCTCGCCGTCGAGAAAAGCGCCGAGCACCCGGCCCGGTTCCATGCGCTGCGAGCTCGACGCCCACTGCTCGTCATCGGCCAGCGGGAACAGCAGCGCCCGCCGGAACAGCTCGTTGGCCTCGCGGTACTCGGACTCGGACAGCACCCGGACTTCGGTTTCACCCACGGCAGCGATCGTCTCCGACCCCGACCGCGCAGTCCACCGATTACTTCGGGTGCCCGACCTCGTAGACGCCCTCGTCGTTCTTGACCGTGACCGTGACGACCTTGTCGGCGCCGTTGATCCGCACCTGGCAGTCGAACCGGTGCCGAACCTCCACCGGCTCACCGTCCGGGCAGGTCACCGCACCGACACCGGCGATGTTGTACGAGCCCTTGAGCGTCTGCGTGACGCCCTTCTCCACGCTGGCCGCGTCGAACACCGAGCGCACGAAGAACCCGGGAGCGACGAAACCCAGCACCAGCACCACGGCGAGCACCACGAGCACGCCCGAGCCGCCGAGGATCCACGGCAGCATCGACCGCTTCCGCTTCTGCGGCACCTGCGGGAAACCGAAACCGCTCGGCGACGGGTAGTACGGCTGCGGCTGGCCGTACCCGTATCCGTAGGGCGGCTGCGCGTACTGGGGCTGCTGGATCGGCTGCTGGTGCACCGGTTGCGCGGGGTACGGCTGACCCGCGTAGCCACCCGGCTGCGGATGGCCCGGCTGCATCCCAGGCCCCTGCGGTTGCCCCCACTGGGGGTAACCCCCTGGCGGGCCGTAGGGGGACGACATCTACACCTCCGGATGACTTCAGCTGGCGCGGCCGACTGCCAGTGATCCAACCACAGCCGGGTCACACACCACCGGCGGCCACCACGCCCCGGCGGATCGCGGTCACGGCCTTCGCCGCCGCCGAGCCGACCGGGTCCTTGGTGCCCATCACGTCGCGGATCTGGTCCAGCAGGTCGATCACCTGGCGGCACCAGCGCACGAAGTCGCCTGCCGAGAGCTCGTTACCGGCGGACTCGGCGGCGGTGAGCACCTTCTCCAGCGACTCACCGCGCGCCCACCGGAACACCGGCCAGGCGAACCCCGCATCGGGCTCGCGGGTGCGGTCGAGCTTGTGACGACGCTCGTCGTCCTCCAGCTCCGCCCACAACTGCCAGGTCGAGGTCAGCGCGTCGGTGATCGGCCCGGCCGGGACCTGCGGAGCAGGCCCCTCCCGCCGCGACTCGTAGACCAACGAGGACACCACCGCCGCCAGCTCGGCCGGGCCGAGCCCGTTCCAGGTCCCCACCCGCAGGCACTCGGCGGCCAGCAGATCGGACTCGCTGTAGAGCCTGGACAGCCGCCGACCGTGCTCGGTGACCTGCCCCGCCTGCGTCTCCACCTCGTCGACGTCGTCACCGGGCTTGCCGTCCGGGGCGGGCAGGTAGTCCCGCTCGGTCAGCAGCGCCACGATCCGGTCGAACGAGCGGGCCAGCGAGTGCGTGGTGCTGTTGACCTTGCGACGCAGGTTCTCGTTCTCACCGCGCAGCCGCTCGTAGCGCTCCGCCCAGCGGGCGTGCGCCTCCCGCTCGTCGCAGCCGTGGCACGGGTGCGCCTTCAACGCCCGCCGCAGGCTCGCCAGCTCGGCGTCGTCGGTGGCGTCCGAGCGCTTCCGGCCGCGCCCGCCCGAGGAGCTCAACCCCGTGCTGCGCAGCGACGACGCCAGGTCCCGGCGGGACTTCGGCGAGCGGGTGTCGACGTGCTTGGGCAGCTTGAGCTTGCCCAGCGCCTCCACCGGCGAGGTGAAGTCGGCGACCGACAGGCGTCCCGACCAGCGATCCTCGGTCACCACCAGCGGACGCGGCTCGCCCATCGGCTCCAGACCCGGGTCGATCACCACCGCCAGCCCGGACCGGCGCCCGGCCGGCACCGAGATCACATCGCCCTTGCGCAGCTTCTCCAGCGATTTGGCCGCCTCGGCGCGCCGCGACTGCCGGTTCTGCCTGGCCAGCGCCTTCTCCCGCTCGGAGATCCGGCGCCGCAGGTCGAAGTACTCGGCGAAGTCGCCCAGGTGGCACTCCATCGCCTCGGTGTAGCCCGTCAGGGCCTCGGCGTTGCGATCGACCCGGCGCGAGAGGCCCACCACCGACCGGTCGGCCTGGAACTGCGCGAACGACTGCTCCAGCAGGTCCCGGGCCGAGTCCTGACCGACGCGCTGCACCAGGTTGACCGCCATGTTGTAGCCGGGCCGGAACGACGAGCGCAGCGGGTAGGTGCGCGTCGAGGCCAGACCCGCCACCTGCTTGGGGTCCACGCCCGGCTGCCAGACCACCACCGCGTGGCCCTCGATGTCGATGCCGCGCCGCCCGGCACGACCGGTGAGCTGCGTGTACTCACCCGGGCTGAGGTCCACGTGCGACTCGCCGTTGAACTTCACCAGGCGTTCCAGCACCACCGTGCGGGCGGGCATGTTGATGCCCAGCGCCAGCGTCTCGGTCGCGAACACGGCCTTGACCAGGCCGCGCACGAACAGCTCCTCGACGGTCTCCTTGAACGCCGGCAGCAGCCCGGCGTGGTGCGCGGCCACGCCCCGCTCCAACGCCTCCCGCCACTCCCAGAAGCCGAGCACGCCCAGGTCGGCGTCGGGCAGGTTCCTGGTCCGCTCGTCGATGACCTCGCGGATCTCCTCGACCTCGGACTCGGCGGTCAGGCGCAACCCGGCCCGCACGCACTGCGCCACCGCCTGATCGCAGCCGTTGCGGCTGAAGATGAACACGATCGCCGGCAGCAGCCCCGCGGCGTCGAGGCTGGTCAGCATCTCCAGCCGGGACGGCGGCGAGAACCGGGGCGGACGCGGCCCCTTGCGCTTGTTCGGCGGGCCACCGCGGCGGCCCCCGTAGGGCATGTGGGTGCGCGCCAGCTGCTGGGTGTGCCGCAGCAGCTGGGGGTTCATCGTCAGCTCGTGGTCATCGGTCTCACCGCCGAACAGGTCGAACATCCGCGGCCCGACCTGCATGTGCTGCCACAGCGGCACCGGCCGGTGCTCGTCCACCACGACCGTGGTCTCCCCGCGCACCTCCTGCAGCCACTCGCCGAACTCCTCGGCGTTGCTGACCGTCGCGGACAGGCTCGCGAGCTGCACGTAGTCCGGCAGGTGCAGGATCACTTCCTCCCACACCGCGCCCCGGAACCGGTCGGCCAGGTAGTGGACCTCGTCCATCACCACGTAACCGAGCTGGTCCAGCCCGCGCGAACCGGCGTAGAGCATGTTGCGCAGCACCTCGGTCGTCATCACGACCACCTGCGCGTCGCCGTTGATCGAGGTGTCGCCGGTCAGCAGACCCACCGCGTCGTTGCCGTACCGCTCGCACAGGTCGGCGAACTTCTGGTTCGACAACGCCTTGATCGGCGTGGTGTAGAAGCAGCGGCGCCCCTCCGACAGCGCCAGGTGCACGGCGAACTCGCCCACCACGGTCTTGCCCGCACCGGTCGGCGCGCACACCAGCACGCTCCTCCCGGCCTCCAGCGCCTGACATCCGGTGAGCTGGAAGGGGTCTAGTTCGAAGGACAGCTCCGCGATGAACTCGGCCAGTTTCGGATGGGCACTGCGGCGGGAATGCGCCGAGTACGCGTCGGCCGGCGAGAGCTTGGTCGGGTTGGAACGGCTGGCAGCCACGTACCAAGGTTTTCACATCACCCCGACCGGTGTCTCACAACGCTCGCTTCGGAGCCTCCTGCCAGCCGCGATGCCGCGAGCCGCCGGTCACCGCCACCGCTCGCAGCGCGGCGCCTTCCCACCTGGCCAGTGCGCCGCGACGCCGCGCGACGGATCCCAGCAGGCCTCGTACCAGCACCGCCGCGCAAGCCGGGAGGAGCCGGATGTTCACACGTGCTGTGCGCCACACGCCACGCTGAGCGCACCCGGCGTGCAGCGGATCGTCAGGGGCAACCGGGCCTGGGGTTCACCGTCGGCGTAGGCCAGCCAGCCGTTCTCCCCGCCCAAGCGGACCGACTTGGCGCGCAGCGTCGTCACCGCCGGGTGGTCGACGTGGCGTCCGGTGCGCAGCCTCGGCAGGATCCGCACCAGCTCCCGGCGCGGCACCCGGCCGACCACGGTCACGTCGAACAGACCGTCGTCGTCCAGCGCATCGGGGCAGATCGGGATGCCGCCGCCGTACCAACCGGTGTTGCCCACCGCGATGAGCGTGGCCTCGACGTCGAGGACTCCGCGCTCGGTCTCCAACCGCACCGGCCTGGCCCGCAGCCCCAGCAGCTCCCGCAGCAGCGCGAAGTCGTAGCGGCGTTGACCCCGCGGCCAGCGCATCCGGTTCGCCCTGGCGTTGACCTTCGCGTCGAAGCCGGCGCACAGCACCGTCGCGAACCACCCGGTGCCCGCGATCTTGCCGAGGTCGATGCGCCGCCGCGCACCGGCGGAGATGGCCTTGGCCGCAGCGCGCGCGGCCGCCACCGGCTCGCGCGGGATGCCCAGGCTCCGGGCGAGGTCGTTGCCGGTGCCCGCGGGGATGATCGCCAGCGAGGTCGACGACTCGGCGCACGCCTGCACGGCCAGGTGCGCGATACCGTCACCGCCGACCACGGCCAGCACGTCGGCCTGGTCCTCCACCGCGCGCCGCACGGCGGTTTCGGTGCCGGACGTGTCGGTGGCGATGACCGTCCGCACCTCGCACACAGCGCGAAGGTGGTCGGTGAGTTCACCGACCACCTTCGCGGGAAGACCACCACCGGCCGCGGGGTTGATCACCAGGACGCAACGCATGAGGATGCATCTAATCCCACTTGCGTCCCCGTTGGCCAGGGTTCGACGGGTTGTGACCGTCAGGTGATGTCGTCGTGCTTCTGCGGTGCCGACGGTGTCGTGTCCAGCTTGGACGCGAACGGATCGACCTCGGACGCCTCGTCGAGGCCAACGCCGGTCAGGCCCTCGGCCTCCATCTTCTTGGCCTTGCGCCGGTCGTGCGAACGGCAGATCAGCGCAGCCAACAAGAACAGCAGCGACAGCGCCGCCGACAGCGCCAGCATCGAGAAGGGGTCCTGCCCGGGCGTGGCGATCGCGGCGAACACGAACAGCGCGAACACCAGCCCCCGCCACCACCTGCGCAGCTTCTCGTAGGTGACGACACCGGCGCGGTTGAGCATCACCAGGATCAGCGGGAGCTCGAAGCTCACGCCGAAGATCACCAGCAGCAGCAGCATGAAGTTGATGTACTTGCCACCGGTGAGCGCGGTGAAGAACGCCTCGCCGCCGAAGCCCGCCATGAAGCTCAGCGCCTCGGGAACGATGAAGTACGCCAGGACCGCGCCCGCGACGAACAGGATCGTCGCGAAGAACACGAAGGTCCGGGCGAACTTGCGCTCCTTGGTGTAGAGACCGGGCGTGATGAACGCCCACAGCTGGTACAGCCACACCGGGCTGAACAGGATCGCGCCGACCGACAGACCCACCTTCATGCGCAGCATGAAGATCTCGAAAGGCTCGGTCTGCAACAGCTGGCAGGTCCCGTTCGGGCTGAGCCGCTGCTCCACGGGGAGCGCGCAGTACGGCCCGAGCAAGATGTCACCGAGCGTCGGCCAGCCGAACGGCGCGGTGGAAAACCAGATGAACCCGAGGATGGCTCCGATGACCACTGCCGTCATCGCCACCCCGAGCCGGTAACGCAGCTCGAAGAGGTGATCGATGATCGTCATGGTGCCGTCGGGGTTGTGCCTGCGTCCCCACCGACGGCGATCATTGCGGAACGGGTTCAGGCGACGCAGTGGACTGTCACCCACTTCGCTAGCCCCGTCCTCAGTCAGTTCTTCTGTTCGTTCTGCTGCTTGTCCTCGACCGGCGAGGTCGCCGGCGGAGTGCTCGGCTCACCGGCCGTCAGCTCCGGCTTCTGCTCCTTCTCCGACTGAGCCTTCTTCGCGGCCTCTTCGTCGGCCTTCATGCCTCGCGCCTCAGCCTTGAACACCCGAGCGGACTGCCCCAGAGAACGGGCCATCTGCGGGAGCTTGGTGGCGCCGAAGAGCAGCACCAGAACCAAGACGATGAGGACCAGCTCCCAGCCACCTGGCAAACCCATCCGTACACAACCTTTCGTGATGTCCCTGCTAGGCGCCAATGGTACGCGGGGCAGGGGTCGGCAAATAGGGCCGTTTCTGCTTCTCGTCAACCGCGACGGCGCTGCGAGAGCGCCACCTTGAGGCCCGCTGCACGCGCTTTGACCATTCCGCTGCGGTCAGCGAGATCGTGGGCCGCCCCCCGCTGCACGCGTCGAAAGCGACGCACCTCCATCAAGGTCCTGACCAGCAGGAACACCAGCAGGACGAGGCCTACGGCCAGCAGCACGAGAGTCCACACGAACGGCACGTTGTTCACCGTATCGGGCTCAGGTGGACGGAAGGTGACGGGTCCGCCTCAACGCGGCATGGGCTCGTTGACGCACGTCACCCCCCAACTCCTCGGGGCTGAGCACCGTCACCTGGCCGCCGAGGCCGAGCAGCAGCCTGGTCATCCACGCGCTGTCGGCGTAGCGCATCCGCACCCGGGCCCGGCCGCCGGGGAGCTCGTCGACCTCGTCGACCTGGTAGTACTCGGCGACCCACCGGGCGTCCGGCTCCAGTTCGATCTCGGCCACCCGCTGGTCGGGCGCGGGTTGGAACAGACCTGCGGAAACGTCGGTCGGCTCGGCTTCGGACGGCGGCTCGGCGGGCTCGTCGAGCCGCTGAGCGGCATCGATGCGGTCCAGCCGGAACATCCGGACGCCGTGCGCGCTGCGGCACCAGGCCTCCAGGTAGCTGCGGCCGTCGACCAGCAGCAACCGCATCGGGTCGACCGTTCGCTCGCTGATCTCGTCGCGCGATGCCGTGTAGTAACGGATGCGCAACGCTTTGCCGCCGGTGACGGCGGATTGGACCGTTCGGCGCACCTCCGGGTCGACCGAGTCCTCCGCGCCGAGACCGATCACCACCCCGGACGGGCGGGCCTGGCCGACCGCGCTCTCCACCTTCGCCAGCGTGCGCTGCACCGCGTCGGAGTCGGGAACGCCCGGGGTGTCGGCGAGCGCTCGCAGCGCCACCAGCAGCGACGTCGCCTCGGAGGCGGTCAGCCGCAGCGGTCGCCGCATGCCGGCGTCGTAGGTGACGGTGATCGAGTCGCTGTCGAAGGACAGGTCGATCAGATCGCCGGGCCCGTAGCCGGGCAGCCCGCACATCCACAGCAGCTCCAGGTCCTTGCGCAGCTGCTGCGGGGTGACCCCGAAGTCGGTGGCGGCGTCGGCGATGGGGATGCCGGGGCGGCTGAGCAGGTAGGGAACCAGGGCCAGCAGCCTGGGCAGGCGTTGCGTCGCGCTGGTCATCGCCGTCCCTCCCCCGCCGCGTCCAGGTGGATCTCGTTGACCGCCTTGCGCAGGGTGTCCGGCTGCAGGACGGCGACGTCGGGCCCGTACCCGGCGAGCCAGCTCGCCGCGGACTCCGGGTACTTCACGTCCAGCTCCAGCACCTCGCCGGGATCGCCGTCGAGCTCCCTGCGCTCGACGACCTTGCCGATGCGCCGCACGCCGTGCGCGCGACCGTCGGCGACCCACACGCGGGACGGCGTCGGCGGCGGTGGCTCCCGCTGCTCGCCCGCGACCATCCGCAGCAGGTCGACCTCCTGCGGCCGCTGCACGACCCCGCTCTTGCCGACGGCGCTGACCGGCCCCTGGATGCGGGAGAGCCGGAAGCAGCGCGGCGCCTGCCGGTCGCGGTCGTGGCCCACGACGTACCAGCGTCCGCGCCAGGACACCACGCCCCACGGCTCGACGGTGCGGTGCCGGACCTCGGCGCTGCTGGGACGCCGGTAGTCGAACTCCACGACGCGGCCGGACTGCACGGCCGAGTGCAGCGTGCCGAACGCGGGTTCGCTGGTGCGCACCTTCGGCTCGACCGCGGCCGAGGCGCGTTCGTCCACGTCGACACCGGCGGCGCGGAGCTTGAGCAGCGCGCCCTGGGCGGCGGAGGTGAACTCCGGGGAGTCCCACAGCCGGACGGCCAGCGCGACGGCGGCGGCTTCGTCGGGTTCGAGGTCGATGTCGCCGAGCTCGTAATCGCGCCGGGCGATGCGGTAGCCGTCGGCGCTGTCGAAGGCCGAGTTGCGGCCGGTTTCCAGCGGGATCCCCAGGTCTCGCAGCTCGGCCTTGTCCCGCTCGAAGGTCCGGAAGAACGCCTCGTCGGAGGGCGCGTCGGCGTACCCCGCGACGATATGACGGATCCGCTCTGCGGTGAGGTACTGACGGGTCGACAGCAGGCAGAGCACCAAGTTCACCAAGCGTTCAGCACGCACAGTGGCCACTCCGAAACTCTAGCGCCAAAGTATTCGATCATGAGTTCGGGTACCGGCGTGTCGTCGCAGAACACCCATTCGATCGACCGCCGATTTCGGCCGGCACTGAACTCATCGTCGATGCGAAAGTCGTTCACGAAGCGTTCGCGTTCCTACCCTGAGGACATGCCTGCTCTGATGATCACCGGTGCCTCGCGCGGCATCGGCGCCGCCACCGCCCGCCTCGCCGCCGCCCAGGGCTACCGGCTGGCCCTGCTGGCACGCGACACCGACGCCCTGTCCGGCCTGGTCGAGGAACTGGTTTCGGACACCGCCGTGGCACTGCCCTGCGACGTCACCGACCACACCAGCCTGGCCGACGCCGTCGCCACGACCGAGCAGCGCTACGGCGGTGTGGACGCCGTCCTGGCCAACGCCGGGATGAGCGTGCCGACCTCGTTCCTCGGCAACGACGGCGCCGAACCCGAGCAGTGGCGCGACATGGTGCTCACCAACGTCTACGGCGCGGCGATCACCGCCCGCGCCGCCCTGCCCGCGCTGGTGCGCAGCAGGGGCCACCTCGTGCTCACCGGCTCCAACGCCGGTCGCGGGATCCGCCCGGGCAACCTCTACTCGGCCACCAAGTGGGCGGTCACCGGCATGGCGCAGAACATCCGGGCGGAGTGCGTGGGCACCGGGGTCAGGGTCACCCTCGTGCAACCGGGCATGGTCGAGACGGACATGACCGCGGACCGGACGGACGTCCCGAAGCTGGCCCCGGAGGACATCGCCCGGGGCATCCTCTACGCCCTGGCGCAACCGGCAACGGTCGACGTCAACGAACTGACGATCCGCCCGACCGGCCAGGCGCCCCACAGCTGAAGCCGGGAGCGGCGCTGCGGCCCGGCCGCAGCGCCACCCGGTTCGTGCGGGAGTCGAACGGCGCTACAGCGAGTTGATCAGCCGCTCGACCCGCTCGTCGACCGCCCGGAACGGGTCCTTGCACAGCACGGTCCGCTGGGCCTGATCGTTGAGCTTGAGGTGCACCCAGTCGACGGTGAAGTCCCGCCCCGCGGCCTGAGCAGCGGCGATGAAGTCACCGCGCAGCTTGGCGCGGGTGCTCTGCGGCGGGGTGTCCTTGGCGGCCTCGATCTCGCCGTCCTCGGTCGCCCGGTCCACCAGGTCCTTGCGCTGCAGCATGTCGAACAGCCCGCGCCCGCGCCGGATGTCGTGGTAGGCGAGGTCGAGCTGCGCGATGCGCGGGCTGGACAGCTCCAGACCGTGCTTGTTGCGGTAGCGCTCCAGCAGGCGGAGCTTGATCGCCCAGTCGACCTCGCGGTCGATCAGCGAGTAGTCCTCCTGCTCGACGGCGTCGAGGGTGCGGCCCCACAGCTCCAGGATGCGCTCGGACATCGGGTCCGAACCGCGCCGCGCGACGTGGTCGACGGCCCGGCTGTGGTACTCGCGCTGGATGTCCAGGGCCGAGGCCTCCCGGCCGCCCGCCAGCCGCACCGTGCGGCGCCCGGTGAGGTCGTGGCTGATCTCGCGGATCGCCCGGATCGGGTTGTCCAGGCTGAAGTCCCGGAACTGCACGCCCTGCTCGACCATCTCCAGCACCAGGTTGGCCGCCCCGACCTTGAGCAGGGTGGTCACCTCGGACATGTTGGAGTCACCGACGATGACGTGCAGCCGCCGGTAGCGCTCGGCGTCGGCGTGCGGCTCGTCGCGGGTGTTGATGATCGGCCGGGACCGGGTGGTGGCGCTGGAGACGCCCTCCCAGATGTGCTCGGCGCGCTGGGACAGGCAGTACACCGCTCCGCGCGGGGTCTGCAGGACCTTCCCGGCACCGCAGATGAGCTGGCGCGTCACCAGGAACGGCAGCAGCACGTCGGCGATGCGGGAGAACTCGCCGGAGCGTCCGACCAGGTAGTTCTCGTGGCAGCCGTAGGAGTTGCCCGCTGAGTCGGTGTTGTTCTTGAACAGGAAGATGTCCCCGCCGATGCCCTCGTCGGAGAGCCGGCGTTCGGCATCGATGAGCAGGTCTTCGAGGATGCGCTCACCGGCCTTGTCGTGCGTGACCAGCTGCGTGAGGTCGTCGCACTCGGCCGTGGCGTACTCGGGGTGAGAACCCACGTCGAGGTAGAGGCGGGCACCGTTGCGCAGGAAGACGTTCGACGACCTTCCCCACGACACGACCCGCCGGAACAGGTACCTGGCCACCTCGTCCGGGGACAGTCTGCGCTGCCCGTGGAACGTGCAGGTGACCCCGAACTCGGTTTCGATGCCGAAGATCCGCCTCTGCATGTCTCCACACTAGGCGCAAAACCGCCCTCGCGGCGGTCCGCCGTTCGGGCAACTGTCGAAATGAGTTCGGCTGATTTTGGTAGCAGGCCGTCACTCACCCCGTTGCGCACGCCCCCGCACGGAGCAGCCGGAATCGCCGTACATCCGTACGATTTCCCGGGATGTGGGCCGCCCGTCCCACCGCGAACGACATCGCTCCCGCACCCGAGGCGGGTGCGGGAGCGATGAGCTCGGCCGGGTCACTTGCCGGACGGGGTTTCCTCGCCGTCCTCGGACTTGTCGGAGTCCTCAGTCGACGCCGGCAGCAGGGCGGTCAGCGCGGCGCCCTGGATGCGGCGGAACGTCCGGTTGGGACGGGCGCGGTCGAGGACCGCGACCTCCAGGGCCTTGGTGCCCAGTTCCCGCGCGGAGTCCCCACTGGACGAAAGTCCCTTGACGGCGACCCGGATGGCGTCGCCCAATTCCATTCCATCGCTGAAGGAATCCTTCAGCGAGCTGGTGATGGTGTCAGCCTGACCGCCCATCACGACGTACTGCGGCTCGTCCACGATGGACCCGTCGTAGGTGAGCCGGTACAGCTGGTCCGACTCGGCGGTCGCACCGACCTCCGCCACGCAGATCTCGACCTCGAACGGCTTGATCTGCTCGGTGAAGATCGCGCCCAGGTGCTGGGCGTAGGTGTTGGCCAGCGACCGCCCGGTCACGTCACGCCGGTCGTAGGAGTAACCGCGCACGTCGGCGATGCGCACGCCGGCGACCCGCAGCGCCTCGAACTCGCTGTAGCGGCCCACCGCGGCGAAGCCGATGCGGTCGTAGATCTCGGAGACCTTGTGCAAGGTCGGAGACGGGTTCTCGGCGACGAACAGCACCCCACCGGCGTACTTGAGCACCACCACGCTGCGGCCCCGGGCGATGCCCTTGCGGGCCAGCTCGGAACGCTCCCGCATCAACTGCTCGGGGGAGGTGTAGAACGGCATCGTCACGGCTTCTGCACTCCTGAATCTGCTCGCTGTGGCAGGCGGGATCGTGGGACGGCGCTGGTCAGCCGCCCGGGTTCTCCAGGCGTCCGTTGACCACGGCGGTGGCGATCTCGGAGGTCTGCTCCTCGGTCAGACGCACCGCGCCCTCGGCCGCGGTGATGGTGATGACCGACGGGTAGATCCGCCGGGACACGTCCGGGCCACCGGTGGCGCTGTCGTCGTCCGCCGCGTCGTAGAGCGCCTCCACCGCGGCGCGCGCGGCGGTGTCCAGGTCGGCGTCCGGGTCGAAGCGCTTCTTCAGCGCCGACTTGGCGAACTGCGAGCCGGAACCGACCGCGTGGTAGCCGCCGGCCTCGTTGTAGCGACCGCCGACGACGTCGTAGGACACGATCCGGCCTGCGCGGTCGGGGTCTTCGGCGTCGGTGTCGTAACCGGCGAACAGCGGCACGACCGCCAGCCCCTGCATGGCCGCGGACAGGTTGCCCCGCAGCATCGTGGCCAGCTTGTTGGACTTGCCGTCCAGCGACAGAGAGATGCCTTCGAGCTTCTCGTAGTGCTCCAGCTCGACCGCGTAGAGCTTCACGAGTTCCTGCGCGACACCGGCCGTCCCGGCGATGCCCACCGCCGAGTAGGCGTCGGTGACGAAGAGCTTCTCCATGTCCCGCTGCGCGATGACGTTGCCCATCGTCGCCCGGCGGTCACCCGCCAGCAGCACGCCGCCGCGGAAGGTGACCGCGACGATGGTGGTGCCGTGCGGCGCCTGCACCGTGCCTTCGGGCACCTTGCGCCCGCCCGGCAGCAGTTCTGGTGCGGCGGCTTGGAGGAAGTCGGTGAACGACGAGGATCCGGGGGTCAAGTAGGCGGCGGGAAGCGCCTGCCCGGGGAACTGGGCCGAGCTCTGGTCCATCAGCGACATCGTCTCCGTTCTCACAGGACTCCTGCGACAGGATGCACTTTAGTCATGATCGAGTGCGCAGCGAGCGGCACCGGGCCGGTGTTTCTCCGGCCCGGTGACCGGTTCTCGCTTCGATCACCGCCAGGGCGCACCGGCGGCCGGGGGCCTACTGGCCGCCCTTCTGCACGTAGGCGCGCACGAAGTCCTCGGCGTTCTCCTCCAGGACGTCGTCGATCTCGTCAAGGATGGCGTCGACGTCCTCGCCGAGCTTTTCGCGACGTTCCTGACCGGCGGCCTCCGGTTCGTTCTCTTCCTCGCCGTCGCCGCCGCCCTGCCGCTGAGCCTTCTCCTGAGACATCTCGCCTCCCGGTGGGTTGAAGTCCCGAACTCCCCCGGAATCGGGGGTGTCCTGCCTTGAACACTACCTATCCGACCACTCGTTCGCCCACGCCCAGCTGGGCGTCTTTGACGATCTTTCCGACTACCTGACGTGCGCGAAACGCGGTCGTAGCGGGTCACCCCTTCGTCAGCGAGTCGACCAGTTCCTCGGCGCTGTTGCTGGCTTCCAGCAGGGCGCCGACGTGGGCCTTGGTGCCGCGCAGCGGTTCCAACGTCGGGATGCGCACCAGGGATTCCCGGCCGAGGTCGAAGATGACCGAGTCCCAGGACGCGGCGGCGACCTCCGACGGGTAGCGCTCCAGGCAGCGTCCGCGGAAGTAGGCGCGGGTGTCCTCCGGCGGGGTGGCGACGGCTTCCTGCACCTCTTCCTCGCTGACCAGGCGTTTCATCGAACCCCGGGTGACCAGCCGGTTGTAGAGGCCCTTGTCCAGCCGCACGTCGGAGTACTGCAGGTCGATCATGTGCAGCCGGGGCGAGGCCCAGCCCAGCCCGTCGCGGCTGCGGTAGCTCTCCATCAGCCGCAGCTTGGCCGGCCAGTCGAGCCTGTCGGCGCAGGACATGGGGTCCTTGCCGAGCATGTCGAGCACCTCGCCCCAGGTGTTGAGCACGTCGCGCGAGGCCCGCTCGGCACCGTTGGCGTCGAGGAACTCCGAGGCCCGCTCGTGGTAGGCGCGCTGGAGGTCCAATCCGGTGAACCGGCGGCCGTCGGCGAGCTCCACGGACTGCTTGAGGGTGGGGTCGTGGCTGATCAGGTGCACCGCCTGCACCGGGTCGGCCAGCTTGAGGTCGTCGAACCGCAGTCCGCCCTCGATCATGTCCAGCACCAGCGCAGCAGTGCCGAGCTTGAGGTAGGTCGAGGTCTCGGCGAGGTTGGCGTCGCCGATGATGACGTGCAGCCGCCGGTACTTGTCGGCGTCGGCGTGCGGTTCGTCGCGGGTGTTGATGATGCCGCGCTTGAGGGTGGTCTCCAGCCCGACCTCGACCTCGATGTAGTCCGAGCGCTGGGAGAGCTGGAATCCGGGCTTCTCACCCGACTGGCCGATGCCGACCCGGCCGGACCCGCACATCACCTGCCGGGAGGCGAAGAACGGCGTCAGGCCGCCGATCACCGAGGTGAACGGGGTGTTGCGGGCCATCAGGTAGTTCTCGTGCGTGCCGTAGCTGGCGCCCTTGCCGTCGACGTTGTTCTTGTAGAGCTGTATGGGCGCGGTGCCGGGCACGCTGGCCGCGCGCAACGCCGCCTCCTCCATCACGCGTTCGCCGGCCTTGTCCCAGATGACCGCGTCGCGCGGGTTGGTGACCTCGGGCGCGGAGTACTCGGGGTGCGCGTGGTCGACGTAGAGGCGTGCGCCGTTGGTGAGGATGACGTTGGCCGCGCCGAGGTCGTCGCCGTCCGAACCGTTGGACTGCTGCGCCGCCGAGCTCAGGTCGAACCCGCGCGCATCGCGCAGCGGCGACTCGACCTCGTAGTCCCAGCGAGCCCGTCTGGCTCTCGGGATCTCGGCCGCCGCCGCGTACGCAAGCACGATGTGGGTGGAGGTCAGCACCGGATTGGCGCTGGAATCGCCAGGCACGACGATGCCGTACTCCACCTCGGTTCCCATGATCCGCCGCATACCTCGCAGAGTACGGGGTATCGGCGACGGAGCAGAGTGCTTGAAGCCACAGGTTCGCCGATCGTGCCTTTCGGCGTTGCGCCGACCGGGTGGCACGATCGTGGTGTGGGCATGGGTGAGGAGCAGGTCGCGCTGTACGACGCGGCCGGGCGTGTCGTGGGCCGGGCGTCGCGGAGCGAGATGCGCGCGAGGGGGCTGTGGCACGCGGCGACTTCCGCGCTGCTGCTCTCCGGCGATGAGAAGCGCATCTACGTGCACCGCCGCACCGACACCAAGGACGTCTACCCGGGCCTGCACGACTGCACCGCCGGAGGCGTGGTCGTCGCCGGCGAGGACCCGTTCGACGCCGCCCGCCGGGAGCTGGCCGAGGAGCTCGGGGTGCGCACCGAACCGGAGTTCCTGTTCCGCGAGGTCTTCGAGCAGAACACCGTCCGGTACCACGGTTTCGTGTTCCAGGCGCGCTGGGACGGACCCGTGGTGCACCAGCCCGAGGAGGTCGCCGAGGGCTGGTGGATGCCCGTCACCGAGCTGCGCGAGCGCCTCGACGACCCGCTGTGGCCCTTCGTGCCCGACGGCCGTCAGTTCACGCGGCGGTGGCTGCGGGAGCGCGCTGCGCGCACCTGAGCGGCGCTCAGTGCCACGGCAGCTGGGAGCGCTCGCCCCAGTAGGTCGCCGCGTCGGTGGCGAGTGACTTGAGCGTGGCCAGGTCGTGGTCGTCGAGCTCGACGCGCAGCGCCGCGAGGTTGGTCTCCAGCTGCTCGACGCTGGCCGGGCCGAGCAGCACCACGTCCGCCCACGGCTGGGCCAGGGCGTGGGCGACCGCGATGGCGTCCGGCCCGACGCCGTGGCGGGAGGCGATGGCGGCGAACTCGTCCGGCGGTTTCAGCGCCAGCCGGCCGTTGGCCATGGTCTCCTTGAGCAGCACCCGCCACCCGCCGGTGTGCACCTCGTTGAGGGTGCGGCCGACCGAGGGCTCGGCGGTGTTCCAGGTGGACTGCACGGCGCTGAACAGCTGCGTCCCGCCGATCTCCAGCTCCCACGCCCGCTCGATGGCCTCGGGCTGCGCGGCACCGCTGGTGGAGAAGCCGAGCCGCACGCCGGCGTCGCGGATGCGCGCCAGCTCGTGCTGCAGCTCCAGGTCCTCGAACAGCGGGCTGTCACCGGTCAGCGAGTGAACCTGGTAGAGGTCGATGCGATCGCCCAGCAGCGTGCGGGTCTCCGCCCACTGGGTGCGCAGGCGCTCCAGCGAGTGCTCCTTGACCTCGTGGACCTCGGTCTCGATGCGCCACTCGGCGACGTAGGCGTAGCCCCACTTGCTGGAGACGGTGACGTCCTCGTGGCCCCGCTCCCCCAGCCAGTCGGCCAGGAACTGCTCGGCGCTGCCGTAGGAGCGGGCGGTGTCGACCCATCGGATGCCGTGGGCGTAGGCGGCGTCCAGGACGGAGCGGGTGCGCTCCTTCATCGCCTGGGCCGTGCGCTGCTGGGGCAGCACGTCGGCGCGGCCGACGTTGATGTAAGCGGGCCGGCCCAGCGCGGCCAGCCCGAGTCCCAGCCGCTGCACCGGGTTCTGCGCGGGGATCATGCCCTGCAACGTATCCCGCCGCAGGGCCGCCCGCACGAGCTCGGGGCCGCCATCCCGGAAGGAGGGATGGCGGCCCCGAATCACCGTCGTTCGACCACGCGTGCGAGCGCGGCACCTGAGCTACAGGTACTGGCCGGTGTTCGTCGCGGTGTCGATCGCTCGGCCGGATTCCTGGTTCTTCCCGCTGACCAGGGTGCGGATGTAGACGATCCGCTCGCCCTTCTTGCCGGAGATGCGGGCCCAGTCGTCCGGGTTGGTGGTGTTGGGCAGGTCCTCGTTCTCGGCGAACTCGTCGATGATGGCGTCCTGCAGGTGCTGCACCCGCAGGCCCGGCTGGTTGGTCTCCAGCACCGACTTGATCGCCGCCTTCTTGGCCCTGTCCACGATGTTCTGGATCATCGCGCCGGAGTTGAAGTCCTTGAAGTACAGGACCTCCTTGTCACCGTTGGCGTAGGTGACCTCCAGGAACCGGTTCTCGTCGGTTTCGGCGTACATCCGCTCCACCGTGGCCTGGATCATCGCGTCCAGGCACGCGGCGTTGTCGCCGCCGAACTCCTTGAGGTCCTCCTCATGGATCGGCAGTTCGGTGGTGAGGTACTTGGAGAAGATGTCCTTGGCCGATTCGGCGTCCGGACGCTCGATCTTGATCTTCACGTCGAGCCGGCCGGGGCGCAGGATCGCCGGGTCGATCATGTCCTCGCGGTTGGAGGCACCGATGACGATGACGTTCTCCAGGCCTTCCACACCGTCGATCTCGCTCAGCAGCTGCGGGACGATGGTGGTCTCCACGTCGGAGGACACACCGCTGCCGCGGGTCCGGAAGATCGAGTCCATCTCGTCGAAGAACACGATCACCGGCGTGCCCTCGGAGGCCTTCTCCCGAGCGCGCTGGAAGATCATCCGGATGTGCCGTTCGGTCTCGCCGACGAACTTGTTGAGCAGCTCGGGGCCCTTGATGTTCAGGAAGTAGGACTTCGCCTGACCATCGTCGTCACCTCGCGCCGCGGCCACCTTCTTGGCCAGGGAATTCGCCACCGCCTTGGCGATGAGCGTCTTCCCGCAGCCCGGTGGCCCGTAGAGCAGGACGCCCTTGGGCGGGCGCAGCTGGTACTGCACGTAGAGGTCGGAGTGCAGGAACGGCAGCTCCACGGCGTCGCGGATCTGCTCGATCTGCCCGGCGAGGCCACCGATGTCGCGGTAGCCGACGTCCGGCACCTCCTCGAGGGTGAGGTCCTCGACCTCGGCCTTGGGCACCACGTCGTAGGCGTAGCCGGCCTTGCTGTCGACCAGCAGCGAATCGCCGGCCTTCAGCCCGGAGTCGGCCAGAGGTTCGGTCAGCCACACGACGCGTTCCTCGTCGGTGTGCCCCATCACCAGCGCGCGCGGGCTCTCGCCCTCGGCGTAGGACAGGACCTCCCGGAAGGTGCACACCTCACCGGTCTGCTCGAACGCACCCGCCTCGACCACCGTGAGGGCCTCGTTGAGGCGCACCGACTGCCCCAACCGCAGGTCCCCGGCCTCGACGTTCGGCGACACCGCCACCCGCATCTTGCGACCGGAGGTGAACACGTCGACCGTGCTGTCCTCGTAGGCGTGCAGGAACACGCCGTACCCGCTCGGGGGCTGGGCGAGGCGGTCGACCTCCTCGCGCAGTGCCATCAGCTGGCCCCGCGCTTCCTTCAGGGTCTCGGTGAGTTTGGCGTTCCGTTCGGTGAGCTGGCTCACTCTCTCGGATGCCTCGGCCAGCCGCTTTTCCAGCAGGCGCGCCTGTTGAGGAGACTCGTTGAGCCTGCGGCGAAGCAGTGCGACCTCGTCTTCGAGAAGACGGATCTGGCTGCGGAGCTCCGCGGAGCCCGCACCCTGCTCGCCGTCGCCCTCCTCAGGCCGGCTGCCGGGACGGTCGTGCTGCATATCGGCACCCTCCTCCCGTGCTCGTACCACCACGGTACCGGCGATCACCGACGACGGCGGCGTCGTGAGGTGTCCGCCGGATCGCCCAGCGTGCCACAGAAATCTCCGAATACACACGGTCTAAAGACGTTTGTTCCCGGCGCGTTGCATCCTGGCTGGTCGGGGCGGATACGGTGGGTTGTCGATCATGGTCCGTTCGATACTCCCGGACAACCTTCCGGCACCCCTGCGGAAACACCGCGACCACGGGTTTTTCCGTTGCGCCACAGCGCTCGTGTGCGCTCTGCGATCATCCGGGTTAACGACTCCGGCAACCGGGTGGCATTTTCGGTCCGGAGCCTCCGCACTTCTCCCATCATTTGGAACAACTCCGGGCGTCCGGACATTCCGGACTCCGCCGAGGCGGATGCGGAGGTTGTAATCCGGATACTCCGCACTCGCGGGCCCAAAGGCTCTGGTCTACTTACCGCCGCTAGCGCACAACCGGCGTCGAATGCCGCAGGAACACTCCTGGGAGGAGTCCATGACCTATCCGCCGCAGCAGCCTGGACAGGGCGGGTGGGGGCAGCAACCCACGGGGAACGGATTCCCCCCTCAGCCTTCCGGCGCCCCGCAGCAGCAGCCCAACTGGTACGGCAACCAGCACACCGGTTGGGGCCAGCAGGGCCCGGAGCAGGGACAACCCGGCCAGATGCACCCGGGTCAGCCGCAGCCCGCGCAGCCGCCGCAGCCCGGTCAACCGATGCCACCGCAGTGGGGCAGCGAGTTCGGCCCCGGTTCGTGGCTGAAGGAGCCCGGCGGCTTCGGCGATGTCGAACCGCCCGCACCGCAGAAGTCGAAGCTGCCGGTCGTCCTCGGGATCGTCGCGGCCGTGCTGGTGCTCGCCGGAGCGGGCGTCGGCGTCTACTTCTGGCTCGGCAGCGGCCCGGGCGAACCGCGTCCGGTGGCCCAGGAGGTCGTGGCCAAGGTCAACGCGGGCGACTTCGGCACCGTCGGCGAGCTGTTCTGCGAGTCCAACAAGGCCCAGCTCGACAGCGCCATCGGCCAACTCAAGCAGTGGAAGTTCGACGTCCGCCTCGGGGAGGTCACCCGCAACGGTGACAAGGCTTCGGCGGATCTGACCGGAACCTACGAGGCCGACGGGGCGTCCCAGCCGGTGGACCAGACGATGGGCCTCGTCGTCGAGAACGGCGAGTGGAAGGTCTGCGACCTCGGCCAGTAGCCGGGGCGCATCGAGGGGAACAACAGAAAAGATTCAGGGGGAACACCAGTGACGTACCCACCGCAGCAGCCGCCCGGCCAGGGCGGATGGGGGCAGCAGCCCGGTGGCCAGTACCCGCAGCAACCCGGCGGGCAGTTCCCGCCGAGCGGCGGGCAGCAGTACCCGCAGCAGCCCGGCGGCGCCTACCCGCCCAGCGGGGGCCAGCAGTACCCGCAGCAGCCGCAAGCGGGATACCCGCAGCAGCCGTACCCGAGCCCGTACGGCCAGCCCGGCTACGGCGGTCAGCCGCCCAAGAAGAAGTCCCCGCTGCCGTGGATCCTCGGCGGCGTCGGCGGCCTCGTCGTCATCGGCGTGATCATCGCCCTCGTCCTCGCCTTCACCGGCGGCCCGGGCGATCCTCGACCCGTCGCGCAGCAGGCCGTGGACATGATGAACGCCAAGGACTTCGCCGGGGTGCAGAGCCTCACCTGCGACAAGTCCAGCAGGAAGCTGCAGGACATGGTCGACATGATGGAGGGCAAGGGCTCCCAGTTCGACCAGCTCAAGAAGATGGGCGCCTCCGATGCGGACATCCAGAAGATGCTCGACAGCTTGGAGATGAAGTTCACCCTCGGCCAGGTCATCGACAACGGCGATGACACCGCCACCGCGCAGTTCAACGGCACGATGTCCCTCCACATGGAGGTCATGGGGCGGACGGTTGATCGGGATCTCCCGATCAACGAGACGAACGACCTGATCGTCGAGGGCGGCGAGTGGAAGCTCTGCTGACCGCGCGCTCGGTGGTGAGCAGGGTCTTCTGACCGGAGAGACACGAGAACGGGCCCGTACCGGAAGTTCGGTACGGGCCCGTTCTCCGTCGTGTCAGCCCTTGCTGGGGCGGCGTTGGACGCGCGGTGGGGTGACGCCGTCGGCGAGGCGGCGGCTGGTGAGCAGGAACGCCGTGTGGGCGACCATGCGGTGCTCGGGGCGGACGGCCATGCCGACCACGTGCCAGGGGCGCAGCAGCGTCTCCCATGCCTGCGGCTCGGTCCAGTTCTGCTGCTCGCGGATCGCCTCGGTGACGCGGGAGAGCTGGGTCGTGGTGGCCACGTAGACGATCAGCACGCCGCCGGGGTTGAGCTTCTCCTTGACCAGCTCCAGCACGTCCCAGGGTGCGAGCATGTCCAGCACGATCCGGTCGACGGGCTCGCCGTCGTACTCCAGGAGGTCGCCGAGCCGCAGGTCCCAGTTCTCCGGGATCTCGCCGAAGAAGCGCTTGACGTTGCGCTCGGCGTGCTCGTGGTGGTCCTCGCGCACCTCGTAGGAGGTGACACTGCCCTCCGGGCCGACCGCGCGCAGCAGCGAGCAGCTCAGCGCGCCGGAACCGGCACCGGCCTCCAGCACCTTCGCGCCCGGCCGGATGTCGCCCCACATCAGGATCTGGGCGGCGTCCTTCGGGTAGATGACCTGGGCTCCGCGCGGCATGGACAGCACGTAGTCGGCCAGCAGCGGGCGCAGCGCCAGGAACGACGTGCCGCCCGCGGAGACCACGACCGAGCCCTCCGGCTGCCCGATCAGGTCGTCGTGCGCGAGCGCGCCGCGGTGGGTGTGGTACTCCCCTCCCGCTTCCAGCACGACCGTGTACTTGCGCCCCTTGGGGTCGGTCAACTGGACCCGGTCGCCGGGCTGGAACTCACCGCTGACGGTGCTGCTCAAGTGCTGCCTACCTTCTCCACGCTCGCCTGACGTGCTCGATGCACGGCGAACCATCGTCGCAGATGGGCAGGCCTCTACCCCCGGCGGGAGCGCAGTGCCGAGCGCAGGTCCTCGCGGCGGAGGACTCCGCTGGGCCTGCCCTCCTCGTCGATCACCAGGAACTGCCAGGCGAGCACCGTCTGGACCCGCTCCAGCACCGCGTCCGGCGACTCGCTGTCCAGCAGGATCGTGTCCGCCTCGACCGGCTCCGCGGCGCGCTCGGCGGGTTCGTGCGGGGCATGCGTGGCCAGCCGCTCGGCGGCGGTCTGGTCGAGCAGGCCGACCGCGATGCCGTCGGCGCGGACCAGCACGACGCCACGTCCCGCGGCGGCCATCAGCGCGTCGGCGACCGGGCTCTCGGCGGGCAGCTGCAGCACCGGGCGCACCAGGTCCGACAGCTCCAGGCCGCTGGGCCACCGGCGGCGCTGCTCCGCCTGGTGCTCGGCGCTGGCCCCGGCCACGACGAACCAGGCCATCAGCACGCACACGCCGAGCCGCAGCCACTGGTCGTCGGCTCCGCTGAACAACCCCATCAGCGCGTAGACCAGCAGTGCGACGGCGACGGCTCCGGCACCGACGACACCGGCGGTGGTGCCCGCGACGCGGCGACCGGTGATCCGCCACAGCAGCGCGCGCAGCATCCGACCGCCGTCCAGCGGCAGGCCCGGCAGCAGGTTGAACACGCCGACGGCCAGGTTGGCCACGCAGGTCTGGGCGACCAGCAGCCAGATCGCGCCGCCCGGCGTCATGGCGTACCAGGCGATGCCGGTCGCGCCCGCCAGCACCAGCGACACCGCCGGTCCGGCAGCGGCGATCAGCCCTTCCTGGGCGGGCTTGGGCGGCGTGCGGGAGATCTCGGAGAGCCCGCCGAGCAGGAACAGCCGCACGCGGCGCACCGGCAGTCCCATCCGCAGGGCGACGATGCAGTGGCCGAGTTCGTGCAGCAGCACCGACGCCGCGAGCAGCACCGTGAACACCGCCGCCAGCACGGCGCTCTCCCACACCCCGGCGCCCGGCAGGATGCGGCCCACCATCGGCGTGTAGAGCAGCACGATGAGCGCGGCGCCGAGCCACCACGAGGTGGACAGCAGCACCGGAACGCCGGCCACCCGGCACAACAGCAGCCCCCCGTCGTTGAGCCTGGGCCGGACGGGCGAGGAAGCGGTCGGCGGCATGTGCGAAGGGTAGTAGGTCGGAGGTAAGAGGGCTGTTACGCCCGGGTGGAGCGATCGGAGTTCTCGCGGATTTCGCGACCACGCCCCTCCCGTGCCGATCTCCTGTCAGGGGGTTTCGTTAGGGTCAGTGCTCATGGCTGAGACCGCGCAGCAGGAACCCGAGCAGGCGACCCGCCGGCGCCCGGCGCTTTCGCCGTCGCGGGCCGGGGATTTCAAGCAGTGCCCGCTGCTCTACCGCTTCCGCGCGGTGGACCGGCTGCCGGAGAAGGCCACGCGCGCGCAGGTGCGCGGCACGGTGGTGCACTCGGTGCTGGAGCGGCTCTACGGCCTGCCCACCGAGCAGCGCGACCGGCAGAAGGCCGGGGACCTGCTGACGCCGGCGTGGGAGGAGATCCTCGCCGAGCAGCCGGAGCTGGCCGAGCTCTTCGAAGGCCCGGACGACCCGGAGCTGGCCAAGTGGCTGAAGTCCGCGAGCGGGCTGCTCGACGCCTACTTCGAGATGGAGGACCCGCAGCGGTTGCAGCCGGAGGCGTGCGAGCTGCGGGTCGAGACCGAGCTCCCCTCGGGCGTGCTGCTGCGCGGCTTCATCGACCGGGTCGACGTCGCGCCGACCGGTGAGATCCGCTTGGTGGACTACAAGACAGGCAACGCGCCGCGCGAGATCGGCGAAGCCAAGGCGATGTTCCAGATGAAGTTCTACGCCTTGGTGCTGTGGCGGTTGCGCGGCGAGATCCCCCGCCAGCTGCTGCTGATGTACCTGGCGAACAAGCAGAAGCTCGCCTACTCCCCCGACGAGGACGAGTTGCGCCGCTTCGAGCGGACTCTCGAGGCGATCTGGCAGGCGATCCTGCGCGCGGGCAAGACCGGGGACTTCCGGCCGAATCCGAGCAAGCTCTGCGACTACTGCGATCACAAAGCCCTCTGCCCGGCGTTCGGCGGAACCCCGCCGCCCTACCCGGGCTGGCCGGAAGACCCCGCCACCAACGAGGAGTCCATCCTGGACCGAACGGACTGACAGGCCCTGCCCCACAGCGGAACGAGCGTCAGGCAAGCGACGAAGTCGTTTCCTCTTTCACCACCTGAGCAACTTGCACCGCCGCGGGTTCTCAGACGTCTTCTGGTGAGGACAGCCGCAGCGCCGTGTATTGGTCATACATCAGTCGCGGATCCCGGAGCCAGAAGGCGTCTGAGGTTCCGCTACCCGCACCGCTGAGCAAAAAGAGATCAATCCTCGTAAGGGTCGTAATTGGCCGCGGTGCCGAAGTCGCCTGCTTGGCTCGGGTCGATGACCGCGAAGCGAGCGCCGGTGGGGTCCCGCAGCACGGCCATGCGGCCGATGCTGGAGTCGTACGGGTCGACGCGGACGCGACCGCCGTTGGCGATGGCGGTGCGGACCAGTTCGTCCGTGCCGATCTCGGCGTCGACGCCCAGGTACAGCAGCCAGTGCGGGTGCGTGGACTCGGTGATGAAGTCGCGGATCATGCTGACCCGCGCCAGCACCGATTCGTCGCCCAGGTACCAGACCGAGTAGTCCGAGCGGTGCTCGGTGCCGAACTGCTCCGCGGTGTAGCCGAAGAGCTCCTGGAAGAAGTTGTCGGCGGTCTGCGCCTTGATGGTGACCAGCTCGGCCCACATCAGGGTGCCCGGCAGACCGACGTCGAACTGCCAGGACTCCTCCGGCTCCAGCAGCCCGAACTCGGCGTCGGAGGGACCGACCATGACGGCCTTGCGGCCCACCTGGGGAACCGAGTTCAGCGGGACGGTCTGCACCGCGCCGTGCTGCTCGGCCTCGGCGACCTTCTCGGCGCAGTCGGCGGCCGCGAGGTAGATCCGCCACATCGACTGGTCACCGGAGGCCGCGCGCAGGCTCGCCACCGGGAACCCGTCGCGCAAGGCGATGACGTGCTCCCCGGAAGCCGGGTCGGAGTGGGTCTCGTACTCCCAGTCGAACAGGTTCGCGTAGAACTCCCGCGCCCTGTCCAGGTTGGTGGTGATCAGCTCGATCCAGCAGGGCATGCCTGCGTAGAGCTGCCACTGCGGAGGCGTCTTCCCCGGGACCACTACTGCCATATGCGTGCCAACCCCCATGGGCGTCGTCCAAGATCGTCACGTTCGAAACTACCCCGCAGGTGTGACAACCGTGGAGGCGCCGGACGAACTCGCGCTCACCTCGCCCAGCCTCTCTCGGCGCGGGCGAGGTGAACACGATCGGGAGAACGGTTCGCCCGAATGGAGCACCAGGGGTGCGGTTCTGGTCCGAACCGTCCGCGATCGGGGTTCGGAGCAGAACGGTCCGTCAGAGGCGGCAGGCCCGGATGTCCGAGGACAGGATCGCCTTCGCCCCCACGGCCGCGAGGCGGTCCATGATCGCCGGGGCGTCCTTGCGGGAGACCATGGCGCGGACCGCGACCCACCGCTCATCCGCCAGCGGTGCCATGGTCGGCGACTCCAGGCCCGGGGTCATCTTCGTGGCGTCGTCGAGCAGGTCCTTCGGGCAGTTGTAGTCCAGCATCACGTACTGCTGCGCGAACACCACGCCCTGCAGCCGCGCGATCAGCTGGTTCTTCGCCTGCACCTGGTCGGAGTCGCGGCGCTCGAGGACCACGGCCTCGGACTTGCAGATCGGGTCGCCGAAGGCCACCAGGCCGTGCTGGCGCAGGGTGCGGCCCGAGCCGACGACGTCGGCGATCGCGTCGGCGACGCCGAGCTGGATCGAGATCTCCACCGCCCCGTCCAGCCGGATCACCTCGGCCGTCACCCCGTACCGGGCCAGGTCGTCGGAGACCAGCCGCGGGTACGAGGTGGCGATCCGCTTGCCCTGCAGGTCGGCCACGGTCCACTCACCGGCGTCGGCCGGGGCCGCGTAGCGGAAGGTCGATCCGCCGAAGCCCAGCGCCAGCCGCTCGTCGACCGGAGCCCCGGAGTCCAGCGCCAGGTCGCGGCCGGTCAGGCCGAGGTCGAGCTCGCCGGAGCCGACGTAGATGGCGATGTCCTTGGGCCGGAGGAAGAAGAACTCGACCTCGTTGGCGTTGTCGATCACGGTCAGGTCCCGCTGCTCATGGCGCTGCCGGTACCCGGCTTCCGCGAGCATCTCGGACGCGGGACCGGCAAGCGTGCCCTTGTTGGGCACTGCAACGCGCAGCATTGAACCTGTTCTCCTCGTGTTCGGGTGTTGATCTACAGGTAGCGGTAGACGTCCTCTAGGGACAGTCCGCGACCCAGCATGATGACCTGCAGCCGGTAGAGCAGCTGCGAGATCTCCTCGGCGAGTTCCTCATCGGACTCGTGCTCAGCGGCCAGCCAGACTTCGCCGGCCTCCTCCAGGACCTTCTTGCCCTGGGCGTGCACACCGGATTCGAGCGCGGCCACCGTCGAGGAGCCCTCGGGGCGGGTCCGGGCACGTTCCTGCAGCTCGGCGAACAACTCGTCGAAGGTCTTCACAGTCCTCGATCCTTGCATCCGTCCTGGGCGGGTTCACATCGGACCCGTCCGTTTGCGGGCTCGATCACGGCCGATCAGCGGAAGCCGGTGGTGGCTTCCAGGACCGCGCCGAGCGTGTCCTTGATCATCGCAAGGCCGGCCCCGTGCGGGCTGGAGCGGCCTCCGGAGACCACGACCTGGCCGGCGTCACCGCAGTCGTAGCGCACCGCCTTCTCGGGCCCTCGCAGCGCGCCCAGAGCGGAGGTCTCCGGTTCGGGCGTCAACGCCACCCGGACCACGCCGGGCTCGTCGCGCACCGCGCCGGCGACCTGCCGCAGCCGGTGACCTGCGGGAACGGATGGCAGCGGAGGGGCGATCGGCTCGGCTGGGACCCGGATGCCGGCCGGGTCCCAGCCCCACAGCAGGGCGCTGAGCAGCCGCAGCTTGGTCGCCGCGTCGCCCCCGGAGAGGTCGTTGCTCGGGTCGGCCTCGGCGATGCCCGCGCGCTGCGCCTCGGCGACGGCGCCGTCCAGGTCCGCGCCGTCGGCGAGCCGGTCGAGGACGAAGGTGGCGGTGCCGTTCACGCAGCCGGAGACCGCGCGCACGTCGAAGCCTCGCAGCACCGATCGCGCCAGGTCACCGGCGGGCATCGCGGCGCCGGTGGCGCCCGAGACGCGCACCGACCGACCGGCGGCGTCGGCCGCTGCGGCGAGCTCGTTCCAGTGCGTGAGCAGGTGCGACTTGGTCGCGGTGACCACGTGGGCACCCGCGTTCAGCGCCTGCAGCGCCTCCCGGGCCGCGCGGCCGTCGCCGTCGGAGGGCACGGCCTGGGCGAACACCCGCGCGCCGGTGCGCTCCAGCAGCTCGGGCAGGTCGGTGAGCGGTCCCCACTCCCCCGCTTCGCGCTGGCGTTCCCGGCCGCGCACGGCCACCACCTGCAGGTCCAGGCCGTGCTGCCGCCCGCGCTCGGCGACGAGGTCGGCGTAGGCCCGGCCGACCGGCCCGTGGCCGGCCAGCACGATCGGGACCGGTCCGCTCACGCGGCCGGTGCGAGCAGCTCGCCCAGCGCTGCGATGTCGACATCGGCCAGCGAGTCGCGCAGCGTGCGGCGAGGACCGGGCGTCAGCGGCACCTCGCACGGGATCGCCAGCACCGCGCAGCCAGCGGCCTCGGCGGAGGCCACGCCGGTGGGCGAGTCCTCGACCGCGACGCAGTCGGCGGGGTCGACGCCGAGCAGGCGAGCGGCCTTGAGGTACGGCTCGGGATCGGGCTTGTTCTTGCCCTCGACCTCGTCTCCGCAGACGGTGACGTCGAAGGAGTCGTGCCCCAGGGTGTCCAGCGCGAGGTCGGTGAGCGGGCGGATCGTGGAGGTCACCAGCGCGGTGCGCAGCCCCAGCTCCTTGGCGCGGCGCAGCGCCTCCTCGGCTCCCGGCCGCCAGGGCAGGCCCTCGCCGAACAGCTCGGTCATGCGGCGCGCGACCCAGCTGGCGGCACCGGCGATCTCGGAGTTCCCGTCCGGCAGGCCCAGGTCGACGAGCAGCAGGCGCATGCTGCGGGTCATGTTGGAGCCGACCATGTCCTCGCGGGTCTGCTGCGAGAGGCTCCCGCCTCGATGCGCCGCGTAGTCGTCGAGCGCGATGGTCCAGAGCTTCTCGGAATCGACGAGCGTGCCGTCCATGTCGAACAGCACGGCGGCGGGCTGAGCCACGCGAACACTCCGTTCAATGAGGTGGAAGGACCACCTTCAGTACACACGACCCTCTGTACCGATTCCTACCCAAAGTGTCCGAAGACTCCTCAGATGACGTTGCGGTGTTGCAGGTAGCGGAACATGAGGATGCCGGGCAGCACCGGGATCCAGTAGGTGAGCAGCCGCGACAGCAGCACGGCGGCGACGGCCGCGGTGGGCGGGACGCCCATGGCCCCCAGCCCGGCGAGCAGGACCGCCTCGACCGCGCCGAGGCCGCCGGGCGAGGGCACCAGGTGACCCAGGGTGTTGCCGACGACGAACACGATGGTCACCGCCGTCCAGGAGAAGTTCGGGTGCAGCGCGGCCAGCGACGTCGCCAGCCCGAGCCCGGAGACCACCAGGTAGCCCAGCGCCCCGCCGAACAGCTGCAGCGCGCGCACCGGGTGCCGCAGCGTCTCCAGCAGCTCGCGGCTCACCTCCCGCACCGACGGCATGATCCGGCGCCGCCCCGGTGGGGACAGCACCACCAGCACCGCGACCAGCATCGCGACCGCGACCCCGACCATCAGCTGCCAGCCGGGCAGCGACAGGTTGGTGAAGGTGCCCGACAGCCCGACCGCGAACACCCCGATCACCGACACCACGAACGCCACCGCCCCGGTCCCGGCCTGGTTGAGCAGCGTCACCCCCACCGCCAGCGGCCTGCGCAGCCCGAGCCGTTCCAGGTAGACGACGTTGATGCCGAAGAACCCGGCACCGCCCGGGGTGGTGCGCCCGGTGAACGCGGCGGCGACCTGGACCTGCAGGGTCAGCCAGAACGGCAGCGGGATCCGGCTGGAGCCCTGCACCGAGATCGACGACAGCACCACGGCGGCGAACCCGGTCACCACCGCCACCGCCAGCCAGCCCCAGTGGGCGTGGCGCAGCGCCCCGACCACGTCCCGCGTGTTGGACAGCTCGGGGATCAGCAGGTAGACGGCCGCACCCACCAGCAGCAGGCTCAGCACGGTGGTCGGTCGCACGGGTGAGCGGAAACCGGGGATGGGCAGGCCGAGCCGGTCGGCGAGGGTCTCGCGCAGCTCGGCGAGGAAGTACCGGCCGCGCTGGGCCTGCGCGCGGATCCGGCGCGGCAGCGCCAGCGGCACCACGCTGCCCAGCGCCGCGGCCAGCGATTCGACGGGCAGCGCGGCGATCGCGCTGGTCACGGCCCTCTCGGTGCCGACGACGGCGGCCACCGACACCAGCGCTTCGGCCAGGTCCTGAGCGCAGCGGGCGTCGTCGGCGCCGGGGTGGCTGAAGGTGAACGACAGCAGCCACGGCCGCCCGTGCTCGTCCACCAGGATGTTCTTGGCCCGCAGGTCGTGGTGGGCGATGCGGGCCTCGGCCAGCAGCGCGACCTGCTCCCACACGCCCGCCAGCAGCTCGTCGTCGATCTCCTCCGGCGACAGCTCCGTCAGCCGCCTGCCGGGGACCTCCCGCATCACCAGCAGCGCGGGCGCGTAGGGGACGTCGCCGGCCAGGACGACCTCGGGGGTGCGCACTCCGGCGCGGGCGGCGAGCAACGCCGCGTACGCCTCGTGCTCGACCTCGTGGTGCGGGGTGGACAGGCTCGGCTCGTCCTGCACGTCGAGCAGCATCAGCAGGCGCTTGAGCTTGTACCAGGCACCGGCTCGCCGGCTGAGCCTGCGCACCACCTTGACCCGCAGCGGCGGCCCGTCCACGGTGTCCACCGCGAACTCGCGCGGTTGCAGCAGCCGGTGCCGGAGCGCGCTGATCGACACCGGCGCCAGCCCCGCCTGTTCGAGCTCGTCGAAGATGACCAGCTCGGAGACCTTCCGCCCCGGAGCGCCCCACGCCAGGTGGCACAGCAGCCCGACGCCCCATCCCAGCAGCGCTCCCCCGACCGCGCCCAGCGGCAGGTGCAGGTCGAGGTGCACGACCGCGATCCCGGTCAGCAGGACCAGGCCCCAGCCGAGGTAGCGCGGGGTCCGGCCGAAGTACGGGGTGGCGACCACCGCCAGCACGGTCACCACCGCGACCTCGTCCGACGGGAAGGGAGGGCCGCCGGGTCTCGCCAGCAGCTGGTGCATGAGCATCGCGACCAGCCAGGTCAGCGCACCGGAACCGCCGCACAGCAGCGCCACCCGGATCCAGCCCAGGTAGGAGGTCGCCACGACCACGCCGACGATGCCCGCCCACGACCCGATCCAGGTCAACACCACCCAGAAGGGGTCGGCGACGCGCGGGAGGGCGATCAGCTGTTGGTGAACAGCGATCTCCACCGGGTTCGCCGGGATCAGCACCAGCAGCGCGCTCAGCACCAGCAGACCCGCGACCAGAGCTAGTTTGCCCAGGTCACCGGGGTGGCGGCCGATGGACAGCCGCAAACGCGAACGCGGGGAGACACCGGTTCCCCCACTGGGCGCTGACGGACTCGGCTCCACGGGCACCTGCTCCACACAGACTGGTCTGACAAGCCTCGGACCAGCAGCAGGAACCGTCAAACCGGCACGTCCGCACCGGCCGGGCACGTGATCATGAAATAGGCGAGGAGGTAGCGCTCGGGGAGGGCTTAGGTCGTAGGCTTGCGCAGTGACCGATCGCGAACAGACGCCCGAACCGAACGCCGACCTGCCGCGGTTGACGGACCCGATCGTGGTCTGCGCGTTCGAAGGATGGAACGACGCCGGGGACGCAGCCAGCTCCGCGATCGAGCACCTGCAGCTCATCTGGGACGCCGAGTCGCTCAGCGAGCTCGACCCGGACCCGTACTACGACTTCCAGGTCACGCGTCCGACGGTCAAGCTCGTCGACGGCGTCACCCGGCAGGTCACCTGGCCCACGACCCGGCTGACGGTGTGCCGCCCGCCGGGCGCCGAGCACGACGTGATCCTGGTGCACGGCATCGAGCCGAACATGCGGTGGCGCGCCTTCTCCGCAGAGCTGGTCGACAAGATCGAGAAGCTCGGGGCGCGCACGGTGGTGACCTTGGGCGCGCTGCTCGCCGATGCTCCGCACACGCGTCCCGTCCCGGTCAGCGGCACGGCCTACGACGAGGACTCGGCGGCGACGTTCGGCCTGGAGCGCACCCGCTACGAGGGCCCGACCGGGATCGTGGGGATCTTCCAGGACGCGTGCGTGCAGGCGGGCATCCCGGCGATCTCGTTCTGGGCCGCGGTGCCGCACTACGTCTCGCAGCCGCCCTCGCCGAAGGCGACGCTGGCGCTGCTGCACCGCGTCGAGGAGGCGCTGGACGTGGAGGTCCCGCTGGGCAACCTGCCGGACCAGGCCGAGGAGTGGGAGGAGACGGTCAGCGAGATGGCCGAGGAGGACGAGGACGTGCGCAACTACGTCCGCGCCCTCGAGGAACGCGGTGACGCGGAGGTCCGGCTGACCGAGGCCAGCGGCGACGCGATCGCCGCGGAGTTCGAGCGCTACCTGCGCCGCCGGGGACCGGGCGGCAAGGGCCCGCTGGGCCCCGGACCGGGCTGAGCCCCTGATGCACGCACGGTCGACCGCGATCACCCGATCGCGGTCGACCGTTTTTCGTTCAGGCGGCGGAGCACTCGGCGATGAAGGCGTCGGCGGCGTTCGGGTCCAGGAACCACGCGGTCATGTCGTCGGGGTTGGCGAAGCCGTCGGCGAAGCGCTCGCCGACCGCGGGCAGCTGCGCGGCCGCCCCGAAGATGGTGAGCACGTGCGGGGGCGGCGGCTGCAGGGCGGCGTTGGCCCACGACGTGACGTGCTGGGCGAAGTCCCAGTAGCGGTCGAAGGTGCGCTGCATCCAGTCCCAGTCGAAAGCACCGTCACCGCGGGCGAGGATGCTCTCCAGGTAGATCTGCGCGCTCTGGCAGGCGGCGTTGGAGCCCTGCCCGGTCACCGGATCGTTGAGCACCACGCTGTCGCCGAGTCCGAGCACGAGTCGGCCCGAGGGCAGCTGCCCGATCGGCTTGCTGACGGTCGGCGTCACCGCACCGGCCAGCGTGCCGCCCTCGTCGGTGAGCTCGGCGTCGGCGAACCGCTCGTGCTCCCACGGGCAGTGCTCGCGCAGCAGGCCGAGCATCCGCTCCCACTGCCGCTGCGGTTCGGGCCGGTCGCCGAAGGCGTCCAGCGGACCGCCGGGAACGCCTTCCAGCAGCAGGATCTCGCAGGCGCCGTCGAGCGTGTGCCCGGGGTAGCTGATGACCTCGCCGAGGCCGGCGAGCGCGTTGAAGCGGGCGGCCGACGAGTCGTCCGGGTCGCTGGAGCTGCGCGTGCCGCGGACGTAGGCGACCGAGAGCTCGCGCTGCGGTTCGGTGTAGGGCGAGCGTTGCGCGTCGCGCTCGAACAGCGAACCGAGCTCGCCCTTGCCCGCCGCGACCACCACGAGGTCGAAGTCGGGCGCGATCTCGTCGAGGTCGGCCACCGAGAGCTCGCGGTAGTCGATCGTGCCGCCGCGCTCGGCGAACAGGTCGAGCCAGGCGGCCATCTTCACGCGCTGGTCGATCGACAGCGCGTAGTCCTTCAGCGGCGCCATCCAGTCGATGACCCGCTCCCCCTCCTGGCTCGCGACCGACACGCGCAGGCCGGTGAGCCGGGGCGCGGTGTCGTCCCACAGTCCCAGTCCGTGCCGTCTTTCGATCTCCAGCGTCTGGTAGTACATCGACTGCGTCGACATGACGCGCCCGTTCCGGATCTGCTCCGGTGTCCGCGCCGAGATCAACGTGACGTCGTAGCTCTCGGCCTGCAGCGTGAGCGCCAGTTGCAGCCCTGCCTGCCCGGCTCCGACGATCAGGACTCTCCGCATGTTTCCCCGGCCACCTCTCGAGTGTCCTCATCTTCGGAAATCTGGGCCCACGGCGACATTCCGGACGAACGTCGTCGCTCCCCGTGATGACGCGATGATCAAATCAAACCCGTTCGGACCTGTCCACGGACGCCGAAACTCGTTTTGGTCAACCGCAGATCAACGCTCCCGCCCTGTTCAATTGCCGTTTTTGCCAGAGCGGCCCGGAAAACGAAGAAGGGTGATCGGGAGCCCTCGACGGACTCCCGATCACCCTTCGCTGATGTCGCAGGAGGTTAGAGCTCAACTCCGAGCAGGGCGTCCACCGCCGTGCGGATCAGGGCCGGTGCGCCCTGGTCGTCACCGCCGGACACCAGCGCCGACTCCACCCAGGCGTCGATCGCGCGGAGCGCGCCCGAGGTGTCCAGGTCGTTGGACAGCGCGGCGCGCAGCCCGGCGATCGCCTCGGCCGCCGCCGGACCGGAGGTCAGCTCGACCGCCTCCCGCCAGCGGGCCAACCGCGCGGCACCGGCCGTGAGCGCATCGGCGGTCCAGGAGCGGTCCTGGCGGTAGTGGCCGTCCAGCAGCGCCAGCCGGATCGCCATCGGATCCACCCGGTCCCCGCGCAGCCGCGAGACGAACACCAGGTTCCCGCGCGACTTGGACATCTTCTCGCCGTCCAGCCCGATCATGCCGGAGTGCACGTAGTGCTTGGCGAACGGGAAGTCTCCGGAGAGCGCCTCGGCGTGCGCGGCGCTGAACTCGTGGTGCGGGAAGATCAGGTCCGAGCCACCGCCCTGCACGTCGAACCCGAGCCCGAGCCGGTTCAGCGCGATCACCGAGCACTCCAGGTGCCAGCCGGGACGGCCCGCACCCAGCTCGGAGTCCCAGGACGGCTCGCCCGGCCGGGCCATCCGCCACAGCAGCGCGTCCAGCGGGTGCTCCTTGCCCGGCCGGTCCGGGTCTCCGCCGCGTTCGGCGAAGAAGGTGTTCATGGTGGCCTCGTCGTAGTTCGACTCGGAGCCGAACCGGCCGGTGGCCTGGTGCCGGAAGTAGATGTCCGGGTACTCGGCGTCATCGGCCCGGTAGGCGGCACCGGAGGCCAGCAGCTTCCCCACCGCCTCGACGATCTCCGGGATGGATTCCACGGCGCCGATGAAGTCCGCGGGCGGCAGCACCCGCAGCGCCTCCATGTCCTCCCGGAACAGCGCGGTCTCTCGCATGGCGAGGACGACCCAGTCCTCGTTGTCCCGCTCGGCCCGCTCCAGCAGCGGGTCGTCGATGTCGGTGACGTTCTGCACGTAGTGGACCTGGTGACCGTTGTCCAGCCACACCCGGTGGATCAGGTCGAACGCCAGGTAGGTCGCGGCGTGGCCGAGGTGGGTGGCGTCGTACGGGGTGATGCCGCAGACGTACATCCGCGCTTCGGGCCCGGGCTCGGTGGGCCTGATCTCAGCGGCGGAGGTGTCGAACAGCTGAAGTGGACGTGGGGTGCCTTCCACCTCGGGGACGGAAACCGATGACCAGGGTTGCATGCATCCGACCTTAAACGTCCGGGACGAGGCGCCGCCTCCATCCGGGGCATCACCCGTGTCACATGCTGGGACGTCCTGGGGAGCAGATCTTTCCCGAAAAATACCGGCATTCCGTTTCCTCCTCCCCGTTCCGCCGATTTCCGGCCAGCTGGAACGATTCCTCGGATTCACCGCCCACGACCACCTGCACGCCTGGGCGGAAATGGGTCTATCTTTTCTGCAGGTAGCCGATTTTCCCAGGTCAAGCGGGAAACACGAGCCCCACGAGGACACCGGGGAAACAAAGCGCGGCACAAGCGGAATCGACGGTTGTCGCCGATCCCGAACGCTGGAGGCGATCGGTGAGTTCGGTACGCGTGGAACGGCTGTACAAGATTTTCGGGCCACAACCGGCCGAGAAGGTCCGGCTCCTGAAGCAGGGCTCCGATCCGGCGGACCTCGTGGCCGGAGGGACGACGGCCGCCGTCGTGGACGCCACCTTCTCCGTCGCCGAGGGCGAGACCTTCGTGGTGATGGGGCTGTCCGGTTCGGGCAAGTCGACGCTCATCCGCATGGTCAACGGCCTGCTCGCGCCCACCGACGGCGCGGTGTTCGTCGACGACGTCGACGTCACCGCCATGAGCACCCGCGAGCTGCGCACCGTGCGGCAGCAGAAGATGAGCATGGTCTTCCAGCACTTCGCGCTGTTCCCGCACCGCACGGTGCTCGACAACGCCGGCTACGGCCTGCGCGTGCGGGGCACCGACGAGCGGGAGATCGCCGAGCGCGCGGGCGAGGCGCTGCGGCTGG
Source organism: Saccharopolyspora endophytica (assembly GCF_018070075.1). Lineage (GTDB taxonomy): Bacteria > Actinomycetota > Actinomycetes > Mycobacteriales > Pseudonocardiaceae > Saccharopolyspora > Saccharopolyspora endophytica. Next base: position 150,187 of record NZ_JAGPXE010000009.1, read on the forward strand.
TCGGGCTCCAGGGCTGGGAGCAGCGCTACCCGCAGCAGCTCTCCGGCGGGATGCGCCAGCGCGTCGGGCTGGCCCGCGCGCTGGCCACGGGCACCGACGTGCTGCTGATGGACGAGGCGTTCAGCGCCCTGGACCCGCTGATCAAACGAGAGATGCAGGACCAGCTGCTGGAGCTCAACGCGCAGCTGGCCAAGACCATCATCTTCATCACCCACGACCTCAACGAGGCGATGCGGCTGGGCGACCGGATCGCGGTGATGCGCGCGGGCCGGATCGTGCAGATCGGCACCGCCGAGGACATCCTGCGCGCGCCGGCCGACGACTACGTGGCCGAGTTCGTCCAGGACGTCGACCGCAGCCGCGTGCTCACCGCGGCGGCCATCGCCGACCCGGACGCCACGCCCGCCGACGGCGCCGTCCCGGTCCCCGGATCGACCCCGCTGAAGGACCTGTTCGCGCTGATGAGCGACCGCGCCGAACCGCTGCTGGTGGTCGACGAACGGCAGCGGCCGCTGGGGGTGGTCACCCCCGGCGCGGTGTTCGCGGCGCTGAGCCACCGGGAGGCGACCTCCGATGCTTGATCCGGTTCTGCTCACCCAGCTGCCCAGGGTGCCGCTCGGTGACGCGTTCCAGGCCGTCGTGGAGTGGCTGAACAGCAACATCGGCCCGGTCTTCGACTTCATCGAGCTGGTGGTCAGCGGCGCTGTCGCCGGCCTGACGGCCGCGCTGACCTGGTTGCCGGACCTGGTCATGGTGCTGGTGTTCACCGCGCTGGCGTGGTGGTTGCGCAGCTGGCGGTTCGCGCTGTTCAGCCTGATCGGGTTCGGCCTGATCGCCAGCATCGAGGAGTTCGACCCGGCGATGGAAACCCTGGGGCTGGTGCTGGTCTCCAGCGCGCTGGCGGTGCTGATCGGCATCCCGATCGGGATCCTGGCCGCGCGCAACCAGAAGGTCAGCCACGTGGTGCGGCCGGTGCTGGACCTGATGCAGACCTTGCCCGCGTTCGTGTACCTGGTGCCGGTCATCGTGTTCTTCAACATCGGCGTCGTGCCCGGCGTGGTGGCGACGGTGATCTTCTCGCTGCCGCCGGGCGTCCGGCTCACCGAGCTCGGCATCCGGCAGGTCGATTCCGAGGTCGTGGAAGCGGGTGAGGCGTTCGGCGCGCGAACCGGTCAGATCCTCACCGGGATCCAGCTGCCGCTGGCGATGCCGTCGATCATGGCCGGCATCAACCAGGTGATCATGCTGTCGCTGTCGATGGTGGTCATCGCGGGCATGGTCGGTGCCCCCGGGCTGGGCACCAACATCTACGAGGCCGTCACCCGGGTCCAGCTGGGGCAGGGTTTCGAGGCCGGTTTGTCGGTGGTGATCCTCGCCGTCTACCTGGACCGGATCACCGCGGTGCTGTCGGACCGCTCGCCGGTCGCGCGGGCGGAGCGGAAGGCGGCCAAGACCGGATGAGCCCCGGCCTTGACCAGAAGGGCGGATTGATGATGTCGCACAGCAGGACCAGACGGCTCTTGGCGCTGTTGGCCGCATTGGCGGCGACGTTGTCCCTGGCCGCCGGTTGCGGCGGGCGGGAGGCGCAGACAGGGCAAGAGGCCAAGCAGATCAACATCGGGTACATCGCGTGGGACGAGGACATCGCGGTCACCTACCTCTACAAGGAACTCCTCGAACGCCGCGGCTACACGGTCAACGCGACCGAGCTGGAGGCGGGCCCGATCTACGCCGGTCTGGCGCAGGGCAACCCGGACCTGTTCCTGGACGGCTGGCTGCCGTCGACGCACGAGGACTACTGGAAGCAGTACGGCCCGCAGCTGGAGGACCTGGGCGTGTGGTACGACCAGGCCACGCTCAACATCGCCGTGCCCAACTACATGACCGACGTCAACTCGATCGCCGATCTCAAGGGCAGGGGCGCCGAGCTGGGCGGGACCATCACCGGGATCGACCCCGGCGCCGGGCTGAGCCGCACCACCAAGGAGGCGCTGCCCGCGTACGGCCTGCAGGGCGAGTTCACGCTGCAGACGTCCTCGACCACGGCGATGCTCGCCGCGCTGCAGAAGGCGACCGACGAGAGGAAGCCGATCGTCGTGACGCTGTGGCACCCGCACTGGGCCTACGCCCGCTACCCCATCAAGGACCTGCAGGACCCGATGGGAGCGATGGGCGCGGCCGAGCAGATCCACGCCATCGGGCGCAAGGGCTTCAGCCAGGACTTCCCCGAGGTCACCGACATGGTGAAGAAGTTCAGGCTGACCGACCAGCAGCTGGCGAGCCTGGAGAACGAGATCAACAGCGCGGCCAAGGGCCAGGAGCAGGCCGCAGCGAAGAAGTGGGCCGATGCGAACCCCGACGTGATCAGGTCGTTCGCGGGCTGAGGCACCGCTTCTCGGTGGCCGGTGGGAACTTCCCGCCGGCCACTTCTCCGCGACGGACACCCGCGGCGGGCGCTCGCCGTGGGCGAACAGCTGGTCGCGTTCGTCACACCGCTTACCGGCCGCGGATACCTCCTCCGCAGCCCGTGAACAGCGCTGGACCGCAGCGGCTTTCACCGACGATCACCGGATCGTGCGATGGCGATTCGCTCGCGTTTTCGAATCGTTGGGTGCACCATTGAAACATGAGTTCGAACAGGACGCCTCAGCCCAGAAACGCCCGATCGACGATCCGGCGCCTCGTCCCACGACGGAACGACGGAGAGCCGGAGCCAACCTGATTACGACCAGTGCTCGACAACCGGTGGCCGATGCCACCGGTCGCCCCAACGCGCCCCAGCGGCGCTTGTTCTTTGACAAGTCCAGAGTGGGAAACCAGCGACCGCTCAACGACGGCGCTTGGTGCGGAGGTAGTCGCCGACGACCGCCGCACCGAGCCCGTCGGAATCCGGGGCGAGGACCCGGCCTCCGCCGCGCTTGGCGACGACGTCGACGAACGCGGCGAGGCTGGGGTCCTCCCCCAGCATGAACACGCTCAAGGTGGTGCCCAACCGCTGCAACGCGTCCACTTCGGACAACGTGACGCTGAGCGTGTGCGGACTGGGCGGGTACTGGAACACCGCTTCGCCGTCGGGTTCCAAGTGCGCGGTGGGTTCGCCGTCGGTGATCACCAGCACCACCGGCTGCGCGTCCGAGTGCCTGCGCAGGTGCCGACCGGCCAGCAGCAGCGCGTGGTGCAGGTTCGTGCCCTGCTCCCACACGCCTTCCAGCGCCGCGAGCTCGCCGACGTCCACGGTGGACGCGTAGCCGCCGAAGGTGACCAGCTGCAGGGCGTCCGAGCGGAACCGCGTCGCGATCAGGTGGTGCAGCGCCAGGGCGGTGCGCTTCATCGGCACCCACCGGCCGTCCTGCACCATCGACCACGAGGTGTCCACGCACAGCACCACCGCCGAGCGGGAGCGCTGCTCGGTCTCGGAGACCTCCAGGTCGGCGATGTCGAGCATCGGCGAGTTCTCGCCCTCGGCCGCGCGGCGCAGCACCGCGTTGCGGACCGTGCGGACCGCGTCCCAGGGCTCCGCGTCGCCGTAGGTCCACGGCCTGGTCGTGCCGGTCAGCTCCCCGGCAGCGCCGGCGCGGTCGGTGTCGCGCTCTCCCCTGCGGGTCCGCAGCTGCGAGACGACCGATTGCAGGGCGTTCTCACCGAGCCTGCGCATCGCGCGGGGGCTCAACCGCAGGCTGCCGTCCGGTGCGCGCTGCAGCAGCCCCTGATCGCGCAGCTGGCGCTCGATGTCAGACAGGCGCTGGGCGTCGACCACGGCCTGCGGGCCGAGCTGGCGCTGCAGGGCCTCCAGGTCGATGTCCTCCAGGCTCGCGCCCGGGTAGGACTGGCCCAGCTGCTCGGCCAGTCGATCCATCTCGCCCAGTTCGGCCATCGCCGCGGTGGCCTCGGCCATGCCCATCGGCTGGTCGCCGCGGAATCGCGCCCGGCCGTTCCAGTCCTCACCGGGGCGCAGTCCCTGCAGCTGGCGGTCGATCTGCTGCAACGCCTGCGCGATGCGGGGATCGCCGAAAGCCTGCTGGGACAAGGCCATCAGCTCGTCGCGCTGCTGCTCGCTCATCGAGTTGAGCATCCGCTGCGCGGCCGCCGACCGCGCCGCCAAGGCGTCGATCAGCTCGTCCACGTCGCGCGGGTTCTCCGGGAAGAACTCGCCGTGCCGTCCCATGAACTCGTCGAACTTCGACTGGATGTCCTCATCACCGCGGGCGTGCGCGGCGAGCAGGTTCGACAGGTCGTCGAGCATCTCGCGCACCCGCTCGACGTCCTCCGGCGAGACCTGCTGCATGGCCTCCTTCATGCCCTCGAAGCGCTGTTCGAGGACTTCGGTGCCCAGCATCTGCCGGATCTCCTCGAAGGTCTCGCGGGCTTCGGAGGAACGCCAGTCGTACTCCGACAGCTCGTTGACCTGACCGGCCACGTCCGGCGGCAGGGCGCTCAACTGCAGTTCGCGGAACCGGGCGTCCTCGGTCGTGTCGGCCGCCAGCGCCAGCCGCTCCTGCTCCAGGGCGCGGTCCAGCATCCTGCGGACCTCGGAGATCGTGCCGTCCAGCCGGTGCCTGCGCTGCATCTCGCTGCGGCGCTGCCACAACCGGCGGGTCAGCTCGTCCAGGCCCGCGGAATCCCGGGTGCCGGTGCGCAGCAGCTCCTCCAGCGCCGAGCGCGGGGAGGCGCCCTCCATCACGTCCCGGCCGATCTGGTCGAGCGCCTCGCGCAGGTCGACCGGTGGCTGCAGCGGGTCCGGCCCGCCGTGCCACGCCGAGTACCGGTAGCGGGGACTCATCAGCTGTACACCGAGCGGTCGTCGTCGGAGTCCTTGCCCAGCCGCTTGGCCAGGTACAGCGATTCCAGGGCCAGCTCCACGGCGCTGGCGATGCGACCGGGCGGGTCCTCCGCGCGCACACCGGCGCGTTCGGCGACCTGGTGCAGCACCGGGAGCTCCGGGAGCGCCGTGAGCACGTCCTTGCCCGCGATCTGCTCGCCGGTGGCCACCGGGTGGCCGTCCACCACGGCGTCGGCCAGCGACTGCAGGTCCAGGCCGGCGAACAGACCCCGCGCGGTGTCGGCCACGGACCGGCGCAGCAGGTAGCCGAGCAGCTCGTCCTCGCGGCCCTCCTCACCGGCCTCGAACTCGATCTTGCCGCGCAGCACGGCGGGCACCGCCGCGAGGTCGACCGGTCGCGCCACGGCCGGCTCCTCCCCCGTCAGCGCCGACCGGTGCAGAGCAGCGGCGGCGACGGTCTCGGCGGCGGCGATGGCGAACCGGGCGGACACGCCCGAGCGCTGGTCCACCGCGCTGGATTCGCGCAGGTGGTCCACGAAGCGGGCCAGCACCTCCAGCAGGTGGTCACCGACCTCGGCGGGCAAGTCCGCTTCCTGGCGCATCAACGACACCTCGTCGTCGATCTCCATCGGGTAGTGCGTGCGGATCTCGGCGCCGAAGCGGTCCTTGAGCGGGGTGATGATGCGCCCGCGGTTGGTGTAGTCCTCGGGGTTCGCGGTGGCGACGAGCAGCACGTCCAGCGGCAGCCGCAGGCTGTAGCCGCGGATCTGGATGTCGCGCTCCTCCATCACGTTCAGCAGCGCGACCTGGATCCGCTCCGCGAGGTCCGGGAGCTCGTTGATCGTCACGATGCCGCGGTGCGCGCGCGGGACGAGTCCATAGTGGATGGTCTCCGGGTCGCCCAGCGAACGCCCCTCGGCGACCTTGACCGGGTCGACGTCGCCGACCAGGTCACCGACCGACGTGTCCGGAGTGGCCAGCTTCTCGACGTAGCGATCATCGCGGTGGCGCCAGGTCACCGGCAGCTCGTCGCCCAGTTCGGCCGCACGGCGCAGCGATGCGGGCGTGATCGGCTGCAGCGGGTGCTCGCCCAGCTCGGAACCCTCGATGACCGGGGTCCATTCGTCCAGCAACGCGTGCAGACCGCGCAGCAGCCGCGTCTTGCCCTGGCCGCGCTCACCGAGCAGCACCACGTCGTGCCCTGCGATCAGGGCGCGTTCCAGCTGCGGCAGGACGGTCCGGTCGAAACCGACGATGCCGGGCCAAAGAGCCTGCCCGGAGCGCAGCGAGGTCAGCAGGTTCGCGCGCATCTCCGCCTTGATGCTGCGGGGTTCGTGGCCGCTGTTCCGCAGCTCCCCCGCCGTGCGGGGCAGCCCTGGAGGTGGGGTCGGATTCGTCACGCCTACGACGCTACTCCGCAGGAAACGTGAACGCCGCCACTGCGCCCAGGATTTCGAATGCTGGACCGGAGGAGTAGAAAACTCCAGGTAACGTCATGTCGCACAACGCGGTAGGAGGCCCTGGTGGCTCTGGAAATCGAGGTGGATCCCGGCGAGGTCGGCTTCGACGCGGCCCGGCTGCAGCGGATCGATCAGCACTTCGAGAACTACGTCACGACGGGCAAGCTGCCCGGCTGGCTGGCGCTCGTCGCGCGCCGGGGCAAGATCGCGCACCTGTCCACGCACGGGATGCGGGACGTCGAAAGCGGCAAACCGGTTGAGACGGACACGCTCTTCCGCATCTACTCGATGACCAAGCCGATCACCTCGGTCGCGGCCATGATGCTCTACGAGGAAGGCGCTTTCGAGCTCACCGACCCGGTCAGCGACTTCATCCCGTCGTTCGCCGACCTGAGCGTCTACACCGGAGGACCGGCGCGCAATCCGCAGACCCGGCCCGCCACCGAGCCGATGCGGATCTGGCACCTGCTCACCCACACCGCCGGGCTCACCTACGCGTTCAACTACCTGCACCCGCTCGACGAGCTGCACCGCCGAGCCGGCTTCGAGTTCGGCATGGCATCCGACCTGGACCTGGCGGCCTGCTGCGACGCCTGGGCCGAGATCCCGCTGCTGTTCGACCCGGGCACCCGCTGGAACTACTCGGTGGCCACCGACGTGCTGGGCCGGGTCGTGGAGGTCGCCTCCGGGCAGCCCCTCGACGAGTTCTTCCGCACGCGCATCCTGGATCCGCTCGGCATGACCGACACCGGCTTCCAGGTCGCCGCTGCCGACACCGACCGGCTGGCCTCGCTGTACGCGGCGGACCCGCAGGGCAAGGCGCGGCTGCACCCCAAGCACGAGCAGATGTACGACACCGCGTTCGAGCCACCCAAGGCCCCCTCCGGCGGCGGCGGGCTGTTCTCCTCCGCCCGCGACTACCACCGCTTCACGCAGATGCTGCTGCGTCGCGGGGAGCTGGACGGCGTGCGGCTGCTCGGCGCGCGCACGGTCGACTTCATGACCCGCAACCACCTGCCCGGCGGCGCCGACCTGGAGACGCTGGCCATGGGCGCGTTCTCCGAGGTCGCCAACGCGGGCAAGGGCTTCGGCCTCGGGTTCTCGGTGGTCGACGACCCGCTCGCGGCCAAGGTGCTGAGCTCGAAGGGCGAATTCGCCTGGGGTGGCCTGGCCAGCACGGCCTTCTGGGTCGACCCCGCCGAAGACCTCACGGTCCTGTTCCTGACCCAGCTGATGCCCTCCAGCACCCACCCCATCAGGCCCTACCTACACCAACTCGTCTACCAGGCGCTGGTGGACTGAGGTACATCATTTCCAGTGGTTGCCTTGCTCCGCGGTGCGGGTAGCGGAACCTGACACGCCTTCTGGACTCCGGGCGCCACTCCTGATGTATGTCCAATGCACGGCGTCGCGGTGTCCTCGCCAGAAGACGTGTCAGAACCCGCGGCGGTGCCAGCTGAGTCCCGTACCTGAAACGGCGGCTGCCGCCGTACTGAAACGGAGCGCTAGAAGGCAGGCCAGGGGATCGCGGGCCAGTCTCCGGAGGGTTCCGGGAAGACTCCGGCGTCGAGCAGCCGGTCGATGCGGGTGCTGACCGCCTGCACTTCCTTGATCGTGAGGTGCTCGGACAGCTGTTCGGCGAGGTCACCCTCCATGAGGGCGCGGACCTCGCCGAGCCGCTCGATCTCGGCTTCCGGAACGGCCTCGCCGATCCAGCCCCACAGCACGGTGCGCAGCTTGTCGTCGGTGTTGAGGCTGATGCCGTGGTCGACGCCGAGCACGCGGCCGTCGGGGGCGCGCAGGATGTGCCCGCCCTTGCGGTCGGCGTTGTTGATCACGATGTCGAGCACCGCCAGCCGTCGCAGCTGCTCGTGGTCGGCGTGGGCGAGCACCACCGGATCACCGTCGGGGTCCTGCGCCCGCAGCACCTGCCGCCAGCCCTCGCGCACCTCGCTGGGGTGCGTGATGTCTACCAGCTGCGCGTCCTCGTCGGTGGCCTCGTCGATCCACAGCTGCACCATGCCGGGTCCGAACGGCCCGTTGCGCAGCAGCGTCGGCGGGATCAGGTTCCAACCGGTGGCCTCCGACAGCAGGTAGGACGACACCTCGCGGCCGGCCAGCGTGCCGTCCGGGAAGTCCCACAGCGGGCGCTCGCCGCGCACCGGCTTGTAAACGCACTCGCCGGAGACCCCGTCGAGCTCGACCGAGCAGAACAGCGTCGCGTTGGACGCCTCCACGAGGCGGCCCTGGATCTCCAGATGCCCGTGCCGCAGCAGCTCGCAGGTCGCGGGCTCCTCGACGGCCACGGGCCTCAGACCTCTTCCGAGCGGCGGTAGCCGTTCTGGCGGGGGCAGATGTGCCCGGCCGGGTCGAGCGGTTCGCTGCACAGCGGGCAGGGCTTGCGGCCGGCGTTGATGACCCGTTCCGCGCGTTCGGCGAAGGCCCGGGCGTGCACCGGGCTGAGGAACACGCGCAGCGCGTCGGGCCCCTCCTCGGTGTCGTCGAGCACCACGGACTCGTCGATCTCCTCCTCGGTGACCGCGAGCAGTTCGACGACGACGGCCTCGGATTCGGCGTCCCAGCCCAGCCCCATCGTGCCGACGCGGAACTCCTCGTCGACCGGCACCGCGAGCGGTTCGGTGTCGACGAGGTCCTCGGGCGTGCGACCGGGCAGGTCGGCGTCGAACCGGCGCTGCACCTCGTCCAGGAGCGCGCCGATTCGCTCGGCGAGAACCGAGACCTGTTGCTTTTCCAATTGCACGCTCACCGTGCGGACGTCCTCGGACGCCTGCAGGTAGAAGGTGCGCTCACCGGGTTCCCCGACCGTTCCGGCGACGAATCGGTCGGGTTGGCGGAAGACGTGGATGACACGAGCCATGACCCCTCCGACATTAGGCCACCGAGTGCGCGTCCTGCGCGGCTGGCCCCCGTTTTGTACATCACCTTTCCGCACAACGCGGTGACCTGCGACGAACAGTCCCGCCAGGACGACGTTCCCGCCGTGTTCGCTGTAGGTGAACTGCGGCGCGTTGTCCTGACTGCCGATACGCTCGCGGCAAGATCAGGGGTGTTCGAACGGACCCGGATGGAGCACGCCGATGAGCATGCGCGAACTGACCCGGCCGCGGAGGCTGCAGCCGGGTGACACGGTGGCGCTGGTCGCCCCGGCCGGACCGGTGCCCGAAGACCTGCTGGAGGCGGGGCTCGCCCAGCTGCGCGCCTGGGAGCTCGACGTCCGCGTCGGCAAGCACGTCCTGGACCGCCACCCCCGCCTGGACTACCTGGCGGGCACCGACGCGGACCGGGCGGCCGACCTGCAGGAGGCGTGGTGCGACCCGCAGGTCTCAGCGGTGTTCTGCGCCCGCGGCGGCTACGGCTGCCTGCGCATGATCGACCACCTGGACTTCGCGGAGCTGGCCAAGGCGGGCCCGAAGATCCTGGTCGGTTCCAGCGACGTCACCGCGCTGCACGAGGTCTTCGCCGCCGAGCTCGGGCTGGTCACGATCTTCGCCCCGATGGTGGCGACCAAGGCGTTCGCCCACGACGAGAAGGCGCGCGGCCACTTGCGGCGCACCCTGTTCGAGCCGCAGGGCGTGACCATACTGACCGGTCGCAGCGCGCAGACCATGGTTCCCGGGCGCGCGCTGGGCGTGACCTACGGCGGCAACCTGAGCCTGCTCGCCGGCTCGTTGGGAGCGGGCGTGGCGGCACGGCCTCCGGAACGCGGCATCGCGCTGCTGGAGGACGTCACCGAGGAGCCCTACCGCCTGGACCGCTTCCTGATCCAGCTCATCCGGGCCGGCTTCTTCCAGGGCGCCACCGGGATCGCACTGGGCTCGTGGACCGACTGCGGCCCGACGGGCGAGGTGTACGCGATGCTGGAGAACCTGCTGGGCGGCCTCGGAGTGCCGATCCTCTGGGAGCTGGGGTTCGGCCACTGCGAAGCCCAGCGCACGGTCCCCCTCGGCGTCGCAGCGGAACTCGACGCCGACGCCCAGCGCCTCTCCATCCTCCAGCCGGCGCTGCGCTGAGCACGGGTTCGGGACCGCGCTTGATAGCTTCGGGATGTGCGTGTCCGGCCGATCTCCCCGCAAGCCCTGGTCGACGAGGTGGTGGAGCGCGTCGACGCCATCTCGGGGCGGTGGGCCCGGGTGGCCGTTGACGGTGCTCCGGCCGCGGGCACCGGTGATCTCGCCGATCTCCTGGTGTCCCCGCTGAGGGAACGCGGCCGCGAGGCGGTCCGGGTGCGCGCGACGGATTACCTGCGCCCGGCATCGGTGCGCCTGGAGTACGGCCACCACGACCCGGATTCCTACTACCTGTCCTGGTTCGACACCACGGGGCTGGCCCGCGAGGTCCTCACACCGCTGGCCGCGAACGGCACCGGGCAGGTGTTGCCCGCGCTGTGGGATCCGGAGGCGGACCGCTCCCCTCGCCTGAACCGCGTGGCGCTGCCGGAACGGGGTGCGGCCATCGTGGACGGACCGCTGCTGCAGGGCGTCGGACTCGACTTCGACCTGGTCGTGCACCTGTGGCTCTCCGACGCCGCGCTGCACCGGAACACACCGGAGGACCAGCGCTGGACGCTGCCCGCGTTCAAGCGCTACGCCGAGGAGGTCGACCCCACCGGGCTGGCCGACCTCGTGGTCCGCGTCGACCACCCCGACCGGCCCGCGATCATCGACAGCTTCGACTAGGAGCGGCGGTGGCCGCTGCTCCAGGTGCGGACCGCCTCAGGTTCCGCCACCCGCACCGCCGAGCGGGGTGACCACCGATCTCACGCCACGCGCCGGGTCGTGGTCGGCACCGCTGCGAGGAGCGTCTTGGTGTAGTCGTGCTGGGGATCGAGCAGGACCTGCTCGACGGTGCCGAGCTCGACGATCTCGCCCCGGTACATGACCGCGACGCGGTCGGCGATGTTCCAGGCGAGACCGAGGTCGTGGGTGATGACCAGCGTCGACAGTCCCTTGTCCACGCGCAGCCGGAGCAGCAGCGAGAGGATCTCGCCGCGCACCGTGGCGTCCAGCGAGGCGACCGGCTCGTCGGCGATGAGGACCTCCGGCTCCAGCACCAGGGCACCCGCGATGACGACGCGCTGGCGCTGACCGCCTGAGAGCTCCTGCGGGAAGCGGGAGAAGAACTTCTCCGCCGGTCGCAGTTCCGCGGCTTCCAGGGCGGCGGACACCCGGCCGACCTCGTCGTCGGTGATGCCGTGGATCCGCAGTCCCTCGGCCACCGCTTCGTAGACGGTGTGCCGCGGGTTGAGGGCACCGGTGGGGTCCTGCAGGACCAGCTGCACCTTGCGGCGGTAGTCGCGCAACGCCGCCGCCCCGGCGGGCAGCGGAACACCGTTGAACCGCACCGCACCGCCGGTGGGACGCTGCAGGCCGAGCAGCGTGCGCGCCAGCGTGGTCTTGCCGGAGCCGGACTGCCCGACCAGCGCCACGATCTCGTTGGCGCCGACCGCGAGGTCCACCCCGCGCACCGCGCGCACGGCCTGACCGGAGCGGCTGCGGAAGGTCACCGCGACAGCGTCGGCGGACAGGAGCGACTCACCGGCGGACCCGCCCTCGGTGAGGCGGAACCTCGGGTCGCCCACGGTCGGGAACGCGTCGGCCAACGCTCTGCTGTGCTCGTGCTGCGGCCGGCTCATGACCTGCTCGGTCGGCCCGTGCTCGACGACCTCGCCCCGGTACATCACCGCCAGCCGGGAGCAGGTCGCCGACAGCACCGACAGGTCGTGGCTGATCATGACCAGCGCGATACCGCGTTCGGCGACCAGGCGCTTGAGCAGGTCCAGCACCTGCGCCTGCACCACGACGTCCAGCGCCGTGGTGGGTTCGTCGGCGATGACCAGCCGGGGTTCGCACGCCAGCGCCATGGCGATCATGACGCGCTGCTTCTGCCCGCCGGAGAGCTCGTGCGGGTAGGCGCCCGCGCGGTCGGCGGGCAGCTCGACCTGGGCCAGCAGCTCCGCGACCCGCTCGCCCAGATCGCCCTTGCCCCCGTGCAGCCGGATCGGCTCGGCGATCTGCTCACCGATGGTGCGCACCGGGTTCAGCGCGTGCATCGCCCCCTGGAACACCACCGAGGCACCGGCCCAGCGGACCGCGCGCAACCGGCCGAAGCTCATCTCGCGGACGTCCTCGCCGTCGAGCAGCACCTCGCCGTCGACGCGGGCGGTGCGCGGCAGCAACCGCAGCACCGACATCGCCACGCTCGTCTTGCCGCACCCCGATTCCCCGGCCAGGCCGAGTGTTTCGCCCGCGTCCAGGCTCAGGTTCACCCCGGACACGGCGGGCTCGTCGGCGCCGCCGTAAGTGATCGACACGTCGCGCAGTTGCAGAATCGGACTCAACGTCGCCCCCGCAGCCTCGGGTTGAACACCGCTTCCAGCGCCCGGCCGCACAGCGTGAAACCGAGCACCACCAACACGATTCCCAGGCCGGGCGGCAGCAGGTACCACCAGGCACCGCCTGTGACCGCACCGGTGTCCATCGCCGACTTCAGCATCGTGCCCCAGGAAACCCGGCTGGGATCGCCCAGACCGAGGAAGGACAGCGTGGATTCGGAGATGATCGAGCTGGCCACCGACAGGGTGGTGTTCGCGAACACCAGCGGCAGCACGGCGGGCAGCACGTGCTTGAAGATCACGTGCCCGTGCCCGGCTCCGAGCGCGCGGGAGCGTTCGATGTAGGGGCGGGCCTCGATGGTCAGCGTCTGGGCGCGCACCACCCGGGCCGTGTGCGGCCAGGAGGTGACGCCGATGGCGAGCACGATCGTCCACAGCCCGCGTTCGAGCACCGTCGACAGCGCGATGGCCAGCACCAGCGACGGCAGCACCAGGAAGAAGTCGGTGAACCGCAGCAGGATTCGCGAGGCCCAGCCGCCGAAGTGCGCTGCCGCCACCCCGACCAGCGCACCGATCAGCACCGACAGGATCGCCGCCGACAACCCGACGACCAGCGAGACGCGCGCGCCCCACCAGGTCAGCAGCAGCACGGATCGGCCGGATTCGTCGGTGCCCAAGGGGTATTCGGCGCTGGGCGCCTGCAGCGCGGCACCGGTGGCGCGGGTGACGTCCAGCCCGGTGGAGTCGGTGAGCAGCGGCGCCAGCAGGGCCAGCAGCACGATCGCCGCCAGCAGCACCAGGCCCACCAGTCCGGCGCGGTCGGCCCGGAAGACCCGCCAGCCCTCGGCGAGGCTCGCCTTCCGCCGGGCGCGCACGACCTGGGATGCGGTGGGGGCGGTCATGACTCGCGCACCCGAGGGTCGATGACCCGGTAGAGCAGGTCTGCCAGCACGTTCATGACCACCACGCTTCCCGCCAGCACGATGAAGATGCCCTGCAGCAGCGGCAGGTCGGGCACCCGCAGAGCCTCGTAGGTCAGCAGCCCCAGCCCGGGCCAGGAGAACACCGTCTCCACCGTGATGGCACCGGCGACCACCAGCCCCAGCCGCAGGAAGATCAGCGTCACCGTGGGCAGCAGCGCGTTGGGCACGGCGTGCCTGCTGCGGACCAGGTCCTCGCGAAGCCCCTTGGCGCGGGCGGTCGTCAGGTAGTCCTCACCCATCTCCTCCAGCAGCGAGGAGCGCATCACCATCAGGTATTCGGCGTAGATGACCGCGAGCATCGTCAGCACCGGCAGCACCATGTGGTGCGCGACGTCGAGGATCTGCGGCAGGAGTTCCGGGGGCGTGTCGGGGTCGGAGATGCCGCCGACCGGGAACAGTCCCGGGATCGGGCCGACCCCGACGCCGAAGGCCATCAGCACGATCAGGCCAAGCCAGAACGTCGGCACCGACCACAGCGCCAGCGCCACCGAGCTGGTGGTCTTGTCGAAGGCCCCGCCGTGCTTCCAGGCCGCGCGCGAACCCATCCACAGGCCCAGCACGATGGCCAGCACCGTCGCGGTGCCGACCAGCAGCACCGTCGGGCCGATGCGCTGCAGGATCAGCTCGCCCACCGGCCGGGTGTAGGTGTAGGAGGTGCCGAGGTCACCGCGCAGCAGGTTGCCGAGGAAGTCCAGGAACTGCTTCCACAGCGGCTGGTCGAGACCGAGCCGTTCGCGCAGGTCCGCGATCTGCTGCGCCGTCATCGGAGCGCCGCGGGTCATGGTGCGCACCGGGTCTCCGGGCATCACGCGGAACAGGAAGAAGCCGAGCACGGCGACCAGCAGCAGGCTCACCAGCCCGCCGCCGATCTTGCCGCCGACGTAGCGCAGGAGCCGGCCACCGTTGCCGGTGGCCGGTTCCTGGTCGTCCACAGTGGTCAGCAGGTCCGGCACGCGGTCACTCCCGGTCGTCCGCGGTGGCACGGCGCCGCACGACGACCACCACTCCCACCAGCACGATCAGCACGACGAGCCCGCCGAGGCCCCAGGCGACGGCGGTGTAGTTCGTGCCGTCGGAGCCGTTGATCGCCTTGTCGGTGGGCTCGGCGCCGTAGTAGCCCCAGTAGCCCTGCTGACCGGTGATCACGCCTTCGGCCGCCGGCTGCGTCGTGAAGCCGTTGTACCGGTCGGTGCGGTAGGCCTCCAGCGAGTTGGCGTAGTACAGCACCAGCCCTGTCGCCTGGTCGTAGAACCGGGACTGCAGCTGCTTGACCAGGTCGGCCCGCTTGGCCGGGTCGAACTCGGCGAGCTGCTTGCCGTACAGGTCGTCGTAGGCCGGGTCGCACTGCAGCGTGTCCGGGGTGCCGTTGCCGTCGGGCGTCGGGCGGGCGCCGCAGGTCTGCAGGCGCAGCACGTAGTCCGGGTCGGGGTTGGCCGACCAGCCGCTGATGACCATGTCGAAGTCGCCGGCGGTGGTGCGATCGTTGAGCTGGTTGTCCGACACCGGCTGCAGCTCGACGTTGATGCCCAGGTCGGCGAGCCAGCGCTTGACGAACTCGCCGACCTGCGAGTCGGCGGCTTCGTCGCCGTGCAGCACGAAGTCGAAGTTCAGCGGTTCGCCCTGCGGCGTGCGGCGGATTCCGTCGGGCCCGCGGGTGTACCCGGCCTCGTCGAGCTGGCGGTTCGCGGCGGCCGGGTCGAATCCGCGCGGCTGCGGCGGGGTCCAGTGGTAGTCGCCGAAGATGGGTGGCAGGTATCCCCCGCCGACCTGCCCGTAGCCGCCGAGAACCCGCTCGACGAGGGCCTTCCGGTCGATGGCGAGATCGATGGCCTGCCGGACCCGGACGTCGGTGAGCGCGGGGTGCCCGCTGCCGATCGGCTGGTTCTCGCTGTTGGTGGCGCCGGGGTTGAGGATCATCTCGTAGAACCGGCGGCCCTGGCCCTTGACCTGCTTGATGTCGGCTTCGCCCTCCAGCGCGTCGAACTGCGCGGGGGTGAGCTTCTGGACCACGTCGAGGTCGCCCTTGCGCAGCGCCTGCACGGCGGCGTCGCTGTTCTTGAACTGGGTGAACTGCACCTCGGCGACCTTCGGCGCGCCCCGCCAGAAGTTCGGGTTGGCGGTGAGCGTGACGTCCTGCTCCGGCCGGTAACCGGTGAGCACGTAGGGGCCGCTGCCGACGACCGGCATCTGGTCGTTGGCGAAGTTCTCCACGTCGGCGACCTTGGACCACACGTGTTCGGGCACGATCGGCGCATCGATGGCCAGCATCGTGGCCTGCGGCGTCTTGGTGCGGATGACCAGCGTGGAGTCGTCCGGGGCGGAGACCTGGTCGAAGTTCTCCACGAAGTTGCCGTTGGCGGTGGAGGCGGCCGGGTCGGTCATCATCCGGTTGTAGGTGTAGGCGGCGTCCCGCGCGGTGACCGGCTGACCGTCGGACCAGGTGACCCCGGGCCGGATGTGGAAGGTCCAGGTGAGCTTGTCCGGTGTGGACTCCCACCGCTCCGCCAGCTCCGGTTCCACGCCGAAGTCTTCGGTGCTGTAGGTGGTCAGCGTCGGGTAGATCGCCCGGAAGATGTCCGTGGCGGCCAACGTGTAACCCAGGAACGGGTTGAGCGAGTCGATCTGCTGCTGCAGTCCGACGCGCAGCGTGGCGCCCTGCGGGCGGTCCCCGTTCTCCTGTGCCGACGCCGGTGCGGGCAGCAACGAGCCGACCAGCAACGCGGCCCCCAGCGCGACGAGTCGTCTACGCACGTGTGGCCCCCTTCGTCCTCGCGCGAATGGAAAGAAGGAACCACCTTTTCCTGCTGTTAGTCAATGCTTCACCGCGGGTTGTCGCGAACCCGCGTCACGCTCGGGCACGAAACCGTTGCCCGAACGCGCTGCCGACCCAGCGGGCGCCGAACCCGCGAGGAGCGCGATCGCGCGTTCGGGCACGTCTTGCCGTACGAGTTCCGCTACCCGTCCCGGCGGGCGAAACGACCGCGGGAAGCCCGGTTTACAAGTCACCCCAGCGGGCCGGTTGCCACTGCACGCATTCGGGCTTGGCTCCGGTCCGGGTGAATTCGTCCAGGGCTGCGCGGAGTTCGCGGAACGACAGCACCGCGTTGCGCGGGAACTTCAGCGTGCTGCCCGCGTCGAACGGCAAGGCGGGCGCGTCCCCCGACGGCTGCGGGTTGCAGGTGTGCCAGGAGATCATGTCGCCTTCGACGTCCTCTTCGGTGAAGTTGAGGACCCCGAGTTCGCTCTCGGCATCGGTGACGATCCGGATCTGCTCGTACGGACCGGGCGCTTCGGGATCGGCGTGCGGCCGGTCCCAGACGTAGATGTGCCCGGCGCCCTCACCGGGCGAGCGCAGCAGCTTGTCGACGAGTTCGGCCTTGTCGTCCTCGTTCTGGGCGTAGTGCCGTTCGCCGTCGATGACCGCGGTGGTGACGGTGACGCCGAGTTCGGTGTTGCGGGCACCGACGGCCTCGGCCCGCAGACCTTCCAGGCAGGTCTTGGCCTCGGTCAACGCCCGCATCGCCGCCCCCTGGTGGTACACCAGGTCTCCCCAGTACGGGTGGCCGAGGACCTTGTTGAGGTCGTCGTAGACGGCGCGGGTGTCTTCGATCAGCTTGTCCAGGGCATCGACCGGTACGTCGGTCAGACGCGCGAAAACCACCGCGGGCGGTTCCAGCGGTGCGTGCGGGTCGGGCTCGTCCTGTGCTGGATTCGACATGCCTTCCCTGCATCCACTTCGATCACGGGTACCAGCGGGGGCACCCCAGGCGCAGCTCGTTCACAGTGAGGCTACCGCGAGTCATCTCGCGGTCCCGCAGCGCATCCGGTTGATCTCCGAACGGATCAACCGGCCCAGTCGCGCAGCACTTCCAGCGCCGACTCATCGCGGGTGCCGCCGAGGGTCAGCAACGCGCGGGTCAGCCCTTCGGCGTCGTCGAGCCCGAGGTCTTCGACGAGTTCACCGGGCAGGCTGAGGGTCGACAACGCGACGCCGAGCATGCCCGCGTCGAGCAGACCCGCGCCGCGCCTGCCGATCCGGCGCCCGACCGCGGCGTGCAGCTGGACGGCGGTGTCGACGCTGGCCCGGCTGATCTCGCCGAGCGCGGTGCGCACCTCGGGGTTGCGGACGGCTTCCAGATGCAGCTCGAACAGCGCGAGGAACTGGGAACGGGCGTTGCCCGACATGCGGCTCAGCATCGCCGCGTACAGCGCGGTGATGTCGTCGGGGCAGACGTCCTCGGGGATGTGGGCGCAGAGCGCTTCGAGCGCGGCGACGTGCCGTTCGGCGAGGTAGTGCGCAATGGCCTCGAACAGGGCGTTGCGCGTCGGGTAGTAGTTCTTGGTGGTGCCCTCCGGGACCCGCGCCTCGCGGTCGATCGCGCGATGGGTCAGCCCGCGGCCGCCGTCACGCGCGAGCACCTCGATGGCGGCATCGGCGAGCAGTTCCCGACGGTTTCCTCGCTGCGTCATGCATCCCCTAGATCTCGCTCGAGTTGAGCAAGATCGTATCCCCGACACCACAGCGGTGGTGCGAGGGCACGCGGGGGTGTTGCAGCGCAGAGCGCTATTACGAGCCGATGATCAGCAACGGGTGATCATCGGACCACGCCGAGCTGCTGGGCGAGCTCGGTGATGCGGCGCAGCTGCGCGGCGCGCTCGGCCGCGAGCTGCTGCTCCGGATCGACGGCCTCGTCGGCCAGTGCCAGCAGCGACAACGTCTCGCGGACCGCGCCCTCCGGCGGAGCCGCCACCGACTCGACCAGGGCGTCGACCGCGGCGTCCAGCCCGTCCGGGTCGACGACCTGGTTGGCCAGGCCGATCCGCATCGCTTCCTCGGCGGTGACCTCACGCCCGGTCACGCAGATCTCCACCGCGCGCGCGTAACCGACCGCGCGCACGAGCGGCAGCGTCCCGCCGAGATCGGGCACCAGCCCGAGCCCGGTCTCGGCCATCCGCAGCCGCGCGTCGGTGGCCAGCACCCGCATGTCGCAGGCGAGCGCCAGCTGGAACCCGGCTCCGATCGCATGACCCCGCACGGCAGCGATCGTGACCCGTTCCGGTTCCCGCAACCAGCTGAACGCCTGCTGGTAGCCGGCGATCTCGGCGTCGGACTGCTCGGTGGGGCGCTCGGCCAGCGCCGCCAGGCCCGGAGCACCGTCCACCCCTTCAGGGCTGAACATCCTCCGGTCCAGTCCGGCCGAGAAAGCCCGGCCGGCTCCGCGCAGCACGACAACCCGGATCTCCGCGCTCAACGACCGGCCGATTTCCCGCAGCGCCTGCCAGGTGTGCGGGGTTTGCGCGTTGAGCTTGTCCGGGCGGTCCAGCGTGATGGTGGCACGCCGCCCGTGGATCGTGAGCCCCACACCGCCACGATCCAACAGGTCGGCGTCCACTACCGACTCCGCCAAGCGGACCTCCAGGCTGGACGGCACGACCGGGAACGGCCGGCCGTCGAGTTCACTTCTTCTTGGACCGCGTCGCGCCGCCACGGCCACGCAACTGCACGCCTGATTCGCTCAGAACCCGGTGCACGAAGCCGTAGGACCGACCGGTCGACTCCGCCAGTGCGCGGATGCTCGCCCCCTTCTCGTACTTCTTTCTCAGATCACTGGCCAGCTTGTCGCGCGCGCTTCCCGTAATGCGCGCGCCCTTCTTCAGCTCAGCCACGGTGTCCCCGCCTTCCCTCTGAGCAGGTCGGGCCTCGCGACCCCTGTCAGCGCAATGATCGAACAGGAAAGGCCCGAACGCCAGGCGATCATGGAAAAAAGATCGGCCATCGGTCGAGATGGGCACGCGGCGATCACCGGAATGCACTAATCCATCCGTAGTAGCCCGCCGTCGTGGTATACGGAGCGCTACGCCAACTGGACCAGATCCAGGTATTCGGCTGACCAGTGGTCCTCGGTGCCGTCCGGCAGCAGGATGACCCGTTCGGGCTCGAGCGCTTCCACCGCGCCGGGGTCGTGCGTGACCAGCACGACCGCGCCGCTGAAGCTGCGCAGCGCGTCGAGCACCTGCTCGCGGCTGGCGGGGTCGAGGTTGTTCGTCGGCTCGTCCAGCAGCAGCACGTTGGCCTGGCTGGAGACCAGTCCCGCCAGCGCCAACCGCGTCTTCTCACCGCCGGAGAGGGTGCCCGCCGGTTGCTGCAACTGCTCGCCCTGGAACAGGAACGTGCCCAGCAGGTTGCGCAGCTGCTGCTCGGGAGCGTCGGGAGCGGCGGAGCGCACGTTCTCCCAAACCGTGGCGTCGTGGTCGAGGGTTTCGTGCTCCTGGGCGAAGTAGCCGATGCGCAGGCCGTGACCTGGGACGACAGCTCCGGAGTCGGCTTCTTCCTGACTGCCGAGCAGCCGCAGCAGCGTGGTCTTGCCCGCACCGTTGAGGCCGAGCACGACGACCTTGGACCCGCGATCCACGGCCAGGTCCACCCCGCTGAAGATCTCCAGCGAGCCGTAGGACTTGGACAGGCCGTCGGCGGTCAGCGGCGTCTTGCCGCACGGGGCGGGATCCGGGAAGCGGATCTTGGCGACCTTCTCCTGGGCCTGCTCGGCCTCGGCGGAGGCCAGCAGCTTCTCGGCGCGCTTGGCCATGTTCTGCGCGGCGACAGCCTTGGTGGCCTTGGCCCGCATCTTGTCGGCCTGCGTCATCAGCGCGGACGCCTTCTTCTCGGCGTTGGCGCGCTCCCGGCGGCGCCGCTTCTCGTCGGCGGCGCGGGCGTCCTGGTAGCGGGTCCAGTCCATGTTGTAGACGTCGGCCTCGCCGCGGATGGCGTCGAGGAACCACACCTTGTTGACCACGGCCGACAGCAGGTCGATGTCGTGGCTGATGACCACCAGCCCGCCGTCGTGGTTCTTCAGGAAGTCGCGCAGCCAGTTGATGGAGTCGGCGTCGAGGTGGTTCGTGGGCTCGTCGAGCAGCAGCGTCGTCGCCGAACGGCCACCGGGCCCGGCCTCGGACGCGGCGAACAGGATGCGCGCGAGCTCGACGCGGCGGCGCTGACCACCGGAGAGCGTGCTCAGCGGCTGGTTGAGGACTCGGCCGGGAAGCCCCAGGTTGCTGCAGATGCGGCCGGCTTCGCTCTCCGCCGCGTACCCGCCGCGGGCGCCGAAGCGCTCCTCCAGGCGGCCGTAGCGGTTGATGGCCTTGTCGCGCTCCTTCTCGTCGACGAGCTCGGCCATCGCGGTCTGCGCCTTCTCCATGTCGCGCAGCAGCTTGTCGAGGCCGCGCGCCGAGAGCACCCGGTCCTGGGCGGTCACGGTCAGATCGCCTTCGCGCGGGTCCTGCGGCAGGTACCCGATCTCGCCGCGGCGGGTGAGATCGCCGGCGTGCGGTTGGCCCTCACCTGCGAGGACCTTCAACGTCGTGGTCTTGCCCGCTCCGTTGCGGCCGACCAGGCCGACTCGGTCGCCGGGCTGGACGCGCAGGGTCGCGTCGGCGAGCAGGATGCGGGAACCGGCGCGCAGTTCCAGGCCAGTGGCTGAGATCAAGGAGAACTCCGGGTAATAGGTGGTCTGCGTGGCATGAGTGCGCCCACCGGCGACGAACGGGTGGGCGTGCGGGCGCGGAGCTAATCGACGCGCGGAGTGGCGCGGGAACGCACCAAGATTCGCTTGCTGACCACGGACTCGAGTCTACCGGTCGGGATCCAGCGGATTTCGCCTGCGTTCAACCTCACTGCGGGTCCCGGACCTCGATCTCCACGGCGACCGCCCGCTTGGCGGCTTCGTCGAGGATCGCGCGGCGCGGTTCGGGCACGTCGAGAACGCGCTGCTCAGCGCGGTCGAACAGCGTGGTCAGCCGGGTGTCCTCGCGCAACGCCTGCAGCGCCTGCCGGTCGCCGCCGAGGACGAGCGCGTCGAGCTCGGCGGCCACCGGCAGCAGTGCCTTGGCGACGGCGTCGGCGGCCGAGGCCAGCGAGCGCGCCGACTGCCCCTCGCGGCGGCGGGCGAAGCGCTGCTGGGACCAGCCGCCCGCCTTGTTCCGGCCGTGCACGAGGTGCCGGTCGGTGGTGGAGGTCTGCACGACGCCGTCGACGGCGACACCGATGCTGTGCGCGCCCAGCCGCACCAGCACCAGTCCGATCCGGCGGGACACCGACACGTGCTCCACCAGCGACGACACCACGAGGCCGGGGTGCTCGCCGTGCGGCGCCGGGAGCGGGCCGAAGGGCACGCGCACCGTCGCCGTGGCGCCGTCGGTGGCGGTGACCAGCACCGTTCGCGGCTCCACCAGCGTGCTCGCGGCACCGCCGTGGGAGGCGGCGAAGCGCTCGAACCACCCGGCCACCCGGCCCGGCGCCACCTCCACCGCCCGCCCACCACCGGCCAGCTGACGAACCTTGCTCATATCCGACTCCGCTCAGAACTCGATCCTGAAGGCGGCGATAGCCGCTGCATCAGGTGTGGGACTCAGCCCGCACCGCTGCGGGTTCTCAGCGGTTCTCTGGGGAGGACAGCCGACACGCCGTGCATTGGCATACATCAGTCTCGGATCCCGGAGCCAGAGGACCGCTGAGGTTCCGCCACCCGCACCGCCAAGCAGGGTGATTCTTGAACAGCCTCAAAGGACGAAGGTGTCGTTCCACAGCTGCGTGGTGCGTCCCGACAGCGCTTCCAGCAGCGCGGCGGCCTGGTCGTCGGTGAGCGAGGCGATGAAGTCGATCACCGCGCGACCGCGTGCCAGCGTCGTGAGGTCGGCGCCCTCGGGCAGCATCTCGCGCGGCAGCTCGTCGAACTCCTCGCGGGCCAGGCCGAACAGATCGCGCAGCCGGTGCGGAGCGACCTCGACCTCGTCGATCAGCCACTCGTCGAGGGCTTCGACGAGATTGCTGATCAGCCTGTCCTGGCCGCGTTGGTGCAGGGCCAGGTCCGGCCGTTGCAGCACGAAGTGCCGGTGCACGAACTTGAGCACCTGCACCTCGTGCCACTGCTCGGGCGCGAGCGCCACGTGGCCGGAGCGGGGCTGGACGGCCCGGTCGACGCGGATGCCCTCGACCAGTCGCCGGGTCCAGTCCGCGGAGAACCTGGCCACGGCCTGCTCCGCCTGCTGGGAGCGGTCGAAGGGCACCTCCAGCAGGTCGACCGCCAACTCGGTGCGCACCTTCTTCACCGCGTCGTTGAACGCCTCGTCGTCGGCGATCCAGCCGTCCTTGGCGTGCAGGCGGCGGCGCAGCAGCTCCAGCGAGGCGCCGGGCCGCGAGTCTCCGGCCGCGACGTGCTCCTCGGCGGCGAACTCCACGCTGTGGCCGAGCCATTCCTGCAGCTCGTGGTGCACGGAGGTGAACTGCAGGATGCCGACGCGGTGGAAGTCCTCCAGGTCGTGGATCGCGTAGGCGATGTCGTCGGCGGTGTCCATGATCGACGCCTCGACGGTCTGCTGCCAGTCCGGCACGACCTTCTCGAACGGCAGGCGCGCGTCGAGCAGGTCGTCGAGCTCGGTGCTGTAGGCGGAGAACTTCGCCGCTCCGGTGCCCGGTGCGCCGGCGGGCTCCGACGCGCCGCGCGGCAGTTCGGCCGCCTGGCGGGGAACCGGCGAGTTCCTGGTCCACGGGTACTTCAGCAGCGCCGAGCGCACGGCGGCGGTCAGGTCCAGGCCCTTGCCCTCCACGCCGCGCACGTCGATGCGGGTGACCACGCGGTAGGTCTGGGCGTTGCCCTCGAAGCCGTCGGGCAGCGCGAAGCGCTCGCGCGCCAGCCTGTCCAGCACGCTCTCCCCGAGGTGCCCGAACGGCGGGTGCCCGAGGTCGTGGCCGAGCCCGGCGGCCTCGACGACGTCCAGATCGCATCCGCCGAGCTCGTCGAGCTCGGCCCGGGTGACGGGGTCGGCCAGCAGGCGCTCGGCGATGGCGCGGGCGACCTGGGCGACCTTGAGGCTGTGGGTGAGCCGGTTGTGCAGCAGCAGGCCTGAGCCGGACGGGCTGACGACCTGGGTGACGCCGCCGAGCCGCGCGAAGAAGGCAGAGGCGGAGATCCTGTCGCGGTCCGCGCGGAACGGGCTCGCGGCCAGGTCACCCGGCACGGTGTGCCCGGTGCGATCGCTGCGGCGGGCGGCGCGTGGTTGCACTTCCTCCATGCGGTCAAGGTATCGGCGGCCACCACGCGGGCCCCAGGGCGGGCGTGATCTGATGATCGGGTGGCGGATGTCGTGGTCGTCGGAGGCGGGCCTGCTGGTCGGGCCGCCGCCTCGGCCTGCAGCGATGCCGGTTTGGCGGTGACGCTGGTCGATCCGGCACCGCGCAGCGGCTGGGCGAGCACCTTCGGTTCCTGGGCCGACGAGCTGCCGCCCGACGTCGCCTCGCTGTCGACGGTGATGGACCGCGTTCACGTGCACGGCACGAGCTCCCACGTGTGGCAGCGGCCCTACGCGGTGCTGGACAACACCGCCGTGTGGAAGCACCTGTGGCGCGCCGACGTCACCGAGGTGACCGGCCGCGCGGTCGCCGCCGAGCACGGCCCGACGGGTTCCACGCTGATCCTCAAGGACGGCAGGCGGCTCGCGGCAGGGGTGGTCGTCGACGCCACCGGCCCTGCGCGAGCGCTGTCCGGCGGACGACCGGCGCACCCGCCTGCGCAGCAGACCGCGGTGGGCTGGCTCGTCGACTCGGCCACGGCCGAGGCGTTCTGCGGCCCGGGCGAGGGCGTGTTCATGGACTGGCGTTCGGCGCCGCGCACCCGGGGCGGCTGGCCGACGTTCCTGTACGCGGTGCGGGTGGGGCCCGACCAGGTCCTGTTGGAGGAGACCTCCCTCGCCCGCCGCCCCGCGCTGCCGCTGGCCCTGCTGCGGCGCAGGCTCGCCGGGCGCCTGACCGACGCCGGGATCGACCCCGAATCGCGGCTGGGCGAGGAGCGGGTGCGGTTCCCGGTCGACGATCCGCTGCCCCGGCCCGGCCGGGTCGTGCCGTTCGGCGCCGCGGCCGGATTCGTGCACCCGGCCAGCGGCTTCAGCGTCGCGCGGGCGCTGCGCCGCGCGCCTTGGCTGGCGGCGGCGCTGTCCGGTGGTCTGGCGGGCGTGACACCGGGTCCTGCCACGGCCGCGCGGGCGGGCTGGCAGGTGCTGTGGCCGCCGGACGTGCTGGCCGCGCACGTGCTGCGGCAGCGGTCGCTGCGCGTCCTGCTGTCGTTGCCGCCGGAGCTGGTGCCGGAGTTCTTCGAGGCGTTCTTCACCCTGCCCGAGGCGCACCGGATCGAGTTCCTGTCGGGTGAGGGCACCTCGGCGGGCACGGCGCGCGCCATGTCGGCGCTGTTCACCCGGGTTCCGTGGAGCGTGCGCCGTAGGATCGTGCTGGGTGGGATGTCGTTCGGGCATCCCGCTGCGAAACACGGTCTCGGCGGAAGTTGATCTGCGTCCCATTCCACGCTGAATAAGCGGTGAAATGGCGTCCGCTTTTACGCCATTCGCGGGACGCGCAAATCACAATCCTGTTTTTCGAGTCGCCCTATTCACAAAACGTTCACGCTGCGTGCAGGCATTTACCCGATAGGCTCTGGCCGTTGTCTACGCAGTGTGATCAGGCAGACTCGGAATGAGGTGCCCGGTGCCACGCACCGTTCGTCCGGCTGATGTTACGTGCTGCTCAAGCACGCTAAGTTGGTCGGCGGGAATGGCGGCGCTCCGCCGACGAGGAGGAGCTGAGATGTCGGTGAACAGATCGTGAACACGGTCGCTGGAGAAGTATGAGCCGGGGCAATATCGACTCCGTGCTCGCGCTGGTGGACGAAGTGCGCTTCGCGTTCCAGCCATTGATCAACATCAAGACCGGTGCCATCGTCGCGATCGAGGCGTTGGCCCGGCCGGCGGGCGCGCACGTCCAGGACCTGTTCCGGGAAGCGGCGCGCCTTCGTCGGCTCACCGAGCTCGATGTGGACTTGGCGGTGAACGCCGTGCAGGCAGCGGCGGAGCACGAATCACTGCTCCCGCTGCACGTGAACCTCTTCGGGGGCACCGTGGTCCACGACCACGACCGGCTGGGCCTGCTGCGCGAGAAGCTGCGCGAGGTCGGCAGGCGCGAGCAGGAGATCACCCTCGAGATCGGGCCGCCGTTCGCCCGGATCGACCCGGATCAGCTGCTGGAGGGCATCGGCAAGCTGCGTTCGGAGGGCTTCCAGATCGCCCTCGACGGGGTCGGCGACGGCGACATCCCGCTGACGATGATCGGTGACATGGGCCCGGCCACCATCAAGCTCGACCGGGGTGTCGTGCAGGGCCTGCCCGACGATCCGGCGCGGGTCGCCGTCGTCGAGTCGGTGCGCCACCTGTGCGAGGCCACCGAGAGCCAGCTGGTCGCCGAAGGCGTCGAGAGCGACCGCCAGCTCAACGCGCTGCGGCGCAACGGCGTGCGCCTGGTGCAGGGCAACCTGCTCGCACCGGCCGGCCGCAGGCCTCCGACGACGAGCACCGTTCCGGGCGTGGCAGCCGAGGTCACCGACCCGCACTCGCCGACGGTCAGCACCCTCGCCAGCGGGCCGCGCGTGACGGAGTTCCTCTCGCCCGCGACGGTGCTGTCCATGGACGTCACCGCCGACAAGGTGCGCGAGGTGCTGGCCGACCACACCGAGATCAGCGGTGTCGTGCTGGTCGACGAGCACAACCGGCCGAGGCACACCATCGACCGGAACCGCTTCCTGCTGGCGGTGACCGGCCCGTACGGGCACGCGCTGCACGCCAAGCGCCCGGCTTCGCGGCTGGCCGACGAACCACGGGTGGTCAACACCGGCACCACCGCGATGGAAGCGCTGAGCATGGTCACCCGCTCCGACCAGTACCGGATGTACGACGACGCGATCGTGGTCGACGAGGCCGGCCGCTGCCTGGGGGCGGTCCGGGCCGGTGACCTGATCCGCGGCATGGCGGAGATGAAGGTCGAGGAGGCCGCCGCGCTCAACCCGCTGACCCGCCTGCCGGGCAGCGACGCGATCGCCCGCGACGTGGCCCGGCGGATCGCCGCCGGCGAGATCTTCGCGGTGAGCTGGCTGGACATCGACGGCTTCAAGGCGGTCAACGACACGGCCGGCTTCTCCGCCGGTGACGACGTGATCCGCTCGATCGGGCGCAGCCTCACCGACGCGGCGGCAGCGCTGACGTCGGTGCAGGTCGGTCACGTGGGCGGCGACGACTTCCTGCTGGTCGCGGACCTGGACGACCTGGTCACGCTGGCCGACTCGGTGCTGGGCACGTCCCGCACCGCGGGCGACGTGGAGATCACCGTCTCGCTGGCCACTCTGGTGTGCACGACGCAGACGGTCTCCGACTACGACGAGGCGTCCAGCAAGCTCGCCCCGCTGAAGCACTACGCCAAGCAGCTCACGGGATCGAGCTGGGTCATGTCCCGACCGGGCTCGGAGCGGATCGAGGTCCTCAGGGGTCAGGGCCCCGGAGCACCCCCGGTCCAGGCACCGCCTCTGACCAGCACCCCTCCCCCGCCGGTGCCGCCCACCCAGGGACCCCCGCCATCGCCGCCCATGGGTTTCCCCACCCACGACCCCGAGCAGATGCACTACGGCTACTGAGCGCGAAGAGGCCCCCGGCACGAATGCCGGGGGCCCCAACGTCAGGCAAGCGGCGAAGCCGCTCTCTCTTCTCAACACCTGAGCAACCCGCACCGCCACGCAAGCGGACCGCGGGATTCAAGAACGATCAGACCGTGAAGCCGAGGGCTCGTAGTTGCTCGCGCCCCTCTTCGGTGATCTTCTCCGGTCCCCACGGCGGCATCCAGACCCAGTTGATCCGGAAGTCCGAGACGAGGCCGCCACCCGGTCCGCCGCACAGGGCGGCGCGGGCCTGGTCCTCGATGACGTCGGTCAGCGGGCAGGCCGCCGAGGTCAGCGTCATGTCCACGGTCGCGGAGTTGTCCTGCTCGACGCGGACGTCGTAGACCAGGCCGAGGTCGACGACGTTGATGCCCAGCTCGGGGTCGACCACGTCGCGGAGGGCCTCTTCGACGTCCTCCAGCTTGGCGACCTCGGCCGCCGGGGCGGCTTGCTCAGGCAGGGCGTCAGCAGTGCGCGCCTCGTCCTGCACTTGGGTCTCGTCGCTCACATTGCCTCCTGAAAGTCTGTTGGCATGGACTGGCCGTCAGGCCTAGCGGCGGAGCCGCTTGCTCCTCACCCCACCCGAGCAACCTGCACCGCCGCAGGTTCTGAGCGGGTTCGTGGCGAGTACGCCGCGACGCCGTGTATTGGCATACATCAGGAGCGGCGCACGGAGTCCACGAAGCCGCTCAGGTTCTGCCACCCGCACCGCTACGCACATCTCCGCACACCCTCACTCTCACGCTCGGGAGACCGCGTCCTTGAAGGCCATCCAGCCGAGCAAGGCGCACTTCACTCGCATCGGGTACTTGGCCACGCCGGCGAAGGCGATGCCGTCTTCCAGCACGTCCTCGTCCGGTTCGATCTTGCCTCGGCCGTGCATCAGCTCGCTGAACGCGGCCTCGGTTTCCAGGGCTTCCTTCAACGGCCTGCCGACGACCAGGTCGGTCAGCACCGACACCGCCGCCTGGCTGATCGAGCAGCCCTGTCCCGCGTAGGAGACGTCGTCGACGATGGCGTTCTCGTCCTCGCCGGTCAACCGCACCCGCAGCGTCACCTCGTCCCCGCAGGTCGGGTTGACCTGGAAGGACTCGGCGTCGAACGGCTCCCGCAGCCCGTGCCGGTGCGGGTTGCGGTAGTGGTCCAGGATGATCTCCTGGTACATCTGCTCAAGCTGCATGTCGCGATCCTCGGTCGAAAGTCAGGCAACCCCGAAGAAGCGCTGCGACTCGCGCACCGCATCCACCAACGCCTTGACCTCATCCAGTTCGTTGTACAGGTAGAACGACGCCCGGACCGTCGCGGGAATTCCCATCCGGCGGTGCAGCGGCCAGGCGCAGTGGTGGCCCACGCGGACCTCCACGCCTTGGTCGTCGAGCACCTGGCCGGCGTCGTGCGGGTGCACGCCGTCGATCACGAAGGACACGGCGCCACCGCGGTGCTCGGTGCTGGTGGGGCCGATGATCCGCACGCCCTCGATCGCGCTGAGCTCGCGCAGCGCGGTCTCGGTGAGCGCGTGCTCGTGCGCGGCCACCCGGTCCATGCCCACCTCGTTGAGGTAGTCCACGGCCGCACCGAGCCCGACGACCTGCGAGGTCATCGGCACGCCCGCCTCGAACCGCTGGGGCGGCGGGGCGAACGTGGAGCGCTCCATGTGGACCAGCTCGATCATTGAGCCACCGCTGATGAACGGCGGCATCGCGTCGAGCAGCTCGCGGCGACCGTAGAGCACGCCGACCCCGGAGGGGCCGAGCATCTTGTGCCCGGAGAACACCGCGAAGTCCACGCCCATGGCCTTGAAGTCCACGGGTGCGTGCGGCACCGACTGGCACGCGTCGAGCACGACCAGCGCGCCGACCTCGTGGGCGCGGCGGATGATGTCCTCGCCGGTGTTGACGGTGCCCAGCACGTTGGACTGGTGGGTGAAGGCCACGACCTTGGCCCGCTCGGAGATCACCGAGGCGACGTCGGTGGTGTCGAGCCGGCCTTCGTCGGTGACCCCGAACCAGCGCAGCGTGGCGCCGGTGCGCTCGCACAGCTGCTGCCACGGCACCAGGTTGGCGTGGTGCTCCATCTCGGTCACCACGACCTCGTCGCCGGGGCCGAGGCGGAAGCGCTCGGCTTCCGCCCCGGCCGTCGCGGCGTTGCTCATGGCGTAGGCGACGAGGTTCACGCCCTCGGTGGCGTTCTTGGTGAACACCACCTCGTCATCCCCGACGCCGATGAAGTTCGCGATGCGTTCTCGCGCGCCTTCATAGGCGTCCGTGGCCTCCTCGGCCAGCTGGTGCGCGCCGCGGTGCACGGCGGCGTTGGAGGTCTCCAGGAAGGAGCGCTCCGCGTCGAGCACCTGGCGCGGCCGCTGCGAGGTCGCCCCGGAATCGAGGTAGACCATGCGCTTGCCGTCGCGGATGGTGCGACCCAGGATCGGGAAGTCCGCGCGGATCGATGCCACGTCCAGCGGGGTGCTCGCACCAGTGGTGCGAAGAGGCTGTTGGGTCATGACTGGGCGGCCGCCTCCTTCTTGCCGGTGAACCGCACGTAGCCGTTGGTCTCGAGCTCGTCGGCGAGCTCGGCGCCACCGGACTCGACGACCTTGCCGTCGGAGAACACGTGCACGCGGTCCGGGGTGATGTGCTTGAGGATCCGGGTGTAGTGGGTGATCAGCAGAACGCCCTTGTCACCCTTGCCCTTGAAGCGGTTGACGCCGTCGGAGACGACGCGCAGGGCGTCGACGTCCAGACCGGAGTCGGTCTCGTCGAGCACCGCGAACTTCGGGTTGAGCAGGTCCAGCTGCAGGATCTCGTGGCGCTTCTTCTCACCGCCGGAGAAGCCCTCGTTGACGCTGCGCTCGGAGAAGGACGGGTCGATGTCCAGGTCGGACATCGCCTGCTTGACCTCCTTGACCCAGTGCCGGATCTGCGGGGCCTCACCGCGGACGGCGGTGGCGGCGGTGCGCAGGAAGTTCGACATCGACACGCCCGGCACCTCGACCGGGTACTGCATCGCGAGGAACAGGCCCGCGCGGGCGCGCTCGTCGACGGACATCT
Source organism: Saccharopolyspora endophytica (assembly GCF_018070075.1). Taxonomy (GTDB): domain Bacteria; phylum Actinomycetota; class Actinomycetes; order Mycobacteriales; family Pseudonocardiaceae; genus Saccharopolyspora; species Saccharopolyspora endophytica. The sequence continues at coordinate 180,332 of NZ_JAGPXE010000009.1, forward strand.
CCAGGACGTCCTCGCCGTCGAGCAGCACCGTGCCCGAGTCGATCTGGTACTTGGGGTGACCGGCCAGCGCGTAGGCCAGGGTCGACTTGCCGGAGCCGTTGGGCCCCATGATGGCGTGGATCTGACCGGAGTCGATGGTCAGGTTGACGCCCTTGAGGATCGGCTTCGGGCCGTCCTCGGTGAGGACCGAACCGTGCAGGTCCTTGATCTCCAGGGTGGCCATTTCTTCTCGTTCTCCTGGTGTGTGGTACCGAAAGTCTGGAATCGATCGTGGCGCTCAGGCGCCGACGACTGCGAGCTCTTCCTCGATCTCGGCCTCGAGGCGCTCCCGCACCTCGGGCACGTTGATCTTCTGCAGGAGCTCGCCGAAGAAGCCGCGCACGACCAGGCGGCGTGCCTGGTCCTGCGGGATGCCCCGGGCCTGCAGGTAGAACAGCTGCTCGTCGTCGAACCGGCCGGTGGCGCTGGCGTGGCCGGCTCCCTCGATCTCGCCGGTCTCGATCTCCAGGTTCGGGACCGAGTCGGCCCGCGCACCTTCGGTCAGCACCAGGTTGCGGTTGAGCTCGTAGGTGTCGGTGCCCTCGGCGGCGGCCTGGATGAGCACGTCGCCGATCCACACCGAGTGCGCCGAATCGCCCTGCAGCGCGCCCTTGTAGAGCACGTTGCTGCGGCAGTTGGCCACGCTGTGGTCGACCAGCATGCGGTGTTCCAGGTGCTGGCCCGCGTCGGCGAAGTAGATGCCCAGCAGCTCGGCGTCGCCGCCCTTGTCGGCGTAGTTGACGGTGGTGTTCACGCGCACCAGGTCGCCGCCGAGGGTGACGGCGAAGTGGCGGAACACCGAGTCGCGGCCGAGGGTGGCGTGCTCGGAGCTGACCTGCGTGGCGTCGTCGGCGAAGTCGTGGATGGACACGACCCGCAGCTGCGCGCCGTCGGCGACGACGAACTCGACGTTGTCGCCGATGGTGCCCGAGCCCCGGTAGTCGATGACGACCACGGCTTCGGCGAACTGCTCGGCGTGGATCTGCAGGTGGCCGAAGGCGACCTGGTCCGCACCGGGGCCGTCGATGGTGACGGTGACCGGCCCGGAGAGCTTGGTCTCCTTGGGCACGGTGACCACGGTGGCCTCGGTGAAGGCGCTCCAGGCCTGGGCGGCGACGCGGTCGGCGGGCACTCCGCCCTTGCCGATGCGCGCGTCGTCGCGGCCCACGGTCTCCACGGTCGCCTCACCGGTGACCTCGATCTTGAGGTTGCCGGTGGCGGTGGCGGAGCCGTCGTGCAGGCCCTTGAGCCGCTTCAGCGGGGTGAACCGCCAGTCTTCCTCGCGCCCGCCCGGGACCTCGAAGGCCTCGACGTCGTAGGAGCGGAAGCGCTCCCCGCGGGAGGCCTGCGGAACGACAGGCCCCCCGTGGGAGTGCTCGGCGAGGCCGTGCTGAGCGGCGTCGTCGGTCTTGGTGGTGCTCATCTCAGCCGACGGCCCCTTCCATCTGCAGCTCGATCAGTCGGTTCAGTTCCAGTGCGTACTCCATCGGCAGCTCGCGCGCGATGGGCTCGACGAAGCCGCGGACGATCATCGCCATGGCCTCGTCCTCGGTCAGACCGCGCTGCATCAGGTAGAACAGCTGGTCATCGCTGACCTTGGACACCGTCGCCTCGTGACCCATGGTCACGTCGTCCACGCGGACGTCGACGTACGGGTAGGTGTCGGAGCGGCTGATGGTGTCGACCAGCAGCGCGTCGCACTTGACGTTCGACGAGGAGTGGTGGGCGCGCTTGGCGACCTTGACCAGACCTCGGTAGGACGTGCGGCCACCACCGCGGGCGATCGACTTGGAGACGATCGTCGAGGAGGTGTGCGGCGCCAGGTGCTCCATCTTCGCGCCGGCGTCCTGGTGCTGGCCCTCGCCGGCGAAGGCGACGGACAGGACCTCGCCCTTGGCGTGCTCGCCCATCAGGAACACCGAGGGGTACTTCATGGTGACCTTGGAGCCGAGGTTGCCGTCGACCCACTCCATGGTCGCGCCCTCTTCGGCCTTGGCGCGCTTGGTCACCAGGTTGTAGACGTTGTTCGACCAGTTCTGGATCGTCGTGTAGCGGCAGCGGCCGCCCTTCTTGACGATGATCTCCACGACCGCCGAGTGCAGCGAGTCGCTGGAGTAGATCGGAGCGGTGCAGCCCTCGACGTAGTGCACGTAGGCACCCTCGTCGACGATGATCAGCGTCCGCTCGAACTGGCCCATGTTCTCGGTGTTGATCCGGAAGTAGGCCTGCAGCGGGATGTCGACGTGCACGCCCGGCGGCACGTAGATGAAGGAGCCACCCGACCACACGGCGGTGTTCAGCGCGGAGAACTTGTTGTCACCGGCCGGGATGACCGAGCCGAAGTACTCCTTGAAGATCTCCGGGTGCTCGCGCAGAGCGGTGTCGGTGTCCAGGAACAGCACGCCCTGGGCCTCCAGGTCCTCGCGGATCTGGTGGTAGACGACCTCGGACTCGTACTGCGCGGCGACACCGGCGACCAGCCGCTGCTTCTCCGCTTCCGGAATGCCCAGCTTGTCGTAGGTGTTCTTGATGTCCTCGGGCAGGTCTTCCCAGGTCTGGGCCTGCTGCTCGGTGGACCGGACGAAGTACTTGATGTTGTCGAAGTCGATGCCCGACAGGTCCGCGCCCCAGTTCGGCATGGGCTTGCGGTCGAACAGCTTCAGGGCCTTCATGCGAGTCTCGAGCATCCACTCGGGCTCGCTCTTCTTGTCCGAGATGTCGCGGACGACGTCCTCGGACAGACCTCGCTTGGCGGTTGCGCCCGCGACGTCGTTGTCGGCCCAGCCGTATTCGTAGCTGCCCAGCGTCGCCAGGGTTTCTTCCTGGGTGAGCTGACCAGAACCGTCGGTGGTGGGATTGCGCTGCTCCGCAGCGGCAGTCATACGGACTCCCCTCCAGCAGGAATCGGGGCGGTGTTCTGCCGGTCCTTCGGGACCGAACCGGCAGAGGTCTGTTCGGAGTCCGGGCTCTGGCCCGGATCCGTCAACCGCGCGGTTGGTACGTGCGTGGTGCAGGCCGCATCACCGTTCGCGATCGTGGCCAGCCGCTGCACGTGGGTGCCGAGTACTTCGGCGAACGCCGCCGTCTCGGCTTCGCACAGCTGCGGGAAGTCCGCAGCCACGTGCGCCACCGGGCAGTGGTGTTGGCAGAGCTGCTCGCCGCTTCCGACGCTGCGCGCCGAGGCAGCGTAGCCCTCCCGGGTGAGCGCGTCGGCCAGTACCTCCGCGCGCTCGGCCGGGGTCCGAGCGGCTACGAGAGCGTCGCGGTGATGGGCCACGAGGGCTGCCATCCTCCGCTCGGCGAACTCGCGCACCGCTTGTTCCCCTTCGTGTTCGGCGATGAACCGCAGTGCCGCCACCGCCAGGTCGTCGTAGGCGTGCCCGAACCTCGCCCTGCCCGACTCGGTGAGCAGGTAGAGCTTGGCCGGCCGGCCACGACCCCGACGGCCGCGCGGAGAGGACTCCCGGGTGTAGGCCTCACCCTCGGCGACCAGCACGTCCAAGTGCCGGCGCACCGCGGTGGGGCTGACCCCGAGTTCTTCGGCCACCGCAGCAGCGGTGATCGGCCCCCGTTCCAGCAGCAACCGCGCAACCGTGTGACGGGTCCGGCCGTCGCCTTGCGCAGCCGTGCCGAGATGGCCCGCAGGCCCCGTCTCGGTGGCGGCTGCGGTCGGCTTCGACGTCCCGACCTTTTTCACAACACGAATGTTACCTATTTCGATCGCAGGCACCAGGGCGCGGGGCGGGCACGTGACCTGACTCACGCGATTAGGCTTCGTCCTCGTGGCTGCAGGCGAAACGACGACCCAGGCGGCGTTGCTCCCCGGATCGGACTCCTCCGAACGGACCAGCACGTTGCCGATCGACCATGCCGAGCGGAGGCAGCTCGACCACATCCGTCGCTTCGGCACCACCGGATCTCTGATCCTGGCCGCCGGAGCGTTCGGCGCAGGCGCCAACCCGGTGATCAACCCGCTCTACGGCGCCCGCCTGCTCGGCCTGCTCACCCGGATGCCCACGGTGGCGATGGCCATCTGCTGGCTCGGGATGCTGATGATCATCGCGGCCTGGCTGTGGCTCGGGCGGCTGTGCCTGCCCGGACGCGAACGCATCCTCACCGTCGGCCAGCTGGCGCGCACCGCCGCGATGTGGGCCCTGCCGCTGGCGCTGTGCCCGCCGCTGTTCAGCACCGACATGTACAGCTACCTCGCGCAGAGCGAGGTGGCCGCGCGCGGGCTCAACCCGTACCTGGTCAGCCCGGTCATCGGGCTGGGCGTGGACCACCCGTTCACCAGCAACGTGCCCAACATCTGGCGCGACACCCCCTCGCCCTACGGGCCGCTGTTCCTGATGTTCGGACAGCTCATCTCGCGGATCATCGGCGACAACGTGATCTTCGGGGTGCTGCTGTGGCGCGTGGTGATGCTGTGCGGCCTGGCGCTGGCGATCTGGGCGATCCCGCGGCTGGCCCGCCGCTGCGGCGTGCACCCGGCGGCCGCGCTGTGGCTCGGCGTGGCCAACCCGATCGTGCTGTTCCACGTGATCAGCGGCATGCACAACGAGGCGCTGATGGTCGGCATCATGCTGACCGCCATCGAGCTGGGCCTGCGGTTCCAGTCGATCCCGGGGACCGTCGCCGCCGGCGTGCTGCTGACCATCGCCGGTGCGATCAAACCACCGGGCTGGATCGCGCTCGGCTTCTTCGGCATCTGCCTGGTGCTGCTGCAGGGCGGTCGATGGCGCGACCTGTTCCGCATCGGCGGCCTGCTCGGTGCGGTGTTCCTCGTGACCATGACCGTGATCACCGTGGGCAGCGGCTGGGGCCTGGGCTGGATCGACACCTTCGACGTGCCCAACCGGGTCAAGACCGTCATGGCCCCGCTGACCGCGTTCGGCATGGCCGGCGGCGGGGTGTCCACGCTGCTGGGACTGGGCAACCAGACCGACGCGATGCTGGCCATCACCAAGATCATCGGCTACCTGATCGTCGCCGGCGCGTGCCTGTGGATGCTGTGGCTGTCCTTCCGCGGGCGCATCCAGCCGCTGGTGGCCATGGGCGCGACGTTCCTCACGCTGGCGCTGGCGGTGCCGGTGCTGTGGCCCTGGTACCTGCTGTGGTCGGTGGTGCCGCTGGCGCTGGCGACCAACAGCTCCCGGTTCCGGGTCACCGCGACGGTGATCTGCGCGGCCGTGTCCCTGGTGGTCCCGCCGACCGGGGCCGGATTCCTGCTGCGCGCCTACCAGGTTCCGCTCGCGGTGATCGCCGCGCTCATCGCCTTCACGATCATCCTGCTGCTGGTGAGGAAGCGCATGCCCGCCCTCTGGCCCACCCTCGGCCGTGTTCGGCCCGTCACGCAATAGGCTGTGAATCCGTGAGCAACGAGAGTCCGGCCGTCCTGCTGCGCGGGCTGGAGAAGCGCTTCGGGGACACCACCGCGGTCGCCGGCCTCGACCTGTGCCTGCCGCGCGGCAGCGTGCTCGCGCTGCTGGGCCCCAACGGCGCGGGCAAGACCACCACGGTGGAGATCTGCGAGGGCTTCCAGCGTCCCGATCGCGGCGAGGTCCGCGTCCTGGGCCTCGACCCGCGCACCCAGGGCGAGCAGCTGCGACCCCGCATCGGCGTGATGCCGCAGGGCGGCGGCGCCTACCCGGGCGTGCGCACCGAGGAGATGTTGCACCTCGTCGCCGCGTGCACCGCCGACCCGCTCGACCCGGCCTGGTTGCTGGAGGTGCTCGGGCTGGAATCGGTGCGCCGGACCTCCTACAAGCGGCTCTCCGGTGGCCAGCAGCAGCGCCTGTCGCTGGCCTGCGCTCTCATCGGCAGGCCGGAGCTGGTGTTCCTCGACGAGCCGACCGCCGGGCTGGACCCGCAGGCCCGCCGCATGGTGTGGGACCTGGTCGCGGCGCTGCGCCGGGACGGGGTGAGCGTGCTGCTGACCACGCACCTGATGGACGAGGCCGAGGCGCTGGCCGACCGGGTGGTGATCGTCGATCACGGCCGCGCGGTCGCCGACGGCACCGCCGAGGAGCTCACCGCACCCGCCGACGGCAAGCAGGAGCTGCGGTTCCGCTCGCAGACCGCGCTGGACCTGGACCTGCTGCTGGCCGCGCTGCCCGAGGGCTACAACGCCGAGGAGCTGCGGCCCGGCGACTACGTGGTGCGCGGCGAGATCAACCCGCAGGTGGTCTCCACGGTGACCGCCTGGTGCGCCCAGCACAGCGTGCTGGCCCAGGAGCTGCGGGTGACCCGCCGCAGCCTGGAGGACGTCTTCCTGGACCTGACCGGACGGGAGCTTCGATCGTGACCGCCGCCGAGCTCGGTGACCGGTTCCCCGCCGGAACCTTCTCCCCCTCCCCCGGCCGCGGCAGGCCGCTGCGGATGCTGGCCGCCCAGACCCGCATCGAGACGCTGCTGATCGTCCGGCACGGCGAGCAGGCCCTGCTGACGCTGATCATCCCGATCGCCCTGCTCATCGGCATGAGCACGATCCACATCGGCGACCTGCCCGACCCCCGGGTCAACTCGGTGATGCCGAGGATCCTGGCGCTGGCGGTGATGTCCACGGCCTTCACCGGCCAGGCCATCGCACTGGGCTTCGACCGCCGCTACGGCGTGCTCAAGCGGCTCTCGGCGACGGCGTTGCCGCGCTGGACGCTCATCTCCGGCCGGGTGCTGGCCACCCTGCTCGTCGTGGCGCTGCAGGCCGTGGTGCTGAGCGCGACCGCGCTGCTGCTGGGCTGGTCACCGGCCCTGACCGGGCTGCTGCCCGGCGTCGGGCTGCTGATCCTGGGCACGCTCGCCTTCGGCGCGGCCGGCGTGCTGGTCGGCGGCGCGCTGCGCCCGGAGATCGTGCTGGCGCTGGCCAACGCCATCTGGTTCGTGCTGCTGCTGGCCGGAGGCCTGGCGCTGCCCGCCGACGACCTGCCCGGCCCGCTCGCGGTCATCGCCGGGTTCCTGCCCTCGGGCGCGCTCGCCGAGGCGCTCGACGCGGTCATGGTCCACAGCGCCCTGCCGGGCGCGCAGCCGATCCTGGTGCTGCTCGCCTGGGGCGTCGCCTGCGGAGCGACGGCGCTCCGCACGACCCGGCTGACCTGAGGCGCTTCCTCCTCCGGCGAGGGCGGCCGCGGCGCCGCCCGTCCGACCTCCCGGAGCCGAGGTCGCGCTACTCACACCGCTGGGAGGAAAGGGCCGCTGTTCCTTCTAAAGTGGCGGGCATGACGAAGATCGCTCGGCATGCCAAGGCATCCCTCGAACTGCTCCACGCGATGATCTACTTCGCTCCGGAGGCCGAAGACCGCTTCACCAAGCTCGGCCTCAAGCCCGGCCGGATGAGCTACTACGCGGGACGTTCCGCCGCGATGGGTCCGGTCGGCGCCGGTGTGGTGGCCGCGACCTTCTACAACTTCAACCCGGTCTCGGTCGCCAAGTCGATCCCGGCCGCCTGGGACATCGTCTCCCCCGCCGAGGTGCTCGACGCCCGCCTGGACGCCGTCGACGCGGCGTACCACCGGCTGCTCGGCGACGAGGTGCTGGCGTCCGAGGACGTCGTGGAGTGCGCGGAGCTGGCGCGGATCGCCTCCGAGGCGTGCCTCCCGGACGGCAAGCCGCTCTACGCCGCGCACGCCGACCTGGAGTGGCCGGAGACCCCGCACCTGAAGCTGTGGCACGCGATCACGCTGCTGCGCGAGTTCCGCGGCGACGGCCACATCGCCGCCCTGCAGCAGGCGGGCATCTCCGGCATCCAGTCGCTGGTGCTGCACAGCACCATGCGCGGCGGGTTCACCCCGGAGGCCGCCCGCACGCTGCGCGAGTGGTCCGAGCAGGAGTGGGCCGAGGCCGGCGAGCAGCTGCGGGAGCGCGGGCTGATCGACGCCGACGGCGAGCTCACCGAGGAGGGCAAGCAGTTCCGCGAGTCCATCGAGCTGCGCACCGACGAGATGGCGCTGGCCCCGTGGCAGCACCTCGGCGAGGAGCGCACCGCGATCCTGGTCGAGAAGGGCGGCAAGCTCAGCAAGACCCTCGTCGAAGCAGGAGCCCTGCCTGCCGGGCTGTTCAAGTGATCGAGCTTGCACAGGCGTGACCTGCGGGCGGGGTGATCCGAGGCGCCGAATACCATTCGGTTGTGGCGCTACCTACTTGGATCTCCCGCCCGTCACCGCGCACCGTGCGGATCCTCGCGATCGCCGTGCTGGTGACGCAGGCATTGATCTCGGTGACCGGAGCGACCGTCCGCGTGACGGGCTCCGGACTGGGATGTCCGACCTGGCCGCAGTGCTTCCCGGGCAGCATGGTCCCGATGCCGCACGCGGAGGTCGCCGTCCTGCACCAGGTGATCGAGTTCGGCAACCGGCTGCTCACCGGTGTCGTCGGCTTCATCGCGCTGGCCTGCCTGCTGGCCGCGTGGCGCTGCCGCCCGCACCGCAAGCGCCTGGTGCTGCTGGCGCTGATCATGCCGCTGGGCGTGGTCGCGCAGGCGATCATCGGCGGCCTGACGGTGCTGGTGAACCTGGCCTGGTGGAGCGTCTCGGTGCACTTCATGGCCTCGGCGGTGCTGATCTGGCTGGCCGCGATGCTGGTCAAGGCCACCACCGAGGGCGATCGGGCCCCGCTGGCCGTGGTCACCCGGCCGATGCGCCGCCTGCTGGTGGCGCTGGTCGTGGTCACCGCCGCGGTGCTGGTGGCGGGAACGCTGGTGACCGCCGCCGGTCCGCACGCGGGTGATCCGGACACGCCTCGCCTGGGCTTCGCCGTGGCCACCCTGGTGCAGCTGCACGGCCTGCTGGTGATGGCCTACGTGCTGCTGCTGGCGGTCTTCGGCGCGTGGCTGCGCTCGGCGCGACCCACCAAGGCGCTGATCAAGGCCTACGTCGCGGCGTGCGCGATGGTCCTCGTCCAGGGCGCGATCGGCTCGGTCCAGTACTTCCTGGGCGTCCCGGAGGTCCTGGTCGTGCTGCACGTCGCCGCCGCCACCTGCGTGATCATCACAACAGCGATCCTCTGGACCGAGTCCCGCAACCGAGGCCCCCTCCCCCACCCGGAGATCGCCGAACCCCAGCGCTCCGTGGCGGTCTAGGAGCATGCGGCGGAGCCGCATCCTCTTTCACCACCCTGGCAGCCGGCACCGCCGCGGGTTCTGAGCGGTTTCGTGGCGAGTACGCCGCGACGCCGTGTATTGGCATACATCAGGAGTGGCGCACGGAGTCCACGAAGCCGCTCAGGTTCCGCCACCCGCACCGCCGAGCCGAGCGACCACGCACCATCGCCTAGAACTTCAGCTTGGGTTTGCCTTCTCTTTCCCAGCGCCGCCACAGCTCCGGCATCTCCCCGGAGAGCCACCTGTAGAACTCGTTGACGGTGCGCAGGCGGCGGGCTCGTTCGCCTTGGCCGCTGAACATGCGCAGACCGGTGGCGGTGAGCTCTTCGAGGTCGGTGACCCGCTCCATGCGCTGGCGCACGAGCGCCGGCCAGCGGTCCTCCTCGACCTGGTAGAGGGCGGCTTCCCGGCCTTGGCGGGTGGTCTTGGAGATCACGCCGAGGCGCATCAGCAGGCGAACGTTGGTGCTGATGGATCCGGTGCTGGCGGCCAGGGCGTGGGAGAGCTCGTTGGCGGTGCGCTCCGGCGGGTCGCAGATCAGCAGGAACGCGAGGATGCGGCCGGCGATGAGCGGCATTCCCTCGGTCGCTTCGAAGTGGGCCGCCATCTGCTCGATCCACTCCGACATGGCGGGCCGGTCGGTGCGCTGCAGGTATTCCTCGGCCTCGGACACGCCGCCTCCCTCTAGATCGAGTTCAGTATCCGCTGAAAACATAAACCACAGCGAACGACTCGACCAGCCGGTGGCGACGGCGTGTCCGGAAGTGCCAGGTCAGCCGGCGTTCCGACCGGCCATCTTGCGGCGGTGGGCGGCGCCGATCTTCAGGGCCGCGGTGGTCTCGGAGTCCCACTCGCTGGCGGTCAGGCCGTCGACGGCCTCCACCAGGGCCTCGCCGACGGCGGGGCCGGTGACCATGACGTCGCCGAGGCGGCCGTCCTCGCCGATCAGCACCACCCGGGCGCCGGCACGGCCGATGTTCTCCACCACCGCGCGGGCCGACCCACCGTGGTCGGCGACGAACGCCTTGGCCACGGCCAGGGCCTTCGGGGTCGGCGCGGTGCTCTGCTCGGTGTCCTTCTCGGCTGTCATGCCGGGATCCTAAACAGGTTAGGCCCCGGGGCAGAACCGGTCGTTGCGGAAGACACTCGATCTCGGGCGCTCCAGCGGCTCGCACCCGAAGATGGGAGGCGGTGGTCGTGGGCGGGATGATCGACGGCGGCCGTCGCGTTGCTCCTGACGGCCATGAAGCTAGCCCTGCGAAGGAGAAGACAGATGCGCGCGATTCGGGTAGCGACCAACGGTGGTCCGGAGGTCCTCGAACTCGGTGAGGTCGAGGTGCCCGAGCCCGGCCCCGGTCAGCTGCTGGTCGACGTCGCCGCCGCCGGGGTCAACTTCATCGACACCTACCAGCGCAGCGGCCTGTACTCGATGCAGCTGCCGTTCACCCCGGGCTCGGAAGGCGCGGGCGAGATCGTGGCGGTGGGCCCGGACGTCGACGGGTTCGCGGTCGGCGAGCGGGTCGCGTGGGCGATGGCACCTGGCAGCTACGCCGAGAAGGCGCTGGTCCCGGCGAGCTCGGTGGTGAAGGTCCCCGACGGCGTGGCCTCCGACGTCGCTGCGGCGGCGATGTTGCAGGGCATGACCGCGCACTACCTGATCAACTCGACCCACGAGGTCAAGACCGGGGAGACGGTGCTGGTCCACGCGGCGGCGGGCGGCATGGGGCTGCTGCTGACCCAGCTGATCAAGTCCAGGGGCGCGAACGTCATCGGCACCGTGTCCACCGACGAGAAGGAGCGGCTGGCGCGCGAGGCCGGCGCCGACGAGATCATCCGCTACACGCAAGCCGACGTGGCCGCCGAGGTCCGCGATCTCACCGACGGGCGCGGCGTGGACGTGGTCTACGACGGGGTCGGCAAGTCCACGTTCGAGGCGAGCATGGCGAGCCTGCGCCCGCGCGGGACGCTGGTGCTCTTCGGCGCTTCCAGCGGTCCGGTGCCGCCGGTCGACCCGCAGCGCCTGAACTCCGGTGGCTCGCTGTTCCTGACCCGGCCGTCGCTGGGCCACCACCTCCTCAACCGCGAGGAGCTCGACTGGCGCGCGGGCGACGTCTTCAACTGGATCGCCAGCGGCGCGATCACCATCCGCATCGGCGGCACCTACCCGCTGACCGACGCCCGCAAGGCCCACGAGGACCTCGAAGGCCGCCGGACCACCGGCAAGCTCCTCATCATCCCCTGACCAGCCCTTTTCGAATTTCGCGCGAAATTCGAGCTCGAAAGTTCAGGCTCGAATTTCGCGCGAAATTCGTATCCCACAACGTCCACACACGCCTGACCTGCGCAGACACGCCCGACCGCGGGGTGTTGTTCAATGTCGCGCGAAATTCGAATACCGCTGCCCGGGTGGGGTGGCCTACCAGGGCCAGCCGAGGACCGGGAGGCTCAAGGCCGAGTCCACCGCGAGGGCCACGAACACGATCATCAAGTACGTGTTGGACATGTGGAACAGGCGCATGGGCTTGGTCGGCACGCCGCGCTTGGTGGCCGCGTGCAGGCGGTGGGCCAGCACGATGAACCACGCGCCGGCGACCAGGGCGAAGGCGGTGTAGAGCCAGCCGGTCGCCGGGACCAGCAGCAGCGTCCAGAGGACCATGAGCCAGGTGAACAGCACGATCTGCCGGGACACCGCGGTCGGACTCGCCACGACCGGCAGCATCGGCACACCGGCGCGCTCGTAGTCGTCCTTGTACTTCATCGCCAGCGACCACGTGTGCGGCGGCGTCCAGAAGAACACGACGCCGAACATCACCAGCGCGGGCCAGTCGATGCGGCCGGTCACCCCGGCCCAGCCGATCACCACCGGCATGCAGCCGGCGGCGCCGCCCCACACGATGTTCTGCGCGGTCCGCCGCTTGAGGACCATCGTGTAGATGAAGACGTAGAACAGGATCGTGGCCACGGCGAGCACGCCGGCCAGCAGGTTCGTGGCCGCCCACAGCACCAGGAACGAGCCGGCGCCCAGGGCGACGCCGAAGATCAGCGCGTGCCGGTTGGACACCGTGTGCCGCACCAGCGGCCGGGCGCGCGTGCGTTTCATCACCTGGTCGATGTCGGAGTCGACCACGCAGTTGAGCGCGTTGGCGCTGCCCGCGGCCATGGTTCCGCCGACGAGCGTGGCCAGCACCAGGAAGGGCGACGGGATGCCGCGCACGGCCAGCAGCATGGCGGGGATGGTGGTGACCAGCAGCAGCTCGATGACCCGCGGCTTGGTCAGCCCCAGATAGGCCTTGAGCAGGTCAGCGGCCTTGCGGGCGGGCTGACCGGAGAGGTGCGCGGCGGTGGTCACGACGCTGCGCTCACCGACGACATGACACTCCCCGCACTTGCCGAGTCACGCTCCCACCGGTTCCCGAAGAACGGAACCGAACCGTTAGGCAATAGTAGTCGCGCTACTGAAGCCGGTCCCGCGCGGGTGCGAGTGCGCCTGTTCACACGGGTCACGGGCTAAACTGGAACCGTTCGGCGATCAGCCGCGTTCCGGCGGTTCAGCAGCGCGAAGACCGGTTCTCGTGCACGCTGGTCGACGAATCGCCGGCACCCCCATCGCCTGAGGAACGGTCCTCGCAGGTCGAGGCTGGTCAGCAGGGGGTCTGCACCGTTTCTCAACGGGCCGCCGGGCGCCTGATCCCGAGAGACTAGGCTGCCCGACGGACGAGGGATAACTGCGGTTCGAATCGGTCCAGTGGACCGTTCGCCGCGTTGAGGGAAATACCGCCGAAGGAAAACTGGAGCTGCGTCCGTGTCCGTCACCGACGACCTTGCCCGCTTGACGACCAAGCGACTGCCCAACGACTGGACCGAGCTGGATCAGCGCGCCGTCGACACCGCGCGCGTGCTCGCCGCCGACGCGGTGGAGAACTGCGGAAGTGGACACCCGGGCACGGCGATGAGCCTCGCGCCCGCCGCCTACGCCCTGTTCCAGCGCGTCATGCGGCACGACCCCACCGACCCCGAGTGGATCGGCCGCGACCGCTTCGTGCTGTCGGCCGGGCACTCGAGCCTGACGCTGTACGTGCAGCTGTTCCTCTCCGGCTACGGCCTGGAGCTCGAGGACCTCAAGCAGCTGCGCAAGTGGGGTTCGCTGACCCCGGGTCACCCCGAGTACGGGCACACCAAGGGTGTGGAGACCACCACCGGCCCGCTGGGCCAGGGCCTGTCGACCGCGGTCGGCATGGCGATGGCCGCGCGCCGCGAGCGCGGTCTGTTCGACCCGGAGGCCGGCGCGGGCGAGAGCCCGTTCGACCACCACATCTACGTGATCGCCTCCGACGGCGACATCGAGGAGGGCGTGACCTCCGAGGCGTCCTCGCTGGCCGGCGTGCAGCAGCTGGGCAACCTCACGGTGATCTACGACGCGAACGAGATCTCCATCGAGGACAACACCGGCATCGCGCTGACCGAGGACACCGCCAAGCGCTACGAGTCCTACGGCTGGCAGGTGCTCACCGTCCACGGCGGTGAGGACGTGCAGGGTCTGCTGGAGGCCATCGAGTCGGCCAAGGCCGAGACGGCCCGCCCGACCCTGATCGTGCTGCGCACGGTCATCGGCTACCCGGCTCCGACCAAGATGAACACCGGCAAGGCCCACGGCGCCGCGCTGGGCGGCGACGAGGTCGCCGAGATCAAGAAGGCGCTGAGCTTCGACCCGGAGCAGTCCTTCGAGGTCACCGACGAGGTCCTGTCGCACGCCCGCGAGGTCGTCGAGCGCGGCAAGCAGGCGCACGCCGAGTGGCAGGTCGCCTTCGACAAGTGGGCCTCGGCCAACCCGGAGCGCAAGGCGCTGCTGGACCGGCTGGCCACCCGCGAGCTGCCGGCCGGCTGGCAGGAGAAGCTGCCGAGCTGGGAGGCCGACGGCAAGGGCGTCGCCACCCGCAAGGCCTCCGGTGAGGTCCTCAACGCGCTGGCCGACGTGCTGCCCGAGCTGTGGGGCGGTTCGGCGGACCTCGCCGAGAGCAACAACACCAGCATGAAGGGCCAGCCCTCGTTCGGCCCGGAGTCGATCTCCACAGACTCGTGGTCGGCCAACCCCTACGGCCGGACGCTGCACTTCGGCATCCGCGAGCACGCCATGGGCGCGATCCTCAACGGCATCGCGCTGCACGGCGGCACCCGCCCGTACGGCGGCACCTTCCTGGTGTTCAGCGACTACATGCGTCCGGCGGTGCGCCTGGCGGCCCTGATGAAGGTCCCGTCGATCTTCGTCTGGACGCACGACTCCATCGGCCTGGGCGAGGACGGCCCGACGCACCAGCCGATCGAGCACGTCGCCTCGCTGCGCGCGATCCCCGGCTTCTCGCTGGTCCGCCCGGCGGACGCCAACGAGACCGCCGCCGCGTGGAAGACGATCCTGGAGAACCCCAGCGGCCCGGCCGGCCTGGCGCTGACCCGCCAGGGCGTTCCGACGCTGGAGGGCGTGACCGCCGACGGCGTCGCCAAGGGCGGTTACGTCCTGGCCGACGCCGCCAACGGCAACCCGGAGCTGATCCTGATGGCCACCGGTTCCGAGGTCCAGCTGGCCGTCGAGGCCCGCCAGGCCCTGGAAGCCGAGGGCGTGGCCACCCGCGTCGTGTCGTTCCCGTGCGTCGAGTGGTTCGACGCCCAGGACGAGGCGTACCGCGAGTCGGTGCTGCCGAGCTCGGTGAAGGCCCGCGTCTCGGTCGAGGCCGGCATCGCCATGCCGTGGTACCGGTTCGTCAAGGACGCCGGTGAGTCGGTTTCGCTGGAGCACTTCGGCGCTTCGGCCGACTACAAGACCCTTTACGAGCAGTTCGGCATCACCACCGAAGCCGTTGTCGCAGCTGCTCGACGCAGCCTGAGCAACGCCAAGCAGGCGTGAGCGGAGGAATTTCTGTGACGACCAACGCGAACCTCAAGGCCCTGACCGAGGCCGGAGTGTCGATCTGGCTGGACGACCTGTCCCGCCAGCGCATCAGCTCGGGCAACCTGGCCCAGCTGATCACCGACCAGGCGGTCGTCGGGGTCACGAGCAACCCGACGATCTTCGCCAACGCGCTGTCCAACGCCGCCGACTACGCCGACAAGGTCAAGGACCTCGCGGCGCGCGGTGCGAGCGTGGACGACACCATCCGCGAGCTGACCACCGCGGACGTGCGGGACGCGGCGGACATCTTCCGCGACGTCTACGATCAGACCGGTGGTGTGGACGGTCGGGTCTCCCTGGAGGTCGACCCGCGGCTGGCGCACGACACCGACAAGACGGTCGCCGAGGCGATCGATCTGTGGAAGGCCGTGGACCGGCCGAACCTGATGGTCAAGATCCCGGCCACGGTGGCGGGCCTGCCGGCCATCACGAAGGTGATCGCCGAGGGCATCAGCGTCAACGTGACCCTGATCTTCTCCGTCGAGCGCTACAAGGCCGTCATGGACGCCTACCTCGCCGGTCTGGAGCAGGCCAAGGGAGGCGGGCACGACCTCGCGTCGATCGAGTCGGTGGCGTCGTTCTTCGTCTCCCGCGTGGACACCGAGATCGACAAGCGGCTGGACGCGATGCAGGAGGGCCACCCGCTGCGCGGGCAGGCCGCGATCGCCAACGCCCGCCTGGCCTACGCCGCCTACCAGGAGGTCTTCTCCTCCGAGCGGTGGAAGGCCCTGCAGGCCGAGGGTGCTCGGGCGCAGCGCCCGCTGTGGGCCTCGACCGGAGTGAAGGACAAGTCCTACTCCGACACCCGCTACGTCGACGAGCTCGCCGCGCCGAACACGGTCAACACCATGCCGGAGTCGACGCTGCAGGCCACCGCCGACCACGCCGACGTGCGCGGTGACCTGGTCAGCGGCACCGCCGAGGCCTCGCAGAAGGTCTTCGACGACCTCGCCGCCGCGGGCATCGACCTCGACGACGTCTTCAAGCACCTGGAGACCGACGGCGTCGACAAGTTCGAGAAGTCCTGGAGCGAGCTCCTGGACACGGTCGCCGCTCAGCTGGAGCAGGCCAAGTAAGTAACGCCACGTGCGTTGAGTCGGTCCGGGCCGGTGCGGCGTCATGTCGCACCGGCCCGGATCGGCGAGAATCCCCTACGAACTAAAAACTCTTTCGAGCCCTGAAGGATCTTCATGGCAACCGATGTTTCTGTCGAAATTGCCGACACGGCGCTGGCGGCCGAGGCTCGCCCACTGGTCGAGCGGCTGACCGCCGACGCGGTTGCCGGCAAGCTCGCCGCCCAGGACGCCACGCTGTGGGGCACCGACGCCGAGCCCGAGGCGTCCATCCGCCTCTCCTGGACCACCCTCGCCGAGAGCTCCCGCCCGCTGCTCGCCGAGATCGACGCGCTGCGCGCCGAGCTGCACGCCGAAGGGCTGGACCGAGTCGTGCTGGCCGGCATGGGCGGCTCCTCGCTGGCACCCGAGGTGATCACCGGCACCGCCGGTGTCCCGCTGACGGTGCTCGACACCACCGACCCCAGCCAGGTCGCCGACGCGCTGGCGGGTGATCTGGACCGGACCGTGCTGGTCGTCTCCTCCAAGTCGGGCACGACCGTCGAGACCGACTCGCACCGCCGGATCTTCGAGAAGGCCTTCTCGCAAAACGGAATCGATCCTGTGACCCGCATCATCGTGGTCACCGACCCCGGTTCCCCGATGGAGACCGCGGCCCGCGAGGCCGGCTACCGCAAGGTCTTCACGGCCGACCCGAACGTGGGCGGCCGCTACTCGGCGCTGACCGCGTTCGGCCTCGTCCCGGCCGGCCTGGCGGGCGCCGACATCGCCGCGCTGCTCGACGACGCCGCGAGCGCGTTCAAGGCGGTGAGCCTGGATTCGCCCGAGAACCCGGCCGTCGTCCTGGCCGCCGCCATCGGCGCGGCCCACGACCGGGGCGCCGAGAAGCTGGTCTTCGCCGACACCGGTTCCGGCATCGCCGGTTTCGGTGACTGGGTGGAGCAGCTGATCGCCGAGTCCACCGGCAAGAACGGCACCGGCGTGCTGCCGGTCGTGGTGGAGAGCGACGACGCCCCCGGCTTCGTCGACGCCGGTGCCGACGCCACCACCGTGGCCGTGGGGCCGGGTGTCGACACCGCGCGGATCAGCACCGACGGCCCGCTGGGCGGTCAGCTGCTGCTGTGGGAGTTCGCCACCGCGCTCGCGGGCCGGCTGCTGGGCATCAACCCGTTCGACCAGCCCGACGTGGAGGCCGCGAAGAAGGCGGCACGCGCGCTGCTGGACGGCCCGGCGGGTGGGCCCGCGGCGACCCCGGCGGTCGTCGACGGCTCCATCGAGGTGCACCCCTCCGGTGACTGGGCCTCGGCGGGCGTCGGCAACGTGACCGAGGCGCTGCGCGCGTTCCTGGCCACCGCCCCGACCGGCGGCTACCTGGCGATCCAGGCCTACCTGGACCGCCTCGACGACGCCTCCGCCGCGGTGCTGCGCACCGAGCTGGCGCGGCGGACCGGGCTGCAGACCACCTTCGGCTGGGGTCCGCGGTTCCTGCACTCCACCGGCCAGTACCACAAGGGCGGCCACCAGAACGGCCTGTTCCTGCAGATCACCGGCGACTCCGAGGGCGACCTGGAGGTGCCGGAGCGGCCGTACACGCTGGCCGGTCTGCAGCGCGCCCAGGCGCTGGGCGACGGGCAGGTGCTGGCCGACCACGGCCGTCCGGTGCTGCGCCTGCACCTCACCGACCGCGCGGCCGGGCTCGTCGAGCTCGTCAAGGCCGTGCAGAACCTCCACCAGGGAGGACGAGCGTGAACAGCAGCGAATGGACGAACCCGCTGCGGGATCCCCGGGACAAGAGACTCCCGCGGATCGCCGGGCCCTGCGGCCTGACGATCTTCGGCGTCACCGGTGACCTCTCCCGCAAGAAGCTGATGCCGGCGATCTACGACCTGGCCAACCGCGGCCTGCTGCCGCCGGGCTTCGCGCTGACCGGCTTCGCCCGCCGCGACTGGGCCGACCAGGACTTCATGCAGGTCGTCTACGAGGCGGTCAAGGAGAACGCCCGGACCCCGTTCCACCAGACGGTCTGGGACCGGCTGGCGGAGGGCATCCGGTTCGTGCCGGGTTCCTTCGACGACGACGCGGCGTTCGACAACCTCGCCGACACCGTCAAGGAGCTCGACGCCGACCGGGGCACCGGCGGCAACCACGCGTTCTACCTGTCGGTGCCGCCGTCGGCGTTCCCGACGGTGCTCAAGCAGCTGTCCCGGTCCGGTCTGACCGACCCGACCGACGAGAGCTGGCGCCGGGTGGTCATCGAGAAGCCGTTCGGCCACGACTCCGGCAGCGCCAAGGAGCTCAACCGGATCGTCAACGACGTCTTCCCCGAGGAGTCGGTGTTCCGCATCGACCACTACCTCGGCAAGGAGACGGTGCAGAACATCCTGGCGCTGCGCTTCGCCAACCAGCTGTTCGAGCCGATCTGGAACGCGCACTACGTCGACCACGTGCAGATCACCATGGCCGAGGACATCGGTCTGGGCGGTCGCGCGGGCTACTACGACGGCATCGGCGCGGCCCGGGACGTCATCCAGAACCACCTGCTGCAGCTGATGGCGCTCACGGCGATGGAGGAGCCGGTCTCCTTCTCGCCGGACGACCTGCGCGCGGAGAAGATCAAGGTGCTCTCGGCGACCAAGCCGGTGGGCCCCTTCGACCACACCACCGCTCGCGGTCAGTACACCGGTGGCTGGCAGGGCGGTTCGCTGGTGCCGGGTCTGCACGAGGAGGGCGGTTTCGCCTCCGACTCGATCACCGAGACCTACGCGGCGATCACCCTGGAGGTGGAGAGCCGCCGCTGGGCGGGCGTGCCGTTCTACCTGCGCTCGGGCAAGCGGCTGGGCCGCCGGGTCACCGAGATCGCCGTGGTGTTCAAGCGCGCGCCGCACCTGCCGTTCGACTCCACGATGACCGAGGAGCTGGGGCAGAACGCCCTGGTGATCCGGGTGCAGCCGGACGAGGGCGTGACGATGCGCTTCGGCGCGAAGGTTCCGGGCACCTCCATGGAGGTCCGGGACGTCACGATGGACTTCGGTTACGGCCACGCCTTCACCGAGTCCTCGCCGGAGGCCTACGAGCGGCTGATCCTGGACGTGCTGCTGGGTGAGCCCTCGCTGTTCCCGGTGAACGAAGAAGTCGAACTGTCCTGGAACATCCTGGACCCGGTGCTGCAGCACTGGGAGTCCCGCGGCAAGCCCGAGCCGTACAAGGCCGGGACCTGGGGTCCGTCCTCCGCGGACGAGATGCTGGCCCGCACCGGACGCGTCTGGAGGCGACCGTGATCATCGACCTGCCGTCGACAACCACCTCGCAGGTCAACAAGAAGCTGGTGGAGCTGCGCGAGTCCGGTGGCGCGGTGGCGCTCGGCCGGGTGCTGACGCTGGTGATCGCCACCGGCGACGGCACCGAGGTGGAGAAGGCGATCCAGGCCGCCAACGACGCGAGCCGGGAGCACCCGTGCCGCGTGATCGTGGTCGCCAGCGGTGCCCGCCAGGCGGCTCCGCGGCTGGACGCGCAGATCCGCGTGGGCGGCGACGCCGGTGCTTCCGAGGTCATCGTGCTGCGGCTGTACGGCCCGCTGGCCGACGAGGGCGCGGGCTCGGTCGTGCCGCTGCTGCTGCCGGACGCACCGGTGGTGACCTGGTGGCCGACCGACGCGCCGGAGGCCCCGGCGAAGGACCCGCTGGGTGCGCTGTCGCACCGCCGCATCACCGACGCGGCGGCCGAGGGCGACCCGATCGAGGCCCTGCAGAAGCGGCTCAAGTCCTACGTGGACGGTGACACCGACCTGGCCTGGACGCGTCTGACGTCCTGGCGGGCGATGCTGTCGGCGGCGATGGACCTGCCGCCGCACGAGCGCGTCACCTCGGCGACCGTCACCGGCGCCTCCGACTCGCCCTCGACGGATCTGCTGGCGGGCTGGCT
Source organism: Saccharopolyspora endophytica (assembly GCF_018070075.1). Classification (GTDB taxonomy): domain Bacteria; phylum Actinomycetota; class Actinomycetes; order Mycobacteriales; family Pseudonocardiaceae; genus Saccharopolyspora; species Saccharopolyspora endophytica. The sequence continues at coordinate 200,403 of NZ_JAGPXE010000009.1, forward strand.
GTCGGCCTACCTGGAGATCCCGGTGCGGCGGTTGGAGAGCGCGCGGGCCGGTTCGGGCATCTACTCGGCCTTGCTGGAGCGCCCCTCCGGCAACATCGAGATCGTCCGCCCGGACGGCAAGGTCGGCACGCTGACCCAGCCGGGGCAGCCGGACCGGCGGATCTCGTTGCAGCGCCGCGAGGTCCAGGACTGCCTGAGCGAGGAGCTGCGCCGCCTCGACCCGGACGAGATCTACGAGGTCACCCTGGGTGGGCTCAAGGGCATCGTGCGCGGCGAGGACGCCGAGGACTCCGACGAGGAAGGGGACGAGCAGTGAGCCGTCCCGAGGCCCTGGTCCACTCCGGCGGCGACGTGCTCGCCGCCGCGGTGGCGGCCCGGTTGATCACCGCGATCACCGACGCGCAGGCCGCTCGCGGCTCGGCGTCGGTGGTGCTCACGGGTGGCCGCACCGGCATCGGCGTGCTGGAGCAGGTCCGCCTCTCCCCCGCGCTGGGCGCGGTGGACTGGTCCGCTGTGGACGTCTTCTGGGGCGACGAGCGGTTCCTGCCCGACGGCGACGGCGAGCGCAACGAGACGCAGGCCCGGCAGGCGCTGCTGGACCACGTCGACGTCGACCCGGCGCGGGTGCACCCGATGGCGCCTTCGGACGGCGAGTTCCGTTCGGACGCGGACGCCGCCGCGGCGCACTACGCCGAGATGCTCGCCGGGCTGGCACCCGAGGGTGCTGCCGTGCCGCGGTTCGACGTGCTGATGCTGGGAGTCGGCGAGGAGGGCCACACGGCCTCGCTGTTCCCGGACACGCCGTACGTGCGGGAGGAGTCCCGCACGGTGGTGGGCGTGCACGACTGCCCGAAGCCGCCGCCCACCCGGATCTCGCTGACGCTGCCCGCGATCGGCGCCGCGTCCGAGGTCTGGCTGATGACCACCGGCGAGGCCAAGGCCGAACCGGTGGCGTCCGCCCTGGGCGGCGCGAAGCCGGTCGACATCCCCGCCGCGGGAGCCGTCGGCCGCGATCGCACGCTCTGGCTGCTCGACACCGACGCGGCGGCCCAGCTGGGCTGAGAGCTGTTGAGGAGCGATTGCCTTGTTTGCCGGTGCGGGTAGCGGAACCTGAGCGCCTTCGTGGTCTCCGTGCGCCGTTCCTTGAGTATGTCAATACGCGGCGTCCCGGCGTACTCGCCACGAAGGCGCTCAGAACCCGCGGCGGTGCCAGTGCCTCCGGTGGCGGAAGAGGATGCGGCTCCGCCGCATTCATGAACAGCTCCTAGTTCCGGCAAGAACGTGAACGCGCCTCCTTCTCGCTGAAGGGGGCGCGTTTTCGTTAGCCCCGATCGGTGATGACCTGTGCGGCGGGCCCGGTGGGGCAATACGCTGTGGCGCGGTCGATGATCGCGGCGAAGGGGATCCGATGCACAAGCTCGGTTTGCTCGGCACGGCAATGGGTTTGGCAGCGGTCCTGGTGGGGTTGCTGGGCACGGCCGGGGTCGCCGCGCCGTCGAGCACCGCGATGCGCGGGGTGTGGATCGCCAGCGTCGCCAACACCGACTGGCCCAGCCGGCAGGGGTTGTCGGCGGAGCAGCAGAGGTCCGAGTACCGGGCGATGCTGGACCGGGCCGTGGCGAACCGGATGAACGCGGTGTTCGTGCAGGTCCGGCCGACGGCGGACGCGTTCTGGCCCTCGCCGCTGGAGCCGTGGTCGCACTGGCTGACCGGGCAGCAGGGACGCGATCCCGGCTACGACCCGATGCGGTTCCTCGTCGACGAGGCGCACCAGCGCGGCCTGGAGTTCCACGCCTGGTTCAACCCGTACCGGGTCAGCATGACCGACGACCCGAACTCGCTGGTCCCCACGCACCCGGCCCGGATCCATCCGGAGTGGACGTTCTCCTACGGCGGCAAGCTGTACTACGACCCGGGCGTGCCGCAGGTCCGGCGGTTCGTCACCGACGCGATCATGGACGCGGTGTCGCGCTACGACGTCGACGGCGTGCACCTCGACGACTACTTCTACCCCTACCCCGTCGACGGTCAGCGGATCCCGGACGAGCGAACCTTCGCCGCGCACGGCAAGGGTTTCGACAACATCGACGACTGGCGCCGCGACAACGTCAACGACCTGATCTCGGGGCTGGACGAGCGGGTGCACGCGGTTCGGCCGCGCGCCGAGTTCGGCGTCAGCCCGTTCGGGATCTGGCGCAACGCCAGCAGCGACCCCGCCGGTTCCGACACCAACGGCATGGAGTCCTACTCGTCGATCTTCGCCGACACCCGCCGCTGGGTCCGCGAAGGCTGGGTGGACTACGTCGCTCCCCAGGTCTACTGGCAGTTCGGCCACCCAGCGGCCGACTACGCCAAGGTCGTGCCCTGGTGGTCCCGGACCGTCGAGGGCACCGACGTGAAGCTCTACATCGGCCAGGCCGCCTACAAGGTCGGCCAACCCAACTGGACCGACCCGGCCGAACTCACCAACCACCTCGCCTTCAACGCGGGCCAGCCCAACGTCGAGGGCGACCTCTACTTCAGCGCCAAGTCCCTCACCACGGTCGCCGAAGAAGCCATGGCCCGAGTGGTCCAAGACCACTACACCCCCTGAACCCGGAACACCGCCGCAATCCGAGGACGGAATACCGCAGTGATCAGACCCCCGATTACCGCCGCAATCCGAACTCGACCACCCCCGTGGTCCGGGAAACCTGCTCACCGCCGTGGTCCGGAACCCGGAATACCGCAGTAATCGGGTACCGGATTACTGCGGTATTCCGGCGACGGATGACGGCGGTGTTCGTGACTCCGGGGCGGGTCAGGCTTCGCGGTAGAGCTGGAGGCGGAGGTCCCGGGCCTTGGCCATGTGGGTTCTGGCGAGGGTTCCGGCTCGGTCCGCGTCTCGGGATTCGACGGCCTGGATCAGGTCGTGGTGTTCGGCCAGGGCTTCGGCCCAGCGGCCGGGGATCTCCAGGGTCGTGGCCGGGTACCGGGTGAGGTGGTTGTTGAGCCTGGTCAGCAGGTCGACGACCGTGCCGTTGTGGCTCGCGGTCCAGATCGCCTCGTGGACGGCGCGGTTGGCCGAGGCCATCGCCGCCGGGTCCTCCTGGGAGACGGCGTCCATGGCGGACTGGGCCTTGTGGATGCGGATGAGGTCGAAGTCGCTGTGCCGGGTCGCGGCGGCCGAAGCCGCCGTGGCCTCCAGGGCGATGCGGACCTCGTAGATCTCCAGGATCTCCTCGGGACTGCGGGAGCGGACGCGCATGCCGCGGTCACCGCGTTCGACGAGACCGTCCTGCTGGAGCCTGCGGAGGGCTTCGCGGATCGGCGTGCGGCTGGTGCCGTACCGCTCGGCGAGCGCCAGCTCCACCAGGTTGGCACCGGCGTCGAAGGTGCCGTCCACGATCTCGCCGCGCAGCCGCTCGTACACCTCGGACAGGGCCGCCATCTCCTTCATCGCTGGGTTCACCTGGCAGAAGGCCAGGATACTCAGACCGTCGCGGCCCCCGCCCCGGCGAGCCTGCCGAACACCGCGCCCGAGGTCAGTCCGCTGCCTCCCGGGTAGTTCCCGGAGAACAGCCCGCCGACCACCTCGCCGCAGGCGAACAGTCCCGCGATCGGCGAGCCGGAGGCGTCGAGCACGCGGGCGTCGGCGTCGACGTGCAGGCCGCCGAAGGTGAAGGTGATGCCGCACCCGACCGCGAATCCGTAGTAGGGCGAGGTGTCGAGGGCGAGCGCCCAGTTGGACTTGGGCGGTTCGACGTGCGCGGCGCGGCCGTCCTTGACCGCGGGGTCGAACTCGGCGTCCACGATGGACTCGTTGAACTCCCGAGCGGTCCGGGCGAGTCGGTCGGCGTCGATGCCCAGCGCCTCGGCGAGTTCGGGCAGCGTGTCGGCCTGCGCGGCGGCGATCGGGTGCGAGTCGTACTCCTCCGCGCGCAGCAGCGGGCGAGTTTTCGCGTCGAAGAGCTGGAAGGCCCGTCCGCCGGGCTGTCGCAGGATCTCCCGGCCGTACTTGGCGTAGGTGTAGTTGCGGAAGTCGGCGCCCTCGTCGACGAAGCGCTCCCCCGCCCGGTTGACCACGATTCCGATCGGATAGCTCTGCCGGGTCAGCTGGTTGGTCAGCTCGCGGTTCCCGCCGTCGGGGTCGGCGTCGGCGTCCCACGCGGTGCTGTGGCAGGTGGTCCAGTCGCCGTGCGGCACGGCGCCGGCGGCCAGCGCGAGGTCGAGGACGTCGCCGGTGTTGGTCGGCGTGCCGCGCACGTAGGCGCCGGCCCACTCCGGCCCGAGGTTGCGGGCCCTGCGTTCGGCGGAGGCCTCGAAGCCCCCGGCCGCCAGCACGATCGCCCCGGCCGACACCCGGTGCTCGGTTCCCCCGGCGCGGTAGGTGACGCCGCGGTCGTCGAGGTGCAGCGCGGTGACCTCGGCGCCGTAGCGGATCTCGACGCCCTCCTGCAGCGCGGCTGCGGTGTGCTGGGCGATCAGGCCCTTGCCGCCGTCGACGGTGCCCACGTAGAGCCCGCCGGAGAACACCCACTTGCCACCGGAGAGGTAGGCCTGCCGCTCGTACATCAGCCGCCAGGTCAGACCCTTGCCCGCCAGCCACCGCACGGTGTCGGTGGACCGCGAGACCAGCACCTCGGTGAGCACCGGATCGCAGCGTCCCCCGGTCACCCGGTCCATGTCGGCGTGGAACGCGCTCGGCGGGTAGGCGGGCACGACCGAGTCGGCGTGCCGCTCATCGGGTTCGAGCAGGTCGGCGACGTCGTCGATGTCGTCGAAGGTGAACCGGAACGCTCCGGCCGTGTAGAAGGAGTTGCCACCTGCCTCGGCTTCCGGGGCCTTCTCCAGCAGCAACACCCGGGCACCCCGCTCGGCGGCGGAGTGCGCCGCCGAGAACCCCGCGTTGCCCCCACCGACCACCACGACGTCGAAGTCCACCACGCACCTCCTGCACACGACTGTATACAGAAGAATACCGGCCGGAGGGCCGTTTGGGAACGACGTGGGTGCGCGGGACGCTCAGGTGCGCTCGGCGAAGGCTTCGACCTGCGTGGTCGTTCCCGCGACGATCAGCATGTCCTGCTGGTCGACGGTGGTGTCGGCCGTGGCGTAGGTGAAGTCCTCCCCCGGCCGCTTGATGCCGACGACCGTCACGCCGTACTTGGACCGCAGCTTCAGCTCGCCCAGGGTGTTGCCGACGGCTTCGGCGGGCGCGTGGGTCTTGATCAGCGCGTAGTGCTCGGCGAGCTCGATGTAGTCGAGCATCCGGCCGTTGACCAGGTGCGCGACCCGCTCCCCCATCTCGTGCTCGGGCAGCACCACGTGGTGCGCGCCGACGCGCTCCAGGATGCGTCCGTGCTGGCGGCTGGTGGCCTTGGCCCAGATGTGCGGGATGCCGAAGTCCGCCAGCAGCGAGGTGGTGAGGATGCTGGCCTCCAGCTCGGTGCCGATGGCGACCACGGCCCGCTTGAACTGGTGCACGCCGAGCTGGCGCAGGCTCTCGGGGTCGGTGCTGTCGGCGACGGCGGTGTGGGTGAGCTCGTCGGCGTAGCGCTGCACCACGTTCGGCCGCGAGTCCAGCGCCAGCACCTCCGAGCCGCGCCGCACGAGTTCGGCGGCCAGCGAGCTGCCGAAGCGGCCGAGCCCGATGATCACGATCTGGTTGGTGTCGTCGTTCTTAGCCAACGATGGGTCGCTCCTCCGGTAGTTCGTAGCGCCGCCCGCGTTCGCGGAGCGCGAGCGCGGAAGCGAGGGTGATCGGACCGAGCCTGCCGATGAACATGAGCAGCACCAGCAGTATCTGCCCGAAGGGCGGCAGCTGTGCGGTGATCCCGGTCGACAGGCCGACCGTGGCGAAGGCCGACACCGCTTCGAACAGGACCTGGTCCAGTCCGAACGGACTGATCGTCAGCAGGATCAGCACGGTCAGCATCACGAGACCGACGCCGAGCAGCACGATCGTCAGCGCCTGGCGCTGCACCGCTCCCGGCAGCTGCCTGCCCATGACGTGCACGGTGGGCTCGCCGCGGATCTCGGCGAGGATCACGTACGCCAGCAGCGCGAAGGTGGTGACCTTGATGCCGCCGGCCGTGCCCGCGCTGCCGCCGCCGATGAACATCAGGATGTCCTGCAGCAGCAGCGTCCCGGGTTGGAATGCGGCGACGTCGAGGATGTTGAAACCGGCGGTGCGCGGCATGACCCCGCTGGCGAACCCGGCCACCAGCTTGCCCGGCCAGGGCATGGGCCCGAGCGTGCCGGGGTTGGTCCACTCGGCGGCGGTGATCCCGACCGCGCCCACGGCCAGCAACAACGCGGTCGCGAGCAGGGTGACCTTGGCGTGCATCGTCCAGCGGCGCGACACCCGCAGGTGTCGGAAGATCTCCACCCACACCGGGAAGCCGAGACCGCCGGCGATCACCGCGAGGCAGATCGGCAGGAGGAAGAACGGGTCGGTGGCGAAGGACATCAGGTTGTCGCTGCGCAGCGCGAACCCGGCGTTGTTGAAGGCCGAGACCGCGTGGAAGACGCCCTCGTAGATCGCCCGCCCCAGGCCCAGCTCGTAGCCGAACACCAGCCGCGCGGTCAGCAGCGCCGCCACGACCAGCTCGAACAGCAGGCTGAGCGTGATCACCCGGAAGACCGTGCGGCGCACGTCGCCCAACCCGAGGGCCTTGGTCTCGGCCTGCGCGGTCAGCCGCATCCGCAGTCCGAAGCGGCGGAACATCACCAGGCTGAGCAGCGAGGCGACGGTCATGATGCCCAGGCCGCCGAGCTGGATCAGCACGATGATGACCACTTCGCCCGCGGTGGAGAAGTGGACGGGCGTGTCCAGCACGATCAGCCCGGTCACGCAGACCGCCGAGGTGGCGGTGAACAGCGCCGGGAGCAGATCGGTGGGCTCACCGCTCTCGGTCGAGAACGGCATCATCAACGCGACGGTGCCGACCGCGATCAGGGCTGCGAAGCCCAGCACGATCGGCACCGATGGACGCCGCACGACGGCGGCGAACCCGCGCTCGAAAGCAGGGATGACGCTCACGCGAGCACCCTACTTCGACTGGATGATCAGGGTTCGCTGACCACGACGACACCGTCGCTGTCGGCGTAGACGTACTCGCCGGGCACGAACTTCACGCCACCGAGCTCGACGACCTCGTCGAGGACGCCTTCACCGGTCTTGGTGGACTTGCGCGGGTTGGTGCCCAGCGCCTTGACGCCGAACTCCATGCCGCCGATGACCGCGGAGTCGCGGATCGCGCCGTTGACGATGATGCCGCTCCAGCCGTGGGACCGGCCGAGCTCGGCGATGAGGTCGCCGACCAGTGCGGTGTGGATCGAGCCCGCGCCGTCGATGACCAGCACAGCTCCGTCGCCGGGCTCGGAGAGGGTCTTCTTCAGCAGAGCGTTGTCCTGGAAGCAGGTGACCGTGCGAACGCGCCCCTCGAAGGCCACCACACCGCCGTAGTTGCGGAACTGCACATCGCAGCTGCGCACCTCCGGCCCCTCCCGATCCGCCAGATCAGCCGTCGCCGTAGCCATGAATCCTCCCGAGAAAGAGCGCAAAGACCAGAAGAACCCTACCCGCCAGTAACAAACCCAGCCAACCCCAACCAACAACCAACCAACCAACGTCAGGCAAGCACCGAAGGTGCTTTCTCATTACCCCAAGCAAGCAACCGGCACCGCCGCGGGTTCTCAGACGCCTTCTGGGGAGGACAGCCGAAGCGCCGTGTATTGGCATACATGAGCCTCGGATCCCGGAGCCAGAAGGCGTCTGAGGTTCCGCTACTTGCACCGCCAAGCAGCACGACCACTGAGTGGTTTCAGTAGAACCGGACAAAAGAAAAACCGGGCTCAGGAACAAATCCCGAACCCGGCTCTCCAATGTGAAAACCCTACCGCCCCTTGCGCTCCCGAAGCTTCGCGAGCGCTTCGTCGAGGATCTTCATCCCATCCTCATCGCTGCGCCGCTCCTTCACGTACGCGAGGTGGCTCTTGTAGGGCTCGTTGCGCTTCGCCGCCGGAGGGTTCTGCTCGTCCCGGCCTGCGGGCAGTCCGCAGCGCGGGCAGTCCCACTCCTCCGGCACTTCGGCGTCGAGCGCGAACGACGGCTTGCTGTGGTGCGCGTTGGCGCACCAGTAGTCGATCCGCTTCCGCGGAGCGGCTTCCCCCCGCTCAGACTCGCCTACCGTGGGGCCCGAGCCCACACGAGTGCCGCGAATGGCATTACCGCCAGTCATCCATCCTCACCCACCAAGCGGCCCGGGGTTGGTCGACCGTCACCAGGCCGGTCGATCAACCGATCTTGATCAACAGGCCGACGCCGACGATGGAGATGACCCACAGCGCCATGACGAACAGCGTCATTCGGTCGAGGTTCTTCTCCGCCACGCTGGAGCCGGCCAGGTTTGACTGCATACCGCCGCCGAACAGCGAGGAGAGTCCGCCCCCCTTGGCCCGGTGCAGCAGGACAAGCAGCACCAGCAGGACACTCGTCACGATCAACATGATCTGCAGGAAAAGAGTCATATCGTCCTCGTTCGCACAGCGGTTCGCAACCTAGAGTACCGGCCCGCCAACCCCCAGTTGACCAGTCCACCCATTTACGCACCGAGGGTCCCACACGCCGACCTGTGATTCTTCGGCGGGCGACAACCGGACACCGGAAATCTTGAAGTGGAATTCACCCGAAACGACGAGAGGGCACCCCGGTGCTGACCGGGGCGCCCTCTCGTGCAGGTCACGGCAGCGGTCCGCCCGCGGCCATGGCGGAGAGCTTGGCGAACTCGTCGGCGTTGAGGCTCGCGCCGCCGACCAGCGCGCCGTCGACGTCGCTCTGGCCGATCAGCTCACCGATGTTGCTGGACTTCACCGAGCCGCCGTAGAGCACGCGGATCTCGTCGGAGATCTCCTTGCCGTACTTGTCGCTGAGCGCCTGCCGCAGCGCGCCGCAGACCTCCTGGGCGTCGGCGGCGGTGGCCACCTTGCCGGTGCCGATGGCCCAGACGGGCTCGTAGGCGACGACGACCTGGCGGACCTGCTCGGCCTTGAGGCCCTTGAGCCCGTTGATGAGCTGCGTGGTGCAGTGCTCCACGTGGCCGCCGGCCTCGCGCACGTCGAGGGCTTCGCCGACGCAGAGGATCGGCGACATCTCGTTCTTGAGGACCTGGCGGACCTTCTTGTTCACGAGCTCGTCGGTCTCGGCGTGGTACTCGCGGCGCTCGGAGTGCCCGACCACCACGTAGCTGCACCCGAGCTTGGCCAGCATCGGTCCCGAGACGTCACCGGTGTAGGCACCGGACTCGTGCTCGGAGACGTCCTGGGCACCGTATTTGATGCCCAGCTTGTCGCCGTCGATGAGCGTCTGGACGCTGCGGATGTCGGTGAACGGCGGGATGACCGCCACCTCGACCTTGGCCAAGTACTTCTCCGGCAGCGTGAAGGCGAGCTTCTGCACCAGGGCGATGGCCTCGAGGTGGTTGAGGTTCATCTTCCAGTTGCCGGCGATGAGGGGCTGACGAGCCATCAGGCTTCACCTTCCAGGACCTGAACACCCGGGAGCTCCTTGCCCTCCAGGTACTCCAGCGACGCGCCACCGCCGGTGGAGATGTGCGAGAAGCCGTCCTCGGGCAGGCCGAGGGTGCGCACGGCCGCGGCCGAGTCGCCGCCGCCGACGACGCTGAAGGCCTCGGAGTCGACGATGGCCTGCGCGATTCCCCGGGTGCCCTCGGCGAAGGCCGGGAACTCGAACACGCCCGCCGGGCCGTTCCAGAACACGGTGCCCGCACCGCGCAGGACCTCGGCGAACTGCTCGACGCTGCGGGGGCCGATGTCCAGGCCCATCCAGCCGTCCGGGATGGCGTCGGCGTCGACGGTCTGCTTCTCGGCGTCGGCGGCGAAGCGGTCGCCGGCCACGATGTCGACCGGCAGCACGATCTTGTCGGCCGCGTCGGCGAGCAGCTTCTTGGTGTTGTCGATCTGGTCTTCCTGCAGCAGCGAGGAACCCACGCCGTAGCCCTGGGCGGCCAGGAAGGTGTAGGCCATGCCGCCACCGATGAGCAGCTTGTCGACCTTGGGCAGCAGCGCCTTGATCACGCCGAGCTTGTCGGAGACCTTGGAGCCGCCGAGCACCACCGCGTAGGGGCGCTTGGCGTCGCCGGTGAGGGTGCGCAGCACCTCCACCTCGGCGAGCACGAGGCCGCCGGCGTAGGCGGGCAGCTTCTTGGCGACGTCGAAGACCGAGGCCTGCTTGCGGTGCACGACGCCGAAGCCGTCGGAGACGAAGGCGGCACCGTCGCCGACCAGAGCGGCGAGGTCGGCGGCCAGCGACTCGCGCTCGGCGTCGTCCTTGCTGGTCTCGCGGGCGTCGAAGCGCACGTTCTCCAGCAGCGCGACGCCGCCGTCGGCCAGTCCGGCGACGGTGGACTTGGCGGACTCGCCGACCAGGTCACCGGCCAGCGCGACGTCGGAGCCCAGCAGCTCGCCGAGGCGGCGGGCGACGGGCGCCAGCGAGAACTGCGGGTCGGGCTCGCCCTTCGGGCGGCCGAGGTGCGCGGTGAGCACGACCTGCGCACCGGCTTCGGTGAGCTTGGTGACGGTCGGCAGCGAGGCGCGCACGCGGCCGTCGTCGGTGATCTTGTCGCCGTCCAGCGGCACGTTGAGGTCGGCGCGCACCAGGACGCGACGACCCCGCACGCCCTCGGACAGCAGATCGTCGAGGTTCTTCACGCTCTAACTCCTCGTGAGACGGGAAGACCCGCACGAGCCGGGCGGAAGCGCTGCGGCTCGTGCGGGTCTCATCCAGTGCTTGCTCAGGAAAGCTTGGAACCGACGAGGTTCACCAGGTCGGCGAGGCGGTTGGAGTAGCCCCACTCGTTGTCGTACCAGCCGACGATCTTGACCTGGTTGCCGATGACCTTGGTCAGCGGCGCGTCGAAGATCGTCGAGTGCGGGTCGGTGACGATGTCGGAGGAGACGATCGGGTCCTCGTTGTACTTGAGGATGCCCTTGAAGCGGCCCTCGGCAGCGGCGGCCTTGAAGGCCTCGTTGACCGACTCGGTGGTGGCTTCCTTCTGCACGGTGGCGGTGAGGTCGGTGACCGAACCGGTCGGCACCGGCACGCGCATGGCGTAGCCGTCGAGCTTGCCGTTGAGCTCCGGGATGACCAGGCCGATGGCCTTGGCGGCGCCGGTGCTGGTCGGCACCACGTTGACCGCGGCGCCACGGGCGCGACGCAGGTCCTTGTGCGGGCCGTCCTGCAGGTTCTGGTCCGCGGTGTAGGCGTGGACCGTGGTCATCAGGCCCTGCTCGATGCCGAAGGTGTCGTTGAGGACCTTCACCATCGGCGCGAGGCAGTTGGTGGTGCAGGAGGCGTTGGAGATGATGGTCTGCGTGCCGTCGTACTTCTCGTCGTTGGCACCCAGCACCACGGTCAGGTCCTCGCCCTTGGCCGGGGCGGAGATGATGACCTTCTTGGCGCCGCCCTCGTCGACGTGCTTGCGGGCGTCGGCGGCGTTGGTGAAGAAGCCGGTGGACTCGACGACGACGTCCACACCCAGGTCGCCCCACGGCAGCTTGCCCGGGTCACGCTCGGCGAGGATCTTGATGAGCTTGCCGCCCACCTCGATGCCCTCACCGGTGACCTTCACCTCCTGGTCGAGGCGACCAAGGATGCTGTCGTACTTGAGCAGGTGCGCCATGGTCGCGACGTCGCCCAGGTCGTTGGCGGCCACGATCTCGATGTCGTGATCGCTGGCGGTCGCCGCACGCCAGAAGTTCCGCCCGATCCGACCGAAGCCGTTGATACCTACGCGAACGGTCACGCCGATCTCTCCTCGTGACTGACCCGGCCGATGACTTCGGCGGGTGAGTTGATGGTCTCGGGTTCACCCTATCTGCCTCGACAGCCCCCGCACGTGGGCGGTCGCGGGCTGTCACCGCGCGTTCGGGTGAGCGACGCCGAGCATACCCGCCGAACCCCGAGCAGGCGGCATCTTTGCAGTTCAGAAGCCCACCCCGGGCGGTGACGACAATGCGCCACCGGTGATCGGAATCTCTGCACCGGTTCGGCGCAAGCGAGGAAGTCGCTTCGCCGCACCAACCACCGGAAACCGACGCACCGCACGTCAGGCAAGCGGCGAAGCCGCTTCCGCAGCACCCCACCCGAGCAACCGGCACCGCCGCGGGTTCTGACACGTCGTCTGGCGAGGACAACCGTTGCGCCGTGTATTGGACATACATCAGCAACGGATCCCGCAGCCAGACGACGTGTCAGGTTCCGCTACCCGCACCGCGAAGCAAACCGGGTCTGGAACACCGAGGATCACGCTTCGGCTTCGAGCATTTCTGCTGTTACTGCTGACTCCGTGTCCGGAACGCCTAGCTCGCGGGCGCGCTTGTCGGCCATCGCCAGCAGCCGCCGGATGCGGCCGGCGACCGCGTCCTTGGTCATCGGCGGGTCGGCGAGCTGGCCGAGCTCCTCCAGGGACGCCTGGCGGTGGGCCAGTCGCAGCCGGCCGGCGACCGTGAGGTGGTCGGGCGCGTTGGGGCCGAGCAGGTCGAGGGCCCGCTCGACGCGGGCGGCCGAGGCGACCGCCGCGCGGGCCGACCGGCGCAGGTTCGCGTCGTCGAAGTTGGCCAGCCGGTTGGCGGTGGCGCGCACCTCGCGCCGCATCCGCCGCTCTTCCCAGGACAGCACGCTGGAGTGCGCGCCGAGCCTGGTCAGCAGGGCTCCGATGGCGTCGCCGTCGCGGACCACGACGCGGTCCGCGCCGCGCACCTCGCGCGACTTGGCCGACACCCCGATCCGCCGGGCCGAGCCGACCAGCGCCAGCGCGGCTTCCGGTCCGGGGCAGGTGACCTCCAGGGAGGAGGACCTGCCGGGTTCGGTGAGGGAGCCGTGCGCGAGGAAGGCGCCGCGCCACGCGGCTTCGGAGTCGCAGGAGCCGCCGGAGACCACGTGCGCGGGCAGCCCGCGCACCGGACGTCCGCGCGGGTCGAGCAGCCCGGTCTGCCGGGCGAGCCCTTCGCCGTCCTTGACCACGCGCACCACGTAGCGGGTCCCCTTGCGGAGGCCGCCGGAGGTGATCACGTGCACGTCGGAGTGGTGTCCGAACAGCTCGTGGACCTCCTTGCGCAGCCTGCGCGCGGTGGATCCGCTGTCGAGTTCGGCCTCGACCACCACCCGGCCGGCGACGATGTGCAGTCCGCCGGCGAAGCGCAGCAACGACGAGACCTCCGCTCGTCGGCAGCACGTCTTGCTCACCGACAACCGGCTCAACTCGTCCTTGACCGCCGCGGTCATCGCCACTGGTCCGTCCTCCTCTCCAGTGCGGCCCGCAGGCTCGCCGCGAGCGCCTGCGGGTCGTGCCGTCCCGGCACGGCGGGCGCGGCGATCTTGTCCAGCAAGGTCCAGGCACCCAGGTCCGAGGCCGCCGAGCGCAACCGGTCCGGAGTGGGCACCGAGTCCGCATCGGCCAGCACGGCGTCGACCTTCAGCCGGGGCGCGTGTTGCGAGAGTACGTCCAGGTGTTGTTCGGGCGAGAAGCCCGCCGTCTCACCCGGCTGAGGGATGAGGTTGAGCACCACGAAGCGGCGCGCCGACGTGGTCACCAGAGCCTCGTGCAGCTCCGGGACCAGCAGATGTGGCAGGACGCTGGTGAACCAGGAGCCGGGTCCGAGCAGCACCAGATCGGCGCGGGTGACGGCCTCGACGGCCTGCGGGCACGCCGTCGGGGGACCATCACCGTTCGCGTGCAATCGCACTTGTTTCACCCGACCGGGTGTACTGGCGAGAGCGACCTGGCCTCGAATGGTGCGCACGGCCTCCGGATCGGAGTCCAAACCGACGACGTCGCCGATCATGTCCAGCGGTCGCGTCGACATCGGGAGCACCCGGCCCCGCACGCCGAGGAGCTCGCAGGCGTGGTCGAGCACCTCGACCGGGTCCTGCAGCACCTCCAGCAGACCGGCGAGCAGCAGGTTGCCGACCGCGTGCCCGGCCAGCGCTCCCGAACCGCCGAAGCGGTGCTGGAACACCTGCGACCACAGCTGCCCCCGCTCCCCGCCGTCGGCCAGCGCCGCGAGCGCCTTGCGCAGGTCGCCGGGCGGCAGCAGGCCGAGCTCGCGGCGCAGCCTGCCCGAGGACCCGCCGTCGTCGGCGACCGTGACCACGGCCGTCACGTCGGGGGTGATCCGGCGCAGCGCCGCCAACGACGCCTGCAACCCGTGCCCGCCGCCCAGGGCGACCGCGCGGAGTGGCCGGTCTTCGCCCGTCACTCGCGCCCCAGGTCCCGGTGGACCGTCTTGACCATCATCCCGTCGTCCTCGGCGAGCCTGCGCGCCAGTTCCTCGACCAGCGCGACGCTCCGGTGCTTGCCGCCGGTGCAGCCCAGCGCCAGCGTCAGGTAGCGCTTGCCCTCCCGGTGGTAGCCGGCGCCGACCAGCCGCAGCAGCTGCTGGTAGCTGTCCATGAACTCCTCCGCGCCCTCCTGGCCGAGCACGTAGTTGCGCACCTCGTCGTCGAGGCCGTTGAACTCGCGCAGCTCGGGGATCCAGAACGGGTTGGGCAGGAAGCGGCAGTCCATGACCAGGTCGGCGTCCATCGGCAGGCCGTACTTGTAGCCGAAGGACAGCACGGTCACGCGGGTGCGGGTGCTGGCCTCGGTGCCGAAGGCGTCCTCGATCTTGCTGCGCAGCTGGTGCACCGACAGACCGGTGGTGTCGAGCACCAGGTCCGCTTCCGAGCGCAGCCGCGACAGCAGCGACCGCTCGGCGGCGATGCCGTCGGCCAGCCGGCCGTCGGCCTGCATCGGGTGACCGCGCCGCACCTGCTCGAAGCGGCGGATCAGCACCTCGTCGGTGGCCTCCAGGAACAGCACCTTCGGCTTGTACCCGCGGGCGTCGAGGTCCTTGATCACCGAGCCGAGGTCTTCGGTGAAGGCGCGGCTGCGCACGTCCATCACCACCGCGACGCGGGTGATCTGACCGCTGGAGCGGGCGCCCAGCTCCACCATGGTGGCGATCAGCTCCGGCGGCAGGTTGTCCACCACGAACCAGCCGAGGTCCTCCAGGCACTTGGCCGCGGTGCTGCGGCCGGCTCCGGACAGGCCGCTGACGACCGCGACCTCGATGCCCGAATGCTCGTCACTCACTTTGTTCCCCTTGTTTTCCGGCTGTCCCTTCGGCCAGCGCCGCGTGAACGGTTTCCGCGGTGCTGCGGCCGATCCCGGGTACCGCCACGATGTCCTCGACCGATGCCTGGCGAAGTTTCTTCACCGAGCCGAAGTGCTTGAGCAGCGCCGCGCGACGAGTCTCACCCAGACCCGGGATGGCGTCCAATGTGGAGCTCGTCATCCGCTTGCCCCGCTTGGACCGGTGGTAGCTGATGGCGAAGCGGTGCGCCTCGTCGCGCACCCGCTGCAACAGGTACAGCGCTTCGCTGTTGCGCGCCAGGATCACCGGATCGGGGTCGGCGGGCAGCCACACCTCTTCGAGGCGCTTGGCCAGGCCGATCACCGCGACGTCGGTGATGCCCATCTCGGTCAGCGCGTCGGCGGCGGCGTTGGCCTGCGGCCCGCCTCCGTCGATGACCAGCAGGTTCGGCGGGTAGGCGAACTTCTTGGGCCGTCCGGTGTCCGGGTCGATCCCGGACGGGGCGTCGGCTCCGTCCTCCCTCGCCTCCTCCTTCGCGGTCTCGCTGAGGTAGCGGGCGAAGCGGCGGCGCACGACCTCGTCGATCGAACCGACGTCGCCGCCTTCGGCGCCCTCGCGGACCTCGAACCGGCGGTACTCGGACTTGCGCGGCACACCGTCCTCGAAGACCACCAGCGAAGCCACCACGTCGCTGCCCTGCACGTGGCTGACGTCGATGCACTCGATGCGCAGCGGCGCGGTGTCCAGCGCGAGCGATTCCTGCAGCTCCTGCAACGCCGCCGAGCGCGCGGTGAGGTCACCGGCGCGGCGCAGCTTGTACTGCTGGAACGCCTCCTTGGCGTTGCGCTCCACCGTTTCCATGAGCGCACGCTTATCACCGCGCTGCGGAACGCGCAGGCTGACGCGGCTGCCGCGCAGCTCGCCCAGCCAGCCGGCGATGGTCTCGGAGTCCTCGGGCAGGTCGGGGACCAGCACCTCGCGCGGCACCGGACTGCCACCGGCGTCGGCCTGATCGGCCAGCGCGGCCTGCTCCCCGTAGAACTGGGTGAGGAACTGCGAGGTGAGCGCGGCGGTGTCGGTCTCCTCCAGCTTGTCGATCACCCACCCGCGCTGACCGCGCACGCGGCCGCCGCGGATGTGGAAGACCTGCACGGCTGCGGCGAGTTCGTCCTCGGCGAAGGCCACCACATCGGCGTCGGTGCCGTCGCCGAGCACCACCGCCTGCTTCTCCATCGCGCGGCGCAGCGCTTCGAGGTCGTCGCGCAGCCGGGCGGCGCGCTCGAACTCCAGCTCCGCCGAGGCCGCCTGCATCTGCTTGTCGAGCTTGCGCATCAGCTGGTCGGTCTGGCCGGCCAGGAAGTCGCAGAAGTCCTCGACGATCCCGCGGTGCTCCTCGGCGCTGACCCGGTCCACGCACGGCGCCGAGCACTTGCCGATGTAGCCGAGCAGGCACGGGCGGCCGATCTGCGAGTGCCGCTTGAACACCCCGGACGAGCAGGTGCGCGCCGGGAACACCCGCAGCAGCAGGTCGAGGGTCTCCCGGATCGCCCACGCGTGGGCGTAGGGACCGAAGTAGCGCACGCCGCGCTTGCGCGGGCCGCGGTAGACGTGCAGCCGCGGGTACTCCTCGTGCAGCGTCACCGCCAGCACCGGGTACGACTTGTCGTCGCGGTAGCGGACGTTGAACTTCGGGTCGTACTCCTTGATCCAGGAGTACTCCAGCTGCAGGGCCTCCACCTCGGTGCCCACCACGGTCCACTGCACGCCGGTGGCGGTGGTGACCATCTGCCGGGTGCGCGGATGCAACCCGGCGAGGTCGGCGAAGTACGAGGAGAGCCTGCTGCGCAAGCTCTTCGCCTTGCCGACGTAGATCACGCGCCCGGTGGCGTCGTGGAAGCGGTAGACGCCCGGGGCGTCCGGGATCGTGCCTGGTGCTGGTCGGTAGGTGGACGGGTCGGCCACGCCACCAGCCTACGTGCGAGCCCCGACGAACCTCGTCGGCGGCCGGTCACCACACCGGGTGCGCTTGCGGGCACACTGGGTGGTCCACGATCTTCGCACGCGCCGCCGGGAGGTCACCGTGAGCTACACCCACACCAGTCGTCCCGACCGAGGCCCCGAGCGATCCGCCCCCGACCGCGCCGCGCTCGCCGAAGTGGGACCGGGCGTGCACGCCTGGGTGCAGCCGGACGGCTCGTGGTGGATCAACAACGCCGGTGCGGTGATCACCGACGACGGCATCGTGCTGGTGGACACCTGCGCGACCGCCGAGCGCACCCGGCGGTTCTTGGACGCGGTCCGCGCGGTCGGCGGCGAGGCCCCGATCCGCTTCGCGGTCAACACGCACCTGCACGGCGACCACACCCACGGCAACGCGCTGCTGCCCGATTCCACAGCGGTGGTGGGCCATGTCGCGACGCGCGACGGCATCCTCGCCGACACCCTGCTCACCGCGCCGCCACCGGTCTGGGAACCCGTGCCGCGGTGGGAGATCACCGAGCACCGCGCACCCTCGGTGGTGCTGCGGGACTCGCTGACGCTGCACGTGGGCGAGCGCGCCGTCGAGCTGCACCACCCGGGTTTCGCCGCCCACACACCCGGGGACGTGGTGGCGTGGGTTCCGGACGCGGCCGTGCTGTTCAGCGGCGACCTGCTGTTCCACGGCGTGACGCCGCTGGTGTTCATGGGTTCGGTGGAGGGCGCGCTGAAATCCCTGGAGTGGCTGGCCGGATTCCGGCCGACCGCGGTGGTTCCGGGCCACGGCCCGACGTTCCCCGGCTCCGCGCTCCCCCGCGTCCTGGAGGACCACGCGCGCTACTACCGCTTCGTCCTGGACACCGCGCGCAAGGGCCGCACCGACGGCCTCAGCCCGCTGGAGGCCGCGAAGCGTTGCGACCTCGGCGAATTCGCGAACTGGCCGGACGCCGAGCGCATCGTGCTCAACCTCCACCGCGCCTACGCCGAGGCCGACGACCGCGACATGGACCTCGCCGAGGCGTTCGGCGACACCGTCACCTACCACGGCGGCCCCCTGCCGACCCACGTCTAGGCGTCACCCGGGCAGTGCCGCCGGTCGAATTTCGCGCGAAATTCGAGTCCCCGGTTTCGGACTCGAATTTCGCGCGAAATTCGAAGAGAACGTCCCGGGTCGGGTGACGGTCAGAGGGGGCGCGGGAGGCGTTCCTCCACCGGGGCGAGGGTGACCGGGAGCGCCGGGAGGGTCTGGTACCAGTAGGCCGTCGAGGAGACGTCGTCCGAGCGCTTGTTGGCGTGACCGTGCTCGATGGTGGCCTTGATGGAGCGGTCGAAGACGATCGGGTCCTCGACGTGGAAGCGGTAGTAGGAGACCTGGCCGCTCCAGTTCTCGCCGCCGGGCATCGTGATCCCGTGGTAGGGCCCGTGGAACTCCTGGTTCGGGCACCACGCGGTGTTGAAGTAGTCCTCGGTCCCGGTGCCGTGCAGGCGGGGCGGCCAGGGTTCTCCGTCGATGAAGAACATGTCGTCGCCCTCGCCGTACCAGTTCCACTCCGTGGTCTCGCGCAGGTTGTGCACGTTGAGCACGGTGCCGACGTAGTGCCCGCGCCCTTCGGCCTCCAGCATCACGAAGTTGCCCGCGCCGTCGGTGTTGTGGCCGCCGAAGAGGAACTCCTCGTTGGTCTGATCGCCCTGCGGGACGCCGTCGGTGGGGTTCTGCCGCCGCCACTGGGCGTGGAAGTAGGCCAGTTCCGGGTCGGCTTCGCCGTAGCTCTCGTAGTCGACGTAGAAGTAGAACGTCACGGGCTTGACGCTCATCTCGCTGATCAGCTCGACGCGGGCGCGGCCGGCGAAGGGCATCGCGAACCAGCAGTTGAAGCCCTTGCCGTCCTGCGGGCTCATCTGCAGCGGTGCGGAGCTGAAGTTGACGCTGTGGGCGTGGCCGACGCCGAAGAAGTCGCCCAGCGGCACCAGGACGGCCGGGTGCGGCTGGTCGTCCCAGGTGATGCGCAGGACGAGCCGCCGCAGGTAGTCGGCTTCCAGCTCGACGGGTTCACCGGCGTGGTCGAGCGCGACGGTGCACCAGATGTGAGTGATCACCCCGGGCCCGGTGATGTCGGCGAGCAGCCGCGTCTCACCGGGCATGACGCGCACGTTGTCCTGGTTGCCGCCGGAGGTGTCCCAGCTGGACACCCTGCCGCGGCGCGTGGCGCGCAGCCGCGGCAGGTCCCTCAGACTGCTCCCGAAATCCCCGTAACCGGCCACAACGGCCTCCCCAGTTGGCAGACGACAGTGTCGATCATCACTGTCTACCATCTCGGGCCGCCCGGCCGGCCTCGTTTCACCGAGCCGGTGGCGTGTAGTTCTCGATGCGTCGCAACAGGTTCCGGATGCGGGCGCCGTAGATCGGCGAGAGGGCGTAGCCCGGGTAGCTGGCGAACCAGCTGGCGCTGCCGAGGCTGACGGCGTCGGCGCCGGCCCAGAAGTACTCGCGGCAGTCGTCGAAGCTGCGGATGCCGCCGGTGGCGATGATCGGCAGCGTCACGTCGGCGTCGCGCAGCTCCTTGACCACCCGCAGGCCGATCGGCTTGATCGCGCGGCCGGACAGCCCGCCGAAGCCGTTCTTGAGCAGCGGGGTGCCGGTCTCCGGGTCCAGGCGCAGGCCCTTGACGGTGTTGATCGCGGTCAGCGCGGACACGCCGTGCTTGGCGGCGAGGCGGGCGTGGCCGATGTAGTCGTAGTCGGGCGAGAGCTTGAGGATGACCGGGTGGTTGCTGCGCGGCACGGCCTCGGCCAGCACCGATTCGATGATCTTGTTGAAGTCGAAGTTGACGTTGTGGCAGGAGACGTTGAACTCCAGCGCCGCGATCTCGCCGACCGGCACGGCGGCGTTGACCTTGTCGACCAGGGTCACGAACTCCTCGGTGGAGAAGCCGCCGACCGACATGATCGTGTTCTGCGCCCGGGTGCGGGGGTAGTAGTCGCGCAGGTAGGCGTCGATGCCGACGTTGCACCAGCCGAAGGCGTTGAGCCAGCCGCCGTCGACCTGCCGCAGCGCCTGCCCGTAGCGCTTGAGCAGCCCGGGCAGCTCCCGCAGCTCCCAGTCGTCCTTGGTGGTGAAGTGGCCTTCGCGCGGTTCGACGGTGACCGTGCGGGTGGTGACGGCGCCGAAGCGCTCCAGCGGAACGAAGTTCGAGATGGGGCTCATGCCGTAGGCCATGACCTTGGCGTTGGCCACGCCGTAGCCGAGCAGGCTGGACGAGGTGACCAGGCGGTTGCGCAGCCTGATGTCACCGAGCCGCACACCGGGTTCGGCGCTGTCATCTCGCACCAACCGAAGGTTGCGCTCCTGGGCCAAGCTCACGATCTCCTCCTGCGGCACCCCGGTCGGCCTCGTGGACCGACGAACGGCCGCGGCCCGTGTGCCGGCGACCGACCACCGTCCATTGTCCCCCACGACCGGCGATGCCCCCATGCGGGTTCGCACACAGTTCCCCGAGGGCGTTTGCGTTTCGAACGCAGATCATGTTCGATTGAACACGTGGAGAGTTCAGAACGAAGCCAGATCATCATCGAACGGCTTCGCCAGGCCGAACGGGTGACGGTCGCCGAACTGGCGGCGGCCACCAGCTGCTCGGAGATGACCATCCGCCGCGACCTCGACCAGCTCGCCGAGCAGGGCGTGCTGCGGCGGGTGCGCGGCGGCGCGGTGAGCTTCCTGCGCGGCCAGTCCGCTCCGTTCTCGCTGCGGGAGCGCGACTCGGTGGAGGTCAAGCGCAGGTTGGCCGCCGAGGTGGAGTCGCTGATCGCCGACGGCGAGTCGGTCATCCTCGACACCGGCTCCACGACCCTGGAGGTCGCGCGACAGCTGGCCGAGCGCCGGGTCACCGCGATCCCGCTGGACATGCACGCGGCCAACGCCCTGGCCAACGCCGCCGAGGTCGACCTGCTGCTGCCGGGCGGCCGGGCGAAACCGGGTGAGCTGTCCTTCGTCGGCCACCTGACCGAGACATCGCTGCGCGCGCTGCGGGTCGACACCACCGTGCTCGGGGTGTGCGGCCTGTCGGCGGAGCGCGGCTTGACCGCGCACGACCTGGAGGAGGTTCCGATCAAGAACGCGGCAGCGGACGCGGCGCAACGCGTCATCGCGGTGTGCCACGGCGCCAAGTTCGCCCGCACCGGACTGGGTTTCGTGTGCCCGGTGACGAGCCTGGACGTGGTGGTGACCGATCGCAGCGCACCCACCGAGATGCTCGCGGAGCTGGAGGCGGCCGGAGTGGAGGTCCGCGTTGTCTGACACGCTCTCCGCTCCCGCCGATTCCGACCGCCGCGCTCGCTGGGGAGTGATCGGCTACTTCGTGGCCACGGGTGCGGCGCTGGGCACCTGGACCTCGCGGATCCCGGCGATCAAGCAGGACCTGGGGCTCGACGACGGCCAGGTGACGGTGGCGCTGTTCGCGATCGCCGTGGGGTCGGTGCTGGCCATGCAGGTCGTCGGGCACCTCGCCGACCGCTACGGCAGCGCCCGCGTGCTCGGGCCCGCCGGTCTGGCGATGGCCGCGAGCCTGCTGGTGCCGGGTTACGCGGGTTCGCTGCCGGTGCTGGTGGGCGGCCTGGTGCTGTTCGGCGCCGGGCACGGCGTGGTGGACGTGGCGATGAACGCGCACGCGATGCAGGTGCAGCGGCGCTACTCGCGGCCCATCGTGATCACCTTCCACGCGCTGTTCAGCGTCGGCGGTCTGATCGGCTCCGGCGTCGGGGCGGTGGCCGCGCAGCTGAGCACGCCGGTGTCGCTGCACTTCACGCTGGCGGCGATCGCCCTGGCGGTGCTGGTGGAGACCTCGCGCCGGCGGCTGCTGCCCGCCGAACCGCAGGAGGCGGCCGAGCGGAGCCGCGCTCGCGGCATGTCGCCGGCGATCCTGCTGCTGGGGGTCCTGGCGTTCAGCTGCTCGCTGGGCGAGGGGTCGATGGCCGACTGGTCACCGCTGTACCTGCACGACGAGCTGCGGACGAGCCCGGCGATCGCGGCGATCGGCTACGCGGTGTTCTCCACGATGATGGCGATCTGCCGCTTCCTCGGCGACCACCTGGTGGCCCGCTTCGGCCCGGTCGTCCTGGTCCGCACCTGCGGTCTGATCGCGGGTGTCGGCATGGGCGCGGGACTGCTGGCGCACCACCCGGTGGCGGCGATCATCGGCTTCGCGCTGTTCGGCATCGGCCTGTCCTGCATCATCCCGCAGGTCTTCAGCGCCGCCGGTTCCCGGGACCCGGCCCGCGCGGGCCGCGACCTCGCCCAGGTCAGCACCCTCGGCTACGGCGGTCTGCTGGCGGGCCCGGTCGTCATCGGCGTCATCACCCACTGGACCGACCTCACCACCGCGCTCCTCATCCCGGCGGCGTTGGCCCTCGTCGTGGCCCTCACAGCACCCATCGTCCGCCCCCGTCCCGTTCGGGTATGACCGGATTTCAGTGGAACTCGGGTCCCCGATTCCAGTGGAAATCCGGGTCCAGACTTCCACTGAATTCCGGTCGCCCAGGGGTCCCGACATCCACCAAGCCGGCCAACCCAGGGGGCCCGACCTCCACCAAAGCCCGGTTACCCGGGGGTTCTGATTTCCACTGAAATCCGGTGGCGCCGGGGGTCGGGGTGGGGTGGCGTGCTCTGGGCGTCGGGTGCGACCACAATGGTCGGTGAACGTTTCCGAACTTCTAGGAGCACTTCGTGAGCAACGAGAAGCCCGTCGTCGAGGCACCCACCGGCGAGCCGCCGGCAGACCTGGTGATCGAGGACCTCATCGTCGGCGACGGCGCGGAGGCCAAGGTCGGCGACAAGGTGGCCGCGCATTACGTGGGCATTTCGCACAGCACCGGCCAGGAGTTCGACGCCAGCTGGAACCGCGGCACGCCGCTGGAGCTCCAGCTGGGCTCGGGCATGGTCATCGAGGGCTGGGACAAGGGCCTGCAGGGCATGAAGGTCGGCGGCCGCCGTCGCCTGTCCATCCCGCCGCACATGGGTTACGGCCCCCGCGGCGTCCCGGGCGTCATCGCCCCCAACGAGACCCTCATCTTCGTCTGCGACCTCGTCTCCGCAGGCTGACACCCCACCCACCCGGATTACGCCGGTGTTCAGGCACCTGATTACGGCGGTAATCCGGGTTCTTCCGGCACCGGGGCTGGGGTGGACATGAGAAACCCCGGTGGTCCTGGGATCACCGGGGTTTTCTGGGGTTCTGGGTCAGGCGTCGATCGTTCGGCGGAGTTCTCGCAGGCTGCGCATGGCCGTGACCGCGTGGTCGCCGTCGGTGGCCTGGACGGCCATGATCGGCACGTACTCGTCCTCGGGCAGTTCCACCCGCGCCCACGGGGCTCCGTCGGGGAAGGTGACGCCCTGCACCAGCTGCCACGGGATGCGCTGGGTGCCGATGATGTTGCGGATTTCCAGGCCGTCGGCGTCGGCGCGCAGCCGCGGCCTGGTCAGCAGCATCACGCCGGACGCCAGCAGCAGTCCGAGCACGCCCATCGCGATCTGGTCGGAGAGGTTGAACACCACACCGGTCGGGGTGTTCCGCAGCAGCGTTCCGACCAGCGCGAACACCACGATCAACAGGATCGCGATCGGGATCGCCACCCGGCGCACCTTGCGGGGGCGGACCACCACGGCTTCGGCGCTCACAGGAACCCCCTGTCGCCGTCCACGCCGCCGCGCAGCTCGCGCAGCACGAGCGCGGTCTCCAGCGCCGCCGCGGTGGCTTCGAAGCCCTTGTCCTCGACCGAGTCGGCGAACCCGGCGCGGGCCTCGGCCTGCTCCAGGGTGTCGCAGGTCAGCACGCCGTTGCCGACCGCCGTGGACTCGTCCAGCGACACCCGGGTCAGACCCTGGGTGACCGAGTCGCACACGTACTCGAAGTGCGGGGTGCCGCCGCGGATGACCACGCCCAGCGCGACCACGGCGTCGTGCGAGTGCGCGAGCTGCTGGCACACCACCGGCAGCTCCACCGAGCCCGGCACGCGGACCACGGTCGGCTCGGCGATGCCGGCTTGCCTGGCCGCCTCCACCGCGCGGTCGAGCATCTGGTCCACCAGCCGCTCGTGCCAGCGGATCGCCGCGATGGCCACCGTCAGCTCGCCCGCCTCGGGCACGCTGATCCGCGGCCTTCCTTCCCCACTCATTGCCTGTCCCGCCTCACTGTTCCACCTCTCCGCGCCCCTCAGCGCGGCCGGGCTGCTGCACGGTCCCCTGAGGTGCGGTTCTCGAGAGCTGCTGCTCCGGCGAAGCTCACGCCGTCACGCCGGTGTCACCGCTGATCGAGGAGTCCTCGCCGTCGTCCAGATTGTCCAATACGTGGCCCATGCGGTCGCGCTTGGTCCGCAGGTAGCGGATGTTCTCCGGGTTCGGGCGGATCGGCAGCGGCACGCGGTCGACGATCCGCAGGCCGTAGCCCTCCAGACCGATCCGCTTGGCGGGGTTGTTGGTCAGCAGCCGCATCGACTTGATGCCCAGGTCGCACAGGATCTGCGCGCCCTGGCCGTAGTCGCGGCTGTCCACCGGCAGGTCCAGCGCGACGTTGGCGTCGACGGTGTCGGCGCCGTCGTCCTGCAGCTGGTACGCCTGCAGCTTGTGGATCAGCCCGATGCCGCGTCCCTCATGGCCGCGCATGTAGAGCACCACGCCTCGCCCGGCCGCGGCGACCTTCTCCATCGCGGCGTCCAGCTGCGGGCCGCAGTCGCAGCGCAGCGAGCCGATGACGTCGCCGGTCAGGCACTCGGAGTGCACCCGGACCAGGATGTTCTCGCCGTCGCCGATGTCGCCGTAGACCATCGCCAGGTGCTCGATGCCGTCGAGCGTGCTGTCGTAGCCGACGGTCCGGAAGGTGCCGTGCACGGTGGGGATGCGGGCCTCGGCGACGCGCACCACCTGCTTCTCGAAGCGGCGGCGGTAGGTGATCAGGTCGGCGATGGTGATCAGCGCGAGGTCGTGCTCGTCGGCGAAGACCTCCAGCTCGTCGCGGCGCGCCATGTCGCCCTCGGACTTCTGGCTGACGATCTCGCACAGCGCGCCCGCCGGACGCAGCCCGGCCAGCCGCGACAGGTCCACCGACGCCTCGGTGTGCCCGGGACGGCGCAGCACGCCGCCCTCGCGGGCGCGCAGCGGCACCACGTGGCCCGGACGCGTGAGGTCCTTCGGGGTGGCTTCGGCGTCGGCGAGCACGCGCAGCGTCTTGGCGCGGTCGGCCGCGGAGATGCCGGTGGTCACGCCCTCGGCTGCGTCCACCGTGACCGCGTAGGCCGTGCCCTTGCGGTCCTGGTTGGAGTGGTACATCGGCGGCAGGTCGAGGCGGTCGCAGTCCTCGGCGGGCATGCCGACGCAGATGTAGCCCGACGTGTAGCGGACCATGAAGGCCACCAGCTCCGGCGTCGCCTTCTCGGCGGCGAAGATCAGGTCGCCCTCGTTCTCGCGGTCCTCGTCGTCGACGACGATCACCGGCTTGCCGGCCGCGATATCGGCCAACGCCCGCTCGATGGTGTCGAACTTCTTCGTGCTCACCGTTTCCGAAACCTCGTCCTCGGGGTTCATCGCGCCTCCCTGATGCCGCCATTGTCCCCCGTCACCGCGGGTGCACCATGGTCGTGCCCGGCCAGCTGAGCTGCGGAGAGCCGTTCCAGGTGCTTGGCCAGCACATCCACCTCGATGTTCACTTCGTCACCTGCGGCGCGTCGGCCGAGGGTGGTCAGCTCCTCGGTGGTGGGGATCAGCGCGACGGAGAACCGCGCGGGCTCGCCGTCGGCGATCTCGGCGACGGTCAGGGACACGCCGTCGACGGTGATCGAACCCTTCTCCACCAGGTAGTGCGCGAGGTGCCCGGGCAGGTCGAAGGAGGTCAGCCCGGTGGCCTCGTCGGTGTCGCGCAGCACGGCGGTGCCGTCCACGTGACCCTGCACGATGTGCCCGCCCAGGCGCTCCCCCAGCGCCATGGCGCGTTCGAGGTTGACCCGCTCGCCTGCGGCGATGTGCTTGAGCGAGGAGCGGCGCAGCGTCTCGGAGACCACGTCGACGGTGAACGCGCCGCCCTCGGTGGTGACCACGGTGAGACAGACGCCGTTGACCGCGATCGAATCGCCGTGCTTGGCGTCCTGGGTGACCACCGGACCACTGATGGTCAGCCGCGAGCCGTCCTCAAGGGGCTCCACGGTCTCGATGGTGCCGAGTTCCTCGACGATCCCGGTGAACACTGCTGCCTCCTGCCTGCCCTTGCGGGTCGCACCGGACTCAGTCCTGGGGGACCGCGCTGATCCGGACGTCCGGGCCACTCATCGTCGTCTCTTCGATCCGCAACCGCCATGCCTGCGAGATGCTTCCCACGCCCGCACTTCCCAGCGCGGCGGGCCCGGCTCCCAGCAGGGCCGGTGCGACGTAGGCCAGCACCCGGTCGACCAGGCCGGCTTCCCAGAAGGCGCCCGCCAGGGTCGGCCCGCCTTCCAGCAGCACGTCGACCACTCCGCGTCCGGCCAGTTCGGCCAGCGCCGCGGCGGGGTCGCCGCCGGGCAGCCGGAGGGTCTCGGCGGCGTCGTCGAGGACGCGCGCCCCCGGTGGGATCTCGCGGTCGCCGATGACCACCCGCAGCGGTTGCCGGTCCAGCAGGTTCCCGTCCGGGTCGCGGGCGGTGAGCTGCGCGTCGTCGGCGAGGATCGTGCCGGTGCCCGCGATGATGGCGTCCATCGCCGCGCGCACCCGGTGCACCTCGGCCCGCGACTGGGCCGAGCTGATCCACTTGCTGGTGCCGTCCGCGGCCGCTGAACGTCCGTCCAATGTGGCCGCGTACTTCCAGGTTACATGGGGCCGTCCGGTGTGGACGAAGTGCAACCAGGCCCGCAGCGGACCTTTCGCGACCTCGTCGGCGAGCAGACCACTGTGGACGTCGACCCCGGCGCTCCGCAGCACCTCGGCCCCGCCGGAGGCCGAGGGGTTCGGGTCGGAGGCGGCGTGCACCACGCGGGCCACCCCGGCGGCCTGAAGCGCGTCGGCGCACGGCGGGGTGCGACCGGTGTGCGCGCAGGGTTCGAGGGTCACCACGGCGGTGCCGCCCTCGGCGCGGGCTCCGGCCTCGCGGAGGGCGTTGACCTCGGCGTGCGGGCCGCCGGGCGGGCTGGTCGCGCCGACTCCGGCGACCTCGCCGCGCGCGTCGAGGATCACGCAGCCGACCGGCGGGTTCGGGCTGGTGGTGCCGCGAACCCGCTCGCTGGCCGCGATCGCGGCGCGCATCGCCCGGACTTCGACCTCAGCGGTCATGACGTGCTCCTCGGGCGATGCGCGGCGGTGGTGATCAGGCCCGGGCGTGGGCGAACGCCGGAGCGGCGGTGGCCCGCAGCGCCTCGATGGCCTGGGCGGGGTCCTCGGCGTTGTAGACGGCCGAGCCCGCCACGAAGCAGTCCACGCCGGCTTCGGCGGCCTGCTCGATGGTCTCGGCGTTGATGCCGCCGTCGATCTCGACGAGCAGCTTCAGGTGCCCGGTGTCGACCAGCCGGCGGGCCTTGCGGGCCTTGTCCAGCACCTCGGCCATGAACTTCTGGCCGCCGAAGCCCGGCTCCACCGACATCACCAGCAGGGTGTCGTAGTGCTTGAGGACCTCGACGTAGTCGTCGAAGTTCGTGCCCGGCTTGATCGCGAGACCGGCCTTGGCACCCGCGGCGCGCAGGTCCTTGGCGAGGTTGACCGGGTCGTGGGCGGCCTCGACGTGCACGGTGACGTTGTGCGCGCCGGCCTCGGCGTAGCCCGGCGCCCACCGGTCCGGGTCGTCGATCATCAGGTGGCAGTCGATCGGGATGTCGGTGGTCTTGAGGATCGACTCCACGACGGGCAGGCCCAGCGTGAGGTTCGGGACGAAGTGCGCGTCCATCACGTCGACGTGGAGCCAGTCGGCCCGCTTGCCGGGTTCTCCGCCCACGGCGGAGATCTCTTCGGCGAGCCGGGCGAAGTCTGCGGAGAGGATGGAAGGCGCGATCATCGGCTGGTTCGACACATGCGCGAGTTTAAATCCCGCGCGGCCGGGCCGACCCCACGCCCTCCTCCGATGGCGGCCTCCCCGTCACGAGTGGTCGCCGGGGCCCACCTTTCTCGGTCAAGCCGCCTTCCTCCGGTTGATCGCGTAGTAGGCGATGCACAGGATCAGCAGGAACGGCACGCCCGCCTTCCACGCGGTGTTGAACTGCTCGGTGAACGGGGTCGTGAGCAGCACCGCGGCGACGAACAGCATCGCCAGCACGGTGGTCACCGGGGCGCCCGGCAGCCGGACCGGCGAGGGCTCCAGGCCCTGGGCGGCACGGCGACGGCGGAACACCAGGTGCGCGGCGAAGATCATCAGCCACACCACGAGCGCCGCGAACAGCGCCAGACCGATGAGCAGCGGGAACGCGCTCTCCTCGGTGAACACCGCCAGCGCTGCGGCCAGCGCCAGGCCCGCCGCCGAGAGCACCAGCGCGCGGCGCGGGACGCCGTTGGCGCTGACCCCGGCGAACCACCGGGGGGCGTAGCCGTCGAGCGCGAGCGAGTGCGTCATGCGGGCGGTCAGGTACAGGTTGGTGTTCATCGCCGACAGCGCCGCGGTGAGCACCACGAAGTTCATGATCCCGGCCGCCGCGGGGATGCCGACCATGCTGAACAGGCGCACGAACGGGCTCTGCGTGACGTCCTCGGACGAGGAGATCTGGTCCCAGGGCAGGATCGAGACGACCACGAGCATGCCCATCACGTAGAACAGCGCGAGCCGCAGCACGGTGCTGCGCGCGGCACGCGGGACGTCGCGGGCGGGGTCGCGGGACTCGGCGGCGGTCATCGACACCGCCTCGGTGCCCAGGTAGGAGAAGGTGACCACGGTCAGCGCGAGCCACACCGCGCCGAGCCCGTTGGGCAGGAATCCGCCGTGCTCGGTCAGCGCCCCGACTCCGGCGGGCGCCTGCCCGGGCAGGCCGAAGACGATGTAGACGATGCCGAGCACCACGAACACGACGATGGTGACGACCTTGATCATGGCGAACCAGTACTCGAACTCGCCGAAGAAGCGCACGGCGGCGAGGTTGATCGCCAGCATCACCACGGAGAAGCCCACGACAGGGACCCACAGCGGCAGCTGCGGGTACCAGAACTGCAGGTAGAGGCCGGCGGCGATGACCTCGCTGCCGATGTTGACCACCTGCGCGGCCCAGTAGATCCAGCGCGAGATGAAGCCCGGCAGGCCACCGAGGTATTCGCGGATGACCGCGCCGAAACCACCGGCTTCGGGGTGCACCACGATCATCTCGGCCAGCGCGTAGGCCAGGGCGAGCGCGGCGAAGGCGGCCACGGCGTAGGCGATGATCACCGCGGGTCCGGCGATGGAGATCGCCAGGCCGGATCCTAGGAACAGCCCCGTCCCGATGGCGCCACCGATGGCGATCATGCCGACCTGGCGCCCGGAGAGAGCCCGGCGCAACCCGGACACCTGGGCCGGTGCGGTGTCGTCTACCACCTGAACTGCCTCCTGCTCGTCGCCGACCTGTTCGGACGTCCGAGCACCTTACGACGCGCTGCCGATCTCCGGTCCCGAGGTTGCCGAAGCGTTGCCTACGACTCCCCCGGAACCCTCATCAGCGCGGGAGGGTCAGGTTGATCGGGGTGGACTCCTCCACCGAGCGGCTGACGGTGCAGTACTTCTCGATCGCGCGCTGAACGGCGTCCAGGAGCTTGTCTCGGTTCTCGACGCCGTCGAGCTCGGCCTCCAGCGCGACCTGGATCTCGGCGAACTTGTGCTCGTCCTCGGGGTTCTTGGTCCGGTCGGCCCGCGCGACCAGCCGGGCGTCCTCGCCGATCCGCCGGACGAACAGGTTCTCGCTGGTCACCACCGAGCACGCGGCCACGGCGGCGAGCAGCAGCTCACCGGGGGTGAACGCGCCGGGCGCACCGTCGCGGCCCACCGCGACCTCTGCGCCGCGCGAGTTGGTCGCGGTGAACGTGTGCTCGCCGGTGCGGGTCACTTCAACCGGAGTGGAGGACATTCGAACCACCTGTCGTCGGATTGCGGGGCCGCCCAACCTTCGTCGAGCCCGCCTGCCCCGGTCAACCGGACGACGCCGGACGATGTTCCGCCGAGAGACGACGCTCTCACTCCTCGCCGATGTCCTCGTTCCACAGCCGCGGATGAGCGGCGATGAAGTCGGCCATCATGCGGCTGCAGGCGTCGTCGTCGAGGACCACCACGTCCACGCCGTGCTCGGCGAGCCAGTCGTGGCCGCCGTGGAAGTTGCGGGCCTCGCCGATGACGACGCGGCCGATGCCGAACTGCCTGATCAGGCCGCTGCAGTACCAGCAGGGCGAGAGCGTGGTGACCATCGTGGTGCCGCTGTAGGAGCGCTGCCGGCCGGCGTTGCGGAAGGCGGCCGTCTCACCGTGCACCGACGGGTCGTCGTCCTGCACGCGCCGGTTGTGCCCGCGCCCGAGCACCTCCCCGCCCGCACCGATCAGCGCGGCTCCGATGGGGATCCCACCGGTGGCCAGACTCGCTTCGGCCTCCTCGACGGCGACCCTCAACCACTCCCGGTAGTCCACTGCGGACACTCCTTCGCTCGGTGAACTCGTCGTGCGTGGTCTCAGACCCGGAACAGGGCGCAGAACATGGCGTCGGTGCCGTGCTTGTGCGGCCACAGCTGCACGCTCGGCCCGTCCCCGAGGTCGGGCACGTCCGGGAAGTGCTCGCGCGCGTCGAGCTGGGTGACGCCGGTTCGGCGCACGACGTCGGCGACCACGCCGTCGGTCTCGGGCAGGTGCGGCGAGCACACGACGTAGCCGACGATGCCGCCGGGCCGGGTGAGACCGATCGCGGAGATCAGCAGCTCGCGCTGCAGCTTGGTCAGCTCTCCGACGTCGCCGGGCTGACGCCGCCAGCGCGCCTCCGGGCGTCGCCGCAGCGCGCCCAGCCCGGTGCAGGGGGCGTCGACCAGCACGCGGTCGAAACCGGGTTCCAGTCCGGGGTCGCGGCCGTCGCCGGTGTGCACGGTGACCGACAGGCCGTCGGTGGCCTTGCGCACCAGCTCGGCGCGGTGCGGTGCCTGCTCGACCGCGTCGAGGGTGCCGCCGTCGAGGGTGACCAGCGCGCCCAGCAGCGCGGCCTTGCCGCCGGGGCCGGCGCACAGGTCGAGCCAGCGCAGGTCGGAGCCCTCGACCTCGGGGCGGGTGACGGCGAGGCTGGCGAGCTGGCTGCCCTCGTCCTGGACGGCGGCGAAGCCCTCCTGCACCGGTTCGAGGTCGCCCGGGTCTCCGGCACCGGCCTCCAACCGCACGCCGTAGGGCGAGTAGGGCGCGGGGTCGCCGCCGGTGATGGCGGCGAGCTCGTCGGCGCTGATCTCGCCGGGTCGCGCGGTCAGGTGCACGGCCGGGCGGGCGTCATCGGCGGCCAGGGCGTCTTCGAGCTCGTCGAGCCCGAGGGCGTCGGCGAACGCCCGCGCGATCCACTTCGGGTGCGCGTGCTTCATCGCCAGGTGGCCGACGGGGTCCTCGTCCGAGTTCGGGGCGATCTTGTCGACCCACCCCTGCTCGTCCAGCTCGGTCGCGCGCCGCAGCACGGCGTTGGCGAAACCGGACATCTTGGAACCGTTCTCGAACCGCACGATGTCCACAGTGGACGCCACGGCGGCGTGCGCGGGAATCCGGGTGCGCAGGATCTGGTAGACCCCGACGCGCAGCGCGTCCAGCAGCTTCGGGTCCATCTCCGACAGCGGGCGGGTGCTGCACTCGCCGATCACCGCGTCCAGCAGGCCCTTCGCGCGGCAGGCGCCGTAGGTGAGCTCGGTGGCCAGCGCGGCGTCGCGCCCGGAGAGGCGGCGCTGCTTGAGCAGCGGCGGCAGCGCCAGGTTCGCGTAGGCGTCGCGCTCGCGGACCGCGCGCAGCGTCTCCACCGCCACCAGCCGCACCGGGTCGACCTCCACCGGTCGCGGGTTGGGCTTGCGCTGCGGCGGGCGGGCCTTCGACGGGCGGGAGGGCCGTCGGCGGCGTTCAGTCACTGGAGCTTTTCTCCTTGCTCGATGCGTGTTCCGCGCGCCCAGTCGGTGGCGGCCATGCGCTTCTTGCCCGCCGCCTGCACCTCGCCGAGCGCGACGGCGGTGGTGCCGGTGCCGACGAGGACCCGTCGCTTCTCGGCCTTGATCTCGCCCGCGGGCAGCTGCTCGTCGGTGACGGTGACGGGGCCGAGCTTGAACCGCTCCTCCCCCAGCAGCGCCCACGCCCCGGGTTCGGGGGTGACGGCGCGGACGAGCCGGTCGACGGCCGCGGCGGGCGCGGTGAAGTCGACCCGGGCGTCGTCGACGGTGACCTTCGGCGCGTAGCTGACGCCGTCGGTGGGCTGTTCCTCGGCGCGGACGCTGCCGTCCTCGATGCCGTCGAGGGTGGCGGCCAGCAGGCCGGCACCCGAGATCGAGAGTCGTTCCAGCAGTGCACCGGAGGTGTCGGTGCCGCGGATCTGCTCGGTGACCACGCCGAAGACGGGTCCGGCGTCGAGCTCGCGGACGATGCGGAAGGTGCTGGCGCCGGTGATCTCGTCGCCGTGCCGGATCGCGGCCTGCACCGGCGCGGCACCGCGCCACGCGGGCAGCAGCGAGAAGTGCAGGTTGACCCACCCGTGCTCGGGGATCGACAGCGCCTCCTCGCGCAGCAGCGCGCCGTAGGCGACGACCGGGCAGCAGTCGGGGCCGATCTCGCGCAGTCGCGCCAGGAACTCCGGATCGGAGGCCTTCGCGGGGGTGAGCACTTCGATGCCGTGCTCGTCGGCGAGCGCCCCGACGGGCGAGCGCACGAGCTTGCGGCCCCGGCCGGCGGGAGCGTCCGGGCGGGTCACGACGGCGGCGACCTCGTGCCGGTCGGAGTCGATCAGCGCCTGCAGCGCGGGCACGGCGGGCGCGGGGGTTCCGGCGAAGACGACGCGCATCGTCAGCGGCCTCCGAACAGCGGGTGCGGGTTCTGCTTCATGACGGGGACGTCGCCGTCGAACCAGGACGCCTGGCGGATCTCGCGCATCGCCGCCTTGCGCGTCTCCTCGTCGAGGCGGTCGAGGAACAGCACGCCGTCGAGGTGGTCGGTCTCGTGCTGGATGCAGCGCGCGAGCAGGTCGGTTCCCTCGACCTCGATGGGCTCGCCGTGGGCGTTCCAGCCGCGCGCGACGACGTGCTGGGAGCGCAGGCAGTCCCAGGACATCCCGGGGATCGACAGGCAGCCCTCGGGCCCGAGCTGGCCGTCGTCGCCGACGGCGGTCCAGGTGGGGTTGATGAGGTGCCCGGCGAAGCCGTCGCAGTGGTAGGTGAACACGCGCAGGCTCACGCCCAGCTGCGGAGCGGCCAGGCCGGCGCCGCCCTGGTCCTCCATCGTGTCCCAGAGGTCCTTGATGAGGGTGCGCAGCTCCTTGTCGAAGTCGACCACCTCGTCGGCCTTGGTGCGCAGAACGGGGTCGCCGAAGAGTCTGATCGGCTGGACGGTCACCTGGTCTCCCTGAAACGTCGACTACGACCCGATGAGTCTAGTCGCCGCACCCCGCACTCCGCCTCGACCCACCACGGCCAGCCGCAACGCGGTGCACCCCGTTGCGTCCCGTTTCGAATTTCGCGCGAAGTTCGAAGGCTCTCCCCGCGGTCGGGCGTGTAGTGCCTGGTCGGGAAGCTGGGTGTCGAATTTCGCGCGAAATTCGAGTCCGAACCTTGCGACTCGAATTTCGCGCGAAATTCGAAATGGGGGTGATGTCGGGGTGCCGGAGCGTTCCGTCAGGGGGTGGGGACGACGACTCCCGCCGCGCCGCCGCCCCGGCGGTGGGGTTCTGCCGCTGCGAGCCAGCGCCCGTCCGGGAGCAGTTCGACGCCGGTGGCCGCACCGATCTCGTCGGTGGATTCGAACCGGTGCCCGAGGGCTTCGAGCTTCGCCGCCTCGGGCTGGGCCAGGAAGCCGGGCTCGGCGTCGGTGGTGGCGCTGTTGCGCTGCGAGGCCCGGGGCTCGGCGATCGCGTCGACCAGCGACTGCCCCCGGTCCAGCCGTCCGGTGAGCGTCTGCAGCACGGTGGTGATGATCGTCGAACCACCGGGGCTGCCGACCGCGAGCACCGGCTCGCCGTCCCGCAGCACGATCGTCGGGCTCATGGAGCTGCGCGGCCGCTTGCCCGGTCCCGGCAGGTTCGGGTCCGGCACGCCGGGGGTGACCGGGGTGAAGCTGAAGTCGGTGAGCTCGTTGTTGAGCAGGAACCCGCGCCCGGGCACCACGATGCCGCTGCCGCCGGTCTGCTCGATGGTCAGCGTGTAGGACACGATGTCGCCGCTGGCGTCGGCCACGGTCAGGTGCGTGGTGTTGGGGCCCTCGTAGGGCTCGCCGCCGCCCTGACCGCCCTCGCAGCCCTGCGGCGACGCGGGATCACCCGGTGCCGCCGGGGCCGGGAGCACGGCGTCGTCATTGATCAGGCACTCGCGGGAGGCCGCGAACTCGTCGCTGAGCAGTCCTTCGGTGGGCACTTCGGAGAAGGCGGGGTCGCCGACCCACCGGTTGCGGTCGGCGAAGCCGAGCTTGCTCGCCTCCAGGTAGCGGTGCAGGTAGCCGGTCTTGTCGGCGGCGGCGAGGTCACCGCGTTCGAGGATGTTGAGCGCCTCGCCGACGGTGGTGCCGCCGGATCCGGAGGGGGCCATGCCGTAGACGTCGTAGCCCCGGTAGCCGGAGTGCGTGGGCTCGCGGTCGACGACCTCGTAGTCCTCCAGGTCGGAGGCGGTCATCGCGCCCGGCCGGACCTTCAGCCCGGCGGCGGGGTCGACGGGCGGCTGGTTGACGGTGCCGACGATGTCGGCGCCGATGTCGCCGGAGTGCAGCGCCTTCGCGCCTTCGTCCCCGAGCCGCCGGTAGGTGTCGGCGAGGTCGGGGTTGCGGTGCACGCTGCCGACGGTGGGCGGCTGCCCGCCGGGCAGGAACAGCTCGCGCGTGGCGGGGAAGGCGCTGAAGCGCTCCTGGTTGTCGGCGGTCTGGGAGCGGAACGTCTCGTCGACGACGAAGCCCTCGCGCGCCAACCGCTCGGCGGGCCGCAGGACCTCGCCGAGGTCCTGGCTGCCCCACCGCTCCAGGGCGCGCTCCCAGGTCCGCGGGGTGCCGGGCACACCGACGCCGAGCCCGCTGGTGACGGCCTCGTCGAACGGGATCGGCCGACCGTTCTCCAGGAACAGGTCCTCGCGCGCCGACGCGGGTGCGGTCTCGCGTCCGTCGATGGTGTCGACCTCGCCGGTCGCCGAGTCGTAGTGCACGAAGAACCCGCCGCCGCCGATGCCCGCCGAGTACGGCTCGGTGACGCCCAGCGCCGCGGCGGTGGCCACGGCGGCGTCGGCGGCCGTACCGCCCCGGCGCAGCACGTCGAGACCGGCTCGGGTGGCGTCGGGGTCGACGCTGGAGACCGCGCCGCCGACACCGACGGCCTCGGCCTGCTTGGGCGGTTCGGGCGCCGCCTGCGCCACCGGTGTCACCAGCGCGCACACCCCGAGCACGCTCAACCCCACCCGGACACTCGATCGCATCGTCGAGAACCTCCTGCTTTCCTCTGCTGCGCGGAGCGCGCACCTGAACCGCTCGCCGCCCCATGGAATACCTCAAGATCGGTTCCCGGAGCCATGCCGCGCGGCGATTCCGGGAGCAGTTTCCCGCAAAACCCGGCGAACGGACGGTTCGCTTACCCCGACGAGGCGAACGGTCGTCCTCGCGATCCGCGCGGTTCGGGGGACGGGTGGGCGAGCAACACGTCCGAACGGAACGCGAGGTTCACCCCGACGCTGGTCACCGGGCGTCTGACGATCACCCCATGCTGGGTGCGCGCCACCGCGGCGTGCGGCGAAAGACGCGACGGAGCTGACCGAATGCCATGCCCTTATCCGCTCGACCCGACCGGGAGCGAACTGCACGCCGAGGCGGCAGGGCTCAGCGCGCGAGGCCCCGCGACCCGGGTGGTGCTGCCCGGCGAGGTGGAGGCGTGGCTGGTCACCGACCCGGAGGTGTTGCGCTCGCTGTTCGCCGACCCCCGCGTTTCCAAGGACCCGCACCGGCATTGGCCCGGGTACCGCGATCTCCCCGCGGACTGGCCGCTGCACACCTGGGTCTCGATGCGGAACATGTTCAACTCGCACGGCGCCGAGCACCGCAGGCTCCGGGCGCTGATCGCCCCGGCGTTCACCACCCGCCGGATCCGCGGCCTGGGCCCGCACGTCGAGCGGATCACCGGCCGGCTGCTCGACGAGGTCGCCTCCGCGGGGCCGGGTGTCGCGGTCGACCTGCGCGCGCGCTTCGCGAACCCGTTGCCCGTCGCGGTGATCAGCTCGCTGCTCGGCATCACCGATCGCGATTCCCTGGACGAGATGCGCCGGCTCGTGGAGCGGTTCTTCAGCACGACGGCCACGCCGGAGCAGGTGGTGGCCGGGATGGAAACGCTGTACCGGCGGTTCGGCGAGCACGTCTCGTCGTGCCGGCGGAATCCGGGCGACGACCTGACCAGCGACCTGCTGGCGATGCAGGACGAGGACGGCTCGCGCCTGTCGGACGGCGAGCTGACCGACACCCTGATGCTGATGTTCTCGGCGGGCCACGAGACGACCGTGAACCTGCTCGGACACGCCATCGCCGAGCTGCTCACCGAACCTCGGCACCTGGCCGCGATCCGGGCGGGCGAGCTGAGCTGGGACGCCGTCATCGAGGAGACGCTGCGCTGGCAGCCACCGCTGGCGAACCTGCCGCTGCGCTTCGCCATCGAGGACATCGAGCTGCCGGGTGGCGGCGCGATTCGTGCGGGCGAGCCGATCGTGGCGGCTCTGCTGGCGGCCAACCGGCACCCCGCGCACCGCGCCGACGGGGACCTCTTCGACCCGGCCCGCGCTGACACCGCGCACCTCAGCTTCGGTCACGGCCCGCACTTCTGCGTCGGCTCCCAGCTCGCCCGCCTGGAGGCCCGCATCGCGCTGTCGGCGCTGTTCGACCGCTTCCCGCGGCTGACCGCGGCGTTCGGCGAACTGGAGCAGCGACCGTCGTTCATCTCCAACGGCCACGTCGACCTGTTCGCGATCCCCGTCCCGGAAGGGATCTGAGGGCGAGCGGGCCGTTCGCCCGGCGAGACCGGCGCGAACGGCCCGTCCCGGTCAGCCCCTCGGTACCAGTGCCGCGTCGTGGTAGCGGCAGTTCGGCGCCCACAGCAGGAACGAGTTCATCCCGTTGCTGCGCGAGGCGTCGATCTGGGCCGCGACCTCGCCCGGGCCGTAGGACACCCCGAGGCTGAAGTCCTGCAGCCACGGGATGATCTGCACATCGGTCCCCTCCACTGCCTTGCCGAACGCGGCCAGCGAGCGGGCCACGATGTCGTAGGGCTGGCTGTTGGGGTTGCCGACGCCGAACTCACCGGCCGCCCAGTGCGACGGGTAGACCATCGGCGCGATGTAGTCGACGTAGTGCGACATCTGCCGGACGTCCTGGGCGATCTCGGTCGGCCGGTCGACGGCGATGCCGAACACCGATGCGCCCAGCAGCGCGCCGCGCGAGCGGACCTCGGTCTGGGTCTGGCGCAGGAACTCCGCGATGGAGGTCTCCGGTGTGCCGACCAGGTTCGGGATCCGCATCTCCTCCATGTGGCCGTCCGGCCGGCGCACGTAGTCGTAGAGCACGTCGTCGAAGCCGAGCTGGGCCGCTTCGGCGGCGATGTCGACGTTGTACTGGCGCACCACCGGGTCGGCGAAGTTGGTGAACGCGTACTGCCCGTAGCCGCTGGACCAGGGCGAACCGCCCGAGGTCTGCACGACGCGTTCGGGGTGGCCGCTGTTCCAGGAGGCCGCGCCGAGCACCGGGTCCTTGAACGCCACGAGCCTGCCGACGACCCGCACGCCCATGCCGTGCAGCTGGTCGAGCGCCTGGCGCGCGTTGTAGTAGCCCTTGACGGCGCCGATCTGGTGGGCCATCGGGACCGCGGAGTCGTAGACGACCTCGCCGCTCTCGTCCTTGAGGTCGAGCTCGACGGTGTCGATCTTGCCCTGGCGGGCCATCTCCAGGATCGGCTCGCGCAGCGAGTCGCTGGTCCAGGCCATGCCGGTGACGTGCACCGCGCGCATGCCCGGGTGTTTGATGTGGACGGTCATGACCCGTTCGGCCCGGTTGCCCGCCACGTCGGTGGCGACGACCTTGACGTCGCGGTCCGGCTTGTCGACCACGACGCTGAACGCGCCCTGCGGGTCGGTCTTGACCTGCTTGCCCGCGACCTCGACGCGCTCGGCCCCGTGGGCTCTGCCGTTGACGGTCACCGGGCGGTTGGGACCTTCCGGCCGCAGCGAGTCCTCGACCTGGAGGTCCGGCGGCGTGCTGTCCACAGTGAACTCGTGACTCGTGGTGTCTGAACCGAGCCAGGAGATGCTGCGCGGTGCGTCGACGACCAACTCGTGCGGTCCGTCCGGCAGCCCGGCGGGCGCCAGGGCCATACCGCCCGCGACCTGCCGCGCGGCGATTTCCCGGCCATCGACCGTGATCTTGGCGTTGTTCACGCCCTGGATACCGACTTCGGCATTGGTGTTCACCGGCTGATCCAAACCGGTGATCTTCACGTCCTCAGTGGACAGTGTGCGTAACAGGAGGAAACCGAAGAGCAGCACCAGCGCGGTACCGACTCCGATCACGACGTACTTGGGCATTCCGGCGCTGATGGCCTTGATGCGGGCGCGCGCTGAAGCAGCATCCGACATCGGTTTCGCCTCCCCGACTTAGGCGAACTCGCGCGGTGCACGAATTTCCTTGCTGGACAATTGTGTTCCGGCCGCTCCCGGCGTCCGGAAACCCACTGTCGCAGTCGGATCGGGCTAGATCAATTGGCCAGTTGGAGTATCCCGGAACTGGAACCTGATCTATACCGTTGGTTCCGATGTTGCCCTCCAGAACCACGGTTCGCGCCGCCGCGCTCGCGATGTTGCTCGCGTCCGCCGCGTGCAGCGCACCCGCCGCGCCCGCTCCGCCGCCGCCTCCCGCTCCCGCCGCACCGCCCGCTCCCCCACCGCCACCGGACCCCGCATCGGTCGGGGCCAACGAGCTCGGGGACGTCCCGGTGCTGATGTACCACCGCATCACACCCGCTCCGAGCAGCGTGTACGACCGCACTCCCGCCGATTTCCGAGCGGAGCTGGAACGACTCGCCCGCGAGGGTTACGTTCCGGTGACGGCCACCGAGTACGCCACCGGGAAGATCGACATCCCGGCGGGCAAGCACCCCGTGGTGCTGACCTTCGACGACGGTTCGGCCACCCAGTTCACTGTGGACCCGGCGGGGAACCCGGCGCCGGAATCGGCCGTCGGCATCCTGCTCTCGGTGGCTCGGACCAACCCGGGTTTCCGCCCAGTGGCAACGATGTACGTGTTCAATCCGCCGTTCGAGGAGCCCACCGGTCGGCGCAGCCTCACCTGGTTGCACGACAACGGTTTCGAGATCGGCAACCACACGATGAACCACCCCAACCTCGGCCGGGTCTCCTCGGCGGAGGCGCAGCAGGAGATCGCCGGGATGCAGCGCGTCATCACCGACGCCGTCCCGGGACTGCGGGTGGACTCCATCGCGCTGCCGCTGGGCATGCACCCCGACGACGAGCGGCTGGCCTCCGACGGCTCCGCCGACGGGGTCACCTACCACCACACGAGCGTGATGCTGGTGGGCTCGAACCCGGCTCCGTCGCCGTTCACCACCGACTTCGACCCGGCCAACGTCCCGCGCATCCGCTCGCAGGGCCCGGTGGGCGAGGACGCGGGTTACGGCTCGGCGGCCTGGCTCGACAAGCTCGCCGCCGCCCCGGCGTCGCGCTACACCTCCGACGGAGATCCGGCGAAGACCTCGGCACCCCGCTCGGCGAGCGCCCAGCCGGCGCCGGGCGCACCGAACGTCCAGCGCTACTGACACCGCTTCGCGCAGCTGCGACCGGGATCCGCAGCTGCGCGAAGCGGTTGCTCGGTTTGTGGTTCCGCATGCTGATCGTGACCACTGCGTAGCCTGCGTTGGTATGAACGTGTCACGTGCGTTGACACGACTGCCAATCCGCGACACGCAGGGTTGATCAGCTGCTAGCGTCCGTGCACTCATCATCGCCGCTGAAACCGGAGGGGGGTTTCCGCTGGTGACGTCACAGGACGCCGAGACTCATCACCGGACCATCAAGAGGCGTCTTTCGCGCGCGCTCACACTGCCGATCGTGCTGCTGTCGGTCGTGCTGCTGTCCTCGACGGTGCCGCAGGGGGTCGAATCCTTCGTCGTCTGGAGGATCGGGGTCGCGGCCGAGGAGGCCGGTACGTCCGCGATGCGCGGTTTCGATTCGCTCCAGCGCGAACGCGACCTGTCGGTGCGGACCGAGATCCCGCCCGCGGAGTTGGCCGCCGCGCGTGCCGCGACCGACCGCAACATCGACGAGCTCAACGCCACGCTGGACTCCCTGACGGGATACGCGCCGGAACCGATCGCGGAGAAGACCGCGCAGTTCCAGCGCCGCCTGGCCGAACTGCCGCAGCGCCGCCTGCTCGCGCAGGGCAGCGAGCTCAACCGCCGCGCGACCGTCGACTACTTCAACTCCGTGATCGACTCGGGCATCGACCTGTTCGACACCCAGTCCCGCCTCGCCCACGACATCCAGGTCACCCAGGACGGCATCACCGCCACCGAGCTGCTGCGCGCCTCCGACCTGATGCAGCGCGCGGCCATGATCGGCGGGGCCGCGGTGGACTCGGGTCGTTTCGACGCGGGCGAGCACCTGGCGTTCGCCGAGCGGGTGTTCACCTACCGCAGCCGGATCCGGGCCGAGAGCGCCCATTCCGCGCCGCAGGTGCAGCAGCGCTACCGCGAGCTGACGCGAACCGGGGCCTGGGAGCGGCTCACCGCGGTGGAGGACCAGCTGATCGCGGCCGGCGCGGATGCGGTGCACCCGATGTCACCGCAGCAGCAGCGGGCCTGGCACACCGACGTCAGCACCGTGGGCCGCGAGCTCAACGCGATGTCGATGGCCCAGTCCGACCACGCGATCACGCTGGGCATGACGCAGAGCTACGCGAAGTTCGTCTGGACGATCCTGGTGGTGCTGGTCGCGGTCGCGGTGACCGCGGGCTGCTGGTGGTACTCGTGGCGCAACATCGGGGTCACCGAGCAGGTGCTGGCGCGGCTGGCCCGGCTGCGCGACGCGGTGCTGCACCGCACCAACGACCTGCTGCCGCCGATCCTGGAGCGCGCCCGGGAGGGCAAGCGCGTCGACGTGGACGGCGAGCTGGGCAAGCTGGACTTCGGTCGCGACGAGATCGGCCAGGTCGCCGACGCGATGGAGGTCTCGCAGCGCGCCACCATCGACGCCACGATCAACGAGGCCGGGACGCACGCGGCGTTCCGCAGCGCCATCGCCGCGATCGCCAGCGGGCAGCAGACGCTCATCCAGCAGGCGATCGTGCTCATCGACGCCGCCGAGCACGACGAGCAGGATCCGGCCAAGCTGCGGCGGTTGCTGCAGGTCGACAGCACGGTCACGCGGCTGCGGCGCAAGATCGAGAACCTGCGGGTGCTCTCCGGTGACCGTCCCGGTCGCCGCTGGCGCGACCCGGTGCCGCTGGGCAAGCTCGTGCAGTCGGCGATCGGCGAGACCGAGCACTACACGCGGATCAACGTCCGCGCGGTGCCCGCGGTGGCGGTCAAGGGTCCGGCGGTCACCGACACGATCCGGGTGCTGGCGGAGCTGATGGACAACGCCACCCGCTTCTCGCCGCCGAACTCGCCGGTGGTGGTGCGGGTGGAGCGCACCGACGACCGCGTGCTGGTGGAGATCGAGGACCGCGGTCTGGGCATGAAGGAACCCGACCGCGAGCGCATCAACCGAACCCTCGCCGCGCCACCGGATTTCACCGCGACGTCGGTGCAGGACGACGTGCGGCTCGGTCTCGTCGTGGTGAGCAGGCTCGCGCAGCGGCGGGGCATCGCCGTCAGCCTGCACCCCGGTGACGGTTCGGGCACGCGCGCCTCGGTGGCGCTGCCCGGCGACATCATCGCCGAGCACGTGTCCGCGAAGCGCGAGCGCAGCGCCGAGACGACGATCCGGATGCGCCGCCGACCCCACAGCACCTCGACGGTGTCCGAACCGGACTCGCCGGGCGGCCTGCCGCAGCGCAAGCGCGGCACGACGCTCGCGCGGCTCAAGGGCAGACCGGGCGAATCCTCCACGGAGGAAGCGGTTTCCGAGGATGAAGACCAGTCGTCCGGGGCGGTAGCGTTCATGAACCAGATCCGACGCGCCCGCGCCGAGCAGGAGGGACGTTCGTGAACAGCGACAACCTGAGCTGGTTGCTCGAAGATTTCCGCCGGCAGGTTCCCGACGTCCGGGGCCTCATCTTGTTCTCGGCCGA
This sequence comes from Saccharopolyspora endophytica, assembly GCF_018070075.1. Lineage (GTDB taxonomy): Bacteria > Actinomycetota > Actinomycetes > Mycobacteriales > Pseudonocardiaceae > Saccharopolyspora > Saccharopolyspora endophytica. Next base: position 242,926 of record NZ_JAGPXE010000009.1, read on the forward strand.
CGGTCTGCCCACCTCGTTCTCCGGCATGCCCGAGGACGAGGCCGATGCGCTGGCCGCGCTGGGGGCCTCGATCAACAGCATGGTGGCCGGCGCGAGCGCGCACACCGGTTCCGGCGGTGTGCGGAGCACCCTGATCGAGAGCGACGAGGCGTTCCTGATGCTCAGCCAGGCCGCGGAGCGCACCGGCCTGCTGGTCGTCGTCCCGGCGAGCGCGGACCTCGAACTGGCGGCCACGGCCGTCGAGCAGCTGGTCTCGCGGGTGGGTTCGCACCTGGCCACCCCGGCGCGGCGGTGACCGGCATGGCCGAGTGGAACGACGACGAACCCGGACCGCTGGTGCGGCCCTACGTGCACACCGGCGGTCGCACCGACGTCACCAGCGACGAGCTTGACGTGTCGGCCCTGCTGCACGCGATTCCCGAGACCACCGTCGACGACGTGTCGCTGAGCGCCACGACGGTGCGGGAGTTGTGCTCGAAACCGGTTTCGCTGGCGGAGATCGCCGCGGAGCTGGAAAGCCCGATCTCGGTGGCGCGCGTGCTGGTCGGCGACCTCGTCGACCGCGGCCTGCTGCGGGTGACCGCGCCGCGCACCGACCGGCCCGACGTTTCGTTCATAGAGAGGCTTCGCAACGATGTCCGGAACCTTTGACCCGAACACGACCTCGGCGAAGATCGTGATCGCCGGGGCTTTCGGGGTCGGCAAGACCACGATGATCACCAAGCTCACCGATCGGGAACCGCTGCGGACCGAGGAGATCCTCACCGAGGCGGGCGTCGGGATCGACGACCTGGCGAACTTGCAGGACAAGAAGACGACGACGGTCGCCCTGGACTTCGGCCGCCTGGATCTGCCCAGCGGCCCGAAGCTCTACCTGTTCGGCACTCCCGGCCAGGACCGCTTCTGGCCGATGTGGGACAGCATCGCGCTCGGCGCGCTGGGCGCGATCGTCATCGTCGACACCGAGCGGCTCAACCAGTGCTTCGCGATCCTGGACTTCTTCGAGGACCGGGGAATCCCGTTCGTGGTCGCGGTCAACGAGTTCGACGGCACCCCGCGCCACCAACCGGACCAGATCGCCGCGGCGCTCGACCTCGACCCGGAGATCCCGGTCCTGACCTTCGACGCCCGGAGCAAGCAGGACACCAAGGAAGTCCTGGTCACGGTCCTGGACCGAGCCATCGAATTCCGCACGCCCCACTCGAACCCCGCCCGAGCAACAGGCCTCTGACCCCGGCAACGGGCAGTTCTGGTGCGAACCGACCGGACGAGGAGGACCTCGATCACGAACAACTCGAACCGGAACCGCCCCTGGCCGAGCAACCCCGCCCAGCTCACCTCACCATGTCGACGACGGAGAACAACGAGCGTTCAGCCAACCGGGCAAATCCGAATCCACGCACCGGAAACGACAGCTGAACCGCATTCGCCCAGCAACTTCCTCTCCGCTGCTCTGAACGGCTGATCGATCCTCAAAGCACCGCGCGGCCAACCGCACTTCCGGTTCACTGATCCACCAGCCGGGATCTCACGACGGCGAGGAGACGGGTTGCCGAGAATCAGCGTCCGCGAGTACATCCGCAACGGGACCAAGGTCAGGGCCCACACGCGGGGCGGACCAAGACGGAGGACCAGCGCGGTCGTTGCGGTCGCGCTCGGCGGATCGATCGCGCTCGGCGGCGGTGGCACCGCAGCTTTCGAGGGAATCTCGACGCCCAAGCCGAGACCTCGCACCGCGCAGTCCGCGAAGAGCCCTGTCGAAGTCGAACTGCGCGCAGTCGCGCGCTGGAGAAGCCGCGGCTACCAGGTCGAGGTGCAGGAACGCAGCCAGCTCGGGGCCTGCGACGACACGTCATACGGCGATGTGAAGCGCTTCTTCGCCGCACACCCCTGCCGCACGTTGCACCGGTTCATGGCCGAGCTGAGCAAGCCACGCAGCGGCAGCGTGGTCGTGGCAGTCTCGACGGTCGACATGCCCGGCATCGATTCGGCCAAGGAGTTCAAGAGGCTCGTGGACAGGCACGGCACCGGCAACGTCCTCGAACTCCCCAAGGAGTTCCGCAAGTACCGCAAGGTCGAGTTCACCGGTCATCGGTACGACTCGTGGCGGGATGACAACCTCGTCACCAACATCCAGGTCGAGCCCGTGGCGGGGAGCAAGCTCGGGTTGTTCACCATCACAGAGATCTTGAGCCTGGCGAGTTCCTGAGGTCACGCCTCGTCGAGCCACTGCTGGTGGGTGAGGGCGTATTCGACGTCGCCGTGTTCGGCGCCGGGTATGGGGCCTTCGGGCCATTCGGTGAAGAACGTGCGGACGTAGCGGAGCCCGGCCTTCTCCATGACGCGGCGGGATCCGGTGTTGACCGCCATCGTCTGGGCCCAGACCCGGCGCAGGCCGAGCTCGGCGAATCCCTCGTGGACCAGCGCCCGCGCGCCCTCGGTGGCCAGACCGCTGCCCCAGGTGGAGCGGAGCATCCGGTAGCCGAGCTCGAAGTCGTCGGACTCCTCGGGTGTCCGCGGGTGGAACTTGAACACGCCCAGGAACTCACCGCTTTCGCGGTCGACGGCGCTCCAGACGCCGTGGCCGCCGAAGCGATCGTAGCGCTCCCGGTACATCGGCAGGGCCTTCAGCCGCACCTCGTCGAAGGTCGTCGGCAGCCCGCCGTTGAGGTAGCGCATGACCTCGGGATCGTTGTTCATGCGGAACAAGCCGTCGGCATCGGCCTCGGTGAGCTCCCGCAGCACCATCCGCGCGGTCTCCAGGAAGATCCGGGCCACTACAGCATCTCCAGCGGGTCGAGCCGAACCTGCAGTTCGGTGGCCTTCCGGGCCGCGCGCACGGCCTGGGCTGCGTGCAGGGAGCTCGCGAGGGCCCTGCCCTCGGCGCGGTCGACGCGGACGATGAGGCGTTCGCGTTCGGAGTTGCCGTCCTCGTCGACCTCCCCGATCGGCACCGGTCCGAGGACTTCGGCGCTGGCCGGCAGGTCCGCCGAGTCCAGCAGCGCTTCGATGGCGTCGGGCGTGCCGTCGACGGCGGCGACGCGGCGGGCGGGCGGGAAGCCGAGCTCGGCGCGCTCGGCGAGCTCCTGCGCCGCGTACCAGGCGGGGTCCCAGCGGACGAGGGCCTGCACGGGTTGCAGCGAGGACTCGGCCATCACCACGACCCGTCCCCCCTCACCACCGGGCCGGACGAGGGCGGCGGCGGCGAACCACAGTCGCAGCGCGGCTTCGGAGGAGCGCAGCTCCGGTCGGCCGAGCAGGGTTCGCCCGTCGAGCAGCAGCGCGGCGCCGTAGCCGCCTTCGGCGACGGGCTCGGCTCCGGGCGTGCACACGATCAGCGCCGGTTTCGCGGGGACGTCGGCGAGGATGTCGCCCGCGCCGGAGGTGCGCACCGGGAACCCGGGGAACGCGCGGCCGAGCTCCTCGGCGGTGCGACCGGCACCGACGGCGGTCGCGCGCAACCGGCGGGAACCGCACTGGGGGCACTTGAACGCGGCCTCGGCGGCTCCGCACCAGTTGCAGGCGGCCGGTTTGGGCATGCCGTCCTCGGTCCCACCGGGCAGCGCGAGAGGGCCCGCGCAGCGTCGGCAGCGGGCGCGTTCACGACAGTCTCCGCAGGCCAGAGCCGGGACGTACCCGCGTCGGGGTACTTGGACGAGCACCGGGGCGCCGTGGGAGAGCGCGGCGCGGGCGGCCTCGAAGCCCACCGAGGGCAGTCGGGCGGCGCGGGCCGCCGGGTCGCGGGCCAGCTGCGTGTCGTCCTCGCCGATCGAGGTGACGCGCGGTGCGGCTGCGCGGACTTGGTCGCGGTGGGCGACGAGTTCGTGCGCCCACCCGGATTCGACCAGCAGCGCCGCCTCGGCGGTGCGGGCGAAACCGCCGACGATCAGCGCGGAGCCGACGGTGTGCGCGCGCTGGGTGAGCACGTCGCGGGTGTGCGGGTAGGGCACCTGCGGGTAGCTGTGCAGGTCGTCGCCGTCGTCCCAGACCACGGCCAGCCCGAGGTCGCGGACCGGCGCGAACATCGCGGCCCGGGTTCCGATGACGACCCGGGCCGAGCCGCGCAGCGCGGCGAGCCAGTGCTTGTAGCGCTCGGCCGGTCCGCTCTCGGCGGTCAGGGTCACCACGTCGTCGCCGAGCAGCGCCGCGCAGGCGGAGTGCAGGCGGGCGAGGTCGCGGTGGTCGGGGACGACGATCAGCGCGCCGCGCCCGGCCGAGGCGGTCGTGGCGGCGGCTTCGGCGAGCCGGGCCGGCCAGTCCTCCCCCGGCAACGCCTGCCACACCGCGCGGGCGGGACGTCCGGAGTGCAGGGCGTCCAAGAAGGACTGACCGTGCTGATACCGCTGCCACGCAGCCGCTTCCGGGCGCTCGGGTGCGGGAACCGGTTCGCGGCGCGCGGATTTCTCGGCGGCGGCGCTGCGCGGCGGGATCGCGAGTCGCACGACGTCGGCGAGCATGCCGCCGTAGCGGGTGGCGACGGCCCGCGCCTGGGCGAGCATGTCGGGCGTGAGCACCGGCTCGGGCGAGGACACCCGCTCCAGCCAGGCGAGGTTGCCCTTGAAGTCGGTGGTCTCGTTGCGCTCCAGCAGGTAGCCGTCGACCAGCTTGCCGCGGAACCGCACCCGCACCCGGCAGCCCGGCTGCGCGTCGGCGTCGAGCCGGTCGGGGACGCGGTAGTCGAAGGGCCGGTCCAGGTGGGCCGGGAGCGGGACGTCGACCAGCACGCGCGCGACCGGGTTGCTCGCCGCCGCCGTGCGCTCGGTCTCCTCCCCCTTCCGCTTCCGCGGCTGTCCACCTGCCATGCCTCTTCTCTACCAGACGACCCCGTCCCGGCCAGGGCCCGGCAGCCCGGCCCCGGCGAGTCGTGAGCGCCCGACCCGTGATGGGCGGTGCGGCGGGGTGTGTGAAAGCATTTTCGAGTGTTCCACGTCGTCTTCTACCACCCCGAGATTCCCGGGAACGCCGGGAACGCGATCCGGATGGCCGCCGGTTCCGGCGCCGCGCTGCACCTGATCGAGCCGCTGGGGTTCTCCGTGGAGGACGCGAAGCTGCGCCGCGCCGGGCTGGACTACCACGACCGCGCCGCGCTGCACGTCCACCCGAGCCTGGAGGCCTGCTGGGAGGAGCTGCGCCCGGAGCGCGTCATCGCGTTCACGGCCCGCACCGAGGCCTCGTACGTCGACGTGGACTACCGGCCGGGCGATGTGCTGCTGTTCGGCCCGGAGTCCACCGGGCTGCCGGACGACCTCATCGATGCGGCTTCGCTGCGGGTGCGCATCCCGATGCTGACCGGGATCCGCTCGATGAACCTCGCCAACTCCGCCGCCGTCGCCGTCTACGAGGCCTGGCGGCAGCACGGCTTCAAGGTGCCGTGACCGGTTCGCGGCTGCGCGTCCAGGGCCAGGTGAGCAGCGCCCAGGCGGCCATGCCGACGACGACCTCCACCGCGAGGTAGGTCGGCCAGCCGCCCATCAGGTCGAGCAGCGACGGGTTCTCCGGCTTGCTGCTGACGAAGCCGTAGTTGGTGCCGGCGGCCTCGTTGAACACCAGCATCGCCAAGCCCCACGCGGCGGTGACCCCGACCGAGATCCAGTACCCGCGCCACGTGGGCCGGAGCCCGACCGCCCAGGTCAGGAAGGCCGCCGCCCAGATCACCAGCAGGTGCTGGCCCCAGAACTCGATGAAGTTGACGTGCGGGAAGTCGGGCGAGTCGAGGGCCGGGGTGATGATCGCCTGCGGTGTCAGCGTCAGGCCCCAGAAGTAGAGCAGCGCGTGCGGCGTCGCCCGCCGGGTCCACAACGCCCAGGCCGCCACCATCCACGCGAGGTCGCACAGGTGCAGCGGCAGCGACTCGGCGACGTCCCACTCCCCCGGCATCAACCGGAACGCCAGCAGCGGAACGTTGAACCCCAGGACCACGACCGCGAACGCCCGGCACCACCGCTCCAGGGCCTGCGCGGGCACTCCCCTCCCGAGCACGACGAGGATCACCGACCCGGCCACGATGAGCACCATCAGCACCCAATGCGACGGGCCGTAAGCCTCGAACCGATCCCCAACCGGCCCCACACCCCCACCCTCGTCCCCCCGAACAACCACGTCAATTTCCAGGCAGACGCGTTCTCCAAAGCCTGTGGGACGAGCAAGCTCCACCAACTGCGGTCCACTTCGGGACTAGACGATCATTCCTTACCGAGAGTGACGACAGATCCCTGTGAGAGCTCATGGATGCGCTGCGCGAAGGGGCCACGGATCCGCATGCACTTCGCTGCGTCCTTGGCAGTGAGATTGGCGAAGTCATACGAGCCACCCAGCGTGAACAGGCGCCAGGGAATGAGCCGCTGACTGTATCCCAGGGTCCCGAACTCGTCCTGCCACGCAGCCGCCACCGATCGGCAACCGTGCACGTCGAGGTCGTCCAGCAACCAGCTCGCCCAGTCCTCGAGTGAGCGCCCCAGGGTCGTGACCCCACCGGATTCCGGGTGAAAGGTGACGACCTCGGTTCGATGGCGAATCGCGAATTGCACACCGAAGAGATCCTGTCCGAAGGAGAACAGCCCGTCCGTGAGCCCACCATAGGTGTTCTTCCACTCGCCGGGCTGATTCCAGCTCTGCAGCTCCGGGCCGAGCCCTGGAGAGCCTGCGCGAAAGGCCTGCACGCCCGAATTGCACGCGAAGAATCCGTTGCACCTGGTCAGCAGGCCAGCAAGCTCCTGCAACGGCCCGTCGCTCGCACCGAGATCAACATTGCGGGGGTGACCGGAGGCGCCATGAGCGCCGGCCACGACGTGTCGCAGAGCAGGGCCCATTCTCATTCGACTCCGGGCACTGCCTCGAGGTCGATTTGATCCAGGACAGCTCCGCGCAGCTCCGGTGTGACCGCTGCACGCATGTCGGGTTGTGTCGTGATCCCAGCCGGGGTGACGTGCCAGGGCTGTTCGGCGAACCACAGATCAAGAGAGGTGAGCAGCACGGCTCCGGCTTCTTCGACTCTGCTGGCCTTGATGAGCTGCCGCGCGAGCCAGAACGACATCTGCCAGTCCTGGGGTTCGACACCGGCATCGTGCAGTGTGAAGGCGATGTGCGGCTGCCGGGAACGTCGCGATGCTCCCCAAAGCCTGCGCTGCTCGGACCCGCTCAAGCTGTCCGGATCGCGTTCGGCGAGCTCCGCATCGGCACCGCGGAGCGGCCTCGCGGGCAGTGGGCTGTACAAGTCCGCGTCAAAACCGGTGATGAGGCTGTGCGCTGGCTGCTCCTTGGCCAGCTCGCCTTGCAGCCAGGTGAGCCGCTTTCCCAAGGTGCTATCGGCCGGAACGTGTTCGCCGACCCGTCCAAGTACAGCCCGGGGATCTTCGCCGGACTCGGTGGCACCGATCAGGATCGCCTCGTCGAACGGCATGTCGTGATCGAAGAGCGTCCCCGGTGCACTGCCGAATCGGCTGATCGTGTCCTCAGCGAGCGATTGCGCGTCGGAGAAGCGGTCGTGCCACCAGAGCACTTCGATCGCTGCGGCAGCCGCCGGCCACACCTGGTCCGCCGCCAAATCCTGCTGCGCGGCGAACAGCAGCCTGCCGAGAACGTCCTGCGGCATCGTGGAAGAACTCCTTCATGGTGTGTGAATCGTTCTTACTCGACGAGGATTCGCACGTGGTCGTCTTTCCCAAGCCCTTGTGTTCTGATCTGGGCGTTCATGGAAGAGCCCGCCCCGCGGTTGTCGCTGGCGTCAATGTACTTCACGGAGCTGCCTTCGCCGCCTTCGCGGAACATCGCAGGAGGGTATTCGTCGCGATCGAGGTAGTCCCCACCACGCGTCGGGATTCCGCGCAGTGACTCCCGACGGTTGATGTCCGCGTTCTCCTTGTCGATCGTGAGATCCGACGGGAGGGGCTCACCTCGGCGCTGGGGGTCCGGCCCGTGCGAAATGACTCCGCTCTGCGCCTCTTCGATGTGCTCCGCGGATTCCGGGTACTTCTCGCTCTTGACGATGACCGGCTGCGGGCTGGCATCAGGAGCGTTGTCGCCGTACGCGGGCGGGTCCTCAGCTCCCAAGGAACCTGCAATCCGATCCGCGCCCTCACGGATATCGTCCGCGAGCTCGTTGGTCTTCGCTGAAACCGTGTTGGAGGCAGCTTCAGTGCTCTCCTCGACCGAGCGCCCCGCATCATCGAGGCCGACCAGGTCTAGACCGCCACCAACGACGTTGCCGACTCCGTCCACCACACCGGCGATCGTCGTTCCTGCGGCGTCCACGGCGTTCCCGACACCGTCGAGCCCGTAATGAACGAGATTGCCCGGAACGTCCCCGACCGTCTCAGCCGCCTCGCTGAGGAACTCGCCGATCTCGTCGAGCAAAGTCGGTTTCTCCGGAGCATCCTGCTCTGCTTCGCGCATCGCGGACGCTGCCCTGTGACCAGCCTGCTCGACCTGCTCTCGAGCCCGATCCAGGATTGCCCTAGCGTTCTCTCGTTGAGCTTCGCCCGGGTCGCTGAACGAGCCGGTTCCCGGTCCGCGTTGGAAATCCTGCCGGGCTCGCTCGGTGGCCCGTTGACCGGCCTCGTACTCCTCGATGGCCTCACGCGCTTGCGTCTGGCCCCACTCCAGGACGCCGACGAAGTCGTTCAGCGTGCCCGCCGCCAGGTGGAAGGCTTCTCCACCCTTGATCCACCGCATGGGTTCTTGCTCGAAGCGCTGCCGAAACGCATCACCCGCTTCACCTTCCCACCCACCGGCATCGAGCCGCTTGAAGCCACCCCCGATCTCCAGAAGACGGTCACCGAGCCTGACGAGCTTTTCCGCCGATGCGCGCACATCTCCCGGCTCCCCTGGAACGAGCTGCTTCGGGTCGGCGCTTTCGCCTAATTCAGTCATCCTGCTCAATCGCTCCCGCACCAGGATCATCCACGCCGTCGAAGAAACCCTTCAGACGTCGCTCCTGCTCCTCATCCGCCTCGATGTAGGCACCTGCCGCGTCGATCATTCGTTGAGACATTTCATTGCCGTCGGTGAGCAGACTGTCGATGCCGACCGCCCATCGGTCGGTGAAGGACGCGTAGGCCTCGGCCAGCGCAGCATGGCCCACGGACTCCGAAGCGCAATCGATGTCCTCGACTGCGAGCCGGTCGGTCTCCGTGAGCAGCTCTGCGAGACCGATGCCTGCATCCGTCAGAGCATCGATATCGACGCGGAAGTAGTCTCCTGCCCCCATCAAGAACCTCCGCCAGGAAAGATCGTCGCGCTGGCGCGAATCGTAAGTGCGGTTCACGCCGTGTGGGCGGCTTTGGGGAACGCTGACCTGATCAGAGCAAAAGAAGGCGTCCCGGAGCGGAGCTCTGGGACGCCTTCTCGGGGTTGGCTGTTAGACGCCTGCTGCTGTCTTGAGGGCTTCGGCTCGGGTCGTCGATTCCCAGGGGAGGTCGACGTCCGTGCGGCCGAAGTGGCCGTAGGCGGCGGTGGCCGAGTAGAGGGGCCGCAGGAGGTCGAGGTCGCGGATGATGGCGGCCGGGCGGAGGTCGAAGACCTCGTTGATGGCCTGCTGGATCCGGTCGGGGTCGACGGTCTCGGTGCCGAAGGTCTCGATGAACAGGCCGACCGGGGCGGCCTTGCCGATGGCGTAGGCGACCTGGACCTCGATGCGCTTGGCCAGTCCGGCGGCGACGACGTTCTTGGCCACCCACCGCGTCGCGTACGCCGCGGAGCGGTCGACCTTGGACGGGTCCTTGCCGGAGAAGGCGCCGCCGCCGTGGCGGGCCATGCCGCCGTAGGTGTCGACGATGATCTTCCGCCCGGTCAGGCCGGCGTCACCCATCGGGCCGCCGACGACGAACCGGCCGGTGGGGTTGACCAGCAGCCGCGTGTCGGAGGTGCTCAGCGAGAGCGACGAGATCTCCGGCTCCACGACGTGGGCCTTGATGTCGCCGACGAGCTGCCCGTCGAGGTCGATCTCCTCGGCGTGCTGGGTGGACAGCACGACGGTGTCCAGCCGCACGGCCTTCTCGCCGTCGTACTCGATGGTGACCTGGGTCTTGCCGTCGGGCCGCAGGTAGGGCAGCACGCCGTCCTTGCGGACGCGGGTGAGCCGGCGCGACAGGCGGTGGGCCAGCGCGATGGGCAGCGGCATGAGCTCGGGCGTGTCGTCGCAGGCGTAGCCGAACATGAGGCCCTGGTCGCCGGCGCCCTGCTGGGCGATCTCGTCGATGACGCCTTCGACGCGGGTCTCGTGCGCGGTGTCGACGCCCTGGGCGATGTCGGGCGACTGCGAGCCGATGGCGACGTTGACGCCGCAGGAGTTGCCGTCGAAGCCCTTGGCGGAGGAGTCGTAGCCGATCTCGAGGATCTTCTCGCGCACGATGGCGGGGATGTCGGCGTAGGCCTCGGTGGTGACCTCTCCGGCCACGTGCACCTGCCCGGTGGTCACCATGGTCTCCACCGCGACGCGGGAGCGCGGGTCCTGCGCGAGCAGCGCGTCCAGGACGGAATCGCTGATCGCGTCGCAGATCTTGTCGGGATGCCCTTCGGTCACCGACTCACTGGTGAACAACCGCTGCTGACTCAACGACTCTCCTCTGGTGCTTGCGGCCTGTTGCCGACAAACACTACTGGTCGGAGAGCCGCCGACCGACCGAGTCCCACAATGTGGACGCCAGCAGGGACTTGGCCCCGAAGGCGATGCGCTCCTCGGTCCCGTCGTCCCCGAGCAGCCAGCCGGAGTTGTCCTCGACCTCGAAGGCCATGCCCTCGCCCACGGCGTTGACCACGAGCATGTCGCAGCCCTTGCGCGCGAGCTTGGCCCGGCCGTGGTCGAGCACGGACGAGCTGGCGTCACCGGTCTCGGCGGCGAACCCGACGATCAGCGACGCCGAGAGCTTGCCGGCCGACCGCGCTTCGACGATCTCGGCGAGGATGTCGGGATTGCGGGCCAGCGCAACGGGTTCCGGGTCCCGCTCGGTCTTCTTGATCTTGTGCTCGACCCGGTTGACCGGTTTGAAGTCGGCCACGGCGGCGGCCATGACGACCGCGTCGGCCCCGTCGGCCTCGGCGAGCATCACCGACCGCATCTCCTCGGCGGTCCCGACCTTGATCAACCGCACTCCGGCGGGGGTGATCAGGTCAGCGGTGTGCGCGGCCACCAGCGTCACGTCGGCGCCGCGGTGCGCGGCGATGCGCGCCAGCGCGTAGCCCTGCCGCCCGGAGGAGCGATTTCCCAGGTAGCGGACGGGGTCGAGCGATTCCCGAGTGCCACCGGCGGAGATGACCACCCGGCGCCCTTCCAGGTCCCACGGCAGCGCGGTGGACGAGGTCAGCAGCAGCCGGGCCAGGTCGACGATCTCGGCCGGGTCGGGCAGCCGCCCCTTGCCGGTGTCCTTGCCCGTGAGCCGACCGCTGTCGGGCTCGGCGACGATCACGCCGCGACTGCGCAGCGTCGCCACGTTGTGCTGCGTCGCCGGGTGCTCCCACATCTCGGTGTGCATCGCCGGGACCATCAGCACGGGGCAGCGCGCGGTCAGCAGGGTGTTGGTGAGCAGGTCGGGCGCCTGCCCGTTGGCCGCGCGGGCCAGCAGGTCAGCGGTGGCGGGGGCGACGACGACGAGGTCGGCTTCCTGCCCGAGGCGCACGTGCGGGACCTCGTGCACGTCCGAGAACACGCCGGTGACCACCGGCTGCCCGGACAGGGCCTCGAAGGTCGCGGCGCCGACGAAGTTCAGCGCGGCCTCGGTCGGCACGACGCGGACGCTGTGACCGGTCTCGGTCAGGCGCCGCAGAACCTCGCACGCCTTGTAGGCGGCGATGCCACCGCTGACGCCGAGGACCACCCGCGGGCGGTCCTCGGTCGGTTCAGACGTCACTCGCCTTCGGTGTGCTCGAGCACGCCGGCGTGGATCTCGCGCAGCGCGATCGACAGCGGCTTCTCACGCGGGCCGGGCTCGACCAGCGGGCCGACGTACTCCAGCAGGCCCTCGCCGAGCTGGGCGTAGTAGTCGTTGATCTGCCGCGCGCGCTTGGCGGAGTAGATGGCCAGCGCGTACTTCGAGCTGACCTGCTCGAGCAGGTCGTCGATCGGCGGGTAGGTGATGCCCTCGACGGTGTTGGTCGACGGGCTGCTGTTGAGCGCAGCCAGCGCGCTAGGGGTGCTCACAGGTGTGGCTCCTGCTCAGTAGTAGGTCGCTCGGAGGACGGGAAGGGAGACGTCACTTCTCGTGGCCGAGTATCAATCGTACCAATTCGCTGGTCGCGGACTGCACGTCGGCGTTGACGACGGTCTCGTCGAACTCCGGTTCGGCCGCCAGCTCGTCCCGCGCGGCGGCGAGCCGCTTCTCGACGACGTCGGCCGGTTCGGTGCCGCGGCCGGTGAGCCGGTCGACCAGCTCGTCCCAGGACGGCGGCAGCAGCATGACCAGCTGCGCGTCCGGCCAGGCCTTGCGAACCTGGCGGGCGCCTTGGAGTTCGATCTCCAGCACGGCCGGCTTGCCCGCGGCGATCGCCTCTTGGACGGGCTTGCGGGGCGTCCCGTAGAAGTTGCCCGCGTAGCGGGCGTGCTCGAGCATCTCGCCGTCGGCGATCATCCGCTCGAACTCCGCGACGGAGACGAAGTGGTAGTGCACTCCGTCGACCTCACCGGGGCGCGGAGCCCTGGTGGTCGCGGACACGCTGAAGTACACCTCCGGAACCTGCCTGCGCACCTCGCTGAGCACGCTGGACTTGCCGACTCCAGAAGGCCCGGAAACGACGGTGAGCCGAGGCTCGCCCTGACGGACGATCCTCGGCTCAGCGCCGGTTTTTGCGTCGATCACTCGCCGCTGAACTCGGTGAGCAGCGCCTTGCGCTGCCGCTCGCCCAGTCCGCGCAGCCGACGGCTGTTGGCGATCTCCAGCCGCTCCATGATCTGCTGCGCACGGACCTTGCCGACGCCGGGAAGGGCCTCGAGCAGGGCGGAGACCTTCATCTTGCCCAAGACCTCGTCGTTGTCGGCGGTCTCCAGGACCTCCGCCAGCGTGGTTCCGCCTCGCTTGAGGCGCTCCTTGAGCTCAGCTCGGGCGCGACGGGCGGCAGCCGCCTTTTCCAGAGCTGCTGCCCGCTGCTCCTCAGTCAGCTGGGGAAGGGCCACCATGTCCTCCGTGATGTGGGGTTTCTCTTGATCGGTGCGGGCGACGGTACCGAGTCCCGAAAGGCGGTTGCCCACGGGGGTCCCGGTTTTGTGGAACGGATCAGTCCGCCCCACCGCCCTGGCCCTTGAAGTTCTACCCGTACAAGGCGTGCACGAGCACGGGGCCGCTGCAAGTCCTATCAACAAAGCCGCTGAAGTGCACTAATCTCAGCAAAACTTATCGGAATGTGTCCGATTTCCGCACAGTTGAGCCACGTGAGGGTTGTCTCCGCAGGTCACAACCGCGTTAAACGGTCCCCGAACGCACGCCGTTCGAGAGCCTGTTCTATGATGGAAGTTGATCTTGTTTTCTTCTGCTCAGCGGAAAGGGCGGTCCCCGTGATGCGGCACCGAAGCACCCCGTGGCCCCGCCCGTCCAGACGCGGCGGGGCCAGAGCCTGACACCGCCGGCTCAGCCACCCGAGCCGGCCCGTGGCCAGACCTCGGGACTGATCACGTTCGCCGCGCGGCTCGCGTCGGTGCAGGGGCTGCTGGCAATCGGCATTCTGCACCCAGCCCTGGACTCGCTCGCCGGGGCCTTCGCCGACCGGCTTCTTCGCCGCTGTGCGCCCAGCGCAGCCCCTCCTGGCCATCGAGAGCGCGTTCGATCGGCTCCGTGCCGCCCACGGGCGTGCGCTGGGCTTCAGCACGCTCAGAGGCGGCTTCAGGCCGTCAACCAGGCCACCTGCCGGCCGCGAAGCCCCACGGACCCGCGCTGCTCAGCCACGCCGCTCGGCGGTGGCGAACCGCCACACGAGGAAGGCGACCGCAGCCGCCGCAGCGATGTGAGGCCCGCAATCGGGGACGTTGATGAACACCAGGGACAGCACCAGCACGATCGCGATGCCGACCAGCCCGGTCCGCCAATCGCGATACCCGGGCCGCGCCCTGCGCTCCTCACGGGCCGCAGTCCCACCCCCAGCGTCGTCCTCAGCAAGCTCTCCCCGGGGCATGCGAAAGCCCCGGGCGCGCGGCCCGGGGCTTCAGCTCTCGCTACAGCGTTTTGACGAGGTCCTGCACGCGGCCGGCCATGCGCTGCCGGTCGATCGGCGCGATGGTCGTCCACCCCTCGTCGCTGCGGTGGCTGTTCTCGATCATGTACCAGCCCTTGGCGTTGGCGAAGAAGTTGGTGACCATCGGCGCCCGGTGCCGCTTGCCCTGACCGTCCATGACGGCGTAGCCGACCTGCGCGTAGGCGTTGCGAGCCCCGCCGGCCATCTCGACCAGCGTCTTGGCCTCCTCGCGCCGGATCCCTTGCCGCACGAGCGCTTCGCCCATCTCGCGGTCGTTGCCCGCGGACTTGGCGGCGGCTTCCATCGCCGAGCTGCGCAGCGACACGCCCCGCCCGGGGCCGGCCTTGACGTCGTCGGGCAGCACGCTCAGCAGCGCCCGCACCATCGAGTCGGCGGGCAGCGTCTGGACGGTCACGGCTTCCTCGGTGAGCACCGCGAGCGTCGCGTGCCCCCGGGTGCAGGCGACCATGCCCGCGACGGTGCGCTGGGCGCCGTCGGGCGTGCGCTGCCGGAAGTTGATGTCGAAGGCCCGCTCGTAGCGCGTGAGCGGCAGCAGGGCCCCCTGGATGTCCTCTTCGCGCATCTCGTTGCCGAAACCGAGCGCCTGCAGCTCATCTCGCGCGCGTGCCTCGACCTGGCGCCGCTCGGTTTCGAGGATGCCTTCGGGCAGGACGTTGAGCACGAGCGGCTTGGTGCCGAGGTTGAAGTACTTCCACGCCTCGTGGAAGCCCTGCTTCGACAGCTCGATCTTCACCGGTTCTCCCCAGCCAGAAAGTGTGGACGGCACAGCCCCGAGAGCGTCCACGAATTGATCCGAGTTGTTCACTGATCCGTCCAGTTCTCAGCCGTTCGGAAGCCCATGACGCACGGCCGTCCCCCACAGTCCGAGCCCTGATCGTCCACGTTCTCGCAAGAGCCAGTGGGCGGCACCGAAGCGGTACCGCCCACTGGCCGATCTGCGTTGACGAGCGATTACCGCTGGTTGTCCCAGTCACCGAAGACCGGCGGGGCGACCTTCGGCAGGTCCTCGTCGAAGACGCCCTGGTCGCCGATCAGGTAGTCGGGAGTCTCGTGCTCGAGGTCGTCCTCGCCTTCCTGACCCCGGCCGCGCGCACCCGCGCCCGCACCGGCACCAGCAGCACCACCGCGGCCACCGGCGCCTCCAGCACCGCCGGCCCCGGCAGCTCCACCGAGACCACCCATGCCCGCACGACCACCGGCGCCCATCCCGGGACCACCGGCACCCGCACGACCACCGGCACCAGCACCCGAGCCGGCCCCCAGGCCACGACCCGCACCAGCGCCACCGCGGCCACCAGCACCGCTACCGGCACCCGGCCGCGCACCCGCGCCCGAACCCGGCATGCCGGTGCGACCGGCGCCGAGACCGGGAGCACCACCGGGAACGCCGGGCCCGTTCGGGACGCGACCAGCGCCACCGGGGTTCGGGTTCTGGTTCGAGCCCGAACCACCAGGACCAGGCGGAGTCGCCCAAGCAGCACCGGTACCAGCAGCACCACCGCCGAAAGCACCACCGCCGTAGGAGCCGCCAGCCCCCGAGCCAGCACCGGCAAGGCTGCCGGAACCACCGGAGCCACCAGCCCAAGCACTCGAAGTCGACGACGGAGACGACGAACCAACACCACCGACGCCGGGGCCTTCGGAGCCAGTCACGGTGGTCTTCATGCCGCCGTCTGGCGGCGGGGTGAAGACTGCACTGCCAGCGACGTTGTTCTGGCTCGTCTCCTGGTACGAGGTGAACGCCTGAACAGCTTCCTGGCGCAATTTCTCATTGTGCGCTTTGGCGTCCTCGGCGTCCGTGGACCCGGTCGTGAGGGTGTCCCAGCCTTCTTCAAGCCAGTTGTCATCCGGAACAGCCTGCTCTTCGCCCTCGCCTGGAATCGAGGTCTGGACCTTGCCGAAAGCGTCACCCTGAGCAGTCATCTGCTCGGATTGAAGCTTTGCGCTGTCCGCCGTGACCTCAGTCCACAGGACGACCGGCATGGCCTGGTTCTTCATGGCCTCGCCGGACTCGGACTGCATGACCGCGCCGACCTGCTTCAGCTTGTCCTCAAGCCGGGTCTTCAGCTCACGGAGATACTCGTCCTCTTTGTTCCAGCCGGTCGAAACCTCGTAGAGCCCTTCAGCCCCAGCTCCGCTGTTGACCCACTTACGCATCTGGTCGAGCTGCGCACCTTCAAAGTCCGCAGGCTCAAGTTGCCTACCTGTCACCGCCTACCCCCTCAGTCAGGCATTCGGAAGATTCTGAACAACCGCACCTGCGATTTGCTTGCCCACGTCGCACGCGTTGACGTTCTGGACCCGAGAGATGGCGTTCACGAACACGGATCCCTGGTCTGAGACGTCAACGGAAACCATGCAGTTCCGTCCCTCGTTGCCCGACTGCGCCGCCGGGTAACCGGCTACCTCAGCAGGCACGACGTTTGCGGTGGTCTCAGTGAAGCCCTGCATCGTCTCGGTCGTCGTGACAGTGACGAATGCGTTCCAACCCTGGTCAGAACCGGCCTGGCCAGAAACGTAGGTGCAACCGGGCTTGCCATTCGACTCGCGCGGCTGCGGAGGCATCGTGATCCCAAGAGCCTGATGCTGGTCCTGCGGCAAACTCATGCACTGATCCGCGAGCTGCACCGACTTGGCGGGCGCTTGACGCGACGAGCTCGGCGGAGCCGGGGACTCGGCCGGGGCGCTGCTAGGGGTTTCCGTGGTACCACCATTCCCCGAGCAACCAGCCAGCACAAAGCTGGCCAGAACCGAGCCGATAGCGAGCCCCTTACGCAAGGTTTCCTCCTCTGTCCGGTCTCAAGACCGGAGGCTGTCCGCCGAGTCCTGGTCATTCGTGCGCGTCTGAGTAGCACTCGCGCGCAGGTTTGCTGCAGTGTCCTTGAAGACACGTGCAAGCTTTCGGTAGTTGGTCAGGTATGCCTGCTCATCGCCCTCAGCGACCTGCCCGTAGGTCGAAGCCGCGCTGATGCTGATCGGGTCCTTGCCCGCCGTGGGCACGGTCGCCAGCTCGAAGACGTCGGCCTCGCGGGCTTCCATCGCAAGCGCTTCAGCTTCGAAGAACGACGCAAGCTCGTCGACCTTGTCAGGCTCGATGCGCATCGAACCGCCTGCGGACTGTGACTGCGCAAGTGCAGCCTTGTCAGCCATGCGGTCAACAGTTTCGACAAGCCCGCTCCAGATGTTCGGGAACGTCATGCCGCGCCTCCCTCGCTGTTCACGCTGAACTCCCCTTGTCCAGGTGCCGTCGCGATGAGGGCGACGGACATCCACTTGCCAGCGTGGCAAACGTTAGCGCACGGGTCTACGCGCGTGTAGCGAAGTTGGTCAAAACAGGAACCGGCAACCGAGTGAAATGGATCTCAGATCATCGCTAGGGGCTTCTCAAGCAGTTGATCTTGTGTTGAAGCCCCTATCGACCCCTATCAACTACATGATCACCTGCGAAAAGGGCTGACGAACCGGTCATCCCGCAGCCCCTGCACGAAGGACGACCACGCCGGCTGCCCGAACATCAGGTGCTGACCAGCAGGGTTCTTCGAGTCGCGGGTGTGCACGGTGTCGCCTGCGAAGGCGACTTCAACGCAGTTCGCGTAGTTGCTGCTCCGAGTGCTCTTACGCCACTGAAGCGCATTCCGGTCCGGCGCAGTCACAATCCGCTCCTTGAGTTTTAAACGAGTTTGTCGGCGATGTCGTTCATGAGCGCAATCGAATCGTGGGGAGACAACGCGGCTTCGTGCAACCGCCGAAGGGCTTCTCTCGTCGCAGCGACATGCTCGGGTTCTTCCAGGAACGCACTGCTGCCGCGGTTCTCCAGAAGCACCAGGCTCGGATGCTGGTCGAAGTCGAAGAGCACGAATGGGCCGTCCAAACCGGGGTGCGCACCTGCTCGGGTCTCGACTACCCGGACCGTGATGTTGTCCTGCCTGGTTGCAGAGACAAGGTGGCGAATCTGCTGGTACATCACACCTGCGTCGCCCACCAGGCGTTCAAGCGTGCCTTGTTCGATCAAGGCCTCGAAGTACGGAGCATTAGCCCTGTTCAACACCGTCTGACGGCTGAGACGAGAGCTGACCAACGTTTCGATCTCGGCGATGTTCAGATCAGGGTCCGTTCCACCGACGAGCGCCGACGCATACCCGGTTGTCTGCAACATGCCTGGTACGAGCATCGTCTCGTAGTTGAAGATCGCCGCCGCTTCCCGCTCGAACCTGGTCGTCTCTTCCCACATCGCAGGCAGACGCCCTTCCTGCACGCGCCACCAGTTCGGCATGGCCGCGTTCCGAACCAGGCTCAACAGCTCTTCCCGCCGCCGCGCCGGAACGCGGTAGAGCCCGAGCAGCGCCGACACGTCATCGGCCTGCAACCCCCGCTGCCCGGACTCCATCCGAGACAGCTTGCTCATGGACATCCCGAGCGCCCCGGCAACCTCCTCAGCCCCGAGCCCGCTCCGCAGCCGAAGCTCCCGAAGCTCGCTCGACACCCGCCGAACCCGAACCGGCACACCCACACGACCGCTCATCAATCCTCCCGATCAAGACCAACGACGCGACCAAGATCGGCACTTGCCCCAAGGGCACGAAAGAGCATCGCTCCGAATTCAGCCACCGGGTACAACGAGGCGAACCCAACAGTTTCACCAATCACTCCAGGTGACGCCCTCGCTCTCCTTACGATGGCGCCGTTCACGGGAACGTCTGCGAGGGGGAGACTTCTGTGCCGAATCCGCCGGGCTGGAATCAACACTGGGCGCAACAGCCGCAGCAGAACTGGCAACCGCAACAGCCCTGGGGTCCATCGCCTCAGCCGCCCAAGAGGAAGAAGAGGTGGCCACGCGTCGTCTTCGCGGTCTTCGGCGTGCTGCTCATCGCCTTCCTGACCCGCCTCGGCTTCGTGATCGTCGAGATGCAGTCCAAGCAGGCCGACGACGGGCCTACCGCCCCGGCCGCCAACTACCGGGACCACATGGTCGCGCTCGCTCAGTCACCTGGGACCGGGTCTCCGAACAGCTACGGCGGAACCGCGATGCACGACGCGTGCGAGTTCCTGCCTATGGACGCGTTGGACAACCTGGGGCTGCCGCCATCGCCGGAGATGAGCGTGCTGCACAACTACTTCGACGGAGACGTCCCGCCCCACCGGACCGTCGAAGAAGACTCGTTGGCTCCGAGCGTGTGCGGTTACGTGTTCCCGAAGCAGGCCGGGGTGACGATCGAGGTCTTCCAGCCTCCCTACACAGCCCCGGATCGGATGCGGACCTGGCAGCCCAACCCGGAGGACGGGCCGATCACGCAGGACCGCGGCTTCAACGTGCAGAACTACTACGACCAGAGGAACCACTGGTGGGACGTGCGCCTCGCCCGTCCTGACCTGGTCGTCAGGGCAACGGTGAAGGGACCGCGCGACTCCGCTAGCGGACGCAGCGAAAGCGGACGGGACGGAAAGCCCATCGCCGACGCCCTCGTTCAACCGATGCTGGCCAGGGCGCTCGCCGGGCCGACTCCGCACCGCCAGTACGAATTCACCGGCCCCTACGCCGGCCAGAAGGACGCCTGCGAGGTCTTTCCCGCCCAAGACGTCGAAGCAGTTCTCAACAAGCCGGTCAAACCCCAGGCATGGGCGAGCTATCTCGTCGGCGACGCGATCATGACCGAGTTCGACGGTTCGGTCTCCTACCGCGTCGAGAACAAGTGCACCCGCCATACCCTCACCGAAGGCGGCAGGATCGGCGAAGGCGACGGCGAAGCCAAGCTCTCCCTCAGCACCTGGCAGGACAGCCAAGGCGCGACCAACCGCCAAACCTCACTATGCCGTGACACGATCGGCGGCACTGTCCCGATCCCAGTACAGGCCCGGCTCGGCGACGGTCCGGTCTGCACCCTGCAAACCGGCCAAGGCGCAACCCTCCTCACCTTCAAGGCCGGCAACACCACAGCCGAACTCTCGGTCTCCGACCCCCTGGCAGACCCGGCACAGGAAGCCCAACGCCTGATGCCACTAGCCCAACAGGTAGCCACAAACCTCGCGGGCTGACGGGAGTCCGAGGAACTGACCGATGTGCCTACAAACGGCCTAGCGTTCCAGCAGATGGCCAATCTCTTCCCAGCGCTTTCTCCGTGCGTCGATGGCCTTCAACACGGCGATGCCGAAGAGCACGAGCATGATCATTGCGATGCCCAGGGAGGCGTAGTAGCGGGCGCCATCTGCGGGTTCGAAGGAGTTCAGAGCTCCGAGCAAGATGATCACGTCGACGACGCCGTAGAGCAACGTCAGGCCGAATTGCCTGTTGAACTTCTTGGCCCAGACCTTGTGGCGCTCGCGTGCCCAGTTGAGCTCTTGAGGTGACAGTCCGGATTTCGGTGCGAACGGGCCATCGCTCGGGGACAACGTGGTCGTCCGCGGATGCGCGAGAACCAGCATGCGCCCAGCAGAGTTGGGGATCGTCCTGACGACCGTCAACCCGGCCGCGTTGACTGCCATCCCGATATCCGTCAGCGACAGAACCGCGTACTGGGACGTATCGAGGTGATAGCACCCCTTGTCGTCCATCTCAGCATCCCTCAGCTCGGCGTTGAGCCGACTCAGGGAATCACCCTCGTCCAGCATTGGCCTGGTTTTCTGCCGAGTTCAGGTCGAAGCGCAGCAGCCAGCCGTTCTTGCCGAGTTCGTCATCCCGGTAAGCCCAGCCGTACTTTCGAAGCATGTCGACGATCTCGGCCATCGGGATCTCCCGGTAATCCAGCCAGTCGATTTCGACTGCTTGCTGACGCGCCCTCTGCTCCTGCGCCAGCTGCTCAAGCCGTGCCAGCTGGCGTTCCCTCCGACTGGCACGGACGCCGCGAGGAGTACCAAGGGCGGTCGCGACAGTGACCACGGTGAAGAGCAGCAAGGAAGGGATGAAGATCCACAACGCGAGGTCATTGGCGAGTTCCTTCGACACGTCAACCTGCCTTCTTCGCGGTGCGGACAAAGCGCAGCATCAAGCTGCCGTACCGACTGACCTCACCGGTGAATTGGAAGCCCTCGCGCCTGGCCAGTTCCTTGATCATGTGGTCGGAGAGGGGATGCGCACGCCAGACCGTGACCTCGACCTGCCCGTCACCTGCTCGACGACGGCCGGCCAAGTCCTTCCTCACCGAGGAGATACCACGCGCCGTGCTCTGGAAGCGCGCAAACACCCGTTCCAAGGCCACCCACAGCATTACCGCAGCAAAAAGCAAGCCGCCGATCAGCGTGCCCACACCTGTCAACTCCTCTGCACATCCAAACGGCTACAGGCCAGCAAGCCGGTCAGCGATCGTGGCCCGAGACGGATCGGTGAACGAGATGCTACGAGCGATCCCATCCAGCATCGCAACGTAGTGAGGCCAGTCGTCAAGCGACTCGCTCGTGACCCCGACGATCACCAGGTATTGCCCGCCCGGTACAGGAAAGAGCACCTGCGCCTGCCGAACCCGGTGCTCGTTCTCCTCCACGCGGCCGCTCAAGGTCACGGGCAGAACGACCTTGACTTCTTCCCCAACAACAATCGCTTCACCGGCCGGATAGTCGGCCAGGCCGACTTCGCGTGTCGTTCCCGGCTGCTTGAGCGCGTTCACGAGAACCGAGAGAGGCTGGGTTCCTGACAATGCAGCGTCCTGAACGAGGATGCTGAACTGCGCGACCGCCAGCTTCGACGGGTCAGCTTCCGAACGGGCAACGCAATGCGCTACGTACACAGCGCCCTGCCTGCGCAGCTGGGACAACATCGCTTCCTGGAGATATGCCACGCGCAGCGGTTCAGCGTCCGAGGCATCAGACATGACCGCGGTGGCGTTGCCGACGGCACGTTGAAAACGCTCGGCGGGGGCTTCGTCCAGGTCCAGCTCGTTGAACTGGTCAGGCACTTTGAACCACAGCGGCACACCCAGGTCAGAACCTGTTTCCGCAGCCATCATGATTACGAAGCCCCCTTGATGGAAATGCCGCTCAACACCCCGGCCACGGCGCCGCTGGCATTCTTCGCGTCAGTCGTAGCCTGGTCATTGGAAATCAAGCCGGCAGCGGCAGGGACCTGCAGTGCAACGCTGGCTCCTCCTTGGAATACCTTGGCGACGTTTTGCTGCAGCTCCACCGGCGCATCAGCTTTGACGAGCTTGTCCGCGAGCACGTCGAAAGCCTTCGCCGGCTCCTGCGCTGCTTGACCAGCTTCCTGCGCGAACGCGCGGCCGCCCTTGTAGACGGCTTCACCAGCCGTGTCGAGCATTCCGGAGGCACCGGTGGCGCGGCTGACATCAACTAATCGGTCCGCACCTGCGACAACATCGCCAGCTGCGTTGAAGCCCTTGGAAATCGCTCCGACTCCGGGAACCAGTCCCGCTACGTCACCACCCAGCGAGACCCAGGCATTCATGTCGTCGTATTTCTCGTTCACGACCATGTCTGCACCGTGTGCAGCTAGCGCCACGCCACCAGCGATCAGGGCAATCGGTCCAGCGATGGGAGCGCATACGGGAATAAGTGCCAGCGCCCCGGCCACTGCCGACACGATGCCAGCTATGTCGCCGATATCGCCGAGGTGGTCCTTGAACCATTTGCCTGCATCATCCCAAATCTCTGACAGAGAGTCGAAGAATGCCTTGTTCGGAGCCTTCTGCGCTGCCTCGTTGAGTTTGTCCGCGCAGGTCCGGGCATCGTCTTCCCAGATGTCCTGCAAGTCACCGGCCTTCCGGCGAATGCTCTCGACCTCGTCCCAGGCGTCGTTCGCAGCGGTGACCTTCTGAACCGCGGAGTCGTGCAGTACCGGGTCGTCGGCGTTCTGCTGCGCCGCGTTGCGCGCGCTCTCTGCCGCCTTCGTCTTCGCTTCGTAGTCCTGCAGAGCGCGACGTGCTCGATCCTCCAGCCGTGCGGCTTCGTTCTGGTGCTCCTGGAGACGGTCACCCCAGGCCGTGAGGGCTTTACTGGCATTCTTGAGAGATTCCTGCGCATCGGCCAGGTATTGGGGAAGTTCCCCGAGGCCGCCCGCGAAGGCCTTCGCGGCCTCACCTTTCCACACGTCCTTCTGGTTCTTCACCGACATCAGGACTTCGTGGGCTTCGCGTGAGTACGTGGCGGTGTCGTCAAGTTGCTTGGCGACCGACCGCACTGCGGCGATGTCGCCGCGTGCCGGGTCGAATCCCAGCGATGGGCACTTTCCACTCATCGCGCACTCCCGGCTTGACCGTTGCCCGTGGTTTCCGCCGCGACGTCTCCGGACATATTCTGCAGGCTCGAGGCGATCGAGTTGTCCAGCTCGGCGTAGGTCTGCTTGGAAGCATCTAGTACGTCCTTGACCTTGCCGACCGCCTCACGGAGCTTGTCCAGGCCCTCTTCCCAATCTGCGCGGAAGTCCGAACACGCCTCGTCGAGCTCGGCTGGTCCCAGGCTCCCCGAGCCGCCATCCTTCATCCTCTTCGTCGCACCATCGATGTTCTCGATCGTCCGATCAAGGTTCTTGCCCAGGGCGTCAAGGCCGCCGATATCGACCGAAAAGTCCGACAAGTCGGTGTCCCCCGTAAACAGGATTCGCCAGCAAACGGGGGCCACCGTATCGTCCACAGGCTCTGCTGGGAGACGATTCGGCGAAATGTGCTCGACACTACCTCTGGGGAAACCAAACCCGAAAGATCACAAGACTTCGAGCACCAATGGGAAGGATGCTATGCCACTGCGGTCCACGCCTCCAGCGAATCCCGCACGACGTCGCCGGCTGCGGGTGATGTGGATCGCGACCTTCACGCCGTTCTTAACTGGTCTGCTCATCGCCGGCCTCGCATTCCACTGGGTATTCCTGCCTGCTGCCGCGCTCTGGATCGCAGCCTTGGGGTGCGTGCTCCGCATGGAGTCCCTGGACCATCAGACACGCTCGGCCGCCGAAGCCACCCCGCGGCAGCAGCTGACCAAGGCCGGTTGGCTGCTGCTCGCGATCGCCCTCATCACCGCGAGCGCTGCAGCCGTGAACGCAGCGCTGGGGTGACCCGGGGCTCGGCAGGTGGTCCGGCAGGTGCTGGGAGCCGCCGACAACCCGACGTCACTCGCTTCGGCGGTTGGAGGGCGCCGATGAATTCCTCCAGCTGAGCTGGTCTACCTGGACGTGCTCGCGCCCGAGGTTGGAGGAGACGGCATGGCGAAGTCGGTTCTGTACATGGCGATGTCGCTTGACGGATTCATCGCCGGTCCGGAGGACGGGCCGGGCAACGGGCTCGGCAACGGTGGCCTCCGGCTGCACGAATGGCTCGGCGAGCCCGTCGCCGGGTATCCGCACTTCGACCCGCCGGGGGTGAGCGGGCAGGTGTTCGCCGAGGTGATGAGGACCGGTGCCGTCGTCGTCGGCCGCAAGACGTTCGACTACGCCGGCCACTGGGACGGTGACCACCACGGCGTGCCGATCTTCGTGCCCACGCGCGGCACCCCGCCGCAACCGCAGAGCGGCTGGGTGCACTACGTCCCCGATGTCGCGACCGCGATGCGCGAGGCCAAGGCGGCCGCCGGGACCGAGGACGTGATGGTGCACGGGGCCGCCCTCGCGCAGTCTTTGCTGCGCGAGGGTTTGCTCGACGAGCTGGAGATCCAGCTGATCCCGGTCGTGCTCGGCGACGGGCGACGACTGTTCGGCTCAGACCACGTCGAGCTGGAGCTGACGCGCGTCCTCGACGCACCGGGCGTCACGCACCTGCACTACCGAGTCCTCCCGTCGTCCTGATCCTCGTCACTTCGGTGGTGAGATCGCCGCGGAAGAGGGCCCCAGCCGGTGATCCGCACGACGGGATCCCGACGTACTTCGGGCCCGCATACTGACACCCATGACTTCGCCAACTCCCCGGTCCCGTTATCCCGCTTGTGCGCTGTGCGGTGGGACGTTCGTCGGCGGGATGCGGATGACCAGCCAGCACAAGACCGGGGTGTTCCCGTTCCGGAAGCGGCTGTGGGTCAATCCGCTCTCCACGCTCAGCGCTGTCGTGTGCCTGGGGTGCGGGCACACGAAGCTGTTCGCCGACGAGCTCAACCGGCTCCGCTTCGAGGCGCAGCGGCATCCGGAGATCTTCGACTGGTAGCGGGTCAGGACGTGAGCGTGTCGAGGAAGCGGTTGTGGCGGAGTCTCGTGGCTCGTTCGAGGGCGGCGAGGGCTCCGGCGGTGATCAGGGTGGTGTTCGCCCAGGTGGAGAGGTGGATCGGCGAGGTGAACGTGCCGACCTTCTCGGCGATGATCGGGCTGTGGGTCAGGACCTCGGCGCCGTGGAGGAGGTTCACCGCGAGCGCCACGACGAGGATGACCACCGCTGCTGCGCCGATGACCGCGCTGGCGCGGGGATAGCGCTGCCCGAGCCTCGCGCGAAGGCCTTCCTGGGAGCGGGGGTGCGGGCGCAGGGCGCGTTCCACGCCGGCTTCGGAGACGAAGTGCATGCGCTTCAGGCCGAACGCGGTGGTGGCGACCTCGATGACGCCGCCGGGCACCGGGAACGCCGTCGGCACGTTGGAGCGGGACACCTGCACGCCGTTCCGGTACAGCGCGGCGGGGGCTTTGCCCTCCCCGTTGTCGTGCTGCTGCCGCGTCTTCGCATCGGCGAGGTGCCGGACGTCGACCGCGTAGCTGTGACTGATCCCGTCGTGGTCGGCGAGTTCGAGGAAGAACACGGATCGGGCGAAGAGCTGCCAGAGGTGGTAATCGCGAAGCGGGCTCCCGTCGCCGGCTCTGACCTTGGCGAGCTGCCAGCGTCTCTTGAGCTTGTTGACCATTCGGGCGCCTCTCGTCGTAGAACCCATCCCCTGCGCTAGTCAACGGCGTGTCCTCGGGGCAGGGTCAAGAGGCGCTGCGGGCTGCGGCCGACGAGGCGACGGCGTCACCTCCCTCGGGAAACACACCTGTTCGCCAGACTTGTCCTGCGTGCGGGGCGTGACACAATCCGCACCATGAGTTACCAGCCACACGATCCCTACGACCGGAACGACCCCGGGCGCTACCCGTACGGGGACGACTACGGCGACCGGCGCCCTCCGCGGCGTCCGGGGCAGGTCGGGGACACCATCGCGCGGGTCGTGCGGATCGTGGTGTCGATCGTGGTGCTGGTGTTCGCGTTGCACGTGCTGTTCGTGGTGCTCGACGCGAACCAGAGCAACGGCTTCGTGTCGTTCATCTACACCCTCGCGCAGACCTTCGTGCTGGGCCTCGGTGACGTCTTCACCCCGGAGGACGCACTGCTCGGCGTGGTGCTCAACTACGCGCTGGCCGCGTTGATCTGGTTCATCGTCGGACAGATCATCATCAAGATCATCCGCCGCTGAGCGCGGTGGGGTGGGCTCCGACAGCCCGGGCTGACCTTCCACGCAGGTCACGGCGCCTCGTGCGGAGTTGTCGATCACGCGGTCTCGCGCTCCACCGGCAGCCACAGCGCGGCATCGGCCTCCGAACCGTCCTCCGACATCCGGGTGCGCAGGATCTCCGGCCCGGGACGGCTCCGGTACGGGTTCGACGGGAACCACTCGGTGAACACGTCCCGCCACAGGTTCTGGATCGCTTCCGGCGCCGGGCCCGAGGTCGTGAACTCCGCCCACGTCCCGGCTCGCACGGTCAGCGCGGCCATGCCCTCCGGAACCGGTGAGGAGGTGATCACGCCGTGGTAGTAGTCGAGTTCCGTGCCTTCGGCTCGGCTCGGGTCCAGGTCGTCGCAGACGGCGAGAACGCCGCTCGGTTCGCCGTCGGACAGCTGCTCCAGGTGCGCGTGGGTCCGCTCGCCCAGTCCGCGGACGAAGTCGATGATCGCCTGGTTCGGCCCCGAGTGCACGAGCGGCACCCGGGTTTTCGGCCCCACCACCGTGAACTCCGGCTTGTCCACGACCCGATATCGCATGCTGCTGCTCCCGTCGACGACGAGCCGGAAGCTCATCCGCGGCTGGGAGCTCAGCGAAGCACCCGTGCGCCGCGCCTCCGCCGGCCCGACACCGTGCATCGCGCGGAACGCCCGCGCGAACGCCTCGCCGGAGCTGTAGCCGTAGCGCACCGCGATCTGCAGCAGGGGCTCGCGCCCGTCCAGCACCTCCGCTCCGGCCACGGTCAGCCGACGGCGCCTGATGTACTCCGACAGCGGCATCCCGGCCAGCGCCGAGAACATCCGCCGCAGGTGGTGCTCCGAGGTGGCCGCCACCCGCGCGAGCTCGCCTGCGTCGACGGAGCCGTCGAGCTGCCGCTCGATGTGCTCCATCGCCTGGTTGAGCCGTTCCAGCACGCTCGCCTCCGCAGTTCCGTCCCGTTGATTCAAGCAGGTCGGGCCCGTCATCCACCCGACAGAAGCTGCGCGGGAAATGTCGGGCGACCGAGTCCGGCGACGCCGCACGATGAGAGGCATGCACGACACGACCTTGGTATCCCGGTTCCTCCGCGACGGCTTCGTCAAGCTCGAAGGCGCCGTCGCACCCCGCGTGGCAGCGGACTGCGCGCGGCTACTGTGGCGGGAGACCGGCTGCGACCCGGACGATCCGAGGACGTGGACCCAACCCGTGCACTGGGTGGGCGGGCTGGCGCAAGGACCGTTCGCCGCCGCGCCCAACTCCCCTGCCCTGCACCACGCGTACGACCTGCTGGTCGGTGCCGGGCGCTGGGAACAGCGGTACTCGCTCGGCACCTTCCCGCTGCGCTTTCCGCACGAGGAAGAGCCGGATGACGCAGGCTGGCACATCGAGGGGAGCTACGAGGTGGAGGGCGAAACCTGGCCCTTCACCAATCTGCGCTCGCACGGCCGAGCGCTGCTGATGCTGTTCCTGTTCAGCGAGGTCGGGCAGGACGACGCGCCGACCCGGATCCGGGTCGGCTCCCACCTCGACGTGCCGAAGGTGCTCGAACCCTACGGCGAAGCGGGCGCAAGTGGCCTGGTCATGGCGCCGGACCTGGTGGCGGCGTCCGACCACCGACCGCTCGCCCTCGCCACCGGAGCGCCGGGCGACGTGTTCCTCTGCCATCCGTTCCTGGTGCACGCGGCTCAGCCGCACCACGGTGCACATCCGCGCTTCATGGCCCAGCCTCCGCTGATGCCGGCTGCCCCGTGCGAACTGGAACGGGCCGATGGCGCGTACTCCCCCGTCGAGATCGCGATCCTCCGGGGCCTGGGACGTGAACCTGGCCGGCGGGCGCCGCGTGACGATCGCAGGGGTCAGCAAGCACGCTCCGAAGCGTCCTGACCACTTCGACCGGTGACCGAGGTGGTGGCGAGCAGGGTCAGCTTCTCGGCGCTGTCCGTTCCGGGGTCGGGGTGGAAGATGACCAGGGCCTGGCCCGGGCTGCCTTCGACACCGAGGCGTTCCCGGTTGAGCACCAGCTGCCCGACCTGCGGGTGGTCCACGCGCATCGGCGCCGCCGCGCACACGAGAACGTCGTGCCTCGCCCAGATCTTGCTGAACCGGATGCTGGCGAGGCTGAGCTCCCCGACGATCTCGATGTAGCGGGGATCGTCGGTGTCCGTGCCGACCGCCTTCCGGAAACCCGCGACAGCGCTCACCGAATCGGACTCCCAATCCGGGTGGAGCGCTCGCTCGGCGGGGTCGAGGAACATCTCGCGCAGGCGGTTGGTGCCCGCCACCAGGCGTGGTGACAGCGCGGTCGCCAGGGGGTTGGCCGCGAGGACGTCCATGTAGCGGCTCTCGACGAACGCCGGAAGTGCCAGTGAATCGAGGAGTTTCGCCGTGCTCGGCCGGAGCTTCTGCACCGGGGGCTTGTGGCGGCGCTTGGGCTGGGCGGCGCCCAGGCGCAGCAGGTGGTCCGTCGCGGCCTCGTCGAGCCGCAGCACGCGCGCGAGCGACTCCAGCACCTGCACCGACGGGTTGCGGTCGCGGCCCTGCTCCAACCGCAGGTAGTAGTCGGCGCTGATGCCGGCGAGCATCGCGACCTCCTCCCTGCGCAGCCCCGGTACCCGCCGCACGCCCATCACGGGGATCCCGGCCTGCTCGGGCGTGACCAGCTCACGGCGTGCGCGCACGAACTCGCCCAGCAGGTTCTGCTCACCCATAGGTCCAGCGTAGGCGCGCGGATGTGGGCGTGCCTGGTCCTGCGAGCCCCAGGGTCGCGGGGGCTCTGGTCGAGGTGGCCGACCGGCGGGAACGTGGTCGGCACATCGACGAAGGAGTGCACGAATGTCCACGTTTCTGCTGGTGCACGGCGCCTGGCACAGCGGTCGGGCGTGGGACCGGGTGGTTCCGCTGCTCCACGACCACCGGGTGCTCACCCCGACCCTGACCGGCTACGGCGGCACCGCCCACCTGCTGAGCCCGGACGTGGGGCTGCGCACCCACTCCGCCGACGTCGTCCGGTTGATCCTCGCCGAGGACCTGCACGACGTCGTGCTCGTCGGGCACAGCTACGCCGGGCTCGTCATCTCCGATGCGGCCAACCAGGTTCCCGACAGGATCGCGCGGCTGGTCTACCTCGACGCGATGGTGCCCGTCGACGGCGAGACCGCGGCCGACGTCATGCCGCAGGCGCGGAAGGCCATCGACCGGGCGCTCGACTCCGACAGCGGCTTCCGCGTCCCGCCACCGCCCGAAACCCCGGAGGGCCTGTTCGGCGTCAGCGACCCCGCGGACCTCTCGTGGCTGCGGTCGATGCTGTCCGACCAGCCCGTCGGGGCGCTCCGAGAGACCGTCCGCCTGGACAACCCCGCGGTGCGGACGATCCCCCGAGTCCACATCCACTGCACCGACGTCCCCGCGGGCTTCGCCCGGCGCCCCGTCCCAGCCGTGCAGCCCAACGGGAAGCCCGAAGTCGTCTGGGAACTGCCCACCGGCCACGACTGCATGATCACCACCCCGCACGAGCTGGCGGAACTCCTGCTGCGCCTGGCTCCAACCAACCCGAACTGACCCAACCCGCACCCCGGCCCCGTCTCGAGTCCCCGGATTACGGCGGTAATCGGGTCCCTGATTACGGCGGTAATCCGGGTTCGCCACCACCTCCGCACCCACACCACCCGGAATACGGCCGTAATCCGGTCCCCGATTACGGCGGTAATCCGGGTTCGCCACTGCGGACTCGGGTGGGGTTGGGGGTGAGGACAGCGGGTCGCGGGAGGGTTGAAGAGTTGGTGAATTGCGGGTGTGGTGTCGGTGGGGTGTCGTACGGTCGACGCGTGAAGACGGATTTCGAAGAGCTCTTCCGGATTTCGGAGGAGAACCGTCGGCTGGCGGCGGACATGTTCGCCTCGTTGACGCCGGAGCAGTGGACGACGCCGAGCCTGTGCGCGGGGTGGACCGTGCGGGAGGTGGCAGCGCACCTGCTCGCTCCGCTCGAAACCCGGTTCAGCTGGTTTCGCGTGCTGCGCACGGTCGTTCGCTACCGCGGTGACCTCGACCGGTACGTCGACGAGCAGACCCGCGAATGGGCCGAGCGTCCCACCGACGAGCTCGTGGCCGGCCTGCGCCGGCTGGCCGGGCGGCAGTTGAACGTGCCGTTCGTCGGGCCCTTCGGTCCGATGACCGACACGTGCATCCACCTGCGCGACGCCGCCCGGCCGCTCGGCCTCGACGTCAACCCGCCGCCGAGCTCGTGGCGACCGGCGCTGGACTTCCTCACCACCACGAACGGCGCTCGCGCCTTCCTGCCCGCCAGCCGCCTCACAGGCCTGCGACTCATCGCCACCGACCAGGACTGGGCCTGGGGCGACGGTGGTGAGATCCACGGCCCGAGCGAGGCGTTGACGCTGGCCGTCACCGGACGGTCGGTCGCACTGCCCGACCTCGAAGGCCCGGGCGTCGAGACCCTCGGGAGCCGGATCACGAGCTGAGCTCGGACCGCATCCCCAGGATCGTCCACTTCGGACGGTAATCGCGGGCGTTGCCGCCCTCCCGAGGAGGCGGGCTCAATCGTGCAGTCCCCTGTGGCGCCTCCACGGCCAAGGCCGCTCCACGATCCACACGACGTTGCCGGCAAGTCCGGGATGGACGCGAAGATCGTCGTCCGGAAAAGAACGCACCGAACCTTGAGGGTAGAACTCCGGTTCTGGCCCTCATGTCGGCGCGCACCCCGCTCGTTAGACTTCGATCGTCTGAAACGGCCTCGGAAATCGACAAATCCGGCGCAGCTCCCAGCAACCACCGAAGGATGAGCATCGTGCACACCACCACCGCGCCCACGAATCCGCCTTTAAGCCCACCGCGCAAGCGGCTCTCGGCAATTGCGGGCTCCTTGCGCGCTGCGGCATCGGTTTCGCTGGCTGAACCGGAATTGCGAGGGCTGTCGCAGCTGGTGCGGCCCGGTGATGTCTGCTTCGACATCGGTGCCGCGTACGGGATGTACAGCTTCAGCCTGGCGCAACTGGTCGGACCGTCCGGTGCGGTGCACTCGTTCGAACCGCAGCCT
Organism: Saccharopolyspora endophytica; assembly: GCF_018070075.1. Lineage (GTDB taxonomy): Bacteria > Actinomycetota > Actinomycetes > Mycobacteriales > Pseudonocardiaceae > Saccharopolyspora > Saccharopolyspora endophytica. The sequence goes on from NZ_JAGPXE010000009.1 coordinate 274,460, forward strand.
AAACCTCGGCGAATTCTGCGCACCGGCGTCCGCGCTTCGAACCTGGAGAACGTGCACGTCATCGATGCTGCGGTCGGTGAAAGTTCCGGTGAACTGGAGATGTCCTTGCCGGTGAAGTTCGGTTTCGCCCCGATCCACGGGCATGCGCACGTCAACGACGGAGTGCGGCAAAGCCGACCGAATTCCACTGTCACCCGCACCCGCAGCTGGTCCACCCCGATTCGGTCGGTCGACGAGTTCTGCGCGGAGAACTCGATCTCGCGCGTCGACTTCATGAAGGTCGACGTGGAAGGATTCGAACCGACCGTCATCTCCGGCGCAAGGGAGATCATCGAGAAGAACCGACCGATCTTGCTCCTGGAGATCGAAGATCGCCACCTCTCCCGGTATTCCACCACCGCCGCCGAATTCACCGCCACGCTGCGGTACCTGGGATATCGAATGCACGTGTGGAATCGGCAGGAATGGGTTCTCGCCGAAACCGTCACCTCGGATCGGCGCAACTACCTGTTCACCTCCGAGACCCCCTGACGCGGTTGCGGCGCTGGGCCGCAATTCACCCGCGTCGAACGCCAAGTTGGCCGGATCACGAGCTCAGCGCGGACAGGACCTCGGGGAGCGGTTCGGCGTGCACGACTCCCAGCCTCTGCGTCGCCCGGGTGAGGGCGACGTAGAGCTCCGCGACACCTCGGTCGCCTTCGGCCAGGATCCGGCCCGGTTCGACCACGAGAACCGCGTCGAACTCCAGTCCCTTGGTCTCTGCGGGCGGGACAGCACCTGGGACGCCCCGCGGCCCGATGACGACGCTGGTGCCCTCGCGCACCGCCTCCTGCCGGTTGAACTCCTCGATGGCAGAGGACATCTCGTCCTCCGCGACCTGGCGGCGCCAGGGCGCGACCCCGCAGGAGCGGACCGAGTCCGGGGGCGCCACGTCGGGGGCGAAATCGGCCAGCAGCGACGCCGCGACCTGCATGATCTCCGCCGGGGTGCGGTAGTTGACCGTCAGCTCCCGGTACGCCCAGCGGCCGGGGACGTAGCGTTCCAGCATCGCGCCCCACGCCACGGCACCCGCCGCTGAGCGACGCTGCGCCAGGTCCCCGACCACGGTGAACGAGCGACTGGGGCATCGGCGCATCAGGACTCGCCAGTCCATTTCGGACAGTTCCTGCGCCTCGTCGACGACGACGTGCCGGTAGGTCCAGTCCCGGTCGGCAGCGGCGCGTTCGGCGAGATCGCGGGTGTCGTGCTCGACGAAGCGCTCCGCCAGGTCTTCCGCGTGCAGCAGGTCCTGGGCGAGCAGGTGATCTTCGTCGTCCATCATGTCGTGCCGCTCGGTCTGCATGATCTCCAGGACCCCGGCGGCGTACTCGGCCTCGACGGCTCGTTCCGGGGCCTCCGGGTCGGACGTCTTCACGACGCCCAGCAGGTCGACGAGCTCGTCGAGCAGCGGGACGTCGGAGACCGTCCACGCCTGGCCATCGGCGCGGTGCAGCGACTCCGCACCGACCGCCCGCGACCGCTCCGCAGAGGAGTACACCTCTGCCAGGAGCTGCTGCGGGGTGAGGATCGGCCACAGCTCGTCGAGGGCCTCGGTGAAGGCCGGGTGCTCGCCCAGCTCGGTCAGCAGATCGGCCCGCAGGTTCTCCCACACCTCCTTGTTGTCCCTGGTCAACCAGCCCTTGCCGATGCGGCCGATAGCGCGTTCGGTGAGCACGTAGGTGACGATGTCGGTGAACACCGCGCGCGCCTCGTTGTGCGGCAGTCCGCTGTCGCGGGCCTCCTCGCGCGCCCACTCGACGGTCGCGGCGTCGATGCGGACCGTCACGTCCTCCAGCTCGATGTGCAGCGGCTGCTCCGGCAACCGCTGGCGGTCGGCGACCGCCGCGCGGAGCACGTCGAGGATCTTCAGCGAGCCCTTGAGCTGCGCGACCTCCGGTGCGTCCTCGGCCGTGACGTGCAGGCCGGGCACCAGGTCTCCGGTGGTGGCGAACACGACGTCGGACTCCCCCAGCGACGGCAGGACGCGGCCGATGTGGGTGAGGAACGCCGGGTTCGGGCCGACGACCAGCACGCCGCTGCGCTCCATCCGCTCGCGCTGCGTGTAGAGCAGGTAGGCGACGCGGTGCAGCGCGACGACGGTCTTGCCGGTCCCCGGCCCGCCCTCGATGACCAGCACACCCGCGTGGTCGAGCCGGATGATGCGGTCCTGCTCGGACTGGATGGTGGCGACGATGTCGCGCATCCCCTCCCCGCGCGGAGCGTTGACCGCGGCGAGCAGCGCCGCATCACCACCGGTTTCGCCGTCCGGGCGCCCGAGGACCTCGTCGGTGAAGTCGGTGACCTGGCGGCCTCGGGTGTGGAACTGGCGTCGCCGGCGCATGTTCTCCGGGCTTGCCGCGGTGGCGACGTAGAACGGGCGTGCCGCCGGGGCACGCCAGTCCAGCAGCAGCGGCCGGTAGTCGTCGTCGGAGTCGAACAGCCCGATCCGACCGATGTAGCGGCGCTCGCCGTCGACCGCGTCGAGCCGGCCGAAGCACAGGCCCTGGTCGGCCACGCCGAGCCGCTTGAGCTCCCTGGCCTGCGCCCGGACCTCCACGTCACGTTCCATCGCCGACGCGCCGGTCCCCCGCAGCGCGTGCGCGTAGCGCGTCTCGACCCGCGCGCGTTCGGCGTCGAGCTGTTCGTAGAGCTCCGCGACGTAGGCGCGTTCGGACGCCAGTTCTTGTTCGTGCTGGGACACGTGTTCCTCGCAATTGATCGATTCCCCCAGCCGGGCACCGCGTTTTCGCTGGTCTCGGCCCAGGCCGAGCATTGTGCGGCGCACCCGGGGCCTTGCCGCAAGTCCCCCCACCCCCTGTAAGATGAGAGCGGGAAGAGGGGATCTGCTCTCTCACCGTTCCGCCGCAATTCTTCGGCAAATCCGTCGCGCCTCTTGCCGATCAGCCGATCGCATCCGGTCGTTCCCGCTGATCGCGCCGCCCCGGGTGTGACCCGCGGTCACGCCGCTGCGGTCCCCGGAACGTGATGTTGCGTGCCCGACCGTCACGCGCGGACATTCGATCTCGTCACTGTTTCCACTGTGGAGGGATGAGAACATGTGCGCCAGTTGGCGAATTCCGGCTTGCGAGCGTCACGGTGAGGTCGTGGTGACGCTGCTGGTGCGGGACGAGATCTCCGTCGCCCAGGAGGGCGTGGAGGTCGTGGTCGCGCGCAGCCAGCTCACCGACGTCGCCGACAAGCTCTACTTCCTCGACCAGGCGTTCCGCGCCGAGGCCCGCGACGTGGTGGAAGCGCTGTGCGACTGATGACCTGCCTGATGCTGTGGGCGCTGCTCGCGGGCTGCGCGACCGAGGTGCCGGAACGGCCCGAGGACCTGTTCTGGGAGGTCTACCGGCGGCAGGCCACCCAGCCCGTCGTGCACACCCGCCGCGAACGCTTCACCACCCCCGAGACCGCCGCGACGCGCCGGATGGTGCTGGTCAGCGACGAGATCTTCGACCACCGGTCGGGGCACCACGTCGGGACCAGCATCGAGCACTGGCGCGGTGAGAGCGTCGTGCGGACCAGGTGCGTCGACGGCGTCCGCCACGGCTACCGGCCCTCCCGCAAGACGTGGGACGAACCCGAATCGAGCTCGTTGTGCCAGGTCAGCACACGTCCGCTGCTCGGCGACGGGATCATTCCCGGGGGCCTGTCGGACTCGCAGGCCGACGCGGTGGTGGAGTCGCTGCGCGGCGAGCACCGGTTCCTCATCCCGCTGCCACCGACCCCGGTCGACGTCGGCGGCAAGCGCTACCTGCGGATTCCGGTGCGGGCGCGTCCCACCGAGCACGACGGCACGGCGTGGGACATGCAGCACCTGCTGTTCGCGCTGCACGACGCGGGCGTGGACCCGAGGACGTACCCGTTCCAGCCCGCCGACGACACCGGGGCCGGCGCGGACCTGACCTACTTCGTCGATCCGGCCACGCTGCTGCCCGCCTTCGTCCACCGCCAGATGCTGCCCGCGCCGGGGCCGGTGGTGCGGGTCGAATACGTCCGCCCGGCACGGCTTCCCGCTGATCCGCTGGCCGACGTGACCCCGTGGGCGCTGAGCTGGTGACCCCACCGCCGCCGCGAAGACCCGGATTACCGCCGTAATCAGAACCCCGAAAACCGCCGTAATCGGGTACCCGGAAAACCGCCGTAATCGGGTCCCCGAAAACTGCCGTAATCGGGTTCCCGAAAACTGCGGTATTCCGGGGCCTGAGAACTGCGGTATTCCGGAAGCCTGAAGCCGCCGTGAATCGGGTGGCTGGTAACCGGGGTGATTCGGGGGTGTTGAGGGTGGGGGTGGGTGTTGGAGGGGTGGGTCAGCCGTCGCCGCCTCGTGACTTCTTGTCCTCGCTGCGGGGTTCCGGCGGGTTGACCGTCACGGTGACCGGGACCGAACCGGGCACCGGGATGGTGCGCACGTCCTCGGCGACCCGGTCGGCGGCGGCCATGATGGATCCGGCGCTGTCGGAGTCCAGCGCGCCGTCGGCGACCGCCTCGGCGATCTCGCGATGCAGCGCGGCCAGCGCGGTCTCGGTGTCGAGGCGGTTCTGCGCCAGGGCCGCGGCCTTCACCTCGGCGACGCGGGCGCTCAACCGCGTCCGCACCTGCGGGTCGTCACCGCAGCCGGCCAGCACGAACCCGACCAGGAGCAGGACGGGCAGCAACCGGTTCATCCGCGCACCAGCCTCTCCAGGTTGGCCAGGTCCACGGGCAACCGATCGACACCGGGACTCCCGGAAACCGGCGGCAATCCGGGTGTTTCGGACCTCTCGGGCCAGAAGGCGACGAGGAGCGCGGCCAGGGCCACCACCACGAGCAGTCCGGCCGCGATCGGTGCGACCGGCGGTTGCGAGGGTTGCGGCTGGATCGGCATCGACTGCGTCGGCGGGCGGTGCGCCCGCTGCTGCGGGATGCGCGGAGGCGGTGCCGGGAGCGGCGGCGGGACCGGGGCGATGACCTCGGTGGTGCGGCCGTTGAGCAGGTCACCGGCCTGCTCGGCGGTGATGCGGCGCGCCGGGTCGGCGGCGAGCATCGCGAGCAGACCGCGCCGCAGGCGAGCGGGGATGCTGAACGGGATCTGCGGCGGGCGGACCAGCCGCGCCACTGCCGCGTCCGGCCCGCCCGGGTACTCCACGCGCCCGGTCACGCACTCCAGCAGCACCAGGCCCAGCGCGTACACGTCGGCCGGGAACCCCACGTCACCACCGGAAACCTGCTCCGGAGCCATGTAGGTGGTGGTGCCGACGACCATGCGCGAGTCGGTCAGCCGGCCCGCCGCGTCGGCCAGTCGCGACACCCCGAAGTCGGCCAGGTAGGCGCGGCCGTCGTTGCCGATGAGGACGTTGGTGGGCTTGACGTCGCGGTGCACGACGTCGTTGCCGTGCACGTAGGCCAGCACGTCGGCGAGCTTGCCCCCGATGTCGGCGACGTCCTCGGGACGCATCGGCCCGGACTCGGTGACGTCGGCCAGCGTGCCGCCCTCGATCAACTCCATGATCAGGAACAGCTCGTCCTCGTCGGCGCTGAAGTCGTGCACCGTCACCAGACCCGGGTGGCTCAGCCCCGCCAGGATGCGCGCTTCCTCCGCGAAGCGCTTGCGCCCCAACTCATCGGTCGCCGAGCGGAAGACCTTGGCCGCGACCAACCGCTGCAGGCGGGTGTCCATCGCCCGGTGGACGTCGGCCATCCCGCCGCCACCGAGACGAGACCCCAACCGGTACCGCGCGCCCAGCAGCGGAGCATCGTCGGTCATCGAGCCAACCCTCCGAACCCCTCAACACAGCGACCCTAACGGGTGAAGATCACTCCGCGATCACCAGCTTGCACCCCTCCAACGAGCCGGCCGGACACCGGTGATCACCGGAAGAATCCCCGCTGCTCAGGCGATTCCGGCCACGACGGGGAGGTTCGGAGCACCCGCCGAACAGCAGCCACCAGCGATCACCCGAACGGAGCAGTTCATTCAAATTTCGCGCGAAATTCGAACGCCCCGGACACCCGACCGCCGGCCACTGCTGGGCACGACCAGCGGCTACGACGCGAGGACGTGCTGAGGAAACGCCAGCCACGGAAGTCCCAGCCTCGCGGCGACTCGACGAAGACCACCTCGGTTGGCGGAACGCCACGACAACGTCAGATCCGCTGTCCGGCGATCTCCACGAGCTCGGCCGCGTCCTTGAGCCGAACTCGAGCGTGGAGCCGTCGGTGGGTTCATCGTTCAGCCAGAGCAGCCGAGCTCGACCGCATCGGGAATTCGGCGCGAAACACCCGTCCCCGGCGCGAATGTGTCGTGCCGGGGACGGGTGTTGTGGTCGGCTCAGTCGTTGAGCTGGTGGTTGATGTCGTCTGCGAGGCGGGTGTGGGTGTCCCGCAGGGACTTCACCTCCGGGCCGTGGCGGAGGACGTCTCGCGACGTGGTCGGGAGGACGTGCGGGAGGGCTCGGCCGAAGACGGCCTTGAGGTCCCGGACCGTGGCGCCCTGGGCGCCGAGGCCCGGGGCGAGGATGGGGCCGTTGAGGTCGGAGAAGTCCAGCTCCCCCGCGGGGATGGTGGCGCCTGCCACCACGCCCACGTGCCCCATCGGCTCCTTGCCCAGGTTGCTCTCCGCCGCGGAGTCCACGATGTACTGGCCGACCGTGTCGCCGCTGCCGTGGACCGACTGCTGCAGGCCCACGCCCTCCGGGTTGGAGGTGCGGGCCAGCACGAACACGCCCCTGCCGTTCTGCTCGGCCAGGCCGATGGCCGGGGCCAGCGAGCCGTAGCCGAGGTACGGCGAGACCGTGATCGCGTCGACCGCCAGCGGGGCGCGCTCGTCGAGGTAGGCCATCGCGTAGGCCGTCATCGTCGAGCCGATGTCGCCGCGCTTGACGTCCAGCAGCACCAGCGCACCGGCCTGCTGCGACTCCGCGATCACCTTCTCCAGCACCGCGATGCCCGCGGACCCGTAGGCCTCGAAGAACGCCGACTGCGGCTTGAGCAGCGCCACCCGGTCGGCCAGCGCCTCCACCACGGTCATCGCGAACCGCTCCAAGGCCTGGGGGCTCTCCCCCAGCTGCCAGGCGTGCAGCAGCGACGGGTGCGGGTCGATGCCCACGCACAGCGGCCCGCGCCGGCTCACCGCATCGGCGAGCCGGGCGCCGAAGCCGGCGCGCAGCGGAGCATCAGGCATCGCCGCTCACCGCCCCTGCCGCAGCGCGGCCTGCAGGGCCTGCAGCGGGCGGACGCCGATGTTGCCGCCGATCGCGGCCTCGATGCCCTGCACCGCCGCGGCAGCGCCCTGCACCGTGGTGATGCACGGGATGTCGCGGGACACGGCGGCCGTGCGGATCTCGTAGCCGTCGACCCGCGGACCCGGGTTGCCGTACGGGGTGTTGATGATCATGTCGACCTCGCCCGCCTTGATCAGGTCGACGACGTCGCGCTGGCCCTCGACCGACTCGGTGTGCTTGGCGACCACGGTGGAGGTGATGCCGTTGCGCCGCAACACCTCGGCGGTGCCCTCCGTCGCCAGGATCTCGAACCCGAGGTCGGCCAACCGCTTGACCGGGAACACCAGCGAGCGCTTGTCCCGGTTGGCCACCGAGACGAACACCTTGCCCGAGGTCGGCAGCGAGCCGTAGGCACCTGCCTGCGACTTGGCGAACGCCTGGCCGAACGAGGTGTCGATGCCCATGACCTCGCCCGTCGACTTCATCTCCGGCCCGAGCAGCGAGTCGACCCCGACGCCCTCGCGGGTCCGGAAGCGGTGGAACGGCAGGACCGCTTCCTTGACCGCCACCGGCGCCTCGACCGGCAGGTCGGCGCCGTCGCCCTCCTCGGGCAGCATGCCTTCGGAGCGCAGCTCGGAGATCTTGGCGCCCAGCATGATCCGCGCCGCGGCCTTGGCCAGCGGAGCGGCCGTGGCCTTCGAGACGAACGGAACCGTCCGCGACGCGCGCGGATTGGCCTCCAGCACGTAGAGCACGTCGTCCTTGAGCGCGTACTGCACGTTGAGCAGACCGTGCACGCCCACACCGCGCGCGATGGCCTCCGTGGAGCGGCGGACCATCTCGATGTCCTGGCGCCCCAACGTGATCGGCGGCAGCGCGCACGCCGAGTCGCCGGAGTGGATGCCGGCCTCCTCGATGTGCTCCATCACGCCGCCGAGGTAGATCTCGGTGCCGTCGCACAGCGCGTCGACGTCGATCTCGATCGCGTCGTCGAGGAACTTGTCCACCAGCACCGGGTGCTCCGGCGTCACCTCGGTGGCGCGGGCGATGTAGTTGGCCAGCGACGCCTCGTCGTAGACGATCTCCATGCCCCGGCCGCCGAGCACGTAGGACGGTCGCACCAGCACCGGGTAGCCGATGTCGTCGGCGATCCGCTTGGCGCCCTCGAAGGACGTCGCGGTGCCGTACTGCGGGGCCGGCAGACCGGCCGCGACCAGCACGTCGCCGAACGCGCCGCGCTCCTCGGCCAGGTGGATCGCCTCCGGCGCGGTGCCCACGATCGGCACGCCCGCGTCCGCGAGCCGCTGCGCCAGGCCCAGCGGGGTCTGGCCGCCCAGCTGCACGATCACGCCCGCGACCGTGCCCGAGGCCTGCTCGGAGTGCACGACCTCCAGGACGTCCTCGAAGGTCAGCGGCTCGAAGTACAGCCGGTCCGAGGTGTCGTAGTCGGTGGAGACCGTCTCCGGGTTGCAGTTGACCATCACCGTCTCGTACCCGGCCTCGCGCAGCGCCATGGCCGCGTGCACGCACGAGTAGTCGAACTCGATGCCCTGGCCGATGCGGTTCGGGCCCGAGCCGAGGATGATCACCTTCGGCTTCTCGCGCTGCTCGGCGACCTCCGACTCCGCCGCCGGGTCGGACTCGTAGGCCGAGTAGTGGTACGGGGTGTTGGCCGCGAACTCGGCGGCGCAGGTGTCGACCGTCTTGTACACCGGCCGCACGCCCAGCCGGTGGCGCAGCGCGCGAACGCCGTCCTCACCGGCCAGTTCCGGGCGCAGCGCGGCGATCTGGCGGTCCGACAGGCCCGCGCGCTTGGCCACGCGCAGCAGCGCGGCGTCCAGCACCGGGGCGTCGACGAGCTCGCGGCGCAGCTCCACCCACGCCGAGATCTGGTCGACGAACCACGGGTCGATGCCCGAGGCCTCGTGCACCTGCTCGACGGTGGCGCCGAAGCGCAGCGCGCGCTCGACGGTGTAGATCCGGCCGTCGTGCGCGGTGCGCATCTCCTCCAGAGTGGACTCCAGCGTCGCGTTCTCGGGATCGGGCTTGGTCCAGAAGCCGACGGACTTGGTCTCCATCGACCGCAGGGCCTTGCCCATCGCCTCGGAGAAGCTGCGGCCCACGGCCATCGCCTCGCCGACGCTCTTCATCGTCGTGGTCAGCTCCTGGTCCGCGCCCGGGAACTTCTCGAAGGCGAACCGCGGCACCTTCACGACCACGTAGTCCAGCGTGGGCTCGAACGACGCCGGGGTCTCGCCGGTGATGTCGTTCTGGATCTCGTCGAGGGTGTAGCCGACGGCGAGCTTCGCGGCGATCTTGGCGATCGGGAAACCCGTCGCCTTCGACGCCAGCGCCGAGGACCGCGACACCCGCGGGTTCATCTCGATGACGACCATGCGGCCGTTCTCCGGGTGGATGGCGAACTGGATGTTGCAGCCACCGGTGTCCACGCCGACCTCGCGCAGCACGTCGATGCCGACGTCGCGCATGTGCTGGTACTCGCGGTCGGTGAGCGTCATCGACGGTGCCACGGTCACCGAGTCACCGGTGTGCACGCCCATCGGGTCGACGTTCTCGATGGAGCAGATGACCACCACGTTGTCGGCGTGGTCGCGCATCAGCTCCAGCTCGTACTCCTTCCAGCCGAGCACGCTCTCCTCGATGAGCACCTCGTGCACCGGGGACTCGGACAGCCCGAAGGAGGCCATCCGCTCCAGGTCCTCCTCGGTGTGCGCCATGCCCGAACCCAGACCACCCATGGTGAAGCTGGGCCGGATGACCACCGGCAGACCCGAGGTCTCGACGAACGAGCGGACGTCGTCCATCGACTTGCAGACCTTCGACGAGGGCACCTCGCCGCCGACCGAGCGCACGATGTCCTTGAACATCTGCCGGTCCTCGCCGCGCTGGATCGCGTCCACGTCCGCGCCGATGAGCTCCACGCCGTACTTGTCGAGCACACCGCGCTCGTGCAGCGCGATCGCCGTGTTCAGCGCCGTCTGCCCGCCCAGCGTCGCCAGGATCGCGTCCGGGCGCTCGGCGTCGATGACCTTCTCCACGAACTCCGGCGTGATCGGCTCGATGTAGGTGGCGTCGGCGAACTCCGGGTCGGTCATGATCGTCGCCGGGTTGGAGTTCACCAGCGAGACGCGGATGCCCTCCTCCCGCAGCACGCGGCACGCCTGGGTGCCGGAGTAGTCGAACTCGCACGCCTGACCGATGACGATCGGCCCGGAACCGATCACCAGAACGTGCTTGATGTCAGTACGCTTTGGCATTACCGAGCCTCGCTCATCAGATCAACGAACTTGTCGAACAGGGGCGCCGCGTCGTGCGGACCGGCCGCCGCCTCGGGGTGGTACTGGACGGAGAAGGCCGGGCCGCCCAGCAGCCGCAGACCTTCGACGGCACCGTCGTTGGCGCAGTGGTGGGACACGATCGCGCGGCCGAAGTCGGTGTCGAACTCCTCGCCCGGCTCGCCTTCCACCGCGAAACCGTGGTTCTGCGCGGTGATGGCGACCCTGCCGGTCTCGTGGTCGATGACCGGGATGTTGATGCCGCGGTGGCCGTACTGCAGCTTGTAGGTGCCGCGGCCCAGCGCGCGACCGAGGACCTGGTTGCCGAAGCAGATGCCGAACAGCGGCAGCTTGCGGTCCAGGGCCTGGCGGGTCAGCTCGACCTGCGCGTCGGTGGTCGCCGGGTCACCGGGACCGTTGGACAGGAACAGCCCGTCCGGCGCGATCTCCAGGATCTCGTCCATCGTGGACGCCAGCGGCATCACGTGGATCTCGATGCCCCGCTGAGCCATCATCCGCGGCGTGTTCGCCTTGATGCCCATGTCCAGCGCGGCCACCGTGAACCGCTTCTGGCCCTCGGCCGGGATCACGTAGGACTTGCCGGTGGTGACATCGCCCGCCAGGGACGCGCCCACCATCTCCGAGGAATCCTTCACCGCGGCCACCATCTGCTCGTCCGAGAGCAGCTCGGGGCCCGAGAAGATGCCGCCGCGCATCGCGCCCAGCTCGCGCACGTGGCGGGTCAGGGTGCGGGTGTCGATCCCCGAGATGCCGACGACGCCCTGGTTGGTCAGCTCGTCGTCCAGGCTGCGGGTGGAGCGCCAGTTCGACGGGCGGCGGGCGGGGTCGCGCACGGCGTAGCCGGCGACCCAGATCTTGTCCGACTCGTCGTCCTCGTCGTTCCAGCCGGTGTTGCCGATCTGCGGCGCGGTCTGCACCACGATCTGCCGGTGGTAGGACGGATCGGTCAGCGTCTCCTGGTAGCCGGTCATGCCCGTGGTGAACACGACCTCCCCGAGGGTGCGGCCCACCTTGCCGTAAGCCTCCCCGCGGAAGATCCGGCCGTCCTCCAGCACCAACGCGGCCGGTGTGTACGCGGTCATTTCTCCTCCTGTGCTGGCGTGGGGATGACCCACGCCCCGGTCGGTCGGATGAACGTCGGCGAGAACGTCGTTCATCCGTCCTCCGACTCGTTCGAAGTCGTGCGAGCGGGCAGCGATCGGATCGCCTCGACCCACTCGGTCTGCGCTTGCTTGTCGTCGCCGCGGAATCCGGTGTCCAGCAGCTGATCGCCGAGACGCCAGGTCACCACCACCAGACCGGCACCGGGCACGACCTTGTTGGCCAGCTTGTGGTCCAGCCGGGCGTCCACCACGGACTCGGCCGGGACCCACACCGCCGAAGCGCCGTCGCGCTCGATCAGCAGGCCGCTGGTGTGCAGGTGCGCGGTCCCGTTGGCGCGGTGCCCGATGTCGCCGACCGCGATGCGGTCCTGCCAGTCATCGGCGCTGGTCGTGCCGATGTACATGCCGGTGGCGGGGGTCAGGGTCTCGGCGCCGGGGTCGGCCGGCCGCTCCGGGAAGGGAGGCAGCTCGGCCGCCTGTCGTCGGGCTCGGGCCAGCCAGCCGCGCCGCATCCCGAAGAACACCAGCGCCGCCAGCGCGGCGAGCGCGAGCACCCACAGCAAGCGTTCCATCAGCGCCTCACCTTGCCTTCGTGCGCGGTCACCGAACCGCGCAGCAGCGTCGCGACGACCCGACCGGGCAGCCGCATTCCCTCGAAGGGCGAGTTCTGCCCCAGGCTGGCCAGCTCGGCGGCGCGCACCGTCCACTCCGCGTCCGGGTCGACCAGCGCGAGGTTGGCGGGTTCGCCGACGGCGATCGGCCGTCCCTGCCCGGTCAGACCGGCGATCTCGGCGGGACGCTCGGAGAGCACCCGCGCGACACCGCGCCAGTCCAGCAGGCCCGAGCGCACCATCGTCCGAGTCACGATGCCCAGCGCGGTCTGCAGTCCGAGCATTCCCGGCTTGGCCGCGGACCACTCGCAGTCCTTGTCCTGGGCGGCGTGCGGGGCGTGGTCGGTGGCCACGCAGTCCACGGTCCCGTCGGCCAGCGCCCGGCGGAGCGCCAGGGCGTCGTCGTCGGTGCGCAGCGGCGGGTTGACCTTGTTGACCGGGTCGTAGGTCTCCAGCCGCTCGTCGGTGAGCAGCAGGTGGTGCGGCGTCACCTCGGCCGACACGGTGCCGTCGGTCTCGCGGCCCTTGAAGAACCGCAGCAGCTCGGCGGTGCCGGCGGTCGAGACGTGGCAGACGTGCAGGGTTCCGCCGGTGTGCGCGGCCAGCAGGCAGTCGCGCGCCACGATGGACTCCTCCGCCGGAGCGGGCCAGCCCGCCAGGCCCAGCCGGGCCGCGTTCGGGCCCTCGTGCGCCTGCGCGCCGACCGTCAGCCGCGGCTCCTCGGCGTGCTGGGCGACCAGCCCGCCGAACGAGCGGGTGTACTCCAGCGCGCGGCGCATGAGCAGCGGGTCGTGCACGCACTTGCCGTCGTCGGAGAAGACCCGCACCTCGGCGGCCGAGTGCCGCATGGTGCCCAGCTCGGCGAGCTTCTCCCCCGCAAGGCCGACGGTCACCGCGCCCACCGGGTGCACGTCGACCAGGCCGACCTCGCGGCCCCGGCGCCACACGTGCTCGACGATCACGGCGTTGTCGGCGACCGGGTCGGTGTTGGCCATGGCGAACACGGCGGTGTAGCCGCCCAGCGCGGCGGCCATCGAGCCGGTCTCGATCGTCTCGGCGTCCTCGCGGCCGGGTTCGCGCAGGTGGGTGTGCAGGTCCACGAAGCCCGGCAGCACGACCGCGCCGCCGCCCTGCACGATCTCGTCGGCGTCGGCGCTGATGTCCGCGCCGATCTCGGCGATCGTGGTGCCCTCGACGAGCACGTCGACCGGCTCGCCCTCCCCGTACGGGCGGACATCCTTCAGCAGTACGCGGCTCATGCGGTGAGCTCCTCTCCGGCCAGCAGGTGGTAGAGCACCGCCATCCGCACGTGCACGCCGTTGCCGACCTGCTGGGTGATGGCGGCGCGCGGCGAATCGGCCACCGCCGGCGCGATCTCCATGCCGCGCAGCATCGGGCCCGGGTGGAGCACGACCGCGTGCTCGGGCAGCTTCGCCAGCCGCTTCTCGTTGAGCCCGTAGGCGATCGAGTACTCGCGGGCCGACGGGAAGAACCCGCCGTGCATCCGCTCGGCCTGCACCCGCAGGAGCATGACCGCGTCCAGCTTGGGCAGTTCCGGGTCGAGGTCGTGGCGGACCTCGGCGCCCCAGTGCTCGATGCCGGTGGGCACCAGCGTCGGCGGCGCGATGAGCGTCACCTCGGCTCCCAGCGTCCGCAGCAGATGCACGTTCGACCGCGCGACGCGGCTGTGCAGCAGGTCGCCCACGATGCCGATGCGGCGCCCTGAGACGTCCCCCAGGCGCTCCCGCAGGGTCGCCGCGTCCAACAGGGCCTGGGTGGGGTGCTCGTGCATCCCATCGCCCGCGTTGACGACCTGGGTGCCGTCGGCCTCCAGCCAGCCGGCGAGCCGGTGGGCGGCGCCGGAGGCGGGGTGCCGGATGATCACGCAGTCCGCGCCGGCCGCCGCCAGCGTCAGCGCGGTGTCCCGGAGGGACTCGCCCTTGCCGACCGACGAGCTGCTGGCCGACACGTTGATCACGTCGGCGCTCATCCACTTCCCGGCGACCTCGAAGGACACCCGGGTCCGGGTGGAGTTCTCGTAGAACAGCGTCACCACGGTGCGCCCGCGCAACGTGGGGAGCTTCTTCACCTCGCGCCCCAGCAGCGTCTGCTTGAGCGTGTCGGCGGTGTCGAGAACGGCGGTCGCGTCAGCGGCGGCCAGGCCCTCGGTGGACAGCAGGTGGCGCATCACACCTCCTCCTGTTCCTTGTGGATCACCACGCGGTCCTCGCCGTCCGTTTCGGACAGCTGCACCGCCACGTCCTCGCTGCGGGAGGTCGGGATGTTCTTGCCCACGTAGTCCGCGCGGATCGGCAGTTCCCGGTGACCCCGGTCCACCAGCACGGCCAGCTGGACCGAGCGGGGACGGCCCTGGTCGCGCAGAGCGTCGAGGGCGGCGCGCACGGTGCGGCCGGAGAAGAGCACGTCGTCGACGAGCACGACCAGCTTGTGGTCGATGCCACCCGGCGGCAGGTTGGTGGGCTCCAGCGGCCGGTTGGGCTGGGAGCGCAGGTCGTCGCGGAAGAGCGTGATGTCCAGGGTGCCGACGGGAACCGTCACGCCGCTGAACTCGCTGATCTTCTCCGCCAACCGCCTGGCCAGCGGCGTTCCCCTGGTGGGAACGCCCAGCAGCACCACGGAACCGTCGCCGGTGTCCAGCGCGGTCTTCTCGATGATCTGGTACGCGATGCGGGCTATCGTGCGCGCAACGTCACCGGCCGAGAGCAACTCCCGCTGCCCTGCCGGTTCCGCCGCGCTCGCCTGATGGCGAGACGCCACGGTGCGACCTCCTTCTCCGCCTCACGGGACGGGTCCTTAAAGGATGGTGTGTGAGCTGCCCCGCAATCCGGGTTCGTGATGAACCTGCGCATCACCGGGCTGCCCCGTACGCTATCAGCGACAACGGGTCAATCGACCGGGTGGTGTGTTGGCGCTCGCCACATCGGCACCGAAGACCAACTTGACCTGGTGACGCTCGCGAGCGAACATTACTCTCCGTATCGATCTGAGCTTTGCTCCCCGGTCGCCGTTATCGGCTGACGGGGCGAACGAACGGAGAAACGCCACATGGGCGACTACGCCAAGGCGCTGGGCAGCAAACTCCGCGCTATCCGCCAGCAGCAGGGTCTGTCGCTGCACGGCGTCGAGCAGAAGTCTGGCGGACGGTGGAAGGCCGTGGTCGTCGGGTCCTACGAGCGAGGCGACCGCGCGGTGACCGTGCAGAAGCTGGCCGAACTCGCCGATTTCTACGGCGTGCCGGTCGCGGAGCTGCTGCCCGAGGGCCGCGTGCCTTCTGGAGCCGAACCGGCCACGAAGGTCGTGATCAACCTCGAGCGCCTGCAACAACTGCCTGCCGAGAAAGTGGGTCCGCTGGCCCGTTACGCGGCCACGATCCAGAGCCAGCGCGGTGACTACAACGGCAAGGTGCTGTCCATCCGCACCGAAGACCTGCGGTCCCTGGCGATCATCTACGACATGACGCCGGGCGAGCTCACCGAGCAGCTCATCGACTGGGGTGTGCTTCCCCCGGAGGCGCGCCCTGCCCGCGAGGAGTGACACAACACCGATAGGCGGACCGGGGCACCCAGCGGCGACGCCGCGACGGGTGCCCCTGGGCTTTCAGGGGCCCTCACCCGTTCGGTCGCCGGTGCAGCCCCCAGCGCTCGCACAGGGCAACGACCGCACACCGCCGTTCGGGTGAGAACCCCCACGAACCGAAGAGGGGCACCTGCCGCACGGCAGGTGCCCCTCTTCGGTGTTCTGCGAGCGGCAGTAGCCGCCTCTTCAAGTGCGGGACTCAGCTCGCACCGCTGGGTCGTCCCCTTGGGCGAGATTTCTCAGCCCTAAGCGACCCCGAGAGCAGAAGATCAGTCGACCGGGGTTTCCTCTTTGGGCAGGGCTTTGCGGAGCCTGTCGCGAATCCCCGCCAGGCGTCCCAGGACGCCGTTGACGAAGCGCGGGGAGTCGTCGGTGGACAGCGACCTGGCCAGCTCCACCGCCTCGTCCACGGCCACCACCGGCGGCACGTCGCCCTTCGGGCACCACAGCAGCTCGTAGAGGCCCAGCCGCAGCACGGCGCGGTCGACGACCGGCATCCGCGAGAGCGTCCAGCCCTCGATGTGCTGGGTGAGCAGCTCGTCGATCCGCTCCCGGTTCTCGTTCACGCCTTCGACGAGGGTGATCGTGTAGTCCGGGACCGGGGCCGTGTCGGGCGCGCCGATCCGGTCCGACATGAGCGTGACGGCATCGGTCTCGCGCAGGTCGGCCTCGTAGAGGAAATCGACCGCGCGCTTACGGGCCTTGCTGCGCGAGCCGCTCATTTGGAGTTGACGCGGCTGAGGTACCGGCCGTCGCGCGGGTCGACCTTGACCTTGTCACCGGTGTTCAGGAACAGCGGGACCTGGACCTCGGCACCGGTCTCCAGCGTCGCCGGCTTGGTGCCACCGGTCGAGCGGTCGCCCTGCACGCCCGGGTCGGTGTGCTCGACGAGGAGCTCCACGGAGGCGGGCAGCTCGACGTACAGCGGAGCGTCCTCGTGCCGGGCGACGACGACCTGGCTGTTCTCCAGCATGAACTTCGCGGCGTCACCGACGACGTCAGGCGTGACGTTGACCTGCTCGAAGGTCTCCGGCTCCATGAAGACGTAGTCGTTGCCGTCGTAGTACAGGTAGGTCATCTCGCGGCGGTCGACGTTGGCGGTGTCGACCTTCACGCCGGCGTTGAAGGTCTTGTCGACGACCTTGCCGGAGAGCACGTTCTTGAGGGTGGTGCGGACGAAGGCGCCGCCCTTGCCGGGCTTGACGTGCTGGAAGTTGACGACGGACCACAGCTGGCCGTCGAGGTTGAGCACCAGTCCGTTCTTCAGGTCGTTCGTGGAAGCCACGTGGGGGTTCTCCTGTGGTGATGGCTTGGTGTTGCGCCGGGCCGCGACGGGGTGCCGGCGAAATTCGGCGCACTCGTCGTGCGTCAGACTTCGACGAGCTCTTTGGTCGTCAGGGTGAGGAGCTCCGGTGTGCCGGGCCGCACGACCAGCGTGTCCTCGATGCGGACCCCGCCCCGCCCGGCCAGATAGACGCCAGGCTCGACGGTGACCGCCATCCTCTCGGCGATTCTACCGTCCCCGCGCTGCGACAACGTGGGCGCCTCGTGGATCTCCAGCCCCACGCCGTGTCCCAAGCCGTGCAGGAACTGCTCCCCGTACCCCGCGTCGGCGATCACCTGGCGGGCCGCGGAGTCGACGTCGCGGACCTCGGTGTCGATCTTCACGGCCGCCCGTCCGGCGGCCTGCGAGGCGCGAACGAGCTCGTAGATCTCGCGCTGCCAGTCGGCGGCCTTGCCCAGCACGACCGTGCGGGTCATGTCCGAGTGGTAGCCGTCGACCAGCGCGCCGAAGTCCATCTTGACGAAGTCGCCGTCGGCCAGCACCGCGTCGGTGGGCCGGTGGTGCGGGACCGCGGAGTTCGGGCCCGCGGCGATGATCGTCTCGAACGACGGGCCGGCGGCGCCGTTGTCCAGCATCCGGGCTTCCAGCTCGCGGGCGACCTCCAGCTCGGTGCGGCCCGCGCGGAGTCCGCCGTGCTCGATGAGGTCGGCCAGCGCGCGGTCGGCGGCGGCGCAGGCCATCCGCAGCGCCTCGATCTCGGTGGAGTCCTTGATCAGCCGCAGCTGCTCGACGATGCCCGGGGCCCGGACCAGCTCGGACTTGCCCGCGGCGTCGTCGAGCGCGTCGCGGTTATCCACGGTCACGTGCTGGGACTCGAAGCCGACCCGCCGGTAGTCGGCGGCCTCCTCGCCGAGGCGGTGGGCGATGGTCAGGTCGCTCGCCCGGTCGATGACGCGTTCCAGGTCCGCGACCTGCTCCTCGGCCTGCGTCAGGTAGCGGCCGTCGGTGCAGAACACCGTGCGGTCCTCGCCGCCGGGACCGTCGGCGGCGTGCACCACCAGCGCGGCGTTGGAACCGGTGAAGCCGGTCAGGTAGCGGATGTTGAGCAGGTCGGTCACCAGCAGGGCGTCCAGGTCCCGCTCCCGCAGTCGGCTGCGGAGCGCGTCTCGTCGATGGGCGTGCGTTTCGGACATGTTTCGGAGCCTAACTCGCAGGGCACGGGATTGGCCTTCGTCGGACGACCGTTTGCTGAAAGCCGCCAGGACCTTGCGCCCCGCACCCGCTCCGTGCAACTCGGGGGCGCGGAAATCCGCAGGTGAGCGGATCTTTGCGAGCGCGGCCGGGGTGTCGGTGGCGGGCGCTACGCTGAGCCGGTGGAGCTGACGTGGAGCGCCGTGTCGGGACCGGTCGGGGACATCACCGTGGTGGCCTCCGAGACCGGTGTGCGGCACGTCGCCTTCGCCGGTCCCGACGTCGCGCTCGCCGAGTTCGGCTCGGCCGTGCCCGGCGGTCTCGCGGACGAGGCGGCGGCGCAGCTCGGCGAGTACTTCTCCGGCGAGCGCCGGGAGTTCCGGCTCGCGATCGACTGGACCGACCTCGACGGGCTGCGCGCGCACGTCCTGCGGACGCTGCAGGAGCTGGTGCCCTTCGGCGAGACCGTCAGCTACAAGGGCCTCGCGGAGCTCTCCGGCCGACCGGAGGCGTCCCGCGCGGTCGGGTCGATCATGGGCTCCAACCCGGTGCCGCTCATCGTGCCGTGCCACCGGGTGCTGGCCTCCGGCGGCGGGCTCGGCGGATTCGGCCCCGGCCTGGAGGCGAAGCGGAAACTGCTGGTGCTAGAGGGAGTTCTGGAGCCCAGCCTGCTCGAACTCGACCTGGTGCGAGACGAATAGGTGGTAGGTCGTCTCGCGCTGCCCGAGGGTGACCGGGATGACCAGTTCGGTGCAGTCGCCGAAGACGTCCCGCATCGCGCCGAGCAGTTCGGGCGAGGCGTCGGCCGACCACACCGCCAGCGTGCCGCCGGGGGCGAGCTTGTCCTTGCAGCGCCGGAGGAAACCCGGTCCGTAGAGGGCCGAGTTCTCCTCGTAGACCAGGAAGTCCGGGCCGTTGTCGACGTCGAGCAGCAGCACGTCGCACACCCCGTCGGGCTGCTCGCCCAGAACGGCGGCGATGTCGCCGACGCTGATGCGCACCCGCTCGTCGGCCAGCGCGTCCGCGGTGTCCGGGACCAGCCCGTCGCGGTGCCAGGCGACGAGGTCGGGTTCGATCTCCACCACGTGCGCCTCGCGCACGCGCTCGTCGGCCAGCACCTCGCGCAGGGTGAACCCGAGGCCGAGCCCGCCGATGAGCACCCGGAGCCCGCCGGAGCGCGCGAGGTGGCCGAGGGTGGCGGTGGCCAGCATGCGTTCGGTCCCGGTGTGCGCGGTGTCCATCACGAACACGCCGTTGACCCGCAGTTCCAGCGCGTCGTCGCGGCGCATCAGCACGAGCTCACCGCGCTCGCCGACCGCACGGGCGAGAAGCTCAGACATGACCCCGGAGATTACCCCGCCGTTCCCACCGCGCGACGACAACTGGCAATTTCGCAGGTCAGCCGATCTGAAACGATTCTCACCCGGCTGAGGCGGTGAACCCGCTGGTCACGCGGCCGGAAACCAGCTCGCTGCGCCACCCGGCCCACACCCCGCTGATCCCTCCGGCCTATTTTCCGATCTTGGGAGCGCTCTGAAGAATGGGCGTGCCTCAGGCGCCCGTCCGGGCCGGATTCGCGCCCCGGTCCGCGGCGGGTCGCCTGGGGGCGTTTCTCCGGATCGATACGGAGAAGGCCGTCGCCAGCAGGCAGAGCAATCCCGATCCGTACCAGGCCAGCGCGTAGTCGCCGAAGTGGTCGCGGATCAGCCCGGCCCCGCCGGCGACGGCCGCCGCACCCACCTGGTGCGAGGCGAACACCCAGCCGAACACCACCGAGGCCTTCGGCCCGAAGTGCTCGCGGCACAGCGCCATCGTCGGCGGCACCGTGGCGACCCAGTCCAGGCCGTAGAAGACGACGAACATCACCATCTCCGCCCCCGGCGTCGGGGCGAACAGCTGCGGCAGCACGAACAGCGAAGCGCCGCGCAGCGTGTAGTAGACGGCCAGCAGCACGCGCGGGTTGATCTTGTCGGTGAGGTAGCCCGACGCCACGGTGCCGAGCACGTCGAAGACCCCGATGAGCGCGAGCAGCCCGGCGGCCATCGTGGTGGGCATGCCGTGGTCGTGCGCTGCGGGCACGAAGTGGGTGTTGACCAATCCGTTGGTGCTGGCCCCGCAGATCGCGAAACCGCCTGCCAGCAGCCAGAAGGCGGGCGTGCGGGCCGCCTCGGCGAGCGTCCTGACGGCGATCACCGCGGGATTTCCCCTCTCCTGCGAGGGTTCCGGCTCATCACCGGTGGCCCCGTAGGCGGAAACCCCGAGATCGCGCGGGTGTTCGCGCATCACGAGCCAGACGATGACGGCGACCAGCAGCGCGGCGGTGGTGATGGTCAGCGAGGCCGCGCGCCAGCCCCGGCTCTCCACCAGCATCGCCTCCACCGGCAGGAAGACCAGCTGCCCGGTCGCGCTGCCGGCCGTGAGCACGCCGCTGACCAGGCCGCGCCGGGCCACGAACCAGCGGTCGACCACCGTGGACACGAACGCCAGCGCCATCGAGCCGGTACCCAGCCCCACCAGCAGGCCCCAGCACAGGATCAGCTGCCACGGCTCGGTCATGAACACCGTCAGACCGCTGCCCACCCCCACGAGCAGCAGCGCCGAGGTGGTGACGCGCCGGACGCCGAAGCGCACCATCAGCGCCGCGGCGAACGGCGCGGTAAGCCCGAACAGCAGCAGGTTCAGCGACACCGCCGCCGAGATCAGCCCGTGCGGCCAGCCGAACTCCCGGTGCAGCGGATCCATCAGCACCCCGGGCGCCGACCGGAAGGCGGCGGCCCCCACCAGGGCGATGAACGCGACGACGGCGATCGACCAGGCGGGGTGCACCCGCGCGGGCAGCATGCGAACCATGCTGACCAGCGTGATCGAGCGCTGGAGGCCGAACCAGTGGCCGGAGGGACACAATGTGGGAAGATTCGGCCATGAGGCCGCATCGGATCGCCGTGCTCGGCGTGGAGACCGTCGTCGGGTTCGACCTTGCGATACCGCCGCAGATCTTCGCGGGCGCCACCGGGCCGGACGGACCGCTCTACGAGGTGCGCGTGTGCAGCATCGACGGCGGGCCGCTGGCCACGAACAGGGGCTTCACGGTCCTGCCCGAGTGCGGCACCGACGCGCTGCGCGAGCCGGACACCGTCATCGTGCCCGGCGTCGACACCGAGACCTTCACCGAGGACCCCAAGGTCACCGACTACCTGCGGAACCTGCCCGCGGGCACCCGGATCATGTCGATCTGCACCGGCGCGTTCGTGCTCGCCGCCGCGGGCCTGCTCGACGGCCGCCCGGCGACCACGCACTGGGCGCACGCCGACCGGTTCCGCGAGATGTTCCCGCACGTCGAGCTGCGCCCGGACGTGCTGTTCGTCGACGACGGCGACCTGCTGACCTCCGCTGGGGTGGCCGCCGGGATCGACCTGTGCCTGCACGTCATCCGCAACGACCACGGCAGCGAGATCGCCAACCGGGCGGCGAGGCGCAACGTCGTCCCGCCCTGGCGCGACGGCGGGCAATCGCAGTTCATCGAACGCCCGCTGCCCTCCCCCGGCGCCACCGGCACCGCACCCACCCGCGAATGGCTGCTGCACCGGCTCGCCGAACCGCTGACGCTGGAGGCGATCGCCGCGCACGCGGGCATGAGCGTGCGGACCTTCACCCGGCGGTTCCGCGAGGAGACCGGCACCTCGCCGCTGGACTGGCTGCTGGGACAGCGCATCGAGCACGCGCGGCACCTGCTGGAGCACACCGACCTGCCGATCGAGGAGGTCGCGGTCGCCTCCGGGCTCAACACCGCCACCTCGCTGCGCAAGCACCTGCGCGCGCGGCTGGGCATCGGTCCGGCCGCCTACCGCCGGACCTTCCACCAGGACTGAGAACTGTTGAGCAGCGGGACCTGAGCGCCTCCTCCACTCACGAGTCGAGCAACCTCCCCGACCGATGCGCGTCTTCTCCAGTGAGCGATCGGTACGGAGAGGCGGAGAACATGACTCGCAAGAGGATCATCCTGGCGGCCACCGCCGCACTGCTCACCGTCGGTCTCAGCGCCTGCGACGAGGACGGTGCGACGTCGTCCAGCAGGCTCGTCGGCGGCTCCTCGCCGGAGCCGCCGACGCACTCCGAGGCGACCGGCAGCACCCCGGCCGCCGAGGTGCCACCACCCGCCGAGACCACGACCTCGAAGACCGAGGCCGACCCGGCACCGCAGACGCGGCTGTGCGAGGTGGGGGACCTCGCGGTGACGGTCGAGTACGTCGACGCGGGCGCGGGAACCGCGCACCACGCGCTGCGGTTCACCAACTCCGGCAGCTCCACCTGCGAGATCCAGGGCTTCGCCGGGGTGTCCTACGTCGGCGGCGACGACGGTCACCAGATCGGCCGGCCCGCGCACCGCGAGGGCGGCAAGGGCCCGGCCATCACGCTGCAACCCGGCGGGCAGGCGTGGGCGCCGCTGGCGGCCCCGCGCACGGAGAACTACGACTCGGCCACCTGCCGCCCGGAGGAAGCCCGCGGCCTGCGCATCTACCCGCCGCAGGAGTACGACTCGATGTTCGTCCCCCTGACCGGGACGGCCTGCGCCAACCCGGACCTCCCGGGCGAGCAGCTCAAGGTGAAGACCCTCCAACCGGGCTCACCCTCCTGAGCACCCCCGTCACAATTTCGCGCGAAATTCGAGCCCGGCTCTGGGGATTCGAATTTCGCGCGAAATTGTGACGGCCGAGCGAGGGTCAGGGCCGGAGGTCGCCTCGGGCGGGGTGGGAACGCCACTGCGCCTCGGTGACGTCGGCGACGGGCGAGGCGTTGGCCCGCGCGGTTTCCGGGGTGACCCGCCAGAGGCCGCCGCGGGTGTCGAGGACACCGACCTCGCCCGTAGGGGAGCGCAGGGCCGGGGCGCCGGAGGCGATCTCGGCGACCACCGGGAGCTCGTCCACGGGATCCGGGCGGTCGTCGAGGACCGTCACCGCGACGGTCTCGGCCACCGAGCGGCGTTCGAGCCGGACCCTGGCGCCGTCGTGGACGAGGTCGACCGTGCGCACCGGTGAGGGAACCGCGACGCCGTCCAGCGCCCGGGCCGCTCGCGCAGGGGTGCCGCACCCGTCGGCGCCGGTGATGTCGATGCCGAAGTGCCGGATGTCGGTGGGGGCCGGGGCGAGCGCGGTGGCGCGCAGGACGTCGACCGGCACCGTTTCGCACGGGTCCGATGTGGAGGGACGGATCCGCCCCTCGCCGTCGCGGACGATTCCCGGACCTTCCTGCCACGGGCCGGGAATCGTCACCGGCTCGTACGGGTGGCGGGTGAACTCCCTGTCCCAGAAAGTGATCTGGGTACCGCCGGTGGTCTGGTGCGCGATGGCGAAGGCGTCCAGCGTCGGCGAGTAGGCCCAGTCCGCGCTGAACGCGTCGACGACCGACCGGCCGCGCTCCCCACCGGCAGGCCGGAATCCGCGCTCGGTCAGCGCCTGAACGTCCTTGGCGAACAACGGGTCTCGCGATCGCAGCACGAACTGCCCGGCGCCGTTCCAGCCCGCGCCCTTGGCGGTGGTGTCGGTGAACAGCAGGTAGAACCAGCCGTCCACGAACACCGCCGAGGGCTGCCCGGCGCCGTAGACGTTGCCGCGCGGGACCTCACCCGCCGCGGTCACGATCGGCGCGGCACCGCGCCTCCACGCCATGCCGTCCGCGCTGGTCGCGACCCCGATGGCGTTGCCGTGCGCGTGATCGCCCGCAGCGCCCGTGTAGTAGAGGTAGTAGCGGTCGCCCACGTGCAGCACCGACGGATCGCAGGTGTGCATCCCGTCGAAACGCCCCGGCTCACCGGCGAAGACCGGAACCGCCGGAGCCGCGCCTTCGGCGAACGGACCGTCCGGCGAGGCCGCCGAGGCGTGCAGGACGTCGTCACCCGCGGGTCCCACGCCCGGCAGCTGGCTGCACCACCACGCGCGGTACCGGCCGTCCTCGGCCAGCACCGACGGCCCGTAGTTGTACGGCGCGGGCAACCCGCCCGCCGCCACCACACCGGGGCTCCCGCGCTCGGAGGCGGTCCTCAGCTCCACCGGCTGCGGCACCGGAACCGGCCGCTGCCGCTGCACCACCTGCGTCACCGGGCTGCCGTCGACCTGCGTGCAGCCCGCCAGCAGCACGACGGCGACCAGGCATAACGGCAGCCGGCCGCGCACTACTCCCCCGCGTTCTCGGCCAGCCAGCGGATCGCCAGCGGATACCCGGCCACGCCCAGACCCGCCATCACCGCGGTCGCGATGTCGGACAGGTAGCTGGTGTGCCGGAACGGTTCCCGCTTGTGCACGTTGGAGATGTGCAGCTCGACCAGATCAGCGTTGAGCTGCGAGGCGGCGTCGCGCACCGCCACCGAATAGTGCGTCCACGCGCCCGCGTTGAGCACCACCGGCCAGGACGCGTCGGCGGCCTCGTGCAGCCAGCCGACCATCTCGCCCTCGTGGTCGGTCTGCCGGACCTCGACCTCGACGCCGAGGTCCTGGCCCGCCTTCTCGCACATCGACACCAGGTCGGCGTAGGTGGTGCTGCCGTAGACGGTGGGCTCGCGCTTGCCGAGCCGACCGAGGTTGGGTCCGTTGAGGACGAGGACCTTCACAGCAGAACCTCCGTGCTGGACTTGCTCTCACCACCGGTGATCACCGAGTACGCGGCGGCGATCAGCGACGGGTCCGGGCCTTCCAGCCGTTCCGGCTTGGCCAGACCGTCGAGCACCACGAACCGCAGGACACCGGAGCGGTTCTTCTTGTCGGCCTTCATGCCCTCCATCAGCGAGCCCAGCGCGTCCGGGTCGTAGGTGGTGGGCAGGCCGAGCAGGTCGAGGATGCGCTTGTGCCGGTCGGCGGTCTCGTCGTCGAGACGTCCCGCCAGCCGCGCCAGTTCGGCGGCGAAGACCAGGCCGACGCTGACCGCGGCCCCGTGGCGCCAGCGGTAGCGCTCGCGGCGCTCGATGGCGTGGGCCAGCGTGTGCCCGTAGTTGAGCACCTCGCGCAGGTGCGACTCCTTGAGGTCCGACGAGACGACGTCGGCCTTGACCTGGATGGACCGGCGGACCAGCTCGGCCAGCACGTCACCGCTCGGGTCGGTGGCGGTGTCCGGGTCCTCCTCGATGAGCCGCAGGATCTCCGGGTCGGCGATGAAACCGGCCTTGACGACCTCGGCCATGCCCGCCAGGAGTTCGTTGCGCGGCAGGCCTTCCAGCGTCGCCAGGTCGCACAGCACCAGGCTCGGCTCGTGGAACAGGCCCACCAGGTTCTTGCCCGCGTCGGTGTTGATGCCGGCCTTGCCGCCCACCGCGGCGTCGACCATGCCCAGCAGGGTGGTGGGCACGTGCACGGCCTTCACGCCCCGCATCCAGGTGCCCGCGACGAACCCGCCGAGGTCGGTGACCGCGCCACCGCCGAAGGACACCACGACGCCGTCGCGGTCCATGCCGATCTTGCCCAGCACCTCCCAGCAGAACCCGGCGACCTGCAGGCTCTTGCCGTCCTCGGCGTCGGGGATCTCGACCCGGTGCGCGTCGATGCCGGCCTCGGTCAGCTCCTCGCGGACCGCCTCGATGGTGGCGGTGATCGTGGGCTGGTGCACGAGCGCGACGCTCGACGCCCCGCTGAGGAATTCCACCAGCTCACCGAGCAACCCCCGGCCGACGACCACGTCGTAGGGCTGCTGGCCGTTCACGCTGATCCGAACCGGCTCGGTCATCGTCGTCCCTTCGGCAATCGGGCTATCTAGAGTATCGGGGTCGTTGTGCTCAGCGGTGCGGGTAGGAGAACCTGAGGGACTCCGTGGACTCGCGCGCCACTCCTGATGTATGCCAATGCACGGCTTCGCGGCGTGCTCGCCACGAAGCCGCTGAAGAACCTCCGGCGGTGCCAGTTGTTCGCCCACTCACCGAAAGAGAAAGTGGCTCTGCCACTTCGAAACCCCCTAGCTGGACAGTGCGGCGAGGTCGTCGACGACCCGGTCGACGACCTGCGCGGGTTCGAGCTCGTCGGTGGTGACCTCCACGGCGGCCACCGATCGGTAGATCGGCAGGCGCGCGTCCAGCAGCGCCTTGAACGTGGCGCGCGGGTTGATCCCGGCCAGCAGCGGGCGCGCGGTGGACAGCCCCACGCGGCGCGCACCTTCGGCGAGACCGACCGACAGGAACACCACCGGGTGCCCGGCGAGCCGTTCGCGGGTCAGCTCGGACAGCACCGCGCCGCCGCCGAGCGCCAGCACGCCGTCGTGCTCGCGCAGCGCGGTGTCGACGGCCCGCTCCTCCAGCGCGCGGAAGGCGGGTTCGCCGTCGTTGGCGAAGATGTCACCGATCTCGCGGCCGGTGCTCTCGACGACGTCGGCGTCGGTGTCGCGGAACTTCACACCGAGGCGTTCGGCCAGCAGCCTGCCGATGGTGGTCTTGCCCGCGCCGGGCGGGCCGATCACGATCGCGCGCGGCGACATCACCGCACCTGCCGCTTCTGCGCGCGCTCGCGCAGCGAGGCGAGGTAGCCCTCGACGTTGCGGCGGGTCTCCGGCAGCGAGTCGCCGCCGAACTTCTCCAGCGCGGCCTCGGCCAGCACCAGCGCCACCATCGTCTCGGCGACCACCGCGGCGCGCGGTACGGCGGTGATGTCGGAGCGCTGGTGCATCGCCTGCGCGGGCTCGCCGGTCACCATGTCCACAGTGGCCAGTGCGCGCGGCAGGCTGGAGATGGGCTTCTTGGCGGCGCGCACGATCAGCGGCTCGCCGTTGGTGATGCCGCCTTCGAGACCGCCCGCGCGGTTGCTGTCGCGGCGGACCCAGTTGACGCCCTGGTCGGGGTAGATCTCGTCGTGCGCGGCGCTGCCCCGGCGGTGGGCGTTGGCGAAGCCCTCGCCGATCTCCACGCCCTTGATCGCCTGGATGCTCATCAGCGCACCGGCCAGGCGGGCGTCGAGCTTGCGGTCCCAGTGCACGTGCGAGCCGATGCCCGGGGGCAGGTTGTAGGCGATGACCTCGACGACACCGCCGAGGGTGTCGCCGTCCTTCTTCGCGGCGTCGACCTCGGCCATCATCCGCTCGGTGGCGGTGTCGCCGAAGGCGCGGACCGGGTTCTCGTCGATCGCGGCCAGGTCGTCGGGGCCGGGCAGCACCTCGCCGGTGGCGTCCACGCCGCCGAGGCTGACCACGTGGGAGACGATCTCGACGCCGAACAGCTGGCGCAGGAACTGCCGGGCGACGGTGCCGACGGCCACGCGCGCAGCGGTCTCGCGGGCACTGGCGCGCTCCAGGACCGGGCGGGCCTCGTCGAAGCCGTACTTCTGCATGCCGGCGATGTCGGCGTGACCGGGGCGCGGACGGGTCAGCGGCTCGTTGCGGGCCAGGTTGGCCAGCACGTCCTCGTCGACCGGGTCGGCGGACATGACCTGTTCCCACTTGGGCCACTCGGTGTTGCCGATGCGCACCGCGATCGGGCCGCCCTGGGTGCGGCCGTGCCGGACACCGCCGATGATCTCCAGCTCGTCGGCCTCGAAGTTCATCCGCGGGCTGCGCCCGAAGCCGAGCTTGCGGCGCTCCAGCTGGGTCGCGATCTCGGTCGAGGTCACCTCGACCCCGGCCACCATGCCTTCCAGCACCGCGACGAGGGCGGGGCCGTGCGATTCTCCAGCGGTCATCCAGCGCAACACACCACAGATCCTGCCACGCTCTGCCCTGGGGGAACCCGCCCGGGTGGGTCACGGCCAGCTCAGAGTCACCAGCCAGGACGGAACCAGCACCGCCGGACCGTGGGCGACCGCCTCTGCGCGCCTCCACAGCGCGCCGACCAGGGTGAACGCCGCCGCGACCACGACGACCCCGGCGACGGCGGGAACCGACACCGCACCCACCACCGCGCCCAGGACACCGGCGAGCTTGACGTCCCCCGCACCCATCGCGGCCGGGGATATGACCCTGACCACCAGGTACGTCCCACCCAGCAGGACGAGCCCGGCCGCCGAGCCGAGCGCGACCCCCGGCCGGTGCGCCGCGACGACGCTCAGCAGCGCGGCGGCGACCGGGTAGGCGGGCAGGGTCAGGGCGTCGGGAAGCCGGTGAACCCGCAGGTCGCAGGCGCTGAGGACGACCGCGAGCCAGCCCAGCGCGAGCGGGACCGGCAACCACCACCCGGGCGGCTGCCGGAGCGCCACGAGCGCCCACGCCAGCGACACCCCGATCTCGCACCAGCCGGGTGGGACGGCGGTGCCGCGGCGGAGTCGACCCAGCAGGTGGCGTCCGGCCCATCCGGCGAGGGCTCCGGCCGCGATCAACGCGCTCATCCCGACGACGGTGCCGGGACTCCCGCCCCGCGCGGCGGACGAACGGCCCGAAGGGTCGCGTGTCGGCACCCGCGCGGGGCAGTGGTCAGTTCTGGTCCGAACCGTCCACGATCGAAGTTCGCCGCGCCCGGTTCAGACCAGATCCGCCCTCCGCCTCACCCCTCGAGGGTGAACAGCGCGTCTCCCGGGAGGACCTGGGTGTCCTCCCGGAGGTCCGCCAAGGACTCCGCCGGGGCGTCCAGGGCCACCACCGGGCAGATCGAGGAGTAGCCCTGGGCCTCGATCTCCGTCGGGTTCCAGGTGATGATCTTCTGCCCGGCCTCGACCGCATCGCCCTTGCCGACGTGCAGCGTGAAGCCCTCGCCCTTGAGCTTGACCGTGTCGATGCCCAGGTGGACCAGCACCGCGCCGCCCGAGGACGCCGCGATGACGAACGCGTGCGGGTGCAGCGTCACGACCTGGCCCGCGACCGGGGCGACCGCGTCGCCCTCGCCGCCGGAGGGCTTCACCGCGACACCGGGACCCACCATGGCCTGCGAGAACACCGGGTCCGGGACGTCGCTGAGCGACGTGGTCAGACCCGCTACCGGACTGCCGACCTCGGTGCTCACATCAGGTCCTCGATGTCGCCGGCCAGCGTGTCCGCCTCCGGTCCCACCACAACCTGGACGACCGTGCCCTGCACCATCACGCCGTGCGCGCCCGCGGCCTTGAGGCCCGCCTCGTCGATCTTCGAGCCGTCCTCGACCTCGCAGCGCAGCCGCGTGATG
Organism: Saccharopolyspora endophytica; assembly: GCF_018070075.1. Classification (GTDB taxonomy): domain Bacteria; phylum Actinomycetota; class Actinomycetes; order Mycobacteriales; family Pseudonocardiaceae; genus Saccharopolyspora; species Saccharopolyspora endophytica. Next base: position 303,864 of record NZ_JAGPXE010000009.1, read on the forward strand.
CACGGCTCGATCTCGACGATGTTGTCCCCGCCGCCCAGCGCGGAGAGGATCGCCTCGGCCTTGTCCTGAGCCACCACGTGCTCCCTTCGTGCTCTCGCCACCGCGGCCAGCGGACCGCGACGCGACGATCTTGCGCCACGTGATGTCGATGCGGCAACGAAAGCAGAGCCTTGTTGACACCTGATCGCATGACGGCGCATTCTTCGCAACCAACTGGTTTAGACCGGACAGTACCAACGACCGGTCGCGGTTCTCATCCGAACCGGCGGCGAGTTCACGACAGCGAACTCACGCCAGGGTGGCACGACAGGAGGCGGCATGGGAGAAGAACCGAGTTCTCTCCAGCACGCGGCCTCGCGCGGCCTGCCCGACGGACCGATGCCGAAACACGTGCAACTGCGGGAGATCCTGCGCGAGCTGGCCGGCGACGAGCTCCCGCCCGGCGCCGCGGTGCCGTCGGAGCGCGAACTGGCGCTGCGCTACGGGGTCTCCCGGCTGACGGTGCGCGAGGCGATCGGCCAGCTGGTCACCGAAGGCCTGCTGGTCCGGGTGCGCGGCAAGGGCACCTTCACCACGCGCCCGCGCATCGACTGGCAGGTGCACCTGGCGTCGTTCACCGAGGACATGCGCCGCCGCGGCATGCACCCGGAGACCGTGCTGCTCGACGCGGCCGAGGCCGTCCCGCCCCCGGCCACCGCGCAGGCGCTCGGCCTGGCACCGCAGCAGACCGCGTTCTGGCTGTTCCGGCTGCGCAAGGCCGACGGGATGCCGATGGCCGTCGAACGCGGCTGGTACCACCCGGAATCGGTGCCCGACCTGCTCGACCAGGACCTCACCGCCTCGCTGTACACGCTGCTGTCCCGGCGGTACCGGCTCCAGCTGGAGTCGGGCACGCAGACCGTGCTGGCCGACGACGCCGACGCCGAAACCGCGCGCCTGCTGGGCATCCGGCCCGGGTGCTCGCTGCTGGTGTTCCGGCGGATCTCCACCGCGCGCGGACGGCCGGTGGAGGACATGACCTCCTGGTACCGCGGTGACCGATATCAGCTGACCATGCAGCTCGACCGCGAACCGGGCGAGCCGTGAGGCGAGAACCGGACAAGACGAACCAGCGCACCACCGAAATCGTTTGCAATGATCTCCCAACCCCGGTGAACCAAGCAGGAGGTATCCGATGAGTTCCACCGCCGCCAAGGCGAAGGGGAGCAACAGAGGACTCGCGCAACTGCAGCGCATCGGCCGCAGCCTCATGCTGCCGATCGCGGTGCTGCCCGCCGCCGCGCTGCTGCAGCGGCTCGGCCAGGACGACCTGCTCGGCGCGGAAGGCCTCGGAGCCTCCCTGACCTGGTTGCAGACGGTCGCCGGTGTCATCGGCGCCGCCGGTGGCGCGCTGTTCGACAACCTGCCGCTGCTGTTCGCCATCGGTGTCGCGATCGGCTTCGCCAAGAAGGCCGACGGCTCGACGGCCCTGTCCGGCGCGGTCGGCTACCTGGTGCTGCACGGCGTGCTGACCCAGATCGCCGGCACCGAGGAGGGGACCTCGCTCAACAAGAGCCCCTACGGCGTGCTCGGCGGCATCGTCGCCGGTCTGGTGGCGGCCTGGCTGTGGCAGCGCTACCACCGCATCAAGCTGCCGGACTACCTGGGCTTCTTCGGCGGCCGGCGGTTCGTGCCGATCGTGACAGCGGTGGCGATGCTGATCATCGGCGTGATCATGGGTCTGCTGTTCCCGCTGTTCGACGCCCTGCTCACCGCCTTCTCGGACGCGGTCACCCAGCAGGCGGTCATCGGCGGCGGGCTCTACGGCCTGATCAACCGGCTGCTGCTGCCGTTCGGTCTGCACCACATCCCGAACAACGTGGTCTGGTTCCTCTTCGGCGACTACAACGGCGAGAAGGGCGACATCGCGCGCTTCTTCGCGGGCGACCCCACCGCGGGGACGTTCATGACCGGCTTCTTCCCGATCTTCATGTTCGCGCTGCCCGCCGCGGCGCTGGCGATCTGGCAGTCGGCCAAGCCGGAGCAGCGCAAGGTCGTCGGCGGCGTGATGATCTCGGTCGCGCTGACCTCGTTCCTGACCGGTGTCACCGAGCCGCTGGAGTTCTCGTTCATCTTCGTCGCGTGGCCGCTGCTGCTGATCCACGCGGTGCTGACGGGCACCTCGCTGGCGCTGGTCAACGCGCTGGACATCCACTCCGGCTTCGGGTTCTCCGCCGGTGCGATCGACTACCTGCTCAACTTCGGCATCTCCCAGGGCTCGATCTGGCTGATCCCGATCGGGCTGGGCTACGCGGTCGTCTACTACGTGGTGTTCCGGTTCGTCATCAGCAAGTGGAACCTGCGCACCCCGGGTCGCGAGGAGGACGACAGCGCCTCGACCGATGCGGATAATGCCGGTGGGGGCGCGGCGCCCGCCACCGAGAAGAAGTGAGGCGGCGCGGGTCGGTGCCCCCGCCCCCGACGAAGGAGAGACATGTCTGAACGACGGGTCACCGTAGCGAGCAAGGTCGGGATCCACGCGCGGCCCGCGGCCCTGCTGGCCAAGACGGCCGCGGCCCAACCCGTGGTGATCACCATCCGCAAGGAGGGCAACGAACCCGTCGAGGCGGGCAGCATCCTCGGTCTCATGACCCTGGGCGCCTCCCACGGCGACGAGGTGATCCTGGCCGCCGAGGGCGAGGGCGCCGAAGCGGCCCTCGACGAGGTCGCCAAGCTCGTGGCGACCGACATGGACTGATCCAGGACCGACACGACGGCGGCGCTCCCCTCCCCGGGAGCGCCGCCGTTTTCGTCTAGAGGGGCAGCGCGTGACCTGTCGCGGCGGCCAGGGCGTCGCGCATCGTGGTGCGCGGAGCCGCTTGCCCGGTGAAGTGCTCGACCTGGCCGAACGCCTGGTGCAGCAGCATGTCCAGGCCAGTCGCCAACCGGCCTCCGACAACCCCGACGGCCTCGGCCAGCGGCGTCGGCCAGGGGTGGTAGATGACGTCGAGCACGCACGCGGCCTTCGCGAGATCCGCCGCGTGCGGGTCCACCGCGCCCGCGGGGAGCGTGGAGACGACCACGTCGTGGCTGGTCGCGGCGTCGGCGAGGGTGATCGAGTCGAGCCGTTCGACCCGGACCCGCAGACCGATCCGCTCGGCGGCCTCCAGCGCCTCCGCCGCGCGGGAGGGCTCGCGCACCGCCAGCGTCGCCTCGGACAGGCCCAGATCGGCGAACGCCGCCAGCGTCGCCACCGCCGTGCCGCCCGCGCCGAGGATCAGACCTGTGTGGCCGCCGGTGAAACCACCCGCCACCCGCAGCGCCCCGACGACGCCGTCCACGTCGGTGCAGTCGGCGAACCAGCTCCCGTCCGGGCGGTGGACCAGCGTGTTCGCCGCCCCCACCGCCTCGGCGCGGTCGGCGACCTCATCGGCCACCCGCAGCGCCGCGCGCTTGCCCGGCATCGTCACCGACAGCCCGGCCCACTCCGGCCCGAGACCGCCGACGAACTCCACCAACCGCTCGGCGTCCGCCTCGACGCGCTCGTAGGTCCAGCGCAGACCGAGCGCGTCGTAGGCGGCACCGTGCAGGACGGGGGACAGCGAGTGCTCGACCGGTTTGCCGAGCACTCCAGCCCGGCGCACCGCTGCCTCCTGCTGATCAGAAGGCGCCACGTTCCTGCGCTTCCTTGATGAAGGCGTCGTGCTCCTGCTGGTTCTTCGCGAAGCAGGAGGTCCCGTCCGGGTAGCACTTCACGAAGTAGCGCCACTCGCCCTCGGCCGGCCGCTCGGCCGCCCGCAGCGCCTCCTTGCTGAACGCCGAGATCGGCGTCGGCGGCAGCCCGTAGTTCAGGTAGGTGTTGTACGGGCCGGGGCGCTGCCGGTCGGAGCTGTTGGTCAGCAGCGTCGGCTTGTCCAGCGGGTAGTTGATCGTGGAGTCCAGGCCCAGCTTCATCGCGGGCTGGCCGAGCCGGTTCTCGATCACTCGCGCGATCTTCGGGAAGTCCTTCTCCAGCCCCTCGCTCTGCGTCAGCGAAGCGATGACCATCAGCTCGTAGGGCGAATGACCGCTGCTCTCCGCGAGATCCGGCAGACCGGCCGCTTCCAGCTGCGCCGCGGACTTGGTGACCACGTCGCGCAGCACGTTCTCGGCGGACTCACCGGGCTTGACGTCGTAGATGCCCGGCATGATCAGGCCTTCGAGCCGGCGCCGGGGCTCGGCCTTGGACGCGTCGGCCACGGCCCACTCCGGCACGCCCAGCGTCGCCAGGTCCGCGGTCTCGGCCGCGGTGTGCATCTCCTCGGAGGTGGTGCACTTCTCGTTCTTGTTCGCGCAGGTCGCCTCGGCGAGCCTGGTCAGGATGCCCGGCGTGTTGCCGCCGTTGGGCGCGGCCTGGTCCTCCAGCCGCATGCCGCCGCGGATGTCGACCCGGCCGACCTTCGCCTCGGCCGACAGGATGTGGCTGACCGCGGCCTTGCCCGACATCTTGTTGCGCATCAGGTAGTAACCGGGCTGGATCGAGTTGATCCGCTTGTTCTCGGCCGACGCGGAGGTGAACGCCTTGGTGCTGGCCACCACGTCCTTCTCGGACAGCGTCTTGCCGATGTCACCCACGGTGTCGCCGGAGGCGACCTCGATGACGACGCTGCCGGTGCCCTCGCCGTCGTAGTCCTCGTAGCCGCCGATCCGCATGATCTGCAGCGCTCCGTACCCCACACCGCCGCCGACCAGCACCAGCACGAACAGGCCGGCCAGGGCGGTCACCCATCGGCGCCTCTTGCGACGTCGGAAGCGTTCCGGATCGGGGCGCCGTCGCCGGTGGTCCCCGGGCTCGTCCGCGAACAGTCCGAGATCATCGGTCACGGGAGTTCCTCTCGTGTTCTCTGCCCCCGGCCGTCCAGGTAAGCCTGCAAGATCTCCACCGCTGCCGCCTGGTCAACGACGGCACGCTGCTTCTTCCCCCGCACGCCGCGTTTCGACAGCTTCCGGCTGGCCGTCACCGTGGTCAACCGCTCGTCGTGAAACCGCACCGGGACCGGTGCGACCTTCTCCACCAGCGCAGCCCCGTAGGACTGCGCGATCTCCGCGGCGGAACCGTGCCTGCCCGCCAACGTCTTCGGCAGGCCGATCACGATCTCCACCACGTCGTGCTCGGAGACGAGGTCGGCGATCTTGGCGAGATCGCTGCCGCCTTCCTCGTCCCGTCGCAACGTCTCCAACGGGGTCGCCAGCATCGGAGCGGGATCGCTCAGCGCGATTCCGACCCGGACCGCCCCGACGTCGACACCGAGCCGACGTCCCGGGCCGGGATCCGCCTGCTGGTGCTCGTTCACCCGCCTGCCACCACCTGGTCGACGCCGGTGCGCAGCGCACCGATGGCCGCGGTGATGCCCGCGGGGTTCGAGCCGCCGCCCTGGGCCATGTCCGGCTTGCCGCCCCCGCGGCCGCCGACCTCGGCGGCGAAGCTGGGAACCAGCTTGCCCGCCGCGATGCCCTTGTCGCGAGCCGCGTCGTTGACGCCGACCACGAAGCTGACCTTGCCCTCCTCGGCGGAGAACAGCGCCACCACCGAGGGGCGCGAGCCCAGCCGGCCGCGGATCTCACCGGCCAGCGCGCGCAGCGCGTTGCCGTCCACGCCGTCCGGGACCTGCTCGGCCACCAGCGTCACGCCGTGCACGTCGGTGCCCTTGTCGGCGAGCTCTCCGGCGGAGTTGAGCACCTGGGAGATGCGCAGCTGCGCGAGCTCCTTCTCGGCGCTGCGCAGCTTGCTGACCACGCCCTGGATGCGCTCGGGCAGCTCCTCGGCCGGAACCTTGAACTGCTCGGCGAGCTGGGTGACCAGCAGGTGCTCCTTGCTGATGTGGCGCATGGCGTCCATGCCCACCAGCGCCTCGACGCGGTGCACGCCGGAACCGACCGAGGAGTCCGACACCAGCTTGACCACGCCGAGGTGGCCGATGCGCGGCACGTGGGTGCCACCGCACAGCTCGCGGGAGTAGTCGCCCATGTCGACCACGCGGACCTGGTCGCCGTACTTCTCGCCGAACAGCGCCATCGCACCGAGCTCCATGGCCCGGTCCATGCTGGTCGTGTAGGCGTTGACCTCGACGTCGGTCTGCAGGTAGTCGTTGACCTCTTCCTCGACCCCGGCCAGCACGTCGGCCGACACCGACGAGGGCACGGTGAAGTCGAAGCGCATCCGGCCCGGCGAGTTCAGCGAACCGGCCTGCGCGGCGCGCTTGCCGTAGGCGCCCCGCACGGCCGCGTGCACCAGGTGCGTCGCGGAGTGCGAGCGCTCGATGGACTGGCGGCGGTGGGCGTCGACGGCGGCCTCCAGCGTGGTGTCCACGCCGAGCTCGCCCTCCAGGACCTTCGCGCGGTGCACGAACAGGCCGGGAACGCTGCGCTGCACGTCGAGCACCTCGACCGCGACACCCGGGCCGACCAGCTTGCCGGTGTCGGCGATCTGGCCACCGCCCTCGGCGTAGAACGGGGTGCGGTCGAGCACCAGCTCCACCTCGGTCCCGGCCGAGGCGCGGGAGGCGGGCCGGCCGTCGACGAGCAGGCCCAGCACGCGGCTGTGCGACTGCAGGTCGGTGTAGCCGATGAACTCGGTGGTGCCGTGCTGGTCGAGCAGCGTGCGGTAGGTCGACAGGTCGCCGTGGCCGGTCTTGCGGGCCTTGGCGTCGGCCTTGGCGCGGTTGCGCTGCTCGGCCATCAGGTCGCGGAAGCCCTGCTCGTCGACCTCCAGGCCCTGCTCGGAGGCCATCTCCAGGGTCAGGTCGATCGGGAAGCCGTAGGTGTCGTGCAGCTGGAAGGCCTTGTCTCCCGCGAGGGTCTGGCCACCGGTCTTCTTCAGGTCGGTGACGGCCAGGTCGAAGATCTTCGAACCGGCGGTCAGCGTCGACAGGAACGCCTCTTCCTCGTTGCGCATCACCGAGTCGATGCGGTCGAACTCGGTGACCAGCTCGGGGTAGCTCGGCGACATCGCGTCGCGCACGATCTGGGCGAACTCGCCCAGCACCGGCTCCTGCACGCCCAGCAGGCGGGTGGAGCGCACGATGCGGCGCAGCAAGCGGCGCAGCACGTAGCCGCGGGCCTCGTTGCCGGGGGTGACGCCGTCGCCGATGAGCATCACGCCGGATCGGGCGTGGTCGGCGATGACGCGGAAGCGCACGTCGTCCTCGTGGTTGGCGCCGTAACGGCGGCCGGAGAGCTCCTCGGCCTTGGCGATCACCGGGCGGACCAGGTCGGTCTCGTAGACGTTCTCCACGCCCTGCAGCAGGCAGGCCACGCGCTCGACGCCCATGCCGGTGTCGATGTTCTTGGTCGGCAGCTCGCCGATCGGCGGGTGACCGTCCTTGGGCGGCAGCTCACCCCTGATGTCCTGCATGAACACCAGGTTCCAGATCTCGATGTAGCGGTCCTCGTCGACGACGGGACCGCCTTCCTTGCCGTAGGCCGGCCCGCGGTCGTAGTAGATCTCCGAGCACGGTCCGCCGGGACCGGGCACGCCCATGTCCCAGTAGTTGTCCTTGGCGTCGCGGGTCTGGATCCGCTCGGCCGGGATCCCGCAGACCTTCTGCCACAGCCCGGCGGCCTCGTCGTCCTTCTCGAAGACCGTCACCCACAGGCGGGCCGGGTCGATGCCGTAGCCGCCGTCGGCCACCGACTTGGTGAGCAGCTCCCACGCGTTCTCCATGGCGCCTTCTTTGAAGTAGTCGCCGAAGGAGAAGTTGCCGGCCATCTGGAAGAACGTGTTGTGCCGGGTGGTCTTGCCGACCTCGTCGATGTCACCGGTGCGCACGCACTTCTGGATGCTCGTCGCCCGCGGGTACGGGGCCGGGGCCTCGCCCAGGAAGTAGGGCTTGAACTGGACCATGCCCGCGTTGACGAACAGCAGCGTCGGGTCGTCGAGGATCAGCGACGCGCTGGGCACCACGGTGTGGCCGCGGCCCTTGAAGTGCTCGGTGAACCGGTGGTTGATGTCGTGGGTCTGCACTGGGAGTCCTTGGGAATTGGGTCAGGTCACGGACACGGCTGTCGGTGTCGGCGAGCGGCCGGCGGCGCGGAGCGGCGCCTGCGTCAGCGGCCCGCCCGACGAGCTCGCCGCTCGGAGTCGTGCTCAGCGGCTATCCGCCGGACCTGGTCCGCGTTCACGACCACATCCTGCAGCTGGTCTTCCCGTTCCTGCATCCCGGCCCGCACGTCGGCGCCGAACGAGCCGACCGCTCCGGCCAGCTCGCGCATGGCGCCGCCGACCTGCTCGGCCATCCCCGTGGGGGTCGCCTTCCGAGCGGTCTCGTTGACCTTGCGGGTCAGCGCGACTCCGGCTGCGATGCCCGCGCCGAACCAGAAAAGGCGCCTCACTTGCGCCCCCCTTTGTTCTTGCGGCGGAAGTGCCGTCCGGTCGGTTCCTGCTTGCGCTTCCGGCGGGCCTTCAGCGCCTTGCTCACGCCGTAGGAGAACGCCGCCGTCTTCACCAACGGACCACCCAGTGTAGCCGTGAACAGCGACGACAACGCCGAGACGTTACCGCTGATGGTCTTGGCGTTGGAGGTGATGCCGTCGACTCGCTCCAGCTGCGTGTTCACGTGCGTGATCGTCGTGTTCGCGCCGGTGAAGATGGGGTCGCTGTTCTCCTGCGCCTTCTTGATCGCGGTGCTCGCCTCGTCCAAGGTCTTGCCGAGCTTGATCAGCGGCACCGCCAGCAGCAGGACCAGCAGCACGAACGCTCCGGCGACGATCAGCGCGGCGATCTGCGTGGGCGTCACGTGCCCTCCCGTATGTCCACGTCATGTCCTTGTCGAACCCGGCGACCTGCGCCGGTTCGTTGATCGTGCGCCAGGTTACCGGTGTATCCGCCAGCTACAAGCACCCGGGCCGCCGGGTCGAACCGCAGGTCCGCGGCCTTCCGCGTCGGACGCGGCGGGGGCGCGCTGGAGGTATCGATGCGGTGACCGGTTGATCACGCGGTGACGGGTGTGAGCGGTTGCTGACCGGTCAGGACGGCGGCGACGTTGCGCGCGGCGAGCTCTGCCATCGCGGTGCGCGTCTCGGTGGTCGCCGAGCCCAGGTGCGGGGCGATGGCGACGTTGTCCAGCTCCAGCAGGCCGGGGTCGACCTCGGGCTCGTTCTCGAAGACGTCCAGCGCCGCCCCGCCGATGCGGCCTTCCTTGAGCGCCGCGGCCAGGGCCTTCTCATCCACGATCGGGCCGCGGCTGGTGTTGACGACGACCGCGGTGGACTTCATCGCCTCCAGCGCGGCGTCGTCGATGAGGTGGCGGGTGCTCTCGGTGAGCGGGCAGTGCAGGGAGATGACGTCGGCGGTGCGCAGCAGCTCGTCCTGCGGCAGGTACCGGGCGTCGAGCTCGGCCTCGATCTCCTGCGCCGCGCGGCGACGGCCGGTGTAGGCGATGTGCATGCCGAAGGCGCGGGCGCGGCGGGCCACGGCCTGGCCGATGCCGCCGAGGCCGACGATTCCGAGCGTCTTGCCCTGCAGTCCGGTGCCGAGCATGAAGCCGAGGTGGAAGTTCCAGGGCGTGCGGGAGCGCAGCAGCCGCTCCGCCTCGCCGAGGCGGCGGGTGACCGACAGCAGCAGCCCGAAGGCGAGGTCGGCGGTGGCGTCGGTGAGCACACCGGGCGTGTTGGTGACGGTGACGCCGCGTCCGGTGACGGCGGGGACGTCGATGTTGTCGTAGCCGACGGCCACGTTCGCCACGACCTTGAGCTGCGATCCCGCGGCCTCGACGAACTCGGCGTCGATGCGGTCGTGCAGCATCGCCACGACGCCGTCGGCACCTGCGACGGTGGCGCGGAGCTCGTCGGGGGTCAGCGGCCGGTCCTGGTCGCAGACCTCGACCTCGGCGACCTCGCGCAGCACCGCCACGGCGGACTCCGGGACCGTCCTGGTGACCACGACCTTGCTCACATCGACCTCCACGCTCGTTCTGCCCGGCTCAGCATCCCAGCGCAACGTATCCCCCGACGACCCCGAGCCGCACCCGAACCCCGCACACCCACCACCCAGCGGATTCGAATTTCGCGCGAAATTCGAGCGCCGAAGTTTCGACTCGAATTTCGCGCGAAATTCGAAAACCCCTGGTCAAGCGCTACACGATCGGGTCAGTGGTGGGGTGGGCCCGGGTTGCTGTTCCTGGTCAGTCCTCGTCGCGGATGATGTTGCGCAGCTTCGGAACCCGGTCGTGCAGCGCGCGTTCGGCGCCGCGCGGCGTCGGGTTGTAGTAGTCGCGCCCCATCAGCGAATCCGGCGGGTACTGCTGGGCGAGAACGCCTTCGGGCTTGTCGTGCGGGTAGCGGTAGCCCTTGGCGTTGCCGAGCTTCTGCGCCCCCGCGTAGTGCCCGTCGCGCAGGTGCGGCGGGACCGGACCGCCCTTGCCCGCGCGCACATCGCCCATCGCCTCGTTGATCGCGGCGATGACCGCGTTGGACTTCGGCGCGGTGGCCAGGTGGATGGTGGCCTGGGCCAGCGCCAGCCGCCCCTCGGGCATGCCGATGAACTGCACCGCCTGAGCCGCGGCGACGGCGGTCTGCAGCGCGGTCGGATCGGCCATGCCGATGTCCTCGCTGGCGTGCACGACCAGGCGGCGCGCGATGAACCGCGGGTCCTCCCCCGCCTCGACCATCCGCGCCAGGTAGTGCAGCGCGGCGTCGACGTCGGAGCCCCGGATGGACTTGATGAAGGCGCTGGTGATGTCGTAGTGCTGGTCGCCGCCGCGGTCGTAGAGCACGGCGGCTCGGTCCACGGTGGATTCGACCGTGCCCAGGTCGATCTCGTCGGCCCCGTTGGACACCGCTGATTCCGCTGCGGCCTCCAACGCCGTCAGCGCGCGGCGGGCATCGCCTTCGGCGAGCGCGACCAGGTGTTCCTCGGCGTCCTCGGCCAGTCCGACCGATCCGCCCAGTCCTCGTTCCTCGCTGACCGCCCGGCGCAGCAGCGAGCGGATGTCCTCGTCTTCCAGGCTGCGCAGCTGCAGCACCAGCGACCGCGACAGCAGCGGCGCCACCACCGAGAAGTAGGGGTTCTCGGTCGTCGCGGCCACCAGCAGCACGGTCCGGTCCTCGACCGCGCCGAGCAGCGCGTCCTGCTGGGTCTTGGAGAAGCGGTGCACCTCGTCGATGAACAGCACGGTCGCCTCGCCGGAGCGCCCGAGGCGGCGGCGGGCCTCCTCGATGACGGCCCGGACCTCCTTCACCCCCGACGACAGCGCCGACAGCGCCGCGAACCGGCGCCCGGTCGCCTTCGACACGAGGTTCGCCAGGGTCGTCTTCCCGGTCCCCGGCGGGCCGTAGAGCAGCACCGACGCCGGAGCAGCTCCCTCGACCAGCCGCCGCAGAGGAGCACCGGCGACCAGGAGGTGCTGCTGCCCGACGACCTCGTCCAGGGACCGAGGCCGCATCCGCACCGCCAACGGCGCGTTCTCGGCCAGCTTCTCCCCGGCCTTCTGCTCGGTCTCGGCCCCGAACAACCCCTCGTCGAACAACCC